>OY969570.1:0-2070000 GCA_963701155.1 uncultured Gemmatimonadales bacterium
GGGCCTCGGAGAAGAGCGACGCCAGGTTCCGCTCGCTCCGCCCGATCCACATGTCCAGCACCTCGTCGATCCCCACGGCCATGAAGGCGGCGTCCACCTCGCCGGCGGTGGCGCGGGCCAGGTGCGTCTTGCCGCACCCCGGCGGCCCGTACATCAGCACCCCGCCGCCGGTCGCCTTGCCGTACGCGCGATAGAGGTCCGGGTGGCGGATGGGGTGCACGATCTTGAGCTCGATCTGCTCCTTCACCCCTTCCATCCCCCCCACGTCCCTGAAGGTGACGCGCGGGCGCTCCACGGTGCCGGGCGCCAGCTCGTCCTCGTCTTCCACGGCCTCCGGAGCGGGCGCGGGGCTCGCGCGCATGCCGCCCAGGCGCACGGCCAGCTCCGCGTCCGCCGCGCCGGGGTGGGCGGCGACGGCGGCCTCGTACTCGCGGCGGGCGCGCTCCGCCTCGCCCGCGTCCAGCAGGAGGCGCGCGAGGAGGAGGTGCGTCTCGGCACCGCCGCGGCCGGCGCGCACCTCGTCTTCCAGCACCACCAGGGCGGCGGAGAGCTTCCCCTGGTGCTGGAAGGCGCGCACCAGCCCCAGCCGCGCGGCCCCGTCGTCCGGATCCAGGCGGAGGAGGGCGCGGAACTCGGCCTCGGCGTCCTCGTGCCGCCCCTCGCCCAGCAGGGACTCGGCGAGGAGGCGGCGGAGCGTGGCGTCGTCGGGCGCGATGCGTACGGCCTCGCGGAGCGCGCGGAGCCGGTCGGAGGCTGGCTGCATGGGGAAGGCTGGGGAAGCAGGTGAGCGCCGAGAATACCTGCACCCGCGAGCCGGGTCAAGACACTTCGCGGTTCGTTCTGTCCGCGCGATTGTACGATCCAAGCCGCATCGCCAGGTAAGCCATTCGCGCTTGCCGGTTGGACCTGCATGGTCTACTCTATGTGTCGCTCTTTGGGCCTTCGCATCGGTCGCGCTCCCTGAAACACTCGCCCGATTCACCAAGCAATCGGTGCGGGCTTCGGGATGTTGCGACCTGCCGGTGAACCCGCAGACGTTACGTTTGCTAGGGGCGCAAATGCACGAGGAACGAAATCGACATGGCCTTCCAGCCCCTGACCGGAATCAAACATGACGGGTCCTTTGCTCGCCGCTGAACGCGTGCCCCGGATCGAATCCCTACGTATTCAGAACTACAGGGCATTGCGCGATCTGAACTTGCCGGAGCTGGAGCCGCTCACCGTTCTTTTGGGGCCGAACGGTAGCGGGAAGTCAACGGTTCTGGATGCCTTCGCGTTCCTGTCGGAGTGCTTCAACGTCGGACTCCGCAAAGCGTGGGACAAGCGTGGGCGGTTCCGGGAGCTACGCTCGCGGGGAGCGACAGGGCCGGTGGTTTTCGAGCTTCGCTACCGGGAGAGAGAAGGCCGCCCCCCGCTTATTACATACCGGCTCGCGATCGATGAGGATAAAGGCGGGCCTTTCGTTGCGGAGGAGTGGCTTTCGTGGAGGCGTGGGCGGAGAGGCAAGCCGTTCAAATTTCTCAATTTCCGAAACGGGGAGGGAGAAGTCGTCACCGGCGAGATGCCAGACTCCGACGCCGTACGGAGTCAACAGCGCCTCACCTCGCGCGAGCTGATCGCCGTCAATACCCTGGGTCAACTCGCGGAGCATCCTCGTGTGGCTGCGTTGCGGCGCTTCATCTCCGAATGGTACCTCTCCTATCTAAGCGCGGCGAGCACACGTGGATCGCCCGACGCGGGCCCGCAGGAGCGTCTCTCGGTTACGGGCGACAACCTCGCCAACGTCGTCCAATACCTCCAGGAGCAGCATCCTGAACAGCTGAGGCGAATCCTGGGCACGCTCACCCAGCGAGTGCCCCGGCTGGAGAGCGTGGAAACCGACCTGACTACAGATGGGCGCTTGGTACTCAGTATCAAGGATGCTCCGTTTGATGCGCCGGTGCTTGCGAAATACGCCTCTGATGGCACCCTGAAGCTGCTCGCATACCTGTTAGTGCTGTACGATCCCACTCCACCCCAGCTGGTCGGAATCGAGGAGCCCGAAAACTTTCTTCATCCGCGCCTGCTCCCGGCGCTCGCCGAGGAGTGCCGCCAGGCCGCGGGTCGCACCCAGCTCTTCGTGACGACACACTCCCCGTTCTTTGTGAACAGGCTCTCGCCAGAAGAGGTTCGGGTACTGTACCGTGACGAAGCCGGATACACGCAGGCGAAGCGCGCGTCCGAGATGCCTGGGATTCCCGAGTTCATGGAGGGGGGAGCCCATCTAGGTCACCTATGGATGGAAAACTATTTCACCGTGGGAGACCCTCTGGTCGCCGCAGGTGGCCCCCGTCGCCGGGAGTAGCCCTCCGTGCAACTGGAAATTCTGGTCGAGGAGGAATCGGCGGAGGCCGCGCTGCACATCCTCGTTCCGAAGCTGCTGCGAGCCAGCGTTGACTACGATATCCGGCTTTTTCAGGGCAAGCCCGACCTGCTCAACAAACTTCCGGAACGGCTACGCGGATACGCGCGACGAGTACCCCGCGAAGACCTCCGCATTCTCGTGCTCATCGACGAGGATCGGCAGAGCTGTACGGCATTAAAAAGCAAGATGGAGCAGATGGCCAGTGATGCGGGCCTGGTTTCGAAGACCGCCGCGGCCGCGGGGCAGCCGTTCCGTGTGGTGAATCGCATCGCCATCGAGGAGCTGGAAGCCTGGTTTTTCGGGGACGTGCCCGCATTGGCAAAAGCGTATCCGGGTGTCCCGCTTACTCTAGCAAACCAGGCTCGCTATCGGGACCCGGATCACATCGGCGGTGGAACCGCGGAGGCCTTGCACAAGGTACTTCGCGCCGCGCGCTACTACACGCGCACCCATCTGCCAAAGGTAGAGGTCGCTCAGCGGATCGCCACGTATATGGACCCCGCGGCGAACCAGTCTCACAGCTTCCGCTGCTTCCGGGATGGGCTGGACGCAGTCACGACATGACCCTCACGGGTTAGGTGCGCTGCCTAGACGAAGCCACATGAAGGGGGCTTGCGGGCTTGTCGCGCCTCGCGAAGGGAGAGGAGCTAAAGGGCGGCACCGAGGCTGTCCAGGGGGACTTTGCGGGTCTTTATCCACCGCAGGTACGCCAGGATGTCGGCGATCTCCTGGTCGGTGAGCTTCCCCTCGAAGACGGGCATGGCGCTGCCGGCGCGGAAGGAGCGCGAGTTCCGGATGAAGGCGGCGAGTGTGGCCTCGTCGCGGTACTCGGTGATGTTGCGCGGCACGTTGAGCTCGGGCCCCACGCTGCCGCCCTGGCGGTTGAGGGCGTGGCAGGCGACGCACTGGTCGCCGCCGTGGCTCTCGATGGCGAAGGCGCGGAAGCCGCGCGCCACGGGATCGTCCGCGGGCACGCCGCTGGGGTAGATGCGGTCGAAGCTGCGCCGCGGGTCCACCACCTCGATGCGGGCGAGCTGGTACGGCCAGGGCCGCCGCAGCGCCGTGCTGTCGCCGCTCCACACCAGGTAGAACGGGGCGGGGGAGATCTCCTTCGCCCCGTGCTTCACCGGCTCCCACCCGGAGGGCGCGTCCAGGTCCGCGAACGCCACCATCCCCCGCACCCCCGCCCCCGCCGCGGGCTCCGCCATCGTGGCGCGGTACCCATCCGCCGCCACGAAGTACAGCACCTCGTCCGCGGAGGTCCGCACCCCCGCGTGCGCCAGCACCCGCTCCAGCGCGAAGCCGGCGTAGCGCTTGGCGCGCCCCTCGTACGCGGGGTCGTGCGCCACGCGCGCCGTGTCCGTGGGCAGCGCGCGCCTCAGCTCGTCCAGCGTGTACGAGCGCCGCCCCGCCGGCGTCACCACCTCCAGCCGCGGCGCATCGTCGCGCGCGGCGGGGGGCCTGGCCTGCGGCGAGCACGCGGCGGCGGCAAGTACGAAGACGAGGAATCGGATCACGGGGCAACCAGGCGGGAGGGGAAGAGGCGGCCCCTCCAATCTACGTGCGCCCCCGCCCCGCCGACCACCCGGGCCCGCGCTGTGCAGCAGGCCGCCCCGCCCGCGCACTCACGCACTAACGCACTCACGCACTCTCCGTTCATGGACCGCAGACGAATCGACATCCCCCTCCCCACGGTCCCCGGCTTCCGGCCGGTGCCCTTTACGGGAGTCATCTACGTGATGAGCGAGGCCGCGCGGCTGGGATACGCGTACGGGCACCCGGACTGGTGCAACCTGGGGCAGGGGATGCCCGAGACGGGCGACCTTCCCGGCGCGCCGCCCCGCGTGTGCGAGGTGCAGATCACCCCGGCGGACCAGGAGTACGCGCCGGTGGCCGGCGTGCCCGAGCTGCGCGCCGCCGTGGCCGAGCTGTACAACCAGCTCTACCGCCAGGGGAAAGAGTCCAAGTACACGGCCGAGAACGTGTGCATCTGCGGCGGCGGGCGCCTGTCGCTCACCCGCACCGTGGCCGCGCTGGGCGAGATCAACCTCGGCCACTTCCTCCCCGACTACACGGCGTACGAGGAGCTGCTGGACATCTTCCGCCTCTTCACCTCCATCCCCATCCTGCTGGACGGCGACGAAGGGTACGCGTTCGACGTGGAGCGGCTGGAGCGGGAGGTGACGGGGCGCGGCCTCTCGGCCGTGCTCCTCTCCAACCCCGGCAACCCCACGGGGCGCTCCATCCGCGGCGCGGAGCTGGAGGCGTGGGTGGAGGCGGCGCGGCGGCTGGAGTGCACCTTTCTCTTCGACGAGTTCTACTCGCACTACCAGTGGGGCGGCGACCCGGCGGACGAGGGGATGGTGTCCGCCGCGCGCTACGTGGACGACGTGGACAGCGACCCGGTGGTGCTGCTGGACGGCTTCACCAAGAACTGGCGCTACCCCGGGTGGCGGTGCACCTGGGTGGTGGGCCCGCGCTCGGTGATCGAGGGCGTGTCCAGCACCGGCTCGTTCCTGGACGGCGGCGGCAACCGCCCCCTTCAGCGCAGCGCCATCCCCCTGCTGGACGCGGACTCCGTGCGCGCCGAGACGCGGGCCATCCAGGAAGCGTTCGGCCGCAAGCGCCGCATCCTGGTGGACGGGTTGCGCGCGGCCGGGATGCGGCTGGACCTGGAGCCCGAGGGCACCTTTTACGTGTGGGCCGACCTTTCCGCCCTCCCCGCCCCCCTCAACGAGGGGATGGAGTTCTTTCGCGCCGCCATCGAGGAGCGGGTCATCTGCGTCCCCGGCGAGTTCTTTGACATCAACCCCGGCAAGCGCCGCAGCGGCCGCGCCTCCCGCTTCCGCAGCTACGTCCGCTTCTCCTTCGGCCCCGAGGAGCGCTTCGTGGCCGAGGGCGTGCGCCGCATCCAGGAAATGGTGAAAAAGGCCTCACACAGAGGCACAGAGGCACAGAGCTAAGCTCTTCTCCGTGTCTCTGTGCCTCTGTGTGAGTCAGGCCGTTCCCCACGCCGCCCGCACCTCATCGAGCCTGCGGATCTCGCGGGCGGCGCCCAGCGCGGCGAAGCGCTCGCGGGCCTCGTGCAGGGCGGCGCGCGCCTCGTCGCGGCGGCCCTGCTCCCAGCGCAAACGGGCGAGCCCGCCCAGGATCTCGGTGCGCTCCAGCGCCAGCCCCTCCGCCTGCGCCAGGGTGGCGGCGCGCGCAAGCTGCCGGTCCGCCTCGTCGAAGTCGCCCGCGAGGCGCGCCAGCACGGCCCGGAAGCGCGCGGAGAGCGCCACCGTGGCCGAGTCGCCCAGCGGCGCGGCGATGTCTTCGGCGCGCTTCAGCACCGTGGCGGCGCGGGCCAGCTCGCCCAGTTGGATGAGCGGCTCGGCGTTGTTGGCGTACAGCTTCCCCAGCATCGGCCGGTCGTCCAGCAGCCGCGCGATCTCGATCCCCCGGTCGAAGTACAGGTCCGACTCCAGCCACTCGCGCAGGTCGGCGCACAGCATGCCGAGGTTGTTGTACGCCATCATGGCGGTGCAGCGGTTGCCCGAGCGCACGGACGCGGCGATGCTCTCCAGGTACAGCGTGCGCGCCTCGCCCACCTCGCCGCGCGTGTTGGCCACCGCGCCCAGGTTGAGGCACACCACCCCCGCCAGGTCGTTGTCGCGAAGCTGCCGCGCCTGCTCCAGCGCCGCGCGGTAGAGCGCCTGCGCGCCCTCCAGGTCGCCCTGGCACTGGCGGAGCACGGCCAGCAGGTTGGCGGCGCGCGCCTCCTCGTCCGCCAGCCCGTTGCGCCGGGCGATCTCCAGGCGCAGGCCCGCCAGCTCCTCCGCCTCGTCGTGCCGCCCCTGCGCGCGCCGCAGGTTGCTCTCGCCCCGCAGCACGCCCATCAGCGACGGGAGGTCGCGCGCCGCGCGAAAGGCGTCCGCGTACGCGGCGGCGGCCTCGTCCCACATCCAGGTGCGCTCCAGCGCGGCTGCCCGGGCGAGCAGCTCCTCGGACGTCACGGTTTCTCTCTGTGGCTCTGTGTGATCCAATCAGCCTTCAACTCCCGCCGAGCGCGTAGCCGCTGAGCGTGGGGAGCTCGGTCTTGAGGGCGGCCTTTCGGAACGGACCCAGGCCCACCCCCGAGCCCCCTACCGGCACCAGCCGGGCGCCCTCGCGGCGAAAGATCTGCTTGCGCTCCAGGCGGTCGAACGCCGCGGCGCAGTTCTCCGCGTCCAGCCGCAGCGTGGCCCGCTTTCCGTTGGCGAAGGCAAAGGTTTCGTGCCCCTCCGCGCGGGCCTCCACCTCCACGTTCTGCGACGCGCGCGCGGTGAGGGTGAACGCCGTCTCCCGGGTGACGGCGCCGCGGGGGATGGTGAGGCGGTGGGTGCCGCGCGGACCCGCGATCTCCAGCTCCACCTTCAGCGAGTCGGGGCCCACCACGCGCCTCACGCTCCCCACGGGCGCGTCCGTGGGGGTGCACACCAGCAGGCGGGGGGCCTGCACGGAGGTGGCGGGGGATGCGGAGGCGAGTGCCAGCAGGATGCAGAGGAGGGCGCCGCGGGAGTGGAGCGGTGTGGGCATGGCGGTCTCCGGGACCGGGTGGGGGGCGGCGGGCGAGCTGCCCGCCGCGGGCTAGGCGGCGGCGGGCGCCGCTTCCTCGGTGGGCAGGCGGATCTCTCCGGGAAGGCGCAGGATGAAGGTGGAGCCCACGCCCACCTCGCTCTCCACGCGCAGGTCGCCGCCCAGCAGCCGCGCCAGCTTGCGGGAGATGGGGAGCCCCAGCCCCGTGCCGTCGGAGCCGGGGACCTGCGCGAACTCCTCGAACACGTAGTCCAGGTGCTCGGGCGGAATCCCGCGCCCCGTATCCGCCACCCGCAGCTCCATCCACTCCCCGTCCGCGCGCGCGGCGAGCACCACCTCGCCGTCCGACGTGAACTTGATGGCGTTGGAAAGGAGGTTGGTGAGGATCTGCTTCACGCGGCGGGAGTCCGTGCGCAGCACCGGCGCGCCCTCCCCCGGCTCGCAGCGCAGGCGCAGGCCGCGGGCGGCGGCGAGCGGCTCGGCCAGGGCCAGCGCGGCGTCCATCAGCTCGCGCAGGGGGCAGGGCTCCAGCGACGCCTCCATGCGCCCCGCGTCCAGCTTGGCGAAGTCCAGCAGGTCGTTGATCAGCTCCATGAGCGTGAGCGTGGCGGCGCGCGACCTTTCCAGGTAAAGACGCGCGCGCTCCGGGAGCTCCCCCGCCGCGCCCATCAGCAGCAGGTCGCCGTACCCCTTCAGCGAGTTGATGGGGGTGCGCAGCTCGTGGCTCACCGTGTTGAAGAAGCGCTCCTTGACCGCCGTGAGCTCGCGCAGTTGCTCGTACGCGGACTCCAGCTCGCGCGAGTGCTCCTCCACGGCGCGGTGGAGCTGCGCGTTGCTGATGGCCACGGCCGCGTGGCGGGCCAGCGTCACCGCCAGGCGCGTGTCCTGCCGGGTTACACGGTACGCTTCGCGGTAGCCGATCACCAGCGCCCCGAAGTGCTCGCCGAAGAGGGTGAGGGGCACGCCCAGCCCGGCGCGCATCCCTTCATCGGCATGGAAGGGGAAGTCGGCCACGCGCAGCTCCTCGCCCTCGCCCAGGTACACGGGCTTCCCCGCCTCCGCCACGCAGCGCGCCAGCGGGTCGTCTTCGCTGTCGGGAAGCGGCGCGTGCAGCCCCACGGCCGAGCAGGCGCGCAGGTGCCCGCCCTCGCCCGTGCTCACCGTGGCGTAGTCCGCGCCCAGCAGGGTGCGGGTGAAGCGGGCCACCAGCGCCAGCACCTCGTCCGGGTCCAGCGTGCGGTTGGCGGCCAGCCCCAGCACGTCCAGCGCCTCGATCTCCTCGGCCCGCTTGCGCAGACGCTCGCACTCGTCGCGCGCCTCGCGAAGCTCCTGGTAGCGCGCGTGCAGGTGCGCCAGCCCGTCCACCACGGGCGCCCACGCCGCCGGCTCGCCCACGGTGCCCTCGGGCGCGGCAAGCAGCAGCGACCCCGCCCCGGCGGCGTTGCGCCCCAGCGGCAGCATCAGCAGGTCCGCCGCGGGGAACTTCGACTCCACCCCCATGGAGTGCGCGGAGTAGCTCTCGGGGTGCACCGCGTGCGCGGCCAGCTCCCGCACCTCCATCGCCAGCTCCACCTCCGCCGGCCACGCCGCCACCACCTCGGCCGCCGGGCTCAGCCAGAGGATGCAGTGGACGGCGAAGTTGCCCTGGAGCCCCGCCGCCAGCCCGCGCAGCGAGTCCGCGGGATCGCTGCAGCAGGATACGCGCAGGGCCGCGCGCAGGAGGTCCGCCTCGGAGGGCGGCGCGGAGAGCGGGCGGACGGAAACGGACGCTGCGGAGTGCATGGTGCCTCTGCGGATGGAGATGCTGCCGGGAACGAAAGGCGTACACTTTCCGTGCCGCTTCGCCCCCTTTGCACCGCTTTGCTGGGCACCTCCCAAATCGTTGATATGACTGGGTTTCCGCCGAGTTGCCGGCCACGCACGCGACAAAGAAAGTCGCCCTCCGGAGTCCCTTCCCGCGCCTGGGGCACGCCTGCCGCACCACCCGTGGTACGGTCTCGTCTCCGTGCCTCTGTGTCTCTGTGTGAGCTGCCCTGGCGGGCGGTTGAAACCGCTGCAACGACCACACGAAGTCCCCCTGCGGGGACTACAGAGCTTCTGCTCGGGCCGAAGGTCTACTCCGCGCAGGCGGCACCGAGGCCTGGCGAGTGAGCTCGCGGCAACGACAGCACGAAGTCCCCCTGCGCGCACTGGTCTCGCAGCATCCGCGGGAGGTGTGTAGTCCCCGCAGGGGGACTTCGTGTAGTCGTTGCAGCGACTTCAGTCGCCCGGCCTCGGTGCCAGCCCAAAAAAAGGAGGCACGGAGACCCCGTGGTCCCCGTGCCTCCAATGCCTCTATGCGAGGCCCCCGTCTGCCGTCCTAGTTGCCGCCCGCCGTGTGCACGCCGCCACGCGAGGTGGTATCCGACGGCGCCGTCGTGCTGGCCGTACTGGTGGTGGTTGTGGTGCCACCGGGATCCGTGACGTTCCCACCGGCCGTGTGGGTCCCTCCCAGTTCCAGCGCCGGCCGAACGGTCGGGGAGAGCGGGTTGTCCACTTCGCCGCAAGCGGAGGCGAGGACGACAACGGAGCCGAGCACAACCGAAATACGTGACCACCGGACCATAGCGTCCTCCTGGGTACCTCGTTTCTGCACTGTGCGTTTCCAGTATAGCAGAACACGTGCCTACGCGCTATGGCTACAAAAGTGCGCGCCGAGTACAGTGCGCCTAATCTTTGTTCAGGGTTGAGGTTGCCGTGGATTCACCTGTGCCAGGCGGGTGTCGATCTCCCTCAGGTCGTGAGCGGCGCCCAGCGACGCAAAGAGCGAGCGGGACTCGCGAAGCGCGGCGGCGGCCTCCTCACGGCGCCCCTGCGCCATCCTCAGCTCCCCCAGCTCGCAGAGGGCGTCGGCGCGCGCCAGCTTCATCTCGCCGGAGAGCTCCAGCGCCCTCGCCAGCGCCTCTTCGGCGGCGGCGAGGTCGCCCAGGAGGCGCGAGAGCATGGCGCGGTAGCGGGCCGCCTGCGCCAGCGTGCACCGGTCGTCGATCTCCAGCGCGATGCCTTCGGCCCGGTCCAGCGAGGCGCGCGCCTCGTCCAGGTCGCCCACGTGGATCAGCGGCTCGGCGCGGTTGGAGAGGAGCGTAGCCAGGATGGAGGTGTAGCCGATCCGCTCCGCGATCTCGATTCCCCGCCCGAAGAAGATCTCGGCCTCCAGCCACTCCCGCAGGTCGCCGCACACGATCCCCAGGTTGTTGTAGGCCAGGGCCGCGCTGGCGCTGCTCCCCGAGCGCACGAACGAGCCGATGCTCTCCAGGTACAGGGTGCGCGCCTCGCGCAGGTCGCCGGTGAGGTTGGCGATGATGCCGGAGTTCTGGAGCGCGAGCCCGGCCAGCTCGTCGTCGCCGATGTCCAGCGCCAGCTCCAGCGCGCGGGTGTAGTGGGTGTGGGCGCCCGCCCAGTCGCCCCGGTCGTAGCGCACCATCCCCACCACGTTCACGGCCCGGGCGGCGGATTGGGCCAGCCCCGTGCGCTCGGCGATCTCGCGGCTGAGCTGGGCCATCTCCTCGGCCTCGTCCCAGCGCTGCTCGCCGGTGTACACGCGGGCCTGCCCCCGCAGCGCGTCCACCGCGTCGGCCACCACACCCGCCGCCAGCGACGCGCGAAAGGTGCGCGCGTACAGCGCCGCCGCCTCGTCCCACCGCCCCAGCCGCTCCTGGGACAGCGCCAGCGCGGCGAGCTCGCCGCGCGAGAGCGTCTCAGCCACCCTCGGCCCACAGCGGAAGGCGCAGGGTGAAGACGGAGCCCTCGCCCGGCGTGCTCTGCACCCGCAGCTCGCCCCCCAGCAGGCGGGCCAGCTTGCGCGAGATGGGGAGCCCCAGCCCCGTGCCCCCGCGCCGCGCGGTGCCCACGATCTGCTCGAACTCGTGGAAGATCCGCTCCTGGTCCTCCGGCGCGATGCCGTACCCCGTGTCGGCGACCGCCACCTCCACCCACTCGCCCCCCTTCACCGCCTGCATGGACACGGTGATCCCCCCCGGTCCGTGAACTTGACGGCGTTGGAAAGGAGGTTGAGGAGGATCTGCCGCAGCCGCTCGGCGTCCGTCTGCACCAGGGGGAGCGCGGGGGCGGGGAGCACCTCCACGCCGATGCCGCGCGCCGCCGCCATGGGCTCGATGGTGGAGACGGCCTCGTCCACCACCGCCACCAGGCGCACGGGGTGGGCGACGATGTCCATCTTTCCCGCGGCCAGCTTGGAAAGGTCAAGAACGTCGTTCACCAGCAGGAGAAGGGAGCGCGTGGCCCGCTGCGCCCGCTCCAGGAAGCCGCGCGGCCCGTCCGGAATGGCCCCCACCACGCCGTCCAGCAGCAGGTCGTGGTAGCCCAGGATGGCGTTGAGGGGGGTGCGCAGCTCGTGGCTCATGGAGGCGAAGAAGCGGTCCTTGGCCTCGGTGCTCCAGCGCAGCTCCTCGTTGGCGCGCTCCAGCTCGCCCCCGCGCTCGGCCAGCGCGCGGTGAAGGCGCGCGTTGCCGATGGCCACCGCCGCGTGCCCCGCCAGCGTGAGCGCCAGCCGCACGTCGCGCGGGGCGGGGCGGTACGTGCGCCGGTAGCCGATGACCAGCGCCCCGAACGTCTCGCCGAAGAGGGAGAGCGGCACCCCCAGCCCGGCCTCCATCCCCTCCGCCGCGTGGAAGGGCTCGGCGGCGGCCTCGGCGGCCTCCAGCACCAGCGGCTTCCCCAGCGCCGCCACGCGGTCCGCGAAGGGGTCGTCCTCGCCGCCGCTGTGCGCGCGCAGCCCCACCGACGCCGTGGTGCGCACGGTGCCGTCGGTGGCGGTGTTCACCGTCACGTAGTGCGCGCCCAGCAGCGCCCGGGCGAAGCGCGCCACCAGCGCCAGCACCTCGTCCGGGTCCAGAGTGCGGTTGGCGGCCAGCCCCAGCACGTGAAGCGCCTCGCTCTCCTCGGCGCGCTGGCGCAGCTCGTCGCGCTCCGCCTCGGCGCGGCTCAGCTCCTCCGCGCGCGCCGCCACCCGGCCGAACGCGTCGGCCAGCGGCGCCCAGTCCGCCTCTCCCCAGCGGCCGGCCAGCACCAGCGCGCCCCCGCCGCGCAGGGGAAACGACCTCGTCTCGTGCGCGGGCGGCACGCTACCGACCGGGCACGCCCCCAGCACCTGCTCCCCGCCCCCCATCCACCACGCGCCACGGCACGCCTCCGGCCCACCGAGGGCGTGCGCGAGCTCACGCAGCGCTCCTTCGGGCTCTCCGCATTCATAGATGCGCAGCAAAGTGTCGCGTTGGGGCATGGAGGCGGGGTACAGGAGGAGTAAACGGAAGGATAGGCGCGCGGGGGGAAGTCCGAAAGGGAAACGATGAAACAGGGGAACGGGGAATGGGGAACGGGGAACGGTAACAGCTTGGGTTTACCGTTCCCCGTTCCCCGTTCCCCGTTCCCCGTTCCCCCTATCTCACCGCCCGGACCACGTGTTGTTGCGGCGGTTCACGTCCGGGAAGTACTGCTCCGGGTCCAGCTCCACGCGCGCGACCGGGCCGTTCACCCGCACCGTCACGGACTGCAGGCGGGTGGAGGGCTGAAGCCAGCGCTCGATGGGGATGGTGGCGCGGGCGGTGGTGCCGTCGCGCATCGTCACCGTCACGAACGAGGGGCCGGGGGCCTGGCCGTAGTCGCGGACCGTCACGCGCACCGAGTTCGCGCCGGTGGAGACGGCGGCGATCCCCTGGTCAAAGGTCACGTTGCGGTAGAAGAAGGGGTACCAGAACCAGTCAAGGTCGCGCCCCGCCACCCGCTCCATGGTGTTGAAGAAGTCCCACGGGTACGGGTGCTTCATCATCCACTCGCTCATGTAGGTGCGCATCCCCCGGAAGTACACCTCGTCTCCCAGCGTGGCCTGCAGCGACCTCATCAGCGTGCTGGGCTTGTAGTACGCCGTGATGCCGTAGAGCTGCGGGTTCTGGATGTCCGCGTGCGTCATCAGCGGCTGCTCCAGCCGGTTGCCCGCCACGTTCAGGTACTGCTGCCGCTGCGTCTGGAACTGGTCGCCCTTCGGGAAGTAGTCGTTGAACGCCAGCGACTCCATGTAGCTGCCGATCCCCTCGTCCATCCAGGGGAACGCGGCCTCGTCCTGGCCCACCATCATGGGCGTCCACTCGTGCGCCAGCTCGTGCGCGATCACCTCGTACAGCCGCTCCTCCTCGCCCGTGGGCCGCCCCACGAACACCAGCATCGGGTACTCCATCCCGTAGATGGGCCCCTCGCTCACGCTGATCTGCGGGTAGATGTACGGCACCATCTGCCGGCTGATGAACTCGATGGCGTGGTCCGCGTGGCGCGCCGAGCGGTCCCAGAACTGCGCCCCCGGCCGGTACATGGAGTGAACGGCGATGGCGCGCGTGCCCCCGCTCCCGTTGGGGATGTTGCCGCGGGTCACGTCCCACACGTAGCGGTTGGAGGTGGCGAAGGCGAAGTCGCGCACGTTGTTGGCCGTGAAGCGCCACGTCACCTTGCCGTTGGTGCCGGGCAGGGTGGCGCGCTCGCGGTCCGCGCTCGTCACCACGCGCGTCACCGAGTCCGACTGCAGGGCGCGGGCGAGGCGCGCGCGCGTCTCGGCCGAGAGCACCTGCTCCGGGTTCTGCAGCGTGCCCGTGGCCGTCACCAGGTACTGCGCGGGGAGGGTGAGCTGCACGTCCCAGTCGCCGTAGTCCAGGTAGAACTCGCCCTGCTCCTGGTACGGCGAGATGTCCTGCCCCACCACGTCGTCGTACACGGCGATCTGCGGGTACCACTGGGCGATCTGGAGCACCCGGCCGCCCAGCGCGTCTTCGTAGCCGGTGCGCGGCGCGGTGCCCGGCGGCACCTTGAAGTTCCAGTCGATGTCGAACGCGATGCTGTCGCCCGAGGCCAGCGCGCGCGGAAGGATCACCCGCGCCAGCGTGCCCCCCACGATATACCCCGCGGTGCGGCGCCCCTCGCGCTGGTTGGCCTCGTAGTCCGGCTGCGAGATCTCGCCCAGCGTCTGCCCCCCTACCTGGAACCGGGTGAGCACCAGCCCCCCCGTGTTCAGCAGTCCGCCGCGGAACAGGTTCTGGTAGAAGTTCATGGTGATGATGGGCAGCGAGTCCGGCGAGTTGTTGTGGTACACGATCCGCTCGGACCCGGTCACGCGCGGCGCGCGCGGGTCCACTTCGGCGCGGATGGTGTAGCGCACCCGGTTCTGCCAGTAGCGGCGCCCCGGCGCTCCGTTCTCGCTGCGGGTGCCGCGCTGCACGGCGTTCAGGTACTCCTGCGGGGGCGCGATGCGCTGCACAAAGGGCCGCCCCGCCGTGTCCAGCGCGGGGCCGGAGGGGAGCGGCGCCACGATGGGCTCGGCCACCGGGGCGCAGGCGGCCGCGATGCCGAGCGCGGCGAAGACGACCGCGTGACTGACGGGGTTCCTCAAGACCGATCTCCGTTGTTGGGGTACCGACGGGCGTATGAAGCCAGCGTGAGCGGATCAAAACGCGGGCCAGCCGCCATCCAGTGGCGTATCCCGTACAGGCGCCGAAGTTCCGTGTGTGGCGGCCGTACACCGGAGTTGACACCCGCCCGCCGCGCGCCTACTTTATTATGCAAAGTACACATCATTGCGAAGCCCTACAGGAGGTGATCCGTGTTCGCCAAGTCGAGAACCCTGCGCGCCGTGGTCCGCAACGCCCTGGTCTGGGGCGCTGGCTGGGCCGCGCTCTCCTTCGTGGTGTTCAACGCCCTGCTCGCCGCCGGCCTCCTCTCGGGCACGATGTGGTGGGCGGACGGGCTGCTGGTCGCCGTGAGGTTCGGGATGGTGGGCGTGCTCGCCGGCGGGGCCTTCTCCGCGGCCGTGCGGCTCCTCTACCAGGGGCGCCGCCTCTCCCATCTCAGCCCCGTGCGCTTCGGGATCGCCGGCGGGGTGGTGGCGGGCGTGTTCGTCCCGGCTTTCCTGCAGGCGATGAACGTGCTCTCGGGCGGCGAGATGGTGCCGATGGCGCTCGTGCTGGACGACGCGGCCCTGTCGGCGCTGTTCGGCGCGGTGGCGGCGGGGGGCACGCTGAAGCTGGCCCAGCACGCGGCCCCCGCGCTCCCCTCCGGCGCGGAGCAGGCGGGCATCGCGGGCGGGGCGCCCGGGCCCGCCGCCCAGCGAGCGGACGGCTTGCGGCACGCGCGCCGGGCGTAGGCGCCGCTCTTGCCGGTGTCCGTCCGCGGGAACGCAAACGTGAACGGACACCGGGGGAGCCGTGCCGCCCATCATCAGCGAGCTGTTCCGGCCTGAGCCCATCGAGGGAGTGCAGCGATTCTTTGGGCTCGGGCACCCCGAGTGGTTCTGGGTCCTGTCGGAGCTGGGGACCCCCTGGGGAGTGGTGTTCGTCCTCGCCCTCGCCCTTCTCGCCTGGGGCCGCGCGGACGCGTACGCGGTGGGCGGCGTGGTGGTGGTGAACGCGCTCGCCAGCCTCGCGCTCAACCTGCTCTTCGAGGTGCCGCGCCCCAGCGACCCCTCCATCGTCCGCTACGAGATCATCCACATCGGCAGCTTCCCCTCCGGCCACGTGCTGCTCGCCACGCTGCTGTGGGGCGTGCTGTACGTGCGCGGCCGCGTGCCGCTGTGGGTGCCCGCGCTGGTGGCCCTGCTCGTCTCCGTCTCGCGCCTCTACCTGGGCGTCCACTTCCTGGGCGACGTGCTGGGCGCCGCCGCCATCGCCGCGCTCCTCCTGGCCGCGTACCGCCCGCTCTGGCGCCGCGTGGAGGCCGCCCTCGCCCGGCGCCCGTTCCGCCTCTTCGCCCGGGTGGGCGTGCTGGCCGTCGCCGTCGTCGCCGGGGGCCTTGCCGCCGGCCTCCTGGGCTCCAGCCCGTACCAGCTTGAGGCCCTCGGCGTCCTCCTGGGCGGCATCCCCGCGCTGCTGCTGGAGCGCCGCTACGTACGCTACACGCCACCCCCCGGCCCCCTGGCCGCCCTCCTCGCCGGCATCATCCCCCTGGCATTGCTCCACCGCCTCGCGGACGCCCCCGGCCTGCTGATGATCGCCCTGGCCATGCTCTGGTCCGCGCTGATCGTCCCCTATCTCACACAGAGGCATAGAGGAGAAGCGGCGCGCTTGTGAAGTGGGATAGGTGGTATTACACTTCAGCCTGAAGAACGATGCCGGACTGCACCCATCTCGAGTTCGTCTACACCCCGGAGTTTGTAGACTCCGTGGAAGATCTCCTCACCGCGGAGGATCAGCGCGCGTTGGAGCGCATCCTCCTCGACAACCCGGAAACAGGCGCGCTCGTGCCGGGAACGGGGGGCGTGCGAAAGGCCCGGTTCGCGCTGGCGGGTGGAGGAAAGAGTGGTGGGGTGCGGGTGCTCTACGTGCACACCAGGAGCGACTGCCGGGTGTATTTTCTACTCGCCTATCCCAAGAGCGTGAGAGCCACCCTGAGCCAGGGTGAGAAGAACGCGCTCCGGAAGTGGGTCCAGACGCTATAGGATGGAGATGCCAAAGGTGACGAGCGAGAGCTTCGCGGCGAGACTGCTGCGCAGCGCCGAACAGGCGGCGGCGATCAAGGCAGGCGAGATGGAGCCTGCCCGCGTCAGCCGCCAGAAGGTGACGGCACGGAAGACGAGCGTGAAAACGGCACCCGGGTTCGATCCGGGCAGAATCAGGCGGCTGCGTGAGAGATTCGGGGTATCGCAGCCCGTATTCGCGGGGATGATTGGCGTGAAGCCGGTTACGCTGAAAGCGTGGGAGCAGGGGGTGAACGTGCCCAGCGGCTCCGCCCGCCGGGTGCTGCAGATGATGGAGCTCAGCCCCGAGACCGCGATCCGGGCCGCCGAGGTGGACGGGATCGAAGTGGTAAGAGACACAGAGGCACGGAGATGAAGTGATCTCCGTGCCTCTGTGCCTCGTGTGAGCCCCGTCTTTTAGAGGACCAGCTCCATCTCCACTTCCGGCGTGAACACCGTCTCGGGGCGAAAGCGGAAGCCGGCCTTCTCGTACGAGCGCACGGCGCGCCGGTTGCGCGGCTCCACCGAGAGCCACAGGCGGTCGATGCGGAGGGTGCGCGCCACCTGGGCGCTGAGGCGGTTGACCTCGGTGCCCAGCCCCTGGCCGCGCACGGCCTCTTCCAGGAAGATGGCGTACTCGGACACGCCGGGCCGGTCCGTGGGGATCAGCATGGCGTGGCCCACCAGCCGGCCCTCGTGCTCCACCAGCAGGTGGGTGCCGTGGCCCAGGATGGAGTCCAGCCAGCGCGCGATGCGGTGGGCCCCCTCGGGAGGGAGCCCCTGCGCCTCGCGCTTGGGCGAATACTCGGTGTAGAACCGCTCCAGCGACGCGCGGTCGCCGGCGCGGTACGATCGTACGGCGGACACTCGGTTCTCCTTGTCGCGCACGGCCGCGGGCACGATCCCCCCCAGGGGGCCGCCGGCGGATGCGGGGATGGTCACTGGGTTCTCAGAAGCCGAGCCCCCACCCCCGCAGGAGGGGGAGGGCCATGCGGCGAAGCTGCTCGGCGGTGCGGCGGTTGGTGGCTTCGATCTCGGCGCGGCGCGGCACCGGGGGGAAGAGCCCGGCCGGGTCGCGCAGCCGCTCCGGGAGGAGGTCCGGCGACTCGCCCTGCCACTGGTCGTTCCACGCGTGGGGGATGATGTCCGGCACCGTCTGCCCGGAGAGGGCGGCCCACACCAGCGTCCAGGCGCGCGGCACCGTCTTCCACACGGCGTACCCGCCGCCGCCGGTGGCCACCACGCGCCCCCCGCAGAGCCGGTCGGCCACCTCGCAGGTGATCCTCACCGTCTCCTCGTACAGCCGGGTGGTGGCGCGCAGGTGGGTGAGGGGGTCGTACGCGTGCCCGTCGCACCCGTTCTGCAGCACGATCACGTCGGGCCGGAACGCCTCGGCCACTTCGGGAAGGAGGCGCTCGTAGATGCCGATCCACGAGTCGTCCTCGGTGAAGGGCTCCAGAGGCAGGTTGAGCGAGTAGCCGTACCCCTCGCCCTCCCCCAGCTCGTCCACGAACCCCGTGCCGGGGAAGAGGTACCGCCCCGACTCGTGGATGGACAGAGTGAGTACCTCGGGATCCTCGTAGAAGATCCCCTGCACCCCGTCGCCGTGGTGGGCGTCGTAGTCGATGTAAAGCACCCGCGCCCCGTGCGCCTCGCGCATCCAGGCGATGGCCGCCGCCAGGTCGCTGTACACGCAGAAGCCGGAGCCCCGGTCGTGGTGCGCGTGGTGGAGGCCGCCGGCCAGGTTGAAGGCGCGCGTGTACTCGCCGCTCATTACCAGCTCGGCGGCGCGCAGGGTGGCGCCCGTCACCAGCGCGGTCACGTCGTGCATCCCGGGAAAGAGGGGGGTGTCCTCCGTCCCCAGCCCGTACTCCATGCAGTCGGAGGGGCGGGCGCCGGGCTCGCTGCAGCGCTTCACGGCCGCCACGTACTCGGCGGAGTGCACGCGCAGCAGCTCGGCGTCGGTGGCGCGGCGCGGGGCCACCATGTCCACGTGGTCCGCCTCCAGCAGCCCCATCGCCTCGATGAGGGACACCGTGAGCTCCAGCCGGCGCGGGTTGAAGGGGTGGTCGGGGCGGAAGCGGTAGGCGGTGAAGCCCGGGTCCCACACCAGCGCCGTGCGCACGCCGCTCACGCGCCCCCCATGCGGCGCAGGTCGTTCTCCAGCGAGGGCCACCCCACCTCCACCCCCGCCCGCTCCAGCGCGGCGATGGCCTCGCGCGGGTCGATGGTGGCCAGGTGCACCACGGCGGTCTTCCGCCCGGCCCCGTCGCGCCCCGTCACCATCACGCTGTTGACGTTGATCCCCAGCTCCTCGCCGATCACCCGCATGGCGCGCCCCAGCTCCCCCGGCCGGTCGGGAAGGGACACCTCCAGCCGCGACGAGGGCCCGGAGGCGGTGAGGATCTCCACGAACGCCTGCAGGATGTCGGTCTCGGTGAGGATCCCCAGCAGCTTCCCCGCCGCGTCCACCACGGGCAGGGAGCCCACGCGCTGGCGCCTCATCCTCACGGCGGCGTCCTCCACCGTGTCGAACGGCCCCACGGTGATGGCTCCGCGCGCCATGATGTCGGCCACGGGGGTGCGCTCGGCGGCGGCCACGTCCTCGGCGCTCTCCATCCCCAGCGGCGAGGGCATGGCCAGCCGCAGGTCGCGGTCCGAGATCATCCCCACCACCTCGCCCTCCTCCAGCACGGGAAGGTGGCGGATGCGGTGCGCCCGCATCACCCGCAGCGCGTCGCCCAGGGTGGCGGCGGCGGGGATGGAGAAGGGGTCGGGGGTCATGCGGTGCTTGACGAGCATGCTGGGAGGTGCGTGAGTGCGTTGGAGTGCGTGAGTGCGTGAGTGCGTTGAGTGCGTTGAGTGCGTTGAGTGCGTGAGTGCGTTGACTGCGCTGGAACGGGCAGGGGGCTGCGGGGCGCTGAAGGGCGGCCCTTGTATGACGCGCGGGCAGTAGATTGGGAGCAACCCCGGCAGCTCGATGGCCCTCAGGTGGCAAACACCGTGGGTGAGCTGGAGCGCCGGGGGGTGCCCGCCCAAGAGCCCGAACCGTTGCCCGGGGGTGAACCCCGCATCCGCAAGGACGGGCGGTGGCGAGCGCGTCGCATCTGCCAGGAGCCTGACACGCCATGCAAAGCACCCCCGAGTTGTTCGTCGGCATCGACATCTCCAAGGCCCGCTTGGACGTAGCCACCTGTGGCGCAACGGCGCAGGCTTGGAGCCTGTCCTACGACGCCGCCTCGATCAGCTCCCTGGCCGCGCGCTTGGTCGAGCTCGCGCCCACGCTGGTGGTCATGGAGGCCACAGGCGGGCTGGAGACCGACGTCTGCGTCACGCTGGCCGCGCACGGACTGCCGGTCGTCGTGCTGAACCCGCGCCAGGTCAAAGAGTTCGCCCGCGCCACGGGGCGTTTGGCCAAGACCGACCGCATTGACGCCGGCGTGCTGGCCGAGTTCGCCCAGAAGCTGCGCCCCGCGGTGCGTCCCCTGCCCGACGAGCAGCAGCGCGCGTTGGACGCGCTGCTGGCGCGGCGGCGCCAGATCGTCGAGATGATCGTGGCCGAGAAGAACCGCCGCCTCCAGGCGCCGCGCCTGATCGCGCTGGAGATCGCCGAGCACATCGCCTTCCTGGAGGCGCGCTTGAAGCAGGCCGACGCCGAGCTGCGGCGCCAGGTCCGGGCGGACGAGACGTGGCGTGCCCGCGACGCGCTGCTGCAAAGCGTACCCGGCGTGGGGGAGGTGCTCTCGCGCACGCTGCAGGCGTCGCTTCCGGAGCTGGGGCAGCTCGAGCGGCGCAAGATCGCGGCCCTCGTGGGCGTCGCCCCCTTCGCCCGCGACAGCGGCACTCAGCGTGGGCGAAGGCGCATCTGGGGCGGGCGAGCCGATGTGCGCTCGGTGCTCTACATGGCGACCATGAGCGCAGTCCAGCACAACCCAGTCATTCGCGCTTTCCACCAGCAACTGGTCGAGCGCGGCAAGCTGGGCAAAGTCGCCCTCGTGGCGTGCATGCGGAAGCTGCTGACCATCCTCAACAGCATCCTCAAGCACGCGCAGCCCTGGTCGCCGCGGCTCGTCGCCGCCTGACCCTCATCACCGTTGCTCACCCCCCCGGCCCCCGCTCTCCCAATAATGGGAGAGGGGGGCGCACTCTCGGTGTCGGCGGGCGGACCGGGCGTCTTCTCGCCCGCGGCTTCGCGGGTGCATCGGTGGTACGCGGATCGTTTGGTTTCGCCGCGCTGTTTACTGGACGCGGATTGGGGTCGGCGTGCATAACCCGTCGAAACCCGACGCCATGGGCAGCCACACGGGGCTGCCCCTACCGGCAAACTCGGCCGCGCCGCCGTTCATCTCCGGCCGCGGGCGCCGCCATCCTCCATCGCCGCGCCGACACGGAGGATGCGCCCCCCTCTCCCATGATTGGGAGAGCGGGGGTCGGGGGGGTGAGGGCCCTCTCCGCACGCTCGATCCAGCGCACTCACGCACTTACGCACTCAACGCACTTCCTCCCCCACCTGGCGCCCGCAGAAGCCGCGCCGCGTGGCCACCAGCGTCACCCGCCCGTCCGAGGCGATGGCGGCGATGGCGTTCTGGTTCCACGACGCGGCCAGGCGGACGGCGGCGTCGCGGGCGGAGGGGCCCAGGAGGGCCAGGCCGGGCTCGTCCCATTCCGGCGCGGTGCCGTGGGCGCGGGCGGCGAAGAAGGGCAGCCCCAGCTCAGACACCTGCAGCAGCAGGCGCCGGGCGGCGGCGCGGTTCTGGGGCCTGGGCGCGGGGGCCGAGGCCGGGTTGTAGGCGGTGACGATGGCGGCGGGGCGGAGCAGGCGTGGAGCGGGGCGGCCGGGGGCCAGGCGAAGCGTGCCCCCGGGGGTGCGGACCGACCAGGTGGTGACCAGATACGCGGCCCGCAGCTCCTCGTGGGAAGCGGGCACCCCGCGGCTACAGCCGCTCTTCGCGCACCAGCTTGCCGTCCGAGTACACGCGCAGCACCGAGGCGGTGCCGGAGTACGACGGGTCCAGAAGCTGGGCCGTGAGGGCGCCGTCGCGGTTGTACACCTCCACCATGTCGCAGCGGCCGTCGCCGTTGCGGTCAGACCAGGCGCCGGCCATGCGCATGTCCTGGCCGTTGAAGCGTACGAAGCGTGCCTTGCCCCCCGCCACGCCCTCCGGACGGGCGCTGATGCCCCCCGTGCCGCCGGCCAGCCACCCCCCCTGCTGGCCCACCCAGCGCTCGTTCACCTCGCCCGGGGCGGGCATGGCGGGCATGGACCTGCTGGCGGGGCGCCACTCCTGCGCGCGCGCGGGGCGGGAGGCGGCCACCAGGAGCACGGCTCCCACGGCGACGGCTGCGACGACGTGATGGCGTTTCATGGGATCTCTCCGGGTTGGGGTGATACGATACTGAGCTACCCTGGGCCGGCGCCAGGGTTCCGCACGGGGTACGGGCGTTGCGTGGGGGGGATGGCTCACCGGCGGCCAAACCGGGCCGCCCCGGCAGGATCTTCAGAAGGACCGAACGGATGCCCGATCCCGGGATCGCGCGGGCCCGCTACCAGGGGCTGGTGGCGGCGCGGCGCTGGACCCACGACCCCGCCCGCCCGCGGGCCGAGTTCTCCCTGGCCGTGGGCGACCGCATCGGCGAGCTCACGGTCATCGGCCACCTGGCCCGCGGCCGCGTGGCCGAGCTCTACCAGGTGTGGAGCAACCGCCACTGGTGCGCCCTCACCGGCAAGGTGGTGCACCCCGACTTCGTGCGCGACAAGCCGCCGGCCTCCTTTCGCAACGAGGCGCGCGTCCTCCACCGCCTCCGCCATCCCAACATCGTACAGCTCTTCGGGAGCGGCGTGGCGGACGGGCGGGCCTACCTGCTGATGGAGTACCTGGCCGGCCCCTCGCTCTTCGAGGTGCTGGAGGCGATGCCCAAGCGCCGCCTGCACGTGCCGGACGCCATCCGCGCGGTGATGAACGTGGGGGCCGCGGTGCACTACCTCCACCGCTGCGGCTACCTGTACCGCGACCTGAAGCCGGCCAACATCCACCTGCGCGAAGGCGTGCCGGTGCTGCTGGACTTCGACGTGGTGCGCCCCCTGAAGCTCACCAGCCGCCCCAACGACCGGCTGGGTACGGCGCCGTACATGGCGCCGGAGCAGGTGCTGCAGGAGCCCCTCTCCCCCGCCACCGACGTGTACGGGCTGGGAGCGCTCCTCTACGAGCTGCTTACCGGGAGATGGCCGAACGAGGAGCCCGCGGAGGAGGACGACGACTTCTGGGACGACGACGAGGACTGGGACGACGAGCCGCCCCCGCCGCCCGCGGCGAACGTGGAGGGCCCGCCCAAGGCGCTCACCACGCGCGAGCTGGAGGTACGCTATCCGCAGCTCCGCATACCCGCGGTGCCGCCGCGCCAGCACAACACGCAGGTGCCGGCCGAGCTGGAGGCGCTCATCCTGCGCGCCCTTGACTCCGACCCCCGCGCCAGATTTCAGACGATTTCAGGAATGTTAGCGGCGCTCGCCCCGATGCTCAAGGGCCGCAACCGGCTCTGGCCGGAGGAGGCGCCGATCGAGAGGCGCGTGGATACGCAGTCGAGATGAGGCTCACACAGAGGCACGGAGGCACAGAGGAGAACTTCACTCCGTGCCTCCGTGCCTCTGCGTGAGGCTTCCGATCACTGCCTCCCGCCGGCGGCGGCTGAGGGGCACGCGCTGGCCACTCTCCAGGACCAGGTAGTACTCCGCGCGGCCGGCCGTCTGGACCTCGCGGACGAAGCTCCGGTTCACGATGGCGGAGCGATGGGCGCGCAGGAAGAGCGCGGGGTCCAGGCGGGGGTGAAGGTCCGCGAGGGTTTCCCGTACGAGGTGCGACCTGCCGTTCTGGAGGTGGACCCGCGCGTAGGCGCCATCCGCTTCGATCCAGGTGATCTCGGCCAGGGGGAGGAACGAGGTCCGCCCGGGGGCGCGGATCGCGAGCTGCAGCAGGCCGGCGAGCGGCTGGGGGGCGCGGGCGCGGATCGCCTGCTTGGCGCGCTCGATGGACTGCTGGAAGCGGGCGTCGGTGAATGGCTTGACGATGTAGTCCACCGCGCTCACCTCGAACGCCTGCACGGCGAAGCGGTCGTAGGCGGTGATGAACACCGTGAAGGGCATCCGGTCGGCACCCACCGCCTGGATGAGCTCGAAGCCGTTCATCTCCGGCATCTCCACGTCGAGCAGCACGAGGTCCGGCCGGGCGCGCGCGATCAGCCCGGCCGCCGAGTGGCCGTCGCCGCACTCGCCCGCGACCGTAAGGGCGGGGTCCTGCTCCACGAGGGCGCGCAGGCCCTCGCGGGCGAGCGGCTCGTCGTCCACGATCAGGACGCGGATGGGGGCGGTCATGCGGGTGCCGCGGACGGCTCGCGGGCGGGGATGTACGGCATGCCCAGGATCGCGGCGGTCTCATCGCCCGGCTCGCGTGTCAGCTCCAGGGTGCAGTCCTCGCCGAAGTGGTGCTTCAGCCGCTCGCGCGTGTTGCGCAGGCCGACCCCGGACGCGCTCCCCTGTGGACCGGGACCGTTGTCGCGCACGGTGATCCACAGCCTGCCGGCGCGCACGTCCGCCGTGATCCCCAGGTGCCCCACCTGCGCGCGCCGCGCGACGCCGTGGTGGATCGCGTTCTCCACCACGGGCTGGAGGACCAGGGTGGGGACCAGCGCGAGCTGCGCTTCGGGAGAGACGTCCACCGTGACCTGCAGGCGCTCGCCGAAGCGGATCTTCTCCACGTCCAGGTAGCGCCGCACGAACCGCAGCTCCTCGGCGAGAGGGATCTGCGCGGGGCGGGAGTCGTCCAGCACCGAGCGCAGCAGCTCGCCCAGCCCGGCGATGAGCTCCACCGCGTCCGCGCCGCGCTCGCGGCGGACGAGCATGGCGATGCTGTTGAGCGTGTTGTAGAAGAAGTGCGGGTTCAGTTGACCGCGCAGGGCACGCAGCCGCGCCTCGGAGAGCTGGGTGGAGAGCTGCGCCGTGGCCTGCTCCCGCTCCCGCCAGCGCAGGTTGAAGCGGACCGCGCTGGTGACGCCGAGAATCAGGCCGTACGCGAGCAGGTCCGTCCCCATCCGCAGGCGGAACAGGCCCCAGAACACGTCCGCCCACGGGAGGGCGGAGACGGAATTCGGCGAGCCCGGCGGGGCCGGGTCGAAGGCGAAGGCCGCCGCGGCCTCGATCGCGGCGCGCGCGAACATGAGCGCCGTTGCGAGGGCCACGTGCCCCGTGGCCGGCCGCAGCCACTCCCCCCGCACCGCGAACGCGCTTCCCGCGCGGGCGATGACCGGAACGAAGCAGGCCCAGATGTACCAGGGCGGGAGCTGCGCCGCGACGACCGCGGGCCACGCCACCGCCTCGCCCCGCGCGCGCAGGGCGAAGTAGAGCTGCACCGCCAGGAGCAGCCCGAAGAGGGTCGCGACCAGGAAGATGGCGGCCGCGATCTTCACTTTCGCGGCGGCCTCGGCGTGGGTCTTCATCCCGGGATGCTACCGGCGCCGGCCGGGTCCGTCAATCGCCGCGCCGCTCACTACACGCATCCGCCGTTCACCGCATTTCGCTCGACTCAGCCCGCGCGCGCACCGATCTTCCGCAGCATCTGGCAAGCCGTTCCACTCATCGGAGAATCATGCGGATCATCCTACTTTTCATCGCGGCCGCGGGCTGCGGCTCGGCGCAGGCACGCGTCGCTCCCGCGCCGGCGGGTGTGCAGGTCGCGAGGCTCGCCGCGCGTGCGGACAGCTTCGAGATCCGCGCGGGGGCACGCCCGATCGGCTGGCAGGCCGCCCGCGTCGTCCCCACGGGAACCGGCGTTCGCTACGAAGAGACCACCTCCCTCGGCCCGACGACGCAGCGCACGGTCGTGGAGCTGGACGCGGCGGGCGCCGTGCGCAGCGTGGCGCAGCAGGGGACGATGAACGGCGCGGAGATGCGCATCAACCTGCACTACGCCGGCGGCAGGGTCTCGGGGACGACGCTTACGCCCCTCTCCGGCGGCAAGGAGGTGGCGATCGACCAGGCACTGGCCGCGGGGACGGTGGATGACAACGCCCTGCAGGCCATCCTGCCCGGCCTGCGCTGGGCCCCCGGCGCGCAGTGGGTGTTCCCGGTGTTCTCCTCCGGCAAGGGCACCGTGACCCCGCAGACGCTGCGCGTGACGGGCGTGGAGCAGGTGGCCGTGCCCGCGGGCGAGTTCAGCGCGTACCGCGCGGAGCTGAGCGGGGGCGAACGGCCGGTGGTGTTCTGGGTCTCGGCCCAGGCGCCCCACCGGGTGGTGCGGATGGCGATGCCGGGAACGCCCATCGAGTTCGTGCGGATTCGTTAGCTCACACAGAGGCACGGAGCCACAGAGGAGAACTTCTCTCTGTGTCTCTGTGCCTCTGTGTGAGCCTACCCGATCCTGCGGTCGTCCCCGATCAACGACTTGTGGATGCCGAGCGCCGCGCGCGCGCCCTCGGACGCGGCGCGGATGACGAGGCGGGAGCCGGGGACGATGTCGCCCGCGGCGTAGACGCCCGGGACGCTGGTCTGGAAGTTCTTGTCGATGTCCAGGATCCCCTCCAGGGCGCCTTCCTCGTCCAGCTTGCACCCCAGCTCGGCCGCCAGGCTGGAGCCGGGCCCGCTGGCGATGTGGAAGAAGAGGGCGCCGAACTCCTCCGTGGGGCCGTCGTGAAGGATGGCGCGCCGCACCTGGTCGCCCTCGCCCTCCAGGCGCAGCACGGCTTCGCGGCGCACGCTGATGTTGTGGTGCTCCAGCGCCTCCATCGCCTCCGTGCTCAGGTCGGCCGGGTGGCTGTCGGTAAGGAGCACGATGTCGCGCGTCCAGGTGAGGAGGTACATGCAGAACTTGGCGATCCCCTCGCCCCATCCCATCACCGCCACCCGCTTTCCCACCACCTCCGGCCCGTCGCAGTCCGGGCAGTGCCAGATGCTGCGGCCGTAGAAGTCCAGCAGCCCCGGCGTCTCGGGGACGATGTCTTTGAGGCCCGTGGCCAGCAGGATGCGGCGCGAGCGCAGCGCGCGCCCGTCGGCCAGGTGGACGGTGAAGTCGTCCTTTTCTCCCTCGATGCGCTCCACGCACCCTTCTTCGAACACGGCGCCCGCGCCCCGCGCCTGCTCCTGGCCGATGCGGCGCAGCTCGGCCGGGCTGGGGTCCGAGATGCCGAAGTAGCCGTGCACCCCCCAGGTGACGGCGTTGCGCCCGTCGCCCGCGTCCACCACGCGAACGCGGCGCTGGTAGCGCGCCAGCCACTGCCCCGCCATCAGCCCCGCGGGCCCGCCTCCCACCACGATCACATGGTCCATCTCTTCTGCCGCCATCCGCTTCCTCGCTGTGTCGCCGTAGATTTTGGAGGGGCCCGATGCGTGCAAGGCGCGGTCCATGAACAGATGCTTCCCTCACCCGGAGCGCGGCGTTGATCCAGGCGGTGGTGTTCGACTTCGACGGGACGATCTTCGACAGCGAGTCGCACGTGTACGGCGTGGCGCGCGACCTCTTCGCTGAGCACGGGGCGGAGCTGCCGCTGGAGGTGTGGGCGGAGTGCGTGGGGCGCGCCGCGGGGTACTTCGACGCCATCGCCTACCTGGAGGAGTGCACCGGCCGCGCGCTGGACCGCGACGCGCTCAACCGCCTGCGCCGCGAGCGCTTCACGGAGCGCGTGGCCGGCCAGGGCCCGCTCCCCGGCGTGCGCGAGGCGCTCGCCTCCGCGCACGCGCGGGGGCTGCGGCTGGCCGTGGCCTCCAGCGGCTCGCGCGAGTGGGTGGAGGGGCAGTTGGAGCGCCTGGAGCTGCGCCGCTACTTCGATTGCGTGCTCACCGCCGACGACGTGCGGCAGGTGAAGCCGGACCCGGAGCTGTACGTGGCCGCCCTCCGCTGCCTGGGCGTGGAGCCGGAGCGCGCCGTGGCCATCGAAGACTCCCCCAACGGCGCGTTGGCCGCGCGCCGCGCCGGGATGTATTGTGTCGTGGTCCCCAACTCCGTGACCGCCACCCTCGCCTTCGGCGACCACCACCTGCGGCTGGAGTCGCTCGACGGTGTGGAGCTGAGCGAAGTGCTGAAGCGCGTCGTGGAGCCGCGGGACTGACTCTCTGTGTCTCCGTGCCTCTGTGTGAGCCCCTTTTCTTCTGGAGGTAGCACGTGATCCGCATCACCCGTCCCCTCGCCCTCGCCGCGCTCCTTGCCGCGGGCACAGCGCAGGCGCAGGTCCGCCCGCCCACGCAGCCGGCCACGCGCGACCCGGCGCCGCCCGACGTGACCGTGCAGATGCCCGGCGCCGGGGGCGAGGACGCGCGCATCCGGCAGATCGTGGCGGGGGTGTCCGCCGCGCGCGTGGAGGCGGACATCCGCAGGCTGGCGGCGTTCGGGACGCGGCACACCCTGAGCGACACCGTGTCGCACACGCGCGGCATCGGCGCGGCGCGGCGCTGGATCCATGCCGAGTTCCAGCGCATCTCCCAGCAGTGCGGCGGATGCCTGGAGGTGCGCTACGTGGCCGAAGTGATCCCGGCCAACCCGCAGAGCCGCGTGCGCGTGCCCACCAACGTGGTGAACGTGGTCGCCATCCAGCGCGGGCAGACGGACCCGAACCGGTACGCGCTGATCACTGCGCACTACGACTCGCGCGTCAACGACGTGATGGACGCCACCAGCGACGCGCCGGGCGCCAACGACGACGCGTCCGGAACGGCGGCGGCGCTGGAGGCGGCGCGCCTGCTCTCCAGGCACCGCTTCGACGGGACCATCGTGTACGCGGCGCTGGCCGGGGAGGAGCAGGGGCTGCTGGGGGGCGAGATCCTGGCGCGCCACGCCGGCGCGAACGGGTGGCGCATCGCCGGGGTGCTCAACAACGACATCATCGGCAACACGCGCGGCCAGACGGGCGCCTCGGGGAACACCACGGCGCGCGTCTTCGCGCCCGGCATCCCCCCCACCGCCCCGCAGGCCGAGCTGCGCCGCTACCTGTACAGCGGCGGCGAGCTGGACACCCCCTCGCGCCAGCTCGCGCGCTACGTGGACATGATCGCGGACCGGTACGTCAACGACCTGGACGTCCGCATGATCTACCGCCTTGACCGCTTCGGGCGCGGCGGCGACCACACGCCGTTCTTCCTGGCGGGCTACCCGGCCGTGCGCCTCACCGAGACGTTCGAGGACTACACGCGCCAGCACCAGAACGTGCGCGTGGAGAATGGCATCCGCTACGGCGACACGCCGGACCAGGTGGACTACCCGTACGTGGCCAAGATGACCTCGCTGAACGCCGCCACCCTCGCCTCGCTGGCGTGGGCCCCGGCCGCGCCGGACTCGGTGACCATCGGCGGCGGCGTGTCTCCCAACACCGTGCTGCGCTGGAAGGCGGTGGACGCGCCCGACCTCCTGGGCTACCGCGTGTACTGGCGCGACCCCACGGCGGCCAACTGGACCCACTCGCGCTTCGTGGGCCGGGTCACCGAGGCGACGCTGGAGAACGTCATCATCGACAACGCCTTCTTCGGCGTGGTGGCGGTGGACCGCGAGGGGCACGAGAGCATCGCGGTGTATCCGGCGCCCGGCCGGTAACAGAAGTCTCACACAGAGACACAGAGGCACAGAGATGAAGTCGTCTCTGTGCCTCCGCGCCTCCGTGTGAGGAAACTCTTGTAGCGCGGGGGTGGGACGCTTACACTTTGTGGCGCTTCGCGTACCCTCCACCCTCCATGAGAGATTCCATGCGCCATCCCGCCGTACTCGCCACCCTCGCCGCGCTCGCGCTGGCCGCCTGCAGCGGGGGCGACGCCCCGCTCGCCCCCACGTCCGCCAGCCGCATCGTGGGCGGCACGCTCACGGGCAACGCGTACCCCTCGGTGGGCGCGCTCCTCTTCGACTACGGCCGCGACGGGGTGACCGGCGACGACCTGGCGTGCACCGGGTCGCTGATCTCGCCCACCGTGTTCGTGACCGCCGCGCACTGCGTGGTGTCGCCGGACACGCCTCCGGGGTCGCAGTTCTACGTGTCGTTCTCGTCCGACGTGTACGGCAAGGGCTTCAAGGCGATCGCCGCCACCGGCTTCGCGGCGGACCCGAAGTACGGGCACGACCAGGCCAACCTCCACGACCTGGCCGTCATCCTCCTCCCCGCCGGCGCCACGCGGGGGATGACGCCGCTGAAGCTGCCGCCGGCCGGGTACCTGGACGCGATGGCGGCCAAGGGAAGCCTGAGCAAGGCGATGTTCGTGAACGTGGGCTACGGCGTGTCCGCCAGCCGCACCGGGGTGCCGAGCTTCTCGTTCGACGGCACGCGCAAGATGTCGAAGTCCGAGTTCATGGGGCTTCAGCCCACCTGGCTGGGCCTGCTGATGAACACCAGCGCCACGGGCGAGGGCGGCGACTGCTACGGCGACTCGGGCGGCCCCAAGTTCCTGGACGGCAACCCGAACATGATTCTCGCCACCGTCACCACCGGCGACTACAACTGCCGCGCGACCACCTGGGACTGGCGCCTGGACACGCCCGAGGCGCGCGAGTTCCTCAAGCAGTACGTCACGCTGCCCTGAACAGCCTGGCTCACACAGAGACACGGAGGCACAGAGATCACGTCATCTCTGTGCCTCCGTTGCGTCGAAGCGGTAGCCGGCCTTGCGCACGGTGAGGATGTGGACGGGGCGGGCGGGGTCGTCTTCCAGCTTGCGGCGCAGCTCGGCGACGTGGTAGTCCACGGTGCGGGTGAGCACGGCGGCGGAGTGGCCCCACACCTCGCGCAGCAGGTCGAGCCGGGTGGCGACGGCGCCGTTCCGGTCCACGAGGGCGACGAGGAGGTCCAGCTCGCGGGGGGCGAGGTCCACGGGGATGCCGTCGCGGGTGACGACGCGGGCGTCGCGGCGCAGCTCGATGCGGCCGAAGCGCTCGGCGGCGGCCCGGCGGGGAGCCACCGGGTCCGGCCCGCGGCGCACGCGGCGGAGGAGGGCGGCCACGCGCGCGGCCAGCTCGTGCCGGCCGAACGGCTTGGTGACGTAGTCGTCCGCGCCCAGGCGGAGGCCCTGCACCTTTTCCATCTCCTCGCCCCGCGCGGTGAGGATCAGCACGGGGAGGGAGTACCCCTCCTCGCGCAGCGTGCGCAGGACGCGGTGGCCGCCGAAGCCGGGGAGCATCAGGTCCAGCACCACCAGGTCCGCGCCGGAGGTGCGGGCCAGCTCCAGGCCGGAGGGGCCATCCGCGGCCTCCACCACCTCGTGCCCCTCCAGCTCCAGGATGCGGCGCAGGCCCAGCCGCATGTTCGCGTTGTCTTCCACCACGAGGACGCGGCTCATCCGCCGCGCTCCGCGCCGGGGAGCTCCACCACGAAGCGCGCGCCGCCGCCGGGCGCGGTCTCGGCGCGCAGGTGGCCGTCCTGGCGGTACGCCATCTCTCGCGCCACGGTAAGGCCGATGCCGCTGCCGCCCGTCTGCCCCTCCGCGTGGCGCGGCATGCGGTGGAAGGGGCGGAAGATGAGCTCGCGCTCCGCGTCCGGCACGCCGGCGCCCTCGTCGTCCACGGCGATGCAGGCCCGTTCGCCGCAGCGAAAGGCGCGCACGGTGATGGTCTGCCCGTCGGGGCCGTACTTGGCGGCGTTGTCGATCAGGTTCAGCAGGATGTGCCTCAGTGCCAGGGGGTCCGCCACGGCCCACACCGCTTCCGGGCCGTCCAGCCGCAGCTCCGTGGCCGAGCGCCTGCAGAGGGGGCGGACCGCTTCCATCGCCCGCTCCGCCTCTTCGCCCAGCTCCACCGGCACCCGCTGCGCCCCCGCCGCGCCAGCGGGGCGGGAGAACTCCAGCAGCGTCTCCACCAGGCGCGTGAGGCGCTGCGCTTCGTCCGCCACGATCCCCGCGAACCGGCGCCGCTCGGCCGCGTCCGCTTCGTCGCCCGCGGCCAGGATCTCGGCGAAGAGGAGGATCTGCGCCAGCGGGGTGCGCAGCTCGTGCGAGACCCCCGTGACGAAGCCGGCGCGCATGCGGTTCAGCTCCTGCTCCCGCCGCAGCAGCACCAGCGAGCCGCCCAGCAGCCCCGCAGCCACCAGCGCCATCCCGAGCTGCAGCGGGATGCGCGAGGCCGGCACCCCGCCCACCACCAGCCGCCCCGCCTGCGAGGGGCGCACCGCCGCCCGCAGCACAAGCCCGCCGAGCTGCGGCTCCAGCACCTCGCGCGCGCTGGCCTCCGCATCCAGCGCGCCCGAGGCGTAGAGCGGCCGCCCGTCGCGCGCCGTCACCGCGATGGCGAAGATGGAGTCGTTGGGCAGCGGCCCGGCCAGCGCGGGCGGAAGGAGCCGCACGTCGCGCGCGATCCCGGCGAGCGCCGGGCCCAGGAACGCGGCCGGCTCGGTCTCCACGCCCAGCGCGGTGACGGGGCGGCCGGCGCTGTCGCGCACCACGGCGAAGAGGATGAGCGACGGCTCGCCGCCCCGCGACCCGGCGGCCATCCCGAACCCCTGCGGCGCGGTGGCGTCCCGCGGCGCGAGCGCACCCATCCCGCCGCCCCTCACCACTACGGTGCTGCGTCCCCCCCGGGAAGACGCGCCCGGGAGCGTGCGCGGAGCGCCCAGGATGACGGGGGAATGCAGGTGCGCCGGGTCGCCCACCCGCGCGCGGATGGTATCCGCCACCCAGGCGAGCGCGGAGTCGGGACTCCGGACGCGGTGATGGAGGGTGGTGGCGCCGTCGCGCAGGTCCACGCGAAAGTACGTGCGCACCCCGCCCAGGCAGCGGCAGCGCGGGTACCTGAACGCGGCGCCGAGCTCCGCCGCCGTGAGCCCGCCGAGTCCCCCGCGGGAGGAACCGTGGGCGACCAGAAAGGCTCCCAGCGCCGGGAACAACAGCCGGTGGTTGGCCTCGCGCGAGAGCTCCCACGCGGCTACGGAGGCGTGGGTGCGCACCGCTTCCCTCACGATGCGGCGGTTGGAGAGCGCCGTCTGCGCCGTCTGGTACAGCAGCGCGGCCACCAGCGCGAGCGCGAGCGCGGGAAGCGCGAGGGTGAACCACGTCTGTCCGCGCTCCCGCCACGGGCGCGCGCCCATCGCGCGGGCCACCTGCTCTCGGATCATGGGCGTGGTGGGTCTGGGAACAGGATGGGCTCACACAGAGACACGGAGGCACAGAGAAAACGTCAGGGCGCCGTGACCCAGGCGGCCCACTCCCGCTCCAGCGCCGCGGGGTCGCCGGCCAGGGGCGCCCTCGCCTCGGCGAGAACCTGCGCGACCGTCTTGCCGCCCGCCAGACCCACCGCGAGACGCGGGAGGATCTCCGGGCCGGCCCGCGCGACCAGGAACTCCAGCACCGAGAGCGCCTGGGGGTAGAAGCCCGACTCTGGGCGGCGGCTGGAGCCGGACGAGGCGACCACGATGGAGGTGACCTCCCCCGGGCGGGCGGGGGGCGCGCCCTGCATCATCATGCCCCCCTGGTTTCGCAACACGCCGGCCACGGGGTGCTCCATCGTGAAGAGGCTGTCCAGCCGGATGTGCGACCCCAGGCCGCGCCGTGCCGCTTCCAGGCGCGGCGCGCGGCTCTGCGCGTCGGGGAGCTCCACCCGCTGCGCGACCGCCTCGTGCAGCCAGCTCGGCACGCGTCCTCCGCTGGCTTTTGCGGCGGGCGCCACGTACGCGTCCAGGAGGGTGTGCGCCACCTCGTGCGTGAGCGTGCGGCCCCAGCGTTCCGGGTCCGCCTGGGTGAGGTTCGCGCTGGTGGCCCGCCGCAGGCTGGGGCCCGCCGGCTTGGCGAAGGCCACGGAGGTGACGGTCCCGCCCCGGTCCACCTCCAGCTTCACCTCGTCGCCCTCGGCGGCCGCGTCGTAGCGCTCCAGGAAGTCGTTGAGCGCCGCCACGCTGACGCCGTTGATGCCGCGGATGACGTCTCCCGGCTGCAGCCCCACCGAGACCCCGCCCCCCGGCACGGCGACCACCCGGGCCCCCGCCGCCCCCTCCTGCCGGGCGCCGAGCACCACGCCCAACTGCATGGCCGCCACCAGGTCCGGCGCGCGCTGGCTCCCCCGCTCCGTCAGCCACCGGCGCGTGTGGAGCCCGCGCGCCGCGAGCGGAGCCTCGTCGAAGGCGGCCAGATCCGGGTTCCGGTCGAAGAGGACCACGGCGATCTTCGGCGCCTGGCCGAACGAGGCGCGGAAGCCCTGGAGGGCGCGCTCCACGTGAGGGCGGGCGTTGTCCACGTCCTGCTGGGTGGGCGCGTAGAGCTCGTAGGTCTCGCCCACGTGCCGGGGTCCGGCGAGCGGGGAAGGGCCCTGCGCGGCCAGCGGCGAGGCCACGGCGAGCACGAAGACGCCGTGCGCCGCGTGTCTGATGAAGCTCATGGTTCCTGTGGGGTGAGTGTATCGGGGATGGCTCTGGAACCAAGGATACGCGAGTGTGGCGCGGCGCAGGTTGTTGGATTGTAAGGAATCGGTAAGGAGTGGGCTCGCGGCGGAGCCGGTGAGGCCTGATGAGCCCAGATGAGCCCAGATGAGCCCTGATGAGCCCGGTTGCGGGCGAATGAATTCGCTGCAACGACTACACGAAGTCCCCCTGCGGGGACTACAGGGCTTCTGTTCGGGCCGAAGGTCCAGTCCGCGCAAGCGGCATCGCGGCCTGGCGAGTAAACTCACGGCAACAAAAGCACGAAGTCCGCCTCCGCGGACTGGTCTTCCAGCATCAGCGGGAAGTGTGTAGTCCCCGCAGGGGGACTTCGTGTAGTCGTTACAGCGGTTTCAACCGCCCGCTTCGCCGTTGACATAGGGGTGGGGGCTATGTATGATACGGGTAGGGGGTATCCAAGCAGCCTCAGGAGGGGATCATGGAAAGAGTGCAGATCGAGATCGGCGGGATGAGCTGCGGGCACTGCGTGAGGGCGGTGGAGCAGGCGCTGGCCGGTGTGGAAGGCGTAAAGGTGGAGGAGGTGCGGGTGGGCGGGGCGACGGTGGAGTACGATCCGGCGGTGGTGGATGCCGCGGTGATCGAGCGGGCCGTCGCGGACGAGGGATACCAGGCCCGCGTGGCCGGGAGGTAACCATGGATGCGACCGATTGGCTGGTGGTCTCCGGCGGCGTGGCCGCCATCGTGTGGGTCAACTGGTACTTCTTCGTGGCGGGGCGCACGCCGGCGCACGCCGCCACGGGCGGGGCGGGGGGGCGGCAGGAGGTGACGGTGGTGGTGCAGGGCGGATACTCGCCGGCGCACGTGCGGGTGAAGGCGGGCGCGCCGGTGCGGCTGGTGTTCGACCGCCAGGAGACCTCCGGGTGCTCGGAAGAGGTGGTGATCCCCGACTTCGGGATCCGGCGCTTCCTTCCGGCGCACGAAAAGACGGCGGTGGAGCTCACTCCCGAGCGGCCCGGGAGCTACGAGTTCACCTGCGGGATGGGGATGCTTCGCGGCCGCATCACCGTGGACGAGGGATAAGGCCATGGCTACGCACACAGCGCCCGAGAAGGTAACCATCCCCGTGAGCGGGATGACGTGCGCGGCGTGCTCCGGGCGCGTGCAGCGCACCCTGGAGAAGCATGCGGGGGTGCAGGGCGCGTCGGTCAACCTGATGCTCCACAACGCCACCGTTCACTTCGACCCGGCCGCCACCACGCCGGACGCGCTGGTGGAGGCCATCCGCTCCACCGGCTACGGCGCGGAGCTGGCCCAGCCCGGCCGCAGCGCCTTCGACGAGCAGGCGGCGCAGGACCGGGCGCACGAGGAGGAGTTCCGCGGGCTGCGCGCAAAGGCGGGCGTCAGCTTCGCCGTGGCGGCGCTGGCGATGCTGGCGTGCATGCCGCTGATGGCCGCGCACGGGGCGCACGGCGCCACTGTCGATCCGTTCATGCGCTGGGCGATGCGCTGGCTGGACCCGGCGCTGCGCACGGCGCTCCCCTGGCTGTACGCCATTCCCCGCGCCGCGCTGTCGTGGGGTCTGCTCGCGGCCACGCTGGCGGTGATGGCGTGGGCGGGGCGCCACTTCTACACGCGCGCCTGGTCCGCATTCCGCCACCACTCGGCGGACATGAACACGCTGGTGGCGGTGGGCACCGGGGCCGCCTTCCTGTACTCCGTGGCGGCCACGGTCGCGCCCGGCTTCTTTTTGAGCCGCGGCGTGCAGCCGGACGTGTACTACGAGGCGGTGATCTTCATCATCGCCCTGATCCTGGCCGGCAACGCCATGGAGGCCCGCGCCAAGCGCCAGACCTCCGCCGCCCTGCGCGCCCTGGGCGAGCTTCAGCCCAGGACGGCGCGCGTGGTGCGCGGCGGCGCGGAGGCGGACGTGCCGGTGGAGGAGGTGCGGGAGGGCGACGAGGTGGTGGTGAGGCCCGGCGAGCGCATCCCGGTGGACGGCGAGGTCGTCGCGGGGGCGAGCGCGGTGGACGAGTCCATGCTCACCGGCGAGTCCATGCCCGTGAGCAAGGGCGCGGGCGACCGGGTGATCGGCGGCACCATCAACCGCACGGGCGCCTTCCACTACCGCGCCACCACGCTGGGCGCCGACAGCGTCCTCGCGCGCATCGTGCGGCTGATGCGTGACGCGCAGGGATCGCGCGCGCCCATCCAGCGCCTGGCGGACCGGGTGAGCGCCATCTTCGTGCCCATCGTGATGTCCATCGCCATCGCCACCTTTGTGGTGTGGTTCGTGGCGGCGGGCGAAGCGCCGGGGGTGCGGGCGTTCGCGGCGGCGGTGGCGGTGCTCATCATCGCCTGCCCCTGCGCCATGGGCCTCGCGGTGCCCACCGCCGTGATGGTGAGCACGGGCAAGGGCGCCGAATTCGGCGTGCTGATCAAGGGCGGCGAGGCGCTGCAGCGGGCCGGCGACCTCACGACCGTGGTGCTGGACAAGACGGGGACGGTGACGGAAGGCCGCCCCACCGTGACGGAGCTCGCCCTGGCGCCGTTCGTGAAGGGCGACCTGTTGGAGTCCGAAGACGAGCTGCTGCGCCTGGTCGCGTCGCTGGAGACGCGCTCCGAGCACCCGCTGGCCGACGCCATCGTCTCCCACGCCCGCGGCCGAGGGATCGCGACCGCCGCGCCGGAGTCGTTCGATTCGGTGACGGGGCGCGGCGCGGTGGGGGTGGTGGAGGGGCGTGCGCTGGCCGTGGGCAACGCGCTGCTGATGGACGACTACGCCGTGAGCCCCGATCCGCTGCGCGGCGACGCGGAGCGGCTGGCGGCCGGGGGAAAGACGGCGATGTACGTGGCGGTGGATGGGCGGCTGGCGGGGCTGGTGGCCGTCTCGGACCCCGTGCGCGAGAGCTCGCGCGCGGCCGTCCGGCGGCTGCGCGGGATGGGGCTGGAGGTGGTGATGCTCACCGGCGACAACCGCCGCACCGCCGACGCGGTGGCGCGCGAGGCCGGCATCGAGCGGGTGGTGGCCGAGGTGCTCCCCGACGGCAAGGTGGCCGAGATCCGGCGCCTGCAGGACGCCGGCCGGGTGGTGGCGATGGTGGGCGACGGCATCAACGACGCCCCCGCGCTGGCCCAGGCGGACGTGGGCATCGCCATCGGCACGGGCACGGACATCGCCGCCGAGGCCGCGGACGTGGTGCTGATGCGCGGCGACCTGCAGGGCGTGGCCGCGGCCGTCCACCTGTCGCGCCGCACCATGCGCACGATGAAGCAGAACCTGTTCTGGGCCTTCATCTACAACGTGGTGGGCATCCCCGTGGCGGCCGGGGTCCTGTACCCGTCGTTCGGCCTCCTCCTCTCGCCCATCCTGGCGAGCGCGGCGATGGCGTTCAGCTCCGTGAGCGTGGTGGCGAACAGCCTGCGGCTGCGCCGCGTACGGCTGTAGGGAAGTGCGTGAGTGCGTGGAGTGCGTGAGTGCGCTGGGAGGCCCTCACCCCCCCGACCCTCCTCTCCCAAACTCGCGCCGCGGTTCAGGCAATCCGCGGCCCCGCATGCGGCTTCCGGCCGCGCCGACACGGAGAATGCGCCCCCCTCTCCCATGATTGGGAGAGCGGGGGTCGGGGGGGTGAGGGCCCTCTCAGCACGCTCGATCCAACGCACTAACGCACTAACGCACTAACGCACTAACGCACTAACGCACTAACGCACTTCAAGAGGCACAGAGGATGGACAACGAGGCGACGGCGGCGTGCGCGTGCGGGGTGGCGCACGGAGAGGAGCGCAGGGCAGTGGGTGTGGATGCCGGGATCAAGGAGCGCAACCTCAAGCGCCTGCGGCGCATCGAGGGGCAGATCCGCGGCCTGCAGAAGATGGTGGAGGAGGACCGCTACTGCGCGGACGTGATGACCCAGATCTCCTCCGTGCACGAGGCGCTGCGCGGTGTGGGGCGCGAGCTGATGCGCAACCACCTGAAGCACTGCGCCGCAGCCGCCCTCACCGGCGGCGACGCCCCCGCCGCCGACGCCATGTACGACGAGCTCATCGACATGATGTACAAGCACGCCCGCTGAGCGCTCAGGCGAACAGGAGGCGGTTGTCGAAGGCGAACGGGAGCTGTTCGGCGATGCGGACGCGCGCCGCGTCCGGGTGCCCCGGCGCGAGCAGGACGTTCGCTTCCGCGGGCGCGGCGGCGCCGGGAAGGAGCGCGGAAGGGAGGAGGAGCAGCGCCGAGCGCGCGGAGCTCACCCATTTCTCGCCGAACGCCTGGTTCCGGCTCTCGCCGCCCCCGGTTCGCCACCCTTCGGGGAGCGCCCGGTCATCGAGCATGGGCACGTCGAGCCCGCCGGTCTCGATGCGCAGGGCGACCAGATCGTCGGGCACCAGGTCGGGATCGGTGTGGGCGAGTGTCTCCAGCGCGGCGAGTGCCAGCGAGGTGGCGGTGTACACGACGGCGAGGCCCGCGGGGTTCCAGCGGCCCCCGTAAAGCCGTGCCCCTTCGCCGTCCAGCGCGGCGAAGGGCGCACGGCAGACGCGCCACAGCACCGGAACGATCACGTATAGACGCCGTGCGCCAGGCGGCCCAGGGCACGCTCCACCAGCAGGCTCCCGGACGAGCGCCGCACCAGCTCCAGCGGTGCTCTCCCGCCGAGGCTTCGATTGGGGCGGAGGATCCAGACACGCGCCTTGTGGGCGCTGCCGAGAGTCTCCTCCGCCTGCCGGAACACGCGCGCCAGCCGGGCGACGCGGTCGGACTGCTCCGCGGACAGGCGCGGGCGCTGCTTGTTCGCGATCAGCGTGCGCTTCGGGATCAGCGTCGCCATCTCGGCTGTGCCGATCTCCATGTGCCGCATCAGGGACTCGACGCTCCGCGAAGGCAGGCCCTCCTCCACGATCCCATCGAGCTCGAGGTCGCTGTCGATGCTGCGCCCGAGCACGCGCGTTCCGCCGAGCAGCTCGGCGATGTCCAGTACGGTCATCCACCCTCCCTGGTGCGAGTCTGCACCCAAGATGACGCAAAGTTGCACCCCCCACAAGACACGGAGGCACGGAGATGAAGTCATCTCTGTGCCTCCGTGCCTCCGTGCCTCTGTGTGAGCCCCTTCCGTTCCTAGGGCACCCGGTACAGCCTGAACCCCTCGATCAGCTCCCCCTCCGCGCCCACCGCCACGGGGCGGTCGCCGGTGCCGGGGGCGGCGCTCCAGCGGATGGACTCGCCGTCCGCGGCCAGGAGCTCCAGGTAGCGGCCCACGCCCTCGTGGGTGGTGTCCGCGTGCAGGTAGTAGCGGTTCCCCAGGTGCTTGACCCACACCCAGTCGTCGCCGTCGTACGCGTCTTCGTCGTCCAGCCCCGGGTCGCGGATCACCTCGTCGTCCATCGCGTCGGCGTGCCAGGCGCGGAGGAGGTCGTGGAGCTCGTCGCGCGCGATGGGGGCCCTGCGCGGCACGTGCTCCATCCCGCCCGCCGACCGGCCCCTCACCCGCGCCTCCGCTCGAAAGCCGCTCGCGTCACGGGTGCCGTGCCTCGCGCCACCGCTCCGGGACCCAGAGCGAGGAGTCCAGCGGGATGTCCACGCGGATGTTGGAGTACGCCTCGTGGAAGACGCGCCGGCCGTCCACCACGATCTCCACCTCGGGGGCGATCCACCCGCCGCCCGCGCGCTGGTAGTTGTTGAAGCGCAGGTCCTGCACGCGCGCCGTGTCGTTGGCCACGGGCTCCAGCATGCGCACGAACACCAGCCGCTCCGCGTCCACCCAGAACTGCTTGGTGCGCGCGTCGCCCGGCCCGGCGCCCACCACGTACACCGGCCGCCCCTGCCACGTGTCCGTGCGGAAGCGGTCCGTGGCGAACCCGTGCTCCCGGAGCTGCCGCACGGAAAGCTCGGGCGGCTGGGCGTACACGTCGAAGCCCAGCGTCATCAGCTCGTTGCCGCCCTTCACCCGGCGCGCCACCGTGTCGCCCGCGATGGCGAAGGTGCTGTCCGCGGAGAAGATCACGCCGCGCCCCGGCCCCGTCTCGATGCGCAGCGCGCCCGGGATGCGGCCGTACTCCTCCCACGTCTCCACCCGCTCGGGACGCCCCGGGGCGGAGAAGGTCGTTTTCTGTGTAAAGGCGACGGTGCGATACCAGCGGCCGGCGTAGCGGCCATGCATCGCGCGGATCACCTCTTCGCCGCTGGTGGGGGCGGGCCCACCGCGCGGAGCCGTGGCGCAGGCGCTCAGGGCCAGCAGCGCGGCGGTGCGGAAAAAGGTACTCGGCTTCATGATGCCGTGCGGGGTGAGGCGTAGCGAACGTGGTTCGGCCCGGGAAGCTAGCGTACCGGCGCGCGGGGTGCCAGAAGAGCGGCCGGATCGGAGAGCGGCGGCGCGCGGGCGGCCCCCGCTGCCCGCCCGCGCGTGCCGTGCCGCCCCGGCGGGCGGCGCATGCCCGCGTACGGCGCGCGGATCGCGGTGGTGCCGAGCCGGAGCCCGCATGCGCGTTGACGCTTGCGGGACGTGCCGCTAGGTTGTGCAATCGTGTGACGAAGCCGTTCTTGCGCTCAGCGCGCGCGGCACGTTTCGCTTGGAAGCAGCGTTCGCCCGCCGGCCACGGCGGAATCGCGCCGCGAGCACGCCGGGGCCTGACCCCCGCTTGCTCGCCGGCGCTCGCTGCATCCGGCGCTCCTTCCTCGTCCGCCACTCCTCCCTCTCGCTCCAGGCTCCTCGAATGCCGCTCGTTTCACTGGTGCTGCCGCCCTGGCGGCGCGCCGCACGCTCGCTGCTTGCCATTTCCATCGTCGCGCTCGGCGCCTGTGCCGATTCGGGCGATTCCGTAGTCGGCACCGCCCCGGACGCGCGCGGTGCCGGCGCCGCCGGCGCGCTGACGGTGGTGTACGAGTGCACGGTGGACGTTTCGTCCGGCACGCAGAGCTGCAAGACGCCGCGCGCCGCCGGGGCGGGGCAGAAGGACCTGATCGTGGGCAAGCCGTACGTGGCCTTCGTCACCACCGGGTCGGGCTCGTCGCGGCTGGACCCGAGCAACGAAGACACCACGTTCATGAGCGTGGCGCTCACCAACCAGATCGGCCAGCCCATCGGCACCACCGACGGCACCACGGCGGCGGCGAGCGGGAGCCGCATCTTCTTCCACACCGGCCCCGTGGTCTCCTCCGTCAAGACGGGGACGAAGACCACCGAGACCGCGCGGGTGGACAACGCCAGCGGCGTGGGCAACTTCACCGACCCGTCGGGGACGTACGTCAAGAACGGCGTGCCCTACTACCAGTACGACGGCGTGATCGCCCCGAACGCGACCTCGGCCACCAAGCCGTGGCGCTTCGTGTACAGCGCCAACACCAAGGTCTTCACCTACTCGGTGATGGTCTCGGTGCCGGTGCGGTACGAGTTCGGCTGGGTGGAGATCGCGGCGGGCACCGTGACCGGGGCCAACCACGAGATGTCCGCCCGCGTGTACAATATGGTGGGCGCGATGGTGGACGAGAGCGTGGTGTGGACGAGCTCCAACCCCGCCGTGGTCAGCATCGACTCCGCCACGGGGCTGATGACCGACGTGGGCCCGGGCTCCGCGACGATCACCGCCACGTCGGCCGTGAACCCGCTGCGCAAGGGCACCATGGAGGTCACTGTGCCGCCCGTGGAGCTCCCGCAGGGCACGCGCATGGTGTACGACTGCCAGGGCGGGACCACGGGGAGCGGCTGGATGACGTGCAGCCCGTCGGAGCTGTCCGGCGGGATGAACCTCTGGCTCACGGACAGCAACCTGTCGGTCTCGGGGAACGTGATGCGGTTCGACCTGACCGTGCAGAACCTGATGCCGGAAGGGGTCGGAACGCCGGACGGGGTGATGGTGGACACCGCCGGCATCCGGGTGTTCATCGCTTCGGCATCCGCCGGGTTCGCCGTGGCGCACAACGGCGACGGCGACAAGGCGCTCTACAGCGGCGGCGCGGCGCGGCCCTACTTTACCTACCCCCAGAAGCTGGCCAAGGACGAGGTGTCGGCGGCGAGGACGCTCGAGCTTACCTTCACCCCGGGCACCACCACGTTCAACTTCCAGCTCTACGTGGTGGCCGAGGTGCAGCCGCTCCTGGTGATCAACGAGGTCATGGTGAACCCGGCCGGCCTCACCGCCGCCGACACGGACCTCGAGTGGTTCGAGGTCTACAACGCCGGGCAGCTCTCGGTGCAGATGGAGGGCATGCTGATCGCCGACTCGGCCGGGTCCGGGCGCCGTCCGTACCACCGGATCGCTTCCTCGGTCGTGGTGCCGGCCGGCGGGTACGTGGTGATGGGTATGAGCAGCAACACCACCCTCAATGGCGGTGTGCCGGTGGACTACGCGTACGGATCGGGCGCCCTGGTCTTCAACTCGGTCGACGCCGTGAAGATCTCCCGGTTGTACGCGGCGGGCGACACGCTGACGCTGGACCGCACGCAGTTCGCGAACATCGGCATCTCCAGCCAGAGCGGCGTCGCCCGCGAGCTCAAGAACCCGTGGCTCGACAACTCGAACATGGACGGCTCCAACTGGGGCGACGCGTCCGTGACTTCCGTGTACGGCACCGGTGGCCGCGGCACGCCCAAGGCGCAGAACAGCGCCTACACGCCCTGAGCCGCGCCGGGACGAAGCCGTCCCACGTGAGGTGAGATCGAACGAGGCTTCCCCGGCGAGGATCATTCTCCTCCGCCGGGGAAGCCTCTTTCGCGTGCGGAATGGCCTCACTCGGAAGCACGGAGGCACGGAGGAGACATTACGAGCCGGCACGGCAACGCGGAGAAGAATGCGCGTTGACGCATACGTGTTATGCCGCTACGTTTTGCGGCCGCGGGCGCCCGCATTTCAAGCCCCCACGAAGCAGCGCCCGAACGCCGGCCACCACCGGCTTCGCGCCGGGAGCATGCCTGGGCCACGGAGCCCGGATGCCCGCCGGCGCTCGTGTGATCCGCGTGCCCCCCCTTCGGCCGCGGCCGTCCGTCCGCCTCCCTTCCCTACAGGTCCCCCAGAATGCCACTCGACGCGCTGGTGCCGCTGCCCTGGCGGCGCGCTGTACGTTCGTTTCTCGCTGTTTCGGTCGTCGCGCTCGGTGCCTGCGCCGACTCGGGCGATTCCGTGGTCGGCACCGCCCCGGACGCGCGCGGTGCCGGCGCCGCCGGGGCGCTGTCGGTGGTGTACGAGTGCACGGTGGACGTTTCGTCCGGCACGCAGAGCTGCAAGACGCCGCGCGCCGCCGGGGCGGGGCAGAAGGACCTGATCGTGGGCAAGCCGTACGTGGCCTTCGTCACCACCGGGTCGGGCTCGTCGCGGCTGGACCCGACCAACGAAGACACCACGTTCATGAGCGTGGCGCTCACCAACCAGATCGGCCAGCCCATCGGCACCACCGACGGCACCACGGCGGCGGCGAGCGGGAGCCGCATCTTCTTCCACACCGGCCCCGTGGTCTCCTCCGTCAAGACGGGGACGAAGACCACCGAGACCGCGCGGGTGGACAACGCGAGCGGCGTGGGCAACTTCACCGACCCGTCGGGGACGTACGTCAAGAACGGCGTGCCCTACTACCAGTACGACGGCGTGATCGCCCCGAACGCGACGTCGGCCACCAAGCCGTGGCGCTTCGTGTACAGCGCCAACACCAAGGTCTTCACCTACTCGGTGATGGTCTCGGTGCCGGTGCGGTACGAGTTCGGCTGGGTGGAGATCGCGGCGGGCACCGTGACCGGGGCCAACCACGAGATGTCCGCCCGCGTGTACAACCTGGTGGGCGCGATGGTGGACGAGGGCGTGGTGTGGACGAGCTCCAACCCCGCCGTGGTCAGCATCGACTCCGCCACGGGCCTGATGACCGACGTGGGCCCGGGCTCCGCGACGGTCACCGCCACGTCGGCCGTGAGCCCGCTGCGCAAGGGCACCATGGAGGTCACGGTGCCGCCCGCGGGCCTCCCGCAGGGCGTGCTCATGGCGTACAACTGCCGCGCCACCACCGGGGGCAGCGGCTCGCTCTCGTGCAACCCCACGTCGGGCGACGCGGATCTCTGGCTCACCGAGAGCAACGTGTCTGTGGAGGGCGGCGTCCTGCAGTTCGACATGACCGTGCAGAACCTGATGCCGGAAGGCATCGGCACCCCCGACGGGGTGCTCGTGGACACCGCCGGCATCCGGGTGTTCGTCGCCTCGGCTTCGGCCGGGTTCGTCGCGGCGGAGAACGCGGACGGCTACAAGGCGCTGACCAGCGGCGGCGCGGCGCGGCCGTACTTCGCCTACCCGCAGAAGCTCGCCAAGGACGAGGTGTCGGCGGGGAAGACGTACCAGCTTCGCTTCGCCCCGGGGACCGAGGCGATCGAGTTCCAGCTCTACGTGGTGGCCGAGGTGCAGCCGCTCCTGGTGATCAACGAGGTGATGGTGAACCCGGTCGGCTTTCCCGCCGAGGAGAACCCGCTCGAGTGGTTCGAGATCTACAACGCCGGGCGCCTGCCGGTGCAGATGGAGGGCCTGATGATCGCCGACTCGGCCGCGTCGGGGCGCCGCCCGTACCACCGGATCGCTTCCTCGCTCGTGGTGCCGAGCGGCGGGTACGTGGTGCTGGGCGGCAGCACCAACACGAGCGCCAATGGCGGCGTGCCGGTGGACTACTCGTACGGAGGTTCCATCGTTTTCGCCAATTCGCTCGACGCGCTGAAGATCTCCCGCGTGTACACCCAGAGCGACACGCTGACGCTGGACCGCACCCAGTACGCGAACGCCGCCATTTCCGCCCAGGAGCCCATCGCCCGCGAGCTCAAGAACCCGTGGCTGGACAACGCGAACATGGACGGCTCCAACTGGGGGAGCGCGTCCGTGACCTCGGTGTACGGCGCGGGTGGCCGCGGCACGCCCAAGGCGCAGAACAGCACCTACACGCCCTGAGGCTCGCCGGGACGAAGCCGTCCCACGTGAGCTGGCCACGAAAAGAGGCTTCCCCGGCGAGGATCACACTCCTCCGCCGGGGAAGCCTCTTTCGCGTGCAACGGGATGGCCTCACACCGGATCCGCTGAGATCGGTACGCCTCCGCCGCGAGGGGCTGAAGCCCCGCGCTGGAGAGACGGGAAGCCCGCTGAAGCGGGCTCGCATACCTGACCCATGCGAGCCTGCTTCAGCAGGCTTCCCGTGGTTCCAGCCGGGGGTTTCAACCCCCGGCGATGCCCCGACAGCACCAGTCCATTCGAATTCCGTATCACACAGAGGCACAGAGGCACAGAGGCACAGAGGCACAGAGGCACAGAGGCACAGAGGCACAGAGGCACGGAGGCACGGAGGCACGGAGGCGGGGCCGCTAGCGCTCCACCTCCAGCGCCATGGGGTGGTCGGGGATGCCCAGGTGTCGCTCGATCTGCTGCTCGATGTAGAGTGCCTGGTCGGGCTCCGCGAGGCCGGTGGCGAGCTTCACGGAGCGGCCGCCGGCGACGCGCGCCCGCACCGAGTAGGTGGTGGTGGTGCCGCCGCGCGTCCGCTGCACGTGCTCCACGGCGTACAACTGCTGAAGCGAGGCCGTGGGGAGGTCGCGATTGCCCGGCCACGGCAGCGGGCCGTGGTCCACCTTCAGGCGCCCGCCCGAGACCAGGATGCGCGTGCGGTTCACGAACATGGCGGCCGTGGCATACATCAGCACCACGCCCCCCGCCACGTGAAGCAGCGCGAACATCGCCAGCGTGCGGCTCCCCGCCGTGGTCGCCAGCAGGAACCAGGCGCCCAGGAACACGAACCAGATGGCGCACAGGAACGCCATCAGGTACGCCGTCCACGCCAGCCACCGCCACTCGATCTTCAGCTCCCCGCCCCCGGTGGAAACGCTCAGGCTGGGCGGAAGCCGCACCGTGGGCACGGGCGTGCACGCGGGGCACCCGGCATCATCCGCCGGGATCTCGGCGCCGCAGGAAGGGCATTGGGGCATGGCAGGGGAAGGCGGGTGGACGGCCACTGGGGGGCCGGTTGGGAATCATGCGTGAAGAGCCCGCTTACCCGATGCAGAGTAGACATGCGGCGATGTCTTCGCGCTCAAGGTAAGGATAGTCCTACAGGATCTCCGCCTCGGGCGCTCCTGCGGCGAGCAGCGAAAGTACGTCTGCCACACGGATTCTCTGTCCTCGGATGCACGGCCGGCCGCCACACTGCTCAGGGCGGAATGTGATGCGGGCGAGGAGCTCAGCGTCGGACCCGGCGGCCTCCGAATCAGGGTGTGCGACAAAGATAACATCTCCCCCGGCCACTTGCGCGTCCGTTTTCCGCGCGCTGCCCTGGGCCGGGTGCGGGGTCCCCGGGCCCACTGGAGCCGCCGGTCGCGCGTCACGCGTGCGGCCACCCCGGGCGCCGCTCCTTTCACCCGGGGGTTGAGCTCCACGGCCGTTCCCCCGCGGCACGGCCGGGTCGGGGCGGCATCTACTCTGGCGGTGCGTCCGGCATCCGCGCGAAAGGGGCGTGCCCGATCTCCGAGCGAAGCACGCGCACCACAGGATGGGTATCAAAGGGTGCCTGGAGTAGTCGCCAGGGCGCGATGAAGACCACCGTCGGCTCGGGTCCCGATCCCCGCCGGATCTTGATCTTGATCTGCTTTGGATTCCAGAAGCGGGTTTCGGAAACGCTCCTGATCGCGGCCAGTGGAAAGCGCTCTTCGGATCTTCCGCGCACTACGATCAGGGCGCCCCCTTCGATCCACACATCGCTCAGCCGGCGGAGAAACCAGAAGAGGAACGCGGCCCCGAGCAGCCAGGGCAGCACGTACATCAGCTCCGTCAGCAGCACGGGCTCTGCCTGCTTTGCCGCGGCCAGCCTCATGTCCAGGATCCCCGCTCCGAATACGATGATCCAGAGCGGCGGGAAAAGCCATCTGTAGAATACCGTCAATCTGGATGAGATCCGGGTGCGCATTCTGGGGACCGTTGGGGATTGCCGAAAGCTGGCCAGCGTCCATCCGGAAATGCATTTTTCCAGCGGTGAGCGGCCCGATCCCGGGTGCTGGCCGGATGCCGCCGCGTCCCGATGCGCTCCTCGGTGGCGAACCGCGATGGACGGGTGCAACCACCTGGCCAGATCACGGCTGGATCACGCGTTCTTGCTACACTTCCGCTTTCATCAGGCCACATCCCCAGAAGCCAACCGATTTCCCCACCACCCGGAGAGCCCGACTTGAACCTTGCCACTCACCCTCTCCGCCGCGGCGCGGCCGTACTCGCGGTTCTCGGCGTGGCGGCCGGAGCGTACTCCGCCCAGGCCCAGGACCGACTCACGCCCATCCGCTACGGGGCGCAGGTGCAGGGGGCGCTCTCCGCGAGCGACGTGAAGCTCCCGGACGATTCGTACGTGGACGAATACGTATTCCGCGGCCGGAGCGGCGAGCAGGTCGTCATCACCATGAGCGCCGCCGCGTTCGACCCCTACCTGGCGCTCGGCGCCTACCGCGACGGCCGGACGTGGGAGCGCCTGGCCACGGACGACGACGGCGGCGGAGGCACGGCCGCCCGGATCTCCTTCACCCTTCCCGCCGACGGGATGTACGTGATCCGCGCCAACTCCGTGGAGGTGAACGAGCAGGGAGCCTATACCCTGGGCGTCACGGGGCCTGGAGCGAGCGAAACGGCCGCCCGCGGCCCGCGCCCGGCTCCGCGTGAGACCCCGGCCGCGGCCGCGCCACGCGCGCAGGGTGCCCGCCCGGCGAACCTTCCCACGGGCCGCTACCGGTGCTACCAGGCGCTCGGCTACTACAGCTACATGGGGATGCTGGACGTGACCGGCGCGACCACCTACCGGTTCGGCGGGGAGGGGAGCCAGAGGCCGGGCACGCTGCGCTACAACCGCGCAAACGGAGCGATCACCTTCGTCTCCGGCCCGCTCTCGCCATCGCAATTCAAGGGGCAGCTCGGCGTGGGCGCTAACGATGGCCGGCCGCTGATCACCCTGTCGATCAGGGACAGCAAAGGCCGCCAAAGTGAGGGCCACTGCACCCGGCTCTGACCCTTCCGACGCCGCACGTGGGTTTCACACAGAGGCACAGCGACACGGAGGAGTAGTTCCTCTCTGTGTCTCTGTGCCTCTGTGTGAGACTGCCGTTTGTCAGAATGCACACCAGGGGCGTTCGCTGCTCACGCCTGGCGTGGCGATCCGCTTCTGGCCGGCGCGTGGGCCAGGAGCAGCGTGTGCGCGCCGCCCGAGGTGGCGTGGGCGCGCACACGGACGGTCTCCACGGTGAGGCCCAGGCCGCGGAGGAGGGCGGCGAACTGGGGGTCCTCGTCGGCGGACCAGTAGGCGAGACGGCCGCCGGGGCGCAGGGCCGATGCCGCGGCGCGGACGCCGGCGCGGCGGTACAGCTCCGCGTTGCCGCCGGTGGTGAGGGCGTCGGCGCCGTTGTCCACGTCCAGCATGATGGCGTCGAAGGCGCCGCGGCCCTCGCGCAGCACGTCGGCCACGTCCGCGTGGCGCAGCTCCACGCGCGGGTCGGCGAGGGAGGCGTGGGCGAGCGGGTACTCCGGGTCGCGGTTCCACTCGATCACCCCGGCCACGATCTCCGCCACCACCACGCGGGCGTCGGGCGGCAGCACGCGCAGCGCCGCGCGCAGGGTGAAGCCGAGGCCCAGCCCGCCGATCAGCACCCGCGGCGCCTCGTGGCCCGCCAGCGGACGGCAGACGCGCTCCGCGAGCTGCTCCTCCGAGTGAAAGCGGCGGGTGGACATCAGGTCGATGCCCCGCACGCGGATGGTGTAGTCGCCGTCGTGCCGGTAGAGGGTAAGCACGGTGCCGTCCGGGGCCGTGGCCTCGCCCAGCCGCTCGGTGCGCTTCACCGCCGGAGCCCCTGCCTCCGTGCCCCTGTGTGAGCCACGCGGCTCATTCCTTCACCACGGGCGCGATGCGGTCGCGGTCCGTGTCCAGCGCGCGCTCCACCCAGAGCACCTGCACCACCGTCCACACCAGGATGACGAGGGGGAGGGCCAGCAGGAGCCCCATGAAGCCGAAGACGCCGCCAAAGAGCACCAGGGCGAACAGGGTGATGAAGGGGTGGATCTCCACGCTGCGCTTCATCACCATGGGGGTGATGACGTAGCCTTCGATCTGCTGGATGGCGAGCGCGGCCATCGCCGTCCAGCCGCCCTTGGCGGGGTCGTCCATGAACGCCACCAGCGTGGCCGCGCCGCCCCCGATCCACGGCCCCACCAGCGGCAGGAACTCCAGCGACCCGTTCAGCAGCCCCAGCAGGAGCGCGTTGGGAACGCCGATGAGCCAGAACAGGGCGATGCTGAGCAGCCCCACCCCGAGCATGGCCAGCGCGGTGCCGCGCAGCCACCCCACCAGCCGCTCACCCAGAAGCTGGAAGATGCGGTACACGGCGGGGCGCTGGTCGCTGCGCACCACGCGCAGCATGGGGTTCATGAGGTGCTCGTTGGGGTTGGCGAGCGCGAACAGGGCGCCAAAGAACACGATCACGGGGATGAAGAGCGACTCCAGCATGCTCATGGCGCTCCCCACGGCGTTGCCGCCGCCCACGTTGCCCGGCTGCAGCGCCTCGGCGGGGCGGGGGATGCGCACCTTGGCGCCCGTCTGCTGGCGGAGCCACACCTCCCACTCGCGGATCTGCTCCTCCAGCCCCGGCCCGCGCCCGGCCAGGTCGCGCACCTGCCCCAGCAGCACGGGGAGCCCAAAGATGAGGAGCGCCGCCACGCCGCCGATCACCAGCACGCCCACCAGCGCCGCCAGCCACTTGCGCTCCAGCGGCAGGTGCCGCCCCAGCGCGTTGAGCCCCACGGCGACGATGGCGGCCGCGTAAGTCATCAGGAACACGTGGGCCAGCGTGTCGAAGAAGCGGTAGATGACGCCCATCAGGAAGGCGAGCAGCACCACCTTGTACAGGTGCTCCGGCTGGATGCCGTTCAGCCGCGACCCCGGCGAGGGGGTGGCGACGGCGTCGGCCGAGACCTGGGCGGCGGCCGCGGGCGGGTTGGAATCGGGCATGGAGGCGGGGTGCGCGGGTGGGAGGGTGCTGGCGCAGAAACACGGAGGCACGGAGAAACGCTATCTCCGTGCCTCCGTGTCTCCGTGTGAGCCTGCTACTCGTCGTCGTCGTCGTCGTCGCCGTGCTCGTACCCGGCCGATTCCTCGGCCAGCAGCTCCATGAGCTGCGAGCCCCAGGCGCTCTCCAGCAGCCGGCGCACCTTGGGAAAGCGGTCCGTGACCTCCGCCATCTCCGGCGTCACGAACATCTCGATGACGTCGCCGCGCTTGTAGGTGCCCGGCTCGGCCTCGTCCAGAAAGGCCTTGAGCTCCTCGATCAGGTCGCGGAGGTCGCTGATCAGCTCGCTCGGAAAGTGTCCCTCGTCGAGGGCCACCGCCGACTCCGTCCAGTCGTGCACCTGCGAGACCAGCGCGTCGAAGCGCGCTTCCTGCTTGGGATCGCCCATCTGCGGTTCTCCTGGCCGTTCCTCGATAGTCCTGAAATGTCCCGGCGCGGCCCGGCGGCACCGTCCGCGGCGGACACACCCTATCTACCCCGTGCACGCGGGTCAAGTGCGGCGCCCCGCCCGGGTGTCCGCTTTTGGGACGCCAGATTCCCAGCCACGGGCATCCGCGCGCCCGCCGCCGCCGCCCCCGCGCCGCTAAGTGTCTGCCGCACATAGTTTTGCGGAGGAGGCGTGCAGGGCACGGTCCTCGCCTTAAGGACCGATGCCGCGAACGACACGAACCCGAGCCACTCTCCCGCATCATGCCTTCCTTCGACCTCTCCACCATCCTCGTGCTCTGGATCGCCGGGGCGGTGATGATCTTTCCGCTGGCCGGCCTGGCCGCGCGCTTCGGCCTGGCGCCGGTGCTCAACGCCGTGGCGCGCGTCCGCCGCCCCGGACTGGAAGAGGACGAAGCGCTGGAAGACCGGCTGGCCGGCGTGGAGGGCCAGCTCCGCGCGCTGACGGCCGCCGTGGAGCGGATGGGAAGGCAGTCCTAAGAGTCCTAAGTCCTGAGTCCTGGGTGGAAAGCGCACTCACGCACTAACGCACCCACGCACTGCTGTTCAGCACTCAGCACTCAGCACTTCCCGCAGTCGATACGCAATCGGAAACTCGCGGCGGCGCCCGGCCCGCCGATCACGCATTTCAGGAGATCCGTCTCGTGGACGTACCCCGCCCCAAAAAGAGCAAGCGCGCCAAGTGGGTGCTGATCGCGGCCGGCCTGGCGGTGCTGCTGGTGGCCACGGTGGCCCTGGCCCGCCTGGAGCCCGCCGCCCCCGGCGTGGAGCGCGCCACCGTGTGGACCGACACCGTGCGCCGCGGCGACATGCTGCGCCAGGTGCGGGGCCCCGGCACCCTGATCGCCGAGGACATCCGCTGGGTGCCGGCGGTGGTGCCCGGGCGCGTGGAGCGCAAGCTGGTGCTTCCCGGCACCACCGTGACGGCGGGGACGGTGCTGGCCGAGCTCAGCAACCCGGACGTGGAGCGCCAGGCCCTTGAAGCACGCCGCCAGCTTGCCGCCGCCGAGAGCGACCTGGCCACCCTGCGCAGCAACCTGGAGTCCGCGCGGCTCACGCAGGAGGCCAGCGTGGCCACCGTGCGCAACCAGCTTCGCGAGGCGGAGCGCCAGGCGCGCGCCGCCGAGGGGCTGGCCAGCAAGGAGATGGTGAGCCAGGGCGAGCTGGAGCGGGCGCGCGACAACGCCCAGGAGCTGCGCGTGCGGCTGGGGGTGGAGGAGCGCCGCCTCGCCTTCACCACGCAGTCCATGCGCAGCCAGGTGAGCGCGCAGCAGTCGCAGCTTGGCATCCTGCGCACCCTCATCCAGTTCCAGCAGCGGCAGATCGACGCCATGCAGGTGCGCGCGGGGAGCGACGGCGTGCTGCAGGAGCTCTCGGTGGAGCCGGGGCAGTGGGTCAACAGCGGTACGACGCTCGCCCGCGTGGTGCAGCCCGGGCGCCTGAAGGCGGTGCTGCGCATCCCCGAGACGCAGGCCAAGGACCTGGTGGTGGGCCTCCCCGCCTCGGTGGACACGCGCAACGGCGTGGTGCGCGGCCGCGTGGTGCGCATCGATCCCTCGGTGCAGAACGGGAGCGTGGCCATCGACGTGACCCTCGAAGGCCCGCTCCCCCGGGGCGCCCGCCCCGACCTGTCGGTGGACGGCACGGTGGACATCGAGCGCCTCACCAACGTGATGTACGTGGGCCGCCCCGCCTACGGCCAGGCCGAGAGCACCGTCAGCATGTTCCGCCTGGACCCCGCCGGCGACGAGGCGCAGCGCGCCCAGGTGAAGCTGGGCCGCGGCTCCGCCAGCACGGTGGAGGTGGTATCCGGCCTCAAGCCCGGCGACGTGGTGATCCTTTCGGACATGAGCGCGTACGACGGCGCCGAGCGCGTACGGCTGAGATGAGGAGAAGAAGTGCGTGAGTGCGTGGGTGCGTGAGTGCGCCAGGGACCGGCAGCAAACGGTTTGGCGCTCTCACGCATCCAACCATCGCACCTCGCGCACTTCTCCCGGAGCCTTGCAGGGCAGGCGACTTCCAGGAGCGAATGAATTCGCCGCTGGAACCACGCGAAGTCCCCTGCGGGGACTGCAGGGTCCAGCACCGGCTGAAGGGACAGACCGCGACGGCGGTCTTCGCGCAGGTCCAGCGGCGAGTTCATTCGCTCGCGGCGGGCCCTGCCGGCCACCGCTCCACCCGCATCTCGCACGGCGACGCACCGCAGTCGAACGCCCGCACCACGCTGTTGAACGCACTCACGCACCAACGCACTCACGCACTTCAGTCCATCCCCCAAGGAGCCGTTCCATGGAAACCGCCGCCGCCAGCAAGCCGCTCATCCAGATGGAGTCCGTAGGCAAGGTGTTCCTCACCGAAGAGGTGGAGACGCACGCGCTTTCCAACGTGCACCTGGACATCCGCTCCGGCGAGTACGTGGCCATCGCCGGGCCCTCCGGCTGCGGCAAGACGACGCTCCTCTCCATCCTGGGGCTGCTGGACTCGCCCAGCGGGGGCACGTACACGCTCAACGGGCAGCCGGTGAGCGGGCTCTCCGCCTCGCAGCGCGCGCACATCCGCAACCGCGAGATCGGCTTCATCTTCCAGGCGTTCAACCTGATCGGCGACCTTACCGTCAAGGAGAACGTGGAGCTTCCGCTCACCTACCGCGGGATGCCGGCGGCCGAGCGCAACAAGCGCGTTACCGACGCGCTGGAGCGCGTTGGGATGGGGCACCGCGTGGGGCACTACCCGGCGCAGCTCTCCGGCGGCCAGCAGCAGCGCGTGGCCGTGGCGCGCGCCATCGCCGGCACCCCCTCCGTGCTCCTGGCCGACGAGCCCACGGGAAACCTGGACTCCACCAACGGCGAGCAGGTGATGGGTCTGCTGCAGGAGCTCCACCGCGAGGGCGCCACCATCGTGATGGTGACCCACGACCCGCGCTACGCCGAGCACGCCGAGCGCAGCATCCACATGTTCGACGGCCAGGTGGTGCGCGAAGAGCGCTCCGCCGTCGCCGCCGAGCTGGAGCGACATGGGTTCGAGGTGGGCCACGACGCGCACTGATGACTGAAGTGCGTAAGTGCGTTAGTGCGTAAGTGCGCTCAACTGCTGTTAAACGCACTCACGCACTAACGCACTCACGCACTTCTTCCCCCCCCCAGCTCACCGGTCCCCCGCCATGGACAGCTTCATCCAGGACTTCCGCCACGCGCTCCGCACCCTGGTGCGGAGCCCCGGCTTCACCGTGGTCGCCGTGCTCACGCTGGCGCTGGGGATCGGCGCCAGCACGGCCATCTTCACGGTGGTCAACGGCGTGCTGCTGCGCCCCCTGCCGTACGCCCAGCCGGAGCGGCTGGTCGAGCTGAGCCACATCAACGCGGGCGAGGGGGTGGCCGACGGCGCCTTTTCCGAGCCCGACTTCCTGGACCTGCAGCGCGCCGTCCCCCAGTTCGCCCACCTGGCGGGCTACTGGTACGCGCCCGGGCAGAGCGGGATGGACCTGATGGGCGACGGCGAGCCGATGAGGATGTCCGGCGCCTTCGTGACCCCGGAGTTCTTCCCCGCCATGGGGGTGGACGCCGCGGTGGGGCGCACCCTGCGGCCGGAGGAGGGGGTGGCCGGCGGCCCGCGCTCCATCGTGCTGAGCCACGGGCTGTGGACGCGCCGCTACGGCGCGGACCCCGGCATCGTGGGGCGGCGCGTGCGGCTGGACGGCGAGCCGTTCACGGTGGTGGGGGTGATGCCGCGCTCCTTCCAGTACCCGGCGCGCGAGGTGGATGCCTGGCTTCCGCTCGCCATCTTCGGCCCGGACGACATCGGCCGCTCGCGCGACAGCCGCTTCATGACGGTGGTGGGGCGGCTTGCCCCGGGCGCCACCCTGGCGGCGGCGCGGCAGAAGACGGAGGCCGCGCTGGCCGGGCTGGCCCGCCAGTACCCGGAGACCAACGAGGGGTGGGGCTCGGCCGCCATCGTGCCGCTGGGCGACGCGCTGCTGGGGCGGGTGAGGCCCGCGCTGCTGGTGCTGCTGGGCGCGGTGGTGGTGGTGCTCCTCATCGCCTGCGCCAACCTCGCCAACCTCCTCTTCGTGCGCGGCGAGACGCGCCGGCGCGACGTGGCCATCCGCGTGGCGCTGGGGATCCGGCGCGGCCGCCTTGTCCGCCAGCACCTGGCCGAGAGCCTGCTGCTGGCGCTGGCCGGCGGGGCGCTGGGGTTCGGCATCGCGCGGGTGGGGGTGAAGTGGCTGGTGGCGATGGGCGCCGGCGACCTCCCCCGCGCGGACTCCATCCGCGTGGACGGCGTGGTGGCGGCGTTCACCCTGCTGCTGGTGCTGGCGACGGCGGCGCTCTTCGGGGCGTGGCCCGCCGTGCGCGCCGCGCGGGGCGAGCCGGGCCAGGCGCTGCGCGGGGGCGGGCGCGGCGGCAGCGTGGGGCGCGAGCGCGCCGCCGCCCGCAGCGGCATCGTGGTGGTGGAGACGGCGCTGGCCGTGGTGCTGCTGATGGGCGCGGGGCTGATGCTCAAGAGCCTGTGGCGCCTGGCGAACGTGGACCCCGGCTTCCGCACGGACAACGTGCTCACGCTGAGCGTGGACCCGCCGGACGTGGAAGGCGGCGGGGCGATGGAGCGCATGGCCTACCGCAACGGGATCATGGAGCGGGTGCGCCAGGTGCCGGGGGTGGTGGCCGTGGGCGCCAGCAAGACGCTGCCGCTTCACGGCGGCGGCGAGCCCTACACCTTCCAGCTCGGCGACCGCCGCGAGGTGGAGGTGAAGCCGGACGCGGGGCTGTTCATGGTGACCCCGGAGTACTTCCGCGCGCTGGGGATCCGGCTGCTGCGCGGGCGCGACTTCACCGAGTCCGTGGAGCGCGACCGGCTGAGCGTGATCGTGAACCGCGCCATGGCCGCGCGCCTGTGGCCGGGGCAGGACCCGGTGGGGAAGACGCTTTACTTCGCCCCCGTGGAGGGCGACCTCACCGTGATCGGCGTGGCGGACAACGTGCGCACCGAGGGGCTGGCGGCCGAGCCGGGGAGCGCCCTGTACGTGTCGATGAACGGCCCCTTCTCCCGCAGCTCCACCAAGCTTTTCGTGCGCACCCAGGGCGACCCCGCGGCCATGGCGGGCGCCGTGACGGCGGCCATCCGCGAGGTGGCGCCCAACCAGCCTATCGTGGGCGTGTCCACGCTGCGGCAGATGGTGGCGGGCACCATCGCGGAGCCGCGCATGTTCGCCATCCTCACGGCCGTGTTCGGGGCGGCGGCGCTGGGGCTGGCGCTGCTGGGGATCTACGGCGTCATCTCGTACACGGTGGCGTGGCGCACGCGCGAGATCGGCATCCGCATGGCGCTGGGGGCCGAGGCGCCCTCCGTGCTGCGCATGGTGATGAGCTGGACGCTGGCGCTCACCGGGTGGGGGGTGCTGGCGGGCGTCGTGATCGCGCTCCTCTTCACCCGCGTCCTGGCCAGCCAGCTCTACGGCGTGTCCCCCAGCGACCCGGCCACCTTCGCCGTGGTGATCCTGCTGCTCACGTCGGCGGCGCTGGTGGCCAGCTACATCCCCGCCCGCCGCGCCGCGCGCGTGGACCCCGTGGTCGCGCTCCGGGCCGAGTAGCCGCGGGCTCACACAGAGACACAGAGACACAGAGATGAGCAGCCTCGTGCAGGACCTGCGCTACGGGGTGAGGGCGCTGCGGCGCTCCCCCATGTTCGCGGCGGTGGCCATCCTCACGCTGGCCCTGGGGATCGGGGCCAACACGGCCATCTTCAGCGTGGTGGACGCGGTGCTCCTGCGCCCCCTCCCCTTCCACCAGCCGGAGCGGCTGGTGAACCTGTGGGGGAGCTACCCGGCCTCCGGGCGCACCAGCACCTCGCTCCCCGACTTCCGCGACTGGCGCGCGCAGCTCACCACGCTGCGCGACGTGAGCGCATTCACGGGCACCGCGTACAACCTCACGGGGCGCGGCGAGCCGGAGCGGGTGCAGGGGGTGGCGGCCACCGCCACCTTCTTCCGCACCTTTGGGGCGAAGCCGGCGCTGGGACGCTTCTTTGCGGACGGCGAGGACCGCGATAACGCCGAGCGCGTGGTGGTGCTGGGGCACGGGCTGTGGATGCGCCACTTCGGCGGGCGCCCCAACGTGCTGGGGGAGACGGTGACGCTCAACGGCGTGGCGCGCACCGTGGTGGGGGTGGCGCCGGAGGGCTTCCGCGTGGGCGGGGCGGCCGAGCTGTGGGTGCCCTTCAACCTGGACGCCGAGTACCCCCGCCGCGCCGAGATCCTCTCGGTGGTGGGGAGGATGAAGCCCGGCGTGACGCTGCAGCAGGTGCGCGGCGAGATGGAGATCATCCGCTCGCGCCTGGCACGCCAGTACCCGGACACCAACGGCAGCATCGGGGTGGAAGTGATCTCGCTGCAGGAAGACCTGGTGGGCGAGCTGCGCCCGGCGCTGGCTGCGTTCGCGGCGGCGGTGGGGCTGGTGCTCCTCATCGCCTGCACCAACGTGGCCTCGCTGCTGCTCACCCGCGCCGCCGCGCGCGAGCGGGAGCTGGCGGTGAGGATGGCGCTGGGCGCCGGTCGCGGCCGGCTGGTGCGGCAGATGCTGGCGGAGAGCGTGGTGATGGGGATGGCCGGCGGCGCCGTGGGGCTCGTGCTGGCGGTGGCCGGGGTGGAGGCGCTGCGGCGCCTCAACCCGGAGATCCTCCCCCGCTTCGGCGAGGTGGGGGTGGACGCGAGGGTGCTCGCCTTCAACTTCGTGCTGGCCACGCTCACCGGCCTCCTGTTCGGCCTGGTGCCCGCGCTCAGCGCGGGGCGGCGCGAGCTGGCGGGCACGCTGCGCGGCGGCGGGCGGGGCGTGGCCGGGGCGGGGGGCACGCGCAGGCTGCGCTTCGCGCTGGTGGCGAGCGAGGTGGCGCTGGCGCTGATGCTCCTCGTGGGCGCCGGGCTCCTCATCCGCAGCTTCGCCCGGCTGCAGTCGGTGGACGTGGGGGTGGACACTTCGCACGTGCTCACGGCGCGCGTGTCGCTGCCGCGCTCCGCGTACCCGGACGCGGCCCAGCAGCGCGCCCTCTTCGACCGCGTGCTCGCCCCCCTGCAGGAGGCGCCCGGGGTGACGGCGGCGGGGCTCATCACCGGCCTCCCCGTGACGGCCGACGCGAGCTACCTGTCGTTCGAGATCGAGGGGCGGCCCGCCACGGAGGGGGTGCAGCAGGACGCGCAGCCGTTCTCGGCCACGCCCGGCGCCTTCGCGGCGCTGCGCATTCCCGTGCGGCAGGGGCGCGGCTTTGGGCCGGGCGACGACGCGGAGGCGCCGCGGGTGGCGCTGGTGAGCGAGACGATGGCGCGCCGCTTCTGGGGCGGGCGCTCGCCGCTGGGGTCGCGCATCAGCTTTGACCCCAGCGACCCCGCCGGGTGGATGACGGTGGTGGGCGTGGTGGGCGACACGCGCGTGGAGGGCCCCGCGCAGGCGGCCTACCCGCAGGTGTACGCCCCCCTCGCGCAGGCCCCCCAGCCCGCCGTCTACACGGTGGTGAGAACGGCCGGCGACCCCCTGGCGCTGGTGCCCGCGGTGCGCGCCGCGGTGCGCGAGGCGGACCCCGCGCTCCCCGTGTACGACGTGGCCACCATGGACGAGTGGCTGTCGCGCGCCGTGGCCCAGCCGCGGCTGGGGACCACGCTGCTGGCGGTGTTCGCCGCCGTGGCGCTGGCGCTGGCCGCGGTGGGGATCTACGGCCTCATCGCGTACACCGTGTCGCAGCGCACGCGCGAGATCGGCGTGCGCATGGCGCTGGGCGCCCGCCCCGCGGAGGTGATGAGGCTGGTGGTGGCGGAGGGGATGAGGCCGGCGCTCGCTGGCATGGTGCTGGGGGTGCTGGGGGCGTGGGCGGCTTCGCGGGTGATCGGCAGCCTGCTCTTCGGCATCACCGCCACCGACCCGCCCGCCTTCCTGGCCGCCGCCCTCTTCCTGGCCCTGGCCGCCGCGCTGGCCGCCTACCTCCCGGCCCGCCGCGCCTCGCGCCTGGACCCGTCCGTGGCGCTGCGCGCGGAGTAACCGAAAGCTCACACGGAGACACAGAGGCACGGAGACGAGTTCTCCTCCGTGTCTCTGTGCCTCTGTATGAGGCCGCCCTTCCTCGCTTCCAGCCCATACTCATGGAATCGCTGATCCAGGACTTCCGCTTCGCCGCGCGCTCCCTGCGCCGCACGCCGGGCTTCGCGCTGGCGGCCGTGCTCACCCTGGCGCTGGGCATCGGCGCGGGGACCACGGTGTTCTCGGCCGCGCAGGCGCTCCTCCTGCGCCCGCTGCCCTACCGCGACGCCGCGCGCCTGGCCGAGGTGTCGCTCTCCACGCAGGGCGGCACGGTGTTCGTGACCGCGTCGGAAGAGCTGCGCAGGGCGATCGCGGGGCAGCGGAGCGTGGTGCAGGGGGTGGCCGGCTCGCTGGAGGAGGGGCTGAGCCTGCGCGCCTCGGATGGCCCCGGCGTGGCCAACGGGGTGCTGGTGACCGACGACTACTTCGGGGTGATGGGCGTGCGGGCGGGGCTCGGGCGCTGGCCCGCGGAGGCGGACGAGGCCGCCATCTCCAACCCGCTGTGGAAGTCGCGCTTCGGCGGCGACCGGGCGGTGCTGGGGAGCACGGTGAGGATCAACGGGCAGGTGTTCCGCGTGGTGGGCGTGGCCCCGGCGGAGCTCACCGCCGCCTGGGTGGGCGACCGGCCGGAGGTGTGGCTGCCGCTTGCCGCCGCGCCGCGGGTGCTGGGCGACGGGCCGCGGAGCAAGTTCGGGGTGAACCTGGTGGCGCGGCTGCGCCCCGGCGTCACCCGCGCGCAGGCGGAGGCGGCGCTCACGGGCGTGGTGCGTGCCAGCCGCGACCCGAAGGAGGGCGCCTTCGCCCCCGACGCGGTGGTGCTGCGGGAGGTGAGCCCCATGCCCTGGCACCGCAAGGAAGACGTCACCGGCGCGCTCCGGCTGCTGGCCCTCGCCACCTCGCTGGTGCTGCTGGCGGCGTGCGTCAACGTGGCGGGGATCCTGGTGGCCCGCGCCACCGCCCGCGCCCGCGACACGGCGGTGCGCATGTCGCTGGGCGCCGCGCGTGCCCGCGTGGTGCGCGGCATCGTGGCCGAGGCCATGCTCCTCACCTTCGCGGGGGCGGCGGCCGGCGTGCTCCTCTCCGCCTGGTTCGGGCGGCTGCTGATGGCGCTCCCCTGGCCGGACGCGGTGGCGGTGGACCTGGTGCCGGGGCCGCGCGTGTGGGCGTTCGCGCTGGCGCTGGCGGCGGTCACCGGCGCCGCCATCAGCATCGTCCCCGTGCTGCAGACGGCGTCCGCGGACGTGGTGCCGCTGCTCAAGGGGAGCACGGAGCTGAAGCGCGGCGGGCGCGGGTGGATGCGGGGCGCGCTCGTTTCCGCGCAGATCGCCCTGTCGCTGATCCTGCTGCTGGGCGCGGGGCTCTTCATGCGCGCGCTGGACCGCGCGTGGCGCATGGACCCCGGCTTCGACCCCGCCGGCGTGCTCACCACCACGCTGGACCTGAGCACCAGCGGCTACGGTCCCGAGCAGTCGACGGCCTTCTTCGACCAGCTCCAGGAGCGCGCCCGCGCCCTCCCCGGTGTGGAGTCGGCCTCCCTGTCCATGAGCGTCCCCTTCTCGCAGGGCTCCGGCGGGATGATCCACGCCAGCGTCCCCGGCCACACGCCCAAGCCGGGGGAGATGCCCTTCGTGATGTTCAACGCCGTATCGTCCGGCTTCTTCCGCACGCTGCGCATGCCGGTGCTCAGGGGGCGCGGCTTCACCCCCGCGGACGAGAAGGCGGACGTGGCGGTGGTGAGCGAGGCGCTCGCCGCCCGCTACTGGCCGGACGGCGGCGCCCTGGGGAAGACCATCATGATGGCCGAGAAGCCGCTGCAGGTGATCGGCGTGGTGCAAGAGGCCAAGCTCCGCTCGCTGGGCGAGACGCCGCACGGCCTCCTCTACCTGCCGATGGCGAAGGCGCCCGGCCTCCCCCAGCGTACCCTGAACGTGCGGGTGCGGCCGGGGCAGGAGGGCCCGGTTGCCGCCGCGCTCGCCGCCGAGGTGCGCCGGCTGGACCGCGAGGTGCCCCTCCCCACCTTCCGCTCCCTCCGCGACCTGATCGGCGACTCGCTGCTGGCGCAGCGGCTGGGCGCGCTGCTGGTGGGCGCCTTCGGGGTGGCGGGGCTGCTGCTGGCCTGCGTGGGCGTGTACGGCGCGATGGCGTACACGGTGGGCCAGCGCACGCGCGAGATCGGGGTGCGGATGGCGCTCGGGGCGCAGACCACGCAGGTGCTGGGGCTGGTGCTGCGGCAGGGCGTGGTGCTCGCCGCCGCGGGGATCGGCGCGGGGCTGGTGGCCGCGCTGGCGGCCACGCGCGTGGTGGGCCACCTGCTGTACGGGGTGAGCGCCACCGATCCGCTCACCTTCGCCGCCGTGTCGGTGCTCCTCGCCGTCACCACGCTCGTCGCCACCTACCTCCCCGCCCGCCGCGCCGCCCGCGTGGACCCGATGGTGGCGCTGCGGTCGGAGTGAGGGGGGGCTCACACAGAGGCACAGAGACACAGAGAGATGAAGGTCCTGCGGTCGCGGGCGACTGAAGTCGCTGCAACAACGACACGAAGTCCCCCTGCGGGGACTACACACCTCCCGCTGATGCTGGAAGACCAGTCCGCGCAGGGGGACTTCGTGCTGTTGTTGCCGCGACTTCAGTCGCCAGGCCGCGATGCCGCCTGCGCGGATTAGATCTTCGGCATGAACAGAAGCTCTTTAGTCCCCGCAGGGGGACTTCGTGTAGTCGTTGCAGCGGTTTCAACCGCCCCCTTCAGCTCCACGCCGCCATGCGCATCCCCCCGCTCCTGCTGGTCCTGCTCGCCGCGTGCGGGGCGAGCGCGGCGCCCGCGCCCCGGGCGGAGGGGGTGGCGTTCACCCATGCCACCGTGGTGGACGTGGAGGGGGGGCGGCTGCTGCCGGGGCAGACGGTGGTGGTGAAGGGGAACCGCATCGTGGCGATGGGGGCCGGCGCGCGGGTGCCCGCGGGGACGCGGGTGGTGGACGCGCGGGGGAAGTTCCTGGTGCCGGGGCTGTGGGACGTGCACACGCACGTGGAGCTCAACGGCCGCGCCGCCCTCCCCCTGTACGCGGCCAACGGCGTCACCAGCATCCGCGACATGGGCGGCCACGACTGGGCGCTCACCCGGGCGTGGCGCGACAGCATCGCGGCGGGGCAGCGCACGGGGCCGCGGATGAAGATCGCCGCGCCCATCGTGGAGAGCCCCGAGTGGATGCGCGCCGTGCGGCGGATGCAGGAGGCGGAGGGGCAGCCGACCGCCTGGCTGGACCGCCGCTACGGTCCCGCGTCGGCCGGGGAGGCGGTGGCGTGGGTGGACTCGATGGCCAATCTGGGCGCGGACCACGTCAAGGTGCGCAACTACCCCGACGCACCCGTGCTCCGCGCGCTGATGGCGCGGGCGCGGCAGCGCGGGCTTCCCGTGTACGCCCACACCCAGCGCGGCCTCCATCCCGCCGACGCGTCCGCGGCGGGGATGGCCAGCTTCGAGCACGGCTTCTTCCCCGCGCTCGCGGAATCGGCCGCGGGGCGCGACTCGCTCTTCCGCCTCCTGGCCACCAACGGCACCGCCATCGTCCCCACGCTGGTGACGTGGCGCGGGCGCGAGATCGACGGCGCCGCGCTGGCGGCCGCGCTCGACTCGGCCGGCGACCCGCACCTGCGCTACGTTCCCGCCGAGGTCACCCGGCGCTGGCGCGACGAGGCCCGCACGCGCCGCTACGAGACCTCGGTGGACTGGAGCGCCCTCGCCCGCGCGGACCGGCGCAACGTGCGCGAGATGCTGGCCGCGGGGATGATGCTGCTGGTGGGGAGCGACGCCGGCGCGCCGCTGGTGGTGCCCGGCTTCGCCACGCACGACGAGCTGGAGCTGCTGGTGACGCAGGGCGGGCTGACGCCGCTGCAGGCGCTGCGGGCGGCCACCGTGCACCCCGCCGCGTTCATGCGCATGGCGGACTCGCTGGGCGCCGTGCGGCCGGGGATGGTGGCCGACCTCCTGCTGCTGGACGCCGACCCGCTGGCGGACATCCGCAACACCCGCGGCATCGCCGGGGTGGCGCTGAACGGCCGCTACCTGGACCGGGCGGCGCTCGACGCGCTGCTCGCGGAGGCGGAGCGGGGGGCGCGCTGAACAGCGGGGCTCACACAGAGGCACAGAGGCACAGAGAAAGAACTTCTTCTCCGTGGCTCCGTGTCCGTTTTTGGGACGGGGCATTCCCAGGCACGAAACGCAGTCGCGTCCACTTGGGGCGCGAAGGTGTTGTAGGGAAATGGGTTAAGGAGAAAAAGAGACCGGCATGCGTGTCGCTCTAAGTCGTGCGGCCGGGTGGTCGCCCGGCACCGCTGCAATTCCTCCACGAAACGCGCCCACATGATCCGCCTCCGCAACGTCGAAAAGTCCTTCCCCGCGGGGACGGGGAAGAACTACGTCCTCCGCAGCGTCAACCTGGACGTCGCCGCCGGCGAGTTCGTCTCCGTGACGGGCCCGTCGGGCGCCGGCAAGTCCACCCTCCTGGCCATCCTGGGGATGTTCGACGCCGCGTGGACCGGCGAGTACTGGTTCGCGGGCGAGCCGGTGCACGCCATGAAGCCCAAGGAGCGCGCGGCGCTCGGCCGGCGCCACGTGGGCTTCGTCTTCCAGCAGTACCACCTGCTGGACGACCTCACGGTGGCCGAGAACCTGGAGGTGCCGCTCTCGTACCGCGACGTGCCCCGCAAGGAGCGCGCGGCCCGCGTGGCGGACACGCTGGACCGCTTCCACATGGTGGGCAAAAAGGACCTGTACCCCGGCCAGCTCTCCGGCGGCCAGCAGCAGTTGGTGGGCATCGCGCGGGCCATCATCGCCGAGCCCAGCATCATCCTGGCGGACGAGCCCACGGGCAACCTGCACTCCTCGCAGGGCCGCGAGATCATGGAGCTCTTCCAGGCGCTCAACCGCGGCGGCACCACCATCATCCAGGTCACCCACTCCGAGGCCAACGCCGCCGCGGGGAACCGCGTGATCGAGCTGGCCGACGGCTGGGTGGTGAACGAGCGCGCCGCAGCGTGAAGAAAAGTGCGTGAGTGCGTTAGTGCGTGAGTGCGTTTGAACTGCCGTTGAGCGCACTCACGCACTAACGCACTCACGCACTTCCCTCCGAAACCCTGAACCCGCACCGCCCCCATGCTCCAGGACCTCCGCTACGCCGTGCGCACCCTCGGGCGCAGCCCGGGCTTCGCGCTGGTGGCCGTGCTCACGCTGGCGCTGGGGATCGGGATCAACACCACCGTGTTCAGCGTGGTGAACGCCATCGCGCTGCGGCCGCCCGCGTTCATCCGGACGGAGGGGCTGGCGGTGGTGCGCGCGTACAACGCGCGCAACGGGGGCGAGTCGTCGCTCACGTACCCGGACTTCGAGGAATTCCGCGAGAGCACCCGCACCTTCCAGGATGTGGGCGCCTACTACGACGCCCGCCGCATCCTGGGCGCCGCGGGGAGCGAGCCCGAGCAGATCGAGGTGGAGGTGGTCACGCCCAACCTCTTCACCCTGCTGGGCGCGCGCGCGGCGCTGGGGCGCGTCTTCACCGCGGCGGACGGGGCGGGGAACCGCGGCGGCACCGTGCTGCTGGCGGACCAGGCGTGGGAGCAGCGCTTCGGCCGAGATCCGCGCGTGCTGGGCGCCACCGTCACGCTGGACGGGGTGCCGCACACCGTGATCGGGGTGATGCCAAGGAACTTCGGCTTCCCGGACAACCAGACCTTCTGGGTGCCGATGACGAAGCCGCGCACCCCCGACCGCGGCTCGCGCTACCTGAGCGCGGTGGGGCGGCTGCGGCCGGGCGTGACGCTCCAGCAGGGACAGGCGGAGCTCGCCGCCTTCTCGCGCGCGCAGGAGCTCCGCTTTCCGGACTACAACGACGGGATGGAGCTGCGGGCCATCGACTTCCGTGAGGCGTGGGCGGGGCCGGCGGGGAGCGCGCTCTGGGTGATGCTGGGCGCGGTGGCGTTCGTGCTCCTGATCGCCTGCGCCAACGTGGCCAACCTGCTGCTGGCACGCGCCGCCGCCCGCCGCCGCGAGATCGCCGTGCGCGTGGCGATGGGCGCCGGGCGCGCGCGGCTGGTGCGCCAGCTCCTCACCGAGAGCGTGCTGGTCGCGCTCATGGGCGGCGCCCTGGGGATCGCCTTCGCCGTGGGCGGGCTGCGGCTGATCCTTGCCGCCTTCCCCTTCTCGCCGCCGCTGTGGATGGTGTTCGACATCGATCGCAACGTGCTCCTCTTCGTTCTCGGCGTGTCGCTGGGCACGGGGATCCTCTTCGGGCTGGCCCCCGCGCTGCGCGCCACCGGCGGCGACCTGCAGGCCACCCTGCGCGATGGCGGGCGCGGCTCCACCACGGGCGGGCGCCGGGCCCGCCTGCACCGCGCGCTGGTGGTGGGCGAGCTGGCGCTGGCGGTGGTGCTGCTGGTGGGCGCCACGCTCATGATCCGCTCCTTCCTTCACCTGCGCACCGCCAGCCCCGGCTTCCACGCCGCGGGCGCCCTGGCCGCGCAGATGAGCACGGGCGGCGACCGCTACGCCGAGGCAGGCGCGCGCACCGCCCTCTACCGGCAGGCGCTGGAGCGCACGCGCGCGCTCCCGGGCGTGAAGTCCGCGGGGCTGGTGAGCGCGCTGCCCATGGGCGGGGGCGTCAACACCTCCGGCGTGGACGTGGAGGGGCGCGGCGTGGCCCCCGGCGACCGGCTCAACGCGGAGCGCCGCGAGATCAGCGAAGGCTTCTTCGAGGCGATGGGGGTGCCGGTGGTGGCCGGTCGCTCCATCACGGCGGACGAGGCGGCGCGCGGCGCCGAGGTCGTGGTGGTGAGCCGCACACTGGCCGATCGCCTCTTTCCGGGGGCGAGCCCGCTGGGGCGGCGCATCTCCGTGGGCGGGCCCTGGCACACCGTCGTCGGCGTGGCGGGCGACGTCCACGCCCGCAACACCGGCGAGGCGCCGCGCCCCCAGCTCTACCTCCCCATCGGCAACGCGGCCGGCCACAGCGTCTCCCTGGTGGTGAGGACGGCGGGCGACCCGGCCGGCGTGGCGCGGGCGGTGCGCGAGGCCGTACGCGCCGCCGACCCCACCGTGCCCGTGGAGCTCGACACCATGGGCGAGCTGGCGTCGCGCTCGCTCTGGCAGCAGCGCCTGTTCGGCGGGATGTTCACCTCCTTTGCCCTCATCGCCCTCCTGCTGGCGGTCACGGGGGTGTACGCGATGATGGCGTACGCCGTGAGCCAGCGCACGCACGAGATCGGGGTGCGGATGGCGCTCGGAGCCCGCGCCGAAGGGGTCCTGCGCATGGTGGTGGGGCAGGGGCTGGCGACCGCCGCGCTGGGCGTGGGGCTGGGGCTGGCGGGCGCCTTCGCCGTCACGCGGGTGATGAGCGGGATGCTCGCCGGCGTCACCCCCGGGGATCCGCTCTCCTTCGCCCTGGTGGCGGCCCTCCTGGGCGGAGTGGCACTGCTGGCGTCGTACCTCCCCGCGCGGCGCGCCGCCCGCGTGGACCCCATGGTCGCCCTGCGCTCGGAGTGACGTGATGACGAACCTGCGCTACGCCCTTCGCTCGCTCCGCAACGCGCCCGGCTTCACGGCGGCGGCGGTGCTCACCCTGGCGCTGGGGATCGGCGCCAACGCCACCGCGTTCAGCGTGGTGGATGCGCTGATGCTGCGCCCCCTCCCCGTGGAAGACCCGGGGGCGCTGGTGCGGCTCCATCCCCTCAACCGCAACGTGGAGACGGGCCAGGTGGGCCCCGGCTACGCGTGGTCCATCCCGGACTTCGAGGACTACCGGGCGCGGCGCGAGGTGTTCGCCGGGCTCGCGGCCCAGGAGTCCTTCCGCTTCTGGGTAGGCACCGGCACGCCGGAGGGAGCAGAGGGCGCGTCCGTGAGCGGCGACTACTTCCAGGTGCTGGGGGTGAAGGCGATCCGCGGGCGTCCCCTCCTCCCCTCCGACGACCGCGCGGCCGGCCCGGCCGCGGTCGCCGTGGTGAGCGAGGCGTACTGGCGCTCCAGGATGGGTGCCGACCCCGCCGCGGTGGGGAAGACGCTGGTCCTCAACGGCCACCCCTTCCGCGTGGTGGGGGTGGTGGGTACCGAGAGCGTCTTCCGCGCGCTGGACGGCGAGCACGCCGCCGAGGTGTGGATCCCGCTGCGTGCCCGCGTGGCCTTCATCAGCGCGACGATCAACCCCGTGGACACGCGCTCGGTCTCCTTCGCGCGCGTCTTCGGGCGCCTGCAGCCGGGGGTGACGGTGGAGCGCGCGCAGCTCGCCGCCGACCTCACGGCGCGCGGCCTGGCCGCCGCGTACCCGGAGACCAACGCCGCGCGCCTGGCGCGGGTGGCGCCCGCCGGCAACATGGCCGGGCTGTCGCTGGAAGAGGACGTGCTCCCCACGCGCACACGCGCCGCGTACCTGCTGATGTCCGTGGTCACCATGGTGCTGCTGATCGCGTGCGCCAACGTGGCCAACCTCCTCCTGGCCCGCGCCACCGCGCGCCGCCGCGAGATCGCCATCCGCAGCTCGCTGGGCGCCGGGCGCGGCCACATCGCGCGCCAGCTCCTCACCGAGAGCGTGGCGCTGGGGGTGATGGGCGGCGTCGCCGGGCTCCTCCTGGCCCGCGCCGGCGTGTCGCTCGCCACCCGCATCCCGGACGTGGCGCGCGTGTCGCCCACGCTGGACGTGCGCGTGATCGCCTTCACCCTTACGGTTTCCGTGCTCGCCGGCATCGCCTTCGGGCTGGTGCCCCTGGCCGGCGCCGGCGCGCGCGACCTGGTGACGGCGCTGCGCGACGGCGGGGCCCACGGCGCCACCCGCAGCATCGCGGTGCAGGGGGCGCTCGTGGTGGGCCAGGTCTCCATCACCCTGGTACTGGTGGTGGCGATGGGGCTCGTGCTCCGCTCCCTGGGCAACCTCCACCAGGTGGACCCCGGCTTCCGCGCGGAGCGGCTGCTGACCGCCATGGTCAACTTCGCCGAGCCCGGCACGGAAAGCTTCAGCGCTCCGCCCGCCGCGCGCGTGCAGGAGGTGCTGGACCGCGTGCGCGCCCTGCCGGGAGTGGAGGCGGCGAGCTTCGCCAACATGGCGCCGCTCTCCGGGCACTCCATGTCGTCCACCTTCGAGGTCCCCGGCTACACGCCCCCGCCGGGCGAGGACCCGCTGGCCGGGATGATGTCCATCGACGACACGTACCTGGCCACCCTGGGCATCCCGCTCCTCCGCGGGCGCGCGTTCGGCGCCGCGCCCGCCGCGGACCGCATGAACGTGCTGGTGAACCGCGCGCTCGCCGCCAGGTACTGGCCGGGGCGCGACGCCGTGGGCCAGCGCATCAAGATGAACGGCGAGGTCTTCCAGGTGGCCGGCGTGGTGGGCGACGTGCGCGCCGCCGCCATCGCGGCCGAGGCGGCTCCCACGCTCTACTTCCGCGCGCCGCGCCAGACCTACTCCGGAATCACCCTGCACGTGCGCGCCTCCGGCGACCCCGCCGCGCTGGTGGCCCCGCTGCGCCGGGTGCTGGGCCAGTTCACCCCGGGCCAGCCCGCCCCCATGGTGAAGCTGATGTCCGAGAGCGTGGCCGACTCCCTCGCCCAGGCCCGCTGGATCGCCACCTTCTTCACCCTGTTCGGCGGGGTGGCGCTGGCGCTGGCGGCGGTGGGGCTGTACGGCGTCGTCTCGTACTCCGTCACGCAGCGCCGCCGCGAGATCGGCATCCGCTCCGCGCTGGGCGCCGCCCCGCGCCGCCTGGTGGCGATGGTGCTCAAGCAGGGCGCCGCGCTCGCCGCCGGGGGCGCGGTGCTGGGGCTTGCCGCGGCGCTCGCCACCACGCGCGCCATCGGCAGCGTGCTGTACGAAGTGGAGCCGCTGGACCGGGCCTCGTTCGCGCTCGCCGTGGCCACAATGGCCGGCGCCGCGCTCCTGGCGAGCTGGCTCCCCGCCCGCCGCGCCGCCCGCGTGGACCCCATGGTGGCGCTGCGCTCGGAGTGAAAGGGGCTCACACAGAGGCACAGAGCCACAGAGAGAAAACCAGAAGCCATCTCAACGTTCCCGCCGCGGCGAGCATCTCACAAATGCTGCACCCGCGCCAGGCACGATACCCCTTCCCGGAGCAACGCTCGTGAAAACGCTTTCCCTCCTCGCCCTCGCCGCCACCATGGCCGCCGGCACGCAGGCCGCGGCGCAGGACCGCTACGATTGGAACGGAGCCATCCCCACGGGCGCCACCCTGCGCGTGGCCACGGGCGCGGGCACCGTGAACGTGACGCGCGCGCAGGGCTCCACGGCGCGCGTGCGCGGCCAGGTGCGCCGCCCCAATGGCGGAGACGAGCAGATCCGCTTCGAGCTGCGCCGCGACGGGCAGGACGTGACCATCTGTGCGCTCACCGAAGACGCCACCTGCTCGGCGCAGGGCATCCGCAACGAGGGCTACCGCGGGCGCCGCCGCGCCGTGGCGGACCTCACCGTTGAGCTGCCGGCCGGCGTGGTGATCGCCGCCAGCAGCGGCAACGGCGACGTGGCGGTCTCCGGCGCTTCGGCGGCGGTGCGCGCCTCCTCCGGCAACGGAGCCGTGCGCGTGGACGCGGGCGCCACGGAGGTGAGCGCCTCGTCCGGGAACGGCAGCGTGCGCGTGGAAGGGGCCCGCTCCTCCGTCACCGCCTCCTCGGGCAACGGGCGGATCGACGTCTCCACCGCCGCCGGCCCCGTCACCGCCTCCAGCGGCAACGGCGACATCCGCGTGTCGATGGCCTCCCTGCGCTCCGCGGGCGACCTCACCTTCAGCAGCGGCAACGGCAGCGTCACCCTGCTCCTCCCCGAGAACTTCGGCGCGGAGCTGGACGCCACCACCGGCAGCGGCTCCATCCAGAGCGACTTCCAGGTCACCACGAGTGGCCGCATCAGCAACGGCCGCCTGCGCGGCACCATCGGCTCCGGCGGCCGCAGGCTGCGCGTCTCCACCGGCAACGGCCGCATCACGCTGCAGCGGCAGGGGGACAGGGAAGAAGTGCGTTAGTGCGTGAGTGCGTTAGTGCGTTGAACTGCGGTTAAGCGCACTAACGCACTCACGCACTCACGCACTCACGCACTCCTCCTCCCTGCCATCCGCACGCGAAAGTGCTAGACTTCCGCGGCTCGCCTCCGCGAGCCGCTTCGCCTCCTTCCAACCATCCCATGCAGCCCACCGCGCCGCCGCGCATCCTGATCGCCGACGACCAGCCGGACATCATCCAGGCCCTCCGCCTCCTCCTCAAAGGAGCGGGGTACGGGATCGAGACGGCCACCTCCCCCGCCTCGGCGCTCGCCGCCGCGCGCGAAAAGGAGCTGGACGTGGTGCTGATGGACCTCAACTACGCCCGCGACACCACCTCGGGGCGCGAGGGGCTGGAGCTGATCCCGCAGATCCGCGCCTCCGATCCCAACCTCCCCATCGTGGTGATGACGGCGTGGGGGAGCGTGGAGGGGGCGGTGGAGGCCATGCGGCGCGGCGCCCGCGACTACGTGGAGAAGCCGTGGGACAACCAGCGCCTGCTGGCCACGCTGGCCGCGCAGGTGGAGCTGGGGCGCGCCCTGCGCCAGACCCAGCGGCTGGAGCAGGAGAACCGGCGGCTGCGCAGCGACGGCCTCCCGCAGATGATCGCGGAGTCGCGCAGCATGCAGCCCGTGCTGCGCATGATGGAGCGCGTGGGCCCCGCGGACGCGTCGGTGCTCATCACGGGGGAGCACGGCACGGGCAAGGACGTGGTGGCGCGCTGGCTCCACGCCTCGTCGGCGCGCGCTTCCAAGGCGCTCGTCACGGTCAACGCGGGCGCCATCGCCGAAGGGGTGTTCGAGAGCGAGCTCTTCGGCCACGTAAAGGGCGCCTTCACCGACGCGCGCTCGGACCGCGTGGGCGCGTTCGAGCTGGCGGACGGGGGGACGCTCTTCCTGGACGAGATCGGCACCATGCCGCACGACCAGCAGGCCAAGCTGCTGCGCGTGCTGCAGAGCGGCGAGTTCCAGCGCGTGGGCGCGTCGCGCACCCGCAAGGCGGACGTGCGGGTGATCTCGGCCACCAACGTGGAGGTGGAGCAGGTGGTGAAGGAGGGGCGCTTCCGCGAAGACCTCCTCTTCCGCCTCAACACGGTGGAGATCCACCTCCCCGCGCTCCGCGACCGGCGCGAAGACGTCCCTCTCCTCGCCAACCACTTCCTCCGCCGTTCGGCCGCGCAGTACCGCAAGCCGCTCGAAGGCTTCTCGCCCGACGCCATGAAGGCGATGCTCACCTACCCCTGGCCCGGCAACGTGCGCGAGCTGGAGCACGCCGTGGAGCGCGCCGTGCTCCTGGCCGCCGGCCCGCAGGTGGACGCCGAAGACCTGGCCCTCCGCGGCCGCGTCTCCGCCTCGGTCGCCATGGAAGAGATGTCGCTGGAAGACGCCGAGCGCCTCCTCATCCGCAAGGCGCTGGAGCGTTTCGACGGCAACGTGAGCCAGGCCGCCGAGGCCCTGGGCCTCAGCCGCAGCGCCCTCTACCGCCGCCTGGAGCGCTTCGGCCTGTGATGAAAGGGATGGGGAACGGGGAACGGGGAACGGGGAACGGGAACAGCCAACCGCGACACCATCGGTGCGCGGGGCGGTTCGCTTCTACCGTTCCCCGTTCCCCGTTCCCCGTTCCCCTCCCCTCACCCCCTGCCGCGCGTTGAGGCTCCCGCGGCGCCGCATGCGGCACCAGACGCAGATCTTCGTCCTGGCCCTCCTGGCCGGGTTGCCGGGGATCGTGCTCTCCGGCCTCCTCCTGTGGCGCGGCGGCTACGCCGGCGACACGATCTGGACGGCCGCCATCGGCATCGGCGGCTTCTGGCTGGTGGTGGCGTGGATGGTGAGGGAGCGCGCCATCCGCCCCCTGCAGACCCTCTCCAACCTGCTGGCCGCCCTGCGCGAGGGCGACTTCTCCCTGCGCGCCCGCGGCGCCCGGCCAGACGACGCCCTGGGGCTGGCGCTGGTGGAGGCCAACGCGCTGGGCGAGACGCTGCGCGAGCAGCGCATCGGCGCCATGGAGGCCACCGCCCTCCTGCGCCGCGTGATGGCCGAGATCGACGTCGCCGTGTTCGCCATCGGCGACGACGGGCGCGTGCGGCTGGCGAACCGCGCCGGCGAGCGCCTGCTGGACCGCCCCGCCGAGCGCCTGCTGGGCTTTCCGGCGGACGAGGTGGAGCTGGAGGGCTTCCTGGAGGGGGAGAGCCCGCGCACGGTGGAGCACGCCTTCCCCGGCGGCACGGGGCGGTGGGAGGTGAGGCGCGGGCCCTTCCGGCAGGGCGGGCGCTCGCACCAGCTCCTGGTGCTGGCCGACGTGAGCCGCGTGCTGCGCGAAGAGGAGCGGCAGGCGTGGCAGCGCCTGATCCGCGTGCTCAGCCACGAGATCAACAACTCGCTCGCCCCCATCCAGTCCATCGCCGGCACGCTGCAGGGGATGGTGGACGAGGATTCCGTCCCCGGCGAGCTGGGCGAGGACCTGCGCGGCGGCCTGGCCATCATCAGCGGGCGCTCCCGCTCGCTGAGCCGCTTCATGGCCGAGTACGCCCGCCTGGCGCGCCTCCCGCCCCCCTCCCTGCGCCCCACCGACGTGGGCCCCTGGGTGCGCGCCACGGCCGGCCTGGAGACGCGCCTCCCCGTGCGCATCGTCCCCGGCGCCCCCGTGGAGGTCCCCGCCGACCCCGACCAGTTGGACCAGCTCCTCATCAACCTGGTGCGCAACGCCACCGACGCGGCGCTGGAGACGGGCGGCGGCGTGCGCGTGGGCTGGACGGGCGACGCCGAGAACGTGGAGGTGTGGGTGGAGGACGACGGCCCCGGCTTGGCGAACACGGCCAACCTCTTCGTCCCCTTCTTCACCACCAAGCGCAACGGCACGGGCATCGGCCTGGCCCTCAGCCGCCAGATCGCCGAGGCCCACGGCGGCACGCTCACCCTGGAGAACCGCCCCGACGCCCGCGGCTGCATCGCGCGCCTCACGCTGCCCAGATAAGCCTCACACAGAGGCACGGAGGCACAGAGAAAGAGCTTCATCTCTGTGGCTCCGTGTCTTGCTCACCAGTTCCAGGGGTTCACCGTCCTTACACCGCGGCCCGCGAGGTCCCGCTCGTTGCGCGTGACGAGCTCCAGGCCGTGAATCGATGCCGTCGCGAGGAGGAGCCCGTCCGCTGGCGGCAGTGTCCGGCCGATACGGCGCCCCTCGCCCGCGAGGCGTCCCCATTCCCGTGCGATCACCACGTCCACCGGCAGCACCCGCTCGCCGAACTGCTCCAGCAGCTCGTCCTCCAGCCAGCGCGTCAGGGCAGTGCGGTGCGCTCCGGCATCCAGCCGGACGATTCCCTCCTGGATCTCACCGAACGTCACCGCGCTGAGCGCGAGATGGTCGTCGGGCCACAGGTCGAGCCACGCTTTTACGCGCCGGTCCGCGCGTGCCCGGCGAACCTCGGAGATGACGTTCGTGTCGATGAGGAAGCGCACGGTTCGGACGCCCGCGGTGGTCAGAAAGTGATCTCACGGCCCGGCTCTTTCGATCGTACCACCTCGAACTCCCCTTCCTCGAGTTGCGCGAGCGGCGAATCGAGGAGAAGCTCGGCAAAGGTTTTCCTGCGCATGCCGCTTTCATCCCATCCGGCGGCGAGGTGCGCGTAGTCCGCGGAGCTCATCACCACCACGGCGTCGCCGTTGTCGCTCCAGACGCGCTGCGGTTCCTCGGTCAACGCGCGGTGCACGACTTCGGCGAAGCGGCTCTCTGCATCGCTCATTTTCCAGAGACACATGGGCGATTCTCCTGCTGCGGGTGTGTTCCCAGCGTGCCATGAAATCGAAGGTAATGGAAGCGTTTGCGGGCGAGCAATGGGGGCAGAAACACTGGATCCGCTGGCGGCACAAGGAGATCCGCTCGTTCGCGCCACCGTGCGGATCGAGTGCACACGCACAGAGACACAGAGGCACGGAGACGACTTCATCTCCGTGCCTCTGTGTCTCTGTGTGAGCCCAGCTTTTACTGTGCCGTCTTCCAGTCGATCGGCAGGGTGACCTTTACGGCGACGGGGCGGTCGCCCACGCGGGCCGGGCGGAAGCGCATGCGCTCGGCGATGCGGAGGGTGGCGGCCGTGAACTCCTCGTGCGAGGCGGAGACGATGCGGATGCTGCCGGGGCGCACCCGCCCGTTCTCGTCCACCACGAGCTCGAGCATCACCTGCCCCGCCACGCCGGCGTCCGAGAGCGCCGACGGGTAGTTGCGGTCGAGCAGGCGCGCCACGTCGCGCGCGTTGTCCAGCACCGGCTTCTCCTCCACCGTCTCGTACACGTAGCCGTCGAACGACGGGAGGGCACCCTGCGGCGCGTCGCCGCCGGTGGGCGGCGTGGCGACCGGCGCGGGCGGGCCGATGTAGTCGCCCGGGCGGCCGATGCCCGTCACGTCCGCGGCGTTGAGCGGCGTCTCGTCGGGGTCCACGTCCGGCAGCCCGTCCGGCACCGTGGTGGGCGCGGGGAGATCCACGGTCTGGCCCGGCACGGGGGGCGCGGGGGTGTCCTCCGGCTGCGGCTCGGGCTCAACCGGTGCGGCCGGTGCGGCCGGCTCCGGGGGAGGCGGCGGGTCCGCGGGCTTGGAGATGTCCCACACGTCCACTTCCTCCGGGGGGGCGGCGGGCGCGGGGGCGGCGGTGGAGTGCGCCACCACCAGCCCCAGCAGGAGGAGGTGGATGCCCACGGACACGGCGACCGTGCGCGTGGACGAGAGGCGGCGCTTGCGCTTGCGGGTGAGGACTCGGAACATGATCGCCTCCTACTGCGGTGGTGTAGCGGCACGGCCCGTCCGTCCGTGCCCCGTTCATCGAACGGACCTGCCGCTGCGTTTCTGACACCGCGGCGCGCCGGAAAGTGCCATGCGCCGCATCATGCTGTGCGTGCACCGGGAGCGCTGTTACCTTGGAAGCGGGCGAGGATATCCGGCACCGGGAGAGAGCATGTCCGTGGACAACGAGCGGGACTGGGAAGGGCTGCGCGCCGTGGGGAAGGTGGTGAGCGAGGTGCTGCAGGAGATGCGCAAGGCGGTGCGGCCCGGCGTCACCACCGCGGAGCTGGACGCGGTGGCCGCGCGCGTGCTTGCCGCCCGCGGCGCCCGCCACGCCCCGCGCCTGGACTACGACTTCCCAGGCGACAGTTGCATCAGCATCAACGACGAGGCGGTGCACGGCATCCCCGGCCCGCGCGTGGTGAACGCCGGCGACCTGGTGAAGCTGGACGTGGTGGCCGAGAAGGACGGCTACTACGCCGACGCGGCCATCACCGTGCCCGTGCCCCCCGTGACGGACCAGAAGCGCCGGCTGGCACTGTGCGCCCGCGCGGCCTTCGAGAAGGCGATGGAGGTGGCGCGCGTGGGGAACCGCGTGTCCGACATCGGGCGCGCGGTGGAGAACGAGGTGAAGCGCCACGGCTTCACGGTGGTGCGCGACCTGGCCGGCCACGGCATCGGCCGCAAGATCCACGAGGAGCCCAGCGTCCCCAACCACTGGGACTGGCGGGCCCGCCAGGTGCTCACCGAGGGCCTGGTCATCACCATCGAGCCCATCGTCGCCGCCCGCTCCGGCCGCGTGGTGGAAGACGCCGACGGCTGGACCCTCCGCACCGCCGACGGCGGCCTCGCGGCCCACTTCGAGCACACGCTGGTCATCACCAAAGGCCGGCCGGTGCTGCTTACGGCGGCGTGAAGGGGAACGGGGAACGGGGAACGGGGAACGGTAACAGCCTCGTTTTTACCGTTCCCCGTTCCCCATTCCCCGTTCCCCGCCGTCAACGCACCAGTCCAGCGGCTCCTGCCCGCTCTCCTCCAGCGCCCGGTTGGCCGCGGAGAACGGCCGGCTCCCAAAGAACCCCCGGTCCGCCGAGTAGGGCGACGGGTGGGCGGAGCGCAGGATCACGTGCCGCCCTTCGTCGATCAGCTCCGCCTTCTTCCCCGCGTACGCGCCCCACAGCACGAACACCACGCGGTTCTCCCGCTCGTTCACCGCGCGGATGATGGCGTCGGTGAAGCGCTCCCAGCCCCGGTTCTTGTGCGAGTTGGGCTCGCGGCGGCGGACGGTGAGCACCGCGTTCAGCAGCAGGACGCCCTGCTCCGCCCAGTGCGCCAGGTAGCCGTGCTTCGGGATGGGGCACCCCTGGTCGTCGTGCAGCTCCTTGAAGATGTTGGCCAGCGACGGCGGCGGGCGCACCCCGGGGCGCACCGAGAAGGCGAGGCCGTGCGCCTGCTTGGGCCCGTGGTACGGGTCCTGGCCCAGGATCAGCACCTTGACCCGGCCGTACGGCGTGAGCTCAAGCTGCGAGAAGACCTCCTCCTCCGGCGGGAAGACGGTCTGCGTGCGGCGCTCCTCCTCCAGGAAGCGGCGCAGCTCCGCGAAGTAGGGCTGCTCCACCTCGGCGGCCAGCGCGGGGCGCCACGATGCGGGAATGCGGTCCAGCTCCATCCGGCGCTCCGGTGCGGGGGGATTTTTGGTGTTTCGCGGGCGGATGCAAGCGCGGGACCGGCGGCACTCCGGTTGCACGCCGGCGGGGTACGGGCGCCACGGAACACGGCGGGCGTGGCGCGTGGTAGTACAGGGGAGACCATCCTCGGAGGGAGCGCCATGATCAAGCCAAACGTGCGGGCATCGTTCGGAAGGCGGGAGGCGGAGCTGCTGCTGTCGCTGGTGGGGCCGGGCGGGGAGGAGCGCTTGCGGGAGCAGGGATTGGACGCGCTGCTGGACGACCCGGCGGTGCTACGCGCGCTGGTTCACCGCGGCAAGGTGAGCCCCGCGCCGGCGCCGCTCTTCTTCTACATCCTGGCCCGCCACGCCCTGCTGCAGCGCGAGATCGCGGACCGGCAGATGGCGGACTACACGGCGGCGCTCCTGCTGGAGTTCGGCACGGCGGGCGCGGCCCACCGGGTGGACGGCGGGCAGGGCGAGCCCTTTTACTACCTGGCCGACATCGTGGCGGCGCTGGACCAGGCGCACGGCGAGCGCGAGTTCCTGCTGCGCGTGCACCTGGGGAACTTCGCGCTCTGGCTGGCCGGCGTGTTCCCCGAGTACATCGCCCACCGCGTGCAGCGCCGCGGCGCCCCCGGCATCGCCTACTACGACGAGATGGGCGCCGCCGGCTTCCGCACCGCCGCCGCCAGCAGCCTGGCCCTCCGCCACGGCGTGGGCGACGTCTTCGTGCGCGTGGCCGACCGCTTCCGCGACGTGCGCTCGGCCCTCAACTCCGTGTCCGACACCGTCTTCTTCCCCCACGCGCCGGACCAGGTGGAGCGCATCCTCCGCCAGGTCACCGACGACTTCAACCGCCAGTACGGAAGCTAGCCTCACACGGAGGCACGGAGATGAGCTCATCTCTGTGCCTCCGTGTCTCCGTGTTAGATCAAGGTGTTCCGGAGCCGCTCCAGCTCCGCGTCGCTGTCCTGCGCCCACCCCTGCGGTATGGGCTGCAGGCGGAGCCGCGCCTCGTCGGACTCGAAGCAGAGCCACCCCGTTTCCGCGGGCGGAAAGTACAGGCGGCTGCGCTGCACGTCCGTGCGCCGCGAGGGGAGGAAGCGCCGTTCCGCGTGGAAGATCTTCAGCACGCGCAGCCGCCGCGCGGCGAGCCGGCGGTCGATCAGGGAGGGGACCACGTCCCACACGCGCCAGGGCTTCCCCCGGGAATCGACGAATCTGCGATACGGCATACGCTTCCGAATCGTTGGCGTGGCACGGGCGGAACCCCGCCGCCCGCGCCGGATGAGATGTGAGCCCCGCACGGCCAACCCATTTTCAATTGTCGGGCCAGCGCGCTCGCGGCTTGACACCGGCGCGGGCGGCGGGGTACACTCGCTCCCCATGCGCCCATCCGCTCCGCACCCGCCGCACGAGTTCGAAGTCGTCCGCGATCCCCTGTGGAACACCATCCGGGTGGACCCCACGGCGCTGCGCATCATCGACACGCCGGACTTCCAGCGCCTCCGCTACATCCGCCAACTGGGGCTCGCCTACCTGGTGTACCCGGGCGCCAACCACACGCGCTTCGACCATGCGCTGGGCGTGTACCACCTGGCGCGCTGGGCGCTGGCCATCCTGGGCGAGCGCGGCGAGCTGCGCGAGGTGGACCCGGTGGACTGCACCCTGGTCCCCTTCGCGGGGCTCCTCCACGACATCGGCCACTACCCCTTCTCGCACGCCCTGGAGGAGCTGGACGAGGGGCGCGTGCCCGGCCACCACGAGGCGCTCACCGCCCGCTTCCTGGCCGCTCCGGGGATCCGCGACGCGCTGCTGGCGCTGGCGCCGGACGCGCCGGAGCGCATCGAGGCGCTGATCCGCGCCCAGTCCAGCTCGCCGCTGCAGGGGCTGGTCTCCGGGTCGCTGGACCTGGACAAGATCGAGTACCTGCGCCGCGACGCGCGCTTCACCGGCGTGCCGTACGGCGAGGTGGACGTGGACCGCCTCCTCCACGCCCTCACCCTGCTGCGCGATCCGGAGACGGGGCAGCTCCAGGTGGGGGTGCACGAGAAGGGGCTCTCGGCGCTGGAGTCGCTGCTCTTCGCCAAGTACCAGATGTTCCGCAACGTGTACTGGCACCACGCGGTGCGCGCGGCCACGGCGCTCTACAAGCGGCTGGTGCAGGACGCGGTGGATGGCGGCGTGGTGCGCCCCGACGAGCTGGTGGGCCAGTCCGACGAGCGGCTGCTGGCGATGCTGGAGGTGCGCGCCGGCCTCTCGGACGACCCCGCGGCGCGGCGCGTGGCGGAGCGGTGGATCCCGGGGGTGCGCGAGCGGCGCCTTCCCAAGCGCGCCCTGGAGCTTCCGGGCGAGGCGCTGCGCGGCCTTCCCGCCGAGGAGTGGCTGTACGACGACGGCGCGCTGCGCCAGGCGCTGGAGCTGCGCCTGGCCTCGGAGCTGGAGCTCCCCCACGGCGGCGTGTTCGTGGACTACCCGGAGAAGCCGCGCATGCTGGGCCTGGAGCTCCTCCTGCTGCGCCGCGACGGCGCCGTGCAGCGGCTGGACGACGAGGGCCGCTCTGGGCTCATCGACCTGCCGCGCGTGGCCGACGAGCTCTACTACACGGCGCGCGCCTTTCGCATCTTCACCACCGAGCGCCGGCAGATCGCCGCCGGCTCCATCCTCCCCCTCCTGGCCCTGGACGCCGCCGCCCTCCGCGGGCGCCTGGCGAGCCCGGCGGCACTGCTGGGATGAAGAAGTGCGTGAGTGCGTTAGTGCGTGAGTGCGCTCCTGAGCTTCCGCGGTCCCCCGATCGATCACCCAGGTCCGGTGTGCCCACCACGGGCGAGGCTCACGCGGAAGAGAACCCGGCATGCTTTTGACGCACTCACGCACTAACGCACTCACGCACTCCGTCCCCGGATGATGCCGTCGCCGCTGGAGCCGCCCGGGGACCCCCACCACGGGCGCATCCTGATCGTGGAGGACGACGGGGCGTCCGGGCACGTGCTGCGCACGCTGCTGCGGCAGGTGGGATACCAGGCGGAGGTGGTGGTGGACGGGCCGTCGGCGCTGCGCTCGCTGGAGGAGCACGGGCCGCCGGACCTGATGCTGCTGGATTGGATGCTGCCGGGGATGAGCGGGCTGGAGGTGTGCCACCACGCCCGCCAGCGGTGGGACGCGCTGGAGCTCCCCATCCTGATGGTGACGGCGCGCACCGACCCGGAGAGCGTGTACGCGGCCTTCGACGCGGGCGCCAACGACTACCTCACCAAGCCCTTTCGCGGCGCCGAGATCCGCGCGCGCATCGGGGCCCACCTGCGCGTGCGCCGCCTGGCCGAGCACCACCGGCGGATGGAAGACCACCTGCGCGAGCACGACAAGCTCTCCACGCTGGGGCTGCTGGCGGGCGGCGTGGCGCACGACCTCAACAACCCGCTGGCGGTGATCGGCGCCCACGCCCAGCTCCTCCTCCGCCGCGCGCAGGACGAGGCCAGCGCCGCCGGGCTGCGCGAGATCCTGGACGCGGTGGACCGCTGCCGCCGCATCGTGGGCGACGTGCTGGGCTTCGTCCGCCGCCGTCCGCGCGAGCGGGGCACGGTGGACGTGGGCGGGGTGCTGCGCGCCACCTACGGGCTGCGCGAGCGCCACCTGGCCAGCGGCGGCGTGCGCGCCTCGCTGGAGCTCCCATACGACCCGCTCCCCGTCTTTGGCGACGCGGGCCAGCTCCAGCAGGTCTTCCTCAACCTGCTCATCAACGCCGAGCAGGCGCTGCGCGACGGCGGCCGCACCCTGCGCATCGCCGCGGCGGTGGCGGAGGAGGCGGTCGTCGTCACCTTTTTCAACGACGGCCCGCCCATCCCCGCGGGCGCCCTGCCGCACATCTGGGAGCCCTTCTTCACCACCAAGCCCGCGGACGAGGGAACGGGATTGGGCCTGGCCATCAGCCGCCGCATCGTCCACGAGCACGGCGGCGAGATCACCGCCGAGAGCGGCCCGGGCGGCACCGTGTTCTCCCTCAAGTTCCCGATGGTGGCCGGGTAGCCTCCTCCGTGCCTCCGTGTGAGATAACGGCCCGGAACCTTTGCCACCGCGCCGGGGTCCACAGCAACGAGCCCCACCGCGCCTCCCCGGCGCGTGCCGCGACCCGCCGCGACTTCCCGGAACATGCGAAAGATGCTCTTGTGCGCGGCCGCGCTCCTGGCCGTGCTCTCCGCCCGTAGCGGGCACGCGCAGGTGTTCACGCGCGCGTGGCTGGACTGGCGCACCGTGCGCACCGAGCACTTCGAGGTGCACTACCCCGCCGAGATGGCCGCGTGGACGCTGGACGTGGTGTCGCGGCTGGAGGCGGTGCACGACAGCGTGCGCGCCGTGGTGGGGTACGCGCCCGGCCGCCGCGTGCGCATCATCGTGGAAGACCCCTCGGCGTCGGCCAACGGCAGCGCGTTCTCGTTCCTGGACGCGCCCACCATCTCCCTGTGGCCCACCCCGCCCGACCCGCGCTCCAACATCGGCCACAACCGCGGGCCGGGGGAGCAGCTCATCATCCACGAGTTCGCCCACATCGCCCATCTCACGCGCCCCTCGCGCAGCCCGGGGGAGGCGCTGCGGACGCGGCTGGCGCCGGTGCGGGTGGGGCCGGTGGCGCGCAGGTCGCCGCGCTGGGTCACCGAGGGATACGCCACCTACGTGGAGGGGCGCCTCACCGGGAGCGGGCGGCCGCACGGCGCCCTGCGCGCCGCGGTGATCCGCCAGTGGGCGCTGGAGGGGCGCCTTCCCAGCTACGCGCAGATGAGCCAGTCGGGCGCGTTCCACGGGTCCAGCATGGCGTACCTGGTGGGCTCGGCCTTCCTGGAATGGCTGGTGGAGCGGCGCGGCGAGGAGAGCCTGGAGCACCTCTGGCGGCGGCTGAGCGCGCGGCGGAGCCGGTCGTTTCCCGAGGCGTTCGCGGGGGTCTACGGCGGGCCGCCGCAGGAGCTGTACGGGCTGTTCACGGTGGATGTGACCGCGCGGGCGCTGGAGGCGCGCGAGCGCATGGCGGCGGCCGGCGGCCCCGTGGCGGGCGACACGGTGCAGCGCCTCACCTGGACCACCGGCGACCCCGCCGTGTCGCCGGACGGCGAGCGGATGGCCGTGGTGCTGCGCGGCGGGCCGGGCACCGAGCCGCGCGTGGTGGTGTGGCGCACCCGCGACGAGCGCGGCGACTCGGCCGAGGCGCGGGAGCGGCGCCGGCTGCTGCGCAGCGATCCTCAAGACGTGCCGGACGTGCGCTGGAGGCCGCGCACCAAGGCGGCGCTGGCCATGCTCCTTCCGGTGGCCGGCCGCGGGCACGACGCGCCGCGCTTCCTTCCCGACGGCAAGCGCATCCTGCTGGTGCGCCAGGAGCCCATCGGCGGCGGCGCGTCGCGGCCCGACCTCTTCCTGTGGGACTGGCAGGGCAAGCGGCTGCGCCGGGTGACGCGCGGCGCCGGCATCCGCTCCGCCGATCCGGCGCCGGACGGGCGCAGCGCGGCGGCGGTGCGCTGCGCGGGCGGCATCTGCGACCTGGTGCGGGTGGACCTCGCCACGGGCGCCGTCGCCGTGATCGCCGCGGGGGCGCCGGAGCGGGTCTTCTACCGCCCCCGCTGGGCGCCGGATGGAAGCTCCATCGCCGTGGCGGTGCAGGAGCGCGGGCGCTGGAGGGTGGAGCGCGTGGACCCGGCCACCGGCGCCCGCACCCCCGCCGACCCGGACGACGGCGCCAACCGCTACGACGCGGCGTGGCTCCCGGGAGGGCGGATGGTGGTGGTCTCCGAGCGGGGCGGCGTCGCCAACCTGGAGGTGCTGGACCCCGCCACCCGCGCCACGCGCACCCTCACCCGCGTGACGGGCGCGGCCATGGCCCCCGAGCCCAACCCGCGCACCCGCGAGGTCTTCTACCTGTCCATGCACGCCGCGGGGCTGGATGTGAACCGCGTGCGCCTGGACAGCGCGGCGCAGGTGGTGGCGCTCACCGCCGACCTCGCCCCGGTGGCGCCGCGCGCCCCCGCCGGCCCGCGCGACACGCTGCCGCGCTCCCCGGTGCCCCCGTCGCGCGCGTACGGAATCGGCCCGCGCATCTCCCGCGTCCTCCCCATGGCGGGGCTGGACGCGGAGGGCGGGTCCGCCGGCTTCGCCTACAGCAACGTGGACCCCGTGGGACGGCTCGGGCTGCTGGTGCGTGCGCTCGCCGCCGACGGCGAGCGGGGCCACGCGGGAGGCTCGCTCGCCGCCACCTGGCGCGGCTGGCGCCCGGCGCTCACCGCCGAGCTCTTCGCGTTGGCGATGCCCGTCGCCGCAGCGGTGGAGGGGCGCGCCGGCCAGCCCGGCTACTTCGGCGCCACGGCGTTCGCGGAAGTGCCCTGGCGCGGCGTGGGCGCCAGCCACCGGCTGCAGGGCGGCGTCTCCGGTGGTTCGCTGGAGGGGTACGGCGACCGCCTGCTGGGCTTCGCGGAGTACGGCGCCGCCGCATCCCGCCGCCGCGCGGGGCGCGTCTTCAGCGGCAGCCTGCGCCTCAACGCCGCCGCGGGCACCACGGCCGGGGCGGGGTGGGCGCGCGGCATGGGCAGCGCGGGCCTGGGCGCGTCGATGGGGATGCTGAACCTGCGCGCGGACGCCTCGTACGGCCGGGTGAGCGGCGGCGCGCCCGCGTTCGAGGCGCTCACCGCCGGCGGCACCCCCACCCCGCTGATGGACGACGCAGCCCTCGCGCAGCGCGTCCCCATGCCCGCCGCTCCCTTTGGCGTGGTCGGCGGGCGCGAGCTCGCCACCTGGCGCGTCAGCACCCGCCACTGCGGCATCACCCCGTACCTCTGGGGCGCCGCGTCGGGCGGCCTGCACTACCGCGTGGCGGGCGTGGAGGGCGAGCTCTCCACCGGCTTCAGCAACGTGCTGGGCCTTCCGGGCACGCGCCTCACCGCCGGCCTGGGCGTGCCGCTGGACGCCCCCGGCCGCCACTCGCCCCAGGCATACCTCTCGGTGACGTACAGGCCCTGAACGGCGGGGCTCACACAGAGGCACAGAGGCACAGAGACGACTCATCCCTGTGCCTCTGTGATTCAGGAAGCGCTTTTCTTGTGGACGCGTTCCATGAGCACCCTGGGATGGCGCTCCGCCACTTCCAAGAGCGTGAGCGCCATTCCGTCCGGCTGGCGCTTGCCCTGCTCCCATGCCTTGATGGTGTCGCTGCTGGCGTTGAGAACGCGTGCGAAGACCGCCTGCGACAGGCCCATGCGCTTGCGGATCGCCTGGATCTTCTCCGCCGGGTAGGCACGCGGCGGGTGGACCTCCGTCGCCCGCGCCGTCATGGGCCGGCGCACGCGCCGCACGGGCTCAGCCTCCCCGCGGGCGACCGAGCGGGCCTCGGCGAGGCCCTCCATCAGCAGCTCCGCGAAGTTATCCTCCGTCACCTCGATATCATCGTCATTATCTGCCATCGTCATTCTCCGTTTCGTGAGCCCTTCCGCTTCCTATGGGGCCAGCCCTCGTGCTTGATGTCCGCGACAAGGCCGCGAACCGCCTTCTTCTGATCCGCTGTCAGGTTTCCCTGCACGTTCTTCGGGAACGCCAGGAGAAAGTAGATGGTCATCCGCGTCTTCATGTACAGATACGCCACCCGGCCGCTCCCGCTCTTCCCGCGCCCGTCGTGCGCGGCCCGGCTCTTCCGAACGCCCCCGGTGCCGGCCATCAGGTCGCCATCTTCCGGATTCTCCAGCAGCGTATCTTCCAACTCCTTCATCTCGTCGTCCGTGAACACCCGTTTACGGGTGCGCTCGAAGAGATGGAGGTACACGAACTCGAGTGACGGCGAGTCGTCGGCGGTCGGCATCTCCAAACATGATACTCAGTACCCCATTTGTACAGAGGCACCGAGATGAAGCTATCTCTGTGCCTCTGTGCCTCTGTGTGAGCCAATCGGTTGCGTGGCCGGCACGTGCACATAGACGGGAGTGCCGGCGCGGAACAGGTTGTAGTGGAAGATGTGGAGGATGGCGGCGACGCCGTCCTTCCAGTTGATCTTCTTCCCCTCCGCGTAGGTGCGGCCGGCATAGCTGATGGGGACTTCGTAGATGCGGGCGCGCGACTGGGCGAGGCGCGCGGTGAGCTCCACCTCGATGCCGAAGCGGGTGGAGCGCAGGGGGAGGCTCCTCACCAGCTCCGTGCGCGCCATCTTGTAGCACGTCTCCATGTCGGTGAGGTTCAGGTCCGTCATCATGTTGGAGAGCAGCGTCAGCACGCCGTTCCCCACGCGGTGCCAGAAGTACAGCACCCGCCGCGGGCTCCCCAGGAAGCGGCTGCCGAACACGGCGTCCGCGCGCCCGTCGGCGATGGGCTCCAGGAGGCGCGGGAGGTCGAAGGGGTCGTATTCCAGATCCGCGTCGTGGATGACGAGCACGTCGCCGCGCGCGTGGGCGATGCCGGCGCGCACCGCGGCACCTTTGCCCTGGTTGCGCGGCTGCGTCACGAGCACGTCCACCAGCCCGTCGCGGCGCATCTCCTCCAGCACCCGCCCCGAGCCGTCGGTGGACGCGTCGTCTACGCAGATCACCTCCAGGCGCAGCGGCACGGCGCGCAACCTCTCCACCGAGGCGCGCACGTCACCCGCCTCGTTGTACACGGGCACGATGACGGAAAGGACGAGACCGTTCATGGGCGGGTGGCGACCACCAGCAGGCTCTGGCCCAGCGGGGGACGCCAGCGGCTCTCCACCGCGCGCACCACGGGCACGGCCCAGCGGTCGTAGAGGCGCGCGTCGCGGGGCGTTACGGTGCGCCTGCGCAGCAGCACGCCGCTCACCCACCACGCCAGCACGCCGGGAAGGTTGAAGTAGTGGACCTGGTCCGTGGCGAAGCCCGCGCCCTCCACCTCCCGGCGCAACCCGGCCCGGGTGTAGCGGCGGAAGTGCTCGAAGGCGGAATCCAGCGTGCCGTAGATCCAGGGCACGGCGGGCACGAAGAGGAGGAGGTGGCCGCCGGGCGCGAGCACGCGGTGCGCGGCGCGCAGGAAGGACGCGTCGTCTTCCACGTGCTCCAGCACGTTGACGGCCACAACGCTGTTGGCGTCGCGCTCCGGCGCGTCCGCGTCCAGATAGCCGTGGCGCACCCGCACGCGCGGCTCGTCCCGCATCCGCTCGCGCAAAGTTTCCACGTTGTTCCCGGCGGGCTCGATCAGCGCGAGCTCCGCGTGGGGCGCGGCGTGCAGCAGGTGGCCGGAGAAGGTGCCGATCCCCGCGCCCACCTCCACCACGCGCGTGCCCAGGTACGGCGCGAAGTGCCGCGCGATCCACGCGTAGTAGTTGCGGGCCTCCGCCATGGCGTCCAGCTCGGGGCTGGCGTAGCGGAACGCGGGCGCGGTGCTCACAGGCCGTGGCGCTCCACCACGTCGGCGGGAAGCTTCACGTCCATCACACGGCGCGGCGTGTTGTCCAGCGCCTGCGGCTGGTTGGAGAAGATCTGCGACCCGTCCGCCGCGAACACCACGCAGTACAGGTCGGGGAGCGACCCGGAGATGCGGTCCTCCAGGTCCGCGAAGTCGCGCGTGTGGTACGCGAACTCCACCTCGCCCGCCGTGTTGGTGGTGCCGGTGCCCAGGAGGTCGTCGCTGGAGAAGCGGTCGTGGTCGAAGAGGGAAACCCGCAGGCCGGGAAGGGGGCGGCCGGACTTCTCGGCCACCACCCGCACCGTCGTCGTGTAGTGTGTCATCGTCTTCCTTGATTGGGCCGGACGGCGGGGTGCCGTCCGAGCCCAGGAAGCTACGCTCCCGGGGGAGCGCGTCAACGCCTACTCCACCGCGAACTCCACACTGGGCACCGCCCGGAAGTCGCTCCGGTCCGCCGCCACGGACACCTGCGCCACCACGCGGTACACCCCCGCCTCCCGCGCCGTGACGGTGAACGCGCGCTCCGCATGCCCCGCCACCCCGATCGGCGCCATCGGGTACACCGCCGGGCAGATGGGCGCCGCCACGCTCTCCCACGCATCCCCCACGCGCCGCTCCACCGCCACCGAGGGGCTGTCGCCGCACGCCGCCACGAACACGGTGTACGGCCGGTCGTTGATCACCTTCATCACCACCTGCGCGGTCCCGGTTCCCGGGTCCCGCCGCACCGGGCTCACCTCCGCCGCCACCCACACCTGGGGCGGCTCGATCACGAGCAGGTCGTCACTCTTTTCGCAGGCGGCGAGCAGAAGCAGTCCAAGAAGTCGCAGGCGCATGGTCCGGATGCGTGTAGGGGGGGTGAGTCGGTTGTGCAGAAAACGCGCGAAAACGGCGATCTCACACAGAGGCACAGAGGCACGGAGAAAGATGCTTTTCTCCGTGCCTCTGTGCCTCTGTGTGCGCCCCGTCTTTAACGCGCGAACTGCGCCTGCTCCGTGGACCCCTGCAGCGCCCCGGTGCTCGCCTCGCCCCCGGTGACGGCCATCAGCACCTGGTCGAAGTACCCGGCGCCCACCTCGCGCTGGTGGCGCGTGGCGGTGTACCCCTCCGGCTCCAGCTCGAACTCGCGCTCCTGCAGCCGCACGTAGGCGGGCATCCCCTCGGCGGCGTACTCGCGGGCCAGCTCGTAGGTTTCCAGGTTGATGAGGTGCCACCCGGCCAGGGTGATGAACTGGAAGCGGTACCCCATCGCCCCCAGCTCGCGCTGGAACTTGGCGATGGTGGCCGCGTCCAGCTTGCGCTTCCAGTTGAAGGAGGGCGAGCAGTTGTACGCCAGCATCTTGCCGGGGAAGCGCGCGTGCACCCCCTCGGCGAAGCGGCGCGCCTCGTCCAGGTCCGGCGTGCTCGTCTCGCACCACACCAGGTCCGCGTAGGGCGCGTACGACAGCGCGCGCGCCAGTGCCGACTCCGGCCCGCCGCGCACCCGGAAGTACCCTTCGGGCGTGCGCTCGCCCGTGCAGAACGGGCGGTCGCGCTCGTCCACGTCGCTGGTGAGCAGCGTCGCCGCGTCCGCGTCCGTGCGGGCGATGAGCAGCGTGGGGACGTCCAGCACGTCGGCGGCCAGGCGCGCGCCGGCCAGCGTGCGCTCGAACTGGCTGGTGGGCACCAGCACCTTGCCGCCCAGGTGGCCGCACTTCTTCTCCGAGGCGAGCTGGTCCTCGAAGTGCACCCCCGCCGCGCCCGCCTCGATCATCGCCTTGGTGAGCTCGAAGCCGTGAAGCGGCCCGCCGAAGCCCGCCTCCGCGTCCGCCACGATGGGCACCAGCCAGTCGCGAGCCTCCGCGCCCTCGCTCCACTCGATCTGGTCCGCGCGCAGCAGGGCGTTGTTGAGGCGCTTCACCACCGCGGGCACGCTGTTGGACGGGTACAGGCTCTGGTCGGGGTACGTCTGGCCGCTCAGGTTCATGTCGCCCGCCACCTGCCATCCGCTCAGGTAAATGGCCTCCAGCCCGCCCTTCACCATCTGCACCGCCTGGCTCCCGGTGAGTGCCCCAAAGGTGCGCACCGGCTCGGGCCCGTGAAGCTTCTGCCACAGGCTCTCGGCGCCGCGCCGGGCCAGGGTGTGCTCCACCTGCACGCTCCCGCGCAGCCGCACCACCTCCGCGGCCGTGTACGGGCGGGTGATCCCCGCCCAGCGATCCTCGGTGAGCCAGCGGATCTCCAGCGCGCGTACCTGCTCCTCGAATTGCCGGCTCATGTGCGTGCTCTCGTCGCTCGGGGTGATGGGCTCACACAGAGACACGGAGACACGGAGGAGCCGCTCCTCTCTGTGTCTCTGTGCCTCTGTGTGAGATTGCCGTTTCTACGCCAGATGCGGGTAGGCCGGCAGGGTGAGAAAGGGGATGAACTCCGTTCCCAGCACGAGCTCGTTCAGCAGCCGGCACGCCTTCTCCAGCTCCGGCGTGGTGACGCCCGCGGCGCGGAGGCGCTCCATCTCCTCGTTGCGGATGCGGGTGTACACGTCCGGCGTCATGGCCGTGCCGTCGTCCAGCTCCGAGCGGTGGCGGATCCACTGCCACAACTGCGCGCGCGAGATCTCGGCGGTGGCGGCGTCTTCCATCAGGTTGTTGATGGCGACCGCCCCGTTGCCGCGCAGCCACGCCTCCAGGTACTGAAGCGCCACGCTCACGTTCAGCCGCACCCCGGCCTCGGTGATGCGCCCGTCGGCGATCCCGGTGCTCAGCAGGTCGCGCGGCTTCACGTCGGCGTCGCCCTGCTTCTCCTTCTGGTTGGGGCGCTCGCCCAGCACCTTGTCGAACTCCGCGCGGGCCACGGGCACCAGGTCGGGGTGCGCCACCCAGGTGCCATCGAAGCCCTGGCCGGCCTCGCGCGCCTTGTCTTCCGTAACCTTGGCCATGGCCACGCGGTTTACCTCCGCGTCGCGGCGGCTGGGGATGAAGGCGGCCATCCCCCCCATGGCGTGCGCGCCGCGGCGGTGGCACGTCTTCACCAGCAGCTCGGCGTAGCACTTCATGAAGGGCACGGCCATCGTCACCTGCACCCGGTCCGGCAGCACGAAGTCGCCGCGCTTCCTGAACTTCTTGATCACGCTGAAGATGTAGTCCCAGCGCCCCGCGTTGAGCCCCGCCGCGTGGTCGCGCAGCTCGTACAGGATCTCGTCCATCTCGAACGCCGCCAGGATCGTCTCGATCAGCACCGTGGCGCGGATCGTCCCCCGCGGGATCCCCAGCCGCTCCTGCGCGAGCACGAACACGTCGTTCCACAGCCGCGCCTCCAGGTGCCCCTCCAGCTTGGGGAGGTAGAAGTAGGGGCCGGACCCCCGCTCCATCAGCTCCCTGGCGTTGTGGAAGAAGTGCATCCCGAAGTCGAACAGCGACGCGGACACGGGGTGCCCGTCCACCTGCACGTGGCGCTCGCTGAGGTGCCAGCCGCGCGGGCGCACGATGAGCACGGCCAGCTTCTCTCCCAGCCGGTACTCCTTCTCGCCGCTGGAGAAGCTGAGCGTGCGGCGCACCGCGTCCTGCATGTTGGCCTGCCCCTCCACCACGTTGGTCCAGGTGGGGGAGAGGGCGTCCTCGAAGTCGGCCATGAAGCACGACGCGCCGGAGTTGAGCGCGTTGATCACCATCTTGGCGTCGGTGGGCCCGGTGATCTCCACGCGCCGGTCCTGCAGGTCCGCGGGGGTGGGCCCCACGCGCCAGTCGCCCTCGCGCACCCCGGCCGTCTCGGCCAGAAAGGTGGGCTCCGCGCCCGCGTCCAGCTCCGCCTGCCGTGCTTCGCGCGCCCTGAGCAGCTCCTCGCGCCGCGGGTTGAAGCGGCGGTGGAGCTCCGCCACGAACTCCAGCGCCTCGGGCGTGAGCACGCGCGCGCTGGCGGCTGTTTCCTCGCCCATCACCCTCACGCCCTCCGTTCCCGGCACATCCAGCGTAGACATGCGTGCAGCCTCCCGCGCGGGGGTTGATGGTACTGCCGGTCGCCGGCCGTGCGCCGGTCACGCAATCATGTGGCCGTGAACCGGGCTCAGCTAGAGGGACGTGAAATCGAGTGCGTGAGTGTGTGAGTGCGTGAGTGCGTGAGTGCGTGAGTGCGTGAGTGCGTGGGTGCGTGGGTGCGTGGGTGCGTGGGTGCGTTTGAACGGCGTGGGTGCGTTTGAACGGCGTGGGTCGGGGAAGGGTGGTGGGGAGACGGAAAGGCGGGTGCGCGCGGAGGGTGGCCCTCTCCTCCCGGCCTCCTCCCCCAAACCGCTGGGGGAGGAGGCGCATCCTCTGTATCTAGCGGCGCCCGGGCCGTCGCCGATGCCGCGGCTGGCGCGATGCGTGGTCGCGGCTGGATGGCTGGAGTGCGCCCCCCTCTCCCATTTTTGGGAGAGCGGGGGACGGGGGGGTGAGGGCCCCCTCTCAGCACGCACCACCACCGCTCTCCCCACTATCCGTTGCCGTTGCTGTTACCGCACTCACGCACTCCAACGCACTCACGCACTTCCGTTCCCCTCCGTTACACGGATAACCGAAACTTCACCTGTCCGTTTTTCATCCCAAAGACGACAGATTGGGAAACGGATTGTCACGCGCGTTGGCGGCCCGGTACCGGTACGCTCGGGTCTACAGATGGAGCCGCTTGTTCAGCGTGGCGCGAAAGCTTGGGTAGCGTTACTGCGCGAACCAGGCGGAGAGAACGAGAGGAGCGGTGGCTTGTTAGGGAGATCTTGCGCGAGTCGTTTGGGACTTGCCGTGCCGCACAAAGCGTTGTATTCTGCACCGCGCGAGGGTGGCAGATGGCGGAAAGACTATGGCGTTGCTTGGGTTCGGGCGTTAGCATGGTGGGCGCCCACCCGCCTCACGACGGCATTCTTCCCGGCCCCTCCCCCCCGAGCCAGCCATGCGATCCAAGCGGATGACTCCCCCCGTGCGCCGTACTACCCGACGCTGGCGGACACCACCCGCCATTACGCACGGCGGCGAAGCCTTTGAAGGCGTGGGGGTGCTGGAGGAGCTCAAGGACCCACTTGGGGCGCTGCTGTGGCAGGTGGTGCGCGACGTGTACCTCTGGGGATCGCTCCCGCCCGAAGAAAGGGGCGAGGTGTTCGTCGACGGGGCGGACGCGGCGCTGCTGTCCATGCTGCGCCAGGCCGAGGTGGAGGTACAGCTCGAGACGCCCCTCATCGGGCTGGTGAGGCTGGTGGGCGCGCCGGGGACGGCGCGGCCGGAGTCGGTGGCCATGGCGTGCCAGCACGTGGCCGCCTGGGCGGACGCCAATGGGCACTCCGCCACCTCCATCGCCTTCGCGCAGGCCGCCTCGGCCGCGGTGCCGCACGACGCGGCGGCCGCGTACGCGGTGGGGAGGATCGCCCGGCGCCGCGCGGAGTACGCGCGGGCGGAGACGTGGTTCAGGCGCGCCATCGCCCTGGCGCGGCAGAGCGGGGACTGGACGTCGTACGCGCTGGCCTTCTCGGGGCTGGGCAACCTGTACGTGCAGCGCGGCAACTACCCGGCGGCGCGGCGCTTCCACATCCGCGCGCTGCGGGCCGCGCGGCGCCACTCGCTCCGGCAGATCCAGGGCGGCGCGCTCCACGACCTGTTCGTGATCGCCGCCGCCGGCGGGCACGCCGGCGAGGCCGAGCGGCTGGCCCGCGCCGCCTTCGAGGCGTACGGCTCCGAGCACCCGCGCCTCTCGGTGCTCGCCCACGACATCGCGTACCTGTGGGTGGAGCAGGGGCACTTCGGGCCCGCGCTCACGGTGTTCGAGGCGCTCCTGCCGCACCTCAAGCGGCACGAGGACCGCATGGTGGGGCTCGCCAACATCGTGCGCGCCGCCGCCGGCGTGGGCGACCGGGTCCGCTTCGACCAGGCGTGGGACGAGGTGTGGGACGGGCTGGCCCGCAACGACCAGACGGAGAACGCGGCCCAGGTGCTGCTCGAGCTGGCGCACGGCGCCGAGCAGGTGGGCGAGTACGAGCGCGCCGAGCGCGCCGCGGACCGCGCGGCGCGTACGGCGCGCGACCGGGGAGAGGGCCGGGTGCTCCTCTCCGCCGAGGCGGTGGTGGAGTCGGCGCGGCGCTCGCGCACGGCCCGCACGCGCACCGCGCCCCCCGCCCGCGCCGCCGCCCCCGACGAGTCGGACGCGTTCGCCGCGGACCTCGCGCGCTCGCTGCACGCATCGCTGGTGTCCCGCTGATCCCGAGTCCCTTCGCCCTTCACCCGGTCGCGAGCCCATGAAGATCGCCGCACGTCCCCTGCTGGTCCTCCACAGCGACGAGAGTTTCCGCGAGCGCGTCCGCAAGGTCGCGGGGAAGGAGTACACCTTCCAGTCGGTGCCCGACTGGCCCTCGCTGGAAGACGCGGTGCGCGACTCCCCGCCCTCGGCCCTGGTGGTGGTGAACCCGTACGAGGAGGCGCAGGGGCAGCGGGCCCTTTCGCCCGCGCTCAAGAACCTGCTCGTGGAGTTCCCCTCCATGCCGGTGTTCGCCGCGCTCGAGGTGCGGGCGGACCGGGTGGAGGATCTCCGCACGCTGGGGAAGTGGGGCGTGGTGCAGGTGATCTCCATCGCCCACGACGACACGCCGGACGCGCTGGTGCACCGCTTCCGCGCGTCGCAGGGGCGGCCGCTGAAGGCGCTGCTGGAGCAGGTGCTGCCGCCGGACACGCCGGGGCGCGCCCGCGCCATCGTGGACGCCGCGGCCGAGGTGGTGGCGGTGGGCGGGCACGGGCGGGACCTGGCCAAGCAGCTCCACCTCTCGCGCCGCACCCTGCTGCGCTGGTGCGAGCGCGCCGAGCTGCCGCCCCCGCGCAAGCTGCTGGCGTGGATGCGCATCCTGCTCGCCGCCGAGCTGCTGGACGACCCGGGGCGCACCGTGCTCTCCGTGGCCCACGCCTGCGGCTACTCGTCCGACAGCGGCCTGCGCCGCGTGACGCAGAAGTTCGTGGGGGCCAGCCCCACCGAGCTCCGCCGCCGCGGCGCGTTCGCGCGCTCGTCCAAGGTGTTCGTGGAGGTGCTGACGCGCTACCGGTCCGGCGCGGTCACCACCTGAACTGATTGGCTCACACAGAGACACGGAGGCACGGAGATGAAGTCATCTCCGTGCCTCCGTGCTTATCACGTCCCAGGCGACGCCGGAGAACCGCGTGCCGGTGAAGCGCTGGCGCAGGGAGCGGAGGGCGGCGGTCTTCGCCTCCTGCTCGGTGGCGGCGGGGTGGGTCACGGTGCCGCGCACGCGGTAGCGGACCATGAACTCTTCCACGATGCGCGGTCGGTCGTCCGTGCGCGCCACGTCCAGCACCTCCGCGCGGCAGCCGGGCCACGCTTCCTCCAGCTCCTTCTCCACCTGGTGCTCCGCGTCCGCCAGGCCGTAGGCGGGCACCACCACCCGCCCCGTGCCGTGCACCGTCACGCTCCGCTCCGTCATTGGATGCGGATGGTGTCGCGCGGCGCGTTGGTGGTGTCCGGCGCGGGGGGCGCCGGCGTGGGCGTCCCGGCCGAGTCGTAGTCCTGGGGGGGCGGGGGAGCGGGCTGCGTGGCCTGGGTGAGCGCCTGCATCCGCTGCTGCGCCGTGAGCTGCGCCGCGCGGTCCGGCGTCAGATCCACGAAGCGTCCGAGCGACTGGATGGCGCCCGCCGTGTCTCCGCGGATCAGGAGGGCGTCGGCCAGGTGGCTGTGAAGCAGGTCGTAGCTGGGGTTGATGCGGATGGCCTCCACCAGCACCCGCTCCGCCTCGTCGTTGCGGCCGAGCTGCAGCAGGGCGTACGCGTAGTTGTCGCGGTAGCCGGCATTCTCCGGAGCGGCCTCGGAGGCGCGGCGGTAGAAGTCCGCCGCCGTCTCGAAGTCGCGCGCCTGCATCGCGCGCCGCCCCTCCAACTGCAGTGCCAGCGCGTCCGTGGGGTCGATGGAGTCGCCCGCCGTGCTGTCCGTCACCACGGAGTCCGCCAGCTCGGAAAGGGGGCGCGCCGACGGATCGCGGTCCCCGTTCATCTGCTGGTACGCGAACACGCCCCCGCCGCCCAGCGCCAGCAGCAGCGCGCCCACGGCCAGCGTGCGCCCCGCGCCTCCGCGCTGCGGCTCGGGCGCGCGGCGCGGGGGGATCACCGGCTGCGCGGGGCGGGCCGCGGCGGGCGGGTACGCGGGTGCCGGCGCGGCCGCGCGCACGGGCGGCGGCGCCAGGATGGTGCGGTCCTCGTCGTCCCCGGCGCCGGCCAGCATGGTGCGGTCGTCGCCGTACACATGGTCCTCCGGCGGGATGGGAGCGCCCGCCGGTACCCGCGCGCCGGCCGCCGCCTCGGGAAGGCGGCGGATGGCGGCATCCAGCGCGTCGGCCATCACACCCGCGTTCTCGAAGCGGTCCGCCGCGTTCGCCGCCAGGGCGCGGGCCACCAGCGCGTCCACCTCCTGGGGCACGGCCGGGTTGCGCGCGCGCAGCGAGGGGAGCGGCACCTCCATCCCCGCGGCGAAGCGGTTGCGGTCCTGCTCGGTGAAGGGGCGCTGGCCGGTGAGGAGCTGGTAGGCGAGCGCCCCCAGGCTGAACACGTCGGAGGCGGGCGTGAGCCGCGGCTCCCCGCGCAACTGCTCGGGCGAGGCGTAGGCGGGCGACAGCGGCGCGCGCCCGTCCTGCGTAAGGCCGGACGAAGTCTCCTCCTCCGCGACCGCCTTGGCGATCCCGAAGTCGAGCACGCGCACCTGCATCCCCTCGCCATCCTTGACCAGGAACACGTTGCCGGGCTTGACGTCGCGGTGGATGAGCCCCGCGCGGTGCCCCACCGCCACGCCCCGCGCCGCCTCGCGCAGAATGCGCAGCGACGGTCCCAGCGCCATCGGGCCCGTGCGGGCCAGCCGCGACGCCAGGTCCTCGCCGCGCAGCAGCTCCATCACGATGAAGTCCAGCCCCAGCGTGGGATCGGTGCCGTAGTCGTACACGGGCACCACGTTGGGGTGATGCGGCAGGCGCCCGGCCGACGCGGCCTCGTGCCTGAAGCGCGCCCTCATCCGCTCGCGCGCCCCCGGATCGCTGCCCGCCGACGCCGTGACCACCTTGAGCGCCACCGGCCGCCCCAGCCGCTCGTCCGTGGCCCGGTACACCGCGCCCATCCCCCCCCGGCCGATGACTTCCTCGATCCGGTAGCGGTCCGCCAGCGTCCTTCCCGCGAGGAGTGCTTCGATTCCTGACATCTATGCCTGAGTGCGATCGTGGGCGGCGCCCATGCGCCGCGGGGGGCCTCACCCGGCAGCTTACAGCCGCCACCCTCTCCCATAAACACCATGGGAGAGGGGACCAATTCAGGTGCCGCGCGCCGGGTGAAGAACGCCTCCTCCGTGTCTCTGTGCCTCTGTGTGAGCCCGCGGCTCAAGCTGCCGGGTAGAGGCCTACCCGAACCGCGTCGCGTCCGGGTCCTCCGGCTCGGCGGGCTCCGCGGCGGGCGCGGGGGCCGCGGCGGGGCGGATGCGCAGCACGGGGCCGTTCTCGCCGATGCGCATGCGCGAGTCGGCGGCCACCCAGCGCACGTGGCTTTCCGGGACCGTGTCCAGCGTGAACGGGCCCTTGAGGTTGGCGCCCGGCACCTCGTCGTCGTCGATGCGCAGCGCGTTGAGGCCCAGGTTGGCCACGCGGAAGCCGGGCTTGCCGTCCTTGGGGTCCCAGCGCAGCGCCAGGTGGCGGCGGCTCACCTGCGGGGCGCCGCTCAGCATCAGGTCGCTGCGCAGCGCCGGGTTGTCCGTGTGCCGGCCCACCGTGGCCTCGGCGTCCCGCAGCGGGAAGGTCTCCGCGTCGCCGCCTTCGGAGTCTTCCACCACCAGCTCCCAGCGGCCCGGCTCCCACCCTGGAGCGGGCGAGGTGCGGGCGGGGGCGAGGCCCTCCATCCGCGTGGCGTCCGGGTCGTCCAGCACGGGGGCGCGGTGGGCGCGCGGGGGCGGCACGGCGATCGTCTCCGCGTGCGCCGCGGGCGGCGGCGGGGCGATGCGGTCGCCGCGCACCTCGATGGGGGCCACCGGCGGCGTAAGCGGGGCCGCGGCCACCGTACCCAGCGGAGGAGGCGGCTCCGAAGCTCCCTCCACCAGCCCGGGTTGGTCGGCGGGGCCGCCGGGAGCTTCCTTGGTGATGCGGAAGAGGGGCGCGCCCGGGTTCCCCGCCTCGTGCAGGCGCACGCGGTAGGGGCGGTCGTACAGCGAGCCGTGCCGCATGCACGAGTCGGTGAGCTCCCCCTCCAACTGCGCGGCCACGGGGGCCAGCGAGCGCGCCGCGTCGGGGCGCAGCGTCACCACCAGCACCGTCTCGGGGAGGAGGCGGGCGTAGCGGTCGGGGAGCGAGCGCACGTTGTCGCGGTCGATCAGGTCGCCCAGCGCCAGCTTGATCTCGGGGACGGCCTCGCGCAGGAGCTGGTCCAGGAGCGGCTCTTCGTGCGCGGCGGGGCGCGGCGTGAGGTCGCTCATCGCGGGCTCGTGGGGTTGGCGGGCGGCGTCTGCGCCGCGGCGGGCGGGCGCGTGGTATCCGCCGCCGTCGTGTCCGCGCTGGCGGCGACGCTCGCCTCCACGGCGGCCACGCGGGTGCGCAGGTCGGATACGCCGGTGGTGCCGTCGCGGGCCGCGTCGCGCGCGGCGAACGCGGTCATCAGCGCGAAGCCGGCGACCGCCAGGGCCACCGTCGCCAGCACTGCGCCCAGCAGCCCCAGCGGGGAAGTACGGGATTGGGTCACGGAGCTCGGGGTGTTGCGGGGTCCACTCGTGGAGGCGGGCGCCGCGAGGGGCACGGCCGCCGCCCGGCGCGGGCTTTCCTGGGTGAGCGAGTCGTCGGTGGTGGCGCCTTCGGCCAGCACGCGCACCGCGACCGCGGTGTAGTTGTCGTCGGGGCCGCGCTCCTCCACCTTGCGCGCGATGGCCTCGCACGCGGCGGCGGAGTCGCCCATCATCATGGCCTCGCCCAGCTCGTCCAGCCGCATCGCCTTGGTGATGCCGTCCGAGACCAGGAGGTACGTCCACCCCGGCCGCACGGGCACCCACGACGCGTCCGCCTCGGCGCCGCGACCCACGGCGCGCTGAAGCTTGTTGGCGCCCGGCGAGTCCGGGATCTCGTCCAGCGCGATCTCCCCCGCCTCCCACCGCGCGAAGGCGGGGGTGTGGTCGCGCGTCTCCAGCCGCACCGTGCCGTCCGGCGAGCGCGAAAGGACGCGCACGTCGCCCGCGTTGGCGCACACCCACCCCAGCCCGTGGCTGCGGTCGCGGGTGAGCGAGGCGATGGCCAGGGCGCACCCCATGCCGTGCCGGTCGTCGGGAGCTTCCAGGGCGGCGCGGGCCACGGCCTCGTCGGCCGCGCGCACGGCGTAGCGGGCCGCGTCCAGCGACTGGATGGGCGCCTGCTCGGCCACGGCCCTCAGCGCCGTGTCGGCCGCCATCCGCCCGGCGCGCTCGCCCCCCATCCCGTCGGCCACGGCCACCAGCCCGGTGCCGGCGAAGGCGTCAACCGAGAAGGCGTCCTGGTTCTCCGAGCGGGGGCCCTGCGCGCTGATGCCGGCCACATCGAAGACCAGGCCGTGCATCTTCACGAGCCCAGTGGAGTTTGCGGTCATACGATGCGGACCCCGGTGGCCGCCGTTTCACCGCCCTCCAGGGGCGTGGCGAGTGCGTGCTCCAGACGTTCCTCCTCGGTTCTGCGGTGGCTGATCCCCGCGATGATCCCCACGCCGATGGACGCGGCCAGCAGCTTGGAGCCGCCGTGCGCCGCGAAAGCCGCCACCACGCCCGTGAGCGGGATCACCCGGATCCCCCCCAGCGTCGCCAGCCAGAACGGGATGCCGATGAGCAGCGCCAGCCCCGTGGCCAGCGTGCGCTCGAAGGCCCCCGGCTCGCGCACGGCCACGCCCAGCATCTGCATGATGAAATAGGTGTAGACCAGCACCAGCGCCACCGACCCCGCCAGCCCCCACTGCGCCGCGATGGTGGTGATGTAGCCGTCGTCCGCCGCGTTGGGAGCCGTTTCCGCGTGGCCGCGGCCGGCGCCCTCGCCCAGCAGGCCGCCCTCCAGGATGTTGGCGTCGAACAGCTTGATCTGGAAGTTGGCCCGCTCTCCCCAGCGCTGCGCCTGCTGCTGGGGGAGCGACTCCAGGTCCTGGTACGGCTGGTACGCCAGGTTCAGGCGCTGGATGGAGCGCGGGTCCACGCTGAACGCCGCGAACACCAGCACCGCCCACACCCCCAGCATCAGCCCCGCCCACCACCCGCGCCGCGTGCCCACCAGCAGCATCGCCGCCATGCTCCCCGCCATCACCACCGACAGGCCAAGCTCGTGGATGATGAGGAAGGGGATGAGGGGGATTGCGCCGTACATCACCAGCTTCAGCACGCGCTGGGGCCTGAACGCCTGCCCCATCTGCCCCAGGTTGTACGCGTCGTCCGCCAGCGTGGCCGCCCACACCCCGATGAAGAGGGGGAGGAGCAGCTCCCACGGCGTGGTGCCGAACACCTTGCCCGTGGTGCGCGCGCCCGGCGCGAAGGCCAGCCCGAAGAAGAGGATCATGGCCGGCGCAAAGAACCACAGGCGCCGGTCGCGCAGCCAGCGCAGCAGCCACCCGCGCCGCGACATCAGGAAGCCCACCAGCAGCGCCAGCGGGGCCGTGAACACGGGGAGGTAGGTGAGGATGCGCGGGATCAGCGCGCCGCGCGCCTGCCCCTCCATCGCCTTGGCGAACGGATCGGGAAGCGGGGGCGGCGGGCCCTGGAAGACGGCCTGCTTGCGCTCCGGCGAGTACGCCCGCTCGATGGTGGAAAGGCGCGAGCGGGTGGCCTTGAGGTCGTTGGCCTCCGCCTTCTTCCCCGCCGGCGCCTGGTACGACGGGTCGGTGAAGGTCTGGAAGATGGAGGGGCGCGCCATGCAGAAGATCAGGATGGGGAGCACCACCACCGGCCAGCTCCCCCGGTATCCCATCCGCCTGAGCACCACCAGCAGCAGCAGCCACGCGGCCAGCGCCGCCATGTCGCGCACGAACGAGGCGCCCGCGCCCAGCGAGGTGCCGTGCACCGGCCACACGTCCATGGCGATGGAAAGGTGGGCCAGCACGTAGAACGCCACCCCCAGCAGCAGCCCCCACCACAGCAGCCCCGGCAGCACGCGCCCGCTGCGCTCGGCCGAGGGTACGTTGTGGGCCTTTACGCCGATGGACACGCCCACCGGGCCGCGCGGCACGGCGCTCGGCATGCGGCGGCGGAAGAAGTCGCGCAGCGCCATCACTCCACCCCCCGCGCCGCCATGCGCGCCGGGCGGATGGCGCCCTGCCCGTCTTCGCGCAGCGCCATCCACCGGGTCATGCTGGCGGCCACGGCGGCCGGCGCGCGCCCGCCCTGCCCGGCCGTCTGCAGGTACACCACGATGGTGTAGCGCGGCTGCCCGTCCGGCCCGTGGATCAGCCCGGCGAACCACCCGTCCGGCCGCTGGCCGCGGCGGATGTCCACCGTGCCCGTCTTGCCGCCCAGGTCCCAGGTGAGGTTGCGCAGCACCGGCTTCACGCTCACGGCCGTGCCGGTGTCCACCACCTGCAGCATGGCTTCCTGCAGCTTGCGCGTGGTGGCGGGCTTCATGATCTCGCGCCCCTCCGGCCGCTCGGCCAGCCGCTCGTGCTCAAAGGTGGGCGGCAGCATCACCCCGTTGTTGCCGATCGCCTGGATGAAGCGCGATACGGCGATGGGCGTAACGTCCACCGGGCCCTGGCCGATCGCCATCTGCGCCCAGTCGAAGGGGTTGAACTTGGTGCGAAAGAGCACGCGGTTGGGCGGCGGCGTCATGCGCCGGGCCCAGCGGTCCGACGAGGTGTTCCAGAACTCGGCCGCCTTTTCCGCCGGCGCGTCGCCGCTGTACGGGATGAAGCCGTAGCGGCGGTAGGCGTCCGCGAAGGCCTGCTCGCCAAGCTGCTGGCGCATCTGGAAGGCCATGGCGATCGCCTGCGTGTTGCACGACACCACCAGCATCCGCCGCGGGATCTCCATGGGCGGGTACTCGTGGCTCTCGAAGTTGCGGATCTTGCGGTTCCCCACCTGGATGTACGCCGGGCACGCCATCCACCGGTCGCCCATCCCGCTGTCCCACCACAGGGCGGAGAGGGCAAGCTTGAAGACGGAGCCGGGGAGGGTGTAGCGCTTGATCCCCAGCGGCGCCTGCTCGGCCGTGCCGGTGGAGGTGTAGGCCACGATCCCCCCCGTCTTCACGTCCTGCATCACCACCACGCCGGGGAAGCCGGAGGTCTTGAGCAGCGAGTACGCCTGGCGCGTTGCGTCCGCGCACAGGGTGAGCTGCATGTCTTCGCCCGCCGCGTGGAGCTCGGTGCGCTCGCGGAAGTTCTTGGGGGCGCGCAGCCGCTCGGCGAACACGCGCTCGATGGTGTAGTCGCGCTTCTCCGCGTCTTCGCCGCCGCCCAGCAGGTTGGCGCCGGCCTCGCCCAGCGGGTACACCCGCTGCACCTCGCCGTCCACCATCCCGTAGCGGGCAAGCGCGTTGGCGTCCTTGCCCGTGCAGTCCAGCAGCCACCCGCGCAGGTCGCCCCGGTTGATCTCCGCGGCGCGCGGGTCGCCGAAGCGGGCGTAGCGCTCGCGCCCCTCCTCGATGTACTCGCGGTTGGCAAGGATCAGCGAGTGGCCGGCCGTGTACACGCCGGCCAGCAGCAGCATCCCGAACGCCAGGAACACGGCCCACCGCTCGCGCTTCTCGCGGATGGCCGTGACGCTCCAGCGCAGGATCGCCAGGAAGGCGCCCACGCCAAAGAGGATGTAGAGGGCGCGCAGCCCCAGGTTGAGCAGAGTGTCCAGCACGGTTTCAGCCTGAGCGGGCGAGGCGGAGAACGGTGTTCCCCATGCGGATGGTGTCGCCCGGGGCCAGCGGCTGCTCCTGGTGCGGCACCAGCGGGGTGTCGTTGACGAACGTGCGGTTCTTGGAGTCCAGGTCCGTTACCGTGACCTGCCCGCCACGCTGGGCGAAGCGGGCGTGGCGGCCGCTCATGTAGCGGTCGCCCAGCGCGAACACCCCGGGCTCCGGCTTGCGCCCCACCACCAGCTCCCCCTGCACCTGGATGGCGTCCCTCACCGACTCGGAGGCGACCACCTCCAGCACGGCGGCGCCCGCGCCGTGCGCGGCTGGGGGCGGGGGCGCGGCCACCATCGCCCGGTCCGGCCCGCGGGGGGGGGCGGGGCGGGGGGGCGCGGCCGGCTCGGGGGCCGGCTGCTCCAGCCCCAGCGGCTTCACGAAGGCGAACTCGCGCTTCGTGTCCAGCAGCACCACTTCCACGCGCAGCCCGGCCCGGGCGATGCCGTTGTCCTGCGCCCACTGGGCCGAGAAGCGGCGGAGGTGGTCGGCCTCGTCGCGCGCCCACATCGCCTCGCTGACGCCGCCGGGCACCAGGTCGGTGGATACGTACACGCGCAGGTCGGGCGCCGTGCGGCGGTCCGCGTAGCGCCGGAGGGCTTCGCGCACTCCATCCTCAAGCTGCTGCCGGAGGGTGGGGCGGAGGATCTTTCTGAATGCGTTGAGCATGCCGGGTCCGAGGTCGGGTTTCAGCCGGGCGGTGCTCGCAATATCAGGGCCGGGAACAGAAAGGCTCACACAGAGGCACAGAGGCACGGAGAAAGAACCTCTTCTCCGTGCCTCTGTGCCTCTGTGTGAGACCTGCTTTTCAGCGGAACGAGTCGCGGACGTACGGGTCGCGCATCACCGTGCGGAACGCTTCCACCGAGGTGCGGCTGGAGTCGATGCGCCAGTCCGCCTCCTTGCGGGTGTGGAACCATATGGCGCCGATCACGTTGCGGTGCTGCCGCAGGGTGGCGAACGCTTCGCTGATCCACGCGCCCTTGTCGAAGCCGCGCGCCTCCTGCGAGGCGAACTCGCCGATGATGATCTGCTTGCGCGGGTAGCGGGCTTCGAGGTCGGAGAGGATGTTGTCCGAGTCGCGCCCGTTGAACACCGTGGCGAACGTCTGGTACGCGCCGCCCCACACCGAGGGGCCGTTGTAGCCGTGCGGCCCCAGGTAGTCCACGTACTGGTCGCCCGGGTAGTAGTGGCCGTACCAGTTCCAGTGCGACGGGCCGGCGGAGCGGTTGGCCAGCGGGTTGCCCACGTTGGGGCTGAACACCCACTTCACGTTGCGCGCGCCCTCGCGCCGGAAGATGGTGACGATGCGGCGGTAGGCGGCCACGTACTTGGCCGGCGCCGCCGCGTCGCCGTTGTAGGCGCCCTGCCAGGCGTAGTTCCACCGCCCGTTCATCTCCCACCCCGGCGCCACCATCACGGTGCCGCGCACCCCGCCCAGCCCGCGCGCCAGCCGCGCCAACTGCGCGTCCGCCCGCCCGCTGTTGATGGCGTCCAGCAGCCCGCGCGAGGGGGCGCCGTTGAAGCGGAGGTCCAGCGCCAGGTACGGGGTGGAGCCCGCGGCCACGGTGCGCCGCACGAGCTGCCCGCCCCACCCGCGCTCCGAGAAGTCCACGTCCAGGTTGTGGAAGGTCTTCACGAACGCGGGACGCTTGCCCACCATGCGGGCGAAGCGTCCGATCCCCGACTCCACGGCCTCGCCGCGGTTGTCGGTGTCGCCCAGGTAGGCGCCGATGTAGAAGGGGCGGTTGAAGAAGCTTACGTCCGGCAGCAGCTCCGCGTGGGCGGCGCGCGGGAACGAAGCCAGAACGAATACGGCCATGGCGGCCGTACGCACGCGTACGGAGAGCGAAAACATTGGAGATGCTTCCTCTTCGGCGGCTCGACTGGCGTGGCGGGGAGGGCCCGCTTTAGCCTCGAAACTTTGCGTCCCCGCCTTTCGGCGGGTTTGCCCTTGTCGGAGGGGCACGGCCGGGCGGCTCGTGCGCGCGCGACTGTAGGGGAGTCACACGTAGCACAACAGTATCCAAGTCGCCCCGGGCCGTCAAGTCGTTGGGGATCTAAGGACTTGGGGCTTCTTTCGTCCGTGTGCTTCCCTTTCCGGATGCAGTTTAGCCGGCCGCCAGCCGCGCCAGCAGCGCGCGGATCTCCGCCAGCGTGGCGCCCGGGTGCCGCTCCAGCAACAGGGCGATGATCCCCGTGACGTGCGGCGCGGCGAACGAGGTGCCGGATTTCACCTCCTCCTGGCCGCCCAGCCAGCGGAGCCGCTGCTCGTGGCCCTCCGCCGTGCACTCGATGGCGTCGCCGGCGCGGTAGCGGAAGTGCCAGGGCGTGGGGAAGCGGTCCGCGTCCACGCCGATGACCACGGGGAAGGCGGCGGGGTAGGCGGGCGTGGCGTGGTTGGGGGCGGCCGCCACCAGGATGGTTCCGGCGCGCGCCGCCCGCTCGCACGCGGCCCGCAGCGGGGCGCGCGCTCGCTCCAGCGTCGTCCCCAGGCTCAGGTTCACCAGGGGGAGCCCCGCGTCCGCGGCCCAATCGAGCGCCGCCACCAGCACCTCCGGCGAGGTCTCCAGCCGCGCGCCGAAGACGCGGACCGGCACGATCTCAGCCGCGGGCGCCATGCGCAGCACGAGCTCCGCGCAGGCGGTGCCGTGCCCCAGCCGGTCGTGGTCGTCGGCGGACCGGGCGAGGGCGAAGTCGCTCTCCGGCCCCACGAAGCCCGCGCCGGCCAGCACGCGCGGGTCGGCCAGCGTGCGGTCCCACCCGGAGTCGATCACCCCCACGCGCACTCCGCGCCCCGAGGCGCCATCCAGCGCTTCACGCACGCGGGCGGGTGCTTCCGGAAGGTCGCTCGTCATCGGCCGGGGATACGCGGGGGTGGATGCGGTGTGGCCGCCAAGGTACGGGCGGGCGGGCAGGCGCGCACCGGTGCACAACTTGCCGCGCGCCCACGGTCCGATGCTTCGACCCATCAAACCGCACGGACGGAGGCGACCATGGCTCGGTACGGAAGCGACTTCAACGGCAGAGAAAGCTCCGGCGGACGCCCGCCGCTCTACGGGCAGGGCGGGCCGCCGGACCGCGGCCTCGGCTTCGGGCGGGGCGGCGAGTACGGCACCGACTCGGGGTGGGTGACCGGGGCCGCGGCCGGCGGCGGGCAGGAGCGCGGCAACCACCCCGGCGGCTCGCAGGGCCGGCAGTGGGGCGCCCCCGCCCCCGGCAACCGCGCCCCCGCCGCCGAGCGCGCCCGCGACATCATGACCGAGAACCCGGAAGCCGTGACCCCAACCACCACCCTGGCCGAAGTCGCCCTCCGCATGGCCGAGCTCGACGTCGGCATCATCCCCGTGGTGGACGACCCGGAGGTGCGCCGCCTGCGCGGCGTGGTGACCGACCGCGACCTCGTGGTGCGCGGCATGGCCAGGGGCCTGGGCGCGTCGTCCACCGTGGCCGAGTGCATGACCCCCAGCGTCTCCACCGTCAACCGCAACGCCTCCATCCGCCAGGTGATGGACGTGATGCGCCGCGAGCGCGTCCGCCGCGTCCCCGTGGTCGACGGCGAGGGCCGCCTGGTGGGCATCATCGCCCAGGCCGACCTCGCCATCCACTACGCCGGCCTGGACCACGACCGCGAGATCGAGGTGGAGGAAGTGCTGGAGCGCATCTCCGAGCCCGGCGGCCCGCGCTGGCGCTCCCTCCACCAGAACGAGGGAGGCGGCCTCACGGACCGCGTCCGCGGCGGCTTCTCGGGCGTCCAGCGCGGCGCCCAGCGCCTGATCGACCGCGCTCGCGACATCATCGACTAGCCTGGCGCGTGGCGGGAGCGGAACCATGCCGCTCCCGCCACCTCCCGCGCATTCTCCGTGGGGCGGTGGCGGTGTTCCGGCGCGCGGGTAGTGTGCCGGGGATGGCTTCGGGAGCGGATTGCCCGCTACCAACAGGGCTCACACAGAGACACAGAGGCACAGAGACGACTTCATCTCTGTGCCTCTGTGTCTCTGTGTGAGCCCCGTTGGTCACGGAACGGCGCTTGCGCAGACGGGTACCGCTTGTCCCCGGCTGGGGGCCGCAAGTGCATTCCCGTTCAGTCCAGAGCAATGATCTCCGCCCACGAACCCGTTGCGCAGGCGATGGCCCACAGTGTCCGCGACGCGCGCGAGGAGCTGGTGGGGCGCTGGCTGGAGCGCATCTCGGACCGGGTGGCGCTTCACCCCACCCACGTCTTTCCATCCAACGAGCTGCTGAACCACGTCCCCCTGCTCATCGACGGGATCGCGGACTACCTGGAGAACAGCGCCGCCGAGATCACCGCCGACGTGCCCGTGGTGGCCAAGGCGATGGAGCTGGGCGCGCTGCGCCACGCGCAGGGCTTCGAGGCCCACCAGATCCTCAAGGAGTACGAGATCCTGGGCGGGATCCTCTTCGAGCACCTGGGCGAGGCGGCGGACCGCATGGGCGGGTGCACGCCCGGCGAGCTGCTGTCGTGCTCGCACCGGGTGTTCCGCGCGGTGGCGGTGATCCAGCAGTACACCACCAACCACTTCCTCGCCCTGGCCGAGGCCCGCGTCCGCGAGCGCGAAGACCGGCTGCGCGCCTTCAACCGCTCCCTCACGCACGAGATGAAGAACCGCATCAACACCGTGCGCGGGGCCAACGAGATGCTGCGCGAGGACTGGGTGGGCGGCGACGCGTCGCAGCGCGAAAAGTTCACCGACATCATCGCCCGCAACGCGGACGGGATGCAGAGCGTGCTGGAGGACCTGCTGGAGCTGTCGCGCGTGGAGGCGGACGGGGGGCAGCAGTCCGCGCGCAACGTGCTGCTGTACGACGCGGCGGCCGAGGTGGCGCGCCAGCTTCGCGACTTCGCCGAGGCGCGCCGCGTGCGCATCGAGCTGTCGGACACGCTGCCGCCCGTGGAGGTGCCGGCGGCGGCGGTGGAGCTGTGCCTCACCAACTACGTGTCCAACGCCGTGAAGTACCGCGACCCCGGCAAGCCGGACCACTGGGTGCGCGTGGAGGGCACGGTGCGCGAGGGCGAAACCTGCGAGGTGGTGGTGAAGGTGCGCGACAACGGGCTGGGGGTGCCGGAAGAAGCGCGCGCCGATCTCTTCCGCCGCTTCTTCCGCGCGCACGAGGGCACGGTGACCGGAGAGGAGGGCACCGGGCTGGGGCTCGCCATCGTGCGCGAGACCATCGAGTCGGTGGGAGGGCGCGCCTGGGCGGAGTTCGACCCGGTGGACGGCACCGCCTTCGCCATCTCCTTCCCCTGCGTATCGCCCCACGACGAGGCACCCGCCCAGACCGGCGGGCTGTCGGTCTGAACGGCGGGGCTCACATAGAGGCACAGAGACACAGAGAGTTGATCGCCACCACTCTGCTCGACGAGATCATGCCCGGGGGCTACGTGCCCGCGGCGCGCCCCTTTTCCGCCGCCCCCGCGGACGCGAGTGACGCGGCGGGGGCGGTGGAGCACGTGCTGGCCTCCGCCGGCGCCGCGCGGGCGCGGATGGCGTGGGCGCGCGCCGACACGCTTGCCCGCGAGGGGGCCGAGCTGGCGCGGCGGCTGCGGCTGCCCGCTCTACTCGGGGCGGCGCTGAACGAGTCCGCCGCGGCGCGCATCCACGCGGGGCTGCTGGACGACGCGGAGGCCGCCGCGCGGCAGGCGCTGGAGGCCGGGGGCGCCGAAGGTGCGCGCGCGGAGGTCAACCTGGGCGTGGTGGCCGCCCTGCGCGGCGACGCGGACGAGGCGCTGGCGCGCTTCGCGTCCGCGGAGGCGGCGCTGGACCGGGGGGCGCCGGACGAATGGACGCTGTTCCTGGTGCAGGCCAACCGTGCCGTGGCGCTGGTGGCGCGCAACGAGCTGGAGGCCGCGCAGCGCTCGGCCGAGGCGGCGCTGAAGACGGGGCGGCGGGCGCGCGACGACCACCGCGCGGCGCTGGGCGGGGTCGCGCTGGCGCTGGCGCTTCACGCGCGCGGAGTACGCAACGAGGCGCGCACGCGCCTGGCGGACGCGGTGCGCGCCTTCACGCGCGCGGGCGACCGCCTGCGCGCCGTGCAGTGCCACTTCATGCTGGGGGAGATCGCGTACGAGGCGGAGGACCCCATCCGCGCGGGGTCGCACTACCGGGACGGGCTGGCGGTGGCGCGCGAGGCGGGGGCGGCGGGGCTGGTGGAGCTGCTCAGCCTGCGCTTCGAGCACCGCTGAGGCGGGGAGCCCGGCGCCGGGCGGCGAGCCGGGTGTACACGTAGCCGTTGATGGCCAGCACCACGATCCCCAGCACGATCTGCGTGCCCCGCGTGAGCCCCTGCGGGTAGAGGATGTGGAGGATGTAGCGGTCCACGAACCCGCCCCGGTACGCCTCGCCCCCGCCCAGCAGGCGCAGGTGGTTCTCCAGGTAGGTGAGCGGGCAGATCCACCCGCCGAACTCGATGGCCGCCCCCCACGCCGCCGCCGGCAGGTGCGCCCACGCCAGCCGGGGCCAGCGCAGCGCCGCCAGCCCTCCCAGCACCACCCACAGGACGAAAGCCAGGTGCACCAGGACGACGGTGTCCGCGAGTGCGCGGTATGCGGCGGGAGAGATCATGGCGGATGCGCGGGTGAGAAGTTCCCCCTCTCTACCCCTCCTCCGTGTCTCTGTGCCTCTGTGTAGAAGTCCTAAGTCCTGAGTCCTGAGTCCTGGGTAAAGCGCACTCACGCACTCACGCACTTTAGTTTAGGACTTAGCACTCAGCACTATCCCTTCAGCGCGCCGCCGCCACGTCCGGCCCCGCCACGGCGATGGTGTCGCGGCCCGCGGCCTTGGCCCGGTACAGCGCCCGGTCCGCCTCGCGCACCAGCTCGGCGGGGGTGGAGCCGTCGCCGGGCGCCGTCGCCAGGCCGATGCTGGCGGTGAGGTGGCTGCCCCCCGCGCCGAACGCGAACTCGCCCACCGCCTGGCGGATGCGCTCCGCCGTGCGCCACGCGGCCTCCCCGCACGCCCCCACCATCAGCACCGCGAACTCCTCGCCGCCCAGCCGCGCCACCGTGTCGTGCCCGCGCACCCGCCCCCGCAGCAGCGCGCCCACGGCGCTCGGCGCGGCGTCGCCCGCGGGGTGGCCGTGGCGGTCGTTGAACGCCTTGAAGTGGTCGAGGTCGATGATGGCCAGGCTCACGGCGCCCCCGTGCCGGCCCGCGCGCGACAGCTCGGCGCCCAGCACGTCGTCGAAGTGCCGGCGGTTGGCGAGGCCGGTGAGCGGGTCCGTGAGCGCCAGCCGGGTGAGCTCCGCGCGCGCCGCGGCCAGCTCGTCGCGCTGCCGGCGCAGGCGCGAGAGCACCACCCCGCTGTAGAGGCTCGTCAGCAGGAACACGCCCCCCACCAGGATCTCCACCTCCACGCGCACCCCGCGCTGGCCCGAGGCCCACACGGCCGCCAGGTAGCCCGCCGTCATCAGCAGGCTCAGGAAGCCGGCCGAGACGAAGCCCAGGTACCCCGCCGCGAAGATCAGCACCACCGGCCACACCCCCAGCACCAGCGTGCGCGCCTCCGGCGCCACGCCGATCATGAAGCTCAGGAGCACCACCACGGCCACCGAGGGCACCTGCACGAAGTGCGGGTCCCACTCGTGCCAGAAGGCGCAGTGCTCAAGGATGAGCCAGGTGGTCCCCAGCACCGCCACGGTCACCAGGGCCAGCGCCGTCCACTCCCGCGCCGTCACCTCCGTGAAGTGGATGCCGCCCAGCACGGCGATCACCGCCAGCGCCAGCACCAGGCCGCTGGTGGCGAGCGCGAGTCCCTGGCGCTTGGCGGGCTGCATGCGGGGCATGGGTGCGGTTGGGCGGCGTTCGGGTGGAAAAAGGGCGCGGAGTGGAAAGTTGCGTGCCACGCCGCCCGCGTCCCTTGTGCCGCCGCGCCGGGGGGCACAGATTCCCCGGCTCACCTCCCCCTCGTGACACGCGCCCGGCCGCGCCACCCCCGAGGCTGGCGCCGGGCTCCCGCCGCCCCGCCGCTCCACTCCCGACACCTGTAGAACACACATGAGTGCTTCCGTACTTATCTGCGACGACGCCATCTTCATGCGGACCATGCTGGCCGACATCCTCACCGGCGCGGGCTTCAACGTGGTGGGCGAGGCCGAGAACGGCATGGAGGCCGTTGAGCACTACCGCCGCCTGAAGCCGGACCTGGTCACCATGGACATCGTGATGCCCCAGATGGGCGGCATCGACGCCGTGCGCGAGATCCTGAAGGAGCACGAGGGTGCCCGCATCCTCATGTGCAGCGCCATGGGCCAGCAGGCGCTGGTCACCGAGGCCATCCAGGCCGGGGCGCGCGACTTCGTGGTGAAGCCGTTCCAACCCTCGCGCGTGCTTGAAGCCGTGAAGCGGGTGGTGGGATGATGTCCACGCCTTCGTCGCTCTCGGCCATGCAGCTCGATGCGCTGCGCGAAGTGGCCAACATCGGTGCGGGGCACGCCGCCACGGCGCTCTCGCAGATGACCGGCCACTCCATCATGATCAACGTTCCCGCCCTGGCCGTGAAGGGCCGCGACGGGATCGCAGAGCTCCTGGAAAGCCCCGACGGCGAAGTGGCCGCCGTGGACGTGCACATGGTGGGCGACCTCACCGGCCAGACGCTGCTGGTGTTCACGCACGAGGCCGCCAAGCGCCTCAGCGGCCTCCTCACCGGCCGCCCCTCGGCGGACGGCGAGCTGAGCGTGCTGGAGCGCTCGGCGGTGCAGGAGGTGGGGAACATCCTTGCCTCCGCCTACCTCAACGCGCTCTCGCAGATCGTGGGAGGCGTGCTGCTTCCCACGCCGCCGCGCGTGTACACGGGCCCCGGTGCCCGCGTGGTGGGCGAGGCCGCCGCGCGCGGCCCCGGCAGCGACCCGGTGCTCTCCATCAACACCCGCTTCACCCTTGAAGACGGCCCCGAGATCCGCGGCACCTTTCTCGTGCTGCCGGACGACGAGAGCCTGGCGAGGATGCTGACGGCCCTGCGCGTCTGAAGCTCACACGGAGACACGGAGGCACGGGGATGAAGTCATCTCCGTGCCTCCGTGTCTCTGCGTGACATCACGTGGTCCAGGCTGTACCGGCCGCCGCCGCGGGCGGAGAAGTACAGGAAGATGAAGCAGAAGAGGACGGCCGCCTCCCCGCCGTTCAGGATGGGGAAGGGGCCCTGCGGCGCGTGGGCCATGAAGTACGCGGCCGCCATCTGGCCCGCCAGCACGAACGCCACCGGCCGCGTGAAGAGCCCCAGCACGATCAGCAGCCCGCCAAAGAACTCCAGCACCCCCGCCAGCCCCATCATCGACACCAGCTCCACCGTGCCCTGCGGCGCGTCGGCCGGCTTCAGCCAGCCGAAGAGCTTCTGCGCGCCGTGCTGCATGAACATCAGCCCCGCCACCACGCGCAGCAGCGCCGCGGCCGGTTCCTCGAACCGGTGCATGAAAAACGGTCGCATCCCCGCCTCCCTCTCGTGTAGGTAGCCCTACCCCCAAAGCGTCTCCACGCCGCAACGTGCGCGCCACCCTCTTCTCTGTGTCTCTGTGTCTCTGTGCCTCTGTGTGAGCCCGCTGTTCAGGGCCGGAAGTTGAACCGGACGTAGTAGAACGCCCCATTGAACCCAAAGGGCGAGACGCCGTTGTACGGAAAGATCCCCGCGTTGGAGTTGTCCTGCGCCCCGGTGGCGCGCTCGGCGTCGGTGCGCTGGAAGTTCTCCTCCGGGTACACGTCGAACAGGTTGTTGGCGCCCACCGCCAGCGTGAGGCCGTTGCGGAAGCGGTACGACAGGTCCAGGTCGGTGATCCACTTGGCGTCGAACGTCTGGTCCAGTGTGCGCAGCGCGGCGGCGCCGGTGGCCGTGTCGGGATCGATGGCGCCGAACACCGTGACCTCGCCGAAGCGGCGGTTGTTGAGGTTGATCCCCAGCCGGTCGCGCGTGTAGTTGAGGTTCAGGTTCACGCTGTTGCGCGGCTGGCCGTACTCGATGCGCCCGCGCTCCACCCGCCCGAACAGCACCTCCTCGAAGCCCGCCAGCGCCGCCGGCGTCCTCACCACCTCCGTGAGCACCTCCGTCTCGGTGAGGTTGGCGCCCGCCACCACGCGGAGCTGGTTGATGCGGCCGAAGCGGTAGGCGTACTGCCCCACCACGTCCACGCCGCGCGTGCGCGTGTCGATGGCGTTGGTGAAGAAGCGCCCGCCCGTCACCCCCGTGAAGCCCGCCGCCTGGAAGAGCTCCTGCACCCGCGCGCCGGTGAAGTTCTCCGAGAAGACGATGCGGTCGTCGATGTCGATCTGGTACGCGTCCACCGTGAGCGACAGGTCGCGGCTGGGGGTGAGCGCGAAGCCAGCGCTGTAGTTGACCGACTCCTCGGGGCGCAGCGGCTCGGCCCCCAGCACCCGCGCCTCCTGGCTCTCCACCGGGAAGGTGCGGATGTCGAACGGGATGCCGCCGATGAAGTTGGTGGCCGTGCTGGAGAAGTACTGCTGCGGCAGCGACGGCGCGCGGAACCCGGTGCCCACGGAGGCGCGCAGCGCGAACCCGCGCACCGGCTCCAGCCGCGCGGCCACCCGCCCGTCCAGCGTGGAGCCGAAGTCGCTGAAGTTCTCCGCCCGCGCCGCGAAGGTGAGCAGCAGGGCGGGGACGGGTGTGGCCTCCACGTCCACGTACCCCGCCACGCTGCTGCGCGACACGTCCTTGACGTCCGACGGGCGGAAGCCGGGGAACACCTGCGCGCCCACCGCCGCGATGGTGCCGGTGCCGGGCCCGTCCAGCACGCGCACGCCGCCGTTGACGTACGAGGCCTCTTCGCCCGCCTCGATGCCGTAGCCGTCGCGACGGTACTCGCCGCCGAACGCCAGGCTCACCGGCTCGGCGAGGCCCAGCTCAAAGGTGCGCACCAGGTCCAGGTTGCCCGTGAGCTGGTCTGACTTCAGCGTGCCGGCGCGGAACGAGGTGGGGCTGGCCGTGCCCAGCGACACGTTGTTGGAGTTGTTGACCCCGTACTCGAACGAGTTGCTCCCGTACACCCCGCTCAGGTCGTAGCGGAAGCCCGCCAGCGTACCCCGCACGCCCACCGACCCGGACGCGTCCAGGATGTCGGAGGTGATGAGGGGGAGGAAGCCGTTGGGGTGGATGGCCCTCACGGTGCGCACGTCGTTGGCGCGCCGGAAGAAGCCCGCCGCCTCGCCCTCGCGCCGCGTGATCCCGCCGAAGGCGTACAGCTCCGCCGCGCCCGGGGAGAGCGGGAAGGCGCCGTTGAGGAAGGCGCCGTAGTCGCGCGTCTCGGCGTCGCCCTGGCGGTGGTTGAGGCGGTCGATGGTGGCCTCGCGCGCGTCGCCGGCGAAGTACTGCACCCGCGTGTCCGGCCGGCTGCGGTTGGTGAAGCCGCGGTCGCGGAACTCGGCCCCTACCATCAGCGACCCGCCGCCGTCCATCTCGATCCCCGCGTTGCCTCCCACCTGCAGCACCTCGCCATCGCCCTCGGCGGTGCGGCCCACGCTCGACATCAGCTCGCGCTCGGCGCCGCTCTTGAGGACGATGTTGACCACGCCCGCGATAGCGTCCGAGCCGTACTGCGCCGCCGCCCCCTCGCGCAGGATCTCGATGCGCTCGATGACGCCCGCGGGGATGGCGTTGAGGTCCACCGAGGTGCTCCCGCGCCCCACGGTGCCGTTGACGTTCACCAGCGCCGTGGAGTGGCGCCGCTTTCCGTTCACCAGCACCAGCGCCTGGTCCGGCGCCAGCCCGCGCAGGGTGGCCGGGCGCACGTGGTCCGTGCCGTCCGCCACGGTCGCGCGCGGGAAGTTGACGCTGGGGGCGAGCCGCTGGATGATCTGGCTCGTCTCGGTGAGCCCCGTCGCCTCGATGTCCGCGGAGGTCACCACGTCCACCGGGACCGGGGTTTCCGTGGCCACGCGGTCCGGGCGGCGGGTGCCCACGGCCACGATCCCCTCCAGGGCGGTGGCGGCCGCCGCCAGGCGCACGTCGCGCGTGGCGGTCTCCCCCGCGGCCAGGCGCACGGAGGTGCGCGCGGTGGCGTACCCCACGCGGGTCACCTCCAGCTCGTACGAGCCGGCGGCGAGCGGGAGGCGGTAGGTGCCCGCGGCGCGGGTGGTGGCTCCCGTGCGGGTGCCGGCCACGCGCACCGCCACTCCGGAGAGAGGCGCGCCGCTCGCGGAGTCCGTCACCGTGCCCGCGACCACGCCCGTCTGGGCGCGCGCCGCGCCCGCGGAGGCCAGCAGCAACGCAACGGCGGAAAGGGCGCGGCGCACGAGCCGCGCGGACGAGTTGGGGCTCAAGGGAGCTCCTGGGCGGGAGGATGTACGGCGGGGACCTTCCGAGTGTACGCCCGCGGACCGGCGGACGCAAACAATTCGTCGTTTTCTGCGCGCCGCCCGGATGCACGAAGCCCCTCCCCCGCGCGGTGCGGAGGAGGGGCTTCAGCCGTGCGGCGGGGTATTCAGCTTCCCGAGCCCACGCGGTGATGGCGGATGTCGCTGCGCCCCGCGGCCACCCCGGTCCCCACGCCGATCCCGAAGAGCAGCGCCGTGCCGAACCCCACCAGCGGCAGGAACGCCGTCACCGGTATCGCCACGAACATGGCCGCGGCCCCGGCGATGGCGGGGACGCCCCCGCCATGCACCTTGTCCACGAACCGCAGCCGGTTGCGGACGAAGCGGCGCGACTGGGTGTATCCGAAGAAGGTCGCCGCGGCGGCGACGGCCAGCGTGATGATCCCGAGCATTGGAAGTCCTCCGGTTGCGGATCGTGCGGGTGTTTCCCCGAATCGCCCTACGACGCGCCCCTCGCGTGAGTTTCAAGCCCTGTTCCGCGAGTTGCCGCGCCCGGAGCGCCGTGGCAGATTGCCGTACGGAGAATGGGGCAACGGAGCCGCGCGCGGAAGGGGGAACGGCGTCGCGCCTCCCGCGCGAACCGCGCCGGCCACAGGAGAACCATGACCACCCCGCGGATCCTCTCCTTCCCGCCGCGCGGCCTCCACGAGCACCTCCGGGACGAGCTCGCGCGCAACCCGTTCCTCCGCACGCCGCCCATCGCCCTCGAGGCCCAGGTCCGCGTCCGCGACGGCGGCGCCTGGCTCACCGGCATCGTCGCGGACCACCGCGGCGCCGAGTACCTCGTGCGCCTCCCCGACAGCCGGGCGCTGGCGGTGAGCGCCCCCGCCCTGGAACGCGACAACCCGGACCCCCCGCGCACGCGCATCTGAAGATCGCCCCAGCACCCCACGGTCTCCCCTCCGCGGACGCCCCATCCGCCCGAGCCGGAACTTTATAGTCCCCGCAGGGGGACTTCGTGTAGTCGTTGCAGCGAATTCATTCGCCGCCGTTACCTGTCACTCGCCGCGCAGGGCTCTTCCGTCACCAGTCACGCTCTCATCCGGGTACGCGTACGATGAAGATGCGACATACACCCGTTCTCTCGCTGGCGCTGCTGGCCGCGTGCGGCGGCGATGACAGGGCACCCGCCGGGGAAGCGCTCGGCGCGCCCGTGGAGATCGCCTCGCCCGCCGCGCCCGGGAGCACGGCGCCCGACCTGACGGCCGGCGCGGATGGCCGTGTGTACCTGTCGTGGACGGAGCCCCGGCCGGACTCGGCGCACGCGCTGCGCTTCGCGCGGCTGGAGAACGGGCGCTGGACGGAGCCGCGCACGGTGGCGGAGGGGCGCGGGTGGTTCGTCAACTGGGCGGACTTCCCCTCCATCCTCCCGCTGGGCAACGGCGGGCTGGCCGCGCACTGGCTGCAGAAGAGCGGCGCCGGCAAGTACGCGTACGAAGTGCGCCTCGTCCGCTCCCGCGACGACGGGCGCACGTGGAGCGCGCCCGTGGTGCCCCACCGCGACGGAGCGGCGGCGGAGCACGGCTTCGTGTCGCTGTGGGCGGCGGGGGGCGACTCGGTGGGCGTGGCGTGGCTGGACGGGCGCAAGTACGCCGGCCGCGAGGAGGGCGACCCCGCCGCCGAGACCGCCGTCATGTCCACCCTGGTCGCCGCGGACGGCGGGATGGCGCCGGAGACGCCTCTGGACGGACGCGCCTGCGACTGCTGCCAGACGGCGATGACCCCCACCCCGGACGGCCCGCTGGTGGCCTACCGCGACCGCACGGGCGACGAGATCCGCGACATCTACTTCACACGCCTGGCGGGCGGCCGGTGGACGGAGCCCCGCCCCGTGCACGCCGACGGGTGGAAGATCCCCGCCTGCCCGGTGAACGGACCCGCCCTCTCGTCCGACGGCCGGCGGGTGGCGATCGCCTGGTTCACCGCCGCGCGCGACACGCCCCGCGTGCACGTCGCCTTCTCGGACGACGCGGGCGCCACCTGGAGCGCCCCCGTGCGCGTGGACGGCGGCACCCCCGCGGGCCACGCCGACGTGGAGATCGTGGACGACGGCGCGCTGGTGAGCTGGATCGAGCGCGGGCGGGGCGGCCCCGCGCAGGTGCGGGTGCGCCGCGTGACCCGCGGCGGCGCGCTGGGCGAGCCGCGGGTGCTGGGTGGCGTTCCCGAGCGCTCGGTGCCACGCATGGCCCGCGACGGCGACGCCGTGGTCTTCGCCTGGATCGCCCCGGAGAAGCCGTCGCGCGTCCACACCGCCCGCATGCCGCTCGCGGAGGCGCGATGAGGCGCTGGATCGCCCCGCTGCTCCTCTTCCTCGCCGCCTGCGACGCCGCGCACGGCGGGGCGCCGGCCGTGGGGAAGCCCGCGCCGGAGTTCGCGGCGGTGGCGCTGGAAGGGGAGCGGCCCGTGTCGCTGAAGGCGCTGCGCGGGCGCCCCGTGCTGCTCAACGTGTGGGCCACCTGGTGCCATCCCTGCCGCCAGGAGATCCCCGCCCTGCAGCAGATCCACCAGACGCGGCGCGGGCTGGAGGTGGTCGGCGTCAGCATCGACGAGCCGGGGCAGGGCGCGGAGATCCGCTCCTTTCTGCGCCAGTACGGCGCCACCTACCCCATCTGGCTCGACCCCGACGACCGCGTCTCCAGCACCTTTGCGACGGTCGGCGTACCCACCACCTTCCTCATCGGCCCCGACGGCACGCTCCTCTGGAAGCACGTCGGCCCCGTCCGCGCGGACGACCCGGCGCTCGTGCGTGCGCTGGATACGGCATTGGGCTCACACAGAGGCACAGAGGCACAGAGATAAGAGGTCGTCTTTCAGAGCCGGATCTTGACCACCACCTTGCGGACTTCGTGGCGCGCGCCGGCCATGCACCCCGGCTTGTGCGCGTCGTCGGGGAAGAAGACGGCGGCGTCGCCGGCGCCCATCAGGAGCGAGCTGCTTACCCGCGGCTCCTCGAAGAAGAGGACGTCGGTCTCGTCGCTGTACGGCTCGGCGACGGCGAGGCCCCCGGCGGGGAGGTAGAGGATGCGCTCGGCGCCGGAGGCGATCCACTGCACGTCGGCGTGGCGGCGGTGGGCCTCGAAGCGCTTCTCGGTGGAGGGGCCGGTGGCGTACGAGGAGACCAGCGCGAAGACGCGCTCGCCGTCCACCGGGTGCCGCCCGTCGGGGAGGGCGGGGTCGAAGGCGCGCAGCCACGCGGCCGCCGCATCCATCCCGGGGAGGACGGCGGCGTAGCGCTCCGCGTGGCGCAGGGGGAAGTGGATCACTCGGCGCTCCGCTCCACGTGGTCGATCCCCTGCGCGGTGATGCGCACGGTGAGGCCGTGGCGGCCCGTGGAGAGCACGAAGCCGTGGTCCTCGTGGTAGCGCACGAAGCGCTCGGCGTCCTGCCGCGACAGGCCCAGCTCGGCGGCGAGCTCGTAGCCGTCCAGGTACTCGCTGTCGCCCTGCTCGGAGGCCTCGTACAGGCGCTCCAGGAAGCGGCGCCGGTGCTCGCGGCGCGCGCGGAGGTCGTCGTTCACCGTGCCGCGGGGGTGAAGAAGAACTGAGTCCAGTAGTCGCCGGACACCCCCACGCCAGTGTGGGTGAGGGCGCAGTTCTCGATGTTGGCCCGGTGCCCCGGGCTAGCGATCCATAGGCGCACGGCGTCGCGCGCGCCGGCGGAGGTCATCACGATGTTCTCGGCCGCCCGCGAGAAGGCTACGCCCTGCGCGCGGGCGCGGTCCCAGGGCTGCGAGCCGTCGGGAGAGGTGTGGCTGAAGTAGCGGCGCCGCGCCATGTCCGCGCTGTGGAGCCCCGCCGCCCGCGCCGCCGCGTCGCTCCACACCAGCGGCGCGCACCCCCGGCGCTGCCGGTGCGCGTTGATCCCCTCGAACACCGCCTCCACCCCTTCCATCTGTCCCCCTCCCGCCGAAGGAACGGCACCCGCCCCGGCACCCGGCACGCAGGCGGCAAGCAGCGGCGCCATCATCCACACTCGGTTCATCCTTCTCTCTGTGGCTCTGTGCCTCTGTGTGAGGCCATCTGTTCCAGCAGCCCGATCATGCGCACGTCCCACGGGTCCGGCGAGGGGTCGTCGTCCGCCACCTCGGCGTTTTCCTGCGGCGTCTCCAGGATCAGCGGGATCCCCTGGCTGCGCCGGTCCGCCAGCAGCCACCCGAACGCCTCGGCGCCGATCTGGCCCTCGCCGATCAGCATGTGGCGGTCCTTGTTGCTCCCCAGGGCACCTTCGCTGTCGTTGAGGTGGATGAAGCCGGGGCGCTCGCCGGTCGCCTCCTCCCACTCGTCCAGGATCTCGCCCACCTTCTCCCGCGACTCGTTGAGCGCGTAGCCGGACGCGAAGAGGTGGCAGGTGTCCAGCCCGTACCCGGTGCGCGGCCGCAGCTCGTGCGGCACGTGGCGGAGGATGTCGGCCACCTCGGCGGCGGTGCGGCCCAGCGTCTTGCCGGCGCCGGCCGTGTTCTCCACCAGCACGCGGGTGGAGCCGTCCACCGAGCGCAGCGCGGCGGTGATGGCCTTTGCCACGCGCTCCGCCGCGGCCGCCGTGTCTCCGTCGCTGGCGGAGCCGGGGTGGAAGCAGACGGCGCCCACGCCCAGCGCGGTGGAGCGCTCAAGCTCCTTGGCCAGGCCGGCGCTGGCGCGGGCCCACTTCCCCTCGTCCGGCGTGGCCACGCCCAGCACGTACGCGCCGTGCACCACCACGTGCTCCGGGCGGATCCCCGCCTCGGCCAGCGCATCGTTGAAGCGGCGCGCCTTGTCCGGCTTCATCCCGGCGCGGTCGCCGTAGAAGCGGGGCGGGGCGGTGAAGACCTGCAGCGCGCGGGCGCCCGCGGCGCCGGCACGGAGCGCCGCCATGTGGATACCGCCGTTGTCCACCGTGTGGGCGCCGATGAAGTGGGGCATGGGGAGCCGGGTAGCAGGGTGATGGCCGCGGAGCCCTGCAACCTCCGCGCTCGCCCCGCGGGCCGCAACCCCCGCGCGCCCAAACGCATGTTGCCATTTCCCGCCCGGGCGAGTAGAGTGGACGCTTCGCGCGCGGGCGAGCGGCACCGCTCGCCGATCCCCGCGGCACCCGCGCGCGTGTGGGAGCCCTCCCACCTGTTCCCGTCATCCGCACGAGGAATCATGAAGCAAATCCTGTTGGCAGTCCCCCTGCTCGCCCTGGCGCCCGCGATGGCCGCGGCACAGGGCGCCCAGCGCGCGCCCGCCGGCGAGGCCATCCGCATCACCTACACGGAAGAGACCCTCCCCAACGGGCTCAAGGTGCTGTACCACGTGGACCGCTCCGCGCCGGTGGCGGCCGTGGCGGTGTGGTACAACGTGGGGTCCAAGCACGAGGCGCCGGGCCGCACCGGCTTCGCCCACCTCTTTGAGCACATGATGTTCAAGGGGAGCCGCAACGTGCCGGACGGCAAGCACTTCGCGCTGCTTGAGGACGCGGGCGCCCGCGCCGGGTCGGACATCAACGGCACCACCAACACGGACCGCACCAACTACTTCGAGACGGTGCCCAGCAACCAGGTGGAGCTCGCGCTCTGGCTGGAGTCGGACCGCATGGGCACGCTCACCGAGACGCTGACGCCCGAGAAGCTGGAGAACCAGCGCGAGGTGGTGAAGAACGAGCGGCGGCAGGGCGTGGACAACCAGCCGTACGGCGTGTGGCAGGAGCGGATGCTGGCCAAGGTGTTCCCGGCCGGCCACCCGTACCACCACTCGGTGATCGGCTCCATGGCCGACCTCTCGGCCGCCACCCCGGCCGACGTCAGCACCTTCTTCCGCACCTACTACGCGCCCAACAACGCGGTGCTGGTGGTGGCGGGCGACATCGACGTGCAGCAGGTGAAGGGGATGGTGCGCAAGCACTTCGGCGACATCCGCCGCGGTCCGGCGCCGCCCGCGCTGCGCAGCATGACGCTCCCGGCCGTCATCGGCCAGGGCTCGCGCGAGGTGATCGAGGACGCCAACGCCCCCGCCCCGGCCGTGTTCGTGGGCTTCCGCATGCCCTCCGCGCGCGACCGGCAGGGCGACGCGGTGCAGGTGCTGGCGGCCGCCCTGAGCTCCCGCACGGGGCCGCTCTTCCAGTCGCTGGTGCGCGGGCAGCAGGTGGCCACCGGCGCCGGCGCCTTCAACTTCGGCTTCGTGGACGGCGCGGACCTGATGATCGTGACCGCCAACGGCAAGCCCGGCGCGCGCCCCGACTCGCTGGAGGCCGCGCTCACGGCCGAGCTGGACCGCATCGCCGCCTCCATCACCCCGGCGGCGCTCGAGCGCATCAAGGCCAACCTCCGCTTCCAGATCATCAACGGCCTGCAGACGGTGGGCGGCTTCGGCGGGCGCGCGGACGTGCTGGCGGAAGGGTACACGTTCTACCGCGACCCCAACTGGATCAACACGCGGCTTCAGGCGATCCAGAGCGTTACCACGGCGCAGGTGCAGGCGCTGGTGCGCGAGCGGATGGGCGCCAACAACCGCGCAGTGCTGGTGTTCGTTCCCAAGCCCCGCCCCGCCCCCACTGCCATGCAGGTGAACCGATGAGCCGCTTCCTTCGCCCCGCCGCGTGCGCGGGGCTCCTCCTTGCCACGGCGCTCCCCGCGGCCGCGCAGCAGCCCGCGCCCACGGAGCAGCCGCCCGCGCCGGGTGCGCTCCGCCCCTTCACCATTCCGCCGGCGCGCGAGTTCCGCCTGGCCAACGGGGTGCGGGTGGTGGTGGTGGAGAAGCACACCCTGCCCATCGTGACCGGGCGCGTGCTGATCGCCGCCGGCAGCATGTACGAGCCGGCCGAGAAGAACGGCCTCGCCTCGCTCACCGCGCAGGTGCTGCGCGAGGGCACGCGCACCCTCACCGGCCCGCAGATCGCGGAGCGGATGGAGGCGCTGGGCGCGTCGTTCGGCACCAACGCGGGCTTCGAGTTCGCCAGCGCCAGCGTCACGGCGCCCAAGGGCACCTTCGCCGACGCGATGGAGCTTGCCGCCTCCACCGTCACCGCGCCGGCCTTCACGGACAGCGAGCTCACCCGCGTGCGCGCCCAGATGGTGGCGGGCGCGGTGCGGCTCAACTCCACGGTGGAAGGGCTGGCCGGGCTGGCGCACAACCGCGCCCTCTTCGACTCGGCCACCGGGTACTCGCGCCCCGTGGCGGGCACGGCCGCGTCGCTGCCGCGCATCACGCGCGACGACGCGGTGGCCTTCCACCAGCGCATGTACTCCCCCGCCAACACCACGGTGCTGCTGGTGGGCGACGTCACGCCGGACGAGGCGCGCCGCGTGGCCGAGCGCGCCTTCGGGTCGTGGACCGTCTCGGGCGGCACGGTGGCCGCGCTGCCGCGCCCGGGGATGAACCAGGCGCAGGGCACGCGCATCATCCTGGTGGACCGCCCGGGCTCGGTGCAGTCGGGGATCCGCGTGGGGCACGTGGCCGTGTCCGCCACGGACCCGGACCTGATCCCGTACAGCGCGCTCTCGCAGGTGCTGGGCGGCGGCTTCCGCTCGCGCCTCATGATGAGCCTGCGCGAGCGTCACGGCTGGACGTACGGCGCGGGCAGCGACGTGGCGGCGCGCCCGCAGTCGGGCACCTTCCTGGTGGGCACCTCGGTGCGCACCAACGCCACCGACTCGGCCGTGGCCGAGATCGTGAGCCAGTACCGCCGCATCGCCACCGAGCCGGTGCCGGCCGACGAGCTGCGCGCCGCCGCCGCCAACGTGGTGGGGAGCTTCCCCAGCTCCGTCCAGACGGTGCAGGGCCTCGCGGACCGCATCCAGCAGCTTCTGCAGAACGGGCAGCCGCTGGACTACTACAACACGTACCGCGAGCGCTTCTCCGCCGTCACGCCGGCCGACATCACGCGCATCGCTCGCACGCGGCTCACGCCGGACGCGCTCACCATCGTGGTGGCGGGCGACCTGTCCAAGATCGAGGCGCCCATCCGGGCGCTGAACCTGGGGACGGTGGAGGTGCTTGATCCCAACGGGGTCAAGGTCCGCTAAAAAACTGGGCTCACACAGAGGCACAGAGGCACGGAGACGACTTCATCTCTGTGCCTCTGTGTGGGATAACGAAAAGGATGATGAGGCACATCGTGGCCCTGGTGGGGGTGGCGCTCGCGGCCGGCTCGGCCTCCGCGCAGTCGCGGGTGGATGCGCTGCTGGCGCGGATGACGCTGGAGGAGAAGGTCGGGCAGATGACGCAGCTCACCCTGGCGGCCGTGGCGGCGCAGGGCGGGCCGGCGCGCGACAGCGTGCGGCTGGATACGGCCAGGCTCCGCCACGCGCTGGTGGACCGGCACGTGGGGTCGCTGCTCAACGTGGTGGGCGGGTCGCTGTCGCTGGACGGGTGGCACGCGCTGGTCGCGCAGGTGCAGGACGTGGCGGTCAAGCAGACGCGGCTGGGGATTCCCGTGCTGTACGGCGTGGACTTCGTGCACGGGGCCAACTACACGCGCGGCGGCACCCTCTTCCCGCACAACCTGGGGATGGCGGCCACCTTCAACCCGGCGCTCGCCCGCCGCGCCGGCGAGGTGACGGGCGACGAGGCGCTCGCCTCGAGGCTTCCCTGGAACTTCGCGCCGGTGCTGGACGTGGGGCGGCAGCCGCTGTGGGCGCGCTTCTACGAGACGTTCGGCGAGGACCCGCTGGTGGCCTCGGTGCTGGGGCGCGAGATGGTGCTGGGGATGCAGCGCGAGGGGCGCGTGGCCGCCACGCTCAAGCACTACCTGGGCTACGGCGCGCCCCGCACCGGCCGCGACCGCACCCCCGCGGACCTTACCGTGCGGGCCGTGCGCGAGCACTTCCTCCCGCCCTTTGCCGCCGCCGTGCGGGCCGGCGCCCGCGCGGTGATGGTGAACTCGGGGGAGATCGACGGCGAGCCGCTCCACGCCAGCCGCTACTGGCTCACCGACGTGCTGCGCGGCGAGCTGGGCTTCACCGGCGTGGTGGTGACGGACTGGCAGGACGTCATCTTCCTGCAGACCCGCCACCGCGTGGCGCCCACGCCCAAAGACGCGGTGAGGATGGCGGTGCAGGCGGGGATCGACATGAGCATGACCCCGCACGAGTTCGGCTTCGCGGACCACCTGGTGGCGCTGGTGCGCGAGGGTACGATCCCGGAGAGCCGCGTGGACGAGTCGGTGCGCCGCATCCTCCTCCTCAAGGCGGAGCTGGGGCTGCTGGACGCGCCCCGCCCCGATCCCGCCCTGCGCGCGCGCTTCGCCACGGAGGCGGCGGCGGGCGCGGCGCGGCAGGCGGCGCGCGAGTCCATCACGCTGCTCAAGAACGACGGCGTGCTGCCGCTCCGCAAGGACGCGCGCATCCTGGTGACCGGCCCCGCCGCAAACTCGCTCACCGCCCTCAACGGCGGCTGGACGTACACCTGGCAGGGCACCGACGCGTCGCACTTTCCGCCCGGCCCGCCCACGCTGCTGGAGGCGATGCTGCGGCGCGGCGGCGACGTGCGCTACCTAGCCGGCGCGCGCTTCACCGCCGAGGTGGACATCGCCGCCGCCGCCCGCGCCGCCGCCGACGCGGACGTCGCGGTGGTCGCCATCGGCGAGGATGCGTACGCGGAGTGGGTGGGCGACATCGACGACCTCACCCTCCCCGAGCCGCAGCTTCGCCTGGTGGAGGCGATCCAGGCCACCGGCACGCCCACGGTGCTGGTGCTGGTGGAGGGGCGCCCCCGCGTCATCAGCCGCGTGGCGGACCGCGCGCGCGGCGTGGTGATGGCGTACTGGCCCGGGATGCACGGCGGCGACGCCATCGCCGACGTGCTCTTCGGCGACGCCAACCCGGGCGGCAAGCTCCCCTTCACCTACCCGCGCCATCCCAACCACCTGCTCACCTACGACCACGTCCTCACCGAGACGCTGGGCCCCGGCTTCGACCGCCGCCCCACGGCGTTCAACCCCCAGTGGGAGCTCGGCCACGGCCTCAGCTACACGACCTTCGCCTACTCCGCCCTGCGCCTGGGCGCCGACGAGCTCGCCCCCGGCGACTCGCTGACGGTGGAGGTCACGGTCGCCAACACGGGCGCCCGCGCGGGGCAGGAGACGGTGCTCCTCTTCACGCGCCAGCACTACGCCTCCGTCACGCCCCCGGTGCGCCGCCTGCGCGCCTTCCACAAGATCGAGCTGGAGCCCGGCGCCTCCCGCACCGTCACCTTTCGCCTCTCCACCGACGACCTGCGCTTCACCGGCCGCGACGGGCGCCCGACTCTGGAGCCGGGCGCGTTCGACGTGATTGTGGCCGGCCTCGAGGCCACCTTCCACGTGCGGAACTAGCGGGCGACCCCAGGACTGACTCCGCGGCTCCGTCGTGAGCGTACTCGCTGAACCCGCGTCGCGGCCGGGGTGCGGCCTGCATTCTGAATCTCTGATGCCGGGCCTGTCTAAGCCCGGCTCCCGTGAGGTGTTCCCGTGAAAGATGCTGATCCAGACCCGCCGCGGTCCCCACACCTTGATCCTGCGCTGCGCCGCCGGGCCCGCCTGGTATTCGCCACATTCGTGGCGATCGACCTGGTTCTGGTCGTAGTTTACCTGGGGAACCGCGGAGGAATCGCGGACGGTGCGAGCGCGATTCTGTTCGGTGCCAGTATGCTCGCCGGCATCGGTATCATCCTGTTCGCCATGGAGCCGTTCCGTCGCGCGGAGCTGCGGGACAATCTGGGTCAGGAGCCGGTGCCGCTCGGATCGTCCGTTTGGCTGCCCGCCATTGGCCTTCTCGTACCCACCGCTGTCATCTGGCACTACGCGCTGGGCGAGCCCTGGCGTGCGGCGCTGGGCCGGGCAGCGGGCATCGTCGGCTATTTCGGGGTCTTCGTGCCCCTTGCTCGTCTGCAGCGGCGCGGCGTGAAGCCGTACTGGCGGCCAGCGGGGTACGGGTTTCTGCTCGCGGGCGCTACGGGCGGGCTCGTCTGGGCACTCGTGGCGGGGCGAAACCCGCTCGAGGGCGTTCTCCAGGGCGCGATCTACTCGGCGCTACTTTACGGCTACGTTCGCTGGGCAACGCGGAGCGCCGCCATTCGCCCCGCCGAGCAACCCAGCGGAGCGGACGCCCCGCGCGCGTGAGCGTCAGGCGGACACGCGCAGGAAACGCTGACCGCCCGACGGATAGGCGCTTCCGGTCTTTACAGCGGCGGCGCTCGCTGTAGGCTCGGCCATCTTCACGCCCGTGACGCTCTCGCCCGGGTTCGTGGCGTACGGCGTCATTCTGGCAGCGGTGACCGGCACAAACCCCTTTCGTGTTGGCACTCACGATGATCTTCCTTCGTCCCGCTGACGAGGTCGCTTTCTGGGTGGTCAAGTTCTTTGCGAGTATGATCGCCGGGATGCTGACCGCGCTTGCACTTGTCTCCGTCGTTCGCGGTTCGCTCGCGCGGGACATTGGGGTCGCTCTTACGATGGGGTTGCTCCTGACCGTGAAGCCGAGCTGGCGGCGTACGCGGTCTCTCCCTCGGGAGCTGCTCGCGGCTGCGGGGTTCGGTGTGGTGTACTTTCTGATCGCCTGGTTCTTTGAGTACACCGGCTGGCCCCCACGGCGCCTTTGACGTGCTTCGCCGTCCGCGAACCCGTGCCGCGCTGCCGCCGAGCACAAGTTTGGGCGAGGAACTCACCGCAGCTCGGACGGCGGGGGTGCCCGGCGCGCCCGAACCCTGGCGTGCGGCAGCTTCCGAAACTGGAGAGGGTAAGCAGGCGTAGCTCGAACATGCAAAAGCCTATGAAGGGCCGCCCAACCCACATCCCGCTGCACTGGCGCGTCAGCCGTGGAGCCGTTCTCGGCGTCATTATCACTGCGCTGCTCCTGTCGCTCGCCGGATGGTTGCTCTACCGCGACGCGCGGCAAGGTTGCATCCGTGGATTCCGCGGCGGCTGCGATCCGGCCGTGTCGTTCCCCCGCACGCGCTGACAGGAGTGGACATGCGCTTCGGTGATGGCGGCGGAGAGTGGGTGGAGATCGCCCCGGAGGAGGTTCAGCCGCCGGTGCCGGGGTACTCGCCGGGCGGCGACGTCCGCGTGCGAGTCGCTGCGCGGTGGCGGAACTTCACGGGTACGACGAGCCAGTGGATCGAAGCGGCCCGGTGGCTCCGGTTCATGCAGGACCTCCAGGACCTGGAGCGAACCCGACGGGGTGAAGCTCACCTGGAGAGCACGGGCCGGGTGTGCTGCCGCTGCGCGTCTTCGCTCGCGACCGGCTGGGCGAGGATGAGATCGGCTACCCGGGCATCGACGGCACCTTCGCCTTCAGCTTCGCTGCTCAGCGTCGATCCGTCGCTGCTGGCTCCAGCGGTATCCAGGCTGCGCGCCGCGATCTCGGCGCTCGAATAGGTCGCTGCAGGCGGCCTGCGGCGTCTCCCCACTACCCGGTTGACCTCCATGGACCTTCGCGCGCATCTCACCCGTCCGGCCCGCGACCCTCGGCGCCTCGCGCTCCCCCATCTGGCGTGCGCCGCGGCGATGGCCGTTCCCGCCGTCTGGCTGGCACGCCAGCAGCCGGCCGGCTGGGCTCCGCTCCTCGTGGGCGTCGGCCTCCTGCTCGTCGCGTTCCTCGTCTTCGCGCACGCGAGCTGGCGTGGAGAGCCCGTCCGGTGGCATGGCCGTGCGCGCTGGGGAATCGTCGCGGCGCTGCTCGCGGCCGCGGCACTGGCTCTCCCGCTCTAGGACGATCTCATCTCTGTGTCTCTGTGCCTCTGTGTGAGCCAAAGTAGCGGCCGAACCACGCCCGGATCCGGCGGTGCACGTCGTCGCCGTGCGCCGTGAGGTTGTGGTCTCCGCCCGGGTAGATGACCAGCTCGTTGGGGCGCCCCAGCGAGTCCAATTGCGCGGCCAGGCGGCGGGCCGGCGCCACGGGTACGATGCGGTCCGCGTCGCCGTGAAGGATGAGGACGGGCGCGCGGATCAGCTCCGGCCAGGCGACGGCGGAGCGCTGCCGCTCCCCCACGCGCCGCGCGGAGTCCGGCAGGCTCGCCACGATGCTGCCCGGCCAGCCGGTGTAGTCGGCCAGCGTCGCGGTGACGGCCGCGGCGCGGATCGGCATCCCCGCGCGCAGCGCCAGAAAGGTCATGGTGCCCCCGCGCGAGTGCCCCCACATGAAGATGTTGGCCGTGTCCGCGTAGGGGATCTGCCGGAGAAGCGGGTACAGGTTGGTCACGTCGTGCGCGTCGGCGCCGCCGTACTCGTCGCGCCCCTCGCTGCCCCCGCCGCCCCGGTACTGCGGGGCGATGTACAGGAACCCGTTCGCCACCCAGTGCGCCTGGTCGTACTGCACCTGCTCCGGCAGCGCCCCGTCCGCGCCCGATCCGTGGTTGAAGATCAGCACGGGGAGGCGCTTCCCCGCGGTGCGGGCGGGCCGCACCAGGATGGCCACCACGCGCAGCCCGTCGCTGGCGTAGGTGAGCCGCTCGCACACGGCTCCGCGCTGCAGCCGCCGGTACTCGGCCTCGGGCGGCGGGGCGCGGCGCCACGACCTCGCCAGCTCCGCCACCTCCTCGTACGCCCGCATGGGCGCGCACGGCCTGCGCTGGAGCAGCGCGCCGTCGGCCTGCGCGTGCAGCGGCGGCGCGAGCAGGAGCAGAACGGAGAAGGCGAGCAGGGCGCGTGCGGTCATGGCGGGTATGCGGGGAAGGGATCACGAACCGCGGGTTGATGGGAGCAACAGGGTAGCCGTGAACGGGCCGCGGACGCAACGCGCGCGAACGCGACGCCAGCCTTTGCTCTGCAGCGCAAAGTACTTGACGGAAGAACCCGCGACGGCTACCATTTTCGCACGCGGGAGCCGTCTCATACGGAATCCGAATGGATCGGCCTCCTCGCGGCATCGCCGGGGGGTGCATCGCCGGGGGTGCATCGTCGGGGCGTCGCCGGGGGTTGAAACCCCCGGCTGGAACCACGGGAAGCCTGCTGAAGCAGGCTCGCATGGGTCCGGCTACCGAGCCCGCTTCAGCGGGCTTCCCGTGGTTCCAGCGGGGGGATTGATCCCTTCGCTCGCAGGCAAGACGGCCCCCTCTCAGCCGAGGCCGTCTCAAAGCGCCCATCGTGGAGGTGATCATCATGTCGAGCCTGGTCAACGTCCTGTACCCGGTGCCGGACATCCGGCGCACTCCGCTCTCCACCGTGCGCTGGTGGGAGTCCCGCCGCCTCGTCTTCAACAAGGTGGTGGGCGCCACGGGGCTGGTGACGCTCGCCGGCATGTCGTTCCTCTTCGCGCTGCCGCCGTACTCCGAGCCCATGCCCGTCGCGGTGATGGTGATCGGTGCGCTGGTCTACGGGTTCATGGCGAACCTGTGCTTCACCTTCGGCTGGCAGATCGAGCTCCTGGCGCGCCGGGTCTGGGGCCGCCGCAACGCGCCGGACCTGGGGCCGATCCTGTTCCGCCAGGGCCTGATCTTCTCGGTCGGCCTTACGCTCTTTCCGCTGCTCCTGTCGGCGCTGTTCTGGGTGGCGCGCAGCGTGGCCTGGCTCGTGTCGTGACGGCGTAGGCGGGGCGCGCTCCGGCTGGTACGGCGCCCCGTGTCAGTGGGGAGCCGTGGCCGCCGGTGGCACGGAATTGGCCTGTCGGGAGGGGTGTCGGCAGGAATCCAATTCGTTACGTGGCAAAGGCATATGCGAGTATCTGGCTGGCGATGGGCGGTGGCGCTGGGGCTGGTGATGGTGCCCGGAGTGGCGGGGGCGCAGCGTACCGCGCCGCGCGATACGGGGCTGATCGTGTCCACGCTGGAATCTGCCGTGTCCCGCCCGGTGGACAAGCGCGAGGCGCTCAGCATCACGGTGGACCTGTCCGACCGCACGCTCTTCCTGATGGATGGGCGGCGGATGGTGAGGCGGTTCCCCGTGTCGATCGGGGCGGAGAACTATCCCACACCCAAGGGGCAGTTCTCCATCAGCCACATGATCTGGAACCCGAGCTGGCGGCCGCCGCCTTCCGGGTGGGCGCGCGGCAAGACGTACGAGCCGCCCGGCTCGCCCGGCAACCCGATGGGGCGCATCAAGATCTTCTTCCGCGCGCCGGACTTCTACATCCACGGCACGGGCCTCACCAGCTCGCTGGGCCGCCCCGCGTCGCACGGATGCGTGCGGATGCGCAACATCGACGCGGCGGAGCTGGGGCGCATCCTGATGGAGCATGGCGGGTCGCCGCGGCCGCCCGAGTGGTACCAGCAGACGCTGGAGAACGAGACCACGTCGCGCGAGGTGCGGCTCTCCAAGCCCGTGGCGATCCTGATCCGGGAGTAACCAAAGGGCTCACACAGAGACACAGAGGCACAGAGAAGGAACAACTTCTCTGTGCCTCTGTGTCTCTGTGTGAGACCGCTTTTAGAAGAGCGATGTCTGCTCGGCGAGGAGCGAAGGGTCTACGGGGCGCTGGCCGAGGCGGCGCTGCATTTCGCGGGCGGTGGCGGGGCTGTGGCCGGAGAAGTGGTTGTTGAAGAAGCCAAAGATCTCCACGCCGTTCGTGGCGACGCGGCCCAGGGCCTCCGTCCAGGAGCCGAGCTCCTCGCCGCGGTCGAAGAGAACGCGCGAGTAGTCTTCGATGTCGCGGTTGGGGCCCATCCAGCGCACGTAGTGGAAGGTGGCCGTGGGGCGCGCGGCGAGCTCCGTCATCGTGTCGCGGGGGATCCACTTGCCGTCGCTGAGCGCGAGGGCGGCGTCGTGCTCGGCGAGGAGCGACAGCAGCTCGGCCATCACCTCGGGGCGCGTCCACCGGTGGCTGCGCACCTCCACGGCGAAGCGCACGTCGCGCGGCAGCCCGGGGAGGAAGCGGCGCAGCGAGTCCAGCTCGCCGGGAAGGAAGTCCGGGCCCATCTGCACCAGCACCGGCCCGAGCTTGGGCCCCAGCTCCCGCGCCGCGTCCATGAAGGCCGCCACCACGTCGTCCGCGCCGCGCAGGCGCCGGTCGTGGGTGATCTCCTGCGGCATCTTGAGGGCGAAGGTGAACCCGTCCGGCGTGCGCTCGGCCCATCCGCGCACCGTCTTGGGGGCGGGCACGGCGTAAAAGGTGGAGTCCACCTCCACCACGTCGAAGGCGCGCGCGTAGGTGCCCAGGAAGTCGGCGGGGCGCGTGCCGTCCGGGTAGAAGGCGCCCACCCAGGCCGGGTAGTTCCACCCCTGCGTGCCGATGCGGATGCGGCCGGGCTCGTTCATTCGGCTCCTGGCTGGTCAGCCCTGGGCCGCGGCGGCGCGGGCCAGGAGGCGGTGGAGGAGGGCGCGCGTGGCGGCGATGTACTCGCGGTAGGGAGCGCGCCCGTCCTCGGGGATGGGGCCGTTCTCCAGGTCCGCCTCGGCGCCGTGCAGGTGCTCGAGGTTGTCGGCCACCAGCGCCGGGTAGTCCCGCGGGCGCTCTTCCATGAACGAGCTCCCCAGCGCGTACACGTAGCTGCGCAGGTGGTCCAGCGCGAACTCCACCGTGAAGCTCGGCTCGTCGCTGCGGTTGGAGCGGTACGCGTCCACGGGGAGCGGCGTGTGGCGCCATACGTACCATGCGCGGATGAACTCGCGCTGCGCTTCTTCGGTGTCGCTCATTGACGAGTCCTGAGTCCCAAGTCCTGAGTGCCAGGTGCTGGGATGCGGTTGTTTAGGACTTCGGACTTAGCACTCAGGACTGTTTCTTCGTCCGTGTTTGGCAACTTCGGTACCCGTGAAACTCGAGGGCGCGCCCCGCCGTAGGGCCGTGCACGACCGTCGGAAACCATTGCGCTTCACCTGGAGGAACCCGTGTCCAGCACCAATCGCGACCTCGAGAACATCCTGAAGTGGGCCGTCATCATCATCGTTGCCATCGCGGCGCTCAAGGTGGCCCTGGCCGTCCTGGGGATCGCGTGGCTGCTCGGCGGCTTCCTCCTCTTCCGCGTCCTGCCGCTGGTGCTGCTCGTGTGGGCCGCGCTCAAGGCGTGGCAGTGGTTCCGCGGCCCCCGCGGCACTTCGCCGGCCCCGCCGTCGAGTTTCTGAAGAAGAAGTCCTGGGTCCTGAGTCCTGAGTCCTGAGTAACAGCAGTTCAGCACTTAGGACTCAGGACCCAGGACTTGGCACTTCTATTCCGTCCACAGCCAGCGGCCTTCTTCGATCACCACCCGCACGGTTGCGTCGCGCTCCATCGCGGCCAGGAAGCCGAGCAGGGTGGCGCGGTTGAGGACCCAGGCGGATGGGGTGTCCAGGCGCATGCCCAGCGCGGCGGCGAACTCCACCAGCAGCGTTTCGGTGGATGCCGGGCCGTGGCGCATCCGCTCGCCCAGCCACGTGAAGGCGCGGTCGAGTGCCGCGAGGTTCTCGGCGAAGACGGGGGCTTGAGGGTCGCCCACCGGGTCGCCGTGGCCGGGGACGTACCAGGTGGCGGGCAGTGTCTGAAGGCGCGCGAGGCTGGCGCGCATGCCGGCGGCGTCCACCAGGTAGGGGACGCCGTGCTTGGCCAGCGGCTCGCTTCCAAAGAACGAGTCCGCGGCAAAGAACACCGCCTCCGCCGTGCCCGGGCCGACGACCACGCCGGCCTGGGCCATGCTGTGCCCGGCCAGGTCCACCAGCGCCAGCTCGCGGCCGTCGATGACAAAGGTCTCGCCCGGCGTGACGACGTGGTCAACGGGGGAGGGCTCGGCCTGGAGGAACTTGTTGACGAGGGCGCTGACCGGCAGCGCGCCGCCGAAGAGGTATACCGGCTCGAACCGCGGCTCGCGGATCACGGCCTCTTCCACCGCGGGCGCGTACACGGGGATGCCGAAGCGGCGCACCAGGTGCGCGTTGCCGCCGTGGTGGTCCGCGTGGGCGTGCGTGTTGACGATGGCCACCAGGGGGCGCCCCAGCTCTTCGGCGGCGCGGGCGATGCGGTTGGCTGCGCCGCGGTCGATGCCGGTGTCCACCGCCACCAGGCCGCGCTCCGTCTCCACCAGGCCGCTGTTGACGGCGCCGCGCAGCACGTGCACGCCGCCGCCGAGGGCGGTCAGCTCCATCCGTTCCACTCGTCGTGGAAGCGGCGCAGGTACTCTTCCATGAAGCGGTGGCGCTCGTCGGCAAGGCGGCGCGCGGCGGCGGTGTTCATGCGGTCGCGCAGCAGGAAGAGCTTTTCGTGGAAGTGGGCCGTGGTGCCGCCGGCCCCGTCGCGGTAGGCGGCAAAGGTGGCGTGAAGCTCGGGCGCCGTCTCGGGGTCGTGGAGCGGCCGCCCCCGGCTGCCGCCGAAGGCGAAGGCGCGCGCCACGCCCACGGCGCCCATCGCGTCCAGCCGGTCCGCGTCCTGCACCACCGCGCCCTCGGGGGTGCGCATGGGGGTGGGGACGCCCGCGCCCTTGAACGACACCCCGGCCACGATCTCGCACACGTGCGAGATGGTGGCCTCGTCCGCGTGCAGCCCCTGCAGCCAGCCGCGGATCTCGCGCGGGGCCACGGAGTCGTCGCCGCCGTGGAGCTTGTGGTCCCACACGTCGTGGAGGAGCGCGGCCAGCTCCACCACGTACGGGTCGGCGCCCTCTTCGCGGGCCAGGCGCAGCGCCATGGCGCGCACGCGGTGGACGTGCCACCAGTCGTGCCCGGTGCCGTCGCCGTGCATGCGCTCGCGGACGAAGGCTTCGGTGCGCGCCAGGAGCTCGGTGCTGCTCGTCATGGTGGCGGGGGTGTGGGGAGGCGTCGCGGCACCGCCCAATGTACGCCGCGGAGGGCAGCCGGCAAGCGCGCGGCACCGGGCCTGCGTAGCAACCTCGCCGCGGTCCAGCCCTCACCCATGCCCACGATCCGCCGATGGCGACGCCCCTCTATCGCGTTCCCCTTCACTTCGACCGCGCCCCCGACGGGATCAGCGACCCCGAGCGGCTGCGCGAGGGCCTTTCCGCCGTGGAGCGCACGGGCGACCACCTGTGGCTGGCGTGTGACGAGACGCCTACCCTGGAGCGCCTCACGCTGCGCCCGGACGGCAGCTTCGGCGGCCACCTCACCTTTGCGCTGGCCGACTTCGTGGACCTCCCCAAGGAGGGCGAGGTGGACATCGAGGGGCTGGCGTACGCGGCGCCGTACCTGTGGGTGGTGGGCTCGCACAGCCGCAGGCGCGCCAAGCCCAAAGACGACGACGATGACGAGACTTGCATCGGCCGCATCGCCCGCGTGCAGACGGATGCCAGCCGCTACTACCTGGCCCGCATCCCCCTGGTGAACGACCCGGAGCACGGCCTCGTCCCCTGCCGCTCGCGGCAGGACCCGGAAGACCCGGAGCGGGAGCTGGTGGCCGCACGGCTGCGGGGGCGCGGCCCCAAGGGCGGCATCGTGGGCGCCCTGCGCGACGACGAGCACCTGCGCCCCTTCTTGCGCATTCCCGGCAAGGACAACGGCTTCGACGTGGAGGGGCTGGCGGTGCTTGGGGAGCGGGTGTTCGTGGGGCTGCGCGGGCCGGTGCTGCGCGGGTGGGCCATCATCCTGGAGCTGGAGCCCGTAACGGACCGCGAGCGCCCGGACCGGCTGCGCCTGCGCAAGATCGGCGAGAACGGCGAGCGCTACCGCAAGCACTTCCTGGCGCTGGACGGCATGGGGATCCGCGACCTGCGCCGCGACGGCGACGACCTGCTGGTGCTGGCCGGCACCACGCTGAGCGAGGAAGCCCCCGCGGCGCTCTGGCGCTGGCCCGGCGGCGCCCGCCCGGATGTGCCCTCGCTGGTGCGCGGCACGGAGCTCCAGCGCATCCTAGACCTCCCCTTCACCCGCGGCCAGCGCGACGACCACGCGGAGGCGGTGGCGCTCTTTGGCGGCGGCGACCGGCCGTCGGTGATGGTGCTGTACGACTCCGCGTCGCGGGAGCGGCTGATCTCGGGCGGGGTGTACGCGGACGTGTTCGAGCTTCACGGCTGAACGGCGGGCTCACACAGAGGCACAGAGACCGGAGGGGAGCCGTGCCATCGCACATCTTCATCAAAAAGGGCGACGCGCTGCGCGAGGTGGACGCGGCGCTGGGGCGCCTGGAGGGGCGGGGGATGGACCGCGCGGCGGCGGGGTTCACCAAGTACCTTTTCGCCACGCAGGCGGACCAGACCATCGTCTTCATGGCGGACCGCGACGCCCCCCTGGCCGCCGAGCTGCGCGCCCTGCGCGGGTGGAGCGAGCCGGGAGACCAGGAGCTTCGCTGAGCGGGGCGCGGGGGGCTCTCCAGCGCACTCACGCACCACGCACTGACGCACTTCCCTCGGGAGATTCGATGCAGACGGGAGAGATCGCCCTTCAGCCGCTCAAGGACGAGGAGCTGAAGCAGTTGCAGCTCACCACCATGAAGCGGCGCGCCACCGGGCTGCTGGTGGCCGCGTTCGTGGTGTACGTGGTGGCGCGGGGGCTGGAGACGAGGTGGCCCGGGTTCGGGTACCTGCGCGCCACGGCCGAGGCGGCCATGGTGGGCGGGCTGGCGGACTGGTTCGCCGTCACGGCGCTCTTCCGCTACCCCATGGGGCTGCGCATCCCCCACACGGCCATCATCCCCAACCGCAAGGACCGCATCGGGCGCAGCCTGGGGAACTTCGTGCAGAACAACTTCCTCTCCCCCAACGTCATCCGCGCGCGGCTGCGCACGGCGGGGGCGGCCAGGAAGGGGGCGGAGTGGCTCGCGCGGCCCGAGCACGGCGAGTCGGTGGGGCGGCACGCGGCGGCGGCCGTGAGCGGGGTGGTGCAGGTGCTGCGCGACGAGGACGTGCAGGAGATCATCCAGGACAACGTGATGGGCCGCGTGCGCAAGACGCCGGTGACGCCGGTGGTGGCGCGCGTGCTCTCGCTGGTGACGCAGGACAACCGGCACCAGGAGCTGCTGGACGCCGCCCTGCGCCTGCTGGGCCGCCTGGTGGACGACAACCGCGAGACGATCCGCGCGCGCATCGGGCGCGAGACGCCGTGGTGGGTGCCCACGCAGGTGGACGACAAGATCTACGAGAAGCTGGTGGGGAGCCTGGAGAACACGCTCCACGAGGTGGCCGTTGATCCCGACCACCCGCTGCGGGGGCGCTTCAACGAGGCCGTCGCCGAGTTCATCGTGCGCCTGCAGGAGTCGCCGGACACCATCGCGCGCGGCGAGCACCTCAAGGAAGAGGTGCTGCAGCACCCCGCCGTGCGCGAGTACAGCGCGTCGCTGTGGGGCGACCTCAAGGCGTCGCTGCTCAAGAACGCCGCGGACCCCGACTCCGAGTTCCGCCGCCGCATCGGGCACGCGGTCACCAAGCTGGGGCAGTCGCTGGTGGAGGACGACGAGCTGCAGGAAAAGGTGGAGCTGTGGATCGAGAACGCCGTGATCTACGTGGTGGAGCAGTACCGCCACGAGATCGCCGACCTGATCTCCACCACCGTGGCCGCCTGGGACCCGGAAGACACCACGCGCAAGATCGAGCTGCAGATCGGCAAGGATCTGCAGTTCATCCGCATCAACGGCACGCTGGTGGGCGGGCTCGCGGGGCTGGTGATCTACAGTGTGGGGCGTATCTTCGGGTTTTAGAAGAGGGGCTCACACAGAGGCACGGAGGCACAGAGGAGAGGAGCTGGGAAGATTGAAACGCGCACCCTCCGGCTCCGTATAGGACCGGGAACGTATCGGTGAAAGCTTTCTGTCCCCCCAAGGAGAAGCCATGACTGATCACTACGGCTCCGGCGCCCCGTTCGCCCGCCGCTCGCTCGTGGAGCGCGCCATCGGCGCGGCGCGCCTCGACATCAGCACCTACGAAGAGGTGGAGGCGGACCGCGACGCCACAGGTCAGGCCGCGGTCGTGGTGGCGGTCGCGGCGGTTGCTTCCGCCATCGGCAACGCCAACCAGGGGACGGGGGGGATGGTCGGCGCCCTCATCATCGCGTTCCTCGGATGGCTGATCTGGTCCGGCGTCACCTACCTGATCGGCACCATGTTCTTCGGCGGCACGGCGGACTGGGGCGAGCTGCTGCGCACCCTGGGCTTCGCGCAGGCGCCAGGGGTGTTCTACGTCCTGGGGGTCATCCCGATCCTGGGCGGGCTGGTCAAGTTCGCCGTGGCCCTCTGGCTGCTGGTGGCGGGGATCATCGCCATCCGGCAGGCGCTGGACATCAGCACGGGCAAGGCGGTGCTCACGGCGGTGGTGGGCTGGCTGGCCATGATCATCCCCATGCTGATCCTGGGCGGCCTGGCCGCGGTCGCGGTGGGCATTGCCTCGTAAGATGCGGTGGATGAAGGCGTGCGCCGCGGCGCTGATGCTGGCTTCGGCGTGCGCCGCGCCCGGCGGCGCGTCCGAGCCCGTGCCGGGCGACGGTCCGGACATCATCGGCACCGTGACGGCGCGGCGCGAGGTGGGGGGCGCGTGGCTGGTGCGCGTGCAGCAGGACTCCACACGCAGCGCCGGCTACCCCCGCGCGGACCTCACGGTGGGGCACGCCACGCGGGTGCTGCGCCGCAACGGCGACCAGGTGTTCGTCGCCGCCGGCCGCGACCTGCACCCGGGGACGCGCGTGCGGGCCTGGTTCGCGGGGCCCGTCACGGAGGCGCTCACCGTGCAGGTGCATGCGCGGGTGGTGCTGATCGAGAGCTAGGTCTCACACAGAGACACAGAGGCACGGAGAAAGAACATCTTCTCCGTGCCTCTGTGTGAGTCCCTTTTAGCGGGCCTGCGCGGCTTCCAGGAAGACCGGGGCGTAACGCCGGTGGAAGACGGGGGCCAGCCGGATGCAGAAGTCTTCAGCCGTTCCGCCGCGGGCTAGGTGGCGGCGCATCAACGCGCACTGCAGTGCCGTGTACGCCGCGAACCGCGACGGGAAGCTCTCCGAGTACCGACGAGCAACTTCCATTTTGAACCCTCCTTGAGGCGGTGGCGTCCGCCCCGGATGCGTTGAATTGCATCGGGCATGCCGCCGCACCATCCAATAAACGTCAAGCATTTGCTGGAAGTTTCAGGATCCGCCGCCTCCCATGTGTCCCATCGGTGGGGCAGTGGCGTGTCTCTGTGCGAGATCAATCCACGTACGTCTCAAAGAAGCCGGGAAGCCGCGCCACCACGCGCCCGTGCTCGCGGACCGTGGCGGTGCCGCGCATCTGCACGAACCAGCGGCGGCGCGGGCGCTCGCGGTCGGTGACGTGGACGGCGGCGACCTCGACGGCCACGTGGAAGCCGGTGGCGGGGTCCTCGAACTGGAAGCGGCGGGGGACGCGCACAGTGGTGGCGCCGGCGCGCGCGGGCTGCGTCTCGGTGAAGCGGATGGGGCCGGGGCGGTGCACGCCGCGCACGCCGCGGCCGTCCACCAGATAGGCGAAGAGGCCCTCGGTAGCCGTGGAGTCGCCGCGAACGACGCCGTAGAGGAGCGACATCTCCTCGCCCGAGGCGGAGCCCCACTCCCACGACACGTTCCGCCACACGCCCCAGTTGTGGTCGTGGTACGCCTGCGCGCCGCGTACCGCCTCGCAGCGGGGGAGGCACACCGTGCCCTCGGCGCGCGCGAAGAGGGCGGGCGCCACGTACCCCGAGACCAGCGCGGCGCCGCCCAGGTCCGTGGGCGGAAAGTAGCGGCGCGCGGCCGGGGTCACGCGCAGGTCCACGCGGGCGCCCCCCGCGTCGGCGGCCACGTGGTACACGCCGCCCGCCTGCCGCACCCCGGCGCGGTCGCCGAAGCGCAGGTCGGCGGAGGTGGTGTCGAAGCGGACCTCGCGGTCGGTGAGGTTGCGGGTGAGGGAGCGGTGGGTGCCGTCCGCCTCGCGCACCGTCATCAGGATCTGCCCGCCCCACTGCCCCGGCGTGCCCACGCGCCCGCCCACGGCCAGCGTCACGTACACCCAGCGCCGCTCGTCCAGCACCACGTTGAAGTAGTGCCACTCCGCCCAGGTGCTGTCGCGCGCCGCGTCGCCCGTGGGGATGTGGAAGTGGTCGATCTCGCGGAAGAGCTGGTCGGCGGCGGGGGCGGCCCACGCCCGGTCCGCGGGGGAGTCTTCCCAGCGCCCCCGCTGCAGGCCGCGCCGCGCGCCCGCCGCCCGCGCCCGCGAGGGGATCTCGCCCGTGGCGACGGCCTTCCACACGCGGCCGCGGGCGAAGAGCTCCACCTGCTTGTTGTCCAGCAGGGGCGAGGCGGCCACCACTCCGTGCTCCTCCCGCCCGCGCGGCGTCTCCAGGAGCTGGCGCTGGATGAAGCGCGCGTGGTCGATCCCCAGGAAGAGCGACGAGGTGCCGCCGGACTTGAGCATCTCCGCGCTCACGCCGGAGGGGACCACCACCACGTCGCCGCCGCCCACCAGCTCCTTGTCGCGCGCCTGCTCCAGCATGGCCTCGCCCACGGCCAGCAGCACCACCATCACGGCCACGCCCAGCGCGTAGCCGCCCAGCAGGAAGAGGGCGCGTCCCGGCCGGTTGCGCAGCTCGGCCAGCGCCAGGCGCAGGATCACCGGCGCACCCCGTCGTCCACCACCACCCCGTCCGCCATCTCCACCACGCGCGGCGCGTGCTCGGCCACGCGCGCGTCGTGGGTCACCACCACCAGCGTGGTGCCCCCGGCGTTGAGGCGCTCGAAGAGGGCGATGATCTCGGCGCCCGTGCGGCGGTCCAGCTCACCGGTGGGCTCGTCGGCAAAGATCACCTCGGGGCGGTTGGCGAGCGCCCGGGCGATCGCCACGCGCTGCTGCTCGCCGCCGGAAAGGTGGGGCGGGCGGTGGGTTACGCGGTGCGCCAGCCCCACGTACTCCAGCAGCTCGCGCGCGCGGTCGCGCCGCTCGCGCTTGGGCACGCCGGCCTCGGCCATGGGGAGCTCCACGTTCTCGGCCGCGGTGAGCACGGCCAGCAGGTGGAAGCGCTGGAAGATGAACCCCACCCGCCGCAGCCGCAGCCGCGAGCGCGCCGCCTCGTCCAGCGCGTACAGGTCCTCGCCCAGCAGGTGCACGGTGCCCTGCGTGGGCCGGTCGATCCCCGCCAGCACGTTGAGCAGCGAGCTCTTGCCGCACCCCGAGGGCCCCACCACCGCCACCATCTCCCCCGCGTGCACGTCCACCTCCACCCCCCGCAGCGCGCGGACGGCGTCTCCCTGGTAGGGATACTCCTTTACGATCCCGCGCGCCTGGATGACGGCAGGGGGAACGGGGAACGGGGAACGGGGAACGGGTGAACCGCCCCGCCCCTCGGGATCGCGTGGTGTGCCGTTGCTGTTACCGTTCCCCATTCCCCGTTCCCCGTTCCCCGTTGTCATTCCGCCTCCTCGCGCAGCGCCTGCGACAGCGGCGAGCGGACCGCCGCGAGCCCGGGGATGCACCCCGCCAGCGCGCCGACGGCGATCACCATCCCCATCGCCAAGGCGACGCGCTCCGGCTCCCAGGCGAAAAAGGTCATCTTGGCCGGGATGCCGGGAAAGGAGAGGAGGATGCGGTCCAGCCGGCGCGCCATCCACAGCCCCAGCGGCAGGCCCGCCAGGCACCCCAGCCCCGCCAGCACCAGCCCCTCGGCGACCACGGAGAGGAGGATGCGGGCGCGCGAGACGCCGATGGCCCGCAGCGTGGCGATCTCGCCGAAGCGCTCGCGCACGCCGATGGTCACGATGGTGGAGACCAGCAGCGCCGTCACCACCAGCGCGATGCTCCCCAGGATGGTGGCGAGCTGGCGGAAGTAGAGGAGGCGCCGGTCCGTCTCGGCCAGCAACTCTCGCGTGGAGAGCGCCGAGACCTCCGGGACGGCCGCGGCGATGCGGCGCGCCAGCTCCTCGTCGTCCACCCCGGGGCCCGTGGACACGCCGAAGAGCGACACCTCGCCCGCGCGCCCCGTGGCCCGCTGCACGTCGGTGATGGGGATGGCGAGGGAGCGCTGGTCCGCGTAGTCGTACAGGAAGTCGCCCACGCCGCTCACGCGGAAGGGGCGGGTGTCGCGCACGCGGCCCAGCGACACGTCCGCACCGCCCGCCAGGCGCAGCGTGGAGCCCACGCGGATGCCGTCCAGGCGCGCCATGGGCTCGCTGACGACCACCTCGCCGGGGCCGGGCTCGCGCCCCTCCACGATGCGGTAGAGGAACTGCGCGCGGGGATCGATCCCCATGGTGAAGAGCGGCGGGCCGGCGGAGTCGCCGGTGACGACGCGGAACTGCGCGCCGAGCACGGGGGCCACCGCGCGCACGCCCGGGATGCGGCGGATGCGCTCGCCCACCGCGTTGCCGCCGGGGATGGCCGCCTCGCTGTCGAAGGGGAGGATCCCCTTGGGCGTCACGCGCAGGGCGTAGCCGCTCACCCCCAGCAGCTCGCCGAAGGAGTGGGTGAGCCCGGAGGCCAGCATGGTCATGTCCAGCAGCAGCGCGGCGGACACGGCGATGCCCGCCAGAGCCAGCGCCGTGCGCCCCCGGCGGCGCCCCAGCGCGCGCAGCGAAGCCCCGATGATCACCGCTCCCCCAGCTTCTGCGGCTGCACCCGCACCACGCGCCACGCCGCCAGCGCCCCCGCGATCGCCCCCAGCGCCAGCCCCAGCAGCGCGGCCAGCAGCACGATGCGCGGCGTGACCAGCGCGAAGCGCAGCGTGGTGTCGTAGACCCGCGCGTAGTACAGGTTTACGATGCGCGCCACGATCACCCCCAGCACCGCGCCGGCCGCGCTCCCCAGCACCGCGATGCCGATGGCCTCCAGCACGATGGCGCGGAACACGGTGCCGCGGCTCACCCCGATGAGCCGCAGCACCCCCATGTCGCGCCGCCGCTCGTCCACGCGGATCACCATCACGCAGAGGAGGAAGATGGCGCTGGCCAGGATGGTGACGATGCCGATGGCGTCGTGGAAGCGCGACACCACCGCGAAGGTGGCGCTCGTCCGCTCCGCCAGCGCCGCGCTGGAGTAGGCGCGCGTGCCGAACGCCGTCGTCTCGATCCAGCGCGCCGCCGAGTCCGCGTCCGCGCCGGGGGCCAGCACCACGGCGAAGCGGTCCACCCGGTCGCGCGTGGGGAGGAGCGACTCCAGGTCGGGGAGGTGGAGGCGCACCTCGAAGTCGTTGCGTGCGATGCGGCTGGGGTCGGCGGCGCGCTCGAAGACGCCGGCCACGACGAAGGCCCGCGGCTCGCGCCCGCTGGCCAGCGCGCGCACCCGCACGGTGTCGCCCACCTCCAGCGGCACGGACTCGGCCAGCCGGCGCTCCACCAGGAGGCCGGGCTGCGCGAGCGCCAGGGCGAGGAGCAGAGTCGTCATGCAGGTGAAGCTAGCCTATGCAAAGCTGGTACGTCCAGCGAAGGAACAGACGGGGCTCACACAGAGGCACAGAGACACGGAGGAGTGCTATCCGCGCGGGGGCTCGAAGAGGTCCGGGGGAACCACGTCGCCGGGGCAGTGCGGCTGCCAGGCGGCGAAGAGCTCGTGGGCGCGGCCGGATTGCGCCAGGGCCATCAGCTTGCGCCGCCCGGCGGCATCGGGCCAGCGCACGAGCGGGTAGCGCGCGGGCTGGGCGGCCGCGGGTGGCGGCTCGCCGGTGCGGAGGATGGATTCCACCACGTCCGCCATCATCTCCGCGGCGAGGCGGCCCGCGTCCTTTTCCAGCTCGGGGAGGGGGACGGCGCCGGGGCGCACGGGAAGGAGGCGGCGCTCGACGAGGGCGCCCGTGTCGATCAGGCGGTCCACGAGGTGGATGGTGGCGCCCACGGGGATGCCCTGTGACAGCGAGTGCCCCACGACGCCGTTGCCGCGCACCCAGGGGAGGAGCGCGGGGTGCGCGTTGAGCACGCCGAGGCGCGCGGTCGCGATGGTCTCCTCGCTGAGGATGCGCGTGCCGCCCAGCACGATGAAGTCGGGCCGCAGCCGGCGCAGGTCGCGCAGCATGCGGGCGCCGTTCAGCTCGCCCGTGCCCACCACGCGCGGGGTCCACCGGCGGAAGTAGGCCCGGCGCCGCAGCCGGAAGGCGAGCTTGCGGCGGAGCGTGGCGGCGAGCGCGCGCGGGCCGGACGCGATGTGGAAGCCGGCCATGGGGATGACGACGGCGTACGGCGGGACGCCGCGGGCGTGGAGCGTCTCCAGCATCAGCCGCCCCTGCCCGCTGTCGCCGGCGAGAAGCACCACGCGCGCCGTCATCCCGGGGCGCAGTCGCGGGGCAGAGTGAGGACGAAGGTGCTTCCCGCGCCCGGCTCGCTGGTGACGGTGATGTCGCCGCCCAGGATGCGGGCGTACTCGCGGGCCAGGGGGAGGCCGAGGCCCGTGCCGCCCTCGCGGCGCGTCATGGTGGGCTCCACCTGGTAGAAGGGCTCCCAGATGCGCTCCAGGTGCTCGGGCGGGATGCCGGGCCCGGTGTCCTGCACCTCCACCTCGATGCCGTCCCGCGCCTGGCGCACGCGCACCGCGACGCCGCCGCGCTCGGCGAACTTGAGGGCGTTCCCCACCAGGTTGGTGAGGATCTGGCGCATCATCCCCACGTCCGTGCGGATGCGGCCCACCGGCGCGGACTCGATGCGCAGGGTGAGGCCCTTCTTCTCCGCGGCGCCGCAGAGGGCGTCCACCACCGAGCCGGCCAGCGCGGCGGGGTTCACCTCCTCCACCTCCGGGTGCTTGGCGCCCGCCTCCAGCCGCGCCACGTCCAGCACCTGCTGGATGAGGCCGAGCAGGTGGTGCTGCGACGCGCGCATGCGCGACAGGGCGTGCGCCTGGCGCGGGTTGACCTCGCCGTAGATGCCGTCCGCCATCAGCGAGGCGTACCCCTCCAGCGCGTTGAGCGGGGTGCGCAGCTCGTGGCTCATGGTCGCCAGGAAGTCGCTCTTGGCGCGGCTGGCCTCCTGCGCCGTCTCGTACAGCCGCGCGTTGCGCACGGCCACCGCCGCCTGGTCCGCCAGCAGCGCGAGCAGGCGCAGGCTCTCGGGGGTGAACGCGGGGCCGCCGACCGGGTGGATGACGGCGATCACGCCCAGCGTCTCGTCGCCCACGCGCAGCGGCGCCACGGCCATGGGGCCCACGCTGAAGCGAGCGAACTGGGCCACGGGGTGCTCGGGATCGCTGGCGTCCAGCAGCACGGGCCCGCCTGCGCGCAGCACGCGGTCCGTGAGCGAGCCGGCCAGGGGCGCCACTGCGCCGTGAAGCTCCGCCAGCGGCCCCGTGGCCACCGCCACGCGCACCCGCTCGCCCTCCACCAGCGACAGCCCCGCGCCCGCCGCGCCCGTGAGCTCTTCCGCGATCCCCACGATGCGCGCGGTGACCTCGGCGGGGTCCAGGGTGGAGGAGAGGGCCTCGGAAGCGGCCAGGAGGGCGCGGCTCTCGTCGGCGCGGCGGCGCTCCTCGGCGTGGAGGCGGGCGTTGTGGATGGCGAGGGCGGCCGAGTCCGAGAGCGCCTCCAGCACCCGCGCGTCCTCGCCGGTAAAGGGCTCCGCGCGGTCCACCACCCCCAGCACCCCGAAGGTCTGCCCGAAGGCGCGCATGGGCGACAGGATGAGGTTCCTCACGCCGCGCCGCTGCAGCGTCTCCAGCACCTGGCTCCCGGCGGGCACCTCCTCGGGCGAGTTGAAGATCACGGTGCGCCCTTCGCGGTCCAGCCACTCCACCGTGGAGCCCGCCAGGGGGATGGTGGTGCCCTCCAGCTCTTCCAGGATGCCCAGCGCCGGCGCTACGCGCAGCGTTCCGTCGCCCACGGGCACGTTGACGTACGCGCCGCGCGCGCCCAGCAGCTCCAGCGCGGCGCGGGTGGCCAGCTCCAGCACGCGCGCCGGGTCCAGCACGGAGACCAGCGCCCGCCCGATCTCGCGCAGGGCGCGGCTCTCCTCGGCGCGCAGGGCGGCGTCGGCGGCGGCGGCCACGGCCTCCGTCTGGCGCTCCATCAGGTTGCGCTCAAGGCGCAGCCGCTCGGTGATGTCGTAGAAGGCCACCATCGCGCGCTCCACCTCGCCCCCCGCGTCGCGCAGCGGCACGGCGGTGCCCAGGATCGTGCGCTCCTTGCCGTCCGGCAGCGGGAGCACCATCTCCACCTCGGGGGTAGACTCGCCGCGGAGGGCGCGCACCAGCGGGATCTCGTCGACGGGGAAGGGGTCGCCGGCGGGGGTCTGCAGGGGCCAGTGCTCCAGGTAGCCGCGGGCCCCGTCGTCGCCGAGCTGCTCGGCCGTGCGCCCGCCCAGCTCCGCGGCCGCGGGGTTCACGTAGGCGATGCGCCCCTCCGGCGCCCACGCCACCACCACGCCCACGGGGAGGTTGTCCAGGATCTCGAAGAGGGCGCGCCGCTCCGCCTCGGCCCTGCGGCGGGCGCGCACCAGCACCGTGACCTCCATCGCCATCATCAGCAGGTGGCGCCGCCCGCCGGGGTCATCCACGGCGCGCACGCTCACGCGCAGCCAGCGCGCGCCGGGCCCGTCGGCCGGCACGCGCAGCTCCGGCGCCTCCCACGGCTCGCCCGTCGCCGCCACGCGCCGCACCCGCTCCGCCGCGTCGGACCCCGCCCATCCCGGCACCACCTCGGCTACGGGGCGCCCGGCGAGCTCGCCCGCGGCGGGGAGCAGCTCGTGGCAGGCCGGGTTCGCCTCCACCACCTCCAGCGTCTCCGCGTCCACCAGCGCGATGGCGACGGGGACGTGCGCGAGCATGGTGGACAGCCGAGTCTCGGGCTCGGCGGCGGGGGGCGGGGGCGGGCGGGTGGCGTTCCTCACGAACACGCGCAGGTCGCCGGTGGCGAGCGGCTCCGCCTCCACCTCCCACTCGCGCCCGGCCCCGCGCTCCCCCGTCACGCGGAAGCACACCGCCGCCCGCTCGTCCATGGCGCGCTGCAGCGAGTCGGCCTCCGGCGTGTCGCGCCACCCCGGGATGGCTTCCCACAGCGACGTGACCCCTTCGCGATTCCCCAGCAGTTGGAGGATCTCGAGGAGCGACGCGTTCGCGTACCGGAAGCGCCAGTCGGGTGCCAGCACGCACACCCCTTCGCGTACGGCGCCATAGCGCGCTTCGTGTTCGCGGCGGGCTTCGGGGGTCGGCATCGCGCGAGTTCGGGTGAGCATCCACGGGAGAATCGGTCGCTGCGTGGCAAGAAGACGGCCAAATCAACGGATTGGGCTCACACAGAGACACAGAGGCACAGAGAAGGAGAACCGGCTGAGAACATCTGTTTTCAGATCGTTCAGTATTGACTGAACAAAACGAACAGAGTAGCTTGGGGCGCGATGGAATTCCCCTGGCCGCGGTGAGACATGGAAGGCTCGGTACAGCAGTTCGTGGAGCGGATGGGGCTGATGTGCGAGCGCGAAGGGATGCCGCGCGGCGCCGGCCGCCTGTTCGGGCTGCTGCTGGTGAGCGACCGCGCGTGCTCGCTGGACGACCTCACCGAAGAGCTGCAGGCGAGCAAGGCGTCGGTGAGCACCAACGCGCGGATGCTGGAGGCGCTGGGGCTCATCGAGCGGGTGTCCGCGCTGGGGGACCGGCGCGACTTCTACCGCGTGGGCGACGACCCGTGGGAGCGCATGCTGCGGGTGGCGCAGGGGCGGTGGAGCGAGATGATCCACCTGTTCGACGAGGCCCAGCGCGCCTTCCCGGCCGAGCGCCGCGTGGGGTGCGAGCGGCTGGCCCGCGCGGCCCGCTTCCACCGCCTGCTGGTGGACCGGGTGGACGGCCTCATCCGGAGCTGGCGCGAGCAGTTCTGCCCCGCGCCCCACCGCACCGACGACGCGGCTTGAACCAATTTGCGCAAGGTTTGTAACAGTTGAAAGCAAGCACTTGCTTTCACTCTGCGGACGGATTAGCGTAGCGCCATGGAAGTACGCGAAAAGTTGATGGAAGCGGCCCTACGGGTCTTCGAGGAAGTGGGCTCGCGCGGGGCCACCACCCGGCGCATCGCGGCCGAGGCGGGGGTCAACGAGATCACCCTCTTCCGCCACTTCGGCTCCAAGGCCGCGCTGCTCTCGGAGGCCATCCTGGCCGAGGCGCAGCGGGGGCTGGACTACCGTCTCCCCGAGGAGCCGGCGGACCCGGCGGCGGAGCTGACGGAGTGGTGCCGCGAGCACCTGGCCCACCTGCGGCGCAACAGCGGGATGATCCGCACCTGCATGGGCGAGATGGAGCACGCGCCCGAGATGAGGGTGTGCGCGCAGGCGGGGCCGCAGCGGGTGGCGCAGGAGCTCTCCGGCTACTTCGGGCGGCTGCGGGAGCGGGGGATGGCGGACCCGGAGGTGGACCCGGGCGCCGCCGCCGCCATGCTGATGGGGGCGCTCTTCACCGACGCCATGGGGCGCGAGATGATGCCGGAGCGGTACGCCTACTCGCCCGAGGAAGCTCCGGAGAAGTACGTGACGCTGCTGCTGCGGGGGATCGGGGCGACGCCCCCCTCCGCACGGGAAACCTGAACGGATCACCGGACATGAGATCGCCCAACGGGGCCCGCTTCCGCACAGCGGCGGCCGCCCTCGTGGTTCTAGCCTTCGCGCCGCCGCTGCGGGCCCAGACGCCCGTGGCGCGCGGCGCATCGCTGTCGCTGGAAGAAGCCCTGCGCCTGGCCGAGGACGCCAGCGAAACGGTGGACGTGGCGCGCGCCGGGGTCACCCGCGCCCGGGGGCAGGTGCTGCAGGCCCGCAGCGCGCGGTACCCGCAGGTGAGCGGAAGCCTTTCGTACTCCCGCACGCTGGCCTCGCAGTTCCAGGGCTTCGGCGGCGGCGCGGCGGCGGGCGACTCGGCGGGCGGGCCGCCGGCGGGACCGCCCGCCGGGTGCCCCACCACGCCGGCGACCGGGCCGTACACGCCGGACCCGGCGCTCCCCATCGCGGAGCGGGTGGACTCCATCGAGCAGGCGCTGCGCTGCCAGCAGGCGGCCAACCCGTTCGCGGGGCTGAGCAGCGCCGGCTTCGGGAGCGAGAACACCTGGAATTACGGGATCAGCGCCTCGTACAACGCCTTCGACGGCGGGGCCGTGGCCGCGCGCAACCGCATCGCCGACGCGGGGCGGCGGGTGGCCGAGGTGAGCTTCAGCACGCAGCGGGCGCAGCTCGCGCTTGACGTGACGCAGGCGTACTTCGACGCGGGGCTGGCCAACCAACTGGTGGACATCGCCGAGGCCACGCTGGCGCAGGCGGAGACCACCTTCCGCCAGACGCAGCTTGCGCGGCAGGTGGGGAACCAGCCGGAGTTCGACCTGCTGCGCGCCCAGGTGTCGCGCGACAACCTGCGGCCGGTGGTCATCGGGCGCCGCGCGGAGCGGGACCTGGCCTTCCTGCGCCTCAAGCAGCTCCTGGACCTGCCGGCCGACGAGCCCGTAACCCTCACCACGCCGCTCAACGACGAGCGGCCGGTGCCGGTGGCGCGCTTCGCCAGCAATGAGGCCACGCTGGGCGACACCAGCACGGCGCTGCGCGCCCCGGTGCGGCAGGCGGCCGAGGCGGTGCGGGTGCAGGAGGCGCAGCGGCGCATCGCGCGGGCGGCCTCGCTCCCCAACGTGGCGCTCACCTTCACCTACGGGCGGGTGGCGTTCCCGGAGAACGTGGTGCCGGCGCTCGACGAGTTCCGCACCAACGCCAGCGTGGCGGCGGGGCTGCAGGTGCCCCTCTTCACGGGCGGGCGGCTGCGCGGCGAGCGGCTGGTGGCCGAGGCCAATCTTGCCGAGGCGCAGGCGCAGTTCCGCCAGGCGCGGGAGGCGGCTTCGCTGGACACGCGCACGGCGCTGGAGCAGCTCGAAGCCGCCCGCGCCTCGTGGGAAGCCTCGTCCGGCACGGTGGAGCAGGCGCGGCGGGCGTACAACATCGCCGAGATCCGCTACCGCGAAGGCATCTCCACGCAGATCGAGGTGGCCGACTCGCGCATCCTCCTTCAGCAGGCGGAGGCGAACCGCGCCCAGGCCTCGCGCGACCTGGCGGTGGCGCGGGTGAGGATCCTACTGCTCCCCGACCTGCCGCTGCAGGGCGCGGGCGCGGGTGGCCGGGGCGCGCAGCAGGGCGGCGGTCAGCAGCAGCAACCGCGGCAGCAGCAGCCGCAGCAGGGCGCGACGGACCAACCCCAGAGTGCGTTCACCGGAGGCGGGCGATGATGAATAGAGGATTGCTGGCGGGGGCCGCGCTGGTGCTGGCGGCGTGCGGGCGGGATTCGGACGCGGCGCAGCCCAAGGGCCCCGCCGAGGTGGTGGTGGGCCCCGAGGCCATCGAGGTGGTGGCTTCGCGCGAGGTGGCGACGGGCCCCACCCTGTCCGGCACGCTGGCGGCCGAGCGCGAGGCCACCGTGACGGCGCAGCTCGCCGGCACGGTGCTTCAGGTGACTGCGGACCGCGGGGTGGCGGTGCGCGCGGGGCAGACGCTGGGGCGCATCGACGACTCGGCCATCCGCGACGCGGTGATCTCGGCGCAGAGCGGGGTACGGTCGGCGCAGATCGCGGTGAGCACATCGCAGCGCAACACGGAGCGCGCGGCCACGCTCAACCAGGCGGGCGCCGTTGCGGACCGCGACCTGGAGCTGGCGCGCAGCCAGCTCGCCACGGGGCAGGCGCAGCTCGCCGACGCCCGGGCGCGGCTGTCGCAGGCGCAGAAGCAGCAGGCCAACACCGTCATCACCGCCCCCATCTCCGGGGTGGTGAGCGCCCGGCCGGTGAGCGCGGGCGACGTGGTGCAGCCGGGGGCTCCCCTCTTCACCATCATCGACCCCGGCAGCATGCGGCTGGAGGCGGCGGTGCCGGCCGAGCAACTGGGCGCGCTGCGCATCGGCACGCCGGTGAGGTTCACCGTGAGCGCGTACCCGGGGCGCACCTTTACGGGCGCCATCCAGCGCATCTCGCCCGCGGCCGACGCGGCCACGCGGCAGATCCCGGTGGTGGTGACGATTCCCAACGCGGACGGGGTGCTGGTGGCGGGGCTCTTCGCCGAGGGGCGCGTGCAGGCCTCGGCGCGGCAGGCCATCACCGTGCCCGCGGACGCGGTGGACGAGCGGGGCGTGTCTCCCACGGTGCTGCGGCTGCGCGCCGGGAAGGCGGAGCGGGTGCCGGTGCAGGTGGGCACGCGGGATTCGGAGACGGACCGCGTGGAGGTCCTTTCGGGGCTGGCCGCGGGCGACACCGTGCTGGTGGGCGCCGTGGTCGGTACCACCCCTGGCACTCTGGTGAAGGTGCGCGCCACGGGCGCGGCCCCCGCCGGGGCGCGGTAAAGGAGCGGCCGCATGTTCATCTCGGATTTCGCCATCAAGAAGCCCGTCGTCACCGTGGTGACGATGCTGGCGCTGGTGGTGTTCGGCATCTTTGCGATGATCAACCTGGACACGGACGAGTTCCCGGAGGTCAACCCTCCCATCGTCAACGTGGCCGTGCCGTACCCCGGCGCCTCGCCGGACATCGTGGAGCGCGAGGTGGTGGAGCCGATGGAGGAGGCCATCGCCGGCATCAGCGGGGTGGACCGCGTGACCTCGCAGTCGCTGGACGGCTTCGGCACCATCCTGGTGGAGTTCAACTTCGAAAAGGACCTTCAGCAGGCCACCCAGGACATCCGCGACGCCATCTCGCAGATCCGGGCCGACCTGCCGCAGGAGATGGAGGAGCCCATCCTCACCCGCTTCGACCCGAACGACCAGCCCATCGTGTCGCTCACCCTGTCGTCGCAGGCGCTGCGCTCGCCCGAGCTCACCCGCCTGGCGGACCCGGGGATCACGCGCCAGCTTCGCGGGCTGCAGGGCGTGGCCGAGGTGAACGTGGTGGGCGGCGTGGAGCGCGAGCTCACCGTGGAGGTGGACCCGCAGCGCATGCAGGGCGCCGGCATCGGCATCCCGCAGATCGTGCAGGCCGTGCAGTCGCAGAACCTGGCGGCGCCGGTGGGGCGCATCAACGGCGCGCTGGACGAGCGCACCATCCGCCTGCGCGGGCGGCTGCTGGACGCGGGGGAGTTCGCGCAGCTCGTGGTGGCCCAGCGCGAGGGGCGCATCATCCGCCTGGGCGAGGTGGCCTCGGTGCGCGACGGCACCGAGGAGGCGCGCTCGGTGGCGCTCTTCAACGGCCGCCCCGCGGTGGGCATCGAGGTGGTGAAGTCGCAGGGGTACAGCACCACGGCCGTCAGCGAGCGGGTGATCGCCGAGATCGAGAAGCTGCAGGGTTCGCTGCCGGCGGGGGTGAAGCTGGACGTGGTGCAGAACGCCGGCGAGCGGGTGGAGAACTCCGTGGACAACGTGCAGGAGACGCTGATCGAGGGCGCCATCCTCACCGTGCTCGTGGTGTTCCTCTTCCTCAACTCGTGGCGCAGCACGGTCATCACCGGCCTGGCGCTGCCCGTGTCCGTGCTGGCCTCGTTCACGGCGGTGTGGGCGTTCGGCTTCACGCTCAACACCATGTCGCTGCTGGGGCTGTCGCTGGCCATCGGCATCCTGATCGACGACGCCATCGTGGTGCGGGAAAACATCGTGCGCCACGTGGAGATGGGTAAGGACCACTACACGGCCGCGCGGGAGGGGACGGACGAGATCGGGCTGGCGGTGGCGGCCACGACGTTCTCCATCGTGTGCGTGTTCGTCCCCATCGCGTTCATGGGGAGCCTGGCGGAGCAGTGGTTCGCGCCGTTCGCGCTCACCATCGCCTGCTCGGTGCTGGTGTCTCTCTTCGTGTCGTTCTCGCTGGACCCCATGCTCTCCGCCTACTGGCCCGATCCGCACGTGCCGGAGGACAAGAAGTGGTGGATCACGAGGACGCTGGACCGCTTCAACCGCTGGTTCGACCACCAGGCGCACCGCTACCGCGCGGTGATCGGGTGGGCGCTCGACCACCGGCTGTTCATCGTGATGCTGGCGCTGGGGATGTTCCTGGGCGCCCTCCAGATCCCCGCCACGGGCATCCTGGGCTTCGCGGTGGTGCTGGGCGCGGCGCTGCTGGCTTCGGTGGTCGCGCCGCTGATCCCCACCGGGCGCGGGCGCGGCGGGCAGGTGCTGGGCGGCATCGCGCGCACGGCGGTGGTGCTGGGGTCGCTGATGCTGGGGCTGACGGCGGCCGGCATGGTGCCGGTGGTGTTCAAGCTGGGCGGCGAGTTCTTCCCGGCGGACGACCGCTCGGAGTTCATCGTGGAGATCGACACTCCGCCCGGCTCCAATCTGGCCTACACGCAGATGAAGGCGGAGGAGGTGGCGGTGCTGGCGCGCAGCAAGAAGGAGGTGCGCTACACCTACACCACCGTCGGCGGGCGCGGCGGGGCGGTGGACGAGGCGTCCGTATACGTGCGCCTCACGCCCAAGGGCGACCGCGAGCGCGGGCAGGACGAGATCGCGGCCGAGCTGCGCGAGGAGGCAAAGCGCATCGGCGGCGCCGAGGCGGCGCTGGCCACGGGCGGCTTCGGCAACCAGAAGCAGATCCAGATCCAGTTGCGCGGGCCGGACATCGAGACGCTCAACGGGCTGGCCGAGCGGGTGATGGCCGAGGTGAAGCAGGTGCCCGGCGCCGTGGACGTGGGCCTCTCCACCAAGGGGCAGCGCCCGGAGCTCACCGTGCAGCTCGATCGCGGGCTGGCCGGCTCGCTGGGCGTGACGGCGGGGCAGGTGGCGCAGGCGCTGCGCCCGGCCTTCGCCGGCATCGACGCGGGCGACTGGGTGGACCCCTCCGGCGAAACGCGCGACGTGTACGTGCGCTTCTCGCCCGAGGCGCGCAGCCGCACGGCCAACCTGGAGGCGGTGCCGCTGGTGCTGCCGGCGGGGGGCACGGGCGCGCCGGTTTCGGTGCCGCTGGGGCAGGTGGCCCGCGTGGAGCGCAACCTGGGCCCGGCGGTCATCAGCCACCTGGACCGCGAGCGCGTCATCAACGTGGAGGCCAACACCGAGGGCGTGGCCCTCACCGACGTGGTGGCCGGCATCACCCAGCGGCTGGGCAACGTGCCCGTGCCCGCCGGCTACCAGGTGAGCCAGGGCGGCGAGACCGAGGACCAGAACGAGGTGTTCGGGCGCATCTTCTTCGCGCTGGGCGTGGCGGTGATGCTGATGTACCTGATCCTGGTCGTCCAGTTCGGCTCGTTCCTGGACCCCATGGCCATCATGCTCTCCCTCCCCCTGTCGCTGGTGGGGGTGATGCTGGGGCTGCTGATCACGGGGAACACGCTCAACATCATGAGCATGATCGGGGTGATCCTGCTGATGGGGATCGTGGCCAAGAACGCCATCCTGCTCATCGACTTCGCGATCTGGTCGCAGGAGTCGGGGATGCCGCGGCGCGAGGCGCTGATCGAGGCGGGCGCCATCCGCCTGCGCCCCATCCTGATGACGACGTTCGCGCTGATCGCGGGGATGATCCCGGTGGCGCTGGGCTCGGGCGAGGGCGCGCAGTTCCGCTCGCCGCTGGGCGTGGCGGTGATCGGCGGCACCATCACCTCCACGCTGCTCACGCTGATCGCCATCCCGACCTTTTACGAGATCCTGGACGAGATGCGCGAGCGTACCCTGGGCCTGTTCGGGCGCAAGAGCACGCACGACCACGCGCCCGCGGGCGGGCACAGCGACCGGCCGCGCCGGGTGCTGGAGCCGGAGACGGTGCCGGGGGATTGAACGGCCGGGAACGGGGAACGGGGAACGGGGAACGGGGAACGGGGAACGGGGAACGGGGAACGGAAACAGCGGAAACCGGGGCGAATTGGTAGTTGCCGTTCCCCATTCCCCGTTCCCCGTTCCCCAAGATTCACACTGTCAGGTCCGCACGCACCTCGACAACAACCCGTCACCTCTAAACCCCGTTCGGGTTGCAATTGAGGGTAAGTGTTTGTAAATTAAGGACTTACCTGCGGTTCCGGTGAAACGGGGCCGCGGGCCTGCGGGTGAGAGATCCTTTTTCGGCGGACGGGCGATGCAGGCAACCAGGGAAGCGACGGAGCGGGCACCTCGCAGGCGGGTGTCGCCGCTGAGGCCGGTGGAAACGGGGCTCAGCAAGCTGGGGCGGAGCTACGAGACGCTGATGGCCAACATCGGCGGGCTGTGGATGCTGGTGTGGCAGACGGTGGTGTACCTCTTCACGGGGCGCATCCCGCTCCGCGAGGTGGTGAGGCAGATGTACTGGATGGGCGTTTCGTCCATCCCCATCGTGATGGTGACGGGGATCCTGGCCGGCGTGGTGACCTCGCAGCAGGGCGGGTACCAGTTCACCGGCTCGGTGCCGCTGTACGTGCTGGGCTCGGTGGTCACCTCCTCGGTGGTGCTGGAGCTGGGGCCCATCATGACGGCCGTGGTGCTCATCGGCCGCGTGGGCGCCCGCATCACCGCCGAGCTGGGCACGATGACCGTGTCCGAGCAGATCGACGCGCTCCACTCGCTGGGGCGCGACCCGGTACGGACGCTGGTGTCGCCGCGCATCGTGGCGGGCGTGATCGTGGTGCCGGTGCTGGTGGGGATCGCGAACACCTCCGGCATCCTGAGCGGGATGTTCGCCGCGCAGGCCACCATCGGGCTAAGCCCGGACGCGTTCCTGTACGGCGCGCAGCTCTGGTGGCACAGTTGGGACCTGTTCTACTCGCTCAGCAAGGGCGTGGTGTTCGGCTTCGTGATCCCGCTGATCGCCAGCCACATGGGCCTGGCCACCCGCGGCGGCGCCGAGGGCGTGGGCAAGTCCACGACGAGCGCGGTGGTGCTGATGACGCTGGCCGTCCTCTTCCTGGACGCGCTCTTCCCGCCCCTCCTCCTCAACTGACGGGGGGCCCGATGAGCGACTACACGCCGATGGTGCAGTACGTGGACCTCCACAAGCGCTTCGACCGGCCCATCCTGGCCGGCGTGGAGCTTGACGTGGGGCGGGGCGAGACGATCGCCGTGGTGGGGCACTCCGGCACGGGCAAGAGCGTGCTGCTCAAGACCACCATCGGCCTCATCGTCCCCGAGCGCGGAGACGTGGTGATCGACGGCGACAGCGTGGTGACCGCGGACAAGCGCACGCTGGACCGCATCCGCCGCAAGGTGGGCTACGTATTCCAGAACGCCGCCCTGTTCGACTCGATGACGGTGTTCGAGAACGTGGCGCAGGGGCTCAGCGACCGCGAGCAGAAGGAGAACGGCGAGGCCGAGGTGCTGCGCCGCGTGGTGGACGCCCTTGAGCACGTGAACCTTGACCCGGCCGCCGTGCTGGGGAAGCTCCCCTCCGAGCTGTCCGGGGGGATGAGAAAGCGGGTGGGGATCGCGCGGGCCATCGTGTCGCGCCCGCAGATCCTGCTGTACGACGAGCCCGTGACGGGGCTCGACCCGGTGAACGCGACGGTGGTCCACCGGCTGATCGCCCGCCTGGCGGGCGAGCTGGGGGTCACCTCCATCATCGTCACACACGACATCGAGGGTGCGCTCCCCATCTCCGACCGGGTGGCGATGCTCGACCACGGGGCGATCCGCTTCGTGGGCACTCCGGACGACTTCCGGGCGAGCCGCGATCCGCTGGTGAGGGCGTTCCTCGAGCGAGACGTTCCCGACTCCGACCTCCTCGAGGCAGTATGATACAGCGCGCTGATGGCGGGACCCCCAACACGGCCCCGCGCAACCGAATCCCCAAAGAGGACCTCGCCGCCGTGAGCGTCGCACGCACTCCCCGCCGTGAAGTGCAGGTGGGCCTCTTCGTACTGGGCGGCATCCTCTCGGTTCTGCTCGCCCTCTTCCTGCTCACCGACCCCGGCACCTTCCGGGGCCGCTACTACGTGAGCACGCTGGTGGAAACGGCCGGCGGCATCCGCAAGGGCGATCCGGTGCAGCTCCGCGGGGTCAACATCGGCCGCATCCGCTCGTTCGAGATCCAGGACAACGGCGTGCGGGTGCGCATGGAGCTGGAGGGCGAGTACCCGGTGCCCGCCGACTCCAAGGTGCAGCTCAGCAGCAACGGGCTGCTGGGCGGCGTGGTGGCCACCATCCAGCCCGGCCGCTCCCCACAGCGCCTGGCGGACGGCGGCATCCTGGAGCCCGTTCCCGCCGCGGCCGGCTCGGGCGACATCATGGCCACCGCCAGCGCCGTGGGCACCCGCGCGGACACCGTGCTGGGCCGCGCCCAGGCGCTGCTGAGCCAGCAGACCATCGGCGCGGTGCAGACCAGCGCCACGGAGCTGCAGGGCCTGCTGGTGGAGCTCTCCGCGCTAGCCACCGAGCAGCGCCGCGAGCTGCAGGGCCTCTCCGGCTCGCTGCGCCGCTCGGCCGCCGGGGTGGAGGGCGCCGCCACGCGCCCCGAGCTGGCGCGCGCCATCGCCCGCACGGACAGCATCACCCTGCAGTTGGACGCGGCCACCAGGTCGCTGAACGCCGCCGGCCAGTCGCTGGCGAGCGTGGTGGGCCGCATCGACCGCGGCGAGGGCACGCTGGGCAAGCTGAGCCGCGACGAGTCGCTCTACAACAACATGAACGCGGCGGCCACCAACCTGAACACCACGGTCACGCGCTACGGCTCGCTGGCCGAGGACATCCAGGCGAACCCCAAGAAGTACATCAACCTGCGGGTCTTCTAAAAAACGGGGCTCACACAGAGGCACAGAGGCACGGAGAACAGCGTAGTTCTCCGTGCCTCTGTGTCTCTGTGTGAGCCCCGTTTTAGAACGTGTAGCCGATGGCGAAGTAGCGCGCGCCGGGCACCAGCGTGGGGTCGCCGTCGTCGTCGCCGCCGCTCAGGAGGCGGCGGGCGCCCACGCCCAGGCCCACGTACAGGCGGCGGTCGCGGCCCAGGAGCCAACTGTAGTCCACCTCCAGCCCCAGCGTGGGCCCTTCCATGGTGCCGTCCCCGTCGTCGTCGAACTCGCCGTCGTCGATGTCCTCGTTGAACTTGCCGTAGCCCAGCGAGGCGCCCAGCGCGATCCCGGAGAACATGCGGGCCTGCGGGTAGTAGCGGAAGCGGATGTCGCCGGCGGTGATGTCGTCGTCGTCCGCGGTGGAGCGCTCGAAGGCGAAGGCGACGCTGGTGAGGGTGCTCAGCGCCCGCTCCACCTCGACGTTGTAGTAGTCGGCCAGCAGCCCGATGGGGTTGGCCGTCACCAGGGTGCGCTGGGGGGGCGGGGCCGGGGCGGCGGGGGCTTCCTGCGCCGCGGCGGGGGCGGCGCACAGGAGGGCGGCGGCGACGATCAGCTTCTTCATGGATGGGGCGCGGGGTTCGGAGCGTGGGGGTTGCTTCTGCAGGCAGATGCGCCGGCGAGACGCTTTCTGACGGAGGCGCGGCGGGCGGGTCACACCGCCCAGCGCAGCTCCGGAACCCGGGGAATCTCGCCGATCTCGGCGGCGAGCGTGTAGAACGCGCGTAGCCCCTCGATCATGGACGGGTCCAGGTGGAAGGCCAGGTCCGTCCAGTAGCGCTCCAGGAAGGCGGGCGCGAAGCCGAAGTGCGGCCCCCACCTCTCCGCCAGCTCCGCGCGGTTGCGCTCGCCGTAGTCGCGCGAGGCCAGCAGGGTGCGGTGGAGGCGGCCCAGCGCCTCGGGGCTCCCCCCGGCCACCTGCCACACCGCGAAGGCGAAGGGAAGCCCCATCTGCTCCCACCACACCTGCCCCAGGTCGAAGCGGAAGGGGAGGGCGGGGTGCAGCCCCGTGCGCAGCGCCACGTCGCCGATGAAGAGCGCCGCGTGCGCCCCGGCGGCGAAGGGGTCGTCGCGCGCCTGGTCGAACCAGGTGAAGCGCGGTTCCACGCCCCAGCGCGTGCGCAGCAGGATCTTGAGGAGCACCACGGAGGTGGCCGACGCGGTGGGCATGGCCACCACGCACCCGTCCAGCGACTCCGGCGCGCGCTTCGCCAGAAAGAGGATGCTCCTCACCGGCCCCCGCGACCCGATCACCAGCCCCGGCATGATGCCGTAGCTTTCCGCGTGGCGCGCGAACTCGATGCTGGACGAGGGCGCCACGTCGATCTCCCCCCGGTCCAGCAGCTCGTTGAGGTGCGAGGGCACCCCCTCCACCACCCGGAGCCCCGCCCCCCCCATCCCGCCGTCCATGATCCCGGCGTGCACCGGAAAGCAGTTGCTGTAGGTGATGTGCCCGAGCCTGAGCGCGTCCGTCATCTAACTCTCTGCGTCTCTGTGTCTCTGTGTGAGAAAATCCGGTTGGCCGCCTCCCAGATCAGCTCCGCCGCGCCCTCCACGCCAAAGCGGTGGGTGTCGATGCTGAGGTGGTAGAGCGCCGGGTCCAGCCACTCCTCGCCGAAGTGCTCGCGCACGTAGGCGCGCCGCCCCGCGTCCGAGCGGCGCACCCGCTCCGCCGCCGCGCGCTCGTCCAGCGCGAAGTGGTCGCGCACCCGCGCCACCCGCGCATCGAACGGCGAGTGCAGGAGCACGTGAAGGGTGGCCGGGCTGCCGCGCAGGATGCACTGCGCGCCGTGCCCCACGATCACCGCCGGCTCTTCCGCCGCGGCCTCGGCCACGATGCGCCGCGCGGCCCGCGCCGTGGCCCCGGGCGAGAGGGCGCGCGGCACGGCGGCCCCGGGGAGCGCCTCGGGGAAGCTCTCGGAAAGGTACGTGCCCAGCCGCTCCACGAAGCGCTCCACCCGCTCGGTGGTGGCCTCCACCTGCTCCGGCGCCACCTCCAGCTCGCGCGCGATGCGCTCCACCAGGGCGCGGTCCAGCAGGCGCCACCCCAGGGCGCCGGCCAGCCGGTTGGCCACGGCCTCGCCGCTGGCGCCAAGCTGCCGCGCAATCGTGACCACCGTCATCCACAGCCTCCGGCCAGGGTGCGCGTGACAATGCCGCCCCCGCCAACCCTTGTCAACGCGCGGACCGCGACCTAACGTGCCGCACCCATCCCGTCCACCTGTTTCCCGACGCGCCGAACGCGGTTCCCGTTCCCCGTTCCCCATTCCCCGTTCCCCCTGGTCCGCCATGCCCGGTTCGCCCCCGTCCGCCCCCACCCCCACCGCGCGCGACGAAGCGTGGGCGCGCCTGGAGAGCGACCCCGAGTTCCGCGCGCTGGTGGCCGCCAAGCGGCGCTTCATCCTTCCCGCGACGCTGTTCTTCGTGGTCTACTACTTCGCGCTCCCCGTGCTGGTGGGGTACTTCCCCGAGATGATGGGGCGCGACGTGGTGGGGAACGTGAACGTGGCGTACCTGTTCGCCCTTTCGCAGTTCTTCATGGCCTGGATCCTCATGGCGATGTACATCCGCCGCGCCCGCGACTTCGACGCGCAGGCCGCGAAGATCGTGGCGGGCTCCACTCTGGGAGGTGACCGGTGACCACTTCGCTCCTGATGTTCGTGGTCTTCGTGCTCCTCACGCTGGGGATCACCTTCTGGGCCTCGCGCCGCACGCAGACGACGGCCGAGTTCTACAGCGCCGGGCGCAGCATCACCGGCTTCCAGAACGGGTGGGCCGTGGCGGGCGACTACATGAGCGCGGCCTCGTTCCTGGGGATCGCGGGGCTGATCGCCTTCTACGGCTACGACGGCTTCATGTACTCGGTGGGGTGGTTGGTGGCGTACCTCACTGTGCTGCTGCTGGTGGCCGAGCCGCTGCGGAACACGGGGAAGTTCACCATGGCGGACGTGCTCGCCTTTCGCCTGCGCAGCCCCGTGGTGAGGACGGTGGCGGCCATCTCCACGCTCACGGTGTCGCTCTTCTACATGATCGCGCAGATGGTGGGCGCGGGCTCGCTGGTGAGCCTGCTGATCCCGCAGATCTCGTTCAACCTCGCCATCGTGATGGTGGGCGCGCTCATGCTGGTGTACGTGATCTTTGGGGGGATGCTGGCCACCACCTGGGTGCAGATCGTGAAGGCGGTGCTGCTGATGCTGGGCACCATCCTGCTCTCCATCCTGGTGATGCACCGCTTCGGCTTCTCCTTCACCGCCTTCTTCGACGCGGTTGCCAACGTGAGCGGCCAGTTCTGCGCGGAGGGCACGCTCAAGGACGGCGCGTGCCCCGGCGGCGCGGCCCCCATCACCCGCGACTTCACGCAGCCCGGCCTTTATTACCACGGCAAGTGGGGCCCGCTGTCGCTGATCTCGCTGGGCGTGGCGCTCATCTTCGGCACGGCGGGGCTGCCGCACATCCTGGTGAGGTTCTACACGGTGCCCTCGGCGGTGGCGGCGCGCACCTCGGTGGTGTGGGCGATGATCCTGATCGGCGCCTTCTACATCATGACCACCTTCCTGGGCTTCGGGGCGGCCACGCTGGTGGGGAAGGCCAACATCGGGCTGATGAAGGACGGGGTCATCGTCCCCAACCAGAACCTGGCGGCGCCGCTGCTGGCCCAGGAAGTGGGGGGCGAGATCTTCCTGTCGTTCGTGGCGGCCATCGCCTTCGCCACCATCCTGGCCGTGGTGGCGGGGCTCACCATCGCCTCCTCCAGCGCCTTCGCGCACGACATCTGGTTCAGCGTGGTGAAGCGCGGCGAGGGGCACGACGAGCGCGAGCAGGTGCGCGTGGCCCGCATCGCCGCCGGGCTCATCGGCATCGTTTCCATCGGGATGGCGATCGCGCTGCGGTCGCTGAACGTCGCATTCCTGGTGGGGCTGGCCTTCGCGGTCGCGGCCAGCGCCAACGTCCCCGCCATCCTGCTCACGCTGTACTGGCGCCGCTTCAACACCACGGGGATGGTGACGGGGATGCTGGTGGGGCTCATCTCCTCGGTCGTGCTCATCGTGCTGAGCCCCGCCGTGATGGGCGTGGACCCGCCCACCGCCGCCACGCGCCACCTGATCCAGTCCGCGGCGCTCTTCCCGCTGGACAACCCGGCCATCGTCTCGGTGCCGCTGGGCTTCCTGGCCGCCATCCTGGGCTCCCTCTTCACCCGCGATCCCGCCGCCGAGGCCGCGTACAGCGAGCTCAACGTGCGGGCGAACACGGGTCTGGGGGCGGTCTAACGGCGGGGGACCGGGAACGGGGAGGTGCGTGCTGACAGGGCCCTCACCCCCCCAACCCCCCTCTCCCAAGTTTGGGCGAGGGGGGCGCACTCCCCCCATCCAGCCGCGCCCGAAGATCACCGAGGCCGCGGGCGACGAGGTGCTCGGTTGCCGCACCGACACAGCAGGTGCGCCTCCTCCCCCAGCGGTTTGGGGGAGGAGGATGGGAGGAGAGGGCCCTCCGTCAGCCCGCACCCATCCCTCCGCCAGATCCACCGTTCTCCATTCCCAGCCCGCGCCTGCTTATGTCCGTTTTCGTTCACCTCGCTCCGGAGCGGGCGCTGCGCTCCATCCGGAGGCAGGGGATCGTGCCGCCCCGGGTGCGCTTCGGGGAGCGGGGCGTGTACGCGCTGCCGGTCACTCACAGCTTCTACGTTTCGCACCAGTGGCTGCGCGAGCTGCGGAGGTGGGGCCGCGGCTCCGTAGCCGGCGTGTACTTCCGCCTTCCGAACGACGAGCCGGTGGAGGTGGGGCACTACAACCGCGGCCGCGTGCCGATGACGGCCGCCCAGGCCGCCGGGCTGCTCTTCGAGGCCGAGCGCCGCGACCCCGCCCGCGCCCGCGCCGACGACGCGGAGTCGAAGGCGGTGCAGCGGGGACGGGCCCTCCCCACCTCGGCGGAGGGGTACGAGGTCTTCATCCCCCGCGGCATCCACCCCGCGGAGATCCTGCGCGTCAAGGCGTTGCCGCAGGTGGTAGGCTGGCGCTACTTCCCCGGCGCCAACGGCCGGCCTCCGTGCCCGTGCATCTGCTGCGAGCGGGGCACATACGGCATCCGCAAGCTCCTGGACCGCGTGGAGGAAGCGGAGGCCCTGGACCGCCCCGAAAAAGTCAGCGTCTTCGGCCGCGGGGACGCTTCCTTCCGGCGCGTGGAGCGCATCCGCCGGCAGCGCTGAGGGGAGGGGACCCTCTCAACGCGCGTTCCCCGTTCCCCGTTCCCCGTTCCCCGTTCCCCATTCCCCGTTCCCCGCGGTTAAGGGAATGCCGCTTGCAACCACCCCGCGCCACCGATTGACCGGGCGCACGGCGCGCCCCATCCCTGGCTGGCGAGGAACGATGGACGGATCGACCGAAGAACTGGTATCGCTCGGTGAGCTGGGCGCGGGCGCGGACCTTGGGCTCACGGGCCGCCCCGTCTTCGCCGGCGACGGCACCCTGCTGGGCGAGGTGGCGGACGTGCTGGGCGACATGCGCGGCGACGGGCCGCGCTTCCTGGCCGTGCTGCTGGAGGCCGCGGTGGCGCGCCAGCTCGGCGGGCGCCGCGTGTACGTGCCCTTTGCCACTGCCCGCGTGGACGAGGCGCAGCGTGTTCACCTGGACACGGTGACGGGCGAGAGCGCCGCCACCCTCCCCACCACCCCCACCGGCACCCTGGCCCCTGACCAGGACGCCACGGTGCTCGACCGCGCCCGCGCCGCCGACTCGCTGGCCGGCGCCGGCCTCGCCCCCACCGCAACGGCCACCGCGTCGGCCCCCGCGCGCGAGCTCCACGGCGACGAGGAGCGCATCGTCCTTTCTGAAGAGGAGCTGACGGTGGGGAAGCGCGAGGTGTCCGCGGGTGAGGTGACGGTGCACAAGCACATGGAGGAGCAGGTCGTCCGCCAGAGCGTGCCCCTGATGCGCGAGCACGCGGAGGTGGAGCGCCGCCCCGTTCCCCCCGGCGTGGGGCTGGAGCCGCGCACGGAGGACGGCGTGCTCTACGTACCCATCGTTGAGGAGGAGCTCGTCATCACCAAGCGCCTCGTCGCCCGCGAGGAGCTCGTCATCCGCAAGACGCGCGTGACCGAGGAGCAGGTGATCGAGGAGACCCTGCGGCGCGAGCGGGTGGAGGTGACGGGGCCGGACGGGGTCCTGTAAAAGACGGGGCTCACACAGAGGCACAGAGGCACGGAGATGACTTCATCTCCGTGCCTCTGTGCCTCTGTAGAGAGCTGCAAAGGGGTCGCCGTGGAGAGGTGCGAGTGCGGAAAGTAAACCGTATCAAGTCCGCGCGGCATTCAGGGGCAGATGGCGGATCACAAGCTCCCCCTCGTTGCGGCGTCCTCCCCTTGGACGGAACCGACGAATTCTCATCAGCTCGCGCTCGTGTGCGTGCGCAGATGTTTAGGTGCGGTGCGCTGTCACTGACCAGAGGGGAGCAGTTGCGCGGCACGCTTCGCCAGGCTCACGAAGCTGACGCTGAAGGCAAAGTAGTACGGCCTCTCGCGCACCATCATATCCCGTCCCGCAGAGATGCCTACGGAATTGTCGAACAGGGTCACAAGGCCACCAAGGGCGATGTCGAATGCGTTCCCCCTCGTCTCTTCCTTGATTGAAGGCGCGGCGGTGCCGGTCGGGAAGGAGACAGTGTAGGTGCGCGTTTCGAATCTGGGCAGGGCTACCTGAAGCCCCACCCCCGGGCGGAGCCACCGCCACACAGTATTATGGCTCCGGTCGTTGTACGACCAGGTCAGCGCTGCACCCGGGGTGAGCTGGTAGTTCACCCCGACAGGGATGTCGACCTCCCTCTCTTCACCTGGTTTGATGGTGCTCACCAACTCAGTGACGCGGTTTGGCGTGCGCTTGTAGTTCGCGCCACGGCGGCGCAGGAAAAGGAAAGAGTCATTGACCTCGCGAACCCATCCGAAACGGGCGACTCGGATCGGGACGTCAAGTCTGCGGTTCTGTCCGTCCACACCTAGTGCGTTCGTGAACGAGAGGGTAAGGCGGTCTCCCGGCTTAACGTCCAGCGCACTAAGTAGAACCTCCGTGTCTTTGAGCCCGCGCAGCATTGCGGGATCCATCTCATAGCCAGTGCGGGTTAGATAAGCGGCATAATCCTTTAGGGCTTCGCTGATCTCCTTCACGCCGGCCTGCACTTCCTCGATCGTGTCATGCCGGCGCTGGAGCGCCGCGGTAGACAGCGGCTCCTGCGGAGTGGCGAGCGTATCCAGCCCGCTGGAGCGAAGCCGGTTCGCGGTTGCGATCAACTGCGCTCCGTCGCGGTTGGTCCGCTGTGCCACAAAGTGCACGAGCGGAGCATTCTCCGGCTTAGTGAGCGTATTCAGGGTCGCTTGGTAGTTGGCGAGCGCCGTCCGCAGCGACGGGATCGCTGTCTGGGAATAGCGATTGACCACCTTCAAATAGCCGGCGGCTCTGTGTTGCCGCTCGAGTTCAGCATCCACGTCCGTCAGCCGGGCCTCGAGCACCGCTGAGTCTGCCTTGGTGGCGGCGCGAATCAGCGAGTTCGCAGTTTCGACACGCGTCCACTCCAGCTCCTGGATCTGGGCCAGCGAGCGTCGTGTCGCCTGCTGGCCCTGCGCCGCCTCCTGACGAGCTCTGACGATCGCCGCGTCAACCTCCTGCAGGCTCCTCATCACCCCATCAAGGGTGGAGTGGGTCGGACAGACCAGCGCTTTCATGACCCGGGCGCCGCGCACGGACACCACGCTCGAATCCGCCTGCTTCCCCACCACGGAGTAGCCCGGAACCTGAATGGGGGTGCCGTTCAGGACCCCGTCGATCTTCAACTGCGCTTCGAACTCAGGCTGGTGGACCATCCATCCGCGGGCAAAGGTGATCTGGAGCGTACTGTTCCGGTCCACCTCCGCCACCGGGCGGGTGCGTCCTGCAGCTCCGGGGCTGGAGTGCGCTTCGAACACGGACCGACGCGCACCCCCCTCGCCAGGTAGCTCGTGTACCCTCACGAAATACGTGGGATGGAGAATGTCGGCGATCAGCGTGTCATCCGCCACGTAGTCGCGGGAGCATAGATCCCGCGTGGGCTGCGCGGTCATCGGCGAGGCTGCGGTTGCGGCGAGAGCGCTCAGGACGAGGGCGGCCATTCTGCTGTTCATGATCGTTCCAGTGTGGGGAAGGCTCCACGCGGGTTGTGTTGCGACTGGTCCCCGTGATAGATGGGCACGGGCCGTGAAATTCCCGGCGGCCCCCAACGAGGCACAGAGATGAAGTCACCTCTGTACCTCTGCGTCGCCATCGGCATGGTCACGGACGTTCAGCCAGTGCGCCTTGACTTTGTACTGGTGACATGTGGTTCCGGGGGGTGAGTGCACGGCCGTGGCGCGGCCGCGTAATAGAGGCTCGGGCGTGCTCAGCGGTTGCCGGGCGCGCCGGGTCCAGATGCGCCGCCGCGCGAATGGCGGCGCCGCTAACGCGGTGGCGTCCGCTGGGGCAGCGGGCGATAGGGATCGCCGCCCCGGCGGTTAGCTGGTCACCGCGGCGCGAGCGGGGTCTCGGGATCGATGCCGGCGTCCGTTCCGCGGGTGTCCGCGCTGGTGGCGGCGGGCTCGAGGTCCGAGATCACCTTGAACACCTGCGGCGTGATCTGCTCCTGCGGCTCGGCGGGCGGCGCATCGGCCGGCGGCTCGGCGCTGGGGGGCGCGCTGGACTGCACGGGCTGGCGCTCCACCATCTTGAAGCCCACGAACGCGCCGCCGCTGAAGCCCATCAGCGCCAGCATCTCGCCGTTGAACTGGGGCATCGCCCACGTCGTGACCACCTCGGTGAGGTAGATCCCGATCAGGATCACCGTCCACACCGCCATCTGGAAGCGGTGGAGGCTCACCCCCTGCCCGTCGGACACCAGGTCCACCAGGATGCCGCGGGTGGGCAACCCCGTGAGCACGGCTTTGGCGCGCGCTACCTCCCGCGCCGCGTCGTCCCTCTCCACGCGCGACACGGCAAGCTGGGCGCGGAGCTGCGCCAGCGCGGCCGGCTCGCCGTCCGAGCTTCGCAGCGCCTTCATCTCCCTCACCTCCGCCCGCACGCGGGCCAGCCGCGGGCGCATCTCGGCGAGGGTCGCCCGCGCCTTCTTGCGCAGCGTGTTGTCCACCAGCCCGGAGGCCGCCTGCGTCGCCGTGCCGATGCCCAGCAGCAGGAGCGCCTGGGGGGTGAGCGAGGTGTAGTCGTCGGTCACCAGGCGGATGTAGAGGAAGCCCGCCACGATGGCAAAGAACCAGGCCGCCGCCTGCGCGCGCCCCAGGCTGAAGGGGCGCTCGTGCACCGGCCGCCCCGATTCCTCCGCCGAGTCGCGCAGCACGCCGCTGCGCAGCACCATGGCGACGAACGCCAGCAGCGCCACGGCGTAGCCCAGCATCGACAGGTACAGCCGCCGCGGGGTGAAGCGCTCGAAGCGCAGGATGGCGGCCCTGGCGGCCGGCTGCGCCTCGGGACCGCCGGGAAAGCCCACCCCGATGCGCACGTCGCGTCCGCGCGTGCTGGAGTCGGCCAGCACGGCCGTCCACGCGTCCTGCGACGCCTTGGTGAAGGTGAGCTTGAACGACACCTCGTTCCCCGGACCCACGCGGATGGGGCGCGAGTCGGGGATGGCGTAGCCGTTCACGTACACCTTGAGGCTGTCCAGCGGGCGGGTGACGTCACGCCCCACGTTGTGCAGGTTGTCCACGGTGACCACCACCCGCCCGCCGAAGTGGCTCCAGGCGGGGCTGACCTTGCGGACGCGCAGCACGGTGTCGGGAGTGGTGGGCTGGGGCGCCTGCGCGCTCGCCAGGGTGGCCGCGAGGAGCAGGCAGGCCGCGAGGGTGGCGCGGACCAGGCCGCGCCAAAGTGAGATGTGCATCGATACACCCGAGGGGAGGAGGGATGGGTGCGCCCGGGTGGGCGGTGGGGACAGGACCTGCGAGGGGGCCCTGCGGATTGGATGGACACGATCCGCCGCTTTCTCCGGCGGCCGGCTCCGGGGAGGACGGCGGAAGGCGATCCGTTCACGCGGATTTTCCACGTTCGGAGCGGTCCTACGTTATGGGCCGGGCGGGCACGCACACAAGCTTTTTCGCGCTCGCGCTACCCGCCGCCGGGCACCACGAGCGTGGCGTCGATGCCGTCGATGGCCACCAGCACCGCCGTGTCGCTCTCGCGCTGCTCGATCAGCACCGTGATGATCCCCGTGCAGGGCTGCCGCGGGGCGTGCACGAAATCGTCTTCGTGCTCGATGAGGATGCCGGCGTCGAACGGCTGGCCGTACGGGATCTCGTGCACCAGCACGGAGGGCCCCAGCATGGAGGTGAGCACCACCCGGCTCTCCGCGCCCTTCACCACCCTCCCGCGCAACTGCTGCCGCACGAGGAGGTGAACGGGCTTCGCGACGTCGATGGTGGCGCGGAACGCGGCGGTGTGCGTGGTGCTCTGGCCGGACCTGCTCGGCGGCGTGACGCTGAACGAGTCGAAGAGCACCGTCAGGCTCCGCGCGTGCGCGGTGATGCTCCCGGTGGCGTCCACCGTGACAGGCATGCCGGAGCCGCCCTTCCAGCGCGGAAGAGAGGCGATGGACATATCTCAGGGGGTTCAGGTGCTCCGACGGCACAGCACTCGAATGTATTGGTCGGACACCTTCCCAGATTTCCCCGCACGAACGAAGGCACAGAGAAGAAGTTCTCCTCTGTGCCTCCGTGCCTCCGTGTGAGCCCGGTCTTTTACGATTCCTTGGACTCGTACTCCCCTTTCAGCCGCTGCACCACGTTGGGGTCGGCCAGCGTGGTGGTGTCGCCCAGCGCCCGCCCCTCGGCGATGTCCTTGAGCAGGCGGCGCATGATCTTGCCCGAGCGCGTCTTGGGAAGGTCGCCGGCAAAGAGGATGGCGTCCGGGCGGGCGATGGCGCCGATCTTACGCACCACGTGGTCGCTCAGCTCCTTCTTGAGCTCCTCCGTGGCCTCCTGGCCCTCCTTGAGCGTCACGAACGCCGCCACCGCCTGCCCCTTGAGCTCGTGCGCCTTCCCCACGACGGCCGCCTCGGCCACGGAGGGGTGGTCCACCAGCGCCGACTCCACCTCCATGGTGCCGATGCGGTGGCCGGCCACGTTCAGCACGTCGTCGATGCGGCCGATCACCCAGAAGAAGCCGCGCTCGTCGCGCTTGGCGCCGTCGCCCGGAAAGTAGACGCCCTCGCCCGGCTGCGAGCCGGCGACGGTCTTGCCTGTCCATTTCGTCCAGTAGGTCTCGCGGAAGCGCTCCGGGTCGCCCCAGATGCCGCGCAGCATGGAGGGCCAGGGGCGGCGGATGGCCAGGAAGCCGCCCCCCGTCTCGATGCAGTCGCCCTGCAGCGAGAGGATGTCCGCCTGGATCCCCGGGAAGGGCGTGGTCGCCGACCCCGGCACCGTGTGCGTGACGCCGGGGAGCGGGGTGATCATGATGGCCCCCGTCTCCGTCTGCCACCACGTGTCCACGATGGGGCAGCGCTCGCCGCCGATGAACTTGTGGTACCAGATCCACGCCTCCGGGTTGATGGGCTCGCCCACCGTGCCCAGCAGCCGCAGCGACGAAAGGTCGTGCTGCGCGGGGAAGTCCGTCCCCCACTTCATGAAGGCGCGGATGGCCGTGGGCGCCGTGTAGAAGATGGTGACCTTGTAGTCCTCGATCGTCTTCCACATGCGCGCGCGGTCCGGCCAATCGGGGGCGCCCTCGTACATCACCACCGTGGCCCCGTTGGCCAGCGGCCCGTACACGATGTACGAGTGCCCCGTCACCCACCCCACGTCTGCCGTGCACCAGTAGACGTCGTCCTCCTTGAGGTCGAACACCCACCGGGTGGTGGCGTACACCTGCGTCATGTAGCCGCCGGTGGTGTGCATGATCCCCTTGGGCTTCCCCGTGGTGCCCGAGGTGTAGAGGATGTAGAGCAGGTCCTCCGCCTCCATCTCCTCCGCGGGGCACTCCGCGTCCGCCGCCTCCACCACGTCGTGCCACCACACGTCGCGCTCCGCCTTCATCGCCGCCTCGCCCACGGAGTCGCCCTCCGCGCCGTGGCGGCGCACCACCAGCACGTGCTCGATGGTGGGGCACCCGCCCTCCTCCTCCACCGCCTGGTCCGCGCTGCGCTTGAGCGCCACCACCGCGCCGCGCCGGTAGCCGCCGTCGGCCGTGATCAGCACCCGCGCCTCCGCGTCGCGGATGCGGTCGCGCAGGCTCTCGGCAGAGAAGCCGCCGAACACCACCGAGTGCGCCGCGCCGATGCGGGCGCAGGCGAGCATGGCGATGGCCGCCTCGGGGATCATGGGGAGGTAGATGGCCACGCGGTCGCCGCGCTTCACCCCCAGCCCCTTGAGCGCGTTGGCGGCCCGCCCCACCTCGCGGTGAAGCTCCTCGTAGCTGTACGCCCGCTTGTCTCCCGGCTCGCCCTCCCACAGCAGGGCGGGCTTGGTGCGGCGGGGGCCGTCCAGGTGGCGGTCCAGGCAGTTGTAGGCGGCGTTCAGCGTGCCCCCCACGAACCACTTCGCGTTGGGGGGCTGCCAGTCCAGCACGCGGTCCCAGCGGCGGAACCAGTGAAGCTCGTCGGCCCACCCGGCCCAGTACGCTTCCGGGTCCGTCTCGGCGCGCGCGTATACCTCGCGTTCGCCCACCAGGGCCTGGCGCGCGAACTCCGGCGGCGGCGGAAAGACGCGGTCTTCCTGGAGGAGGGAGTCGAGCTTGATCTCCGGCGTGGACATGCGGCGGGTCTCCGGCGGTTTGGGGTGCGCTGCTCCGTGGGGCGGAGTCTTCCGCGCATCGTATGCCAGCGCGCTCGCACCCCGCAAGTACGCCCGTGGCGGAACGGGTCCCCGTGTCGCGGAGCGGGACACCCCGCCTGGCTTCATCCGTTCACTCCACACCGGTTCAACGCGTTGGCCGACGGCGCCTTCCCGCGCCTCCGGGCGCGTTGCGGCAAGAGCGTGACTTGTCGGGGGATGGCAACAGCACGAAGTCCGCCTTCGCGGACTGGTCTTCCAGCATCAGCCGGAACCATGTAGTCCCCGCAGGGGGACTTCGTGTGGTTGTTGCAGCGACTTCAGTCGCCCGCCGCACGCGAGGAGGGCTGCCGCGAGCACCGCCGCACAGCCGTTGCCGCGAGTTCACTCGCCAGGCGGCGGAGCCAGCGCCCGCACCCCGCCACGGCCAGGATCGCCGCCTCGCCCGTGCGCCCGCACGCCTCCGCGTCCGCCACCACGCGCAGCTCCGCCCCACACCGCCGGGCGAGCTCCGGCCACACGGCGAACAAGGATTCGGAGCGCGCGATGACGACGAACTGGGTGACGAAGGGGCGGCGGGGAAGGGGAGCGTAGCGATGCGGCGGGCGTTGTGGCGCTATGGAACCATCTAGCGCTACGGTCGTTTCCGCGCGAGAACGACGCGCGCGGCGAAGCAGCGGCGCCGCGCGGGTTTACGCCGCTAGGCGGCACCGGCCCTCTCGTTGCCCTTCTCGCGACCGACATACGCCGGGGCGCCCGTCCAACAGGCAGGCATCGCTCTTCGCTGATCCGCCCGCTGCGGTAACGACCTGTCGGGGCGATTCATCGCGTCCGTGCCCTCCGGCGCCACTGCGTCCCGTCCAACGCCGGCGCCCGCCATGATGCAGGCGAGTCCCCGCTTACTTCCCCCGCCCCTCCATCTCCGCGATCGCGCTGCGCACCGCCTCCGGCAGCGGCACCTTGCGCCCCGCCGCGTAGTCGTACGACACCAGTGTACCGCCGCCCTCGGCCGCCACCGTGCCCAGCTTGCGGCTCACCAGCCGGTACTCCATCGCGAACCGGTCCTCCCCCACCTCGGTGACGCGCGCGCCCACCGCCACCGTGTCCGGCCAGGTGACCGGCCGGCGGAACCGGCAGTCGGTGGATGCCAGGATGGGACCCACCGGCTGGTCGTCCGCCAGCTCGCGGAAGCCGATGCGCTCCAGGTACTCGATGCGCGCGCTCTCGAAGTAGCGGAAGAACACGATGTTGTTGACGTGGCGGAAGTAGTCCATGTCGCCCCACGCTACCGGGAGCTCCACCACCACCGGGTAGCCGGCCAGCAGCTCGTCGCTCATGCGGTCCCCGCCGCGCCGAGCCCCGCCGCGCGCCCCGTGGCCCACGCCCAGAAGAAGTTGTACCCGCCGATGGGCCCGAAGCAGTCAAGGATCTCGCCGCACAGGTGAAGGCCGGGAACGACGCGGCTCTCCAGCGTGCGCGGGTCCACCTCGCCCAGCGGCACGCCGCCCCCGGTGACCTCGGCCTTCTTGTACCCTTCGTGCCCCGTCCAGGGGAGCGGGTAGCGGGCCAGCGTTTCCACCAGCCGCTGCCGCTCCTCGCGCCGCAGTTGGGGGAGGGTGCGCGCGTCGTCCACCCCCGCCTCCGCGAGAAGGGCGTCGGCCAGGCGCGCGGGGAGGTGGCGGCGCACCACGTTGGCCACCGTCCCCTGCGACTTCTCCATCAGCATCCGCTCCCATCCGGCCGCGTCGATCTCCGTCCATTGTACGTGGATGGGGGCGCGCGGCGGGGCATCGGCCGTCTGCACCGCCACGTGCGACACGTTGAGAACGGTGGGGCCGCTGTAGCCGCGGTGGGTGAAGAGGAAGCCGCCCTCCGACTCCAGCCTCCCCTTTCCGAGCGGCGCCTCCAGCTTCACCTCCAGCGAGATCCCGGCGAGCGGCGCGTGCGGGGAGCGCTCGCTGGTGAGGGGGGTGAGCGCCGCGTAGGTGTCGTTGAGCGTGTGCCCCAACTGCTTCACCACGCGTAGCCCCGTCCCGTCGCTCCCGGTCGCCGGCACCGACAGGCCACCCGTGGCCACGATCACCCGCGCCGCGTCCACCTGGCCGCCCCCCTCCAGCAGAACGCGCCACGGCTCCGTCTCGGTGCCCGGCCGCAGGCCCACCACGTACGCGCCGAAGCGGAGCCTCACCCCGCGCCTCTCCGCCAGCGCCAGCAGCCCGTCGCGTACGTCGCGCGCCTTGTGGGTGGATGGAAACAGCTTCCCCGTCTCCTCCTCCAGCTCCAGGCGCAGCCCCACCTCCTCCTCAAAGAAGCGCCGCTGGTCCGCGAGCGGCCACGACAGCAGCATCTTCTTGAGCGTGTTGCGCGAGGAGGAGGTGAAGTACTGTCCCGGCTCCACCTGGGACGGCAGGATGTTGCACCGCCCGCCGCCGCTGATGAGGATCTTCCGCCCCCCGTCGCGCGTGCGCTCCAGCAGCACCGTCGGGTGCCCCGCCGACGCCGCGAAGATCGCCGCCATCGTTCCCGCCGCGCCTGCCCCGATCACCACGATGGGCAGCCCGTCCATCCCTCTCTCGTTCAAAGCGCTTCCTCCAATGGGATTCGGTGGGTCGCGGACAGGATAGCACGCGCTCCCCGCGCGCGCACGGTAGGGTATCGCGACGGGTGGGAGCTGGCGTTCGCGCCGGCCCTTGACCGTTCACACCGTCCCCTTTATACTCGTGGCCCCGCAACAACGCCGAGCAGCTCACCTTCAGTCGAGGGGTTGACGCCCCCGCTGAACTGTTTTACGTTGTAGGGCTCCACCGGCTGAGCTGGCGGAGCGGGAGAAGAAAACGGAAACGAAAGTTTTCTTCCCTTGACGAAGCGGGATAAGTTGAGTATCTTCAAGGCGTTCGCCGCGGTCTGGGTGCGGCGGAAGTTGGAAAAAGAGGGGTTGACGGAAACGGCGGTAGCGGTTAGATTGGTAGACACGCGACGGGCCGGGTGAAACTGGTCGGGTTGCCATGCAGGGAAAGACGCGGCTTGATAGCCGTGCGGAGATTGATAAATCGGGTATTGGGGAGTGCTTTGTGCAGCCCTTCACGTGAATGGGCGGCCGTGTGGCGCATCAGCCGGAGGCATCACGTCCTCCGCCGCGCCTGCAGGTGCCTGAGAAAGGCATCGCACGGATTGCAATCAACGTGAAGAAGAAAACCGAACGAACGATACAGTCGTTTGTTCACTAGAGCTGTTTGAACTCATGGAGAGTTTGATCCTGGCTCAGGACGAACGCTGGCGGCGCGCTTAACACATGCAAGTCGTACGGGCAGCTTCGGCTGTCAGTGGCGAACGGGTGCGTAACACGTGGGCGACCTGCCGAGGCGCGGGGGGCAACCCAGGGAAACTTGGGCTAATACCGCATGTGCTCTCTCTGCTTCATGGCGGGGAGAGGAAACCCGCTTTACAGCGGGGTGCTTCGAGGGGCCCGCGGCGTATCAGGTAGTTGGTGAGGTAACGGCTCACCAAGCCGACGACGCGTAGCTGGTCTGAGAGGACGACCGGCCACATTGGGACTGAGATACGGCCCAGACTCCTACGGGAGGCAGCAGTGGGGAATCTTGCGCAATGGACGAAAGTCTGACGCAGCGACGCCGCGTGCGGGAGGAAGCCTTTCGGGGTGTAAACCGCTGTCACCGGGGAAGAACGTTGGTGGGAGGAAATGCCTGCCAAGTGACGGTACTCGGGGAGGAAGCACCGGCTAACTCTGTGCCAGCAGCCGCGGTAATACAGAGGGTGCGAGCGTTGTTCGGAATTACTGGGCGTAAAGCGCGCGCAGGCGGCCGTTTAAGTCTCACCGTTCAAGCCCGGAGCTCAACTCCGGTCCGCGGGGGATACTGGACGGCTAGGGACATGTAGGGGCGAGCGGAATTCCGGGTGTAGCGGTGGAATGCGTAGAGATCCGGAAGAACACCGGGGGCGAAGGCGGCTCGCTGGGCATGGTCCGACGCTGAGGCGCGAAAGCGTGGGGAGCGAACAGGATTAGATACCCTGGTAGTCCACGCCGTAAACGATGGGCACTAGGCGCGGGGGGGATCGGCCCTCTCCGTGCCGCAGCTAACGCGCTAAGTGCCCCGCCTGGGGAGTACGGCCGCAAGGCTGAAACTCAAAGGAATTGACGGGGGCCCGCACAAGCGGTGGAGCATGTGGTTTAATTCGAAGCAACGCGAAGAACCTTACCTGGGCTTGACATGCTAGAGAAAGTCCCGTGAAAGCGGGAGCCCTCTTCGGAGCTCTAGCACAGGTGCTGCATGGCTGTCGTCAGCTCGTGTCGTGAGATGTTGGGTTAAGTCCCGCAACGAGCGCAACCCCTATCTGCTGTTGCTAACGCGTAAAGGCGAGGACTCTGCAGAGACTGCCGGTGACAAACCGGAGGAGGGTGGGGACGACGTCAAGTCATCATGGTCCTTACGCCCAGGGCCACACACGTGCTACAATGGCCGGGACAAACCGCAGCAAACCCGCGAGGGGGAGCGAATCGGAGAAACCCGGTCCAAGTTCGGATCGCAGTCTGCAACTCGACTGCGTGAAGCCGGAATCGCTAGTAATCGTGGGTCAGCTACACCACGGTGAATACGTTCCCGGGCCTTGTACACACCGCCCGTCACGCCATGGAAGTCGGGAGCGCCCGAAGTCGGTGACCCAACCCGCAAGGGAGGGAGCCGCCGAAGGCGAGCTCGGTGACTGGGGCGAAGTCGTAACAAGGTAGCCGTAGGGGAACCTGCGGCTGGATCACCTCCTTTAGAGCAGCGAGTAGCCCGGGGCCATGCTTTCGAGCATGCTTGTGCCTGGATGAAAGCTCTCGAAGCCGAACGCTCACGAGCGTAGAAGGGCTGCGACAAAGCAAAGCACTCCCCGATATCCGGTTCTTTGAAAATTCGGGTATGGGAAGGGTAGAAGGAAAGGTCAGAACACCTGAGGTGTTTCTACGTGTGCGCCTGTTCCTCAAGGGGAATAGGCGGGCTTTCGAGTGGGGCCGGAGAAAATCCGGTCAAGCGAAATAAGGGCGCACGGTGGATGCCTTGGCACGGACAGGCGAAGAAGGACGCGGCAAGCCGCGATAGTCCCGGGGGAGCCGCACGCAGGCTGTGATCCCGGGGTTTCCGAATGGGGCAACCCGGCGGCCGTCATGGGCCGTCACCGCGCAAGCGGAGCCAACGGGGAGAACTGAAACATCTAAGTATCCCCAGGAATAGAAATCAACCGAGATTCCCTGAGTAGCGGCGAGCGAAAGGGGACCAGCCCAAACCGGAGTCCTTGTGGCTTCGGGGTTGTAGGGCCCAGACGGGGCATGTCCCGTCTGCATGGAGCATGTAGCCGAAGCGGCCTGGGATGGCCCGCGAAACAGGGTGAGAGCCCCGTAGGCGAAACATGTCCCCAGCGGATGGTCTGGGTACCTGAGTACAGCGGGACACGAGAAATCCCGCTGGAATCCGGGGGGACCACCCTCCAAGGCTGAATACTCGTCCGTGACCGATAGTGCACCAGTACCGTGAGGGAAAGGTGAAAAGAACGCCTGACGGCGAGTGAAATAGATCCTGAAACCGTGTGCCTACAAGCGGTAGGAGGGGGCTATGGCCCCTGACTGCGTGCCTTTTGCATTATGATCCGGCGAGTTGCTGGTCACGCGCAAGGTTAAGGTCCTCTGGACCGGAGCCGCAGCGAAAGCGAGTCTGAACAGGGCGTTCAGTGCGTGGCCGCAGACCCGAAACCGAAGCGATCTACCCATGGCCAGGCTGAAGCTCCGGTAACACGGAGTGGAGGGCCGAACCCGTTTCTGTTGAAAAAGATTGGGATGAGCCGTGGGTAGGGGTGAAAGGCCAATCAAGCTCGGAGATAGCTGGTTCTCCCCGAAAACTATTGAGGTAGTGCCTCGGGGCATGTGAGCGGGAGGTAGAGCACTGGAAGGACGCGGGGCCCCACCGGGTTACCAACTCCTACCAAACTCCGAATGCCCGGCTCATGGACCCCGGGAGACAGCATACGCGCGATAATGTGCGTATACGAGAGGGAAAGAACCCAGACCGTCGGCTAAGGTCCCGAAGTACAGTCTCAGTGAGAAAGGATGTGGGCGTGCCGTGACAACCGGGAGGTTGGCTTAGAAGCAGCCATGCCTTGAAAGAGTGCGTAATAGCTCACCGGTCAAGTGCGCCTGCGCCGATAATGGTCGGGACTCAAGACTGTCACCGAAGCCACGGATTTGCATCGTAAGGTGCAGATGGTAGGGGAGCGTTCTGGTAGCAGAGAAGCGGCGGTGGAAACCTTGCCGTGGAGCGGCCAGAAGTGAGGATGCCGGAATGAGTACGCGATAAACGGGGTGAGAATCCCCGTCACCGAAAGCCTAAGGGTTCCAGGGGCAGGCTCGTCCGCCCTGGGTTAGTCGGTCCCTAAGCCGAGGCCGAAGGGCGTAGGCGATGGAAATCGGGCAAATATTCCCGAACCACAGGATGCGCGTTATCACCCGCAGGGGGGACGCAGGAGTGAAGCATGGGCCGGGCGCTGGTCGTCCCGGTGCAAAGGCGTAGGCGGTCCGGGGAGCTAAAAGGCCCTGGTAGCCGAGACCTGAAGCCGACGTTGTCCTTCGGGACAATGGAGTCATGTGAACCAGGCTGCCGAGAAAAGCCCCGGTGGGGAGTTCATCTTGTGACCGTACCGCAAACCGACACAGGTAGGCGAGGCGAGTAGCCTCAGGTGCGCGAGTGATCTGTGGAGAAGGAACTCGGCAAAATGTCCCCGTAACTTCGGGAGAAGGGGAACCCCCGGTACTCGATGAGAGCTTGCCTCTCGGAGGGGAAGGGGGTCGCAGAGAATCGGCCCAAGCGACTGTTTAGCAAAAACACAGGTGTCTGCAAAGTCGCGCAAGACGACGTATAGGCACTGACGCCTGCCCGGTGCCGGAAGGTTAAGGGGAGAGGTCAGCCCGCAAGGGTGAAGCTTCGAACCGAAGCCCCGGTAAACGGCGGCCGTAACTATAACGGTCCTAAGGTAGCGAAATTCCTTGTCGGGTAAGTTCCGACCTGCACGAATGGCGTAACGACTTGGGCGCTGTCTCCTCCACACGCTCGGCGAAATTGGAGTCTCGGTGAGGATACCGAGTACCCGCGACAGGACAAAAAGACCCCGTGCACCTTTACTGCACCCTGACATTGTTCTTCGGCACCGCTTGTGTAGCATAGGTGGGAGGCTATGATCCGCAGGCGCCAGCTTGCGGGGAGCCATCAGTGAAATACCACCCTGGCGATGTTGGAGATCTAACCTCGTCCAGTGAATCCTGGATAGGGACCGTGTCAGGCGGGCAGTTTGACTGGGGCGGTCGCCTCCTAAAAGGTAGCGGAGGCGCGCAATGGTTCCCTCAGCGCGGTCGGCAATCGCGCATAGAGAGCGTAAACGCATAAGGGAGCTTGACTGCGAGACGGACAGGTCGAGCAGGTGCGAAAGCAGGCGTTAGTGATCCGGCGGTCCCGCGTGGAAGGGCCGTCGCTCAACGGATAAAAGGTACGCCGGGGATAACAGGCTTATCGCCCCCGAGAGTTCACATCGACGGGGCGGTTTGGCACCTCGATGTCGGCTCATCGCATCCTGGGGCTGGAGAAGGTCCCAAGGGTCCGGCTGTTCGCCGGTTAAAGCGGTACGCGAGCTGGGTTCAGAACGTCGTGAGACAGTTCGGTCTGTATCCGTCGTGGGCGTTGGAAGATTGATGGACGCCGTCCCTAGTACGAGAGGACCGGGACGGACCAACCTCTGGTGTGCCGGTTGTCGCGCCCGCGGCAGCGCCGGGTAGCTATGTTGGGACGGGATAACCGCTGAACGCATCTAAGTGGGAAGCCCCTCCAAAGATGAATCTTCCCGGGGGTTTAGCCCCCCTGAAGGGCCGTGGGAGACGACCACGTGGATAGGCGGCAGGTGCAGGACGCGCGAGCGTCAAAGCCGAGCCGTACTAAGGGCCCGTGAGGCTTGGCCGGCCGACTGTAGTTGGCCGTGCCCCAGAATAGCTTGTGAAGCCCGCCTCATCAGGCGGCACGCAGGATCAGCACAGGTGTCTGACCAGACCCGACTACCCTTCCCATCCCGAGACAGACAGGTACGGCCGGTGGCCATGGCGTGGGGGATCACCCGATCCCATCCCGAACTCGGAAGTTAAGCCCCACTCGCGCGGATGGTACTGCCGGGGCCACCCGGTGGGAGAGTACGGCGCCGCCGGCCTACGTATCAGCCCCCCGATGCTCGAGAGAGCGTCGGGGGGCTTCTGTCGTTTGGGCCTCACACAGAGGCACAGAGACACAGAGAAGGGAGAAGGCCCGGAGCCAGGGCGGCTCCGGGCCTTCAAGGGGGGGTGGGCAGCGCCGAAGGTGGGGCGGGTGGGTGGTGCGGCGAGGATGCGGGTGGGTGGTGCAGATGGTTTGAGACTACTCGATTTCTTGCGGTCGCTGGCCCCCCGGTCAGCTTGCGTCGTTTCCGACGTTCGGGGACCATAGAGGCAATCGCAGGGCCATGTGGCATGCGGGAATCAAGTGGGGGATGGGCAACGGTTTAGCTTTCGGGAGAGCGGGTTGGTGCGGGGTGCGGATGGGACTTTTGTTGGACAGATGGGACATGGTGTACCCAGCGGTGTCGCTGAACGTGGGACAGGGCGGAGGGTACAGAGGGCCGGGCGGGTCCGGGGCGGCGTGCAACGAGGGATGAGGATGGCTAGGAAGTACGGGATCAAAGAGGTGTTTGGGACGCTGCAGGGGGAGGGGGCGCAGGCGGGGACGCCGGCCGTCTTCCTCCGTTTCGCCGGGTGCAACCTGGGGTACGAGGTGTGCCCCTTCTGCGACACGGACTGGCTGCGGCCCAGTGTGGTGACCGACCTGGAAGGGACCCTTGAGCTGGTGCGGCGCGAGGCCGAGGTGTCGTTCGGCGGCGAGCGGCCGGGGCTGCTCCTGGTGGCGACCGGCGGCGAGCCGAGCCTGCAGCTTGACCGGCCGCTCTCGGACGCGCTGAGGGCGCGCGGGTACCGCATCGCCATGGAATCGAACGGCTCGCGCCCGGTGGACCGCTCGCTGGTGGACTGGCTCACCATCTCGCCCAAGCAGGCGGAGTTCGAGCAGAAGGAGGGGGAGGAGCTCAAGCTGCTCTTCACGGGCGCATCCATCGAGGGGATCACGCCCGACGTGGCCGCGGTCAGGCGGATGGTGGAGGGGACGCGCTTCGAGCAGTACTTCCTGCAGCCGGTGGACATCCCCGAGGCCGGCGGGCCCAACTACGCGGAGGCGATCCGCGCCGTGATGGAGCTGGGGCCGCCCTGGCGTCTCTCGGTGCAGACCCACAAGGTGGTGGGGATCCCCTGAGCAGCGGAGCGTGGTAGTGCGCGCCTTCTACAGCGACCACTTCGTGCTCCCCCTGCCGGAGGGGCACCGCTTTCCCATGATCAAGTACGCCCGCGTGCGTGAGCGCTGCGTGGCCGAGGGCATCCTGCGCGAGAGCGATCTGGAGGTGCCGCCGGCCGCCACCTGGGACGAGCTCCTGCTGGTGCACGAGCGCGACTACCTGGAGCGTGTGCGCGAGGGCCGGCTCGAGTACCTGGAGCAGCGCCGCATCGGCTTCCCGTGGACTCCCGAGATGGTGGAGAGGTCGCGCCGGTCGTCCGGGGCCACCATCAGCACCGCGCGGGTGGCGCTGGGCGAGACGGGGGCGCACGGTTGGGGCGTGGCGGTGAACCTGGCGGGGGGCACCCACCACGCCTTCCCGGCGCACGGGGAGGGCTTCTGCGTGTTCAACGACGCCGCCGTCGCCATCCGCGTGCTCCAGCGCGAGGGGGCGATCGGGCGCGCGGCGGTTCTCGACTGCGACGTGCACCAGGGGAACGGCACCGCGGCGGTGTTCGCGGCCGATCCCTCCGTCTTCACCTTCTCCATCCACGGCGCGCGCAACTTCCCGTTCCGCAAGGAACGCAGCTCGCTGGACGTGGAGCTGCCGGACGGCGCGGGCGACGACGCGTTCCTGGCGGCCGTGGAGCTTCACGTGGCGCGCGTGCTGGCCGAGTTCGCGCCCGACCTGGTGATCTATCTGGCCGGCGCGGACCCCTTCCACCAGGACCGTTTCGGGCGGCTGGGGATGAGCAAGGAGGGGCTCGCCGAGCGCGACCGGCTGGTGCTGGCCGCGTGCCGGGACGCGGGGGTGGCGACGGCCGTGGCGATGGCCGGCGGGTACGCGCGGGACACGGAGGATACCGTGGACATCCACGTGAACACCATCCGCACGGCGGCACGGATGCACGCGGAGATCGCCGCGCGGGGGTGAGCACAGATCCGTTCGGGGCGCGAGTGGCGTATGTGGTGTGAGGCGAGGGAGTTGAGGAACTCCCGACAGCGCGTTTCCGCTGTCGGCCGTAGCTTGGAGAGACGGGAAACCGGCGGCATTGTCCGCCGGGGTGGATCTCGCTATCTTTAGGGCTCGCAAGAGCTTCGGTGCGTTGTGCAGAACCGGGTGGCCGTATCTGGATCGCCCTTCATCCTTTGCCCCAGGAGGTTCCAAATGCCGTTTGGACTCGGCTTTGGCGAGACGGTGATCATCTTCGCGGTGTTCCTTCTCCTCTTCGGGGCGAAGCGCCTCCCCGAGCTGGCGAGCGGGATGGGGAAGGGGATCCGCGACTTCAAGCGCGCCATCAACGGGCTGGACGAGAACGCCATCCAGGCCAACGCGGACCAGAACTACCTGCAGGCGGCCCCGGCGGCTGCCGCACCGGTGGCGGCTCCGGCGGTAGAGGCGGAGAAGGCGGCGCAGTAAAAAAGAAGGCTCACACAGAGACACAGAGGCACGGAGAAGATGTTCTTTCTCCGTGCCTCTGTGTCTCTGTGCGAGCTTGTTACGGCAGTTCCTTGGGCGTCAGCCCGCCGAGCTTGCTGCGGTCCAGGCGGTCGGCCATGCGCTTGGGGTACGCCACCGTGCGCGCGTCGCCGTCGGAGATGTAGCGGTTGCTGGGGTCCTTCTCCCAGTGCTCAAGCTGCCGCTCCAGGGCGCCCGGGGCCACGATGAAGCGGTCCACCGAGTGCGGGTTCCACTCGCGGTCCCAGGGCGGAACGTTGGGGCCGCCGGATACCTCCATCACCACCGTGTAGTTGTAGCGCTTGTTGTCACGGTAGCTGCCGCTCCAGGCGAGCGGGCGGTTCTTGGGCCACATCCCCAGGGGGAGGGCCATCGTCACCACGTCGTAGTTGGCCGGGAGGTACGCCTTCATGCTGTCTTCGCCGATGCCGAGCCAGTCCTGCACCTGGCGGTCGGTGCCGCGGTCCAGGCGCGCGTGGTAGAGCGTGTGGTTGCAGATCTCGTGGCCGTTGGCCACGAACCACTCCATCTTCTTGCGGATGTTGGCCTCGCGCTGCGCGCGCGGGGTGCCCTTGTCCGGCGTCTCGCCAAAGAAGTTGGAGGGGTGCGCCGCCGCGGGGAGGATGCACCACACCCCGCCGCCGCTCCACGCCGGGTTGCGCTCCTTGAAGGCCGCCCACGAGCCCACCATGGTGTTGGGGTCGATGGAACCGTCCGGGCGGTAGTAGAACTGCCCGCGCGTGGCGTCGTCGAAGGTGAATACGACGGGGGTGGTGCCCGCGGGGATGTCGATGTTGCGGTCGATCACCTGGCGCATGGTGACGGGCCGGTACCCCTTCTCGTACAGCGACTGCAGGTCCTTGCGGAAGTTCGCCAGCGTGCGGACGAACTCGCCCTCGGGGGAGCCGGTGCGGTGGTACTCCAGCACCATGATCCGCCCCATCTCGTTGGGCGGGAGGTTGGCCACCGGGCCGGTGGGGCCCTTGGGCGCCGGGGCCGCGCTCTGCGGCTGCCCCTCGGCGCCGGCGGCGGGCGCCTGCCCGGCGGTGGTGTCGCCCGGCAGGTCCTTGCCCGTGCCTCCCGCCTCGGAGCTTCCGCCCTCTCCGCCGCAGGCGGCCAGTGCCGCCCCCAGCGTCAGCGCCGCTGCTGCGCGCCTGATCGTGTACCACTCGTTGCGCATGGTCTTCGTCCGTCCGTGTCCGTGCGAGCCCGCGTCCCCGCGGTCGCGGGGGGCCGCGGCGGGCGGGTGCAAGGTCCGTGCAAGGGGAAGTGCGTTAGTGCGTGGAGTGCGTGAGTGCGTGAGTAACAGCAGGAGCGCACTGACGCACTAACGCACTAACGCACTAACGCACTAACGCACTAACGCACTAACGCACTAACGCACTCACGCACTTTCACTCTGCCGCGTGCTCCGTCGCCTGCCCCTTGGAGTTCCCCCGCGGGAGTGGACAGGGGGTTAGGCGGCCCTCGGAGTGAGGGCGAGCCCCGCTTCGTAGGCGGCCGGACTGAGATAGTCCAGGCTGGAGTGCCTACGCTGCGTGTTGTACCAGTGGTCAATGTACTCGGCCACCGCGCGCTTCGCCTCGGCGTGCGTCTGCCAGGCGCTCCGCTCGACCAGCTCCCACTCCAGCGTAGCGAAGAAGCTCTCGGCCACTGCGTTGTCCCAGCAGTTCCCCTTGCGGCTCATGCTCGCCTGGATGCCGTGCTGGCTCAACATCTCTCGATACGCTGCCGAGGCGTACTGCACGCCACGGTCGGAGTGGTGGATCAGTCCGGCCGCGGGCTTGCGCCGCCAGATCGCTCCGCGCAGCGCCTCCAGCGCCAGATCGGTCTCCAGTGTGGGATGCAGAGAGTAGCCCACCACGCGCCGGCTCTTCAGGTCCAGCACCACCGCCAGGTAGAGCCATCCCGCGTGCGTGGGCAGGTACGTGATGTCACTGACCCATACCCGATTCACGCTCTTGCACTCCTCCACCGCGAACTGCCGCTCCAGCAGGTTCTCCGAAATCCGGTGCGGGTGTGATGAATCGGTCGTCGCGCCGCGGAAGCGCCGTCGTGCACGCGCACACAGCCCCTCCTCCCGCATCACACGCTCGACTCGCTTGCGGCTCACGCGCACCCCCTCCTCGCGCAGCTCCCGATGAACTCTCGGGCTGCCGTACGTGCCGCGGCTCCTGCGAAACGCGGCACGCACATGCACCCGCAGCTTCAACTCCCCTCTCGGCTCCCGTGCCGCTCGGGCCCGCCGCTTCCACTCGTAGTACCCAGCCCTCGACACCTCCAGCACCCGGCACATCGTCTGAACCGGGTACTCGGCGGCGTGTGCCGCGATGAAGGCGAACCTCAGCGCAGCTCTCTGGCGAAGAAGGCCGTGGCTTTTTTTAGGATCTCGCGCTCCTGCCGCAGAATCTCGTTCTCCCGCCGCAGACGCCGGAGCTCCTCCTCCACCTCAGGAAGGCGGCCGTTGCCGGGGAAGATGTCCTTCGCCTTCAGCCCCGCACGTCCCTCGGCAGTCTTGATCCAGCTCTGCAGCGTGTCGACCCGCACGCCCAGATCCTGCGCGACGCGCGCCTCCGAGAGACCTTCCTCCTTCACCAGCCGCACTGCCTCGATCTTGAACTCCGCCGTGAAACGGCGCCGCTTTTGCTCGCTCATTCAGACACCTCCTCTTGGGCCTGCGGCTTCTACACCGCTGGCTTATCTCGGTGTCCACTGCCCGGGGGGAACTCCACCTCCGCCGCCTCCGTGGCCGGGTGAGAGTTCAGCCGTGGCAGCAGCACGTCCGCCAGGCGGGCCATGACGCGCTGGTAGACGATGCGGGCGCGGGCCTCGGGGAGGTCCAGGCGGTCCACGTAGAGGGAGACGGCGCGCGTGGGGTCGGCCTCGTCGCCCAGCAGGTCCACGAAGGTGAGGGCGTGGCGCATGTGCATGTCCGCGATGGACTCCTCGGAGCGGGCGGCGGCCAGCTCCATCCAGAGCTGCTCCTCGCCGCTGCGCTTGCGCTGGCGGCGGATGTAGCGGAGCGCGCCCAGGGGGGTGGCGTAGCGCCAATCGAAACCCCAGCCGCGGTGCCCCTCGCGCGCCAGGTCGTCGCGCACTTCCGCATCGTCCAGCAGGGCCACGGCGCGCGTGCCCACGGCCTCCGCGTCGTCGCCCTCCAGGTCCATGATCTCGATGTAGCGGTCGATGGCCTCGTCGAAGGGCATGCGCGGGGCGAGCACGACCACCAGGTCGCGGGCCAGGCGGGCGTGGGTCTCCACCAGGTCTTCGCGCGCGAGGGCTTCGGCGCGGTCCAGGCGGCGCTGGATGTCCGGCGATACGCCTTGCAGCCAGAGGGTGACGGGCGAAGCCATGCGTGCTCTCGGGGGTACGGGATCGGCGTTTGCCGCGGGGGGTGCGGGCCGTTAATCTTGGGCGCGCACACAAGATGCGAATTTCGATCCTGGCAAACTACCGCCCGCGCGGTTTTATGGGGAGAGCGAGATGGCGCTTTCGCGAAGCTCGTCATGGAAGGAGCACCGCCTGGCCAACCGGCTGGAGCTGGGCGGCGTGGAGTACAGCGTGGACCTGGTGGCCCGCAAGGCCACCGGCGTGGAGGGGTGGAAGGTCACCGTCGTCTTCCTCCCCCGCGAGGCGGGGAGCGAGGTGAAGGCGGAGCTGCCGAACGCCGCCTCCACGGCGGAGGTGCGCCGGCTGGTGACGGAGCTGGAGGGGAACGAGGAGCGGCTGCGCGAGATCTTCGGTGCGGCGTGAACGAGAGGGGAATGGGGAACGGGGAACGGGGAACGGTAGAAGCGAAGGGCGCGCCGAACCGTCGGTCTCGCCGTCCGGTGTTCCCGTTCCCCGTTCCCCGTTCCCCGTTCCCCAGGAGTTCGTCGTGGACGGCGAGGCCGTCCGCACGCTCCCGGACCTGATCCGGCCCGGCATCCGCCTGCTCTTCGTGGGCTTCAACCCCAGTGTGCGCGCGGCGCGGCTGGGGCACTACTACGCGGGGCGCAACAACCGCTTCTGGGACCTGCTGGCCGCGTCCGGCCTCACGCCGCGGCGCTTCCACTTCGAGGAGGACCGGCGGCTGCTGGAGATGGGGATCGGCGTGACGGACCTGGTGAAGCGGCCTACCCGCAGCGCCGCCGAGGTGACGGCCGCCGAGTACCGCGACGGGGTGCGGCGGCTGCGCGGCATCGTGGCCGAGACGGGGCCGCGCGTGGTGTGCTACAACGGCAAGGGCGTGTACCTGCTGGCTTCCGGCCTGGCCGCGGCGCCGTGGGGGGAGCAGGCGACGCGGGTGGCACCGGGCGTCACGGACTTCGTGGTGCCCAGCCCCAGCGGGCTGGCGCGCATCCCCTTCGCGGAGAAGGCGCGCTGGTACACGGAACTGCGTACTCTGATGGAAAGGATGGAATGAGCGATATCACGCGGGCGGATTCGCCGCTTCACGCGGCGCTGGGGGAGCTGGGCGCCGCCTTCACCGAGGTGGCCGGGCGCGCCGTCGTCCGCCACTTCGGCGACACGGCGGCGGAGTACCGGGCCGTGCGCGAAGGGGTGGGCGTGGCCGAGCGGGGCGACCGGGCGCGCATCCGCATGTGGGGCAAGGACCCCGCGAAGATGCTCCACGGGATGATCACCAACGACCTGCTGAAGGCACCCGAGGGGCAGGGGGTGTACGCGGCCATGCTCACCGCCAAGGGCCGCACCCTGGCCGAGCTGCGCGCCTTCCGCCGCGAGCCCACGGAGCTGCTGATCGAGATCCCCCGCGAGGCGCTGGCCGGCACCACGGAGCACCTCCGCAAGTTCGTGCCTCCCATGTTCGCCCGCTGGGCCGACGCGTCGGACGAGGTGGGGGAGCTGGGCGCGTACGGCCCCCACGCGGCCGCGCTGGTGGAGCGCGTGCTGGGAGTGGACGTGTCGCTGATGGCCGAGGACGGCTTCCGCGAGGTGGAGCTGGGCGGGGTGCCGGTGATGGTGGCGGGGACGCGCTACGTGGGCAACGAGACCGGCTACGACCTGTTCGCGCCGGCGGCCGCGCTCCCCGCGCTGTGGGCGGCGCTGCTGGAAGGCGGCGCGCGGCCCGTGGGGCTGGCCGCCATCGAGACGCTGAGGATCGAGGCCGGGCGCCCGCGCTACGGCGCCGACCTCACGGAGGAGGTGATCCCCACCGAGGCGTTCGAGGAGACGGGGCTGATGAAGCGCGCCATCTCCTTCACCAAGGGGTGCTACACGGGGCAGGAGGTGATCGTGAGGATCGCCCACCGCGGCCACGTCAACCGGCACCTGCGCGGCTTCCTGCTGGGCGACGGCCCCGCGCCCGCCGCGGGCACGCCCATCTTCCGCGCGGACACGGGGAAGGAGGCCGGGCGGCTGACCAGTGTGGCCTTTTCGCCGATGATGGAGCAGGGGGTGGCGCTGGGGTTCGCGCGGCGCGAGCTGGAGCCGGGGGCGGAGGTGCGCGTGGGCGCGGCGGATGGTCCACCGGCAAAGGTGGTGCGGCTCCCCTTTCAGCGTGTGCCGCTGTGATGAGCCGCGACGCGCTCAAGGAGTGGGCGTCGGTGGAGGGCGCGCTCGCCGCGGGCCGCGTGTCGCTGCTGGTGCGCAAGGGCGGCATCAGCGAGCGGCGCGGCGGCTTCGACGTGGAGCACCGCGCCTTCTGGATCTTCCCCACCGCCTTCCACCAGAACGCCGAGGAGCTCGCGCCGGACTTCCGCGACCTCATCCACGGCATCGAGCCCGTCTCGCGCGACGAGGTGCGGCTGCGCGTGTTCGCCCGTGTGGAGGAGGCGTTCAAGGTGGAAAGCCTGGAGGTGATGGAGCGCCTGGCCGGCCTCCATCCCATGGCGCCGGAGACGGTGAAGGCACGCTTCGAGTACAAGGGCCGCCCCTACCTCCACGTTCTCCTGGTGCGCGCCTTCGCCCTCCCCGCCCCCGTCGTCATCCCCAACACCATCGGCTACGAGGGGTGCGTGAGCTGGGTCTCGCTGGACGAGGAGATCGCCACGGACGCCGCGGTGCCCGTGCTGGGCGACGAGGAGTTCGAGCGCGTGCGGGCGGAGGTGCTGGCGCGGCTGTAGAACAGAAGGCTCACACAGAGACACGGAGGCACAGAGACCAATTCATCTCTGTGCCTCCGTGTATCTGTGTGAGCCTGATTCGGGATCCGGGGTATCTATGATGTAAGGAGTGGCCTCGATCCCACTTGTTCCAGTGCACGGATGTACATACATTTCTCCAGGCGCTATGAGTGGGACCCGGCCAAAGCGACGGCCAATGCGGCCCGGCACGGCGTCCGCTTCTCGGATGCGGTCGGCGTGTTCGGTGACCCTCGGGCGCTGACGGTGGGCGACTCACATGTGGGGGAGGAGCGTTTCGTCACCCTCGGCATAGATGCCTTGGCACGGGTGCTCGTGGTAGTCTACACCTGGCGCGGCAAGGCTATCCGCCTGATCTCGGCACGAAAGGCGACACGTGCAGAACTGGTCCAGTACACGAAAGGGGAGCCATGAAGGATGAGTACGATTTCAGCGCCGGGCGGCGCGGCGCCATCGACTCGCTGCCGGCGGGAAAGACGCGGATCACGATCCGCCTCGACGATGACGTGCTCGACTGGTTCAGGGGCAAGGTGGAGGCAGCGGGCGGCGGTAATTACCAGTCGCTGATCAACGCCGCGCTTCGGGAGTACGTCGAACATCGCAGGGAGCCGCTGGAGGATACGCTCCGGCGCGTTCTGCGCGAGGAGCTGCGCCGCGCGGGATAAACATGGAGGCACAGAGACGACTTCATCTCTGTGCCTCCGTGTCTCTGTGTGAGCCTTCTGTTACACGCGCCGGTAGTGCGCCGTCATGAAGTGGTGCCACTCGCCGTCGGTGCCGCGGAAGGTGGAGGTGAGGACGCGGTGGTCCGGGCCGCGGATCTCCATCCTGTCCACGTACGGGGCGTTGCCGTCGCCGGAAAAGCTGGGGCCCTCGGTGTACAGGACCAGCGTGTTTCCCTCCAGCTCGCCGTCGTAGACCCACTGGCTGGTCATCATGGAGCCCACGAAGCTGCCCACGAAGCGCCCCTTGGCCGGGTCGTAGCCCAGCGTCATCCGCGACTGGTGGTCGCCGCCCATGTCGCCCTCGCAGATCACCCAGGCGCCGCCCAGAGAGGTGACACGCTCGGTGGAGCGGTGGGTCTCGCTGGGCTGGTCGGGGCCCATCGCCGCCTCCATCTCGCAGCTCCACTCGCCCACCATCTGGGCCAGCCACTCGTGCTCCTTCGTGAGCTCAACGTGCATGGTCGCTTCCGACATGATGGTGCCTCCGTTCGCGGTTGGATGCCGGGTACTGCCCCGGTCTATCTTAGCGTCGAACGGGGGACGGCGGAATCGACATCACGCCGGAGTGATGCGCCGGTAGCGCGCCTTGAGCAACTGGGTGATGCCGTAGCCCACCAGCCCCAGCGCCACGAGGCCCAGCAGCCAGGGCCCGTACGCGCTGCCGTGGAGCGCGTCCAGCGCCCCGCCCAGCCCGCGCGTCTCGCCCGGGTCGCGTTGCAGGGCGGCCTGCAGGAGGAAGAAGCCCACGATCACGAACACCACCCCGCGCGCCGCCAGCCCCGCCCGCGACGCGCGCACGGCCCACTGCCGCGCCCCAGCGCTCAGCGCCGAAAGGTCCAGCCGCTTGTCCATCTTGGACTTGTACGCCTGCACGAGTTGCGCGACGCCGTACGCCGCGATGCCCAGCGCCGCCGCCGCCACCAGGAAGCGCCCGCCGGGCGCCTCCATCACCTTGGCCGTCCACGACGCGCCCTCGTCGCCGCGGCCGCCGCCCGAAGTGCCCAGCGCCATGCGGGTTGCGGTGAGCGCCAGGGCCGCGTGCGTGATGCCGCTCAGGGCGAAGAGGGCGCGCTTGCCGGCGCCGTCGTGCTCGGGATCCAGCCCCGCCTCCACGAAGCGCCACACGGCGAAGCCCAGCATCCCCATGGCGAGCAGGCCGAGCATGAACTTGCCGCCGGGGCGCTGGAGGACCTCGCCGAACACGCCGCGCTGGTCCGCGACGCCGCGCTCGCCCAGGGCCGCCTGCGCCGCGATGATCCCCACGATCACGTAGACGATGCCGCGCGCGGCGTACCCCATCCGCGCCAGCCGCTCCACCCACGGGGCGGCTTCGCGCGCCGCGCCCCGGGCCGCCGCGCCCGCCTGCCCCGCCACGCCGCCGATATTTGCCATGCCGAACCTCCGCCGATGTTTACCGCCGTACATCCCCCGGGCACCGTGGAAGCAAGAATGGTGACGCGCCCGGAAGTGGGCCCGGCGCGTGGCGTTGCACCCGCCGGAACAAGCCCGTAGTTTGGGCGCGTTTCCCGGGCCCCGGCGGCCCGGCGCGCGGCTCCCCAGGGGCGCCGCTCCCATGAGATCCCGAGGTGCACTTTGGCGGATACGAGCTTCGACATCGTGGTCATCGGCGCGGGCCCCGGCGGGTACGTCGCCGCCATCAAGGCCGCCCAGTTGGGCTACAAGACGGCGTGCGTGGAGGAAGACAACCTCGGCGGCATCTGCCTCAACTGGGGGTGCATCCCCACCAAGGCGCTGCTGGAGAGCGCCGCCATGATCTCGCACCTGGGCCACGCCAAGGAGTTTGGCATCACGGTGGGGGAGATCAAGACGGACCTCGCCCAGGCCGTGAAGCGCTCGCGCCAGGTGAGCGAGCGGCTGGTGAAGGGGATCGGCTTCCTCTTCAAGAAGAACAAGATCACCCACCTCCCCGGGCGCGGGCGCCTCGCCGGCAACGGGAAGGTGGAGGTGACGGCCAAGGACGGCGGCAAGTCCACCGTCGCGGCCAAGCACATCATCATCGCCACCGGCAGCAAGCCGCGCGACCTCCCCTTCCTGCGCATCGACCACGACCGCGTGTGGGACTCCACGGACGCCATGATCCCGCAGTCGCCGCCCAAGACGCTGGCGGTGATCGGCGCCGGCGCCATCGGGATGGAGTTCGCGGACGTGCACAGCGCCTTCGGCACGCAGATCACCATCATCGAGGCCGCCGACCGCGTGCTCCCGCTGGAGGACAAGGACGTGTCCGCCGTGGTCGAAAAGGCGTACCGCAAGCGCGGGATGACGGTGCTGACGGGCGCCAAGCTGGAGAAGGCCGAGATCGGCAAGGACGGCGTTACGCTCACGGTGAAGACCGCCAAGGGCGAGACGCAGACCATCCAGGCCGAGCGCGTGCTCTCCGCCATCGGCCGCGTGCCGCTCACGGACGACATCGGGCTGGAGACGGCGGGGGTGAAGCTCACCGACCGCGGCTTCATCGCGGTGGATCGCCAGCTTCGCACCAACGTGGAGGGGATCTACGCCATCGGCGACGTGGCCGGCCCGCCGCTGCTTGCGCACAAGGGCTCGCACGAGGGCGTGGCGTGCGTGGAGGCCATCCACGGCGACAAGCACGCGGGGATCGACTACAAGAACATCCCCAACTGCACCTACTGCCACCCCGAGGTCGCTTCCGTGGGCCTTACCGAGGCGCAGGCGCGCGAGGCCGGGCACGACATCGAGATCGGCTCCTTCCCCTGGAGCGCCAACGGCCGCGCGCTCACCGCCGGCGACTCTGAGGGGTTCGTGAAGGTGATCCGCGACAAGAAGTACGGCGAGGTGCTGGGAGCGCACCTGGTGGGCCCGCACGCCACCGAGCTGATCGCCGAGTTCGTGATCGGCCGCCACCTGGAGGCGACGATGGAGGAGATGGACCGCGCGATGCATCCGCACCCCACGCTTTCCGAGGCGGTGGCGGAGGCGGCGCTGGCGTCGATGGGGCACGCGATCCACATCTAAACAGACGGGGCTCACACAGAGGCACGGAGACACAGAGAGGGGGTTCCTCCGTGTCTCCGTGCCTCTTGTGGTTTCACCTTTTCCGGGCACACGCCGATGAGGCGATGGAGGGTGGCCGCGGGAGTGGCCGCGCTGCACCTGGCGATTGCGGCGCTGGCGCTGGTGCCGTCGCCGTACACCGGCGGGGACAACGCGGTGTACGTGGCCCTCGCGCGGTCGCTGCTGGGGGGCGGGTACCGGGACGGGTTCGATCCCGCGGCGCCGGTGCACGCGCAGTTTCCGCCGGGGTGGCCGGCGATGCTGGCGGGGGCGATGGCGCTGGGGGTGAAGCCGTGGGTGGGGACCAAGTACCTGACCGCCGCCTTCTCCGCGCTGGCGGTGGGGGCGGCGTACCTGTGGATACGGCGCAGGCGCAGGCCGCGGCTGGCGCTCGGGGTGGCCGCGCTGATGGCGGTCTCGCCCGGGGTGCTGGCGCTGAGCCACTCGGAGCTGTCGGAGGTGCCGTTCTGCGCGCTGCTGATGACCGCGCTGCTGCTGTGGGAGCGGCGGGGCGGGCGCGTGCTGGGGGCGTCGCTGGCGGTCGCGGCGGCGTACCTGACGCGCTCCGCCGGTCTGCCGCTGCTGGTGGCGGCGGGGGCGTGGCTGGCGTGGCGGCGGCGCTGGCGCGACCTGGGCGTGTACGCGGCGGTGGTGATGCCGGCGTACCTGGCGTGGGCGTGGTGGAGGCGGGCGTACGGCGGCGCGTACGCCGGCTACGTGCTGATGGCCGATCCGTACGCGCCCGACCGGGGCCGCGTGGGGATCGGCGGGCTGGCCGCGCGCGTGGTGGAGAACGCGGGGCTGTACGGCTCCACGTACCTGCCGCGCTTCCTGGCTGGGACCGAAGGAGGCGCGGCGGTGGCGGCGGCCGTCGCGCTGGTGGCGCTCGCGGCGTACGGGTGGGCGCGGCGGGCGGGGCGGCCGGGGGTGGCGGAGATCTTCACTCCACTTTACCTGGTAATGGTGCTGCTGTGGCCCGTTCCCTGGTCCGGGGAGCGCTTCATCCTCCCCATCTTCCCCATCCTAGTGATGTACGCGGGGGACGGGGCCGCGCGACTGGGCCGGATGGCGGGCGCACTGCCGCCCGTCGCGGTGCCGGCGGCGGCGGGCGTGGCGCTGGCGCTGGTGTCGCTTCCGGGGACGCTGGAGGCGGTGGAGAACGGCTCGATGTGCAGGCGCGGGTACGCGGCGGGGGACCGGTACGCGTGCATGGAGCCGCAGTGGAAGGACTTTTTCGCGGTGGCGGACACGGCGGCGCGCAACCTTCCCAAAGGCTCGGCGGTGCTGTCGCGCAAGCCGGCGCTCTTCCACGCGGCGTCTGGCGTCCCCGGGCGCACCTATCCGCTGGACCGCACGCCGGAGGCGCTCCTGCGCACCGCGCGCGAGGCGGGGGCGCGCTACGTGCTGCTGGACGGGATCGACAACATGGCGGAGCAGTACCTGGCGCCGGTGCTCATCCGCCGGCCCCAGGCGTTCTGCGTGATGTACTCGCTGGGGCCAGCCCAGGCCACCCTCTTCGGCGTGAACGCCGGCGCCGAGCGCATGCCCGACCTGCGCGACGACCCCGGCGCCGCGCAGGTGGAGACGGGGTTCAAACGCTGCGGGGCGGAGTTCTGGCGCGCTGGGCGAACGCCGGATTCGTCGGACGGCGACGCCGGCGAGACGCCGGGGGAGACGCCGGGGGGAGACGCCGGGGGGAGACGCCGGGGGATGAATCCCCCGGCTGAAGGGACGGGAAGCCCGCTGATGCTCATTGCGGATCTAAACCGGTATCCAGGTGTTTCGAGGTCAGGAGGTAATTTGCGATGCCGCAACGACGTACTTTCAGTGTTACCGCAGAGCAGGAAGCCGAGCTGATCCGCGTGCGCGATCACGATCCTCGGCCTTACCTGCGGGAGCAGGCCGCTGCGCTGCTCAAAATCCACGGGGGCATGCGTCCGCACGCCGTGGCGCTGCATGGCTTGCTCAAGCCCCGTGATCCCGACACCATCTACGCCTGGATGGACAAGTTCCTGGTGCATGGCAAGTTGATCCCCCGCCCTCCATGTCGTGGGCCTTTTTCCCCCTCAGGACTCCGCGCGCGCGGCGGTGCTGGACCGCATCTCCCGACCACCCCGTGAGGATGGGCCCGCCGTGTGGACGCTTAGCCAGGCGCGCACGAGTTGCCCCGAGATGCAAGCCTTGAGGAGCGACTCCGGCGCGTGGCGCCGTATGCGGAGCTGGAAGATTTCCTGGAAATGTGGCCGCATCCACTTCGTCAGCCCCGACCCGGAGTACAGCGCCAAGCTCGCCGCCATCGCCGCCGTACGCCAAGCCGCAGCCGCCTCTCCGACGCAGGTGCGCGTCTTCTACTCGGACGAGGCGAGCTACTACCGCACGCCTCACCCAGGACGCACCTGGGCCACGGCGGAGGGCGGCGGAGCGGAGCAGCCGACCGCGGGGCACACCGCGGGTGCGAACACGAAACGCCGCATGATCGCCGCGCTGGATGCGTGCACGGCCGAAGTGATCTCGCATAGCGAAAGCCGGGTCGGCGTGAAGGCGATTAGCACGTTCCTTCGCAAACTGCGCAAACGCGTGGGCAAGGATGCGCGCCTCGTGGTCATCTGGGACAACTGGCCCGTGCACCGGCACGAGGAATTGGCCCGCGTGGCGGTCCAGCAGCGCATCGAGTTCCTCTACGTGCCGACTTACGCGCCGTGGACCAACCCGATCGAGAAGCTCTGGAAGAAGCTACGCCACGATGTGCTGCATCTGCACCAGAAAAGTGGCACCTGGACCAAGCTTCGCGCGCAGGTTGAGGAGTTCCTGCGCAAACTGGAGCAGCCGAACCCCGACCTGCTCCGCTACGTCGGGCTTGATGGAACACCGGCGTAGATCCGCAATGAGCATAAGCGGGCTCGGTAGGCGGACGGATGCGAGCCCGCTTCAGCGGGCTTTCCGTGGTTCCAGCGAGGGGATTCATCCCCTCGCTGCTGTGCCTCGTGTGCATCCCCGGCGGGGTGTGTCGTCTTATCAGGGAGGAGCCCGATGACCGATGGCCCGATCGTGCTCTACGACGGCGTGTGCGGGATGTGCAACGGGCTGGTCAAGTTCGTGGCGCGGCTGGACCGGAGGGGGCGCTTCCGCTTCGCGGCGCTGCAGGGGGAGACGGGGCAGGCGCTGCTCAGGGAGCACGGGCTGCGCACCGACGACTTCGACAGCGCCGTGCTGGTGGAAGACGGGCGCGCGTTCGTGCGCAGCCGCGCCGTCCTGCGCATCGTGAGCGGGCTGGGCGGCGCGTGGAGGGCGGCGGGTGTGCTCGCCGCAGTCCCGGCGCCGGTGCTGGACTTCTTTTACGACCGGGTGGCGCGCGGCCGCTACCGGATATTCGGACGAAGCGACGCCTGCGTGCTCCCGCCCCCGGAGCTGCGCGCGCGCTTCCTCCCCTGAGCCTCTCCATTCGGAACCCATGACGCGCATCCTCCGCCTCGCCTTCGCCGCCCTGCTGGCGGCCTGCTTCGCACCCGAGCTCGCGGCCGCGCAGCAGCGGGTCCCGCCGCTCTACCCCTCGCGTCCACGCACGCCGCCCGTGCCGGGGCAGGCGCCGGACACCACGGGGCTGCGCTTCCGCGTGTCGCAGGGGCGGGTGGAGGGGCCCGCGCGCACGCCGGCCGCGGCGGGCCAGCGCATCAGCGAGGCGGAGGCGGCGCGGCTGCTGGCCCGCGCCCGCCCCCTGGCGCCCGACTCGGCGGCGCGCGACAGCTTTGCCTTCCCGGCGCGCACCCTGCCCGCGCCGCGCTCCGGCGCCACGACCATCACCGGCTTCCCGCCGCGTGACAGCGCGGGGCCGGCCCCCCGCAGCGCCCCCGCGGCGCTCACCGTCACGCGCCGCGCGCCGGAGGGCGAGGTGACGCTGGGGGCGGAGGTGACCGTCTCCTTCTCGCAGCCCATGGTGCCGCTGGGCTCCGTGGGGAACGTGCAGGCGCGCGAGGTGCCCGCGCGGCTCTCGCCGCAGCCGCCGGGGCGGTGGAGCTGGGTGGACGTGCGCACGCTGCGCTTCGAGCCGCAGGGTCGCCTCCCCATGGCCACCGAGTTCACGGTGGAGGTGCCGGCGGGCACGGCGTCGGCCACGGGGGCGCGGCTGGCGGAGATGGTGCGCTGGACGTTCGCCACGCCGGCGCCGCGCGCGCTGGGGTCGTGGCCCAACGGCGGGGTGAGCGGAACGCAGCCGGTGATCGTGGTGAGCTTCGACCAGGCCGTGAACGCGGCGGCCGTCATCGCCACCGTGCGCGTGCGGGCGGGCGGGGCGCTGGTCCCCGTGCGCGCGGCCACGGCGGCGGAGATCGAGGCGGACGAGGACGCCCGCGCGCGGGTGGCGGGGCTGGAGGCGGGGCGCTGGGTGGCGTTCCGCCCCGCGAGCCCGCTGCCGACGGCCAGCTCCATCCAGGTGGAGCTGGGCCCCGGCACGCCCTCGGCCGAGGGGCCACGGCGCACGGCGGTGGCGCAGACGTGGAGCTTCCGCACCTACGGGCCGCTGCGCATGGTGCGCTCGCGCTGCGGCTACGGCGGCGAGTGCCGTCCGGGCACGCCCTTCATCTTCGAGTTCTCCAACCCGCTCCCCGAGGCCGTCGACTCCTCCGTGGTGCGTGTGTCGCCCGCCATCGAGGGGATGCGCGTTACCTCGTCGTACACCAGCCTCTTCATCACGGGGAACACGCGCCCCAACACCCGCTACACGGTGACGGTGGACGCGCGGCTCCGCGACCGCTTCGGCGGGCGGCTGGGCACACCGGCCACGGCGAGCTTCCAGGTGGGCCCGGCGGTCGCGTCCATCTTCCACCCCGGCGACAACGTGCTGGTGCTGGATCCGCAGGGCCCGCGCTCCGTCTCCGTCTTCGTGCGCGAGCACCGGCGGCTGCGCGTGCGCATGCACCGCGTGACGCCGGACGACTGGCCCGCGTTCCGCGACCTGCGGCGCGACGGGCGGATCGTGGTTCCCGGGCGCGAGGTGTTCAACCAGGTGCGCGAGGTGGGCCCGGGGGAGATGCGCGAGGTGGCGGTGGACCTGAGCCCCGCGCTGGAGGGCGGGCTCGGGCAGGTGGTGCTGGTGGTGGAGGCCGTGGAGGGCGCCACCGCGGGCGAGCGCGAGCAGGCCGTGTACCTGTGGGTGCAGTCCACCCGCATCGGCCTCTCCGCGTTCTCGGACTTGGACGAGATGACGGTGTGGGGAAGCTCGCTGGTGGACGGCCGCCCGCTCCCGGGCCTGCAGGTGCGGCTGGGGACGGGCACGGGAACCACCGGCGCGGACGGGCTCGCCACGCTCCCCCTTCCCGCGCAGGCGCGCACGAACGGCCGCCCCGGCGATGAGGGCGTGTACCTGGTGGCGCGCCAGGGGAGCGACGTGGCCATCCTGGCTCCCGGGATGGGCAACGCCGGCTGGGCGCAGTGGACCCGGCAGCCGCGGGCGGTGCGCGCTGCGTGGTACACCTTTACGGACCGCAACCTGTACCGCCCGGGCGAGACGGTGAGGTTCAAGGGGTGGCTGCGGTGGATGTCGCCGCGCGAGGGCGCCACCCTCCCGGGTCCCGCGCCGAGCCCCATAGCGTACCGGGTGCGTGACGGGCGGGGCAACGAGATCGCCCAGGGAACGATGGCGCTGACGGAGCTGGGCGGCTTCGACGGGTCGTTCGTGGTGCCGCAGGGCACCAACCTGGGCGGGGCCACGGTGGAGCTGATGCCGGGCACCGAGCAGTCGCACGGCTTCTCCTTCCTGGTGCAGGAGTTCCGGCGGCCGGAGTACGAGGTGTCGGTGACGGCCGGGCCGGGGCCGCACGTGGTGGGCGGGGGCACGGAGGTGGTGGCGCGCGCCTCGTACTTCAGCGGCGGCGGGCTGCCCGGCGCCCCGGTGGAGTGGCAGGTGACGGCAACGCCCGGCTTCTACTCGCCGCCGGGGTGGGACGAGTGGAGCTTCGGCCCCACGCGTCCCTGGTGGTGGTGGATGGGGGATGAAGGCGACGGGCAGTCGACGGACGAGACGTTCAGCGGCGTGACCGACGCGGGCGGGGCGCACGCGGTGCGGCTGGACTTCGACCGCGCGGTGCCGCCGCGCCCCTTCCAGGTGAACGCCAACGCCACCGTAACCGACGTCAACCGGCAGACGTGGAGCTCCAGCGCGCAGATGCTGGTGCACCCGGCCACGGTGTACCTGGGGGTGCGCACCGCCCGCGCCTGGCTGGAGGCGGGCGACACGCTGGACCTTGAGATGATCGCGGTGGACCTGGACGGCAGGCCCGTGGCGGGCCGGCCGGTGGAGGTGCGCGTGCGCCGGCGCGAGTGGCGCTTCGACGACGGCCGCTGGCGCGACGTGGAGGTGGGGAGCGAGGCGTGCAGCCGCGTGTCCGCGGCGGCGCCGGTGCGCTGCGCCTTCCCGGTGGCGGGCGGCGACTACCACGTGGAGGCCACCACCACGGACGAGCGCGGGCGCCCCAACCGCACCACGCTGCGGATGTGGGTGGCCGGCCCCAACACCCGCTTCCCGGGGCGCGACGCGGAGAACGAGACGCGCCGCGTGGAGATGATCCCTGACAAGGAGCGCTACGCGGTGGGCGACACGGCGCGCATCCTCCTGCGCATCCCCTTCCAGCCGGCGCGCGGGGTGCTCACCGTGCGCCGCAACGGGCTGGTGCGCACCGAGCCGATCGAGGCCGGGGGCGCCACGCACACGCTGCGCATCCCCATCACTGAGGCCGACGTGCCCGGCACCTGGGTGCACGTGGACGTGACCGGGGCCACCGAGGGCGGCACCGACGAAGCCCCCACGGCGCGCGGGGTGGACGCGGCCTCCGGCTCCGTGCAGTTGCGGGTGCCGCCCGCCACACGGACGCTGACGGTACGCCCGGTGCCGTCGGACAGCACCATGCTGCCGGACGCGGCGGGCTCCGTGGAGGTGGAGGTGCGCGACGCCTCCGGACGGCCGGTGGCGGGCGCGGAGGTGGCGCTGGTGGTGGTGGACGAGGCGGTGCTGGCCCTTTCCGGGTACCGCATCCCGGATCCGCTCGCGCTCTTCTACCCGGAGCTGGGGCCGGGCGTGGCGGACGTGCACCTGCGCCCGCTGGTGCGCGTGGTGGAGCGCGAGCTCACCCCCGCGCCGGGCACGCTGGTGGGGCGCGTGGTGCTGGCGCAGAATGGCGAGCCGGTGGGCGGCGCCGTGGTGACGGTGCAGGGGACGACCCTCACCGCGCGGGCGGACGCGCGCGGGCGCTTCCGCATCACGGGAGTGCCGCGGGGCACGCTGACGCTGGTGGTGCGCCAGGAAGGGTATCCCGACGCGCGGCAGTCGGTGGTCGTGGGGGCCGGGGCCACGCCGCCGCTGAGGCTGTACCTGCTCTCCGCGCAGGAGGTGACGGAGCAGCGGCTGCAGGGGCGCGCGGCCGGCGTGGCGGTGGAGGCCATGGCGACCTCCGCGCCGCCCATGCCGCCTCCGCCGCCCGTGATGATGTCGCCGGCGCCCATGGCCGATTTCGCCGGCAAGCAGGAGGCGGTGCCCAGCGGTCCGGCCATCGCCGTGCGCAGCAACTTCGATCCGCTGGCGCTGTGGGTGGCGGCGGTGCGGACGGACGCGCAGGGCCGCGTGAGGGTGCCGTTCCGCACCCCGTCCAACCTCACGCGCTACCGCGTGACGGCGGTGGCGGTGCAGGGGAGCACGCGCTACGGGCTGGGCGAGAGCTCGGTGACGGCCCGGCAGCCGCTGATGGTACGCCCGTCCGCGCCCCGCTTCCTCAACTTCGGCGACCGCTTCGAGCTGCCGGTGGTGCTGCAGAACGGCACGGGCGCGCCGATGACGGTGGATGTGGCCGTGCGCGCCGTGGGCGTGCGCTTCACCGAGCCGGGGGAGCGCGTGACGATCCCGGCCAACGACAGGGTGGAGGTGCGCCTGGCCGCCGAGGCGGTGCAGGCCGGCGAGGCGCGCTTCCAGGTGGTCGCCGCGTCGGCGGACGGCGCGTCGGACGCGGCGGAGTTCTCGCTCCCCGTGTACACGCCGGCCACGGCGGAGGCGTTCGCCACCTACGGCAACCTGGAGAGCGGCGCGGCCACCCTGCCGCTGGAGGTGCCCATGGAGGCCATCCCGGCCTTCGGCGGGCTGGAGGTGACCACCTCGTCCACGGCGCTCAGCGAGCTCACGGACGCCTTCCTCTACCTGGTGGGCTACCGCTTCGAGGGCACGGAGCCCATCGCCTCGCGGATGATCGCGGTGGCGGCGCTGCGCGACGTGCTGGGCGCCATGAACGTGGCGGGGCTCCCCTCGGCGGACTCGCTGCGCGCTTCGGTGGCGGCGGACATCCGGGAGCTGGAGGGGCGGCAGAACGAGGATGGCGGCTTCAGTTGGTGGCGGCGCGGCGGGCACACTTCGCCGTACGCCAGCATCCACGCCGCGCACGCCCTGCAGCGGGTGCGCGAGGCGGGGTACACGGTGCCCGCCTCGCTCTGGAACCGCTCCCTCGCCTACCTGCGCGCGGTGCCGCGCAACGTGTCCGCCAGGGAGTATCCCGCGGACGCGCGGCGGGCGCTGCACGCGTACGCGCTGTACACGCGCCAGCGCATGGGCGACGACGTGGCGGGCGAGGTGGCCCGGCTGGTGACCGAGGCGGGCGGGGTGAACGCGCTTCCGCTGGAGGCGGCGGGGTGGCTGCTCTCCGCGTCCGCGGGGGCGCCGGAGGTGCGGGCCGAGCTGCTGCGGCTGGTGAACAACCGCGCCACGGAGACGGCGTCCACGGCCACCTTCGCCACGCGCTACACGGAGGGCGAGTACCTGCTCCTCCACTCCGCGCGCCGCACGGACGCGGTGGTGCTGGAGGGGCTGCTGGCCGCCGACCCGCGCAACGAGCTGGTGGCGAAGACGGTGCGCGGGCTGCTGGGCAACCGCGTGCGCGGGCGGTGGAGCAACACGCAGGAGAACGCGTGGGTGCTGGTGGCGGTGCAGCGCTACTTCCGCGCGTACGAGGCGCAGACGCCCGACTTCGTGGCCCGCGTGTGGCTGGGCGACCGCCTGGCCGCGAGCTCCGAGTTCCGCGGCCGCTCCGGCGACCGCGCGCAGACCGAGATCCCCATGCGGGTGCTGCAGCGCGAGCGCCCCGGTTCGCTCACCGTGGGCAAGGAGGGCGCGGGCCGGCTGTACTTCCGCGCCGGCCTGCGCTACGCCCCGCGCGACCTGGACGTGCCGGCGCTGGAGCGCGGCTTCGTGGTGGAGCGCACGTACGAGGCGGTGGACAGCGCGGGCGACGTGACGCGCGGCGCGGATGGCATCTGGCGCGTGAAGGCCGGCGCGCTGGTGCGGGTGACGGTCACCATGACGGCTCCCTCGCGCCGCCTTCACGTGGCGCTGGTGGACCCGCTCCCCGCCGGCTTCGAGCCGGTGAACCCGGACCTGCTGGGCAGCGCCCCGGTGGAGAACGAGCCGGTGCGCCCCATGGAGCGCATCTACCGCCCCACCTGGTGGGAGCACCAGAACCTGCGCGACGACCGGGCGGAGGCCTTCACCTCGCTCCTCCCGGCCGGGGTGTACACCTACAGCTACGTGGCGCGCGCCACCACCCCGGGCCTCTTCATCGTCCCGCCCCCCCGCGCCGAGGAGATGTACTCGCCCGAGACCTTTGGGCGCGGCGCGACGGGTAGGGTGATCGTCCAGTAAGGGGGGCTCACACAGAGACACAGAGGCACGGAGAAGATGTTCTTTCTCCGTGCCTCTGTGTCTCTGTGTGAGGTCAATCCGTCGCGATCTCCAGCAGCAACCCGTCCGGGGCGGCGAAGCGGATGGTCTTGAACGGCCCCCGGTCGATGACGGCCGAAACGTCGATCTTGAGAGAGAGGAGGTGCTCGCGCCAGGCGAGCTGCTCGTCCGCGTCCGCGGCGCGGAAGGCGACGTGGTGGGTCTGGCCCGTGCCGGAGCGCGCCCGCCGGCCGCCGCGGGGCCAGCCGAAGAGGGTGTAGGCGCTGTGCGGCGCCACCTCGTAGCCGTCGTAGCGCGCCCAGAACCAGTGGGGGGTGCGCGGGTCGTCCTGGTTCACGGTGCGCTTCACCAGGCGCAGGCCCAGCGCGGCGCCCAGGAAGGCGTCCGCGCGGCGCACGTCGTCGGTGATGGCGCTCACGTGGTGGATCCCGCCCAGCGCCATCTCCGGGGTGATGTCGGGGACGGGGTCGGGCCAGGTCGCAGTCTCGATGGCCCCCTCGTCGCGCTGGCCGGCCAGGTTCTCGGGGCCGGGGATGATCTCCCGCTCCCCCAGCGCGTCGGCGGGCTCGTCCAGCGTGTAGCCGGGGCCGCGCGTGGCGATCTCCAGCACCTGCCCATCCGGGTCGCTGAAGTAGAGCGAGTGGAACCAGCGCCGGTCCACCGGGCCGTACACGTGGTGCCCGTGGTCGTTGAGGCGGCGCTTCCACTTCAGGAGCGCCTCGTCGTCTTCCACCAGGAAAGCCGTGTGGTGCACGCCGCCCAGTCCCCACCCGCCCCGGGGCGCGCGGGCCTCCACCACCGAGAGCAGCGCCCCCGGCCCGTCGCCGAAGTACAGGTACTCCGCGCCGGGATCATCCTCGCCCGCGGCGCGCGCGGACAGCGGCATCCCCAGCACGTCCCGGTAGAAGTGGATCGCCCGCTGCTCATCGCTCACCACCAGCCCCACGTGGTGGAACCCCATCGTCGCAAGCTGCATGGTGCTATTCCCTTGGAGGTAAAGCGCGTGCCGGGTGGCCCTCACCCCAGGGCACGCAGCAGGCGCAGGGCCTCGCGCTTCTCCTTCTTGCCGAGGCCGGAGAGGGCCGCCTTGATGCGCGCGGCGTGCTCGGGGAGGATGCGGCGGACCAGGGCCTCGCCCTCCGGCGTGAGCGCGGCGATGCGGGCGCGGCGGTCGTTGGGGAGGGCGCGGCGCTCCACCAGCCCGCGCCGCTGCAGCCGGTCCACCAGGTAGGTGATGCCGCCGCTGGACACGAAGACACGGCGCTGCACGTCGCCGACGGGGAGCGCGCCGCCGCGGAAGAGCGCCTCCAGCACCCCGAACTCGGCCAGCGTAAGCTCGTGGCGCGCCAGCTCGTCCGCGGCCTGCGCCTCCACCGCGCCGTACGCGCGCGCCAGCGCCGCCCACAGGCGGAGCGCCAGGGTCTGCGCCTCGCCGGGCGCCGCGTGGGGCGGGGAAGGGGTCTTCATCTCAGCACCAAGATACCGGCGCTGTCAACCGCGCGCTTTACCGTCCGCTGGACACCCCCGCGGAGCCTGGTTAGCTTCGACTTCCCCGCGGCACACACCTCACCGGACGAGCTTTCCATGACCCGATCCCTCACCGCGCTCGCCGCCCTGCTGGCACTGGCCGCCTGCGAGGGGAGCTCCCCGCGCACCGGCGACGAGTTCGTGGCCAACCGCGTGGTGGCCCGCGTGCAGAAGTCCGAATCGGGCGAGGAGCTGAAGCTGGACGCGCCCCTGGTGGCGCTGCAGGTGACCAGCGCGCTCGACCCCGCCCGCGCGCTCACGATGGTGATCGGCGGCGACCTGTTCGGCGTGGACACGCTCCGGTCGCTGCCGCCCATGCTGCAGCTCCTGATCCCGGGGCCGCTGGCGGCGCGCGGCTACCCCGTGGGCTCGCTGGACCTTACCAAGGACGAGCTCCCGGCGCTGGACGGCACCAGCCACGTGCTGGCCTCGGTGGTCGCGCCCGAGCCGGACGGCGACGACGTGGACTACTTCACCAGCACCGGCGGCAGCGTGGAGGTGGTGCGGGCGGACGCGGCCACGGGGCGCCTCCCCGGGCACCTGCGCGCGCGGGTGGACCTGCAGTTGCGCGAGCTCTACTTCGACCGCTTCCCCGCCGTGTACGGCAAGTCGGCCACGGGCAAGGGCACCCTGGACGGGATGATGATGGCCACCCTGGCCAGCGACGCGGACCTCGCCTTCACCGGCGCGTTCAACGGCCGCACGCCGCGCGAGCTGCTGGGGAACGTCTTCGGCGGGATGCTGGGCGGGGAGCGGGAGTGGAGCTTCCTGGTCGCCGAGTCCGGCCTCCCCGCCGGCGACCTCTCGCTGCGCCTTGCACGCATCCCCGCCACGGGTGAGACGCTCCGCTTCTCGCCGGTGACGCCGGACCGCCTCTTGGGGCCCGACACCGCGAGCGTCGCCATGCTGCAGCTCTTCACGGAGCTGGACCTGGGCGCGGACACGGTCCCCTTCCGCTCCTCGCTCTACGTCTCCCGCGCCGGCGAGCTGCGCGTGGACGCCGCCACCCCCGAGGCGATCCGCGGCACCCTCACGCTGACACTGGCGGAGTACAACGAGGCGGGGACCCCCACGGGCCGCACCGTGAGCGCCAGCGGCCGCGTGGGGCTTTCGCTGCAGGGCGCGCCCGGGCTCTTCAACCGCGCCCCGGCCGCGCGCTCGCTGCGGGCCACCCGCGCCCGGCTGCGTCCGCGCTGAACGAAAAAGCAGGACTCACACAGAGGCACAGAGGCACGGAGAAAAGTTCTTCTCCGTGCCTCTGTGCCTCTGTGTGAGTCTACGCGCAGGATGACTCGGACGTGCTGACTACCTCCGTGATCAGGATCTGGCGCGGGTAGCGGGCCAGGTGTCCGTAGCCGCCGCGCTCTCCCACCGTGCCGCGCACGCGCACGAACTCCCGAGTCCCGAGTCCCCGCTGAAGCTCCGCGGGAGCGATCCCCACCCACCACGTCTCGCGCGAGCCGCACGGCCGAAAGGTGTGCCGCTCGAAGCCCAGCTCGTACACGCCCGCGAACTCGCGCGTGTACTCCCGCGCGAGAGCTGCCCTGGGGGCGCAGGATGCAAGCAGGAGGAGCGGGAGGATGGCGAGCGCTTTCATGGGAGGAGCCGGGTGGGGGAAGAGGTCTGGGTGATTGGACGCCGCGGCGGGCGGGAGAGTTGCCGGGGGGCCGCCGCCGCGTCAGAACCGGGCCGGCTCGCGCCGTTCAATGAACGAGCCCAGGGTTCATCCGAACGGCCACCGAACGCCCGCGCACGCATGCGGGGGCGGCGGTTTGGTGACGCAAGCCGCGGTGCCGCAGCGGGTTGGCGGATGCGGCGGCGCGGGTCCCTTCGATGCACTCCGGGCGGACGGCAGCCCCGGCCACGGCCGGCCCAGCGGACCCACTCCCCAGCCGGATGGTGAGTATGCGGAAGCACCTCGTTCTCCTCTCCTTTGCCCTGCTCGCCGCCTGCGGGGGCGGGAACGAGAGCCGCCCGGCCGCGACGCAGGAGGAGCATGTGGACTTCATCGCGGTTCACGAGGAAGGCGGCGCGGCTCAGAACCAGGTGGCGCAGGAGCCGCCGGTCGTGTCCGGAACGCAGTCGCTGGTGCCGCCGGAGCCAGGGGCGGAGGGGATGGCGCAGGGAGTGGACAACGGCGTGGGGCGCGAGGGGTACGCGCGGGTGGCGGAGAACGGCTTCGTGCGCGCGCGCGGGCAGCCGCTCTCCACCTTCGGCATCGATGTGGACGCGGCGTCGTACAGCAACGTGAGGCGCTTCCTTAGGGACGGCGTGCTCCCGCCCGCCGAGGCGGTGCGCATCGAAGAGCTCGTCAACTACTTCGACTACGACTACCCCAATCCCACGGGCCCGCACCCCTTCTCCATCACCACCGAGGTGGCCGCGGCGCCGTGGAACCCGCGCCACCGCCTGGTGCACGTGGGGCTGCAGGGGCGGCGGGTGAGCACCGAGCGCCTCCCGCCCAGCAACCTCGTCTTCCTGGTGGACGTGTCCGGCTCCATGGAGGAGCCCGCCAAGCTGCCGCTGGTGAAGGAGAGCCTGCGCATGCTCACGGGGCAGCTCCGCCGGCAGGACCGCGTCTCCATCGTGCTGTACGCGGGCGAGGCCGGGGTGCTGCTCCCCAGCACCTCGGGGGCGGACCGGGCCACCATCCTGCGCGCCATCGACGCCATGGCGGCGGGCGGGGGCACCAACGGGGCGGGCGGGATCGTGGCCGCGTACGAGACGGCGCGCCGCCACTACATCCCCGGCGGCAACAACCGCGTGATCCTGGCCACCGACGGCGACTTCAACCTGGGCGTGTCCAGCGACGCGGAGCTGGTGCGGCTGATCGAGCGGGAGCGCGAGGACGGCATCGCGCTCACCGTGCTGGGCTTCGGCACGGGGAACTACCAGGACGCGAAGATGGAGCAGCTTGCCGACCACGGAAACGGCAACTACGCCTACGTGGACGACCTGCGCGAAGCCCGCAAGGCGCTGGTGGAGGAGATGGACGGCACGCTCCACACGCTGGCCAAGGACGTCAAGGTGCAGGTGGAGTTCGATCCCGCGCGCGTGGAGAGCTACCGGCTGGTGGGCTACGAGAACCGCGCCCTGGCCGCCCGCGACTTCCGCGACGACCGCAAGGACGCCGGGGACCTGGGCGCGGGGCACTCGGTGACGGCTCTATACGAGGTCGTCCCCCGCCGCGGCGCGCGGGGGGGCGGGCCGCTGGCCACGGTGCGGCTGCGCTACAAGGCGCCCAACGGCGTGCAGAGCCGCGGCTTCGCCCTCGCCATCGCGGACCGCGCCACCCCGCGCACCTCCGACGACTTCCGCTTCGCCGCGGCGGTGGCGGAGTGGGGGATGCTGCTGCGCGGCTCCACCTACCGCGGCGCCGCCTCGTACGACGGCGTGCTGGCCCGCGCCCGCGCCGCCCGCGGCCCGGACCTGCAGGGGCACCGCGCGGAGTTCGTGAACCTGGTGGAGGCGTCGCGGCGGCTGATGCGCTGAACAGAAGGCTCACACAGAGACACAGAGGCACAGAGACGAAGGCGGAGATGGCGTAAGGTGTTGTGTGGTATAAGCTTGAGACGTGTTTGGCCCGCCATTTGCTTATGATAGATGCGTCCCGCGCAGATCTGGCGCGGGACGCATTCCCTTTTCCAGGAGCTACACGGATGAAGAAAGCTACGTTCTTTCTTGCGGCACTATCGGTACTCGGCACGGCGGGCGCGGCCTCGGCGCAGTCGCGGATCCCCCTCTCGGTGGAGGTCCGTGGCGACGCGGCGATCCCGGTGGGCGACTTCGCGGACGGCGAGGTGAAGAACGGCCTGGGCTTCACGGCCAGCGCGTCGCTTCAACTGGTGCCCGGCTTCGCGGCGTACGGCAGCTACAGCCGCACCGAGTTCTCGGCGGACGAGCTGGTGGGCGGCGGTGACAACGACGTGCTGGACCAGGGCTGGGCGGCGGGGCTCACCGCGTCGCTCGGCGGCTCGCGCGGCGGCGCGACGCCGTTCGTGGGCGCCGGCCTCCTCTTCCACGAGCTGGACGTGAACGACGTGGAGCAGGGTGATGCGCAGATGGGCTTCGAGGTGGGCGCCGGCATCGCCGTGCCCCTGGGGCGCAGCGTGCGCGTGACCCCCGCGGTCGGCTTCCGCCAGTACGGCCTGGAGGGCTCCACCGTCGGCGGCCTGATCCCCACAGACAGCAACGTCTCGTACCTCACGGCCGGTGTCGGCCTGAACATCTCCTTCTAACAGAAGTGCGTTAGTGCGTTAGTGCGTGAGTGCGTTTTCAGTCAAGCGCACTCACGCACCAACGCACTCACGCACTTCTGTTATGCGTTCCCGCGCATCTCCTCGCCGGAAAGCATGCGCGTCTCGCCCACGTTGGGCTCGCTGCCGGTCACGATCCCCTTCGCCACCTCGAAGAGCACCAGCGGCTTGGGCGTGTTGTTGACCATGTACGCCACGGAGTCCGCGTCCACGCCCAGCAGCACGATGCGCGGGTCGTCCGGCCCGCCGTCGCGCTGGCCGCCCTCGTCGCCGAACCAGGCGCGCCAGTCCGGCTTGTAGAGCTCGTGGATCTTGGCCCGGTCGCGCACCACGCGCGCGCGCCCGCTCACCGACACCCACTCGCGCGTGCCGTCGCGGTAGTACGACACGTTCACGTACGGCTCCGTCTCAAGCTCGTCCAGCTTGTGCGACTCGGCGTCGGTGGCGAACCACAGGTCCGCGCCCGAGGAGCGATCCTGCGTGGCCATGGGGCGCGACACCAGGTGCCCGTCCGCGCGGCGCGTGGTGAACATCGCGACCTCGATCCCCTCCACCAGCTTGTAGAGATCCTCGATCTTCTTCTCGGTCGGGACGTTCTCGGTGGCGCCGTGCTTTCCATCCTTCCAATCCGACATGCGACCTCCAATCCAAAGTTAGTGTAAGGTCCAGGGCCGGCTCGCGTGCGCAGTATGCGTGCCGCCCCGCACTTGTCCGCCGGGCGCCGGTGAGGCATCCTTGGGCGCTTCATCCCACATCCCCAGCCGCCGAGCCCGTGAACGCGCACACCGTCCACCGCCTGCAGATCCTGGGCGCCGCCCTGCTCTTCTCCACCGGGGGCGCGGCCATCAAGGCCACCACACTCAACTCCTGGCAGGTGGCCGGCTTCCGCTCCGGCGTGGCGGCGCTGGCGGTGTTCCTGCTGGTGCCCGCCGCGCGCCGCGGGTGGACGTGGCACGTGCTGCCGGTGGGGGTGGCGTACGCGTCCACGCTGGTGCTGTTCGTGACGGCCAACAAGCTCACGACCTCGGCCAACGCCATCTTCCTGCAGTCCACGGCGCCGCTCTACGTGCTCCTGCTGGGCCCCTTCCTGCTGCGCGAGGCCATCCGCCGGCGGGACCTGCTCTTCATGATCCCCATCGGGGTGGGGCTGGCGCTCTTCTTCGTGGGCGCCGACGCGCCGGTGCACACCGCGCCAAACCCCGCGCGCGGCAACGTGATGGCGCTGGCGAGCGGCGTGTTCTGGGCGCTCACGGTGATGGGGCTGCGCTGGATGGGGAACCGCGGCGAGGGCTCCGCGCTCCCCACGGTGGTGGCGGGAAACCTGATCGCCTTTCTGGCCTGCCTTCCCGCCGCGCTCCCCGCCCACGGCGGCGCGGCGGACTGGGCGGCGGTGGCGTACCTGGGCATCTTTCAGATCGCGGGCGCCTACCTCCTCCTCACCGCCGGCATCCGCCACGTGAGCGCGCTGGAGGCAAGCACCCTCCTCCTGCTGGAGCCGGCGCTGAACCCCGTGTGGGCCTGGCTCGTCCACGGCGAAAGCCCCAGCGCCTGGGCCATCGTGGGCGGCGTGCTCATCGTGGGCGCCACCGTCCTCAAGACCTGGTGGGACGGCCGCTCCCCCACCGAGCCCGAGGCCACGCCGGCGTAGCGGCTCCGGCCGGATTCGTCGCGCGCCGCGCCGGGGGATGAATCCCCCGGCTGGACCAACGGGAAGCCCGCTGAAGCGGCCTCGGTACCCGGAAGGACGCGAGCCCGCTTCAGCGGGCTTCCCGTGGTTCCAGCGGGGGGATTCATCCCCCCGTGTGTGCGGCCGGATCTCGGGGAAACCTCGTGCGCGTCCGGGCCGGATCTCGGGGGAACCCCGTCCGCGCGGGTCCGGATTGCGTTGGGACCTCGTCCGCGCGTGCGGCCGGATCTCGGGGGAACCTCGTCCGCGCGGGTCCAGATTGCGTTGGGACCTCGTCCGCGCGCGGCCGGACCTCGTCGGACCCCGTCCGCGCCGGCCGGCTCCCGGTGGGACCTCGTCCGCACGCGCCGGATTCCGGTGGACCTAGTCCGCGCCCGGGCGTTATCCCGTCCGAGCCTTCTGTTGGACGCCCGCACGGGGTATCTTCGGCGGCTCCACGCACCTGACACACGACCCGGGTATCCGTGCTCTCGCTGGACGCGCTGTTACAGACCCTGCCGCCGCGCCCCGAGGCGGGCGAGCTGCTCGCGGCCTTCGTGCCCCCGCCGCGCTTCGCGGACAAGGGTTTCGACGACTACCGGCCGGACCCCCGGCACCCCTCGCAGGCGGCGGCGGTGGAGCGGCTGCGCGATGTGGCGGCCGAGCTGGCGGGCGGGGGGCGCGTGGGGTGGCGCGGCCTGTTCCGGCCGGCGCGCGCGGGGAGCGGCGTGTACCTGGACGGCGGCTTCGGGGTGGGGAAGACTCACCTGCTGGCCGCCCTGTGGAACGCGGCGGGCGACGCGCGCTCCTACCTGAGCTTCGACGAGCTGATGTACACCATCGGCCTGCTGGGCGTGGAGGGGACGCGCGGGCTGTTCAGCGGGCAGCGGCTGGTGTGCGTGGACGAGTGGGAGCTGGACGACCCGGGCAACCTGCGCATGGCCATCGCCTTCCTGCGCGGCGCCCTGGCAGACGGCGTGCGCGTGGCCGCCACCTCCAACACCGTCCCCGACGAGCTGGGCCGCGGCCGCTTCCCGCAAAAGAGCTTCGCCGCCGAGATCGAGGAGCTCGCCTCCTCCTTCGAGACGCTGCGCGTGGAGGGCGAGGACTTCCGCCAGCGCCTGTTCCGCGCCGACCCCGGCCGCGAGCGCTTCCTGGACGACGCGGGCATGGAAGCCGCCGCGCGCGCCGCCTCCCCGCGCACGCTGCGCGCCGGCTTCGCGGAGCTCCTGGCCGCGCTGGGCGAGGTGCACCCCATCCGCTACGCCGCCCTCGCCGACTCGCTGGACGGCCTCCTGGTGGACGGCGTCGCCCCCGTCACGGGCATGGCCGAGGGGCTGCGCTGGGTGCACTTCATCGACAAGGTGTACGACGACGCCCTCCCCATGGCCGCCACCTCGCCGGTGGGCCTGGGCGAGATCTTCCCCCCCGATTTCGTGGCCGGCCCGTTCGGCAAGAAGTTCTCGCGCTGCCTCTCCCGCATGGAAGAGATGCTGGGGAGCTGAAAAAACGGAGGCACAGAGAGCTTCTCTCTGTGCCTCCGTGTCTCCGTGTGAGCCCGGCGGTTTACACGTGCGTGCGGCGCCCGGCGATCATGCGGTACAGCGCGAGCAGGATCAGCGCGCCGATCACGGACCCGATCAGCCCGGCCGTGCTGTCGCCCCGCGCGCCCGTCACCATGTTCCACAGGAACCCACCGACCACGGAGCCTGCGATACCCAGAAGGATCGTCACGATGATGCCGCCCGGGTCACGTCCCGGCATGATGAGCTTGGCGATGGCGCCAGCGATCAGGCCCAGGATGATCATCCCGATGATTCCCATGATTCCCTCGCAGTGGGGTTGGTATCGTCGGTCCCCAATGGACCGCCGTCAGTCGCGCTTTGAACGCAATTCAGGTGCCGAAATGGGGAAGTGCGTGAGTGCGGTAGTGCGTGAGTGCGCTGTTGCGGCCCGCGGGTATGCCCCGCCGCGCCCGCGGTGCAGTGGTGTCCCCGCCATGCACTGATTACCGCGCCGCGGCCCGCAACCTACCGTATCAGCGCGCGAACACAGAAGATGCGCCCCCCTCTCCCAAACTTGGGAGAGCGGGGGCCGGGGGCGTGAGGGCCCCCTCAGCACGCTCCATCCCAGCGCACTCACGCACTCACGCACTCACGCACTTCCCCCCCTACTCCTCCCCCCCGCATACCTCGTCCAGGTCCTCCACCCCCGCGGCCTCAAAGATCTTGCGGCGGATGCGGCGGTCGAAGAGGGCCCACTTGAGGCGCTGCTGCTCGCGGTCGTCGCTGTCGCCGGTCAGGAAGCCGATGTCGATCTCGAAGCCGCCGGCCCGGGCGCGGCCGCCGCCGTACGGGCGGCCGCGCGGGTCCGAGCCCAGGCACTCCTTGAGGAAGCGGTCCACGCCCAGCGTCGTCTTGTTGGTGCGCAGGCTGCCCGAGATCACCTCGCGGCCGTCGTCGTCGTCCAGCAGGCCGTAGACGACCACGGTGTGGACGTTCTCCTCGGTAAGCAGGAAGTCGGCGGCCTGGGGGATGGCGTCGCGGTCGGCCACGCGCAGGAAGCCCACGCCCGCCACCGAGAAGCCGTTGCGCACCACGCGGCGGCGCAGCGCCTCCTCGATGATGCGCAATGTGGCGTGCGACTTCTGCACGCACAGCACGCGCTCCAGCAGGTCGGAGTCCATGTAGCGGCTCAGGTATGCCGCGGCGCTGTACTCCGGCGAGCGGGCGTGCACGAAGCCGTCCGTCTCGCTGTGCAGGCCGTGCATCAGCGCGGTGGCCAGGCGCTCGTGCACCTCGTTGGCGGGCTCCAGGGTCAGCAGCACGCCGCTCTCCAGGTACTCGGCAAGCAGGGTGGCGGCGGCGGCCACGGGGCGAACGTCGGAGAAGATGGGGTCCAGCGCGTCCTGCGGGTCGTGGTGGTCGATCACGGCCAGCGTGGGCACCCCGGCCGCGGCGAGCCGCTCCGTGAGGTGGGTGGTGGTGCCCTGGTTGTCGATGAAGACGGCCGCGCTGTACCCCTCCAGCTCCATCCCCTCCTCGTACCGGATCACGGCGAGCTCCAGCAGGTTGACCAGCGCCAGGTTCTCCGGGTGGCTGATCTGCCCGTCGTACATCACGTCCACCTCGATGCCGAAGCCGCGCGCGATCTCGCGGTACGCCAGCCCGCCGGAAAGGGCGTCGGGGTCCGGAAAGTCCTGCAGCGCCACCAGGTGCCGCTCGCCGCGCCGCCCGCCCAACAGGCGCGCCAGCTCCGCGGCGCGCGCGGCGCTCTCCGCCAGGCGCGGATCGCCGGCGGGCGGGGCGGGGGGGGGCACGGCGGCTTCCACGGGCTGCGACATGGCTTTCCTCTCGGGGGGGATCGGGTGCGGCGGATCTACCGGCGAGCGGCGTGCCAGCGCGCGGAAAAGCCCGCCGGCGGGGCTGCCGCCGGCGGGCTCATGTTACGGACGCCCCGCAATGGGACCTGCTGCAGAGGAGGGCGCGTGGGGCGTCCGTTCATCCACCACGGCTCACATCAGCCGCAGCAGTAACAGCGTCCGGCGATGTACGAGCCGCCAAAGGTCCCACACTCCGGCGCGCAGATCCTGCTGCAGGTTCCCGGCTTGCTGTCTTCCACCTTGGGCGCGGCGAGCGCCTGCGTGGCCCCGAACCCCATCGACGCGGTCACCGCCGCGGCGAAGATGGCCTTGCGAACCCTGTTCAGTGTAAGCGTCATGCGTCGTCTCCCGTGTATGCTGCGTGAAGTTCGCGCCCTTTTCCTCTGCCCTGCTCCCCGCGGAGTCCCGAATAGACCGGTTGACGGTCCGGAGTTGGCCGTGTGAAGCCCTGTGTCAGCGTGCGATTGCGGCCCGGGCGGCGCTCACCACGGAGTCGATGGCGGTCGGGCTCTCCAGCGCGCCGTAGCGCGTGTAGGTGGCGCGCCCGTCGGCGTTCACCACCGTGATCAGCGGCACCGTGCGCGCCCGGAACAGCCCCACCACCCGGCGGCCGGGAACGCTCGCCGTGGGAAAGGGGAGCGCGTGTGCCCGCGTGTAGCGCCGCGTGTCCTCCGCCGGCTCGTCGGAGACGCCGATCATCGCGATGGCGGGATCCAGGCGCGCCGCCACCTGCTTGAGCGCGGGCACCGACGCCTTGCAGTACCGGCAGGTGGTGGTGAAGAAGTAGAGGACCTGCGCTCCGCCCGCTGCCGGCTCTCCCACGCGGAGCGCGGCGCCGTCGGTGGCCGTGGCCGGCACGGCGGGCACCCACATCCCGGGGTAGGCGACAGTGGCGCGGTCCAGCAGCGCCAGTTGGTCCGCGCGCAGGGCGCGGTTCTGCCGCGCGAGCACGACCACGAGTGCCGCGGCCACGGCGAGCGCGGCCAGGGGGAGGTGCCGGGTCATGGCGATACCGGATCGGGTAGCAGTCTGTGCGTATTCAGTCGGGTAACGTGTCTGAGGATAGCACCACGGGCGGCGCGGCGAAAGCCCCTCTCGCCGCCCGCCCGGAGATCAGCCGCGGTACTTCTTCCCCAGCACGCGTCCCAGGGCGTAGTGCGTCCCGCGCACCGCGAGCAGCTCGGCCGTGCCCGCGAGGGCCGCGGTGGCGGCGGAGCGGGCCAGCGTGCCGCCGCGCCCGCTCTTGCCGGCGCGGCGCAGCCCCGCCTGCAGCAGCCGGTCGGCCGCGATCCCCGCCACCCACGCCACCCCGCCGCTCACCATCGGCAGGATCACCCGCCGCCGGATCATCTTCTTGAGCTTCGCCACACGCGCCTCCTCGTCCAGGTTTCCGGTACAGGGAAGCGGGGGCCGGTGCACGAGACAGGCCAACCGCTGGGCTCACACAGAGGCACAGAGAGAGGGTGGCGGCTCTCAGGCCGCCGGGCGAGGGCCCTCCACCACGAACCCGCCGTCGCGGAGGTATACGCGGTGGATGGCGTGGAAGCCCTCGGCGGGGGTGGGGGGCTCCAGGCGCTTGAGGGTGCCGAAGATGCCGGCGGGGGGCACCTGGCGGGGGCGGGCGGCGTTGCGCTCCACGGAGCCGCGCGGGTCGGGCACGAAGAAGTAGGCGACGGCGCTGAAGCCGGCGGCCAGGGCGGGGGCCAGGTAGCGGGCCCGCTCCTCCACCGTGGCGCAGGTGTTGTCCACCACGAAGCGCTGCTTCGCCTCGATGCACGCCTCCAGCAGCAGGCGCTCGCGGCGGCGCGTGCGCAGCATGTCCAGGTTGATGCGGACATGCGTGTCGAAGAAGCGCTCGCGGCAGAAGGTGGACTTCCCCGACGCCTGTATCCCCACCAAGATCACGGCTTCCATGCCCCGCCCGCTCCGCGAGCCCTGTGCCGGGAGGGGCGTGCGAGTTGCGGCCCGCGCACCCCTCGGCGGCGGCGGACACACGAGCGCGGGAGGGCGGGGATGGCGGCACCAGGCGGGCGGAGCGCGGCGCGGGCGGGGGGCGACGGGAGGCTCGCCGCGCGCCCCGGCGCTCCCGCGCGGCACGCGGAGCCGGGGCTCCACCACCTCCCGCTCACCGGGGTGGGGGCGCTGCTCTACGTGCCCGCGGGGTACCGGCCAGGGGTGCCGGCGCCGCTGGTGCTGGCGCTGCACGGGGCCGGGGGCAACGCGCAGGGCGGCCTTGCGCCGCTCCGGGCGCTGGCCGACGAGGCGGGGCTCGTGCTGCTGGCCGTGGGCGCCGTGGGGAGGACGTGGGACGTGATCGTGGACGGCTACGGGCCGGACGTGGAGGCCATCGACGAGGCGCTCGCCCACACCTTCGCCCGCGTGGCGGTGGACGGGGAGCGGATGGGGGTGAGCGGCTTTTCGGACGGGGCCTCGTACGCGCTCTCGCTGGGGATCACCAACGGCGACCTCTTCCGGTACGTGCTCGCCTTCTCCCCCGGCTTCATGGCGCCGGCGGCCCAGCACGGCGCGCCCCGCATCTTCATCTCCCACGGCACGGCGGACCCGGTGCTCCCCATCGCCGCGTGCAGCCGCCGGCTGGTGCCCGCGCTGCGGGGCGCGGGCTACGAGGTGGAGTACCGCGAGTTCGCGGGCGGCCACTCGGTGCCGCCGGAGATCGCCCGCGAGGCGGTGAGCTGGGCGGGGTGACTGGTACCGTTTACCGGAAGCCGCAGCGCAGAGCCCGAAGTGAAAAGCGCACCCACGCACCCACGCACCCACGCACCCACGCACCCACGCACCCACGCACTCACGCACTCACGCCGGCTACACCCCGGCTCCCGCGGCCCGGCCTCACGGACGGTAGCGGATCCTCACCTCCTCTTCGCGATCCATCTGCACCGGCACGCCGTCCACCAGGCCGGGCTGGAACGAGCGCGTGAGCAGCGTCCGCTCCACCCAGCGGTCCAGCTCGGAGTCGCCCGACCCCCTCAGCAGGTCGATGGAGTGGATGCGGCCCTCCTTGCTCACGTCCACACGCACGCGCATGGGCGCGGGCGGGGTTCCGGGCTGGAGCGCCGGGTACGTGAGCTCGAAGCGCGTGGTGGAGCGCGGCTGGCACACCTCCGAGCGGCCGACGCGGATGGCGGGCTCGCTCGCGGGCTCCACGCGCAGCCGGAGGCTCCACGGGTTGGCGGGGCGCTGCGCGCGGAGCGTCTCGCGCACCCGCGAGGCCAGCTCGGCGTCGTGGCCCTGCGGCAGCCAGTAGTCGATGGGCTCCAGCCGCTCCACCCTTCCATCCTGCCCGAACGCGACCGAGTACACCGCGTACAGCTTCCCGTCGCGAACGGGGTACCGCTGCGCGTATTCCGCCAGGGTGCGCGCCAGGGCCGCGCTGTCCGCCAGCGTGGAGAGGGCGGGGAGGGTGCCGGGATTGCGCGAGAGGGCGCACCCGTCGCGCGGGGCGGGCCGGTCGCTGAGGAGCTGGGGATCACGGCTGCGCTGGGCGTGCGCGGGCACGGCGGCCAGCGCCAGGGCGCACGCGAGCAGCGCCGCGGGACGAGAAAATTTCATCGGATGCAGGATGGTGTGGAACGGTCGGGAATTTAGTGGCTGGAAAGTAGCGTGGAGGCCCCCTTCCCGCAACGCGCCGCGGGTGCCATCCTATCGCCGGACAGCAGACGAACAGGTGGAGCGAGGAGTCACAGGAGCCGGATGCCCGAGAGATTTTCCGTCACGCGAGGGCTGGCGCTGCGCCAGTCCAAGATCCACGGCCGCGGCGTGTACGCGCGCGAGCCCATCCCGGCGGGAACGCGCATCGTGGAGTACCGCGGCGAGCGCATCTCCGCCGCCGAGGCGGAGCGCCGCTACCCGGACGACCCGGACGCCGTGTACCACACCTTTCTCTTCGCGGTGGACGACGACACCATCATCGACGCCGCGTTCCAGGGGAACATCGCGCGCTGGATCAACCACTCCTGCGACCCCAACTGCGAGGCGGTGGACGAGGACGGCCGCATCTACATCGAGAGCGTGCGCGACATCGCCGCGGGCGAGGAGCTGGCGTACGACTACCACTTCATCCTGGAGGTGCGCCACTCCCCCGCCATGAAGCGCCGCTATCCCTGCATCTGCGGCGCCCCCACCTGCCGGGGGACGATGCTGGCGAAGAAGCGGTAGCCCACCGGAGGCACGGAGAGGAGGGCCTTGCGTGCGGAATCGATCCTGACGAGGATTAATCCTCCTGACAGGTGGTCTTCCCTCCCGCCGCACCTCCCTTGCGTCCCTACCTTTTGGCGGCGTTCCTGTGCGCCCTGGCCGTGCCCGCCGCGGCCCAGCAGCGCGGGTTCGAGCTCGTCGAGCTGGAGAAGCTGCTGCGCTCGCACGTGAGCAGCGCACGCGTACTGGTGCTGGCCCAGCAGCGCTGCATCAACTTCGTGCCGGACGATGCCGCGCTGGCGCAGCTCACCACCTCGGGCGCCACGCGCGAGCTGCTCGACGCCCTGCGCGGGCCGGGGCAGTGCAGGACGGGCCCCGCCGCGGCTGTCGCGCCGGCACCCGGGCTGAGCGAGCCATCCTCCGCCCCGCCCGCACCCGCCGCGCCCGCCCGTACGCGCTCGCCCGCTACGGGCTTCCTGGGGCTCGCCTACACCACCAGCGCCTTCACGCCCCGGGGCGGTGACGAGCTGGACTCCGGCGGCGGCGCGGCCATCGACCTCGGCCTCAACGTATCCCCGTACGTCGCGCTCTTCATCCACGGCGACTACGTGGATGTAGCCAGCGGAGACGGCGATGCGTACGGCCTCCGGCACGCGGACCTGGGCGCGCGCGTGTACCTGTCGCCCGCGCGCTGGCGCGTGCGCCCCTTCGTGGATGGCTCCGGCGTCGTGTTCGGAATGGACTTCACCGAGCCGGGCGGCACCGAGACCACGTACTCGCTGGACGGCTTCGGCCTCTCCGGCGGCGGGGGCGTGCAGCTTCGCTTTTCCCGCACGCTCGCGCTGGAGGGGAGCTACCACCTGATGTCCGGCTCCCTCAGCACCGAAGACGCCGACGGCGAAACGGACGAGCTGGACGAGCCCGTGAGCGGGCGCACGCGCCGCCTGCAGGTGGGCCTCACCTGGGTTCCCGCCGCGCGTTGACGCAGCGGAAGTCCGGGTCCGGAGCGTCGCCGGGGGATGAATCCCCCGGCTGCAGGAACGGGAAGCCCGCTGAAGCGGGCTCGGAATCCTGACCCATGCGAGCCCGCTTGAGCGGGCTTCCCGTGGTTCCAGCGGGGGGATTTATCCCCTCGCGGCGGGCCAGGACCACGTCCCGTCCACCCGGTACGCGGCGCTTCGCACAGAACGGCAGCCGGGTGCCCGTTCCACGCGGTTCTGGTCTCGGCACCAAGCACTGAGCACTTCCGAAAGATACCCGCCGTACCTCGCCCCCCACCAAAGGAGCTTTGATGTCGCTGGCCAACCTTGAAGATGCCGTCGAGTTCGCGGACAATCCCGAGCCGCGCTGCCCCTGCGTGCTCCTGCTGGACACGTCCGGCTCCATGCAGGGCGCCGCGATCCAGGCGCTCAACGAGGGGCTGCGCGTCTTTCGCGACGAGGTGTCGGCCGATCCGGTGGCGGCGCGGCGGGTGGAGGTGGCCGTGGTGACGTTCGACAACGAGGTGACGGTGCAGCAGGACTTCGTGAACCCGGACGCGTGGACGCCCGTCGCGCTGGAGGCCGAAGGGCTCACGCACATGGGCGAGGGGATCCAGAAGGCGCTGGACCTGGTGGAGGCGCGCAAGTCCCGCTACCGCGCCAACGGCATCGCCTACTACCGCCCCTGGGTGTTCCTGATCACCGACGGCGCGCCGCAGGGCGAGGCGGAGGCGGTGGTGGAGGCGGCCACCCGGCGGCTGCACGACGAGGAGGCGGCGCGGCGCGTGGCGTTCTTTGCCGTGGGGGTGGAGGGCGCGGACATGGACCGGCTGGGGAAGATCGTGGTGCGCGCCCCGCTCAAGCTCAAGGGGCTTAGCTTCCGCGAGCTGTTCATCTGGCTCTCGGCCAGCATGGCGCAGGTGAGCCAGGCCAAGCCGGACGAGCAGGTGCCGCTCCCCGCCGTGGGGTGGGCCACCGTATGACGGAGACGGTGGACCCCGCGGCGTGGCGGGTGACGGCGAGCTCGGTGCAGGGGACCAGCCACGTGCAGGCGGGCCTCCCCTGCCAGGACTCGCACGCCTGGCGCGTGACCCCCCGCGGCACCCTCATCGCCGCGGTGGCGGACGGCGCCGGCTCGGCGCCGCTGGCCGACCGCGGCTCCCGCCTGGCGGCCGACGCGGCGCTCGCCCACCTGTGCGCGGCGGATCCCGAGCCGGCGGCGGACGACGAGGCGTGGAAGGAGGCGCTGCGCGGCGCGCTGGAGGCCGCGCGCGTGGCCGTGAACGAGGGCGCGGCGGAGCAGGGCGCCGACCCGCGCGACCTGGCCACCACGCTGATCGTGGCCGTGGCCACCGGGGGCGCCGCCTGCGCCGCGCAGGTGGGCGACGGCTCCGCCCTGGTGCGCACCGCGGACGGCGCGCTCCACCCGCTTACCGTGCCCGTGCGCGGCGAGTACGCCAACGAGACGGTGTTCCTCACCTCGCCGGGCGCGCTGGAGGGAGCGCAGCTCGTGGTGCTGCGCGCCGAGGTAGTGGGGCTCGCGGCGCTCAGCGACGGCCTGCAGTCGCTGGCGCTGAAGGCGGCGGCGCCGCACGCTCCCTTTTTCGACCCGCTCTTCCTCTTCGCCGCCGAGCCGCTCGCGGCCGGCGACGCGCAGGCGCGGCTGGACGCGTTCCTCACCAGCCCCCGCGTGACGGCCCGGGCGGACGACGACCTCACCCTGCTGCTGGCGGTGCGCCAAGCCGCCGCGCCCGCCTGACCGTGCCGCGGCAGGTGGTCGTCGCGCGCCGGGAATCCAACGGCGAGGAGCTGCTGCTTCCCGAGAGCGAGATCCTGGGACGGGGCGGGGAGGCGATGGTGTACGCGCCGGCCGCGCTCCCCGGGCTCGTGGCCAAGATCTACCACGCCAGCCGCGTGAACCGCGGGCCCAAGCTGGAGGTGATGCTGCAGGCGCCCCCCGTGGACCCGATGGCGGGGCGCGGCCACATCTCGTTCACCTGGCCCGCGGACCTGCTGCGCAACCGCGGGGGCAAGGTGGTGGGGTACCTGATGCCGCGCATCCCGCGCGACCGGGTGAAGATTTTCGAGCTCTTCAACCCGCGCACGCGGCGGGCGAAGATCCCGGCCTTCAACCACCGCTACCTCCACCGCACGGCGCGCAACCTGGCCGCCTGCCTGCGCGCGGTGCACGCGCGCGGCTACGTGATCGGCGACATCAACGAGTCCAACATCCTGGCCGGCGCGGACGCGCTGGTCACGCTGGTGGACACGGACTCGTTCCAGGTGCGCGACCCCGCCACGGGCGCCGTGTACCGCTGCCGCGTGGGGCGGCCGGAGTTCACCCCGCCGGAGCTTCACGGGGTGAACTTCGAGGAGGTGGACCGCGCGCCGGAGCACGACCGCTTCGGCCTGGGCGTTCTCCTCTTCCAGCTCCTGATGGAGGGCACCCATCCGTTCGCCGGCGTGTACGCCGGCACCGGCGAGACGCCCACGGTGGGCGAGCGCATCGCGGCCGGCGACTTCCCGTACGCCCGCCCGCCGCGCGCGCGCTACCGCCCCGTCCCCAGCGCGCCGCCCTTCGACCTGCTGCACCCGGAGCTGCAGACGCTGTTCGTGCGCTGCTTCGACGAAGGCCACCTGCGCCCCTCCGCGCGCCCCGCGGCGGACGAATGGGAGCGCACTCTGGCGCATGCCGAGGCGAGCCTGGAAAGCTGCCGCAACAACCCGCAGCACGTGTTCGGCACTCATCTGCCCGCGTGCCCGTGGTGCGAGCGCGCGCGGCGGCTGGGCGGCTTCGACGCGTTCCCGCCGCTGGGCCCCCCGCCGGTACCGCGCCCGGCCCCCCGCCCCACCGTGCCCGCCCCGTTGCCGGTGTTGACCCACGCGCCGCACGTTCCCATGTACACGCCGCCCGCGCCGCCGCCGGTCGCGCCCACGCCGCTCAGCAACCCGGCCACCACGGGGAACGCGTACGCCATCGCGACGCTCCTCCTGGCCATCGCGGGGATGGTGCCGGTGCTGCGCCCCATCGCCTGGGGATTCGCGGTGCTCTCGGGCGCGCTGGGGATCGGGCTGGTGTCGGAGCGCGGGGGCGCGGGGCGCGGTCCGCTGTGGACCGCCGGCGCCGTGGTGGTGCTCACCCTCTTCACCACCTACACGCCACCCGTATATCCGGGGGCACCGGCCGTGCCCACGCAGGCACCCGAGGCCACCGCGCCCGAGCCGGAAGTGCCCGTCGAGGAGCCCACCCGCACCATCATCGAAGACACCGTCGTGTACGTCCCCGAGCCGTACACGCAGCCGGAGCCGTACACCGAGCCCGAGCCGGAGCCCGCACCGCCCCCGAAAGCGCCGGTGCGCACGACCCGCCGCACGGAGCCCGCGCCTCGCGCTCCGCGTCCCACCCCCCGCGCGGAGCCCGCCGCGGAGCCGCCGCCGCGCCCCGCGCCGGACTACGGCACGCTCGCGCGCATCCGCGGCACCCTCGCCGCCGCCGAGGCGCAAAAGGACCAGGGCGCGTACCTCCAGGCCGCCGCCACCATCCGCGAAGCCCAGCGCGCCACCGAGGAATACGCCGCCCGCAGCCCCCGCGTGAACGTCGCGGAGCTCCGCGAGCGCGCCCGCACCCTGGCCGCCGAGAACCGCCAGGCCTGCCAGGCCGAAGCCGCCCTCCTCGGCGAGACCGGCCGCTGCCCCTGATCTCACACAGAGACACAGAGGCACAGAGAAGAACCAATCTCTGTGCCTCTGTGTCTCTGTGTGAGCCCCCAATCAGTGCGCCGGCTCCCCCTTGACCCCGTCCCCGGCGATGCCCCCGGCGTGGTGCATGGTGCCCGGGTTGTGGAACAGGAAGCCCTGCGTGAGGTGCACCCCCAGCCGCTTCACCGCCGCGAACTCCTCCTCGCGCTCCACCCCTTCGGCGATCACCTTGATCCCGTGGTCGTTGGCGAACGACACCATCGTCTCCACCAGGTTCTGCTTCATGAAATTGGTGTCGATCCCCGCGATCAGCGAGATGTCCAGCTTGATGAAGTCGGGCGACAGGTTGGCGATGCTCCCCAGCCCGGCGTACCCGCTCCCCGCGTCGTCCACCGCGAAGCGGAAGCCGCGCTCGCGGAACTCGTTGAGGTACCCCACGAACTTGGGGTAGTCCGTGATGGCGGTGCGCTCCGTGATCTCCAGCACGATGCGCTCGGGGTGCTCCACGCCCAGCTCGTCCAGATCCAGGTAGCGGAAGGTGGGGTCGCGGAAGTCGTGCGGGTCGATGTTCAGGAAGAGGAGCTCGTTTTCCTGGAGGTGCGTGTCGATCCCCTCGATGGCGCGCTTGCGGCAGAGGCGCGAGAGCTCCCAGATCAGGTTGGCCTCTTCCGCCACGCCAAAGAGCACCTCGGGCGAGCGCAGGGCGCGCATCCCGCCGCGGGCAAGCGCCTCGTAGCCGTAGATCTCGCGCGTGGCCGTGACCACGATGGGGTGGTAGACGATGTAGACGTCTTCCTCGCGCAGCAGCGTCTTGAGGTCGGCCACCTTGCGGGTGCGCTCGCGGCTCTCCACCCCGCGCGCGGCGGCGGCGGCCTCGCGGATGCCGCGGTAGATCTGCCGTTCCGTCCTCACCTTGGGGTTGCGGAAGAGGGTGGCCGAGCCGATGTAGATCTCGAACAGCCCCGCCACGTCCTCGCCGTGCTCCCCCTCCAGCCGCCCGCGCACGTGCGTCTCCAGCTCGGTGGCCAGCTCGTTGATGCGCTGCTCCGCCTCGGCCACCGGGTCCGGCAGGTCGGTGAAGAAGATGAAGTCGTCGTCGCCCGTGTGCGACACCATGAGGAGCGACTCCTCCTTGGTGCGCCGCCGGTCGTAGAACTCGCGCACGGAGTTGGCCGTGGTCTGCAGCACCTCGTCCAGCTTCTCCCACCCGTAGATCTCTTCCAGCTTGCTGTAGCGCACGAACTGGATGTACAGCACGGTGAGCCGCCCGCGCCGCTCCAGCATCTCGCGCCCCTGCTCCAGCATCACGGGCAGGGTGGGGAAGCCGGTGGAGCGGTCGAAGAGCAGCTCCTCGTAGCGCAGGTGCTCGGCGGCCTGCGAGGTGGCGGCGGGGGCCGAGCCGCGGCGGATGCGCTGGCTCACGGCCCAGATGCGCGACTCCACCTCCTCCGCCGTGGTGGGCAGGAAGAGCCAGTCGTCCGCCCCGGCGCTCACGGCGCGGCGCACTTCTTCGTCGTTGCTGCAGGCCACCAGCAGGCAGATGCCCCGGGCGCCCGTCTCTTCGCGGAGGTTGGGGAGCAGGTCCGGCCGCGGCTCCACCAGCGCCACGTCGGGGTGGGTGCGCATGGCGGCGGTGAGCTGCTCCACCCCCGCGGCCCCCGATTCTCCCGCCTGCAGCACGGTGAGCTCGGCCCCCAGACGGGCGGCGGCGCCCTCCAGCGCCGCCTGCAGCCCCTCGTTGCGTACGTAGCCGACGATCCTCACGCCGCGCCCCCCCGGGCCGCGAGGTTGCGCTGCACCTTTTCCAGGAGGTCCTTGAAGTCCACGGGCTTCACCACGTAGTCGTCTGCGCCGGAGCGGAGGCCCTCGAACTTGTCTTCGAAGGCGCCCTTGGCGGTCACCATCACCACCTTGGTGGTGCCGCCGAAGTCGGGGTGGTTCTTGATGGCGCGGCACACCTGCCAGCCATCCATCCCCGGCATCATCACGTCCAGCAGCACCAGGGCCGGCTTCACCGTTTCCATCTTGGCGAGGGCCGATCTCCCGTCGCTGGCTTCCGCGATCACGTACCCGCGGGATTCCAGGAACGCGCGGAGGATCTCCACGTTGTCCAGGTTGTCGTCCACCACCAGGATGGTCTGATTGGGGTCTGCCGAGGTCACGATCTTCACCTCCGCCGGGGGCGGATCGGTGGTGCGCGGGGGTGGCGCGGGCCCAAAACGAAGCCCGCCGGTGGACACGCCCGGCGGGCAAGAAGCGAGCCATTTACCTGCCGCAAGCGCAAGCGCTATGCTTGTTTACGCGCCCGGAAAGCCGCTTTCCGCCCCGCGCGGCGGCGCGTTTCCGTCAGCGCAGCGAGGGCGCGCCGGTGGACGAGGGGGAGCCCGCGAGGCCCGCCCGGCCGCTGCGGGTGAGCCCTTCCCACCCGCAGCGCGGGCACCAGCGGCGCTGCACGTATCCCAGCGAGAGCGCAGTGAGCGCGCGCCCCCACCCGCCCATGCGCAGGGGGATCGTCTCGCCGGCGCAGTTGGCGCAGTCGCGCTCCGAGTCCAGCATCAGGTAGATCATGGCGACGGCGAGAATCGCCTTCGCGCCGAACGCCACGAAGAAGAAGAGCAGCCACATCATCAGCATGCGGGTACCACGACGGCTCGGGTTCCTGCGAAGGTTTGTTTCCCCTCATCCTTGCAAGAAGCGGGGCGCTCCCGGTACGCCCGCGGGGGGGCGCGGGTTCCCCCGGGTTGAACCACGGGGGGGCGGGCGTGTACACTTGGGCTTCGCCACGCCGGCCGGTCCACACACTGAGCGAGCATGAACGTCGTCAACGTCCAGAACCTGCACAAGAGCTTCGGTCCCCGCGTCCTTTTCGACGGCGTCTCCTTCGCCATCGACGAGGGCGAGAAGGTGGGCTTCATCGGGGTCAACGGGTCCGGGAAGAGCACCCTCTTCCGCATCATCGCCGGGCTGGAGGGGTCCGACGAGGGGACGCTGGCCTACCAGCGCGGGATGCGGGTGGGGTACCTGGCCCAGGAGCCCGAGTTCGAGGAGGGCGCCACCATCCTGAGCGCCGTGGCGGGCGGCACCCCGGAGCTCAACGACGCCATCGGCGCCTACCACGCCGTCTCCGGCCAGCTTGCGCGCGGCGAGGGCGACACGGAGCGCCTTCTGGCCCGCCAGGGCGAGCTGGCCGGCCGCATCGACGCGCTGGGCGGGTGGGACTACGAGCACCGCATGGAGGCGATCCTCACGCGCCTGCAGGTGGACCGCTGGGACCGGCCGGTGGAGGGGCTGAGCGGGGGCGAGCGGAAGCGCACCGCGCTGGCGCGCGTCCTGTTGCAGGAGCCCGAGCTGCTGCTGATGGACGAGCCCACCAACCACCTGGACGCGGACACCACGCTCTGGCTGGAAGGGCGCCTGCGCGAGTACCCGGGCGCGGTGATGCTCATCACCCACGACCGGTACTTCCTGGACCGCGTGGTGAGCCGCATGATCGAGGTGTCGCCGGGCGAGCTTACGGCCTTCCCCGGCGGCTACACGGAGTACCTGGAGGCCAAGGCGGAGCGCACGGCGCGCCTGGCGGTGGAAGAGGAGAAGCGGAGCCGCCTCCTGGAGAAGGAGCTGGCGTGGGTGCGCCGCTCCCCCAGCGCGCGCACGGGCAAGCAGCAGGCGCGCATCAACCGCCTTGAAGACCTGCAGGGCGAGCACCGCGACAAGCGCCTCCCCAACCGCACCGCCGTGGAGATCTCGGCCGCCGAGGCGCCGCGGCTGGGGCGCACGGTGCTCAACCTTCACGGCATCGGCAAGGCGTTCGGCCGGCACACGCTCATCCGCGACTTCAGCACCATCCTGCAGGCGGGCGAGCGCATCGGCATCATCGGGCCCAACGGGGCGGGGAAGACCACGCTCCTCAAGATCATCATGGGCACCGAGCCGCCCGACAGCGGCGAGGTGGAGATGGGCAAGAACACCCACATCGCCTACTTCGACCAGCGCCGCGAGGAGCTGGACCCGGAGAAGAGCGTGTACGAGGCCGCCGCCGAGCAGGACTGGGTGATGGTGGGCGGCGAGCGCGTCCACCTGCGCTCGCACCTGGAGACCTTCCTCTTCCCCGTCCCCCAGCAGCGCCAGAAGGTCAAGTCGCTCTCCGGCGGCGAGAAGAACCGGCTGCTCCTGGCGCGCCTCTTCCTGCGCGAGGCCAACCTCCTGATCCTGGACGAGCCCACCAACGACCTGGACCTGGTGACGCTGCAGGTGCTGGAGGAGGTCCTCTCGGAGTACAACGGGTGCGTGCTGCTGGTGACGCACGACCGCTTCTTCCTGGACAAGGTGGCCACGGGGCTGATCGCCTTCGAGGGGAACGGCGTCATCCGCCGCCACGCGGGCGGCTACGACCTGTACCGCCGCCTCAAGGAGCAGCGCGAGGCCGAAGCCGCCGCGGCGGCCGCCCCCCCGCCGCGCAAGTCCACCCCCGCCACGCCGGCGCGCCCCTCCGCCGAGAAGAAGCTGAGCTACAAGGAGAAGCGCGAGCTGGAGGGGATGGAGGAGGCGATCATGGAGGCCGAGGCGCGCAAGGAGGAGCTCGAAGCCCGCCTCGCCGACCCCGCCCTCTACTCCGCCGGCCAGGACGAGGTGCAGCGCGTCACCGCCGAGTTCCGCGAAGCCGGCGAGCGCGTCGATGCGCTCTACGCGCGCTGGGAGGAGCTGGCGGCAAACTGATTGGGCTCACACAGAGGCACGGAGGCACAGAGATGGGTTCATCTCCGTGCCTCCGTGTCTTTGCGTGAGCCTGTCCTTACTCATACCAGCACTGCGTCTCGGTGACGGTCCTGGACCCGATCTGGTAGCCCAGGAACATGATCGGCTCGGTGCGCGTGGTGGTCTTGCAGACACATACGATGATCCCGTCTTCCTGCGCCTGGACTCGCGCGCTGGTGGCGAGGACGACCAGGGCTGCCGCCACCGCGGCCAAGAGGGTGGTGCGCAAGGGTTCCTCCGGGCTAGTGGTAGTGGCAGATGATGCTGCTGGTGCACTCGGTGGTGCTGTCGATGAGGAAGCCCAGGATTCTAGTTTCGACCGTGGTGCAGTGCGTCACGAGCACGCAGTGCTGCTGCGCCAGGACGGGGGTGGCGCACGCCACCCCGGCGGCGAGCGCGATGCCGAACTTGGATCGAGAGGCGCGCATGTTCTCCTTGGGAGAGAGGTGGAGGGATGGCCGTGGGAGGCCGGGTACAACCACTCACTCCGAACGAAGCGCGGACATCGGCTGGAGCCGTATGGCGCGGATCGCCGGCGGGATGCTGGCGCAGACCGAGGTGGCGAGAAGGAGGAGGATCACCACGGCGTAGGTGAGAGGGTCGAGTGCGCTGGTCCCCGCAAGGAGCGGCCTGATGGCCTGTGCGATGGCCAGGGCGACGGGAATCCCGAAAAGGGTGCCGGCCAGCGCGAGACCAAGCCCGCGCGCAAGGACCACCCGCAGGATGTGGCCGGGCTCGGCGCCCAGCGCCATGCGGATGCAGAACTCGCGAGTGCGGTGGGCGGTGAAGTACGCCACGAGACCGTAGATGCCCAGCGTGGAAAGGAGGAGACCCAGTACGCCGAACGCGCCCAGAAGGGGAGCCAGGAACTTCTGCGGCATGGCGCCGACGATCATCGCGCGGAGCGGTATGGCGGGGTCAGGGCGTACCTCCGCGTCGATGGCCCGGATCTCGGCGGCGAGGGATCTCGCGACCGGCCGATCGGTGCGCACCAGCAGATGCGCCCGCGCCGTAGGCTCCTGCGCGAACGCGACGTACAGGAGCGGCATCGGCGCGCGGTTGAAGTCTCGGTCCCGGATGTCGGCCGCCACGCCCACCACGCGCAACCGGACGGACCCCTGCTGGATCGTCCTGCCCAGCGCGTCCTTCCCGGGCCAGTATTGCTGCGCCAGCGCTTCGCTCAGGATCGCGACCGGGGCGGAGCCGAAGCGGTCCTCGTCCGTGAAACCGCGCCCCCGCTTCAGCGGGATTCGCATCGTGCGGAAGTAGCCCGGCGACACCGCCGAGTAGGGAACCTCCGACTCGATGGGCGCGAGAGAGGTGAACCCGGGCTCCGCGACACTGATCTTCGTGGTGTGATTGGCGCCCGCGAGTGGCAGCGCCGTGGCGAGGCTCGCCGATTCCAGCTCGGGGCGTGCGTCAAGCCGGCGCAGCAGCTCCGGAAAGAAGCTCTGCACCCGCATCTGCACCTCGCGCGGATTCTCGCCGAGGGCACTCAGGTCGAACGACACGGTGCTCACGCGATCCGGGTCGAACCCCGGGTCTGCCGTCGAGATCTCCCTCACGCTGCGCAGGAGGAGCCCGGCGTTGACGAGGAGGAGGAGCGAGCAGGCGACCTGGACGGTCGTCAGCGCGCTCCTCGCGCTGGAGCGGCGGCGTCCATCGAGCTGTTCCTTGAGGGCGCTCACCAGGTTGCTGCGGGATGCGTGGATCGCGGGGATGAGCCCGGACGCGAGTCCCGACGCCAGCGTCAGCACGATCGCAAAGGTGAGGACGGTGCGGTCGAGCCCCATGTCCAGGGCGATGCGTGCGGGAAACGAGTCCTGAACGGGCACGGCCGCGGGGAACGCCCGTCCCAGCCAGACCGCCAGATACAGCCCGGCGGCACCTCCCACACACCACAGGGCAAGTGTTTCGGTGGCGAGCTGCGTCGCGATCCTGCGGGGACTCGCACCCAGGGCGGCGCGCACGCCAAGCTCGCTGCCGCGCAGTGCGTTCCGCGCAGCCAGCATCCCCGCCACGTTCACGCACGCGATCGCCAGCACCAGGAGCGCCGTGGCGAGGAGAAGGGTGGAAAGCCGGATGGCGCCGCCGCGGCCCGGTCCATTGATCCCGCCGAGGGGCTCCACCGTGATCCGCTGGGTGGCCTGCCCATACGCGGAGCCAACCCGCGCGTGGCGAGCCGTGGCGCTGAGCGCAGCCGAGGCCGCGGAGGCTGAGCCGTTGTCCGGCAGACGTCCGACGAGCTGCAGCCATGCGTGGCCGCGCTCGTCGAGCCGCTTGCCTGGGTGGAAGTGCGGATACGCGGCCAGCGGAATCCAGACGTCCAGCCCGACGACGCTGATGGTGCCGCCGAAGCGTGCCGGAGCCACACCCGACACCACGGCGGGCTGCCCGTTGATACGTACCGGCTGGCCCACGACGGAGGGGTCGGCGTTGAACACGCGCCGCCAGAGGGCATCACTGAGCACCACCCCCGGAGCTTCCGCCTCCACCTCTCCGGCGAACCTTCCCTTCGCCAGGGGGACGCCAAGCACGCGGAAGTAGTTGTCCGAAGCCAGCGCCCCCACCGTGGCGACCGACTGCTCGCCGGCTTCCACCCGCAGCGCCTGCATGCCGAACGCGGCGAGCTCCGCGACCGGTGCGGGGCTGTCCCGCAGCTCACGGTACTCGGGGTAGGAGAACGACATCCCGGTCTGCCCGTCCGCCTTCGCCGCACCAAGCCAGATCAGCTCATCCGGATCCTCTACCGGGAGCGGGCGGATCATCACCGCGTTGACGAAGTTGAACACCGCCGTCGTCCCGCCGATGCCCAGGGCTACCGTCATCACCACCACCAGCGCGAATCCTGGAGCGCGCGTGATCTTGCGCCAGGCATAACGGATGTCCTGCGCCAGTTTTTCCATACGCGCGTCCGCGGATTTGCGATTGGATAGCGTATTTCGCGCTAAACCGTACGAGCAGGATGTGCGTCGGTGAACCGGCCGTCAAGGCTTTTCACACAGAGGCATGGACGCACGGAGACGACTTCATCTCCGTGTCTTCGTGTCCCGGCGTGAGGGGCCGAGCGACATGGTGGCGGCCACGAACCCGCCGTTCTGCGCGCCCGGGGTGCCCCTGCCTCCCGGGCCGTATACCGTGGACGTGGAGGCGTCGGTCCAGTTCGCGCCGTCGATGTTGGTGTTGTCGAGAGACGGGTTCTTGAGCTCGCGGCTGATGCCGTTCTGGGCCGAGGTGGCGGTGGCGTAGGCCGCGCGGTCCAGCGTCAGCGTGTCGGCCGCGCCGTAGGCCCGGGCGATCTTGATGGCGTCGAGCGAGTTGGTCAGCGCCAGGGCGGACCCGTAGGCGTAATCCACCGGGACGCCGCCGTTGAGGGAGGTGTCCGTGGTGTTGCCCAGCACCACGAATCCGCCGGACGGCACCGCCAGAGGCGAGGAGATGAGGTGGTACGGGCGGCGGCCCGCCGTCGAGGAGTCGGCGATCACCAGCCCCTGCATCTCCACCGGGAAGTGGCCGGCGTTGTAGACCTCAAAGAACTCGCCGTTGAGGTCGCTGATGGTGCCGCCCGGGTTGGCCCCCACTTCGTTGATGACCAGGAGCGGCTGCAGCTCGGCCGCCACGTAGATGCGGAAGTCGAACGAGGTGACCCCGGCGTCGTAGCCGAACTGCCAGGTACGCGACGCGGACACTTCGCCGTTCGCGAGCTTCTGGCTGTAGCGGAAGTACGGCCGCGTGCCGAAGCCCGTGAACGGCTTCGAGCCGTCCGCGTTGGCGATGGAGACGTTCCCCGAGCCCCCGGTGGCGGTGGGGGCGGAGCCGAAGAAGACCGTCAGCCCGGCCGTATCGGCCATCACCCCGTCGGGCGTGCCGATCCCCTCCGGGAGCAGGTTGGTGAGCGCCGCGCCGAACTGGAAGACGCCTCCCGCCGCGGTGACCGAGCCGAACGTGAGGGTGACGTTGGATTGCGTGCTGCAGGAGACCGTCGCGCCCGTGACGCTGGCCCGGCAGTTGAGCGCCTGGAGGTACACCGGCGCCTGCTCCGCCGGCTCCACCGTGACCGCCAGGGTACCCGTGCGCTGCGCGTTCACCGTCGAGGTGGCGGTGATGGTCGCGGTTCCTACCGTCACACCGGTCACGACCCCCGTGGAGGGATCGACGGTAGCGACCGCGCCGTTCGAGCTGCTCCAGGTGACCCCGTCCGCCAGCGTCCCCCCCACGTAGTCGTACACCGTGGCTGCCGGCGCCGGCGAGCTCTCCCCCACCCCTACCACCTGCGCCGCCGGCGAGACCGCGATCCAGCCGTACTCGTACTGCACCGGAGCCGAGGTGTAGATCGCGTAGACGAAGGTTTTCGTGTTCGAGCTGAAGACGAACCTCCACAGCTTCGCCGCCGAGGTGTCGTTCTTCGCCAGCACTCCGTCGTACTGGTAATACGGCACGCCGGTCCGGGTGTACGTCCCTTCCGGATTGGTGAAGTTCCCGATCCCGTCCGGATTGTCGATCCGCACCGTCGCGCTGGCCAGGGTGCCGGACTTGACGGTGGAGATCCTGGGGCCGTCGTGGAAGAGGAGCCTGCTCCCGCCCGGCGCCGCCGTGGTCCCGTCCGTGGTGCCGATGGGCTGCCCCATCTGGTTGACCACCGCCACGTTGAAGCTAGTGGTGTCCTCGTTTGTGAAATCCCCCCTGGACGATACCGTCCCCGTGGTGGAGAAGGTGATGTAAGGCTTGCCGACGATCACGTCCAGCCGTGACGCTCCGCCCGGACGGGGCGTCTGGCAGGTGTGAGTCCCCGCCTCGGTATCCACGGTGCACTCGTACATCACCGCTCGCGCGCTCCCGCTCTCCACGGGCCGCCCGATGCCGAAGCGGCTCAGGTCTCGCCCGGATGCGTGCGCCTGGATCATCGCCGCATCCACCGCGGTGATGCGCCCGTCTCCGTTGGCATCGCCATTGGGGAGCAGCACCCGGCCCGCGCGGGCGGGGCGGCCCGCCACGTGGTCGCGCACCGCCTGGGCATCGGCCGCGGTCACACGTCCATCCCCGTCCACGTCCCCGCGGAGCGCGCCCTGCTGGGCTCGCGCGCTTAGAGGGATCAGGACCAGGAGGCTCAGGAGGCGGAGAGTACGCATGGGTCGGCTCGGGCCATGGGTGAGCGTGGCGGAGCACCCAACGTAGTTCTGTCATACGCATTCGGTCAATAAACACGTAGGGCCGCGGTGGTCCCGGTGCCCCTGTGTGCGCCCCGCTCTCAAAAGGTGGTGACGATGGTGTACGCGGCCATCGCGGCCATGGCGAGCGCCACCGCCCAGCCGAAGAGCGACATCCACAGCGGGTGGCGGTATTCGCCGACGATGGCGGTGCGGCGCGCGGCCACCAGCATGGCGCCCAGCGCGAGGGGGAGGATGAGCCCGTTGGCGGCGCCGGCGGCCACCAGGAGCTGCACGGGGCGACCGACGGCCAGGAAAACGGCGGTGGAGAGGACGACGAAGAGGATGATGGTGGCGCGCTGCCGTGCCTCCACGCGCGTGCTGAGGGTGCGCAGAAAGGAGACGGAGGTGTAGCTCGCGCCCACGATGGAGGTGATGGCGGCGCACCAGATCACCAGGCCGAAGAGGCGCAGCCCCACCTCGCCCGCGGCGTGCTGGAAGACGGAGCCGGGCGGGTTGGCGGGGTCGAGCCGCAAGCCGGCGGACACCACGCCCAGCGCCGCCAGAAAGAGCCCCACGCGCATCACGCTGGTCACCGCGATGCCCGTGACGGCGCTGCGCGACACCTCGGGGAGCGCGGCCCGCCCGGAGATCCCCGCGTCCAGCAGGCGGTGCCCGCCCGCGAAGGTGATGTAGCCGCCCACCGTGCCGCCCACCAGCGTGACCACCGCGATCCAGTCCAGTTGCAGCGGCGCCACCGAGCGCAGCAGCGCCTCGCCCAGCGGCGGGCGCGACGTGGCCACCACGTACAGGGTGAGGGCGATCATCACGAAGCCCAGCACCTGCGCGAAGCGGTCCATCGCCCGCCCGGCGTCGCGAAAGAGGAAGAGCCCCACGGCGCCGGCCGCGCTGGCCAGCGCCCCCACGGCGAGCGGCACCCCGAGGAGCGCCTGCAGCCCCAGCGCCGCCCCCGCCACGTTGCCGATGTTGAAGATCAGCCCGCCGAGCACCACCAGCACGGCCAGGAGCGTCCCCAGCCCCGGCGCCACCATGTTGGCGATGTCCTGCGCGCGCCGCTCCGCCACCGCGATCACGCGCCAGATGTTGAGCTGCGCGCCGATGTCCAGCACCACGGAGGCCAGGATGGCGAAGCCGAAGCTGGCCCCCAGCCTTCCCGTGAACACGGCCGTCTGCGTGAGGAACCCCGGCCCGATGGCCGAGGTCGCCATCAGGAACGCCGCGCCCACCAGGGCGCTCCTCCGTGCGGATCTCTCCACCGTCATCCTCTCCCGTTTGGCGCAGCCACGCGCACGCCGCCGCGCTCCAGCCCCTCCCTCAGCATCCTCGCGAACAGGCCCGCGTCCGGCCGGTCGCCGTGCACGCACAGGGTGTCCGCGGCCAGCCGCAGCTCGCCTCCCTCCGCCGTGGCGACGCGCCCTTCTGTGGCGATGAGGACGGCGCGGCGCACGGCGTCTTCGGGGTCGTCGATGACGGCGCTCGGCGTGCCGCGGGGCACCAGCGAGCCGTCCGGGGCGTAGGCGCGGTCGGCGAAGGCTTCGCGGGCGAAGGGGACGCCCGCCGCCTCCGCCGCGCGCTGCAGGGCGCTCCCCGGCAGGCCGAAGAGGACGAGGCGCGCGTCCAGGTCGCGGACGGCGCGGGCGATGGGCTCGGCCAGGGCGTCATCGGCGCACGACATGTTGTAGAGCGCGCCGTGCGGCTTCACGTGGCGGAGCGCGGTGCCGGCCGCCGCCGCGAAGGCGGCGAGCGCACCCACCTGGTAGAGCACCAGGTCGTACGCCTCCTGGGGGGAGATCCTCATCTCGCGCCGCCCGAAGCCGGCCAGGTCCGGCAGCCCCGGGTGCGCGCCGATCGCCACGCCGTGCTCCAGCGCCGCGGCCACCGTGCGGCGCATCACCGAGGGATCTCCCGCGTGGGCGCCGCACGCCACGTTGGCCGAGGTCACGTACGGCAGCACCCCCGCGTCGTCGCCCATGCGGTACGCGCCGAAGCTCTCGCCCAGGTCACAGTTGAGGTCGATGGTCGTCACGGAGGATCAGGTCTGCACGCGCAGGCGGAGGGCGTGCGCGAGCTGGTGGAGGGCGTGCTCGCGGGCCTGCAGGCGCCGGTGGGCGTCGTCCAGGGTGGTCTCGCGGAAGCGCAGCGTGTCGCCGGGGCGAAGCTGCGCCACCAGCGGCAGATCCACCGTGGCCACGTGGCCGATGCGCGGATACCCGCCGGTGGTGCCGCCGTCCGCCAGCAGGACGATGGGGGAGCCCCCCGGCGGAAGCTGCACCGTGCCCGGCGCCACCCCTTCGCTGGTGAGCTCCCGCGGCGCGGAGAGGGCGAGCGCGGGCCCTTCCAGGCGGCACCCCATGCGGTCCGAGTGCCTGCTCGCGCGGAACCGCTCGCCGAACAGCTCCGCCCGCGCGGACGGCGCCAGCGCGGCCGTGTGGCTTCCGGGGACGAGCAGGAGCACCGGGTCCGGCCCGTAGGCGGGGAGGGCGCGCGGCCCGGCCCACCACGAAGCCGCCCCGTTCTTCCGCCCCTCCCGTTCCAGCGCCTTCCACACGGCCGCCCCGGCCGGACCCGCATCCCCCACCGGCAGGTAGTCGCCGGCGCGCAGCGGGCGCCCCTCGACCCCGCCGAACGCGGAGGGGAGGTAGGTGCCGCGGCTGCCGAGCACGGGGGGCACGTCGATGCCGCCCGCGCACGCCAGGTACGCGCGGCACCCGGTGCGCGCGCCGCCCAGGTCCAGCGTCTCCCCCGCGCGGATGCGCACCGGGCGCCAGAAGGGGACCGGCACCCCGTCCACCTCCGCGGCCATCGGCGCGCCGGCGAGCGCCACCACCGTGTCGCGCGTGAAGCGGAGGCGCGGCCCGGTGAGCGTCATCTCCAGCCCCGCGGCGCCCTGCGGGTTCCCCACCAGGAGGTTGGCGACGCGGAGCGCCACCGGGTCCGCCGCGCCGCACAGGGGCACGCCCTGGTCGCGGAACCCGGTGCGCCCGAGGTCCTGCACCGTGGTGAGGAGCCCCGGCCGGAGCACCTCCATCACGCGCCCGCCTCCAGCGCCCGGAACTCCGCCTCGCTCACCGGCCGGAAGCGCACCACGTCGCCCGCGCGCAGGAGCGCGGGCGGTTCGACGTGCGCGTCGAAGAGGCGGAGCGGCGTGCGCCCGATCAGTTGCCACCCGCCGGGCGACTCCACCGGATAGATCCCCGTCTGCCCGCCCCCGATCCCCACGCTCCCCCTGGGCACGGAGGTGCGCGGCGACTCCCGGCGCGGCGTGTGGAGCCGCGGGTGGAGGCCGCCGAGGTACGGAAACCCGGGGACGAAGCCGACCATGTGCACGCGGTACTCCCCCGCCGCGTGCAGCCGCACGACCTCGTCCGCCGCGAGCCCGTGCAGCGCCGCGACCGCGTCCAGATCGGGCCCGAGCTCCCCCCCGTAGCAGACCGGCACCTCCACCACCCGCCCTTCATCCCCCACGTGCTCGTCCAGGTCCGCCAGGAGCCGGAGGAGCGACCGCCCCACCCACCGCACCGGCGACCCGCGGTTGGCGACCAGGATGGGATCGTAGTGGATGGTGATGGAGGTTGTCCCCGGCACCACCTCCACCACCTCGGGCACCCGGGCCGCACGCAGCCGCGCCCCGGCGGCCGCGACGCGCCGCCGGGTCATTTCGCCGGGCTCGTCCCCCAGCACCACCTGCACGGTGCTGTCGCCCACGAGCTCGATCTTCATCATGCGTCACGTGGGCGGGTGGCGGGGGAAAGTGCCCGGTGCCGAGTGCCCAGTAACTGCAGCTCAGGACTCAGCACTCAGGACTCAGGACTTCAGTTACTGGGCACTCGGCACTGCCGTTCAGTCCGGCTCGTTCACCGTGGTGCCCGCGCCCGAGAGGTTCTCCACCTTTTGCGTGTCCACCGTGAAGCCGCCGGGGACGGTCTCCTCGTCCGCGGGGGCGTTGCCGGCCGCCGCGCCGGTGGAGGCGTTGGAGCCCGCGGCGGCGCCGCCGGCACCCGCGGGACGGTCTTTTTTGCAGCCCGCGGCCATCAGCACGGCCGCGATGGTCGCGGCCGCCATCCACTTTCGCATCGATGCACTCCTCGGTATGTCCGCAAGAAGACGCAGGCGGGCCCGCCCGGAGGCGGCGCCCGCCTGCGCCGGCAAAGCCGCTACTGCTTGTTGCCTTCGGCCGGCTGCACGTCCACCGTGGGCGTGACCACCGTGTTGGTATCCGAGCCGACCTGCACCGTCGCCGGGTCCACGTCCACGTTCGGCATGTCGCCGCCCTTCACGTCCACGTCCGGCAGGCTGCCCTTGTCCTCCACCTCAGCCGTGCACGCGGCCGCGACCGCGACGAGCGCAAGCATGACCAGCGAGCTGCGAATACGCATTGGAACTCTCCTTACGGCGGGTGAGAACAGACTTCGTGAGCGTGACAGGAGCAACGACCATGCCCGGCAGCCTTGTTGCACCCCGGAGCGGCCTCTACGTTGCGTGCCCGTGACCGCACGACGCACACCGCCCCTGTCCGCGAAACCGCCATGGCCCATCCCGAACCGCTCCGTCCCGTGCCGCTGGAGCAGACGCGCGAGCGCGTGATCGCCGAGCTCTGCCGCGGCTTCGCCGAAGAGCACCTGGAGGCGGACGAGCTCCAGTCCCGCCTGGACGGCGCCCAGCGCGCCACCACGCTGGACGAGCTCCGCGCCCTGGTGGCCGACCTCCCGACCGTGGTGCCGCCCAGCGCCCCCGCCCCCGCGGCCGCCGGCACGGTGCAGGTGGCGCATCCGTCGCAGGTGGCGGAGCAGCAGTTCGTGGTGGCGGTGATGGGCGGCGCCACCCGCCGCGGCGCGTGGTCGCCCCCGCGACAGCTCAACGTGATCGCCGTGATGGGGGGCGCGGAGCTGGACTTCCGCGAGGCGCGCATCGCCCCGGGCGTCACCGAGCTCAACGTGTTCGCGCTGATGGGCGGGGTGCAGATCGTGGTGCCCCCCGGCGTGCACGTGGAGATGAACGGCATCGCGCTGATGGGCGGCTTCGACGAAAAGGTGCGCGCCGAGGCCCCGCCCGCCCCCGGCGCCCCCGTCCTCCGCATCGGCGGCTTCGCGATGATGGGCGGCGTGGAGGTGAGCGTCCGCTACGCCGACGAGTCGGAGCGCGAGGCCCGGCAGCGCGCGCGGGCGTTCCGGAAGTCGCAAAAGGAGCAGCGCAGGCTGGGCGGGTGAACGGCTTGGCTCACACAGAGACACAGAGGCACAGAGATGAAGTCGTCTCTGTGCCTCTGTGCCTCTGTGTGAGCGTGAGCGTGCCTTTTTAGCCATCGCGCAAAGATGGCATTGATGATGCGCCAGCCTCGAGAAGGGGTGAACCACGTACTCACCACCGAGGTGTGTATGCGCAGGCCAGTGCTGTGCCTCACGATGACAGCCCTATTCGTGACCGGGGCATGCGAACACAGAAGCGGAGGCTCCCTCATGGATGTTCCGAGTGGGCCTAGCCAGCGGACGTATGTGGCTGACGCATCGTACCACATGTCCGACCGCGACAGGTCGAACGTGATGGACATCTTCGACGTGGCGGCGTTGGAGCGGCTAATCTCGATGCTGCCGGCCGGCGAACGCGCGGAAGTGCTCGCCTATTTTCAGTACGGCGATCCGGTGAGCGGCGAGGCACCTCCGAAGTTGGTGCACTTCGATAACCCGGACCTCCAAGCGGTGTTGGAGGAGGTGTGGGTACCATATTGGTACACCATGCCGTTGGCGGCCCTGTACAGTGATTCGAAGATCCCTGGCCGCCAACTCGCACTGGCGCGGATGCAGGCGGGTCTGTAGGCAGGCAGCCCGGCATGCGGCACAGGGCATGTCTCCGTTACCGATGCACCCACGCGCCTTAGTTCGCGCAAGTTCTTGTCAACATCGATCCCCTGGTGCCCACATGCACATTCGCATCGTGTGGCTGTACCTTTCCATTCTCCTCGTGGCGTTGGCGCTCACGGCAACGCCCGCAGCCGCGCAACCTGGAGAAGGCTGGGAGCCAGCCCGTTGCCCGGAGTATTGGCGTCCCGGTCCGTTCCGCGGTGTGCTGCTGATCGGATCGCTAACGCAGTTCGACGGATACTACTTCAACGTGTTCTGGAAGCGCTCGAGCGAAGGGGTGGCTGGACAGACTGGGGTAGGGTTCTATCGGCCGGACGGCGGCGAAGTGCCCGTCGAGACGATTCTCCATCGTGTGGAGTGGCGCTCCGCGGGGCTCGCCCTCAGTTGCTTTAAGAGAACGGTCACACACCGAAACGGATCGACTTCGGAAGTACTCGCGGAGAGGATCACCAGCATGGTCGGCTACATCGCGCCCCACGATGGTGGTGATCGAGGTGGTGGAGGGTGCGGCCAACTCGAATACGATCCATACTCGCCGGTGGATGACCCGCGATGCCGCGATCCGGGCGATTCGGGGGGTGGCACGGGTGGTGATGGGGGTGGCGACGACGGTGGAAGCGGGGGTGGTGGAGGGACGTGCCATACTGAGTACGTGGTAATTGAGATTTCCCATGACGATGGCGCTACCTGGGAGACCTATTGGGAAGGCTACGCCACCGTGTGCGACTGACACGTGACCCTGTACCACGAGCAGGAGATGACCTGGTCAAAGCAATGGCTTATCGCCGTATTTGTCGCGATGGGTATCGTCGCCGCGTGCCCGCTCGTGGCGCAGGCGCCTCACGAGTCCGCACGCCCGACCCGGGTTCCTGTTGCAGTGGCGCTCGTTGACACGCTCCCTGCTGGTCCTCCGTTCCAGATACTCCGGCGAGCCGACGCTACGCCGCGCGACGTGATCCTCGTGACGGCCGCCGGGAGCGCCGACGACCTCTCTCGTGCCGTGGAGGAGTTGCTCCTGATGCGGCGCATAGAGGGGGACACCGCGCGAAAATCCGGGGCGATGCGCGTCCGGCGCTCGCAGCGTCATCCTGCGGCGGCAGCGCGGCGCCACCCATGGGCTGGGCGGGTGCTGGCGGACCTGCAAATGGCGCCACGGCAGCAGATCGACGGCGTCGGAAGCGTTCGCTCGCTCGTGATTTGGCTTCCGCCGCAACGGCGCTGAACGGTGGGGCTCACACAGAGACACAGAGGCACAGAGATGAAGTCGTCTCTGTGCCTCTGTGTCTCTGTGTGAGCCCCGTTTTCGTGCGGCCCGGCGTTTGCCCGGAAGCCGCGGCCATGAACGATCTGCGCGCCAAGGCCCTCGTCGTGCACGAACGCCTGTGCACTGAGTACGGGTGCCCCATCCCGTACTTCCACGAGATGGACCCGCTCAGCGAGCTGGTCTCGTCGCTGCTATCGCACCGGACCAAGAACCGCGACTCGGGGCGGGCCTTCAAGCAGCTTCGCGCGCGGTTCCCCACGTGGGACGCGGTGCGCGACGCGCCCACCGCCGAGGTGGAGGAGGCGATCTCGCCCGCCACCTGGCCCGAGCAGAAGGCTCCGCGCATCCAGGAGATCCTGCGCCGCATCGGCGAGCTGCGCGGCGGGGAGCTTTCGCTTGACTTCCTGGCGGAGATGGCCGTGCCGGAGGCGCGCGCGTGGCTGGAGGGGCTCCCCGGCGTGGGGCCCAAGACCAGCGCGGCCACCCTCCTCTTCAGCCGCCTGCGCCTCCCCGCGCTCCCCGTGGACAGCCACCACCACCGCGTGGCGCAGCGGCTGGGGCTGATCCCGGCCAGCGTGGCCGTGGGGCCCGCGCACCGGCTGCTGGAGGCGCAGCTTCCGCCCGGGTGGAGCGCGCAGCAGGTGTACGACAACCACGAGGCGTTGATGCTGCACGGCCAGCGCTGCTGCTACTTCCGGAGCCCCGCGTGCCCGCGCTGCCCGGTGCTGGACCTCTGCCCCGAGGGCCAGCGGCGGATGGGCGGCGGCACCGGGGAGCTGTTCGCGTGAGCCCGCCGCGCCCGGGGCGGGGCACCTGGCTCCCCCTCACGCTGGTGATGCTCTCGCTGCTGGCGTCCGTGGTGGTGCCCGCCATCCTGCAGCGCCGCAGCGAGGTGCTGCGCCGCGAGATCTCGGAGGTGGTGGAGCCGGCCCGCCGCGCCGAGGCGGAGCTGGACGAGTCGCTGGCGGTGGAGGTGTCGGCCGGGCGCGGCTACGTCATCACCCGCGACCCGGTGTTCCTGCGCCGCAGCGCCCTCGCCGCCCAGCGCGCCGAGGAGCAGATGCGCACGCTGGAGGGGTACGCCCGCCGCCTGGGCGGCGACGCGGAGGTGCAGGTGGCGCAGTTGCGCGCCCACATCCGTGCCTGGCAGGAGCCGTCCGCCGCGCTGGGCGGGGGGCGGCTCACGCCGGAGGAGTTCGCGCGGCGCATCCCCGAGCAGCAGCGGCACTACGAGGCGGCGCTGGCCGCGGCGCAGCGGGTGCAGCTCTACCTGGAGCGCGTGGCCGCCGACCGGCGCGACCGCATCCGCGACAACAGCCAGATCGAGCTGGTGAGCAGCGTGGTGCTCGCCGCGCTGGCGCTGGCCGCGATGGGGGCCGTGACGGCGCTCACCGTGCGCGAGCGGCGGCTGGCGGCGCAGGTGGCCATGCGGGTGGAAAAGGAGGCGTCGCTCCGCGCGCTGGCCCGCACGCTGAGCGGGGCCCTCTCGGTGCGCGAGATGGTGGAGAAGGTGGCCGAGGAGGCGGTAAGCTCCACCCGCGCCTTCGGGGCGTACGTGGAGCGGGCACAGACCCACGAGGTGGAGGTGGTGGCCGGGCGCGGCGAGGGCATCCCCCCGCTCGGCACCCGCGCGCCGTACCCGGGCTCCCTCACCTCCGAGATCATCGAGGCGCGCGAGCCCCGCGCGCTGGCCGAGGTGGCCCGCATCGGCGAGTCGATGGCGCCCTACCTGCGCGAGGCGTGCGAGCGGTGCACGGGGCTGGTGGTGCCCCTCGCCGACGACGAGGGGGTGCTGGGCGCGCTCATCCTCCTCCGCTCCCCGCAGCAGGGCGCGTTCGGCGACGAAGAGTCGGCCCACGCCCGCGCCATGGGCGACCTGCTCTCGGTGGCCTTCCGGCGGGCCATCGTGATGGAGGAGGAGCAGCAGGCGCGCAGCCAGGCCGAGACGGCGGTGCGCACCCGCGACGAGGTGCTCTCGGTGGTGTCGCACGACCTGCGCAACCCGGTGCACACCATCGGGATGAGCTCGGCGTTCCTGCTGGACGTCCTCCCCGCGGAGGGGAAGGAGGGGGCGATGGTGACCAAGCAGCTCGCCATCATCAAGCGCGCCACCGACAGCATGAACCGCATGATCCAGGACCTGCTGGACATCACCCGCATCGAGAGCGGGCGGATGGCGGTGGACTGCGCCCCCCTCCCCGTGCCCGCGCTGATGGACGAGGTGGTGTCGATGATGGGCCCGCTGGCCCGCGATGCCGGGATCTCGCTCGAGTGCCGCTTCGCCCCCGACCTTCCCGTGCTCTACGCGGACCGCGACCGGCTGGTGCAGGTGTTCTCCAACCTGCTGGGGAACGCCATCAAGTTCACCCCCGCCGGCGGCACCGTGGCCCTGCGCGCGGACGCGGCGGAGCGGGCCGTGTGCTTCCAGGTGGCGGACACGGGCGCGGGGATCCCCGCCGAGCACCTCCCGCGCCTCTTCGACCGCTTCTGGCAGGCGCGCCGCACCGACCGGCGGGGGCTGGGGCTGGGGCTCCCCATCGTGAAGGGGATCCTGGACGCGCACGGCGGCCGCATCGAGGTGGCGAGCGAGCCGGGGCGGGGGAGCACCTTCTCGTTCACCCTCCCGGCCCATACCGGTTGACGCCCGCCCGCGCGGGCCGTACCATCGGTTGCATCCACCAACCGGGCGGTCCGCCATGCAGAGCTCTGCCATCCACGACGAAGCCGAGGACTTCCACGAGGTGCTCGGCGACCTCGTCCGCCTCCAGCAGCACCGGGCGCGCGACCGCGTCGCGTTCTACGGGATCACCGTCTCGGGCGCGCACGCGCTGGAGGCGCTGGAGCGGCTGGGCGCCGTGTCGCTCAACCGGCTGGCCGCCGAGCTGTTCGTGGACAAGAGCACGGCCAGCCGCGTGGTGGACGCGCTGGAGTTCCGCGGCTGGGTGGCCCGCACCGTGGACCCGGCGGATCGCCGCGCCCTCCACCTCTACCTGACCGACGAGGGCCTGGCGCTCCACGACCAGCTCCGCGCCGACGCCGTGTGGGAGATGCAGGCCGTGCTGGCTGGCTTGGACCCGGCGCTGCGCCCCTCCACGCTCGGCTTCCTCCGCGAGCTGGCCCGCACCGCCGCCCTGCACGCGGGCGCCACCGGGGCCTCGTGCTGCCAGTAACGGCGGCTCACACAGCGACACAGAGGCACAGAGATATGCGGCGGCTGGTGCTTTTCGACATCGATGGAACGCTCCTGAGCGCGGACGGGGCCGGGAAGCGCGCGGTGAACGACGCGCTGGTGGAGGTGTTCGGCACCACCGGGCCCATCGACGGCTATTCGTTCGCCGGGCGCACCGATCCGCAGATCGCGCGCGAGCTGCTGACGGCCGCCGGCCTCCCCCTCGCCGGGATCGACCCGCGCCTCCCCGCGCTGTGGGAGAGCTACATCGCCAACCTGCGCCGGGAGATGGAGCGCACCGAGGTGACGGCGCTCCCCGGCGTCCCCGAGCTGCTGCGGCGGGTGGAAGAGGCGGCGGGGAATACGGTGCTGGGGCTGCTGACGGGGAACATCGAGGAGGGCGCGCGCATCAAGGTGGATGCGGCGGGGCTGGGATGGGAGCGCTTCCGCGTGGGCGCCTACGGCTCCGACCACGCCGACCGCCCGGAGCTCCCCGCCGTCGCCGTGCGCCGCGCCCTGGACCTCACCGGCGTCGGTTTCGCGGGCAAGGAGGTCGTGATCCTGGGCGACACTCCCTTCGACATCGAGTGCGGCGCGCACCTGGGCGTGCGCACCATCGCCGTCGCCACCGGCCGCCACCCGGTGGAGGAGCTCGCGGCCCACAACCCAGACTACCTCTTCCCCGACTTCAGCGACGTGGAAGCGGCGTGGGCGGCCATCGCTGACTGAATTGGGCTCACACAGAGACACAGAGGCACAGAGACGACTTCATCTCTGTGCCTCTGTGTCTCTGTGTGAGCCAATCCGTTACGAGAGGATCTGGCGGCTCTCGTCACTCATGAGCACCCAGATGCTGTAGGCGCCGATGAGGGTGCCCACCGGGAAGCCGGGGAGGCTGAGGAAGGAGACGATCAGCACCATGAGGCGCGCCCACGGCTTGCGCTTCAGGAGGCCCCACCCGCCCACCAGCGCGGGGACCGAGAGGAGGCTGAACAGCACCATCACGAAGGCGGCCAACAGCCCCAGGATCCCGGCCAACTGCGCGTCGCCCGAGAAGAGGCCGACGCCGCCCATGATGGCGCCCACCGCGAGCGCGGCAAAGATCCCCAGCGCGCCGGTGGCGATGTGGAGCCAGGCGACGGTGTCGATGTGCTGGCGCATGGTGCGATGGTCCGGGTTGATGGTGAAGCTATCCGAAGATCTCGGTCTCCGGGATGCGCCAGATGGCGGGGGTGCCGAGCTCCAGGCTGTTCCCCGCCGGGTCGCGGAAGTAGAGCGAGCGCCCCCCGTCCGGCCAGGCGAAGTCCTTCTCGACCTCCACTCCGTGCCCCTCCAGGTGCGACCGCCACGCGTCCAGCTCCGCCTCGCGAATCGCGAAGGCCACGTGCCCCGGCCCGCGCGCGCCGTGCGGCGGCAGCATCCCGCCCTCCAGCGTGCGCTCCGCGTTGAACACCAGGAAGACGCGGGCGCCGCAGCGGAAGAAGACGTGGCGCCCGGGCACTTTCGTGATCGTCTCCAGCCCCAGCACGCCGCCGTAGAAGCGCTCGGCGGCTTCCAGGGCGTCCGCGTACAGGCTCGTCTCCAGGAGTTCCTTCACCCGCATGGCGGCTCCGATCGGGGGTGGCGCACGAAGCCGGCCAGGGTCACTGCGCCGCCACGCGAAAGACGCGCCCTGCCGCAGCCACCACGTAGAGCTCGCCGCTCCCGTCCTCGCCAAAGGACGAGATGCTCCCCACGCTCCCCACGTTCCACTCGCGGCGGTCGGACACCTGGCCGTTCGCCAGGCGGAAGCTGCGCACCCAGCCCTGGCAGTAGTCCGCGTAGAAGTAGTGGCCGCGCAGGGCGGGGAGGGCGCTGCCGCGGTACGCGTAGCCGCCGGTGATGGAGCACCCCTCCGCGTGCCCGTACTCCAGCACGGGAAGGGTCTTGCCCGTGGTGTCGCACCCGGCGGTGTAGCAGTGGGCCCCTTCCATGGGGTTCCACCCGTAGTTGATCCCGGCGGTGGAGGCGGGGACGGCGTTCACCTCCTCCCACGCGCTCTGCCCCACGTCCGCCACGTACAGCGTGCCCGCGCTCCACGAGAAGCGCCACGGGTTGCGCAGGCCGAGGGCCCAGATCTCCGGGCGCCCGCCGCCGCGCGCGAACGGGTTGTCCGCGGGGATGGCGTACGGGTCGCCGCCGTCCACGTCCAGGCGCAGGAGCTTGCCGAGCAGCGCCTGCGGGTTCTGCCCGTTGCCCCGCGGATCGCCGCCCCCGCCGCCATCCCCGGTCCCCAGGTACAGCTTGCCGTCCGGCCCGAAGGCGGCGAGGCCGCCGTTGTGGTTCCCCGCCTCGCGGTGCGGCACCGTGATGATGGCGCGCGCCGACGCCGCGTCCGCCCGGTTGCGGTCGGCCGAGACGCGGAAGCGGTCCACGCGGATGTCGCCCTGGCGGTCCGTGTAGTAGACGAAGAAGAGGCCGTTCTGCGCGTAGCCCGGGTGGAAGGCCATGCTCAGCAGCCCCCGCTCCCCGCCCGAGAGCACGCGGTCCGTGATGTCCAGAAAGGGCGTGGCGGCGAGCACGCCGTTCTCCACCACGCGGATACGCCCCGGCTGCTCCACCACGAAGAGCCGCGCGTCGCCCGCGGGCGCGGTCACAAAGGTGGGCGACGCCAGGCCGCTCGCCACCTCCTGCAGGCGGATCTCCACGGCGCCCGGGGGCGGATCGGAAGGCCCGCCGCCGGAGCACGCCGCGAGTAGGAGGAGCGCGAGGATGCGTCGCACGGGGTCTCCGGGGTTTCTGTGCCTCTGTGCCTCTGTGCCTCTGTGTGAGGCTTATCTGCTCGTCACCCGTCCGCGTCGTCTTCGTCCGGCGCGAACAGGTCGTTCAGCAGGGTGCGGGCGTCGTCGGCGCGGTGCACGGGTACCATGACGCGCGCGCCGTACATGGACGGGCCCTGGTACCCCGCCCCCCAGATCCCCAGGTGCGCGCCGTGCACGCGGGCGGGGATGCCGGCCTCCTGCAGCGTGGCCACCGCGAACTCGGCCTCCAGCACGGTGCCGAAGCTCGCCACGACGTCCCAGCCGGGGCTCATCTCCCGCTCAGGCGTCGCCGACGCGCTGCTCGGCCGGCGCGGGGCCGCCGCGCGTGGCCGTCTTGGCGGAGGGGGCGCCGCGGTCCATCAGGTAGTGCTGCATGAACGCGCCCGCGATGCCGCCCAGGATGGGGCCCACCCAGTACACCCAGTGGCTCGCCCACTGCCCGCCCACCACCGCCGGCCCAAATACGCGCGCCGGGTTCATCGCTCCGCCCGTGAGCGGCCCGATCGCCATGATGTCCATCGCGACGGTAAGGCCGATGGCGAGGGGGAACACCGTGCGCGGCGCCCGCTCGTCCACCGCCGTCCCGAACACGACGAGCACCAGGAAGAAGGTGGCGATCGCCTCCATCACCAGCGCGCCCGCCCAGGTCACCGTCTCCGCCGGCGCGGGGGTGCCGTTGGCCACCAGCCCGGAGTCCGCGAAGCCGCTCTCGATGATGGCCGAGGCCAGGAGCGCGCCCACCAACTGCGCCGCGATGTACATGGCGCCGCGCGGCAGCGGGATGCGGCCCGTGGCCATGAAGCCGGCCGTGACCGCGGGGTTGAAGTGGGCGCCCGAGTTGGCGCCCAGCGCGGCCACCATCACGAAGATGGCGAGCCCGTGCGCCAGGGCGACCAGCACCAGCGGCACCGTGCCCTGCGGCGAGGTCAGCGTGGCGGAGTGGATCGCCAGGATGCCGACGAAGCAGAGGGCAAAGGTGCCGATTGCCTCGGAGACGAGGGCGCGCATCAGACGGTCGGGCATCGCGGGAGACGGGTACGGGTGCGGAGTGACGGGGACCGGCGGGAATGTCCGTGCGCGCGGCCCCCGAGTCAAGCGTTCGCGGTGCGGGTGCGTGCCTCGATCCCCATCCCCAGGAAGATGGTGCCCAGCACCAGCACGGCGCTCGTCCAGAAGGGGTACGGGGTGCCCAGGTGGTCGAACGACCACCCCGCCCACAGCGGCCCCAGCACGCGCGTGGCCCCTCCAAAGGTCTGCTGCACGCCCATCATCACCCCCCGCTCGCGCGGCGAGATCACCTGCGACAGCAGCGAGGTGACGCACGGGAAGGTGAACGCCGTGCCCACCGGCACCAGCGAGATCACCAGCGCCAGCGCCACCCAGCGCGGCGCCACCGCCACCCCCGCGATCTCCCACATCCCCGGCACGCGCCAGGTGAGCGGCACCAGCAGCAGCCCCATCCCCAGCAGCCCCTGGCCGATGCGCGAGAGGCGCGCCTCGCCCAGGCGGTCCACCACCGGGCCCAGCACCAGCGCGCGCACCAGCACCGAGATGGCCCCGTTCCACGCGAACACGTAGCCGATGTTGTGCTCCGTGAGCCCGAAGCGCGCCGCCAGGAAGAGCGCCAGCACCGCCGTGAAGCCGGAGAACGCCCCCATCCCGATGGCGTAGATCCAGATCAGCCGCGGCGCCGCCTCGCCCGGGTGGGTGATGACGCGGCGCAGGGCGTCGCGCGGGCGGGTGGGCGGGGGCGCGCCGGGCTCGTCGCGGGTCACCACGCGCGCCTCGGGGAGGAACCTCCACGCGAAGAGCATGTTGACCGCGCACAGTGCCGCCGCCAGCAGCCCCGGCGCCGCGTGCCCCCACGCCAGCGACGCCGACCCCAGCAGCGGCCCGATGGTGACCCCCAGGTTGGTGGCGGCCGAGAGCCACCCCAGGCTGCGGGCGCGGTTCTTGGGCTCGGTGGCGTCCGCCACGTACGCCTGCACCACCCCCACCGTCCCCCCGCCCGCCCCCTGCACCAGCCGCGAGATCAGCAGCACGGTGAGCGACTGGGCGTACGCAAAGATCACGTACGCCACCGCGGACGCGAAAAGCCCCACCAGGAGCGCGGGCCGCCGCCCGTAGCGGTCGGAGACGCGCCCCCACAGCGGGGCCGAAAGGAGCTGCGCCGCCGAGAAGGCGGACACGAGCACCCCCACCATCAGCCCGCCGCCCCCCAGGCTCTTGGCGTAGAACGGGAGCAGCGGGATCACCATCAGGAGACCCACCATGTCCACGAACGCCGTGACCATCAGGATGGCCAGCTTGCCCAGGGGTGCTCCGCGGGTGGTCGGTTACGGGAGTCCAACGCGCGCACAACGTACCCGGGCGGGGTGGGCCGGACAAGTAGGCTCACACAGAGGCACAGAGACACGGAGAAGAACTCATCTCAGGTCCAAGACGAACCGGTACCGCACGTCGCCGCGCTCCAGGCGGGCGAGCGCCTCGTTGATCCCGTCCGGCTTCACCATCTCCACGTCCGCCACGATGCCGTGCTCGGCGCAGAAGTCCAGCATCTCGCGCGTTTCCCGCGTGCCGCCCGAGCCGGAGCTGGCGACGCGGCGGCGGCCCATGGCCAGGAGCACCGGGTCCAGGTCGAAGCTGTCCAGGATGCCCAGCGAGCACAGCGTGCCGTCGAAGTCCAGGGCCAGCAGGTACGGGTTCATCGGGTAGCGCGAGGACACGGTGTCCAGGATGAAGTCGAAGCGGAACGCCTGCGCCTTCATCTGCGCCTCGTCGGTGGAGAGCACCACCTCGTGCGCGCCCAGCGCCAGCGCCTCGTCCACCTTGGCCGCCGAGGTGGTGAAGGCCACCACGTGCGCCCCCATCGCCCGCGCGAACTTGATGGCCAGGTGCCCCAGCCCGCCGATCCCCACGATCCCCACCGTCTTTCCCGGCCCCACCTCCCAGTGGCGCAGCGGCGAGTAGGTGGTGATGCCGGCGCACAGGAGGGGCGCGGCGCCCGCCGGGTCCAGCCCCGCCGGCAGGCGGTGCACGAAGCGCTCGTCCGCCACGTACAGCTCCGAGTAGCCGCCGCGGGTGCGGGTGCCGTCCACGCGGTCCACGCCGTCGTAGGTCGTGGTGGGGTAGGCGCGGCAGTACGACTCCATCTCCCGCTCGCACATCTCGCACACGCGGCACGAGTCCACGATGGTGCCGATCATCACCGTGTCGCCCACGGCGAAGCTCGTCACCGAGCCGCCCACCTCCACCACCTCGCCCACGATCTCGTGCCCGGGCACCAGCGGGAACTCCGCCGCCCACTTGTTGATCCCGTGGATGTCGCTGTGGCACATCCCGCAGTACTGGATGCGCACGGCCACGTCGCCGGGCCTCACCGCGCGCCGCTCGAAGCTCCAGGGCACCAGCTTCCCGCCCTGCTCCAGCGCCGCGAACCCCTGGGTGGCGTGCGTATCCGAGACGATTGCTTCCATGACGGCCCCCGTGCGAGTACTTTACAGGTGACAGCAGATGTAAGGATGATAACACATTGACAAAAACTGTCAACCGTAAAGATACCGGGCCTTCATGTCCACCAGGGAACGGCAGATCACGGAGACGGCCATCCGTCTCTTTCACCGCCACGGCTACCGCAAGGTGACGATGATGGACATCGCCGCCGAGGCGGGGATGTCGCGTCCGTCGCTGTACGCGCGCTTTCCCAACAAGGAGGCGATCTTCGCCGCGCTGCTGGCGGAGTCGGCCGAGCGGCACGAGGCGGAGGCCGCGGGGCGGATCGGGGAGATGGAGGGAGTGCGGGAGAAGCTGGGGTGCCTGTTCGAGATCTGGATCCTGCGCCCGTTCGCCTCGGTGGCCGGCTCGGAGAACGGCGCGGAGCTGCTCGCCAACTCCGGGATCTACGCGCCGGAGGCCGCTTCCGCGCTCTACGCGCGCTTCGAGGGCCAGGTGCTGGATGTGCTGCGCGCCGAGATGGCCCCGGGCGCCCGCATGTCCGCCGCCGAGCTGGCGCACCTCCTGGTGATGGCGACCCGCGGCCTCAAGGCCACCACCTCCACGCCGGAAGAGCTGCGGCGGCTCACGGACGGGCTGATCACGATGGCGGTGGCCGCGGCGGAGTGAGGGGGCTCACACAGAGGCACGGAGGCACAGAGACTACTTCATCACGCGGGTGATGGGGTAGGCCGCCGGGGCCCGCTCCAGCGCGGCGTCCAGCAGGTTCCAGTTCAGGAAGCCGTCGTCCGAGCGCGGCTCCAGCAGGGTGAAGGCGAGGCGGCCGAGGGGCTGCGCGGAGGGGACGCGCAGGGTGCCCGCCGGCACCTCGCGCTCGGCGGCGACGTAGCGGCCCCACACCCGGCGCTCGCGATGGCCCTGGAAGGGCTGCGGCGCGGCGCGCGTGGAGTCGATGCGGAACTCCTCCACGGTCATGCGCGCGGGGGCGGCCAGGCGCTCGAAGCGCACGCCGTGGGCGGCCAGCCGCTCCGCGACTTCGGTGAGCCCGGCGGGGACGAGCCAGGCGGCGGGGACCACCTCCGTCTCGGCGGCCTCGAACGAGGAGTAGTCGGCCATGCGCTCGGGGCGCACCACGTCGCGGCGGCGCATCATCATCTCGCCCGTGTACGGGTGGCGCAGCGTGTCCACGGCGCCCATCAGGATCTCGATGGGTTGGGGGCCCTTGTGGAGGCGCGCGGTGACGGCCAGGCGCTGGCCGGCCAGGGGGCGGCGGTCCGCCTCGGCGGTCGCGCGGCGGATGCGGGTGGCGTTGGCGTGCGCCCAGCCCAGCACCTCGTCCACGAACTCGGCCGTCACCGCGATGCGCTCCTCGAACGGGAGGTACGCGAACGCCTCGCTCAGGATGCCGAAGCGGTTGCGGAGGCCCGCGTAGTTGTTGCTGAAGCGGGGGCGGTGGTCAAAGGTGTACCACCCGCGCTCGGCGCCCGCGGCGGCGGCCCAGGTGCTCTCCGGGTTGGGCACGTTGCCGTAGTCGTGGAGATTGCGCCCGTGCTTGCGCTTCATCTCGCGCACCACCGTGGGGAGCCACTCGGCGTCGAGCGGCCCCGTGAGCGCTGCGTCCGTGTTGGGGTGCAGCGGCACGGCGTACGTCAGGTGGTACGCGTGGAAGGTGCCGTTGGTGGTGTGCAGGTCCACCCACACGTGCGGGTCGTAGGCGCGCGCCAGCTCCATCAGCGAGCGCGCCTCGGGCGAGTCCAGCTTGGTGTGGTCGCGGTTGAGGTCCAGCCCCTGCGCGTTGGGCCGCTGCCCCATCCCGCCGATGGGCCCGAGCTGGTGCGGGCGGTTGGTGAGGTTGACGCGCTCGTTGCCGTCCGCGTTGTAGATGGGCGCCACCAGCAGGACGAGCGAGTCCGCCCACGCCGCGTGCTCCCCCCGCGAGATCCCCCGCAGCAGCATCTGCAGCGCCTCCTTCCCCTCCACCTCCCCCGCGTGGATGTTGCCCTGCAGGTACACCACCGTCTTGCCCGACGCGCGCACGGCCTCGGGAGATGCGTCGCGCACGTTGCCCACGACCGCCAGGGGGAGGCGCCGCCCTTCCAGCGTGTAGCCAAAGGTGGTGAGGTGGATGCGCGGCCCGGCCACCGCCTCCATGAACGCGACCACCTCGTCATAGCGCGACGTTTCGCGGTGCCCGGTGCGCTCGGGGCGCGTGCGCGGCCCCTGCGCGGCGAGGGGTGCGGCGGCCAGCACGAGCGCGGCGGCAAGGCGGAGCGAGCGGTGTGCGTGCATCACGGGTCCGGGAGGTCGGGGTGAGGCGTCGGGAGGGCCCAAACGTATTCGGTGCGCACCTTCAACGGCAATATCACGCCGAGGCATGGGGACCGGGAAAGGATGTCCACGATGGAGAAGTTCGGGGCCACTTCTTGCCCGTCTTCCAAAGCGGCTATAATCTGTAGAGTGTAAGAGAAATCCAAGTAAACACAGTGCACAAAGCCCGCTAGGGCGCACCGGTCGGCCGCACCCCCGTGGAGGGGCCCGTGGCTGAGCGCGGCCGTGACTCGTCGATGGAGCGCATCCGCGCCCACGTCCGCGAGCAGGTGGCGCGCACCTCGCTGCGCAAGGTCGCCACGCGGGCCGGGGTCAAGGTGGGCGCCACCAAGAAGTTCGTGGACGGCTCCGAGCCGTACGAGCGCAACGCGCGCCTGTGGAGGAAGTGGTACGCCCGCGAGATGCGCGAGGGAACCGTCGGCATCGAAGACGCGCTCACCACCGACGACGCCCGCATCGCCCTGGAGATCCTCCTCACCGGCCTCTCGGACGACGAGCGCGACGCGGTGCTCCCCCGCGCCGCCGTGGCCCTGCGCGCCCTCTTCCAGGACCTCGGCCACGCACCCCCGCAGTGGTCCAGCGATCTCGCGGAGGGGTAGAGCAGCCGGGCGGTTGAAACCGCTGCAACGACTACACGAAGTCCCCCTACGGGGACTACAGGGTTGCGGCTCAGGCTGAAGGCTCACTCCGCGAAGCGGCATCGCGGCCTGGCGAGCAGACTCGCGGCAACAACAGCACGAAGTCCGCCTCCGCGGACTGATCCTGACGGTTCAGCCGGAACCGTGTAGTCCCCGCAGGGGGACTTCGTGTAGTTGTTGCAGCGACTTCAGTCGCCCGCAACAAAAGCGGCCCGCACCCCATCCCGGGTGCGGGCCGCTTTCTTCTCGGTGTGGGCGCGGCTACTGGGTGCGCGTCATCACGGCGGTGAGCTCGCGGCGGTTGCCGGCGCGGTCGTACGCGGTGACCACGAACGTGTTGGGCCCCAGCGGAAGGCCGTACGCGTCACCCGAGAACACGAAGCCGGAGGTGGGAGACTTGTGTCCGCCGGTTATGGGCGTCTCCGCGCCTCCATTCACGCGGTAGGTGACCATGTACATCCCACTCCCCGTATCGCCCGCCGACCCGTCCAGGCGGAGGAAGGAGCTGAAGCTTCCGCCGTTCACCAGCCGGGACACGCTGAGCGCGGGCGGTTCCGTGTCGTACATCACGAAGACCAGCTTCACGGCGCGGTTGCCGGCGTCGTCGTAGGCGACGAGCTCCACCTCGTTCGTCGGCTGCGAAACCGGCACGGTGGCCGCGAAGTCCACCGAGACGCCAGGTGTGATCTTCACCGGCTGCTCGGCCCCGCCGTTGACGCGGTAGAACACGCTCTCCACGCCGACGCTGTCCGTTACCGTCCCCATGATGGTGGCGGTCGGACGATTGGTCGCGTTGAAGTCCTGCGCACCGGTGATCATCGGCGCGACGATGTCGTTCGGCGTGTGGGGCGCCGTCATGGCGACCTCACAGCCGGCGGCCGCCAGGGCGAGTGTGAGCGAGACGAGGCAGGCGCGGGTCGCCCCCGTGCGGAGGGCCAGGGATCTGTGCATGAGCAGGTCGCGTGAGGAGGCTTCGCGTGGGTGCCGGCCCGGCCGCTCGCGTGGGCGGCAGGACGCGGGCGCCTGGCATCCGGAGTACGATCTCGTGCCGCGCGGGGAGTATCCAGCGGGGTGAGCCGCGCCATACCGGCGAGCAGCAAGAATCGCACTTCGCGCTGATCTTGCTCCCGTCCCGAAGATGTTCGCCGCTCACGGGCTGCGCGAGGAGAGCGGACCGATCCTCATCTACCCATAATGATCGGCAGCGGGCCGGAGCGCCGCCCGGGTCAGCGCGCGGCCGTCATCTCCTCGCTCCACTCCCACAACCTCCGCGCGGCGTCGTCGTCCAGCGCGGTGGGAGCGGGGTCCACGGGGCGCTCGTCGATCCAGTACCTGCCGGTAATCCCCTCCGCGCGGGGGGACGAGGCGAGGAACACGGGGGTGCGCGCGCCCTCCTGGTGCGTGCGGAGGTAGCGGCGGAAGAGGCGCAGCGGCGGGAAGCCGCCCATCAGGATCTCGGTGGCCACCACGCCGGGGTGCAGGGCGTTGGCGGTGATGCCGCCATCCGCCTCGCGCCGCGCGAGCTCGCGGGTGAAGAGGATGTTGGCCAGCTTGGTGACGTTGTACGCCCGCAGCCCGAAGTAGCGCCGCATCCGCATGTCGTGCCAGGGGATCTTGGCCAGGCGGTGCGCCTGCGACGACACGGCGATCACCCGCGCCCCGCCCGCCGCGCGCAGCGGCCCCAGCAGGAGGCGCGTGAGGAGGAAGGGCGCCAGGTGGTTGACCGCCCACGTCATCTCGATCCCATCCACGGACTCCTGGCGGCGGAACGAGTACAGGCCCGCGTTGTTCACCAGCACGTCCACGCACGGGTGCGCCGCAGCGATCTCCGCCGCCACCGCGCGCACCTGCGCCTGCGACGACAGGTCCGCGCGGAAGAGGTGCACGCGCTCGTTCCCCGTGCCGCGCGCGATCTCGTCGCGCAGGGCGCCGCCCCGCGCCGCGTCACGCGCCACCAGCAGCACGGTCGCGCCCTGCTCCGCCAGCCCCCGCGCCGTGGCCGCCCCGATCCCCCCGGTGGCCCCCGTAACCACACAGACTTTCCCGTGCATCCGCCCTCCGCGGCGTTTGTCGATCAGAGATCCGGGCACCCGCGGGCAACCGGCCGGACGTCCCGGGCCTTAGTGCGCCTCACGGAACCTGGTTCCCGCGGAGTAGCCGACGGGCACCTGACGAGTCGTGGGCGTCATCGAACCGCTCCTGTCGCCCGGGCGGGCCAGGCCCCGGCGAGGGCAGCCCGGCTTGCGGTCAAGCGCGGACACTTGTGCCCGGGCGGGATCAAATCTCCCAGGGGCGATTATCCACGTAGAGCTCCACCAGGACTCCGATGGTGGCTCCCTCGGCATCGGCAAGCCTGTACAGGGGCCAGTCCTGCCAGTCACCCACGTGGAAAGTGATGAGCGCACCCGTGCCATCCTGGGTGGAAACCCGCGCCGAAAGGACGTCCGGCGCCGGATCTTCTCCCGTGAACACCTTCAGCAACCGGTGGACCGACCAGGAGCGCAGGTCGGGGTGCTCGGCCGCGATCTGGGCCAGGACGCCCGCACTCGAAAAAGATACGGCCGTCGCCTCCACGCCGAGCTCAACCGCGTTTTCATCGGTCAGCAGCTCGATGCTGGCCACGCCCGTGTGGCCGCGCAGCACTGCAAAGCCGTGCGAGATACGCTCCCAGTCATCGTCCGTCTCCTCAGACCCCCCATGCGCGACCGTCAGAACAACTTCGTATTCGCCTGGCACAACGTGAGTAGTTGTCGAATTCGTATTCGTGCCACGTGGAAGGGTGAGGCCCAGGGCGCTGTCGGGGTCGGCGATCACCAGCTCGCCGTGCGGAACGGAGATCGTACCCGCCCGCACCTGCCGGGAGTTGATCAGCGTTCCGAACACCGCCTCGACGATCCGCTGCCCCCAATCCGGGTCGGGTCGCACCTTGATCCTGATCTCGGAGTTGATCGGGACCGGAAGAACCGTGGCCTTCCCCCCACGTTCAACCGCCTCGATCTGTTCCGGCGTCCAGCCGATGCGGCGTGCCAGTGCTCTGAACATGGTCCACATGGTACGGTCTCCTGGGTCAGGTGAATTCCGTGTTACCCTGGGACGTCCTGGGTCCTGGGTCCTGGGTCCTGGGTCCTGGGTCCTGGGTCCTGGGTCCTGGGTCCTGGGTCCTGGGTCCGCGTAGATCGGTTATCGTGCGCCACGCGGCCGGGAGCGCCCGCCGCCGAGGAGCGGCCCGGCACCAGGAGCGAATGAATTCGCCGCTGGAACCACGCGAAGTCCCCTGCGGGGACTGTCCGGTCCGGCTTCGGTGGAAGGCACAGACCGCGACGGCGGTCTTCGCGTAGGTCCAGCGGCGAATTCATTCGCTCCTGGTGCCGCAGAGCCAGCGGGTTCCGCGACGGTACCGGATTTTGGCTAAGCCCGGGTGAAAAGCCCCCTCACGCACTCACGCACTCACGCACTCACGCACTGCCCTTCACTATTCAGCACTTAGCACCCCTCACCCCTTCGTCCTTCCGCCCCCCTTCCGTTACCTTTCCTGTCGCACCAGCGGGCATGCCGGTTGCGAAGTCCGGACCGCGGAGCATCGAACGTGAACACAACCTAATCGGAGAACCCATGCGGAGCAGCGCATTCTCGACCTTGATCGTATCCGCCGTGATGGCCGCGGCGGCGTGTGGCGGCAGCAGCAACGCGTCCAACGGCGCGACGGCGGACACCACGGCCGGCGGGGCCAGCGGCGCAGCGGCGCCGGCGATGGACACCACGGGCGCGGGCACCAGCGGCGCGGCGGCCACCATGCCGCCCCCGGCGGACGCGGGGCTCACGACGGACAGCACCCTGACAGGCGCGGGCACCGTCACCGGCGACACCACGGTGCAGGCGGCCGGTGCCGACACGGCCCACACGGGTACCACGCACACGCCGTGACACGCTCCGCCCGGCGCGGCGGCGTGAAGCGAATGGGGAACGGGGTCCGCGATGCGGGCCCCGTTCTTTTTGCGAGGTGACGGATTCCGGAGGAGGGGACGGGTGATCACGCTGATCGAGAACGGAGAGGTCTACACGCCGGACCCCGTGGGGAAGCAGCAGGTGCTGCTCACCGACGGCAAGATCGGCAAGGTGGGCCCGGTGGACCGGCGCGCCGTGGAGTCGCTGGGGGTGGAGTACGAGATCGTGGACGCCAGCGGGTGCCTGGTGGTCCCGGGCTTCATCGACCCCCACATCCACCTGCTGGGCGGGAGCGGCGAGGACGGCTTCGCCACGCAGACCCCCGAGTTCTTCATCGGCGAGATCGTTCCGTTCGGCGTCACCACCGTGGTGGGCGCGCTGGGGGTGGACACCACCATGAAGACGATGGCGGGGCTGCTCGCCAAGGCCAAGGCGCTCAACGAGCAGGGGCTCAACGCGTACATCTGGACGGGCGGCTACAGCCTGCCCCCCACCTCCGTGATGGGCTCGGTGCGCGAAGACATCATGTTCCTGGAGGAGGTGATCGGCACCGGCGAGGTGGCCATCTCCGACCGGCGGGGGATGAACACCACCTCGGTGGAGCTGGCCCGCGTGGTGACCGACACGTACATCGGCGGGATGCTGGCCCGCAAGTCCGGCGTGACCCACTTCCACGTGGGCGAGATGGACCGGCGGCTGCAGCCCCTGCGCGAGATCCTGGACGAGCACGACATCGACCCGGCCTGCGTGTATCCCACGCACGTGCAGCGCAACGAGAAGCTGATGGCCGAGGCGGTGGAGCTCACCAAGCGCGGCTGCAACGTGGACGTGGACACCATCGCCGAAGACCTGGCGAAGTGGCTGCGCTTCTATCAGAAAAAGGGGGGCGACCCGGCGTGCCTCACCGCGTCGTCCGACGCGTCCATCAGCAGCCCGCGCGTGCTCTCGGAGCAGGTGCGCTCATGCGTCACGGAGCACGGGTTCAAGCTGGAGGAGGTGCTCCCGCTGGTCACGCGCAACACGGCCCGCATCCTGAAGCTGGAGACGAAGGGCACGCTGGAGAAGGGGAAGTGGGGCGACCTTCTCCTCCTGGAGAAGGGGACGCTGGACATCGTCCACGTCATCTCCAAGGGCGTGTTCATGGTGCGCGACGGGCGCACCGTGGTGGAGGAGCGCTTCCTGGAAGACAGCATGCGGGCGATCCACCTGGTCGGCGGCAAGGGCCCCGGCGAGGACGAGCAGCAATCACAACAGGAGGAGGAGCCATGAAGAAGAGCGGGCTGATTTCGGCGCTTGCGCTGGCGGCGATGATGGGCGCGGTGGCGTGCGGCGGCGGCGGGGAAGAGGGCGCCTCGGGCGACCACGGCGGCGCGGCCACGGACGCGGGCGCGGCGGGCACCACCACCGCGGACCCGGCGATGACCAGCGGCACCACGGGCGCCACCGACCCCACCGTTACGGGCGGCACCACCGGCGGCGCCACCACCGAGCTGCCGGCCACCGACTCGGCCGGCGCGGGCGCCGCCTCGCAGCAGCCGGGGATGGACGCCGCCACCGCCGGCGGGCCCGCGGGCACCAACAGCGGCAGCTCCACCGCGGGCCCGGGCGGCACGCCGGCCCCCGGCACCCCGCAGCCATCCACGCCCTGACGCGCGGAAACACGCGGCATCCACCCCCGCGCGGCTGTGCTGCGCGCGGGGTGGATGTTGCTTACGGGTCCGGGCACCGCGGCGCTGGAGCCGCGGAACGCCAACCAGCACCCTGGAGGACCTCGTGAAGAAGAACAGGCTGATTTCGGCCCTTGCCTTGGCCGCGATGCTCGGCGCGGCGGCGTGCGGCGGCGGCGGGGAAGGGGGTGAGGGCGCCGAGGCGGAATCCGGCGCGGCCACGCCCAGCGCGGGCACCACCGACGCGGGCGCCACGGGCGGCGCCACCACCACCGATCCGGCGATGACGGGCGGCACCACCGGCGGCACCATGACCGCCACCGACTCGGCCGGGATGGCCGCGCAGGGCGCCCCGATGGACCCGGCCGCGGGCACCGGCACCACCACCGAGGCACCCGCCGGCACCTCGGCCGGCACCACGGGGACCACCGGCACCACCACGGGCGGAACGACGGGCCCCACCACCACCACCCCGTAGCCGGTCCGCGTGAGCACGAAACAAGACGGGGCCTGTCACCAGGCCCCGTCTTCTCTCTGTGTCTCTGTGCCTCTGTGTGAGCCCGCTGTCTGGAGCCATCGATGAGCCCTGAAAACGTGCTCCGCGCCCGCGCCCGCCTTGGCGAGGGCCCGTCCTGGGACCCCGCCGCCGGGGTGCTCTGGCGCGTGGACGTGTGGGACTACCGCATTCACCGCTGGGACCCGCAGACCGGCGAGGACCGCGCCTTCGACGTGGGCGAGGCCGCGGCCTTCGCCATCCCCGCGCCGGGCGGCGCCGTGGTGGGCCTGCGCCAGCGCGTCGTCCGCCTGCACGCGGCTACCGGGCGGATGGAGACGCTGGCCGAGGTCCCCGGGCTGGACCCGCGCGAGCGCATCAACGACGGCAAGTGCGACCCGCGTGGCCGCCTCTGGTTTGGCACCTACACAAAGGAAGACGGCCAGGCGTCGCTCTGGCGGCTGGACGCGGCGGGGCTGCGGCGGATGGGCGGCGGCCTGACCATCGCCAACGGGCTGGCCTGGAGCCCGGACGAGCTCACCTTCTACCTCGCCGACTCGCCGGCCCGGCGCATCTACGCGTACCCCTTCCACGCGGCGGCCGGCACGCTGGGGGAGCGCCGCGTCTTCGCGTACCGCTCGGGCGAGGACAGCTTTCCGGACGGCGCCGCCACCGACGCCGAGGGGTGCCTGTGGTCCGCCCAGTGGGAGGGCGGCTGCGTCGTCCGCCTGGCGCCCGACGGGCGGGAGGTGGGGCGCATCCACCTCCCCGTGCCCCTCGCCACGAGCTGCGCGTTCGGCGGACCGGAGCTGCGCGACCTGTACGTGACCACGGCGCAGGTGGGGCTCAGCGACGAGCGCATCGAGGGCGCGTGGGAATCCGGCGACCTGTTCCGCGTGAGGGTGGAGGTTCCTGGGGTGCCCGTGGCGCCGTTCGTGGTTTGAAGCTGGCTTGATCTTTGACTCTGCTCCTCGCGCGGCGGGACGGACGTAACCGACAGGGGGAACGGATGGCAAAAGAGGAATCGGGGAAGATCGGGCGGCTGCTGGTGATCGGCGGCGCCGAGGAGAAGGATGGCGGCGACATGGAGATCCTCAACCGCTTCGTGGAGCTGTCGGGGGGCAAGGACGCGCGCATCATCGTCTGCTCGTCGCCCTCCGGCGAGGCGGAAGAGGCGTTCCAGGACTATCGCAAGGTGTTCGAGGGGATCGGCGTGGCCGAGGTGATCGGCGCGGTGATCGAGGAGCGCAACGAGGCCGACGTGCCCGAGCTGCTGGACGCGGTGGAGCGCGCCACCGGCGTGTTCTTCACCGGCGGCGACCAGCTCAAGCTCACCGCGCTCATCGCGGGCACCCACTTCTCCGAGGGAATCCGCGCCCGCCTCTTCAAGGACGGGCTGGTGGTGGCCGGCACCAGCGCGGGCGCCGCCGCCATGAGCGGGGTGATGCTGATCGGCGGGAGCGACGAGGGCTCCGTGCGCCGCGCGGACGTGTCGCTGGCGCCGGGGCTGGGGCTGTGGCGGGACACGGTGGTGGACACCCACTTCAACCAGCGCGGCCGGGTGAGCCGGCTGATGACGGTGTTCGCCCACAACCCGCAGGTGCTGGGCATCGGCATCGACGAGAACACCGCCGTGGAGGTGGAGCTGGGCGTGTGCTTCACGGTGCTGGGCGAGAACGCGGTGATGGTGTTCAACGGCCACGTCACCCACTCCAGCGCCCCCCGGGCCGGCGACGAGGACGTGCTGGCGCTCACCGACGCGTTGGTCCACGTCCTCCCGCGCGGCTACGGCTTCGACCTGCAGACGCACCGCCCCATCCTGCGCGACGGCACCCGCGTGGAGACGCCCACCGCGCCCACCAGCGGCGGCAGCCGCACCGCCGAGCTGGGGACGGGCGACTGATGGACAGCACGCAGGGCGGCGCGCTCCGCCACCAGCGCCTGATCCCGGACCGGGAGCACACCCCCGAGATGGCCGCGGTGGTGCACCGGAACATCGTCGCCATCCTGGAGCGCCGGCGCGAGGAGGACCGGAAGAAGAGCACGCAGGACCGCATGGCGGACCGGGTGACGCGCTTCACCGGCAGCATGCTCTTCGTCTACCTCCACCTGACGCTGTTCGGCGCCTGGATCGTCATCAACCTGGGCTGGACGCCGATCCCCGCGTGGGACTCGTCGTTCGTGGTCCTGGCCATGATCGCGTCGGTGGAGGCCATCTTCCTCTCCACCTTCGTGCTCATCTCGCAGAACCGCATGCAGGCGCTCGCCGACAAGCGCGCCGACCTGGACCTGCAGGTCTCGCTCCTCGCCGAGCACGAGATCACGCACCTCATCACCCTGGTGACGGAGATCGGCCGCAAGATGGACGTGGAGGCCGCCCGCGACCCCGAGCTGCGCGAGCTGGCCCAGGACGTCGCGCCCGAGAAGGTGCTCGACCACATGGAAGCCCACGAGCGCCGCCTGTCGACCTGATCCGCGGGCGGGCGCCGGTCGGCGGTGTGGCGGATGTTGTCGTATCGCGCGGCACCGCCGGGGGATTCATCCCCTCGCGGGGCACGCGCCTTCACTTGCCCGCAAGCGCACGGAAGCCCCGGGGCACGAGATCTTTCGTGCCCCGGCTTCGCCTCCGTCCTGATCAACCGGCTAGGGCAGGACGACGGTGTGCGGCGGGTGACGGCGCGCGCGGCACCGCCGGGGGATGAATCCCCCGGCTGGAGGAACGGGAAGCCCGCTGAAGCGGGCTCGGGATTCTGACCCATGCGAGCCTGCTTCAGCAGGCTTCCCGTGGTTCCAGCGGGGGGCTTCAGCCCCTCGCGTGTGGTTCCAGCGGGGGGATTCATCCCCTCGCGTGTGGTCCCAGCGGGGGGATTCATCCCCTCGCGGGGGCACGCGCCTTCACCTGCCGGCAAGCGCACGGAAGCCCCGGGGCACGAGATCCTTCGTGCCCCGGTTTCGCGCCCGCCCCGTTCAGCCCGCTAGGGCAGGACGACGGTGCGGCGGGTGACGGCGCGCGCGTTCCGGAAGAGCGACTCCAGCTCCTCGTCGGGAGCCTGCTCCCATCCGGGCGGGATGGGGCTGAGGCGGCGCTTCTCGCTCTGGCTCTCGAAGCAGAGCCATCCCGACTCCAGCCCCGGCGTCATCAGCCCCGGAGTGCGCATGCGGCGCTCCTTGCCCGCCCGGCGCTCGGGCCCGGCGTACACGGCCGCCCTGGCGACGCGGCGCTCCGTGGTCCGGCGCTCCCCATCCTGCGTGCCGAAGGGTGTGACGTTCCACACACTGCAGGGTGCGCCTCGCGAGTCCTGAAAAATTCGTAGCGGCATCACGTTACGGGTAAAAGGGTTACGTGCGCCGCCTTACGCATGTACCGTGCCTGCAACAATTTCCGTAACAGCTTGCGGGAGCCGCACTTATCTTCTCTCTGTGCCTCCGTGCCTCTGTGTGAGATCTCTTCACAGCCCCCGCCGCACCCACGGCTCGTTGGCCTCCAGGCAGTCCATCAGCTCGATGTAGATGCGCCGCGCGGCCTCGGTGAAGCGCTCGTCGTCCGCGTCCGCGACGGGGGCCAGCTCGGCGCGGATGCGCTCGGACAGGCTCCCCGTCTCGATCATGCGCGCGGCCAGCTCCAGGTACGGGGCCTCGTCGCGGCGCACCGCGCGGCGGGCGCCGTCCAGCAGCAGGCGCAGGGCGTCGCGGGCGTAGAAGCGCCCCTCCGCGTCGCGCTCGCCGGGGAGGTGGGGGGCGGTTACCAGCGCCTGGCTCCCGTCGCGGATGCAGGCGCGGAAGTCAGCCACCAGCAGCGGGTGCGGGGGGAGCACGACGCGCGACGCCTTCACCCGCGACGTCAGGTACTTGAGCGCGGAGCGCACGAAGACGGCCACCGCCACGTCCATCTTCACGCACTCCTGCGTGTCCAGCACCCGCACCTCCATGGCGCGGCGGCTGAACTTGAAGACGGCGCCGCGCGCGTTGAAGAAGTCGTGGCGGATCGCCCCCGCGTCCGGCAGCCGGTCCAGGGCGGCGTACATCGGCTGCAGGATGTTCTTGCGGTAGTCGCCGAAGCTCCCCACGTACTCCGGCACCAGCTCGCCGCAGCTCTCGGGGATGTGGGCCTGGTGCTCCAGGATCCACGCCAGCCGCGCGTCCGCCGCCGGCTGCAGCTCGCCGTCGTGCATGGGCGACGAGGCGGCCAGGGCGGGGAGGTAGGGGATGAGGAGCGAGGCGGCCGTGTGCATGGCCACCGCGTCCGCCTCGTCGCCCATGGGCAGGTTGAGGTGAGCGGCGTGCACGTTCATCCATCCGTGCGTCTGCACGTCGAAGAGGCGCGCGTAGGTGTTGTAGATGCGCCCGCCGGAGCGCGACCACAGCCGCCCCCTGGCCGGGTTGAACCAGGGGTGCATCCCCGTGGGGAGCAGGCGCGCGCCCCACTCGTCGCGCAGCACGGCGCTGAAGCGGCCGATCCCCTCCACCAGCGCCGCCTCCGCCTCCGCGAGCGACTTGAGGGGCGCCCCCGTCTTCACCTCGAACACGTGGTCGGCGATCTCGTTGCTGAAGCCGACCGCCCCCAGCTCCACGTCGCTGGTGCCGCGCCCGGCCAGCACGCGGAACGCCTCCTCCACCAGCGGCACCACGTTCAGGTCGCGGTCCACCGTGGGGTACTCCAGCTCCATCCCCGCCACCTCGAAGGGACGGAACGTGCGGTCCGTGGACGCCGCGCCGCGCACGCGGATCGGCGCGCGCAGGCGCTCCAGCGCCTCGGGGGAGGGCGCGGGGCGCGGCGGCGCCTCGGCGACCGGGGGCGCTTCCACCTTGCGGAGGAAGAAATCCACCAGGTCCTCGTACACGGCGCTCCCGTCCTCCGCGTCCTCGTAGCCCACGTCCAGGTTGGGATTGTCGTTGACCTCGATCACCACGGGCCCGTTCGGCGTCTCCTTGAGGTCCACGCCGTACAGCCCGTCGCCGATGAGGGCGGCGGCGCGCAGGGCCGCGTCCACCACCTCGCGCGGGGCGTGCGCGCGGGGGACGGCCTCCACCCGGCCGTAGCGCTCCGTCCCCTTCTGCTCGGACCGGATCTGCCAGTGGCCGCGCGCCATGAAGTAGCGCGCGGTGAAAAGGAGCTTGCCGTCCAGCACCGTCACCCGCCAGTCGAAGTCGGTGGGGAGCCACTCCTGCGCCAGGATCAGCGGCGAGCGCCTGAACATCTCCGCGCTGCGCTCCTGGAAGTCGTCGCGCGTCACCACCTTGTGCACGGCGTTGGAAAAGGAGCCGTCCGGCAGCTTCACCACGAAGGGAAAGCCCAGCTCGGCCACCGTTTCCCACGGCGTGTGGGGGGTGATGATGCGCGAGCGGGGGGTGGGGATCCCCTCGCGCCTCAGCAGCTCTTCCAGGAACACCTTGTTGCCGCAGCGGATGATGGACTGCGAGTCGTCCACCACCGGCATGTCCAGCGCCTCGGCGCGCAGGGCGAACTGGAAGGCCGGCTCGCTCACCCCCGTGAGCACGCGGATGAAGAGCGCGTCGTACTCCGGGAGGCGCCGCAGCTCGCCGCGGGTGATGCGGTGGACGTGCACGTTCATCCGCGCCGCCACCCGCTCCAGCCGGTCGATGGTCTCGGGCGACGAGGGGGAGAAGATGTCGTCCGGGTCTACCAGCACGGCGATGGAGGCGCGGCGGGTCTCGCGCGGCTCGGCCGTGCCGCGGCGGAAGACGCGGCGCGTGTCCGAAAGGGCCCCGGCCAGGAGGGCGCGCTGCTCGCCGTCCAGGTGGTGGGGCGACACGGGGGCCACGCCGCACACCTTCCACTCGTCTTCCTCGGAGACGAGCTGGATGCGCAGCAGGGGCACGGGCCACTCGCGGAACACGGTGCGCCCCGCCACGCGGAAGCGCGGGTCCTCGGTGCGCCCCAGCACGGCCAGCGTCTCGGCCACCTCGCCCTCGCGCGCGGGGCGCAGGGTGGTCTCGGGGCAGCGCACCAGCGGGGGGTGGAAGACGGCCGGCGGCGCGTCGTCGCCCGGGGCGCGCGTGGAGGGCTCGGGCTGCGGAAGGTCCGCCATCCGCCGCCTCACGCTCATCTCGCCCGCGTCCACGGTGGGGACGCCTGCCTCCTGCAGGGCGCGGAACAGGCCGTACGGCTCGCCCATCCCCTCGCTGGTCTCCACGCGGGGGAGCACCTGCTGCCCGCGCGCGTCCGCCAGCAGCGAGACGTAGTAGCCGGTGGAGCCGTAGTGGAACGAGCGGCACAGGTTCACCACCACCGTCCCCGCCTCCGCCACGTCGCTCCCGCCCTCCAGGTATCGCTCGGCAGACACCACTCCCGTCCCGGGGAGCCCCGCCGCGTCCGCGGGGTCAGACACCACCACCAGCACTCGCCTGCGCTTCACCGTGGCTCCTCGTCGTCGTGTGGCCAGAGCTCCAGGAGCACCGCGTCGTACGTGGCGTCGCCCAGGAGGATGGCGTTGATCAGCCGCTGCGCGTCCACCACCTGCCGCCCGTCGTCCGAGACGGGGACGTGGTGCGACGGGTCGCGGAGGGAGAAGCGGCGGCCCCAGTGCTCGTAGCCCACCACCACGATGAAGTGCCCCGTGGGGTCGCCCGCCTCGTCGTCGTCCACCAGCTCGTCGGTCTCCGGGATCCAGCGCTCGCGCCGGAAGCGGTACAGGTAGGTGGCCGAGAGCCCGGCAAGCACGGGGTGCTCGCGGTCGATGATCCCCTTGAGAAGCGCGGGCGTCAGCTCCTCGAACACCACGATCTCGCCCCCCATCTCCAGGAAGTCCAGGTAGGCGCGCGCCGCCCGCAGCCGCTTGGAGTCGCTGAGAAAGGGGAAGCGTGAGTGGATCTTCTCCATGAGCGCCTCGCGGGGGAGGGCGGCCCACGAGGGATCGAAGATCTGCAGGTCGTACGAGTAGATGCGCGCCCTGAACCCCCGCCGCAGCCCCGCGATCCCCAGGAACACGGCGAGCGTGCCGCCGTCCTCGTTGCGGTCGATCTCGCCGAGCACCGCGTCCGCGTCTACCTCCAGCCCGTAGAAGTCGTAGACTTTGCGCAGGCAGGTGGGGCCGCAGGTGGAGTCGTCCGGCTGCAGGAAGCGCTGCACCCGCAGCTCGTGCGCGATGCGCCCGAACCGCTCGGTGCGGTCCTCCGGGATCAGGATGTCTGCCATTCACGGGGGAACAAGAGAAAAACGCGGACCCCGGGGAGCCCGGGAGCCGCGTGGGGGGCGGTGCGCAATGGACGTACCAGAAGGGGCCGGGGGGTGGGGCCGAAGAAGCGGGCCGCCTGCCTGGCTCCGCGACACCCGCACCTGGTCCTTCCCGCGCCGCGAGGACCCTTCGCCCGTCCGGCGGGTATGGTGGCACGGGGAGTGCGTCTCCTCCGTTGGTTGCAGCCCGCGGCGTACGTCTCCGCAGACGTACAGCCGCGGGCTTTCGCATTGGATTTTCTTCAGCGAAAGGGCTACAATTGGCTAAGCAAGAAGGCATCGAGGTGGATGGGACGGTGGACGAGGTGCTCCCCGACCGCAAGTACCGGGTGAAGCTGGAGAACGGCCACGTGGTGCTGTGCTACGCGGCGGGCAAGATGGGGAAGTTCAAGATCCGGGTGCTGGAGGGGGACCGCGTCACCCTTTCCATGTCGCCCTACGACCTTACGCGCGGCCGGATCACCTTCCGGCACAAGTAGAGGGCAGCACGTGACCCGTTCTGCGGAGACTCGATGAGCAGCAACTGGTTCTCGATGGGGAGCGGGGCCCAGGCCCGCCCGGAAGGGACGCCGGACCGCCCCCGCGGCCGTCCCAACGCCGACCTGCGCATCGACCGCGCGGCGCACCCGGGGTGGAGCACGGGCGCCGAGCGCGCCCCCCGTGTGGGCGACGCCGTGGTCTGCTCGGTGGGCGAGGGGGAGATCGTCTCCGTGCTGGGCAAGACCAGCGACGGAAGCCGCCTCCTGGAGATCCGCCTGGACAACGCGGACGCGGCGCCGTTCTTCGCCGCGGCTTCCAACGTCCTGATCTCGCCCGACCCGCCGCGCCCCAAGGTGGTGCGCCCCGAGCCCGCCGCCGAGGTGGACGAAGAGGAGCAGTGGATCGGCTGACTGATTGACTCACACGGAGGCACAGAGGCACAGAGACGAATTCATCTCCGTGCCTCTGTGCCTCTGTGTGAGCCCCGCTTTCCCCCCCAAACCCGCATACCCATGTTCCTCCGCCGCATCGTACTCGCAGCCGCCGCGCTCCTCCTGGCCGTACCCGCCGCCGCGCAGCAGAAGACCACCGTCATCCTCGTCCGCCATGCCGAGAAGGCGGCGGAGGGCGGGAGCGATCCCGCCATCAGCGAGGCCGGGCAGGCCCGCGCCCGCGCCCTGGCCGCCCGCGTGGCCGCCGACAGCGTGGACGCGGTGCTCGTCACGCGCTTCGTGCGCACCCAGCAGACCGCCGCCCCGGCCGCCACCGCGCGCGGCGTCACGCCGCAGGTGGTCCCCGCCGACGGCGGGCTGGAGGCGCACGCCGCCGCCGTTCGCGAGGCGCTGCGGGCGCACGCCGGGCACACGGTGCTGATCGTGGGCCACAGCAACACCATCCCCGCGCTGGTGGCGGCGCTCGGCGGCCCGTCGGGGATCGCCATCGCGGAGCCCGAGTTCGGCAACGTCTTCACCCTGGTGCTGGAAGAGGGGAAGCCGCCCGTCTTCACCCGCGCGTGCTACGGCGCCGCCGACCCGTCCGGCCACTGCGCCGCGTCGTCCGGGCCCATCTGATGGGGGCCCCGTGGCGCGCCTGACGGCCTGGGCCTCCGTCCGCGAGGGGGTGGATGCGCTGCGCACCAACCCCCTGCGCACCTTTTTATCCGCGCTGGGAGTGGTGATCGGCGTGGCGTCGCTGGTCGCCGTCCTCTCCCTGGGCGACGGGATGGAGACGTACGTGCGCGAGCAGGTGGCGCGGACCACGGGGGTGCAGAACGTCTTCGTAACCCCCCTCACCTCGGACCTGGTGGACGGCGTGCGGCTCCCGCGCGAGCGGTGGACGCAGCTCGGCGCCGCCGAGGCCGAGGCGGCGCGGCGCGAGATCCCCGGCGTCGCCGGCCTTTCGCTCTCGGCCAACGGCACCACCACGGTCACGCCGCCGCGGGGTGGCCGGGCCCGGGCCGCACGCGTCACCGCCACCCTGGCCGACGCGGGCGCCTTCTACCGCGTCCAGCTCTCCGCCGGCCGCTTCTTCACCGCCGCCGAAGCCGCGCGCGACCTGCCCGTGGCCGTGGTCTCGCAGCCGCTGGCGGAGGCGCTGTCGCCGGGCGCCGCGTCCGCCCTGGTGGGGCGCGCGGTGGAGTTCCGCGGCGGCGCGCGGCGCATCGTGGGCGTGATGGCGCCGCGCGGGCGCGAGGACGGCCTCGCCGCGTACGTCCCCCTCTCCGCCGCCCCCGCCGTGCTGATGCCCGGGGAGCTGGACCGTCCGCGCACCCTCATCCTGCGCGCCCGCCGCGTGGAAGAGGTGAAGGCGCTGCGGGACGCGGTGCAGGCGTGGCTGGCGCGCCGCTACGGCAAGGGCGGCGCGGACTTCGAGCTGGGCACCGACCTGGAGAAGGGAGCCGCGGTGGCGCGCCAGTTCGTGGTCTTCAAGCTGTTCATGGGGGCGATGACGGCCATCTCGCTGCTGGTGGGCGGCATCGGCATCATGAACGTGCTCCTCGCCTCCGTGGCCGAGCGCACCCGCGAGATCGGGATCCGCAAGGCGGTGGGCGCGCGCCGCCGGCACATCCTCCTCCAGTTCCTCTCCGAGTCGGTGGCCATCTCCGGCTCCGGCAGCCTGGCGGGCCTGGTGCTCGGCCTGGCCGGCGCCGCCGCCGTCACGGCTTTCATGCGCGCCCGCGTGGGCGCGGACATCTACGCCGGCATCTCGCCCAGCACCCTCCTGGCCGCCACCTTCTCGGCGCTCCTCATCGGCCTCTGCTTCGGCGTGTACCCGGCCCTGCGCGCCGCGCGCCTCTCGCCCATCGACGCCATCCGCCACGAGTAGAGGCACGGAGAACTCGTCTCCGTGCCTCTGTGTGAGCCCTCTATTTTTCGAAGTCGCACCAGCGCACGAGCTCGCGCAGGGGCGGGCGGCCGTCGTGGTGCCAGCTCGGGGGAGGCCAGGCCATCTTCCCCAGCGGCGCCACGCGCGCCACGCCGATGCGGGCCAGCGCGGCCGCCAGCCCGCGCGCCTCGTCCGGCGCGGCATCCACCCCCACGGTCTGCAAAAAGGCGCCGAAGCGCTCCACCAGCGCCGGCACGTCCCCCAGCGAGGCGACGGGCTTCACCCGCACCACGCGGTTGAGGCACGACGCGGTGAACGAGGGGTCCGGCTCGTGGATCACCGTCCACGCCGTGCCCTCGCGCGACGCGTGAAGCTCGGTGCCGCCGCCGCCCGCCTGCGCGAACTCCGCCACACCGCGCAACTGGCGGATGGACGACGACTCGCGCGGGGCCAGCGTGCCGCGCGGAAGCTCGCGCTCCACCGCCTCCATCTCGCCCGCCAGGAGCGCCGCCCACTCGCGCGGCGACGTCTCGCCCCCCTCCTCCACGTAGAACAGGTGGGGCGACACGCACCCCTGCTGGTCAAAGGTGGATGCGTCGAGCGCCGCGCCCCGCGCCGCCGCCGCCGCCGCGCCGGGCCCCAGCGCGCCGCGCCCCACCACGCCGAAGGAGATCTTGGGGCCGTAGCCCAGGAAGCGCGTGCCGCGGGGCGTGCGGTCGCGCACGGCGGCCACGGCCTCGGCGCCGCCGTACACCACCACGGCGTCGGCGGGCTCCAGCGCGGTGCGCTCCATCTCGTCGTCGCCGCCGGGCCAGTAGGTCACGGCCAGGCAGGCGCCCAGCCCCGCGTCCACCTCCGCCACCCCGCGCGCGAACAGGGCGGGGAGGAGCGGCTCGCCCACGGCCGTCTTCCCCAGCGCCGCGGACTTGAGGAGGAGGCAGCGGATGAGCGCCGTCACCGCCACGCCGGGCACGTTGCCGCTGAACACGTTGGCCACCAGCCGCGGCCCCACGGCCATCCGCTCGCCGCCCCCGCGCTGCGCCGGGTGGAAGCCGTCCAGCACGCGCGGGTCGCCGAACTCGGAGCGCAGCAGCTCGCGCAGGGGAGCCGCGCGCCAGTCCGCCGCCATGCGGTCCAGCACCCGGCGGATCATGGGCGGCGAGTAGTTGGTCATGGCCGGCAGGGCGCGCTCCGCCGTGATGCGCAGCGGGTCCGCGGGGTCAAGCAGGCGGGCGGCCACGCGGTCCACCACCTCCACCACGGAGGCCACGGAGCGCCCGGCCAGGTGCTCGTCGCGCGCGGCGGCCAGCGCCTGCACCTGCTCGCGCAGCAGCGCCGCCGTCAGCCGGGGGATGCGCACCTCGAACGCATCCGCCCCCCGGCCGTACGACCAGGTGGTGGTGGGCGGGTGCGCCAGCGCCGGAAGGTGGAATGCGTCGATCACGGATTGCAAACGGCGGGGCTCACACAGAGGCACAGAGACACGGAGGAGTGGCTCCTCACGCGAACCGCCCCACGAGCGAGGCGATCCACAGCACGATCCCGACCGCCAGCAGGCCCAGGATCAGCCCGCGCGGCGGGCGGCGGACGCCGGGGCGGCCGGAGTAGGCCAGCAGGCCGGCCACCATGGCGAAGACCACGTCCACGGCGGCGTTGAGCGGGCGGCCCTGGCGGAGCTGCATCACCGCCAGCACCAGCAGGAAGACCGCGACGAGTGCCCGCAGGATCACAGGAAATCCCAGAACGAAGGGTTCGCTTCAAAGATCAGCTCCCACCGGCCGTCGGGCCCCAGCCCGCGCGCCACGTCGAAGCGTACGATGTCGTAGAACAGCCCCACCCCCAGCCCGAGCGACACGCGCGGGTCGCCCGTGGGCCGCGCGCCCCACTCCAGCAGGGGCTCGCGCCCGGCGCCGCCCGCGTCCGCCCACCCCGCGTGGGCAAAGGCGCGCCCGCGCAGCCACGGCCCCGCCACGTCCGCCGAGCCCTGCACCCGCGCCAGCGCGAACCGGTCGCCGCCGAACGCGCGAAAGGGGAAGCCGGGGAGGGTGCCGCGCCCGCCCACCAGGAAGAGCCCCTGGCGCGGCAGCTCGCCCAGCGCGAGCCCGGCGGAGGTGCCCGCCTCCAGCTCGGCACGCGCGGGGGTCCAGCGGCGCACGTAGCCCAGCTCCACGCGGGGCCGCACGAAGGCGGCGCTCTCGGCCGGGTCGTCCTCGCCCAGCTCGTTGAGCAGCACGCCGCCGTCCGCGCCGGCGGAGGCGGACCAGCCGCGCGCCACCCCGCTCGCCGCCGCGCGCGCAAAGAAGAGCGAGCCGCCCAGCATCAGCCCCTCGTCCACCGGCCGCACGGGGCGCAGCGTGCCGCCGAGGGAGAAGGTGGACTCCAGGCGGGCGCTGGTGTGCGCCTCCGCGCGCAGCCGCACCGTCCCCGTCCACGGGCCCAGTGCGCGCTCGCCCCACCCTTCCAGGCCGCCGGCGTAGAACGGGTCCGTGTAGTCGCGCCCCGCCACCAGCGCGCTCAGCGTGTTGACGGCGCCGGATGCCGCGGGGCCCACGCCCACGTCGCGCGGCTCGTACAGGTAGCCGCGCACCCCCGCGCGGTAGCCGGGGTGCGTGATGGTGGCCGTGCCCTCCGCCGTGGGGTGCATGGGGCCGAACGCCCAGCCCGCGCGCGCCTCCAGCGTGAGCGTCTCGCGCGGGTGAAGCCGCGTGCCGAAGCCGGCCACCAGCCCCTCCGCGCGGTTGTAGCGCAGCACGGACGATGCGGCGGGCACGTTGGCGCGCAGGGAGGGGAGGCCGCTCAGCATCCGCCCGCGGATCAGCTCCGCCGCCTGCCGCCGCACGTCGGCCAGCTCCGTGGCGGGGCCGATCCCCTCCTCCTTGAGCTCCGCGTCGATCGGCTGCTCGAAGCCGAAGGCGCGGCGCTGCGACTCGGGCACCGACACCACGCGGGGGCCGTAGAACAGCGACGGCGACAGGCCCTGGTTGAAGCGGTAGTTGGAGATCCTCATCGTCCCGCGGATCATCCCGCCCACGGGAAAGCCCAGCTCGGGGAGCTGGCGCCGCAGCTCCACCTGCTGCCGGTGGGGGAGCCAGAAGCGCCCCTTGTACAGCGCGTTCTCCAGCGAGGCGTTGATGTAGTCCAACTGCCGGTCCACGTACGCGGCGGAGGTGAAGGTGAACGACATCCGCACGATGTCGCCGCCGCGGCGGTCCACGAACACCGAGCCGATCATCGCGGGCCGGCTGGGGTCTTTGGGCCTCACCTGCACCTCGTACACGCGCACCGGCTCGGTGGAGCCCGGCGTGCGGATGGCGAGCGAGTCGTTGAGCCGGTAGTCGTACGTGGCCGGCCCCGCCCCCGCCGCCGGGTGAAGCACGTCGCGCACCTCGTCGCCGTCGCCGTAGCGGATCAGGTCGCCGAAGTTGTCCTGCACCACCGTGAGATGGTCTTCGTGGTAGCGGATGTTGGTGGGGAGGTTCTTGGCGTCGCGCAGCCCCACGATGCGCTGCTTGCTCAGGTTGGGCGCCTTCCACATCACGTCCAGCGCCACCTGGTCCGTCTTCACCAGCGACCGCTCGGTGCTGCCGGGGCGGTCCAGGTAGAAGTAGATGAAGCCGCGCGCGTCGGCCTGGTAGTCCAGCATCCCCGTATCGGCCTGCGCCTGCGAGCGCCGGTCGCGCGCGCGGGCGATGAGCTCCAGCGCGCGCGGCGAGTTCCACCCCTCCTGGGGCGCCTGCGCGCGCGCGGGCGCGGACGCCAGTGCCACCGCGAGGACCGCGAAGATGCGATGCTTCATCAAGTTTCCTTTCTAATCCTCACACAGAGGCACAGAGACACGGAGCGAACCGTCTCTCCGTGCCTCTGTGCCTCTGTGTGAGGCTCTTTTAGCAGGACCCTTCCCGCAGCGACACGTCCAGGGTGCCGGGGATGGTGGCCGCGAACCCGCTCTCGTCCACCCCCGCCGCGCGGGCATACTCGCGCCGGGCCACGGAATAGGTGCGCGAGGCGCTGGACGCAAGGCGCCGCGGGCTGCCCTGGAAGTCCAGCCGCACGTCGCGGGGCAGCAGCAGCTCGGACGGGATCTGGCCGCGCGCGTCCTCGTCCGTGTAGAAGCGCAGCAGCACCTGCTCGCCCGTGAACGACACGCTGCTGCGGAAGTCCTGGCTGGCGGCGTCGCTGCGGGTGTAGGCGAGCTGGTACTCGGGCCGGTCCGCGAACAGCGTGATGGTGGGCTCCAGCTTCCCCGCGGGCGGGGTGGTGTCCACCACGCGCTCCAGCAGGTTGGCCGCCGGGAACGCGGAGTTCTGCGGGACGAAGCGAAGCGTGCACACGCGGTACACCCCCGACACATCCTGCAGAGTCAGGCGGCTCGGGCCCTGGCCGTCGCCGTCGCACGCGGCGGCGCCGAACAGGGTGGAAAGGGCCAGGAGCCGGACAACGGTGGCGCGCATCACAGTACCTCCACAAGGGTCGGGGATCGGGGCGAGTGCCCATGTACCCGCCGGGGTGCCCCGGGTTTCACGTGCAGGGAACAGCCGGCGCCCTCAGCCGCCCCGCAGCACCACCAGGAAAACGTCGTACAGCGCGTGCGTCCACGCCGCGATCCCGAAGCCGCGCAGCAGGAAGAGCCCGCTGAACGCCAGCCCCGCCACGAAGCGGAACACGAAGCTCTGCAGCTCCAGCGGGTACGCGTAGGGGCCGATGTAGTGGAAGGCGGAGAAGATGAGCGCGGCCAGCAGCGCCGCCGCGATCCCCGCGTTCTTTTTCTTCATCCCCACCCCCGCGAACAGCGCCGCCAGCCCGCCCACCAGCAGCACGCGGAAGAGGAGCTCCTCGTACAGCCCCGCCCCCAGCGAGAGCACCACCTGGTCCCGCACCGGGAGCTGCGCCACCCCGCCGTCGGCGGCCAGGCGCGCGCCCACCAGCCACTGCGTCACCGTCCCTACCGCCGCGCCGAAGAGCAGGGCGTACGCCGCGCTCTCGGCCAGCATCGCCGCGAACAGGCGGGGGCGCAGCGGCACCCGCTCCCGCCGCCGCTCCCGCGCGACCAGCACGGCGCCGGCCAGCACCAGCAGCGCGGCGAAGGCGGCCGTGCCGTGCACCCCGCCCACGGCCAGCGCGGCGCGCAGCAGCACGTCCGCGCCGTTCCTCATCCCCGACGTGGGGCCCGCGATGCTCCACGCCCCCACCTCGTACAGCAGCAGGAGGGGGAGCACGAAGAGCAGCGAGTAGCTGTGCTTGCGGGTGATGCGGAAGTAGTCGCTCATGATGTACGGAAAGGTAGCGGACGGACGGGAGCGGCGCATGGCCCCTCGCTTGCGGCCCGCGGGGGAGTTATCCTGCCCCGCCGCCTATGAGGTACTAACGGCGGCAGGGGGCAAAGGTTTCCCGCACACGGAGCGACGGGTGAGCCGAGCGACGACGAGCAGGTGGATGATGGCGGGCCTTCTCCCGCTGGTGGCGGGGTGCAGCGTGTTCGGCGGCGGCGAGCCGGCCGTGACGCCGCAGGTGGTGGCCCAGCGCGCCGCGGACGACACGCGCATCCAGCGCGAGCTGGAGGCGCGCCTGGCGGCCGAGCCCTCGGTGGGCACCGGCCGCGTGCGCGTGGTGGTGCAGGGGGGCGAGGTCCAGCTCCACGGCTCGGTGGCCGGCTTCGGCGCGCACCGCTGCGCCGAGACCAATGCGGAGCTCGTGCGCGGCGTGCTGCTGGTGATCGACTTCCTGGTGCTTCAGCCCGGGCCCGCCACGGTGCGCTGCCTGGCCCCGCGCGTGTTCGCCGCCCCGGCATAGGCCTGGTGTAGGCCCGCGACGGCAGCCCGCGACACGCCGGGTGACACGGCCCGCCGTGCCCGTTAGATTGGGGCTCCCCCGCATGAACCCCGGAGAGCCTCGCGTGCCCCCCCGTTCCGCCGCCAAGCCGCCCAAAAAGAAGCCGGCCGCCCGCAAGGGAGGCCGCCGCGCGCCCGCCAGGCGCGCCGCCGCGCGCCGTTTCCGCTTCCCCTGGTCGTGGGCGCTGGTGGCGCTGGTGGTGTTCGTGGCCTCCAACCCCGCCGCGCGCCGCCTCGCGTGGGAAGCCGTGCTGGCCGCCCGCGCCGCGCTGGAGTCCGCGCGCTCGGCGCAGGCCCGCGAGCGCCAGGCGGACGAGTATGCCCGCCGCTACGGCATCGACCGCGCGATGGCCATCGCCGTGCTGCGCGCGGCGGACGCGGAGGGGGTGCGCCCCGAGCTCGCCTTCCGCCTGGTGCGGGTGGAGAGCGCCTTCCGCCCGCGCGCGGTGAGCCCGGTGGGCGCGCTGGGCCTCACGCAGTTGATGCCCGCCACCGCCGCCGAGCTGCAGCCCGGCGTCACGCGCGAAGAGCTCTTCGACCGCGACACCAACCTGCGCCTGGGCTTCCGCTACTTCCGCCGCCTCCTGCGCGCGTACGAGGGCGACGTGGAGGCCGCGCTCCACGCCTACAACCGCGGCCCCGGCACCGTCAACCGCATCCGCCGCGCCGGCGGCGACCCGGCGAACGGCTACGCGAAGGCCGTCCTCGGCCGCACGGGCGCGTCCCCGGTGGGCCCCCCGCCTCCCGTGCGCGTGGACACCACCCCCGCCTCCGCCCCGCTCCCCACCATCGACGGCATCGCGCCGACGCCGATGCCGGTCGGCCAGTAAACGGCGGGGCTCACACAGAGACACGGAGGCACAGAGACGACTTCATCTCTGTGCCTCCGTGTCTCTGTGTGAGTGTGGTTCAGATGACCCATGCCGCGCGCTGCATGGCGGACTAGCTTGCGCTCCGGTGATCGGAACCTCAACTCCCGGAGCGCAACCATGCAGCACCTGATCCTTGGCGGAACCGGCACGGTGGGCGGCGCGGTGGCGCGCGAGCTCCTGGCTCGCGGCGAGTCCGTGCGCATCCTTACCCGGGCGCCGGAAAAGGCGCTCACACTTCCGGAGGGCGCGGAGGTGGTGGTGGGCGACCTGCGCGACCCGGGGAGCTACCACCGCGTCTTCTCCGGGTTCGACACCCTCTTCCTGGTCAACGCCGTCGCGGACACGGAGCTGCAGGAAGGGCTGGCGGCGGTGAACGAGGCGCGCCGCGCCGGTGCCGCCCGCATCGTCTACCTCTCGGTGCACGACGCGGAGAAGGGGCCGCACATCCCGCACTTCGCTTCCAAGCTTGCGATCGAGGAAGCGATCCGCCGCAGCGGGATCCCGTACACCCTCCTGCGCCCCAACAACTTCTACCAGAACGACTACTGGTTCCGCGACGCCATCGTGGAGTACGGCGTCTACCCGCAGCCCATCGGCGACGCGGGGATCTCGCGGGTGGACGTGCGCGACATCGCCGAGGCGGGCGCCAATGCGCTCACCCGCTCGGGCTTCGAGAACCGCTCGTTCGCGCTGGTGGGCCCGGAGCCGCTGACGGGCGTGGAGTGCGCGCGGGCCTACGGCGAGGTGTTCGGCCGCGAGGTGCGCTACGCCGGCAACGACCTGCAGGCCTGGGCGCGCGAGGCTGGCAAGACGCTCCCGGCCTGGATGGTGTACGACTTCGCGCTGATGTACGCGCTCTTCCAGGACCGCGGCCTCCACGCCAGCGCCGAGCAGATCGCCGAAACGGAGCGCATCGTCGGCCACCTGCCGCGCGCCTTCGGCGACTTCGTCCAGGAGACGGCGAACGTCTGGACGCGGGTGGCGGTCGGCGTCTGAACAACGGGGCTCACACAGAGACACAGAGGCACAGAGATGAAGTCGTCTCCGTGCCTCTGTGTCTCTGTGTGAGTCAGACTCATTTTCTCCAGTGTTTTCAAGGGCTTTCGCGTACGCTACATTGTCCGGCCGACGAAACCACAGGAGCCGACGATGCGCACGCTTGCCGAGCTGTTCGACCTGCGGGGAAGGGTGGCGCTGGTGACGGGTGGGGGGAGGGGGCTGGGGGAGCAGATCGCGGCGGGGCTCGCGCAGGCGGGGGCGGCGGTGGCGCTGGGATCGCGCAAGCGCGAGGCTTGCGAGGGGGTGGCGCGGGAGCTGGCGGAGCTGCACGGGGTGAGGACGCTGGCGCTGCGGCTGGACGTGACCTCCGAGGAGGAGGTGCGGGCGGCGCTGGACGAGACGGAGCTGGAGCTGGGCCCCGTGGACCTGCTGGTGAACAACGCGGGGACGAGCTGGGGCGCGCCGGCCGCCGAGATGCCGCTGGCGGCGTGGCACAAGGTGATGGAGACCAACGCCACGGGCGCCTTCCTCTGCTCGCGCGAGGTGGGCCGCCGCCTGATCGAGCGGGCCGCGCCGGGCGCCATCCTCAACATCGCCTCCGTCTCCGGCCTGCGCGGCTCCCAGCCGGAGCTGCTGGACGCGGCGGGGTACGCGGCCTCCAAGGGCGCCGTCATCGCCCTCACGCGCGACCTGGCGGTGAAGTGGGCGCGCCACGGCATCCGCGTCAACGCGCTCGCCCCCGGCTTCTTCCCCACGAAGATGACCGCGGAGCTGCTGGAGCACGCCGGCAAGGCGATCACCCGCGCCGTCCCCCTGGCCCGCGTGGGCGCCGACGACGAGCTGATGGGCGCGGCGCTCTTTCTGCTCTCGCCCGCCGGCGGCTACGTCACGGGGCAGGTGCTGGCGGTGGACGGCGGGATGACGGCGTGAAAAAGAAGTGCGTGAGTGCGTTAGTGCGTAAGTGCGCTAACTGCAGTAAAAACGCACTCACGCACTAACGCACTCACGCACTTGGTACTCAGGACTTCTCCCAGGAGCGATCTTCATGGCCACGATGGTGAACGAGCAGACGGGCGCGCCCGTCCACATGGATGTGGAAGACGGGATCGCCATCATCCGCCTGGACCAGCCGGGGAAGCCGGTCAACGTCATCTCCGCCGCGCTGGTGACGGCGATGGACGACATCCTCCGCCGGCTGGAGGAGGCCGAGGCGGACGGGAGCGTGCGCGCGGCCGTGATCCTTTCCGAAAAGAAGGGGACGTGGATCGCCGGGGCGGACATCGAGCAGTTCAAGGACTTCCGCACCCCCGCGGACGCGGAGGCCGCCAGCCGCGCCGGGCAGCAGCTCCTCAACCGGCTGGAGCAGCTTCGCGTTCCCGTCGTCGCCGCCATCGACGGGGCGGCGCTGGGCGGCGGGCTGGAGATGGCGCTCGCCTGCACCTACCGCATCGCCAGCGACTCGCCCAAGACCAAGCTGGGCCTCCCCGAGGTGAACCTGGGGATCGTGCCCGGCGCGGGCGGCACGCAGCGGCTGCCGCGGCTCATCGGCCTGCGCGCGGCGCTGGACCTGATGCTCACCGGCAAGCAGCTCGACGGCCGCCGCGCCCGCAGCGCCGGGATCGTGGACGAGGTGGTGCCCGCCGCCATCCTCCCCGTGGTGGCGCGGCAGGTGGCCAACGACCTCGCGGAGGGCAACAAGGAGCCGCGCGGCGCGGCCCGCCGCAGGTCGCCCCAGTGGGTGGAGAACCTGCCGGGGATGCGCCAGCTGATCTTCGGCAAGGCACGCCAGGGGGTGATGTCGAAGACGCAAGGGGCTGTACCCCGCGCCGCTCCGCCTGCTGGACGTGGTGGAGAAGGGGCTGGACCGCGAGCTGGACGAGGGGCTGGAGCTGGAGGCGAGGGCGTTCGGCGAGCTGGCGGTGACGCCCGAGGCGCGCTCGCTGGTTCACCTCTTCTTCGCCACCACGGCGGCCAAGAACGATCCCGGGCTGGGCCAGGCGGGGAAGCCCGCCAAGCGTGGAGCGCATCGCCGTGGTGGGCGCGGGCTTCATGGGCGCCGGCATCGCCGCCGCGTCGGCCGAGAGCGGGATCACGGTGCGGCTCAAGGACGTGAAGCCCGAGGCCGCCGCCAAGGGGCTCAAGACCGCGCGCGACACCGCTGATCAAGCGGGCCAAGCGCAAGAAGGCGCGCGGCTTCGAGATCACCGCCCTCACGGACCGGGTGGAGGCGACCACGGAGTACACGGGCTTCCACTCCGCCGAGGTGGTGGTGGAGGCGGTGTTCGAGGACGTGTCGCTCAAGCACGGCGTCATCCGCGAGATCGAGGCGAAGATCGGCGAGAAGACGGTGCTGGGGTCCAACACCTCCACCATCCCCATCGCCACGCTGGCCGAGGCCGCGTCGCGCCCGGAGAACGTCATCGGCCTCCACTTCTTTTCCCCCGTGGAGAAGATGCCGCTGCTGGAGATCATCACCCACGCGGGCACCGCGGACTGGGTGACGGCCACCTCGCACGCCTTCGGCAAGCAGATCGGCAAGACGCCCATCATCGTCAACGACGCCCCGGGCTTCTACGCCAACCGCATCCTCTCGCCCTACATGGCCGAGGCGGCGCTGCTGCTGGAAGAGGGCGTGCGGATGGAGGAGATCGACGGGGCGATGACGGGGTGGGGATACCCCGTGGGCCCCATCACCCTGTATGACGAGGTGGGGCTGGACGTGGCGCAGAAGGCTGGGAAGATCCTGGCCGCCGCCTTCGCGGACCGCATGGGCAGCCCAGCTCCGTGCTTGACCGCATGGTGGCCGACGGGCGGCAGGGGCGCAAGAACGGCCGCGGCTTCTTCACCTACGGCGAGGACGGCAAGAAGGCCGGGCCGGACGAGTCCGCGTACGCCGTGTTCGGCAACCCGCCCGCGAAGGACCGTCGCGCGCGAGGAGATCCAGGAGCGCCTGGGGCTGATGATGGTGAACGAGGCGCGTGCGCACGCTGGAGGAGGGGGTCCTCCGCTCCGCCCGCGACGGCGACGTGGGCGCGGTGCTCGGGATCGGCTTCCCGCCCTTTCGCGGCGGGCCCTTCTGGTACGTGGACCAGACCGGCGCGGCGAGCGTGCTGGAGCGGCTGCGGGCGCTGGAGGCCAAGCACGGCCCCCGCTTCGCCCCCGCCAGGCTGCTGGTGGAGGCGCGCGGAATCGGGCGAGCGCTTCTTCCCCGAAGAGGCGTAAGATGGCGCCGGGCGCCGCCCCGCTGCAGGTGGCGCCCGGCGTCCACCGCGTCTCCCTCCCGCTCCCGTTCCCGCCGCACGAGGTGGCGGCGTGGCTGCTGGAGGGGGACGATGGGCACACCCTGGTGGACACGGGGATGGACACCCGGCCCGCCCGGGGCGCCCTGCACCGCGGAGCCAGGCGCCTGGGCGTGACGCCGGGCACGCTGCGCCACGTGGTGCTCACCCACGCGCACATCGACCACTACGGCCTGGCGGGTCCGGTGCGCGCGTGGAGCGGCGCCCGCGTGTACATGCACGAGCGCGAGGAGGCGCTGATCCGCGCCTTCGTGGACGGCTGGCCGGGCGAGCGTGAGCACGCCGCGGCGGAGTTCGCGTCGCTGGGGGTGCCGCCGGAGGTGGTGCCGCAGCTCGTGGGCGCCACCGACCGCATCCACGCGCAGTACGAGGACTTCCGGCCGGACGAGCTGCTGGCCGGGGAGCGCGGCGCCCTTCCCGGCGGCGGCGGGTGGGAGTGGATCCTCACCTCGGGCCACTCGCCGGGGCACATCAGCGTCTACCACCCCGAGCGGCGCCTGCTGATCGCGGGCGACCACGTGCTCCCCCGCATCTCCCCCAACGTGGGCGCGGACCGGTACGTGGCCGATCCGCTCTCCGAGTACCTGGCCTCGCTGGCGGGCGTGCGCGACCTGCCGGTGGACCTGGTGCTCCCCTCGCACGGCGCCCCCTTCGCGGAGCTGGCCGGGCGGGTGGACGGCATCCTGGCCCACCACGACGAGCGCAACACGCAGGTGGTGTCGCTGCTGGACCGCCCGCGCAGCGCCTACGACCTCTCGCTCCACCTCTTCCCCGGCCTCCCGCCCGACACGCTGCTCCACGGCCTGCGCGAGACGCTTGCGCACCTGGCCTACCTGGAGCGCACGGCCCGCGTGGTGCGTGAGGGCGCCGTGTGGGCGACGATGTAGGGGCGTGTTTCATCACGTCCGTGCCGTCCGCGCGCGCCGCGGGCCCCCACCCCCCCGCCCCCTCCTCCGCGTGCGGGGGAGCGTGGGGGAGGGGGAGAACCGCGGGGCGAGGTCCCGCGGAGTCGCGGGCGCGACGCGGCAGACCAACGCACCCGCACAGAAGATGCGCCCCCTCGCCCAGCAGTTTGGGAGAGGGGGACGGGGGGTGAGGGCCACCCCCCAGCGCGCACCCAGAACCGGAGATGCACATGGAAGACTGGCGCAGCAACCTGGCGAGTTCCGACGCGGACATCGCGCAGATCTGGCGCGACACGAAGCGCATCGCCGTGCTGGGGATCAAGACGGAGGCGCAGGCGGGGCAGCCCGCGTACTACGTGCCGCAGTACCTGAAGCGCGCCGGGTTCGACATCGTCCCCGTGCCCGTCTACTACCCGGACGCCACCGAGATCCTGGGGCAGCCGGTGTACCGCACGGTGGCCGCGGTGCCGGGCGGGGTGGACATGGTGAACGTCTTCCGCCGCTCGCAGGACGTGGGGCCGCACGTGGAAGACATCCTCGCGGCGCGCCCCAAGTTCGTGTGGATGCAGAGCGGGATCCGCAACGAGGAGGCGGCGCGCCGCTTCGCCGAGGCGGGAATCAAGGTGGTGCAGGACCGCTGCGCGATGGTGGAGCACAGGCGCCACGCCTGACGATGGTGTTACACACGGCGGCTCGGAGGCACGGAGAATCCATCTCCGAGCCTCCGAGCCGCCGCCAAGGGCCGCGCGCGCGGGCGTATCCGCATGGGCACCGCGCACTTAGGGCGCGGCACCCGGCGCGCGGACCCCGCGGCCGCGCTGTAGGGCGTTCCCCTACGCGGGTGTCGGGGTGGCTCCGCGCCTTGCGCGCGGGTGAGGGGGCGGGTGCTTGCCTGAGGCTCCGCCAAATGCTATATGGGTGCATTCCGAAAAGAGGCCCGGGGGCACGGGCCTCGATTGGAGTGCAGGACGGCCGCGCGCACCCCGCGTGGACGGCTTCCGAGGTGATTTCCGCCAGCAGACCATGAACAGAGCTCTAAGCATCGTTGGACTCGTGCTCCTTGCCGTGGGCGCGGCCTCGTGCCGCGACTACAAGGCCACCGAAGAGGATGGCCCGGAGCAGCCGATCGCGTTCTACCACAGCGTGCACGCGGGGCAGAACCAGATGCCCTGCATGTATTGCCACTACACGGCCGATCGGTCGCCGGCGGCGAACATCCCCAGCGTGCAGCTCTGCGTGGGGTGCCACGTGGCGGGCAGCTCGTCGGCGGGGGCGGTGCCCGCGCAGGCGGCGCTCACCTTCCCCAGCAAGCAGCGCGACAGCACGTGGAACCGCGAGGCGCTCAAGCTGGTGGACTACTGGAAGCGCGGGGAGGCGATCCCCTGGGTGCGCATCCACGACGTGCCGGACCACGCGCACTTCCCGCACTACGTGCACGTGAACGCCGGGCTCCAGTGCCAGACGTGCCACGGGCCCGTCCAGAACATGAAGAAGGTGTACCAGTACTCGTCGCTCCGCATGGGGTGGTGCATCTCGTGCCACCGCGGCGAGACGCCGCTCTCGGCGCCCGAAGAGGCCGCCGTGCGCCAGCGCTCGTCGTTCGTGCGCAAGATCGCCACGCTGCGCGCGCAGGGGAACGACGTGCGCGGCCAGCTCGCGACGTACCCGAACCAGCGGGCCTCGACGGACTGCACCGTATGCCACTACTGAGCGCGCACCCCCGAAAGCTACACGACGCCGCGCGCGCCGCCGGCGCGACGGAATCGAGGAGACAGCATGGCTGATGGAATGAAGAGGCGCGACTTCCTCACGGTGGTGGGCGGTCGCGGGAGCGGGGATGGCGGCGACGGGGTGCAGCACGCCCGCGAGCCGGCAGGAGAGCATCCTGGGCGCGGTGCGCCCTTCGGAAGACGTGGTGCCGGGTGTGCCCACCTGGTACACCACCACCTGCCGTGAATGCCCGGCCGGGTGCGGCCTGCACGTGGAGACGCACGAGGGGCGCGCCACCAAGGTGGAAGGGAACCCCGACCACCCGATCAACCACGGAAACACCTGCCCGCGCGGGCAGGCCTCGGTGCAGGGGCTCTACCACCCGGACCGGCACAAGGGGCCGTTCATCCGCGAGGTGAGCGTCGGCGGGGCCACGCGCGACATCAACTGGTCCGTGGCGCAGAACGAGGTGGCCAAGGCCATCCGCGCCGCCGGCCCGGGGGGCACGGTGCTCCTCACGGGGTCCATGGGCCCCACCATGACCCGCCTGGCCGACGACTTCGCGCGCGCCGTGGGCGGCCGCCGCGTGGAGTGGACGCTGCTGGAAGACGCCCCGCGCGACCTGGTGTTCTCGGACGCGGACGTGCTCGTCTCCTTTGGCGCGGACTTCCTGGAGACGTGGGGGTCGCCGGTTGACTACGCGTACCAGTACGCCGAGATGCACGCGTACCGGAAGGGGCGCGAGCGCGGCGGCCGGTTCATCTGGGTGGGCCCGCACCGCCCCCTCACGGGGCTCAACGCGGACCTGTGGCTCCCCGCCAAGCCGGGCACCGAGGCGCTGGTGGCGCAGGCGCTGGCCGGCGGCGCGGACGCGGCCCAGGTGGCCCGCGATGCGGACATCGAGCCCGCCAAGCTCCAGCGCGCCATCCAGTGGTGGCGTGAAGGGCGCCGCAAGGTCGCCATGGGTCCCGGCGCCGCGGCGTCCGGCCCCAACGCCACCGCGCTCCGCCAGGCCGTGGGCGCGCTCAACGGGCGCCCCGACACCACGCGCCCGGCGGACCTGCGCCCGGTGCAGCAGCTCGTCGCCGACATGGCGGCGGGCCGCGTGAAGGTGCTGCTGATCGCGGGCGACTCCAACCCGGTGTACACGCTGCCGGGGGGGATGGGCTTCGAGGCGGCGCTCAAGCGGGTGCCCACCGTCGTCTCGTTCTCGCCCTTCCCCAACGACACGTCGCGGGTCGCCACGCACGTCCTCCCGGACCACCACTTCCTGGAGGCGTGGGACGACTACGCGCCGCGCCCGGGCGTCTTCGAGCTGGTGCAGCCCACCATGCGCCCGGTGTTCAACAGCAAGCAGATGGGCGACGTGCTGCTGGGGGTCGCCTCCAACCTGGGCGTGCCGGTTACGGCGGGCTTCGCGGGGGGCACCTTCTTCGACTACCTGCGCGCCTCCTGGGCCGGGCGCGCCCCCACCAGCGACGCCTGGCGCACCGCGCTCAGGACCGGCGGCTCGTGGGGCAGCCTGCCCTCGGCCACCATCCCGTCCGTGGGCGGCATGGTGACGCCGCAGGCCGGCGACCGGGCCATCCCCGGCGGGCGCGCGGCGAGCAACGTGGGCGCCGAGGCCGCCGCGGGCGTGGGGATCGCCCCCGCGCTCGCGGGTCCGGCCGCGCCGGCCCCCGTGGCGGGCGCGCAGCCGCCCGTGGTCGCGGCTCCGCCGGTTGCCGCGGCGCCGGCCCCCGCCGGGCCGGTGGCGTACCGCGCCGTGCAGTGGGAAGGCGCGTCGAGCGGGCTGCACCTGGTGGTGTACCCGTCCATGCGCTTCTTCGACGGCCGCACGGGCAACCGCCCCTGGCTGCTGGAGCTGCCGGACCCGGTCACCAAGGTGCCCTGGGACTCGTTCGTGGAGATGCACCCGGAAACCGCCTCCCGCGCCAACCTGGAGCAGGGGATGGTGGTGAAGGTGGAGTCGCCGCACGGCTCGTTCAACGCGCCGCTGTACGTGTGGCCCGGCGTGCGCCGCGACAGCGTGGCCATCCAGATGGGGCTGGGGCAGCGCGACGCGGGGCGCTACAACGCCGACCGCGGCGTCAACCCCATGCGGCTGCTGGGCGGCCAGGTGGACCCGTCCACGGGCGCCATGGCCCCGGCCACCCGCGTCACGGTGACCAACGCGGGCGTGGACCTGAAGCGCTGGGAAGGGCTGTTCGAGCAGGGCGTGCGCATCCAGCACGACCGCGCCGTGGCGCAGGCCGTGAGCTGGGAGGCGCTGCGCGCGCTGGACCAGCACGGCGAAGGGTTCATCCCCGGCTCCGAGAAGGAGATCTCCGAGCTGCGCACCACCGGCGGCTTCGGGCCGGTCTCCCGCAAGACGGACCCGGCCTCGTACCCGCCCGCGGGCACCGAGTACGGCGAGTACATCGAGGGCGAGACGCGGTGGGGGATGGTCATCGACCTGGACCGCTGCATCGGCTGCTCGGCGTGCACCATCGCCTGCTACGCGGAGAACAACGTTCCCGTGGTGGGCCCCAAGGAGATGAAGCGCGGGCGCGACCTGAGCTGGCTGCGCATCGAGCGCTACTTCGGGCACGGCAAGGAAGAGGACGAAGCGTACCGCGACACGGGTACGGACGACACCCGCTTCCTCCCCATGCTCTGCCAGCACTGCGGCAGCGCCCCGTGCGAGCCGGTGTGCCCCGTGTACGCGGCGTACCACACGCCGGACGGGCTCAACGGCCAGGTGTACAACCGCTGCGTGGGCACGCGCTACTGCGCCAACAACTGCCCGTGGAAGGTGCGCGTCTTCAACTGGTTCACCTACGAGTTCGCGGAGCCGCTCCACCTGCAGCTCAACCCGGACGTCACGGTGCGCGAGAAGGGCGTGATGGAGAAGTGCTCCTTCTGCGTGCAGCGCATCCACGAGAAGGAGCGCCAGGCCAACCAGGAGAACCGCCGCGTGCGCGACGGCGAAGTGGTGCCCGCCTGCGTGCAGGCCTGCCCCACCGAGGTGTTCGCCTTCGGCAACTACCAGGACCCGGAGAGCGCCGTGAGCCGCATCGCCCGCACCAACCGGAGCTACCGGTCGCTGGGCGAGCTGAACACCAAGCCGGCCATCGTCTACCTGAAGAAGGTGACGCTGAACACGCCGAGCAACGGCAGCTACCACCAGGACAAGCCCGCCCCGTTCGGCGGCGACGAGCACACCCCGCAGGGCGGCGCGACGTCTGCGCCGCAGGGAGCGCACTGAGATGGCCACCGTTACCCGTTCCGTCTTCCACCCCGAGGTATCGGGGTACGAAGAGGTAAACGTCACTTCCAACCGGATGCTCACGCCTCCGGGGAAGGGGTACATCGCGCTCATCGTGATGGCCGTCTCGCTGGTGGGGCTCATGGTGATCGCCGAGCTCCACAACATCTACTACGGGCTGGGGATGAGCGGGCTCACCAACCCGGTGGGCTGGGGCGTGTACATCACCACCTTCGTGTTCTGGGTGGGCATCGGGCACGCGGGAACGCTGATCTCCGCCATCCTTTACCTGTTCCGCGCGGCGTGGCGGCAGTCGGTGTACCGCTTCGCCGAGGCGATGACGGTGTTCGCGGTGCTCACCGCGGCCCTCTTCCCGATCATCCACATCGGGCGCCCCTGGTTCTTCTACTGGCTGCTCCCGCTCCCCAGCCAGCGGCAACTGTGGCCCAATTTCCGGTCGCCGCTGCTGTGGGACGTGTTCGCCGTCACCACGTACCTCACGGTGTCGTCGGTCTTCTTCTTCATCGGGCTGATCCCGGACATCGCGGCCGCCCGCGACTCCGCCACCAACCCCACGCGCAAGAAGATCTACACCCTGCTGGCGCTGGGCTGGCGCGGCACGGACCGCGAGTGGCGCCACTTCACCCGCGCGTACCTGTTCCTGGCCGCGCTGGCCACGCCGCTGGTGCTCTCGGTGCACTCCGTGGTGTCGTGGGACTTCGCCGTGTCCATCGTGCCGGGGTGGCACACCACCATCTTCGCCCCGTACTTCGTGGCGGGCGCCATCCTTTCCGGCGTGGCGATGGTGATCACGCTGATGGTGCCGGTGGGGCGCATCTTCCGCCTGCAGAAGTTCTTTACGGAGCTTCACTACGACCGGCTCTCCAAGCTGCTGCTCCTCACGTCGTGCATCGTGGGGTACGCGTACGGCATGGAGTACTTCATGGCGTACTACTCGGGCGAGCTGTTCGAGCGTGACGTGTTCTACGACCGCGTGACGGGCGACTACTGGTGGGCGGGGTGGTCGATGATCACCTTCAACGCGATCATCCCGCAGTTGATCTGGATGAAGAAGATCCGGCGCAGCCAGAACTCCCTGTTCCTCATCTCGATCTTCGTGAACATCGGGATGTGGTGGGAGCGCTTCGTGATCATCGTGCCCTCGCTGGCGCACAGCTACGAGCCGTGGAAGTTCATGAACTACCACCTCACCTGGGTGGAAGCCTCCATCCTGATGGGGAGCTTCGGGTGGTTCTTCATGTGGTTCCTCCTCTTCCTGCGCTACCTGCCGGGGCTCTCCATCGCGGAGATCAAGGAGATCCTGCCGCCGCCGATGCGCCACCCGCACGCCGGCGACCACGCGCCGCAGGTGAACCATACGGAAGAGCTGGGCAACGGCACGCCGCTGCCCACCGGGTACATGGGGATGGAACGCCGATGAGCAAGCTGAAGACGGGAGTCCTGGGGGTGTTCGCCCACCTGGACTCGGCCTGTGACGCCATCCGCCGCCTGCGGCACGAGGGGTACGAGGTGACCACCTACTCCCCCACGCCGCGGCACGAGCTTGAAGAGGCGCTGGGCACGCAGGAGTCGCCGGTGCGTATCTTCACCCTGGCCGGTGCCTTCACGGGCACCGCCGCGGGCACGGCGCTGGCCACCTGGACCTCGGTGGACTGGCCGCTGATCGTGGGCGGCAAGGAGATCATCGCCCTCCCGGCGTTCTCCGTGATCATGTTCGAGGTCACCATCCTGCTGGGGGCGCTCTCCACGGTGGCGGGGCTCTTCCTGCTGGCCCGGCTGCCGCACATCGGGCCTCCGGAGGCTCCGCTGTACCACCCGTCGTTCACGGCGGGCCACTTCGGCGTCTTCGCGCACGCCCCCAAGGAACGCTACGACCAGGTCCAGGCCATCCTTTCGGAGTCTGGATCCCAGGAGGTGCTCGTTGAGCAACGCTAAGACGCTGCGCCAGGCGGCGGCCACCCTGGCCGGCGCGTGGGTGCTGGCCGGGTGCACGGACTGGGCGGGGTACGACATCGACAAGTCGTACGACGCCGTGCCGCAGTTGGCCACCATGCGCCACGGGGTGATCCCCGAGTACCAGGAGCAGACGCGCAACCCGGCCCCCGGGGCGGTGCCCGTGGCCAGCCCCATGGGCGACACCCCGGCGCCGTACGAGAACAACCAACTGGACTCCATCGCCCCCACGCTGCGCAACCCGTTCGCGGGGGGCGCGCGCCAGGACGTGCTGGTGCGCGGCGAGCTGGTGTACACGCGCAACTGCACCACCTGCCACGGCCCCACGGGCGCCGGCGACGGCCCCGTGGTGCGCAAGGCCAAGGGCGCCGACGGCACCGAGCACGGCCGCTTCCCGTACGCGCCGCCCCTCAACGGCGGCACCGCGGTGGCGCGCTCGGACGGGTACCTGTACGCGGTGGTAGAGGCGGGGCGCGGGCTGATGCCGCCGTACGGCGAGCGCATCACGCACATGGACCGCTGGGCGGTCGTCGAGTACGTGCGCGCCCTGCAGCGGCGCGCGGGCGCCACGGGCACCGCGCAGCCCAACCCCGGCGGCGCCACGGGCGCTCCGCCCCCGGCCGGCGTGGTGGGCGAGCTCCCCGCCACCACCCGCGACTCCGCGCCCCCGCTGAACGCTCCGGCCCCGGCGGCTCAGCCGCAGGGCCCGCGCTGACCGACGCCCTGCAACGGACTGACTGATGGCCGGACATTCTTCATCGATGCCCACGCGCATCCCGTTCCTCACCCTCCCGAAGGCTTCGGGGGCGATGGCGGGCGGGATCGCGGTGGCGCTCCTCATCGGGATCGCCCTGGCGGTGCTCCCGCTGATGGGCGTGGAGCACGCGGGGGAGCGCTTCGCGGAGGCGTTCCACTTCAACTGGATCTTCTGGTCGGGGCTCAGCATGGGGATGGTGATGTTCACCGTTGCCCTGCACCTCACCAACGCGCGCTGGTCGTGGTCGCTGCGGCGCTTCGCCCTGGCGGGGGTCGCCTTCCTCCCGGTGAGCTTCGTGCTCTTCGCGGTGGACTGGCTGGGGAGTGACCACCTGTACCACCACTGGCTCCACGCCGCGCCGGGCGACCACGTGCTGGAGGCCAAGAGCGGGTTCCTGAACCTCCCGTTCATGATCATCCGCGACTACGCCGCCATCGCCATCCTGTACGGCCTGGCCATCTACTTCGCCTCGCTCGCCCTGCGGCCGGACGTGTACGGCGCCGCGCACACGGACGGGCAGCGCACCTGGTACGAGCGCCTCACCCGCGGCTTCCGCGGGGTCAACGAGGAGGCCGTGCGCTCGCGTGAGCGCATGACGGTGGTGGCGGTGCTGCTGGCCTTCGGCTACGCCTTCCTGTGGGGGCTGCTGGGCGTGGACCTGGGGATGTCGATGCTTCCCCACTGGTTCAGCACCATGTACCCGGTCATCTTCTTCATCGACGGCTTCCACGCCGGGCTGGCGATGACGGCGCTGATGGTGGTGGTGTTCCGCAAGCGCATCGGGGTGCACGAGTTCATCACCACCAACCAGTTCCACGACCTGGGCAAGCTGATCTTCGCCTTCGCCGTGTTCTGGATGTACATCAACTGGTCGCAGTACGTGGTGATCTGGTACGGCGGGCTCCCGCACGAGCAGGAGTGGTTCGTGCTGCGCTTCCATGAGCCGTTCGGCACGCTGGTGCGCATCGCGGTGGGGTGCATCTTCGTGGCGCCCTTCCTGGGCCTCCTCACCCGTCCGCCCAAGAAGAACCCGGCGGTGCTCGGTGCCTTCGCGGTGGTGATCCTGTTCGGCCACTGGATCGAGCGCTACCTGCTCACCGTGCCGTCGCTGTACGAGCACGGCCAGATGGAGCGCTTCCCCATCGGCCTGCCGGAGATCGGGGTGGCCATCGCGTTCGGCGCCGTGTGGCTGTTCTGCTACACCTGGTTCATGCGCACCTTCCCGGTGCTCCCCTCGCCGGCCACGCTGGCCGCGGTGGACACGGGGTTCGTGGAGCTGCCGCACGATGGGGCGGCGCACGCCTGAGCACGGCGGGGGCTCACACAGAGACACAGAGGCACAGAGATGAATTCGTCTCTGTGCCTCCGTGTTTTGGGGGGGTTACGGGAGAGTGTACTGGAAGATGTAGTCGTGGCGGCCGCCTTCCATCACGATGTCCATCGTGCCCGTGATTCCCTTAAGCTCGCCGTCGCCTGAGTCCGGGGCCACGGCGATGTCGAGCGGGGGGCCGCCGCCGCGGTCCATGATCCCCTTGTGCACCAGGAGGAAGCTGCCCGGGCGGCCGGCCAGGGTGCCGGTGAAGCGCTCGATGACGACGTACGCTCCGGAATTGGTCTCGGTGGACCAGTACGAGAGCATCTCGCCGCGGCTGGTGCCGGCCAGCTCGCCCCTGAACTCCTTTGCGATCGAGCGCCGCTCCAGTACTCCCTCCGCGCCGTCGTGGACGGGCTGCGGGGTGAGCTTGACGTCGAAGCCTCCGGTTGCGCGTTGCGTCACGATGCTCTCTCTTCGCTGTGGTGTGTGATCCCGTTGCTCTCATCGTACGCAGTGCGGCGCCCGCGCGCTTGAAGAAATGCGACAACCCGTCGATCCGCACTCCACCCGCGGGATCCTGGCGCCTCCCGCCCCGGCCGGCGAGCCGCTCCCGTGGCGCATGGCCCCGGCGCCGGAGCTGGCGTACTTCGTGGACTACCTGTGGGGCACGCAGTGGGACGTGGCCGAGCCGCAGCTCCGCGAGACGCTCCCGTTCCCGTCGGTCCACCTCTCCATCCATACGGGTACGCGGGAGCGCTCCGGGGTGCACGGGGTGGTGCGGGGGAAGTTCTCCGTGCGGCTGGAGGGGCGGGGAAGCGTGGTGGCGGTAAAGTTCCGCGCGGGCGGGTTCCACCCGTTCGTGGGCGTTCCCATGTCCACGCTCACGGACCGGGTGCGGGCGCTGGACGAGGTGTTCGGCCCCGCGGGCGCGCGGCTGGAGGCCGAGGTGCGGGCGTGCGGCGCGGTGCCCGAGCGCGTGGCGGCGCTCCAGCGGTTCCTGCTGGAGCGCCTTCCCGACCCCGACCCGCTGGTGGATACGGTGGACGGCGTCATCCAGCTCATCGCCGGGGACCGCTCGCTCACGCGGGTGGAGGCGGTGACCGAGCGCACCGGGCTCACCGCGCGGACGCTCCAGCGCCTCTTTGCGCGCTACGTGGGGGCGAGCCCCAAGTGGGTGATCCAGCGCTACCGCCTGCAGGAGGCCGCGGAGCGGCTGGCCCGGGAGGGGGCGGGGGCGCTTGGCCGGCTGGCGTACGACCTGGGATACGCGGACCAGGCGCACTTCATCCGGGACTTCCGCGCCATCGTCGGCTCCACGCCCGCGGAGTACGCCAGGCGGACGGCCAGGTGAATCGCGGGGTGGCGGGGGGCGGCGGGCGGATTATCTTCCACCCCTCGCAATGGCTCGTCTCGCGACACGGCAGGCATGGGTACCGTCCGTACGGCGCCGCAGGGCGCATCGATCTTTCCGCTGGCTCCCGGCGTCCGGCACATGGCGGTGGGGGCCTTCTGGTTCTCAGTGATGACGGCGTTGGTGAAGGTGGCGGGGCGCACCCTGCACAGCCAGGAGATCGTGCTGGTGCGCGGGGCGGTGATGCTGGTGCTGAGCACGGCGATGGTGCTCCGCGCCGGCCTGTCGCCGTGGGGAGCGCCCGACCAGCGGAGGCTGCTGGTGCTGCGGGGGACGTTCGGCTTCGCCGCGCTCTCCTTCTTCTACTCGTCGCTGGTGCACCTCCCGCTGGCCGAGGCCAACCTCATCCAGTACACCAACCCGGTGTTCACCGCCGTGCTGGCCGTGTGGGTGCTGCGCGAGAGGATGGGGCGGCGGGAGGTGCTGTGCGTGGCCGCGAGCCTGGCGGGGGTGGTGCTGGTGGTGCGCCCCGCCTCGCTGCTGGGCGGCGCCGCGGCGGTGGTGAGCCCCCACGCGGCCGCGGTGGCGCTGGCCGGCGCCCTGTGCAGCGCCACGGCCTACGTCATCGTCCGCCGCATCCGGGGCGAGAGCCCGCTGGTGATCGTCTTCTACCTGTCGCTCATCACCGTGGTGGCCACCCTCCCCTTCACGCTGCCGGAGTGGGAGTGGCCCACCCTCTTCGAGTGGCTGCTGCTGGCCGCCATCGGCACCACCACCCAGATCGCGCAGATCAACATGACGCGCGGCCTGCAGCTCGAGCCCGCCGGCCGCGCCACCGCCGTGGCCTACCTCCAGGTCGTCTTCGCCGCGGGGTGGGGGATCGCCTTCTTCGGCGAGCGGCTGGACCTGTGGCTCGTCGCCGGCGCCGCCCTGGTCCTCGCCAGCACCGTCGTCCTGGCGCGCGGCCGGCAGCCGTAGCAAAAAGGCACAGGGGAATCTCTCCTCTGTGCCTCCGTGCCTCGGTGTGAGCCCATCTTCTAGCTCCCCGTCGCCGCCTCCAGCAGCGCCCCCTCGGCCGCGTCGCCCGAGATCATCTGGTCGATGTTGGCCGGCAGCGACTCGGCGACGATGGCCTCCACCAGGCGGCGCTCCTCCACCGGGAGCGGCGCCGGGCTCGCGGCCGGGCGCAGCGCCACGCCGAACGCCGCCGCGGCGATGCCGGCGGCGGCGCCCAGGGGGAGCCAGCGTCGCGTCCAGCGCGGCGGGGCGCCGCGGCGCAGGCGCGCCAGCGGCAGCTCGGCCCGCGCGGAGACGGCGCCGCGCAGGCGGTCCCAGTCCACGTCGTCCATGGGCGGCCCGGGGGCCGCTTCCCGCAGCAGCGCCGCCAGGGCGGGGTCGCGGGTGATCTCTTCGTTGCTCATCCTCTGCTCCTTTCAAAGGGCGCCAGCGTCTTGCGCAGCGCCTTGCGGGCCTCGTGCAGGTGCCAGCGCACGGTGCCGTCCGATATCTCCAGGATCTCCGCGATCTCGGGCCCCGCGAACCCTTCCAGCTCGAACAGCTCCACCACCAGCCGCTGCCGCTCGGGAAGCCCGGCCAGTGCGTCGCGCAGGCGGTCGCGCAGCTCGGCGCGCTCCGCCTCGCGCTCCGGCGAGGGGCCGGACGAAGACGCCGTTTCCGGGATCTCGTCCACGGCGCGCAGCGCGCGGGCCTTGCGGGCGTTGAGGCCGCGGTTGACCAGGATGCGAAAGAACCAGGGGGCGAAGGCCCGCCCCGGCTGGAAAGTGTCGATGCGCTGGAGCACCACCATGAAGGTGTCCTGCACCAGGTCTTCGGCGTCTTCGCGCTGCCCCAGCACGCGGAAGGCGACCGAGAACGCGCGGCGCATGTAGCGCGTGACGAGGGTGTCGAAGGCGCGCCCGTCTCCGCGGCGGACGCGCTCCACGAGCTCCGCCTCGTCGTCCGGCGCGGCGGGGTGGGGAATGGCCGCGGCGGGGTCCGCCGCGCCGGCGCGCATCACGGGCGAGCGGCGCCCGCGTCGTCCTGCTGCGACTGCCCCTGCGGCCGGCCCTCACGGCTCCACCCGCCGCCGCGGCGGTGCGGCCCGCGCTGCCCGTCCGCGTTCATCCGCTCGCGCCGCTCGCTCATGAGCTGGCGCGCGCGCTCCTTCTGCGGCGCGGTGAGCACACCCTGCGCCTCCTGCATGGCCGCGTGGATGTTCTCGCGCATCTGCTCCATGGGCGCGCGCATGGCCTCGGGAACTTCGCGCTTGCGGTCGTTCTGGCGGAGGCGCTGAAGGGTGTCGCGGCGCTGCTCCGGCGTCAGCCGCTCCATCTGCGCCCGGCGGCGCGCCGCGTACTGCTCGCGGTGCGCGGCGAGCTGCGCGCGCAGGGGAGCGTTGCGCTCGTCCAGCCGCCGCCCGATCTCCTGCAGCCGGCTCACCTGCGCGTCGGTAAGCTGCAGCTCCTGCCGGTGCTCGATCAGCCCCTGGAACGCCGGCCGGTCGCGGTGCCCCTCCCGCTCCCAGCGCCCGCCGCGCGCCGAGTCCGCCCCCGCGCGCCCCGTGGTCTGCGCCGCCACCGGGGCCGCGGCCAACAGGACGAGCGCCATCATGTATCGAACAGAAGTCTTCATCGTAGTTTCCTGGAGCGCGGGTGAGTCCGTTCGGCGCCCGGCGGCCCGCTCCGCCCGCGCCCTGCTGCATCGTAATACCATCCGTGGGCGGAAAACGTTGGGGAAGTGCTGAGTGCTGAACGGAAGTGCGTGAGTGCGTCAGTGCGTGAGTGCGCTAACGGCAGTAAAACGCACTGACGCACTCACGCACTCACGCACTCACGCCTCCTCCGCTGGAACTACTCGCCCCCACGAGGGTCTGGATACGCTCTCCGTGCCTCTGTGCCTCTGCGTGACCCCCGCTGTTCTTCCCCAGGCAACCCTTCCTCGGAAAGCGGCATCGTATGCTGTGGACCCGTGAACGGATCATGGAAGACCTGGAGCTGATCGAGCAAGCCAAGGAAGGCGATGCCGGGGCGGTGAGGGCGCTTTACCAGCGCCACGCCCGCCGCGTGTACTCGGTCGTGCGCCGCCTGGCCGGCGACGACATGATCGCCGAAGACTGGGCGCAGGACGCCTGGCTGCGCGCCTTCCGCGCCCTTCCGAACTTCCGCGGGGAGTCTGCGTTCACCACCTGGCTTCACAGGATCGCGGTGAACAGCGCGCTGCACGGACGCCGCTCCCGCGAGCGGCGCGCCGGGCGCGAGGAGCCGATGGACGACGACATCGCGAGCGTGAAGCCCCAGGGCGACAACACCGTCCTGCGCCTGCGGCTGGAGCGGGCGATGGAGCGGCTTCCCGAGGGGATGCGCAGGGTGCTGGTGCTTCACGACGTGGAAGGGTACACACACGAAGAGATCGCGGAGATGCTGGGGGTGAATCCCGGCACCTGCAAGAGCCAGTTGTTCAAGGCGAGGGCACGGATGCGGGCGCTTCTCAGCCCCGCGCCCAGCACCGCGGAAGGAGTGGAAGCATGCAGCACCTGAACCCCGAAGCGATTGCCCGGCTGGTGGACGAGCCGCCCATGCCGGACGAAGCGGGCCACCTGCGCGACTGCCTGGTGTGCCGCCGCGAGCTGGCGGAGATGCGCGCCCAGACCGCCGCCCTGGCCTCGCTGCCGGATCTGGAGCCGGGCGACGGCGCCTGGCGGGCGCTGGAAGCCTCGCTGGCCGGCGAAGCCCTGGTCCGCCCCCGGGCGGTCCGCCGCTTCCGCCCCGCGCACCCGTACCTGCGCGCCGCCGCCGCCATCATCCTGCTGGTGACCGGGATGGCGGCCGGCACGTCACTCCTGCGTCCGGGCGGCGGCACGCGGGTGGCGGCGGTTCCGGAGGCGCCCACGGGCACCTCCGCCCGGCCGCTGGGGTTGGCGGGGCTCCCCGCGGCACCCGTGGCCGCGGAGTCCGCACGGGGCGGCGCGGTGCCGGCGTCGGACGCTCCGGAGCTGCCGGCGGTGATCGCCGACGTGCCGCTCGCCCCCGAAGCGCCCAGGACCGTGCGGCACGCGCCGTCGCTTCCGGCGGCGCGGCTGGTGGCCGCCCGCCCCACCACGCCGCGGGGCCGCGCGCCGGCCCTGACCCCCGAGGCGCGCGCGGCGGCGCGGGAGCTGGACGCCGCCGAGGCCGCGTACGTGGCCGCCCTGCGCCGCTACGCGGAGATCGCGGACCCGTCCAGCGGGGCGGACCCGGAGACGCGCCTCTCCGCGCTGGAGACGCTGGTGGAGTCCACGGGCCGCGCGCTGGAGCGCGCCCCGGGCGACCCGGTGCTGAACGGCTATCACCTGGCCGTGGTGGACGAGCGCGACGCGCTGCGCACCCAGTTGGACCGCGCCGCGAAGACCGCGTGGTACTGAACCGACCAACCGAGAAACGAGACCGACCGATGAGCGCCAAGAAGATGTGGATGCCGCTGCTGGCGGCGATGCTCGCCCTCCCCGCCGCCGCCGCCGCCCAGCGCGACGAGGCGCCGCGCGGGTGGATGGGAGTGGCCTTCGACTGGGACAGCGCCGGCGCGCGCGAGGCCCGCGTGGCCGAGGTGGTGGCCGGCTCCGCCGCCGAGCGCGCCGGCTTGCGCCGCGGCGACATCGTGGTGCGGGTGAACAGCGCCGCCGCCACCGAGCAGGCCATCGACCGCCTGCGCGAGGACCTGGAGGTGGGCGACACCGTGCGGGTGCGCATCCGCCGCGGCGAGGCCGAGGAGGAGCGCCGCGTGATCGCCCAGGCCCGCCGCGAGCGCGTGCGCGTGCCGGGAGTGCCGGGCGAGGTGGTGATCCTGGAGGGCGACGAGCGCGTGACGGTGCGCCTGGACTCCATCCGGCCACGGCTGGACAGCCTGGCCCGGCACATGGAGCGCCTCCGCACCCGGGTGCAGGTGCGCGACCGCGACAGCGTGGTCGTCTACAGCCTGGACCGGCCGGACGGCCGCCGCGGCGACAGCGTGGTGGTGAACCTGCGCTCGCTGGACCGTATGGGGCGCGCGCTGGGCCGCGAGCTGCAGGCGCTGCGCACAGAGGAGCTGGGGCGGCTCCCCTTCTTCCTGGAGATGGGACGGCGCGCGGTGGCGGGCGCCGAGCTCTCGGAGCTCAACCCGGAGCTTGCCCGCTACTTCCGCGTGGACGACGGGGTGCTGGTGCTGCAGGTGTCGCGCTCCACGCCGGCCGCGCGTGCCGGGCTGCAGGGCGGCGACGTCATCGTCCGCGCCGCGGGGCGCGCGGTGGGCTCGGTGGCCGACCTGCGCCGCGCCTTCGGCAGCGAGGCGGGGCGGGTGAGGCTGGAGGTGGTGAGGCAGGGCCAGCGCCGCCCCATCGAGGTGGAGTGGACGGGCGAGAGCGACCGCGAGACGCGCGTGTACCGCGACCTGCTGCCGTCGCGGAACTGACCGCCCTTCGCGAGGTACAGCGGGGTCCCTCCGGTCGCGGAGGGACCCCGCTCTGCGTTCCCCGCGTGGCGAAGGCGGGGGGAAGCGCGTTAAGTTGCTCCACCCTTTGCGTTCCCTTTGCATGCGCATCCCGATGCCGTTCCGCGCGCTGGCCCTGCTCGCCGCCCTGCTCATCCCCGCCGCGCTCCGCGCGCAGGCCCCGCCCGCCGCGCCGACCACGGTGCCGCGGGTGTTCGTGATGACGATGGGCGCGGGCGACCTGGTGTGGGAGCGCTTCGGCCACAACGCCCTGTGGATCCACGACCCCGTGCGGGGGACGGACGTGGCGTACAACTACGGGATGTTCGATTTCGGGCAGGAGAACTTCTTCCGCAACTTCGCCCTGGGGCGGATGAAGTACTGGATGTCGGGGATCGACGCGGGCGCCACCATGCAGCACTACGCGTCGATGAACCGCTCCGTGACCGTGCAGGAGCTCAACCTGACGCCCGCGCAGGCCACGCAGCTCGCCAGCTTCCTGGCGTGGAACGAGCTGCCGCAGAACACCGAGTACCTGTACGACTACTATCGCGACAACTGCTCCACCCGCGTGCGCGACGCGCTGGACCGCGTGCTGGGCGGGCGCCTCAAGGCCGCCACGCAGAACGTGCCCGCCAGCGCCACGTACCGCTCGCACACCGAGCGCCTCACCGCCGCCGGCGCGGCCGACGTCCCCATGTTCACGGCGCTGATGGGCGGCCTGGGCCCCGCCGCCGACCGGCCCATCACGCGCTGGGAGGAGATGTTCCTCCCCTTCTCGCTGCGCGACCGGCTGCGCGAGCTGCGCGTTCCCGATGCGTCCGGGCGGATGGTGCCGCTGGTGCTGAGCGAGCGCCTGGCGGTGCCCACCACGCGCCCCGCCGAGCCGGGCGGGTCGCCGAGCTGGCTGCCTGGGTACGGGGCGGCGGGCGTGGCGCTGGCGGCGCTGCTGGCGTTTCTCGCCACGCGCGCGGCGCGCGGGCGGGGGGCGCGGTTCGGCTTCGCGGCGCTGGCCGGGCTCTGGCTGGTCTTCGCGGGCGTGGGCGGGTGGATCCTGGCCGGGCTGTGGACGCTCACGGACCACGCCATCGCCTACCGCAACGAGAACATCCTGCAGCTCTCGCCGCTGGCGCTGCCGCTGGTGATCCTGCTCCCCGCGCTGGCGTACGGGGCGCGGTGGGCGGCGCGGCCCGCGTGGCTCCTGGCCGCGGCGATGGCGGCGCTCTCGGTGCTCGGCTTCGTGCTGCAGCCGCTGCCCGGCATCGACCAGGTGAACGGGTGGGTGATCGCCCTGGCCATGCCGGTGAACCTGGCGCTGGCGTGGTGCGCGCGGCGCCTGGCCGCCGGCCTCCCCGCCCGCGCATCCGCACCCCCCACGCGCGGCACGCGCCGCGCCCCCGCAACGGCCTGATGGAAGTACAGATCTTCGGCACCAAGAACTGCGCGGAATCGCGCAAGGCGCTCCGCTTCTTCAAGGAGCGCCGCATCCGCACCCACTTCGTGGATCTCAAGGAGCGCCCCGCATCGGCCGGCGAGCTCAAGCGCTTCGCCCAGAAGTTCGGCGCCGACGCGCTCCTTGATCGCCAGGGGAAGCGCTTCCGCGAGCGGGGGCTGCACGCGGCGCACCTCCCCGAGACGCGCATCCTCCCGCTGCTTGAGGATGAGCCGGCGCTGCTGGTGACGCCGCTCCTGCGCTCGGGCAACCTGCTGGCGGTGGGGTGGAACGAGGCGCAGTGGCGCGAATGGACCGCGGCATGAGCCAACCACGGGCCTCACACAGGGGCACAGAGGCACAGAGATGAGAATCGTGCGGGGGAAGTGGGCGGGGCGGCACCTTACGTCGCCGGCGGACCGGCGCGTGCGGCCGACGGCCGAGCACGTGCGCGACAACTGGCTCTGGCTGCTGGAGCCGGACCTGGATGGCGCCCGCGTGCTGGACCTGTTCGCGGGCACGGGGGCGCTGGGGCTGGAGGCGCTCTCGCGCGGAGCCCGCACGGCCGATTTCGTGGAGACGCGCCCGGCGTCGCTGCACGCGCTCAAGGCCAACGTGGCCGCGCTGCACGTGCGCGAGCGCACGCGCATCTTCAAAAAGGACGCGCTCCCCTTCGCGGAGTCGCTCCCCGTGGCCCGCTACGACGTGGCCTTCGCGGACCCGCCGTACGGCAGCGGGATGCTGGACCGGCTGCTGGAGACGTGGTTCGCCACGCCCTTCGCCGCCATCCTCACGGTGGAGCACTCCGCCAGCCACGCCCTTCCGGAAGGGGGCGAGGAGCACTCCTTCGACGACAGCATGATCACCATCTACCGCGCGCGCCTCGCCGACCTGCGCCGCGCCGGCGCCGAGGTGGACGATGGCTGACTTCAGCATCCGCCCCGCCGCCCCCGCGGACGCGGACCGCTGGCTGGTGCTGGTGGACGCCCTGGCCGACTACGAGAAGCTGGACCGCCCCCGCCCCGACGCGCGCGAGCGGCTGGTGAACGACGCCTTCGGCCCGCCGCCCAACCGCATCCAGGTGTACCTGGCCGAGTCCGCGGAGGGCGAGGCGCTGGCGTACGCCATCACCTGCGAGACGTACTCCTCCTTCCTGGCGCTCCCCACGCTCTACCTGGAGGACCTCTTCGTCCTCCCGGACGCGCGGCGCCACGGCATCGGCAAGGCCTTCTTCCGCTTCCTGGCCGCCGAGGCCACTCGCCGCGGCTGCGGCCGCATGGAGTGGGTCGTGCTGGACTGGAACCAGCTCGCCATCGAGTTCTACGACGGCCTGGGCGCCCGCCACATGCGCGAGTGGTACACCTACCGCCTCACCGCCGACCAGCTCCGCGAGATGGCCGGCGACACGCTTGACGCGTCCAAAGGATCGCACTAACTTCGATCCACAGGCCGTACCGCCCCCTCCCCGCGGGGAGAGCGGGTAAATAATTCCGGGGGGTTGCATCGCGTAAGCGAGGCAACCCCCCGTTATTTTTCCACCTCCCCCTGCCCGTGACCCAGCCAACCACTCCGCACCGTCCGCCGAAGCTGGAGATCTTCGTGGACGGCACCAACTTCCATCTCGCCCAGGCGTACAACGGCGTCCACTTCCGCGTGGACCTGAACCAGCTCGCCACCCGGCTCAGCCGCGGATTCCACTTCGTGAAGCTGAACTACTACACCTCGCCCCTGCCGGACTCCCGCAGCGAGGCCTACCGGCGGCAGCAGGCCTTCTTCGAGGAGCTGCGCAGGAGCTCCCGCATCAACCTGGTGCTCGGCCGCAACGAGCCGCGCTTCAAGGACGGCCGCAAGCACCACGTGGAGAAAGAAACGGACGTCAACCTGGCGGTCGACATGGTGGTGGGCGCGCATCGCGGCCGCTACGACGCCGCCATGCTGGTAGCGGGCGATACCGACTACGTACGCGCGGTGCGAGCGGTACAGGAAGAGGGAAAGAAGGTGATCTGGGGGCATCTCCCCGCGCAGAAGCACTCGGACCAGCTCGCGCAGATCTGCGACGAGATGATCGAGCTGGACGAGAAGTTCCTCCGCACCTGCCAGTTGAACCGGCCACGCCGGTCGTGAGGCACGGAGGCACAGAGATGAAGTCGTCTCTGTGCCTCTGTGCCTCTGTGTGAGCCTGCTTTTCCGGGAACCAGACCGCCGCTGCGTGGTACCGAGAAACGTTCTTATTGCTACGTGCCACGGGGGTGAGGATGGATCGGGACTACCTTGTGCGCGCCACCGCGCTCGACGAGCGGGTGCGCGCGTTTGCATTGAATGCCACGGGCGTCGTGTCTGAGCTGCGGGCGCGGCACGACACCTCGCCCGTGGTCACGGCCGCGCTGGGACGCACCGCCATGGGCGCGCTCCTGATCGCCGCGGCCACGCTCAAGGAAGAGGAGCAGCTCCTCACGGTGGACGTGAAGGGCGGCGGGCCGGTGGGGCGCATCATCGTGACCGCCAACGGGCGCGGCGAGGTGCGCGGGCTGGTGGGGAATCCCCACGCCCACGCGGAGAGCGTCAACGGCAAGCTCAACGTGTCTGGCGTGGTGGGGAGCAAGGGCTTCCTCTCCGTGACCAAGCACCTGGGGATGAAGGAGTCGTACCAGGGTACGGTCGAGCTCATTTCGGGCGAGATCGGCGACGACCTTACCTACTACCTGGCGCAGAGCGAGCAGACTCCTTCCGCCGTGGGTGTGGGCGTGTTCACGCAGCCGGACGCGTCGGTTGTGGCCGGCGGCTACATGATCCAGCTCCTCCCCGGCCTGTCGGACGAGGAGATCTCGGTGATCGAGCAGCGCATCGCGGAGCTTCCGCATCCCACTCAGTTGCTGCGCAACGGCGCCACTCCCGAGGAGATCCTGGAGCGGATCTTCCCGGAGGGCTACACCCTGGGGGATTCGACGCCCATCCGCTTCCACTGCCCGTGCTCGCGCGAGCGCTTCGAGGCGGGCATCGTGAGCCTGGGCCACGAAGAGGTGCGGCGGATCATCGAGGAAGAAGAGGAGCCGTTCACCGAAGTGGTCTGCAACTTCTGCAACGAGGCGTACCGCTTCACCCCGGCCGAGATGGAAGCGATTCTGGAGGCGGCGCGGTAACGGCGGGGCTCACACAGAGACACGGAGGCACAGAGGAAGAACATCTTCTCTGTGCCTCTTTCTGGCGGGTACGGCGCACTTGCCCGCCAGAACGTGCGCGGCTAGATATCGGCTTCCTCAAAGCTCACCGTGGCACCCCCCGGCCGTCCTCTTCGCGTTTCGCGCATCCATAGATATGAGATCTCTTTCCGTAGCCACGCGGCTGCTCGCTTTTGGCGCGCTCGGCATCTTTCTCGTCCTGGTGGTGGGGGGAGCCGGCCTGGCCGGGCTCCGGCGCGTGGAGGTGGCGCTGGAGCGGGTGACGCGCACGGCGTCGGAGATCCGGCTGCAGGGCGACATCGACATGATGCACGACGCCCTGCGCGCCGACGTGTACCTGGCCGTGGCGGACCCCGCCCGCGCCACCGAGGCCCGCGCGGCCTTCCAGGCGGACGCGGAGCGCATGCAGCGCGCGGTGGCGGAGCTGGAGCGGAGCCGTGCGGACGGGCTGGGCGCCGCGCTCCAGCAGGTGGAGGCGAGCCTGGACGGGTACGTGGCCGAGGGCACGGCGCTGATCGAGCTGTCGCGGCGCGACCGCGAGGCCGCGGCGGGGCGCATCGCCGCCTTCGAGGGGAGCTTCGCGCGGCTGGGCGACGCGCTGGGCGAGCTTACCGACCGCATCGAGCAGGAGGCCGCGGCGGCGCGTGTGGACGGGCATGGCGCGGCGCGCACCTCGCTCTGGGCGATGGCCATCACCACGCTGATCGCGCTGGTGGTGCTCCTCGCTTCCGCGCTCCTCATCACCCGCATGATCGTGGAGCCGCTGCGCGAAGCGGTGGACGTCAACCGCCGCCTCTCCGAGGGCGACCTCACCGCCCGCGCGCAGGTGCGCGGGCGCGACGAGGTGGGGACGATGGTGCTCTCGCTCAACGACATGGCTGCGCGCATGCGCGAGGCCATCCTCCGCATCACGGCGCTCAGCGGCTCGCTGGCGGAGAGCAGCGGCGAGATCAGCGCGGGCACCTCCGAGGCCATGGAGATGATGGGGCAGCTCGACTCCGTGATCGAGCAGATCACGGCGGGCGCGCAGGAGCAGGCGCACTCCGCGCAGGACACGGCCGTGCTGATGGACGAGATGGCCTCCGCCGTCCAGGACGTGGCCGGCGACGCGGCTTCGCTGGCGGTGTCCGCGGGCCGCAGCGTGGAGGTGGCCCGGTCCAGCGGGGTCACCATCCAGCGCGCCACGGGGAGCCTGGCCGAGATCCGCGGCGCCGTGCTGGACGCGAGCGAGCGGATGCGGGAGCTGGACGCCCGCTCCACCCAGGTGGAAAAGATCGTGGAGCGCGTGCGGGGGATCGCGGACCAGACCAACCTGCTGGCCCTCAACACCGCCATCGAAGCCGCCCGCGCCGGCGAGCACGGGCACGGCTTCGCGGTGGTGGCCGAGGAGGTGCGCAAGCTCGCCGACCTTTCCGCCCGCTCCACGGCCGAGATCGGCACGCTGGTGGAGGGGATCCGCGAGGGCACCGCGAGCGTGTCCACCGCGATGGCGGCGGTCTCCGTGAGCGCGGACGCGGGCACCACGCTGGCGCGCGAGGCCGGCGGCGCGCTGGGCGACATCCTGCTCGCGCTGGAGGGGACGGACGTGCAGGCGGAGCGCATCGCCGGCAACGCGACGCGCATGACGGAGCAGCTCGGCCGCCTTTCCGCGCTGGTGGAGTCGGTGGCGGGCGTGGCGCAGGAGAGCGCCGCGGCGGCGGAGGAGATGGCCGGGCAGAGCTCGGAGGTCCTCAGCGCCGTGCAGCGCATCGGCGCCATGTCGCAGGGCGAGTCCGCGTCGGACCATTCGCTCTCGCTGATGGCGCGGGAGCTACGGGTGGCCGTGTCGAGCTTTACTGCCTGAGGGCTCACACAGAGACACGGAGGCACAGAGATGACTTCATCTCCGTGCCTCCTTTTTCTTCAGTTCAGCGGGCGCAGGTTGGTGGCGCGGTAGATGATGCCGGCATCGTTGGCCAGGGTGCCGGCCTCGATGTAGGTGGGGTAGCCCATGCTCTCGTCGAAGCGCACCACCAGGGGCTGCGTGCCGTTCCGGCGCGCCTGGTCCACCAGGCGGAAGAGCTCGGGGACGGTGGGCCAGCGCAGGTTCTGGCGGCCGGTGACGTCTTCGCCGGTGGCGCGCACCACCACGCGCCGCACCCGCCCGTCGGCCACTTCGATGGTCACCGGCACGGTCTGCTCGCGCACGCAGAAGCACTGCTGCTCGAAGTCGTAGCGGTAGTCGTCCATCGCGCGCGCCTGCCACTGGCGCTCCTGCGGGGTGCCCGCCGCGTCGGTGGCGATGGTGGCGCTGGCGCAGCCGGCGAGGAAGACGAGGGCGAAGCAGAGCGGACGAAGCGATCGGACCATGGGACCTTTTCCTTGGGCAGAGGGAGCGGTTGGACCTCTGCAAAGAAACGTTCCAGCGGCGGCCCCGTGTACAGGGCCGCCGCTGGATTTCTCACGCCAGCGCGGCGCGGATCTCGTCGAACGGGGGGAGGAGCGACGGGTTGCTGCTGTGCCACACGTAGCGCACCGTTCCATCGGTGTTGACGATGAACACCGCGCGGTCAGACACGTTGCGCAGCCCCGGCCCCAGCGGCGCCTCGCGCAGCACGCCGAAGCCCCGGCTCGCCTCGCGGTTGAAGTCCGAGAGGAAGAGGTAGTCCGCGCCGATCTCGCGCCGGAAGCGCTCTAGCACGAAGGGCGAGTCCACGCTCACCGCCGCCACCTGCACGCCCATCCCGTTGTACAGGGACAGGTCGTCCCGGAAGGTGCACAGCTCCTCGGTGCAGGTGCTGGTGAAGGCCAGCGGGAAGAAGACCACCACGGTGGGCTGGGCCCCGTACAGGCTGGCCAGCGACACCTGCTCGTTGGTGTGCGAGGGAAGGGTAACGTCGGGCGCCTGGTCGCCTATCTGCAGCGGCATCGCGGGTCTTCCTGGAAACGTGTGGATCGGCTCTCGGGTGGCGCCAAGCTACGCCAGGCCTCTATTCCTTGTCCAGCAGCCGCAGCGTGGTCAGCGCGAGCCGCACCGTGTCGCGCTCCTTGGCCTCGTCGCCCGCGGGGCAGAAGTAGGTGGCGAAGGCGATGGTGCCCGGCGTGGTGGCTACGCCCACCATCCAGAAGAGCGACTCGCCGTCCTCCTCGTCCTCGCTCACGAACTCGCACAGCGCCAGCTCCGAGCCGTCTTCCAGCGGCACGTCCTCCACCTCGTCCTCCTCCAGCTCCACGCTCCGCTCGTCCAGGAACGCGTACAGCTCCTCCGCCGGGTCCGGGAACTCGTCCGGCGACGCCTCGAAGGCGATCAGGTGTAGCGTTCCCACCCCATCTTCGCGCCACACCTCCACGCCGCCATCTTCCTCGTCCGGCGCCGCGGACCAGCCGCGGGGGACCACCAGGTCGAACCGCCCGTCCGGGTCGGCGTAACGCTCGGCTTCGCTCATCTTGCCTCGGTCTGCTGGGTTCGGAGTGACGGGGGCAAGATGGGCGCCGCCCGGGGAGCCGGCAAGCGCCCGCGGTGTCAGAAACCCATGTGTACGGGCGTTGATTGGTTCGAACGGGTGTTCGGCATGGAAACTGCCCGTTTGGCACCCCAGGCGCAGCGGACGATGCGCCTTCCACTCCTCGCAGGGAGGCGCTTATTCGCACCTTGGGCGTCAGTCTCGTGGCCGTAGCGGCCATTGTCGCAAGCCTCGCCGTGGTCCGCCAGCGTCACGAAGAGCCGGTGCGGGTCCGCGAGCGCCGCAGCGAACCCTCCCCCGCCACCGTGGATCTGGACCAGCTTCGGAAGGCGGGCTTGTAAAAGAGGGCTCACACAGAGACACAGAGGCACAGAGATGAGACCATCTCTGTGCCTTTTGTTATGTGTGGATAACTATTAGGGGCAACGTGCAGTGTTGTCATAGATCATTTCGGAAAGGGTGATTTTGGTGGTTGGTTGACTTAAGCGGATGGTATAGCTATACTTAGTGCGTAATGTTGAATGTCGGATGGAGTGCCGCGACAGGGTTTGTCGCCGTGCTACCCCGCTTCCAGACAGGAGACATTCGCTTGAATACCAACGAAATGAATCGGGGTCCGCGGGTTTCGGCTCGCTCGCGCTTCCGGAATGATACGAAGTCGCTGCTCACGTCGCGTCCGGTGCAGGCCCTGCTCATCCTGGGCGCGGTGGTGGAGGGTGCGGTGATCATGCAGCGCCACAACGAGCCGCGCCCGGTGCAGGCGGCGAGCGCGCAGGAAGCCATCCACGAGGCGCTCAGCGCGCCCATCAAGGTGGTGCCCGCGCCCAAGCTGGCGAAGCTGGAGGACCTCAGGGTCGAGAGCCCCAAGGAAAGCGTGAAGCGCGAGGCCGTGGAGGCCAAGCGGCTGGCCGAGCGCTACCGCAAGAGCGGCTTCAAGGTCTCGGACCGCCTGGCGATGCAGATCCACGAGGCGGCGCAGAAGAACGGGATCGCGCCGGAAGTGGCCTTCGGGCTGGTGAAGACGGAGAGCGGGTTCAAGAACGAAGCGACGAGCCACGTGGGCGCCATCGGCCTCACGCAGCTCATGCCCGCCACGGCGCGCTGGCTGAAGCCCGGCACCACGCGCAGCGACCTGCGCGACACGGAGACCAACCTGAGCATCGGCTTCAAGTACCTGGCCGACCTCATCGAGAAGTACGACGGCGACACCGAGCTGGCGCTGCTGGCCTACAATCGCGGCCCCGGCACGGTTGACCGCCTCCTGAAGCGCGGCCGCAACCCGGACAACGGCTACGCGGACATGGTCTTCGGCCGCCGCAACAGCCACCGCTAAAAAGCGGGCTCACACAGAGACACAGAGGCACGGAGAAGACCATCTTCTCCGTGCCTCTGTGTCTCTGTGTGAGCCTTTTTGCCTACTTGGCCGACAGCGTGGCGTTGCGCTCGATGTACTCGGACCACTCGGGCGGCACGTCCGTGTCCGGGAAGATCGCCTGGACGGGGCACTCGGGCTCGCAGGCGCCGCAGTCGATGCACTCGTCCGGGTTGATGTAGTACTGGTCGTCCGCCTCGTAGATGCAGTCCACCGGGCAGACTTCCACACAGCTCGCGTCCTTGGTGCCGATGCAGGGCTCGGCGATCACGTACGGCATATCTGCTCTCCAGCGGTTGGGATCGGTGTGGCTCGGGCCTGGCGCGGGTGCCCGGAGCGCATACGATAACCCCCGCGCCGGGGGTTGTCCATAGCGGGTTCGAACGATCGTTCGAAGAATCAGTCCAGGTGCTCTCCGAACCAGTCCAGCGTCGCCTCGGTTGCGGTGCGCAGCGCGTCGGTGGCGCCCGCGTACGGGTGCTTGGCGCCGAAGGTGTGGTCCGCGTCGTCGATCAGCAGGAGCTCCGCGTTGTCGCCCGCCATGTCCCACAGCGTGCGCGCGTCGTCGGCCGGCACCGAGGTGTCGGCCTCGCCATGCACGATCAGCCAGGGGAGGGTGAGGCGCGTGGCGGCGCGGCGGATGTCCAGCCGCTCCGTGTTCTCCTCCATGTCGCGCAGGAACGCCGGGCCGATGGGCATCGCCTGCCCCGTGCGCGCGTTGACGATCTCCACCGTCTCGCCGTGCCGCCAGCGGGCGAGCTGCTCGTCGCTCCAGCGGTGCACGGTGGCGATGGCGGCCCACGTCACCAGCGCGTCCACCCGCCGGTCTTCCGCCGCGGCCAGCACCGCCTCGCCCCCGCCGCGCGAGTGCCCCAGCACCCCGATGCGCCTGGGCCGCCGCGGGAGCAGCGTGGGGAGCGCGTCCAGCACCATGCGGATCTCGTCCACGTCGCGCGTCAGCTTCTGCTTCTCGAACAGCTCGAGCGCGCTGAAGTCCACACCATCCGCCCCCACACCGTTGTGCGAGAAGTCGAACGACACGGCCGCGTGCCCCCGCGCCGCCACCGCCCGCGCCACCGAGGGAAAGAAGCCCCACTCGCGGAACCCCTTGAACCCGTGGCAGATCACCACCGCGCTGCGCGGCGCGGCCCCCTCGGCCACGCGCACGTCTCCGCGCACGGGCGGACCCCCGTCCTGCGGCCGCAGCTCGAAGCGCGTACAGGTGAGGGCAGGCGTCGGCGTCGATTCAGGCATCTGGAAAGTGCGTGAGTGCGTGAGTGCGCTGTCGGAGTTTCCGCTGGCGTCCGCGGAGGGCCCTCACCCCCCGACCCCCTCTCCCATAAATGGGCGAGGGGGCGATTTCCAAGGGTCCGCGCGACGATGCGGGCGCCTCTCCCCGGCCAGTGCCCGAAGAACCCCGCGTGGGCGCGGATGGCCGGGTAGGGGCAGCCCCGCGTAGCTGCCCGTTCCATCCGCCAGGTCGAGGCCGGCTCGCCGCGCACGAAGTAGTCCCCTCTCCCAGGGCAGTTTCTGGGAGAGGGTGGCAGCTGTAAGCTGCCGGGTGAGGGCCTACGCCACCATCGGGCACCCGGCGCACGGCGTGGCGCGCGGGCACCCCTCGCACGGCAGGTCGTCCTCGTCGCCCGGCGCCTCGGCGGCGGCCATGCGCGCGGCGAGGTAGCGGATGCGGCGCGGGTTGAGCGGGTCGTCGAACTCCCCCTCGCGCACGCCGCCCAGGGTGCCGCTGGCGGCGGCGGCCACCACGGCGCGCAACTGCTTCGTCTCGTCGGCGCCCAGCGGCACCAGGCCGTCGACCGGGGTGCGCGGGGCACGCTCGAGCTTGAGCACCTGGCGCGCAAAGGATACGAACATCGAGCACGCCTCCGGGCAGGGGACGAGCGCGTCGCCGTGCGGCGGGCCCTCGTCGGCCATGTCCAGCGGCACCCCTTCGTCCACCTCCCAGGCCACGCGGCGCAGGCACACCGCGTCGCCGCAGCAGGCGCGCACCGTGTTCCGCGTGGCCTCCGCGTCCAGCAGCTTCACGGCGCCGTACATCCCGCTCTGCCGCAGCGCCGTCTCGCGCCAGTGCGTCACGCGCAGTGTGCCCGCCAGGCCCGCGTGCCAGTGAAGCGCGCAGGCGGGGTACAGGTAGTCCAGCGCCGTCCACAGCGTGCGCGCGTCCAGCTCCGCCAGCGCCCACCCGCCGCGCAGGTTGGGGGCCGTCTTCAACGGGCGGTGCTCGCCCTCTTCCGTCACCTGGGCGATGGCGCGCGCCGCGAACGGGTCGCGCGACACCTCCAGCGCTTCCAGCGGGGCGCCGGCGTCGCGGCGGTGGCGGATCTCGTAGCGGCCGCCGCCGGTGGCGCGGATGCGGGCCTGCAGGAAGGCGCGCCCCTCCGGCCCCGCATCGTCCACCCACGCCGCCAGCGCCGCGCGGGCCTCGGCGATGGAGCCGGGGGCGTGGGCGCCGCGCGCCTCGGCCCGGTCAGACACGGGCGGCCTCGATCTGCGCGCCGGCCTCGCGGGCGCGCTGCAGCACGATCTCCGCCACTTCCGGGAAGGTGCCCACCGGCGCGGCGTAGAAGATGGAGCGCCCGTCGCGCTCCGTGACCGGGCTCACGGCGGGGCGGTTGATCCCCAGGTCGTCCGGGATGGTCTCCTGCGTGTGCCACCCCTCGGCCACGAAAAAGGGCACCAGCACCACGTCGCGCCCCCCCATCGCGTCCAGCACCTCGCCCACCTCGGGCGGCTGGTCAAGGAACCCCGTCTTCACCTCGCCGAACACCCCCGCCGCCTCGGCCTCGCGCGTGACGCGGTAGATGACCTCGGCCGAGTTGGAGTTGCGCTCCGTGCCGTGGCCGATGATCACCAGCCCCGCCCGCCGCGCCTGCTCGTCCGTGAGCCCCGCGCTCTCCTCCGCGCGCCGCAGGATCATGGCCGCCATCGACGGGTGCGTGCCCACGGGGCCGCAGTAGTGGATCGTCTTCCCCAGCTTGCGCGTGACGGAGGGCGCCGGCCCGTCCAGCCCCAGCTCGCGGGGGATCACCTCTTCCGTGAAGTACCCTTCGGAGATGAAGAGGGGAACCACGTACACCTCCTCCGCCTCCACGAGGTCGAACACCTCGCGCATGGAGGGCTCTTCCTTCCAGAAACACTCGCGCACCTCGTCGAAGGCGCCCGTGCGCCGGATGGCCTCCGCGTGGCGGTAGACCGGCGCGCTGGACTCCGCGTTGAGGTGCGACCCGTGCCCGATGATGATCAGCGCTCGCAAACCCTTCCTGCTCCTCTGTGGCCCGTCGATCCAGGGACGCCCAACATGCGGGCCGCGTGTGGCCGGGGCAACCCCGCTGGTTTTCTCCGTGTCTCTGTGCCTCTGTGTGAGATCACGAACCCAGCGACCGCTTCACGAGCAGGTCGTGCGTCGCCTTCTGGGCAGCCGAGAGCTTGGACGGGATGCCGACGATGAGGGCCGGCTGGGAGGGCGCGTCGGGGAGGTGGAGGACGAGGTGGTCGGCGGGGACGGGGCGGGCGTACTCCGAGGCGCGGCCCGTGGGGTCGATCTGCACCGTGCGGCCCGCGGCGGCCAGGGTGGCCAGGACGCGGCCGTACTCCAGCCACTCCGCGCGCGGGTCCGAGGCTTCGTCGGCCACGGTGGGGATCAGGCGGTCTTCGTAGTAGGCCAGCGCGCGGCGGAAGGCGTCGGGCGCGTCCGCCTTGAGCGCCTTGAGCCGCTCGCGGTAGAAGTCGCGCGGGTCGCGGGAGCCCGCCGCTTTCAGGACGCTGTCGGAGCGGGCATCGGCGCGGGCGCGGACGTCGGCGGGTACGGGCATGGCGGCTGGCGGTGCGTGGGTGAGGGCGGCCCGCAAGCTATCCCGCCGCGCCGAGCCCGTCAAAGCGTCCCGCCTTCCGCGCGCGCCGCTCCATCACCAGCGCGGCGGCCAGGCAGAGGAGGCCGGCGGTGCCCAGCGCCACACCGGCACGCGCCAGGTACGGCGCCAGGTATCCACGGATCACCAGCCCCACCACGATCCCGCCCAACGCCATCGCCCCGTACGCCGCGCGCTCCAGGGCGCGCGTGCGCGGCGACAGGGGCCGCGCGGGCGCGTCCGGCGATCCCCAGAAGAGGGGCTTGAAGCGGTCGTAGTCCCAGCAGAGCAGGTAGGTGCAGGCCAGCAGCATCAGCCCCGTGATCACCCAGGTGCCGGTGAACTTGAGCGCCACGGTGATGACGAAGATGTTGAGGATGATGGGGAAGAAGACGAGCGCGCCCAGGGTGGCCGTGCGCGGGTTCAGCAGCAGGATGCCGCCGATGAGCTGCGCCCAGCCGATGAAGCTCCAGTACCCCCCGGTGCGGTACATCGCCTCGAAGAAGTAGCCGATCGGGCTGGTGTCCGAGATGGACGTGAACCTCTCGCCCTGGATCTTGACCAGCGCGGGCGGCACGAAGCCGATGGCCAGCAGGATGCGCGTGCAGATGGTGAAGCGCTGCAGAAGCGGATTGGCGCGGACGGCGGCATGGAGCCGGTCCAGCCCGCGCTCGATGGATGAGGGCATGGGAGCGTGTCGTGTGTGACGGGGAGAGCGAGGGTGCGGGGGGAGGTACGGCGGGGCGGACGGCGGGGTTTCGGCGGGCGCCGCGAAGGCGCGCCGTCGTCGGGGGAACAGAACTTGTAGCTTGTCCGCGCTCCTTTTGCACACAACAGCCGGGAGGTCGCATGGTCCAGCCGATTCCGTTTCCCCGCACCACCACCACAGACGGCGGCGCGCCGGATACGCTGGAACTGTCGTGGGAGCTCTTCGGCGAGCTCTGCCGCGCCCTGGCCATCCGCGTGGCGCACGAGTACGATCCGGACCTGGTGATCGGCATCGCCACGGCGGGGGTGATCCCGGCCGCCACGGTGGCGGGCATCCTCCAGGTGGAGTTCGAGTCGATGCGCATCAGCCGGCGGGACGGGGGCTCCGTGCGCGGCGCACCCGCCATCCTCTCGGCCGCGCCGCACAGCGCGCGCGGGCGCCGCGTGCTGGTGGTGGACGAGCTCGCCTCCAGCGGCGAGACCATGCGCATGGCGCTGGCCGCCGTGCGCGAGGTGGGCCCCGCCGAGGTGCGCACCGCCGCCAGCTTCGTGCGCCCCGGCGGCTACCGGCCGGACTACTTCGCCCTGGAGACCCCCGCGCTCCTCGTCTTCCCCTGGGACCGCCAGGTGATCGAGGGCGGCGAGCTGGTGACTCCTTCCATCTACACCGGGCCCGTGCTCCACGCGTGACGAGGAAAAGCGGCTCACACAGAGGCACAGAGACACAGAGAAGAGTCTGGTCCCTGTGCCTCGCCGTCGTGCTGGCGGCGTGCGCGAGTCCCCGTGGCGGTTCGCCGGGCCCCGGCGAGATGGTGCGCGACACGGTGGATGCGCCCTCGCTGGCGGGCAACCGGCTGGGCGACCCGGCGTGGCGCGAGGCGCTGGTGTACCTGCCGCCGGGGTACGCCGCGTCGTCGCGCCGCTACCCGGTGCTGTACGTGCTCCACGGCTTCGACGCCACGCTTCAAGCGTTCCAAACGGGGCGCCTCCCCATCCGCGCGACCATGGACTCGCTGATCGCGGCGGGCAGGGGGCGCCCCATGATCGTGGTGGTGCCCAACGCGCGCAACGCGTACGGCGGGGCGTTCTACACCAACTCCCCCGTGGCGGGCAACTGGGAGGACTTCGTGGTGCGCGACCTGGTGGCCCACGTGGACCGCCGCTACCGCACCCGCCCCCGTGCCGCCTCACGCGGCATCGACGGGCACTCGATGGGCGGCTACGGAGCGCTGCGCCTGGCCGCCCGCCACCCGGACGTGTTCGGAGCGGTCTACGCCGCCAGCCCCTGCTGCTTCGGCCCGCGCGTCATGGACGACCTGGGCCCCCACAACCGCGGCTGGCCGGCGGCGCTGGCCCTGGCCGACCGCGACTCCATCGCCCGCGCCGGCTTCTACCCGCGCCTGATGCTGGGCATGGCCACCGCCTTCTCGCCCGCCACCGAGCCGCCGTACGTGGAGCTCCCCTTCCGCCGCGGCGCGGACGGCGCCCTCGTCCGCGCGGAGCCCGCCTACACCCGCTGGACGGCCCAGTCGCCGTCGCGGCTCGTGGCGGAGAACGCCGCCGGCTTCCGGCGCCTGCGCGGCATCCGCTTCGACGTGGGCGTGTCCGACGGCTTCACGCACATCCTCCCCAACCTGCGCGAGCTCTCCGCCGCGCTGGACTCGGCCGGCATCCGCCACACCTTCACGCCCTACGCCGGCGACCACGTAAGCGGCCTCGCCCCGCGCTTCGCCTCCGAAGTGATCCCCTTCTTTTCGGCGACGCTGGAGCGCTAGGCCGCGTTGATGGGATCGTCGCCCAGCGTGATCTCGAAGGCGAAGCCCCGGTCCGCGTGCTCGCGGATGAACACCTCGGCGTCCGTCCAGCACCCGTGCCCCTCGCCCACCGCCGCCGAGAAATCGGCCACGTCGTCCGGCGACACGTCCGCCCCCACCCGGAACGCGTCCATCTCCACCACGGGCACCCCGGCCTCCGCGGACCGGTTCACCAGCTCCATCGCGTCGTCCGCGCGAAGCAGCAGCCGCGACCCGCCATTCGCCACCCCACGCCCGGCGAACTCGCGATAAAGAGAATCCGCTTCCATCTGCCCCCCCTCTGGAAAGAGAGGCACAGAGACGAATTGATCTCTGTGCCTCTGTGCCTCTGTGTGAGCCCTCTGTTCAGCCCCTCGCCATCGAATCCAGGAACTCCTTGTTCCCCTTGGTCTTGCGCATCCGCGTAAGCAGGAAGTCGATGGACTCCGCCGGCGCCATGTCCGAGAGGAAGTTGCGCAGCAGGTACACCCGCGTGAGCTCCAGCTCGTTGAGGAGCAGGTCTTCGCGGCGGGTGCCGGAGCGGTTGATGTCGATCGCCGGGAAGATGCGCTTGTCCGCGATGTGGCGGTCGAGCACCAGCTCCATGTTGCCGGTTCCCTTGAACTCCTCGAAGATCACCTCGTCCATGCGGCTCCCCGTCTCCACCAGCGCGGTGGCCACGATGGTGAGCGAGCCGCCCTCCTCGATGTTGCGCGCCGCGCCGAAGAAGCGCTTGGGCTTGTGGAGCGCGTTGGCGTCCACGCCGCCGGAGAGGATCTTGCCGGAGTGCGGCACCGTCACGTTGTAGGCGCGGGCCAGGCGGGTGATGGAGTCCAGCAGGATCACCACGTCGCGGCCGTGCTCCACCAGGCGCTTGGCCTTCTCCAGCACCATCTCCGCCACCTGCGTGTGCCGGTCGGCCGGCTCGTCGAAGGTGGAGGAGATCACCTCGGCGCGGACGTTCTCCTGCATGTCCGTAACCTCTTCCGGCCGCTCGTCGATGAGCAGCACGATGAGGTGCACCTCCGGGTGGTTCTCGGTGATGGCGTTGGCCATCTTCTGCATCAGGATCGTCTTGCCCGCCTTGGGGGGCGCCACGATCAGCCCGCGCTGCCCCTTGCCCAGCGGCGCGATCAGGTCCATCACGCGCATGGACAGGTCGGCGGCGCCGGCCTCCAGCTTCACGCGTTGGTCCGGGTAGCGGGGGCGCAGGTTGTCGAAGGCGATGCGGTGCTTGGCCTTGTCCGGCTCGTCGCCGTTGACGCGCTCCACCTTGAGGAGCGCCAGGTACCGCTCGCCCTCCTTGGGCGGGCGCACCTGGCCCAGCACCGTGTCGCCGGTGCGCAGGTCGAAGCGCTTGATCTGGCTGGGCGATACGTAGATGTCGTCCGGCCCGTACAGGTAGTTCCAGTCCTGCGAGCGGAGGAAGCCGTACCCTTCCGGCAGCACCTCCAGAACGCCCTCGCCGCGCAGAACGACCTCGGAGTCCAGCAGGTTCTGCTCGATGCGGTAGATCAGGTCCTGCTTGCGGAGCCCCGAATAGTTAGAGATGTTGAGCCCTTCGGCCATCTCGTGCAATTCGGCGATGCTCTTGGATTTTATGGTTGTGATGTCCACGTGGGTCTCCGAATGCGTCAGCAAGTCCCGCGGGTCAGGGGGTGCGATCCCGCCCGATCCGCTGGATGATGTTCTGGGAGGTATGGATGGGGAGCCAGGAAAGGGGCGGAGTGCGCCCGAGGCTTGCCTGATGGTCTATGGGGGACAGTGGCCCCAACCTAACGCCCACTATTTTCGCGGTCAAGTGTGCCGTTTCCAGCGCTGACGGAGCTCTTCGCGGCCATCCGCAGGGTGCAGGCGGGCGACCGTGAGGTCCTGTTCGCCCTGCTTCTACCCGGCCTGCGGCCGGACGATCCAGCGGTGAGCGGCGCGCTCGCGGGGTGGCCCGGTACCCACTGGGCCGCCCGCGTGGGCGGGGGGTGGGAGGTGGTGATGGAGCGCCGCATCCGCCCCGCTCGCCGCGAGCGGTGGTGGCTCCACGCACTCCTCCTCCTGGGCACCCTTTTCAGCACCGCGCTGGCCGGGGCCACCCTGGCCGGCCGCGACCCGCTGGGGCTCGCCGACGGGCCGGTGCTGGGGCTCACCCTGCCCCTGCCCACCGGCCTCGACCCCCGCGCTCTCGCGTCCGGACTCCTCTTTGCGCTCCCGATGTTGGGCGTGCTGCTCGCGCACGAACTGGGCCACTACCTCGCCGCGCGGCGACACGGGCTCGACGTATCGCCCCCCTTCTTCATCCCCGCGCCCCACCTGGTGAGCCTGATCGGCACCTTTGGGGCATTCATCCGCCTGCGCTCGCCCATGCTCCACCGGCGCATGCTGATGGACGTGGGCGCCGCCGGGCCGCTGGCCGGGTTCGTCCTGGCCCTCCCCGTTGCCGCCGTGGGCCTGGCGATGAGCACCGCCGCGGGCCCGCTCCCCGACTTTCCCGGCGCGCCCAGCCTGGTGGTGCTGGACGGCTTCGGCCTGCACATGGGCGACTCGATCCTCTGGCTGGCGCTGCGCGCCGTGTTCGCGCCGGGCGCGGGGCCGCTCGTCCTTCACCCGGTGGCGGTGGCGGGTTGGGTGGGCCTCTTCTTCACCGCCATGAACCTGCTCCCCGTGGCGCAGTTGGACGGCGGCCACATCCTCTACTCGCTGCTGGGGGCGCGGGTGCAGCGGGCCGTGGCGCTCCTCTTCTTCCCGTTCCTGCTGCTGGCGGGTTGGCTGTGGCCGGGATGGTGGCTGTGGGCCGTGCTCGTGCTGCTGGTGGGCCGCGGCCGCGTGACCCACCCGCCCGTCCTGGACCCGCGCCTCCCCCTCACCCGCGCCCAGCGCGCCGCGGGGTGGGCGTGCGTGGCCCTCTTCATCCTCGCCTTCGTCCCCGTCCCCATCCGCTAGCGACCGCCCTTCTCCTCTGTGCGTCCGTGCCTCCGCGCGAGCCCCACGTGCTTGACAAACGAGCGCGAAGTGGCGGAGATTCGGGAGCGCCGTACGCCACGCCAATCCCCGGAACCCGCCCATGGCACGCCACAACCGCGAAGGGGAAGGGGAAGACCAGCACGGCCGCCGCTACCGCATCGGCTACCAGCCCGACTGGTTCCGCCAGATCAAGGTGACGCGCGACCTGGACAACGGCCGCCAGTCCACCAAGACCCTCCTCCGCAATCCGCAGCCGCCGCTGGGGGAGCCCGGCCCCCGCGTGCTCACCGAGGTGGACGCGCCGGAGCTGGGGCTCAGCTTCTCCATCACCCTCCACGACGAGCGCCGCGTGGTGCGCCGCATCATCGTGGAAACGGTGATCCCCGAGGGCGAGGAGCGCGGCCAGACCATCTCCTTCGTCCTCTCGCCCGTGCCGGACGAGGACTAGCCCGCCGGGCACGCGGATCCCCGCCGCCCGCATCCTTCCCGCAAAAGCGTTCCCATGCTCGCCCTGCTGGCCCAGACCGCACCGCCGCCGTGCCCGGACACGCGCATCATGTTCGGGGTGAGCGTGGTGGTGGTGGTGAGCGTGGTGGTGTTCACCGCCGCGGTCATCGTCACCCTGCTGCGCCGCAGCGACCGGCGGCGGGTGGAAGAGGAAAAGGTGGCCGCCATCGGCACGGCCACCGCGCGCATCCTCCACCAGATCAAGAACCCCCTGCAGACGGTGGTGCTCAACGCCGACATCCTGCAGGACGAGCGCATCGTGGGCGACGCGGCCACCCGCCGCGAGGTGTGCGAGGCCATCGTGTCCGAGAGCCAGCGGCTGGTGAGCATGCTGGACGAGCTGTCCGTGTACGCCAGCGGCGCCCGGCGCGCCCTCAACCGGCAGCCGGTGCGCCTCCACGAGCTGGTTGGGCAGGTGGCGAGGCAGGAGGAGCGCGAAGGGCGGGAGACGGGCGTGCGCGTGGAGGCCGGGGCCTTTGGCGAGGCCACGGTCTACGCGGACGAGTACTACCTGCGCCAGGTGTTCGAGAACCTGGTGCGCAACGCCCGCGAGGCGATGCACGAGCAGGAAGACCGCCGCCTCTCCATCCGCATGGAGTCCGCCGGCGGCTCGGCCGAGGTGCGCGTGGCCGACAACGGCCCCGGGATCACCGCCGAGAACCTGGAGCAGATCTTTCAGCCCTTCGTGTCCACCAAGGGCAAGGGGATGGGGCTGGGCCTCGCCATCTGCCGCGAGATCGTGGAGGGCCACGGCGGCCGCCTGGAGGTGGAGTCCACCCCCGGCCTGGGCGCCACCTTCATCGTGCGCCTCCCCCTCTTCGACTCATCGTTGCTGGAGACGACCCGGCCGCAGGAAGCCTGGGCTTAGGCTCACACAGAGACACGGAGCCACGGAGAAGGACTTCTTCTCTGTGGCTCCGTGTCTCTGTGTGAGCCTTTCTTTTAGCGAGCGCGAAGGACCGGGTTGATCTTGACGCGGCCCGACCCCGTGACCGTCACGTCGCGCACCGTGGCGTTGGGATCGAACACCAGCCGCACCGCCGACACGCTGTCCGCGCCCACGGTGAAGTTCGCCGCCGTCTTGATCTTGCCGCTCGGCACCTCCAGCGGCACGCGCTGGCCCGCCGCGAAGGTCGTCTGGCCCACGGTGGCCGCCTGCCTGAACACCACCGAGCCCCCGCTCACCACCAGCCGGACGCGCTTGTAGGTGCCCGGGACGAGCGCCCCGCGCACCAGTTGCAGCCCGCCCGCGGTGTCGCCGGGGAGGCGCAGGAGGTTCACGTCCAGCGGCGCGGGGAGCGGGAGCGTAATCCAGCCGCCCTCGCCTTCTCGGGCGCTGTCCGCGGCGATCGTGTCGGTGGAGGCCGGCGCGAGCGCTTCCACGGCGGTGATGGTGACATTGAGCGAGTCGAGCGCGTTGAGCGACACGCGGTCGGCCAGCGAGGTGCTCGCCAGCAGGTTTGCGCTGGCCGAGGCGGAGGCGCTCTGGCTCATCAGCACGCGGACGTCGGCACGGCCGTTGGCGCCGGTGCCGTCGGCGCACGCGCCCAGCACGGCGAGCAGCGGGAGGATGTACTTCGAGTGCATCGTGTGTCTCCGGAGGTCTATAGGTCGGTTTGGAACGCTTCGCGGAGATGACGACGAACGGGCGGGTTGCGTCACATCGCAACCCGCCCGAAAAACTGCTACATCGTATGTCGTTGTGCTGATTGGGGATGCGGTCAGCCGTCCTCGTCCTCGCCCAGCATCATGCGGCGGTAGCTGTCGTAGCGGCCGGCGTCGAGCGCGCCGGACTCGACGGCGGACTGCACCGCGCACCCCGGCTCGTGCATGTGCGTGCACGACGAGAAGCGGCAGTTGTCGATGAGGGCCTGGAACTCGGGGAAGTAGAAGTGGAGCTGATCGCGGTCGATCTCCCAGAGCCCCACCTCGCGCAGCCCCGGGGTGTCGGCCACGTAGCCGCCGCACTCCAGCGGGATGAGCTGCGCGGAGACGGTGGTGTGCCGCCCCTTGTTGACCGCCTCGCTCACGGCGGCCACGCGCAGCCCCAGCCCGGGCTGCACCACGTTGAGCAGGCTGCTCTTCCCCACGCCCGACGGCCCGGCGAGCGCCGACACCTGCCCGCAGATGGCGTCGCGCAGCTCGTCCACGCCCACGTTCTGCTTGGCGGCCGTGTAGATCACCCGGTACCCGGCCCGCTCGTAGCGGGCGAAGAGGGCGCGCGCGGCGGCCTCCCCCTCCAGGTCCGTCTTGTTGATGACGATGAGGGGGCGCAGCTCGGCCGCCTCGGCGATCACCAGGAAGCGGTCAAGCATGCGCAGGTGCGGATCGGGGCGCGCGGCGGCGAACACGATCAGCACCTGGTCCACGTTGGCCACGATCACCTTGGCGCGCGGCGCCTTTCCCGGCGCGCGGCGGGCGAGCACCGAGCGGCGGTCGTGGACGCGCTCGATGGTCCAGGCTTCGCCGCCGGAGCCGGAGCCGCGCCCCAGGTCCACCACGTCGCCCACCACCACCTTGTCGCCGGTGCGCTCCTCCCGCTTCACGCGCCCGCGCAGCGACGCCTCCACGGTCCCCTCGGGCGTCTCGATCTCGTACACCCCGCCCTGCGCCAGGAGGACGGTACCTGTGAGTATGGACACTGAAATCCATGGAGCTCAGAAACAGAAAGACACAGAGCAGTGCTTCTCTCTGTGTCTCTGTGCCTCTGTGTGAGACTGCCGTTACGCCGCGGCGAACGAGGCCAGCGCCTCGCCCATCTCGCCCTCGCGCAGACGCTTGAGGGCGCGGTCGCGGAGCTGGCGGATGCGCTCGCGCGTTACGCCCAGGATGTCGCCGATCTCCTCCAGCGTGTGCTCGCGGCCGCCCTCCAGGCCAAAGTACAGCTTGAGGACCTTGGCGTCGCGCGGCTGAAGGGTGTTGAGCGCCCGGTCGATCCGCTCGGAGAGGAGGCGCTCCTCCACCTCGTCCTCCGTCATGATCGCCTCGTCGGCGATGAAGCGGTCCATCAACTGGCTGTCGTCCGAGTCGCCGATGGGCGCGTCCAGCCGGATCTCGGCCGCGTTCAGCGTCTGCAGGCTCTCCACGATCTCCGGCGACAGGCCGGTGGCCTCGCTGAGCTCCTGCGGCGTGGGGTCGCGGCGAAGCTCCTGCTTGAGGCGCTCCCTCTCGCGGAAGATCTTGGCCAGGTCCGACGCGCGGTTGAGCGGCACGCGCACCGAGCGGCCCTGGTTGGCCAGCGCCGAAAGGATGGCCTGCCGGATCCACCACACGGCGTAGGAGATGAACTTCACCCCCTGGTCCGGGTCGAACTTGCGGGCCGCCGTCACCAGGCCGACGTTCCCCTCCTGGATCAGGTCCGAGAGGGAGACGCCGCGGTTCTGGTACTTCTTGGCCACCGAGATCACGAAGCGCAGGTTGGCCCGCACCAGCTCGTTGACCGCGTCCTCGTCGCCCGCGCGCGCGCGCCGGCCCAGCTCGATCTCCTGGGCCGAGTTCAGCAGGGCGTGGGTGCTGACCTCCTTGAGGTACTGGTCCAGGCTGGACTGGTCCTCGTTGGCCACACCAAAGCCGGATTCTGCCCCGCTGCCCTTCTTCCGCCGCCGTGGGGTTGTGGTCGTGCTCTTCCGCGCTGTCGCCATATTTAGATCCGTCGCTTTCGCTCGTTCCGGAGCCGTTTTCTGTTCCCGTGCCACCTTGCCGACCCTGCAAAAGCTCTGCCCGGAGCAAAATGAACCGCCCGGCGCTGGGCGGCGTCCGGGCGGGCCTTCAGGGGGGCGCAAACGTAGCGGGCGCCCCTCCCGCCGTCAATGGAGTACCGTGGGCCGGTTGGATGGTTCCAACGGCGGGGGAACGGCGAACGGGGAACGGTAACTCCCAAACGGCAGCACCATCCGTCAGCGGAGCGGTTCGCTTCTACCGTTCCCCGTTCCCCGTTCCCCGTTCCCCGTTCCCGCCGTTCACCCCTTCTTCCGCTTGCTCCGCGCCAGGCGGTCGTCGCGGCGGAGCTGGGCGGCCTCGAAGCGGCGCTTCTCCTCGTCCGTCTCGGGGAGGATGGGCGGCACGGCGGTGGGGCGGCCGCGGTCGTCCAGCGCCACGAAGGTGGCGTAGCAGGTGTTGGTGTGGCGCTCCTCGCCCGTCACGGGGTTCTGGGCGAGCACCTTTACGCCCACCTCCATGCTGGTGCGCCCCGTGAAGTTGACGGACGCGTGCGCCACCACCAGCTCGCCGATGAAGATCGGCTCGTTGAACTCCACGCTGTCGAAGCTCTTGGTCACCACCGGGCGCCCCGCGTGCTTCATGGCGCAGAAGGCCGCCGCCCGGTCGATGAAGCCCAGCAGCACCCCGCCGAACAGCGTCCCCGCCACGTTCTGGCTCTGTGGCTCCGCGAGGTCCGCGAAGGTCACCTGCGACAGCCGCACGGCGCGCGGCTGGGCGGGGTCCGGCGCGGGACCCTGCATGTAGATCTCCACCGGCCTGATTCTCTGGTTCACGTCCATCTCCTGGTATCTACGCGATAAGAGCGCCCCGCGGATTGCGCCCGCGGGGTCGCTCGCTGTTTCGTGGCTCGCCGACGCGGCAAGATGGTGCCGGAGCGCCCGCGCGCAAGGGGAAACAAGAACGTAACGGGGAGCGGGACGGGCCGGTCGCGGAAAACAAACGTTTTGTTGCGTTTGGCGGCACCGCTCCCGAACTTGTGCCGCTGCGTGTGTTTCCGCCGCGCCCTCCGCTCGTCCTCCACCCGATCCTGGTACCCCTAGATGCGGTATTCCTTCCCGCCCACACGGCTCGCCCTGGCGGGCGTGCTGCTCGCTGCCGCCCTGCCCGCCACCGCCGCGGCACAGCCCGGCACCGCGGTGCGCGCCGGCCAGACGGTCAGCGGCACCCTGGCCGCGTCGGACCCCAAGCTGGACGACGGCTCGTTCTACGACCAGTACGTGTACCGCGGCCGTCCGGGCGAGCAGGTGGTGGTCACCATGAAGTCCGGTGCCTTCGACACCTACCTGACGGCGGGCGCGATGAACGGCACCGCCTACGCCTCGTCCGTGACCGACGACGACGGGGGGGGCGGCACCGACTCGCGGCTGACGGCGGCGGTGGGCCCCACGGGCGTGCTGGTGATCCGCGCCAACTCGGTCGCCGCGGGCGCCACGGGTGCCTACACGCTGGAGATCGGCGGGAGCCCCGTGGCGGGCCCCACGCCCGGCGGGCCGCGGCCGGGCGGCCCGATGGGCACCATCGCCGTGGGGCAGACGGTGAACGGGGAACTGCAGGAGTCGGACATGAAGCTGGCGGACAACTCGTACGCGGACGAGTACCGCTTCGAGGGGCGCGCAGGCGACCGGATCGTCATCACCCTGCGCTCCGCCGCGTTCGACAGCTACCTCACGTGGGGCACGGGGCAGGGCACCGCCTTCGCCTCCACGGGAACGGACGACGACGGCGCGGGCGGCACCGACTCGCGGCTGCAGGTGACGGTGCCCAGCAGCGGCACGTACACCATCCGCGCCAACTCGCTGGCGGCCAACTCCACGGGCGCGTACACCCTCACGGTGGAGCGCGCGGGCGCCACGCCCATCGCCACCACGCGCCCGCAGCCGTCCGCCGGCGGCGAGGGCACCATCTCCGCCGGGCAGACGGTGAGCGGCCAGCTCCAGACGTCGGACCTGAAGCTGGCGGACAACTCGTACGCGGACGAGTACCGCTACACCGGGCGACCGGGCGAGGAGCTGGTCATCACCCTGCGCTCCTCCACCTTCGACACGTACCTGGTGTGGGGCGCGGGGCAGGGAAGCAGCTTCCGCTCCGAGAAGACGGACGACGACGGCGCCGGCGGCACGGACTCGCGGCTGCGCGTGACGGTGGGCAGCGGCGGCACGTACACCATCCGCGCCAACTCGCTGGCGGCCAACACCACCGGCGCCTACACGCTGAGCGTGGAGAGCACGGGCACCGGCCAGGCAGTGGCCGCGGGCGGGGTGATCCGCGCGGGGCAGAACGTGTCCGGCCGGCTGGACACTTCGGACCCGCGCCTGCCGGACAACTCGCACTACGACAGCTACGTGTACGAGGGCACCCCGGGCGAGCAGATCCTCATCACCCTCACCTCGCCGGAGTTCGACACGTACCTCCGCTGGGGGCGCGGCCAGGGGTCGCAGTTCCAGCTCCTGGGCACCGACGACGACGCGGGCGGCGGCACCAACGCGCGCATGCAGGTGACGGTGGATGCCAGCGGCACGTACACCATCCAGGCCAACTCGCTCGCCGCCAACACCACGGGCGCCTACACCCTGTCCGTGGAGCGGGCCAGCGGCGCGGCCCCCAGCGGCGCGCAGACGCTCTCCATGGGCCAGACGGTGAGCGGGCGGCTGGACACGTCGGACCCCAAGCTGAGCGACAACTCGCACTACGACCTGTACGTGTACCGCGGGCGCCCGGGCGAGCGGGTGCTGGTGACGATGAGGTCCACCGACTTCGACACCTACATGGCGTGGGGGCGCCTGGCGGGGAGCCGCTTCGAGGCCGAGTCGCGCGACGACGACGGCGGCGGCGGCACCAACTCGCAGCTCATCGCCACCGTGGGCGCCAGCGGGACGTACGCCGTGCAGGCCAACTCGCTGGCGGCGGGCGCCACGGGCTCGTACACCCTGTCCGTGCAGCCGGTGGGCGCCACCGCGGCGCAGCAGACCACCCCCCAGGCTCCCGCGGGTGCCGCCACGGTCACCGCGGGGCAGACGGTGAGCGGGCAGCTCACCCGCACGGACCCGATGCTCTCGGACAGCTCGTTCTACGACCAGTACGTGTACCAGGGCCGCCCCGGCGACCGGCTGGAGATCACCATGACCTCCAGCGACTTCGACACGTACCTGCGCTGGGGGCGGCTGGAGGGCGGGCGCCTGGAGGCCGAGGTGAACGACGACGACGGCGCCGGCGGCACCAACGCCAAGGCCACCGTCACCGTGGGCGGCACGGGCGTGTACGTGATCCAGGCCAACGCCTTCGAGCCCGGCAAGACGGGGAGCTACACGCTGAGCGTGCGCACCCTCTCCGCCGCGCCGGTGCAGACGGCGGCCGAGGAGCGCACGGCCGGCCAGAGCAAGTGGCTGTACGGCTTCACCGAGGCCACCACCCCGGCGCTGCGCACCCTGGGCCAGCGCATCAAGCAGGCGGGGATGATGGAGCGCTTCACCGAGTCGCTCAACAACAACACCAACCTGCCGCCGCTGCCGCGCAGCGTGTCCGTACGCATGGCGCAGTGCGGAAACGTGAACGCGTTCTACAGCCCGCGGCAGGGCGCCGTCACCATGTGCTACGAGCTGCTCAACCACCTCGCCAACATCTTCGTGCGGGACGGGCAGTGGACGCAGGCGCAGTCCGAGGCGGTGGACGGGGCGGTGAACTTCATCATGTACCACGAGGTGGGCCACGCCCTGGTGGACGTGATGGACCTGCCCGTGACGGGCCGCGAGGAAGACGCGGTGGACCAGCTCGCCACCTACATCCTGGTGGGAAGCGGCGAGAAGGGCGCGCAGGCCGCCTTCAACGGCGTGCTCGCCGTGCAGCCGGGCGAGAACGCGGTGTTCGACAACTCGGACTTCGCGGACGAGCACTCCCTGGGCCCGCAGCGCCTCTTCAACATCGCCTGCTGGGTCTACGGCTCTGACCCGCAGAAGTACTCGCGCATCGTGACCGAAGGGATGCTGCCGCGCGAGCGCGCCGTGCGCTGCCCCGGCGAGTACCAGCGCATGTCCAAGGCCTGGGAGCGCCTCCTTTCGGCGAACCGCAACGTCCGCTAACGAGCGACAGCGGTACGTGTTCGACGAGCAGGGCCCCGGCGGATTCCGCCGGGGCCCTGCTCGTTCCAACTGGCCAGCCCAGCGCTACGGACGCACTCAGTCTGCCGGGCAGGGAAAGTAGCGGGCGCTCGCGTACTGCGTGGTGTAGCCGTAGGTGACGGTGAAATCGCCGTTGCAGTCTTCGATCGCTTTGCCCACGACGCTCACGTGAGAGGAATTTGCGTAGTACGTAATCCTCGCCTCGCAGAACTCGAAGCCCGGGTCACAGTCGGGCAGCGCGTTCTGCTGCTGGGTAGGCGCGGGCGAGCTCACCGCCGCGCCGAGCACGGCCACCGCGAATGCAACTGCGAGGTAAGAGCGACGCATGGTATCCTTTGATGAGGGGGGAAGTCGTCGTTCCTGATTATAAAGGTCTGATTAGGATAGTCAACAATCTCACACGGAGACACAGAGGCACAGAGATGAATTGATCTCTGTGCCTCTGTGTCTCTGTGTGAGATTCTTTACCAGGTAAGCACGATCTTACCAAAAGAGTCGTTCTGCTCCATCTGCTCGTGCGCCTTGCGGATGTCGGCGAAGGAGTAGACGGAGTCGATGATCGGGCGGATGCGGCCGGAGGAGACCAGGGGAATCACTGCGCCCGAGAACTCGCGGGCCAGCGCGATCTTCTCCTCCAGCGGGCGGGAGCGCAGCACCGTGCCGAAGAGGTGGATGCGGCGGCGGAGGAGGAGGCCCAGGTCGATCTCCGCCTTGGCGCCGGCGGTGGTGCCCACGACCACGGCGCGGCCCTTTACCGCGAGCACGCGGAGGGAGGCTTCCAGGAGCTTGCCGCCCACCAGGTCCAGCAGCGCGTGCACGCCGCTGCCGTAGGTGGCCTGGTTGACGGCCTCGGCCAGGTCTTCCTTGCTGGTGTCGACACCGTGGTCCAGCCCCAGCTCGCGGGCGCGCTCCAGCTTGGCCGCGGTGCGCGAGGTGCCGATGACCTCCGCACCCGCCGCCCGCGCGAGCTGCAGCGCCGCCGTCCCCACGCCGCTCCCCACGGCGTGGATCAGCACCCGCTCCCCCACCTTTACGTCGAGCTGGCGGAAGAGGGCATCGTACGCCGTCAGAAAGGCTTCGGGGATGGCGGCGGCCTCTTCCCACCCCAGGTTCTGGGGGATGCGGATCCCTTCGCGCTCGTGCACCACCACGTACTCGGAGTGCCCGCCGCCGCCCACGATCCCCATCACGCGGTTGCCCACGGCCCACAGCCCCGCGCCGGCGCCCACCGCGTCCACCTCGCCCGCGTACTCCAGCCCGCCCACGTCCGCGGGGGCGCCGGGAGGGGCGGGGTACAGGCCGCGCCGCTGGAGGAGGTCGGCCCGGTTCATGGCCGAGGTGTGCACCCGCACCCGGATCTCGCCCGGCCCCGGCTCGGGTACGGGCCGGTCTTCCTGCACCAGCACTTCCGGCCCGCCCGGGCGGGTGATGACGATTGCTTTCATGGCCGTGAAAAGAGTGCGTGAGTGCGTTAGTGCGTGAGTGCGTTGGATGCGCATCGTTCAGGGGCGCGGTGTATCGTGCCCAGCCTGCCTTTCGCGCGTTCTATCCCGGAACCGCCGGTCCGCGGGGCTGCCGGTGCGTGAGCCGTTTCATTCACGCACTCACGCACTGACGCACTAACGCACCTGTCCCCTGAAGAACGCTTCGATTCCCCGAAGATGCGCCGTCGCCAGTTGGTCCACGAACGCCGGGTCGCGCAGGGCGTTCTCCTCTTCCGGGATCGGCATGAAGAGCGACTCGGTGAGGGCGCTGGGGAGCCAGGTGGGGCGCACCATCGCCAGGTTCTCGCGCAGCGCGCCGCGGTTGGGGATGCGCGTTACGCCGCCGATCTCCCGCGCCAGCGCCGCCGCGGCGGGCTGGCTGAAGGGCTGAAAGTGGTACACCGCCGTGTGGAAGGCGCGGAACGGGTTCTGGGCCTCGCCGAAGGCGTTGTTGTGCACAGACACCAGCAGCTCCGCGTTGGAGCTCACGGCCAGCGCGGTGCGGCCGCGCAGGTCCTCGGAGGTGTTGGTGCTGAACGGGGCCTGGCGCCCGGTGCGCGTAAGGACGACCTCGGCCCCCGCGGCGCGCAGCTTCTCGGCCAGGGGGAGGGAGATGGCCAGGTTGGCGTCGCCCTCGTACAGCCCCGTGGGGCCCGTGGCGCCCGCCGGCGGGTGGCCGGGGTCGATCACGATGCGCCGCCCCCGCAGCGGGTTGGCCGCGTCGATGGCGGGCGGGCGGCGCAGGCGCACGATCAGCGAGCCGTCCGGCGCGTAGAACGCCTTGTATCCCCACGGAGCGCGCGCCACGGCCAGACGCAGTCGCGCGGTGGCCGGGCCGGCCGCTTCCCGCGTCACGCCCGTCAGCATGGCGTCGCTCTGGGCGCCGCCGCCCGGTTGCGCTGTGACGCCGTACAGCGTGACGGTCCACGCGCCCTCGCCCGGCTCCACCAGGAACGGCGCGCGCTGCGCGGGGATGCGCACGTCCACCCAGCCGGCGGCGGGCGTCACGGCGACGGTGCCCAGCGCCACCGGCCCCGCGGCGGCGGCGGTGGTGTCCGCCACGGTCACGGCGCTGGCGTCGATCCAGGCGGCGGTGCCATCGTCCAACTGCACGCGGTACTGGCTGCCGCGGCGCTCGGCCAGCGACAGGCGCGTGCCGCGCGGGAAGAACCAGCGGTAGCCGCCCGTGGGCGTGGGGCGCGCGTACACCGCGTCCGAGCCCGTGGCCAGCGTGTCCGCGCCGCCCGTTACCCGCGCGGCGCGCGGTGCCGCGAACACGCCCGTGCCCGTGGCGGGCGCCGCGGGGGTGGCGGCGGGGGCGGGCGCGGCGCGGTAGGCCACCGTGTGCATGGCGGCCTGCCCGTCCTTGAAGGCGTTCAACTGCCACCGCCCGTCGGCCGGGAGCGGGAGGTAGGCGATGAACGCGCCGTTGGGCGCCACCGGCACCGGCGTGCCGTTGATGGTGAGCGCCGCGCCGCCCGTGCCCACCGTGCCGTAGATGAAGGTGGAGTCCAGGCGAGGCCTGGCCGCGTCGGCGCCGGGGTTCACCACGCGGATCGCCAGCGGCCCGTCCACGCGCGGGATGGGCGGAAGCCCCTCGGAGAGCGGCACGTACTCGAGCACGGCCCGCACCGGGGGGCGCGCGGACGGCCCGGTGGCGGCCCCGCCGCTGGCGCCCGGGGCGCACGCGGCGGCGAAAACGAGGAGAACGGCGGACGAGCGCAGGGAAGCAGACCGGGTCAACACGAGCTCCTGTGGATGCCGGCGGATCGGTGCGCGGCCGCCTGGGGCGGCCGCGGTGCAGCCTGCGCGGGCGGTGCAAGGGACGCGCCGGAGCGGGCGCGGGGGCTTGCGCGCACACATGATGTCGTATAGCGTATCTACCCATCCGTTTGCGAAGCCATCCCTCCCCGCGCCCCTCTCCTCCGGGGCAGCTCCCTTTCCTTCATCACCGGCAAGGACGTTCATGCACGCCCAACGCGCCACCGTACGTGTCTCCCTGGCCGCGCTCCTCGCGCTCGCCGCCTGCTCGGACCAGTCCAACCCCGCGTCGCCCGATGCCGCAGCGCCGGCCGAGGCGCGCACCGCCACCGGCCAGCCCATCCCCAGCCGCGCGCAGGAGCGCCCGGGGACGTGGGTGGAGCGCACGGACGCGCAGTTGTGGGCCGCCGTCGCCGCGTCGGGCGGCAACGCGGTGGTGGGGCTCAAGTCGCCGGGCGCGGTGCGCGGCGTGTACCGCGGGCGGGTGCTGGTGGGGCGCAGCGAGTGGTCGCAGGGGCGCGCGGCCGTGGTGGCGCAGAAGGGCGTGACGCTGGTGGCCGCGGACGACCTCCTCCCCTCCATGGAGGTGAAGCTGAGCGGGCCGGAGTCGCTGGCGGCCATCCGCCGCCTCCCCTTCGTGGACTACGTGGAGCCCACGATGGTGGACGACGGGATGCAGGACTTCGCCAGCGTGGGCGGGTGCGGGTGGGGCAGCACCTGGACGGGCGACCGCCAGTACACCGCCTCGGGCGACGTGTACTCGCAGAAGCTCACCGCCATGGGCATCCCCAGCGCGTGGACGCTCAGCGGCGGCGCCGGGGTCACCATCGGCCTCACGGACACGGGGATCTCGTCCGGCCAGGGGCAGTTCACCAGCACCTTCGCCACGGGTGAGAGCACCGGGCGCACCCTCAAGCTCCTCAAGGTGTCGTCGCAGCCCAGCGTGTACGACTCGTGCGGCCACGGCACGCGCATGTCGGGGATCATCGCCGCGCCGCGCGACGGGCGCAGCGTGGGGGGCATCGCCTACCGCTCCAACTTCGTGAGCGTGCGCCACGGCGACGGGGTGGCCGCCGTATCCAGCAGCGACGCCAAGGCCGGCGTGCGCACCGCCGCGCAGAACGGCGCGCGCATCGTGGTGATGGCGTGGGAGTCGCTCAACTGGTTCTGGCAGGTGTCCGACGAGATCGAGTACTGGCACTACAACTCGCAGCTCCTCTTCTTCGGCGCGGCGGGCACCAGCGGCTGCGGCGACGGCATCCTGGACAGCAACGTCGTGTTCCCGGCGGACATGCCGGAGGTGGTGGCGGTGACGGGGATCACCTACCCGGGCGGCGGCGTCCCCTGCGGCATCCACCGCGGCAGCGACGTGGAGCTCACGGCGTATCTGGACGTGCCGAGCACCGGCCAGTTCACGGCCGACGTGGTGGGGATGGGCGGCAGCTCCAACGCGACCGCCGTGGTCGGCTCGGTGGCCGCCCTCGTCTGGTCGCGCAACCCGACCCTTACGCGCGACGGCGTCCGCCAGCGCCTCATCCAGACGGCCGGGTTCTACCCGAGCCGGCACTCGGAGCAGGGCTACGGGCTGATCAACGCGTACCGCGCGGTCTCGGGCAACTGATTGGGGAACGGGGAACGGGGAACGGGGAACGGTAACAGCTAAGGTTTTTCCCGTTCCCCGTTCCCCATTCCCCGTTCCCCGCGGTTACAGTTGTATGTCCCCGCCCGGATCGTCGCCCTGCAGCCGGGCGAGCTGGGCACGCGAGGCGCGCAGGGCGGCGTCGGTGGCGGCGCGGTCGATGGTGAGGCGGAGGGTGGCGGTGGCGCCGCGGGCCTTGCGGTCCACGGACACGATGTCGCCCTCGCGCACGGCGTCGGGGAGCAGCCAGGCCGGGAGGTGAAGGAGAGCGCCGCTCTCGTCCACCAGCGCGGCGATCTCTTCCTCGATGCTGTCCACGGTCCAGGTGCGTTTCATTCGCGGGGCGGGGCGCGGGGGTAAGGGGCGCCGGCGGGGCGCCCGCGGTCCGATAGCTATGCGCCGCGCGGCGCATCCGCAAGCGAGCGCGGAACATTCGCGCCGCGTCTGGTTACCCCTCAGAAGCAGCTCCGCATCCACCCCTCCCGGCGGCTTCGTCCAATGAGCCTCACCGCACCGCAGCGGCCCCAGGGACCCGCCCGCAGCCGGCGCCCGCGCGTTCCGCCGGCCATCACCCGCGGCGCCGAAGCGATCCCCGCCCTCGCCGTGGTCGAAGAGATCCCCGGCGACCTGGGCGTGGTGCTCTGGCGCAGCGTGAGGAACGTGGTGCTCTGGGCCTGCACCCCCGCCGAAAGCCGCGCGGCCCTGTTCGACGCGGGCGCCGCCGACGCGCGCGCCGCCGAGCTGGCGCGCGTGCAGCCGGACGCGGAGCTGCTCGCCCCCCTCTCCGTGATCGTGGCCCTGCTGGAGAGCCCGGGGAGCGTGGAGCTGGGGCGGCTGGTGAACGCCTGCCGCCGCGTGGCTTCGTGGGCCGAGGGGCGCGGGGCGCTGGGCACCGCGCTGGAGTTCGCCCAGGCCGCCGCGCTGGCCCGGCCGGACGCGGCCCCGCTGGCCTTCGCCGTGGGGCGGCTGGCGCGCCGCCGCGCCGAGTACGACCGCGCCGAGAGCTGGTACATGCGCGCCATCGTGCAGGCGCGGCAGGCCGGCGACTGGCGCTCGTACGCCCTGGCGTTCTCGGGGATCGGCAACATGTACGTGCGGCGGGGCAACTACCGGGTGGCGCGCAAGGCGTTCGTCCGCTCGCTGCGCGCCGCGCGCCGCCACCGACTGCGCGACGTGTGCGCCATGGCCTACCACGACCTGTACCTGTGCGCGGCGGACACGGGAGAGGGAGCCGCCGCCGGGCCGCTGGCCGTGCAGGCGTTCCAGGCGTACGGCGCGGGGCATCCGCACCTGCGGCGCCTGGCGTACGACGTGGCCTACAACTGGGTGCAGTTGGGGAATTTCGCCCCGGCCGCGCGGGTGTCCGAGGCGCTCCTCCCGCACTTCACCGGGCCCAGCGAGCGGGCGCTGGTGCTGGGGCTGCTGGCGAGGGCCGCGGGCGGCGCCGGGGAGCGCGACGTGTTCGCCGCGGCGGCGGAGGAGGCGGAGCGGATGCTGGGGGAGATGCCGCCCATCGAGGGGTTCACCGGGGCGTTGCTGGGGATCGCCAACGGCGCGGCCAGCCTGGGCGAGCACGAGAGGGCGATGGACGCGGCGGAGCGTGCGCGCCACCTGGCGCGCACGCGCCGCGAGGCGCGTGTGGAGCTGGCGGCCGAGGCCGTGATCGAAGCGGCGAACGCCAAGCGCAACGCCGCTTCGCACCCCGTCCGCGCCCAGGCGGCGCCGGAGGCCGAGGAGCTGGCCGAAAAGCTGGTGCGGGCGCTCGCCGGGGTGGCGCGGGCCTAGTTTCCGCTCCCCATCCCGTGCCCTCCCGTTACCGTGACGGTGTCGCCAACTTCGTCGCGCGACGCCGGGGTGTCGTGCTGCGGCGCCGTGACGGACGAGGTGCAGGCACCGGCGAGCAGGAGCACGGAGCAAAGCGCGAGAGCGAGCTTCTTCATACGAGATTCTCGTGACGGAGGGGTCATCTGCGGGGGTATGCCCGAAAAGGTAAAGTTTCCTATCGGGTGGGGTCCGACCTCGCACGCACCGAATCGCATAAAACCGGACACCTTGGACGGTATGCACCGTTATGGTGCGGAGTTGCGTGCATTCTGCGCCGTGGCGCGGAAAACAAGCGGTGCGATGGCCGTCCGCGCACTCCGGTTTGGTGCGGCGGGCGCCTTGACGCGTGCTCCGGGCGGGGTGTAACGTTCAGGCATGAACCAATCACACCTCCCGTGCACGCCCGGCGTGCGGAAGGCGCTCATGGCGCTGCTGGACGCGGGCGCCGAGGTGGAGGCGCGGCTCGAGCGCAGCCTGGAGCCGATGGGGCTCTCGCTCGCCAAGATGGGCGCCCTGCACATCCTGCTGGAGGCCGACGGGCCCATCCCGCTGGGCCAGCTCGCCGAGCGGCTCTGCTGCGTGCGCTCCAACGTCACCCAGCTCGTGGACCGGCTGGAGGCGGACCGCCTGGTGCGCCGCGTGCCCGACCCCGCCGACCGCCGCAGCGTGCGCGCGGAGGTCACCGACGAGGGCCGGGCACGCTTCGCCGCCGCCGTGGGCGCCCGCGAAGCCGCCGAGGCCGAGCTCCTCGCCGGCTTCGCGGACGACGAGCTGGAGCGGCTGGCGGGGTGGTGCGAGCGGGTGGCGGAGCGGGCGGGCTGATGATCTACATCTCCCAAGACCCGGAGCCCTGGAACGACGACCTGGAAGCCGACTTCCCGCTGGGCGACGGGGTGGCCGACACCAGCGCCACCGTGCAGTGCCCGTACTGCGGCGAGGCGGTGGAGATCGCGCTGGACCCCGGCAGCGGCACGCGCCAGGGGTACGTGGAGGACTGCCAGGTGTGCTGCCGCCCCTGGCACGTCACGGTCGTCTATGGCCCCGACGGGGCCGCCGAGGTATGGGCCGAGGCGGCTGACGGAGAGTAAGGGGCTCACACAGAGACACAGAGGCACGGAGAAAGAACTTCTTCTCCGTGCCTCTGTGTCTCTGTGTGAGCCCTTCGTTAGTTGTCGCGTCCCTTGTTGAGGAAGGGAATGCCCTGCAGCATCCAGGCGGGCGCGGGGCTGCCCTTGAGGTGGTGATCGAAGAACTGCATCATGCGGATGGCCAGGTCGATCTGGTTGGCGCGCTTGGTGGGGTTGTGCTCGTCGCCGTTGTAGTTGATGAGGTACACCTCCTTCCCCAGGCGGCGCAGCGCCACGAACATCTCGATCCCCTGGTACCAGGGCACCGCGCCGTCCGCGTCGTTGTGCATGATCATCAGCGGCGTGGTGATGCGGTCCGCGGCGAAGAGCGGCGAGTTCTCGATGTAGAGGTCGCGGTTCTGCCAGGGCGTGGCGCCGATGCGGCTCTGGCCGCGCTCGTACTGGAAGGCGCGCGCGAGCCCCGACTGCCAGCGGATGCCGCCGTACGCGCTGGTCATGTTGGCCACCGGCGCCCCCGCCATCGCCGCGGCGAACATGGGGGTGCGGGTGATCATGTACGCCACCTGGTACCCGCCCCACGACTGCCCCTGGATGGCCACCCTGGCCGAGTCCACGAAGCCGCGCGCCACCAGCGACTGCACGCCGGGGACGATGGAGCGCATGGCGCTCTCCCCCGGGTAGCCCGTCTGGTAGTGGATGTCCGGCATGAAGACCAGGTAGTCGTTCGACGCGTACAGCGTGGGCTGGATGATGTTGCGCGGAACGTCCATCCGGTACTGGTGCAGGTTGTCCGACAGCGACTCGTAGAAGTACACCACCATGGGGTACTTCTTCGACGGGTCGAACCCTTCCGGCTTGTACAGGAGCCCCTGCAGATCCGCCCCGTCCGCCGAGCGCCAGCTCACCAGCTCCGCGGTGGGCCAGCGGAAGCCCGCCTGCTGCGGGTTGGCGGCGGACATGCGGCGCGCGTCGGTGAACGACGGCCCGCTCACCCACAGGTCCGGCGACTCGCTCACCGTCTGCCGCGTCCACAGGTACACCTCCGCGTCGTGCGCGCGGGTGGGCGCGGCCACCTGGCGGTCCTCCATCACCAGCATCACCGGAGGAGCGGTGGCATCGAGCCTGTCGCGGAAGAAGCCGCTGGCCTTGGTGCGCTCGTTGAAGGCGCGCAGCAGCAGCGGCTGGCGGGGGTCGATGGTGCGCTCGTCGGGGTCCGGGTCCACCCAGCGCAGCACGACGCTCGCCCGGCGCCCGGCCGAGTCGGTCACCATGCGGGCGGGGCGGCGGCCGGCGGGGTCCATCTCCCACACGTCGTAGCGGTCGTACAGCAGCACCGAGCGGTCGCCCGCCGTCCAGCCGGCCACGCCCCAGGGCGCCGGGTCGGAGGGGGTGTCCCACGTCTCCTGGTCGAAGCGCGTGGCCAGCCGCCCGGTGAGGTCCGCCGTGCGGCCGGTGGTGTTGTCGTACGCGTGCCAGCGGCGGTCGCGGTCGAAGTAGAGCACGTAGCGCCCGCCGGGGGAGAGCTGCGGGGCGAAGGGGATGCGCTCCGCCACGCGGCGGCGGGCGCCGGTGCGGGTGTCGATGGTGTACACGTCCGTCCCGCCCTCGCCCCACATGGAGGGGATGGCGTAGCGGAGCTCGTCGCTGGCCACGGCCACCCGCCCGTCGTCGGAGAGGAGCACGCCGCGCAGGGTGTCGCTGCCGATCACCACGGGCCGCGAGCCGGGCCTCACCACGGCCACCCACGCGCTGTCGCGGTCGCGCGAGGCTTCGGCGCGCTGCTGCGGCTGGAGGCGCGCGTCGCGGTAGTTCCACAGGTCGAACACGGCCTTTTCCGCGAGGGAGTCGGCCGGCACGGAGTCGGGCGTGGCGGGAAGGACGCCGAAGACCAGCGCCCCGCCGTCGCGGGTGAAGCGGACGCGTCCCCGCTCGGCCACCCGGCGCCCGCCGCCCAGGTCGTCCGCCACCTGGCGCACGCGCGGCTCGCCGCCCAGCGTGGCGTGGAAGAGGGAAGCATCCGCCCGCGAGCCGCCCGCGGGGTCGGCGGTGAACGCGGCCTGGCGTCCGTCGTCGCTGAAGGTGAGGCCACGGTAGCTACCCGCGCCCGCCCGCAGCGTGTGGTCGCGCCCGCCGGCCAGCTCCCTCACGTACGCCCCGTCGCGCTCCGCCCGCCGCGCGGAGACGGTGTAGCCCAGCCAGCGACCGCCCTTGTCGAAGGTGAAGGCGCTCACCTCCTCGATGCGCGTCTCCTGCCCCGTCTGCAGGTCGCGGAGCACCAGGGTGGAGCCGAGCTCCTTCTTGGCGGCGCCGCGCGGGGTGGAATCCGCGCTCACGGGCCGCGGCGTACCCCCGGGGGTGGCCGCCGCCGCCGCCGGCCGCGGCGCCGCGGACGAGTCGCGCGGGGTGGAGGTGCTGTCCGACTCCAGCAGGTAGGCCAACCAGCGCCCGTTCTCCTCCGGCATGCGGAACGACTTCACGCGCGGCACGGTGGCCACGCGCCCGTCCGGGAGCGACATGATGCCCAGCGAGGGCTTGGGCATGTCGGCCGGCTTGCGGCGCTCGCGGCGGGCGCGCTCCCACTCGGCGCGGGGCGCTTCGATGGTGAACGCGGCCCAGCGCCCGTCGGCCGAGAGCACGGCGGGGGAGGGGCGGTAGCCGGACTCGGGGCCCGTGGCGCCGGCGCGCGTCTGCGGCCTCCCGATGTAGCCGCGCGAGTGACGGTGCTCGGGGCCGCCCGCGGCGGACCTCACCACCACCTCGCCGTCGCCCACCTGCGGCGCGAGCGTGTAGGCCACCCAGCGCCCGTCGCGCGACAGGTTGGCGCCGCTCACCGAGCGCCACGCGTCGAAATCGGCGGGCGTCAGGGCGCGCCGGGCGTCCTGCGCCGCGGCCGGAACCGCGCCCATGCACAGCGCGGTCAGAAAAACGGAAGCTCTGCGTTTCATACGTCGGGATGACAGCGGAAGCGCGCCCCACGCGGACGCCGGCGGGTGAACAGGCGTATACGTAACGGTGCGCCGGGTGTGGTGCAAGGCGGGGCGTGGAGCGGCGGGGACAGCTTTTGCAGGAAGTGCGTGAGTGCGTAAGTGCGTGAGTGCGTTGACAGCAGTAAAGCGCACTCACGCACTCCCACGCACTAACGCACTTCCCCCCAGCCCCTTGCCGCGCGCATGCAACTTCTAGTCATCCGCCACGCCATTGCAGAAGACCGCGACCACTGGTCGTTTTCCGGACGGCCAGACGGGGAGAGGCCGCTCACGAACGACGGGAAGAAGCGGATGAAGAGGGGGGCCGCGGGGCTCAAGTCCCTGCTCCCCAGGGTGAACACGCTGGCCTCGTCGCCGCTGGTGAGGGCGCAGGAGACGGCGGCCATCGTGGCCGCGGAGTACGGGGGGATGAAGGTGGAGACGGTGGCGGAGCTGGCGCCCGAGCGCGGGGCGGACGACCTGCTCCCCTGGCTGCGCGGCCACGGACCCGACGACTGCGTGGCCGTGGTGGGGCACGAGCCGGGGCTGGGGTTCCTGGTGGGGTGGCTGCTGACGGGGCGCCACGAGTCGTTCGTGGAGCTCAAGAAGGGGGCGGCGTGCCTGCTGGAGTTCGACGACCCGCCCGCCGCGGGGAACGCCACCCTGGTGTGGGCGCTGGCGCCGGGGCACCTCCGCAAGCTGGAGCGCTGATGGACCCGGCCACGCTCCCGGCGCTCCCGGCGGGGCTCGCCGTCCGCTGGGTGGCGGTGGGGCTGCTGGACGAGGCCGCCGCCGCGCACGAGCGCCTCCACGACCCCGCCCACCCGGACGCCCTCCACGCCTTCCGCGTGGCGCTGCGCCGGCTGCGGAGCACCCTGCGGGCCTACCGTGACCTGCTGGACGACGTGGTGGGGGGCAAGGACCGGCGCCGCCTGCGCGACCTGGCGCGCGCCACCGGCGGCGCCCGCGACGCCCAGGTGCAGGTGGAGTGGCTGGCCACGCGTCTGGCCAGGGCGCGCGGGGCCGAGCGCGACGCGGTGAAGGAGGCGCTGGAAGGGGCCCGCGCCCGGGCGGCCGACGCCGTGGAGCAGTTGCGCGTGGCGCTGCGCGACTTCCCGGGCGAGCGCGAGCGGCTGGCCAAGCGCCTCCGCGACTACCGCACGGAGCTGAGAGGCGGCGAGGCGCCCGGCGGCACGCTCTTCCGCCACGAGCTCGCCACGCGGCTGCGCGCCGAGGCCGACGTCCTCGCGGACAAGCTGCGGGCCGTGACGGACGAGGAGCACCAGGACGAGGCGCACCTGGCCCGCATCTCCCTCAAGCGCCTTCGCTACCTGCTGGAGCCGGTGCGCGACGCGGTGCCCGGCGCGCGGCAGGTGCTCAAGGAGATCAAGGCGCTGCAGGACCGGCTGGGAGAGATGCACGACGCGCACGTGATGATGGGCCAGGCCGCGCTCGCCCTGGGCGACGCGGAGGCGGGGGATCCGGATGCGGTGCGCGGCGCGCGCGCCCTCCACCAGCGGCTGGGCGAGGAGCGCACCGAGCACTTCGCGGCGCTGCGGGAGGGGTGGCTCTTCGGCGCGGCGGACGCCTTCCTGGCGCGCGTGCGCGGCCTGGCCGACGAGCTGGAGGGGGGCGGCCCCGAGCGCGAGATCGAGCGCAAGTTCCTTCTCAGCGCCATGCCCCGGCTGCGAGGCGTGGAGGTGGAGGTCCGCCAGATCGAGCAGGGATACCTCCCCGGCGACCGCCTTGCCGAGCGGGTGCGCAAGGTGAGGACCCCCGCCGGCACGCGGTGGTACCGCACGGTGAAGCTGGGCTCCGGCCTGTCGCGCATCGAGGTGGAGGAGGAGACCACCGAGCGCATCTTCCGCACGCTGTGGTCGCTCACCAAGGGCCGCCGCGTCCGCAAGCGCCGCTACCGCGTCCCGCAGGGCGAGCTGGTGTGGGAGATCGACCGCTTCCGCGGCCAGCGCCTGGTGCTGGCCGAGGTGGAGCTCCCCGCCGAGGACACCCCGGTGGAGATCCCTGATTGGCTCGCCGCCGTGCTCGTCCGCGAGGTCACCGGCGACCCGGCGTACGTCAATCTGAATCTCGCCAGATAAAAACGGATCTCACACAGAGGCACAGAGACACGGAGAAGAAAAACTGACGTCGTTTGCTTCTCTCTGTGTCTCTGTGCCTCTGTGTGAGACCGCGATTCCACCACCCGAGGTTCCATGCGCTTCCTCTGCATCACCGCGCTCGTCTTCCTCGCCGGGTGCGCCGGGCTGGGCAAAGGCCCGCGCAACCCGTTCGCACTGGATGCGCGTCTGCCCAGCGACACGGCGGTGCGGGTGGGGAAGCTCACCAACGGGCTCACCTACTACGTGCGGCCCAACCGCGAGCCGAACGCGCGCGCGGAGCTGCGCCTGGTGGTGAACGTGGGGTCGCTGCAGGAAAGGGACGACGAGCTGGGGTACGCGCACTTCGTGGAGCACATGGCGTTCAACGGAACGCGGCGCTTCTTCCAGCACAACATGGTCGATTTCCTGGAGCGCACCGGGATGCGCTTCGGGCCGGACGTCAACGCGTACACCTCGTTCGACGAGACCGTGTACATGCTGACGCTGCCCACGGACAGCGCGCGCTTCATGGAGACGGGGCTGGACATCCTGGAGGACTGGGCCTCGGGGATCACCTTCGACACCACGGAGGTGCGGCAGGAGAAGGGAGTGATCGTGGAGGAGTGGCGGCTGGGGCGCGGGGCGGGGCAGCGGCTGCAGGACCGGCACCTGGGCGCCCTCTTCGGCCGCTCGCGCTACGGCAGCCGCCTCCCCATCGGCACGCCGGAGAGCGTGCAGAGGGCGCGCGCCGAGGGGCTGCGCGCCTTCTACCGCCGCTGGTACCGCCCGGAGCTGATGGCCGTGGTGGCCGTGGGCGACTTCGACCTGGCGCGCACCGAGGCGATGATCGTGGAGCGCTTCGGCCGCATCCCGCCCGGCGACACGGCGGCGCCGCGGCGCTTCTCGTATCCCGTGACTCCCCCGGTGGGCACCCGCTACTCCATCGCCTCCGATCCGGAGGCCACGTCGTCCACCGTCACGGTGGTGCACACGGCACCGGCGCGGGCGAGGCGCACGGTGCGCGAGTACCGGCAGTCCATCGTGGACATGCTGTACGGCGGCGTGCTGAGCGACCGGCTCAACGAGGTGACGCAGCTCCCCGGCGCCCCCTTCCTGGACGTCTCTTCCGTGAGCGGCTCGCTGGTGAGGACGCTGGACGCCTACTTCCTCACCGCGCGCTTTCCCGAGGGCGGCACCGAGCGGGCGCTGGGGGCGCTGCTCACCGAGGCGGAGCGGGCGGCGCGCTACGGCTTCACCCCGGCCGAGCTTGCGCGCGAAAAGGCCGAGCTCCTGCGCTCGTGGGAGCAGATCCACCGCGAGCAGGGGATGACCACCTCGGCACAGTTCGCCGGGCAGTACGTGGGGCACTACCTGTACGGCGGCCCCCTGCTTACCGTGGAAACGGAGTACCGCCTCCAGCGCGCCCTCCTCCCGGAGATCCGCTCGTCCGAGGTGAGCGCGCGCGCGCGGGCGTGGCTGGGCGGGCGCAGCCGCTCCATCCTGGTGAGCATCCCCGAGCGCGCGGGCGGCGCCGCGCGGCCGGACAGCGCCCGCCTGGCCACCGTGACCGACTCCGTGTCGCGCGTGCGCCTCACGCCCTACACCGAGACCCTTTCCACCGCTCCGCTCCTCCCCGATCCGCCGGCGGGGGGGCGCGTGGTGTCCGAGCGGCGCATCGCGGAGGTGGGCGTCACGGAGTGGGTGCTCTCCAACGGCGTGCGGGTGGTGATGAAGCCCACGGAGTTCCGCCAGGACGAGATCGCGCTGGCGGGGCGCAGCCCGGGCGGCACCTCGCTGGTGGAGGACGCGGACTACCTGCACGGCGCCACGGCCGCGGCGGCGGCGCAGGTGGGCGGGGTGGGGAGCTTCTCGGTGGTGGAGCTGGGGAAGCGCCTCGCGGGGAAGACGGCGAGCGTGGGCGTGGAGATCGGCGAGCACACCGAGTCCGTCTCGGGCTACGCCGCCCCGCGCGACACGGAGACGATGCTCCAGCTCGTGTACCTCTACTTCACGGCGCCCCGCCGCGACCCCGTGGCGTGGGAGGCGTACCGCGAGCGCGCCCGCGAGGCCTTCCGCGACCGCTCGATGAGCCCCGAGGCCGTGTTCGCGGACACGCTGCGCGCGGCCGTCACGCAGGGCAACCCGCGCGCGCGCGCGCTCACCGCCGCGGCCGTGGACTCGCTGGACCTGGACCGCGCCCTGGCCCTGTACCGCGAGCGCTTCGGTGACGCGGGCGACTTCACCTTCTACATGGTGGGCGCCTTCCAGCCGGACTCGGTGCGCCCGCTGGTGGAGCGCTACCTGGGCGGCCTTCCCGCCGCCGGGCGCCGCGAGGGGCCGCGCGACCGCGGGGTGCGCACCCCGGCCGGCGTGGTGCGCAAGACGGTGAGGCGCGGGGTGGAGCCGCAGGCCCGCACGCAGGTGGTGTTCAGCGGCCCGGTGGTGTGGGAGCGGCGCAGCGTGGCCCTGCTCCGCACCCTGGCCGACGCGCTGCAGATCCGCCTGCGCGAGCGGCTGCGCGAGCAACTGGGGGGCACGTACGGGGTGGCCGTGGCCGCCAGCGCCCAGCGCGAGCCGCGCCCCGAGTTCCGCTTCGTGGTGGATTTCAGCGCCGCCCCCGACCGCCTGGACGAGCTCTCCGCCGCCCTCTTCGCCGAGCTGGAGGCGGTGAAGCGCGGCGGCGTGACCGAGGCGGACCTGGCCAAGGTGCGCGAGCAGCAGCGCCGCGAGCGCGAGACGCAGTTGCGGGAGAACGACTTCTGGATGAACCAGTTGGTGCAGTACGACCACTACGGCTGGGACCTCGCCGGCATCGTGGCCCCGCCGCTCTCCCAGACCTTCACCCCCGCCGACCTCCGCGACGCCGCCCGCGCCTACCTGGACGCGCGCCGCTACGTGCAGGTGTCGCTGTACCCGGAAAAATAGGGCTCACACAGAGGCACAGAGGCACGGAGAAGAACTAGTCTCCGTGCCTCTGTGCCTCTGTGTGAGCCAAAATCCTTACCAGGACCGCGGTGATGTTGTCCCGGCCGCCGCGCGCGTTGGCCTCGGCGATGAGGCGGGCGAGGAGGTCGGGGAGGGGGGCCTCTTCGCGCAGGATGCCGGCGATCATCTTGTCCGTGATCATCCCCGTGAGGCCGTCGCTGCACAGCAGGATCAGGTCGCCGGGGAGGAACCTGCCGCCCTCGATGTCCGGCTTGTCGGCCGCGTCGGCGCCCAGGGCGCGGGTGAGGATGTGCGACAGGCGGTGGCGGCGGGCGCCCTGCTCGGTGAGGCGCCCCTCGTCCACCTCGCGCTGCACCCAGGTGTGGTCGTGCGACACCTGGCGCAGCTCGCCGCCGCGCATCAGGTACATGCGGCTGTCGCCCACGTGGCCCATGCGGTACGTGCCGTCGCCGCTCACCACCACCGCGGTCATGGTGGTGCCCATCCCGTCGGTGGAGGGGTCCTGCTGCGTGTGGGCGATGATCCGCTCGTGCGCGGCGTGGAGCGAGCGGCGCAGCGACTCGGCCAGCACGTCCGGCTCCAGCTCGTCGTCCACGCCGCACACCAGGGCGCCGCCCACCACCTCGGCGGCCAGGGCGCTCGCGATCTCCCCCGCGGCGTGGCCGCCCATCCCGTCGGCCACCAGGAACACGCCGCGCCGGGTGTCCACGAAGAAGGTGTCCTCGTTCCCCTTGCGGACGCGCCCCACGTCGGTGGCCCCGGCGGCCTCCCAGGTCACCGTCACGGGGCGGCGGCCCACGGCGCCAGGGCCAGCACCGGGAGCGCCGGAGCGCCGCCGCCCACCCGCACCGGCGCGGCCGTGTACTGGTAGACCAGGAAGCCGATCACCACCAGCAGCACCAGCAGGAGCACCGCCAGCCACACGGGGAAGCGGAAGCCCGAGCGCTCTTCGCGCAGCGTGGCGGGCTTCTCGGGCGCCACGTACTCGGCGCGCGCGCGCTCCGGGTTGGCCTGCGCCACCTCGCGGAACTGCAGCTTGACGCCGCCCACGCGCACCGTGGCGCCGTAGGGGAGCGGGGTGGGGATGTTGGGAGCGAGCTTGATCCCTTCCACCGCCGTGCCGTTGGTGGAGCCCAGGTCGGTGATGCGCCACGCACCCAGGTCCCACTCCAGCCGGGCGTGCGAGGCGGAGACGGAGTCGTCGTCGATCACCACGTCGCTGGCCGACGCGCGGCCCACGGTGACGATGGGCCTGGGGATGGGGAGCTCTTCGCCGTAGCGTGGCCCGGCGGTCAGCGCCAGCGCCGCCAGCGGCCCCGTGCGCCCGGGCTCGGGGAGGTTGGCCATTCGGGTTCCTTCTGCGGTGAAACGGGGTGCGCGCATGGGGTTGCGGGCCGCCCAACGTAGGCTGCGGCCCACCGCAGAGCAAGGTCCGCACCCGGGCCGCGTTTCTTGACGAAGCTTGCTCCGCCAGATTATGTTGCGCGTCCCCTCCAAAGCCCCCCGCCCGTACCCTCGCCGCCCCGTGATCGCTCGCCTTTTCGTCGCGATCCTTCTCGCCGTCATCCCCCATGCACTCGCCGCGCAGCCCGAGCCGCTGCGCCTGGACGGAAGCTGGCGCTGGGCCCCCGGCGACTCCGCCGCGTGGGCGGCGCCCGGCCACCCCGATGCCGCCTGGGCCGTGCTGCAGGTTCCGGGCGAGTGGGAGACGCACGCCCCCGGCTACGACGGCTACGCCTGGTACCGCCGCACCCTGCGGCTCCCCGCGGAGCTGGCGGACGGGCCGGTGGGCCTGCAGTTGGGCACGGTGGGCGACGCGTACGAGCTGTTCTGGAACGGGGTGAAGGTGGGCGGCGCCGGGCGCTTTCCCCCGCGCTTCGTGGAGGGGGTGGCGCCCACCCTGCTGCTGGTGCCGGACTCGGCGCTGGCGCGGCGGCCGGGCGGGCCGCACGTGGTGGCCATCCGCGTCTACAACGGCTACGCGTACGGCGGGCTGATGGGCGGGGTGCGGGTGGGGCGCTACGACGTGCTGGCCCAGCGCCGCTCCCCGCGCGACGTGGTGATCGGCGGGATGGTGTCGTTCTTCCTGGCCATCGGCATCTACCACCTGGCCTTCTTCTTCCGCCGCCGCAGCGCGCGGGAGAACCTGTACTTCGCGGCGCTGTGCGGCGCGGTGTCCGTGTACGGCGCCACCTTTGCCGGCGAGGTGCAGGCGCTGCTGGTGCCCTGGGCCAACTCGTACCGGGTGGGCCTGTGGGCGATGACCGCGGCCATCCCTGCCTTCGTGGCGCTGGTCCACTCCCTGTTCGGCCTGCGCGTGCACCGGCGCGACGTGGTGCTCACCGCCGCCGCCACCCTGTCGTGCGGGCTGGTGGGCGCGCTGCCGCTGGCCGCCCTGGCGCGGTACGGCGACTGGGTGGACGTGGTGCTGATGACGGGTCTCCTGGCCGTGCTGGCCCAGGCGTGGCGGGCCGGGGTGCGCGGCCGCCCGCACGCCACCGTGCTGGGGGTGGGCACCGGCACCTTCGGGGCGGCCGTCGTCTACGACCTGCTCTCGGAGCACGTGTCGTGGCTCCCCGTGGCGCAGGTGCTCCCGGGCGTGCCCTCCCTCTTCTGGATCGGCTTCCTGGTCTTCGTGGTGTGCGTGGGGATCGCCACGGCGGGGAAGTGGGCGCTCACCGAGGCCACGGCGCGGGTGGACCCCCTCACCGAGCTGGCGCGGCGCCACGTGCTGGACGAGGCGCTGCGCCGCGAGTGCGACCGCCTGCGCCGCGCCGGCGGCTCGCTGGCGCTGGTGATGGTGGACCTGGACCACTTCAAGCAGGTCAACGACCGGCACGGCCACGGGGTGGGCGACCTGGTGCTCGCCCGCGTGGGCCGGCTGCTGCGGAGCTGCGCGCGCAACATCGACACCCCGGCCCGCTTCGGCGGCGAGGAGTTCGCGGTCGTGCTCTGCGACACGGGGCTGGAGGGCGCCCGCGCCTTCGCCGAGCGCTTCCGCCGCCACCTGGCGGAGCTGCACGTGCCGGTGCCGGGCGGCGGCTCCATCGTGGTGACCGCCAGCGTGGGGATCGCGGTGGGGGGCGAGACTCCCGAGGAGCTCCTGGAGGCCGCGGACCGGGCGCTGTACCGCGCCAAGCTGGACGGGCGCGATCGTGCCGTGGGCGTGGACATGGGCTCACACAGAGACACGGAGGCACAGAGATGAAGTCATCCCCGTGCCTCCGTGTCTCCGTGTAACGCTTTTTAGCGGAACGCGCGCAGCATGGTGGGGGTGCGGGCCAGGAGGCGGCCCAGGGCGCGGCGCTCGCCCCGCCATCCCTCGTCGTAGCCCAGGTCGCGGGTGGAGCCGGTCTCGGCCTGCGCGAGGAGGGGGTCCACCGGGCGGCCCTTGCGGCGCACCTCGTAGTGGAGGTGGGGGCCGGTGGCGAGGCCGGATGCGCCCACGTAGCCGATCACGTCGCCCTGGTGCACGGGCATCCCCGCGCCCACGGCGGTGCGGGAGAGGTGGGCGTAGCGGGTGGCGTAGCCGTTGGGGTGCTGGATCTCCACCATGTTGCCGTAGCCCCCGCGCGGGGCCGCGAACGTAACGCTGCCGTCGCCGGTGGCGCGCACGGGTGTGCCGTAGCCCGCCGCCAGGTCCACCCCCGTGTGCGGGAGCACGCGGCGCAGGAGGGGGTGCATGCGGTCCAGCTTGAAGGGCGAGGTCACGCGCATGGCGGCCAGGGGGCCCGCCCACGCCACGGGGTCCAGCGAGCGGCCCAGGTCGTCGTAGTAGCCGGGGGCGTCGCCGCGGTCGTACAGGAAGACGGTGTGCATCCCCCCGCCCACCGCGGCCTCGGCGGCCAGCACCTGGATGGAGCGGGTGGTGCCGTCTGGCCGGCGGGTGCGCTCGTACGCCACCCGCAGCCGCCCGCCCGTGCCGAGCGCGCCGCCCTGCAGCACGGGGAGGTAGATCTTGTCCAGGTGCCGCCCCACCATCCCGCGCTCCGCCGGCGACAGGTCGCTGGCCAGGGTGCCCAGCGCCTGCGTGAACGAGCCGCGCGCGAACCCGCCCACGAAGAGCGTGTCCACCCGCGCCCCCGGCGCCGCGTGGGCCGCGGGGAGCAGCATGGGCGCGTCCGCGGGCGTGGTGGAGCCGGCGCGCGCCAGGGCGGCCATCCCGGCGATGGCGAGGGCGGCCAGGGCGGCACCCGCCACGATGGGCGTGTGCTTGCGGAACGAGCTGCGGGGATGCATCGGCAGAGCGGGGGCGGCGAAGGGGCGGCCGGGCCGGAGAGCGTAAGTGCGCGGAGCTGTCGGGGATGAGCCAAGATAACGGGTGCGCCGCGCGCGCGGAAGACACTCGTGTGCCGGGCCGATCCTTGTGTTTCCGCCGCCGTTTTCGTAAGCTGGACGGCACTCGCTCCAACCCCGCCGGGGCTCCCGCTCCGCGACTTCCCACATCGCCCGACCCATGCCCGCCGCCTCGCCGCGCCGTCCGCTTTCCCGTGCCATTCGCCGCGCGCTCGCGGCCTCGCTCCTGGCCGCCGTGCCCGCCGCCGCGCAGGGCCGCTTCGTCCCCGCGCTCTCCGTGGTGCACATCAACGACGTCTATCGCATCGACGCCGTGGAGGGGGGCACGGTGGGCGGGCTGGGGCGCGTGGCCACGCTCATCGAGCGCACGAAGCAGGCGGGCGCGCCGGTGATGGTGTTCCACGCCGGCGACTTCATCGCCCCCTCGCTGGAGAGCGTCTTCTTCGGCGGCGAGCAGATGATCGACGCGCTCAACTTCATCCACGCGCGCGCGCCGCTGGTGGCGGTGCCGGGGAACCACGAGTTCGACTCGCGGAACCCCACCATGTTCCGCAACGCCGTGGCCCGCTCGCGCTTCCCCTGGCTGGCCGGCAACCTCACCGTGACCGACTCCGCCACGCCGCGCATCGGGGGCGACACGGTGCTGGTGGCGGGGGGGATGAGGATCGGCGTCTTCACCCTCACCTTCCTGGATGTGGCGCGCACGTACGCGCGGGCGGACAGCGGCTTCGTGGAGCACGCCGAGCGGCAGATCCGCGACCTGGAGCGGCGCGGGGTGGACGCCATCGTGGGGCTCACCCACCTGGAGCTGGCCACGGACCGGCAGGTGGCCGCGCTGCGCCGCCGCCATCCCAAGCTGGTGTGGGTGGCGGGCGGCCACGAGCACTACCTCCTGCACGACCCGCTCACCTCCGGCTCCGCGCTCATCACCAAGGGCGACTCCAACGCGCGCCGCGTGTGGCGCGTCACCATCGGCCGCGAGGGGCGGCGCCCCGCCGTGCGCGCCGAGCCGGTGCCGCTGGACGCCGGGGTGGAGATCGACCCCGCCTACGCGCGCGACATCACGGCGAAGTGGGCGGCCCGCGTCCGCCAGCGCATCCCCACCTTCGACGTGGCCATCGGCACCACCACCACGCCGCTGGACGCCAGCGAAGAGACGGTGAGGAACGCCGAGAGCGCGTGGGGCAACTGGCTCACGGACCAGATGCGCACCGCGTTCCCCACGCAGCGCGCGGACGTGGCGGTGCTCAACGGCGGCGCCATCCGCATCGACGACGTGATCCGCGACTCGGTGCGCTGGGAGCACGTGGAGCGCACCTTTGGCTTCCCCACGTCGGTGGCGCTGGTGAGCCTGCGCGGGCGCGACCTGCGCGACTCGCTGCTGGAGCGCTCCGTCTCCGGCGGGCGGGGCGAGGGGCGCTTCCTCCAGGTGTCCGGCCTGCGCTTCGCCTTCGACCGCTCGCGCCCCGAGGGCAGCCGCGTGACGCGCGTGGAGATCCAGCGCGACAGCGGCTACGCGCCCCTGCAGGACGACAGCGTCTACACCGTCGCCGTCCCCGACTACCTGTTCGGCGGCGGCGACGGCTACGGCTTCCGCCGCGTCGCCACCCAGTCCGTCCCCCCCGGCCCGTCGCTCAAGTGGCTGGCCGTGCAGGCCCTCCTCGACGCCTACTCCCGCGGCCAGGCGATCTCGCCCCGCGTGGAAGGGCGGATTACAGAAGTGCGTTAGTGCGTGAGTGCGTGAGTGCGTGAGTGCGTGAGTGCGTTTTGTCTTGAGCGCACTCACGCACTAACGCACTCACGCACTTCCACCTACCTCGCGACCCACTATGCCCAACAATACCTTCGCGCCCAGCGAGCTGGTGCTCCTCCACGGCGGCCGCTTCGCGGGGCCGGGGAGCTTCACGCAGGGGAAGGAAGAGCTCCTGACCGGCGCCGGCACGGTCGCGCAGAACGAGCTTGCGCAGAACGTGCTCGTCGCGGCGCTGCTGGCGATGGAGCAGGCGGGCGAGATCCGCATCACCCAGGAGAAGCGGAAGGCGCTGCTGGGGCTGATGTCGAAGCAGACCGTGGTGGCCGAGGCCACGGGGAGCCGCGCGGCGTGGCCCGCGGGGAGCCTGGAGGGGGAGCTGCGCGAGACCATCAACGGGTCGCGCCCCGAGGTGTGGGACGTGGTGTCGCGCTGGCTGGGCAACGACATGAGCTCGCCCGAAGGGTATGTGCTGGACCGTGTGAAGCGCGGCCTGGTGGGGCGCGGGCTGGTGCAGCGGGAGGAGAAGCGGACGATGAAGATCTTCGTCTCGCACTCCGACTCGCTCCCGGACGCCACGCGCACCCTGCTGGCCGGCGAGTCTCCCGACGCGCTGCTGGGGCTCCTCCGCGACGGCGCGCGCGGCGAGATGGTGGACCTCCTCCGCAAGCAGGTGGCGAAGGCGCTCAACCTGCGCACCGAAAGCTCCAACGACTGACCGGACTGGGAGAACGATGGCGGACAAGACCTTCATTGGCGTGCTGGGCCTCGTGGGTGTGATCACGGCCGGCATCGTCGGCTTCGTGCTGTGGGACGAGGACCGCGACAGCAAGCGGCGCACGGCCGAAACCGAGGCGGTGGGCTTCACGGCCACCCCGGCGAAGTGGTACGACAGCATCGAAGAGGAGAACCGCGAGGGCCACACCCTCACCTACGCGTACGTGGGCCCCAACAACCAGGTGTTCTCGCGCCGCATCGACGAAGTCGAATGGTACGAGGCGGGCACGCGGTACAAGGTCTGCTACAACCCCCAGAACGGAGACGACTCCAAGCTGTACCCGTCCGACCACGTCTGCGGCGAGTAGAAGGGGGGTCCTAAGTCCTAAGTCCTAAGTCCTGAACAGCGGTGTGGGTGCGCGTTTTTCAGGACCCAGGACTTAGGACTCAGGACTTCTTCACCATGAACCCGCCGGCCGGGCGCGGGTATCTGAAAATGTGTGACCGAGCGGGACCGGTGCGCGTCATCGAGACGAAGATCCGGTTCCGCCAGCGAAAAGCCCTGCCATGAACGAGCGCATCCACGCCCACCTCGACGGGGACATCCCCTTCGAAGCCCTCACGCCCGACGAACGCGCCCGTCTCGCCGAGATGGAAGACGCGCTCGGAGCGGCGGTGAGGCAGTTGCGCGCCATCCCCTCGCCCGAGCTCGCCGGGCGCGTGATGGCGGCGCTCCCCGCGCGCGCGCCCAGGCGGGCCGGCGTGCTGGAATGGCTGTGGAGGCCGCGCACCGTGCGGCTCGTCTTCCGCCCCGCGTACGGGCTTGCCGGCGCGCTGGCGGCATCGGTCGCCGTGGCCGTGCTCCCCGCGATGGACGCGGGCGAGCCCGTGGTGGTGGAGTCGCTCGCCGCGGCGCCGCCGGTGTACGTGCAGTTCCGGCTGGAGGCGGCGGGGGCGAGCCAGGTGGCGCTCGCCGGCACCTTTACGGGGTGGCAGCCGGCCGTGCAGCTCCGCCAGACGGCGCCGGGAGAGTGGTCCGCCGTGGTGCCGCTGCGCCCGGGGGTGCACGACTACGCCTTCGTGGTGGATGGGCGGCGCTGGGTGGCCGATCCGCACGCGGCGCAGGTGGACGACTCCTTTGGCGGGGTGAACAGCAGGATCTCGCTTCCGCCGGTCGTCCAGAACTCTTGAGGGGCGCGCTCGCGGCCCTCGCGGCCTGCGTGCTCGCCACCCCGGCCGCGCTCGGCGCGCAGGGGTGGAGCGTGGAGGCCGCCGCCGGGCGCGCGTCGTACAGCGCGGTGGCCGCGCGCGTGGGCTCCACCTCGGCATCGCTCTCCGCGGGGTACGAGGGGGGGCGGCGCTGGCTCTACACCTCCGCCGGCGCGCCGCTGGACGGGGAGGGGCCCGCGTGGGCGGCCGGCGGCGCGGGCACCTTCGTGGAGGTGGCGCGGCGCGGCGGGGTGTCGCTGGGCGCCAGCGTGGCGGGGCACGCCTACGGCTACGCGGCCGGCGACTCGGTTCCGGCCGGCGGCGGAGGGACGCTGGAGCTGCTCCCCACCGCCATCCTCCAGCGCGGCCCCGTGCGCGCCCACCTCTCCTCCGGGTTCGTGGGCGTCGCGGATGCATACGATGGCCTGTCCAGCGAGCATCGTACGTTTCTGGACACCAATGGTGCGGTTGCCCTGACGGTGGCCGGAATCGAGCTGTCCGCGTCGGGCCGCTTCCTGCAGGGCGAGGGGGAGTCGCTCCCGTACGCCGGGGGCGCGGCGCAGTTGGAGCGGAGCTGGGGGGGCGCGTGGGCGTACGCGGGCGCCTGGCTGAACGGGGACTATCCCTCGCCCGCCGCGGCGGCGGGTGTGGGCGCGAGCCTGCGGCTGGGCGGGCGCACGCGCGTGGCCGCCGCGTACCGTCAGGAGCCGGCGGACCCGCTCTACCGCAGCCTTCCGCGCCGCGGGTGGAGCGTGAGCCTGCGCCGCGGCATCGGCCCGCGGCCCGCGGTGGCGGCTGGAGCGGCCGTGGCGCTGCCGCAGGTGGAGGGCGACTTGGTGACCTTCCGCCTCCCGCGCGCGCCGGCCGACACCGCGCCGCCCTCCGTGGTGGGCGACTTCAACGGGTGGCAGCCGCTGCCGATGGCCGCGCGGGGCGAGCTCTGGGAAGCGGTGGTGCGCGTCCCCCGCGGCGTCTACCACTACGGATTCCGGCGCGCGGACGGCGTCTTCATCGTCCCCGCCGGGCTCCCGCAGACGGACGACGGGATGGGCGGGACCTCGGCCATCCTGGTGGTGGGCTGAGGCGGGATGGAATGTGACGTAGCACACCCGGCGCTCGTCCTGTACGTGTTACGCACATAGAGCCGGTCGGATGAACCCCTGGAGCTGGGAGATGAAGACAATTTTCCTCGCCGCGCTGCTGCTTGCGCTCCTCGCCCCCGCGGGGGGCATGGCGCAGCCTGGGCCGGAGCAGAGGATCGAAGCGGTACGCAGGCGCGCGGCGGAGCTGTCGATTCCGGTGGCGCTGGTGGACGGCAAGGTGGCCGAGGGGCGCGCCAAGGGCATCCCCGCGGAGCGCATCGCCGCCGCCGTGGAGCACCGCCTGGACATGCTCTCGCGCGCCCGCCAGGCGATGGGCCCGCGCGGCGCCGCCCCGGCGGACCTGTCGGTGGGCGCGGACGCGCTGGAATCGGGTGTGGATCCCGAGGTGCTCAAGACGCTCGCGGCGCAGGCGCCCCCGGCGCAGCGGGCCATGGCCATCGCCGTGCTCAGCCAGCTCGTGAGGGGCGGAGAGTCCAGCGAGAAAGCGCTGGAGCAGGTGAAGGCGGCGATGGGCCGCGGCCCCGAGGCCCTGCGCGCGCTCCCCGGCGAGGCGGCCGCGCGCGGGGCGAAGCCGAACGGCCCGCCCGGCCCCGCCGGCAACCCGGGAAACCAGAGTGGCCGCGGCAACGCGGGCGGGCGAGGCGGTCCGCCCGCCTCCGTTCCCGCTCCCGGCGAGGGGCGCGGACGCGGGCGGGGCAACGGCAAGCCGTAAGCATCACGCAGGGACAACCGAGGCACAGAGATGAACCCGTCTCTGTGCCTTCGTGTATTTGTGTGATACTTTATGGAATGAACCAATCCGCCGAGGAAGCACGATGATTCAGCTCACGGACAACGCGCGCGCCAAGATCCAGTCCCTGGTGGACGCCGAGGTGGTGCGCGACCCCGCGCTCCGCATCGCCCTGGCGCGCGGCGCCGATGCCCCGCGCAGCCCCATGGACCGGCCGTACGAGATCACGCTGGTGGAGCGCGAGGACAAGGAGCGCACCGAGATCGCCATCAACCTGGAGGGGATCCGCGTCCTCCTGAACCTGGATACCAGCAACCTGCTGGGCGGCGCCACGGTGGACTGGGACGGCCAGGACGGCGGCTTCCGCGTGGAGACGCCCGAGGCCAAGCGCCGCGCCGAAGCCCCGTCCGTCTCCGCCAGCGGCGCCGCGGGGGCGAGCGGCCCCCTGGCCGAGCGCGTTCAGCGCGTACTGGAGGAGCTGATCAACCCGCGCATCGCGTCGCACGGGGGCGCGGTGGAGATGGTGGACCTGGCGGACGACACCCTGTACGTGCGCATGAGCGGCGGGTGCCAGGGCTGCGCCGCCTCCGCCGCCACGCTGCGGCAGGGCGTGGAGCGGATGGTGCGCGAAGAGGTCCCCGAGATCCGCGAGATCGTGGACCTCACGGACCACACGTCGGGGACCAACCCGTACTACTGAGCCGGCGTCCGGGAGAACCGGTGCGCTGCCTTGCCGGGCGACTGAAGTCGCTGCAACGACTACACGAAGTCTCCCTGCGGGGACTGTACGGCTGCGGCTTGTGCCGAGGGTTCAGTCAGCGGCGGGGGGGATTCTCGGGGTGGCGGGGGCGATTGCAGGCGCCCGGCTGCGCCGCGTGGCGGTCTTCTTTGCCGCGGACGATGAAAGACGCCGCGCGACGGTCATTCCGTCGCGCGGCGTTTTTTCGTGGTCCGGCGGGCTCAGCGAGCGGGGATCGTGAGCACCTGGCCGGGCTTCACGCGCGAACCGCGCAGGTCGTTGGCGGCCTGCAGCCGCGCCACGGTCACCCCGTTGCGCCGGGCGATGGTCCACAGCGAGTCGCCGTTGCGCACGCGGTACGTGCTGCGCGCGCGGGCGGCCGGGCGCGCCGCGGACTTGCGGACGCCGCTCGCGCTCTTGGCGGGCGCGCTCGCCCCCCCGCCGATGTAGCGCCGGTACGGGCCGGGGAAGACGGCCACGTGGAAGTGCGGCGGACGGCGCTCCTCGGTGGCTTCGGCCACGCCCTCGGCCTCCATGCGCAGGAGCCGCTGGCGCAGCCACGAGCGGCAGCGCGTCTTGGCGGGGATGCGGATGTCCACCGCCATCCCGGCCGGGTGCACCGACTTGTCCACCGAGTTGAAGAGGCGGAACGACGAGGGCCGCATGGCGCTGGTGACCACCAGCTTCTCGCCGCAGAAGTCCTTGTACTGCTCCGCCAGGCGCTGCACGAAGGTGCGCGTGGTGGCCAGCGCGTACGGGTAGGTGACGCCCGCCACGCGGTAGTTGGAGTTCCCGCTCAGGCGCACCAGCTCCCCGTCCTCGGCCGCGGCGCGGACGCCGCGGGGGGTGCGGTAGAACGGGAGCGCATGGCTCTGCGCCTGCGAGTACATGCGCTCCACACTGGAGCGCGACCCGCGGAGCGTCTGCGCTTCACCCGCGGACGCGAGCAGCGCTGCGGCGCACGCGAGCGCCACGAGAGTCGGTCGGGATTGCATCGGCGGAGTTCGGAACGGGGAGGAGCGGCGTGGACGGCGGTACAAGTTTAGTTCGTGCCGCCGTTTAACGGAAGTGCGTGAGTGCGTGAGTGCGTGAGTGCGTGGGTGCGTGGGTGCGTGGGTGCGCTGAGGCTCCTGAACCCTCGGATCGCTGCGGCGCGCCGAGAGGAGGCCCTCACCCCCGTCCCCCTCTCCCATAAATGGGCGAGGGGGCGCATCTTCTGTGTCCGCGCGGCGCCGGGGGCCGGCGGGGCCGCTGCTTTACAGTGCCGCGGGCCACGCTGCCCGTGGGTGCGGCTGGATGGCCGGAGTGCGCCCCCCTCTCCCATTTTTGGGAGAGCGGGGGTCGGGGGGGTGAGGGCTCTCTCAGCGCGCTCGAGCCAGCGCACTCACGCACTCACGCACTCCCTCACGCACTCCGCGGTTCAGTCGCCCGAAACGAGGCCGGGGCCGCGCGAGCCGTACAGGCGGCGGTACACTTCGGCGTTGCGGAGGACGACCTTTACGTACTCGCGCGTTTCGGGGAAGGGGATGCGGTCGCGGAAGGCGTCCACGTCGCGGCCGTAGCCCAGCTCGCTCTTCCAGCGGTCGGCGTTGCGGGGGCCGGCGTTGTAGGCGGCCAGGGCGAGGTCGCGCTTGCCGCGGTAGCGGCGGAGCTGGTCGCGCAGGTAGGCGGCGGCCATGCGGGCGTTGATCTCGGCGACGGTAAGGTGGCGCGCCTGGAACTCGTCCACCCCGGCGCTCTTGGCCAGCCAGCGGCCCGTGACGGGCATGATCTGGCCCAGCCCGGTGGCCCCCACCCGCGACCTCGCCAGCGGATCGAACGACGACTCCTGGCGCACCAGCCCCGCCAGCAGGTAGGGATCGACCCCGGCGTCCTTGGCGGCGTCGGTCAGCACCCCGCGGAAGGGGAAGGGGAAGACCACGCGCAGCAGCCGCCCGTCCCAGCGCCCGCCCCGCTCGTCCAGCAGCCGCCGGCCGATGCGGATGGCGTCCACCGTGTGACCCCGGTCGCGCACCCCTTCGGCCAGGGTGAGCAGGGCAAGCTGGCGGCGGTCGAGCCGGCGGAGCTGCGCGGCGAGCTCCTCGGCCCAGGGGGCGTCGAGGCCGGCGCGCTCCAGCGCGTCCAGACGGCGCAGCGCGGCGGCGGCGGCGGCCGGGTCGGAGGCCAGCCCCTCCCAGGGCACCGGGTCGCGCAGCGCGTCGGCGAGCACGTCGGTGCCCAGGCGGTCCGCGGCGCGCACGGCGTAGTACGACACCGGGTCGGCGGCAAGCGTGGCGCGGTAGAGGGCGGCGGCGCGGTCCGAGCGGCCGCCGCGCTCGTGGTACACCCCGGCCGAATACGCCACCTCCGCCGTCTGCGTGCCCGCGGGGTAGCGCGTGGCGTACTCCTCCCACAGTTGCGCGGCCAGGGCGGGGTCCTGGTTGCGGAGGGCACGGTCGCCGGCGCGGAAGAGCGCGTCGCGGGCGTACGGGCCCACGCGCACCCCGGCGGCGCGCCGGTAGTTGGCGATGGACAGCTCGCGCGTGCTGGACGCGTCGCCCAGGTAGAACCACGCCCCCGCAGACGCAGACGTGCCGGGGAAGCGCTCGGCCACCTTTTTGAGCTCGGCGATCCCCGCGTCCCGCTTGCCGGCGGCCAGCAGCGCGCGGGCGGCGAGGAGCTCGGCGTCGGCCGCGTGCTCGCCGGTGAGACGGGCAGCGGCGTCCAGCAGCGCGGCGCGGGCGGGCTCGGCGTCGCCCTCATCCAGCAGGAGGCGGCCCATGCGCAGGCGCAGCATGGGGTCGTCCGGCACGCCGGCGCGCAGGGCGCTTCGGAGCGCCTTGGCGGCCAGGCCGGGGCGGCCTCCCGCCTCGTACGCGGCGGCGCGGGCAAGCTCCTCGTCCGCCGTGCGGGTCTCCGCGAGGCGGGCCAGCGCGGCGGCGGCATCCACCCGCGTGGAGGGGGCCACACGCGGGTCGGCGGCGGCACGGCGCAGCGCCTCGCGCGCCTCGGCTCCGCGCCCGGCGCCCGCCAGCACCCGCGCGCGCGAAAGCTCCAGCTCGGCGGCGGCGGTGGGGTCCACGTCCGCGACCGCGCGCGCTTCGCGCTCCAGGCGCGCGGCCGCGGCGTCGGGGCCCAGCCCGCGGGCTTCGGCGCGGGCGTGGCGCAGGCGCGCGGCGCCCGCGGAGCCTTCCGGCGCTTCGGCGGCGGCCACGGGGTGCCCGGCCTCGGCGGCCAGGGCGCGGTACCAGTCGCCCACCACGCCCGGCTCCGCGGCGGCGCGGGCGAAGGCGGCGCCCGCCTCCGTGCGCCGTCCGTCGCGGAGGAGCACGCGGCCCAGCCGCGCGTACCCGGTGCCGCGCTCGGACGCGTCGGCGGCGCGGGCGTAGCGGCGGTACGCGTCGGCGGCGCGCGTCCAGTTCTCCCCGGCTTCCTCCGCCTGACCGAGCAGGAAGAGGCCCTCGGCGTTCCCCGTCTCCTCCAGCCAGGTGCGCCCGCGCAGCAGCCCGCGCACCTCCGGCCACCCGCGCCACCCGGCGGCCGCGCGCGCGGCCATCAGCACCACGCCCGGCGGCGCATCCTCCGGAGCGGCGGCCACGTGCGGGCGCAAGGTGTTCCACGCGTCCCACGGGCGCCCGTCGGCCAGCGCGCCGCGCGCCTGCTCCACGGCCAGCAGCATCTCGGCCCGCGTGAGCCCGCGCAGGGGGTCCACCGTAAGCGACGCGCGCACCGTGGTAAGGTCGCGCAGCTCACGGCGGACGTTCTCCTCGCCCCACGACGTGGCGGCGGCGAGGCCCACCACGACGCCGGCGATGGCGGCGGCGGCGCTGAACGTTCCCTTGATGCGGGGGCGCTGGGTGTAGTGCATCCTGCTTTGGCCTGGGGTTCCTGCTGAGGCGGCGCGATGCCGGCACGGGCCGGACACGCGCACGAACCGTTCCCGATGTGCTTCCGGGACAGAGGGTTACATCGGGAGGTGGTGGACAGGGTTAGACCCCGCGCTTGCCCAGGGGTTCCGCGAGAGAAACAGATGGCTCACACAGAGGCACGGAGGCACGGAGAAGACTTCAATCGTAGCCTTTCATCAGGAAGCGCAGCATCCGCTCGCGCTTGGGGTCCAGCGCCGCCCCGTCCAGCGCCCGCGCCATCCGCTCAAGCTGGTCCGCGGATGGGCGGCTCAGGTCGCGGTTGAATTGATCGATCCACCGGCTCACCCGCTGCCGGGCCAGGCTCGCCAACCTCTCGTCATCCACCGCGAGCGCGCGGATCATCCAGCCGATGCTCTCCCACTTGCCGAGCCCGGCCAGCAGGACGAAGGCGTTCGCGCGGACGTGGGGTTCCTCGCGAGCCACGAGGTTCCAGAGGTGCGCGGGGCCGATCCGGTGTGGCCTGAGCGCCAGCCGCGCGGCCCTGGAGACGCGCGGGCTCGTGTCTTCGAGGGCGCGGATGAAGAGCGGGACGGAGTCCTCCGGGGCGAGGCGGGCCAGCCCGACCACGGCCGCCCTGCGCACGGCCGGCGTGGGGTGCGATAGAAATTTTTCTACTCGCGGCGCATCCTCGGCGCTGCCCGTCTCGCCCAGCCCGAACAGCGCGGTCTTCAGGCGCGCGCCCGTGAGCTCGTCCAGCGCGGAGCGGTACATCGTGCGGAAATCGGTGATCCCGCGCCGCCTGAGATCGAAGCGCGCCACCTCGCGCATGGGCGCGTGCGTGTCGAACAGTGCCTCGCGCAGCGCGGGCTCCGCTTCGTGCGGGAAGTGCCGGGTCAGGAGCGCCAGCGCCTCGCGCCGCACGGGCATGGCCGGGTCGCGGAGCGGGGCGGGGAGCACGGCGCGCAGGCGATCCACACCGAGCACCGCGTGCGCCGCGCGGATGGCGCGGAGGCGGACTATGGCGTCCTCGTCGCGCAGGGCGCGCTGGAGGATCTCGGGACCGTCCGGCGCGGGCGCGTCCAGCAGGAGGCTGTAGCAGCTCCGCCGCACCCAGCGGTCCGGCGTGGAGAGCGCGTCGCGCAGCGCCGGGCGCCAGCCGGGACCGACGAGGAGCGCCTGCACGGTGCCGAGCAGCGCGGCGTGGTCCGCGCGGGCGCAGCGCTCCAGCCGGGCCAGCAGCCACAGGTCGCGGACGAAGTGCGCGGCGTAACGGGGGACGAGGCGCGCGCGGACGGCGGCGTAGGCGGCATCCTGCACCGCCTCCACCCAGTCGTTCACCCGGACCAGGAGATACGGCAGCTCCGCGCCTCCCTTCGTCTCGGCCAGCTCGCGGACCGCCGCTTCCCGCACGAACCCGTTCATGTGGAAGCTCGCCAGCCCCAGCGCCGCCGCGCCGTGCTCGCGCAGGCGGGGAACGTCCGCCGGCTCGATCTGCCGCTCCCGCGCACCCACGAACCACCAGTACCGCTGCCGCGACGTCTCGTCGAGCGCCAGCAGCTCCCGTGGCCCCAGCGCACCCAGGTACGCGCTGATGGCGGCCGCGGCATGGTGCGCGGCGTGCGCGTCGCGGCCCAGCACCACGCGCAGCAGCGCCGGGAGATCCTGGGGGTCGCGGCTCGCCGCGAAGGCGCGCAGCAGCTCGCGGTCGTCGCTCTCCCCGAACACGCGGGCCCAGGCGTCGCGCAGCCGGCTCAGCGCTCCTTCCATAGTACCACCGCCGTTCGTCAGTCGATGCGGAATACCTCGCCGCGGGGCACGAACGGCAGGCGCCGGCCCCGGGGGAGGAGGAACGCGTGCTCGCGGCGGATGCGCAGGCGGTCGCACTGCCCGTCGGTGATCACCAGCAGCGGGCCGGCGGGCGGGAAGTCTTCCGCGCGCTCCAGCAGGTCGATGGCGGGCTGCAGGATGGTGCCGCCGCGGCCCTTTACCCGCACGCGGTCCGCGATCGCGTCGGGGGCCATGTAGCCCTCGTCGTACGTGGCCGCGTCGCAGAACACCACGCGCACCGCGGCCACGTCGCGCGCGATGCTGTAGCTGGCGATGGTGCCCAGCGCCTTGGCCAGCAGGTCGCGGTCCATGGAGCCCGACGTGTCCAGCACCACGCCGAAGGTGCGGCCGTCCTCCGCGCCGGGCGCCGGCACCCAGCGGGGGCGGGGGATGTCGGGCGTGCTGGACTGGCGGCGGCTGGGGCGCGCGTACGTCCGCACCGTCTCCAGGGGCGCGAAGTGGTCGTCGAACCAGCGGGCCAGGCGCACGTCCCAGGGGATGGGCGGCTGCGCCAGCGCGCGGATCTCCTCCACCAGCCCCGCCGGGAGCAGCCCGCGCCCCGCCTCCTCGTGGTAGGCGAGGCCCTGGCCCATGCAGCGCCGGTAGAACTCGTCCAGGTCCACCCCGTCGCCCGGCCGCGTGTGGCGGGGCACGCCGCGCTCCAGCATGTCGCCCACGCCCACCCCGCGCAGCGTGGCCAGCTTGCGGAACCGGCGCGTGTCGCTGACGATGCGGTCGTACACGGCCTCGGCGGACTCATCCTTGAGCTCGGGGTCGTGGAGGGCACCAAGCTGTGGCAGGTCGCCCACCTTCATCTCCACCAGCCAGCCGTTGATCACGTAGTCACACGCCACGTTCCACAGAAACGGATCGCGCCCCTCGCGGCGGGCCTGGTGGCGCAGCCCCACGTGGAGGAGCTCGTGCGCCATCACGAAGCGGCACTCGTGCTCGTCCAGCCCCGCGGCGGGGTTGATGAAGATCTCCTGGCTCTCCGCGTCCACCGCGGCGATGGAGATGCCCAGCCGCGCGCAGAGCTGCGGGTCTTCCACGATGTCGAACGCCGCGGCCAGGGCGCCGAGCAGCGGGTAGCTGGCGATGAACCAGTCGCGCGCGCGGGTGGCGTCGGTCACCAGACGCTGGTCCGCGCCCAGGTGCGCCTCGCGCCCCGCCGCCACGTTGACGGCGCTGGTCACCGCCATCGACAGCCCGCGCCCGAAGCAGGCGCGCCAGTCCATCGGCGCGCCGTACCACACGCGCGACTCGCTCCGCAGCATGTCGTCGTGCGGGCCCGCCGTGCCCAGCCTCGCGAGCTGCGCGGGGATCCCCTCGCGGCAGAACTGCGCGTAGAGACGATCCTCGCTGCGCCCCGGCAGCTCCCGGACCGGCCCACCCGGCGGACGGCCCAGCTTGAGGTCCGCCAGGAACGCCGCGACGAAGCAGTCACACGCCGCGTTCCACTCGCGCCACCGCTCGCGATATCCCTCGAAGTGCCCGAAGCCGAGGTGAAGGAGGCAGTGCGCGACGACGTACACCCACTCCTCCGGCTCGCCGCGGCGCGTGGGGTGGGTGTGGATGCCCCCGGACTCGGACACGGCCGCCCACCCGTCGTCCGGGCACAGGTTGCCCGGGTAGCGGTGGACCCCCGCGTGCGCCAGCAGGGGCGCGAACATGGGGTGGGCGCGCAGCACGTCCACCGCCGCGAAGAAGCTCTCCTCGGCGGGGTCGCGCGTGGCGGGCCGCTTACGCGCCACCGGGGCGCTCCACCAGCCGCGGCAGGTCGCGCACGATCTCCACCATCAGCCAGCCGGGGAGCGCGTCGCCCTCGCCCTGGTCCGAGACGACGAGCTGCGCCATCTCGAAGCTGATGGCCGCCAGCTCCTTGATCAGCGCCTTGGCGCGGTGGGCCAGCTCGCGCTGCGTGCCCGTGACGCCCGCCGAGTCCGCCGGAAGCTCCTTGGCGAGCTGCGCGCGGAACGAGTGGGCCAGGAAGTAGAGGACGTCGCGGTCTTCCGGGCGGTGCGGCCACCCCGTCTCGCCCTTGATGATGGCCCCCAGCCGGTAGCGGCTGCGAATCTGCTTGATGAACGCGCGGAACTGCCCCGCGTGCCCCGGCGACAGGCACCCGAAGGCCAGCACCTCCAGCCATTCGTCCGTGATGCGGTCGCCGTACTCGTGGAGCGCGTCGCTCAGCATGTGCCAGGAGCGGGGCGTGGAGAAGGTCTCCTCGTGCTTGGGCGGCTGGCTCCACAGGTGGTCCGGCCGGTTCTGCACGTACTCGATCACCCACGGGTGGATGCCGTGGCCCGCCGCCCACTCCAGCCAGTCGCGGTGCGAGACCTTGAGGTGCACGTGCACCATGCGGTTGAGGAGCGCGGACGACATCGGCTTCACGATGGCGCTGTCCTGCGCCCGGTTCCCCGCGCCCACCACCACCGATCCCTGCGGGAGATGATATTCCCCCACGCGCCGCTCGTGGATCAGCGAGTAGAACGACTTCTGCACCTCGTGGCTGCAGGCGTTAAGCTCGTCCAGGAAGAGGCAGTAGGGCTCCGGCCGCGCGATCATGGCGGGCGGGCAGAACCGGCTCACCCCGTCCTCGATCTGCGGCACGCCGATGAGGTCCTCCGGCGCGAGCTGGCTTCCCAGCAGCGACACGCAGGGCAGCCCCACCTGCGCCGCGAACTGCTCCACGAGCGACGACTTTCCCGTGCCCGGCGGCCCCCAGATGAAGACCGGGCGCACGACCGCGACGTTGAGGAGAAACTCGGACAGTTGCTTCTGGGTGACGGTCGCCACCGGGTTCATAGGACCTGATCCGTTGAAGAAAGGCACAGAGACGATTTCATCTCTGTGCCTCCGTGTCTCTGTGTGAGGCCTCGGTCCACCATCCATCGACGGGCCACAAGCGCGGCACGAACCGGATCTCCTCGCCATTCCTGAGGTGGAGCGTGACGGTAGGCGCGCCGCGCCTGCCGCCCCCTTGCCGCCGGACCTCCGCGATCTCCGAGATGGGGATCACCCTCTCCTCCCCGCGCCCGGCCACGAAGAGCACCTCCCCATCGGTGCTCACGTGCCGCAGCCCGCCCAGCAGTGTGCGCAGCGCCAGCGCGGGCACCAGCGCGACCATCGCCAGCACGGGCAGCAGGGTGCGCTCCCCCCGCACCATCCACGCGACGCCGGCGCAGGCGAGCAGCCATGCCCAGGGGAGCAGGTGGTAGAAAGTCGTGGAGCGCGCGGAGAGGGTTCGACGCATGAGCCCTTATGTAATCGGGGGAGCCGCGGGGAGCAAGAAGAATGGGCTCACACCGAGACACAGAGGCACAGAGAAGAAGTCGTCTCTGTGCCTCTGTGCCTCTGTGTGAGCCCTATGCCCTCAGCACCGCCCGGCCGCGCTTGGCGGCGTACATCTGCTGGTCGGCGCGCTCCAGGAGGGTCTCCAGGGTGGCGGGGGAGGTGGGGTCGAAGTGGCTGGCGCCTACGCTCATGGAGAGGGTGTAGGGGCGGCGCACGGTGGTGGCGTGGCGCTCGACGGCGTCGTAGAGGCGCGCGATGGCCACGCCGCCCTGCGCGGCCTCGGCGGCGGTGCGGGCGATCACGAGCACGGCGAACTCGTCGCCGCCCAGGCGCGCCACCACGTCGGACTTGCGAAAGGTGGCGCGGAGCAGGGCGGCGGCGTCGCGGAGGGCCTGGTCGCCCTGCGCGTGGCCCAGAGAGTCGTTGATCTGCTTGAGGTGGTCCAGATCCACAAAGAGCACGTCGAAGCCCACGCCCTGGCGCACCGAGGTGGCGATCTGCTGCTCGGCCAGGGCCAGCAGGCCGCGCCGGTTGTAGAGGCCCGTGAGCTCGTCGCGGAGAGACATGGCGCGCAGCACCTCGTCGCGCGAGGCGTACCGCGCGGCGCGCACGCGCAGGCGGTGAAGGCCGTAGATGGCCGCCGCGGCGCACAGCGCGGCCAGCGCCAGGAACCAGCGCGTCTGCCAGAAGTACGGGCGCAGGCGGATGGACACCGCCGCCGTGGAGCCGCTCCACACGCCGTCCTCGTTGCGCGCCTGCACGCGAAAGGTGTAGCGCCCCGGCGGCACGTTGGTGTAGAACGCCGCGCGCCGCGTGCCGCCCTCCACCCAATCCGGATCGAACCCCTCCAGCCGGAAGCGGAAGCGGAGCTCGCCGGGCGCCACGAAGCTGGGCGCCGTGAAGTGGATCTCCAGCCTGTGGCGGCCGGGCCCCACCTCCACCGGCGCCGCCCCGGTGAACTCCGCGTCGTCCGCTACCACGCGCTCGATGTGCGTCACCAGCGGCACGGAGTTGCGCGACAGGCGGCGCATGTCGATGAGGGCCACTCCCGCCGGGGTGGGGAAGTGCAGCACCCCGTCCGGCCCGCGCCACGCCCCGCCGATGGACGACACCTCGCGCACGGCCAGCCCGTCGCTGACGCCGAAGCCCTTGGCGTTCACCCCCCGCGCCCGGCCGGCGCCCACCGCCTCCAGGTCCGGGCGGGGCACGCGCGCGATCCCCCAGGGGCCGGTGAGCCACAGGGCGCCCGCCCCGTCGTCCAGCGCCTGGTAGATGGTGTTGCCGTGCAGGCCGTGGCGGGTGGTGAAGAGGGATACGCGCCCGCCGCGCACCCGCGCCAGCCCGCGCGAGGTCCCCGCCCACAGCGTGCCGTCCGCGTCGCTGCTCATGCGGAACACGGGCTGCCCCGCCAGCTCCGCCGGCCCGGGCACGAAGCCGCCGCCGCGCAACTGGAAGAGCCCCGCCGCCTGCGTGCCCACCCACAGCGTGCCGCGCCGGTCCTGGTGTAGGGAGAGCACGTAGCCGTCGGGGAGCCCCTGCGCGGGTCCGTACAGGGTGAAGCGGCCATCCGCCAGCCGCGCCAGGCCGTTGAAGGTGCCGATCCAGAGCGCGCCTTCGCGGTCTTCCAGCAGCGTGCGCACGCGATCGTCGGGGAGGCCGTCGCGCGCGGTGTAGGTGGTGGCGCGCCCCGCCCGCAGCCGCGTGAGGCCGCTGTTGGTGGCCACCCACACGTCGCCGGCGCGGTCGCGCACCACGTCGCGCGCCACCTCGTCGCGCAGGGCGCCGCCGCGCTGCGTGTACGCCCGCGCGCCCGCGGACGTGAGCTGCACCACGCCGCCGCGGGTGGCGATCCACTCCCCGCCCGCGCCGTCGCCCGTGATGGCGGAGGTGAAGTCGTGGGGGAGCCCTTCGCGCGTGGTGAGCATCCGCACGCCCGTGCGGCGCAGGCGGAAGAGCCCGGCCTGGCGCGAGCCGATCCACACGTTCCCCTCGCGGTCCGCGTGCAGCGCCTCCACTTGGGTGAACGCCTCGCCGTCTGGCCGGGTCACCGGGGTGATGACGCCGTCCTGCAGGCGGAAGAGCCCGTTGTCCGCCGCCAGCCACCAGGCGCCGTCGCGGTCCCGCAGCAGGTCGTTGACGGGGGCCGGGCGCGGGCCGCCCTCCGCGCCGGGACGGGTGACCCGGCCGCGGTGGATGCGCGCGACGCCCGCAAAGGTGCCCACCCACACCGCGCCCTCGCCATCCACCCGCAGCGCGGTGACTCGGTCGTCGCCCAGCCCGTCGCGGGCCGTGACGCGGGTGAGCGCCCCCCGGTGGTGGCGCAGCACGCCCGCCGCCACGGTGCCGATCCACAGCCCTCCCTCGCCGTCCAGCGCGAGCGCGGTCACGGACGGGTCCGGCTCGCCGCCCGGCAGCGCCAGGCGGGTGACGCGGTCGCCCGCGATGCGGCTGATCCCCGCGCGGGTGCCCACCCAGACCGATCCGTCCGGGCCGGGAACGAGCGAGGTGATGCGGTCGCTGACCAGTCCGTCGCGGGTGGTGAAGACCTTCCAGCGCCCATTCGCCCAGCGCACCACACCGCCGGTCTCGCTGGCGGCCCACAAGGAGCCCTGGCGGTCCACGGCGAGGCGCCGGAAGCTGGCACGGGCCAGCCCCGGGATCTCGGCCTCCGCGAAGGAGCGGAACGCGACCCCGTCGAAGCGCACCAGCCCCTCGAACGACGCCAGCCACAGGAACCCGTCCGGCGTCTGGTGGATGTCGCGCGCCACGTTGGAGGGGAGCCCGTCTTCCGTGTTCCACCCCGCGATGGCGAAGCGCGGCGCGTCCTGCGCCACGCCGCGCGTGGCGGCGAGGACGGCGGCCAGGGCGAGCAGCCAGGCGCGGGCGAGCGTTTTCGCGTGGGAGAAGGAGGCCATCGGGCGGGGTCCCGGGAGGGAGCGGTCGGCTACGGCGGGTGCGGCGGGGTCAACCTAGCGGATCACGCGGGCGCGCGACATATGCCGCGCGCCGCATCAAGCGGGGCTACCCGCGACGGGCCAGACGCGCGGGGCGGCTCGCGAGGGGATGAATCCCCCCGCTGGAACCACGGGAAGCCTGCTGAAGCTCGCACGGGTCCGGCTACCGAGCCCGCTTCAGCGGGCTTCCCGTGGTTCCAGCCGGGGGATTCATCCCCCGGCGACGCGCCGGGAAACCCGTCGGCGACGCGCCGCAACACCCGCCTGCGACGCGCCGGGACACCCCCGGCGACGCGCCACGACATCCTCGGGCGGCGCGCCGGGAAACCCGCCGGCGACGCGCCGGGAAACCCGCCGGCGACGCGCCGGGAAACCCGCCGGCGACGCGCCGGGAAACCCGCCGGCGACGCGCCTCGGCACCCCCCGCCGCCGTGCCGCGACACCCCTCGGCGCCGCGCCGCGACACCCCTCGGCACCGCGCCGCGACACCTCCGGCGCCGCGCCGCGACGCCCCCGGCGCCGTGCCGCGACCCCCCCAGCGCCGCGCCGGGAACCCCGCCGCCGACGCGCCACGACACCCCCCGCCGCGCCGCAACATGCCCCGGCGACGTGCCGCGACACCCCCCGACGCGCCACGACACCCCCCGACGCGCCGCGACACCCCCCGACGCGCCGCGACACCCCCCAGCGACGCGCCCGGCACCCGCCGCGGCGATGCTGGTCGGCCCGGATTACGCGCGCGGCATCATGGGGGGGCGAGCTCCGCGGGGTCCATCCCCAGCCACAGGGCGGCCTCTTCCAGCGTCTGCACGGCGCGCAGGCGGGCGCCGCGGTTCACCGCTACGCTCTCCAGCAGCCTGCCGCGGTCGAAGAGCGGGGGCACGGCCACGATGGCGATCTGCGGGGGGACGTGGCCCCCCTCGATCATCCGCAGGTGGCCATTGTACAGCTCCATCCCCATCTCGTAGCGCTGCATCACCTCCAGCGTGCCCGTGACGCGCCGGCAGTCGATGAGGATGCACTTCGCGCCGGTGCGCACGTACTCGGCCATGAGCCGCCCAAAGAGCTCACGCGCCGCCTTCATGCACACCTCGCCGCTCACCCCGGCGTAGAGCACCGGGCCCGCGACCCGAGTTTCCAGGAGCATCGCTCTCACGATGAATGACGGGGGCGCGCACGGGGGCACGGAGGAGAAGCTGCCTCCGTGCCCCGGCGTGCTACCAGTCCGTCGGCTTGTAGTCCTTGAGGAAGGCGCCCCACACGTGCTGGCCGGTGTTGATGCCGTCGATGATGGGGTCCACGATGCGGGCGGCGCCGTCCACGATGTCCAGGGGGGGGTGGAAGCCGTGCTCGGCCGTCTTGCGCGCGGCCAGCTCCGCCGGATCTTCGTCGGTCACCCAGCCGGTGTCCACGCTGTTCATGTGGATGCCGCTCTGCTGGTAGTCCACCGCCGAAGTGCGCGTCATCATGTTGAGCGCGGCCTTGGCCATGTTGGTGTGCGGATGCCGCGCCGTCTTGAAGCGGCGGTAGAACTGCCCCTCCATCGCGGACACGTTCACGATGTGCTTGTCGCGCTCGGGGGTGCGGGTCATCAGCGGCTTGAGGCGCGCGTTGAGGACAAAGGGCGCCACCGCGTTCACCAGGTGCACCTCCAGCAGCTCCACCGAGGGAACCTCGTCCATCATCATCCGCCACGAGTTGCGGTCGCGCAGGTCCACCTGCTGTAGGTCCTGGTCCAGCCGCCCGGCCGGGAAGAGCGCGTCGCCCACCGAGAAGTCCTCGGGGAGGAGCGGGAGCTGCGACAGCTCAGCCGCCCGCCCCGCCAGCGCGGGCGCGGCCGACGGGAGGAGGGGCGCGTCGTAGCTCCCCAGCAGACGGCGCAGGTGCTCGGGCACCTGGTCCAGCCGCGCGGTCTCGCCCTCCATCATGTGGCGGTAGAACTCGGGCGGGCGGCGCACCGTCTGGCAGGCGTTGTTGACGATGAAGTCAAGCCGGTCGTGCGTGGCCAGCAGCTCGCGGCAGAACGCCTCCACGCTGGGCGTGTGGCGCAGGTCAAGCCCAAAGATCTCCAGGCGGTGGCCCCACTCCGCGAAGTCCGGCTCCTGGGCGTAGCGCGCCGCGGAGTCGCGCGGAAAGCGCGTGGTGACGATGAGGTGCGCCCCCGCGCGCAGCAGCTTGATCCCCGCCTGGTAGCCGATCTTCACCCGCCCGCCCGTGAGCAGCGCCACGCGGCCGCGCAGGTCCGCCGTCTCGGTGCGCTTGGCGAAGTTGAGCTCGGCGCAGGGCGGGCAGAGCTGGTCGTAGAAGTGGTGGAGCTCTGTGTAGTCGCGCTTGCAGATGTAGCAGTTGTGCGCCTCCGCCACCCGCGTCTCGTCCGCGAGCAGGTACGGCGAGCCGAAGCCGGCCGGCGCGAAGAGGCGCGGCGTGACGAACACGGGCTCCGCGCGCAGCTTGCGGATGCCGCGCTGCGACAGCACCTCTTCGGCGCGCTGCGCGCGCTCGGCACGGCGCTCGCGGCGGGTGGCCTTCTGCAGGCGGCGGCGGTGGTCGGCGTCCGGGCGCGCCACCTGGCCGGCGGCGCGCAGGAACCGCGTTCGCTCCTCGTCGTTCACCTCGGCCAGCAGGGCCCGGTCGGCGACCACGGCTTCCAGAAGCTCCGTGGCGGCGCGGATCCGTTCCGTGGCACCCTCGGGGCGCACATCCGTGGACATCGATTATCTTCTCGCGTGGTGGTGGGGCCGTACGGTTGGTGCGCTGAGTACACGCATGCGGGGCCGCGGTGCCCCGGACCGCAATCTCACACAGAGACACAGAGGCACAGAGATGAAGACGCGCGCGCTCCTGCTGGCTTTCGTCGTGGCGCAGGCCCCGCTGTACGCGCAGTCCGCCACCGCCTTGGTGGGGGGCACGCTGATAGACGGCACGGGGGGGGCGCCGGTCACCGGGGCCACGGTGGTGATGAGGAACGGGCGCATCGAGTGCGCGGGCCGCTGCGCCGTGCCCGCGGGCGCGCGGCGGGTGGACGTGCGCGGCAAGTACCTGATCCCCGGGCTGGTGGACGGGCACGTGCACTACTCGCAGACCGGGTGGGCCGATGGGCGGCCGGACGCGCTGGACGTGCGCGACCGCTTCCCCTACGACTCCACCGTGGCGGTGCTGGAGGCGCACCCGGAGCGCTTCTTCCGCAGCCACCTGTGCTCGGGGGTGACCGCGACCTTTGACGTGGGCGGCTATCCCTGGACCTGGGCGCTGCGCCAGCGGGCCGAGCGCGCCACCGACGCGCCGCACGTGGCGGCGGCGGGCCCCCTCCTCTCCACCCTGGACCACTGGGTGAACCTCCCCGCCCAGCGGCAGTTCGTGCACCTGGCCGGCGACTCGGCGGCGCGGGCGGGGGCGCGCATGATCGCGGCGTGGGAGAGCGACGCGGTGAAGGTGTGGTACCTGGCCGAGGCCACCTCGCCGGACACCGCGGGGCTCAAGTCGCTGCTGCGCGTGGCCGCTGCGGAGGCGCGGCGCGCGGGGATCCCCCTCATCGTGCACGCCACCGGCCTGTGGGCGGCCAAGGACGCGCTGCGCGCCGGGGCGAAGCTGCTGGTGCACTCGGTGGAGGACGTGCCGGTGGACGACGAGTTCCTGCGGCTGGCCCGCGAGGCCGGCGCCTCGTACAACCCCACGCTCACCGTGCGCGACGGGTACGTGCAGCTCCTGGAGCGGCGCTTCGACCCGCGCGGCGTGCCGCTGGAGTGCGTGGACCCGTCCACGCGCAGGCGCGCCTTCCTCACCGACTCGCTCCCCGCCGGGCGCGCCCTTCCCGCGGCGTTCCGCCAGCGCATGGCCGAGGGGTACCGGCTGATGCTGGCCAACCTCAAGCGCGTGCACGCCGCCGGCATCCCCGTGGTGATGGGCACCGACGCCGGCAACCCGCTCACCCTGCACGGCCCCTCCGTGTACCGCGAGATGGAGGCGATGGCTGAGGCCGGCCTCTCGCCCATGGACGTGCTGGTGGCCAGCACCCGCAACGGCGCGCGCGCGATGGGCCGCGACGACATCGGCACCCTGGAGCGTGGCAAGGCCGCCGACCTGGTGGTGCTGGACGCGGACCCCCTGGCCAGCATCGCCAACGTGCGGCGCGTGTCGCTGGTGGTGCGCGCCGGCCGCGTGTGGACGCGGCGCGAGCTGGAGTACCGCTGACCCCGGGCCTCACACGGAGACACAGAGAAGAGGGCGGGATACGTCCGCCCCGCGCGGCGGGGCGGATGATGGCCGGATTACGGTGAGGGAACCCCCCATTGCAATTCGGCTGAAACGGTGTATAGTTGTGGGCCTTCACCAACAAGTGTTTCGCGGTAAGTCCGTTCCGCAGGCTTTCCTCCGCCGTCCGGCAGGCATCTCTCCGCGCCGGTCCGCACCCAGAAAGACATCCGCCGAAGCTCCGCATGGAGGCCGCCGCACGCGGCCTTCCGCGCGGGCATCCGGCCGCCTGCCTCCCGACTTTTTTCTCCGCAGCTCCCCGCGCACGTCTCCCTTCCTTCCGCGCGCACGCCTACCCGAAGAGGACCGCTTTGTCCGCTCCCGCCGCCCACCTCAGCGAAATCGCCCAGGCCCTCTCCATCCGGTACAACAACCTGGTCTACGAGATGAAGTCTCGGGGCGAGGACGTGACCGTGCTCTCGCTGGGCGAGGCCTTCTTCGACATCCCGCTGTTCAGCTTCGCTGACCTGCCGATGCCGGACAGCTACCACTACTCGCACTCGCGCGGGAACCCGGAGCTGCGCCGCCGGCTGGCCGCGTACTACGGCGAGGAGTACGGCGTGCCGGTGGACCCCGCCAGCGAGATCGTGGTGACGGCCGGCTCCAAGATCGCCATCCACATGTCGCTGATGGCGATCCTGAACCCCGGCGACGAGGTGCTGGTGCTGGAGCCGGCGTGGGTGAGCTACACGGAGCAGGTGAAGCTGTGCCACGGCGTGCCGGTGATGGTGCCCTTCGACTGCCCCATCTTCGACCTCGCCCGGTTCGTGACGCCGCGCACCCGCGCGATCATCGTCAACAACCCCAACAACCCGTCGGGGAAGGTCTTCACGCAGCCGGAGCTGGAGTACCTGCACGCGCTGGCGGACCGGGAGAACCTCTTTCTCCTCTCCGACGAGGCGTACAGCGAGTTCGTGCTGGACGACTCCTTCATCTCGTGCGGCGCGCTGGACCCGGAGAAGAAGCACACCATCGTGTGCAACTCGATGTCCAAGAACTACGGGATGTCGGGGTGGAGGATCGGGTACGTGATCGGGCGTCCCGGGCTGATGGACGAGGTGCTCAAGATCAACCAGCACCTCATCACCTGCCCGCCGGCCATCCTCGAGCACTACCTCGTCAAGCACTTCGACGAGATCCTGGAGATCACCCGCCCGCAGATCGACGACGTGGTGCGCCGCCGGCGGGAGCTGGCCGTGTTCATGGACGAGCTGGGGATGGCGTACCTCCCCGGCGACTCCACCTTCTACTTCTTCGTCTCCATCGCGCGCTCCGGCCTCACGTCCGAGGAGTTCTGCACGCGGCTGCTCACCGAGCGCCGCGTGAGCACCGTGCCCGGGATCGGCTACGGCAAGTCGTGCGACCGGTTCATCCGCGTGTCGGTGGGCACGGAGAGCATGGAGCGCACGAAGCGCGGCATCCTCACCGTGAAGCAGTTGATCGAGGAAACCGCGGTGGTGCCCGTCTTCGGAGCCGCGCTCCCGGTGTGAGTTGCGGGTTGAAACCGCCGCAACGACTACACGAGGTCCCCCTGCGGGGACTACACGGTCGCGGATGATGCTGGGAGGGCGGTGCGCGCAGGTGGAGGTTGCCGCGGTTCGACTTCAGGGCGTGGGCCAGTCGAAGGCGAGGGGGGTCCAGCCGGTGCCTTCCACGGCGAGGGCGGCGACCCAGCCGGGGCCGGCGTCCAGGGCGTCCAGGGTCCAGCGGCCGGCGTCCAGGCCGGGGGTGCGGCTGGCCAGGAGGCGCGCGGGCTCGCCGGGGGCCAGGGTTACGTCGAACAGGTCCAGCGGCATGGAGAGGCCGTCGCCCACGGCCTTGATGAGGGCTTCCTTGCGCGTCCAGCCGTTCAGGAAGGCGGCGTGGACGAGGGGCGCGGGGACGGCGGCGAGCGCCGCGGTCTCGGCGGCGGAGAAGAAGCTGCGCGCCAGGGCGGGGGCGTCGTCCATGGGGCGCAGGGGCTCCAGGTCGATCCCCACCTCGCGCCCCAGGGTGACGGCGTAGAGGGCGAGGTCGGCCGCGTTGGTGGCGTTGAAGCGGATGCCGGAGAGGGCGGCGGGGCCGTCCAGCCGTGGCTTGCCGCGCTCGGCGGAGCGGAAGACGAGCTCCGCCGGCGCGGCGCGCAGGTAGCGGGCGAGGATGGCGCGCTGGATGCCGCGCCCCGCGATGAAGCGGTCGCGGTGCACGGGAAAGCGGAAGCGCCCGGCCTGCTCCCGCTCCTGGGGAGAGAGCGTGTGGAAGTGCGCCTCCAGCTCGCCGGCCGGCGGCTGGAGCGAGGCGCGCCAGAGGTGCACCTCGTCCGCGCGGGCCACCGGCGAGGCCGGCGCGGGAGCCCAGCAAAGGTCGTGCATAGGGGCGGCGGATGGGTGGCGCGGGGCACGGTTGCCGCCGCTTCGCAAGATACTCCCGCGCCCCCGCGGCTGTCACGGAGCGGAGAGCGATCTCCGCACAGGCAACGTACGCGTTCAGGGATACATGGAAGATCTGCGTGGGGAGGTGCTGGGGATCGTGGGCGGGCTGGGCCCGCTGGCTTCCGCGGAGTTCGTGGCGACCATCTACCGCTGCGCCCGGTGGGAGCGCGAGCAGGACGCGCCCCGCATCGTGATGCACTCCGACCCCAGCTTCCCGGACCGCACCACCGCATTCCTGGCCGGCGACGACGACTCGGTGCTGCGCCCGCTGGTGGCCGTGCTCCAGCGCCTGGTGGAGATGGGCGCCACGCGCCTGGTGATCTGCTGCACCACGGCCCACCACCTCCTCCCGCGCCTCCCGGACGCGCTGCGCGCGCGCGTGGTGTCCGTGCCGCGGGTGATGGTGGGGCAGCTCGCGCGGGCGCGGGGGCGGTACCTGATGATCGGCACCAACGCCACGCGCCACTTCGGCCTGCTGGAGCGCGAGCTGCTCTGGGAGCAGGTGCGGGAGCGGGTGATCTTTCCGGACGAGGCGGACCAGGAGACCATCCACCGCGACCTCATCTACCAGGTCAAGCGCATGGCGAGCCCCGCCGCGCTCGCGCCGCGGGTGACGGAGCTGGTGGAGAAGTACGGCGCGGACGGCTTCATCGTCGGCTGCTCGGAGGTCCACATCCTCGCCAACCAGCTCTACCCGGTCACCGGCTCCGCGGAGTGCATCGATCCCTACCTGGCCATCGCCGCCAGCCTGGGCGCCGCCACCCGGCTGCCGGAAGGGGCCCTGGTGGTGAGCGAGCGCGGCCCCGCCTGGCAGGTGGCCGGGCACGGCGCACTGGCTCTGCAGCCAGCGGTGTGAGCCGCGGCCGACCGGGGCTACCGGGGCTGCCCCAGTTGCCGGGCGAGTAAGCTCGCGGCAACAAAAGCACCAAGTCCGCCTCCGCGGACTGGTCTTCCAGCATCAGCCGGACCCGTGTAGTCCCCGCAGGGGGACTTCGTGTAGTTGTTGCAGCGACTTCAGTCGCCCGCAATCCTTCTATGATCTTCCATACGCAGAATGCGCCTCATCTCTCTCCTGCCTTCCCGTCTCGCCCACGCGCTCGCCGCGCTCCTGGTGCTCCTGGCCGCTTCGCCGGCGGGGGGGCAGCAGGCCGGCGGCGTGGTGGAAGGCGTGGCGCGCAACGCCAACGACGGGGCGCCGCTCCCCTTTCTGCTCATCCGCCTGGTGCCCTCCGCTCCGCAGCCGGGAGCGCAGGCGCAGCGGGTGCTGACGGACGGGGCGGGGCGCTTCCGGGCGGAGGGGGTGCCCGCGGGCGAGTACCGCCTGCAGGTGGAGCAGATCGGCTACGAGCGGTCCACGTCGCCGCCGGTGCGGGTGGTGGCGGGGGCCACGCTCCAGCAGGAGGTGCGCAGCGCCATGGTGCCCATCCAGTTGGAAGGGCTCACCGTGCGCGCGGGGGGCGGGTGCCTGACCGGCGCTCGCCTGGGTGAGGACGCGGAGCTGGCCGCGCTGTGGAACGAGGCCAAGAAGGGAGTGGAGATCCGCCGCGCCTTCGACCTGCAGTACCGCTACTCGCGCGTGCTGCGGCAGGAAGGGCAGGCGCGCTGGCGCTTCCGGCGGCCCACCCCGGTGTCGCGGGCAGACACGGTGCGCAACGAGCCGGACTCGGTGCTGGTGCAGGAGCGCCGCCGCCAGGCCGCCCACCGCGCCGGCGGCTACGGCTCGCAGGCCAGCACCTTTACGCTGCGCCTTCCCAACGAGAAGGAGATGCTGGACGACGAGTTCCTGCAGGCGCACTGCCTGGAGACGGGGGTGGACCGCGGCGAGGGCACGCTGGCGCTGCGCTTCCGTCCGGTGCAGACGCCGCGCGGCCTCATCGGCATCCGCGGGGCCATCTGGCTGGACGCGGCCACCTACCAGATCCGCCGCCTGGAGTTCGAGCACCTCCAGAACGGCCGCTCCATCGCCCAGACCCACGTGGACTACCAGGACCTCACCGTGGGCGGAAGCCGGCTGCGCCTTCCCGCGAGCGGCCACGTGGAGGGGCGCCCCAGCGGGCGGGTGAGCGCCCTGATGACCGGCGTGGCCGCCACGCTCACCTACAGCTACCGCGGCTTCGAGCGGGTGGGCTCGCGCTGAGGCGCGGCGGGCGCGGGGGAACGTTTGTCGTGCGGGCCATTGCTTTACGGCTGAAACGGTATATAGTTATGCGCCTTCCAGCCGCCACCCCGCCGCTCCCGCGCCCGAATACCAGCGCCTTACGTCCTTGTGCTCCGCACGGGTGCGACCCGCTCGCACTCGAGCATCCGGATCGCTCCCGTGCCCGTGGCACGGGACCGCCGCACGAGACTCGCGGACCTGCCCGGATCTCCAGCGACCGACCGTTTTGCCCCACCGTGCGGTCATCGGCGTCGCCAGGTGACGCTTGGTGACGCCGGGCAAACGCCGCGCAAACGCCGCGCAAAGACGAGCTTCGTACGATAACCGGCAGGACCGGCGTCATGGTGGCGGCTGACGTCCCGGCCGTGGGCACCGCCGGGGGATGAATCCCCCGGCTGGAGGGACGGGAAGCCCGCTGAAGCGGGCTCGCGTACCTGACCCGCGCGAGCCTGCTTCAGCAGGCTTCCCGTGGTTCCAGCGGGGGGATTCATCCCCTCGCGGCGGACGCGGGCACGACCCTCTGCGGGCGCCGTGAACCCCGCGGGCGCCGTGAACGCCGCGGGCGCCGCGAACCCCGCGGGCGCCGCGAACGCCGCGAACGCCGTGAACCCCGCGGGCGCCGCGAACCCCGCGGGCGCCGTGAACCCCGCGGGCGCCGTGAACCCCGCGGGCGCCGCGAACCCCGCGGGCGCCGTGAACCCCGCGGGCGCCGCGAACCCCGCGGGCGCCGTGAACCCCGCGGGCGCCGCGAACCCCGCGGGCGCCGTGAACCCCGTGATCCCTGCGGGCGCCGTGAACCGCGCGGGCGTCGCGAACGTCGCGGGCGCCGTGAACCGCGCGGGCGCCGTGAACCGCGCGGGCGCCGTGAACCGCGCGGGCGCCGTGAACCGCGCGGGCGCCGTGAACGCCGCGGGCGCCGTGAACCCCGCGAACGCTGCGAACACCGCGAACACCGCGAACGCCGCCGAATCTCCTGGATCACGTACCGCTTCACCGATCTCCCAGAGAAAAACCTGCCCACGCAGGCCTTCCGCATCCCCGGGTAAACTGATGTAGTCAGGACGGCGCCCGCACGCCGGGGCGCACCCCGCAGGTACCCACCCGATAAACTGATTTAGCCCGCGCGGGCCCCGGCGACACCGGGGCGCGTGCGCCATCCACCGCAGCACCCGACCGTCCGCACACCACCCCACGAGAAGTCACCCATGTCTGCACAGGAAACAGGCGGGACCACGGCAGGCGCCGTCCAGCTCCGCGGAATCAAGATCGCGCGGCTCGACGAGCTGGCCCACGGGCAGGCCCCGGCGAACCGGACGCTCTCGTTCGCCCAGCAGAGGCTCTGGTTCCTGGAAAGGCTGGGCGCGATCGGCGAGGCGTACCACGTGGTGAGGTGGCTGCGGCTCAAGGGGGAGATGGACCCGGCCGCGATGGGGCGCGCGCTGGACCGCATCATGGAGCGCCACGAGGCGCTGCGCACCACCTTCCACGAGGTGGACAGCGAGCCCGTGCAGCGGGTGGTGCCGGTGGAGGAGGCGCGCTTCGCCCTGCTGCGCGAGGACCTCACGGGGCACCCGGACCAGGACGGCGAGCTGCGCCGCATGCTGGCGGACGAGGCGGCGGGCGAGTTCAACATCGAGCGCGGCCCCCTGATCCGCGGGCGGCTGATCCGGCTCAGCGACGACGAGCACGTGCTGATGGTGGCCCTCCACCACATCGTGTGCGACGGGTGGTCCATGGGCGTGCTGATGAACGAGCTCACCACCTTCTATGGGGTGTACCGCCGCGGCGAGCCGGACCCGCTGCCGCCCCTCCCCATCCAGTACGTGGACTACGCGGAGTGGCAGCGCGAGTGGATGGAGGGCGAGGTGCGCCAGCAGCAGGCCACCTACTGGCGCGACACGCTGACCGGCGCGCCGCAACTGCTGGAGCTCCCCTCGGACCATCCGCGGCCGGCGCAGCAGGACCACGCGGGCGCCTTTCTCCCGCTGGAGCTGGGCGAGGAGCTCACGGCGGGGCTCAAGGCGCTGGGGCAGCGCCACGGCACCACCCTGTTCATGACGCTGCTGGCCGGGTGGGCGGTGATGCTGGGCCGCCTCTCCGGCCAGGACGACGTGGTGATCGGCACGCCGACGGCCAACCGCAAGCGCAAGGAGACGCGGGGGCTGATCGGCTTCTTCGTCAACACGCTGGCGCTGCGCATGGACCTGGGCGGCTCGCCCACGGTGGCGGAGTTCCTGGGGCGGGTGAAGGCGCGCGCGCAGAGCGCCCACTACCGGCAGGACATCCCCTTCGAGCAGGTGGTGGAGCTGGTGAAGCCGCAGCGCAGCGTGGCCCACAGCCCCCTCTTCCAGGTGATGTTCGCGTGGCAGAACGCCTACCGCGGCACGCTGGAGCTGGACGGGCTGGAGGTGACGACCGCCGGCTGGGCGCCGCGGGTGACCGCCAAGTTCGACATGACGCTTAACCTGCAGGAGGCGGACGGCGGCATCTTTGGCGGGGTGGAGTACGCCACGGCGCTCTTTGAGCGCGCCACGGTGGAGCGCCACATCCAGTACTTCCGCACCGTGCTGGAAGGGATGGTGGCCGACGAGACCCAGCCCGTGGACCGCATCCCCCTGCTCTCGGACGAGGAGCGGCGGCAGGTGGTGGAGGAGTGGAACGAGACGGCGGCGGAGTACCCCCGCGACTCGTGCATCCACGAGCTGTTCGAGGCGCAGGCGGAGCGCACCCCCGGCGCCGTCGCCGTGGTTCACGAGGGCCGCTCGCTGACGTACGCGGAGCTTAACGCCCGGGCCAACCGCCTGGCGCACCACCTCCGCGAGCGCGGCGTGCGGCCCGAGTGCCGCGTGGCGGTGTGCGTGGAGCGCAGCCCGGAGATGGTGGTGGCGGTGCTGGCCGTGCTCAAGTCCGGCGGCGCCTTCGTGCCGCTGGACCCGGCGTACCCGGTGGAGCGCCTGCGCGACATGCTGGAGGACAGCGCCCCGGTGGCGCTGCTCACGCGCGGCGCGCTGGCCCCCCTCTTCGGCGGCACGCGGGTGCCGCTGCTGGACCTGGGCGAGCCGGTGTGGGAAGGGTGCCCGGCCACCAACCCGGAGCGCGCGGGGGTGACGCCGGAGAGCTCGGCGTACATCACCTACACCTCCGGCTCCACGGGGCGCCCCAAGGGCGTGCGCGCCCTCCATCACAAGGCGCTCAACCTGATCCACTGGTACGGGCGCGAATTCGGCTTCTCGGCGACCGACCGGGTGCTGATCGTTTCGTCGTACAGCTTCGACGGCACCTACCGCAACATGTTCGCGCCGCTCTTCGCGGGCGGGCAGCTTCACCTGGCGGCCGAGCCGTTCGACCCCGCGGCAATCGTGCAGCAGATCGCCCGCGACGGCATCACCCTGATGAACCTTACGCCCACGGCGTTCGGTGCGCTGGTGGACGCGGCGCAGGGCGGCGAGCTGTCCGCGATGCGGCGGGTGATCCTGGTGGGCGAGCCGGCGCAGGCCCGCAAGCTGATGGAGCTTCCCGAGCCGCGCCCGGAGTTCGTGAACCTGTACGGGCCCACGGAGTGCTCGGGGATCACCACCTTCCACCGCCTCTCGCCCGACCTCGAGCGCTACCTTGAGCGTCCGGTGCCCGCGGGGCGCCCCATCGCCAACGGGCGCATCTACGTGCTGGACGGGCACGGCCAGCCGGTGCCGGCGGGGGTGTCGGGCGAGATCCACATCGGCGGCGTGCCGGTGGGGCCGGGGTACCACGAGCGCCCCGAGATGACGGAGGAGCGCTACGTGGCGGACCCGTTCTCCACCGAGCCGGGCGCGCGCATGTACCGCACGGGCGACCTGGGGCGCTGGCTGCCGGACGGCACGCTGGAGGTGCTGGGGCGCAACGACCTGCAGGTGAAGGTGCGCGGCTTCCGCATCGAGCTGGGCGAGGTGGAGGCGGGGCTGGCGTCGCACCCCGCGGTGAGCGAGGTGGTGGTGGCGGCCCGCGAAGACACGCCGGGCGAGAAGCGCCTGGTGGCGTATTACGTGGGCGACGAGGTGGAGCCGGAGGCGCTGCGCACCCACCTGTGCGAGCGGATGCCGGACTACATGGTGCCCGCCGCGTACGTGCGCCTCGAAGCGCTGCCGGTGAGCCCCAACGGCAAGACGGACCGCCGCGCGCTCCCCGCGCCCGAGGGCGACGCCTTCATCACGCACGCCTACGAGGCGCCGTACGGGGCCATGGAAGAGGCCGCGGCCGAGGTGTGGGCCAGCGTGCTGGGCGTGGAGCGCGTGGGGCGGCACGACCACTTCTTCGAGCTGGGCGGCCACTCGCTGCGCGCGGTGCAGGTGATCTCGCGCCTGCGGCAGGCGCTGGAGCTGAGCGTGGCGCCCACCGAGCTCTTCATCCACCCCGTGCTGTCGGACTTCGCGCTGCGGCTGGAGAGCGCGGGGCGCGCCTGCCTCCCCGCGCTGGAAGTGGCCGAAGCCGGGGAGCGGTCGGCGCTCTCGTTCGCGCAGCAGCGCCTGTGGTTCCTGGAGCAGATGGGCGACGCGGGCGGCGCGTACCACATCGCGGCCGGGCTGCGCCTGTGCGGCGCGCTGGACCGCGTGGCGCTGGGCCGCGCCCTCGACCGCATCGTGCAGCGCCACGAGGCGCTGAGGACGGTCTTCCACGAGGTGGACGGCCACCCCGTGCAGCGCGTGGCCCCCGCGGCCGAGAGCCTCTTCACCCTGGCGGACCACGACCTGCGCGCCCGCCCCGACGCCGAGGCGGAGCTGCGCCGCGTGATGGCCGAGGAGCCGGGCGCGCCCTTCGACCTCGAGCGCGGCCCCCTGATCCGCGGGCGCCTGGTGCGCTTGGCGGCGGACGAGCACGTGCTGCTGGTCACCATGCACCACATCGTCTCGGACGGGTGGTCGATGGGCGTGCTCACGCACGAGCTGAGCGCGCTGTACGGCGCCTTCGCGCGCGGCGAGGGCGACCCGCTCCCGCCGCTCCCCGTGCAGTACCCCGACTACGCCGCGTGGCAGCGGAAGTGGGTGGACGGCGAGGTGCTCACCCAGCAGGCGGAGTTCTGGAAGCAGGCGCTGGCGGGCGCGCCGGAGCTGCTGGAGCTGCCGGCCGACCGGCCGCGCCCCGCGCAGCAGGACCACGCGGGCGCCTTCCTCCCGGTGGAGCTGGATGAGGAGCTCACCACGGCCATCAAGGCGCTCGGCAAGCGCCACGGCACCACGCTGTACATGACGCTGATGGCCGCCTGGGCCGCCGTGCTCGGCCGCCTCTCGGGCCAGGAAGACGTGGTGATCGGCACGCCCACGGCCAACCGCGGGCGCAGGGAGATCGAGGGGCTGATCGGCTTCTTCGTCAACACGCTCGCCCTGCGGGTGGACCTGGCGGGCTCGCCCACCGTGGCGGAGCTGCTGGGGCGGGTGAAGACGCGCGCGCTTGCCGCGCAGAGCCACCAGGACATCCCCTTCGAGCAGGTGGTGGAGCGCGTGCAGCCGGCGCGCAGCATGGCGCACACGCCCCTCTTCCAGGTTCTCTTCGCGTGGCAGAACGCACCGCGCGGCGGCATCGACCTGCCGGGGCTGGAGCTGGAGGTGCTGGGATCGGCGTCGCGCACCACGGCCAAGTTCGACCTCACGCTCACGCTGCAGGAAGAGGGCGGGCGCATCCGGGGCGGGATGGAGTACGCCACCGCGCTCTTCGACGAGGCGACGGTGGAGCGCTACACCGGCTACCTGCGCGCCGTGCTGCGCGCGATGGTGGCCGGCGAGCGCCTGCCGGTGGACCGCCTCCCCCTGCTCTCCGCGGACGAGCGGCGCCGGGTGGTGGATGAATGGAACGCCACCGACGCGGAGTTCCCGCGCGACGCGTCCATCCACGCGCTCTTCCAGGCGCAGGCGGAGCGCACTCCGCACGCCGTGGCGCTGGTGCAGGACGACCGCACGCTGGCGTACGGGGAGCTCAACGCCCACGCCAACCAGCTCGCGCACCACCTGCTGGAGTTGGGCGTGGCGCCGGGCGAGTGCGTGGCGGTGCTGGTGCCGCGCTCCATCGAGCTGGTGGTCGCCGAGCTGGCCATCCTCAAGGCCGGGGCCGTTTACGTGCCCATGGACCCCTCCGCGCCGGCCGAGCGCATCGCGTACATGGCCGCCGACTGCGGCGCGCGCGTGGTGCTGGGCCTGCGCGGCGCCTCGCTCCCCGCGCTGGCGGACGTGGCCCGCATCGACGTGGACGCGCTGGGCGGCGCCGCGGGCGAGGCCAACGTGGACCGCGCGGGCGGCGACGCGGCGTACGTGATGTACACCTCCGGCTCCACGGGCGAGCCCAAGGGCGTGGTGGTGCCTCACCGCGCCATCGCGCGCCTGGTGATCAACAGCAGCTACGCGGCCTTTGGGCCCGAGGACCGGGTGGCGTTCGCGGCCAACCCGGCCTTCGACGCCACGACCATGGAGGTGTGGGGCCCGCTGCTCAACGGCGGCCGCGTCGTCGTGGTGGGCAGGGGCGTGCTGCAGGAGCCCGACGCCTTTGCGCGGCTGCTGCGCGACGAGGAGATCACGGCCCTCTTCATCACCACCGCCGTCTTCAACCAGTACGCCGCCTCCATCCCCGGCGCGCTGGCGGGGCTGCGTTACCTGATGACGGGCGGCGAGGCGGCGGACCCGTCGTCGTTCGCGCGGGTGCTGCGCGAGGGCGGGCCGGTGGAGCTGATCCACTGCTACGGCCCCACCGAGGCGACCACTTTCGCCATCACGCACCGCGTCGCCGACGTCCCGGAAGGCGCGCGCACGGTGCCATTGGGCGGTCCAATCTCCAACACGCGCGTCTACCTGCTGGACGCGGCGGGCGAGCCGGTGCCCGTGGGCGTGGCGGGCGAGCTGTACATCGGCGGGCCGGGGGTGGCGCTGGGGTACCTCAACCGCCCCGCGCTCACCGAGGAGCGCTTCGTGGCCGACCCCTTCTCGGGCGGGCGGCTGTACCGCACGGGCGACCTGGGGCGCTGGTTGCCGGACGGCACCATCGAGTTCCTGGGCCGCAACGACTTCCAGGTCAAGATCCGCGGCTTCCGCATCGAGCTTGGCGAGATCGAGACGCGCCTGTGCGCCCACGCGGAGGTGCGCGAGGCGCTGGTGCTGGCGCGTGAGGACGCGCCGGGCGACAAGCGCCTGGTGGCGTACTACACGGGCGACGTGGATGCCGAGACGCTGCGCGCCTGCCTGGCGGAGCAGCTCCCGGAGTACATGGTGCCCGCGGCGTACGTGCGCATGGAGGTGATGCCGCTGACGCCGAACGGCAAGATCGACCGCAAGGCGCTCCCGGCGCCCGAGGGCGACGCCTTCGCCACGCGCGAGTACGAGGCGCCCAGCGGGGCGGCGGAGCGCGCGCTGGCGGAGATCTGGGAGGAGGTGCTGGGCGTGGAGCGGGTGGGGCGCTGGGACCACTTCTTTGAGCTGGGCGGCCACTCGCTGCGCGCGGTGCAGGTGATCTCGCGCGTGCGGCAGGCGCTCGGCGCGGAGGCCGCGCTGGGCGACCTGTTCGCCCGCCCCGTGCTCGCGGACTTCGCGCGCGGGCTGGGGATGGACGCGCGCGCGGCGCTCCCCGCCATCGCGGCCGGGGAGCGGGGCGAGCGGCTGGCCCTCTCCTTCGCGCAGCAGCGCCTGTGGTTCCTGGAGCAGTTGGGCGACGCGGGGAAGGCGTACCACGTGCCCGTGGGCCTGCGGCTGCGCGGCGAGCTGGACCGCGACGCGCTGGGCTGCGCGCTGGACCGCATCGTGGAGCGCCACGAGGCGCTGCGCACCACCTTCCACACCGCGGACGGCGAGCCGGTGCAGCGGGTGCAGCCGGCCGAGGAGAGCCGCTTCGTGCTGCGCCACCTGCACGCCGGCGAGGCGGAGCTGGAGGCGCTGATGGCCGGGGAGGCGTCCGCGCCCTTTGACCTGCAGCGCGGCCCGCTGATCCGCGGGTGCCTGGTGGAGTTGGCGGCGGACGAGCACGTGCTGCTGGTGACCATGCACCACATCGTCAGCGACGGGTGGTCCATGGGCGTGCTGGTGGACGAGGTGAGCGCGCTGTACGCCGCGTTCCGCGAGGGCGCCGCGGACCCGCTCGCCCCGCTCGCCGTGCAGTACCCCGACTACGCGGCGTGGCAGCGGAAGTGGGTGGACGGCGAGGTGCTGGGCGAGCAGGCGGAGTACTGGAAGGCGGCGCTGGCGGGCGCGCCGGAGCTGCTGGAGCTGCCGGCCGACCGCCCGCGCCCCGTGCCGCAGAGCCACGCCGGCGCCACCCTGCCGCTGGAGCTGGACGAGGCGCTCACCGCGGCCCTCAAGGCGCTCTCACAGCGCCACGGCACCACGCTGTTCATGACGCTGCTGGCGGGATGGGCCGTCGTGCTCGGCCGCCTCTCCGGCCAGCGCGACCTGGTGATCGGCACGCCCACGGCAAACCGCGGGCGCCCGGAGATCGAGGGGCTGGTGGGCTTCTTCGTCAACACGCTGGCCCTGCGGGTGGAGCTGGACGGCTCGCCCACGGTGGCGGAGCTGCTGGGGCGCGTGAAGTCGCGCGCGCTTGCCGCGCAGAGCCACCAGGACATCCCCTTCGAGCAGGTGGTGGAGCGCGTGCAGCCGGCGCGCAGCCTGTCTCACAGCCCGCTCTTCCAGGTGATGTTCACCTGGCAGAACGCGCCGCGGGGGACGATGGAGCTTCCCGGCCTCACGCTGGCGCTGCTGGAGCGCGCCCCGCAGGCCACCGCCAAGTTCGACCTCTCCCTCACCCTGCAGGAGGCGGAGGGACGCATCGCCGGTGGCGTGACGTACGCGACGGCGCTGTACGACGAGGGCACGGTCCGGCGCTACCTGGGCTACCTGCGCACGGTGCTGGAGGCGATGGCCACGGGCGACCGCTGCGCCGTGGACCGGCTGCCCATGATGCCGGAGGCGGAGCGCACGCAGGTGGTGGATACGTGGAACGCCACGGACGCCCCCTTCCCCAGCGACGCGTGCGTGCACGAGCTGCTGCAGGCGCAGGCGGAGCGCACCCCGCACGCCATCGCGGTGGTCTACGAGGGCGCGCAGCTCACCTACGCGGAGCTCAACGGGCGCGCCAACCGCCTTGCGCACCACCTCCGCCAGCGCGGCGTGGGGCCGGACACGCGGGTGGCGCTGTGCGTGGAGCGCAGCCTGGAGATGATGGTGGGTCTCTACGGCATCATGAAGGCGGGCGGCGCTTACGTGCCGCTGGACCCCTCGTACCCGCAGGACCGGCTGCGCTACATGCTGGCGGACAGCGCGCCGGTGGCCGTGGTCACCCAGGGCTCGCTGGCGCTGGACGGGCTTTTCGACGGCATCGACGCGCCGGTGGTGGACCTGGAGGGGGGCGAGTGGATGAGCCACCCCGCCACGGACCCGGCGCGCGCGGAGCTGACGCCGGAGCACCTGGCGTACGTCATCTACACCTCCGGCTCCACGGGCCGCCCCAAGGGGGTGATGGTGGAGCACCGCAGCGTGGTGAACGTGCTGGTGTGGATGCAGGAGCGGTTCGGGCTGTGCGCGGACGACGTGGTGCTGCAGAAGACGCCCATCAGCTTCGACGCCTCGGCGCGCGAGCTGTACTCGCCGATGATGGCCGGCGCGTGCCTGGTGATGGCGCGCCCCGGCGGGCACCGCGACGCCAGCTACCTGGTGGAGACGGTGCGCGCGGCCGGCGTCACCACGCTGCACTTCGTGCCGCCCATGCTGCAGATCTTCCTGGAGCACCCGCACGCGGCGCGCTGCACGGCGCTGCGGCGCATCGTGTGCGGCGGGCAGGCGCTCCCCGGCGCGCTCGCCAGGCGCCTGGGCGAGCTGCTCCCCGGCACCCAGCTCTGGAACGTGTACGGGCCCACCGAGGCCACGGTGGACGTGACCGCGTGGCGCTGCACCCCGGCCGACACCCGGCCGCAGGTGCCCATCGGCCGCCCCATGGCCAACACGCGCGCCTACGTGCTGGACGCGGCGGGCGAGCCGGTGCCCACCGGCGTGGCGGGCGAGCTCTTTTTGGGCGGCGTGCAGTTGGCCCGCGGCTACCTGAACCGGCCCGAGCTCACCGCGCAGTCGTTCATCGAAAGCCGCTTCGGCCGCCTGTACCGCACGGGCGACCTGGCGCGCTGGCTGCCCGACGGCGGCATCGAGTACCTGGGGCGCAACGACCACCAGGTGAAGGTGCGCGGCTTCCGCATCGAGCTGGGCGAGATCGAGGCGCGCCTGGCCGGCTTCCCGGGCGTGCGCGAGGCGCTGGTCGCGGCCCGCGAGGACGTGCCGGGCGACACCCGTCTCGTCGCCTACTACGTCGCCTCCGAGGAAACCGAGGCGGAGGCGCTGCGGGCCCACCTGGCCGACCAGCTCCCCGAGCACATGGTGCCGGCGGCGTACGTGTGGCTGGAATCCCTCCCGCTCACCCCCAACGGCAAGGTGGACCGCAGGGCGCTCCCCGCACCGGGGAGCGGGGCGTTCGCGGCGCGCGGGTACGAGGCGCCGCGGGGCGAGACGGAGGAGGCGCTGGCCGAGATCTGGGCCGAGCTGCTGGGGCTGGAGCGCGTGGGGCGCACCGACCACTTCTTCCAGCTCGGCGGCCACTCGCTGATGGCGGTGACGCTCATCGAGCGCATGCGCCGCCGCGGGATGCAGGCGGACGTGCGCGCCCTCTTCACCACCCCCACGCTGGCCGAGCTGGCCGCGGCGGTGGGCGGCGAGGCGCGCGAGGTGGTCGTCCCGGCCAACCGCATCCCGGCCGGGTGCGTGGCCATCACCCCGGACATGCTCCCGCTGGTGGAGCTCACGCAGGCGCAGGTGGACGCGGTGGTGGGCGGCGTGGAGGGCGGCGCCGCGAACGTGCAGGACATCTACCCGCTGGCGCCGCTGCAGGAGGGGATCCTCTTCCACCACCTGCTCGCCACCGACGGCGACCCGTACCTGTCGCCAGGCGTGCTGGCGTTCGAAAGCCGCGAGCGGCTGGACGCGTACCTGGACGCGCTGCAAAAGGTGGTCGCGCGGCACGACGTGCTGCGCACCTCCGTGGCGTGGGACGGGCTGCCGGAGCCGGTGCAGGTGGTGTGGCGCGAGGCGCCTCTCGTCATCGAAGAGGTGACGCTGGAGGAGGGCGACGCGGTCCGGCAGCTCCTTGAGCGGTTCGATCCGCGGCACACCCGCCTGGACGTGCGCCGCGCGCCCATGATGCGCGGCTGCGTGGCCCGCGACGGCGGCCGCTGGCTCCTGCTGCTCCTGCGCCACCACCTCACCAGCGACCACACCACGCTGGAGGTGCTGCAGTCCGAGGTGCAGGCGCACCTGCTGGGCCGGGCGCACGAGCTTCCCGCGCCCCTCCCCTTCCGCGACCTGGTGGCACAGGCGCGGCTGGGGGTGAGCGCGGCGGAGCACGAGGCGTTCTTCACCCGCCTGCTGGGCGACGTGGACGAGCCCACCGCCCCCTTCGGCCTGCTGGACGACCGCGATGGGTCGGCGATCGGCGAGGCGCGCATGGAGGTGGACGCGGAGCTGGCCGCGCGGGTGCGGCGGCGCGCGCGCACGCTGGGCGTGAGCGTGGCGAGCCTGCTGCACGTGGCGTACGCGCAGGTGCTGGCCCGCGTATCCGGGCGCGGCGACGTGGTGTTCGGCACCGTGCTCTTTGGGCGGATGCAGGGCGGCGCGGGCGCGGACCGGGTGGTGGGGCCCTTCATCAATACCCTTCCCGTGCGCATCGCGGTGGGCGAGGCGGGGGCGGAGGCGAGCGTGCGCGGGGCGCAGGCGCTGCTGGCGGAGCTGATGCGCCACGAGCACGCGTCGCTGGCCCTGGCGCAGAAGTGCAGCGGCGTGCAGCGGCCCACGCCCCTCTTCTCCGCGCTCTTCAACTACCGCCACAGCGCGGCCCGCACCGCCGGGGCGCGGCCCGAGGGGATCGAGGGCGTGTACGCCGGCGAGCGGTCCAACTACCCGCTCACCCTGTCCGTGGACGACCGCGGCGAGGCGCTCTCGCTCAAGGCGCAGGTGCAGGCCCCGGTGGAGCCGATGCGCGTGTGCGCCCTGATGCACACCGCGCTGGAGGGATTGGCCGACGCGCTGGATACGGCGCCCGGCACCCCGGTGGCGGAGATCGACGTGCTTCCGTCCGCGGAGCGCCGCCAGGTGGTGGAGCTGTGGAACGCCACCGAGGCGGAGTTCCCCACGGGCGCGTGCATTCACGAGCTGTTCGAGGCCCACGTGCGCCGCGCGCCGGATGCGCCCGCCGTGGAGTGCGGCGACGCGCGGCTGACGTACGCGGAGCTTAACGCCCGCGCCAACCGCCTGGCCCACGCGCTCCGCGCGCTGGGCGTGGGGCCGGACGCGCGAGTGGCCGTGTGCGCCGAGCGCGGCGCGGAGCTGGTGACGGCGATGCTGGCCGTGCTCAAGGCCGGCGGCGCGTACGTGCCCATGGATCCCGCCTACCCGGCGGACCGGCTGCGCTACATGCTGGAAGACAGCGCCCCCGTGGCGCTCCTCACCCAGGCGCCGCTGGCCGGGCGCTTCGCGGAGTGCGGCGTGCCGGTGCTGGACCTGGCGGACGACTTCGCCGCGTTCCCGGCGGCGGAGCCGGAGGTGGCGGGGCTCACGGCGGAGAGCCTGGCGTACGTCATCTACACCTCCGGCTCCACCGGCCAGCCCAAGGGCGTGATGGTGGAGCACCGCAACCTGGCCAACCTGGTCCACTGGCACTGCTCCGCCTTCGGGGTGCGGGCCGGCGGGCGCGGGTCCAGCGTGGCGGGCGTGGCCTTCGACGCCACCACCTGGGAGGTGTGGCCGCCGCTGTGCGCGGGCGCCGCGCTGGTGCTCCCGGCCGGCTCGCCGGACCCGGAGGCGCTGCTGGAATGGTGGGCCGCGCAGGCGCTGGACGTAAGCTTCGTCCCCACGCCGCTGGCGGAGTCCGCCTTCACGCGCGGCATCACCAACCCGCGCCTGGGCACGCTGCTCATCGGCGGCGACCGCCTGCGGCACCGGCCGGCGGCGGCCCCGTTCCGCCTGGTCAACAACTACGGCCCCACGGAGACCACCGTGGTCGCCACCTCGGGCGAGGTGGGCGAGACGGGCACGATCCACATCGGCCGCCCCGTGGCCAACACGCGCGTCTACGTGCTGGACGAGCGCGGCCGTCCCGCGCCGGTGGGCGTGGCGGGCGAGCTTTACATCGCCGGCGCGCAGGTGGCGCGCGGCTACCTCAACCGGCCCGAGCTGACGGAGGAGCGCTTCGTGGCCGATCCGTTCGCCGGCGGGCGGATGTACCGCACCGGCGACCTGTGCCGCTGGCTGGCGGACGGCAACATCGAGTACCTGGGCCGCAACGACTCGCAGGTCAAGATCCGCGGCTTCCGCATCGAGCTGGGCGAGATCGAAGCGCGCCTGGCCGAGCACCCGGAGGTACGCGAGGCCGTGGTGCTCGCCCGCGGCGAGGGCGACGCGCGCCTGGTGGCCTACCACGTGGGCGGCGAGGTGGAAATGGAGGCGCTGCGGGCCCACCTGGCCGGGCACCTCCCGGAGTACATGGTGCCCTCCGCCTTCGTGCGGATGGAGCGGCTCCCGCTCACTCCCAACGGCAAGATCGACCAGCGGGCGCTTCCCGCGCCGGACGCGGACGCCTTCGCCACGCGCGAGTACGAGGCGCCGCTGGGCGGGACCGAAACGGCGCTGGCCGCCATCTGGGCGGAGGTGCTGGGCGTGGAGCGGGTGGGGCGCCGGGACCACTTCTTCGAGATGGGCGGCCACTCGCTGACGGCCGTGCAGGTGGTGTCGCGCGTGCGGCAGGCGCTGGAGGCGGAGGTGGCGCTGGGCGAGCTGTTCGCCCGGCCCGTGCTGGCCGACTTCGCGCGCGGGCTGGCCGTGGCGGGGCGCAGCGAGCTTCCCCCGGTGGAGCCGGCGGAGCGCGACGGGCCCCTGCCGCTCTCGTTCGCGCAGCAGAGGCTGTGGTTCCTCGAGCAGATGGGGAGCACGGGGAGCGCGTTCCACATCCCCATGGGCCTTCACCTGCGCGGCCGGCTGGACCGGGTGGCGCTGGGGTGCGCGCTGGACCGCATCGTGGAGCGCCACGAGGCGCTGCGCACGGTGTTCGGGCAGGTGGATGGCGAGCCGGTGCAGCGCGTGATCCCGCCCGCGGAGTGCTGCTTCACCCTGCTGGAGCACGACGCGGCGGGGGAGGACGAGCTGCGGCGTCTGGCGGCGGAGGAGGCTTCCGCGCCCTTCGACCTGCAGCGCGGCCCGCTGGTGCGCGGCCGGCTGGTGAGGATGGGGGAGGACGAGCACGTGCTGCTCGTCACCATGCACCACATCGTCTCCGACGGGTGGTCCATGGGCCCGCTGGTGCACGAGCTGAGCACCCTGTACACCGCGTTCCTGCGCGGCCAGGGCGATCCGCTCCCCGCGCTGCCGGTGCAGTACGCGGACTACGCGGCGTGGCAGCGCAAGTGGGTGGACGGCGAGGTGCTGCGCGAGCAGGCCGCCTACTGGAAGGAGGCGCTGGCGGGCGCGCCGGAGCTGCTGGAGCTCCCGGCGGACCGCCCCCGGCCGCTGGTGCGCGACAATGCCGGGGCGCTGCTGGCGGTGGAGCTGGACGAGGAGCTCACTGCCGGGCTCAAGGCGCTCGGCAAGCGCCACGGCACCACCCTGTTCATGACGCTGCTGGCCGGGTGGGCAACCGTGCTCGGCCGCCTCGCGGGCCAAGACGACGTGGTGATCGGCACGCCCACGGCCAACCGCGGGCGCGCGGAGATCGAGGGGCTGATCGGCTTCTTCGTCAACACCCTGGCCCTGCGGCTCGACCTCTCCGGCGCGCCCACGGTGGCGGAGCTGCTGGGGCGGGCGCGGGGTGCGGCGCTGGCCGCGCAGGACCGGCAGGACATCCCCTTCGAGCAGGTGGTGGAGGCGGTGCAGCCGGCGCGCTCCCTCGCCCACACGCCGCTCTTCCAGGCCATGCTGGTGTGGCAGAACGCGCCCCGCGGCGCGCTGGAGCTGCCGGGGCTGGAGCTGAGCCCCGCCGAGGCGGGCCCGCACACCACCGCCAAGTGCGACCTCTCGCTCGCCCTGCACGAGACCGGCGGGCGCATCTCCGGGACGGTGGAGTACGCGACGTCGCTCTTCGAGGCCGCCACCATGGAGCGCTACCTGGGCTACCTGCGCATGGTGCTGCGCGGGATGGTGGCCGACGAAAAGCAGGCCGTGGACCGCCTGCCGCTGCTCCCCGCGGCGGAGCGCGTGCAGGTGCTGGAGACCTTCAACGCCACGGCGCTGGAGTACCCCACCGAAGCGTGCCTGCACGAGCTGTTCGAGGCGCAGGCGGAGCGCACCCCGCACGCCACGGCCGTTACGCACACGTCCGGCTCCCTGACGTACGCGGAGCTGAACGAGCGCGCCAACCGTCTCGCGCACCACCTGCGCGGGGGCGGCGTGGGGCCGGACACGCGCGTGGCCATCTGCATGGAGCGCACGCCGGAGATGGTCGCCGGCCTGCTGGCGGTGCTCAAGGCCGGCGGCGCGTACGTGCCGCTGGACCCGGCGTACCCCGCCGACCGCATCGCCTACATGCTGCGGGACAGCGCTCCCCGCGCGGTCCTCACGCAGTCCGCGCTGGCCGCGCGCTTCGATGGGCTGGGCGTGCCGGTGCTGGACGTACTGGACGGCGCAGCGTGGGCGGGCCGGCCGGCGGGCAACCCCGGGCGCGCGGATCTGCGCCCGGACCACCTGGCCTACATCATCTACACCTCCGGCTCCACGGGCATGCCCAAGGGCGTGATGCTGGAGCACGGCAACGCGGTCAACTTCCTCACCTGGGCCGCCGCCAGCTTCCACACGCGCGAGCTGGAGCGGACGCTGTTCGCCACCTCGCTCAACTTCGACCTGCACGTCTTCGAGTGCTTCGCGCCGCTCGCGATGGGCGCGGCGCTGCACCTGGTGAAGAACGCGCTGGAGCTGCCGGAGACGCGGGGCGTGACGCTGGTCAACACGGTGCCTTCGGCCATGAAGGCGCTGGTGGACACGGACGGCGTGCCCGCGGGCGTGGGCACCATCAACCTGGCCGGCGAGCCGCTGAAGCGCGCGCTCGTGGAGCAGATCTTCGCGAGCACCGCCGCGGAGCGCGTGTGCAACCTGTACGGCCCGTCCGAGACGACGACGTACTCCACCTGGGTGGAGATGGACCGGGCGACGGGCTTCATCCCCCACATCGGCCGCCCGGTGGCCAACACGCAGGTCTACATCCTGGACGCGCACGGCGAGCCGGTGCCGACCGGCGTCACGGGCGAGATCTACATCGGCGGCGCGGGGGTGACGCGCGGCTACCTCAACCGCCCGGAGCTTACGGCGCAGCGCTTCCTGGACGACCCGTTCAGCGGCGGCCGCATGTACCGCACGGGCGACCTGGGCCGCTGGCTGGCCGATGGGAACATCGAGTACCGGGGCCGCAACGACTTCCAGGTCAAGATCCGCGGCTTCCGCATCGAGCTTGGCGAGATCGAGGCGCGCCTCTGCGACCACCCCGCGGTGCGCGAGGCGGTGGTGGTGACGCGTGAAGACACCCCGGGCAACGTGCGGCTGGTGGCCTACTGCGCCGGCGCCGTGCCGGTGGAGGCCGAAGCGCTGCGGGGCTACCTGCTGGCCGGGCTGCCGGAGCACATGGTGCCCGCCGCGTACGTGTGGATGGAGCGGCTCCCGCTCACCCCCAACGGCAAGACGGACCGCAAGGCGCTCCCCGCGCCCGAGGGCGACGCCTTCGCCACGCGCGAGTACCAGGCGCCGGAGGGGGAGGTGGAGGAGCTGGTGGCCGAGCTGTGGGTGGAGCTGCTGGGGGTGGAGAGGGTGGGCCGCCACGACAACTTCTTCGAGCTGGGCGGCCACTCGCTGATGGTGGTGAGGATGATGGAGCAGCTCAGGCAGATGGGACTTCACGCGGAAGTACGATCGCTTTTCACCACGCCGACACTCGCGGAGTTCGCGGCGATCATCGACGAGATCGAGGAGATCCGGCTGTGAGCATCAACGAGCTTCTGGTACGGCTGGGGGAGAGCGGCATCGAGCTTTCGTGCGACGGCGACGAGCTGGTGGTGCGCGCCCTGAAGCGCCGCAGGGACCCCGCGCTGATGGAGCAGTTGCGCGAGAACAAGCAGGCGCTGCTGGAGTGGGTGAGGGCCGGCGGGCACGCCGCGCGGGAGCGCGCGCCCCTCATCGAGCTCACCCCGGCGGAGATGGAGACGGTGGCGGCGGCGGTGGAGGGCGGCGCGGACAACGTGCAGGACTTCTACCCGCTGGCCCCGCTGCAGGAGGGGATGCTCTTCCACCACCTGCTCGCCACCGAGGGCGACCCGTACCTGTCGCCCACGCTGCTGGGCTTCGACGGGCGCGAGCGGCTGGACGCGTACCTTGGCGCGCTCCACTCGGTGATGGCGCGGCACGACATCCTGCGCACCTCCGTGGTGTGGGAGGGGCTGCCGGAGCCGCTGCAGGTGGTGTGGCGCGTGGCCCCGCTCCCGGTGGAGGAGGTGGAGCTGGACGCGGGAGGCGACGCCGCGCGGCAGTTGCTGGAGCGCTTCGACCCGCGCGGCTACCGCATCGACGTGCGGCGGGCGCCCATGCTGCGCGCCTGCGTGGCGCACGACGCGGAGAACGGCCGCTGGCTGCTCCTCCTCCTCGTCCACCACATGGCCAGCGACCACACCACGCTGGAGGTGCTGCAGTCCGAGGTGCGGGCGCACCTGCTGGGGCGCGCGCACGAGCTTCCCGCGCCGCTCCCCTTCCGCAACCTGGTGGCGCAGGCCCGCGGCGGCGTGAGCCGCGCGGAGCACGAGGCGTTCTTTACGAACCTCCTCGCCGACGTGGACGAGCCCACCGCCCCCTTTGGCCTGCTGGACACGCGCGGCGACGGGTCGGGGATCGAGGAGGCGGGGCTGGAGGTGGACGCGGCGCTGGCGGCGCGGGTGCGTGAGCGCGCGCGCCGGGCGGGCGTGAGCGCGGCCAGCCTGTGCCACGTGGCGTGGGGCCAGGTGCTGGCGGCCGTCTCCGGCCGCGATGACGTCGTCTTCGGCACCGTCCTGTTCGGGCGCATGGACGGAGGGGCGGGGGCGGACCGGGTAGTCGGCCCCTTCATCAACACCCTTCCCGTGCGCATGCGGGTGGCGGGGGAGGGCGCGGAGGCGGGCGTGCGGCGGATGCAGAAGCTGCTGGCCGACCTGCTGCGGCACGAGCACGCGCCCCTCTCGCTGGCGCAGCGCTGCAGCGGGGTGCAGGCCCCGGCGCCGCTCTTTTCGGCCCTCCTCAACTTCCGCCACGGTCCCGCGGCCGGCGCTCCCCGCGCCGGCGCCTGGGAGGGGGTGGAGCGCGTCCACGCGCAGGAGCGCTCCAACTACCCGCTCACCCTGTCGGTGGACGACCGCGGCGAGGCCTTCTCGCTCACCGTCAAGGCCCCGGCCGCCGTCGGGCCCGGGCGCGTGTGCGCGATGGTGCACACGGCGCTGGCAAGCCTGGTGGACGCGCTGGAGACGTCGCCCGCGGCCGAGCTGGCCACGCTGGGCGTGCTCCCGGACGCCGAGCTGCGCCAGGTGACCGAGTGGTGGAACCTCACGGACGCGGAGTTCCCGGCGGACGCGTGCGTGCACGAGCTGATCGAGGCGCAGGCGGAGCGCACCCCGCACGCCGTCGCCGTGGTGCACGAGGACCGCTCGCTCACCTACGCGGAGCTGGATGGACGCGCCAACCAACTGGCGCACTTCCTCCGCGCCCGCGGCGTGGGGCCGGACGTGCGCGTGGGCATCTGCGTGGAGCGCGGGGTGGAGATGATGGTCTCGCTGCTGGCCGTGCTCAAGGCCGGCGGCGCGTACGTGCCGCTGGACCCGTCGTATCCGCGGGACCGGCTGCGCTACATGCTGGAAGACAGCGCGCCGGCGGTGCTGCTTGCCCAGGCCCCGCTGGCCGGGCTCTTCGCGGGGATCGACGTGCCCGTGGTGGACGTGGACGACGCGGCCGCGTGGGCGGGCCATCCGCGCACCCGGCCGGACTCCGCGGGCCTCACCCCGGACCACCTGGTGTACGTCATCTACACATCGGGCTCCACCGGGCGGCCCAAGGGGGTGATGAACCACCACCGCTGCCTGGTGAACCGGCTGGCGTGGGGCCGGCGCGCGTGGGGGATGGGGGCGGACGACGCGGTGCTCTGCAAGACGTCGCTGAGCTTCGACGGCTCCGTGCGCGAGGTGTTCCTGCCGCTCACCGTGGGCGGCCGGGTGGTGATGGCGCGCCCGGACGGCCACAAGGACCCCGACTACCTGGTGGAGACCATCCGCCGGGAGCGCATCAGCACGGTCAACCTCGTCCCCTCCATGCTCCAGCTCCTGCTGGAGAACCCGGACGTCGGCGGGTGCACCGCGCTGCGCCGCGTGCTGTGCGGCGGCGAGGCGATGCCGGGCGCCGTGGCCAAGCGCTTCCACGAGCGGCTGCCGCACGTGGAGCTCCACAACCTGTACGGCCCGTCCGAGGCCGCGACGGCGGTGAGCATGCGGGTGGGCGCCGACGCGCGGGGCATCGTCCCCATCGGCCGCCCTATCGCCAACACGCGCGTGTACCTGCTGGACGCGCGCGGCGAGCCCGTGGCCGGCGGCGTCACGGGCGAGCTGTACATCGGCGGCGCGGGGGTGGCGCGCGGGTACCTGAACCGCGCCGAGCTCACCTCCGAGCGCTTCGTGGCCGACCCGTTCTCGGCCGAGCCGGGCGCGCGCATGTACCGCACGGGCGATGTGGGCCGCTGGCTCCCCGACGGCACCATCGAGTTCCTGGGCCGCAACGACGACCAGGTGAAGATCCGCGGCTTCCGCGTGGAGCTGGGCGAGATCGAGGCCCGCGCCGGCGAGCACCCGCAGGTGCGCGAGGCCGTGGTCGTGGCGCGCGAAGACGCGCCGGGCGACCGGCGGCTGGTGGCGTACTACGTGGGCGCCGCCGAGGTGGAGGCGCTGCGTGCGCACCTGGCCGAGCGCCTGCCGGACTACATGGTGCCGGCGGCGTACGTGCGCATGGAAGCCTTTCCGCTCACCCCCAGCGGCAAGCTGGACCGCAAGGCGCTCCCCGCCCCCGAGGGCGGCGCGTTCGTCACCCGCGCCTTCGAGGCGCCCGAGGGCGAGACCGAACAGGCGCTTGCCGCCATCTGGGCGGAGGTGATTGGCGTGGAGCGCGTGGGGCGCTGGGACCACTTCTTCGAGCTGGGCGGCCACTCCCTGCTGGCCGTGCGCGTCGTCTCCCGCGTGCGCCAGGCGCTGGGGCTGGAGGTCGCGATGGGCGACATCTTCGTGCGCCCCGTGCTGGCCGACTTCGCGCGCGGGCTGCGCGAGGCGGGGAGCGGCGAGCTTCCCGCCATCGAGCCCGCCGGCCGCGAGGGGCCCCTCCCGCTCTCGTTCGCGCAGCAGCGGCTCTGGTTCCTGGAGGAGCTGGGGACCGCGGGGCGCGCCTACCACATCCCCAAGAGCCTGCGGCTGCGCGGCGGCCTTCACCGCGGCGCGCTGATCCGCGCGCTGGACCGCATCGTGGCCCGCCACGAGGCGCTGCGCACCACCTTTCACATGGTGGATGGCGACCCGGTGCAGCGCATCGCGGAGGAGAGCGGCTTCCGCCTGCTGGACCACGACCTGTGCGACCATCCCCAGCGCGAGGCGGAGCTGCGCCGCCTGCTGGCCGAGGAGTCGTCCGCGCCCTTTGACCTGCAGCGCGGGCCGCTGATCCGCGGCCGGCTGATCCGCCTGGCGGCCGACGACCACGTGCTCCTGGTCACCATGCACCACATCGTCTCCGACGGGTGGTCCATGGACGTGGTGGTGAACGAGATGGGCACGCTGTACTCCGCGTTCAGCCGCGGCGAGCCGGACCCGCTCCCGCCGCTGGCGGTGCAGTACGCGGACTACGCGGTGTGGCAGCGCAGGTGGGTGGACGGCGAGGTGCTGGGCTCCCAGTCCGAGTACTGGAAGCGCACCCTCGGCGGAGCGCCCGAGCTCCTTTCGCTCCCCGCCGACCGTCCGCGGCCGGCGCGGCAGGACCACACGGGCGGCTTCGCGGCCGTGGAGCTGGACGAGGAGCTCACCGCGGGCCTCAAGGCGCTCGGCAAGCGCCACGGCACCACCCTGTTCATGACGCTGATGGCGGGGTGGGCCGCCGTCCTCGGCCGCCTCGCGGGGCAGGACGACGTGGTGATCGGCACGCCGGCGGCCAACCGCGGGCGCAGGGAGGTGGAGGGGCTGGTGGGCTTCTTCGTCAACACGCTGGCGCTGCGCATGGAGCTGGGCGGCGCGCCGACGGTGGCGGAGCTGCTGGGCCGCGTGAAGACGCGGGCGCTGGAGGCGCAGGACCACCAGGACATCCCCTTCGAGCAGGTGGTGGAGCTGGTGCAGCCGGTGCGCAGCATGGCGCACAGCCCGCTCTTCCAGGTGCTCTTCTCCTGGCACGGGCCGCGCGGCACGCTGGAGCTGCCGGGGCTGCGGCTGGAGCCGGTGGGCGCCGCCACGCAGCACATGGCCAAGATCGACCTCGCGCTCACTCTGCACGAGGACGCGGGGCGCATCGTGGGTGGCGTGACCTACGCGGCGGCGCTCTTCGACGAGGCCACCGTGCAGCGCTACCTGGGCTACCTCCGCGCGCTGCTCGCGGGGATGGTGGCCGGCGAGCACCGGCCGGTGGACCTCCTCCCCCTCCTCCCCGCCGATGAGCGGCGGCGGGTGGTGGAGACCTTCAACGCCACGGACGCGCCCTTTGCGGCCGGCGCCTGCATCCACGAGCTGTTCCAGGCGCAGGCGGAGCGCACGCCTGACGCGTCCGCCGTGACGTACGAGGGCCGCACGCTGACGTACGCGGAGCTCAACGCCCGCGCCAACCAGCTCGCTCACTACCTGCGCGAGCGCGGCGTGGGGCCGGATGCGCGCGTGGCGGTGTGCGTGGAGCGCGGGCTGGAGATGGTGGTGGGCCTGCTGGCCGTGCTCAAGGCCGGCGGCGCGTACGTGCCGCTGGACCCGTCGTACCCGCGCGAGCGGCTGCGCTACATGCTGGACGACAGCGCCCCCGTGGCCGTGCTCACCCAGGCGCCTCTCGCGGGCCTGTTCGAGGGCGCGGACGTTCCCGTGATCGGCAACGACCCGGCGCAGTGGGCCGGCCGGCCGGAGACCAACCCGGCGCGGGCGGGGCTCACGCCGGAGCACCTGGCGTACGTCATCTACACCTCCGGCTCCACGGGCAAGCCCAAGGGCGTGATGAACACCCACGCCGCCGTGGCCAACATGCTGGCCTGGGCGCAGGAGACGTGGGGGCTCGAAGCCGGCGAGTCGGTGCTCCAGCGCATGTCGTTCAGCTTCGACGTCTCCGTGCGCGAGCTGTTCTGGCCGCTGGCCGTGGGCGCTCGCATGGTGGTGGCGCGCGCGGATCGCAACAACGATCCCGACTACCTGGCCGCCACCATCCGCGGCGAGCGGATCGGCACGCTCCACCTGGTGCCCTCGCTCCTGCAGATCCTCCTCGATCACCCGGAGATGGCCGGCGCCCCGCTCAAGCGCGTGATGTGCGGCGGCGAGGCGCTGCCGCCCGCGCTGGCGCGCCGCTTCCGCGAGCGGCTGCCCGAGGCCACCCTCTTCCAGATGTACGGCCCCACGGAGACCACGGTGGCCGTCACCGTCTCCCCGTGCCCCGGCAACCCGGGGCGGGAGCGGCTGCCCCTGGGGCGTCCCGTCGCCAACACGCGCATCTACGTGCTGGACCGGGCGGGCGAGCCGGTGCCCGTGGGCGTGGGCGGGGAGATGTACGTGGGCGGCGCGCAGGTGGCGCGCGGCTACCTGGACCGCCCCGCGCTCACCGCCGAGCGCTTCGTGGCGGACCCGTTCTCGGGCGACCCCGGCGCCCGCATGTACCGCACGGGCGACCTGGGCCGCTGGCTCCCGGACGGGACCATCGAGTTCCTGGGCCGCAACGACGAGCAGGTGAAGGTGCGCGGCTTCCGCATCGAGCTGGGGGAGATCGAGGGCGCGCTGAGCTCCCACTCCGCCGTGCGCGACGCGGTGATGATGGTGCGCGAGGACGCGCCGGGCGACCGCCGCCTGGTGGCCTACTACGTCCCCGCGGCCCAGGTGGAGGCCGAGGTGCTGCGCGCCCACCTGGCCGCGCGCCTCCCGGAGCACATGGTGCCCGCCGCCTACGTGCGGATGGACACCTTCCCCCTCACGCCCAACGGCAAGGTGGACCGCAAGGCCCTCCCCGCGCCCGATGGCGCCGCGTTCGCCACGCGCGGCTACGAGGCGCCGGTGGGCGAGACGGAGGAGCTGCTGGCCGGCATCTGGGCCGAGCTGCTGGGCGTGGAGCGGGTGGGGAGGAACGACCACTTCTTTGAGCTGGGTGGCCACTCCCTGCTGGCCACGCGCCTCGTGCTGCGCGTGCGGCAGGAGCTGGAGGTGGAGCTGGCCCTGCGCGAAGTGTTCGAGATGCCGGTACTGGAGCGGATGGCCGAGCACCTGCTGCTGGCCCAGCTCGCCCAGTTCGACCCCGAGGAGCTGGCGCGGCTGTCGGAGATGATGCCGGAGTAGCCCAACAGCTAGGCTCACACAGAGACACAGAGGCACAGAGAAAGATGCTTTTTCTCTGTGCCTCTGTGTCTCCGTGTGAGTCGTAGATGGGCGGTGCAGCTCGCTCGGGGACAGCGCGTAAACCAATATGGGGATGGTGCTTTGGAAGCGTGGTTTTCTGCTGGCCATCCGCGTATCTTCTTCGAAGAAACCCGCATCTGGGAGCCGAGCGATGGAGACCCGCACTGAGATGGAGATCACGCCGGAGGAGGCGCGAATGCGCGCGTGGCAGGCGCGCCTGCGGTCCGTGGGCATCCGGCCCGCGACCGGCCCCTGGCCTCCGCGCGATTTCGAGCCCGTCAAGCCGAGCTTCTACCGCGTGCGCCGGCTGTTCTGGCGTGCACGCCGGCACATCCGGCGTCTCTAGAGTTGATGCCGGGCAGCACAACCCCGGGGCTCACACAGAGACACAGAGGCACAGAGAAAGATGCTTTTTCTCTGTGCCTCTGTGTCTCTGTGTGAGGCTTGTCTGGTGGGGCGGGGAGAGAATTGGCGTGGGTTCGTGCGGGAAACAGGTGTGCCTCATTATGATTGTATATGATTATCGATTCACGACTTGACGATTCTGGACGGGCGCTACTACATTTGGCGCGCCACCATTCAAGACGCATCTCGACGCGGTTGAAGTCCCCCGCCGCGGCTTCTCGTGCCTCCCCCGCCAGACGCCAGGTTGCCCGTTGCCGCCGTTAGAAGCGCGCTCCGGAGCCGGCGCCGCCGCCATCCCGGTACCCAGCTCAATGCGGTTCGCCTCGAAGGTCGCCATCGTCACCGGAGCGGGAAATGGGATCGGCCGCGCAACGGCGCTGCTCCTTGCCCGCGAAGGCGCGCGCGTGGCCGCGGTGGACGTGGACGAGGCGGCGCTGCGGAGCCTGGCGGAAGAGGCGGGCAGCGAGTGCATTCCCCTGACGGCCGACGTGCTGGACGAAGGCGGAGTGGCGCGGATGGTGGAGCGGGTGCTGGAGGAGCTGGGCGGGATCGACGTGCTGGTGAACGGGGTGGGCGGGAGCACCGTCATCCAGCGCCCCGACGCGCAGATCGACGAGCTCTCGCTGGACGAGTGGGAGCGCGTGGTGGACTTCAACCTCCGCGGCACCTTTCTCTGCACCCGCGCGGTGGTGCCGCACATGAAGGCGCGGCGCAGCGGGTCCATCGTCAACCTCTCCTCCATCACGGCCCGCGGCGACCTGATGGCGGCCCGCACCAACGCCCCGTACGTGGCGGCCAAGGCCGGCCTGCAGGCGCTCACGCGCAAACTGGCCCGCGAGCTGGGACCCTTTGGAATCCGCTGCAACGCGGCCTCCCCCGGCGTCACGCTCACCGACCGCATCGAAGGCCTCCTCTCGCACCGCAGCGCCGAAGAGCGCGCCGCCATGTGCGAAGCGGTCCCCCTGCGCCGCCTCGCGACCCCCGAAGACCTCGCGAAAGTAGTCGTCTTCCTTGCTTCCGACGATGCGGGTTTCGTGTCAGGGCAGACGATCGAAGCGACGGGAGGGCAGTAGGAAGAAGTCCTGAGTCCTGAGTGCTGGGTGCGAAGTGCAACGGTGGTTCAGGACTCAGGACTCAGGACTCGACACCCGACACACCCCGAAGATCTCTCGGCCGGATGACCGGCTCGGCCACCCCTCGCATCTCCTTCCCGCTCGTCTCCTTTCCCGTGATTCAATCTTGGACCGATTAGCAGTGATCGGCGATGGCTCCATGGGGGCCACGCTGGCGCATGTGATTGCGATGGGTGGCCGGAGCTGTACGCTGTGGTGCGCGGATGGCGCCACGGCCGAAGCGGTCAACCGGGAGCACCGGCACCCGGCTCGCGACCATTATGCGCTGAGCCCCCGGATCGAGGCCACGGCTTCGCTGGGGGAGGCGGTGAGCGGGGCGTCGCTGGTGATCGTGGCGGTGCACTCCACGCGCTTTCGCGACACGGCCCGCTCGCTGGCGCCGCTGCTGGGCGCGGAGCAGGCGCTGCTCTCGGCCACCAAGGGGGTGGAGATCCCGGGGCTGGCGCTGATGACGGAGGTGCTGCGGGAGTGCACGGGGGCGGGCGAGGTGGGAGCGATCGCGGGGCCCAACATCACGCCGGAGATCATGGCGGGCCAGCTCTCGGCGATCGTGGTCGCCTCGCCGTCGCAACGGGTGCGGGAGATGGCGGCGGAGGCGCTGGGGTCGCCGCGGCTGCGGGTGGAGCTCTCGGGCGACCTGCGCTCGGTGGAGCTGGCCACCGTCCTCAAGAACGTGGTGTCCATCGCCATCGGGATGGGGCTGGGGGGCGGGATGGGGTTCAACGCGCAGGGGATGCTCTTTGCCCGCGCGCTGGCGGAGGTGAGGGCGCTGGCGGCGCGGCTGGGTGCGGACGAAGGGGTGTGGGACGGGATCGCGGGGGTGGGCGACATCTTCCTGACCGCGTGCAGCCCCCAGTCGCTCAACCGGCGCATGGGGATGGAGCTGGGCCGCGGTACGGCGCTGGACGAGGTGCTCCGGGACCTCCCCGAGGTGCCGGAGGGGATCGGCGCGGTGCGCGCGGCGCGGCTCCTGGCGCGGCGGGAAGGGATGCGGCTGCCGGTGTGCGAGGCCACGGCGGAGATACTTGAAGGCGCGGCGCCTGCCGGCGCCCTGGAGCGGGTTCTCATGGAGCAACCGGAGAGGTGGAGCGCATGACAAGGCGTGTGGTTCAGTATCGCGGGTTGTACGACGCGCTTGCGACGTACGGACGGCTCCGGGAGTCCGGGGTGCTCGGCTCCCACTCGTACCTGCACCTGTCCCAGGACGGGGCGGAGATCGGCTGGGACCCCATCCACCACCTCACCATCACCCCCGACGGGTTCGGGCCGGAGTGGAAGCAGCAGGTGGCCGGGATCGCCGACGCGGGTGCGCGCGAAGGGCGCAAGGCGTTCGGCTACGTGGGCTTCGACGCGGTGGACGGCATCTCGCCCTCGCTCCCCGACGGGGCCCCGGGCGCGCCGCCGCTGGCCGAGTTCATCGTCCCCGGCGAGATGGTGAGGTTCGCGCGCGGCGAGCAGGTGACCCACCACACCCGCGGCGGCTTCGACCTGCGCCCCTACCTCACGGTGCGGCTCCCCGCGCGCCGGGTGCCGGACCACGACTTCACGCTGGAGCCGGTGGCCGTGTCGCCCCCCGAGGTGTTCACGGGCGGGGTGAAGGCGGCCGTGGAGCGCATGGAGGCGGGCGACGCCAACAAGGTGGTGCTCTCGCGCTTCCAGGTGTTCGAGCTGGACTACGACCCGGTGGAGCTGTTCGCCAACTACTGCCTGTCGCGCCCCTTCGTGGACGCCTTCCTCATCTCCTTTGGCGAAGTGGTGGCGGTGGTGGCCTCGCCGGAGCTGCTGCTGAGCGCCAACGAGCGCCAGATCGTAACCAACCCGCTGGCCGGCACCCGCCCGCGCGGCGCCACCTTCGCGGACGACGAGCAGCTCCGCCACGAGCTGAAGCACGACCACAAGGAGATCGTGGAGCACGTGCTCTCCGTGACCACCATGCTCCAGCAGCTCGAGCCGCTCTGCGGCCACGACACGCTGGTGGTGAGCCGGCTGATGGAGATCTGCATCCAGCAGAACGTGCAGCACCTGAGCTCCGTGATCCGCGGCACCCTGAGCGACGACTGCCACGTGCTGGACGCGCTCTGGTCGCTCGTCCCCAGCGTGACCATCGCCGGCTTCCCGCGCGACCGCGCCGTCAAGATCGTGCGCGAGCTGGAGTCCGGCCCGCGCTGCCTGTACGCCGGGATCATGGGCTGGGTATCGGGCGACGCCGAGTGCCGCTTCTCGCTCGCCATCCGCGGCATCTTTCGCTACGGCACGCGCACCTACCTGCACGCCGGCGCGGGCCTGGTGCCCGGCTCGGTGCCCGAGCGCGAGTTCATGGAGACGCAGCACAAGATCGCCAACCAGCGCGAAGCCCTCGCCTGGACGGCCGCGAGCACCGAGCGCGCCCTGGCCTCCGCGCGCTGAAGCCCGCCTCACCGGGAGCCCGCCGCCGCGCGCGGCCCACACTCCCGTCGCGCCACCGCTAGGCAAAGCGAAGCGCTGAGTCCTGGTAAACTGTTGTTTGACGCGCAGTGCTCAGCACTTCTACGGAATCTGGTAGAATCGTGCGTGTAGCCGCCTTGCCGGGCGGTTGAAACCGCTGCAACGACTACACGAAGTCCCCCTGCGGGGACTACCGATCTTCTGTTCGGACCGAAGGCCCAGTCCGCGCAGGCGGCACCGCGGGCTGGCGAGGAAACTCGCGGCGACGACAGCACGAAGTCCGCCTTCGCGGACTGGCCTTCCAGCAACAGCGGGAGGTGTGTAGTCCCCGCAGGGGGACTTCGAGCGGTTGTTGCAGCGAATTCATTCGCCCGCGCAGCACGCGGATCGACCGGATCCGGTATCCGCACCGCCGCCAGCCTCTCCTTCGGCAGTCCACACCGCGGTCAGGTCCTCCTCGCTCCACAAGCTCCATCCGCAGGCCGCCCGCACGGGCGCCTCGTCTGATCGCGCACGTTCGCAGTGCGCACCTTCGCTGGAACCACCGCCCCTACTTCTGAGATCCATGCAAACGGTTGCTGATCGGGAACGACTCCTGAAGCTCGCGCGGGCCGCCAATCTCGCGCGCAAGACGCTGGACCTTACGCCCATCCTTCCGGGGGAGCGTGGGGACCGGCTGGCGCTTTCGTTCGCACAGCAGCGGCTTTGGTTCCTGGAGCAGCTCGGGAGCGCGGGGCGCGCGTACCACATCCCCACGCGCCTGCGCCTTCACGGCGAGCTGGACCGCGAGGCGCTGCGCCGCGCGCTGGACGCCATCGTGGAGCGGCACGAGGTGCTGCGCACGGTGTTCCGCATGGAAGACGGCGAGCCGGTGCAGGTGATCGGGCCCGCGGGCGGCTTCCACCTGGTGGAGCACGAGGTGGGGGACGAGGCGGAGCTGCGGCGCCTGGCGGGCGAGGAGGCGGCGGCGCCCTTCGACCTGGAGAACGGCCCGCTGGCGCGCGGCCGGCTGATCCGCCTGGCGGCGGACGACCACGTGCTCCTGGTCACCATGCACCACATCGTCAGCGACGGGTGGTCCATGGAGGTGGTGGTGCGCGAGCTGTGCGCGCTGTACGCCGCGTTCCGCGACGGCGCGGCGGACCCGCTCGCCCCCCTCCCCATCCAGTACGCGGACTACGCTTCGTGGCAGCGCCGCTGGGTGACGGGCGAGGTGCTCCAGCGCCAGGCGGACTACTGGAAGACGACGCTCGCCGGCGCCCCGGACCTGCTGGAGCTTCCGGCGGACCGCCCGCGCCCCGCGCAGCAGGACACCGCCGGCGCCGTGGTGACGCTGGAGCTGGACGAGGCGCTCACGGCGGGGCTCAAGGCGCTCGGACAGCGCCACGGCACCACGCTGTTCATGACGCTGATGGCGGGGTGGGCCACCCTGCTCGCCCGCCTCTCGGGCCAGGACGACGTGGTGATCGGCACGCCCACGGCCAACCGCGGGCGCAAGGAGGTGGAGGGGCTGATCGGCTTCTTCGTCAACACGCTGGCGGTGCGCACGGACCTGGCCGGCTCGCCGAGCGTCGCGGAGCTGCTGGGGCGGGTGAAGGCGCGCGCGCTGGGCGCGCAGGATCACCAGGACATCCCCTTCGAGCAGGTGGTGGAGCTGGTGAAGCCGGCCCGCAGCATGGCCCACACGCCGCTCTTCCAGGTGATGTTCTCCTGGCAGAACGCGCCCAAGGGGGGCGTGGAGCTGCCGGGGCTGCGGCTGGGCTCGATGGGCGGCGCCGAGCACGTGACGGCCAAGGTGGACCTGAGCCTCTCGCTGCACGAGTCCGCCGGGCGCCTGCTGGGCGGCGTGGAGTACGCCACCGCGCTCTTCGACCGCGCGACGGTGGAGCGCTACGTGGGCTACCTGCGCCTGGTGCTGGAAGGGATGGTGGCGGACGACACCCGCGGCGTGGACCACATCTCCATCCTCCCCCCGGCCGAGCGCGTGCAGGTGGTGGAGGCGTGCAACGCGACCGACGCGGAGTTCCCCCGCGACACGCCCGTGCACGAGCTGTTCGCGGCCCAGGTGCGCCGCGCGCCGGATGCGGTCGCGGTGGTGTGCGACGGCGTGCAGCTCACCTACACGGAGCTGGACGGGCGCGCCAACCGCCTCGCGCGCCACCTGGTGGAGCGCGGCGTCGTGGCGGGCGAGCGCGTCGGCATCCTGGTGCCCCGCTCGCTGGAGCTGGTGGTGGCCGAGCTGGCCATCCTCAAGGCCGGCGCCGTCTACGTTCCCGTGGACCCCTCCTCCCCCGCCGACCGCACCGCCTTCATGGTGGCGGACAGCGGCGCGCGCATCGTGCTGGGCCGCGCGGGCGAGACGCTCCCGGAGCTCCCGGGGACGACTCGCATCGACGTGGACGCGCTCCCCGCGGGCGACGCGGGCGCGCTGTCCGTGGAAGCGACCGGCGAGTCCGCCGCGTACGTGATGTACACCTCGGGCTCCACTGGCACGCCCAAGGGCGTGGTGGTGCCGCACCGCGCCATCGTACGGCTGGTCATCAACAACGGCTACGCGGACTTCGGGGCGGAGGACCGCGTGGCGTTCGCGGCCAACCCGGCGTTCGACGCGACCACGATGGAGGTGTGGGGCCCGCTGCTCAACGGCGGCTGCGTCGTCGTGGTGGGCGGCGGCGTCCTTCAGGAGCCGGAAGCCTTCGCGCGGCTGCTGCGCGACGAGGAGATCACGGCGCTCTTCATCACCACCGCCGTCTTCAACCAGTACGCCGCCTCCATCCCGGGCGCGCTGGCCGGGCTGCGCTGCCTGATGACGGGCGGCGAGGCGGCGGACCCGTCGTCGTTCGCGCGCGTGCTGCGCGAGGGTGGCAGCGGGGCGCTGATCCACTGCTACGGCCCCACCGAGACGACCACCTTCGCCATGACGCACCGCGTCGCGCACGTGGCGGAAGGCGCGCGCACGGTGCCGCTGGGCGGTCCAATCTCCAACACCCGCGTCTACCTGCTGGACGCGGCGGGCGAGCCGGTGCCCACGGGCGTCACGGGCGAGCTGTACATCGGCGGGCCCGGAGTGGCGCTCGGATACCTGAACCGCCCCGAGTTTACCGGGGAGCGCTTCGTGGCGGACCGCTTCGGCGGCGAGCCGGGGGCGCGGCTGTACCGCACGGGCGACCTGGGGCGCCGGCTGGCGGACGGGACCATCGAGTTCCTGGGACGCAACGACTTCCAGGTGAAGATCCGCGGCTTCCGCATCGAGCTGGGCGAGATCGAGGCGCGGCTCCTTGCGCACCCGGAGGTGGGCGAGGCGGTGGTGCTGGCGCGGCAGGACGCGCCGGGCGAGCGGCGCCTGGTGGCGTACTACGTGGCCCCGCACGCGCTGGAGGCCGAGGCGCTGCGGGACCACGTGCGGGAGCGGCTTCCCGAGTACATGGCGCCGGTGGCGTACGTGAGGCTGGAGGCGATGCCGCTGACCCCCAACGGCAAGATCGACCGCAAGGCGCTCCCCGCGCCGGACGGCGGCGCCTTCGCCACGCGCGCCTACGCGGCGCCGGTGGGCGAGACGGAAGAGGCGCTGGCCGCGCTGTGGTGCGAGCTGCTCAAGGTGGAGCGGGTGGGCCGCCACGACAACTTCTTCGAGCTGGGCGGGCACTCGCTGCTGGCGGTGTCGCTCATCGAGCGGATGAGAAAGGAGGGGCTGCCCGCGGAGGTGCGCGCCCTGTTCGCCACGCCCACGCTGGCCGAGCTGGCCGCGTCGGTGGGCGGCGTGGCCCCCGAGACTCACATCCCCGCCAACCTGATCCCGGCCGGGTGCGCCGCGATCACGCCGGAGCTGCTCCCCCTCGTCGCGCTGTCGCAGGCGGAGATCGACGGCATCGTGGCGCGCGTGGCGGGCGGCGCGGAGAACGTTCAGGACATCTACCCGCTGGCGCCGCTGCAGGAGGGGATCCTCTTCCACCACCTGATGGCCGAGGAGGGCGACCCGTACCTGCTCCTCAACACCCTCAGCTTCGACACGCGCGACCGGGTGGACGCCTTCGTGGGCGCGCTGCAGGCGGTGGTGGCGCGGCACGACATCCTGCGCACCGCGGTGATGTGGGACGGGCTGCCGGAGCCGGTGCAGGTGGTGCTTCGCCACGCCCCCGTGGTGGTGGAAGAGGTGGAGCTGGGCGAGGGCGACGCCGCCCGCGAGCTGCGCGCGCGCTTCGACCCGCGCCGCCACCGCATCGACCTGGGGCAGGCGCCGCTGCTGCGCGGCTACCTGGCGCGCGACGCCAAGGACGGGCGCTGGCTGCTGCTGGTGCTGCTGCACCACCTGGCGGGCGACCACACCACCATGGACGTGCTGCGCGCCGAGGTGCAGGCGCACCTGGAGGGCCGCGCCGCGGAGCTCCCCGCCGCGCTCCCCTTCCGCAACCTGGTGGCGCAGGCGCGCCTGGGCGTGAGCCGGGCGGAGCACGAGGAGTTCTTTCGCGGGATGCTGGGCGACGTGGTGGAGCCCACCGCGCCGTTCGGGCTGCTGGACGTGCAGGGCGACGGGCGCAACGTGAGCGACGCGCGCATGGACGTGGAGCCGGCGCTTGCCGCGCGGCTGCGCGAGCGGGCGCGGCGGCTGGGGGTGAGCGCCGCCAGCCTGTGCCACGTGGCGTTCGCGCAGGTGCTGGCCCGCGTCTCCGGCCGCGACGACGTGGTATTCGGCACCGTGCTCTTTGGCCGCATGAACGGGGGCGAGGGCGCCGACCGCGTGGTGGGCCTCTTCATCAACACCCTCCCCGTGCGGCTGCGCGTGGCCGCCGAGGGCGCCGAGGCCACCGTGCGCGGCGCGCAGACGCTGCTGGCCGGGCTGATGCGCCACGAGCACGCCTCGCTGGCGCTGGCCCAGCGCTGCAGCGGCGTGCAGGCGCCGGCCCCGCTCTTCTCCGCGCTGCTCAACTACCGCCACGGCGGCAAGGCGGCCCCCGCGGCCCCGGCGCGCGCGTGGGAGGGCCTGCGCGGGCTGGGCCACGAGGAGCGCACCAACTACCCGCTCACCCTGTCGGTGGACGACCTGGGCGAAGGGTTCCGCGTGACCACGCAGGTGTCGGCCACCGTGGGCGCGGACCGGGTCTGCGCGCTGATGCTGACGGCGCTGGAGGGCCTGGTGGACGCGCTGGAGAGCGCGCCCTCCACCCCCGTGCGGGCGCTCCCCGTGCTCCCGGCCGCCGAGCTTCGGCGCGTGGTGGAGGAGTGGAACGCGACGGACGCGGAGTTCCCGCGCCACACGCCCATCCACGAGCTCGTGCAGGCGCAGGCGGAGCGCGCCCCGCAGGCCATCGCGCTGGTGCACGACGACCGCACGCTGACCTACGCGGAGCTGGACGCCCGCGCCAACCAACTGGCGAATCACCTGCGCGATCGCGGTGTGGCGGCGGACGACCGGGTGGCGGTGCTGGTGCCGCGCTCGCTGGAGCTGGTGGTAGCCGAGCTGGGCGTGCTCAAGGCGGGCGCCGTGTACGTGCCGATCGAGCCCTCCGCTCCGGCCGAGCGCATCGCCTACATGGTGGCCGATAGCGGCTCGCGCGTGATGCTCGGGCTGCAGGGCGCCGCGCTCGCGGAGCTGCCGGGCGTGGAGCGCGTGGATGTGGACGCGCTCCCGGCGGAGCTGTCCGCGGAAGACCCGCGCGTGGCGCGCTCCAGCGATGCCGGGGCGTACGTGATGTACACCTCCGGCTCCACCGGCCAGCCCAAGGGCGTGCTGGTGCCGCACCGCGCCATCGCGCGCCTGCTGATCAACAACGGCTACGCGGAGTTCAACGAGCAGGACCGCGTCGCATTCGGGGCCAACCCGGCCTTCGACGCGACGACGGTGGAGGTGTGGGCGCCGCTGCTTCACGGCGGGCGCATCGTGGTGATCGCGCAGGGCGTCCTGCTGGACCCGGACGCCCTCACGCGGCTGCTGGCGGAGCAGGGCGTCACCGTCCTCTTCCTCACCACGGCCATCTTCAACCAGCACGCCGCCGCCATCCCGCACGTGCTGGCCGGGCTGCGCTACGTGCTCACGGGTGGCGAGGCGGCCGATCCGTCCGCCTTTGCCCGCGTGCTGCGCGAAGGCGGGACGGCGGCGCTGGTGAACTGCTACGGTCCGACCGAAGCGGCCACCATGGTGACGACTCACCGGGTGACACACGTGGCCGAGGGCGCGCGCAGCATCCCGCTCGGCCGTCCGCTCTCCAACACGCGTATCTACATCGTGGACGCGCACGGCGAGCCGGTGCCGGTCGGCGCGCAGGGCGAGATCCTCGCCGGCGGGCCGGGTGTGGCGCTGGGCTACCTGAACCGCCCCGAGCTGACGGAAGAGCGCTTCATCATCGACCGCTTCGGCGCCACTCCAGGCGCGCGTCTGTACCGCACGGGCGACCTGGGCCGCTGGCTGCCGGACGGGACCATCGAGTACCTGGGCCGCAACGATTTCCAGGTAAAGATCCGCGGCTTCCGCATCGAGCTCGGCGAGATCGAGGCGCGCCTCGCCGCGTACGAGGGCATCCGCGAGGTGGCGGTGCTGGCGCGCGAGGACGTGCCGGGCGACAAGCGGCTGGTGGCGTACTACGTGGGCGCCGCCGGGGTGGAGGCGCTGCGTGCCCACCTGGCGGAGCAGCTCCCGGACTACATGGTGCCCTCCGCGTTCGTGCGGCTGGACGCGCTGCCGCTGACGCTGAACGGCAAGGTGGACCGCAAGGCGCTCCCCGCGCCCGAGGGCGACGCCATCGCCACGCGCGAGTACGAGGCGCCGGTGGGCGAGGTGGAGACGGCGCTGGCCGGGATCTGGTCGAGCGTGCTGGGCGTGGAGCGCATCGGGCGCAACGACCACTTCTTCGCGCTGGGCGGGCACTCGCTGCTCGCGGTGCAGGCCATCTCCCGCGTGCGGCAGGCGCTGGGGGTGGAGGTGGCGCTGGGCGACCTGTTCGCCCGGCCGGTGCTCGCCGACTACGCGCGGGGGCTGAAGACGGCCGCCCGCTCGGAGCTGGCCCCCATCGAGCCCGCCCGCCCCGGCGACCGCGCGGCGCTCTCGTTCGCGCAGCAGCGGCTGTGGTTCATCGAGCAGATGGGCGGCACCGGGAGCGCGTACCACATCCGCAGCAGCATGCGCCTGCAGGGCGAGCTGCACCGCGACGCGCTGGGCCGCGCGCTTGACCGTGTGGTGGAGCGCCACGAGGCGCTGCGCACCGTGTTCCGCGCCGTGGATGGCGAGCCGGTGCAGAGGGTGGAGCCGGCGAGCGGCTTCCGCCTGGTGGACCACGACCTCACCACGCACGCGGACGCCGAGGCCGAGCTGCGCCGCCTTGCGGCGGAGGAGACGGCCGCGCGCTTCGACCTGGAGCACGGGCCGCTGATCCGCGGCCGCCTCATCCGCATGGCGGCGGACGAGCACGTGCTGCTGGTGACCATGCACCACATCGTCTCCGATGGCTGGTCCATGGGCGTGCTCACGCAGGAGATGAGCGCGCTCTACGCCGCCTTCCTCAACGGCGACGCCGACCCGCTCCCCGCGCTGCCGGTGCAGTACGCGGACTACGCGGCGTGGCAGCGCAAGTGGGTGGAGGGCGAGGTGCTGCAGGAGCAGGCCGACTACTGGAAGACGACGCTCGCGGGCGCGCCGGAGCTGCTGGAGCTCCCGGCGGACCACGCGCGTCCCTCGGTGCAGAGCTACGCCGGCGCCTTCGCCGCGCTGGAGCTGGACGAGGCGCTGACGGCGGAGCTGCGGGCGCTCAGCCAGCGCCACGGCACCACGCTGTACATGACGGTGCTGGCCGCGTGGGCGGCGCTGCTGGGGCGCCTCGCGGGGCAGGACGAGGTGGTGATCGGCACGCCGACGGCCAACCGCGGCCGGGCGGAGATCGAGGGGCTGGTGGGCTTCTTCGTCAACACCCTGGCGCTGCGGCTGGGCGCCACGGGCACGGTGGCGGAGCTTCTGGAGGGAGTAAAGGCGCGGGTGCTCGCGGCGCAGGACCACCAGGACATCCCCTTCGAGCAGGTGGTGGAGCTGGTGCAGCCGGCGCGCTCCCTCGCGCACACGCCGCTCTTCCAGGCCATGTTCGCCTGGCAGAGCTCGGCGCGCCGCGGCGCGGGGCTGCCGGGCCTCACGCTGCGCCCGGTGGGCACCGGCGGGCCCGCCGGCGCCGTGGCCACCTTCGACCTGTCGCTGGACCTGCAGGACGCGGGCGGGCGCATCGCGGGCGGCGTCACCTACGCCACCTCGCTGTACGAGGCGGCCACCATCGAGCGCTACCTGGGCTACCTGCGCGCCGTGCTGGCGGCCATGGTGGCGGGCGACGGGGCCGTCGAGCGCGTCTCCATCCTCCCCGCCGCCGAGCGCGTGCAGCTCGTGGAGACGTTCAACGCGGGCGCGGAGCACGCGGAGGTGTCGTGCGTCCACGCGCTGTTCGAGGCGTGGGCGGAGCGCACCCCGCACGCCACGGCGGTGATCCACAACGGCGAGCCGGTGACCTACGGGGAGCTGAACGAGCGCGCCAACCGCCTCGCGCACCACCTGCGCGCCGCCGGCGTGGGCCCGGACGCGCGCGTGGCCGTGTGCGCGGGCCGCACGCCGGAGATGCTGGCGGCGATCCTGGCGGTGCTCAAGGCGGGCGGCGCGTACGTGCCGCTGGACCCGGCGTACCCCGCGGACCGCATCCGCTACATGCTTGAAGACAGCGCGCCCGTGGCGGTGCTGGCGCAGGACCCCGCGCTCTTCGCGGGAATGGACGTGCCGGTGCTGGGCCTGGACGCCGCGGCGGTGGAGGGCCAGCCGGCCACCAACCCCGCCCCTGCCAGCGCGCCGGAGCACCTGGCGTACGTCATCTACACGTCGGGCTCCACGGGGATGCCCAAGGGCGTGATGGTGGAGCACCGCAACGTGTGCCGCCAGCTCGCGGCGCTGCGCGGGACGCTCCACACGGGCCCCGCCGACCGGCTCCTGCAGTTCGCCTCGTTCACATTCGATGCGTCGGTGGAGGAGATCTTCGGCGCGCTCACCTCCGGCGCCGCGCTCGTGCTGCGCGACGACGCCTGGCTGGAGGGCGCGGAGTCGTTCTGGGCGCGCTGCGCGGAGAACGGGGTGAGCGTCATCGACCTCCCCACCCGCTTCTGGCAGCTCCTGGCGAGCGAGCCGTCGGTCGCGGTGCCCGCCTGCGTGCGCGTGCTGTTCATCGGCGGCGAGGCGGTGGACCGCACGGTGCTGGCGGCCTGGTTCGGGCGCGCCGGGCACCTGCCGCGCCTGCTCAACGGGTACGGCCCCACCGAGGCTACCGTCAACGCCACCATCCAGGAGCTGACGGCGGAGCCCTCCACCTGGCGCGCCATCGGGCGGCCGGTGAGCGGCACCCGCGCCTACATCCTGGACGCGCACGGCGAGCCGGTGCCCATGCTGGCCACGGGCGAGCTTCACATCGGCGGCGGGCAGGTGGCGCGCGGCTACCTGGGCCGCCCCGAGCTGACGGAGGAGCGCTTCGTGGCCGACCCGTTCAGCGGCGGCCGCATGTACCGCACGGGCGACCTGGCCCGCTGGCTGCCGGACGGGACCATCGAGTACCTGGGGCGCAACGACTTCCAGGTGAAGATCCGCGGCTTCCGCATCGAGCTGGGCGAGATCGAGGCGCGGCTGCTGGAGCAGGTGCGCGAGGCTGTGGTGATCGCTCGCGAGGACGTGCCGGGCGACCGGCGCATCGTGGCCTACTACACGGGCGACGCGAGCCCGGAGACGCTGCGCGCCTGCCTGGCGGAGCAGCTCCCGGAGTACATGGTGCCGGCGGCGTACGTGCGCCTGGACGCGATGCCGCTCACCACCAGCGGCAAGCTGGACCGCAAGGCGCTCCCCGCGCCCGAGGGCGACGCCTTCGCCACGCGCGGCTACGAGGCGCCGGCGGGCGGGCTGGAAGAGGCGCTGGCCGCCATCTGGGCCGAGGTGCTGGGCGTGGAGCGCATCGGGCGCCGCGACAGCTTCTTCGGGCTGGGCGGGCACTCGCTGCTGGCGGTGCGCGTGGTGTCGCGCGTGCGGCAGGCGCTGGGGGTGGAAGTGGCGCTGGGCGACCTGTTCGCCCGGCCGGTGCTGGCCGACTTCGCGGGCGGGCTGGCCACGGCCGTCCGCGCGGAGCTGCCGGCCATCGAGCCCGCGCCGCGCGACGGACCGCTGGCGCTCTCTTTCGCGCAGCAGCGGCTGTGGTTCCTGGACCAGCTCGGCGGGGCGGGGAACGCGTACCACATGCCCAGCAGCCTGCGCCTGCGCGGCGAGCTGGACCGCGACGCCCTGGGCCGCGCGCTGGACCGCATCGTGGAGCGCCACGAGGCGCTGCGCACCGTGTTCCGCACCGTGGAAGGCGCGCCGGTGCAGGTGATCCAGCCCGCGGGCGGCTTCCGCCTGGCCCATCACGACCTGACCGGGAGCGCGGACGCCGAGGCCGAGCTGCGCCGCATCGCCGCGGAGGAGGCGGGCGCCGCGTTCGACCTCCAGCACGGCCCGCTGGTGCGCGGCCGGCTGGTGAGGATGGCGGCGGACGACCACGTGCTCCTCGTCACCCTGCACCACATCGTCTCCGACGGCTGGTCCATGGGCGTGGTGACGCAGGAGCTGGGCGCGCTGTACGGCGCCTTCCGCAGCGGCGCCGCCGACCCGCTCCCCGCGCTCCCGGTGCAGTACGCCGATTACGCGGCGTGGCAGCGGAAGTGGGTGGATGGCGAGGTCCTTCAGCGGCAGGCGGATTACTGGAAGACGACGCTCGCGGGCGCGCCGGAGCTGCTGGAGCTCCCGGCGGACCACGCGCGTCCCGCCCAGCAGAGCCACGCGGGCGCGGCGGTGAGCCTGGAGCTGGACGAGGATCTCACCGCCGGCCTGAAGGCGCTCAGCCAGCGCCACGGCACCACCCTGTTCATGACGCTGATGGCCGGCTGGGCCGCCGTGCTCGGCCGCCTCTCGGGGCAGCAGGACGTGGTGATCGGCACGCCCACGGCCAACCGCGGGCGGCGCGAGGTGGAGGGGCTGATCGGCTTCTTCGTCAACACGCTGGCACTGCGCGTGGAGCTGGGCGGCACGCCCACGGTCGCGGAGCTGCTGGGGCGCGTAAAGGAGCGCGCCCTGGCCGCGCAGGACCACCAGGATATCCCCTTCGAGCAGGTGGTGGAGCGGGTGCAGCCGGCCCGCAGCCTGTCGCACACCCCGCTCTTCCAGGTGATGTTCACCTGGCAGAACGTGGGTGGTGGCAGCCTGGAGCTGGACGGGATCAAGCTGGGCGCGGCGGCATCGGGCGCCCAGGTGACGGCCAAGTTCGACCTCTCGCTCAGCATGCAGGAGGCGGGCGGCCGCATCGTGGGTGGCGCGACGTACGCGACCGCGCTCTTTGAGCAGGCCACGGTGGAGCGCTACCTGGGCTACCTGCGCATGGTGCTCTCCGCGATGGTCGCCGACGAGCGCCAGACGGTGGACCGCCTCGCCATCCTCCCCGCCGCCGAGCGGGTGCAGGTGGTGGAGACCTTCAACGCCACGGACGCGGAGTTCCCCAGCGAGTCGTGCATCCACCACCTCTTCGAGGCGCAGGTGGAGCGCACGCCGGACGCCATCGCGGTGGCGTTCGAGGACACGCACCTGACGTACTCGGAGCTGAACGCACGCGCCAACCAGCTCGCGCACTACCTGCGCGAGCGCGGTGTGGGCCCGGATGCGCGCGTGGGCATCTGCGTGGAGCGCAGCCTGGAGATGATGGTCGCGCTGCTCGGCGTGCTCAAGGCGGGCGGCGGCTACGTGCCGCTGGACGCCGCGTACCCCGAGGACCGCCTGCGCCACATGCTCACCGACAGCGCCCCCGTGGTGCTGCTCACGCAGGGCTCGCTCGCGGGTCTCTTCGCGTGGAGCGACGTGCCGCGAGTGGACCTGTTCGCCTTCGACGGCTCGGATCGTCCGGCGGGCAACCCGGAAGGCGCGGCCCGTCCGGACCAGCTCGCGTACGTCATCTACACCTCGGGCTCCACGGGCATGCCCAAGGGCGTGATGAACGAGCACCGCGGCGTGGTGAACCGCCTGGTGTGGATGCAGGCCGCATACGGCCTGCAGGCGAACGAGGCGGTGCTGCAGAAGACGCCGTTCTCCTTCGACGTGTCGGTGTGGGAGTTCTTCTGGGCGCTGCTGGCCGGCGCGCGCGTGGTGATGGCGCGTCCCGAGGGCCACAAGGACCCGGCCTACCTGGTGGAGGCCATCCGTTCGGCGGAGATCAGCACGCTGCACTTCGTGCCCTCCATGCTGCAGCTCTTCCTGGAGCACGCGGAAGTCGAGAGCTGCACCGGTCTGCGCCAGGTGATGTGCAGCGGCGAGGCCCTGCCGGTGGCGCTGGTGCGCCGCTTCCACGAGCGCCTTCCGGGTGTGGAGCTTCACAACCTGTACGGCCCCACGGAGGCGGCCGTGGACGTGACGGCGTGGCACTGCACGCCGGAGGCGACCAGGGTGCGCGTACCGATCGGTAAGCCGATCTGGAACACGCGCATGTACGTCCTCGACGCGGCGGGTGAGCCGGTGCCGGTGGGCGTGACGGGCGAGCTGTTCATCGGCGGCGTGCAGGTGGCGCGCGGGTACCTGAACCGCGACGAGCTGACGGCGGAGCGCTTCGTCCGCGACCCGTTCACCCCCGGCGGGCGGATGTACCGCACGGGCGACCTGGGCCGCTGGCTGGCGGACGGGAGCATCGAGTACCTGGGGCGCAACGACTTCCAGGTGAAGATCCGCGGCTTCCGCATCGAGCTGGGCGAGATCGAGACGCGCCTGGCCGAGCACGCGGAGATCCGCGAGGCCGTGGTGCTGGCGCGCGAGGATGCGCCGGGTGAAAAGCGGCTGGTGGCCTACTACGTGGCGCCGCGGGCGCTGGAGGTGGATGCGCTGCGTGCTCACCTGCTGGAGGCGCTGCCGGAGCACATGGTGCCGGCCGCGTACGTGTGGCTGGAGCGGATGCCGCTCACGCCCAACGGCAAGGCGGACCGCAAGGCCCTCCCCGCGCCGGACGCGGGTGCCTTCGCGGCGCGCGAGTACGAGGCGCCGCTGGGCGAGACCGAGCAGGCGCTGGCCGCCGTGTGGGCGGAGCTGCTGGGCGTGGAGCGGGTGGGGCGCCGCGACAACTTCTTCGAGCTGGGCGGCCACTCGCTGCTGGCCGTGACGCTCATCGAGCGGATGCGGGAGCGGGGGCTGCGGGCGGAGGTGCGCGCGCTGTTCGCCACGCCCACGCTGGCGGAGCTGGCGGCGGCGGTGGGCGGCGCGCCCCGCGAGGTGGAGGTGCCGGCCAACCTGATCCCGGCCGGGTGCGCGGCGATCACCCCGGAGATGCTCCCGCTGGTGGCGCTCACGCAGGCCGAGATCGCCTCCGTGGTCGCCGGCGTGCCCGGCGGCGCGGAGAACGTGCAGGACATCTACCCGCTGGCCCCGGTGCAGGAGGGGATCCTCTTCCACCACCTGATGGCCACCGACGGCGACCCGTACCTCCTGCTGGACATCCTCACCTTCGAGACGCGCCCGCGGCTCGACGACTTCCTCCGCGCGCTGCAGGCGGTGGTGGACCGGCACGACATCCTGCGCACGGCCGTGGTGTGGGATGGCCTGCCGGAGCCGGTGCAGGTCGTCTGGCGCCAGGCGCCCCTGCGGGTGGAGGAGCACGAGATGGACCCGGCCGGCGGCGCCGTGATGAAGCAGCTCGCCGCGCGCTTCGACCCGCGGCACCACCGCGTGGACGTGCGGCACGCGCCCATCCTGCGCATGCACGTGGCCCGCGACGAGGCCAACGGGCGCTGGGCGCTGGCCATGCTGCGGCACCACCTCGTCTGCGACCACACCACCATGGAGGTGCTCCCGGCCGAGGTGCAGGCGTTCCTCGCCGGCGAGGTGCTCCCCGAGACGCTCCCCTTCCGCAACTTCGTGGCGCAGGCGCGCCTGGGGGTGAGCCGGGCGGAGCACGAGGAGTTCTTCACCCGCATGCTGGGCACGGTGGACGAGCCCACCGCCCCGTTCGGCCTGCTGGACGTGCAGGGCGACGGCCGCGGCATCGCCGAGGACCGCGTGATGGTGGATGCGGGGCTGGCCGTGCGGCTGCGCGAGCGGGCGCGGGTGATGGGCGTGAGCGCCGCGAGCCTCTGCCACGTCGCCTTCGCCCAGGTGCTGGCGCGCGTCTCCGGGCGCCAGGACGTGGTGTTCGGCACCGTGCTGTTCGGGCGCATGCAGGGCGGCGCCGGGGCGGACCGGGTGATGGGCCCCTTCATCAACACCCTTCCCGTGCGCATGCAGGTGGGTGATGCGGCCGTGGACGCCAGCGTGCGCAGCGCGCAGACGCTGCTGGCCGACCTGCTGCGCCACGAGCACGCCTCCCTGGCGCTGGCGCAGCGCTGCAGTGGCGTGAAGCCGCCGGTGCCGCTCTTCTCGGCCCTCCTCAACTACCGCCACTCCACCGTTCGTCCCACGGGGGCCACGGGCCGCGCGATTTCCGTCCAGGGCCACTTCGGCGAGGAGCGGACGAACTATCCGCTCACCCTTTCGGTGGACGACATGGGCGACGGCTTCGGCATCAGCGCCCAGGTGGTGGCCGCGGTGGAGCCGCTGCGCGTCTGCGCGCTGATGCACGGCGCGCTGGAAGGGCTGGTGGAGGCGCTGGAGACGGCGCCCGCGACGCCCCTCGCCCGGGTGGACGTGCTCCCCGCCGCCGAGCGCGCGCTGGTGGTGGAGACGTTCAACGCCACGGACGCGGAGTTCCCCAGCGAGTCGTGCATCCACCACCTCTTCGAGGCGCAGGTGGAGCGCACGCCGGACGCCGTCGCGGTGGCGTTCGAGGACACGCACCTGACCTACCGGGAGCTGAACGCGCGCGCCAACCAGCTCGCGCACTACCTGCGCGAGCGCGGCGTGGGCCCGGATGCGCGCGTGGGCATCTGCGTGGAGCGCAGCCTGGAGATGATGGTCGCGCTGCTCGGCGTGCTCAAGGCGGGCGGCGGCTACGTGCCGCTGGACGCCGCGTACCCCGAGGACCGCCTGCGCCACATGCTCACCGACAGCGCCCCCGTGGTGCTGCTCACGCACGGCTCGCTGGCGGGTCTCTTCGCGTGGAGCGACGTGCCGCGGGTGGACCTGTTCGCCTTCGACGGCTCGGATCGTCCGGCGGAGAACCCGGAAGGCGCGGCCCGTCCGGACCAGCTCGCGTACGTCATCTACACCTCGGGCTCCACGGGCATGCCCAAGGGCGTGATGAACGAGCACCGCGGGGTGGTGAACCGGCTGGTGTGGATGCAGGCCGCATACGGCCTGCAGGCGAACGAGGCGGTGCTGCAGAAGACGCCGTTCTCCTTCGACGTGTCGGTGTGGGAGTTCTTCTGGGCGCTGCTGGCCGGCGCGCGCGTGGTGATGGCGCGTCCGGAGGGCCACAAGGACCCCGCCTACCTGGTGGAGACGATCAGGACCGCGGAGATCAGCACGCTGCACTTCGTGCCCTCCATGCTGCAGCTCTTCCTGGAGCACGCGGAAGTGGAGAGCTGCACGGGCCTGCGCCAGGTGATGTGCAGCGGCGAGGCTCTGCCGGTGGCGCTGGTGCGCCGCTTCCACGAGCGGCTTCCGGGTGTGGAGCTCCACAACCTGTACGGCCCCACGGAGGCGGCGGTGGACGTGACGGCGTGGCACTGCACGCCGGAGGCGACGAAGGTGCGTGTACCGATCGGTAAGCCGATCTGGAACACGCGCATGTACGTGCTGGACGCGGCGGGCGAGCCGGTGCCGGTGGGTGTGACGGGCGAGCTGTTCATCGGCGGCGTGCAGGTGGCGCGCGGGTACCTGAACCGCGACGAGCTGACGGCGGAGCGCTTCGTCCGCGATCCCTTCTCGGCGGTCCCCGGCGCGCGGATGTACCGCACGGGCGACCTGGGCCGCTGGCTTTCGGACGGCAGCATCGAGTACCTGGGGCGCAACGACTTCCAGGTGAAGATCCGCGGCTTCCGTATCGAGCTTGGCGAGATCGAAGCGTGCCTGGCCGGCCATCCCGAGGTGCGGGAGGCGGTGGTGCTGGCGCGCGAGAACGGCGCGGGCGACAAGCGCCTGGCGGCCTACTACACGGCCGCCGCGGAGCTCCCCGTGGAGGCGCTGCGTGCGCACCTGGGCGAGCGGCTTCCGGAGTACATGGTGCCGGCGGCGTACGTGTGGCTGGATGCGCTGCCGCTGACCCCCAACGGCAAGGTGGACCGCAAGGCCCTCCCCGCGCCCGAGGGCGACGCCTTCAGCTCGCGCGGCTACGAGGCGCCGGCGGGGGAGATGGAGGAGGCGCTGGCCGCCGTGTGGGCCGAGGTGCTGGGCGTGGAGCGGATCGGCCGCCACGACAGCTTCTTCGAGCTGGGCGGCCACTCCCTGGTGGCGGTGCGCGTGGTGTCGCGCGTGCGCCAGGTGATGGAGATCGAGGTGGCGCTGGGCGACCTGTTCGCCCGGCCGGTGCTGGCGGACTTCGCTCGCGGGCTGGCCTCAGCGGCGCGCTCCGAGCTGCCCGCCATCGTCCCCGCCGAGCGCGGGGAGCGGGTGGCGCTCTCCTTCGCGCAGCAGCGCCTGTGGTTCCTGGAGCAGCTCGGCGGTTCGGGCCGCGCCTACCACATGCCGGGCGGCCTGCGCCTGCACGGCGAGCTGGACCGCGACGCGCTGGTCCGCGCGCTTGATCGCATCGTGGAGCGCCACGAGGCGTTGCGCACCACGTTCCGCACCGTCGATGGCGAGCCGGTGCAGGTCATCCAGCCCGCGAACGGGTTCGCCCTGGGCGAGCACGACCTGGGCGGGCACGCGGACGCCGAGGCGGAGCTGAGCCGCATCGCGGCGGAAGAGGCGGGCGCCGCGTTCGACCTGGAGCACGGCCCGCTGATCCGCGGCCGGCTGGTGAAGGTGGGGGCGGATGACCACGCCCTCCTCGTCACCATGCACCACATCGTCAGCGACGGGTGGTCCATGGGCGTGCTCACGCAGGAGCTGAGCGCACTCTACGGTGCCTTCCAGCGCGGCGACGCCGATCCGCTCGCGCCGCTGCCGGTGCAGTACGCCGACTACGCGGCGTGGCAGCGGAAGTGGGTCGATGGCGAAGTCCTCCAGCAGCAGGCGGATTACTGGAAGACGACGCTCTCGGGCGCGCCGGAGCTTCTCGAGGTCCCGACCGATCACGTGCGTCCGCTGGTGCAGAGCCATGCGGGAGCAGTGGCCGGTGTGGAGCTGGACGAGGAGCTCACGGCGGCCCTGAAGGCGCTCAGCCAGCGCCACGGCACGACGCTGTTCATGACGCTGATGGCGGCCTGGGCCACCGTGCTCTCCCGCCTCTCCGGGCAGGACGATGTCGTCATCGGCACGCCCACGGCCAACCGCGGGCGGAGGGAGATCGAGAGCCTCATCGGCTTCTTCGTCAACACGCTGGCGGTGCGCATGGATCTCTCCGGCGCGCCCACGGTTGCCGAACTGCTGGGGCGGGTGAAGGAGCGTGCGCTGGGTGCGCAGGATCACCAGGACATCCCGTTCGAGCAGGTGGTGGACCTGGTGCAGCCGGCGCGCAGCATGGCCCACAGCCCGCTCTTCCAGGTGAGCTTCGCCTGGCAGAACAACCCCAAGGGCAGCCTTGAGCTGCCGGGCCTGAAGCTGGGCTCGGTCGGCGCCGCGGCGCACACGACGGCCAAGTTCGACCTCGCGCTGGAGATGCAGGAGGCGGGTGGCCGCATCGTCGGTGGCGTGACGTACGCGACCTCGCTCTTCGAGGAAGCGACCATCGAGCGTTACCTCGGCTACCTGCGCGCGGTGCTCGCCGCGATGGCCGCCGACGAGCAGCAGACGGTGGATCGCCTGCCGCTGCTCTCCGCGGGGGAGCGCCTGCAGGTGGTGGAGGAGTGGAACGCGACGGACGCGGAGTTCCCGCGCCACACGCCCATCCACGAGCTCGTGCAGGCGCAGGCGGAGCGCGCTCCGCAGGCCATCGCGCTGGTGCACGACGACCGCACGCTGACCTACGCGGAGCTGGACGCCCGCGCCAACCAGCTCGCGAATTACCTCCGCACGCGCGGCGTGCAGGCCGACGACCGGGTGGCGGTGCTGGTGCCGCGCTCGCTGGAGCTGGTGGTCGCGGAGCTGGGCGTGCTCAAGGCGGGCGCCGTGTACGTGCCCATCGATCCCTCGGCTCCGGCCGAGCGCATCGCCTACATGGTGGCCGATAGCGGCTCGCGCGTGATGCTCGGGCTGCAGGGCGCAGCGCTCGCGGAGCTGCCCGGTGTGGAGCGCGTGGACGTGGACGCGCTCCCGGCGGACCTCTCCGCGGAAGACCCGCGCGTCGCGCGCTCCAGCGACGAGGGCGCGTACGTGATGTACACCTCGGGCTCCACCGGCCAGCCCAAGGGCGTGCTGGTGCCGCATCGCGCCATCGCGCGCCTGCTGATCAACAACGGCTACGCGGAGTTCAACGCGCAGGACCGCGTGGCGTTCGGGGCCAACCCGGCCTTCGACGCGACGACGGTGGAGGTGTGGGCGCCGCTGCTTCACGGCGGGCGCATCGTGGTGATCGCGCAGGGCGTGCTGCTGGACCCGGACGCCCTCACGCGGTTGTTGGCGGAGCAGGGCGTCACCGTCCTCTTCCTCACCACGGCCATCTTCAACCAGCACGCGGCCACCATCCCGCACGTGCTCGCCGGGCTCCGCTACGTGCTCACGGGCGGCGAAGCGGCCGATCCGTCGGCGTTCGCCCGCGTGCTGCGCGAGGGTGGGACGGCGGCGCTGGTGAACTGCTACGGCCCGACCGAAGCGGCCACCATGGTGACGACTCACCGGGTGACGCACGTGGCCGAGGGTGCGCGCAGCATCCCGCTCGGCCGTCCGCTCTCCAACACGCGCATCTACATCGTGGACGCGCAGGGCGAGCCGGTTCCGGCCGGAGTCAAGGGCGAGATCCTCGCCGGCGGGCCGGGTGTGGCGCTGGGCTACCTGGGCCGCCCCGAGCTGACGGAAGCGCGCTTCATCACGGATCGCTTCACCGCCACACCGGGCGCGCGTCTGTACCGCACGGGCGACCTGGGCCGCTGGCTGCCGGACGGGACCATCGAGTACCTCGGCCGCAACGATTTCCAGGTAAAGATCCGCGGCTTCCGCATCGAGCTGGGAGAGATCGAGGCGCGCCTCGCCGCGTACGAGAGCATCCGCGAGGTGGCGGTGCTGGCCCGCGAGGACGTGCCGGGCGACAAGCGCCTGGTGGCCTACTACGCCGCGGCGGAGGCGCTGGAGGCGGAGACGCTGCGTGCCCACCTGGCGGAGGGTCTGCCGGACTACATGGTGCCCTCCGCGTTCGTGTGGCTGGAGGCGCTGCCGCTTACGCTCAACGGCAAGGTGGACCGCAAGGCGCTGCCGGCGCCCGAGGGCGATGCGTTCGCCGTGCGTGCGTACGAGGCGCCGCTGGGCGACATCGAGACCGCCGTCGCGGAGATCTGGTCGGAGCTGCTGCGGGCGGGCCAGGTGGGCCGCCGCGACAACTTCTTCTCGCTGGGCGGCCACTCGCTGCTCGCGGTGCAGGTGATCTCCCGCGTGCGGCAGGCGCTGGGGGTGGAGGTGGCGCTGGGCGACCTCTTCCTGCGCCCGGTTCTCGCCGACTTCGCGCGCGGGCTGGAGACGGCCACCCGCGCCGAGCTTCCGGCCCTCGTCCCCGCCGAGCGCGGCGACGAGGTGGCGCTGTCGTTCGCACAGCAGCGCCTGTGGTTCCTGGAGCAGATGGGCAGCGCGGGCCGGGCGTACCACATGCCCACCCGCCTGCGCCTGCGCGGCGAGCTGGACCGCGACGCGCTGGTCCGCGCGCTGGACCGCATCGTGGAGCGCCACGAGGCGCTGCGCACCACGTTCCACAGCGTGGACGGCCAGCCGGTGCAGCGCGTCGCCCCGGCGAGCGGGTTCGCGCTGGTGCAGCACGATCTGACCGGCCACGCCGACGCCGAAGCCGAGCTGCGCCAGATCGCCGCCGAAGAGTCGGACGCGGCGTTCGACCTGGAGCACGGCCCGCTGGTCCGCGGGCGGCTGGTGAAGATCGCGGCGGACGACCACGCGCTGCTCGTCACCATGCACCACATCGTCTCCGACGGCTGGTCCATGGGCGTGCTCACCGGCGAGCTGAGCACCCTCTACACCGCGTTCCGCAACGGCGGCGCCGACCCGCTCCCCGCGCTACCGGTGCAGTACGCGGATTACGCGGCGTGGCAGCGGAAGTGGGTGGATGGCGAGGTCCTCCAGCAGCAGGTGGATTACTGGAAGACGACGCTCTCGGGCGCGCCGGAGCTGCTGGAGCTGCCCACGGACCACGTGCGTCCGCTGGTGCAGAGCCACGCCGGAGCCTCGGCGGGGCTGGAGCTGGACGAGGAGCTCACGGCGGGGCTGAAGGCGCTCAGCCAGCGCCATGGCACGACCCTCTTCATGACGCTGATGGCCGCCTGGGCCACGGTCCTCGGCCGCCTCTCGGGCCAGGAGGATGTCGTCATCGGCACGCCCACGGCCAACCGCGGGCGCCGCGAGATCGAAGGGCTGATCGGCTTCTTCGTCAACACGCTGGCGGTGCGCATGGACCTGGGCGGCGCGCCGACGGTTGCCGAGCTGCTCCGCCGCGTGAAGGAGCGGGCGCTGGGTGCGCAGGACCACCAGGACATCCCGTTCGAGCAGGTGGTGGAGCTGGTGCAGCCGGTGCGCAGCCGGGCACACAGCCCGCTCTTCCAGGTGATGTTCACCTGGCAGAACACCCTCGGCGGGTCGCTGGAGCTTCCGGGGCTCACGCTGGGCTCGGTGGGCGCGCCGTCGCACACCGCGGCCAAGTTCGACCTGTCGCTGGACATGCAGGAGTCGGGCGGCCGCATCGTGGGCGGCGTGACGTACGCGACCTCGCTCTTCGAGGCCGCCACCATCGACCGCTACCTGGGCTACCTGCGCGCGGTGCTGCGCGCCATGGTGGCGGACGAGCAGGCCGCCGTTCACCACATCGCCCTGCTGGGCGACGACGAGCGCCGGCAGGTGGTGGAGACGTTCAACACGACCGACACGCCGTTCGCCGTGGGCCCCTGCGTCCACGAGCTGTTCGAGGAGCAGGCGGCGCGCAGGCCCCACGCCACGGCGCTGGTGCACCTGGACACCACCCTCACCTACGCGGAGCTCAACGCCCGCGCCAACCGGCTCGCGCACTACCTGCGCGGGCGCGGCGTGGGGCCAGACGCGCGGGTGGCGGTGTGCATGGAGCGCACGCCCGGGCTGGTGGTGGCGCTGCTCGCCATCCTGAAGGCCGGCGGCTCGTACGTGCCGCTTGACCCCGCGTACCCGGCCGACCGGCTTGGCTACATGCTGGACGACAGCGCCCCGGTGGCGCTGCTCACCCAGGCGTCGCTCGCGGGGCGCTTCGCGGAGACGCGGGTGCCGGTGATCGACGTGGAGGCCGAGGCCGCCGCGTGGGCGGGGCACCCCGGCACCGACCCGGCGCGCGCGGGGCTCACGGCGGAGCACGTCGCGTACGTCATCTACACCTCCGGCTCCACGGGGCGCCCCAAGGGCACCGAGGTGCCGCACCGGGCCTTCACGGGCTTCTTCCGCGGCGTCGGCTACCTGCGCTTCGACGAGACGCAGGTGCTCCTCCAGCACTCCTCCACCTCGTGGGACGCGGCGGCGCTGGAGCTGTGGGCGGCGCTCTGCGAGGGCGGCACCTGCGTCCTCTTCCCGGGCGCCAGGTCCGAGCCGTCGGTGCTGGGCGCGCAGGTGAAGGCGCACGGGGTCACGACGCTGTGGATCCCCTCCGCGTACTTCAACTCCATCATCGACAGCTCGCCGGAGATCCTGGCCGGCGTCGCGCAGATCGTGGTGGGCGGCGAGGCGCTCAGCGTGCCGCACATCCGCCGGGCGCAGCAGCTTTACCCGGGGCTGCGGCTGGCCAACGGGTACGGCCCCACCGAGTGCATGGTGTTCTCCACCTGCTGGCCCATCCCCGCGGGCTTCGACGGGCAGTCGGTGCCCATCGGCCGCCCCATCGGCGACCGCAGGGCGTACGTGCTTGACCGGTACCGGAATCCGGCGCCCGTGGGGGTGCCCGGCGAGCTGTACGTGGGCGGCCCCGCCGTGGCGCGGGGCTACCTGGGCCGCGCCGCGCTCACCGCCGACCGCTTCGTTCCCGATCCGTTCGCGGGCGAGCCGGGCGCGCGCCTATACCGCACGGGCGACCGCGTGAGGTGGCGCGGCGACGGGGCGCTGGAGTTCATGGGGCGCGTTGACTTCCAGGTGAAGGTGCGCGGCTTCCGGGTGGAGCCGGGCGAGATCGAGGCCACGCTCACCGGGCACCCCGCGGTGCGCGAGGCGGTGGTCACGGTGCACGAGAGCACCCCGGGCGACCGGCGCCTGGTGGGCTACGTGTGCACCGAGGGCGACGCCGCGCCCGGCGGCGCGGAGCTGAGGGAGTGGCTGCGCGAGAGGCTGCCGGAGTACATGGTGCCCTCGGCCGTGCTGGTGCTGGATCGCCTCCCCCTTACCGCCAACGGCAAGGTGGACCGGCGCGCGCTGCCGGCGCCGGACGGGTCGGCCTACGCCGGGCGGGAGTACGAGGCGCCGGTGGGCGAGGTGGAAGAGGCGCTGGCCGCCATCTGGGCGGAGGTGCTGGGTGTGGAACGGGTGGGGCGCCGCGACAACTTCTTTGAGCTGGGCGGCCACTCGCTGCTGGTGGTGAAGCTGCTGGAGCGCATGCGCCGGCAGGGGCTGCACGTGGAAGCGGGCGCGATGTTCTCGACGCCTACGTTGGCTGAGCTGGCGGGTGTGGTGGGAGAGGAGAGCGGGGAAGTGGTGGTGCCCGCCAACCTGATCCCCGACGCGGAGCCGAGTGAGCCGGAAACTGAATCCCAAGATGTGGAGTTCTTCCTGTAATGATCCAGTCCCTTCTGGCCAAACTCGACGCCGCCGGCGTCCGGCTCCGCAACCGTGGCGGCGAGCTCGCCGTCTCCGGCAACAAGGCAAAGATCGACGCCGCGCTCATCGGCGAGATGAAGCTGCACAAGGCCGCGCTCCTGGAGCTGATCGGCGCGGAGAGCGACCTGTGGTGGTCGCCCCCCGCCATCCGCCCCGAGATGCTCACGCTGGTGGAGCTCACGCAGGGCGAGATCGACGAGATCGTCTCGCGCGTGCCGGGCGGCGCAAAGAACGTGCAGGACATCTACCCGCTGGCGCCGCTGCAGGAGGGGATCTTCTTCCACCACCTGCTCGCCACCGAGGGCGATCCGTACCTGATCTGCACCCTGTTCAGCTTCGAGACGCGCGAGCGGCTCGATGCGTACGTGGGCGCGCTGCGGGCCGCACTGGCGCGGCACGACATCTTCCGCACCGCCATCGTGTGGCAGGGGCTGCGCGAGCCGGTGCAGGTGGTGCTGCGCCAGGCCCCCCTGGTGGTGGAGGAGGTGGAGCTTGACCCCGCCGCCGGCAGCGTGGCGGCGCAGCTCTACGCGCGCTTCGACCCGCGCCACCACCGCATCGACCTGGGCCAGGCGCCCCTGGTTCGCGCCCACACGGCGTGGGACGAGGCCACGGGCCGCTGGCAGTTCCTCCTGCTGATGCACCACCTGGCCGGCGACCACACCACGCTGGACGTGCTGCGCGGCGAGGTGTCGGCGCACCTCCACGGCCGCGTGGACCAGCTCCCGGCCGCCCTCCCCTTCCGCAACCTGGTGGCGCAGGCGCGCCTGGGCGTGAGCCGGGCGGAGCACGAGGCGTTCTTCACCGGCCTGCTGGGCGAGGTGGACGAGCCCACGGCCCCGTTCGGGATGCTGGACGTGCAGGGCGACGGGCGCGGCATCGCCGAGGCGCACCTGGACGTGGACCCCGCGCTGTCGCTGCGGCTGCGCGACCGGGCCCGGGTGCTGGGGGTGAGCGCCGCCAGCCTGTGCTACGTGGCGTTCGCCCAGCTCCTGGCGCGCGTCTCGGGCCGCGAGGACGTCGTCTTCGGCACGGTCCTCTTCGGGCGCATGCAGGGCGGCGCGGGGGCGGACCGGGTGATGGGCCCCTTCATCAACACGCTCCCCATGCGCGTGCGCATCGGCGACGCGGCGGCCGACGCCACCGTGCGCGGCGTGCAGACGCTGCTTGCGGACCTGCTGCGGCACGAGCACGCCTCGCTGGCGCTGGCCCAGCGCTGCAGCGGCGTGCAGGCGCCCGCTCCCCTCTTCTCGGCCCTCCTCAACTACCGCCACAGCGCCCCCGCCCCCCGCGCGGGCGAAGCGCGGCCCGCCGGCGACGACACGCGCCGCACCGAGGAGCGCACCAACTACCCGCTCACCCTGTCGGTGGACGACCAGGGCGAGGGCTTCTCCCTTACCGTGCAGGTGCTGGAGTCCGCGGGCGCCGAGCGCGTGTGCGGCATGATGCACCGCGCGCTGGAGAGCCTGGCCGGCGCGCTGGAGTCGGCGCCCGCCACGCCCGTGCGCGCGCTGCCGGTGCTCCCCGACGCCGACCGCGTGCAGGTGGTGGAGACGTGGAACGCCACGGACGCCGAGTTCCCCCGCGACACCCCCGTCCACGAGCTGTTCGCGGCCCAGGTGCGCCGCGCGCCCGCCGCCGTGGCGGTGGTGTGCGACGACGGGCAGCTCACCTACGCGGAGCTGGACGAGCGCGCCAACCGCCTCGCCCACCACCTGGTGGAGCGCGGCGTGGCCCCGGGTGAGCGCGTCGCGGTACTGGTGCCGCGCTCGCTGGAGCTGGTGGTGGCCGAGCTGGCCGTGCTCAAGGCCGGCGCCGCCTACGTCCCGGTCGATCCCACCTTCCCGGCCGACCGCGTCGCCTTCATGGTGGCCGACAGCGGCGCCCGCATCGTGCTGGGCCGCGCCGGCGAGGCGCTCCCGGAGCTCGCGGGAACGGCGCGCGTGGACGTGGACGCGCTCCCCGAGGGCCATGCGGAAGACCCGCGGGTCGCCGTCGGGAGCGAAGCGGCCGCGTACGTGATGTACACCTCGGGCTCCACCGGTGCGCCCAAGGGCGTGGTGGTGCCTCACCGCGCCATCGCGCGCCTGGTGATCAACAGCGGCTTCGCGGACTTCGACGCGGACGACCGGGTGGCCTTCTCCTCCAACCCGGCGTTCGACGCCACGACGATGGAGGTGTGGGCCCCGCTGCTCAACGGCGGGCGCATCGTGGTCATCGCGCAGGACACCCTGCTCGACCCGCGGCGCTTTGGGGACGCGCTCACCCGGCACGGCGTCAACGTGCTGTGGATGACGGTTGGCCTCTTCAACCAGTACGCGGACGAGCTGCGCAACGAGATCCCGCGCCTGCGCTACCTGATCGTGGGCGGCGACGCGCTGGACCCGCGCATCATCGCGCGCGTGCTGCGCGAGCACGCGCCCCGGCACCTGCTCAACGGCTACGGCCCCACCGAGACGACCACCTTCGCCATCACCCACGCCATCACGGACGTGGCGGACGGCGCGCGCGGCATCCCGCTGGGGCGCCCCATCTCCAACACGCGCATCTACATCCTGGACGCGCAGGGCGAGCCGGTGCCGGCGGGCGTGGCGGGCGAGATGTACATCGCGGGCGCGGGCGTGGCCCTGGGCTACCTGAACCGCCCCGAGCTCACGGAAGAGCGCTTCGTGGCGGACCGCTTCTCGGGCGAGCCCGGCGCGCGCATGTACCGCACGGGCGACCTGGGCCGCTGGCTGCCGGACGGGACCATCGAGTTCCTGGGGCGCAACGACTTCCAGGTCAAGATCCGCGGCTTCCGCATCGAGCTCGGCGAGATCGAGGCACGCTTGGCGGAGCACGCGCGGATCGGCGAGGCGGTGGTACTCGCGCGCCAGGACGCGCCCGGCGACAAGCGGCTGGTGGCCTACTACGTGGCGCCCGAAGCGGTCGACGCGGAGACGCTGCGCGCGCACCTGCGGGAGAACCTGCCCGAGTACATGGTGCCGGCGGCGTACGTGTGGATGGAGCGGCTGCCGCTCACGAGCAACGGCAAGCTGGACCGCCGCGCCCTTCCCGCCCCGGACGGCGACGCCTTCGCCACTGGCGGCTACGAAGCGCCGGCCGGCGAGATGGAGGAGACGCTGGCCGGGATCTGGGCGGGCGTGCTGCGCGTGGAGCGCGTGGGGCGCAACGACCACTTCTTCGAGCTGGGCGGCCACTCGCTGCTGGCGGTGCAGGCCATCTCGCGCGTGCGCCAGGTGCTGGGCATCGAAGTGGCGCTGGGCGACCTGTTCGCCCGTCCCGTGCTCGCGGACTTCGCGCGCGGGCTGAATACGGCCGCCCGCGCGGCGCTGGCGCCCATCGAGCCCGGCAACCGCGGCGGCGACACGGTGGCGCTCTCGTTCGCGCAGCAGCGCCTGTGGTTCCTGGAGCAGCTCGGCAGCGCGGGGAGCGCGTACCATATCCCCACGCGCCTGCGCCTGCAGGGCGAGCTGGACCGCATCGCCCTGGGCCGCGCGCTGGACCGCATCGTGGAGCGCCACGAGGTGCTGCGCACGGTGTTCCGGGAGGTGAACGGCCAGCCGGTGCAGGTGATCGCGACCGCCGCCGAGAGCGTGTTCCACCTGGTGGAGCACGACTTCCGCGGCCACGCCGACCCGCAGGCCGAGCTGCGCCGCCTCTCCGCCCAGGAGGTGGCCGCGCCTTTCGACCTGGAGCACGGCCCCCTCATCCGCGGCCGCCTGGTGAAGCTGGCCGACGACGACCACGTGCTCATGGTGACGATGCACCACATCGTCTCCGACGGCTGGTCCATGGGCCTGGTAACGAGCGAGCTGAGCGCCCTTTACGCCGCCTACCGCGCCGGCGGCGCCGATCCGCTCGCGCCGCTGCCGGTGCAGTACGCGGACTACTCGGCGTGGCAGCGCAGGTGGGTGGACGGCGAAGTCCTCCAGCAGCAGGTGGATTACTGGAAGACGACACTCGCCGGCGCGCCGGAGCTGCTTGAGGTCCCGACCGACCACGTGCGTCCGCTGGTGCAGAGCCACGCCGGCGCCACGGTCGGCGTGGAGCTGGACGAGCGGCTCACCGCCGGCCTGAAGGCGCTCTCGCAGCGCCACGGCACCACGCTGTACATGACGCTGATGGCCGGCTGGGCCACCGTGCTCTCCCGCCTGTCGGGCCAGGACGATGTCGTCATCGGCACGCCCACGGCCAACCGCGGGCGCAAGGAGATCGAGAGCCTCATCGGCTTCTTCGTCAACACGCTGGCGCTGCGCATGGACCTCTCCGGCACGCCGACGGTCGCCGAGCTGCTGGGCCGCGTGAAGGAGCGGGCGCTGGGTGCGCAGGACCACCAGGACATCCCCTTCGAGCAGGTGGTGGAGCTGGTGCAGCCGGCCCGCAGCATGGCGCACACGCCGCTCTTCCAGGTGATGTTCACCTGGCAGAGCAACCCCAAGGGGAGCCTGGCGCTGCCGGGGCTCAAGCTGGGCTCCACCGCCGGCGCCGCGCGCACCACGGCGATGTTCGACCTGTCGCTGAGCCTGCAGGAGGCGGGCGGCCGCATCGTGGGCGGGCTGGAGTACGCCACCGCTCTCTTTGAGCAGGCCACGGTGGAGCGCTACCTGGGCTACCTGCGCATGGTGCTGGAGGCGATGGCCGCCGACGAGCGCCAGACGGTGGACCGCCTCGCCATCCTCCCCGCCGCCGAGCGGGTGCAGGTGGTGGAGACGTTCAACGCCACGGACGCGGAGTTCCCCAGCGAGTCGTGCATCCACCACCTCTTCGAGGCGCAGGTGGAGCGCACGCCGGACGCCATCGCGGTGGCGTTCGAGGACACGCACCTGACCTACCGGGAGCTGAACGCGCGCGCCAACCAGCTCGCGCACTACCTGCGCGAGCGCGGCGTGGGCCCGGATGCGCGCGTGGGCATCTGCGTGGAGCGCAGCGTGGAGATGATGGTCGCGCTGCTGGGCGTGCTCAAGGCGGGCGGCGGCTACGTGCCGCTGGACGCCGCGTACCCCGAGGACCGCCTGCGCCACATGCTCACCGACAGCGCCCCCGTGGTGCTGCTCACGCAGGGCTCGCTGGCGGGTCTCTTCGCGTGGAGCGACGTGCCGCGGGTGGACCTGTTCGCCTTCGACGGCTCGGATCGTCCGGCGGGCAACCCGGAAGGCGCGGCCCGTCCGGACCAGCTCGCGTACGTCATCTACACCTCGGGCTCCACGGGCATGCCCAAGGGCGTGATGAACGAGCACCGCGGGGTGGTGAACCGCCTGGTGTGGATGCAGGCCGCATACGGCCTGCAGCCGGACGAGGCGGTGCTGCAGAAGACGCCGTTCTCCTTCGACGTGTCCGTGTGGGAGTTCTTCTGGGCGCTGCTGGCCGGCGCGCGCGTGGTGATGGCGCGTCCGGAGGGCCACAAGGACCCGGCCTACCTGGTGGAGGCCATCCGTTCGGCCGAGATCAGCACGCTCCACTTCGTGCCCTCCATGCTGCAGCTCTTCCTGGAGCACGCGGAAGTCGAGAGCTGCACCGGGCTGCGCCAGGTGATGTGCAGCGGCGAGGCACTGCCGGTGGCGCTGGTGCGCCGCTTCCACGAGCGCCTTCCGGGTGTGGAGCTCCACAACCTGTACGGCCCCACCGAGGCGGCCGTGGACGTGACGGCGTGGCACTGCACGCCGGAGGCGACGAAGGTGCGCGTACCGATCGGTAAGCCGATCTGGAACACGCGCATGTACGTGCTGGACGCGGCGGGCGAGCCGGTGCCGGTGGGGGTGACGGGCGAGCTGTTCATCGGGGGCGTGCAGGTGGCGCGCGGGTACCTGAACCGCGACGAGCTGACGGCGGAGCGCTTCGTCCGCGACCCGTTCACCCCCGGCGGACGGCTGTACCGCACGGGCGACCTGGGCCGCTGGCTGGCGGACGGCAGCATCGAGTACCTGGGGCGCAACGACTTCCAGGTGAAGATCCGCGGCTTCCGCATCGAGCTTGGCGAGATCGAGTCGCGCCTGGCGGAGCACGCGGAAGTGCGTGAGGCCGTGGTGCTTGCGTGGGACGACGGCACCGGCGACAAGCGCCTGGTGGCCTACTACGCGGGCGCGGCGGCGGTGGACACGGCCGGGCTGCGCGCGCACCTGGGCGAGCACCTGCCCGAGCACATGGTGCCGGCCGCGTACGTGTGGCTGGAGAGACTTCCCCTTACTCCCAACGGAAAGGTCGATCGCAAGGCGCTCCCCGCGCCGGAGGTGGATGCGGGGACGGCGCGGGTGTACGAGGCGCCGGAGGGTGAGATCGAGGAGACGCTGGCCGAGATCTGGTCGGGCGTGCTGGGTGTGGAGCGGGTGGGGCGCCGCGACAGCTTCTTCGCGCTGGGCGGCCACTCGCTGCGCGCGGTACAGGTCGTCTCCCGCGTCCGGCAGATGCTGGGCCTGGACGCGTCGCTGGGCGACATCTTCCAGCGCCCGGTGCTGGCCGACTTCGCTCGCGGGCTGGCCTCGGCGGCGCGCTCCGATCTGCCCGCCATCGTCCCCGCCGAGCGCGGGGAGCGGATGCCGCTCTCGTTCGCGCAGCAGCGCCTGTGGTTCCTGGAGCAGCTCGGCCGCGCCGGCCGCGCGTACCACATGCCCACCCGCCTGCGCCTGCGCGGCGAGCTGGACCGCGTGGCGCTCGCCCGCGCGCTGGACCGCATCGTGGAGCGCCACGAGGCCCTGCGCACCACGTTCCACACCGTCGACGGCGAGCCGGTGCAGGTCATCGCGCCCGCCCGCGGCTTCGCCCTCGTCCACCACGACGTGAGCGCGCAGGCGGACGCCGAGGCCGCGCTGCGCCGCATCGTGGCCGAGGAGTCGGCCGCCGCGTTCGACCTGGAGCACGGCCCGCTCGTCCGCGGCTGCCTGGTGAAGGTGGCGGAGGACGACCACGCCCTCCTCGTCACCATGCACCACATCGTCTCCGACGGCTGGTCCATGGGCGTGCTGACGCGCGAGCTGAGCACGCTCTACGGTGCCTTCCGCGACGGCGCGGCGGACCCGCTCCCCGCGCTGCCGGTGCAGTACGCCGATTACGCGGCGTGGCAGCGGAAGTGGGTCGATGGCGAAGTCCTTCAGCAGCAGGTGGACTACTGGAAGACGATGCTCACCGGCGCGCCGGAGCTTCTTGAGCTCCCGGCCGACCGTCCGCGTCCGGCTCAGCAGAGCCACGCGGGCGCCGCGGTGGGGGTGGAGCTGAGCGAGGAGCTCACTGCGGGCCTGAAGGCGCTCAGCCAGCGCCACGGCACGACGCTGTTCATGACGCTGATGGCCGGCTGGGCCACCGTGCTCTCCCGCCTGTCAGGTCAGGACGATGTCGTCATCGGAACGCCCACCGCCAACCGTGGGCGGAGGGAGATCGAGGGCCTGATCGGCTTCTTCGTAAACACGCTGGCGGTGCGCATGGACCTGGGCGGCGCGCCGACGGTTGCCGAGCTGCTGGGGCGCGTAAAGGAGCGGACGCTGGGTGCGCAGGACCACCAGGACATCCCCTTCGAGCAGGTGGTGGAGCTGGTGCAGCCGGCCCGCAGCATGGCGCACACGCCCCTCTTCCAGGCGATGTTCACCTGGCAGAACAACCCCAAGGGCAGCCTGGAGCTTCCCGGCCTCAAGCTGGGCGGCGTCGGCGCGGAGGCGCACACCACCGCCAAGTTCGACCTGTCGCTGAGCATGCAGGAGGCGGGCGGCCGCGTCGTGGGTGGCGTGACGTACGCGACGGCGCTCTTCGAGGAGGCGACGGTCGAGCGCTACCTCGGCTACCTGCGCTCGGTGCTGGAGGCGATGGTGGCCGACGAGCGCCAGACGGTGGATCGCCTGCCGCTGCTCCCCGCCGCGGAGCGCGCGCGGATGGTGGAGGAGTGGAACGCGACCGGGGCGGGCTACCCGGACGAGTCGTGCATCCACGAGCTGTTCGAGGCGCAGGTGGAGCGCACCCCGAACGCCGTGGCGCTGGTGTTCGATGACGCGCGGCTGACCTATGCGGAGCTGAACGCACGCGCCAACCGCCTCGCGCACCACCTGCGCGAGGGCGGAGTCGGGCCGGACGCGCGCGTGGCGGTGTGCGTGGAGCGCGGCGTGGAGATGGTGGTTGGGCTGCTGGGCGTGCTCAAGGCGGGCGGCGCGTACGTGCCGCTGGATCCGGCGTACCCGCACGACCGCCTCCGCTACATGCTGGGCGACAGCGCTCCCATCGCGCTCCTCACGCAGTCGCGGCTGGCTGGGATGGTGGCGACGCTGGCCGGCGGACTCGACGTGCCGGTGATCCACCTGGACGAGGACGCGGAGTGGGCCGGCCGCCCGGAGAGCAACCCGGAGCGCGGCGAGCTCACGCCGGACCGCCTGATGTACGTCATCTACACCTCGGGCTCCACGGGGCTGCCCAAGGGCGTGATGAACCAGCACCGCTGCGTGGTCAACCGCCTGGTGTGGGGGCAGCGGGCGTGGGCGCTGGAGGAGGGCGACGCCGTGCTGCAGAACGCGTCGTTCAGCTTCGACGTGTCCGTGCGCGAGCTGTTCTGGCCGCTGATGGCCGGCGGCCGCGTGGTGATGCTGCGGCCGGAGGGCGCGCGCGACCCGGGCTACCTGGTGGAGACCATCCGCCGCGAGCGGGTGCGCACCGCGTGCTTCGTCCCGTCCATGCTGCAGATCTTCCTGGAGCACCGGGATGCGGCCCGCTGCGCCGGGCTGCGCCGGGTGGTGTGCAGCGGCGAGGCGCTGCCTGCTTCCGTCGCGCGGCGCTTCCACGAGCGGCTGCCGGGCGTGGCGCTGGACAACGTGTACGGCCCCTCGGAGGCCGCGACGGCCATCGCGTCGCTGGGCTGCGCGGCCGATGACACCCGCGCCACGGTCCCCATCGGCCACCCCATCTCCAACACGCGCGTCTACGTGCTGGACGCGGCGGGCGAGCCGGTGCCCGCCGGGGTCACGGGCGAGCTGTACATCGGCGGCACGGGTGTGGCCCGCGGCTACTTCAACCGCCCGGAGCTGACGGCCGAGCGCTTCGTGGCCGACACCTTCTCCGGCGAGCCGGGCGCCCGGCTGTACCGCACGGGCGACCTCGCGCGCTGGCTGGCGGACGGCTCCATCGAGTTCCTGGGGCGCAACGACTTCCAGGTGAAGCTGCGCGGGTTCCGCATCGAGCTGGGCGAGATCGAGTCGCGCCTGGCGCAGCACGGCGACGTGCGCGAGGCCGTGGTGCTGGTGCGCGAGGACGTGCCCGGCGACCAGCGGCTGGTGGCCTACTACGTGGGCTCCGAAGCGGCCGGCGTCGATACGCTCCGTGCCTATCTGGGGGAGCACCTCCCGGAGTACATGGTCCCCGCGGCGTACGTGCGCCTGGAGGCCATGCCGCTGACCCCCAACGGCAAGGCGGACCGCAAGGCCATGCCGGCCCCGGGCGGCGCCGCCTTCAGCGCGCGCGGCTTCGAGGCGCCGCTGGGCGATACGGAAGAGACGCTGGCCGCGATCTGGGCGGGCGTGCTGGGCGTGGAGCGCGTCGGGCGCCGCGACAGCTTCTTCGCGCTGGGCGGCCACTCCCTCCTCGCGGTGCAGGTGGTCTCGCGCGTGCGCCAGGCGATGGGCGTGAGCGTGGCGCTGGGCGACCTCTTCGTCCACCCCGTGCTCGCCGACTTCGCGCGCGGGCTGGAAACGGCCGCGCGCGCCGAGCTCCCGCCGATCGTCCCCGCCGAGCGTGGCGACGAGGCGGCGCTCTCGTTCGCGCAGCAGCGCCTGTGGTTCCTGGAGCAGCTCGGGAGCGCGGGCCGCGCCTACCACATGCCCACCCGCCTGCGCCTGCGCGGCGAGCTGGACCGCGACGCGCTGGTGCGCGCGCTGGACCGCATCGTGGAGCGCCACGAGGCCCTGCGCACCACCTTCCACAGCGTGGATGGCCAGCCGGTGCAGCGCATCGCCCCGGCGGCCGGGTTCGCGCTGGCGCGGTACGACCTGAGCGCCCACGCCGACGCCGAGGCAGAGCTGCGCGCGCTGGTCACCGAAGAGTCGGGCGCGGCGTTCGACCTGGAGCACGGCCCGCTGGTCCGCGGTCGGCTGGTGCGCATGGCCGAGGACGACCACGTCCTCCTGGTGACGATGCACCACATCGTCTCCGACGGCTGGTCCATGGGCGTGCTCACGAACGAGCTGAGCACCCTCTACACCGCCTTCCAGCGCGGCGATGCCGATCCGCTCCCCGCGCTGCCGGTGCAGTACGCGGACTATGCCGCGTGGCAGCGGAAGTGGGTGGATGGCGAGGTGCTGCAGCAGCAGGTGGATTACTGGAAGACGACGCTCTCGGGCGCGCCGGAGCTGCTGGAGATCCCGGCCGACCACGCGCGTCCGCTGGTGCAGAGCCATGCGGGCGCGGCGCTGGGGCTGATGCTGGACAAGGAGCTCACGGCGGGCCTGAAGGCGCTCAGCCAGCGCCACGGCACGACCCTCTTCATGACGCTGATGGCGGCCTGGGCCACCGTGCTCTCCCGCCTCTCCGGTCAGGACGATGTCGTCATCGGAACGCCCACCGCCAACCGCGGGCGCAGGGAGATCGAAGCGCTGATCGGCTTCTTCGTCAACACCCTCGCCGTGCGCGTGGACTTTTCCGGCGCGCCGACGGTGGCGGAGCTGCTCGGGCGTGTGAAGGAGCGTGCGCTGGGCGCGCAGGATCACCAGGACATCCCCTTCGAGCAGGTGGTGGAGCTGGTGCAGCCGGCGCGCAGCATGGCGCACAGCCCCCTCTTCCAGGCGATGTTCACCTGGCAGAACAACCCCAAGGGCAGCCTTGAGCTTCCCGGCCTCAAGCTGGGCTCGGTCGGCGCGGCGGCGCACACCACCGCCAAGTTCGACCTCTCGCTCGACCTGCAGGAGGCCGGCGGCTGCATTGTGGGTGGCGTGACGTACGCGACCTCGCTCTTCGAGGAAGCCACCATCGAGCGCTACCTCGGCTACCTGCGCATGGTGCTGGAGGCGATGGTCGCCGATGAGCAGCAGACGGTGGATCGTCTGCCGCTGCTCTCGGCGGCCGAGCGGCTTCAGGTGGTAGAGACGTTCAACGCGACGGACGCGGAGTTCCCGGCCGACGTGTGCATCCACGAGCTGTTCGAGGCGCGTGCGGAGCGCACCCCGAATGCAGTGGCGGTGGTCTATGAAGACCGCTCGCTGACCTATGCGGAGCTCAACGCTCGCGCCAACCGCCTCGCGCACCATCTGCGCGAGCGCGGGGTGGGCCCGGATGCGCGCGTGGCGATCTGCGTGGAGCGCGGGCCGGAGATGGTCGTCGGCCTGCTGGCGGTGCTCAAGGCCGGCGGCGCGTACGTGCCGCTGGACCCGGCGTACCCCGCCGACCGCCTGCGCCACATGGTGGAGGACAGCGCGCCCGTGGCCCTGCTCACGCAGGCGCCGCTGGCAGGCGTGGTCGCGTCCCTGACGAGCGGCCTGGATCTGCCGGTGATCGACCTGTCGAGCGCGGATTGGAACGGCGAGCCGGCGACGAACCTGGAGCGCGGCGGCCTCACGCCGGAGCACCTGGCGTACATCATCTACACCTCGGGCTCCACGGGGCTGCCCAAGGGCGTGATGATCGAGCACCGCAGCCTGGCCAACCACACGGCGTGGCAGTGCGCGGAGTTCGGCATCGATGAGAGCGACACCGTGCTCCAGCGTACCTCCATCTCCTTCGACGCATCCGTCTGGGAGCTGTGGACGACGCTGGCGGCGGGCGCCCGCATGGTGCTGCTGCCGGCCGACGCGGCGCGCGACCCGGCCGCGATGGCGCGGGTGGTGGAGCAGAACGGCGTAACGATCGCGCAGTTCGTGCCGGCCCTGCTCCAGGCGGTGCTCCACGGGATGCCGTCGGATGCGCGCCTGTCCTGCCGCTACGTGTTCTGCGGCGGTGAGGCGCTGCCGGCGACGCTGGTGGCGGAGGCGCGTGCGCGCGGGGTGGGCGAGGTGGTCAACCTGTACGGCCCCACCGAGGCGACCATCGACTCCACGTCCCACGTGTGCCGCGGCGAGGGCCAGCCGCCCATCGGCCGGCCGGTGGCCAACGCGCGGGTCTACATCCTGGGCACCAGCGGCGAGCCGGTGCCGGTGGGTGTCACGGGCGAGCTGTACGTGGGCGGCGCGGGCGTGGCTCGCGGGTACCTGAATCGGCCGGAGCTCACGGCGGAGCGCTTCCTGGACGATCCGTTCAGCGGCGGCCGCATGTACCGCACGGGCGACCTGGGCCGCTGGCTGGCGGACGGCAGCATCGAGTACCTGGGGCGCAACGATTTCCAGGTAAAGATCCGCGGCTTCCGCATCGAGCTGGGTGAGATCGAGGCGCGCCTGGCCGCGCACGCGGAAGTGCGTGAGGCCGTGGTGCTTGCGCGTGAGGACGAGACGGGCGACCGGCGCCTGGTGGCCTACTACACGGGCACCACGATCGATACGGCCGAGCTGCGCGCGCACCTCGGCGAGCACCTGCCGGAGCACATGGTGCCCGCCACGTACGTGTGGCTGGATGCGCTGCCGCTGACCCCCAACGGCAAGGTGAACCGCAATCTGCTCCCCGCGCCGGAGCTGGAGGCGGGGACGGCGCGCGGCTACGAGGCGCCCGAGGGTGAGGTGGAGGAAGCGCTGGCCGGGATCTGGTCGAGCGTGCTGGGCGTGGAGCGGGTGGGACGCCGCGACAGCTTCTTCGCGCTCGGCGGCCACTCGCTGCGCGCGGTGCAGGTGATCTCCCGCGTGCGGCAGATGCTGGGCGTGGATGCCGCCCTGGGCGACCTGTTCGCCCGCCCGGTGCTGGCGGACTTCGCTCGTGGGCTGGCCTCTGCGGCGCGCTCCGATCTGCCCGCCATCGTCCCCGCCGAGCGTGGGGCCGAGGTGGCGCTGTCGTTCGCGCAGCAGCGCCTGTGGTTCCTGGAGCAGCTCGGCGGGACGGGCCGTGCGTACCACATGCCCACCCGCCTGCGCCTGCGCGGCGAGCTGGACCGCGACGCGCTGGTGCGTGCCCTGGATCGCATCGTGGAGCGCCACGAGGCGCTGCGCACCACCTTCCACAGCGTCGATGGCCAGCCGGTGCAGCGTATCGCCCCGGCCCAGGGTTTCGCGCTGGTGCAGTACGACCTGCGCAATCATGCCGACGCCGAGGCCGAGCTGCGCGCTCTGGTCGCTGACGAGTCGGTGGCGGCGTTCGACCTGGAGCACGGCCCGCTGATCCGCGGGCGCCTGGTGCGCATGGCCGCGGACGACCACGTGCTGCTGGTGACGATGCACCACATCGTCAGCGACGGCTGGTCCATGGGCGTGCTCACCGGTGAGCTGAGCACCCTCTACACCGCCTTCCAGCGGGGCGATGCCGATCCCCTCGCGCCGCTGCCGGTGCAGTACGCCGACTACGCGGCCTGGCAGCGGAAGTGGGTCGATGGCGAAGTCCTCCAGCAGCAGGTGGATTACTGGAAGACGACGCTCTCGGGCGCGCCGGAGCTGTTGGAGCTGCCGACCGATCACGTTCGTCCGCTGGTACAGAGCCATGCCGGAGCGGTGGCCGGTGTGGAGCTGGACGAGGAGCTCACGGCGGGCCTGAAGGCGCTCAGCCAGCGCCACGGCACGACGCTGTTCATGACGCTGATGGCCGCCTGGGCCACCGTGCTCTCCCGCCTCTCCGGTCAGGACGATGTCGTCATCGGCACGCCCACCGCCAACCGCGGGCGGAGGGAGATCGAGAGCCTCATCGGCTTCTTCGTCAACACGCTGGCGGTCCGCATGGATCTCAGCGGCGCGCCGACGGTGGCGGAGCTGCTGGGGCGGGTGAAGGAGCGTGCGCTGGGTGCGCAGGATCACCAGGACATCCCGTTCGAGCAGGTGGTGGACCTGGTGCAGCCGGCCCGCAGCATGGCGCACAGCCCGCTCTTCCAGGTGAGCTTCGCCTGGCAGAACAACCCCAAGGGCAGCCTGGAGCTGCCGGGCCTGAAGCTGGGCTCGGTCGGCGCCGCGGCGCACACGACGGCCAAGTTCGACCTCGCGCTGGAGATGCAGGAGGCGGGTGGCCGTATCGTTGGTGGCGTGACGTACGCGACCTCGCTCTTCGAGGAAGCCACCATCGAGCGCTACCTCGGCTACCTGCGCACGGTGCTCGCCGCGATGGCCGCCGACGAGCAGCAGACGGTGGATCGCCTTCCGCTGCTCTCCGCGGGGGAGCGCCGGCAGGTGGTGGAGGAGTGGAACGCGACGGACGCGGAGTTCCCGCGCCACACGCCCATCCACGAGCTCGTGCAGGCGCAGGCGGAGCGCGCCCCGCAGGCCATCGCGCTGGTACACGACGACCGCACGCTGACCTACGCGGAGCTGGACGCCCGCGCCAACCAGCTCGCGAATTACCTCCGCACGCGCGGTGTGGCGGCGGACGACCGGGTGGCGGTGCTGGTGCCGCGCTCGCTGGAGCTGGTGGTGGCCGAGCTGGGCGTGCTCAAGGCGGGCGCCGTGTACGTGCCGATCGACCCCTCGGCTCCGGCCGAGCGCATCGCCTACATGGTGGCGGATAGCGGCTCGCGCGTGATGCTCGGGCTGCAGGGCGCCGCACTCGCGGAGCTGCCGGGCGTGGAGCGCGTGGATGTGGACGCGCTCCCGGCGGACCTCTCCACGGAAGATCCGCGTGTGGCGCGCTCCAGCGACGAGGGCGCGTACGTGATGTACACCTCCGGCTCCACCGGCCAGCCCAAGGGCGTGCTGGTGCCGCACCGCGCCATCGCACGCCTGCTGATCAACAACGGCTACGCGGAGTTCAACGAGCAGGACCGCGTGGCGTTCGGGGCCAACCCGGCCTTCGACGCGACGACGGTGGAGGTGTGGGCGCCGCTGCTTCACGGCGGGCGCATCGTGGTGGTCGCGCAGGGCGTGCTGCTGGACCCGGACGCCCTCACGCGGCTGCTGGCGGAGGAGGGCGTCACCGTCCTCTTCCTCACCACGGCCATCTTCAACCAGCACGCGGCCACCATCCCGCACGTGCTCGCCGGGCTGCGCTACGTGCTCACGGGCGGCGAAGCGGCCGATCCGTCGGCGTTCGCCCGCGTGCTGCGCGAGGGTGGGACGGCGGCGCTGGTGAACTGCTACGGCCCCACCGAAGCGGCCACCATGGTGACGACTCACCGGGTGACGCACGTGGCCGAGGGTGCGCGCAGCATCCCGCTGGGCCGTCCGCTTTCCAACACGCGCATCTACATCGTGGACGCGCAGGGCGAGCCCGTGCCGGCCGGCGTCAAGGGCGAGATCCTCGCGGGCGGGCCGGGTGTGGCGCTGGGCTACCTGGGCCGCCCCGAGCTGACGGAAGAGCGCTTCATCACGGATCGCTTCACCGCCACACCGGGCGCGCGTCTGTACCGCACGGGCGACCTGGGCCGCTGGCTGCCGGACGGGACCATCGAGTACCTCGGCCGCAACGATTTCCAGGTAAAGATCCGCGGGTTCCGCATCGAGCTGGGGGAGATCGAGGCGCGCCTTGCCGCGCACGAAGAGATCCGCGAGGTGGCGGTGCTGGCCCGGGAGGACGTGCCGGGCGACAAGCGGCTGGTGGCGTACTACGTCGGGGCCGCCGGGGTGGAGGCGCTGCGTGCCCACGTGGCGGAGCACCTGCCGGACTACATGGTACCCTCCGCGTTCGTGCGGCTCGACGCTCTCCCGCTGACGCTGAACGGCAAGGTGGACCGCAAGGCGCTGCCCGCGCCCGAGGGTGACGTGTTCGCGGCGCGTGCGTACGAGGCGCCGCTGGGCGACATCGAGACCGCCGTCGCGGAGATCTGGTCGGAGCTGCTGCGCGCGGGCCAGGTCGGCCGCCGCGACAACTTCTTCTCGCTGGGCGGCCACTCGCTGCTCGCGGTGCAGGTGATCTCCCGCGTGCGGCAGGCGCTCGCCGTGGACGTCACGCTGGGCGAGCTCTTCCTGCGCCCGGTGCTGGCCGACTTCGCGCGCGGCCTGGAGACGGCCACACACGCCGAGCTTCCCGCCATCGTCCCCGCCGAGCGCGGGACCGAGGTGGCGCTCTCGTTCGCGCAGCAGCGCCTGTGGTTCCTGGAGCAGATGGGGAGCGCCGGCCGGGCGTACCACATGCCTACCCGCCTGCGCCTGCGCGGCGAGCTGGACCGCGACGCGCTGGTGCGTGCGCTGGACCGCATCGTGGAGCGCCACGAGGCCCTGCGCACCACGTTCCACAGCGTGGATGGCCAGCCGGTGCAGCGCATCGCCCCGGCCAGCGGCTTCGCGCTCGTGCAGTACGACCTGAGCGGCTATGCCGACGCCAAGGCCGAGCTGCGCCAGATCGTCGCCGAAGAGTCCGCCGCGGCGTTCGACCTGGAGCACGGCCCGCTGGTCCGCGGCCGGCTGGTGAAGGTGGCCGCGGACGACCACGTCCTCCTCGTCACCATGCACCACATCGTCAGCGACGGCTGGTCGATGGGCGTGCTCACGAACGAGCTGAGCACCCTCTACACCGCCTTCCAGCGTGGCGCCGCCGATCCGCTCGCGCCGCTGCCGGTGCAGTACGCGGACTATGCCGCGTGGCAGCGGAAGTGGGTGGATGGCGAGGTTCTCCAGCAGCAGGTGGATTACTGGAAGACGACGCTCACCGGCGCGCCGGAGCTGCTGGAGCTGCCGACCGACCACGTCCGTCCGCTGGTGCAGAGCCACGCCGGAGCCTCGGCCGGGCTGGAGCTGGACGAGGAGCTCACGACGGGGCTGAAGGCGCTCAGCCAGCGCCATGGCACGACCCTCTTCATGACGCTGATGGCCGCCTGGGCCACCGTCCTCGGCCGCCTGTCAGGCCAGGAGGATGTCGTCATCGGCACGCCCACGGCCAACCGCGGGCGCCGCGAGATCGAAGGGCTGATCGGCTTCTTCGTCAACACGCTCGCGGTCCGCATGGACCTGAGCGGCGCGCCGACGGTTGCGGAGCTGCTTGGCCGCGTGAAGGAGCGTGCGCTGGGTGCGCAGGACCACCAGGACATCCCGTTCGAGCAGGTGGTGGACCTGGTGCAGCCCGCCCGCAGCATGGCGCACAGCCCGCTCTTCCAGGTGATGTTCACCTGGCAGAACAACCCCAAGGGAAGCCTCGAGCTCCCGGGCCTGCGCCTCAGCAGCGTGGGCGGGGAGTCGCAGGCCACCGCCAAGTTCGACCTGTCGCTCACGCTGCAGGAGTCGGGTGGGCGTATCGTGGGTGGCGTGACGTACGCGACCTCGCTCTTTGAGGAAGCCACCATCGAGCGCTACCTCGGCTACCTGCGCATGGTGCTGGAGGCGATGGTCGCGGACGAGCAGCAGACGGTGGATCGTCTGCCGCTGCTCCCGGCCGCTGAGCGGGTGCAGGTCGTGGAGACGTTCAACGCGACCGGCGCGGAGTTCCCGGCCGACGCGTGCATCCACGAGCTGTTCGAGGCGCGTGCGGAGCGCACCCCGAATGCAGTGGCGGTGGTCTACGAAGGCCGCTCGCTGACCTATGCGGAGCTCAACGCTCGCGCCAACCGCCTCGCGCACGATCTGCGCGAGCGCGGCGTGGGCCCGGATGCGCGCGTGGGCATCTGCGCGGAGCGCGGGCCGGAGATGGTCATCGGCCTGCTGGCGGTGCTCAAGGCGGGCGGCGCGTACGTGCCGCTGGACCCGGGATACCCGGCCGACCGCCTGCGCCACATGGTGGAAGACAGCGCGCCGGTGGCCCTGCTCACGCAGGCGCCGCTGGCCTGCGTGGCCGCGGCCCTCAAGAAGGGCCTCGCCATGCCGGTGATCGACCTGGCGGGAGGCGATTGGACGCGCAAGCCGGCGACGAACCTGGAGCGTGGCGGCCTCACGCCGGAGCACCTGGCGTACATCATCTACACCTCGGGCTCCACGGGCCTGCCCAAGGGCGTGATGATCGAGCACCGCAGCCTGGTCAACCACACTGCCTGGCAGTGCGCGGAGTTCGGCATCGATGAGAGCGACACCGTGCTCCAGCGCACCTCCATCTCCTTCGACGCATCCGTCTGGGAGCTGTGGACGACGCTGGCGGCGGGCGCCCGCATGGTGCTGCTGCCGGCCGACGCGGCGCGCGACCCGGCCGCGATGGCGCGTGTGGTGGAGCAGAACGGCGTAACGATCGCGCAGTTCGTGCCGGCCCTGCTCCAGGCGGTGCTGCACGGGATGCCGTCGGATGCGCGCCTGTCCTGCCGCTACGTGTTCTGCGGCGGCGAGGCGCTGCCCGCGACGCTGGTGGCGGAGGCGCGTGCGCGTGGGGTGGGCGAGGTGGTCAACCTCTACGGCCCCACCGAGGCGACCATCGACTCCACGTCCCACGTGTGCCGCGGCGAGGGCCAGCCGCCCATCGGCCGGCCGGTGGCCAACGCGCGGGTCTACATCCTGGGCACCAGCGGCGAGCCGGTGCCGGTGGGTGTCACGGGCGAGCTGTACGTGGGCGGCGCGGGCGTGGCTCGCGGGTACCTGAACCGGCCCGAGCTGACGGCGGAGCGCTTCCTGGACGATCCGTTCAGCGGCGGCCGCATGTACCGCACGGGCGACCTGGGCCGCTGGCTGCCGAACGGCAGCATCGAGTACCTGGGCCGCAACGACTTCCAGGTCAAGATCCGCGGCTTCCGCATCGAGCTCGGTGAGATCGAGGCACGCCTGGCCGCGCACGCGAAAGTGCTTGAGGCGGTGGTGCTTGCACGCGCGGACGAGACGGGCGACAAGCGGCTGGTCGCCTACTACGTCGGCGCGGCGGAGGCGGACGTGCTGCGCGCGAGCCTGGCGGAGCAGCTTCCGGAGTACATGATCCCCTCCGTGTTCATGCGGATGGACGCGCTGCCGCTCACGCCCAATGGCAAGCTGGACCGCAAGGCGTTGCCGGCGCCCGAGTTCGAGGCCGCTGCGTCGCGGGGCTTCGAGGCCCCGGTGGGTGAGGTGGAGACGGCACTGGCCGAGATCTGGTCGGGCGTGCTGGGTGTGGAGCGCATCGGCCGCGGCGACAACTTCTTTGAGATGGGCGGCCACTCGCTGCGCGCGGTGCAGGTGATCTCGCGCGTGCGGCAGGTGCTGAACATCGAGGCCACGCTGGGCGACCTGTTCGCCCGGCCGGTGCTGGCCGACTTCGCGCGCGGCCTGGAGACGGCCGTGCAGGCGGAGCTGGGGGCCATCGTCCCCGCCGAGCGTGGGGATGAGGTGGCGCTCTCGTTCGCGCAGCAGCGCCTGTGGTTCCTGGAGCAGCTTGGGAGCGCGGGCCGGGCCTACCACATGCCCACCCGCCTGCGCCTGCGCGGCGAGCTTGACCGCGACGCGCTGGTCCGCGCGCTGGACCGCATCGTGGAGCGCCACGAGGCGCTGCGGACCACGTTCCACAGCGTGGACGGCCAGCCGGTGCAGCGCATCGCCCCGGCCAGCGGCTTCGCGCTCGTGCAGCACGACCTGTGCGGCCGCGCGGACGCGGAAGCCGAGCTGCGCCAGATCGTCGCGGAGGAGTCGGCCGCGGCGTTCGACCTGGAGCACGGCCCGCTGGTCCGCGGCCGGCTGGTGAGGATGGCGGCGGACGACCACGTCCTCCTCGTCACCATGCACCACATCGTCTCCGATGGCTGGTCGATGGGCGTGCTCACGAACGAGCTGAGCACGCTCTACACCGCCTTCCAGCGTGGCGCCGCCGATCCGCTCGCGCCGCTGCCGGTGCAGTACGCAGACTATGCCGCGTGGCAGCGGAATTGGGTGGATGGCGAAATCCTCCAGCAGCAGGTGGATTACTGGAAGACGACGCTCTCGGGCGCGCCGGAGCTGCTGGAGCTGCCGACGGACCACGTCCGTCCGCTGGTGCAGAGCCATGCCGGAGCCTCGGCGTGGGCTGGAGCTGGACGAGACGCTCACGGTCGGCATCAAGGCGCTCGCGCGGCGTCACGGCACGACGCTTTACATGACGCTGATGGCCGCCTGGGCCACGGTGCCTCGGCCGCCTCTCGGGCCAGGAGGATGTCGTCATCGGCACGCCGACGGCCAACCGCGGGCGCCGCGAGATCGAGGGGCTGATCGGCTTCTTCGTCAACACGCTCGCGGTCCGCATGGACCTGGGCGGCGCGCCGACGGTTGCCGAGCTGCTCGGGCGGGTGAAGGAGCGTGCGCTGGGTGCGCAGGACCACCAGGACATCCCGTTCGAGCAGGTGGTGGACCTGGTGCAGCCGGCCCGCAGCATGGCGCACAGCCCGCTCTTCCAGGTGATGTTCACCTGGCAGAACAACCCCAAGGGCAGCCTGGAGCTCCCGGGCCTGCGCCTCAGCAGCGTGGGCGGCGCGGCGCACATCACCGCGAAGTTCGACCTGTCGCTGGAGATGCAGGAGGCGGGCGGGCGCATCGTCGGTGGCGTGACGTACGCGACCGCGCTCTTTGAGCAGGCCACCATCGAGCGCTACCTCGGCTACCTCCGCATGGTGCTGGAGGCGATGGTCGCCGACGAGCAGCAGACGGTGGATCGCCTCGCGCTGCTCCCCGCGGCGGAGCGCACGCAGGTGCTGGAGTCGTTCAACGCCACGGCGCTGGAGTACCCCACCGATGCGTGCATGCACGAGCTGTTCGAGGCGCAGGTGGAGCGCACCCCCAACGCCACGGCCGTGATGCACGCGACCGGCTCGCTGACGTACGCGGAGCTGAACGCACGCGCCAACCGTCTCGCGCACCATCTGCGCGAGGGCGGCGTAGGACCGGACACGCGCGTGGCGATCTGCATGGAGCGCACGCCGGAGATGGTCGTCGGCCTGCTGGCGGTGCTCAAGGCCGGCGGCGCCTACGTGCCGCTGGACCCGGCGTACCCCGCCGACCGCATCGCCTACATGCTGGAGGACAGCGCTCCCGCGCGCGGTCCTCACGCAGCCCTCCCTCTCGTCGCTGTTCGACGGGATGGACGTGCCGGTGCTCGACCTCACGGCGGGTGCCGCGTGGGCGACCCGGCCGGAGACGAACCTGGAGCGTGCGGGTCTGCGCGCGGATCACCTGGCGTACATCATCTACACCTCCGGCTCCACGGGCATGCCCAAGGGCGTGATGCTGGAGCACGGCAACGCGGTCAACTTCCTCGCCTGGGCCGCCGCCAACTTCGACGCGCAGGCGCTGGAGCGGACGCTGTTCGCCACCTCGCTGAACTTCGACCTGCACGTCTTCGAGTGCTTCGCCCCGCTCACCGTGGGCGCGACGCTGCAGCTCGTGAAGAACGCGCTGGAGCTGCCGGCCGCCGAGGCAGGCGTATCGCTGGTCAACACGGTGCCCTCGGCCATGAAGGCGCTGGTGGAGACGGACGGCGTGCCCGCGACGGTACGCACGGTCAACCTCGCCGGCGAGCCGCTGAAGCGTGTCCTCGTCGAGCAGATCTTTGCGAAGACGGGCGTGGAGCGGGTGTGCAACCTGTACGGCCCCTCCGAGACGACGACCTACTCCACCTGGGTCGAGATGGACCGCGCGGGCGGCTTCATCCCGCACATCGGGCGTCCGGTGGCCAACACGCAGGTGTACATCCTGGATGCGCACGGCGAGCCGGTGCCGGTGGGCGTGACGGGCGAGCTGTACATCGGCGGGGCGGGCGTGGCGCGCGGGTATCTGAACCGCCCCGAGCTGACGGCGGAGCGCTTCCTGGACGATCCGTTCAGCGGCGGCCGCATGTACCGCACGGGCGACCTGGGCCGCTGGCTCTCGGACGGCAACATCGAGTACCTGGGCCGCAACGACTTCCAGGTCAAGATCCGCGGCTTCCGCATCGAGCTTGGCGAAGTGGAGTCGCGCATCGCGGGCCACGCGGAGGTGCGGGATGCCGCCGTGCTGGCGCGTGAGGACGAAACGGGCGACAAGCGGCTGGTCGCCTACTACGTCGGCGCGGCGGAGGCGGACGTGCTGCGGGCGAGCCTCGCGGAGGGTCTGCCGGAGTACATGATCCCGAGCGTGTTTGTGCGGATGGACGCGCTGCCGCTCACGCCCAATGGCAAGCTGGACCGCAAGGCGTTGCCCGCGCCCGAGTTCGAGGCGGCTGCATCGCGGGGCTTCGAGACGCCGGTGGGCGTGGTGGAGACGGCTCTGGCCGGGATCTGGTCGGCCGTGCTGGGTGTGGAGCGCATCGGCCGCGGCGACAACTTCTTTGAGATGGGCGGCCACTCGCTGCGCGCGGTGCAGGTGATCTCGCGCGTGCGTCAGGTGCTGAACATCGAGGCCACGCTGGGCGACCTGTTCGCCCGGCCGGTGCTGGCCGACTTCGCGCGCGGCCTGGAGACGGCCGTGCACGCGGAGCTGCCGGCCATCGTTCCCGCCGAGCGCGGAGCCGAGGTGGCGCTCTCGTTCGCGCAGCAGCGCCTGTGGTTCCTGGAGCAGCTCGGAAGCGCGGGCCGGGCCTATCACATGCCCACCCGCCTGCGCCTGCGCGGCGAGCTGGATCGCGACGCGCTGGTGCGTGCGCTGGATCGCATCGTGGAGCGTCACGAGGCGCTGCGGACCACGTTCCACAGCGTCGATGGCCAGCCGGTGCAGCGTATCGCCCCGGCCAGCGGCTTCGCGCTCGTGCAGCACGACCTGTGCGGCCGCGCGGACGCGGAAGCCGAGCTGCGCCAGATCGTCGTGGAGGAGTCGGGCGCGGCGTTCGACCTGGAGCACGGCCCACTGGTCCGCGGCCGGCTGGTGAGGATGGCGGCGGATGACCACGTGCTGCTGGTGACGATGCACCACATCGTCAGCGACGGGTGGTCCATGGGCGTGCTCACGAACGAGCTGAGCACCCTCTACACCGCCTTCCAGAGTGGCGCCGCCGATCCGCTCGCGCCGCTGCCGGTGCAGTACGCCGATTACGCGGCGTGGCAGCGGAAGTGGGTGGACGGCGACGTTCTCCAGCAGCAGGTGGATTACTGGAAGACGACGCTCTCGGGCGCGCCGGAGCTGCTGGAGCTGCCGACGGACCACGTCCGTCCGCTGGTGCAGAGCCATGCGGGCGCGGCGCTCGGGCTGGAGCTGGATGGGGAGCTCACTGCAGGCCTGAAGGCGCTCAGCCAGCGCCACGGCACGACGCTGTTCATGACGCTGATGGCCGCCTGGGCCACCGTGCTCTCGCGTCTCTCGGGTCAGGACGATGTCGTCATCGGCACGCCTACGGCCAACCGCGGTCGTAAGGAGATCGAAGGGCTGATCGGCTTCTTCGTCAACACGCTGGCCGTCCGCATGGACCTGGGTGGCGCGCCGACGGTGGCGGAGCTGCTCGGGCGGGTGAAGGAGCGGGCGCTGGGTGCGCAGGACCACCAGGACATCCCGTTCGAGCAGGTGGTGGAGCTGGTGCAGCCTGCCCGCAGCATGGCGCACAGCCCGCTCTTCCAGGTGATGTTCACCTGGCAGAACAACCCCAAGGGGAGCCTGGAGCTTCCGGGCCTGAAGCTGGGCTCGGTCGGCGCGGCGGCTCACACCACCGCCAAGTTCGACCTGTCGCTGGACATGCAGGAGGCGGGCGGCCGCATCATCGGTGGCGTGACGTACGCGACGGCGCTCTTTGAGCAGGCCACCATCGAGCGCTACCTGGGCTACCTCCGCATGGTGCTGGAGGCGATGGTCGCCGACGAGCAGCAGACGGTGGATCGCCTCACGCTGCTCCCCGCGGCGGAGCGCACGCAGGTGCTGGAGTCGTTCAACGCCACGGCGCTGGAGTACCCCACCGATGCGTGCATGCACGAGCTGTTCGAGGCGCAGGTGGAGCGCACCCCCAACGCCACGGCCGTGATGCATGCGGCCGGCTCGCTGACGTACGCGGAGCTGAACGCACGCGCCAACCGCCTCGCGCACCACCTGCGCGAGGGCGGCGTAGGACCGGACACGCGCGTGGCGATCTGCATGGAGCGCACGCCGGAGATGGTCGTCGGCCTGCTGGCGGTGCTCAAGGCCGGCGGCGCGTACGTGCCGCTGGATCCGGCCTACCCGGCGGACCGTATCGCCTACATGCTGCAGGACAGCGCCCCGCGCGCGGTCCTGACGCAGCCCTCCCTCTCGTCGCTGTTCGACGGGATGGACGTGCCGGTGCTCGACCTCACGGCCGATGCCGCGTGGGCAACCCGGCCGGAGACGAACGTGGAGCGCTCCGATCTGCGTGCGGATCACCTCGCGTACATCATCTACACCTCAGGCTCCACGGGCATGCCTAAGGGCGTGATGCTGGAGCACGGCAACGCGGTCAACTTCCTCGCCTGGGCCGCCGCCAACTTCGACGCGCAGGCGCTGGAGCGGACGCTGTTCGCCACCTCGCTGAACTTCGACCTGCACGTCTTCGAGTGCTTCGCCCCGCTCACCGTGGGCGCGACGCTGCAGCTCGTGAAGAACGCGCTGGAGCTGCCGGCCACCGAGGCGGGTGTCTCGCTCGTCAACACGGTGCCCTCGGCCATGAAGGCCCTGGTGGAGACGGACGGCGTGCCCGCGACGGTACGCACGGTCAACCTCGCCGGCGAGCCGCTGAAGCGTGTCCTCGTCGAGCAGATCTTTGCGAAGACGGGCGTGGAGCGGGTGTGCAACCTGTACGGCCCCTCCGAGACGACGACCTACTCCACCTGGGTCGAGATGGACCGCGCGGGCGGCTTCATCCCGCACATCGGGCGTCCGGTGGCCAACACGCAGGTGTACATCCTGGATGCGCACGGCGAGCCGGTGCCGGTGGGCGTGACGGGCGAGCTGTACATCGGCGGGGCGGGCGTGGCGCGCGGGTACCTGAACCGCCCCGAGCTGACGGCGGAGCGCTTCCTGGACGATCCGTTCAGCGGCGGCCGCATGTACCGCACGGGCGACCTGGGCCGCTGGCTGGCGGACGGCAACATCGAGTACCTGGGCCGGAACGACTTCCAGGTCAAGATCCGCGGCTTCCGCATCGAGCTTGGCGAAGTGGAGTCGCGCATCGCGGGCCACGCGGAGGTGCGGGATGCCGCCGTGCTGGCGCGTGAGGACGAGACGGGCGACAAGCGGCTGGTCGCCTACTACGTCGGCGCGGCGGAGTCGGAGGTGCTGCGGGCGAGCCTGGCGGAGCAGCTTCCGGAGTACATGATCCCCTCCGTGTTCATGCGGATGGACGCGCTGCCGCTCACCCCCAACGGCAAGCTGGACCGCAAGGCGCTCCCGGCGCCGGAGCTCGATACCTCCGCGAACGAGTACGAGGCGCCGGCGGGCGAGGTGGAGGAGGCGCTGGCCGGGATCTGGTCGGCGGTGCTGGGCGTGGAGCGAATCGGGCGGCACGACAACTTCTTCGACCTGGGCGGGCACTCGCTGCGGGTGGTGCAGCTCGTGGCGCGGGTGCGGCAGGTGCTGGGCGCCGAAGTGGCGCTGGCGGACGTCTTCAGCCACCCCACGCTCGAAGGGTTCGCGGCACGCGTCCAGGCAGACCCCTCGCAGCCGGTGGCCGACGGCGCCATCGCGGTGCGCAGGGGTGGCACGCAGACGCCGCTCTTCGTGGTGTACGAGGGAGCCGGGACGGTGGCGTACGCGCAGGCGCTACGTCCGTTCATCGACGCGGACGTCCCGGTGTACGCGCTGCCGGACGTGCCCGCGTCGGAGCCGCGGCTGCGGACGGTGGAGGGGATGGCGGCGCGGCTGGTGAGGATGATGCGCGAAGTGCAGCCCGCCGGCCCGTACCGGCTCGCCGGGTGGTCGTTCGGCGGACTGCTGGCCTACGAGGCCGCCGCGCAGCTCATCGGCCAGGACGAGGAAGTCGAGTTCGTGGGGATGATCGACACCCACTACTACGGGGCGGGTCTCCCCGCCGGGGTGGAGACGGCCGGGGAGGACGACGAGAAGCAGGATGCCGCCTGGGCGGACCGGGCGCGCGAGTCGGGGCTCCTGCCCCGCGACGCGGACTTCGCCAGCATCACCCGCATGCGCGAGCGCATCCGCAGCTCGCGCCGCGAGATGCTGGAGTACCACGCACGGCCCATCCCGATGCCGGTGCACCTCTTCACCGCGCGCCAGAGCACCGCCGGCCCCACGCGCGGCTGGGAAGCCGTGCTCCCCGTGGCGCAGATCCGCGTCACGGAGGTGCCGGGCTCGCACATGACGATGATGTCCGGGGCCAACGCGGAAGTGGTCGGCCGGGAGCTCTCGCGCGCGGTGGCCGATGCCGCGCGGGAGCGCCCCGGGCGCGAGAAGGCGTACTCGCCGCTGGTGACGCTCCAGTTCGGCAAGAAGGGAGCGGCTCCGCTCTACTGCGTGCCGGGCGCGGGGGCGAGCGTGGTGAGCTTCGCGGAGCTGAGCGGGTGCGTGGACCCGTCGCGCCCCGTGCACGGCTTCCAGCCGCGCGGGCTGGACGGCGAGATGGTGCCGCACTCCACGGTGCAGGCGGCCGCGGCGGCGTACCTGCGCGAGATCGACGCGACGCAGCCGGAGGGTCCCGTCCACCTCCTGGGCCACTCCTTTGGCGGATGGGTGGTGCTGGAGATAGCGAAGCGCCTGCGCGAGGCGGGCCGCGTGGTGGGCTCGCTCACCATCGTGGACACGCAGGTGCCCCACGACGCGGGCGTGCAGGTGGAGGAGTGCGACGGGTCGGAAGCGTTCCTCCACCTCACGCGCATCTTCGAGCAGACCGTGGAGCGCCCGCTGCGCATCGGGGCGGACGACATCCAGGGGCTGGACGAAGCCGGCCGCCTCAAGCTCCTCCACGAGCGCCTGGTGGAGGTGGGGCTGATGCCGCGCCGCTCGGCGCCCGAGGTGCTGCGCGGCCCGTTCCGGAGCTTCGCCACCGCCGTGCGCACCACCTACTGCCCGGGCGACCCCTACCCGGACCCGGTGCGCCTGGTGCTGGTGGGCGACCCGGACCAGGGCTTCGCCGAGAACCGCAGGTACTTCGCCGAGACCGTACGCGGCTGGCGCCGGTGGGCTCCGTCCCTCGTCTTTACCGAGGGCACCGGAAACCACATGACCGCCCTCAAGCACCCCAACATCGCCGCCATCGCATCAGGGCTCTGAGGGGCACACAGAGACACGGAGGCACGGAGATGACTCATATCCGTGCCTCCGTGCCTCTGTGTGAGATTTAATCAGTAAAGACCCTGCCTTGCTCCCGAACCGGGAGTGAGGCATCTTTACGGCCGGCACCAACTCACACCCGTAAAGACTCCCCGCTTCATGGCACACATCACCTGCTTCACCGTCCAGAAGGGCGGTGCGGGCAAGACCAGCATGACGGTAAACGTCGCCGGCGCGCTGGCCGGGGCCTACGGGCTCCGCACACTCGTGATCGACGCGGACCCGCAGTGCAACGCGACCGCGGCGCTCCTCGGCCCTGACTATACGGAGCCCGGCTACGCCCCGACCTTCGCGGACGTCCTGGAAGGGCGCGCCACGATCGCCGAGGCGGCCGTGCAGAAGAGCTTCCCCACCCTGTGGACCCTGCCGGGCTCCGAGGCGCTGGTGGGATACGAGATGGCGCGCGACGACGCGCGGCGCGGGCGCGTGATCCACTCGGTGGCGTCGCTGCTCACGGACGCCATCCCGGACGAGATCGACGTGGTGCTGATCGACACCCCGCCCTCCGGCGGCATCTGGCTGCAGATCGCGCTGGCGGCGTCGCACAGCTACACGGTGGTGGCCACGCCGGACGACTTCTCGGCCAGCGGCGTGCTCAAGCTGATCGGCACCGTGGACCAGGTGTGCGCGGACTTCAACCCGGCGCTGCGGCGCGCGGGGTTCCTCATCAACCAGTACCGCCGCACCTCCGAGGGCGACCAGTACGTGCGCTTCTTCCGCGACTGCTTCGAGGCCGACGTGTTCGGCGTGGTCTTCCCCATGCGCGGCGTGATCGGCTCGTCGCGCGGGGTGAGGATGCCGGTGGAGCTGTACGAGCGGCTTTACCGGGTAAGCACCCCGGCGGCCCCCCTCTTCCGCGGCGTGGCGGCGGAGTGGATGGAGCGGGCGGGGATCGAGGGGCGCGGCGCCGTGCCGCGCCTGGAGGGCGAGCAGCGCGGCATCGGCACGGCGCCGGCGCTGGAGGTGGCGGCATGAGCAAGGCCACACGCCCCGTGCTGGACCTGTCGAAGCAGCGCGCCGCCTTTTCCGGCACGCAGGGGGTCTCGGTGCACCCGGCCGCGGTGGTGGACGGCGCCACCCGTGCCCGCAACCACCTCACGCTCCCCATCGCCCAGATCGAGGAGGAGGGCGCCTACGTGCGCGAGGTGGAGAGCGAGGAGGATCTCGCCGACCTCGCCCGCTCCATCCGCACGGACGGCGACGTTCCGGGGGCGATCGGGGTGCGGCGCGTGGGGCCGCCCGTCAACCCGCGCTTCGTGCTGGTCTACGGCCGCCGCCGCCTTCACGCCGCGCGCCTGGCGGGCCTCACCTCCGTGACGGTGCGCGACCTGGGCACCATCGGCGAGGACGAGGCGTTCCTCCAGCAGATCGCGGAGAACGAGTCGCGCCGGGCGATGTCCGTGATGGACGCCTGCCTCGCCTACTTCCGCGCGCACCACGGCTTCGGGCACACGCAGGCCGTGCTCGCCTCGCGCGCCGGCAAGAGCCCCGGCTACGTGAGCTGGATGACCAAGGGCGGCGAGGCCCTCGCGCAGCTTTCCGAGGAGGAGCGCGCCGCCCTCGCCCGGCACCCGAAGATCGGCACCGCCATCTTCCGCGACAGCTCGTCCAAGCCGCTGCAAGAGCGCGTGGATATCCTCCGCGCCATGGTGAGCTCGGTGGTTTCCGGCGCCGCGGCGGAGCCGGAGGAGGCGCCCCCGCCCATCCGCTGGTCCCCCGCCCGCGGCGGCACCCTGCGCCTCAACGCGCACCTCGATCCCAAGCGGCTCCACGCGGACCGCGAGTACCGCGCGGAGATCCGCGGCCTGGTCGAGCGCCTGGAGCAGATGCTCGCTGAAGCCGGCGACTGACACGAGGTGTGGAGGAACGAGGAGAGGGGAGACGCCAAACGGCGTCTCCCCTCTCCTCGTTCCGGCGGGAAAATCACGCGGCGCGCCCATCCAAACATAGAACCACGGGCGGCTCCGCCGTGCGCAGCCACATCCCGGAAGCTCCCGCAACGGCGCGCCCGGACGCCACCCGCACCCCGGATCTGCAGCGCCGCCCGGGACCGCTGTAGCCGCGGCGGGCGGACTTCGTGTAGTCGTTGCGGCGGTCTCAACCCCCCCCGCACCGGCGCCCGCATCCGGAATCCCATCCCCAGCCTGGAGCGCAGATGACGACCAGAGACGAGATGCCGACCAGAGACGAGCGCGAGGACCAAGCGGACGCGCGCCCCGGCGCCGACGAGCGTCGGTACGCCGAATAGCGCGCGGACGCCGAAGAGCGTCCGGACGAAGACGAGCGTCCGGATGCCGGCTGCATGGAGGGTGAGGTGGCCGAGGCCAGGGCCGCCGCGCTGAGCGACGCAGGCGCGACGGAGAGCTTCAACGTGACCGCGTTCGACCTGATGGAGGCGGTGGCCACGGCGGACGTGTTCATCCAGGCGGGGCACTTCAACACCCCGGACGGCAGGACGGGCGGCTCCGGCCCGCTCGGGCGCGAGATCGACTGGACGCCGATCGTGGTGAACGAGGCCACGCGCCTCCTGCGGGCGGCCGGCATCTCGGTGATCAAAGAGGACGCGAGCATCAAGAAGACCGGCAAGCAGTACGCGGCGAGAGTCGCCATCTTCATCCACTTCGACGCATCCTCCCCGCCCAACCGGGCCGGCGCGTCCATCGGCTACGACGACAACAGCGACAAGCCCCTGGCCGACGCGTGGCGCCAGCTATATAAAAAGTACTGGCCATTCAGGTGGATGAAGGACAACTATACCAAGAACCTGAGCGGCTACTACGGCTACCGGCACACCACCACCTCGGACGGCGAGGTCCTGCTTGAGCTGGGCGACCTCACGGTGCTGGAGCAGGCCAAGTGGCTGAAGCCGCGCCTCAAGTGGCTCGGCGCGCTGGTGGCCCACTTCGCCGCCACCCGCGTCGGCTCGTCCGAGGTCCCGGACCCGGGCCCTTTCCCGGAGAGCTGAGTCGCGTAGGTCCCTGGGTCCGCCGCTGTTCGCGGGAACCCGCACCACCGAGTCCCGACCAGGTCCGCGCAAAGGTGCCCTTTGCAGGCGCGCGATGAATCGCGACCTGCAGAGACCACCCGGCTCGCGGTACCCGTCAAGAATCCGCCGCTGGCGGCCCACCTCCCACAGCATCCTCATGACACCCCAAGACGACAAGCCGCGCGACCCCGCACGCTGGGCCACCTGCCTGCAGCTCGCCCGCACCCTGCTGATGGTGGGGGAGGGGGACCGGGACCTGGTGAAGGAGTACCTGGAGATCCTGATCGACCGGGGGCTGCCGCCGGGCGGGCCGCCGAAGAAGGTGCTGATCGTGGGGGCGGGGATCGCGGGGCTGGTGGCGGGGTGGCTGCTCAAGAACGCGGGGCACCAGGTCACCATCGTGGAGGCGAACGGCAACCGCATCGGCGGGCGGCTGAAGACCTTCCGGCGCGACCAGTGGCGCCCCGACCTGGGCGCCCCCTTCGCCGACCGCAGGCAGTACGCGGAGGCGGGGGCCATGCGCCTCCCGGACTTCCACCCGCTGGTGCTGGCGCTCGTGGACCGGCTGGGGCTCCCGCGCCGTCCCTTCTTCAACGTGGACGTGGAGGGGCCCGTGCAGCCGCAGCCGGGCGTCGCCGTTCCGCCGGTGGTCTACCGCCCCTTCGACGGGAGCGGCGAGTGGCGCAACGGGCCCGACAGCCCCGGGTACCGCTTCCCCCGGCAGCGCAACCACGCCTGGCTGCGCACCAACGGCCGGCAGGTGCGGCGGTCCGAGTACCGCGACGCGCCGCGCGAGATCAACGAGGGGTTCGGGATGCCGGCGGAGCAGGCCGGCACCGCGGCGGGCGTCCTGGTGAACGACGCGCTGGACTTCGTGCGCGACTACTACTCCACCGTCGAGGGGAACACGCGCGTCGCCAAGCCGTTCGACGAGTGGGTGGAGGGGTGGGCGCGGGTGATCTACGACTTCGACCCGTACTCCATGTGGGGCTTCCTCAAGGAGCACGCGGGGTTCAGCGACGAGACCATCGAGGCCGTGGGGACCATCGAGAACCTCACCTCGCGCCTCCCGCTCTCCTTCTTCCACACCTTTCTGGGGCGCAGCGACATCCGGCCGGACGCCACGTACTGGGAGATCGAGGGCGGCAACTGGCGGCTCCCCTACGCCTTCCTCTCCTTTCTGCGCGACGAGATCCGCCTGGGGCAGCGGCTGGTGCAGATGGAGTACTGGCACCCCGGGCGCGACTGCGCGCAGTGCGTGCACGTGGGGCCGGACGGGCCGCACGTGTGGATCAAGACCGTGGGGGAGGAGGCGGACGAGGACCGCGGCGGGGCGCGCCAGGGAGCGCCCGTGTTCGAGGAGTACACGGCGGACGTGGCCATCGTCACCATCCCGTTCTCCAGCCTGCGCCACGTGATCGTGGACCCGCTCTTCAGCTACAAGAAGCGCCGCGCCATCATCGAGCTCCACTACGACTCGGCCACCAAGGTGCTGCTGGAGTTCAGCCGCCGCTGGTGGGAGTTCACCGAGGACGATTGGAAGCGCGAGCTGGACGCCATCCACCCCGGGCTGTACGAGCACTACCAGGACGGCGGCGGCGGGCAGGGCTCGTCCGCGCTGCTGGGCGCCGACCCCGCGGTGGACGCGGCGCGCATCCCCGGGCGCGAGCGGGCCTTCCACGCCGGGCTGCGCCAGCAGAACCCGCGGGGCCGCGCGGCCACCCACGTGTTCGGCGGCGGCACCATCACGGACAATCCCAACCGCTTCATCTACTACCCCTCGCACCGGGTGGAGGGGAGCGAGGGCGGCGTGGTGCTCGCCAGCTACAGTTGGGCCGACGACGCCGCGCGCTGGGACTCCATGTCCGACGACGAGCGCTACGCCTTCGCGCTGCGGGGGATGCAGTCCATCCACGGCTCGCGCATCGAGGTGTTCTACACGGGGAAGGGGCAGACGCAGAGCTGGCTGCGCAACCGCTACGCGTTCGGCGAGGCGGCGGTGTTCACGCCGGGGCAGCTCACGCAGTTGCACCTCAGCATCCCCACCCCCGAGGGGCCCGTCCACTTCGCGGGCGAGCACACCTCCCTCAAGCACGCCTGGGTGGAGGGCTCCATCGAGTCCGCCATCCGCGCCGCACTGGAAGTGAACGCGGGGGAGGTCGCCCGATGAGCGAGCCCGCGGGCGGGTGGACGGTGGCGCGCTACCTGGCGGCGCGCCTGGCGCAGTTGGGGATCGGCCACCTCTTCGGGGTGCCGGGAAACCACCTGGGGCCCTTTCTCCCCGCCGTGCGCGCGGCGGGGGTGGAGTGGGTGGGGAACTGCAACGAGATCAACGCCGGCTACGCGGCCGAAGGGTACGCCCGCGTGCGCGGCGTGGGCGCGGTGGCGGTGACGTATGGGGTGGGCGCCCTCAGCGTGCTGCAGCCCGCGGGGGGCGCGTACGTGGAGGAGATCCCTCTCATCGTCATCACGGGGGCACCCACCTACGAGCAGTGGCTCAACCTGCGCGCCATCGGCCTCCTCACCTCGCACATGAGCCCGGTGACGCGGTCCAACGTGGACGCCTTCCGCCAGGTGACGGCCGACGCGCAGGTGGTCACCAGCAGCCGCATGGCGCCGGTGCAGATCGACTGCGCGCTCTCCGCCTGCCTCACCGAGCGGCGGCCCGTGTACCTGGAGGTGTGGGAGAACGTGTGGGCCGGGGAGTGCGACGCGCCGGTGGGGAAGATCGAGGCGCGCGAGCGGCCCACGACCCCCGCCAACGAGCGGATGCGGGCGGAGGCGGTGAAGGCGGCGGTGGAGCTGGTGTGCAGGCTGGGCTCGCCCATCCTGTGGGGGGGCGAGGAGATCGGCCGGCTGGGGCTGCGCTCCCAGTTCGAGGCGCTGGTGGACGCCACCGGCATCCCCTTCTGCACCACCATCGGCGGCAAGTCCGTGGTGTCGGAGAACCACCCGCTCTTCCACGGCGTGTACAACGGCAAGGCGAGCCTGCCGGAGGTGCGCGACGTGTTCAAGAACGTGGCGAAGTGCCGCATCGGCCTGGGCTCGTGGCAGACCTCCAAGAACCTGGGCGGCACCCGCTCCGTGGGCGACGACTGGATCGTGGCCGTGCACCAGGGCGTGAGCGTGGGCCCCCGCTACTTCCCCGACGTCAAGCTGGCCGAGCTCATCCCGGCCCTGCGCGACGCGCTGGTGGAGGCAAAGGGCGCCGGCGGCTTCACGGCGGACTACTACCTGGACCGTGCGGCCACGCAGTCGTCCTTCGTGGCCGCGCTCTCGCGGCACGCGGAGGCGGACCACCCGCTCCTCTACGACAGCTTCTTCCAGCGCATCAGCGCGTTCATGGACGAAGCCGCCGCGGCCGAGGGTGCTTCGCCCTACGCCGTGGTGTCCGACGCGGGGTTCTCGCTGCTGGGCTCCCAGAACCTGAAGATGCCGGAGCCGGGCACCTTCTTCTGCCAGGGCGCGTGGCTGGCCATCGGCTACTCGGTAGGGGCGGTCACGGGGATCAAGGCCGCCCGCCCGGACCGGCGCCACCTGGTGTTCGTGGGCGACGGATCGTTCCAGGAGACCTGCCAGGAGCTCTCCACCCAGACCCGCCTGCGCCACGACTCGGTGATCTTCGTGCTGGACAACGAGGGCTTCTACGGCATCGAGCAAATGCTGGTGCACCCCTGCTTCTACGCGGAGGGCTCCGGCGAGGAGGCCAGCTTCTACAACGAGCTCCACCCCTGGAGCTACAGCCGCCTGGCAGACGTCTTCTCCACCCCCGACCGCCCCATGACCGGCTTCCAGGTGGCGACGCACACCGCCCTGGACGAGCTCCTGCGCCACCTGGCCGACCCCGCGCACCCCGCCAACCGGGGCCCCGTGCTGGTGCAGGTGCGCCTCCCCCGCTCGGACTACCCGCGCGCCACGCAGTACATCGTCGACGAGAACTGCGGGTAGCCACGGGAGGCACGGAGATGACCTCGTCTCCGTGCCTCCGCCTGACCCCCGTCTTTAAAATCCGCTCCCTCCGCCCCCTCCGCTCCCCCCGCCGCTGGACCCGCCCCCGCCGGAGCCCGACGAGCTGGGGCTGGACGACATGGTGCTGCTCGCCGAGCTGGACAGGGTGCTCATGCGCGACGAGAAGTCCGTGGCGTGGAAGCTCCCCGTGCCGCTCCCCCGGTACCACTGGGGCGGCTCCTGGTAGAGCTCCTCGAAGGCGTTCGCCCACCGGTCCGCCACCCCGAACGCCAGCGCGTGCGGCAGGAAGCGCTCGAACATCTCCGGCGAGGTGATCATCCGGCGATAGCGCTCGCTCTCCACGCGGCTCAGGAACTCGCGGAAGCCCAGCGCCGCCTCCCGTGCACGGGCCCCCGCGGGCGTGCGGGCCGGCATCACCCGCGAGAAGATGAAGACGATCACCGCGCTCACCACCCCCGCCGCGCCCAGCGCCAGGGCGGACACGCCGTTCCACGCCATCCCCTCCACCCACCCGGCCAACGCCACCCCACCGAACAGCGGCACCGCGCTGAGGCCCATCCAGAGGTTCTTCACCGAGTCCGGCCGGCGCCGGTAGTAGCCGCGCGCCACCAGGCTGTCGTACACCGCGTCGCGGATGGGGGGGAGCGCCTTGTAGAACTGGTGCGTGAGCTGCAACAGCGCCACCTGCTCCGTCTCCGCGGCCGTGCGCGCCGCGCCGCCCCAGGGGTGCCCGTCGTCCCACCCCGCCTCCACCACGGTGGCGTGCTGGAAGAGGCCCTGCAGGTAGCGCTGCTCGTGCGGCGCCAGCTCGCCCCAGTCGGTGCGCGGGCGGCGGCGGAAGAAGACGAACTCGGTGCTGGTGATGAGGCCCATCAGCTTCTTCTCGCTGCGCTCCTCGATCCCCACGTACCCGCGCACGGCCAGGTCCACCAGCGTGGCCGTGATGTCGCGCATCTCGGCCTCGTGGTCGATCAGCGTGCCGAGCTCGGTGGGCGACATGCCCTCGGGCGGCTCGTACTGGACGACGATGGACTCCTCGCGCGGGTCGCGCCCGCGCCGCCGCCACGCGCGGAGGCAGAGCCCGAACACCAGCAGCGGCAGCCCCAGCGGCCACAGCCTCACCACCTCGCGCACCCCGCGCTCCCGCTCGCCCGGCCGCGACGCCACGAGCCCGGGCGCCCATCCCACCGCCACCGTCACCCCCTCGTACGGCTCCAGCGGGCGCGTGGCCGCGAACTCCAGTCCGCGCTCCGTCACCCGCGAGGTGGCGGTGGAGCCGGCCAGCGTGGTGCCCGCGGAGCCGGTGTACACTGCGTGCCGCCGCGGCGCCGCGCCCTCGGGCAGCACCACGCGCCCGCGCGTCCGGTCGATGGGCATGTCCCACGCGTTGCCGGTCACGTTCCAGTACAGCTCGTCCATCGGCCCCGGCTCGCTTCCGCGGTAGAAGAAGCGGATGGCGTCGTCCACGCGGTAGCGGATCACCACCTGCCGCTCCGCGTCCTGCGCGCCCGGGATGTAGATCTTCAGCCGCCGCACCCACCCGTCGTCCATCCTTTCCTCCTCCACGCGCAGCTCGCGCCCCTCCCCGTCCGTCACCGAGGTCACGTCCAGGCCGAGCGCGGCGCGGCGCCCCTCCGCCGTCGTGTGGCGCAGCGACAGGTCGCGGTTCAGCCCGTTCCACGTCCCTGTGAACCCGATGGTGAGCCGCTCCGTCACTTCCAGCGTCCCGTCGGGGCTCACCACCACCAGCAGCGCATCGAAGTCGCGGATGCGGATGGAGCGCTCCTGCCCCGCCGCGGGCGCGGCCAGCGCGAGGAGCAGGAGGAGGAGAAGGCGGCGCATAGTTGGGAGGGGCGGAAGGGGAAGGAAGCGAGTCCTGCTACGAGATCCGGTGGATTCCGGCGGCACCAGGAGCGAATAAATTCGCCGCTGGACCAACGCAAAGACCGCCTTCGCGGTCTGTACCTTCGGCCGACGCTGGACCGTACAGTCCCCGCAGGGGACTTCGCGTGGTTCCAGCGGCGAATTTATTCGCTCCTGGATGAGTGCCGGACGGTCTCCGATCAACGTCTATCGTGTATAAGTCCTGAGTGCTAAGTCCTGAAAGCACTTAGCACTTAGCACTTAGCACTCAGGACCCAGGACTTCTTCTCAGAACCGCACGGCGGGCGCCTCGCGCTCCGCGGCCGACGCCTCAAAGAACTCGCGCTCGCGGAAGCCCATGGGGCCGGCCAGCAGGTTGGAGGGAAAGGTCTGCACCGCCGTGTTCAGGTCGCGCACCACCGCGTTGTAGTAGCGGCGCGAGCCGCTGATGTGGTTCTCGGTCTCCGCAAGCTGCGCCTGCAGGTCGCGGAAGCCGCCGGACGCCTGCAGCTCCGGGTACGCCTCCACCGCCACCGTAAGCCCGCGCAGGGCGGTGCCGAGCGCGGCCTCGGCCCCGGCGCGCTCGGCGGGGCCGGCGCCGGAGGCGGCCACGGCGCGCGTGCGGGCGGCCGTCACCGCGTCCAGCGTCTCTCGCTCGTGGACGGCGTACCCCTTCACCGTCTCCACCAGGTTCGGCACCAGATCCGCGCGGCGCTTCAGTTGCACGTCGATGTCCGACCACGCGTTCTGCGCCGCCACCCTCAGCTTCACCAGCCGGTTGTAGAGCGCCACCAGCAGGATGCCGAGAACCACGCCGACGGCCAGGATGATCCACAGGGTCATTCGAGAGCTCCGGGGAGGGTGGGGCGGGGAACCACGCGCAAATACTAATCGCCCGCCCGCCGCCTGCCCAGCATCATCTCTTCTCTGTGCCTCCGTGCCTCTGTGTGAGCAAGCCGTTTTCTTTTATATTATGGGATGATCTCCGTATCCAACCTCGAAAAATCCTTTGGCGACCGCGTCCTGTTCGCGGACGCCGCTTTCCAGCTCAACCCGGGCGAGCGCTACGGCATCGTGGGCGCCAACGGGTGCGGGAAGACCACGCTCCTCAGCATCCTCAGTGGCGATACCGACGCTACCAAGGGGAGCGTCTCCATCCCCAAGGCGGCCCGTTTGGGCGTGCTGCGGCAGGACCAGTTCCTGTACGAGAGCGAGTCCATCATCAACGTGGCGCTCATGGGCAACCCGGAGCTCTGGGAAGCCATGGTGGAGAAGGAGAAGCTCCTGGCCCGCGCCCACGAGTACTTCGACGCGGACCGCTTCTCCGAGCTGGAAGACACGGTGATGCGCATGGACGGCTACACGGCCGAGGCGCGCGCCGCCGTGATCCTGGAGGGGCTCGGGCTCCCCACCGAGATCCACCACCAGCCGCTCTCCACGCTCTCCGGCGGCTTCAAGCTGCGGGTGCTGCTGGCGCAGGTGCTGGCCGGCAGCCCGGACGTGCTCCTGCTGGACGAGCCCACGAACCACCTGGACATCCTCTCCATCCGCTGGCTGGAGAAGTTCCTCCACGACTTCGAGGGCCCCGTCGCGGTGATCTCGCACGACCACCGCTTCCTGGACAACGTGGCCAGCTACATCCTGGACGTGGACTACCAGACGGTCACGCTGTACAAGGGCAACTACACGGACTTCCTGGAGCAGAAGGTGGAAGACCGGGAGCGGAAGGAGAAGGAGATCGAGGGGCGGCAGAAGGAGATCGCCCACCACCAGAAGTTCGTGGACAAGTTCAAGGCCAAGGCCAGCAAGGCGCGCCAGGCCCAGAGCAAAGCCAAGATGATCGAGCGGAAGGTGGAGGAGATGGAGGAGCTCCCCGGCTCGTCCCGCCGCTACCCCAAGTTCCGCTTCAACCAGCGGCGCGAGAGCGGCAAGGAGGTCCTCAAGATCAAGGGGATCCGCAAGGCGTTCGGCGACAAGGAGGTGCTCCCCGGCGTCACGCTGGAGGTGCGCCGCGGCGACCGCATGGTCATCATGGGGCCCAACGGGATCGGCAAGTCCACGCTGCTCAAGATCATCATGGGCGAGCTGCAGGCCGACGAGGGCGGGGTGGAGTGGGGCTACGAGGCGCAGCGCGGCTACTTCGCCCAGGACCACCACGAGGAGCTGGAAGACCTGGCCGGCACCGCCGAGCAGTGGCTGTGGAGCTACTGCCCGGACAAGGACCGCGGCTTCGTGCGCGGCCACCTGGGGATGATGCTCTTCACCGGCGACGACGGCGAGAAGCGCCTCAGCGCCCTCTCCGGCGGCGAGGCGGCGCGCCTGGTGTTCAGCAAGCTCGCGCTGGAGCAGCCCAACGTGCTGGTGCTGGACGAGCCCACCAACCACCTGGACCTGGAGTCCATCGAGGCGCTGGTGGCCGGCCTGCAGTCGTACGAGGGCACGCTCATCCTGGTCTCGCACGACCGGTGGTTCGTGGGCCAGCTCGCCACCCGCGTGGTGGAGATCAGCCGCGCCGGCATCCGCGACTTCCTGGGCACCTACGAGGAGTACGTCCACTCCTGCGGCGACGACCACCTGGACGCGGACGCCGTGGTGCTCAAGGCGCGCAAGTCCAAGCAGCAGCTCGCCGCCCGGTAAAAAGCAGTCTCACACAGAGGCACAGAGGCACGGAGAACAGCGTCGTTCTCCGTGCCTCTGTGTCTGTGGGTGAGCCCAATCGAGCGGAGAACCTTGCGGGATGGCGCTCGTTAAGCGACTTTTCACGCCGCTGACCCCCTCTCATCCCCGCCGCACCCCGCCACCTCGCATGCTGCTATTCACCCGCATCATCCTGTTCCTGGCGATTGTCGGGCTGGTCAAGGCCATCGTTTTTCCCCCGCGCCCCGGCAGCGGCGAGCCCGGCACCAGCCGCGAGAGCGCCATCGCGTTCCGGGCGATCTGGCTGGCCGCGGTGCTCGTGTTCATCACCCTGCGCTCGCCGGAAACCATCACGCAGCTCCTCCCGTGGGCCGTCTCGGCGCCAACGAGCGAGACGCAGCAGGTAGCGGTGAACGATTTCGTACCGGACCGTCCTGCGCGGGCGCGGCCCGCGACGGGAACGGAGGCGGTCATCGAGGGCATCCGGCGCGATTTCCAGCGGATCGAACAGTTAGGCGCGCACGCGCATCGGCATACCATCGAGCTGCAGGGCTTCTCCACGGAGGGCGGAGAAGCTCGCGTGTACTTCGAGAACGGACGCGTCGCCAAGATCGCCACCAAGCACATGGGCGAGATGGGGAGAACCGCGGAAGACTACTACTTTCGCGGCAACTCGCTGATCTTCGCCTTCCGGAGGGCCTCCACGTACGACCAGCCGTTTGGAAACGTGCGGAGCACGGAGGAGAACCGCTTCTACTTCGACGGCGGCCGGATGGTGCGCTGGCGCGGCAGTGATCAGCGGCTGGTCACGCGCCGCAACCCGGCGTACGGCCAGGAGGAGGCGTACCATCTCCGCTTCGCCGCCGAGCTTCTCGCCGCGGCGCAGTCGTACACTCCCGCACTCGTTGCCGCACGATAGCGTGCAGCTCGGAGCTCGATAAACCGGGCTCACACAGAGGCACAGAGGCACGGAGGTGAAGTCATCTCCGTGCCTCTGTGTCTCTGTGTGAGCCCAATAGCATGGAGAAGAAGCCCCTGGATGCATCCACCAGCACGCGGGTGACGTCGCGGGCGAGGACGCCGAGGGCGAAGGCGAGGTCGTGCGACTCGCCGGGGCCGAGGGCGCGGAGGACGGCGGAGCGGTGCTTGAGCAGGATGGGGCGGACGTAGCGCACCGGGTTGAAGTCCGGGACGTGGCGCGCGCCCAGCCCCTCGATCAGCGCCACGGCGCGGCCGAAGTAGGTCATCTCGCCCGTGAGCACCACGGGCCAGTCGTGGAGGAGGTGCATCACCTCGTCGGCCAGGGCGCGCTGCAGCTCGCCGACGTTGGCGCCGCGGGAGGTCATCTCCAGGATGAGGGTGACGAGGCGGCGGATGGTCTCGCGATCGGTGCCGGGCTCCACGATGCCCAGGTTGAAGAAGCCGTCCACCACGCGCTCCGCGTCGCCGCCCACGGCGGCGAGGGCGGTGTGCACGAGGTGGCGGCGGGTGACCGGGTCCACCTCGATCACCATGCCGAAGTCCAGCAGCACCAGGGCGCCGTCGGGGCGCACCAGCAGGTTGCCGGGGTGCGGGTCCGCGTGGAAGAGGCCGTCCACCAGCATCATCTGGATGTAGGCCTCCACCACCGCGTCCACCATGGCGGACGGGTCCACGCGCCCCGCGGCCACCAGCGGGCCGATCTGGTCTACCCGCACGCCCTCCACGTACTCCAGCACCAGCGTGCGCCGCCGTACCATCCCGTCCACCACGCGGGGGACGACCACGCGCGGGTTGCCGTGGAAGCGCGCGCCGATGGCGCGGGCGTACGCGGCCTCCTGCCGGAAGTCCATCTCGTCCGCGATGCGCCGCTCGAACTCGTCCAGCGCAACCTCCACCCCGCGCAACTGCGGGTGCTTCCAGCGCCGCTTGACGAAGGCGAGCACGCGGCGCACGAACTTCACGTCGTGCTCCACCACCGCCTCCACGCCGGGGCGCAGCACTTTCACCACCACGTCCTCGCCCGCGTAGCGCGCGCGGTACACCTGTCCCAGCGACCCCGCCGCCAGCGGCTCGCGCACGAACCCCTCGAACACCTCGTCCACCGGCGCGCCGTACGCGGCCACCAGCTCTCCCTCGATCTCGGCAAAGGGCACCCAGGGCACGCGGTCCGTGAGCTCGCCCAGCGCGCCCAGGTACGGCTTGGGCACCACGTCCGGCCGCGACGCGAACACCTGCCCGATCTTCACAAAGGTGGGCCCCGCCCGTGGGATGGCGCGCGCCAGCCGCTCGGCGCGGGCCTGGTGGAAGGCGGCCGAGCGCCGGGCCGGCCGCCCCCACAGCCACCACCGCCGGCGGTCGCGCGCGAACGAGAGCGCAAAGGGGAGGAGCTGAAAGAGCAGGAAGAGGGTTCGCATCGACGGATGTACGTGTGGGGTGCCGCGGAAAGCGTACAGTACCCGGCTGCGCGCACGCTGTTCTCCGTGCCTCCGTGCCTCTGTGTGAGGCCTGTTTCTTTGATCCTGTAGCGAACGGGCACGAACGCTTATACTGGTACGCGAAAGCTTTCGCCCGCCTCTCCGCGCCCCCCGCCATGCACTGGCAGCCGAACCCCTTCCTCTTCCCCCTGCTCGTCTCGGCGCTCGTCTCGGGCGCCATCGCGGCGTACGCGCTGCGCCACCGCGACGCGCACGGCGCGCTCAGCCTGGCCGCGGTGGGCCTGTGCGCGGCCGAGTGGTCGCTCGCCTTCGCCCTGTTCGGGGCCAGCCGCGACGCGCTGGTGAGGCTGTGGCTGCTCAAGGCCATCCACCTGGGGGCGGGGCTCATCCCGCTGGCGTGGCTGGCGGCGGCGCTGGTGCACACCGGGCGCGGGCGCTGGCTTCGCTCGCTCCCCTTCACGGCGGTGGCCACGGCGGCCGTCGTCCCCATCCTGCTGGTGTGGACCACCGAGTTCCACGGCCTCTTCTTCCGCTCGTACGGCATCGCGGAGCGCGGCGGGCGGGTGGTGAGCGCCATCCGCTACGGGCCGGCGTTCACCTTTCACCTGGGCGTGTCGTGGCTGCTGCTCTCGGCGGCGGTGGTGCTGCTGGGGGTACGGGTGGTGAGGCTCCCCAGCCGCCACCGGGGGCGCGACCTGGCGCTGCTGCTGGCCGTCGCCATCCCCTGGGTGGGGAACGTGGTGCACTTCCTGAGGCCGGGGATCTTCCCGGCCAACCCCATGCCCTTCCTCTTCACCGTCTCGGGCGTCATCCTGGGATGGGCGATCCTACGCCTGCGGCTGATCCGCGTGGTGCCCATCGCCCGCGCGGCGCTGGTGGACGGGATGCGCGACGGCGTGGTGGTGCTGGACTCGGAGGGGATCGTGGTGGACCTCAACCCCGCCGCCCGCCGCATCCTGGGCGTGCCCGAGGGGCGCGGGGTGGGGGAGCCGGGGCACGAGGTGCTGGAGCCGCTGGCGCCGGGGGAGAAGGCGTGGGCCGACGACGGGGTGCGGCGCGTGTCCAGCGGCGGGCGGGTGTTCCAGGTCTCCACCTCGCGCGTGGCGGACCGGCGGGGCGGGTCGGCCGGGCGGCTGGTGGTGCTGGGCGACGTCACCGAGCTGGCGCACAAGAGCTCTGAGCTGGAGGCCATCTTCCGCGCCCTCCCGGACCTGTACTTCCGCCTGGATGCCGGCGGTACGATCCTGGACCACCGCTCGGGCGAGGGCGGCGGCGCGTTCGGGCTCCCCGGGTCGCTCGCGGGGCGGCGGCTGCAGGACGTGCTTCCCCCCACCGCGGTGGCGCGGGTGGAGGAGGGGCTGGAGGAGGTGAGGCGCACGGGCGCGCTGGCCACCACCGAGTACTCGGCCCCCGTGGGCGGGGTGGTGCGCGACTTCGAGGCGCGCCTCCTTCCCTTTGGCGACCAGGTGATCACGGTGGTCCGCGACGTCACCGACCGCAAGGGAGCGGAGCGGGCGCTGCAGCGGAGCGAGGAGCACTTCCGCGCGCTCATCGAGAACGGCTCGGACCTGATCACCATCGTGGACGAGGAGGGGCGCTTCCGCTACCACTCCCCCTCGGTGAAGCGCATCCTGGGCTACGATCCGGAGAAGCTGGCGGGGCTGGACGCGCTGCGCCTGATGCACCCCGAGGACGTGGAGGGCGCGCGCGAGGCGCTGGCGGCCATCGCGGCGGCGCCGGGCACCAGCCGCGGCGTGGAGTTCCGCTACCGCGCGGCGGACGGGCGCTGGCGCGTGCTGGAGGGGGTGGGGCGCACCCTGCGCCCCGACTCCACGGCCGAGGGGATCGTCGTCAACTCGCGCGACATCACCCGCCGCAAGTCCGCCGGCGAGGCGCTGCGGGCCAGCGAGGAGAGCTACCGCGGCCTCTTCGACTCGCTCACGGAGCTGGTGTACATCCAGGACCTAGAGGGGCGCTTCCTCAACGTGAACGAGGCCGTGCTGCGCACCTACGGCTACACGCGCGAGGAGCTGCTGGGGCAGGGGCCGGAGATCCTGGCCGACCCGGAGCGGGTGGACCTGGCGGAGACCAGGGCCCACTTCGGGCGGGCCGTGGCCGGGGAGCCGCAGCGCTTCGACTGGTGGGGGCGGCGCAAGGACGGCTCCGTGTTCCCCAAGGAGCTGGTGCTGGCGCGCTCCACCTACTTCGGGCGCGACGCCGTGATCGCCGTGGGGCGCGACATCACCTACCGCAAGGAGGCGGAGGAGGCGCTGCGCGCCGCGCAGGAGCAGCAGGAGGCGCTCCTCAACAACATCCCGGACCTGGCCTGGCTCAAGGACGACCGCCACCGCGTGCTTGCCGTCAACGAGGCGGTGGCGCGCTCGGCCGGCGTCACCCGCGAGTTCTGCTCCGGGAAGACGGACTTCGAGATCTGGCCCCCCGCCGTGGCCGCCAAGATCCGCGAAGACGACGAGCGCGTGCTGCGCGACGGCAAGCAGCTCGTGACGGAGGAGGCGTACACCCACCCCGACGGCACCGAGCACTACCTGGAGACGGTGAAGCAGCCCTTTCGCGACCACACGGGGCGCATCGCCGGCACGGTGGGGATCGCGCGCGACATCACCGAGCGCAAGCGCACCGAGCAGGCGCTGCAGCGCGCCAAGGAAGAGGCGGAGCGCGCCAACCGGGCCAAGAGCGAGTTCCTGTCCCGCATGAGCCACGAGCTGCGCACGCCAATGAACTCCATCCTGGGCTTCGGGCAGGTGCTGGCACGCCACCCGCTCACGCCGGACCAGCACAAGGGCGTTGAGCACATCCTGCGCGCCGGGCGCCACCTGCTCAACCTCATCAACGAGGTGCTGGACATCGCCCGCATCGAGAGCGGGCGCCAGCCGCTGGTGCTGGAGCCGGTGCGGCCCGCGCACGTGGTGCAGGAGGCGCTCTCGCTCATCCGCCCGCTCGCCGCGCAGCACGGCTGCCAGCTCGTGAACGAGGTGCCCCCCGCGCTCCCGCTGCAGGTGCAGGCGGACCAGCAGCGGCTCACGCAGGTGCTCCTCAACCTCCTCTCCAACGCCGTCAAGTACAACCACCGCGGCGGCGAGGTGCGCGTGTCGTACGACGCGGACGACCCCGCCTCCCCCGAGGCGCGCCTGCGCATCGGGGTGCACGACACCGGGCCGGGGATCCCGCGCGAGAAGATGGACCAGCTCTTCGTGCCCTTTGCGCGGCTGGGGGCCGAGGACTCGGGGGTGGAGGGCACGGGGCTGGGCCTGGCCCTGTCGCGCCCGCTGATCGAGGCGATGGGCGGCAGGCTCTCGGTGACGAGCGTGCCGGGGGAGGGCTCGTCGTTCCAGGTGGAGCTGCTGCTGGTGCCCACCCCCGCGCCGGCCCCCGACGCGGCCGCCACTCCGGAGGCCGAGGCGCCCGGCCCCGACGCGGGCTCGCTGGCCACGGTGCTGTACATCGAGGACAACGTCGCCAACCTCAGCCTGATCGAGGCGATCCTGGCCGGCCGCCCGGAGATCACCCTCCTTTCCGCGCTGCAGGGGCGGCTGGGGCTGGACCTGGCGATGGAGCACCGGCCCGATCTCGTCCTCCTGGACCTCAACCTCCCCGACCTGACGGGCGAGGAGGTGCTCCGCCGCCTCCGCGCCGAGCCGCGCACCGCCGACATCCCGGTGATCGTCATCAGCGCCGACGCCACCCCCGAGGCCGTCAAGCGCCTGCTGGCCAGCGGCGTGCGCGCCTACCTCACCAAGCCGCTGGACGTGGACCACTTCCTGGACGCCATCGACGGGGTGCTGGGCGCCGCCCGATGACCACCACGCCGTGGGAGACGATGCGCGCCCGGGTCGCCGAGCTCGTGGCCGCGCACCCCCTCCTCGGCGACATCCCCTGCGCGCCGGACATCGAGGCCAACCGCCTGGGCGTGCGCATGCGCTGCGCCGGGTGGATGGTCACCGTGGTGAGCCCCGACTGGTACCTCCCCCTCACCGAGGACCGCGCGCGCCTCATCGCCCTCAACCTCGCCGTGCAGGCCCGCGAGCGGTACGACGAAGGCGGTTGAGTTCCTCTGTGCCTGGTGTGATACGGAATCCGTATGGATCGGCGCTGCCGCGGCAACGCCGGGGGGTGAACGCCCCGGCTGGAACCACGGGAACATGAGTCATCCCGAATTTTGAAGGAGCGGGAGGACCGGGTCGAAGAAGCGGCTCCAGAGGTAGGCGAGCGCCGCACGAAGGCGGTAGAGCGGAGCCGGGGTTTGCCGGCTCCGCTTTCCCGTTCGGTGGCAGAAGCGGTGGATCAGCTCGTCGCGCAGGGGTTGGGCGTCAGGTCTGAGGAGAGTCAGCAGGAAGGCGTGGGCGAGGCTGGCCATCTGGAGCAGCTTGTTGCGAGGGTGGGAGAACCAGAGGCGGGGGCTCTGCATGGCGAGCTCACTCTTCCCGAAGCGGAACACCATCTCTACCTGCCAGCGGCGCGCATAGGCGAAGACCACCGACCACGCCTGTTTCACGGCCTGAGCGGGCTCGTTGGTCAGCAGGTACAAGGGGGCGCGGCCTGAGCCGGGACGCGCAATGACGAGCCAGAGCGGGCCGGGATAGTCCGCGTGGCGTACGGGCAGGGCGAGCACTCCATGCTGCTCCATCTTCCCGCCTTTGACCGGCACGAGACGCCGATCCTGAGTGGGTTTGCCGCGGGCGATCTCCCATGCCTTCATCTGGCGCCCGTCGGGGAGGAGGAGGGTGTAGTCTTTCCTCCAGCGGAGGATGAAGCGTGCCTGCACCCCAGTGGGCGCGTAGATGGACGAGCCGGCCAGATGCGTCAGCCAGGGACCGCCCGCGAAGCCGCGGTCGAAGATGTGGATCACGCTCCGGCCCCAGGAATGTACGCAGTCCCTCAGGAGAAGCGCTTCCTCCGTGCGGCGATCTGAGGCCAAGGCTCCACGGGTGGACCACCAGCGCATGGAGGCCAACACGGGTGGACCCACCCGGCCAATCAAGACGGCGGCGAGCCAGTTCAGCCCAGGAACGAAGACCGGCGGCCCGCCCGGCGGGTTGTAGAAACCATTCTTGGTGCGCTTGAGCCGAGCTGCCTTGCTGCTCCGGACGGAGCCCAGTCCCGGCAGTTGCTCACTCTCGGGCTTCTCCAGCATGGATTCGTCCCAGAGTAGAAGCGCATCCTCCTCCTCTGCGGCGAGCTCCGCCTGACGAGCAGCGGCCTGGCTCCAGATGAAGTCGGAGACCAGGTCGGCGTGCCACTTCGGCGAGTGCAGGAGATCGGAGAGTCGCTTGGTGCCGGCCGGCGCATGCTCGGGCGAGAGGAGCACGCCGCCCAGCTCGGAGAGGAGCAGTCCGCACCCACGTTCGCGGAACTGCAGGATCGCCTGCACGGTGCCGGCAAAGGTACGCACCAAGCGCTTATCCGCGCGCTCGTCCAACTGACTGAGGAGCGGGCCCAAAAACTGCTGCAACCGCTGGCTCAGTGTGTGGGCAAGGGCAGCGGTCGTGGCAGCGACAACTGCTTCGGTCTGCATACAGAGAAACCTCCTCCCCGGCGCCCATCGCCGGAGGGGAGGTTTCTCGCTTCACCTTCCGAGCCATCTCAAAATTCGGGATGACTCATGTCGCGATCCTGACCCGTACAAGCCCGTTTCAGCGGGCTTCCCGCGGTTCCAGCGGGGGGATTTATCCCCTCGCGGCGGAGGCGCACCGATTCCAGCGGAGCCGGTGTGAGAATACCAGATGCAGCCCGAGGTGGATCATGTCATCCACCAGCATCTCCCCCACGCCGCGGTACGCCACTCCCCAGCGCTGCCGGTCGATGGCGAGCTGCGCGGTAGCGCGCAGGCCGCCGCCCGCGAGCGGCACCGCGCGCGCCGCGAAGCGCACGGGATGGGTCTGGCCGCGCAGGGTGAGGTCGCCCAGCACGTCGAAGCGCCCGGGCCCGGCCGGCGTCACCTGGCGCAGCCGGAAGCCGGCGGTGGGGTAGGTGGCGGTCGCGAAGAAGTGGTCGCTGCGCAGGTGGTCGCGCAGGCGCCGGCGTGGGATGGGGTCGCTGGCCGGGATGTCGGTGACCTCGATGGCGTTCATGTCGATGCGGAACGCCCCTCCGCGCACGCTGCGCCCCTCCGCCAGCAGGTGCCCGCCCGAGAGGCGGATGGTTCCCGCGTGGTCGCGCAGCCCCCGCAGCTTCGTGCCCCTCCAGCGGATCACCGAGCGCGCGGGGTCCAGGCGGAGCGTGTCCGCGCGCACGGAAGCCGCCGGGTCCGGAGCGGCGGAGAGGGTGAGCGCGAGCAGCGCCGCCGCGATCATCGGCCCAGGTCCCGCAGGACGATGGTGCGCTCGCCGCGCCACACGGTGTCGGGTCCGCGGGTGAGGTGAACGACGCCCGAGCCGCCGCGGCGCCGCATCTGCGCGCGGTAGGCGGCGGTCACGCGCGGGTCGTCATCGAACACGAAGTCGTCGATGTACCCCTCCGCGCCGCCGGGCTCCTGCACGGTGGTGTGGATGTGGCCGGGATCTGGGCGGCCCGGGTAGTGGCCGGGGCGGATGGTGCTCACGCAGTAGCGGCCCTGCGCGTCGGTGCGCAGCCAGCCGCGCAGGTAGCCGTGGCGGCGCCCGTTGCCCGTCTCGTCGCCGCGCCTGGGGTAGGTGCCGGCCTGGTTGGTGTGATACAGGTAGAGGAGCACCCCCGCGGCCGGCGTGCGCCCGTCCGCGCGCAGCACGCGGCCGGTGAGGACCAGCGGCGCGCCCGGCTCGCGCGGGTCCGAGAGGCGCACGGACGAGCTGAGCCGCGACGGTGCCTCCGCCGCGCCGCACCACTCGCACGCGGGCTCCGGCGCCGGACGCGGGCGGAGTACGGCGGCGTCCTGCGCGCCGGGGCAGACGGGCTTGGGGCGCGCCGCGTCGCCCGCGGTGAACGGTGCGTACGCGAGGGCGGCGGCGAGCAGGAGGAGGCGGGCTGGCATCGGGTGCGCTCCGTTCCGGGAGGGAAGTCCGCGCCCGGCTGGCGAGCGCGAGGCGGGAGTGTTCCCGCTCTTCCCTACAGGATGCGCCGCGCGCGGCGGTGTTAGCGCGGGCGGGCCCCCACGCGTGGGGGTGGGGGGCGCACTCCACCCATCCAGCCGCGAGCCGGCTGTTGTAGGTGCCGCGGCCGTGGAGAAGGTTGATCGGGGAGAGGGTGCGTGGAAATCGCCCCCTCCCCACGCTCCCCCGCACGCGGGGGAGGGGGTCGGGGGGTGGGGGCCTTCTCGGCGCAGCTACCAGAGCAGCCCCAGCTCCCGCTGCCAGAGCTCCATCGCGCGCGGCTCCAGACGGAGCGCGGCGGCGCGGCTCGTGCCCGTGGGCGGCGCGGCGACGGCGGCCAGGCGGTCGTACACGCGGCCGCGCTCGGACGCGGGGACGCGCTGGAGGAGGTGCCAGAGCATGGGCGCGGCATCCGCGCCCGCCCCCGCCAGCGCCGCGTCCAGCGCGTCGCGGCGGAAGCTCTCGAAGTCGAGAGCGGCCAGGGCCGTGCGCAGGGCGGCGGGGCTCCCGGCCGGGTAGGGCGTGCCGGGACCGTGCCCGGGCCGCATCTCCGCCACGCTGCCGGCGGGGACCACCGAGCGGCGCCCCCCGTTCACCAGCTCCACGTAGCCGGAGGTCACGCGGATCTCGCCGGAGCCGTCGTCGTCCACCGAGAGGAGGTAGGCGCAGCCCAGGTCCACGGCCAGCGCCGCGGGGGTCTCCACCAGGAAGACGCGCGGCGGGGCCCACACGCGCGCGTCGATGGTGCCCCGGTGCAGCGCCATGCGGTGCTCGCCGCGCCGCGAGCGCAGCGCCGCCAGCCGGCTGTTGGGGCCCACCTCCGCGTAGCCGATCCCCCCCAGCTCCACCCGCGCCCGCGAGCGCGCGTCCGTCTCCAGCCACTTCCCCGTGGGGAGCCGCTCCGGGCCGCCCACGCGCTCGTCCCCCAGGCGCGGCGAGCCGGCCATCCCCGCGACGCTCCACGCGTGCGGGTCGTCCGTCGTCCAGCGCGGGCCCCCGAGCAGGGCCAGCAGCAGCACGGCGGCCGCCGCGAGTGCCATCCCCGTGCCGCGGGTGAAGCGGCGCGCGCGGCGCAGCTCAAGGGGGCGCTCCCGGTACGCCAGCGGGCGGAGGAGACGCTCCAGGCGCTCCACCTCCGGGTCCGGGGTCGCGGCGGGGTCCCACAGGTAGTCGTCGATTCTCTCAGCCATCGGTCCCTCCCAGCCGTTCCCTCAACTGCTTCATGCCGCGATGAAGGTTCACCCGGACGGATCCCGGGGTGAGCCCCGTGCGCTCGGCGATCTCGGCGCCGCTCATCCCCTCCACCAGCCGCAGCACCAGCGGCTCGCGGTAGGGCTCGGGGAGCTGGTGGATGGCGGCCAGCACCTCCTCCATGCGCAGCCCGTCCCCGGACGGTGCGGGGTCGGGGATGTCGTCTGCGAGCGCCACCAGCCTGCGCGCGCCGCGGTGGAGCATGCGCGCGCGGTTGCGGGCGATGGCGGCCAGCCACTGCACGAACGCCGCGGGCTCCCGCAGCGTGTGCATCCGCCCCAGCGCCGCGAGGAAGACGTCCTGAACCAGGTCGTCCGCGTCCTGGCGGGGAGCATGCGCGAGCAGCACTCCGTGCACCAGCCGTCCGTGCCGGCGGTACAGCTCCGCGAAGGCTCCGCGGTCGCCCGACTGCGCCGCGCGCACCAGCGCCTCGTCGTCGCCTCGCGCGCGCGGCGGCGCCTCAACCCCAGGGACCATTTCGCCTCGTTCGAGGGGGAGCGTCCATCACGGTACAGGATGCGCGTTCCGCCGCCGATGTTAACGACGGGGCTCACACAGAGACACAGAGGCACAGAGAGGAATCTCTTCTCTGTGCCTCTGTGTCTCTGTGTGAGCCCTGCTTCTAGGCCGTTTCCGCCCACCACTGGCGCAGCAGGTTGCCCGCCACGCGCAGGCGGTACTCGGCGGTGGAGCGCACGTCGTCGATGGGGCGGATCTCGGTGAGGAGCGCGCGGTGGGCGTCGTCGATGGACCCCCCGGCGGCCAGCACGCGCTCGGCGGCGGGCGCGCGCACCACGGTGGCCGCCACGCTGCCGAAGGCGATGCGCGGCTCGGGGCCGCGTACGCCCGCCATCACCACCTTGCTGATGGCCTGTGCGGCGCGCGTCCCCACCTTGCGGAACCACTGGCGGCCCTCCACGCGCGGGATCTCCATGGCCACGATCAGCTCGTCCGGGTGGATGACGGTGGCGCGGTAGCCCGTGTAGAGCTCCGTGAGCGGGACGCGCCGCTCGCCCGCCGCGCTGCGCAGCACGACGACGGCGTCCGCGGCGGCGAGCACGGGGAGGGAGTCGCCGGCGGGGGAGCCGTTGGCGACGTTGCCGGCCAGGGTGCCGCGGTTCTGGATCTGCGCGCCGCCCACCTCGCGCGACGCGGCCACCAGCGCCGGGAGCCACTCGTTGACCGCGTCCGAGCGGATCAGCTCCGTGTACGTGGTGAGCGCGCCGATGCGCAGCACGCCGTCCGCCGTGATGCCGCGCAGCTCGTCCAGCGCCCACAGGTTGAGGAAGCGGCGCGCCGGCGTGGTGCCGAAGTGGAGGTTCACGAAGACGTCCGTGCACCCGGCGATGGGCGTGCGCGGGCCGTCTTCCGCGAGGATGGCGAGCGCCTCGTCCAGCGTGCGCGGGTCGCGGAGGTCCAGCGGCGTGGTCGCGGTCTTCATGCGTTCTGGATGGCGCGGTAGATGGCCTCGTAGCCGGTGCAGCGGCAGAGGTTGCCGGCGAGCCCGGTGCGGACCTCCTCCAGCGATGGATCGGGCCCCAGCGCCACCGCGGCCAGGATCATCCCCGGCGTGCAGATGCCGCACTGCGCGCCGCTGAACTCGGCGAAGGCGCGCTGGTACGGGTGCTCGCCGCCCAGCCCCTCGATGGTGGTGACCTCCGTGCCGCGCGCCTGCGCAAAGGGGACGAGGCAGGCGACCACGGGCACCCCGTCCACCAGCACGGTGCACGCGCCGCACTCCCCCTCGCCGCACCCTTCCTTTGTGCCGGTGAGGCCGCACTCCTCGCGCAGCACGTCCAGCAGGCGCTTCATGGGGTGCGCCTCCACGTCCGCGGGAGCGCCGTTCAGCGTGAAGCGCATGCAACCTCCATGATGGCCTCGGGGATCGCCGGGATGGAGCGCACGTCCAGCCCGATGTGGCGGATGGCGTTCACCAGCGCGGGGGCAGGACCGTCGATCGGCATCTCGCCGACGCCCTTGGCGCCAAAGGGGCCGTACCCGCTCGGATTCTCCAGCACCACCACGTCCATGCGCGGCGTGTCCAGTGTGGTGGGGATGGTGTAGTTGGTGAGCGTGGGGTTGGCCATCCCGCCGTCCTTCATCACCACGTTCTCGTTCAGCGCCCACCCCACGCCCTGTGCAGTGCCCCCCTCGATCTGCCCCACCACCATGGACGGGTGGATCGCCTTGCCGATCTCGTGGACGATGGTCATGCGCAGCGGGCGCACCTCGTAGGTGACCGGATCCAGCTCCACTTCGGCCACGTCGCACCCCCAGCCGTACGCGGCGTAGGCGTCGCCGGTGTACTCGGTGTCGTTCCAGGAGATCTCTTCCGGCTTCTGGAACTGCTGCGTGATGGAGAGCGGCCCGTGCTCGCGGATGTACTCGCCGGGCGTCATCCCGCCGATCCGCTCGCGCATCTCCTCCGCGCAGCGCTGGAGGATGCGGCCCACCACCATGCAGGTGCGCGACGCCACCGTGGGGCCGCTGTCGGGCACCTGGTGCGTGTCCGGCTGCACGATCTCCACCTGCTCGTAGGGGATGCCCAGCGCGTCGGCCACGATCTGCGCGTGCATCGTGCGCGTGCCCTGGCCCATCTCCACGCTGGCCACGCGGATGCGCGCGCCCGTCTCGGTGGCCTCCAGCGTGGCCTTCGACGCCAGGTAGATCTCGCCACTCCCCGTAAAGCCGGAGCCGTGGAAGAACAGGGAAAGGCCGATCCCGCGGTTGCTCCCCGCGTACTCGGCGCGCTTGCGGTGGTAGTCCGAGCGCTCCACCCCCGCCTTCAGCGACTCCAGCGCGCTGCAGTCCTCGCCCATCACCTGCCCCGTGGCGCTGGTGTCGCCGGGGCGCAGCGCGTTGATCTCGCGCAGCCGCACGGGGTCCATCCCCAGCGCCTCCGCGATGCGGTCCATGTGCACCTCGGTGGCGAACTGCGTCTGCGGCGCGCCGAAGCCGCGGAAGGCGCCGTTGGGGGGCGTGTTGGTCATCACCACGCGCCCCTGGATGCGGGTATGGTCGCACCGGTACGGCCCCGCCGCGTGGATGCAGCCACGGGAGAGCACCACCGGGCTCAGCGTGACGTATGCGCCCCCGTCCATCAGCACGTCGATCTCCATCGCCACCAGCCGCCCGTCGTTCATCACGCCCGTGCGGTGGCGGATGATGGACGGATGGCGCTTGGTGGTGGCGATCATGTCCTCCACCCGGTCGTACACCATCTTCACGGGCCGTCCCGCCTTGCGGGCCAGCAGCGCCGCGTGCCCGGCCAGGATGTTGGGATACTCCTCCTTCCCGCCGAACCCGCCCCCCGTCTCCGTCTGCACCACCCGCACGCGCTCGTCCGAGAGCTGCAGGAGCGCCTTGATGGCCTTGTGCACGTAGTACGGGCACTGCATCGACCCGTGGATGGTCATCCCGCCCGCCTCGGGCACCGCGATGACGCCGTTGGTCTCGATGTACACGTGCTCCTGGTGGCCCGTGCGGTACGTCCCTTCGATCACATGGTCGGCGGTCGCCAGCGCCCCCTCCACGTCGCCCTTGTTGATGCGCAGCGTCTTGAACACGGTGGGCGACTGCTCGGGGTCCAGCACCGGCTCGGCGGTGTCGTACTCCACGCGCACCTCGGCCGCCATCAGCCGCTCGCGGTCCGCGTGGGCCAGGAGGAGGATGGGCTCGGCGTAGTGGTTGATCTCCTCCGCCACCAGGAACGGCTGGTCGTCTTCGATGAGCGCCACGAAGTTGCAGCGCGGCCCCGGGATGTCGCGGTAGTCCACGACGGTGAAGCCCTCGGGGTCGAAGTCCAGGCTGATGGAGCGGACGCGGCCCTTGGCGATGGTGGAGCGGATCGTCCGCCCGTACAGCATCCCGGGAAAGGTGAGGTCGTCCACGTACCGGGCGGTGCCGGTGGTCTTGGCCATCCCGTCTTTGCGCGATACGCTCCGGCCGACGGCTGGGGTCATGCGGGGCCTGTTGATTGAGGGGAGGGCGTGCCCTGGTACAAATAGCTGTTTTTTCGCGGACGGCAACTGCGGGGGCTCACACAGAGGCACAGAGACACGGAGAAAAGGCGAGGGAGGTTTGCCGATTTTGGGATGGAGGGCTATGATTTCGCGGGTCCCGCCCGTGTCCACACAACCAGCGAATCGCATGCGCATCCCGCCCATCCAAATCGAGTATCCCGACTGGGTCGAGTCCACGGTGGACTGGGACCGCCGCTACACGACGGACGAGGACAAGATGAGGCTGGCCATCGACCTGTCGCGCGAGAACGTGGTTCGCGGCACGGGCGGGCCCTTTGGCGCGGCGATCGTGGAGGCCGGCACGGGCGCGCTGGTGGCCGTGGGGATGAACAGCGTGGTGCGCCTCAACAACTGCACGCTGCACGGCGAGATGGTGGCGTTCATGATGGCGCAGTCGCGCCTGAGCTGCTTCACCCTGCGCTCCGACGACGGCCCGGTGTACGAGCTCGCCACCTCGTGCGAGCCGTGCGCGATGTGCCTGGGCGCCACCCTGTGGAGCGGCGTAAGCCGCGTGCTCTGCGGCGCCCACCGCGACGACGCGCGCCGCCTCAACTTCGACGAGGGCCCGGTCTTCCCGGAGTCGCACGCGTACCTGGAGGCGCGCGGCATCGAGATCGTGCACGGCGTGCTGCGCGAGGAAGCCAACGCGGTGCTGGAGCTGTACCGCTCGGGCAAGGGGATCATCTACAATCGCTGAACTGATTGGCTCACACAGAGACACAGAGGCACAGAGATGACTTGTTCTCTGTGCCTCTGTGTCTCTGTGTGAGCCCACTTGACAGTATTTGCGGAGCCCGCTAAACTCGTCGCTCGGGAGTCGCGTCCCACTGGCAAACCCTCACCGGGCTGGCCTCTGACGCGACTCCTTTTTTGTGTTCGTACCCTTCGCGCCCCGCCTGCCCGGATGATCCGGCCAGGCGGGGCGCTTTTTTTCGTGCGGCGCGAACACCAGGGAGTCACATGAGCACCACGGGACGCTACTACTACCACGACCCCGCCACCGGCCGCCGCTTCTGCATCGAGCCGATCAGCGAGCGCGGGCAGAAGCAGGACGACAAGCAGTGGACCAACGGCGGCATCGACCAGGTGCGCGGCGGCTCGATCCGCGACGACGAGTCCATCATCACGGCGGAGAACGGCTTCACGGGCATCACCGTTCTGCCGCCCGGCGTGAGCCCGGACGCCTTCATCGAAGCGCTGATCCGCGGCGGATGAAGAAGTGCGTGAGTGCGTTAGTGCGTGAGTGCGCTAAACAGCAGTCAATCGCATAGGAGTTACGCAGTTGCCTTCAGAGTGAACTGGGGGTTGGCAAGATAAGCGCGCACCGCCTCGCGCGTGATGCTCACCTTTGCCTCGAACCAGCTCATCCGGGTGCGAATCCGGTTCCTCTCCAGGCGTAGAAAGGCACGGATGGAGAGGCCGATGTGGTTGCGCTGCGCACGGGCAGAGCGGACTTGAGCCCGCTCTACCCCGCAGAACTGCTTGAGTCCGCGGTGGTACTGCTCGATCCGCCATGCGAGATTGGCGTAGCGCTTTCGCTCCGCTTCCGACAGCGCCTCCTCGCTGGTGGCCCAGTAATCCGCGTCCTTCGCGTTTCCGTTCTTGGAATCGATCCGAAAGACGCGGATGAAGCCATAGCCCCTCAGGTGCACCCGCGCGCCTTCGGGTGAGATCAAGCACTCCGCAACCTGCCGATTTCCGGTCCCATCCGGGTTGACGTTGCGATCGTACCGCAGCCGGGTGACCCACTTCCAGCCGTAGGCACGCACCGCCTTCAGGTTGTCGAGCGCGGAGTACCAGGTGTCGAAGAGCACGCATTCAGGCTCGAACCCGCGCGTGTAGGCAACTTCCAGCATGTCGCGCAGGTGCTGGTTGTTCGTCTTGCCGTCGTTCTCTTTGTCGTAGATGCGGTAGTCCACCGGGATGAAGCGCTCGCCGTCCGTCCAGAGCAGGGTGAGCAGATTGATCCCGTCGACGACACGGTTGTGCTTGCCTGACCAGTGGCGCCGTACCAGATCCATACGCTGGGCGTACGGCTTGTCCAGCGTGGTGTCGTCGAGCACCAGCACACCCCACTTCCGCTGAACCTGGCTGCGCGCCTCCTCCCACAGAAGGGCAGGATCAGGCTCCAGCCGGTGCAACAGACGCGTAAATGCATCGTGCGCCGGCGCTTGCGCCTCACTCGCGGGCTGCACGCGGGCGGCCTCCGTGCCGCTCACCACGCGCGGACTCGCGATCAGAAACTGGATGTAGTCGCGCTCGTTCACCTTGGGTGCGTTCATGCGAACAAGGTAAGTCCATACGCACCAACTGCGTAACTCCTATCGCACTCACGCACTCACGCACTTCTGTTCAGCCATAGGAGCCCCTTCGGGATGTAGAGCCATGACCACGATGACCCTTCCCGCGCGCACCGCCAGGCGCGGATGCCTCGCGCTGAACGCGTCGTACGAGCCGCTGGCGGTGATCCCGGCGGCGCGCGCGGTGCGGCTGGTGCTGGAGAAGCGCGCGGAGCTGGTGGAGGCGGATGCGGCGCGGCCCATGAGGTCGGCGGAGACGGAGCTGCCGTGCCCGGCGGTGATCCGCCTCGCGCGGTACGTGCACGTGCCGCGCAAGCTGCGGCGCGGCGTGTCGAACCTGCTGCTGCTGGCGCGCGACGGCTACCGGTGCGCGTACTGCGGGCGCCACCGCTCCGAGCTGCGCGGCCGCGAGTTCCTCACGCGCGACCACATCGTGCCGCAGGTGTGGTTCAAGGCGCACGGGGGCGACGCGAATACCTGGACCAACGTGGCCACGGCGTGCAGCACCTGCAACGGGCGCAAGGGCGACCTCTCGTTGGCGGAGTTCACCCGCGCCACCGGGCTCCGCCTGCGCATCGTGCCGTCCGAGCCGCACTTCGTCCACCTGGAGTGGGCGGTGCGCGCGCTCACGCCGCTGCAGCGGAAGTACGTCACTCAGTTCTTTGGCGCCGCGGCCGCCGATGCGCTGGGATGAAGACACGGAGGCACGGAGATGAAGTCGTCTCTGTGCCTCCGTGCCTCTGTGTGATATGCTGTGGGCCATGGAACCCGTCCTAATGCACCGCACCGCCGCGCTGTGGGTGGTCGCCAAGCCGGCGGGGATGCTGGTGCACCCGATCGCCACCGGGGAAGGCGGGACGCTGGCGGACTGGATCGCGGCCACGGAGCCCGGACCCGTGCACCTGGTGGGGCGGCTGGACCGCGACACGTCGGGGCTCGTGCTGGTCGCCCGCACTCCCCGGGTGCACAGGCACTTCGCGCGGCATCCGCCGGAGCGCCGCTACCTGGCGCTCGTGCGCGGCCATCCGCCGGACGAGGGGGTGGTGGACGCGCCCATCGGCCGCGATCCGGACGATCCGCCGCTGCGCGCCGTGCGCCCCGAGGGCCAGCCGGCGCGGACGCGCTTCCGCACGCTGAGGCGGCTGCGGGAGGCCGCGTTGGTGGAGCTGGTGCTGGAGACGGGGCGCACCCACCAGATCCGCGTGCACATGATGCACCTGGGCCACCCCGTGCTCGGCGACCGCTGGTACGGCCGCGCGGGGCTGGACGTGATCGGGCGGCAGGCACTTCACGCCGCCCGCCTGTCGTTTGTGGAGCTGGGGGCGGGAGCCGAGACCCTCGTGGAGTGCCCCCTCCCGGCGGACATGGCGGCGCTCCTGGACCAGCTCGGTTGACGGACAGGGTGCGCAAGATCGTGGCGCCGACAGCGCGCCGCCGGTACTATCCGCGGGTGTGCCTGCTTCCCCGAGCCGCGAGGTACCGAATGCTCCCACGGATGGCCGCGATGGTCTGGCTGGTGCTCCTGCCCGGCGCGCTCCACGCGCAGGGCGCCCGGCCGGCTCCGCCGGAGCTGATCCTGACGGGCGGCAAGGTGTTCACCGCCGACTCCGCGCGCCCCTGGGCCGAGGCGGTCGCCATCCGCGCCGAGCGGATCGTGGCCGTGGGGAGCACGGCGGAGGTCGGGCGGCTGGCGGGGCCCGCCACGCGGCGGATCGAGCTGGGAGGGCGGGTGGTGGTGCCCGGGTTCAACGACGCGCACGACCACCTGGGCGGAGCGGAGTTCGGCGTGTCGTTCGCGATGGCGAGCTCGCCGACGCCCGATCCCGGCGCGGCCGAGGTGCTCGACTCCGTGCGCGCGCTCGCCGGGCGCACGCCGGCGGGGACGTGGCTCCACACGCGCGTGGGGCTGCGCATCCTTGAAGACACGGCCGGCCGCCGCGCCGCGCTGGACCGCGCGGCGCCCGGCCACCCCGTGATCCTGTGGGCGTGGACCGGGCACGGCGCCATCGTGAACACCGCCGCCATGCGCGCGCTCGGCATCGCAGAAGACGCCCGCGATCCGCTGGGCGGCTGGCACGACCGCGACTCCGCGGGGCGGCTGAACGGGGCGCTCCACGAGTACGCCGAGTGGGCGCCGCTCCGCCGCCTCTACTCCGGCGTGGCGGACAGCGTGGTGGTCGCATCGCTGCGGGCGTACGCGGCGGACGCGGTGCGGATGGGCATCACCTCCGCCCAGTCGATGAACGGCTACCTGGACCCGCCGAAGACGGTGCGCGTCCTGCGCGCCGCGCGCCTCCCCATCCGCCTGCGTGTGATCCCCTACCTCCTCACGGACGCGAACGGGCGCCGCCTGGCGGAGTGGAGGGACGTGGAGCGCCGCCCCGCGCCCCTCACCGTCATCTCCGGGACGAAGTGGGTGCTGGACTCCACCCCCATCGACCGCAACGCGGTGATGCGTCAGGCGTACCTGGACCGTCCCGGCTGGCACGGGCGCCTGGACTTCCCGCCCGACACTATCCGCGCGATGCTGGCCGAAGCGCTCACGGGCCGCGAGCAGTTGATGCTCCACATCGCGGGCGACAGCACGCTGCGCGTGGTGTTCGACGCGATGCGGGCGCTCGCGCCGGACGCGGACTGGCGCGAGCGGCGCGTACGCATCGAGCACGGCGACTGGCTGGGCGGCGACCTCCTCCCGGTCGCGCGGCGACTCGGCATCGTCCTGGTGCAGAACCCCACCCACTTCGCGCTCGACCCGGCCATGCTGCACGCGCGCTTCGGCCGCGTCTCCGCCGAGTTCCAGCCGGTGCGCTCCACCGTGGCGGCGGGGGTGCCGCTCGCCATCGGCTCCGATGGGCCGAACAATCCCTTCGTGAACCTGATGTTCGCCGTGACGCACCCCAGCCGGCCAGACGAGGCGCTGACGCGCGAGCAGGCCGTGATCGCCTACACGCGCGGCGCGGCGTACGCGGAGTTCGCGGAGCGCGAAAAGGGGACGCTGGCGCCGGGGATGCTGGCCGACCTCGCCGTCCTCTCGCAGGACATCTTCACCATCCCGGTTCCGGCGCTCCCCGCCACGAGCAGCGTGCTGACGCTGGTGGGCGGGGCCGTCGTGCACGACCAGCTCACTCGCCCGAGACAGCCGTGAATCGCTCCCTGGACCCCGCCGCGCTGGAGGCCGCCGCGGCCCGGCTGCGCCCCGCCAACCTGGCCTTCGCGGCGCGCTACACCGGCGACACGGCGCAGCGCCAGCCGGTGCACACCGTCTACCAGGGCGCGCAGCACTTCCGCCACGACGCGGCGGCGGAGCACGGCCGGCTCGCCCTGCGCGCCCTCCGCGAGCACGCCCCCACCGCGCACGACTTCGCCCGCACCCTCGGCGTTCCCGCGGACGAGGCGCTGTACGCGCGCGTGGTGGAGAAGCTGGAGCGCGAGCCGGTGGAGGACTTCCGCGTGGACTTCGAGGACGGCTACGGCTACCCGGCGGACGACGAGGAAGACGCCACCGCCCTGGCCGTAGCGGACGAGATGGCGCGCGGGATGGAGGCCGGGACGCTCCCCGCGTACATCGGCCTGCGGCTGAAGGCGCTCAACGAGGAGCTCCGCCCGCGCAGCATCCGCACGCTCGACCTCTTCCTCACGCGGCTGCTGGAGCGCACGGGCGGGCGGCTCCCCGAGGGCTTCATCCTCACCGTCCCCAAAGTCACCATCCCCGAGCAGGCCGCCTTCTTCGCCGACGTGCTGGAGATGATGGAGGCGCGCCGCGGCCTGGCGGAGGGCACGCTGCGCTTCGAGCTGATGGTGGAGGTGCCGCAGGCCGTTCTCGGCGCGGACGGGCGCACGCCGCTCCCGGCCTTCCTGGACGCGGCGCGCGGGCGCCTCACGGCCGCGCACTTCGGCACGTACGACTACACATCGGGCGTCGGCATCACCGCCGCCCACCAGCGGATGCGCCACCGCGCCTGCGACTTCGCGCGTCACGTGATGCAGGTGGCGTTCGCCGGCACGGGCATCTGGCTCTCGGACGGCTCCACGGCCATCCTCCCCGTGCCCGTGCACGAAGATCCCGACGCCGTGCACCGCGCCTGGCGGATGCACTTCGAAGACGTGCAGCACTCCCTGGTGCACGGCTTCTACCAGGGCTGGGACCTGCACCCCGCGCAGCTCCCCACGCGCTTCGCCGCCGTCTTCGCCTTCTTCCTCGCCGGCCGCGACGCGGCCGCCACCCGCCTGCGCACCTTCCTGGCCAAGGCCGCCCAGGCCGGCGACTCCTTTGACGACCCCCACGCCGGCCAGGCGCTCCTCAACTACTTCCTCCGCGGCATCGCCTCGGGCGCCTTCACCGCGGTCGAGGTGTGCGCGCTCACCGGGCTGGCCGAGGACGAGCTCGCCAGCCGCTCATTCCACCACATCCTCACACAGAGGCACTGAGGCACAGAGATGAAGTCGTCTCTGTGCCTCTGTGCCGCTGTGTGAGCCCGCTTTTACCTCGGCTCCCGCACGGGCCGCGGGGTGGCCGAGCAGTGCCCGCGCGCCAGCGACGACAGGCAGGGCGTCTCTCCGTCCACCGGGCCCGTGCCGGCCTGGCCCCAGCCGTTGGCGCCCCAGCACCAGGCCCGCCCCTCGGCGTCCGTGGCGCACACCGCCTCGTGGACGGACACGGTGCGGAAGCGGGTCTCCACCGGCACGCGCTCCGGCGAGGGGTGAGGCTCCATGTCCGGGCGGCCGGTGCCGAGCTGGCCCCAGTTGTTGCGGCCCCAGCACCAGAGCGCGCCCTCCGCGGTGAGCCCGCACGACGCGCGCGCACCCGCGCTCACGGCCACGAAGCGGTGGTCGCCCTCCACGCGCGCGGGCGTCGCGCTGGAGCCGGTGACGCCCTCGCCCAGGTCCCCGAAGTCGCCCTCGCCCCAGCAGTACGCCTGGCCGCTCCGTCCCAGGGCGCACGCGTGCATGGAGCCCACCGAGACGTCCGTCACCGGCTCGGGGAGCTCCACCTTCACGGGACGGGCGTGGTCCCCATCCGCCACCTCGCTCCCCAGGCTGCCCAGCGTGCCCGCCGCCTGGGTGCCCCAGCAGTAGGCGCCGCCGTCCGTCGCCACGCCGCAGGTGCGGTACTCGCCCGCGCTCACGCGGGTGAAGCGCACCGGGCCGCCCACCGGCGCCGGCGTGCGGTTGCACGGGTACATGCCGCACGGCTGCGCGCCGCTGCCGCCCTGGCCGTGGTCGTTGATCCCCCAGCAGTACGCCACGCCGTCCGTCGCCACTCCGCACACGTGCCCGCTCCACCCCGCGATGCTGGTGAAGCGCAGCCGCGTGTCCATGAGCCGCGGGGTGCCGGACGATTGTGCCACGGTGCCGGGCATCCCGAAGCTCCCCAGGCGGTTGTCTCCCCAGCAGAACACCCGCCCGTCCGCCGCCAGCGCGCAGGTGTGGGCGGTGCCCACCGCCAGCGCCTTCACCGGCGCGGGGACCGCCACCCGCAGCGGCACGCGGCTGCACCGGTGCGTCTTGTCGTACGCGGTGCACGTCTCCATCTCCCGCTCCCCAACTCCGAGCATCGGAACCCGCGAGAAGCTGTCCGCATCCTGCCCCCAGCACGCCACCCCGCCCGCCGCGTCGATGCCGCACGTGCGGTACATCCCCGTGACCATCGTAGCGAACCGCGCCTGCCCCGCACCCTGCGCCGCGGCGGGAGCGGCCAGCAAGGCGGCGAGCAGGCAAAGAACGAGACGGCGGAGGGCGAGTGCGGCGGGGAGGGGCAGAGTCATGGTGAGAATGGGAGGGGGAACCGCGCTGCCGTCACACGCCTGTGGGAGCAGATGGAGGAACCCTAGCGTCTCAGCGCGGGAGGTCCGGGAATGCGACGGCACGGAGTTCGGGTTCGGAAAGGCTGCCGTAGCGCTCGTACACGTCGCGCGACTGGCGGGCGAAGTTCCCCAGCCCACCGTCGCCTGCCAACGCCTTGAAGTTCCCTACACGCATCCGAAAGCTTCCGGCCTTGATATCGAGCAGATTGGCCACTTCGGTGATGGAGCCAGCAATGCGGGTGTGACCGTACTTCTGCACGTAGAGCGCGGCGGCATCGTCGGTCAGCGTCCATCGATGACTCTCTGGTGCGCGCATGCTCGGGCCGGTGCGTACCGGCGATCGTGAGGGAGTGATGCGCTTTCCCGTGGGGGCCGCGTCGAAGGCGGGATCGGTGAGGCGACGACTTTGCTGCTCAATCGACGGACCCGATCCTGAGCGGGAGTCTACGAGTGCGCGGAGTGTGTGATTCACCGAGGCGGAGTCCGGGAAGTGAGCGGCGACATCGGGGTCCAGCAGCACGAGCTTGGAAAACCGTGGGAAGCGGTCCGCGTACTTGCCGCGAACTGCACCCTCCAAGCTGTACTCGTCGAGAATCTCGTCGTCCTCAATCGAGTTGCCTTCAGACATTCGCGGGACTCGTGGTCGTGGGCTGAGGATAGAGAAGTCGCACGGCGGTCGAGGACCGCGAGTCTGGACCCCCGGAGGAGCACCGGGGAAACCAGCGTCTGAACCGCGCAGAGGTCAGGCGGCGGACTTGCCCGGTTTGGACGCGCTGGGTGGTTCGAGGAGCCGGTCCCGGTACTGCTCCTGGAGCTCAATGTAGTAGTTCACGAGGCGCACCGGGTCGTGGCCGACGCGCTCAGAGATCTGGCGCCGGACCTCCCGCACCTCGTCGACTGGGGGATCAGGAGTACTCATCGATGCCTCCAAGGAGTTCGAGGGGCGTGACCAGTGCGGGCACATAGAGTCCGAGCAGTGTGTTGATGCGACGAATGTGCCCGAATTTGTTGGCATTCGCGAGATGGCGACAGTTCCACGTGAGCAGGAAATCGCACTTGTGGTAGGACGCAACCGCAAGGTGGAGCGCGTCCCCGCCCGGATCAGCGGGCATTAGTTTGTTGCGCTGGTATGCCTGCACGATGTCGGCTACAGCGGGTTCCACCGGAAGGAGAGGAAGGTCTGCCACCAGCGCTAGACGTTCGGCACTCCGCACCGCGTTGCCCGCCGAGAGCTCATCGATAACGGCCAGACTCGTGACGAGTTCGTAGCGCGTGGATGCAGTCGCCCACCATTCGCGCGTCCAATCGCGGCGCGCCACGATCGCCGCCGCGGTGCGCGTTTCGAAGTACAGGCTCGGAATCGTTGTTTCGACGTAGACGCGCGGTCTGATCATCGGCCCAGGATCGCGAGTGATTCGCTTCATCGCGGGAGCATGAGCGTGCGAATCGGCGGGGGAGGCACACGTGGACGCGGGCGGAATCCAGCGAGCCGCGATCACCGGCGTAGGGATGGTATGATGTTAAGGACGCAATCGCTCGCGTCAATGCTGTTCGTCATGATGCGCAGCGGCGGCGCCCTGGGGAGCCGCTACGACATCATTGGATGGTGCGGGCCTGCCGCATAACTTGTGGGTTGAAGTGGCGGCCTGCAGGCGAGGATCTGGGTAGGGGATTGTAGAAACATTCATCCGCGCGGCCTCCGTTCCACCGATACCCCGGAGAGTCTTATGACACGAGCCATCTGCCTCGCGCTTGCCTCGCTCTCACTGTCCGCGACGCTGCACGCGCAGCGGCCGGTGCAGCGTGTGACGCCGCCCGCCGCGGCCGCGCGCCCCGAGGTGCTGCGGGGGGCGGCGGTGAGCGGGTTCGGGGTGCCGGTGGCGGCGGTGGCGGGGACGAGGATCACGCGGGCGGCGTCGTGGCTGGGCACGACGTGCGTGGGGCCGGGGGGCGGGTGCCTGGTAGCGCAGGGCGCGGGGCCGCTGGGGCTGGACGTGCAGTTGGGCGACGGATCGGCGCGCGGCGCGCGGGCGGGGCTGCTGCTGGGGCACGGGCAGGCGCACACGCTGGGCGTGTGGCTGGATGGGCGCGAGGTGATGGGCTTCTCGTGCGACGGCCGCACGATCCGGCTGCGCGCGCCCGGCGGCGGGGCGTTCCGCTGGTCGGTGCTGCAGGGGCAGAAGGTGGTGGGCTCAGGCCGGTCCGCGGGGGAGGCGGTGGACGTCCAGTCGCCGCCGCACCCGGCGGGGCGGGGGATGCCGATGGAGCTGTCGGTGCAGCATCGCGACCCGGCGCGGCTCGCGGGGGCGGACGACGCGTGGTGCAAGAAGTACGGGTGCCTCACCCTTGCGTTGGCGCACGGCGACCACCACATCCGGGTGATGCCCGTGCTGGAGCGTGACGCACCGCTGGAGCTCCGCACGATGGGGCTACGCGTGACGGGCGCCCCGTCGTTCGCGCTCACCCGCCTGGACGTGCGCTGAGCGCGGTGGACACGCCCGAGACGCGGCTGCGCGAGCTCGCCCTGGAAGGCCGCACGCGCGCCCACGCCGCGGCCGCCGGCGAGACGCTGCGCCTGCGCGCCGCCGCCCATGCGGAGAGGCGCGAGGTGCGCCGCCTGGGCCGCACCCACCTGCTGGACGCGCTGGCGGAGCGGCCACGGACGCAGCCTGCCATCACGCTCATGCGCACGCTCAAGGCGACGGGCGGGTGTGCCGTGCTGTGGATGGCGGGCGAGCTGCTGGGGCTGCCGCTCGTCGCCGGCCTGGGCCTCGCGGGCGTCATCGTGCTCCCGTTCACCTGGTTCGGCGTGCGGCGGTGGATCGGGGTGCGCGGAGTGCGGGCCGAGCGGGCCTGGCTCCACGACCTCCCCTTCCCGGTGTTCGGCTACTTCGCCGTGCTCTGCGCCACGCCGGAGGAGGACTGCGTGGTGCGCGCAAAGGTGTGGACGCGCGGCGAGGGCCCTTCCGACGAGGTGATGGAAGGGATCGTGGGGCGGGCCGGCGGCGCCACCTCGGTGAGGCGCACGGCGGGCGGCTGGCAGATCGAGAGCGGCATCCTCCACACCCCTCCGCTCCAGGACGTGGACCCCACCCACGGCGAGCGCATCGCCTGGATGCGCTCGCTCATCGAGGAATCGCTGATCCCGCTGCACGAGGTGCACCCGCTGAGGCGCGTGCAGTTCGTCGGCTGAAGGTTGAAACTCCGCGGTGGATCGGGGCGTCTTGTGGGGGCGCGGCACTCCCCCCTCCCCCTGTGCATCCCATGAGATCCATCCTCCGCATCCTACCCATCCTCCTCGCCGCCGGGCTCGCGGGCGAGGCGGCGGCGCAGCAGACCCCGTCCCCGCTGGAGGGGAGCTGGGAAGGCGAGATGAAGACGCCGCAGTGGCCGCAGTACCTCACGCTGCACGTGCGCGCCGGGGGCGGGAGCACGCTGGAGATTTCCGGGAGCAGCTTGAGGGCGGACGAGGCGCGGGTGGCGGGCGACTCCGTGACGATGAGGATCGGCGAAGGGGCGGGAGCGCTCGCCATCGGCGCGCGGCTGGCCGGCGGGAGGCTGGTGGGGAGCCTGAGGCAGGGGAAGGACACGCTGGCGTTCGCCCTGCGGCGGGTGCCCCACTACCCGAAGCCCGCGAACCGCGTGGAGGGGTGGACGCAGGACATCGACGCGCTCTCCACGCGCTTCGTAGAGCTGGACCGCAGCTTCAGCCCGGGCGAGCGCGCGCTCTTCCTGGAGCGGCTCGCCGACACGCGCGCCCGCCTGGCCGAGCTCAACGACGACGAGGTGGTGGTGCGCCTCGCCTCGGCCATCGCGCTCGCCGGCAACGCCCACACGCGGCTCTACATCCTCCGCAACGCCACCGAGCTGCGCCGCCTCCCCATCCGCCTCTGGTGGTTCAGCGACGGACTGTACGTGGTGCGCGCGACCCCCGAGTACCGCTCGCTCCTGGGCTGCCGCGTGGACGACGTGGGCGGGCTGGTGGCGCGGCTGGCGCGGGACCGGGTGGCGCCGCTCTTCGCGGGGAACCCGTCGTGGGTGGACTACAAGAGCGTCTACTCGCTCACCAGCCCGCAGGTGCTCCACGGCCTGGGGATGATCCCGTCGGCGGACTCGGTGTCGCTGGGCGTGTCGGGGTGCGGGCGGGCGCGGGCGGTGGTGAGGCCGCTCCCCCTGGCGCGGCGCGACGGGGCGGTGGAGGCGTGGTGGGACCTGTCGCCGCGGCACCCCGGGATCGATTCGGCGTGGGTGCAGGTGCTGTCGGGCGGCCGCGGCGCGCTGCCGCTGTACCTGCGCAACCCCGGGCGCAACTACTGGTTCGAGTACCTGCCGGCGAGCGGGGTGCTCTACTTCCAGTACAACCGCTCGCAGCACGCGGCGGACGAGAACACCTCCCTCTTCGCCGAGCGCCTGCTGGCGGCGATCGGCCAGCACCGGCCCAGGGCGTTCGTGATGGACGTGCGCTTCAACACGGGCGGCAACCTCACGCTGGCCGCGGAGCTGATGAAGAGGCTCCAGGAGCGGACGCGCGGCATCCCCCGCTTCGTCATCACCGGGCGCGCCACCTTTTCGGCGGGGCTCACGCAGGTGGCTTCGTGGCGCACGGCCGGCGACGTGACCGTCGTGGGCGAGCCCGCGGGCGACGACATGGACTTCTGGGCGGAGGGCGGGAACCTGCGGCTGCCGAGCTCCGGGTTCAAGGCGCATTTCGCCAACGCGCAGCACAGCTACTCCCCCGCGCCCTGCCCCGCGGACACCCCCTGCTACGACCTCTCCTCGCCCCCCGTCGCCCCCGACGTGCCCGTGGCGCCGAGCTGGGCGGACTACGTGGCGCGGCGCGACCCGGCGATGGACGCGATCCTCCTGCGGCTGAGAAGGTGATCGCGCGGCAGGGTGGCGAGACGGAGTGCGTGAGTGCGTGAGTGCGTTCCGTGCGCACCGACACACCCTCTCAGGCGGGTGCGGTTCGTCAGCCGGCCCGCTCTCCGTGTCTCTGTGTGAGCCCCGCCGTTACGCGAGCGGCACCGTGAACGCGAACGTCGTCCCCGCGCCGAGCTCGCTCCGCACCTCGATGCGACCGCCGTGCGCGTCCACGATGCCTTTGGCGATGGCCAGGCCCAGGCCGGCGCCGTGGCGGCCCGCGCGGTTCGCCTGCCAGAACTGCTCAAAGATGTGGGGGAGCTGCTCGGGCGCGATCCCGGGGCCCGTATCGGCCACGGAGAAGTGCGCCTCGCCCTCCGCCGCCTCCAGCGCCAGGGTGACGGCGCCGCCCTCGCCGGTGAACTTGATGGCGTTGCCGGCCAGGTTGGAGAGCACCTGGTGGATGCGGTCGGCGTCCGCCAGCACGGGGAGGGGGCCGCGCGTGGAGCGCAGTTCGAAGCGGAGGCCGCGCTCGTTCGCCAGCGGCTGGAGCGTCTCGCACGCGGCGTGGAGGAGCGTGACGGCGTCGTAGGGGCGCCGCTCCACGGACAGGTGGCCGGACGCGATCCCCGCCACGTCCAGCAAGTCGCGGATCAGGCGGTCCATCTGGTCCGCGGCGCGGCGGATGATGCCGAGCTGCTTGCGCACGGGCGCCTGCTCCGGCCCGTCGGGGAGCGTGTCCAGCAGGAAGCCGGCGCTCAGCCCCACGGTGTGCACGGGGTTGCGCAGGTCGTGCGACACCACGCCCAGCACCTCGTCGCGCATGCGCACGGCCCGCAGCAGCGCCTCTTCCACGCGCGTGCGCTCCGCGATGTCCATGCGCAGCTCGATCTCGGTGCTCACGGAGGCGGCGAGGTCGGCGAGGCTGGAGACCTGGTCGTCCGTCCACTCGCGGGTGCGGAAGTCCATCACGCACAGCGTGCCGATGGCGTGGCCGTCCGCGGTGAGAAGCGGGATGCCGGCGTAGGCCAGCACGCCCAGCCCCTCGATCGCCGGGTTGTCGCCCACGATGGGGTGCCCGCGCGTGTCGCCGACGATGAGCGGCTTGCCGAGCACCACGGTGTGCTTGCAGAACGACATCTCCAGCGGCGTCTGGCGCGCGCTGGCCAGGGGCTCGGGGACGCCGGAGCAGCTCAGGTAGAACTGGCGCTCCGCGTCCACCAGCGTGACGGTGGAAACCGGCGCGTCCAGGAGCTTCGACGCCAGGCGCGTGAGCCGGTCGAACGCCTCCTCCGTCGGTGCGTCCAGCAGCGTGGTGGCTCGTACGCGGGCCAGCCGCTCGGGGTCACGCACCAGGTCCGCGGTCTGTGGGCTCATGCCGCCGCGTGGACGCAGGATGCATGCACGGTCAATCTTCGTCGCTCACGGCCAGGTGATCCACGCGCAGCGGCATGCGCTCGGCCAGCGCGGCGGCCACCAGGCTGCGGTGGCAGTGCGCGGGGTCGGCCTCCAGGCAGAGGAGGCACACGCGCCGGCCGGCCTTCACCAGCCCCTCCACCGTCTCCAGCCCCTCCCGCGCCGCGGGCGTGGCGAGGTGCGCGGCGAACACGGCCCGCATCTCGTGGTGGCGGCCGGCGCGGGCGGCGGCGCGGCCCTCGGCGGGGGTGCCCAGGGCGCGCAGGTGGAGGTACTCGATGCCGGCGCCGGCCAGGTTGGCCGCCAGCGCCGTCTTGGCGAACCCGGGGCGGCGCGAGCTGGCCAGGGCCCGCACGTCCACGAGCAGGTCCACCTCCGCGCTCTTGAGGGCTTCCAGGAAGCGCTTGACGGTGGCGTCTTCGTAGCCGATGGTGGTGATGGTGTGCATGCCTGCGCGAGTGCGGGAGATGGAACCCTGGGAACGCTTTCAGGTATGCCATGCTCCCGGGGAGGGCGCAACCCCCTCCGCCGGGCCGATGCTCACGGATACGCGGAATGCCGCGGGGGTGCCGACATGCGGATGTCGGCGCCCCCAAGGCGTTCGGGGAGAGAATAGATGATGGGAATCGAAGTGTGGATCGGCGTGCTTGGCTTCGTGGGGACGCTGCTGCTGGTGCTGGTGGGCCTTCTCAACTTCTCGGTGTTCCGCAAGCAGCTTCGCGTGGCCAACGAGCAGATCAAGACGGCCGTAGGGCAGCTCGAGCTGGCGCAGAAGCAGCCGGACCTCCACCTCATCCAGCGCGCCATCACCGAAGCGTCCGACCACGTGCGGCTGCTGGTGGAGCGGCCCTACCTGCGCCCGTACTTCTACGCGGACGCGGAGTGGCGCGCGGGCGACGCCGCCAGCCACGACGAGGTGATGGCGATGGCGGAGCTCATCCTCAACAACTTCGCCTCGGCGCTGATGCACTCGGCCGCCTTCCCGCAGTACCCGGTGCGCGGGATCGACCGCACCATCATGTTCCACATGCGCCACAGCGCGGCGCTGCGCGAGTTCCTGCTGGCGAACTTCGACCGCTTTCCGTTCACCGGCCTCACGCTCCTCCTCCTCCAGCACGGCGACCGCGCGCCGGTGGAGGCCGAGCTGCGCCGCCTGATGGACGTGCCCGGCCTGGACGCGCCGGAGGCCGAGCGCCGCCGCGAGCTTCTGGAGTTGTACCAGGGTGACCGGGAGAGCGAGGCGATGGCGTTCACCGCGTACAGCATGCAGCGCCGCCGCTAGAAGAGGGGGCTCACACAGAGGCACAGAGGCACAGAGACGACTTCATCTCTGTGCCTCTGTGCCTCTGTGTGAGATCAGGGCTCCGCCTGCGCCGCGCGCGCCTTCAGCCCGTCGAGGTTGCGCTGGACGTTCCCCAGCATCTCCGAGTAGACCGGGTCGGGCGTGTGGTCCATCACGTCCGCGAGCGCGTGAAGGGCCTCCTCGTGCGCGTTGATCGCCTTCTGGAGGTTGATCCGCTCGTTGTTCTGTGGCTCCATCGGGGGTCTCCTAGTTGGGGTTGGCGCCCTGGGCGATCCAGCGGCCGAGAAGGGCGCGCTCTTCGGCGGTGGCGAAGGTCTTGTTGGCCGGCGGCATGGTGGCCGTTTCCACGGCGCGGGCGCGGATGCGGTCCACGCGCGCCAGGATCTGCTCGGGGGTGTCGAAGGCCACGCCCGCCGGGGCGGCGCCGAAGGTGCGGTCGGCCGGGCTGGCGGAGTGGCAGACGGTGCAGCGCTTCTGGATGACGGCGTTGGCCTGCGCAAAGCTCACGGGCCCGCCGCCCGCGGTGGCGGCGGCGGGGCGGCCCGGGCGCGCCAGCAGCAGGGCGAGCGCGCCCAGCGACGCCGCGAAGGTGGCGGCCAGCGCGGGCTTCCAGCGCGGGAAGGTGAAGCGCACGTTGAGGATGTGCCGCACGGTGGCGCCCGCCAGGACCAGCACGCCCAGGAGCAGCCAGTTGAGCCGGCCGGCGTACAGGTCCGGGAAGTGGCTGCTCAGCATCAGCACCAGCACCGGGAACGTCATGTAGTTGTTGTGGATCGACCGCTCCTTGGCGCACTTGGAGGGCGCCGGGTCCGGCCGCTCCCCGCGCTCCGCGGCGGCCACCAGCACGCGCTGCGAGGGCATGATCACGCGGAACACGTTGCCCGCCATCAGCGTTCCCAGCATGGCGCCCACGTGGAGAAACGCCGCGCGCCCGCTCAGCAGGTGCGTGAGCTCGTACGCCACCCCCAGCACCAGCGCGAACCCCAGCACCGCCCCCATCCGTCCCAGCCGCGAGATCAGTCGGCCCAGGAACAGGTCGTACGCCAGCCACGCCACCACCAGCGTCCCCGCGGCGATGGCGACGGCCTGCCCGGGCGAGAGATCGCGCACCGCGGGGTCCACCAGCAGCGCGCCGCCGCCGGCGTAGTACACCACCACCAGGAGCGCGGCGCCCGTGAGCCAGGTGGTGTACGCCTGCCACTTGAACCAGTGGAGCGTGCGGTCGCGGTCCCAACCCGCCAGCCCCTTCTCCATGTAGTAGAACGCGCCGCTGTGGAGCAGCCAGATCTCGCCCTGCACCGCCTCCTTCCCGGTCTTGGACGGCTCCAGGTTGCGGTCCAGCCAGTTCCAAAGGAGCGAGTTGCCGATCCACATGATCCCGGCGACCAGGTGCATCCAGCGGAAGACGAGGTCCAGGAGCTCGCGCACGGCGGGGTTCATCAGCTTCCGCGGTAGGTGGAGTAGCCGAACGGGCTAAGCAGCAGCGGCACGTGGAAGTGCTCGCCGGCCTCGTGCACGCGAAAGACCACCGCCACCTCGGGGTAGAAGGCGTCCGCGCCCTGCGCCGCGAAGTAGCTCCCCGTGTCGAAGACGATGCGGTAGCTCCCCGGCTCCAGCGGCGCGCCGGCCGGGAGGAGGTCGCGCAGCCTGCCGTCGTCGTCGGTGGCGCCGCGGCCCAGGAGGGCGCCCTCGCGCTCCAGCGCCACGGGCACCCCGGCGGCCGGGCGGCCCCGCGCCGTGTCCAGCACGTGCGTGGTGATCGCGCTCATCTTCTCTCTGTGTCTCCGTGCCTCTGTGTGAGCCCCATCAGTCGCCGGCCAGCAGCTTCTCCAGGCGGATGCACGTGATCTTGCGCTGCTCTTCGGCGGCGGCGCGCAGCTCGGTGGCGGGGTCGTTGGCGAGGCGGCGGGTGAGGATGGCGAGCATCTCGTCCGCCGTCTTCCCCGATGCGCACACGATGTAGATGTAGCCGAAGCGCTCGTCGTAGGCGCGGTTGCCCTCGGCCAGGGCGCGCTGCGTGGCCTCGGCGGCGCTCTCCATCCCGGCCTGCTCGCCCGCGGACCACGCCTGCTCGCGCGCGGTCTGCCCCGCCTCCGCCTTGCGCTCGCCGATGCGCGGGTGGCTGCGGAACGCCTCGCGCCACTCCGCCTCGTTGAGCCCCCACCACACCGTGGCCGCGTGCTCCAGCAGCGACCGCTCGTCCGCGTAGGGCCGCCCCGCCGCCATCCGCCGCGCCCACTCCCGCGATCCGCAGCAGGTGAGCAGCTCTCGCTCGGCCTCCCCGGCCGGCAGCCCGTTGATGCGGCCGAGCGCGCTCATCGCCGCACCGGGGCCGGGCGGTTGGAACCGCTGAAACGACCACACGGCCCGTGCCCCCGGCGCGCCACGGGACCTGCTTGCGGGCGACTGAAGTCGCTGCAACGACTACACGAAGTCCCCCTGCGGGGACTACACGGTTCCGGCTGGTGCTGGCAGACCAGTCCGCGCAGGGGGACTTCGTGCCGTTGTTGCCGCGAGTTTACTCGCCCAACCGCAGTGCGGTGCCGCCCGCGCGCACTGGGCCCGCGGCTCGTGCAGAAGCCCGGTAGTCCCCGCAGGGGGACTTCGTGTTGTCGTTGCAGCGACTTCAGTCGCCCGGCCGCGCCGGACGTCATGCCAGCGTCCCGAAGAGGCGCAGGCGCGCGATGCCGCCGTCCGGGAAGATGTTGAGGCGCACGTGCGTGGCCACGCCGGCCGGCAGCAGCTCTTCGAAGCGGTGGCGCGTGTGGGGCTGCAGGGGGGTCTCGGGGAAGAGCGGCTTCCAGGGCGCGTCCGCGAGGCCGGCGGACTCGGGGAGATGCACGGCTTCCAGCGAGCAGCGCTCCGGCGAGTTGCCCTTGAAGTGGTCCGTGTCGATCTCCACGCGGTGGATGGCGCCCGGCGCGGCCAGGCGCACCACGGTCCAGTCGTGGCCGGGGCCGCGGCGGCGGCGCGTCTCCCAGCCGTCGCCCATGAAGAGCGAGCGGCCGGGGAGGATGAGGTTCTGCCGGTGCCCAAAGAACATGTCGCTGCACGCCGGCACCCAGCCGCCGTTCTCCAGCGCCGCCAGGTCCACCTCGCCGCCCGCGCGGGCGAAGCGGGTCCACTCCGGCACCACGTGGCCGTGCACGCGCAGCCGCGTGACCCCGCCGTCCGGGTAGATGCGCAGCCGCAGGTGGGTGACGCGCTCGCCGTACGCAACCGGGAAGGGATTCCGGTGGTCGCCCTGGAGCGCGGACCTGGGGAGGATCTCCGTCCACGCCGCGCCCTGCAGCTCGGCGGGCGACGGGGTGCCGGCCACGGTGCACGCATCCACCGAGCAGTGCTCGGGGTAGTTGCCGCGGAAGAAGGAGGTGTCCACCACCAGCCCGCGCACGATCCCCGGCGCGCCCAGGCGGATGATGCACCAGTCCTCGCCGGGGGAGTGGCGCCGCGTCTCCCAGCCGTCCATCCACTTGCCGCGCTCGGTGTACTCGCCCTCGCGCCACTCGCCGGGGCCGGGCTTCAGCAGGCCCTCCTTGGGCGCAAAGAATTCGTCGCTGGCGGCCAGCACGGCGCCGCCCAGGCGCTCCCCCGCCAGGTCCGTGAGATCTTGGAAGTCGGTCATCCGCGGTGGCCAAGGAGGATGCGTCCGGCCGGCTCGCCCGGGAACCGGCCGTGGTCGTACACCAGCACCCCACGAACGTACGTCTTCAGCACCGCCCCGGCAAAGACGCCGCCCGCGTACGGCGTAACCGGGTGCCGGTGATGGAGCATCCCGGCGGACACCCGCACCTCCGCGTCCGGGTCCCACACCACCAGGTCCGCGTCGCGCCCCACGGCGATGGCGCCCTTGGCGTGCAGCCCCGCCAGCCGCGCCGGCGCCGCGCACATCCACTCGGCGATCCGCTCGATCCCCATCCCCCGCGCCCGCGCCGCCGTCCACATCACCGGCAGCCCCAACTGCAGCGACGCGATCCCTCCCCACGCCCGGAACCAGTCGCCCGCCTTCATCGCGGGCGGGCAGGGCGAATGGTCGGACGCCACCAGGTCCAGCTCCCCGGCCGCCAGCGCGTCCCACAGCCGCTCGCGGTTGGCCGCGCCGCGGATGGGAGGGGCGCACTTCCACTCCAGCCCGTCGTCGGCGATCTCCTCGGCCGCGAAGTGGAGGTAGTGGGGGCAGCTCTCCACCGTCACCGGCAGCCCCTCGGCGCGGGCGGCGCGCAGCACCGGCAGCGCCTCGGCCGCCGCCAGGTGGACGATGTGCACCCGCGTCCCGAGCTCGCGGCACAGGCGGATCACCAGCTCGATCGCCTCCGTCTCCGCCGCTGGCGGACGGGAGCGGAGGTAGGTGGCGTAGCGGCGCGGGTCGTCCGCCGCCACGGACGCGGCGGCGCGCTGCAGCGGGGCGGGGAGCTCGGCGTGGACCAGGAGCGGCGCGCCCAGCTCCGCGAGGATCGGCATCGCGCGGCGGAGCTCCGCTTCGCCCACGTGGCCGAACTCGTCCACGCCGGAGGGGGCCAGGAAGCACTTGAAGCCGAGCACCCCCGCCTCGTGCAGCGGGCGCAGCTCGGCCTCGTTGCCCGGCACCACGCCGCCCCACAGCCCCACGTCCACGCGGCACCGCTCGCGCGCCGCCGCCACCTTGGCGTCCAGCCCCGCTCGCGAGGTGGTGGCGGGGATGCTGTTCAGCGGCATGTCCACCAGCGTCGTCACGCCGCCGGCGGCGGCGGCGCGGGTGGCGGTCTCGAAGCCCTCCCACTCCGTGCGGCCGGGCTCGTTCACGTGCACGTGCGTGTCCACCAGCCCCGGCATCAGCACGGCGTCGCCCGCGTCGGCCGTGATCTCGCCCTCGTCCCACCCGCGCACGGCCACGATCCGCCCGTCGGCCACGTGCACAGACGCGGGGCGCACGCCGTCCGGCAGCACCACGCGGCGCGAGCGGATGACGGCGCTCACGAGACGCGCAGGCGGTACATCCCGTCGCCGAGCGCGAAGCCCATGCGGCGGAGGTAGTCCGTGTGCTCGCGGCTCCCGGGCTCGCTCAGGATCTCGCTCACGCCCAGCTCGCGGAAGAACTCGGCCTGGTCGCGGAACAGGTAGCTCCCCGTCTTGAAGTCGCGGAACTGGGGGATCACGAAGTCCAGCACCACGCGCAGCGCGCCGTCGCCCCCCCTCTCGCCGATGAAGAGCCCCGCCGGCACCATGTCGCGCAGCACGAAAAAGGTGAGCTGCCCCGGCGCCGGCGTGTGGGTGAAGCCGGGGAGGAAGCGCTGGATGTCCGCCCGGTAGAAGTCCAGGAAGTAGCGCAGGTACTCCGAGTCCGGCTGCACGCGCAGCAGCTTGAAGTACTCGCGCGAGCCCAGCATCTGCCGCAGGTAGTAGAGGTTGATGAGCACGATCAGCCCGTTCACCGCAGCCACCGGGTACGCGTGGATCAGCACCCCGTACACCGTGAACGCCGCCGAGCCCACCAGGTTGATCACCCTCAGCTTCAGGATGGAGCTCATCATCAGCGACACGGCCACCAGCACCGACGCCACGTACCCCACGATCTCCAGCACCATCTTCGAATCCATGACCTCTTTTCCTTGTACCCGGAAGCGTGCGCCGCATGCTCGTCCGCAGCGTCCCTGAACGTAGCAGGGCGCCGCGAAATCAGCGACTCCGGCGGAACGCACGACGGGCGGTGGATTCCTCCACCGCCCGCCCGCGGCCCTTCTCTCATCCTTTGACTCGCGCGAGAGCGGCGCGACACCAGCCTCTGATCTCTGCGTGCCGTACCGTCGAAGCGAGAGCCGCCTCAGCCGCCCAGTTTCTTGATCGCTTCGGAGACCACGGCGGAGGCATCGAAGCTGACGGCGAGCGACGGTCCCCAGTACGCCCGCGATCGGGTCCCGCACGCAACTTCGGTCAGCGCCACCGCGCATGCGCCTGCATCTTCCAAGACCTCGAACTTCCGGCGATGCGCGAGCAGGTGCAGATCTACCGGGAAGTTGTACGGCACCAATCCGGTGGATCTCAGAATCGAGACGCCCAGGAACTGCCCCTGCCTCGGCGCGTCCGCATCGATCCCCAGTGTCAGGCTGAGGCGGTCCGCGAGGGGGGCGAACCGTTCGGACGAAAGGATCGGGGTGGAGAACCCCGCCATGGCAGTTGTCGACCAGCCGCCGCCATCGTCCGCTGACAGGCTGACGACCGCGCTATCGAATGTCGCAGTCTCACCTGACGGGAGGATCCGCTGGACCCGGTAGGTGCGGACCGTCTCCTTCTCGACTCTGTTGAAGGAGCGGTGCCTGGAAACCACTGCGGCGAGGATGATCTGCGGCATGTGACGCACGTTGACCGGGCGTAGTCTTGCGTTCTCCGTCACCCGGTAGCCGGTGGATGGCAGGCCGAGCGTCCGGATCTCGTGCCGTCCCACGTCACTGCCCAACGCCAGGCGGGCGGCCGCGAAGCAGCCGGGCTTGAAGTCGGCGGTGTCGCCCTTCTCCTTTGCGGCGTAGACGGCTCCACCCGCCGTGTCGGGAGTCACCCGCGCTCCGGTGCCTTCCGCGTAAAATGCCACGCGCTGGCGCGCACAGAGCGTCGTGTCGGTGATCGCCACCGGATTGCCGCCGTTCAACTGCAGAATCTCCACCACGAGCCGTCGTCCCGTGCCGCCTGGGAAGTCGCTGAACCTCGCGTCCTGCGCCGTGCGCAGGTGAAGCTGCGTCTCGCGCGGGCGAAGCTGAACGTATTTGAGGATCGAGCCCGACGCGGTGCGGACGTCCGCCGCGATCCCGACCGGGCCGGTTCCGCGCGGGCGGTACCAGATCGTCTGGGCGATGCCATTTGCGTCCGTCACCACGCTGTCGCGTACCAGGGTACCCGAATCTGCCCTGAACACGATCGGGATGCCCGAGATGACGCCACCGCTCAAGCGAAGCTCGACATTGAACTGCTGGACGGAGTCGCTGCGTGCGACAGTTCCGGTGCAAATGCCGGCGGACTCCGTTAGCGGTGCGCCGCAGCTCACGGTGGGCACCTGGGCCGCTGCCACGCCGCCACACACGGTGGCGGCTAGCAGTGCGAGGCAGGCGACGCTGCTCCGTGCCGGTCGGCTGATCATAGGTTCCTCCTACAGAAGGGGAGGGAGGGCGTCCCATCCGAAGCCAGGGTGGCGCATCGCACGCGGTGAATCGGCGATGCCCATCAGGCGCGGTGAGCCGCTGCATACTGCGCTCGTACCCATTCTGGTGGACACGCCAGCCAGTTTTCCCACCGTGGCGTTGTGACCCACCCGCGGGCAGCGTACCTTCATCCGCCACTTCACAAACCATCCCGCCCCGTGATGCCGCTACCCCTCTCCGACCGCGCCGAACTCGAAGCCGCACTTGCGGAACATGTCTCGTGGATCAATCAATGCGCGGCGCACGTGGCGCGCAGGCACGGGCTGCGGCAGGACGACGCGGAGGAGTTCGGCTCGTGGGTGCGCGCGCGCATGGTGGGGCGCGACTACGAGGTGCTGCGGAAGTTCCGCGGAGACAGCTCGCTGCGGACCTACCTGGCCGTGGTGGTGGCCTCCTTTTTCCGCGACTTCCGCGCGGAGCGCTGGGGAAGGTGGCGCCCGTCCGCCGCGGCGCAACGGATCGGCCCGCCCGCGCCGAGCCTGGAAAGCCTGGTGTGCCGCTACGGCTACACGCTCGCCGCCGCAGGTGAGCTGCTCCGCACCCGCGGCGAGACATCCATGTCCGACGCGGAGCTGGCCCGGCTGCTGGCACGGCTTCCCGACCGGCTCCCGCTCCGGCCGGTGCAGGTGGGGAGCGAGGTGCTGGAGCAGGCTTCCGCGCCGGCGCAGGCGGACGCGCAGGTAACGGCTGCCGAGTCCGAGCGGGAGCGCGGCCGGGTGTTCTCGCTCCTCACCCGCAGTCTGGACGGCCTGGCGACCGAGGACCGCGCCATGGTGAGGATGTACTTCTGGGAGGGGATGACGATCGCGGCGATCGCGCTGGCGCTCGGGTGCGAGGCCAAGCCCCTGTACCGGCGCATGGACCGCGTAAAGGCGCGGCTCCGCACGCAGCTCGAATCGGCGGGGCTCAGGGCGGCCGAGGTGCGCGGCGTGCTGGAGGGGGAAGCCGAATGATGGGCGGAAATGGGGAGAACCGCGCGGCCGGTCCATCCAATCAGGGAGACCCGCACGCGCATGGAGGGAGCCCGGTGTCCACGCTGAAGCTGGATCACGAGACCATCGCCGCCCTACTCGACGGGCGGCTGAAGGGGGCGGAGCGCGAGCGCGCGCTGGCCGCCGTCGCCGATTCCGAGGAATGGTCCGCACTCTTCGCAGACGCGGCGTCGATGCTGGCCGAGGAGCGCGAGGTCCCCGTCGTCCCGCTGCACGGCCGCCGCTGGAGCCGCCGCACGGGCCTGGTCGCGCTCGCGGCCGCCCTCGCCGGCCTCGCGATCATCCCCGTGCTGGCGGGCCGCGGCGGGAGCGAATCGCCCGCCGCGATGCTGAGCGACGCGCGCGGGGGCCTCCCCGTGGGGTGGGAGCAGCACCCCTGGAGCGGCGTGCGCTCGGGCGGCGATGTGCTGGCTCCGGAAGCTCGCGCGGTCCGCGTGGGGATCCTGGTGGCTGAGCTGCAGGTGGCTGCCGCCGATGGAGACACGGCCGTACGCGCCCTCGCTGAACAGGCCGCGGGGCTGCTGGAAGGCGCGCCCGCCGGAGGCCCCGCCGCGTCGCTCTTCCGCGCCATCGACGACGGGAGCGACATCGGACGCGCGCGCTCCGAGGCCGCGCAGCTCCTCGGCGAAGAAGAGCTGGCGCGGGGCGAATGGCTCGGCGCCGCGCGCATCGCGGCGGCGCGCCAGGACGAGAGGTTCTTTGCGTCGAGCAGCCGCATCCTCGCCCGCATGCCGGAGCGGGTGCGCCAGGGTGCCGGCCCGCCTCCGCGCTGGCCGCTGCTCCGGCAAGCTCTGGACGAAGCGACCGCCGCGTATTGATCTAACACAGAGACACAGAGACACAGAGATGAAGTCGTCTCCGTGCCTCTGTGTCTCTGTTAGGAGTTACGCAGTTGGTGCGTATGGACTTACCTTGTTCGCATGAACGCACCCAAGGTGAACGAGCGCGACTACATCCAGTTTCTGATCGCGAGTCCGCGCGTGGTGAGCGGCACGGAGGCCGCCCGCGTGCAGCCCGCGAGTGAGGCGCAAGCGCCGGCGCACGATGCATTTACGCGTCTGTTGCACCGGCTGGAGCCTGATCCTGCCCTTCTGTGGGAGGAGGCGCGCAGCCAGGTTCAGCGGAAGCGGGGTGTGCTGGTGCTCGACGACACCACGCTGGACAAGCCGTACGCCCAGCGTATGGATCTGGTACGGCGCCACTGGTCAGGCAAGCACAACCGCGTCGTCGACGGGATCAATCTGCTCACCCTGCTCTGGACGGACGGCGAGCGCTTCATCCCGGTGGACTACCGCATCTACGACAAAGAGAACGACGGCAAGACGAACAACCAGCACCTGCGCGACATGCTGGAAGTTGCCTACACGCGCGGGTTCGAGCCTGAATGCGTGCTCTTCGACACCTGGTACTCCGCGCTCGACAACCTGAAGGCGGTGCGTGCCTACGGCTGGAAGTGGGTCACCCGGCTGCGGTACGATCGCAACGTCAACCCGGATGGGACCGGAAATCGGCAGGTTGCGGAGTGCTTGATCTCACCCGAAGGCGCGCGGGTGCACCTGAGGGGCTATGGCTTCATCCGCGTCTTTCGGATCGATTCCAAGAACGGAAACGCGAAGGACGCGGATTACTGGGCCACCAGCGAGGAGGCGCTGTCGGAAGCGGAGCGAAAGCGCTACGCCAATCTCGCATGGCGGATCGAGCAGTACCACCGCGGACTCAAGCAGTTCTGCGGGGTAGAGCGGGCTCAAGTCCGCTCTGCCCGTGCGCAGCGCAACCACATCGGCCTCTCCATCCGTGCCTTTCTACGCCTGGAGAGGAACCGGATTCGCACCCGGATGAGCTGGTTCGAGGCAAAGGTGAGCATCACGCGCGAGGCGGTGCGCGCTTATCTTGCCAACCCCCAGTTCACTCTGAAGGCAACTGCGTAACTCCTATCTGTGTGAGCCCTATGCGATGTCGGCCTTCGCCAGCATGCAGTTCACGAGCATTCCCGAGAAGGATTTCGGGCCGGGCCAGTGTGGGCGATCAGGATCGGCAGTCTCGTCCTCCAGCTCCGGCTCGTGGGGCTGTACATCGTACTTGCCGCAGGTGACGAGGGTGTAATAGAGGCCGAAGTGAGGGGGGCCGACGGCGTGCTCGGGCTTGCCCGTGATCTTTCCCGGATCCTGATCGTCTTCCGGTGCGTGGATGATCCACAGATCCACGGTGTTTTTCGCGCCGACGTCGGGCAGATCATCCCCGAAAACGTTCCACTCCCGCAGCATCGCCTTGAGGGCGCTCTGGCTGACGTTTCTCACCCACCAGTCGAGCACGGTGGGAATGGGGTGCTTCGAGCCACCCCTTTTCGAGATCTTCCACCGCGCCCCCCTGTTGATGATCTTGCTGACGCCTTCGAAAAGCTCCATCGTGGCGTCGGTGGGAGCGCTGGCCGGATCTGCCTTGCCCTCGCCGCCGTCGGGGCACCCGCTCACCGGCTTGATGCTCTCGAGCGGGAACACACCCCTGAGAGCGAAATCGAGATCGTTCGTTCCGAGCCGCCGCAGCGCCAGCTTCTTCTTCCCTTTGAGGGACTTCGAACATCCATTCCCGTTGCTCACCCAGTGGATGCAGATCCGGTGATCCGGTATCATGTGGGTACCGTCGGCATGGTGCGCCTGCGCGTCGGACTTCGGCATCAGGACGTGGACCCGCTGCTGAGCGGGATCAGGCACGAAAAGGCAAAGCCCCGCAAACCGGATCCTGAGGTGCACGATTCTGTCGGTTGATTCCATCATCGAACCTCCATAGAGGAAGTGAATCACGATCCCGCATAAACGAACCCGGCCCAGGCTGCGGGTGAGCGGAGGCGGGCGTCCGGCGAGCGGATGAGCGCCATCTGGGCCGCGCGCAACGCGGCCGATGGGTTGGCGGATGCGCGGTACGCCCCATGGAACTCCCTCATCAGCATCCGCGTGGCCCCGTCATCCACGCGCCACAGGCTGGCCACCACGCCCTCCGCGCCACCGTCCAGGAGGGCACCCGCGAACCCCGCGAACCCTCCCATCCGCCCGCGCCCCGACCCCACCGTGTGGCACGAGGACAGCACAACGAGCCGCACCCCCCTCAGCCCCGCGGCTCCCAGCTCCGCCGCGCTGAGCCGCCCCTCCGCGCCGTCCGTGGCCGGAGCGAGGACGAGCCACGACCGGCCCGGCGATCCCGCGTCCCACACCGCGTGCCCCGCGAAGTGGATCACCTCCGCCGAGCGTGCGGCGGCGAGGAAGGCGTCGCGGGTCGCCTCCCGGCCGGAGAGCACCTCCCGCTCGGAGTACTCGCGCGCGACCTCCTCCACCTCGGCGCGCGCCCCGGGAAGCCGCGCGAGGCCGGAGTGGCGCGCCCCGTCGAACGCGGGGTCCGCCACGAGGAGGGCACGCCCCGGCCTCCCCCGCGCGGGGGGAACCGCCGCATCCGCCAGCGACGCGGCCCTGCGCAGGGGGTGCTCTTCGATCCACCGCTTCCCGCTCCGCGTGGGGAGGGCGGCAAAGGGAACGGACGCGATCTCGCCGTCGGTAACCACCGTCACCTCTCCCCCCGGCGGCCCCAGCCACCCTTCCACCGGGCGCAGGAGCCAGCCCGCCAGCCGGCCGATCTCCCGCTCCGCCACTGGAGCGATCCCACGCTCCAATGCCCAATGCAGCCGCTCCGTGGACCGGGCGAGCTCTCCCCGCGGAACCACCTGCCTGTGCATTCGCGCGGCGCCGCGGCTCACCACCCAGGCGAGGATCGTGTCGCCGGCCACCGCGTAGACCACCGTCTGCCCGCGCGCGGGCAGATCGGCGGCCGTGGCCGGGGGCCGCGCCTGCCGGAAGGCCGTCCTTCCCCGCTCCAGGGCGAGGAGCGCCCCCACCGTGTCACCGCGGGCCAGGCGCAGTGCGACCGCGCGGTCGAACACCGGGCGTGCCGCGTCCAGGAGCGTGGCGGCCAGTGCGGCGTCGCGGGGTCCGCGGCCCAGGGCGGCGATGGAGGCGGTGGCTCGCTCCAGGTCCGCGGCGCCGCGCGGATCGCCCGTGGCGAGCCGCGCCTCGCCGCGCGCCACCAGCAGCGGCAGCGCCCGCAGCGGGTTGCGCTGCTCCGCGAAGAAGTTGAAGGCCGAGTCCAGCGCCGCGGATGCCCGCTGTGGGTCCGCACCCAGCTCCGTGAGCGCGCGGGTGAGCTGGCGGTCGGCGCTCAGCCAATCGTGCACGCGCCCCCGCGGGGCTCGCGCGAGCACCGAAGCTCCCGCTGAAGTCTCGTTGCGGGCCAGCTCGCCGCGCCCCGCCAGCATGGCTACGCGTGCCCTCACCAGGTGCGCCTCCGCAAGGTAGTTGGCGTCGCTGATCCGCGCGGCCACCCGCACGCCTTCCCAGCCCAGGCGCAGCGCGGCGTTCGGCATCCCATCCTCCGCCGCGCGCAGCGAGACCGCCGCCAGCACGTTGTGAAGCCGCACGGACGCGCGGAATGGGCGCAGCGTGGCCAGCGCGCGCCGGGCTTCCGTGTACACCTCCTCCGCATCGCCCAGCGCGAACGCCGCATCCACCGCGAGCGCCTGCGCCGCCCCCGCGTACTCCCGCTCGCCGGCACGCGCCAGGAGCCGCTCGGCCGTGCGTGCCCAGCGCCGCGCGGACTCGTAGCGGCCCGTGCGCAGGTGGATTGTGGCGCGCACCCACGCACGGCGGCCCGCCAGCGCGGGGTAGCGCACCGTGTCCACCGCCGCTTCGCCCGCGTCCAGCTCGCGCTCACTCGCCTCGTACCGCGCCTGGTACGCGATCGCCGCGGCGTGCAGCACGCTGGCCCACGCCTGCAGCGGCGTGTCTCCCGGCCGGAGCCGCGTGGCCGCGGCCACCGAGTCGGCTGCCTCGTCGCGCCGCCCGGCTTCGAACGCCGTCCGTGCGTGCGCATAGGCCGCGTGCCCCCGCGCGAGCCGCAGCGTGGCGGGGCGGCCCGCCGCGAGCCCGATCCTGCGCACCGCATCCGCGAGGGAGGCGTCCCCACCGGACGCCCGCAGCACCCGTGCGGCCGAGTCGGCACGGGCCAGCGCTCGCCGCGCGGTGGCGGAGTCGCCGCGGACCGTGGCCTCACCCCACTCGCCCAGGAGGCGGTCCCATCCCAGCTCCCTCAGCTCCTGGTGGCCGGGCCCCGCCGGCCGGTGTGGAAGGCGGTCTCGCTCCCCACGGGCGAGCCGCGCCCATTCATCCCCTCCGGGCGGCGCGGCGGCGGCCCTCCATGCTCCGGCCGCCGCTTCCGCGAGCCCCAGGCGGTCCGCCGCCAGCGCCGCGTTGAACCGGGCCGCGGGGTCGCCAGGCGCCAGCAGGAGCGCAGCCTCCGCCGCGTCCAGGGCTTCGAACAGGTCGCGTGCGCTCCCCGTGCGCTCCGCGCGCGCCAGGAGCGCCGCGGCCAGGTCGCTGAGGATCGGTGCCGGCTGCGGCGCCAGCCGCGACGCCGTGCGTAAGGATTGGATGGAACGGTCGAGCGGAATTCCCCCGCGGCCCCACACCAGGTCCACCAGCGCGGATGCATGGAGCGCGTCCACCCGCGCCGAATCCGCGAGCGCCGCGCTCGCGCGCCGGGCGATGTGCAGCACCTCCGATGGCGCCGGGGCAGGGTCTGCCACGCACGCAGATTCGTGCGGGCGCACTCCGCACGCGGGAGCGCGGGTGGGGATCGAAAGGCGCGGCCCCACCGGTGGGTCGCCCGCGACGGCGGCTCCCAGCTCGGCGGCGAGGGCGGGGGCGCTCTCCTGCGTGCATCGCCCCGCGACGGACGCGATGCACGCCGCAACGGCGGGGAAGAGGAGACGTGTGGCGCGTGAAGCCAAGGGTTTGGCGGCGGGGCGCCGCGCAGGAAGAGGACGGGAGTAGCAGGAGGGGTGGCGTAGCATCCCGGACGCAATCCGCCACACCTTAGCAGTCGCGTCCGCAAGCTGACGCGTTGTGGATTTGGACGCAAGAAGCATTGCGGGCGCCCGGGCGGACCCTGCTCACCCCGTGGGGCGGTCCGCGGATTGCCGGAGCCGGGGAGCTCGCACGCGGGCCACCACGAACATGGATGCGGAATGAGCTACCGTCTGGAGGACCTCCTGGCGCTGCTGGACCTGGAGGAGATCGAGGAGAACATCTACCGCGGCGCCAACCGCGACATCGTGGGGTCGGGGCGCGTGTTCGGCGGGCAGGTGTTGGGGCAGGCGCTGGTGGCGGCGGGGCGCACGGTGGGGGACGACCGCGTGGCCCACTCGCTCCACGGCTACTTCATCCTGCCGGGCGACATCGCCGCGCCCATCGTGTACCTGGTGGACCGGCTGCGCGACGGGAAGAGCTTCACCACGCGGCACGTGACGGCGGTGCAGCACGGGCGCGCCATCTTCAACATGGCCGTGTCTTTCCAGGTGGCCGAGCCCGGGATCGAGCACCAGATGGGGATGCCCGCCGTGCCGGACCCGGAGGGCCTCCCCCGCGAGCTGGACCTGGTGCGCGCCGTTGCGGACCGCATCCCCGAGCCGCTGCGGACCATCTACACGCAGGAGCGCCCCATCGACTTCCGCCCGGTGGAGCCGCTGGACCCCTTTCGCCCCACGCCGCGCGACCCCGCCAAGAACGTGTGGTTCCGCGCCGTGGGCGAGATGCCGGCCGACACCCTGCGCCACCAGGCCGTGCTCGCCTACGCGTCCGACTACGGCCTGCTGGGGACGGCGCTCCTCCCCCACGGCCTCACCTTCCAGCGCCCCGAGCTGCAGGCCGCCACGCTGGACCACTCCCTCTGGTTCCACCGCCCCTTCCGCGCCGACGAGTGGCTCCTCTTCTCCACCGACAGCCCCGCCGCGGCCGGCGCGCGCGCCTTTACGCGCGGCAGCCTGTACGACCGCGAGGGGCGGCTGGTGGCGTCGGTGGCGCAGGAGGGGCTGCTGCGGCTGCGGTCCTGAGGTCTCACACAGAGGCACAGAGACACAGAGAAGAAGTCAGCGCGCGTGCTCCGTGATCAGGTCCACGAGGCGGGGCCAGAGGGGCGGGGGGAGGGAGTGCCCCATCCCGGGGATGATCTCCAGCCTGGCGCCCGGGATGGCGGCGGCGGTGCGGCGGCCTCCCTCCACGGGCACGAGCGGGTCGCGGTCGCCGTGGATGACGAGGGTGGGGACGGTGAGGGAGCGCAGCGCCTGGGCGCGGCTGGGGGCGGCGATGATGGCGGCGAGCTGGCGGCCCGAGCCCGCCGGATTGCGGCCCCGCTCGTACGCGGCCATGCTGGTGGCGCGGGTGCGCGCGTAGTCCACCGCGTACACCGGCCCGCCCAGGATGCGCCACACCTGGATGGAGTGGCGCAGGTAGGCGGTGGGGTCGCGCGGGGCGGGGAGGAGCATCGCGCCCATCACGCGCCGGTGCGGGTGCGGGAGGTCGCGCTCGGCCGTGTGCGACATGATGCAGGTGAGGGTGAGCACCCGCCCGGGCGCGCGGAGCGCCATCTCCTGCGCGATCATCCCGCCCATCGAGATCCCCACGAGATGGGCAGCCGGGATGCCCAGCGCGTCCAGCAGCCCCAGCGCGTCGCCGGCCATGTCGCCCAAGCCATACGGCACGCGCACCGGCTGGCCGCGGCGCACGGCGCGCACCAGGGCCAGCACGTTGGGGACGGGCTCGTGGCGCAGCCAGGTGGAGCGGCCGATGTCGCGGTTGTCGAAGCGGATCACGCGGAAGCCGCGCGCCGCCAGCCGCGCGCAAAGCTCGTCGTCCCACGCCACCATCTGCCCGGCCAGCCCCATCACCAGCAGCATGGGCGGGTCTTCATCCCGGCCAAAGACCTCGTAGGCGATGTCCATCCCGTTCGCGCGCGCCACCCGCTCGCCCGTGCGCGGCACCTCCGCGACCAGGGGCGGCAGTGCGTAGGTGGGCACCGGCGGGGGCGCGTACGAGGCCAGGAGCGCGAGCGTCGCGTCGCTGATGATGTTGCGCAGGGGCATGGCGCCCCGGGCGGGCAAGCTCCGCGCCGACGGGCGGACACATCGAAGACTGCTTCTCACACAGAGACACGGAGGCACGGAGATGAAGTCGTCTCTGTGCCTCCGTGTCTCTGTGTGAGCCCGCCGTTCGGCCCTGCGGCAAGCTCCGTGCAGCGGGAGGCGCCGACCCGCACCCCGAAGCCGATGAATCGCTCGCTCCCGATCCTCCTCCTGGCCCTGCTCGCCGCCTGCCGCGACGGCGAGCCCCTCACGCGCGACGTGCTCGAGGAGCCGCCCGGGATGGTGGAGCGCGCCCTCACCCCCAGCCCCGCGCCGCTCCCGGCCCCGGCCATCGCCGAGGCGGAGCAGATGGTGAAGAACCGCGTGGCGCGCGAGTGGTTCCCCAGCGGCGCCATCGCGATGGGCAACCGCGTGCTGGTGCAGCGGGTGGCGGCGTACGGGCGGATGACGTGGGACGACGACGCGCCGCCCGTGCACGCGGACTCCACGCTGTACGACCTGGCCTCGCTCACCAAGGTGGTGGCGACCACGGCGGCGGTGATGGCGCTGGTGGAGGACGGCCGCCTCACGCTGGACGACCGGGTGCGCCGCTGGGTGCCGCAGTTCACGGGGGGCGGCAAGGACAGCGTGACCGTGCGCCACCTCCTCACGCACACCGCCGGCGTGCGCGCGGGCGCCAGCGACATCGCCAGCGAGGTGCCGGGCGACGTGCGGCGCTACCTCATCACCCGCCCGCTCGCCCTGGAGCCGGGCAAGGACGTCCTGTACTCGGACATCGGCTTCGTGATCCTGTGGATCGTGGCCCAGCGCGCCGCGGGCGAGCCGCTGCCGCAATACCTCAAGCGCCGCGTGTGGGGGCCGCTGGGGATGACTTCCACGCAGGTGGGCGTGCCCACGCCCTGCGCCCGCTGCGCCCCCACGCTGCAGCTCGAAAAGCCGGTGGAGCCGTACACCGGCGGCTCGTACGACGAGGTGGCGCGGCGGATGGACGGGGTGGCGGGAAACGCGGGGGCGTTCAGCACCGCGCGCGACCTGTCGCGCTTCGCCGCCATGATCGCCAACGAGGGGCGGCTGGGGAACGTGCGCGTCTTCCAGAAGCGCACCGTGCGCGACTTCACCCGCCCGCAGCCCGGGGCGGGGACGCGGGCGCTGGGGTGGGAGGTGTACTGCCGCGAGGGGAAGGTGCAGGACCACCAGACGTGCGGGAGCGTGTACGCCTTCGGCCACACGGGCGCCACCGGCACCTCCATCTGGATCGACCCGGTGGGGCGAAGCTGGGTGGTGCTCCTCACCAACCGCACCTACCTCCCCAGGGTGGAGGACGTGGACATGCAGGCGTTCCGCCGCCGCGTGTTCGGGGTGCTGGTGCCCACGGAATGAACGATCTTTTAGGGCCGGTACGGGGACTTCAGTGGATGCTGCGGCGCATTCAAGCGGGGTGCTTGCGCATCTACGGGTCCTGTAGTATCCATGCCGGAGAGCAGGCGCGGATGGCGCTTTTGGGGCTTCCAGGAGGGCTTTCGGAGCGGTCCGGCGGCCCATGCGGGGGGTGAGAAGGGCCTCCACCCCGCACGATCGTGAGCATTCGAGGTGTCCCGGCCCCTCCGATCAACCCCTCTCGCCCCCGCGAACTGCTACCGAATAGGGCTCAACCGTCCCTTTCCCGCCGAACCGTACCGAGGCGGGCCATCGATCCCCAAGCGACGACCATGGAAAGCTCCAACTCGTTTCCCAAAGACGCGCCGCCGCTGGAGCTGGGCGCCGACGAAGTGCTCCGCGTCCCCGAGCGGTGCCCGCACAACGGGCCCGCGCGCCTGGCCAAGACCGTCCGCTCGGCGCCGCCGCCGGACCACCGCTGGCGCACGATGGTGGACTACGCGTGCAGCTACGGGTGCCACATCGTCCACGAAGGCCCCGTGTGGCCGGAGGTGGTGCGCACCGAGGAAGCGGGAAGGCGCCTGGCCATCCTGGGGTAAAGAGAAGGCTCACACAACGGCACGGAGGCACGGAGATGAAGTCATCTCTGTGCCTCCGTGTCTCTGTGTGACCCCTCGCCCATCAGCACCTCGATCTCCGCGGCGGCGTGCTGGAGGATGCCGCGGGCGGCCATCACCAGCTCGCACCCCTCGCGGTAGAGGCGCATGTGGTCCTCCAGCTCCAGGTCGTCGCGGTCCATCTCGCGGCGGATGACCTCCAGGCGCTTGAGCACGGTGCCCAGGCGCGGCGGCTCCGGGGGCGGCGTGAGGGTGAACTCCTCGATCTCGGGCACGTAACGCTCTCCTGCGGCTTCAGGGTTCTACGCGGACTACCACCTCGCCGCGCGCCAGGCGGGCACGCAGGCGCTGGCCCGGCACGGTGTCTTCGGGGGCGCGCACCAGGCGGCCGGTGGCCTCGTCGCTGAGCAGCGAGTAGCCGCGGGCGAGCACCTTCAGCGGGCTGCGCGCCTCCAGCGCCCCGGCGGCCGTGGCGATCTCGCGCTCCAGCGCATCCACGCGGTGCGCCAGGGCCGTGCGCAGGCCGCTCTCCAGCCAGTCCACCCGCTCGGCGCTCCCCTGCAGCACGCGGCGCGGCGAGCGTGCCTCCAGGTACGCCCCGGTCCCATCCACGCGCGACTGCAGGAGCTGCACGCGGCGCACCCCGGCGCCGCGCACTTCGCGCTCCGTCTGCGCGACGGACTGGGCGTGCACGCGCAGCAGACGGCGCACGGGTACCGATGCCGCGCGCGGAAAATCGTCGAGGGCGGCCAGGATGTCCCCTCCCTCGGGGACGGCGCGCTCGGCGCCAGCGGTGGGGGTGGCGGCGCGCACGTCGGCCACCAGGTCCGCCACGCTGTGGTCCGTCTCGTGGCCCACGGCCGAGATCACCGGGAAGGGGCAGGCGGCGATGGCGCGCGCCACCTCTTCCAGGTTGTACGCCCACAGCGACTCCTTGCTCCCGCCGCCCCGCGCCACGATCACCACGTCCACCGGCGTCTGCCCCGGCCCGTTGCCGAAGCGCCGCAGCGCCGCCGCGATCTCCGGCGCAGCGCCCGCGCCCTCCACGCTGCAGTGCGACACGTAGGTGGTGACCCACCACGCCTTGCGGCGCAGCGCGCGGTGCATGTCGTGGAGCGCCGCGCTCTGCGCCGAGGTCACGATGCCGATGCGGTCCGGCACGGCGGGGAGGGGGCGCTTGCGGCTCTCGTCCAGCAGCCCTTCCTGGCGCAGCGTGCGCACCAGCCGGTCGTACGCGAGCTGCCAGAGCCCTTCCATCCCCGTGGTGGCCAGGCGCTGCGCCGTGAACTGGAACTGCCCCTTCTTGGCGTAGATCCCCACCTGTCCGTACGCGCACACCTCCATCCCGTTCTCCGGGAGGGCGGGGAGGGCCCGCGCCGCGTCCGCCCACAGCACGCAGGGGATCTCGGCCTTGTCGTCCTTGAGCGTGAAGTAGCAGTGCCCGCTGGCGTACTGCTTCCACCCGCTCACCTCGCCGCGCACCCACAGCGTGCCCGCGGCCTCGCGCAGCACCTTGTCGCTGCTCTTCACGAGCGCGGACACGGTGCACGCGTTCTCCGCGGTGCTCCCCGCGCGGGCGGGGCGCACGGGCTCTGCGCTGATGCGCTGCAGCATCGTTCTCCTGTGAATCGGGGGACAGGCGCCCCAAAGGTATCCAAAGGACGCACCGCTAACAACCGGTGTAACGCAAGCAGAGGCATGGAGATGAACTCATCTCCGTGCCTCTGTGCCTCTGTGTGAGACCCCTGTCCTTATGGGATCGGCTTGGGCCGGTCCCCCGGAACGAACATCATCGTCTTCCCGCTCGCCTGCACGATGTTCACCTGGTCCGTGTAGAGCGCGAACTGCAGCGTGCTCAGCACCCGCGCCCCGCGCAGGCCGCGCGGAAGGGGCCCGCGCAGGCACGTCCACACCACCGCGCCCTGCGGCTTCGCGCCGCACCAGCGCAGCGGCACGCGCGTGCCGTCCGCGTTCCACAGCGCGAACGACGAGGCCACGTAGCGCGCCGTGGGGTCCCCGGCCGCTCCGGCGCGGCGCGGGTGGCGGGCCACGCCCAGCGCCAGGTCGTCGGCGAACACCCGCACGTTCACGGTGACTGAGCGCTCGGCGGGGAGGTGCGTCACCACGGCCAGCGTGGTGTGGATGGGGTGCGCGGCGGGGCCGGCGGCGCAGAGCAGCGCCGCGGCGCAGAGCGCTCCCAGCACGCGTCCGCGCATCTACCAGGGACTCCGCTCGAAGGCCCACACCGCCGCGAACATCGCCACCACGCCGGAGACCAGCACCACCCGCAGCCGCTGCGGAGCGAACGAGCCCGGCCGCGGCGCCAGCGCAAAGGCGCGGTCCAGCAGCGTGAAGCCGGCGGCGGCAACCAGCAGCACCACGATCTGCCCCGCCTCGATCCCCAGGTTGAAGCCCAGCAGCGGCACGGCGATGCGGTCCACGAAGAGCTCGCGCAGGTAGTTGGCGAACCCCGCGCCGTGCACCAGCCCGAACACGCCCGCGAACACGGGGCGGTAGCGGTTGGCCCACGGAGCGCGCTCCCGGTTGGCCACCACGATGTTCTCCAGGGCGGTCGCGACGATGGTCACCGGGATCAGGAACTCGATGACGTCGGTGGGGAGGCTCAGCGCGCCCGTGACCGCCAGCGCCAGCGTCACCGAGTGGCCCACGGTGAAGGCGGAGATCACCCACAGCAGTTGCCGCCACTCGCGCCGGTGGTACACGGCGGCGAGCACCAGCAGGAAGAGGATGTGGTCCATCGCCGCCAGGTCGGTGATGTGGCGGAAGCCCAGGCGGAAGAAGACCAGGAGCTCGGACATCCGGGGTCACCCTCCGATGGAGTCGAGGACCGCGCGGGCCGTGGCCGCGTGGCGAGGATGGAAGCCGGGGCTGATCTCCAGCGCCCGCCCGAGCTGCCGGGCCGCCGCCGCGTCGTCGCCCAGCGCCCGCTCGATCATCCCGGCGTGGAAGAAGAGCGACGCGTCCAGCGTACCCATGCGCAGCGCTCCCGCCATGGCGCCGCGCGCCTCGCGGTACCGCCCCTGCCGGTAGAGCGCCCACGCCAGCAGGTCGTGCCCGTACACGTCGGGGCGCGCGCGGAGGTCGGCCGCGGCGGCGGGGACGATGGCGCTGGCGTCCGCGCCGTGGTCGAGCTGGAAGAGGCTCCACGCGCGGTGCATGGAGCCGCTCTGCTGCCCCGCCGCCACGGCGGCGACGCGCGCGTACTCCGCGGCCCGCGCGGAGTCGCCCATGGCGGCGGCCACGTCGCTCATCTCGGCCACCACCGCGGGGTCCAGCACCCGCGCGATGGAGCGCTCGTCCAGCGCCAGCGCGCGCTGCCAGCGTCCGCGTGCCGCCTCCACACGCGCCAGCGCCGCCAGGATGCGGTAGTCTTCCGGGTTCACGGCGAGCCCCTCGCGGTACGCGCGCTCCGCGGGGCGCAGGCGGCCGGCGCGCAGCTCCACGTCGCCGCGGCGCAGGTGATACCAGGCCAGTTGCTCGCGCGGGAGGTCGCCGCGCGCCGTGGCCTCGCGGGCGGCGGATGCCAGCAGCTTCCTCGCCTCGCCCGTGCGCCCGCGGATCTCCTCCAGGCGCGCCGCGCGCGGGGCCACGGCCAGGGTGCCGCGCGCCAGGGCGAGCGTGTCGAAGGTGGCGGCCGCCGCGCGGTAGTCGCCCAGCTCCATCTGCACCTCGCCCAGCAGGGCGCGGTACGAAGGGCGGAGCGGCTCGTCCGCCACCAGCTCCGCCGCCACGCCGCGCGCCTCGGCGAAGCGGTGCTGCGACACCAGGCTGGACGCCAGCGCCACGCGGGCCCCGGCGTTCCGCTGGCCCAGCAGCGTGATCGACTCGCGGGCGACGGCCTCCGCGCGCAGCACGTCCTCGAAGTCCCCCGTCTGCCGGCTGCGCTGCATGTACAGCGACGCGAGCCGCGCCCGGTCCAGCGCGCCGAACGGGTCGCGCCCGGCGCGCCGCTCGTAGAAGGCGATCTCCCGCGACTGGACCTCCGCCTCCGCCGCCAGGATCTCGGCGGCGGGCGCGGCCGCCCGCGCGGAGCGGGTGCCCTGGAGCGCCAGGAAGCCCGCGCCGGCCGCCGCGGCCAGGATCACCGCCGTCGCCGTGGTCCGTACTCTCATCGATCACCTCGCGTGGGGCGGTGAGGCGCGCCGCCCGTTCCGTTGGCGGCCCCCAGGCGGAGCCACCCTGCGGCCCCGGCGCGGCACGCCGCGCCGGGGCCCCGGCTCCGCGCGGCTACTCGCCGCGCACGCCGCCGGTCTTGATCTCCGTCTGGTACGGCTGGAACTCGCACCCGGGGCGGACGGGCAGGTACACCACGTCGGGGCGCGTCTGGCCGGCCTCGGCGAACACCGGCACACCCCCGAAGTCGCCCACGCGGGTGACTTCGCTCACGCCCAGCACGCGCGGCAGGCCGTACTTCACGAAGCGGCGGCCCTGGAAGGTCACCGGCTCGTTGTTGATGAACCAGGTGGCGTTGGCCGCGTACTGCGCGCCCGCCGGGTAGGCGGTGGCGAAGGGCTGCCCGTTCACCGTGGTGTCGCCCGCGGCGGGGTTGTACATCGCCATCACGCTGGCTACCCCGCCGTCCTGCACCACGCACACCTGGATCTGCTGCATGCTGGGCGCGGCCGGCGCGGGCTGCGGAGCCACCTCCACGGGCGCGGGGAGCGGAGCGGGGGGCGGCATCATCGCCACCGGCGCGGGCGGCGTGAAGTCGCCGAACATGGCCTTCAGCCCGATCACCGCCCGCCCCGTCACCGCCGTGCGGTCGTCGGCCACGCGCACCGTGCTCCCCGTGGGGGCGCTGAGCTGCCCGATGAAGCCGTCGCCCACGTGCGCGGGCGAGTCGTACACGTGCGCGGCCAGCTCGCCGAACACGCCGAACAGGGGGGTGATCTCGAAGAGCGTGATCCCCGCGCCCGCCGTTCCCTGGCCCACCGTGGCGAAATCCGGCTCGTACGCCAGGCAGGCGCCGCGCGCGAGCGTCACCGGCTCGCACTCCAGGCGGTCCTCGCCGGCCAGGTCCACCGTGAGGCCGCCACCGCCCGCGAACAGGTATACCGAGCGGTACCAGCCGGCGCTGCGCACAAAGGGCCGCACCGCCAGGTTCAGGTCGTAGAAGTAGCTGTTGACGAGGCGCCCGTCGTCGGTGCCGTCGTCGCCGCCGGCGTCAAAGAACCCGTCGCTGGCGAAGGGAAACTTCATGGGCGCGTAGAGCCCGTGGGCGCGCAGGCCGAACATGGGCGTCACCCAGAACGTGGCCTGTGCCCCGAAGACGGGGGCGTACCCCGGCGCGTAGGGCTGCGCGTCGTCGTTCTCCGTGGGCGTGGCGGTGCCGGTCAGCGTCACCGTGCGGCTCTCGTACCAGCGGCTGGTGAGCGAGCCGCCGGCGTAGACCCCCAGGTCGAACCGGCTGGCGCGGGGCGCGTCCATCATCATCTCCTGCGCCCCCGCCGGGATGGCAAGCAGCGCGGCGAGCGCGGCGAGCCCGAGTGAAATCTTCATCTGGTTCCTCCCCATGTGGTCGTGGGTGGCGCGTCGGGCGCCACTCCGTGTCGCCCCGGCCGGTGGCCGCCGAGGTCAGGATCCGGAACCGCGGACGTCATCCGTGCCCGTGTCGGGTGCTGTGCGGAGAGGACGCGGGGGTCGCGTCGGCCTTATAGCCCGCGGCCCGGAACCCTGCACCTTCGGCCGTCCCGCGCCCCGCCGGGTGGCGGGGGCGCGGGGCCGGCTCGTGCTTACTGCGTGTTGGGCGCGGCCACGTACGGAAAGGTGGTGAGGTCGGTGCGGTTGTCCGGCACGTTGTCGGTCACCAGCCCCGGGCTGTTGTTGGTGGTGTTGCCGAGCGCGCCGCCAAAGATCACGCTCAGCCCCTTGTCCACCGCGTCGTCGCCGTCCAGCTTGCGGCCGCCGTAGCCGTTCACCGGGTCCAGCGCGTGGGTGAGCCACCCCACCGTGGCGGCCCCGGCCACGTTCGCCGAGGTCACGCCGGGCCCGCGGTCCATCCGCACCACCAGCATGTCCGGGAGCAGCGCGTCGGCCACGGCGCTGGCGTACGCGGTGTCGCGCCCGGCGACCGACGTCATGAAGCGCCGCAGGTCGTCGCGGAACTCGGCCCGGCTTTCCACCGGGGTGATGTTGTTGTAGTGCGGGTGCTCCCGCTTCTCCACGAACACCTCGCTCACCAGCGGGTTGGCGAGGTACTCGATCTGGTCGAACGTGGTGGTGGTGTTGCCGATGCGGACGGTGTCCGCGGGCAGGGTCACGGTCACCACGTCCGTGATGGTGCGCGTGTCTTCGTCGTCGCAGGCCCCCACGAGGGCGGCGGCGGCGAGCACGGCGATCGCTGCGAAGCGCATCTTCATCGTCTCAATCTCCCTGGTTCCGTTTCGTTGGTCAGCGGCTGACGGTCGCCCACACGCCGATGTTGTTGCCCGTGGCGCCGCGCAGCGCGCTCTCCGGGAGCTCCACCACGATGGCCATGGAGTTGAAGCCGCTCAGGAAGTCCACCGCGCAGCCGCGCGTCTGATCGAACTGGGCCTGCCCGGGGTTGATCACGCTGCCCGTGCACCCGGGGCGGAACGCGCTGGCCATGGGCGCCGGCCCGATCTGCGAAGCCGGTCCGCGCGACGGACGGCGGTCGGGGAGGATGCGGAAGAACTGCTCGAGGTCGATGTAGAACGGGTCGTCGCGCGGGCCCGTGAAGAGCTGCACCTGCGCGGCTCCCGTCCCCGTGGTCAGCGTGCCGCCCATGGCGCCCACGAGGTCCGGGGTGGCCTTCGCCACGCGGTTGAGCATCCCGCGCGTGGTGGGTGCCACGGGCCCGAACATCCCCACCTGCTGCCCGCCGCCCTGCGCCTCGTCGAACTGGAACTGGAGGACGAGGTCCTCCACGGCGTCGCCGTTGTTGTCGATCTTGATCTGGTACAGCGCGTTGGGGTCGAAGCGCGCCGCCGCCGTGCCCGCCGCGCTGATGGGCGACTGCGTGGTCATCACCAGGACGATGCGGTCCGTGGTGGAGCCGGGGAACGCGTACACGTCGTTGATGTCCAGCCGGGGGCTGAGCTCCACCTCCGGTGTGTCCTGGTGGTCCGAGCCCACCGCCTGCCTTGCGCCCGCCACCACGGCGACCGACACGGCCGCCACCAGCACCGCCGCGGCGCCGCGGCGAAGCGTAAACGACATCCTCATGGGTTCCCCTCCCTCCTGATGGTGAATCCCGGCGGAGCGGAGCCCGGGTTGCTTCCGTGACAGAGCTACGCCGCCGCCGCGTCCACTGGATCTTTCTGGGAGACAAATGCTTAGAGGCACGGAGAACGCCCTCGTTCTCCGTGCCTCCGTGCCTCTGTGTGAGCCCGCTTTTTCAGGGTGCCGCGAGCAGCTCCTCGCACTCCTCGTGCAGCTCGCACGCCGCCAGCGAGCCGTGCGGATCCGCCAGCAGCTCGCCGGCCGCGTCGTCCCACGCGCACGAGGGGCGGGTGTCGCGCACGTAGGCGCCCGGCGTAACGCCCACGATGCGCGCGAAATGGCGCGTGAGGTGGCTCTGGTCCGCGAAGCCCGCTTCCAGCGCCGCCCGGCTGATGGGCACGCCGTTGGCCAGCAGCGCGCGCGCCGTGGCGATGCGAAGCTGCGTGTGGTAGGTGTGCGGCGGAAGGCCGAAGCGCTTGGCGAAGGCGCGCAGCAGGTGGAACTTGCTGAGCCCCGCCGCCGCCGCCAGCTCGTCCAGCGACACCGGCTGCGCGGGCGAGGCGTGGAGCAGGTCGCGCGCGCGCAGCAGGGGCGCCGCCGCGTCGGCCGGCGGGCAGCGCGGGCCTGGCTCCGCGAAGCGGCGGAGGAGCTCGTGCAGCGCCAGCGCCAGCCGGCACTCCGCCTCCAGCGCCGACGCTCCGCGGTCCAGCGCCTCGTGCAGCGAGGTGAGCACGCGGAAGAGCGTGCGGTCGTGCGTGTGCGCGCGGCGCAGGTGGACCAGGCCTTCGCACCCGTCCTCGCGGAAGCGGTCGAGCACCTCGGGCGCCACGTACAGCACGCGGAAGGAGGCGGGCCCCTCCACCTGCCGGTCCGTGTGCACCTCGCCCGGCTCCGTGAGCAGGGTGTCGCCGGGGCGCACGCCGTAGATGCCCTGCCGGTACTGGACCTGCCCCGTGCCGCCGTAGACGGTGCACAGCGCATAGGTCTCGTGGTACCAGCGCCACAGGCGGTAGCTCCCCTCCACGCGCATCACTTCCACACCGGGGAGAGCAGCGGGGCGCCACACCCGCACCTGCTCCCCCAGTACCTTGCTGGTCACGACCACCTCCGGCGACGATTCCGTTCCGGCGCCTAGAGAGCGCAGGCGAGGCGAGCAAGGACCCGCAAGATGGCGGCCACGCATGTCGGGAAACGTGTGTTTTAATGCACACAGGGCGCCGGAGACGCGGCTGCACCGCCGCCCGTCCCCCGCGCCCGCCATTTTGTTCACCTTACGCTAATCGGCACCGCGCGGAGGCCAGTGCGGCGCAGATCGGCCACCCGCGCAACAACATCCTAAATCCGCGCGGCGCAGCGCATTCGCTCCACGCGGCCGTGGCTCGCGTGTCCCACCCGTGTGTCCGTACGCCGCACCCCGCCGGGTCAGCCGGTGGTGTCGCCGTCGGCGGCGGACGGGTGGCGCCCCCGCGCGAAGCGCCCCGGCGTGGTGCCGGCGAAGCGCTTGAAGTGGCGGCATAGGTGGCTCGCGTCCGAGAAGCCGGTGCGCACCGCCGCGTCCTGCACGGAAGCGCCGCCGCGCAGCATCTCCATGGCGTGGTGGACGCGCAGGCGGTTCTGGTACGTGTGCGGCGGGAGCCCCACGGCCTCCGTGAAGCGGCGGGCCAGGTGGAACTTGCTCACCCCGGCGACGGTGGCGAGCTCGTCCAGCGGCACGTTGCGCACCCAGTGCTCGTCCAGGTAGGATCGGGCGCGCGCCACGTAGGGCGCCGCGCGTCCGTCGCCATCCGAAGATGGGGGTGCGATGATCGGAGCGGCTTCGGTCATGGGCACGGTGCGGAAAGAGAGGGCGCGGATGCGCGCGTGCACTCGATGCCAACTTCTTACATTCGCACGCTCCCGTCTTGAAGGAAAATGCGGCTCACACGGAGACACGGAGACACGGAGGAGAACTGCTCCTCTGTGTCTCCGTGTCTCCGTGTGAGCCTTCTGTTCAGACTTCGACCTCGTCCGCGTAGCACCAGCGCCAGCTCTCGCCCGGCTCGATGCTCTGCACGATGGGGTGCGTGGTGCCGTGGAAGTGCTTGGTGGCGTGGCGGTTGGGGGACGAGTCGCAGCAGCCCACGTGGCCGCAGCTAAGGCACAGGCGCAGGTGTACCCAGCGGCTGCCCGTCTTCAGGCACTCCTCGCACCCCTGGGTGTTGGGCGTCACGTCGTGGATCTGGTCCGTGTGGGTGCAGCTCGGCATCGTGCTCCAGGGTTGGGGGCTACAGAATGCGCGGGACCCGGTGTAGAGCGCGTCCAGCGTGGCCAGCTTTTTCCGGGAGCACGGCGTGTGAGCCTCTCTGCCGCAGCGGGCCCGCGCATCACGCCTCCGGGGCGTGCAGCGGAAGGCGCACGCGGAAGCAGGTGTCGCCGGGGCGGCTCTCCACCCCGATGTCGCCGCGGTGCTGGCGCACCACGATGCGGCGCACGATGTCCAGCCCCAGCCCGCTCCCCTCGCCCACGTCCTTGGTGGTGAAGAAGGGCTCCCAGATGCGCTCCTCGATGGAGGGCGGGATGCCGGCGCCGTCGTCGCGGATCTCCACGATGGCGTCGTCACCGCGGCGCGCGGTGCGGATGGAGACGCGGCCGCCGGGGGAGATGGCGTCCAGCGCGTTGTCCAGCAGGTTGGTCCACACCTGGTTGAGCTCCCCCGCGTTGGCCCACACCGGGGGGAGGGTGAGGTCGAAGTCGCGCTCGATGCGGGCGTTCCGCTCGCCGATCTTGTACGACAGCATGGTGAGGGTGCTCTCGATCCCTTCGTGCAGGTCCGTCTCGCCGCGGGTCTGCGTCTCGTCCATGTGCGAGTAGCTCTTCACGGACGACACCAGCTCCGCGATGCGGGTGGCCGCGTCTTCCATCTCGCGCAGCAGGATCTCCGCCTCCAGCCCGCCCCCCAGCCACGCCACCGCGTCGCGCAGCGCCGTCTCCGGGATGCGGGCGGCGAGCTCGTCCAGCTCGGCGGGGGCCACGCCGCTGGCCACAAAGGTCTCGGCCAGCGTCCACGCCTCGTCCACCCCGTGCGCCTCCAGCCACTCGCCCACGGCCTCCTCGCGCGCGCTGGCCTCCAGCGGCGACAGGCGGGGCGGGCGCCCGGCGGCCGTGAGGCGCGCCTGCATGGCGGCCAGCGATGAGAACTGCACGACGCTCAGGTTGCACCCGGCCAGGCTCACCGTGCGCTCCGGCAGGGCGCGCAGCCGCGTGCGCAGGTGCGAGGTGCCGCGGCGCAGGGCGGCGGCGGGGTTGTTCATCTCGTGCGCCAGCCCCGCCGAGAGGCGCCCCAGCGCCATCAGCTTCTCCCGCTGCTGCTCCGCCCGCGTCGTCTCGCGCACCCGGTCCGTGAGCGCGCCGATCAGCCGCCCCTCCAGCGCAGGGATGCGCCGCAGCATCTCCGGAAAGTGGTCGCGGTGGACGCGCGCCCCGCGCGTGTGGGTGAGCGCCCGCAGCGACCCCATGTAGTGGGTCATGCGGCTGAAGGGGAGGAGCCCCGTCACCTCCCCCGCCTCGCCGATGAGCACGCGCCCGTCCGCGACCCCCTCCTGCATGTACTGGAACTCGCCCTCCAGCATGATCCACATGGAGTCCGCCGGGGCCCCCTGCGTGGCCAGTGCCTGCCCCGGCGCGTACTCCTGCTCTTCCGCGATGGAGATGAGGTACGCGTAGTCCTCGTCCGCCAGCTCCGCCAGCAGCGGAACGGCGCGCAGCTCTTGGGGGGTGATCACAGCTCGGCCAGGTAGCGGTGGATGAACTGCACGGCGATCGCCCCCTCGCCCACGCCGGACGCAACGCGCTTGACCGAATTGGCGCGCACGTCGCCCGCCACGAAGATCCCCGGCACGCTGGACTCCAGGAGGAAGGGATCGCGATCCAGCGGCCATCCCTTGGGCTGACCGCGGTCGTCCACCGGCAGGTCGGAGCCGGCCAGGATGTAGCCGTAGCGGTCGCGCGCCACCACGCCGTTCAGCCAGTCCGTGCGCGGCGCCGCGCCGATGAAGATGAAGAGCCCCGCCGCCTCAACCTGCTCGCACTCGCCGCTGTCGTTGTGGCGCAGGGTGAGCCGCTCCAAGTGGTCGCCGCCCACGATCTCCTCCACCTCGGTGTGGGGGAGGATGCGGATGTTGGGGGTCTCGTGGATCTGGTCGATGAGGTACTGGCTCATGGTGGCGGCCAGCCCCTCGCCGCGCACCAGGATGGCCACCTGCGCCGCGTACTGCGAGAAGTACATGGCCGCCTGCCCGGCCGAGTTGCCGCCCCCCACCACGTACACGCTCTGGTCGCGGTACGCCGCCGCCTCGGTGGCCGCCGCGCCGTAGTACACGCCGCGCCCCACCAGGTCGTCGCACCCCGGCACCGCCAGCTTGCGGTAGCTTACCCCGGAGGCGATCAGCAGCGCGTGGCAGGCGATCTCGCTGCCGTCCTCCATCACCACCTGCCGGTACGGCCCCTCCACCCGTACCCCCGCCACCGTCTGCGGGGTGAGGATCTCCGCGCCGAACTTGCGGGCCTGCATCACCGCGCGCCGCGTGAGCTCCGCCCCGCTGAGCCCCGCGGGGAAGCCCAGGTAGTTCTCGATGCGCGAGCTCTGCCCCGCCTGCCCGCCGGGCGCCTCGCGCTCCAGCATCACGGTGCGCAGCCCTTCGCTGGCGCCGTACACCGCCGCCGCCAGCCCCGCCGGCCCCGCGCCCACGATGGCCAGCTCGTAAAAGGGCTTGCCCGCGCGCGTGCGCAGCCCCACCGCGCCGGCCACGGTGGCGATGTCCGGCTGCTCCAGCACGCGCCCGTCTTCCAGGACAACGACGGGGAGCGGGGTCTCCGCGCCCAGCCCGGCCTCTTCCAGCGCCCGGGCGGGGTCCGGCTGCGCCTCCAGGTCCAGCCAGCGGTAGGGTACCTGGTTGCGGGCCAGGAAGTCGCGCAGGGCGTGCGCCTCGGGGCTCCAGCGGTGCCCCACCACGCGCAGCCCCTCGAAGGCGGGGCGGTACCCGGCCTGCCACGCCTCCAGCAGGTCGTCAAGCACGGGGTAGAGCGCCTCTTCCGGCGGGTCCCAGGGCTTGAGCAGGTAGTAGTCGATGTGGGCGCGGTTGATGGCGCGGATGGCCGCCTCCGTGTCCGCGTACGCGGTGAGGAGGGCGCGCTTGGCTTCGGGGAACACCTTGACCGCCTCTTCCAGGAACTCCACGCCCGTCATGCGCGGCATCCGCTGATCCACCAAAAAGAGCGCCAGCGGCTCGTTCTTGCGCTTCAGCTCGCGCACCGCGTCCAGCGCCACCGCGCCGCCGTCCGCGCGCACGATGCGGTACCGTTCGCCGTACCGCCTGCGCAGGTCGCGGGAGACGGCCTGGAGCACCTCCGGGTCGTCATCCACCGCCAGCATCACCGGCTTCACCATCGGGTACTCCTTGGGACGCGTCTCAGGGGGAGCACGGAAGGTACTCCACTACTTCTGTTTCACCAGACGCCCCCGGAACCTTGCGGCCCCGGGGGTGAGCGTCTTGTACCGTGTTGCGGAGAGTGTAACGCTCAGCGGGGTGCCGGGGCCAGGGTGAGCGCTGGCGAGCGGAAAGCGCCAGGTTGCGGGCGAATGAATTCGCTGCAACGACTACACGAAGTCCCCCTGCGGGGACTCGGGGTATCTATAGGTAGGGGGATTACTCCACGACAGGGGATCGGCGACAACTCATCGGAGGGAGCATGCGCGAGCCGTATACACAGTTGTACGTGCACACCGTGTGGGCCACGTGGGACCGGGCGCGGCTGCTGACGCCTGGGCTTTTCCGGGTGGTGGATGGGTGCGTGCGCCACGAGTGCGCGCAGATGCGCGTGGAGGTGATCGCGTTCGGCGGCGTGGCGGACCACGTGCACCTCCTCGTGCGCATCCCCACCACGATCTCGATCGCCGGCCTGGTCAAGCAGGTGAAGGGCTCCTCCTCGCACCTCGTCGAAGAGCGGCTGCGCACCAGCTTCAAATGGCAGGGTGGCTACGGAGCCTTCACCGTCGGCAAGTCCGACGTCCCCCGCGTCCGCGATTACGTCCTCCGCCAGGAAGAGCACCACCGCGACCATACGACCGACTCCGCGTCGGAGCTGCCGCCCCCGCCCCCCGAGGCGCGCACCGCCACCCACCGCCCCGCCGCAACCTCATAGTCCCCGCAGGGGGACTTCGTGTAGTCGTTGCAGCGGTTTCAACCGCCCGCCGCGACGGCCACGAACGGCACCACCGCGGGCGGCACGTCCGTGGGGAGGAGGTGAGCGATGGAGTTGGCGTAGTAGCGGAGCACGGCTTCCTCGCCGGGGGCGGGGCGGAAGAGGCCGTCGGCGTCTTCGGTGACGAGGTGGCGGAGGGTGAGCATGCGCAGGCCCACGGCGACGGCGTAGTCCAGGTCGCGGCGGGGGACGTAGACGCGGGCACCCGCGCCCTCCACCGCCTGCGCCAGGGCGAAGACGCGCGCCTTGAGCTCCAGCTCGCTGAGCGGGGCATGGGCGTGGCGCAGGAAGACGGTGGAGACCAGCGACACGGGGAGCACGGGGATGGCGGCGCCCACCGCGCGCATCAGGTCGGCGCCCATCTCCTCCACGCGCGCGTGGCGCTCGTCGCCGCGCAGGGTGCGGAAGTCGATGCCGCGCTCCGCGCAGTACTCGCCCACGGAGACAGGGGTGCCGAAGCAGGCGCAGGCGTAGCCGAAGCGGTGCCAGCGCCCGCGCGCCATCAGCCACAGGTTGCGCGCCACGAAGGCGGCGGCGTTGCGCGCCGCCGCCACGCGCCCCACCCGCGGGCGCTCGGGGAGCGAGTCGGCCAGCAGGGTGCGGTCCTCCAGCACGCGGTCGTAGTTGAGGCCCACGGGCACGAACACCAGGTCGCGCCCGCCGGGGTCGAAGGCGCGGAGGATGTAGTCCAGCAGGCCCAGCTTGGGGCGGCGCAGGTTGCCGTCGCGGCTCAGGCCGCCCTCGGGGTACACGGCCTGGGTCACGCCGGCCTGCGTGGCCATGTACACGTATCGCTCCAGCACCCGCCGGTACAGGTCGTCGCCCGAGCCGCGGCGCACGAAGTACGCGCCCATGGAGCGGATGAGCATGTGCAGGGGCCAGATGCGCGCCCACTCGCCCACCGCGTACGACAGCGCGGCGCGGCGCGAGGCCAGGTACCCCACCAGCACGTAGTCCATGTTGCTGCGGTGGTTCATCACGAACACCACCGTGCTGCCGCGGGGGATGCGCGCCAGCCCCGCCTCGTCGCTCCACCCCAGCCGCACGCGGTACAGCAGCCGCGCCGTGCGCCGCGCCAGCCAGTACCCCACGCGAAAGTACAGGTACGCGTTGAAGGAGGGCACGATCTCGCGGGCGTACTTCTCCACGCGCGCCATCACCACCTCGCGCGGCATGCGGTGCTCAAGCGCGTACGCATCGGCCGCCTCCACCACGCGGGCGTCGTACACCAGGCGGTCGATCAGCACCTGGCGCTTGGTGAGCTTGAAGGCCGGGATCTCGAAGGGGAGGCGCGTGTTGAGCTCGTCGATCACCCGGTTGGTGCGCTGCCTCACCAGCCAGCGGACGCTGGGCACCATCAGCCTGTCCAGCGCGGCCCACGCGGCGAGCACCCCCAGCAGGAGCGCGGCCCAGAGCGGAAGTTCGACCGAGCGGTTCATGAGGGAAGTGCGTGAGTGCGTGAGTGCGTCAGTGCGTTGGACCGTGGTTGGCGCACGAGCGGTGCTCCAGGGGGGATCGGAGCCGGCGGGGCAGGGAGGGAGTCGTTCACGGGTCTTCCCACGATAGCGCGGCCCCCCGCGCGGAGCAACGATCGCGCGGAGGGCCCTCTGTGCCGCTGTGTGAGCTAACGCGGACGGTCGTCGCGGCGGCCGGGCCTCACGGGCACCACGGTGGCCGGGCCGCGGTGGCGGGCCCAGGTGAGCCCCGGCGCGTCCGCCACCATCAGCTCCTTGCGCCCCGCGCCGGTGATGTCGTCCAATCGCACCACGCGGCCGCCCACCGGCAGGGCCACGTACACGCGGTCGTACGGGTCCGTGGCCACCCCGGCGGGCTGGCTGATCCCCGTGCGGTACTCCGCCCAGCCGGCGCCGCTGATGTCGTCCATCTTCACCAGGCGGTTGTTGAAGTAGTCGGACACGTAGATCCGCCCCTTTCCATCCACCGCCAGGCCCACGATGTAGTTGAACTGGCCTCTTCCAGATCCATGCTCTCCGAACGCCGTCCACCCGTTCCCGGTGATGTCGTTCATGCGCACGACGCGGTTGCCATCGCCCACGTAGATCCGCCCCTGCGCATCCACGGCGATCCTTTCAGGCCGTGTGAGCTGCCCCGGCCCCGTCCCCTTCCCGCCGATGAAGCGGACTTCCTCCGTCTGCGTGTCGTAGCGGAAGACGGCGTTGTCGGTGCTGGCGATGCCGTACATCACCCGCCCGCCCGCGTCGAAGGTGAAGTCGATGGCGCGGACCCTCCGCGGCATCGGCTCCCAGCCGGGCGCGGGGAGGAGGGTGCGCGCCTGCGGACTGGACGTGGGGACGAGGGAGATCAGCCGCCCCTGCGGCGCCAGCAGCCCCAGCTTGGGCGCCGTCGTCGTCCCCGTCGGCCCGCGGAAGCCGTCGGCGAGCTCCTGCGCCCCGGCCCCCGCCATGTCTTCCACCCGCACCGCGTACCCGCTGTTGAGCCCGATCAGCAGCGGCACGTCCGGCCGCGCGACCACGTCCAGCCTCCGCCCCACCTGCGGCGGAAGGTTCACACCCCTGGCCCGCTCCACCACCTGCCCCGCGGCGGGCGTGGCCATCACCAGCGCGACGAGCGCGAGCAGTCTCAAACGCATGGCTCTCCCGGGTCGTGGCGATCTGATCTCCCCATCCCCCGAACGCCGCACTTCAGGTGCCAACCCCTCCCTTTCCTCCTCTGTGCCTCCGTGCCTCTGTGTGAGCCCCCCCCCCGTCTGTTCTCCTCCCCCCGCACCACTCTTGCATCTTCCGCAAATTTCCTTTGGGCCTCCACCGATCCCGCCACGCGCGGACCGTGTGCACCCACGTACCCGCGGCGTGTGCTCACTGGATGTCGTCTCTGCCACCGGAACCCGTGCGCCCCGCCGTCCTGCTGGTGGACGACCGCCCTCAGAACCTGCTCGCGCTGGAGGCGCTGCTGGACCCGCTCGGGTTGGAGATGGTGAGCGCGCACTCCGGCGAGGAGGCGCTCCGCCGCGTGCTGGAGCGCGACTTCGCGCTGGTGCTGCTGGACGTGCAGATGCCCGGGATGGACGGCATCGAGACCGCCCGCCGCATCAAGGCCCGGCGGCGCTCGCGCACCCTCCCCATCCTCTTCCTCACCGCCATCGACACGGACCCCGTGCGGGTGGCGGCCGGCTACGCCGCGGGCGCGGTGGACTACCTCCCCAAGCCGGTGGACCCGCAGGCCCTCCTCTCCAAGGTGAAGACCTTCGCGGACCTGTACCTCGCGCGGCGCGAGGTGGAGCACCAGTCCGCACTGCTGGCCGAGGCGGCGGCGCGCGAAGCCCTGCTGCGCGCCCGCACCGAGGCGGCCGAGGCCTCGGCGGCGCTGGCCGAGCGGATGAAGGCGCTCAACGAGGAGCTGGAGATCCAGCGCGAGCAGGCGCAGGCGCTCAACGAGGAGCTGGCGCGGGCCAACTTCGAGCTGCAGAGCACCAACCTGGCCCTCCACGCCGCGCGCGACGCGGCCGAGACGGCGAGCCGCGCCAAGAGCGAGTTCCTCGCCAACATGAGCCACGAGATCCGCACCCCCATCAACGCCGTGGTGGGCTACACGGACCTGCTGGACATGGAGATCGCCGGGCCCGTTACCGAGCGGCAGCGCGAGTACCTGGAGCGCATCCGCGCCAGCAGCCGCCACCTGCTGGGGCTGGTGAACGACGTGCTCGACCTTTCCAAGGTGGAGGCGGGGCGCATGGCCGTGACCCGCGACCACGCCGACGCGGCGCTGGCGGCGGCCGACGCCATGGCGCTGGTGCTGCCGCAGGCCGACGCCAAGGGGATCGCGGTGGACGACCGGGTGCCCCCCGGCGGGCCCTTTGTGTACCTGGGCGACGGCGACCGCGTGCGCCAGATCCTGGTGAACCTGCTCTCCAACGCCGTCAAGTTCACCGGCCCCGGAGGGCGCGTCACCCTGACCGCCGACCTCGCCTCGGCCGCCGCCATCGAGGCGCGCCTGGCGGGCACGGGCCCCTGGGTGTGCGTGCGCGTGGCGGACACGGGGTGCGGCATCGCGCCCGACCAGGTGGAGGCGGTGTTCCGTCCCTTCGTGCAGGCGGACGCGGGGCACACCAAGACGCAGGCCGGCACCGGGCTGGGGCTCACCATCAGCCGCGAGTTCGCCCGGCTGATGGGTGGGGACCTCACCGTGAGGAGCCGGCTGGGCGAGGGCGCCACCTTCACCCTCTGGCTCCCGGCCGCCGCCAGCCCCGGCGCCGCCGCGCCCAACGACGAGGCGGGGCGCGAGGTGGCGCAGGCGGGCGAGGCGCTCGTGTCCGCCGTGGAGTCGGTGCTGGACACCTTTGTGGCGCGCATGCGCGTGGACGACGCCGTCCCCGCCGCCGCCGGCGTCAGCCGCGTGGAGCTGGAGGACCACCTCGCCGCCCTCCTCGCCGACCTGGGGCAGGACCTGGTGATCCTGGGCGAAAAGGGAGGCGACGTGGACCTCCTCCGCGACGGCTCGGACCTGCGCAACCTCCTCGCCGACCGCCACGGCCGCCAGCGCGCGCGCCTGGGCTGGACGGAGGCCGCGCTGCGCCGCGAGTACGACATCCTCCGCGACGAAGCCACCGCCGCCGTGCGCCGCCCCCTCCCCCCCGGCTCCCCCGCCGCCGACGCCGCCGTCGCCGCGCTGGGCCGGCTGCTGGACGACGTGGAGGGGGTGAGCCTGGCCGGGATGCACTCCGCGCAGGGCACGGACGGCATCGTGGCGCGCACCCGCAGCGTCATCGATGCCACCCGCAGGACCATCGTGCGCGTGAAGGGGTCGGTGCTGCGGGAGGACGGGTCCTGAATCTCACACAGAGGCACAGAGGCACAGAGACAACTTCATCTCTGTGCCTCTGTGTGAGATCCAATGCGCGGTGCGTCACGACCAGAACACGAACCCGCAGAGCATCAGCATAATTCCAACTGCCGAAAGTGCTCTCGTCGCGGGCAATCCGCCTCCGGTGCTGGCATGCGCGCCCGCACGGAGATCGCGAAGCGTCGCCAGTGCTCCGAGCGCGATTTCGGGAAGAGCCAGGGAAGGTCCCAGAACGAGCCACCAGGGCTTCTGCGTGACCAGACCAAAGGCGATCAAGAAAACGAGTCCGGCTACGCTGACGGCCTGTACTACGCCGACAGCGAGGTTGATGCGTCGTTGTGTGTTCCGCATCTACGTCCTCATGGTGCCGGTGCCGCGAGGAGCGGGGCGCAGGTCTTCACCGCGTTTCCGATCTTCCCAGCCGCCACTCCGCCGGATGTCGCCAGCATAACCCACATCGCTTCCTCAGCGGCGATCGCGTCGAGGTAGTTGCGATACAGGAGGCTCAGCTCGGTAGCGGAGTAGCCTCCGTGCCAGCCGGAGCTTTCGGCATAACTTCTATACTCGTGGTAACGGCTGCGGACCGCGGAACGCGCATCGAATAGTTTGAGCCCCGCATACGCTGATCCGCCAATCGCAATCCACCCGTCGATCCCGATCCCAACTGCCACGCACGCTGCGAATGCTCCTGGCCCCTCGTCCAGCGTATCTTCGTCGCCGTCGGTATCACCAGGGAGAGATTCGCCGCTGCCCCCACCATCTCCATTTCCGCCTGGATAGTAGTTGCACGCGTCACAGGGAGGAAGCGGGTCCTCCTCCTGGGGCGGGGCGACGACTACGAGTGGGTCAAGCGGGCAATACGGACCGTCCGTGACGCAACCCTGGACCGTAGTCACCTCCTCGCGCGCTCGGAACTGCTCGGCCGCGCCGTTCGCTTTGATGCGGAGGTGACGATCAACACGACGGAGCGCTGCTTCAGTATACGGCACGGAGCAGTCGGCGGCCGCGACCAATGTACCTCGCAAATCGGATCGCCAGTACAGGATACGTACTCGACGGCCACCCTGGTCCTGATCGGCGCGAGGGAAGTACATCGTGTCGAGCCGGATCTGCCACCCATTCTCAATGCTCCGTCTCCCCTCCAGGCAGTAGTAGGGAACTTGGCCGAGGTAGTTCCCCGCAGAAGAGGTGAGCGTCGCCTGGGTGGGCACTGCATGCGAGGCAGGAGCAAATGCGGTTGGGACATCTTGACACGCATTCAGTGCCATAAGTGCGGTGCAAAGCGTACCGAACCGTCGCCAGTGCCCCCGCCAGTGCGTTCTAACATGCTGCATCATCCCCTCCATTGTCGCGAAAGGAACTAAAATGATGCCGGGCTCGTATCACCCGAACAACGGACTCGCCCGATCCTCCCGAAGGTTGACTATTATTATCAGAAAGTATTCTGTCAATAAATAGTGTAGAATGGGCCGCCGCTGATGCATGCTGTGGTACTGGGGGCCCTCGGGCGTGAGTAGGTCCCTGACTCTCACACAGAGACACTGAGGCACAGAGACGACTTCATCTCTGTGCCTCTGTGCCTCTGTGTGAGCCCTGTTTTTACAGGTGGGCGATGACGATCCGGTACCCCAGGTCCAGCGCGTCCGCGTCAAGCAGGTGGCCGTGCCGGTCGTGCCACGCACCGGAGGCCAGGTCCGCTGCCAGGCGTTCGAGGCCGTGCCCGGTGCTCAGGCGCGCGAACGATGAGATGCTGGACCGCACCTGCGGGTCGAGGTACGCCTCGGGCCGCGCCCAGTAGGCGCCCAGGAACCCGTCCACGCAGTCGCGGGGCACCGGCAGCGGGCGGATCTCCACACGCGCCCCGGCGCCGAACATCGCCCCGTACTGCTCCATCGGCGGGAACTGGCGGCGGTCCAGCTCCAGGAACTCGGGGAAGTAGTCCTGGATCAGCCAGAATCCCCCGGCGCCCGCGTCGAAGGTGAGGAGCACGACCCGCTCGCGCGCGACCCGCGCGCACTCGCCCAGCCCGCCGGCGCGGTCCGTCCAGTGGTGGAGCGTGAGGACCGCGAGCACCGCGTCGAAGGAGTGGGCCGCGAAGGGGAGCGCCTCCGCGCGGGCGCGCACGGCGGGCGCCGAGCCGGTCGGCCGCTGGGCGATCATCACGGCGGATGGCTCGGCCGCGCAGACCACCCGGTCGCCGGGCTCGTACGATCCGGTCCCGGCGCCCACGTTGAGCACGGACCGGGCACCGCCAAGCGCTTCCGCCAGCGCCGCGTGGATCCGCGGGTCGGGGCGCCGCCGCTGGGCGTACCCCCAGCCGATCGCGTCGTACAGCACGCGCTTACCGGATCTCACACAGGGCCAAGGAGGCACGGAGATGAAGTCGTCTCCGTGCCTCCTTGTCTCTGTGTGAGATCCGTCTTGCCGCGGCTACGAGTGTGGAGTTTCCGCCACGAAACGGACGCACGCCTACTCCGTCCCGAACGCGTCTCGCGCGCAGGCGGGACACAGGCCGTGCGTGACCGCGACGTGCTCGGCGGGCGCGCGGAGGGAGCGCGCCACGAGCGCGGACACCTCGATCCACTCCCCGTTCGGGCGCTGCATCCTGCGGCACCACGCGCACGTGGTGGCGAGGTACCGTTCCATCGTCTCGACGGGTCCTTCCTGCGGATCGGCCAAGGGTACCTGCTCTTGTTCGGGACCCCCGCCCGATATGCATCCTCCGTTCCGCTGGAAGTTGCACGCGGAGTGTCCCATACGGCACTGTGCGGCGCCTCAGCCGAGCTCCTGCGCGCGTGCGGTGAAGGCGGCCAGGAGGGGTGCGTCGATGTCGGAGAGGGTGTCGGTGTTCACCCAGCCGGCGCCCTCGGGGGCCACGAACTCGAAGCGGTAGCGGGAGCCGCGGGTGCCCTCGGTGAAGTTGAAGAGCTTTCCCTTGCGCTCCTGGCGGTAGAAGACGCAGAACACCGTCTTGTGGTCCACGCAGCGGACGCCGGAGAGCTTCGCGAAGAGCGCCTCGTCGCGCTCGATGAGGAAGGGGAGGCGGGTGCGCACGTAGTCGAACACCTGCGTCTCGGCCTCCGTAGTCACCACGCCCGTCTCGCCGGCGGGGGGCGGCTCGGGGGCCGCGTCCGGCGGGATGGGCGGCGCGGGGGGCTGCTGGGCCATGCGCACGAGGTCGCTCCGCTCCGCGAAGCCCACGCGCTCCAGGATCTTGCGGTCGAGCATCGTGTCGGCCGCTTCGCGCACCAGCGGCGCGTGCTCCTCCACCATGCGCGACGTGCGGCGGCCCTCGATGCTGGCCACGTCCATCATCACCCGCACGAAGCGCTCGTCGGGGGCCGCGAGCACGCGTTGCAGCGCGTCCGCGTAGGCGGCAACGTGCATCTTGCGCCGCGCGTCGGCGCCCACGTTGGCCGGGTCGAAGGTGCCTTTGCGCAGCCGCATCAGCGCGTCCAGGGCGTTGGCCTCCACCTGGTCGCGGGCGACCTCGGTGAGGTCGATGACCACGAAGGGCTCGTTGTCCATCATGTTCTCGGCGCCGGTGTCCGTGTAGAGCTGGAACACCAGGCCGTCCGTGAGGATGCCGAGCTTCACGCTGGCCAGCGCGTTGAAGTAGCCCTTGAGCTCGCCCCGGTTGGCCTCGCTCAGGGCCCCCACCTTCTTGCTCTCCACCGCGATCACCGGCGTCTTGTCCTGGCAGATGGCGAAGTCCACGCGGTTCCTGAACTTGTCCGAGAAGGACGCGTGCGCCTCGGGCACCACCTCGTCCGGGTCCAGCGGGTCGTAGCCGAGGAGCTGGAAGAAGGGAAGGACGAGATACTGGTTGGTCGCGGCCTCCGTCTGGGCGCGGGCCGCCCGGTCTACGGCGACGGCTGCGTGCGCCACGAGGCGTGTCCGGAATTCGTCGCTCATCTGTGCTCGCGTGTGGAGGGTTGCGGCGGCAACCGCGACGGGTGCGGGCGCCGCAAGACTCGGTCGGACGCGGGCGGGCGGATTCGCGGGACACCCACAAAAGCACGGCACCCCCCGCGGGTGGGCGGGGGGTGCCGGGAAGAGCCGGGAAGCTCAGCGCGGTGGCGGCTTCGGGGCGCGATCGGGGGCGGGGGATGCCTGGAGAGCCAGGTTCCCCTTGCAGCCGTGCTCGCCGCAGCGCGCGGGCTGGTCGCGCTCCTGGCGGGGGCGGAGGTGATCCGCCGTGCGGCCGCAGGTGTCGCAGAGGTATTCGTAGGAGGGCATGGATCGGCCTCCCTTTCCTGGAGATGAGGTACGGCGGGCGGGGGTCCTGCCGTGGAGCCGTGGCCGCGAAGCGCGGGCCCCGTAACGTGTTACGCCGCGGCTTCGTCCAGGGTTCCGCGGGCCTGCAGCGCGAGCTCCGAGGCGAGGCGGCGGGCGCGCTCGTCGCTGAGGGGGAGGAACCACTCGAAGCGCATCACGGCCACCGAGCGCGGCCCGCAGCGCATGCGCACGCCGAAGCGGCTCACGTCCAGGGTGCGGTCCACGGCCACGTCCCGCAGCAGCGGGTGGTCGTCCAGGTGCTCGGCTACGAGCGAGCGCATCCGCTCCCAGGGCGGGATGCGCGCGAATTCGACTGCTTCCACGGGACACTTCCGGATAGGAGAAACACGGAGGGTTGCGATGGAGTCTGTGTGACATTTGCGTGACGCACAAGGTGGACAAACGTTGTGCGTCGAATGCGAAAAGATGCCTCCCGGAGCGCGCGCGGAGACCCGGCACGCCCGATGCGCACCGGGACCACGACCATCCGCGCAGCGCGTCCCCCCGGAGGCGAGAAGATGCCGCACCCCGTGTCCACCGATCCCCCGCAGGCACCCCCCGCGAGCCGCGTGCGCTTTCCGGCCATCATTGAGGCCGGCGGGTGGCGCGCGGCGCTGCGGGAGTTCGGCATCATCGTGGCGGGCGTGCTGTGCGCGCTGGCGGCGCAGGCGTGGTGGCAGCAGCACGAGGAGCGCGGGCGCGAGCGCGACTACCTGCGCCAGATCCTGGCGGACACGCGCGAGAACGAGCGGCGCCTGGAAGACGCCATCACCCAGGACAGCGCGGGGGTGGGCGCCGCGGCGCGCATCATGGACGCGCTCACCCGGCCGGAGGCGCCGCTGCCGCCGGACTCGATGATGAGGTGGATGAGCCAGGCCGGCCGCTCCGCCGACTTCCGCCCCGTGGCGGGGAACTACCGCGCGCTGCTGGGGACGGGCGAGCTGCGGCTGGTGCGCACGGACACGCTGCGGGCGCTCCTGGCCTCCTACGCCTCTTCCGTGGACGCGGAGAGCGACCGCCAGCGCCAGTTCCGCGAGACGATGACGGGCTCGGCCGGGCCCATGGCGCGCGCGATGCCCTTCATGCGGCGCGCGTTCGTGGGCGGGATGCGGCTGGACGACGCGGAGATGCGCCGCATCCGCGCCGACCCGGAGGTGGCGGGCGTGCTCTTCACCCTGCAGGCCGCCACCTCCAACCGCGTGAGCGGCCTGCGCTCCCTGCGCGGCGAGACGCGCCGCCTGCGCGCCGCCCTGGAGGCCGAGCTGCGCTAGCCCTCCTCCGTGTCTCTGTGTGAGCCCCGCCGTTTGCGGTGTCACGCGGGCGGGTCTTACATTTGCGCCCTCCATCACAGCACACGCGCAGGGCCGGCCACGGGGCTCCAGACGGGAACGGGATGAAGGTCGCATACTTCACGGAAAGCCTTCTCCCACACGTGGACGGGGTGTCGCTGACGCTGGCGCAGCTCTTCGGCACGCTGGAGACGCGCGGCATCGACTTCCGCATCTTCTCCCCCTTCAAGCCGGGGCCGGAGATCTCGTGGAGCACGCGCGTCCAGGAGATCCCCTACATCCGCTTTCCGCTGTACAAGGACTACCGGCTGGCCTCGCCCATCGGGCACCGCGCCACCCAGCGGCTCGACGAGTACCAGCCGGACCTGATCCACGTGGTGAGCCCCACGCCCATCAACGTGCGCGCGGAAAAGTACGGGCGGCGGCGCGGGGTGCCGGTGGTATCGTCGTTCCACACGCACTTCGTGTCGTACTTCCGCTTCTACGGCTTCGGCGGGCTGGAGCCGCTGGGGTGGAAGATGATGAGGCGCTTCTACGGGCGCTGCGAGAAGGTGTACGCGCCGTCGCACAGCATCATCCGCGAGCTGGCCAGCCACGGGATCCGCAACACGGAGCTGTGGTCGCGCGGCATCGACCTGCGCCGCTTCTCCCCCGCCTTCCGCGACCCCGCCCTGCGCCGCCTGGCTGGCGCCACGAGCGACGATACGCCCATCCTGCTGCTGGTGAGCCGCCTGGTGAAGGAAAAGGACCTGGCGGACCTGGTGGCGATGGAGCGCATCCTCCGCGAGCGGGGGAGTGACCACCGCCTGGTGCTGGTGGGCGAGGGGCCCATGCGCGAGCAGCTCCAGGCCGAGCTGCCGGACGCGCACTTCCCGGGGCACCAGGGCGGGGAAGCGCTCGCCCGCTGGTACGCCTCGGGCGACGTCTTCGTCTTTCCCTCCACCACCGAGACCTTTGGCAACGTGGTGCTGGAGGCGCAGGCAAGCGGCCTTCCCGCCGTAGTGGTGGACCGCGGCGGCCCGCCGGACCTGGTGGAGCCCGGCGAGACGGGGTGGATAGCCCGCGCCAACGACCCGGCCGACCTGGCGGATCACGTGGAGCGGCTGCTCAAGGACGCCGGGGAGCGGCGGCGGATGGGGGCGCGGGCGCGCGCGGCGGCGAGCGAGCGGGACTGGGCGGCCATCAACGGGCGGCTGATCGAGAGCTACGCGCGGGTCATCGAGCGCGGGCCGGAGGGGCGTTGAGCGCCCCCCGGGAGGAGACGCGCTTCTCGCGCGGGCTCAACCGCGTCTTCACCACCTCCATCATCCTGGTGCCCTTCGGGGTGCTGCTCAACCTGTGGATCTCGTGGGCGGCCACGGACCACAGCATCTTCCGCCGCTTCGGCGAGCTGGACCGCCGCTACCTGTACCTGGGCGTCGTGCTGGCGCTGATGCCCTGGATCACCAACACCATCCGCATCCTGGTGTGGGCCCGCTTCATCGGGCACCGCCTCACCTTCCGCGACTGCTTCCGCATCACCCTGGGCGCCGAGCTGGCCTCCTCCGTGTTCCCCACCTCGTCCGGCGGCGAGGTGTTCCGCTGGGGGATGATGGTGCAGAAGGGGGTCACCAAGGGCGAGGCGGCCTCCATCGTGACGCTGGGCTACCTGGAAGACCTGTGCTTCTTCGCCACGGCGCTCCCGGCGGCCTTCATCGTGTCGCGCGCGTGGGAGCTCCCCGTGCTGCGCCGCATGGGGCGCGAGATGCGCGGCGAGGCGTCGGGGGTGATCCCCACGGTGATCGGCGTCATCCTGCTCGTGGTGCTGCTCTGGCAGATGGCGCTGCGGGGGTACCTGGGGCGGCGGGCGCGGCGCTGGGGGCTGCGCCGGGCCGCCCGCACCCGCCGCCGCTCGCGCAAGACGCGGCGCGACTTCGGCGCCGTGCTGGCGCTGGTGCGCGAGCGGGGGAAGGGGCGCTTCGCCCTCACCTTCCTGGTGACGGCGGTGCAGTGGAGCTGCCGCTACTCGGTGGCCACCGCCGTGGCGTACTTCCTGGGCGCGCAGGTGGACCCGGTGCTCTTCTTCCTCCTGCAGTGGGTGATCTTCACGGCCATGCTCTTCGTTCCCACCCCCGGCGCGTCGGGCGGGGCGGAGGCGGCCTTCTACCTGGTGTACTCCGCGCTGCTGCCGGGGAGCGTGGTGGGGATCGCGACCGCCGGGTGGCGGCTCCTCACCTTCTACCTGCAGCTCTCGCTGGGGGCCATCCTGTTCGTGGCGATGAACGTGGCGGACGCCCGCGCCCGGGCCCGCGGCAGGGCCTCGGGCGGCTCCCCCCTGCCGGGAAGCTGAGCCGGGTGTTAAATTATCGTCCTGCAAACACTTGCAGTAATGGTTCAGCCATGAACTGACCTCGACAAAACCGGGGTCTTCGCTTATATTGGAAGCATGAAGACTGCCATCGACCTCAGCAGCGCGGCCGCCCAGTTCGGTGCGGCGCAGGGTGCCCCCGGCAGCCGGGGTGCGCGCCCCTCCAGCCGTCTCCCGGAGCTCCAGGCTCCGCTGCGGGAGATGACGGACGAGGACCTTTTCCAGCGCTACACGCAGGGCGAGGAGGCGGGTTTCCGCCTGCTCATGGAGCGCTACCAGCCGCGGATCCAGGGCTTCCTCCGCAAGCGCCTCAACGACGAGGAGCGGGTGGAAGACCTCACGCAGGACACTTTCCTGCGCATCCACCGCGCGCGTGAGAGCTACGATCCCAGCCGGAAGTTCTCGACGTGGATCCACACGATCGCGAACAACCTGCTGAAGAACGAGTTCCGCAACCGCTCGCGCCGCCGGGAGACCACCTTCTCCGAGCTGCGGCCGGAGACGTCGCCCTCGGGCGCCCCCGCGCGGCCGGTGGAGTTCGCGGCCACGGGGCACAACCCGGAGCGCGAGGCGTACCGCGCCGAGCTGCGCCAGGCCATCGACACGGCCATCGGGCGGATGGACGAGCACCACCGCATCCCGTTCGTGATGCGCGAGGTGGAGGACCGCACCTACGAGGAGATCGCCGAGGAGATCGGCATCCCGGTGGGGACGGTGAAGAGCCGCCTGAACCGGGCGCGCAACTCGTTCCGCACGCTGCTGCCCGTGCCGGTCTGAACCACGGGGCTCACACAGAGACACAGAGGCACGGAGAACAGCTCGTTCTCCGTGCCTCTGTGTTTTCGTGTACCCCGGGACCCGGCGGTTGAAACCGCTGCAACGACTACACGAAGTCCCCCTGCGGGGACTACAGGGTTGCGGCTCAGGGTGAAGGCTCACTCCGCGCAGGGGGCACTGCAGCCTGGCGAGTGAGCTCGCGGCAACAACAGCACCAAGTCCGCCTTCGCGGACTGGTCTTCCAGCATCAGCGGGAACCGTGTAGTCCCCGCAGGGGGACTTCGTGTGGTCGTTGCAGCGAATTCATTCGCCCGCCGCTAACCAGATGTTCCCCGAGGGGTTGTAATCTGGCTGAAATCGTATACCTTCCAACGCGATCCGCCAGGATTGATGCAACCGGTTCGGGGGCGAAAAGTTACCCCGCCCCTTCCCCGCCGTTTGTTTCCCAGCCTCACCTCCCGATGTCCTCCGGGGTTCCGCGCGTCCGCGTGGGGCCTCCGCTTTCTGCTTTCCGCGGAGCAGGCGGTCTCGCCGCGCGCCCGCCATCCTCTCGTGCCGCCCCCCACCACATCCTCCTGGACCCCCTGATGTGCATCCGATCGGCCGCCGAGCGGGAAAGACTCCTGGAGCTCGCGCGCGCCTCCAAGCTGGAGCGCCGCACGCTGGACCTCACGCCCATGCTGCCCGGCGAGCGCGGAGACTCCGCGGCGCTCTCGTTCGCGCAGCAGCGGCTCTGGTTCCTGGAGCAACTGGGCGGCGGCGGGAGCGCGTACCACATCTCCCGCCGCCTGCGCCTGCGCGGCGAGCTGGACCGCGGCGCACTGGCCCGCGCGCTGGACCGCATCGTGGAGCGCCACGAGGTGCTGCGCACCACGTTCCACACGGTGGCGGGCGAGCCGGTGCAGTTCATCGCCGCGGAGTGCCGCTTCCCGCTCGTGTACCAGGAGCTGGACGGGGACGAGGAGGAGCTGTCCGCCGTGATGGCGGCTGAAACGTCGGCCCCCATCGACCTGGCGCACGGCCCCCTCATCCGCGGACGGCTGGTGCGGCTGGCGGATGACGACCACGTGCTGCTCATCACCATGCACCACATCGTCTCCGACGGCTGGTCCATGGGGGTGTTCACGGGGGAACTGGGCGCGCTCTACACCGCGTTCGTGCGCGGCGAGCCCGATCCGCTCCCCGCGCTCCCTGTGCAGTACGCGGACTTCTCGGCCTGGCAGCGCCGCTGGGTGAATGGCGAGGCGCTGAGCAAGCAGGCGGACTTCTGGCGGAACACGCTGGCCGGCGCGCCGGAGCTGCTGGAGCTTCCCGCGGACCGCGCGCGCCCCCGCGTGCAGGACCATGCCGGCGCCATGGCCGCGCTGGAGCTGGACGAGGAGCTCGCGGCGGATCTCCGGGCGCTCAGCCAGCGGCACCGCACCACGCTGCACACGACGCTGCTGGCCGCGTGGGCCGCCGTGCTCGGCCGGCTCGCGGGGCAGGACGACGTGGTGATCGGCACCCCGTCCGCCAATCGCGGGCGTGCGGAGGTCGAGGGGCTGATCGGCTTCTTCGTCAACACGCTGGTCCTGCGCGTGGACCTGTCCGGCGAGCCCACGGTGGCGGAGCTGCTGGCGCACGTGAAGGCAGGCGCGCTGGGGGCGCAGGACCACCGTGACATCCCGTTCGAGCAGGTGGTGGAGCTGGCGCAGCCGGTGCGCTCCCTTTCTCACACACCCCTCTTCCAGGTGATGTTCACCTGGCAGAACACGCCCCGCGAAGGGCTGGGGCTGCCCGGCCTGAAGCTGGGCACCGAGCCCGGCGCGGCGCACGCCACGGCCCGCTTCGACCTGTCGCTCGCGCTGCAGGAAGCCGGCGGGCGCATCGTGGGCGGCGTAACCTACGCGACGGCGCTCTTCGAGGAGGCCACGGTGGAGCGCTACCTGGGCTACTTCCGCGCCTTCCTGCAGGGGATGGTGGCGGACGACGGCGGCAGGGTGGATCGCCTGCCGCTGCTGCCGGCGGACGAGCGGCTGGAGATGGTGCAGGCGTGGAACGCCACCGCGGCCGAGTTCCCGTCGGAGGCGTGCATCCACCAGCTCTTCGAGGCGCAGGCGGAGCGCACGCCCCACGCGGAGGCGCTGTCCTGCGAGGGCGAGCGGCTCACGTACGGAGAGCTCAACGCCCGCGCCAACCGGCTGGCGCACTACCTGGTGGAGCGCGGCGTGGGGCCTGATGCGCGCGTGGCGGTGTGCGTGGAGCGCGGGGTGGAGATGGTAGTGGGCCTCTTGGCCGTGCTCAAGGCCGGCGGCTGCTACGTGCCGCTGGACCCGTCGTACCCCGCCGACCGCCTGCGCTACATGCTGGCGGACAGCGCGCCGCTGGCGCTGCTGTCGCAGGCGCGGCTCGCGGGGATGGCGGTGGCCCTCGCCGATGGGCTCGGCCTTCCCGTGATCGAGCTGGATGCCGGCGCGGCGGAGTGGGCCGGCCGCCCGGAGAGCGACCCGGTGCGCGCGGAGCTCACGGCCGATCACCTGATGTACCTCATCTACACCTCGGGCTCCACGGGGCCGCCCAGGGGCGTGATGAACCAGCACCGTTGCGTGGTCAACCGCCTGGCGTGGGGCCAGCGCGTGTGGCGCGCCCAGCCGGGCGAGGCGGTGCTGCAGAACGCGTCGTTCAGCTTCGACGTGTCCGTGCGCGAGATCTTCTGGCCCCTCGTCTCCGGCGCCCGCGTGGTGCTGCTGAAGCCGGAAGGCTCCCGCGACCCGGGGTACCTGGCGGAGACCATCCGCCGCGAGCGGGTGGGCACCGCGTGCTTCGTCCCCTCCATGCTCCAGCTCTTCCTGGAGCACCCGGACGCGGCCCTCTGCACCGGGCTGCTGCGCGTGGTGTGCAGCGGCGAGGCGCTGCCGGCCGCGGTGGCGCGGCGCTTCCACCGGGCGCTGCCGCGCGTGGCGCTCCACAACGTGTACGGCCCCTCCGAGGCGGCCACGGCCGTGGCGTCGCTCCACTTCCGCGCGGACGACGACACGCGGGCGACGGTCCCCATCGGGCGCCCCATCGCAAACACGCGCGTCTACATCCTGGACGCCGCGGGCGAGCCCGTGCCGGCGGGTGTGGCGGGCGAGCTTTACATCGGCGGCGCGGGGGTGGCTCGCGGGTACTGGAACCGGCCCGTGCTCACCGCCCAGCGCTTCGTGGCGGACCCGTTCTCGGGCGAGCCCGGCGCCCGCATGTACCGCACGGGCGACCTGGGCCGCTGGCTTCCGGACGGCACCCTCGAGTTCCTGGGCCGCAACGACGAGCAGGTGAAGGTGCGCGGCTTCCGCATCGAGCTGGGGGAGATCGAAGGCGCGCTGAGCTCCCACTTCGCCGTGCGCCACGCGGTGACGATGGTGCGCGAGGACGCGCCGGGCGACCGCCGCCTGGTGGCCTACTACGTCCCGGCGGCCGAGGTGGAGGCCGAGGTGCTGCGCTCGCACCTGGCCGCGCGCCTGCCGGAGCACATGGTGCCCGCCGCCTACGTGCGGATGGACATCTTCCCCCTCACCCCGAACGGCAAGGTGGACCGCGAGGCCCTCCCCGCGCCGGACGGCACCGCGTTCGCCACGCGCGGCTACGAGGCGCCCGTGGGCGAGACCGAGGAGCTGCTGGCCGCCGTCTGGGCCGAGCTGCTGGGCGTGGAGCGGGTGGGCAGGAACGACCACTTTTTCGAGCTGGGCGGCCACTCGCTGCGCGCGGTGCAGGTGGTGGCGCGCGTGCGGCGGGTGCTGGGAGTGGAAGTCGCGCTGGCGGACCTCTTCACCCACCCCACGGTGGAGGCGTTCGCGGCGCGCCTGCGGGGATCGCGGCCGGACGCCGCACCGGACCGGGCGATCCCGATGCGCGCCGGCGGGACGCAGCGCCCCCTCTTCTTGGTGTACGAGGGAACGGGATCGACCGCCTACGCGCAGGCCCTGTGGCCCCACCTCCACGCGGAGATCCCCATCTACGCCCTCCCCGCGCCGGAGCCCGGGCTGGCGACCGTGGAAGAGATGGCGGCACGCCTGGCGGGGATGATCCGCGAAGCGCAGCCGGAGGGCCCGTACCGGCTGGCCGGGTGGTCCTTTGGCGGTACGCTGGCCTACGCGGCCGCCGCGCACCTGTTGGGCCGGGGCCACGCGGTGGAGTTCGTGGGGATGATGGACACCCGCTACCAGCCCGCCGGGGGCGACGAGTACGCCCTCCTTCTGCGCATGCTGCGCATGGAAGAGGGGTTGGAGGGGGCCGCGGGCGCCTCGCTCGGCCAGCTCGCGCGGGCCGCCGCGGAGATGGAGCTCCAGGAGCTGGTGGAACGGTGCCACGCGGCGGGCATTCTCCCCGCCCGCGTGGGGGTGGAGCGCGTGCAGGCGATGCTGGACCGCCTGCGCGGCAACCGGCACGCCATGCGGGGCTACGCCGTGCCGCCCATCCACGTCCCCGTGCACCTCTTCCCGGCGCGGGACGGCTCCGGCACGGACCCGTGGCTCGGCTGGCGGGCCGTGCTCCCCGCGGAGCTGCTCCGCACCACCGAGGTGCCGGGAACCCACCTCACCATGATGGCGGCTCCCAACGCGGAGGTGCTGGGCGGCGCCCTCTCCGCCGCCATCGCCGCCGCGTCCCCCGCCCCGCGCGGGTACGGCGCCTACACCGGCGACCGCACCGCCGTGTACCTCCCGGGCCTCCGCCTGGTAGCCGCGCTGGAGACGAGCGCCGGCGACTGAATCTCACACAGAGGCACAGAGGCACGGAGAACAGGCGTCGTTCTCCGTGCCTCTGTGTCTCTGTGTGAGCCATTGTTTTTGAAGTGGCCGCGGCCCCATTTTGTCGAAACGCACTTACGGGGGAGAGACGATGGCGACGCGTATCCTGCGGGTACCGCACGTGGTGATCGTGGGGGGCGGGTTCGGGGGGCTGTGGGCGGCGCGGGCGCTGCGGCGCGCGCCCGTCACGGTGACGGTGGTGGACCGGAGGAACCATCACATCTTCCAGCCGCTCCTGTACCAGGTGGCCACGGCCACGCTCTCCCCCGCGGACATCGCGTCGCCCATCCGCCAGGTGCTGAGGAAGCAGGGCTCCACCGAGGTGAGGATGGCGGAGGTCACGGACGTGGACACCGCGCGCAGGCAGGTGGTGTTCGCGGATGGCGGCCGCATGGAGTACGACTACCTGATCGTGGCCACCGGCGCCACGCACGCCTACTTCGGCCACCCGGAGTGGGAGCCGCTCGCGCCTGGCCTCAAGACGCTGGAAGACGCCACCGAGATCCGGCGCCGCTTCCTGCTCGCCTTCGAGGCCGCCGAGCAGGAGGACGACCCCGAGGAGCAGCGCGCCCTCCTCACCTTCGTGGTGATCGGCGGCGGGCCCACGGGGGTGGAGATGGCGGGCGCCATGGCCGAGACGGCGCGCCGCTCCATCGCCCGCGACTTCCGCCACATCGACCCGTCGCAAGCCCGCATCGTGCTGATGGAGGGAGGGCCGCGCCTGCTTGCCGCGTACCCGCAGGAGCTCTCCGACTACGCGGCGGAGGCGCTGCAACTGCGCGGCGTGGAGGTGCGCACCGGCAGCATCGTGACCGACGTGCAGCCGGACCACGTGCGCGTGGGCGACGAGGTCATCCGCACCCGCAACGTGGTGTGGGGCGCGGGCGTGACCGCGTCGCCGCTGGGAAAGCGCCTGGGCGTGCCCACGGACCGCGTGGGGCGCGTGCAGATCCAGCCGGACCTGTCCGTGCCGGGGCACCCGGATGTGTTCGTGATCGGCGACCTCGCCAGCCTCAACGGGGACGACGGGAAGCCGCTCCCCGGCGTGGCGCAGGTGGCGATGCAGATGGGGCGGCGCGCGGCTTCCAACATCGTGGCCAGCATCGAGGGGGGCGCGCGCACCCCCTTCCGCTACAACGACAAGGGGAGCATGGCGGTGATGGGCCGCCGCGCCGCCGTCCTGCACATGGGCCGGATCAGGATGTCCGGCGTGCTGGCGTGGTGGGGATGGCTCCTGATCCACATCTTCTTCCTGGTCGGCTTCCGCAACCGCGCCTCGGTGTTCATGCAGTGGGCGTGGTCGTACCTCACCTGGCAGCGCGGCGCGCGGCTGATCACGGGCGAGGTGGGGGCCGAGCTGGCGCCCGCCGGCAAGCCGCTGGGCACGCCGGACACGGACCAGAGCCGCTCCGGCCAGGACGCCGACGCCGCCGAGCGCCAGGGCCAGACCGCCCCCACGGACACCGAGGCCACCGGGTGGATGGGCGGCGACCGCCACCAGGCCGGTGGGGGCCGTTGAGAGCGCGCCTCCAAGCCTGGCTCGCCGCCGAGGGAGCCTCCATCGAAACGGTGAGCTACCCCCGCGCCGGCGGCCACGCGCGCGGCTGCCGCCTGGTGCCCGCGGGCGCGGCGCGCGGGCGCATCGTGCTGGCGCACGGGGCGGGGAACGACGCGCTCTACCCCCTCCTCGCCCTCTGCAAGCCGCTCCTGCGCGCGGGGTGGGAGATCTTTGCGTTCGACCTGGACGGCCACGGCCGCGACAGCACCACCCTGTTCCGCGCGGACGCCATCACCGGCGCCCTGGCCGACGCCGCCGCGCGCGCCGAGGCGGGGCGCCCGCCCCTTCCGCTTCACCTGCTCGGGCACAGCCTGGGCGGGTCGCTCGTGCTCCACGCGCTCTCCGGCCCCGGCTGGGAGCGGGTCGTGTCCGCGGCGGTGCTCTCCGCGCCCGTGCGCCTGCGCCTGGGCGTGCGCACGGCGCTGGGGGAGCTGCGGGGCTTCCTGCGGCGCAGCACCTTTGCGCAGCGCGAGCACTACGGCGCGTGGGGCGTGATCCCCGCCGTGGGGCCGCTCAAGCGGGGCGCGTACCCCTTTCGGCTGGAGGGCGCGGCGCCGGGGTTCGGGTACGTGGCGGGCGTGCAGGCGCTTCTCGCCCGGCTGGACCTGGACGAGGCCGCGCCGCGCATCAACACCCCCGTGCTCCTGGTCTACAGCCGCGGCGACGCGCTGGTGCCGGCGGAGCAGGGGGAGCGGCTGGCCCGCCGCATCCCCGGCGCGGCGCTGGAGGTGCTGGACGGGCCCACGCACTGGAGCGTGCCCTTTGACGCGCGGGCCGTGGCGCGGGTGGCGGAGTGGCTGTCGTGAGCGAGCGCATCGACGTGCACGCGCACCTGGCCGGGGTGGGGGCGGGGGGGAGCGGATGCTGGGTGTCGCCGCGCTTCCGGCGCAGCCTCACCTTTCGCGCGCTGGGGCGGATGCACGGCTTCTCGCCCGGTTCGCCCACGGCGGACGCGGAGTGGGCGGAGCGCCTGGCCGCGCACGTGCGCGGGAGCGAGGTGGACCGCGCGGTGGCGCTGGGCTTCGACGCCGTGTGCGACGCCCGCGGCGAGCCGGACCTGGGGCGATCGCAGATGGTGATCCCCCCCGGCTGGGTGTTCCGCGTCTGCCGCGAGCACCCCGAGCTCCTCCCCGGCCCCTCGCTCAACCCCGCGCAGCGCGACGCCATGGAGCGGCTGGAGGAGTGCATCGAGCGGGGCGCGGTGCTCCTCAAGTGGCTCCCCTCCACGCAGGGGATCGACCCGGCGGACCCGGCGCACCGTCCCTTCTACCGCCGCATGGCGGACGCGGGTCTCCCCCTGCTGGTGCACTCCGGCGGCAGCGAGAACACCTTTGCCGAGGTCGATCCGTCGCTCAAGGACCTGCGCCGCATCCTCCTTCCCCTGCGCGAGGGGGTGCCGGTGATCGTGGCGCACCTGGCCGCGCCCGTCCCCTTCCGGCGCGACCCGGACCAGACGCCGCTGCTGCGCGCCCTGATGGCCGAGTTCCCCCACCTGTGGGCGGACAACTCGGGGATGAACAACCCCGCGCGCTCCGCCACCCTGGGCCGCCTGGCCGCGGACCCGGAGCTGGCCGCGCGCACCCTGCACGGGAGCGACTTCCCCGTCCCCTGCAACGCCGTCTGGCACCTGCGCCGCCTGGGGCCCCGCCGCGTCGCCGCGCTGGAACGCGTCCGCAACCCGCTGCAGCGCGAGATCGAGATCAAGCGCGCGCTGGGCACGCCGGACGAGGTGCTGGGGCGGGCCGCGTCGGTGCTGCGGCTGGGGTGAACGGCGGGCTCACAAAGAGGCACAGAGAGGCGCCCATGTATCGCACGTGCATCTTCTGCCATGCTCCGCTCGGCGCCAACGAGGCGCTGGAGCACTTCCCGGTGTCGCGGCGCGTGGCGTTCGATGCGGGGCGGGGGCGGCTGTGGGCCGTGTGCGGCGTGTGCGAGCGGTGGAACCTGTCGCCCATCGAGACGCGCTGGGAGGCCATCGAGGAGGCGGAGCGCCTGTACCGCGATACGCGCACCCGCGTGGCCACCGAGGAGATCGGGCTGGCGCGCGTGGCGGACGGCACGGGGCTGATCCGCGTGGGGCGGCCGCTGCGGCCGGAGTTCGCGGCGTGGCGGTACGGAGACCAGTTCGGGCGGCGGGCGCGGCGGTTCTGGGGGCGCGCCGGGGTGATGGGGCTGTCGGGGGCCGCGGTGGCGGGCGTGGTGGCCGCGGGGGCGCCCCTCCTCCTGCTGGCCGTCCCCTTTTCGGCGCAGGTCGCGCTGCTGGCCACGCGCCGCGCGCCGGGAAGCACGGGCACGGGCCGCACGGCCCAGCTCGCCCTCACCGACGAGCGGGGCGAGCCGGTCCTGAAGCCGCGCGACCTCATCGTGCGCGCCCGCATCGTTCCGGGCGAGCGCGACTGGGCGCTGGAGCTGGGGATGGCGGAGATGGACGACACCGGCCGCAGCGACCCGTTCCGCCTCGACCGCAAGGTGCAGATCCGCGGCGGCGCGGCGGTGCGCGCGCTGGGCATCATGCTCCCCAGCGCCAACCGCGCCGGCGGCTCCCGCGCCGAGGTGCAGTCCGCCGTCGCGCGCATCGAGGCCGCGGGCGACCCGGAGCGCTACTTCCGCCAGTCCGAGCTGGACGCGCGCCGCCTGGGGTGGGGCTACCGCGAGCTCTGGCAGATGCCCGCCGAGGTGCGCCTCGCCCTGGAGATGTCGTCCCACGAAGACGCCGAGCGCCGCGCCCTGGAAGGCGAGCTCGCCCTTCTGGAGCAGCAGTGGCGCGCCGCCGAGGCCATCGCCGCCGTCGCCGACACGCTCGCCGTTCCGCCCGAGGTGGAGCGGCGCCTGAAGCGGCTTCGTGGGGGCCGCTGACTTCTTCTCTGTGCCTCTGTGCCTCTGTGTGAGCCAATGACCCTGCAGATCCTCCCGCGCATCGCCTCGCTGCTCGCCCTCCTGACCCTCGCCGCGCCGGCCGGCGCCCAGCTCCGTCCGCTGGACCCGGCGGAGTGGCGGGCGTTCACGGAGGCGCCCGCGGTGATCGTGGAGGCGGGCGGCGGGGTGTTTGGAGGGCAGCGCGCGTCGCTGGCGGGGACGGAGGGGACGCTGGTGGAGGCGGGGAACTTCAGGGCGGTGTGGAGAACCGGGCGCGTGGTGCTGGAGGCCGCGGGCACGGTGCAGCGCTTCTTCGAGGACGACGAGCGCTTCGCCGACGCCGATCCCGCGGTCACCGAGGCGGGGCCCCGGCGCCAGGACTCGGGCGACTACCGCGTCTCCACGCTGGTGAGGCTCACGCCGGAGCGCTCCGGGGCGCTGGCCATCCTCCGCTTCGGCACGCGCATCCCCACCACGGACAACCGGGTGGGACTGGATCGCGACGCCACGGACTTCTTTGCGCTCGTCGGCGGGCGGGTGGCTCGCGGAGGGGCGTCGCTGGCGGCGGAGACGGGAGTGAGCATCAACACCACGCGCCGCCCCGACTTCGAACAGGACGACCTCATCCTCTACATCGTGCGCGCGGAGTACGACCGGCTCCCCGTCGTCCCATCGCTGACGTTCACGGGGCAGCAGGTGGGGAGCGGGCACCGCGAGATCCGCGGCAACGAGTCGCTGGGGGAGGCGCGGCTGGGCGTGCGCGCCGGGCGGCGGCGCTGGGTGCGCGTGGAAGGGGTGGCGGGGCTCACCCGCTTCAGCCCCGAAGCCGGCGTGCTGGTGTCGGCCGGGGGGGCATGGTGATGCGGCTGCTGCTCGCCGTGCTGGCGCTGCTGGCGGCCACGCGGCTGCCGGCGCAGCAGGTGGTGGTGCAGGGGGAGCGCCGCAACGCGCCGGAGCAGCAGGCGAAGCCGTACGTGGTGCTCGTCTCGTACGACGGCTTCCGCCCGGACTACGTGGAGACGGTGCCCGCGCCGCGGCTCGCCCAACTGCGGCGCGAGGGGGTGTCGGCGCCGTACATGCTGCCGGTGTTCCCCTCCAAGACCTTCCCCAACCACTACTCCATCGCCACCGGGATGTACGCCGGCACGCACGGGCTGGTGGGCAACCAGATGTGGGACCCCGCCCTGCGCGCCTCCTTCGCCGTGGGCGACACCCTCTCCGAGCGCGACCCGCGCTGGTACGGCGGCGAGCCCCTCTGGGTGACCGCCGAGCGGCAGGGGATGCTGAGCGCGGCGCTGTACTGGCCCGGCTCGCAGGTGCCCATCGGCGGCGTGCTCCCCACGTACCACGCGCGCTACGACAAGTCGGTCCCCAGCCGCGCGCGCATGGACCAGGTGCTCAGGTGGCTCCGGCTCCCGCCCGAGCGCCGGCCGCACCTCGTCGCCGTCTACATCTCGGACGTGGACGATGCCCACCATGCGCCCGGCTCGCCGGAGGTGCGCGCGGGGGTGGAGCGGGCGGACGAGGCGCTGAGCCGGCTGCTGGACGGCATCGCGGCGCTCCCCATCGCGCGCGAGGTGAACGTGGTGGTGGTGAGCGACCACGGGATGCAGGACGTGCGCGGCGGGCGCACCGCCTACCTGTCCGACCACATCCCGCTGCGCGGAGTGCGCGCGGTGGGCAGCGGCCCCACCATGTCGCTCTTCTTCGACGGCGACACGGCGGCCCTGGAGCGCGCCCGCACGGCCCTGCGCGCCGGCCTCCGCGCCGCGGGCGTGTACCGCCGCGACGAGATCCCGGCGCGCTATCATCTCGGCACATCCCCCCGCGCCGGCGACCTGCTGGTGGAGATGCGCGCGCCGGACCTGGTCTTCATCCGCCGCCCCGAGCCCGGCGCCCCGCGCCCGCGCACCGACCCGGGCAACCACGGCTACGACCCGGCGCTCCCCACCATGCACGCCTTCTTCGCCGCCCAGGGCCCCGCCTTCCGCGCCCGCACCCGCGTGCCGCCCTTTGAGAACGTCCACCTCTACCCCATGATCACCACCATCCTCGGCCTGCGCCCCAACCCGGCCATCGACGGCCGCGCCGCGGTCCTGGCCCCGCTGCTGCGCGGCAGATGACCCTCCTCCGTGTCTCTGTGCCTCTGTGTGAGCCCATTTTTTGCTTTACATCGCAAAGGACTTGACTGGCGCACCGAACCCGTGCATCTTGGTACCCATGGCAACCATTCATCCGATCCGCCGCGAAGAGATGCCTGACGAAGAGCCGTCGCTCGAGCTTCATGCCCGCGCGATGGACAACCTTCGCTACATCCGCGAGACGATGGAGCGGGCGGGGAGCTTCACCGCCGTCTCCGGGTGGGGGCAGGTGGTGATCGGGGTGGCGGGTGTGCTGGCGGCGTGGCTGGCGTCCATGCAGGGGTCGCCGGAGATGTGGCTGGCCACCTGGATGGCGGCCGCGGTGGTGTCGGTGGCCATCGGCGTGCTCACCACGGCGATGAAGGCTCGCGCCGCGCGCATGCCGCTGCTGAGCGGGCCCGGGCGCAAGTTCATGCTGTCGCTGGCGCCGCCGCTGGTGGCGGGGGCGGTGCTCACGGGGGTGCTCTTCCACGCCGGGTTCATCGCCGCGCTGCCGGGGATGTGGATGCTCCTCTTCGGCGTGGGGATCCTGACGGCGGGCGCCTTCTCGGTGCCGGCGGTGCCGGTGATGGGGCTCATCTTCATGGCGCTGGGCACGGTGGCGCTGGTGTCGCCCGCGTCGTGGGGCAACGCCTACATGGCGGTGGGCTTCGGCGGGCTCCACATCATCTTCGGAACCCTCATCGCGCGGAGGTACGGTGGCTGAGGCACAGCGCGACACACGCGACGGGCAGGACTTCTCCTCCGCGCCGTCGTCGGCGGGGCGGAGGGGGGCGCGGCCGAGCTGGACCGGCTGATCCACGAGCGCGTGCGCCTGGGGATCGTGAGCGCGCTCGCCGTCAACCAGTCGCTGTCGTTCAACGAGCTCAAGGACATGCTGGGCCTTACGGACGGCAACCTGAGCGTCCACGCCCGCAAGCTGGAAGAGGCGGGGTACGTGGAGTGCACCAAGAGCTTCGAGGGCCGCGTGCCGCGCACCGAGTTCCGCCTGGCGGACACGGGACGCCAGGCGCTCAAGGCGTACCTCGATCACATGGAAGCGCTGATCCAGGCCGTGCGGGACGGGTGACCGCCGCACGGCCTTTTTTTTCGCCCGGGTACTTTATGATACAGAGTGCTTTGGGAATACCTTCACCGCGAGGAGGGGAGATGAGGGGGATCCACGTGGCCATCATCATGGATGGGAACGGCAGGTGGGCGAGCGCGCGCGGGCTGCCGCGGGTGGCCGGGCACCGCGAGGGCGCCCGGGTCGTCAAAAAGGTGGTGGAGGCCGCGCCGGAGCTGGGCGTGGGGATGCTGACGCTGTACGCCTTCTCATCCGACAACTGGGCGCGCCCGTCGCGCGAGGTGAGCGGGCTGATGCGGCTCTTTCGCATCTACGTGGCGGCGGAGACGCAGCGCTGCGTGGAGAACGACATCCGCATGAGCATCATCGGCCGCCGCGACCGCCTTCCCGAGGCGCTGCGCCGCGCCATCGACGGCGCCGAGGCCGCCACCGCGGACGGCGGCCGCATGCACCTGCGCATCGCGCTGGACTACTCCGCCCGCGACGCGCTGGTGTCCGCCGCCGCGAGCCTCCCGGCCGGCGCCACGCGCGACGACTTCGCCCGCGCGCTGGGCGGGCCGGACGTGGACCTCCTCGTCCGCACGGGCGGCGAGCAGCGCCTGAGCGACTTCCTGCTCTGGGAGTGCGCCTACGCCGAGCTCCTCTTCACCCCCCGCATGTGGCCCGACTTCGACGCCGGCGCCCTGGCCGAGGCCGTCGCCGAGTTCCACCGGCGCGAGCGGCGCTTCGGACGGGTGCCGATCGCGGCGGCCGGGTGAACAGCAGGCTCACACAGAGGCACAGAGACACAGAGGAGTGTGGACGATGAGTACGTTCTGGTCAGCCGGGGAGTATTGGGGTGCGCGGATCGCGCTGGTCGCGGTCGAGGCGGCGAGCTGTGCGGTGTACGTGCTGGTGGAGGAGGGTCGCTGCACGAGTGTGGAATGCGTCCTGACCCCGGGCGAACGCCTGGCGATGGTGGCTGGCGTCCCGCTCGTGGTCCACCTGGGGCTCCTGCTGTCGTTCGCGGCGGAGCGTGGTGGGCTGGGTATGCGCCTGTTCGGCATGCTGCTGCTTATACCGTCGTCGTTGCTCGCGATCACCCTCGTCCGAGTCTCGATGCTTAACGAGTCACAGGCCGACGCTTTCTTCATCGCGGCGGTGCTGTCGTACGCGCTCGTGCACGTCGTCCAGTTCTGGGCACTCCTGGGCATCCCATTCCCCCGGCTGCCGCCCCTCGCGCCACTCGCACCCGAAACCAACCGGGGAGGCTGAGATGACACCCCGCTTCAACGTTCAGAGGAGCACTAGACCATGAGCACGTACGAGACGATGGCGGCCCCCGCGGCCGAGCCGCTTCCGGAGACGATGAGCGCGGCCACGCGCGGCGCGCTGGGGGTGCTGGGCGCCGCGGCGGGGCTGGGCATCCTGGGCGATGCGCTGCTGCGCGCGACGCCGTGGGGGATCAACCTGACGCTGTGGACCGTGGCGCTGGTGGGCGCCGCCGTGGGGCTGCGGCGGTGGGCGGGGCTGCAGGAGGCGGGGCGGAGCTGGGTGCCCCTGGCGCTGGGGATCGCCGCGCTGATGGCGTGGCGCGACTCGCCGACGCTGAAGGCGCTCGACATCGTGGCGCTGCTGGTGGTGCTGGCGCTGGCGATGCACCGGGCGCGCGGGTCGCGGCTGCGCACCGGCGGCGTCGCGTCGTACGCGCTCGGCCTGGCGCGCGGCGCGTTCGAGGCGGCCGTGGGGATCCCCTCGCTGCTGGTGAGGGACGTGCGCTGGCGCGAGGTGGGGCAGGGGCCCGGCGCGAACGTCGCGCTTCCGCTGCTGCGCGGGATGGCGATTGCGCTCCCCATCGTGGGCTTCTTCGCGATGCTGCTGGTGGCCGCCGACGCCGCGTTCGAGGGGATGCTGAACCGCGTCTTCTGGATCGGCCCCGACGTGGTGGTGTCGCACTTCTTCCTCGCCGGGGCCGTCGCCTGGGTGGCCGGGGGCGTGCTGCGCACCCTGGCGCTCTGCGACGAGCCCGCGGAGGCGGCGGAGCCGGCCGTGCCGCCTCCCTTCCTGGGCGTGGTGGAGGTGGGGACGGTGATGGCGCTGCTCAACGCGCTCTTCCTCTCCTTCGTGCTCGTGCAGCTTCCCTACCTGTTCGGCGCGGCGCCCGTGGCCATGAAGCACGCGGACTACGCGCGGCGCGGCTTCTTCGAGCTGGTTACGGTCGCCGGGCTGGTGCTGCCGCTCCTCCTGGGCCTGCACGCGGCCATGCGCCGCGGCGACCCTCGCCACGAGCGCGTCTTCCGCTGGCTCGCCGGGGTGCAGGTGGCGCTCCTCTTCGTGATCATGGCGTCCGCGCTGCACCGCATGCGGCTCTACCAGAACGCGTACGGGCTCACCGAGCTGCGCCTCTACACCACGGCGTTCATGCTCTGGCTGGCGGCCGTGTTCGCCTGGTTCTGCGCCACGGTGCTGCGCGGCCGGCGCGACCGCTTCGTCTTCGGCGCGCTGGTGATGGCGGCCGAGGCGCTGGCCCTTCTCCACGCCGCCGACCCGGACACGCGCATCGTGCGCACCAACGCGGCGCGCGCCGTGGCCGAGCGCCCCTTCGACGTCCGCTACGCCGCCGGCCTCAGCGCCGACGCCGTCCCCGCGCTCCTCGCCGCCCTCCCGCGCGCCCCGGAGCGGGAGCGCTGCGCCGCCGGAGCCCGCATCCTCCGCCGCTGGGGAACCGACTCCGACTGGCGCTCGTGGAGCGTCTCGCGCGCCCGCGCCCATCGCCTCGTCCGCCAGCAGGCCCGCACGCTCCGCTGCTGAAAGCCACAGAGGCACAGGGACGAAGTCGTCTCTGTGCCTCTGTGCCTCTGTGTGAGCCCGGCTTCTTCAGCCGCGCACCGACCCCGTGACCGCGTTGTTCTGGTAGGGCTGGAACTCGCACCCGGGGCGGAGGGGAACGTAGTACACGTCCGGCTGCTCGACGCCCACCTCGGCGAAGAGCGGCACGCCGTTGAACTCGCCCGAGCGGCGAAGCTGCTGCGCCGGGATCACGCGGGGAAGGCCGTACTTGGTGAAGCGGGCGCCGCGGGCCACGATCGGCTCGTGGTTGATGAACCACGTCGTGCCAGACGCGTACGGAAGGGCGTCGGCCGCGTGCGCCATGGCCACCGGCTGGCCGCCGATGAGCGTATCCGCGCGCTCGGGGTCATAGACCGCGTCCACCTGGGCCAGCTCGCCGCCCTGCACCACGCACATGCGCACCGGGGTGGTGGCTGCGCGGGACGCCACGGGGGGCGCGGGCGGCGGCGCGTTGTACGGTCGCACGGCCAGCGGCTCTGAGCGGCCGGGGCGGTACGAGACGCCCAGGCGCAGCAGGAAGATGTTGGCCGTGGAGTAGTCGTAGTCCACCCCCACCGGCTCGCCCTCGAAGCGCGGGTCGTCGGCGAAGAAGCCCACGTCGCGCGCGGTGAACTCGTCCGTGTTCCAGAAGGTGATGTAGTCTTCCAGGCCAAGCTGCAGCGCGAAGTTGCTGCGCCCGATGCGCGTGGTGGCGTCGGCGCCCAGGTTCAGCGCGAAGTGGTAGCTGTCGTCGTAGGCGGACGAGGAGCGGTGGTTGAGGAACACCACGGCCGGCGCCACCGTCACGAACGCCGAGGGGTGGAAGCGGCGGTCGTCACGGATGGGGTCCGGGAGGCGCGCCGTGATCCCCAGCTTGGCGAAGCCCATCGACGGCGCGTCGGTGATGAAGCGCCCCTCGGGGAGCGAGTCGCCCGCGGTGCCAAAGGTGTAGATGTCCTGCTGCCCCCCGCTGTACGCCACGCCGCCCGTGAGCGAGAAGGGCCCCGCGACGCGCAGGTCGGCGTTCAGGCCCAGCGCGGGCGTGCCCTCGCGCTGCGTCTCCACCAGGATGTCCTGGCCGTTGTCCAGCCCGAACACGTAGAAGCTCCCCGTGTTGTACGGGATGCGCGCGGCCACGAACGGGGTGATGGAGAACCGCGAGTGAGGAAGCTGCTGGGGATGTGGCTCGGTGGTGTACACGGGGCCGGTCTGGGCCTGAGCGCACACGGGGAGCGCGAGCAGCCCGGCGAGCGCGAGCGCGCAGCGCTTCATGGGTGGATCTCCTGGACTCTGCAGGGAAACGGTACGGCGGCGGGGATGTGTCGGGATTACCGCGAAGATAAGCGTTCCCCGCCCGATCTGAAATAAGCGCGCCCCAAGTGTCTGCCCCGCAATCAGGTAGCCCCGCTCCCCCGCGCCCCGCCCCCCGCCTCGCCTCCCCCCACCCCGGAAATCTTTTCCTCGCCCGGCACCCTGTTGCAGATATTTCCGGGCGCCACCGCCTGCGACGCCCCGGCGGTCCCCGCACGCCGGGGGATGAATCCCCCGGCTGGAACCACGGGAAGCCCGCTGAAGCGGGCTCGCACAGGTCCGGCTACCGAGCCCGCTTCAGCGGGCTTCCCGCCCCTCCAGCGGGGGCTTCAGCCCCTCGCGACCGGGCGGACGCGCAGCCCCGCGAGCGACGCCCCGGTGACCACGAACGGCTCGGCGGGGATGCGCCCGATGGCGAAGCGCGGCACGAGCTCGGCGGGCGTCACCTGCTCGCCCGGCTCGGCGAGGCCGCAGGTGGAGGCGAGCCACCCCACCACGGCAGCCGGGGCGACCCCCTCGTTGCGCAGCTCCGTGAGGGAGACGGCGCCGTGGCGCTTGGCCAGGCGCTCGCCGTCGGGCCCCAGCAGGAGGGGGACGTGGGCGAAGCGCGGCTCGGGGAGCCCCAGCGCGCGGAAGAGGAGGAGCTGGCGCGCGGTGGAGCCCAGCAGGTCGCCGCCGCGCACCACGTCCGTGATCCCCATGGCCGCGTCGTCCACCACCACGGCGAGCTGGTAGGCGGCCACCCCGTCCTTGCGACGCACCACGAAGTCGCCGGTGTCCGCGGCGGGGCGGAAGCAGGCGCGCCCCTGCACCGCGTCGTCGAAGCACACCTCCTCGTCGTCCGCCAGGCGGAAGCGCAGGGCGGAGAGGGAGACGGCCAGGCGCGTGAGGGAGGGCGCGTCCGCGGGCACGGCGTGCTCTCGGCACATCCCCGCGTAGCGCGGCCCCTCGTCGCCCGCGTGCGGCGCGCTGGCCGCCGCGGCGATGTCGCGCCGCGAGCAGCCGCAGGCGAAGAGGAGCCCCGCCGCGGCCAGCCGGCGCAGCGCCTCCTCGTACCGCTCCACCCGCCGCGACTGCACGTACGGCGCGTGCGGGCCGCCCACGTCCGGCCCCTCGTCCCAATCCAGCCCCAGCCAGCGCAGCTCGTCGAGCTGCGCCTCCATGATCCCGGGGCGCACCCGACCGAAATCAAGGTCTTCCACCCGCATCACGAAGCTCCCCCCCGCCGCCCGCGCGTGCAGCCAGGCGAGGAGCGCGGTGCGCGCGTTCCCCACGTGAAGCGACCCCGTGGGGCTGGGCGCGAATCGTCCCCTGTATCCGGTCATCGGCCGATGTAAAGGAGGCACAGAGACGAAGTCATCTCTGTGCCTCTGTGCCTCTGTGTGAGCCCGGTCCGTTCAGGACCCGCCCAGCATCCTGTCCACCCGCGCCTCCAACGACGGCTTGGTGGCGCCGGAGAGCGCGCTCTCCAGCAGGTCCGCCAGCTCCTCGCCGAAGTCGTCGGGAAAGCGGCGCGTGAGGCGCACCAGCGGCGCGAACGCCAGCATCACCGTCTTGGGCGCGTCTTCCGGCTCCGCGTCGTCGCCGCGCCACGCCTCGGCGCCGCCGCCGGACTGCCATGGCTCCAGCGACTCCTCGCCCCCTTCCTCGTCCTCTTCCGTGGGCGCCACGCCCTCGGGGAGCTGCTCCACGGGGATGGAAAGCCCCACCATGGCGTGGATCTCCGCCCCCGCTTCCTCCGGCTCCTCGGCCAGCAGGCCGAGCTGCACGGGCGCCTGGAGCGCTTCCTCCAGGATGGTGAGCGTTTCCGGCGGCAGCAGCGCGCGGAACGAGGGGCGGTCGTTGCCGTCGGCGAAGAAGGCGACGGGGATCAGCTCGGCCTCTTCCGGGAGCAGCCCCTCGTGGTCCACTTCGCGGATCTCGAGCGCGACGGGATCGTCGCGAAGGTATACGTGCATGGCCATGAACGTCTGGGTTGAGCGCGGGGCGCACGACCCTCGCGCCCCGGCCCATTGGTACCCCGGACCGTGCGGGGGTTCCCGGGATGGCTCCCGCGCGCGGGCGGCAGGCGATTTGCCGGGCTGGGCGGGCCGCGCAAGATTGACGGAAGTGCGTGAGTGCGTGGAGTGCGTGAGTGCGTGAGGAACCGCAGACACGCGCGCCGCCGTTCAGCGCACTGACGCACTCCACGCACTCACGCACAGGTTTTCCGTGTCCCTCCCCGTCGTCCAGAACGATCCGCGCGCGGCGAAGCTCGAGCGCGCGCTGAAGGAAAAAGTCCGCGGCGAGGTACGGTTCGACGCCAAGTCGCGCCTCCTCTACAGCACAGACGCGTCGCTGTACCAGATCCTGCCCGTGGGCGTGGTGGTGCCGCGCGAGGCCGGCGACGTGGAGGCCGCGGTGAAGCTGGCCGCCGAGGCCGGGGTCGCCATCCTGCCGCGCGGCGGGGGCACGGCGCTCGCCGGGCAGACGGTGGGGAACGCGCTGGTGATGGACTTCACCAAGTACATGAACCGCGTGATCGAGATCGACCCGGACCGGCGCACGGCGCGCGTGCAGCCGGGGCTGCGGCTGGACCGGCTCAACCGCGCCGCAGCGCCGTACGGGCTCCACTTCGGGCCGGACCCGGCCACCATCCGCCAGTGCGCGCTGGGCGGGATGATCGGCAACAACTCGTGCGGCGCGCGCTCCCTGGTCTACGGCAAGACGGGCGACCACGTGCACTCGCTGGAGTGCGTGATGGCAGACGGGCGCTGCGCCCACTTCGGCGCCGTGCCGCGCGAAGAGGTGGCGCGGCTGCCGGGGCTGGAAGGGGAGATCGCGCGCGCCGTGCTCGGCGTGCTGGAGCCGGAGCGGGAGCGCATCCTGGCCCGCTACCCCCAAATCCCGCGCCGCGTGTCGGGCTACAACTTCGACGCGATGCTGGAGGGCGACTCGCTCAACCTGGCGCGCCTCATCGTGGGCTCCGAGGGGACGCTGGCCACGGTGGTGGAGGCGGAGCTGGGGCTGGTTCCGGTGCCGCCGGCGCGCTCGCTCGTCCTCCTCTCCTTCCGCGAGCGCTTCACCTCCATGGACGCGGTGCCCGCCATCCTGCAGGAGCCGTCGCTCTCCGCGCTGGAGATCGTGGACAGCCGCGTGCTGCAGGGGGCGCGCTCGCTGCTGGACTTCCGCGACACGGCGGCCATGGCGGCGCCGGACGCGCTGGGCGTGCTCTTTTGCGAGTTCAGCGGCACCACGGCCGAGGAGGTGGCGGGGCTGGCCCACGACTTCGCGGCGCGGGCGAAGGGGCTCCCCGGCGCGCCGGAGGCCAACGCGTACCTCAGCGCGCGCGAGCAGGCGGCGGCCTGGGCGCTGCGGCAGGCGGCCACGGGGCTCCTGTACCTCACCACCCCAAACAAGAACATCAAGCCGCAGGAGTTCGTGGAGGACACGGGCGTTCCCCCCGAGCGGCTGGGCGAGTACACGCGCCGCTTCGAAGAGGTGGTGCAGTGCCACGGCACCACCACCGGGTACTTCGGGCACGCGGGGCAGGGGTGCCTCCACATCCGCGTGGACCTGGACCTGAAGCGCGGCGAAGACATCGTACGGATGCAGGGGATCGCGCGCGACATCGCCGAGCTGGTGGTGGAGTTCGGCGGGTCCCTCTCCGGCGAGCACGGCGACGGGCTTGCCAGGTCCGAGTTCCTCCCCCTGATGTTCGGGCCGGAGATCATCCGGCTCCACCAAGAGGTCAAGCAGGTGTTCGATCCGCACGGGCGGATGAACCCCGGCGGCAAGATCGTTCCGCCGTACCAGCGCATGTCCGAGAACCTGCGCTTCGACGCGGTGGCGAACGCCGGCGCGCCCGACACGTGGTTCGACTACTCGGCCGACGGCGGGTGGGACGTGGCGGTGGAGAAGTGCAACGGGATGGGCGTGTGCCGCAAGCTGGACACGGGCACCATGTGCCCCTCGCACATGGTGACGCTGGAGGAGCAGCACGCCACCCGAGGCCGCGCCAACGCCCTGCGCGAGGCCATGCGCGGCAACCTGCCGGGGATGCGCAGCGAGGCCGTGATGGAGGCGCTGGACCTGTGCCTGGGGTGCAAGGCGTGCAAGACGGAGTGCCCGGTGGGCGTGGACATGGCGCGCTACAAGGTGGAGTACCTGGCGCAGCACTACCGCGAGACGGGAACGCCGCGCGACGCCCTCTTCTTCGGCCGCATCCGCGACTTCGCGCGCGCGGCGAGCCTGGCGCCGGGGCTGGCCAACCTGGGGAGCCGCGTGTTTGGCGGCGCCATCAAGGGCGTGGGGAAGATGGACCCGCGCCGCGAGCTGCCGGCGCTGGCGCGCGAGCCCTTCCGCCGCGCCTGGCGCCCCAAGCCGGCGGCCGGCCGGCCCACGGTGATCCTGCTGGACGACACCTTCCACAACTTCTTCCAGCCCGGCCCGCTGCACGCCACGGCCGAGGTGCTGGAGCGCGCCGGCTTCGCCGTGAAGCTGCCGAAGAAGTCCGTGTGCTGCGGCCGCGCCGCCATCTCCAACGGCCTGCTGGACCACGGCCGCGCCCTGCAGACGGAGCTGCTGGAGACGCTGCTCCCCGAGGTGGAGGCGGGCGCGTGGGTGGTGGGGGTGGAGCCGAGCTGCATCCTCACCCTGCGCGACGAGCTCCCGGACCTCGTCCGCGACCCGCGCGCGAAGCAGCTCGCCAGCGCGTCGGTGATGCTGGAGGAGTTCCTGGCCGCCCTCCCCGACTGGCGCCCGGGCCGGCTGGAGCGGCGCGCCGTGGTGCACGGCCACTGCCACCAGAAGGCCATCGTGGGGATGGGCCCCACCAACGAGGTGCTGGGCCGCGTGGAGGGGCTGGAGTTCTCCGTGCTGGACTCGGGATGCTGCGGGATGGCGGGCTCGTTCGGCTACGAAAAGGGCCACTACGAGGTATCGAAGGCGTGCGGCGAGCGCGTCCTCTTCCCCGCCGTGCGCTCCGCCGCTGACGACGACCTGGTGGTGGCCCCCGGCTTCAGTTGCCGCCACCAGATCGCCGACTTCTGCGACGGCCGCCCCACCCTCCACACCGCCGAGCTTCTCGCGATGGCCAAATAAGGGGCTCACACAGAGACACAGAGGCACGGAGAAGAACTCATCTCTGTGCCTCTGTGCCTCTGTGTGAGCCATTTTGGGCGGGATTCGCGAAAAGGGCATGATCCGTGCTCCTGGCGGGGCGCGAAGGCCACGATTCAATCCCAACAGGAGTGTACCATGCACGCAATGCGGCGCCGCACGTTGAGTGGATGGAAGCTGGGGGCTGTAACGCTGGGCCTTTGCGCAATGATGGCAGCGCCCGCCACCGCGCAGACGGGCGACACGGCGGTGACCACCACGACACACACCGAGACGGAAGAGCGTGGCGGCGGGTTCCCGTGGGGGCTGCTGGGCCTGCTGGGCCTGGCCGGCCTCCTCGGCCGCGGACGCAAGGAAGAGGTCCACACGCACCGCGAGACCGTGCGCCCGGTGGAGACGCACCGCGCCACCACCACCGGCACCACCACGGACCACGTGACGGACCGCACCGTCATCCGCCCGGACGACACGCACGGGACGGGCGGCGGCACTCCGGGCGGCGGAACGCGCCTGTAGGCTCAAGCCGGAAGGTATCCGCGGCAGGGTGCACCATGCACCCTGCCGCGGATTCTTTTGCCCCGAGGTTGAAACCGCGGCGGGAATCGCGCAGTATCATGCCACGCCGGGTTTCGGTATTCACAGTGCAGCGGGAGACGGAGCATGGACGCGGCATCCGCGGCGGCGTTCGGGCTGGTGCTGGCGGCGTGCGCGGGGCTGCGCGCCTTCCTCCCCGTGTTCGGGGCGAGCCTGGCCATCCGCACCCTGGGGCTGGAGGTGCCGCCCTCGGTGGAGTGGATGGGCTCCACCACCACGATGGTGATCTTTGGCGTGGCGACGGTGCTGGAGGTGCTGGGCGACAAGGTGCCGGTGGTGGACAACCTGCTGGACGCGGTGCAGACCTTCACCAAGCCGGGGCTGGCCGCGCTGGCCGCCATTCCCTTCGTCCACCAGCTCGCGCCCGAGCACTCGGTGGCGCTGGCCATCATCGCCGGGGCGCCGCTGGCGCTGGGGGTCCACACCGCCAAGGCGTCGGCGCGCGTGGGAAGCACCGCCCTCACCGGCGGCCTCGGCAACCCCGTGCTCAGCGTGATGGAGGACATCGCCGCCGTGACCCTCATCATCCTCGGCTTCCTGGCCCCGCTCCTCGCGCTCCTGCTGGGCATCGCCCTCCTCGCCCGCCTGGTCAGCTACGCCCGCCTCCGCAAACGAGCGGAGGCACAGAGATGAAGTGATCTCCGTGCCTCCGTGCCTCTGTGTGAGCCAATCAGTTCAGCGCTAGGGAAGCACCCTCGCCCCCAGGAGCCGCCCGCTGCGCTCGGTGACGTACTCCACCACCTGCCCGGCCGGCGTCCGCACCTGCCGCACGATGCGCCCCGCGGCGTCGGTGGTCTGCTGAAGGGCGGGGAGGCGCGTGAGGGAGCCGATGGTCTGCTCGTTCACCACCCGGCCGGCCGTGTCCAGCGTCCGGGTGACCAGGGTGCCGGTGGTCCCCAGCGTGGTCTGCACCGTCTGGCCCAGCGTGTTCACCGTCTGCGTGAGCACGCCGCCGGGCTGCGTGAGGTTGTTGAGGGTGGAGCCCACCACGCCCACGGCCTGGCTCGCCACGCCGCCGGGGCGCAGGGCGGTGTTGGCCACGCCGCCCACCGTCTGCAGCGTCGTGTCCACCGTGCTCAGCAGGGAGGTGACGAGCTCCGGATTGCGGTCAAGGGTCTGCACCACGCGCGTGACGATGCGGGCCACGTTGTCCAGGTCCACGTACAGGAAGGCCTGCGCCCCCACCCCGGCCAGCGTGAGCCCCACGCTGTCGATGGATACGGCCACGCCGGCGTCCAGCGACACCAGGTTGGCCACGCGCGCGCGGGCCGAGAGGCGCGCGTCCAGCGACTCCACCCGCACCACCAGCGAGTCCAGCGACAGGCGCGGCACCTCCAGCACCACGTCGTAGTTGGGCGTGGCCCGGATGGAGTCGATCGGCGTGCGGCGCGCGCCTCCCTGTGCCTCCAGCGGCCCCGCCAGCGCCGCGCACACGGCCAGCGCCAGGGTGATGGTCCCTCGGCTCACGTATCCTCCCCTCTCCCGTTGGTCCCTCCCGGCGCCGGCGGCTCCGGGCCTGCGCATCCCGGCGCGGTCAAGATCCATGCCCCGCGCGCGGGCCGGGATCTTGCGACCGCGGGGCCCTGCACGCCGCCACAAAGGTGCGGCGCGCCAACGGTGCACGGGAACGGAGGGGGACCATGCGAGGACGCGGGGCGGGAGTGGCGCTGGCGGGGCTGGCGCTCGCGCTGGGCGGGGCGGACGGCGCGTGGGCACAGGGCGGGCGTACGCCGGCGGCTTCGTGCCTGCGCCAGGGCGCGGCGGCCGCGCCGCGTGCCGAGCATGCCCCCGCGGCCAACCAGCGCATCTACGACGTGGTCCTCGACGTCCCCAACCTGTGCGTGGACCGGCTGCAGCTTGGCGTGCGCAACCTTGAAGTCCACCTGGCCCTCGACGCCCGCGTCGCCAACCTGGTGGAGATCACGGCCGGCGCGGACGTGAGCGTCGCGCGGGTGGACATCGGCCTGTACGGCGTGCAGGCGCAGGCGCTGCTGCTGGTGGACCTGGACGACGTGTACCAGGTGGTGGACCGCACGCTCACCTTCGTGGACAACAACCCGCAGATCGTGCGCAGCCTCACCAGCACCGTCAATAACGCGGTCGGTACGGTGGGCGGCGTGGCCAACACCGCCCTGCAGCCCGGCGGCGTGGTGAGCCAGGCCGTGGGCGTGACCGGGCAGGCGCTGGGCAACGTGACGGCCCCCGGCGGGCTGCTGGCCCAGACGGTGAACGCCGCCGGCCAGACCGTCAACCGCACCGTCAACTCGGCCGGGCAGATCCTGGAGCAGACGCTGGGCGCCGGCGGCCGCGTGGTGGGCACGCGCACGCTGGGCTCCGTCCTCAGCCTCCCGGCGCTGGGCGAGACGGCCGCCGCGGCCGGCGGCGTGGTGCGCCGCGTGCGCGACGAGGGCGGCCGCGTCATCGAGGTGACGCTGGACCGTGCCGGGCGCGTGACGGCCACCCGCGTGCTGGACGCGGCGCAGCGGTAGCGCTACGGCGAACAGGCAGCGGCCGCCGCCGAATCGGCGGGGGCCGCGAGCGCCGCCTGCAGCCGGCACACGAGGACGGGATCGGCGCGGAGAATCACCCGCACCCCGGCGTCGCGATAGGTGACGCCGGGCTGAAGCCGTTCCGGGAGGTTCTGCCGCTCCACCCGCACCACCCCGCACGAACGGAAGCTGGTGCGCGCGGACGATGGAGCATCCACCCGCAGCGACTGCGCCGTCACCCGCGCTTCCAGGCGGATGATGGGGCGCGCCGTGTCGGCCTGCGCGCACCCGGCGCTGTCGCCCGCGGCCACCTGCGCGTGGGCGGGGAGCGCGAGCGCCGTGGCGAAAAGGGCTGTGATCAGGCAGCGCATCGAAAAATCCTCCGGGTTCAGGTGGTCCCCGCCCCGCCCGCGCACGATGCGTTCCCCCGTAGTTCTCCTCTGTGCCTCCGTGCCTCTGTGTGAGCCCCGCTGTTCTGGCCCACGATTCGCAAACGTCCGATTCCACCACTCACAGGAGAAGCGATGCCGAGAGAAGTCACCGACGGGGACGGGGTGCGCTGGACATGCGTGCAGGCGTACGCCGGCCTGGCCCAGAGCGCCGACGAGTCCGGGAACAGGGACGCCGCCCGCGTGGACGGAGCAAAGGACCGCTTCCGCGTGGTGTGCACCCCCAGCGGCGGCGCGCAGACGGCCGAGCTGGAGCTGCCGGGCGACTGGGAAGAAGGGATGGACGACGACGCGCTGCTCAAGGAGATCGGCGGCGCGCGGCGCTGAAGGCGCCTCCCCCCCGCGTCTCCTTGCGCCCCCCGGCCGCGGGGATCAGAATGTGCACCGTCGCAGCCGCACCACGCAGGCCAACACGCAACCCGAGCAAGCCCAATGGACAGCAGCATGCCCCCGATCATCACCGACATCCTCTCCCAGGACCCGCAAGGGGTGCAGGAAGCATGGGTGGCCGAGCAGATGGCCTCGCCCGAGCGGCGGCCGGACCTGATCACCGAGGCCGAGATCCGCCAGCAGTCGGGCGAGTTCCTCACGCTCCTGCGCGACGCGGTGCGGGAGGGCGGGGACTTCGGCGGGCAGGGGTGGGCGGGGGTGCGCGACATGCTGGGGCGCCTGTCCCGCGCGCGGGCGCTCAAGGGGTTCACCCCGTCGGAGACGGCGACCTTCGTCTTCTCGCTGCGCAACCCGCTCTTCGACCGCCTGCGCCAGGCCGTGGGCGACGACGCGGCGCGCTTCCACGAGGGGCTGCGCTCCGTCACCGCCATGGTGGACCGGCTGGGGCTGCACACCACCGAGGTGTTCCAGCGCAGCCGCGAAGAGGTGATCCACCGGCAGCAGCAGGAGCTGATGGAGCTCAGCACGCCGGTGATCAAGCTGTGGGAGGGGATCCTGGCCGTGCCGCTGATCGGCACGCTGGACAGCGCGCGCACGCAGGTGGTGATGGAGAGCCTCCTGCAGCGCATCGTGGAGACGGAGGCCAGCATCGCCATCATCGACATCACCGGCGTGCCCACGGTGGACACGCTGGTGGCGCAGCACCTCCTCAAGACGGTGGCCGCGGCCCGGCTGATGGGCGCCGAGTGCATCATCAGCGGCATCCGCCCGCAGATCGCGCAGACCATCGTGCACCTGGGGGTGGAGCTTCACGGGGCCACCACCAAGGCCACGCTGGCTGACGCTATCGCCATGGCCATGCGGCAGAACGGGTGGCGGGTGGTGCGCGCGGCGCGGGGCTGACGCATGGACCGCATCCCGATCCTCAAGATGGGCCGCTTCCTCCTGGTCACCATCCAGGTGGACATGCACGACCGGCTGGCCCTCACGCTGCAGGACGACCTCACCACCCAGATCGCCCGCACCAGCGCGCGCGGTGTGCTCATCGACATCTCGTCGCTGGACGTGGTGGACTCGTTCATCGGGCGGGTGCTTGCCAACATCGCCTCCATGAGCCGCGTGCTGGACGCGCAGACGGTGGTGGTGGGGATGCAGCCGGCCGTGGCCATCACCCTGGTGGAGCTGGGGCTGGACCTGCCCGGCGTGAAGACCGCCCTCAACGTGGAGCGCGGGATGGCCATCCTGCAGGCCGCGCTGGTGGCCGAGGAGGGGGAGGATCTCCCGGACGCCGTGGGCGATGATTACGAAGGCGAGTGAGGTTTTCGTGATCCGCGCCGACTCCGACGTGGTGGCCGCCCGCCAGGCCGTCCGCGCGCTCGCCGTGGAGCTCCGCTTCTCGCTGGTGGACCAGACCAAGATCGTGACGGCCGCCAGCGAGCTGGCGCGCAACACCCTGGTGTACGGCGGCGGCGGGAAGATGACGCTGGAGGCGCTGGAGCGGCACCCGCGCGTGGGGCTGCGCATGACGTTCGAGGACGAGGGCCCCGGCATCGCCGACGTGCAGAAGGCGCTGAGCGACGGGTACACCACGGGGGGAGGGCTGGGACTGGGGCTGGGGGGCTCGCGCCGGCTGGTGGACGAGTTCGAGATCGAATCGGCGGTGGGGCGCGGGACGCGCATCATGGCCACAAAATGGAAGTAGGTGCCATGGAAACGCGTTGCGGGTGCCTGGTGCGGGTGGAGGAGGAGAGCCAGGTGGGCGACGCGAGGCGGCAGTTCGCTCGGCTGGCACACGAGATCGGCTTCGACGAGACGGACGCCGGGCGCGTGGCGCTGGTGACCACCGAGATGGCGGGGAACCTGGTGAAGCACACCCCCGGCGGCGGGCGCCTGCTGGCCCAGCCGCGGCTGCAGGAGGGGGTGCTGGGGATGGACGTGCTGGCGCTGGACCGCGGCCCCGGGATCGGCAACGTGGCCGCCGCGCTGCGCGACGGGTTCACCACCGCCGGCAGCCCGGGCACGGGGCTGGGCGCCATCTCGCGCGTGGCGGACCACTTCGACATCCAGTCCACCCCCGGCGTGGGCACGGCGATCCTGGCGAGGTTCTGGCCCCGCCGCGCGGAGCCGGCGCCCATCCCGGTGCAGGTGGGCGCCGTTCACCTCTCCAAGCCGCGCGAGTCCGTGTGCGGCGACAACTGGGCGGTGCTGCGCCGCCCCGGCGGCGCCGTGCTGATGGTGGCCGACGGCCTGGGCCACGGCCCCGGCGCCGCCGAGGCCTCCAACGAGGCCGTGCGCGTCTTCCGGGGGCTGGGAGACGCGCCGCTGCTGCGCGTGCTGGAGGATGTGCACGCGGCCCTGCGCAGCACGCGCGGCGCCGCCGTTTCCGTGGCCGCGCTGGACGTGGAGAAGGGCGAGGTGAGGTTCGCGGGGGTGGGGAACGTGTCCGGCAGCATCGCGGGGGGCGAGCGCGAGCAGAACATGATCTCGCACAACGGCACGGCCGGGCACCAGCTCGGCCGGCTGCAGGAGTTCGTCTACCCCTGGCCCGCCGGGGGGATGGTGATCCTCCACTCGGACGGGGTGCAGACGCGCTGGAGCTTCGCCCGCTACCCCGGCCTCGCCACCCGCGACCCGGTGATCGTGGCCGGCATCCTGTACCGCGACTTCGGCCGCGACACCGACGACGCGACGGTGGTGGTAGCGCGGCGCGGGGCGTGATGAAGGCCGAGCTCCGGCGGTCGCGGCAGTTGGGGGAGTCGCGGCGAGTAAACCCGCGGCAACAAAGGCACGAAGTCCGCCTGCGCGGACTGGCTCCGCGGGGGGCGGCCGGGGATGCCGCGGGCCCCGTCGTCCTGGAGGAGCCGCCGCGCCGGGACCTCGCGGCGGCGTGCGCATCGAGGCGGCGCCTGGAGGATCTACTTTCCGCACGTGAGGAACCGGGGGCGCGAGCCGGGCTCCCGCGTGCCCACGGCGGATCCGTTGCTCCGCGCCAGAGCGCCTGCCTCCACGCGGCCCGCGTCACGCGCGCTGACAGGCGGGGGTCCCAGTCCCCGCAGGGGGACTTCGTGCGGTTGTTGCCGCGACTTCAGTCGCCAGGCCCCGATGCCCGCCTCCCGTTCGCGCTCCGGGGGATGGCATGACGGTTCAGCTTCTCACGCTCCCGCTGCGGAGGGAAGAGGACGTGGTGCTCGCCCGCCAGCGCGCGCGCGAGGCCGCGGAGCGCATGGGCTTCGAGCGGCAGGACGCCACCCGCATCGCCACCGCCGTCTCCGAGATCGCGCGCAACGCCGTGAGCTACGCGGGGGGCGGCAGCGTGGAGATCGGGGTGGACGACGAGGGCGGGGCGCAGTCGCTCACCGTGCGCGTGAGCGACTCCGGGCCGGGGATCCCGCACCTGGACGACGTGCTCTCCGGCCGCTACCGCTCGCCCACGGGGATGGGCGTGGGGATCTCGGGGTCGCGCCGGCTGATGGACGCCTTTCGCATCGACACCTCGGCGGGGACCACGGTGTGGATGGCGAAGCGCTTTCCCGCCGGGGTGGCGCGGGTGGGCGGGGCGGGGGCGCAGCGCGTGGCCGAGGCGCTGGCCCGCTCCCTGGTGCCCGACCCGCTGCGCGAGGTGCGCCAGCAGAACCAGGAGGTGCTCCACGCCCTGGCGACGCTGGAAGAGCGGCAGGAGGAGCTGCTGCGCCTCAACCGCGAGCTCGAAGACACCAACCGCGGCGTGGTGGCGCTGTACGCGGAGCTGGACCAGCGCGCCGAGCAGTTGCGGATGGCCAACGACCTGAAGGCGCAGTTCCTCTCGTACATGAGCCACGAGTTCCGCACCCCGCTGGATTCCATCCTGGCGCTGAGCGGCCTGCTGCTGGCCCGCACCGACGGGCCGCTCACCGGCGAGCAGGAGACCCAGGTGGGGTTCATCCGCCGCTCCGCCCGCGACCTGCTGGACATGGTGGACGACCTGCTGGCCGCGTCGCGCGTGGACGCGGGGCAGGTGCGGGTGAGGCCGTCGCGCTTCACGGCGGACGACGTGTACAACGCCGTGCGCGCCATGCTGCGCCCCATGCTGGAGGCGGGCGGCCCCGCGCTTTGGTGGGAAGTGGAGCCGGACGTGCCCACGCTTCACACGGACGAGGCCAAGGTGGCGCAGATCCTCCGCAACCTGGTGTCCAACGCCCTCAAGTTCACGGAGCGGGGCGAGATCCGCGTGTCCGCCGCGCGCGGGGTGGACGACGCCACCGTGGTGTTCCGCGTGGCCGACACGGGGATCGGCATCGCGCCGGAAGACAGGGAGCGCATCTTCCGCGACTTCGCGCAGGTGGAGAGCCATTTGCAGCGCAGGGCACGCGGGAGCGGGCTGGGACTGCCGCTCTCGCGCAAGCTCGCCGTGCTGCTGGGGGGTGACCTGGGAGTGGAGAGCTCCCCCGGCGCCGGCTCCGTATTCTCGCTTGTTGTGCCCGTAACCTACACCGAGCCCGCCGCGGCCGAACCGCAGGAATGACCGACGAGCGGATCCTCACCGTCCTCAACGTGGACGACTACCCGGCGGCGCTGTACGCCACCTCGCGCGTGCTGCGCCAGGCCGGCTTCCAGGTGGTGGAGGCCACCACGGGCGCCGAGGCGCTTGACCGCGCATCGGAGTGCCCGGACCTCATCATCCTGGACGTCAACCTGCCGGACGTGGACGGCTTCGAGGTGGCGCGCCGCATCAAGGCGGATCCGCAGACCTCGGCCATCCCCGTGCTGCAGATGTCGGCCGCGTACCGCGACCCCGAGCACCGCGCCCAGGGGCTGGAGGGCGGGGCGGACGCGTACCTGGCGCAGCCGGTGGAGCCGCGCGAGCTGCTGGCCACCGTGCGCGCCCTGCTGCGCGTGCGCGAGGCGGAGACGGTGCTGCGCCAGAGCGAGGAGCGCCTGCGCGTGCTCGCCTCGGCCGTGGCCGACGTGGTGTGGACCGCCGACGCGCTGGGGCGCATCGAGCAGGACCTCCCCGAGTGGCGGGCCCTCACGGGGCAGACGCCCGAGGAGGTGCGCGGGTGGGGGTGGCTGGACGCCATCCACGACGACGACCGCGCGCGCACCCGCACGCTGTGGGAAGACGCCCTGCGCCGGCACTCCACCTACGACGTGGAGTACCGGCTGCGCATGCGCGACGGCGGCTACCGCACCTTCACCGCGCGCGGGGTGCCGGTGGTGGAGCACACGGGGGAGATCCGCGAGTGGGTGGGGCTGTGCGTGGACGTGGAGGACCGGCGCCGCTCCGAAGATCGCCAGCGCTTCCTGAGCGACGCGGGCGCCGTGCTGGCCGCGTCGCTGGAGGAGCAGTTGCTCCCGGCCAGCCTGGCCGCCATCGCCGTTCCCCTGCTGGCAGACTCGTTCGCGCTGGAGCTGGAGGGCGGCATCGCCTCCGCGGACGGGCCCCCGCCGCTGCCGCCCGCGCTGGAGGAGGCGCTGCGCGGCGGCCAGGCGGTGCACCTCTCCGGCCCCGAGGCGGCGGCGCTGGGCACGCGGTCGTACCTGGCGGCGCCGGTGGTGGCGCGCGGCGAGGTGCTGGGCACGGTGCGCGTGGCCACCGCCCCCGCCGGCCGCACGCTGGGCCCCGGCGACGCGGACGCGGTGGAGGAGCTCTCCCGCCGGGTGGCGCTGGCCGTGGACAACGCGCGGCTCTACAAGGCCGCCCTGGCCGCCAGCGAGACGAAGAGCGAGTTCCTGGCCACCATGAGCCACGAGCTGCGCACCCCCATGAACGCCATCCTGGGCTACGCGGACCTGCTGGACGCCGAGGTGGCCGGCCCGCTCACCGGGGGCCAGCGCGAGCAGCTTGGCCGCATCGGCGCCAGCGCGCGCCACCTGCTGCAGTTGATCGACGAGATCCTCACCTTCTCGCGCATCGAGGCGGGGCGCGAGCGGGTGAGCGTGGAGCGCTTCGACCTGGGCGCGCTGCTGCGCGACACGGCCTCCCTGGTGGACCCGCTGGCCAGCGCCAAGGCTCTCCACTTCCCCCTGGAGGTGCCCGCCGAGCCGGTGTGGATGGTGTCCGACCCCGGCAAGGTGAGGCAGATCCTCCTCAACCTGCTCTCCAACGCCTTCAAGTTCACCGACGCGGGCGAGGTGCGCCTGGCCCTGGAGGTGGCCGACGACCACGCCACGCTGCGGGTAGCGGACACGGGAATCGGCATCGCCCCCGAGCAGCAGGGGCGGGTGTTCGACGCCTTCTGGCAGGTGGAGCAGTCGTCCACGCGCCGCGCGGGGGGCACCGGCCTGGGCCTGAGCGTCACCCGCCACCTGGCCGACATGCTGGGCGGCGAGGTGGAGCTCACCAGCCGCATCGGCAGCGGCAGCACCTTCGCCGTCCGCCTCCCCCTCTACCTCCCCGTAGAGGAAGCCGCCGCGAGCTGACGCGCGGGACGAAAAAATGCCTCACACAGAGGCACAGAGGCACAGAACGATGATTTTTTTCTGTGTCTCCGTGTGAGGCCGCTGCTCCACGGATTTGCACTCGGGTTTCACAGGAATCCACACACCCAAAGGACGAATGCTTCGCTATTCGCTGCTCGCTTCCGCCGTGTGCGCCCTCGTGCTGGGGGCGGGGACCACGGCCGCGCAGGAGCGCGCGCCGGTGGCGGAAGGGGCCCGGGTACGCGTGACGGTGCCCGTGTTCGTGGAGGGGTACGAGGTGTCCGGCGGCCGGGCGTCGCCGCAGGTGGGGACGCTCACGGCGGTGGACAGCTCGTCGATCACCGTGCGCCTGGACCGGGACGGGACGATGCTCACGGCGCCGCTGCGCACGGTGAGGCACTTGGAGGTGAGCCGCGGCGCCGTGCCCTCGGGCGAGGCGCGGTCGCGGGGGCTGAAGCGGGGAACGCTGATGGGAGCCGGCATCGGGCTGGCGGGGGCGGCGCTCTTCACGGTCATCGAGGCCTCGCAGGACAACTTCAACGAGGCCACCTGCGGCGGCGCGTACGTGGAGTGCGCGGAGAACGACGCCGCGTTCAAGCCGGCCACCTTCGCCATCGCCACGGGCGTGGGGGCGGCGGCCGGGGCGGCCATCGGGCTGGCGCTGGGGTCGCGCGCGCGGGAGCGGTGGGAGCGGGTGCCGGTGCGCTCGCTGCAGGTGGCGCCGGGCGCCGCGGGCACACGGGTGGGGCTCTCGCTGCGGCTGTAGCGCCGCGCGGGCTCGCGCCTTGCCACAGGGTTTCGCGCCCCGCGACGCGCGGGGCGTCCGGGCCCGGTCCCCGTGGAGGGTGCAGTGCGTTCTCGATTGATCCTGCTGTGCGCGCTGGCTGCGTGCACGGCCAACGTCAAAGACTCGCGGCAGAACGAGGTCACCTTCACCTGCGAAGGGGGCGCGCAGATCACCGCGTGGTTCGAAGACCGCTCCGTGCGCCTCCTCCTCCCCGGCGAGGCGGACAAGGTGCGGCTGGCGCAGGTCCGCCAGGCCCACGGCGACCTCTACGAGGGGAGCGGGATCCGCTTCCAGGTGCACACGGACTCCGTGACCCTGGAGCGGGAGGGGCGCAGCGTTTATCATCAGTGCTCCCCGTAGCCCACGCGCCCCTCGCCGCGCCCCTTCCATGAACCCCGCAGTCCCCTCCGAAGGCTCGGCCACGCACCCCCAGGCGGACTACTCGCTGCGCCGCTACCTGGCGGAAGCCGTGGAGGTGGTGACCAGCGCCGACTCGCGCCTGCTGCGCACCTTTCGCGCGCTGGTGGCGCGGCCGGGGTCGCTGACCGCCGCGTACTTCTCGCCGGAGCGCGACCGGTACCTGCGGCCCCAGCAGGTGCTGCTCTTCAGCAGCGTGTTCTTTTTCTTCGTGCAGCCGCTGATCGGCTTCAACGGGCTCAACTCGCCGCTCTCCATCCACCTCGGCCAGACGCCGTACAGCCCGCTGGTGGAGCCGTGGGTGGCGGCCGAGGTGGCGCGGCGCGGGGGCGACCTGGAAGCGTACCGCGCCGTGTTCGACGCCGCGGTGGATGCGCACGCCCGCACGCTCGCCTTTCTGCTCGTCCCCATCTTCGCGCTGCTGGTGACGATGGTGTTCTGGCGGCCGCGCCGCTACTTCGTGCAGCACCTGGTGTTCGCCACCCACTTCGTCGCCGTTCTCCTCCTCCTGATGGCGCCGCTGGTGCTGGTGCTGTCGTACCTGGCGCGCTGGGCGTACGCTGCGGGGCTGGGCGCCGGCACCGCCCACGCCATCGGCGACTCGTGGGGGCCGGCGCTGGTGTGCGCCGTGTACCTGGCGATGGCGCTGCGCACCGCGTACGGCGACGGGCGCGGGGTGTCGGTGGCCAAGGCGGCGGTGCTCTCGCTGGGGATGCTCCCGGTGCTGACGGTGTACCGGTTCGTGCTGTTCGTGGCGACCTTCGCGGGGCTGTAGCCCCTGGCCCGCCGGGGCCGCGCGCCGTAAGCTGAATGCGGCCCGCCCGACCTGCCGTCGGGCGGGCCGCCGTTTTCCCCCGCTTCAACCGGTCCGGATGGCACGCCTTACCTCCAGCGCCGAGCTTTCCCCGTACGCCGAGTTCCGCCGCGGCGAGTGGGCAAGGCTGCGCGGCGCCACCCCGCTCACCCTTTCGGAGGCCGAGCTCGACGCGCTGCGCGGCGTGGACGGGCACGTGTCGCTGGAAGAGGTGGCGGACATCTACCTGCCCCTCTCGCGCCTCCTTAACCTGTACGTGGCGGCGGCCCAGCAGCTCTACCGCGTCACCGACACCTTTCTGGGGAGCCCGGCGGCCAAGGTGCCGTACGTCATCGGGGTGGCGGGGAGCGTGGCGGGGGGAAAGAGCACCACGTCGCGCATCCTGCAGGCGCTGCTGGCCCGCTGGCCGGACCATCCCAAGGTGGACCTGGTGACCACCGACGGCTTCCTGTACCCCAACCGGGTGCTGGAGACGCGGGGGATCATGCACCGCAAGGGCTTCCCCGAGAGCTACGACGTGCGGCGGCTGATCCGCTTCCTGGGCGAGGTGAAGGGGGGCGCGGAGGAGGTGAGGGCGCCGGTGTACTCGCACCTGATCTACGACATCGTCCCCGGCGAGGAGCTGGCCGTGCGGCGGCCGGACATCCTGATCGTGGAGGGCCTCAACATCCTGCAGACGGGCACCCCCTCGCCCGACCGGCCGGCGCGCGTCTTCGTCTCGGACTTCCTGGACTTCTCCATCTACATCGACGCCAGCGAGCGCAACCTGGAGTCGTGGTACATCCAGCGCTTCCAGCGCCTGCGCGAGACGGCCTTCCGCGATCCCACCTCCTTCTTCCACCGCTACGCCATCGGCATGTCCGACGACGAGGCGATCGCCTTCGCGCGCGAGGTGTGGGCCACCATCAACGGCGTGAATCTGCGCCAGAACGTGCTGCCCACGCGGGACCGGGCGAGGCTGATCCTGCAAAAGGGCAAGGACCACCGGGTGGAGCGGGTGAGGCTGCGCAAGCTGTGAAGAGGGGAACGGGGAACGGGGAACGGGGAATGCGAAACCAGACCGCGCCCGCGGTGATGCCGTGTGTAGTTACCGTTCCCCATTCCCCGTTCCCCATTCCCCAGTTGTCAACGTGGAGCTGACGCGGAACGCGGCGCGGGCGCTGATGGTGGCCGCGCAGGGGCTGGACCGCAGGGCACGGCGCCGGGCGGGGAAGGCGGACGTGCTGGCGGCCATCCGGCGCATGGGGGTGCTGCAGATCGACACCATCCAGGTGGTGGCGCGCAGCCCGTACCTGGTGCTGTGGAGCCGGCTGGGCGCGTACGAGCCCCGCTGGCTGGACGAGCTGCTGGCCGAGGGCTCACTCTTCGAGTACTGGGCGCACGAGGCGTGCTTCGTCCCCGTGGAAGACTTCGCGCTCTTCCGCCACCGCATGCTGGACCCCGCGTCGATGGGGTGGAAGTACCGCGCCGAGTTCATCCGCAAGCACCGCGACGAGGTGGACCGCCTGCTGGCCACCGTGCGCGAGCGCGGCCCCGTGCGCTCCGCGGACTTCGAGCGGCGCGACGGCAAGGGCGGCGGGTGGTGGGAGTGGAAGCCGGAGAAGCGGATGCTGGAAAGCCTGTTCACCGCCGGCGAGCTGATGATCGCCCGGCGCGACAACTTCCAGCGCGTGTACGACGTGCGCGAGCGCGTGCTCCCCTCGTGGAGCGACGACCTGCTCCCCCCGCCGGACGAGGTGGCGCGCACGCTGGCACTGCGCGCCGTCCGCGCGCTGGGCGTGGCGAAGGCGAAGTGGGTGGCGGACTACTTCCGCACGCCCAAGCGCACCACGCCCCTGCTCCCCGCGCTCCTGGCGGACGAGGGCGCCCTGCTGCGCGTGCGCGTGGAGGGATGGAAGGAGCCCGGCTTCGTGCACCCCGACCACGCGGAGCTGGCCGCGCGCGCCGCGGCCGGAGAGGTGCGCCCCACACTCACCACCCTCCTCTCCCCCTTCGATCCGCTGGTGTGGGACCGCGCCCGCGCCCTGGAGCTGTTCGGCTTCGACTACCGCTTGGAGTGCTACACCCCCGCGCCCAAGCGCCGCTGGGGCTACTTCGTGCTCCCCATCCTGCGCCGCGGCGCCCTCGTGGGCCGCATCGACGCCAAGGCCCACCGCCGCGACGGCGTGTTCGAGGTCCGGTCCCTCTTCCTTGAGCCCGGCGTGCGCCCCACCGACCGCTTCGTCGCCGACATCGGCGGCGCGATCCGGGAGTGCGCCGCGTGGCACGGCACCCCGCAGGTCGTCATCCGCCAATCCGACCCGCCCGAGATCGCGGCGCGCATCTGAACGGCGGGGGCTCACAGAGAGACACAGAGGCACGGAGAAGAGCGCTTCTCCGTGCCTCTGTGTCTCACCGGGATGCGGTGTCGCTCATAACCGGCCGCATGTGCCAAAATTCGTTCTGGTGGAGTGCCGCATGCAGTCAGCCTCGAGCGCCGATGACCCGACGCTCAACTGGAGAGCTGCCATGATGCGCCTCGACTACGTGTTGTTCCGAGCGGATGGAAACCTTGCCGCTCTCGTGGAAGCGAACGCCAGCCAGGAAACCTCGCCGGAATGGGCGGGCCAGTTCCGCCGCAACATCATGGAACACGGAGGTCTCCCGCAGGCCGAGTTCTTTGCCTTCGTCACGCGCGCGTCCATCTACCTGTGGAGGAACGCGGGCAACGCCCCGGTGATGATCCTCCCGCACGCTGTGGTACCGACGGCGCCGCTCCTGGGCCCGTACTTCGAGCGATGGTCGAGCTCCCCCGAAACGGCCGACGGGCTGACCTTCGAGATGATCGTGGGGTACTGGCTCTCGGATCTGAGCGATCCCTGGCACGAAGCAGGAGACCTCGCGCTCCAGAATGGCCTCGGCGGGACCGGATTCGTTGAGGCGCTGCGTGGAGGACGCATCGAATACAGGGATGCCGCGTGATCGTCTACGTGGAGTCCAATTTCGTTCTGGAGATCGCGTTGCTCCAGGAACAGCACTCCGCCTGCGAGGCGTTGCTGGAGCTGTGCGCGAGCGGCCAGATCCAGGTCATCCTCCCTTCGTTCGCCATGATCGAGCCGTTCGGCGCACTTTTCCGGCGGCGCGTGGAACGTAACCTCGTCCGTGGGAAGCTCGACGGGGTGTTGCGGGAGCTCGGCCGTACGGAGCCGCTTTCGGGAGCCGTGACGACGGCTCAGGCCAGGCTGAAGTACCTTCTCGATGGCAGCAGCAGGGATGAGTTTTCCCGCTGGCGGATCACGAGGAGCCGCATCGCGTCCGTGGCGGAGCTGATCCCAGTCGAAGCGCACGTGCTGCAACTGGCCGCGGCCTCGGAAGCTCAGCTCAACCTCACCCCACCCGACGCGGTGATCTATGCGTCGGTCCGGAGTCACCTGGACGAGACGCGTCCGGCGCTCAGTTGCTTCCTTAACCGCAACTCCCAGGACTTCCGGAACCCGGCGCTCGTGACGGAGCTCAACGCACTGGGATGCAAGGTGCTCCCCGCGTTCGACCAGGGCCTGAGCTACGTGCGGGGGATGCTGGCGCGGAGCGGATAGCTGAACAGAGGCACGGAGACGACCTCATCTCTGTGCCTCTGTGTGAGCCCCGCCGTTCAGCTCGCTTCGGCCGTGTCGCGGGGCGCCTGCTTGCCGCGCGGGGCGCAGAGGCGGCGCGGCTGGTTGCCGACGAGCACCCAGGTGCAGCGGCCGCGGGTGGAGTTGACCAGCACGCCCACGCCCGGCACCGCGGTGGGGGAGGGGGCGCGGTTCTGGCGCGGGGTGGAGCCGCATGCCGCGAGGAGCGCGAGGAGCGCGAGGGTGCCGATGGCCGCGGTGCGGAGCATGGAAGTCGTCCGGGACGGGGTGGGTGGCACGGGTGCTGCCATGCGCTCCCGCTCACCCAGCCAACGAGGAGAGCGCATGGCGGTCAAGTTCCGGAGCACCGGCTGCATGGCGAGCATCGTCCTTTCGATCGTGCTCACCGTCGTTCTCAACCTGCTGCTGCGCGCCTGCTCCACGTAGCCGGGCGCCTTCCCTACAATGCCGCAGCGCCGGCGCCTCTGACAACGCTCATCCGCCGCGCACACGGACGGTGAGCTCCAGCTCGTCGCGCGCCTGCAGCACCTTGCGGCGGATGTCCGCGGGGAGGCGCGGGTTCTCAGCGAGGAAGCGGTCCACCACGGCGAGCGCTTCCGGCGTCGTCTGGCCGCCGATGAAGGCGTTGACCCAGCGCGGGAGGAAGAAGATGCGCCGGTTCTCGCGGATCCACTCCAGGCGGTCCAGGGAGGCGCGCAGGTGCGGGAGGGAGAGCTCGGGGCGCGCGGGGTCGTTGAAGGCCCCCAGCGAGGCCGTCGCCCACTCCTCGTTCAACTGCGCGTCGTGCAGGTAGCGCCGGAAGTACTCGGCGCGCGCCGCCGCGGTGGGGATGGAGGCGCCGGCCACGAATGCGCGGCGCGGCCCCTCTGCGCTCGAGTCGCGCGCGGCCTCGGAGATGATCAGCTCGTTGGGCTTTGGCTCGCCGAGCGCGGCCAGCGCGCCCACCATCGCCCAGCGCGTGGGCTGCTGCACCGGCTTGCCGTCGAACTTCCGGAGCCCGGCCAGGTACTCGCGCAGCACCGCGCGCCCCTCGCGGGTGCGCACGGTGGCGACCAGCGCGTCCAGCGACGCCTTCCGCATCCCGTACGGGAGGGCCGCGTCGCCGGCGCGGGCCAGCAGGAGGCGCTCCCACGCGGGCGCGGCGGCGGCGGCTTCGCGAGGGCGCAGGTAGAGCGTGAGGGCGGTGGATGCGCGGCCCAGCACCGCGTCGGCGATCTGCTCGTCGCGCTCGCGGGGGAGCTCGCGGACGGCCGCCTCCACGAAGCGCGCGGCCGGCATCCGCCCCGCGCGCACGCGGTCCCACAGCGCGCCCCAGAGCTGCGCGCGCAGCAGGTCGTCGCGCGTGGCGCCGACGTGCGCGGCCACACGCTCGGCGCTGCGGTCGTCCAGCAGGAAGAGGCCGTAGCCGAAGTCCCCGTCGTTGCTCCACACGTAGTCCGGCAGGGGGAGCCCCGCCGCGCCCTCCACGACCGTGGTGTCGCCCGCGAAGGCGACGGGGAGCACCACGTCCTCACGCCCGGTGTAGGCGAGCCGCACCCGCACGCGCCCCGGCCACCATCCCCCGGGATCGCCGGGGAGGGCGCGCGCCGGGCGCTGCACCAGCCGCAGCGCGCGGATCCGGCCGCCCTCCGCATCCACCTGCGTCTCCACCACCGGCATGCCGGCGCGCAGGATGTACTGCTCGCCGAACTGCTTCAGCGGCGTTCCCGATGCTTCCTCGATGGCGGCCAGGAGGTCGCGCCATCCCGCGTTGCCGTAGGCGTGGCGGGTGAGGAAGAGGTGGACGCCCGCGCGGAAGGCCGTGTCGCCCACCAGGAAGTCCAACTGCTTGAGGATGGAGGGCGCCTTGTTGTAGACGATGGGGCCGTAGTTGCTCTTGGCCAGGTCCAGGTTCTCCAGCTCCTGCCACACCGGGGTGGTTCCCGAGGTGGCGTCGGTGGAGTAGGCCACCGGCTTGTTGCGCAGGTAGAAGCTCTTCCACGCGCCGCTGGCCGGGGCCAGTTCGCTCTGCATGCGCGCCGCCATGTACGTGGCGAACCCTTCCTTGAGCCACAGGTCGTCGAACCACCTCATCGTCACCAGGTCGCCGAACCACTGGTGGGCGACTTCGTGGTAGATGGTCTGCTCGCGCCCCAGGCGCTGCGAAAGGGTGGGCGGCTCGCGGAAGACGAACTGCGACTCGTTGTAGAAGATGGCGCCCACGTGCTCCATCCCCCCGAACGGGAAGGCGGGCGCCAGGAGCGCGTCCATCTTGGCGAAGGGAAAGGGGACGCCGAAGTACCCCGCCAGCCACGCCGCCGCGCGCCGGTTGGAGTCCATCAGCGAGTCCGCGTCCACCTCGGCGCGGCGGCTGGCGCGGGCGTAGAGGGTGAGCCCGTCCCGCTCCCACGTGGCCCACGGCCCGGCCGCGAAGGCGATCAGGTAGGTGGAGATCGGCTCCGTGGCCGCGAAGCGCCACGTCACCCCGCCCGCCGCGCTGTCGCGCCCCTGCAGCGCCCCGTTGGCGAGCACCTTCCAGGCGGGCGGCGCGGTGATGCGCGTGCTCACGCGGGCCTTGAGGTCCGGCTGGTCGAAGCAGGGAAAGAGCGCATTGGCGTCGGCCGGCACCAGCAGGGTGTAGAGATAGCTGGCGCCATCCTTGGCGTCGTCCGCGCGGATGATGGGCGCGCCCGCCGCGGCGATGCGCGTGGTGAACTCCGCCTCCACCCGGTTATCGCCCGCTCGCAGGTGCCGCGCGGGGATGCGCAGGTGCCCGGCGCGCCACTCGAAGTCCGCCACGGGCGCGCCGTTGGCCCGCACGGCGCGCAGGCCGGGCCCGCGGAAGTCCAGCACCAGGTCGCCCGCGCCGGCCGCGCGCTTCACATCCACCTCCACGCTCCCCCGCGCCGAGTCGCGCCCGGTGACGTCCAGCGCCAGCGCGTACCGCACGTCCGAGAGGGTGGCGGTGCGGCTCCGCGCCAGCTCCAGCGAAACGCCGGCCTGCATGGGATCAGGGCTCATCTGCGCGTGCAGGGGGTGCGCGGCAAGCAGCAGCGCGAAAACGGCAAGTGTTCGCATAGAAAAAATGGAGTGCTTCTCTGTGTCTCTGTGCCTCTGTGTGAGGCCGCAGTTCAGTGTGCCGGCGGAGGATTGCGCTGCAACGGGCCGAGCACGCTCTCACACGGCGGCGTCGGCGGAACCACCTGCGGCGCGCTGTACACCCCCGACGGCCTACCCTGGGAGGAAGGCTACTGAATCAGCGGGCGGGCGGCGCGGCTCTGCGCGGGAGCGCCTGCACCCGCGCGCGGAAGCGCTGGTACTCCGGCGTGTCGCGGATCAGGCGCTCGCGGTCCAGCGGCCCCAGCATGCCGATGAGGGCGCGCGTGTTCTGCACGCGCTCGGCGCTGGTGGGGTGCGAGGCGAACCACTGGTCGAAGCTCCCCGGCGCGTCCGGCCGCTCGCGGAGGAGCTCCTCGAAGAAGGTGGCGATCCCCTCCGGGTCGTAGCCGGCCACGGCCAGCGTCTCCACGGCGCGCTGGTCCGCCTCGCGCTCGGCGTCGCGGCCGTACTTGGCGAACACGGCCGCGCCCCCGCCCTGGATCACCACCTGTTCCAGCATCCCCGGGTCGCGGCCGAGCGCCCAGTACACCAGCCGCACCAGGATGCCGGCGCGCTGCTGCTTCTCCATCGCCTCCAGCCCGTGCCGCTCGGTGACATGCGCGATCTCGTGCCCCAGCACCCCCGCCAGCTCCGACACCACGTCCGCGTGCTCGATCAGCCCCCGGTTCACGAACACGTGCCCGCCCGGGATGGCGAACGCGTTCACCTCCGGCGAGTCCACCAGGTAAAAGGTGTAGCGCCGCCCGGTGGAGTCCGCGCGCGTGGCCAGGCCGCGCCCCATGCGGTTGAGCGCCTCCACCGCCGCGGCGTCGTCCACCAGCCGCACCTGCGAGCGGATCTCGGCCGCGTACTCCGCGCCGAGCTGCGCCTCTTCGTCCGGCCCGATGCTCCCCGCGCATCCCGCGAGCGCGAGGCAGAGTGGGAAGATGATTTTCATGCCCCGGGATCCCTTCACGATCCGAGCCAGCATCTCTGTGCCTCTGTGCCTCTGTGTGAGCCCGCGGTTCCGAAATCTTAATGTGCCGCACGGCTCCGCGGACAACCCGCTGCGGCGCATCGATTTAGGAAAAGATGGCGCAATGGCGGCAGATGTGTGCGAGCCCCATTGCAAGGTGTTGTGGTGCCTTGATTTCCGCGTGGTTGCGGGGCTCGCGGGCCGAATCTAATCCGAACATGACGGCTGTAAAGCGGGGTCGTTGACACGCGGGGAAGGGTGCTTTAGAGTGCATTCACCACCCCGCGACAACCCCGGCTCCACCCCCCAACCGACATACCGTCATGCTCTCCGCCGTCCTTACCCTGGCGGCGTCTCTCGGCGTCTCTGCGCCGGGCGCGCCCGCCCTCGCACCGGACTCTACCCGCCTTCCCGTGGCCCGCCACGAGCTCGCCGCGCCGTCGTCGGTGGGGATGAGCGCCACGGGCCTGATCCGCGCCGAGGAAGCCATCTACGCCGAGCTGCAGCGCGGGGCCTTCCCCGGCGCGGCGCTGGCCGTGGGGCGCCGGGGCGAGATCGTGCTGGAGGAAGGCTTCGGCAACACGGGGCGCGGCTGGGACTCCAGCCCGGTGGACCCGGACAACACGGTGTTCGACCTCGCCTCCCTCACCAAGGTGGTGGGGACGACGACGGCCGTGATGGTGCTGGTGGAAGACGGGAAGATGGGGCTGGACGACCGCGTGTCGTCGTACCTCCCGGAGTTCACGGGGAGCGGCAAGGAGTACGTGACGGTGCGCCAGCTCCTCACCCACACGGCCGGGCTCCCGGCGGGGATCGACGTGCCCTCCGGCCTGTCGCGGGCCGAGGCGCTGCGCTACGTGCTGCGCGCCCCGCTGGCCACCTACCCGGGCGGGCGGATGGAGTACTCGGACCTCAGCGCCGTGGTTCTATACGCCGCCGCCGAGCGCGCCGCGGGGGAGCCGCTGTACCACCTCCTCGACCGCCGCGTGTACGCGCCGCTGGGGATGACCTCCACCTCGTACGTCTTCGGCTCGGACGGGTGCACGCGCTGCGCCGGCACCTCGCGCGCCTCGGGCGACGCATTCCGCGGCCGGGTGCACGACCCCATCGCCCGGCGCATGGGCGGGATCGCGGGGAACGCCGGGCTCTTTTCCACGGGGCACGACCTGGCCCGCTACGCCGCGATGCTGGCCAACGGCGGCGAGCTTAACGGCACGCGCGTCTTCCGCGCCTCCACCATCCGCCAGTTCGCCATGCGCCAGCCCGGCGCCGGCACGCGCGCGCTGGGTTGGGACACGCCACCGCCGGGAGGTGGCGGCGCGGCGGGCACGCGCATCTCCACCATCGCGTTCGGCCACACGGGGTACACGGGCACCTCGCTGTGGATCGATCCGGAGCGCGGCACCTGGGTGGTGCTGCTCACCAACCGGACGTACGACAGCGAGGGGAACAACCGCATGCAGACCCTCCGCCGCACAGTACACGACCGGGTGGCCGAGGCCACGGACCGCAGCGGGTACGCGAGCAACTGAAAAGCTGGGCTCACATAGAGGCACAGAGGCACGGAGATGACTTCATCGCCGTGCCTCTGCCGCGTTGTCGATCCGGCGCGCGCTCGTTCGACGTACAGGTAGAACCGCTACCGCAACCACGAATGGAGGGAACGACCATGGCCACGATCACGCTCGCCCAGCCCCGCGCCACCCGCACGGAGAACGTGCTGCTCTGGACCCTGCAGGTGCTGCTCGCCGCCATGTTCCTGTTCGCCGGCGTGATGAAGCTGGTGACGCCCGCCGAGACGCTGCAGGCGCAGTCGCCGCTCCCCGTGGCCTTCCTCCAGTTCATCGGCGTGGCCGAGGTGCTGGGCGCGCTGGGCCTGGTGCTGCCCATGGCGCTGCGCATCCGCCCCGTGCTGACGCCGCTGGCCGCCGCCGGGCTCACCATCATCATGGCCGGCGCCACCGTCGTCACCCTCCTCAGCCCGCAGGCTGCCGCGGCCCCCATCCCCCTCGTGGTGGGCCTCCTGACGGCCCTCGTCGCCTACCGCCGCCGCCCGTAAATCACACAGAGACACAGAGGCACAGAGACGAATTCATCTCTGTGCCTCTGTGCCTCTGTGTGAGCCCTCTTCTTTAGGGCTTTGTCCCCGTGCGTGCAGCCTGGGCGGCGGCGGGGTCGGTGACGTCGCCGCGGGCCTGCTGCACCGCCTTGTCGCGGGCGGCGCGCACGCCCTCGCGCTCGAAGCGGTTCACCCACTGGAGGACGTCGGCCGGCGGGTTGTACTGGGGCTTCCTGCGCGACTGGGCCTCGCCGCGCTCGAGGCCGGGGAGCACGGCCTCGTACTTGGAGCCCGCGCTCCACAGCACCCAGTCGTCGAAGCCCACGTCGTACACGCCCTGCTTCTGCTGGCGAAGCTGCTCCGGCCCGTACGGCTGGTGGTTGCGCCCCAGCCAGGTGGCCGAGAACGCCTGCAGCCAGGGGATCACCCGCGCCGGCCGCACGCCCGCCTCGGCAAGGCGGTCGTTGCGCAGCCGGGCCATCCCCGCGCTCTTGAAGAGCGTCTCGTACGGCATGTGGTCCGGCCGCCGCACGCCGGGGAGGTGCGTGGGGAAGTAGTGCGACGGGTACATCATGGGGAGGATGTGGTCCGCCGTGGCCGCCACCGTCTCCCACTGCTGCCCGATGTTGACGTCGCCCGCCTCGTTCGGCACCAGCCCGAAGACGTCTGCCGTCACCGTGACGCCCAGCGGGTGCAGGCGGCGCTTGGCCTCGTTGAGGAACGCCGCGATGGCGTCCGCGCGGGCGCCGCGGGCCTTGGGGTGCACCTGCGCCGGCAGGCTGCGGTACGGCTCGGCGAAGCGCACGTAGTCGAACTGGATCTCGTTGAAGCCGGCGCGCGCCACCTCCTCCGCGATGTCCAGGTTGTAGTCCCACACGTTCTCTTCCCAGGGGCTCACCCAGGTGTTGCCCGCCTTGTCCACCCACAGCCCGCCGCCCGGGCGCCGCACGGACCAGTCCGGCTTCGCCTTGGAGAGGATGGGGTCCTTGAACACCACGATGCGCGCGATCGTCCAGATCTTGTGCGCCTTCAGCGTGTCCATCAGCGCCGGCAGGTTGCGGATGGCCACCTCGCCCGGCTGCGCGAGCTGCTTGGGGAGCTCCAGGCTCGTCTGGTAGCGGATCCCCAGCTCGTCCTTGACGTCGATGACGAAGGAGTTGATCTCCGTCTGGTCCGCCATCGCCAGCAGCTTGGGGAGCCGCGTGCGCGACCCCGCCGCGTAGGCGTTGATGTACAGCCCGCGGATGACGGCCGGCGCCTTGGCTCGGATCGCCTCGTTCCCCACGGTGCTGCGGTCGTCGCCCGGCGCGGCGGCCTGGCGCCCCGTGTCCGCGGGCGCGGCGGCGGCGGTGCCCTTTGCGTCCTTTTCGCCGCTTTTCGGCGCATCCCCACCGGCGCATGCTGCGGCCAGAAGGAGCGCCAGGGGTAGGATCTTCATCGAAGTCATCTCTGTGCCTCTGTGCCTCTGTGTGAGAATCTTTTCACTGCGCCTGCCACACGTTGTTGGCGCGGTTTACGTCCGGCAGCGCTCCCTGCGGGTCCACCTCCACGCGCGTGGGGGCGCCGGAGAGGGGGAGGGTAAAGGTGGCGGTGCGGGTGCGCGCCCCCGTCCAGCTCTCCAGCGGGATGTCGACGCTGGCCGACGCGCCGCCCTCGCCCGTGGCGGTCACGCGCACGGGGGCGGGGATGTCGCCCAGGTCGGTGAGCGTCACCTCCACGCCGCCGCTCACCGCGCGCACGGGGCCGATGGCGAAATCGAGCGTCCCCGTCTCGAACCACCAGGGATAGAAGAACCAGTCAAGGTCGCGCCCGGCCACGCGCTCAAAGGTGTTGAAGAAGTCCCACGGGTACGGGTGCTTGAACATCCACTCCCGCGCGTAGGTGCGCATGGCCCGGTCGAACGTCTCCGCGCCCAGCACGTCGCGCAGCGTCACCAGCAGCGTTCCCGGCTTGCTGTAGGCGGCCACGGTGCGCGCGCCGTACGGCGACACCAGGTCCGTGTGGCGCATCAGCGGCACCTCGTTGTCGCGCCCCGCCACGCGCAGGTAGGCCTCGCGCGTCTCGTCGTGCGCCCGCGCGCCGGGGAAGAAGTCCTGGCGCGCCTCGTCTTCGTGGTAGGTGGTGAGCCCCTCGTCCATCCACGCGAACGACGCCTCGTCCTGGCCGATCATCATGGGGAACCACTCGTGCCCCAGCTCGTGCGCGATCACGCTGTACAGGTCCTCGCGCCGGGCCGCGCGGTGGATGAAGACCAGCATCGGGTACTCCATCCCCGAGATGGGCCCCTCGGCGATGGTGGCCTGCGGGTACGCGTAGGGAACCAGGCGGTCGCTGAAGAAGCGGATGGAGTGCTGCCCGAAGCGCGCCGCCTCGTCCCAGTGCGGGGCGCCCGCGCGGTAGAGCGAGTGCACCAGCACCGTCCTCCCCGCCACGGGGGTGCGGGCCGCGTCCCACAGGTAGCGGTCGGAGGTGGCGAAGGCGAAGTCGCGCACGTTCTCGGCCCGGAAGCGCCAGGTGAGGCGGCTGCCCGTGCGGGTGGCGCGGCCGGCGGCGCGCTCCGCCTCGGTCACCACGCGCACGATGCTGTCCGTGGTGGCGGCGCGGGCAAGGCGGGCGGCGGCCTCGGGGGTCAGCACATCGCCCGGGTTCTGCAGCACGCCCGTGGCGCCCACCAGGTGGCCGGCGGGGAGGGTGATGGAGACGTCGAAGTCGCCGTACTCCAGGTAGAACTCGCCGTCGCCCAGGTACGGCGTGGCGTCCCAGCCGATCACGTCGTCGAGCACCGCCACCTGCGGGTACCACTGGGCCACGTTGAACGCCCGCCCGCCCAGCGCGTCCTCGTACGCCGTGCGAAAGGTGCCGGCGGGGGGGATGCGGTGGCTCCACTCGATCTCCAGGATCGTGCTGTCACCCTGTGCCACGGGGCGGGGGAGGGTGAGGCGCGCCAGCGTTCCCTGCACCTCGTACCCGGCCTCGGGCGCGCGCACGGGCGCCGTCACGCCGATGCGCCCGGCGGCCACGGGGCGCAGCTCGCGCCCTTCCACGGCCACGCGGCCCAGCGTGACCCCGCCGGTGGGCGCCACGATCACCCGGTTGCGGCGCGCAGTCTCGGTGAAGATGTTCTGGTACAGGTTCAGCACGACGCTGGTGAGCGCCTCGGGCGAGCGGTTGCGGTACACGATGCGCTCCGTGCCGCGCAGCGTGGCGCTCTGCGGGTCCAGCTCGGCCTGGATGCGGTACGACACGGCCTGCTGCCAGTAGCGCGGGCCGGGCTGGCCGGTGGCGCTGCGCGTGCCTGCCTCTACCGCGCGGCGGTACCCCTGCGTGGTGGGCACGGGCCGCAGCAGCGGGCGGGTGATGGTGTCGCGCGGGGCGGGCGCGGCGGCCGGGCGCCCGCCGGGGGCGCAGGCCGCGATGAGCAGCAGGGCGGTGGATGCGAGAATCTTGTGCACGTGCGGTTCTCCATGAGGTCGTGGTGCGCCGGGAATGTAGCACCGCGCGGGAACACCGGGTATCTCGCGGGGTCCAAACGGCGGGCTCACACAGAGGCACAGAGGCACAGAGAAGGACTTCATCTCCCTTTCACGAATCCCCATGCGGCGCCTGGTTCTTTTCGTAATTGCGATGATGGTGGCGGTTCCGCTTCAGGGGCAGGGGAGGGCGCAGCTTACCGTGATCCTGACCGATACGCTGGCGCGGCCGGTTTCCGGGGTGAGGGTGGGGGTGAACGGGATGGGGCTGTCGGAGCCCTCGGACAGCACGGGGGTGGTGCAGATCGTGGGGATTCCGCTGGGGTCCAGGATGGTGAGCATCGACCACCCGGGGTACCAGCACGAGGACGCGCTGGTGCAGTTTCCCTCGGCCAACAACTTCCGGCTGCGTGTGACGCTGACGCCGTCGCCCGTCGCGCTGGACACGCTTAACGTGGTGGGGCGGCGGTTCAACCTGGGGCTCCACCAGAACGGGTACTACCGGCGGGAGCGCGAGGGGCTGGGGCGGTTCGTGCCGCGCGACCGGCTGGAGGAGATCGGCCGGGGCGCGCCGGACCTGGGGGTGGCGTTCGACCAGGTGCTAGGGATCCGCGTGGACCGCGGGCCGGCGACCGGGTTCGTGCTGCGCTCCAGCCGCGGCTCGGGGAGCCTGGAGAGCGGGGCGTGCACCCCGGCCATCCGCATCGACGGCATCCGCTCGGACAGCGAGCAGCTTGCGTCGCTCACGCCGTCGATGGTGGAGGCGATCGAGGTGTACCCGAGCGCGGGGAGCGTCCCCGGCGAGTACGGCGACATGGACACCACCTGCGGGCTCGTGCTCGTGTGGCTGCGCAGATAGCGCGGCCTGGCTATCTTGCACCCCCGTCCGGCGCCGCGCCGGGCGGGGGTGTTTTCCTGCGGAGGATGCGATGCAGATAGATCTTCACGGCGTGTTCGCGCCGGCCACCACGCCGTTCGATCCGGTCACCGGCGAGCCGGACGTGGTCTCGCTGCGCGCCAACGTGCGCGCGTGGATGGAGTCGCCGCTGGCCGGCGTGGTGCTCTTTGGCTCCACGGGCGAGGGGCCGCTGCTGGACGAGGACGAGCGCGTGCGCCTTACCTCGGGGGTGCGCGACGTGCTGGACGCGGACCGCCTGCTCCTGGCCGGCACGGGCGCCGAGTCCACCCGCGCCACGCTGCGGATGACGCGCGCCGTGGCCGCCGAGGGCGCGGACGCGGTGCTGGTGCAGCCGCCCGGCTACTACATGCCGATGCTTACGCCGGACGTGCTGCGCGACCACTACCTGGCGGTGGCGGAGGGGTCGCCGGTCCCCGTGATCCTGTACCAGGTGCCGCCCCGCTTCAGCGGCCCCGAGCTCCCAGCGGGGCTGGTGGGCGAGCTCGCCAAGCACCCCAACATCGTGGGGATCAAGGACTCGCACGGCGACCTGCGCACGCTGGGCGCGCTGGTGGAGGCGTGCGGCCGGCGCTGCCAGGTGCTGGCCGGCAGCGGCGCCATCCTCTACGCCGCGCTCGAGATGGGCGCCGTGGGCGGCATCCTGGGCGTCTCCCTGCTGGCCCCGGCCGAGTGCGCGGAGATCGTGGCCGCCTTCCGCGAGGGCCGTCTGGGCGACGCGGGCCGCCTGCAGGAGCGCGTCACCCCCCTCCACCGCTCCATCGTGGCGGAGCTCAGCGTCCCCGGCGTCAAGGCCGCGCTGGAGATGCTGGGGCTGCGCGGCGGCCCCCTCCGCGCCCCCCTCAAGCCCCTGCGCCCCAAGGACGTGGAGCGCGTCCGCGACGCGCTGCGCATCGCCGGCCTCACCCCCGCCGCGGTCTAACGGTTCGCACGGAGGCACGGAGATGACGTTCTTTCTCCGTGTCTCTGTGCCTCTGTGTGACCCCGGCCTGTTTCCTGCCATGCGCCGCGAAGCATGAAAGGGGCAATCTGGTTCCTGATCGTGGGCGTTCTCCTCGTGGCCATGGCGCTCTCGCGCTCGGTGCTGGCGAGGCTGCCGCTTTCCACGGCCATGCTGTACCTGGCGGCGGGGTTCGCGCTGGGCCCGCACGGGGCCGGGCTGCTGCACCTGGACATCTACGAGCAGTCGGGGGTGTGGGAGCGCGTCACCGAGATCGCGGTGCTCGTCTCCCTGTTCGCGGCGGGGCTCAAGCTGCGCGCTCCCCTGCGGGACAAGCAGTGGCGCCTCCCCATGCGCCTGGCCACGCTCTCCATGCTCGTCACTGTGGGGCTGGTGACGCTGGTGGGGGTGTACGCCATCGGCCTGCCCGTGGGGGCGGCGGTGCTGCTGGGCGCCATCCTGGCCCCCACGGACCCCGTGCTCGCCTCCGACGTGCAGGTGACCCACGCCGCGGACCGCGACCGGCTGCGCTTTGGCCTCACGGGCGAGGCCGGGCTCAACGACGGGAGCGCCTTCCCCTTCGTGATGCTGGGGCTGGGGCTGATGGGGCTTCACGACCTGGGGGAGATGGGGTGGAAGTGGGTCGCCATCGACCTGGTGTGGGCGGTGGTGTGCGGGCTGGGCGTGGGCGCGCTGCTGGGCACGCTGGTGGGCCGCCTCGTCCTGTACCTGCGCAGGGTGCACCGCGAGGCCGTGGGGCTGGACGACTTCCTGGCGCTGGGGCTGATCGCGCTGGCCTACGGGGCGGCGCTCCTGCTGAAGGGGTACGGCTTCCTGGCCGTGTTCGCGGCCGGGCTCGCCCTGCGCCGCATCGAGCGCACGGAGACGGGCGGCGAAGACCCGCCGGCGGACGTGGCCGCCGCCGCCCATTCCGGCGAGGCGGAGGACGTGGCGACCGACCAGGAGAAGGCGCCCGCCTACATGGCCCAGGCGGCGCTCGGCTTCACCGAACAACTGGAGCGCATCGGCGAGGTCACGGTGGTGCTGCTGCTGGGCGGGATGATCTCTTGGGACTTCCTCCCCAGCGTCTCCTACTGGTTCATCCCCCTGCTCTTCCTGGTGATCCGCCCCGTCTCGGTGTACGTGGGCCTGGTGGGGTCGCGCACCACGGGGCTTCAGCGCGGGATGATCGCCTGGTTCGGCATCCGCGGGATCGGCTCCGTGTACTACCTGACGTACGCCATGCAGCACGGCCTTCCCGAGGAGTTCAGCCGCTCCCTGGCGGCCCTCGTGCTCGCCACGGTCGCCGTCTCCGCGGTGGCGCACGGCATATCGGTGACCCCGCTGATGGGGCTCTACGGCCGCCGCACCCAGCGCTCCGGCGACACCCTGCGCGTGGAGCGCGTCGGGGAAGACAAGGAGGGAGACCGATGACTTCGTCTCTGTGCCTCTGTGTCTCCGTGTGAGCCCGCCGTACTTGGCACCCGGCACTCCCCTCCGTAGCTTACCCCCCGCTCACGACCGTCGAACCCACGCACCCGCATCCGTCCCATGGCCGAATACACGACGCTCCTCCTGGAAGTGCAGGACCGCATCGCGGTGATCTCCGTGAACCGCCCGGACAAGCTCAACGCCCTCAACGAGGGGACGATCCGCGAGCTGGGGCTGGCGATGGAGGAGGTCACGGGGCGCGACGACGTGGGAGGGGTGATCCTGACCGGCTCGGGAGAGAAGGCGTTCGTGGCCGGCGCCGACATCGCCGAGCTGGCGAAGATGGGCCCGGTGGACGGCATCGACGTGAGCCGGCTGGGCCAGCGCGTCTTCCGCTCCATCGAGCTCTCGCGCAAGCCGGTGATCGCGGCCGTCAACGGCTTCGCGCTGGGCGGCGGATGCGAGCTGGCGCTGGCCTGCCACCTCCGCATCGCCTCGGAAAACGCGAAGTTCGGCCTCCCCGAAGTCAAGCTGGGGATCATCCCCGGCTACGGCGGCACGCTGCGCCTGCCGCGCATCGTGGGCAAGGGCCGCGCGCTGGAGCTGATGCTTACCGCCGAGATGATCGACGCGCAGGAAGCTCACCGCATCGGCCTCGCCAACAAGGTCGTCCCCCTGGCCGAGCTGATGGACGCCGCGCGCGCCATGATGAAGGGCATCCTCAAGAACGGCCCGGTCGCGCTGGGCCTCGCCATCGAGTGCACCACCCGCGGCATGGAGATGTCGGTGGACGACGGCCTGGCGCTGGAGTCCAACCTGTTCGGCCTGCTCGCCTCCACCACCGACATGCGCGAAGGGATGACGGCGTTCCTGGAGAAGCGCCGCGCGGCCTTCACCGGCCGGTGAAGAAGTGCGTGAGTGCGTGAGTGCGCCAGTGCGTATGACGAAGCGGTTTGAGCCGTCGGATACGATGCACCGGCTGCTCCTCACCTCGCCGGTGGGGCCGCTGCTGGTGGAGCACGACGGCCGGGCGGTGCACGCGCTGCACTTCTGGGAGCAGGGCAAGCATCCGCCGGCCGGCACGCGCATCGAGCCCACCCGCGACGACGCGCTGGGATGGGAGGTCGCCAGGCAGCTACGCGAGTACTTCGCCGGTACGCGCCGCGACTTCGACCTCCCGCTCTCCCCCGCCGGCACGGACTTCCAGCGCCGCGTGTGGGATGCCCTGCGCGCCATCCCCTTCGGCGAAACCTGCTCGTACGGCGATGTCGCGGGGCGTATCGGAAAACCGCGCGGCTCGCAGGCGGTCGGCCAGGCCAACCGCCGCAACCCCATCCCCCTCATCGTCCCCTGCCACCGCGTGCTGGACTCCAAGGGCGGCATCAGCGGCTACATGGGCAGCGCCGAAGGTGAGGGAATCGCCCGCAAACGCTGGCTGCTGGACCACGAGAAAGAAGTGCGTTAGTGCGTGAGTGCGTTGGTGCGTGGGTGATGCTCGCCGCCGGCGAATCCAACGCGCACTTCAACGACGGGGCTCACACAGAGACACAGAGTCACAGAGGAAAACGTCGGCCCCGACAGCGCACTCACGCACTCACGCACTCACGCACTTCTTTTCTTCCCCTTGCACCTCGCCCGCCTCCACCTCCGCAACTACCGCAACTTCGCGGAGCAGGAGATCGAAATCCCGCCGCAGGGCGTCGCCATCGTCGGCGACAACGGGCAGGGGAAGACGAACCTCCTGGAGGCCATCTATTACCTGGAGATCTTTCGCTCCTTTCGCGGCGCGCCAGACGAGCAGCTCGTGCGCTTCGGCGAGGAGGTGTTCCGCGTGGAGGGCACGCTGCGCGGCGACGACGGCGGCGAGCGCAGGCTGGCCGCCGCCTTCGAGCGCCGCCGCCGCAAGAAGAAGGTGACCGTGGGGGGCGCGGAGCCGGAGCGGCTGGGCGACGCGCTGGGCAAGGTGGGGGCGGTGATCTTTTCCCCCTCGGACGTGGAGATCGTGGCGGGCGGGCCGGGGGAGCGGCGGCGCTTCCTGGACATCGTGCTGTCGCTGGCGGAGCCGGGGTACCTGGGGGCGCTGCAGCGCTACCGGCAGGCGCTCTTCCAGCGCAACACGCTCCTGCGCCAGGGGAGCCCCTCCGCGCTGGTGGAGCTGTGGAACGATCCGCTGGTGGCGGCGGGGAGCCGCGTGCTGGAGGCGCGCGCCCGCTGGGTGGCGGACCGGCGGGAGAGCTTCGCCGCGCACTACGCCCGCGTGGCCGGGGGGCAGCCCGGCACCCTGGCCCTCGCCCCCTCGGTGGAGCTGGATGAAGAGGCCCCCTCGGTGGCCGCCATCGCCGCCGCGTTCCATGAGAAGCTTGCGCGCGTGGCCGAGCGCGAGCATCGTCGTGGAATGACGCTGGCCGGGCCCCATCGCGACGATCTTCGCTTCGCCACCCACGCGCCGGACGGAACCGCACTGGAGCTGCGCACGTACGGCTCGGGCGGGCAGCAGCGCACCGCCGCCATCGCCCTGCGCATGGTGGAGGCGGAGACGATCCGCCAGACGCGCGGCCGCGAGTCCGTCATCCTGCTGGACGACGTCTTCGCCGAGCTGGACCCCGGCCGCTCGCAGCGCATCGTCGAGTGGATCGAGGGCGAGGAGGGCGGCCAGGTGATCCTCACCTCCCCCAAGCCGACCGATTTCCACGTGCACGGCGACACCCTGCCGCGCTGGACGATCCGCAACGGGGTGGTGTCGAAGCTCTGAAACGGCGGGGCTCACACAGAGGCACAGAGACACAGAGGAGAGTGGCCGTGTACCGCACCTGCATCTACTGCACGGCCGACCTCGGGACGAACGAGGCCATAGAAGGGTTCGCGGTGGGGCGCACCCTGGCGTTCGACGCGGAGCGCGGGCGGCTGTGGGCGGTGTGCCCGCACTGCGCGCGCTGGAACCTGGCGCCGCTGGAGGAGCGGTGGGAGCCGGTGGAGGCGGCGGAGCGGTCGTTCGTGGATGCGCGGCTGCGCGTGCAGTCCGAGAACGTGGGGCTGGCGCGGCTCCCCGATGGAACGCAGTTGATCCGCGTGGGGCAGGCGGTGCCGGGGGAGCTGGCGGCGTGGCGGTACGGGCGGGAGCTCCAGCGGCGGCGATGGAGGAACGCCCCGCTGCACGCCGCGAAGGTCGTCCTGCACGTCGCGGCGCACCTCCAGTTCTTGCCATTCTCGATCCTGGGCGTACGGGCGGCGCGCGTGGCGCGGGGGCGCCGCGTGGTCCACCAGATCCCGGGGGATCGCTCCCCGGCCGGGCAGCCCATCGCCATCCGCCGCGGCCACCTCACCCGCTCCTGGCTTCAGCCCGACGACGACGGCGATCTCGCGCTCCACGTTCCCGGCATCCTCCCCGCCGAGCGCCAGGGGGCGCACTGGCACGTCCCGTCGCTGCTCCTGCGCGGCGAGACCGCACGCCGCGTGCTCTCCCGTTCCATCCTGGACGCCAACTCGTCGGGCGCATCGGCAACGGCCGTAACGGACGCCCTGTCTCGCCTGGCCCGGAGCGGCTCCTCGGACGAGTACCTGCGCGCCACCGCGTCCAGAGTGGTGCGCCTGGACGTCGCGGACCTCGGCTTCAACCCGCGCGGCTGGCGCGAGATGGCGGGCTGGGTACGCGGTGAGCGGCGCGACCGGGCGTTCACCCCGCCCAAGCTGGACGGCCCGGATGCCCTCGCCCTGGAGATGGCGCTTCACGAAGAGTCCGAGCGCCTGGCGATGCAGGGGGAGCTGAGCGCCCTCGAAGCCGCCTGGCGCGAAGCCGAGGAGATCGCGGCCATCGCGGATGGCCTGTAGCTCACACGGAGGCACAGAGACGGGCGCTTCGGGAAAGGGCAAACAATCTCGGAAACTTGCCTGCCCGGCGCAGGGTATGCAGAGTGGCGAACACACCTCAGCCGGGAGGGTCCGTTGACCAAGCTTCTCGAAGAAGTGATCCGAAAGGCGAGCGCGCTTCCACAGGAGCGGCAGGACCACTACGCGGCGGTGCTGCTCGAAAAAATGGATCAGGACGAACTGTGGGAGTCGACCCTCCACAGCCCGAAATCCCTGGACCTGCTCGACGAGTGGGCCGCCGAGGCGCTGGCGGACAGGCGTGCGGGGCGATCCGAGCCGCTCGATCCCGATACGCTGTGAAGTCGTACAGGAGCCCACGTTTCAAAAAGGCGTTCGAGAAGCTGGGGGAGGAGGTCAAGGCGATCGCGCGTGAGCAGTACCGCAAGTTCGCGGTGAATCCCTACGGTCCCGGCGTCGATTTCCACACAATCAAGGGCACGAAGACGAAGGACATCGTGGCTGTGAATGCGGGCACGCACCTCAAGGTCCAGTACCGCGCGCTGGGTGTCTTCGACAGAAAGGCGCAGGAAGTCGACTGGTTCTGGATCGGACCGCACGAGGAGTACAACAACATCCTGAAACGGCTCTGAGCCGGTCGCAGACACCCTGTAGCTCACACAGAGGCACGGAGGCACAGAGACGACTTCATTTCCGTGCCTCCGTGTCAGCTCGTCGCCCACGCGATGAAGTTGATGCCGCTGTGCATGAGCACCGCTGGCCAGATGCTGCCGGTCCACTGGCGGGTGAGCCCAGGAATGATGGCGAGCACGCTCGTGTAGAAGAGCTGAAAAACCACGTACCCCAAGGGGAGCGTGAGGAAGTTGGGCACGTGCCAGAGGGCGAAGAAGCAGACGGTGAGAAGCAGCGCGTGCTTCACCGGCACGCGGGTGGGGCTCTGCCCTGGAAAGACAAGCTCGAGCCGGCCGTAGAGGTAGCCGAGGAAGACCAGTTGCTGTGAGAGCGGGGACACCAGCCACATCGTGGCCGGCGCGTCGCCCCAGGGGCGAGTGGGCAGGTTCGGGAACACGGCCGCCACGGTGCCGATCGACAGGAACATGATCCAGGATACCTCACGGCGATACTCGCGTATGCGTCCGAAGCCCAACCCACTCCGCCGCCACGTCGGCAGCGTGAGCAGGAGGCCCAGGAGCAGGAAGAGCAGCGAGGCGTACCAGTGCCAGGGGAGAGCCTGGATCCCCCCGACATCCCGCACCCACACCTGCTCGAAGACGCGCCAGCGGGGGAACAGGCTGGTGCTGATCACGAGCACGAGCGCGAGGCTGAGCTCCTCCAACTGAGCGGACGACAGGCCGCGCGGACGGGAGTGGCCTGCTGACGCCGGATCGGCGCTCGGATCCGGCGGGCGACGGTCTGTGTTCACGGGAAAGGCGAATGAGGAAGCTGCCCCGGCTCCCAATCGATGAGTCGTGGCCGGTCGAATGCCGTCGCTGGATGACGGGGAAGGCGGATGGCCGCGCCGGCGGGGTTCAGGCGAGGCAGTTCGTGGTCAGCGGTGCGCGGTCATCGAGGACGGCCGGTTGCTGGACTTCCCTGTCCCTGCTGGTTTGAAGGCCCACCCGGAAGTGATTCGAGGAATCGCTCTACCGCTCGCGGCGAGCGAAGAACGGTCACGTTCTTCCGACGGGCGTGTTCCGCGAGCTTTCGCAGCAGAGCGGGGCGTCTGTCCTTTGGATAGTTCCAGATCCAGCGGAGAAACTCCCAACTGAGCCGCTCGGAACACCCTTCCGCCATGTCCGGTCGCGAGCGGCCGTGAAACTGGACCCGCCGCTTCACGACGCGGCTCAGGCAGGTCCACCGTGGAAGGTCCAGAAAGATCACCGTATCGGCTGCGTGCAGGCGCCGGTCCAGGGTGCCGCCGTAATTCCCGTCCATCACCCACGCTTCCTGCCGGACGAGCTGATCCACCGTCTCCTCCCACTCCTGCGCCGGCGTCTCCCGCCATCCCGCTCTCCAGTAGAGCGCATCCAGGTGGATGAGCGGCAGCCCGGTGCGCTCGGCCAGGCGGCTGGCGAGCATGGATTTGCCTGCCCCTCCCGAGCCGATCACGAGAACTCGCTTCATCGCTCCTCATTCGGATTGGCCGCCGAATACCGTGCCCGGCGCAAGCCTCTGGTCCGGCGACGGGTCAGGGCGGCCGCGGCGCCTGAGCAGGCGCTGCCGGCGCGCTGCGCGTCCTGGCGCTCCACTGCCGCTACTCGCTCAGAGCCGCCAGATCCGCGCGGCAAGTTCTTCGAGTGTAGCGCTTCAAGGGTGCGCCAGCACCTGGGCCGCCGAACACCAGGTTCAACCGCGGCGGGCCTGCACCGCAGCTTGGTGGCGCACCTGCCGTCAGCTCCGCGGCGGGCTACCGGCCCTGAAGCTTGTTTAGGTGGCGCCGAGGACGGGCTGCAGGCGGTGATTCACGCTGTGCTGACCAACGCTCGAGCTGCTCCCGAGCCGTCGCGATCTCACGATCCGATAGGGCAGCTCGCCACCTGCGCCCAGGCTTCAGCAGAATCTGGCCACCGCGTGCAAGCCACACCACCCGGACTTCAGGAGTGAGGCGGGTGGCCGCCTCCGCGTACCCCTTGTGCAGACCGCGCATGGGTGCCGAGCAGCACAGGGGGTAGGTGTACGGAAGGGGAGCGTCGGCCCGGGTGTACACCGCGGGCCGCCGACGCAGTGCCCCACACGACCCGCACACGTACGTACGGCTGCTCATAGCACGAGGAGTGAAGGGAGCCGTCTTCGGGTTGCGTTCATGCGCGTGCGGTAGATGCGGGCAGCAGCGGATTACGTGCCAGGCCGCACCTCACCCGTAGCGCGGTGTTCGGCCGCCGTCCGCTATGCATCTTCAAACAAGGGGGAGAGGGTCGGGCCCAAGAGGAGGGTAGACACAACCAGAGTGAAGACGCTCGCCCCGTCAGGCGCCGCAAGGAGCGGGATCTCGTTCAGCAACCGGACGATGCCAACGACCCCGACGCCATACGGGAAGAAGGTGGCCATCCCCGCGACGTACGGTCCCACGACCGGGATGTGCTTCAACCAGCGGACGGAAAGCGAGTAGCTGAACCCAGCCAGCACCCCGCCCACGACGGCAAGCCCAATGATGAGCAGAAGCAAACCCGCGTGGAGCAGCGGGGTTGAACTCGCCAGCAGCAAAGCCACGAGGATGATCGGAATGCCGACGAGACCGCCACGGCTGGCGGTGAGCATGATGACGAGCAGCCCACCGATCAGCGGTGGACGCAACCAAGGTGGAGCCTTTTCTACCCAGGTGCCGACCCGGTCGATGGCGTTCTGCATCCGTTAATCCTCCCTCCCGCGGCGCCGAGTCCACGATGAGTGTCCGTACAGAAACCGCGTACTCCGGATAACACATCCTCAGCACCCGTCGAAAGTGGTGGCCCGGATCAACTCCGGGCCACCACTTCTCGTTCCTTCTCCGTGCCTCTGTGCCTCTGTGTGAGGCTATCCGTTTACCAGACCTTGACCCGCTGCTCCGGCGCCAGGTACATCTTGTCGCCCGGCTGCACGTTGTAGGCGCGGTAGAACTCCGGGATGTTGCGGAGCACGCCGTTCACGCGGTACTCGCCCGGCGAGTGCGTGTCCGTCATCACCTGCTGGCGGAGCGCGTCTTCGCGCTGCAGCGTGCGCCAGATCTGCGCCCAGCCCATGAAGAAGCGCTGGTCGCCCGTGAGGCCGTTGATGACCGGCGCCTCGCGTCCGTTGAGCGACTTGCGGTAGGCGCGGTACGCCATCGCCAGCCCGCTCACGTCGCCGATGTTCTCGCCCAGCGTGAGGCGGCCGTTAACATTGAGGCCCTCGGCGGGGGAGAAGGCGCCGTACTGCGCCACCAGCGCGTCCGCGCGCTGCTTGAAGGCGGCGTTGTCCGCCTCGGTCCACCAGTCGCGCAGGTTGCCCTCGCCGTCCGAGCGGCGGCCCTGGTCGTCGAAGCCGTGGCTGATCTCGTGGCCGATCACGGCGCCGATGCCGCCGTAGTTGACCGCGTCGTCGGCGCCCGGGTCGAAGAACGGGGGCTGCAGGATGGCCGCCGGGAACACGATCTCGTTCATGGTGGACGAGTAGTACGCGTTCACCGTCTGCGGCGTCATCCCCCACTCGGTGCGGTCGATGGGCTGGCCCAGGCGGCGCACCATGCGGTTGTAGCCGAACTCGGCCGCGCGCATCTGGTTGCCCGCCAGGTCGCCGCGGCGGATCTCCAGCGCCGAGTAGTCGCGCCACTGGTCAGGGTAGCCGATCTTCACGTTGAACTTCGCCAGCTTGGCCTGCGCCTGCACCTTGGTGGCCGGGCTCATCCACTCCAGCGAGTCGATGGCCTCCTGGAAGGCCGTGCGCAGGTTGCCCACCAGAAGCTGCATGCGCTGGCGCGCCTCCGGGCGGAAGTTGCGCTGCACGTACAGGCGGCCGGCCGCCTCGCCCAGCGTGCCCTCCACCATGCCCACGCCGCGCTTCCAGCGGGGGCGGTTCTCTTCCAGCCCCTGCAGCGCCCTGCCGCGGTAGGCGAACTGGGCGTTCACGAAGGGCGAGCTGAGCGACGACGCGTAGCTGTCCACCAGCTTGATGGTGAGGTACTGCTTGAGCACCCACAGCGGCGTGGAGGCCACCAGCGCGTTCATCGCCGTGAGGTAGTCCGGCTGGCGCACCACCACGCCGGGGGTGCTCGCCGCGTCCGCGGCCTGCAGGAAGCGGCCCCACGAGAAGCCCGGCGTCATCGAGTCCAGTTGGGCCACGGTGCGCAGGTTGTACGTGGCCTCGCGGTCGCGGCTGCGCGCGCGGTCCCAGCTCTTCTCGGCGAGCGCCGTCTCGAAGGCCAGCACGGCGCGGGCGCCGGCGGCCGGGTCGCGCTCGCCGGCCAGGCGCAGCACCGTCTCCAGGTACGCCTGGTAGGCGGCGCGGGCGGCGGCAAGCTTGGCGTCCTGCTTCAGGTAGTAGTCGCGGTCGGGAAGGCCCAGGCCGCTCTGGCCCGTGGACGCGATGTAGCGCGTGGCCTGGCGGGCGTCCTGCCCCACGCCGAAGCTCAGGGGCGTCTGCACGCCCAGGCGCATCAGGCGCGCGTACAGCTCGGGGAGCGCGGCGCGGTCGTTGAGCGCGGCGATGCGGGCGAGCTCGGGGCGCAGCGGGGCGATCCCCGCGGCCTCGACGCGCGCCGAGTCCATGAAGCTGGCGTACAGGTCGCCCACCTTCTGGGTCTCGGAGCCCGGCTGCGCGCCGCGGGCGGCGGCGGCTTCCTCGATGATGGCGCGCAGGGCCTCTTCGCTGCGGTCGCGGAGCTGCACGAACGACCCGTACGACGAGCGGTCCGACGGGATCTGCGTGCGCTTCAGCCACCCTCCGTTGACGTAGCGGAAGAAGTCGTCCTGCGGCCGGACGCTGCGGTCGAAGTTGGTGGTGTCTACCCCCAGCGTCTGCGCGGGGAGCGTGCCGGCGAAGGAGGTGGCCAGCACCAGCGCCAGGAACTGCTTGGAACGGATCATTCGCCTGTGGGGCAAGGGAAACATACGTTCATGTGGAAAGTGCTACACGGGGCTGCGACGACGGTTCCTCACACGGAGGCACAGAGGACACAGAGATGGAGTTCCCCCCGGGCAGTGGACACCGAGATAAGCCAGCGGTGTAGAAGCCGCAGGCCCAAGAGGAGGTGTCTGAATGAGCGAGCAAAAGCGGCGCCGTTTCACGGCGGAGTTCAAGATCGAGGCAGTGCGGCTGGTGAAGGAGGAAGGTCTCTCGGAGGCGCGCGTCGCGCAGGATCTGGGCGTGCGGGTCGACACGCTGCAGAGCTGGATCAAGACTGCCGAGGGACGTGCGGGGCTGAAGGCGAAGGACATCTTCCCCGGCAACGGCCGCCTTCCTGAGGTGGAGGAGGAGCTCCGGCGTCTGCGGCGGGAGAACGAGATTCTGCGGCAGGAGCGCGAGATCCTAAAAAAAGCCACGGCCTTCTTCGCCAGAGAGCTGCGCTGAGGTTCGCCTTCATCGCGGCACACGCCGCCGAGTACCCGGTTCAGACGATGTGCCGGGTGCTGGAGGTGTCGAGGGCTGGGTACTACGAGTGGAAGCGGCGGGCCCGAGCGGCACGGGAGCCGAGAGGGGAGTTGAAGCTGCGGGTGCATGTGCGTGCCGCGTTTCGCAGGAGCCGCGGCACGTACGGCAGCCCGAGAGTTCATCGGGAGCTGCGCGAGGAGGGGGTGCGCGTGAGCCGCAAGCGAGTCGAGCGTGTGATGCGGGAGGAGGGGCTGTGTGCGCGTGCACGACGGCGCTTCCGCGGCGCGACGACCGATTCATCACACCCGCACCGGATTTCGGAGAACCTGCTGGAGCGGCAGTTCGCGGTGGAGGAGTGCAAGAGCGTGAATCGGGTATGGGTCAGTGACATCACGTACCTGCCCACGCACGCGGGATGGCTCTACCTGGCGGTGGTGCTGGACCTGAAGAGCCGGCGCGTGGTGGGCTACTCTCTGCATCCCACACTGGAGACCGATCTGGCGCTGGAGGCGCTGCGCGGAGCGATCTGGCGGCGCAAGCCCGCGGCCGGACTGATCCACCACTCCGACCGTGGCGTGCAGTACGCCTCGGCAGCGTATCGAGAGATGTTGAGCCAGCACGGCATCCAGGCGAGCATGAGCCGCAAGGGGAACTGCTGGGACAACGCAGTGGCCGAGAGCTTCTTCGCTACGCTGGAGTGGGAGCTGGTCGAGCGGAGCGCCTGGCAGACGCACGCCGAGGCGAAGCGCGCGGTGGCCGAGTACATTGACCACTGGTACAACACGCAGCGTAGGCACTCCAGCCTGGACTATCTCAGTCCGGCCGCCTACGAAGCGGGGCTCGCCCTCACTCCGAGGGCCGCCTAACCCCCTGTCCACTCCCGCGGGGGAACTCCAGAGAGGAACTCGCTTTTTCTGTGTCTCTGTGCCTCTGTGTGAGATCACTTCGGGTTCTTCACGTACTGGTCCATCCAGCGAATCATCTCGGCCAGCGTGTGCATCACCGACTCACGGCCGCGGTACCCGTGCGCCTCGTAGGGGAGCACGACGTAGCGGACGGTGGCGCCGTGGCCCTTGAGGGCCGCGTAGAAGCGCTCGCTCTGGATGGGGAAGGTGCCCGAGTTGTCGTCCGCCTCGCCGTGGATCAGCAGGATGGGCTCGTTCACCTTGTTGGCGTAGGTGAAGGGGCTCATCCGCGTGTACGTGTCCGTGGCGTCCCAGTAGCTGCGCTCCTCGGCCTGGAAGCCGAACGGGGTGAGCGTGCGGTTGTACGCGCAGGAGCGGGCGATGCCGGCGCGGAACAGGTCGCTGTGCGCCAGCAGGTTGGCCGTCATGAACGCGCCGTACGAGTGCCCGCCCACGCCGATGCGGGCGCGGTCGGCCACGCCCATCTCCACCACCTTGTCCACCGCGGCGCGCGCGCTGGCCACAAGCTGGTCGATGTAGGTGTCGTTGGGCTCGGCCCCGTTCGCCCCCACGATGGGCATGGTGGGGTTGTCCAGCACCGCATAACCCTGCGTGAGCAGGAAGAGGTGCGAGATGCCGCCCGGGCGCGCGAAGCGGTTGGGCGAGTCGCTCACCTGCCCGGCGCTGGCCACGTCGCGAAACTCCGTGGGATACGCCCACATCAGCAGCGGGAGCGGCCCGTCGCGCCGCGCGTCGTAGCCGGCGGGAAGGTACAGCGTGCCGCTCAGCTCCACCCCGTCCGCGCGCTTGTAGGTGATGAGCTGGCGCTGCACGCCCGCGAGCTGCGGCGCCGGATCGGTGAAGCGGGTGACGGCCCGCGCCGCGCCGCCGGGAAGGGTGCGCACGTAGTAGTTGGGCACCTCCGTCAGCGACTCGCGGCGGGTGAGGATCTTCGATCCGTCGCGGCTGAGCACCGTGGTGACGCTCTCGAAGTGCGGGTCTTCGGCGCGCCACAGGCGGCGGGTGGCGCCGGTGGCGATCTCCATCCGGTCCAGGAACGGGTAGAGCCCCTTGGGCGACGCGCCCTGGCCGGCCACGAACACGCCGCGCCCGTCCTCGGTCAGCATCATCACCGGGTGGCCGGTGCGGTTGAAGGTGGTGATGGGCTGCCCGGGATCGCCGTAGCGGTCGTCGTAGGTGCGGTCCGAGATCATGCGCGGCGCCACCGACGCGTCCGACGGGTTGGCGGCGTAGCGGCGCTCCCAGCGGCGCGCCCACCAGCGCGACGTCACCTGCGCGAAGTCGTCGCGCGCCCAGCTCACGGTGGCGAAGCGCTGGTCCAGGTCCATCCACCGGCGCGGCTGCGCGGTGAAGGGCGCGTCCAGCAGGAAGAGCCGGTCGCGCACGGCGGACTGCCGGCGCGGGTCGCCGCCGTCCTGCGCCTCCACCCAGAAGAGGGTGGCCGGCGCGTCCGAGCGCCAGCGCACCGAGCGCGGGCCCGTGGCCACGGCGTCGAACGCGGTGGGGAGGTTGTCGGTGAGGGGGATGTCGGCCACGCGCTTCACCTCGCGGCCCGTCAAGTCCAGCACCTGCACGCGGTTGGGGAAGCGGCCCGCGGGCGCCACGTAGCTGTACGGCTTGGTGATGCGCGACACCAGCACGAAGCGGCCGTCGGGCGACGGCTGCGCCATCTCGATGACGCCCGGCTCACCGATGCGCTGGGGCGTGCCCCCCGCCAGCGGAACCCGCACGAGCTGCGAGGTGAAGTAGTAGTCGAAGAGGCGCTCGTCGTGCGGCGTCTGCAGCAGGTCCTGGTAGGTGCGCCCCGGCGAGGTGCGCCCCAGGTTCTCCTGCACCAGCGGCCCGGCGGGGACGCCCGTGTCGCGCGGGGCGGGGCCGCGCGTGGCCAGTACCTGCCGCGCCAGGAAGCCCGAGCCGTCGGGGAGCCACTCGAAGGGCGTGCCCAGCGTGGCGTTGAGCGACGCCGGGAGCACGCGCCGCGCCGCCCCCGTGGCCACGTCGGCCACCCACAGCTCCATCCCGCCCTGCGCCGCCGCCGCGAAGCCCAGCCGCGTGCCGTCGGGCGACCACTGCGTGAAGGACACCCGCGCCCCGGCCGGCAGGCGCACGGTGCGCCGCGCGCCGCTCTCCAGGTCCTGGAACACGATGCCGGTGATCCAACTGGTGCGCCCCGTGGCCGGCCCGTTGGTGCGCGGCGAGATGCGGGAGCCGGCCAGCCGCAGCTCGGGCTCCGCCAGCTCCGCGATCCCGGGAAGGTTCTCGCGCTCCAGCAGCGCCAGCGTGCGCCCGTCGCGCCCCGCCATCACCGTGGGGGTGGGCGGCGCGTCCAGGATCTGCGGGATGGGGGCGGGGGGCGTGAGGTAGCCGCTGGCGGCCGGCTGCTGCGCCGCGGCGGGCGCCGCCAGCGCCAGGAGCGCGGCGGAGCGGAGCAGGGGGGTCCGTAGGTGCATACGCGTTCCAGCCTGGCAAGGGTGCGGATTTGTTAGCACCGTCAACATCGTGCCCCGCGGCGCGCGCAGCAAGCGGGAGCAGAGTGCGTGAGTGCGTGAGTGCGTGAGTGCGTTGAACCGCAGTTAAGCGCACTCACGCACTAACGCACTCACGCACTCCCGTCTTGTGCGCCGCCGGGCCCATGGGCATATTCGCCCCACCCCCGTCCGTATTCCCCCGGAGCCATTCGCTGATGCCAGCCACCGCCTCGTTCCGCGTCTACCCGGCCGTCCCGCTGCAGCCCGTAGAGCGCGACACCATCCCCAAGCTCTTCCTGCGCGGCGTCGACCGCTTCGATCGCCCCGCCGCCCTGCGCTACAAGGTGGGCGGCGCGTGGAAGGAGTGGTCCCACCGCGAGGTGGAGGAGCAGGCGACCCGCCTGGCCGCCGCGCTGGAGGGCTGGGGCGTGCGCGCCGGGGACCGGGTGGCGCTCCTTTCGGAGAACCGCCCGGAGTGGTCGATCACCGACTACGCCGTCACCGGGATGGGCGCCGTGGACGTCCCCATCTACCCCACGCTCCCCGCCGGCCAGGTCGCCTACATCCTGAAGGACTGCGGGGCGCGGGTGATCATGGTGTCCACGCGCGCGCAGCTCGCCAAGATCCAGGAGATCCGCGGCGACCTTCCCGCGCTGGAGCGGGTGGTGGTGTTCGACGACGCGGGCGGCGCGGCGGACGTCACGCAGTGGGACGAGGTGCAGCAGGAGGGGCGGCGCGCCATCGAGGCCGGGCGCGTGGGGAGCTTCCGCGAGCGCGCGCTGGGGGTGAAGCCGGACGACGTGGCCACGCTGATCTACACCTCGGGGACCACGGGCGACCCCAAGGGAGTGATGCTCACCCACTTCAACCTGTGCTCCAACGTGGCCGGCTCGCAGCAGCACGGCCTCTCGGACGTCATCCTCACCGGCGACCGCACGCTCTCCTTTCTCCCGCTCAGCCACGTCTTCGAGCGGATGGTGGACTACCTGTACTGGGACGTGGGGGCGTGCACCTCGTACGCCGAGAGCTTCGACAAGGTGGTGGACAACATGGGCGAGGTGGCGCCCAACATCGCCGTGGCCGTCCCCCGCCTGTTCGAAAAGATCTACACGCGCGTCACCGGGGCCACCGGGGTGAAGAAGGCGCTCGTGGGGTGGGCGCTGGGCGTGGGCACGCGCGTGGCCGACCTGCGCTTCGCGGGCCGTGAGCCGGGCGGCGCGCTGGCGCTCCAGTACCGCCTGGCCGACAAGCTGGTCTTCTCCAAGCTGCGCGCGCGCACGGGCGGGCGGATGCGGAACTTCGTCTCCGGCGGGGCGCCGCTCTCGCCGGACGTGGCCAAGTTCTTCTTCGCCGCGGGCCTCCCCGTGTACGAGGGGTACGGGCTCACCGAGACGTCGCCGGTGATCGCCGTGAACAAGCCCGGCAAGGTGAAGCTGGGCACGGTGGGCTCCATCATCCCCGGCGTGGAGGTGGGGATCGACGGCGAGACGGGCGAGATCCTCACGCGCGGGCCGCACGTGATGAAGGGCTACTGGAACAGCCCCGAGGCCACCGCCGCGGTCATCGACGCCGAGGGCTGGTTCCACACCGGCGACATCGGTGAGGTGACGGAAGACGGCTTCCTGCGCATCACGGACCGCCTCAAGAACATCATCGTGACCGCGGGCGGCAAGAACGTGGCGCCCGCGCCCATGGAGAACGTGGCGCTCCTCTCCCCTTACGTCGCGCAGATCGTGATGCTGGGCGACCGGCGCCCCTTCACCACCTTCCTGGTCGTCCCCGAATGGGAGAACCTGGAGGTGTGGGCGAAGCAGCAGGGCCTCGCCGGCGACCGCGCCGCCCTCGCCGCCGACCCGCGCGTGGAGGAGCACCTCACCCGCGAGACCATCGGCCGCCTCACCGAGTTCGCCCACTACGAGGTGCCCAAGCGCATCCTGGTGATCCCCGAAGAGTTCACCATCGACGCGGGCCTGCTCACTCCCAAGCTGAGCATCAAGCGCAAAGCGGTGGAGGGGCGCTACCGGGATCGTATCGAGCAGATGTACACGAGCTGATCTCACACAGAGGCACAGAGGCACAGAGGCACAGAGATGAAGTCGTCTCTGTGCCTCTTGACATCAGCGGATTCCATGCGCATGGTTTTCGTTGTACAATGCGCATAAGGGGGCGTGCGATGGCGCGTGTGATCAAGAACCTGTCGCTGGACCCGGCCGCCGTGGAGCGTGGGGAGCGGTACGGCGAGCGGCACGCGAAGAGCCTCTCGCAGGTGGTGAGCGATTTCCTGCTGCGTCTTCCGCTGGATGAGGAAGAGACGGATCTCACGCCGGCGGTGCGCCGGCTGCTGGGGATCGCGAAAGGCGGCGGGGGCGAGGAGGACTACCACGTGTACCTCGCCGAGAGGTACGGTGGATGAAGCTCCTGCTCGACATCAACGTGTTGCTGGACGTGCTGCTGAACCGGGAGCCGTGGGCCGCGGATGCAGCCCGCCTTCTCGCCGCCGTCGACGCGTGCCAGGCCGAGGGGTACGTGGCGGGGCATACGATCACCACCATCTACTACCTGATCGCGAAGGCGAGGGACCGCCGCGTCGCCGCCGTGGCCGTGACGGACCTGCTGCGCATCGTGAAGGTGGTGCCTATGGAAGTGGCTGATTTCCACCAGGCGCTCGTCCTGGGATTGGACGACTTCGAGGATGCCGTACAGGTGGCCGCGGGTCTCAAGGTGGGTGCGGACTACGTGGCGACGCGCGATGAGAAGCACTTCCGCGGAAGTCCGCTCCCGGCGCGATCCGCGGGCGAGCTCCTGGCTCTGCTGTAGCGAGAACGGGGCACGGAGATGAAGTCGTCTCCGTGCCTCTGTGCCTCTGTGCCTCTGTGCGAGATCCGAATCCCTCCCCCGAAGTACCCTCCCCATGCAATTCAAACCTTCCCGCACCGGGGCGCATCCTATCACTGAAAGCGGGATGCTACGCCCCTCCACGGTGCGATTGGATGATCGCGATGCAGGCTGAGCCCACGACCCTCGCCGCCACGGCGAGCCTGGCCGTGCGGCGCGCACAGCAGGGTGACGCGGCGGCGTTCGAGCAGCTTTATCGCGAGAACCTGGGGCGGGTGTATGCGCTGTGCCTGCGCCTGTGCGGCGACCCGGGCCGCGCCGAAGAGCTCACGCAGGACGTGTTCGTCCGCGCGTGGGAGAAGCTGGACACGTTCCAGGGGAAGAGCGCCTTCTCCACCTGGCTTCACCGGCTGGCCGTGAACGTGGTGCTGGGCGACCGCCGCTCGGAGAAGGTGCGGGTGGGGAAGGTGCTGGTGACGGACGACCTGGAGGCGTACGAGACGCCTTCGCGCCCCTACGACCCGGGCGACGGGATCGACCTGGAGCGCGCCATCGCGGCGCTGCCTCCGGGGGCCCGGGCGGTGCTCGTCCTCCACGACGTGGAGGGCTACAAGCACGAAGAGATCGCCGAGATGCAGGGGACGGCGGTGGGGACCTGCAAGGCGCAGCTCCACCGCGCGAGGAAGCTTCTGCGGGAGATGCTTGGACGATGAGCCACGAATATACGATCGAGAGGCTGGACGACTGGGCCGGGAACGAGCTTCCCGCCGCCGAGCGCCAGGCCGTAGAGCTTCACCTTGAAGTGTGCCCCGCCTGCCGCGCGGAGGCCGAAGCGCTGAGGGACCTCCTCCACGACGTGGCGGCGCTCCCCATGGAGGCCACCCCCTCCCGCGACCTGTGGGCCGGCATCGCCGCGCGCATCGAGGCCCCGGCGCAGGTGACCCCCATCTCCGCCGCGCGGCGCTGGAGCCCCCCGCGCTGGCTGACGATGGCCGCCGCCTCGGTCGCGCTCGTCGTGACCTCGTCGCTGGTGACGCTCAAGGTGACGGAAGACCAGCGCCTCCCCGCCACCCCGGTGGCCGTGGGCCCCGAAGTGCGCGTGGGCGCCCCGCAGACGGCGCTGGTCGCCTTCCAGCCCGCCGAGCACGACTACAAGCGCGCCATCGACGACCTCCAGCGCGTCCTCACCGCCCGCCGCGCCACGCTGGCCCCGGAAACGGTCGAGACGCTGGAAACCAACCTGCGCATCATCGACGAGGCCATCCGCCAGTCGCGCGCGGCGCTGGAGAAGGACCCCAACAGCCGCGAGCTCACGGACATGCTCTCCGACGCGTACGGGAAGAAGCTGAACGTGTTGCAGCAGGCGGTAGAACTGTAAGAAGTGCGTGAGTGCGTGGAGTGCGTGAGTGCGTTGCCAACTACGGAGCACCCCGAGCAGTAGCGCACTGACGCACTCACGCACTAACGCACTTTTTCCTGAAAGCATCCACCCCGACGCAACCATGAAGCCCGCACTCTTCTATATCGCCGCGCTGGCGGCTCTCATCACCGTACCCGCGTGCGCGCAGCAGCGGGTGGACGAGCGGCGGGCCACGGGGCCCGGCGGAACGGTGGACGTAACGCTGCTCTCCGGCACCGTGCGGGTGGTGGCGTGGGGGAGGAACGAGGTGCAGGTGACCGGCGAGCTGGGGCGCGGCGCCGACCGGCTGGAGATCCGCAGCGAGGGCGACCGCACCTACGTGCAGGTGGTGATCCCCCGCGGCACCCGCAATGTGGGGATGTCTGAGCTGGAGGTGCGCGTCCCGGCGCGCAAGTCGGTGGCGGTGAGGACCACCTCGGCCGACGCGGAGGTGCAGGGGGTGCTGGGCGGCACCACCGTGAACACCGTGAGCGGCGACGTGCAGGTGTCCGGGCGCCCCGCCTCGCTGGAGGTGAGCACACGCTCCGGCGGCGTGGGGGTGGATGTGGCCACGGAGCGCGTGCGCGTGCAGTCCGTGAGCGGCGACCTGTCCGTGCGCGGCGACGTGCGCACCGAGGTGGAAGTGCAGACGGTGAGCGGCGAGATCTCCGTGGCGGCGCGCGCGGGAAGCCTGCGCGCGCAGTCCGTGAGCGGCGGCGTGACGGCGCCCTCCGTGGGCGGGCGCGCCGAGGTGCAGACGGTGAGCGGCGACATCAGCGTTCAGGGGTCGCGGCTGCGCGGGTCGTTCGAGTCCGTGTCGGGGGGGGTGCGGGTGTCCGGGGCGCTGGAGCGCGGCGGCACCACCACGCTCAACAGCCACAGCGGCGATGTGGAGCTGCTGCTGGCGCGCGGCGCCGGCGCGGAGGTGGAGTTCACCACCTTCAGCGGCGAGCTGGAGATGATGATTTCGGGGGCGCGGGTCACCCGCACCTCGCGCCGCGAGCAGGAGGTGCTGGTGGGGCGCGGCGGGGCGCGGGTGGAGGTGCGTACGTTCAGCGGCAACGTGAAACTGGCTGACCGCTGAGCCCGTAGCAGAGCTGCCGGCGAGGAGCACGCGCCGCTCTCCTACAACCGACCGCTACGGGATCTCCCATGCTGGAAACCCTTCTCGTCGCCGGCGCCCTGGTGCTGGCGGCACTCCCCAACGACAGCGCGGGCGAGGCCCGCCAGGTCCGGGCACACCGGGTGACCTCCGCGGCCGGCGTGCCCACCGTGGACGGTCGCCTGGACGACCTGGTGTGGGCCGCCGCCGACTCCATCGGCGGCTTCACGCAGCGCGAGCCAAAGGAAGGGGAGCCCTCCCGCTTCCGCACCGTCATGCGGGTGGCGTTCGACAGCGACGCCATCTACGTGGCGGCGCGCGCGTACGACCCGGAACCTTCCAGGATCGCCGCGCAGCTCAGCCGGCGCGACGAAGACTCGCCCTCGGACTGGATGTACGTGGGGTTCGACTCGCGCCACGACCGGCGCACGGCGTACGTCTTCGGGGTGAACCCGGCAGGCGTGAAGCGCGACCTCACCACCAGCGACGGCAGCGACGACGACGAGGGGTGGGACGCGGTGTGGTCCGTGGCCGTGACGCGCGACTCGCTGGGGTGGACGGCGGAGTACCGCATCCCCCTTTCCGCGCTGCGCTTCGCCACGGGCGGCGACGGGGTGTGGGGCTTCCAGGCGCTGCGCGTGGTGCAGCGCGAGAACGAGCAGTCGTACTGGTCGCCGGTGAAGCGCGACGAGCCCCGGCAGGTGGCCCGCTTCGGCGAGCTGCACGGGATGAACGGCCTTCCCGCGCCGCGCCGGCTGGAGCTGCTCCCCTACAGCGTGTCCGGCGTGGCGCGCGCGCCGGGCGAGGCGGCCGATCCCTTCTACTCGCGGAACGAGCTGCGCGGCTCGGCGGGGCTGGACGTGAAGTACGGCATCACCTCCAACCTCACGCTGGACGCCACCTTCAACCCCGACTTCGGGCAGGTGGACGCCGATCCGTCGGAGGTCAACCTTTCCGCCTTCGAGACCTTTCTCTCCGAGCGGCGCCCCTTCTTCACCGAGGGCGCGGACATCTTTCGCTTCGGCATCGGCCTGGGCGACGGCGACGGGGGGAACGAGTCGCTCTTCTACTCGCGCCGCGTGGGCCGCTCGCCGCGCGGCGACGTGGACGTGCCGGACGGCGGCTACGCGGACCAGCCCGGGCAGACCAACATCCTGGGCGCCGCCAAGCTGAGCGGGCAGATCGGGCGCGGCTGGTCGGTGGGGGTGATGAACGCCCTCACGGCCCAGGAGCGCGCCACCGTCGTGGACGCGTCCGGGGTGCGCGGTGAAGAGGTGGTGGAGCCGATGACCAATTACACCGTCCTCCGCGCACGCCGCGAGCTCAACGGCGGCAAGACGCAGATCGGCGCGGTGACCACCGGCGTGGTGCGGCGGCTGGACGATACCGGGATGGACTGGCTGCGCTCGCGCGCCGTGGCGGGCGGCATGGACGCGCGGCACCGCTGGGGGAACGACCACTACTCGGCGCGCGTGTGGGTGCTGGGGAGCAACATCCAGGGGAGCCCTGAGGCCATCCTGGACGCGCAGGAGGCCCCCGCGCGCTACTTCCAGCGCCCCGGGCAGAGCTACCTGCGCGTGGACTCGACCGCCACCTCGCTCAACGGCTGGGCGGCCAGCTACGACGTGGCCCGGGTGAAGGGGAGCTGGCAGGGCGGCTTTCTGGGCTCCATCCGCTCCCCCGGCTTCGAGACCAACGACCTGGGCTTCCAGCGCGCCGCGGACGAGGTGGTGAACGTGTTCTGGATGCGCTACCTGCAGCGCAAGCCGGGGAAGGTGTTCCGCGACTGGAACCTGGGCGGCAACGCCTGGGAAGCGCGCAGCTTCGGGTGGGAGCGCGCCGGGCGGGCGCTTAACGTGAACGGCTCCGGCCGGTTCCTCAACTACTGGAACGTGTGGGGCGGCGCCGAGCGCTCCTTTGGCGGCTGGGACACGCGCGCCCTGCGCGGCGGCGCGGCCTTCCGCGAGCCGGGCGGCACCAGCGGGTGGGTGGGCACCAGCTCCGACGGCCGCAAGCCCTTCACGGGCGAGGTGGGGGTGGACTGGGGCGTGCGCGACGAGAGCTCCGGGTGGCGCTACAGCGTGTCGGCGGGCCTGGGCTGGCGCCCCACTTCCAGCCTGCGCTTCACTGCCTCGCCCTTCTACTCGCGCTACAACACGGCGTGGCAGTACGTGACGGACGAGACGGCGGGCGGCGCGCAGCGCTACGTGTTCGCCGAGCTGGACCAGCGCACCTTTGGCATGTCCGCGCGGGTGAACAAGACCTTCACCCCCACGCTCTCGCTGCAGGTGTACGCGCAGCCCTTCATGAGCGCGGGCTCGTACGGCGCCTTCCGCGAGCCCACCGCCCCCGGCGCCGCGCGCTTCGCCGACCGCTTCACCCCGCTGAGCGCCGTGCGCGGCGCGGACGGCTACCGGGCGGGCGAGCTGGCCTTCGACGACCCCAACTTCAGCGTCCGCGACTTCAACCTGAACGCGGTGCTGCGCTGGGAGTACCGGCTGGGCTCCACCTTCTTCGTCGCCTGGTCCCACTCGCGCGGCGGCGAGGACGACATCACCGACGGCCAGTTCCGCTTCCGGCGCAACTTCGACGCGCTGCTGGATACCGAGGCGGCCAACGTGGTGATGCTGAAGGCGAACTGGTGGGTGAGCCTTTGATCTCACACAGAGACACAGAGGCACAGAGATGAATTCGTCTCCGTGCCTCTGTGTCTCCGTGTGAGATTGATCACCGGCGGAAGAGGTAGCTCACCTTGAAGAAGAGGCCGTCCACGCGCGGGGCGAAGCCGTCGAAGCGGAAGGCTTCGTCGTCGGTCACCTCGCGGCCGTAGCCGAGGAAGGCGACGGTGCCGGGGGAGGGGCGGTAGCTCAGGAGGAGGTCCAGGCGGAGCGGGTTGAGCTGCGGCTCCAGGTACGACGGGAGGTTGCCGCGGCGCAGGCGGAAGGGCTCGCCCTCGCGCAGGTACTCGCCGCCGTCGGGGGCGCGCAGGACGTCCACGTCTTCCACGGAGTACTGGGCCAGGCCGCGCACCGCCAGCGCGCGCGTGAGCTGGTACTCCACGCGCACGCGCGGCACCAGCGCGCGCGAGTAGCGAGAGTCGTCGGAGGCGCGGTGGAGGATGGAGTAGCCCAGGCTGCCGTCCACGCGCAGCGAGCGCGTGGGACGCAGCGCCACCTCCGCCCCGATCCCCGTCTCCACCCCGCGCGTGCCCTCGGCGAAGATGGGGGTGCCGCCGACGTAGACCTCCACGCCGATGTCCGCGGTCTTGAAGTACGACGACTCCATGGCGAGCGACACGCCGTGGAGGCCGGTCATGCGCGGGTCCGGCCCCACCAGCGAGTCGCCGGTCTCGATGAGGCCGCCGGGGCCGACGCGCGAGAAGTCCGCGTAGTCGGCCAGGTCCAGGGTGTAAAAGGCGCGCTCCACGCCCACTTCCACCTCCAGGTTGCCGCGCAGGGTGGCGTTCGCCTCCAGCGACAGCGACCCCTCCACGCCCTCCTCGCCCTTCCACAGGCCGCGCTCGTCGTAGATCCGCCGGAAGCCGTTGCGCACGTCCAGCCGCTGCAGGAGGGCGCCCTGCGCGCCGTACCACGACACGCGGTTGCCTCCCGAGATCTCGGTGATCCCGCGCCGGCGCACGAAGCCCGTCTCGGTGCGGAAGCCGGAGGGGACGTCGCGCAGGGTGACGATGTAGCCCCAGCGCCGCGCCGTGCGGTCCCAGTACACGTTGGCGATGTGCCCCACCTCGTCGTCGGTCGCCACGGCCTGCCGCGCGCCCGGCGCTCCCGCCGAGTCCCGCCCCGCCGGGTCCGGGATCCACGATCGCGTCCAGCTCCCGCCACCCTGCGCACCCAGCGTGTACACCCCGCCGATGCGGATGCGCGCGTCCGCGGCCGCCACGTGGTTGAAGGCGCTCCCCGTCTGGCGGCTGGTGGCGATCAAGCCCACCGTGGAGCCCTCCGACCCCACGTCGCGGCGCACGCGGGCCACGTTCACGACGGCGCGCTCGGCGCTCGGCGCGAAGCGGGAGGGGAAGGAGAGCGGGGCTTCATCCACCGCCCCCAGGTACGCCAGGTTCAGCGCCCCCACCTTGCCCGTGAGCCGCACGCCCGCCGCGGGGTCCACCACGGAGCGCGTGTAGAGCAGCGTCTCGGGGGTGGAGAAGAGGTCGGCGCCCTCCAGGAAGAACGGACGCTTCTCCTGCAGCGAGATGGCGAAGCGCTCGTTGACCGTGATCTGGTCCGCGTCCGCCTCCACGGTGGAGAAGTCCGGGTTGACGGTGGCGTCGAGGGTGAGCTCGCTGGTGATGCCGTACTTGAGGTTCACCCCCACGTCCGGCTCGGTGGGGCCGCGCCGGAAGCCGCTCTCGCCCGTGCTCCCCTCGCGGCGCGCGGTGAGCGTGGGGTTGGCCTCGAAGAGCCGCCCCGGCCGCAGCCCGCGGATCCCCCGCAGCGTGCCGTTCTGCGCCAGCTCCGAGGCGGCGGTCTGCGCGCGCGGCGCCCAGCTTTCCTGCGCCGTGGTGGCGGGGATGGCGCGGATCACGTTGAAGCCCCAGCGCTGCTCGCCCCCCGCCGGGAACTTGAGGCTCTTGAGCGGGATGCGCAGCTCCACCTCGTACCCGTCGCCGGTGAGGCGGCCGCGCGAGTCGAAGAGGAAGTCGGGGGCGAAGTCGGTGCCGCGCCCCTCCGCCAGGATGCCGTCCATCTGGATGCCCAGCGGGTTCACGTAGAACACGAAGGCGCGGCGCTGGTCCGCGAAGGTATCCAGGAAGAAGCGGATGTGGTCGTCGCTGGTGATCTGGTCCCGCTCCGCGAGCGTGGAGCGGATGCGCGACGGGTCCTTTGCGTACGCGCGCACGCCGATGTACAGGTCGCGCGGCGTGTAGAAGATGCGCACCTCGGTGCGCTCCGACGCGGGCGCCCCCTCCACCGGGCGCGTCTGCGTGAAGTTGCCCAGGAGGGCGGCGCCGGACCATGCCTCCTCGTCCAGGCGCCCGTCCACGCGGATCTGCGCCGTCTCCAGGCGCGGGAGGTCGGCGGCGGGAAGGGTGTCGGCCGGGAACGCCGCCAGCGCAGCGGCCAGGATTGTAGCGATCATCACACACGGGGCAGGAGAGAGACGCAAACAATAACCCGCGCGCCCGGCCCGGTCGACCCCTCTCCGTGTCTCTGTGCCTCTGTGTGAGGCCGCCGTTCGGGAAGGCGTGGGATGTGCGAGGGTCGCCCGGAGCTTTCACATCCGGGACCGGAGATCCAGATGGCTCGACCCGCTTTCGACAACAGCTACGCGCGCCTCCCCGACCGCTTCTACGCGCGGGTGGCGCCCACCCCCGTGGCGGCCCCGCGCCTGATCCGGGTGAACGCGCCGCTCGCCACCTCGCTGGGGCTCGATCCGGAGTGGCTCGCCGGCGAGGAAGGGGTGCAGGCGCTGGCCGGCAACCGCGTGATGGAGGGCTCCGAGCCCATCGCGACGGCGTACGCGGGGCACCAGTTCGGCGGATTCGTGCCGCAACTGGGCGACGGGCGCGCCATCCTGCTGGGCGAGGTGATCGACAGCGGCGGCGCGCGCCGCGACATCCAGCTCAAGGGCTCCGGCCGCACCCCCTTCTCGCGCGGCGGCGACGGGCGCGCGGCGGTGGGCCCGGTGCTGCGCGAGTACCTGGTGAGCGAGACGATGGCCGCGCTGGGCATCCCCACCACCCGCGCGCTGGCCGCGGTCGCCACGGGCGAGATGGTGCGGCGGGAGTCGATGCTCCCCGGCGCGGTGCTCACGCGCGTGGCGTCCAGCCACATCCGCGTGGGCACCTTCCAGTTCTTCGCCAGCCGCGGCGACGTGGAGGGGGTGAGGACGCTGGCGGACCACGTCATCGCCCGGCACTACCCGGAGGCGGCCGGAGAGGCACGCCCCTACCGCGCGCTCCTGGAAGGGGTGGTCCGCGCGCAGGCCGAGCTCATCCCCCAGTGGCTGCTGGTGGGGTTCATCCACGGCGTGATGAACACGGACAACAGCTCCGTCGCGGGCGAGACCATCGACTATGGGCCCTGCGCCTTCCTGGACGAGTACGACCCCAAGGCGGTCTTCAGCTCCATCGACAGCTACGGGCGCTACGCCTACGCCAACCAGCCCGCCATCGCCGAGTGGAACCTCGTGCGCCTGGCCGAGTGCCTCCTCCCCCTCCTGGCCGACGACACCGAGGCCGCGTCCGCCGAAGCCAACGCCGCCCTGGACCTGTTCGCCCCGGCCTTCGAGCGCGCCTACCACGCGGGTCTCCGTCGCAAGCTCGGCCTGCTCACCGAGCGCGACGGCGACGCCGAGCTCGCCGGCGACCTGCTGCTGGCGATGGCCGCGAACATGGCCGACTTCACCAACACCTTTCGCGGCCTGAGCGAAGGCAACGACGACGCCGTGCGCGCCCTCTTCAGCGACCCCGCGGCCTTCGACGCGTGGGCGCCGCGCTGGCGGCAGCGCCTCCACGACGAAGGCGCCACCCCCGCGTCCCGCCGCGCCGCCATGCTCGCCGCCAACCCCGCCTACATCCCCCGCAACCACCGCGTGGAAGCCGTCATCCGCGCCGCCGTGGACCGCGGCGACTTCGCCCCGTTCGAGGAGGTGCTGGCGGTGCTCGCGAACCCCTTCGACACCCAGCCGGGCTCCGAGCTCTACGCCCAGCCCCCCGAAGCGCACGAGCGTGTGCACGCCACCTTCTGCGGAACCTAGTCTCACACAGAGGCACAGAGACACGGAGAAGAACCCCTCTCTGTGCCTCTGTGTGAGCCCCGCAGTTCTCTGTCACGGCACTTGCAACGCCCCCGGCCCGCTGTCCAACTGCCGCCAAGGAGACGGTCGATGAAATCTTCGGAAAGGTCCGTGTCGGTGTGGGAGACCACGAATCCGCAGCCCGAGTTCGCCGCGCTGGCGGGCGAGGCGACGGCGGACGTGTGCGTGGTAGGGGCGGGGCTCGCGGGGATGACCACGGCGTACCTGCTGGCCCGCGAGGGCAAGAAGGTGATCGTCCTGGACGACAACGGGATCGGCGGGGGAGAGACGGGGCAGACGACGGCGCACCTGGCCAGCGCCCAGGACGACTACTTCCACGTCCTGGAAAAGGTGCACGGCGAGGAGGGCGCCAAGCTCATCTACCAGAGCCACCAGGCCGCCGTGGACCGCATCGGCGAGATCTCCGTGGCCGAGGGGATCGACTGCGACTACGAGCACCTGGACGGCTACTTCTTCCTGGCTCCCAACAAGACGCCCGAGTTCCTGCGCACCGAAATGGAGGCCGCCCGCCGCGCCGGGGCCACGGTGGAGATCGTGGACCGCATCCCCGTGCCCAGCTTCGACAGCGGCCCCGCGCTCCGCTTCGCGCGGCAGGGGCAGTTCCATCCGCTGAAGTACCTGGAGGGGCTGGCCCGCTGCATCCAGCGCGACGGCGGCAAGATCTACACGGGCAACCACGTGCTGGAGGTGGAGGGCGGGAGCCCCGCCGTGGCGCGCGGCGAGGGGTTCGAGGTGCGCGCGGCGGCCGTGGTGGTGGCCACCAACTCGCCCATCAACGACCGCGTGGCCATCCACACCAAGCAGGCGCCCTACCGCACCTACGCCATCGGCGCGCGGGTGCAGGCCGGCTCGGTGCCGCACGGGCTGTACTGGGACACGCTTGAGCACTACCACTACGTGCGCCTGGCCCGCATCCCCGGCGACCCCACGCACGAGATGCTGGTGGTGGGCGGCGAGGACCACAAGACGGGGCACGCCAACGACATGGACGAGCGCTTCGCCAGCCTGGAGAAGTGGACGCGCGAGCGCTTCCCCATCGAGCGGGTGCAGCTCCGGTGGAGCGGGCAGGTGCTGGAGCCCATGGACTTCATCGGCTACATCGGCCGCGACCCCGGCGGGCAGGAGAACGTGTACATCGCCACCGGCGACAGCGGGCAGGGGATGACGCACGCCACGCTGGGCGGCATCCTCATCTCCGACCTGGTGCTGGGCCGCCCCAACCCCTGGGAGGAGCTGTACGATCCCAGGCGGAAGACGATCTCCACGGAGTCCGTGAAGGAGTTCGTGATGGAGAACGCGGACGTGGCGGTGCAGTACAAGGACCTCCTGCCGCTGGGCGGCGACGTGAAGTCGGCGGAGGAGATCGCGCCCGGGTGCGGGGCGGTGTTGCAGCGCGGCATCCACAAGGTGGCCGCCTACCGCGACGACGCGGGGCAGCTCCACGAGCGGTCCGCCATCTGCACGCACCTGGGGTGCGTGGTGCAGTGGAACGGGCTGGAGCGGAGCTGGGACTGCCCCTGCCACGGCTCGCGCTTCGCCACCGACGGCGCGGTGCTCAACGGCCCGGCCCCCTATCCCCTCAAGAAGCTGGAAGCCGAATGAAGGTTCGCGCGGCGGTTCTCGACATCGACGGCACCCTGATCGACAGCAACGACGCGCACGCGCGGGCCTGGGTGGACGTGGGGAAGGAGATGGGCTACGACATCGAGTTCAGCCACGTCCGCCGCCTCATCGGCATGGGCGGCGACAAGGTGCTCCCCGAGATCACGGGGCTGGACGACGACTCGGACGAGGCGAAGAAGATGAAGGAGCGCCGCGGCGAGATCTTCCAGGAGCGCTACCTCGCCACGCTTCAGCCCTTCCCCCGGGCGCGCGAGCTCCTGGAGCGCTTCCAGGCGGAGGGATTGACGCTGGTGGTGGCCACGTCGGCCAGCAAGGACGACATGGGGAAGCTGCTGGAGAAGGCGGGGATCAAGGACCTGATCGAGGAGAAGACCTCGCAGTCCGACGTGGAGGCCTCCAAGCCCGACCCGGACGTGGTGGAGGCCGCCGTGGAGAAGGCGGGGTGCAAGCCGGCCGAGGCCGTGATGCTGGGCGACACGCCCTACGACGTGGAGGCGTCGCGCCGGGCCGGCGTGCCCTGCGTGGCCCTCCGCTGCGGCGGCTGGGGCGACGAGGAGCTGGGCGACGCGGTGGCGATCTACGACGACCCCGCGGACCTGCTGGCCAACTACGACCGCTCCCCGTTCGCCAACGGCTGAGCGGGGCCCGCGGTACTCAACAGCGGGGCTCACACAGAGACACGGAGGCACAGAGAAAGAACACCTTCTCCGTGCCTCCCGAATGCTTACCTATGGCAACCGATTCCGCGCTGCGCCGCATCCTGCTCGCCATCTACTTCATCGGGCTGGCGGGGCTGGGGGCCGAGCTGTTCCTGCTTGAGCACTACGACGACGTGTGGCAGTGGGTGCCGCTGGTGGCGCTGGCCGCGGGGCTGGTGCTGGGCGCCGCCGTCGCGCTGCGGCCGGGGCGCGCGGTGGTCCTGGCGTTCCGCGCCCTGATGGCCGTCTTCGTTGCCGCGGGGGGCGTGGGAGCGTATCTACATCTGCGCGGCAACGTGGAGTTCGAGCTGGAGTCCGACCCCGCGCTCGGCGGGGCCGCGCTGCTGTGGGCGTCGCTGCAGGGCGCCACGCCCGCGCTGGCTCCCGGCGCGCTGGCGCAACTGGGGCTGGTGGGACTGGCGCTGGTGTACCGCCACCCCGCGCTCAATCCATTCAACAGAGGACCAAGATGACCCGATTGATCACCGCCGCCGCGCTCGCCACGCTCCTCGCCGCGTGCGGGGGCGGCGAGACGGAGCAGGACGGGGCCGCCCCGGAGTCCGCAGCGCCCGCCACCGAGACCGCCGCGCCGGCCCCCGCCGCCCCCGCGCCGGCTGCCCCGCAGCCCGCCGCGGCAGGCATCATGGTGGACCCCAACACGGCCACGCGCGAGCAGCTCCTGGCCGTCCCCGGGATGGACGCGGCCACGGCCGACGCGCTGGTGCAGGGGCGTCCCTACGCGGACATGCTGGCGGTGGACAAGGCGCTGGCGGCGCGCAACATGGCCGAGCCGCAACGCAAGGCCGCCTACGCCACGCTTTGGAAGAAGATCGACCTGAACAAGGCGTCCAAGGAGGAGATCCTCCTGATCCCGGGCGTGGGCCCGCGCATGCAGCACGAGTTCGAGGAGTACCGCCCGTACGACAACATCGAGCGGTTCCGCCGCGAGATCGGGAAGTACGTGGACGAGGCGGAGGTGGCCAGGCTGGAACGGTACGTCGAACTGCGGTAGCTCACACAGAGGCACAGAGGCACGGAGAAGAGATTCTCTGTGCCTCTTTTTGCTTTACGCGGTGGGGGAGGGCGATGGTGCTTCCCAGGCGAAGACCGCGTCGGGCTATGTCCGCCGCGTGCCGCCGGAGCTGACGGAAGGCTTTCCGAAACGCGCCAGCCGGGTGAGCCGCGGGGCGGAACCGGGAAGCGGGCGGTTGAAACCGCTGCAACGACCACACGAAGTCCCCCTGCGGGGACTACAGGGTTTCTGTTCATGCCGAAAGTCTAATCCGCGCAGCGGCATCGAGGCCTGGCGAGTGAACTCGCGGCAACAACAGCACGAAGTCCGCCTGCGCGGACTGGGGCTGACGGTTCAGCCGCAACCGTGTAGTCCCCGCAGGGGGACTTCGTGTAGTTGTTGCAGCGACTTCAGTCGCCCGCAACGGAGGCCAGCGGCAGTCCGCCGGCCCAGCAGCAACAGGCTACCGGACCAGCGGCGCGAGAAGCGACACGGCGCCCACGATCACCACGATGCCGATCACGTCCAGGATCAGGCCGTAGCGCACCATGCGCATCAGCGGCACGTAGCCGGAGCCGTAGACGATGGCGTTGCAGGGGGTGGAGACGGGGAGCATGAAGCCCAGGCTCGCCGCCATCGTCGCGCCCAGGGCGGGGGGGAGCGGGTCCACGCCGGCGGCGGTGGCGATGGAGATGACGACGGGCACCACCATGTTGGCCGAGGCGGTGTTGCTGGTGGTCTCGCTCACCAGCACGGCCACGATCACCGAGGCGACGAGCAGGCCGAAGTCGCCGTGCAGGGGGAGGAGGCCGGTGAGGCCGCGGCCCACGGCTTCGGCCAGGCCCGTGTTGAAGGAAAGCACGCCCAGCGCGAAGCCGCCGCCGTACAGCAGGATCACGCCCCAGTCGATCTTCACCGCCTCGTCCCACCCGATGGCGCGCTCGCCGGGGGCGCTGCCGGGGAGGAGGAAGAGGAGAAGCGCGCCCAGCAGCGCCGCGGCGGCCTCGGGCACGCGCGCGTTCATCTCGCGGTACACGGGGCTCGTCTCGCCGGCGGTGAGCGCGACGATGCCGGGGATCACCCAGAGCGCCGCTGTGGCGGCGAAGGCGATGGCCACGGAGCGCTGGCCGCGCGTCCACGCGCCCAGCGCGGCGCGCTCGCGGCGGATGAGCTCCGTGCCCGCACCCAGCGTGGCCACGCCCGCGGGGGAGAGCCAGTTGAGGTACAGGTAGAGCGCCCCGAAGAGCACCACCACCACCGGCATCCCGATCGCCATCCACTCGAAGAAGGTGATCTCCTCCCGCAGCAGGGTGCGGATGAAGCCGATGCCGATCACGTTGGGCGGCGTGCCGATGGGCGTGGCCAGCCCGCCGATGGAGGCGGCGAAGCTGGTCATCAGCATCAGCCCCGTGGCGTAGCGCGGGTCGATGCCGTGCCCCTCCTCGCCCCTCATCACCCCCAGGATGGACATGCCGATGCCGAACATCATGGCCGTGGTGGCCGTGTTCGACATCCACCCGCTCAGCGCCGCCGTCACCGCGCCGAAGGCCAGCAGCACCCGCGCCGGCCGCCCGCCGATCCAGGGCAGGGTGAGCACGGCGTAGGCGACGCGCCGGTCCAGCGCGTGGAGGAAGATGGCGCGCGCCAGGATGAACGAGCCGATGAAGAGAAAGATCAGCGGGTCGGCAAAGGGCGCGAACACCTCCTTGGCCGGCGCCACCCGCAGCACCACGCACGCGGCGGCACCCAGCAGCGCCGTCACCGGCATGGGGAGCGCCTCCGTGATCCACAGCACGATCACCGCGGCCATCACCGCCGCCAGCCGCTGCGCCTCCGGCTTCAGCCCGTCGATGGGAGCCAGCAGGAGCGCGGCGAACACCAGCGGCGCCAGCACGAAGCCCGCGCGGTTGCGCACCCGCTCGAAGCGCTGCTCGCCGGCGGAGATGACCTCTCGGGGTGTGTTCAAGGGGGGCTCGGAAGGGGCTGGGGCTCACACAGAGGCACGGAGGCGCGGAGAGGAGTCGTCTCCGTGCCTCGGGGCCTCCACGCGAGAGGGCGGATCTACGGCTACTCCCCGCGTACGGGGGAGAGCGCCGCCGAGCCGACGAATCCTACGACCTTGTTCCCCGCGCGGTCGCTGGTGATGGCCACGTCGCCGTTCTCCAGCCGCGTGGCCCACACCGAGTCGCCCCGCTGCAGGCGCGCCACGGTGCGCCCGGCCATCTGCATCTCCGTGTCGGAGACTACATAGTGCCGCGCGGCGGTGGATTCGACGTACGAGTCCGGGTACTGCCGGCGGAGCACCTTCCCCAGCATCACGCCCACCACCAGCACCACGACGATCAGGATCAGGCCCCCCAGGATGATGAACCCGCGCTCGTCTTTCACGCGCGGGTGAAGCGGTGTCGATGCCATCGTTCCCACTCAGGAAGGTTCATGTGCTGCGGAGCATGAACGTAGCTCCCGGCCCCCCGCCTTTCAAGCTCGCCTCCGTGCCTCCGTGTCTCCGTGTGGGCCACGCGGTTACATTCTCCGCTTCACACACGGAAGCCACGGGGAGCGATGGAAGAGGTCGAGTCGGGGATCGGCGCCGAGGCCACGGCGCCGGTGCTGTGAGGAAGTGCAATAGCCGGGGGGGGAGGAAATGCGATAAACGCCCCGCCGTCCTCGTTGTGAGGGCAGCGGGGCGATCCCTTTCTGAGCACCGAGCGATTCACTTCTGAGACAGGCCGCGCCCGGGCCGACGCTCAACAGGGTGACTCGGGCGCGAGGCCGCATCAGCTCCGGCCTATCACCGCGGCCGACGCGTGCCGGTTCAGCCACACGACCTCGGTCGTGGTCACCCGCTCTCCATCCCGCCTGGCCCCGGTGAGCGCCCGACGCTCCTCCTTCCGCCAATGCGCCAGAATCTCGTCGTACAGCGGCGAGTTGAACCCGCTCACCACCACCTGCGCATCGAGCTCATCCAGCTTGGCCACCATGCGCCGGTGATCCTCGTCGGTGAAGTTGTGCCGGTACGGCTTCGACCCCGAGATGGTGCTGAGCACGTAGGGCGGATCCACGTAGAAGAGGGTACGTGGCGAGTCGTACCGCTGCACGAGGTTCACCAAGTCCTCCTGCTCGATGTGCACGTCCCGCAGGCGCTCCGCCACCTCCTCCAGGTTGGCGATCCCGCCGAGCCAGCTGCGCGCCTCGCTGCGGAGTGAAGCCGCCGTGGGCCGGCCCCACCCCACCCTGCGATCCGTCGACGCGTTCCCCGCGCCGAAACCCTGCCAGCCACGCACGAACAATCGCCGCGCACGCTCGACTGCTGACGCGTCCTGGTCTCCGCTTGTGGCGGTGGCCTCCAGGAACTCCTCCTTCGCGTAGGGGGTCAGCTCCAGGAGGGCGATCAGCTCGCGGCGCTGCTCGGGATCGCGGAGCACGCGGAAGAAGTTCACCACCTGTGAGTCCAGGTCGTTCAGGATTTCCACCGGTGAGGGAGCCTTCCGGAGGAGCACGCCAGCGCCGCCCGCGCAAGTCTCGCAGTAGAGGCTGTGGGGGCCGAAGAACGACTGCACCCACCCATGAAGTCGCCACTTGGAGCCGTAGTAGGGGAGAGCCGGGCGGGTAGGCCGAGACCAGCGTGCAGCTGCGCGAGACTGTTGACGGGGCATTTGCTCCAGGTGCGCGGGAAGCGGGGAACGTCCACGCCGAGCATAATCGCGGGCGGCACGCCGCGGGAGAGCTACGGCGTACACTTTGCCGCGCGCTCGCCGGATGCAGCTCCCATCACCCCAGCAGCGCGGCTCGCTGCCGCGGCCAGCGTAACGTCGAGTTGATCGCGCAGCTCCTGAACGTTCGCGGTCGTGAGGCCGGACCACAGCACCTCGTGCTCCTTCACGCCGCCGGCCTCGTGCAGCAGGAGGACAAAGGTATGCGGGTTGATCACGGCCTCACGGTGGAGGAGGTGGCCGACGATCTCGGCCAGCTGAATTACGGCCTCGTCCGCGCGGCGTGTGGCACGGCGCTCAGCCAGCTCGATCACGTCAGCCACGGGCCACCGCCGGTACCTCGTCCCAGGTGCGGGCGTCCAGCTCGCGGCCAGCGTCCTTCTTCCCCACGTGCTGCGAGATCACGCCCTCGCCCCACTCGTGCGTGTGCTTGTCGCCCGCCTGCTCGTGTCCGTTCTGGCAGTACACGTACATGCCGCGCGAGCCGACACCACCAACGTGCTCACCCCACTGCTTGAAGAGGAACGGCACCCCCGCTGCGGCGCACTGGTCACGGAGGGAGCGAGCCCAATCCGGGTGCATCGGCCGGGCATGCGGGCCGGACTCGCCGCCGGCGATCACCCATCCAAGGCGTCCAAGTCCGTCGCACATCTCGCACGGGGTCCCGTACTCCTCGCGCGCCGCATCCCCGCAGCCGTCGCACCGCTGAAGCGCTGCCCCCGCCGGAGTCGCATCGAGATCCACCGGCCCCAGCAACGGCTCACATGACAGGAAGCGCACCGCCGCAGGGACGCGGAGCAGCTCGGGGATCCGCTTGTCCGCGTACTCCTGGTTCTCGACCGTGCAACCGGCCCACACGTTCCCCGGCCAGCGGTCGCCCCAGTGTTCGCTGAAGAGGCGTCGGAAGTCAGGCACCCGCTTCGTGAGGAGGAGCCAGTCCAGGTGCGGGGTGTTCTGAATGGTCAGCACGAGACGCGCGCGGGGCGCCACCAGGTCGGGCCGGTCCTCTCCCACATCGGCCAGGCTCGCGCAGAAGACGCGGTGCCGTTCCCCCGCCGCGGCCGCGGCGCGGTCCCACGCCAGCGGCTTCCGCCAGTTCCCCTCGCTGGTCACCATCCGATCGGCCTTGGGACCCCACAGCTCACGGCCACGGGCGCGCTGGACGCGCACCGGCGTGCTGATCTCCGCGTAGCACCCGCCGAGTCCTCCCTGCCCGCAGCCGGGGCTCACCCGTTGGCAGCCGATCCACGGGTTAAACGTGTGGTGCGCCCACTCGATTTTCGTGTTCTCTCCCATCTCAGGCCCCTCCTGGCCGGCTCTTCTGGACGTAGATCCAAGTGGGATTGCGAACCGCCATCTCTCGCCGGCGGTCGCTCGGCCGCTTCAGAACGAACATGTAGCGGACGCGCCCCACCCGGATGCGCCTCCTGTCGGTGAGACCCATCACGTTGCGGAGAACTCTGAACGCCTCCTCGTCTTCCCTCGATGGGGGGTCAGACCCCCGTGCGAAGCGGATCATCAGCTCGCCTCCGCCGGATCATGCTGTGTCTTGAACACCTCGTTCCAGAGTAGATCGTTGACACGCAGCGCTAGATTCGCCGGCAGGCGGAGGACAACCGCGAGGTGTAGCGTGGCGTTGTCGCCCTCCTCCTCGATCTGCACGTGTCCCTGCGGGCACTCCCAGGAGCTACGTCGTAAAGCGAGGCCGCGAGCCGATGACTCCGGAGCTTCAACTTCCTCGATGGTTTCAACCACGGGCGGGCGCATCTCGAACTCGGTGTGGTCCCCGCCCTCCTTCTCGTCGCCGGACTGCAGGGCGGCCGCCTGCAGTTCACCCTTCCGTTTCAGGTAACTGAAGGTGCCCTTCGGAATGCGAATTCCAAGATTGGTCTCGACGCTCCGGAGCAGATCCATGAATCCGGGCGGGTCGGGCCGCGAGACCTGTGTCGCCAGGAATTTCACTACGGCATCGCGGTGATCTGCCGAGTAGGGTTCGACGGGGGATTGCGTGTCAGTACTCATTTCGAACTCCCGTTCAGGGTTCTCAAGAATTCCACTCGTTTGTGCCTGCGCGCGGAGCCGACGTTTGCGCCGAGCTGCACGGAGACTTGCAGGGTCATGCGCGGGGGGCGGCTCGTCGGGGATGGCGCGCGCGCCCGGTGCGAGCGGTCCCGGCACGCAGGCGAGCAGGCGCACCTCATCGCATCCGCATGGGCCGCGGACTTCCACGAGGCGTGTTCGAGCGTCAACATCCATCCTCACGTCGTACCGCTGCCCGCAGTCCGGGCAGAGGCGCCGTCCAAGGTGCGTGCTCATCCTTCTCCCTCGAAGAGGTTGCGCTGGACGGGCTTCTCCGGGTTGGGCGTCGCTGCCTTGCCGTGGCCCTTCCCGCGCCCGCCGCGGCGGGCTTTCCGCCTCTGACGCGGGCGCGGCTGCTCAGGCGCGGTGAGCACGTCCAGCGTGATCAGGAACTCGATCAGCGAATCCCGCCACACGCGGTATTCGCGGATGGGCGTGGATGACCCGCCGAGGCAGCGCAGATCACCGCTCTCGGCGCGGCGCTGCAGGGTGCGGAGGCTGATCACCGGCACGGGCAAGTCGCGGTTGATCCAGCGCTCCGCGTCGGCCAGGTACATGACCGACGCGTGCTCCGGGATCCGCGCCTCCCAGTACTCCCTCAGCTCGTCCGCACGGCTCATCAGGACCGCGCCCTCTTGTGGTTGTAGTCGGTGCGCTTCTTCAACATTTCGATCACACTCGCTGCCTCGGCCGCGGTGGTGGGCGCGTCCTTCTTGATGCGCCTGCGGCATGCGCCGGCGAAGTACTCGTCGCGCAGCCAGTCTCCGCCGAGCTGGTCGCGGAGCCAGGTGATCTGCCCGCGCTGGCCCGGAGTGATCATCTTCAGCACGCCAGCCGGGACACGGCGCCCGCTGCGCTTCTTCGCAGGCGCGGCTGCAGGCCGGACCCCCGCCTGCACCAGTAGATCGATGAGGCGGCCGGTCTCCGTGCGCGTGAGCTGGCGCACCGAGCGCTGGTTGCTGACCTGCTCCACCAGATCGCGCAGCTGCTCCTCGGTGATGCCGATCTCACGCGCCCCGGCGAAGATCTTCCGTGTCTCCATTACCGTGGGCATCAGGCGGATCTCCGCGCGGCGGGGAAGGCGCCGCCGCAGCCGGAGCATCGGTGCTCCGGGTCGAGCTGTTCCAGGGGGAGAGGCGTGTCGCAGCCGAGACATGGGCCCCAGAGGATCTTGCCGTGGCGATCCACCTGGAAGCCGACGTTCAGCCGCCGCACGCTGAACGAGTGGCGCGAGATCCCGAGGCGGGCCGCGGCCTCAGCTTGGCTGAGCCCGCTGTCGAACGCTTCCCACAAGACGCGAGCAGAGAAATCTGCGGCGCGCTGCGCCTGGTCCACTTTCGACGTGCGCCGGATCTCGCCGAACCTGTGCACGCACAGGTACCAGAGCTGCCTCACCGTCCTGGACGTGGTGTAGGTGCCCGGCACGCCGAGCGTCTGCAGCGCGTGCTCGATCGCCAGGTCCGGGGTGGGTACTGCCGATTCGGCTACGGTGTGCGCGACCTGGTCGATGTCCACGAGGAGCCCGTCCGCCGTGGCCACCAAGTACGGCCCGCCGCTGAGCGCAGCGAAGTACTCCTCGTGCGAGAGCGTATCCACGGCCTGTGCGCGCTTCACTGGCGGGCCGAGGTGCGGGCCGTGCGGACGGCGGCGGCCGCGCTCAAGACGCGGAGCGTGTCGGCGCATCCCTCAGCGTAGCCCTCATTCCGGCCGGCGGCGTGGCACTCCTTCGTGAGGCCGTCGAACGCGGCCTGGCTCATCACCACGAGGTCACCACGGCGGTACGGAGCTCCCGTCCACTCGCCGATCGGCTTCTCGGGCGTAGCCTGCGGGTCCTGCTGATTCGTCTCCATGTTCAATCCTCGGCCAACGTGGCCAGTTCGGTCTGGACGGTTTCGATGTAGCGCTCCAGCGACATCCGCTTGAGCGCGGCCGCGCGGGCGAGACTGCTGATCCCGCGCTTCGTGAGGAGATCGACCGTGGCCTCCAGCTCGGTGGCGGAGTCGATCAGGTAGTTCCCGTGCGGCGCCTCCATGGCGGTGCCGATCGGCCAGCCGTGCTCGTGCAGCAGCTGCTGCACGACCTGCTGCGCCCGACGGTTGGGGATCCCCGCCTCCGCGGCGAACTCGCGAACCTTTCGGGCGTTCGCCCGCCCCCACCGCAGCGCGCGCGCGACGGCCTTCTCCTCCTCGCTGAGCTCCGCCAGGGAGAGGACCGGACGCGACGCGTCCAGGTGGAGGGCGAGCTGGGCGTCCATCAGACCGCGGAGGTCGCGGGCTCGGTGAACTCGGCGCGGATCCGCCCGTCTTCAGCGACCCGCCACGTGCGCACCAGGTGCTCGCAGCCACGCGTGGTGCGGCCCTGGTCGCTCGCGGTGACCACGGTCCCGCACTGTTCGCAGGCGTGGCTTGCCGTGCCCGCAGCGTCCTTCTTGAGGGTCCTGTACATCTGATGCTCCTGGTGGTGGTGATGGCGCGCGCCTCGGGTGGCGCGGCGGGCTTCCCGCGAAGGGGCCGGCGCGGTGTGAATCGCGCGGTCCCGTTTCGGCCCGGTGCCGCCGGGCTGCTCGTCAGGCGGGGCTGGGAATCAGCTCCACCGGTCGTCGTAGTGGGTGCGCCGCCCGCCCTCGTCGTCCAGCTCTAGGAGGCGGCCCAGGAGCTCGGTGAGATTGTCCACCAGGTTCCCGCGGTTGTGCGCGTAGCTGGGCCAACACTCGGGGTGCGTAGCCGCTAAGCGGCGGACGCTGGCAAGCGCCGCGCGGGTGCGGGAGTGCGCGGGGCGCTTCTTCGGCTCGCGGTTCTTCCTCGGGTCGGTGTAGTCCCGATCCGTGCGGGCAAACTTCTCAAGCGCCTGGATCCCCAGCATGACGGCAAGGGCGTCGTCGTGGGTCGCGTCGCTCTTTAGGTGACCGCCGTAGGTGGGCGGGATCTCACGCAGCGTGTACGACGCGGCACGCGCCTGGTCCCGCGTCGGTGGCTTGGGTGGGCAGCTCATCGGATTTCAGTCCTCGTGGTTGCTGGTGTTGGTAGCGCCCTGAGGCACAGCCCCGGCGACGCGCTGGGTCACTTCCTGGATCCGCTTGATGTGTAGGTCGCGCTCGCGGCAGCGCGTGCATTCGGTCGTCTTGTCCCCGTCGCGCTTCGTTAGAGCAGTGCGGGCACCCACCGTGGCGTAGTCGGTGAGCACCTGAGCACAGGCCGCCACCAGGGCCAAATCCCCGTGTTCCTTGGCGATCCGCGCGAACGCTTCACGGATCGGCTGCGGAATGCGGCCGGACACCTCAGCGGCCCCGTCGGACCTGGAGCGAGAGCGGCCACGGGAGCCGCGGTAGGCCGCGCTGCAGCGCACCGTAGGCGCGCAGGAACAGGGAGCGCGGCGCGGCCGCGGCTCGCTCCTGGGAGTCGAACTCCTGATGGAAGGGGCAGAGGTACTGGCGGCCCTCGCCGAAGTGCGCGGCCGCGTGCTGGCGCGCGGGGTGGCAGCGCGACCGGTACGGGCACCCGCCACAGGCGCCCCAGCTGCCCGGCGTGGGCAGGGGGATGACCGCGGGATCGCCCTCGCACCTGCCCTCCACCACCCAGTGGACGTTGGGCTGCCCGCCGGAAGCGGTCGGCGTGAGGTCAGTGATGCGCCGGCCGAAGCACGCCACGCATTCCTGGTAGTCGTAGCGGGCCGTGCTCCCCGTCGAGTTCCACAGGTGCAGCCCGACGCACCCGCCGGGGGGCACGAACAGCGCAACGACGCGCCACTGCGGCATGCGGACGCGCGCGGGCAGCACCGCGCTCACTGGAGCCCCCAGGCGCGCTTCTGCGCGGGGGTCGCCGCGGCCACGTCGGTCACCTCGTCATCGGTGACCACGGCCTCGCCACGCAGGTAGGCGAGGTTCATGGCGGCGTTGCAGAGGTTGTTGATCACCAGCGGGAGCTGCTGGTGGTGCGGGGCGAGGACGCGGTTCACCGCCTCCACCGCAGCCGGGTGGAACACGTCCAGGAGCTGCGCGTTGACCCACGCGAAGCGCCGCTCCATGTACGCGGCGACCTCGCCGTCCCCGGCCATCGCCGCGAGGTGCACGAGCTGGCAGCGCGCGATCGCCTCACGGAGCGCGTGGTTCCGCAGGCTGTCGAACCGCGCGCCGAGCTCCTCCTGGCCCACCAGTACGATGGCCAGGTACCGGCTGTAGCCGTCCCCGACTTCGTGGAACCGCTTGAGGTCTTTGACGGTGGTGTCGGGGAGCTCGTGCGCCTCGTCGATCATCAGCACCACGCGGCGGCCGGCGGTGTACTGCTCGCGCAGCGCCTCCGCGGCTTGCGCGTCCCGCACGTTCGCGGTCCGCCCGGGCTTGTCCTCGGTCAGCTGACGGATGATCTCGGCGGCGATGTGCATCGCCGTCGTCTTGCGGCGCTCGATGTTGGGCGGCTTCACCCACACCGTCGGCCGCGCATCGCCGGCGAGCCGCGCAGCGCGTTGCACGAGCGTGGTCTTGCCAGCGCCCGGCGCGCCGTACAGCGCCACGAATCCGGCCTTGCCCATCGCCTGAACCAACCGCGCCTCGGCGAACCTGTGCTGGAGCGGCTGGTAGAGCTGGGTCATGCGGTCGTGCCCGTCCTCGGAGACGAGCGCCTCGTTGTCGAACGGGCTCACGAACAGCCGGAAGTGCTGCCGCGCCGCGTCGTTCAAGGTCTGCCCCTGCATCGCGATCTCCTCGCACGGAGTGGTTTCCTCTCGCCCGGCCGCGGCGCGGTCCGGGGTCCAACAGTCCGCAGGTACGCGGCGCCCCGTTCGGGCGCGCAGCGCCTCCTCCACCTGGGCTCGGGCGCCGTCCGGCTCCGCGTTCAGCCTCGCCGCCAGCAGGCGGCTCCACGTGGTCTTGCTCCGGCCGTAGCCGTCCACGAGGTCACCCAGGCTGATGCCGGCGTCGCGGACGTGGCGCTGCGCGCGGTAGGGTGCGTGTGCGCTGCTCACCGACTCCCCCTGCGGTCCGGCGGCGGGCCCGCCACCACGTCGCACAACACGCTCACGCTCCACCCGGAGACGGGATCCGGCAGCACCTGCAGCTGCACCTGAACGACACTGCCCGTGGGGGCGCCCGCGATCAGCAGCCGCGCCGCCTTCTCCGCGCGCGCCAGCACCAGGTCGAGTGCGGCGACGGCCTGCACGACACCGAGGACCCGCCTCACCTCATCGGCGAGCTTCTGGGGCGTCTCGTGCTTGCGCCCCCCAGCGGTTACGAGGAAGCCCGCCGTCATCCGTCGATTCCGCGGTACCAGGTCGGGTCGTCCACGCCGGCGCGGCTGTCCCGCACCAGCGCCTGCAGCTGCCCGACGAAGTCGGAGCGGTGGCGCGCCGCCGCGCCGTCGTACTTGCGGAGGATCTCCGCCGCGGTGTCGCGGCACGTCCGGCACGCGCGGCCGAGCTGCGGGTGCTCCTGGAGGGTCGAAGAGGCGACGGCGGTCCCGCACTGCTGGCACGCCTGCGCCGGGCGGACGGTGGCGCGGAAGTCATTGGTGCCGTGGGGGGCGAGATTGAGGGCTGCCATGGATCGGATCTCCTGGGTGCTCACGCGCCGCCGACGGCGCGTAGGGGTGTGACACGGCTGCCCGTCCGCTCGGCGCGGCAGGCTTCGATGTAGGCGTTGATTTCGGCCTCGGGGATCTCGGCGCGGCCGGCCATCAGCGCCTCGAACGTGGCTTGGTCGCCGGCGCTGGGCGGGGTGCCCACAACGCCAGCCTCCTGCAGGCGGGTCTTCGCGCGGCCGCGTCGAACCATCACGGCCGCCGCGGCGGCGAGGGTGAGGGGATGGTCCACCTCGCGCGGGCGGATCGGGTACGTGCGCGCGTCCTGGGCGTTCCGGTGCGCGAACACCTCGTGTACTGCACCGTCGTACCTGCTGATGTCGCGCTTGAGCAGCTCGCGCTTGAGCTCCACTCCCGCGGGCACGGGAGCGGACTTGATGTCGCCGGCCACGTCAGGCTGCGCCTCCACGGCCTCGATCTCGTGCTCCTCCCCGTCAATCAGCACCCAAAGCCGCACCAGGTCCGTGCGGAAGTAGCGCACGGGCACCATCCTCTTGACCTGCTCCGTGAACGGGGCGCGGCGCGGAAGCTGGAATATCTTGCCCTGCAGCCGGATGGTGAGGGTGCCGTCGACGTGGCACTCGTCGCGGCGCATCGAGAGGCGGCGGGTGATCTCCTCCGCGGGGAGCATCCGCACCTGCTCCGCCTGCAGCCACCGCTCGAATGGAGCGACGCGCGTGCTGCTGTGGACGCGGTTGTTGGAGGCGATCAGGTACTGGGCGAGCACGGCGTTCATCTGAGCCAGCGTGGCGAACCGCCTGGCTTTGGTCACCACCTCAAATCCGCGCTGGATCAGGCCAATTCGCTTCTCGATCTTGCCCTTGGCCTGGGCATTCGTCTCGTGCTCGGTAGAGGGGAGCGCCAGGATGCGCTGGATCTCGAACGCGGCCAGGAAGTCCGTGGCTTCGCGGCTCTTCATCGCCTTGTCCTGGTCGGTGTAGAACCGCTCAGGGACACCGTAGGCGGGCCAGACATCCGGCGGACCGAATGCACCAGCGCGCATTGCCTGGGTCATCGTGTCTAGCCAGTGCACAGTCCCGTTGCCCACCTGGTACATCGCCCATGTGACGCGGCTGAAGTCGTCGATGATGGCGTGCAGCCAAACCCGCGGCTTGCCGTTCCCGGCTTTGCTCTTGTTCACCAGGTGGGGCGCCTCGTACCCGATCGTCTCGTCGGAGTCGATGTACCAGCACGCGGCAGGGGACGTGTCCATCTGCCATAGGAAGAGCGGCCGCGGCGCCTCCCACCGGCGGTGGAGGCGGCGGTCTACAGCGTTGTCCCGGATCCCCAGTCCGAGGCTGCGGAGGTGGCGGCGGACGGTCTCCTCGTGCACCGTGTGCTCCGGCTCACCCTGCTGAGAGCGGAGCGTGTTGACCGTGTCGATCGCCAGCTGCACCGGGTACCCATGGCGCACGACGAAGGCAGCGATGTCCGCGAGCGCCTCCGTCTCGATGGCCTTCAGGGAGCCAGCGTCCGAGCGGCGCTTCCTGTCACGCACGTCCGGCCGGATCGCGCGGTACACGGTGTCGACGCTCACGCCGTGGAGCTTGGCGGTGGCCAACGCCCAAGGGCGGACCGACACGCCGCGGGCGCGGAGCTGCTCCGCTTCCTCGCGGAGCTCGCGTGCGGCGTCGGGGGAAAGGCTGCGGGCGCGGGGCATGGGCCTCAGACTGAGGGTGTACACGACGGGCCCGGCGGGACCGTCCTGGATGGGGTACTCGTCGCCGGGATCTCCGTCGGCTTGGGGCTGAGGCACTGCGGGGTCGGGCGCCGCCTGCGCTGGCTCGACGTTGACCGGGTACACGTCCGGAAATCGGAACCCGGGGATCACGCGGTCTTCCTCGCGCGCGCGAGACGGGCTGAGGGGAGCACCCGGCGCAGTGCGGCGCGGTGCTCACGCTCGTGCTGGATCCGCTCGGGCGGCGCGAACACGTAGTCCGACGCGCCCGGTAGTCCCTCCCCGGCGTACTCCGCCGCGACGTGCTGCATCTTCTCGTGGACGAACTCTCGGCCGGCGGCGAGTGCCTCGAAGGGGCGCCACGAAGCCTCCTGCCGCCGCGCGTAGTGCCGCGCCACGTCTTCCAGGCCGTGCACGACGAGGCGCGCCAGCTCGGGCTCTCGGCGCCAGGTGGGGAACGCCGCGTCCAGCACGGCCTCAATCGCAGGGGTGAGGGCGGCTTGCGCGCGCTGATGCTGCTGTACCTGGAAGGCGAGCGTCTCGGCGCGGAGCTCTTCGCGCGCGCTCATTCGCCATCCTCCGCGTGCGCGCTCACGTCTTCCCCATCAAGCTCCGCTTCCTCGGTGGCCTGCTCGGCGAGCACGCGGTCCAGCTCGTCCGGATCCAGATCGGGAGCGAGTTCCTCCAGCATCCGCCGCCCGGCGCCGTAGTTGATCAGCGCCTGAGCGAGCGGGATCAGCACGCGCGCGGCGCGCAGCACACCATCGCGATCCGGATTTTCCTGCTCGCAGCGCTCCTTTAGCTGGGCGAGCACGCCGGCGACCAGCAGGATGCCGTGCATCACGTCGCCCGTGGCTGCGTCCCGGAGCTCCTGGAAGCGCCGGACTTCCTGCTCGGCTTCGCGCTTGGAAGCGAGCTGGGTCCCAAGCTTCTCGATGGCCCCCTCCCGCTCGCGGATGGTCTCGCGCGCTTCGGAGAGCGCCGCCTCGGCGTCTTCTCGGGTGTTGCGCGCGTAGGCGAGCTCAGACACGAGGAGCCGGAGCGCTTCGGTGAGATCGTTCTTGTGATCCGCGTCCACCGGGATGGCACGGTCACCGATCTGGATCTCACCACTCGGCAGGAGCTTGGGCAGTTCCTCCGACGGAAGGGCTCGGAGGACGCGGTAATCCCCGCGCGTGATGCCCGCCAGTTGGCCCGCGGTGTAAAGCTGCTCTCCGAGAGCCTCCAGGTTCGCCAGCTCCTCTTCCACCGAGTTGCTGCTGACTCCCATCACCTCGCGGCAGTAGGAATCCCAGTTGTGACCGGCGACGCGGTAGCTCTTGTTCTCGCGGATTCCACGGAGCGCGAAGAGCTTCTGGAGGCGGATGGTGATCTCCGCCAGCTGCAGCCCAACCGGGGCGCCGAGCTCGCGGATCGAGGCGTCCGCCGGAAGGGTTACCGAGCCGCCGACGGCGGCTACTACGGGTTTTGCCATAAGGCTCTGAGCGGGTTTCTGTGGGTGGGTAGCCGCGGCGGCGGCTACGCGGCGTGGTCCGTGGCGGACGCGATCGCGGCTTCGATCAGGGTGCGCGCGTACTTCAGCGTGCGCTCTCCCTCCTGGACCTCGCGCAGCAGGTCGTCAGGCGAACAGCGGCCGGAGAGCACGCCCTGCCGGAGCGCCTCGGAGAGCGCTAGCACCGCCTCGGTTCCCTCCTTCGCTACCACCGGCTGGAGCGTCGCGACCAGGTCGAGCACCGGAAGCGCGCTGCCGCGTTCGCCCAGGATTCGCTGGGCCCGGGACTCGAAGTGGCTGATGATCGCGAGCGCGGCGTCAGGGTGATGGACGAGGGCGTGGTTGAGAACCGCGTCCACCTTGTCGATCGGGTTCGGTCGGCCGGAACCTTCCTGATCCTCGCAGTAGGCGTAGACCTGGCTCTCGGACTTGAGGCCCAGGGCGGCAGCGAGGCGCCGCTTCTCAAGCCGCGTCGGTACTGCGTTGGCCATCAGGACGTGGGTGCTCATTGCTCCTGCCGAAAAGGGGTGGATTGATTCCGCAGGTCGTCTGCGGGCACACTGAAGGGGCAGCGCCAGCGCGGCGCGGCCCCAGGGTTAGGCCGCCTCCTGGCGGTCTGTAGTCCAGATCTTCGGTACCGCGACGCCGTGCATGCGCCCGAACGTCTCCAGGCAAACCTGGATCGCCGCGCGCCGCGAGGTGTCCTGCAGATCGCCATCGAAATACTTCCACACCCCCGCGCGACTCAGCCCCACACGGCGCGCGATTTCCGCCACCGAAAGGTGCAAATCGAGCAGGAGTTTCTTGATTGCCAGGCGGTCCATTGATAGCTTGCCGGTGCGGTCCAGTTACGAACGTAACCCGGCCTGTAACTTACATAGACAACTTGCAACTTGTCAACGGAAACTTTCGGTGGCTCGGCTTCCATTCTTCCTCCCTGGCCGGAGCTACGCGAGGAACTACGCGAGACGATAGGCGCGCGGGGGGCTTCACCCGAGCTCGTGGCAGGGGCGGTGGGATTGTCTCGGCCAGGGCTGCAGAAGCTGCTGAGCGGTGAAACGGCGGAGCCTCGCCAACGCACCCAGTTCAGCCTGTTCTGCTGGGTACGTGGCGTCGATGAGGCGCGAAAGTTGTTGAGGCTGGCGGGGTCGGAGCGCGAAAGTTTGCGAGCGGAGTTGCGTAAGTTCGAGACGCGAGTGTCAGGTGGGAGTGAGCGCCCCCGCGGGCAGCGGCAGGAGAAGGGCGCGGCCCAGGCCGTCCGCGAGCCGAGCGTCCACTACGGAGAAGTTGAACCGGAGGGGGAACTTCTCGATTACTTCCTTCGTAATCACGAGCAAATGGGAACCTTCCTCAGCACGTCCACGGATGGGTTGAGCGCGGAGGACCGCAGGAAGGTTGCGCTGGCAATTCTCAATGGATTCAAGAAGTTGGCGATCGCTGCGGGGGAACGGATCCCGCCCGAGATCTACGACATCGAACGGCGCTTTGTCGCGGAGTGAATGAGCTAAATGGGTAGGCGGTGGATCTGGATCTGCGAGCTGTGAGGCGCTCGATTGACGGGGCGCGGAAGGTGGTTCGCTGGTTCGGTTCCCACGCGGTAAATACCGCCGAGAATAGCTTGATGTTGCGGCACCACAACGTGACGGTGTTCCTGGAGGACCTTCCTGCGAAGTACGCAGCGATGCTCTCACCCCTCGCGTTCCGCGACCAAAGGGCCCTGCTCTTGGCGCGCCACGTGTCGCACACGGGACGACGCTTGGTCCTCCTCCACGAGAACGGGCACCTGTTCCAGGGGACCGCGCAGCTCGGGGTCACCTACGATCACGACGATTGGCTCGGACCGGCGGAGCAGGGAGCGGATGTCTTCGCCGCGATTGGGCTACTGCCCACGTGCAACGTGGACCATGTCCTCGACAATCACCTCTGGGCCCGTGATGTTGAGGACGAGCTGGCGATCCTGCTGATGGACTCCGCAGAGGGTATCTGGTGTGAGGAGCGCGCGCTTCGGGCGGCGCAGAACCGACTCCGCGTAAGGCACAGGCTAGGGGTTTGATGACACTGAGGGCTCGGCTGCCGTGGGAGGAAGTGGAGATCGCCGCCTTGCGCGAGCGGTATGGGCGTGATCGTTCCGCAGTGATCGCCGCCGATCTCGGCCGGCCTCTCGCGGCGACGCGCGCAAAGGCTCAGGCACTCGGGCTCAGCGCACGCGAGGCGTGGACGCCGAGCCAGGACCGGAAGCTGCGCCGGCTGTACAGAACCCGGACCGACGCACAGCTCGCTGCCAGGGTGGGCCATCCAGCCGCGAGTGTGCAGGCTCGCCTGCGCACGCTCGGTCTTTACCGCGAGCGGCCGTGGACGGATGCGGACGAGGCGGTTGTGCGCAGCGACTACGGGAAGCGGCCCGCCCGCGAGATCGGCGAGCGGCTCAAGCGGAGTACGGTATCCGTTCAGAGGAAGGCCCAGCGCCTCGGCCTCGAGGGAACGCGGCCGTGGGCTGCAGAGGACGAGCTGCTCCTGCGGGACAAGCATGCGGACCACCCGTATCGTGTGCTCGCGCATAGCCTCGGCCGCACCGAGCGTGCGGTTCAGGCGCGCGCCCGGCGGATCGGAGTGCGACGGCGCGCGCTGCTGAGCCGCGACGCGGAGGAACTTCTGCACCAGATGCGGGAGGAGCCCGGCGTTGTGGAGTTCTTCGCGACCACGTTCCGTGTCCCCGCCGTCGCTGTCCAGCGGCGTCTCGCCTCTCTCCGTGTTTCGACGGAATCCCTGTGACGCCACGCTGCCCGGTACTCTGCGCTGCATTCGTGTTCTCTGTGGCCCTGGCAAAGCCCGCTCACGCCCAGCGTGGTTGGCTCGCTACCCTGGATAGTTCCGAGGTGGCGGGGCTGGGACGCGTGTCCGAACTCGGTGGGTTCGTGAACCAGGTGGAGCGGATCATCCTGCTCCCGCGGGAGAGGTGCCCCGGGAGCGGGGTCGATTCCGTGGCAATCGTCAGTGCTGTGGCTGACCGGATCGAGCCGGGCTCGTACAACGGACTCTGGGTTCTCCATGCCGGACCCCAGGGCGTCGCACGAGGCCGGCAGCTCACGCTGCCGCAGACCGCAGACACCCTGCGCGCAGCGGTCGTCGAGGTTCGGTGCCACAGCCGGCTGGAACCTGCCGTCAGCCTCCTCCTGAGGCACGGGACTACTCACCTCGTGTACTACGCGGGGCACGGGTACCCCGGGCTGCGCCTGGTCCGCGACACGCGCCTGGAGCCGGCGACCTGGTCATCCGTGCACTCCCGGTTCATGGCTGTGCAGGAGGAGCGGCGTGATCACGAGGAGCGCGGCCGAGCCGTTGCGGCCGAGCGTCAGCGCGCGCGCGCGGCGTGGCCACGAGCCTTCGCGCGTGCCGTTGACCGCCAGGCGGTGCTGGTCGGGATGACGCCGGGGATGGTCCGCGCCGCGTGGGGGGAACCGCATTCTGTCAACCGCACCACCACCGCCGCGGGCGCATCCGAGCAGTGGGTGTACGGTCGTGGACAATACGTCTACCTGCGAGCTGGGCGCGTGTACGCGGTACAAGAGACTGCAGTCCCGTAGTAACCCGCGCGCCACCCGCGCCACCCGCGCCACGCTGCGGGACAGACTCCGGTAGAATGGGCCTCGCTTCCACAGCGAGGCCCATTCGCGTTTGGGCCCCGTCCCTCTCCCCGCCTGCGGAGCTCTCTTGTCCCAGCTCGTCGTCATCGATCCAGGCCACGGGGGCGCGCGGCCGGACGGGTCGCCTGGTCTCGACCACGGTGCCAGCTGCAAAGGTGCCGTCGAGTCCGACCTGGCGCTCCAGCACGCGTCTGAGCTCGGCGCGGCGCTGGCGCGCATCGGGGTCGCGACCGCGTTCACCCGGCAGGGAGTGGCCCCGGCGCTGACACTCGCGGGGCGCGCGAGCTTCGCCAACGATCGCGGGGCGGCCGCGTTCGTCTCCGTGCACTGCAACGCGGGGCACGCCTCAGCCCAGGGATTTCAGGTGTTTCACGCGAAGGGCAGCAAGCGGGGCGAACTGCTCGCGCGGATGATCCTCGCTCCGTCCCTGTTGGCGTGTTCCCACGAGGTGGCCTCGCTCGGCGCGCGGATGTCCCACGGAGTCTTCGCCGATCAGACCATGCACTGCGGCAATCGCCGCCTCGCCGTGCTGCGCCAGACGCGCATGCCGGCCGTGCTCCTGGAGCTCGACTTCCTGACCCACCGCGACGGAAGGGCCCGCCTCCAGGACGACGGCTTCCGTCGCCGGGTGGCAGCTGCTGTCGCGGACGGGATCCAGACCTGGCTCACCACCGCCTGAGACGATGTCCAAGATCAGGACGCGCCCCGTGCGCCGCAGCGACCAGGAGCTCCTGCAGCTCGCCCGCAGGTACGAGCGGGCGAAGCGCGTGGAGGCCGCCGCGATCCGGCGGGCGCGGGAGTGCCAGGCGGGCCTCATCGCCGAGCTGGGGTTGCGCGAGCTGAAGACAATCCGCCTGGGCACCGACACGCAGGTGACCGTGGTGCGCAGCCACACCACCGGCTACGACGCCGACGGGCTATTCGCGGATCTCAACCCGGGGCAGCGCAAGCGCGTTTTCCGGGCGGAGGTGGACCTGAATGCGCTACCCGCGCCCGAGCGGGACCGTGTAATCGGCTCGCTCGCGGCCGGTGTCCGCCGCTCGGTGACCCGCCACGTCCTGGACAACGCCGCGCTGGACGCGGCGCTCGCCGCGGGGAAGGTGACGGCGGAGGTTGTGAAGCCGTGGATGACCGAGAAGCTCGGCACCCCCTACGTGAAGATCAGCCACGGCCCGGGCGTCTGACCGGCCCATGACGCGGCCCGCCGAGGAGCCCCCCTGTGTACCTGCCCGTCGCCGACGCCGTGGACCGGACGCCGTTGCTCGCCAATGCAAGTGTGGAGGAGCGCACGGATCGACTCGTCCATCTGGTGATGCAGCACCACTGGCTCCCGGGCACGCTCGCCACGCTCTCGCTGCGGGACGCATGGCGGGTGGTGCGCGACGCGGTGGAGGCGGTCGAGCGGTGCTCGGCGCAGCGCGCTTCGGCGACCGGCGCGGAGAAGCTGCAGCTGGTGGAGGCGGTGGTCTGGCGGGTGATCGACTCGCTCGGCGGCGTGGGGGGGCTGCGGGCGCTGCTGCTCGCGCAGATCCCCGGGGGCGGTGTGGGGAGGACGCTGGTGAGCTGGGTGGTGACCGAGCGTGTGGTGCGGTCGCTCGTTCGCTACACGATCGAGCTCGCCGTGCGGGAGAGCTGGCACCGCGAGCGCCGGGTGCAGGTGACCGGGTTGCAGCGCGCGAAAAATCAACAGCCTAACAGGGGGCGGGAATGAACGACGAGCAGCGCGCGGAGCTGATGCGGGAGACGCGGGCGTGCGAGCGCCGGCTGCGCGAGCTCTACGACAGGGTCGAAGAGCTGGTGTCCGGGATTGATCGGGGGCGCCGCCGGGTCTTTCACGCAAAGGTCGACGTGGCCGTGACGGAGCTGCTCGACCCGCTCTACATCGACTACACCACCACGGTCGCGGGGCGGGACAGCCGCATCCGCCGCATGCGGGAGCAGCAGGACGAGATGTACATGCTCTCGGCCGAGCTCGACCGCCGCCGGCGCGACGTGTACAACGAGATCGAAGACCTTGCGCTTCAGGAGCAGCGGCAGCACGCCGCGCAGGCTGCAGCGGGAGCTGGACGCCGGCAAGGCCGGGCAACCCCTCCAGGCCGGGTAGCGCGTGGGCGCCGAGCAGCTCCTGGCCTGGGAGCGGATTCTCCAGAGCCAGGTGGCGGTCGGGCTGCTGCTCCTATCGGGGTTGACGGCGATCACCGGCGCGCTGCTCCGGTCCAACTGGATCCTGTACCGGGAGAACCGGTCCCTCAACCAGGAGTTCCGCGATTACCTGAAGGCGACGGCGGATCTCGGGCCCGTGCTGGAGAACGTGAGGCGGGTCCTCGAACTCAACGGAGAGCGAAATGATCGAACGGATCAAGGCGGCGCTGTTCGGCTCCCACGGGGAGCAGGCGGGCACGGAGGAACAGCCGGTGATGTCGATGGAGCCCCCGCCGGAGGACCGGATGGAGCAGCTGCTGGATGACCTGAACCGAGAGGTGGCGCGTCAGCGGACAGCGCAGGCGCGCGGGTTCATCGCCACGGCGAAGCGCCACGGCCTGTGATCCTTGGCACGCTCTCCGGAACTGCGCCTGCGGGCGCAGCAGCTTTTCCTCGCCGACTGGCCGGCCGCGCGGATCGCGACCGAGCTGGGCGTGGGCCGCGCGACGGTGCAGCGCTGGGTGGACCGCCACGAATGGCGGGAGCTCCGCGCGCTGCAGGCGCGCCTGGAGCGCTCGGCCGCGGCGTTGGTGGTCGAGCTGACCGAGGCTGCGCGCGAGTCACGCGACCCGCAGCAGGCGTATGCCGCGGTGAGCGCAGCGGAGCTCGCGCGGCCGCGCTTCTCAGTAGCACCGGGCCCGCAGCCGATGGAGATCGCCGAAGCGTTGCTCGACGCGATTGCGGCGGATCCGGAGCTGGGTCCAGTGGTGCGCCGTCGGCGCGCGGACGTGGTCGCCACGGTGGCCGCGGCGCTGGAGCGGCTCCGGGGTGCCACCGAAAACTGACATGAGCGCCCCAAACCGTTGCGCAACGGTTGCGCTGGCGCTCTGCGGGCTGATCTCCACCCCGTGCGGCTACCGAGCCGCCCACGACCCTCAACGCGCTCTCGGGCGATTCTGATGGCGGACCGCATTGTCGATCTGACTGCGCGCCTGGGAGCGCGAATCCCCGATCCCGAGCCGCCCCCCGCCGAGGCAGCCGCGGATGCTGCCGCCGTGGAAGCGATCCTGGTGAGAGCGCGAGAGTTCATGGACCTCGCCGCTGGCGCGCCCCTGGAGGAGATCCAGCGCGCGTTCGGGCTCCACCTCTGGAGCTTCTGGTCCTTCTTCTTCGCGCACTATCGCCAAGGGCCCGGCGGCCAGGAGACGCCTGGCGCGCCGTACCAGGAGGCGCTGTGCCAGGATCTGCAGACGCTGGTGATCGACGGCCGCGGCGGGATGGAGATGGCCCGCGCCTTTCCGCGGGAGCATGCGAAGAGCGTGTTTGCCACGCTGGTGATGCCGCTCTGGGCCGTTCTCTCCGAGCACCGGAAGTATGCGTACCTGTTCAGCGACACGGACGAGCAGGCCACCGGGTTCCTGGAGGACACGCGGATCGAGATGGAGAACAACGAGCTCCTCGCCGCGGTTTACCCGGAGTCTGCCGAGTGGGACGGGCTGCCGCGCGCGAACCGCCTCGTGTTCGCAACGGGCGCGGTGATCGCCGCGGCCGGCTCGGGGAAGTCGGTCCGCGGTTCCAGGAAGGGGAGCCGGCGTCCCGACCTCATCGTCCTGGACGATGTCGAAAATGACGAGGAGGTCGAGAACCCCAAGCGGCGCCGGAAGAAGAGCGTCTGGTACTTCAAGGTGGTGAAGAAGCTCGGCGCGGCCGCGGTGATCGCGATCGTCGGCACCATCCTCCACGCCGAGAGCTTCCTGGCAAAGCGCATCGAGGGCGACGAGCACGTCCATGCCGCAGTGGTGCGCGATGCCGCCAGCCAGGAGCTGTGGCGCAGATGGGAGCGTGTGCTGCAGGACCGGTCGCTGACGGACCGCGAGGCAGCGGCGCGCGCCTTCTACGAGGAGCACCAGGCGGCGATGGACGCCGGCGCCGAGCTCCTCTGGGAGGGCCGGTTCACGCTGTATGAGCTGTACACCGAGCGGGCGGAAGACCTCGCGTCGTATTTGAGCGAGCGGCAGAACGCACCGTTCGACCCAAGCGCGAGCTGGTTCCCGGAAGACCGGCTGCTCTTCATCGAGAGGGACGAGCTGCCGCCGGTCACCGACGTGGTCTTCTCCTCGATCTTCTGGGATCCCTCGCGCGGCACGTCGAAGGGAGACACCAGTTCCGCCAAGCGGCTGGACGTGTTCAAGGATGGCCGGCGGATCGTGACGGAGGCGGTGACCGAGCGGATCCCGCCCGAGGAGATGATGCAGATCATCATCGGGTGGCATAAGAAGCGGCCCGCGAACGTGGTGGGCGTCGAGAAGGTGGGTCTGTCCTCCTACGACGAGCAGCTGCAGGGGCTCGCCTCCGCGATGGGGGTTGCTCTTCCTGTTCAGCCGGTGACCCCAGTGGGGTCCAAGGATCTGCGCATCAAGTCGATGCGTCCCTTGATCGTGTCACAGACGCTCGCGTTCGCCGACACGCTCCCGCTGGAATCCAAACGGCAGATCAAGTTCTACCCGCAGCATCCCAACGACGATTTCCCGGACGGCGTCCAGCAGGCGAACACGCTCGCGGATCAGTACCTCGGCGACGTGCAGGCTGCGGGCGGAACCCGGGATCCTCGTGGAGACGAGGGCGTGTTCGAGCGCACTAGCCTGTTCGATCGCCCGGCCGGCCTGATCGCCGGGCTGGGCGAGCGCATCGGCCGCATCGGGAGGGTCTGGTCATGAGCTGGATTGAACGCGCCGCGGCGCGCATGGGGTTCGTGCCCAACGCGCGGCTCCAGGATGCACAGCGCCTCCAGGAGGCTTCGCCAGCGAACCGCGCCCAGGAGGACGCGGGGTGGCGCCGGCTGTCCGAGTCGTCCCGCGACCTGGCCCCGCTGACACACGATCGGCAGCGCGAGATCGCCGTGTACCTCTGGACCTACAACCCGCTCGCCCGCCGCATCATCAACGCGATGGTCGAGTACGTGGTGGGCGAGGGCGTACAGATCCAAGCGGTGGATGATCGGACGCGGGCGTACCTGGAGAAGTTCTGGAATCACCCGGTGAATCGATGGGACCTGCGGCTGGAGGAGAAGGTCCGCGAGCTCTACCTGATGGGCGAGCAGTTCTGGCCAGCCTTCACCAACCAGCACTCCGGGCTGATGACGCTGGGCGTGCTGGATCCCAGCCGCGTGAAGGAGGTGGTGACCGATCCCGACAACGCGCTCGTGACGATCGGTGTCGTGACCAAGGGCGCCACCGCCGGCGACGAGCGGCGGATCCGCTCCGTGCTCCGTGAAGACGAGCTCGCGTTCCTCTCGCCCGCGGCGCAGCGGGAGCGGGAGCGCTTCACGGACGGCGAGCTCTTCCCCTTCGCCGTCAACAAGCTCAGCAACCAGCGCCGCGGCATCAGCGAGCTCTTCGCTCTGGCCGACTGGCTCGACGGGTACGAGCAGCTCCTGTTCTCCCAGCTGCAGCAGGAGCGCGTGCGCTCGATGTACCTCTTTGACTGGAAGATCGACGGAGCTACGCAGGAGCAAATCGACGCACGCCTTGCCAACGCGCAGCCGCCGAAGCCGTTCTCGATCTGGATGCACAACGAGAAGGAGAGCCGGACGCTGGTAGGTCCTGATGAAGGCGCGGCCGCCAGCAACTCGGAGTCCGCCCGCCTGTTCCGGAACCAGATCCTGGGGGGTGCCGCGATCCCGGAGCACATGTACGGCGGGGGCGGGGACGTGAACCGCTCCACGGCGGACAGTATGACCGGGCCGATGGAGAAGAGTTTCAGCGCGAAGCAGCGCACCTCCAAGTACGTCGTCCAGGAGGTGATGGCCGTCCAGGTGGAGCGCGGGATCACGGCCGGTGCGCTGCCGGACGGGGAGGAGATCCGCGAGTTCCAGGCGGTGTTCCCGGAGCTGAGCTCGCGCGACCTGTCACGCTCCTCGGGAGCGCTGCAGCAGGTGGCGGGCGGGCTCGCGCTGGCGAAGAAGCAGGGGTGGGTGTCCGACGAGGTGGGCGCTCGCGTGATGGCGTCGATGATCTCGCAGTTCGGGGTTGAGGCTGACGCCGAAGAGATGCTGGCCAAGGGGCGCGAGCAGCTGGGGAAGACGCTCGCGGAGGAGGCCGCGCGCTTCATGGGGCGCGAGCCCAAGGATGCGTAGCGCGTGACCCCAGCCGAGAGGGGCGAGCGCTTCCGCCGTGCGATCGCGGCGCAGGTACGCCGGCGTGGAGTCGAGCGGAACGACGCGGCGCTGCGGATGCTCGGCACGCTGACGCGGCTGCAGGCCGAGATGGAGGAGACGCTGTCGGGGACACCCAGCGATTTCGACGCGGAGCGGATCCCCATCGTGCTCCGCCAGGTTGAGGGGCACCTGCAGGAGTGGACTCAGCGCGCCCTCGGGGTGGCGGACGCTGTCCTGGAGAAGGCGTGGAAGATCGGCGGGGACATCGTGGACGTGCCGCTCGCCGCGGTGGAGGTTCGCATCGGTGGACCCTTCATCCCGCGCTCCCTCCTGGAAGAGGTGAGCAAGTTCAGCGCAGAGAAGATCCAGGGGATCGGCCCGCGCGCCCTCAAGCGGATCGATACGGAGATCCAGCGCACCGTCCTGGGGGGGCAGAGTCCGCACGAGGCGATGAAGGCGATCGCCGCGGACCTCGGGGAAGAGGATCTCCCGTTCGTGGGCTTCCGCGCAGAGACAGTGATCCGCACCGAGGTTGGACGCCTGCACTCGATGGCAGGTGACCGGCGCCTCCAGGACGCGGCAGAGGAGGTGGATGGTCTGCAGAAGCAGTGGCTCTGGAGCGGCAAGAGCCGGATGACGCACTCGGCCGCGAACGACCAGGTGCGCGACGTGGACAAACAGTTCGACGTAGGTGGAGAGAAGCTGTGGTACCCGCGGGACCCCACCGCCGGCCCAGCCAACACGGCCAACTGCGGCTGTGAGTCGGTCCCCTACAAGGCCGGCTGGTAAACCCAAAGCACGGAGTGTGAGCACAATGGAGCAGCAGAGCGAGAGGATCCCGGCCGCGAGCCTGCGGCAGGTGCGTCGGCCGCAGATCGACGCCCGCGGCGCGGTGGTGATGGACGGCGACAAGCCGAAGCTGCGGGCCGTCCGCGAAGACGAGGTGCTGTCGTTCCGGGACACCGCGAGCGAGGTGGTGGTGGTGACCGTGGACGGCCAGAAGTACCGCGCGGAGAAGAGCGCGTGATCCGCGCCGCCTCCGGAGCGCCCGCCCTCCTTGTTCCTCTGGTCCTCCAGGAGGCGGAGGAGAGCATCGGTTCCCGGGTCGATGCCGTGCGTGAGGCGGTGTGGGGCCGGAACGACTCTCTTGCGGACGACGAGCGGTGGGTGATGGTGGACGTGTTTGCTGAGTACGTCATCGTCCGCCAGGGGCGGCAGCTCCTGCAGGTACCCTACACCTTCGGCGAAGACGGCGCACTCAGCTGGGGTGAGCCGCTGCCGGTGGAGATGGAGTACCGGGCGGTGCGCGTTGAGTCTAGCGAGGGCGGCGAGGTCCAGTTGCGCGAGGCCGTCGACGGGGCGGAGCGCGGGATGGAGTGGGAGATCGAGATCATCCGCCCGGGCCATTCCAAGAACGGGTTCTACTACCCGGCCGCAACGCTCGCCGCGGCCGCGCCCCTCTTCGAAGGCGCCCACGTCTTCTTCTTCCTGGACGATGGGCGCGGCCACAAGAAGAACCCGCTGGAGAAGGCGCCGCAGCACCTGGTGGGCTGGATCTCCGGCGTCGCGGTGCGGGAGGACGGGGTGGTCGTGGGTACGCTGCACTTCCTGAGGGACGGCGTGGCGGCCGGGCTTCGTGCCCAGCTCGGTGGACGCGTGGGATCGCGGGAAGAAAGATCTGATGGGCGTGTCGATGGACGCGCGTGGCCTCGGCCGCACGGGTGTGGTCGAGGGGCAGGCCGCGCAGATCGTGGAAGCAATCCGGAGCGTGCTGAGCGTGGAGGTGGTGTTGTACCCCGCCGCGGGCGGGCGAATCACAAGGCTCGTCGCGTCCGCGACGGCCGATGACGACGTGACGGTCCCCATCCAGGAGAACGACCAGATGAAGAAGCCCCAGCTGCAGCGCCTGTGGTCGCTGCTGGAGTCCCGCCGGCCGGCCGCGCTGACGGGGCTCAAGAAGGAGACGGTGACCCTGGGTCAGCTGACCGACGTGGCCACCGACGAGGAGTTCCAGGAGGCGCTCGCGGCCGCGCCGGCGTCCGCCGCCGAGGCCGGGCCCGGCGGCACGCCGCTTCAGGAGAGCGGCGCCGGAGGCGCGGCGGCCGCGGCGGCGCCGTCGCGCGCCGAGATCGCCCTGGCGCGGCTGGAGCTGCGCGAGGCGCTCAGCGCGTCGCGCCTCCCCGAGTACGCCCAGCGGCGGATCCAGACGCGGCTGCAGGGGCAGGTGCTCACGGAGCAGCAGATCCAGGAGGCGATCGCGTCGGAGCGCGACTACCTGGCCGAGGCCAACCCGGCACTCGTCCGAGGGCTCGGCGAGCAGCGCAGCGGGGCAGGGATCTCCGTCGGCGCCGAGCGGCTCGACAAGCTGCAGGCCGGGCTGGACAGGGCGTTCGGGCTGGAGCCGGAGGACTCCGCACTCCGGACCATCAGGCCGCTGGGACTCCGCGCGCTCTACAACGAGATCACCCTGGGCCGGGATCCCGAGGTGCGTGGCGTCCTCCAGGAGTCCGTGGTGGGCGAGATGCTCCAGGAGGCGTTCACCAGCGCGACGCTCCCGCGCGTGGTGGCCAACACGCTGCACCGCCGGATGGCGCGGGACTACGCCGAGGTGGATTACGGCGAGCGCCGCATCATCTCCAGCGTCGGCAGCGCGTCCGACTTCCGCAACCAGGAGTCGATCCGCATCGGCTACTTCGCCGACATCCCCACCGTGAACCCCGAGGCGGGCGACTACCAGGAGATCGCGCCCTACGGCGAGGAGTCCGCCTCCTTCGCGGTCGGGCAGCGCGGCGGCCTGGTCACCATCACGCGGCGCCACATCATCAACGACGACGTGGGGCACGTCGCGAAGGTGACCGGGCGGCTCGGCCGCGCCGCGCGGCGCACCTTCGCCCGTTTCGTGTGGGACTTCTTCCGCGCCAACGGCAACATTTACGACGGGACGCCCTGGTTCACCGTGGCGCACGCCAACCTGCTCGCGCTCGCGTTCAGCGCTGCGGCGATGGATGCGGCCGAGCAGGCGCTGTTCAACCAGGTGGAGCCCGGGAGCTCCGAGCGGCTGGGGCTGACGCCGCAACTCCTGGTGGTGCCGATCCAGCTGAAGCCGGCGGCCATGGCCCTGAACAACAGCGAGCTCGTGCCCGGCAGCGCCAACAACGACGCCAACCCCTGGCACAAGCGGTTCGGGGAGAAGGGTGAGAACATCATCGTGAACCCCTTCCTGACGGATGCCAACGACTGGGGCGTGATCGCTAACCCGGCCGACGTGGACACGATCGAGGTGAAGTTCCTCAACGGGCAGGAGGAGCCCGAGCTGTACCTGGCCGACAACCCCACCGTCGGGCAGATGTTCACGGGCGACAAGATCCAGTACAAGATCCGGCACGAGTACGGCGGCGCGGTCACCGACCACCGCGGCGCGGTGAAGTCGATGGTGGCCTAAGCCTCACGGCTCACAACGCGCGCGCCACCGGCGCCACCCGCGCCACGACCAACCGCCAGACAACCTAGCTTTACCCCCAACCCTGGGTCCGCGAGGATGTGCGCGGACCCAGGCCCGTTTCGCGGGGCTGACGTGGGTGTGTCGCGGGGGAACCTCATGCCCCCGAGCCCGGCGGTTCGAATCCGCCCCCCGCTATGTGTGCGCTGACTCCTTCAACGTCCCGAATCAGCACTCGATGCCTGGTCCCATCAGCGATTCCCGCGACCCGGAGTTCGGCACCGGCCAGGCCGCGCAGGAGGTGCACGACGCCATCTGCGAGGTGGCGTCGCGGATCGATCGCCTTCTAGGGCCGAGGCTGCTGCACATCCGCGACGTGGTGCGCGGGAACGATGGACCGGCGCACCAGCTGGTGTTCACCGAACGAGAGTTGCGCGTCGCCCGGTTCGCGCTGAGGCGCGCCGGCAATTCCATCTAAAGCGGAGGCGAGAGTGCGCCAGAACCCCAGCATGGGCAGAGCTGTCCACTTCGTTGGCGAGGACGGAGAGGGCTACGCCGCCGTCGTGCGTGTGACCTACCAGGGGAACCCCGACCTGGTGGACCTCTCCGTGTTCACCGAGGCCGGCGTGATGGCGGTCAACAGGGACGAGCACAGTGACGCGCCCGCGCCCGTCTCCTGGCACTGGCCGGAGCGCACCTGATGTCGTTCGCCGTACTTCGGCCGCAGGTGAAGGCATACGTCCGCGACGGATCGGGCGTGCTCCTGGATCCCGACTACGACGCGCTCATCCGCGACGCCGTGTCGCGCTACTCGCGAGCCAAGCCGCGGCTGGTCGTCGCTGATCTCATCGGCCCAGGGGGATTCGACTACCCGCTGCCGGACGATTGGAGTGACGAGTGGAGCGAGCTGCGGAGCGTAGAGTACCCCGTCGGAGAGCGTGAGCCGGTGTACGTGGACCGCCTAGATCGCGTGCTGTACCGCTCGCCGGACGGGATGGTGCTGCGCTTCAAGGCCGTTACGCCCCGTGCCGGGGAGTTGATCCGCCTCACGTTCACTGGGCTGCACTCTATCGCGGAGGGGTTCACCACCATCCCTCCGGGCGACCACGACGTGGTCACCCTGCTGGCCAGCGCTCTCGGATGTGAGCAGCTCGCGTCCCACTACACGAACGCCGGCGACACGTCGCTGCAGCTGGACACGGTCGACCACAGGTCGAAGGGATCGGAGTACGCCCACCGCGCAAAGCGCTTCCGTGATCTCGCGCGCGAGCAGCTGCCCGCGCTCCCCGAGGAGGGGCAGGTCAGCGCCGCCGGCGGTGAGACGAGCTGGGGGGACTTCGCCTCGCTTCTCACCCACCCGCACCGGTGATCCGGGTTCGCATCGTCTGGGGCGGCCTGGCCGACCCCGGGCAGGTGATCCCGGCAGAGGTTCGCAAATCGGTGGTGGAGCTGGTCGCGTACCTGGAACGCGAAACGAAGAAGCGCACTCCGATCGGAGTGACCGAGGCTGGCCGCGGCTCGATCGCGGGGGAGGTGGGCGAGACGGTACGAATGGGTGAGGTGATCGGCACCGTAGGGTCCCCGCTCAAGCACGTGGCGGTCATCAACGACGGCCGTAGGCCCGGTGAGAAGATGCCGCCGTCCGACTCGCTGGAGCTGTGGGTGCGCCGGAAGATCCAGATCAAGCGCACGCACGCGAGCGGGAAGGTGAAGACCCGCAAAGGCGTGGAGCTGCAGCGGGCGCCGACTCCGAAAGAGGCTCGCGGCATCGCCTTCGTGATCGCCCGTGCCATCGGCAAGAAGGGGATCGAGGGGAGGAAGTTTTTCGAGAAGGCGGTGGAAGAGAATCAGGGGACGATCCAGCGCATCCTGGAGTCCGCGGGGCTGCGGATCGAGAGCGAGCTGAACCGGAAAGGCTGACGCATGCGCAGCAACTGGAATGAGGACCTGCAGCAGCGCCTGCACCGTGCGGATCCCGCAGTCCGCCTCCTGGTGGAGGCTGTCGCGGTGTCCGCCGAAGACGTGCGGGACCGGGAGGAGGAGTGGGCAGCCCTCGATCCCACGCTGCAGGTTGGGATCGTGCCGCGCGGTGGGGTGGTGCTGGCGGGGAACGGAACCAACCACGTCGAGCAGCTCAGCGCTGACGGGTACGTCGGTCTGCCGGGCCCCGCGCTGCTCGTCGAATGGGTCGCTCCGTTCTCGGCCAACCGGGGGATCAGCTCCGTGACGCTGCGGCTCGACGCGCAGCTGGATCCGGCGCAGCCGCAGGTCGCGCAACGCTGGGCACTCGATCTATACCGTGTGCACGCCCTGACCAACGTGTCCGGGTCGGCGCAGCTGCAGCCTCTGTGGGATACCGTCTACGCGAATGCGGCGGGACCTTCCGGAGGTGACGTGGTCTTCGACCTCGGCGGCTTCGCGCAGGTGGGACCTCCGCCCCTGCAGGAAGGCCAGGGAACGACGGTCGCCCAGCCGCTCGATCCCAACGCGGTAGACACCCCCAACCTGGACGCCGGCACGAGCCGGCCGGTGGGCGGCGGTTCCGGAAAGTCCCTGTACAATGCGCCGATCACCGTGGTGGCCGTCCGCCCGCTCACGGCCGACGGCGCGCCGGCCGTGAACGCGGGGTGGGCGGTGGTGAGCGGGCAAAGCGAGGCTGGGCACGCAGACTACCTCCTGCACGCGCGCACGCTGGGCGCGCCTGACACCACCGGGTACGTGGCCCTCGGGCCCACAGCCGGGATGCCCTACATCCGTCTGTCGGGGCGTGTGTATGCCCAGGCAACGGTGGGGTTCACGGCCAACACCAACCAGATCAACCTGGGGAGCACCCCCACGGTAGACGTGGAGCTCGTGGGGCAGGGTGAGTCAAGCGGCGGCAGCTCCATCTCCTACGAGGTGCGCAACGACGCGGGCGTGTACGTCGCTTTCCGAGACGGCGACCTGGTGGCCACCGACAACACGCCCTTCGGCGGGATGAATCTGATCGGCGTCTCCCGCCGCCAGACCTACCGCATGCGTGCGACGCTGACGCCGGACGCGGCGGGTCTCGCATCCCCCACGCTGAGGCTGCTCGGCGCACGCGCCGTCACGCGCCGCCTCTTCGATCACGAGGCGCGCGTGCGGTCGCGCGGAGCGTGCGGCTTCGACCCGATCACGCAGGTAGGCGAGATCCAGGAGGCGCAAATCGAGATCGCGCGAACCGGACCGCGCGACTACCGGGATCCTGGAACCGAGCTGCTCGCCGGCTACGATGTGGCGGGGCTGTCGTTTCGCATCTGGGTGGGGCACCCCTCAGTGCCGCGGAGCCGGTGGCTGCACCTCCACACGTTCCTGGTTGATGACGTGGATACCGCCGAGTCATCGGTGCTGTTCACGGGAGTGACCCCGCTCGCGCTGCTGAGGACGGTTCTACCGCCGTTTGACACCGGGTCGAGCTCGCGCGCGGCGATCGAGTACGCCAACGCGGCGCTGCCCCTGGTCTACTCCGATCTGCTCGGCGGCCGCGCGGGGATCCCGGAGCGCTACCGCGGTCCCGGGATCCCCGGGTCGGTGACCGACACCGTCAGCAAGCGCATCGCTGACAAGACCGACGCGAAGGCCGAGCTTGATGCCGTGGCGATGATCGCCGGCGGTGCGATGATCAGCTCGCAGGGTCGGGTGGCGTGGGTGAACATCGACTCCTCCACTGCGCCTGCGGCCACCTTCCCTCGCGCGGAGATTCAGGAGGTGAACGTCGGCCCCGGGTACCGGGCGCGCAGGCCGGAGTTCTTCGTCCCGTTCGCCTGGAATGAGGAGCAGGGGCGGTTCACGGACGAGGTGCGGAGCTTCCACCTCGCGAGCTTGGAGAGCGTCGGCACCATTGGGCTCGACGCGCCACCGTCGCTGGACGACGTGGCAGCTCGGTGGATCGACACTGCTCCCCTGGCGTCCAAGGTCGCGGACCGGGTGACCCGCTTCAGCGGCCTCGGTCTGATGCTCTGGAGCTTTACTGCCCAGCATCCGCACCCACACCTGGAGCCTGGGGACGTGGTGCTGGTCGAGACGGACCGCTTCGTCGCTCGCGATCCCAACCTCGGCCAGGTGCTGCGCGGCGCGCTCTGGGCACGGGCGCGGATCACCGCAGTGCACGACCTGGAGGGACGCGAGTTCACGGTATGGGTGCAGCAGTACGCGGACATTATCGCCAGCGGTGAGCCGGTCGATGTGGGCGGGGTAGGGCCGACGCCCACCATCCTCGGTCAGCCGACCGTCAGCTATGACGGTGACCAGGCTACGGTCCTGGTCTTCGCGAGTTCCTCTGCTGTTTCGCTTTGGTGGCAGGAGTCGGTCGACGGGGAGTGGGGTGCCGAGGCCAAGTTTGCGGACGCGCAGGTCGGCCGACTCAACCTGCAGGCGAGTCGCACCGGCAAGCGCGAGCTCCGCGTCCGCCCCAAGGGTCCGAATGACAGTCCTGGAGAGTGGGTCGAGACGGCGATCGACCGGTACGAGGAGTTGTTCCCCCCGCGCTGCTCGATCGAGCCCACTCCGGGCGCGGAGCAGAACCGCGTGATAGCCAACCTGCGCTTCAGCGCGGTGATCGGCGACGGGATCCCAGGTGCCATCTCCTGGCAGATCGGGGAGAGTTTGGGCGGTGAGGACATCGTGTGGGAGGCCCCCGCCGACAATGGAACCAACGCGTTCGTGGAGGATCGTGAAATCCCGGCGAACCGCACGATGACGCGGCATTTCTTCCTCACCGTTCTCGACTCGGAGGGCCGCCGCGCCGACAGCGACTACCTGGTGATGCCCTCCGATCCCGCGATCGGGGAGGGAGGTGGGATGAACCCGGCCGAGCCGCTGGACGGCCGGACACAGACGCCGGGGGAGACGAGCGACCGTGCCTATGGGGGGATCAGCGCTACCAGCCACGCGATCTCCGTCAACGTCCCGCTGGCGCGCGTCGCCCCGACGTTGCTGGACGTGGACTCGGCCACTGGCAGGATCGCGACGCTGGACTCGGTGAGCGTGTCGTCGCTACGGCAGACCGCTTATACCCCGTACCAGAACCTCTGGGGGGCGGGCGCGCGGACCACCAGAACGAACCTGGCCTCCTCCTCCATCCTGCTTTCGGGCACGCTGGACGATTTCCAACTGACGCCCGGAGACGTGATCTCCTTCGGCGCAGAGATGTGGGACTCCTCCGGCGGCGGGAACCGCTCGATCCTCCGGCTGACGATCTTCGACTCGCTGGGCGGCAGCACGATCTACAACACGAGCACGTCCACGCTTTGGCCTTCTGTGCCCACGATGCGGGCCGTGGAAGGCATCACGATTCCGGGGAACGCGACCTCGCTCCGTTTCCAGTGGATGGCGTTCAACAGCGCGGGCACGCGGAACATGAAGCGGTTCGTCCTGAACCGTGGGCCGAGCATCCGGGCGTACAGTGACCCGCCGTTCCGGATCGACCGCGAGACAGGCGACGCGGTGCGTGACGGTGCCACCAAGCGTGTCACGACCTTCGACGAGGCAACGGGGGGCGGCCGCGGCTTCGGCGGCCTCTCGGACGTGAGCAACGCGATCTCGGTGAACGCGCCCTTGGCGCGGATGGCCCCGGGCCTTCCAGACATCTCCGCGAGCACCGGCTACATCAGCAGCGTGGGTACCCGCTCAGTGTCTGTGCTGGATACGGACGTGAGCAGCGGTACGGAGGGGAGGCGCAGGGTGGATACCCTCCGTCGCGCGGATGGGGTGCTCAGCGATTCCGTCACCGCTTATGACGCGGGCAATCCGAACACCCCTTACCCGCTCTGGGATGTGGGGCGTAGGTCAACCGGTGGCCTGAGCTCCACGACCTACGCAATCACCGTCAACGCACCGCTCGCGAGGATGGCGCCGGGCCTGCCCGACTTGGACGCGGGCACCGGCCGGGTGGCGACGGTGGGGACGCGAAGCGTGGGCACCCTGAACACTGATGTCTCAACAGGCATCTCGGGGTGGAACAGAGTCAACACCATCACGCTCAACGACGGTGTGATCCACTACAACGCCACCGTCAACGACGGCAACCTGACGAACCGCAACGTGAACGAGGCCGCCACCCGCTCATATGGGGGGCTCACCTACTTCACGCACGCCATCTCCGTGAACGCGCCGCTAGCGCGCATGGCGCCGCACCTGCCCGACATCAATACGGCAGACGGCTACATCTACACGGTGGCGGGTCGACTGGCTTCGAACGTAGGCACGGGAGCCGACCGGGCCAACACCGCCCTTGATGCCAACAGCCGCCTCACCGATCTCCGACGCTTCAACATGACGGCGGTTGGGAACCTCGCCGCACTGCAGGAGGGGCTCACCATCAGCTACGCCCCGTCCGTCCAGGGCAACGGCTACTACACGGTCACCGTGAGTGCGCACTACCTGCACGTCGCGGGCTACACGCTGAGCTACTCCAGCGCGAGCATCGACGTGCTCTCGCAGGGCATCGCGGCGACCAAGTACTACCTGTTCTATGACGATTTCAACTTCGCCGGCGGCTCGATGATCCTGCAGGCCACCCCGCTCCTTTACCAGCTGACCGATGCTCCCGGCAGATATGCGGTCGGGTCTACGCTCATTCCCAAGTCCGATGGCACCGGCGGGGGTGGATACTCGCCCGGTGGCGGCGCCCTGATCTGAGGAGGTCTCCATGCCGAGGAAAGAGAACGCCAGAGTACGGAAGACCCCGGGCGGAGGCCACGCCGCCGTGCGCGTGCAGGAGGTTGAGCACCCCGATCCTGACTGGGTCTGCCTGGAGCTGGAGGCGTGGCCGGCCGACGCCTCGGGGGAGGTGGACCCCGCGGCAGAGGCCGTGGTGAAGAAACACTCCATCTCGCGCCTCCAGCTCTCCGAGCTGGGCGCAGCCGATGCCCTCGCCGCGCGCCTGGTGACCCTCGAAGACGAGGGGGCGCGGCGTGTGGACGAACAGAAGAGGTCTCGGGCGGTGCTCGCCGGCATCCCCAAGAAGCCCAATCATCTCAACCCACGGAGCAGCTGATGCCGGTACCTCCCGCAGGATACAAGCTGGTGATCTGCTTCCTCACCCGTGAGGAAGATCTGTATCGCCACATCATCTACGGTCCGCAGGCGCAGACCTTCACGCCGTGTGGCGACATGCCCCCCGCAGACGGTCGGCGGATTGGGGTCGCGTGGGTGCCGCCGGAGACGTTCGCGATCATCCAGGCCGCGCACGCGGAGGAGTACATCTGCGACTCGTGGAACGCCCTTCTCACTCGCACCGACCTCACCCCCTACGTCGCCTGGCGGGTGCAGCTGCAGGATGGCACAGTCAAGCTCGAGCGGGACCTGACCGACGAGGAGCGGCCCTTCGTCATGCGGACGCCCTCCGGCCGCCACAAGCTCCGCTTCCCACTGGAGGGGATGGAGACGCCGGACTTCGATCCCGACTACATCCCGCGCGTGGGTACCATGCGGGTGCACCGGGTGGTCGGCGCGGTGGACCAGGAGCACGTGGTCCTCACCGATGCCGAGGGCGTGACCAGGTGGTTCAACCGCGCGACCGGCGACGTGGTGGATCTCTGATGCAGTACCGTGAGCGAGTAGAAGAGATCGCCGCCGTCCTTCGGGCGCTCCCCGGCTCCGGTATCGTGCACAACCGCAGCCGGAACCGGGTGAACTGGAGAGAGTTCGCGCTGCTGTTCGCGGACGGTGACACCATCAGCGGCTGGCAGGTGACTCGGCGCCGCGGCAAGCCGGACGCGCCCCGTTGGGTGGAGACCTACCTGCTCACCAAGATCCGAGGTGTCCACGACGCCACGGAGTCGGAGCTTGACTTCAACGAGAACCTGGATGAGGCGGTGCAGGCATTCCGCGACGCGCCGAACCTTTCCTTTGGTGAGGTGGCGGACGGCCTCGTCATCGTCGGTTCGGAGGAGAGGGTTTTCGGTGATGCGGTGTGCCACGTCGCGGAGTGTGAGCTGGTGGTGAACATGTACTACGCCAACCTCTAAGCGGGAGCGCGAGAATGACACTGATCTCGGAAGGAACCCTGGGTGGACGGCGTTTCGCCGTGCAGGGAAAACGCTGGGTGTGCCTGGAGTGCGAGAAGAAGACCGCCCCCGTGCGCGAGTCGTTCGAGGCACACGAATGCCCGTCGCCGGCGTCGAAGCCGTCGGCGGAAACCACCTCTCCCACCGATGAGACGAAATGAAGCGGGTACGCCTGGATGGCCTTCTGGCCAAGATCGAGGGGGTGAGCGGGACCGACGCAGTGCCGGTCGCCGGCACGGACGGCGTGCAGCTGGACGAGCGCCTCTGGGGGACCATCGAGACGGATCACCTGGAGCAGAATCTTCGTGCCAACGCGACGGGGTCTGCGGGCATGGGCCGCCACGGCGGTGCGCAGCCGGCGGGGAGGTACGCCAAGGTGAGCCTGACCGTCGCGATGAAGGGTGCCGGCGTGGCCTACGCCGCCGGCGTGCGGCCCGAGGTTGACGTGTTGCTGCGCGCAGCCGGGTTCGGCGCGGTGTTCTCGGGCGCGGCGGGGACGGAGCAGTACGCCTACACGCCGATCCCGGACAACCACGAGTCGGCCACGCTGTACGCCTACGCGGCCGGCACGCTGTTCAAGCTGGTGGGTTGCCACGCGAAGATGACTCTCTCCGCGATCGCCGCCCGCATCGGTTTCGCCAAGTTCGAGGTGTGGGGCCAGCTCGTGGAGGATCCCTCCGACGTTGCGCTGCCGGCGATCACCTACCCGCGGCGCGCGGTGCTCCCCCCCGTGGCGGCCGCGGCGGCGCTTCTCCTGGACGGGTTCGGCCCGGCGTGGAAGTCGTTCGAGTTCAACATGAACACCGAGATCCCGAACGCACCGCGCGGCAACGCGCCGGGCGGCCACGGCGGGTATGAGATCGTGGACTACGCCCCTGACTTCAACGTCCAGATCGACAGCCCCACCAAGGCCGCGTTCAACCCTTGGACGCGCCAGGCGAGCGGGTCCGAGTTCGCGTGGTCCCTCGCTGTCGGTGCCGTCAAGTACAACCGGTGGCGCGTGCTCGGGTCGAACGGCCGTGTTACCAAGGTGCCGCCCCAGGACGACAACGGCTTCGCGATGATCAACCTGGGCATCCAGTGCATGAACGCCGCGGTGTCGCCGTTCGCCCCCTGCCAGTTCATCTTCGACTGAGCAGCGACCGCACCCCACCTCACCCCTTCCTCATCCACTGAAAAAGGTACAGACGATGGATCTGCCTCTGAGAGCCCAGGAGTTCCCGGTCGAAGTCGCACCTGGGATCACCCTGGTGATGGAGCCACTCACCGACGAGCAGTACTTCGCGATCAACGAGACGGTATCGTTCACCGGTGGTGCGAAGCGGGATCAGGAGCCGGAGAGCGGCAGCGAGGGGAGAGGGCTCCAGATGACGATCCGCCTCTCGCGGGTGCCCGGCCTTTTCGAGGATCGCTTTCGGCGCGCCGAGGGGTTCACCGTTGCGGGTGAGTCCCTCGACCGGAAGAACAGTGTGCACGTCGCGGCTATCCCGCAGCCGTGGAAGTCGCTCGCGCTCACCCGGCTGGTGCGCTACTCGATGGGACTGTCGGAGACGGAACGGGGAAACTCGATGGGGCAGGCCGGGCCCTCTTCCGAGGCTACAACGCACTCGACGGCCTGACACGGCGTGAGCGCCGCCTGGTGGTGTCGTTCTACTGGCTGGAGCTCCACGGCAAGACGCCCTTCGACTTCGGACTCCGCTCTGACCAGCTGGATCCGGCGTGGGAGGAAGCGATGATCATCCTTAAGCACTCCCTGGAGGCGGAACGACGCCTCGCTCATGGAACCTGACCCCCGACCCCATGGCCAACGAGATCGAGCTTCATATCGAAACCAACGGCGTGCCGGAGGCGGTGCGCGCGGTGGAATCGGTCCGCGTGGCCGCTGGAGACCTCGCGAGCTCGGCAGAGCCCGCGGGGGCTGCGGTCGCACAGGCGCTCGATGCCGGCGACCTCGGGAAGGCGGCAGCGCTAGAGCGCCAGGTGGGGGCGCTCGCAGCGTCGATGCGGGAGCTGCAGGTGTCTACCGATGGTGTTCCCGCGGATCTTCGTGAGGTAGTTGGGGCAGCTCGGGCTGCGGGCGCTGCGGTTGTCGAGGCGGCGAACGCGGGTGACGGGCAGAAGGTCGCGGCCATGGAGCGGCAAACTGAAGCGCTCGCTGGCGCGCTTCGCGAGCTCGCGGGGTCGGCAGAGCCCGCGGGGGCTGCGGTCGCGCAGGCGCTCGATGCGGACGACCCGCAAAAGGCGGCAGCGCTGGAGCGCCAGGTGGGGGCGCTCGCAGCGTCGATGCGGGAGCTGCAGGTGTCTACCGATGGTGTTCCCGCGGATCTTCGTGAGGTAGCTGGGGCAGCTCGGGCCGCGGGCGCTGCGGTTGTCGAGGCGGCGAACGCGGGTGACGGGCAGAAGGTCGCGGCCATGGAGCGGCAAACTGAAGCGCTCGCCGGCGCGCTTCGCGAGCTCGCGGGGTCGGCAGAGCCCGCGGGGGCTGCGGTCGCGCAGGCGCTCGATGCGGACGACCCGCAAAAGGCGGCAGCGCTGGAGCGTCAGGTGGAGGCGCTCGCAGCGTCGATGCGGGAGCTGCAGGTGTCTACCGATGGTGTTCCCGCGGATCTTCGTGAGGTAGCTGGGGCAGCTCGGGCCGCGGGCGCTGCGGTTGTCGAGGCGGCGAACGCGGGTGACGGGCAGAAGGTCGCGGCCATGGAGCGGCAAACTGAAGCGCTCGCCGGCGCGCTTCGCGAGCTCGCGGGGTCGGCAGAGCCCGCGGGGGCTGCGGTCGCGCAGGCGCTCGATGCGGACGACCCGCAAAAGGCGGCAGCGCTGGAGCGTCAGGTGGAGGCGCTCGCAGCGTCGATGCGGGAGCTGCAGGTGTCCACCGACGGTGTTCCCGCGGATCTTCGTGAGGTAGCTGGGGCAGCTCGGGCCGCGGGCGCTGCGGTTGTTGAGGCGGTGAACGCGGGTGACGGGCAGAAGGTCGCGGCCATGGAGCGGCAAACCGAGGCGCTCGCCGGCGCGCTTCGCGAGCTGCACGGGTCCGTGAAGGAACTACCCGCGGCCCTCCGTGGACTCATCCCTGAGGAGGCGCCACGCGAGGTGGATGAGCTCGCGGAGCGCCTGCGCAAGCTGGACGCGGCGCGCCAGGATGTGATTCAGGGGCTGGAGACGCTCGGGAACGGACTCACAATCGGAGTGACGGTCCCGATGGCTGCAGCGGGCGGGGCCGCTACGACGATGGGGCTTGAATTCGGCGAGAGCATGACCCAGATCGTCAACCTCGCGGGCGTCGCGCAGGAGCAGGTGGACGCTTGGGGGGAGTCGTTGCTGGAGATGGCCCCAGAGCTACAGAAGACTCCCCAGGACCTCGCGAATGGTCTCCTCGTCGTAACGTCTGCGGGCGAGCGCGGGGCCGCCGCACTCGACGTTCTCGCCGATGCGTCGAAAGCTTCGACGGTGGGTTTAGGCGAGACAGGTACGATCGCGCGCACCACGACGGCCGCGATGTCCGCCTACGAGGCGCAAAACCTCAGCTCGAAGCGCGCGACTGAGATCCTCCTAGCCACGGCCCGCGAGGGGAACTTCGAAGTCTCGCAGCTGGCTGGCAGCATGGGGCAGGTTCTCCCCGTCGCGGCCGCCATGGGTGTGCAGTTCGACGAGGTGGGTGGCTTCATCGCCACGTTCACTCGCCTCAACGGCGATGCGTCCCAGTCCATCACCGGGCTGCGGAGCTTTCTGTCAACGCTCCTGGCGCCCTCGGAGGACGCGGAGAAGGTACTGAAGAAGGTCGGGCTTTCGGCTGCCGAGCTGCGCGAGCAGGTGAAAGAGAAGGGGCTGACGGCAACGTTGCTCGGGCTGGTCGATGCGCTCAACGGTGATACAGCAGCGCTGGCCAAGGTCATTCCCAACATCGAAGGGTTAGTTGGCGTACTCGGCACCGCGGGGCTGAAGGGGAAACAGTTCGCGGAGATCACTGCCAACGTGACGAACTCCGTCGGCATTCTCGACGAGGCATTCGCGCGTGCAAAGGCGACGGATACCGGACAGTTCCGGGAGGCGGCGGCCGAGCTGGCGGTGCTCGCAGTTCGCCTCGGCAGTGAGCTCGCTCCGGCGCTGGTCGTTTTCCTCCACGCGGCGGAGCCGGTGATCGCCGTTGTCAGCGACATCGTTCAGTCGTTTGCGGGACTGCCGGAGGGGCTCCAGACCTCCATCGTGGGGGTTGGGCTGTTCGTGATGGCCACGGGTCCGGCGATCCGTGTGGGCGTGGAGCTCGCTCAGGGGATCTACACGATTCGGGCAGCTTCAACCGCGCTGGCAGCGGCCCAGTCGCTTGGTGGGATCCCGGCGCTGCTCACGGCTACGGGAGCCGCGGGTACAACAGCCGCGACCGGCGTGGCAGCCGGCAGCGGGGCTCTCGCGAGCATGGGAGCGCTCTTGCTGCCTGCCGGTGGGATCATCATCGGGCTGGGGCTCCTGGTGACGTACCTCATCCGAGTTGGCGACGAGGCAGAGGATCAAGCGGCACGTGCTGAGGAGGCGCTGACTCGCTTCTCGAAAGCGATTCGCGAGATGGGAGAAACGGAGATCCGTGGCGAGCTGAGCATGGTGACGCGCGAGCAGGAAGCGCTTCAGCAGCAGACTGCGCACCCAGCAAGCCTTCCGGGCCGAGGCTGTGCGCCAGGCGGGAGGTGCTGACCGGGCCGGGGGTGGCGGAGTTCGAGCTGGAGGAGATCGACGCCGCGATCAAGCGAACGGAAGCGTCGCTGGCGCACTACAGCGACCGGGCGCACGTTCTGCGTGCGAACCTGCACGAGACGAATCGAGGGCTGATCGCAGTTGCGCAGGGGTTTCATGTGACCCCGGATGATACGCGCCGCAGGCCGCCGATCGATCTGAGCGATTTGAACGGGCGCAACAAGAAGGCGCCCACGCCGATCCAGCTTGGGATGCCCGGCACCTCGCTGAGCGAGCTGCCCGCGGAATCTGCCGCGATGGGCATCTTGCTGGATCGCTGGAGCGAGGGACAGGAGCAGCTCTCGAAACTGAGGGTAGACCTCGCGCTTGCCGGGGAGACACTGCAGCGCCTTCCCAGCGGATCCCCCGCGTTCAAGGATACGAATGAGGAGGTGTTCCGCCTCCGCCAGCAAATCGAGCAGCTGGAGAAGCAGCTGGGCGCGCTCGGCCCGGCGTTCGCGAGTGCTGCGCGACTCGCCGCGCACGGTCTCCGCCTCGACGGACCGCACCTGGTCGGGAACATCCCCGTGGATGAGCGCCTCGCCGCGGCGCGAGCGCCTCAGGTCATCCAGTCCTCCCGCGCTGTGAACCTCATCGCCAGCCGCGCGACTATCGGGGAGGGTACGCGTGCAGTGCGCGCGGCTGCGGCATCGGGACTCTCGTGGAACGAGCTTGCGGGCCCTGGAGTGCGCGAGGGACTTCAGGTGTGGGCCGGGAGCAGGGAGGCTTACGAGAAGCTGCTGAACACCTTCAGGGCTGGCGGCGACGATATGAACCAGATCGCTGGCGTCGCCGTCAGCGCATTCGGTACGATGGTGCAGGCAGCGATGTCTGGCACCGCGTCGATGGAGGAGGTAGTCGTGACGGGGTTTGCCAACATCGCACAAGCCGCACTCGCGAAGACGGACCCGCTCCTCGGCACGGTGGTAGGTGTAGTCGGCGGGATTCTCGGTGGGCTCTTTAGCGCCCGCGAGACGGAACGGACTCAGCCGGTCCGGGTTGAGGAGTACTCCTCGCGTGCGATGTCCCAGCGCAGCCAGAAGGATGGCCCTGATCGCGTGATCCTGCAGATCATCGACCCCGGGACCGGCGAGACCATCTCTTCCACCGAATACCAGCTGGGGCGGCGCGAGCGGCTGGACGCCGTTCAGCGCCTGCCCCCGCGGAGATAGCCGATGGGGCGCCCGTACTTCTTCGTTGAGAACCTCCTGTCCACGATCCAGTTTCCTGGCCACGTGCTCTCCGCGAGCGGGGAGGCGCCGGATGGTCAGGCGTGGCGCGTGGCCACCGGGCGCCGCTCGGCGTTCGATCGGTGGGCACCGCCCACCTTCAACGCGCCCGCGTGGCTGCGCGTCACCTGCGACGGCCCACGGACGGTCGACACTGTAGCGCTGGACCGGAGTCATAACCTCACCGGCCGCCGGTTCTGGATCCAGGCGAGCAACGACGGCTTCGTTGCCGACTTTCGCACGGTCGTGGACCAGGTGCTCCCGCTCACGCCGGTGGTGAGCTCGACCCTCGCTGCTGGCGGGCTCACGACCGAGGGCGCGTTCCTACGACGCGTCGCGCCCGTGGTGGCCACATCATTCAGACTCTACGTCCCCGCGCTCGGCGCCGGCGTGCGCCCCGAGGTGATGGGGTTGTGGCTGGGCACCGGCTGGCAGCCTGACGAGTACTTCGACTTGCCATTCGATGACGCAAGCATCGACTTGCGCTACAGCCCCACCAACACTCCGGCAGGCTGGACCGGCACGGGGCGGGTGGCACGCGGCCGCGTGGGCGAGATCGGGTTGAAGCTTCGTAACGCAGCCGAGTACTCCAGCGCCCGCTACCACATCGAGCAGGGCTTCTGGCGGCCTCGGCCGATGTGGATCGTATTCGATGATGCGGCTGTGGAGCGCGCTGTCCTCGCGTATCCGCCTGAGGGGCGCTACGGCTTTGCCCGTGAGGTCGGGTGGGCTCAGCGCCAAGCGCGCATCGGGTGGGTCGAGCACGAGGCGCAGGGAGACTGACGGACGAAGCGCCGGCCGCGAGATTCCGCGGCCGGCGCTTCTAGGAGGTTTTGCAACAGAACCTGTTTATTGCATTTCAACGCGGCAACTTATCGCGCGCGGCAACACGGTCGCGTACCTGGAGGCCCACTACGCCGAGCCGGTTCCGCTGGAGCGGCTCGCGGGGGTGGCGGGGGTGAGCCGCTTCCACCTGGCGCGCGCCTTCAAGCGCGAGGTGGGGCTGCCGCCGCACGCGTACCAGACGCAGCTCCGCGTGGCGCACGCCATGAGGATGCTGCGGCGCGGGTGGAGCATCTCGCGCGCGGCCTTCGCCACGGGGTTCGCGGCGCAGAGCCACCTGCACCGCCACTTCAAGCGGGTGCTGGGCGTGACGCCGGGGCAGTACGCCGCCCGAGCAAGAACGTTGAAGAGCCCTTGCTGATCCCGCCGTACTTTGCGTGCGACCCCGCGGTCCGGCCCCGGCCGGCCGCACCGCTCGCCCGCTGCCGGAGGACGCCCGTGTCCCGATCCCGTATCCTCGTGCTGGCCGCCGCCGCGCTGGCCGCATGCGCCGACGACCCCACCGCCGTCCAGCCATCGCCGCTCACCCGCACCGTGCGCGACGCGGCGGCCGGCGTGGCCATCGACGTGCCCGCCGGGTGGCGCGTGCAGGCCGATCCCGTGCTCTTCAACACCTACGGGTTCGCCCTCTTCAACCCCGAGGGCGAGCAGACGGGCGGCCACGAGCGCTCCCCCGTGATGCGCGTGGCGCTGGCGTACGACACGCGCCCCGAGCAGATCGACGGGCTCGTGGCCACGCTCATGGAGCGCAACCGTGAGCTCGCCCCCATCCGCAGCGAGGTGACGGTGGGCGGGCGGAAGGGGGTCGCCGTGAGCGGCCTTCCCGGCACCGACTCGTACTCGCTGGTCTACGTGGCGGACGGCGACCGCGTGTACCGCATCGGGATGTGGACGGCCGAGCGCGGGCTGGACGCGCGCGCCCGCATGCTGCTGGAGAACCTGCGCCTGGAGAAGCCCACCCGCTCCGTGCGCTCGCTGGGCCTCACCCCCGTGCGCGAGGCCATGTCCGCCCCGCCGGCCCCCGCGGAGCTGGCCGCCAGCCGCGGCGCCCACGCCGCCCGCGTCGCCGCCACGATCGCCGAGGGCGGGGAAGCGGTGGCGAGCCCCGCCCTGTACTCGGCCGCCCCGCTGCGCTCCACCGCGGCGGCGGCGTGCGAGTTCGGCCAGCCCTCGGGCTTCTTCTGGCAGACGGTGTGGGACGCCACCAACCGTTTCTACAGCGGCTACACCACCGTGTACTCAGGCACCTACTACAACATGCGCCCCGGCGACCCGGGCTGGAGCGCCATGAGCGGCAACTACGGGAGCTGGTGGGGGCAGAACTACCACGTCTACAAGTGCGCCGCGGACCGCCTCAACCAGTTTTACGCCAACGACTGGCCGGCGCACCGGAACGCCAACGTCTACTCCGCCATCCAGGGCACCGTGGAGTGGGCGGGGTGGGACTACTACGACAGCGAGGGCTACTACACGCTGGGCAACTACGTGGTGGTGAGGAACGGCGCCTACCGCGCCCTGATGGCGCACATGACCAGCCTCGCCGTCTCGCGCGGCGCCAGCGTGGGGATGAACACCATCATCGGCTACGCGGGCAAGACGGGCGGCCCCTGGGACGAGCACGTGCACGCGCGCGTGGCCTACGGCGAGTCGCTCACCTACAACGGCCAGCCCTACGGCGGCAACACCGTGTGGCCCAACCGCATGCGCTGCGTCTCCTGCCGCGCCAATGACCCCGGCGACATCTACGGCAACGGCGACGGCCAGTTCGACGTCAAGGATGCCTCGGGGGCCAAGTTCTATACCCGCTTCTACCATGGGCGGTGGATGAGGGGCTGATCCGCTGGGCTCACACAGAGACACAGAGGCACAGAGATGAATTCGTCTCTGTGCCTCTGTGTCTCTGTAGATGTATATTACTTAGTGAGATCTATTTTCAGAGCTGATGAGCCATGCCGCCGACGAAAAAGAATCAGCCGGTACTCGCGACGCCGCTCAACGAGATGCTGGGCTCGGAGGGGAACGTCCGCATCCTGCGGGTACTGTGCAGCGCGGATGTGCCGCTCAGCCGGGCGCACCTCGCGGCGCAGTCGGGCCTAACCCTTCCGGGGCTGGGGAGCGCGCTCGCCAAGCTTCACCGGACCGGGGCCATCCGGTACGTGGGGACCGGGTCGCGGCAGGCGGTCCAGCTCCGCGACGAGCATCCGCTCTCGTTTGCGCTGCGCGGACTGTTCATCGCGGAGCGTGCCCGGCGGGAGGCCCTGGTGGATGAGCTGCGCGATCTGGTAAGCCGGATCACCCCCGCGCCTCGCTCGGCGTGGATCGTGGAGACCACCACGGCGGCGGCTCCCGTCGTGCTGGCGGTGCTGAGCACGGCGCGCGACGTCCCGCACGTCGCGGAGCAGGTGCGCGCCGGGCTCAGCGAGGCGCAGCGGCGGTTCGATGTGACGATAGAGCTGAGCACCCAGACCGAGGCCGACCTAGTGACCGGGAGTGAGCCGGAAGCCGCGCGGTGGGAGGGTGCGACCGTGATCTATGGTCCCGGTCCCGCGGCGTATCTGAGCTCAGATGCTCCTGCCGCTCAAACGCCCGCGCGGCGCGCATCGCACCAGGACCGCGACAGGGAATCGCTCGCGACCGCATCGTGGCTCGCCGCGAGGCTGGAGCGCGACCCCACCCTGCCGCCGCGCGCGCGCCAGTGGCTCGTCCGCCGGATGCACGCCGGCACGGGGCGCGAGAAGCACGAGCTGTCCGAGTGGCTGGACCTCCTGGACACCGCCTCCGTCCCCCGCCTCCAGCAGGCGCTCCTCGACCCTGGGGAGCGCGGAACCCGGCTGCGCCAGAGCAACCCTCTCCTCCCCGTGCTGACCGATGACGAGCGTATGTCGCTGAAAAAGGTGGGTGGCGCATGACGCGAGAGCAGTTGGAGCACGCGATCCGGGCAGCGTGCGACGTTGCGGGCGAAACGGGGGTCATCGTCTTCGGGTCGCAGGCGATCCTGGCCCAGTACCCTGACGCGCCCGAAGACCTGCGCGAATCGCTGGAGGCCGACATCGCCCCGGCCTCCGATGATCCGGCGATCGCCGACCGGATCGACGCGAGCCTCGGCATGGAGTCGCAGTTCCACGCCACGCATGGCTTCTACGTCCATGGCCTCACCATCGACACGGCCCACCTGCCGGAAGGCTGGGAGCGCCGCACCATCGATCTACAGAACGCAGGCACCGGCGGAAACATCGGCCGCTGCGTGGAAGCGCACGACCTGGCCGCGAGCAAGCTGGCCGCGTTTCGCCCCAAGGATAAGGCGTTCGTGCGGACACTGCTCGCGGAGGGCCTGGTGAAGGTGGCGAAGCTGAAGCTGCGGGTGGAGCAGTTGAGAGGGTCGAACCAGGATCCCGCGACGATCCTGCGCTGGATCGACATCACTCAACGCGATCTCGCGCGGCGCTGAAGTCGTCTCCGTGCCTCTGTGTCTCTGTGTGAGATTGCCGTATCTTCCGCCAAACGCACCCAACGGAGAGCTGCGCATGGGATTCAAGGAGTCGGTCTTCCACTGGGTGGGCCGGGTGATGTTCGAGCGGCCGGCGGCAAAGAAGTCGGTGGCGGAGCACGTGGCGGCGCTCGGCGCGTCGGGGGAGGAGGTGCGCGCGCGCATCGCGGGGAAGCGGGCGAAGCCCAGGAACGTGGAGGCGCTGCGCCACATCATCGGCATCGAGCGCTGGGGGCAGCAGCGCCTGCGCGTGTTCCTGGGCGAGCCGCTGGTGATGGACGGCCACCACGCCTACAAGCCGACCGGCACGGACTGGGACGCGCTCCAGGCCGAGCTCGCCTCCACGCGCGCGGAGACGATCGCGCTGGCGGGCCGGCTCGCCACCACGGACCTGCCGCGCACCGTGCCCCACAACCAGTTCGGCCCGCTCACCGCGCGCGGCTGGCTGCAGTACATCCGCGGCCACGCCCGCACCGAGTCGAGGCTGATGCGATAACCAGAGGCACGGAGACGAAGTCATCTCTGTGCCTCTGTGTCTCTGTGTGAGACCTGCTGTTCAGCGGTTCCCGGCCCGGTACTCCCGCATCGCGGCGAGCTCGGCGCGGGTGAGGGGGCCGGGGGGCGGCACGGTGAGCACCTGGCCCGGCTCGATGCGGGTGGGGGAGACGAGGATGTGGCGGTTAGCCAGGAAGAGGCGGGGCCAGAGCGTGCCGTCGCGGTAGGTGAGGTACGCGATGTCGGTCAGGCTGCGGTCGCCGTGCTGAACGGTGTAGGTGGTGTGCGGCCAGTCCGAGAAGCCGGAGGGGCCGATCTCCGCGCGCGCGGCCGGCGCCACGGACGGGTACGGGGCCGTGCGGCGCGGTGGTGCGGCGCGCGGTGCGGCGGCGTGGGGCGCGGGGCGCGGCGTGGCAATCGGTGCCGGCCGGGGCGTGGCTGCTGCCGGTGCCGGCCGCGGCGCGGCGGCGACGGGGGCCGGCCGCTCGCGCGGGTCGCCGGCGCGGACCTCGCCGCCGGCGATGATGCGCACCGGGCGGAAGCGGGGGAGGACGCGCAGGACGACCTCGTGCACCGAGCCCGCGGCCACGTCCACGACCACGGAGTCGCGCTCCAGGCGGTGGTGTGGCGGGAGGTCGGCGTGCTCCACGCGAAGGGTCCAGCGTCCGGGGCGCAGGTCGGCCACCTCGAAGCGCCCGCCGGAATCGGTGGAGCGGCGGTGGACGTCGTCGCCGGCGGAGAGCACGAGCAGGGCGTCGCGCAGGCCGCCGCTCTCCACGGTGGGCGGCGGGGCGGAGCCGGCGGCGGAGGGCTCCGCGAAGTCGAACAGCCGCACGGCGCCCCCTACCCGCGCGCCGCGCACCAGCCCCACGTCCACACGCACGGAGCGGCCGCCGCGCACCTCCACGGCGGCGGGCACGGGGCGCACGGGCACGCGCTCCAGCCCCGCGCCCAGGCGGTCCACCTCCAGCGGGTGCGCGCCCGGGCGTACGTTGGCGAAGCGCCAGGTGCCCGCGTGGTCCGTGAGCGCCACCTGCGTCCCCAGCCGCACGGCGACGCCCGCCACGCCGCGTCCGCTCTCCGCGTCGTACACGCGGCCGGAGACGCGCCCGCCCCCGCCGCCGCGCGCCACGGGAACGCCGATGGGGATGACGTAGTCCAGCAGCACGCCGGGGGCACTCTCCGCGCCGGGCCCGGCGAGCGTCCAGCGGGCGCGGGCGATCAGGCGGTGTCCGCGCGGGAGCCCCTGCGACACGCCCGCCTCGGCGCTCGCGCTCCGCCACTCGCCGGGCAGGGCGCCGCGGCTCGCCTGCAGCGCCGCGTCCAGGCGGGTGCCCCCCGTGGGGTAGATGGCGGCGTGCAGCGCCCCCTGGAAGGCGGCGTCGCCGGAGAGCGGGTCCGCCGTGCGCCCGGTGGAGTGCTCCACCGACGCGGAGAGCGAATGCCGGCCTACGTCCACCCCGCCGTACGCGGAAACGCGGTGGAAGAGGGCGCGGGCGGCCGAGTCTCCGCGCGTGCCCAGCTCGGCGCGCGGTGAGATCCAGAGCGGGCCGGAGCGGTATCTCGCCCGCACGGCCACCGATCGCGCGCTCCAGCCTTCGCCGCGCTCGCCCCGGTACTCGGCGGCGAGGGCGCCGTAGCCCAGCGTGCCCAGCAGCAGGTCGCGCACGGCCGCGCCGCGCTGGCGAACGGCCGCGCCGGAGACGAGCAGCCTGCCCGCTGGACGGAGCGACACGCTCGCTTCGTCCACCCGTTCGCCCGCGAAGGAGGCGGGATAGGCGGAGTCGGCGCGCAGGTGGCGGGCGAACCAGGAGACCCGGGCCGCGCCGCCGTGCGCCACCAGCGACTCGGCGGCGCCCGCGCCCCGCGGGCCGTGGCCGCGCCCGGCCTCGGCATCCAGCGACAGCAGGCGGGAGGGGGCGAACCGCGCGCGGGCGGACGCGGCGGTGCCGTCGCCGCCGTCCAGGTACTGCGCGCCGATGGAGCTCGCCGCGCCGAGCGCGAGGGCCACCTGGCCGCCCCGCTCCTCCGCGCCGGTGGCGGAGCGGCGGTCGCGGGCCACGTATCCGCCCGCCGACACGGGCCCCGCCGCCACGCTTCCTCCCGCGCCGAACGCCGCGCGGCCGGGCTGGGTGAGCGGCGAGAGCGCGTACACCTGGTCGCCCAGGAGCAGCTCCATTCCGCGCCCGGCGACGCGCATCCGGTACTCGTCCTGCTGCCCGCGCAGCGCGCCCGGGGCGTCCGCGGGGCGGATGAGGAAGTCCACGCGCGACGATCCGCCGCGCGCCAGCACCCCCGAGCCGGACACGGACGGGAGCCCTCCGTTGCGCACCCGCACCTCCACGGGCAGCCTCCCGCGCGGCGCGTCCGTGCCGCCGCGCGCCACCACGTCCACCCCCGCGCGCACCACGGCGCGCACGGTGGAGTCCGCGCGCGAGCGCGCCCGCACCTCCACCTCGTGGCGCGGCGGGGCGCCGCGCCGGGTGGACACGCGCACGGGGAGCTCGCGCGCTTCGCCCGCGGCCAGCTCCACTTCGGCGGCGGGGAGCTCCGCGCCGGGGCTGCCGGAGATGCGCAGGGCCGCGCGCTCGGGCGCATTGCCGCGGTTCTCCAGCACGAAGCGGAGGGTATAGGGCTCGCCCGCCACCGCGAAGCGCGGCGCGCCGTTCACCCGCAGCGCCAGCGCGCGGCGCTCGGCCACCACCACGCGCACGGAATCGCGCGCGGAGAGGCCGCGCAGGCCCAGCCGCACGAAGTAGCTCCCCGCCCGTGCATCGCGCGGCACCGCGAAGCCCACCAGGCGGATGGAGCGCTCCCCCGCGCCCAGCCGCGCCGCGCCCTCGGGCGCCACGGGCGTCCACCCGCGCGGGAGCGCGGCGGCCGGCTGCACGACGACGGCGGCCCCCGCGCTGGTGACGCGGAAGACCGCCGTGGCGGACTCCCCCGGCCGCACGCGCAGCGCCGCCGTGTCCCGCCGCGCCACCGAGACCTGCGCGGCCGCGAGGGCGGGGGCTAACGTGGCCAGCAGCGCGGCGCGGACGAATGCTGAGCGGGGCAACGGGACCGGTGGGTGGGCCGCCGCGGGCCTGGGCGGCAGGGCGGCGATGTGGGGTGGGCGCAGCGATGCGGCCAGCGCCGCGAGGCCCGCCGCCACGAGCACCGGCACCCTCACCGCCGTGAAGAGGCAGGGGGCCAGCATGGCGGCGCAGGCCAGGACGATCCTGGCCGCGAAGCGCACCCGCTCATCCGATCCCGCGTGGCGCGGGCTCGCCGGGGCGTGCGCGCCTCCGGGGCCAGCCTAGAACGTGACCTTGTAGCGCGCGCCGAACACGTCGTCGCCCCCCGCGTCGGCCACGACGAGGGCGTCGTAGGTGCCGGCGGGGATGCTGCCCAGCTCGAAGCGCTGGCGAAGCGAGGTGCCGGGATACACCAGGCCGCGCCCGCTTTCCACGCGGCCGGCGGGCGCGCCGTCGGCGGTGAAGAGCTCCAGGCGCAGCGTGGGGCGGAAGGCGCGGTCGCCGGTGTTCGCCAGGTCCACTTCCAGCGACTTGGCGCCGCCGGGCTCCTTCGAGGCGCGCGGCGCGCCGAACTCGAGCGTGCGGGCGCCCTCCTCGCCCAGGTGCGTCACCACCTGCACGCCGAAGCGCGTCCGCGTCCGCACCGAGAGCTCGGCCTTGCGCGACGGGGCGCGCTGCGACGACTCGGCCGAGCCCGCCTCGATCGGCTCCACCATCACCATGCTCCAGAACGAGCCGCTCCGCGCGGGGGCCGCGGGTATGGCCACACGGAAGCTGACCGTGCTCTCGGCGCCGGGCGCCAGGGTGAGGCGGGCGGGGCTCATCGTCACCCAGCGCGCGTTGGAGCGCGGGGCCGTGCCGGGCTCGCCATACATCGTGCGGCCGTCGGCGTGGAAGGCGTAATCGGTCTGGTACACCTTCACCTCCTGCGCGCGGCCGCTGGTGTTGAGGATGCGGATGGTGCCGCCGTAGCTCTCCCCGGCGGCGGCCGTCTTCTCCTCCACCGCGTCGCTCACCACCGCGATCTGTGCGGCGGCGCCTCCGGCGGACGCGAGAGTGGCGACAAGGGCGAGTGCAAGGCGGTTGATCATGGACGGGACTTCGCGGTGAGGGATGGGAGGAGCCGCAGGGTGTGATCAGTCCTGGGCCCCGAGCACCAGCTCAGGACCCAGGACATCCGTTCGTCCTAGCTGCCCGCGACGACGGTGTACGTCACCGTGCGGCTGGCGCTCGACACCACGCCGGCGGCGGCGGTGGCCGAGAGGGTGTAGGTGATCGTCTTGCCGGCCTCGTCCAGCTTGGTGATGCCGGTCACGACGTCCGCGGCGGTGGTGCCCAGGGTGACGCTCCCGGCGCTGCTGGCGCCCGTGGGGGCGGCGAGCTGGACCTTGAGCGTGACGCCGGCCGGCATCCCTTCTTCGATGGAAGCGGTGACCTTGGTGCCGGTCTGGTTGGTCGTGATGCCCCAGGTGGTGGTGGCGTCGGTCACGCTGTTGAGCCCCGAGCCGACCGTGGCGGCGTTGATGGTCAGCGCGCCCGGGTTGCCGGAAACGGCCATCTGGTTGACCGGCTCCACCGAGAACGTGACCGACTGCGACTGGGCGGAAGCCTGCTCCGCGGTGGCGGCGAGGGCGAGGGCGGCGGCGGCGAAGGCGATGCGGCGCATGAAACTGCTCCTGGAGAGTTGTTGCTCGGACGCGGGCGGCCCGGCGAGGAAGTCCCATCGGTGGGATCTGGCCCTGCGTAAGGCGAGATGCGTTCCCGCTGGCTCGTGATTGCGTAAGTGATGGGTAGGCATGCGTTTGCGTCCAATCATCCCCGTCTTCCGCATCCCGTCACACTGTCGCCGATCTGACCGCCGCCCTCCCCTTTCCGCGGCATTCCCAAGCCGCCGCACCGCAATCGCCCGCACTGTAGCGAAACTGTACGGTGTCATGGCGTACCCGGCAGCCGTGCGGTATCATCCGGGAAACCAGAGACACAGAGGCACGGAAAAGATGTTCTTTCTCCGTGCCTCTGTGCCTCTGTGTGAGCCCCCGCTGTTCCCCGCAACGAGACAAACCGGTGAACCCGCTCCACCACCTGCTCGTCCTCTTCCTGGTCGTCGTCTTCCCGGTCTGGGACCGCTACGAGACGCGGCGCCTCAAGGCATCCACCGATCCTCGCGACCGCGTGCGCGCGTACCGCATGACGATCGGGTGGCAGCTCGCCGCCACGGCCCTGCTGATGGCGACGCTCCCCCTCGCCAGCCTGTTCACGCCGCCGCCGCACGGGCGGGTGTTCGGTCGGACGCTGGAGCCGGCGATGGTGCTCCCCATCGCGGGCGGGCTGCTGATGGGGGCCGCGATCCCTTTCATCCTCTCGATCGTCAATCCCGAGCTGCGGGAGAAGCAGTCGGCGGCGCTTCAAACCATCGACTTCTTCCTGCCGCGCACCCGCGAGGAGCGCCTCTGGTTCGCGGCGCTCTCCGTGACCGTGGGCGTGTGCGAGGAGATCATCTACCGCGGCTTCCTCATCCGCTACATGCTGGCGCTCCCCTTCGTGCCCGGCGTGGGCGTCGCCATCCTGGCCGCCGCCCTCGTCTTCGGCATCGACCACGGCTACCAGGGCGTGGCGGGGATGGTGAGCACCACCATCCTGGCGCTGGTGATGACGGTGCTCTTTCTCGCCACCGGCTCGCTCTGGGTGCCGATGCTGATCCACGCCCTGCTGGACCTCCGCATCCTCCTGCTCGTAAAAGGCACGGAGGCACAGAGATGAAGTAATCTCTGTGCCTCCGTGCCTCCGTGTGAGCCTTCTTTTTACGCCGCCGCCCCCGCCGAATCTCGCCGGGTGGCGCCGGCCGGGTGGCGCAGGTGCTCGGTGAGCGCCGCCACCAGCACCTGCGCGAAGGCGAGGGGGAGCAGGCGCGTGGGCTGCCCGTCGTCGCTCACGTGCTGGCCCACCAGCTCGGGGCGGTAGGTGTCCGGAAAGCGCTCGGATGCCCAGGCGTCCAGTTCGGCGTCCGTGAGGCCGCTCTCCACGTGCACGGCCATGTCGTCGCCCGCCTCCTCCACGCGCACGTGCCCGCCGAAGCGCGCCAGCTTCTGCTCCTCGCCGCGCAGCACCTCGGCGGCGCGGCGGCGCAGGAGGAGCGAGGCGCGCACCTCGGAGTCGGGGGCGTCCCACTCCGGCACCGTGTAGCGCACCACCAGGTCCGCGCGCGCGGACTGGGGGAGCACGTGCTCCTTGCTGTCCAGCAGGTGCTGCACGATGTGCTTGAGCACCTGCGCCTCGGTGTAGCCGCGCGTCCTCACGTCGCGCCGCAGCTTCCAGCGGAAGAGGAGCTCCGGCTCGGGGGAGAGGAAGACGGCAAGGTCGTACGCGGACCTCAGCTCTTCGCTGGGGAAGGCCAGGAGCCCGCGCACGATCACCACCTCGTTGGGCTCCACCAGCCGCGACGCGCCAAAGGTGCCGTCGCTGTGGTCGTACGCGCGGTTGCGCACGGGGCGCCCGCGGCGAAAGAGCCCCAGGTGCTCCTGCACCAGCCCCAGGTTGTGCACGGAGGGGTCGAGGGCGGTGAGCCCCCGCTCCTCGCGCTCGGCGCGGGTGAAGCGGTGGTAGTCGTCCAGCTCCAGGGTGGCCACGCGCTCGGCCCCCAGCAGGGCGCGCACCCCCTGCGCCACGGTGTTCTTGCCGCTCCCTGAATCGCCGCTGATCCCCAGGATGAAGGGGCGCGGCGCGTCGTCCGCCGGAGTGCCGCCGGTCATTTGCGGGGGCTCGTCGCGCGCATGCGGAACCTCGTGCTGGGAAGTAGAATGGTTGTTACAGGATAGCGATGCAGGGGGGAACAGGGAATAGGGGAACGGGGAACGGGGAACGGGGAACGGGGAACGGGAACAGCTTTGGTTTTACCGTTCCCCGTTCCCCATTCCCCGTTCCCCATCACTTGGTCCCCAGCCAGTTCGTCCCCGTGCCGCTCTCCACGCGCAGCGGCACGTCGAGCTGCATCGCGTTCTCCATGCGGTCGCGCACGCGCTCCAGCAGCGCCTCGGCGCCGGTGCGGGGCACCTCGAACAGCAGTTCGTCGTGCACCTGCAGGAGCATGCGGGCGCCGCCGGAGTCGCGCTTCAGGTCCTGGTGGATGCGGATCATGGCGATCTTGATCAGGTCCGCGGACGAGCCCTGGATGGGGGCGTTGGTGGCCGCGCGCTCGCCAAAGGCCCGCACGTTGAAGTTGCGCGAGGTGATCTCGGGGATGTAGCGGCGGCGCCCCGTGATGGTCTCCACGTAGCCGTGGGTGCGGCCGAACTCGATCTGCTCGTCCAGGTAGCGGCGCACGCCGGGGAAGCGCTCGAAGTACTGCTCGATGAAGGTCTTCGCCTCCCCCTGGCTGATCCCCAGGCGGCCCGCCAGCGAGAAGGGGCCGATGCCGTAGATGATGGCGAAGTTGGTGGTCTTGGCCCGGTCGCGCATCTCGCGCGTAACCTCCTCCGGCGGCACCCCGAAGATCAGCGCCGCCGTCTGGCGGTGGATGTCCACGCCCGCGCGGAACGCCTCCACGAACGCCGGGTCCCCGGAGTAGTGGGCAAGGATGCGCAGCTCGATCTGCGAGTAGTCCGCGGACACGAAGACGTTGCCCTCGGCGGGGATGAAGCCGCGCCGGATCTCCGCCCCCATCTCGGTGCGGATGGGGATGTTCTGCAGGTTGGGGTCGGTGGAGGAGAGGCGCCCCGTGGCCGCGACCGTCTGGTTGAACGAGGTGTGGATGCGCCCCGTCTCCGGGTTCACCATCTGCGGAAGCGCCTCCACGTAGGTGCCGCGCAGCTTCTCCAGTTGCCGGTACTTCATCAGCAGCGTGGGGAGGGCGTGCCCCTGCGCGGCCAGCGCCTGCAGCACGTCCACGTCGGTGGAGGCGCCCGTCTTGGTGCGCTTGATCACCGGCAGCCCCAGCCGGGTGAAGAGGATCTCGCGGAGCTGCGGGTTGGAGCCGATGTTGAACTCCGTGCCCGCCTCCGCGTAGATCTCGCGCTCCACCTCGCGCAGCTTCCCCACCAGCTCCTCGTTCATCCGCGCGAAGAAGGGCTCGTCGATGCGGATGCCGGCCCACTCCATGTCCGCCAGCACCTCCACCAGCGGCATCTCGATGTCGCGGAAGAGGGGCTCCAGGTGCAGCCGCTCCAGCTCCGGCGCGAACCGCTCCGCGAGCTGCAGGGTGATGTCCGTGTCTTCGCACGCGTAGTCGCGCGCGGCCTCCAGCTCCACCTCGGCGAAGGGGATCTGCGCCTTCCCCTTGCCGGCGACCTCTTCGTACGTGGTCGTCTTGTAGTCCAGGTGCTGGAGCGCCAGCGCGTCCAGCCCGTGCTCGCGCCGCCCCGGCTCCAGCAGGTAGCTGGCGATCATGGTGTCGAAGTCGATCCCCCGGAGGTCCACCCCCGCGCGGCGGAACACCAGGAAGTCGTACTTCAGGTTCTGGCCGATCTTGGCGACCGCCGGGTCTTCCAGCATGCGCACCAGCGGCGCGCACTCGTCCGAGAGGAGGGGCGGCAGGTTCCTCACGGGCTCCGCCGGGGCGTCCACCTCCAGCTCCCCCTGCGAGCGCCCGCGGTGGCCGAAGGGAAGGTAGAACCCCTCGCCGGGGACGAGCGATATCGAGATCCCCGCCAAGTCGGCGCGCATGGGGTCGGTGCTGCTCGTCTCCGTGTCCACCGACACGCGGCCGGCGGCGCGGATGGCGTCCACCAGGGTGCGCAGCTCCCCCACGTCCTGCACGAGCTGGTAGTCGGCCACCGGGCGCGGCTCCTCGGCCGTCTCGGGCGCGGGGCCGGCCAGGTCGCGCACCAGCGAGTGGAACTCAAGCGCCAGCATCAGCTCCTTGAGCGCCGGCCGGTCCGGCTCCTTGCGGCGCAGCGCCTCCACGTCCAGCTCCACCGGCAGGTCGCGGCGGATGGTGACGAGCTGCTTGGAGAGGAGCGCCATGTCGCGCGAGGCCAGCAGCGCCTCGCGGGGCCGCTTAGCCTTCACCTCCTCCGCGTGCTCAAGGATCGCCTCGATGGCGCCGAACTGCTCGATGAGCTGGATCGCCGTCTTGGGCCCGATCCCCTGCACCCCGGGCACGTTGTCCGACGCGTCGCCGATCAGCCCCAGGTAGTCCGTGACGTGCTCCGGCGGCACGCCCAGCCGCTCGTGGGCGTTGCGCGTGTCCACCCACTCCTCGTCCACCGCCTGCGGCCCGCCGCGCCCGGGGTTGAGCAGGCACACGTGGGGGCGGATCAGTTGGTAGAAGTCCTTGTCGCCGGACACGATCACCGTCTCCAGCCCCGCCGCCGCCGCCTGCTCCGCCAGCGTGCCGATCACGTCGTCCGCCTCGTACCCCGCCAGCTCCACGATGGGGATGCGGAACGCCTCGATCACCTCGCGCAGGCGCGGGAGGGAGGCGTTCAGCTCGGAGGGCATCTTCTCGCGCGTGGCCTTGTACTCGGGAAAGATGACGTGCCGGTCCGAGGTCCCCGCGTCGAACACCATCCCCAGGTAGTCCGGCTCGTGCTGCTCGATCACCTTGATGAGGAACTTGGTGACCCCCCACGCCGCCGAGGTGTTCTCCCCCCGCGACGAGATGAGCGGGCGCGAGATGAGGGCGAAGAAGGCGCGGTAGATGAGCGCGTAGCCGTCGATGAGGAAGAGGCGCGGGCGGGTCTTTTCGGGCTTGTCCACGGCGGGGCGGGATTCCGGGTGTGGGGTGCGGCGGGCGGGCGCCGGTGCTGCGCGGCAATGTACGCCGCGCGGGGGGATGGGAAAAGCTGCGCGGCGCGGCTGTCGGGAAACGGGTGGGCCGTGCCCCGCCTTCCCGCTTAGATCGTTTCCCGGGCTTCCCCGTCTCCGCTACACGCCCCCCTCCATGCCATCCACTCCATCAAGCTCCGCGGCGCGGGATCCCCACACCGCCTCGGCTCCGTACCTTCCACGGGTATACATCAGCTTCGACCCCGCGCAGGACGACCTGGTCCTGAGGCTCCTCGAAGACCTCCACACGCGCGGGTTCCACGTCGAGATTTCCCCGTCCCGGTCCCACCGCACGAGCGCACCGCGGTTACGGCCGAGAGGGCTCGAGCTTGCCGACGCTATCGTGCTGGTCGTTTCCTCCGCGTACCTCCAGTCGCCCGCCGCTCTGGAAGAGATGCGGACGATCCTCTCGGTGGCGTCTGACCGGTACGTGCGGTCGATACCGCTGCTCGCCGGGCACATGCGGGTACCTGAAGAGCTTCAACGCCTGTCCCCCATCGACTTCTTCTCAGGGCGCGAGTACGGAGACTGTCTGGCGGACCTCCTGGAGCGGCTTCGGGTGATCACGGGGGTGTACCCGCGGGCGGTCGCGGGCCCTGACGGCGGGCGGGACCTCGTCGTGACCGGCGCGACGCCGACGGGCGGCTCCGCGGGGCCGCCGGCTGCCGAGTCGCCGTCCGTCGCGCCCGAGCCGCTGCCGATTTCGCGGCTCCACGAGTTCTACTTCTCCCCCGGAGCCGAACGCGTGGTCCAGGAGGCGCTCAAGCTCGTCGGCTCTGAGTGGGGGCGCGGGATCGTCCTTGCGGAAGACCTCCTGTTCGGCGCCGCCGAGCGTGGGCGGCGGGAGGAGGGCGGAGCTCCCGCCCTGCTGTGGCAGATGATCGCCAGCGAGGGGCGCGACGAATACGACCAAGTGCTGCGCCTCCGCTTCGGCTTCGACGGATATGCCGGCGGGGAGCCCACAAGCCTCTCCGCGTACACGGTGGAAGTGCTCCAGGGGGCGAGGGAGATCGCCGGGCGGATCTCCCGGAGTGACACGATAGAGAGCAGGCACCTGATCGCCGCGCTCTTTCTCGTCCAGTCGGCGAACGCCGACGCGATGCCAACCGTGGATTATGCAGTCCTTTTAGGCGTTCCCGACGTCGAGTTGCGCTTCCTGACCGCGCTCCAGCGCGGGTTGAACGAAGGCGACGACCTGGAGGGTTGGAGCGTTCTCTGCGCTCGCAAGTGGATCCTGGCCGAGCTGGCCACGGAGCGGGAGCGCGCGGCGCCCGCGCTTCCCGTGCGCAACACCAGCGTTTCCGATGCGCCCGCGCGGGAGGACTTCCTCGGCTTCGCTCCGTACGTGCAGGCGCTCGCTCACTTCCTCACGCACCCCCGCACGGTGCCTCCCCTCACCCTCTCCGTAGAGGGCGAGTGGGGGAGCGGGAAGTCGTCGTTCATGCTCCAGTTGGAGAGCGAGATCCGGCGGCGCGCGCCGGGCCGGGGCGCGCGGGGCCGCTTGCGGCGCCTGTTCACCCCGTTCCGGGAGCCGGGCGCGGTGACGGTGTGGTTCAACCCGTGGCGGCACGACAAGGAGGAGGCGCTCTGGGCCGCGTTCGCGCTGAAGTTCGTGGACGGGGTGAAGGGGTGCATGCCGTGGGGACGGCGCCTGGCCGGGAACGCGCGGATGTTCCTTACCCGCTTCCGCTGGCGCGAGGGGTGGCGCGACGTGCTCCGCCTGATCGTGATGCTGGCGGCCTTCGCGGCGCTCGCCGTGGTGGTGGTGCGGGCCGGCCAGGGGTGGAGCGGCGTGGTCTCGCGCGTCGAGCGGATCGGCGCCACCGGCAAGGAGGCGAAGGCGGGCGGTGCCCCGCCCGCCGAAGGGTCCAGGGACAAGCCCGGCCTCCTGTCGTTCCTGCTGGGCACCGGCGGCGCGCTCGCGGCGTTCGTGGCGGGCGTCTCGCTCTGGAAGGAGATGTCGAAGCTGGTGGGCGACCCGCTGCGCGTGGACCTGCAGCGGTACGCGCGCGCGCCCGACTACGAGCGGCGCATCTCGTTCGTGGAGCAGTTCCACCGCGATTTCAGCATGGTGCTGGACGCGTACGCCGGGGACCGCCGGGTCTACGTGTTCGTGGACGACCTGGACCGCTGCCAGGTGCCGCGCGCCGCCGACTTCATGCAGGCGCTCAACCTGATGGTGGGCGACGATCCGCGCGTGGTGTTCGTGATCGGGATGGACCGGGAAAAGGTGGCGGCGAGCCTGGCCGTGAAGTTCAAGGAGCTGATCCCGTTCCTTGGGGCGAGCGCGTGGAGCCCGGCTCCGGGCGATCCCGGCTCGCAGGCGGTACGGGCGCTGGAGTTCGGGTCGGACTACATCGAGAAGTTCGTGCAGATCGCCTTCCGCGTTCCGCAGCCCAGCGACGACAACATCGGCGTCCTCCTCGCGCGGCTCGCGCAGGACGCCGGGGCCGCGCCCTCCCGCGCCGCCGCCGCGTGGGGCCGGCCGCGCGCGGCGGGCGAGCGCGCCCCCCGTGCGCCTCTGGCGGGCCAGGCATCGCCGCCGCGCGGCGGCACTCGCCCCGCCGCACCCTCCGCGGTGCCCCCCGCCACCCCCGGCGACGCCCCGCGGCGGGCGATCATGCAGGTGTCGGTGGACTCGGAGCAGGTGCAGCGGATCGTGAGGACGCTCGCCCCCGCCCTGGAGCTCAATCCCCGGCGGCTCAAGCAGTTCATCAACATCTTCCGCCTCCAGGCGTACATCGCGGCCAGCAACGGGCGGATCGCGCACGTGCCGGGGCGGGCCGGGCTTACGCTGGAGCAGATCGGCAAGCTGGTGGCGCTCGGCATGCGCTGGCCCGTGCTGCTCGCGCAGGTGGAAGCGAGCCCATCGCTGCTGGCGCGCCTGCAGGAGGTGGCGGTTGGGAACGATGAAGGAACGGCCGCCGAGCACTTCTGGGTGCGCCGCCCCGACCTTCTCGCGCTCCTTCGCGCGGGGATGACGGACCCCGGGCCGGAAGGGGAAGCGCGGCGCGTGGCCCACACGCTCGCGGGTGTTGACCTGACCATCCTGTCGCAGGTGGGAGCGGCCAGCAGGCCGGCGGCATCGTAGCCCTGGCGCACTTCCTGCCACCCCGGGGCGCGCCGCCTCGAAGGCGGGCTACGAGAACACCCAACGCAGCTCAGGAGGAGGTCCCATGAACAGGAAGATGCTCACGCTCGCACTGGTGCTGGCCATCGCGCCCGCCGCGGTCGGCTGCCGCACCGCCGCCGCCGTGGGCGCCGGCGCCGCCGCGGGTGCCGCCGCCGCCACCACGGTCAACCAGAACGTGGAGGCCACCATCGCCGCCCCCATCTCCACCGTGGACACCCGCGCCCGCGCCGCGCTGCAGGTGCGCGGGATGACGGTGACGGACGCCAACTACGAAGACAACGCCACCGAGCGCGAGTACGAGGCCCGCTCCGGCGACAACGTGGCGCACATCAAGCTGGTCTCGGCGGGCGCCAGCAGCACGCGCGTGGCCGTTTCGTACCGCCGCGGCGCCGTGGACTACAGCCGCGACGAGGCGCAGCGCATCCTCACGCTGATCCAGAACACGCGGTAAAAAGCGGTCTCACACAGAGATACAGAGGCACGGAGAACAGCGTCGTTCTCCGTGCCTCTGTGTCTCTGTGTGATGCCTTCTTTCAGCAGTACTGCTCGAACGCGCCCCGCAGGTCGGCCGCGATCTGGTCCGCGCTGCGGCCCTCGATCTGGTGGCGCTCCAGCATGAAGGCCACGTCGCCGTCCTTGAGGAGGGCGATGGCGGGCGACGACGGCGGGTAGCCGTGCAGGTAGCTGCGCGCCATCTGCGTGGCGTCGTTGTCCTGCCCCGCGAACACGGTGGTGAGGCGGGCGGGCTTCTTGTCCGCCTGCAGCGCCATGGCCACGGCCGGGCGGGCGTTGCGCGCCGCGCACCCGCACACCGAGTTCACCACCAGCAGGGTGGGCTCCGTGGCGTCGCCCAGCGTCTGCTCCACCTCTTCGGCCGTCTTCATCTCCTGCACGCCCAGCCGGGTGAGCTCCGCGCGCATCGGCGCGACCAGCATCTCGGGATATGGCATCTTTGATCGCTCCTCGGGAAGATCGTTCACACCTGAACTAATATCGCCGCTTTCCCGCCCCCGCGCCAGCCCCTCAGCGGGCGTTGGGCACCCAGGGCACGTCGGCCACGCCGGCGCGGCGGTTGGCCAGGCGCGCCAGGGTAAAGAGAAGGTCCGAGAGGCGGTTGAGGTACACCACCACGCCCTCGTCGATGGTGGCCGCGCGGGCCAGCGACACCACCCGGCGCTCCGCCCGCCGGCACACGGTGCGCGCCAGGTGGAGCGCCGCCGCCCCTTCGGCGCCGCCGGGGAGCACGAAGTTCTGCAGCGGCTCCAGCTCCTCCTCCGCGCGGTCGATCCACCGCTCCAGCTCGGCCACGCGCCCCTCGTCCAGCCGCGGGATCCAGGGGTTGTCGCGCCCGCCGTCTTCGGGGGCCGGGTTGGCCAGGCGCGCGCCCAGGGTGAAGAGGTCGGCCTGGATGGCGCGGAGGCCGGCCCGCAGCTCCTCGTCGTCCACGCGCGCCACGGCAAGGCCCAGCACGGAGTTGAGCTCGTCCACGTCGCCGTACGCTTCCACGCGGGCGTCGTCCTTGGGCACGCGCGCGCCGCCGAACAGGCCGGTCTCGCCACGGTCGCCGGTCTTCGTGTAGATCTTGAGGGTCATCGGGGAGATGCGGGTTCGAGCGCCCAGAGCGCGGCGCGCCCCAGGCTCCATTCAAGCCACAGCAGGCGCCGCAGCACCTTGCGCGGGGTCCACTCCTCGCCCTCCAGCTCCAGCCGCGTGCCGCGCCGCTCGGGCGGCAGGTTGCCCAGGTGCTGTACCACGAGGGCCATCGCCGTGTCCAGCCGCGCCACGGCGCGCTCGGGGGTCTCGGCCATGGGTGTGGCGCCCAGGCGGCTGAGCAGCCACCACTGGGCGCGCGCCAGCTCGTCCAGGATGTTCCTCACCGTCCACCCGCCCTCGGCGGGCGCGTCCAGCTCCGCGTCCGGCCGGCGGCGGATGCGGGCCAGCAGCAGCCCGCGCAGCTCCCCCAGCCGGTGCACGCCGGCCTGGATCTCCTCGCCGCCCAGCGCGGGCAGGTCCGCGGCGAAGCAGGCGACGGTCTCCCCCTGGGCCACGCGGGCCTCCGTCTCCAGCCACTCGTCCACCGCCACCTCCAGCTCCGCCTCGTCCGGCGGCACCGGCTCGCCGATGAAGGCCAGGAACTGCAGCCACTGCTGGAGCGCCGCCGCGAAGTTCTCCACCGCCTCCTCCGCCGACGCGCCGGGCGCCGCGCACCCCGGCAGGTTCAGCCCGTGCGCCAGGAACCCGCCGTCCGTCCCTTCTTCGATCCCCACCGCGAAACGCCCTTCCATCACACCCCCCGTTACGGCAAAGGAACCGCGATCTCACACAGAGGCACAGAGACACAGAGGAGGCGCGCCCCTCTGCCCCGTCGCACCCGAAGTAGTCCCCTCTCCCAGGGCAGTTTCTGGGAGAGGGTGGCGGCTCTCAGGCCGCCTGGTGAGGGCCCACCGCGCCCTGCAGCAGCTCCAGCGTGCCCGCGTCCGCGTCCAGGCGCGCGCGGACGCCCAGCGGCAGCGTCCAGTTGTCGTCGATGTGGCCGAAGGGGAAGCCCATCGCTACGGGGACGCCCAGGTCGCCCAGGCGGTCGCGGAGCACGTCGGCGGGGGAGGGCATCGCGGGGTTGTCCTCGTCCGGAGCTTCGCTGAAGGCGCCGATGACGACGCCGGCCACCGCGTCCAGCACCCCGGCCAGGCGGAGCTGCGTAAGCAGGCGGTCCAGGCGGTACGACGACTCGCCCACCTCTTCCAGGAAGAGCAGGGCGCCCTCGGCGCGGATGGCGTAGCGCGTGCCCAGCGTGGACGCCACCAGCGAAAGGTTGCCGCCCACCAGCGGACCCTCGGCCGAGCCGGGCGTGAGCGTCTCCGCCCGCCCCGCGCTCGCGGCGGGGAAGGGGAGGACGCCCGCGGGGCCGTCTTCGGAGAGCACGCGCAGCAGGGTGTCGCGCGAGAAGTCGTTGCAAGCCATGGTGGCCGCGTGGGGGCCGTGGAACGAGACGGCGCCCAGCCGCTGGATCCCCAGGTGGATGGCCGTGTTGTCGCTGAAGCCGATGAAGGGTCGCGGGCGGGCGGCGAGCGCGTCCCAGTCCAGCGCGTCCAGGATGCGCATGGTGCCGTAGCCCCCCCGCAGGCACCAGATGGCGTCGTTGGAGGGGTCGCGCAGCGCCGCGTTGAGGTCCGCGGCGCGCTCCGCGTCGCCGCCGGCCAGGTAGCCGGTGCGCAGGCGCGCGTGCTCGCCCACCAGGGGCTCCCACCCCCAGGCGCGGGCGCGCTCGGCGGCGCGGTCCACGGCGCCCTCGGCCAGGGGACCGGCGGGGGCCACCAGCGAGACGCGGGCGCCGGGGCGCAGGCGCGGCGGGCGGATCACGACACGCCTCCCGCCAGCGCCAGCACGGCCAGCGCCGCGCAGGCCAGCGCCGCCCCCGCCACGTACGGCGCGGAGATCCCCAGGTGCGCGAAGGCCAGCCCGCCCCCCATGGGCCCCACCACGCGCCCCAGCGCGGAGAGCGACTGGTAGACGCCCAGCACCTTCCCCTGCTCGGCCGCGCCCGCCGCGCGGGACACCCACGACGACAGCGAGGGCGACGCCGTTCCCTGCCCGAAGGCGAGGGCGGCGAGCGCCACGCCCAGCATCGCCGGCGTGGGGGCGGCGGCGAGCGCGCACAGCCCCACGCCCAGCGCGGCCAGCCCCAGCATGGCGGTGCGCCGCTCGCCCAGCCGCCGCGTCAGCCGCCCCACGCCCCACCCCTGCGCCAGCACGGAGACGAGCCCCAGGTACGCGAACAGGAAGGCGACCGTGCGCGGCCCCATCCCCCAGCGCCGGTCCGCCCACAGCGACAGCGTCGCCTCGGCCGCGGCGAAGGCCAGGGTGAGCAGGAACGCGGCGGCGTACGGGGCGCGCAGCGGCGTTCCACGCAGCGAGCGCAGCCGGGCCGCCAGGCCGGGGCTGCGCGGAGCCGTGTCCCGCGCGGCGGGCGGGAGCGACTCCGGGAGCCACCACAGGGCGAGCAGCGCGTTGCCCAGCGTGAGCCCCGCCGCGGCAAGGAACGGCACGGCGGTGCCGAAGCCGGCCAGCGCGCCGCCCAGCGCCGGCCCCAGGATGAAGCCCAGCCCGAACGCCGCGCCGATCATCCCCATCGCCCGCGCCCGCCCCTCGGGCGGCGACACGTCGGCCACGTACGCCTGCGCCACACCCACGTTGGCGCCCATGAACCCGCCCAGCGCCCGCGCCGCCAGCAGCGTCGCCACGCTCCCCGCGAGCCCGCACAGCAGGTACGAAAGGGCCGATCCAAAGAGCCCCACCAGGAGCACGGGGCGCCGCCCGAAGCGGTCGGAAAGGCGCCCCCACGACGGGGCGAAGAGGAACTGCATGGCCGAGTACACGGCCAGCAGCGACGCCACGGCCACCGGCCCGGCGCCGAAGCCCTGCGCGTAAAGGGGCAGCAGGGGGATCACGATCCCGAACCCCACCAGGTCCAGGAGCACGGTCACGAAGACGATCGCCAGGGGCGAGCGCCCGGCGCGCGGCGGCGCGGCGGCCCCGAGGTGCGCCGGAACGGCGGGGGCGGAAAGCACGGATCGGTTCACAGCCAGGGTTCCATCTCACTGCGCGGCGCGCGGTTGCCTCCGGCGCGGCGGGCGCCGGAGCGCGCGCAAGATACCGCCCCCGCGGTGGCGAGACAACGCGGCGAGTGGCACGGTGCGTGCGGCCCGGCTACCTTCCATCATCGCACAGCCCAGGCATACCCGGAACTGCTTTCCATGAACGACGTCATCGAAACGGCGGACGCGCTCCACGCGAGCGCAAACCGTCTTTACTGGCACAGCCGCGACACGGTGGAGACGCTCGCGGCGCGGCTCGGGATGAGCCGCCACGCCTTCCACCAGTCCATCCGCCCCCAGCCCGCGGGGCACCCCTGCGCGGGGTGCGGCGGCCCGCTGGAGTTCGCCAACCGCACGGCGCGGCTGGGCGGCAGGGCCCGCTGCCCGGAGTGCGGCGCCACCGAGCGAGTGGCCCGCCCGGCCCCGCCCGCGCCCATGGACGAGGTGCTCGCGGCCCCGCTCCCGGCCAGCGCGCGCGCCTTCCCCTTCCGCGGGTGGGGCCTCGCCCGCTGGCGCCGCGAGCTGGCCGCGGTGCCGCGCGAGCGCACGGCCATGATCGGCGGGGCGGCGGCGCTGGGCGTGGCCGCGGGGGTGCTGGCGCTGGAGATCCTCAACCCGGCCCGCTGGTAGCCGTGGCCGAGAACCCGCGCACCGACGCGCTGCTGAAGATGGCCGCGGCGCACCCCCAGGACCCGCGCCCCCGCTTCGGCCTGGCGCTGGAGTACGAAAAGGCCGCCGACTGGGAGGCCACGGCGCGCGAGCTGCGCGCCTACCTGGCCCTGGCGGACGACGAGGGCAACGCCTACGGCCGCCTGGGCCACGCCCTCCGCCAGCTTGGCCTCCACGACGAGGCCCGCGACGCGTACCGCCAGGGCATCGCCGCCGCCGAGCGCCACGGCCACCCCACCATGTCCATGGAGTTCGAGGAGATCCTCGAAGACTGGAACTGAGGGGAACGGGGAATGGGGAACGGGGAACGGGTAAAAACCTGAGCTGTTACCGTTCCCCGTTCCCCGTTCCCCGTTCCCCGCCGTTACACCTCCGCCGCGCACCCCGCCCGCGTCCTCACCGTCTGCTCGATCTCGAAGGCGATCGACTCCACGGACCGGCCATCGGTGGGGATGGCGACGTCGGCGAGGCGGTAGAGCGGCTCGCGGTCGGCCAGCATCTGGGCGATCATGGGCGTGGGGTCGTCCAGCTCCTTGAAGGGGCGGGCGATGGTGTCTTCGCGCAGGCGGCGCACCGTTTCGTCGATGGACACGCGCAGCCACACGCGCAGCGTCTCGGCGCCGAGCAGCCCCAGCAGGTCGGGGCGGGTGATCCACCCGCCGCCGGGGGCCATCACCAGGCGCGTGTTGGAGGCGGCCTCGGCGGTGAGCGCCGCCTCGCGCTCGCGGAAGCCCTGCTCGCCCACCGCCTCGATGATCTCCTTGACGGTACGGCCCTCGCGCTGTTCTATCTCCACGTCGAAATCCAGGAAGTCCCACTCCAGGCGCCGCGCCAGCGCCGCGCCCACCGTGCTCTTTCCCGAAGCCATGTAGCCCAGCAGCACCACCCGCTGCACCCCGGCGTACACGGGGGGTGGGATGTCTTCCGCGCGTCTTCCCATGCTGCCTCCCTGAGGGGTCGGTTCCTGCGTCCGGCGCGGCGAACGCACGATGCAGACCCGTTGCCCTTTTCCGGAATTTTGCCGAAGATTTACCGAACCACCGGCGCGCACCGGTGTATCACGAACACGTTCCGACGGCGCGCCCGCGCCGCGGAGAAGGCCAGAACGACGCGCCGGACGGGATAGACACATACCCTCATGATCGCCACCACCACGCAGCGCGACCGCATCCTCCCGCGGCTGATCGAAGACGAGATGCGCGAGTCGTTCATCGACTATTCGATGAGCGTCATCGTTCAGCGCGCCCTCCCCGACGTGCGCGACGGGCTCAAGCCCGTGCACCGGCGCATCCTCTTCGCCATGCACGAGGCGGGGCTCTCGCCCGCCCGCCCGTACAAAAAGAGCGCGACCGTCGTGGGCGACGTGCTGGGCAAGTACCACCCGCACGGCGACACCGCGGTGTACGACTCGCTCGTGCGCATGGTGCAGGACTTCTCCCTGCGCTACCCGCTGGTGGACGGGCAGGGGAACTTTGGCTCCATAGATGGTGATGCGGCCGCTGCCTACCGCTACACCGAGGCGCGGCTGTCGCAGATCGCCACCGAGATGCTGGCGGACATCGACAAGGACACCGTCGACTTCGCCCCCAACTTCGACGACCGCCTCAAGGAGCCGCGCGTCCTCCCGTCGCGCCTCCCCAGCCTGCTCGTCAACGGCTCCAGCGGCATCGCGGTGGGGATGAGCACCAACATCCCCCCGCACAACATCGGCGAGGTGGTGAGGGCCGCCGTGCACCTGCTGGATCACCCCGAGTGCACCGTCGCGGACCTGATGAAGCACGTGCCGGGGCCGGACTTCCCCACCGGCGGCATGGTGGTGGGGATGAAGGGGATCCAGGAGGCGTACGAGAAGGGGCGCGGCCGCGTGGTGATGAGGGCGCTCTACTACCGTGAGGCGAAGCGCGGGGGCAAGGAGCAGATCGTCATCACCGAGATCCCGTACGGCACCAACAAGTCGCGCATCATCGAGCAGATCGCCGAGCTCACGCGCGCCGGCAAGGTGACCGACATCTCGGACCTGCGCGACGAGAGCGACCGCGAGGGGATCCGTGTGGTCATCGAGCTCAAGCGCGGCGCGGACATGGCCAGGGTGATGGAGCGCCTTTACAAGTGGACGGCGCTGCAGACCACCTTTGGCGTGATCTCGCTGGCGCTGGACAACGGCGTGCCGCGCGAGTTCTCCCTCAAGGAGATGCTGGAGCGCTACCGCGACCACCGCATCCAGGTGATCGTCCGCCGCTCCGCCTGGGAGCTGGGCAAGGCGCGCGACGAGGCGCACGTGCTGCGCGGCCTGCTGGTGGCCCTCAAGCGCATCGACGAGGTGGTCGCCATCATCCGCGGCTCCCGCAACCGCGAGACGGCGGCCCGCAAGCTGGAGAAGGAGCTGAAGCTGGACGAGCGCCAGGCCGAGGCCATCCTCAACATGCGCCTCTCCCGCCTCACGCAGCTCGAGGGGAAGGAGCTCCGCGAGCGCATGGCCGAGCTGGACGTGCGCATCGCGGAGCTGGAGGAGATCCTCGCCTCCCCCGCGCTGCAGACGGCCGAGGTGCGCCGCGAGCTGCTGGAGCTGTCGGAGCAGTACAACGACCCGCGCCGCACGCAGCTCTTCGACAGCGAGGCCGAGGTCAAGATCCGGGACCTGGTCGCCGCCGAGGAGGTGGTGGTCACGGTCTCGCGCGAGGGCTACGTCCGCCAGATCCCCATGGCCGTGTACCAGCGCGGCGCCAAGCGCGGCAAGGGCCTGTCGCTTGACCGGTACGAGAACGACTACATCGAGCGCGCCTTCGTGGCCAGCACGGAAGACACCCTGCTCTTCCTGAGCACCGATGGGCGCGCCTTCGGGCTCGCGGTCAAGGACATTCCGGAGTCCGGCGGGCGGGGCAAGGCCATCAAGCAGCTTTTCGAGGGCGCCCGCAACGCGCGGCTGGCGGCGGTGCACCGCGTCCCCGAGTTCCGCGAGGACCGCTTCGTCCTCTTCGCCACGGCGGACGGCACCATCAAGCGCACCTCGCTGGACCAGTACGCCCGCGCCCGCGGCGGCATCGAGGCGCTGGCCCTCAAGTCCGGCGACCGCGTGGTGGACGCGCGCGTCACCGACGGCGAGTACGAGGTGGTGCTGGCCTCCGCCAGGGGACGCGCCATCCGCTTCGCCGAGGCGGACGTGCCGGTGCAGGGGAGGGTGTCGCAGGGCGTGCGCGGGATCAAGCTCAAGGCCGGCGAAACCGTGGCCGGCATGGCCGCCATCCGCCACGAGGCCGAGGTGCTGGCGGTCACGGAGCGCGGCTACGCCAAGCGCATCCCCCTCGCCGAGCTGCCGCCGCAGAAGCGCGACGGCCTGGGCAACGCCATCCACACCCCCGACAAGGAAACCGGCTCCCTGGCCGGCCTCCGCGACGTGCACGCGGGCGAGGACCTGATGGCCATCACCGCCGTCGGCCGCACCCTGCGCCTCAGGACGGACGAGGCGCCATCGGGCACCCGCACCAGCGCCATGGAGCGCGCCCTCCCCCTCTCCGCCCACGACCGCGTGGTGGACGTGACGCTGGTGGGCGAGCGCGAGGCGAAAGTCGAAGAGGAAGAGGAGGTGTCGGCGGAGGAGGAGCCGGGCCAGCTCGACCGAGTGGCCCTCGACCTGTTCAGTTAAGAATCTCACACAGAGACACGGAGGCACAGAGACCAATTCATCTCTGTGCCTCCGTGTCTCTGTGTGAGCCTATTAGATTTGGAAATGACCTCAGAACTCCGCGAGCACGGCCACCGGCTCATCGACCAGATGGCCGACTACCTCGAATCGATCGAGTCCCGACCCGTCTCCACGCCGCACGCGCCCGCGGAGCTGGCCCGCCGCTTCGCCGAGCCGCTGCCGCGCACGGGGCGGCCGGCGGAGGAGGTGTGGGACGACGTGTGGGAAAAGGTGGTGGGCGATGCCATCCACGTGGCGCACCCGATGTACATGGGCCACCAGGTGGCGCCGCCGCTGCCGCACTCGATCTTGGCGGACGCGCTCGTTTCGCTGCTCAACCAGTCGCTCGCGGTGTGGGAGATGTCGCCCACGGGCACGGTGGTGGAAGCGCAGGTGATGAGGTGGCTCGTGGGGGCCGCGGGCTTCCCGGCGACGGCCGAGGGAACGCTGGTATCCGGCGGGAGCGTGGCGAACCTGACGGGGCTGCTGGCGGCCCGCGAAGCGCGCTTCCCGGGGTGCTGGGTGGAGGGCGTGGCGCGCACCCCGGACGCGGAGCGCGCGGTGCTGCTCGTTTCCGGCCACTCGCACTACTCGGTGGAGCGCACGGCGGGGCTGATGGGGCTGGGGAGCGACGCGGTCGTCGCCGTGCCGGACCGGGGCGGGAAGATGGACCCCGCGGCGCTGGACGAGGCGCTCGGCGCGGTGGGACGCGAGGGGCGCATCCCCTTCGCGGTGAGCGCCACGGCCGCTTCCACGGCCACGGGCCTCTTCGACCCGCTGGACGAGGTGGCGGAGGTGTGCGCGCGCCACGGCGTGTGGATGCACGTGGACGGCGCCCACGGCGCGTCGTTCCTGCTGAGCGACGCGCTGAAGCACCGGGTGAGCGGCATCCAGCGCGCGGACTCCATCGCGTGGGACCCGCACAAGATGATGTGGATGCCGATGTCCACCGGCGCGGTGCTGGTGCGCGACGGCCGCCACCTCAACGCCGCCTTCCGCCAGAAGGCCCCGTACCTCTTCCACGCCCGCCCCGGCGAGGAGCGCTCGTGGGACGCGGGCCGCATGACGCTCCAGTGCTCGCGCCGCTTCGACGCGCTGAAGCTGTGGGTGACGCTGCGCCACTACGGCGCCGACCACTTCGCCGCGCTCCTGGAGACCACGGTGCGCAACACGCAGTCGCTGCACGCCAAGCTCGCCGCCGCCCCCGACTTCGAGCCGATGCACGCGCCCGAGTCCAACATCCTCTGCTTCCGCCACCTCCCCGAGCGCGGCGACGACTTCCAGGCCGAGCTCCGCCGCCGCTACAACGAGAGCGGCGCCGGCTGGATCACCACCACTGTCCTCGACGGCGCCCGCGTCCTGCGCGTGACGCTGATGAACCCCGCCACCACCGACGCGCACCTCGACCGCCTCCTCGACGGTCTCCGCCAGCAGGCCCAGCGTGCGGCCGTTGCGGGCGAATGAATTCGCTGCAACAACTACACGAAGTCCCCCTGCGGGGACTACACCCCTCCCGCTGATACTGGAAGACCAGTCCGCGGAGGCGGACTTCGTGCTGTTGTTGCCGCCAGTTTACTCGCCAGGCCTGGATGCCGCCGGCGCGGACTGAGCCTTCGGCGCGAACAGAAGCCCTGTAGTCCCCGCAGGGGGACTTCGTGTGGTCGTTGCACCGGTTTCAACCGCCCGGCAGCACACAGAGACACAGAGGCACGGAGAAGAAGTCGTCTCTGTGCCTCTGTGTCTCTGTGTGAGCCCCGCCGTTAGCGGTCTCCGAGCGCCGCGATGTCCCGGGAGCGGAGCGCCCCGCCGGCGCCCAGCACGTCGATCACACGGTCGGGCGAGGGCTGGTACTTGAGCGCCATCGCCCGCATCCCCAGCAGCAGGTTGACCGTGACCAGGGTGCCCGGCACCTCGCTGCGGTCCAGCACCGAGCGGAGCTGGGCCGCGGCGCCCTCGGCGAAGTTGCGCGCCACGATCACCAGCGTGTCGGGGAGCTCCTCCACGGCGGCGGTGACGGCCTTCATCGCGCTGCCGCCCAGCGTGAACGACACCTGCGGGTAGGCCAGCACCACGCCCTCGCGCTCGCCGTGGGCGAAGCGGATGGCCTGCTCGGGCCCCAGCGCGTCCAGCCGCGCGTCGCCCGTGAGGTCTTCCACCACGCGCACCACCCGGCTCCTGAACTCCTCGGCCGCCGGGTCGCCGCGCAGCGAGAGCGAGCGGAGCGACTCGGCGAAGACGCGGTCCGCGTCGAAGCCGCGAAAGGCGGGGAGGAGGCGGGCGGCGGTGTCGCGGTCCACCCAGCCGGTGCCCGCCAGCGCGTCGAGGAGCGCGTCTCCCTCCAACTGCGGGGCGCGCGCGGCCACCCAGCGGAGCGCCTGCTCCATCCGGGAGGCGTCGTCGTCGCCGGGCGCCAGCGTCATGCCGGCGGGGGCCGCGAACATCCGGGAAAGCTTGCCGAACCAGATCATCTACCGAAACACCGAAAGGGTTGGCGGGGATTCGGTTGGACGATGGCTCCACCCCGCCCGGCAGTCAAGGACTTGACGGCTCCCCGTACCCCGCTCCCGCGGTGGCGTGCGGCTTGACAGGATGGGGGGCGCCCGCATCTTGGTGGCAGTCCCGCCACCTCCCGAACTGGCTCCCGGAGACCCGTGCAACGGTCCGTCGTAGCAGCATCCGCCCTCCTCTCCCTCGCCGCGTGCAAGGTGGAGCGCACCCCGCCCGAGTTCTACAGCCACCCGGACCCCGCCGTGGTCGAGCGGCAGGAGGCAGCGGACGAGATCCGCACCCGCGTGCGCCTCTTCGCCGAGGCGCTGGGGCGCGCGGACAACGGCGAGGCCGTGCGCGCGCTGGCGCCGGACGAGCTCGCCGCGGTGGTGGGCGCGGAAGGGAACGGGGGGATGGTGCGCTTTGGGCCCGCGGGGATGACGGCTGCCATCGGCGAGCTGGAGATCCCGACGCCCACCATCGTGAGGACGCCGGACCTGCGGGTGGGGGCTTCCACGGGGATGGGGTGGTTCTCCACCCACCTCCAGCTCCTCTCCACCTCCACGGCCACGGCGCCGGTGCTGCTGCGCATGAGCGGCGTGTTCGCCCGCGAGCGCGGCGAGTGGCGCCTGGTGGAGGCCCACCTGTCGCGCCCGGAGAGCGAGGTGGCGGCTACTCCCCGGCCGGACTCGGCTGCGCAGCCGCAGCGGCAGCCGAATCCGCGAGCTGGCGACTCGGCCGCAGCTCGGGCGGGAGGCTGATGACCTCGGGCTGGCGCCGCCAGTCCGCCGGGCGCGACATGGGGGCGTAGTCCGCGCCGGGCTGGAAGGCGAGGGGCTCGCGCGCCGCCTGGCGGTACGCCGCCTCGGTGATCCGCCCGGCCGCCAGCATCCGCCGCAGCACCTCGTTGCGGCGCGCGCCCACGGGCCCCGGCGCCTGCTCGGGGAAGGGGAGGGCGGGGGGGAGGAGGAAGCCGGCCAGCGTGGCCGCCTCGCCCAGCGTGAGCCGCTTCACGTCCTTGCCGAAGTACTCGCGAGACGCGTGGAACACGCCGTACACCGGCCAGTCGCCGGTGCGCCCCATGGAGATGCGGTTGAGGTAAAGCTCCAGCAGCCCGCGCTTGGAGAGGGAGCGCTCCAGCAGCGGGGCCATCACCAGCTCGCGCGCGTCGCCGCTCACGCCCAGGTTGGAGAGGCGGTGCACCTGCCTCACCAGGTCGCGCGAGAGCATGGGGTTGCGGTCGCGCTCCTGCGGCGGGGTGCGCTGGAACGACGCGGTGTCCACCACCGCCACGAAGGCGTCGGTCACGAAGCGCGGCAGCTCGTCGATGCGCACCCAGTCCGCGCGCCGGCGGGCCGTTTCGCGCTGGGCAAGGAGGCCGCGGTCGAGCCGCCCCCACATCATCCAGGCGAAGGCGCTGATCCCCCCCACGGCCGCCACGGTGATCACCAGCAGCAGGATGAGGGCGGCGTTGCGGGTGCCGCTCCCTCCCTTGCCGGTGTCGCTCGTGCGGCGCGCGGCGCGCGGCTTGGGCGGCGCGCCCTCCAGCATCTTCCCCTTGCCCTTCGCCTGCCTCCCAGCCATCCCGTCCCCCCAGTGTCGGTTGCGCGTCCCGGACGTGCCTGCCGGGGCAAAAACTATTCCCTGCACCGGGTCCGCGACAGCGGTGCGCGGAGTCTGTCTCTCTGTGCCTCTGTGCCTCTGTGTGAGATCGCCGTTATCTTTTCACGGCACTCCCGTATTCCCCGCGGGTACTGACCGTACAGAGCCGTCCCGTCCCACGCACCGCATCCGATGGAACAGACGTACTTTCGCCGCGGCTTCGGCCGGAAGAAGGAGATCGAGCCGCTCATCCGCGCGGAGTACCACAGCGCGCTGGTGGAGCGCATCCGCGCGCGCGGGTACGAGGACCGCTTCGGCGAGGGCGCGAGCGCGGTGACCGTGCGGCTGGCCGAGGAGTTCGGCTTCTGCTACGGGGTGGACCGGGCGGTGGACTACGCGTACGAGACGCGCATCCACTTCCCGGACCGGCGCGTGTTCCTGCTGGGGGAGATCATCCACAACCCCCACATCAACCAGCGCCTCACGGGGATGGGGATCGTCTTCCTGCGCCCCGGCCCCGAGGGCGAGTTCGACTTCGCGGGGATCACGCCGGACGACGTGGTGATCCTTCCCGCCTTCGGCGCCACCACCGAGGACTTCCGGCGGCTGCAGGAGGTGGGGTGCGTGCTGGTGGACACCACCTGCGGCAGCGTGCTCAACGTGTGGAAGCGCGTGGAGCAGTACGCCCGCGACGGTTTCACCTCGCTCATCCACGGCAAGTACCGGCACGAGGAGACGCGCGCCACCGCCAGCCAGGCGCTCAAGCACCCGGACGGGCACTACCTGGTGGTGTTCGACATGGACGAGGCGCGCCTGGTGATGGACTACGTGGAGCGTGTGCCTGGTGCCCTCCCGCGCGAAGAGTTCCTCCAGCACTTCCGCAAAAAGGCTTCGGCGGGGTTCGATCCGGACCTGCACCTGGACCGCATCGGCGTCGCCAACCAGACCACCATGCTCTCCGGCGACTCCCTGGGCATCGCCGCCGAGGTGGGGCGCTCCATGGCCCGCCGCTTCGGCGCCGAGCGCCTGGCGGAGCACTTCCGCTCGTTCGACACCATCTGCTCGGCTACGCAGGAGCGGCAGGACGCGGTGGTGAAGCTGGTGGAGGGCCCCCAGGGCCCGCCCGACGTGATGCTGGTGGTGGGGGGATACAACTCGTCCAACACCAACCACCTGGCGGTGCTCTGCGCGCGCCACACGGTGACGTACCACATCGCCGACGCGGAGTGCATCGACCCGGAGCGGGGCACCATCCGCTTCAAGCCCGCCGGCACCCCGCTGGACGCGCCCGAGGCCGAGGCGGAGGACTGGCTCCCCGCCGGCCCCCTCACGGTGGGGCTCACGGCCGGCGCCTCCACGCCCAACAACAAGATCGGCGAGGCGGTGGAGCGGCTCCTCCGCACGCGCGGCGTCGAGATCCGCCAGGACGAGCCCGCCGCGGCCTGAAGCGCGCAAATGGCACGGAGGCACGGAGATGATGTCATCTCCGTGCCTCCGTGTTTCTGTGCTCCCCATCCCCCAACGCGACAATTTGTTCGGCTCGTGACGCAGAACGAGCGCTAGTCGGGGGCAACAGAGGCGGCCCGGGCGGCCGTCTCGCTGAACCGCGGGAAGAGCTCCTGGAAGACCGCAAAGATCTCCGGGTCGAACGAGCCCCCGTCGTCCACCATGATCGCCATGGCCTCCTGCGGCGTGAGCGGGCGCCGGTAGCTGCGGGCGCTGGTGAGCGCGTCGAACACGTCCGCCACGCGCAGGATGCGCGCGGAATAGGGGATGTTCTCCGCCATCAGCCCGTCCGGGTAGCCGCCGCCGTCCCACCGCTCGTGGTGCGAGCGCACCATGGGGCGGATGTCCCAGGGGAAGTCCACGCTTCCCAGCATCGCCTCGCCGATCACGGGGTGGCGCTCCATCTGGGCGCGCTCGTCGTCGGTGAGGCGGCCTGGCTTGTTGAGCACCTCCTCCGGCACCTCGATCTTCCCCAGGTCGTGGAGAAAGGCCCCCATGCGGAACCACACCATCTCGTGCGGTTCGATCCCCACCCGCTCGGCCAGGAGGCAGGCGTAGTCCGCCACGCGCAGGCAGTGGCCCACGGTGTAGTGGTCCTTGGCCTCGATGGACTCGCCCCACTGCTGCACCAGCATCAGGAAGTCGGCCTCCAGCGCGTCGATCCGCCCCTGGATCTCGGCCGTGTCCGCCTGGGCCTGCAGCGCGGTAAAGAGCGCGTGCGAGCGGTTCAGGGCCGCCAGCGCGTCGCGGTTTCGCCCCTGCTCGCGCAGCACCAGCGCGAGCTCGCGCTGCGATTCCGCCTCCAGCAGCGGGTCGCGGCTGGAGGCGATCTCGATGGCGCGCTGCAGGTGGATGGTGGCCAGGTGCGGCTTCCCGCTCCGGCGGTAGATGATGCCGTAGAACTTCAGCGCGACCGCCTGGCTCAGCTCGTCCCCGAGCTGGCTGAGAATCTCGAAGCCCGCGTCGCAGCTTTCCCGCGCGCGCACCAGGTCGCCGCGCGCCAGGTAGAACTCGGCGCGGTTCACCGAGATGATCCCCTGCAGGCGTATGTCGTTGGTCTGCCGCGTGATGTCGTACGCCCGGTCGAAGAAGCTCTCGGCCGCGTCCAGCTCGCCCAGGTCCACGTGGAGCATGCCCAGGTTGTTGAGCACCGAGCCCACCGCGATCTCGTTCCCCGCTCGCTCGGACAGCTCCAACCCCAGCGTGTACCGGTGGAGCGCCTCGCCCAGCTCCCCGCGGATGTTCGCCACGATCCCGAGGTTCTGCTGCACGTGGCCCGCGAGCGACACGGCGTCGGCCCGCGTGGCGAAGGTCAGGGCGTTCTGGTACCAGGTCTCGGACTCGGAAAGCCTGCCGCCCTCCTGCGCGATCAGCCCCATACCATTGTACGCGCGGCCGACCACCTCGTGGTGGCCGGACCGGGTGCCCAGTTGGATCGCAAGCTCGAACTGCTCCAGCGCTCCCTCGATCTCCCCCGACTTGCGGTGGCAGTGCCCGATCCGCACCACGGTGTCGAGCAGCGCGTCGAGGTCCCGCGCGCGCACGGCGAGTCGGTACGCCTGCTCGTAGCTGCCGACCGCGGCCTGCCACTGGCCCGCCCGTTCGCTCGCGGCAGCTTGGTCGAAGAGAGTCTGTGTGACTTGCGACACGGTCGGTGGGCCGCTCGGACGGAACGAGCGTACGGCCGTGCACAGTGCATCGCCGTACGCACGTTCAAGGAGGTCAGCCATCCAGCCGCCGTGCAGGCGGTGGCGGCTGGATCAGCCATCAGACCGTCAGCTTCACTGACCGACGCCGATGTAGCCCCCGCCCCGGGCGTAGATGGTGACGGTGGTGGTGTCCGGCCGGTTGCCGGCGGCGGGAACGCCGCCCTTGTCGGCGGAAGGATGCGACGGCGCCATGGGCGCGGTCGGCGATTCACCGGAAGAACAGCCGCCGGCGCCGATCAGGATGCCAAGAGCCAGCGCGGCAAAGCCGCAGGTGCGTACGCGCATTGGGAAAGTCCCGGGGACGAGTGGTTTAGATTAAGACACGTTTTGCTGGGGGGGACGCTTCGAAGGTACAGCGTGGTGCGCTGAGTGTCAATATTCTTATCAGGTGTTTTCGAGCCATCGCATGCGTTGCGCCACCAGAACACACGCGGCGAACGGCGCAGGGCGCCGTTCGCCGGTGTCGGTCATGCAGTCAGCCCTGCTCCGCCCCTCAGTGGTGCCCGCCGGGCGAGCGCAGCACCCGGAAGATGTGGTTGAGCGTCCCCAGCGATGCGCCCAGCCCCGCGATGGTGAGGAATATCCCCACCAGGAGGTAGGCCAGCGCGGCGCCGCTGCGCTCGATCCCCGCCCAGGTGCCCGAGGCGTAGTAGGCGATGGCGGCCAGCCCCAGGAGCAGCGCCCCCGTCCCCACGCCCACCGCCAGCGCCAGGGTGCGGACCACCCCTTCCGGGATCCCGATGTCCGGGAAGCCCAGCGCGCTCTTGGAGCGGGGCCGCGGGTTGTCCGCGCTCCAACTGCTGAAGCGGTCGCGCACCGTCTTGTAGGTGCTCTCTCCGTCCGGCCCGTGGCGGCGGCTCATGATTCCCCCTGCTGGCTGAGCGCGAAGACGTACGCGGCGATCTGCCCCACCTGCTCCGGGGTGAAGTTGCCCCCGCCGCGCGGCGGCATCACCCCCGGGTACTGCTTGGGGTTGGGGACGCCGGAGTTGATGATGCTCACGATCTCCGGGTACGCACCCGAGATGTGGAGCCACGCCTTGTCGTTGAGCGCCGGCCCGGCCGTGCTCCCCGCCCCGCCCGCGCTGTGGCAGGCGGTGCACACCTGGCCGAACAGCTCCTGCCCCTGGTCCACCATGGCCTGGGTGACGCCGGCGGGGAGGTTGCGGGCCACGATCTTGGGCCCGCTGCCGCCCAGCCCCATCCCCGGCGTAACCGCGGGCGGGTCCGGATGGCTCCACCCCGGCATCACCGGGGGCGGGCGGTGCGAAACGGCCGCGTAGCCGCCGGGCGGCTGGTTCGGTTTGCAGGCGCTGGCAAGGGCCGCCGCAAGCGGCAGGGCCAGCCACAGGGCACGGGCCGGGCGCATCCGGCTCGCAAGGGTGTAGCGCATGGTCTCGTTTCCAGGTTGGTTCCGGGAGCGCACAGCCGCCCCGCGGGATGGACAAAAGAACGAGCCGCGGCCCCGCGCGCAAGGCTCCGCCCCGGGCGGGCCGCCCGTCATCCCTCCGCCCCTTCCAGCGCCTGCCGCGCGGCCCGCTTCAGCCGCTCCACCATGGCGTTGAGCCCCACCTCGCGCGTGGCCAGGCCGATCTTCCCCATCACCTGCGGCACGAAGTCCGGCGGGATGGCCAGCGTGGTCTCGGGGGGCTGCCCGTTGAGCGCGTCGAAGAGCAGCGCCAGCAGGGCGCGAATGGTGGGCGCCCCCTGCGGCACGTCCGCGTGGAAGTACATCTTCCCGTCCACCACCTCGGGGAAGATGGCTACCGGGGTCTGGCACTCGCTCACCCGGTACTGGGCCGCGTCCAGCCCCCGGAAGCGCTCCGGGAGCGCGGGAAGGCGGTTGGAGTACTGCACCAGCGCCTGCCGCGTTAGGTCGGGCGTCAGGGTGGCGAAGCGCCGGAGGATCTTTTCGATGCCGGGGGGCACCCCGGCCGTCTGCGTTGCGTCGCTCATGGCCGTGCGCGGGTTGCAGGAAGCGTGCTCCCCAACGTAGCGCGGGTACACAGGGCAACACGAAGGCCCGGAGACGAACATCATCTCCGGGCCTCCGTGTCTCCGTGCGAGCCCGCCTACCGGGTCAGGTCTCGCTCGTGGAGAGCGTGGTGCCGTACTTGGCGTTGATGAGCGCCGCGAAGCGCCCCGCCAGGATCCGGTGTGCCTCGGTGGAGGGGTGCACCCCGTCGAACGACATCAGCGAGCCGAAGAAGTTGGGCGCCGCGAAGGCCGCGGTGGCGCCCGTGGGCGGCACGGGGCAGGTGGTGACCAGCGCCGCCTGGAAGGCCGCGGCGGTCGCCGGCGGCGGGTTGCTCAGCAGCCCCTGGCACTTGCGGATGCGCTGGGCACGGCCCTGGGCGTCGCGCGCGGTGAGGAAGCTCCCCAGGATGACGTTGGGGTCCACGTACAGCCAGCCGTTGGCCGTTGCCACCGCCTGGATGGCCGCGTTGAAGTCGGTCACGCGCTTCGCCACGATGGCCTGCTCGTTCGGGTCCAGCACGAACGCGCCCCCGGCCGTGGTGCCGCTGCAGTCGATCTCCGGCACCGCCGAGGTGAGGATCTGGAACGAGACGTAGCTGCGCGACAGCGGGTTGGGCTGCCCCAGCGCCGTGACCGGCGAGCAGTTGTTGCTGACTTGCTTGCCCTGGAACTTGCCTTCCGAGTCGCGCGACAGGAAGAAGTACGCGCCGGGCTGGATGATCGGCGCGCCCTGGATGGCGTCTACCACGCCCACCAGCATCACGCCCTGCGGCCCCGCGGCCTTGATGGAGTCCGCGAGCTGGTTGAGCTGGGTGGTGAAGGTGGCGAGCGGCGTCAGCGACGAGTCGGCGCGCGTGGGGGTGGCCCCCAGCAGCCCGCCCACCGTGGCCTCCAGCGCGTCGTTGTTCCCCACCCACACGGACACGAAGGTGGGACGCGCCTCCTGCATGGCGCGCACCTGCGTGCGCGGGCCCACCAGCACGGTGTTCACCTGGCCCAACTGCCCGCCGGGAAAGCGGAGCAGGTCCAGCAGGCGGGCGCCGGGCACCGCGACGTTCTGCACCACGTCCACCGCCGCCCCGGTCGCCGTGCGGGCGCAGGTGGCGGTGGGGGCCGAGGGTGTGAGCGGCGCCGTGAACGGCACCAGCGTGGCGCACCCGGGCTGCGCCACCAGGGGCACGCCGAAGTTGGTGACGCCCGCGCGCTCCGCCAGCAGCACCGCGTACGAGCGAAGCTGGAGGGTGTCCACGAGCCCGCCGGACTGGTAGCCCGCGGTGATGGAGTTGCCCAGCGCCATGTAGCGCGTGAAGAGCGCGCCGTTGGCCGGGGTGGGAAGGGTGATACGCTCTTCGCCGTCGCCCACGCAGGCGCCCAGCGAAAGGGCGGCGGCGGCCACGGCGAGAAGCCGGAGCCGGCTCTTTCCAGGTTTCATTCGGGGTTCTCCAGAGGAGATCGTTTGCAGGGTGCTGGATGTAAGGACGAGCGCGCCGGTGCGCCGGTCACTGGCTGGCGTCGCGGTCGCGCCCGAAACGGTACGACAGCGTCACCCCGAAGATCTGCCCCTTCGCGGTGTACACGCCCACGGTGCCCTCGCCCGGGCGCACGGCGCCGCGGCGGTCCGGCTGCTGGATGTACTGGTAGGCCAGGTCCACGCCCAGGCGCGAGCCCACGGCGTACCCGATGCCGGCCGAGAAGTAGTTGCGCTCGAACTCCGGCAGGAACGGCGTGGCGCGCGGCGACGCCTCGGTGTTGTACCGGAAGCCGGCGCGCAGCGACAGCGCTTCCGTGGCGGCGAAGTCGGCGGCCACGCGGAAGGTGTTGGTGTTCTGGTAGCCCAGGTTGAGCACCTGGTCCGTGGCGGCCGCGTTCTCGAAGTCGATGTCGAACGCGTCGAAGCTCTCCCACCCGGTGCGCTGGTAGTCCGCCATCAGGTTGAGCCGCTCGCTGGCCTCGTAGCTGAGGCCCGCGATGAGCTGCGACGGGAACTCGATGGTGGTGGAGATCCCCTGGTCCGCCAGCGCGCCGCTCTGGACCTGCGACCCCACCAGCGCGTTCACGAAGGGGAACGGGGTGGTGATCTGCGTGAAGTCCGCGTCGCCGTCCATGTCCACTTCGGCGGAGTGCAGGTAGCGCACGCCCAGCGCCAGGCGCTCGGAAAGCTGCGCCAGCGCGCCCACGTGGAAGGTGAAGCCGGTGCCCTCGCCCGCCAGGTTGGCGTCCACCACGTCGATCCCGCGGAGCCCCGAGGCGGCGACGTCGCTGCGGCGGTTCACCTCGATGCTGCCGAGCACGTAGTCCGCGCCCACGCCCACGGAGAGGCGGTTGGGAATGACCTGGTACGCGACGGTGGGCTGCACGTACACGCCGCGGAAGGCGTTGTCGTACCCCGTGTAGCGCCCCTCGAAGTTGCCCTCGGCGGTGCAGCTCGTGGCGTAGGCCTGGTCCACGTCGCACACCTCCCACTTCAGCCCCAGCCCGTACGGGGCGAACACGCCCACGCCCACCGCCAGGCGGTCCGACGCGCGCACGTTGAGGAACGCCTGCGGCACCGGCACCGTCTCCGGCTCGCGCTCGATGAGCGGGTCGTTGAGGGTGCGGCCGATGTCGTAGCGGAAGGTGTTGCTGGAGTTGACGAACGACACGCCCAGGCTCACCGCGCTGCGCTGCGTCGCCAGCGCCGCCGGGCTGAAGTACACGGCCGACCCGTCGTCGCACGGCGAGGCCACGCCGGTGCCCACGCGCCCCGTCATGCACGCGCTTTGCTGGTCTACGCTGGAGCCCTGCGCGTGCAGCGGGGTGCCGGCCGCTACGCACGCGGCTACGGCGGCGCTGGCCATGGCCAGACTTCGTTTCATACGAGTCTCCTGTGGTGGTGCCCTTGGGATGATCCCCGAACGCGCGGCTCTCTGGATGCGCGGTGGGTGCTGCTGGACGGGTTGGATGTGTCCGGGCTAGGTGGCCTCACGATACAGTCCGCTTCGGCCCGGGTCAAGCGCGAATCGGCCCGCTCCGGCTGGTTTTTGCCGCGCCCGCCGCTGAGCGCCGCTCAGCGCGTGAGCGCCACGATCAGCGTGCCGAGCCCGTTGAGCACCGCCACGGAGTTCGCCACCACGAAGATGCGGCTGCGCAGCCGGATGGAGTACACCAGGAAGAGCAGGCTGGCGAGCACCTGCAGCCCGAAGAAGATGGGGTCGATCGGCTTGGCGTCGGAGCCCAGGGCGCTGATGAAGGTGTAGGTGAGCGACCCGGCCAGGGCCAGGCAGGCCGCCCACCCCACCCACTTCACCCACCTGCGGTCCGAGGCACGACGGTTCTGGGGCATCCTCTCACTCTCGTTCGCGCTGCGTCTGTTTCCGCCGTCGCCATGCAGACGGCGGGCCGCTCCGGCCGCAGGCGGGGCTTTTGCGGATGCGTGGCGCGGCCGAACGCGAACGGAGTGGACGACACCCGGGGGGAGTGGATGAACGACGTGGAGCAGGCCTTCATCGCGGCGGGAAAGACGCTGAGCCTGGTGTGGCTCACCGAGCCGTCGGGGCGCTACCGGATCGTGGAGCCGTACATGGTGTTCGTCTCCTCCACGGGAAAGCGCCTCTTCCACTTCTACCAGATCGGCGGCTACAGCGCGGGCGGCGTGCTGCGCGGCTGGAAGAACCCGGAGACGCGGGCCTTTGAGAGCGCCCAGGTGGTGGACCAGCAGTTCGTCCCCCGCGAGGAGTTCAATCCGTTCAACGAGGAGATGTTCCCGGACGTGGTGTTCGCCACGCAGACGCGCGACGGGCGGGTGCGGGTGCCGACGACGGAGTAGGGGAAGTGCGTGAGTGCGTGAGTGCGTGAGTGCGCTTGACTGGCGGCAAACGCACTCACGCACTAACGCACTAACGCACTTCCAGAGGATCGCCGCCGTGCCAGGTGCCGCGGGTGCCCAGGAGGCGGAAGCGGGCGAAGAGCTCTTCGGAGTACCAGTTCTCGGCGCGGGTGAGGCGCACCGTCTCCGCGTGGGCGGGGGTGGCGGCCCAGGCGCGCATGGCCGCCGCGCTGCGCCACACGCTCACCGTGGCCTGCTTGAGGTACGGCACCTCGCCCACGCCGAAGCTCAGCAGCAGCTCCGGGTGGCCGCGCAGGGTGGCGTCCACCGGGGCGACGCGGCTCCAGAAGCGCAGGGCGCGCGCGGTGCGGATGGTGGCGCGGGTGAGCACCACGACCGGGGCGGCCGGGTCCGCGCGCCCGGGCGGGCCGGGGAAGAGCTCCACGCCGCCCCAACTGCCGTGCGAGGCCAGCGGGGCCAGGACGAGGGAGTACACCTCCTCGCCGCGCGCGTGGTACTGGCGCATCACGCGCGACCCGGCCGCGAAGCGCTCCCACGCGTCCGCGTCGTCCCACACGGCGAAGAGGGCCCAGGTGCGGAAGTCGGGGACCGCGCTGAAGCCGATCCCCTGGCCCGTGCCCATCAGGCGCGCGAAGCGGAGGCCGGGGACGCGCGCCAGCAGCGGGCGCTGCGCGGCCATGTGCCACGCGCCCTGCGCCGCTCGGGCCGCGGAGTAGCGGACGACGGTGAGGGTGGCGACGGTGCTCACAGCCGCGCCAGCGTCCTCACGTCGTCGTCCATCCACTCCTGTTTCGCCCCCTCGCTGATCACCACCTGCAGCCGTCCCTGGCGGTCGATGCCGTACACGACGCCGGAGTGGGCGATGGCGGGGGCGCTGGGCGCGTGCCCCGCGTGCGCGCCGGCGCCCGGCGGCAGGGTGTAGGCGCCGTACCCCGCCATGGCGCGCGCGACCGACGCGGAGTCGCCCGTGAGCCCCACCACCTGCGGGCCGAAGCGAGCGGCGTACGCCTGGAGCACCGGGGGCGTGTCGCGCGCCGGGTCGTTGGTGACCAGCAGGATGCGCACGTCCTCGCCCGCCGGGCCCAGGGCGCGCACGGAGCGCTGAAGCCGGGCCAGCGTGAGCGGGCAGATGTCCGGGCAGTGGGTGTAGCCGAAGAAGAGGAGAACCGGGTGGCCGCGAAAGGAGGCCAGCGTCACCTGGCGCCCCGTGTGGTCCGTGAGGTCGAAGTCCGCCGCGGGGCTCGTCTCTTCGTACGTGGTGCCGTGGAACGCGGCGGCGCCCGGCCAGCGGATGTCGCACCCCGTGGCCAGCGCGGCGCACCCCAGTACGGCCACCCAGAGGCGCGGGCGGCGCTTGCCATTGGCCATCGAAATCTCTCCCGGTGTGGTTCGCGGCGGCGCGGCCCCTGCCGGCGCCGCCGGTCGCGTAAATGTACACCGCGCCACGGGGTTGTGCCATTCGCGGCGGGGCGGCGCGCTTGTGGGGGGCGGGGCGCCGGGCTACGTTCCGCCCCCGTTCAGAGCGGGTAGGCAGGGGGCGTCCACGGAGGGGTGAGAGGATGGAGCTGGGGGAGCTGCAGCGGACCGTGTCCGCCGCGTTCGCGGAGCGCGAGCGCCTGAAGGAGCCCGCCGTGCGCCAGGCGGTGGAAGAGACCATCGCGCTGCTGGACACGGGGCGCGTGCGCGTGGCGGAGAAGACGGACGGGGAGTGGCGCGTCAACGCGTGGGTAAAGGAGGCGATCCTCCTCTACTTCGCGCTGCGCCCGCTGGAGCCGATGGAGGCCGGCGACCTGCGCTTCTTCGACAAGATCCGCACGAAGACGGAGCTGCAGGCGCAGGGGATCCGCGTGGTGCCGCCCGGCGTGGCCCGCTACGGCTCGTTCCTGGAGCCCGGCTGCGTGGTGATGCCCGGCTATGTCAACATCGGCGCCTACGTGGGCGCGGGCACGATGGTGGACACCTGGGCCACCGTGGGCTCGTGCGCGCAGATCGGCGCGGGCGTGCACCTTTCCGGCGGCGTGGGGATCGGCGGCGTGCTGGAGCCGCCCAACGCCTCCCCGGTCATCATCGAGGACGGTGCCTTCATCGGCTCGCGCTCCATCGTGGTGGAGGGCGTGGTGGTGGAGGAGGAGGCGGTGCTCGGCGCCAACGTGGTGCTCACCGCGTCCACCCCCATCGTGGACGTCACGGGCAGCGAGCCGGTCATCACCAAAGGCCGCATCCCCGCGCGCTCGGTGATCATCCCCGGCACGCTCCCCAAGGAGTTCCCCGCGGGCACCTTTGGCGTCCCCTGCGCCCTGCGCATCGGCGAGCGCAAGCCGTCCACGGACAAGAAGACGTCGCTGAACGACGTGCTGCGCACCTTCAACGTCCAGGTATGAGAAGAAGTGCGTGAGTGCGTTAGTGCGTAAGTGCGCTCAAGACCAAGCGCACTCACGCACTCACGCACTCACGCACTTCTCCGCCGTAACCCCAAGCGGAGTACAGAAGCGTGACTCAGGCACAGACCACGGCGGCGGGCACCGGCCTCCGCCACGACCTCGCGGAGCGCACGCTGGCGCTCTGCAAGGTTCCCAGCGAGACGGGGGAGGAAGCGCTCATCGCCGAGTGGGTGGAGGGGCAGTGCTCCGCCTTCGCCGGGCCGGAGGCGGTGCGCAGGGTGGGGAACTCCGTGATCTGCGATCCCTTCGGCGAGCAGGGCGCGCGCGGGCTGCCCGTGGTGGCGCTGGTGGGGCACCTGGATACCGTGAAGTGCGCGGAGGACCAGGCGTTCGAGATCCGCGACGAGCGGGTGTACGGGTGCGGGGCCAGCGACATGAAGGCCGGCGTGGCCGTGATGCTGGCGCTGCTGGAGCAGTGGCGCGAGCTGCGGGGCGCGCGGCCCATCTGGATCTTCTACGATGGCGAGGAGGGGCCCAGCGAGGGGAACGGGCTGGAGCCGGTGCTCACCGGCGGCGGCCTGCCCACCCTCGACTTCGCCTTCATCCTGGAGCCCACGGACCGCGCGGTGCAGCCCGGGTGCATGGGCGTGCTCCACGCCACCGTCACCGTGCCCGGCGTGCGCGCCCACAGCGCGCGCCCCTGGCAGGGGGAGAACGCCATCTACGGCGCCATCCCGCTGCTGGAGAAGTTCGCGGGGCTGGAGCGCCGCTGCATCACCTTCGGCGCGCTGGACTTCTACGAGGTGATCGTGGTGACGCAGGCGAGCACGGCCAACTCCAAGAACGTGGTGCCCGACGCGTTGGCCCTCAACGTCAATTTCCGCTTCGCGCCCGGGAATACCGCCGAGAACGCCGAGCGCGAGCTGCGCGAGCTGGTGGGCGACGCCGCCACGGTGGAGATCGTGGATGCCGCCCCCTCGGGCGAGGTGCACGCGGACCACCCGCTGATCCGCGAGTGGCGCGAGCGGCAGGGGCTGGACGTGCAGCCCAAGCAGGCGTGGACGGACGTGGCCCGCTTCACGGCGCACGGCATCCCCGCCGTAAACTTCGGCCCCGGCGAGACTTCGCAGGCGCACCAGGCCAACGAATGGTGCTCCATCGACTCGCTGGAGCATTGCTACAACGCGCTCCGCGCCTACTTCGGCACCGCCGCATGAACCCCATCCTGGAGCGGATCTCCCCATCGCTCATCCGCGCGCTCCACGCCCGCAAGCGCCCGGGCGACGTGGACCTGGGGCTCGGCGAGCCCGTGCTGCGCCCCGATCCGCGCCCCTTCGAGGCCGCCCTGGAGCGCGTGCGCCGCGACGGCACCCCGTACTCACCCAACGGCGGCTACCCGGAGCTGCGGCAGGCCATCGCCAGCTACCACGGCTTCCCAGGGCGCGGCGACGTGGCCAACGCGTGCACCACGGTCGGCTCCGAGGAAGCGCTCTTCCTGTCCATCAAGACCATGGTCGATCCGGCGCGCGACGAGGTGCTGATCGTGGAGCCGTGCTTCCTGGCCTATCCCAAGATGTGCACGCTGGAGGGGATCCGGCACCGCGGCGTGGCCCTCTCGCCCGACGACGGCTTCGCCCCGCGGGCCGCGCCGGTGCTGGAGGCGATCGGGCCGGACACGCGCATGATCATCATCAACTCCCCCTGCAACCCCACGGCGCGCGTGTGGCCCGAGGCCGAGCTGCGCGCCCTGGCCGACGGCCTGTCCGCGCGCCCCGGCCCCCCGGTGCTGGTGCTGGTGGACGAGGTGTACCGCGAGCTCTACTACACGCCCGAGCCGCCGGTGTCGCTCGCCACGCTGTACCCACACACCCTCACCGTCGGCTCGCTCTCCAAGAGCAACGCGCTGACCGGGATGCGCCTGGGGTGGCTGATCGCGGACGCTCCCGTGATCGCCAACGCCATCAAGGTGCACGGGCTGGTGAACACCGCCACCAGCACCTTCAGCCAGTGGGTGGCGATGGAGACCTTTGCGCACCCCGAGTCTCTCTCCGCCCACCGCCCCATCTACGCGGAGCGCCACCGCGCGCTCCTCTCCCTCGCCGGGCGCCACGGCCTGCAGATGGCGCCGCCGGAGGGAGCGTTCTACGCCTTCATCCGCCTCCCCCCGGCCTACGCCACCCGCTCCATGGCCGCCGCCGAGCGCCTCCTGGAGGAGCACCGCGTCGTGGCGGTCCCCGGCATCGCCTTCGGCCCGGGCGCGGAGGGCTGGCTGCGCATCTCCTGGGTCGCGGACGAGGCCACCGTCGCCGAGGGACTGGCGCGCATCGCGGCGTTCTTCAACAGCTAGGCTCACCCAGAGACACAGAGGCACACAACAGAAGGAGAGCGCTCGCGCTCGCAACGGGGCAGCGGCGACACGATCGAGCCGGTGCCCCTTGCGCGTGTTGTCGGGAGCTAACGAGCTTGAGAAGTGTCCGGGCGAACCGCTGAACCAGGGGGCGTGATGTCCACCATGATTGATGATGTCGAATCGGTTGCCCTCCGGCTGCCGCGTGCCGAGCGCGCACGGCTGGCCGAGCGCCTGATCGCCAGCCTCGACGAGGATCTGGTGATCGAGGAACGCTGGAAAGAGGAGGTAAGGCGCCGCGTGGAGGAGCTGCGCTCGGGTGCGGTGCCCTCCATTCCCGGCGACCAGGTATTCCGCGAGATCGATGAGATGCTCCGGTGATCCGCGGCTACGCGTTCCGCCCCGAAGCGCGCGAGGAGCTGCGCGACGCGGTGCGGTTCTACGAGCGTGAAGCGAAGGGACTGGGTGGCGAGTTCGCCGCGGAGGTGCGCGCGGTGGTGGAGAGCGTCGTGGTGAATCCCGATACGGGTTCACCCTTTGAAGCGGACACGCGCCGGAAACTCCTTCCACGCTTCCCGTACAGCGTCGTCTACCTGCACGAGACGGGGCGGATCGAGATCATCGCTCTGATGCACCACCGGCGCGAGCCAGGCTACTGGACCAACCGGGTGCGGTAGCGCTCGCGCTCCGAACGCGGCAGCGGCGACACGATCGCACGGGTGCCCCTTGCGCGCTCTGCCCGGCGCCCCCGAGCTTGGGGAGCCGGGCTTTTCCGTGCAGTGAACCGACTCGTGACCCACGTGCCGAACATGCGCATCGCCGCCGTCCTGCTGGCCTGCTTGCTCGCGCTCCCCGCCGCGGCGCAGGAGACCCCGTCCCGTCCCACGCGCGCGGACACGCTGCGCGGCTCCGTCACGCCCGAGCGCGCGTGGTGGGACGTGACCTACTACGACCTCCACGTGCGCGTGGACCCGGCGGAGCAGAGCATCCGCGGGAGGAACGCGACCACCTACCGGGTGGTGGGGCCCGCGCGCGAGATGCAGATCGACCTGCAGATGCCGCTGGAGGTGGACAGCATGGTGCAGGACGGGCGCGCCGTGCGCTTCCGCCGCGAGGGGAACGTCTTCTTCGCCACGCTGCCGTCGCCGCAGACGATGGGGCAGACCAAGACGATCACCGTGCACTACCACGGCAAGCCGATCCGCGCGCGCAACGCGCCGTGGGACGGCGGCTTCGTGTGGGCGCAGGACAGCACGGGCGCGCCCTGGGTGGCGACCGCCGTGCAGGGGCTGGGGGCCAGCGCGTGGTGGCCCAACAAGGACATCCAGGTGGACGAGCCGGACAGCCAGCGCGTGGCCATCACCGTTCCCGATCCCATGGTGAACGTCTCCAACGGGCGGCTGCGCGGCACCACCAAGAACGCGGACGGCACCACCACGTACGACTGGTTCGTGCGCAGCCCCATCAACAACTACGACGTGGCGGTGAACGCGGGGAACTACGCGCACTTCAGCGACACGTACCAGGGGGAGAAGGGAACGCTGACGCTCGACTACTGGCCGCTGGCGTACCACGTGGACGCGGCGCGGCGGCAGTTCCAGCAGGTGAAGCCGATGCTCGCCTGCTTCGAGCGCTGGTTCGGGCCCTTCCCGTGGTACGAGGACGGCTTCAAGCTGGTGGAGACGCCGCACCTGGGCATGGAGCACCAGAGCGCGGTGGCGTACGGCAACCACTACCAGAACGGCTACCGCGGCCGCGACCTCTCGGGCACGGGCGAGGGCGCGGACTGGGACTTCATCATCGTTCACGAGAGCGGGCACGAGTGGTTCGGCAACCACATCACCACCCGCGACATCGCGGACATGTGGGTGCACGAGGGCTTCACCAACTACTCCGAGAACCTGTTCGTGGAGTGCCTGCGCGGGAAGGAGGCGGGCGCCCGCTACGTGATCGGGACGCGCAAGGCCGTACAGAACGACCGCCCCATCGTGGCCCGCTACGGCATCCAGGAGGAAGGGTCGGGTGACATGTACTACAAGGCGGGCAACATGCTCCACACCATCCGCCAGATCGTGAACGACGACGAGAAGTGGCGCGGCATCCTGCGCGGCCTCAACTCCACCTTCGGGCGCAAGACGGTGACGGGCGAGCAGGTTACGCGCTACGTGAGCCAGCAGGCCGGCATCGACCTGAGCCGCGTCTTCCAGCAGTACCTCACCACCACCAGGATCCCGGTGCTGGAGCACCGCACGCAGAACGGGCGCTTCCAGTACCGCTGGGCGAACGTCGTCCCCGGCTTCGACATGCCGGTGCGCGTGTCGCTGCAGGGCGGCGCCATGCGGACGCTCCGCCCCACGGAGCGCTGGCAGTCGATCCCGCTGACGGGCGCCGCGCGGCTGCGGGTGGACGAAAACTTCTTCGTGGAGACGCGCCAGGCCGCGCGCTGACCGTGACGCCGCTGGACGGGTTCGAGGCCGCGCTGCGGGAACGGATCGGCCGCCCCGCGTACGTGCGCCCCTTCGTGTGCGAGGGCTCGCCGCTGGAGTGCAGCGCCTTCATCGTGGGCTCCAACCCGGCGACGGCGCTGAGCCTGGACTACTGGAGCTTCTGGGAGAGCGGGTACGGCTTCCGCCGCGATGCGTGGGCGGAAGCCTCCCGCGCCCAGCGGCGTGCGGCGGGGAAGGCGGACGCCACCCCCACGCGGCGGATGCTCACGCGGATCATCGCGGCGGCGGCGCCCGTGCGCTGCCTGGACACCAACGTCTTCTCCACCCCCACGCCCGCCGAGCGCGACCTGCCGCCGGAGCTGCGCCAGACCGGCGTGTTCGACCTGGTGCTGCACTCGGTGCGCCCCGCCGCCATCCTGGCCCACGGCAGGGAGGCCGCGGAGCACCTGCGGCGCCTCTTCGGCGTGGAGCGGCTCCCGGCGGAGCGCTTCGAGCCGACCCCCGCGCCGTGGGGAGCGGTGCGCGTACGAGCCGTCCGCCACCTGTCGCGCGGCTGGTCGTACGCCGGCGCGGAGGCGCTGGGACGTTCTTTGCGCGAAGCCGCGGAGATGTGAACGGCAGCCTCACACGGAGGCACAGAGACACGGAGAAAAACGCGATGGCACTTCGTCCCGACCTTCCGCCCGACCCGATCCGCGACAACCTCAGATCCGTGCGCCTGGGGCTGCTGCGGCTCCACAAGGCGCTGATCGACGCCCAGCGCGGCGAGGTGGAGCGGCGCAGCGGGCCCATGTCTAACGGCGTCTTCCTCCAGATGCTGATCCAGGACGAGGGCTTCGCGTGGCTGCGGCCCTTTTCCGCGCTGATCGTGACGATCGACGAGGCGCTCGCCACGCGCGAGCCGATCGCGGAGGAGAGCGCCCGCGGATGGGTGCGGGAGATCGTCGCGCTCCTGGCCCCGCCGGCCGGCGAGCCCGCCGCGGAGCGGCTGGCCGAGCTGCGCCGCACGGGCACCGTGCTGGCGGCGCACGAAGAGCTCACCCGCCGCATCGCCGCCTTCCCCCCGGGCGCCGCGTAGGGCGCGCGGAACGCCGGGGGGGGCGGCGGGGTCTAACGCCCGCCGGCACCATCCGGCCAGGGCGCGGCCCGGCACGTGGGCCGCGGCACAACTCCTTCGAGGAACGCTATGAGATCCGTCCGTCTGCTCGGCGCCGTGGCGCTTTCGCTCGGCGTCTTCACCTCGGCGCACGCCCAGGGCGCGTCGGCGCCGCGGCTGCTCGCACAGCAGGACACCTCGCCCGCCAACTGGTGGCTGCTGGACGCCAGCAAGGACCGCTTCCCCGGCATCGGGGCGGAGCGGCTCTACAGCGAGGTGCTGGCCAACCGCGCCCCGCGCCGCTCGGTGGTGGTGGCCATCATCGACTCCGGCACCGACATCGAGCACCCGGACCTGGACGGGGTGATCTGGGCGAACCCGCGCGAGGTGGCCGGCAACACCCGCGATGACGACGGCGACGGGCTGGTGGACGACGTGCGCGGCTGGAACTTCATCGGCGGGCGCGACGGGCGGAACGTGGACGTGGACACCTACGAGGTGGTGCGCGTCTACGGCTCGCTGCGCCGCTATGAGGGCGCCAACCCGGACACGCTGCGCGGCGACGCCCGGCGCGAGCTCGACCTGTACCGCGAGACCAAGGCGCAGGTGGAGAAGCAGCGCTCGGAGGCGGCTCAGACGCTCACCGAGATGCGCCAGGTGGAGAAGATGGTAAGCGACGCGCTCACCCTGCTGCGGCAGCAGGTGGGGGCGGACTCGCTCACGGCCGAGCGCGTGGCCAGGCTGCAGCCCATCCGGCAGGACGTGGCGCAGGCGAAGCAGCTTTTCATGGCGATGACCGCCCAGGGCTTCACGGCGCGCCAGATCACCGAGCAGCGCGAGGACCTGGAGCAGCGCGTGCAGTTCGCGCTGAACCCGGACTTCGACACCCGCACCATCGTGGGCGACACGTACGCCAACACGGCGGAGCGGGCGTACGGCAACCGCGACGTGGAGGGCCCCTCGGCCGACCACGGGACGCACGTGGCCGGGATCGTGGCGGCGGAGCGCAACAACGCGATGGGGATCAACGGCGTGGCCCCCACGGGCACGCGGCTGATGATCGTGCGCGCGGTGCCCAACGGCGACGAGCGCGACAAGGACGTGGCGAACGCCATCCGCTACGCGGCGGACCACGGCGCCAACGTCATCAACATGAGCTTCGGCAAGGGCTACTCGCCGCAGAAGCGCGCCGTTGACGACGCGGTGCGCTACGCCGAGAGCAAGGGCGTGCTGCTGGTGCACGCCGCCGGCAACGACGGCGAGAACCTCAACGAGAAGGCCAACTTCCCCAACCGCCGCTTCGAGGGCGGGGGCGAGTCGCGCAACTGGATCGAGGTGGGCGCGTCGTCGTGGGAGGGCCCGGAGCGCCTTGCGGCCAGCTTCTCCAACTGGGGCCGCGGGCAGGTGGACGTGTTCGCGCCGGGCGCGGCCATCCTCTCCACCGTGCAGGGCGGCGGCTACGAGCGCAACTCGGGGACGAGCATGGCGGCGCCCGTGGTGTCCGGCGTGGCCGCGCTGCTGATGTCGTACTTCCCCAACCTGACGGCGCCGCAGATCAAGCAGATCATCCTCGACTCGTCCACCCGCTACGCGGACCAGATGGTGGTGCGCCCGGGCACCGAGGGCGAGCGGGTGCGCTTCGGCGACCTGTCCACCACTGGCGGGATCGTGAACGTGTACGCGGCGTTCCAGATGGCGGAGCGGATGAGCCGCTAAAAAGAAGGCTCACACAGAGACACAGAGGCACAGAGATGACTTCATCTCTGTGCCTCTGTGTCTCTGTGTGATCCCTATCTGTAGATGCGGTACGGCTGGCGCTCGGTGCGGTCCCACTCGGCGAGCTCGCGCTGCCAGCGGCGGTCGATCTCGCGCGGGTCGTCGCCGCGGTCGAAGGCGGCGCGGGCCCAGTGGGAGCCCAGCATCTGCGTGAAGCCCGTGTTCTTGATCCGGAACTGCGCCGGGTTCTGCTTCTTGGCCTCGCTCAGCAGCACCAGCGCCGTGTACGCCGGGCGGTAGGTGCGGCGGTCGGTGACCTCCAGGCGCAGCGTGGTGAAGGTCTGGCCCTTGTAGTCCGTGTCCACCGCGGGGTCCGTGGTGGGCGTGATCTGCACCGGGGTAAGCCGCACGCCGGGGAGGTTGTACTTCGCCACGGCCTCGCGGAACCGGGTGGCGTCCAGCCAGGGGGCGCCCACGTAGTTGAAGGGCGCGTCGGTGCCGCGGCCCACGTGCACGTTGGTGGCCTCGCCCAGCACCAGCCCCGTGAAGTTGAGCGCCGAGGTCACCGAGCGGATGTTGGGGCTGGGCGGCACGAAGCGGAGCCCCGTGTCCTCGAAGTACATGTCCGGCCGCCACCCCTCGGCGGGCACCACGTGCAGGTCGGCGCCGATCTTGGCGTCCGCGTTGTAGTAGCGGGCGATCTCGCCGGCCGTCATCCCGTGGCGCAGGGGCACGGTGTAGTAGCCGGTGATCACCTGCGTCACCGTCTTCACCTCGATGTCCATCACCGGCCCGTCCAGGGCGGCGGTGATGGGGTTGGGGCGGTCGAGCACGATGAAGGGGATCTTGCGCTTGGCGGCCTCCTCCATCGCCATCGCCATCGTCCACACGAAGGTGTAGACGCGCGCGCCGATGTCCTGGATGTCGAACACCAGCACGTCCACGTTCGCCAGCTCCTCGGCGGTGGGGCGCTGGGTGCGGTCGTACAGGGAGTAGACGGGGACGCCCGTCTTGGTGTCGCGCCCGCCCACGAAGGTGGCGCCCGCCTCCAGGTTGCCGCGGATGCCGTGCTCGGGGCCGAAGAGGGCCACGAGCTGCACGCCCGGGGTGCGGGCCAGCACGTCGGCCCCCAGCTCGCCGGAGCGGGTGACGGCGCTCTGGTTGGTGATGAGCCCCACCCGCTTGCCGCGTACCAGGTGCAGCGAGTCGCGGATGAGGATCTCGATGCCGGGGATGACCCCGGCGCCGCGTGCTTCGGCGCGCGCGCCGGCCGCGGCGGTCGTGGCGGGCGGGGGCGCGAGCGAGTCCGCGGCGCCGCTGGCGGCTTCCGGGGGCGAGCCCGTGCGGCAGGCGCCCGCGGCCAGCACGAGCAGCGCGAGAACGAGGGAGCGAGGGGCTTGGCGATGCATCGTGGCCGTCCGTAAGTTGAGCGATGCGCCGCCCCTGGAGGGCGCGGCACGGTACCCGCGTTGTGCCGCGCACCAGAGCGCGGCTCTCGGCGTGCGCCGCTGCGAAAGGCGCGCCACAAGGCCGCGGGCATCACCGAACGGGGAGGGGAGGGGTGAGCGAGACGTTCCGCCCGGCACTGCCGGATGAAGTGCCCGAAGTGGCCCGGCTGGAGGCCCACAGCTTCCCGTCCACCACCCGCACCCACCAGTGGTGGGAGAACTGGCTGGTGCACGGCCCGCACGGCGGGCTCGAATCGCTGTGGGTGGCCGAGGAGCGCGGCCGCCTCATCGGCGCCTGCCAGCTTCTCTGGCTGCGGCAGTGGATCGCCGGGGTGGCGATGCCCGTGATGGGGCTCGCCTCGGTGGCCATCGCCCCCACGCACCGGCGGCGCGGGCTGGCCGGGCGGATGCTAACGGCCGGCTTCGACCACGCCCGCGAGCGCGGCGACGTGGGCTCCGCGCTCTACCCGTTCCGCGCCTCGTTCTACGAGCAGCTCGGCTACGGCCTGGCCGGCGAGGCCCACCAGTACCAGCTCCCGCCCGCCCTGCTGCCGGACGACAAGGTGGAGAGGATGCGCGTGCGCCTGGTGGACACGCCGGAAGACGAGGCGGCCATGCGCGCCGTGTACGCCCAGGCCGCGCAGCGCCTGCAGAGCGGCCAGCTTGACCGCACGGCGCGCTCGTGGCGCAACTCGTGGGGCGGGGAAGACCAGGCCGCCGTGGTGTACTGGGGCGAGAGCGGCGAGGCGGAGGGCTACGCCATCGTCCGCTACCGCGCGGACCTCCCCATCGACAAGCGCTTCCTGGAGGTGGAGGAGCGCGTGTGGCTCACCCTGGGCGCGCAGAAGGGGATCTACGCCTGGCTCTCGTCGCTGGGCGACCAGTGGCGCGAGCTGGTGTACCGCGCGCACCCGGAAGAGGGCTTCGGCGACCGCATCAGCGAGCCGCGCCTCCCCCTGCTCAGCAACCCGGGGTGGGGCCTCTGGTTCCCCTCGGCCACCCTCCTGCGCGGCCCCATGTTCCGCGTGCTTGACGTGCCGGAGGCGCTGGGGATGCGCTCCCTTCACACCGAGGAGGAGATGACGCTGAAGCTGGAGGTGGACGACGAGCAGGTGCAGGAGAACCGCGGCCCCTGGCGGGTGCGCATCGAGGGCGGCCGGATGGAGGTGGAGCCGTACCGCGGCGGCGCCGTGGACGCCACCTTCTCCCTCCCCATGGACACACTGTCGCGCATCTTCATCGGCGCGCTGGCCCCCTGGCAGGCCCTGGCCGGCGGCCTCGCCCAGATCGACCGCCCGGAGTACACCAAGGCGCTCGACCACGCCTGGGCCGTGCCGAAGCCCTGGACGTTCGACAAGTTTTGAGAAGAAGTGCGTGAGTGCGTTAGTGCGTGAGTGCGTCAACTGCTGTTACTCACGCACTAACGCACTCCACGCACTCACGCACTTTTTCCGTCTGGCAGGCTTTCTGCGCGGCGAGCGCGCGGTGCGTCCGAGAACAACCCCTTCTGAAAGGTGGGTGGGATGATGCTTCTGCATCGGTGGGCGGCGGTCTGCGCGGTGCTGGGCGTGGCGGCTTGCGGCGGCGGCGGGGATGCGGGCGGCGGCGGTGGGGCGGTGGAGAAGGCGCCCCCGGGCGGGTACAAGACTTTCGCCGGCGGCCCGCCGGGGGGGACGCTGATCGTGCTCGCCGACCGTGAGCCGGACAACCTCAATCCGCTCACCTTCGACAGCAACCCGTCGTTCCAGCTCGTCCACCTGATGTTCCGGGCGCTCGCCCGGCGCGACAGCACGCTCAGCGGCTACGTGCCGGACCTCCTGCAGTCGTGGCAGGTCAACGGCAGCACCGTGGTGATGAAGGTGCGCCCCGGCCTCAAGTGGCACGACGGCAGGCCCGTGCGCGCGGAGGACGTCGTCTTCACCATCGAGCGCCAGAAGGATGAAAAGGTCGGCTCGCCCCGCAAGCCGGACGTGGAAGGCGTCACCTCCGTGCGGGCGGTGGACAGCATGACGGTGGAGGCCACGCTGGTGCGCACCAGCCCCGCGGCGCTCAACGCGCTGCTGGAGGTGATCCCCGTTCCCAAGCACATCCTGGGCAGCGTGGACCCCGGGCAGATGCGCTTCCACGCCTTCAACCGCAACCCGGTCGGGAACGGCCTCTACCGCTTCGGCTCGTGGGAGCAGAACCGGCAGGTGACGGTCAACGCCAACACCGAGGCGCCGGACGGCCGCCCCTCGCTGGACCGCATCGTGGTGAGGAACGTCCCCGAGCCCAGCGCGCGGCTCACCGGGCTCCTCAACGGCGAGGGCGACCTCCTCCCGCGCGTGCCGGCGGACCAGCGGAGCCGCATCAAGAGCACCCCCACGGTGAAGCTCCACAACGCCCCGCGCGTGAGGCCGGGGTGGATCGCCTGGAACGTGAGCCGCCCGCCGGTGGACGACATCCGCGTGCGGCAGGCGTTCCTGATGGCCGTCAACCGCCCCGCGCTGGTGCAGGGGCTGCTGGGCACGGACGCGGAGCCCGCGCTCTCGCCCATCCCGCCCGCCCTGCGCGAGCACTCGCGCGACGCGCGCACGCTCGCCTACGACGTGGCGGGCGCCGGCCGACTGCTGGACGCGGCCGGGTGGCGCGACACCAACCGCGACGGCATCCGCGACAAGGGCGGCCGCCCGCTGACGCTGGAGGTGGAGTTCAGCTCCAGCGACCCGCTGCGCCCGGACATGCTGGTCGCCATGCAGAGCCAGGTGAAGCAGGCCGGGATCAACCTGGTGCTGAAGCCCATGGAGAGCACCACCTGGGTGTCGCGCCTGCGCGCCCGCCAGTTCCAGGGCTCGTTCTGGGGCTGGGGCTGGGGCCCCGGGGTGATGGCCCCCAACGCCGAGGCCATCTGGCACTCGCGCTCCATCCCCCCCGCCGGCGCCAACTTCGCGGGCTACAGCAACCCGCGCGTGGATGCCCTGATCGACTCCCTGCTGCTGGAGACGGACACGGTGCGTGCCCGCGCCATGTGGCGCACTCTGGAGCAGACGGCCATCGACGACGCGGTGTACGCGCCCATCTTCCTGGACCCGGAGTTCTACGGGGTGAGCGCGCGCTACCAGAACGTCAAGTTCCGCGGCCCGGAGTGGTGGGAAGACGTGATCTACTGGAGCATCCCCACCAACCGCCGCACCGCCCGCGACCGCATGGGCGCACAGGCGAAGCAGTAGGGGCGCGCGCAGGGGGAAAACTGCTCGCGGCGAGCAGGGCTGGTGAGGGCTGACGGAGGCCCTCACCCCCCCGGCCCCCGCTCTCCCAAAAATGGGAGAGGGGGGCGATTTCCAGCCATCCGCGCTTGGCTGCCGGGGCGGGCGCCGCGGCCCAGACGAGGCGCGGCCCACGGCTCATCCGGTGGATGCGCCTCCCCCGCCCGCTCCGTCCGCGCCACCGTCGGCTCGCCGCACGCGAAGTAGTCCCCTCTCCCACGCGGTTTGTGGGAGAGGGTGGCAGCTGTAAGCTGCCGGGTGAGGGCCCCCTCCCCGATTGGCCCGGAAAGAGCCGGGAACACGTGGCGGCGGACCGGGTTCAAACAGGGTGGGAGATCGAGGCCGCCTTGGCCGTGCAGCGCAGCACCTGGAGTTTCGTGACCGTGTCCGCCGCAAGCCCTTCATCGCTCAACCCGGCCCTCGAAGCCCTTTCGGACGGCTTCTGCATGCTTGGCCCGGATGGGCGCGTCAGCTACTGGAACGCCGCCGCCGAACGGATGCTGGGCGCCCCGCGCGATGGGGTGCTCGGCCTGCGCCTGTCCGAAGCCTTCGCCGGGGTAGACGATGCGGCCCTCGGCGAGCGGCTCGCGGAGCTCAGCGGCGGGGACCGGCCCCTGAAGCTGGCGGGCGACGAGGTGTTCCCCGATGCGCCGGGCCTGTTCACAGTGGTGGCCACGGCGGCGGGGGACGGCGTGGCGCTGCAGCTTCGCGCGCCGGACGTGGAGGCGGAGCGCTCGCTGGGGGTGCTGGACTCCATCCGCCACGGGTGCGTGGCCGTGGACGCGCAGGGCAGGATCGCCTACGCCAACCGCGCGGCGCGGGGGGTGCTGGGCGCGCGGCGGCTGGAGCTGGCGGGCATCGAGATCTGGTCGCTCCTCCCCCACGAGCCGCCGGTGCTCCGCCGCACGCTGGCGGACGCGCTGGCCGACGGGCGCCCGCGCCGGCTGCATGCGGTACAGGCGGAGACGGAGCCCTTTCGCGGGCGCTTCTTCGACGTGTGGACGCGCCCGCTCTCCGGCGGCGGGGCGTCGATCCTCTTCGAGGACGTGACGCACCGCATCGAGCGCGACAAGGACCTGGCGCGCTACGCCGCCGAGGCGGAGGAGGCGAGCCGCGCCAAGAGCCGCTTCTTCGCCGCGGCAAGCCACGAGCTGCGCACCCCGCTGCACGCCATCGTGGGCTACACGCACCTCCTGGCCACCTCCACCTTCGGCGCCATGCCGCCCGAGGCGGAGCGCGCCGCCGAGCGCTCCGGCATGTGCGCGGAGCACCTGGCCCGCCTGGTGGACGACGTGCTCCTTCTCTCCACCACCGAGATCGACCGCCTGCGCATCGCGCCCGTGCGCATGGCTCCCGCGGACTTCCTGCACAGCACGCTGGAGCCGCTGCGCGTGCAGGCGGAGGCCAAGGGGCTGAGGTTCACCATCGCCGCCGCGGACGGGCTGCCGGAGCTGGAGAGCGATCCGGACCGGCTGCGGCAGGTGCTGCAGGCGGTGGTGGGCAACGCGGTCAAGTTCACCCCGCGCGGCAGCGTGCGCGTGGAGGCGCGCGCCGCCGGCAACCCGCACGCCATGGAGTTCCGGGTGGCGGATACCGGCCCCGGCATCCCCGCCGACGAGCGGGAGCGGATCTTTGAGCCCTTTGAGCAGCTCTGCGACCCCTCGCGCACCGACTCCGTCAACCGCGGCACGGGGCTGGGGCTCACCATCGCGCGGCAGCTCACCACGCGCCTGCACGGCACGCTGGTGGTGGAAGATGACGCCGCAGACGCGGGCACCGTCTTCCGGCTGCGGGTTCCGCTGGAGTTTCCGGCTTGAACCGCATCTCACACAGAGACACGGAGACACAGAGGAGCGGCCCGCACCCTTTCCGGGGCGCGGGCCGCTTCGCTATTGTTCCGGGTGTGTGACCGCACCCGATCCCCGTACCGGACGCCATGCTCCGCCTCCACGAGTACCGCTACCACCGGCCCGAGCGCCTGGACGACGCGCTGGCGCTCCTGCGCGATCACGAGGACGCGCTCGCCATCGCCGGGGGCACCGACCTGATGCCGAACATGAAGCACCGCCTCTTCACCCCGGGGCACCTGGTGGCGCTCAAGGGGATCGCGGAGCTGCGCGGGATCGGGCTGGTGGACGGGGCGGGGAACGCGGCCGATGAGGGCGCGGCCACGGAGCTTGCGATCGGCGCGGGGGCCACGCTCACGGAGGTGGCGCGCAGCCCGCTGGTGAGGCGCCTCTTCCCCTCGCTGGCCGAGGCCGCGGGGAAGGTGGCCGCCCCGCAGATCCGCAATGCGGGGACGATGGGCGGCAACCTGTGCCTGGACACGCGCTGCACCTACTACAACCAGAGCTTCTTCTGGCGCGAGGCGCTGGGCTTCTGCCTCAAAAAGGACGGCGACGTCTGCCACGTCACCAAGGTGGGGAAGAAGTGCGTCGCCGCTCACTCCGCGGACACGGTGCCGGTGCTGATGACGCTGGGCGCCCAGATCGACCTCGCGTCGGCCGACGGAGCGCGCACCGTGGCGGTGGACGACTTCTTCGTGGCCGACGGCAAGGCGAACACCGTGCGCCGCCGCGACGAGCTGGTGCGGCGCATCCGCATCCCCCTGGCCGGCGCGGGGCTGCGCACGGCGTATCGGAAGGTGCGGCAGCGCAACTCGGTGGACTACCCGCTCCTCTCCATCGCCGCGGCGGCGCGCCTGTCGCCGGACGCGCGGGTGGAGTCGCTGTCGCTGGTGGTGTCCGCGCTGGGCTCGCGGCCGCGCGTGGTCACGGGCCTGGACAAGCTGGCCGCCGGCGCGCCCCTGCGCGACGTGATGGACGGCGTGGCGCAGCAGGCCTACAAGCAGTGCCATCCGCTGGAGAACATGATCGTGGACCCGGACTGGCGCCGCGCCATGGTCCCCGTGTACGTCCGCCGCGCCCTGGAAGAGATGGCCGCGGCCTGACCGCGGGCTCACGCCGAGCCACAGAAAGGCGATGCCCCCTCGCCGCCTGCCCCTCCTCACGCTCCTCGTCCTGCTCTGCTCCGTCCCCACGTTGGCGGCGCAGGTGCGCTCCGTCTCCATCACGTCGGAGAACGACGCCTACAGCTTCTGGATCCCCTTCGACATCCGCCCGGACGAGGAGTACACCAACGGGATGGAGATCGCGGCCGAGCTGAACGGCGCCCCGCTGTGGGGCCGCCTCCTGCGCGGCCGCTCCCCGTGCGGTGCGGGCGACAGCACCGGCGCCTGCCTCTCCACGCGCGTGCGCCTCGGCCAGAAGATCTTCACTCCGCGGAACGACTTCGCCTTCCTGGGGAACCGGCCGTACGCCGGGTGGCTGTACCTGGGCGCCGCCGGGAGCGTGGAGCGCCCCCGCGTGCGGCGCTCGGCCGACGCCGAGGTGGGGATCACCGGCCCGCCGTCGCAGGGGGAGTGGGTGCAGTCCACCGTGCACGCCATCGGCGGCTTCCGCCCCGTGACGGGGTGGGAGGAGCAGCTCCGCACCGAGCCGGGTGTGGTACTGCGCTACGGCGAAGAGCACCTCCTGGCCGCGGCCCGGCCGGGCGGCATCCGCGTGGCGGACGTGGTGCCGTACTGGGGCGCGGCGGCCGGCAACGTCCTTACCGGCGCGCACGGCGGCGTGCGGCTGCGCGCCGGGTACCAGGTGCCGCCCCCCTGGGGCCGCACGGGGCGCCGCGTCCCCGTCTCCATCTACGCCATCGCCGCCGCGCGCGCGGAGTGGGTGCTGCGCGACCTTTTCCTGGACGGCAACACCTTCCGCGACGGCCCGCGCGTGGATCGCACCCCCACCGTGGGCCAGTTGGAGCTGGGTGGCGGCGTGCGCCTGGGCTCCGTGGGCCTGGAGTACCGCGCCATCTCCCGCACGCGCAGCTACCGCACCGAGCCCACCGGGCACCAGTACGGCTCCTTCGAAGTCACCATAAACACGAAGGCACAGAGATGAAGTCGTCTCTGTGCCTCCGTGTCTCTGTGTGAGCCTAGTCTTCCCACTTGATGTACTCGAACCCTGTGCGGCACTGGTTGCACCAGTACTGGGCCACCGAGAGCTGACCGCCGAACGGGTTGATCAGCTTCGTGTCGCGCCCGTCGCAGAAAGGGCAGGGCGCGGCCTGGGGGAGCGTGCTCCCCTCCTCGTCGCTGTGGCGATGAGGATCGGATACGTCAGTCAAGGAGCATCGCGCGGTTCTTGTCGCCGCGGGCGCGGGCGGCCGTCTCCTCGTCCAGCATCCCGCTGGCGCGCCGCGTGGCGTCGTTCCATCCGTTCCAGGCCAGCGTGGCGTCCGAGCGCCACTCGCCCCCGTCGCGCTGGGTGAGCCCCAGCGACTCGGCCAGCCCCACCTCGGCGAGCACGGGGCCCACGCGGCGCAGGAAGCGCGCGCGCAGCGCCGACGGAGCCTGGCTCACGATCCCCTCGGCCACCAGCAGCCGGCTGGACTCCGCGTCGTCGTTGCCGAACCAGCGCAGCGCCTCGGGGAGGTAGCCGCCCAGCGCCGCCACGAACTCGCCGCGCACCTCGTGCACCGGCGCGATGCGCCGCGTCCACCCGACGGCGTACTGGAAGTGGAAGCGCTCCTCGTCCAGCATCTTCTGCACGCGGTTGTGCACGGGCGTGTAGCGGCTGTCCAGGAGGGCGCCGTACTGAACGGCCAGCGCCGTGTCCAGGATGAGCCCCGCCGCGATCGTCTCGCTCCACGACCCGAAGGCGCGGTCCAGCGCGCACATGCTGCGGTAGTCGGACGCGGGGCGCGCGTGCTCCAGCTCGCCCTTGGGGTCGTCGCCGAAGTCGGAGAGGAGGGCATACGTCAGGCGCCCGTGCCCCCACTCGTCCTGCGCCATGGACGACGCGGCGATCCCCGCCTCCAGCGTGGGCGCGCCCAGCATCCGGTCGGAGTAGCGCAGCCCCAGCACGCGCTTGCTGTCGGCCAGCGTCAGGATCAGGTCGCGCAGCGCGGTGCGCACGTCGGCGCCCAGCTCCTCGGCCTTGTCGAAGCGGGCCGCGTTCTCGGCGACGCTCATGCGCCCTCCTTGATCGCTACATCGCTGCCGCCGTACGCGCCGGTGGCCCGCGCGTGGACGATGGACTCCTCGGCCGCGGGCGACCCGGCGGTCACGAACTGGCTCTCCTGCGGGTCCAGCGGGAGGATGGCCGTGCGCGGGATCACGCACATCTCCGCCCAGTTCTGCTCGTCGTACGTCTTCCAGGCATACACCCGCGCCAGGTCGTCGTCCGTCGCGTTGATGAAGCCGATGTGCCGCAGCGGCTCCTCGCGCGTCTTCCGCGCGAAAACTTCGTATACGGGCTCTTTCATGGGGGAAAGCAGTGCGTGAGTGCGTTAGTGCGTGAGTGCGCCGGAAACTGCGGATGCGCTCACTGACGCACTCACGCACTCCACGCACTCACGCACTTCGGTTACATCGATACGCCCATCGTCTTCAGCAGCTCCCGGCCCTCGGGCGAGATGCGCGCCTTGGTCCAAGCCGGCGTCCACACCTCGTTCACGCGCACGCCGGCCACGCCGGGCTCGCGCTGAAGGCGGTCCTGGATGTCGAAGTGGATGAAGGCCATGCACGGGCAGGCGGTCGCCGTGAAGGTGAGGTCCACCTCCACGGTGCTCCCCTCCTGGCGCACGTCGTAGATCAGGCCCAGGTCCACGAGCGAGATCGGGATCTCGGGATCCATCACCTCGCGTAGCGCGTCCCACAGCGGGCCCGTGCGGGCATCGGCGGGCACCGGGTAGGACGGAGCAAGTGCGTCAGTGCGTGAGTGCGTGAGTGCGCTGTCCGTGTCGCCGCCGTACAAACGCACTGACGCACTCACGCACTCACGCACTGCCGTTGCCGTCACGCCGCCTCCAGCAGGTTCCGGAACGCGCGGCCCTCCTGGATCGACTCCACGAAGCGCTTGTTCGCGGGGCCGCGGCCCTTCCAGCGCTCGAACACCTGGCTCCACGAGATCTCGCCCTCGTCCATCAGCCAGCGCTTCTCGTCCTCGTCGTACTCGCAGGGGAAGGCGTAGTCCAGCACGAAGCGCTCGCGCCCGTCGTCCCAGTGCGCCGGCACCTTGATGCCGATGGACTCGCAGAGCGGCACGGTGGACTTCATCCACGTCTGGCGCAGCTCGTCGTTGGTCATCCCCTTGAGCTTGTAGTCGAGCTGGCCCGAATGGCGCTTCATGTCGTCCGGCAGGCCGAACCACTCCACCGCCATGGGGAACATCCAGTCCACCGCGCGCTGGATGGAGTCCTTGGCCTCGCCGCCCGCGGCCGAGAGGCGCTTCATCCACATCTCGCCGTGGCGCAGGTGGAAGGTCTCCTCCTGGTCCACCTTCACCAGCGCGCGCTTGAGCGGGCCGTACGAGGTGTTCTTGAACACGTCGCCCAGCAGCGTGATCCCCGCGCGGTCGTAGAGGCCGTTGGCCACCACCAGCTCCGCCCAGTTCTCCAGCGGGTGGTCGAAGCCGTACGGGTGCTTGAACTCGTGCGGCTGGCGGCCGTACACGAGCTGCTCCTTGTCCATCCCCAGGTCTTCCAGCAGGCGGTACGCGATGTTGGCGTGCGCCAGCTCGTCCTGGATGATGGCCGTGGCGCTCACCATCGTGTTGGTGGACGGCGCGTCCTTGGCCGCCCCGAAGTACGCCGGCGCCGACACCAGCTCCGTGTCCGCCTGCACCAGAAGCTGCACGATCAGCGCGTTCCGGTACCCCTCCGTCATCTCGTCCGGGTACTCGACGATGAAGCCGTTGTGTACCTTTTCCTTGAGCTCTTCGTCAGTATACTTGGCCATCCTGATCGTCTCCCTGCGCGGGTAGCGCCGTGGACTTCATCTCGTCGTTGCTCATCCGGCCGCCCCGCCTCTTCAGCGGAGCGGCCGATCTCCTGCCCGTGAGCAGGTTCCGGTCCCACACGAACGCTCGTTCGAACGCTCGTTCGGGAATGCTAAAACTATGCTATTTGGCTGCGGCAGTCAACCCAAAGTGCGAGTGGCGCGGGCAGAATGTATGCGCACGAGACAGGTTGCGCTAGCGAATGCCGATGTGCATCGATCGTGGTGAGAGATCGGAGCGGCGCGTGCATTGAGCTGATTTGTGGTACATGATCAGCCCAGCGACTCGGGTCAGATCCGCTGATGGTTGTTGGAGCCGATCGCTTCCCCGGGCGGCGCTAAATCAGTAGCCTGTAAGGCATGCCAGCGTTGTTCCGGGTATGATGATCAGGATGTGGGAGGCCGCTCTGCGGCCTTCACCGGTACCTCCGGCTCCGCGGCCGCTTCGTGTCGATCGAGCGGGTCAGGGGGCTCTGCGACTTCCAAATGGGTGCACGGCTTGCTAGCATTTGGAGCAACTACTCGAGCTTATGGGGCGCATGGAAGCGAGGCTACAGTGCGGTGGTCCAGCAGCGCGAGCACTGGTGGATCGGGTGGATCGAAGAGGTTCCCGGCGTCGACTCTCAGGGCGAGACCCGCGAGGAGTTACTGGAGAACTTGCGTTCTGCGTTGGAGGAGGCGGTGGACATGAACCGTACTGACGCTCTCGCGGCTACGCAGGGTGCGCCGTACGAGGAAGTCCGGGTCACTCTGGTCGCGTGGAACGCCGAGCCCGGCCGCTCTCCCGTCGCCTGTCGAAGGCTCCTCCATGCAGCCCATCTTCCTGCTGGCCGATAGCCAACTCCTTTTCTCGACGGAGAGCGGCCGCCCCTTCCTGGAGCGGGTGCGCGGGCGCCTCGGCGGCGGTGCACCCGTGGCGGCGTATGTGGGCGCCTCCAATAGAGACCGGCCCGAGTTCTTTTCGATCTTCGAGGCCGCGATGGAGCAGGTGGGGCTCCGGGACTGCCGGATGATCCGCTCGGAGTACGGGCCGAATGATCGTGCCTCGCTACTGGCCGCGGATGTCGTGCTGCTGGCGGGGGGCGATGTCGCGCGTGGCTGGCGCGTCATGGAGAGCACGGGGATGGGCGCGGACCTCGTGGCTCGCTATCGCGGCGGTGCCGTGCTGATGGGTGTCTCGGCCGGTGCCGTGCTGCTGGGGCGGAAGGGGTGGGCTGAGGACGAAGGCGAGCCGCGGACCTTCGACGCGTTGGGGCTCGTTCCGTTCGTGGTGGATGCCCACGACGAAGCGGGCGGGTGGGAGCGGCTGCGCCGTGTGATCCAGGCGCCGCCGGGTGGGCTGCGCGGGATGGGAATCCCCACCGGGGGCGGCGTGGTGTACGAACCCGACGGCGGCCTCCACTCCGTGCGGACACCCCCTGTACTGCTCGATCCCGCCGGGGAGTGATGGCTCACACAGAGGCACAGAGACACAGAGAGAACGCCTCCTCTGTGTCGCCATTCAGGTTCGCCCCCGTACCTTCCGAGGAGCCGCCCATGCGCATCAACCACCTGTCAGCCGTGCTGCTCCTGTCCGCGTGCAGCGTGAACGTACAGCGCACGGCGCCGCGCGCGGCCGTTACGGACGCGGAGAGGGTGGTGCAGGCGCAGGTGGATGCGTTCAACCGGCACGACGTGGAGGGGTTCATGGCCGTGTATGCGCCGGACGCGGTGCACTGGGAATACCCGGCGGACACAGTATTCGCCGGCGCGGCGCGCATCCGCAGCCACTACACGGAGCTGTTCACCGATCCAGACGCCGCGCGATTGCACGCCGAAGTGCGCAGCCGCATGGTGAAGGGGCGCTTCGTGATCGACGAGGAGCACGTGAGCGGGCTTCCCGGCGAGGACCGGCACGTCAGCGTCATCATCTACGAAGTCGTGGACGGGCGGATCAAGAACGCCTGGTTCATGAACTGATGGGCTCACACCGAGGCACGGAGACACAGAGAGTCGTTCTCCTCTGTGCCTCCGTGTCTCTGTGTGATTACATGTCCCGCTCCTGCGCGTCCACCACCGCCAGCGCGGTGAGGTTGGTGATCTCCACGGCCTCGCTGCCGCGCTGCAGCACGTGGATGGGACGTGCCATGCCCAGGAGGATGGGGCCGAACGCTTCCACCTTGGCGAGCTTCATCATCAGCTTGTAGGCGATGTTGGCCGCGTCCAGAGTGGGGAAGATGAGGACGTTGGGCGCGCCGCTGAGGGTGCTGTGCGGGTACTGGGCGCGGCGCACGGCGGGGTCCACGGCCGCCTCCACCTGCATCTCGCCGTCGATCTCCAGCCCCGGCTCGCGCGCCTTCACCAGCTCGGTGGCGCGGCGCACCTTGTCCGCCTGCGGGTGGCGCACGGAGCCGAAGTTGGAGAAGGAGAGCATCGCCACGCGCGGCTCCAGCCCCAGGCGGCGCACGAAGGCGGCGCTCAGCGTGGCGATCTCGGCCAGCGTCTCCGCGTCCGGGTCGATGTTGACGGTGGTGTCGGCAAAGAACATCAGGTCGTTCTCCATGACCATGATGTAGAGCCCGGCCACGTGCGACACGCCCGGCGCCGTCCCCACCACCTGCAGCGCGGGGCGGATCGTCTCCGGGTAGTACATGTCCTCGCCGGCCAGCAGCCCGTCTGCCTCTCCCTCGTTCACCATCATGCAGCCGAACGACACGGAGCGGCGCACCTCGGCGCGCGCGTCGGCCAGCGTGAGCCCCTTGCGCCAGCGGCGGGCGAGGAGGCGCTGGGCGTAGCGCTCAAGCTGCTCCTCGTCGGCCAGGCGGTCCACCACGCGCACGCCTTCAAGCGACGAGCCCAGCGCCGCGGCCTTCTGGGCGATGCGGTCGGGGCGGCCCAGGAGGATGGGCTGCGCGATTCCCTCGGCGACGGCCAGCGCGGCGGCGCGGATGACGCGCTCGTGCTCGCCCTCGGGAAAGACGATGCGGCGCGGGTCGCGGCGCGCACGGTTCATGATGTCGCGCATCACCTCGCGCCCGCGGCCCAGGCGGCCTTCCAGCTCCTGGCGGTACGCGTCCAGCTCCACTTCCACGCGCGCCACGCCCGTCTCCATGGCGGCGCGGGCCACGGCGGGGGCCACCCACAGCATGATACGCGGGTCGAACGGCGTGGGGATCAGGTACTCCGGCCCGAAGCGGAAGCGCGTGCCGCCGTACGCCCGCTCCACCGACTCGGGGACGTCCATCCGCGCCAGGTCGGCCAGGGCGTGGCAGGCGGCCATCTTCATCTCGTCGTTGATGGCGCGCGCCCGCACGTCCAGCGCGCCCCGGAAGATGAAGGGGAAGCCCAGCACGTTGTTGATCTGGTTGGGATAGTCCGTCCGCCCGGTGGCCATGATGGCGTCCGGCCGCACGGCGAGCACTTCTTCGGGGAGGATCTCCGGGTCCGGGTTGGCGAGGGCGAAGACGATGGGGCGCTCCGCCATGGAGGCCACCATCTCGGGCGTCACCGCGCCGGCCACGGAGAGGCCCACGAACAGGTCCGCGCCCACCATGGCGTCCGCGAGCGTCTCCGCCTCCGTGTTCTGGGCGAAGCGCGCCTTGTACGGATCCAGCTTCGACGGATCGCGGTCGGCGCGGATCACGCCCTTGCTGTCCGTCATCAGGATGTTGCCGCGCCTCACCCCCAGCGACACGTAGAGCTCGGCCGTGGCGATGGCCGCCGCGCCCGCGCCCGAGAAGACCACGCGGATCTCCTCGATGCGCTTCCCCACCACGTCCAGCGCGTTGAGCAGCGCGGCGCCGCTGATCACGGCCGTGCCGTGCTGGTCGTCGTGGAAGACGGGGATGTCCAGGCGGCGCTTGAGCTCTTCTTCGATGTAGAAGCAGGCCGGCGCGCCGATGTCTTCCAGGTTGATGCCGCCCACCGTGGGTTCCAGCAGCTCGCAGAAGCGGATCACGTCGTCCGCGTTCTCCGAGCCCACCTCCAGGTCGAAGACGTCGATGTCCGCGAAGCGCTTGAAGAGCACGCCCTTGCCCTCCATCACCGGCTTGGCGGCGAGCGGGCCGATGTTGCCCAGCCCCAGCACCGCCGTGCCGTTGGACACCACCGCCACCAGGTTGCCGCGGGCGGTGTACTTGAAGACGTCCTCGGGGTTCGCCGCGATCTCGCGGCACGGCTCCGCCACCCCGGGCGAATAGGCGAGGGAAAGGTCCCGCTGCGTGCTCGCGGGCTTGGTGGGTACCACGGCGATCTTGCCGCGGCGCCCGCTGCTGTGGTAGTCCAGCGCGTCCTGTCTGCGGTCCGACATCGTTGCCCTGCCTGCTCTCGGTCTGTTTTGGCGAGCGGACAGGGTACCCCGCGGGGTGGGGGGTGTCAAGCGAGGGGAAGTGCGTGAGTGCGTCAGTGCGTGAGTGCGTTTGACTGCTGGAGCGCACTCACGCACTGACGCACTCACGCACTATCCTCTTCCAGCTCGGCGAAGCGGATGCGCACCATGTCGTCCAGCAGGTCGTCGGGGACGCCGTAGACGTCGTCGGCGAGGAAGCGGCGCGTCTCGGCTTCGTTGTGGGCCACCTCGCGCAGGCGGTCGCGCAGGTGCTGGAGGGGGAGGCCGACTCGGTGCGCGGCGTCCACCAGGCGCTGGTAGGCTTCGCGGCGGGCGGCCTGCTCGTGGGGCGTCTCGCCCGGGTGCCACGGTTCGGTCATCGTCTCTTCTTTTCAGGTGCGGGCAAGCTCGGCGATGTCGTCGGCGCAGCCCCAGGACAGGGTGACGCCGGCGCCGCCGTGGCCATAGCAGTGGATGACGCGGGCGCCGCCGGGGAGCGGCTCGGCTTCCAGGCGGACGGAGGGGCGGCCCGGGCGCAGGCCCACGCGGTGCTCCAGGACGCGCGCGTCGCCCAGCCGCGGCTCCAGCTCCGCGCAGCGGCGCACGATGGCGCGGGCCACCTCCGGGTCCGGCGTGGTGTCCCACTCCCCCTCCTCGGCGGTGCCGCCCAGGATGCAGTCCTCGACGCGCGGGATGATGTAGGTGAGCCCGTCCGGGTGGTCGTCGTCCAGCCAGAAGCGCTCCACGCCGGGGTTCTCCACCCGCACCACCTGCCCGCGGATGGGGAAGAGCGTGGGGTCGGACGCCAGGGTGCGCGCGCCCAGGCCGCTGCAGTTGACCACCAGCGGGGCGGTCTGCGCGGCGCGCGCCAGCACCCGCACCTCGCGCAGCTCAAGCCGCCCGCCCCCGGCCGCGAACCGGTCCGCCAGGTACCCCAGGTAGCGGTCCATCCGCGCGACGGGCGCGGTGAGCGCGTGCCCGTCCGCGAACCCAGCCGGAAGCTCCTCGGGCGCGATGCGGCGCAGCCCCGGCACGGCGCCGGCCCAGGGCGGGTCCTCAACCGGGTGCCGCCACACCTCGAATCCGGGCACCAGGCGCACGCTCGTGGCCGGGTCGTCCGCCAGGCGCAGGAGCTCCGTGAAGGTGCGCCGCCCCCACTCCGCCACGCGCTCCACAGGATAGGCGCGGTACGGGTACCAGAGCGCGGCCGCCACCGCCGACGTGGTGGCGGCCGGCGGATGGTTGGTCCACACGAGCACCCGCATCCCGGCCTCCTGCAGCCGGATCGCCGCCGACAGCCCGATCACCCCCGCGCCGATCACCAGCGCGTCCGCCTTCGTAGAATGCCGAGTCATGCGCCGACGCTAGCGGGGTCCGCAGGCGCTGGCAAGGTGCCCCAGCCGCCCTCCACAAATCGGTTCGCCCGGCGGCGGCATCAGCGCGCCTTCCATACGCCGCGTCTGGCGCCTGCGGTGTGCTCCCTGGCGGAGTTGAATGGCGAGATTGACACCGGGTGCCCGGTGCCGCGATCCTGCACCATCACCCGAGCACGGGAGAAGCAGATGGAAGTTTCCGTGACACCGGAACAGGAGCGCTGGATCGAGGCACTGGTGGGCAGCGGACGCTACGAGGACGCGGGCAATGTCGTGCACGAGGCGCTGCGGCTGCTGAAGGAGTGGGAGGAGGACCCCGTCGCGCGTTTGGATGCGCTGCGAAGGGCTGTTCGGACGGGCGTGGAGCAGCTCGACCGCGGCGAAGGAGTGGATGGCGAAGAAGCGTTCGAGCGTGTACTCGCCCGTACGGCCGGGCCGCAAGCGACGTCAGTCCGAGCGGGTGTGGGGCGGGTTCTGTGAACCCAAACAACAGGGCTCACACAGAGGCACGGAGGCACAGAGACGACTTCATCTCCGTGCCTCTGTGCCTATGTGTGAGAGCAGTTGCGCCGTCTGCCGCACGTAGCCGCCGCCGAACAGGTTGGCGTGTACCAGCAGGTAGTACAGTTGGTAGACGGCGCGGCGCTCTTCGCGGTAGCCGGGACACAGCGGCCACGCCTCCTCGTATGCCGCATAGAAGTCCGCGTCGAAGCCGCCAAAGAGCTCGGTCATCGCCAGGTCCGCCTCGCGGTGGCCGCGGTACACGGCAGGGTCCATGATGGCGGGGCCGCGTGCGGTCGCCATGAAGTTGCCGCTCCAGAGGTCGCCGTGGAGCAGGGAAGGGCCTTCCTCCTCCGCGGGGGCCAGGAGGCGGGGGAGGGCGTCGCGCAGGCGCTCCCAGTCGCGCTCGTGCGCGGGGAGGCGGCCGAGGGAGCGGGCGCGGCGGAGCTGCGGCTCCAGGCGGCGTGCCCACCAGAACCCGGCCCAGGTGGCGGCCGGCGTGTTCTCCTGCGGGAGCGAGCCGATGAAGTTGTCGCGCTCCCATCCCCACGTTCCCGTGGATCGGTGGAGCGCGGCCAGGCCACGTCCCAACCGCTCGCCGTTTCCCGCGGCGCGCGGGGCTGGCTCCAGCCACTCCAGGGCGATCCACGCGGCGTCCACCGCCAGCACCCGCGGCACCAGGAGCCCGCACTCGGCGCCAGCCAGCGCCTCCAGCCCATCGGCCTCGGCCTCGAACATGCCGGGAGGCGTGTCCGCGCCGAACTTCACAAAGAACGCCCCGTCGCGCCCCTCCACCCGCGCCGCGCGGCTGATGGACCCGCCGCCGACCGCGCGCGCCTCGCGCAGGGGGCCGAAGCGCGCTTCCAGTGAGACGCGCAGGGATTCGGGGAGCATGGTCAGGCGCGCCGCTCCGCCAGCAGGTGCTCCAGCAGCGCTTCGCACGATCGGTCCACGATGTCGTGCACGTCGTCGAACCCGCGCGGGCCGCCGTAGTACGGATCGGGCACGTCGCCGCCGGGGTCCTCCGGGTCCCACTCGCGCAGGCGGTGGATGCGCGCGCTCCCGCCCGCCGCCGCCTCCAGCGCGCGGATCTCGCGCAGGTTCTCGCCATCCATCGCGATCACGTAATGGAAGCGGCGCAGGTCGTCCGCCCCCAGCTTGCGGCTGCGGCCGGCGAGCTCACGCCGCGCCGCCGGGCCGTCTCGGTGCTGCGCGAGTCGGGCGCGGCACCGTTGTGATACCCGGACGTCCCGGCCGAGTCGATCTCGAACTCGCCCTCCACGCCGCGCTCCCTCACCTTGTGCCGAAAGACCGCCTCGGCCAGCGGCGAGCGGCAGATGTTGCCCAGGCATACGAACAGGACGCGTGTGGGGTCGGGCATCTCTCTGTGCCTCCGTGCTTCTGTGTGATATTATCTCTGTTCGGCGGATGTTCGCCTATTCGGGAGGGGGGCGAGGCGCTAGATTGAAAGGTCCCGCACCTCCTGTCTCGCCCGACCCCTTCATCGTGACCCGCATCCGCGATCCACGCGCCGGCCAGCCGCAGTCCGTGGGCGACCTGGTCAGCCGCTTCCTAGACCGTTCCGGGCTCGCTCCCAAGGTGGAGGCCGCCTCCATCGTCACGGAGTGGACGGAAAAGGTGGGCCCGCAGATCTCCGCGGTTACCGAGGCGCTGCGCGTCTCCGAGGGCACGCTCTTCGTGGCCGTCGCCACCAGCGCGTGGATGATGGAGCTCAACCTGATGAAGGGCGAGCTGATGCGCCGGATCAACGCCGGCAAGGGCGACGGGCGCATCCGGCAGTTGGTGTTCGTGATGGGGAACGGGGAACGGGGAACGGGGAACGGGGGACCGGCGACGGCACCCGCCGAGCGGCGTATCCTTTGAGTTTACCGTCCCCCGTTCCCCGTTCCCCAATCCCCGTTGTTGCCGAACCTTCGGCCCCCTTTCGGTGTACCATGGACATCGCTTCACATGCCTGACCCAAGCACACGAGAGGCCATGGCTTCGCCTACCGCAGCCAGGGAATACAACGCCGGCCAGATCCAGGTCCTCAAGGGGCTGGAGGCCGTCCGCAAGCGCCCGGGGATGTACATCGGGTCCACCAGCGCGCGCGGCCTTCACCACCTGGTGTACGAGGTGGTGGACAACTCCATCGACGAGGCGCTCGCCGGCTTCGCGGACCACGTGGACGTCACCATCCACCCGGACAACTCGATCACGGTGGTGGACAACGGCCGCGGCATCCCCGTGGACATCCACCCCACCGAGAAGATCTCCGGCGTGGAGCTGGCGCTTACCGCGCTCCATGCGGGCGGCAAGTTCGAGAACCAGGAAGGCGGCTCGTACAAGGTGTCCGGCGGCCTTCACGGCGTGGGCGTGTCGGTGGTGAACGCCCTCTCCGAGTGGACGCGCGTTACCGTGCGCCGCGGCGGCAAGGTACACGAGATGGCCTTCTCCCGCGGCGACAAGACGCACGAGCTCGCCGTCACGGGCACCTCCAAGGTTACGGGCACCACCGTCTCCTTCAAGCCGGACGCGCAGATCTTCGAGGAGCTCACCTTCTCGTTCGAGACGCTCAGCAACCGCCTGCGCGAGCTTGCGTTTCTCAACAAGGGCGTCCGCATCTCGCTCACGGACGAGCGGCCGACCAGCGAGGGGGGCGAGGCCAAGCGCGACGACTACCACTACGAGGGCGGCCTCCGCGAGTTCGTGGAGCACCTGCGCGGCAACCGCAAGCCGCTGCACCCCGAGGTGGTGTACATCGAGGCGTCGCGCCCCGAGGCCGAGATCGAGCTGGCCATGCAGTACGACGACGGGTACAACGAGAACACGTTCACCTTCGTCAACAACATCAACACCCACGAGGGCGGCACTCACCTCACCGGGTTCAAGAGCGCCCTCACGCGCTCCATCAACGACTACGCGCGCAAGAGCGGGCTCTTCAAGAAGGGCGGCCTGGAGTCGCTCTCGGGCGACGACGTCCGCGAAGGGCTCACCTGCGTGATCTCCGTCAAGGTGCGCGAGCCGCAGTTCGAAGGGCAGACCAAGACCAAGCTGGGGAACAGCGAGGTCAAGGGCGCCGTGGAGAGCGTGGTGGCCGAGAAGCTGAGCGAGTACCTGGAAGAGCGCCCCGGCGTGGGCCGCGCCGTCATCGAGAAGGCGATCCAGGCCGCCCGCGCCCGCGAGGCCGCCCGCAAGGCGCGCGACCTCACGCGCAAGAAGAGCGCGCTGGAAACGGGCGTGCTCCCGGGCAAGCTGGCCGACTGCTCCAGCAGCAACCCCGAGATCGGCGAGCTGTACATCGTGGAGGGCGACTCCGCCGGCGGGTCGGCCAAGCAGGGCCGCAAGCGCGAGTTCCAGGCGATCCTTCCCCTCAAGGGAAAGATCCTGAACGTGGAGCGCGCCCGCTTCGACAAGGTGCTCTCCAACGAGGAGATCCGCGCCATCATCACGGCGATCGGCTCCGGGATCGGCGAGGACGAGTTCGACCTCAAGAACGCCCGGTACCACAAGATCATCATCATGACGGACGCGGACGTGGACGGCTCCCACATCCGCACGCTGCTCCTCACCTTCTTCTTCCGGCAGATGAGGCAGCTCATCGACGCCGGCTTCATCTACATCGCGCAGCCGCCGCTGTACTTGGTGAAGAAGGGGAAGCAGGAGCAGTACGCCTACAGCGACTCGGAGCGCGACGAGATCATCGCCCGCTACAAGGGCGGCGACGGCGAGGCCAAGGGCGTGCACGTGCAGCGCTACAAGGGGCTCGGCGAGATGAACCCCGAGCAGCTCTGGAAGACCACGATGGACCCGGACACGCGCACCCTCCTCAAGGTGGAGATGGAGGACGCCGTATCGGCCGACTCCGTCTTCTCCCGCCTGATGGGCGAAGAGGTGGAGCCGCGCCGCCAGTTCATCGAAGAGAACGCGCGGTACGTGAAGAACCTGGACGTGTAGAACCGCCGGGCTCACACAGAGGCACAGAGGCACGGAGATGACTTCATCTCCGTGCCTCTGTTTTTTGGGGCAGATCCGCGGCGAAGGATTTGCAAAGCCTGTGCGGGGTCAGGCCCCGGCTAACCTCAATCACGCAAGGCAGACGCCGAGAATGGAACCGGATACATCCGGGTGGCCGCACGCTCTGGCTTCCGCTGCCGAGACGCCGGAGTTCCGCAGCTTTTTCGAGGCGCTGCCCGGCCTTTACCTCGTGGTGCGCGCCGACGCGCCGCGGTTCACCATCGTTGCCGCCAGCGACGCGCGCCTGCGCGCGACGCTCACCACGCGTACGGGCCCGCGCGGGGTCATCGGGCTCGGCCTGTTCGAGGCCTTCCCCGATCCACCGGACGACCCCGGCGCCACGGGCGAGCGCAACCTGCGCGCCTCGCTGGAGCGCGCCATCGCGACCGGCATGCCCGACCGCATGGCGGTGCAGGCCTACCCCATCCCACGGCCGGACGGGACGTGGGAGGAGCGGCACTGGAGCCCGCTCAACACCCCCGTTCGCGACCCCGCCACCGGCCAGGTCACGCACCTGATCCACCAGGTGGAGGACGTCACGGAGTCGGTTCAGCTCGCGGACGCGCACGAGCGGCTCGCGCGGGAGAAGCGGCGGGGGGAGTGGACGCTGCAGCGCGCGGAGGACGCGAACACCGCGCTGACGCAGGAGGGCGCCGCGCTGAGGGAGGCCAACCAGGCGCTGCAGGACCAGGCGGTCGAGCTGGAGATGCAGGCGGAAGAGCTACGCGACACGGCGGTGCGGCTGGAGGAGCGCACCGAGGAGGCCGAGGCGGAGCGGGCGCGGGCCACCGGCATCCTGGAGGCGATGGCCGACGCGTACTTCGCCCTGGACGCCGGCTTCCGCATCACGGCCGTCAACGCGGCGATGGAGGCAAACACCCGGTTGCCGCGCGAGGCGCTCCTCGGCCGCGTGTTCTGGGATGTGTTCCCCGGGACGCTCGGCACGGCGTTCGAGCGGCACTACCGCGCGGTCGCCACGAACCGCGTGCCGGTGCACTTCCAGCACGACTACTCCGACGGACGCCTGGAGCTGGTGGCCTCGGTGGACGTGTACCCGGCCGAGGGGGGCGGGATCGCGGTGTTCTGGCGCGACATCGGAGAGCTCCTGCGCAGCGAGGCCGAGCGGGAGCGGCTCCTGGACGCGGAGCGCCGTGCCCGGGCGGACGCGGAAGCCGCCTGGGTGCGGGCGGAGGCCGTGCTGGCGAGCATCGCGGACGCCTTCTACCTGCTGGACCGCGAGTGGCGCTTCACGTACGTCAACGACGCGGCCGAGCCCCTCCTGCAGACCACGCGGGAGAAGCTGCTGGGGCGCACGCTGTGGGAGGCGTTCCCGGGGGTGGCCGGCTCCGAGTTCGAGGCACCCTACCGCCAGGCGATGGGGACGGGGGAGGTGACCTCGGTGGAGGCCTACTTCGAGCCGCTCGGCACCTGGTTCGACGTGCGGACGTACCCCTGGGCCGAGGGCGTGATGGTGCACTTCCGCGACATCGGGGCCCGCAAGCGCGCCGACGCGGAGCGCGAGCGGCTGCTGGCGGACGCGGAGGCGGCGCGCGCGGACGCGGAGGCCGCCAACCAGGCCAAGAGCCAGTTCCTCACCACCATGAGCCACGAGCTGCGCACCCCGCTCAACGCCATCGCGGGGTACACCGAGCTGCTGATGATGGGGCTGCGCGGCGCGTTGAACGCGCAGCAGATGCAGGACGTGGAGCGGGTGCAGCGCGCCAACCAGCACCTGACGTCGCTGGTCAACGACGTGCTCAACTTCGCCCGCCTGGACGCGGGCCGCATCGAGTACCACCTGGTGGAGTTCGACCTGGCGGTGACGGTCGCGGAGCTCGAGCCGCTCCTGGGGCCTCAGCTCGCCGCCAAGGGGATCGCCTTCGACCACGACGCCTGCGCGGCCGACACGCCGGAGCAGCCGCACCGTGTGCACGCAGATCCGGAGAAGCTCCGCCAGATCCTGCTCAACCTGCTGACGAACGCCGTGAAGTTCACGGATGCAGGCGGCCGCGTCTCGGTGCGGTGCGAGTCGGACGCCGGCGCGCGGACGGTGCGCGTGCACGTCACGGACACCGGGCGCGGCATCCCCGCGAACCAGCTCGAGCACATCTTTGAGCCCTTTGTGCAGATCGAGCGCAACCGGACGCAGGAAAGCCAGCAGGGGGTGGGGCTGGGGCTGGCCATCAGCCGCGACCTCGCCCGCGGCATGGGCGGGTCGCTCACGGCCGCGAGCGAGGTAGGGGTGGGGAGCACATTTACCCTGACCGTTCCGCTCGCGTAGCCCCGGCGGTCTCCCTGGCTCCTTCCCGGTCAGGGGATCGGGAGGAAGGCCAGGCCGTTGTTCGGGTTCATGGGGATCACGAGCTGGTTGGCGCCGGCGTCGTGGCACATGGACGCGGCGCTGGGGATGTTGCGGGCGATGAGCTCGGCGCGTCCGCCGGGGCGTATGCGCGAGACGCCACCCTCCGAGACGCTGCTCACGTACTTGGTGCCGTCGCGCAGGATGACGAGGCCGTCGCTCCCCGCCTGCGCGGCGTTCTCCGTCTTCACCAGGCGGCCGGCCGGGGAGAAGGTGAGCACCTCCGTGCTGCCCATGTTCACCACCACGACGTTCCCCTGGGGATCGAAGGCGACGCCGTTGGGCTGGCGGAGGGGCGGGCCCTGGACGAAGACCGACGCGGTGCCGTCCGGCGCGATCTTCCAGACGCGCCACGTGTCGGGATTCGCGTTCTCTCCGAAGTCGCCCGTCTGCGTGGCGTAGATGACGCCGTCGCCGGCCACCGCGATGTCGTTGATCCAGGGGGCGCCCTCCACGCGGACCTCGCCGGCCGGGGCGCCGGTGCGCAGATCGAAGCGGCGGATGACGGCGACGCTCGGCTCGGCCGCGCTGGTGCCGCCGTCGCGGTCGGCCAGGTACAGCGTGCCGCGCGCGATGTCGCTGCCGTAGGGCTCGTTCAGCACGAGCCGGGGCGAGAGCGACGCGCGCTGCGCCGCGCCCTGCACCCCGATCCAGCGGGGCGTGTGGACCGAGCCGTCGTGGTTGATGAGCGAGACCCAGGCGTCGTTGGCCTGCACGCCCTGCGGGACTCCGCGGTTGGGCACCACGATCACTCCGCGCTCCGCGTCGTACGAGCAGCTCTCCGCGGAGTAGATGGCGCCGAACACCCTGACGCTGGACGAGACCGCCTCGTAGGCGCGCCCCGGCGTGGCGGTCACCGGCAGCCCCACCGGGTTCCCGACGCCGTACGGCCGCTCTCCCCCCTGCTGCTGCGCGCCCGCGGGGCCCGCGGCGAGGACCACGGCCAGCGCGCCGGCCGCTCCGATTCCCTTCATCTCCGTGCCTCCGTGTCTCTGTGTGGGCTCCTCGTGAAGCCCCGCACCGCGGCGAGGTAATCGTCCACGTCGAAGCGGCCCGGGGCCACCATCCCCTGCACCGCGCAGCCGTGCAGCCAGCTCACCGCCACCGCCGCCATCCCGTCCGCCGTGGCGCCCGCGAAGGCGCTTGGATCGGCGCGCAGGAGCTCTTCCATGGTGGCGCGGAACTCCCCGCGGCGGCGCTCCAGCTCCGCGCTGATCCGCTCGCCGACGGCGCTGTCCGGCGTGCCGCGCGCCCAGTACTCGAAGAAGAGGCGCGTGTGCTTGGGCTGCTCCGCCACGCGGGCCAGCTCGTGCTCCAGCAGCGCGTGCAGGCGGTCCACCGCGCCGGGGATGTGCGCGACCTCGTCCGGAACGCGCAGCACCCGGATGGAGGCGATGAGCCAGTCCAGCAGCTCCAGCACCAGCCGCTCCTTGCGCTGGAAGTAGAACACGACGAGCGAATGGCTCAGCTTCGCCTCGGCCGCCACCGCGCGCAGCGTAAGGCCGCCGACCCCTTCGCGCGCCGCCACCTCGAAGCTCGCCTGCAGGATCTGCCCGCGCCGCACGTCCTCCGAAGCCCGCTCCCCCGGCATCTCTCCTCCCCGTATACTCGCGCCGTTCCGCGCACGCCCGCGGCCCTCCGCGCTCGTTGACCAATTGGACAATATAGAGTAGCTTCTGTTTACCGTTTGGTCAACAACAGGCGGCTTCCCGTACCCGCGCCACCCCGGCGCGCCGCGGGCGACTCGACCCCGCACCCAGGCGCGCCATGCCCGTACCGTGCACCGTCGGCCCCGCGCACGCCCCGGCGGGCACGCCTTGAGCGCGCCCGTACCGCAGGTGGAGGAGATCGAGACCTACGCGCGCGACATCGTGGAAACGGTGCGCGAGCCGCTGCTGATGCTGGATACCTCCCTCCGCGTGCGCAGCGCCAACCGCGCCTTCTACCAGACGTTCGGCGTTACGTGCGAGGAGACCGAGAACCGGCTGATCTACGAGCTGGGCAACGGCCAGTGGGACATCCCGGCGCTCCGCACCCTGCTGGACGAGGTGATGCGCACCAGCTCCGTGTTCAACGACTTCGAGCTGACGCACGCCTTCCCCGTCATCGGGCGGCGGGTGATGCTGCTGAACGCGCGCAAGCTGCGCCCGGGGAGCCACGCGGAGCTGCTGGTGCTCGCCATCGAGGACGTAACGGAGCGCCGCCTGGCGGAGGCCAAGGTCAAGGAGATCGAGACGTACGCCCAGGACATCGTGGACACGGTGAGGAAGCCGCTCCTGATCCTGGACCCCGGGCTGCGGGTGCGCAGCGCCAACCGCGCCTTCTACGAGACCTTTGCCGTCCGCGCGGAGGATACCGAGGACCACCTCATCTACGAGCTGGGCAACGGGCAGTGGAACGTCCCCGAGCTGCGCACGCTGCTGGAGGAGATCATCCCGCGCGGCGCCATCTTCAACGACTTCGAGCTGTCGCACGACTTTCCCGCCATCGGCCGGCGGGTGATGCTGCTCAACGCGCGCAAGCTCAAGGCGGGCGACCACGGCGAGCTGCTGGTGCTGGCGCTGGAAGACGTTACGGAGCGGCGGCGGGTGGAGGAAGAGGTGGTCAACGCGCGCGAGGTGGCGGAGAGCGCCAACCGCACCAAGAGCCTCTTCCTCGCCAACATGAGCCACGAGCTGCGCACCCCGCTCAACGCCATCCTCGGCTACTCGGAGATGCTCCGCGAGGAAGCCGTCGAGCGCGAGCTGGCGGAGTTCGCGTCGGATCTGGACAAGATCGGCACGGCGGGGAAGCACCTGCTGGCGCTCATCAACGACATCCTTGACCTGTCCAAGATCGAAGCCGGCAAGATGGAGCTCTTCCTGGAGAGCTTCGACATGGCCGAGCTGATCGCGGAGGTCGTGTCCACCGTGCAGCCCATGGTCCGCATCAACGGCAACACGCTCAACGTGAAGCTGGCGCCCGGCCTGGGCGTGATGCACGCGGACCAGATGAAGGTGCGCCAGGGCCTCTTCAACCTCATTTCCAACGCGGACAAGTTCACGCAGAACGGCACCGTGACGGTGGATGCGCGGCGCGAGCGGATGGACGGGCGCGAGTGGGTGGTGTTCCAGGTGACCGACACGGGGATCGGCATGAGCCCCGAGCAGATCGTGAAGCTCTTCCAGGACTTCACGCAGGCGGATGCCTCCACCACGCGCCGCTTCGGCGGCACCGGGCTGGGGCTGGCCCTCACGCGCCGGTTCTGCCAGATGATGGGCGGCGACGTCACGGTGCGCAGCGCGGCGGGCGAGGGAAGCGTGTTCACCATCAAGCTCCCCGCCGTGATGCGCGCCGCGGAGACGGAGCCGGTGCTGGCCGCGCCCTTCGCGGGGCACGGGGCGGGCGACCCGCTTTCGGACGGCGCGAGCTGCGTGCTGGTGATCGACGACGACCCCGTGCAGCGCGACCTGATGCAGCGCTTCCTGGGCCGCGAAGGGTTCCGCGTGCTGGTGGCGGACGGGGGCGAGGAGGGGCTGCGCCTCGCGCGGGAGATGCAGCCGGTCGCCATCACGCTGGACGTGATGATGCCGGGGATGGACGGGTGGGCCGTGCTCGCGGCGCTCAAGGCCGACCCGCGGGTGCGCGGCATCCCGGTGGTGATGCTCACCATGGTGGACGACCCCAACCGCGGCTTCACGCTGGGCGCCGCCGGGTTCGCCACCAAGCCCGTGAACCGCGGCCGCCTCGCGCGCCTCCTGCGGAAGTACTCCACCCGCGACGTGCCCGGGGGGGTGCTGGTGGTGGACCACGACGACGCCGCCCGCGCCCTCCTCCGCACCATGCTGGAAGCGGAAGGGTGGGACGTACGCGAAGCCGGGAACGGCAGGGTGGCGCTCGAGCGGATGGCGGAGGAGCGACCGCGGCTGGTGCTGCTGGACCTGATGATGCCGGAGATGGACGGCTTCGAGCTCATCGAGCAGGTTCGCCAGCACCCCGAGCTGCGCTCCGTGCCCATCGTGGTGGTCACCTCGCACGAGCTCAGCCGCGAAGAGCGGCAGCGGCTGAACGCCTACGTGGAGACGGTCGTGCAGACGGCCGGCGACTCGCCGGACGCGCTCCTCCACCGCGTGCGCGAGCTGCTGAGCGGCTTCGGCACCGAGCGCCAGATGATCACCCGAACGGGAGGGGAACGTCGAGCGCTTCCCGCGTGAGCCGTCTCCAGAGTGAAGCGATGCCCAAGATCCTGCTGGTGGAAGACAACGAGATGAACCGCGACATGCTCTCGCGCCGGCTGGAGCGCAAGGGCTTCGAGGTGATCCTGGCGACCGACGGCGCCGCCGGTGTGGAGCGCGTCCTCGCCGATACGCCCGACCTGGTGCTGATGGACATGAGCCTTCCCGTGCTGGACGGCTGGGAGGCCACGCGGCGCCTGAAGGCGGACCCCGCCACCCGCCACGTGCCGGTGATCGCCCTCACGGCGCACGCGATGTCCAGCGACCGCGCGCGCGCGCTGGACGCCGGCTGCGACGACTACGACACCAAGCCCATCGAGCTGCCGCGCCTTCTCGCCAAGATGGAGACGCTCCTGGCCCGCGGCCCCGTCGCGGAAGCCGCGCCATGACCGCGCCGGAACGGCACACGCTGCAGCCCGAGCTGCTCCACGACCTGCGCACGCCGCTGGGCCAGATCATCGGGTACGCGGAGCTCCTGGCGGAGCGCGCCGAGGAGGCGGGGGACGAGCGCTTCGTTCCCGACCTGGAGAAGATCAGCGCCGCCGGGTACCGGCTGCTGGCGCTGTTCGACGAGCACTTCGCGGCAGCCCGCACGCCCTGAAGAAACGGGCTCACACAGAGACACGGAGGCACGGAGATGAGCTCATCTCCGTGCCTCCTTTTTCGTGTCCCGCTGCCGCGCGCGGAGCAGGTGGTCGATGAGGGCGCGCAGGGCGGAGGATGCCTGGCGGCGCTGCGGGTAGTACAGGTAGTACCCGGGGAAGGGCGGGCAGAACTCCTCGAGCACCGCGACCACCTCTCCGCGCTCGATGTAGGGCCGCACTCCGTCCTCCATTCCCACGGTGAGCCCCAGGCCGGCGGTCACGAGGCGCATTTGGAGCGCGAAGTCGTTCGCCACCACGCGCGCGGGAACGGCGACGGAGAAGTCGCCGCCGCCGGGCTCGGTGAACTCCCAGCGGTAGGGCGGGGAGCCCGGCCCCGGGCGCCAGTTGATGCACACGTGCGCGGGGAGGTCGCGCGGGTGCTGCGGCCTGGGGCGCCCTGCGAAGTACGCCGGCGCGCCCACGACCACCAGGCGCTGCGGCCCCGAGGCGGGCACCGCGATCATGTCCTGCTCGATGACCTCGCCCAGGCGCACGGCCGCGTCGTACCCCGCCGCCACGATGTCGCCCACGTCCTCGTCCACGATGATGTCGAGCTCCACGTCCGGGTACGTCCGCAGGAACCCCTCCAGCACGGGCCCGCGCAGGAACCCCTCCGCGCCGCTGCTCACGTTCAGCCGCACCGTTCCGCGGGGATGGTCCGCCATCTCGCCCACCGCATCGGCCGCGGCCTGCAGCGCGCCCAGCGCCTCCCGCGACACCGCGTAGAACCGCTCGCCCGCGGGGGTGAGCCGCACGCTCCGCGTGGTCCTGAGCAGGAGCGTGACGCCCAGCCGCTGCTCGAGCTGCCGGAGTGCCTTGCTCAGCGCCGTACCGGTGACCCCCAGCCGCCTCCCGGCGGCGCGGAATCCCCCTGCCTCCACGATCGCGACGAACTCCGGGACCCCGTCGACGATGTGCGCCATTGTGAACCACCGGTCATCAGGGTGTGAACCGCCGTCTCGTTTATCAGCGGCAATCCTACAGGTAGCTTACCTCCCGGAAGCAGGCAAGCACCCGGAGCCAGGCTCACGGCACGCGTGCCCTGAAACGACATCGGCCACTCCGCGCACGAGGGAACGAGGATGAGCAACAACATCGCAGGAAAGGTCGTCGTGATCACGGGCGCCAGCAGCGGCATGGGAGAGGCCGCCGCCCGGCACCTCGCCGCGCAGGGCGCCACCGTCGTGCTGGGCGCGCGGCGCATCGAGCGCCTCCAGGCGCTGGCGGCCGAGATCACGGCCGCTGGTGGGAAGGCGCTCGCCGTGGAGACCGACGTCACGGACCGCGGGCAGGTGCAGCGCCTGGTGGACGCGGCCGTCGAGAGCTACGGCCGGATCGACGTGCTCATCAACAACGCCGGCATCATGCCGCTCTCGCCCCTGGAGCGGCTGAAGGTCGACGAATGGGACCGGATGATCGACGTCAACCTCAAGGGCGTGCTCTACGGCATCGCCGCGGCGCTCCCGCACATGAAGGAGCAGAGGTCGGGGCACATCATCAACCTCTCGTCGGTCGCGGGCCACAAGCTGTTCGGCGGCTCCGCCGTCTACTCGGCGACCAAGTTCGGCGTGCGCGCCCTGTCCGAGGGGCTGCGGCAGGAGATGACAGCCCTACAACATCCGCACGACGATCATCTCGCCGGGCGCGGTCAAGACGGAGCTCCTCGACCACATCAGCGAGACGGACGTCCAGCAGGCGAACCGGGACTACGTCGGCCAGGTCGGGGTCCCGGCCGACTCCTTCGCCCGGGTCGTCGCCTTCGCCATCAGCCAGCCGGAAGAGCTGGACATCAACGAGATCCTGTTCCGGCCCACGAGCCAGGAGCTGTAGGGGCTCACACAGAGACACAGAGGCACGGAGATGAAGTCGTCTCTGTGCCTCTGTGCCTCTGTGTGAGCCCCGTGCGGGTGAGGAGTTTGCATATGCGGCCGGAATGCGCACACACGACCCCGATCATTACCGGCTGCAGTTGGAGACCGTTGCGGAGAACGCGACGCTGGCGCTGTTCATCATGGACGAGCACCAGCGCTGCACCTACATGAACCGCGCGGCCGAGGAGCTGACCGGCTTCGGGCTGGACGAGCTGCAGGGGAAGGCGCTCCACTACTACGTCCACCACACCCGGCCAGACGGCACGCCGTACCCGCTGGAGGAGTGCCCCATCGACCAGGCGTTCCCGCAGAACATGCGGGAAAGCGGCGAAGAGACCTTCGTCCACAAGAATGGGCACTTCTACCCGGTCTCCTTCACCGCCAGCCCCATCCGCAGGGACGGGCGCACGGTGGGCACCATCATCGAGGTGCGCGGCATCGCGGAGGAGCGGCGGGTGGCGCGGCGGCTGGAGTTCCTGGCGGAGCTGGGCCAGGCGCTGCAGCCCCTCACCGACCCCGACGAGGCGATGGCGACCGCCGCCCGCATGCTGGGCGAGCACCTGCACGTGGACCGCTGCGCGTACGCGGACGTGGAGGCGGACCAGGACCACTTCGTCATCACCGGCAACTTCACGCGCGGCGACACGCCCGGCATCCTGGGCCGCTACGCCATGTCCGCGTTCGGCGCGGAGGCGCTGCGGCTGATGCGCGAAGACACCCCCTACGTGGTGGACGACGCCCTCGCCGACCCGCGGGTATCGGCGGACGACCGCGCGGCGTACGAGCAGCTCCACATCCGCGCCGTCGTCTCGATGCCGCTGCACAAGGCGGGGCGCTTCGTGGCGGGGATGGCCGTGCACAGCCGCACCCCGCGCCGCTGGGAGCCGGAAGAAGTGGAGCTGGTGCGCACCGTCACGCAGCGGTGCTGGGAGTCCATCGAGCGGGGGCGCGCCCTGCGCAGCCTGCAGGAGAGCGAGCGCCGCCTGCGCCGCGCGCTGGCCGAGGCGGAGGGCGCCCGCGACCGCGCCGAGCGGCTGCAGACGCTCACCGAGGCCCTGGCGCGCGCCCGCACGCTGGACGACGTGGCGTCCGTGGTGGTGGCCGACATCGTGGTGGCGCTGGGCGCGCGGACGGGGGCGCTGGCGGGGCGCGCCCCCGAAGGCGACGCCCTGGTGCTGCTGCGCACCGTGGGGTTCGCCGAGCCGGTGGCGGAGGGCGTACGGCGGCAGTCGCTGGACTTCCGCAGCCCGCTCACCGAGTGCTTCCGCACGCAGGCGCCCGTGTGGCTGGAGAAGCGCGGGGGGCCCGACGGTCTGGACGAGCGCTTCCCGCCCATCGCGCCGGTGTGGGACCGGCTGGGCGTGAGGTCCGCCGCCTTCGTGCCCCTGGTGGCCGCGGGAGAAACGGTGGGCGTGATCTCCTTCGCCTTCGAGCACCCGCGCGAGTTCGCGCCGGAGGAGCGCGCCTTCCTGCTGGCGCTGGGGCGGCAGGCGGCGCAGGCGGTGGAGCGCACGCGCCTGTTCGAGGCGGAGCGCGCGGCGCGTGCCGAGGCGGAGCGCGCCAGCCGGGCCAAGAGCGAGTTCCTGGCGGTGATGAGCCACGAGCTGCGCACCCCGCTCAACGCCATCGGCGGCTACGCGGAGCTCATGGAGATGGGGATCCGCGGCCCCATCACGCCGCAGCAGCGCGACGACCTCAACCGCATCCAGCAGAGCCAGCGCCACCTGCTGGGGCTCATCAACGAGGTGCTCAACTACGCGCGGCTGGAGACGGGCACCGTCCACTACGACGTGGCCGACGTCCCCCTGTGCGACGCGCTCGCCGCCGCCGAGGCGCTGGTGGCCCCGCAGGCGCAGGCCAGGGACCTCGCCCTCTCCACCGGCCCCTGCCCGCCCGAGCTGGTGGCCCGCGCGGACGCGGAGAAGGTGAGGCAGATCCTGGTGAACCTGCTCTCCAACGCCGTCAAGTTCACCGATCGCGGCGGGCGCGTGGAGCTGGCGTGCGCCGCGGATGGCGGCAGGGTGCAGGTGGTGGTGAGCGACACGGGGATCGGCATCCCCGCCGACCAGTTGGACCGCATCTTCGAGCCATTCGTGCAGGTGCGCGCCGACCTCACGCGCACCGCCGAGGGCACCGGCCTGGGCCTGGCCATCAGCCGCGACCTGGCCCGCGGCATGGGCGGCGACCTCACCGCCGAGAGCGCGCCCGGCGTGGGCAGCACCTTTACGCTCACGCTCCCCGCCCTCTGACCTCCTCCGTGCCTCTGTGTGAGCCCGCCGTTCCGCGGCGCGGAAGCTGCGGACCCGGCGCCATGGCAGCCGCGCGCACACCGATGGGAGCAACGGACTTGAGGCAGACGCAGATCGAGGAGCTGGTGGGGAGGGCGGGGGAGATCGCCGCCACCGTGGTGGCCCCCAACGTGGAGGAGGAGGACCGCGAAGCGCACTGGCCCGCACCGGCGATGAAGGCCCTGGCCGAGGCCGGGCTGATGGGCCTCCACGTGCCGCCGGAGCTGGGCGGGCACGGGCAGGGGCTGGCGGGGCTGCTCGCCATCTCGCGCGTGCTCGCGCGCGAGAGCCCCTCCACCGCGCTCTGCTACGCCATGCACTGCGTGGGGACCGCCGTCATCGCCGCCAAGGCCACGCCCCTCCAAAAGGAAGCGTACCTGGAGCCCATCGCGCGCGGCGAGCACATCACCACGCTGGCGCTGAGCGAGCCCGGCACCGGCGCCTTCTTCTGGCTTCCCGAGACGCGGCTGGACGCGGCGGACGGCGGCTACCGCGTCACCGGCACCAAGAGCTTCGTCACCAACGGCGGCCACGCCAGCTCGTACGTCGTCTCCACCGCCGCGCAGGGCGAGCTTCAAGACGAGGGGAGCTTCAGTTGCGTGGTGCTGGACGCGGATCTGCCGGGCCTGCGCTGGGACGAGCCGTGGGCCGGGCTCGGGATGAGGAGCAACAGCTCCCGCACCCTCCACCTTGAAGACGTTCCCCTGCGCCCGGACCACCTGCTGGGGGCGGTGGGCGACCAGCTCTGGTACGTGTTCGAGGTGGTGGCTCCGTACTTCCTGATGGCGATGGCGGGCACCTACGTGGGCGTGGCCGACGCGTCGCTGGAGGTGGCCCGCGACCACCTGCGCACGCGCCGGCAGAGCCACTCCGGCGAGCTGCTGGGGAGCAACCCGCTCCTGGCCCACCGCCTGGGCGCGCTGTGGACGGAGCTGGAGCGCACGCGGCGCCTCGTGGAGTCCGCGGCGGCGCGCGCGGACGCGGGGGAGGCGGACGCGCTGCTGGGCGTGCTGGCGTGCAAGGCGGCCGCGGGCGACACGGCCGTGGAGCTGGCCAACGAGGCGATGACGCTGTGCGGAGGGGCGGGGTACCGCGAGAACGGCAAGCTCGCCCGGATGCTGCGCGACGCCCGCGCGGCGCACGTGATGTCGCCCACCACCGACCTGCTGAAGACGTGGGTGGGGCGGGCGCTCCTGGGGCAGCCCCTCCTTTGATGGGGCCGCTGGTACTGCGCCCCGCGGGCGCGGCGCCCGCCCCGTGGGAGGCGGGGCTCGCGGGGGCCGCCGTGCTGGACCCCGGCGCGGGGGAGCCGGACGCGGGGGCGCTCGCCGGCGCCACCTGCCTGCTCGCCGACGCGGACACGCCGGCGCTGCTGGACCACGTGCGCCGGGTGCGGAGCGCGGAAGCGGCGGTGCAGCCCATCGTGGTGGCGGCGGGGCCCGCGCGCGAGCGTCTGGAGCGGGGGCTCCTCTTTGCGCGCGGGGTGGGCGAGGTGTGGATCGTGGAGCCCGGCGAAGTGGGCCCCGAGCTGCTGGAGCGCGCCGCCGAGGTCACCCGCCTGCGCCGCTCGCACCGCCGTCGGCAGCGGCAGGTGGAGCATGCGCTCGCCAACCTGGAGCCCTCGCCCCCGCGGCGGGCGGTGCTTTCCGACGCGTACCTGGCCGCCCTCTTGGGCGCGCTTCCGGACCCGGTGCTCTCCGTGGACGCGGCGGGGCGGGTGATCTCCATGAACCCGGCGGGGGAGCGGGTGTTCGGGCATGCGCAGCACGAGGTGCTCCACCGGCGGCTGCGGGAGGTGGTGGAGCCCGTCACCGGGAGCCTTCCCGACTTCCACGCGCCGGGGCTCGCCCGCAGCCAGAGCGAGATCACCTTCCGCCGCCAGGACGGGGGGCTGGGCGAGGGCGAGATCGTGGTGATGCCCGTGGAGGCGGGCGGGCACCGCGTGTACGCCGTCGTCCTTCACGACCTCACGGAGGAGCGCCGGATCCAGCACGAGCTGGAGGCGGCGGCGGGCGAGCTGGAGGCCCAGGCCGCGGAGCTCCAGGCGCAGACGGGCGCCCTGGAAGACGCGCTCGCGACCCGCGCCCGCTTCTACTGGAGCATGAGCCACGAGCTGCGCACCCCCGTCAACGCCATCATCGGCTACAACTCGCTCCTCCTGGACGGCATCTACGGCCCGATGTCCGACGAGCAGTTGGCGGCGCTCACCCGTGGCCAGCGCGCGGCCCGGCACCTCCTGGAGCTGGTGGGCGACGTGCTGGACCTGGCGAAGATCGAGGCCGGGCGCATCGAGCTGGAGCCCGAGCAGACCCGCTTCCCCGACCTCCTCACCGACCTGCTGGTGACGGTGCAGCCGCTCGCCGAGGAGCGTGGGTCCACGATCTCGGTGACGGGGGAGGGGAGGCACACCGTGGTCACCGACCCGCGCCGCGTGCGGCAGATCCTGCTCAACCTCCTCTCCAACGCCGTGAAGTTCGGCGAGGGGGAGCCCATCGAGATCCGCTGGAGCACGGGGGCGGACGGCGGAGTGGCCGTGGACGTGGTGGACCGGGGGCGGGGGATCGACGCGCAGGATCTCCCCAGCCTGTTCAGCGAGTTCGCGCAGTTCGGCGAGCGGCAGGAGGGGAGCACGGGGCTGGGCCTCGCCATCTCCCGGCGCCTCGCCGACGCGCTGGGGGGCACGCTCACGGCCCGCTCGCGGGTGGGGGAAGGCAGCTCTTTCTGCCTGCGGCTTCCGGCCAGGCTGCCGCGGGCGAGCTGAAAAGAAGGGCTCACACAGAGGCACGGAGGCACGGAGAAAAGAGAAAGGCTCCGGGAGAAGATCTCCGGAGCCTTTCTCTATTGTATAGCGGGGGCGGGATTTGAACCCGCGACCTTCGGGTTATGAGCCCGACGAGCTACCAGGCTGCTCCACCCCGCGACACGGGTGGCCGAGCATACCGGGGAGGCGGTTTGAAGCCGGATACGAAATCCGTTTGGTGACCGTCTCACAGATCCGGCGATGTCCCTCAGGACTTCCCCTTCCCCGCGATGACCAGCCCCACTGCTTCAAAGGAGTCGGCTCAAACGCTGATCTCCCCAGCCATGCTCAACGGGGATAAATGTATGTCCGTCCGCTATTTATGTCAACCCCCGCGGTGAGGTGCGCCGTGGGGCGGGTGTCCACTCTGTGCGCGAGTCTTGGCCTCTCTTGCGCGCGGATTGGGCGGGGGGTAAACTCCCCAGTGTCCTTCCGAGCGTAGTGGACAGAGTGGCCGCGAGGCCTTGGGCGGCGGGGGTGGCGATACCCCTCGGCGCTATTCGTCGTGGACGGAGATCCCGGTCCCCGTGCTCCGCGAGTTTCTCACCGAGCTGGCGCGCGAGGTGGGGCTGCGCGAGGCGGGGAGGCTCTTCGGGCGCGGGCGGGAGCAGGTCCGCAAGTTCATCTCGGGGGCCATCGACGTCCCCCACCCGCGCACGCGCCAGCGGCTGGGTGAGCTGTACATGGAGCGGCACGGGCGCGGCGACCGCGTGGCCGAGGCGCTGGTGCGCACGCCCACGCCCACCCCGCTCAAGCTCATCCTGCCCAAGGGCCTGGAGCGCGCCACGGCCGAGATCCGCACCATGTTCGCGCTGATCCGCAAGCATCCCGACGCGCCGGAGACGGCCACCGGGGTGGAGCAGTGGCTGCTGCGGCACGTGAAGCACGAATACTCCACCGAGCAGGCGTATCCCAGGCCGCGGCGCAAAGACAAATGAGCTCACACGGAGGCACAGAGGCACAGAGACGACTTCATCTCTGTGCCTCTGTTTCTCTGTGTGAGATTGCTGTGACGGAACCTTTCGGACCCTGGCATAGTTGTAGCTAAATGCAGTGATGCACATCCCGCGGAACCCCCTTACCGGGAGCGTACGTGCGGCGAAACGACCGAAGTGGTGCCCTGCGCAGGGAGCTGGAGCACCGTATCCAGACCGGACGTTGTGTTTACTGCCGGGCCCCCGCGGCCCCGGACCGCCCCCTCACCCGCGAGCACGTCATCCCCCGCTCCCGCGGCGGCAACCGGCGAGACACCCGCATCATCGTACCCGCCTGCGCCCGCTGCAACCAGGGGCGCGGCTGCCAGGAAGTCGTCCTCTTTCTCCTTGCCCGTCCCCGCCGCATCGCGGCGTTCCTCGACTATCTCCACACCCTGCCGCCGGACACGGTGCGCGAGCTGGACCTGCGCGTGTTCGCCGAGCTGTACGCCGCCGTCTGGCTGCTGTGCGAGAGCACGGGGTCCGATGAACGGCTGCGGCAGCTCTGCAGCGGCCGGCGCCTCCACCGCCGCCGCTACGCCGCGCGGCGCATCATGACCGCGGTGGGGGTGCGGCTGGAGCGCACGCGCGAGCGCTCCGCCGGGCCGCAGGGGCCGGGGTGCCCCCTTCCCGCGCTCCACACCGAGGCGGGCACCATGGACGCCACGCTGGTCGGCGCCCTGTCCGTGCTGTGGGACGTGCCCGCCGAGCGCGTGGCGCAGGAGCTGGACCGGGAGCGCCGCCGCTCCGCGTCCCGCAACCGCGAGGTGGAGGAGGAGGAGCCGGGGGTGGTGTCGCTGGACGGGTGGCGCAGGCGCGGCGCCCGCCGCCGCAAGCCGCGCGTGGACCAGCGCGGGGGCCGCGGGCCGCGCGGGCGGGGACGGGCTGCATAGGGCTCACACAGAGACACAGAGGCACGGAGAACAGCGTCGTTCTCCGTGCCTCTGTGTCTCTGTGTGAGCCTTCTGTTAGAACCAGCGGCGGTCGTAGCCGCGGTTGTCCTGGTACAGGTAGTCGTAGCGGGCGCGGTCGCGCTCCCAGCCCACGGGGCGGCCGCCGCCGCGGTAGGTGCGCGAGCCGGCCATCGTCTGGTAGGGGCGCTGGTACTGGGTGAAGTCGCCCACGCGCCACTCCAGGTCGCCGCCGTACGGGTGCGGGTTCACGGGGTACTCGCCCGGGTGCTGCTCGCGCACGTAGTCCATGTTGTAGCGCGCGGTAACCCGGTTCACCTGGGGCTGCCAGCCGGCGCGGAAGGGGCGGTCGTAGTCGCTGCCGTAGCCGCGCACGCCCTGGCGAAGGTCCTGCTGCGGGCGCAGGTCGCGCGGGTCCTCGCCCGAGCCGCGCATGTGGTCCACGAAGTGGGCCGTCACCCGCCGCCGCCGCGGAGCCGTGTCGTCGAAGCCGCGCAGGCCGTAGTCGTATCCCCGGTCGTAGCGTGCCATCCTCTCCCTCCTAGCGTTGTGCGCGCCCGCCAGGCGCTGCGTGCGTGTGGCTTGGGGGGCACTCGCCGTGCAATCCGCGTTCCCGGCCCTTTCCGTGCAACAGGGGCCGGCGCACCGCACCGAGGAGCCGCACCGTGACGCGTTTGAACGAGCTCGCCCGTGAGTACGAGGCCCGCCACTATCCCCTCACCCGCAGGCTGGACCTGCAGCGCGAGGGGCCGGAGACGGCGCGTGCGCGGGCGCTGCGCTGGATACAGACGTTCGCGCACGAGGAGCCGGGCGCCGACCTCCTGCTGGTGGTGGAGCGCGGGAGCCGCCCCGGGCGCAAGAACCCCGTGCGCGTGTCGGTGGAAAAACTGCTGGACGAGCTCAAGGGCGGCCTGGTGGACTGGTGGCAGCCCTTCGCCGAGGGGAGCCTGGCCCTGCGCGTGGCCCGCGACCCCCGCCGCTGGACCTCCCCCGTCCGCGCGCCGGAGCTGGAGGGCGACGGCCGCACCCCGGAAACCGCCGGCGCCGCGTACGTGGACGCCGAAGACGACATCCCCGAGGAGCTGCTCCCCCTCGCGCGCCGCGTGGCCGAGATGCGCCGCACGCGCGAGGGTCTCGGCGTGCCGCTGCTGGGGGTGGTGATGAGGCAGATCTGGATCGAGGCGCAGGCCACGGCCATGAGCGAGCGCGTTTCGTTTCACGAAGCCCTCACACGCGCCCGGAGAGACGAGGAACGGCGTATGTATGACGAAGACTGACGCATAGGGAGCGGAAAAATGGCCTGGTTGCCGTTTTTGTTTGATTCTGTCCCCCATTTCGCTATTTTCGGCGCGACTCCTGCATCACCCGATTCGTGGAGTCTGTGATGTCAAACAAGGGCACTCAGCACAGAGCACGCACATGGCGCAGGAACGCGGGAAGGTGAAATGGTTCAATCCGGAGAAGGGCTTCGGATTCATCGTGCGGGAGAACGGGGAGAAGGATTGCTTCGTTCACCACAGCGCGATCCAGGGCGGCGGCTTCAAGACCCTCGAAGAGGGTGAAGAGGTCGAGTTCGACGTGGTGCAGGGCCAGAAGGGCCCGGCCGCCGAGAACGTCGTCCGCCTCAATCCGCCCGCGGGCGGGTCGTCGTCGGGCGGCGGGTACGGCGGTGGGGGCGGGGGCCGTGGGGGTGGTGGTGGCGGCTACGGCGGTGGTGGCGGCGGCGGCTACGGCGGCGGCGGCGGCGGTGGTCGTAGCGGCGGCGGCGGCGGGTACGGCGGCGGGCGCGACAACGACCGCTGGTAGCCTTTCGCTGTAGTCAAAATGAAACACGGAGACACGGAGAGATCTTCTCTCTGTGTCTCCGTGTCTCTGTGTGACACGCTTTTTCTACACGATCCGCTTGGAGATGCGGGTGCGCACCGCCGGGATCGGCTCGTCGTCGCCGTCGGCGGGGAGCTCGGAGACGAGCAGGCGCACGGTGAGCCCCTGGTCGGCGGCGGCGCGGATGGCGGCGTTGAGCGCCGTGGCCGCGTCCACCACCGTGTCCGCCAGCGGCTTGATGCGCGAGATGGTGTCGTGGAGCTCCTCCATCCGGCCCTCCGTCCGTTCGGGGTGCGGCGCCTACGCCGGGCGGCGCAGGCTTTCGTGCGTGAGCACCACGGCGCGCTCCGCCCCGGCGCCCAGCGCGTCCAGCAGCGAGGTCTGGTCGCGCGTGGCCGAGGGGACCTCGTGGCAGCGGCGGCAGCGCGCCTCGTACGCCTCGTGCCCGCCCACCTGGATGACGGGTGCCTCGTACGGAGCGGGCGCGCCGTTCACCAGGCGCTGGTTGCGGGTGGCCGGGTTGCCGCACTGCACGCAGATGGCGTGGAGCTTGTCCACCGTCTCGGCCACGGCCAGCAGCCGGCCCATGGGGCCAAAGGGTTCTCCGCGGAAGTCCATGTCGATGCCGGCCACGATCACGCGCGCCCCGCGGTCCGCCAGGAGCTGGATCACGTCCACGATGCCGTCGTCCAGGAACTGCACCTCGTCCACCGCGAAGACGCGCGTGTCCGGGTGCGCCTGCTCCAGCACCTCGCGGCTGTTGCGCACGGGCACCGCGTCCACCTCGGCTCCGTTGTGGGAGCTGATGCGCATCACTCCCGCGTAGCGCACGTCCAGCGCGCTCTTGAATACCTGCACGCGGCGCCGGGCGATCAGCGCGCGGCGTACGCGGCGGATCATCTCTTCGGACTTGCCGCTGAACATCACCCCGGTGACGATCTCGATCCAGCCGTGGCCTTCGCCGTGGTAAAGCGCGATGTCTCTCAATGCTCTGTGTGCGCGGAAGGGGTGTGCCCGCGGTGGCGGTGCGGGCCTCCATTGTAACCCGCGCCGCTCCCCGGCGACAAGCACCCGCCCGCACTGGCCCGCCGTTGTCCCCCGCCGCGCGACCCCTTATCGTCTCCCCATGAGCGCTCCCGTGTACCGCGAACATGCCCCGCCCGCGCCGCTGGCCGCGCGCGTGGAGTGCCTGTGGACGATGACGTCCGCGGGCTCGCCGCCCGCGCTCAACCGGGTGCTCCCCGACGGGTGCATGGACCTGGTCTTCGACTTCGGCGACCCGCCGCGCGGCTACGCGGTGGGCGCCATGACGCGCGCGGTCCCGCTGCGCATGGCCGGCCGTATCGAGGTGCTGGGCGTGCGCTTTCGCCCCGGCGGCGCCGCGCTGCCCCTGCCGGCGGGCGAGCTCACCGACCGCTCCGCGGCGCTGGACGATCTCGGGCTGGGCGCCGCGTGCGCGCGGGTGCTGGACGAGGGGTCCGCGCGCGCCGCCCTCCCCGTGCTGGCGGGGTTGCTCGCGGCGCTGCCTTCTCGGGGGGCGGAGCCGGTGGCGGCCGCCGCGTGGGCGCGCCTGCGGCACAGCGCGGGGGCGCTCCCCGTGCGCGAGCTGGCGGCTCAGCTTGGGGTGGGGGAGCGGCGGCTCCAGCGCGTGTTCCACGACCACGTGGGGCTCACGCCCAAGGAGGCGGCGCGGGTGGCGCGGCTGAGCGCGGCGCTGGCCATGCTGCGCGCCGGGCCGGAGCTGCCGCTGGGCCGCGTGGCGCTGCGGGCGGGCTACTACGACCAGGCGCACTTCAACCGCGAGTTCGCGCGGCTGGTGGGCCTGGCGCCCCACGCCTGGCGCGCGGAGCGTGTCGCATCCGTACAAGCGGACGGGGCGGGGGAGCGATAAGATGGTGGCTCCACCCTCAACCGGAACGAGTACGATGCCGACCATGAAGAAGCTGACCCCGATCCTTTTCGTCGACCAGATCGAGCCCTCGATCCCGTTCTGGGTCGACCGGCTGGGCTTCACGCGCACCGCCGAAGTCCCGCACGGCGACCATCTCGGCTTCCTGATCCTGGAAAAGGATGGCACCGAGATCATGTACCAGACCCGCGCCAGCGCGGAGGCCGACGCCCCCGCCGTGGTGGAGGGGCTGGCCATGCCCGGCTCCATCCTCTTCATCGAAGTGGACGACCTGGCGGCCGTGGAGCGGGCGATGGAGGGGGCGGAGATCATCGTCCCCAGGCGCACCACGCCGTACGGGGCCACCGAGGTGTTCGTGCGGGAGCCGGCGGGGAACGTGGTGGGGTTCGCCCAGTTTGGAGGATGATCACACAGAGACACAGAGGCACGGAGATGAAGTTATCTCTGTGCCTCTGTGCCTCTGTGTGAGCCCGGTTCGGCCTTTGCGTCAGGTGCGCCGCTCACCCGAACCAGGCAGGCGCGGATGGAAGACGCACAGATGAAGCGGCACTGGGAGGCGGCCGAGGCGGCGGCGCGCGAGCAGCGTACGATCCAGGACGCGGTGGACGCGCGCGACCGCAAGCGCAAGGAAGAGGAGGAGGACAAGCCGGTGCAGGCGGGCGCCCGCGAGTATCCGGCCAACCCCATGCCGGACCAGCACCTCGCCAAGCCGGGGCTGGAAGCGGAGATGACGGTGAAGCCCCGCTACGCCGCGCCGGACTACAAGGGATCGGAGAAGCTCAAGGACCGCGTGGCCATCGTAACCGGGGGCGACTCGGGGATCGGGCGCTCCGTGGCGGTGCTCTTTGCGCGCGAGGGGGCGGACGTGGCCGTCGTGTACCTCAACGAGCACGTGGACGCCGAGGAAACGCGCCGCGCCGTGGAGGCGGAGGGGCGGCGCTGCCTGCTGATCTCGGGAGACCTGCGCGACCCCCAGTTCTGCGAAGACGCGGTGGAGCACACCGTGCGCGAGCTGGGCAAGCTCAACATCCTGGTGAACAACGCGGCGTTCCAGGAGCACGTCGGCGGGCTGGAGGAGCTGACCGACGAGCACCTGGACATGACGATGAAGACCAACATCTACGGCTACATCCGGATGGCGCGCGCCGCGCTCCCGCACATGACGCGGGGCGACTCCATCGTGTGCACCGGCTCGGAGACGGGGCTCTTCGGCAACAAGTCGCTCCTGGACTACTCGGCCACCAAGGGCGCCATCCACGCCTTCGCCATGTCGCTGGCGCAGAACGTGGCGCCGCGCGGCATCCGGGTGAACGTGGTGGCGCCCGGCCCCGTGTGGACCCCGCTGAACCCCGCCGACGCTCCGCCGGAGAAGATCAAGGAGTTCGGCAGCAACACGGACATGAAGCGCCCCGCGCAGCCGGAAGAGGTGGCGCCGGCGTTCGTGTTCCTGGCGTCGCCCGTGTGCTCCAGCTACATCACGGGCGCGGTGCTTCCGGTGATGGGCGGTCCCACGGGGTGAAAAGCCTCACACAGAGGCACAGAGCCACAGAGATAACTTCGTCTCTGTGGCTCTGTGTCAGCGGCGCTTGTTGCGGCGCTCGAAGACCACTTCGTCCGCCACGATCATGTAGCGGATCATGCGCTCCAGCGCGTCGGGGAAGGCTTCCTGCCGGTCGCGGAAGCGGTCGTTGCTCACGATGGAGGCGTCCAGCTCGCGGGCGAAGGCGAGGATGAAGTAGTCGGCGTCCGTGCCGGAGGGCGCCTGGCGGATCTTCCCGGACTCCACCCGCGCCTCGTACCCTTCCACGTCGTCGATCTGGTGGCGGAGCGCGGCGTCCGCCACGACGATCGGCTCATATCCTTCTCCGCGCAGCTTCTCCACCACCAGGCGGATGTTCTCCAGCCGCGCCTTCTCCCCCTCGCCCGAGTGGGCCACGTTCGACCCGTCCACCAGCGCGATCAGCTTCTCGCCCTCGGCCCTCTGCTCCCGTTCCTTTTCCTGCTGCTCCGGCTCTTTTTCCTGCTGCTGGTCCGGCATCCGTCGTCCTTATCTCTAGTCTCGCGGCGTTTTTCGGAGGTGGAAGGGCCGCGTCTGATAGCATGAGGGGTGCCAGGGAGGAAGAACAGGAGTGCGTTAGTGCGTGAGTGCGTCAGTGCGTTAACTGCAGTAAAGCGCACTCACGCACTCACGCACTCACGCACTCACGCACTCACGCACTCACGCACTGACGCACTCACGCACTCCCAGTCGTCCCGCCGTCCGCCAGCCGCTCCCCCAGCCACTCCGCCGCGTAGCCGATGGCCTCGGGCGGGAGGATGTGGCCGGCGTTCCACCAGCGGAGCTCCTTGGGCTCGGCGGCGGCGGCGAAGAGGCGCTCGGCCTGGTCGGGGCGGATGGTGCGGTCGCCGCGGCCGTGGACCATGAGCAGGGGGCGGCCGTCGAGCTTGCGGATGGCGCGCAGCGGGTCGGCGACGGTGCGCGCGACGGCGGCCAGGGGGGTGCCGGCCGGGAGGTCGCCGCCGGCGGCGAGCACAAGGGCGCGCACCGAGGGCTCCTGCGCGGCGACGAGCACGGCCAGAAAGGAGCCCAGGGAGTAGCCGGCCAGTGCCAGGCGGCTCGCGTCCACCTCCGGGCGCGCGCCCAGGTAGCGCAGGGCCAGCGAGCTCTCGGTGACGGCCTGGCGCCAGATCTTCACCAGCGCGAGCGGGTTGCGGGCCGCCTGCGCCTGCACCGGGTCGCCCCGCGTGCCGTGAAGGGGGAGGTCGATGGAGAGCGAGGCGATCCCCCGCTCCAGGAGCGCGGCCCCCACGCCCTCGCTCATGTGCTCCTTGCGCGAGGTGTAGCCGTGGAGGAGGAGCGCGCCCGGGGCCGGCGTGCCCTCGCGGGGGACGAGGAGCACGGCGGGCACCGGGTCGCCCGTGGTGCGGAACTCCACCACGATGCGCCGGCCGCCCCTGTACGGCCCCTCGGAGCGCGTGGTCTGGTGGATCTGCTTCTTGAACATGCGCCCGGATTTGGCAAGAAGGCTGCCGGGCGCGCATCACCGCGCATTGCCCGGCGGGCGGGGCGCCGGTAAACTGCGGGCGCAGATTTCCCTCAACGAGCCGACGCCAGAATGCGCTACCCTCTCGCCCTCATCCTGCTGCTGGCCGCGTGCGGCGGCGACGACTTCGACGCCGGCCAGTACGACGTCACCGGCCGCTGGACGGGCACCGCGCTCGCCGACAGCTCGCTCTACGAGCTGGACCTGGACCTGCGCCAGGAGGCCGAGGACATCAGCGGGAGCGGCACGCTGCGCGCGGGCGGGGAGACGGTGGACGTGCGGGTGACGGGGGATTTCGCCTTTCCCAGCGTGGACCTGGTGATCAGCGCCCCCGGCTTCGTTCCCGCCGTGTTCGACGCGGCGTTCGAGGTGGACACCATCCGCGCCGCGGAGGGCACCACGCCCGCCGTGACGCGCGAGAGCCGCAGCCGCATCGGCGGGACGCTGCGGGAGTCGGAGCTGCGGAGCCTGCCGCTTACCCTCGTGCGCGATACGCTGTGAGAGCAGAAGGCTCACACAGAGGCACGGAGACACAGAGAGACCGATGCTGAAGAGAACCCTTGCGGCCGCCGGGCTGGCCGCCGTCCTCGCGGCCCCGGCCGCGGCGCAGGCTACGTACACCGTGGCCGCGCCCGCCCCCGCCGGCTTCGACCGCGCGGCGACGGGGCGCGCCACGCTCGCGCACCTGCAGAACCTGGTGCGCCTCAACACGCAGAACCCGCCGGGGAACGAGGCGCTCACCGCGGCCTACTTCGACTCGGTGTTCCGCACGGTGCCCGGCGTGGAGACGCACGTGCTGCCCGTGGCGCCGGGGCGCGCCAACTTCGTGGCCCGCCTGCGCGCCGCGCGCCCCAGCAAGAAGCCCGTGCTGATCCTGGGCCACATGGACGTGGTGGGCGCCGACACGTCCAAGTGGGAGACGGACGCGTTCGTCCCCACGCTGCGCGACGGGTACCTGTACGGGCGCGGCGTGATCGACGACAAGGGGATGCTGGCCGCCGCGCTGGTGGCCATGCAGGAGCTGGCGCGCGGGCGGGACCGGATGACGCGCGACGTCATCTTTTTGGCGACGGCGGCGGAAGAGGGCGGGCCGGCCGTGGGGATCGACAGCGTGGTGGAGAACCACCGCGCGCTGCTGGGCGACGCGGAGTTCGCGCTCAACGAGGGCGGGCGCATCCGCATCCGCGGCGGGCGGGTGAGCACGGTCAACATCCAGACGACCGAGAAGGTGTACTACAACGTGGTCGCCACGGCCACGGGCACGGGCGGGCACGGCTCCGTGCCGCTGCCGGGGAACGCGCTGGCCGCCCTGGCGCGCGCCGTGAACCGCGTGCACGAGTGGAAGCCGCCGGTGCGCCTCATCGAGACCACGCGCCTGTACTTCGCGCGCCTGGCCCCCACCGAGCCGAACCCGGAGATGCGCCGCGCCATGGAGGCGCTCACCGCCCCCGGTGCCACGCAGGCCGCCATCGACCAGGCCGCCGCCGTCCTCTCCCGCGAGACGCTCCACAACGCGGTGCTGCGCACGGGCGCCTCGCTCACCCTGCTGAACGGCGGTTTCCGCGCCAACGTGATCCCGTCCGAGGGGAAGGCGACGTTCAACGTGCGCATCATCCCCGGCGAGGACATCCGCCAGGTCGTGGCGGAGATGAACCGCGTGGCCGCCGAGCCCACGGTGCGCTTCGAGCTGGAGGGCGAGCCCCTCCCCGCGCCCGCCCCGTCTCCCGTCGCCACCGACCTGTACCGGTCGATGGAGGCGGCGGCGCGGGTGATGGCGCCGGGCGCGGTGGTGCTCCCCTTCATGTCCACGGGCGCCACGGACGGCGCCATCCTGCGCGGCGCGGGGATCCCCACGTACGGCATCCTCCCCATGCCGCTTCCCGACGAGGACGAGCTGCGCATGCACGGCGACAACGAGCGCGTGCCCGTAGCGGCGCTGGGCTGGGCGACGGAGTACCTGTACCGGGTGCTGAGCGGCGTGGCCAGGTGATTGGCTCACACAGAGGCACAGAGGCACAGAGGCACAGAGGCACAGAGAAGAACACATCTCCGTGCCTCTGTGCCTCTGTGTGAGGCCTTCTTTTGAACCTGAACGGGAGCACGATATGAAGAAGAGACTTCTCGCGGCGGCCGTGGCGGCCGCGCTGGCGGGTGGGCGGGCGGAGGCGCAGAGCGCGCTGCCGATCTCGGTGGAGGGGCGGCTGGACGTGGGCGTGCCCGTGGGCGACTCGGGCGACCTGCTGGAGCCGGGGGTGGGGTTCGGGATCACGGGGGCGCTGCAGCTCACCCCGCTCTTCGCCATCTACGGAGGATACAGCAAGTTCTCGTTCGACATCGACGACTCGGATGTGGACGTGGAGACGGACGGCGGGGAGCTGGGCGGGCGGGTGACGCTGGGGACCGGGGGCGGGATCTACAACCCGTTCTTCCAGTTCGGCGCGCTCTTCCACAACGAGGACACGGGGCTGGAGGCGGGACTGGGGGGCTTCTATCCGGTCGGCCAGAACCTCTCGCTGATGCCGATGGTGCGCTACCGCACCGTCAACGACCTGGACTACGTCACGGTCGGCGTGGGGCTCAACCTGCGCTTCTGATCCCGCGCCGCCGGGGAGATAGGAGGGCCGGTCCCACGCGCGGGACCGGCCCTCCGTGCTGATACCGGGGGGGCATGGGCGGTGCGAAGCTCGCGCTCCGCTCACCGATCCCGGCCGGACAGAGGAGGCTCCTTGCTGCTGGACCATTCGCACCCGGACTGCACCGGCGGCTGGATGCTCCGCCGCGAAACCGGGAACCCGGCCGTGGCCTGCGCGGCGTGCGGCGCATCGTACCCGCGCAGCGCCTGGGCCGAGGACGCGGGCGAGCGCGAGCACGAGATCACGCGCCTCCTCGTCTTCCACGAGCTGTGCGGCCGCGCCCTCCTCGCCGGCCGCAAGCCGAACCCGGCTCCGCGCTGGTCGCCGCGCCTCAACGAGCACTGAGCGCTGTCGCCTTGTCGCCTGGCTGCCCTGGGTGATCTGGTTCCCTGGTTGCCCTGGCGAGTAAACTCGCGGCAACAAAAGCACAAAGTCCGCCTTCGCGGACTGGTCTTCCAGGATCAGCCGCAACCGTGTAGTCCCCGCAGGGGGACTTCGTGCAGTTGTTGCAGCGACTTCAGTCGCCCGCGAGAATACATGCAGACCATAGACGAAGCGGCGGACCCGGAGCTCGGGCTGCTCCACGAGGCGTACTGTTTTCCCGCCTTCCAGAGCCGCAAGGTGACGCACGCGGAGCTGTGGGGGCTGCTGGGATCGCTGGTGGACGAGGCGGGGAACCTGGCGCGCGAGGAGATCGGCCGCTCCGCCGAGGGGCGCCCGCTGTTCGCGGTGCGCTTCGGGGGCGGGCCCACGCGCGTCCTCCTCTGGTCGCAGATGCACGGCGACGAGCCCAGCCACACGCTGGGCCTCGCCGATTTCCTCGCGTACGTGGCCCGCGAGCCGGACGACGAGCGCGTGCGCCTGCTGGCCGAGCGGCTCACGATCGTGGCCGTGCCCATGCTGAACCCGGACGGCGCCGAGCGCTTCGTGCGCACCAACGCGCAGGGCGTGGACATCAACCGCGACGCCCGCGCCTGGACGAGTCCCGAGATGCGCGCCCTGCGCGCGCTTCACGACGAGGTGCGCCCGGACTTCGTCCTCAATCTCCACGACCAGGACGTGAGGAAACGGGTGGGGAAGAGCGAGCGGCTCACCGCGTTCGCCCTCCTGGCCACTCCCGGCGGCCCGGAGATGGAGGACGACGAGCAGCGCACGCGCGGCAAGCGGCTGTGCGCGGCCATCGTGCGCGCGGTGAGGCCGCTGACCGGCGACCGGGTGGCGCGCTTTCCGGACGAGTACCACCCGGACGGGTCCGGGGAGTTCACGCAGCGGGCGGGCGCCGTCTCCGTGCTGCTGGAGTGCGGCTTCTGGCCCGGCGATCCCGAGAAGCAGTTCCTGCGCAAGATCAGCTTCGTGGCCCTGCTGGGCGCCTTCGAGGCCATCGCCGACGGGAGCGCCGCGGAGGCCCCGCTGGAGGGCTACGAGTCGCTGGAGGAGAACGACACCCGGGTGTTCGACACCCTGCTCCGCGGCGGCACGGTGGTCGTTCCGGGCCTGGAGCCCTTTCGCGCCGACGTGGCCGCGGACTTCGCCGAGCCGCTCGACCTGCGCGACGGGACCATCGCCTCCATCGGCGACCTGGCCGGCTACACGGCGCGCGTGGTGGTGGATGCCGAGGGCCTCTTCGTCCACGCGGAGCCGGACGCACTGGACGAGCAGGGCGGGCTGTGGGAGGGGCGGCCCGCCTCGTTCACCGTGCGGCGCGGGGTGGAGCCGGGGAGCGAGGAGGTGGCCGTGGTGCGCGGCGGCGTGGTGCAGGGAGGCGGCGATGAAGGGTGACGAGCGCCTGGCCGACGGACTCCGCCTGCGCGCGGTGGGGGCGCTGCGCGGGCGCAGCCTGTGGGCGCCGGCCGCGGCCGTGGTGGCGGAGGTGGAGGAGGGCGCCCTCGCCGGCACCGCCCCCGCGGCGGTGGACGGGTTCGCCGGGCGCCTCGCCGCCCTCCTCCCCGCTCTGGAGGCGGGCGGATGGACGTGGCCGGAGACCGTGGCGCGGGTGGCGGCGGAGCTGCAGGCGCGCGTGGGAGCGCCGCCCCCGCTGGTGCGGGTGACGCCCGCGCGGGGCGGCGACCCGGCCGTGGTGGCCGTGGCGTACGACGAGGAGGCGCTGGGGGTGGAGGCGCTGCGCGAGGCCGCGGTGCTGGTGCGCGAGTGCATCCGCGGCGAGCGGGTGCGGCTGGAGGAGGTGCTGGCGGAGCTGCGCGCCGTGTACGCGCGGTCACACCCCGGCCCCACCGCCACCGTGCTGGCCGACGCGGCCCGCGAGCGCGGCATCCCGGTGCGGCGCTCGGAGGACCGGGTGATCCAGCTCGGCCTGGGGCGCAACCTGAGGCGCATCGACGCGGCGATGACGGACTTCACCAGCGTGATCGCGGCGGACATCACCTCGGACAAACACCGCACCAAGCAGATCCTGGAGCGCATCGGCCTGGAGGTGCCCGAGGGCGAAGTGGTGGACTCGCTCGGGGAGGCGCTGGAGCTGGTGGCGGAGCTCGGCGTGCCCGTGCTCCTCAAGCCGCTGGACGCCAACGACGGCCGCGGCATCTCCGGCCGGCTGGACACGCCGGACGCCGTGCGCGCCGCCTACGCGCTCGCCGTGGCCGAGCACCCCAGGGTGATCGTGGAGCGCTTCGTGTCTGGCCGCGACCACCGCGTCATCGTGGTGGCGGGGCGTGTGGTGGCCGTGGCGGAGCGTGTGCCCGCGCGCGTGGTGGGCGACGGGCGCAGGAGCATCCGCGAGCTGGCGGAGGAGGAGAACCTCAACCCGAAGCGCGATCCGCACGACCCCGCGTCGCCGCTCGTTCCGCTGCCGCTGGACGAGCTGACCGAGCGCTTCCTGGCGCGCACGGGGCGCACGCTGGACAGCGTGCCCGCCGCGGGCGAGGAGGTGCAGCTCCGCGGCACGGCGAACATCTCCACGGGCGGCACCTCCATCGACCGCACGGACGAGCTTCACCCGCGCAACGCCACGCTGTGCGAGTTCGCGGCGGCGGCGGTGGGGCTGGACATCGCGGGGATCGACGTGCTCACCGACGACGTGGGCGTGCCATTCGACGAGAACTGCGCGGCGATCGTGGAGATCAACGCCTCCCCCGGGATCCGGATGCACACGGACCCCGACGTGGGCACCCCGCGCGACGTGCCGGGCGCCATCCTGGACATGCTGTACCCGCCGGGGAGCGAGTCGCGCATCCCCGTGATCGCCATCACCGGCACCAACGGGAAGACGACCACCACCCGCCTGGTGTCGCACATCATCCGCGGCACGGGGCGCAAGGTGGGCTTCACCACCACGGACGGCGTCTACTTCGAGGACACGCTGCTGATGCATGGCGACCTCACCGGCCCCTTCGCCGCCAACGTGGTGCTCAGCGACCCGCGGGTGGACGTGGCGGTGCTGGAGACGGCGCGGGGCGGCATCCTCAAGTCCGGCCTGGGCTTCGACATGTGCGACGTGGGGGTGGTGCTCAACGTGAGCGCCGACCACATGGGCCAGCGCGGCATCCACACCCTGGAGCAGCTCGCCGAGGTCAAGGCCGTGATCCCCGCCGCCGTGTGCGAGGGCGGCCACGCGGTGCTGAACGCGGACGATCCGCTCGTCTTCGCCATGCGCGAGCGCACCCGGGGCGGCGTGGTGCTCATCTCCGCCAGGGAGGGGAACCCGCACGTGGCCGGGCACATGGCCGCGGGCGGCGCCGCCGTGGTGGTGGAGGCCCACGATAGGCGCGAGACCTTTGTGCTGCGGCTGGGCGCGGAGCGGCTCCCGGTGGCGCCGGTGGACGAGGTGCCGCTCACCATGGGCGGCGCCGCGCGCTTCCAGTTCGAGAACATCCTGGCCGCCATCGCCGTCGCCCACGCCGTCGCCGTGCCGCCGGTCAGGATCGCGGCCGGCCTGCGCTCCTTCGTCCCCTCGCGCACGGCCACGCCGGGGCGGCTCAACGTGCTCCCCGCGGGGCGCGGCCGGGTGATCGTGGACTACGCGCACAACCCGGCCGGCGTGCGCGGCCTCATCGACTTCGTGCTGCGCATGGACGCGCGCCGCCGCATCGGCGTCCTCAGCATCGCCGGCGACCGGCGCGACGAGGACATGCGCGAGATCGGCTCCATCTTCGCCGCGCTGGACCACGTGGTGCTCAAGGAAAACGAGGCCTACCGCCGCGGCCGCCCCGTGGGCGAGGCCCCGCGCATCCTGGCCGAGGGTCTCGACGCCGGCGGCCTCCCCGCGGAGCGGCGCGAGACCATCCTGGACGAGCACGAAGCCCTCTCCCACGCGGTGCGCATGATGGAAGAGGGCGACGTGGTCGTGATCCTGGCCGCGGAGCCGGAGAAGATCCTGGCGCAGCTCGCGGGGATGTAAACAACTGGACTCGCACAGAGACACGGAGGCACGGAGGAGACACCGAAAAGGCGAGGCGGGGCGCGGATTTCGAGGCATTGAGACCCACGCGGACAGGGGGTTGATGCCCCGGACGCATCTTCCCCCTGCGCCCCGGAACAGCGGCGCACGCAAACCTCGACCGCCACTCGGAGATCCAGCATGACCGCACCCTCCAGCACCGCTCGGCGCGCCGCCGCCCTGCCCGCCTACTCCTCCATGCGCATGGTAGCCGACTGGGCGAGCGCCGTGCGCGGCGAGGAGCTGAACTTCGGCTTCGACGGCACCCACGCCACCTCGGCGCCGACTCCGGGCCCGGCACGCTCCCGCTTTACACGCGCGCCTTCACGACGCGGCCGCGGGTGACGGGCGTGGAGCTCACCTTCCCCGGGGCGGCCCTCCCCCTGACGGTGGACGGGGCGGAAACGAGCGCTCTTTTCTGGAGCGAGAGCGCGGTGGAGAAGTTCTTCTTCCCGTACCTCGCGTCGGCCGCGGCGGGCGCGGCGCCGTCCCTGTTCCGCCGGCTGTGGCACGCGTGGTACGGGTACGCGGGAGACGAGGTGCAGGTGTGCGCGGTCGCGTACGAGTGCGGCACCGCCCTCCCCCCGCGGCGCATGCGGCTGACGCTGGAGGGGATGGTGGCGCTGGTGTGCCTGGTGGACGGACGGCTGGAGAAGGTGCCGCTGAAGGAGTTCCGGAAGCGCTTCCCGGGGCGCGGGAAGGGGCCGGCGGCGCAGCGGAAGGCGGGGCTCCTCCGCCCGGAGAGCGGGTGGCCCCTGAACGGGCAGGTGGAGAGCATCGTGGCGCGCGACGCGGCGGAGTTCGTGAGCGGACTGCGCGGCCACGGGGTGGTGTTCCGGGCGAGCGGGGGCGAGCTCCGCCCGTACGTGGCGGACGGCGGGCGGGGGGGCGGGGAGGCCGGCTTCGAGTGCGGGATGAAGCGGGTGCGCGCCGACCGCCCCGCGCCCTCGGCCGTGACGATGTACGTGCGTGACCCGGACGGGGCGGAGCAGGCTCGGCCGCTCACCATGGGCGGGAGCGACGACGCCTGCGTGCCGGACTCGATCTTCTGGAGCGACGGCGCGGTGGAGAAGCTCCTGGTGCCGTACTACGCCTCGCTGAAGGGGCTGGCCGCGCCCCTCTTCACCACGCTGCTGCTGGGCAAGTGGAGCGGGATCGTGAAGGGAGAGCCGCCGGCGGGGGCCCTGTTCGAGGTGCTGGTGAAGCTCCAGGAGTTCCTGGCCGCGCCGGTGGACGCGCTCTTCGCCGACGGGCTGGAGGGGGACGACAACCCGTACGCGGTGACGCACCTGCCGCGCTCGGAGTACATCCCGGAGGCAGGGGTGGGCGGCTCCGCCGTGGAGGCGCGCACCCACTTCCTGAGGCTCGGCCGCGACTCCGAGCCGCTGGGGAGCTTCAGCGCCGGACCGCGGCGGCCGGCGTGAACAGGTCGCGGAAGAGGACGTCGCGCGCCACGTAGGGGCGCAGGGCGGGGCGGGCGGCCAGGTACTCGTCCAGCAGCCTGCGCGCCCCGTCCCGGTCCCCTAGCAGGAGGGTGACGTAGGCCGCGTCGAAGAGGTAGGGAACGCGGAGCTCGGGATCTGCCGAGGCCGCCACGCGCGCCCGGGCCAGCACGGCCCGGGCGCTGTCGCTTGCCCCAGCGCGCGCCAGCACGGCGGCCGCCGCCACGCGCCGGAACACGGGCGAGTACGCGCGCCCCTCCTCGCGGGCGCGGGCGGGCGGGTCCAGCCGGTCCAGCTCGGCCACCAGCGCCCACGCCCGCGCGGGGTCCGGGCGCAGCGAGGGGTCTTCGCGCAGCAGGGTGAGGCGGCACTCCACGAAGCGCCAGTCGCCGGGAAACTGGGCGCGGCCCTGCGTGCAGCTCTGCCCCGCGCCCGCGTAGTCGCCCTGCGCCATCGCGCCGAAGTAGAGGCGCCGCAGGATGTCGTCCGCGTCTTCCAGCCAGGCGTCCTGCGCCAGGGCGCGGCGCGCGGCCAGGTCGCTCTCCGCGAAGCGCCCGCGCAGGCGCAGGAGCTGGCTGAGCGCCGCCCACCCCGAGGCGCGCGTGGAGTCCGCCTCCACGGCCGCGCGCAGGTCGCGCTCCGCCCGCTCCAGCCGCGCCGCCACGCCGGCCGTGTCCGCCGCTTCGCCCGCGGACTGCCAGAGCGCCCGCCCGCGCAGCTCCAGCGCGGCAGCGTGCCGCGGCTCGCGCGCCAGCGCCTCGCGCGCGTGCCCGGCCGCGCTCCGCACCAGGCGCCGCCGTTCGTCGCCCGACGCCAGCGCGGACCGGTCGATGTCCACGAGGCCGCGCAGCACCACGGGCCGCGTCCACGCGGGGTCGGCGGCTTCGGCGCGGGCCAGGAGCGAGTCGGCGCGCTGCAGGAGCTGGCCGGCCGAGCCGGCGTCCAGGGGGTGGCGGCGGCGGATGAGGCGCAAGGCGTCTTCGCGGAGCTGCTCGGCGCGCAGCACCAGGCGCAGCGCTTCGGCGCTGCGGGTTTCCGCGGCCTTCTGCCCCATGCGGACCTCCGCGCCCAGGCGGCGGCGGAGGAACCCGGCCACCTCCTCGCCCACCGCCCGCTCCAGCGAGAACAGGTCGCCCAGGGGCCGGATGATGGTGCGGCTCTCCAGGTGCACGCCCCGGTTGGTGTCCACGAGCTGCACCGTCACCCGCACGCTGTCGCCGGAGCCCTGCACGCTCCCCTCCACCACGCTCCCCACGCGCAGCCCGGCCACCAGGCTGTCGAAGCCCACGGTCCCCTCGCGGTACGCCTTCACGCCGTTGCGGGAGATGACGTCCAGCGCGGGCACCTGGCTCAGCTCGTCGATCAGCTCGCCGGTGAGCGCGTTGGCCAGGTACCCCAGCTCGCCGCCGCGCGAGTCGTCGTCGAAGTAGAGCACCGCGATGCGCCGCGGATCGTAGCGCGCCGGCTCGGGCCGCGGGTCTTCCCTCGTAAAGAACACCGCGAGCACTGCCGCCAGCACCGCCACCAGCGCCGCGACCGCGTACGCACGGCGTGGAGCGGGGGACGCCGGCGCGGCGGGTGGGGGCGCGGGTTGGGATGATGCCGGCCCCGCGGGGAGTATCGCAGGCGTCGTGGCGGATTCCGTGTCCGCGGTGTCGGCCGGCGCCTCCGGCTCCGCGGGTGCGGCGGACGCGGTGGAAAGGAGGTCGGCGGAGGCGGGCGGGGCGGCGGGTGGCGCGGGCTCGGATGCGGCGAGCGGCGCCGGCTCCGCGGGGCCGGCGGGGGACGCCGGGTGCTCCGCTTCGGCGGCGGGAGGGGAGGGGGGCGGGTGGGACCAGGGCGGCGGCGGGGCGGGGCGGGGCTGCTCGGCGCGGAGGTGGTCCACGAAGGCGGTGAGCGCGGCGTCTGGCTCCACGCCCAGCTCCTCGCGCATGCGGGCGCCGTGCGCGGCGGCGGCGCGCAGGGCGCTCGCGCGCTCGCCCGCGGCGTCCAGAGACTGCACCAGCCGCAGCGCCAGGCGCGACGAGTAGGGATCGTGCGCCGCGGCGCGCCGCCACCACTCCACCGCGTCCATCCTGCGCCCCGCCGCCTCCGCGTCGGTGGCGAGCCGCTCCAGCGCACCGGCGCAGGCGCGGGCCAGCCGGTCGCGCTCCCCGTCCACCCAGCGCTCGAACTCCGGCGCGTCGGACACGTAGAACCCGTCCAGCAGCGGCCCGCGGTACTCCTCCACCGCCTCCTCCAGCCGCCCCGCCTCCAGCGCCTCCTCGAACGCGGCAACGTCGCTCCTCACCACCTCCGGCGAAAGCCCGATCTCGTCGCCCACGGACACGAAGACGCCCGCCCCCAGCTCCTTGCGGAGGACGTAGAGAGATTCGGAAAGGCTGTGGCGCGCCGCGTCCGACGCGTGCTCCGGCCAGAGGAGGCCGATGATGCGCTCGCGGCCCACGGGGCGGCCCCGCGCCACCGACAGCACGGCGAGCAGCGCCATCCGCCGCTTGTAGGCGGCGCGTCCCGTAACCGGGCCGGATGGGCCCAGGAGCACGGGGTCACCCAGGACCTTGAGGCAGAGCACGGGAGAAATCAAATACCGCTATGAGATACGGCAGGAAACGACCTTGAGGGATGGTCGATAGATAACCCCGTGCAGCGCCGGGAGCAAGGCAGAATCGTCCGCTTCCGGCCGCGGCGGGGACCGCCGTACGGCGTCCCGCTCCACACGCAGCCGGGACGCGCGACCATGGCAGAGATCCTCTTCCTTTCCTCCTGTCCCACCGCCGCGCGGCGCATCCGCGAAGCCGTTCAGCGCGACGCGGCCGGCGGCGTTCACCACGTGGTGAGGCCGGCCGGCGGGTGGGCCGAGCTCACGGCGCTCGCCGGCGCGTCGGCGTGCGCGGTCGCCTTCGTGGATCCCTACCGCGACGGCCCGTTCGCGGCGTCCGAGATCCGCCGCCTGCGCGAGCGCGCTCCCGCGCTGGACGTGGTGGCCTGCGCCGATTTCTCCGGCCGCCCCCCCGCCGACGCGTTCTCGCTCGCCATGCTCGGCGTCCGCGCGCTGGTGGACGGCGCCGAGGGCACGGCCGCCTGGCTGCGCATCCTGCACGAGCACCTCAACCGCGGCCCCCTGGACGAGCTGGTGGAGTCGCTCGCCGGGGTGGTGCCTCCGGACGTGCACGGCTGGCTCGGCGCCGCCCTCCTGGACGCATCCCCGCCCAGCACCGTGCCCGAGCTGGCGTGCGCCGCCCGGTGCAGCCCGCGCACCCTGCGCCGCTCGCTGAGCGCCGCGGGGCTCCCCGCGCCGGAGCAGCTCCTGGCGTGGCGCCGCCTGCTCCACGCCGCCCGCCTGCTGGGCGACGGCCGCACGGCGGACAGCGTGGCCCGCACGATGGGCTTCAGCAGCGGCTCCGCGCTGCGCAAGAGCCTGAAGGCGCTCACCGGCCTGCGCCCGCGCGACATCGCCGGCCCCCTGGGTGTGCGCCGGGTCGCCGCGCTCTTCCTGGCGCGGTGCGGCGGAGAGGTGCGGCTGGCGGCGTGAGGCCGGTGCGGCGCGTCGCGTGGCCGATGCGGATACGGGGCGCGGGGCCCGGGGGCGGCACGTTGCGGAAAAGCTCACCGCGTGCCCCCTCCGCCAGGATACCCCGATGAGGTTCCACGTCACCCTCCTGCAGAACCTCCCCTCGCGCACCCCGCGCGCCGTGCAGGCGCACTTCCGCCTGGCCGACGGGAGCACCCAGACCTGGCCGGTCACCGTGCACCCCGACCAGGGAGCGGCGGAGGTGCTGGTGGAGAGCGGCCGCGAGATGCTGATCGCCGCCGCCGTGCACGTGCGCACCCTGGTGGCCCACTACGACGAGCCGCCCAAGCGCGAAGAGCGGCAGATCTCGCAGATTCGTCCGGGATGAACGGCGGGGCTCACCCAGAGGCGCAGAGACCCGGAGTGAGAAGGGCCGCCACGGAGTGCACGGTGGCCGATCGGGATACGGAGGGCGGGTGGCGGGGCGGGCAGGTTAGGGCATCGCCAGAGCGGCGTGATCGCCAAGCGGCCATCCACACACCTTCGCACGTGAGACCAGAGATGATCCGTTACAAGGGAGCCCGGCTGCTCGTCCTGTCGAGCCTGTTTTTCAGTGCAGTACCTGCCCTGTCGCAAACTCAGCCAGTCGGCTGGGGATCTTCGCAATTCACCTGGACGGGAAATTTCGCTGGCAGCACCAGGACCGACATCATGTCCGCCGTGGGCGGCAACGTGTACGCGCGCATATCGACTGGCACGGGGTTCCTCAGCGACACGTGGACGGTTCCCGGTACGTGGGGTTACTCCGACTTCACCTGGGTGGGCGACTTCAACGGCGACGACAAGACTGACATCGCCTCCGCCATCGGCAACAACGTGTACATGAGCCTGTCCACCGGAGCGAGCTTCACGAGCGCGACGTGGACGGTTCCCGGCCCGAGAGGTTACTCCGGCTACACCTGGGTGGGCGACTTCAACGGCGATGGCAAGACCGACATCGCCTCCGCCATCGGCAACAACGTGTACATGAACCTGTCCACCGGCACCTCCTTCGATAGCGCGACGTGGACGGTTCCCGGTCCGAGGGGTAGCTCCGGCTACACCTGGGTGGACGACTTCAACGGCGATGGCAAGACCGACATCGCCTCCGCCATCGGCAACAACGTGTACATGAACCTGTCCACCGGCACCTCCTTCGATAGCGCGACGTGGACGGTTCCCGGTCCGAGGGGTAGCTCCGACTACACCTGGGTGAGCGACTTCAACGGCGATGGCAAGGCCGACATCGCCTCCGCCATTGGCACCAGTGTGTACATGAACCTGTCCACCGGCACCTCCTTCAACAGCGCGACGTGGACGGTTCCCGGTACGTGGGGTTACTCCGACTTCACCTGGGTGGGCGACTTCAACGGCGATCGCAAGGCCGACATCGCCTCCGCCATTGGCAACAACGTGTACATGAACCTGTCCACCGGCACCTCCTTCGACAGCGCGACGTGGACGGTTCCCGGTCCGAGGGGTGGCTCCGGCTACACCTGGGCGAAAGACTTCAACGGCGATGGCAAGACCGACATCGCCTCCGCCATCGGGTCCGCGACCTACATGAACCTCTCCACGGGTTCCAGCTTCACGAGCTCGACCTGGGGCTCATCGGCCCTGGCGGACTCCACCTTCTCGATGGTGTTCATGTCCGATCCGCAGTTCAACTGGAGCTGCCAGGACGAGGGGAACACGACCAACGACTACTGCCGTGTCGCCGCGAACCGGGCCAAGGATGAAGAGACCCAGGCGCTGGAGACGAACATGAACCACGCGTCCGCCATCCGCGCGATCCACACGAGCATGGGGAGCAGCTTCAAGGGCGTCGTGATCAATGGCGATCTGACCGCCTTCGGGAACAAGGACGGAGAGCTGAGCCGGTTCGGGGACGTCTATCTGAGCCTCGGTGTTCCGGTGTGGCCCGGCCTCGGGAACCACGACTACCAGAACAACGTCAACGACTGCGGCGCGAAGGCCTGGGCGAACTGGAACTACTGCGCCGCCGACATGGCGCAATTTCTCGCGAATTACGCGCGGAGCAGCGATCAGATCTCCAACAACGACGTGACGAAGTACGATGAGAACTTCGCGCAGGCGCAGGACCAGAGGAACGTAAGCGGGAGCCTCGCGTATTCCTGGGACATCGGGAAGTTCCACTTCGTGCAGCTCAACAACTACCCCACCTACACCGAGAGCTTCACGCGCGGCTACAACTCGGGAATCTCCTCGTGGGATATCGACATCACGTCGCCCGCCGCATGGCTGAACGCGGACCTCGCCGCGGCCGGCGCGGACCGGAAGATCATCCTGAACTGGCACAAGTACGGCGACGTCTACAGCGACTCGACCGCGCGGGCGGGCTTGATCGCGATGCTCGCCCCGTACGCCGGCTCGATCGAGGCCATCTTCGTGGGCCACTTCCACGGCTGGTTCGGCCCGCGCGAGACGCTGTCCTTCCCCGCCGTCACCACCGCCGTTCCGGCCACCGCCACGACCCCGGCGATCCCGGTCCGCGCCGCGATCAACGTTCCCGTCATCTATTCGGGCTCGGCGATCTACAACCGGTTCATCCGGGCGGATTTCGACACGCGCACGGGGTGCACGATCACGATCAGCGTCATCGCCACATCGTCCGGCAGCCCGGTCGCCGCGGGGAGCACTCCGATCGACTGCCGCTAGAATCGACAGCAGTCACACAGAGGCACAGAGGCACGGAGAAGAACCAATCTCCGTGCCTCTGTGCCTCTGTGTGGGCCCCTACACCGTCCCCCAGACGCGCTTGCCCAGGGCGGACAGCGCCAGCTCCACCGCCAGGTCCGCCGTGGCGTTGCTGCGGTCCAGGATGGGGTTCACCTCCACGATGTCCAGCCCCACGATCTGGTTGGTCTCGGCCAGCATTTCGGCGGCGAGGTGGGCTTCGCGGTAGGTGAGGCCGCCGGGCACGGGGGTGCCCACGCCGGGGGCGTACATGGGGTCGATGACGTCCAGGTCCAGGCTCACGTAGATGCCGTCGGTGCCCAGCGACGCGCTGTCGATGGCGCGGCGGATCACCTCGCCGATGCCGTAGCGGTCCACCGCCTCCATGGAGTACACGGCCACGCCCGCGTCGCGCATCAGGTCGCGCTCGTGCGCGTCCAGGTCGCGCGCGCCCACCACGGCGACGTTCTTGGGGAGGATCTTGGGCGTCTGGTCCGCGGTGCCGCCCAGCGTCACCAGCCGCTCGTCGCCGATGCCGCAGAGCGCGGCCAGCGGCATGCCGTGGATGTTGCCGGAGGGGGTGGTCTCGTGCGTGTTGAAGTCGCCGTGCGCGTCCAGCCAGATGAGGCCCAGGTTGCGCCCGCGCGCCGCGCCGGACACGCTCCCCAGCGAGATGGAGTGGTCGCCCCCCAGCACCACGCTGAAGCACCCGGCGGCCGTGCTCTCGGCCACCTGGTCCGCCAGCCGCTGGCACACGGAGAGAATCGGGTCCAGGTACTTGAGCTTGGGGTCCTCCACCTTGAGCGTTTCGCTGGGGGGCACGCCGATGTTGCCGCGGTCCTTTACCTTGTGCCCCAGCCCCTTGAGCCGCTCCTCCAGCCCCGCGTACCGGATGGCGCTCGGCCCCATGTCCACGCCACGCCGCCCCGAGCCGAAGTCCATCAGGGCGCCCACGATCTCCAGGTTCATCACTCCTCGCGCGGTCAGTGTTCAGTTCTATCGCGCCACCATATTAACAGCCGGGCTCACACAGAGACACAGAGGCACGGAGAACGACGCTGTTCTCCGTGCCTCTGTGCCTCTGTGTGAGCCCGGCTGTTAGCGTCTGCGCAGCACCGCCATGGAGCGGCCCGGCATCTCGAACGACGACTGCGGGTCCATGCGGCGGTCGTCCTGCTCGGCGGCGGGGCGGCCCGTGTCCAGAGCCACCTCCCAGTGCGCGGGGGTGGGGGTGGCGGGCAGGGTGAAGGCCTGCGGCTCGGGAGCGCCGTTGAAGAGCAGGAGGAAGGTGTCGTCCTCCACCCGCTCGCCCTCCTCGTCCCATTCCAGCATTGCGTCGCCGCCGAGGAGCATGCCAAAGGAGCGCACGTCGCCGTTCCACTCCTCGTCGGTCATCTCGTCGCCCGTGGGGCGCAGCCAGAGGATGTCCTGCATCTCCGAGCCGCGGATCTTGCGGCCCTGGAAGAAGTGGCGGCGGCGGAACACGGGGTGCTCGCGGCGCAGGGTGGCGGCGCGGCGCGTGAACTCCAGCAGGTCCTGCTGGCGCTCGTCCAGCTCCCAGTGAAGCCAGGAGATCTCGTTGTCCTGGCAGTAGGCGTTGTTGTTGCCGCCCTGCGTGCGCCCCATCTCGTCGCCGCCGCAGAGCATGGGCACGCCCTGCGACAGGAGCAGCGTCGCCAGGAAGTTGCGCTTCTGCTTCTCGCGCTCGGCGATGATCCCCTCGTCGCCGGTGGGCCCCTCCGCGCCGAAGTTGTACGAGATGTTGTGGTCGTGGCCGTCGCGGTTCTCCTCGCCGTTGGCCTCGTTGTGCTTCTCGTTGTACGACACCAGGTCGTGAAGCGTGAAGCCGTCGTGCGCGGTGATGAAGTTGATGCTCGCGTACGCCTTGCGCCCGTCGTCGCCGTACAGGTCGCTGGAGCCGGTGAGGCGGTACGCCATCTCTGCGATGGTGCCCGGGTCGCTGCGCCAGAAGGTGCGCACGTCGTCGCGGTACTTGCCGTTCCATTCAGTCCACAGCACCGGGAAGTTGCCCACCTGGTAGCCGCCCTCGCCGATGTCCCACGGCTCGGCGATCAGCTTCACCTCGGAAAGGACGGGGTCCTGGTGGATCACGTCGAAGAACGACGAGAGCCGGTCCACCGCGTGCTCCTCGCGCGCCAGGGTGGACGCCAGGTCGAAGCGGAAGCCGTCCACGTGCATCTCCTGCACCCAGTAGCGCAGCGAGTCGTTGATCAGCTTGATGACCTGCGGGTGCCGGGCGTTGAGCGAGTTGCCGGTGCCCGTGTAGTCCATGTAGTACCGCGGGTCTTCCTTCATCAGGCGGTAGTACGTGGGGTTGTCGATCCCCTTGAACGACAGGGTGGGCCCCATGTGGTTTCCCTCGGCCGTGTGGTTGTACACCACGTCCAGGATCACCTCGATCCCCGCCGCGTGAAGGGCCCTCACCATCTCCTTGAACTCCCTCACCTGCCCGCCGTGGTCGCCGCTGCCGGAGTAGCGCGCGTCCGGCGAGAAGAAGTTGAGGGTGCTGTATCCCCAGTAGTTGGTGAGCCCCTTCTCGGTGAGGTACCCGTCGTCCACGAAGTCGTGGATGGGGAGCAGCTCCAGCGCCGTTACGCCGATGGACCGGAGGTGCTCCACCACGGCCGGGTGCGCCACCCCCGCGTAGGTGCCGCGCAGCTTCTCCGGCACGTCGGGGTGAAGGGCGGTGAGGCCCTTGACGTGCGCCTCGTAGATCACCGTGCGGTGCCACGGGGTGCGCGGGGCGCGATCGCCCTTCCAGTCGAAGGTGTCGTCCACCACGATGCCGCGCGGCATGGCGGCGGCGCTGTCGCGCTCGTCGCGCGCCAGGTCGTCGCCGCCCATGGGGTAGCCGAACACCTCGGGAGACCAGCCCACCTTGCCGGCGACGGCGCGGGCGTACGGGTCCAGCAGCAGCTTGGTGGGGTTGAAGCGAAGCCCCGCCTGGGGCTCGTACGCCCCCTCCACGCGGAAGCCGTACGGCTGGCCGGGCTTGAGGCCGGGGATGTAGCCGTGCCACACGTGCGCGGTCACGTCGCGCAGGCGCACGCGGGCCGTTTCCACGGTGGGGTCGTCCACGTCGAAGAGGCAAACTTCCACGTCGGTGGCCTTCTCCGAGAAGAGGGCGAAGTTGACGCCCTTCCCGTCCCACGTGGCCCCCAGGGGCGAGCGCCTGCCCGGCAGTACTTTGATGTCCACTTGTCCGCTCCGTTGTCCGATTGATTCCGAGAGCGGAGGCACTTGGCAAGTAGGAGGCCCGCCGCGCGGCACGGCCGCCCGGACGCGGCTCCGCCCTTGCACGGCCCCGGCGGGCGAGCCACCTTGGCCCGCTGGGCGCGACTGGCCAACGGCGGCGGAGACGTGAGGGGCGATGAAGATCGAAGACGCGCTGGAGCATGTCTCCGACGGGGTGGTGGGGCTGGACGCGGACTTCCGCGTGGTGTACGCCAACGGGCGCGCGGAGCTGCTGCTGGGCAAGCGGCGCGCCGAGCTGGTGGGGCAGGGGTGGTGGGAGCTCTTCCCGTACCTGGCCGGCTCCCCCGCCGAGCGGGAGCTGCGCGGGGTGGCCGCGTCGCGGATGGCGCGCGTGTTCAAGGTGTTCCACCCGCCGCGCTATTCGTGGCACGAGGTGCGTGCGCTCCCCTCGGGCGACGGGGTGCTGATGGTGATGCGCGACATCACCGACGTGTCCCGCGCGCGGCAGCAGGAGAACGTCCGCGAAGCCGTGCGCGAGGTGATCGACCTGGCGCCGGTGGCCATCAGCGTGACGCGCGGCCCCGACCACCGCCTGGAGATCATGAACCAGCTTTCGCGGCAGCTCCTGGGCGGCCGCGACCTGGAGGGGCAGACGGCGCGCTCCGCCCTGCCGGAGCTGGAGGGGCAGGGCTTCTTCGAGATCCTGGACTCGGTGTACGCCACGGGCGAGCCGTTCCAGGGGAGCGGGGTCCCGGTGGCCTACGACCCCCTGGGCGACGGCGTGATGCGCCAGGGGTACTTCGACTTCACCTACCAGCCCCTCTTCGACGTGGGCGGCAAGGTGAACGGCGTGCTCAGCGTGAGCGTGGAGGTCACCAGCCTGGTGCGCGAGCGGGCGCGCCTGGAGGAGCGCGCCGCCGCGGACGACGCGGCGTAGGGCCCCCACGCCCCCGACGGGCCCCACCCCCCCCGTCCCCCCTCCCCCGCGTGCGGGGGAGCGTGGGGGAGGGGGGCGCACTCCAGCCGTCCAGCCGCACCCGATCCCCTCGCGTCACGCGGTCCAGGTAAACAGCGGCCCCCCACGCGGCGCCTCGTCGCGCCTACACAGAGAATGCGCCCCCTCCCCCGCATGCGGGGGAGGGGGTCGGGGGGTGGGGGCCCGGAGAGGAGGCTTCCCTGTACCGCGTTCGTGTAGCAGGGGGTTGGCACGCGGCGCTCCTCTGGTTATAATCTTGCGCCTTATCCGCAGGCTTCCCGCCCGCACCAAGTCTTTCGCGACACATCACTTATCGAAACCGCACCCGGCCCGTCGGCCGGGTCGCTCCTCGTTTTGCCCGCAATCCCCATGATACGCAGCGCCCTTACCTCGCGAGCCGCGGCTCTCCTGGCCGTTCTCGGCCTGGCGGCGTGCGGAGGCGACGGCGGCGTGGACCCGCCGCCGCTCCCGCCCCCGCCCGCGGATGCGAAGGCGACCTCCATCGTCCTCAGCCAGAGCACGCTCTCGCTGGACGACACGGCTTCCCTGCGGCTGAGCGCCACCGTGATGGACCAGAAGGGGCAGGCGATGGCCTCGCCCCCCGCGCTGGAGTGGACGAGCGCGGACACGAGCGTGGCAAAGGTGGATGGCACGGGGTTGGTGACCGGGCGCCGCGGCGGCGAGGTGGAGATCGTCGCCACGGCCGCGGGGCTGCGCGCCGCCGCCCGCGCCACGGTGCGCGCGGTGCCGTCGTCGCTCACCCTCGTCTCCGGCAACGCGCAGGGCGCGGGCACGGGGGCGTCGCTCGCGGACAGCCTAGTGGTGCTCGTGGCGGACCGGCACGGCAGGGGGATCGCGGGAGTCGCGGTCGCCTTCCAGGTGGCGTCCGGCGGCGGCTCCGTTGCGCGCGCATCGGCCGCGACGGGCGCCGACGGGCTGGCGAAGACGGCGTGGACACTGGGCGCGGGGCTCGCCAGCAACCGCGTGACGGCCAGCGCCGGCACCCTCCCCGCCGTCTCCTTCGTGGCGACGGCGACGGCCGCGCAGGTGATCCCTGCGTCCGGCGGGACCCTGGCGGACGCGGCGGGCGAGGTGAAGCTGGTGTTCCCGGCCGGCGCGCTTGCCCAGGCCACGCGCATCACCGTGTCCACCGTGGAGACGGCGGACGGCAGGGTGGTCCCCGGGACCATCCATGACTTCGGCCCGGCGGGCACGGGCTTCTCGCGGCCGGTGCAGCTCTCCATCGCGTACGATCCGGACCTCGTCCCCTCCGGCACCCCGGAGAGCAAGCTGCGGCTTCACCTGTGGTCGGGGTACGGCTGGGAGCGCGTGCTGGGGAGCACGGTGGACGTGGCTTCGGACGTGGTCACCGGCCCCGTGCGCCACTTCAGCCGGTACGCGGTCGCCCCTTCGGACGCGCCCGCCGAGGTGTGGGTGAGCATCCAGGCCGACGTGTCGAAGACCGCGGTCGCGTCCGCCCTGGTGGAAGTCACCGGGCCCGGGATGGACGAAGCGATCGGGGAGACCCTCCCCGTCTCCGGCGGGATGATCAGCGGCACCGTGCTGGTGCCCGAAGGCGCCGACCGCCGCTTCGTGGTGCGCGCGCACGACGCCGACGGAGTGGAGACGCACCGCGGCTCCGCCGTCGTCCCGATCTCCTCGGCCAACACCTCGCTCAACGTCACGCTGGCGGCGCTGAACGGCCCGCTGCCCATCGTGGCGCGCATCGGCACGTACGTGCTCACCATCACCCCCGCCACGCCCACCCTGCGCGTGGGCGAGACCCTGCAGATGACCGCGTCCGCCACGGACGCCAGCGGGGCCCCCGTCGCCAACGCGGCCTTCACCTGGGCCTCCAGCAACCCGTCGCTGGCCCAGGTGGACGCCGCGGGGCGCGTGCTGGCCCGGTATCCCGGCACCGTGCGCATCGTGGCGAACTACCAGGGGCTCGCGGTCGCGGCCTCGCTCACCGTCAACCCGTGAGGAACCTCGCAATGAGCCGAGGCAGGTTACGCGCGCTCGCCGCGCTGCTCGCCGCTCCCGTCCTCTTCGGCTGCTCGGACGGGGGCACCCTCCCGGCGCGCGAAGAGCCGGCCCAGCCCAGCGTGAGAGTGGCGGCCAACGTGGGCGGCACGCAGGTGACGGCCGTGGTGGTGGAGGTCACCGCGCCGGACATCCCCGTGGCGCTCACCTTCAACCTCGCCGTGACCGACGGCGTGGCCACGGGCACGGTGACGGTGCCCGCCGGCTCCGGCCGCACCATCACCGTGCGCGCCTTCGACGCCCGGGGCGTGGAGACCCACCGGGGCACCGCCACCCTCGCGGTGGGCGAGGGGACCAATCCCACCGTGTCCATCCAGCTCACCCCGCTGCTGGGCGGCATCGCCATCCAGGTGCAGGTGGGGAGCCGGGTGATCGTGGTGACGCCCGCCGACTCCGCCGTCACCGCCGGCGACACGCTGCGCTTTGCGGCGCGCGTGCAGGACGCGGCGGGGAACACGGTGGCGGCGACCGTGCGCTGGACGACCTCCAACCCCGTGCTGGCGCCCATCGACTCCGCGGGGCTGGTGACGGCGGCGCGCGAGGGGGCGGTGGAGGTGGTGGCGACCCACCAGGGCGTCGCGGCCCACGCCCGCCTGGCCATCCGCCCGCGCGCCACCGCGGCGTTCGTGGCGAAGAGCGTGGTGGCGGGCGCCAATCACGGCTGCGCGCTCACCCCGGCCGGGGCGGCGTACTGCTGGGGCGCGAACCAGTGGGGCCAGCTCGGCAGAGGGACCACCTCGGCCCCCGGCAGCGCCGCCCCGCTCCCCGCGGCCGTGGCCGGCGGCCACACCTTCAGGGCGCTGAGCGCGGCCGGCGAGCAGACGTGCGGGCTCACGGCGGCGGGCGCGGCGTACTGCTGGGGCTTCAACGGCCAGGGGCAGATGGGCGACGGCGGCACCACCCACCGCAGCGCGCCCGTGGCGGTCTCCGGGGGCCACGTCTTCACCCAGGTGAGCGTGGGATGGGGATTCGCCTGCGGGCTCAAGGCGGACGGCACGGCGTACTGCTGGGGCCGCAACTCCAACGGCGAGCTGGGCGCGGCCACCCCCGCCACCTGCCCCAACGGCTCCACCGTCATGAGCTGCTCCACGGCCCCGGTGCGCGTGTCCGGCACCGTGCGCTTCGCGCGCGTGGATGCGGGGTTCTGGAGCGCCTGCGCCCTGACCGCCGCGGGCACCGCGTACTGCTGGGGCGACAACTCGTACGGGCAGGGGGGCGACGGCACCTTCAACCGCGCCTCCGCGCCCGTGCCGGTGAAGACCGACCTCGCCTTCACGCAGATCAGCGTGGGGGCCGTGCGCACGTGCGCCATCGCGGCGCAGTCGGAGGCCGCCTACTGCTGGGGCGCCGAGTACGGCGGCGGGCTGGGCAACGGCGGCGAGACGCCCGCCACCACGCCGGTGGCGGTCTCGGGCGGGCTGCGCTTCGCCAGCATCGAGCTGGGCGCGGAGAACAACATCCTGGCCCACGCCTGCGCCGTGACGGCGCAGGGGGCGGCGTACTGCTGGGGCACCAACGAGTCGGGGGAGCTCGGCAGCCTTCCCACGGCCACCTGCACCTTTGGCGACGCGGCGCGCGCCTGCGCCCCGGTGCCCACGCCGGTGGCGGGCGGCCTGGTGTTCCGCGCCGTGATGCCGGGGCTCAGCCACACCTGCGCCGTGACGGTGGACGACGCGCCGTACTGCTGGGGCGCCAACGGCGCCGGCCAGGCCGGCAGGCTCGCTGGCGGCGGCAGCTACACCCCCCAGCGGGTGACCTCCGAATGAGGCCCGCACTCCTTTCCGTGCCTCGCCGCGCGAGGCGATCCGCTCTCACACCCACGAATGGCAGGCAGATGCTCGCAAGCTTCCTTCGCGGCCGGTGCGCGCCCCTGCTGCTGGGGCTGGCGCTCGCGGCGTGCGGGGACCCCGGCACCGGCGCCGCGCCGCCCGCGGGCGAGCCGCTGCGCATCTCGGCCAGCGTGGGGCAGGCCCCCGTCAGCACGCTGGTGGTGGAGGTGACCGCCCCGGACATGCCGGCGCGCCTCGCCTTCAACATCGACGTGGTGAACGGCACGGCCGCCGGCTCCATCCGCGTTCCCGCCGGCGTGGCCCGCACCATCACGGTGCGCGCCCTCAGCGCCGGCGGCACCGAGACGCACCGCGGCAGCCGCACGGTGGACGTGCGCCCCGGCACCAACCCGACGGTCGCCGTCACCCTGCAGCCGGTGGACGGCGAGCAGCCCATCGAGGCGGTGCTGGGAAGCATCGTGGTGACGGTGAGCCCCGCCACGGGCACCCTGCTGATCGGGAGCACGCTGCGCCTGCAGGCCCAGGTGCGCGACGGCGCCGGGTCCGCGGTCGCCGGCACCGTGCGCTGGGCCACGCTCAACCAGGCGCGCGCCACCGTGGACGCCGCCGGGCTGGTGACGGCGCGCGACACCGGCGCCGTGGAGATCGTGGCGAGCTACGCGGGAGTCGGCGCCGTCGCGCGCCTGCGCGTCAACCGGCCGGCGCTTCTGGCGGGGGGGGCACGATGAACGGCCGCACCCTCTTCCGCGCGCTGGGCGCGCTGGCGCTGGCCGCCGCGCTGGCCTGCTCGGACGGCGGCACGGGCACCGAGCCGCGCACGCCCGGCGCCCGCGTGGGCGTGGCCATGAGCGTGGAGGGCACCCCCGTGGTGGCCGCCACCGCCGAGGTGAGCGCCCCCGACCTCCCATCCACTCTCCTCTTCAACCTGCGGGTGGAGGGCGGCGTGGCCTCGGGGACGGTGGATGTGCCCGCGGGCTCGGACCGCACGGTTACGCTGCGCGGCTTCGACGCGCAGGGCATCCTCACCCACCAGGGGAGCAAGACGGTAGCCGTGCACGAGGGCACCAACCCCACCCTCTCCATCGTGATGGAGCCGGTGACGGGCACCCTCCCCATCCGCGCGAGCTTCGGCAGCACCACCGTGGTGGTGAGCCCCGTGGTGCAGACGCTCACGCCCGGCGCCAGCGCGCAGCTCAGGGCCACCGTGGTGGGAGCGGACGGCGCCCCCGTGGCGGGGCGCGTGCTGTGGGCCAGCAGCAACCCGGGCGCCGTGCGGGTGGACAGCACGGGCCGGGTGACGGCGCTGGCCCCCGGCCGCGAAGCCGAGGTGGTGGCCACCTACAACGGCATCGGCGCCCCGGCGCGCATCGTGGTGCGCGGCGACGGCACCGCCGGCACCGCCGACGAGACCCCGCCGGCGCTGGTGGCCCTCTCCTTCGCGCCGCAGCCGCTGGACCTCACCACGGCCGACACCACGCTGCGCGTCGTCTTCCGCGCGACGGACGCGGGGGCGGGCGTCACGCGGGTGACGGTGAACCTGCGCAGCCCGGGCGGCCAGCAGTCGCGAAGCTGCGCGGCGAGCTCCTTCTCGCTCCCCACCGGCACGCCCACGCAGGACGTGTCGTGGAGCTGCGCCATCGCCTTCCCGCGCTCCAGCGCGCAGGGCGCGTGGACGGTGAGCTCGGTGCAGCTCACGGACAAGCGCGGCTCCGGCACTTCGCTCAACCCGGCCGCGCTGCAGGCGGCGGGTCTCCCCGGCACCGTCGCGGTGGTGAGCCCCGGCGAGGACCTCGCCGCGCCCACCCTGACGGCGTTCGCCTTCACGCCGGACTCGGTGGCGCCGGCCCGGGGCGCCGCCAGCGTCACCTTCACCCTCGCGGTGGAGGATGCCGCGGCGGGAGTCTCGTCCATCGGCGTCAGCTTCTGGAGGACGGACATCAGCCAGTCGCTCTCCTGCCTCCCCGCGCTGGCCACCGGCACGGCGGCGCGCGGAGTGTGGACGTGCACCGTCAGCGTCCCCGCCAGCACGCCCACGGGCGCCTGGCCGCTCTCCACCGTCTTCGTTCGCGACCACGCGGGCAACGTTCGCCCCTACGACCCGGCCGCACTCGCCGCCATGGGCTCCCCCACGGTGCTCCGGGTGATGCCGTGAAGCGTTAAAGAAGTCCTGGGTGCTGAGTGCTGAGTGCTGAACAGCAGTGCGTGAGTGCGTTGGTGCGTGAGTGCGCTTCCCACGCGGCACGCGGGGCCCACACGGGATGCGGGTGAGATGATGCGGATCGCCTCCCGGCCTGGCGAGTAAGCTCGCGGCAACGACAGCACGAAGTCCGCCTCCGCGGACTGGCACTGACGGATCAGCCGGAACCCTGTAGTCCCCGCAGGGGGACTTCGTGTAGTCGTTGCAGCGACTTCAGTCGCCCGCAACCGCAGCGCTCGATGTACCCGGACTAGGCACCAGGCACCAGGCCCCAGGCACTAGGCACTCAGGACTCAGGACTCAGGACTCAGGACTCAGGACCCAGCACTTCAGCCACCTTCCCTTCAGAGATCCGATCATGAACACCCCCCTTCGCCGTACCCTACTCCTGCTGGCGGGCGTGGCCCTGCTGGGCGCCGCGTGCAGCGACGGCGGCTCCCCCACCGAGGCCGCGCCGGGCCGCGACGAAGCCCGCGTGGGCTTCGCGCTGGACGTGGCGGGCACCTCCGTGAGCGCCATCGCGGTGGAGGTGACGGCCGCGGACATCACCAGCCGCCTGGTCTTCAACATCGAAGTGGTGAACGGCGTGGCCACGGGCTCCATCACCATCCCGGCCGGCGCGGACCGCACCATCACCGCGCGCGCCTACGACGCCAAGGGCATCCTCACGCACCAGGGCTCCCGCGTGGTGACGGTGAAGGGGGGCAGCAACACCTCCATCGCCATCACCATGGTGCCCACCGCGGGCGAGCAGCCGCTCACCATCAACTTCGGGGTGATGGTGGTGCAGGTGAGCCGCGCCGTGCAGCCCCCCACCTTCCCCACGTTCATGGGCGAAGAGATCGGCGACACCGTGCGCTACCGCGCGTTCGTCCGCAACGCCGACGGCTCGGCCGTGGACGGCAAGGTGCGCTGGGCCTCGCTCAACCCGTCCATCGCCACGGTGGACTCCACCGGCCTGGTGACGGCGCGCCGGTCGGGGCAGGTGGAGATCGCCGCCACCTACCAGGGCGCCGGCGGCGCGGCCACCTTCATCGTGCGCGGCGACGGCACGGGGGGTACGGCGGACCAGACCGCCCCCGCGCTCACCGGTTTCACCCTCAGCGCGGACTCGGTCAACATCGCCGCGGGCGACACGGTGCTCACCTTCACGGTGAGCGCCACGGACGCGGGGGGCGGCGTGGGAACGATCTCCGTTTACCTGCAGGCGCCGGCCACCGACGGCGTGCAGAACCGCCAGGGCCAATCCTGCTCCGCCGGCTCCGGCTGGTCGACGACGCCGTCCGCGCCCAACAACACGGTGAGCTGGACGTGCAAGCTGGTGTTCTCGCGCTACAACGCCGCCGGCACGTGGACGATCAGCAGCGTGCAGATCTATGATCGCGCGTACAACAGCAGGATACTCACGGATACGCAGCTCGCGGCGCGCGGCTTCAAGACCGCCGTCAAGGTGGCCAACTCGAACGGCGACGTGGCGGCTCCGGTCCTCACCGCCTTTTCCATCGCCCCGGACTCGATCAACGTCGCCACGGGCGCGGACACGGTGGTCACGGTGACGTTCGGGGTGTCGGACGCACGGGCCGGCGTCGAGTCGGTAAGCATCAACTTCAGCGACCAGACCCCGCTGGGCGGGCGGTACTGCTACGCGGACCGCTACGCGCTCGCGATCGGCCCCACGACCAACCAGGTGACGTGGAGCTGCAAGCTCTTCTTCCCGCGGACGAGCGCGGCGGGCACCTTCACGGTCTCCAACGTGACCGTGCGCGACCGCATCGGGAACCACAGGAGCTACACCAACGCGCAGCTCACCGCTGCCGGCTTCGAGTCCGGGTTCAAGGTCGCCAGGTAAAGAGACGGGATCTGGCAGGGAAGCGCGAAGGCACGGAGACACAGTCGTTTCCGTGCCTTCGCGTTTCTGTGTCACGATCCATCGCAAGATGGTAAAAGACCTTGACACTAAAGCGTTTAGGGTGCTTTATACCGCACGGGAAATCCACACGTCTCCCCCCATCCGCCTCCCCTCCGCCCACCAGCGGTTTCACCCTTCGCACGAGCAGGTCTCCGTGTCATACCTCCGTGCCATACCCATCCTCGCCTTCCTGGCCGCGCTCGCCGCCTGCGAAGACGCGCCCACCGCGCCCGTGCAGCCCGGCCCCGGCCCCACGCCCGCCCCGGTGCCCGTGGGCGTGTACGAAGTCAGCATGACGGGCATCGGCGGCCCCTCGCCGACCAGCACCGCCAGCGCGGTGCACATCGCGCCGGACGGCACGCGCCGGGGGCTCAGCGTGGCCGGGTCGGGCGTCGCCATCGAGCAGATCTCCGCCTCGTCGTTCATCGACGGCGCGCGCAACCAGAACGGCCAGCGCTACATCTCCTTCACCTACCGCGTGCGCAACGGCACCGGCGCTCCGCTCACCAACCTCACCCTGGTGCCGGTGATGCGCAGCGTCACCGTGCCGGGTACGCCCTACTCGCTGGTGAAGCGCTTCGACGCCACGGACGTGCCGGCGACCGTCGCCCCCAAGATCGTCCCCACGGGAGCCGTGGCGCTGGGCGAGGACGGCCTGATGCGCAGCCTGTACCCCGACGCCCTGCAGGTCTTCACCGAGGCCGAAGTGGCCGCGGTCCCCCTGCCGGCGGGGGTCACGGGGATCTTCCCCTACGGCTTCGTGGTGAGGAACCCCAGCACGCCCAGCAGCCGCACGCTCCCGGCGATGACCGGCCCGAACGACTACGCGGGCGTGGTGACGCTCACCTTCCGCCTCCCCCTGCAGTCGGCGAGCACCACGGACGTGTTCTCGGTGGTGGCGCAGTTCCTGGCCATCCAGGACACGGAGACGCGGATGACGGAGAGCATCGAGGAGAGCCAGGACACGGCGGGCGTGCGGAGGCTGAAGGAGCGCGCCGCGGCGCTGGGCGCCACCACCGTCACGGTGCTCCCGGGCAGCCCCGCGCAGTCGCCCTTCGTGGCGGACTACCCGGGCCAGCGCACCATCTGCACGGTGCGCACGGCGGGGAGCTCGGCCTCGCCCGTCACCTTCATCACGGCGCCCGCCGGCTACTCGCGCCTGGGCATCTACCGCTCCGGTGAAACGCTGGATGCCTGCGGCGCCAACTTCACGGCGGGCGCGGCGGAGAATGCCCACTACGGCATGCCGTACACGGTCACGCTGCGCAGCATGGACCGCTACGGCAACCTGGCGACGCTCACGCCGGACACGGTGACGCTCACCTCCACCGACGGCACGGCCACCATGCCCGCGTCGGGCGGACTGGCGGCGGGCGCGGTGGTGAGCGTGCCCACGTACATCACGTACGGCAACTCCATGCTGTACGCCCGCGGCCGGCGGCTCACGAGCCAGGCGGCGATGACGGTGTGGGGGATGACGCGCACCTGGACGGGGAACGTGAACACGATCTGGGAGACGAACGGCGACTGGGTGGAGAACATGACCACCGGCGTGCAGGACTCGGTGATCGTCCCCGGCGACCGGCCGAACTATCCCACGCTGGTGCAGAACAAGACCATCGCGGGGCTCACGATGACGGACGGGTCCACGGTGCAGCCGTTCGTGAACCTGGGCAGCTTCGACCTCACGGTGAACGGCTCGGTGTCGCTGGGCAACAACGGGACGCTGCCGGGCAACGGACGGCTGCTGCTGGCGGGCCCTCCGGGAAGCACCATCGGCGGCGGGCTCTCCAACTTCGACGTGCGCAACATGCGGGTGCTGGGGACGTACTCGATGACCGGCAACGTGAACGTGACGGGCGGCCGCATCGTGGTGCAGGGCGGCAGGCTCCGGAACGAGCGCCACCGCATCCGCGTCCGTCCCTCGTAAAGCAGGACGTAGCGCGGCGGCGATGATCGCCGCCGCGTGCCCCACCCCCTTCACCCATCGGGGCAAGATGCAGCGCACCTACAAGACCCTGCTCCTCTTCGCGGCACTCGCCGCATCCGCCGGCCAGGCCGCGGCGCAGTCGGACATCCTGCTGCAGCTTCGCTCCGGCTCGCCGGCCACCGACCGGTTCCGCGTGGACAGCGCCGGCGGCGTCGTGGCCATCGGGGTGGTGGGCGTGGGGATCATCCCCGCGAGCGGCGCGGGGCTCCGTATGATGTGGCACCCGCAGAAGGGCGCCTTCCGTGCGGGGTACGCGGACGTCGGCGGGCAGATGGACGAGTCCAACATCGGCTACTACTCGTGGGCGGGCGGGGCGCTCAACACGGCCGGGGGCATCTACTCGTTCGCGATGGGGAACCAGAACACCGTGGAGGCCGGTGCCCAGTGCGGGATGGCGCTGGGGAGCGGCAACAGGCTGTGGGGCGTGAGCCCCAACATCTCCACCTGCGGGATCGCGCTGGGGCTGGGGAACGACGTGCTTGGCCTGGCCGGGGTCGCCATCGGGCACAACACCTGGTCCAATGGCGACGCGGCCGTGGCGATCGGCTACACCTCCACGGCGGACGCGGATTACTCCATGGCGTTCGGCTACCGCGCGAGCACCAACGGGAAGATCGGGGCAAAGGTGTTCGGCGACGCCTCCACCACGGACTCCATCGAGGCCGTGGCCAACAACGAGTTCGCGGTGCGCGCGGCCGGCGGCTTCCGCTTCCGCAGCAACGCCACGCTCACCAACGGCTGCAACATCGCCGCGGGCGGCGCGTCCATCACCTGCGCCTCCAGCATGACGCTGAAGGAGAACTTCGGCGAGGTGGACGGCAGCGACATCCTGCAGCGCATGCGCCGCATCCCGGTGAAGACCTGGAACTACATCGACGAAGGCCGCCAGTCGCGCCACCTGGGCCCCTTCGCCGAAGACTTCTGGCGCGAGTTCTCCCTGGGCACGGAGCCGCTCGCCATCGGCCACCTGGACATCGACGGCGTCAACTTCGCGGGCGTCAAGGCGCTGGACGAGCGCACCACGCGCCAGGGGAGCGAAATCGAGGCACTGCGCACGCGCAACGCCGCCCTCGAAGCCCGCAGCGCCGCAGCCGAGGCGCGCAACGCGGAGCTGGAGGCGAGGCTGGCGCGCCTGGAGGCGCTGATCGGCCAGCGGCAGCGCTGAACAGCAGGCATTCAGAGGCACGGAGGCACGGAGAAGAACAGATCTCTGTGCCTCTCGTTCGTCCCGCGCGGCGCTTGTCGACAGCAAGCACACGCGCCGTTTCGTACGCTTGACCACGCACCTTCCAACCCCTTGGGGCCACGATGCACCGCACTTCCCGGATCCTGCTCCTCTTCGCGGCGCTCGCCGCTTCCTCCAGCCAGGCCGATGCGCAGTCCGACATCCTGCTGCAGCTTCGCTCCGGCAGCCCCGCCACGGACCGCATGCGCGTGGACAGCGCCGGCGGCGTGGTGGCGCTGGGCACCATCGGCTACGGGATCATCCCCGCCAGCGGCGCCGGGTGGCGGATGATGTGGCACCCCCAGAAGGTGGCGTTCCGCGCCGGCTACGTGGACGGCGGCCAGTGGGACGAGAGCAACATCGGGTACTACTCGTGGGCCGGGGGCGCCAACAACACCGCCGCCGGCATCTACTCGTTCGCCATGGGGAACCAGAACACCATCGAGGCCGGTGCCCAGTGCGGAGTGGCCATCGGGAGCGGCAACAAGGTATACGGCGTGAGTCCCAACTTCGGCACCTGCGGGGTCGCGATGGGGCTGAACAACGACGTGCTGGACCAGGCGGGGATCGCCCTCGGCCAGAACAACTCGTCCGACGGCGACGCGGCCGTGGCGATCGGCTACGCCTCCACGGCGGACGCGGACTACTCGATGGCGTTCGGCTACCGCGCCAGCACCAACGGGCGCACGGGCGCCAAGGTGTTCGGCGACGCGTCCACCACGGACTCCATCGAGGCCGTGGCCAACAACGAGTTCGCGGTGCGCGCGGCCGGCGGCTTCCGCTTCCGCAGCAACGCCACGCTCACCAACGGCTGCAACATCGCGGCGGGCGGCGCGTCCATCACCTGCGCCTCCAGCAAGACGCTGAAGGAGAACTTCGGTGAGGTGGATGGCAACGACATCCTGCAGCGCATGCGCCGCATCCCGGTCAACACCTGGAACTACATCGACGAAGGCCGCCAGTCGCGCCACATGGGCCCCTTCGCCGAAGACTTCTGGCGCGAGTTCTCGCTGGGCACGGAGCCGCTCGCCATCGGCCACCTGGACATCGACGGCGTCAACTTCGCGGGTGTGAAGGCGCTGGACGAGCGCACCACACGCCAGGGCGCAGACATCGAGGCGCTGCGGGCCCGCAACGCCTCGGTCGAAGCGCGCAACGCTGCGCTCGAAGCCCGCAGCGCCGCCGCGGAGGCGCGCAACGCGGAGCTGGAGGCGAGGCTGGCGCGCCTGGAGGCGCTGATCGGCCAGCGGAAGCCCTGAGCCGCGGGCTCACACAGGTGGCACGGAGGCACGGAGACGAAGAGATCTCCGTGCCTCTCGTCTGTCCGGCGCGCTGCTCCTTGACAGCGAAGCACACGCGCAGTTTCGTACGCGAGACCACGCTCAACGCACCTTCCAACCCCTCGGGGCCACGATGCACCGCACTTCTCGGATCCTGCTCCTCTTCGCGGCGCTCGCCGCTTCCTCCAGCCAGGTGGCCGCGCAGTCCGACATCCTGCTGCAGCTTCGCTCCGGCTCGCCCGCCACGGACCGCATGCGCGTGGACAGCGCCGGCGGCGTGGTGGCGATGGGCACCATCGGCCAGGGAATCATCCCGACGACCGGCGCCGGGTGGCGGATGATGTGGCACCCGCAGAAGGTGGCGTTCCGCGCCGGCTACGTGGACGGCGCCCAGTGGGACGAGAGCAACATCGGCTACTTCTCGTGGGCTGGAGGCGCGCTGACCACGGCGGCGGGGATCTACTCCTTCGCCATGGGCAACCAGAACAACGTGCAAATGGGTGCCCAGGCGGGGATGGCGGTGGGAAGCGGCAACTTCATCAGCTCCACCGGCTCGTTTGGCGTTGCGCTGGGGCTGAACAACGACGTGCTGGACCACGCGGGCGTTGCCATCGGCCAGAACAACTCGGCGGACGGTGACGCGGCCGTGGCGATCGGCTACACCTCCACCGCCGACGCGGACTACTCCATGGCGTTCGGCTATCGCGCCAGCACGAACGGGCGCACGGGCGCCAAGGTGTTCGGCGACGCCTCCACCACGGACTCCATCGAGGCCGTGGCCAACAACGAGTTCGCGGTGCGCGCGGCCGGCGGCTTCCGCTTCCGCAGCAACGCCACGCTGACCAACGGCTGCAACATCGCGGCGGGCGGCGCGTCCATCACCTGCGCCTCCAGCAAGACGCTCAAGGAGAACTTCGGTGAGGTGGACGGCAGCGACATCCTGCAGCGCATGCGCCGCATCCCGGTCAACACCTGGAACTACATCGACGAAGGCCGCCAGTCGCGCCATCTGGGTCCCTTCGCTGAAGACTTCTGGCGCGAGTTCTCGCTGGGCACGGAGCCGCTCGCCATCGGCCACCTGGACATCGACGGCGTCAACTTCGCGGGCGTGAAGGCGCTGGACGAGCGCACCACGCGCCAGGGGGCAGACATCGAGGCGCTGCGCGCGCGCAACGCGGCTCTCGAAACGCGCAACGCGGAGCTGGAGGCGAGGCTGGCGCGGCTGGAAGCGTTGATGGGGCAGCCGAAGCCCTGAACTGATCGGGCTCACACAGAGGCACAGAGGCACAGAGATCAATTCGTCTCTGTGCCTCTGGTTTTCTGCAGGTGCTTCGGAGTGCAAGTCGCGGCGCCTCGTACGTCTTCTCCTCGTGGCGCCGGGGATCCTGCCCGCGGCTTCCCTCCACCTCCCGTGAGACTCAGATGCGTTCCACCCTGTTCCTCGCTCTCGCCCTGGCGGGATGCCAGACGTTCCCCGCGCCGCGGCGGACGCTCGCCAGCACCCCCTGCAATCCCAACGTGATCGCGGGTGTGCTGAACAGCGGCGAAGCGCTCACCCGTGACGAGCGAGCCTACCTCGAGCGCTGCGGGATCCGCTTCGTGTCTCCCGGCCAGGTAGCGGCGGCGCCCGCCGGGCACCGCTGAGCCTGCACCGTCACCCGAGATCGCCGCGGTCGCGCGAAGCCTGGAGCCGGCGCATGGCCGCGATGCCCGCGAGGGGGCCGAGCGCCAGCACGCCGAAGGCCAGCGGCCACCCGCCGAGCCCGCGCAGGTAGGGCACGCCGGAGATGGTGACCATCGTCAGCAGGAAGCCGAGCGAGGTCTGCAGCGTCAGCGCGGTGCCGACGGAGTGGGGCGGGGCGACTTCGGTGATGACGGCGCTGAACTGCGCCGAGTCCGCGACGACGGAGAAGCCCCAGACGAGGGCCACGGCGAGCACCAGCAGGGTGGGGGCGTGGAGAAGCCAGCCGAGGGTGAGGGCGCACGCGCCGCTGGCCGCCATCGCCCACACGGTCACCCGCTCGCGCCCCAGACGGTCCGCCCACTTCCCCGCGAGCACCGCCCCCACGGCGCCCACCCCGATCACCGCGAACCCCACCCCGTCCGCCAGCCCCTCCGGCTTCCCGCGGAGACGAAAGAACTCCAGGAAGAAGGGTGTCACCGACACCCACATCGCGTACAGCTCCCACATGTGGCCCAGGTAGCCGCCGATGGCCAGCCGCGTGGGGCGGTGCCGCAGGGTTGCGCCCACCAGGCCCCACGAAAAGGCGCGGCGCGGGAAGGGGTGCGGCCCGTCGCGGTAGCCCACGGCCACCAGCGCCGCCGCCGCCACGCCGCCCGCCGACGCCGTAAAGATCACGGCGCGGAAGTCTCCGCCTTCCAGCGCGCGCACCAGGTACGGCGTCGCCTTGCCCAGCGTGAGCGCCCCCACCACCGTGCCGATGGCCAGCCCGCGCCCGCTCTGGAACCAGGTGGCGATCATCTTCATGGCGGGGGGGTACACGCCCGCCAAGAAGAAACCGGTGAGGAAGCGCAGCGCCAGCGCGCTTCCGTACCCCGGCGCGTACACCACCAGCGCGTTGGCCAGCGCGCCGCACAGCGCGGCCACGGCGAAGTAGGGGCGGGCGGGGAAGACGTCCGCCAGGTTGAGGAGGGCGGCCAGCGCCGTGCCCGCCACGAACCCGAGCTGCACCACCGTGGTGAGCCACGCCCCCTGCTGGGCGTCCAGCCCCCACAGCGCGCTGAGCTGCGGCGCCACGGCGCTGGCCGTGAACCACAGCGACATCCCCAGGAGCTCCGCCGTGGAGAGCAGGGCCAGCATGCGCCAGCGTCGCATCGGATCCGATCGTTGAGAGGAGCGATCAGAGTACAGCAATCTCGCACAGAGGCACAGAGGCACGGAGAAGATGTTCTTTCTCCGTGCCTCTGTGCCTCTGTGTGAGTCCCGCTGTTCAAACAGCGGCTTCCTCGCGCTGCGGGATCTTGACCCCGTCCAGCCGCATGATCCGCGACCGCATCGCCAGGGCGGGCTCGGGCTGGCGCGTGGCGAGGCGCAGGGCCGAGACGATCAGCATGGGCACCGCCGCCACCGCCAGCACCAGCGCGTAGAGGCAGATCCCCACCCCCGCCGCCACCGCCAGCATCACCCGCGCAATCATGGCCGCCATGATCAGTTCCCCCGCACGGTGATCTGCCTCACCATCCCGTGCATCACGTGCGGCTTCCCGTCGCCCGCGTCGGGCACCATGCAGAGGAGCGCGTACTCGCCCGGGGCGAAGTCGATGGTGGCGTCGTTGGACACGCCCTGCGCCATCACCGTGGTGCCGCCCACCGGCGCTCCCGGAGGAGGCCCTTCCATGCGGAGGATCCACTCCGCCATCTCCCGCGCGGTCTTCCCGGGGGCCAGGCGCACCACGATCAGCTCGTGCGGCTGCACCGCCTGGTTGTCCACGCGGATGGTGCGGCGCCCGGCGGCGATCTCGCCCTCGATCTGGTAGGAGAAGTCGCGCAGCGTGATGCGGGCGGCCGGCGCGGGCGCGGCGGTGAAGGAGGTCTCCACCGGCGTGACCGTGAGCGGGCGGGCCATCCCCTTCATCATGTGCGGCACCCCGTCCGCGGAGGGGATCAGGCAGATGATGGCGTAGCTGCCCGGCTCCAGGTTCACCGTGGTGAGCGACTCGGCGCCGGGCACCGGGGCGTTGGGGCCGCCCACGAAGCGGATCCAGGAGGGGGGCGGGCCTGCGTGCTCCTTCAGCGAGGCCAGCTCCTGGAAGGTGTGCCCTTCCTCGATGCGCACGAGCTGCAGGTGGTGAAGCTCGGGGCCGCGGTTCACCAGGCGCAGCGTGGTGGGGCCCGCGGGGATGCTGGCCGGCGCGTCGAAGGCGAAGTCGGTGGCGGTCACCGTGACCACGTTGGCCGGGCGTACCGGCGGGGTGGCTTCGCGGGCGGAGCCCTCGGTGGTGCAGGCGGTGGCGAGCGCCAGGAGCGCGGCCGATGCCAACTGGGTCCAGGGAGAAGTGCGCATGGTGCCGGTCTCGTTCAGGTTGCCCTCGGCGGCCGGGCGTCGTGCCCGGTTGGTGAGCCAAGGATACCGTCCGGCCGCCGCCGCTACATCGGTTGATTGACCCGGGTCAGGCGACCCGGGTCGATCAACCCGCGCGTTTCGCCTGCCGCCGACGAATCTTGTCACTCGAACGGCCGGTGCACCCCGCACCCCATTCGGCAACCCTTCCGGCAAGGAAGCGAACCATGCCCGCCCACCTCTTCTCCCGCTCCGCCCGTATCGGCCTCCTCGCCACGCTGGCCCCCGCCGGCCTGGCCGCCCAGGGCCTCGCGATGAACTCCCCCGCCACCGCAGCCGCTCCCGCCGCGCGGCCGGCGACCACCGAAGCCACTCCCGGCGCCGCCTACCGCGCGGGCCGTATGCACAGGATGGTGATGGGCTCGGGATACCGGGCGCTCTGGCAGACGCCGGTCTCCGTGGAGGTGCTGGACCTGGCCACCTTCGCCGGCGGCCTCACTCCTACCCGCGTGGGCGGCGACTTCAGCACGCGCTCGCTGCGCTTCACCGGCGCCGACGGCCGCGAGTACGTGTTCCGCTCCATGGACAAGGACGTGACGCAGGGGCTCCATGCCGACCTCAAGAACACGCTGGTGGACCGGCTGGTGCAGGACCAGGTGAGCGTGGCGATGCCGGGCGCGCCGCTGGTGGCCTCGTCGCTGCAGAAGGCGGCGGGCGTGCTTCACGCGGCGCCGCGGCTGGTGGTGCTGCCGGACGCCGAGGCGCTGGGCGCCTTCCGCGCCGAGTTCAGGAACACGCTCGGCACCATCGAGGAGCGCCCGGGGGCCGGCGGCGCGTCGTTCGAGGGCGCCGCGGCGGTGGAGAGCAGCGAAGACATGCTGGCCGCGCTCGCCGGCGGCGCCGGGCACCGCGTGGATGCCCAGGCCTACCTCAACGCCCGCCTGCTGGACCTGGTGATGGGCGACTGGGACCGGCACGACGGCCAGTGGCGCTGGGCGCGCTTCGACGAGGGCGGCAAGCAGGTGTGGCGCCCCATCGCCCGCGACCGCGACAACGCCTTCTCGCGCCACGGCGGGTGGGTGGCCGCCGCCGGCCGTACCCAGATGCCCAAGCTGGTGGCCTTCGACAGCACCGTCGCCTCGCTGCGCGGCCTCACGGACAACGCCCAGCGCCTGGACCGCCAACTTCTCTCGTCCCTGCCGCGCGAGGCGTGGATGAGCACCGCGCGCACGCTGCAGGCCCGCCTCACGGACGCGGCGATCGGCGAGGCGGTGGGCCTCCTCCCCGCCGAGCACCAGGCGCAGGCCGGCGGGCAGCTTGCCGGCACGCTGCGCGCCCGCCGCGACCAGCTCGCCACCCTCGCCGACGCCTTCTACCGCCAGATGGCCGATGTGGTGGACGTGCGCGCCACCGACGCGGCCGACATGGCGACGGTGGAGCGCATGGCCGACGGGAGCGTGGTGGTGCAGCTTGCCCCGCGCGTGGGCGGCGAGCCCACCTTCCGCCGCCGCTTCGTGGCCGGCGAGACGCGCGAGGTGAGGATCTACCTGGCTGGCGGCGACGACCACGCCACGGTGCGCGGCACCGCGGCCACCTCGCCGGTGGTGCGCGTGATCGGCGGGGCGGGCGACGACTCCATGACCGACGAGGGCACGGTGGGCGAGGGGCGCCGCACCGCCTTCCACGACCACGAGGGCGAGAACCGCATGGTGCCGGGCACGGGCGCCACGGTGGACGTGCGCGGCTACACGGCCCCGGCGCGCCGCGCCAGCTTCGACAACCCCGAGGCGGCCGCGGACCGCGGCGTGAGCCGCTCCTTCGGCCCGTACGCCAACTGGACGGGCGACGTGGGCGCGGTCGTCGGCGGCTCGGCCACCTGGACCACGCGCGGCTTCCGCCGCGACGCCTTCGCCCGCCGCGACAGGGTGCGGGTGGAGTACGCGCCCATGGAGTCCGGCCTGGCGCTCGACTTCCAGCACCTGGGCCGCTCCATCGACGGACGCTCGCTGATGGTGCACGCCCGCGCCTCGCAGATCGACCCCTTCCGCTTCCACGGCTGGGGCAACGATACGGGCAACGAGGGCTCGCGCGGCCAGTACCTGGTGGACCAGAAGGTGGCGCTGCTGGAGGCCGAGGTGGGGATGCCGGTGGCGCGCGGGGTGCGCTTCGGGGCCGGCCCGGTGCTCCGCTACCGCAGCGCATCGACCGACGAGGGCACGCCGTTCGGGCTCGCGGCGCCGCTGGGCTCGGACGCCTACACCACGGCCGGCCTGCGCACGGCGCTTGAATGGGACGGGCGGGACGCGGCGGGCTTCCCCACGCGGGGCGGCTGGGCGCGGGTGACGGCCGAGGGGCACCAGGGGATGGGCGGCGACGTGGACGGCGCGTTCGCCCGCACGCGCGGCGAGGGTGCGGCCTACCTGCCGGTGGTGCGCGGCAACACGCTGGCCCTGCGGGCGGGCGGCGAGCGGGTATGGGGTGAGTACCCGGTGCAGGAAGCCGCCTTCCTGGGCGGCGGCGAGTCGCTGCGCGGCTTCTCCCGCAACCGCTTCGCCGGCGACGCCTCGGTGTGGACCAGCGTGGAGCTGCGCAGTGGGCTCGGGCAGGCCAACCTGGGCGTGGCGCGCGGCCGGCTGGGCGGCATCCTGCTGGCCGACGCGGGGCGGGTGTACTTCGACGGGCGCTCCGAGGGCGGGTGGCACACCACCTTCGGCGGCGGGCTCTACTTCACCATGCTGGACGGCGCCTACACCGGCACCGTGATCGCGGCCCGCGGCGACGACGGGGTGCGCACCTACCTCAAGATCGGCCTGCCGTTCTAAAACCAGGGCTCACACGGAGGCACGGAGATGACTTCATCTCCGTGCCTCCGTGCTTTTCTGCCACTTGGTACGGGTGTAGGCGATGCGGAAGCCCTGGCGCTCGGCGTTGCGCTGCGAGGCGCTGCCGGGGAGGGCCGCCATCATGGCCAGCGGGTAGCCGCGCTCCTCCGCGAAGCGCAGGCGGGCCTCGAGGAGGGCGAGCTGGGCTCCCTGGCGGCGGGCCTCGGGGATGGTGCTGGCGCCGGCCAGGAGGGCCACTCCGTCGCCCAGGCTCAGCGCCCCGGCGGCCACCGGGCGGCCCTCCAGCTCCGCCACGAAGCACGTCGTGCCCTCGGCGTGGGCGATGATCCGGCCCAACTGCAGCATGAAGTCGCCCAGCTCGGGGGCCTCGCTGCGCCACCCGTCGGCCGCCACGGTCGCCCAGAGCTCCGCCTCGTCAGGCCCCGCGCGGCGCACGGCGACGCCCGGCCCCGCGCTCACGCCGCCGGCAGTGGGGCGGAAGAGGACGCTGGTGAGCTCAACGGGGTGGTACCCGCGCGCCACCAGGCGCCCCATGAGCGCGGGATCGGCGATGGGGGTCACCTCGTGGAACACCTCGGCGCCGCGCGACGCAAAGAACTCCTCGATGCGCTCCAGCACCGCGTCGCCCGCTTCGTCGAACAGCCCCAGGCCAAAGGTCTGCGTGAGGGGCGAGCCCACGCCGTCGAACATGGCGTAGGCGCCCGCCACCTCCGTCCACTCGGCCCCGTCGGCGGGGTGCAGGCGGGCGCGCGCGTCCACGAACGCGGCGTTGGCGCGGGCCTCGGTGCGCTCCAGGCGGCGCGCCAGGGCGAGATCGGAAAAGGGGTAGGCGAGCTCGGGCATGGTCCTCTCTGTGCCTCCGTGTCTCTGTGTGAGCCCTGTTGCGGGCGAATAAATTCGCGGCGACAACTACACGAAGTCCGCCTGCGCGGACTGGGCCTTCGGCCCGAACAGAAAACCTGTAGTCCCCGCAGGGGGACTTCGTGTGGTCGTTGCAGCGGTTTCAACCGCCCGGCCGCGATGATGGCACTCCAGCACTCCATCCGAGCGCCCCCGGTTGGGAACGTTCGCGGGGCGTGCGGGGTGAAATACGGCTGCCGGGGAGCATCGGCAATCTTGCCAACGTCCCCAGGAGTGCTACTATCTACAGGTGCGAAGAAAACAGCAGGAGGCTCGCCTCCCGCTCCCTCGCCCAGGCAAGACATCGTATGAAGCGAATCGAGATCCGCGCGGCCCTCCTTGCCGCCGCCCTGGTGGCGTGCGCCGCCCCCGCGGCGGCGCAGGGCCACACGCACACCGCGGCCCCGGCCGACAGCGTCCACTGGCCCTGGACCCCGGCGGACGCGCACTTCATGGCGTCCATGATCGGGCACCACGCGCAGGCCGTGCAGATGGCCCGCCTGGCGCCCACGCACGGCGCCAGCCCGGCCGTGCGCCGCCTGGCCGACCGCATCATGAACGCGCAGCAGGACGAGATCGCCACCATGCAGCGCTGGCTGCGCGAGCGCGGGCAGCCGGTGCCGCAGGCGGGGGCGATGAAGATGGAGGGCATGGACCACGGGGCGCACGCGATGATGCCCGGCATGCTCACCGATGCACAGATGCAGCAACTGGATCGCGCGCGGGGGGCGGCGTTCGACGAGCTCTTCCTCCGGCTCATGATCCAGCATCACCGCGGCGCCGTCGCCATGGTGAGCCAGTTGTTCGGCACCCACGGGGCCGGACAGGACGATACCGTGTTCAAGTTCGCGTCCGACGTCAACGTCGACCAGATCACCGAGATCGCGCGAATGGAGAACATGCTCGTCGCCCTCGTCTTCGGGGAAGCTTCAAGCTGAGCCCCCGGCAGCCGAAGGTCCGCAGGTCCCACTCCACCCTGTTCAAGGAAACCGTTATGCCATCCGTGTCCCGCTCTCCCCGTACGGGAGTGCGCTCCACCGCCTCCGGGCTGCTGCTCGCCGCCGGTCTGGTGACGCTGGCCGCCGCGCCGGCGCTCGCCCAGACGGGCAACGGCGCGCAGGAGACCGCGGCGTCCGCGCCCCGCCCCGATCCGCGGGTGGGGCTCCGCGCCGGGCTCCACGACGCCGCCGAAGCCGCCTGGAACATGCGCGTGCTGTCGCGCACCAAGCCGGCCGCGCGCTTCGAGCAGAGCACCAACTCGGACCTGGCGTTCACGGGCAACTACGCCATCCAGGGGAACTACAACGGCTGGCAGATCTGGGACATCTCCAACCCCAGCGCCCCCACCCTGCGCACGGCGTACTTCTGCCCGGCCTCGCAGAGCGACGTGTCGGTGTACAAGAACCTTCTCTTCGTCTCCGGCGAGGGGCTCACGGGCCGCCTCGACTGCGGCGGGCAGGGCGTGCGCGACACGGTGAGCACCGAGCGCCTGCGCGGCCTGCGCATCTTCGACATCACGGACATCGCCAACCCGCGAAACGTGGGCAACGTGCAGACGTGCCGCGGCTCGCACACGCACACCGTGCTGGCGGACCCGCGCGACCCGGCGAACGTGTACGTGTACATCTCCGGCTCGGCCGGGCTGCGCTCGCCCAGCGAGCTGCCGGGGTGCGTGGGCGGCCTGCCGTCGCAGAACCCCAACTCGGCGCTCTTCCGCATCGAGGTCATCAAGGTGCCGGTGGCCAACCCGTCGGCCGCCGCCATCGTGAGCTCGCCGCGCATCTTCAACGACCTCACGGAGCCCGCCCGCCACGCCGAGGCACCGGCGGACGTGGAGCGCGCCGCCCGCCAGATCGCCGAAGCCAAGTCCCGCGGCGAGTACACCGCCCGGATCTTTGGCCAGGAGCGGGTGGTGCCGAATGGCCTGGTGCGCCCGCTGCTTGACAGCATCGCCGCCGCCCGCGGCGGCACCGCGCCCACCGCGGCGGACAGCGCCGCGCTGCGCACCTCGCTGCAGCGGATCATGGACCAGCGCTTCCCGTCGGACGAGATGGGGAGCAGCTCCGGCCCGCGCCCGGGCCCCACGCAGTGCCACGACATCACCGTGTACCCGGGCATCGGGATGGCGGGCGGCGCGTGCGAGGGGTACGGCTTCCTGCTGGACATCCGCGACCCGGCCAACCCGGTGCGCATGGACGCCGTGGCGGACTCCAACTTCTCGTACTGGCACTCGGCGACGTTCAACAACGACGGCACCAAGATCCTGTTCAGCGACGAGTGGGGCGGCGGCGGCCAGCCGAAGTGCCGCGCCAGCGACCGTCCGGAGTGGGGCGCCAACGCCATCTTCACGGTGGCCAACCGCAAGATGCAGTTCCGCAGCTACTACAAGATCCCGGCGGCGCAGACGGAGTTCGAGAACTGCGTGGCCCACAACGGCTCGCTGATCCCCATCCCGGGGCGCGACGTGATGGTGCAGGCGTGGTACCAGGGCGGCGTGTCCGTGTTCGACTGGACGGACGCGGCGCGGCCCCGTGAGATCGCCTTCTTCGACCGCGGCCCGGTGGACTCCACCCGCATGGGCAACGGCGGGTCGTGGTCCGCGTACTGGTACAACGGCAGCATCGTGAGCTCGGAGATCTCGCGCGGGCTCGACATCATGGAGCTCACGCCCAGCGCGTTCCTCACGCAGAACGAGATCGACGCGGCCAAGACGGTGAAGTTCGAGTACCTCAACCCGCAGGGCCAGCCCAAGATGGTGTGGCCGGCGTCGTTCGCGCTGGCCCGTGCCTACGCGGACCAGCTCGGCCGCTCCAACGGCCTCACGGCGGCCCGCCTGGCCACGGTGCGCCAGTCGCTCGCCGGCGCCGAGCGTGCTTCGGGCGCGGCGCGCCGCACCGCCCTCACGCAGCTCGCCACGCAGGTGAACGGCTACGCCGCCGCCTCGTCCGACGCGGCCAAGGTGCGGATGCTGTCGGGCGCGATCCGCGACCTGGCACGGTAAGCAACGAGTCTCACACAGAGGCACAGAGGCACAGAGATCGGTTCATCTCTGTGCCTCTGTGCCTCTGTGTGAAAACCCCTTTCCATCGGAAAAATGCGCTCCCTCCTCTTTCTCGCGCTCCTGCTCACGGCCCTTCCCGCCTTCGCGCAGGACGACGCCCGCGGGCGTGAGCTGCTGCGGCTGGCCCGCGCGCGGCGCGCGGTGGTAGACAACCGCATCACCGCCTACGAGGTGACGGCGCACGAGCGGATCTCCGCGCGGCTGGCCGTGCTGGGCACCGAGCGGCTCCTCTTCCGGCGCGAGACGGCGGCGCGCATCAACTGGAACCGCGACACGGTACGCATCGAGCTGCTGGGCGCGCGCGAGGCCGTGCCGGTGGCGAGCGCCCGGGCGCAGCTCCCCTCGCCAGACATCGCCAGCTCGGTTACCGCGCTCGCCTTCGATCCGTCGGACCCGGAGATGCTCGTCCGCCTGGACTCCACCTCCATCCGCAACCCGCTGTCCGAGGGGAGCGAGGCGCACTACCGCTTCACGGCGGGCGACAGCCTCACCATCCGCATCCCCGGCGGGCGCATGGTGCGCATCCTGGAGCTGCGCATCGCCGCGCGGCGGGCGGACCCAACCCTCATCAACGGCTCCTTCTGGCTGGACTCGGAGACGCACGCCGTGGTGCGCGCGGGCTTCCGCCAGAGCCGCCCCTACTCCTCGCGCGGCTCCGGCGTCTCCGCCCTGGCCCCGGAGGTGGGGGGCGAGCTGGATTACGTGGCGATCGACTACGGGCTGTGGGACCGGCGCTGGTGGCTGCCGCGGACGGTGGTGGCGCGGGGCATCGCGCGGGTGGGCGGCACCCGGCTGCCGCTGGCGTACGAGCGGCGCTACGAAGGGTACACGGTGCAGGGCGACACGCTGGCCACGCTCCCCGCGCGGGAGGCCGGCTCGGCCGCCGCGGAGCCGCGGTGCCGCCGCCGGATCCGCGTGAGCATCGACATCGGCGACAACCCGCGCAGCGACAGCAGTTGGAACGAGGCGTGGCGTCGCGAGGCCGACCACGTGGCCAGGGGCGACAGCGCCGCGAACGGGGCCGTCGGCGGCACGTGCGGGGCCACCTTCCTGGTGAAGCGCGCCGAGGGGGTGGACCTGGTGGCCGCGCCCTCCCTTCCCGGCAGCATCTACGAGGAGGGCGAGGGGGCGGTGAGGGAGGAGGACCTGCGGGCGCTCGCCGACCTGGTGGACGACATCGCGGGCGCTCCGTGGACCGTGGGGCGCCCCTCCGTGCAGGTGCTCACGCCGGAGCTGGTGCGCTTCAACCGGGTGGAGGGGCTCTCCCTGGGCGCACGCGCCGTGCTCCCGCTGGGCCCGGCCGAGCTGCGCGGCGAGCTGCGCGCCGGCACCACGGGCGAGATCGGCGCCCGCATCTCCGGGATCCACTCCACCGCGGCGCTGCGGCGCGAGGTGGCGCTGTACCGCGGGCTGGAGCCGGTGCAGATGGCGTCGCAGCCCTTCTCGCTGGGAAGCTCCCTGAGCGCGCTCGTGCTGGGCCGCGACGAGAACGACTACTTCCGCGGCACGGGCGCCGAGGTGCGCCTGTCTCCCGCCGCCACGCGCCGCCAGCGCTGGGACGTGCGCCTCTTCGCCGAGCGCGAGTCGCCGGTGAGCGCGCAGTCCGACCTGAGCCTGCGCGGCCTGATCGACGGCGGCTTCGACCCGCGCGAGAACGTGGCGGCGGACCGCCTCTACCAGGCGGGCGCCACCCTGCACCTGCGCGGCGCGCGCGGCGACGACCCCGCGCGCCTGCGCACCCGCGCCGAGCTGGAGCTGCACGGCGAGACGGGCGACCGCTCCTTCGTGCGCCCGCTGCTGCGCCTGGGCGCGGAAGGGCTCATCGGCGCCGGGCTGGGCTACGGCCTCTCGGTGGCCGGCGGCAGCGGCTTCGGTGACGTGCCCGTGCAGCGCCTCTGGCAGATCGGCGGCGTCACCAGCGTGCGCGGCCACGACGCCGCATCCATGCGCGGCGAGGCCGTCTGGCTCTCCCGCGCCGAGCTCACCCGCGGCACCACCGGCGCGCGCGTCTCGCTCTTCGGCGACGCTGGGTGGGCGGGGGAGCGCGGGGAGATCACGAACGGGCGCCCCCTGAAGGGAGTGGGCGTCGGGCTGGCGTTCCTGGACAACCTCGTGCGGCTGGACCTGGCGCGCGGGCTGGGGAGCGGCGGCGGGTGGGCGCTGCATCTGCGCATGGGCGGCGGGCTTTAAGTCTCACGCGGAATCCGTATGGATCGGTGCTTACGCGGCATCGCTGGGGTCATTGTCGGGTGCATCGCGGTGCATCGGTGGGGGCATCGGTGGGGGCATCGCCGGGGGGATCGGCGGGGGATCGGCGGGGGGTTAGGCGGGGGCATCGGCGGGGGCATCGCCGGGTGCATCGGCGGGGGATCGCCGGGGGGATCGCCGGGGCCATCGCCGGGGGTTGAAACCCCCGGCTGGAACCACGGGAAGCCTGCTGAAGCAGGCTCGCGATCCTGACCCGTGCGAGCCCGCTTCAGCGGGCTTCCCGTAGTTCCAGCGGGGGGATTTATCCCCTCGCGGCGGAGGGCGCACCGATTCCAGCGGGTCCGGTATCACGCGGAGGCACGGAGAAAGAGCACCTTCTCCGTGCTTCCGCCACGTGATGCTTGCGTCAGGGGGAAGGTCGCGTCATCTTCCTATTGGTAAGCCATAGGAGGAGAATGGAAAAGAGAGACGTTCAGCCCGGTACGCTGGCGCTGATGATTTTGAAGACGCTGGACGTGCTGGGGCCGCTGCACGGCTACGGGGTGGCGCGGCGCATTGAGGAGACCAGCGGGCACACGCTGGCGCTCAACTACGGCACGCTGTACCCCGCGCTGCTCAAGCTGGAGCAGGAGGGGTTCGTGAGCGCGGAGTGGGGGCAGTCGGAGAACAACCGGCGCGCGAAGTTCTATTCGCTCACGCCGGCGGGCCGCAAGCAGCTTGCGCGCGAGACACGCGAGTGGCAGCAGACCGCCGACCTGATCGCCGCCTTTTTCGCACTGAAGCCGGGGGCGGCATGAGAGCGATGCGCAGGGCGCTGGCGCGGATGGGCGCGGTCCTTCGCGGCCACGGCGGCGCCGACGACGACCTCCGCGCGGAGATGGAGGCGCATCTCGCCATGGAGACGGAGGAGAACATCCGCCGCGGGATGCAGCCGGCGGAGGCGCGCAGGCAGGCGCTGATCGCGTCCGGCGGGCTCACGCAGGCGGTGGAGAGCGTGCGCGAGCAGCGGGGCCTTCCCTGGCTCGAGTCCCTCGCTGCCGACACCCGCTACGCGCTCCGCCACTTCCGCCGTACGCCGCTCTCCACCATCACCATGATCGTGGTGCTGTCGCTGGGGATCGGCACCAACGTGGTGCTCTTCACCCTGCTCAACTCCCTCGCGACCCTGCCCGCGCCCGGCATCGACCGCGACGCGGCGCTGGTGCGCATCCGCGGCACGGTGGCGGCGCGGGGGGCGAGCGCCCAGCCGCGCCTGCTGTCGTGGCCGGAGGTGCGGGAGTACGCCGGGCGCACGGAGCTGTTCGCCAGCGTCGCCGCGCACGCGGACGAGACGGCGATGATCCACACGGGCGACGCGCCACCTTCGACGGTGAGCCTCGTCTACACGACGCCCAACTACTTCGGGATGCTGGGCGTGCGCCCGGTGCTGGGCAGGGAGCCGGCCGCGGGGCCGGACGTCATGCGCATGACGGCGGCGCCCACGGCCGTGATCAGCCACGCGATGTGGCGCCAGCGCTTCGGCGGCGCGCGCGGCGTGATCGGCCGCACCGTGCGCATCAATGACTACCCCGTGGAGGTCGTGGGCGTGGCGCCGCCGCGCTTCGCCGGCACGGATCGCGGCGGCGCCATGACCATGTGGGTGCCGCTCGCCGCCTACCCCCTGCTGCAGAAGCGCGGCACGGCGGCGTTCGTGAGCCCCGACAGCACCTTTCTGAGCGCCACCGCGCGCCTGCGCCCCGGCATCACCCCGGCCCGGGCGGCCGCGGTGGTCGCGGGGATCGCCTCCAGGCCGTCGTCCGCGGAGACGCAGGAAAGCGCCGACGTCGTGCCGCTCCTCTCGGACAACGCGCGCGTCGGCGACCGGACGGACGAGCTCACGTCGCGGGCGGCGGCGGGCGGGTTCGCGCTGCTGGTGCTGCTCATCACCTGCACCAACGTCAGCGCGCTGATGGTGGGGCTGGCCGTGGCTCGCCGGCGGGAGATCGGGGTGCGGCTGTCGCTGGGGGCACCGCGCAAGCGGCTGATCCGGCAGCTTCTCACGGAGAGCGTGCTGCTGGCCCTCGTCGCCGCGGCGGTGGGGCTGGCCGTGACGGCGGCCGGCATCCGCGTCCTGGGCACCATGCTGCAGGACGTGCAGCTCGTAGTGGACTGGCGCGTGACGGCCGCCACCTGCGCGGTCGCGGTCGTCACCGGGGTGCTGTGCGGCCTGTCGCCCGCGCTCCACGCCACGCGCATTTCCGTGAGCGAGGTGCTGAAGAGCTCGGCCCTCTCCGTCGCCGCCGCGCGCTCGCGGCTGCAGCGCGCCCTCGTCGTCGCGCAGATCACGCTCACCCAGCCGCTGCTCGTGGGCCTGGGCGTGGTGATCCTGACGATGCTCACGGACCTGGGCGCCCGCCCGACCTCCGGCGCGCCCGCCCGGATCGCGGAGATCGAGCTCGATACGTGGGCGGGCAGGGTGTCTCACGAGGAGCGCGAGGCGCTCATCTCCGCCATCGTCGCGGACGTCGCCGCTCTCCCCGGTGTCGTCGCCGCGGTGCCCATGCAGCTCGGCACGGTCACCGCCCCGCTCACGGTGCACCCAGCCGACCGCGTCCCCGGCATCGCGTACGCGCCCGCGATGCAAACGCGCCTGACCGCGGCGCCACCGGGCTACTTCAGCGCGTTCGGCATCCCGGTGGTGCGCGGGCGCGACTTCGACCCGAGCGAGCGCGCCCATCCCTCCCGCGATCCCGGCGCGGCACCGTCGTTCGACCGCGTGATCATCGGCCGCGACCTGGCGCGCCGGCTGTGGGGCGGCGCCAACCCGCTCGGCCGCCGCCTGTCCCTGCCCGGCTCATCCAGCATGGTCGTCGTCGGCATCGTGGACGAGCAGGCAGCCGGCCCGAGCGACGTGCACGGCCAGCTCCGCGTCTACGTGCCGTACGCGTCCGTGAACACGGGCGTGATCGCGCGCACGTCGGGCCCGGCTCTGCCCATGCTCAACACCATGCGCCGCATCGCCACGTCGAAGGCGCCGCAGATGCCCATCTACCGCGCCGAGACGATGGAGCAGCGCGAAGCAGAGTTCCGGCGCGGCATCCTGCGCACCGGCGGCGCCGTCGCGGGCGGCGGCCTCCTCGCGCTGGTCCTCTCCGCCATCGGCCTGTACGCCGTCGTCTCATTTGCCGTCAGCCAGCGCACACGCGAGATCGGCATCCGCACGGCGCTGGGCGCGCAGCGAGGCCAGGTGGTCCGCCTCTTCTTCACCAACGGCCTCGCCCTGAGCGCGCTCGGCCTGGCCCTCGGCCTCCCGCTCAGCATCATCGTCACGCGCTGGATCGCGTCCTCGCTCAACTGGCCCCTCACCACCTCCCCGCTCATCGGCATCGCGATCGCCGCGGTGGTGTTCGTCGTCGCTTCAATCGCCGTGTGGATCCCGGCGCACCGCGCCAGCACGATCAGTCCGGTGCTGGCGCTGCGTTCCGAATAAGAACGGGGCTCACACAGAGACACAGAGGCACAGAGAAGAACTCATCTCTGTGCCTCTGTGACTCTGTGCGAAGAATTACTTCCTTGCGATCTGGGACGGGACCGACGCCGTGCGCTCCCGACCATAGGTTCGGGCATCATCTGAGAGGCGCGAAGGGCTTCCTACATCAATCCCCCAAGCCGAGAAAACATGAAGCACCTGTGCTCACTTGCACACGACGCGCGTGTTTTCGACCTGTACGATCTTCCCGGTGAAAAGCGAGAACCCGTTCGAGATGAGCAGGTGGAACCGGCCCTCGCGCGGAAGCGGAAGCTCAATCGTGCTTGCCGAAGTACGGCCGCTCTCGAAAAGCGCTGCGGGCTTGATCCCGTTGTGCCAGTTCACGTGCCCATCCTCATCAAGGATATAGATCTCGATATCGCGCTGTCCGCCTTCGAGACCCTGCACGTGCCCATAGAAAGTGCACGGGCGCGAATGCGGGTCGTAAACGACAAATGCGGTGTCGAAGTGCTCGCCAGCGGGAATCTTCAGTGCAGGGTCGCTGAGTACCGAGACTTCAAAGGGCGGCGGCGGCGGCGGCGGCGGCGGCGGCGGCGGCGGCGGCGCAACCTCGGGCACGGAATCCACCCGAAGGTTACCTGGCTCTGCCTGGTTTTGAGCCCCGCCCAATCCTGAATACAGTAACGCGCCCACGAGGCAAAACCCGATCAACCCCAGGAGAAGCTCGGCACCTCGGAACGCGGCGGCCTGACGCTGCGCGGGCAGATTCCTTCCGCAGTGCCTGCACAGGATGGCGGCATCTTGGATCTGCTCGGCGCAGAACGGGCATGACTTCATGATACTTCTCAGGGAAGGAGAGTGGGGATGGGAAGGCGGGCGGAGGAGTTCTCCTCTGTGCCTCTGTGTCTCTGTGTGAGCCTGCTGTTCCTACGCCTGCCCGTACAGCAGCGCCCCGACCGCCGCGCGCGACGACACCCCGAGCTTGGCCAGCACCTGCTCGGTGTGGTTGCGGGCGGTGTAGTAGCTCATTTCGAGCTTGGCGGCGATCTCGGCGTTGGTGAAGCCCTCGCCCAGGAGGCGCACGACGTCGATCTGGCGGGCGGTGAGGTTGTAGCGCTCGCGCAGGGCCTCGTCCGAGAGCGGGGCGGGGCGCGCGGCCTCGGCGGCGTCGGCCGGCGCGGAGGGGGCGGCGGGGCGGGCGCGGCGGAGGAGGGCGGAGATGCGCGCCATCAGCTCCAGGATGCTGAAGGGCTTGGTGACGTAATCGTCAGCGCCCAGGCGGAAGCCCTGCAGCTTGTCCGCCTCGTCGCGCCGGGCGGAGAGGATGAGCACGGGCGTCTGGTTGCCGCGCTCGCGGAGCTGCTGGAGGACGTGGTACCCGTCGCGGTCGGGGAGGCCCAGGTCAAGGACGATCAGCTCGGGCTTGTCGCTGGTGGCCACCGCCAGCGCGTGCGCCGCCTTGGTGGCGAGCGACACGTCGTAGCCATCGTACTCCAGGCTGCGCTGAAGGCCCTCTGCGATCTCCAGCGTATCTTCGACGACGAGGATGCGGCTCATAGACGGGTTGATCGGATAATCGTGGATGACGGTGGAGAAGTGCGTGAGTGCGTTAGTGCGTGAGTGCGTTGAACTGCGGTCGAGCGCGCTCACGCACTAACGCACTAACGCACTCACCCCACCATGACGGCCGCGAGGTCGCTGGGAACGGTGCGCGGCGCCGGGAGCGTGAACAGAAAGGTCGTGCCGCGGCCCGGCTCGCTCTCCACCCAGATGCGGCCGCCGTGCGCTTCCACCAGGCCGCGCGCGATGGAGAGGCCCAGGCCCAGGCCGCGCCGGTCCGCGTGGCGCGCCTGCCAGAAGGCCCCAAAGATGTGAGGGAGCTGCTCGGGCTCGATCCCGGGGCCCGTGTCGGACACGGAGAACCTCACCTCGCCGTCGCCCGCCTCGCACGCCAGCGTCACCGTGCCCCCCTCGGGGGTGAACTTGACGGCGTTCCCCACCAGGTTGGACACCACCTGAACCACCCGCGCGGCGTCGGCGTCCACCCGCGCGCCGCACCCCTTCACCACCAGCCGCAGGCCGTGCGCGGCGGCGAGGGGAGCCAACGTGTCGGCGGCTTCGGCCATCAGGTCGTCGGCGCTGTGCGGGGTGAGCTCCAGCACGGTGATGCCGCGCTCCATGCGCGACACGTCCAGCAGGTCCTGGATGAGGGCGTCCATGCGGCCCGCCACCTGGTCGATGCGCACCAGGGTGCCGCGCTCGAACTCGCCCACCGCGGGGGCCAGGATGGAGCGGAGCATCTCCGTGTCCATGCGGATGGCGGTGAGCGGGTTGCGGAGGTCGTGCGCCACCACGGCCAGCGTGTGCTCGCGCGCCTCCGTCGCCAGCCGCGCCGCGCGGAAGAGGCGCGCGTTCTCCACGGCCATCGCGGCGCGGCGTCCCAGCTCCTCGGCCAGCACGAGGTCCGCGGGGGTGAAGGCGGCCTGGCGGCCCAGGAGGAGCCGGCCCACCTCGCGGCCGGACGCGCGCATCGGCACGGCCAGCACCGCCTCCATGGGGACGCCGCCGAACCAGGCGAGCGCCTCGTGGGGCGCCGGGGCCCAGGGCGCATCCGCGGCGGTGCCGGCGGGGGCGGGGGCTCCGTCGCGCAGGCGGGCTTCCAGCGCCGGGTCCGCGTGGGCGGCGCCGGCGCGCAGGGGCTCGCCCGTCTCCGAGTCGAACAGGTCCACCACGCAGCCGTCGGCGATGCGCGGCACCACCAGGCGGGCGAGCTGCGCCACGGCGGTGGCAGCGTCCAGCGAGGCGTTGAGCACGCGGGTGGCCTCGGCCAGGAGCTCGGCGGCCTGGCGGGCCTCGCGCTCGCGCCGGTAGAGAACGCGCGTCTCCAGCAGGTTCTGCACGCGCAGCAGCGCTTCGGTTGCGTCTATGGGCTTGTTGATGAAGTCCTTGGCGCCGGACGAGAGTGCCCGCTCCTTGGCCTCGGGCGTGATGTCCGCGGTGAGCACCAGCACGGGGCGGAAGTCGTCCGGCGGGGTGAGCTCGCGGATGTCGCGCAGCACCGCGAAGCCGTCGCGGTGGGGCATGTGCAGGTCGAGCAGCACCAGGTCCGGCGCGTGGGTCTCCCACATCGGGATCGCCTGGCGCGCGTCGGAGGTGCTGATCACGTTGGTGTAGCCCTCCGCTTCCAGCAGCACCTGGAGGAGCTCCAGGTTGGGGATCTCGTCATCCACCAGGAGCAGGGTACAGGCGCGCACTTCGTCCGGCGTCATCCCATCTCCTGATAGATCGAAAAGAAGGGCCTCACACAGAGACACGGAGACACAGAGATGACTTCTCTCCGTGTCTCTGTGCCTCTGTGTGAGACTGCTGTTCTCATGGAGCCTCCGGGAGGAACTGCTCCAGGGTGCGGAGAAACTCGTCCAGGTCCAGCGGCTTGGTGAGGTAGGCGTCGGCGCCGGCGGCCACCAGCTCCTGCACGGCGGTGTGCGTGGCGTCGGCGCTGATCACCACCACCGGGATGCGGGCGGTGCGCGGGTCCGCGCGCAGGCGGCGCAGCACCTCGGAGCCGTGCATGTCCGGCAGGTGAAGGTCCAGCAGCACCAGGTCCGGCTGGTGCTCGCGCGCCAGCTCCAGCCCCACCAGGCCCTGCAGCGCGGGGATCGTCTGCCACTCCGGGCGCGGCATCAGAAAGGTCTCCACCAGCGCCAGGTTGGCCAGGTTGTCCTCGATGTACAGCACGCGCGCGGCCCGGCGCGGCCCCTCGCCCGGGGCGGCGGGGGCGAGGGAGGCATCCTCGGCGCGGCTCACCGGGTCCTCGGCGGGGCGCAGGTCCAGCCGGAAGACGCTCCCCGCGTTGCCGCTGCTCTCCAGCAGCAGGTCGCCGCCCATGGCCTCCGCCAGGCGCAGCGAGAGCGCCAGGCCCAGCCCCGTGCCCTCCACCTCCGTCTGCTCCGCGCCCAGGCGGGCGAACGGGGTGAAGAGCTGGTCCGCCCGGTCCGCGGGGATGCCGGGGCCCGTGTCCTCGATCCTCACCCGCACCCACGCCTCGCCCGTCTCCGCCGCGGTCTCCGTGGCGCACCAGAGGCGAACCCGGCCGCCGGGGCGGTTGTACTTCACCGCGTTGGAGAGGAGGTTGAGCACCACCTGCGTGAGGCGCTGCCGGTCCGCGTACACGTAGGCGCCGTCGTCCGCCACCCAGGGGGCGTCGTCCAGCTCCACGCGGCGCTGCTCGGCCAGGGGGCGCACCAGCCCCAGCGCCTCCTGGAGGACCGTCCGCACGTGCACCGGCTCCAGCGACAGGCTCTGCCGGCCGGATTCGATGCGGCTGATCTCCAGCACCTCGTTGATGAGGTTGAGCAGGTGCCGCCCGCCCTTGAGGATGTGCTGGAGGTACTTGTTGTGGGCCTCGCTGAGCCCCACGCGCCCCAGCACCTGCGCGAAGCCCAGGATGGAGTTCATGGGGGTGCGCAGCTCGTGGCTCATCCGGCTGAGGAACTCGCTCTTGGCGCGGTTGGCCCGCTCGGCCTCCTGCGTGGCGCGGCGCAGCGCCTCCTCCGCGCGCTTGCGCTCGGTGACGTCGGTGCCCACGCCCACCATGCGCACCGGGCGACCGTGGCCATCTTCCACCACGCGCCCCTTGGTCTCCAGCCAGTGCACGCTGCCGTCCGGCCACACGACGCGGTACTGGATCTCGTACATCCCGGTCCCGATCAGCGCCGCCGCGATCTCCGCCTCCAGCGCCTCCCGGTCGTCGGGATGCACGTCGGCAGTGGAAGCTTCCAGCGTCCCCTCAAAGGTGCCGGGGACGAGGCCGTGGATCTCCTCCAGCGTGGGCGACCACATCACGCGGTTGCTCGCCATGTCCCACTCCCACGCGCCCATCCCGCCCGCGTCCAGGGCGAAGCGGAGGCGCTCCTCCTGGTCGCGGATCGCTTCCTCGGCCAGGCGGCGCTCGGTGACGTCGCGGGCGTTGACCACCACCCCGTGGCCCGCCGACCCGGCCACCAGGGTGCGCCCGAAGGCCTCGGTGTACACCCAGTGGCCGTCCGCGTGGCGGTAGCGGTACTCCACGCGCCCGATGCGCCCCGGCTCCCCCAGCACCCGCGCGAACTCGGCGGACACGGCGGGGACGTCGTCGGGGTGCATCAGCTCCCACGCCGTGTGGCCCAGCGTCTCGTTGCGCGGGCGCCCGTAGATCCGCTCCATGGACGGGCTCTGGTACACGAAGCGCCCGCTGGCGTCGATGATCACGGTGAGGTCGTGCGCGTTCTCGATCAGCGCGCGGAAGTGCTCTTCGCTGCGCTGCAGCGCCTGGTCCGCCTCCCAGCGCTCGGTGACGTCGCGGCTGTTGAAGACGGCGACACCCTCCACCGACCCCTCCGGCAGCGCCCGCCCGAACGTTTCCAGGCGGCGCCACGAGCCGTCTCTGTGGCGGTAGCGGTACTCGGCGCGCGCCAGCGTGCCCGGCGAGCCCACGATGGCGCCCATGGCCTCCTGCACCACCGGCACGTCGTCCGGGTGCACCAGGTCGAAGGCGCTGGTGCCGATCAGGTCCGCCGGGGGGTAGCCCATGATGCGCTGCACGGACGGGCTCTGGTACACCACGTGGCCGGCGCGATCGAGGATGGTGATGATGTCGTGCGCGTTCTCGATGAGGGTGCGGAAGCGCTCCTCGCGCTCCTGCAGCGCCTCCTCGGCCCGCTTGCGCTCGGTGATGTCCACGCTGTAGCCGATGATCCTCACCAGCTCGCCCCGCTCGTCCAGCACGGGGAGGGCGCGGCGCAGCATGTGGCGCTTGCCGCCGTCGGCGCCGCGGATCTCCTCCTCGAACTGGATGGTGGTGCGCTCCTCGGCGGCGCGCTTCAGGCTGCCGTGGCGCCGGGCGATCACCGCCTCCGGCAGCCCCATGCGACGCCCGTACTCCTCCACCGTGCGGCCGATGGCCCACGCGCGGATCTCGGGGTCGCGGATGGTGTTGGGGCTGCAGTACTCGTGGCGCAGCTCGCGGTCGTACACGGCCACACCGCTCTCCAGCGACCCGATCACCTCCTCGAAGTACGCCTTCTGGCGGCGCAGCTCGGCCTCGGCGGTCTTCCGCTCCGTGATGTCGCGCACCACAGTGATGCGCGAGCCGTCCGCCAGCGGCACCACGCGCGCCTCGAAGTTGTGGCTCTCGCCCTCCACCTCCAGCGCATACTCCACGCACACCATCTCCCCCGTGCGCCCCGCCTCCTCCAGCGCGTCCGCGAAGTGGGCGGCGGTGCCGGCGGGGAGCACGTCCTGCATGCGGCGCCCCCGGAAGTCCGGGAGGGGGGCGTAGCGGCCGGCCGCCCGCCCCGCGCGGTGGTCGGTGATGGTGCCGTCGGGCGCCATGCGGAAGTACAGGTCGGGGAGGGCCTGGAACACCCCCTCCAGCTCGCGGGTGCGCTCGGTGAGCTCCTCGCGGGCGGCCTCGTGCTCGGCCACCTCCTCCTCCAGCGCCACGTTGGCCTCGGCCAGCTCGGCCGTGCGCTCGGCCACGCGCGCCTCCAGCTCCTCGTTGGCGCGGCGCAGGGCGTCCGCGGCGGCGCGCCACTCGTTCATCCCGCGCGCCGTCACCAGCAGGCGGTCGCCGCCCAGGCCGGAGACGCGGCGGGCCTGCACCTCGGCCCACACCTCGCCGCCGCCGCGGTGGCGGCCCAGCCACACGAAGCGCTGCGGCTCGCCGTCGCGGGCGAGCTGGTAGATGCGCTGCACCTCGCCCAGCGTGTAGGGCGCCTCGCCCCACATCAGCCCCTCCAGCCCGATCTCCTTCTGCTCCTGCGCCGTGTAGCCGTACAGCTCGCAGGCGGCGGCGTTCACGTCCAGCAGCTCGTGCGTGTCCAGGTCGTGAACCCAGATGGCCGCGGCGGTGGAGTCGAAGACGGTGCGGTAGCTCTCCTCGCTGGCGCGCAGGGCCTGCTCGGCCGCCTTCCACTCGTTGGTGGCGCGGCCGGTGGCCAGCAGGCGGTCCTCCCCGTTGATGGTCACGCGGCGCAGCGTCATCTCGGCCCACACGGGCGAGCCGTCCTTGTGGCGCCCCAGCCACTCGAAGCGCTGCGGCTGCCCGGCCACGGCGCGCCTCACGTACTCCATCCCGTGCTCCAGGTCGTACGGGGGCTCGCCCCAGCTCATCCCCCCCACGCCCAGCGCGCGGATCTCCTCCACCGTGTAGCCGTAGAGGTGGCACGCCGTCTGGTTGACGTCCAGGAAGTCGCCCGTGGTGATGTCGTGCACCCACAGGGCGGCGGCCGTCCAGTCGAAGATGGTGCGGTAGCTGCGCTCGCTGTCGCGCAGCGCCTGCTCCGCCTGCTTGCGCTCGGTGATGTCGCGCGCGGTGGCCAGCAGGCGCTCGGTGCCGTTGATGGTGACGCGGTTCAGCGACACCTCGCTCCACACCTGCCCCTCGCCGTCCGGCGCGCCGGTGCGCCACTCGAAGCGCTGCGGCTCGCCGGCGGCGGCGCGGCGCACGTACTCCATCGCCAGCTCGGGGGTGAAGGGCGCCTCGCCCCCCGCGATCAGCCGCATCCCGTGCTCGCGCACCTCCTCCACCGACGCCACCCCCGCGGCCTCGCACGCCTTGCGGTTGGCGTCCAGGATGGCCCCGGTCTCCACGTCGTGCACGTAGATGGCGTCGTTGGAAAGCTCGAAAAGCGCCCGGTAGCTCTGCTCGGAGCCCCGCAGCGCCTCCTCGGCCCGCTTGCGCTCGCCGATGTCGCGCACCAGCGCCAGCACGCGCAGCTCGCCCCCCAGCGACACGCGCTGCAGGCTCACCTCGCCCCAGATCTCGGCGCCGGTGCGGGGGTGAACGGAGAGCCACTCGAAGCGCTGCGCCACCCCCTTGGCGGCCAGCACCATCTGCTCGCGCGCCAGCTCGGCGGTGTAGGGCGCGGGGCCGTTCCAGATGACGGAGCCCGCGTCCGCGCGCAGCTCCTCGATGGAGGCGTCGGCCATGGCGCACGCCGCCCGGTTGGCGTCCACCACCTGCCCCGTGGCCGGGTCGGTGACGAAGATGGCGTCGGACGAAGAGTCGAAGATGGCGCGGTAGCTCTCCTCGCTCGTCCTCAGCGCCTCCTCCGCCCGGCGCTGCTCGGTGACGTCCTCGTGCACCAGCACCACCTCGCGCACGGAGCCTCCGTCGTCTCTTACCGCGAAGACGAAGGAGCGGATCCAGCGCGGCCAGGGCTGCCCGCCCACCTCGGCGTGCATCCCGCGCGTGTCGAACTCCACCTCGGGAAGGGTGACGCGCTCCCCCGCGAAGCCGCGGCGCAGGAGGTCGCGGATGGGCTCCATCCGCGGGTCGTACAGCGGGTTGTAGCCGGCCAGCTCCTCCATGGGGAGCCCCCACAGCCGGTCGAAGGCCGGGTTCACCTGCAGCGTGTGCCCCTCGGGCGAGAGGATCTGCACGGAGTGGGGGAACTGCTCGAAAAGGTCGCGGAAGCGGGCCTCGGAGGCGCGCAGCGCCCGGTCCGCGCGGTTGCGCTCGGTTACGTCCTGCGCGGTGCCCACCATGCGCACGGGCTTGCCGTCCTCGTCCGGCACCATCTTCCCCAGCGCGATCATCTCGCGCATGCTCCCGTCCGGCCTCACCACGCGGTAGGGGATGACGAACGACTCGCCGGTGGCGATGAGCCGCTCGCACTCGTCCACGATGCGCGCCCGGTCGTCCGCGTGCACCCGCTCAAGGAACTGCGCGAACGTCTGCGTTCCGGTTCCCTCCTCCATCCCGTGGATGCGCCGCTGCTCCGGCGACCAGCGGATCACGTCCGTCGCCGTGTTCCACTCCCAGGTGCCGAGCTGCGCCAGCCCCTCCACCTCTTTCAGCGTGCGGTCACGCTCGCGCAGCGCCTCTTCGGCGCGCACGCGCGCGGCGCGCTCCGCCTCCAGCGCCTCCTGCGCCTGGGCCAGCGATGCCCGCAGCGCCTCGAGCTCGCCTGCGTCTGGAACGGGGGAGGGGATGGAAACCGGGTGCATCGGAACGCTGCGGGATGGGGGACTCCGAGGGGCGCGGGAGCGGGACGGCCCCGGTACTAACGTAAGGGCCAACCCCCGCGTCGGACAAGGAGTTGGCCCCCTCCCCCCGGCCCCCTAGGCGTTCTGCCAAGAGAGCTGAACCACATCACGTGAGGGGTGGCGGAACATCAGCCACCCCCTGCCTGCCGCGCAAGCTAACGTGCGGCGCTGCGGCGATGCTGCGGCGGAAGCCAGATCTCAACCGCTTTCGCACGTCCGTATCCGGGAACCTCGCGGGCTTCGGAATTCCGTAAGTTGGTCAGCACTCGGCCTACCCACGGGAGCGGTGCGCGTACACGCTGCTGCTGGCCACCCTGCGGCCTGGCGCGGAACGTTGCAGGCGCTCCCGCGGTGTCTCCGCTGGCTTGTCGAACCATCAGGAGCGTGCGGATTGCGTCGGACAGATCGCCCGGGTTCGCGCCTTCGCGCAGGAGGATGACATCGTGCGGAGCGACGTCGCGGCGGCGCCGTACCGTGAACGCGGCGCCTCCGTGCGCGATGTGCGTGACCTGCACGATCGTCACCGGGACGCGTGTCGGTCGGCGTGCTCCCGAAGCGGGCTGACCGTGTAAGCTCGCAGTCACCAGCAGTCCCATGAAAATTGCCGCGATATGCACGCCCGTTCTGGAGCCGAGTCTCATCAGCATTGAAGTTCCTGTGTGGCGGGTTGTAAAACAAGGAGAGGCAGAGACATAGCAGGGTTAGCAGGTAGTTACATACCCGCAAGCCCACTCTTTCCAATTACCCTCTGCATCTAGGATGTCGATACATACGTACTCCACTACCGCAGCTGTACCGCACACGCTACCCGCCTCCAGCCCCTCTCCCGTAGCGAAGTCAACAGCATTCCCGCCGGTGGTCTGTCCGGGTTGGTAGTAGACGCCGGTGCCAGCCCCCCCACCGCTTGCTCCCTCACACTCGGGCTCGTCAGGCGAGTAAGTGACCATGGTGACGTCGGTGCACCTCTCCGTCTGCGGGCAGTCGGGTTGCCGCGCCGCGCCTTGGCTGGACGTTGTCGCTTCATCGAACTCGAGGAAGCTTACCTGGATGAACAACACGATTTTGGCAGTGTGCTGCGTCGAGAGATTCGCCACCTGCCCGCAAGACTCATCGACGGAATAGGACGTAGGGCTACCCAGAAGCCCATCGTAGGGGAGGAAGTGCCAAGCGTTGCGCGTCAACGGCGGTGCGGTTGCGACCGTCGAATAACCATGTATCACGCTGAGGTTCATCGTCTGGGAGATACGGTTCCCTGTATAGCGCATAAACGCGTAGCCGCCTGCCGTGCTTCCGGTCCAATCCGCCGTCGAACTCTCGTCCCACACATTAGCACGCCACCATCCTGGTACTTCATCCGTGCTGTTGAACACTGGTGCTTCGTAACCGTCTGGCGCCATGGCTTTTCTGACTTGTTGCGGCACGGGAGCGGTACGGTTGGACGAGGTGATGCGCGTGGTATCTGCGCATCCGAGCAGCACAACCGCCATCGTGCTCGCTAGTACCACTCCCCAGACTCTTCGCATTCTGGTCTCCTCGCGGTGGGAAATATACCCGTGTGTCGATCGGGTACGGAAAGTCACGGCGTCTCACCAGCGCAGCGAACCCGTGCGCGAACTACCACCGTGGCAACTACACCATCGGTTTGATCGTGGATTCCGCCAATGACGGCAACTTCTGAAGGAGATTGCGCGGCTGCGGCGAAAGGACCGATGAATGGATTGTGAATTCGACCGACGAGTGACGGCCCCTCGTGTGAATTCCAGACAAGCCGCACCTCAGGCGCACTCCCATCTGGAGGTTGATGATCAAGGGCCCATACCTGCGGGAGCGATCGTAAGCGAAACACTGCGCGTCTTCCGCCGCGAGCTACCGCCGAGTCGAGAGTTACAACCGGTCCTGGAAGTCGAGTCAAGTCCCCAGTTACTGCCAGCGTCGAGTAGCCGCCACCGTTGCGTTGTGCAAGCCAGCTAAGCACGTCTGTGCCATCTAATAGGTCGAGGCGAGGATCATGGACCGCCCCGTCACTACTTGACGCGACTTTTGCTATCCGAGTCCAAGCGGGACGTCGCGCCCATAAAAACAGGGAATTTCCGTCTCTTGGTATTGCGAGGTCGGGTTGAACAACGGCAAGTAGCTGGTCTGACCCGCTCGCGGGTGTGATCGCGGCGTATGACGCGAGGATCGTTGGTACGAGTTCATACGACCACTGACCCTCCTGGCGCTGGAGGACCATTACGTCAGAGGGATGCTCCGCGGTCGATAGGATCACCGCCCAAGAGAACAGGCCACTCCTCTCCACAGGTGCCGACGCGCCAACTCTTCGGATTGCCCCAAGTGGCGGAACCGGTATCACTTCAAGGGTAGTCCAGCGCGACCCGTCAAGGATTCCGTACCAGAGTCTCGCGATCGAGTCGGAACGCTCCGCGCCTGCACGCTTCAGCTCTGCGAATACTACTGACCAGGTTCCGTCGTCTCGATCGACCGCTCTGACGCTCCCAAGCAGTTGGGTGGGGATCGGCGAACGGACGAGTTGTGCCGGCCCGTTTGTTGAGACGATCGCACCTAGTAAACTATCCTCGGTTGCCCTCGTCCATCGCCCGCCGTCATGCCTGCCGAACACGTAGTTGCGCTCGCCCCCGACGAGTATCTCGCCACGTCTGTTTGACACCGCCACAACCGGCTGAATGTAGACCTGCCGCCCACCCTCGTCTGTCAGTTTCGCTCGTGATGTTTCCTCGATTGTGCAGCTCGGCGCGGCGAGTGGCTGGGCTGGCGGCCCGATCACGCTTGCGCTGCCACAGCTTGTGAGCGCGCATACACTTCCGAAGAGCATCGCGAGTGTACCGTTCCTGTTGGACAGGTGACCAAACGGTCTCATCGGGTCTATACCTTTCGATCTGGTTTTCATGCGGTCAAAGGCTTTATCATCTGGTCAGTCCTTGTTCGGCGCATGATTAACGAACTTCTAGAAGGGAATGAGATCATACGTCACCGAAGCTAGAAGTGGCGGCAAGGATGCACCAGCTTCAAGCGGCGCCTGAACGCACGAAGTGCGGAGGCGGTCGTTTTTGATGTGCTCACCTCCAAGGTGGCAGCCGTAAGCTGCCGGTTGAGGCCCAGCGCGGACGGCGCCCGCGTGCACCGGGTGGTCAGATCCCCGGGACGCCGGCGCCGTCGATGTGTGGGGTTACCTCATCGCCCTCCTCGCGGATGGTTGCGGTGGCGAGGTGCGCGGCGCTGGCCTTTCGGAACGAGGCATGCCTCGCGGCAAGGGTCCCCCCCGCTCATTCGCCGGCCGGCTGCGTCCTCTTTGTCCTATATAGCGGCGGCTGTTGAGTTTCCAAAGGGGTTCCCGGCCCCTGATCGCCCCCCTCGCCCCATAGCCGCCAGCACGGAGCCTCCGCGTCCCCTCTGTGTCTCCGTGTCTCTGTGTGAGACCCCGTATCCAGAGGGGTCAACTGCCCCATGCCCCCGCGCCCCGCCCCGCGCATCTTCACTCCAGCCTCACCGACCACCGCGGACCCCGAACGGAGCCGTACCCCCCATGCAGCACGCCCTCCTCCCCACCGGCACCCCCGAAAGCGGCGCCCAGCGCCGCATCCGCGCCGTGGCGCAGGCCACGGTCGCCGCGATGGCGGCCGACTCGCCCGAGCGGCTGGCGTGCGCGCTGGGTGCGGCGGCCGGGCAGGTGCTCCCCTGCGACACCTTTCGCCTCGCAACGTACGACGCGGCTACGGACACCCTGTACGACCGCGCGTGCGGCGGCGGGCCGGTGCCCAGCGCGCAGACGGCGGAGCGGTGGGTGGTGCGCGGGCGGCGGACGCTGGCGTCGGGGCGCCCGCACGGGCGGGGCGCGGCGGTGGACGGCGGGGCGCGCCGCGCCGGCTCCGCCATCCGCTCGCCGGTGATGGCGGGGGGCGAGCTGCTGGGGGTGCTGGCGGTGGAGTGCGCGGACCCGGGCGCCTACACGGCGCTGGACGTGGAGGTGGTGGAGGCGCTTGCCGCCGTGGCCGCCTCGCGCCTGGTGCACCTGCGGCACGGGCCCTCGTGCGAGCCCCGCTTCCGCGCGATGTACCAGCAGTTCCCCATGAGCGTGCAGGTGTTCTCCCCGGACGGGCGCACCATGGAGGTGAACGACGCCTGCGAGGAGCTGTTCGGGGCGCAGGAGACGCGCAGCCCCAACCACGACCCCGCCCTCGCCGGGCTGCTGCGCGACGCGTTCGCGGGCGAGGCGGTGGAGCTTCCCCCCTCGCTGGTGGACACGCGCGACCGGGCCGCGCGCTGGATCCAGGCGTCCGCGCGCCCCGTGCGCGGCGACGACGGCACCATCCGCGAGGTGATCCTCGTCCACCAGGACGTCACGGACCTCAAGGCGGCGCAGGCGGCGCTGCAGCGCACCAACGAGGAGCTGGAGGCGCGGGTGGCCGAGCGCACGCTGGAGCTGGCCGCGACCAACGAGGCGCTGGAAGAGGAGGTGGCCGAGCACGAGGCCGCCCGCGAAGCGCTCCTCCAGCGCTCGCAGGAGCTGGAGGGCGTGTTCCAGGCCCTCCCGGACCTGTACTTCCGCATCCGCGCGGACGGCACCATCGTGGACCACCGCGTGGGCGCGGAGTGGAAGCTCTCCGAGGGGTGCGGCGACTTCGTGGACCGGCGCGTCCAGGACGTGCTCCCCCCCGAGGTGGCGGAGCGGCTGCAGGAGGCGCTGGCCAGGGCGGGGGACCGCCGCACGCTGAGCACGGTGGAGTTCTCCTTTCCGCGCGACGGCGAGCTGCGCCAGTTCGAGGCGCGCGTGGTGCCGCTGATGGACGGCGACCGCGTGACGGTGGTGCGCGACATCACCGACGGCAGGGAGGCCGAGCGGCTGGTGCGCGAGCGCGAGGAGCACTTCCGCACGCTGATCGAGAACTCGTCCGATCTGGCGAGCATCCTGGACGCGGACGGCACCATCCGCTACGTGAGCCCCTCGGTGACGCGGGTGCTGGGGTACACGCAGGAGGAGATGATCGGCCGCAGCACCTTTTCGCTGATGCACCCGGACGACGTGGCGGCCAAGCGCCCCACCTTCCAGGCGCTCGCCGCCGCGCCGGGCACCGTGGGCACCGACACCTTCCGCTTCCGCCACAAGGACGGAAGCTGGCGGGTGGTGGAGTCGCTGGGCCGCACCCTGCGGCCGGACTCGGCGGAGGACGGCATCGTCATCAACACCCGCGACATCACCGACCGCAAGGCCGCGGCGGAGGCGCTGCGGGCCAGCGAGGAGACCTTTCGCGGGCTCTTCGACTCGCTCACCGAGCTGGTGTACATCCTGGACCTGGACGGCCACCTGCTGAACGTGAACGAGGCGGTGCTGCGCGCGTACGGCTACACCCGCGAGGAGCTGCTGGGCCGCACGCCGGAGATGCTGGCGGACCCGGGGCGCGTGGACCTGGAGGAGGCCGCCGAGCACTTCCACCGCGCCGTGGCGGGGGAGCCGCAGCGCTTCGAGTGGTGGGCGCTGCGCAAGGACGGCAGCACCTTTCCCAAGGAGGTGGTGCAGACGCGCTCCACCTACTTCGGGCGCGACGCGGTGATCGCCGTGGCGCGCGACATCACGGACCGCGTGGAGGCGGAGCGGGCGCTGCGGGAGCGCGAGGAGCACTTCCGCCGCCTCATCGAGAACGCGTCGGACCTGGTGTCCATCATCTCCCCCGACGGCACCATCCGCTACGAGAGCGAGGCCATCGGGCGGCTCTTCGGCTACTCGCCGGGGGAGGGGGTGGGGATCTCCGCGTGGGACCGCGTGCACCCCGACGACCGCGCGCACGTGATGAAGGCGCTGGGCGAGGTCGCCGCCACGCCGGGCGAGACGCGCTCGGCCGAGTTCCGCTACCACGCCCGCGGCGGCGAGTGGCGCTACGTGGAGGCGGTGGGGAAGACGCTCACCGCCGACCCCCAGGACGGCATCGTCATCAACACCCGCGACGCCACCGACCGCCGCCAGGCCGAGGACGCGCTGCGCGAGAGCGAGGAGCGCTACCGCACCCTCATCGAGAACACCCACGACATGATCGTGGTGCTGGACCCGGTGAGCCAGCGCGTGCTCTACCAGAGCCCCTCCATGGAGCGCATCCTGGGCTACGGGCCGCAGGACCACACGGATTTCACCCTGGTGCACCCGGACGACGCGCCGGCCGCCATGGCCGCCATCGCCGAGGCGGCCGGGTCGCCGGGCAGGATCGCCCACGCCGAGTACCGCTACCGCCACAAGGACGGCACGTGGCGCCACCTGGAGACGTTCGGGCGCACCTTTTCGCCCACCAGCGCGGAGCAGGGGCTGGTGCTCAACACGCGCGACATCACCGAGCGCAAGGAGGCGGAGGACGCGCTGCGCCGCAGCGAGCAGCACTTCCGCCGGCTGATCGAGAACGCGCAGGACAACATCGTGATCGTGGACGCCACGGCGACGATGACCTACCAGAGCCCCTCGGTGCTGCGCATCCTGGGCTACCACCCGGAGGAGCTGGAGGGCCACACGGCCTGGGAGTACATGCACCCGGACGACGTTGCCGCGGTGGCCAGCGAGCTGGGCGTGACCTTCGCCAACCCGGGGGTGGTGGGGCACGCGGAGTACCGCTTCCGCCACAAGGACGGCTCGTGGCGCTACCTGGAGGCGTTCGGCCAGACGCTCTCGCCGGACTCGGCGGACGAGGGCGTGGTGTGCAACATCCGCGACGTAACCGAGCGGCGCATGGCGGAGGAGGCGCTGCGCCGCGCCACGCAGGAGGCGGAGCGCGCAAACCGCGCCAAGAGCGAGTTCCTTTCCCGCATGAGCCACGAGCTGCGCACCCCCATGAACTCCATCCTGGGCTTCTCGCAGCTCCTCTCGCGCGGCGCGCTGGCGCCGGACCAGCGGCGCGGGGTGCAGCACATCCTCACGGCCGGCCGCCACCTGCTGCGGCTGATCAACGAGGTGCTGGACATCGCGCGCATCGAGAGCGGGCGGCAGCAGCTCTCGCTGGAGCCGGTGCGCCTGTCGCTGGTGGTGCAGGAGGCGGTGGCGCTGGCCCGGCCGCTGGGCGCGCAGCACGGCGTGACGCTGGAAGAGGAGGAGCTCCCGGCCGGCGAGCCCTTTGTGACGGCGGACCGGCAGCGCCTGTCGCAGGTGCTCCTGAACCTCCTCTCCAACGCGGTGAAGTACAACCGCGAGGGGGGCACCGTGCGCCTGCGCTGCGAGATCCTCCCCGGCGGCGAGCGCGTGCGGGTGCGCGTGTCGGACACGGGGCACGGCGTGGACCCGGCGCAGCACGAGCAGCTCTTCGTGCCCTTTGCCCGCCTGGGCGCCGAGCACACGGACGTGGAGGGCACGGGTCTGGGGCTGGCTCTCTCCCAGCGCCTGGTGGAGGCGATGGGCGGCACGCTGGCGCTGGAGGAGAGCAGCGATCAGGGAAGCACCTTCGCCATGGACCTGTCGCTGGCCCGCGACCCGGTGGAGCGCCTGGAGAACCGCACCCCCGCGCCGGTGGGCGTGGGCGCCAGGATCCGCACCCCGGTCACGCTCCTCTACGTGGAGGACAACCTGGCCAACCTGAGCCTGGTGGAGACCATCCTCTCCGAGCGGCCGGGGTGGAAGACGATCCCGGCGCTGCAGGGGAGCATGGGCGCCGAGCTGGCCCGCGAGCACTCGCCGGACCTGGTGCTGCTTGACCTGCACCTGCCGGACGTGCAGGGCGACGAGGTGCTGCGCCGGCTGCGCAGCGACACCCGCACCGCAGGCATCCCGGTGGTGATGATCAGCGCCGACGCCACCCCGCGCACCATCGACCGCCTCATCGCGCGCGGCGCCGACGCGTACCTGACGAAGCCGCTCGACGTGGACGAGTTTCTCTCCACCATCGACCGGCTGCTCCCGGAGGAGGGGGAGTGCGTGAGTGCGTGAGTGCGTGAGTGCGTGAGTGCGTGAGTGCGTTGGGTCGAGCGTGCCGAGAGGGCCCTCACCCCCCCGACCCCCGCTCTCCCAATAATGGGAGAGGGGGGCGCACTCCCACCGTCGAGCCATGGCCACACGTTGCGCCAGCCGCGATACCGATGACGGCCACCGGCCGATACTGAGGATGCGCCTCCTCCCCAGCGGTTTGGGGGAGGAGGTCGGGAGGAGAGGGCCTCTCTCCGCACGAACAGATCTCCACCGCGCACTCCACGCACTCACGCACTCACGCACTCACGCACTCAACGCACTCACGCACTGCCGTTCAGCTTGGTCCGCTGATTGCGGCGGGGGGGGCGCCGGCCTGGAGGTTCCCCCCACTCGCGAAGGATCGCCCGTTGCATCGTCAGCTTCAAGAAGTGCAGGGATGAAGGAGCCCCTGATAAACGCGCTCGCCGGGGTGGCGGATGTGCCCGACCCCGCCGACGCGGTGGGGCCGCTCCTCGGTGCGGCCATGAACTGTACCGGCGCCGTCGCGGGCGCCGTGGTGGGGGCGGATGAGGCGCTCCTGGCGTGCGCCGGGTGCCAGCCGGAGCGGGTGAAGGCGCTGGTGGCCGGCCCCGTGGCCGAGGCCCTGGCGCGCTCCGGCCCGCGCACCGGCGCCCGCGTGCTGGAGGCGGAGGGCCGGCTCGTGTGGGTGCCGCTGGAGCTGCGCGGGGTGCGCGCGGGGTCCATGCTGCTCTTTTTGGACGGAGAGCCGCCCGCCGCCGAGGCGCTGCGCCAGGCGGAGGCGGCGGGGACGGCGGTGGCGCTGGTGCTGGAGAACGGGCAGCTCTACGAGGAGGCCCGCCTCGCCCGCCAGTCGCGCGACCACTTCCTGGTGGCGCTCAACCACGAGCTGCGCACGCCGGCCACGGCCCTGCTGCTGGAGTCGGACATCCTCCGCTCCGGGATGCTGGGCGACCTCCCCCCGCGCACGGCGCAGATGCTGGAGCGCGCGGAAGAGCACGTGTCCGAGATCGTGCGCGTGCTGGAGGGGGTGCGCGAGCTGGGGGAGGCGCAGTCGCCCGCGCAGGAGCCGGAGCTGGTGGAGCCGCGCAAGTTCGTGCGCGACCTCCTGCGCCGCGTGGAGCCCACGGCCCGGCGCAAGGGGCTCACCCTTTCGCTCCACTACCCGCCCAACCTGCCGCTGCTGCAGACGGACCCGGCGCGGCTGGCCCGCGTGCTCCTGCTGCTGCTGGACAACGCCATCCGCTTCACCGGCGAGGGCGGGGTGGAGGTGCGCCTCGTGCGCGCCATGAAGCCGTCGCGCACCCGCCGCGCCCCCGTGCTGGTGGTGACCGTGCGCGACACCGGCCCCGGCATCCCCCCCGACGAGCTGGAGCGCGTGTTCGAGCCGTTCGCGCAGGTGCAGGAGGGCGCCCGCTCCGTCTCGGCCGAGCGGGGCGTGGGCCTGGGCCTGGCCCTCGCCCGCCGCCTCGCCCGCACCCTATCCGCCGAGGTGGGGCTGGAGAGCACGCTGGGGAAGGGGACGACCGCCTCGCTCACCCTCCCCTACCAATAGCCCTCACACAGAGACACAGAGGCACGGAGAACGACGCTGTTCTCCGTGCCTCTGTGTCTCTGTGTGAGCCCTGCTTTCAGAGCTGTCGCGTCGCGAACGTATCGCACTGGTTCACGTCGCCGCTCTCCATGCCGCGCCGGAACCACTGCACGCGCTGCGCGGACGAGCCGTGCGTGAACGACTCGGGGACGATCTGCCCCTGGCTCTGCTGCTGGAGCCGGTCGTCGCCGATGGCCGTGGCGGCGGCGAGCGCCTCCTCCACGTCGCCCGGATCAAGCTGGATCTTGCTGTGATGCCCCCACACGCCGGCGTAGCAGTCGGCCTGCAGCTCCTGGCGCACGGAGAGGGCGTTCGCCTCTTCTTCCCGCGCGCCGCGCGAGGCGGCCTGCACGCGCTCGGAGGTGCCCAGCAGCGTCTGCACGTGGTGCCCCACCTCGTGCGCGATCACGTAGGCCTGCGCGAAGTCGTTGTCCGTGCGCGCGCCAGACATCTTGGCCAGGTCGTTGTAGAACGCGAGGTCGATGTACACCTTCTGGTCGCCGGGGCAGTAGAAGGGGCCCATGGCGGACTGGCCGGTGCCGCACGCGGTCTGCTGGTAGCCGGTGAAGAGCACCAGCCGCGGCTCCACGTAGTCGCGCCCGCTCTGCTGGAAGATCTTGTTCCACACGTCTTCCGTGTCCGCCAGCACGGTGGACACGAACTGCCCGCCCTCGTCGTTCGCCGGGGGGCCGCCCGCCGGCGCGCCGTTGGGGGCACCGCCCGCCGCGGGGCCGCCGCCCTGGATCACGTCGCCCGGGTTCACGCCGAAGAGCATGGCGATCAGCGCGATGACCACCGTGCCGATACCGCCGCCCACGGCCATCCCACCCATTCCGCGGCGGTCTTCCACGTTGCCGCTCTGCCGTCCACCCTGCCAGCGCATATGATCTCTCCGGATTCGCCCGCATCGCGGTGGAGCCGGGGCCGCCGCGCACGCGGGGTCCGCCACCGGAAGCGAGTTCTCAATGCAAGGCAGGTGCTAGACGGATTGGAACAGCGGGGGCTCACACAGAGACACAGAGGCACGGAGGAGGGGTTCTCTTGATTTTCCGTGCGCGCGCTGGCTTTTTTGATGGGGCGTATCCGCAACAAACATCCTCCGAGGTATCCGATGGAAACCGCAGCTCCGGCTCCCCGCCAGTCCCAGGTCAGGAAAATCGCCGTGCAGATGCTCGGAGGGATGCTCGTGGGCGCGGCGGTCGGCGTGCTCGGGGCGCACTACCTGGCGGATTCCATGCCGAAGTTGGGGCTGGGGCCCGCCGGCAAAATGGCGATGGCGGCGGCCGCGGTGATCGCCTTTCCGCTGCTGGTGGGGCTGCACGAGCTGGGGCACCTGCTGGGGGGGATCGCCGTGGGGTTCCGCCCGCTGCTCTTCATGGTGGGGCCGCTGCGCATCGAACGTGATGGAGAGCGCTTCCGGACGAAGCTCAGCTTCAAGGGCGCCATGTTCGGCGGGCTGGCGGCGTGCGCTCCCACCGACACGCGCGACCTGCGGCGGCGCACCCTGTGGCTGATCGCGGGCGGGCCGCTTGCCAGCGTGGCGGGGGGCGCGTTCTTTCTGGGGCTGCGCCCGCTGCTGAGCGCGCCGCCGGTGCCGGACGCTCTGCTGCTGATCGCCGGCCTGGTGTCGCTGCTGATCGCGGTGATCGCGTGCATCCCCGGCAACGCGGGCGGGTTCTACAGCGATGGAGCGCGCATCGTGCGGCTGCTGCGCGGCGGGGCGGACGTGGAGCGCGAGGTGGCCGTCATCGCCATCATGGGGCTTTCCATGGGCGGCGCACGCCCGCGCGACTGGAGCCCGGAGCTGGTGGCGCGGGCGTCGGCGGGGGAGCCGGATACGATCTTCGGCGTGGCGGGGCGGCTCTACGCGTACTCGCACGAGCTGGACCGGGGCCGGGTGGACGCGGCCCGCGCGCAGCTCGCCGCCGCGATGGCCGCGTCGGACCTCCTCCCGAAGCAGGCGCTCCCCTCCATGATGCTGCAGGCCGCCCACTTCGCCGCGCGGGCGGACGGCGACGCGGCGCGCGCCCGCGAGCTGCTGGAGCGGGGGGCGGGCGGCGTGATGGTGCCCCCGCACCTGCGCCCCATGGCCGAGGCCGCCATCGCCCTGGCCGAGGGCGACCGCGCCCGCGCCGCCGAGCGGCTGGACGCGGCGGAGGCCGGGCTGCGGGTCGCCACGGACCCCGGCGGCGCCGCGCGGGCCGCGGAGGAGATCGCGGAGATGCGCCGCGAGCTCGCCGCCTAGCTCCGCACGAAGCTTGCGACGGGAGGGGGCGGGACCGCCGGGTGGCGGCCGTTCAACTCACGGAGGAGGCTCGGATGAGGACGATGGAAAGGAGCTCGTGGCTGCTGGCGGCGGGGGCGCTGATGGCGCTGGGCGCGTGCGCGCCGGCCGGCGGAACCGGCATGGAAGAGGGAGCGCGGCCGCGCCAGTTCACCACGCCGCTCATGGACGCGCAGGGGCGCACGGTGGGCACGGTCACGGCCACGCAGCGCGGCGCCATGGTGCAGGTGCAGGTGGCGGCGGCGGGGATCCCGGCGGGCACGCACGGCGCCCACTTCCACGAGGCGGGGATGTGCGACGCGCCGGCCTTCACCACGGCCGGCCCTCACCTCAACCCCACGGGCCGCCAGCACGGCCCGCGCAACCCCAACGGCCCGCACCTGGGCGACCTCCCCAACCTGACCGTGGGCGCCGACGGCCGCGGCAGCATGGAGGCCTCGGTGGCCGGCACGCTCACCCCCGGGCAGGCCCCCCTCTTCGACGCCAACGGCACCTCCCTGGTGGTGCACGCCAGCGCCGACGACCTGGTGACCGACCCCTCGGGCAACTCCGGCGCGCGCATCGCCTGCGCCATCATCGCCGCCCCCCAGTAAGAAATATCACACAGAGACACAGAGGCACAGAGAAGATGTTCTTTCTCTGTGCCTCTGTGTCTCTGTGTGAGACTTGTTTTACCGGAGCTTGCCCAGCAGCTCTGCGTTGGACTTGGTGTCGTTCATCTGCTTCAGCAGCAGCTCCAGCGCTTCCGCGGGGGGGAGCGAGTGGAGCGCGCGGCGAAGCTGGTGGACCTTGTCCAGCGACTCGGGGGGGAGGATCAGGTCTTCGCGGCGGGTGGAGCTGCGCTCCACGTTGATCGCCGGGAAGATGCGGCGGTCGGCGAGCTCGCGGTCCAGCACGATCTCGGAGTTGCCGGTGCCCTTGAACTCCTCAAAGATCACCTCGTCGCCGCGGCTCCCCGTGTCGATCAGCGCCGTGGCGATGATGGTGAGGCTGCCCGTGCCCCCGCGCACCTTGCGCGCCGAGCCGAAGAAGCGCTTCGGCTTCTCCAGCGCGCCGCTGTCGATGCCGCCGGAGAGCATGCGGCCCGTGCCGCGCTCGCTGGTGTTGTAGGCGCGCGCCAGGCGGGTGAGCGAGTCCAGCACGATCACCACGTCGCGGCCGCTCTCCACCTGCCGGCGGGCGTGCTCCAGCACCATCTCGGCCACCGCCACGTGGCGCTCGGCCGGGCAGTCGAACGAGGAGGCGATCACCTCGCCGCGGCCCAGCATCTCCATCTCCGTCACCTCTTCCGGCCGCTCGTCCACCAGCAGCACCAGGAGGAGCGCTTCCGGATAGTTGGTGGAGACGCCTTCCATGATGGCCTGCAGCACCGTGGTCTTGCCGGCCTTGGCGGGGGCCACGATCAGGGCGCGCTGCCCCTTGCCCAGCGGCGAGATCAGGTCGATGATGCGGTTGGTGAAGTCGCGCTTGCCGCGCAGCCGGGCCGATTCGCACTCCAGCGTGAGGCGCTCGTCCGGGTAGGTGGCGGGGAGCGACTGGAAGTCGGCGCGGGAGCGCGCGTGCGCCGGGTCCAGCCCGTTGACGGTCACCACCGTGTCCAGCGGCGGGCTCTTGCCGCGCCCGGGCGGGGTCCCGATCGTTCCCACCACGCGGTCGCCGGTGCGCAGCCCGTGGCGGCGGATCAGCCCCTGCGAGACGAAGGTGTCGCCGTCTGCCGCCTGGTACCCGGTGCTGGAGCTGCGGAGGAAGCCGCTACCGCTGGGAAGGATCTCGAGGATGCCCTGCGCGTCTGCGGCGGCCGGCGCGGGAGCGTCGGGCAGCGCCGCGGTGTCGGGCTGTGCGGAAAGACTCATTCTGTTGCTCTGGAATCCTGATTCGATGACGCGGCGGCGGCCACGGCGAGTGCCGTGCAGCCTGGAAAAAGTGCCGCCGCGTTGCAGTGGGGCGCGCCTGGAGGGGACGTCAAGTTGCATGCCCGCCCGGGCGCAGGCGCGTGCGAACGTGTGCGCGTGTGTGAAGGTCGCCAATGTAAGCTTTATGCACGCGTGCGCAAGCTTTGCACGACCCGCCCGCACCGAAAGGATTCCGGCCGGGTGGCGTAAACGTGTTCACGCGTATAGCTTTACCCCTCACCCTACCCGCACGTTCTCCCGGCTTTCCCAGATGGCAGGCTTCGTCGAGCGCTCCCTCGTTCCGCAGAGCCCGTTCCACCCCCACGCCATGCGCAAGCGCGCCATGAAAGCGGGGTTGGGCGTGGGCCTCATGCTGAGCTGCCTGGGAGCCGCGTTCTTTCGCACCCAGATCATCCGCAACAGCGAGTTCGAGCTGCGGGCGGACGACAACCGCTTCCGCGTGATCCCCATCCCCGCGCCGCGCGGCACCATCACCGACCGCAACGGCAAGGTGATCGCCGAGACGGTGGCGGGCTACACCCTGTCGGTGGAGCCCGGCCCGGTGGACTCGGTGCGCGCCCGCCTGCTGCGCGTGGCGCCGGTGGTGGGGCTGGACTCGGCGGCCATCCGCGAGGTGGTGGAGCGCTCGCGCGGCATCCGCACGGAGCCGGTGCCGGTGCTCACCAACCTGAGCTTCGAGCAGGTGTCGCGGCTGGAGGAGCGCGGCCAGCGCCCGCCGGGGGTGATCCTGGAGGCGCGCCCCATCCGCCGCTACCCGGCGGGCGCGGCGGTGGCGCACCTGGTTGGCTGGGTGGCCGAGATCAGCGACCGCGAGCTGGGCGAGGACCAGTGGGAAGGGTTCCGCAGCGGGCAGCACATCGGCAAGGGCGGGGTGGAGCGGGCGTACGAGCGCTCGCTGGGCGGCAAGCAGGGCGCGCGCTACGTGGAGGTGGACGCGCGCGGGCGCCTGGTGCGCCCCTTCGCGCAGCAGCTCTCCGCCGCCCCCACGCCCGGCGCCGACGTCAAGCTTACCATCGACCTGGACCTTCAGCGCTACGCCGCGCAGATCTTCCCGGAGGGGAAGCGCGGCGCGGTGGTGGCGATGGTGCCCACCACGGGCGAGGTGCTGGCGATGTACTCCGCCCCCAGCTACGACCCCAACCTGCTGGTGGGCGGGATCTCGCGGCGCGTGTGGGCGCAGCTCAACGGCGACCCCGCGCGCCCCATGATCAACCGCGCCACCAACGGCACCTACCCGCCGGCCTCCACCTGGAAGCTGGTGACGGCCATGGTGGGGCTTGAGCGGAAGGCCATCACGCCGGAGTACGTGATGCCCATCCCCTGCACGGGGGGGATGTCGTACGCGGGGCGCTACTCGCGCTGCGACAAGCGCGAGGGGCACGGGCGGCAGAACCTGATCCAGGCCATCGCCCACTCGTGCAACGTGTACTTCTACCAGCTCGGGATCGCGCTCACCCTCCGGACGCTGACCGAGGAGGGCACGCGCCTGGGCTTCGGGCGCCGCACCGGGGTGGACATCCCGGGCGAGACGGCGGGCACCTTCCCCACGGGGTCGGACTGGTACGTGCGCCGCTTCGGGTGGCGGCCGCCGCGCAGCGAGGTGATGAACCTCGCCATCGGCCAGGGCGCCAACGCGCAGACGCCGCTGAGGATGGCCGAGTTCTTTGCCGCCATCGCCGGCAACGGCACCTCGCGCGCCCCGCACCTCCGCCTGGGCACCCAGGCGCCCGTGGAGACCGACCTGCGCGTGCAGCCCTCCACGCTTGATGCGGTGCGGCTGGGGCTGGCGGCGGTGGTGGAGGCGGGCGGCACCGCCCACGGCGTGGAGCTCTCGCGCTGGAAGCTGGCCGGCAAGACGGGCACCTCGCAGAACTCGGCCGACCCCAAGCGCCCGCACGCCTGGTTCACGGGCTTCGCGGGGCCGCGCGGCAAGGCGCCGGAGATCGCGGTGGCGGTGCTGGTTGAGTTCGGCGAGAGCGGCTCGCGGGGCGCCGCGCCCACGGCCGCCGCCGTCGCCAACTACTACCTCAACAAGAAGCACGGCCTTCCCACGCCGCGCCTGGTGGAGCCGGAGACGGTGCGCGTGGGCGCGTCGCTGGACGGCACGCCGCCCGAGGCGATCCGGGATACGGCGCCGGGGCCGCGGCCTGAGTGAGCTGATTGGCTCACACAGAGGCACGGAGACACAGAGAAAAGAGGCACGGAGAGCTACTCTCCGTGCCTCTTTTTCAGGTAGGTGAGGATGGCCTGCAGGGAGCCCTCGGCGGCGGGGCGCAGGGCGGGGTGGAGGGTGGGGCCGTAGACGGCGTCCAGCAGGGGGCCGGGGGTGTGGAGGGCGGCTTCCACCTGGGCGATGCGCTGGTGGCGGTGGGCGCGGTAGCGCTCGACGGCGGCGGCGGGGTCGGGGATGGCGGGGCCGTGGGCGGGGAGGATGACGTCCAGGGGGAGGGCGGCGACGCGGTCCAGGGTGCGCAGGTAGGCGGCGAGGTCGCCCTCCGGGGGGGCCACCAGGGTGGTGTCGGCGCCGCCCATGAAGGTGTCGCCCGCGAAGAGCATGCGTTGCCAGAGGAAGGCGAGGTGCTCGGGGGCGTGGCCGGGGGTGGCGATGGCGCGCAGGGAGCCGGCGTCCGTTTCTACCTCGTCGCCGTCCGCCAGCCAGCGGGCGATGCCGCGCGCGGGGTGGAGCGCGCCGCGGCCCATCCACACCGGCGCGCCGGTGCGGGCTGCGAGGGCCGGGGCGGCGCCCGCGTGGTCCGCGTGGGCGTGGGTGAGGAGGATGGCGATGGGCTGGATGCCCGCGAGCGCGCGCTCGACAGCGTCCAGGTGCTGGGGGTCGTCGGGGCCGGGGTCGATCACCACGGGCCGGGCGCGCCCCACCACGAAGGTGCGCGTGCCGTCCAGCGTCATGGGCGAGGGGTTGGGGGCGAGCAGCGTCTTGATCATCACGGGCCTCGCAGCACGGCGCGCACGGGCGATGCGTCCGCCTCTTCCAGGCGCAGCGGGAGGGCGATCAGCTCCCAGGCGCCGGAGGGCACATCGTCCAGCAGCAGGTTTTCGAGGATGGCCACGCCCGCCGCGCAGAGCACGCGGTGCACCGGCAGCTCCGCGGAGTCGAACGGGTCCACGGAGGGAGCGTCCGTCCCCAGCAGGCGCACGCCGGCGCTTACCAGCAGGCGCGCGGCCGCTTCCGTGGGCGTGGCGAAAGTGGTGGGGAAGACGTCGGGATCGGCCCAGGCGCCGGTCCTGACCAGGAGGCGCTCGGGCCGCATGGCGAGCACTTCGTGCGCCCACTCCTCGTCCAGCGCCTCCCGCCCCCGCGCGTCCACCAGCAGCGCGGGGCCGATGAACGCGTCCAGCGGCGCCGCGCCGATGCGCGCCCCTTCCGCGCACAGGTGGAAGGGGCCGTCCGCGTGCGTGCCGGTGTGCGCGCTCATCCGCAGCTCCGCCACATTCGACGCGTCGCCTTCCTCCATCCGCGAGGTCCACGCGACACAGCACGGGGCATCGCCCGGCCACACCGGCATCCCGGAGCGCACGGGGCGGGTGACGTCGTGGAGCGGGGAATGGGACATGGCGGCTCGCGGGTTGGGGTGCGGGGGAGAGTAGCACAATGACATCGCGAGAACTACTCCTCTGTGTCTCCGTGCCTCTGTGTGATACCAGAGCCGGTACGCGTCGTGCGTACCCCGGCGCCTCCCGAAATCCGAACCGTAAATCGCGTACAGAGAGAGGCTTGCGATGCTGGACCGCAATCCGCTGAACGGCCCCGGGCCCGGCAAGGGCACCCCCGAGCAGGACCCGCCCGGCACCGAAGGGCAGATGGATCCCAGGCCGGACCACGGGGAGGAAAGCTACGAGGGGAGCGGCAAGCTGGAGGGGCTCGCGGCCATCATCACGGGCGGGGACAGCGGGATCGGGCGGGCGGTGGCCATCGCGTTCGCGCGCGAGGGGGCGGACGTGGCGATCGGCTACTTCGGCGACGAGGAGAAGGAGGACGCGGAGGAGACCCGGCGCTGGGTGGAGAAGGCCGGCCGGCGCTGCATCGCCCGGCAGCTTGACGTGCGCGAGTCCAGGGAGTGCGACGCGTTCGTGGCGCACGTGGTCACCGAATTCGGGCGGCTGGACGTGCTGGTGAACAACGCGGCGTACCAGATGTCGCAGGACGGCATCGAGCAGGTGACCGACGAGCAGTTGGAGCGGACGTTCCGCACCAACATCTTCGGCTACTTCTACATGGCCCGCGCCTCCCTCCCGCACCTCAAGGCGGGCGGCGTGATCCTCAACACCGGCTCCGTGACCGCCTTCGAGGGCAACCCGATCCTGGTGGACTACTCGGCCACCAAGGGCGCCATCCACACCTTTACCCGCGCCCTCGCCGAGAACGTCAAGGACCGCGGCATCCGCGTGAACTGCGTGGCCCCCGGCCCCGTCTGGACCCCGCTGATCCCCTCCACCATGCCCATGGAGCAGGTGAAGACCTTTGGCGAGGACACGTACTGGGGCCGCCCCGCGCAGCCCATCGAGATCGCCACCTCCTACGTCTTCCTGGCCTCCGCCGACGCCCGCTACTACTCGGCCGAAGTCCTCGCGCCCACGGGCAAGACGCCGAGCAGGTAGGAAGAAGTCCTGGGTCCTGGGTCCTGAGTGCTGAACAGCGGTTCACTTAGGACTCAGGACCCAGGACTCAGGACTTTGATCCGTCACCTTCAATCGCGGACGCATCCATCGTGACACGCATCGGGTACCATTGTTCGCACGAGCAGTACGCGCCCAGCCGGCTCCTGCAGCTCGTGCAGAGGGCGGAGCAGGCGGGGTTCCAGAGCGCGATGTGCTCGGACCACTTCTTTCCCTGGGCCGAGGTGCAGGGGGAGAGCGGGTTCGCGTGGAGCTGGCTGGGGGCCGCGCTGCAGGCGACGTCGCTCTCCTTCGGGGTGGTGACGGTGCCCGGCGGGTGGCGGTACCATCCGGCCATCATCGCGCAGGCGGCGGCCACGCTGGCGGAGATGTACCCGGGGCGCTTCTGGATCGCGCCGGGGAGCGGGGAGCTCCTCAACGAGCACATCACGGGGGAGCGCTGGCCCAACAAGGGGGAGCGCAACGCGCGCCTGCGTGAGGCGTGCGACATCATCCGCGCGCTCTGGGCGGGCGAGACGGTGACCCACCACGGCCTGATCACCGTGGAGGACGCGAAGCTGTACTCGCTCCCCGCCACGCCGCCCAAAATCGTGGGCGCGGCGCTCTCGGCCGAGACCGCGGAGTGGATGGGCTCGTGGGCCGACGGGCTCATCACCACGGTGGGCGAGCGCGAGAAGATGCAGCGGACGATCGACGCGTTCCGCCGCGGCGGGGGGGAGGGGAAGCCCATCTACCTGCAGGCGCAGCTCTCCTTCGCCCGCACGGACGAGGAGGCGCTCCGCGAGGCGCACGCGCAGTGGCGTCACCTGCAGTTCCCCAGCGCCGTGCTGGCCCAGCTCCGCCTCCCCTCCGAGTTCGAGGGCGCCGCCGAGTTCGTGGACATCCACGAGACCGCCCGCAAGATCCGCTGCTCCTCCAGCCCCGAGCAGCACCTGGAATGGCTGATGGGCGACGTGGAGATGGGCTTCGAGGAGATCAACCTCCACTCCATCCCCCGCGACAACCAGGAGGAGTTCATAGACGTGTTCGGTGAAAAGGTGCTTCCGGAGCTGATCGCCCACGGAGCCACAGAGATGAAGTAATCTCCGTGTCTCCGTGCCTCTGTGTGAGATTGCCGTTTCCCCCGGTTCCGTGCTAAATTCTCCGCACCGTCAACCGGAGCCGTTCGAACGTATGAGCTTACGCAGACCGCTCGCGAGCGTGGTGATGCTCGCGGCGCTGCTCGCGCTTCCCGCCGCTGCCCAGCGGCCCGGCGCGCGCGCGCTGGACCCCGCCGACCGCGACACCACCTGCGCCCCCTGCCGCAACTTCTACCAGTGGGCCAACGGCGGGTGGCTCGCGCGCAATCCCATCCCCGCGGCGTACACCACCTGGGGGAGCTTCGACGAGATCCGCGACCGCAACCAGACCGTGCTGCGCGCGCTGCTGGAAGAGGCGGCCCGCGGGGTGGGCGACGCGCGCGCCGGAAGCAGCGAGCGCAAGCTGGGGGTGTTCTACGCCACCTGCATGGACTCCGCGCGGGCGGAGCGCGAGGGGGCGCAGCCGCTGGCCGAGCAGCTCGCCCGCATCGACGCCATCGGCTCGCGGGCGGCGCTGCAGGCGGAGGTGGCGCGGCTGCAGCAGAGCGGCACGCCCGCGATCTTCAACTTCGGCTCGGCGCCGGACCTCAAGGACAGCGACCGGGTGATCGCCGTGCTGGCGCAGGGCGGGCTGGGGCTGCCGGACCGCGACTTCTACACGCGGCGCGACAGCGTGTCCGAGCGTATCCGCGCGGAGTACCGGGCGCACGTGGGGCGGATGCTGGCGCTGGCGGGGCGCAGCGCGGTGGAGGCCGAGGCGGGGCGGGTGGTGGCCATCGAGGCGGCGCTGGCGGCCGTGTCCATGACGCGCGCACAGCAGCGCGACCCCTCCGCCACGTATCACAAGATGCCGCTGGACTCGGTGCAGGTCCTCACCCCGCACTGGGAGTGGGGGAGCTACCTGCGCGCCCGCGGCGCGGCGGGGGTGGACAGCATCAACGTGCGCCAGCCGGAGTTCTTTCGTACGCTGGACCGCATGCTCGTCTCCGTTCCGCTGGACGACTGGAAGGCGTACCTGCGCTGGCACTACACGCGCTCCTCGGTGCAGGCGCTCTCCACGCCCTTCCTCCAGGAGGCGTTCCGGATGCAGCAGGTGCTCACGGGCACCACCGAGCGGCTCCCCCGCTGGCGGCGCTGCCTGGGCGCCGCCGACGCTACGCTGGGCGACGCGCTGGGCGAGGCGTACGTGCGCCGCACCTTTGCGTCCGAGGCCCGCGAGCGCGCCGTGCGCATGGTGGACAACCTGGCCGCCGCCCTCCGCGAGCGCCTGCGCGGGCTGGATTGGATGACCGACTCCACCCGCACCGAGGCGCTGGCCAAGCTGGCGGCGTTCCGCGCCAAGATCGGCCATCCGGACCGCTGGCGGAGCTACGCGGGGCTGGACGTGAGGCCCGGCTCGCACCTGGAGAACGTGAGGCGCGCGCACCGCTGGTCGTACGCCCGCTCCCTTGCGCGCATCGGCCAGGCGGCGGACCGCGACGCGTGGCTGATGACGGCCCCTTCGGTGAACGCGTACTACAACCCCGCGCACAACGAGATCGTCTTTCCCGCCGGCATCCTTCAGCCCCCCTTCTTCGACGCGCTGGCCGACGACGCGGCCAACTACGGGGGGATGGGCGCGGTGATCGGCCACGAGATGGCGCACGGCTTCGACGACCAGGGGCGGCGCTTCGACGCCTCGGGCAACCTGCGCGACTGGTGGACGGCGGGCGACGCGGCGGCGTTCCGCGAGCAGGCCCGGCGGGTGGCCGAGCAGTTCTCCGCGTACACGGCGGTGGACACGGTGCGCATCAACGGCCAGCTCACGGTGGGCGAGAACATCGCGGACCTGGCCGGCCTCACCATCGCCTACCAGGCGCTGCAAAAGGAGCTGGAGGGGAAGCCGCGCACCCGCGTGGGCGGCTTCACCCCGGAGCAGCGCTTCTTCATGGCCTGGGCGCAGATCTGGCGCCGCAACACGCGCCCCGAGACGCTGCGGCTGCAGGTGGCCACGGACCAGCACGCCCCCTCGGAGTGGCGCACCAACGGCCCGCTCTCCAACATGCCCGAGTTCGCCCGCGCCTTCGGGTGCCGGCCCGGCGACCCCATGGTGCGCCCCGACAGCGTCCGCGCGCGCATCTGGTAAAAAAGAAGGCTCACACAGAGACACGGAGGCACAGAGACGAATTCATCTCTGTGCCTCCGTGCCTCTGTGTGAGATTTTTTATTGTACGACGCGCGCCACCACGGCTTCCGCGAGCTTCTTTTCCAGCGCGCCGGTGGATGCGCACAGGGTGGCGCCCCCCGAGCCTTCCACGGGCGTGGCGGTGCCGGTGACCTCGGTGAAGAGGCGCGAGCGGGAGTCGCCCTCCGGCCGCACGCTGGTGAGCAGCGACAGGCGGATGCGCATGGCGGCCATGGCCGAGGGGCCCGCGCCCTGGTTGCCGCAGCGCACGTAGATGTCCGTGCGGTCGCCGGCTACGCGCCGCGCGGTGATGCGCTGGTTGCCGATCACCCGGTCCCCCTCGGCGCTCATCTGCGGGGCGATGCCCAGCTCGCGCAGCACCTCTGGGAGCGCGGCCCACACGCTGTCCGCCGGCGCCGCGATCTGCTGCTCGATGGGCGTGACCTGCGAGTTGATGCGGAACGAGAACCCCGTGGAGGTCTCTTCGGCGCGCGGCGTGGGCTCGCTGTTGCGCGGCCTTTGCGCGGCGAGCGGGGCGGATGCGAGGGCCGCCGCCAGGACGGCGGCGCAGGCGCGGGAAAGGTGCATGGCGGATGATCCTGGGCGGAGGGTGGCCGGCTCCTTCATCATCGGCACCCCCGCCCCGGAACGCAAGAAGGGGCTTCGCCTACCGTATCCGCGTGCGGCGTCCGCGGCGGTCCACGGTGAAGCGCGGGCCGGGGTATCCGTCGTCGTGGAGCTTGAGGCCGCCGGAGGGGCCCGCGCCCGGCAGGTGGTTGGCGCGGGGCTGCGTGGCCAGCAAAAAGCCGTCGGCCGCGCCCGGATCCACCGTGTATCCAAGGTCCGCCAGCGAGCGCACGGTGAGCACGCTCAGCGGGCTGCTTCCGTAGGCCAGGTACCCCGTCATCAGCTCGCTGCGCAGCACCGACTCGCGCCAGTGCGCGTTCCGCGTCCCGGCGCCGCCCGCGTTTTCCACCGGCACCTTCATCCCGGCGTAGGCGGTGCCGCCGATGGCGTCGAACCCCTCGATGCCGCCCGCTCCGCTGAAGTAGGTGTCGAGCGGGTTCGTGGCGGTGCTCGGGTTCCGGAGCAGGCCCAGGTCGGACCAGAGCGTGCCGATCCCCAGCACGTGCCCCATCTCGTGGAGGATCAGCGAGCCGAGCCACCCCTCGTACTCCAGGGTCTGGAGGTCGGCCTTGTCGAACTCCATCACCCCCGCCACCGGGAGGTTGCCGGGGGAGCGCAGGATGCAGGGGCCGGCCTGGCCCAGGATCTTCCCGGCCCCGTCGATGTCCACCACCGACGCGAAGATGACGAGGTCGTCCACCGTCATGGTGGCGCGGGGCTGCGACTCGCTGCACAGGCCGGCCGGGATCTCGCCGGCCACGTCCGGCAGGTCTACCGTGATCACCGTGCTCCAGCGCCGGGCGGACTGCTCGAAGATGGCCCGTTGCGATCCCGACACCTGGGAGGTGAAGCAGAGGGTGATGGCGTACCCCGCGCCGCCGCCGGAGCACCCCGCGGCACGCACCTGCGTGGGAGTGGCGACGTAGCCGGAGGTGTAGACCGACAGCACGTTGACGCTGGCCGCCGGCCCCATGATCCACGAGCCGAGTGTCGCCACGCCGTCGGCATCGGTGGTGACGGTCGCCTCGAAGGCGCGGGCACCGCCGGACCGCGCGGTCACGGAGCCAAACCCGTCGTACACGGACATGGTGATCGGCACACCGGGTACCGGCACGCCCCGCGGGTCGCGCAGGATTACCGAGGGCGGGGTCGGGAGCGCCGTCCCGGCCATGGCGGCCTGGTCGCCGCCGCCCACCACGGAGATCGACCCGTACGCGGACGCGGTCGCCGTGGCGGTGGCGGACACGGCGGCGAGCGTGCTGCCCGGGAAGGTGGCCGTGAGCGTGTTGGCGCCCACGGCCGGCCCCAGCCTCCAACTCGCGGGAGCCGCCTGCCCGTCCGTGCCCGTGGCCTGCAGGGCGCCGGTCACGCTCCCGCCTCCGCCCGTGGCGGCGAACCTCACCATCACGCCCGGCACGGGGTTGCCGAACGCGTCCCGCACATCCACCCTCGGCGGGGTGGGGACCGCGCTCTCCCGCGCCGCCGTCTGCTCTCCGCCCGCGCTGATGGACGCCTGCGCGGCGGCGCCCGCGGTCGCGCTGGCCGTGAAGAGCTGTGAGCCCTCCACGCCGGGAGCCGACGCCGTCACCGCGTGTGCGCTCCCGGCCGCCGTTCCCAGCGTCCAGGTGGTCGCGGCGGTCCCGTCCGCCCCCGTCACCACGCTCGCATCCGCTACCGAGCCTCCGCCGCTCGTGACCGCAAAGGCGACGGTGGCCCCCACGGCCGGCGCGCCGCTCCGGTCGAATGCCTGCACGCGCAGCGGCGTGCCGAGCGCCGTGCCCACGGTGCCGGTCTGGAAGTCGCCCTCCCTCCTGGCGAGGCTCGCGGCGGCCTGCGCCACCGTCACCTCCATCCCGCCCGAAGCCTCGCCCGCACGCGCGGTGATCGTGGCCGCGCCGTTCCCCGCCGCCGTCACGACGGCGCTGTCGCCGCCCGCCCCGGCGACCGCCACGGCCGGCGAGCTGGACGACCAGGTGACGGTGGCGTTCTTCATCGCCCGGCCCTTGCCGTCGCTCACCACCGCGTGCACCACCTGCGCGGCGCCCAGGTAGCTCATCGCCACCGGACCGGGCGAAACGACGACGGAGGCCGGTACCCGCGGCTGGGTTGCGTCCGAGCATCCCGAGGCCAGCACGATGGCCGCGGAGCAGAACAGGATCTTGCGCATCGAAGGGATTCGGCGGTGATGCCGCGGGAATAAGGCGCGGGAAAGCGGATTTTCTTGCGGAAATATCGGTGAGCGGTCCACCGCGCACAAGCGGCCCGCACCTCATCTGTTTCCCACGCGGCCCCGGGTCCGGCTACGCGCCCGTCCGCCCCGCCAGCCAGGCCGCCACCACCTTGCCGAGCTCCTCCCCCGCGTCTTCCTGGATGAAGTGCCCCGCGCCGCGCAGAGTGGTGTGCGGCTGCCCCGCCGCGCCGGGAACGGTGCGCTGCAGCAGCCCGTCGATGCCGCGAAAGAACCTGTCCCGGTCGCTGAACGCGGTGAAGTGCGTGAGTGCGTGAGTGCGTGAGTGCGTGAGTGCGCTACGGCAGCGGGAGGAGCGGAGGGCTGCGGCGCGCTGAGGGGAGGCCCTCACCCCCCGTCCCCCTCTCCCATAAATGGGCGAGGGGGCGCATCTTCTGTGTCTGTGCCAGCCTGGAGTGCATCGGCAAAGCGGTCCTGGAGAACCGCGGACCACGTGATGCCCGGGCGCGGCTGGGCGGGTGGAGTGCGCCCCCCTCTCCCATGTTTGGGAGAGCGGGGGCCGGGGGGGTGAGGGCCCCCCTCAGCACGCTCAGCCACCTGCGTTTCGCGGCCGCTGGAGCGCACTCACGCACTCACGCACTCACGCCCTTCAGTTCAGCGCGTCTCCGGCGGAGAATCCCTCTTCTCCCAGTCCGTCAGCGCGGCCACGACGAAGGTCACCGCGGTCAGGCCCAGGAAGAAGTTGCGGGCGGGCTTGTGGTCCGCGAAGCCCAGGATCCACGGGACGAAGGGGAGCGCCAGGCCCAGGGCGGCCTCGGTGGCGCCGTGGGCCTTGAAGGGCACCACGCGGCGCGCGGCCAGCGGGTAGTCGGTCACGGCCGAGAGGGCGGTGTAGCCGCCGGCCAGGGCACGCGCCGCGGCCCGGGCGGGGGGCGGAAAGTTGAGCACCTCGGCGGCCGCGGCCGTGGTGGCCGAGGTGGCGTAGTCCAGCACTCCGTGTGCGCGCGGCGAGATCGGTTTCCTCATCCTTGCCTCCAGGTTGGTTGATCCAAGGGGGCGCGGCAGGGGAGCAAGCCGCGTACCCGGGCCATCGCACGGCGGGAGCACGCGGGGTTCCAGGAGCGGGAGGCGGGAATGGGCGCATAAGGATTACGCAAGATCGGCCGGGAGCTGCTACAATGGATGTTACAGCACATCCGCAGCTCCCCCTCTCCGCATCACACACGTGCGAACTCTCATCCTCCTCGCGGCGGCGCTGTCCGCGGCGTCGTGCGGCCGCGCCGATGACCGCACCGTCACCTTTGGGCTGGCGGCCCCCCTCACCCGCTCGTACGGCGAGAACTCCCGCTACGGCGCCGAGCTCGCCGCCGAGGAGATCAACGCGGCCGGCGAGCTGGGCGGGTTGCGCATCGCCGTGCGCGCGCTGGACGACGGCGGCGACGCGGCCGGCGCCATCCGGGTGGCGAGCCGCTTCGTGGAAGACGCCGGCGTGCTGGCGGTGGTGGGCCACGCCAACTCCGACCCCATGATGGCGGCCTCCACCGTGTACGGCGCGGGCGAGCTACCCGCGGTGGGCACCAGCGCCACCAGCACGGAGATCGCGGGCGCGGGGCCGTGGATCTTTCGCATCGCGTCCAACGACAGCGCGAACGCGGCGGCCATCGCCCGGCAGGCGCGCGGGTTCGGGCGGCGCATCGGCATCCTGTACGCCAACGACGAGTACGGGAACAGCCTGGCCGCCGTGTTCCGCAAGGCGCTCGCGCCCACCGGCGCGGAGGTGGTGGGGTCGCACCCGTACCTGGAGGAGATGAAGGACTTCCGGCCCTACCTGCTGCGCTTCAAGGCGCGCGGCGCGGAGGTGGTGCTGGTCGCCGGGCTCGAGGTGGGGGCCGCCACCATGATCCGGCAGATGCGCGAGGTGGGGCTGAACGCGCGGGTGCTGGGCGGCGACGGGCTGGAGTCGCTCACCAGCATGGAGGGGAACTACGACGGCACCATGTTCGGGATGCTCTACCACCCCGACGCCAGCGACCACGCCCGCGCATTCGCCGAGCGCTTCCGGCGGCGCTTCAACCGCGAGCCGGAATCGACGGCCGCCACCAGCTACGACGCCGTGTACCTGCTGGCGCGCGCCCTCCGCTCCGGCGCCCGCTCGCGCCGCGAGATCCGCGAGTACCTGGAGGGTGTGGGGCGGCCCGGCGGCAGCGAGCCCTTCGTGGGCGTCACCGGCCCCCTCTCGTTCGACGAGAACGGCGACCCCGTGGGCAAGCCCGTCGCCATCGCGGCCATCCAGGGGAAGCGGTTCCGGCTGGTACTGGCGGGCGAGTAGGAACGGCGGGGCTCACATGGAGGCACGGAGATGACTTCATCTCCGTGCCTCCCGCTTTTCCAACCTGCGGATGTCGCGCAGGCAGAGCCACAGGGGGATGATGCCGATGACGCCGAACGACGCGTCCACCAGCCGCCAGTAGAACGGGATGCCGCGGACCGGCCCAGCGACGAGGGCCAGCGGGATCACGCCCACACAGGCGATCATCCCCCATTCCACCACCCACACGTTGCGCACCGGGTCGCGCAGCGGGCCCACGAAGAGCACGGCGATCACCAGGTGCGCGAAGGCGAGCCAGTCCGTGCCGTAGGCCAGGAACGGGTATGCGCGGTTGGTGGCCGCCACGCCGTCGCGCACGGTCAGCAGCCAGCGCATCAGCCCCCCGTACGCCTCGGGACGCGCATCCGGCCCCGCGCCCAGCGCGGCCGTCAGCCAGCGCATCTCCGCCTCGATGGGAAACGCGGTGACTCCGCTCACCACCAGCGCCACGATGAAAAAGACGAGCAGCGCGCGAACGCGGCGCTCGAGCGGATCTTTCGGCATGGAAGGGCCCCGTGGACGTGCGTGGCTCGTTAACTTTGCGATGCAAAGTAGAGAGTCGGGCATCCTCGCGCCACCCCGGTGCGGAGTGACATGAGACGAGTTTGCGGAGGGGGGTTGATCGATCGGGAAAAGCGTGATAAATTTACCGCCTGTCGAGAGGATAACCCCGGCACGAAGGGTCGATTAGCTCAGTTGGTTAGAGCGCTCGCCTCACATGCGAGAGGTCCGGGGTTCGAGTCCCTGATCGACCACTGTACGCCTGCTTAGCTCAGTTGGTTAGAGCATCTGACTGTTAATCAGAGGGTCCCAGGTTCGAGTCCTGGAGCAGGCGCCTTCTAGCAGCACAGCCCCCTGGTGTAATTGGCAACACGCCTGACTCTGACTCAGGAAAGTCCAGGTTCGATCCCTGGGGGGGCTACTTTCTCCCACGACGAAGCGCCCGGCTGATCATCAGCCGGGCGCTTCTCCGTATTCGCGAAACTACATGGCTCACACGGAGGCACGGAGACGAGTTCTTCTCTGTGCCTCCGTGCCTCTGTGTGAGCCCAATCACCCCCGGCGGGCGAGGTGGATGGAGAGGACGGTGTAGGCGGCCGGGTACACCAGCGAGAGCCACACCAGCCACGCGGGCGGGGAGGGGAAGTCCACCAGCATCCAGATCATCATCCCCAGCCAGAGCGCGGCGCCGGCCAGCAGCGGCACCTTGTAGGGGCGCGGCGCCAGGTTGGGGTAGATGAACTTCACGGGGAGCACCGTGAGCAGCGCCAGGAAGAGGAGCATCGCCGCGTTGGGCCAGGGCCCCGCGAAGTGGTACACGATGCCGGCGTAGAACGCCACCACGTTCCAGTACGAGGGGAAGCCCAAAAAGAAGCCCGCGCCCTCGTCCTTGGCGCCCACGTTGGCGAAGCCGAAGAGCGAGGCGATCAGCGCGGGCACGATCCAGACGAGGCGCGGCTCCGACACCCACCCCATCCGCCACACCAGGAGCAGGGGGAGAAAGGTGAAGGTGAGGAAGTCCACGATGTCGTCGATGGTGCGCCCGTCGATGGCGGGCGCCCACTGCTTCACGTTCCAGGCGCGCGCCAGGGGGCCGTCGGTGGCGTCCACCAGCACGGCGGCCACGTTAAGCAGGAAGAAGCGCTGCGGCGACGGCTGGGCGGAGCAGAGCTCCACCGCCGCGGCGAAGCCGAAGCCCACCCCGGACGCCGTGTACGCGTGTACGGTGTACCCGCGCGCGCGCTGCCAGGCGGTGGGCGGGGCGCCCGCCGCGGCCGGGGTCATTCGCGCCCCGGGCGGTCGTCGCCCGTGCGGGCGGCCTCCACCTCCAGCTCCACCTTTTCCTCCGCTTCCTCGATGTCGTCCGCGTCCACCGGGGTGCGGGGCTGCTCGCGCGCGGCGTCCGGCTCGTAGCTCAGCTCCACCAGCATGGGGAAGTGGTCGGAGCCGATGTGCGGGAGCCGGCGCAGCTCGCAGAGCCGGAAGTGGTTGGAGTGGAAGACGTGGTCCAGCGGGTAGCGGAAGAACGGGTTGTTGGCGTTGTAGCTGTTGTAGAAGCCGCGCCCGATGCGCGGATCCAGCAGCCCGCTCAGCCGCACGAACAGCTCGCTGACGGGCGACCACGCCACGTCGTTGAGGTCGCCCGCCACCACGGTGGGCACGTCGCCGGCGGCGCGGATGGCGCGCCCCACCAGCACCAGCTCCGCGTCGCGCGGGGTGGAGTCCTGGTCGCGGATGGGCTCCGGCGGGCGCGGGTGAAGGCCGTGGAGCGTGACGTTGTCGCCGCTGGGCAGCGTGAACACGGCGTGCACCGAGGGGATGTCTTCCTGCACGATGAACTCGATGCGCGCGTCCACCACCGGCAGGCGCGAGAAGAGCATCATCCCGTAGTAGTTCTCCTGCGGCTGCCTCACCACGTGCGGGTACTTCTCGGCGAGCGGCTCCAGCGCCTCGGCCCACCGCGCGTTGGTCTCCACCGCCAGCACCACGTCCGGGTCCGCGTCGCGGATCACCTTGAGGATGCGCTCGTGCTGCGTGTTCTCCATCAGCACGTTGGTGATGAGCAGGCGAAAGGTGGCCCGCCCCTCCGCGTTGGGGGCCTGCGGGCCATCCTCGCTGAGCTGCACCTGCACGGGGTGGAGCGGGGTGTAGGGGATGATCTCCCGCGCCTGCACCAGCACGGTGGCGGCCATCGCGCCCAAAAAGGCCCACTCCTCCCGCTTCCCCTCCATGTACAGCGCCGCGTACGCGCTGCCGGAAAGCGCGGCGGCCGTTGCGATCTGCACGCGCGGGAAGTCCCACAGGCGCACGGCCCAGTGGGGACTCTTGCTGAAGCTGAGCAGCGTTCCCGCGGCGGTGAGAGACCCCAGCCCGAGCGGGATCCAGCGGAGGGAGCCTGGCGGCATGTTCCGGATCGGTCGTGTGGAGGAAGCGAAACCCGCGCGCTGCCTAAAGCAACACGCGGGCCGGTGGAGCGAAAGGTGTTGAGCGTGGACGGAAAAGCCCGCTCAGCCCCAGGGCCCGCGCGCGCCGTCGGTCTTGGCCAGGCGCCCGATCTCGATGTGCGAGGTGGAGAGGTCGCCCGCGATGTCGGCCATGCGGTCCGTCATCTCGATTACGGTGCGCACTCCGTCGCCCCACACCTGGCTCACGTAGCAGTCGCCCGCTTTGAACATCACGCGCTGGGCCTCCTCCATCGCCTGCATCGCCTCCCAGACGAGCTCGCGTGCCTGTTCCAGGTGCTCCAGCGAGGTGCGGTCGGGCATGGGTCGGTTGGGAAAGGGGAAACGGTGGTACGTCTACTCCGGGTCCTGGACGACGTCCGCGAACTCGGGGTGGCGGGCGGCGTAGGCGCGGGCGTACGAGCAGAACGGCACCACCTTCTCTCCGCGCTCGCGGGCCTGCTCCAGCGCCGTGTGCACCAGCCGCCCCGCGATCCCCTGTCCCTCCGCCTCTTCCGGCACGCCCGTGTGCAGCAGGAAGAGCTTCCCCTCGCGCCGGTCGTAGGTGAGCTCCGCCACTCCCGCGGCGGTGCGCGCCTCGAAGCGCCCCTCGGCCTCGTTGTCCACCACCTCGATCGCGCCCGGTTGCTGCGCCATGCCTTCCTCCTTCGCGGGGTTGTGCGGGCGCGTTTCGCCCATCAGCCTCCGGCGGAGTGCAACTTTGCGTCCGTGGATGTGCGACGAGTATAGCGGGCGGGCGGAGCGTGCGGCCAGGGTCGTTAACTGCTTCCTCACACAGAGGCACGGAGGCACAGAGGAGAACTGCGTTTGCGCCACCCTTGTTTTCTGATCCGGGGAAGCTAGTTTGCGGACATGAAGCCTGCGGCGCGGGTGGGTGACCTGCATCGCTGCCCCGCGTGCGTGGGGCCGATCCTCCCCGGCGGGGTGGCCACGGTGCTGGTGGCGGGGATGCCCGCGGCCGTGGCGGGGTCGGTGTGCGCGTGCGCCGGCGGGGCGGACGCGATCGCGGGAGGGTCGGGGAGCGTGCTCATCGCGGGGAGAGCGGCGGCGCGGATGGGGGACCCCACGGTGCGCGGCGGTGTGGTGACGGGGGGCGCGCCCACGGTGCTGATCGGGTGATCGGCGGTGCGGCGAGCAGGCTTACGCGTCGGTGAGGGCGCGCAGCTTCTGCATGGTGGCCAGGTTGCGCGAGGTGGCCGCGTCTCCCAGGGCCCGCTGGAGCGCCTCGGGAAGGCGGCTTTCCAGGATGCCGCCCCTGCACCACAGGTACGCCACGCGCCTGCCGACGGCGAACTGGTCGCTCCCCCAGTCCTCCTTCGCCATCGGCTCCAGCCGCGCCGCGTCGGCCGGGTCGCGCAGGATGGCGACGAGGAAGCGCGACGCCTCGTCGGCGCCGCCGGGGAACGGGTTGGCGTCGAGGGCCTCCGCCACCTCCGCCGCGGTGAGCACGGTGACGCGCGAGGAGACGCCGGTGCGCGCGCGGAGCGCTTCCTCGATGCGCGCGGCCGCATCCCCAGGTGCCGTGTCCGTGGCCGTGTAGACCACGTTGCCGCTGTTGAGGAGCGTCTTCACGCCGGTGAAGCCGAGGTCAGCGACCAGGGCGCGCAGGTCGGCCATGGCCACGCGCTTCGCCTTTCCCACGTTGATGCCGCGCAGCAGCGCGACCTGCCTCTCGGTCACCGGCATCCCTCGTGTAATACGGAATCCGGGAGAATCGGCGTGCGTCGCCTCCTTGCCGGTCGGTTGAAACCGCAGCAGCGACTACACGAAGTCCCCCTGCGGGGACTACAAGGTTTCTGTTCGGGCCGAAGGCCCAGTCCGCGCAGGCGGACTTCGTGTGGTTGTTGCAGCGAATTCATTCGCCCGCAACAGCAGCACGCGAATCAACCGGATCCGGTATAAGATCACCTACCGGGGCGTGAGCCGCACCGTGTCCGTCCGCGGCACCTCGCCGACCCGCGCGAAGCGGACCACGCGCACCACGCTGTCCGCGGCGTACAGGGTGAGCCGGCCGCTGGCGTCGCGGGTATCTTCGAGGACGCGCGCCACGATCCACGCGGACACCGTGTCTCCGCCCCCGTCGAGCGGAGACCAGAGCGTCACCTGGAGCGGCACGGCACCCGGCGCCGGGTTCACGGCGAACGCCAGCGGGTCGCGGCTCCGGCCGCGCGCGGGAACCACCCTCACGTCGTACCGGTAGCCCGCCGGAAGCTGCTGTGGCACCTCCACCACCGCAAGTACGCGCGCGCACCCGAGGTTGGTGAACTCCCGCGTCCGCGGGCACTCGCCGCGGTCCGCCGCGCCGGTGGCCGAGCCGCACCCCGCGGCCAGCAGGAGGAGGGCCGCGATCTTCTTCATCATCATCATGGAAAGGGCGTAGGGAAGGATGTCGCCGGAGAACGCCCCCCGCGCCCTCTCTGTGACATGCGCGCCGAAGCCGTCTCCGTGCCTCCGTGCCTCTGTGTGAGCCCCGCCGTTCCGCGGCGCGTTGCTTGCGACGGGCCAGGCCCCGCAAACGGGCACTCATGGCAACGGAGGGAAGATGAAGATACGGTTGAAGCCGGTAAGCGAGCAGGTGATCGTCATCACCGGAGCGGACAGCGGGATCGGGCTCACGACGGCGCGCGAGGCGGCGCGGAGAGGGGCGCGGGTGGTGATCAACTCGCGCAACACCGAGGCGCTCGCCCGGATCGCGGACGAGCTGCGCGCCATGGGGACGCAGGCCGAGTGGCTGGCCGGCGACGTGGGCGACGAGCGGGCCATGCGCGAGCTGGCCCGGGTGGCCGTTCACGCCTTCGGCCGCATCGACACCTGGGTGAACAACGCGGGCATCGGGATGTACGGCGAGCTGGAGCGCACGCCGCTGGGCGACGCGCGGCGCCTCTTCGAGACCAACTACTGGGGGACGGTGCACGGCTCGCTGGCCGCCCTCCCGCACCTGAAGGCGAACGGCGGCACGCTGATCAACGTGGGGAGCGTGGAATCTGGCGTGCCCGTGCCGCTGCACGGGCACTACGCGGCCAGCAAGCACGCCGTGAAGGGCTTCACCGACGCGCTGCGCATGGAGATGGAGCGGCAGGACGCGCCGGTTCTCGTAACGCTGATCCGCCCGGCGGCCATCGACACCCCGTTCACCGAGCACTCGCACAACCACCTGGGCGACGCGGACCCCGAGCTGCCGCCCCCCGTGTACGCGCCGGACGTGGTGGCCGACGCCATCCTCCACTGCGCCGAGAACCCGAAGCGCGAGCTGATGGTGGGCGGCGCCGGCAAGCAGATGTCGGCGATGTGGCGCAGGGCCCCGCGCCTCTTCAGCCGCTACGCCGAGAACGTGGTGTACGACCAGGAGCGCGCCCCCCGCGGCACCAAGCGCCGCAACGACGCGCTGTACGGCCCCACCACGGCCGGGCGCGAGCGCGGCGACTACCCGGGGCACGTGATGGAGAGCAGCGCCTACACCCAGGCCGCCGAGAGCCCGCTGACGTCCGCGCTCCTGCTGGGGCTGCTGGGCGTGGGGACGGTGTGGGCCGTGAGGTCCGGCCTGTTCGGCGGGGCGTACGGCACGGCGCGCGAGGGCGTCACCGGCGCTTTCGGAACGGCGCGTGAGGGTGTGACGGGCGCGTACGGCACCGCGCGTGAGGGCGTGGCGGGCGCGTACGGCACGGTGCGCGAGCGCTTCGCCGGCGGCGCGGACCGCGACATGGCGCACGTGCTGGAGCACCTGGAGATGCTGGGCGGCACCCCCATCGAGACGCTGAGCCCCGAGGAGGCGCGCCGCCAGCCCACGCCCACGGAGGCGGTGATGGCGCTCCTCCGCAAGCACGGCAAGAGCGTGGAGCCGGAGGCGGTGGGGAGCGTGGTGGACCGCACCATCCCCGGGCCGGCGGGCCCGATCCCGGTGCGGGTGTACGCGCCGCAGGGCCGCGGACCGTTTCCCGTGATCGTGTACACGCACGGCGGCGGGTGGGTGATCGCCACCAACGACACCTACGACGCGTCGGCGCGCGCGCTGTGCAACGCGGCGGAGGCCGTGGTGGTGGCGGTGGAGTACCGCAAGGCGCCGGAGCACAAGTTCCCGGCCGCGCACGAGGACGCGTACACGGCGTACCTGTGGGCGCTCCACAACGCGCCGGAGATCGACGGCGACCCGGCGCGGGTGGCGGTGGCCGGCGAGAGCGCGGGCGGCAACCTGGCCGTCTCCACGGCCATCGTGGCGCGCGACCGCGGCGTGCAGCTTCCGTCGCACATCCTGGCCGTGTACCCCATCGCGGACGGCAACACGGAGTCCGAGTCGTACCGCGAGCACCACGACGCCAAGCCGCTCAACCGGCCCATGATGGCGTGGTTCTTCGGCCACTACCTGCGCACCCCGGCGGACGCGGCGCACCCGCTGATCTCGCTGGTGAACGCAGACCTGCGCGGCCTGCCGCCCACCACGCTCATCACCGCCGAGATCGACCCGCTGCGCTCCGACGGCGAGGAGCTGGCGGAGCGGCTGCGCCAGGCGGGGGTGCAGGTGGACTACCACGCGTTCAGCGGCGTGACCCACGAGTTCTTTGGGATGGGCGCCGTGGTGGGGAAGGCCGGCAAGGCCGTGAAGGTGGCGGCCAAGGGGCTGCGGTCGGGGTTCTAGGGCGAAGTCCTGAGTCCTGAGTGCGGGACAGCAGTGCGTGAGTGCGTTAGTGCGTGAGTGCGCTGTACACCCAGGACTCAAGGCTCAGCGCTCAGGGGCGGATGCGCACGGGCTGGCTTCCCGATCACCGGTATCGGTCCGGCTCGTGGGCCCGCGAGGGGATGAATCCCCCCGCTGGAACCACGGGAAGCCCGCTGAAGCGGGCTCGCATACCTGACCCATGCGAGCCTGCTTCAGCGGGCTTCCCGTTCCTCCAGCCGGGGGATTCATCCCCCGGCGGTGCGGCGCGGCCGAGTTCGGCCGTCGCCATCGATGCCGGTTCGCCCGGTGTCACACAGTAGGCACGGAGATGAGCTTATCTCCGTGCCTCCGCGTTTCGGCGCGCCACTTCCTCGCGCACCATGGGGGCCACGCGGGTGCCGAAGAGCTCGATGGAGCGCATGATCTGGGCGTGCGGCATGGTGCCCACGCTGAACTGCACCATGAAGCGCTGGTGGCGAAAGATCTCGTGCTGGAAGAGGATCTTCTCGGCCACCTCTTCGGGGCTGCCGATGAAGCTGGCGCCGCGCAGGGTGCGCGAGGCGTCGAAGGCGGCGCGGGTGAGCGGCGGCCAGCCGCGCTCCCGGCCGATGCGGTTCATGGTCACGGCCGTGGGGCCGTACGCCTCGTCCGCCGCGCGCCGCGAGGTGTCGGCGACGTAGCCGTGCGAGTTGATGCTGACGGGGAGCGCCGCGGGGTCGTGCCCCGCCTTGCGCGCCGCCTCGCGGTAGAGGTCCACAAAGGGGGCGAAGTGCTCCGGCTGCCCGCCGATGATGGCAAGCGCCATGGGGAGCCCCAGCGTGGCGGCGCGCGCCACCGACTGCGGCGTGCCGCCCACCGCCACCCACACCGGGAGCGGGCTCTGCACGGGGCGCGGGTAGACGCCCTGCCCCGCGAGCGGCGCCCGGTGCCTGCCGGACCAGGTGACGTGCTCGCCCACGCGCAGCTTCAGCAGCAGCTCCAGCTTCTCGGCGAAGAGCTCGCCGTAGTCGTTGAGGTCGTAGCCGAAGAGGGGGAACGACTCGATGAACGAGCCGCGCCCCGCCATGATCTCCGCCCGCCCGCCGGAGAGGAGGTCCAGCGTGGCGAAGTCCTGGAAGACGCGCACCGGGTCGTCCGAGCTCAGCACCGAGACGGCGCTGGTAAGCCGGATGCGCTTCGTCCTCATCGCCGCCGCGGCCAGCACCACGGCCGGCGACGACACCACGTAGTCCGGCCGGTGGTGCTCGCCCACGCCGAAGACGTCCAGCCCCACCTGGTCCGCCAGCTCGATCTCCTCCATCAGGTCCCGCAGCCGCTCCTCCGCGCTCACCGTCTTGCCCGTCGCCGGGTCCGGCGTCGCCTCCGCAAAGGTGTAGATCCCTAGCTCCACCGCTTCCCCCGGTCCCCTGGTTGATCCGATCCCCACCGAAAAGATGTCACACAGAGGCACAGAGGCACAGAGAAGAACCAATCTCCGTGCCTCTGTGCCTCTGTGTGAGCCCAATCAGTCTAGGATTTGAGCACCAACCCGGTGAGGCTCGCCCCCTGCCCGGGATGCGTGGGCCCGTCCCAGTAGTTGACGATCACGCTGGTCTGGAAGTTGGCCGGCCAGGTGACCGGCCAGGTGACGGCCGCGTTGGGATCGGGCACGTGGGCCAGGGGCGCCACGGCCAGGGTGTTGGCGGCGTCGGGGCCCGGCACCGAGAGGTAAAGAGTGCCGTCCGTGGGCATGAGGGCGAGCTTCGCGCCCACGTACTGCGTGGCCGCCGCGGACTGCGCCGGCACCCGGTACTCGAAGGAGAGATCGGGCGCCGTGGACGGGTCCTTGGAGGTGAGCTGCACCCACGACAGGCGCGGCTGCGTGGAGACGAAGGTGGAGACCGCGACCTGCGTCATGTACGGGATGGCCGAGAAGTCGGGCGGCTGCGGGTTGTCGCTGCCGTCCACGTACGCCACCAGGATGAGCGAGCTCCCGGCGGCGGGCGGGTTGGGCGCATGCCACACGATGGGCACGGTGGACGCCACCACCTGCCCCTGCGTGTCCGCCACCAGGTCCACCCAGTTCTGCGGCTGCCCCGCCACCGTGAAGCCCGCGGCGGACCACGAGGGCGGCGTGATGGAGGCCGTGGAGGCGGCGTACAGGTAGACGCGCGCGCGCTGCGCCCGGTTGTTGGGGTTGATGGCGCGCACGTACACCAGGTTGCGCGCGAACGGCGTGGTGGCGGCCTGCGCCGGCGTCCCCGCGTTGTACGCCGCGGTGGCGGCCAGGGTGGACACGTCCTGCACCGCCGAGATCCCCGCCACCAGGATGTCCGGCGAGGCGACGGTGGTCTTTCCCGGCTGCGACACCGTCTGCCCCGTGTACTGGCGGAGGAAGAGCCCGCCGAAGGCCGTGTCCCACACGACGATGTTGCGCTGCCCGCGGACGTACTCGGCCAACTGGCCCAGGCTGGTGAAGGGCGGCAGATTGGCGAACGGCGGCGGGTTGGAGCCGCCCGTGTTGTCCACCCAGGCGATCAGCGCCAGGTGCGTGGTGCCGGGCGGGGTGGGCGGCGTCCAGATCAGGGGGGCGGCCAGGTTGGTCATCTGGTCCGCCGGCACCTTGGACACGATGTCCACGTAGCTCTGCGCCGTGCCGCCCACCGTCATCCCGTCCTGCTTCCAGCTCTTCGGGTCCAGCACCGGGTTGGTGCCGGCCGAAGGGTCCACGAGGGCGTAGAAGAAGGAGACGCGGGCCGTGAGCCCGGAGTCGGAGGTGTTGTAGCCGCGCACGTAGAGGTAGTTCGCCTGCCCCGGCGACGGCACCTGCTGGAAGGCCCAGCCCAGCGCCTTCTTCACGATGGTGGCGTCGTAGGCCGGCTGCCCCACGAAGAGGGCCAGGTCCGGCGCGCCGGTCCACGACGCGTCGCCGGCGGACACGTTGGCGGCCTGGTTGAAGCCCTGGCGCATGTACATCCCGGAGTACGCCGTGTCCAGGAACACCATGTTGGGGTTCTTGGCCACGTACGCGCCCAGGCCGGGCAGGTCGTCGAAGTCGGGGAGCTTGGAGAAGGGGGGCGGGTTGCTCCCCGTGGTGTCCAGCCACGCGATGAGGCAGTAGTGGAAGGGCGTCTGCGTGAGCGGGTCGGGCGTCCACGCGGCCGGCGACGCGCCCAGCACCACCGAGCCCGCGCTGGCGATCACCGGCACGGCGTTCCCCGCCACGCCGCCCACCGTGAAGCCCGTGCTGAACCAGCCGGTGGAGGGGCTGAGCAGCGGGTCGAAGATGCCGCCGTTGGGGTCGTGCTGCGCCCAGAACAGGTACACGGTGCCGCTCTGCGCCGCCGCGCCGTTGTTGCGGGCGCGCACGTACACGGTGTTGCCCGCGCCCTGCACGGGCGCCTGCGCAAAGGGCGTGTCGTAGCGCGTGGTGAGGAGCCCCGTGTCCGCCGCCGGGGCGGGGGCGAAGGGGAGCAGGTCCGGCGAGAACATCCATGCGGCCGTCGTTCCGGGCGTGGGTGTGCCCAGCGCCTGGCGCAGTGTGAGTCCGGTGTCGCTCATCGTGTCTCCGGTAGACGCGGATCGTGGTTCGCTCGTTGGCCCAGCTTCATGCGGCACCGCGGGCCCGGCGAGCGGGCCCGCGGCTCTTCCTCACGCCGCCGGGGCGCCGTACTTCAGGTTCCACTGCTGGCGGCCGATGACGTACACCGTCTGCGCGGCCACGGTGGACGACGACCGCAGGGTGCGCATGGCGAGCGGAAGGGTGCGCCCGGGGGGCGTGGAGATCGCGAGCAGCGTTTCGAGCATCCGCGGGGTCACCACGTGTACGATGTCCGCCGACACGTTGGCGAAGGGGCTCATCGTGCTGGGGCCCTTGGCGTACGTCACCTGCAGGAGCGCCCGGTTCTTGGCCTGGAACTGGAGCTGGGGGAGCTGGTAGCCGCCCAGGTAGTTGGCCACGTTCAGCGGGGTGGGGCCGCTGGTGTAGTGCACGTCGCCCACCAGGTTCACCATGAAGGTGCCGTCGGTGATGTTGTTGAAGTTCACCGTCACGTTCACCAGCTCGCCGCGGCCCTCGGTGCTGATCTCCGTGCTCACGAAGCCGTCGGGCGGGGGGGTGAGGTAGTCCGTGGTGTTGCGCCACCCCATGTTGGGGTGCTGGGCCAGAAAGGTCATCAGCTCGTCGAACGACTGCATGTGGCTCCAGTGCGCCAGGTCCGGCGGAACCGGGCTGTCGGCCGGCTGGTTGTCCGCCCACGCGATGGTGCAGTAGTGCTGCGCGTTGACGTCGATGGTGGGGGGCGTCCACACCATCGGCTCGGAGGTCACCAGCACGTTGTTGCCCGGCGTGGGAGGCGCGTACACCCAGTTCTGCGGGTTCTCCTGCGAGCCCACCAGCACGTGGGTGGACATCCAGTTCTGCGGCCACATGGCCAGGTTGCTGGGCACGTAGTAGAAGAACAGGTTGGAGCCCGCCGTGGTGTTGGACTGCAGCCCCCGCAGGTACACGTAGTTGGGCTGGTTGAGGTACACGTTCGCGGCCGACGCCACCCCGTACGCGGCCTGCGTGGTGAACTGCGCCGGCCCCGGCGGGTTCGCGACGTCGCTGAGCCCGTTGAGGATGATGTCCGGGCAGCCGCAGGTGCCGTGGCTCACGTCGCCGGGCGTCTGCCCGATCCACTGGCGGATGAAGATCCCTGAGTAGGGCATGGTCTGCTCTCGTTTTCGTGGGCTAGGTAGGTCCTCGGACCATGTAAGTGCTGGGTGCTGGGTGCTGGGTGCTGGGTGCTGAGTGCCGACACCGGATCTGGATGAATCGGCGGGCGCGGAGAGGGCCCTCACCCCCCGTCCCCCTCTCCCATAAATGGGCGAGGGGGCGATTTCCACGCACCCGCACCCCGAATCGGCTTCCGTGCGCCCGCGGCACCTGCGAGAGCAGGGCGCGGCTGGACGGTTGGAGTGCGCCCCCTCCCCCACGCTCCCCCGCACGCGGGGGAGGGGGGCCGGGGGGGTGGGGGCCCTCCTCGCGCCCACCAATCACCGGGTTTCGATCCGAGCCCCCGCTCCATCACCGGTGCGGTTCGTCACTCGGCACTGGGCACTGGGCACTGGGCACTGGGCACTTTCTTCTCAGATCGGCACCTGCCGCAGGACGCTCAGCGTGCCGCTCTGGGTGCTGACGGCGTAGATGCGGGAGCCGTCCGGGGCCACGGCCACTCCCGCGGCGCCCTGGGCCTGGCCGATGTCGGTGGCCAGGGGGATCGTCTGCAGCACCCGGAACGATGCGGGGTCCAGCACCCGCAGCGCGCCCGCGCTCAGGTCGGTGGCGTACAGGCGGCGCCCGTCCGGCGAGGCGGCGAGCGCCCGCAGGTTCACGTAGGGCTGCAGCAGGGAGACGGGGCGGGCCTTGAGCGTGCCCGTGTCGATGACGGTGATGCTCTCCGGCGCGCCGGAGGAGAGGACGTACGCGGCCGAGCCGTCGGGGTTGAGGGCGATCCCCGTGGGATTGGCGAGCTGGATCGCGGTGGGGGTGACCTCGTAGGCGCCGCTCTGCGCGTTCCACGAGAGCGCCGTGAAGGCGTTGTTGGCCGCGTCCACCACGAACACGCGCGAGCCGTCCGCCGTGGCGGCCACGTGCACCGGGGCCACCGCCGTGGCCGTCCCCGTGTAGAGGGGGATGGACTGCGCGGAGGTCCAGGAGGTGCCCGCCATCGTACCCACCTGCAGGGTGTAGTGGCGCGAGCGGTCCGTCATCACCACGAAGATGGTCTCCGCGTCGCCGCCCACGGCCAGCCCCAGTGCCATCCCGGCCACGGGGAGCTTGGCCTCGGTCTCGGTCGGCTTGGCGGGGTCCGAGAGGTCCAGCGAGTACAGCCCGGGCCCGCCGGTGCCGATGGCGTAGGCGCGCTTCGCCGCGGGGTTCGGGGAGTAGACGCACTCCACCACCGCGATGTCGTTGAAGATGGAGGTGGAGGTCGCCGACGAGGCCACGTAGTAGCGAAGCCCCGGCGCCGGCGGGTCGGACGAGCTCAGGGTGGCGTCGTGCCATACCAGCGCGCCCGAGCCGTCCGGCGCGGCGGCCACGCTGGTGGGGCGGCTCCCCATCCCCGTCTGCAGCGACTCCGGCTGGTAGGTGGCGAGCGTCACCACCGCGAACGACTTCGCCCCCGCGTCCGGCACCACCACCTCCAGCCCGTCGGGCGAGAGCGCCACCCCGGCCGGCTGCGTCCCCACCTTGAGCCCCTTCTGGACGACGGTGGCCTCCATCGGCCCTCCCCACACGTCCAGGATGGCGAGCGTTCCGTCGCCCCCGTTGGCCACGAAGGCGTACGCGCCCGCGGCCGTCACGGAGATCTGCACCGGGTTCTTGCCCACGGTGAGCGACTGCCGCGCCCCGCTCCGGGGGTAGCTCGCGTCGATGGCCATCACCGTTCCCGCGGTGGAGCACGCCGCCAGCAGGGTGCGGCCGTCCGGGGTGATCGCCACCGCCGTGGGCCCGCCCGTCACCAGGGGCACCGTGCTGGGCTGGCCCAGCGACCCGTCAACCGCGATCCCCACGATGGTGAGGGTGTCGTCGCCCGAGTTGGCCACGAACACGCGCGAGCCGGACGCGTCGATGGCCAGCCCGCGCGGCGCCAGCCCCACCGTGGCGTGGTCGGTCACCGTGTATCCGTTCCTCCCCTGCGACAGCACCACCAGCATCCCCGGCTTGCCGGCGCCCACGTCCACCGTGGCGTAGATGCGGCTGCCGTCCGGCGTGGGCATCACCGCCCGCGGCGTGCCGCCCACCTTGATCGCCGTCTGCCCGCCGAAGGCGGGGACGCCGCCCTGCAGGCTGGCCGCCACCAGCGAGACGGAGCCGTCCGCGTTGGCGGTGGCCAGCAGCGAGCCGTCGGCCGAGATGGCCACCGCGGTGGGGCCCTGGCCCACGGGCACCGTGGTGATGCGGGAGTACTGCACCGTGTCCAGCACGAGCACCTGGTTGCCCGCCGTGTCGGTGAGCGCCACGTACGGCGCCGTGGGCGACGAAGCCGCCCCGCCCGTGACGGCGCCCGTGTCGTGGCTGGCGGGCACGGGGGTGAACCCTCCCACCACCAGCGCGCGCGTCTGCGCCGGGAGCACCGTGCCGGTGGCCGGCTTCAGCACGAACATCTGCGCCTCGGCCACGTGGCTCGCCGTGTGGTCGCTCGGGTCGAACGCCGTGCCGATCGTGCCCTGCACCGAGCTGGAGAGCGCCACCTGCCCCGGGGTGTCCACCACCCACGCCAGCTTCACGTCGTGCCCGCCGGAGCCGGACAGGATCTCGGTGGGCCCGCCCGCGAAGGAGTTGATCACCGGGAAGGTGGTGGCGCTCGCGTTGGCCACGTCCGTGTTGTCCGCCGCCGCGTCGGCCCCCGTGGCGCGCAGGGTGAACGCGGTGTCCTGCGCGTTGATGGTGGCCAGGTACTGCTGCTGCCCGGTGACTTTGAACGACGCGAAGTTCTGCGTGAGCAGCAGGGCGGCGCCGGGGCTGGACGTCCAGCTCACCGTCACCTGCGCCTTGCCGTGCTGGAAGTACGACGGGTCCGGCTGCACCGTGAGGCCGTCGATGAAAACGTGCGCCACCTTGTTGATGAGCAGCTCGAAGACCCCGTCCTCGTAGCCGGGGACGCCCGTGTAGCTCACCTGCATCACGGTGGGCCCCGGCTGGTACGGCGTCACCACGGGGCCGAAGATCACGCTGGCCGCCCCCAGCGCCCCGGTGCCCACGATGGGCGCCCCCGCCAGCGGCACCAGCGTCCACGACGGGTTCTGCGCGCTCCTGTCGCCGGTGAGCCCCCACCCGACCACGTTGTCGCCCGCCGTGGCTACGATGTCCAGCGCCTGCGCGGCTGTGGTGAGCGCGCCGTAGCCGTACACGTCTCCCGGCTTGCCGTACACGAAGCTCACCTTGAACGCCGTCTTGGCGTCGGCGTTCACCGGGGTGCCCCGGGTCTGGCTGAGGACCAGGGTGAGCGTGTTGGTGGCGGTGCGGCGCTCGTCGATGCTGTTGACCACCTGCGTGTTGACCAGGGTGGCCTGCATCACCTGGTGAAGGTCGAGCTTGCCGCTGGGCGCGTTCTGCATGTTGACGCCGAACGCCCCCGTGCCGCCCGCCGCCCCGGTTACGCCGGGCACGTTGAAGTAGTTGACGTACAGCGACACGGACGGGTTGGGCGGGAGCGTGTCGATCTCCAGGCCGGCCACCGTGATGGCGAGCGGCGTCCCGGCCCTGAGCGGCGTCGCGGCGGTGGGGGTGAGCCCAACCAGCCCGTCCTTCGCGTAGAGCTTGTAGCTCCACCCCTTGGTGGTGAAGTCGAGCTGGGCGAAGCGCGCGGCGCTCAGCGCCAGCGACCCCAGGTCCAGGTAGAAGAGCGCGCCCCCGGCGCTGGGAGGGAGGTTCCCGGGGTCCACCAGCTTGCCCGGCTGCAGCGTGGTGCTCCCCGCGCTCAGCAGGATCTGGAGCTGGATCTGGTTGGTCTTCGCCGCGCTCCCCACGTAGATCACGTTGTTCACTCCGCCGCTGTCCGCGGCGAAGTTCACCATCTGGAATGCGAGCTGTTGCTGCGGCGTGTCGCCAGGCTGTTCGGCGTCCATCGGGATCTCCTTGCGCGGTGGGCCTGCGGGATCGTTGGGTGGGGCCGGGCACGGTCGCGAAGTCCGCCCGCGCGGACCCGTCGTTCACGGGGTGGGCGGCGGGCCGCGCGCGGGCGGCCCGCCGGGGTCAGGTGGGGTTCTGGATGGCGAGCACGGCCACGTCCACGCCGTCGCTCACGCCCTGCACGTCGTAGTAGTCGAAGTAGACCTGGGCCTGCGTGGCGCCGGACGAGGCCTGCACGTTGGCCAGCGACACGGTGAAGCTGTCGTCCGGCGCCAGCTCCTGCACGGCGGTGGGGGTGGCGCCCCAGTAGGCGCCGTACTGCGCGTCGCTGAGCGCCTTGAAGCTCCACCCGGGGGCCGTGGGCTGCACCGCCGCCACCTGGTCGGCGGCCACCAGGGCGCCCAGGTGCATGTAGAAGACGGAGCCCGCCGGGGGCGTTCCCTCCGTGGCCAGCACGCCCGGCTGAAAGGTGAGCGGGGCCTGGCGCAGGTTGGTGACGGTGAGCTGCAGCGTGTTGGCCGCGCCGCCGGTGGCCACGGGAGCGCCGGCCGAGTTCGCCAGGGCGAAGCGCAGGAGCCGCGCGTTGAGGCGCAGCCACCCCTCGGTGGCCGTCTGCGGCGTGTACTGCCACACGGCGCCCGCCGCCGGCGCGTCCACGTCCGGCGTCACCACCCACTGGGAGGTGCCGGCCGCCTGCGCCTCCTCCACCCACGACCAGGTGTAGCCGCTCTCCGCCGCCAGGGGGAGCGCCAGGCCGCTGAGCGGCTTCAGCACGGGCGTGGTGAGGAAGGCCACCTCCAGCCCCCGCAGCGTGTCCGCGTACTGCTCGGCGGGGATCTGCACGAACTGCGTGGGAAGGATCCCCGTGGTCACGTGCACCCCGGCGCGCGGGTCAAGCAGCATCAGCAGCTTCTGCTCGCCCGCCACCACCGAGGGGAGCGACCCCTCCGGCGTGGACGAGGGGGTGAGGAGCACGTTGGTGGGCGAGGGCTGCACCACGCCCGTGGCGCCGGGGCCCGCCGCAGCCTCCGTGTAGAAGGTGGAGAAGTCGTAGCCGGCGTTCCCCATCTTGAAGTAGCCCACCAGCCCGTCGTCCAGCTCGCTCAGGTCGCCCAGCACGGCGGGGAACTGCACGCCGCCCAGCCCGTTGTCCGTGTCCCTGAACGAGTCGCCGGGCACCCGCGTCTCCCACCCCTGGTTGTAGGCGGTGATCCCCTGCAGCTCCAGGAGCAGGGAGGCCTGCGCCAGCGCCACGGGCTGCCCCACCAGCACGCCCAGCCCCGCGCCGCTGTCGCTGGCGGGGGGCACGGTAAAGCTCCCGGCGTGGTCCACCGCCGCCCACAGCGCCTGGAAGTACCCCACCGTGGACGCGGCCAGCGCCACCACGAAGTCGCGCAGGTGGACGTTCTCGTACGCCATCACCGTGGCCACGTCCTGGTCGATGGTGCGGTCGTCGCCCGGCGCGGACTGCCACACCAGCGCCGTCTGGTCGCCGTTCACCGTTACCGAGCCCAGCGGCCGCCCCTGCGCGTTGTAGACGAAGAGCCCCTGCTGCAGGTGGTTGGTGAGCAGCCATCCGCACACCGGCGAGGTGGCGGGGTGCGAGTTCATCTCGTCCAGCTCCGCGCTGTCCGCAGAGAGCCAGCGGAAGAGCACCCGCGCCCCCTGCGCCAGCCGCGGCTGCAGGTAGGCGATGCTGGGTTCAACCTGCCCGCCGAAGCGCGTGGTGAGCGGGTCCGCCATGTACACGTTGCCCACGGCCACGGAGCGCTTCTCGCCAAAGGTGTCCACGATGCGCAGGGCCAGCTTCATGTATCCCGCGCGCAGCGGGTTGAAGCTCCCGTTGTAGAGCGGCGCCAGCGGCGGGACGATGGTGGGGTCCGTGATCACCGCCTGCACCTGCCTGGTGCGGCTCCGGTAGGTGAAGGGCGCGTCCGGGCTCACGCCCACGCTCAACTGCAGGCTCTGCTGGCGCATCAGGAGCGCGGCGTTGAACCCGGTGAGCGCCTGCATCAGGATGTTGGTCTCCTGGAGCTGCCCCAGGATGGCCTGCAGCGTGGTGTCCGGGTTCCGCGGCAGGTACGCCTCCAGCAGCGCCTCCAGGTTGTCCGCCGAGGTGGCGGAGAGCACCGACGAGCCCGTGAGCTTCTGCGCGAAGCCCAGCGTCTGCGGGTCCGTGGCCGTGCCCGTGTAGGCGATGCACCCCGGCGCGTCCGGGTCCAGCGCGAAGTTGCCGGTGAAGAAGGTGGCCGGGTACGCGTTCAACTGCCCTCCCGGCGTGGCGGTGGCCAGGAAGGGCTGGAAGTCGGCTTCCCACAGCATGATGAGGGGGAGCCAGGGGTTCTCCCCCTCCCACCACTGCACCTCCACGGGGGACGGCGGCGTGCCCGTGAACGCCGTGTACGGGTTGCCGGCCTCCGCCGTGCCCGCCAGCACCTGGGCCAGCGCGGTGGCCAGCGCGGCCGCCGTGCCGCCGGCCAGCGCCGCGCCCATCACGCTGTCCAGGATGCACGCCTCGGCCACCAGCGCCGCCGTGGCGTCCGGGTGCGGGAGGCCGTTGGGCGCGGGCGGAAGGGCGGCGGAGAACTGGCCGGCGGAGATGGTGACCGGGCTCCCCACCGCCACCGTGGCCGCGGTGACCACCGCGGAGGTGAGGCGGCACACCAGGTAGCCCGCCGCGTCGAAGCGCCCGTCGCCGCCGTGGCGGCGCGCGGCGGCGATCTCCGGGCCCGCCATCAGCACCACCGGCTCGCTGGGCTGCCAGAAGCGGGGGGCGGGGATCTCCTTGAGCTCCCACGTCTTCCCCAGCATGGGGGTCACCACCGCCGTCTGCGCGGCCAGCGCCGCCTGCGCGGTGGCCAGGTTCTGCTGGATGGCGCCCCACAGGTCGAGGCGGCGCGAGAGCGAGTTGAACGCCTCCGTCTGGTAGTTGGGGTCCACCTGGAAGAGGCGGTACCAGTCCGCGAAGAGCTGCCACTGGTACTGGCCCACCTCCAGCGAGGCCAGGTCGCACTGCTGCTGGAGCTGGTTGAGCAGGTTGAGCGCGTCGGCCAGCGGCAGGGGGAGGTTGGAGGCCATCTCGTCGTCCACCGGCGCGGGGGCGCCCTCCGGCGGCGCGGGGGGCACGGCGGCCACGATGGTGTGGATGGTGCCCGCGTCCATCCCGCTGAAGCCCCGCTCGTGGATCGTCTCCGCCAGCGTGCCCAGCATCCCCGGCTGCGGCTGCTTGAAGGTGCTCAGCAGCCCCGTCTCGAAGGCGGTGAAGAGCTGCTCGAAGAGGGGGAGCGAGGGGTGGTTGAGGCCGCGGAAGTAGGCGGCCAGCGCCTCCGCCGGGTTGTTGCCCACCGCCAGGTCCACCTGCACCGGCGGACGGTCGTCGTGCACGTAGCGCGTGGCGGGGTTCCACTGGAGCCCCTGCACCACGCCGCTGTACAGCGAGTACGAGGGCGCCGTGCCGCCCGCCGTGTACGTCCAGCGCATGGACGCCTGCAGCGCTTCCGGCGCGGGCCCGCCGGTGAGCGGGTCGTTGGCCGGGTCGCTGAACCACCCCGTCACCACGTACGCCAGCTCGGCCGCGGCGCCGCCGGTCACGGAGATGTCCGCGCCGGCGTCGTAGAAGCCGAAGACGTTGCGCGAGTTGGGGTAGAGCGCCGCGAAGGCGATGTCGCCGCTGGCCACCGCGTGCAGGGGCGAGCCGAAGAGCGTGTGGATGGTGCTCCCCGGCTCGCGCCAGCTCCCGTCGAACACCTCCCACACGCCCAGGTAGCGGAAGTTCTGCGTGTCGTCGTCCACCGGCAGGGTGGGGGACTGGGCGGGGCCCGGCGGCTTGGGGGAGAGGGTGTCGCTCTCCATGATCCAGTGCTTCGCCGTGCACGTGCCCCCCTGCACCAGCAGGCGCGACACCAGCCAGCGGTTGGGGAGGGCGGGAAAGGTCACCCCGTCGTCGCCCGGCGTGCCGTGGGTGAGCGCGTCCGGCGCCGCCCAGTGCAGGTGGATCCCCGCCTCCATCTGCCACAGGGGCGACTGGTCGAAGCCGCGCGTGACGTTCACCCCCAGCGCGCCGCCGAAGGTGCCCGCGTGGGTGTTGTCGTAGGCGGTGGTGGCGCCCGCGAAGGTGCCCGTGCGCTCGTGCGCGTCGATCACCCCCACGCAGTATCCCACCACGTCCACGGGAACCACGAGTCCCGGTTCGTTCGCCATGTCTACGCGCTCCCCTGGGCGGTGTTCTGGTACTCCACCATCACCACCCCCTTGGTCATCTCCACGGCGAACTCGGCCGAGGTGATGCCCTGGGGGAGCGTCTGGTGGAAGTGATTGGCGAGCACGCCCTGCATGCGGGTGGCGGCGTCGGCCAGCTTCAGCGTCTGCCCGTCCGCGCGCGCGCTTACGGAGAGGATGGCGAGCGGGTCGTGGAGGAACTGCGTGCCGGGGGTGGGCGGGTCCAGCTCGCGCAGCGTGGTGCTGAGCGTGCCTTCCCTGGCTACCTCCACCCCCATGTGGAGCTGCTCGGGGGGCTCCTGGATGCGCAGCGTCTCCACCACCCCGTCGAAGAGGCAGAGCACCACGTCGCTGGAGAGCGGGGTGGAGCGCAGCAGGGGCACCGCCTTCGTGGCCGCCTCGTCGCTGAAGGCGTGGAAGCGCAGGTTGGGCCACCCCGCCACCGCCTGCGAGCGGATCAGGCACCCCGTCACCTGGCCGGTGGGGTTCACGTACTGCGTGTCTCCCGCCGCCGCCGCCCGCAGCGCCCCCATGGTGCCCCGCGCCGCCGACCGGGCGAGCTGCACGTGCCGCTGGTCCGCCCGCTGCGCGGCCGTGTTGCTGCGCCCGATGCTGAAGGCGCCGTCCACCAGCGCGTCGATCCAGTTGAAGTCCAGGAAGAAGAACCTGAGCGACTCCGGCGGGAGCATGCGCGCGTCCGGCACCAGGTAGTTGAAGGGGATGCCCTGCAGCGTGGCCAGCGTGCCGAGCCACTCGGGCACCCCGTCCGGCAGCGGCGGCGGCGCGTCCCTGAGCAGGGCCTGGCGGGGCGCGAAGAACGACTCCAGGATGCGCTGCCCGTCCAGCAGGTGGTCGATCAGCGAGTGCTCGGCCGCGACGGCGTCGGCCAGCTTCACCCCCAGCCGCCACTGGTAGAGCGAGTTGGCCACCCCGCGGTTCTGCAGCGCCAGGAGCTGGCCGAGCTGCCACGCCATGCCGTACGACACGTCAAAGATCCCCGTGAACGGGTCGTAGCGGTTCGCCGCGTCGGGCCCCGCGATGGGCACCGTCACGTGGGTGGGCACGGGGTAGGGCACCAGCGGGCCGCGGTACCACGATACCGTCTTGCCCCCGTGGCGCAGGTGGTGGCCCAGCGGCACGTACCCCATCGCCAGCGCGTTCTGGGCGAGCACGGCGCCGTCCGCGTCCGTGAGCGTTCCCGCCGCCGCGTCGGCAAGCGCCTGCTGCACCCGGGCGGGCGTGGGCGCGGCGCCGGGGAGGGGAAGGCGCAGCGTGGTCTGGGCCGGGGGCGCGTTGAGGCCCGAGAGCAGCGCGTCCAGCCGCTCGCCCAGGTCGTTGGCGGTAAAGGTCCAGCTCCGGTAGGCCAGCAGGCGCACGTGGTCCGTGCCCGCCGGGATCTTGGCGCTGGGCGTGCCGTCCGGCTGCGGCAGGTAGTCCGCGAAGTTCTCCAGCGACACCAGGAAGGCCCGCATGGGCGTTCCCACCTTTGCGATGCGGTTTCCCACCACCACCGCGTACTGCTCGGTGGTGGCGGCCGCGTCGTGCCCCTGCGACGTGTCCACCTCGCGGATGTGCGCCAGGTACTGGAGGTCGGCGAGCGAGGGCGCCACCTGGTTGAAGGTGGCAAGCGGCAGGTCGATCACCAGGCACTTGTCGTCCGGCGACTCGCCGTACCCCATGGGCACCAGCGTGGTGGCGCCGTAGGAGAGGATGTTGGCCGGCAGCGTGCCCGTGCCCGTCACGGTGGACTCCACCACCGTGATGGCCGTCCCCACGGGCACCAGCTCCTTGGCCGTGGCGGAGACCGCCTCGGGCGCCGTGGCGTCTTCCACCAGGATCACCGCCAGCCAGGGGTACGCCGCCAGCGACTCGTCGTCGAAGCGCAGCGCGCGCTCCCAGGGAAGGGTGCGCCGCGTGAACACCACGTGCGGCAGCGACCCGTCGAACTCGCCGTTGGCGAGCGGCGGGGGAAAGACGCTCAGTATCTCCTCCGGCCGGAAGGAGAAGCGCTCGCCCTGCACCACGAAGGTGGCGGAGGCCGCGAAGGTGCCCGGGTCCTGGTTGGGTACCGTGTGCGTGGCGGTGAGCGTGTAGCTCCCCGTGCGCAGCGCCGGGATGTCGAACTGGGTGAAGACGATCTGCTTGAGGGCGTCGTCGTCGCCGGTGGTGGTGCTCATGGTGCGTCGCTCGCGGTGGGGACCTCGCCGAGCTGGGCGAGCTGCGGGGCGGCCATCAGGTCGTTGCGGGAGGGGTTGGCCAGGCTCGCCACCACCACCTGCGTGTCAACGGGGAGCCCCAGCGCCGCCAGCGCGCCCAGGATGCCGCCGCGCGCCCCCGCCACCACGGGATCGGTGATGGTGGTGGCCACGGTGCGCCCGCCGAAGCTGCCCGGCGCGGGCACCGTGGGCGCGCTCCAGGCGAAGGGCTGGATGTTCTCGTCCAGCGTGTACTCCAGCGTCTCCAGCGGGATGGGGAGCGTGGGCTTCGGCGCCGGCGCCACGGGCAGCACGTAGAAGCCGTGAAGCGTGTTGGGGAGGGTGCTGTCCGTGAGCGCCGTTCCCGGGTCCACCTGCGGCACCCCGTTCTGGAACGACTTGCTCTCCCACATCGCCTTGGGCGCGTTGCGGAGGAGGCGCACCGCCTCCAGCTCCGCGATCTCGACCGTGTCGATGCGCAGGTCCAGGTTCGGCTGGAAGTCCGCGGCCGAGAGGGTGGAGGCGCCCGCCGCGAAGGACGTGTTGGGGACGATGACCTTCCCCTGGTCGTCCACCGGCTGCTGCGCGTCCGGGGCCAGCGACACGTGGCCGGCGAAGGTGGCGGTCTTCACCGGGATGGCCACCGTCACCTGCCCCTGGAACTCCTGGCCGCTCACCAGGAACCAGGGCTGCCCCGCCACCGCGTCCAGCGAGCGGATCAGCCCGCGGCTCACGTTGATCTGCACCACGGCGGGCGTGGGGTCGGCCGCCGCCAGGGGGGCGGGGGCGGCCAGCGCCATCGCCATCATGGCCCGGCTCAGGCGCGGCGGGGCGGCCTTGGGGGGCGCCGGCTGCTGCGACGGGATGAGCTGCGTGACGAAGTCCTTCCAGCTCAGCGCCGTGTCCACCTGCTGCCCGCCGCTGCCGAACGAGATGGTGAAGGAGATGATGGAGAGGTGCACCGTCGCCTTGCCGGCGAAGGGCGGCCCCCACACCTCCACCGACACACCCAGGTGGATGGTGAACGAGATGCGCACGAAGAGGATCTTGATGCTGAACGATGCGCCCAGGTCGATCCCCGCGTCGATGTAGTAGTGGAACGGCTTGAACACCATCAGGAAGTCCGCCCACAGCGTGAACCAGGCGCGGACCGGGCCGCTCTGCCACACGGCGCTCAGCTTTCCCCCCGCCATCACCACGTTGGAGGTGAGGGCGAAGTACATCTCCCCGCTGATGCTGAGCTCCGGCACCACCTGCCAGCTCAGCCCCAGCCGCGGCACCACGGGGTAGTGGCTGGGCACGGTGAAGTGCGGGTTGTAGCCGCCCAGCGTCACCACGAAGTCGCCCTCGTACTCCCCCGCGAACCACACGAAGAAGGCGAAGCCGCCCGTGAGGTGGCACGCCGGGTCCAGCACGTACGAGTTGGGGGTGAGCTGCCCCTGGATGGAGAGCACCCCCTCGTCCGGCGCGAACGACGCCTTGATGGCCAGCTCCACCCGCACCACCGAGGGCGTCACCGCCGGCGGCAGCGCGAGGAGGGAGACGCCCAGCAGGTCGATCTCGAAGCGGGTGCCGAAAGTGGCCGTGAGCAGGGCGAAGGTGTCCACCAGCTCGAACGAGGTGAAGCGCAGCCCCAGCGCCAGCCAGTAGTCGCCCACCGAGGGGGCGATCACGCCGCTGTCGGAAAGGGTGCCCATCACCTTCGCCACCTGCTCGCCCACGTCGCCGCCGGGGTCCATCCCCGGCCCGCCCGTGCCCCGCGCCCACGCCACCAGCGGGAAGGCGGCCACCCCGCCGATGTCGGGGATCACCAGCTTGCGGTTGTACCCCATCCCCGCCGCCAGGCCGGTGACGAAGAAGAAGCTCGGCCCGCCCAGCGGCGCGTTGAGCACCGCGTACAAAAAGAACGAGGGGTGCCCCTGGTACTGCGCGTAACCCGCCAGCGCGGAGATGGAGAACTCGCTGAAGCCCAGCACCAGCTCGCCGTAGAAGTTCACCGGGTCCAGCGTGCCCAGCATCCCGCCGCTCACCTTTACCGGCCCCTCCTGCATCGCCACCACCAGCCCGTCGATGTTGAACGTGGGCTGGAAGGTGGTGAGCGGCGAGCCGACGCCCAGCCCCAGCACCGCGATGGTGAGCCCGCCCACGTCCAGCCCCGCGTTCATCAGCACGAAGAGCACGCCCGGCTCGCCGTCGCTGCCGGACTTGTAGCGGATGCCGACCTTCTGGAACGTCACCGGCCCAAAGGTCTTCTGCAGGTTGTACCACATCGTCCCGTCGGACGACTTCGCCGACGTGGGCCCGCCGGTCTGCGCGGTGACGGACGTGCCGGGCGCGGTGAGCGCCGTGCCCGTACCTGAAGCCGGGAGCGCGGTGGAGCCGCCCGCGGGGAGCGCGACGGTGTCGCTCGGGGGTGTGCCGGTGGTGAGGCTGAACGTCTCGTTGAACGAGCCGGCGTGGAACGACATCGAGATGCCGCCCCCCGCCGCCAGCCCGGCCGCGGGCACCTGCGGGTAGGCGGTGGCGGTGCTGGGCGGGGCGGGGAGCGCCTGCACCAGCTTGTTGATCTGCCCCGCCGCCGTCGTGTCCAGCGCGGCGGAGGTCACCACGATCTGGATGCCGTCGATTTTCACCGTCTCGTCGGGGCCGAGCACCTTGCTCAGCAGCGGCAGGTTGGTGAGATCCAGCGTCGGCTTCACTCCCAGCCCCAGGAAGAAGCGCCACCCCGCGGCGGGCTTCTGCGCCACGAACACCGCCGAGCCGTAGTTCCTGGACTGGGCGGCGAGCACCACCGTCTTGTCGGTGATGTCGTAGCTGAAGCTGGCCGAGACGAGGCCCAGGTCCAGCCCCTCCGGGATGTCCGGCACCGGCGCGCCCAGCAGCTCGCACAGCGACTGGATGCCGAACGTCTCCGTGCCGGTGGCCGCCCAGCTCGCGGAGAGCGTCTGGCTGGCCGCGAAGTCGTACGCCACCGTAAAGATGTTGCTGCCGATCTCCAGCGACCCCGCCACCCCGCCCGTCCACTTGCTCCCGTCCGCCGACGCGACGTTCACCTTCCCCGTGATCTTTTTGAGCAGCGCGTCGTCGCCGCCGAAGTAGTCGATCTCCGCCTGGAAGGCGAACGACTTGTCCAGCGTGCTGTAGTGGGTCAGCTCCAGGTCCGTGAGGACGATGGCGGGGAGCGTGGTGGGGAGCGATACGTTGAAGATCTTGAGCAGGTCCGTGACCAGCGCGGACAGGTTGATGGAGGCCGGCTGGTACGTGCCCCCCGCCAGCGTCCACCCCCCGCCCGCGTACACGGCGGCCAGGTACAGCTCCGTCCCCGCGATGGCGAAGATGGCCCCGAACGCCACCTGCTGCAGCGCGCCGTCCGAGTAGTCCACCGCGAAGCTGAGCTGGTCCAGCTCGAAGGCGCTCCCGATGGTGAGGTTCCCGTCCACCTCGAACGCCAGCGAGTACGCCTTGTTGCCGATGTCCGCGCGGATGTCGAAAAGGGTGATCGCCAGGTCGCCGCCCCCCGGCAGCGAAACGCCGTGGGCGAAGTAGCCGATCAGGTCGTTGATGCTGATCTGCGTGCCCGCCGCGAGCTGCGCCCCCACCACCTTGTCCGGCAGCACCACGAAAGCGTCCAGCGTGCCCGAGGCCAGCACGAACTCGGCGGTGAGCGTCACGGAAACGCTCTTGGGGTCCTGCGGGTTGGGGATGGCGAAAGCCGCGGTCAGCCCCTTGAGCGTCAGCAGGTTGTCGATGATCGCCCAGTCCGTGCCCAGCCCGATCTGGAACTGGAGCTGGGTGAACGCCCGGTTCTCCACGTCCAGCACTACGCTGGCCGAGTCCAGCGACAGCGTGCCCAGCTTCACGTCGCTCGGCACCAGGCCGGAAGGGTCGCTCCCCCCCGCGAAACCGGTGAGCTGGCTGAGCGCGGTGATCTTGGGCACGCCGCGGGACGTGTCCAGCCGGATGGGGAGCAGCTTCTTGCTGGCGGAGAGCGAGATCAGGATGGGGACGGTGAGCGCGGGCGTCACCAGCTCGGTGGAGATCTCCACCCCGCCCAGCAGCGGCGGGGCCGTGTCGCCCGTGGGCGGGGCGGGGGTGCTCCACGCCTGCAGCTTCACCACCAGCTCGAAGCCGCTCACCGAGGGCGACGACACGGGTGGGCCCGCCAGCGCCAGCACGGGGAAGGCGGAGCCGCCCACCGTCTTCACGGCCACGGTGCCCGCCAGCGTGGGCGGCTTCCCACCGAAGATCCACTCCGCCAGCTCCAGCAGCCCGGTGCCCGTGTCCACCCCCGACGCAAAGGCCGCCGCGCCGGTGCTCACCCCGGAGTCCACCGTGTACGTGGTGCCCGAGAGGGTGAGCGCGGCCAGCGGCGAGCCGGCGGCCACCGTGGCGAAGCTGTCCGCCAGCGCGTACTTCGCCGGCATCTGCGCGGCGACGATGAGCTGGAGCGTCTGCGCGCCGTCCGCGTACACGGTGACGGTGGCGGGCACGGTGGGCGCTTTCGCGTAGAGCGTGAACCCCGCCGTGGCCAGCGTGCTGCCCGCGTACACCACGCGGTCCGCCAGCACCTGCGGGGTGCCCAGCGTGGCCTTCAGCGTGCCGCCAAAGAACCCGGCCAGCGCCGCGTCCAGTGCGTCCGAGCCCAGGTCGTTGGGCGTGCCCAGCGAGAGCGCGCTCCCCGAGATGTACGGAGCGAGCTTCGCCTGGATGTCAGCTCCGGTCATGACCGCTCACAGGTTCATCTGGAAGACGACGGGGAGGTGGTCGCTCGCGCACATGTGCAGGAACTCGGCGGCGGGGCGCGCCGGCGGGTTGGCGTTGGGCCACACGAAGGCACCCAGCGCCAGGTTCACCACCAGGTCGGCGGCGTCCTGCACTCCGGGGAGGACGGGGGCGGGCGGGGGCGCGGCGCCCGTCAGCACCGCCAGGTTCTGCTGCAGCACCGTGATCTGCTGCACGAACTGCTGGAGCACGGGCGCGGGGATGACGCCCGGCGCATACGCGCCCGTGACCGCCTGCATCAGGTCGAAGATCCACGAGTTCGCCGTGCCCATGGCGAAGCCGCGGTAATACACGTTGTCGATGGCCAGGCGGCGGTAGGCGTCGGGGTTGACGGCCAGGATGGGCACCCCCGCCACCGGCGGGTTGTTGATCTGCACCGTGCTGCGGTTGAGCGGGTTGTCGCCTCGCGTGCCTCCCATGGGCGGCGGGTTGTAGATCCCGACCGCGCAGTTGGCGCCCCCGGCCGCAAAGGTGTCGGTGAACGCGTCCTGCGCGTACTGCACGCTGTCCACCACCACGTTCACGTCGCCGCCCAGCACGGCCCGCGTGTTGTTGATCCACGCCGCCGCCACGGGGTCGTACGCCTGGTAGACGGGGCGCGAGTAGGCGGCCCGCTGCATCCCCCCGCCGGCCGCCGGCGACGCCGAGGGGGCGTGGTACATGATCACCGGCGTGAGCCGCGCGGCGGGCGCCCCGCCGGGGATGTTGACGTCCAGCGTCACGTACGCGGGCCGCCGGGCCCCCTTCATCCCCGCGGGCTGCCCCGCGCCGCGCGTGAAGTAGAGGTACTGCCACGGGTGCGCGGCGGCCGGGTTGAAGACGGCGGTGCTCCCGCTGATGTTGCCCGTCCAGGAGGACGGGTTCAGCCCCCCGCCGCGCGTGTCACGCCCCGTGAGCACCAGGCTCAGGGCGTGCTCGGGCACCAGCGTGGCCGCCACGGCGGGAAGGGCGAGCGGGTCCGTGAGGGTGAAGTTCCCCGGCACCACCACCACGGGGAGGTTGTGGGTCTGCACCGAGAGCGTTACCCCCGCGGGCCCCACCAGCGTCCCCACCGGGAGCACGGTGGCCGAGTTGCAGTTCACGGGGGCGCCCAGCACCCCGCCCGCGGGCACCAGCACCCCTCCGCCCGCGTCGTTGATGGGGGCACCCCCGGGCGCGGTGGTGCCGGCGGGGAGGGTGTACGCCGGGTCGGGGGGCACCACGATCCCCCCCGGCGGCACCGCGATCCCTTCGATCATCACCGGCACGCCCCCGAACGCCACCAGCATGCGCGTGCGCACCGTCTCCGCCTGCGTGTTCGCCACGGCCGCCCCGCCGGCGGGCGCCTGGATGGGCGGGGCGCCGTTCATCCTGAACTTGGCGACGTTCTGGTTCCAGAACATCGCGTAGCCCTCGTAGTGCGCCGCGTCCCACGCCAGGTCCGCGGAGGTGGCGAACGGCGCCACCCCCGTGCTGGCCACCGACCCCTTGATCCACTCGTAGTACCAGTTGTTCTGCGGCGCCGGCAGCGCCTGCAGCGTGCGCTGCAGGAGCTGCAGGTACTGGTTGCCGATGGCGTTCTGCTTGAGCTCCTGGATGCAGATCACGTCCGCGCCCACGAGCCCCGCGACGGTGGCGATCAGGTCGCAGAGGGGCGGGTAGGCGGTCTTGTAGAGGGGGGTGTTGCCGAAGTTCTGGATGTTCCAGTACATCACGGTGATCTGCGGCATTCGAGCGTCCTCACCCCGTGGCTGGAGGGTCCTGCCGGTGGGAGCCCCCGCGCGCGACCGGTGGGGGATAAAACAAATGTCTTTAAACGTGGCGCAATGCGAGCGCAACCGGCGGCCGGCTGGGCTTCGGCCGCCGTGCGTTGCGTCGCATAATGGGGGTACCCTCCCGGGTGCGCAAGGATTTTCTTTTGGCCCCGCCGCCTGCTTCGCCGCGGTGCAGCGGGGCTCGGGCACGTCCGCGTCAACCCTGCACCTTCGCGGCGTAAAAGGAGCTTGTGCCGGGCGTGCTTCCAGGCGGCAATCCCCGTGGTCCGCGAGGGTGTGATCCCGAACCGGTGGGTGCGGAGAGGGCCCTCACCCCCCGTCCCCCTCTCCCATGAATGGGCGAGGGGGCGCACTCCACCCATTCAGCCGCGCCCCGCTCCCGCGGGTGCAGCGGCCGTGGAGAAGCCGGATCGGGGGGGGGCGGTGCGTGGAAATCGCCCCCTCGCCCATTATTGGGAGAGGGGGTTGGGGGGTGAGGGCCCTCTCCGCCCCACTTCCGTATCAGCCGCCCAGGCCGAACGCCTCCGCCAGGAGCTCGTACGAGCGCACGCGGGCGGCGTGGCTGTGGACGGTGGCGGTCACCATCACCTCGTCGGAGCCGGTCTCGGCGGCGAGGCTGGTGAGCTCGCGGTGCGCCGTTTCGGGGCTTCCCACGATCACCAGCGAGCGGTAGCTGTCCGCGACGGCGCGCTCGCGGGGGGTGTACGGGTAGGCGAGCGCTTCCTCGGGCGTCGGGATGGGGGCGAACTCGCCGCGCGTGATGCGCACCCACATCAGGTCGAAGGAGGCGGCCAGGTACTGCGCCTCCTCGTCCGTCTCCGCGCAGATGACGGCGGCGCCCAGGATCACGCGCGGCTCCGGGAACGCGTCCGAGGGGCGGAAGCTGTCGCGGTACGCCTGGATCCCCGGGATGGGCGAGGTGTGGCTGAAGTGCCGCGCGAAGCTGTACCCCGTCCCCAGCTCGCCCGCCAGCCGCGCGCCGGCGCCGCTGGAGCCCAGGATGTAGATGGGCGGCAGCGCGACGCCGGAGGGGATCACCCGCACCCTGTGGAACGGGTGGTCCGCCGGCAGCTCTCCGCGCGACAGCCCGATCATCTCCCCCAGGTGCTCGCGAAAGGTGGAGGGGTCGAAGGGGCGCAGCGCGCTGGAGGTGACGGGGTCCGTCCCCGGCGCGCGGCCGATGCCCAGGTCGATGCGCCCGGGGTGGAGCGTCTCCAGGGTGTGGAACGCCTCCGCGGCCCTGAGCGGCACGTGGTTCTGGAGCATGATGCCCCCGGACCCCACGCGGATGCGCTCCGTGGCCGAGGCGATGTGCCCGATCAGGATCTCGGGCGCGGAGCTGGCGATGCTGGGCATGCCGTGGTGCTCGGCGAACCAGTAGCGCGTGTAGCCGAGCGCCTCCGCCCGCCGCGCCAGCTCCACCGAGTTCACCAGCGCCTCCCGCGCCGTGGACCCCGCCCCGATGGGGACCAGGTCCAGCACGGACAGTGGTAGGATTTTTTCGTTCATGTGGCGAATATAACATAGGTGAAGGATTTAGTCTCCACCCCTCCGGGCCTGCACGTGATGCGGAATCCGGGAGAACCGGTGCTTGCTGGCGGTTGAAACCGCTGCAACGACTACACGAAGTCCCCCTGCGCGGACTACCGGGTTGCTGCTCGGGCCGAAAGTGTGGTCCGCGCAGGGGCACCGAGGCCTGGCGAGTAATAGCGGAATGCCTCCGGGTCTGGAGGCGCTCGGGGCTGCCCCTACCGAAGATTCGTGCGGCGGCGCCGGATCATACGCCCCCGACTCGCGTGCAGACCGCTAAAGCTCGCGGCAACCACAGCACGAACTCCGCCTCCGCGGACTGGTCTTCCAGCATCAGCGGGAGGCGTGTAGTCCCCGCAGGGGGACTTCGTGTAGTTGTTGCAGCGAATTCATTCGCCCGCAACCGCAGCAACCGGATCCGGTGTGAGATTGCCGTCGCAGTCCAGGGTGTGTACAATGCCCCATCCGTTCCCCCAACCATACCGGACCTCGTGAGAAGCATCGTCTGGCTCCTGGCCGCCGCGGCCACCGCGTCGTGCGCTCCCAGCAGAACCGCGCGCCCCGCTCCCGCGCCCGCGCCGCGCGGCGAAGCCCCGGCCGCACCCGCTCCCGCCGCCGCGTCCGCCACCACCGCCCCCGGCGCGGCAGCCGCGGGCGGCGCCGCGGCCGCGCGCCGCGGGCCGCGGCCGTACGCGCAGGTCATCACCGCGCGCGCCGTAACGGACACGGGCGGCGTGACCGTGCACCGCGTGGAAGACCGCTGGTACTTCGAGCTCCCCGACTCGGTGATGGGGCGCAGCTTCCTGCTGGTGGGGCGCGTGGCGGCGGTGCCCTCCAACTTCGGCGGCTTCCTCTCCGCCGGCACCAGCGTGCAGGAGCGGCTGGTGCGCTGGGAGCGCGACGCGGACCGCGTGGTGCTGCGCGCGCAGGACACCGAGGCCACGGCGGCGGACACGCTCCCCATCGCCCGCTCGGTGGCGAGCAACTACCTGGGCGCCATCCTGGCCGCCTTCCCCGTGCAGGCGTACGGCCGCGACAGCAGCGTGGTGATCGACGTGGGCGAGTTCTTTGGCGGCGACACGCCGGCGCTCAGCGGGCTCACCACCGCGCAGCGCGACCAGTACCGCGTGCGGCGGCTGGACCCGGCGCGCAGCTTCGTGAACACCATGCGCAGCTACCCGCTGAACGTGGAGGTGCGCCACACGCAGACCTTCGAGGCCACGGCGCCCCCCTCGGACCGCACGGGCGGCACCCTCACGCTGGAGATGCGGCAGTCGCTCGTCCTCCTCCCGCGCGAGCCGATGCGCGCGCGCTACGCGGACGAGCGCGCGGGCTACTTCACCGTGGACCGCGTCAACTACGGGCTGGAGGAGCAGCGCGCGGCGCGCGAGAGCTTCATCACCCGCTGGCGGCTGGAGCCCAGCGACCCGGCCGCCTACGCCCGCGGCGAGCTGGTGGAGCCGGTGAAGCCCATCGTCTACTACATCGACCCCGCCACGCCCACCCGCTGGCGCCGGTACGTGAAGCAGGGGGTGGAGGACTGGAACCGTGCCTTCGAGAAGGCGGGCTTCCGCAACGCCGTGCGCGCCATGGACCCGCCCGCCAACGACCCGGAGTGGGACCCGGAAGACATCCGCTACTCGGTGGTGCGCTGGGCGGCCAGCACCACGCGCAACGCCGTGGGGCCCAGCACGGTGGACCCGCGCTCGGGCGAGATCATCGAGAGCGACATCACCTGGTACCACAACCACATGCGGTCGTACCGCAACCGGCTGATGATCGAGACGGGCGCCGCCAACCCCGCCGCGCGCACGCTGGAGATGCCGGAGTCGCTGATGGGCGAGACGATGCGGCAGGTGATCACGCACGAGGTGGGGCACGCCCTGGGGCTGCCGCACAACATGATCGCCTCGTCGTCGTTCCCGGTGGACTCGCTGAGGAACGCGTCGTTCGCGCGGCGCTTCGGCGTGTCGGCCACCATTATGGACTACGCGCGGCAGAACTACGTGGCGCAGCCGGGCGACGGGCTGGCCCCGGAAGACTTCGTGCGCCAGCTCGGGCCGTGGGACGACTTCATCATCGAGTGGGGCTACCGCCGCTTTCCGCAGGCCGCCACCCCGCAGGCGGAGCGCCCGGTGCTCGACCGCATGCTCAGCTCGCAGACGGGGCGGATGGCGTACCGCTACCTCCCGCAGTACCTCTCCGGCATCGACCCCCGCTCGCAGACCGAGGACGTGGGCGACGACCCGGTGGCCGCCACCCGCTACGCGCTCGGCAACCTGCAGCGCGTGGTCCCCAACCTGGTGGCGTGGACGGCGCACGCGGGGAGCACCGAGAGCGAGCTGCCCGAGGTGTACAACGAGACGGTGGGGATGTGGTCCACGTACATGCGGCACGTGGCCAGCGTGATCGGCGGCGTGCAGGTGGAGCCCAAGACGGCGCTGCAGCCCGGCGCCGTGTACACGCCGGTGCCGCGCGCGCGGCAGCAGCGCGCGCTCGCCTTCCTGGCCGAGAACGCGGTGAACACGCCGGAGTGGCTGGCGCCCGCCGCCATCACCTCGCGCACGGGCGGCTCGCCGCTGGCCGCCGCGCAGGCCGGCATGGTCACCACGCTGCTGGACCCCCGCCGCCTGGACCGCCTGGCGATGAGCGTGGCGATGGCCGGCGCCGCCGCCTACGCCCCGGAGGACTACCTGGCCGACCTGCGCCGCGCGGTGTGGAGCGGCGCGCGCCCGGACGCCAACCTGCGCGCCATGCAGCGCGTGTACCTGGACCGCCTGGGCGCGCTGGTCACTCCGCCCACGCCACCCACCGGGCAGGGCGCGCCGGGCGGTGGCGGTGAGGGCCCGCCGTCGCCCCTCCTCGCGCCGCTGAACGTGCAGCGCAGCGACCTGCCCGCCCTGGGCCGCGCCGAGCTGCGCGCCATCCGCGCGGAGGCGGTGCGCAATGCCGCCGCCACGGGCGGGGTGCAGCGCGCGCACTGGGCCGACGTGGTGGCGCGCGCCGACGCCATTCTGGAGCCGAACGGCTAAAGGAAGGGGGTCACACAGAGACACGGAGGCACAGAGGAGAAGCACTCCTCTGTGCCTCCCGTTCGTTGGGTGCGGCCAGAAACCCTTTGACGCTAAATTACCCGCCCGTTACACTGCACCCCGCGTTCATCCCGTCGGCACCCCTCGTTGGAGACATCATGCCCGCAGACGCCACTCCGGAGCTCACCCCCAATCACTTCGTGAACCTCGCGAACGGCCGGTTCAGCTCCACCAGCCGCCAGGACATGGCGGACCTCTTCAGGAACTACCAGCGCGACGGGGGCGAGCGCCCGCTCCTGGTGCACTTCCACGGCGGGCTGGTGAAGGAGGCCGCGGGGATGGGGATCGCGCGCGAGCTGCTTCCGCAGTACTGGAAGGCTGGCGCCTACCCGGTGTTCTTTGTGTGGGAGGCCGGGCTGTGGGAGGTGGTGTCGCGCAACCTGCCGGAGATCTTCCAGGAGCGGATCTTCAACCGCATCCTGCGCCGGGCGATGCAGTTCGTGCTGGGCAAGGCGAGGGAGGGCGCGTCCGAGGGGGCGAAGGGGCTGGCGCTGGAGATCCCGGACGAGCGGGACGTGCGCGACGAGCTGAGGCGCGCGGAGGCGGGGGAGACTCCCTACGCGGGGCTGGAGGCCGGCGTGGCCGCGGCCGGCGACCTTACGCCCGAGCAGGAGCGGCAGATCCGCGACGCGGTGGAGGGCGACCCCGTGATCCAGGAGCAGGCCGCCGCCATCACCGCGGGGCCCGGCGCCGGCGCCAAGGGCGCGGATGTGGGGGCGGAGGGCGCCGTGCCCACCCTGATGTCGCCCGAGGTGCTGGAGGAGATGCGCGGACCGGGGGTGGACGGCGGCAAGGGGCTCGTCTCGTCCGCGCGCATCGCCACGGGCGTGGTGAGGGTGGTGTCGCGGGTGGTGAAGCGGGCGATCAAGGGGCGCGACCACGGCCTCTACACCACCGTGGTGGAAGAGGTGCTCCGCGAGTTCTACCTGGCCCACGCGGGCGGGTTCGTGTGGAGCCAGATGAAAAAGGATGCCCACGACGCCTTCCAGGACCCCGCCGACACCTTTGGCGGCACCGCATTCATCGACGAGCTGGTGGAGGTGGTGCGCGGTGGCGCGCGGCCACGCGTGGTGCTGGTGGGGCACAGCACCGGCGCCGTGTACATCTGCGAGCTCCTGCGCAGCGCAGACGCGCGGCTCAGGGCGGCGGAGGGGGACCGGCCCGTGGCCTTCGACGTGGTGTTCCTGGCGCCCGCCTGCACCTTTCAGCTCCTGGCCGAGACGCTGGCGCAGGTGAAGCACCGCATCGGCAACCTGCGCGTGTTCGCCATGAAGGACGAGCTGGAAAGCCGCGACCAGCTCATCCGGCTGGAAAAGGTGCCGCAGGTGGCGCCCATCCTGCGCGCCCTCTACCCGCGCTCGCTCCTCTACTTCGTGTCCGGCGTCACCGAAGACGAGGCGGACATGCCGCTGGTGGGGATGCAGCGGTACTACGGCCCGCGCTACGGCAGCGGCGTCGTGCGCGAGGTGGTCGATTACCTGGGCGGGGTGCGCAACTGCTCCGTGTGGTCCATCGCCGGCGAGAAGAAGGGGATGTTCTGCCGCGCGGAACACCACGGCGACTTCGACAGCGATCCGCACACGCTGGAAAGCATCGCGCAGATCGTGGCGGCGGGGTACGGAGATGGAGACTGACTACGCGATCGTCGTGGGGATCGCGAAGTACCCGCAGCTCTCCCCGCTGGAGGGGCCGGAGCGGGACGCGGACGACTTCCACGCGTGGGTGACGGCGGCGGACGGCGGCGGCGTGCCGGCGGAGCACGTCACCCGCATCGTCACCTCGCTGTACGAGGAGAGCTTCGACGACGGGAAGCCGACCACCGAGCTGATCGACTCGGCCTTCATGAAGCTGGTGCGGCTGGGGAGGAAGAATGAGGGAGAGGTCGGCCGCCGGCTGTACATCTACTTCTCCGGGCACGGCATCGCTCCCGACCTGGAGATGGACGAGTCCGCGCTCCTCATGGCCAACGCGGCGCGCGACACGCCGGGATACCACATCCCGGGGCGTCTCTACGCGTCGGCCATCCGCCTGGAGGGGCTCTTCGACGAGGTGGTGCTCTTCATGGACTGCTGCCGTGACGACTACGAGCGCGTGTCCCGGCGCCCCACTCCCTGGATCCCGGTGAAGACGGTGCGCGGGGGGCGTACGCGGGCGTTCTACGGCTTCGCCACGCGCTGGGGGCTCAAGGCGCGCGAGAAGCCGATCCACGAGGGGCGGGTGGACCGGGAGAAGGGCGTGTACCGGGGGGTGTTCACCGTCGCGCTGATGGAGGCGCTGAGGGGCCACAGCGCGGACAAGCAGGCACGCGTCACCGGCAGCACCGTCAGCGGGCACATCCACAGCCGCGTGCGGGAGCTGCTGGAGGAGGCCGAGTACGAGAAGCCGCAGTTCGATTTCGATCCGGGGGACGACATCGTCTTCGTGGACCGCGTGCAGGCGCCCCCGGTAAAGGGAACCGTGCGGGTGACGATCCCCCATCCGGCGGAGCTCACCGGGCCGGGGGCGGCCAAGTCCGCCGTCGTTCCCGGCGTGCACGCGATGGAGCTAGCGCCGGGCTTCTACGCGCTGCGCGACCCGGCCACCAACCGCACGGTGGGCTTCCAGGTCATGGGCGAGGGAGGGTTCGATGCCAGCATCTGAGGCCGGGGGGCGCACCATGCGGCTGGTGGCCGAGTCGGACAACCCCTTCGTGGAAGTGATCGTGGTCAACGGCGCTTTCCAGCTGGAGACCAGCGGCTTCGGGAAGGTGGAGGCGGAGCTGGCGCCGGGGGTCTACCGGGTGGACTTCCGGGCGGGCCTCGCCCTGCGCGAGGAGTACGTGCTCCTGGACCCGGACTCGCCGGACGACACCGTGCGGGTGCGCGCGCCCGCCATCGAGTTCTCCTCGCCCGTGCCCCTGCTGCGCCCCGGCGCCGCGGGCGACGAGGCGACGCGCAGGGCCGGGCTCGCCGCGGCCGAGTGGTCGCGCGCGCCGCACGCGCGCATCGGGAGCGGGAGCCGCCTCTTCGTCTTCGCCCGCTCCGAGGGGGCCGGGCACCCGCTCCTCGAGCTCACCCTTCACGACGCCGGGGGAACGCGGCTCCTGCGGCTCGCGGATTCCGCGCGCGCCGACCTGGAGGGCGGCTGCGCGGGCGCGTGCGTGGAGCTGGACCCCGGAGCGTACCGCCTCCGCGTCCCCTGCCGCGACGGCGAGGTGGAGCAGCTCGTCTGGGCGAGCCCGGGGTGGACCACCCATCTCTTCCTGCGCGGGCGCGAAGGGGAGGGGGGCGGAGACGGACCCGACCTGTCCGGGAGCTCCATGCAGATGACCCCGCTGGGCGCGGGCTTCGACCCCGCCGACCCCGGCGCCGAGTGGACCGAGATGCTGCGCATCCTGCTGGTGGGCGGCCGGCACAGCGGGGTTCCCGGGGCCGCGCTGGAGCAGGTCCGCGCCGGCGCGGGCAACCCGATGCTCGGGATCCTGGCGGGGCACCTCCTGCTGCGCGCGCGCAACCGCGAGGCGGCGCTCCCCCTGGCGGCGGAGATGGCGGAGAGTGTGGGCAAGCTGGTCGGGGCGCATCCGGACGTGCTGGCGCTCCGGCTGGGGCTGGACCAGGACCCGTCCGGGTGGAGCGAGGAGGAGCTGAAAGCGCTCCGCACCCCGCCGATGCTGTGCGTGAGCTATCCCCTGCTGGCCCGGGCCTCGGCGGTGCACGACGCGGTGGCGCCCCCGCTGTCGCTCACGGCGCGGATCGCGGACCGCATCTGCGGGGCCGGCTCGTGGCTCGTGTGGCGAGTGTCCGCCGATCCCGCGGGGCTGTCCCAGCCCGACGAGAAGGCCGGGACGATCCGGGTGGCGGTGCGTGAGCTGGCGGCGAAACACGCCGGGAAGCTCGCGGGGGCGGCGGGCGGGTGGGTGCGCCAGAAGGCGGCCGGGCTGGACTCGGCCGACAAGCTCGCGGGGGCGGCCGGCGGGTGGGTGCGCCAGAAGGCGGCCGGGCTCGAATCGGCCGACAAGCCCGCGGACGCCCTGGCGCAGCTCGCGTGGCGGCTGCGTACCCTCATCCCCCCGCCGGAGGAGGTGGACGCGTTCGCCCGCAAGCGCGAGCTGGCGCCGCTGGAAACGGCGCTGCTCACGCACATCAGCCGCGCCCTCGCCACCCTGGAGCTCCCCGAGCCCGGAGAGGGGGAGGGGCTCACGGAGGATGGCAGGCCGCGCGCGCGCCTCCCGCGCCCGGCGCTGCGCGAGCTGCTGGGGGAGCGGCAGGTGGTTCGCGCGCTGGGCGCGCCCATGGGTGCGCTGGCGCAGGCCGCCCTGGGGCTCGCGGCGAAGCTGGGAGCGGAGCTGCTGGCGGCGGCGGGCACGCGGGAGGCGGCGCCCGCCAGCTTCTTCGCGCCCTCCGACACCCAGAAGGGGAAGTTCGGGGGAGCGGCGGAGCGGGACGGGCGCCGCGTGGACGGCGAGGTGCGCGAAGTGGCGGGGAGCCCCGACTGGTTCGACGTGCGCGTTGTGGTGCGCGCGACCTCCGGCCCGCCGCTGAGCGGGTCCGTCCGCTTCTTCCTGCACGAGACCTTTCCCGTACGGGAGCAGGAGGTGCCCGTGCGGGGCGGCGAGGCCGTGTGGGAGGGGCGGGCGTGGGGTGCCTTCACCGTCGGCGCGGTGTGCGACGGAGGTGGCACCTCGCTGGAGCTGGACCTGGGGACGCTGAGCGGCGCGCCCCAGCTCTTTCGCGACCGCTAGCGTCAGCGGGCGCCGAGCGCGCCCTGGCGGATGAGGGCGTAGATCTCCTCGATCTCCACCGGGGCGGCGGCGGTCAGGTTCTCCGCGCCGGTGGCGGTCACCAGCACGCTGTCTTCCAGGCGCAGGTGCACTCCCTTTTCCGGGAGGTGGAGGAGGGGCTCCACGTTGTACACCACGCCGGGCTCCAGCACGAAGTCGGCGCCGGGGCGGCCGGGCTCCACGTCGTGGACGGACATGCCCACGGGGTGGCCCACGTAGCGGCCGAACTGGCGGAACTGCTCGCCGTAGCCGTAGCGCTCGTACACCGCCCCCGCCGCGTCCTTGAGCTGCGACAGCCGTACGCCCGGCTTCATGGCGGCGATGATGGCGTTGCGCGCCTCCAGCACCGTGCGGTACATCCGCTCCTGCTCCGGGGTGAAGCGGCCGGAGACGGGCCAGGTGCGGGTGATGTCGGAGGTGTAGTAGTCCGCGTCCGCGCCGTAGTCGATGTACACCAGGTCGCCGGCCTCCATCCGCCGGTCGTTGTCCGTGTAGTGGAGGGTGAGCGTGTTGCGGCCCGAGGCCACGATGGGCATGAACGCGTCGCCGCGCATCCCGGCGCGCACGTAGAAGAAGCGCGCGGCGGCCTCGATCTCGTACTCGTGCATCCCGGGGCGCGTGCCCTTGATCGATTCGCGCACCCCCTCCGCGCCCACGCGGCCGGCGGTGCGCATCCGCTCGATCTCGTACGGCGTCTTGATCCAGCGCATGCGGTCGAGCCGGGGGCTGAGGTCCGCCACGGGCGCCTGCGCGCGCATCCCGCGGAGGCGCTCGATGGCGCGGGCCACGGGCGTGGGGCCGCCGTAGATGGGGTGGCTCTGCTGCGCGCGGTCCCGCATCATCACCTCGAAGCGGGCGTACTGCAGCTCGTCGTGCGGCGTCAGCGGCAGGAAGAGGGTGTCCGCGCCCGCCGCCACGCTGTCCATCAGCGCCCAGAAGCGCTCCGGCCCCTGCAGCGCGACCCCGAAGTGAGCCTCGGCGTTGGGGTGCTCGCGCACGCCGGGCCCCTCGATCCCCACCTGCCCGGCCGACCTCGCGGGCGCCAGCACGATCGCGCGCCGGGTGCGCCCGTCCAGCACCAGGATGGAGCCCGGCTCCTCGATCCCCGTCAGGTAAAAGAAGTCGGGCGTCTGGCGGAAGCGCACTGCGTGCGGGTGACCCGGCGAGCCGAACACCACCGCCGCGCCCTTGCCGATCTGGTCGAAGAGCCGCCCGCGCCGCGCCGCGAACTCCCCCCGGTCGAACGCCGGCTCCTGCGCCGCCAGCAGCGCGGGGAGCACCAGGAGCACGGCGGACAGCAGCGAACCACGTCTTTGCATGGGGATTCTCCGGGGAGGAATGTGCTGCGGAATTAGCACTTCTTCCCGAACGTATTCGTCTCCCCTTGCCGAGACAAGGATCGCGTGATGAGCCTTGGATTACCTCGCGCGCTGGGGGACGCGGGGGTGTTGATGCAGGGGGTCACGCGGGGGCGTTGGTGCCGCGCGTTGATGCCGGGCGTTGGTGCCGCGCGTTGATGCCGGGCGTTGGTGCCGCGCGTTGAAACGCCCGGCTGGAACCACGGGAAGCCCGCTGAGGCGGGCTCGCACGGGTCAGGGGACCGAGCCCGCTTCAGCGGGCTTCCCGTGGTTCCAGCGGGGGGATTCATCCCCTCGCTGTGCCGCGGACGCTGACACTTCTGCGTGAGCCCCGGCTTTTAACGAGGCAACGCGCTCCCGATGGCCTCGGCGGCGCGGCTCAGCTCCAGCGCGTACTCGGCCCACCACTGGCCGGCGCGGGGGCCGCCGTTGCACACGCCGTCGGACTGGCCGGGCGTCTTCACCCACAGGTAGGCATCCACCAGGGGGTGGCCGGTCTGGGTGGTGGGCGGGGCGCCGAGCGCCTGGTTGCGCGCGTTGCACCACTCCTTCTCCAGCACCGCGCCGCGCCCGTTGCGGCTGGTGTCGATCACGAAGTGCTTGCCCCCCACCAGCCCGCTGAGGCGCTCGCCGTACGCGATGTTGGGGCGCGTGCCGTGGAAGTTGGACACGTTGAGCGCGAAGCCGTCCGCCAGCTCGATCCCCGCCCTGCGCAGCCGGTTGGCCATCTCGGGCGCCTGCTGCCAGTTGGCGTTGCCGGCGTCGATGTACACCGCGGCGCCCGCCGCCTTGAGCGCCTGCACCGCCTCGCGCATCAGCACGTAGCGCTCGTCGCGCATGCGAAAGGGGAGGCAGTCGATGGAGGCCAGGCCGTCCGGCTCCAGGATCACGACGGCGGGGCGGCGCCGGATCCCCTGCGCCAGGCCCTGGGCCCAGCGCCGGTAGCCGTCGCCGCCGCGCGCGCCGCCGGCGGAGTGAAGGCCGCAGTCGCGGTAGGGGATGTTGTACGCCACGAACACGGGGAGCGCCCCGGCGCCCGTGATGCGGGACACCAGCGCGTCCGTCTCGCGGCGCACGTCGCGCAGCCAGTCGCCCAGCCAGATGGCCTGGGGCTGGTCCGCGATGCGGCGGATGAGGGCCGCGTCCGCGGGGCGGGTGCGGCGCCACGCCTCCGCCTGCTGGCGCGCGGGGGAGTAGGGATCGACGTAAAGCCGCCGCCCCCGGAAGGGGTTGCCGGTCTGGCTCTCGGCCGGCGGGCGGCTCTCGGACAGGGCAAGGATCAGCGCCGCCGCCACGGCCGCGCCGGTCCGCCAGGGAAGGGCGCGCGCGCCGGCCGCGCGTTTCACCCCGGCGCGTCCGCCCGGTTCTCGCCCAGGGGCACGTCGGTGGAGCGCCGGTTGCCGTCCTGCGCGGCGGGGAGCGCGCCGCTGGCCTCGCCCATCAGGCGCATCATGTACGTCTGGCGGGTGAGGAGGATGCGCGTGGCGCGGGTGTCGTAGTGGGTCTTGATCATCAGGTTGGCCAGGTCGCCCGCGGCCCACAGCAGCCCCGCGAACACCATCAGCCGTATGGTGTCGCCCACCAGCAGCCCGATCCCCGCGCCGCCGGGCGGCCGGTCCAGCCACCAGGCCCCGAACTGCCCCAGCGCCAGCACCAGGATGACGACCGACGACACGCGAAAGAGCACGGAGACGACGTGAAGCCCCTTCTGGGGGTCCAGGTCTTCCTCGCGCACCTCGATGCCGGCCAGCAGGGGCCGCTTCCCGGGTCTGCGGCCCGTGGCGTCCGACTCACCGGCAGCTCTGTCCATCTTCGTCTCCGCAGCGGGTGATCCCACGCCCGGCCGGGGGTGCCGGCCACGCCCCGGCTGTTGCACGTCCCGTGCTCGCCACCCGTGTCGAATCCGCCCCGCGCCGTTCGTCGCGTGTATAGAAGCCACCCTCGTACGCACCCCGCACCCCCCTCGGAGCGCCCATGCAGAGCACGGCCACGGCGGCACAGCGCATCACTCTTCCCGTCCACGCGCCGCAGGGACTCGCCCTGGTCCGGACGGGACGCACCCTCAGCGCCCTCGTCGCGCTCTTCATGCTGGTGGATGGCGTGTGCAAGGCGCTGGAGGTGGGCGTGCACATGGAGGCGAGCATGAAGCTGGGCTACCCCGCGCACTCCGTCCGCTGGATCGGCCTGGCCCTGGTGGTCTCCACCGTCCTGTACCTCCTCCCGCGCACCGCCACCCTGGGCGCCATCCTGGTGACGGGCTACCTGGGCGGCGCCGTCGCCACGCAGGTGCGCGCGGACGACCCGTGGTTCCTCTTCCCGGTGGTGTTCGGCGTGCTGGCGTGGGGCGGCCTGTACCTGCGCGACGCGCAGGTCCGCGCGCTCATTCCGCTGAGGAAGTAGGCTCATACAGAGACACAGAGGCACGGAGACGACTTCATCTCCGTGCCTCCGTGCCTCTGTGCCTCTGTGTGAGCCTGCTGTCTACGGCGTGTACGTGCTGTTCTGCGCGCCGGGCGTGCCGCGGCCGGCGGGGCCGTACACCGACGTGACCGATGCGTTCGCCCAGTTGCTGCCGTCCATGTTCACGTTGTCGAGCCCGGGGTTCCTGAGCTCGCGGCTCACGCCGTCCTGCGCCGAGACGGCGGCCGAGGCGTACTGCATCCGGTCGATGGTGAGCGGGACGCCGGCGTAGACGCGCGAGATCTTGAGCGCGTCCAGCGAGTTCATGAAGTTGATGTAGCCGGGGTAGACGTAGTCCACGTGCGCGCCGCCGTTGGTGCTGGAGTTCCCGTTGTTGCCCAGCACCACGTACGCGCCGGGCTGCACCACGAGCGACGCGCCGATCTCCTGGTAGTCCCTGCGCCCGCTCGCGGCCGAGTCCGCCAGCAGCATCCCCTTCATCTCCACGGGGTAGCGCCCGGCGTTGTACACTTCGAACCACTCCCCCGAGGTGTCGAGCACGACGTTCGGGTTCACCATCATCTCGTTGATGACGAGGAGCGGCTGGATCTCGGCGCGCACCTGCACCTGGAAGTCGAACGAGGTGACGCCCGGGCCGTACGCGATCTGCCAGCGCTTGCCGGCGGACACCTCGTCCTTGGCGAGCTTCTGGGGATAGCCGTAGAAAGGCTGCCCGAAGCGCGTGCCGCTGGCGTTGACGGGGAGAACCGTGCCGGTGCCCTGGACCGAGGTGGAGGCGATGAAGAGGCGCACCCCCGCGGTGTCCACCACGTCGCCGTCCGGCGTGCCGATCGCTTCCGGCAGCAGGTTCTGGATGGCCATGTCAAAGGACAGCATCCCCCCCGCCGCGCTCGCGTTGCCCGCCTGCAGGTACACGTCGCCCGTGGAGTTGCACGACACCGAGCGCCCGGCGATGTCCGCGTGGCAGCTCACCACCAGCCCGGCCGCGTAGGCGGGCGGCGGCACCGCGATCGACATCGGCGCCGAGCCCGTGCGCCGCGGGTCCACGGTGGAGGTGGCGGTGATGATGGTGGTGCCGTCGCTCACGTCCGTCATCATCCCCGTGCTGGCGTCGATGCTGGCCACCGCGGGGTTGGAGCTGCTCCAGGTGACCGCCTCGGCGATGGCCGCGCCCGTGATGCTGTGCACCGTCGCCACCATCCCGTGCTCCGCGCCCGCCGCGGAAAGGCTGGCCCGCGCGCCGGCCGGCAGCCGGTTGGCCACGGCCGCGGGGGCCGCCGCGATCGTGACCCACCCGTACTCGTACTGCACGGGAGCCGATACGGCCACCGTGTAGCTGAACGTGCGGGTGTTGGCGCTGTAGATGAAGCGCCACGCCTTGGGGGCCGAGGTGGCGCCCTTCGCCAGCACGCCGTTGTACTGGAAGTACGGCTTCCCGGTGCGCGTATAGGCGCCATCCGGGCTGCTGAAGTTCGCCGTCCCGTCGGTGCCCTCCACGCGGATGGAGGCGCTGGCGACGGTCCCCGAGTGGACCGCGGTGACGCGCGGGCCCTCGCTGAAGAAGACGCGGTTGCCGGTCGGCGCCGGGTTCACCCCGTCGGTGGTGCCGATGGGCTGGCCCATCTGGCTGGTGAGCGCCACCGTCATCCGCGTGGTGTCTTCGTTCGCCGGATTGACCCTGGAGCTCGTGTTCGCCGTGGTGACGTAGCCGATGAACGGCTTGCCCAGGAGCACGTCCGCGGACGCGCCGGTGGCCGGCCGCGGGGTCTGGCAGCTCTGCGTTCCGGCCTGCACGTCCACGGTGCACTCCTGGAGCATGGTGTAGCTCCCGCCCTCCGGCGCGCTCTTCACGGACTCGCCCATCCCGAAGCGGCCCAGGTCGCGCCCGGCCGCGAACGCCTGGATGATGGCCGCGTCCACACCGGTGATGCGCCCGTCCCCGTTGGCGTCGCCGTTGGGAAGGAGCGTGAGGCCGGCGCGTGCGGCACGCCCGGCCACGTAGTCGCGCACGGCCTGCGCGTCGGCCGCGGTCACGCGGCCGTCGCCATCCACGTCACCACGGAGCGACTGCTGCGCCTGTGCCGAAATGGGTACAAGGCTCAGGACCGCGAGTCCCAGGAGCCGGTGCAGCACGGGCGTACTCATTTCGTTTTTTCGGGGCGCGGGAAGCCAGCAGGGCAAAGCTTGGGGGGAGCGGCCGGGCCGCTCCGTGCATTTACCGCGAGCTTACGCTCACCGCGGGCGCGCCGGCATATACGAGCGGAGTGAGGTCCGAGAAGTCCTCGGCCGCGGAAACCTCTTCAAAGGAGACGGCGAAGCTCTTCGCGTCCACCGAGCCGCGGCGCGTGAAGCGCAGCGAGAGCAGCGGCACCTCGCCCACGCCTTCCACGGCGGAGGCCACGAAGCGGATCTTGCCGGCCGTCTCGTCGTTCACCACGCCCTCGGTGCCCGCGGGGAGCGACCAGCGCTCCAGCGTCAGCACGGCGGGGTCGTAGCGAAGCTCGCCCTGGTAGCTCCCCAGGCGCACGCCCGCGGGTTTGCGCAGCAGCGACAGCTTGACCTCGGACGACGAAGCGGGGCCGCTCACGGCGATCTGCGGATAAAGGCCGTCGGCGGCGCCGCGCGGGATGCCGGCCAGGGAATCGGCCGAGTCGGTGCAGGCGGCGAGCGCCAGCGCCGCGGCAACGAGCAGCGGCCGGGTCGAAAGCTTGAACATCGGTGGGGGCCCTGGATGGGGAGGTGTGCGTCGAAAGGCGGGTGCGTCACAACGATGTAAGGAAGCGCATATCTCCCCAATGCGCAAGGGCTTACAGGAATATCGCGCTCCATCCGGCGGCCCCTTTTCCGGGGCCCGCACCCGATATTGAGGCGGCATCTTCGCGCCGTCCGCGGCGGGCGCGCGGCTCCTCGCACGCCCCTTGCTAGGCGGGGGGGGTACAAACCCCGCAAGGAGACGAGGATGACGAGAAGTTTGATGAAGACGTGGACCGCGGGCGGCGTGGCCGTCCTGTTCGCCATGGCCGGGTGCGGTGGCGGCGACGAAGCGGCGGAGAACAACAACGGCGCCGCCGCCGCTCCGCCCGCCGGCGGCGTGGCGCCCGCCACCCAGCCGGCCCCGCCGCCGCAGCCGCCCCAGGAGCTTCGCCTGGAGGTGGACGCGGCGAAGAAGGAAGTGCGCGTGTTCCGCAACGACCAGTTGGAGAAGAGCTACGGCATCGCCGTGGGCACCAAGGAGTGGCCCACGCAGAACGGCTCGTGGAACGTGACGCAGGTGGTGTGGAACCCCGGCTGGACGCCGCCGCCGGACGAGGAGTGGTCCAAGGAAGAGGAGCCCAAGGAGCCGGGCGACCCGGACAACCCGCTGGGCACCGTGCAGATCGTGTACGACCCGCCGCGCACCATCCACGGCACCAACGAGCCGGAGTCCATCGGCACGGCGGCGAGCCACGGCTCCATCCGCATGCGCAACGCCGAGGCGGAGGAGCTGGCGCAGATGCTGATGGTGGCGGGCGGCGCGCCCAAGGACGAGGCCTGGATCCAGCAGGCGCGCAGCAACCGCAAGGTACGCCAGGAGGTGCAGCTTCCCAACCCCATCCCCATCCGCGTGATGGGCGGCTCGGACAACGCCGACGCGGTGGAGGGCGACCGGCCGGACGCGAGCAGCGCCGGCACCGCGTCCAAGGGCACGGGCGGCAGCGCGCGGCCGGACACCACGTCCCGCTCGTCGCGCGGCGACACGGCGCGGAGCTCGCGCCGGCCGCGCTCGGATACCACGCGCGCCGCGCGGGATACGGCGCGGTCGTAAACGGCGGGGGCTCACACAGAGACACGGAGGCACAGAGAAGAACTTCTTCTCTGTGCCTCCGTTTTCGTCACCGGGAGCGCTATGGAGCGGGAGAAGATGCTCGCGGGGGAGCCGTACGACCCGTTCGATCCGGAGCTCGTCGCGGGCCGCGAGCGGGCGAGGGAGCTGTGCCACGCCCTCAACGCCACCCGCGAGGCGGATGCGGACGAGCGGCGGCGCATCCTGCGCGAGCTCTTTGGCGCGGGCGGCGACACGGTGTGGATGCAGCCGCCCTTTTACTGCGACTACGGGACGAACATCGAGCTGGGGGAGCGCGTCTTCTTCAACTTCAACTGCGTGGTGCTGGACGTGTGCCCGGTCCGCATCGGCGCGTTCACCCTGTTCGGCCCCGCCGTGCAGATCTACACGGCGCTTCACCCCATGAACGCCGAGCTGCGCCGCCAGGTGGAGCTCGGCAAGCCCGTCGAGATCGGCTCGGACGTGTGGGTGGGCGGCGGCGCCATCATCCTACCCGGCGTCACCATCGGCTCGCGCTCCGTGATCGGCGCGGGAAGCGTAGTCACGCGCGACATCCCCGAGGGCGTATTCGCGGCCGGGAACCCCTGCCGCGTCATCCGCCCGATTACGGAATGAAAAGAAGTGCGTGAGTGCGTTAGTGCGTGAGTGCGGTAACGGCAGTAAAAACGCACTCACGCACTAACGCACTCACGCACTTCTTTTACGGATGCACCAGGGCACGCACCTGGCCGTACACCGTCGCGTCCGTGTAGAGCGCGCTGTGGCTCACGCAGGGCGCCTGGGTGTTGGTGGCGCCGACGAGGAGCACGCTGTTGTCCGGGTCGATCACCAGGTCGCACGCGGACCACCAGGTGGCGTAGCGCGGGGCGCCCGGCGTTTCGTCGGTGGCGTTCAGGGCCTTGAGGAAGGTGGAGCCGGGGCGCATCTCCACGCAGGCGGTCTGCGCGCAGCCGTACGCGGTGGTGGTGCCGTGGTTGGGGCCGCCCAGCGAGACCCACGCGTCGATCTTGACGTCGCCGCCCAGGCTCTTGGCGTAGTAGCGGCTGGAAAGGCCGCCCATGGAGTGCGAGATCACGTCCACGCGCGTGGCGCCCGTGGCGGCCAGGATGGAGTCCACCTTGGTGGCGATCTGCTTGGCCGTGGTGGCGTTGGACTGCGACGTGTTGTACGACCAACTGTGAAGCTGCGCGGCGGTCCACCCGTCGGCCTGGAAGCGCGTCTTCATGGTGTTCCACACCGTGCCGGACGAGTTCCACCCGTGCACGAAGATGATGGGGTGCCGCTCCGGCACCACGATCTCGCGGCGCGCGGCGCCGGGAAAGAGCGTGCCGGTGCCGTCGCAGCCGGCCAGCAGCGTGACGGAGGAGAGGGCGGCGAACAGGACGCGGCGGAGCGGGCGGTGGTGCGGGAAGGACATGCGAGGGCCTCGTAAACGGATGTGTATCGTGGGTGGGCGCGAACAATAATGACTGCAAGTATTTTTGTCTATCCCGTGTGCGTCCGGCCCTCCACATGAGGCCCTTCAGTCGGTGCGCAGCACCACGACGGGGTCGATGCGCCCCGCCCGCCGCGCCGGCGCCAGCGCGGCGGCCAGCGCGGCGAGCGTCAGCACCAGCGCCACTCCGCCCAGCACGCGCGGGTCCTTGGTGGTGAGCCCGAACACGAACGCGTCAAGCACCCTCCCGCCCGCCCACGACCCCGCCAGCCCCAGCGCCACCCCCGCCCCGGCCAGCAGCGCCGCCCGCCCCAGCGTGGCCACGTGGATGTGCCGGCCCGTGGCGCCCATCGCCAGGCGGATGCCGATCTCCCGTGCCCGGCGCGACACGGAGTACGCGGTGAGCCCGTACACGCCCAGGGCGGTGATCAGCAGCGCGATCAGCGCGAAGGCGGAGGCCGCCGCCGCGTGGAAGCGCGGGCGCGCCACGGACTCGTGCACCCGCTCGTCCATCGGCCCCAGCCGGTCGATGGGGAGAAGCGGGTCCACCGAGCGGATCGCCTCGCGCACCGCCGCCGCCGCGCTCCCCGCGCCGCCGTCCGCGCGCACGGCCAGGTGGAGGCTCCCCTCGTCGGTGAGGGCGCTGTAGAGCTGCGGGGGCGCGGGCTCGGCCAGCGACTGCTGGCGGCTGTCCGCGACCACGCCCACGATCTCGCCGCGCACGTCGCCGTAGTAAACGATGGCGCGCCCGATGGGGTCGCGGCCCGGGAAGTAGGCGCGCGCCAGCGACTCGTTCACCACCACCGCGCCGGCGCCCCCCAGCCCGCGCCCCCGCAGCAGCGTCATCCCCATGGTGCGGAAGTAGTCCGGCGTGGCGGCCGTGAACCAGACCATCGGTGCGTCGCCCGCGGCCTGCTCGCCCGGGATCTCCACCGACCCGAGCGCGCCGCCGGCGAAGGGGATGCCGTTGCTGGCCGAGGCCGCGCGCACCCCCGGCAGCTCGCGGGCGCGGGCGGTCACCTGCTCCACGAAGCTTCGCCGCTGCTCCGGCGTGGCGTAGCGCTCCGCGGTGAGCCGTACCTTGCCCACGGCCACGTGCCCGGGGTCGAAGCCGAGCTCCACGTTCACCAGGTTGGCGAAGCTGAAGGCGAGCAGCGCCGCCGCGCTCAGCAGGATGGTGCCGAGCCCCACCTGCAGCACCACCAGCCCCTCGCCCAGGCGCGTGAGCCAGCGGCCGGTGCCCGCGCCCGCGCTCCCGTCGCGCATCGCCGCCGAGAGGTCCGCGCGCGCCGCCAGCAGGGCGGGGAAGAGCCCCGCCACGAGCCCCGTGAGCGTGCTCGCCGCCAGCGTCCAGGCCAGCACGCGCCCATCCACCGCGACGTGCGCCGTGGGTGGGATCTGGTCGCCGGCGAGCGCCACCATCAACGGCACCCCCGCGCGGGCCAGCAGCGCGCCGCACGCGCCGCTGGCCAGCGCCAGGAGCACCGCCTCCGTCACCAGCTGCCGGGCCACGCGCCCCCGCGTGGCGCCCAGGGACACGCGGATGGCGAGCTCCCGGCGCCGCGTGATCCCCCGCGCCAGCAGCACGGCGGCAACGTTGGCGCAGGCGGCCAGCATCACCAGCGCCACCGCGCCCATCAGCAGCACCAGCGGCCGGCGCACGGGCCCGGCGATCAGCTCGTCCAGCGGCGCCACGTTGAGCCCCCACCCGGCGAACCCGGCGTGCTGCCGCGCGTGCGCCGCGAAGCGCGCGTCCAGGCGCCCGCGGGCCTGCGCCGGCGTGACCCCCGGCGCCAGGCGGGCGACCACCCAGTGGCCGGCCTGCACCTCGTCCGGGTCGATCGCGGCGGTGGGCGGCGGCGCCGGCTGCCAGAGCTGGGCGCCCTCGGGAAGCTCGAAGCGGGGCGGCATCACCCCCACCACGGTGTGCGCCCGCCCGTCCAGCGTGAGCGTGCTCCCCACCACGTCCGGCGCCCCGCCGAAGCGCGAGCTCCACAGCCCGTGGCTCAGCACCACGGACGCGCCGCCCTCGTCCGCGCGCGTGAGGGTGCGCCCCAGCAAAGGCCGCGCGCCCAGCACGCCAAAGAAATCGCGGGACACGCGCCACGCGGTCACCCGCGCCGGCTCCGCGCCGCCGGTGAGCACGGGCTCGCCACCCCAGTACAGGTACGCCGCCGACTGGAACGCGCCCGTGGGCGCCAGCGCCAGCCGCACGCTCTGGGGCGACAGCGTGCCGCCCGCCGTGGGGTCCGCGCGCCGGGTGAGCGGCGCCACGCGCACGCTCACCAGCCGCTCCGGCTCCGCGAACGGGAGCGAGTCCAGCAGCACGCCGGAAACCACGCTGAACGCCGTGCTCCCCGCGCCGATGGCCAGCGCCAGCACCGCCGCCGCCAGCAGCAGCCCCGAGCGCCCGGAGCGGAAGCTCTTCCAGGCGTACCCTACGTCACGCGCGATGTCCATGGGTTCCCCTGATCACACAGAGGCACAGAGATGAAGTCGTCTCTGTGCCTCCGTGCCTCTGTGTGAGATCCGTTTTTCTCAGCCCGAGTGGTCGTGCACCGCCCGCCACCCGTCCGCCGTGCGCACCCACACCAGGGTGAACCACCCGGTGGCGTCCGGCTGCCCGCCGCCGGACAGGATGAACCGGCCCGTCCCCAGCGCCGAGCCGGGCCCGAGCGGCCTCACCACCATCTGCTCGAAGCGCAGGTTCTGCTTGGGCTGGCCGCCCTGGAAGAACGTCTGCGTGAACGACTGCTCGATCGCCGCCACGCCCGGGCGGGGCCCGTTGCGCGTCATGAAGGTCACGCTGTCCACGTAGATCGCGAGGTGCCCCTTCAGATCGCCGCGGTTCCACGCGTCCGACGACGCCTGCATCGCGGCGCGGATCTGCGCTTCGTCGGCGCTCCAGTTCTGCGGGACGGGGCCGGACCCCGCCTGCGGCGTGGCGCATGCCGCGGCGGAGAGTGCGACCACGAGGGCCCAGGCGCGGGTGCGGGAGGTACGTTTCATGGCTACCGGTGTGCGGGGAAGTGGCGAACGGCACTCCCCCAAGGTATGCGCGCGTGTCAACCCGCCGCAAACGGCGCAGGCCGGTCAGCGCCCCGCCCCCACCCGCGGGCACCGCGCACCCGTTGCGCGGCCGGGCCGCGCGAGGCGGGGGGCGAGCCAATCGGCGAGGGTGCCGAGCACGACAGCGGGAACTTCCTGCGACGCGAGGCTCTGGTACCCGTCCGGGTCGCCGGACGGGTCGGCGAGGAACAGGTGGTTGACTCCCTGGAAGACGCGCCGCGTGACGTCGCACGAGCCCGCGCCGAGCGCGGCGGCCAGCGCGCCGGCCTGTTCGGGCGCCACCTGCCAGTCGTTGGCGCCCTGCAGCACCAGCACGGAGGCGGAGCGAACCGAGCGCGCCGCCACCAGCGGGTCGTACCCGCCGCTCTGCCGCCCCCACTCCGCACCCAGCATCCGCTCCACGTTCGCCTCCGCCACGCGGAGCACCGAGTCCCGCTCCGCCTGCGGGCGCCCGGCCATCCTGCGCGCCACCGATCGCCGCACCTGCTCGCGCGCGCCATCGCTCAGCCGCACCCCCGGGGCCCCCATCAGCGCGAGCACGTGGAGGGTGGGATCGCCGGCCGCCACCATCAGGGCCACCGCGCCTCCCTCGCTGTGGCCCACCAGCGCGATCCGCCCCGCGTCGATGTCCGCGCGGCCGCGCAGGAAGGCGAGGGTGGCGCGCACGTCCTCGGCCACCTGCAGCGCGCTCGGGAGCAGGAACCGCCCTTCGGCGATCCCCCGGTCGTCCATGCGCAGCACGGCGATGCCGCGGCGCGACAGCGTGTCCGCGATCTGCCGGAAGGGGCGGTAGCGATCTCCCGGGTGCGATGCGTCGCGGTTCTGCGCGCCCGTGCCGGAGATGAGGAGCACCACCGGAAAGGGGCGGCGCACCTGGCGCGGAAGGGTGAGCGTGCCCGCCAGCGTGTGGCCGTACGGCGAGCGCACCACCACCTCTTCCGCCGCGTACGGTGCCCCGGCGGGTGCCGCGTACGGCGAATCCGTGCCCTGGCCCCGCAGGGTGCCGGGCGACAGGCAGGTGGCGCACGCGAGGCCGAGCCACGCGACGGCAGATCGGTTCATCCGAAGACTCGATTCACCGGTGCGGCAGTCCCGGCGCGTAAGGAAGAAGTGAATCTCACACAGAGGCACGGAGGCACGGAGAAGAACCCGGGCAAGGGCTTTGCACGACGGCGTGCCATGGACGCGATTCCCATCGACGAAGGCCTGGCCACCGGGCGCGCCACCGCGCGGGAGTTCTTCGAGCGCCTTCCCCGCTCGGCGCGCATCGTGGTGTTCTGCCACTTCGACGCGGACGGGCTGGGGGCGGGCGCGGTGTTCGGCCGCGCGCTGCCGCGCCTGGGGTTCACGGAGGTGCGCGTGGTGCCGAGCGGGCGCGGGGAGAACGCCTTCACCGATCGGGCGCGCGAGCGGCTGCGCGCCCTGCGGCCGGACGCGCTGGTGGTCACCGACCTGGGGGTGAACCGCGAGGGCGTGCTGGACGGGGTGCCCACGCTGTACGTGGACCACCACCGGCCGGACGGCGAGCCGGATGGCGCGTCCGTGGTGCTCGGGTACGGCTGGGAGCCGATCCCCACCTCCGCGTGGCTGGCGTACGAGATCCTGCGCCCGCTCGCGGAGATCGAGGACCTCGGCTGGCTCGCGGCGCTGGGCACCATCGGCGACCTGGGAGACAGGGCGCCGTGGGACGAGCTGCCCGGGCTCCGCAAGCGGTGGACGGCCAAGTGGCTGCGCGAGGCGGTGTCCGCCGTCAACGCCGCGCGCCGCGCCTCGCCGTTCGACATCGGCACGCCGCTGGCGCTGCTGATGGCGGCGGAGCACCCGCGCGAGCTCACCGAAGGCGACTCGGAGCCGGTGCGCAGGCTGCGGGAGTACCGCGCGGAGGTGCAGGCGGAGCTGGCGGTGGCGAGGCGGCACGCTCCGCTCTTTTCCGCCACGGGGCCGTGGGCGCTGGTGCCGCTCCACTCGCCCTGCCAGATCCACCCCCTGATCGCGCAGCAGTGGCGCGGCCGCCTCCCGGACCGCGCGGTGATCGCCGCCAACCGGGGATACCTGCCGGGGCTGGTGGCGTTCAGCGCGCGCACCGCGCGCCGCGACCTGGTGCTGCCGGAGCTGCTCCGCGCCGTGGACATCGGCCCGGTGGGGCACGAGTTCGGGCGCGGGCACGACCAGGCATCGGGCGGGCAGCTCCCCACCGCGCAGTTCGACCTGCTGGTGGATGCGCTGGGCTTCGACGAGCGCGCGCGGGCGGCGGGCCGGTAGCGCCGCCGACTCCGGGCTACTCGCCCGGCGAGCCTATGTCGTCGCCGTAGGGGCGCGGCGTGTCGTGCGTGTCCGCTTTCGAGTCGGGGTCGTTGAGCACCCCGCCCACCACGTTCGCGCCGGCCGTGGAGAGCCGCGCGGCGGCCCGCTGGGCGGCGGCGCGATCGGTGTGGCCCGCGCGGACCACCACGAGAACCCCGTCCGCGAGGGTCGCCAGGATGGACGCGTCGGCGGCGGCGAGGAGCGGGGGCGTGTCGAGGACGACCCGGTCGAAGCGCGCGGCGAGCAGCTCCAGCGTCTCGCGCATCCGCTCGCCGCCGAGCAGCTCCGCGGCGTCGGGGGACGGCGCCCCGGCCGGGAGGATGTGCAGCCGCTCGATGGAGGTCTCGCGAAGCGCCCCGTCGAGCGGAGCGTGGCCCAGCAGGCACGCCGCGAGCCCCGGCTCCCGCGGGACGCCGAACCGCAGGTGAAGGCGTGCCTTCCTGAGGTTGCAATCGACCACCGCCACACGCAGCCCCTGCCGCGCGTACGCCACCGCCAGGTTCGCGGCGACCGTCGTCGTCCCTTCCGCCGTCGAGGCGCTGGTGACCGCCAGGACGCGGACCGTGCGTCCCACCGGCGAGAGGGCCAGGTGGGTGCGCAGGGTCCTGAACGCCTCCGCGCCCGGGGAGAAGGCGGCGGCCAGGCGGCCCTCGTCCGGGTCCGCCGCGGCGCTCGACAGCGCGGCCGTGAGGCGGACGCGCGGCCCGATGCGCGGGATCAGCGCCAGGGCGGGGATGCCCAGCAGCGCCTCGATCTCGCTCAGCCGCTTCACCGACCTGCTCAGCCCTTCCCTCAGCAGCGCACCGGCCGCGCCGAGCGCCAGCCCCATCACCACGCCGAGCGCCAGCTTGAGCGCCCCCCCGGTGCCCATCCGCTTCGCGGGCAGCGGCGCGGCATGCACGATCTCCACCTGCCCGGGCTCGCGCGCCTCCGCGATGCGGGCCCGCTGCAGCTCCTGGCGGAGCTGGGTGCCGAGCGCCGCGGCCGTCTTCACCTGCTCCACGAGTGCCACCTCGCGGGCCGGCTCCGCGCCCCGGGAGCGGGCCAGGGAGTCCTGCATCTCCACCAGGGCGGAATCGCCGCCGCGCACCTGCTCCTCCAGCAGGACGCGGCGCCTGCGCGACTCCCGGCGCGCGGTGCTCGCGCTGGCTTCCTGGAACACCACCATGGCCGTGTTCACCACCCGCTGCGCGAACGCGGGGTCGGGCGACGTGTACTCCACCGCCACCACGTCCGTCTTGTCCCGCGGGCGCGTGATGAGACTCGAGCCCAGGTGGCCGATCACCCCGTCCCGCGGGTGGATCGCCAGCTCCGCGGATGGTAGCTGTGGCCGTGCGCGTACCGTGAAGCGGACGCCCGGGAGCTCGATGGGCTCGCCGTACCTCGCGCGCGCCACGACGGCGCCGGACGTGGCCTCGACCCCATCCGCCGCAAAGGCGAGCCGGATGGGGCGCGATTCGCCGCGCGGAGCCGCGACGGACACGCCGCTCACCTGGCTGGGCCCGAGCCCGCCCGGCGCGGCCTGCAGCCGCAGCCCCGCGCGGTCCACCACTTCCCCCAGCACTTCCCGACCCCTGAGCACCTCCAGCTCCGAGAGCAGCGGGTTGGTGCCGGTGCTGTACACGGCCTTGGCGACCTCTTCGTCCACGCGGGCGGGCACCGCCGGCGCGGCGATGGACACCCGCAGGAGGCCGCTCGCGCGATAGGCCGGCACCCGGTTGAACGCCAGGTTCGCCGCGAACGCGGTGGTGAGCGCCGTCACGGCCATCACCAGCCCGATGTGCCGCCGGAGGTTGCCGATGAGGCCGTGGATGTCCATCACCTCCTCGGCCGCCCGGTCCTGCTCGGCTGGCTGCGCCCGCGCATCCGGCGGAACGCGGCCGCCCGGCCCGCCGGCGCCGCCCGGGACCAACTCAGAGCCAGACATATCCCTCGGGGTTGTTGCGGAAGTAGCGTCGGCAGAACCGCGCCGGGCGTTCGGTCCGCGCGGAGCGGTTCTCCGCGATCGCGGGTGCCCCATCCGGGACCGGACAGCGCGAGGTGCCTCCAGGTGCGGAGGCGCCCGGGCACCCACCCACCTGTAGGGGGAGCCCCGTGTGGCTGCCCGTGCCCTCCGGAGAGAAGAACCCGCAACGGCGGCGAAGATGCGTCAGGGCTGACGATCCGGGCAGCCACGCGGGGCTGCCCCTACAGAAGGTCCATGCGGCGCCGCTGGATGACACGCCCGTCCCCGCGTGCAGACCGCCGAACCTCGCCGCGGGAGCCGCGCGAAGACCGCCGTCGCGCTCACGGGTGTGTGTGGCACTCCGATGCTCAGCGCGGACGCAGCCCCGGGCGCTTCAGCGCGCCCGCGGCCGAGCGGTACACCTCCAGGGTCTCGCGCGCGGTCCGCTCGGCGGTGAACAGGCTGGCCCGCGCCCGCCCGCGCTCCCCCAGCACCGCGCCGAGCTCCGGGTTGGAGACGACCTCCGACATGACGCGGGCGATGTCCGCCGGGTCGTAGGGGTCGAAGTACATCGCGGCGTCCGCCCCGACCTCCGGCAGCGCTCCCGCGCTGGACGCCGCGACGGGCGTGCCGCACGCGCTGGCCTCCAGCATGGGGAGGCCGAATCCTTCGTAGAGGCTGGAGAACACGTAAAGCTCCGCCGCGCGGTAGAACGCGGGGAGATCGTGGTCCGGAACGTACCCCGTGAGCACGACCCGGCCCTGCAATCCCAGCTCGGCGATGCGGTCGTGGAGCACCCGCGACTCGCGCCTGCTCCCGGATTTCCCCACGAGCACCAGGGTGCGGCCGCTCAACGCCCCCGAGCTCACCTGCGCAAAGGCCTCCACCAGCCGCCCGAGGTTCTTGTGCGGGCTGAGCGTCGCCACCGAGAGCACGAACGGCGAGGCTACACCGTACGCGGCCACCCGCTCGCGGGCATCCCCCAGCGTGGGGATCTCCAGCCCGCGGGGCGCGAGCCATACCGTGCGCACCCGCTGCGGGTCCACCTGCGTGCGGGCCAGCACCTCCCTGCGGGTAAAATCCGAGTCCGTGATCACCCAGCTCGCGCGGTGGCACGAGGGCACCCGCTCCGCCTCCAGGACGCTGGCGCTCCAGCCGGGCCGCGTGCCCCCCAGGTTCTCGCGGTAGAACTGCGACGAGAAGTCGTGGACGGTGAGCACCGTGGGCACCGGGAACGACGGCGGCATCAGGTTGCCGGGAAAGTGCATCAGGTCCAGCCGGTCGCGCCGGGCCCGCCAGCGCAGCACCGAATACTCCCACGCCACGCGCAGGTACACCTCGTAGCGCCCCGCGGGGATGGAGCACACCACGAGGCGGAAGTTCGGGAGCGCCGTCTCGAACAGGTGCCGGTTGCGGTCCGTGACGTAGAGGACGTACTGGTTGCGCGAGTCCACCCTCTGGAGGCCGTACACCAGCCGGCGCAGGTACGTCTCGCCGCCGCCGTTCACATGTGGCCGCAGCGACAGGAGGTCGATCCCGATCCGCAGGGGCCGGTCGGCCGGCTTCGTGGCGGAAGGCGGCTTGGTTGCCGTCACGGTGCTCACTCAACCCCCCGTACGAGACCAAAGAAGCAGAATACCACCACGACACACAGAAGGATGGTGACATAGAGCCGCAGGCGGCGGCGCAGCGAAACGATGCCGGCCGCGGCCAGCACCAGCATCAACGGGATCCCCTGCACCAGGTACCGCGGATTGCTGAAGTAGCCGGCGAGCGCCACTCCCAGCACCATCGCCAGCACCAGGCCGGCCAGGAACATCCGCTCCGCGGCCCGCTCACGCAACGCGGCGATCGTGCCGGACAGCAGCGCGGGGAGCAGGAGGAGCCAGAGGACCTGCCCCGGCATCAGGAAGGTGCCGATGCTCATCATGCCCCCCGTGGTCCCCGGAAGCGGCAGGATGAAGGGGAGCGCCATCGCCGGCACCAGGAGGTGCGGGGCCAGGAGCAGGTTCTTGCCGTACAGGTGCCGCGTGAGCCCCGTGGCGCCGGCGCCCACCTCGTCCGCCCACCCTTCGCGCGCCAGCGTGACCGACGCGACCGGGTTGGGAAACATGGAGAGCACGCCCAGCTTTCCGGAAAGCCCCGCGCCCTGCAGCACCGCCAGCGACACGATCAGCACCCCGCCCGCCACCGCCAGCGCGGCCACCTTGCTCCCGCGCCGCCGCCCCGTGAGCCCCACCAGGAGGGCGGCGCAGGCCAGCACGGTGACCCCCGTGTCCGGCCGTATCGTGAAGAGCGGGATCAGCGAGGCGCCCAGGGCGCACGCCGGCCCGGGCGAGGCCCGCCGCGACAGCGCGACGGCGGCCGACGCGCACGCCACCACGAAAAACGACACGACCACGTCCTTGTACATCATCCCAGACCACACCAGGAGCGTGGGCAGGAACGCCGCCAGGTAGCCGGCGATGACCGCGCGGCGCCGGTCGTACACGCGCAGGGCCAGGAAGAAGGCCACCACCGCCGCGCCGGCCCCGAAGAGCGCGTTGAGCAGCAGCGGGGCCACCGGCACACGGCCCGCGAGCGAGTAGACCGCGCCGACCAGGTACGCGTAGCCCGGGTCGCTCTCGGTAAGCTGGACCGCCAGCGACCCGGCGCGCCACGCCTCGGCCACCGCCCATCCGCTCGCCTCCCAGTACAGGTAGTCCTTTCCTCCCCGCAGCCCCGGGAGCCCGGAGCCCATCACGGCGCCCGTGATGAAGAGGGCCACCACGTACCGGGCCAGGAAGCCCCCAACGAACAGCCGCGTCGCGAACCCGCGGTCGCCCGGCGCCAGCAGCGCCGCCGCGCAGGCCCCCACGGCCAGGAACGCCGCGCCGGCCACGACCCCCACCATCGCGTCGTGAGCTCCGGCGACGGCGGCGAAGGCCAGCGTCGCCACCAGCGCGGCCGCCCAGAGCACCACCAGCCACCCGGGGAGCGGGCCCGGTGCCGCCCGGTCCGCGCGCGGGCGGCGTGCCACGGCCTCGCGTGCGGTCACCACCCGCGTGGCCGTCATGCGCCACCCGCCGGGGCGAGGTGCTCGCTGAAGAGCTGCGCGAACTGCGTGGCGGGGTCGCGGGCGACGATGGGCCCCACCAGCGCGTAGCCCGCGCCGATGAGAGAGCGCCGCAGCTCTCCGTCGTCCAGCACGCGCCGGATGGCGGCGGCGAGTGCCGCCGGGTCGCCCGGGGGCACCAGCAGGGCGTCGCGCCCGTCGCGCAGCAGCAGCGGGATGCCGCTGACGGCGCTGGCCACCACCGGCACGCTGTGCCCCATGGCCTCGTAGATCACCCGCGGAAAGCCCTCGCTGTACGTGGGAAGCACGAACACGTCCGCGCGGCGGTACAGCTCGAACAGCTCGGCGGCCGAGGCGACGAAGCCGTGGAACCTCACCTGCGCGCCCAGGCCCAGGCGCGCCACCTGGGCGGCGAGCGCGTCCCGCTCCTCGCCGTCGCCCGCGATGTCCAGCGAGAGGTCCCGCCCCTCGGCGCGAAGGGCGTGGAGCGCGTCCAGCAGCACCGGCACGCCCTTGCGGCGGTTGAGCCCGCCGACGTAGAGCAGGCGCACCGGGCCCGCGGCGCAGGTGTCCGCGCGGCGCACCATGTCCGCCGTCTTCATCTCCAGGATGGGGGCGGTCTCGTAGATCGGCCTGCCCTCCCCGCCGTACTTCTCCAGCAGCGCGCGCCCGGCGGTAAGGCCCAGCGGCGTTGTGCTCATCATCCACGACTCCCAGCGGGTGACCAGGAAGCGGTACGGCCGGAAGAGCAGCCCGCGCACCCCGCCTCCCCACCGGAAGCGGTAGGGGGTGATCTCCTCCCAGTCGTTGGCGAGGTACACCGCGGCGGGGCGCCGGAAGACGAAGTGGTTGACGGTGTAGGCCACACCCCCCTGGTAGCTGGGGATGAACGCGTACAGCACGTCCCAGCGCCGCATCCGGCGCACCACGCGCACCGCGCTGCGGAGGTGGTGCCAGAGCGGGCCCAGCATCTTCGCCGAGCCGGCCGGCGGGGTGGGGAGCGGCTCCACCCGCACGCGCGGGTCCAGCAGCGGATCGTCGGTGCGCCACCCCGGGTGCCCGGGGGTGAGGACGTGCCCGCACACGGTTACCGTGGCGAAGTGGCCGCACAGGCTGCTGGCGAGCTGCCCGTACGGCTTGAAGAGGCGGTACTCGCTCCCGTCGCGCGAGATGGGGCCGGGGAGCACCAGCGTCACGCCGCGCCCCTTTCCCGCGCCCGGCGGGCGGGCCGAGGCACCCCGCCGCGTCACGCGCGCACCTCCCCCGCGTACATCGCCCGGCGCAGCTCGGCGTGCACGGCGGTGGCACGGTAGCCCGGCCGGGGCAGGGGCTCCGAGGCGAGGAACACCGCCCGCTGGCTGGGGAGCGCCGGATGGTAGCCGTGCAGCCCCTTCGCCGTGCCGCGCCCCAGGAAGCTGGGCGAGATCGCCACCCCCTCGTTCGCCACCCAGACCAGGTCTCCGAAGGCGCGCGCCGCGATGCCGTACTCGCTCCGCTCGTCCTCGGTGACGAGAACCCCGTGGCGCTCCGCTTCCAGGTGCGCGGCGATCTCGCTCCTGAGCCCCGCGTCCGGCACCCAGAAGCGCGCCAGGGTGGCGTCCAGGAAGTACATGTACCGGTCCGGCCGCGGGCGTCCGAAGTGCCGCTCGATGCGCAGGTCGTAGCCGCCCCGTACGTTGGCGGCGCCGTGGTCGGACACCACCGCCACGAACCCGTCCGGGTTGGCGTGGCGGAACGCCGCGATCAGCTCGCCCACCCACGCCTGGTAGTCCTGGACCCGCGCCCGGAACTCCGGCGAGCCGAGCCCGGTGGAGTGGACCAGCGAGTCCAGGTCGGGAAGCGACAGGAACAGGCTCTCCCCGGCGCGGACCGCCCCGAGCGCGCGCTCCACCAGGACGCGGTCCCGGTCCGGGGGCGGCACGTCCTTGAGGGGCGAGTGAAGCACGGCCGTGCCGCGGAAGCCGGGGCCGCCCAGCAGGGTGGGGTGGGGAAACGACGGCGAGAACGGGTAGCTCCCCGTGGGCTCGAACGCGCCCAGGTACGCGAAGGGGATGTTCGCGGTGAACCCCACCATCCGCGAGAGCGCGCGGTGAGCGACCCGGTCCAGGTAGTACGCGCGGCGCAGCGGCGACAGCAGGCGCACGGCCGGCGCCCACGCGCGCGACCAGGCGTTCCCCGGGTTGTAGTTGAAGATGTTGAAGAAGCCGGCTTCGTCGGGAGTCAACCCCGCGAACAGCTCCGTCACCTGGTTGACGCTGTACCCGAACCCCGGGCGCACCGAAGCCCGCCCCGGGAGCTCGGCGAGGAACCCGGCGGGGAGGGATGAAAACGGCAGGCAGTCGATGAAGACGATCAGGCTCGGCCGCACGCATCCTCCAGAACCGAGTACAGGTAGGCGCGCCGCGGCCCGAACCAGCGGCTGCTCCCCACCAGGTGGTCCACGTACCCGCGCCGCGCCGCCAGGAACCGGTCCGCGCCGCTCCCGCCCGACGGACGGAAGCCGGGCCAGAGCCTGGCGAGCGAGCGCTCGGCCAGCTCCAGGCTCGCCGCGGCGCTCCGCCCGTGCAGCAGGGCGGCCAGCGCCGCGTTCAGGTGGAGCAGGAAGCCAAGCTGCTCCGGCCGCTTGGCGCGGAGCAGCCACGGAACCGCGCGGTGCGGCCGCGCGATCATCCCCGTGCGCACCGCCAGGTACGCCTCGTACGCGCGCCGGCGTGGCGTCTCGGCGTGCCAGTGCCGCCTCCCGTGGCGCACGGCCGCGCGGGCGATCTCCGCGTCGGTCGCGGTGCCGGGAAGCGCCAGCAGCATGCGCAGCCCCGCGCGGAACGCTTCGAGCACCTCGGAGTGGAGCTCCGGCGGCTCCTGCTTGAAGCGCAGGTGCAGCTTGCCCTCCAGGCTGCGCTCCAGCAGCTCCGCCGACTCCGGCGCGAAGTAGCCGGCCAGCGGCGGCCGGGCGGCTTCGGTGCGCCAGGCGCGCACCCGCGCGCGAAAGGTGGGGATCATCACCCCCGCGTGGGGCAGCAGCCAGGTGGTGAGGTCCAGCGCCTGCCGCGCCCAGGCGTACCGCGCCGTCCGCGCGTCGTCCGCCGAGCCCGCGCCGCGCACGAGGGCGGCGGGGACCCGGAAGACCATCTCCCACAGCCGGTGGATCGGCACCTCGTTCAACTGCCGCAGGTCGATGCTCCCGGCATCCAGCGAGGGGAGCTCCCCGCGCACGTCGGCGCCCGCGATGGTGCGGCCCGTGGCGCGCACGTCCCAGCAGCGAAAGGTGGGCGGGTGGCGCCGGAGCCGGTGCAGCGTGGTGAGGCTGGCGTCCAGGTGGAAGAGCCGCGGCCCCTCCCGGTTCACGCGCGCCTCCACCTCCCTCAGCTCCGCCGCGGCCCGCGCCCAGCTTTCCCCGCCGGACCCGGCGCCGCCCACTACGTACATCTCGATGTCGCTGCCGAGCTGCACCCGCCCCGCCGCGTCGCGCCACCAGGTGAGCTCACCGCGCGAGGCGCTGCCGTGGAGGAGGACCGAGTGGGGACGCACCCCGGCGAGGATGCGCATCGTCTCCCCCAGGAGCGCCTCCACCTCCGGAGGATACCCGTACTCGCGGCAGAGATCGTCTATGGCCGTTCCCGAACATGCTCCAGCATCCATAGACCCGTTTCGCGCGATCGTGCGCCGTGTCCCCATCCCGTTTCAGCCCCGCGATGGCACCCGTGCTCAGCCCCCGCCGCGGCGCGTGACCCGCGTCGTGCGGACGGCTGCGTCCGCCTTCGCCGAGATCATGACGAATTGCGGCGTAATGTGCAACGTCCGGCTCAGCCGGGGATGGGTGGGCCGCCGGGGGAATGCATGGTGCGGCCGGCGCCTGGCATGCGAAGCAGCGGCGGCCAGGGAGCACCCGAGTCCCAACAAGCTACCTAACGATATCTTAACGTCGCAACCCCTCGGCACCCGCCCCCCGGCGGGCCGCGCGCGCACGGCTCGCCGTGGCCGCGGCGGCGCCCTCACCTGGCGACGGAACGTGGCAGGCGGGTGACCTTCGCGGGCCACGGCCCGGCCTCCGGGCAGGCCGTTCCCGCCATCCTCCGCCGCGGGCAGGCGGGGTCAATGCGCACGCGCGGCATGGCAGGCGTCCGGCAGGGCGGCGGCGGCGGAGAGGCGCCGGAGGCACTCCCCCAGCCGGGCCGAGAACACCTTTGAGCCGCGGGGGCTCAGGTGGCTGCTGTTGAAGAAGAGCTCCCGGTGCGCCGTGAAGGCCGTATCGGCCGAGAAGTCCAGCCACACGGTGTTCTGGTTGCGCTGGAGGAGCGGCGTGAGCGCGCCGCGCAGCTCGTCCGCGCCGTGGGGGAAGTGGCCCCGAAAGCTCTCGTGGTACGGCGGCGTGTAGAGCACCAGGTGGATGCCGCGGCCGCGGAGTTCGCGCGCCAGCCGCTCCAGGGAGCCCACGACGCGCCCGGAGATCGCCGGATCGAGCGCGATCGCTTCCCGCTTGCCGTCCCGCTGCTGGGTCGCGCGCATCAGCCCGTAGCGGGCCAGCGCCTCGTCCGAGGGCACGGGCGAGGGCGCGTCGTCCCACCCGGTGACGGGGCCGCGCACGCGCACCGACGGGCGCAGCAGCCGCCGCGCGACGCCGCGCCAGTGGTCGGGCCGCACCACGGGGGCGACCTTGGCGCCCGCCCACAGGCTGAAGTCTCCCGGCAGGTAGCCCAGCGTCGGGGTGCGCCCGTAGATCTCCCGCCGCGGCCCGGAGCGGTCCACGCTGCCGGCCATCGTGTTCTCGTGGTAGTTGAAATCGTACGACGCCGAGAGCAGCACGTAGCGAAGCCGCGGCGCGCGCTCCGCCGCGTAGCGCGCCAGGAACCCCGCCTCGAACGCGTCCTGCCCGTCGAGCCAGAAGTGGACGCCCGGCATCCGCAGCGCGGCGAAGCTCACCGCGCGGCTGTGCGAGTTGCCCACCGTCACCACCTCTACCTGGGAGCTTCGCTCGCGGAACGCCGCCATGCTGGCGCGCGTGGCGGGGTACACGGGGTCCAGCAGCTCGCTCGCGCCCCACGCCGCCGCGAGCAGGAGCGCCGCTCCCCCAAGGAACCGCAGTCCCGTCCACCACCTGTGCATCGATCAGAACCGGAAGTAGTAGAACTCGACGATCTGGAACTGGCCGAACATCAGCACCGCGAGCATCACCACGTACGCCAGCGACCACTGCACCCACCGGGGCTGCGCCGCCAGCCGCTCCGGCCACCGGAAGTGCTGCCCCATTCCGTCCACCACCAGGAAGGTGATGATCGCCGCCACGGCCAGCGCCAGCTCCCACGGCGGAAAGCGCAGGGCGCCGAAGGAGAGCAGCGTGTGCGGCTGCCCGAAGATCGTGCCGAGCATCTCCATGGCGCGCCCAAAGGTGGGAGCGCGGAAGAAGATGAGCCCCAGGGCCAGGAAGTTGGCGATGAACAGCCGCGCCAGCCACCGGCGCGCGACCAGCAGGTACCGCCCCGCCGCGGGCGTGCGGGCGGAGAGCGCGGACGCCCACGCTGCCCACATGCGGTCGCGGACGCCGCGCGTGCTCACGCCGATGATCAGCGCCAGCCCGTTGACCAGCCCCCAGGCCACGAACGTCCACGCCGCGCCGTGCCACAGCCCGCTCACCAGGAACACGATCATGATGTTCCGCATCCGCCTCAGCGGCCCTGAGCCCCCGGCGCTGAGCGGCGCCATCAGGTAGTCGCGGAACCAGGTCATCAGCGAGATGTGCCACCGCCGCCACAGGTCCGACATGCTGGTGGCGAGATACGCGCGGTTGAAGTTCTCCATCAGGTCGTACCCCATGATCCGCGCGGACCCGATGGCGATGTCCGTGTAGCCGGCGAAGTCCGTGTAGATCTGGAAGTAGAACAGGTACGCGGCGATCAGCACCGTGGCGGCGGTCTGCGGCTGCTGCGAGGTGAAGGCCTCGTTGACCCACGGCGCCAGCCGGTCGGCGATCACCAGCTTCTGGAAGAAGCCCCAGCCCATGCGCGTGAGCCCGCTCACGATGCGCGCGCCGTCCAGGCGGTGGATGATGGTGAACTGCGGGAGCAGGCGGTCGGCCCGCTCGATGGGCCCCGCCACGAGCTGCGGGAAGAACGACACGTACAGCGCGAAGCGGCCCAGGTGCCTTTCCGCGGGGATGTTGCGCCAGTACACGTCCAGCGAGTAGGCGAGCGTCTGGAAGGTGTAGAAGCTGATGCCCACCGGCAGGAGCGGGTGGAGCGCCGCGTGCTCCGGTACGCTGGCCCCCATCGGCGACAGGATCGCCTGCAGCGACTCGGTGATGAACCCCGCGTACTTGAAGTACCCCAGCATCCCCAGGTTCGACACGAGGCTCACCATCAGCCACGCCCGGCGCCGCTCGGTGGTCGGGGCGTCCGCCATGCGCAGCGCGACCGCCCAGTCCAGCACCGTGCACGCGATCAGCAGCACCAGGTACGCCAGCCGCCACGAGCCGTAGAAGTAGTAGCTCGCCGCCAGCAGCAGCGCCCACCGCCACCGGTGCGGGGTGGCGAAGTAGAGCGCTACGACGATCGGAAAGAAGAAGACGAAGTGGAGCGAGTTGAACAGCATGGAGCCGGAACGCCCTTGGCCATGGTTGCGCGGGCTCGCCGGCCAGCGGACCGGGCATTCCCATCGGACGGCTTGTTTTGATCGGGGAGGACGGGGCGGGAGTGCGTTAGTGTGCGTTCACTCAGGCCCAATGCCGAACCCGTTGTAGGGGCGCGATTCATCGCGCCCGTGTCGTCTGCCCGCGACGAACCCCGCAGGCCGCGGGTCGGTGCGTCGGGGACCGTGCAGAGAGAGCCGAGGGCACGGGCGCGATGAATCGGCGATGAATCGCGCCCCGACAGGAACTCCTCCGTTTCTCCGCGATTCCGTGTCACACCGGATCCGGGTGAGCCGCGCGTGTGGGTACGCTTTGCACAACGCTCCTGCTCGGCCGGGCTCTTTCCAAACGCCGCACGGATCACATGGAGCGGAGCGCGGAAGGTAGATCCGCCAGCTACGGGCGGCAACCCGGACGATGGCGGCCGCAAGGATGCCGACCCTGAGGACACCGGGGTCCCGGCGTTGCGCGCCGGGGCCATGGCCGCGGGCGCGGCAGAGCGCGCCGCCGGTGAGCGCGATCCGGGTTACCGGACGCAAGAGCTCCTGCGGGAGCAGAATGGCCTGGCCATCCTGGACATCTTCGTTCTCCGGGCGGGAGCGCCTTGCGATCCGGGAGCGATGGAGGAGGCCGGGCGCCGGCCCATACCTCTCCTCCGTGCCCGGCGCGTGCACCACTACCCGCGAATTCCCATGCGCGATCTCATCCCAACCGTTACGTTGCTGGCCAGGAGAGGGTCATCATCAGGTGCCCGCTCCGGGAGCCGGGCGCAGGCATTTTCTCCCGTTCCCCCACGCACCCGCGGGCGTTCCGCGCGACACCGCATACCGAGTCGATCGCTCATGAGCGCTCCCCCGACCACCGCCGTGCACGGTGCCGACGCAGACGCCGGCTCAGCCGCATGCACTTCGGGCCGGGCGCTTCGGATCTGGTACCTGTCCGCGTCCACCATCCCGTCCCGGGCGGCGAACAGTGTGCACGTCATGAAGATGTGCCGTGCGTTCGCGGGCGCGGGCAACGCCGTAACGCTGTACGGCTGGACGCCGCGCGCCTCGCGCGGGGACGTGTTCCGAGCCTACGGAGTGCCCCCGTCGTTCCGGCTGCGCCTGCTCGGCTCGCCACGTGTCCCGCACACCGGCCGGTTCCGTATGGCCGCGGCCCTCTACCGGGATCTGCTGCGCGGCCCCCGGCCCGACCTCCTGTACGCCCGCAACCTGGAGGTGTTGTCGGCCGCCGCGCGGCTGGGCGTTCCGCATATGCTGGAGGCGCACAATCCGCCCGGGAGTCCGTCTCGCGCCCGCGCGGTCCGGCGGTTGTCGCGCCATCCCGGGTTCCGGGGGCTGGTCGTCATCTCAGACGCGCTCCGCGAGGAGTACGAGACGACGTTCCCCGAACTGAGCGGTCGTGTGCTGGTCGCGCCCGACGGCGCGGACCCGGCCCCCGCCGGCGACGCACCTGCTCCCCTCGGCCGTGCGTGGCCCGGCGAGCCGGCCCGCCTGCAGGTAGGGTACATCGGCCAGTCTGTACCCCGGGAAGGGGATGGAGATGGTCGCGGCGCTCGCGGAGGCCACGCGCGGCATCGACCTGCACGTGGTGGGCGGCTCCGACGCCGAGCTCGCCGCCTGGCGAAGCCGCGTTGGCGAGCCCGTCGGGCGGGGCTCGCGCGTCTGGTTCCACGGCTTCGTGCCTCACGGTGATCTCGCCTGGTACTACCAGCGGTGTGATGCTTTCCTGGCCCCGTACCGGGCGAGCGTCGAGGGCGTGGAGCGGGGCAAGGACCTCTCCCGGTGGATGTCGCCGCTCAAGATCTTCGAGTACATGGCCGCCGGCCGCCCGATCTTGTGCTCGTCCCTTCCCGTGCTGCGGGAGGTGCTGCAGCACGGAGTGAATGCGCTCCTCCTGCCTCCGGACGACGTGGGCGCCTGGCGCGACGCACTCTACCAGCTTCACGAAGACGCGGAACTCCGGTACGCGCTGGGTGCCCGCGCCCGTGCGGACCTCCTCGCCCGCTTCACGTGGAAGGCGCGCGCCGAGCGGGTGCTCGGCGCATTCCGCGAGCGTTCGGCGCGGCGGGCGGGAGCCCCCGCCTGATGTGCGGTCTGTTCGGGTACGTCTCGCCCACCATCGATCCCGCGAGAGGAAGGCGAGCGCTCAATACCCTCGCGCACCGCGGACCGGACCAGTGGAACGACTGGTACGACGTTCGGCTGTATATGGGTCACCGGCGGCTAAGCATCCTGGACCTGTCCGACGCGGGCCGGCAGCCGATGGTCTCCGGGGACGGGCGCGCCGTCGTCACGGTGAACGGCGAGATCTACAACTTCCGCGCGCTGCGCTCCGAGCTGCGGCGGCACCACGAATTCGTGAGCGAGTCCGACTCCGAGGTGATCCTTCACGGCTACCGGGAATGGGGGCTGGACGGGCTGCTGGGGCGGCTCGAGGGGATGTACGCGTTCGCGGTCTACGACGTCCCTGCGGGGCGCCTCCACCTGGCCCGCGACCGCGTGGGGATCAAGCCACTGTACTACGCGCTCGAAGGATCGTCGTTCGCGTGGGCCTCCGAGCTGAAGGCGATCCGGCAGCTGGTCGGCGCAGACGCCCTCCGCACCGACCAGACGGCGTTGTACGACTTCCTGACCTACAAGTACGTTCCAGCGCCGAAGACACTCTACCGGAACGTGTTCAAGCTCCCGCCCGCCAATGTGCTGTCGGTGGACGTCCGCGAGCTCACGGCGTCGGTCCGGCGCTACTGGAGTCTCCCGACCGAGGTCGTACCCGCCCTTCCGGGTGAGGCCGCACGGAAGCTCCGCCACCTGGTGGCGGACGCGGTCGGAGAGCAGATGGTGAGCGACGTGCCGCTCGGCTTCCTTCTCAGCGGGGGGCTGGATTCCAGTGCGGTGGTCGCCGAGGCGTCGCGGGCCGGGGCGGCTCCCCAGACCTTCTCCGTCGGCTTCGAAGACCCGGAGCACGACGAGTCGGAGTATGCCCGCATGGTGGCGGACGCGTTCTCAACCCGCCACCACACGCTGCGCATGGGCGTGAACGATGTGCTGGAGCTGTTCCCCCGCCTGCTGGAGTGGTACGACGAGCCGTTCGCCGACACCTCCGCCTTCCCGACCTACCGGCTCTGCGCGCTCGCCCGGGAGCACGCGACCGTCGTGCTCTCGGGCGACGGCGGAGACGAGCTGTTCGGCGGGTATCGGTGGTACCGTGATTTCGCGCGGTTGTCGCGCCGCTGGAGACAGCCATTCCAGCATCTGCTCCCGCTCACGCGCGCGTTGAAGGGCGGCCGCCGCGGCAGGATGCGCACCCTGGGGACCGTGCTGGAAACCAGAGTGGTGCTTCAGCGGTTCGACCTGTATGCGCGCCTCCTGGGCGGGCTTCACCGGGACGAGAAGCGACGGTACCGAAGCGGCTGGGGGATCCCGGACGACTACGACGACTACTGGTTCCTCCGGCAGCACTACCGGGAGGACCTTCCGCTTCGTACGCGGCTCCAGTACCTCGACTTCCACACCTATCTCCCGGAAGACGTGCTCACCAAGGTGGACCGGGCCAGCATGGCCGTGTCGCTCGAGGTGCGCGTACCGCTCCTGTCCACGGCGCTCGTGGAGTTCGCGTTCTCGCTTCCCGAGGAGGTGCGGTACCTCGGCGATACCGGGAAGGGATTGTTCAAGACGGCGTACGCGTCCGTACTTCCACCCGCCATCCTCGCGCGGGCGAAACGCGGGTTCAGCATCCCGCTCCACGCGTGGGCCGGCCCCTTGCTGGGCGACGCGAGGTCGAAGGAGGAACGGATACTCGCCGACCTCTTCGCCGCGCCGGCCGGTGGCCGGTCGTGATCCACCTCCAGCGGACATCCCGGATCCACGCCGACTCCGCGGGGAAACCAGCGCTCGTATGAACATAGAGATCGTGGGCGCCGGATTTGTGAACAAGGGCGCCGAGCTGATGCTGCGCAGCGTGATCCAGGAAGCGGAAACGTGGTCGCCCGGGGCGCGCTGCGTGGCTGCGCCGAGCGTGGGGTCGTTCCAGGAGCGCGCGGGGGCAGGGCTGTGGCAGCGCCTCGACCTCGCGCGCCTGGGACCGCTCCAGGGCCCGGTGCGGCGGCGGATCCCCGAAGCGTACCGCCGGCAGTTTGGCCTGGTGCTCCCGGAGGAGGTGGACGGCATCCTGGACGCCTCCGGGTTCCGGTACTCCGACCAGTGGGGCGCGGGCCCGTCGCGGACTCTGGCGCGACGCGTGAGCGCCGCGACGGCGCGGGGAATCCCGTACGTGCTCCTCCCGCAGGCCTTCGGTCCGTTCGCGGACGCGGCCACCGGTGACGCCTTCCGCACGGCGGTAGCGGGCATCGACCTGGTCTTCGCGCGCGACGTGGATTCCCTGGCGCACGTGCGCGGCCTCATCGGCGACGATCCCCGCGTCCACCTTTCCCCCGACTTCACCGCGGTGCTCGAGCCCCTGCCGCCGAGCCGAAGCTGGGCGCGCGGGAACGCGCCCGTGGCAGCAGTGGTTCCGAACTACCGGATGATCGACAAGACGGACCCGGCCACCGGCCAACGATACACCGCCTTCCTCCGCAGCGCGCTGGCCGAGCTCCGGCGCGGCGGGTTCGAGCCCGTGCTGGTGGTGCACTCCGGCGGGCGCGACGATCCGGAGCTCGCCGCGATGCTCGCCTCCGGATGTCCGGAGCCGGTGGCCGTCGTCCAAGAGGCGGACGCCAGGCGGCTGAAAGGCTTCATCGGAACCTGCGAGGTGGTGGTGGGGTCCCGCTTCCACGCCCTGGTCAACGGGCTGACGCAGGGGGTGCCGTGCGTCGCGACGGGCTGGAGCCACAAATACCAGCGGCTGTTCGAGGATTACGGGTGCGGCGAGTACCTGGTGGATGTCCACCGGCCGGTGGAAGAGGGGCTCGCCAGGATTCGCCATCTCGCTGATCCCGCGGAGCGCGCGCGCCTGCGCGTGGGGTTGGCGCGCGAGAACGCACGCGTGCACACCCGGATACGGGAGATGTGGAGCCGTGTCCGCGGAGTGTTTCCAACCGAAGGCGGCGCAGGGCGCGCGCGGTGAGGCCGGTGCATGCAGCACCCCGGGAACCGGTGGGGCGGATGCGGGTCCTGCTGGTCAACCAGCACCCAGAGGACGTGCTGGGAGGCAGTGAGATGCAGACGGACCTCATCGCCCGCGGGCTTCACGCGCGCGGTCACGACGTAGTGTACGGGGCGGTCGGCGGCCGGGGCGGGTACGCGGCGCCCTACGCAGTGGAGCCGCTTCCGCGCCCCGTGCGCCGGCCCCTTTCCGCGCTGCTCCGGCGCGTACGCCCAGACGTGGTGTACTGGCGTTACAACAAGTTCCACCTGCTGCGGGCGGCGTTCGCCACTCGGCGGGCCGGCGCGCGCTTCGTGTTCGCCCTCTCCCACGTGAGCGACACAGAACCGTGGATCTACGCCGGGACCACACTCCTGCCGAAGAACCTCGACCGCTCCGGGGTGCTGGGAGCGCTCCGTGCCCTGTACGCCCTGCGGCTGGTTGCCCGTGCGCGGCTCGATTACGCCGGCTTCCGCTTCGTGGACGGGGTGACGAGCCTCAACCGTGACTACGTCGGAAGAGTCCCGGTCGAACGACAGGTGGCGATCCACAACGCGGTCCCGGAGGGCGTCGTCCCCTTCTCCTGGCCGCGGCCGTACATCCTGTGGGTCGCCAACATCAAGTCCAGAAAGAACCCGGGTAGGTTCGTGGAGCTCGCGGCGAGGTGCGCCGGCCGCGGAGTCGACTTCCTCATGGTGGGTAAGATCCAGGAGCCCGGGTACTCGTACCTGGAGGAGGGCCCGGCGCGCGTTCCGCGCCACTTCCATTACCTGGGCGCGAAGGCGCCCGAAGAGGTCAACGGGATGCTCGCCGGGGCGATGATGCTCGTGAACACGTGTGACCCCGAGGGGTTCGGCAACAACTTCATCCAGGCGTGGCGGGTGGGATGCCCCACGGTAACGCTGTACTTCGACCCCGAGGGGTTGATCGAGCGCGAGCGCGTGGGATTCGCATCGGGAACTCCGGAGAAGCTCTTCGATGACGTCGGCCGCCTGATCGATGATGTGGAGCTCCGCAGCCGGATGCGTGAGCGTGCCTGCGCGCTGGGCGAGCGCTTCTCGCGGGAGCGGATGGTGGACGATGTCGAGCGGTTCCTGGCGGAGGTCGTGGGTGCCCGTCCGGCCGCCGGGTAGGGAGGGCACGATGGCGAGCTCCACCAACCGCCGATTCCGGGAACTCGGCCGCGACGCGATCCTCTACGGGATCACGAACTCGCTGGCGAAGTCCAGCTCGCTCGTCCTCCTGCCGCTCTACACGCGCTACCTGTCGCCGGGCGAGCTGGGGCTGCTCGACCTGGCCCTGATCTCGATGGCGGTGCTCAACCTGTTCATGCAGGCCGAGCTGAACGGGGCCGTCAAGCGCTACTTCTACCAGTTCGAGGAGGCGCGCCGGGACACTCTGGTCAGCACGATCTACGCGGCGGTCCTGGTGCTCGCGTCGGCGGTCGCGCTCCTCGCGCTCCTCGCCGCGGGGCTGGCCGCCCGAATGGCGTGGGTGGATCCGCGCCAGGCCACGTCGCTGAACCTGGCCGTAGGGATCGCATTCTTCGGGGCCCTGACTTCGCTTTCCAGCGTACAACTGCGCATGGAGCGGCGGGTCGCCGCCTACAGCGTGACGCAGCTGCTCAACATCTCGCTGGCCGGCCTGCTCAGCATCCTCTTCCTCGTCCGCTTCGGCTGGGGGGTTCCCGGGGTGCTGCTTGGGCAGCTCGTAGGGGCGGTCGTGGGCGCCGCGGCGGCGACCTACTGCGTGCGGGACCGCCTCCGGCTCGTCTTCGTCCCGGACGTGCTCGCCCGCTCGCTCCGCTATTCGCTCCCGCTGATGCCTGCCGTCGGCCTGGGATACGTGCGCCGGTTTGGCGACCGGGCGGTGATCCTGCTCTATCTCCCCCTCGCCAGCCTGGGTGTGTATGCATTCGGATTCAAGATCGCCCTGATCCCGCTGCTGTTCATCCAGGCGTTCCAGCTGAGCTGGAGCCCGCTCGCGATGTCTCTGGTCGGGAGCCCGGACCAGCACGATTTCTACTCTCGCGCACTCCGCTACTACACATTCCTCCTCGGGGCGGCGGCCGCCGCCGTTGCCTCCGCCGCGCCGGAGATGCTCCTCCTTCTCGGCACCGAGGCATACCGCGGCGGGCTCCCGCTGGTCGGGTGGATCGTGGGCGCCACCGTAATCACCGGGGCGAGCACGTTCGTGACCGTCGGGGCCATGGTGGCGGAGAAGAGCAGCGTCCACTTCAGCGGCGAAGCGATCGGCGCGGGGAGCACGCTGGGATTGATGCTCCTGCTGGTCCCGGCGATGGGGCTCCAGGGTGCCGCGATCAGCGTGTTCGCGGGAACGCTGATCGGCTCCGTGGCCATGTATCGGCTCTCGCAGAGAGTGTTTCGCATTCCTTACCCGACGGTCCGCATCCTCCTGGTCGTCGCAGCCTACGCGCTCCTCCAGGGAGTGGCGCTTCCCCCGGCCGGGCGCCTGGATGGAATCGCCTCACCGCTCGCGCGTGCGGCGTCCTGGCTCACCTTCACGGCGTTCGCCGCGGCGCTGCTGCTGGACGCCGCGGAGCGGAGGCGGATCTGGAGCTCGCCGCTCCGGCGGGGAGGGCCAGGCGGCAGCCGGCTTCCTCGCCCCCCTGCTCTCTCGAACGGAGGTGGATGATGCCCGCCCTGGGGCCCTGGGTTCGCAGATACCTCCCCGAGAAGCGCGTGGAGTCGCTTCGCCTGCTCCGGCAGGCCACACGTGCACGCCTGCAGCGGGCGCGCCGCACGCCAACCTGGGTCCTACGCGTGTTCGGCAGCCATCGCTGGACGAGCCGCCTGTATTACGCGCTCTTTTCCGGGGCGTTCTCCCGCGAGCAGCATGCCGTCCTCTACGGGCGGCTCCGGTTCCACGACAGCAGCGCGGCACCCGATCACAACGAGTCCCTGCTCCGCCGGAACATCCACCGGCTCGAGAAGGGCTTGATCATGCGCCCCCGGCGGAGCGTCTTCGCGCTCGACTACATTGAGGAGACCACGGAGTGCTTCGCCGCGCGCGCCGCGGCGCTGCGGTGTGGTGTCTCCGGGGTCGATGAAGAGGGGCTGCACTGGGCGGAGGACGTGCTCCGCGGCTACTTCGACATGATCGACGACCATCCGGGCGTGCGGCGGGCACGATCGACCTTCGAGCGCGCCGTGCTCGTGCGCGACCGTGGTGGAGAGGTAAAGTCACCCTTCCGGCGTGATCTCAGCGGCCCGCCGCCGGTCGCGTACGACGACCTGTACCGCCTCGCCCGGCGGCGCCGGTCCGTCCGGTGGTTCCTCCCGAAGCCTGTGGACCGTGCGCTGGTCGACCGGGCTCTCCTGGTGGCCGCGCAGTCGCCGACCGCCTGCAACAGGCAGCCCTACGAGTTCCGGATCTACGACGATCCGCAGATGGTCACGAAGGTGGCTGCGCTGCCGGGCGGATCGAGCGGCTTCCGGGAGAACTTCCCCATGGTGGTCGTGGTGGTCGGAAAGCAGCGCGCCTACTTCGACGAGCGCGACCGGCACGTCGTCTACATCGACGCCTCGCTCGCCGCGATGTCCTTCGTACTCGCCCTGGAGACGCAAGGCCTCAGCTCGTGCATCATCAACTGGCCCGACGTCGAGCACCAGGAGCGGCGAATGACGCGTCTGCTGCGCCTGGACCCGGACGAACGGCCGATCATGCAAATCGCCGTCGGGCATCCAGACCCGGACGCGCTCGTTCCGTTCTCCGCGAAGAAGTCCCTCGACGGCATGCGGAGCTACAACATGCTCTGATGCCGGTCACCGAAAACCGGAGTCCTGATACCATTTTCCAGAGATCGTGGTGCAAGCTGGGGAACCGCGATCTCACACGGAGTCACAGAGCCACAGAGAGGACAAGCTGAGAAGTGATTCTCTGCTATTCTCCGTGTGGCTCCGTGGCTCTGTGTGACCCAGTCGTTCTCTCCTGTGAAATTGCACCTTGGTTCTCTAGTAGCGGTATGAGTCCTGAGCCGTGTGAGAGAACTGCTGTTCAGCGTTCAGCCCACCCAGCGCAATGCACATGGATTCTCGATCGTTGGAATGGTATGGGACGGCAACACGGGCCAGCTTGGTTGAGGAGTGGAAGCGGGCCTGGGTAACGCCTGGGCCCGCTTCCACTCCTTCACCTCACCTTGGTGCTGCCCGATTCACATCGCCGCCTGTTTCATATGACTGGTTTCTGCTCGCGCTGATCCGGTTGTCGAGAACGCGATACCCGGGCGCGTCGCTCGTCGAAGCCACCCGGCGCGCAACCGGGCTTCAGCACTCCACGATGCGCGTGCCCTCCGGCGGCTCGAAAGCGAATACCTGGTCCGGAATCGGCTCATGGAAGCGCATGAATTGGATGGAGAACGTCCCAGCTTCTTCGCCGCCCACCAACGCCGCACAGCGAAGGACCACCCCGCGCTCCTGGTCCACGACCACCTCGTAGTGATCCACGTACTCCCAGAAGCCCTCCGGCGCAGCGGGATCGAGGCGGATCGCCCGCAGGCGCACACCGTCGCGGCCCGCAAGAGTGCATTCGCCCATCTCGGTGATTTCCCACCCGTCCTGACCGAACCAGGGCAGCAGCGGAGGGACGTGCGCCAGTCGATCGGCCACGGTCGGTGCCGGAAAGTCCATCTTGCGGTTGCGCCGGAAGATCGAGCCGCGGGATGCTCTACTGGGCTGTCCGCCCATGTAGACCGTGGAGAGGCGGGAGACGTACGAGAGCGCGGTCTCGCCACAGGCGATGCTCACCACCGTGCCGCCGTCCGGCGCGACGAGATCATCGCGCCAGCAGGAGGGCCTGCGCCACCACACCCGCCACGGGTGGCTCACCCGTCCCCCATCCTCGTTCACCTCGTGCTCCCCCGCCGCCCGGAGCGGCGCCGCCGAGCCCTCCCGCAGCCGTACTTGGAGATCGGGAACCGAGACTTCCCACGCGCGCTGCAGCAGGGCCGCGTCATACTCCGCGAGCCATTCGAGCGAAACCGTCTCGAAGCTCTCTCTCGCGTGCGCCAGCAACTCCCGAAGGCTTCGCCTCATTCTGGTGCTCACAGTTCATAGGCGTCGCGAGCCGCGCCGCGCACAGTACGCAGGACGGCACGCGTATTTATATCGGCGGATGATATATAATTATGGATCGCGTTGGAGCGATACATAGAAATCGAACCGATCCCCGACCACGGTCTCGCGCATGTCTCCTACGTGTCTGCTGTTCCTGCTCGTTGTGGTGTCGCTTCCGTTGGATGTCGGTCCTGCACAAGGTCAGCACCGAACCTCCGCCTTTCCGCGCACAGCGCCTGCTGCGCACGAGCTCGCGCCGACGGACGCCTTCGTCGCGGCAGCGCCGAACGGTGATCGGATGCGGGATCGTTTGGCGTGTGCAGGAGGGACGTCCCGCGCATCGGGTTCGCATTCCGCTGACGGCACCGAGTGCGGGCGGCGAGTTGCACGGGATGCGTTCCGAGGTGGGATCGTGGGGCTTGGGGTCTTTCTCGGTGCACGTAATCGCGGTCTGTCTCCCCAAGTCCGCCGGCGGTGGCGACTCCTCGTGTACCGGGGCTGAGGCTGCGCTGCTGACCGTCGGTGGCGCGACGCTTGGGGGTCTCATCGGCCTGTTGTCGGATGCCTGCAAGCGGCGCGGACTTAGGCACGTTGTGAGCTGGAGCGACGTGAAGAACGCCGCGACTAAAAGGGTCGCGGCGTTCTCGCGTATATCAAGCATGTATCACGGGGCGCTACTGGTTCCCTCGTTATCGGACACGACGCACCAAGCTGGCTCACCTCGCGCTTCCCTTCGGCTGCGGGGGCGTCCCGCTCCGAAGGCTAGAGGCGCACGAGGCGACCAGAATCAGCGAAAAAACCAGGGAACTCCACAAGCTGAGAATCAGCACGTACGAAATTACCAGCCCGGGCCCGGCTCCAGCCCCTTCGCTCACCGCTCGGATGAAGGTTTCGCCGAGCAGCCACAAGCCGACGAGCCCGAGTGCAAATGCCGTGTACCGTGCCGCGCTTGGAGCCCTCCACAGCGCGACCGCCGTAAACGTGCTTCCAAGCACCACCCCTACCAAAATCGCGGCGTTCGTCCACTCGACGGAATTCATCGTCGGCAGCCGAACCAAGATTGACAGCAACCACCCGGCGACTACCGTCGAGTAGAGGTAGCTCACCAGCGCCGCGATCCGACGCCGTGTGCACGAATGAGTACCCATCTGTTCGGATGGCGCCGTTGCTGCCGGTCAAGGAAGTTCCGCTTGGGTTCGAGCAGGGTAGGGCATATCATCGTTGGGAGCTTCAACAACGACGGCGAGAAGCGGTGTGGTGTCTCGGCGCTCACCCAAAGCTGCGGTCAACTCACTGATTACATTCCACCGAATAGCGCCACGCGGAGTTGGCGCTTCGTCATCAATCAGCGCATGGAGTACGGCGCGTATGGTGTGGACAAACGCCTCGTTAGTCGTCAGTTGCAACAGTGCATTGTACGGCTTGTCTTCCTTGACCTCAGCGCCAAAGAAAGCCGCCTCGAAATTTGGCACGGATGCAACGACTCGAACACCGTTCGGAGCGATTTTCGCGAGGGACTGAATGCGCTCGTTCGCCACCCATGCGGAATTCTTGCTCACCCCATCGACTCGAACGGGGCGATCACTGTCGTGTAGAATCCCATATGTAGCCCCGAACTGGTTCAGAATCTTCATGAGCGAGACGATGGTGGATTTACCACGTGCGCGTACGATGTGGACATCCCTGAATTCGTCAGGGAAACGCTCCATGACAAACTTGAACGCGGTGTATTCCGTGTCTCCTTCGACGATCACGGTGCGCCCGCCAAAAAAGAACTCGTTCACGTATGGATCGCAAAGGTTCAGCAACTTGAGCAGAACCTTGTCGTCATCGTCCAAGTCGACACGGTTTGGGCGAAAAAGGGTTGTTCCCGTTACAGCGCCGTTCGTCCGCTCCACCCGCACAATCGTCGTGTTGTCCCGCGAGATATCGATGAAGATCGGTGAGTGCGTTGTGAGCATTACCTGCCATGTGCCAGCGCTTGGCAGTTCGTACAAGACTCGCGATGCATCTCGGATTGCACTCGGGTGTAGGCAGATCTCGGGTTCGTCCAACAAGAGGACGTGCGGGCGCGCGGGATCTTTCCCGGTTGCCTTCCTTGCGTGTTCCTTGAGATATCGGATCGCAGTCCAGAGCAGAGTGCGCCGTGCACCACTGCCTTGGCGGGCAACTTCGGCCATGAACTCGTCACCACGTCCCATCAGCAGCTGGGGATTCGCCTTGAAGAGACTAATCGCCTTTTCAAGATCATCCTCCGGACGTGCGTCGAACTTGACGCTGTACCCCGGAAACACCTCCTGCAACAGTTTCGAAACCTCGGTTTCTACTTCCGTCACTTGCTCGAAGGTTTCCTCCACAACTCGGCGCTGGAGTTCCCCTAGCTGCTCCAATAGCAACCCATAACCATTCTTCTCGCCGGCTTCTGAGCCATTGCCCTGCTGGTGCTCTTTGATCCGCTGAACTAGAACCGAATTGAGAAGCGAGATGATTTCGCTTGCCTGCTTGTCCGGCGAAGCGAATGCATCGATGCGATGCGGTTCAGGGCGTTTCTGTTTTGCAACATTAGGTGCACCCCACGGGACCTCGTCGACCCAATCACCAACGATCGGGTCGAAGCCTTGGCGCTTTGGATCCCCCTCAGTAAACCACTTCCAACGTTCTCGGACATAGCGGTCCTGTGTCACGGGATCCGTGATAATCCAATGCTGGCCGGTACGCTCCTCAGTGTACAGAGATGTCTCCAGTTCAATTTCAGGGAGCGCGTCCGGATTGATTTTCTTAGACGGGAAATCAGCGAGTTCCAACTTGCCTTTGGCTGACCCCTCGCTCATTGCGATCTCGTATGCTCTCAGGATAGAACTCTTTCCAGAGTTGTTCGGCCCGACCAAGACCACGATGTCGTCTAGTTCGATCTCTACAGCATCGGGCCCAATGCAGCAGAAGTTCCGAATCGTGAGCTTCCTCAAGCGCGGGCGTGCAGATGCGGGAACGAAACGGTCAGAAGCATCCTCGGCTACTTTGGTTGCTTTGCGCGGCGGCATGGTTAGGCCTCTCTCCAGATAATAGGGAACAGCCAGTTGGTTAGGCAGAAAAAGGAGGAATTGTAGCGGTGCGGAAATCTCTGCTTGAGGCCATCGGCTCGCGCCGATGGCCCCGTCCAAATAGTACTCAACCTACCCGCTACAACAAGGCTGGGTGACAGCTAGGCAGCTCACCCGCACTCGCTGTAGCCGCAGGCGTGGCACTTCATGCAGCCCTCGGCGAACTCGAGCTGGCTGTTGCACTCTGGGCAGGTGCCCATGAAGGACTCGCCGGGGTCGTAGATGGCGAGCTGCAGGGAGGGCTGGGCGATGGCGACCGGGGCCGTGGTGTCCACGTCCGGGGCGGCGAGCACGGCCTCGGGGATCAGCTCCTGCTGAATGCCTTCCTTCTCCTGCTGGCGCAGGCCGATGGCCTGTGCGATGGCGTCGGGGAGGGAGAGCACCTTGTTCTGCCCGAAGCCGATGGCGCGGTCGGACGAGATGCCGCGGAGCTGCGTGTACACGTCGTTCACCGGCACGCCGAAGCGTAGGGCCAGCGAGATGAGGCGGCCGATGGCCTCCACGTCGGCCATGGCCACGGAGCCGGCCTTGCCCAGCGTGGCGAACACCTCAAAGGGGGTGTTGTCCTGGTCCTCGTTGATGGTGACGAACACGTCGCCCAGCGGCGAGGTCATCTTGCGCGTGGTGCCGCGCAGCACGTCCGGCCGCTTGCGCTTGAGGCGGCGGGCCTGCGTGACCTGCGACTCGGCCGTGGAGAGCGACGTGCGCAGGCGGGCGACCTCGCGCTCAAGGCGGGCCTCGCGCTCGGCGGCCTCGGCCAGCTTGGCGTGCGCCGCGGCGGAGTCGGCCTGCTCGGCGGCCTGCTGCGCCGGCGTCTTGGTGGCGCCGGTGGAGAGCACCTGGTTGTCGCGCGAGCCGTCGCGGTACACCGTGACGCCCTTGCAGTTGAGCTTGTAGGCCAGCTCGTAGATCTCGCGCACCTGCTCCACCGTGGCTTCGTTGGGGAAGTTGGTGGTCTTGCTGATCGCCGAGTCGCAGTGCTCCTGGAAGCCGGCCTGCTGGCGCACGTGCCACTCCGGCGAGATGTCGTGCGCCGTCACGAAGGCGCGCTGCACCGCCTCGGGCACCTCGGGGAAGTGGATGTGCCCGCTCTCCGCGATGCGGCGCATCAGGTCTTCCGAGAACCAGCCGCCCGCCTTCGCCACGCGCACGAACTCCTCGTTCACGTCGGGCATCAGCGCGCCGGCCTGGTTGCGCATGAAGGCCACGGCGAACAGGGGCTCGATGCCGCTGGAGCACCCGGCGAAGATGGAGATGGTGCCCGTGGGCGCCACCGTGGTAACGTTGCAGTTGCGCAGGCGGCGCATGGGGCGGATGCGGTCGCCGTTGGGGGCGCGGGCGCACGACTCGTCCGGACCCCAGATGGAGCGCTCCCACTCCGGGAAGGCGCCGCGGATCTCGGCCAGGCGCTCGCTCTCCTTCTTGGACTCCTCGTCCAGGAACTCCATGATGCGGCGGCCGATCTCCACGCCCTCGGCCGTGTTGTACGGCACGCCCAGGCGGATGAGGAGGTCCGCGTACCCCATCACGCCCAGCCCGATGCGGCGGATGCGGTTCGCCAGGTCCGTGATCTCGGGGAGCGGGTACTGGTTGGCGTCGATGACGTTGTCCAGGAAGTGCGTGGAGTGGCGCACCACGCGGCGGAACTCCTTCCAGTCCACCTTCTCGTACCAGGGCGACTCGGCCGGCACGTCGTCGCGCACGAAGAGGCCGACGTTCACCGAGCCCAGGTTGCACACGTCGTACGGCAGCAGGGGCTGCTCGCCGCAGGGGTTGGTGGCCTCGTAGGCGCCCAGGTGGGGCACCGGGTTGTAGAAGTTGGCGCGGTCCACGTAGAACACGCCCGGCTCGCCGGTGCGCCACGCGTTCTGCACCACCTTCTCCCACACCTCCATCGCGTTCTGCTGGCGCACCACCTCGCCGTTGCGCGGGTTGACGATGTCGTACGACTCGCCGCGCTGCACCGCATTCATGAACGCGTCGGTCACCGCGACCGAGATGTTGAAGTTGGTGATCTTGGTGATGTCCTGCTTGCAGTCGATGAAGCCCAGGATGTCCGGGTGGTCCACGCGCAGGATGCCCATGTTGGCGCCGCGGCGCGTGCCGCCCTGCTTCACCACCTCGGTGGACGAGTCGTACAGCGACATGAAGCTCACCGGCCCGCTGGCCACGCCGGTGGTGCTCCGCACCAGGTCGCCCTGCGGCCGGATGCGGCTGAACGAGAAGCCCGTGCCGCCGCCCGACTGGTGGACCATCGCCATGGAGCGCAGCGTGTCGTACACGCCGCTCTCGCCGTTGGAGAGCGCGTCGTCCACCGGGAGCACGAAGCACGCGGAGAGCTGCCCCAGCGGGCGCCCGGCGTTCATCAGCGTGGGCGAGTTGGGCTCGAACAGGCGCTTCGTCATCAGCGAGTAGAACTCGCGCGCCACGGCCTCCACGTCCGCGTCGGTCGCGCCGTACGCGCGGTCCGCCGAGGCGATGGTGTAGGCGACGCGCCAGAACATCTCTTCTGGCTCTTCCACCGGCCGGCCGGATTCGTCTTTCTTCAGGTACCGCTTGGCGAGCACGATCCGGGCGTTGTCGGAGAGCTCGGCGCGGGGGAGGTCCACCCGCGGCAGTGCGACGGATCCGGTCGACGTGGTGGGGGTCATTCGGTCATCCTGGGCAGCTTGGTTGATCGCAAACAGTGGAACGATGGGCATTTATGAGTGCCCGCGGGCTGGGCCACGTCCTGTGCGCCTGCACAAGCTGTAGCGGGATGACAACTGTACATCCCCAACATGATGTGGTCAAGCGCTACGCAAGGGGCGCAAACGTTGTGCCCGTGCGCACCCTGCGGGGGGCTTGCGCGCGGCCCCGATGCACCCAAGCGGGCCTCCCGCCGAACGTTGCGCTGAATCACCTTTTGCGGGTCCGGCGGGCCCTCCACGCGCCGCGGCTCCGGAGGGTCCGGAGGCGCTCGAAAGAGGCCGTGGCGCGAATCTGTGTATCCGACAAAAAGAAGAGGAGGCACCGGGAAGATCTCCCGGTGCCTCCTCCTGTTACCCCGATCGCCAGGGTTCAGGGCATGTCGTTGAGCTTGCGGTCCTTGTTCTCGCCGGGCCGCCCGCCGTACATGCTCTCGTCGTCCGGCGTGCCGGTGGTGGTGCCACCGTGGTCCGTGCCGTGCGCGTTCGCGCCGGAAAGCGGCACGTCCGTGGGCGACGTGTTGGACTCCTGCAGCGGCGCGTCGTCCGCGTTGACGTCCACGTGCGGCGGGTGGAGCTGCGACCCGGCCGCCGTCCCCACGTCCTTGCGGGGGCCGGGCTGGCTGGCGCGCGCCGCGCCGGCCCCGTCCGCTCCCGCGCTGCCGGGCTGGCTCACGCGCCCACCCCTTCTTCGCGCGGATCGGTGTTGCCGCGGGCCTCGCGCTCGCGCCCCTCGTCCTGCGCATCCGTGGAGCCGCTCTCGTCCACCGGGGTGCCGGCGCGGGCGTGCACGGACGGGGCGGGCTTGCCGGGGTTGAAGGGCCCGGCCTCCAGCTCCACCTGGTGCTCGGACTGGGCGAGGCGCTGCTTGTCCAGCTCCACCGTGTCGTTCAGCGAGGAGTTGCCGTGCCCCTTCTGCGGGAGCGTCTTGTAGTCCGTGGAGCCCGCTTCGCGCGGGTCGATGTTGTGCTGGTCAGGGCGCTTGCCGGCCATGATGTCCCCTCCTGGATGCCGTGATCCTGCCGCGGGAAGCTCCCCGCGCTGGGGTGGCGGGGTACTTCACGTTCTGTGCCCGGGGACGGGCCCCCACCCCCCGGCCCCCTCCCCCGCGTGCGGGGGAGCGTGGGGGAGGGGGTGCACTACGGCGCGTCGGGCTCGGTGCCGATCGCCTCACGGATGGCGGCGAGCACCCTTCCGGTTTCGTTGAGGACTTCCTCGTTGCGGAAGCGAATGACTCGTATCCCGCGCGTGCCCAGATACTCGGTGCGTGCCTGGTCCTCCTCCGTCTGGTGGTCGTGGATGTCCCCATCGACTTCGATGGCGAGTTTGTGCGCGGCCGAGTAGAAGTCGAGAATGAACTGCCCCACCGCATGCTGCCGCCGGAAGCGGATCCCTCGCACCTGGTTTTTCCTGAGTCCTTCCCAGAGTACCACCTCCGCCCGCGTAGGCTCGCACCTCAGCCGCCGCGCCGCCGCCTGGACCACGGACGACGAAGCCCTCATCCTGTCGACCATCGATCTCCTCTCCGTCGGGACGTGTGAAGTTCTCCCCCTCCCCCACGCTCCCCCGCACGCGGGGGAGGGGGCCGGGGGGTGGGGGCCCGCCGTGCCGCCCGCCACTCAACCATCACACCCCACCCCCCCCCCGCGAAACCCCCGCCCGCAAACCGGTCCGCGCGCTGGCGGATGCGTTGCGCGAGCCGCACTCCGCGGACGCGCAGCGGTGCCGCCAAGGCGCTGTCACTCTTGCAGATCGCTCTGCCAGATAGTGCTGGGGATTTGCCAATTTGATCGATCTGGGCGGGCCCGCGGGTTGCTAAACGCGGCGGCGGGCCGCGGGGTGGCCCAGCCAAACTCAACCGGAGACCAAGAGAGAGACGCGGGAGGCAACCATGGCACTGTATCCGACGCGCTACACCGATCCGATCGACCAGCTCTTCAACACCGTGCTCGGCGGGAACGGGGCCCGCGGGGGGAACGGGGGGAGCCTGATGCGCGCCCCGGACACCGACGTCATCGAGACGGAGCGCGAGATCCGCGTGGTCACGGAGATGCCGGGGCTGAAGCGCGAGCACATCGAGGTGGACGTGGAGAACAACGTGCTCACCATCCGCGGTGAGAAGCGCGAGGAGCGCCGCGAGGGCGAGCCGGGCCGCTTCCACCTGGCGGAGCGCCGCTACGGCACCTTCACCCGCTCCTTCGTGCTCCCGTGCGACGTGGACGCGGAGCAGATCCAGGCCGGCTTCGAGGACGGCGTGCTGACGGTCGCCATCCCCAAGAGCGAGCGGGCGCGGCGCCGGCGCATCCAGGTGGGCGGGATGCAGCAGAACGGCTAGCCTCACACAGAGACACAGAGGCACGGAGAACGACGCTGTTCTCCGTGCCTCTGTGTCTCTGTGTGAGCTGCCTTCTAAGCGGCCGCGAGGATCTCTCCCAGGTCGCGGACGACGCGGACGCGCTCGGGGGGCGCGCCGAACACCTCCGGGATGCCGCTGCCGCCCACCACCACCTCCACGCCCTCCGGGATCGCGGCGCGCAGCTCCGCCAGGAGGCGCTGGAACTCTTCGGACTCGGTGGGGCGCATCACCGACGTGCACATCATGGTGGGGCGGCGCTCGGCGGCCACGCGGCCGAACTCGTCCAGCGGCACGTTGACGCCCAGGTAGATCACCCGCCAGCCCGCGTCCAGCAGGTGAAGGGCGGCGGCCATCAGCCCCAGCTCGTGCTCCTCGTGGGGGAGGCCGGCGCACACCGCCAGCGGGCCGCCCACCGAGCCCGCGTCCAGCTCCTGGAAGGTGGCGGCCAGCTTCTCGCGCGCGAACGCGGTGGCGTAGTGCTCGTCCGCGATGCCGATCTGGCCGTCCGCCCAGCGCTCGCCCACCTCGCGCAGCACGGGCATCAGCACCTCGTCCACCCGGCGCAGGGAGGGGAGGGACTCCAGGCGGTCCCAGCTCGCCTGCGCGCGCGGGCGGTCCATGGTGAGGAGCGCGGCCAGGATCTCGTCGCGCACCTCGCGCACCAGCGGCGCGTCCGCGTGCTCGCCCAGGGGGATGGAGCTGCTGCGCACCCGCTCCAGCGCCTCGCCGATGGAGAGGCCCTCGTCGATCAGGCGCTTGATGCGGGAAAGGATGGAGATGTCTTCGTCGCTGTACAGCCGGTACCCCGCGGCGCTCCGCCGCGGGGTGAGGAGCTGGTACCGACGCTCCCAGGCACGAAGCGTAGCCGGATTGATCCCGGTGAGGTGCGCCACCCGTTTGATCCGGTACGTCATCGTGCTGGGGCCTCCGAACCCCGGGTTGCTACTTCATTGATCGGCTCCCGGCAGGCCCCGCAGGGCCCGGTGCAGAGAGCGGTCGTGCGTCCAGCGGGGCGTGAGCCCCAGGATGGCGGGGCGCAGCGAGGCGCCGACCGCTCGCACACCCCAGGCCAGCTTTTCCGGCCACGGCACCACCGTGCGTCCCGCGAGGGCGTCGGAGCTCGCCCTGCGCAGCCGCACGCCGATGGCCCGGTAGGTACGGCTGGCCACCAGGATCGCGGGGCGGAACCGCCAGGGGATGTCGCGCATCCCCCCGTCCGCGCTGCGATAGTAGCTGTCGGCCAGCGCCAGCACTTCGGCCACCACCCGCGCCACGCGCTCGGCCGACGCGCGGCCCTGCACCAGCGACTCCGCGTCCACCCCCGCGCGGCGCAGGCGGTCGGCGGGGAGGTACACCCGGCCGCGCGCGGCATCTTCCGCCACGTCGCGGCAGATGTTGGTGAGCTGCATGGCGATCCCCAAATCGACCGCGTGGGGAAGCGCCTCGCGGCGCCGTACGCCCAGCACCGCGCACATCATCAGCCCCACGGTGGAGGCCACGCGGTAGCAGTACCTCACCAGCTCGCCGTCGTCGGCCACGCGCACCACGTCCAGGTCGCCGCGCACGCCCACGATCAGCTCGGCCGCGGCTTCCAGGGGCAGTGCCCGCCGCTCCGCCACCGCGCGGAACTCGGCGACCAGCGGCCGTGGATCGGAGTGCCCTAGAACTTCATTGTACAAAGCCTCCAGCGCAAGCTTTGCATCACCATGGTCCTGCGTCTCGTCCCCCGTATCGTCCACCTCGCGACAGAACGCGTAGACAGTCGCCGCGTCATCGCGCACAGCGCGCGGCAGCAGGAGCCCCGCCCACCAGAACGTGCGCGCTTTGCGGCGGAAAACCTCGTGGCTCGCGGCCAGGATCTCGGCGTTCATGGCAGGGGCACGTGGTGCGCCGGCTCGGGCATCACCCGCTCCAGCACTTTGGCGGTGGAAAGGACGCCGGGGACGCCCGCGCCCGGGTGCGTGCTGGCCCCCACGAAGAAGAGCCCGCCCACGTGCGGCGACTGGTTGTGGTAGCGGAAGTACGCCGACTGCGTGAGCCGCGGCTCGATGCCGAACCCCGCGCCGTGCGTGGACCGGAGCGTGTCGCGAAAGTAGGTGGGGGTCACGTGGAACGACGTCACCAGGTTCTCGCGCAGCCCGGGGAGAAGGGTGCGCTCGAGCTGCGCCAGGATGCGCTCGAAGTACTCCGGCCCCACCTCGTCCCAATCGATCCCCGCCTGCAGGTTGGGGACGGGGGAGAGGACGTAAAAGGTCTCGCACCCCGGCGGCGCCAGCGCGGGATCGGTGCGCGTGGGGGCGTGGAGGTAGAGCGAGAAGTCGTCCGCAAGCACCTTGCGGTCGAAGATGTCGTCCAGCAGCTCCCGGTAGCGCGGGCCCATGAGGATGGTGTGGTGGGCCAGCTCCGGGTACTGCCTGCGCGTGCCGAAGTAGCCCACGAAGAGCCCCATCGAGTACTGCCGCGTCTTGAGCGCCGCGCGCGTGCGCCAGTTGCGCGCCTCCGGGGCCAGCAGCGAGCCGTACACCTGCGTGGGATCGGCGTTGGCCACCACCATGGAGGCGGCGATGCGGCGCCCGCCGGCGTGCACCGCCACCACGCGGCCGTCGCGCGTCTCGATGCGCTCGGCGGGCGTCCCGAAGTGCATCTCCACGCCCATCTCGTCCAGCAGCTTCACCAGGCCGTGCACGATGGAGGTGGTGCCGCCCTTGGCGAACCAGACGCCCCACTTCCGCTCCAGCCAGTGGATGAGGAGGTAGATGGAGGTGATGCGGAAGGGGTTGCCGCCCACCAGCAGGGGCTCGAAGGAGAACACCTGGCGGAGGCGCTCGTCCTTGATGTACTTCGCTACCTGCGCGTACACGGAGCGGTGGTTCCCCAGGCGCAGCATCTCCGGGAGCACGCGCATCATCTCCGACATGCGGCCGAAGGGCACGTCGGAGAGCTGGGTGTAGCCCACGTCGAAGATCTTTTCCGCGTGCGCGGCCAGCCGGCGGTAGCCGTCCACGTCGCCGGGGGAGAGCGCCTGGATCTGGGCCAGCAGGCGCTCCTCGTCGCCCACGTAGTCGAAGCGGGTGCCGTCCGCGAACTCCACGCGGTAGAACGGGTCCACCGGCACCAGCTCGAAGTAGTCGCGCGAGTCGCGCCCGGCCAGCTCGAAGAGCTCGTGGAGGAGGTAGGGCGCCGTGATGACGGTGGGGCCGGCGTCGAAGGTGAAGCCGTCGCGGTGGAATACGGCCGCGCGCCCGCCGGGCTGGTCCATGGCCTCCAGCAGCACCACGCGGTGTCCCCGGGCCCGCAGCCTTACCGCCGCCGCCAGCCCACCGAACCCGGAGCCGATGACGACCGCCGGATCGCTCACGACGCCGCCGGGAGCACGTGGCGGGAGAGGGCGGCGTCCAGGTGCGCGATGGGCGCCAGCGCCACGCACACCAGCTCCCACGCCAGCTCGCGCAGCGCGGGCACGCGGCGCAGCTCCGGCGCGGAGACCATGCAGTCGGCCTCGTGGCGGATGCGGCCCAGCACCCCGCGCAGGGCCCCCGCCGTGCGGAAGCGGTCCATGGCGCGCTTCACCTCGTCGTCCGGCGTGAGGTCGCGCGGCAGGGCCAGGAGGGAGCGGATCCAGGGGCCGTCCGCCGGGTGCAGGGCGAGGTGCTCCACCACCAGCGCGCTCACCTTGCCCTCGCGCAGGTCGCTGCCGGGGGCGCCGCGTCCCTTTTCTCCGTAAAGATCCAGCACGTCGTCCTGGAGCTGGAAGAGCACGCCCAGCCCGCGGAACCCCGCGGCGAGGGAGCGTGCCTCGGCCGGATCGCGGCCGGCCAGGATGGCGGCGCCCTCCACGGGGAGCTGGAAGAGGGCGCCCGTCTTGCCCTCCACGGCGGCCAGGTAGTGCGCCCACTCCACCTCGTCCGCGTCGCCCAGGGCGATCTCGGCGGTCTGGCCGCGCACGGTGGCGGTGGCCTGGCGGGCCATGGTGGCCGAAAGGGCGCAGCGGTGCTCGGCCGGGGCGGCCACGCGCTCCACGGCCAGGAAGGGGAGCATCAGGAGGAGGTCGCCCGCGTTTACCGCCTGCGCCGCGCCGAAGCGCTGCCAGGTGGTGGGCCGCCCGCGCCGCGTGGTGTCGCCGTCCTGCAGGTCGTCGTGCACCAGGGTGGCGTTGTGGAGGAGCTCGCACGCGGCGGCCCAGCCCACGCCGCGCGCCCGGTCGCCGCCCAGCACCTCCAGCGCCGCCAGGGCCAGGCGGGCGCGCAGGCGCTTGCCGCCGCTGGCCAGGTGCTCGCACACCATGCGCGCCGCCAGGTCCGTGCGGGGGTCGCCCGCCAGCGCGAGCATCGTCTGCTCCACCTCGGCCATTCCCTCGTCCGAGCGGAGGGCCCGGCTGAGGGCGGGGGTGGCGCGCCGCGCCGGGCGCGGGGCTTCCAGGGCGAGCTGGGCGCTGGGGGTCATCCGACTCCTTGGATCAATGGAAGTGCGTGAGTGCGTACGTGCGTGAGTGCGCCGGGGACTTCGGCTGACGCACCGCACCACTGCACCACCACGGCTGTAACGCACTCACGCACTCACGCACTCACGCACTTCCTCTCAGCAGCGACACGGCCAGGTCGCGCCCGCCGGGGCCCAGCGCGCCGCGGGCCAGGCGGCGGCGCGTGGCGCCCGGCGCGCGGGCGAAAAGGCGCGCCATCACCCCGCTCACCTCGCGCGCGGACAGGCGGTCGCCCAGGTAGCCGCGCCAGTCCTCGTCCGGCAGGGCGAAGAAGGCGTCAAAGAACTCGCGCACCGCCGCCCCCTCCATCCCCAGGAGCTGCTCCATCCCGAAGCGGAAGAGGGCGGAGCGCCGCCGCCGGTCCGCGGGCCAGATCGCCTCCCACCCCGCCGCGGCGGCACGCTCCGGGGTGGCGCCGGGGGCTCCCAGCGACTCCGCCAGCGCCGCGGCCAGCACGGGCGCGGCGGCGAGGGTGCGGGCGATGGAGTAGCCGGTGGCCGGGTGCACGAAGCCGCCCGCCGCCCCGAAGCCCACCACCCGCGCGTCGCGGACCGGAAGCGCGCCGCCCATGGGGATCCACACCTCTTCGCGCTCAGCGATGCGCCGCACCTTTACGCCCCGCGCATCCAGCCGGCGCCGCAGGCGCGCCTCCAGCCCGTCCAGCGGGAGCGCGGGGCGCGCGGCGAGCGCGGTCTCCTCCACGAAGAGCCTGCCGTCGCGCAGCGGGAACGCATAGAGGAAAGTCGGGACGCCACCGCGCTCCTCCGGGGCCAGGTGCCCGTCGCGCCAGTCCATCAGCACCGCCTCGTCCGCGGCGAAGGGGTGCTCGTCCGCCTCCACGGTCCAGCCGATGGCGGTCTGGTACGCCTGCGCGGGCCGCTCGGGGCGGCGCAGGAGGGCGGGGCGGTGGCCGGTGGCATCCACCACCACCCGGGCCTGCACCCGCCCGCCGGAGCGCAGCGCGACGGTGGTGGACGAAGGGCGCGCCTCCACCCCGGCGGCGTGGCCCTCCAGCTCCAGCACCCCGGCGCGGGCGCAACGCCAGCCCAGCCACACGGCCATGCGCTCGTTGTCCAGCAGCCCATAGGTGCGCCGCAGCCGGTGCGTGCGCTCCGCGTGCACCACCGCGGTCGGCCACGATTCCGCCAGCATCGGCGGTAAGCCCGCCAGCTCGTCCGCCCACACGCCGTACGTGGCCGGCCAGTGGGCCGCCCCCGCGGGCCCCAGCAGCGCGGCCGAAAGCCCCCGCTCGCCCACGGCCGCGGCGCACGCCAGGGCGGCGGGCCCCTTCCCAACGACGAGCACGTCGAGCATCGTCATGGCTGCCGGGGGAAGCGCGGTTGCAGAAACATTGTACGAAGATTATATCAACGGCGCGAGGATGCAAGGCGCCCGCGCCACGGAGTTGAACGTTTGATCGAAATCGGAAGTACGAGCGCCGGGGTGCCCCCGGATCTGCTGGACGCGCCCGGAGGGTTCGCGTGGTGGTACGCCGACCTCGTGACCCCCGCGGGCGACGGGGCGGTGCTGATCTGGTCGTACGGCCTCCCCTTTCTCCCCGGCTACGCGGATGCCGCCCGCCGCGGCTCACCGCAGCGCCCGGCCGAGCGCCCGAGCCTGAACCTGGCCGTGTACCGCCGCGGCGCGCCGGACTTCTACCTGCTGCAGGAGTACCCCGGCGGGGCCGTGCCCACCGCGCTCGCGAGCGAGCAGCGGGTGGGCCGCTCCAACTTTCGGCACCAGGTGGACGGCGGCCGGTGCACACTGAGTGCCGCGCTGGACTGCGACCTCCCGGGAACCGAAGCACGGCTCACGGGATCGTTGATGCTGAACGGCGTCGCGCGCCTCCCGTCGCCCACGGCCGCCCACCCGCCGCACCTGTGGACGCCCATGACCGGCCCCGCCACCGGCACGCTGCGCCTGGAGCTGGACGGCCGCCCGCTGGTGGAGGTGGAGGGCCGCGCGTACCACGACCGCAATGCCGGCCGCGTCCCGCTCCACGCGCTGGGGATCGACCGCTGGATGTGGGGCCGCGTCCCCCTCGCGGACCGCGAGCTCGTCTACTACCTCACCTGGCCGCACGGCGCTTCGTGCCCCATCCACTTCGGCGTGGAGATCGGCGCGGACGGGCGCACCACGCGCACGGAGCTGGAGGTGGAGCTGGGGCGCGAGCGGCTCACCTTTGGCGGGTTGCGGCGGCCGGAGCGGATCCGGCTGCGTGCCGCGGGGCGCCCCTGGCTGGAGGTGGTGCACACGCGGGTGGTGGACGCGGGCCCCTTCTACCTGCGCATGGTTTCCGAGGCGCGCACGGCCGTGGGCGAGACGGCGGTGGGATGGAGCGAGCTGTGCCGCCCGGACCGCGTGGACCTGGCGACCCATCGCCCCTTCGTGCGCATGCGCGTGCACCGCGCCGCCGGGCCCAACTCGATGTGGCTCCCCCTCTTCACCGGCCCCAGCTCGGGACGCGCGGCGCGGCTCCTCCGTCACGTGCTGCGGAGGGCCGGGTGAGCTGGCTGATCTTCGCCGCGCTGCCGCTGGGGGTGCTGGGCATCGTCCTCTTCAACCTCGCCGCGTGGCCCCGGGGCCGCGCGGACGGCCGCATCGCGGGGCGCGTCTCCGTGCTGATCCCCGCGCGCGACGAGGCGGAGACCATCGAGCGCTGCGTGCGCGCCGCCCTGGCCTGCGCGCCGGACGAGGTGCTGGTCTACGACGACGACTCGTCCGACGGCACCGGCGCGATCGTGGCGCGCCTGGCGGCTGGCGACGCGCGGGTGCGGCTCCTGCGCGGTGTGCCGCTCCCGGCGGGCTGGGTGGGGAAGCCGCACGCCTGTCACCGCCTGGCGGAGGCGGCCACGGGCGACGTCCTCGTCTTCCTGGACGCGGACACGGAGGCGGCCCCCGAGTGCCTGTCGCGCATCGGCTCGCTCTTCCAGGACTACCGCGCGGACGTGGTGACCGCCGGCACGCGCCAGGTGACCGGGACGTGGGCCGAGCGCCTGATCATCCCCCTTCTTCACCTTACCTACCTGGCATGGCTCCCTCTCCCGCTGGTGTGGCGCTCGCGCGACCCGCGCTTCCTGGTGGCGAACGGGCAGCTCCTCGCCATCCGCCGCGCCGCGCTGACCTCCGCCGGCGGCTGGGCCTCCGTGCGCGCCGAGGTGGTGGACGACATGGCCCTGTGCCGCCGCGTGAAGCAGACGGGCGGGCGCGTCGTGTTCGCGGACGGGCACCGCATGGCGCGCTGCCGGATGTACCGCGGGGCGGGGGAGGTGTGGCGCGGCTTCTCCAAGAACCTGGCCGAGGGGGTGGGAGGGACTGCGGCGGGGGTGCTGGGCGTGGCGGCGCTGTACGGGATGGCGTTCGTGGCGCCGTACGCCGGGCTCGCCGCTGCGCTGCTGGGGTCGCGCGCGCTCCTGGCCCCCTCGCTCGTGGGCGTCGCCGCCAACCTGGCGATCCGCGCCGCGCTCGCCCTGCGCCTTCGCCAGCCCGCGGCGGGCATCCTCCTTCACCCGCTGGCCGTGCTGGGGCTGCTGGCCATCGCCGCCAACTCCTTTCGCTGGAGCCGCCGCGGCATCCTCTGGCGCGGGCGGCGGTACGCGGCGCGCGAGGCGCGTGTGTGATGCGGGGGCCCTCTCCCCCCCGCCCCCCGTCCCCCTCCCCCGCAAACCGCGCGGGAGAGGGGGCGCATTCCAGGCGCTTGCGCGCTGCGGTGGGGGCGGGCGGAGCCGCGGCTGTGGGGGGACGGGCGGACGGGTGCAGGTGGATCGGCGCGGGGGGCGCGCCGGGGGATGAATGCCCCGGCTGGGACCGCGGGAAGCCCGCTGGAGCGGGCTCGCGCGGCGGGGGGTACGCGCAGCCACACGCGGCGCGCGCCGAAAGCGCTCCCCCTCCCCCACGCTCCCCCGCACGCGGGGGAGGGGGCTGGGGGGTGGGGGCCCCGCCATGCCGGTGACGCCTCCGGCGCGCTCGCCCTGGTTCCTGGGGCTGGCGCGGCCGTACGTGCGGCGGCGGCTGGCGCGCGGGCTGGACGGGTTCTACGCGCGGGGCGTGGAGGCGGCGCGGGAGGTGGCGCGGGAGCGGCCGGTGATCCTGGCGGCCAACCACGTGGGGTGGTGGGACTCGTTCCTGGTGGTGGCGCTGGACGAGGCGCTCGGCACCGAGGGGTACGCGCTGATGGACGCGGAGAGCGTGCGGCGCCTCCCCTTCTTCGCGCGGCTGGGGGCGCTGCCGCTGGACCGGGGCGGGGCTTCCACGTCGCGGGCGGGGCTCAGGGCGGCGGCGGCGAAGCTGGGCGGGCCGGGGCGCGCGCTGTGGATCTTTCCGCAGGGGGAGCACCGGCCGGCGCACCTGCGGCCGCTGGGCTTTCTCGGCGGGGTGTCGCTGCTGGCGCGCATGGTGCCGGAGGCGGCGGTAATCCCCATCGCCATCCAGTACGCCTGGGGCGAGCAGCCCATGCCCGCCGCCTGGGCCGATCTCGGCGCGCCGCTCCCCGGGGTGGAGGCGGGCGCGCTGGAGCGTGCGGTGGAGGAGGGGCTCGCGCGCATCGACGCGGCGCTGGCGGGGGAGGCGCCGCCCTTCCCGCCGCTGGTGGCTCCGCGGGCGAAGGGTCACATGGGGGCGCGGCTGCTTGGAGGGCGCGAGGATGGCTGACGTGGTGGTGATCGGCGCGGGGGTCGGCGGGCTGGCGGCGGCGGTGCGGCTGGCGGCGCGCGGGCTGTCCGTGGACGTGCTGGAGGCCGGCGAGCGCGTGGGCGGCAAGCTGGGCGTCGCGGTGGTGGACGGCGTGGAGGTGGACACGGGGCCCAGCGTGCTGACGCTGCCGGAGACGCTGGACGAAACGCTGAGAGTTGCCGGAACCTCGCTGCGCGACGAGCTTTCGCTGCGCGAGCCGGACCCCGCCTTCCGCTACCTGTACCCGGACGGCGTGACGCTGGACGTGTTCGTGCGCCCGGACGAAACGCTGGAGTCCGTTCGGCGCACGCTGGGCGCGGAGGCGGCGGACGACCTGGCCGGCTTCCTCCGCTACGCGGGGCGCATCTGGGACGCGGCGGCTCCGCACTTCGTGTACGGACCCGCGCCCACGCCGGCCACACTGGCGCGTGGCGGCGTGGCGTCGCTGGCCCTGCTCCCCCGCATCGATCCGCTGCGGCGGATGTGGGGCGCCATCCAGGGCCGCGTGCGCTCGCCGCACCTGCGCTGGCTGCTGGCGCGCTACGCCACGTACAACGGGTCGGACGTGCGGCGCGCTCCCGCCACGCTCAACTGCATCGCCCACGTGGAGCTGGCGATGGGCGGGTACGGGGTGGAGGGCGGGATGTACGAGGTGGCCCGCGCCCTGGCCCGCGCCGCCGAGCGTGCGGGCGCCCGCATCCACACGGGAACGCGCGTGGAGCGCATCGTCACCGCGAACGGCCGCGTGCGCGCGGTGGAGACGGCGGATGGGCGGATGTGGAGCGCGGGCGCCGTGGTGGGGAACGCGGACGCGGCCCACGTGCTCGGCGACCTGCTGCCTCGCGGCGGCGTGCGGCGCGCGGCGGCGGTGCCCTCCATGTCCGGCTGGGTGGGGATCGTGCGCGCGCGCCGCCGCACCGGCGCCGATGCGCGGGTCGCCCACACGGTGCTCTTCCCGAAAGTCTACCTGGACGAGTTCGCGGACATCTTCGACCGCGACCGTCCCCCCGCCGAGCCCACCGTGTACCTGTGCGCGCAGGAAGCCTGTCACGGCCGCGCCGGCTGGGCGAGCGAGGAGCCCGTCTTCGCCATGGCAAACGCGCCGGCCGAGCCCGCCGGCGCGCCCCGCGATCCGGCGGTGTGGAGCGGGCTGCGCGACACGGTGATGGAGCGCGTGCGCGCCGCGGGGCTGCGCGACGCGGACGACGCGCTGGTGTGGGAGCGCACGCCCGGCGGCCTCGCGGATGCTTTTCCCGGGAGCCGGGGCAGCATCTACGGAGCCGCATCCAACTCGCCGCTCTCCGCCTTTCGCAGGCCGCCCAACCGGGTGGCGGGGGTGCGCGGGCTCTACCTTGCGTCGGGGAGCGCGCACCCGGGCGGCGGGGTGCCGCTCTGCGTGCTTTCCGGCGCGGCGGCGGCGCGGGCCCTGCTGGCGGACCGGGGATAGCGGCCTCGCATGGAGGCACTGATCCGGGAGCCGGGAGAATCGGTGCGCGTTGGCGGGCGGTTGAAACCGCTGCAACGACTACACGAAGTCCCCCTGCGGGGACTACAGGGTTTCTGCTCGGGCTGGAGGACCAGTCCGCGCAGCGGCATCGCGGCCTCGCGGCAACAACAGCACGAAGTCCGCCTCCGCGGACTGGTCTTCCAGCATCAGCGGGAGGTATGTAGTCCCCGCAGGGGGACTTCGTGTGGTTGTTGCCGCGAATTCATTCGCCCGCGCAGCGAATCAACCGGGTCCGGTATGAGAAGGCGGAGATGAAGGGCTTTCTGCGAAGACTGCGGCCTCTGGCCGTGCTGGCGGCGCTCCCCCTGTGCGCGTCCGCGCGCACGGTGGACGCGTGGGAAGGGCACTACGCGATGGAGCTGCGGGTGGGGAGCGTCGCGCGCGTGCCCGTGATGGGGTCGCAGCGGAGCGTCACCCGCTCGCTCCTGCTGGTGGAGATGGAGCGCCGCGGCGGCCGCCTGCTGCAGCGCCAGCGCGTGTGCGACGTGGCCATCACCAGCCCGCGGGTGCGGATGACCGTGCCCCCGGCGTTCGTGCGCGCCCTTCCCCCGCGCGAGTACCCGGCCGAGGTGAGCGGCGGCTACAGTGCGGACCCGGGTGTGGACTACGTGGGATACGACCCGCGCGTCACCGGCGGCGCGCTCCCCAGCGACGCGCGGTCCCCCGGCGTGCTGGACAGCGACGGCGACGGCGAGCCGGGCGCGACCGTGGTGGGCCACTTCCCCCTGGTAGGGAGCGTGCGGCTCTTCGTGGCGCAGCGCGCGCACGTCATCCTGCGCGGCCGGCAGGTGTCCGAGGGGCGGGTGGAGGGCCGGGTAGAGGTGCTCCTGCTGGAGCAGCGCACGCTGGGCGCATCAAACCGCTTCTTCGACCGCACCCTCCCCGTGCGCCCGGACCCCGCGGCGAGCGGCTTCACCCTGGTGCGTACGCAGGCGGCGGGGTGCGCCGAGCTGGTGAAGGGCGCGCGTACGCTCTTCGCGCGCTGATCCCCCAAACACGCCTCACGAGATGCCCGGCCGTCCCTACGTCCTCGCCGAAGCCACCTGGAAGACGGTGGAGCACACCCCCTACCAGGTGGCCGTGCTCCCCTGGGGTGCCACCGAGCCCCACAACTACCACCTCCCCTACGCCACCGACGTCATCCAGTGCGACCACGTGGCGGCCGAGGCCGCGCGCCGCGCCTGGGAGCGGGGCACACGCGCGGTGGTGCTCCCCACCGTGCCGTTCGGCGTGCAGACGGGGCAGCTCGACCTGAAGCTGGCGCTCAACCTTAACCCGAGCACCCAGGCCGCCATCCTCGCGGACCTGGTGCACGCGCTGGACGGGCAGGGCATCCACCGCCTTGTTTTGCTCAACGGCCACGGCGGCAACGACTTCCGCCAGATGATCCGCGAGCTGCAGCCGCGCTCACGCGTCTTCGTGTGCACCGTCAACTGGTGGAACTGCGTGGACCCGAAGCCCTATTTCGCCGAGCCGGGCGACCACGCGGGCGAGCTGGAGACGAGCGTGATGATGCACGTCGCGCCGGACCTCGTCCTTCCGCTGAGCGAGGCGGGGAGCGGGGCGGCGCGGCGCTTCCGTGTGGCCGGGCTGCGCGAGGGGTGGGCCTGGGCCCCGCGCCACTGGCGCCAGGTGACGGACGACACCGGCACGGGCAACCCCGCCGCCGCCACCGTCGAGAAGGGGAGCACCTTTTTCGACGCGGTCACGGAGCGCATCTCGGGCCTCCTCGTCGACCTGGCCGCCGCGGATCTGGACGCGCTCTACGAGTAAAAACAGGGCTCACACAGAGCCACAGAGGCACAGAGACGACTTCATCTCTGTGCCTCTGTGTGCTGTTGCGGACCCGAAGCGGCCACGCGGGTGCACATGAGACGTGCGCGCTGACCGTGTTTAGCCGATCCAAAATGTCGCTTGAGGTGCGGGGTGGAAGGCGTTACCGTTGATCAGTTTACAATGCCATTCCTCCCCGTCTGCTGGAGCCGCATGAGCACTCCCGATCCCGACCCGAACCTGCCCCAGGAGCCCGAGTACGCGCAGTACTGGATCGATCTCCGCGACCGGATGGCCGCGGATGGCGTTCACCTCCAGATCCCTCGGCTAAATGCGCGCTGGGAGCTGCCGGAACCCATTGAGGTCGAAGGCGAGACCGCGAGCGAGATCCTGATTCGCTGGCGCCACGCGCCGCCGTGAGGCACTACTTCTTCGATTCTTCCACCTTCATGAAGCTGTTCATCGTGGAGGAAGGAGGCCACCGCGTCCGGTCCATCGTCCGTGTCGCCCAGGCAGCGGATACCACGGTCACGGTCTCCGTGTGCGACCTCGCGCACCCGGAGTGCGTGTCGGCGCTGCGCCAGATGCTGGAGCGAGGTGTGGGCGGGCGCCGAGGGATCAGCTCGGCGACGCTGAGGCGAACGCTTCCGGAGATCGAGATGCTGACGGACGAGGGCTCCGTGTTCGGTGTAGTTCGGGCGAGTGAGGTCATGCGACAGGCGGCAGATCTCGCGCGTCGGCACCAGCTCAAGGGTGCCGACTGCGTTCACATGGCCGCCGCGCAGCAGGTGCGGCAGCGGGTAGCTGACGGGGAGGAGTTCTGGTTCGTCTCGGCTGATGCGCGGCAGGCGGCGGCGGCTCGGCGCGAAGGAATGCCCGTGCTCGACCCGACCGCTTGAGGCACGGAGACGACTTCATCTCTGTGCCTCTGTGTCTCTGTGTGAGACCCCCAAGGCCGCGGCCGCGCGCGTGAGCGTCTGGCGCGATGCAGCGGCGTAGTCGTGCCAGGGGTCCTCGCGGAGCCCGGCGAGGCGCGCGGGGACAGTGCGGACGGTGAAGTCCAGGGGCTCGGCGCCCGAGCGCAGCTCGTCCCAGGTGAGGGGGGTGGAGACGGGGGCGCCGGGGCGCGAGCGGGTGGAGAACGGGGTGACGATGGAGGCGCCCCACGCGTTGCGCAGGTAGTCCACGAAGATGCGCCCCTTGCGGTCCGCCTTGGCGGAGTGCTCCACGTAGTGGCCGGGGGCGCGGCGGGTGGCCTCCTCGGCCAGGGCACGGCTGAGCTCGCGCACCTGGTCCCACGTGTGGCGGCGCGCGAGGGGGACCACCACGTGGACGCCCTTGCCCCCGGTGGTCTTCACGAACGAGCGCAGCCCCAGCTCCGCCAGCCGGTCGCGGAAGGAGAAGGCGGCGCCCACCACCCCGGCCCACCCCACGCCCGGCCCGGGATCAAGGTCCAGCACCATGCGGTCGGGGCGGTCCAGGCGGTCGCGGCGCGCGTTCCAGGTGTGGAGCTCCAGCACGCGCATCTGCACCATCGCCAGCACCGCTTTCAGCGAGTCGGCCGCCAGGTGCAGCGTGCGCTCGCCGTCGGGCGACTCCACCTCCACCTGCCGCAGCTCGGGCGGTAGGTGGCCGGAGGCGTGTCGCTGGTAGAAGCACGCCCCCCCTTCACCGTCCGGGCAGCGGACCAGTGTGAGCGGGCGGCCGCGCAGGAAGGGGACGATGCTGTTCGCCACCGCCACGTAGTACTCGGCCAGCTCCCGCTTGGTGATCCCCTGCTCCGCGTACAGCACGTCGTCCGGGTGCGAGATCCGCACGCCCGAGACCCGCAGCTCGTCCGCCTTCGCCATCCTCATCCCTCCGCTCCGGTGGTGGGGCGACCCTCCCGCGTACCCCTCTGCATCCGCGGTGCCGGGCGCACCGAAAGGGTTGACGGACGGGGAACAAAACCCGAAGATATACCGTATAAGGTTCTGCGAAGCAGGACCCAATCACGGAGGGATGAGAACATGGCGGAGATCAACTTCAGGTCGCTGCAGGACCGCTTCCAGATCGACGAGATCGAGTGGCGGCTGCAGCAGGCGGGCGAGAAGAATGGCCGCGTGTGGGCCATCTGCGTCCCGTTCATCACCAACCGCGCCATCCAGAGCCGCCTGGACGAGGTGGTGGGGCCCGGCAACTGGAAGAACGAGTTCCGCCCTGGCCCGGACGGGGGCGTGATGTGCGGGCTCTCGGTGCGGGTGGGCGACGAGTGGGTGACCAAGTGGGACGGCGCCGAGAACACCGACATCGAGGGGGTGAAGGGCGGCCTCTCGGGCGCCATGAAGCGCGCCGCGGTGCAGTGGGGGATCGGGCGCTACCTGTACGCCCTGGACGAGACCTTCGCCCAGGTGAGCGACAACGGCACGCTGCGCGGCAAGACCAAGGACGGCAAGCCGTTCCGGTGGGACCCGCCCCAGCTCCCCAAGTGGGCCCTCCCCGATCCGCAGCCGAAGCGCGCCGCCGAGGCCCCGCCCGCGCCCATCGCCGCGATGCCGGCGGAGACGGGCGACTCGCCGGCCGCGGGGACGCAGCACGACGCCATGCTCCACTACGTGCGCCGCGTGGGCCCGCAGGTGGCGGACGACGCGGAGATCCGCATCAACCGGCGCGTGCGCAAGCTCAAGGACTACGTGCGGGAGAACTGGTCGGCGATCAAGGAAGAGCCGCGCATCGCCCGCGCGGTGGTGGACGCCATCCAGAGCGCAACCGGCACCTCGTTCGAGAGCGAGCAGGAAGCGCTGCCGACCGCGGCGTGAGAACCGCCTGGCTCACACAGAGGCACGGAGACACAGAGAGGGGAGCTCAGGAGGCGTGGCCCAGGCGGACGACGATGGCGTACTCGTCGTCCGTGACGGGCTGAACGGAGAGGCGGCTCTTGTTGATGACGAGCATCTTCTCCAGGCCTGGGGTCTGGCGGAGGGCGTCCAGGGAGACGAAGACGGGGAAGCGCTCCACGAACTCCACGTCCACCATGAACCAGCGCGGGTCTTCGTCGCTGGCGCGCGGGTCGAAGTAGTCGCTCTGGGGGTCGCGGGCGGCGGGGTCCGGGTAGGCGGCGCGGGAGACGCGCGCCAGGCCCGCGACGCCCGCGGGGGCGGCGTTGCTGTGGTAGAAGAGGACGCGGTCGCCCACCTGCACGTCGTCGCGCATGAAGTTGCGCGCCTGGAAGTTCCTCACGCCTTCCCACGACGTCTCGCCGTCGCGGCGGAGGTCGTCGATGGAGTAGACGGAGGGCTCGCTCTTCATCAACCAGCATCGTGCCATGGCTTCGCCGCTTCCCGGGTGGAGGTTGGAGGGCGGGTAAGATGGCGGACGGGGCGTACACGATCAAGCGCGCGTCACCTATTGTCGCGAAAGGTGGATGACGTTAGGTTGGCCGCTGCCCGTCCACCTTCACCGGGAGCACACCCATGTCCCCTCTCCATGGCTACCTCGGCTCGGGAAACTGAGCGCGGGCTCACACAGAGACACAGAGGCACGGAGAAGAACTTCTTCTCCGTGCCTCTGTGTCTCTGCGTGAGATCAGCCGTTCAGGACCCGCGCACCGTGACCGAGCCGTTGGTGGTGACGATGCGGATGGGTGCGCCGCCGCGGCCCAGCTCCGTGCGGATGCGGCGCGTGAGGCGGCCCTGCACCGTCACGGGGATGTCGAAGTTCATCGAGCCGTTCACCGTTCCCGTCTCCAGGCTGGCGGAGTAGCCGCGGGGCACGTCCAGCGTAACGCCGCCGTTGCTGGTCTCCGCGTCCAGCCCGCCGCCGCTCCAGCCGTCGCCCTCCAGCACCACGCGCATCCCGCCGTTGGCGGTGCGGGCGTGCACGTCGCCGCCCACGCCGCGCAGGTCTACGCCGCCGTTGCTGGCGCGCAGCCGCATCTCCCCCGTCACCCGCTCCACCGAGATCCCGCCGTTGGTGGTCTCCACCTCCAGCCCCGTGCGCCGGGGGACGAACACCTCGTAGCTCACGGACCACGAGCGGTTGCCGTGCGCGGCGGGGCCGGTGGCGCGCACCTCGCCGCCGCTGGTCTCCACGCGCACCTGCCGCGCGATCTCGCTGGCTTCCTCGCGGGTGCGGGCCTGCGCCTGCACGCGGGCACGGACCAGGATGCCGCCCTCGCTCCACCCCTTCACGGACACGCCGCCGTTGTCGCCGCCGTCCACCGTGAGGCGCGGCTGGGCGGAGAGGCGCGTCTCGCGCAGCTCGCAGTGCACCTGGCTGCGCGCGGAGCCCCACCCGCGCCCATCGCGGCAGCGCTGGAGCCAGTCGTCCGAGCCCTCCTGCGCCATGGCGGCTGTGGAGAGGACGAGTGCGAGGGCGGGGGCGGCGAGGAGGGTGCGCGGGCGCATGGTCGGTCTCCGTTGGGATGGGGCACGCGGGAGAGGCCCGCGGCGTACGGGAGATTGGACAGCGCGCGGACCCGGATGGTTTGAATCGGCCCCCGCGGCGCCGCTCTTGCGGGCCCGGAATCCCTGCCGGATCTTCCCAAAGCGACAAGCCCCGCCTACCGGAGCACCCCATGCCGCGCGGACGCATCTACCCCAACATCACCGAGACCGTCGGCGACACGCCGCTGATCCAGCTCAACCGCCTGGCCCAGGGGCTCCCCGGCCGCGTGGTGATCAAGCACGAGGGGTTCAACCCGTACAACTCCGTAAAGGACCGCATCGGCTACGCCATGGTGCGCGACGCCATCGACACCGGCCGCCTGCGCCCCGGGATGGTGGTGGTGGAGCCCACCAGCGGCAACACGGGGATCGGGCTGGCGTACGCGGCCGCCTCGCTGGGCTTCCCCTGCATCTTCGTGATGCCGGACACCATGACGGTGGAGCGGCGCCACATGCTGCGTGCGCTCGGCTGCCGCGTGGTGCTCACGGAAGGGCCCAAGGGGATGAAAGGCGCCATGGCGCGCGCCGAGGAGATCGCGGCGCGGCTGGGGGAGCGCGCGTGGATGCCGCGCCAGTTCGACAACCCGGCCAACCCCGCGATCCACTACCGCACCACCGGCCCGGAGATCTGGGAAGACACGGGCGGCGGGGTGGACGTGTTCGTCTCCGGGATCGGCACGGGGGGGACGATCACGGGCGCCGGACGCTACCTGCGCGAGCGCAAGCCGGAGGTGAGGATCGTGGCCGTGGAGCCCGCGGAGAGCCCCGTGCTCTCCGGCGGCGAGCCCTCGCCGCACAAGCAGCAGGGGATCGGCGCCGGGTTCGTGCCGGGAAACCTGGACACCTCCATCTACGACGAGGTGGTGACCGTCACCAACGACGACGCCATCGCCACCGCCCGCCGCCTGGCCCGCGAGGAGGGGATCTTCGCGGGGATCTCCTCCGGCTCCATCACCTGGGTGGCGCTCCAGCTCGCCGCGCGGCCGGAGAACGAGGGGAAGCTGATCGTCTCCATCGTCTGCGACTTCGGCGAGCGCTACCTCTCGCACCCCGTGTACACCGAGCTCCCCGACCCTGACTACCCGGAGCTGGACGAAGCCATCGCGCAGCCCTGACGCGCGCGCCGTGGCGGACCCCCCGCGGCTCCCCGCCCGCGGGTGGCTGGCCGGGGCGCGGCTGGGGTACGTGGCCATCGTGCTCATCGCCACGCTGGGCTACCTGCGGCTGGACCCGGACGCCGGCGCGGCGGCCGGGCGGCTGGCGCGCGCCCTGGACCCGCGCGTCACGCCCAACCTGCTGGTGGACGGCATCCGCAACACGCTGCTCTTCGCGGGGTGGGGCGCCGTGTGGGTGCTCACCTCGCGCCGCCCGGCGGACCTCCGCTCCGTGGCCGGCGCCACGGGGACGGCGGCGCTCCTCAGCCTTTCGGTGGAGGTGGCGCAGCTCTTCTCGCCGGTGCGCACCACCAGCGTGGTGGACCTGCTCACCAACACCGGCGGCGGGCTGCTGGGCGCGCTCGGCGCGGTGGCGGCGGAGCGGGCGATGAGGCGCGCGCGCGGCCGGCCCACCTACCTGGGGGTGCCGGCGGCGTTCTTTGCGGCCTCGTACTCCGCGGCGGCGCTGCTGGAAGGCTTCGCCCCGCACTTCCGGCAGGTCAACCCTCCGCTGGCGTACGGCGGCGCGGGCACCCGCCTGGCGGCCGCATTGAGCCAGCTTCAAGCCGATCCGCTCCTGTACTTCCCCCCTCTGGACGCGCTCCTCTTCGTGCCGGCGGGTGCGCTGTGCGTGATGGCGCTGGCGGAATGGAGGATCCTGGAAGGCCGCGCGGTGCGCCGGGTGGTGCTGGGGGCGCTCGCCTGCCTGGCGCTGGTGCAGCTCGCGCGCGCCGTCGTGGGCCAGCCGCTGGAGCCCGGCGCGGCGGCGGCGCAGACGGCGGGCGCGGTGTGCGGGGCCCTGGCGGCCAGCCGCTGGCTCCCCGGGCTGTCGCGGCGGCTGCGCGGGCACGCGCGGCGGCTGGAGGCGGCGCGGGCGTACGCGCTGGTGCTGGCGCTGTGGAGCTGGCGCCCCTTTCTCCCGCGCTTCAGCGGCTTCGGCGAGCAGTTCACGCGCGACCACTTCATCCCGCTGGCCGCCCTCTCCCAGCGCGTGGACCTGTACAGCGCGGCGGACATCGGCGCGCTCTTCTTCCTCTTCGCGCCCGCGGGCGCCCTGCTGGCCGTGTGGCACCTGCGGCCGCGCGGCGCGCTGGCCGGCATCCTCCCGGCCGTCTATCTGGCCCTGGCGCTGGAGGCCGGGCAGATCCTGGTGCGCGGGCGCTTCCTGGACAGCACCGACGTCCTCATCTGCTGCGCGGGAACGGCGCTGGGCTGGCTGCTGGTGCGCCGCACGGGAACCGCGGTCTCGCGCACCGCGGGCGGTTGAAACCGCTGCAACGACCACACGAAGTCCCCCTGCGGGGACTACGGGGTTTCCGCTCACGCTGGAGGATCAGTCCGCGCAACGGGCACCGCGGCCTGGCGAGTGAGCTCGCGGCAACGACAGCACGAAGTCCGCCTTCGCGGACTGGCCTTCCAGGATCAGCCGGAACCCTGTAGTCCCCGCAGGGGGACTTCGTGTGGTCGTTGCAGCGAATTCTAGCAGTCTGCATCCGACTGGAGAGGCAACCGGCTCAAAGTATGCGGCGAGCCGATCGCGTCTCAATCGGGAGAGGTTCAAATGCCTGCTGCATACTCCTTGGATCTACGTGAGCGAGCCCTGGCGCTGATGGAAGAGGGCTTTCTCAAGCGCGAAGAGATCGCGCAGCTGCTTCGCGTCGGCGAGTCCACGCTGTACACCTGGCAGAGCCGCAGGGCCAAAGGCTTAGGGGTCGCACCCCTGCCCCACGGCGGTGGAGTCGCCTCGCAGCTGGACCGCAGCGTTCTGGCCGGGCTGGTGGCGGAACAGAACGATCTCACGCTCGAAGAGTACGCGAGCGCCTATGCCGAGCGCACCGGGCGGCGCTACCACCCGGACCACCTGTGCCGCGTGCTGGGGCAGATGAGACTGCGCCGAAAAAGTCAAAGCGCTCCGCGCCGCTGAACAGAGCCGGCCCGATGTCGTGGCGGAGCGCGTCACGTACCAAAGCGAAGTGGTTCAGAAGCGTTCCGCCGAGGATCTGGTCTTCTTGGACGAGACGTCGGTCTACACGAACCTGGTGCGAACCCGCGCACGTGCGCTGGGCGGGGCACGCGCTCCGGGAACAGCTCCCTTGCAGCACAAGCGGCTGACGATCCTGGGAGCGCTGAGCCTGAAGGGGATCGCGGCTGCCATGAGCTACCGAGGCAGTGCGGATGCCGACGTGGTTCAGGTCTACGTCGAACAAGTGCTGCTGCCTCAGATGCGGCCCGGCCAGACCCTGGTGCTGGACAACTTCCAGGCCCACCGCGGAACGGCGTTGCGCAAAGCCGTCGAGGCGGCCGGCTGTACACTGGAGTTTCTGCCGCGCTATAGCCCGGAGCTGAACCCGATTGAGCTGGCCTGGAGCAAGCTCAAAGCATTGTTTCGCACAGATGCGCTACGGAGCCCAGAAGCGCTTGAACTCGCGCTCGGTCCTCTGCTCGACCGGATCAGCGAATCGGACGCACGAGGTTATTTCGCGCACTCCGGGTACAAGCTTGCTCCAGACTGATATGCAGACCGCTATCATTCGCCCGCCTCCTGGTGAGGTGCCCGCGCGGCGGCTGGTGCGGGGGCGCAACACACCGGGGACGGGGGAGGAGCGCAAGTCGTTGTGGGGAAAGGGACGGGGAGAGCGTGCGGGGGCGTGCGCTTTTTGCGCCCCGGGGATGGCGCCCACCGTTGGCTCCCCACCTGGAGTGGACCATGGCCGAGCTGGCGCTCCCCGTCGCACCCAACGATCCCATCATGGCGCTGCGCCTTTCGGGTGCCGCGGCGCCCGCCGCCGGTGAGCCGGAGGCCGGGCACCTGGACGAGGACCCGGACGCGGTGCTGCAGGACGACGGCGCCGCCTTCTTCTACCGCCGCGACCACTCCGGCCGGCTGCGCTGGGTGTCCGCGGGGGTGGAGGCGGTGCTGGGGTGCGCGCCCGCCGCGGCCGAGGGGAGCCCGCTGCTGCGCTGGATCGCGGAGGAGGCGGAGAACGAGCCCCTCCGCCGCTTCCTGCGCGATGAGCCCGCCGCGCCCGTGCCGCCCCCCGCCCGCGCCCTGCTGCGCCGCACCGACGGCGGCGAGCTGTGGGTGGAGGTGGTGGAGGAGGCCGTGCGCGGCGCGGAGGGCACGGTGATGGTGCTGGGCTTCGTGCGCGACGTCACCCGGCGCCGCGAGGCGGAGGCGCGCCTCCTCCACGGCGCCCTTCACGACGCGCTCACGGGGCTCCCCAACCGCGCCCTCTTCCTGGACCGCCTGCGCCAGGTGGTGAAGATCGCCGAGCGCGACCCGGACCACCGCTTCGCCGTGCTGATGGTGGACCTGGACGGCTTCAAGCGCGTCAACGACGCGTACGGCCACGGGGCGGGGGACCGGCTGCTGGTGGAGGTGGGGCGCCGGCTGCGGCAGTGCGTGCGCCCGTCGGACACGGTGTGCAGGCTGGGGGGCGACGAGTTCGTGCTCCTCTTTCCCGGCCTCGCGGACGACGCCGACGCCACGCGCATGGCCGAGCGCATCCTGGGGCGCCTGGGCACCCCCTTCCGCGTGGACGGGCACGCCATCGCCGTGCGCGCCAGCGTGGGCGTGGCGGTGGGTACCCGCGACCGGCGCGACGCCGCGGAGCTGGTGCGCGACGCGGACGCGGCGCTCTACCAGGCCAAGGCCGGGGGCAAGGGGCGCCACGCCACCTTCGACCCCGCCACCCGCGGCGCCACGCTGGCCCGCGCGCGGCTGGAGAACGAGCTGCGCGGCGCGGTGGGCGGGGGCGAGCTGCGGGTGCTCTACCAGCCCGCCTTTTCGCTGCAGACGGGGCAGATCGCGGAGTTCGAGGCGCTGGTGAGGTGGAAGCACCCCAGCCGCGGGCTGCTGCCCCCGGCCGAGTTCATGGCGGTGGCGGAGGAGGTGGGGCTGAGCCCGGCGGTGGACGACTGGGTGGTGCGCGAGGCGTGCCGCCAGCTCGTCCTGTGGACGCGCGACTTCGGGGAGCGGACGCCGCGCATCAGCGTGAACCTGGCGCCCCGCCACCTGCTGCGCCCCGGCTGGGGCGAGCGGCTGCGCGCCGTGCGCGAGGAGGCCGGGATCGCCGCCGAGCTGCTGCGCGTGGACCTCCCCGGCCACGCGCTGGGCGAGCCGGACGCGCGCGCGGGGAACGACCTGTCGTGGCTGCCGGGGGCGCTGGAGATCGACGACCTGACCACGGCCACCCGCTCCATGCAGCACCTGCGGGGCTCCGCGCTGGGCGCCGTGAAGCTGCAGCCCGCCCTGGTGCGCGCAGCCGGCGGCGACGAGCTGCTGCGCGCGGTGGTGGGGCACGCGCACGCGCAGCGGCTGGAGGTGATCGCGGTGGGGGTGGAAACGCCGGAGCAACTGCGGCGCATGAGGACGCTGTGCTGCGACCACGCGCAGGGCTACCTTCTCTCCCCGCCCATGAACGGCGACGAGGCGTGGCTCCTCGTCAACCAGTTCGCCGCCCTGTGACCTTGCGCCCCGAGCGCGTCATTTGTAGCATCCTGTTCCCGCCCGATCCCGCCCCCCGAGATTTTCGGACCCCCATGAACCTCGTTCGCTACCTCCAGCTTCGGCGCGAGGTGGAGTTCCTCTGCGACACGGCGCTGGATACCGCCGCCGAGCTGGACCAGGCCGCGCCCGACGCCGAGGAGGCGCCGTACCTGGCGCAGGCCATCGTCCACCTGGCGCTCAAGGTGTCGTACCTGGTGTGGCGCTTCGGGCGGCGCATGACGGATCGCTACGGCGCGGTGGAGGCGGACCGCCTGCGCTCGCTGCTGGAGGTGGACGACAGCTCGCCGCTCTCGCCGGGGCAGATCTCGCCGCTGGTGGAGCTCATCACCATTCCCGACGAGGAGCTGGTCGCGGCCTTCCACTTCGACTCGCTGAGCATCCAGGCCGGCGGCGCGCTGCGCCCGCTGCGCCCGATGGTGGCGGCGCTCGAGCACATCCGCACGCGGCTGGACGCCAGCGCGCCCGCGGAGACGACGATCGGGCTGATGGTCTAGAGAAAAGCGGGCTCACACAGAGGCACAGAGGCACGGAGAACAGCGAGTTCTCCGTGCCTTTGTGTTATCGGTGCAGCAGATCGTTTTGCGGGCGCAACACACGGGCGCGGGGTGCCGGGGGGTAAGTGTTTGCGCGGCAATCGCTTGGGATTTGGGTGGATGGGGCATGCGGATCGCGAACGGGCGGAGGTGATCCATCCCCCATCACCATCCCCGGAGAACGCCATGCAGAGTACCCCCTCGTTTCCCCGTGGTCCCACCCCCATCCTCGCGGTCGCGGCGGCGCTGCTGCTGGCGGCGTGCTCGGACGGGCCGACCGACGCGCCCGCCCGGCCCAGGCCGCAGGAGCGGATCGTCTCCTTCGCCATGGCGCCGGGCGGAGTGGTGGAGTTCGTGCCCGGGCAGATCGTGGTGCGCTTCGCCCCCGGCTCGTCCGGCGAGGCGGCGGCGCAGCAGATCGTGGCGGCGCACGGCGGCACCCTCAAGCAGGACCTCCTTCTCCCCGACACCTGGACGGTCGCGGTGCCCGTGGGGCGCGAGCGGGCGGCTTCGGCCGAGCTCACCGCGCTGGGCACGGTGGACTTCGCGGAGCCGGACTGGCTGATGGCGGTGGTCCCCTGCGAGACGGGCGACTGCAACACCACCACCGACTCGTTCCTCGGCTACAAGTGGGACCTGCACAACGACGGCACCCTCAACAACTCGGTGGGCACCGTGCTGGCCACCACCGCCAGGGTGGACGCGGACGTGGACTGGCTGGAGGCCTTCAACCACCTGGGCCCCGCCTTCGCGGGCAACGCGGTGATCGGCATCGTGGACACCGGGATCCGCGCCACGCACCAGGACCTGGCCGGGCGGGTGATCGGGGCGCGGAACTTCGCCACCGGGTACCCGGACACGCTCATCTCGGACCGCGTGGGGCACGGCACGCACGTGGCCGGCATCGCGGCGGCACGCGGCAACAACGGGGTGGGTGTGGCCGGCGTGGCGTACGGCGCCAACATCCGGCTGCTGAACGCCAAGGCTTGCGACCTGTACCTCTTCCCGGGCAACGTCATCAGCGCCTCGTGCCCCAACTCGTCCACCGCCAACGCCATCGTGTGGGCGGTGGACAACGGGGCCGACGTCATCAACCTGAGCCTGGGCGGGAACCCGGCGGCCGCGGTGGGCCCGGCCATCATCCAGTCCGCGCTGCAGTACGCGCGCGCCCGCGACGTGCTGCCCCTCTGCTCCACGGGCAACGACAACTACCCGGGCGTGGCCTTCCCGGCGCGCTTCCCGGAGTGCGTGGCGGTGGGCGCCACGGACTGGGGAGACAACCGGGCCAGCTACTCCAACTACGGCCCCGAGACCGCCCTTTCCGCGCCGGGCGGCGACGACGAGTCGCTCCCCAACGGGTACTCGCTGATCCTTTCGGCGGACTACACGGCGGACAACTCGTATGCCTGGATGGCGGGCACCTCCATGGCGGCGCCGCAGGTGTCCGGCCTGGCGGGGCTCCTCTTCGCCAGCGGGCTCACGGCCGACAGCGTGCTGGCCCGCATGACGAGCACGGCGGACGACCTGGGCGCCCCGGGGCGCGACCCGGAGTACGGCTTCGGGCGCATCAACGCGTACCAGGCCGTGTCCGGGCTGCGGCTGGTGACGATGGACGCGCAGCCGGCCACCGTGAGCCTTTCGCGCTCCGCCACCGTGTCCGTGTACCTGTACTCCACGGCGGCGTTCAGCGCGGCGGGCGTGGCGCCGGCCACAGCGCGCCTTCACCCGAACGGCACCGGCGCGGGCGCGCCCGTATCCCAGCGCTCCCCCGGCGTCTACTTCTCCACCGTGCGCGACTACAACGGCGACACGCGGCCGGACCAGCTCCTGGTGTTCCGCGTGAGCGACCTGGTCGCGGCGGGGATGACCACCGCCACCACGAGCTTCCTCCTCAAGGGCTCCGGCTACGCGGGGAACGACCCCACGCCGCCCACGGTGGCTCCATGACCCGCCCCATCACCCTGCACGGAGGCACGATGAAGCTCCGCACTTCCCTCGCGGCCCTCGCGGGAGCGCTCCTGCTGGCGAGCGCGCCGGCGCATGCCCAGCCCCACACCGTGACCGCGCAGTGCGTGGGCGGCGCCATCGGGTGCCAGCAGGTGGACTTCTTTCTCCACTTCGTGAACGCGGGCGACGAAGCCTCGCTCGAGTTCTTTTTCATCGACCTGCTGACGGCGGGGTGGAACTTCTCCGATCCCAACATCAGCGAGGCCGAAGACGCCGACGGGCTCAACTTCGTGGACCCCAGCGTGAGCGGCGGCGGCACGACGTTCGAGGCGTACTTCCCGTTCCTGGCGCGCGTGGCGCCCGACCTGCGCGTCCGCGCGCAGTTCGAGACGTACGGGAACGACGCGGGCGGCCTGGACTTCGGCTACCGCGGTACGCTGGCGGATGGGAGCGCGCTGGAGCAGGGGGCGACGGTGACGCCTGAGCCCGTCTCGATGGCGCTGCTCGGCACCGGATTGGCCGGGCTGGGGGTGGTGAGGAGGCGGCGGAAGCGCAGCTAGGGGGCTCACACAGAGGCACAGAGGCACAGAGATGAATTCGTCTCTGTGCCTCTGTGTCTCTGTGTGAGGCTGCACGGTTTGTTGCGCGGCCTCTACAGAAAGAGCGGCATGGCTGATGGGGTGTTTAAAGGATAAGTGGTTGATGTGAAATGACTTGCCTTGTTCGTCGGCGCGCGGCCCGCGTCGTGCTTTTGGGCGGGCCACCTTCAGGCCGGTCCCCGCAACACGGCAGGCAGTATGGATCTCCTTCACGCCCCCTCCAATCCCCGCGTCTCGCAGCCGGCCGCCCAGGTGCGCCGGCCCTACCTCGGCGGATGGAGGGCGCTCGGCTGGTTCGGGCTCCTCATCACGCTGGTGAGCCTCGCGGACATCGCCCTCACCTTCTACCCGGCCAACTTCGGCACCCCGGAGTGGGAGTTCGGGGCCGTCGCGAACGCGTACTCGGGCCTTCCGCTGCTGGCCACCGGGCTGGCGGGCGTGCTGGCCGGCGCCATGGGGCAGCGGCGGCGGTGGATGATCCGCGTCACCGCGCTGGTGCTCGTGCTCGCCGCGCTCGCGATGCTCGCGGCCACCTCCATCTTCCTCCTCGACGTCCCGCTGGCACTCCGCCTGGCCCCCGTGGAAGTGCTCGTCGGGATCAAGAAGACGATCGTGAAGACACTCTTCCTGGGGACTGTGTTTCCGATCGCGTTCCTGGTTGCTGCGGTCGCAGCAGTCCGGTCCCACCCCCACCGCGGAGATCAACGGTATGCGAACTAAGCTCGCGTTTGCCCTGGCGGCAGGCGCACTCATGGCGGCAGGGCCGGCGCACGCGGCCGGCTGGCCCGTGGTGTTCAACAACTACTGCACCCTTGGCGCGTACCGCGTCTGCGCCAGCTCCAACATCAGCCTTTCCGGCGACGGCAAGACGCTGACGATGGACTTCTGGAACAACGAGCGCACCAACTCGGCGGCCGACGCCTTCGGGCAGGCGGCAACCATCACGGCCGTGGGCCTGTACCACAACCCGGCCGTGGTGATCAACACGAGCGCGGCGCCCACCCACACCGTGCGCTACTACACGGCCGCCGCACTCTTCACCGACATCTCCAGCTTCTGGAAGATGGGCGACGCCTCCATCGGCAACCTCGCCGGGGTGGAGCTGGACGCGGCCGCCTGGGGGAACCGCGGCAACCAGAACGAAGACCTGTCGGACGGCACGGCGCAGGGCAACCACTACGGCATCGTGGGGTGCAACGATCCCACGACCACCAACAGCACCCACGTGTCCACGTGCGGCAACACGGCGCCGCAGCCGTTCGTGCGCTTCAGCTTCAGCTTCGAGAACGACATCAGCAGCCAGTTCGCCGCAACGGGGCTGCAGATGAGGTGGCACGCGCAGCAGCTTCCGGGGCAGCCCGGCTCCATCAAGTGCGACACCGGGGTGAGCAGCGGCGACCACGCCTGCGGCCTCGTCACCACCAGCACCACCACCCCCGAGCCGGCCAGCATGGCGCTGCTGGGCACCGGCCTGGCCGGCCTGATGGGGGCCGCGCGGAGGCGCCGCAAGAAGGCCGCGGAAGGCTGAACTGATTGGCTCACACAGAGGCACGGAGGCACAGAGGAGAACTTCTTCTCTGTGCCTCCGTTTCTTGGTGCGTGGGTGCGACAGGTGTGGCGTGGATGACGCACCTGGATGGGCCGGGCACGCGGCGGGACGGCGCTCCGGGGTGGGCATGGAACTTGTCCTTTTCGCCTCCAGCAGGTCCCTCTCCCCGCCCGCTTCCCTCCGCCATGCAGCCGACCAACCGCGACCCGCTCCGGGCCGTACGCCCCCTCCTCCGCGCGCTCCGCCACGGGCCCGACCGCCTCCTTCACGCACGCCGCCGCGGCGAGGCGCTCAGGCTGCTGGCGGGGCTGCGGGAGCCGGGGCCGGTGGTGTTCGTGTGCCTGGGCAACGTGTGCCGCAGCCCGTTCGCCGAGGGCGCGTTCCGCAACGCGCTCCCCGGGGCGCTGCGCGGGGCGGTGCAGGTGGAGTCCGCTGGGCTCATCGGGCCCGGACGCCCCTGCCCGGCGGACGGGATCGCGGTGGCGGCGGCGCGCGGGGTGGAGCTCGCCGCGCACGCGTCGCGGATGCTCACGGCCGCGCAGGCGCGGCGCGCGGGGCTGCTGGTGGTGATGGGGGTGGACCAGCGCGAGCGGGTGGGCGCGCGCTTCCGCGTGCCGGACGCGCGCATCCTGGTGCTGGGCGACCTGGATCCGCTCCCCATCGACACGCGCACCGTGTTCGACCCGTGGCGCCGCGGGGAGGAGGCTTTCCGCGCGTCGTACGACCGCATCGAGCGCTGCGTGGCGGAGCTGGCCCGCGCCGCGCACCCCTGGCTCGCCGCCTCCGCCACCACAGTGGGGGCCCGCTGATGCGCCACCACTTCACGGTGGACGTGGAAGACTACTTCCAGGTATCGGCGATGGAGCCGTACGTGGACCGCTCGGCGTGGGACGGCATTCCCTGCCGGGTGGAGGCCAACACCCACCGCATCCTGGAGCTGCTGGCCGAGGCGGACGCGCGCGGCACCTTTTTCGTGCTGGGATGGGTGGCGGAGCGCTACCCGGCGCTGGTGCGCGCCATCGCCGATGGGGGGCACGAGGTGGCGTCGCACGGGCGCGGGCACCGGCGCGTGACCACGCTCACGCCGGAGCGGTTCCGCGCCTCCGTGCGCCGCTCCAAGGCGACGCTGGAGGAGGTGACGGGGGTGGAGGTGGTGGGATACCGGGCGCCCAGCTTCTCCATCGTACCAGGAAGCGAATGGGCGCTGGACATCCTGCTGGAGGAAGGCTACCGCTACGATTCGTCGCTCTTCCCCGTGCGCCGGCGCGGCTACGGGTACGCGGGCGGGGCGCGCGATCCGCACCTCATCCGCCGCCCCGCCGGCGAGCTCGCCGAGGTGCCTCCCGCCACCCTCGCCGTCGCCGGGAAGACGCTCCCCGCGGGCGGCGGCGCGTACTTCCGCCTCTTTCCGTACGCGCTGGTGGGCGCGGCCCTGCGCGCGGCCGAGCGGCGCGGCGCCCCCGCCACCTTTTACATCCACCCCTGGGAGGTGGACCCCGAGCAGCCGCGCCTCCCCGTCTCCGCCGCCACGCGCATCCGCCACTACGGCGGCCTGCACCGTACCGTGCCGCGCCTGCGCCGCCTCCTGCGCGAGTTCAGCTTCCAGACGATCGCGCGCACCCTGCGGATGGAGCCGGAGCCATGTGCACAGCCGTGATGCGGGCTGGGGGCGGGCGGTTGAAACCCAATGCCACTCGGTTAAGCAGAGCGTGGTGGTTTCCGTGGGAACTTGCTCTGCCTTCGTTTGACCTGGCGCGGGTAGCGGCGCTCAGAGCGGCGCGGCGGCAGAATGAAGTACTGCAACTCCTGACGCAGCCGTACTAAGTGGCGCGGGATCGCTCCGGGACTCGCGACTGCACACCAGAGCCACTCATCGCGAATCAGGTGGAGAGCGGCGGTGAAGCTGATCCGTGTAGGGGCCACCTGCGCCTCGTTCGCGACCTGCTCCATCTCCAGGCGCACCAGGTTGTAGGCGAGCAGCAAACCCCAGATCTCCTGTGCCACACCGGATGGGCTCTGACTGCGCAAGCTTTCTTCCTGGAGGAGCACATGGGTCTTGATCTCGTCGTAGCCGAGTTCGATCTCCCAGCGCTCGTGATAGAGTCCGACCAGCTCGGCGCCCGGGTAGCGGCTCTCCTCCAGGAGGGAGGTGAGCAGGATCTGTGGCTCGGCCCCCGGCATCTGGTAAGCGATGGCCCGTGCCTCGATGCTGCGCGGGAGCCGCGGGTCCCTGCGCCGGGCGGGCGCGCTGATCCGCAGACACACGCGTGCCTGGCCCGGACCGAGTTCTTCGAGCACCTCCCAACGCATCTTCTTGCGGGCGCGCACCAGCCAGTGGCGGCTCGGCTGATCGCGGCGCACCCCTTCCAGCAGGGCGGCCGAGACGAAGTTGCGGTCCAGCACCAGCAGCGACTCGGGGGGGAGCTGCGCAAAGAGATCGGTCGCGTACTCGCGTTCGTCGGTACCGCAGGGGCCAAAGCGTACGTCCTGAATCAGGTGCGAGCGCAGGCTCATCAGCGCGACGAGGCGCACCAGCGGGTACGCGCCCTCGCCGCGGCGGCCAGAGAGGGTACCGAAGTGCGCGCGATTGGCCGGGCTGTCCGGGACGCGCAGACAGGTCCCATCCAGCGCGTGCAGGGAGAGCCCGCGCCAGCGATGACGCCCCGCACTCGGCCCCGCCCAGCGTGCGGCCGTATGGCGGAAGAGCCAGGCCAGCGGCTCCTTGCCCAAGCGTTGGCGGGCCTCGGTGATCGAGCTGGAGGCAGCCGTCACTCCGCGCCGGCCAGGCAGGGCGAGATCGAGCGCGGCGGCTACCTCGCAGATAGAGCGATCGCGGTAGAGCGCCATGCCCAGCACGAGCCAGAGAACCTGCTCCGCGGGCAGACGCCGTTTGCGCACCGACGCCGTACCAGTGGCGTGCAGCGCAGCATCGATCCACTCTGGATCAATCGCTTCGCGGATCTGCCGGAACGAGCCGGGGTGCGCATCCCGCGAGAGCTCCGCTAGAGCAGAGGAGAAGAGCATGTACCCTCACCTGTGGAAGGGGCCTTGTTGCTCTACTCTGCATCGGCTCTCGCCATCTGACTAGCCCTTAACCGAGTGGCATTGGGTTGAAACCGCTGCAACAACTACACGAAGTCCCCCTCCGGGGACTACAGAGTCGCGGTTCGGGCCGCAGGCCCAGTCCGCGCTGGTGGCACCGCGGCCTGGCGAGTAAGCTCGCGGCAACAACGGCACGAACTCCGCCTTCGCGGACTGGTGCTGAAGGACCAGCCGAAACCGGTAGTCCCCGCAGGGGGACTTCGTGTAGTCGTTGCAGCGAATTCATTCGCCCCCCACACGCGGGTCCGCGATGACCCGCGTCGCCGAGCCGCGCACCGCGATTGTGAGCGGCGGGGCCGAGTGGGACGCGTGGGTGGCCGCCGCGCCCGGCGGCACCGCCTGCCACCGGGCGGGGTGGCGCGCGGTGATGGAGGATGCGCTGGGCCACGAGGTGAAGCAGGTGGTGGCGCTCGGGGCGGACGGGGCGTGGGAAGGGGTGCTGCCCCTGGTGCGGGTGCGCAGCCGCCTCTTCGGGCACCACCTGGTGTCGATGCCCTTCCTGAACGACGGCGGGCCGCTGGGCACGGAGCCCGCCCGCGCCGCGCTCGCCGCCTGGGCCGCCGCCGAGGCCGCGCGCACCGGCGCCGACCTGCTGGAGCTGCGCACGCGCACGCCCGTGGAGGGTCCGCTGCGCGTCAGCCGCCGCAAGGTGTCCGTGCACCTGCCGCTCCCCGCCAGCGCGGACGAGCTGTGGGAGAAGACGTTCCGCGCCAAGCTGCGCAGCCAGATCCGCCGCGCCCAGCGCGAGGAGATGGAGATCCGCTTCGGGGCGGGGGAGATGGGCGCGTTCTACGAGGTGTTCGCCCGCAACATGCGCGACCTGGGGACGCCGGTGCTCCCGCGCCGCTTCTTCGAGGCGATCGCCCGCTCGCTGGCGGACGCGGTGGTCTTCGCCGCGGTGTACCACGCGGGGCGGCCGGTCGCGGCCGGGTGCGGCTTCCTGCACGGCGGCGAGTTCGAGATCACCTGGGCGTCGTCGCTGCGCGAAGCCAACGCGCTGTCTCCCAACATGCTCCTCTACTGGGGATGCATGGAGCACGTGATCGGGCGCGGGGCGCGCGTCTTCAACTTCGGCCGCTGCACCCCCGGGGGCGGCACCCACCGCTTCAAGCTGCAGTGGGGCGGGGGAGACGTGGAGCTCCCGTGGGCCCAGTGGTCCGCGTCCGGCGTCGCGTCCACCCCCTCGCCGGACTCGCCCAAGTACCGCGCGGCGGTGAAGGCGTGGACGCGCCTGCCGCTGGGGGTGGCCAACACGGTGGGCCCCGTGCTGGCGCGCCTGATCCCGTGAGCGCCGTGCGCCACCAGCTCGCCGCCTACTCCCCGCTCACCGCGGCCTCCGCCGGGGCCGCGCTCTGGGACGCCGCCCGCCTCCCCGACCCGCGCGCCGCCCTCGCCGACCGCCTCCGCGCGCGCTTCGGAGCGCGGCACGTGGCCCTCTGCGCGAGCGGCACCCACGCCCTGCAGTGCGCGCTGGCGCGGCCCGGTGGCGCCCCGGTCGCGCTCCCCGCCTACGCGTGCTACGACCTGGCCACGGCCGCGGTGGGCGCCGGCGTGTGCGTGGCGCTCTACGACGTGGACCCCGCGACCCTGGGCCCCGACCCGGACTCGCTGGAGCGCGTCCTCGCCGTCGGCGCGCGCACGGTGGTCGTGGCGCCGCTGTACGGCGTGCCGGTGGACTGGCCGGCGCTGGAGCGCCTGGCCGCCGCGTATGGCGCGCGGCTGATCGAGGACGCGGCGCAGGGCCACGGCGCCTCATTCGATGGCCGCGCACTGGGAAGCCTGGGCGAGACGTCGGTACTCAGCTTCGGGCGCGGCAAGGGGTGGACGGGCGGCGGCGGCGGCGCGCTCCTCTCCCGCAGCACCCACGCGGACGGTCCGGACGCGCCCGCACCCGGCGTGCGCGCGGAGGCGGTTGCCGCGGCGGCCGTCGCGGCGCAGTGGGCGCTGGGCCGCCCCTGGCTCTACGGCATCCCCATGTCCGTACCGTCGCTGGGCCTGGGCCGCACGGTGTACCACGAGCCCACCCCCGTGCGCCCCATGCGCCGCGCCGCCGCCGCCCTCGCCACGCGCACCGAAGCCCCCGCCGACACCGAGGCCGCGCACCGCCGCGCCGCCGCCGCCGGAATGCTGGCCGCGCTCCCCCCCTCCGCCACCCCCATCCACATCCCCCCCGACGCCGAACCGGGCTACCTCCGCCTCCCCCTGCGCATCGCGGGCGGGCTGAACGCGCTGCGCGACCCGGCCCGCGCGCGCCGGCTGGGCGCCGCGTCCGGCTATCCCACCCCCCTCTCCGAGCTCCCGGCCCTCCGCGGCCGCCTCACGGGCCCCGAGCGCCACTGGCCCGGCGCCGCTTCCCTCGCCCGCGACCTCGTCACCCTCCCCACCCACTCCCGCGTCACCCCCGCCGAGCGCGCCGAGCTCCTCGCCCTGCTTTAAGCCTCACACAGAGGCACAGAGGCACGGAGAAGAACTCATCTCTGTGCCTCTGTGCCTCTGTGCCTCTGTGTGAGCCTAGTCGTTCCACGGATTGAGGATATCGACGCCGCGCTCGTTGCGAGTGACGAGCACGAGATCGTGGACCGCCGCGGTGGCGAGCAGCAGGCCGTCAGGCACCTCCAGGGTCTGTCCAGCACGGCGTGCAGCGTCGTCCATCTCACCCCACGCCCGGGTGACCGGGAGGGACGTCCTCGCGCGGGAGCTGCCCGATCCATCTGGCTACGTGTGCGTCCGGGCGCGGCCGATTCCGCTCGGAGAGCACGTTGGTGTCCAGCAGATAGCGCATGTCCCTCAATCGGCCGCTTGGGATTCCTGTGCGACGGCCGCACGACGCGTGCAGCACTCGCAGTGCCGGTCCTCCCGCATCCGCTCAAAGAACCCTTCGGGGAACCCCGGTCCATCGAGCGCGTCGACCGGTGCGAGACTCTCGATGAACTCCCACGCGCTCTGATCTCCCTCCCGCAGCTCACGCTCCACGGGCGGAACCTCGCCCAGTTCCAACAGGCGCTGCGAAGCAAGGACCAGCCGGTGGTGGTGGGCTTCGCTCATCACCACGACCGCCGTGCCGTCAGGCCCGAGCACCGTCTGCGCAGCGTCAGTGAGCGCGCGGCGCATGACCTCACCGAACCGCTGTTCCGCCTCTCCTGATTTCCAGTACGCCATCGTATCCCTCCCGCCGGTGTCTTTCATCCTCCCAAGAAAGAAGCTAAACCGAGCGTTGGAAGGCTGGCAACGGGGTCGCGAAAAGCGGATCTGCTGTTGTCGCAAGCAGATCCGCACGTTCACGCCACGCGGGGCACACAGGGGCACAGGGTGTCTCCTCTGTGCCTCTGTGTCTCTGTGTGAGCCCAGTTTCTAGTCCGCCGCCTCGAGCATGGGCGGAGGCGGCTTCGGGGTGGACGCGGCGCCGGAGAGGCCGACGACGCGCGCGCGGCCGTGGATGTTGCGCATCACGCCGCGCGTGTCCACCACCAGCGAGGTGTGGTCGGCGATGCGGCGGTAGCTCACGGCGGAGTGGTCCGTCACGATCACCACGGCGTCCATGGCGCCCAGCAGGGTCTCGTCCGGGTACACGCTGCGCATGGGGAGGCCGCGCAGGGCGGTGTGGCCGTCGTCGTGGATGACGGGGCAGAAGGGGTCGTGGTAGAGCACCTGCGCGCCCCGGTCCTGCAGGAGGCGGAGGATGTCCAGCGCCGGGCTCTCGCGCAGGTCGTCGATGTCCTTTTTGTACGCGACGCCCATCACCAGCACGCGGCTCCCGTTCACCGACTTGCGCGCGCCGTTCAGTGCGTCGGCCACCTTGCGCACCACGTACTCCGGCATCTCCGCGTTGATCTCGCTGGCCAGCTCGATCATGCGCGTCTTGTACTGCAGCGTGCGCATCTTCCAAGACAGGTAGTGCGGGTCCAGCGGGATGCAGTGGCCGCCCAGCCCCGGGCCGGGGGTGAACTTCATGAAGCCGAACGGCTTGGTGGCCGCCGCCTCGATCACCCCCCACACGTCCACGCCCAGCTTCTCGCACGCCTGCGCCAGCTCGTTGGCCAGCGCGATGTTGATCATCCGGAAGGTGTTCTCGTACACCTTCACCAGCTCCGCCGCCTCCGCGCTCTCCACGGGCACGATGGTGTCGAAGATCTTGCCGTAGAGCGCCGTTCCCGCCTGCAGGCAGGCAGACGTTACGCCGCCCAGCACCTTGGGGGTGTTGCGGGTGTGCCAGTGCGGGTTGCCCGGGTCCACACGCTCGGGCGAGAAGCAGAGGAAGAAGTCCTCGCCCACGCTGAGCCCCGCCTCCTCCAGGATGGGGAGCACCACCTCGCGCGTGGTGCCCGGGTAGGTGGTGGACTCCAGGATCACGAGCTGCCCCGCCCGCAGCGTGGCCGCCACCGCGCGCGCGGCCGAGACGACGTACGACAGGTCCGGGTCCTTGGTCTTGTTGAGGGGCGTGGGCACGCAGATCGACACCACGTCGCACTCGGCCAGACGCCCCATCTCGGTGGTCGCGGCAATGCGCCGCTGCTCCACCAGCGGGCGCAGCCGCTCGTCCGGGATGTCGCGGATATGGCTGCGGCGCCCGTTGACCCCCGCGGCCACCTGCGGAGACACGTCGAAGCCCAGGACCCGGTAGCCGCTGGTGGCGGCTTCCACGGCGAGCGGGAGGCCCACGTACCCCAGGCCGATGACGCCCACCACGGAGTCGAGGCGCTGGGCCTGGGAGACAAAGGATTGGATTTGGGTGCTCAAGGCGGCGTTCCGGGCGGCTGGGGGAGGGTGGATCCCGCGGAGGTGGAGCCGGGCCGCATTCAGCGTGCCCAAAGCGGACAGCGCGCACAACACGTTCCGCTGGCGCCAAAACGTCGGATCCGTTGCGCGGGACCGGCAACTGTGGCGTACGTGCAACAATTGCAGATTTGCCGCAACAGCTTACAGGAGAGCAAGTTGTGAAGAAATGCGCGGCACACCTTGCCGGGTGCGCAACCTTTTCTGTGTCGTTCTTGTGAACGCCTGATTCCCGCCCATGACGTATGCCCCTGCGCGAGCGGGGGTTACGTCGTTCTGCGCTGTGCCGCGGCCCGCTGGAACGGCGCCTGCCTTTCCCGGGGCCACAACGCCCGACACGGTGCAGTCACAACCAACCAAGTGCTGCTCATAGCAAAACCGCCGAAAGGCGGTGACGCAGAGCTACGGGGCTACCGCGGAGGATCCCTCCGCCAGGTCTGCCGAGCCGCCAGCACGTAATCACTCCACGCATGGGCGTGGAGGGTTGCGGCTGGCGTTTTCGTTCCTGGCACCGGATCACACTGAGGCGCTTCTTGCGCCACGCACCGAGGACCCGCCCGATGATGCTCCCCACGCCAACCCACCGCGGTCTCGCCATGTGGGCCCTTCTCGTTCTCGCGGGGTGCGCCGGAGGAGACGGTTCGCCCACGGTGACCCCCACCGATCCCCCGGCCCCGCCGGCCGCCGTCGTGGACGCCACGCTGGTGCTCTCGCCCGCGGCGTACACCCTGGAGTCGCTGGGAGACACGGTGCGCCTGGAGGCGGCGCTGCGCAACTCCAACGGCGAGCCCGTCGCCGGGTCGCAGGTTGCCTGGACGGCGCTGGACCCGGAGATCGCCACCGTGGACGAAGAGGGCCGGGTGCGCTCCCTGGCGCCGGGCGAGGCGCGCGTGCTCGCCGCGTCGCGCGGGAAGACGGAGACGGCGCGCATCCGCGTGACGCAGGCCGTGTCCACGCTCAGGGTGGACCCCGCCAACCCCGCCGTCACGGTGGATGCGTCCGTGCAGATGCGGGCGCTGGCGTACGACAAGCACGGGTCGCCGGTCACGGGCCTCCAGATCGACTGGAGCTCCTCCGATGCGGCCGTGGCGGCGGTGACGGCGGACGGCTCCGTCCTGGCGAAGGCGCCGGGGACGGCCACGGTGACCGCGCGGGTGAACGGCAAGAGCGCCTCCACCTCCGTGGCCGTGACCGCCGCGGTGCCGGTGGTGGCCTCCATCACCCTTTCCCCCGCCAACCCCACCGTTGCCGTGGGCGCCACGGTGCTGATGCAGACGGTGGTGCAGGACGCGGCCGGCCGCCCCATCGGCGTGGAGCAGTCGTGGAGCTCCTCCAACCCCGCTGTGGCCAGCGTGTCCGCCGCGGGGCTGGTCACGGGGAGGGCTCCGGGTACGGCGACGGTGACGATCGCGGCCGGCGGCAAGACGCTGTCCACCACCGTCACCGTTCCCGCGCCGCCGCCCTCGGTGGCCTCCATCATTCTCACCCCCGCCACCCCCACCGTCGCCGTCGGCGCGTCGGTGCAGATGCAGGCGGCGGTGCGCGACGATACCGGCGCCAACCTGTCCGGCGTGGTGCTGACGTGGAGCACCACCAACCCGGGCGTGGCCTCCGTGTCCGCGGGCGGCAGCCTGACGGGCGTGGCGCCGGGCACCGCGACCGTCACCGTGTCGGGCGGCGGCAAGAGCACCTCCACGCTCGTCACCGTTCCCGCGCCGGCCCCGGTGGTGGCGAGCATCACCCTGACCCCCGCGAATCCCACGGTCGCCGTCGGTGCCTCGCAGCAGATGCAGGCGACGGTGCGCGACGCGGGCGGGGCGGTGATCACGGGCGTGGCGCTCACCTGGACGTCGTCCAACCCGGCCGCGGCCACCGTTTCGGCGACGGGCGTGGTGACCGGTCGCGCGGCGGGGACCGCGACGGTCAGCGTGTCCGGCGGCGGCAAGAGCGCATCGACGCTGGTGACGGTGCCTGCGGCGGCCCCGGTGGTGGCGGGCATCACGCTGACGCCGGCCAATCCCACCGTCGCCATCGGCGCGTCGCAGCAGATGCAGGCGGTGGCGCGTGACGCGGGCGGGGCGGCGATCTCGGGCGTGGCGTGGACGTGGACCTCGTCCAACGCCACCGTCGCGGCGGTGTCGCCGGCCGGGTACGTGTTCGGCAAGGCGGCGGGCACGGCCGTGATCACCGTGGCGGGCGGCGGGAAGAGCGCGTCCACCACCGTGACGGTGCCGGCGCCTCCTCCTCCTCCCCCCGCCACGGGAACGCCGCTCGCCAGCCACAACTTCGACGACGGCACGTTCGGGACGTTCGTCTACCCGTGGACGCAGTTCCCCGGCGACGCGCGGGTGGTGGCGGACACCACGGGCGCGGGGAAGGGGAATGTCCTGCGCCTTCGCTACGGGCGGATGACCACCGCGCAGAGCAACGACGTGAACCGCGGCCTGTTCTACAGCTTCCCCGGCGGCCAGCGCCCCGGCAAGACGCTGTACGTGGGCGGCGACCTCTTCATCCCCACCCCCGCGCCTGGGATGGAGTCGCAGAACCGCAAGCTGATGTACTGGTTCCCGCTGGACGAGCCGGGCGTGGGCGACCCGGACTGGCTGGTGGTGCGAGCCTGGGGGCACGACCTGTCGGTGGAGGCGGCGGTGGGCACCGTTCCCACGGTGATCGGAACGTCGCGCGGCTCCATCGCCTTCGCCGCGTGGCAGCGCCTGGAGGCCCAGATCACCCTGAACAGCTCGCCGACGACCGCGGACGGCGTGGTGCGGGTGTGGGTGAACGGCGTGCTCAAGATCGATGTGTCGGGGCTGCGGCTCATCACCAAGACGAACCCGACGTACGCCGGGTACAAGGAAGTCGGCATCGGCTACCAGGTGAACGCCAGCATGCTGTACGAGGAGTCGCGCTACTGGGACCGGCTGATGGTGTCCACGGGGCGCATCGGGAACTGATCTGGGCTCACACGGAGGCACGGAGGCACGGAGATCACTTCATCTCTGTGCCTCCGTCTTTTTGTGGCGGGGGAGCGGCGGGTGTTGCGCGCGCGCGACAGGGGGCAGCGCGGAATCCCGCGTGCGCGCTGGGGCTTTCGCGGGCGTGCAACTTGTAACTGGGGACGGGTGCCAGCCGCGGGCCCTCCCTCCTGAACGACCGAACGTGCACGAGTCCTCCACCCTACGCGAGCGTGTCGCCGCACCCCGCATCGTCGCCGCGGCCCGGGTGTCGGTGGTGGTGCCCGTCTTCAACTCCCGCCGCTTCCTCCCCGAGACCGTCCCCGCGCTGCTCGCCGCCGTGCGGCGGGCGGGGGACGCGGAGGTGGTGTTCGTGGACAACGGGTCCAGCGACGGATCGTACGAGCTCCTCCTGGCGCTCCACGACGAGGCGGTGCGCGTGTTCCGCTGGGAGGGCGCGTCCATCGGCGGTGTGAGGAACTTCGGCGCGCGGCAGGCGGCGGGGGACTACATCGCGTTCATCGACGCGGACTGCGTGATCCCGCCGCACTACATCGGCTCCGCTCTGGAGGCGCTGGCCCACACGGGCGCCGCGGCCACCGGGTGCCACGTGCAGATCCCCGCGGAGCCGCACTGGATCGAGGCCGCGTGGCACCACACGCACTTCGTGGGGCGCGACCGCTTCGTCCACTACCTCAACTCGGGCAACTTCTTCGTGAGCCGCGCCGCGTTCGAGGCCGTGGGCGGCTTCGACGAGGCGCTGCCCACGGGCGAGGACGCGGAGCTGGGGCAGCGGCTGGTGGACGCGGGGCACCGCATCTACGAGTGCGCGCGGGTGGAGGCGGTGCACCTGGGCAACCCCAGCTCCGTGCGCCAGTACTACCGCCGCTCGGTGTGGCACGCGCTGGGGATGTTCGGCACCGTGGGGTGGAAGCACCTCGACAAGCCCACCGCCGCCACCTTTGCGCACCTGGCCGCCTCCTGTGCGGGCGTGTGGGCGCTGGCGGCGCGCTCCTTTCCAGCGTCGCTCCTCCTGGCCCTCGCCCTCCAGCTCCTGGTCCCCGCCGCCACGGTCGCCTTCCGCGCCGCGCAGACGCGCCGGCTGGGCCACGCCGCGCCCACCCTGGCGCTCTACTGGCTCTACTACTGGGCGCGCATCCAGGCCCTGGCCCTGATCGCCGCCGGCCAGAGCACGCGCTACCGCAAGTAACCTCTCCCCATGCGTATCCCGATGACGCGAGATCCGGGGAACCCGGCGCAGGATGCCGGCGCCGGGCGGTTGAAACCGCTGCAACGACTACACGAAGTCCCCCTGCGGGGACTACAGAGCTTCTGTTCGGGCCGAAGGCCCAGTCCCCGCAGGGGGACTTCGTGTGGTTGTTGCCGCGAATTCATTCGCCCGCAACGGGCAGGATCCGCCGCGCGCCGAACGCACGGGCGCGATGAATCGCGCCCCCACACTACACGGTTGCACGGTCCGTGTAGTCCCCGCAGGGGGACTTCGTGTAGTTGTTGCAGCGACTTCAGTCGCCCGCGACTGGCGGACCACACATGAACGTCCTTACCAACACCACGTGGATCACGGGGCGCGGGATCGCCGGGCGGGCCGCGACGGCGGTGAGCCCGCGGCGGGCGCGCCTGGGGGCGCTCGCGCTGTGGAGGTACGACGCGGCGCTGCTCAACATCGAGTCGCGCTGGCTGCTGGCCATCTGCGCGGCCAAGAAGCTCCTCCCGTGGACGCGGTGCCGCATCCTGTCCGTGGACCTGATCCTCACGCACCCGCGCGGGGTGGCGGGTCACCTGGCGTTCCGCGTGCGGCGCTGGCTGCTCCGGGAGGTGGACCGCTTCGTCCTCTACTACCGCGACACGGCCGAGCTGCGCCGCGTGTACGGCATCCCCGCCGAGCGGGTGACGTACGTGCCGTTCAAGGTGAACACGCGCGACTTCGTGCTCGGCACGCCGGTGAGGGACGACGGCTTCTTCCTGGCCTGCGGACGCTCCAACCGCGACTACGCGACGCTGTACGCCGCGTTCCGGGGGCTGCCGTACCGCTGCTGCGTCCTCGTCTCGCAGGATGAGGCGGAGGCGCACGGCACACGCGTGGACGGGGCGGAGTGCCCGCCCAACGTGACGCTGGTGGCGGATGATGGCAGCGCGCTGTCGTGGAACGCGTGGATCGCCCGCGCGCACGCCGTGGTGCTCCCCATCCAGCCGGGGCGCCTCTCCCCCTCCGGCATCGGCACCTACCTGGTGGCGATGGCGCTCGGCAAGTGCGTGGTGATCACCGAGAGCGCGGCGACCCGCGGCATCCTGGACGACCGCCACGCCGTGCTCGTGCCCCCCGCCGACGCGGAGGCGCTGCGGGCCGCGGTGCGGCGCGTGGCCGAAGACGCGGAGCTGCGCGAGCGCACGGCGCGCGGCGGGCGCGAGTACGCCCTCTCGCTGGGCGGAGACGAGCGGCTGGAGCGCGACATCCTCCGCGAGCTGGGCGAGATGATGGCCCCATCGTACGCCGCCACCCCCGCGCTGCAGCCCCGCTGACCATGCCCATCGCCACGCAGTTCCCGCACGGGAAGCGCTTCGCCTTCACCCTCATCGACGACACGGACGACGCGACGGTGGAGAACGTGAAGCCCGTGTACGACCTGCTCCACGAGCTGGGGATGCGCACCACCAAGACCGCGTGGCCGCTGGACTGCCCGGAGGGGAGCCCGCTCTTCTTCGCCGCGCAGACGCTGCGGGACGCGGAGTACCTGGCGTTCGTGAAGGAGCTGGTGGAGCGCGGCTTCGAGCTGGCCTCGCACGGCGCCACCATGGAGCCCAGCCGCCGCGAGCGCACGCTGGAGGGGCTGCGGGTGCTGGACGAGGAGATCGGCGCACCGCTGACGCTGCACTGCAACCACGCGCAGAACCTGGAGAACCTGTACTGGGGCTCCAGCCGTTACCGCACCCTCCTCTTCCGCCTGCCGCTGGCGCTGGCGGAGCGGGCGGCGGGGCGTCCGCGCTACCGGGGGCATGACCCGCGCTCGCCGTACTTCTGGGGCGACGTGTGCAGGGAGCGCTTCCGCTTCGTGCGCAACTTCACCTTCACCACCCTCAACAGCCTGGCCGTGCCGCCGCACGCGCCCTACCGGCTGCGCTCCACCCCCTGGGTCAACCACTGGTTCAACACCTCCGACGCGCCGGACGCCGCCCACTTCCGGCGCCTGGTGACGCCCGCCGCCGTGGACCGGCTGGCGGCGGAGGGGGGCGCCTGCATCCTCTCCACGCACCTGGGGAAGGGCTTCGTGCGCGCGGGCCGCGTGGACCCCGCCGTGGAAGACGCCCTGCGCCACATCGCCTCCCTCCCGGGGTGGTTCGTCCCCGCCACGCCGCTGCTGGACCACCTGCTGGCGGTGCGTCCGGTGGGCACGCTGAAGCCGTGGCAGCGCTGGGGACTGGAGCTTCGCCACATCGCCGACCGGGTGAGATCCCGCCTCTTCCCCCTGGGAGCCGCCACATGATCACCTTCCATCCGCTTCCGGGCCGCCCGGCCGGCTGGGACGACGCCATCCGCGCGTACCCGGGGAAGACGCTCTTCCACGAGAGCGCCTGGCTGGACCACGTGCAGAGCATCCACCCGCGCGGGCAGCTTCGCTACTTCGAGATCCGCGACGGCGCCGAGCGGGTGGGCCTTCACTGCGCGCTGCGCATCACCAAGATGGGGATCGCCATCCACGGCAGCCCCCTGGGCGGCACCGGCACCAACTTCATGGGCCCGCTGGTGCGCGCGGGGGTCGATACACGCGAGGTGGTGCGCGGGCTTACGCGGCTCTTCGGCCCGCGCCACTTCCTTCACCTGGAGGTGAGCCACCCCTCGCTGGACCGAGCGATGATGGAGGAGGAGGGCTTCCAGGTGCAGGAGAACGTCACCCACCTCTGCCCGCTCCCGGCCACGGAGGAAGCGGCGTGGGCGTCGCTGCGGAGCGAGGCGCGCAACCGCGTGCGCAAGGCGGAGCGCGGCGGGGTGGTGGTGGAGCGCACGGACGACCCCGCCGTGGTCGATCACTTCTTCGACCAGTTCGGCGAGGTGTACGGCAAGCAGGGGATGGCCGTGCCCTTTGGCCCGGAGCGCCCGCGCTCGCTGTACGAGCACCTGTACCGGGCGGGGCGCCTCCTCCCCATCTGGGCCAAAAAGGACGGCGAGGTGCTGGCGGCCGGGCTCTTTCCCTTCGACGAGCGGTGCATCTACTTCTGGGGCGCCGCGTCGTGGATCCGGCACCACGCGCTGTGCCCCAACGAGGCGCTCCACTGGGGGGTGATGAAGTTCGCGGTGGAGCGGGGGATTCCGCTCTACAACATGTGCGGCGGCCAGAGCCAGTTCAAGAACAAGTTCGGCGGCGAGGACGTGCCGTACCTCACCTTCTACCGCAGCGCGCTCCCCTTCCTGGAGACGGCGCGCAACCTCTATCGCGCGCGCCACTTCCGCGCGCTGCGGGCCGCCTGATGCTGGCCGGCGTCGCGGCGCGCATCCGCAAGAAGGGGTTCGAGGGGCCCTTTTACCGTGGCGGGCTCGGCAAGCTGCGCTTCCTGGCCGAGAGCACGCTCTGGCGCCGCGAGCTGGTGTTCGCCGCGACGCCAGCGAGCCTGGCACCGGCGCCCGCGAACGACCTCCCGCTGGAGCTGCACACGCTGCGCTCGTTCGATGACGTGAAGCCCTTTTGCGCGGGGCTGGAGGCGGAGTATTATCCCGGGTACGCGGATCCGTGGCGCGACCCGTTCGGTTGGGGCGAGACGGCCGTGGTGGGGACGGTGGAGGGTGCCGTGGCCTGCTTCGCCTGGCTGCAGCGGGGCACCCCCGAGGGCTTTCCGACGTACTACAACCGCGTCTTCGCGGGCGAGGCGCGCATCCTCCGCGTGGGGGTGGTGCCCTCGTTCCGCCGCCGCGGCGTCAACACGCTGCTCCTGCACCGCCTGCTGGACGGGCTGTTCGCGGAGGGCGCGTCGCGGGTGTTCATCGAGTGCTACCAGTACAACGTCCCTTCCGCGCGCGCGTTCGTCCGCGTCGGGTTCCGCGCCGTGGGGCTCATCACGGTGGTGGAGCTGCCGATGATGAACGGCTTCATCCGCTGGGCGCCGCCCGGCCGTGCCGCGGAGGAGCTGCGCCGAATCCTTACCTGAATGGCTCACACACTGACACGGACGGCCCTGCTCGCGCTCGCCTGCCTCCTGGCAAGCGCCGCGGAAGCGCAGGTGGTGATCGGGCGCGTGGTGGACTCCGGGTCCGGCGCGCCGGTGCCGCAGGCGCAGGTGGTGGTTACGGGGGGTGAGCCGGCCGTCACCCGCACCACGCGCACCGAGGCGAACGGACGCTTCTCGGTCGCGCTGTCCGGCGGCGGCGCGTACCGCCTGCAGGTGACCCGCCTGGGCTACCAGGACGCCCGCGCGCGCATGCTCACCCTGGATGACGGCGAAACGGTGAGGCTGTCGGTGCCGCTCTCGGCGGCGGCCCTGCCGCTGGACCCCGTCAGCGCGACGGCCAAGCCCCGGCGGCTGCAGGTGGACGGCGTCTTCCGGCAGCTTCTCGCGGACAGCCTCACCGTGCTCGTGCCGGCGCGCGCGCGCTCCGCGTGGGGCGGCATCGAAGTCCGCGGCACCTTTCCCACCCCCAGCGACTGCTTCCAGCTCGCCTCCGCCGCCCACCGCGAGCGCTCCGTGCTGACCCTGATCGTGGAGGCGCGCCCCGCGGACCCCACCTGCATGGACCTGGGCGGCCTGTTCTCCTACAAGGCCACCGTGCGCGGCGTGCGCCCGGGCACCTACACCCTGCGCGTGCTCCACGCCTACCGCGAAGACATCTGGGAAAGCGCCCTCGCCCTGGACACCACCGTCACGGTGCGCTGACCAAGGCGGGCGGTTGAAACCGCTGCAACGACTACACGAAGTCCCCCTGCGGGGACTACAGGGTCGCTGCTCGGGCCGAAGATCTAATCCGCGCGACATGGCCTGCCGAGTGAGCTCGCGGCAACGACAGCACGAAGTCCGCCTTCGCGGACTGATCTTCCAGCATCAGCCGGAACCCGTTAGTCCCCGCAGGGGGACTTCGTGTAGTTGTTGCAGCGAATTTATTCGCCCGCAACCCGCGAGAGCCCTGTTCGGGCCCCCGCGCGACCGTTGCGCGCGTCCCACACCCGTGGCGCCGGTTCCCCATCCATGCGGGAGCCGGCGCCCGCCCGTATGCCCCCGGAACCCGCCGGGAACGGCGTAGATGCTGGGGTCGAGCACCCCCCGCGCACGGGCCTGCGGGTTGCGAGCGTGAGGGGCGCGGGCCCCGAGCGCGGGCCCCGCGCCCCTCCTCCACGGCCCCCTCCCCGATGGACCTTCCGGCACACGCGCGCACCGCCGCACGGGCACCCCGCACCGCACCCGTCGCGGCGGCGGCGAGCCCGCTGTACTCGCTGCGCCCGTCCGTGCTGTGGCGCTTCCTGCTGGCGCAGCCGGGGTCGTTCTGGTTCGTGAACGCGTACCTCTTCTTCGAGTACGTCCGCCCGCAGTCCATCTACAAGGCCATCGAGGGGCCGCCCTGGGCGAAGTTCTGCGTCATCCTGGCGGTGCTCGCCTTCCTGGTGGAGGGAAGGGAGATCCGCATGCGCACGGCGGGCGACTACTGCCTGATGGCCTTCACGGCCATCGTGGTGCTGTCATCCGTGCTGGCGTTCTCCCCCGAGGCGTCGTACGCCAAGCTGTGGGACTACTTCTCGTGGGTCCTCATCTTCATCCTGGTCTCCAACGCGGTGCGCACGGAGGGCCAGTTCCTCGTGTTCATGCTGGCCTTCCTCCTCTACAACTTCAAGATGTCGCAGAGCGCCACCCGCTCGTGGGCGTCGGAAGGGTTCGCGTTCCGCAACTGGGGGACGTCGGGCGCGCCGGGGTGGTTCTCCAACTCGGGCGAGTTCGCCATCGAGATGGCGATGTTCATCCCCCTGGCCGTCTTCTTCGTGGTGGGGCTGCGGCGCCACTGGAACCGTATCACCCTGCTGATCTTCGTGGGGATGGTGATGACGGCGGTCACGGCCATCCTGGGCTCGTCGTCGCGCGGGGGGATGCTGGGCGGGGCGGTGGTGGTGCTGCTGATGGTGCTGCGCACGCGCTACAAGGTGCGCGGGCTGGTGCTGGCGGCGGCGCTCGCGCTCTTTGTGAAGGTGATGCTCCCCCCCGAGCAGACCGAGCGCTTCGAGACGATGGGCGACGACCAGACCTCCACCTCGCGCATCGAGTACTGGAAGTACGGGATGCGGGTGATGGAGGACAACCCGGCGCTGGGGATCGGCTACGCCAACTGGGCGGACTACTTCGAGCGCGACCACGGCTTCCGCGCCCTGCCGCACAACATCTTCATCGAGGCGGGCGCCGAGCTGGGCTACACGGGCCTCGCCGGCTTCGGCGCGCTGATCGTGGCCACGCTGCTGGTGAACGCGCGCACCCGCAAGCGCCTGCGCCCGCTGGGCGACCGGGGGCACTTCCTGTCGTCCATGTCGCACGGGCTGGACATCGCCATGGTGGGCTACCTGGTGGGCGGCTTCTTCGTGACGGTGCTCTACTACCCCTTCTTCTGGATCAACCTGGCGATGACGGTGGCGCTCCACAACGCGGCCGAGTCCGTGGCGCTCGAGCGGCGGCCCGCGGCTCCCTCCGCCCGGGTTCCACCCGCGCCGCCACGCCCGCGCGGCCGGGGCGGGCTGGCCGTGGCCCCGGCCCTGTTCCCGGGAGCCGGCGCGTGAAGAACGTCCTCCACCTGATCAACACCGGCGGCCCGGGCGGGGGCGAGACGGTGTACGTCAACCTGGTGCGCAGCCTGGAGCCGCGGCGCTGGCGCTCGTTCGCGGTGGTGCCCAACCACGAGTGGATGTACGACCAGCTCGTGGAAATGGGCACCGAGCCCATCCTCCACCGCGACCGCATGAGGTTCGATCCCGGCTACGTGCTGGGGCTGGTGCGCCTCGTCCGCCGCCACCGCATCGACCTGATCCACAGCCACTTCTTCGGCCCCAGCGTGATCGCCTCGCTGGTGGGTCTCCTCTGCGGCGTCCCGGTCATCGCCACCCTGCACGGCCCCGGCGACCTGCACCCGCGCGAAAGCCTGCTTCGCGCCAAGGTGGCGCTGCTCAACCGCGTGGCGCGGCGCATCGTGCTCGTTTCCGAGCCGCTGCGGGAGTTCTTTGTAGCACAGGGGGGGATCGACCCCGCGCGCACGGCGGTGGTGCCCAACGGGATCGGCCCCGAGTTCTTTGCCGCCGCCCCCGATGGAAGCTTCCGCGCGGAGCTGGGGGTGCGCGAGGGCGAGTTCCTGGTGGGCTCCGTGGGCAACCTGCGCCGCGCCAAGGGCTTCGACGTGCTGCTGCGCGCCGCGGCCCTGCTGGGGGGGCGGGGATTCAGGTTCGTGGTCGTAGGCCAGGCGCAGGGCGAGCTCTTCCACGAACTCCTGGCCCTGCGCCACGAGCTGGGGCTGGACGACGACTTCGCCTTCGCCGGCTTCCGCGACGACGTGCACCGCGCCACCGCCGACTTCGACCTGTACGCCATCAGCTCACTGAAGGAGGGGTTCTCGCTCTCCACCGTCCAGGCGATGGCGGCGGGCGTCCCGGTGGTGGCCACCCGGTGCGGCGGTCCGGAGATGATCCTGGACGACGGCGGGACCGGCGTGCTGGTGGAGCCCGGCTCGCCGCGGGCCCTCGCGGAGGCCATCGTACGCCTGCGCGACGACGCGGAGGCCCGCGCGCGGATGGTGGCGGCCGCGCGAACGGCCGCGCGCGAGCGGTACACGCTGGCCGAGCAGGTGCGCCGCTACGAGGAGCTGTACGAGGAGTGCACGGCCCCCGCCGCGCGCCGCGCCGTGCTGGAGGCGCGCCCCGCATGAGCGCCATCAGCGTGGTGATCCCCAGCTTCAACCGCGCGCCGCTCATCACGGCCACGGTGGAGTCGATCCTGGCGCAGACGCTGCCGCCCCTTGAAATCGTCGTGGTGGACGACGGCTCCAGCGACGACACGGCGGCGGTGTGCGCGCGCCTCCCCGTGCGCTACGTCCCCCAGGCCAACACCGGCCTCCCCGGCGCGCGCAACCGCGGCATCCGCGAGGCGCGCGGCGAGTGGATCGCCTTCTGCGACTCGGACGACCTGTGGCACCCGCGCAAGCTGGAGCTGCAGGTGGCCGCGCTGGCCGCCTTCCCCGGCGCCGGGTGGTCGCTGACCGGGTGCGACCTGATCGACCCCGAGGGCGCGCCGGTGACCACGGACGGGTCGGGAATGGCGCGCTCCTTCCCCGTCTTCCAGGAGGCGGGCGTGGCGCCGCGCGACCACCTGGCGCGGGCGCTGGAGGAGCGCACGCCCGGCGTGTTCGGCGGCGATGCGTTCGGCCTGCTCTTCGAGGGCAACTTCGGGCTCCCCTCCTCCGCCCTCGTGGCGCGGGAGCTGATCGAGGAGACGGGGCCCTTTGACGAGTACTTCCGCTGGGCGGAGGACACGGAGTTCTTTCATCGCCTCGCGGCGCGCTCGGCGGTGGCGGTGGTGCTGGACCCGCTCGTCCTGTACCGCGTGCACCACGGCTCCATGATCACGGGCGACCCGCGCCCCTTCATCGAAAAGGCGCTGGAGAGCGTGGACCGAGCCGCCCGGCTGCGCCCCCGCCTCACCGCGGCCGAGGCCGGCGCGTACCGGCGCGGCCGGCGCACGCTTCAGCTTCGCCTGGCGTACGCGCGCCTGGCCGCGCTGGACCCGCCGGGCGCCCGCGCCGCGCTGCACGCCGCCTGGCGCGACGAGCGCGAGCTGTCGCCGAAGCTGGCGGCTCTGGCCGTAGCCTCCACCTTTCCCGTGCCGGTGCTGCGCGGGCTCCACCGCGTGAAGCGCGCCCTGCGCCGGTGAGCACCGCGGCCCTCTCCCGCCCCGCGCCGCGCCCCGCCCCAACCCGCGCCGGCGGGGCCGTGCTGGTGACGGACGGCGAGCAGCGCGCGGCGCTGGCCATCGTGCGCTCGCTGGGGCGCGCGGGGTACCGCGTGTACGTGTGCTCCACGCGCGCCCGCTCGCTGGCCGGCGCCTCGCGCCACTGCGCCGGGAGCGCCGCCGTGCCGGACCCGCTGCGCGACACGGCGGCCTTCGTGCGCGCGGTGGAGTCGCTCGCCGCGCGCTGGGGCGCGGAAACGCTCCTCCCGGTGTCCGAGCCCTCCCTCCTGGCGCTCCTCCCCGAGCGCGAGCGGCTGCACCTCCACATCCCGTTCCCCGACGACGCCACCTTTCGCCGCATCTGCGACAAGGCCGCCGTGGCCGAAGCCGCGGCGCGCGTCGGCATCCGCGTCCCCGCCCAGCACGTCCTCCACGCCCCCGGCGAGCTGGACGAGTCCTCCCTCCGCTTCCCGCTGGTGATAAAGCCGTCGCGCTCGGTGATCGGCGGGGCGGGGGAGCGCAGCAAGGCCGCCGTGGTCCACGCCGACGGCCCCGCGGCCCTGCGCGCGGCGCTGCGCACCCTGCCGGACGCGGCGTACCCCCTCCTGCTGCAGGAGCGGGTGACGGGGGACGGCGCGGGCGTCTTCCTGCTGATGCGCGGCGGCCGCGCCGAGGCAGCGTTCGCGCACCGCCGCCTGCGCGAGAAGCCGCCCTCCGGCGGGGTGAGCGTGTACCGCGAGAGCGTCGCGCTCCACCCGGAGCTGCTGCGCCGCTCCGAGGCGCTCCTCCGCGAGTTCGGGTGGGAGGGCGTGGCGATGGTGGAGTACAAGGAAGACGCCTCCGGCACGCCCTGCATCATGGAGATCAACGGCCGCTTCTGGGGCTCGCTGCAGCTCGCGATCGACGCGGGCGTGGACTTCCCCGCGCTCCTGCTGGCGCAGGGCACCGCCGCCGCGCCCGCCCCCTACCGCGTGGGCGTGCGCAGCCGCTGGGAGTGGGGCGAGGTGGACCACCTTCTCCTGCGCCTGCGCCGCGGCGCCCGCGAGCTCTCCCTCCCCCCCCACGCCCCCGGCCGCGCCCGCGCCGCCGCCGACTTCCTCGCCGCCCTCGGCAGCCCCGCCGAGATCTTTCGCCTGGACGACCCCCTCCCCTTCCTCCGCGAATCCCTCGACTGGCTCCGCCGCCGCTGACACAGAGGAGTGTCTTCTCTCTGTGTCTCCGTGCCTCTGTGTGAGCCCAACGCCACGTTCGTTGCGCGCACGCAACAACGGGTGCGCGAGCGAGTACGGAAAAGCGGCCCCGCGCGGGCGAATCGGCCGGGCCTGCACTTTGAATTAGGAGAAGCAACGCAGCCGCGGCACCTCCCCCGCAGGACCCCTCCAGAATCCAACCGCAAGGCCGTGTGGGCGAGCTACGCAAAGTAGGCAAGCATACACTGGTGTACGGAGTGGGCGTGGTGATCACGAAGCTCGCCAGCTTCCTGATGCTCCCGGTGTACACGCGCCACCTCTCCCCGGCCGAGTACGGCACGCTGGAGCTGCTGGGCACCACCATCGACGTGATCGGGATGATCGCGGGGATCGGGCTGGCGGCGGGGGTCTTCAAGCACTACGCGGAGGCGCGCGGCGGGGACGAGCGCAACCGGCTTATCAGCACCGTGGCGCTGGGCGCGGGCGGGCTGGCGCTGGCCACCGCGCTCCTGGGGATGCTGGCGGCGCCGCTCATCACCCGCACCGTGCTGGGGGGCACCGGCACGGCGCTCTACCTCCGCATGTTCTTCGCGATCTACTTCCTCCAGTCGCTGGGCGGAGTGGCGTTCATCCTGATCCAGGCGCAGGAGCGCTCGCGCCTCTTCGTGGCGCTGAGCGCGGCCAAGCTCATCGCCACCCTCTCGCTCACCATCTGGTTCGTGGTGGGGCTGGAGATGGGGATCTTTGGCGTGCTCTCCGCCAACCTGCTCGCCACGGGCGTGCTCACCATCGGCCTGGCGGCGTACACCTTTCGCACGACGGGCTTCCACTTCTCCCTCCCGCTCTTCCGCGTGCTGTCGCGCTTCGGGGCGCCGGTTGTGGCCTGGTCCGTGGGGAGCTTCGTGCTCACCTTCTCGGACCGCTACTTCCTCAACCACTACGCGGGCGCGGGCGAGGTGGGCGTGTACTCGCTGGCGTACAAGTTCAGCTTCCTGCTGAGCGCCTTCGCCGTGGCGCCGTTCAGCCAGGTGTGGGAGCCGCGCCGCTTCGCCATCGCGCGGAATCCCGACGCGGGCGACATCTACCGGCGCATGTTCTTCTACCTGAACCTGGCGCTGGTGGGCGGCGCGATCGGGATCCTCCTCTTCGTGCGCGACATGCTGGGGGTGATGGTGGACCCCGCGTACCTGCCGGCCGCGCAGGTGGTGCCGCTCCTGCTGGTGACCACCATCATCCAGCAGTGGACGGGCTACTGCAACCTGGGGCTGTACCTCAGGAACGCCACGCACCTGTACGGCTGGTCCGCCGTGGTGGGCGTGGTGGCGGCGCTGGGGCTCAACGCGCTGCTCATCCCGCGCTTCGGCGTGCTGGGCGCCGCGTGGGCCACGGTGATCGCGTACGCCATCCGCTTCGTCCCCGTCTACCTCTTCTCCCAGGCCCGCTACCACATCCCGTACGACTGGTTCAAGGTCGCCGAGCTGTGCGCCGTGCTGGGCGCCGCCTGGGCCGCCCGCGGGTTGGCCGACGCCGCTCGCCTGCCGCTGGCGGGGTCGCTGGCGGCGAGCACGGCCATCCTCGCCGCCGCCACCGCCGTCGTGTACCTGCGCCTCCTTTCGGGCGAGGAGCGGGCGATGGTGCGCGGCTTCCTCCTCCGCCCCTTCGCCGTACGCGCCGCCGCGGTGGCGTAACCATCCACCTTCCCGGAACCCCCTCCGATGAACACGCAGCTACCCCCGCCGCAGGAGATCGCCACCCACTACAACTCCCTGATGAAGGACCTGGGAGGCGACTACATCCACAGCCGCTGGGGCGATTCGGAGATCAAGCGCCGCCACTACCGGCACACCGAGGACGCGCTGCGCAAGGCGCTCGCCCGCGTTCCGTCGCCGGGCAACGTGCTGGAGATCGGGTGCGGGCCGGCGGTGTGGACGCCGCTCTTTCTGGGTGCCGCCACGGGCGCGACGCTGCTGGACATCTCCGACGAGATGCTGAGGAAGGCGCGCGCGCGGCTGGAGGAGTGGGAGGGCGGGCGCCACGCGGACAAGGTCCGCTACCGCTGCGGCGACTTCATCGAGAGCGAGGTGCCGGACGGGCCCTTCGACACCATCGTGTCGTCGCGCGCCTTCGAGTACATGAGCGACAAGCCGCGCTTCGTGCAGAAGTGCTTCGACCTGCTGGCCCCCGGCGGCACCCTGGTGCTGGTGACCAAGAACCGCGACTGGCGCGACCTGCGCAAGACCAAGCGCGACCTGCGCGGCGTGCCCCGCGAGCGCATCCCCGTGGGCGTGGCGATGCAGCTCGACCTGGCGAGCTGGGGCGAGACGAGCGCGATGTTCGACAGCGCCGGCTTCCGCGGGGTGGAGGCGTACCCGGTGATCTTTGGATCGTACATGCGACCCTTCGTGTGGCCGGGCGGCCTGGCCGTGGGCGACGCGCTGCAGAAGATGTTCGCCGGATCGCCCATCACGCGCGCCATCGATCCGGTGGTGGAGAGCTACCTCGTGGCCGGGCGCAAGCCGGCGTGACGGAGCTGCTCGCCCCCGCCGCCCCCGCGCGCGCCGCGGACGACCCCTTTGGCCGCACGGCTCCCAAGCTGGGCGCGCTGCTGGGGGTGGACGCGGACGCGCGCGTGCTGCTGGCGGGCGCCGCGCGGGCCCGGCGCGCGGACTTCGAGCACCACTTCGCGGCGGTGGACGTGGCTCCCGCGCCCGGCGCGCGCTACGGCCTGGCCGTGTGGGAGCTGGCGGATGGCGACGTGGCGGACGTGGCGGCGGCGCTGCTCCCCGGCGGCTCGCTCTTCCTGGTCGCCGCCAACCAGCTTGGCCTGCGCGCCGCCGCGCGCGATCCGCGGCGGCTGGCGCTGCGCGGCGGCGCGTCGGTGTGGGGGTGGAGGAACCGCCTGCGCCGCGCCGGCTTCTCGCGCCTGGACGAGTTCGTCCCCCTCCCGGAGCCGCGGGGGGCGGAGGAGTTCGTGCACGCGCGCACGGGCGAGATCTCGCTCCCCACACACGCCTCGCGCGCCGAGCGGATGCTGAACGGCGCGGGGCTCCTCCCTTTGCTGAGCGACGGGTACGCGTGCATCGCCTCCGGTCCCGCCGGGGGCACGCGCGCGCTCCTCTCCGGCCTGGGCGAGCGCCTGGGCGCGCCGGTGGAGCTGGAGCGCTTCGACCTGCGCGACCGCGGCGCGCTGGTGCTGCTGGTGCGCGCGGGCGCCGAGCGCCTGGTGTGCCGCGTGACGGTGGATGACGAGACGGACCGCGTGGTGAGCCGCAACGCCGAGTGGACGCGCCGCATCCGCGAGAACCGCGCGCTCCCCGCCGCCCTGCGCGCCCTGGTCCCCGCGCCGCGCGGGCGCTGGCGGGCGGGGGATTGCACGCAGTACGTGGAGGAGCGCGTGGCGGGCGTGGTCGCGTGGAAGCGCGCGGGCATCCCGCCGCTGCGCGAGCCGCTCTTCGCGGGCGTGTACGGCTTCGTGCGCGACCTGGGCGCCGCGACCGCCGAGCGCGTGCGGCTTTGCGAGGACGACGTCACCACCCTCCTGGGCGCCGCGCCCGCCGCGTGGGTGGGCCGCGAGGTCGCGGAGCCGATGGACGCCCTGCGCTCCCTCCTCCGCTACCGCGTGCTGGGCCAGGAGCGCACGCGCGTGTGGGCGCACGGCGACTTCGGGTTCGGCAACGCGATGGTGGACCCGCGCACCGGCGCGCTGTGTGGGATCATCGACTGGGACCAGGCGCGGGTAGACCTGGCCGGCGTGGACCTGCTCAACTTCCTGGTGCAGCGCGAAATCGGCGCGCGCGGGTGCTCCTTCCCCGCCGCGTTCGCCGAGATCGCCGGGCGCGTGGCCGCCGACGGCTTCCGCGCGGTGCACCCGTCCGTCGATTACGAGGAGCGCCTCGGCGTCGGCCGCGCCGAGCGCCGCGACCTGGTGGGATGGGTCGCGCTGCGCATGGCGGAGCGCGCCATCCGCTACCCGCGCCTCTTCGACCGCTCGCGCGCCGAGACGGGCGAGGTGCTGCGCCGGGCATGCGAGGTCGTCTCCGCATGAACGCGCCCCCCAAGGTCCTGTACGTGGACTACAGCGTCGGCTTTGGCGGGGCGGTGAAGAGCCTCGCGCTGACCCTGCGCGGGCTGGGCGACGTGGATGCGCGCATCGTGACCACGCAGGACGCGGAGCAGGTGGATGCGTGGTTCGGCGGGCATCCCGTATCGGGATTCCGGCGCTGGCTCAACTACCGCACGACGCAGCGCGTTTCGCAGGCGGTGCGGGGGCGCGCGGTGCGCTGGATGGCGCTCAAGGCGCTCGCCGTCGCGGACATCGTGGCGACGCTGGCGAACGCGGTGTGGCTGGCATGGACCCTCCGCCGCGGGCGCGTGGAGCTCGTGCACCTCAACAACGGCTTCCTCCCCGCCGAGGCGCTGCTGGCGGCGCGCATCACGGGCACGCCGTGCGTGGTGCACCTGCGCGACTTCCTCCACGATCCGCGCGCCGCCACGTCGTGGGCCGCGCGCCGCGTATCCGCCGTCATCGCCGTGTCCGACGCGGTGGCGGAGAGCGTGCGCGCGGCGTACACCGGCCCCGTGGTGACGGTGCACGACCCCGTGGACCTGGACGCCGTGGAGCGCGCGTCCGGGGAGCGCGAGCGGGTGCGCGCCGCGTGCGGCCTGGCCCCGGCCGACGTCGCGGTGGGGATCTTTGGGCGGGTGATCCCGTGGAAGGGCCAGCTCGAGTTCGTGCGCGCCGCCATCCTCGCCATGCGCGCGGACCCCGCCATCCGCGCGGTCGTGGTGGGCGACGAGTCCGACGGCGGCCCCGAGTACTTCGCGCGGGTGCGCCGCGCCATCCGCGAGTCGGGGATGGAAGGGCGCTTCATCCTCGCCGGGTACCAGCGCGAGGTGGAGGCCTACTACGCCGCGATGGACGTGGTGGTGCACGCCTCCATCACCCCCGAGCCCTTTGGGATGGTGGTGCCCGAGGCCATGGCCGCCGGCCGCGCCGTGATCGCCGCGGACGCGGGCGGCCCGCGCGAGGTGGTCACGCACGGCGTCGATGGCCTGCGCGTGCCGCCCGGCGACGTGGAAGCGCTGGCGGACGCGATCGCCTGGCTGGCAGGCAACGCGCGCCTCCGGGCGGCGCTGGGCGACCGCGCGCGGCAGACGGCGCGCGAGCGCTTCGGGATCGGCACCCACGCGGCGGCCGTGCGGCGCGTGTACGCCGGCGTGCTGGGCCGGGGCGCGGAACGGGCCGAGCCCATCCCCGCCACGGCGCTGACGGGGGTACGGTGAGCGTCCGCCGCGCGGCGCTCAAGCGCCTGGCCGAAAGCTCGCTCGCGCGCAGCGGCCTCCCGCGCCTGGCCCGCGCGCGCCACCGCCGCGAGGTGCTGGTGCTCGCCTACCACAACGTGGTGCCGCGCGGCGCGCATGCCACCGGCGACCTCAGCCTGCACCTGCCGCAGGACGAGTTCGCGCGGCAGCTCGACTCCCTTCGCCGCACGCACGATGTGGTGGGGCTGGATTCGATCCTGGAGCCGCGCCCTCACTCCGCCCGCCCGCGCGCCGTCGTCACCTTCGACGACGCGTACCGCGGCGCGCTCACCGCCGGCGTGGACGAGCTGGTGCGCCGCGGGATGCCGGCCACCGTGTTCGTGGCGCCGGCCTTCGTGGGCGGCGGCACCTTCTGGTGGGACGAGTACGCGGACCCCGCGCGCGGCCTCGATCCCGGGCTGCGCGGGCACGCGCTCGGCGCGCTGCGTGGCCAGGGGGAGCGCGTGGGGGCGTGGATGATGGAGCGCGCCACCCGCCCGGCAACCCTCCCGGCGCACGCAACGGTGGCGGACGAGACGCTCCTGGGCCGCGCCGCCGCCTGCGCGGGGATCACGCTGGCGTCGCACACGTGGAGCCATCCCAACCTGGCGGCCCTCGCGGAGGATGAGCTGGACGCGGAGCTCGCGCGCCCCCTCGCCTGGCTGCGCGAGCGCTTCCGTGTGGCCATCCCCTGGCTCAGCTACCCGTACGGCCTGTCGTCCCCCGCCGTGGAGCGCGCGGCGGAGCGGGCGGGCTACCGCGGCGCCTTCCGCGTGGAGGGCGGGTGGACCGCCGGCGCCGCCGGCCCGTTCGCGCTCCCCCGGATCAACGTACCCGCCGGCGTGTCGCTGCACGGCTTCGAGCTGCGCACCGCCGGCTTCCTGGACCGCTGACGATGTCCACCGCCCTCGCCGCCGCCCCGCGCCCCGCCGCGCACTCAGATCCAACCCCGAGCATCCTGCACGTGGCCGCGCCCGCGCCCGTGGGCGGGCTGGAGCGGGTGGTGCACGCGCTGGCCCGCGGGCAGGCGCAGCGCGGCCACCGCGTGCACGTGCTGGCGGTGCTCGATCCCGGCGCCGGGGAGCACCCTTTCGTCGCAGCCCTGCGCGCGGACGGCGTCCCCACGACGGCGCTGGAGCTTCCCGGGCGCGCGTACCTGCGCGAGTGGCGCGAAGTGGCCGCTCTCTGCCGCCGCCTCGGCACCACCGTCGTGCACACGCACGGGTACCGGCCGGACGTGGTGGATGGCGGCGTGGCGGGCGCGCTGGGGATCGCGCGCGTCTCCACCGTCCACGGCTTCTGCGGCGGTGGTTGGCGCAACCGGCTCTACGAGCGGATGCAGTGCGTCGCGTACCGCCGCTTCGACGGAGTGGTGGCCGTATCGCGCCCGCTCGCGGCGCAGTTGGAGCGCTGCGGCGTGCCGCGCGGACGCATCCACACCATCCCCAACGCGTGGGCGGGCACGGCCGAGCCGCTGGCCGCCAGCGAGGCACGACGCCAGTTGGGGCTGGACGAGGACGGATGCTTCCGGCTGGCGTGGGTGGGGCGGGTGAGCCGCGAGAAGGGGCTGGACGTGCTGCTGGAAGCGCTCCCCCTGCTCGCCGACCTCCCCATCCGCTTTTCCGTGCTGGGCGACGGCGGCGAGCGGGCGGGGCTGGAAGCGCGGGCCCGCGCCCTCGGCGTCGCGGAGCGCGTGCGCTGGCACGGCATGGTGCCCGACGCCGCGCGCCACCTGCGCGCCTGCGACGCATTCGTCCTGAGCTCGCGCACCGAGGGCACCCCCATCGCCCTGTTCGAGGCCATCGCCGCCGGGCTCCCCGTGGTCGCGACACACGTCGGAGGCGTGCCGGAGGTGGTATCCCCCGCCCAGGCGCTGCTCGTACCGCCCGAAGACCCCGCCGCGCTGGCCGCCGCCCTGCGCGCGCTCCTGGCCGACCCCGCGGGCGCGGCGGCGCGCGCCGGGGCCGCGCTGCACAGGCTGGAAAGCTCGTTCGCGAGCGGCCCCTGGCTCGACCGCTACGACGCACTCTACCACTCGGTACAATCCCCCCTCCGATGACCACGCTAGCCATCCTCCTCATCGCCGGAGCGGCGCTGCTCCTCCTCTACACCTACGTGGGCTACCCGCTGCTCCTCCGCTGGGCCGCCCCCGCGCCCCCGCCCCCCGCGCGGCTGCCAGACGAGCTGCCGTCGGTGAGCATCTGCGTGCCGGCGTACAACGAGGAGGCGCAGATCCGCGGCGCCATCGAGAGCCTGCTCGCGCTGGACTACCCGGCGGAGAAGCGCCAGATCATCATCGTTTCCGACGCGTCCAGCGACCGCACGGACGAGATCGTGGCCAGCTACGCGCCGCGCGGCGTGGAGCTGCTGCGCCTGCCGCGCCGCTCGGGAAAGACGGCGGCCGAGAACGCGGCGGCGGCGCTGCTGCGCGGCGAGATCGTGGTGAACACGGACGCATCCATCCGCATCCGCCCCGGCGCGCTGCGGCACCTGGTGGCCCCCTTTCGCGATCCGGAGGTGGGCGTCACCTCGGGGCGCGACCTGAGCGTGGCGGCGGTGGAGGCGGACTCCAACCGGGGCGAGTCCGGGTACGTGGGCTACGAGATGGGCATCCGCGCGCTGGAGACGCGCATGGGCGGCATCGTGGGCGCCTCCGGCTGCCTGTACGCCATCCGCCCCCACCTCCACCGCAAGCCCATCCCGGACCACCTGAGCCGCGACTTCGCGTCGGCGCTCACGGCGCGGGAGCATGGGTACCGGTCGGTATCCGTGGACGAGGCCATCTGCCTGGTGCCGCGCACCGTGTCGCTGCGCCGCGAGTACGCGCGCAAGGTGCGCACGATGACGCGGGGAATGGAGACGCTCGTCTTCAAGCGCCACCTGATGAACCCGCTGCGCCACGGCCGCTTCGCCTGGATGCTCATCAGCCACAAGGTGTGCCGCTGGGCCGTGCCGTGGGCGGGCGTGGGCGCCGTGGCGGGGCTCGCCATCCTGGCGGACGAGCAGCTCTGGGCGCGCGCGGCCCTGGCGGCCGGCGCGGCGGTGTGCGCGGTGGCCACGGCCGGGTGGCTGTGGCCCAACGACTGGAAGATGCCGCGCATCCTGGCGCTCCCCGCCTTCGCGCTGGCGGGCAACGTGGCCGCCCTCCACTCCCTGCTGCGCGCCATCCACGGCAGCGACAACCCCGCCTGGGAGCCCACGCGCCGCGAGGTGGTGCTGTGAGCCGGGGAGCCGGCGGTGCGGCTGCTGCCTGGCGAATGAATTCGCGGCAACAACCACACGAAGTCCGCCTGCGCGGACTGGGCCTTCGGCCCGAACAGAAGACCGGTAGTCCCCGGAGGGGGACTTCGTGTAGTCGTTGCAGCGACTTCAGTCGCCCGCAACCCCTGCCTGCCCCGGGCCTCCCATGAGCCGTCCGCGCACGGTGCTCATCCTCCACCGCGGCGGGGACCTGCTGCGGGGGACGGAGGCTACGCTCCTTTCGCTGCTGCGGGGGATCGATCCGGGCGTGGTGCGTCCCATCGTGGTCTCCACCCATCCCGTGATGCACGAGGCCGCGCGGGCGCTGGGCGTGGAGAGCCACCTGCGCGACGACCCGGAGCTGATGCTGGCGCAGGGTGACCGCCGCCTTCCCGTACGGCGCTACGCGCGCTCCTTTCGCGAGCTGCACCGGCTGGCCCGCGACCGCGCGGTGGACCTGTTCTTTTGCAACGGCGGCGGGCCCTGCCAGCTCGGCGTGCCGCTGGCCGCGGCGCTGCGCAAGCCGCTGGTGTGCTACTTCCATCACCCCGCGCCGCGCCTGTACCACGCCTGGTGGCTCACGCGCCTGGCGCCGTCGCTGGTCTTCTCCAGCGAGTTCTCCGCCGCGCACACGCGCCAGAAGATCGGCCGGCGCGGCGAGGTGGTGCACCCGGGGCTCGACGCGGCGGGCCGCTTCCTCCCCGCCGCCCCGCGCGACCCGGCGCTGCGCCGCTCGCTGGGCTTCGCGGACGAGGACGTGGTGTTCGCGCAGTTCGGCGCGCTGGTGCCCCACAAGGGCCACCGCACGCTCGTGGAAGCATTCGCGCTGGCGGCCGGGCGCGCCCCCTCCGCGCGCCTCCTGGTGACCGGCGACGGCCCGGAGGCGGAGCCGCTGCGCGCGCTGGTGCGCGAGCGCGGGCTGGAGTCGCGCGTGGTGCTCACGGGGTGGGTGGACGACGTGGTCCCCTACCTCCGCCACGTGGCCGATGTAGGGGTACTGGCTTCCCGCGAGGAGGGCCTGGGCCTGGTGAACCTGCAGGCATCCGCCTGCGGCCTCCCCAACCTGGCCAGCGACGGCACGGGGATCCGCGAGACCATCGACCACGGCCTCACCGGCTTCCTCTTCCCCCCGGACGACCGCGCCGCCCTCGCCGACCTCGTCGTGCGCCTCGCCGCCGACCCGGCCCTCCGCGCCACCATGGGCGCGCGCGGCCGCGAGATGGTCCTGGCGCGCTTCAGCGAAGAACGCTACTGCCAGCGCATGGAGCAGATCCTCCGCGCCGCCTGAAAAGAATCTCACACAGAGACACAGAGGCACAGAGACGAAGTCATCTCTGTGCCTCTGTGCCTCTGTGTGAGACTAAAGCTGCTTCCTGCGCCGCCTGCGAGCCGCGGCGAGACCGGCGAGGCCGGTGCCCAGGAGCGCCATCGAGACGGGCTCCGGGGTGGTGGTGGTGCCCTGGATCAGGAACTCGTGGTCGTTGTAGTCCCAGTCCGTATACAGCTCGTCGTTGGTGCACATGGCCGGCGGGTTGTCCACGCGGCACAGGTCTTCGAAGCCCACGCGCACCGTGCCGCCGCCCAGCTCGGTGATCTTGGCGTGGATGCGCGCGTCCGGGTTGCTGCCGAAGTCGCCCGTCCAGAACCAGCGGCCGGCGCCCGCGTTCAGGTCCTTCACAAAGAGCGCGAACACCAGCGAGGTGCCGCCCAGGTACGGCCCGCCGAACGCGGCCGCGTTCAGGTCGCCAGTGGGGTTGCCGGCGGCGGCGCTCCCGTTCCAACTGCTGGTGCTGGAGCCCTTGTTGGCGAACAGGAAGTGCCCGCCGGCGGGGCCCTGCGACGGCCCCTGGTTCACCGAGCCAAAGAACCAGAGCTCGGAGCGGAGGTGGGCGTTCTCCCCCACGAACGATGCGTAGATGTTGCCGCCCGTGGCCACGAGCCCGGCCTGCGAGCCCGGCGGGAGCGGTGAGGCCGCGTGGGCCTGCGTGGTGCACAGCGTGGCGATCACCGCCAGCGCCGCGCCCGTGTAGCGTAACCTCATGGAAAGTCTCCGGAAAAGGGAAAAAGGCGAACGTGGTGCATCAGGCTTTCTGTCCCTGGGGTTGGGGGTGGAAGAGGATGGAGGAGTCCTGCGAGGCCCTCTCCGCGCGGGAGAGGGGTGCGGCGCGGGTGGTGACCCACCCGGCGATCCCGAGCCCGAGGGCCGCGGGGATCGAGATCCCGAGGATGAGCATGGACTTGAGCACCGTGGCGTCCAGGCTCCCGCGCATCCGCGGGTCCACCATCGCGCGGACCTGCAGGAAGTCGAGCACGAAGAGAGCGAGCACCGCCAGCATCAGCCCACCCAGCACCATGTGCGTGACCGAGAGGGCCCGCAGCGCGCGCCGGTGCCCCAGCAGCGCCGCCACGCCCATCATCCACACCAGCGCGAAGATCACCCCCAGCGCCGACGCCGTGGCCAGCCCCACCGCCCCGAAGCGCCAGCGCAGCTCGCCGAAGCGAAAGGGCCACGTCTGCACGATGGGATCGGCGAGCGACGACACCAGGATCAGCGCGCCGATGGGGTAGAGCGCCTTGAGGAGCGGGCGGAGCGACTGCGGGTTCATCGGGGATTCCTTGTCAGGGGAACGGAAGGACAGAAGTCCTGAGTCCTGAGCGCTAAGCCCTAACTGAAAACGCACTCACGCACTCGCGCACTCACGCACTGTTGTTTAGGACGCATACGGAATCCGAATGCATCGGTGCTGTCGCGGCATCGCCGGGCGGGCATCGCCGGGGGTGCATCGCCGGGCGGGCATCGCCGGGGGTTGAAACCCCCGGCTGGAATCACGGGAAGCCTGCTGAAGCAGGCTCGCGTGGGTCCGGATACCGAGCCCGCTTCAGCGGGCTTCCCGTCCCTCCAGCGGGGGGATTCATCCCCTCGTGGCGGAGGCGCACCGATTCCAGCGGATTCGGTATCAGGACTCAGGACTGTTTCTCTCACGCCGGCAGCGCCTTGCCCACGGCGGGCACCAGCTCGCCCGCCACGCGCGAGGCCAGGCGGAAGGCGTCTTCCTCGGAGCCAGTGACCGGGACGATCACGCGCACCAGCGCCTCGTCGCTGCGGCCGCGCAGGGCGGCGTCGCGGAGGAGGTCCCACTTCACGCGGTACTCGCCGGCGGCGACGCGGCCGCGGCCCTGGTACCAGTACAGCACCAGCGCGCGCTCCTTGCCCCGCTGCAGCAGGTAGCGGTTCACCTCGGCCGTTCCGGCCGCGGTGGCGACGGTGGCCTGGCGCGAGGTGAGCGCCTCCCAGCCGGCGCCGGGGAGGCAGTTCTTGGGGGAGTGGATCGTCTTGCCGCGGGTCTGGCTGGCGTAGTAGCCCACGTACACGGAGAAGGCGGCCGCGCCCGCGGCCGGGGCGTAGGCGCGCATCACGTACTCGCTCATCCCCGCCACGCGGCGCTCTTCTTCGGACACGGTGATGTCGCGCCCGCGGAAGGCGGCGATCTCGGCCGGCACGGAGCTGCCCAGCGAGGCGCGCAGGGGGAGCGACACCTGGTCGTGCGCGGCGATGGTGAGGATGGCGCCCGCGGCCATGAGCGCGGCCGGTGCCCAGCGTAGAAGCTTCATGCGCGTGCCCTCCAGAGCTGCTCGCCGCGGTCAAGCGTCCAGGCGAAGCCGCCCAGGATGCCGAACGCGACCACGAAGATGATCCACCCCTCGGTCATGTGCATGAAGCCCTGGCCCAGCCGCGGGTCCACGTAGTAGACCAGGAAACCGGTGAGGAACACGCGCACGCCGTTGAGCAGCATGGCCAGGGGGATGGCCGCCACCACCAGCAGCAGGCGGCTCACCGGGAAGCGCAGCCACAGCCCGCCGATCAGCACCCCCAGCGCGAGCAGCGACGACAGCGAGCGGAGCCCGCTGCACGCCTCGGTCACGAACAGGTCCTGCCCCGGCAGGTGGAGGACGTTGCCGGCCATGAACACGGGAACGTTCCTCATCTCCAGCAGCGCCGCGCCCATCTCCGTGGCCCTGAACTGCAGGGGGAGGGCGATGGAGCCCACCACCATGGCCGGCAGCGGGATGGAGAGGGCGAGCAGGGAGAAGGGGAGCCACCACCGGACCACCGAGCGCACCCCGCCGTAGAACACCACGAGGCCCACGGCGGCCAGCAGCATGGAGGCGCGCAGGGTGAACATCTCGGCGGCGAGGCCCGCCAGGTGGCGCAGCACCACCGCCAGCACGAGCACCGCGAGCCCCAGCAGTGGCCGCGGGCGCGCGTCTCGGTTCCAACCGGCGCGGTAGGCGAGATAGACCGCCAGCGGGCCCAGCAGCAGGCCGTGCCCCGCCTCGGGGTCGCTCCACCAGTCGCGCAGCAGCGTGGCGAACGGCGTGGCGAAGAGGAGGGCGAAGGCCAGCCCGGCGGCCACCGCGGGCGCCGCGGCGGGGAGAGACCCCGCCGGCAGGGCGCGCGGGAGGGGGAGGGTGCGCGTGCTCACTACCACCCTCCGCGTCGCAGGAGCATCACCGGGATGGTGCACGCCAGGATCTTGAGGTCGTTCGTCCACGAGCGCGTGGCGATGTACTCCAGGTCGTAGCGCACCTTGTTCTTGACGTCGTCCAGGCAGCGGTCGTACGCCTGGTTGATCTGCGCCCACCCGGTGATGCCGGGGAGAACGCGCTGGCGGTGTGCGTAGCCGTCCACCTGCGTGCGCAGGTCGGCGAAGATGCGCACCTGCTCGGGCCGCGGCCCCACGATGTTCATGTCGCCCTTGAGCACGTTCACAAGCTGCGGCAGCTCGTCCAGCCGGTAGGTGCGCAGGATGGCGCCGATGCGGGTCACGCGCGGGTCGCACGGCTGCGCCCACACCTGCAGCCGGCTGTCCGACGAGGTGGTCATCGTGCGGAACTTGTACATGGTGAAGAGGCGGCCGCCGTAGTCCACCGTGCGGCGCCAGTGCCCCGCGTCGCTCCCGGGGTAGCGCCGGTCGATCCCCACCCGCACCTGCTTGAAGATCACCGGCCCCGGCGACGTAAGCTTCACCAGCAGCGCGATCAGGAGCATCAGCGGCGCGGCGAGCACCAGGATCAGCGCCGCCATCACCACGTTGAGCACGCGGCGCGTGGTCTCCGCGTCGATGCGGGGAACGGAGGGCCTGAACGATCGCGGCGTCCCCACGAGCTCTTCGAGGGTCACCAGCCGGGGAACGGCGATCGATTCGGAGACGGAGGGGCGCCGGTTGGGTGCCAGTGTGGACAAGGGATTAGCTCCGTGACGCTTCGGTGGGCGGGGTGTGCCGCGGTGACCTGCCGTGGAGAAGTGCAACGCCCATGCGCGCCGCCCTCATCCCCGTGCCATTTCCCAACCCGTTGTTGTTCAATGACTTGCACCCGTACCTCCCCCGCGCCCCCTCCAATTCCCCGTAGCGACCCACCGACGAGTGTTGGACCCACGCCACGTTGTGCCGCACGCACAAACACGAAGGCACAGAGCCGACTTCTCTCTGTGCCTCCGTGCCTCTGTGTGAGCCAGGTCTTTTATTTCAGCGATGATCCGCCGGCGGCAGCTCCATCCGGAACCGGAACGTCGTCCCCTCCCCCTCCACCGTCTCGAACTCAAGCTCCGCGCCGGCCGCGCGCAGGATGTCGCGGCAGATCCCCAGCCCCAGCCCGGCGCTGGAGAAGCCCAGCCCCCGCCCCGCCCGGAGCCGGAACGGCTCGAACATGGTGGCCTGCACCTCGGGCGGGATCCCCGGCCCCGTGTCGCGCACGGAGAACTGCACCCGCCCCGGCCCCGCCTCGCGCGCGGCGATCTCCACGAACCCCTCGCGCGTGTGGCGCAGGCTGTTGGCGGTAAGGTTCAGGAGCACGCGGCTCAGCGCCACCGAGCTCCCCAGCCGGTCCTCCACCGCGGGGTACACCAGGCGCAGCTCCACGCGCCCCTCCTCCACCATGGGCGTCACCATGTCGCGGATGGAGTCCATCACCTCGCGCACGGAGAAGGGGGCGGTGTCGGCCTCGGGCTCGTGCTTGGCGCGGAAGTAGTCCACCACGTCGCTGGTCATCGACACCAGGCTGAGCGCGGCGCTGTAGATGATCCCCACCTGGCGCCGGTGCGCCGAGGCCAGCGGGGTGCGCGCGTCGTCGCGCAGGGCGCCGGCCAGGAAGAGGATGGAGGTGAGCGGCGAGCGCAGGTCGTGCGCGAACTCCACCACCGCCGCCGCCGTGTCCGGTGCGGTGCACGAGAGCACGCGGTCGAACCCCGCCATCAGCTTGGCGATCTCGTCCGACGAGGGCGGGGGACCGGCGCTCCACTCGCGGATCACCGCCGTGCGCAGCTCGGCCGCCCACGCCAGCTCGGCGGCGGAGAGGGGCCCGCCCGCGTCTCCCTCGATGCGCGCGGCGAGCGCGTGCGCCTGCGCGGGTGGCAGGGGGGCGCAGGCGAGCGTGCCGTCGTCCAGGGAAAGGAGGGCGGCGACGGCGCGCTGCAGCACCGGCAGCGCGGCGGCGGTGAGCACCGCGTCCGTGCCCCGGGCTCCGCGCGGGGAGCGCTGGGGGACCCTGGATCCGAAGTGAGTCACGACCGGAGGATCAACTGGCCTTGATGACGGTGTCACGGTAGAGTCCATGCTTTTCCATGAGTCGGTAAAGCGTGGTGCGGTCGACACCCGCGATCTTCGCGGCTCGCGACATGTTGCTGCCGGCCCGCTGCACCAGCGAGCTCAGGTACACGCGCTCGAACTCGGCGAGCACCCGGTCGCGTGCCGCGTGGTACGGCTCGTCCACCACCTGCGGCGACACCAGCCCCGGCCGCGCCGTGGGCGCCCCGTCGTCGCGGAAGGGGATGTCTTCCGCCTGGATCTCCGCGCCCGGCTCCACGAGCACCACCGTGTGCTCGATGACGTTCTGAAGCTCGCGCACGTTCCCCCGCCACTCGCGCGTGAACAGCTCGGCGATGGCCTCGCGCCCCAGCGTGGGAAGGGGGGCGCCCGGCTCGCGGTGCCGCTTCCAGTGCACCGCCAGGAAGTGCTCCGCCAGCACCGGGATGTCTTCCGGCCGGTCGCGCAGCGGCGGGAGCGTGATGGGCACCACGCTCAGCCGGTAGAAGAGGTCCTGCCGCAGCACGCCCTCGGAGGTGGCGCGCAGCGGGTCGCGGTTGGTGGCGGCCACGAACCTCACGTCCACCACGGCGTCGGTGGTCTCGCTCCCCACGCGGCGCACCACGCCGTCCTGGATCACGCGCAGCAGCTTGGCCTGGATGGTGGGCGGCATCTCGGTGAGCTCGTCCAGGAAGAGCGTGCCCCCGTGCGCCGCCTCCAGCAGCCCCACCTTGTCGCGCACGGCGCCGGTGAAGGCCCCCTTCACGTGCCCGAACATCTCGCTCTCCAGCAGCGTCTCGGGCAGCGCCGCGCAGTTGATGGCAACCAGCGGGCGGCCGGACCGGCGGCTCTCCGCGTGGATGAACTGCGCGATCATCTCCTTGCCCGTGCCGCTCTCGCCGCTGATGAACACTGAGGCGTTGGTGGCGGCCACCCGCCGCGCCCGCTCCACCGCCGCCAGGAACCCCGGCGCGCGCCCCAGCAGCGACACGCCGCGGCTGTGGCTGTGGCTGTCGCGAGTCTCGCCCGCGCTGGCCGCCACGGGGACCTTGGCCCTGCGCTCCCGCCGGGCCCGCGCCGCCTGCGCGCCGCTCCCCACCAGGATCTGGAGCTGCGTGGCCGAGAAGGGCTTGGGGAGGTAGTCCCACGCCCCGGAGCGCAGCGCCTCCACGCTGGAGTCCACCGACGGGCTCCCCGTCATCACCACCACCAGGCAGTCAGGGTTGCTCTCGCGGCACATCGCCAGCACGTCCAGCCCCGAGGCGCCCTCCAGGTACAGGTCCACCAGGGCGATGTCGAAGCTCCTGCGCTTGAGCGCGTGCTCCGCCTCGCGCTGGCCGCTGCAGGTGACCACCGCGTAGTCCTCCGCGCGCAGCAGGTTGGCGCAGCTTTCCCGCAGCGTGTACTCGTCGTCCACGATCAGCACTGCGATGCCGTGGCCGTCGTCGAACGGCCCCCGTGCCGGGGTGCTGAACGGGTCCAGTCCCTCGGGCGTGCTCTTGGAGAGGACTTCGGACATGCGGCGGTCTCCGGGTGGGCGCCCCGTAGCGGGGTACGCGCGGCGCAGCGGCTCTGGATCTCGCTGGCGCGCGGGGCGGTGTTCAGGTGAGATGCGGTACTGCGGATGGCGCCTGGGAGTGTGTGCAAAACAGAAACCAAGGTATGTCCCAGCTTTCGGTTATCCTAGCACCAGCGATCATCTCGTTGGGCGGCAACGAGATAGGTGCTGCGGGCATATGTACGGATCTTGCGGATTGGCACGTTATGGCGGCGGGTTCTGTATGGGTGGGGCGCACGCGCCGCACCGGGGCGCCCAGTCCCGCACCGCGCGTGGTTCCGCAACCCTCCGAAACGCTCCGGCTCCCGCCGCGCGGCGGGCCGAACGGGCATGTGTGGCTTCGCCGCCACACCTTGTTGGCGCGGTGCGACACCGTGGCGCACGGAGGGGGTGCGCGGGGGGCCGTTTTCCCTGCGGCGGCGCGGGTTTCTGGGGCGGCGGCGGCGGGTACCGGCCTTGCGGATTCCGGCACCCGCAAGTACCCGCCGGCGCTTCCGCGCCCCGAACCTGGGATCAAGCATGCACAGCGGTCTCCCCTCCCTGCCCGACCTCACCCCCCGCGCGCCCGCGCTCCCCGAAGACACGCTGCGCGGGATGGACCCCTTGGAAGGGCGCGGCGCATCGCGCAACCGCAACCCGCTGGTCCGGCGCATCCTGGCCATCCTGCTGCGCTTCAAGTGGCTCGTCCCCATCCCCATCGCGCTGGGCGCCGCGGCCGGGGTGTACGCGTCGCGCCACGTGCGGCCGGACTACGTGGCCCGCGCCACGCTCTGGGTGGAGCCGGCGGACCCCCGCAACACGGGCGGCCCCCTGCAGTCGGGGCAGATGCTCCAGCAGCAGGGGTGGGTGGACCTCCTCCGCTCGTACTCGGTGCTGGACTCGGTGGTCTCGTCCGAGCGCCTCTACCTTACGCACGCGTCGCGCGCGGACGCCCCCGTCTTCCGCGACTTCCAGTTGATGGACCGCTTCCGGCCGGGCGAGTACCGGCTGGAGGTGTCGGAAGACGGGCGCGGCCTCGCCCTCAACACGCGCGAGGGTGCGCCGGTGGAGCGGGCCGCGGTGGGCTCCGCCATCGGCGGCAAGGTGGGCTTCGCCTGGCGGCCAGACGCGAAGCACCTGCGCAAGTCGCAGGTGGTGGAGTTCACCGTGGTGACCCCGCGCGACGCGGCGGTGAAGCTGGGCCAGCGGGTGGTGGCCGCCATGCCGGGCGAGAACGCCAAGTTCCTGCGCCTGGAGCTAAAGGGCGACGACCCGGAAAAGGTCACCTCCACGCTCAACACCCTCACCGCGCGCTACGTGGAGGTGGCCACCGAGCTGAAGCGCTCGCGCATGAAGGAGGTGGCCGGCATCCTCTCCGAGCAGCTCGCCTACTCCGCGAGCAACCTGGCGGGGGAGGAGCGGTCGCTGCAGAGCTTCCGCGTCAACACCATCACCCTTCCCACCAACGAGGGGAGCCCCGTCACCCCGGGGCTGGAGGCCACGCAGGACCCCGTCTTCCAGAACTTCTTCGGGCTGCAGCTTGAGCGCGACCAGCTCCGCCGCGACCGCGAGGCGGTGCAGCGCGCCCTCGCCAACACCCCCGAGGTGCTCCCCACGGCGCTGGAGATCGTGCCGTCGGTGCAGAAGACGGCTTCGCTGGCGCAGGCGCTGCAGGAGCTCACCGCGCGCCGCGCCGAGCTGCGCACGGTGAGCGCGCAGTTCACCCCGCTGCACCCCGCCACCCAGCGCGCGCAGGGCTCGGTCGATTCGCTGCAGGCCAGGACGATCCCCACCCTGGCCGGCCAGCTCTCCAGCGAGCTCTCGCGGCGCGAGGCGGCGCTGGACCGGCTGATCGGCAGCGCGTCCACGCAGCTTCAGGGGATCCCGCCGCGCGCCATCGAGGAAGCGCGCCGCCGCCGCCGGGTGGCCATCGCCGAAGACCTGTACAAGCTCCTCCAGCGCCGGCACGAGGAGGCGCGCCTGGCGGCCGTCACCGCCATGCCGGACGTGCGCGTGCTGGACCGCGCCACCGTGCCCTACACGCCGGTGAGCGACACGCGCATCCAGATGATCCTGATCATGACGCTGGGCGGGCTGGGGATCGCCGTCGCCGGCGCCTTCCTCTTCGACCGCTTCAACCCCAAGCTGTCGTACCCGGAGCAGGTGACGGACCGGCTGGGGCTCCCCGTCCTGGGCGCCATCCCGCGGCTGCGGGCGGGCACGCGCAAGCACGCCATGGCGGTGGCGCACGCCCAGGAGGCGTTCCGCGGGCTGCGGCTTAGCCTGGTGCACGCCAGCGGCACGGCGGGCCCCATGGTGCTCACCGTCACCAGCCCGCAGAGCGGCGACGGCAAGTCGTTCGTCTCCGCCAACCTGGCGATGACCTTTGCCGCGCAGGGGCACCGCACCCTGCTGATCGACGCCGACCTGCGCCGCGGGCACCTGCACGAGCTCCTCCACTGCAGCCGCAAGCCGGGCCTCACAGACTACCTGCGCGGCAACGCCGCGATCGACGAGATCCTGCAACCCACGGAGCATCCTCGCCTCGCCATGATCGCCACGGGGAGCCGCTCCTCACCGGGCCCCGAGCTGCTGGCCACCAGCGGGATGGTGGAGCTCCTGATGCAGCTCCGCGCGCGCTTCGGCGTCATCATCGTGGACAGCCCCCCCATGGGCGCGTGCACGGACCCGCTTGCCCTCGCCACCCTCACGCGCGACACCCTGCTCGTGGTGCGCACGGACCAGACCCGCACCGCCACGCTGGAGATGAACCTGGAGATGCTCGACCGTCTCCCGGTGCGCGTGCTGGGCGCCGTCATCAACGACGTATCCGAGGAAGCCGGCATCTACCGCGCCTACTCCTACGTGGACGGCTACGAGTACGCCGCCCTCCCCGGCGAGTCCGACGCCAACGAGCAGGTGCTGCTCCAGAGCGGCTGACCCGAACATTTGGGCTCACACAGAGACACAGAGGCACAGAGACGAATTCATCTCTGTGCCTCTGTGTCTCTGTGTGAGCCCGGTTGTCACGCCATGACGAGCTCGCACTGCACGTGCTCCCAGAGCGCTTCCAGGCCGTCCGTGAGCTCCGTGCGGGGCGCCCAGCCCAGGCGGCCCAGGCGCGAGGCGTCCAGGCCGGAGCGGAGGACGTCGCCGCGGCGCTCCGGGAGGTGCTGGCGCGCGACGCGGACGCCGGAGACGTCCATGAACGCCTCGGCGAGGCGGTTGACGGAGGTCTGGCGGCCCGTGCCCACGTTGAAGGCGCGGCCGTCCAGCGACGAGGCGGCGGGTACGTGCGCGGAGGCCAGGAGCACGTTGGCCTCCGCCACGTCGCCCACGTACACGAAGTCGCGCGTCTGCTCGCCGCTGCCGAAGATGGAGACCGGCTCGCCGCACTGCAGGCGCGCGGAGTAGATGGCCACAACGCCCGCTTCGCCGTGCGGATCCTGCCGCGGGCCGTACACGTTGGCGTAGCGCATGGCCACGTAGTCCAGCCCGTGGACACGGTGGTAGTAGTAGAGGTACTGTTCCCCGGCGAGCTTGCTGACTCCGTACGGAGTCTCCGGGTTCTTGGCGGCGGTCTCGCGCGTGGCGGCGCCCCCCGCGGGCCCGTACACCGCCGCGGACGACACGTACAGGATGCGCCGCACACCGGCCTCCGTCGCCGCGCCCAGCAGGTTGAGGAGCCCATCCACGTTGACGCTGGCGTCGAAGCGGGGGTCGGCCACGGACCGGCTCACGCTCACCTGCGCGGCGTGGTGGCTGATCACGTCGAAGCGGCCGCCGCGGATGACGCGCGCGGCCTCCAGCGAGCGGATGTCCGCCTCCACGAACTCGACGCCCTCGGGCACCTGCTCGCGGCGGCCGTGCACCAGGCTGTCCAGGACCACCACCTCGTACCCGGCGCGCAGGTACGCCCCCGCCACGTGCGACCCGATGAACCCCGCACCTCCCGTAACCAGGACGCGCCCGCCTCCATGTTGCATCGTAATCTCCTTGATCGCGCGCGAGAGTGGGTGATGAGGGCCCGGTGGCGGTCCGGGCGCTCCGCCGGCGGGCCCCTGGAGGCCCGGGCGAGGGGGGAGCTCGTTGCTTTCCTGCGCCGCTGGCTGCCCGGCGACGCCAGGGCCGCGTACCGCGCGATGATCGAGGCGGACCCGCTTCACTGGCCCGAGCACCCGCACTTCGCCGGCGGGATCATCGTCAACATCCTGCGGGGAAACGGCTTCACCGAAAAGGTGGTGGGCGTGGAGTCGCTGGACGCGGTGTGGGCGGAGCTGCTGCGCGAGGCGGTGGAAGAAAGAAGTGCGTGAGTGCGTGAGTGCGTGAGTGCGTTGGTGCGTGAGTGCGTTGTACTGAAGTTAGCGCACCAACGCACTAACGCACTAACGCACTCTCTTCAGAATCTCGTTAGCACTCCCACCACCGCACCCACGCTTCCCATTACGCGCAGGAGCCGGGAGCCCGTGCTCCCCGTGCGCTTCTCCGCCACGACGATGCGGTCGCCGGGGTGGATGTCGAGCTGGTCCAGCGTCCAGCCGCCGGCCAGCGCGAACTGCATGGCCTCCGTTCCCCACGTTTCCGTGCCCAGCCGCTGGATCTGCACGCGCCGCATGTCCGCGCTCGTGGTGAGGCCGCCGCTCTCCATCAGCACGTCGGTCACGCGGGAGTCGGCGGGGACCTCGTAGAAGCCGGGCCTCCCCACCGCTCCCTCCACCGACACGCGCACCAGCGGCTGCACGTGCACCACGGGGGTGCGGATGTAGCGCGCCACGTACTCGCTCACCCGCTCGCCCAGCTCCGAGCGCAGCAGGCCGCCCACGGGCACCGTGCCCATGGTGGGGAGCGCCAGCCCCGGGCCGGGCGACACCGTAAAGGTGTCGGAGAGCGCCGGCATTCCCTCGATGATCACGGACACGCGGTCGCCCACGCGCAGGTCGCCCGTGCGCAGCCGCGCCTGGATGGCGGCGGCCTGGTCGCGGCTCTCCGACCGAACCTGGTCGCTGCTGTCCGGCGACGCGGCGACGGCCTCCAACTGCGCCTGCACGGCCTGCAGCTCGGCGCGCGTTACCTGCGGGCGGCCCGGGTTGGGCTGTGCCCGCGCCGCCACGGGGGCGGCCAGGGCCAGGAGCAGGAGTAGTGTGGAGCGGCTCATCGTGGCCTGGTGCGGCGGAGGGGGGAGCTGTGCAGCGCTGCGCCGTACCTCAGGTCAATGTTGGTGCCGCGTCCGTGCGCGGCGAAAACCCCGGAAACACGCGGGAGATCGGCACCGCAGGGCCCCTGGAGCGGGGCGTGTGGTGTGGCGCGGGACGCTCATCTGTCGCCCGCGTGCAACAAAGTGCGCGGGTGCGGCACCGTCGCATCGGCGCGGCCACACAGTGTCGCGCCGGCGCATCAGAATAAGATGTGGCGGGCGGGGGCGGGTTCGTCAACCCATTGCGGGGCAACGGCATCATGCGGGTGGCCTCGTGAGCATGCCTTCTGCAGACGTTTTGGACGTCATGCAAGATCCTCCTCCGTCGGCGCATGGCACCTGCCTCCAATCCCAACCGCTGATGCACACCCCCGCACGGCTCCCCCTGGTACTCTTCGTCACCCGCACGCGCTGGCTCGTCCAGTCGTTCGAGAGCATCCTGGCGCCGAACGGCTACCAGGTGGTGCGCGTGGGGGGAGACGACGCGGTGCGCGTCTTCTCGTCCGTCCGGCCGGACATGGTGATGATCGAGACGGAGCTTGCCGACGACGCCGACCTGGACACCTGCCGCCTGCTGCGTGCCGAGGCCACCCTGGGGCCGCGCACCCCCATCGTGCTCGTGTGCCCGCGCGTGCCCAGCCGCAGCGTGCGGCTGGAGGCGATCCGCGCCGGCGCGTGGGAGGTGTTCAGCTTTCCCTTCGACGGCGAGGAGATGCTGCTGAAGCTGGGGCTGTTCGCCGCCGTGCGCGGCGAGGTGGAGCGCGTGGAGGAGCAGGGGATGCTGGACCCGTGGACGGGCCTCTACAACGCCCGCGGCGTGGTGAGGCGCGCGCAGGAGCTCACGGCCGAGGCGCAGCGCCACCAGCTTCCGCTGGCGTGCGTGGTGGTGGGCGTGGGCCCGGCGGACGAGGCGCAGCTTCCCGGCGCGGAGCGGGTGGTGCAGTGGGTGTCGCCGGTGGCCGAGGCGATCCGCCGCGTGGCGCGCGAGTCCGACGCGGTGGGGCGGCTGCGCGGGGCCGAGTTCGTCATCCTCACGCCCCACACCGGGTGGTTCGGCGCCCGCCGCCTGGTGGCGCGGCTGGTGGAAGAGCTGGAGGCGATCGCCGCGGCCAGCGGAGGGATCGACATCTACACCGGGTGCCACGCCATCGAGGAGTTCCCCGAGTCCCCCCTGCAGCCCGTGCACCTGGTAGTGCAGGGGATGCAGTCGCTCCGCAAGGCGCAGATGGAAAGCGAGCCCCGCGCGCGCACGGCGGCCTTCGCGCACACGGCGGAGAGCGCCACGAGCATCGTGCGGTAGCCTCGCCGGTCCCACCCCAACCCCGCCTCCGCACATGCCCGCCCCCGCCGCGGAAAGGACCGTCCTGCTGGTGGAGGACGATCCCGACAACCGCATCATCTTCCGCACGATCCTGGAGTTCCACGGCCACCGCGTAGTGGAGGCGGCGGACGGGGAGGCCGGGGTGGAGCTGGCGCGGAGCACGCGCCCGGACATGATCCTGATGGACATCACCCTCCCGCGGCTGGACGGCTGGTCCGCCATCCGCCTGCTGCGCGACGGGCCCGAGACGGCCGCCATCCCCATCGTGGCGCTCACCGCGCTGGTGCTGGAGGCGGACCGGGTGCGGGCGGCCGAGCTGGGGTGCGTGGGGTATCTCTCCAAGCCCATCGCCCTGGGGCGCATCCTGGCGGAGGTGGACCGGGTGCTGGCGATGTGAAAAGCGGGCTCACACAGAGGCACGGAGGCACGGAGAAGAGGGGATTTCTCCGTGCCTCCGGTTTTAGAACAGTGAGCGGATGGAGTCCGTGGGGATGGGGGCGGTCGCGTTCACCTGCAGTCTGCCGCGGCGGAAGGTGATGCCCGCGCCCGTGGTGTCCGCGCGGGCCGTGGCGCGGCGCTGGGTGAGCGTGAGGGTCTCGCCGCCCGGGAGGCGCTGGCGGACGCGCACGGCGGTGCGGCCATCCACCCGGCCCACGTCGATGCCCAGCACCTCCAGGCCCGGGACGATGACCAGCGGGTACCGCAGGGCGCGCTCGGCTTCGGCGGGGGCGCTGGAGCGCCACGCGGTTTCGGAACCCGTCACCACGACGCTCTCCAGCGCCAGCGAGTTCGGCGTCATCGTGAAGTTGGCCGTGCCGGACTCCGGGGCGAGCGAGCGGCTCTGCGCGGCCAGTCCCACGCGCGACGCCCGCACCTGGATGGTGTCGCTCGTGGATACGCGGTCCGCCGGCAGCGACAGGACGTAGCTCCCGTCCGGGCGCGTGACCGTGCGAGCGGCCAGTTCGGGGACGGTCACCTGCACCCCCGCGAGTGCCTGCCCCTGCGCGTCGCGCACACGCCCGCGCAGCGTAACCGTCCCGCCGGCGCGCTCCGCGGCTTGCGGCTGCGATTCCGCCGCGGCCCGGGCCCGCGCGGCAACGGGTGCGGGGCTGGGGGGCGGCGGGGGCGGGGGAGCCTCGGCCGGCGGGGCCTCCGGCATGGGGACCACCGCCACCGTGGCGACCGGCCCGGCGAAATCGGCGGGAGGGTCGTCGCGTCGCGGCGCGGCGCCGGACCGCGCGCGCTCCTCCGTGCGTGCGGGGGCCGCCTGGGTCACCGCGTCCGGCTGGGTGACGGCGTCGGCGCTCACCGGCGACGCGTCCGTGGTGCCCTGCACGGGCGCGGGAGCGCCGACGGGCGCGCGGGGCGGGGCAGGGGCGACGGCGACGGGCGCGCGCTCCGCCGGGCGCGCCATCCACCCCACGCCCAGCGCGAGCAGCACGCTCGCGGCCCACCCCACGGCCACCCAGCGCCGGGGGCGGCGCGGTGTGGGCACCGCGACCATGCGGCGCATGGCGATCTCGCCCGGGTCGGCGCCCAGGAGGATGGCGGACGCCGCGGCGCGGATCCGCCGCTCCTCGTCCGCGCGGGCGCGGCACGCCTCGCACTCCTCCAGGTGGCGCTCCACGGCACGCTCCTCGTCCGGCAGCTCGCCATCGAGCCAGGCGTGCAGACGTCCTTCATCCACGTGCTGCATGCGTTCCTTCCAGGAGCGTGTGTGCCTCTACCAGCCGGCGGCGCGCGCGGGCCAGGGTGGTGCCGATGGCTCCCTGCGCCAGCCCCGTCTCCGCCGCGATCTCGGGATAGCTCAGCCCCGCGTCCCACAGCAGCAGGACCTCGCGGTCCCGCTCGCTGAGCTGCTCCAGCGCCTGCTTCACCTTCTCCACCTGCTCGCCGTGCTCCAGCTCCACCGACGGGGCGGGGGCGGCGCGGCCCTCGTGCTCCGCCTCGTTCTTGAGTAGCGCCAGGTGCTTCTTGCGCCGGATGACCGTGCGTGCCTCGTCGCGGGCCAGGTTGGCGGCCACGTGAAAGAGCCAGGCGCGCGGGTTGTCCGGCGCGCGGCCCAGCGCACGGGCGAACGCCTCCTGCGCCAGGTCGGCGGCGCGCTCCGCGTCCCACACCTTGCGGTAGAGGAAGCGCACCAGGTCCCGGTGGGTGCTCCGGTAGATCTCACCCCAGTCAGTGGTCACGCGGTGCCGCTTCCGGGTGGGTTGGGGCCGGCTTCACGATGTATGACGCGCTCCCCACCGCATCTTGCACATCCCGCCCGCCGTTGTGCAAGCCGCTCCGGCCCCGGCGTCCTACAGGGGGAGCACGGCTTCTCCGCCGCGCTCGCACTCCCACCGATGCGCGGAGCCCGCCATGAGAAAATTCCTCGTCGGAATCGCAGGATCGCTGCTCGCGATGGCCTGCGCCACCACGCCGCCGCCGCCCGCCGTCCTGGCGCCCGTCGTCCTCACCGGCACCATCACCGACGCGGCCACCGGCGGGCCGCTCGGGGGCGCCACCATCGCCTCGGAGGGGCACGGGGGACGAACGCTGTCCGCCCCCGATGGACGCTACCGCCTCGAGCTCCCCGCGGCCCGCGGGAGCCGGGTGGCGGTCACCGCCGCCATGATCGGCCGCCAGACCGCGCGCCGCTCGGTGACCGTGACCGGCGACACGGTGGAGGTGAACCTCCGGCTGACGGCCTCGGCACTCGGTCTGGAGAATCTCGTGGTGAGCGCCCAGAGGGTGCAGATCCGGGGGGCAACGGCTCCCACCCACGTGCTCGCCAGGGCCGCCGCGCCGCGGCCGGAGTGGAACACTGAGTCGTACACCGCGATCGACGAGAACGCCTTTCGCGCCGTGGAGCACGAGCCGCTGTCCACCTTTTCGGTGGATGTGGACCGCGCCTCGTACGCCAACGTGCGCCGCTTTCTGATTGAGGGACGGCGCCCGCCCAAGGATGCCGTGCGCATCGAGGAGATGATCAACTACTTCCCGTACGAGTACCCCGAGCGGAGCGGCGGCCATCCCATCGCGGTAGCCACCGAGGTGGCGGATGCCCCCTGGCGCGCGGGGCACCGGCTGGTGCGCATCGGCCTGCGCACGGCCGCGGTGGACATGCGCGACGCCCCCGCCGCCAACCTCGTCTTCCTGGTGGACGTTTCCGGCTCCATGTCGTCCGCCGACCGGCTGCCGCTGGTGAAGCGCTCGCTGCGGCTCCTCGTGGAGCAGCTCCGCGCGCGTGACCGGGTGGCGATGGTGGTGTACGCGGGGGCGGCGGGCCTCGTGCTCCCCTCCACGCCCGGGAGCGAGCGGGCCACCATCCTGGACGCCATCGAGCGGCTGGACGCGGGGGGCTCCACGGCCGGCGGGGCGGGGCTGCGCCTGGCGTACGACGTCGCCCGCCGCCACCACGTGCGGGGCGGCAACAACCGCGTGATCCTTGCCACGGACGGCGACTTCAACGTGGGCGTGTCCAGCGACGCGGAGATGGTGCGCCTGATCGAGGAGAAGCGGGCGCAGGGCACCTTTCTGACCGTGCTGGGCTTCGGGCGCGGGAACCTGAAGGACAGCAAGATGGAGCAGATGGCCGACCGCGGAAACGGCAACTACGCGTACATCGACAACCTGCTGGAGGCCCGCAAGGTGCTGGTGAGCGAGATGGGCGGCACCCTGCTGACCGTGGCCAAGGACGTGAAGCTGCAGGTGGAGTTCAACCCCGCGCGCGTGCGCGCGTACCGCCTGATCGGCTACGAGAACCGGCTGCTGGCCAACGAAGACTTCAACGACGACAGCAAGGACGCGGGCGAGATGGGCGCCGGCCACACCGTCACGGCGCTGTACGAGATCGTGCCCGTGGGCGTGCGCTCGGACGTGAGGGTGCGCGGGGTGGACTCGCTGCGCTACCGTGCCCCGGCGCCCGTCGCTCCCTCCTCCCGCGGCGGCGAGCTGGCCTTCGTCAAGATCCGCTACAAGCTCCCCGGCGGCGACACCAGCGGGCTGATGGAGCACCCCGTGCGCGAGCGCGCCGGATCTCCTTCGCCCGACCTCGCCTTCGCCGCGGCGGTGGCCGGCTTCGGCATGCTCCTGCGCGAATCCGAGCACCGCGGCACCCTCACCCTCGCCGACGTCATCCGCCTGGCCGACGGCTCGCGCGGCCCCGATCCGGACGGCTACCGCGCCGAGTTCGTGCGGCTGGCGCGTCTCTTCGGCGAGCTGGGAAGCCGCGACGAGGCGGACACGGAGGGGCGGAGATGAAGTAATCTCTGTGCCTCTGTGTGAGCCCCTGATGTTGACGGCCCCGGCGGCGTACGCGAGCTTACCGCCCCGCGATCCGAATCACACGCTGCCGCGAAAGATCGATGATGGTACCAGACATTAACCGGACTCCCCAGGTCGTCACGCTGCTCTCGGTGCCGCCGGAGCTGCGCGACGTCACCTGGGTGGATGCCTTCTTCGAGGCCATGACCAACGCCAGCTTCGCCGCCGGCGAGCCGCGGATGATCCAGGGGCCGGACGGCTTCCCGTACTTCGTGCTGCGCACCCCCGACGCGCACCAGCTCTTCGACGCGTACTCGGTGGCCTTCCTGGCGGACGAGGCCACCCGCAAGGGCTTCGGCATCGTGCTGAACCCCGGCCCCGGCACCGCGGACTGGGTGTTCAGCTACGGCGACATCGCGGGGTACCGGATGTCGGGCACGCTGCGCCCGCAGCCCCCGGCGCGCCCGCACCAGCCGCACGAGGTGACGCAGGAGCCGGAAGAGGTGATGCTCGGCGCCCCGTCCGACGAGGCGCTCCCCGTGTACGTACGCAAGGTCATCCACCAGCACTTCAAGCGGATGGGGATCGAGCAGCCCTCCGTGCTGCTGATGCACCGGCCCCAAGTGCCGGAGTCGAACCTCGTGTTCAACGTCTTCCCGGAGATGTTCTCCTCCGAAGAGGACTTCCGCCTGGCGCTGGGCTCCGTGTCGTGGTTCCTCCCGCGCCACTACACGGTGCTCGGCGTGTCGCACGCCACTTTCCCGCCCGAGGCCTACCACCCTCTCGACGCACCGCAGCCCGCCCCGGAGCCGGCCACCAAGCCCGAGCCGGCGACGAAGAAGCCGTGGTATCGCAGGCTGATGTGATCTCACACAGAGGCACAGAGACACAGAGGGGAGCGCTGTAGATCCTCCCCCGCCACCGCACGAACCAGTATCGACCCCGGACCCGCCCGACATGCGGATCCGGGGTATCTCGTTATGCAGGCATCATCGAAACCGCCACCCCACGCGCAACGATGTCCGCAACCGTCCTGGGTCAGTCCCCCCGCTCCGCCTCCGAGATCGGCGGCGAGATGCGCCGCGAGTTCGACCGGGCGCTGTATGCCCACTACGGTACCCGCTCGCGCCCCGATCCCGTGCTGGCGACGCTCTTTCACACGCTCTCGGTGCAGATCGCCCGCGTGTACGAAGAAGCGGAGTCCGTCTTTCCCGAGGCGGTGCTCGACGACCTGGTGGGGGTGCTGGGGATGCCGCCGCGCCTGGCGCACCCGGCGCAGACCGTGGTGCACTTCACCCGCATCGACCGGCGCGAGCGCATCACGCCCGACACGGAGCTCTTTGGCACCGCGCGCACGGGCGAGCAGGTGGGGTGGGCACCGGACGAGTCCATCGAGCTGGCCCCGACGGAGCTCGTCTTCGCGGCGGTGTTCGAGGACGGCCGGCTCCACACCCTCGCGGGCGCGTGTCTCCCCGACGGCCCGCCCGTGCCTCCCGGGAGCACCCCGCTCCCCGGCTGGGAGGGGCCGCCCGCGCTCTACCTGGCGTTTCGCGCCGACGCGGCGCACCTGGGCGGATTGGGGCTGTACCTGGACACGGCGCCGGGCAGCGAGGCCGTGGCGAGCGCCCTCTCCGGCAGCCCCTGGCAGCTCCTGGACGAGGACGGGTGCGTCTATGAATCCGGGATGCTGCGCGCAGCGCCGGGCCGCGGCGGAGCGCGCCGCCTGGTGTGGCTGGACGGCGACGACGACGCCTCACCTCGAGAGCCGCGGCTGGACGACGGCGTCTACGGCGGCCACGTGTGGATCTTCCCGCACGTCCCCGCCGCGCGCCGCACCCTGTGCACCCTTCCGGCGGGGATGGGCGATGCCGCTCGCGCTCTCCTCCCCGACGGCCATGCGGACGCGCTGGACGCGCCGCTGGCGTGGGTGCGCGTCCCTCTTCCATCCACGCTTCATGCTGTGGCCGACGCCATCCAGCGCGTGGAGGTCAACTGCGTCACCGCGTCCAACGTGGAAGCGTGGAGCGAGCAGGTGATCTTTGGCCGCGCGGGCACCGCGGTCTCGCTTGCGCCAGAAGGGCGCGCGGACCGCCACGTCCTGGCGATCGTGAGCGTGGCCGGCGAGTCGGGCGCGGCGTACGCGGAGGAGTCGGACGCGTCCGCGCCGCTCTCCCACGGGCGCTACCGCTATCGCGCGGGGACGCTGGAGTTCCGCCCCGCGCGCACCGCGGCGGGGCGTGCGGACGGCTACGCGATGGCGCGCCTCCTCATCTGCGACGCGGAGCGCGCGAACGGGATGGAAGCGGGCGACGTGCGCCGCATCGGCACCTCGCTGGCCAACACCACCGCGCAGGTCGCCAACCTCACCCCCACGCGCGGCGGAGGCCCGCCCCCTCCCTTCGCGGAGGCGCGCATGCGCTTCGCCGAGCTCCTCCGCACCCGCGACCGGGTGGTGACGGAGGCGGACGTGGAGCTCACCGTGCGCGCCTTCGAGCCCCGCGTGCGCGGCGTGCGCGTGGAGAGCGTCGCGGAGCTTCACGAGGGGGCGCTCCGGCGCGTGGAGGCGGTCACGGCCTTCCTGGACCCCGCGGACTTCGCGGACCCCGTGGCCGAGGCGGCGCGCCTGCGCGGGCAGCTCCAGCGGCACCTGCAGGAGCGCGCCGCGCTGGGCCAGCGGATGCGCGTCGCCGTCGAGTACGGATGGGGGGGCTGGTGAGCATGCCCGACTTCTGCCGCCCCCGCCGCGGCACCCGCTCGTCGCTCGACTCGGCCGTGGCGTCGCTCCTCCACCTCGGCGTCGGCGCGGAGCGGATCGTGGTGGAGAGCGCGGGTGCGGGGTGGCCGGCGGGTGCCATCGCGCGGCAGGAGCCCACACCGGGCACGCCTGTCACCTCGCGGACGCGGGTGGTGCTGGCCGTGGGCGGCGCGGGCGCGCTGGACACCCTCCCGTTCCCGCTCCGCGACGAGCACGACGGCGAGCTGCGCGCTGGCGCTCTCCTCGCGCTGGCCGACAACCCGATCCGCAAGCTGGGGATCTTTGTCCGCCGCGCGGGAGGCTTCCTGGCGCCGCCGGTGGAAGACCCCGCCGCCGCGCTGCGCTGGATCGAGCTCTTCCACCTCCCCGCAGCCGCCTGGCCCCGCGAGCTGTGGCCCGCCGTCGCGCGCCTCCTCCCCTCGCTCCACCGCATCGCCGGCCGCGCGGAAGCGGTTCCGCTCGCCCTCGGCATCGTCTTCGGCCTCCCCGTCGCCGGCGTGCGCCTCGTCGCCTCTGTCGCGACGGACGGGGGGAGCATGCGCCTGGGCGGCAGCGACGCGCGGCTGGGGGTGGAGGCGGTGCTCGGCGGCGCGCTGGCGGAATCGACTGAGATCGTCATCGGCCCCGTGACTCTGGACGCGTACCTCGCACACGCGGACGGACGCGCGCAGCGGGATGCCCTGTACCGGCTCGTCCTCCCCGTGCACCTGGCCCGCGTGGACGAGCGCTGGATGGTGGGCGACGCGCGCGGCGGCACGCGCCTGGGCGGGGGCGGCGAGCCGCCGGTGCTCGGGATCAACTCGCGTCTCGGGGAGGCGGCGTGAGTGTGCACGAGACGGTCAACTGGACGACGGGGATGCTGCTGACTCCGGGGCACTTCCGGCGGCAGGAGGACTTCGTGGAGAGCTACGTCGGATGGCTCCTCCGCTACTGCATCCCCGGAGGCGGCCTGGTCGGCGGCGGCGCCCGCGCGGAGGCCGTGCAGAGCGGCGCCACCGACCCGTGCCTGGAGGTGAGCGACGACGGCGATACCGTGCGTGTGGCGGTGACCCGGGCACGCGGGCTCACGCCCGTGGGCGACGTGGTGGACGTGGGCCCCGGGTGCGTGATCCGCGGCGGGTTCACCCGCGACGAGCTGGCCGGCGCCACCGGGTTGCTGGTGTACCTGCACGCGACCGGCGAGCGCGAGCCGGACCCCGCCAGCATCGGCGCCGACCCCGCGAACCCCAGCCAGGCAGCCGCGCGCCGCCCGCGCCTCCGGCTCCTGCTGGGTGCGGAGGCGGACGAGGCGGTGAGCTCGCTCGTGGTCGGCCGCATCCACCGCGCCGCGGAAACCCTCCACTTCGAGGTGGACGGGGGCTTCGTCCCCGTGTGCGTGAGCGTGGCCGCGCACTCGGCGCTGTACGCGGCGTGGATGCGCATCCACGCGGAAGTCGTGCACCTCTCCGGGCGGTACGCGGAGCTGCACCGCATGGCCGCGCGCTACACGGAGCAGGTGGCGCGCCGCGGCGTGGACACGCGCACGGACCTGGAGGTGCTGGGGTTCGTGGAGCGCGCGGTACTCGCGCTGGACGCGTGCGCGTACGAGACGATGGACCCGGCGCTCGCGCCCGCGCGGCTCTTCCAGGAGATCGACCGCGCCGGCCGGCGCGTGGCTCTGGCGCTCGACCTTTCGGCCGCCACGCGCGCCTTCTTCACCACCCTGGCCGGCGCCGACGCATCGTACGGCGCGCTGCTGGAGGAGGAGCGCGCTTCGCTCTCCGCACGGCGCCGGCTCTCCCCGCGCACCGACCTGCGCGTGCCGCTCGCGCGGGCCGAGGCGACGCTGGCCCGGCTCGCCGAGCTGTGCCAGGCGCTGGAAGGAAAGTACGTGGACTACCGCGTCAACCGCTCGGCGGACTCGCTCCGCATCCTCCTCGACCACGACGGCGACCACTTCTACCTGGCCGTGGCGACCCCGGGCCACCCACAGCGCGAGGGTGACCTCCTCACCTTCGTCTTCTCGCAGCTCGCCCTGGCGGGGCGCCACGAGTACCGCGTGGTCCTCCTCGGCGACCCGCAGGGGATCTCCAACTGGGAGGTGGGCGAGGAGATGTGGATCGACCTGCGGGTCAACGCCGCCTCCGGACCCGGCACACCCATCTCGCGCACGGCCCACTGCGAGGTAGTCGGCCAGCGCAACTTCGCCGTCAACTTCGACACGCCGGCCGACGTGGCGACGCTCTCCGGCCTCCAGGTGACCGTGCACCCCGGCCACCGCGTGCGCGGCGCGATCCTCTTCCAGCGCCGCCTCGCGGTAGACGCTCCCCCCACGCGCGCCGACGCTCCGCCGGAGCCGGCCCGCGCGCCGCTTCTCCCCCTGCGCCGCTCCAGGCCCTGACCCGCCCATGAGCCTACTCCTGATGGACCTCGCCGAGCGCATCCTCCGGCTCGTGCACGAGCCGGCCAGCTCGCAGCCGGAAGTCCCCGTGGAGCACGGCGAGCCGACGTGCGAAACGCCCGCCCCGCTCCAGCAGGGCGCGTCCAGGCGCCACAGCGGGCGCAGCCAGCGCGGCACTCTCGATCGCCCGCTTCTCCTCGCCCTGCTCATCCTGCTGCTCCCGGCGCCGGCCGAGGCGCAGTTCCGCCTCCCGTGGCGCCGCCACAAGCCGCCCGCGCTGGAGCAGCCCCAGTGGCCAGCCACGCCCGTACCGGCGGCCAGCCCGCCGCAGGTGGAGTCCGCCGCGGCGCAACTGCCCGCCGTGACACCGCACGCCGCGGCGCAGCCCCCTGCCGTCCAGCCGCAAGCGCTCACCCCGCTGCAGCAGGAAGACCGCGCGCGCCTCCTCAAGATGGCACGCGACGCATCGCTCACGCCCGCCGCCACCGTCCGCGACGCCGAGGAGCGGATGGAGCGCTGGAAAATGGTGATGCTGGTCGATCCCGCCCACGTGGAAGCGCGGCTCGGCTACGAGCAGGCGCAGAAGGCACTCGACGCCGCGCGGGCACGTGAGGAAACGGTGCGCACCACCCGCGAGGTCCGCGACCGCGAGCAGTCCGAGAAGCGCGACCGGCTGCGGTTGGCGGAGCGCGCCCTCTACACGCGCGACCTGGACGGCGCCGGAAGCATCCTCGCGGACATCCTCCGCCAGCACCCGGACGATCCACGCGCCGGCTCGCTCATGGAGATGCTTCGCGGCGCCCGGCGCGCCCACGAGGTGCGGCGGCGGCTGGCGTACGGCGCCGCGGGGCTCATGGTGACCGCGCTCCTTCTCGCCGCATGGGCTCGCGGCGCATACCGGGCGCGCAGGGAGGGAGCAGCGCCCTCCACGCGACCTCGCGCGCTGGTAAGGATCGTGGACGGCGTGGGGCGCGGAAAGCTGGTCCCCATCACGCAGGACATCCTCCGCATCGGCGCCGCTGACGACCCGGAGGATGGTGGGGCGAACGACCTCGTCGTGAGCGACGCGGGCGCCGCGGTGTCGCGCTACCACTGCGCCATCGTGCGCAAAGGGCGCGACTACCTCCTCCTGGACTCGTCCCTGAACGGCACGCGCCTCAACGGCCGCCGCCTGCCGCATGGCGAGCACCACGTCCTGCGGCACGGCGACGAGTTCGTCCTCGCCGGGTCGTCGCGCCTCAAGTTCCTCCGCACGTGACGTGGGCCGTGGAGTGCGTGCTCGCCGAGCGCGGCGCCACTGTGCTGGCCCTCGTGCGCGACGGGGCAGGGCGTCCGTTCGTGCTCAAGCAGCTCACTGCCTCCGGCCCCGGGAAAGAGCGCCTCCACGCCGAAGCGGAGCTCCTCGCGCAGGCGCGCGGGACCGGCGTCGTCGCCCTCCACGCCGTCACGAGCGATCCGCCCGGGATGGTGCTGGAGTACGCGGCGCGCGGCACCCTCGCGGACGTGCTGCGGGCACGCGGCGCACTCCCGCTCCGCGAAGCCGTGCACGTCGCGGCGAGTCTCGCAGACACGCTGGCGCACCTCCACGCGCGCGGCATCGTGCACCGCGACGTGAAGCCGGAAAACGTGCTCGTCACCGCTGGCGGCGAGCTGCGCCTGGCGGACTTCGGGGTGGCCGCGCGCATCGGCTCGCGCGGAACGCTGGGGGACGCCTGGAGGGAGCTGCGTGTCGGCACCGTTCCGTACGCCGCGCCCGAGCAGTGGACTGCCCCGGAGACCTCCATCCGCCCCGCGGCGGACGTGTTCGCGCTCGGCGTGGTGCTGTACGAGTTGCTCACCGGCCGCCTCCCCTGGCATCCCCACGCGGACGAGGACGACGAGGCGTTCGCCCGCCGCGTCCGCTCTGAACCTCCCGCGGCGGTGCGTGCCGGTGTGCCGTGGGCCCTCCAGGCGCTCGTGATGCAGGCGCTGCGGCCGTGGCCCGAGGCGCGGCCCGCATCCGCGGCGGAGTTCGCGCGCCGCGCCCGCCGCGTGGTGAGGCGGCCTCCTCTCGGCCGCGGACTCGCCGCGGCCGTGGTCGGCGGCACGCTCATCCTGCTCCTGCTCCGGATCTTTGCCGCGCGGGTTTGACGATGCGGCCCCGTCTCGTTCCCCAGCGCGGCAGCGAGGCGACGCTCGACACTTCCCCGTTCTGGATCGGGGCCGGGAGGGGATGCGGCCTGCGCCTTCTCCTCCCAGGCATCGCGGAGCGGCACGTCGCCATGCTGGAGCGCGAGGACGGCTTCTGGCTCGTCCCCGTGCGCGCGGTCCAGCCAGTCCCACGGGTGAACGGCATCGCGGCCGGGTCCGAGCTGCGCCTGCAAGCGGACGACGAGATCGAGCTGCTTCCAGGAGTCACGTTCCGCTTCGTTGACGGGGAGAACAACCGGCAGGCGGTGAGACGCGTTCCCGTGCGGAAGCACCGCCGTTGGGTCCACGCCTGGACGCGGCTGCGCGCGCGGATCGCCGCTCTGATCGGCATTCTTGGCCCTGCGGGATGGGCCGCGGCGGCACTCGCGCTCCTGCTGACCGCCGGCTCCGCCGCGATGCTCATGCGCGCGATTCGGTCGGAGTCGCCGGCGAGTCCACTCTTCGAGGCGGATGCAGAGCACTTCGATGCGCTCACGCTGCGAGCTTTCGAGCACATCGAGCGCGGCGTGTCGCTGCTGGAGCTCGGGTTAGCGGAGGGCGCGCTCCAGGAATTCGCGCGCGCCGTGAACACGCTGGCCACGAGCCGCTTGCGCGAGAACTCCGCGGTGCAGCGGAACGTCGCGCGCTTGGAGGGCATCGTCGCGGCCGTCTACCGCTCGAGGCGCATCCCGGTCCCCGGCCGCTACGCCGCCGCTGACTCGCCCGCCACTTCCGCCGCAAGGATGCGCGGCGGCATCTCCCCGGACGAGTTCGCCGGCCGCTTCGCGACGGTGCAGAAACGGTTCAAAGCACAGTTTGGCCGCCCCCTCGTCGTCACGGGCCGCGACCACGCGGAGCACCTGTCGCTTTATGGAGCCGGGAGCGCCCTCGACCTCCGCGTGCGCGACCTCTCTCGCGAACAGGTGAGTTTCGCCGTCGCGGCGCTCCGGGCGGAAGGTATCCGCGTCAAGGATTTCTCCGACGATTCGGTCCTCCGCGCCCAAATCCGCGGCGCTCACGCCGCGGGCCTCCCCTCCCGCGCCGGCACCGGCCTTCACCTCCACGCCGATCGCTTCCCCGACCGCCGCGACCGGTGGACCGTCCCGTGAGTCGCCCCCACGTCGTGCTGAGCGACACGCTGGGCGTGCGCTGCCCGGCGCCTCCCCTTCGCGGCCTGACGGCCCCCGTGTGCCCTGCCTCCAACCACTCCCCTGCCATGCCCGCCTACTCCGTCGACTTCGCCACACCCACCGGTCCCAGGCGCCTCCGCTTCACTCTGGACCCCGACCGTCCCGTAGGTGCGCAGGTGCACCAGATCCTCGAGGAGATGCGCCAGCACGGCGTGTTGCTGAGCGGCGGCCCCGGCGAAGAGCTGGCGGTGGTGTGGAACGGCATCGACCTGCAGCTCGACTGCTCTCCCGACGCGCTCGGCCTGACTCCGGACCGCGCGCTGGAGCTGCGGATGCGGCCCCGGCCCGTGCAACCCGCCGTACCGTACTTCCCGCGCAGCGCGTACGCCGCGCCGCTCGCGGGTGCCACCGGAGCGCTCGCCGGGTGGGTGGTTGCCTCCAACCTGACCGATCTGGGGCCGTGGCTCCCCACCTACCGCGAGCTGGACGTGGCCGCCGCCGCGCTGCTCGGCGCGGGCACCGGGCTGGCCGTGAGCGCCGCCGCGGCGCTTCGCCGAGGCGCGCGCGTGTGGCTCGGCGGGGCCAGCGGCCTCCTGGCCGGTGCGGCCGGTGGCGGAGTTAGCGCGATGTTGGGAATTCGACTCGGGGAGGTGCTCGATCCGGGGTATCTAGTATTGAGGGTGATGGTGTGGGTAGCCATCGCGGCGGGGCTCGGCGCGACGCTGGGAATGCTGGAAGCGGGTGCGCGCCGGGCGCTGGATGGAGCTGTGTACGGGATCACCGCGGGTGCGGCGGGCGCACTGCTCTTCTCGCTGGCGGGCCCCTCGGAGTTCTGGCAGCCGCTGGCATTCGCGGTGGTGGGTGCTTCACTCGGGAGCGGACTCCACACGCCCGCACTTCGGCGGGCGCGCGCGGTCCTGGGCTCGGACGGGGAGGATCGGGGACCGATGACACTCCTGCGCATACGCGAGTGGTCGCTGGACGAGGGCAGCGCGGTTCCGCTGTTCTGCGCCTCCACCGCGTCCCCGGCCGCTGTGGTCCGCTGCGAGGACGGCCGTTGCCAGCTCTCCCCTGTGAGCAATACGGCGGTGCGGGTTTCCGGGCTTCCACTCCAGAACCCGCGCCCGCTGCACCATGCCGATGTCGTCGAACTGGAAGGTGTGACCCTGCGCTTCCGGGAGAACCGCGTATGAACCTCACGTTGGCATTCGGCACGGTCGTGGTGGGCGTACTCGCCGCGGCGGGTCCCGCCACGGCGCAGGGGGGCGCGGGGCCGCAACTGGTCCGCTGCGCCCGGGGAAGCGCCGCCCCGTGCATCGCGACGAGTGTCGTCCTCACCGCAACCGAAGCGTCGGGGACGAATGCCGCGACCCGCTGGAGCGGTGCGGTGGGCACGCTCAGCTTCCGTGACGTGGCCGTTCGGCCCGTGATGGAGCGGGGCCTGAAGCTCCTCGTGCTGCTCGACGTCAGCGGGAGCATGGCGGGAGCCGGAATCGAGCAGACGCGCTCCGCCCTCCGCGCATTCGTCCGCGGTCTCGGCGGGAGCGCGGTGGAGGTGGCGGTGGCTCCATTCGGCAGCCACGACGTGGTGGCCGGGATACACGCGGCGGGCTTCGGTACCCCGGCCGAGGCGGAGGCGCAGATCGACCGGCTCCCGGGGCCCGCGGGGAACACGGGCCTCTACAGCGCGGTGCACGCCGGCGCAGAGCTGCTCGCCGCGCGCCTCCGGGCCGCTCCCGCAGCCCAGGCCGTTCTGCTGGTGCTGACCGATGGCCGGAACGATGTGGGGAGCGCTGGGGATGAGCCGGGCCTGCTGGCCGGCGCCGCGGGCCGGGAGCGCGCGGTGAATGCGGTGCGGCGCAGCGGTGTCTCCGTGTGGATGGTGGGGATCGGCGGCGGAGTGGATTGGGCGGAGCTGGTCGCGCTCGCGGGTCCGCGCGGAAGAGCACAGGTGGAGGCCGGTGACTCCGTGCGACTGGCCCGCACACTGAGTGAGCTGCGCGGCACCCTCGCCACCACGCGCGCTGTCACGGCGGCCCTTCCGGCCCCGGCGCGCCCCCGTCTGGCCCGCGGCGAAAGCGTGCTGCGCGTGGAGTACGGCGCAGAGTCACGCGAGGTGCGGTGGCGCCCACCGCTGATGGCGCTCCCCGCTTTCGCGGGGGTGGCGAGACCGTCGCGGCCTCTCGCCATCGAGGATGCTCCAGCGCCGGCTGCCGGGCTGGCCACGGCCTTCTTCGCGACGCTCCTGGCGCTCCTCTGGTGCGTGGTGCCCGCGCTGGTGTGGCCGGCCCAACGCCCTGCCCGCATCCCTGCGCGCACCCGCCGCGGCGCGCGCAGGGGGCTCCGCCCCGGCGTCCACGAGGCACCGCCGCGCCGGCCGAGCGACATCACCGCCTCGCTGACCCAGCGCATCGTCGTCAACCGCTGACTGAAGGCCGCGCATGTCGCGGGTTTCGGTGAATACGCCTGGGGCGGCCTCCCGCGGCCCCGCAACTCGAATCCCGGGCAGCGCCCGGACAAGGAGAGCCCTGATGCCGGTAGTGAAAGTCACGCGCGCCGGGGTGCGATCGGCGCCGCGGGAGGTGCCCACGGATACCACGGCCGCCATCCTCCCCCTCACCATCGGCCGCGTTGGCCGCGAGGCGCCGGAAGACGAGGCGCCGGTCCGGGTCGGGAGCCTGGCGGAAGCGTTCGAGAAGTTCGCCCCGCGCCTGCATTTCCGCACCACGGCGGCTAACGGCGCGGAGTTCGAGGCCGAGCTGGAGTTCCGCTCGCTTCGCGATTTCGATCCCAGGCAGATCCGCGCCCGCGAGCCTGGGAAGCGCAACGACCTGGCCGACCTGCAGAGCCGCATCGACATGCTTCACCGGATGCGGGAGCGCTTCAGCGTGCTCTCCGTGAAGCGCGCGTGGGAGAACGAAGAGCAGCGCCGCGAGATCGTCGCCGCGATGGGCGAGCTCGAGGGGCAGCTCCGGCTGATCGCCGCGCCGCGGGGGGAAGCATGAGCGCGCAGTTGCTCACGGCGCACGACATCATCGGGGAGCGCCCGGCGGGGAAGGCCATCGCGGAGATCTTCAACGTCATCCACCCGGCCCCGCCGCGCACTCCCCTGGCCGAGATCTTCACGGCGGGCACGGCAGTCCAGTACCTCCATCGCGTCACCTCCCTCTCCGCGCTCCTGCGGGAGACGGGGAGCCACGAGGATGTGCTCGCGCGGCTCGACCGCGCCATCGAGGCCGCCGAGCGGGTGCGCGACGGGGTGCTGGCGGAGCTGTACGAGCAGATCGCGCCGCTGGAGCGCAGCTACCGGCTGCTGGGGCTGTTCTTCGACAACGCCGAGGTGCGCGATCCCGTGCAGCGTCCGCCCGTGGAGTTCTACGTCTTCAACGCCGACCCCGGCGCCATCCGCGACGGCGCCTCGTCCACCGTCGCGGCGGTCGACGAGTTCGTGCAGAGCCGGAACGACTCGTTCAACTTCCGGCAGTTCATCTGCAACCTGGTGGTTCCCGGGTACGTGCCGGACCCGGTGCGCGCGCGCCTGGAGGAGATCGCCAGCCAGTGGGGGATGCTCCTGGTGGGCGACCTGCGCGACGAGCCCTCCTTTCGCGCGCTGAGCGACCAGTTCCGCACCGACGGCGGCGCGTACGAGTTCCTGAAGCGCGCCGAGGACCGGGCCGCCGCCGACGTGGTGGTCGCCGGGTGGGTGAAGCTCCGCGACCGCCACTGGTTCGAGGAAGGAGAGGGAGACGCGGACCTGTACGGCCCCGCATCGCTCCTCTTCGCGGGCGCGCTGGCGCGGACGGATCGTACCACCGGCGGCGGGATCGCGCAGGGGCCGGTGGGGATGATCTTCGGGCAGTTGAGGGGCGTGGAGCGCGCCCGGATCGAGCCGCGCATCTCGCAGATGGAGCACCTGTCGATGGAGCGGCAGATCGTCTCCGTCATCCGCAACGAAGACAACCAGCTCTGCTTCGTGGGAAGCCGGTCGCAGGCGCAGGACCCCGACGGCATCCTGAAGTTCTTCACCTCGTACCGCATCCTCCGCTACCTGGAGCGGCGCATCGCCGTGTACCTGCGGCGCGTAGCCGAGCAGCGCCTGACGCGCGAGCTGGTGAAGGAGCAGGTGCGCAACCCGGTGGAGGAGTTCCTGGACAGCGAGAAGCGAAAGGGGACGATCTACAACTTCGACCTGGAGATCGACATGGACGAGGCGAAGCTCGCCCGGGGAGTGCTGGACATCCACCTGGAGGTGGTGCCGGTGGGGCCGGCGGAGCAGTTCGTCCTCAAGATCGACACGCCCCCTTTTCTGGATGCCCGGGAGGCGGCCCGGTAGCGTCGCCTCGCGGCCGGCGCGCGCTGCGGTGGCTGCGCCGGTGGCTGGGAGGGTGATGAACGAAGACCACACCGGGCGCGCATGGCTCCCGGGCAAACCCCGATCGCGAGGAGGAGCGTATGGCCGGTGCCGCCACTTACAAGCGCGTCATGGTGGAAGTGGGAGGGTTGAGGTTCTTCCCGGTGGAGGCGCGCTACAGCCTGTCGCGCAGCGCCAACCAGGTGGGGCGCCGCATCGGCGACTCGCTGCAGGGGCGCGCGTTCATGTACTGCGACGCGCACGACACGTCCCGCCTCTCGCAGGACGACGCCATCGAGCTGTGGAAGATGGCGACGGAAACGCGCGACCCGCTGCACAAGGTCTCCATCACCTACTACTCCGAAGACGGCGACCGCGTGCTGTCGAACGTGGAGTTCATGGGGTGGATCAACAACTTCGAGTTCTACAACCCGGCGATCACCGGCGAGAGCCGCGGCGCCACCATGGGCCATGGCGGCGCGCCGCAGCCCGCGCTCTCCAGCCCCAGCGGATACAATAACCTGCTTTACCTGGAGATGGCCGTGGTGCTGGACGAAGCCAACGTGTCCAAGCACAAGTTCACCCGCTGAGCCCCCGTGCGAACCCTCGCCCTGCCCCTGCGCGTGAACGCCGCCGGCGAGCTGGAGCGCGCCGCGCCCGCGGACACCCTCCTCGCGCTGGTGCGGGCGATGGTGGCGGCGTCGCCCGCGGCTGGCACGCGGTTCGGTGTGCACGAGGCTTTCCGGAGGGCCAACCCGGCGCTCCACGACCAGCAGGGCCTCGCCGATGCGCTCAACGAGGGGCTCGCGGAGCTCGGCATCGACTGGGCCCGGGTGGCGAGCGTGCACACCGTGCCCGCGCACCCGTGGGAGCGGAGCTTCGCCGTCACGCTGCGCATCGACGGGGAGCAGCCGGTGCATGGGACGGTGAGCGCATGACGATGCGCGTGGACGTCACCGCCGAGGTGGGCGAGCTGCGTCTCCGCAACGGGGAGATCTCGCGCCTGGAGGTGCGGCAGGAGCTGGGAGCGCATCACCTCTGCACCCTGGAGTTCACCCGCGACGAGTCCGGCGGACTCCCGCTGGAGCGCTTCCTCGACGCTCCCGTCACCGTGACGCTGACCGACGGGGCGGGCGACCACGCGGCGTTCACGGGCCAGGTGGTGGGCGGCACACAGGCACACCTGCTGAACGCGGGCTCGCGCTTTCGGCTCGACGCCGCCTCTCGATCCGCGGCCATGCAGATGCACCGCGACACCGAGGCGTTCGAGAACGTGACCTGCGCGGAGGTGGCGCGCCGCCTGGCGGCGGATGCGGGGCTGCCGATCACCGCGGATGGGGCGGGGGAGCGCTATGCGTACCTGCAGCAGAGCGGGGAGAGCGACTGGGATTTCCTCGTCCGGGTGGCCGACGAGAGCGGGTGCTGGGTACGTCCTGTCGCGGCGGGGATCGAAGTGCGATCCGGGTTCGACGACCGGGCGTGGGAGCTCCTGTGGGGCGCGAACCTCCTGGGGCTCACCACTCGCTGCCGCATGGTGAACTCCGGCTTCAAGGGCGCGGCGTACCAGCCGGACGAGAAGCGCGAGCACCGGTTCCACGCGGTCCGGTCCGCGCCCGCGCTCCTGGGCGGCGCCACGGCGCTGGTCAACGCCGCCACGCGCGCCTCGCACTCCTTCGCGGGAGGCGGAGACCCGGGGGTGCTGGACGACGCGTCGCGCGCGCCGACGCTGGCCGCCTTCAAGCGCCGCCTGGAGGCGGAGAGCCGGCGCGCGCTGGGCTCGGCTGTCGGCGTGGAGGGGAGCTCCACCCACCCCGGGCTCCGGGCGGGCGACACGGTGCACGTGAGCGACGCCGGGTCGTTCAAGCTCGGCGTGACGGGAAAGTTCGGGCTCACGCGGGTCACTCACCACTTCGACGGCGCGCACTACGCCAACGACTTTGCCGCGACTCCGTGGGCCTCGTACGCCGCGGAGGTGCGTCCCGCACGGCCGCTGGCGCCGGGCTTCGTGACCGCGGAGGTGGTGGACAACCGCGACCCGGAGCACCGGGGGAGGCTCCGGGTGCGCTACCGCTGGCAGGAGGAGCCCGCGCGCACGCTCTGGGTGCGTGTGGCGGCGCCGTACGCGGGGAACGGGCGCGGCGTGCTCTTTCTCCCCGAGCCGGGCGACGAGGTGGTGGTCGCCTTCGAGCAGGGCGATCCGGAGCGGCCCTGTGTGACGGGGAGCGTGTGGAGCGGGAAGGACCGGGCTCCCGGCGCGCTCCGCATCGTCACGCGGGGCGGGAGCTCGCTGCTCTTCGGCGACGATCCGGGGAAGGAGACGGTCGAGATCCACACCGCGCGCGGCACCTGCCTCGTGCAGCTCGACAACGACGCGGACGGCGTCCCCACGATCACCCTGCAGGCCCAGGGGGACCTGGCGCTGGAGGCCGCGGGCGAGATCCGGATGCGCTGCAAGAGGCTGGTGCAGCGGGTGGAAGAGGACGTGACCCGCGACGTAGGTGGCGCGGAGGCGGTGAAGATCGGCGGTGGGTTGAAGGTGGCTACCGGCAGAGAGCTCGCTCTTTCCGCCGGGACCGACGTGAGCCTGCACGCCGCCGCCAGCCTGGAGACGATCGCGGGCGCCACCCACACCGTCGCGGGCACCCTGGTGCAGATCCAGCCGCCGGCCCACGTCCGCCGCGCGGTGCAGGTGGTCACGCCCGCGCCGAAAGCGGCGCGCTCCCCCGCGCGGCCGGTGCCCACGCCGGTGCGTGGCTCCAGCACCTCCGATGCGCGCACTCCGCGTGTGGGTGAGCGGCGGCCCGCGCGCGATGCCACCCGCCCCCCACAGCCGCTCCGCGTCACCCGGGTCACGGCGCAGGGTGCGGGGAACGAGCGCGGTACCTCCATCCGCGCGCGCACCGGCACCACGGTCGTGTTCACGGCCGACCGGTTCAGCCGTGCGGCGACCGGCGACGAGCTGCGGCAGATCCGCTGGGGGGTGCGGATCGGGAGCGGACCGATGGAGCCGCAGGGTGCACGCGGCCAGACGTTCAGCCTGCGGCTGGAGGGGAAGCACGACCGGCAGCACGTCCGCGTCTACGCCTTCCGTGAGAGCGTATCGGAGCAGGTGAGCGCGGCCATCCGCGTGGGCGACGCGCGGGAGTGGATGCCGTTCGCGGAACGCGAGCTGAACGTCACGGAGATCCGGCAGACCGGGCGCCACAATCCGCGTATCCTGGAATACCATCGCACCACGACGCTCTCCCGCGCGGACGGGGGGACCGACGAGACTCCCTGGTGCTCGTCGTTCGTGAACTGGGTGATGACGCAGGCGGGTTACAGAGGGACGAACAACGCGCTGGCGGTGAGCTGGCTGCGCTGGGGGCGCGCGCTGGAGGAGCCCCGCCGCGGTGCCATCATGGTGGTGCGCAGGAAATCCAGGGGCGGCGACCGGGCGACCGGATCGTCGACCGGAAACCACGTGGGGTTCTTTGTGCGCTCCACCGCGACTCACTTCACGCTCCTGGGCGGCAACCAGGGCGGCGGCTGGCGCGTCACCGAGTCGGACTACCGCCGCGAGGCGTACCACATCCTGGGGTGCCGATGGCCCGACTGACGATTCTCATCCTCCTCCTCGCCCTTTCCACCTGCGGCGTCACGCGGACGCACGCGGCACACCAGCGGGAGGCGGCGGCGTTCTGGCGGGACTTCCGGGAAGCGACGCTGGCGAACGACACTCGTCGCGTGATGCAGCTCACCAAGTTCCCGTTCACCACGACGGGGGAGCTCGACGACGACCCCGTGGCGAGGCACGGCCGTGCGGCTTTCCCCGCGCTTTTCGGTCGGCTGCTGCGCCAGCGTGAGCGGCCGAGCCCCGGCGTCACGCTCACCATGCGCGAGCTCATCCGGCGAAGAAGGGTCCTCGGCCATACGGGAGAGGATTTTCACGTGGGGGCGTTCTACTTCGGGAAGGAGGATGGGCGGTGGCGGCTTCTCGAGGCGTATCTCGCGGAATGAAAACGGCAGGCTCACACAGAGACACGGAGACACAGAGGAGAACTGGTGTCAGCCGGTAGCGGAAGGTTTCCTCTCATGGTTATAATGGGGAGGATTCCGCATGCCTGCCCCATGATTTCCATTCCGCACCTGCGCTCCCGCTTTCAGCTCGCGGCTCTCCTGTCCACTCTGGTGGGCGCAACCCTACCCACGTCGAACGCGGTGATGCTGGACGAAGGCTTCGATCCGCCCGTTCGCGGGCGGTGGGAGCGCGGCGAGCACGCGCTGGGGCGGGGTGTGCTGCGGCCCGGCAACGTGGCGATCGGGGGCGGGGCGGCCTCGCTCACGCTGCCGGCGGGGAGCTTCGACGGGGCGGAGATCCGCAGCACGGAGCGCTTCGGGCACGGCGTGTACGAGGCGCGCATGAAGACGCCGCGGGCGCCGGGGACGATCTCCGCCTTCTTCCTCTACGAGGGCGGCTCGGACATCGCGGACGAGCTGGACGTGGAGATCTTCAACGACGGCTCGCGCCGCGTGATGTTCACCACCTGGGTGGCGGGCGAGTCTACCCACAACGCCACCCTGCAGCTCCCCTTCGACCCGGCGGACGGCTTCCACGACTACCGCATCGAATGGTCGCGCGACCACGTGCGGTTCGTGGTGGATGGTGTGGCGATGCAGGAGTGGCGGGACGCGCTCCCCGCCAACCCGATGTACCTGATGGCGAACACCTGGTGGCCCGCCTGGATCTCCGGGGCTCCCCTCGAAGCGCCTCAGCCCCTCCAGATCGACCGCATCCGCGTTTTCTGACGCTCCTCCGGGATCACGGTCCCGCAACAGCGCCCCTCCTCGATGACTCCTCCGCTTCACCCGATGCGCGACCGGCTCTCCATGCTGGTGGCGGGCGCCGTGGTCGCCGCCGCGCCCGTGCAGGCGCAGCTCACCCTGCGGCTCACGCGCGTGCCGCCCGAGACTCCCGCGAACGCGGCCATCTACGTGGCCGGCAACTTCAACGGCTGGAACGCGGCCTCGCCCGAATACCGGATGACCGCCGACGGCGGCGAGTACTTCATCACCCTCACCGAGCCGGTGGACGGGCCGGTGGAGTTCAAGTTCACCCTGGGCTCGTGGGACACGGCGGAGGGCGACCTCGCCGGGCGCGACGTCGGGAACCGGATCTTCACGGTGCCGGCCGCGGGGGGCGCGACCTACACGGGCGCGGTGACGGCGTGGGTGGACCCCGGTACCCGGCCCCGCCCCGCATCCACCGCCACGCGGGGTGTGTCCGTGCTGAGCGCCGCGTTCCCCATGGCGGAGCTCGGGCGCACGCGGCGGGTGTGGCTCTACCTGCCGCCCGACTACGCCGCGTCGCGCAAGCGCTACCCCGTGCTCTACCTTCACGACGGGCAGAACGTGTTCGACGCGGCCACCGCGTTCGCGGGTGAGTGGGGAGTCGACGAGGCGCTGGACGACCTCCACGCGCGCGGCGACGGGGGCGCCATCGTGGTGGCGGTGGACAACGGCGGGCAGAAGCGGCAGGACGAGTACTCGCCCTGGCCGAATGCACGCTACGGCGGCGGCGAGGGCGACGCATACGTCGACTTTCTCGCCAACACCCTCAAGCCGTACGTGGACCGGCACTACCGCACGCGCCCCGGCCGCGCCAGCACGGGCATCCTGGGCTCCAGCATGGGCGGGCTGATCTCGCTGTACGCCGGACTGAAGCATCCCGAGGTGTTCGGCCAGGTGGGTGTCTTCTCCCCCGCGCTCTGGTTCTCCCCCGCGGTCTTCTCCTACGCCTCCGCGGTGGACCCGAGCCGCCCCCGCTCGCGCTTCTACTTCGTCACCGGCGAGCGGGAGGGTGCCGCGCCCGAGCTGTACGTGCGCGACCAGGGACGGATGGTGGAGACGCTGGCCGCGCGCGGCTTCCGGAGCGGCGCCGACCTGAGCGCGGTCGTCCGCGCCGACGGGGAGCATGCCGAGTGGTTCTGGAAGCGTGAGTTTCCGGCGGCGTACCGGTGGATGTTCAGAGGCTGACCGCAGGGGTCGGAGACACAGAGTCCGCCATCAGCCCGGGCTCGCGTACATGCGAGGTCCTGCCGCTTCCCGCACAGCCGCGCGTTGGCAAGCACATCGCTCCCGCAACGCAAGCCGTTGCGGGAGCTTCTTCTCACGCGGGCGACGCGGGTGGCGGCAGCGCTCCGCCCGGGCGCCCCACACTTGCGTGCCGCGGCTGAAAGATTTAGTGTGGTACACACACTGCAACACCGAGCACTGATGCTTGTGACTCTGGACGCTCGCGACGAGCGGCCGCTGTACCTGCAGATCGTGGATCAGGTGCGGCGCGCGCTCCTGGTCGGCACGCTGCGGGCCGGGGACCCCCTGCCTTCGGTGAGGGAGCTCGCCGGCGAGCTGGTGGTGAACCCGCGCACGGTGTCGCAGGCCTACCGGGAGCTGGAGGGCGAGGGCGTCATCTACGTGCGAAGGGGGCAGGGGACCTTTGTGGCGCCCACCATCCACCCGGAGCGGCGGGAGCGGCGCGCCCTGGTGCGCGGGGTGGCCGAGCGCGCGGTGGTGGACGCGCGGCGCAACGGGCTCGGGGTGGAGGAGCTGGTCACGATGATCAGGGAAGTGGCGGCCGAGGACGAGGGGCAGGGCTCCCGGCCGGCCATGAAACCGGGCGAGGAGCAAGGAGCCGCGTGATCCACATCGACCCACGTGCCGGCGACTACGCGGTGGCCACCCACGCGCTGTCCAAGCGGTACGGCCGCGAGCCCGCGCTGGAGCAGGTGGAGCTGCGGGTGCCCGAAGGAGCGGTGTACGTGCTCGTCGGCATCAACGGCGCCGGCAAGAGCACGCTGTTCAAGGTGCTCATGAACCTGGAGCGCCCGGACGCCGGCACCGCGGAGGTGTTCGGGCTGGACACCGGGCGGGAGGGGCCCGAGGTGAGGGCGCGGGTGGGATACGTGCCGGAGCGCCAGGACGCCCCGTACCGGTCGATGACGTGCGCCCGCCTGCTCCGGCACGCGGCCGCCTTCTACCCGGAGTGGGACCACGCCTACGCCGGCCACCTCACCCGCGCCCTGGGCGTGCAGCCGCAGCGGCGGGTAGGCGGGCTGTCCAAGGGCGAGACGCGGCGCCTGCAGCTCGTGCTTGCGCTCGCGTACCGCCCGGCGCTCCTGCTGCTGGACGAGCCTACGGACGGCCTGGACCCGGTGGTCCGGCGGCGCGCGCTGGCGCTGCTGGCCGAGCACCTTGCCGACGCGCCCACCACGGTGCTGGTCTCCACGCATCACCTCCACGAGCTGGAGAGCCTCGCGGACCACGTGGGCGTGCTGCGCGACGGGCGACTGGTGGCGCAGATGCCTCGCGACGAGCTGCAGCGCACGGTGCGGAGCTACCAACTGGAGGTCCCCGAGGGTTGGGAGGCGCCGCGGGAGCTGCAGGCGACCGGACTGCGGCGCTCCAGCGCGGGGCGCGACGTGCGGTGCACGCTGGTGGGCGAGGAGCGCGAGGTCGCACGGCGCCTGGACGCCACGGGGGCTCGCGTGCGCCAGGTGAGCACGCTGGCGCTGGAGGACGCGGCGCTCGCCTTCCTTCCCGAGGACCCGTCATGATGACGGCACCCGCATTCCAGGGCACCGGCCGGCGGACGCGCGGCACGCGGCCGGGTCTTCGCGCCGTGCTGCTGGAGCAGATCCGCGCGACGGGGTTCGCGCTGCGCCGCGCGGCGCTGGTGGCGGCCGCGCTTCTCGTACTCGCCACGCTCGCCGGCGCGTTCCAGATCGCGACCGGGGCGGGGGTGGCCACTCTGTATCCCTGGCCCACCCCGCTGCCGGGCCTCATAGGCGCGCTGCTGCCGATGGCGCTCTGGGGCCGCGACGAGCGCTACGGCGACGGCTTCCTCTGGACGCTTCCCGTGGACCGCCGGCGGCACGCCTTCATCAAGGTCGTCGCCGGGTGGGTGTGGCTGATGGGCGGCGTCGCGCTCTTCGCGCTCTGGCTGCTGGCGCTCATCCTGGCCTCCGGCGCCCCCGCGCTGCCGGCGGAGACGCTCCACGTCCTCGCCTCCGGCCCCGCTACGGGCCCGCTGGACCCGGCGGCGCTGCACTCCGCGCGCTGGGCCCCCGGGCCGCTGATCCTGGCCGTTCCGTTCACCGCCGCGACCGCCACATACCTGCTGGCGAGCGCCCTGGCGCTGGGAACCCGCCGCCCGCTCCGCTGGGTGATCGGCATCGCGCTCGCCAACCTGTTCGCGTCCATGGTCAGCCAGGCGGCGAGCACGCACCCGCGCGTGGGCTGGCTGGCCGACGCGCCCGCGCACGCGCTGCGGTTGCTCGTGGAAGGCCGCTACGGGCTCGACACGTTGCTCACGGCCCGGGCCGCCTGGCTGGACAACTTCGCGACCCTCACGACGGGAGAGCGGATCGTCGTCTGGTCGGCGGTCCCCGAGCTCGGCCACTGGGTGATCGCCACCCTGCTCTGGACCGGCGCCGGCCTGCTCGCGCTCTGGGCCGCGGCCTCCCGCCACCGCGAGCGCCGGCGCGCCTGATTCCCGTCCCATCCGCGGCGAGGCCCCTCACCCCGCCAAACCGCTGCACGCCGGCCTGATTCCCCGCATCCCCCCGCCCGCGGCACCCGCGAGACCGGGGCGCGGCTGAATGGCTGGAGTGCGCCCCCTTCCCCCACGCTCCCCCGCACGCGGGGGTGGGGGCCCACCCCCTTGCGCGCCGCGGTGCGTCTATATAGATGTAGTGTAGCACACACACTGCAACACCATCTCCCTCCCGAGCAGCATCATGGAACTCCGCATCGAGCACCTCGCGAAGACGTACCCCAACGGGGTGCACGCGCTGAACGACGTATCGCTCACCATCCCGCGCGGCATGTTCGGGCTCCTGGGCCCCAACGGCGCGGGCAAGTCGAGCCTGATGCGCACCCTCGCCACGCTGCAGCAGCCGGACACCGGCCGCATCACCCTGGACGGCATCGACGTGCTCGGCGAGCCGGAGCGGGTGCGGCAGACGCTCGGCTACCTGCCGCAGGAGTTCGGCGTGCACCCCAGGGCCAACGCCGAGGAGCTGCTCACGCACTTCGCCATCCTCAAGGGGATCACGGGCCGCCGGGAGCGCCGGGCGGCGGTGGAGCGGCTGCTGCGCCAGGTGAACCTGTGGGAGGTGCGCCGGCAGCGGCTGGGCGGCTACTCGGGCGGGATGCGCCAGCGCTTCGGGGTGGCCGTCGCGCTGCTCGGCGATCCCACGCTTCTCATCGTGGACGAGCCGACCGCGGGGCTGGATCCGGCGGAGCGGGTCCGCTTCCTCAACCTGCTCTCCGAGCTGGGGGAGCGCGCCGTCGTAATCCTCTCCACGCACATCGTGGAAGACGTGAGCGAGCTGTGCACGAGCATGGCCATCATCGAGCGCGGGCGGATCCTGCTGGAGGCCGAGCCGCTGCGGGCGGTGGAAGAGCTGCGCGGCCGCATCTGGAGGCGCCTGGTGGACCGCGCCGCGCTCCCCGAGGTGGAGCGGACGCACGCGGTGATCTCCACCAAGCTGCTCGCGGGGCGCACGGTGGTGCGGGTGTACGCCGGCACGTCCCCCGGCGCGGGGTTCGAGCCCGCCGAGCCGGAGCTGGAGGACGTCTACTTCTGCACGCTGGCCGGGCACATCGCCGCCGCACCCGTGCTCGCGGGGGCCGCATGAAGCTCCGCGAGCTGATCCGCTACGAGGTGTGGTACCAGGCGCGCCGCCCCAGCACCTGGCTCTTCTTCGCCGCCCTCACGGCGTTCGCCTTCCATCTCGCGGGCCTGGAGATCGCCCGCACCGTCGCCAGCGACACGCCGGTGAACGCGCCGTACACGCTCGCGAACCTGATGAGCATGGCGGGCTTCCTCGCGCTGCTCCCCATCGCGGTGATCGCCGGAGAGGCGGCGGGGCGCGACGTGATGGCGCGCATGACGCCCCTCGTCTACACGGCGCCGGTGACGAAGGCCACCTACCTGGGCGGCCGCTTCGCCGGGGCGCTTCTCCTCGCCGCGGCGGTGTCGCTGGCGGTGCCGGCCGGCACCCTGCTCGCCGTCGTCTTCTCGGGTGCCGATCCCGACATTCTGGGCCCCCTGCGGCTCGCGCACTACGCGTCGGGCTGGCTCGGCATCGGGCTCACCAACGCGGTGGTCGTGGCGTGCCTGGCCTTCGCCATGGCCACGCTCGCGCGGCGCCCGATCGCCGGCTGGGTGGCGGGCGCGCTGCTCATCGTCGCCACGGTGCTGTGCCTGATGTTCACGACGCGGATCGGCCACACGCTCGCCTCGCTGCTGGACCCGCTGGGCGTCACGACGCTCCAGGAGATCCGCCAGGCGTGGACTCCGAACGCGAAGCGCGCCGGTGTGCCCTGGCTCACGTCGAGCTACCTGCTCAACCGCGCGCTCTGGCTCGGCTTCGGCGCGGCGGTGCTCGCGCTTACGCACCGCCGGTTCCGGCTCGCGCAGCACGTGCCCGCGCCTGGACGCGGGCGGGTGATGGAGCCGGCGACCGCCGCGGCGGAGGCGCCCGGCGCGGCGGCGGCGCTGGTAGCCGTGCCGGCGCCCGCGCGGCGCCGCACCTTTGGCCCCGGCACCCACGCGCGGCAGCTCGCCGCCGTCGCGCGCGAGTCGTGGCGCGTCGTAGTGCTCGGAGGGGGCGGGGTGGTGATGCTCCTCCTCGCCGCGCTCATGGTGGTGGTGGCTCCCGGCGAGCTGTCGGTTTCGGGCCTGCCGATCGCTCCGACCACCGCGTTCCTGGCGGAAACCGTCACCAATCCGCTCGCGCCGTTCATGATCAGCGGGCTGCTGCTCATCCTGTTCTACGCCGGGGAGCTGGTGTGGCGCGATCGCGAGATCGGCCTGGGGGAGATCGCCGGGTCGGCGCCCATCCCCGAGTGGGCGCACCTCCTGGGGCGCGTGGCGGGCCTGGGGCTCGCCCTGGCCACGTTCCAGGCGGCGCTGATGGTGGCGGCGGTGGCCGCGCAGGTGCGCCTGGGCTACGGGTCGGTCGAGCCCTGGCTGCTCGTGCGCCTGTACCTGGGCATGCACCTCGCCGACTACCTGCTCCTGGTGGCGCTCGCGTTCGTGGTGCACGTGGTGGTCGCCCACAAGTACGTGGGGCACCTGGTGATGCTGGTCGTCTACGGCTACGTCTTCTTCGCGGCGAAGCTCGGGGTGGAGCACCGGCTCCTCGTCTTCGGCGCCGACCCGGGATGGTCGTACTCGGACATGCGCGGCTTCGGCGGTTCGGTGGGCCCGTGGCTCACGCTTCAGCTCTACTGGGCCGCGTGGACGGCGCTGCTCCTCGTCGGCGCCTCGCTCTTCTGGGTGCGCGGGCGCGAGGACGGGCTCGGCGCGCGCCTGCGGACGGCGCGGCGGCGGATGACGGGGCGCGTGGCCGGCGCCGCGGCCGGGGCGGCGGGGCTCGTGCTGGTGGCGGGCGGGTTCACCTTCTACAACACGAACGTACTGAACGAGTACCTGACCAGCGCCGACGCCGCCGGGCGGAAGGCCGAGTACGAGCGCCGCTACGGCCGCTACACGCGGACCCCGCAGCCGCGCCTGGAGGGTGTGCGCCTTCACGCCGAGCTCCACCCCGAGCACGGCCGCGCGGAGATCCGCGGCACCTACCACCTGGTCAATCGCGGCGATTTGCCGATCGGCTCCATCCACGTCACCACCAGTCCCGACGTGGTCACGGGGGAGATGACGCTCGACCGCCCGGCGACGCCCGCGGTCTCGGACGCCCGGCTCGGCTACCGCGTCTTCGCCCTGCGCACGCCGCTGCGGCCCGGGGACTCGCTGCGGCTCGGCTGGGTGGTGCGCGCGGGGACGCGCGGCTTCGCGAACAACGGCGTGACCTCGCTGGTGACGGCGAAAAGCACCTACATCCGCAACTTCGAGCTCCCCTGGATCGGCTACCAGGAGTGGCGCGAGCTCGACGGGGCCGGCAGCCGGCGCGACCACGGGCTCCCCGCGAAGCCGGCCTGGCCCTCGCTGGACGACGAAGCCGCGCGCGGCGACCTGCGCCTGGGCGCCGAACGGATCATGGTGGATGCGACCATCGGCACCCGCGCGGATCAGCACGCGGTGGGGCCGGGCACGCTGCGCCGGACATGGACGGCGAACGGACGCCGCTACTTCCGGTACGCGACCGAGCGGCCCATCCGCGGCGACTTCGCCCTTTTCTCCGCGCGCTACGCGGTGCGCAAGGCCCGCTGGACCCGCGCCGGGCAGGAGGTCGACATCGAGGTGGTCCACCACCCCGGGCACGCGTCCAACGTGGATCGCATGGTCGCGGGCACGCGCGCGTCGCTCGAGTACCTCTCCGCCAGGCTGCGCCCCTACCCGTACCGCCAGTTGCGGCTCGTGGAGTATCCCGGCTCGGGCGGGCTTCACGCATCCCCCGCCAACATCGCGTTCCAGGAGGGCGCGGCGCTCCTCGACCCGGAGCGGGACGAGCGGGGCGTGGACTTCGCCTTCGCCATCGTGGCGCACGAGCTGGCGCACCAGTGGTGGGGAAACCAGCTCACCCCGGCGCGCGTGCAGGGTGCCCACGTGATGAGCGAGAGCCTGGCCTGGTACTCGGCCATGGGCGTGGTGGAGCACGCGCGCGGGCCCGAGGAGCTGGAGCGGCTGGTGGCGCTGATGCGCGAGGCGTGGCTCCCTCCGCGCGCGCCCTCGGACCCGCCGCTCCTGCGCGCGACCGAGTGGTTCCTCGGCTACCGCAAGGGGCCGCTCGCCCTGTACGCGCTGCGCGAGTACGTGGGCGCCGCGCAGGTAGACGTGGCGCTGCGCCGGCTGCTCTCCGCCAACGCCGAAGGACGCCCGCCGCTCGCCACCACGCGCGATCTCTACCGCGAGCTAGGCGCGGTCACGCCTGACTCCATGCGCCCCCTGCTCCACGACCTCTTCGCCGCCAACACGCTGTGGGAGCTCGCCACCGAGCAGGTCTCCGCCGTCCCCGCGCCGGGCGGGATGATGGAGCTGACGCTCGCCGTGCGCGCGCGCAAGATCGTGGTAGACACCGCCGGTGCCGTGCGCGAGATCCCCATGAACGACCTCGTGGAGATCGGCGCCTTCTCCGACGGCGCCGACGGGGGGCGGGGAGCGCAGGTGTACCGCCGGCTGCACCGCATCCGCTCGGGCACGCAGCGCCTCACGCTCACCGTGCCGGCCACCGCCACCTGGGCCGGCGTGGACCCGCGCTCCCTCCTGTTCGACCTGAAGCCGGGCGACAACGTGGTGCGGGTGGCGCGGAAGAAGTGATGCCATCGATCTCACACAGAGCCACGGAGCCACAGAGAGGTCACCGTCAGGAGTGATTTTCTGCTTTTCTCTCTGTGGCTCTGTGTGAGACAAGGCGTCCGGCTAGGAATCATCGGCCGGACGCGTGCGCTCACGGTGTCGGCGGACCTTGTTGCGGTTGCCGCAGTCGCGCATGTCGCACCAGCGGCGGCGCCCGCTCTTGCTCGTGTCCAGGAACAACCATCCGCAGACCTCGTCGGCGCACTCGCCGACACGCTCCCAATCCGCCGACACCAGCAGCTCGCCCGCGTCGCGCGCCAGCGGCCACAGCACACGGTCCAGCCCCTCGCCTCCCCAGTCCCAGGTGAAGCCGGTGGGCGCTTTGGCCACGCGCAGGTGGCCCATCGCCTCCGCCATCTCCCGGTTGAGGAGGTCCAGATCGGCTCCCGCGGGTGTGCCCTGCGCGGCCAGAGACGAGAAGATCCGGTAGATCGCCTCCCGCAGCTCGATCGCACGCCGGAACACTCGCTCTGCCTCCGCCGGCTCACTCAGCGCGAGCGCAGCCAGCCGCTCCGCCTCCGCCCGCGACAGAATCTCTGCGAGCTCGGCCCACGCGAGCACGCCGGCGTACCCGGCCAGCCTCTCGCCGGGCTCGTCTGCCAGTCGGTTGTTCTTGGTATTGGCGAAATCCAGGGCGATCCGCCCTCCAACGAGGGTCAGGCCCGGGAACGGATTGGGTCGCGGCTCATTCATACCCACCTCCGAGCAATATTCGTAACCCTGAAAAGCATCTTGACAGGTTACACTCCAGGAGCAACTTTCATGTAACCGCAAAACATCAGATAGCAAGTTACGTGCGGTGCTCCCTGGACCGAAGACGCAAGGTACCATGCAGCGGAAGTCTACGCCCGAAGGTATCGACTCAGCGCGGAGCCCCGGACCTGGCGAAGCCGAGCCGCCGGAGGAACGCGGGACGTTGACCCTCACGGGGATGCGCGCCGGCGCCCGCCTCGCGCTCCCATTCGCGGCGAGCTCGCTGGCGAGCGGCATCGTGTTCGGCATCCTGAGCCGGGAGGCGGGTATGGGAGCCGCCGCGGCCATCCTGATGAGCGCGCTCGTTTCGGCGGGCACGGCGCAGCTCGCGGTGCTGGGCCTGTGGGCCAGCCCGCTCCCGGTCGCCGCGATCATGGGAACGACGGTGTTCGTGAACATCCGCAACGTGCTGTACGGGGCCACCCTCCCTCGCTGGTTCCAGGATCTCCCGGCACGCCAGCGGTACGGCACTCTCCACTTCCTGGCGGACGAGAGCTGGGCCCTCGCGACGCAGCGATTCCGGGCGGGCGAGCGGGACGCCGGCATCCTGCTGGGTGCCGGCGCGTGCGCGTCCGCGGCCTGGACGGTGGGCACGGCGCTCGGGCACCAGTTGGGCGCCGCCATACCGGACGTGGATGGGTGGGGGCTGGATTTTCTCCCCACCGCCGTGTTCCTGGCGCTCCTCGTGGGGCTCTGGAAGGAGACTCGCGCGCGAGCCTCCGCGCTGTTCGCGTGGGCGGCGGCGGCGGTCGCGGCGGCGCTCACGGAGCGTCTGCTCCCGGGCACCTGGTACATCCTGGTCGGCGCGCTGGCCGGCGCGGTGGTGGGGGGACTCACGGATGCCGACTGACCCGCGCACCTTCGCCGCCATCCTGGCCATGGCGCTCGCCACCTTTGCCACGCGCATCGGCGGCGTCTGGCTCGCCCGCCGCGGCGACCCGCCCGCGTTCGTCGCTCGCTGTCTGCGCCACGTCCCGGGCGCCGTCATCACCACGCTCATCGTTCCCGCCGTCGTCGCGGGCGGCCTCCCGGTGGCGGGAGCGGGAGTCGCGGTCGTGCTGGTCGCCGCGCGCACCCGGAACGTGCTGATGGCCGCGGGCGCCGGCGCGGCGGCCCTGTGGCTGCTGCGCGCGGCCGCATAGGGCGTACGTTTCTCCTCGCGCAGCCACGGCGCACCGGCCGGTTCGCGAATGGACCGGCCGGTGCGCCGTGATCGGTCAGGCGGTCTGGTCCACCATGCGCATCTGCATCGCGTTCATGCGGCCCCCGTGCACCGTGAGGCGGGAGAAGGTTTCCTCCATCTCGCGCAGGTCCTCGGGCCTGAGCTGGAGGGTCGCGCCGCCGAGGTTCTCAGCGAGGTGCGCGGTGCTGCGCGTACCGGGGATGGGCACGATCCACGGCTTGCGCGACAGGAGCCACGCGAGAGCGACCGCACTGGGAGTGGAGCTCTTCTTCTCCGCGAACCGCCGCAGCGCCTCCACGATCGGCATGTTCGCTGCCCGGTTCTCGGGGGTGAAGCGGTCGAAGTCGGCGCGCAGGTCGTTGCGGGGATCCAGCCTGGCCCGTGCATCCATCCTGCCGGCCAGGTACCCCATCCCCATGGGGCCCCACGGCACGAACCCGATCCCCAGCGCCTCACAGGCATCCAGCACGCCGTTCCTCTCCACGCCGCGCTCCATCAGGGAATACTCGGTCTGCACGGCCGTGACCGGCTGAACGGCGTGAGCCCGGCGGATGGTGGCCGCGCTGGCCTCCGAGAGGCCGAAGTGAAGCACCTTCCCCTCCCGGATCAGCTCCCGCACCGTGCCCGCCACCTCCTCGATCGGCACCCGGGGATCGACGCGGTGCTGGTAGAGGAGGTCGATGCGGTCCGTGCGCAGGCGCCGGAGCGAGCCCTCCACCGCGATGCGGATGTTCGCCGGGGTGCTGTCCGCGACGCCGGCCCGCCCGGTGGCGTGCGACACGAGGCCGAACTTGCTCGCGATCACGACCCTGTCCCGCACCGGCGCCAGCGCCTCCCCCACCAGCTCTTCGTTGATGTTGGGCCCGTAGACCTCGGCCGTGTCGAAGAACGTCACGCCCCGCTCGTGGGCCGCGCGAAGCACGGCGATGCCCTGCGCCCGGTCCGCCGGCGGACCGTAGTTGGCGTTGATGCTCATGGCGCCGGCCCCCAGCGCCGAGACCTCCAGCTTTCCCAGCCGCCGCGTTCCCATGGGACGGGTTCCTTGCGCTCCCGGGCCCCGGCGCTCGGCGGGCCCACGCTCGTCCGCGCACGCGGCCAGCGTTCCGAGCGCCATCCCCGCGCCCGCGATGACCGTGTTCGCCAGGAACCTCCGGCGACTGAGATCGCCCGGGGCCGTGGTGCGGGACTTCCCGTCCTTCACGTGATCCTCCGACATCGTTCCTCGCCCCGCTGAGGTGGATTACGCCGCCAGATTGAACCATCCGGCAGTCGCCTTGATGACGCTCCAGAGCTTCCCCGGGATGCGGATCTCCCGCACCCGCGACTCCTCCAGCGAGAGCCGGATCTCCGCCTCGCGCCCGGCCGCCGCGAGCTCTACCCAGTCCGGGTTCATGACCAGGCCCTGTCCCACCGCCGCCAGCGACAGCCCGAGATCCATCGCCGCCGCGGCATCGGCGGGGGTGCGGATCTGCCCGGCGGCCATCACCGGCAGGCGGCCGTCCACCTGCTCCAGCACGCGCTTGATGATCCGCCTTCCGCTGGCGTCCTCCAGCGGGCGGGCCGTGAGGACGCTGGCCAGCGACAGGTGCAGGTAGTCGATGCCGAGCTCCACGAGCCGGTCGATCAGCGGGTAGACATCGCCGATCCGCAGCCCGCCCTCGTTCGGCTCCTCCGGCGACAGGCGGTAGCCGGCGAGGAACGGACGGTCCGCGTGCTCCCCGATGACGCGCTTCACCTCCCGCACGACGGCGAGGGGGAAGCGCATCCGGTTCTCCGGCGAGCCGCCCCACTCGTCCGTGCGCCGGTTGAAGTGCGGGGAGAGGAAGTTCTGGAGCAGGAAGCCGTGCGCCCCGTGAAGCTCCACCCCGTCGAACCCCGCCTCGATCGCCCGCCGCGTGGCGTGTCCGAACGCCTCGATGATCTCCTGGATCTCCTCCGCGGCCAGCGCGCGCGAGCGGACGCCGCCGGGGGTGAACGGCGTGGGCTCCATCTCCAGGCTGCTGGCGCTTACCAGATCGCCGTCCGGGATCAGGTGCGTGAGCGCCTTGTTGCCGGCGTGGAAGATCTGCAGCACGGCCGGCGCGCCGCCGCTCTTCGCCGCGTCCGCCAGCCGGCGCAGGCTGGGGATGAATGCATCGTCGGAAGCGGCGAACTCGTCCGTGAAGCCCTGCCCGCTCGCCGTGACGTGGGAGCAGCCGGTGATGACCAGGCCCACGCCGCGCACGCGGGCGCGGTAGTAGCTCAGCTCGTCATCCGATACGGTGGCGTCGTCGTTGCTCGCCCACGTGGTCATCGGCGCCATCACGACGCGGTTCCTCAGGCGGACGCCCGCATCGAAGGAGAACGGCTGGAACGTCGGATTTTCAGTCACGCCAGGTTGAGCCATGAAGCGGCCTCGAGTTCTTTGGTGATGATGCGTGCTTGCTCGATCTTCCTGCGCGTCGTCACGCCCGCGCCGAGCGCCGAACCTCTTGAGCGATACCCTGCGCAACCCAAGGGGCCGCTCTTTCCCTGAATCGCCGTGGAGCAAAGGTAGGCGGCCACGGCGCCAAACACTCTGCCTGATCCTGGCCGATGCTTGCCCATTCCTCCACATCCATGGAACCGGCGTGGAGGCGGTTGTATCATCCGTACAGTGGAAAGGGGAACCGCCTGAGGGGAGGCCGGAGCGATGAGCGTGGACGTGGATCGGAGTGGCGAGGCGGGGGGAACGCAGGCGTTGCTGGGGGAGCTGATCGAGATGCTCGCCCGCCGCACCGCGGGCTCCGACGGAAGGCACGAGACCGCGATTCCGTCGCTGAGACTGTACCGCTTCTCGCACCCCACGGAACCGGCGCCCGTTCTCCAGGAGCCGGCGGTGTACGTCGTGGTCCAGGGGCGGAAGCAGGTAACCGTGGGTGGCGAGGCGTACGTCTACGATCCGTCGCAGTACCTCGCCGTCTCGGTGGACCTGCCCGCGGTGGGGAACGTGATGGAGGCGAGCCCGGAGGAGCCGTACCTCTGCCTCACGCTCACGGTTGACCCGCGCGAGCTGGCGGCGCTGATCGTGGAAACGGGGCGGCCCGCGCCGCGCGACGACCACGACGGCCGGGCGCTCTTCGTAAGCCCGCTGCGGGGACCGCTCCTGGACGCTCTCGTCCGCCTGGTGCGCCTCCTCGATGCCCCCGCGGATCTCCCGGTTCTGGGGCCGCTCGTCCGCCGGGAGATCGACTACCGCCTGCTGCAGAGCGAGCAGTTCGGCCGTCTGGCGCAGATGGCGATCGGCGATGGTCGCCTGCGCCGCGTCTCCGGCGCCATCCAGTGGATCAGGGAGCACTTCGCCGAGCCCCTGCAGATCGAGGATCTCGCGAGCCGGGTGCACATGAGCCAGTCGGCGCTCCACGCGCACTTCAAGGCCGCCACCGCCATGAGCCCGATCCAGTACCAGAAGCACCTGAGACTGCAGGAGGCCCGGCGCCGCCTCCTTGCCGGCGCGCCGAGCGCGGACACCGTCGCCTACGAGGTGGGGTACGCGAGCGCGTCGCAGTTCAGCCGCGAGTACGCCCGCCTCTTCGGCCTCCCCCCGCGTCGCGACGCCGAGCAGGCCCGCGACCCGGCCGGCGCCATTCCGGTCACCGCGTCCGGAGCCGGGCGCGTGCCGCTCGGACCGCGCGTGGGGTAGATCGCGCGGCTCGAGCCCGCGTGTGGCGTCGTTGTGAGAAGAGGAGCCCCGGCGGTTTCCTGCGTGCATTCCGCGAGGAGATGGACCCCACGCCGCACCAGTACGTCATCGGCCTCCGCGTCGCGGCGGCGGAGCGGATGCTGCGGGAAACCGACGCCCGGCTGGCGGCGATCGCCTACGCCGCGGATTCAACAGCCAGAGCCACATGACATCCACCTTCCGCAAGCTCCGCGGCCGCACCCCTGGCTCCTACCGCAACACGCCGGATGCCCCCCGATCCCCGCCGCGCGGGAGAGGCTGTGTCAATCGGGGAAGCGAGCCTACAGCGAGGGCGCTTGTAGATCATGGCGAACGGCGCCCGGCAGATGCGTCTCACGAACTCGTGAAGCGCTCGTTGGGTGGATGATACAGCATAGGCCCGACATCAGAAGCTGATGCCGGGCCTTTACTTACACAGTCGGGACGGCGGGATTTGAACCGGCGACCCCCTGAACCCCATTCAGCACCGCCGCGGTACAGGAGGCGGCAAAATGGCGTAAACACTGCATGTTCCGGAAGAGCCTGCCGGAATTCACGCGCCGTAATGCGGGGTTTTGCCGGAAGAGTTATCCCAGGAGTTATCCCACCCCACGAGCCCATTTCGACACCCACTCACCATATGCTTAGAAGGCTAAAAGCCAGAGCTTCCGAGCTCCGGCACACCGCGGAAATGGTGGTATCCCCGCTTCGCACCTTCAATCAGCAACGACCGAATCAGACCCTGTTTGGCGCTGTTTCTGGCCTTTTCTGTCCTCGTAAGCGGAATTGGCGGGTGGTGACCCGTCTTCCGACTTCTCCGCGATATCGGCGGGCGGAAGCGGTGCGGAGATCAGATTGTCGCCGGGTAGACGGCTTCGCGTGCGTTCCCACGCTAAGACGATTGTCGTGCAGATCATGGAGATCGCCACGGCAAGTTCATATCGATACACCTTTTCTTGGAGCGTTTGGCCCAAATCCGGGTGCTCGCGAAACACGTAGTCGAAAAGCTCCTGCGTAGTCTCGAATCCATTCAGGCCACCGCTCTCCCGCAATGCAGTTACGAATTGATCGAGGACGAGGTGGTTAGCCGCGTTGTTGACCCAACCGTCAATTCCTGGACCTAAATCGTACATGCGCGATAGGCGCGCGCGGTGATCCGAAAGGCGAAACGATTGTGGAGAATGCGCAACGTCGTTCCGAATCTTCCGAAGCGCGTGAATCGATTGGTGCAGCCGTTTCCCGATCAAGCGGGTCGCGAACGCCACGTCCGCCTTCGCAGACACCGAACTGAGTGCCCCCGGATAATCGAGCAGTGCGGCAAGTGCCTTCTTCCCCATTCCGGCTGGTGCCACCTTCTCAAACAAGGTCCTCAGGAAGTTGTCGACTAGGGCTGCACCTACCAACACCGCTCCCTTGTCGGACTCCTTGACGAGTGTGTCGAGAACGGCGTGGAGTGATTCCCCCAACGCTGGATGGTCGAATGGCAGAGGGACGCCCGGATCTTCATTCGTCATGCGAATATCAATGGGGAGGGCGTTCCGGTCGAGCAAAGACACCCGTGCGCACCACGCCACAGGCGAAGAGTGAGTACTGAACCCAATCGGGCCGGAGTGACGGATTCAATCGTACTCGGGGGGTGGAGTATGCGCCAGCCCTCATCCCTCCGCATCGCGTGTCAAGCACCCCCGGATCTCATGAGGCCAAGCTGGAGGAGCGGAATGTATCGGGAGTCGAGACGGGAACAGCCGCAGCACTGGGGTGGACGTAGCGGGGTGTCAGTTGATCGAGGTGATAGCCCGGAACTCGAACGACGCGCTCGCCGGTAACTCGGCGAAGTAAACAGGGTCGGTCGGTTCGGCAGATCTGGCCCTGTTAGTAGCCCTGCTTTGGAAACGACGATGGCGCCACAAGCCAAGTGCTTGCGGCGCCACCAGTCAAGAGAGTGGGGACGACTTTGTTGTTCGGCTTACTGCGCGCGGGGCCCGGCTAGCCGCCAGGGGGACACGCTCAAGCCTCACCCGTGCGTTTCGAATTCCAGCCGCCTGGTATCGGCGCCGAACGCCTCCCAATCGTCGATTACCACCTCTCGGTGCCCGCTCTCCTCGAAGCACCTCCGGATGAGGTTCGACATGCTGACTGGAAGGGGCGACGCCCGGGTACCCGCGTTCACGATTGGACCAATCAACTCCCAGAGCAGTTGAGACGTTCTCTCGTCCAGTCGGTAAGTCCCGCAACGGGAGCATTCGACGCGTTCTTGCTTGTTATGAAATTCGTCAGGACGGCTATGCACGGCAGGCGTCCAGCAAAAAACGCATGGGTGACTTTCGGCCATGAGAACTCCTTGGATTACACGTGGAATTAGTCGTGAAACTACCGCAGCAGCGGTGGCGTGAGACAAGCGCAAGCGAATTCCTTGCCCTTCAAGTTCGTAAAGCACAAGCTGTTGTTCGAGGTCCATTCACCCCTTCCCCTTGGGCACTTACTTGAATGGAGGTAGGGGAAAACCCAGCCAATGCAAGGAGCACAACCATGAAACCCCGATTCCTTCCTGTCAGCACGTTGGCTGCTTTCCTCGCCGTTGTTCCACGTATCGCGCTCTCATAAGAGTCTGTTCGAATTATGAATACGCCTTTGCCCATCACAAGTTCGAGCCCTATCTCTGTGACGATCGCGACGCTCCCGGTTCCTACCAGACGAATCGACCTCCCCGCCTTCCAGCCGGTCCAACGGGCGCTCACTATGCAGCTATCGGCGTACACCGGACCCGTACCGCAAGCGATCTATACGGTTCCACAACGAAAAAGGTTGGTGATCGAATACGTGGAAGGTTTCGTTGCTTGGCGGACGACTGCCGGGGGAAGTGGCGTCACCTTCAATCCCGGCGGCGCGGACGGCCGAACGGTCCGAATCTACGCCGATCCCGGCACCGAGGTGACGGTTAGCGTAGCTGGTGTGGGTCATCCGTCTGGCGTTTCTGCACGCTTCTCTGGACACCTCGTGGACATTTGACGGGGCAACCCCTGCTAGGAAAAGCCCACCGTCTGCACAATGCGGACGGAGGGCTTTTCTCATAAGCGGGGCTGCGGTCTTACTGCTCGCCGGGGATCGGCTTCCAATCCAAGAGCGGCACGTATCGCCCCAGCTCTGTCACTCGCCAGAAGATGACCGCAGCCTGCCGCCCCAGTGGCGGGGGGTGATCCCTTCGTTCGATCAGTCGCTTTCCGAGTAGCCAACGCAGATCGGTTGCGTCCACTGCGAGGAACGGCGCGCGACCGCGCGCTCGGTTCTGCTCGTGCACGCGTGTCCCCAACTCCCGCCCGGTTAACCAACCGCGCTCGCCGAACCGGACTGGGGTGGCCGCATCGTCGTACGCGGCGCGTAGGAGCTGGAGCGCACCGCGTTGTCGCTGGGGGGCCCACACCGGGGCCTCCGATCCCGCCGGGTTCAACGTCGAAATCGGCTCGTAAACAGACGAGGCAAAGTCATGGACCGCGTGCACTCCCCTGTCGCTGATCCGGTACACCCAAACGGGCCGGGCGCGCCCAGGCGCCCGCGCGTCGGCATGATCGAGTAATCCTCGCCGATACAGGGCCGGGAGTTGTTCCCACAGCGCTTGGCGTGTTCCCTTCTCTACATCCTCCAAATGCGCCCAGCCGCGGACCCCACAGAGCTTGTAGCCGCCCTGGTGGACAGTTAGCCGCCACAGGTACAACAGCGCCCATGTCTGCGGCGGCTTCAATCCTCGTAGTCTGGCCATGTGTGCTCGGCTCCGCTGGGCGTGGCATCTAGCTTCACCATCTAGAGTGCCAGCGGCAGCCACAAACCGGAATTCCGGGTTCCTGGCGCGTTTGGACGGTGGCTGATCGTGGCGGCTTATGTGGGTCCTGGTTCGTGGCGGGATCGGTGTGCCCGGGGTAAATTGGGGTGCCCTGTGGCTCGGACCGCATAACCTCAGATCAAGGACATGACCAATGAAGCACCTGCGCAACTTCGGCGTTGTACTCGCATGCGGAATGGCGCTGGCTGCGTGTGAGCAGTCGCCAACCTCGGTTGGTGGAGGGGGGACGTTCGGCTCTGGACACCTCCGCTCTACGACCAGCTCGGACGGCGCGGCCAAGTCGGGGGATACGCTCCCGGAGGCGACAAACGAGACGGCCACTACCTCCTCAACGGTGATAGTGGCCGACAGCGTGAATTCTGATGGTCGGGGCGGGCATGGGTTCGGGTCAGGACACTGACCGTTCTAGCGCAGCCGTTAAGCTTCCCCCTCGGGAGTGGCCCCGGACTCCTGCTGGTCCGGGGCTTTGGCCTTTCTCAAGCGGAACGTAAACCGGCGAGCGAGTGACGCGAGTTGAACGCTCGGCTCCTCTTCGCTGGGGGTTTCCTCTCGCACAGCGACCGCCGATAGCAGCTCCGACGAATCCCGTTCAATCGTGGCATCTTTGCGGATGCGCGCCGCCTCGACGGCGCGCGCCGCGTACTCTGCGGCCGGTCCCCACCGCCTACATGCCCGCGCGCCTTCCGCAATGTGCAGCAACGCGGCGGGAGCGTATTCCGCGTATTGTGTTACACCCGCAAGCACCTCGGCCTCCGCGACCGCAAGCCGGTCCTGCCGACCTGCCCCGCCTGCCGCCCACGCGAGGGTAGACCAAACTAGAACCCGCTCGTTCGCACGTTGAAAAAGCGGTATCGCTTTCTCCAAGAGCGCGTGGGCTACAGCGTAATTGCGCGCACGTACCAACAGGAACGCGAAGTCGTGTGCGAAGTAGATGAAGCGCGGATGGTGAACGGGGTACCACGCCTCCGCACGGGTCGCGTGCTCGGTGGCGGCCGGCAACGCGCCCTCTTCCGATTCCATCAACATCAGGTCGTGTGCCGCTTCTGCGGCCTCCCGATAGCGGCCGGTACGCCCTGCGAGCCGCGCGGCCTTCAAGATGAAGCGCCGGGCCTCTCTCACGCGCCCTAGATCCCGATACAAGGAGCCGCAGCCGAGTAACGCGTATAGCTGCTCCTGATCATTTCGCGCGCGCTTGGCGAGCACGAAAGCGCGGTAGTACCATGTGCCCGCACGCTGCTCCATCACCTCGCGCCGGCACATAAGCGCGGCGAAGTTCGCACGAGTTGGGTCTGCGGGGTCTGCCAGCGCTGCCGCCTCAGCGAAGTGCAGCGCGGGACGCATGAGCCCCTGTGTGTCGGCCCATTGGTAAACCGCGTGGCACGCGTCGGCCAGCGCACGGGCATCAACCAGGTGCGCCGCACGGGCGAGAAGAGCGAATTCTGTAATTGCTTCAGCGAGCGTGGGTGCCGCGCTGGAGGCGGCAGCAAAGCGAGCTGCCACCGCCTCGGTGGGTGGCTGAGACAACTGCACCCGCATCTCCGGTGGGGTACTGCTCCAGACCAACACGTCGCGCACCGCACGCCAGAAAACGAGCCCCAGTTCGTCGTCCAGCTCGTTTAGTAAGTCCAGACCCACCGGGCCGTCTTGCATGTCCAAGCGCCAGCTTGGTGCCGGTGGAATGGCGTGTTTGCGCCCTGTTCGCCGCGCCTTCTTGGTACCCGAAGCCATAGAGCCCTCGTAGATCGCCCCTGCGCACTTATGCGGACAGGATAACGAAACAGAGCACGTTGCGCCATGTTGTGCAGAGGTCTGCTCGGTCCACTAGGTAACTGCTACACTAACGAAACATCGCATGTAGAGCACCGTGAGCTGAAAGGAGCGTATTTCGCACGGAATACGACAGCGGCGGGGAACGAGTCTGAGCTATGACGAACGGGACGCTCACTTGACCGACGCGCAGCTCACGCCGGTTTCTAGGGGAAGGAGGTCACGCGTTGCGAGAAGTCGGCACGGAGCAAATCTGGCCGCCGTCGCAACGGGGCGAGGGGCGGCGCAGGAAGGTACGCCGCGCCTCTGCTTGGGCGCTGCCGGTCACTGGCCACCGCGTTCGATCCCCCGGTCCTGCATCAGCCCCTTAAACGCGCGCACAGCTCCGCCGGCAAGGGCTTGGTGTGGCGCGCGGACCCACTCCGCGAGCTTCCGCATATCTTCCAGCACCAGGCGCCCCACCGCTCGGACGAGCTGCTGAGCGGTCTGGTGCTGGGGGGCGGAGAGCCAGCGCGCCAGTTCGGCGGCTTCCTGGGGGAGCATACGTTGCAGCGCGAGCCCCACGGCGGCGCGGGTGCACGTGAGGTCCGGTGCCTGGGCGAGCGTGCGGGGCCCGGAGTTCGCGCAGGACGCGCACGTGCTCACCCGGCTCACGAGGCATCTGGACAGCGCGACCTGCGAGCGCATCTCTAGGACCCGCAGAACGAGCTCGTAAGGGCTCGGGCCGCGCAGGCCCGCCGCAACATGCGGCAGCACTTGAACGGGGGCGGAACCCCCTCCCAGAGTGCGGCCTGAGAAAAACCTATCTCAACCTATCCCACCCCGATTCGTCCCAAGCGAAAGGCCCCACAACGGAAACCGTTGCAGGGCCTTCACTTTCCTTAGTCGGGACGGCCGGATTTGAACCGGCGACCCCCTGAACCCCATTCAGGTGCGCTACCGGGCTGCGCCACGTCCCGAGACCAACATCGAACGCCTTGCCCGGTGCGTTCGAGGAGAAGAAGCTAACCCCGACCCGCGTTTCCGTCAACCCGTAGCGCGATCTCCGGGGCGGCGGGGACGTCCACGCGCAGCCAATCGTCCAGGAGGCGCTGCCGGGCGGGGGTGGGGGTGGCGGCCGGGCGCAGGGTGAGGCGGGCGGGAGGCACCAGCTCAACCTCCATCTCCAGCGTCAGCAGCTCGTCGCGGCGGAAGACGGTGAGCGGCAGGCGGTCGCCGTGGGCGCGCTCGGCGAGGCGGGCGGGGAGGGAGTCGGCGGTGATGCGCATCCCGTCCAGCGCCACCAGCTCGTCGCCCGCGTTGATGCCGGCGCGGTAGCCGGGCGTGCCCGCCAGGACGTGCGACACCAGCGTGCGTCCGCCTTCGCTCTTGAGCTGGAGGCCCGTGCGCACCTCCGTCCGCGCGGTGTCTTCGGTGGCGGGGAAGGAGGCGGGCGCCAGCTCGTGCGTGGGGCGGAGCACCAGGCCCGCGGGCTCCAGGACCGCGTCGAAGGGGAGCTCCGCCGTGCCGCGCAGCGCCAAATCGAAGAAGCCGGCGAGCGAGGTGCCCGCCACCTCGCTCGCGATGCGCTCCACCTCGCCCTCGGGGAAGCCCATGTCCGGCGCGCCGTACTCCGCCCACAGGCGGCGCATCACGTCGTCCAGCGAGCGCTCGTTCTCCGTCGCGGAGCGGATGCTCAGGTCGAGGAGGAACGCGACCAGCGCGCCCTTCTCGTAGTACGAGATGGACGAGTTGGGGGTGTTGGGATCGGGGCGGTAGAACTTGATCCAGGTGTCCCACGACGAATCGGCCAGCGTCTGCACGGCGCGGCCGGGGAGGGCCTGGAAGCGCGCGATCGCTTCGGCCAGGCGCTCCAGGTAGCGCGGCGAGGTGATGAGGCCGGCGCGGCGCAGGAGGAGGTCGGTGTAGTAGCTGGTGATCCCCTCCACCACCCACAGGTCGCGCGTGTAGTTCTCGGCCGTGTAGTCGAACGGGCCCAGCGCGGCGGGGCGGATGCGCTTGCCGTTCCACAGGTGGAAGAACTCGTGCGCCACCAGCCCCAGGAAGCGCTCGTACGCCGGCCCGCGAAAGGTCCAGCGGTCCGCCAGCAGCACCGTGGAGTCGCGGTGCTCCAGCCCGCCCCCGCCGCCGGGGGTCAGGTGCACGATGAAGGTGTAGTCCGGGTACGGGAGCGTCCCGAACAGAGCCTCCTCCGCCAGGATGATGCGCGACGTGTCCGCGGCGAGGCGCGCCTCGTCGTAGTTGCCGCGCCCCCAGATCGCCCAGCGGTGAGCCTTGCCCGCCACCTCCCACTCCAGCAGCCGGTGCGTGCCGATCTCCATCGGCGCATCCACCAGCTCGTCGTAGCCGGAGGCCGCGAACCCGCCGTCGCCCGGACGGAGCGCGGTCGTGATCCGCCAGCCATCCGGCGCATCCACCTGTACGGAGAGTGGCTCGCCGGCGCGGTCTTCCGGGTAGAGGAAGACGCTGGCGCCGTTCACCAGGCCGTGCGTGGCGTCCAGGTGGCTGGTGCGCACGGTGAGCTCGTTGGCGTACACCTGGTAGCGCACGCGCAGCGCGCCGTCCGCGGGTGCGTCCACGCGCCAGCGGTTCTTGTCCGTGCGGGTCCAGGAAAGCGGAGCCCCCGCCCCGTCCGTGGCCGTGAAGCCCTGGACGTTGCGGGGGAACTCGCGCATCAGGTACGAGCCCGGGGTCCACGACGGCATCGCCAGCGACGCCGCGGAGCGCACCCCGTCCACCTCCAGCTCCACGTGGAAGAGGTGGGTGTGGGGCTCCGGCATGGAGAGCCGGTAGCGGACCGCCGCCACCTAGCGGCGCCTGCGCCAGGCGAACGCCGCCAGCGCGCCAGCCAGGATCCCGCCGCCGATGGCCAGCGGACGCCCGTAGCCGCTCACGCCGCTCTCCTTGGCGATGCTCCCGGCCATGAAGATCATGTTGGCGGGGCGCTCGGCCAGGCGGCGCATCAGGTACGGGTACCAGCTCTCGCCAAAGGGCACGTACACGCGCACGTTGTACCCTTCCTCGCGCAGGCGCGTCTGCAGGTCGCGGCGCACGCCGTACAGCATCTGGAACTCGAAGGAGTCCTTGGCGATCCCCTTCTCCCACACGTAGCGGCGCGCGGCGTCGATGATCGCCTCGTCGTGGGTGGCGATGGCCGGGTAGTTCCCCGCGTCCAGAAGGCGCTCCATCTCCTCCACGTACATGCGGTCGGTGTCCGCCTTGTCCGGGTAGGCGACCGTTTCCGGCTCCAGGTACGCCCCCTTCACCAGCCGCACGCGCGCACCCAGCGCCACCATCCGCTCCACGTCGTCCGGGGTGCGGCGGAGCATGGACTGCAGCACGGTGCCGGTGTTGCGGAAGCCGTCGGCCCACAGCGACTCCACCAGGGCGACGGTGCGCTCCGTGTACTCGCTGCTCTCCATGTCCAGCCGCACAAAGGTCTCGCCCTCGCCGTCGCCCAGCTCGCGGGCGCGCTGGAGCACCATCTCGATGCCGCGGCGGCAGAAGTCGGGGTCCAGGTCCAGCCCGAACTGCGTGGGCTTCACCGACACGTTGGCGTCGAGCCCCTCGCGCTTGAGCGCTTCGAGGATGCGGATCACCATGTCGGTGGCCGCCTCGGCCTCTTCGCGGCTCTCCACGGCCTCGCCCAGGTAGTCCAGCGACACGCTGAGGCCGGCGGCGTTGAGCGCGCGGGCGGCGTCCAGCGCCTCGTCCAGGGTGTCGCCGGCCACGAAGCGCCGCGCCATCTGGCGGGACACGGGGGTGCCGGTCACCATCCGCTTGGCGGTGGGGCTCTGGCTGAGGTAAAGCAGGCTCTGCTTGAGCATCGTCTCGGGTCGTGTGGGCGCGTCAGTCCGCGCGTTCTTCTCCGCTCCGCTTCTCGCGGATCGTCTCGTCCAGCAGGGAGCGCACCGCGGCCAGCGGAAGCTGTTCCAGGGCGTCCCGCGCCTGCTCCTCGGTGGGCGCGGCCACCAGGTCGCCCGTCTCCAGGTGCCCCATCACGGCCGTCCCCGTCTGCGCCCAGCGCACGAACACCAGGTACGCGGCCCAGGGCACCTCCGGGTCGCCGCTCTCGTCGGTCTCCACGGCGGCGGTGTACGGCTCGCCGTCGCACCCCTGGAAGGCCGCGGCGCGCCCGTGCACCCTCGCGTACCCGCCGAGCGTGTCGTCGGTTACCCCCTCCGGCGTCTGGGGATTGAGCCTGTCTTCGGATCCCGAGTAGCGCATGCGGGGAAAGTATCAGCGGGGCGGACGGTTGGGAACAGGAGTGCGTGAGTGCGTTAGTGCGTGAGTGCGCTCCAGCAGGAAAACGCACTCACGCACTAACGCACTCACGCACTTCACCCCCATTGCCGCCCGCCCCGGCGAAACCCTACCTTCCGCCGAAACCATCCACGCCCTCAAACCCCATCCCCATGCGCGCGGCGATCTTTCACGAACACGGCGGGCCGGAGCGGGTCCGCATCGAAGAGGTGGCGCGGCCGGTGGCCGGGCCCGGCGAGGTGCTGGTGGAGGTGAGGGCGGCGGGGCTCAACCACCTGGACCTGTGGGTGCGCCGCGGCATCCCCATCGAGACCACCATGCCGCACATCGGCGGGTCGGACGTGGCCGGGGTGATCGTGGAGGTGGGCGAGGGGGTGGACGCGGGGCGCGTCGGCCAGCGGGTGGTGGTGAACCCGTCGCTGTGGTGCGGGCACTGCCGCGAATGCGCGCGGGGCGAGGAGTCCATGTGCGCCACCTACCGCATCCTGGGCGAGCACACCGACGGCGGCTTCGCGGAGTACGTGGCCGCCACGGCGGACCGCGTGTACGCCATCCCGGACGAGCTCTCCTTCGAGGCGGCGGCGGCCCTCCCCGTCTCGTACCAGACGGCGTGGCGGGCCCTGCTCACGCGCGCCCGCCTGCGCCCGTCCGATGACGTCCTGGTGATCGGCGCCTCCGGCGGCACCGCCATCGCCGCCGTGCAGATCGCGCGGCTGGCCGGCGCCCGCGTCTTCGCCGTGACCCGTGGCGCGGAGAACGTGCGCCGCCTGCGCGAGCTGGGCGCCACCTTCGTCTACGACCGCGACACGGAGGACTGGTCCAAGGCCGTCTTCCGCGACACGGACCGGCGCGGCGTGGACGTGGTGGTGGAGAACGTGGGCGCCGCCACCTGGAAGGGAAGCGTGCGCGCCCTGGCCCGCGGCGGCCGCCTGGTGACCTACGGCGCCACCGCCGGCCCCGTGGTTGAGATCGACGTGCGCGTCCTCTTCTGGAAGCAGCTCGAGATCATCGGCACCACCATGGCTTCGCGCAGCGAGTTCGAAGACATGCTCCGCGCCGTCGTCACCGGCGCCCTGCGCCCCGTGGTGGACTCCGTGATGAAGCTGGACGAAGCCCGCGAAGCCCACGAGCGCCTCGAAGCCGGCGGCCAGTTCGGAAAAATAATCCTCGTCCCCTGAACCCACGCAAAAGACACAGAGGCACCGAGATGAAGTCATCTCTGTGCCTCTGTGTCTCTGTGTGAGCCCCGCAGTTCACTCCGTCGGAGGCGACCCCTCATCCGGCGCGATCCGGACTTCCGCGGCCCGCGGGCCCTTCGGATCTTCCTGGATCTCGAACTCCACCCGGTCGCCCCGCTTCAGCGAGCGGAACCCATCCATCTGAATGGAGGAGTGATGGACGAAGACGTCCTTGCCGCCGTCGTCGGGCCGGATGAAACCGAACCCTTTGTCGTCCTTGAAGAACTCCACTGTCCCGGTCTGTCGTGCCATGATCCCTCCGAGATGGACGGAACCGCCTGGGCACCGGTGCGTCGTCCCGTCCAACGCCGCTCCGGACTGCTCGCGGGTCACGTGGTAAGCAAAGAGCGTTCCCTTCAGGTATTTCGCGGCGGCCTGGGCGCGCCCGTGAGCTCGAGCACCGCCACCTCGGGCCTGCACAGGAAACGGACGGGGATGTGCACCGTCCCCACGCCGCGCGACGTGTACACCTGCGTCCACGGGCGGCGGCGCAGCCCCTCCTCGTACAGGTCCGGCCGCTCGGCCGGGTTGCGCAGCGCGCCCACCCAGGGGAGGCGTACCTGCCCCGCGTGCGTGTGCCCGCTCACGATCAGGTCCACCTGGTCGTACGAGCGCTTCGCCCGCTCCGCCTGGTCCGGGTCGTGGGCCAGCAGCAGGGTGAAATCCCGCTTGTCCGGCGGGGGGAGCGCGTCCATCGTGGGGTGGCCCTGCGAGTAGTCGTCCACCCCCGCCACGCAGAAGCGCGCGCCCTCCACGTCCAGCATCCGCGCGTCATTGGTGAGGTCGCGGATCACGGGGTGCGCCGCCATCTGCCGGTGCCACTTCTCGATCCCCACCGTGTAGTCGTGGTTCCCCGGCACCGCGTACACCCCGTACGGCGCCCGCAGCCCCTCCATCGCCCCGATCACCCCGCCGAAGTCCGGCGCCTCGTCCGCCGCGAAGTCGCCCGTGAGCGCGATCAGGTGCGGCCGCTCGTCCATCGCCCTGCGGCACGCGCGGCGGATGAGGGAGAGCGGCGTGCCCTGGCCCGCGTGCATGTCCGTGAGCAGCGCGATGCGGAACCCTTCCAGCGCGGGATGAAGCCCCCGCACGAAGATCCTGGGCCTCGTGGTCTCCAGCCAGAGCGGCTCCACCATGAACGCGTACGCCGCCAGCCCCGCCCCCGCGGCCGCCACCGCCCCCAGTGCTTTCGTCGTCTTGATCATGCGCGCCGCCCCGCGCAAACGCCGGACCGAGAGAAAGGGGGAACGGGGAATGGGGAACGGGGAACGGTGAAACCAAGGCAGTTCCCGTTCCCCGTTCCCCATTCCCCGTTCCCCTCTGTTCCGCCGTGCCCTTGCTCCCGCGCCGCGTCCCCCGCACATTCCGCCCGCACGTAAAGCGGTATCCCACAACGTTCATCCAGAAACAGACCGAGGAGCCATGGTGCAACCCGTCGCGTCCGCCGACGATCTGGCGCTACTTTCCCGCGCGCCCGTGCGCGCGATGCTGGACGAGGTGGCCTCGTCCGTACGCGTGTCTGACGACGGCGCCGTGGAGGTGGTGGACGAGAGCGCGCTTCGCCAGCAGGGGATCGACCGCCTGGTGCGCGCCGCCGTCTTCGCGGACGACGAGGACGTGCGCGACACGGCCCGCTGGACGATCGGCGCGGTGGGGCGGCGGCTGGGCGTGGCGCCGGCCTCCATCCACGACCTGTACATGGCCCGCGGGCGCGGCGAGGTGAGCAGCTTCACCGTGCCCGCCATGAACGTGCGCGCCATGTCGTTCGATACGGGGCGCGCCCTCTTCTCCGCCGCGCGCGAGCTCAACGCCGGCGCGCTGATCCTGGAGATCGCCCGCTCGGAGATCGGCTACACGGACCAGCGCCCGGCCGAGTACGTGGCCGTGATGACCGCGTCCGCCATCAAGGAAGGGTGGAGCGGCCCCCTCTTCGTGCAGGGCGACCACTTCCAGCTCAACGCCAAGAAGTACAAGGCCGATGCGGACGCGGAGATGCGCGCCGTCAAGGACATCATCCGCGAAGGGCTCCACGCCGGCTTCTACAACATCGACGTGGACGCCTCCACGCTGGTGGACCTGGCCAGGGAAGGGCTGGACGCGCAGCAGGAGCTCAACTACCGCCTCTCGGCCGAGCTCACGGCGTACGTGCGGCACTACCAGCCGCAGGGTGTCACCGTGTCCGTGGGCGGCGAGATCGGCGAGGTGGGCACGGAGAACTCCACCCCCGAGGAGCTGCGCGCGTACATGGACGGCTTCAACCGCGAGCTCAAGCGCATCGCGGAGCGCGAGGGCGTGGCGGTGGAGGGGCTGTCCAAGATCTCGGTGCAGAGCGGCACCACGCACGGCGGCACCGTGCTGCCGGACGGCACCATCGCGGACGTGGCCATCGACTTCGAGACGCTGCGCTCGCTCAGCCAGATCTCGCGCGACGAGTACGGCCTGAGCGGCGCCGTGCAGCACGGGGCGTCCACCCTCCCCAACAGCGCCTTCGGCAACTTCCCGGAAGTGGAGACGGCCGAGATCCACCTGGCCACCAACTTCCAGAACATCGTGTACGACCACCCACAGTTCCCGGCGGAGCTGCGCGAGCGGATGTACGAGCACTGCCGCCAGAACTTCCCGGACGAGCGCAAGCCCACGGACACCGAGCAGCAGTTCATCTACAAGGCCCGCAAGAAAGCCCTGGGCGCCTTCAAGCGCGACCTGTGGGAGCTGCCGGAGGAGAACCGCGCCGCCATCCGCGAGACGCTCAAGGAGCAGTTCGCCTTCCTGTTCACGCAGCTTCGCGTCAACGACACGCTGGAGACGGTGCGCCGCATCGTGCCGCTGCCGGAGATCGCGCACGGCGGGCCCGGCGCCATGCGCATGAAGGCCGCCGAGGACGACTGGGACCTGTCGGACTGAACAGCCGGGAACGGGGAACGGGGAACAGGGAACGGGAGAAGCAAGCACAGCAGGGCCGCGCACCGTGCGCGGCCCTGCTGTGCTTGCGGCCGACATGTCCTAGCCTTCCGTTCCCCGTTCCCCGTTCCCCGTTCCCCGTTCCCCGTTCCCCGTTCCCCGTTCCCCGTTCCCCGTTCCCCGTTCCCCGTTCCCCGTTCCCCGCTGTTCAGCGGAACGGATTGTGCTTCCCCAGGCGGCCCGGAAACATTCCACGCTGTACCGGGAACTGATGTGAGCACCGAGACCATGACCCTCGAGCCGACGGACGCGGAGGACGGCGACGTCCTGCGTGTACGGGCCAACAAGCTCGACCTGTTGGAGCGGCTGGCAGACGACCTTGCGCACGAGATCAAGAACCCGCTTCACTCCATGGTCATCAACCTGGAGGTGCTGAAGCGGCGGGTATCGCGCGTGGCCGGCGAGTCGGAAGACCTGCAGCGCTACTTCGGTGTGCTGAGCGGCGAGCTGGAGCGCGTCAACCGCCGCATCGAGCTCCTGCTGCGCCTCTCGCGCCCCGGCCGCGGCGCGGAGACCACCACGCTGCGCGACCTGGTGGAAGAGCTGATGGAGCTCATCACCCTGGAGGCGCGCCACCGCGAGGCCGCCGTCGACTTCCAGCCGGGCGACGGGGCGCCGCGCGTCTTCGTGCCGCGCGAGCCGGCGCGGCAGGTGATCCTCAACCTGGTGCTGGACGCGCTGGACTCCGCGGGCCCTGGCGCCACCCTGCGCATAGGGCTGGACGAGGCGGACGGCAGCGCGCGCCTGATGGTGGAGAGCGCCGGCGGCGAGCCCGCCGAGGTCCCCCCCGAGAGCGCCGCCCGCGTGGCCGTGGCCCGCCACCTGGCCGAGCGCATGGGCGCCCGCGTGGACGGGGAGGGGGAGGGAGGGAGGACGCTCACGGTGCCGCTGGCGCGCTGAGCCGCCCGCCGGGCCTCCACGGGGGCCCGCGCATCATCTTCATGCCACGTAGCGGGTTGCGGTCCAATGGGTTGACCGCGACCCGCCCCGTTTCTATCTTGCGTGTTCGACCTTCGCAACACCTCCAGGGCCACGGCATGCTTCAGAAGATTCTCGTAGCGGATGACGAGCGCCACATCGTCGAGGGGCTCCAGATGCTCCTCGCCGACGACGGCTACGAGGTGGACACGGCCACCGACGGGAAGACGGCGTGGGAGATGGTCCGCACCGGCGGGTACGGCGTGGTCCTGGCGGACCTGCGCATGCCGGAGCTGGACGGGCTCGCCCTCTTCGCCAAGATGCGGGACGCGGGCGTCGCCAGCGAGATGATCATCATCACCGGCTCCGCCTCGGTGGACAGCGCGGTGGCCGCCATGCGCGAGGGCGCGTACGACTACCTGGAGAAGCCGCTGAACGTGGCGCGCCTCAAGGCGCTGCTCCCCAAGGCGCTGGAGGCGTACCGCGTCAAGCAGGCCAACCGCACGCTCGAGGAGAAGCTCAAGAACCTCACGCGCTTCGGTGACCTGATCGGCCAGTCGGAGGAGATGCAGTCGGTCTACGGCACCATCGAGGCCGCGGCCCCGTCCACCGCCTCCATGTTCATCGTGGGCGAGAGCGGCACCGGCAAGGAGCTGGTGGCGCGCGCCATCCACGACAAGAGCAGCCGCGCCAAGGGGCCGTTCATCGCCATCAACTGCGCCGCGTTCCCCCGCGAGATCCTGGAGAACGAGCTGTTCGGCCACGAGAAGGGCGCGTTCACCGGGGCCATCAACGAGAAGCAGGGGTGCTTCGAGCTGGCCGACGGCGGCACGCTCTTCCTGGACGAAGTGGCGGAGATGGAGCCGGACATCCAGGTGAAGTTCCTGCGCGCGCTGGAGCAGCGCTCCTTCCGCCGCCTGGGCGGCAAGAAGGAGGTGCACGTGGACATCCGCGTGGTGGCCGCCACCAACAAGAACATCCAGCGCGCCATCGACGAAGGGAAGCTCCGCGACGACCTGTACCACCGTCTCGCGGTGATCCCCCTGGTGCTCCCCCCGCTGCGCGAGCGCCGCGGCGACGTGCGCATCCTGGCCGAGGCCTTCCTGCGCCGCTTCGCCGAAGAGAACGGCAAGCCGCTCAAGGGCTTCGCGCCGGAGACGCTGGAGTTCGTCAACAGCTACCGCTGGCCCGGCAACGTGCGCGAGCTCAAGAACGCGGTGGAGCGCGCGGTGATCCTTGCCCGCGGCGACATGGTGACGCTTGCCGACATGCGCGCCCACGAGCTGCTGGTGACGGAAGACCGCGAGGTACGCATCCCCGTGGGCACCAAGCTGGAGCACGCGGAGCGCACGTTGATGCTCAAGACCTTCTCCTTCGTGGAGGGGAACCACCAGCGCGCCGCCCTGATGCTGGGCATCGACGAAGACGAGCTGCGCAACCGGCTCAACCAGGCCGTCGCCGGCGAGGCCGTCGCGGCCTAGCTGCTTTCTCACACAGAGACACGGAGGCACAGAGATGAAGTCGTCTCTGTGCCTCCGTGTCTCTGTGTGAGATTATTTGTTTCCCTGGGCATGGCACGCGGATTGCCCCGTTCCACGGGCGTTCCGGCAGCAGGCCCGCCTCCGCAGAGGCGACTCGCGGAGGTTGCAATCCCATGGCGGCGAAGCGTATCCTCCTTATCGAAGACGAACCGGGCGCCCGGGAGGCGCTCACCAGTCTCCTTGCGGAAGAGGGGTACGTGGTGTGCGCGGCGGCCACCGGCGCGCGCGGCCTGGCGGAGCTTCACAACTTCCATCCGGACACGGTGGTGTGCGACTTCCGCCTGCCGGACACGGACGGCCTGCAGATCCTGCGGCACGTGCGCCGCGTGGCGGCGTGGGACGTGTGCTTCATCGTGGTGACGGCCGGGTGCGGCGGCGAAGAGGCCGAGCACCGGCTGGAGCGCGAGGCAGACTTCTTCTTCCGCAAGCCCATCGACCTCCCCCGGCTGTGCAGCGCGCTGGCCAGCGCCACGGACCCGGAGGGCGGCTGCGTAGCCGTAAGCTCCTGACCCCTACCTCTCCTGACATGCGCGAGTCCGACGACCTTCCCTACATCGTGATCGAGCGGCGCGGGGATGGCGGGGCGTTCCTGCTGGGCGCGCTGGTGGGCGCTGGCGTTGCGCTTCTGCTTGCCCCCCGCGCCGGCGCCGAGGTGAGGGGCGAGTTCGTGCGCGCGGCGCTTGGCGTGCGCGGCGTGCTGGGCGACCGGGTGGAGGGCGCGCGCGGCACGGTGACGGGCGGGGTGTCTGCCGTGCGCGGCGCGGTGGACGCGCGGCGCGAGCAGGCCCGCGCCGCCGTGCAGACGGGGCGCGACGCCGCCCGCGACGCCCGGGCCGACCTGCTGCGCCGCGTGGAGGAGGCCAAGGCGCTCCGCCGGGGCGCGCGCGGCGGGGTGGAAGCCCCGCTGCCCCCCGCCGCCGACGTGGTGGTGCTGTCGGTAGGCACCGAGACCGACGCGGGCGACCTGGCGCGATAGGGCGTTGACGGGGCCACCGGCACCCGGCGATACTTCGCCCGCGGCGGAACGGCGGCGCACCCGCGCCATCTCGGTGGCGCGGTCGGCGCGCACGGCGGTGCGCCGCATGTGGGCCGGCGGGTGGGACTTCACGGTGCGCGTGTGGAACAAGGCCGGCGAAGACGACATCTTCTTCCTGGCCGGCGGCATCGCCTTCAACGTCCTCCTGGCGGCCGCCCCCTTCTTCCTCCTCCTCGTAGGCATCCTCACCTACGTCCTCCGGCGCACGCTGGAGGACCCGCGCCAGGCGGCGGTGGAGTACGTGCTCTCCATCCTCCCCCCGTCGCAGCAGGTGGTGGGGATCACGGGCCACATCGTGGACCGGGTGATGGAGGGCGGCCCCTCGTTCGGCGCCATCGGCCTCCTCCTCTTCATCTGGGCCTCCACGCGCCTCTTCGGCACGCTGCGCGCGGTGCTCAAAGACATCTTCGACCTCCCGGAAGAGCGGGGGATCGTGGCCGGGAAGATCTTCGACCTGGAGATGGTGGTGGTGGCCGGCACGCTGCTGGTGCTGAACACGGGGATCACGCTGGCGCTGGAGGCGGCGCAGCGCTTCGGGCTCGAGTGGCTGGGGATCGAGAACCGGCGGGCGGCGCAGGTGTTCGTGGTCACGTGGCCGCGGCTCGCCGCCTTCGGGTTCATCTTCCTGATGTTCCTGCTCATCTACCGCTTCCTCCCCAAGCGAAGGACGCCGTGGCGGATCTCGCTGGTGGCGGCGGCCTTCTCGTCCGTCTCGTGGGAGCTGCTGAAGGGCCTGTTCGCCTGGTACGTGAGCGACGTGGTGGACTACAGCCGCACCTACGGCACGCTGCTGGCACCGGTCCTTCTCGTGTTCTGGGTGTACTACTCTGCGGTGGTGTTCATTCTGGGCGGAGAGGTGGCGCAGGTGTACGACCTGCTGCTGATCCGCCGGAAGCAAAAGGAGCTGCTGGAATGAAGTGCGTGAGTGCGTGGGTGCGTGAGTGCGTGGGCGGGCTCGTCCTGGTGCTGGGCGCGGGCTCGGCTTCGGCGCAGGGGATGCCGATGGACCCCTCGCTGGTGGCGCACGGGGTGGAGGCGGAGGGGCGCGAGCGGTACCGCGACCCGCCGGTGACCGCGGAGGGGCGCTACGTGGTCGTGTCCCTCGCCGAGAACCGGCTCTACCTGATGGAGGCGGAGCGGGTGGTGTGGTCCACGCTGGTAGGCACGGGCACGGGGACGCGGCTGGAGGGGGCGGGGCAGCAGTGGGACTTCTCCACGCCGCGCGGCATGTTCCGCGTGCAGCGCAAGGAAAAGGATCCGCGCTGGTACCTCCCGGACTGGCACTACGTGGAGAACAAGCTCCCCGTGCCCGCCGAGAACGACCCGAAGCGCTGGCAGAGGGGGATGCTGGGCACGTCCGCTCTGTTCCTGGGTGAGGGCATCGCCCTCCACGGCACCAGCAAGCCCGATCTCCTCGGCCAGAACGTCTCGCACGGCTGCATCCGCATGACCAACGAAGCGGCCCGCGAGCTGTACTACGCCGTGGACGTCGGCACTCCGATCATCATTTACTGAAGTGCGTGAGTGCGTTGGTGCGTGAGTGCGCTTGAACGGCTTTTCACTCACGCACTGACGCACTTCAACGCACTGACGCACTATTCTTCCCATGGCCAAGACCGCAGCCGCTGCCGAAAAGGGCGCCGACCGCCTGATCGTCTCCAACCGCAAGGCACGCTACGAGTACCACGTCCTCAACACGTGGGAGACGGGCATCGTGCTGCAGGGGACGGAGGTCAAGGCGCTGCGCGAGGGGAAGGCGAACCTGCAGGATGCCTTCGCCCGCGTGGACAACGGGGAGGTGTGGCTCTTCAACGTGCACATCTCGCCGTACGAGCAGGGGAACCGCTTCAACCACGATCCCCTGCGCCCGCGCAAGCTCCTGCTTCACCGCAACGAGATCCGCAAGATGATCGGGGCCGTGCAGGAGAAGGGGCTCACTCTGGTGCCGCTTGACCTGCACTTCAGCGGCGGGCGCGCCAAGGTGAACCTGGCCCTGGTGCGCGGCAAACAGCTCCACGACAAGCGCGACACCATCCGCGAGCGCGACTCGCAGCGCGAGATCCAGCGCGGGCTCAAGGACCGCGCGGAGTGATGCGGGGTCGGGGGATTGGGTGATTTGCGGCGCGGCGCGCCAGGAGCGAATAAATTCGCCGCTGGACCTGCGCGAAGACCGCCTTCGCGGTCTGCGCCTTCAGCCGATCTTGGACCTGACAGTCCCCGCAGGGGACTTCGCGTGGTTCCAGCGGCGAATTTATTCGCTCCTGGGCGGGTAGCGCACGCTCGATCATCTGCGCGGATCACGTAAGAGGATTCCCGGCCGTTGAAGCACGGTTCCCTGGCAGACCGCGCCGCGAGGCGTCCGCACGGCCCCTGAACGCCCCGCACCATCCCGTCACCCGGAGCTTCCTCGTGGAGGTTCAGATCCCATCGCGCCTGCGGGCGAGTGCGCGGGCGGCGGACTGGATGGCGGTGCTGCGCTGGACGCTGGCGGCGGCGTTCATCGTGCCGGGCCTCGCCAAGCTCGCCCTCGGCGACGGCATCCACCGCGGCGGCGCCGAGATGCCGGTGTTCGATGCGCTGCACTCCGTCGGCGCGTACTGGCGCTTCCTGGGGCTGGGCCAGGTGATCGGCGGCCTCCTGCTGCTGGCGCCGCGAACGGCCGCGCTGGGCGCGCTCGTCTGCCTGCCGATCGTCGCCAACATCGTGGTGCTGGTGTTCGCCCTCCCGTTCCACGCCGCCGACCGGGCCGCGATCGCACTCCTGCTGGCGGGCCATCTCGCGGTGGTCGCGTGGGAATGGCCCCGGCTGGCGCCGGTCATGGGGGCGAGCGCGGCGCACGGGTCGCTGCGCGGCGCCGTGGCCCGGGCGTGGCGCCACCGCCGGGTCCGCCTGGCGGCCGCGGCGGCCGCCGTGCTCTGGCTGGGGATGCACGTGGCCGACCGGCTCAACGACTCCTGACCGGGCGCGCCGATGGGATGGAGAGCGAAGCCCGGTGAAGAACACGCCGCGGCCACGAGTCTGCCGGTGTCGCGAAGCGATGTCCTGAATCGCACCGCATCCGTGTAGATTGGCGCTCTACGCGTCGCGGGGGCCAACCCTCTCGTCGCGGGTATCCGCTGGACCCGGCCGCCGTCACGCGCGGGTGACTCGTGAAAGCCGGCCCGCAGCCCTCGCACAGCAATCCTCGCAGCCTCATGACTTCCATCCTCGTCGCCCTACTCCTTGGCCTGGCGTCCGCGCCGGCCGGGCTCCGCGCGCAGCCCGGGCTCCCGTGGCGCATCGATTCCGGTCCCCGCTCGTCGCAGGTGGCGGAGTCCACCGGACGCGGGTACGCCGCGCTTCCCGCATCCGTGCTGGTGAGCGTGGGCGCCGAGGTGTCGTTCGCGCGCGACGGGATCGTGGCGCACGTGGGGGCGCACGAGGTGGCCTTCACCAACGGCACCTCCGAGGTGCGCGTGGACGGCGCCGCCACGCCGCTGCGCCACGCCGCGTACGACGAGGGCGGAGTCGTCTTCCTCCCCGTGGAGTTCTTTCGCGACCTCCTCCCCCGCCTCACCGAAGGGCGCGTGGCGGTGGATGCGGCCGCGCGCTCCATACGCGGCAGCGCGGCGGGAACGCCGGTGGCGCGCGCGGCCGAGCGCGTCCGCGATACGGCGAGCGCGCCCGAGCCGGTCCGGGACGCGGCGCGCGCGCCCGACGCCCCGCCGCGGCGGCGGCTGGTGGTGGTGGATGCGGGGCACGGGGGGCGCGATCCGGGCGCGCGCGGGCCCGGCGGCACGCGGGAAAAGGATGTGACGCTGGCGGTGGCGCGGCGGCTCGCGGCCATCCTCCGCGAAGACCCGTCGCTGGAGGTGCGGATGACGCGCGACCGCGACACGCTGATCGCGCTGCACGACCGCGCGCGGCTCGCCAACCGCTGGCGCGGCGAGGGCCAGCCGGCGCTCTTCATCTCCGTTCACTGCAACGCCAACCCCAGCCGCGGCGAAAAAGGGTACGAGACCTACTTCCTGGCCGAGGCGCGCACGGCGGACGCGCAGCGGGTGGAAGCCTTCGAGAACGCCTCCACCCAGTACGAAGACACGCCCGCGGGCGGGCCGATGGCCTTCATCCTCACCGACCTCCGCCAGAACCAGCACCTGCGCGAGTCCAGCGACTGGGCGCAACTGGTGCAGGACCGCCTGCGCCAGGTGCACCCGGGCCCCAACCGCGGGGTGAAGCAGGCCGGGTTCGCCGTGCTGCGCGGCACCTTCATGCCGGCCGTGCTGGTGGAGATCGGCTTCGTCTCCAACCCCGCAGAGGAGCGCCTCCTCAACGAGGCGGAGACGCAGCGCCAGGTCGCCACGCAGCTCGCCCGCGCCGTCCACGACTTCTTCGCCCGCCCGCAGTCCGCGGCGTCCGCCCGGTGATTCTCTCCGCGACTCCGCGTGAGATCGCCGCGAGCCGGACCCCTGGGCCCCGCAACGGGTAGATACCAGCCATGACCGCCACCCCTATTCTCGCGCTGGACGTTCCCGACGCCGCCGCCGCCTTCGCGCTGCTGGACCGCGTGGGCCCCGCCGCCGACTTCGTGAAGGTGGGCCTGCAGCTATTCACGGCCGAAGGGCCGGGCGTGGTGCGCGCCCTCCACGAGCGCGGATGCCGCGTCTTTCTCGACCTGAAGCTGCACGACATCCCCAACACGGTGGCGCAGGCGGTGCGCTCCGCCGCGTCGCTCGGCGTGGAGCTGCTTACGCTTCACGCCTCCGGCGGCGGCGCCATGATGCGCGCGGCCCGCGCCGCCGGCGACGGTGGCCCGAAGCTCCTGGCCGTCACCGTGCTGACCTCGCTCTCCGCCGGCGAAGTGGCCGAGGCGTGGGGGCGCGACGCCGTGTCCGCCGAGGCGGAGGTGGAGCGCCTCGCGCGCCTGGCCCACGCCTGCGGGATGGACGGGGTGGTCGCATCGGTGCACGAGCTTGCGGCCATCCGCCGCACGCTCCCGCGCGGCTTCCGCGTCCTCACCCCCGGCATCCGCCTGGCGGGCGACGACGCGGGCGACCAGTCGCGCGTCGCCACCCCCGCCGAGGCCGTGCGCCTGGGCGCGGACTACCTGGTGATCGGCCGCTCCGTGACCGCCGCGCCCGACCCCGCGGCGGCACTCAGGGCGGTCCTGGACGACATCGGCACGGCGCCGCTGGCGGTGGGCGCGCGATGAAGTGGCTGCTGCTCCTCCTGGCGCTCCTCTGCTCGACGACCGCGACGGCGCAGACCGCGCCACCACTGGAGACGTTCGTGGCCACGGTGGCGCGCCACTGGGCCGCGGGCGACGCGTCCGCGCTGGTGGAGCTGGCGCCGTCGGACGGCCGCATCCTGCTGGCGCTTCCCGACGTGGACGCCGGCGCGGTGCAGGAGCGCCACGTGGCCGCCGCCCTGCGCGACCTGTTCCGCGACCAGGAGACGGTCTCCGCCCGGCCCACGCAGGTGAAGCGCTCCGAGGGCGACCCGCTGCGCGGCTTCGGCGAGCTCAGTTGGGTGTCGCGCCCGCGCGGCGTTACGCGTCCCGTGACCGCCACCGTGTACGTGGGCGCCGTATACGAGCGCAACGCGTGGCGCATCCGCGAGCTCCGCGTGCTGCGCTGACGGCGGCGCGGGAACGGCCCGGCGGAGGCATGGAGAAGGGGTCTCCGTGCCTCCGTTGTCCGTTTTCGGGCCCTGCCTTGACTCACCCCCGCCGCCCGGGTACGATTGCGGACCCTTGACCGCGCCGACCGATGCTGCAGACCGATACCGTAGCCGCCCTCCTCCCCCGCGCCCGGCGCGAGTGGGAGGACCTGTTCAACTGGCCTGAGCTCACCGCCACGGGGCTGCGCGTGGTGGGCGCGCTGCTGGTGGCGGCGCTCGCCTACTACGCGCTGGAGGCGGTGCTCCGCCGCGTGGAGCGCACGGCGGAGAGCGACGGGATCATCACCGTGCAGGAGCAGCGCACCCGCACGCTGGTGAGCCTGCTGCGCAGCATCGGGCGCGTGGTGATCTGGGTGGTGACGCTGTTCATGGTGCTGGGCGCGCTTGGGCTGCAGTTGGGGCCGCTCCTGGCCGGCGCCGGGGTGGTGGGCCTCGCGGTCTCCTTTGGCGCGCAGTCGCTGGTCAAGGACGTCATCGCCGGGCTCTTCATCCTGCTGGAGAACCAGTTCGGCGTGGGCGACGTGGTGCGGCTGGAGGGCGTCTCCGGCGCCGTGGAGCGGATGACGCTGCGGGTGGTGGTGCTGCGCGACACGCACGGCGTGGTGCACATCGTCCCCAACGGGCAGATCAAGATGGTGAGCAACCTCACCCGCGGGTGGGCGCGCGTGGTGCTGGACGTGGCCATCTCGTCCCGGGAAGACCCGGACCAGGTGATGGAAGTGATGCGCGACGAGGGGCGGAAGATGTGGGAGGACCCCGCGTGGCGCCCCCTGATGCTGGAAGAGGTGCAGGTGCCCGGCATCGAGTCGTTCGGCGACAGCTCCATCACCATCCGCATGATGGTGAAGGCGCTCCCGCTCAAGCAGTGGGACATGGCCCGCGAGCTCCGCCGCCGCCTCAAGCACCGCTTCCACGCGGAGAACATCGAGACCCCCTCCGCGCACCAGACGGTGTACTGGGGCGAGGGCCAGTCCCCGGGCGAGCTAGCCGCGCTGGCCGGCCTCGCGGCGGGGCAGCGCACACCGCAGGGAGGCGTGGATGTGGCCGGTTGAACACGTACGGCGATGTAGGGAACCGGGCGACTAGTCTGTGAGGACGCGGGCGCCTGTGCCCCGTTCCCCGTTCCCCGTTCCCTATTCTCGAACAATGCCGCTTCGCTTCTACAATACGCTTACCCGCCGGGAAGAAGAGTTCGTGCCGCTGGAGCCGGGCAAGGTGGGGATGTACACGTGCGGCCCCACCGTGTACGCCCCGCCGCACATCGGCAACATGCGCACGTTCTTCTTCTCGGACCTGGTGCGCCGCTACCTGGAGTTCCGCGGCTACGACGTGAAGTTCGTGATGAACCTCACGGACGTGGACGACAAGACCATCCGCGGCGCCTTGCGCGACGGCGTCTCGCTGAACGAGTACACGGAGCCGTTCATCGCGGACCTGTTCAGGAACTTCGAGCAGCTTGGGATCCGCCGGGCGGACGTGCACCCACGCGCCACGGACTACGTCCCACAGATGATCGACATCATCCGCCGCCTGCAGGAGCGCGGGCTGGCGTACGAGGCCGAGGGCTCCGTGTACTTCGACATCTCGGAGTTCCCCACCTATGGCCAGCTCTCCAGGGTGGACGTCTCCGCCGGCCGCCGCGGCGAGCGCGTGGCCGCGGACGAGTACGACAAGGAGGACGTGCGCGACTTCGTGCTCTGGAAGGCCGCCAAGCCGGAGGACGAGCAGGTGGGCGCGGTGTGGGACACGCAGTGGGGCGCCGGGCGCCCCGGGTGGCACATCGAGTGCTCGGCGATGAGCATGCAGGAGCTGGGGGAGAGCTTCGACCTGCACGTGGGCGGCGTGGACCTGGTCTTCCCGCACCACGAGGACGAGATCGCCCAGAGTGAGGGGGCCACCGGCAAGCCGTTCGTGAGGTACTGGCTGCACGGGGAGTTCCTCCTGCTGGAGGGCGACAAGATGGCCAAGTCCACGGGCAACATCTTCAACCTCCAGGACCTGGTGGACCGCGGGGTGAAGCCGTCGGCGGTGCGCTACCTGTACCTCACCGCGCACTACCGCAGCAAGCTCAACTTTACCTTTGAGGGGCTCGGCGCCTCGGCCGAGGCCGTGCGCCGCCTCCGCGGCACCCGCAACCGCCTGCGCGAGCACCCCGCCGCCCGCGATCCGGACCCGGCGGACACGCCCACCCTGCACACTGCGGTGGACGAGGTGCTGGCCTCCTTCGCCGCCGCGATGGACGAGGACCTCAACACCAGCGTGGCGCTGGCGGTGCTTCACCGCCTGGCCGGCGCCGCCAACGCGCGGCTGGAGGAGCTCGGCACCCGCCCCATCAGCCACGCCGAGCAGGCGGCCGCGCTCTCCGCCTTCGAGCGCATCGACTCCGTCTTCGGCTTCATCGCCCTGGCCGACCGCGAGTCGCGGGTGGACGAGGGGCTCGCCGCCTGGGTGGAGGAGCGCATCGCGGCGCGCCAGGCCGCCCGCAAGTCGCGCGACTTCGCCACCGCCGACGCGATCCGCGACGAGATCGCGGCGCGCGGGGTGGTGGTGGAAGACACGGCGCAGGGCCCCCGCTGGTCGCTGGCTTCGTAGCCGCGGCGGGGGTGGTGAAGGGGGCCGGGTTGGATTAAATTCGACCCGGCTGCCACCTTAGCTCAGCCGGTAGAGCACTCGATTTGTAATCGAAAGGTCGTCGGTTCGATCCCGACAGGTGGCTCTCGGCGCCTGCCGAACCCGGATTGCGTGCTCCGCACCGATCCGCTAGCTTTTCCACCCCGCCAGCACACCGGCGGGGGCTCCCGGGCGGGAGTAGCTCAGTTGGTAGAGCATTAGCCTTCCAAGCTAAGGGTCGCGGGTTCGAGTCCCGTCTCCCGCTCCTTGTAAACAGAGGCCCCGGCAGCAGTAAGCTGCCGGGGTTTCGTGCATCTGGAACAGCGGGGCTCACACAGAGGCACAGAGACACGGAGGAGAGAGAGGCGCGCGTGCGATGACCGCCAACGCGACTTCGGATGATATATTGATGAAGGACCGCGTCCCCACGACCGCTACCGCGCATACCGGATGAAAGATACAGATCGAGAGCAGGTGGAGCGCTTCCTGGCGTTCCTGCGCAGGCTGGCGCCGCACACCGTGTGGTTCGGGTCGGCGTCCGCGGAGGAGTGGGAGTGGATGCTGGAAAGCCGCGCGGGAGGGCTGCCGTCGAGCACCGAGGTCACGTCGGTGCAGATCTTCTCGCGGCGCGCGGGGAGGACGGTCTTCGCGCCCCCGTTCATCGGGGCGACCACCGAGCGCCGCCACAAGGGTGTGCGCGCCACCGTGGACGTGGGGAGCGAGCATCTGAAGCTCCTCGGCGAATCACCCGAGATGGCTCCGTTCGGCGAGTGGCTGCAGGGCTTCTACGCCGGGCTGGCGGCGAGATACGCGGGGCAGGCGCCCGTGTGGGAGCCCGAGGTCCCGGTGGACACACGGGAGATCGTGAAGGAGATCGACGAGGCGCGCCGCCGCTGGCTGAGCTGATACGACGCGCACAAAAAACACGGAGGCACGGAGATGAAGTCGTCTCTGTGCCTCCGTGTCTCTGTGTGAGCCAATCAGCTCAGCGGCACTCGCCCGTCGCGGCCTGGCGCCAGGTGTTCGGGTTGGCCTGCGTATAGCTGTAACCCGCCGCGTAGCGCGCCTGGACCGCCTGCAGCCGCGCGGTGTTGGCGTGGAGGCTCACCCGCGAGTGCTGAGTCCACGGCGCGTACGTGTTGCACCCCGGGCTGGCGACGGAGAACATCGCCCCCGGCGCGCAGGCGCCCAGAGAGGCCACGGCGCCCGCGACGAGCGCCGCCTTCACCATCTTCCTCATACATCCCCCTCGGTTCGAGTTTCCGCCGGCCTGGGACCGGTGAAAATCGGCAACACGATTCGTGCCAGGCTACTCGCTCTCCGCGCGCGAGGCGCCGACCAGCTTGAGCTGGAACTGCTGCGCGTCGGCGAGGCGGGCAACCTCTTCGCGAAGCCCTTCCGTGCTCTGGACTTCCTGCTCCACCAGGGCCATCCGGCGCTCCAGCATGCGGAGCGCCTCGCCGCTGTTCCCGGCTTCCTTGATGCGCGCGATGGCGTCCACCACCGGCCGCAGGGCGAAGCGGGCGGTGAGGCCCACGATGGGGATCAGCACGGCCAGACCCGCGAAGAGGACGACGATGATCTCGGAAATGCTGATGGGAAGCACGGACGGCATGGCGGGCTCCGGGAGAGGGGAGGTGTGGGCGACGGCGGGACTACGCGGGAGGGGCGCGGAGGGATTCAATCTGAGCCGCGTTCATCAAGATAACACGGCACCCATGTACCGCTAACGCTCTGCTCACCTCGCGGGGTGGTGCTCACGGGCGGGGGTGCTAACTTTTTCGCCGCGGATCGAAACCCGGCCGTCCGCGGTCCCGTACGGACGGCCGAACCCGGCGCCGGCGCGGTTGCAACCCTGGGGACCGGGGTAGTATCCAAGCTTGCGCAGGGCCACGAACCCGCAGCCCCCCGCCGCCCGTTCCGGAGGCGGTGTACACCTTTTCACACGCGGCACACCATGAAGCGGACCAGCGGACTCTCCCTCGCGCTTCTTATCGCATGCGGCACTCAGGCCGCTTTCGCTCAGAACACACCCGCGCAGCAGCGCCCCGCCGGCCAGGCGCCCGCTGGCGCTCCCGGCGCGCGCCCGGGCGGCATGATGCCGCAGCAGGGCGGCGCGCTGATGCGCGGCACCGTGCTGGACGCGGCCAGCGGCCGCCCCGTCGGCTCCGCCTCCGTCTCGGTGTGGAGCCGGGCGGACTCGGCGCTGGCGGCCGGCGCCGTCACCCGGGCGGACGGCTCCTTCCGCGTGGAAGGGCTGCGGCCCGGGCGCTACTACGTGCGCGTCTCGCACCTGGGCCACACTCCGGCCACCTCGGGCGACATCACGGTGGCGCCGGGCGCCACCTCTGCCGAGGTGCCCACGCTGCGGCTGGCCACGGGCGCGGTGGCCATCGAAGGGATCACGGCCACCGCCGCGCGCAGCGAGGTGAGGATGTCGGCCGACCGCAACGTGTTCTCGGCCAAGGACCTGCCGGCGGCGGCGGGCGGCAACTCCACCGACGTGCTTCGCAACGTGCCCGCGGTTGAGGTGGACCAGGACGGGCGGGTGAGCCTGCGCGGCAACCAGAACGTGGCGGTGCAGATCAACGGGCGCGCCGCTCCCATGCGGGGCGACCAGCTCGGCCAGTTCCTGCAGCAACTGCCGGCCAACATGGTGGACCGGGTGGAGGTGATCCCCAACCCGTCGGCCAAGTACGACCCGGAGGGGATGGCCGGCATCGTCAACATCGTGCTCAAGGGGAACGCGGAGCTGGGGCTCTCGGGCGGGCTCGCGCTGGCCGCGGGCACCAGCGACCGCTACAACGGCTCCGGCAACCTGGGCTACCAGCGCGGCCGCATGACGCTCTTCGGCAGCTACGGCTACTTCGGCGACGGGCGCGAGACCAGCGGGTTCAACAACCGCACCAACATCAGCGGCGGTGCGCCGGTCGGCTTCCTGGACCAGTTCTCCAACGGCAGCGGCCGCATGCAGTCGCACACGGTGAACACCAACACCGAGCTGAAGCTGGACAAGACCGCGTCGCTCGCCTCCACGCTGATGCTGAGCACGCGCGACTTCAACCAGAGCACGCGCAACGACTTCACGCGCTACGACGCCGCCCGCAACCCGCTGCTGGGCTCGGACGACCTGCAGCGGATGACTTCGGACGACCTGACCTTCGACGGCACGCTGTCGTACAAGAACGTCGTACAGCCGCGCCAGAACGAGCTCTCCGTGGAGGCCCGCTTCAACCGCTCGGCCTTCGACCAGGGGAACTCCTTCACGCAGCAGCCGGTGGACGTGAGCGGCAACCCGATGGGGAGCCAGCCGCTGCGCACGCAGAACCTCACGGACGCCGTCAACCGCGAGATGTACGTGCAGGCCGACGTCACCCGCATGCTGCGCGGGGTGCGCGTGGAGACCGGGTACAAGGGGCAGCTTCGCCAGGTGGAGAACGACCTCACCAGCGAGCGCTTCTCGTACGACAGCAACTCGTGGCTCAACACGGGGGGGAGCAACCTCTTCAAGATCGACGAGCAGGTGAACGCGGCGTACGGGGTGTTCACGCGCAACGCCGGGAAGTTCGAGCTGCAGGGCGGCGTGCGCGTGGAGCGCACGGACCGCGAGACCAACCGCGAAGACGACGACCTGGAGGGCTTCACGGACCTCTTCCCCAGCGCGCTGGTGGCGTTCAACATGGACGCGTCGCGCCAGGTGAAGGCGAGCTACTCGCGTCGCATCCAGCGCCCGCAGACGCAGCTCCTCAACTCGTTCCTCTTCTACGAGGACCCGCTCAACCGCTTCCGCGGCAACCCGTACCTGCGCCCGGAGTACACGGACGCGTACGAGCTGGGCTTCCAGCAGAGCGGCCGGCTGGGCTCGCTGCAGATGACCCCGTTCTACCGCCACACCACGGGCGCCATCCGCCGCATCCGCACCACGCAGGGCGACACCATCACCAGCACGGTGGACAACATTTCCACCGCGGACTCGTACGGCGCGGACACCAACGCGTCGCTGCGCGCCGGGCGCCTGACGGGCTTCGTGGGGCTCAACGCCTTCCACCAGGAGTCGGACGGCAACACGTCGGCGGGCGCCGTGTCCAGCTCCGGGTGGGGATGGTCCACGCGCGCCAACGCCAACCTGAAGCTGGGCAAGCGCACGGACGTGTCTGTGTTCGGGATGTACCGCGCGCCGATGAACACGGAGTACGGCCGCATCGGGGCATTCGCGATGACCAACCTGTCGCTGCGCCAGAAGTTCATGAACGACAAGGCCAGCGTGACCTTCCGCGTGCAGGACCCGTTCAACACCATGCGGTTCTCGTCGTACACGGACGACCCGAACGGCATCCTGGGCTACCGGATCGACACGGAGCGCCGGTTCGGCGCGCGCGGGGCGTTCCTCTCCTTCAACTACAGCTTCGGGCAGACGCCGCGCCTGCGCACTCCCACGCAGCAGCAGCCGCAGCAGGGCGGGGACCCGGGGCAGCCGATGGGCGGGCCCTGAACAGATCGGGCTCACACAGAGGACACGGAGGCACAGAGACGAAGCCGTCTCTGTGCCTCCGGTCTTTTTACCGGGCGCGGATGGCGATCATCGGGTCCACGGCGGCGGCGCGGCGGGCGGGGAGCCAGGCGGCCACCAGGGCGACGGCGGTGAGGAGGAGGGCCACGCCGGCGTAGAGGGCTGGGTCCCAGGTGCGCACGCCGTGGAAGAACCCCTGCAGCGTGCGCGCGGTGGCGATTGCGGCCAGTGTCCCCAGGATCAGCGAGGTGCGGGCGAGGCGCATGGCGTCGCCCACCACGCCGCGCACCACCTGGTCCCGCCGCGCACCGAGCGCCATGCGCACGCCGATCTCGCGGGTGCGGCGGGCCACCCCCTCGCGCACCACGCCAAAGAGCCCCGCGCAGGCCAGCACCAACCCGATGGCCGCGAGCGCCGCGAGCACCCCCGCCGTCCAGCGCACCGGGGCCGCGAAGCGCGCCAGGCGCTCGTCCATGGTGACCAGGTCGCGGATGAGCGCGCCCGGCACCGCCGAGCGCACCGCCCGCTGCACGGGTCCAGCCAGGCGCATGGGGTCGCCCGCGGCGCGCACGGCCAGCCCCACCACGCGCGGCGGGTGGCGCAGCGCGGAGAGGTAGATGGTGGGCGACACCATCTCGCCCACGCCGGGCCCGAGCGGCCGCACGTCGTCCACCACGCCGACCACGCGGTACTTGGGGATCGCCTCGCCCGCGCTCAGCAGGCTCCGCTCGCGCCAGGGGAGGAGGTGCTGGCCCACGGGGTCGCGCCCCGGGAAGAGGAGCCGGCCGGCGGAGCGTGTGACCACCGCCTCCATCCGCCCATCGTCCGGCGCCAGGCCACGCCCCTCGATCACGGGAATGCCCATGGCCTCGAAGTACCCAGGGCTCGCAGCGAGCTGGTGGACGTCTTTCTGGAGCACCGGCACCAGCAGGAACGCGAAGCAGAACGGCTTGCAGTATGAGGTGACGATGTCGCGGGGGCCGGTGCCCAGCCACCCATCCTCGCTCACCAGGCTCGCCGCGCGCACGCCGGGGAGGGCGCGCACGCGGTCCAGCGTGTCGCGCAGGTAGGCGGCGCGCAGGGCCGCGTCGGTGCGTGCCGCCGCGGGGAGGGTGACGGACATGGTGAGCGTGTCGCGCGGGTCGAAGCCCGCGCCGGCGCCGGACTCGCGGCCCAGCGACCCGCGCAGCAGCGTGCCCGCGCCCACCAGCAGCGCCATGGACGCGGTGAACTGCGCCACCGTCAGCACCCGCCGCACCCACCCCTCGTACCGCCCCGCGGTGGCCCGGTCCCCCGTGCCGAGCCCCGACGCCAGCTCGCGGCGGTACGCGATCGCCACGGGAGCCAGCGCGCAGAGCAGCGCCACCCCCACCGGTGCGACCAGGGCGGGAAGGAGCGCACGCAATCCGCCGCCGGTCGCGGCCCAGGTGTCTTCACTGGCGGGCCAGGTAGCGGCAAGCAGCTCCCCGAGCCCCCAGCCGGCGCACACGCCCAGCACCGCGCCCGCCAGCACCGGCACCACCGTGTCCCTGGCGACGAAGCGCAGGACGCGCCGCGCGCCCGCCCCCAGCACCACGCGCATGGCGATGGCGGGCCTCTGCGCCGCGCCCCGCGCAAGCACGCGGGCCGCCGCGATCACCAGCGCGCTCGCCACCACGAGGGCCGTGGTCCCCCACAGCACGCGCAGGAGCGACTTCACCCCGGCGGAGCGGATCTCCCCCACGGTCACCAGCCCCTCCGTCCACCCGTGCGCGCCCGCGGAGCGGTCCCACGCGGGGAGGAGCCGGGCGGGCTCGTGCGCCAGCCCCGCGTCCGCGAAGCCCAGCAGCGAAAGCCCCACCCCTACACCCACCGCCAGCGTGAAAGCGACGGACGCCGCGAACCTGGGCGACCTGTGGAGCGCGCGAAGCTTCGCCATGATGACCGGGAGGAAGAGGGGACCAGGACCCACGTACCAGCTAACCCGCCGCACCCCCGCCCGCAAGCTCTTCTCCGTGTCTCTGTGCCTCTGTGTGAGCCCTGCTTTTCAGGGACCCGCCAGGCCTTGACGCCCCCGGACAACTGGGCTATGTTACCTGTCTTCTCTTCCCCGGGATACGTGTACCTATCGCGTCCTCGTGGGAAGAGCTGGGGCAACGGAAACCTTGCTGCGGCAAGGTTTTCTGTCTGTCGTCCGGGCTCAGCCCCGGGGATCGGGGGAGCACGCTCGCGTAGCTCAGCCGGCAGAGCACTTCCTTGGTAAGGAAGAGGTCATGGGTTCGAGTCCCATCGCGAGCTCTGGCGCCTCCTCGTCGCACAAACCACCCGTACGGGATTCAGAACGGAAATGGCTAAGGCTAAGTTTGAGCGGAACAAGCCGCACGTGAACGTGGGCACCATCGGCCACGTGGACCACGGCAAGACCACGCTCACGGCGGCGATCACCCGCATCCAGGCGGCGAAGGGGCTGGCGGACTTCATCGACTTCGCCAACATCGACAAGGCTCCGGAGGAGCGTGCCCGCGGGATCACGATCTCGACCGCGCACGTGGAGTACCAGACGGAGAAGCGCCACTACGCGCACGTGGACTGCCCGGGCCACGCCGACTACGTGAAGAACATGATCACCGGAGCCGCGCAGATGGACGGCGCGATCCTGGTGGTTTCCGCAGCCGACGGCCCGATGCCGCAGACGCGCGAGCACATCCTGCTGGCGCGCCAGGTGAACGTGCCGTACATCGTCGTCTTCCTGAACAAGGTGGACATGGTGGACGACCCGGAGCTGCTGGAGCTGGTGGAGCTCGAGGTTCGCGAGCTGCTGAGCGAGTACGAGTACCCGGGCGACGACACGCCGATCGTGAAGGGGTCGGGGCTGAAGGCGCTGGAGTCGGGCGACCCGAGCAGCGAGTGGGGCTCCAAGATCACGGAGCTGATGGACGCCATCGACTCGTACATCCCGCAGCCGGAGCGCCAGGTGGACAAGCCGTTCCTGATGCCGGTGGAGGACGTGTTCTCCATCACCGGGCGCGGCACGGTGGCCACGGGGCGCATCGAGCGCGGCATCATCAAGGTCGGTGAGACGGTGGAGCTCGTGGGGATGAACTCCGAGAAGAGCACCACGGTGACCGGCGTGGAGATGTTCCGCAAGCTGCTGGACGAGGGCCAGGCCGGCGACAACGTGGGTCTCCTCCTCCGCGGTGTGGCCAAGGACGACATCCAGCGCGGGATGGTGCTGGCGAAGCCCAAGACGATCACGCCGCACACCACGTTCAAGGCCGAGGTGTACGTGCTGACGAAGGAAGAGGGCGGGCGCCACACGCCGTTCTTCAACGGGTACCGCCCGCAGTTCTACTTCCGCACGACGGACGTGACGGGCTCGGCGGCGCTCCCTGAGGGCGTGGAGATGGTGATGCCGGGCGACAACGTGCAGATGGTGGTGGAGCTGATCACGCCGATCGCGATGGAGAAGGAGCTGCGCTTCGCCATCCGCGAGGGCGGCCGCACCGTGGGCGCCGGCGTCGTCACCGAGATCGTCGAGTAACTATCCGAGCGGGTGGCCGCGGCCCCGTGCCGCGGCCGCCAGCCGTCTCAACTAGAGGGACTGAGCCATGCGCGACATCATCATCCTCGCCTGCACCGAGTGCAAGGAGAGGAACTACAACAAGACGAAGAACAAGCGCAAGCACCCGGAGCGCGTGGAGTACAGCAAGTACTGCCCCCGGTGCAACCAGCACCGGCCCCACAAGGAAACCAAGTAGCGAACCCGCCGCTGCCCGCGGGCCGCGGCAACGCTGCATAGGGCCGGCTCCGCGCCGGCCACATCCGTTCATTGCACCAACGGTTTCCTTGCATGGCTGACACGACCCGCACGTCCGCGCGCGACTTTTTCGTCGACGTCAAAGAGCAGGTCCAGAAGATCACCTGGCCGGACCAGGCGCAGCTCAAGAGCTCCACCGGCGTCATCGTGGCGTTCGTGGCGATGGTCGCCGTGATCATCTTCGGGATGGACCTCGTTGTCCGCACAGTTCTCGAGCTGGTCGGCTCGCTGTTCGGGTGAGCGCGATCATGGCCGAGGCCAGGTGGTACGCGATCCAGAGCTATTCCGGGCACGAGAACAAGGTGCAGCGGCTGATCCAGCGGCGCATCGACGAAGAGCCCGGTGAGCCGCAGGAGAAGCAGATCCAGGAAGTGCTGGTCCCCACGCAGGAAGTGGTGGAGATCCGCAACGGCAAGCGCGTCACCGTCACCCGGAAGCTGTACCCGGGGTACGTGCTGGTGAAGATGATCTCCAACCAGCGCACGGTGAACCTCGTCAACGGCATCCAGGGCGTGATCAAGTTCCTGGGTTCCGGCGCCGAGCCGCAGGCGCTCTCGGACGACGAGCTGGCCAAGATCTTCGGGCAGGATGCGGAGCCGGTGGCGGGGGTGGAGGAGCCGGTAGTGCTCATCCCCTTCACCAACGGGCAGGTGGTGGAGGTCACCGACGGGCCGTTCAAGGAGTTCAGCGGCACCGTGCAGGAGATCGACCATGACAAGGGGAAGGTAAAGGTGGAGGTGTCGCTCTTCGGGCGCCCCACCTCCATCGAGCTGGACTACACGCAGCTCCGCGGATTCTGATCTGAGGTCGTAAGATGGCGAAGAAAGTAACCGGCTTCATCAAGCTCCAGGTTCCCGCAGGGGCCGCCAACCCGGCCCCCCCCGTCGGCCCCGCACTGGGCCAGCACGGCGTGAACATCATGGAGTTCTGCAAGCAGTTCAACGCGCGCACGCAGGGTCAGCCCGGGATGATCATCCCGGTGGAGATCACCGTGTTCGCTGACCGTTCCTTCACCTTCATCACCAAGACGCCGCCCGCGGCGATCCTGCTGAAGAAGGCGGCGGGGATCACGAGCGGCTCCGCCTCGTCCAAGAAGACGAAGGTGGGCAGCGTCACGCAGGCGCAGGTGCGTGAGATCGCCGAGACCAAGATGCCCGACCTGAACGCGGCGGACCTCGACGGCGCCATGCGCATGATCGCGGGAACCGCCCGCTCGATGGGCCTCGAGATCGTTGGATGAACAGAAGTCCTAAGTCCTAGGTGCTAAGTCCTGAACTGCTTTTGGCACTCAGGACTCAGGACTCAGGACTTCACATACGACGGGCGGCGCATGGCGCGGCCGCGTCGGAGGCAGGAGAAGCGGAGCGAGGGGCAGACACCAGGGAGCGGTCTCCTGCCCTCCCTCACCGGGAAACTGGTGAAGTCTCTCGTTCCCGTCCGATCGACCACAGAGGGGTGGGGTGACCCCGCTGCGGGAGGACTCGTCATCAGGATCACCTGAGGGAGTACATGCCCAGACACGGAAAGAAGTTCCGCGAGGCGCAGGCCCGTGTTCCCGAGGGGCAGAACTACAGCGTCCCCGAGGCCGTGAGCCTCGTGAAGGAGCTGTCGTTCGCCAAGTTCGACGAGACCGTGGAAGCGGCCGTGCGGCTTGGTGTTGACCCCCGGCACGCGGACCAGATCGTCCGCGGGGCCGTCGTCCTTCCCCATGGTACGGGGAAGACCGCCCGCGTTCTCGTGATCGCCCAGGGCGACCGCGCGCGCGAGGCGGAGGAAGCCGGCGCTGACTTCGTGGGCGTAGAGTACGTCCAGAAGATCAAGGACGGCTGGCTCGACTTCGACGTGGCCGTGGCCACGCCGGACATGATGGGGCAGGTGGGCCAGCTTGGCCGCATCCTTGGCCCGCGTGGGCTCATGCCCACGCCCAAGGCCGGGACGGTTACCCAGGACGTGGCCCGTGCCGTTCGCGAGATCAAGGCCGGCAAGATCGAGTTCCGCACCGACAAGACGGGGAACCTCCACGTCCCGATCGGGAAGGTCTCCTTCGACGTGGCGAAGCTGGAGGAGAACCTCGGCGCGTTCATGGAGACCGTGATCCGCGCCAAGCCCTCCGCCGCCAAGGGCACGTACGTCCGCGGCATCACCGTGTCCAGCACGATGGGACCCGGCGTCGCGGTGGACGCAAACCTGTTCCGGAGGTAGACCGATGAACAGACAAGAGAAGGACGTCGTCGTCGTCGAGCTCCAGGACAAGCTCAAGGTTGCCCAGGCGTTCTACCTGACGGACTTCACGGGCCTGAACGTGAAGCAGATCACCGAGTTCCGCTCGCGCCTGCGCAAGCAGGGAGTGGAGTACGTGGTCGTCAAGAACACGCTGGCGCAGCGCGCGCTGCAGGGGCTGGAGCTGCCGGACGTGGCGTCTTCGTTCACCGGGCCCACCGGGCTGGTGATCGGGCGCGACGACGCGGTGGCGGCGGCCAAGGTGCTCACCGACTTCATGCGCGAGTACGGCGACCGCCCGGCGGTGAAGGGTGCCGTCGTGGAGCGCCGCTCGGTAGACGCCGCCCAGGTGAAGAAGCTGGCGGAGATGCCTCCGCGTGAGGTTCTCCTCGCCCAGCTCGCCGGGGGGCTGCAGCAGCCCATGGCGCGCCTCGTTGGCGGTATGAGCCAGCTCATGTCCGGGTTCGCCCGGGCCGTGGACCAGCTTCGGCAGCAGCGGGAAGGCGCCGAAGCCTGACCCCGCGCGGGACCTCCGGGTCCCGCGCACGGGACCGGCCGGGGCAGTGTCCCGCGGTCCGATAGATCGAACTAGCCTAGCCTTCGCAACCTGTACGTACCCAGATAGGAGCACAGCAAAATGGCCACCACGCTTTCCCGTGACGAGCTGCTCGACGCGATCGGCAACATGACCGTCCTCGAGCTGTCGGACTTCGTCAAGGCCTTCGAAGAGAAGTTCGGTGTGACCGCCGCCGCCCCCATGGCGATGGCCGCCGCGCCCGCCGCCGGCGGTGCCGCCGCCCCCGCCGTCGAGGAGCAGACCGAGTTCACGGTGATGCTCACCGGCGCCGGCGACAAGAAGATCCAGGTCATCAAGGTGGTCCGCGAGATCACCGGCCTGGGCCTCAAGGAGGCGAAGGACCTGGTGGACGGCGCCCCGAAGCCGGTGAAGGAGGGCGTCTCGAAGGAGGAGGCCGCCACGCTCCGCGCCAAGCTCGAGGAGCAGGGCGCCGCGGTCGAGGTGAAGTAGTGACGGAACGCCCGGGGTGCCGCGGGTCTGCCCGCGGCACCCCGGGCGGGGCGTTGCCCGTCCCCGCGGGGGGCGGGAGCCCAACCGTCCACTTCAGCCCGACGGAAAATGATTGCGCAGCTACCTCAATAGATACGGACGGTACCGTACCCCGCCGGGTTTCCGGTTGGGGTCGTTTGCGCTTCCCTGTTGGGGACGAGGAAAAAAGCAGTCCTGGGTCCTAAGTCCTGACTGATTGCAGTTCAGCACTTAGCACTTAGGACTCAGCACTCACCACCCGTCCCGACCTACGCCAGCACCCAAGGGAGAGCCAATTGGCTACGCTGAACAAACCGATCGTCTCCTTCGCCAAGCTGACGGCGGGGATGGAGCACCCCAACCTCCTCGACGTCCAGCTGCGCGCGTTCGAGACGCTGCTGCAGACCGACGCCGCCGCGCGGGAGCGCGAGGACGTGGGGCTGGAGCGTGTCTTCAACGAGATCTTCCCGATCTCGGACGTAAACGGCAACTTCTCCCTGGAGTTCGTTCGGTACTCGCTCGGCGAGCCGAAGTACGACATGGAGGAGTGCATGGAGCGCGACATGACGTACGCCGCTCCGCTCAAGGCAACCCTCCGTCTGGTGGTGTGGGAGGACCTCGGGGACGAGCGCCGTCCAAAGGACATCATCGAGAAGGAGGTGTACCTCGGTGACCTCCCGGTGCTGACTCCGCTCGGCACCTTCATCATCAATGGCGCGGAGCGCGTGATCGTTTCGCAGCTCCACCGCTCGCCCGGCGTGGTGTTCGAGGAGAACATCCACCCCAACGGGTCGAAGCTGTTCAGCGCCCGCATCATCCCGTTCCGCGGCTCGTGGGTGGAGTTCACCGTCGACATCCACGACGTGGTGGCGGTGCACATCGACAAGAAGAAGAAGTTCCCGGCCACTGCGCTGCTGCGGGCGGTGGGCTTCTCGCGCGACGTGGACGTGCTGGGCGTGTTCTTCAAGCGCGAGATGAGCCCGCTCTCGGGCTTCGAGGTGCCCACGGGGCGCGAAGCGCGCCGCGGCGACGCCTTCTACGGCTTCCTGGCCGAGGACGTGCCGGACCCGGCGATGCTGGGCCCCGACGGCCCCGTGCTTTACCGCGACGTGGTGATCCCGGGGACGGGCGAGGTGTTCGCCCGCGGCACGCGCCTTACCGCCGAGGACTACGCCTCGATGCGCGCGGGCGACGTGTACCAGCTCCCGGTTGTCGCGGGCACGCTGCTGGCACGCGCCGGCGACGAGCTTAACGGCGAGACGCTTCAGCGCCTCAACCGCGCCGGCATCGACCAGGTGGCGGTGTTCCGCTCGGGCGGGCAGAGCGGGAGCGCGCTGCGCGCCACGCTGGCCAAGGACCCCACGCGCGGCACGCTGGACTCGCTGTTCGCCATCCACAACCTCGTGCGCCCCGGCACCGCCCCGGCGCCCGACGCGTGGACCGAGGAGGAGTTCAACGAGGCGGGCGACTCGGTCGCGCACATCGGCGACTTCCTGCGCGACTGGAGCGAGCGCGACGGCGCCGCCACCGACCCCAACTCGCGCGATGCCCAGCGCTCGGCCGAGGAGCGCATGCTCCGCTACGCCCAGGAGCGCGGGATCCGCTACGTGTGGGAGAGCTTCCGCGAGGAGCGCTCGGAGCGCGCCGGCCGTCCCAGCCGCGTGCTGGTGTACGAGCTGAACCGCGTGGTTCAGGTGTACGCTCAGGTGTGGCGCCTCCTCTTCCAGCCCCGCCAGAGCCTGGTGGTGGCGGGCGAGCTGTCGAGTGCCCTCGCGCCGGGCACGGCGCGCTCGGACTACAGCGAGTACACGGAAGAGACGCTCAACAAGCGGTACGACCTGGGCCGCGTGGGCCGCTACAAGATCAACCAGCGGCTGGGCGAGGCGTTCCGCACGCTGGGCTTCAGCGTGCCGCCCGCGGGGATGACGGCGCTCACCGCGCAGGACGTGCTGGCCATCCTGTGGCAGCTCGTGGAGCTGCAGGAAGGGCGCGGCGACACGGACGACATCGACCACCTGGGCAACCGCCGCGTGCGGTCCGTGGGCGAGCTGATCGCCAACCAGTTCTCGGTGGGCCTCAGCCGCATGGCGCGCCTCGTCCGCGAGCGCATGTCGATCGTGTCCGACCCGGACAAGATCAACATCGACGACCTGGTGAACGCGCGTACCGTGTCGGCGGTGATCCAGCAGTTCTTCGGGTCCAGCCAGCTCAGCCAGTTCATGGACCAGACCAACCCCCTGGCCGAGATGACGCACAAGCGGCGTCTTTCCGCGCTGGGGCCGGGCGGCCTTACCCGTGAGCGCGCCGGCTTCGAAGTGCGAGACGTGCACTACTCGCACTACGGGCGCATGTGCCCCATCGAGACGCCGGAAGGCCCCAACATCGGCCTGATCAACTCGTTGACCACGTACTCGCGGATCAACGACCTGGGCTTCATCGAGACGCCCTACCGCAAGGTGGTGCGCACCATCCTCCGCTACCCCGCCACGGCCCGCCTTGAGGAGAGCGTGCGGGTGGTGCTGGGCGAGCGGGCCAAGGTGTTCGCCAAGAAGGGCGAGGAGATCGACGCCGAGCGCGGCCGCGAGATCTTCCGCGCCATGATCACGGGCGCCGAGCTGGCCGAGGACGTGCCGGACTGGAACGCGCTCTTCCCGCGCATGCTGGCGGGCGAGATCCCGCAGGCGGAGTGGGAGACGCACGTGGTGTCGCTGCCGGTGATGGCGCGCCGCGGCGAGCGGATCACGGAGGAGCTGGCCGCGCGCATCGCGTCGCAGCCGGTGAACGTGGTGCGCGTGGTGAGCCGCCGCGCCGGGGCGCAGGCCCGCGGCGTGGCCCCCGAGGCCATCCGCAACCCGATGTCGCTGCCGGTGCGGGTGTTCGCGCCGCGCTCGTCGGCCGTGCTGGCGGTGCCGGGCACGGTTCTGACGGCCGAGGTGGTGGAGGCGCTTCACACGCGCCAGATGGAAGGGCTCACGGAGAGCGAGTTCGGCGAGACGCCGGAGACGGTGGGGATCGACTACGTGTCGGGCGTCCCCGCGCTTCCCAGCGAGACCGAGGTGGGGCGCGTGGCGCTGGGCGCCGTGGCCACCACCACCAACGTGGTGCCGGTGGTGACCTCCATCACCGCCTGGCTGTCGGCCAACGAGGAAGAGAGCGCCCGCATCGCGCAGGCCAACGCGCCGCTCACGCCGGAGCTCGCCTTCGGCGCCGAGTTCGTGCTGTGCCGCGAGCGGGGCGACTTCCCGCTGCTGCGCCCGGACGAGATCGACTACATGGACGTGGCTCCCGACCAGCTCGTGTCGGTTGCCGCCGCCCTGATCCCGTTCCTTGAGCACGACGACGCCAACCGCGCGCTGATGGGCTCCAACATGCAGCGCCAGGCGGTGCCGCTGCTCTTCCCCGACGCGCCGGTGGTGGGCACGGGGCTGGAGCAGACGGTGGCCGTGGACTCGGGCGCCGTGGTGGTTGCCCGCCGGGCGGGGATCGTGAAGGAGGTAACGGCCGACCACATCCTGGTGGACGCCGGCGTGGAGGGGACCGACGCGTCCACCGAGCCGCTGCGCCGCCTGGCCCAGTTCGACCGCTACCGGATGAAGAAGTACTGGCGCACCAACCAGGACACCGCGCTCAACCAGCGCCCCATCATCCGCAAGGGGCAGTTCGTCCAGAAGGGCGACGTGCTCGCGGACGGCGCCTCCACGGACGGGGGCGAGCTGGCGCTGGGCCGCAACCTGCTGGTGGCGTTCATGCCCTGGTACGGCCACAACTTCGAGGACGCCATCGTCCTCAGCGAGCGCCTGGTCAAGGACGACGTGTACACGTCCATCCACATCCAGGAGCTGGAGCTGCAGGTTCGCGACACCAAGCGCGGGATGGAAGAGATCACGCGCGAGATCCCGAACGTGGCCGAAGAGTCGCTGGTGGACCTGGACGAGCGCGGCGTCGTGCGCATCGGCGCGCGGGTGAAGGCCGGCGACATCCTGGTGGGGAAGATCACGCCCAAGGGCGAGACGGAGCTCTCTCCCGAAGAGAAGCTGCTGACGGCCATCTTCGGCGAGAAGGCCAAGGACGTGAAGGACTCGTCGCTCAAGGTGCCGCCCGGCGTGGAGGGCACGGTGATCGACGTCAAGATCTTCAGCCGCCGCATCGACGACCCGATCCTGGAGAAGGAGCGGGGCCAGCGCATCGGCGAGCTGCGCGCCTACGAGCGCGGCGAGATCGGGCGCATCGGCGAGGCCCGCGACGAAGAGGTGCGCGAGCTGATCCGCGGCAAGGAAGTGGCGCTGTTCCTGAAGCGCGGCACGGTGGAGCCCTTCTTCAACGAGGGCACGGTGCTGACGGAAGAGGTGGTGGCGAACCTGGACCTGAACGAGGTGGACCTCACCACGCTCAAGGTTACGGACCGCGCCACCAACGAGCAGCTCCGCCGCCTGGTGGACGAGAGCAAGCGCCGCATCGAGCGCGTGCGCCAGCGCACGGAGAACCAGATCGACAAGGTGTTCCAGCCGGACGAGCTGCCCCCGGGCGTCGTGCAGTTGGTGAAGGTTTACCTGGCCGAGAAGCGCAAGATCTCGGTGGGCGACAAGATGGCCGGGCGCCACGGGAACAAGGGCATCATCGCCCGCATCGTGCCGGAGGAGGACATGCCGTTCCTTCCGGACGGGCGGCCGGTGGACGTGTGCCTCAACCCGCTGGGCGTGCCCAGCCGCATGAACGTGGGGCAGATCCTGGAGACCCACCTGGGGTGGGCGGCGCGCGTGCTGGGCTTCGAGGCCAAGACGCCGGTGTTCCAGGGTGCTTCGGAAGACGAGATCGGCGCGCTGCTGCGCCTGGCCGGCGTCCACTGGGCCCGGCAGGCGCTCAACGTGACGGCCGAGCCGCCGCACTTTGACGTGCACGACGCGCGGCAGGTGGCCGAGGCGGTGCAGGCCGCCGAGGCGCTGGCGGGTGTGGAGCCGCGCCCCGAGATGGGGATCGGCCGCGCCATCGACCGGATCGTGGGCACCGCCTCGGCGGGGGGCGAGCTTGGCCCCAAGCTGCTGTCGATGCGCGACTACCTGGTGGCCGCGGCGCGCGAGCTGGTGGCGCGCGGCGAGGGGACGATGGAGGCCGAGTTCCCGGCCGCCTTCGCCCTCACCACCACCGAGGGCGGCACGGGGCTGGGCGCGGCGCTGGAGGAGCACATGCTGCGCGCCGGGCTCACCCCGGGCGGCAAGGTGTGGATGCGCGACGGCCGCAGCGGGCAGACTTTCAAGAGCCCGGTCACGGTGGGCGCCATCTACATGCTGAAGCTGAGCCACCTGGTGGACGACAAGATCCACGCGCGGTCCATCGGGCCGTACTCGCTGGTGACGCAGCAGCCGCTGGCCGGCAAGGCGCAGTTCGGCGGCCAGCGCTTCGGCGAGATGGAGGTGTGGGCGCTGGAGGCGTACGGCGCCGCGCACACCCTGCAGGAGATCCTCACGGTGAAGTCGGACGACGTGAACGGCCGCTCGCGGGTCTACGAGGCCATCGTCAAGGGCGAGAACCTCCCGGAGCCCGGCCTGCCGGAGTCGTTCAACGTGCTGGTGAAGGAGCTGCAGGCGCTGGGGATCAGCGTTACGCTCGGAAGCTGAGAAGGGTGCGAGTGCGTTAGTGCGTGAGTGCGTGAGTGCGTTCAAAAGCAGTTCACTCGCGCACTCACGCACTCCAACGCACTAACGCACTCCCGAGCCGGAACCGTACGACCGACGAGAGTATTGCGTCCCGCGCCACCGCCGCCCGGGAAACCATAGATCCAGGGGACTGACATGATCGATTTTCCCCGCGCCCGCGAGACACGCTCGCAGGACTTCAACTACATCCAGGTCAAGATCGCGTCCCCGGACGAGATCAGGGGCTGGAGCTTCGGCGAAGTGACCAAGCCGGAGACGATCAACTACCGCTCGTTCAAGCCGGAGCGGGACGGGCTGTTCTGCGAGCGCATCTTCGGGCCGGTCAAGGACTGGGAGTGCCACTGCGGCAAGTTCAAGCGCATCCGCTTCCGCGGCCACGTCTGCGACAAGTGCGGCGTGGAGGTTACGCTCAGCAAGGTGCGCCGCGAGCGGATGGGGCACATCGAGCTGGCCGTGCCCGTGGCCCACATCTGGATGTTCAAGACGCTCCCCTCGCAGATGGGCTACCTGCTGGGGATGACGCTGCGCGACCTGGAAAAGGTGATCTACTACGCCACGTACGTGGTCACCACCGTGGGCGCGCAGGACGTGAAGCACTCGCAGGTGCTCGATGAAGACGAGTACCTGGCGCTGCGCGAGAAGGCAAAGGAAGAGGGCGACGCCGAGTTCGCCGCCGACATCGGCGCGGATGCGGTGAGGAACCTCCTCCGCCAGATCGACGTGGACAGCCTGGCCGAGTCGCTGCGCGCGCAGGTGGCCACCGAGACGAGCCAGCACCGCAAGAAGATGGTGCTGAAGCGCCTCAAGGTGATCGACGCCATCCGCGCCTCGGGCGCCACGCCGGCCGAGCGCAACCGGCCGGAGTGGATGATCATGGACGTGATCCCCGTGATCCCGCCCGATCTTCGCCCGCTCGTGCCGCTGGACGGCGGGCGCTTCGCCACGTCGGACCTCAACGACCTGTACCGCCGCGTCATCAACCGCAACAACCGGTTGAAGAAGCTGATGGAGATGCGCGCTCCGGAGGTGATCCTCCGCAACGAGAAGCGCATGCTGCAGGAAGCGGTGGACGCGCTGTTCGACAACGGGCGCCGCAGCAAGGCCATCCGTGGCCGCGGCAAGCGCCCGCTGAAGTCGCTGTCCGACATGCTGAAGGGGAAGCAGGGGCGCTTCCGGCAGAACCTGCTGGGCAAGCGCGTGGACTACTCGGGCCGCTCCGTGATCGTGGTGGGCCCCGAGCTCAAGCTCCACCAGTGCGGCCTCCCCAAGGCGATGGCCGTGGAGCTCTTCAAGCCCTTCATCATCCACGAGCTGGAGAAGCGGGGCGAGGCGGAGACGGTGAAGCGCGCCAAGAAGATCGTTGAGCGCGACGACCCGCGGGTGTACGAGGTGCTCGAGGACATCATCCGCGACCACCCGGTGCTCCTCAACCGCGCGCCCACGCTCCACCGCCTGGGCATCCAGGCGTTCGAGCCGGTGCTGGTGGAAGGCAAGGCGATCCGCGTGCACCCGCTGGTGTGCGCCGCCTTCAACGCCGACTTCGACGGCGACCAGATGGCCGTGCACGTCCCGCTGAGCTTCGAGGCCCAGTTGGAGGCGCGCGTGCTGATGCTGTCGTCCAACAACATCCTGCTCCCCTCGAACGGCCGGCCCATCGCCGCGCCTTCGCAGGACATCGTCATCGGGTGCTACTGGCTCACCAAGGACCGGGCCGAGGCTCCGCTCGTGTTCGCGGCCGACACGGAAGAGCGCGCGCGGCCGGGCTCCGACCGCGACGCCACCAAGCTGGTGCGCCGCTTCGGCAACGTGGCCGAGGTGGAGATGGCGCTGGCGCACGACCTGGTGGAGCTTCACTCGCCGGTGTACTTCCTCACCGACCCGCGTCCCGACGCGGAGCTGGAAGAGGGTGAGGCGCGCAAGGCGGTGTGGATCCAGACCACGCCGGGCCGGGTGATCTTCAACTCCGTGGTGCCGGGGCCGATGGGCTTCTGGAACAAGACCATGGGGAAGAAGGAGCTGGGCGACGTGATCTTCAGTGCCTACCGCACGGTGGGGCTGGGGCGCACGGTGGTGTTCCTGGACGACCTGAAGGCGTTCGGCTTCCGCTACGCCACCTTTGGCGGCGTGTCGGTGGGCATCGAGGACATGAAGATCCCGGCCGAGAAGGACGAGATCCTGCGCGAGGCCGAGGACGACGTGGCGCGCTTCACCCGCGCGTACAACAACGGCGTGATCTCCAACGGCGAGCGCTACAACAAGGTGATCGACACCTGGACGCACGCCAACAACGACGTGGCGGACGCCATGGTGGCCCGCCTGGCGGGCGACCGCGCCGGCTTCAACCCCGTGTTCATGATGATGAACTCGGGCGCCCGCGGCTCGCGCGACCAGATGCGGCAGCTCGCCGGGATGCGCGGCCTGATGGCCAAGCCCCAGAAGAAGCTCACCGGCGGCATCGGCGAGATCATCGAGAGCCCCATCAAGTCCAACTTCCGTGAGGGGCTCACGGTGCTGGAGTACTTCATCTCCACGCACGGCGCCCGTAAGGGCCTTGCGGACACGGCGCTGAAGACGGCCGACGCCGGCTACCTCACGCGCCGCCTGGTGGACGTGGCGCAGGACGTCACGATCAGCGAGGAAGACTGCGGCACGGTGCTGGGGCTCGAAGTGTCCGCGCTCAAGGAGGGCGAGGACGTGGTGGAGCCGCTCAAGGACCGCATCGTGGGCTTCGTTGCCGCCGACGACGTGTTCGACCCGATGGACCAGGAGCTCCTGGTGGCGGCGGGCGAGCTGATCACGGAAGAGATCGCGGACGAGATCGAGGACGCGGCCATCCAGTCGGTGAAGATCCGCAACGTGCTCACCTGCGACAGCCGCCGCGGGCTGTGCCGCCAGTGCTACGGGCGCAACCTGGCGACGATGGGGATGGTGGACCTGGGCGAGGCGGTGGGCATCCTTGCCGCCCAGTCCATCGGCGAGCCGGGCACGCAGCTTACCCTGCGCACCTTCCACATCGGCGGCACGGCGGCCCGCATCGCGGCCACCACGCAGCGGAAGAGCAAGGTGGAGGGCGTGGCCCAGTTCGAGCGCATCACGGCGGTCACCACGCCGCAGGGCGACCGCATCGTTACCTCGCGCGAAGGCGAGATCATCATGCGCACCCCGGAAGGGACCGTGCGCAGCCGCCTGGCGGTGCCGTACGGCTCCACCATCAGCGTGCACGATGGGGACAAGATCGCCATCGGCGACCTGCTCTTCGCGTGGGACCCGTACTCGGAGCCCATCGTGGCCGACTTCGGCGGCACGGTACGCTTCATCGACATCTCCGATGAAGAGACAGTCCGCGAGGAGCTGGACGAGTCCACGGGGCGCCGGCAGCTCGTCATCATCGAGGACCGCAGCAAGAAGCTCCACCCGATGATCGAGATCGTGGACGAGAGCGGCGTGAAGCTGCGCGAGTTCATCGTGCCGGTGGGTGCCCAGCTCACGGTGCGCGACGGCGAGGTGATCGCCCCGGGCGCCGCGCTGGCCAAGATCGCCCGCGAGGCCTACAAGACCCGCGACATCACCGGCGGCCTGCCGCGCATCGCCGAGCTGTTCGAGGCGCGCAAGCCCAAGGACCCGGCGGTGATCACCGAGGTGGACGGCACGGTGCGCTTCGGCGACATCAAGCGCGGCAAGCGCGAGGTGATCGTGATCCCGGAGACGGGCAACGAGCGCGTGTACGACGTGCCGGTGGGCAAGCACCTGCGGGTGCACGAGGGCGACTTCGTGCGCGCCGGCGACCGCCTGAGCGAGGGCCCGGTGAACCCGCACGACATCCTGCGGATCAAGGGTCCGCGGGCCGTGCAGGAGTACCTGCTGAACGAGGTTCAGGAGGTGTACCGCCTGCAGGGCGTGAAGATCAACGACAAGCACATCGGCGTCATCGTGCGCCAGATGCTCCAGAAGGTCCGCATCACCGAGCCGGGTGACACGGAGTTCCTGGAGGCGGAGACGGTGGACCGCACGGTGTTCCTTGACGAGAACCAGCGGATCATGGAAGCGGGGAGCGCTCCGGCGATCTCCGAGCCGCTCCTGCTGGGGATCACCAAGGCGTCGCTGACCACGCAGTCGTTCATCTCGGCGGCCTCCTTCCAGGAGACCACCCGGGTGCTCACCGACGCCGCCATCCGCGGCGCGCGGGACAACCTGCAGGGGCTGAAGGAGAACATCATCATCGGCCACCTGATCCCCGCCGGCACCGGGATCTACCGGTACCAGGAGGTGGAGTTCGGGGCCGAGGACGCGGTGGTGGAGGCTCCGGAGGTGGCGACCGTCTAAAAAGCGGGGCTCACACAGAGACACAGAGGCACAGAGAAGAACTTTTTCTCTGTGCCTCTGTGTCTCTGTGTGAGATTGTTTTTCAGGGAGCCGACACGTACACCTTGACCTCCGAGCCATCGGGCTGAAAGGGGGTGTTTTTCTCGAACGTGAACCCGAGCTTCTCCAGCAGCCGCGCGGACGCGGTGTTGTGGGGGGCGACGATCGCGATGATGCGGGTGAGGCCGAGCCTGCGGCGTCCATCCTCGATCATCGCGGCGGCGGCTTCGAGCGCGAAGCCGCGGCCCCAGAACTCGGGGAGGTACGCGTAGCCCACGTCGGGGTCCGGGAACTGCTCGCGGCGCAGGAGTCCGCACATCCCGATGGGTTGCCCCGTGTCCCTGAGCTCCACGCGGCACAGGCCGTGGCCGTGCGCGGCGTAGCTGGCGATCGGTCCGCTGGCCAGGTAGGCCGCCGCTTCTTCCTCGGTCCGCACTCCGCGGTCGCCGATGTTCTCGATGAACGACGGCTCGTTCAGCAGCCGCAGCATGAAGCCCGCGTCGTCCGGGGTGAAGGCGCGAATCAGCAGGCGCTCGGTTTGGACGATGATGGGCATCACGGATTCATGGGGCGCGGGTCCGTGTTGTCGCGCCGCACTTCCAGCGGCAGCACCGGGCCGGCAGTGGACGGGGCGGAGGCTGTAGCCTCGGCACCGGGGGAGGCCACGACCGCGCGCTCGTCTTCCAATGTGGCGAAGCGGTGCTCCCACTGGCGCATCATGCGCACGAAGGAGTTGGCGACGTCGGGGTCGAACTCGGTGCCGGCGCGCTCTTCGATGTAGCTGAGGACGGCGGCGGAGGACCAGGCGGCGCGGTAGGGGCGGTGGGTGCGCAGGGCGTCGTACACGTCGCACACGTGGGCCAGGCGGCTGGCGGAGTGGCAGGTGCGGCAGTAGTGAAGGGCGGGGTAGCCCCCGCCGTCGTGCATCAGGTGGTGCTCGTAGGCCACCACGGCGGCCATGTCCAGGCTCTTCTCCGAGTCCAGGATGATGCGCGCGCCCTCCACCGGGTGCGAGTTGATGATGGCGCGCTCCTGGGGGGAGAGCTTGCCGGGCTTGTTGAGGATGTCGGCCGGGATCTTGACCTTGCCGATGTCGTGGAGGAGCCCCGCCACTCCAAAGGCGCGGATGTCGCTCCCCGGGTAGCCCAGGAACTCGGCCATCGCCATGGTGAGCACCGACACGTTCATGGAGTGCGTGGTGGTGTACTCGTCGTGGTTGCGCAGGCGGAGCAGCGGGAGGATGATCTGGCTGTCGCCGTGCATCGCCACGGACAGGGAGCGCACCACCGCCTCCGCTTCGGCCAGCGGCACGGGGCGGTCGCGCTCCACCTCGTCGTGCATCCAGCGGATGGCCTGCACCTCGTCCGCCAGCGAGTAGTCCAGCGCGGCGGTCACCGTCTCCGCGTCGTCCGTCTCGCCGCGGATGCCCACGGAGCCGAAGCGGATGCGCGAGCGGCGGAGCTGGCGCATCTCCGGCGACCCGGCCGCGGCGAGGGTGAGGCGGGCGAGGATCTCTTCCAGGAGCTCCTCCAGCTCGTCGCGCCTCACCTCCTCGTCCAGCTCCAGGCGCTGCACGCCGGCCGCCACCAGCCGCGCGCTCCACTCCCATCCGCGCAGCTCGCGCAGCGGCTCGCTGCCGTGCACCACCTCGTCGCCCAGAAAGGTGAAGACCTGCCGGGGGGAGGCGCTCTGCAGGTCTGCGAGGCCGGCGTAGGCCGCGTCCACCGCGCGCTCGCGGGCCGGGTGGCCCTCGCGGTAGAGCGACATGGTGGCCAGCGCCTGCGCGAAGGCGGTGAGGAAGCGCGTGGCGTCGCTCACCGGGCCTCCGCGCGGGTGAGCGCCGCCCGGATCACCTCGGGATCGGTGGAGCGCAGCGCCGCGGCCAGCAGGGGCGCGGCGGAGGGGTGGCCCGCCCACCCGGTGGCCAGCGCCCCCAGGGCGGCGAGCATCTCCGGCGTGGGGGCGGCCAGGCGGCGCTTCCCCAGCCAGTTGGCCCCGCCATCCACCAGCTTCAGCAGCGTCTGCACGGCCGGCGCCTCGCGCGAGCTGCCCAGCACGCGGATGGCCAGCAGGCGCAGCTCGGGGTGCGTGGCGTCGTCGCAGGCTCTGCGCGAGACGAGGGGGAGCACGGCGGGCGGGCAGTCGGCCACGCACTCGGCCAGGGCGATGCGGTTCACCTGTTCGTCCGTGTCTACCAGCGCCGTGGCGAGGGCGCGCGCGCGCTCGTCGGGGAGGCGCGAGGCGAGCTTGGCGGCCTCGCGGCGCACGCGGGCGTCGTCGTGGCGCAGGAAGGGGGCGGGGGAGAAGCCGGCCGGCCAGGGCCCGGCGTCGTGGAGCACCGCCAGCAGGTTGCGCACGACGTACCAGCGCCCGTCGTCCAGCCGGCGCACCGCGGCGGCCGCGGCGGGCGCTCCCATCCGCCCCAGCCGGTCCAGCGCGGCGCGGCGCACCACGCGCAGCTCGGAGCCCGTCATCTCGTCCATCAGCGGCTCCACGGCCTCGTCGCCCATGTGCTCCAGCAGGCGGTCCAACGCGTCGCTCCCCTCCGCGCCCGCGGCCAGCAGCGCGTGCACGCTCTCGCGCGTGCACAGGAAGCTCCACGCGTCCGCGGCGAGGCGGGACTCGCCGGGCGCGCCGGCCAGCAGCCCGACCAGGGTGGCGAGCTCGCCGCCGGACGACATGCGCGACAGGGCGGCCCACACGGTGGTGCCCGCCGCGTCCACCTCCAGCGCCGTCTGCACGATGCGCCGCGGCTCCGGGTCGTGCGGGCCCAGCACCCCCGCCACGCCCACGGCGGAGCGGGCCATCTCGTCCAGCGTGACGGTGTAGGTGTCCGGGTTGGGATCCGGGAGCGTCCACCCGGACACCAGGAGCTGCACCTGCTCGCGCAGAGCGCCCTCGGCCACGGCGCGCACGGGGCCGGTGGAGCGCTCGGCGTGCGCCGCCAGCTTGGAGAAGAGGCGCAGCAGGGAGTGCGAGATGTTCTGCTGGCTTGCCTCCGCGGCGGCTTCCGCCAGGCGCACCACCGCCTCGGCCGCGAAGCCGTGCGCCGCGTCCAGCAGGAACTGGCGGCGCTGCGCGTGGTCGCCCCCCATCTCCACCAGGCGGCGCAGCGTCTCGGGGCTCAGCCCGGCGATCATCTGCGTGAGCCGGCGCCTCACCTCGGCCGCGCCGCGCTCGTCGCCATGGCGCAGCTCGTCCGCGAGCTGCAGGAGGTAGCCGACGATCACCTGGTCGTACGCCACCTCGTGCGCCTGCCGGTTGATGGCGTCGGCCACCGCGGAGGGCTCCGGCGCGGTGTCGCCCTCCGTCTCCACCGCCGCGCGCGCCAGGCCGATCCAGAGCCGCGCCGCCCGCGGGTCTTCGGGCGCGCCCGCCTCGCCCTCGCCGGAGAGCTCGAGCTGGGCGTAGGAGAGCGGGTGGAGGCGGATGGCGCCCCACGCCACCGGCTCGCCGCCCCCGGCCAGCGCCGGTCCGGTGACCTCCGCCTCGGAGGAGAGGAGCGTGAGGAAGGCGCGCATGTCTTCCGCGCGCGCGCCGCGGCCCAGCGTCACGGCCCCCACGCGGTGCCGGTGGAGGCGCCCCGCGAGACCGCTGAGCACCGGGTTGCCCACCTCGGTCGCCACGCCTTCGATGACGAGCTGCTGGCGCGCCACCCCGAACGCCACGGAGTCGCGGTCCAGCAGGAGCCCCTCCAGGCGGCGCATCACGGCATCGGCGCTGCGCACCAGGAAGGGGTGGCCGGCCGGGTACACCCCGTGGCTCTGCAGCGCGATGGCCAGCTCGATGAGGAAGCTGGCCAGCTCGCGGGGAAGGGCGATGCGCTCGGGGGAGGTTTGCATCCGGCGGGTGAAGGGGGAGCCAGTCGCGCGACCGCCGGTTTACCCGGCGGCCACACGATTGTTCAAACGGCGGGGGGGGCCGCGGAACCCGGCATGGCCGGTCACGCCGGGGCCGCGAGGGGATGAATCCCCCGGCGTGCGAGCGGCGCCCGCCACCACCATCGATTCCGGTTTGACCGGATCGGGTACGGGCCGGCGATCGGTCAGCGCCCCACCGTCTGCATCCCGGCCTCGGGGTAGCGCATGCCGGCCGCGGCGCCCTGGGGGGCCACCTCGTCGATGCGGGCCAGGTCTTCGGCGGTCAGCTCCACGTTCACGCCGCCGAGGTTCTCTTCCAGGTACCTGCGGCGCTTGGTGCCGGGGATGGGCACCACGTCGTCGCCGCGCGAAAGGACCCAGGCGAGGGCGAGCTGGGCGGGCGTGCACTCCTTTGCGCGCGCGATCTCCCCGATGTGGCCCACCAACTGGAGGTTGCGGGCGAAGTTCTCGCCCTGGAAGCGCGGCGAGTGGCGCCGGTAGTCGTCTTCCTCCAGGTCGTCCGGGGTGCGGATGGCGCCGGTGAGGAAGCCGCGGCCCAGCGGGCTGTACGGCACGAACCCGATCCCCAGCTCGCGGATGGTGGGGAGGATCTCGTCTTCGGGATCGCGGCTCCACAGCGAGTACTCCGTCTGCAGCGCGGCGATGGGGTGCTCGGCGTGCGCGCGGCGGATCGTCTCCGGCCCCGCCTCCGAAAGCCCCAGGAACCTCACCTTCCCCTCGTCCACCAGGCGGCCCATGGCGCCCACCGTCTCCTCGACGGGGACGCTGGGGTCCACGCGGTGCTGGTAGTACAGGTCGATGTGGTCCACGCCCAATCGCTTGAGGCTCCCCTCGCACGAGCGGCGCACGTAATCCGGCCGCCCGTTGATGCCGCGCGCCTGCGGGTCTTCCGTGCGCACGATGCCGAACTTGGTGGCGATCACCACCCCGTCGCGCTTCCCCGCGATGGCGCGCCCCACCAGCTCCTCGTTGGTGAACGGCCCGTACATGTCCGCCGTGTCCAGGAAGGTGACTCCCAGCTCCAGCGCGCGGTGGATGGTGGCGAGCGACTCCGCCTCGTCGCGCCCGGCGTAGAAGTCAGACATCCCCATGCACCCCAGCCCCAGCGCGGACACCCGCAGCCCGCCGATCGTCCGTTCCTCCATCCTCTCCTCCTTGCGTGAGATGCGACACGTTATCACGAGAAGCACAGGCGCGCACGGGTAGTTCTTACTCCGTGTCTCTGTGCCTCTGTGTGAGCCCATTCGTTGAAGGAGAGCAAATGCTTGACATCCGGGGTGATGTGCTGAATATTCAGCACGTGTTGTTTTTTCTGCACTTCCCAACGGGCCGCATGGAAACGTCGACGCTGAGCCGCCGTGAGCGCCAGATCATGGATATCGTCTACCGCCGCGGCCGCGCCACCGCCGCGGAGGTGCTGGACGATCTCCCGGACCCGCCCACGTACTCGGCCGTGCGCGCCGCGCTCCGCCTGCTGGAAGAAAAGGGGCAGCTCAAGCACGAGATGGACGGGAAGCGCTACGTCTACCTCCCCACCACGTCCCGCAGCCGCGCCCGCACCAACGCGCTCCACCACCTCCTGCGCACCTTTTTCAACGGCAGCCCGGAGCAGGTGGTCAACGCGCTCATCGAAGACGCCCGCCCCTCGCCCGCCGAGCTGGAGCGTCTCGCCAAGCTGATCGACCAGGCCCGCCGCGAAGAGGAACAGGGATGACTCCGCTCGCACTCTCCGTTGTCGCCGGCGTGGTGGCGCGCACCACCGCCGTGCTCCTGCTGGCCCTGTGCGCCACCGCGCTCCTGCGCCGCGCATCGGCCGCCACCCGCCACCTGGTGTGGACGGTGGCGCTGGCCGGCGTGCTCGTGCTCCCCTTCCTGGGCCGCGTGGTCCCCGAATGGCGCGTGGTGCCGGTGCCGGCGGAGCTCGCCGCGCCGGTGGCTCCCGTGGCCGAGAGCCCGCAAGTGCAGGCGCCGCTCGCGGAGCCCGTGGCGCAGCCGCGGTCCGCGCCCGAGTCCGCGCCCGTGCCGCGCATCCCCTGGATGAGGTGGGCGCTGGGGATCTGGGCGGCCGGCGGAGCGCTGCTCGTGCTGCGGCTGCTGGCGGGCGTGGCGCGCATCTGGTGGGTGGAGCGGCGCTCCACGGAGATGGCGGACGCGGGGTGGACCTCGCTCACCGACGGGCTCGCGCGGCGGCTGCGGCTGGGGCGGATGGTGACGCTGCTGCGCGGCGAGCACGCCACCGTGCCCATGACGTGGGGCGTCGTGCGCCCGGTGGTGCTCCTCCCCGCGGAGGCGGACGGGTGGAGCGAGGAGCGGAGGACGGTGGTGCTCGCCCACGAGCTGGCGCACATCCGCCGCTGGGACGCGCTCACGCAGTGGATCGCCCACCTGGCCGTGGCGGTGCACTGGTACAACCCGCTGGTGTGGGCCGCCGCCCGCCGCCTGCGCCAGGAGCGCGAGCAGGCGTGCGACGACGCGGTGCTCGCCCTGGGCGCTCGCCCGGCCGTGTACGCGGACCACCTGCTGGACATCGTGCGCTCCCTCGGCACCGCGTCCGGCCCCGCCGCCGCCCTGGCGATGGCGCGCCGCTCCCAGTTCGAGGGGCGCCTGCTGGCCATCCTGGACGCGGCCGTGCCCCGCACCGGCGTGGGCCGCGCGGTGGCGCTCGCGACCATGGCGGGCGGCGCGCTCTTCATCGTGCCCCTGGCCGCGCTCAGCCCGGCCGATCCGCGCCTGGACGAGCCGCTCACCGTGAACGCGCGGGTCAGCGCCCCGCTGCCGCGGCTGTCCGCGGCCCCGGTGCCCGCGGCGCGCGCCCTGGTTCCCGCCGCCCCCGCCGCGGAACCGAAGGCGCCGCCGGCCGCCTCGCCGGTGCCGTCCGCCCCGTCCGCGCCATCCGCCGGGTCGCAGCCGTCGGCCGCGTCGCTGCCGTCCGTTTCGGTGCCCGCGGTCATGTCGGCCACCCTGGGCGCGATGATGAGCGCGGCGCGCGCGGGCGGCTGGGCGGATCTGTACGGCGAGATCATCCGCATGGCGGCCGAGATCCAGTCGTCCAACGAGCGGCGCTTGGTGCTGGAGGACCTGCTCCGGCGCCCCGACCTGCGCCGCGACCACGTGGTGGCCATCATCGCGGCCACGCACACCATGAGCTCGGACCTGGACCGCCGCCTGGTGCTCGCCCCCGCGCTCGCCCACCGCGCGCTGGGCGGCAGCGTGCCCACGGAGCTGGTGGTCGCCCTCGCGCGCTTCACGTCGTCCACGGAGCAGCGCATCGTGCTCACCGAGGTGCTGGAGCGCATGCGCCCCGGCCCCACGGCGCTCGCCGCCCTCCTGCGCGCCGCCGTGGGGATGAGCTCGGACACGGACAAGCGCCTGGTGCTCGCCGCCGCCGCGGAGCGCCACCGCCTCCACGGCAGCGCTCGCGCCGCGTACATGGACGCGGTCCGCTCCATGTCGTCGGACAGCGACCGCCGCCTGGCGCTGGCCGCGCTGCTCGGCCCCTCCGCGCGCGGCGACACGCCGAGCCGCTCCGCCACCCCGCTGCCGGCCAGCGGCGAGAGCGGGTGGGACACGGAGCTGGTGAGCACGGAGACCGGCTCGGTCAATCGCTACCTGCGCCTGCGCATGAAGAGCGTCGTGCTCGGCCGCAATCCGCTGCGGCTCAACTCCATCGGCGCGGATGGGGCGCTGATCCTGGAGGAGTCCACCGGGGGCCACATGCGCGTCATCCGCGGCGACCGCGTCACCGACGGCTCCATGCGCTTCACGCAGCGCATCGACGGCCAGCTCCGCCCGTTCGACGAGGCGACGCGCACGTGGATGATCGCCACGCTGGAGCGGATGCTGAAGTAAAACGACGGGCTCGCCGGGCAGTCCCGGCGCCTGACAGGGCACCCATCAGGAGCCCGCTCTCCAGAGCGAATGAATTCGCCGCTGGAGAAACGCAAAGGCCGCCTGCGCGGCCTCCGCCTTCGGCTCCAGATGCGACCGTACAGTCCTCGAAGAGGACTTCGCGTGGTTCCAGCGGCGAATTCATTCGCTCCTGGGCTAAGCAGATCCACAGAGGGAAGCGGTATCCGCCGCGTTTTCAAATGCTGTTTTTTCACCACTTCACCTTGAGGCTGACATGCCCAGTATCCTGCGCCGCGGTGCCCCGCTCCTGATCGCCCTCGCCCTCCTTGCCGCGCCGGCGGCGGGGCAGGGGAGCAAGCGCTCGGAGCACGAGACGCGAAGCCAGTGGACCCACTCCACCGTCAACGACGGGCATCGCCTGGAGATCCGCGGCACGGGGCGGGTGGATCTCAACGACGCGGGGGACTGGGTGGTCGGCCTGTCGCCGGACGGGCGCTTGGTGGTGGAGGAGGAGGGGCGCGGGCCCGAGCGCCGCGCCGAGTTCCGGCCCGCGGGGAGCGGGGTGCGGGTGACGTACTCGGTGGATGGCCGCGAGCGCGCCATGGACGGCGAAGGGGAGGCGTGGCTGCGCCGCGTGATCGGGCACGCGGTGCGCGAGAGCGGGCTGGGCGCGGAGGGACGCGTCACCCGCATCCGCGCGCGCCGCGGGGTGGGCGGGGTGCTGGAGGAGATCGGCCGCATCCGCAGCGACGTGGGAAGGCGGATGTACTTCAACGCCCTCTTCGCGGGCGCGCCGCTGGGCGAGGGCGAGTACGTGCGCGCCATGCGCGAGGTGGGGCGCATCGGCTCGGACGTGGAGAAGCGCCTGGTGCTGAGCCGCGCCATGCGCGAGGCGGACGGCGGCCCCCGCCTGGCCGCGCTCCTCAACGCGGCGGCGATGATCGGATCGGACGTGGAGACGCGGCTGGTGCTGGGCCAGGTCACCTCGCGGCACGGGCTGGACGACGCGGCAGCGCGCACCGCCTTCTTCGCCGCGGTGGACCGCATGGACTCCAGCGTGGAGCGGCGCCTGGTGCTCTCGCCCGTGCTGGGCCGCGGCAACCCGTCGCGCACGGTGGTCATCTCCGCCCTGCGCGCCGCGGCCGGCATCGGCTCCGACGTGGAGAAGCGGCTCGTGCTGACGCAGCTTCCCGCGTCGCGGCTTGAAGACGAGGCCATCTCCCGCGCCTACATAGAGGTGGTGCGCGGCATGCGCTCGGACTCGGAGCGCTCCCTGGTGCTCCGCCACCTGGCGCGCGCCGGCCGATGAGAGCCGCCTGGTCCGTGGCCTGCGCCGCCCTGGCACTGGCCTCCACCGCCGCCGCGCAGACCCCCCGCGACACCCTGCGCGCCCAGCGCGACACCGCCCGCGCGCCGCAGCAGCGCAAGCAGGCGCGAGCCGTGCGCGTGGCCGGCGCCGCCCCGGTGCTCGACGGGCGGCTGGACGACGCGGTGTGGGCGGCGGCGCCCGCCCTGAGCGACTTCGTGCAGAAGCAGCCCCGGGAAGGTGCGGAGCCAACGGAGCGCACCGAAGTCCGCTTCGTGTACGACGAAGACGCGCTGTACGTGGGCGCGCGCATGTACAAAAAGGACCCCGCTTCCATCCAGGCCCCCGTCAGCCGCCGCGACGACGTCAACCAGGCGGAGCACATCTGGATCTCGCTGGACACGTACCTGGACCGCCGCACCGCCTACAGCTTCGGGGTGACGGCGGCGGGAACGCGCATGGACTTCTACCACGCCAGCGACGACGAGGGCGACGTCGACCTTTCCTTCGATCCCGTGTGGACGGCCCGCTCCGCGCGCGACTCGCTGGGCTGGACGGCGGAGATGCGCATCCCCTTCTCGCAGCTCCGCTTCGCCGCGGCCAGCGCGCAGACGTGGGGGCTCAACATCGACCGCTGGAACCCGGCCACCAAGGAAGACGTCTTCTGGATCCCCATCCCCAGCCAGGAGCAGGCGTGGGCCTCGCGCATGGGCGACCTCACGGGCATCGAGGGAGTGCGCCCCTCGCGCAGGGTGGAGCTGATGCCGTACGTGGCCGCCGGCGGCACCTTCCACGCGGCCCCGGGCGCCGGCAACCCGTTCGACGACGGGAGCACGCTGGACGCGCGCGTGGGCGGCGACGTCAAGATGGGGCTGGGGCCGAGCCTGACGCTGCAGGCCACCGTGAACCCCGACTTCGGGCAGGTGGAGGCAGATCCGGCCGAGGTGAACCTGTCCGCGTTCGAGACCTTTTTCAGCGAGCGGCGCCCGTTCTTCATCGAAGGGAGCCAGTTGCTGGAGGGGCGCGGCCCCACCTACTTCTACTCCCGCCGCATCGGCGCCGCTCCGTCGGGCGACGCGGGGGGCGACTACGTGGACTTCCCGGGCACCAGCACCATCCTGGGCGCGGGCAAGCTGACGGGCCGCCTGCGCAACGGCACCTCCATCGGCGCGCTTGCGGCGGTCACGGGGGCCGAGCACGCCCGCACCTTCACCGCGGAGGACGGGCGGATCGAGCGGGTGCCCGTGGCGCCGCTGGCCGCGTTCGGGGCGATGCGCGCGCAGCGGCAGTTCGGCGCCGCGCAGTCCACCGCGGGGGTGAGCTTCACCGGCACGAAGCGCGACCTGGATGGCGGCGGGCCGCTGGCGGAGCTCCTCCACCGCCAGGCGTTCGCGGGCGGCGCCGACTGGAACCTGCGCTTCCGCGGCGGCGAGTACTCCACCAGCGGGTACGTCGGCTTCAGCCACGTGGCCGGCGACTCCGCCGCGCTCCTCAACACGCAGCTCTCCAGCGCCCGCTACTTCGCCCGGCCAGACGCGGACTACCTGCGCCTGGACCCGCTGCGCACCGCGCTGTCCGGGTGGATCGGCTCGCTGGGCGTGGCGCGCAACAGCGGCCGCCACTGGCTGTGGGACGCGTCGGTGAGCGCCACCTCGCCCGGCTTCGAGATCAACGACGCGGGCGCGCAGGGCACGGCGGACGACGTCTTCGGCTTCGCGCGCGTGCGCTACCGCGAGACGCGCCCGGGCCCGCTCCTGCGCAGCTACTCCATTTCCGTCTCCACCGAGAGCCTGTGGAACTTCGGCGGGGTGAGGAACTTCACCGCGCTGCGCAACGACACGCGCCTCACCTTCAAGAACTACTGGGAAACGCTGCTCACCGGGTGGATCGACCTGCGCTCGCAGAGCGACGACCTCACGCGCGGCGGCCCGCTGATGGGCACGGGCCAGGCGTGGGTCGCCATCGCGGACGTGTACAACGGCCCCGGGTCGCGCACGGGCCTGCGCGGGCGCGTGTACTACGGCGAGAGCGAGCTGGGGGAGCGCACCTACCGCCTCCTCTCCACCGTCTCGCTGCGCCCCAGCCCCCGCTGGCGCTTCTCGGTGACGCCCAACTACCTGCGCAGCACCAACCCGCGCCAGTACGTCACCACGCGTACGGGGGGCAGGGAAGAGACGTTCGGCCGCCGGTACGTCTTCTCCACCATCGACCGCAGCACCTTCACCACCCAGCTCCGCCTCACCTACTCCTTCACCCCCGAGCTGTCGCTGGAGGGGTACGCGGAGCCATTCGCCGCCAGCGGCCACTACAAGGGCTTCGGCGAGCTCCCCGCCCCCCGCAGCCGCGAGCTGCGCCGCTACGGCACCGACGGCACGCGCGTGGACACGCTGGAAGACGGCACGCTGCGCGTCACCGAAGGCACGCAGTCCTTCGACCTGGCCCCGCGCGACTTCAACGTGCGCTCCTTCCGCAGCAACGCCGTGCTGCGCTGGGAATGGCGCCCCGGCAGCACCCTGTTCGCCGTATGGCAGCAGGACCGCTACGCCCAGGAGCGCGAGGGAAGCATCGTAGGCCCCGGCGACCTGCTGGAAACGCTGAACGCGGCGGGCGACAACATCCTCGCCCTCAAGATCAGCTACTGGCTTCCACTGCGTTGACTCACACAGAGGCACGGAGGCACGGAGGTGCGGAGGTGCGGAGGTGCGGAGGTGCGGAGGTGCGGAGGTGCGGAGGTGCGGAGGTGCGGACGATCGCCGGGGGATGAATCCCCCGGCTGGAACCACGGGAAGCCCGCTGAAGCGGGCTCGCATGGCTCCGGGTACCGAGCCCGCTTCAGCGGGCTTCCCGTTCCTCCAGCGGGGGGATTCATCCCCTCGCGGCGGGCGCAGGACGAACCCGGTATGGTCCTCGTATGCCCGGGTTGAGCTTTCATAGTCCATGCGCTGACCCACAGGAGGCACAGAGGCACGGAGATGAAGTCTTCTCTGTGCCTCTGTGCCTCTGTGTGAGATTGCTGTCCGGGGTTGACACGAACCTACGATCCCCCTACATTTTCCGGTCTGTCGCGCAACTTTTTCGGTTCGCGGCGGCGGGGGCCCGCGGCCTTCGCCAGTGTTTTTGCGTTTTCGTCTACCCTGGCTTTCAAGTATGCCGACGATTAACCAGCTGGTCCGCAAGGGGCGCCAGACGCTCATCAACAAGAGCAAGTCGCCCGCCATGCGGAACAACCCGCAGAAGCGCGGGGTCTGCACGCGCGTGTACACCACGACCCCGAAGAAGCCCAACTCGGCCCTCCGGAAGGTCGCGCGCGTCCGGCTGACGAACGGCTTCGAGGTGACGGCGTACATCCCTGGCGAGGGGCACAACCTGCAGGAGCACAGCATCGTGCTCATTCGCGGTGGCCGCGTGAAGGACCTCCCGGGCGTGCGGTACCACATCATCCGCGGCACCCTTGACGCCTCCGGCGTCAACGACCGCCGCCAGGGCCGTTCCAAGTACGGCGCCAAGAAGCCCAAGGCGGGTGCCGCCGCGGGCAAGGGCGCTCCGGTCAAGGGTAAGGGAGGGAAGCGCTAATGAGTCGCCGCAACCGCGCTGTAAAGCGCCCGATCATTCCGGATCCCGTTTTCGGGAGCGAGTCGGTCACCAAGTTCGTCAACACCCTCATGCGCGACGGCAAGAAGTCGACGGCCGAGGGGATCTTCTACGACGCGATGAAGATCGCCGAGGAGCGCTCCGGGCAGCCGGGCGAGACGATCTTCAAGACCGCGCTGAACAACGCCAAGCCGGTGCTCGAGGTAAAGAGCCGCCGCGTGGGCGGCGCCACCTACCAGGTGCCGGTGGAAGTTCGCCCGGAGCGCCGCACCGCTCTCGCCATGCGCTGGCTGGTGGGCTATGCCCGTGCCCGCGGCGAGAAGACGATGGCCGACCGGCTCGCCGCCGAGCTTCTTGCCGCGTCGCGCAACGAAGGCGCGACCATCAAGAAGAAGGACGACACGCACCGCATGGCGGACGCCAACAAGGCCTTCGCGCACTACCGCTGGTAGCCTTCCGCTGGTCAACCAACACGGTGTCAGGATCCGCGGCGGCGCGGCGGGCGGAACGATCCGTCCCCGCGCCCCGCGCTTCTGCGTAACTGGATAAAAGAACCATGGCCCGCACCACACAGCTCGACAAATATCGCAACATCGGCATCATGGCGCACATCGATGCCGGCAAGACCACGACGACCGAGCGCATCCTGTACTACACGGGCCGCACGCACAAGATCGGCGAGGTGCACGAAGGTGCGGCGACCATGGACTGGATGGAGCAGGAGCAGGAGCGCGGCATCACCATCACGTCGGCCGCGACCACGTGCCAGTGGACGCGCTTCGACGACACGTACCGCATCAACATCATCGACACCCCGGGGCACGTGGACTTCACCGTTGAGGTGGAGCGCTCGCTCCGCGTGCTCGACGGCGCCGTCTGCGTGTTCGACGCGGTGGCCGGCGTGGAGCCGCAGTCGGAGACGGTGTGGCGCCAGGCGGACAAGTACGGCGTGCCGCGCATCTGCTTCGTCAACAAGATGGACCGCACCGGCGCCAACTTCGAGCGCTGCGTGGGGATGATCCGCGACCGGCTGGGCGCCAAGCCCTACCCGGTGCACCTCCCCATCGGCGACGGCGAGGCTTTCGTGGGGATCATCGACGTGATCCGCCGCGTGGAGCTGCTGTACGACGACACCACCAAGGGGAAGGAGTGGCGTGAGGCCCCCGTGCGCGCCGAGATGCACGACGCGGTGGAGGAAGCCCGCTTCGCGCTGGTGGAAGGCGCGGTGGAGCACGACGAGGACCTGATGAGCCGCTACCTGGAAGGCGAGGAGATCAGCGAGGCGGACCTTCGCCGCGCCATCCGCAACGCCACCATCGCGGGCGCCATGACGCCGGTGCTCACCGGCTCGGCGTTCAAGAACAAGGGCGTGCAGCAGCTTCTGGACTGCGTGGTCGACTTCCTCCCGGCCCCGGTGGACATCCCGGCCATCAAGGGCACGGACCCGGAGAACGACGACGCGCCCATCGAGCGCCACGCCTCGGACGACGAGCCGTTTTCGGCCCTGGCGTTCAAGATCGCCACCGACCCGTTCGTGGGTAAGCTTACGTTCTTCCGCGTGTACTCGGGCGTCATCGCCAGCGGCGCGCACGTGCTCAACAGCACCAAGGGCAAGCGCGAGCGCTTCGGCCGCATCCTGCAGATGCACGCCAACAAGCGCGAGGAGATCCCCGAGGTGCGCGCCGGCGACATCGCCGCCGCCATCGGGCTCAAGGACACCACCACGGGCAACACGCTGTGCGACCCGGAGAACGCGGTGGTGCTGGAGTCGATGACCTTCCCGACCCCGGTGATCTCGGTGGCCATCGAGCCGAAGACCAAGGTCGACCAGGACAAGATGGGCGAGGCGCTCCGCCGCCTGGCGGACGAGGACCCCACCTTCAAGGTGCACACGGACGTCGAGACCGGGCAGACCATCATCTCCGGGATGGGCGAGCTCCACCTGGAGATCCTGGTGGACCGCATGCTCCGCGAGTTCAAGGTGGAGGCCAACGTGGGCCGTCCGCAGGTGGCCTACCGCGAGACGATCCGCAAGCGGGTGGAGAAGGTGGAGGGCAAGTTCGTCCGCCAGACCGGCGGCTCCGGCCAGTACGGCCACGTGGTGATCAACATGATGCCGGCCGAGCCGGGCCAGGGCTTCATCTTCGAGGACAAGATCGTCGGCGGCGTGATTCCGCGCGAGTTCATCAAGCCCTCGGAGCAGGGCCTGCGCGAGTCGATGGACACCGGCGTGCTCGCCGGCTACCCGATGGTGGACGTCAAGGTGGAGCTGATCTTCGGCTCGTACCACGACGTGGACTCCTCGGAAATCGCCTTCAAGATCGCCGCTTCCATGGCGTTCAAGGAAGCCGCCCGCCGCGCCAGCCCCGCGCTCCTGGAGCCGGTGATGAGCGTGGAAGTGGTGACCCCGTCGGACTACATGGGCGACGTGATCGGCGACCTTTCGTCGCGCCGCGGCAAGATCCAGGGGATGGACCAGCGCGGCGAGGCCCAGGTGATCAACGCCATGGTGCCGCTGTCGGAGATGTTCGGCTACTCCACCAACCTGCGCTCCATGTCGCAGGGCCGGGCGGTGTACTCGATGCAGTTCTCGCAGTACGAGGAAGTGCCCAAGGCCAAGGCCGAGGAGATCGTGGCCAAGGTCCGCGGCTAAAAAGAAGGTCTCACACAGAGAACACAGAGGCACAGAGGAAGAAGGCTTTTCTCTGTGCCTCTGTGTCTCTGTGTGAGACCTTGACCTTTGCGGGATACACCGCTATTCTTCTCGTCTTGCCTGGTTCCGGAACACCTTGCCGCAGCGCGTGAGGCGGCGAGGTTTGCTGTTCTTGGGACCCGGTTCGCGGCTGAGGCGGTTCGCCAGCTCCCGAAAGGGGGCGGAATCCAATCAGCCATCTACAACTCATCAGGCACAGGATTCAAACCAATGGCCAAGGCCAAGTTTGAGCGGAACAAGCCGCACGTGAACGTGGGCACCATCGGCCACGTGGACCACGGCAAGACCACGCTCACGGCGGCGATCACCCGCATCCAGGCGGCGAAGGGGCTGGCGGACTTCATCGATTTCGCCAACATCGACAAGGCTCCGGAGGAGCGTGCCCGCGGGATCACGATCTCGACCGCGCACGTGGAGTACCAGACGGAGAAGCGCCACTACGCGCACGTGGACTGCCCGGGCCACGCCGACTACGTGAAGAACATGATCACCGGAGCCGCGCAGATGGACGGCGCGATCCTGGTGGTTTCCGCAGCCGACGGCCCGATGCCGCAGACGCGCGAGCACATCCTGCTGGCGCGCCAGGTGAACGTGCCGTACATCGTCGTCTTCCTGAACAAGGTGGACATGGTGGACGACCCGGAGCTCCTGGAGCTGGTGGAGCTCGAGGTTCGCGAGCTGCTGAGCGAGTACGAGTACCCGGGCGACGACACGCCGATCGTGAAGGGGTCGGGGCTGAAGGCGCTGGAGTCGGGCGACCCGAGCAGCGAGTGGGGCTCCAAGATCACGGAGCTGATGGACGCCATCGACTCGTACATCCCGCAGCCGGAGCGCCAGGTGGACAAGCCGTTCCTGATGCCGGTGGAGGACGTGTTCTCCATCACCGGGCGCGGCACGGTGGCCACGGGGCGCATCGAGCGCGGCATCATCAAGGTCGGTGAGACGGTGGAGCTCGTGGGGATGAACTCCGAGAAGAGCACCACGGTGACCGGCGTGGAGATGTTCCGCAAGCTGCTGGACGAGGGCCAGGCCGGCGACAACGTGGGGCTGCTGCTCCGCGGTGTGGCCAAGGACGACATCCAGCGCGGGATGGTGCTGGCGAAGCCCAAGACGATCACGCCGCACACCACGTTCAAGGCCGAGGTGTACGTGCTGACGAAGGAAGAGGGCGGGCGCCACACGCCGTTCTTCAACGGGTACCGCCCGCAGTTCTACTTCCGCACGACGGACGTGACGGGCTCGGCCGCGCTCCCCGAGGGCGTGGAGATGGTGATGCCGGGCGACAACGTGCAGATGGTGGTGGAGCTGATCACGCCGATCGCCATGGAGAAGGAGCTGCGCTTCGCCATCCGCGAGGGCGGCCGCACCGTGGGCGCCGGCGTCGTCACCGAGATCGTAGAGTAGCATCGGTTGGCGGTGGCGCGGGGAGAGACTCTCCTCGCGCCCCGGCAGTCGTTCCAGGACCCAATCGTCAACCGACGCACGAGGGATACATGGCAGGGAAGATCCGTATCCGGCTCAAGGGCTTCGATCACGCGGTGATCGACCAGACCACGGCCGACATCGTACGCACGGCGGAGAAGACGGGCGCCACCATCAGCGGCCCCATCCCCCTCCCCACGCGCATCCAGCGCTGGACCGTGCTGCGCTCGCCGCACGTGGACAAGAAGAGCCGCGAGCAGTTCGAGCTCAAGACCCACAAGCGCGTCATCGACATCCTCGACTCGCGCCCGCAGACCGTCGACGCCCTCACCAAGCTGGATCTTCCGGCCGGTGTGGACGTCGAGATCAAGGTCGACTGAGGGAGGCGGAGAAATGTCAGCGATCATCGGACGCAAGCTGGGGATGACCCAGATCTTCGACGAAGCGGGAATCGTGGTTCCCGTTACCGTCATCCAGGCCGGGCCCTGCCCCGTGGTGCAGGTTCGCACCGCCGAGCGGGACGGCTACAGCGCGGTTCAACTCGGCTTCGGCGCGCAGAAGGAAGTGCGCGTGAACCGGGCCGAGAAGGGCCACGCCACCAAGGCCGGCCTCGAGGCCGCCCCCGCGGTGCTCAAGGAGTTCCGCTTCGACGAGAACGCTCCCGAAGTGGGCGGCACCGTGACGGTTGAAGGGTTCGAGCGCGGCGGCCGCGTCAAGGTCACCGGCGTAACCAAGGGCCGCGGCTTCCAGGGCGTGGTCAAGCGCCACGGCTTCGGCGGCGGGCGCGCATCGCACGGCGCCACGCGCGTGCACCGCGCCCCCGGCTCCATCGGCGCGGGCACCAACCCGTCGCGCGTCATCAAGGGGAAGCGCATGCCGGGTCATATGGGCGATGCCCAGCAGACCGTGCGCAACCTCCTGGTGGCCAAGATCGACGCCGAGCGCAACCTGCTGTACGTGCGCGGCGCGGTGCCGGGCCCCGTGAACGGCGTCGTTTTCATCCAGAAGCAGTAGGGGGCCCGAGATCATGCTTTCCGCACGCTTTTTCAACGCCGCCGGTGAGCCGGGCGAGTCGGTTCAGCTTCCCGAGGAGCTGTTCGACGGCATCGTTCACCAGGCCGCGCTGCACCAGACGATCAAGGCGTACCTGGCCAACCAGCGCCAGGGCAACGCAGCTACCAAGACCCGCGGGATGGTGAGCGGGGGCAAGCGCAAGCCGTGGCGCCAGAAGGGCACCGGCCGCGCCCGCCAGGGCTCCATCCGCGCTCCGCACTGGCGGGGCGGCGGTGTGGTGTTCGGGCCCAGCCCGCGCTCGTACCACCAGGAGGTGCCCCGCAAGGTGAAGTCGCTCGCGCGGCGCTCCGCTTTCAACCAGCGGGCGCTCAACGAGGAGATCACCGTGGTCGCCAGCCTGGCGATGGAGGCTCCCAAGACGAAGCGCGTGGCCGAGCTGCTGGGGAAGATGGGGGTTGCCGGCGCCAAGCGCGTGCTGGTGCTCACCAACGGCAACCAGGAGACGGTGTACCGCTCCGTCCGCAACATCCCCAACGTCCAGGTGATGCCGTTCGCCCAGGCCTCGGCCTACGACGTGCTGCGCGCCCGCCAGCTCGTGATCGAGGCGTCCGCGCTGGACGCGGTCCGCGGCAGCACCGAAGAGGTGGCCCATGCGTAACGTCAACGAGGTCATCGTCCGCCCGATCATCACGGAGAAGTCTCACGACCTCCTGGACCGGCTGGGCGCGTACTCCTTTGTGGTAGACAAGGCTGCGAACAAGATCGAGATCGCCAAGGCGGTCGAGACGCTGTTCAACGTCAAGGTAAGCAGCGTCCGCACCATGAACTACGCCGGCAAGCAGAAGCGCATGGGGCGGTTCATCGGGAAGAAGGTGAACTGGAAGAAGGCCGTCGTCACCCTGAAGGAAGGCGACACCATCGAGCTCTTCGAGGGAGTGTAAGGCGATGCCGACCAAGCAGTTCAAGCCGGTGACCGCCGGCACGCGCTTCCGCTCCATCAGCGACTTCGCCGAGGTGACCTACCAGGGCCGCCCGGAGAAGAAGCTCACGGAGAAGATCCACAGCACGGGCGGGCGCAACCACCACGGGCACGTGACCAGCCGCTTCAAGGGCGGCGGCCACAAGAAGGTGTACCGTGTGATCGACTTCAAGCGCAACCGTGCGGGCGTGCCCGCCACGGTGTCGCGCATCGAGTACGATCCCAACCGTACCGCCAACATCGCGCTCATCGAGTACCAGGACGGCGAGCGCCGCTACATCCTCCACCCCCGTGGCCTGAGCGTGGGCGACACGGTGGTGAGCGGCTCCGGGAGCGACATCCGCACCGGGAACGCGCTTCCGCTCGCCGAGATCCCGCTGGGCACCATGGTGCACAACGTGGAGCTTCGCGCCGGCAAGGGCGGCCAGATGGCCCGCTCGGCCGGTGCCGGGGTGCAGATCGCGGCCAAGGAGGGCGACTACGTCACCCTCCGCATGCCCTCCACCGAGATGCGCATGGTCCGCAAGGAGTGCATGGCGACCATCGGGCAGGTGGGGAACGTGGACCACGAGAAGCAGTCGATCGGCAAGGCCGGCGCCAACCGCTGGCGGGGCAAGCGCCCGCACGTGCGCGGCGTGGCCATGAACCCGGTGGACCACCCGATGGGCGGCGGTGAAGGGAAGACCTCCGGCGGGCGTCCGCCCGTGACCCCGTGGGGCAAGCAGGAAGGGGTGAAGACCCGGAAGTCCAAGAAGGCCAGCACCAAGCTGATCGTCCGCGGGCGCAAGCGCGGCCGGGCGACCAAGTAACCCCGGGAACGGGGACTGGGGAACGGGGAACGGTAACAGCTCTGGTTTTTACCGTTCCCCATTCCCCGTAACCCGTTCCCCTGTTCCGTTCGCGTCCACCACTGGCCCTCCACGTGTGTAGGGGCGAAGTGGACTCCAACCCCGGGCGAATCCGACCCCGGGAGAGACGAAGAGCGAGAGACCGAATGCCGAGAAGCCTCAAGAAGGGGCCGTTCGTCCAGGACTCCCTGCTTGCCAAGATCCGCCAGATGAACGAGCGGAACGAGCGGCGGGTGGTCAAGACGTGGTCCCGTGCAAGCACCATCACTCCGGAGTTCGTCGGCCACACGCTGGCCGTGCACAACGGAAACAAGTTCATCCCCGTGTACCTGACCGAGCAGATGGTCGGGCACAAGCTCGGCGAGTTCGCGCCCACGCGCACTTTCCGCGGCCACGGCGGCAAGCTGGTCGACAAGCGCGCCAAGGCGCGATAACCGATGCGACAGGAGACTGACACGATGCAAGCTCGTGCCATCGCCCGCGGCGTCGGGATCTCGCCGCGCAAGATGCGGATGGTCATGGACCTGATCCGCGGACGCGGCGTGAACGAAGCATACGCCATCCTCAAGTTCTCGAAGAAGGGCGCCACGCGCCCCATCGAGAAGACGCTCCGCTCCGCCGTGGCCAACGCCACGCAGAAGGCCGACAAGGAAGGCACCTTCCTGGACGCCGACGAGCTGGTGGTGCGCGAGGCGTACGTCAACGAGGGCCCCGTGCTGAAGCGGTTCTCGCCCCGCGCCATGGGCCGGGCGACGCCGATCCTCAAGCGGACCAGCCACGTCACCATCATCGTCGACCGCAAGGAGTAGCCGTGGGACAGAAGACGCATCCGAGGGGATTCCGCCTGGGCATCGTCGCCCCGTGGAAGTCCCGCTGGTACGCCGAGCGCAACTTTCCCCAGCTGCTCGTTGAGGATGAGACCATCCGCAAGTACCTCAACCAGCGCCTTGGGCACGCCTCGATCAGCGAGATCGAGATCGAGCGCAAGCCGGGGAAGGTGGTCGTCACCGTTCACACCGCCCGTCCGGGCGTGGTGATCGGCAAGGGCGGCACCGAGGTGGACAAGCTGCGTGACGAGCTGGGCCGCCTTTCGGGCGGGAGCGAAGTCGCCATCAACGTGGAAGAGGTGAAGCGCCCCGAGGTGAACGGGCAGCTCATCGCCGACTCGATCGCCCACCAGATCGTCCAGCGTGTCTCGTTCCGCCGCGCCATGAAGCGCGCCGTGCAGAACGCCATGCGCTCGGGCGCCGAGGGGATCAAGGTGCAGGTGGCCGGCCGCCTCAACGGCGCCGAGATCGCCCGTACCGAGATGTACAAGGAGGGGCGCATTCCCCTCCAGACGCTGCGCGCCGACATCGACTACGCACAGTCGACCGCCCGCACCACCTACGGCACCATCGGGGTGAAGGTGTGGGTGTTCAAGGGCGAGGTGGTTGAAAGCCGCCGCACCGGGCGCACCTATTCCACGGACGCCTGAGCCGAAGGGGATTGAACGATGCTTGCTCCCAAGAGAGTAAAGTTTAGAAAGCAGATGAAGGGCCGCATGCGTGGCAAGGCCACGCGCGGCAACTACGTGGCGTTCGGCGACTACGGGCTGCAGGCCCTGGAGCCGGGTTGGATCACCAACCGGACCATCGAGGCCGCCCGTATCGCCATGACGCGCCACATCAAGCGCGGCGGCAAGGTGTGGATCCGGATCTTCCCGGACAAGTCCATCACCAAGAAGCCCCTTGAAGTGCGCATGGGTAAGGGCAAGGGCAACCCGGAGGCGTGGGTCGCCGTGGTGAAGCCGGGCCGCATCATGTTCGAGCTGGAAGGGGTCACGCCCGAAGTGGCCAAGCGCGCCATGCAGCTCGCGGCGGCCAAGCTGCCGGTGAAGAGCAAGTTCATCATCCGCGAGCGCTCCGGCCAGGAAGCCGCCGCCGCGGCGCCGGCCGCGGCCGAGGGAGGTGCAGAGTGAAGACGTCCGAGATCCGCGAGCTGACGGACCAGGAGATCGCCGACCGCATCACGCAGCTCCAGGAAGAGCGCTTCCGGCTGCGCTTCCGCTCGGCGACGCAGCAGCTTGAGAACCCGATGCTGCTCCGCACCATCCGCAACGACATCGCGCAGCTCAAGACCGTGCAGCGCGAGCGTGAACTGCAGACCGCGAAGGCCCGCTGATGAACGCCGAGAACCAGAACGCCGCCGCGCAGGAGCAGGAAGAGCGCGGCCGCCGCAAGACGCGCGTGGGCGTCGTCGTGTCCGACAAGGGCGACAAGACCGTGGTGGTGAAGGTGGAGCGCCGCTTCGCCCACCCGCTGTACGGCAAGCAGGTGACGCGCTCCAAGAAGTACCACGCGCACGACGAGCAGAACGACTACCACGTCGGCGACACGGTCCGGATCACCGAGACGCGCCCGCTCAGCAAGCTGAAGCGTTGGCGTGTGTCGGAGCTGATCGAGCGGGCCCGCTAACCTCGGCGGCTCTTCCCCGCCGGCCCTGACACCGGCGGGATGGCCCATGGACCAAAGGGATTACCCATGCTGCAGCAGGAATCGATCATCCGCATCGCCGACAACTCGGGCGCCAAGCGCGCCCTGGTGATCCGCGTGCTGGGTGGAAGCAAGCGCCGGTACGCCTCCATCGGCGACCGCGTGATCGTGGCCGTCAAGGACGCGCTCCCGGACGGCACGGTGAAGAAGGGCGACGTGGCCACGGCCGTGATCGTGCGCACCACGAGCAACGTGCGCCGCAAGGACGGCTCGTACATCCGCTTCGACGAGAACGCGGCCGTCATCATCAACGACGCGGGCGAGCCCCGCGCCACCCGCATCTTCGGGCCGGTTGCCCGCGAGCTGCGCGACAAGCGCTACATGAAGATCGTGTCGCTGGCGCCGGAGGTGCTGTGATGGCCGGCAAGATGAAGATCCGTCGCGGCGACCGCGTGAAGGTGATCTCGGGGAACCACAAGGGGCAGGAAGGCGTGGTGCTCCGCGTGGAGCCCGAGAAGAACCGCGTGGTGATCCAGGGCGTGAACATGCGGAAGCGCCACATGAAGCCGTCGCAGGCTTCGCCGGAGGGGGGGATCGTGCAGTTCGAGGCCCCGCTCCACGCTTCCAACGTGATGCTGCTGGACCCCACCACGGGCGAGCCCACGCGGGTGCGCACCGGGGTGGACGCGGACGGGAAGCGCCAGCGCGTCTCCACGCGCTCGGGGAACGCCATCCCGCGCACGCTGGACTGAGGACGACAGTCCTGAGTCCTGAGTGCTAAGTGCTGAACGGCAGTGCGTGAGTGCGTTGGTGCGTGAGTGCGCTAACCGCAGTAAAACGCACTAACGCACTCACGCACTCACGCACTTAGGACGCAGGACTTCCGTCCGCTACTTGACGGTTTGCTGGTGCTGGATACGCCCTGCCTGGGGGGCCGCGCGCACGAGGCGCGCGAGTCCCCCCACGCGTGACCGCCCCCCCGGGCCCGCGAGGGCCGCGCGGGGGATACGGAGCGGAGAAGATACATGTCGACCACCGAGAACGGCGCCGCCGCGCGCCAGAAGCCCCGCCTCCAGCGCTACTACGAGGAGACGGCGCGTCCCAAGCTCCGGCAGGACCTGGGGCTGGTGAACGTGATGGAGCTCCCCACGCTCGAGAAGATCGTCATCAACGTGGGCCTGGGCGAGGCGCCCAAGAACCCCAAGCTGCTCGAGGCCGTGGTGGGCGAGCTGGGGCAGATCACCGGGCAGAAGGCCGTGGTCACCAAGGCCAAGAAGGCCATCTCCAACTTCGCGCTCCGCGAGGGCTCGCCCATCGGCGCGGCCGTCACGCTGCGGCGCGACCGGATGTGGGAGTTCCTGGACCGGCTGATCAACGTCGCGATGCCCCGCATCCGCGACTTCCGCGGCGTGTCTACCCGCTCCTTCGACGGGCGCGGCAACTACACGCTGGGCGTGAAGGAGCAGTTGATCTTCCCGGAGATCGACTACGACAAGGTGGACAAGATCCACGGGATGGACATCACCATCGTGACGTCCACCAACCGCGACGACCTGGCCCTGGCGCTGCTGCGCGAGCTGGGCGTTCCCTTCCGGGGCGAGACGCCCGTGCAGGTCAACGCGGGGTAGCAGGCCGCGGTGCGAAGTGCCGAGTGCCCAGTGCCTAGTGCCAAGTGCGTGTTTCCGTTAGATTTGCGGGCACGCCGCGCCGGGCACGGGGTACAAGGCCCTTTCGTACTTTGTACTAGGCACTGGGAACCAGGCACTCGGCACTGGTGTCCGGGCACTGATGCTCGGCGCAATCGCAACAACTTTAGGCACGGTCCATGGCACGCAAGGCCCTGATCGAACGGAACAACGGCAAGCAGAAGTTCGCGGTACGCCATCGCAACCGGTGCAACCGGTGCGGGCGTCCGCGCGCGGTGCTGCGGAAGTTCGGGCTCTGCCGCATCTGCTTCCGGCAGATGGCGCTGGCCGGGGAGATCCCCGGGGTGCGCAAGGCGAGCTGGTAATCCGCAGCGCCGAGCGCACCGAGCCGGAACCCGGGGACGAGCCCCGGATCTCTGGCGCTCGGTGCGGAGGCGCTGTGGCCCTTTCTAACTTCCTACGAGTCCGGCCACCGACGGCCCGGATACTATAGGAGAATCTGGCGATGATGACCGACCCCATCGCCGACATGCTCACCCGTATCCGCAACGCGGGTATGGCGCGTCAGCGCCGGGTGGACATGCCGGTGTCGAAGCTGAAGACGGAGATCGCGCGTCTTCTCAAGGACAACGCGTACATCCACGACTACAAGCTCCTGGACGACGGCAAGCATGGCGTGCTTCGGCTGTACCTGAAGTACTACCAGGAGAAGCCGATCATCCGCGAGCTCAAGCGCGTTTCGCGCCCGGGCCTTCGCCGCTACGTGGCGGTGGAAGAGATCCCGCGCGTGCGCAACGGGCTTGGCATGGCCGTGCTCAGCACCTCGCGCGGGGTGATGACCGACCGCGAGGCCCGCGCCGCCAAGGTCGGCGGCGAGCTCCTCGCCATCGTCTACTAACCCGCGCAGGAGATAGAGCCAAGATGTCGCGAATCGGAAGACGGCCGATCGCCATCCCCGCGGGGGTGGACGTTACGATCGACGGCCAGCACGTGCGCGTGAAGGGCCCCAAGGGCGAGCTCAGCCGCACGCTGCACCAGGAAGTGATCGTGCGCCGCGAAGACGGCACGATCTACGTGGAGCGCCCCTCGGACGCGCCCACGCACCGTGCGCTGCACGGCCTCAGCCGCACGCTGGTGGCCAACATGGTGGAAGGCGTCACCACCGGGTTCACCAAGATCCTGGAGATCGTGGGCGTGGGCTACCGCGCGGAGACGAAGCCGTTCGGGCTCACGCTCGCGCTCGGCTTCTCGCACCCGATCGACTACAAGGCGCCGGAGGGGATCACCTTGCGCGCCGTGAACCCCACCACGGTGGAGATCTCGGGGAGCAACAAGGAAGTCGTCGGCCAGGTGGCCGCCGAGATCCGCTCCCTTCGCCCCCCCGAGCCGTACAAGGGGAAGGGCGTGAAGTACCAGGGCGAGGTGATCCGCCGGAAGGCGGGCAAGGCGGGCGGCAAGTAAGCCGCCCCCGCCCAACGGAAGGCGAATCATCGCATAGTCAACCAACAGGAACGGAACGATGGCGAAGAGACTGCGCATCAAGACGCGCCGGGACCGCCGCGAGCGGCGTCACCGCCGCGTACGCGCCAAGGTCAACGGCACGCAGGCAAGGCCGAGGCTGGTGGTGTACCGGTCGCTCAACAACGTGGAAGGGCAGGTGGTGGACGACGTGGCGGGGCGGACCCTGGTGGGCCTGTCCACGCTGAACGCCGACCTCCGCGCCCAGCGCACGGAGCAGACCAAGACCGAGCAGAGCCGCGCCGCGGGCCGCGCGCTCGCCGAGCGCGCCCGGGAGATGGGGATCACGGCAGTGGTCTTCGATCGCGGCGGCTACCTGTACCACGGCCGCGTCAAGGCCTTTGCCGAGGGCGCCCGCGAGGGCGGCCTCGAGTTCTGAGGGAGATCTCAATGGCTGAGCAGCAGAACAGGACCGGCGGAGCGCCGGGCGGCGGTGGCGGCGGCGGTCGCGGGCGTGGCGGGCCGGGCGGCCCCGGCGGCGGCGGCGGTCGTGGCCGTGGCGGCCCCGGCGGGCCGGGCGGCCCCGGCGGCTTCGGCGGCGGGCGTGGCGGGCAGGGCGGCGACGAGCGCGGCCCGCGCGGCCCCGGCGGCGACCGCCGCGGGCGCGACGGCGGCCGTGGCGGGCGCGACCAGGCCCGCGAGAGCGAGTTCAAGGAGAACGTGATCCACATCAACCGCGTGGCCAAGGTGGTGAAGGGCGGCCGGCGGTTCTCGTTCACCGCGCTGGTGGCCGTGGGGGACCAGGCGGGGAAGGTGGGGATCGGCACCGGCAAGGCCAACGAGGTGTCCGAGGCGGTGCGCAAGGCGATCGACTCGGCCCGCCGCGCCATGGTGCGCGTGCCGATCCTGGCCGGCACCCTTCCGCACGACATCATCGGCGAGCATGGCGCGGGGCGCGTGCTCCTTCGCCCGGCGGCCCCGGGCACCGGCGTGATCGCCGGCGGCGCGGTGCGCGCGGTGCTGGAGTGCGTGGGCGTCCACGACATCCTCACCAAGTCGCTGGGGAGCAACAACCCCTTCAACATGGTGCACGCCACCATGGACGCGCTCACCAACCTGGTGACGCGCGAGCAGATCGCGATGGAGCGGGGGATCCCCGTGGAGTCGCTGGGAGGTGCCCGTGGCTAAGCTCCTCATCACGCAGGTAAAGAGCGGCGTGGGCGCGCCCAGCAAGCACCGGGCTACGCTCCAGGCGCTGGGCCTCAAGCACCAGCGCAGCGTCGTGCAGGACGACAACTCCGCGATCCGCGGCATGATCTTCCAGGTCCGCCACCTGGTAAAGGTGGAAGAGGCCGTCGAAGGGCAGGTGAACCATGGCTGACCTCAGCAACCTGCGGGCGCCGGAAGGCTCGCACCGCGACACCAAGCGCCTGGGCCGCGGCCCCGGCAGCGGCCAGGGCAAGACGGCCGGCAAGGGGCACAAGGGCTCCATGGCCCGCGCGGGCCACACGGGCCCCGGCGGCGGCAAGCCGGGCTTCGAGGGCGGCCAGATGCCGCTCCACCGCCGGCTTCCCAAGCGCGGCTTCACCCCGCTCAACCGGGTGGAGTACCAGGTGGTGAACCTGTACCAGCTCGAGCTGCTGGGCGACGTGACCGACGTGACCCCCGAGACGCTTCACGCGGCCGGGCTGGTGGGGCACGCGCGGCGGCCGGTGAAGGTGCTGGGCACGGGTGACCTCACCCGCAAGCTCAACATCTCCGCGCACCGCTTCAGCCAGAGCGCCCGCCAGAAGATCGAGGGGCTCGGCGGCACCGTCCAGGAGATCGCGTAACCATGAGCAATCCCGTCGCGAACCTTTTCCGGATTCCGGAGCTGAAGGAGAAGATCCTCTTCACGCTCCTCTGCCTGGCGGTATACCGTATCGGCGCGCACGTCACGGCTCCGGGAATCGACGTAAACGCCCTCAAGGCATACGTCGGGCAGCTCCAGGGGACCGCGTTCGGGATCTACGACATGTTCGTCGGGGGCGGGCTCTCGCGCGCCACGGTGTTCGCCCTCGGCATCATGCCGTATATCTCGGCCAGCATCATGTTCCAGTTGCTGGCCACCGTAGTGCCCTCCGTCGAGAAGATGCAGAAGGAGGGCGAGGACGGGCGGAAGAAGCTCACGCAGTACACGCGCTACGCCACCGTGCTGCTGGCCACCTTCCAGGCGTACGGCTACGCGGTGTTCGTGGAGTCGGTGCCGGGCGGGGTGGTGAACCCGGGGTGGGGCTTCCGCCTGTCGATGATCCTCACGCTCGTTACGGGCGCCGTCTTCATCATGTGGCTGGGCGAGCAGATGACGGAGCGGGGGATCGGCAACGGCATGAGCCTGATGATCTTCTTCTCGATCGTGGAGGGGATCCCGTCGGCGCTGTACGAGACGGGGCGGCTGCTGAGCCTGGGCCAGATCCAGCCCGTGGCCATCGTGGTGCTGATCGCGCTGATGCTGATCACCATCGCGGGGACCGTGGCGCTGACCATGGCCACGCGCAAGATCCCGGTGCAGATCCCGCAGAAGGTGATGGGGCGGGGCCGCATCCGGCAGGGGCAGAAGTCGTTCATCCCCCTGCGGCTGAACATGGCGGGCGTGATGCCCATCATCTTCGCGCAGTCCATCATGATCATCCCGGCCACGCTTTCGCAGTTCTGGCCCAACGAGACGATGCGGCGCGTGTCGGAGTTCTTTGCCGTGAACTCCGTACCGTACCTGCTGACCTTCGCGCTGCTGATCATCTTCTTCACGTTCTTCTACACCGCGATCATCTACAACCCGGTGGACATCGCGGAGAACCTGAAGAAGCAGGGGGCGTTCGTGCCGGGGATCAAGCCCGGCGCGCGCACGGCCGAGTACATCGACCGGGTGATGACGCGCATCTCGCTCCCGGGCTCGATCTTCCTGGCCGCCATCGCCATCATCCCCTCGGCCATCCTGGAGATGATGGGCGTGTCGGGGCTCAACCGCGTGCTCGGCGGCACGGGGCTGCTGATCGTGGTGGGCGTCGCGCTCGACACGGTGCAGCAGATGCAGCAGCACCTTCTCCTTCGCCGCTACGACGGCTTCATGAAGAAGGGGCGCGTCAAGTTCCGCGGGCGGCAGCAGCGGTACATCTAAACTGCGGTCCTGAGTCCTAAGTGCTGAGTCCTGAACCGCATCGCTGCGGTCAGGACTCAGCACTTAGGACTCAGCACTTAGGACTCTTTGCACCACGGATCATGGATCTGATTCTCCTCGGCGCCCCGGGTGCCGGCAAGGGTACCCAGGGCGCGCTGCTGGCCGAGCGCATGGGCGTGCCCAAGATCGCCACGGGCGACATGCTCCGCGACGCGCTCCGCCAGGGGACGCCGCTGGGGCAGGAGGCGAAGCGCTACATGGACGCCGGCGAGCTGGTGCCGGACTCGGTGGTGCTGGGGCTGGTGCGCGAGGCGCTGGCGCAGCCCGCGGCCCGCGGCGGCGCCATCTTCGACGGCTACCCGCGCAACGTGGCACAGGCCGCGTCGCTGGGCGGGCTGCTGGGCGAGCTCGCCCGCCGCATCGACGCCATCGTGTACATCGACGTGCCGGACGAGGCGATCGTGAGCCGCATGAGCGGGCGCCGCACCGACCCGGAGACGGGCGTGGTGTACCACGTGGAGCACAACCCCGCCCCCGCCGAGATCGCCGCGCGGCTGGTGCAGCGCGCGGACGACCGCGAGGAGACGGTGAGGCACCGCCTCAACGTGTACCGCGAGAACACGGCTCCCCTGGTTGCCTTCTACGAGGGCGCCGGCGTGCCCGTCCACCGCGTGGACGGCGACCGGCCCATCGAAGAGGTGCAGGCGGAGATCGCGGAGCTGCTGGCGCGGTGATCCACCTGAAGACGCCGGCCGAGATCGACGCCATCGCCCGCGGCGGCGCGATCCTGGCCTCGCTCTACCGGGAGCTCCCGGCGCGGCTCCAGCCCGGCGCCACCACCGCCGAGCTGGACCGCTGGGCCGAGGCGTACATCCGCGCCCACGCCGGCGCGGAGCCCGCCTTCAAGGGTCTCTACGGCTTTCCGGCCACGCTGTGCATCTCGGTGAACCACGAGGTGGTGCACGGCATCCCCTCGGTGCGCCGCAGGCTGGCCGAGGGCGACATCGTGTCGGTGGACTGCGGGGTGAAGCTGGAAGGGTTCTACGCGGACTCGGCCGTCACGCTCATCGTGGGCGAGGCGGCCCCCGAGGCGCAGCGCCTGGTGGAGCTCACCCGCGACGCCCTGTACCGGGGCATCGCCGAAGCCCGCCCGGGAAACCGGCTGGGCGACGTGGGCGCCGCCATCCAGGAGGTGGCGGACCGCGAGGGGTACGGCGTGGTGCGCGAGCTGGTGGGCCACGGCGTGGGCCGCAGCCCGCACGAGGAGCCGCAGGTGCCCAACTTCGGGAAGCGCGGCAAGGGGATGAAGCTGGTGGAGGGCCTCGTGATCGCCATCGAGCCCATGTTCAACCTGGGCACCGCCGGCGTGCGCACCCTCCCCGACCGCTGGACGGTGGTGACCGCCGACCGCAAGGTATCCGCCCACTGGGAGCACACGGTGGCGGTGACGGCGGAGGGGCCGAGGATACTGACTGGGGAATGGGGAACGGGGAACGGGGAACGGGGAACGGTAGAAGCGAAGGGACGCGCTTACCGAGGGTGATCGCCGGTGGGCAGTTTACCGTTCCCCGTTCCCCATTCCCCGTTCCCCTCCGTCACGCCTTGCGAAATAGACGAACTTCGCCTATTTTCCAAGGCTACTGTTCAAATCGTACCGGAGAGGCGACGATGAAGGTCCGCGCGAGCGTCAAGCCCATCTGCGAGCACTGCAAAGTGATCCGGCGGCGTGGGGTTGTCCGTATTATCTGCAAGAAGAACCCGCGCCACAAGCAGCGGCAGGGCTAACCAGGACACGGCTTAGGAGGCAGGATGGCCCGTATTGCCGGCGTCGATCTTCCCCGCGAGAAGCGGGCCGAGATCGGCCTCACGTACATTTTCGGAATCGGCCGCACGACGTCCAAGAAGATCCTCGCCGAGGCGGGGGTGGACGTCAACACGCGCGTTCACGCGCTGAGCGAAGACGACGTCAACCGGATCCGCCGCGTCATCGACGCGACGTACCGCGTTGAGGGCGCGCTGCGCTCCGAGATCTCGCGCAACATCAAGCGCCTGATGGACATCGGCTCGTACCGCGGCCTGCGTCACCGCCGCGGGCTGCCCGTCCGCGGCCAGCGCACGCACACCAACGCGCGCACCAAGAAGGGGCCCCGCCGCGCCATCGCGGGGAAGAAGAAGCCCGGCAAGAAGTAAGGCGGGCTCATGATCGGAGGGTGCACGCGCGCCCTCCGATGATCACTCCGCCGGGCGAGCGCCCGGCGGCGAAGTACCGGAATCGCGGTAGGCCGCGAGACACTGGAGACACGAGAGCATGGCAAAGCCGAAGACGGCGGGGCGCCCCAAGGCCAAGCGCCACGTCGAGAGCGAAGGAGTCGCCCACGTCAAGGCGACGTTCAACAACACGCTGGTCACCATCTCCGACATGGCGGGCAACTCCGTCGTGTGGGGGAGCGCCGGCAAGGCGGGGTTCAAGGGCTCCAAGAAGAGCACCCCGTTCGCCGCGACCGTGGCCGCCGAGCAGGCGGCCCGCGAAGCGCTCTCGCTGGGGATGAAGCGCGTTCACGTCCGCGTGCAGGGCCCCGGCTCGGGGCGCGAGTCCGCCATCCAGGCGCTCGCCTCCAGCGGCCTCGGGATCCGTTCCATCCGCGACGTCACGCCGATTCCGCACAACGGCTGCCGGCCTCCCAAGAAGCGCCGCGTCTGAGTCGTCGCCACACCCGCCCGCATGGCCCCGCCCCGTCGCTCGCACGGGGGGCGCGGCCCGCGGGAGGGACTTCGCGTACCGGCACCCTGACGGGCGGCCGGTACGCGCGCAGTTGAAGGGCACAGGGGCGTAAACCTCCGCGACCGTAGGGGGGACGAAGCCCGCGCAAGCACACCATCCAAAAACGGTTAGACCATGGCTCGTTACACCGGGCCTTCGTGCCGGCTTTGCCGCCGCGAAGGGCAGAAGCTGTTCCTCAAGGGCACCAAGTGCTTCACCGAGAAGTGCCCGGTGGAGCGCCGTCCCTACGCCCCCGGCCAGCACGGCCAGTCGGGCGGCGGGCGCCGCAAGAAGGCCTCCGAGTACGCGCACCAGCTTCGCGAGAAGCAGAAGGTGAAGCGCATCTACGGCGTGGCCGAGAAGCCGTTCCGCAACCTGTTCGAGAAGGCCGCCCACGCCAAGGGCGTCACGGGCGAGAACCTCCTCGTGGGGCTCGAGAGCCGGCTGGACAACATCCTCTACCGGATGGGCTTCGCGTCCACCCGCAAGGAGGCCCGCCAGCTCATCACGCACGGGCACGTGCAGGTGAACGGCCACAAGCTGGACATCGCTTCGGCGCAGGTGCACCCGGGCGACGAGGTCCGCATCGCTCCCAAGAGCAAGGACATCCTGCCGGTGCAGGCTTCGCTCGCCTCCAAGACCAAGCCGAACACGGTGAACTGGCTGGCGGTGGACGAGGGCTCGCGCACCGGGCGCATGGTGTCGCGCCCCACCCGCGCGGAGATCCCGCTCGCGGTGCAGGAGCAGCTCATCGTCGAGCTCTACAGCAAGTAATCGCGCGAGGGGACCCGCGGCGGCACGAGTGCCGGCGCGGGTCTTCCCGGCTTCCTATCCATACTGGGAGGGAAAACGAGTGGAACTCGATCTTAGCGGCCTGCAGATGCCCAATCTGCCAGAGCTTCCGCGGGAAGGGCAGATCGTGCTTCGCCCGCTGGAGCGCGGCTTCGGGCACACGATGGGCAACACCATGCGGCGCATCCTGCTGTCGAGCCTGCGCGGCTCGGCGGTGTGGGCGTTCCGCGCGGACGGCGTGCTCCACGAGCACCAGACGATCGCCGGGGTGGTGGAAGACGTCCACCAGGTGATCCGCAACCTCAAGGCGCTGGTCCTCCGCATGGCGGAAGACACGGACGAGGCGGTGCTTGAGCTGCGCGCCACGCAGTCGGGCGCGGTGACGGCGCGAGCCATCACGCCGCACCCGTCGGTGGAGGTCATCAACCTCGACCACCACATCCTCGAGCTGCAGGACGACCGTGACCTGCGCATCGAGCTGTACGTGAACAAGGGCCGCGGCTTCGTGCTGGCCGAGCTGCACCCCATTCCGCGCGGGATGCCGGCCGACCTGGTGCGGGTGGACGCGGTGTACAACCCGGTGACGCGCGCCAACTTCGTGGTCGAAGAGACCCGCGTGGGCCAGCGCACCGACTTCGACCGGCTGGTGCTGGAGGTGGAGACCAACGGGGCGATCGACGTGCGCAGCGCGGTGCAGTACGCGGCGCGCCTCGCCATCGAGCACCTGGCCTTCCTGGCCGGTGGCACCCCCGAGTGGCGCATGGACCGGAGCTGGGGCGATGGCGCCGGCGCGGGCACGGCGGTGCCGGCCGGGCGCTCCCCGGTGCCGGGCAAGCTCCAGGAGCTGCTCAACCGCCCGATCGAAGACCTTACGGAGCTCTCCGTGCGCAGCCGCAACTCGCTGCAAAAGGAGAACATCCACACGGTCAAGGACCTGGTGCAGCGCAGCGAGCAGCAGATGCTCTCCATCGACAACTTCGGCAAGAAGTCGCTCCAGGAGATCAGCGACTTCCTCGCCGGGCACGGGCTGCGCTTCGGCCAGGAGCTGGACCAGTCCGAAGATGGCACGCTGATGTGGATCGTTCGCGACCTCCCCGGCGACAACAACGAAACGAACCGGGCCGGCGACGGCGGCACCGAGCAAGGATGAGGTGACATGAGACACGGAAGCAAGGGGCGGCAGCTCGGGCGTACCTCGGAGCACCGCACGGCGACGCTGCGCAACATGGCCACGAGCCTGTTCCAGCACGGCCGCATCCAGACGACGACCGCCAAGGCCAAGGAGCTGCGTCCGTTCGCGGAGCGGCTCATCACCCTGGCGCGGAAGGGCGACCTCCACGCCATCCGCCTGGCCGGCCGCCAGATACAGGACCGCAAGGTGCTCACGCTGCTCTTTGAGCAGATTGGGCCGCGCTTCGCGGAGCGCAACGGTGGCTACACCCGCGTGCTCAAGACCGGCTTCCGCCAGGGCGACGGGGCCGAGACGGCGCTGATCGAGCTGGTGGATCGCGGGTAAAGAAGGCTCACACAGAGACACAGAGGCACAGAGATGAAGTCGTCTCTGTGCCTCTGTGTCTCTGTGTGACAATAAAAGACTTCGGCCGCGCACCCGTACTGGATGCGCGGCCGAGATCTTTTTTGGAACAGGTCAGGCTCAGCCCGCTTTGCGGATCTTGCCAGCGGAGATGCAGGCGGTGCAGACACGCACGCGCTTGTTGCCGTTCTCCGTCACGATGCGAGCGGGCTGGAGGTTCGGCCGCCACACGCGCTTCGTCTTGTTGTTCGCGTGGCTGACGTTGTTCCCGCTGCGCGGGCCCTTCCCGCAGACGGCGCAGAAAGCCATCGGAGTCTCCTGAGCGTACGTATATCCGGTTGTGACACAAGCCAGGGAATGTATATGCGGATCGGCCCGCGGTCAAGCGCCCGCGCCATCTTCTCGCATTGACACCCCGCACGGAGGGGGGCTAAGTTTGCCGCTTCCGTTGGGCCCCGCAGCGCCCAACAGCTTCCAGCGAACGAGTCTATGAAGACCGCTCTCATCACGGGCATCACCGGGCAGGACGGCTCCTATCTCGCCGAGCTCCTCCTGGAGAAGGGATACAAGGTCTACGGCCTGGTGCGCCGCAGCTCCACCGTCACCTTTGAGCGCATCCAGCACATCCAGGACCGGGTGGAGCTGCTCTCGGGCGACCTCACCGACCAGAACTCGCTGTATTACGCGCTGGAGCAGTCGAACCCGGACGAGGTGTACAACCTCGCCGCCCAGTCGTTCGTGCAGACTTCGTGGACGCAGCCCGTGCTCACGGGCGACGTCACGGCGCTGGGGGTGACGAGGATGCTGGAGGCGATCCGCATCTTCAACCGCAAGATCCGCTTCTACCAGGCCTCCTCGTCGGAGATGTTCGGCAAGGTGCAGGAGGTGCCGCAGGTGGAGAGCACCCCGTTCTACCCGCGCTCGCCGTACGGGGTGGCGAAGGTGTACGGCCACTGGGCCACGGTCAACTACCGCGAGAGCTACGGGATCTTTGCCGTGAGCGGCATCCTGTTCAACCACGAGTCGCCGCGCCGCGGGCTGGAGTTCGTCACGCGCAAGGTGACCGACGGGGCCGCGCGCATCAAGTACGGCCTGGCGGACAAGCTCCACCTGGGCAACCTGGACTCGCGGCGCGACTGGGGCTTCGCGGGCGACTACGTGAAGGCCATGTGGCTGATGCTGCAGCAGGACGAGCCGCGCGACTACGTGGTGGCCACGGGCGAGACGCAGTCGGTGCAGGACCTCGTCTCCGCGTCGTTCGAGCACGCGGGGCTGGACTGGCGCGATCACGTGGTGCTGGACGAGCGCTTCGTGCGCCCCGCCGAGGTGGACCTGCTGATCGGCGACCCGTCGCTGGCGCGCCAGGAGCTGGGGTGGAGCCCCGAGGTGGACTTCGGCGAGCTGGTGAGGATGATGGTGGACGCGGACATGGAGCGCCTGGCCGCCGCCCCCCGCCGGGCGCGCTGAGTGAGGGCGCTGGTCACCGGTGCGGGCGGGTTCGTGGGCTCGTACCTCGTCCGCGCGCTGGCCGCGGACGGGGTGGAGGTGTTCGCGGGCTCGCTGGATGGAGCGCCCCCGGCCGGTGACCCGGCGGGGGCGCGCTGGCTGCCGCTGGACGTGACCTCCCCCGCGTCGCTGGCCGCCGCGGTGGCCGAGGCGCGGCCGGAGGTCGTCTTTCACCTCGCGGCCCAGGCGAGTGTGGCCAGCTCCTTCGCGGACCCGCTGGCCACGTGGGAAAGCAACGCCACGGGCACGCTTCACGTGCTGGAGGCGCTTCAGGCCGGAACCCGCCTGGTGCTCTCCAGCTCGGCCGAGGTGTACGGGGTAGTCCCCGAGGCGGAGCAGCCCATCGGCGAGGATCGTCCGCTGCGCCCCACCAGCCCGTACGCCGCCTCCAAGGCCGCCGCGGAGATGGCGTGCGTGGCGGCGGCTTCGTCGCGCGGGGTGGAGGCGGTGGTGGCGCGCTCGTTCAACCACACGGGCCCGGGGCAGGACCCGCGCTTCGCCCTCCCGAGCTGGGCGCGCCAGATCGCCGCGATCCGCGCCGGCCGCGCCGAGCCCGTACTGCGCGTGGGCAACCTGGAGGCGCGCCGCGACCTGCTGGACGTGCGCGACGTGGTGCGCGCCTACCGCCGCCTGGCCGAGGCCGGCACGCCGGGCACCGCCTACAACGTGTGCTCCGGCACCGCGCAGTCCATGCGCGAGGCCCTGGACGCCCTCGTCGTGATCTCGGGCGCCGACGTGCGCGTGGAGGTGGACCCCGACCGCGTGCGCCCCGTGGACGTGCCTCTGCTCCTGGGCGACCCGGCCCGCATCCGCACCCTCGGCTGGACCCCCGAGATCCCCCTGCGCCGCACCCTCGCCGACCTGCTGGCGGCGGAGGAGCGCGCCGCATGAACCGGAATCCGGCTGGAGCGATGGACCTCGGCGCGGGGACGAAACGGACACGCGGCGCGCGGCGGGGCACGGGCAGCCACGCGGGGCTGCCCCTACGGGATGGGTGCGATGGGGGCGGTCCGTCACGGGCCGACGGCACGGGCGCGATGAATCGCGCCCCTACAGGAGCCATGATCGGCGCCGGCGCGCGCGGACGGCACGGGCGCGATGAATCGCGCCCGTACAGGGATACGGCTGGCAAGAGGGGTAACGCCGCGCCGACACCGAAAATGCCCCCCCTCGCCCATTCATGGGAGAGGGGGTCGGGGGGTGAGGGCCACCTTCCGCGCGAGCCAATCTCATGAGCACCGGCACCGTCTACCTGGTGGGCGCCGGCCCCGGCGACCCGGGGCTGCTCACGCTGCGCGCGGCGGAGCTGCTGGCGCGCGCGGACGTGCTGGTGTACGACGCGCTGGTGTCGCCCGCCATCGTGGAGCGCGCCGCGCACGCCGAGCGCGTGTACGTGGGGAAGCGCGGCGGCGAGCACACCCGCACCCAGGACGAGATCAACCGCCTCCTGGTGGAGCTGGCGGGGCGCTTCCACACGGTCGTCCGCCTGAAGGGGGGCGACCCGTTCGTCTTCGGGCGGGGCGGGGAAGAGGCGCTGGTGCTGCGCGAGGCCGGCGTGCCCTTCCAGGTGGTGCCGGGGATCACCTCCGGGGTGGCGGGGCCCGCGTACGCCGGCATCCCGGTCACTCACCGCGGCGTCGCCGCGTCCGTGGCGCTGGTGACGGGGCACGAAGACCCCACCAAGGACGACACGGACCTGGACTGGGCGCACCTGGCGCGCGGCGTGGGGACGCTGGTCTTCTACATGGGCGTGGGGAAGATGGCGGACAACTTCCGCCGGCTCATCGAAGGCGGCCGCTCGGCGGACACGCCCGCCGCCGCGGTGGAGTGGGGGACGTACCCCCGCCAGCGCACCGTCGCCGGCACGCTCGCCACACTCCCGGCGCTGGTGCGCGAGGCGGGGATCGGCGCGCCCTCCATCGTGGTGGTGGGCGAGGTGGTGGCGCTGCGCGACCCGCTCGCGTGGTACGACCACCGCCCGCTCTCCGGCCGCCGCGTGGTGGTGACGCGGGCGCGCGCGCAGGCCAGCGGCTTCGCGGCCGAGCTGGAGGCGCTGGGCGCCGAGGTCATCCAGTTTCCCACCATCCGCATCGAGGCGGCGCCGGACGCGGGGGCGCTGCGCGAGGCCGCGGCGGGGGTGGGCGGCTTCGACTGGGTGGTGTTCACCAGCACCAACGGGGTGGAGCACTTCTGGGGCGCGCTGGAGGGCGTGGGGCTCGACTCGCGCGCCCTGGCCGGCGTCCGCGTCTGCGCGCTGGGGCCGGCGACGGCGGCCGAGCTCGCGGCCCGCGGCATCCGCGCGGACCTGGTGCCGGACGAGTACGTGGCCGAGGCGACGGTGGAGGCGCTCGCCGCCGCCGCCGACCTGGCGGGAGCCCGCATCCTCCTCCCCCGCGCCGAGGTGGCGCGCGCCGTCCTCCCGGATTCGCTGCGCGAGCGCGGGGCCGAGGTGGTGGAGGTGGCCGCGTACCGCACGGTGCAGGACGGCGCGGGTGCCGAAGAGGTGCGCCGCCGCATCGCCGCGGGCGAGGTGGACCTGGTCACCTTCACGGCCAGCTCCACCGTGCGCAGCTTCGCGGACCTGGTGGGCACGGACACGGGCGGCGCGTCGGTCGCGTCCATCGGCCCCATCACCTCCGGCACGCTGCGGGAGCTGGGGATGCGGGTGGACGTGGAGGCGGCGGAGTACACCATCCCGGGGCTGCTTGCCGCGATCCGAGGGTTCTGGAGCGAGTGATGGCTCACACAGAGACACAGAGGCACAGAGGAGGAGGGCGGGGAGCGTGGATGCGCTCCCCCTTCGTCGCTCTGTGCTGCCTGCTCTGGAGCGGGGCGCTCGCCGCGCAGGCGGACAGCGCCGCGTCGCCGCCGCTGCCCGTAGATCACTGGGCCGCGCGGGCGGCGGCGCGGGCGTGGGCGATGGGGCTGGCGCCGGGGTACTTTCCCGCGCAGCGCTCGGCGCCGCGCGGGCTGGTGGCGCAGGCGCTGCGCGAAGCCGCCGCGCGCGACTCGGTGCAGGCCGGCGGGTGGCTGCGGCGCTTCGAAGAGGAGTTCCCGGAGTACGCCGGGCGCGCCGTGCTGCTGGGCGGCCGCGCCGGGGTGGTGACGGACCACGAGGCGGGGCGCACCGAGCCCGCGTTCGGCGCGTACGGGTTCCGGCGCGAGCCGTTCGCGCTCCCGGACCGCGACGAGTGGGCGGGCGCGGCCACGGTGGCGCTGGGCGTGCGCGCCGCCACGGCCATCGCACGGGTCGAGGCGGGCACGGAAGGGGTGGAAGTGCCGGCGTGGGACGTGTCGGCCGCGTGGGGGCCGCTGGCTGCGTCGCTGGGGCGCGAGGCGGTGGGGTACGGCACCGCGCGCTCCGGGGGCATCGTGGTCACGGGCGCCGAGCCCATCGTGCGCGGGCAGGTGCAGACGCTGCGGCCGGTGGAGCTTCCCTCCGTCCTTCGCTACCTGGGGCCCGCCACCCTCCACACCTCCCTGGCGCGCCTGCCGCAGTCGCGCCACCCGGGGCGCCCCTGGTTCTGGACGGCCCGCCTGGGCCTGCAGCCGCACCCGCGTCTGCAGGTGGGGATCAACCGCGCCTCGGTGTTCGGCGGCGACAGCATCGCCACCCGGGTGACGGTGGGGAACGTGGCGAAGATGTTCCTGGGGATCCTCTCCGCCGAGTTCGAGAACCAGGTGATCGCGGCCGACGGGCGCTGGCGGCTGCCGACGGAGCGGGTGCTGCCGGCCACCGTGTACTTCGAGTGGGGCTCGGAAGACGCGTCCGGCGCGTGGTGGAAGGTGCCGGGGCGCACCTTTGGCCTCTTCCTGCCGCGGCTGGGGCGCGGCCTGGCGGGCGGGGCGGAATTCACGCAGTTCGCGGCGCAGTGCTGCGGGAATCCCTCGTGGTACATGCACGCCTCGCAGCCCGGCGGGTGGGTGTACGCCAGCCGCCCGCTCGGCCACCCGCTGGGCGGCGAGGGGTGGGAGGCGCTGGCGTACGGCCAGGCCGAGCTGCTGGACGCGCGGCTGCGCGTGGAGGGGCGCGCCTTCGTGCGCCGGCGCGGCCAGCGGGGGCTTGAGCGCCCGGAGCGCGCCTCCAACCTGTACGCCCCCGCCCGCACGGGCGGGAGCGTGGGCGGGAGCCTGGACGCCGCGTGGCGCCTGGGGCCCCGCATGGATGCCCGCGTGGCGCTGGAGCGCGACGCGGGCGACGGATGGCGCCAGCAGAGGCTGCGCGCCGACCTGTCGTACCTGTTTTGAGGCGGTCCTGAGTCCTGAGTGCTGAGTGCTAAACAGCAGTGCGTGAGTGCGTGAGTGCGTGAGTGCGCTGTTCATCCAGGACTCAGGACTTAGGACTTAGGACTAAGCACTTTTCCCGTTCTGACGCGATGCCCAGCTTTCCGACCTACCGATCCCGGCGCCTGCGCCGCAGCGAGACGATCCGCTCGCTGGTGCGCGAGACCGTGGTGCTTCCCTCGGACCTGATCCTTCCCCTCTTCGTGGTGCCGGGCGAGGGGGTGCGCCGCGCCATCGACTCCATGGCCGGCGTGGAGCAGACCTCCATCGACGAGCTGCTGCGCGACGCCGAGGAGGCGCAGCGGCTGGGGCTGGGCGGCGTGCTCCTCTTCGGCATCCCGGAGCACAAGGACGAGGTGGGAAGCAGCGGCTACGCGAGCGACAACATCGTGTCGCGGGCCGTGCGGGCCATCAAGCGCGAGCTCCCGGGGCTGCTGGTGATGACCGACGTGTGCCTGTGCGAGTACACCAGCCACGGGCACTGCGGCGTGATCCGCGACGGCGACGTGGACAACGACGCCACCGTGCCCCTGCTGGCCCGCATGGCCGTGGCGCACGCCGCCGCCGGGGCGGACGTGGTGGCGCCCTCGGACATGATGGACGGGCGGGTGGGCGCCATCCGCGCGGCGCTGGACGGGGCGGGGCACACGGAGACGGCGATCCTCTCCTACGCCGCCAAGTACGCCTCCGCCTTCTACGGCCCCTTCCGCGACGTGGCGGAGAGCGCGCCCACCTTTGGCGACCGGCGCACGGCGCAGATGGACCCGGGCAATGTGCTCGAAGCATTGCGAGAAGCCAGGCTCGACGTGGACGAGGGGGCGGACATCCTGATGGTGAAGCCGGCCCTCGCCTACCTGGACGTGATCCACCGCGTGAAGGCGGAGACGGGATACCCTGTGTGCGCGTACCACGTGTCCGGCGAGTACGCCATGATCGTGGCGGCGGCAGAGCGGGGGTGGATCGATGGCGAACGTGCGCACGTGGAAGCACTTACGGCCATCCGCAGGGCCGGGGCGGACATGATCATCTCGTATTACGCCCGCCCGTACGCGCGCAGTTTCCGGGGATAGCCCGGAAGTGTCACAAGTGGGCGCTGTGGGGCGTTGTGGCTTCCGTTGTCCGCGCCTTATGCGCCCTGGCCCTTTTCGTGCTTGGGCGGTCGTCCGTAGGTGACGCGTGCGATGCCTCGTGCGTCAAGGGTGGGCGACGCGACCGGGGGAGCTCCCAGGGGCCCCCATTATTACAGTTTCCAGGATACGCTCTCGGATGGCGAACGACATGTCTGCCCTCGTGCAGGCCTACGTGGGCAATGCGCCCGCGGTGCCCGTGGGGAGCCGGGCCGGCGCGGGGATCGCGCCCATCGACGTGCGCCTGCGGCGCGAGATCGCACATCGCCGGCTGGCGATCTCGCTCCTCCGCCAGTTTCTGCGCGTGGTTACTCTTCACCTGCTGGACGCGGTGATCGTGGCGGTGGCTTTCTGGGCCGGCGCCCGCGCCTGGGGCTCGTGGAACGAGGCGCGCGACTACCTGCCGGTGGTGGTGGCCACCTTCCTCCTCTCGCTCAACGCCTTTTCCGCCTACCTGCCCGGTGCCGCGCGGCGCGACCGCAAGCGGCTGGCGTCGGGCGCCGGGCTGGCGGCGCTGCTGCTGGCCTGCCTGGTCACCTTTCCGCCGGCCATCCCCTTCTCCCCCCAGCTCATCGTGGCCGTGGGGGTTGCGTCGTTCGTGGGGCTGGCGCTGGGGAGGAAGGGCGTGGACCTGCTGGTGCGCCAGGCGTACATGCGCGGCTTCGGCCTGCGGCGCGCGCTGGTGATCGGGGCGCTGGACGAGGTGGGCGCGGCGCTGCGCGGGGTGCGCGAGCCGCAGACCATCGACCAGTACGTGGTGGGGCACCTCACCACCCGCGACCGGCCGGACCCGGCCTCGCTGGGCGTGCTGAGCGACCTGGAGCGGGTGCTGGACGAGACGGAGCTGCAGGAGGTGCTGGTGGCCACCACGCTGCCGCCGGACGAGCTGCGCGCCGTGGCGCTCACCTGCTTCGAGCGCGGCGTGAAGGTGTACGTGGTGCCCTCGGTGGTGGGCGGGCAGGAGTTCTACGCCGAGGCCACGCGCATGGGCGACATCCCCATGGTGCACCTGCACCCGGCGCGGCTGGAGCTGCCGTCGCTGCTGGTGAAGCGCTTCACGGACGTGGTGCTGGCCAGCGTGGCCATGGTGGTGGCGGCGCCGCTGATCCTGCTGATCGCGCTCGCCATCGTCATCGAGAGCCCGGGGCCGGTGTTCTTCCTCCAGCAGCGCGTGGGGCTGGGCGGGCGGCGCTTCACCATGTGGAAGTTCCGCAGCATGACGGTGGACGCCGAGGCGCGCGAGCTTGAGCTGGCGCACCTCAACATCTACGGCAACGGCACCTTCAAGGTGCGCAACGACCCGCGCGTAACCCGCGTGGGCAGGTTCCTGCGCCGCACCTCGCTGGACGAGCTCCCGCAGCTCTTCAACGTGCTCATGGGCGACATGAGCATCGTGGGGCCGCGCCCGGCGCTGGTGAACGACATCAACCGCTACGAGCCGCACCACTTCGAGCGGCTGAGCGTGGTTCCCGGGATCACGGGGCCCTGGCAGGTGAACGGCCGCAACCTGATCACCGACTTCGAGGCCATCGTGAAGATGGAGCGCGACTACATCGCCTCGTGGTCGCTGGTGCTGGACGCCAAGATCATGTTCCGCACGATCGGGGTCGTAGTCCGGGGCGATGGCGCCTACTGACGCCACTGTACCGACGGAGCCGCGGAGCGCTCGGCGGGGAGCTGTGACGGGGGGGAGGTCGCTCCTCGTGGATGGCCGGGGGATAGCCCACTCGGGGCTTGGCCGGTACCTGCGCGAGGTGCTCGCGCGGGTGTCGGCCGATCCGCGTTTTGGACGGATCACGCTGCTGGGGCACCCGGACGAGGTGCGGCGCTTTGCCCCCGGCGCCCAGGTGCTGGCCTTTCCCCACGGCTTCTACAGCCCCGTGGGGCAGGCGCGCTGGCTGGCGCTGGCGGCGCGCGGCGCGCTGAGGCACGACGTGGCGTTCCTGGCCCACTACGACGTCCCCTTTCCCGGCCCGCCGCCGCGCAGCGTGGTGGTGGTGCACGACCTCAGCCACTTCACCCTCGCGCACTTTCCCGCGTGGAAGGTGGCGCTGGCCGGTGCGGTGCTGCGGCAGACGGTGAAGCGCGCCGCGCGGGTGGTGGTCCCCTCCCTGGCCACGCGCGACGCGCTGCTGGAGCGCTTCCCGTGGGCGGCGGCGCGCGTGCGCGTGGTGGCCGAGGGGGTGGACGCGTCGTGGGCCGCGCCGGCCGGTGCGCCGCCCGCCGGGGTGCGTGCTCCCTACCTGCTGTGCGTGGGCAACCGCAAGCTTCACAAGAACCTGGTGGCGGCCGTGGAGGTGCTCCACCGCGTGCGCGCCACCCACCCGGCCATGCGCCTGGTGCTGGCCGGCGGCGGCGACGACGACGCCGAGGCCGTGCGCGCGCGCGTGGAGGCGCTGGGGCTGCGCGGCGCGGTGACGGAGCTGCGCGGAGTGGACGACGAGGGGCTGCGCGCGCTGTACGCGGGCGCGGCGTGCTTCCTCTTCCCCTCGCGCACCGAGGGCTTCGGGCTCCCGCCGCTGGAGGCGATGGCGGCCGGCGCGCCCGTGGTGGCCTCCAACCGCACCTCCATCCCCGAGGTGGTGGGCGACGCCGGCGTGCTGGCGGACCCGGACGACTTCGGCGCGCTGGCCGCGGGCGTGCTGCGCACCCTGGACGACCCCGCCTTCCGCGCCGCGCTGGTGGCGCGGGGGCGCGCGCGCGCCGCGGGCTTCCGGTGGGACGCGGCGGCCGGCGAGATCGCGGAGCTGCTGTGCGAGGTGGGCGGATGAACGGCGGCCTCACACGGAGGCACAGAGACACAGAGCGGGCGTGACGGGAATGCGCGGAAAGAAGCTGTACAAGAAGCTCGACTCGTGGGTGGGACAGGCGGGGATCGTGGCGCTGGCCGCGATCCCCGCCGGCCGCGCGCGGGAGGCCGGGGCGGGGTTCGAGCCGCGGCGCATCCTGGTGATCAAGCTTTCCGCGCTGGGCGACACGCTGCTGATGGTGCCCGCGCTGCGCGAGCTGCGCCGCCGCTACCCCGGCGCCGAGGTGGGGATGGTGGGGACGGCCGTGAACCGCGGCATCGCGCTGGAGCTGCCGCGCTTCATCGACCGCTTCTTCTGCCTGGACCCGGGGCGGGCGATGCGCGATCCGCGCTACCTGCTGGGCTTCGTGCGCGAGCTGGCGCGCGAGGGGTGGGAGCTGGGGATCGACTTCGACCAGTGGACCAACGTCACCCCGCTGCTGCTGCGCATGGCGCGGGTGCCGGTGAGGATCGGCTTCCGCACGCCCGCGCGCTTCCGCCACCTGCTGTACACGCACACGGAGCCGCGCGACGCGGCCGGCCACGAGGCGGACAACTTCCTGCGCCTCCTGCGCCCCCTGGGCATCGAGCCTCCGGCGCCGGTGCTGGAGCTGGACGTCCGCCCCGAGGCGGAGGCACACGTGCGCGCGCTGCTGAGCCAGGCGGGGTGGAACGGCGCGGACCCGCTGCTGGTGACGCACCCCGGCTGCGGCCACGCGCACCCGCGCGCCTGGCCCGCCGAGCGCTACCGCGAGCTGTGCACGCGCCTGGCGGGGGAGGGGAGCACCTTTTTCGTGTTCACCGGCGCGGGCGGCGAGGCGCCCATGGCCGAGTCGCTGGCGGCGTCGCTCCCCGGCCGGGCGGCCGCGCTCACGCGCCTCACCATCCCCGAGTTCGTCGCCTGCATCTCGCTGGGCGACCTGGTGCTCTCGGGCAACACGGGCGCCATGCACGTGGCGGCCGCGCTGGGCCGCGCCCAGGTGTTCCTGGAGGGCCCCAACGACCCGCGGAAGTGGGGCCCCATCAACCCCCGCGCCGTGGGCGTGTTCAGCACCTGCCCCGGCTGCCCCTGCCTGGACATGGGATGGGAGTTCCACCGCACCGACGGCTTCTGCATGGAGCAGATCTCCGTGGACGAGGTGCACGGCGCCGTGGCCCGCGAGCTGGCGGGACAGGTCCCAAGTCCTGAGTCCTAAGTCCTCAGCCGCGGGTCTCGCAGCCAGCACTCAGCACTTCTTTTCTCCTCTGTGCCTCTGTGCCTCTGTGTGAGCCACGCTTTTGCTTTGACTGCCCCCCGCGCGCGGGCTACATTCCGCGTTTTGCGCGCCCGAACTGATGATCGATGCGAATCCTGAAGTCTCTGCTCAACGCGGCGAGCCCGGAGCTCTCCCACTCCCTCCTCCACCAGTACGATTCGCTGCTGGCGCGCGAGGTGGTGGGAAGCTGTGACACGCTGCTGGACGTGGGATGCGGGCGCCAGTCGCCGGTGAAGGAGTTCTCGCGCGGGCTCGCGCGTGTGGTGGGTGTGGACCGGCATGTGCCGTACCTGGAGGAGAGCCGCGCCGCCGGCATCCACCACGACTACCGCCAGGGCGACGTGCTGGAGATCGGCGGGCTGTTCGAGCCGCACTCGTTCGACTGCGTGGTGGCGCTGGACCTGATCGAGCACCTTCCCAAGGAGGAAGGGCTGCGGCTGATCCCCATGATGGAGCGGATCGCGCGCAAGAAGGTGATCATCTTTACCCCCAACGGCTTCCTGGAGCAGCGGGCGTACGACGACAACTCGCTGCAGGAGCACCTCTCGGGGTGGACCCCGGCGGAGATGCGCGCGCTGGGGTACCGGGTGATCGGGGTCAACGGGTGGCGCCCGCTGCGGGGCGAGCGGGGGCTGATCCGCTGGCGGCCCGAGTGGGTCTGGCGCAAGGTGGCGCTCGCCAGCCAGCTCGTGACGGAGACCCGGCCGGAGAGCGCGTTCCAGATGCTGTGCGTGAAGGATCTCTCCTGAGCTCCGCCGCCCACGCACCCCCAACGCCCGGCGGCCGCAGCCGCGGGCCAGGAGCTTCGATGCGAGCCCTTTGCTTCTATCTGCCGCAGTACCACCCGATCCCCGAGAACGACGAGTGGTGGGGGCGGGGGTTCACGGAATGGACCAACGTCGCGCAGGCGCGCCCCCGCTTTCCGGGGCACTACCAGCCGCACGTGCCGGCGGACCTGGGCTTCTACGACCTGCGCCTGGAAGAGACGCGCGTGGCGCAGGCCGAGCTGGCCAAGGAGTACGGGATCGGCGGGTTCTGCTACTACCACTACTGGTTCGACGGGCGGCAACTGCTGGAGCGCCCCTTCGACGAGGTGCTCGCCTCCGGCAAGCCCGACTTCCCCTTCTGCCTGTGCTGGGCCAACGGCAACTGGACGCGGCGCTGGGATGGCGCGGAGCACGAGGTGCTCATGCGCCAGGACCCGGACCGGTATGACGCCGTGGCGCACATGGAGTGGCTGGTGCGCGCCTTCAAGGACCCGCGCTACGTGCGTATCGACGGCCGCCCGCTCTTCCTGGTGTACCAGCCCGGCCACCTGGCCCACCGCGCGGCGGTGATCCGCACCTGGCGCGAGACGGCCGCACGCCTGGGCGTGCCGGACATCTACCTGTGCGCCGTGCAGAGCCCCGCCGACGGCACGGAGTACGCCGAGGCGCTGGCGGACGGCTTCGACGCCATGACGGAGTTCTTCCCCACCGGCAAGTCGCTGCTGGCCACGGGCACGGGCGGCGCGCTGGACGCGGCCTGGCGCTTCGCGCGGCGGGCGGCGCAGCGGGTGATGGTGGAGGTGCTGGCCCCGGTGCGGGCCAAGATGCGCGTGCTGAGCTACCGCGCCGTGGCGGAGTACGCCATGAGCCGCGAGCCGGCCGGAGAGCGGGTGTTCCCCTGCGTGATGCCGGGGTGGGACAACTCGGCGCGGCGGCGCACGGGCGCCACGGTGATCCAGAACGACGACGCGGGGCTGTACGGGCGCTGGCTGGAGCACGCCTGCCGGCGCGTGGCGGGGAACCCGGCGGACGAGCAGATCGTGTTCATCAACGCCTGGAACGAATGGGCCGAGGGGTGCCACCTGGAGCCCGACCTGCGCAACGGCCGCCGCTTCCTGGAAGCCACCCGCGACGCCCTGGCCCCGTTCCAGCAGCCGGCCGCGCGCCGCGCCCCCTCCGCGCCGCGCGCGGCGGGCGTGGCGTGATGCCGCGGAGGTGAGCGTGCGGCTCTCCCTGGCGGTGGCCCTGTGCAGCTACAACGGGGCCGCCTTCCTGCGCGCGCAGCTCGAGAGCATCGCCGCGCAGGAGCGCGCCCCGGAGCTGCTGGTGGTGGTGGACGACGCCTCGACCGACGATTCCGCGGAGATCGCGCGGGAGTTCGGGCGGGGCGTTCAGTTCCCCGTGCGGGTGGTGGTGAACGAGCGCACGCTGGGCTTCGCGGCCAACTTCGGGCGGGCGATCGCGCTGGCCGAGGGCGACGTGGTGGTGCTGTGCGACCAGGACGACGTGTGGCACCCCGCCAAGCTGGCCCGCCTGGAGGCCGCCTTCGCGCGCGCGCCGGAGGCCGGCGTGGCGTTCAGCGACGCGGAGCTGGTGGACGCGGAGCTGGCGCCCCTGGGCGAGCGGCTGTGGGACGCGGTGGGGCTCGGCCCCGCGCTGCGGCAGGAGCTGAGGGAAGGGCGCGGCTTCGACCACCTGGTGCGCCGCACCCTGGTGACGGGGGCCACCATGGCCTTCCGCTCCCGCTTCCGCGACCTGGTGCTCCCCGTGCCCGCCGGCGTGGAGCACGACGCGTGGATCGCGCTGCTGGTGTCCGCCGTGGCGGGGATGGAGCCGGTGGAGGAGCCGCTGGTGCTGTACCGGCAGCACGGGGGCAACGCCATCGGCGCGCGGCGGGTGGGGCTGGTGCGCCGCGCCGGGCGCGCGCGGGTGCTGCGCGCGCAGGGGCTGCGCGCCCGCCACGCGCGCAACGCCGCCGCGCTGGAGCGCCTCACGGCCTGGGGCGCCGACGCGGCCCGCCTGCAGGCGCTGGGCGACTCGCTGGAGCACCTGCAGGTGCGGATGGAGCTGGCGGAGCACGCGCGCACCCTGCGCCTGCGCGGGGTGGCGGGGGAGCTGGCCCGCCGCCGCTACGCGCGGTTCAGCGAGGGCGTGTCCAGCGCGCTGCGCGACCTGTGGGCGTGACGCCGATGCGGGTGTGCGTGGTGGTGGTGAACTGGAACGGCTGGGCGGACACGCTGGAGTGCCTGGAGAGCCTGCTGCGCTGCGAGCCCGGCGGCTTCACCGTGGTGGTGTGCGACAACGGCTCGGGCGACGGCTCGGCGCAGCGCATCCGCGACTGGGCGGAGGGGCGGCTGGAGGTGGCGGTGCACCCCGGCAACCCGCTCCGCCCCCTTTCGTTTCCCCCCCTCCCCAAGCCCGTTCCGTACGTGGAGTACGGCCGCGCCGCCGCCGAGCGCGGCGGCGATCCCGGCGACCCCCCGCTCGTGCTGGTGAGCACGGAAGAGAATTTGGGCTTCGCGGGGGGCAACAACGTGGGGATCCGCTACGCGCTGGCCCGCGGCGGCTTCGACTACCTCTGGCTGCTCAACAACGACACCGTGGTGCGCCCGGACGCGCTGCGCCGGCTCGTGGAAGAGGCCGAGCGCAGCCCGCGGGCGGGGATCATCGGCTCCACCCTCCTGTACTACGACCGGCCGGGCACGGTGCAGACGCTGGGCGGCGGCACGTACAACTGGTGGCTGGGGCTCCCCCGCCACATCGGCGCGGACGGCGACGCGGACGGTGCGCTGCGCGCGGCGGCGCGCCCCGAGATGAGCTACGTGGTGGGTGCTTCGATGCTGGTGCGCACCTCGTTCGTGCGCGAGGTGGGGCTGCTGAGCGAGGAGTACTTCCTGTACTTCGAGGAGCTGGACTGGGCGGCGCGGGCGCGCGGGCGCTACACGCTGGGGTACGCTCCCGCGTCCGTGGTGTACCACCGCGAGGGGAGCTCCACGGGTGGCAAGGCGAGCGGGGCCAAGAGCCGCGTGGCGGACTTCCACTTCTACCGCAACCGCGTGCGCTTCACCCGCAAGTTCGCGCCGGCGCTGCTGCCGGCCGTCCACCTTTCGCTCCTCTTTCCCATCGCGCGGCGCGCCGCGCGGGGGCAGTGGGACCACGTGCGCATGCTCGCCAAGCTCTGGTTCACCGCGTGATACGGAATCCGGACAGATCAGTGCTGTCGCGGCATCGCCGGGGGTTGCAACGCCGGGGGTTGCAACGCCGGGGGGTGCAACGCTGGGGGGTGGATCGCCGGGGGGTGCAAGGGGGTGCAACGCCGGGGCGTGCATCGCCGGGGGGTGCAACGGTGGGGGGTGCAACGCCGGGGCGTGCATTGCCGAGGGTGCAACGCCGGGGGTTCCAATGCCGGGGGGTGCATCGGCGGGGGGTGCATCGGCGGGGGGTGCATCGGCGGGGGATGAATCCCCGGGCGGCGCATCGCCGGGGGTTGAAACCCCCGGCTGGAACCACGGGAAGCCTGCTGAAGCAGGCTCGCACGGGTCCGGCTGCCGAGCGCGCTTCAGCGGGCTTCCGGTCCCTCCAGCGGGGGGAATTATCCGCTCGCGGCGGCGCAACCGTTCAAGCGGACCGGGTATGAGAGACGCGCTGCTCATCTTCTGGATCGCCACCATGGGGGCGGACCGCATCGACCTGCTGGGGGGGCGGGGGCCCATCACGCTTCCTCCGTACCTGGTGCTGATGCCGCTCGTGGTGCTGCTGGAGGTGCCCGCGCTGGTGGCCATGCGCCGCGTGGAGTTCCGCAGGGAGGGGCAGGTGTACCTCCTGCTCGCCACCGTGCTGGGGTCGATGGCGATGGCGTCCGCGGTGGGGAGCAGCGAGCCGGGGCTTTCGGCCAAGCGCGCGTCGCTCCTCGTCTTCCAGCTCTACGCGCTGCTGTTCGTGGCGGTGGTGCTCAAGAACCGGCCGGACCCGGGCGGCATCCTGGTGCGGGGCGCGTGGCTGGGGCTGTCGGTGAGCTTCGTGTTCAACGTGCTGCAGGTGGCGGTGTGGCTCAACAACCCGTCCGCGGCGCCGGGCGGCGTCATCGACCTGGTGCCGGGGCAGTTCGGCACGCTGATGCCGCGACCCGGGGGGCAGACGCTGGACCCCAACCGGGGCGGGATGGTGTTCGTGGTGTTCCTCTTCATCCTCTACCGCTTCGGCCGCCCGTCGCGGGCCAGGGGGTGGGCCACCCTGGGCACCGTGCTGTCGCTGGCCATCACCCTTTCGCGCTCCGCCGCGCTGGGGGCGGTGGGAACGCTGGGCACGGCGCTGATGGAGCGCCGGCGGCTGCGCGTGACGCCCGGCCGCGTGGCGGGCTTCCTCACCGCCGCCACGGTGGGGACGCTCGCCATCGTCATCATCCCCGGCGCGTCGGAGCTGATGGGGGTGCTGCTGGCGCCCATCACGGAGCGGTTCTCGCTCGAGGACAGCGGGAACAGCCTCCACTTCGAGCTCATCGAGCGGGCGCTTGAGGTGGCGGGGCGAAGCTGGAAGAACTCGCTGTTCGGCATCGGCTACGGCAACTCGCCCGCCGTGCTCACCGACCTCCTTCCCGGCACCCGCTACGCGAACTTCCACTCGCTGTACGCCACGCTGCTGGCCGAGATGGGGATCATCGCGCTGATGGCCGGGCTGGCGATGATGCTGTACCCGGCGCTGCGCAGGAACCCGTTCCGCCCGCTGGCGGTGGGCTTCCTCTTCTTCAACGTGTTCTACCAGCTCGTGTCCGAGCCGTCGTTCTGGCTCGTTCTCTCGTGCGCGTGGGTGGGGGTGGGCGCCGCCTCCCCGCCGCCCGCGCCCGGCCCCCGCGGCGCGCCGCCGCTGGCGCGCGCGAACGCCGGCGCGAGCTGACGCCCCCTTTTTTGATCACCGGAGCTTCCGTATGATGACGAATACCCTCCGCGCCCGGCCATTTCTCGCCGCGCTCGCCCTCGTCCTGCTGCTGGCCGCGGGGTGCGCGGACATCGTGAAGCCGCAGTACCGCTTCGCGCAGGTGCGCGTGGTCATCACCGACGACAAGGGGCAGGGAGTCTCCGCGGCGCAGGTGACGCTCTACACGGGGGCCTACGTGATGGGGCAGGGCATCACCGGCCCCACGGGCGAGCACGTCTTCACCGAAGTGGCCGCGGGGGCGTACGGGGTCGCCGTGCATCCGAACCCGTACTACGAGTTCGCCCCGGGCGAGCGCAACTACGTGGACACGCTCCACATCGTGCAGGGAGCGCGGCGCGAGGTCTCGTGGGTGGTGCGCTACACCGGGCCCTGAAAACCTGGTGCACACGAAGGCACAGAGGCACGGAGAAGACGTTCTTTCTCCGTGCCTCTGTGCCTCTGTGTGAGCCCGCTCTCTTCTAGACCAGCCGGCCGTTCAGCACGTCGTTGAGAAGCACGCCGGCCACGGGTGCCCGCGAAAGGCGGAGCTGCTCCAGGGCCTGCTCCAGCGCGTCGCGGTCCGTCATCCCCGGGCGCACCACCAGGAGCGTGGCGTCCACGGCCTTGCCCAGCACCGCGGCGTCCGTGAGCCCCGAGAGCGAGGGCGCGTCAAAGATCACCACGTCGTAGAGGGCGCGCATCTCCTGCACCAGCGCCCTCATCCGCAGCGAGCCCAGGAGCTCGGCCGGGTTGCGGGGGGGCGCGCCGGAGGGGAGGAGGTACAGCGGCACGTCGGACTCGTCCAGCATCACCTCCAGCACCGCGTCGGAGAGCGGCGCGCGCCCCAGCAGCGTCTCGGCGAAGCCGGGCTCCGGCCGCACGCCGAAGAGCGCGTTGAGGCGCCCGGCGCGCAGGTCCGCGTCCACCAGCAGGGTGCGGGTGCCCTGCTGCGCGAGCGTGACCGCCAGGTTGGCCGCGCTGGTGGACTTGCCCTCGCCGGCGCGCGCGCTGGTGACCACCACCGTGCGGGGCGCATCCTCCGGCACCGACGAATGGGTGAGCGAGGTGCGCAGCGCGCGGTACGCCTCGGAGGCGGGGTGGCGCGGGTCCGAGCGGGCGATGAGGGGGTCCGGGCCGGCGGGGAGCACGGCGCGGGGCATCCCCACGCTGATGCTGCGGCGCGGCGCCGGGCGTATGCGCGGGATGGAGCCGAGTACGGCCAGCCCGCCTGTGGCCTCCGACGCGTCGCGCGACGAGCGCACGGTGGGGTCCACCATGTCGCGCGTGATGGCGCCGGCCACGCCCATCATCAGCCCCAGCACCACCGAGAGCACCAGGTTCAGGAGCGGCTGCGGCGACGAGGGGCGGTGGGCCACCAGCCCGTAGTCCACCACCTGCGCCGCGTCCTGCGTCACGGCCTCGGTGATCTCGGCCTCCTTGAGGCGCGCCTGCAGCAGCAGGTACACCTCGTTGAGCAGCTTCACGTCGCGCGTGAGGCGGACGAACTGCATGTCCAGCCCCGGCATGCTGGCCATCTCCGCGTCCACGCGCGCGATGGCCTGGTCGGCCGAGGTGAGCTGAAGGTCCAGGCTGCGCAGGTGGTCGTCGGCGATGCGCAGGAGCTGCTGCTCGATGCCGGTGATGCGCGAGGTGAGGAGCTTGACGTCCTCGTCCTCGTCCGTGCGGCGGCCCAGGAGCACGGCGCGCTCGTTGTCCAGCGCCGTGAGCGTGTTGAGGAGGGTGCCGACCGTGGGGTTCCTCATCAGGGGCGGGAACGAGGCCAGCTTGCGGTACGCGGAGGTGCTGGTGGCGCGCGGGGCGGAGCGGATGTCGGCCAGCAACTGGCGCAGCGACGCCTGCTCCACGCGCATGTCGTCGAAGCGCCCGCGCATCTCGCCCGAGCGCCGGATCTCCTGCTCCGCCTCCGCTTCGGGCACCAGCACGCGCGAGCTCTCGCGGAAGGCGCGCAGGCGGTTCTCGGCCTCGGCCAGGCGCACGCGGTAGCTCTCCACCTGCTCGCGGAGCACCGTGGCGTTGCTGCGCGACTCGCCCGTACTGGTGGTGCGCTTGTAGGTGATGAACCCGTCGGCCAGGCCGTTCACCACCGCCGCCGCCACCGCGGGGTCCTTGTGCCGGTACCCCACCTCCACCAGCCGCGAGCCGGACTCCTGCCGGTCCACCACCAGCTCGTCCTGCAGCTCGTCCACCGCCTCGCGGAAGGGGCGGATCTCGAACTTCACCGTTTCCGGCGCCCGCGACTTCAGCCCGGGGACAAGCGCCAGCGTGACGCCCCCCACGCTGAACGGCGCGCCGATCTGCACGCGGCGCGGCAGCGCCACCTTCTCCTCGCTCTCCTCCACCCGGGCGGCGTAGCTGCCGTCCGCCTGCCGGTCGAGCCGGTACACGCCCACGGCGCGGTCGCGCGGGGCGGCCACCACCCGGAGCACCTCGCCGCGCGGCAGGCGCGGGGACAGGAGCTCCACCTGCAGCCCCACCGACTCGGCCACGGGGTCGGCCATGCGGCGGCTGCGCATCACCCCGAGCTCCGTGTCCACGTCGTCGGAGCCCAGGCCGGTGAGGGCGCCCAGGTCCGCGATGTCGCCGAGCTGCTCCAGCATCCCGCCGCCCGAGCTCTTCTCGGCCACGATGCGGAGCGCCGCCTCGGACTCGTACACGGGCGACATCCAGAACGTGAGCGCCATGGTGAGCGCCACGGCGCCCGCCGTGATCCCGGCCACCAGGCCGCGCCGCCTGCGGAGCGTGCCCCACAGGTCGCGCAGGCTGGTGTCGGCGGCGGCGCGGGGGGCTCCCGGCGCGTACGTCGGTTCCGTCATCGGCTCCCTGCGGTGGACGAATTGCGCATCTGATTGGCAATCATAAACATAGGTGAACTCCATCCCCTCATCAACCCCGCGCCTACCGTGCCGCGGGGCTCACCGACAGCACGAACGACGATACGTTCACGTCCACCGCGTCGAAGTCGTCGAAGGCGCGGGCCGTGTTCTGGAAGAGCCAGTTGAGCCGGCGGCCGAACGAGTACTCGCCCGCCACCTCCCACCCGCGCACGCGCCCGCCGGCCCTGAGCCCGGCCACTCCCTGCACGTCGTGCCCGCGCGGGTTGCGCGTGTAGATCCTCTCCAGCGCGTCCTCGTCCGTGCGGGTGCGCGCGGCGAACACGCCCAGGCGCCAGTCGCGGCGCAGGTAGTCGGCCGCCACCCACTGCGCCGACGAGCCGGGCCCGATGGCGGCGCCCATCACCCGCCCGCGGTTGGTGTACCCCTGCGGGACGTTGGCGCTGGTGTAGAACGAGCTCTGGGCCCGGTTCCGGACAGCGTCGTTCTGCTCCAGGTTGGTGATCTCCCCCTGCAGGCGCAGGCGCCCCGCGCGCGCGCCCGGCGCGACCCACTGCAGCCCCGCCGTGTACCCCGCGGTGGCCTCGGGTGCCGTGATCAGCTCGCGCACCGAGCCGAAGCCCTCCTGCCGCGCCCACTCGCCGTACATCTCGAACCCGCTGGCCGGGAACACCCAGCGGCCGAAGAGCGAGAAGAGCTGGTCCGATCTCCCCACCGCCGCCCTCACCCGGGGGGGACGGCGGTATCCGGGTGGCGCACGGGGAGGAGGACGTCGAAGAAGCGCAGCGGCGCGGCCAGGCGGGTGCCCGTGCGGTACACGGCGCGGGTGGCGCCCAGCGTGAGCCCCGGCTCCCCGCGCGGCGTGAAGGCGAGCGCGAGGGCCGCGATGGTGCGCCCCTCGTCGCGGCTGTCGAAGTACGACGACTGGGAGAGCGCTCCCGCCACCCAGCGGCCCTGCAGCGTGCCGTACCGGGTGCGCAGCCCCTCCGGCGAGGTGCGCACGAAGAGGTGGGGGAAGCCCGGCGCGTTGTTGCTCATCAGCAGCGCGTTCCTCACCCCCGGCCCCCACCACAGGCTCTCGGTGGCCACCCCGGCCGCGAACCGCCCCACGTCCGCCGTAACGGAGCTCTGGCCGGGCGCGAGGGCCGTCACCGGGTCGTCGCCGAAGCGGAGTGGCGCGTCGAGCGACGAGGCGCGGCCGTGGAACGGGTTGGCGTACGAGCTGCGCCCCTCGGAGGCGGGCGAGGGGATGCGCTGGAAGTCGCGGTTCTGCGTGTACGCCAGCTCCGGCGCGGCGATCAGCGTGAGCCGGCCCTTGCGCACGCGCACCCCGCCCATCACGTGGAACCCCGCGCCGCGCCCGCTCCACGCCATCCCCTGGTTGGCGCTCACCGGGAGGTACGAGTTGTAGACGGTGCGCAGGTGGGGGCGCAGCGGGTACAGGCGCCCCTCCACCAGCGGCGGGGCGGGGTACGACGACACGGAGCGGATCAGGTGGCCCTGCGACGGCGCCTCTCCCAGGAGCTGCGCCGTGCGCAGGCGGTCTTCCGCCGGGCTGCCGATGGGCACCCACTCCGGCGCCGCGCCCTCCGCGCGCCGGGCGGAGTCGGCGGGCAACTGCGCCGCGAGCGGGGCGGAGACGAGCACAAGGGCAAGAGCGAGCGTCTTCTTCATCACCATCCGTTAGTTGATAAAACGGGGCTCACACAGCGACGCAGAGCCACGGGGGAGGGTTTCTCCCTGTGCCCCTGTGCCTCTGTGTGAGACCGCCGTTCACCCTCGCCCACTGGAAATGTTCGGCGATGGAGGATAACATTCCGTCCCCCCGCGGTCCACAGCCGCGGGCGTCCGTGCGGGTTCATACTGGAAGGACGGCAGCATTGATCGTACGTCACACCCCTCTCCTGCGCGCCCTGGGGGCCACGATCCTGCTCGCGGCGCCCGCCGCCGCGCAGGCGCCGGCCCCGCTGGACGTGCGCGGCGAGGTCTTCGTGGGGTCCGAGGCGGAGAGCTACCTGCGCGTGCTGCAGGTGGCCGGCCGCGGCGGCAGCTACCCGTGGGCCATCCGCGGCTTCTCGCCGCGCGAGGTGTCGCGGCTGGCCCCCGCGGACTCGGCGCACGCCTGGGCGGGGCGCTTCCGCTTCACCCGCGACAGCGCGCGCGGGGGCGGGCTGCGCCTGGTGCGGCCCGGGGCGCAGGCCATCGCCAACTCCACCATGCCGTACGGCGCCAACGACGGCCCCATCTGGGCCGGCCGGGGGCTGACGGTGGCGGCCGAGGCCGGGGTGTCGCTGGAGCGCGGCCCGTTCTCGCTCACCATCGCCCCCATGGTGTTCCTGGCCCAGAACGCGGACTTCGACCTGGAGGACAACGGCGCGGGCGGCCAGCTCCGCTTCGGCGACGCCGAGGGGCCCCTGCTGATCGACCTGCCGCAGCGGTTTGGCGACGGCGCGTACGGCCGGGTGGACCCGGGGCAGAGCACGCTGCGGGTGGACGCGGGGATCTTTGCCGCCGGGGCCTCCACCGCCAACCAGCACTGGGGCCCCGCGGCCGACCTGCCGCTGATCCTGGGCAACAACGCCGGCGGGTTCCCCCACCTGTTCGCCGGCTCCGCGCGCCCCGTGAACGTGGGGATCGGGCGGCTGCACGGGCGCCTGGTGTGGGGGAGGCTCGACCAGTCGCGCTACACCGTCAACGTGGAGCCGCGCCGCTTCATGTCGGGCGCGGTCGCGGTGTTCACGCCGCGCGGGGCTCCCACGCTGGAGCTGGGGGCCACGCGCTTCTTCAACACGGCGTGGCCCGCGGAAGGGTTGGACGGAGGCAACTTCACCAAGGTGCTGGACGGCTTCCTCAAGAACCGCCTGGGCGGGGGAGAGGTGGACGGCGGAGACTTCGACAACCAGCTCGCCTCGGCGTTCTTCCGCTGGTACCATCCGCGCGGCGGGGTGGAGGTGTACGGCGAGTACGCGCGCGAAGACCACAACGCCGACGTGCGCGACCTGCTGCTGGAGCCGGACCACGACTCCGGGTACACGCTGGGCGCACGCCGCGTGTGGGCGCGGGCGGACGGCTCGCTGGTGTCGCTGCGCGGCGAGCTGATGAACGCGCGCGTCACCCACCTGGTGCTGGTGCGCCCGCAGGTGCCGTTCTACAACCACTTCGCCGCGCGCCAGGGGCACACCCAGCGCGGGCAGCTCCTGGGCGCCAGCAGCGGCTACGCGGGGGGAGGCTCGGTGGTGGCGCTGGACCGCTACACGCGGCGCGGGCGCACCTCGCTCACCCTCACGCGCACGCTGCGCGACCGCGGGGCGCCGTACTCGCCCGACCCGGTTGCGCGGCCCCGCACGGAGGTGACGCAGGCGGTGGGCGTGGAGGCGCTCCGCTTCATGGGCCGCTTCGACGTCACCGCCGGCGCCACGGGCGCGTACGAGCTCAACCGGGTGGCGGGGGGCGACCGGTTCAACCTGAACACCGTGCTGCGGGTGCGTCTTGGCCTGTGAAGCCGCTCTCCAGATAGAGGAACCGACGTGCTGAACTTCCTTCGAGCCCTGGCGCTGGTGGCGGCGCTGGCGCTGGGCCACGCCCCGGCGCGCGCCCAGACGGCCGACACGGCCCCGGCGTCCACGGCGGCCACCGACTCGCTGTACGCCCTGCGGCCGGGCGACCTCCTGCAGATCCGCATCTGGCGGGAGCCCGACCTGAGCGGCGAGTTCCAGGTGGACCCCAACGGCGTGGTGACGCTTCCCAAGCTGGGGGAGCGCCGCGTGGCGGGGGTGCCGCTGCGCGAGCTGAGGGACCGGCTGCTGGCCGACTACCGCGTGAGCCTGCGCAACCCCTCCATCACCCTCACGCCGCTGCGGCGGGTGCAGGTGCTCGGCCACGTCAACCGGCCGGGCATCTTCAACGTGGACCCCACGCTCACCCTCACCGGGCTGCTGGCGCTGGCGGGCGGCGCCAACCCGGCCGGCGACGTGCGCCGCATCAACCTGGTGCGCAACGGGCAGATCGTGCGCGAGCGGGTGACGGAGGGCGCCACGCTCAACACGCTGGAGGTGTTCTCGGGCGACCAGCTCTTCGTGGGCGAGCGCTCGTGGCTCAACCGGAACAGCGCCTTCCTGGTGGGGGCGATGATCTCCACCGCCACCACCATCCTGGTGACGGTGATCTCCCGGTGGGGTACGTGAGCGCGGCGGCACGGCCGCGGCGGGCGGGCCCCGCCCCCCGATGACGCGCACCGTTCTCGTGACCGGCGGCGCCGGCTTCATCGGCTCGGCGCTGGTCCGGCACCTCCTGGGGCGCACGGAGCACCGGGTGGTGAACGTGGACAGCCTCACCTACGCCGGCAACCTCCACTCGCTGGCCCCCGTGCTCCCGCACCCGCGCTACGCCTTCGAGCGCGTGGACATCCGCGACGCGGACGAGGTGGCGCGCGTGTTCGCCCAGCACCGGCCGGACGCGGTGATGCACCTGGCCGCCGAGTCGCACGTGGACCGCTCCATCGAGGGGGCCGCGCCCTTCATCTCCACCAACGTGGTGGGGACGTACGTGCTGCTGGACGCGGCGCGCCGGCACCGCGAAGGGCTGGCGGGCGGGGAGCGCGAGCGCTTCCGCTTCCTCCACGTGTCCACCGACGAGGTGTTCGGCTCGCTGGGGGAGGAGGGGAAGTTCACCGAGGACACGCCGTACCGCCCCAACTCGCCCTACTCGGCCAGCAAGGCGTCGTCCGACCACCTGGCGCGGGCGTGGCACCACACGTACGGCCTTCCCGTGCTGGTGACCAACTGCTCCAACAACTACGGGCCCTACCAGTTCCCCGAGAAGCTGATCCCCGTCGTGATCCTGAGCGCGCTGGCGGGGCGGCCCATCCCGGTGTACGGCACGGGCGGCAACGTGCGCGACTGGCTGTTCGTGGACGACCACGTGAGGGCGTTGGTGGACGTGCTGGAGCGCGGCCGCCCGGGCGAGACGTACAACGTGGGCGGCGACAGCGAGCGCAGCAACCTGCAGGTGGTGAAGACCATCTGCGCCATCCTGGACGAGGTGGCGCCCGGCGCGGCGAGCTACGAGGCGCTCATCAGCTTCGTAAAGGACCGCCCGGGGCACGATTGGCGCTACGCCGTGGACACCTCCAGGATCCGCGCGGAGCTGGGGTGGAGCCCCGCCGAGACCTTTGAGAGCGGGCTGCGGCGCACGGTGGCGTGGTACCTGGAGAACGGCGAGTGGTGCCGGCGCGTGATGGACGGCTCGTACCAGTTGGAGCGGCTGGGGCTGGTGGGGGAGGGCGTATGAACGGCGGGGCTCACACAGAGGCACAGAGGCACGGGGGCGTGTTCCTATCGCGCGGTGCAACGGCATGAAGGGGATCATCCTTGCCGGCGGCTCCGGCACGCGGCTTTACCCGATCACGCGGGTGGTGAGCAAGCAGCTCCTCCCCGTGTTCGACAAGCCGATGATCTACTACCCGCTCTCCACGCTGATGCTGGCGGGGATCCGGGAGATCCTGGTGATCTCCACCCCCGGCGACCTGCCGCGCTTCCGCGAGCTGCTGGGCGACGGCGGGCAGTGGGGGGTGAGGTTCGAGTACGCGGAGCAGCCGGCCCCCGAGGGGCTGGCGCAGGCCTTCACCATCGGCCGCGGGTTCGTGGGCGGCGACCCGGTGGTGCTGATCCTGGGCGACAACATCTTCTACGGCCACGGCCTCACCGAGATGCTGCAGCGGGCGGCGGCGCGCCCCGCCGGCGCCACCGTGTTCGGCTACCACGTGCGCGACCCCGAGCGCTACGGCGTGGCCGAGGTGGACGCGGCGGGGCGGGTGCTCAACATCGAGGAGAAGCCCGCGGAGCCCAGGTCGCCCTACGCGGTCACGGGCCTCTACTTCTTCGACAACCAGGTGGTGGAGATCGCCGCCGCGCTGCGCCCCTCGCCGCGCGGCGAGTACGAGATCACCGACGTGAACCTGGAGTACCTGCGCCGCGGGCAGTTGCGCATGGAGCTGCTGGGGCGGGGGATGGCGTGGCTGGACACGGGCACCCACGAGTCGCTGCAGCAGGCCAGCAACTTCATCGAGACCATCGAGAAGCGGCAGGGGCTCAAGGTGGCCGCGCCGGAGGAGATCGCCTTCCGCGCCGGCTTCATCGACGAGGGGCAGTTGCGCCGGCTGGCCGAGCCGCTGCTGAAGAGCGGCTACGGAGAGTACCTCCTGGAGATCCTGGACGGGCGGCCCCACGGATGAATGTGCAAGAAACCGGGCTCCCGGGCGTTCTGCTCCTGCAGCCCCCCGTTTTCCGCGACGCGCGCGGCTTCTTTCGCGAGACGTGGCGGGCGGACCGGTACGCGGAGCTGGGCATCGCGGGGCCCTGGGCGCAGGACAACGTGTCGCTCTCCGCGCGCGGGGTGCTGCGCGGGCTCCACTTCCAGGAGCCGGGCGCGCAGGGGAAGCTGGTGTGCGTGCTGCGCGGCGAGGTGTGGGACGTGGCGGTGGACGTGCGCGTGGGCTCCCCCACCTTTGGCCGCTGGGCGGGGTACCCCCTGTCGGCCGAGAACGGGTGGCAGCTCTGGATCCCGGAAGGGTTCGCCCACGGCTTCGTGGTGACGAGCGACGAGGCGCTCTTCGCCTACAAGTGCACCGCCCCGTACCGCCCCGAGACGGAGGGCACGGTGCTCTGGAACGACCCGGAGCTGGGCATCGAGTGGCCCGCGGTGGAGCCCGTCGTCTCGTACAAGGACGAGCGCGGGGTGCCCCTGCGCCACCTGCCGCCCGAGCGGCTGCCGCGCTGGAAGCCGTGAGCCGCCCGCGCATCCTCCTTACCGGGGGCACGGGGCAGGTGGGGTGGGAGCTGGCCCGCGCGCTGGCCCCCGTGGGCGAGGTGCTGGCGCCGGGCCGCGCCGCGCTGGACCTGGCCGACGCCGCGGCCATCCGGCGCGCCTTCCGTGACGCGGCCCCCGCGCTCGTCGTCAACGCGGGTGCCCACACGGCGGTGGACCGGGCGGAGAGCGAGCCGGATGAGGCGCGCGCCCTGAACGCCGCCGCCCCCGGCGTGCTGGCGGAAGAGTCGGCCCGGGCGGGAGTGCCGCTGGTGCACTTCTCCACGGACTACGTGTTCGACGGCCGCAAGGGCGCGCCGTACCGGGAAGACGACCCCACGTGCCCCCTGGGTGTGTACGGCGCCACCAAGCTCGAGGGCGAGCAGGCCGTGGCCGCCGCGGGCGGGATGCACCTGGTGCTGCGCACGAGCTGGGTGTACGGCATGCGCGGGCACAACTTCATGCTCACCATGCTGCGCCTGGCGCGCGAGCGCGAAGAGCTGCGCGTGGTGAGCGACCAGGTGGGCGCCCCCACCTGGAGCCGGATGCTGGCCGAGGCCACCGCCGCCATCCTGGCCCCGTTCCGCGCCGGCGCGGGGTGGGCGATCCCGCCGGAGCGGAGCGGCGTGTACCACCTGGCGGCCCGCGGGGAGACGAGCTGGCACGGCTTCGCCGAGGCGATCCTGGCCGCCGACCCCGCCCGCGCCGCGCAGCGCTGCCGCGGCGTGGTGCCCATCACCACCGGGGAGTACCCCACGCCGGCCCCGCGCCCCCGCTACTCCGTGCTGGCCACGGAGCGCGCGGAAAGCGCCTTCGGCGTGGCGCTCCCCCACTGGCGCGAGCAGCTCGCGCTCTGCCTGGGGTAGCTGAACGCGCGGACGAGCAAGCTCGCGGCGACAACGGCACGAGCTCCGCCTCCGCGGAGTGATCTTGCAGCATCAGCGGGAGGCGGGTAGTCCCCGCAGGGGGACTTCGTGCAGTCGTTGCAGCGGCTTCAGTCGCCCGCGGCGTAACGGCCGTGTGACGCCGGAGCCCGCCCGCCGGTCAACTGTCTCGGCGCGCGCACGGAAGGCTATACTCCGCAGCGCGTGATGGTTACATTCAAGGATTGTTTCAGGCCCCGCGCCGGGTGCCTGGCGCGTACCGCTCAACCCGTCCGGAAGTTTGATGACTGCCGCCAACACGCTCCACACCAAGTTCGACGAGCGCACTGCCGTGGTAGGCGTGATCGGCCTCGGCTACGTGGGACTCCCGCTCGCGGTGGAGACCGCCCGCAGCGGATATCGCACCCTCGGCTTCGACGTCGCCGACGCGGCCGTGCAGGGGATCAACGCCGGCCGAAGCCACATCCAGGACGTGGCTTCGGACATGCTGGCCGCCTTCGTGGGCGAGGGCCTGCTCTCGGCCACCACCGACATGGGGCGGCTGGGCGAGTGCGACGCCGTATCCATCTGCGTTCCCACCCCGCTCAGCAAGACCAAGGACCCGGACCTGTCGTACGTCGTCTCTGCCGCGCACGCGGTGGCGGCCACGCTGCGGCCGGGCCAGCTCGTGATCCTGGAGTCCACCACCTACCCCGGCACCACGCGCGAAGTGGTGCTCCCCATCCTGGAAGAGGGCGGGCTGGTGGCGGGCGAGGACTTCTTCCTCTGCTTCTCGCCCGAGCGCGTGGACCCGGGCAACCCGCACTGGCACACCCGCAACACCCCCAAGGTGCTGGGCGGCGTGACGGCCGCGTGCCTGGACGCCGGCACCGCGCTGTACGGCCGCGTGTTCGACACGATGGTGCCCGTGGAGAGCGCGGAGGCCGCGGAGCTGGTGAAGGTGTACGAGAACACCTTCCGGATGATCAACATCGCGCTGGCCAACGAGCTGGCGCAGGCGTGCGAGAAGCTGGGCGTGGACGTGTGGGGGGTGATCGAGGCGGCGGCCACCAAGCCGTTCGGCTTCATGAAGTTCACCCCGGGCCCGGGGCTGGGCGGCCACTGCATCCCGCTGGACCCGCACTACCTGTCGTGGAAGATGCGCACGCTGCAGTACAAGACGCGCATGATCGAGCTGGCCAGCGAGATCAACGCGGAGATGCCGGAGTACGTGGTGCGCAAGGTGGCCGACGCGCTGAACGGCGCCCGCAAGTCGGTGAACGGCAGCCGCGTGCTGGTCATGGGCGTCGCCTATAAAAAGGACATCGACGACCTGCGCGAGAGCCCGGCGCTGGACATCATCGGGTTGCTGCAGGGGCGCGGCGCGGAGGTGATGTACCATGACCCGTTCTGCCCCTCCATTCACGACGACGGCCACACGGCGCTGCGCGGCCTTCCCATGCACAGCGTGGAGCTGACGCCCGAGCTGCTGGAGGGCGCCGACGCGGTGGTGCTGGTGACGGACCACTCGGGGGTGAACTACTCCCTGGTGGCCGAGCACGCGCCCCTGGTGGTGGACACCCGCGGCGCCATGCGCGGCGTGTACGGCCGCGCCACCGTCGTGGGCCTTTCCGGGCCGGTGGGCCCCCGCGTTCCCGCGCCGCGCCTGTCGATGGCGCAGGCGCACTAAGGCGCGGCGGGCGGCAACACGAGACGTGCTGGGCGCCGGAGTGGCTTGCCTGCGCCCAGCATTTTTGTTGACGGAGGCGGGTTCCGCGCGTGCCGCGGGGCGGGTGGAAGGCGCCAAAGCCGGCGGGTTGCACCCGTACCGGCGCCGGGGTAGCTTTGCCGGCTTGTGTGGCGAGCGGGCGAGCGCCGCCGCCGGCTGAGCTTGCTGTCCGCGGCCCCGGGGCTGAGCATGGAGCTGATGCACATGGCGGTAGAGCGCGGCCGGCTGCGGCTGGGCGGGCGGGCTTCGGCCGTGGGCCCCTCGCGCATGCGCCGCAGGGTGGTGGCGGAAAGGGCGTGCTCCACCGGGTTCCCCGTCGCGCAGCGGCTGCCGGCGCGCGAGGGCGGGATGGTCGTACCCCCCAGCTTCCGTGGGTACTCTGGGCCGGCGCGCTCCGGGCGCCCCGCCATGCGGGCGAAGGTGCCCGCCGCGCCGGCCGCGGGCGACGCCTTCACCGGCCTCGCGGCGAGCGGACGGTGGGGGGGTGCGCCACCCGCGTGGGGCTCCCCGGGAGCATCTCGCGCGCCCGGCGCTTGTCTCCCATGGACATGAGGGGCGCGGTGCTGCTGGACCGCGACGGCACGCTGATCGTGGAGCGGCACTACCTGGCCGACCCGGCAGGGGTGGAGCTGCTTCCCGGAGCCGCCGAGGGGCTGCGGCGGATGCGCGAGTCGGGGCTCGCGCTCGTGGTGGTCACCAACCAGTCGGGGATCGCCCGCGGCTACCTGGACGAGGATGCACTGGGCGCCATCCACGCCCGCATGGAGGCGCTGCTGGCGGCCGAGGGGGTGGTGCTGGACGGGATCTTCCACTGCCCGCACCTGCCGGACGCCGGGTGCGAATGCCGGAAGCCGCTCGCCGGGCTCGCGCAGCAGGCCGCGGCGGCCCTGGGCTTCACCCTCTCCCGCTCGTTCGTGGTGGGCGACAAGGCGTGCGACATCGGCCTCGGCCGCCGGCTGGGCGTTCCCGCCATTCTCGTGACCACCGGCCACGGCGCGCGCGAGCTTGAAGCCGGGGTGACGGCGGACGCCGTCGCGCCCGACCTGGCCGCGGCCGCGGACGCCATCCGGGCGCTGCTCCCCGGGCGGGTGGAAAGAGGGCCGGGATCTCGGAGCCGGCTGCGGTGACGGGGCGCCCGCGCGCGAGCCTGCTCCGCGCGGCCGGGCTGAAGCGGCGCGCGCGGAGGCCGCCGCCGCGGAAGCGGGGGGCTCCACCGGGGGCGGGCGGTTCCGCGGTCCGATGTGACTGCCAGGCGCCGGAGAACGTCGTGTGCTCAGGCCTGGCGCCGCGGCGTGCACCCGGCGCCAAGGCATGCGGGGAGAACGAGTTGGCCCGGCACCCGGAGCGCGGGACGGCGCGGGACGCGCCCAACCCGGCGGGTTGCCCCCCAATCCGGGCCGGGCTAACTTCCAGGGCTTCGCCAGAGAGCGGCCGCCGGTCGCCATGTGCTCATTCATCTGTTTGTGGCAGATATTTTTAGCATGAGTCCAATCGAGTCAGTGGGAGACCAGCACGGGCCCGCCCCGCGTGGCCGCCGCACGACGGCGCGTTCGCGCCGGGCCGCTCCCCACGGGCCAGCTTCCCAGGCGGGCCGCGCATGAGCCGCGTCCTCATCACGGGGGTGGCGGGCTTCATCGGGTCTCACGTGGCGCAGCGCCTGCTGGCGCGCGGCGACGAAGTGGTCGGCCTCGACAATCTGAATCCTTATTACGACGTCCGGCTCAAAGAGGCGCGGCTGGAGCGCCTGCAGCCGCTGGACGGCTTCCGCTTCGTGCGCGGCGACATCGCGGACCGCGAGGCGGTGGCGGAGCTCTTCGCCAGGGAGCGGTTCGACCGGGTGATCAACCTGGCCGCGCAGGCCGGGGTGAGGTACTCGCTCACGCACCCGCACGCGTACCTGGACAGCAACATCCTGGGGTTCCTGAACATCCTGGAGGGGTGCAGGCACAACGGGGTGGGGCACCTGGTGTACGCGTCGTCGTCGTCCGTGTACGGCGCGAACACCGCCATGCCCTTCTCGGTGCACGACACGGTGGACCACCCGGTGAGCCTTTACGCGGCCACCAAGAAGGCGAACGAGCTGATGGCGCACACGTACAGCCACCTGTACCGCCTGCCCACCACCGGCCTGCGCTTCTTCACGGTGTACGGGCCGTGGGGCCGGCCGGACATGGCGATGTTCCTGTTCACGCGCGCCATCCTGGAGGGGCGCCCCATCGACGTGTTCAACCACGGGCGGATGCAGCGCGACTTCACGTACATCGACGACATCGTGGAGGGCGTGGTGCGCGTGTCCGACCGGCCGGCGCCCGCCAACCCCGCGTGGAACGGCGCGGAGCCTGATCCGGCGACGAGCTCCGCGCCGTACCGCGTCTACAACATCGGCAACAACGACCCCGTCGAGCTGATGGAGGTCATCCGCCTCATCGAGCGCTACCTGGGCCGCGAGGCCGAGAAGCGCATGCTCGACATCCAGCCCGGCGACGTTCCCGCCACGTACGCCGACGCGTCGGACCTGCAGCGCGACACGGGCTTCGCGCCGGCCACCCCCATCGACGTGGGGGTGAAGCGGTTCGTCGAGTGGTACCTGCAGTTCTACGGCGCCGGGTCGTGATGCACGTGCCGGGCTCGGGAAGGACCAGAGCGGCGGGATGAGCCTCCGCAGCCATGTGCTCCGCGGCGGGGGCTACCTGGCCGTCCGTCAGGCCGTGGGGATGGTGGTGGGGCTGGGCGGCACCATGCTGCTCACCCGTACGCTGGGTCCGGGCAAGTTTGGGCTGTACGCCGCGGCGTACGGCATTTTCGTGTATATGCAGAGCCTCTGCCAGTGGGGCGTCGCGGTGTTCCTGATCCGCGCGGAGGAGGAGCCCCCCAAGGCGCTGTACGACCAGGCCTTCTCGCTGCTGCTGGCGCTGAGCACGGGGGGGATCCTGGTGGGCCTGGCGTCGCTCCCGCTGCTGAGCCGCTGGATGCGCATCGACGGGCTGGCCCCGGTGGCGGGGGCGCTCTTCCTGTTCCTCCTTCCCCTGTGCATCGGGCAGGTGCCGCAGGCGCGGCTGGAGCGGGCGCTGGACTACCGTCGCGTGGCGTGGATCGAGGTGGGCGGGCAGGTGGCCCACTACGCGGTGGCCCTGCCGCTGGCGTTCGCCACCCGCAGCGTGTGGGCGATGGTGGCGGGGGTCGGCGTGCAGTCGGTGCTGCAGATGGTGCTGCTCTTCCGCGCCGCGGGCTACCGCCCGCGCCTGGCCTGGAACCGCGAGCGCGTGCGCGAGATCCTGGGCTATGGCGCGGGGCTCTCCGCGTCGCTCTGGATCTGGCAGCTCCGCAGCCTCGTCAATCCGCTGGTGGTGGGGCGGCTGGCGGGCGCGGAGAGCGTGGGGTACGTGTCGCTGGCCGTGCGCCTGGTGGAGGCGCTCTCGTTCGTGCGCACCGCCACCTGGCGCCTCTCCATCTCGGTGCTGGCCCGGGTGCAGGAGGACCGTCCACGCCTGCTGCAGGTGGTGCGCGAGGGGATGAGCCTGCAGATCATGGCGCTGGCGCCGCTGCTCCTGGGCTTCGGGCTGGTGGCGCCCTGGGTGGTGCCGCGCGTGTTCGGCCCCGAGTGGGCGCCGGTGCTGCGGGTGTACCCGTTCATCGCGCTGGGGTACCTGGTGAACTCCGTGTTCAGCCTTCACTCGTCCGCCCTGTACGTGCTGCGCAGGAACTGGGACGTGTCCCTCTTCCACGTGGTGCACGTGGGGCTGTTCGCGGCGGCGGTGGCGTGGCTGGTCCCGGCGCGCGGGGTCGTGGGGTACGCCCTGGCGGAGATCCTGGTGTTCCCCACCTACCTGGTGCTCCACTACGCGCTGGCGCGCCGCCTGGGGATGGTGCGCTACACCGACGCCGTGGTGTGGATGATGGTGATCCTCCCGCTCTTCGCCTCGTGGGTGGGGCCGTGGGTGTGGGTGCTGGTGACTCTTCCCCTGCTGTGGTCGGCTACCCGCCGGCAGATCTTCCAATACGTGGCGATGCTTACCAAGCGAGTGCAGGGCGGGGCCCATGGATATTAGGATTCCGGTAGAGCCCGCGGAGATCGTGCGGGAGATCGCCGACTTCACCGGGCTGCCCCGCGCGGAGGTGGAGCGCCGGGTGGCGGCGGAGGCCGGCGCGCTGGGCCACAACGTGGCGCGCGACGTGGAGCGCTTCGGGGTCACCCCGCACGTGTTCGACGCGGCGATGGAGACGCTGTACCGCGAGGGCGACGGCTTCATCTTCGAGACGCTGGTCTTCTGGGCCAGGCCCACGCGGCGCGTCTGGACGGAGCGCGCGCTGGAGCGGGTGGAGCACTACCGCGCGCGCCGCGGCCTCCCGCGCGAGCGCGTGCGCGTGCTCACCCTGGGCGACGGCACGGGCAACGACACGCTGTCGCTGGTGAAGCAGGGGTACTCGGTGGACTACTTCGAGGTCCCGGGGAGCCGCACCTTCGACTTCGCGCTCCGCCGCTTCGAGCGCTACGGCGTGCTGGGAAAGCAGGTGCGCCTGGTGACCGAGTACGAGCGATGCCTGTCTGGCGAGTACGACGTGGCGCTCTCCTTCGAGGTGCTGGAGCACCTGCCGGACCCGGTGCAGGCCATCCGCGACATGCGCTTCATGCTGCGCGAAGGGGGCATCGCCCTGGTGACCGAGGCGTTCGGAGTGTTCGATCCCGACCTCCCCACGCACCTGCGCACCAACACCCGGTACGAGGGGCGGCTGCCGCACCTCTTTCTCGCGGCGGGGCTGCCGCTCTCGTGGTACAACCGCGGCCCGCTGTTCAAGCCCGCCGAGTTCACGCGGCGCGACCTTTCGCCCGTGCGCGCCGCGGCGGCGCGCCTGCGGGTGTGGGCCGATCCGGCGATCAGCAAGTTCTGGCTGGGGTCGCGCATCCGGGAAGCGAAGCGCGCGAGGGCCGGCGCGTGACGGGCGATGCGGGCCGGCCGCGGGTGAGCATCATCGTCAACAACTACAACTACGCACGCTTCCTGGCGGAGGCGATCGACAGCGCGCTGGCGCAGACGTACCCGTGCGTGGAAGTGGTGGTGGTGGACGACGGCTCCACGGACGGCTCGCGCGAGATCATCTCCCGCTATGGCGGGCGCGTGACCACGGTGCTCAAGGAGAATGGCGGGCAGGCCTCCGCCTTCAACGCCGGCTTCGCGCGCTCCAGCGGGGAGATCGTCCTCTTCCTGGACGCGGACGACGTGCTCCTGCCGGACGCGGTGGGCGAGGTGGTGAGGGCCTGGCACCCCGGCGCCGCCAAGGCGCAGTTCCGGCTGCAGGTGATCGGCGCGGACGGCGAGGCGCGGGACGAGACGGTCCCGCCGGCCGGGCTTCCCCTTCCCCGCGGCGACGTGCGGGAGGGGATCCTGATGTACGCCGAGTACCTGTTTCCGCCCACCAGCGGCAACGCCTTCCGGCGCCGGACGCTGGCGGAGATCCTCCCGCTGCCGGAGGCGGAGTGGCGCATCAGCGCGGATCTCCCCCTCCTGCTGCTGGCGCCGCTCTTCGGCGACGTGGTCTCCATCGACCGGGTGCTGGGCTGCTACCGCGTGCACGGGTCCAACGCGTTCTCGTACGACCGGCCGGACGTGGGGCGCCTCGCGCACCAGGTGGAGATGGGCTTCCGCAAGCAGCGCATGATGATGGAGGCTGCCGAGAAGATGGGGCTGGACGCCAACCCGAGGCTGGCGCTGGACAACCCGTACTTCATGGCCGCCTGCGTGACGCTGAAGCTGGTGAGCCCGGTGCACCCGGCGCTGGAGAAGGAGTCGCTCAAGAGCCTTGCGTGGGGCGGGCTGCGGGCGCTGTGGAGCTACCCCGCCACCACCGTGCGGCAGCGGCTCCTGCTCAGCCCCTGGCTGGCCCTTTCGCCCTTCATGCCCCGCCCCTGGGCGCGCACCTGCGCCCTGTGGTGGATGTACCCGTCCGTCCGTCCGCGGGTGCTGAACCGCGTGGCGCACAGCCTTACCCGATGACCGGGCGCGGGCCCGTGCGGGCGAACTTCCCGGAGTGGAGGCAGGTTTGACGACCGTCATCCTGGCCGGAGGGCTGGACACCCGCCTCTCCGAAGAGACACGTCCGCGGCCGAGGGTGGAGATCGGGCCGATCCTGCGGCGCCTCCCCGGCACCCGCTCCGCGCGCGGTTCCGGCGGCCTGGTGGTGACGCCCGCGCGAGGGCGTCACCTTCATGCTCACCCGCGCGGCCGGGTGGCCGGCGGCCGCTGCGCGGAGCTGCGGACACCCCTGGCAGGAGCGCGCGCCAACACGGCCACGGAGCGCACCCGGCGGGTGCCGGGCGAAGTGAGGCGCGCCGGATGACGCTCGTGATCTTTGCCGACCCCGCCGTGCGCAGCAGCGCGGGGATCGAGCGTTATGCGCGGGAGCTGATCCGCGCCGCCTTCAGCGGTGAGTGGGCGGAGCGCACGGTGCTCCTCACCAGCTCGCGCGCGGAGCTCGCCCCGGTGCTCGGGGCGCTGGGGTGCGCCGGCGCGCCCGTGGTGGAGACGCGGCTCTCCGCGCGTGCGCTTCGCTACGCCTGGTCGTTCGCGGGCGCGCCCGCGGCCGATGCCCTGGTGCGAAGGCGGACCGGGCGGCGCGTGGAGCTGGTGTACAACCCGGCCAACCAGCGCACGCCGGCGCGCGGGTGCCCGCAGGTGGTGACCGTGCACGACACCTTCATGTTCAAGACCCCGGAGCTGCGCACCCTGCGGCAGCGCCTGGTGGCGAGCCGGGAGATGGAGGAGCGGGCCATACGGAACAGCGCCGGGATGATCGCGCCCTCCGAGAGCACCCGGCGCGACGTGGTGGAGCTGTTCGGCACGCCGGAAGAGCGCATCACCGTGGTGCCCCACGGGGTGGACCACGACTGGTTCCGGCCGCGGAACGACGCCGGCGCGCTCGCCGCGCTGCGCGGGCGCCTGGGCATCCCCGAGCGCTACGTGCTCTACGTGGGGTCGCTCTACTCGCGCAAGATCGGCAACCTGCTGGAGGCGTTCAGGCGCGTGGCGGACGAGCTCGGGCCGGAGGAGTGCAAGCTGGTAGTGGTGGGCGGGCGCGAGAGCACCGCGGAGGGCGAGCTCCCGCTGGCGGAGCGTATCCGCCGGCTGGGGATCGAGCGCTGGGTGGTGAGAACGGGCGAGCTTCCGGCCGAAGAGATCCCCGTGCTGATGAGTGGAGCCGCCGTGTTCACCTACGTCTCGCTGTACGAGGGATTCGGCTTCTCGCCGCTGGAGGCCATGGCGTGCGGGGCGCCCGTGATCGTCTCCAACACCACCTCGCTCCCCGAGGTGGTGGCCGACGCCGGCATCCAGGTGGACCCGGCGGACGCGCCGGCCATCGGTGACGCCATGCTGCGGGTGCTGGGCGACCCCGCATGCCGCGCGGAGATGGGGCGGCGCTCGCTGGCACGCGCCGCCGAGTTCTCCTGGCCCAAGACGGCGCGGGAGCACTTCGCCGTGTTCGCGCGCATGATGGAGCTCGCGTGACGGCGCCGCTGAGCTGCCTGCACGTGATCACCGGCCTCGGCACGGGCGGGGCGGAGATGATGCTCCGCAAGCTGGTGCTGGGTACGGAAGGGCGCACGCTGCGCAACGAGGTGGTGAGCCTGGGAGGCCTGGGCCCCGTGGGCGAAGAGCTGCTCTCGGCCGGCATCCCGGTGGTGGCGCTGGAGATGGGCGCGGGGAGATCCAACGGGCGCGCCGCGCTGCGGCTGGTGCGCCACATCCGCGCCTCGCGGCCGGACGTGGTGCAGACGTGGATGTACCACGCGAACCTCATCGGCGGGATCGCGGCGCGGATGGCGGGCGCGCGCCCCACCATCTGGAACATCCGCACCTGCAACCTGGACGCGGGCGGCGAAAAGGCCAGCACCCGCGCGGCGGCCTGGATCTCCGGCCGGCTGGCCCGCTCGCTCTCGCAGCGCATCCTCACCAACGCCGAGACGGCGCGGGACCTGCACGTGGAGCGCGGCTACCCGGCCGACCTGTTCCAGGTGATCCCGAACGGCTTCGAGCTGGCGCGCTTCCGGCCCGACGCGGAGGCGCGGGCCGCGGTGCGGCGTGAGCTGGGGATCCCCGACGCGGCCCCCCTGGTGGGCCTTCTGGCGCGGCGCCACCCCGTCAAAGACCACCCCGCGTTCCTGGCCGCCGCCGCGCGCATCGCGCGGGCCTGCCCGGAAGCCCACTTCCTGCTGGCGGGGGATGGAGTCACGCTGGAAGACGCGGAGCTGCGCGAGGCGGTGGAGCGCGGGTCGCTGGGCGGCCGGGCGCACCTGCTGGGCGCGCGGAAGGACGCGCCGCGGCTGCTGGCGAGCCTGGACGTGTACGTCTCCGCCTCGTGGTATGGCGAAGCCTTCCCCAACGTCCTGGGTGAGGCGATGTCGTGCGGGGTCCCCTGCGTGACCACCGACATCGGCGACTCGGCGCGCATCGTGGCCGGGCTGGGACGCGTGGTTCCGCCTCGCGACCCGGAGGCCCTGGCCGCCGCCTGCCTGGAGCTGCTCACCCTTCCGGCGGAGCAGCGCCGCTCGCTCGCCGCCGGGGTGCGCAGGCGCGTGGAAGAGCACTACTCCATGGAGTCGGTGGCGGCGGCGTACGTGTCCACGTACGAGACGCTCGTCCGGAATGGCGCGGCTTGAGCGTCCTCTACCATTCCCGCCCCGCGGGGCGGGAGCGGGTCGGTGGTCGCGGCGCGGTATGCAGGCGCGGCGCGGGCCGCGCGGGGACGCGGCGCGCGCCAGCGATATCCCTGGCCCCGGGCCCCGCGGATGCGCCCCTCTCCCGCGCCGTGCGCGGCGGGGTGGCGGTGCGAGCCCGCCCGGCTCCGGAAATACACCTTTTAGCGATCGCACGCCGGCCCGGTGCGCGGTGGGCGTGAGCCGCTGAACCATGTGCGGAATTACAGGCTTTCTCTTTGATCCACGGCGTACCTTGGGGTACGATCCGGCGGTCCTGCTCGACGCGATGACCACCCGCATCTGCCACCGCGGCCCGGACGACTCGGGCGCGTGGATCGATGCGGACGCGGGCGTGGCGCTCGGGCACCGGCGGCTGTCCATCATCGACCTGTCGCCCGAGGGGCACCAGCCCATGGCGTCGGGAAGCGGGCGCTACCTGATCGCGTTCAACGGCGAGATCTACAACTTCAAGGCGGTCCGCGCGGAGCTGGAGCGCGAGGCCAGCGTGCGCTGGCGCGGCCACTCGGACACGGAGGTGATGCTCGCCGCCTTCGAGCGCTGGGGCGTGGCGGGCGCGCTGCGGCGCTTCAACGGGATGTTCGCCTTCGCGCTGTGGGACCGCGCGGAGCGCAGGCTTCACCTGGCCCGCGACCGCGCCGGCGAAAAGCCGCTGTACTTCGGCTGGGTGGGCGGCGCCTTCCTGTTCGGCTCCGAGCTCAAGCCCATGCGCGCCTTCCCGGAGTGGGAGGGCGAAGTGGACGTGGAGGCGCTCGCGCTCTTCATGCGCCACAACTACGTTCCCGGACCGCGCTCCATCTACCGGGGCATCTCCAAGCTGGCGCCCGGCACCGTGCTCACGCTCCCCTGGGCGGACGCGGGCGCGGGGCGGCCCCACACCATCGAGCCGTACTGGTCCGCGCGCGATGCCGCCGAAGCCGGCCTGGCCGATCCCTTCCGCGGCACCGACGCGGAGGCGGTGGAGGCGCTGGACCGGCTGCTCACCGACGCGGTGGGGCTCAGGATGGAGGCGGACGTGCCGCTGGGCGCCTTCCTCTCCGGCGGGGTGGACTCGTCCACGGTGGTGGCGCTGATGCAGAAGCAGAGCGCCACGCCCGTGCGCACCTTTTCCATCGGCTTCGCGGAGCAGGGGTACGACGAGGCGGTGTACGCCAGGGAAGTGGCGCGGCACCTGGGGACGCGGCACACCGAGATGTACGTGACGCCCGAGCAGGCGATGGACGTCATCCCCCGCCTGCCGGAGATGTACGACGAGCCGTTCGCGGACTCGTCGCAGATCCCCACCTTCCTGGTGAGCGAGCTGGCGCGGGGCCACGTGACGGTGGCCCTTTCGGGCGACGCGGGCGACGAGCTGTTCGCCGGGTACAACCGCTACTTCTGGAACCAGCGGATCTGGAACCGCATCGGGTGGATGCCGCACCCCGTGCGCACCCGCCTGTCGCGCGGGATGCGCGCGCTCTCCACCGACACGTGGGAGCGGCTGGTGAGGCCCGTGGACTCCTTCATCCCCGCGCGGCTGCGGGTGAAGCGGCCGGGCGAGAAGATGCACAAGCTGGCCGACATCGTGGCGCTGCGCGACGAGGCGGCGATGTACCAGTCGCTCGTGTCGCACTGGGAGCTGGAGTCGGGGGTGGTGCACGGCGCCCCCAGCGCTCCCACCCTGCTGGACCGGCCGGACGAGTGGGCGCGCGTGCCCGACTTCACCCACTCCATGCTGTACCTGGACTTCATGACCTACCTGCCGGACGACATCCTGGCCAAGGTGGACCGGGCCAGCATGGCCGTGAGCCTGGAGGGGCGCGTGCCGCTGCTGGACCACCGGGTGGTGGAGTTCGCGTGGCGGGTGCCGATGTCGATGAAGATCCGCGAGGGACAGGGGAAGTGGCTGCTGAGGCAGGTGCTCGACCGCTACGTGCCGCGCACGCTCATCGAGCGGCCCAAGATGGGCTTCGGCGTGCCGGTGGGCGGCTGGCTGCGCGGCCCCCTGCGCGACTGGGCGGAGTCGCTGCTGGACGAGCGCCGCCTGCGCGAGGAGGGGTTCCTGGACGCCGCCCTGGTGCGCGGGCGCTGGCAGGAGCACCTGGCCGGCACCCGCGACTGGCAGTACCACCTCTGGGACGTGCTGATGTTCCAGGCGTGGCACGAGTCGCAGGCGCTCGCCACCGTCGGTTGACCGCCATGGCCCCGCGGCTGCTCTTCGTGGTCAACAACCCGGCGTTCTTCCTGTCGCACCGGCTGCCGGTGGCGCGGGCGGCGCGTGCCGAGGGCTACGACGTGCACCTGGCCACTCCGCCGGGGCCATCGACCCCCGCCGTACGCGCGGCGGGGATCGAGTGGCACCCCATCCGGCTGGCGCGGGCGGGGCGCGACCCGCGCTCGGAGCTGTCCAGCATGGCGGACCTGTACCGCCTCTACCGGCGGCTGTCGCCGAACATCGTGCACCACGTGACTCCCAAGCCGGTGCTGTACGGCACGCCGATGGCGCGCCTGGCCGGCGTCCACGCGGTGGTCAACGCCATCTCCGGGATGGGGCACGTGTTCGCGGACCGCGACGGGCGCGGGCGCCGGGTGCTGCGCCGGGCCGTGGGCGCCGGCTACCGCGCGGCGCTGCAGCACCCGCACATGCGCGTCATCTTCCAGAACCGCGACGCGCGCAGCGACTTCCTGGCCCGCGGCTGGGTGCGCGCCTCGGAGGTGGTGATGATCCGCGGGTCCGGGGTGGACGTCGCCGAGTTCGCCCCGCCGGCCGCTCCGCCGCAGGGGCCGCCCGTGGTGGTGCTCCCCGCGCGGATGCTGCGCACCAAGGGTGTGGGCGAGTTCGTGGAGGCCGCGCGCGCGCTGCGGGCCCAGGGGGTGGGCGCGCGCTTCGTGCTGGTGGGCGACCCTGACCCCGGCAACCCGGCGAGCATCCCGGAGCTCCAGCTCCGCGCGTGGGAGGCGGAGGGGGTGGTGGAGTACTGGGGGCACCGCTGCGACATGCCGGCGGTGTTCGCGGGCGCGCACGTCGCCTGCCTCCCGTCTTACCTGGAGGGGCTTCCCAAAGCGCTGATCGAGGCCGCCGCCTGCGGGCTCCCCATCGTGACCACCGACGTACCGGGTTGCCGCGAGGTGGTGGACCAGGGGCGCAACGGGCTCCTGGTGCCGTGCGCGGACTCCGCCGCGCTGGCCCACGCGCTGCGGAATCTGGTCTCGGACGAAGCCCTGCGCCGGCGGATGGGCGCCGCCAGCCGCGCGCGCGCCGTGGAGGAGTTCTCCGTGTCGCAGGTGGTGGAGGCGCACCTGCGCGTCTACGACGAGATGCTCGGGGGCGCGGCGCGCGGGGCTCCCCGCCGGGCCGGCTACGGCGTCGCCGCCGCGGAGCCGCGCGCCGTGCGGGGCGCCGCCGCGGCGGGGTTGTCGCGGGCCCACCCGCTGGATTGAGGAAAGGCGCGCGGCGCCGGGCCGAGGAACGAGGGCGGCTCCCACGCGGGAGCCGCCCTCTTCCGTTGCGCCCCGGCCACCGCCGCGGGGCGGAGGAGTTGCCCGTGCGGGGTTGTCCCGCTTAAGTTTGACGATTGTTCGCGTAGCGATCGCGCGGTTCGCGCAGGCCGGATCGCCGGCTTCGCCGCGTGCCGCGGCGGCCGTGCATCCGGGTTATGAGGCGTGCGGGGCGCGCGGGGCGCGCGGGGCGCGCGGGAACGGACACGGGTCCCGCGGCGCGCCTGCCCGTCGCACCGTGCGGGGCGGGACGGCCCCCCGCTGCGCCGTGCCAAGCGGCGCAATCCGCCAATCCGTGCCGGCGCCCGCCGCCGCCGGCCCCTCGCCGGGTCTCCCGTCGCGGCCCGGCCGCCCGGCCTTTTTCGACAGGATCAATGAACAAGACCATGCTCCGGCGAGTGCGGCAGAGCCTGCGCCCGGCCGCACGCCCCACCCTTGCCGACGCGCTCACCACCGTGTCGCGGGGCGATCAGCTCGTGCTGCAGGAAGGCTGGCGGCGCCTGGTGCGCGAGGGCGCGCCGCTCCCGTCGTTCGCCGACGTGGAGTTCAGGGCCTTTTCCCAGACCGGCGAGGACGGCATCCTGCTGTTCGCGCTCACCGTGGCCGGGATGACCAACCGCGTGTGCGTGGAGATCGGCTTCGGCGTGCCCGAGTGCAACACCGCCAACCTGATCCTCAACCACGGCTTCACCGGCCTGCTGGTGGACGGCGACCCGCTCGCGGTGGAGCAGGGGCGGAAGTTCTACGCGGAGCAGAAGGACACCCGCGCCTGGCCGCCCCGCCTGGCCCACGCGTTCATCACGCGCGAGTCGGTCAACGAGCTGGTGGCGCGCCACGGCATCGAGGGGGAGATCGACGTTTTCTCCATCGACATCGACGGGATGGACTATTGGGTGTGGGAGGCGCTCACCGCGATCAGCCCGCGCTTCGTGATGGTGGAGGCGAACAACGTGTGGGGGCCGGACGAGTCGGTGGCGGTGCCCTACTCCCCCGCGTTCAGGGCGGAGTACATCAACGGCACCCCGGACTACTCCGGCGCGTCGCTGCTGGCGTACACGCGGATGGCGCGCCGCAAGGGGTACCGCCTGGTGGGGGCCCAGCGCTACGGCTTCAACGCCCTCTACGCCCGCCACGACGTGGCGCCGGAGCTGCTCCCCGAAGTGTCCGTGGCTTCGTGCCTGGGGCACCCGCAGGCCGTGCAGGCGCGCACGGTGCGCCGCCCGGGGATCGCCGGGCGCGAGCTGGTGGCGATCGGTGAGTGACGCGGGGCGGGGCGCGGCGCCCGTCCGTGTGAGCATCGTCGTCAACAACTACAACTACGAGCGCTACCTGGGCCGGGCCATCGACAGCGCCCTGGCGCAGTCGTATCCGCACGTGGAAGTGATCGTGGTGGACGACGGCTCGTCGGACGGCTCGCTGGGCGTCGTCGAAGGGTACGGCGGGCGCGTGGTGGCCGTCGCCAAGCCCAACGGCGGGCAGGGCTCCGCGCTGAACGCGGGGTTCGCCGCCTCCGGCGGGCAGATCGTGCTCTTCCTGGACGCGGACGACCTGCTCCACCCCGAGGCGGTGGCGCGGGTGGTGGCGGCGTGGAGGCCCGGCGTGGCCAAGGCGCAGTTCCGGCTGCAGTTCATCGACGCGGAAGGCCGCCGGGTGGAGGGCTCGCACCCCCACCCCGCGCACCCCATGCCCAACGGGGACGTCACCCGCGACATCCTGGAGCGGGCCGAGTACGTGTTCTCGCCCACCAGCGGCAACGCGTTCGCCCGCGAGGTGCTGGAAGCCATCCTCCCCATGCCGGCGGAGCAGTGGCGCATCAGCGCCGACGTGTACCTGGTGTACCTGGCGCCCTTTTACGGCGACGTGGTCTCGCTGGACGAGGTGCTCGGCTACTACCGCGTGCACGGGCAGAACAACTGGGCGCACGACCAGCCGGACCCCGCCCGCCTGGCCGGCACCCTCGCCACGGACCTCAAGAAGCAGGCGATCATCCTGGACGCGGCGCGGCGCAGGAGCATCCCCGCGTCGCCGGAGCTGATCCTCAACTCGCCCTGGCACGTGTACGGGCGCATCATGCACCTGCTGCAGTCGCCGGAGAGCAGCCGGGAGACTCACTCGCTCGGCGAGCTGGTGGCGAAGGGCCTCCGGTCCACCTGGCGGCACCCGCTCTCCAGCGTGCAGGCGAAGGTGGCGGCCACGGTGTGGCTGGCGGTGCTCCCCGTGGTGCCGCGCCCCGTGGCCACGCGCATCTCGCTGTGGCGGCTCTACGCCTCGCAGAGGCCGGCGGTGCTGCGCAGGCTGGCGCGGCTGGTGGGCGGCTGAGCGGGCGCCCGGCTCGCCGGGAGCGCGCCGCGGACGCCCGCGGCGGAGGCCGGCGTCCCATCGCGCTCCCTTCGTGCGTTCTAACCGCGAAACCGTGGGCGAGGCCGGGGAAGGGCTCCCGGTGCACGACGGCGGCGGAGCTCCCGCCGTGCCGCGGGGGGGCACGTGGACGGCGCCTGCGACCCCGCGCACCCGGCCGGGCAGCACGCGCCCGGGCCACGGCCAGTCAATGAACACGAACGGGGCCCCGTCACGGCCCGCCCGCGCCCGGCGTGTGACCCGGGCGCGGAGGAGTTCGTCCATCGGAGTGAAATGCGGCGGCAGAGCCCGGATCCAGCGGTGGAAGAGATCGGCACGTACATGAGGGACGAGCACGCGCGCATGGGAGCGCCCGCCTGGGTGATGGCCCTGGCACTCGCCATCGGCGCGGGCGCCGCCGTGCCGGTGTTCGTGGGGCTCGTCCAGTACCTGGGCGAGCACCTCCCCCGGCCGGACGTGCAGTCCGACTACCTGGTGGCCGTGCTGTGGGCGCTCCTGCTGTGGGCGTCCATCCTGGTGTGGCCGGTCTCGAAGCCGCACCGCAACACGCTGCTCGCGTTGTGGGGAGCCAAGATCTTCGTGACGCTGGGCTTCATGCTCCTCTACGAGCACTTCTACCCGGTGCTCGACTTCCAGATCTACCTGGCGATGGGGTCCAACCCCGAGGTGGAATGGGCGGGCACCGGCCTGGGGCGCGGGACCGAGAACATGGTGGCGCTCGCCTGGATGCACGGGCGGTTCATCTCCCCGTCGTACCACGCGATGAAGGTGAGCTTCGCGTTCGTGGGCCTGCTGGGTGTCTACTTCTTCTACCGCGGGATCGTTCTGGCGCTGGGCCGGGACGACCTCAGGATGCTCCTCATCCTCGGGCTCTTCCCCTCGATCCTGTTCTGGTCGTCGATCCTGGGCAAGGACCCCGTGGTCCTGCTGGGCATCGGCCTGTACGCGTACGGGGTGATGGGGTGGAGCCGCCACATGCGCTGGCCGTACCTGCTGGCGCTGGCCGTGGGGATCTGGCTGGCCACCATGATCCGGGTGTGGGCCGCGCCCATCCTGCTGGCACCGCTCGTCCTGGCCATACCGGGGCAGATCCGCGGGGCGGGAGCGAGGGTGGCGTTCATCCTGGTGAGCTCGGCGGTGCTGGCCGCCTCGGTGTTCCGCTTCGCCGACGCGTTCGGGCTGGAGACGATGCAGGACCTCTACTCCACCACCAACGCGCAGTCGCGGGCGTGGGCGGGGGGCGGCTCCGGGCAGGTGATGAACGCGCAGTTCACCGGCCCGGTGAGCATGCTGAAGTTCATGCCCATCGGCGCGTTCACGGCGCTCTTCCGGCCCCTTCCCGGCGAGGTGATGAACCCGTTCGGGCTCCTGGCGGGGCTGGAGAGCGCGGTGCTGCTGGGGCTGGTGGTGCTCGCGGCCAGGCGGGTGCGCTGGGCCACCCTGCGCCAGCCGCTGATCGTGTGGGCGGTGTCGCTGGTGGTGGTGTGGTCGTCCATCTACGGGTTCGTGTCGTCGCAGAACCTGGGGAGCGCGGTGAGGTTCAAGCTCCAGATCCTGCCGGTGCTGCTGACGGTGCTGCTCTACCTGTCGCGCAAGGATCCGCCCCCGCTGGCGACCGGAAAGGCCACGGCTTCACCCCCGCGCACGGCGTAAAATGGAAGATTGCCACGGGATTGGCCTTGCGGTATATATGACGCGCCCGGCACCCCGGGTGCGGGAGTTGCTGGGGGTGAGCCGGCGTCGAGCCGTCCGTTGGCGCGTAGCCGCGAGTTTCGTACACGGATTCCGGGCTCCACTGGCCGGGAGTTGCCGTATGGCTGCTTTCTCGGAAGTAAACGCATGCTGATCTTTGTCTGCATCACGGCTGCGCTCGTAAGCCTCGTCACCACGCGCTTCGTCATCCACGCCGCCGACCATTACGGGATCTACGACCACCCGGGTGAGCGCAGGATCCACACGCAGCCGATCCCCCGCCTGGGCGGGCTGGCCGTGGTGCCCGCGGTGGTGCTGGGCCTGTGCGGCGTCGCGCTGCTCCGCACCCCGCAATGGGGGCAGACCATGGAGCGGCCGGGCTTCTTCGCCGCCCTCATCTTCGGTGCGGGGCTCCTCTTCGCGGTGGGGCTGTGGGACGACCTCCGCGGCGTTTCGCCGTTCGTGAAGCTGGGGTTCCAGTGCGTGGCGGCCGCGGCGGCGTTCTTCCTGGGCGTGCGGGTGGAGGTGCTCAGCCTGGGGCCGCTGGCCGAGGTGCCGCTCGGCATCTTCTCGCTCCCGGTCACCATTCTGTGGATGGTGGGGATCACCAACGCGTTCAACCTGATCGACGGGATGGACGGCCTCGCGACCGGGATCGCGGTGGTGGCGCTGGCCACCACGCTGGCCGTGGCGCTGGTGCTGGGGAACATGGAAGTCGCCGTGGTGGTGGTGGCCCTGCTGGGCGCCCTCCTCGGCTTCCTGCGCTACAACTTCAGCCCCGCGCGCATCTTCCTTGGCGATTCGGGGAGCCTGTTCATCGGCTTCATGCTGGCGGTGCTCTCCGTGTACGGGGCGATGAAGAGCACCACGGCCGTGCTCGCCGCCGTTCCCGTGTTCGCGCTGGGGCTGCCGCTTCTTGACACGGGGCTGGCGATGGGCCGGCGCTGGCTGCGCGGAGTGCCGCTCTCCAGCGCGGACGGGCGCCACATCCACCACCGCCTCCTTTCGCTGGGGCTCACCCACCGCACGGCCGCGGTGGTGCTCTACATGGCGGCGCTGGCGCTAGCCATGCTGGGTGTGCTGCTGGCGTTCGCGCCGCCCATCGCGGTGGGGTGGATCGCCTTCACCGGCGGGGTGGTGTCGCTGCTGCTGCTGGTGTACGGGCTGTACAGGCTGGAGTACCACGAGTTCGCCGAGGCGGGCGCGGCGCTGGCGTCCGGAGTGCGGCGGCTGCGCCGCGTGATCCGCGACCAGATCCTGGCGCGCGACCTGGCCGACGCGCTGGTGTCCGCCCGGGACCTGGACGAGCTCGCCGGGATCCTCGACGCGCACGCGGACCAGCTCGGGTTCCTGGGGATCGAGGTGTGCCGCGAGCTCGCGCCCGGGCGCTACCGGCAGACCTTCCTCGAGGGGCGGGGCGCGCGGGCCTGGAAGCTGGAGTACCCCGTGGCCACGCGCACTTCCAGCGAGGACGAGCCGTACATCCTGCGCATCTGGTGCGGGCTGGGGGAGAGCACGTTCCGCCCCTACGGCGCCGAGCGCGTGGCGAGCATCCTCGCGCCGACCATCGAGGGCTGGCTGGGCGCCCGGCACCTCATCCACACGCCCGGCGAAGCGGACACGTTCCACCGGGTCGCCCTGGAAGTTCCCGTCCGCCTGCCGAGCACGGAAGCGATCCCGCGCCCGCGCGCCCGCCAGCGTCCACGCGTGTAGCGGCGGGCTTCCGGCGGTGGGCCCGTGGCCCCGCGCGCCGGGGTCTTCCGGGAGCGGGCCGGTGCGTCCAAGTTGTTGCCGCTGATAGGTTTCTGTCGCGTCCGTCCCTTGTGTGCGCTTTCCGGGACGGCTATAATGACGGGTTGTTCCCGGCAGTTGCACAGGGTGCCCACCCCACCGCGCACACGGCTTTCGAGCCCGGTGCGGCGGCCCGGGGGGTGTCCGTGCTTCGTGCCGGCGACGTGCCCCGCACCCGTAATCAAGCTCGCATGATCCGGTCTCGCTTCACTCTGCTGCTCCCCGCGCTGCTCGTGATGGGCGTGCGGGCCCCGGCGCTCGCCCAGACGCCGCAGGACAGCGCGCAGGCGCCGCCCGCGGCGCTCACGCCCTCGCCGGCGCCCACGATCTACGGCCCGCCGGCCCCCCTGCTCGACCGGCCCATCAACCGCGCCACGTATGTGCTCGGGGCCGGCGACGAGGTGAGCATCGCCATCCTGGGCGACGTGACCCGCGTCCACAGCGTGCCGGTGCTGCCGGAGGGGACGGTGCTGGTGCCCACCGTTGGCATCGTGCGCGTGGGCGGCCTCAACCTGGACGAGGCCGAGTCGCGGGTGAGGAGCGCGGTCCTCCGCTACTACCGCAACATCGAGGTGCGCCTCAGCCTTTCGCGCGTCCGCGAGTTCAAGGTGTTCGTGGTGGGGAACGTGGAGGGCGCGGGGGTGCGCACCGCCTCGGCGGTGACGCGGGTGAGCGAGGTGGTGCCGGGGCTCGCGCCCACGGGCGTCATCCGCCGCAACGTGCTGCTCCGGCGCGCGTCGGGCGACACCATGTCGGTGGACCTCGCCCGCTTCCTCCTGGCCGGCGACCTCACGCAGGACCCGCCGGTGCGCGAGGGCGACGTGCTGGTGGTGCCCGCCGCCGACCAGACGGTGCGGGTGCAGGGGCGGGTGGCCTACCCGGGGAGCTACGAGTACCGCCGGGGCGAGTCGGTGGCCGAGCTGCTGGCGCTGGTCAACGGCGGCGCGGGCTTTCCCGCCAACGCGGCCGACACGGTGCGCCTCTCGCGCTTCGTGACGCCGTACCAGCAGGAGGTCATCAAGCTGTCGCTGGCGGAAGCCGGCGGCGCGCGGGGCCGGGGCCTGCCGCTGCAGCCGTTCGACGCCATCTTCGTTCCCGAGATCTCCAACTTCAAGGTGCAGCGCACGGCCGCCATCACGGGCCAGGTGGTGAACGCCGGCGTGTACCCCATCCGGCCGGACACCACCACCGTGGGCGACCTGATCGCGCTGGCGGGCGGGCTGCGGCCCGAGGCGTCGCTGGGGGAGGCCACCCTGCGCCGCGACGTGGGCGTACGCAGCGGGGCCGCGGCCACCGCGGCGGGGCAGGCTCCCGAGCAAGGGGCCTTCCTGGAGGCGCTGAGCCCGGACGAGCGGCGCGTCATCCAGATCAACAACCAGGCGGTCGACTCGTACGTGGCGCTCGACCTCACCCGCCCCGCCGGCACCGTGGGGAGCGGCCTCGACCAGCGCCTGCGCAGCGGCGACGTGCTCACCGTGCCGGAGCGGCGCAACGAGGTCACCGTGCTGGGCGCGGTGGTGCGCCCGGGAATCGTCTCGTTCGTCCCCGGCCAGCCGCTCTCGCACTACGTGGGCGTGGCCGGCGGGTTCAGCCGCGAGGCGGACCGCGGCGACCTCATGGTGCTGAGGCCCAAGACGCGGGCGCGCCTCAACTGGCGCGACGTGCAGGTGGTGGAGCCGGGCGACCGCATCGTGGTGCCGTACCGCGAGCGGCGCACGGTGCTGGAGCGGGTGCAGACGTTCCAGGGCGTGCTCGGCACCATCTCGGGGACGATCCTGTCGATCCTCGCCTTCAGGCAGCTCTTCTGACGAGCAGGCGTCCGGACGCGGGGCAGGGCCGCCCGCGTCCACCCGTGGGCGGCGCGGACCGCGAAGTGATACCCGTTCGCGGAAAGGCTGGTGCGGAGTGCTGAGCCCTGCGTGCCGAACCGCGGATGCTCAGGATTCGCACCCGGGCACACGCCCGGATGCGCCACGGTTCTCGGCAACCGGTATGAGACAGGTGAGAAATGATTGAAGACGGGAATCCCGAGCGGTCCAACGGCGCGGAGCGTAAGGCCAGGCCCTTCAGGCCGGCCGCCGCGCTGTTCCGCGAGTGGCGCACGGTGGTGGTGGTGACCGTGGCGACGATGGCGGCCGCGCTGGCGGTGTCGGCGATCCTGCCCCGGTCGTACAGGGCGAAGGTCGTCCTGTACCCGGCGGAGGGGAAGCAGTCGGGGGCGCAGTCGCTGCTCGGCCAGAACCCCCTTGCGATGCTGGCGATGGGCGGGATGGGCACGCCCAACCGCCAGCTCATCGGGCTCGTGCTCACCAGCCGGTCGATCGAAGACTCGATCGCCCGCCGGGTGGGCGAGCCCCGCCGCGCAAAGGTGGAGACCACGCGCCAGGACGGCTCCATCATCGTCAACATCTACGATCGCGACCCGGTGAAGGCCGCACGCATCGCCAATCTCTACCCCGTGCTCGCCAACGCGAGCATCTCGCGCATCGGCGTGGAGGCGGCCGAGCGGAGGCGCGTGACGCTCGACGCGCAACTGGAAGGCGCGCGCCAGCGGATGAATGCGGCCGAGGAAAGGCTCACCCGCTTCCTGCGCGACCAGCAGGGCGGGCCCGAGCTTGCGGCCCAGGCGGCGGCGACGCTGCAGGCGGCCGCCGAGCTCCAGCGCGAGGTGGGGCAGTTGGAGATCCGGGTGGCCCAGCTCCGGCGCTCTTCCACACCGGAGAACCCCACGCTGCGGGCCGCCATCGCGGACCTGGCGGCGCGCCGGAGCCAGCTCCAGCGGCTGGCGAGCTCCGGCGCGGGTCCGGCGCTCCCGTCCTTCCAGCGGTCGTCCGAGCTGAAGGTGGCCGGGGTGCGGGAGATGCGCGAGGCGCAGGAGGCCCAGCAGATCTACACGGGGCTGCGCGCGCAGTTGCTGGGTGCCGAGATGGATGTCGCCCAGGACCTTCCCGCGATCAGCGTGCTGGACCCCGCGCTCGTCCCCGAGGAGCCCGATGCGCTGAGCTGGCCGCTGGTGGTGGCGCTCTCGGCGCTGCTGGGGCTGGCGCTGGGCTGCGGGGTGGTGCTGCTCCGCGCCTCGCTGCGTCACGCGCGGGAGACCGCGCACGACCGCGAGGTCTTCTCGGCGTACGACCAGTTCCGTACCGAGGTGGCGAGCACGGTGCCGATCCGCTGGATCTCCCGCACCGGCCGGGGCGCCTGAGCGGCGGCCCCATGCGAGGGCGAGCGGCGGCACGGAGGCGGCGGCTCCTCCGCGCGGCCGCTCGCTTGCTGCGCCCTGGCGGCGCGAGTATCTTCTCGCGCGCAAAAACCGTGGAGCCATGGGCATTCGTGGGCCACGGTACCCTCAAACTTGAATCTGCGGAATCATGCATATCGCAGTCGTAGGCACCGGCTACGTGGGTCTGGTGGCGGGCGCCTGCCTGGCGGAGACCGGAAACGACGTGGTCTGCGCCGACATCGACGCGCACAAGATCGCGCGCCTCAACGCGGGCGAGATCCCCATCTACGAGCCGGGGCTGGAGCCGCTGGTGGAGCGCAACCTCAAGGAGGGGCGGCTCCGCTTCACCACCGAGGTGGCGGCCGCCGTGGCCGAGGCCGAGGTGATCTTCATCGCCGTGGGCACCCCTCCGGGCGAGGACGGCAGCGCCGACCTCCAGCACGTGCTGGCCGTGGCCGAGACGGTGGGGCGCAGCATGCCCGCCGGCGGGCCGGAGAAGATCGTCATCACCAAGAGCACGGTGCCCGTGGGCACGGCCAACAAGGTGCGCGAGGCGATCGCCCGCCACACCGGGCGGCCCTTCCACGTGTGCTCCAACCCCGAGTTCCTGAAGGAAGGGGCCGCCGTGCAGGACTTCATGCGGCCCGACCGGGTGGTGGTGGGCGTGGACAGCGAGCACGCGCGCGGCCGCCTGGCGGAGCTGTACGCGCCCTTTGTGCGCACCGGCAACCCGGTGCTCTTCATGGACATCGCCTCGGCCGAGATCACCAAGTACGCGGCCAACGCCATGCTCGCCACCCGCATCTCGTTCATGAACACGGTGGCGGGGCTGTGCGAGGCGGTGGGGGCCAACGTGTCGCACGTGCGGCAGGGGATCGGCACGGACGAGCGCATCGGGCCCGGGTTCCTGTTCGCGGGGATCGGGTACGGCGGGTCGTGCTTCCCCAAGGACGTGAAGGCGCTGGTCCACACCCTGCGCGAGACGGGGGTGGACCCCGCCATCCTGGAAGGGGTGGAGCGGGTGAACGCCTCGCAGAAGCGCCTGCTGGTGCAGCGCGTGGTGGAGCACTTCGGCGAGGACCTGGGCGGCAGGTGCTTCGCCGTGTGGGGCCTCTCGTTCAAGCCGGAGACGGACGACATGCGCGAGGCGCCCTCGCTCACGGTGGTGCGCGGGCTGTGCGAGCGCGGCGCCACGGTGCGCGCGCACGACCCCGAGGCGCGCCACGAGGCCGGCCGCTACTTCGCGGACCTCATCGAGAAGGGCGAGCTCTCCCTGTGCGAGCACAACTACGACTGCCTGAGCGGGGCCGACGCGCTGCTGGTGCTCACCGAGTGGGCCCCGTACCGCACCCCGGATTTCGCGCGCATCCGTGCCACCCTGGACGAGCCGGTGGTGTTCGACGGGCGCAACCTTTGGGACCCCGCGCGCATGGCGGAGATGGGCTTCCAGTACGTCTCGGTGGGCCGGCCGGCGGCGGCGCCGGCTCCCGCGGTCTCACGCTGAGGCGACTATGCGAATTCTGATCACGGGGGCCGCGGGCTTCCTGGGCTCGCACCTGTGCGACCGCTTCCTGGCCGAAGGGCACCAGGTGGTGGGCGTGGACAACTTCATCACCGGGCGGCCGGACAACGTGGCGCACCTGATGGGGCGCCGCGACTTCCGCTTCCTGGAGCACGACGTCACCGAGTTCATCTACGTGGAGGGGGCGCTGGACGGCGTCCTCCACTTCGCGTCGCCCGCGTCGCCCATCGACTACCTGGAGAAGCCCATCCAGACGCTCAAGGTGGGCTCGCTGGGCACCCACAAGGCGCTGGGGCTGGCCAAGGCCAAGGGCGCCCGCTTCCTGCTGGCCTCCACCAGCGAGGTGTACGGCGACCCGCTGGTGCACCCGCAGCCGGAGACCTACTGGGGGAACGTGAACCCGGTGGGCCCGCGCGGCGTGTACGACGAGGCCAAGCGCTTCGCCGAGGCCATCACCATGGCGTACCACCGCTTCCACGGGGTGGAGACGCGCATCGTGCGCATCTTCAACACCTACGGCCCGCGCATGCGCCCCGAAGACGGGCGCGTGGTGTCCAACTTCATCGTGCAGGCGCTGCGCGGCGAGCCGCTCTCGGTGTACGGCGACGGCGCGCAGACGCGCTCCTTCACCTACGTGGACGACCTGGTGGAGGGGATCTACCGCCTCTTCCTCTCGGAGCGGGTGGAGCCCACCAACATCGGCAACCCCGGCGAGTTCACCGTGCGCCAGCTCGCGGACCGGGTGCTGGAGATGACGGGGAGCAGCTCGCAGATCGCGAAGCACCCGCTCCCCGAAGACGACCCCAAGGTGCGCAAGCCGGACATCACCATGGCGCAGGCGGCGCTGGGGTGGGAGCCGCGGGTGAACCTGGAAGAGGGGCTGAGCCGCACCATCCCGTACTTCCGCAAGCTGCTGGAAGAGACGCAGGCGGCCACCCGCACGCTCTGAGGGCGCCCGTGAACGTGCTCGTGACCGGTGGCGCCGGCTTCATCGGCGGCCATCTTTGCGAGCGCCTGCTGGACCGCGGCGACGGCGTGGTGTGCGTGGACAGCTTCGACACGTTCTACGACCCCGCCGTCAAGCGGCGCACGGCGGCGGCGCTGGCCCGCTCCCCCCGCTTCCGGCTGGTGGAGGCGGACATCCGCGACGTGGACGCGGTGGCCCGCGGGGTGGGCGGGGAAGGGGTGGAGATGATCGTGCACCTGGCCGCGCGCGCCGGGGTGCGCCCCTCCATCGAAGACCCGCTGCTCTACTCGCGGGTGAACGTGGAGGGCACCACCGCCATGCTGGAGCTGGCGCGCCGCCTGGGGGTGGGCTCCTTCGTGTTCGGCTCGTCGTCCAGCGTGTACGGCAACTCGGCGCGCGCGCCCTTTCGCGAGGACGACGCGGTGCCGTTCCCGATCTCGCCGTACGCGGCCACCAAGCGCGCGGGCGAGCTCCTCTGCCACACGTACGCGCACCTGCACGGGCTGGCCACGGTGTGCCTGCGCTTCTTCACCGTGTACGGCCCCCGGCAGCGGCCGGACCTGGCGATCCACAAGTTCGCGCGGCTGCTGGCGGCGGGCGAGCCCATCCCTTTCTTCGGCGACGGCTCCACGCGGCGAGACTACACGTACGTGGACGACATCGTACAGGGGATCGAGGGGGCGATGGCGTACGCCGCGGCCCACCCCGCCTGCTACGAGATCTTCAACCTGGGCGAGAGCGACACGGTGCCGCTCGCCCGCCTGGTGGAGCTGCTGGGCGCGGCGCTGGGGGTGGAGCCCGTCCTCCGCCGCCTCCCCGCGCAGCCCGGCGACGTGGAGCAGACGTACGCGGACACCGGCCGCGCGCGCTCGCTGCTGGGCTACGCGCCGGCCGTGCGCATCGAGGAGGGCATCCCCCGCTTCGTGGAGTGGTTCCGCGCGGAGGCGGCCAGGAGCCCCGCCGCCGGCTGAGGCGGCCCCCAACCAGTTCCCCCGTTTCGCATCCGAGATGACTGACCAACCCAACGCCGTCCCGCTCGCCGCCCCCAAGATCGTCTCCAAGCCGTGGGGGCGCGAGGTGTGGTACGCGCACGAGGACCGCTACGCCGGCAAGATCCTGGAGGTCACGCGGGGGCACGCGCTCTCCCTCCAGAAGCACGAGCGCAAGCAGGAGACGATGTACCTGCAGTCCGGGCGCCTCCTGTACCACTTCAACGGCACCGACTTCGAGATGGAGCCGGGGCAGTGCATCACCATCCGCCCGGGCGACGTGCACCGGGTGGAGGCGCTGGAGGACTCGGTGATCCTGGAGGTGAGCACCCCCGAGCTCGACGACCTCATCCGCCTGGAAGACCGCTACGGCCGCGGCTGAGCGGCGGGGCTCACGCACGCACACGGAGGCACGGAGATGAAGGGATCTCCGTGCCTCCGTGTCCGTGTGTGAGCCCCATCGCTTGCCCGGCACCGGGAGACGGCCTATCTTCCCCCGGTTTCACCGTCATTTCCGGACCGGAGGAGAGATGGCCGTTGAAGCCACGCCGGACCAGCTCCTGGCGCGCGCCAAGGAGTCGTACTCCCGCAACGCGTACCTGGCGGCGCTGGGCGACCTGCACACGCTGGCCGAGCGGCACCCCGAGTTTCCCGACGTCCAGAACCTGATGGGGCTGTGCCTGTCGCTGCTGGGGCGCACCGACGAGGCGCTGGCCGCGTTCGGGCGGGCCACGGAGCTGAACCCGGCATACGTGGAGGCGCACATCAACCGCGCCATCACCCTCAACGACCTGGGGCGCACCGACGAGGCGCGCGAGTCGTTCGCCCGCGCGGCGGACGCGGACGGGGAGAAGGGCGGGGGGCGCTTTCCCTCGGCCGCGGCGGCCCGGCTGGCCAACGCCCACCAGGACCTCGGCGACCTGTACGCCGAGGCGGGAGGGCACGAAGAGGCGCTTGCGGAGTACCGGAAGGCGGTGGAGCTGCGCCCCCAGTTCCTTGACATCCGCAACAAGCTGGGGCGCCTGCTGGTGGAGCTGGGGCGCCCGGCCGAAGCGGTGGAAGAGCTGCGCGGCGTGGTGGAGGCCCGGCCCTCGTTCGTTGCGGCCCGCGCCAACCTGGGGCTGGCGCTCCTCCGCGCCGGCCTGGCCGGCGAGGCCGAGGCGGAGTGGCGCCGCACCCTCGCGCAGAACCCTGAAAACGCCCAGGTAGCATCGTATCTGGGAATGCTGGAGCGGCAGCGCGAGGGCTCGCGGAACCGCGGATCTACATCCGGCGAATGACCGTTGAACAATGCCCCGCCCAGCGGGGTACCGGCACTCCATGACTTCAAAGCTTCTTCGCCGCTGTGCGCCGCTGGCCTTTGCCCTGGCGCTTTCCGCCTCCGCCTCCGGGTGCGTCCTGTTCCGCACCCCCACCCCGCTCACCCCAGAAACGGCCTACGCGCGCGGGATGGAGGCCTACCAGGGCCGCCGCTTCGGCCGCGCCGCCGAGCTCCTGCAGTCGTGGGCCGACGCCTCGGCCGGCGACGCGCGCCTCCCCGCCGGGCTCCTGGCGCTGGGGCGCGCCCGCATGGAGACGGGCGAGTACCTGCTGGCCGCCAGCACCCTGATGCGCGTGGTGACGGACTACCCCACCAGCCCGCAGCAGGAAGAGGCGCGCTTCGGGGTGTGCGAGGCGTACCACAACCTGTCGCCGCGCCCCGCGCTTGACCAGCAGAACACCGAGACGGCGCTGCTGTACTGCGCCTCGTACGCGGAGTACTACCCCACCACCGCGCGGTCGGACCGGGCGCGCCTGTGGGTGGCCGAGCTGCGCGACAAGCTGGCGCGCAAGAGCTACGAGGCCGGGATGTGGTACTTCCGCCGCGGGGCGTACGACGCGTCGGTGATCTACTTCCAGCGCGCCGCGGCCGAGTACCCGGACACGCCCACCGCCCCCCTGGCCATCCTGCAGATGGCGATGGCGTACGACCGCGTGGGGTACAAGGAAGAGGCGGCGGAGGCGCGGGCGCGGCTCAGGCAGAGCTACCCGCAGAGCGCCGAAGCGCGCTCCCTCCCCCCGGCGTAGCGCGGGCGGGCGCGGAGTGCGGATCGGGGTCTTCGGCGGGACCTTCGACCCGCCTCACACCGGCCACCTGGTGGTCGCCTCCGACGCGTGCGGCGCGCTGGGGCTGGACCGCGTGCTGTGGATCCCCTCGGCGGTGCCGCCGCACAAGGTGAAAACCGTGCAGGCCCCGGCCGAGGCGCGGCTGGAGATGGTGAGAGCGGCCATCGCGGGCGACCCCCGCTTCGAGGCCGACGACCTGGAGCTGCGCCGCCCCGGTCCCTCGTACACGGTAGACACGCTGCGCGACCTGGCGGCGCGCCACCCGGGCGCCGAGCTGGTGCTGCTGATCGGCGCGGACAACCTGCGCGAGATCCCCGGATGGCGGGAGCCCGGCGAGATCCTGAGGCTGGCACGGGTGGCCGTGCTCTCCCGCGACGGCGCGGGCGTGCCGCCGGATGCGCCGGTGCCGGCGGTCCCGGTGCCGGTTACCCGGGTGGACGTTTCGGCAACCGAAGTGCGCCGCCGCGCCGCGGCCGGCGAAACGATTCGATATCTGGTTCCCGATGCGGTCCGCGCGCTGGTCGAGCGCCGCGGGCTGTACCGGGAGCTTCCCCGTTTGTGAGGCGAAGGGAACGTCCATGCTGAAGACCATCGTCCAGGCCCTGTTCGGCACCCGCCACCAGCGCGAGCTGAAGCGTCTGCAGCCGATCGTGGAGCAGATCAACGAAGAGTTCGAGCGGCTGCAGGGCCTTTCGGACGACGAGCTCCGCGCGCAGACGGAGCGCTTCCGCCAGCAGATCCGCGAAGCGCTCGCCGAGGTGGAGGCCGAGCTCGCCGAGCTGCGCGAGCAGAAGCGCCAGACCGACGTGGCGTCCGAGCGCGAGGGGATCGCCCAGCGCATCGGCGAGGCCGAGGAGCGCCGCAAGGAGGCGCTGGAGGCCGTGCTGGACGAGATCCTGCCGGAGGCGTTCGCCACCGTGAAGGCGGCGGCGGCGCGGCTGGTGGGCACCGAGGCCCAGGTGACCGGCCAGCCGATCCCGTGGGACATGGTGCACTACGACGTGCAGCTCATCGGCGGGATCACGCTTCACCAGGGCAAGGTGGCCGAGATGGCCACCGGCGAGGGGAAGACGCTGGTCGCTACCCTGCCGCTGTACCTCAACGCGCTCACGGGGCGCGGCGCGCACCTGGTGACCGTCAACTCGTACCTGGCGCAGCGCGACAGCGAGTGGATGGGGCACCTGTACGGCTTCCTGGGGCTCACCGTGGGGTGCATCGACCTGCACGAGCCCAACACGCCGGAGCGCCGCGCCGCCTACCACGCGGATATCACCTACGGCACCAACAACGAGTTCGGCTTCGACTACCTGCGCGACAACATGGTGCACTCGCTGGACCAGCGGGTGCAGCGCCAGCACGCGTACGCCATCGTGGACGAGGTGGACTCGGTGCTGATCGACGAGGCCCGCACGCCGCTCATCATCTCGGGCCCCGTGGGCAACGAGACCAACGCGGCGTACGCCCGCTACAACCCCCTTGTGGCCGACCTCTTCCGCCGCCAGAACCGCATCGTCAACGAGTTCATCGGCCAGGCGGAGCAGAGCATCGCCGCCGGCGACACGTACGCGGCGGGGGAGAAGCTGTTCCTGGCCCGGCGCGGCGCCCCCAAGAACAAGCGGCTGCAGAAGATGCTCGCCGACGACCCGGGGCTGGTGCGGGTGATGGGGAAGGTGGAGCGCGACTACATGATGGAGAAGAAGCTCCACGAGCTGGAGGAGAACCTCCTCTTCTCGATGGACGAAAAGGGCCACAACGTCCACCTCACGGACCAGGGGCTCGACGTGCTGGCGCCCAACGACCACGACGCCTTCATCGTCCCCGACATCTCGGAAGAGGTGCACCGGGTGGAGCTGCAGGACGGGCTGGGGGTGGAGGAGCGCCGCGCCATGGTGGACGAGATCGAGCGCGAGTACGCGGAGAAGAGCGAGAAGATCCACGTCATCCACCAGCTCCTGAAGGCGTACGCGCTCTTCAACAAGGACGAGCAGTACGTCATCCAGGACGGGCAGGTGATGATCGTGGACGAGTTCACCGGGCGCATGATGGCCGGGCGGCGCTGGTCCGACGGGCTTCACCAGGCGGTGGAGGCCAAGGAGGGCGTGTCGGTGAAGGCCGAGACGCAGACGCTGGCCACCATCACCATCCAGAACTACTTCCGCATGTACGACAAGCTCGGCGGGATGACGGGCACCGCCGAGACCGAGGAAGGGGAGTTCCACCAGATCTACGGGCTGGACGTGATGGTGATCCCCACCAACCGCCCCATCCAGCGCGACGACCGGCACGACCTGGTCTTCAAGACCAAGCGCGAGAAGCTCAACGCCATCGTGGAGGAGGTGCGCCGCCTCCACGCGCTGGAGATCCCGGTGCTGGTGGGCACCGTGAGCGTGGACACCTCGGAGACGCTTTCGCGCATGCTGAAGCGCGGCGGGGTGCCGCACGAGGTGCTGAACGCGAAGTACCACCAGCGCGAGGCCGAGATCGTGTCGCTGGCCGGGCAGCCGGGCGCCGTTACCATCGCCACCAACATGGCCGGGCGCGGCACGGACATCAAGCTGGGCCGCGGCGTCACCGAGCCGCGCCAGACGACGGACGCGGAGGGGAAGCCCATCACCGAGATGGGCGGGCTCCACATCATCGGCTCCGAGCGGCACGAGAGCCGCCGCATCGACCGGCAGCTCCGCGGGCGCGCCGGCCGCCAGGGCGACCCGGGCGCTTCGCAGTTCTTCTTGTCGCTCGAAGACGACCTGATGCGGCTCTTCGGCTCGGACCGCATCGCCACCATCATGGACCGGATGGGCGCCGAGGAAGGGGAGGTGATCACGCACCCGTGGATCACCAACTCCATCGGCGGCGCGCAGAAGCGCGTGGAGCTGCAGAACTTCGAGGCGCGCAAGCGGCTGCTGGACTACGACGACGTCATGAACCAGCAGCGCGAGGTGATCTACGACCTCCGCACCTTTGCGCTGGAAGGCGGCGACGAGCTGCGCGCCGAGGTGTGGGACATGGTGGAGCACGCCTTCCCGGCCGTGCTCGAGGAGTACGCCCCCGCCGGCACCGACCGCGACTCGTGGGAGCTTTCGGCGCTGCGCCAGCGCCTGCTGCTGGACTTCGGCATGGGCGCCGACCGCCTGCCCACGGACGAGGGCGGCACCCACGACTTCCGCGCGCGCGACGAGCTGGACGAGTACGTGATGGAGCAGGCGCGCCAGCTTTTCGACGACAAGATCGAGCGCTTCGGCGAGGCCACGGACGCGGTGCTCCGCTTCGTGGTGCTCTCCACCATCGACGAGAAGTGGAAGGACCACCTGTACGACCTCGACCACCTCAAGGCGTCGATCGGCTTCCGCGGCTGGGGCCAAAAGGACCCGCTGGTGGAGTACAAGAAGGAGGCCTTCGACATGTTCGAAGACCTGATGAAGGACCTGTACGGGTCCGTCGCGCGCTTCACCTTCCGCGCGCAACTGGCCCCGGCCATGGAGCCGCCTCCGATGGAGTTCTTTGGCTATCCCAACCGGATGGACGACGAGCTGGCCGACGAGCCGGAGCTGGAGCCCGCCGCGCCCGAGCCGGTGCAGGAGGAGCTTCCGCCCTCCCCGCCGCCGCGCCGCGCGCCGATGCTGGGCGTGAACCCGTACACGCAGCTCCCGCCGGAGCCCTCGCAGCTCCGCACCAACCGCGAGGAAGAGGCTCCGCGCCCCGCCCCGGCCGCCGCCACGGTGGGCCGCAACGACCCCTGCCCCTGCGGCAGCGGCAAGAAGTACAAGAACTGCCACGGGCGGACCGCGTAACAGCGGGGAACGGGGAACGGGGAACGGGGAACGGGGAACGGGGAACGGGGAACGGGGAACGGGGGCGGAGCCGATTTTGGCTCCGCCCCCGTTCGCGTTTGTGGCGCCCGCGCTCGTCTGGCGACGCGGCGCGGACCGGTTTTGCGGGTGGGCTTCTGTGTAGGCCGACGGGGGCTCATGTTAGGGGGCGGAGAGTGCGGGGGGGGCGGCGGGGCCCCCACCCCCCGTCCCCCTCCCCCGCATGCGGGGGAGCGTGGGGGAGGGGGCGATTTCCACGCATCCGTCCGGACTGCGGGCTTCACCGGGGCCGCGGCCCTGAGATGCCCCAGGCTCCCCGGCGACACCGAAGATGCGCCCCCTCCCCCGCACGCGGGGGAGGGGGACGGGGGGCGGGGGCCCTTCAGCGCGCTCCACCCCCTCCGTCTTCTCCCGTTCCCCGTTCCCCGTTCCCCGTTCCCCGTGTCCGCGTCCACCACCTACACCATCAAGCGCTGGCCCAACGCGGACCAGCCCCGCGAGCGGCTGCGGCTGCTGGGCCCCCGGGCGCTGGCGTCCCGCGAGCTGCTCGCGCTGCTGATCGAGACGGGGCGGCCGGCGCAGGAGGGGAGGCCCGCCAAGACGGCGCTGGACCTGGCCGGCGACTTGCTCCGCTGGACGGCCGCGGCGGGGGGCGGCGAGTCGCTGCGGCGCATCCTCACGGCGCCGCCCAGCGCCATCTGCGAGGTGTACGGGATCGGGCCGGCGAAGGCGGCCAAGATCCTCGCCGCGCTGGAGCTGGGGCGCCGCGCCACCGAGGAGGTGCGCGGCGAGCGCGACCGGATCGCGTCGCCGCGTGACGTGTATGAGAAGATGCGCCTGGTGATGCGCGACCTCCCCCAGGAGGAGTTCCACGTGCTCCTCCTCAACACGCAGAACCAGGTGCTGCGCGACGTGGTGGTGACCCGCGGCACGCTGGACGCATCGCTGGTGCATCCGCGCGAGGTCTTCCGCCCCGCGCTGGCCGAGTCGGCGGCGTCGCTCATCCTCGTGCACAACCACCCCAGCGGCGAGCCCACACCCTCGGCGGAGGACCGCGCCGTCACGGTTCAGCTCGCCGAGGCGGGGGAGCTGCTGGGGATCCCCGTGCTCGACCACGTGGTGGTGGGGGAGGGGAGATACGTGTCGTTCGTGGAGAGCGGCATCCTGGAAGGGGCGAGGGCTTCCCCCATGGTGTAGATTGCGTCATGACATCGTTCCAACTCCGCCGGCCGACCGCTTCCCCCGCCGCCCGCACCCGCGCGGCGGCGGATGGCGCGCGCCCGCACGCCGCCCGAGGGTAGCGCATTGGCCACTCACACGCCGTCCCTGCTCCCCGCGCGGGAAGACGCGGTAGAGCACGCCCGGGCCATCCTGCCGCCGGAGCTCTTCGCCGCGCTGGAGTCGTCGCTCGAGCGGCTGGACCTGGACCGCATCACCCGCGCGTACGAGTTCTCGCGCATCGCCCACGCCGGGCAGAAGCGCCACTCGGGCGAGGACTACATCGTCCACTGCGAAGAGGTGGCCCGCATCCTGGCGGACCTTCACCTGGACTCGGTGACGATCGCCAGCGGGCTGATCCACGACGTGGTGGAAGACACCTCGGCCACGCTGGAGGACGTGCGCGACGCCTTCGGGCCCGAGGTGGCCACGGTGGTGGACGGGCTCACCAAGATCAGCAAGGTGCAGTTCCGCACCAGCACGGAGCAGCAGGTGGAGAACTTCCGCAAGCTGCTCCTCTCCATGGCGCAGGACGCCCGCGTGATCCTGGTGAAGCTTGCCGACCGGCTTCACAACATGCGCACGCTGGAGCACCTCCGCGAAGAGAAGCGCCGCCGCATCGCCCAGGAGACGCGCGAGATCTACGCGCCGCTGGCCCACCGGCTGGGGGTGGCGCACATCAAGTGGGAGCTGGAGGACCTCTGCTTCAAGTTCCTGGAGCCCGAGGCGTACAAGGAGCTCGCCACCAAGGTGGCCGAGAAGCGGCGCGAGCGCGAAGAGCTGATCGAGCAGATGCGCGAGCCGCTGGAGGGCGACCTGCGCGCGGCGGGGATCGTGTGCGAGGTCACCGGGCGGCCCAAGCACCTGTGGTCCATCCGGCGCAAGATGGCGGTGCGCGAGAAGAGCTACGAGGAGATCTACGACCTGATGGCGGTGCGCGTCATCGTAGACACGGTGACGGACTGCTACCACGCGCTGGGGGTGATCCACAACCGCTGGACGCCGCTCACGGAGCGGTTCCACGACTACATCGCCACTCCCAAGTCCAACATGTACCGCTCCCTCCACACCACCATTTTCGGCCCGGGAGGGCGGCTGTACGAGATCCAGATCCGCACGCGCGAGATGCACCGCACGGCGGAGTACGGGATCGCGGCGCACTGGAAGTACAAGGAGGGCTCCCGCGGCGACGACGTGGACGAGACGCTCTCCTGGTTCCGCCAGGTGCTTGAGTGGCAGCAGGAGACGAGGGAGCCGGAGGAGTTCATGGAGTTCCTCCGCATCGACCTCTTCCAGGACGAGATCTTCGTCTTCACCCCCATGGGCGACGTGAAGCAGCTCCCCAAGGGGGCCACGCCCATCGACTTCGCCTTCGCGGTCCACACCCAGGTGGGCGTGAGGTGCAGCGGGGCGCGGGTGAACGGCAAGATCGCCCCGCTCGCCCGCGAGCTGCGCAACGGCGACACGGTGGAGATCCTCACCGACCCCAAGCAGCGCCCCTCGCGCGACTGGCTGGCGTTCGTGAAGACGGCGCGCGCGCGCAACAAGATCCGCCAGTGGATCAAGGACGAGGAGTTCGGCTCGTCGGTGCGGCTGGGGCGGGAGTTCATCGAGCGCGAGATCCGCAAGGCGCGCCGCGAGAAGGTGGGCGACGAGCGCTTCGCCGAGGCGGCCAAGAAGCTGGACTTCGCCGACGCGGACCACCTGTTTGCCGCGCTGGGCCGCGGCGACCTGGGCCCCAGCGCCCTCATCCGCGAGCTGTGGCCCGAGGCGGCCGAGGTCGCGCCGCCGCGCCCGCCCTCCGCCTTCGAGCGCCTGGTGTCGCGCGTGCGCGGGGCCGAGCCGGAGCGCGGGCAGGGCGTCAAGATCCAGGGGATCGACAACCTGATGGTGAGGTACTCGCAGTGCTGCCAGCCCGTGCCCGGCGACAAGGTGACTGGGTACGTCACGCGCGGCCGCGGGATCTCGGTTCACCGCATCGACTGCCCCAACATCCTCCAGCTCCGCGACCACCCGGAGCGCCGCACCGAGATCGAGTGGGAGTCGGTGGCCGGCGACCGCTTCTTCGTGCGGCTGGTGATGGAAGGCACGGACCGGCGGGGCCTGTTTGCGGACATCGCGAGCACCATCTCGTCCACCAACACGAACATCAAGAGCGCCGACATCACCGCGGACGAGCACGGGATGCGCGGCCAGTTCGTGGTGGAGGTTGAGAACCTGACGCACCTCAACCGGGTGATCGGGGCGGTGCGCAAGGTGAAGGGTGTGATCTCGGTGGAGCGCCGGGAGCAGATGGACCAGGCGGACGATGGGGAGCCGGCCGAGTAAAAGATCGGGCTCACACAGAGGCACGGAGGCACAGAGGAGAACATCCCTCGGTGTCTCCGTGTTTTTACTGGCGAGGAGGAGGGCGCGGGGTTATATACCCGGCGGAAAAACGAGCCACCTGACCCCCGTACGGAATACATCGTGAGCACCCCCGAGCCGCGCTGGGAGCGACTCGCGCGTGAAGACGCCGAGTTCTACATCCGCACCGAGACTACGGATTACACGAAGCCAGGCGCGATGGACGAGTTCTTTCGCTCTGGCGAGGCGGATGTGGAGCAGATCCTGCGCGAGGTGGAGCCGTGGCTGGGGGAGCGCAGGGGGGCGGCGCTGGAGATCGGGTGCGGGGTGGGGCGGCTGACGCTTCCATCCGCGCGGCGCTTCGGGCGGGTGGTGGCGGTGGACATCGCGCCCACCATGCTGCGCAAGCTGGGCGACAACGCGGCGCGCGCCGGGCTCGCCAACGTACAAGGGTTTACGCCGGACCAGGAGTACTGGGAGCGTGGGCCCGTGGACCTGACGTACAGCCGCTGGGTCCTGCAGCACATCCCGGAGTGGGAGGTGATCGAGGAGTACATCCGCCGCATCGCCCAGGCGCTGCACCCGCAGGGTGTGGCGCACCTGCAGTTCGACACCCGCCCCGCCACCCTCCCGTACCGCGTACGGAACGCCCTCCCGGACTTCCTCCTGCGCCGCACCTGGCGCCGCGGCATCCGCCGCATCCGCCGCGCGCCGGAGCTGCTCGCGGCCACCTTTGCGCGGCACGGGCTGCGGGTGGTGCACGAGATCGGCGCGGGCCAGGAAGAGCACGTCTTCATCCTCACCCGCTGAGTCCGCTTTCCGTGGCCGCGTGAGCCAGCGTTTTCCCGGTGCGTGCGGCGGATGGCGGAGTTGGGCGGGGGTCTTGCGGAGGATGGCGCGGAACCGCACCGTGAAGCGCTCGGCGGAGCGTCGATTCCGTGAACTTCGGAGTTTGTTCGGTGTATCAGGAGGCGTGTTTCCACGCCCTCCTTCGCGGTCTGCAGACGAGGTAACATGCCGTTCGAACTGGTGTCTCCCTTCGCCCCCGCGGGCGACCAGCCCCGGGCCATCGAAGAGCTGACCGAGGGGCTGAAGCGCGGCGACAAGTACCAGACGCTGCTGGGCGCCACCGGGACCGGGAAGACGCTCACCATGGCGCACGTCATCGCCAACCTGGGCAAGCCGGCGCTGGTGATGAGCCACAACAAGACGCTCGCGGCGCAGTTGTACGGCGAGCTCAAGCAGTTCTTCCCGCGCAACGCCGTCGAGTACTTCATCTCGTACTACGACTATTACCAGCCCGAGGCGTACGTCCCCTCCACGGACACGTACATCGAGAAGGACTCCTCCATCAACGAGGACATCGAGCGGCTGCGCCTGCGCGCCACATCGAGCCTGATGGAGCGCGAAGACGTCATCATCGTCTCGTCGGTATCGTGCATCTACGGCCTGGGCGACCCCCAGGAGTACCGCAAGCTGATGCTGACGCTGGCGACGGGGCAGGAGATCGGCCGCAAGAAGATCCTGGAGGGGCTGGTCGCCATCCAGTACTCGCGCAACGACGCGTCGTTCGAGCGCGGCACCTTCCGCGTGCGCGGCGACACCATCGAGATCTACCCCGCCTACGAGGAGCAGGGGGTGCGGGTGGAGCTGTGGGGCGACGAGGTGGAGCGCATCACCCGCTTCGATCCGCTCACCGGCGACACCATCGCCATCATGCCCAAGGCGGCCATCTACCCCGCCAAGCACTTCGTGACCCAGCGCCCCACGCTGGAGCGCGCGGTGCAGCGCATCCGCACGGAGCTGGACGGGCGCCTCAAGGAGCTCTACCGCGACCAGAAGCTGCTGGAGGCGCAGCGGCTGGAGAGCCGCACCAACTTCGACATCGAGATGATGCTGGAGATCGGGACGTGCTCGGGGATCGAGAACTACTCGCGGCACATCTCGGGGCGCAGCGAGGGAGACCGGCCGGCGTGCCTGTACGACTACTTCCCGGAAGACTTCCTGGTGGTGGTGGACGAGAGCCACGTGACGGTGCCGCAGATCGGCGGGATGTTCAACGGCGACCGCGCGCGCAAGCTCACGCTGGTGGACCACGGCTTCCGCCTCCCCTCGGCGCTTGACAACCGGCCGCTCAAGTTCGAGGAGTGGCAGACGCTGGTGCCGCGCGCCGTCTTCGTGTCCGCGACGCCGGGGGAGTACGAGATGGCCGCGTCGGGCGGCGTGGTGGTGGAGCAGATCATCCGCCCCACCGGGCTGATCGACCCGGAGGTGGTGATCCGCCCCGTGAAGGGGCAGGTGGACGACCTGCTGGCCGAGATCCGGGTGCGCGCGGAGCTGAACGAGCGGGTGCTGGTGACCACGCTCACCAAGCGCATGTCCGAGGACCTCACGGAGTTCCTGTCGCAGGCGGGGGTGCGGGTGCGCTACCTCCACTCGGACATCGAGTCGCTGGAGCGGGTGGAGATCCTGCGCGACCTGCGGCTGGGGAAGTTCGACGTGCTGATCGGGATCAACCTGCTGCGTGAGGGGCTGGACCTTCCCGAGGTGTCGCTGGTGGCCATCCTGGACGCGGACAAGGAGGGCTTCCTCCGCTCGGCGTCGTCGCTCATCCAGACGGTGGGGCGCGCCGCGCGCAACTCGCGGGGCACGGCCATCCTGTACGCGGACCGCATCACCGGCTCCATGCAGCGGATGATGGAGGAGACGGACCGCCGGCGCGCCATCCAGGAGGAGTACAACCGCGAGCACGGCATCATCCCGCAGACGGTGATCAAGTCGATCGAGGAGATCGAGCGCTCCACCCGCGTGGCCGACTCGCGCAGCACCAAGTACGAGGCGCAGCAGCAGGAGATCAAAAAGGTGGCGGAGCGCCGCGCGGCCTTCGCCGAAAAGTCGCCCGCGGAGCTGCTGGCCGACATCGAGGTGGAGATGCGCGACGCGGCCGCGCAGCTCGACTTCGAGCGCGCCGCCCTCCTGCGCGACCAGTACCTGGAGCTGAAGGCGGAGATGGACGGCGCCCGCCCCGCTCCGCAGCGGCGCACCGTGGCCCAGCTTCGGGGCTATGGCTGAGCACGAGGCGGTGCTCTCCGAGGCGGAGCTGGCGGCCTGGGGAGAGCGGATCGGGCGGGAGGCGGAGACGCCGCTGGTGCTCGCGCTGCGCGGCGACCTGGGGGCGGGGAAGAGCACGCTTGCCCGCGCCATCGTGCACGGCACTGGGGTGGAGGGCGACGTTCCCTCGCCCACGTTCAACCTGCTCTTCCTGTACGAGGCGCCGCGCGGCGTGCGGGTCCACCACCTGGACCTCTACCGCCTGGAAGACCCGGACGAGGTGTGGGAGCTGGGATGGGCGGAGCTGGGCGCCGCGGACGACGTGGTGCTGATCGAGTGGCCGGAGCGCGCGGAGACGATGCTGCCAGGGACGCGTTGGGAGGTGGAGCTGGAGGAGGCGGACGGCGGCGCCCTGCGGCGGGTGCGCGCCACGCCCGTGGGCACGCCGCCCCCGCTCCCGCCCATGGGGGGCGCGCGGTGAGCGGCCCCGTGCTGGCGCTGGACAGCTCCACGCTGGGCGGCTCGGTTGCCGTGGGGGTGGACGGGCGCGTGGCGGCCGAGCGCGTGCTCCCCAACCGCGCCGGCGCATCGGGAACGCTGCTCCCCAACGCGGACGAGGCGCTGCGCGAGGCGGGCTTCACCCCGCGCGACGTGGCGGCGCTGGTGGTGGGCGGCGGGCCGGGCTCGTTCACCGGGCTGCGCATCGCCGCGGCCACGGCCAAGGCGTCGGTGCGGGTGCTGGGCGTGCCGCTCTTCGCCTTCAGCGGGCTGCTGGGGGCCGCTGCGGCGCGGCGGGAGGGGGGCCGCGCGGTGTGCGCCCTGTTCGACGCCCGCAACCGCGAGGTGTACGCCGGGTGCTGGCGCTTCGGCACCGGCGTGGAGGAGGCGATGCCGGTGGAGGCGCTCGCGCTGGACGCGCTGGTGGAGAGGTTCCGCGACCATCCGCCCCTGTTCACGGGCGACGGGGCGTGGATGCACCGCGACACCCTCGCCGCCGCCTTTGGCGACGACGCCGTGACGCCCGAGGAGGGGCCCTCCACCGCCGCCGGCCTCCTGTGGCTGGCGGGCGCCGTGCCGGAGCGCGGGCGCGTGGCCGACCCGCCCGCCTGGGAGCCGGACTACGTGCGCAGCTCCGGCGCCGAGCGCATCGCCGCCGAGGGGAGGGTGCGGTGAGCGACGCGGCGCGCGCGGAGCGGAAGTCCGCCGCCCGCTTCCGCATCCGCCTCCTGCGCGAGAGCGACCTGCCGCGCGTGATGGAGATCGAGATCGCCTCCTTCTCCACCCCCTGGAAGGAGACCACCTTTCGCAGCCTGATGCGCCGCGCCGACACGGACCTGTTCGTGGCCGAGTCGTGGGGCCTGCTGGTGGGCTACGCCGCCTGCTGGACGGTGGCGGACCAGAGCGAGCTGGGGAACGTGGCCGTGGCCCCCGAGGCGCGCGGGCGCGGCGTGGGCGGCGGGCTGGTGGACGCGGTGGTGGAGCGGGTGCGGCAGCGCGGCGCCCTGGAGCTCTTCCTGGAGGTGCGCGAGTCCAACACGGGCGCGCAGTCGGTGTACACGGAGCGGGGATTCGACGTCGTCGGCCGCCGCCGCTCCTACTATTCGTCGCCCACGGAAGACGCGCTCGTTATGCGTCTCCGCGTTTGACGATTGTTCTTGACAAGCGGGAGTCGGCGGGGCATTGTAGCCCCACCCGGGTGTCAACTCTGTTCACTTTGAGGCGGAAGGAGGAGCTGTGTCTCGCAGCGTCAACAAGGTAATCATCATCGGCAACCTGGGGTCGGACCCGGAGCTGCGGACCACCGGCGGCGGGCAGCAGGTGGCGCAGTTCAGCGTCGCCACCAGCCGCTCGTGGACCAACGCATCGGGTGAGAAGCAGGAGAAGACGGAGTGGCACCGCATCGTGGCCTGGCGCAAGCTGGCCGAGATCGCGGACCGCTTCCTCAAGAAGGGCGACAAGGTGTACATCGAGGGCGAGATCCAGTACCGCGAGTACGAGGCCAAGGACGGCACCGGCAAGCGCTACGTCACCGAGATCGAGGCCCGCGAGATGACCATGCTCGGCGGCCGCGAGGGCGGCGGCGGTGGCGGCGGCGACTACAGCGGCGGCGGCGGGAGCCGCGCCGCGGCGTCGTCCGGCTCCGGCGGCGGGCGCGGCGGGGCGCGCGGCGGCGCGGCCGGCGGCGGCGGTGGGTCGTACGACGACTTCCAGGCGCCCAGCATGGACGACGACGACGATCTGCCGTTCTAAAAAGCGGGCTCACACAGAGACACAGAGGCACAGAGATGAGTTCTTCTCTGTGCCTCTGTGTCTCTGTGTGAGTCTGAGGTTATTTTGAGGGATGATTTATATAAGCTTGATGGCGATGCTCCTCGTGCAGCAGGAGCCGCGGGTGACGGTGCGGGTGCGCGCGGACGATGCGCCCGTGGCGGCCGCGGAGGTGCGCTCGGGGACGGTCGCGGCGCGGACGGATGCGGGAGGGAGCGCGGTGCTGCGGCTGCGGCCGGGTGAACGCTCCATCGTGGTGCGCAAGATCGGGTTTGCGCCCGCGACCGTGGGCGTTGTGCTCGGAAGTGCGGATACGACGCTCGTGGTTGCGCTGGAGGAGGAGGCGGAGGAGCTGGAGGAGATCGTGGTGACCTCCACGCGGACGGGGCAGCGCATCGAGGACGAGCCGACGCGGGTGGAGGTGCTGGCGCGGGAGGAGGTGGAGGAGAAGATGATGATGACGCCCGGCGACATCTCGATGATGCTCAACGAGACCTCCGGGCTGCGCGTGCAGACGACCAGCCCGTCGCTGGGCGGCGCGAACGTGCGCGTGCAGGGGCTCCGCGGGCGATACACCCAGATCCTCTCCGACGGGCTGCCGCTGTACGGCGGCCAGTCTGGCGCGCTGGGGCTGCTGCAGATCCCGCCCATGGACCTGGGGCAGGTGGAGGTCATCAAGGGAGCGGCCTCGGCGCTGTACGGGTCGGCGGCGCTGGGCGGGGTGGTGAACCTCGTTTCCCGCAGGCCGGGCGAAGAGGCGCAGGCCGAGCTGCTCCTCAACCAGACCACGCGCAACGGGAGCGACGCGGTGGGGTTTGCGTCTGGGCCGCTCGGGGGGGAGTGGGGGTACACGCTGCTGGCGGGCGCCCACCGGCAGTCCGAGGCGGATGTGGACGGCGACCGCTGGACGGACATCGCCGGGTACCGCCGCGCCGTGGTGCGGCCCCGCCTGTTCTGGGGGGACGATGCGGGGCGCTCCGTGTTCATCACCGCCGGGCTCACGGCGGAGGAGCGCGAGGGGGGCGGACGCGTGGCCACGGGCGAGTACCCTGAGACGCTGGGCACGCGGCGCGGCGACGTGGGCGCGGTCGGGCGTTTTCTCCTCGGCGGCGACCGCCTGCTCGCCGTGCGCGCGTCGGCGACGGCGCAGCGGCACGCGCACGGGTTCGGGGCGGTGACGGAGGAAGACCTTCACTCCACCGGGTTCGCGGAGGCCACCTTCTCCGGGAGCGGCGGCGGGCACAACTGGGTGCTCGGCTCCGCGCTGCAGGCGGAGCGGTACCGCGCGAACGACGTGGCGGGCTTCGACTTCACGTACGTCACGCCCTCGCTCTTCGCGCAGGAGGAGTGGGCGCCGGCGGAGTGGGTGACGCTCTCCGTGGCCGGGCGCGTGGACCGCCACAGCGAGTACGGCACCTTTCTCAACCCGCGCTTCGCCGTGCTGCTGCGCCCCGGCGGCTGGACCGTGCGCGCCGCGGCGGCGACCGGGTACTTCGCTCCGACGCCGTTCACCGAGGAGACGGAGGCGATCGGGCTCACGCGGGTGCTGCCGCTGGACGGTTTGGACGCGGAGCGCGCGCGGACGGCGTCGCTCGACGTGGGGCGGGCGCTGGGCGCCTGGGAGCTGAATGCGACCCTCTTCGGATCGCGGACCGAGGATGCGCTGCAGCTTCGCGAGAGCACTGCGCGCCCGGGGTTCCTGGAGCTCGCGAACGCGTCCGGCCCCACGCGCACTTGGGGGACCGAGCTCCTGGCGCGCTGGACCCGCGAGCCCTTTCATCTCACCGCGACCCACACCTGGCTGCGCTCGCGCGAAGACGTTCCCGACGGCGTGGGGCGTCGCGAGGTGCCGCTCACGCCGCGCCACGCGCTGGGCGCCGTGGGGATGTGGGAGGCGGAGGGGATCGGTCGCGTGGGGCTGGAGCTTTACCACACGGGTCGGCAGGCGCTGGAGGACAACCCGTACCGCGACCGCAGCCGCCCGTACACCATCGTCGGCTTCCTCGCCGAGCGGCGCATCGGGGAGGCGCGGGTGTTCGTGAACCTGGAGAACCTGCTGGACGCGCGGCAGACGCGCTACGATCCGCTCGTGCTCCCGGCCCTCTCGCGCGAGGGGCGCTGGACGACGGATGTGTGGGCGCCGCTGGAAGGGCGCGTGGTCAACGCGGGGGTGCGGTTCGAGCTGTAAACTGCGTCGCATTAGGGATGCAGGTGCGTCCTTTTGTTCCTCGGGGCGATGGGCTGCTACGGCGCCCGGATGCACGTCCGCGGCGCGATTCAGGACCCTTGCGCGGGGTGCCGGGAGGGCCACAGATTTCCCTTTGCGGGCCTCTCCCGCATCCCCTCCTGCATCACTTCCGAGGCATCATCCCCGTGTTTTCGAAGCACCGCTACTCCGCCCTTCACGAGGCGGAGCGCGCAGCATTCGGCCTGGTCGACGCGACCGGCCGCCACCACGTCGTCTGGCGCTCCGGGCGCGGATGGCGCGTCGTACGCCTCCACAGCTTCGCGGACCAGTGGCTGCGCGCCACCCGCCGCGAGCCCGGCTGGCGCGTCCTCGCCACGCGCGAGCAGCGGGAGCGCATACGCCGCCCGCGCCTGGTCGCGCTCTTCTCACGCCGTGCCCGCATGGAAGCGGCGGGAGGATGACGAAAAACGGAGGCACGGAGAACCAGCTCCGTGCCTCCGCTTCCGTGTGGGCCCCGTTGCGGGCGAATGATAGCGGTCTGCACATCAGTCTGGAGCGAGCTTGTACCCGGAATGAGCGAAATACCCACGTGCATCCGATTCGCTGATCCGCTCGAGCAGAGGACCGAGCGCGAGTTCAAGCGCTTCTGGGCTCCGCAGTGCAGCTGTGCGAAACAATGCTTTGAGCTTGCTCCAGGCCAGCTCAATCGGGTTCAGCTCCGGGCTATAGCGCGGCAGAAACTCCAGTGTACAGCCGGCCGCCTCGACGGCTTTGCGCAACGCCGTTCCGCGGTGGGCCTGGAAGTTGTCCAGCACCAGGGTCTGGCCGGGCCGCATCTGAGGCAGCAGCACTTGTTCGACGTAGACCTGAACCACGTCGGCATCCGCACTGCCTCGGTAGCTCATGGCAGCCGCGATCCCCTTCAGGCTCAGCGCTCCCAGGATCGTCAGCCGCTTGTGCTGCAAGGGAGCTGTTCCCGGAGCGCGTGCCCCGCCCAGCGCACGTGCGCGGGTTCGCACCAGGTTCGTGTAGACCGACGTCTCGTCCAAGAAGACCAGATCCTCGGCGGAACGCTTCTGAACCACTTCGCTTTGGTACGTGACGCGCTCCGCCACGACATCGGGCCGGCTCTGTTCAGCGGCGCGGAGCGCTTTGACTTTTTCGGCGCAGTCTCATCTGCCCCAGCACGCGGCACAGGTGGTCCGGGTGGTAGCGCCGCCCGGTGCGCTCGGCATAGGCGCTCGCGTACTCTTCGAGCGTGAGATCGTTCTGTTCCGCCACCAGCCCGGCCAGAACGCTGCGGTCCAGCTGCGAGGCGACTCCACCGCCGTGGGGCAGGGGTGCGACCCCTAAGCCTTTGGCCCTGCGGCTCTGCCAGGTGTACAGCGTGGACTCGCCGACGCGAAGCAGCTGCGCGATCTCTTCGCGCTTGAGAAAGCCCTCTTCCATCAGCGCCAGGGCTCGCTCACGTAGATCCAAGGAGTATGCAGCAGGCATTTGAACCTCTCCCGATTGAGACGCGATCGGCTCGCCGCATACTTTGAGCCGGTTGCCTCTCCAGTCGGATGCAGACTGCTAGAATTCGCTGCAACAACTACACGAAGTCCGCCTGCGGGGACTACAGGGTTCCCGCTGATGCTGGAAGACCAGTCCGCGGAGGCGGACTTCGTGCTGTTGTTGCCGCGAGTTCACTCGCCAGGCCTCGGTGCCGCCCGCGCGGAATAAGCCTTCGGTCCGAAAAGGAACCGTGTAGTCCCCGCAGGGGGACTTCGTGTAGTCGTTGCAGCGGTTTCAACCGCCCGCAGACCGGTGCTCCCGGAGTTCCCGCAGGATCCCTTCACCAGCCGCGGAAGTTCATCCGCCGCAGGATGTCGCGCCGGTACTCGCCGGTGTTGCGCGGGGTGCGCTGGCGCGGGTTGGGGAGGAGCGCGGCGAGCCCCGCGGCCTGCGTGCGGGTGAGGCGGCTCGCGCTGACGTCGTAGTGCTCCTCCGCCGCGGCGCCGATGCCGAAGACGCCCTCGCCCCACTCCACGTTGTTGAGGTAGAGCTCCAGGATCCGGTCCTTGCCCAGGATCAGCTCGGCCGCGGGGGTGAGCGCGAGGTCGTACACCTTGCGGATGGGGTTGCGGCAGGTGCAGCCGAAGAGGTTCTTCATCAACTGCTGCGTGATGGTGGACGCGCCGCGGAGCCGCACGCCGCCCACCGCCTCGCGCTGCGCCGCCTTCATCGCCCCGAAGTCGAAGCCACGGTGGTTCCAGAAGTTGCCGTCCTCGGCCGCGACGACGGCGCGGGGGACGTGGCGCGGGAGGTCGCTCAGCGCCACGGGCTCGCGCGTGACCTCGTAATCGCGCCCCGCGGCCCAGGCCTGGATGCGCCGCTCGATGCGCACGCCCGTCGTCGGCGGCCCGGCGAAGCGGTAGACGACGAGAAGCAGCACGCAGAAGAGGTAGTACGCGGCAAAGATCCCCAGCACCCACTTCACCACCCGCACCCAGCGCCGCCCGCGGGCGGGCTTGGCGGGCGGTAGCGGGGTCGCGGCCCGGCGCGCGGCCTCCGGGTCCCAGAGCAGCGTCTCGTCGTCGTCCCGTAACGGGCGGTCTCGGTCGGTCATCGGATTCCACCCTCTGTAGGTCCGCGGCAGCGCCTTCACAAGGTGCACCGGATGCGGGCAGCCCGGCAACCTCGGGCACATTCCTCTCTGTGTCTCCGTGCCTCCGTGTGAGATTGCCGTACCCCGCGGCGCGGGCTAGCTTGCGGAAGGTGCCGCCGCGTGCGGCCACGGCTCCACGCAACCGCGCAGTGCCCCATGACTTCCCAGGAACGCCGGGTCGGCAGGACCGAGCACTCGCCCTACGCCGTGCTCACCGCGGCGGTGTTCGCGGTGCTCCTGCTGCTGTTCGTGTACAGCGTGGCGAAGGTGCTGCTGCTGGTGTTCCTGGCCGCCCTCTTCGGCGTGTACCTGAGCGCCATCTCCGAGCTGCTGGAGGAGCGGTTCCGCATCCGCCCGGCGCTGGGGCTGCCGCTGGGGCTGCTCTTCACGGGCATCGTCTTCACGGGCATCGTGTGGCTGGTGGTGCCGCCCGTGCTCCAGCAGACGCAGGACCTGCTCACCGCGCTCCCGCAGCTCGTGTCGCAGGGGGTGAACGGGCTCAGCCAGTTCGTGAGCCGGTACCCGATCCTCGCCGCCGCGCTCCCGCCGGCCGAGCTGCAGCACCAGATCTCGTCGCTGATGGGGAGCGCGGGCGGGTACTTCGCGGGGCTGGTGCCGTACCTGCTGGGCGGGCTGCACGTGCTGATCGAGGCCATCAGCGTGCTGGTGATGGGGATCTACATGGCGCTGCGCCCCGAGGTGTACCGCGAGGGGATCATCCTGCTTACCCCGCCCGTGCACCGCGAGCTGGTGCGCGACATCCTGTCGGACCTGGGGCAGACGATGCGGGCGTGGATCGGCGGGCAGATCCTGGCGATGTTCTTCCTGGGCGCGCTCACCTACGTGGGGCTGCTGCTGCTGGAGGTGCCGTACGCGCTGGCGTTCGGGGTGTTCACGGGAGTGGTGGTGATGATCCCGTTCTTCGGGACGCTGGTCTCCACCCTCCTCCCCGCGCTCTTCGTGCTGGGCTCGGGCGGGCTGATGCGTGCCTTCCTGGTGGTGCTGCTGGGTGTGCTGATCCACCTGGTGGAGGCCAACTTCATCCACCCGCTCATCATGGAGCGCCGGGTGCACCTCCCCCCGGTGCTCTCCATCCTGAGCGTGCTGATCATGGCCGAGCTGCTGGGGATGATCGGCCTGCTGGTGGCCGTGCCCGTGCTGGCCACGCTCACGGTCATCGTCCGCCGCATCTACGTGCACCGCCTGCTGGAAGGAAAGGGCTTCCGCCGCTTCGTGCGCGACGCCCCCGCCGAGGTCCGCCTCCCGCAGTCGGTGATGCGGCTGCCCGTGGGCGCCATCAGCATCCCCGCGATCCTGGAAGAGGCCGGGGCGGCTCCGAGATGATGGGGAGGTGCGTCAGTGCGTCAGTGCGCGAGTGCGGAAGTGGCCAACGCGCTGGGCTCACCGCGCACGGCCCGCCCGCCCCGTAGTACGCAGTCCCTCACGCACTTACGCACTCACGCACTCACGCACTTCGTCTCCATGCCCGAAACGCTCGCGACCCACCGCTACCTCATCCTCGCCGAAGGCCACTTCGGCCCGCTCACCAGCAAGACCGCGAACAGCGCCGTGCGCTACCTGCCCGAAAGGGTGCTGGCGGTGCTCGACTCGGCGCGGGCGGGGCGCACGGTTCAGGACGTCCTCGGCTTCGGCGGGGCGATCCCGGTGGTGGGGACGCTGGCGGAGGGGCTGCGCGGCGGGCCCACGGCGCTCCTGGTGGGGATCGCGCCGCAGGGCGGGCAGTTGCCGGCCGAGTGGCGCTCCGTGCTCGCCGCGGCGATGGCGGCGGGGCTGGACCTGGTGAGCGGGCTGCACTTCCACCTGGGCGACGACCCGGAGCTGGCGGCCCTCGCGGAGCGCGCAGGCGTGCGCATCCACGACCTGCGCAGGCCGCCGGCCGACCTCCCCGTGTCGCACGGCCGCGCCCGCGACGTGGACGCGCTCACCGTGCTCACGGTGGGCACGGACTGCAACATCGGGAAGATGACGGCCGCGCTGCAGGTGAGGGACGCGCTGCGGGCCCGCGGCACGCGCGTGGGCTTCGCCGCCACGGGGCAGACGGGGATCCTGATCGAGGGGTGGGGGATCGCGGTGGACGCGGTGGTGGCGGACTTCATCGCCGGGGCGGCGGAGCGGCTGGTGCTTCAGGCCGCGGAGGGGAACGACATCGTGCTGGTGGAGGGGCAGGGCTCGCTGGTGCACCCCGGCTACTCCGGCGTCACCATGGGGCTGCTGCACGGCTCGCTGCCGGACGCGATGATCCTGTGCGGCCTCCCCTCGCGCACCCACCCGTACGGCGGCAACGGCGCCTACTCGTGGATGCGCCTCCCCTCGCTAGCGGACACCATCCGGCTGTGCGAGGCCACGGTGGCCGCGCTGAAGCCGTCGCGCGTGATCGCGGTGTCGCTCAACACGTGGGACCTGACGGACGCCGAGGCCCGCGACGCCATCGCCCGCGCCGAGGACGAGACGGGGCTCCCCGCCACGGACCCGGTGCGCTTCGACCCGGCGCCGCTGGTGGACGCGGTGCTCGGCGCCCGGAAAAGCTGAGCTCACACGGAGACACAGAGGCACGGAGACGACTTCATCTCCGTGCCTCTGTGTCTCTATGTGAGCCAGGTCACCACTGGATCGTGCCCTGCTTGGTGGTATCCACCTGCTCGGCGTCGCCGGAGAAGAGGAACTTCTCGGTGTTTTCCAGCAGGAGCTTGCGGGCGTCGGGGTCGCGCAGGTTGAGGCCGTAGTGGTTGATGAGCATCGTCTGGTGCTTCAGCCACTGCGCCCAGCACTCCTGGCAGATCTCGGCCTGGATGCGCTTCCCGAAGTCGTTGTTGAACGGCGCGAACGGAAGCGCCGGCTTGGTCTGTCCGCAGCGGACGCAGGAAATCTCGGCCATGATGGTCCTCGAATCGTGTCGGGGCACTCCGCGTGAGTGCAGAATGCCCCCGGAATCTAGCTTTTCGGCGCTTCGCCGTCCATCCGATCCCCTCCACACATGACCGAGCCGATCCCCGCGCGCCTCTCCGACGAGGGGCGAACGGCCACCTGGAACCCCGCGCTCACCCGCTCCACGCACGTCGTCCTGGAAGTGGCCCTCGCGGACGGCAGCCGCGAGGAGCGCCGCTCGATGAACAGCGGCCGCGCCCGCGTGCGCGACGCCGAGCGCATCGAGGCGGTGCGTCCGGCGGAGTAGAATCTCACACAGAGGCACAGAGGCACAGAGACGACTTCATCTCTGTGCCTCTGTGCCTCTGTGTGAGGCCTTCCGCCGATGGATGGTGTGGTCTAGCTTTGCGGAGGCGGCACAGTACTCCTCTCAGTCTCTGAAGAAGCCATGTCTGAAGCCACGGTCGTGGACGCGGGACGCAGGACGACCCGCGTCGAGGCGCTGAAGCGCGCCATCGACGACCACATCAAGTATACGCTGGCGCGCGACCGCGCTTCGGCCACGGAGCGCGATGTGTACATGAGCGCGGCGTGGGCGCTGCGCGACCGCATGGCCGGGCACTGGGCGGACACGCAGGCGCGCTACCAGCAGCAGAACGCCAAGCGCGTCTACTACCTGTCGCTGGAGTTCCTGATGGGGCGCACCTTTGGGAACGCGCTCCTCAACCTGGGGCTGGAGAGCGCCGCCGGCGAAGCGCTGAGCGAGGTGGGGTACCGCATCGAGGAGCTGGAAGAGGTGGAGCCGGACGCGGGGCTGGGGAACGGCGGCCTCGGGCGCCTGGCGGCCTGCTACCTGGACTCGATGGCCACGCTCGCCCTCCCCGGCTACGGCTACGGGATCCGCTACCAGCACGGCATCTTCAAGCAGGCCATCACCGGCGGCCGCCAGGTGGAGAAGCCGGACAACTGGCTGCGCGACGACAACCCGTGGGAGATCGCCCGGCCGGACCGCACCTACCCGGTGAAGTTCTACGGGCGCGTGGTGGGCGAGAAGGACAGCGAGGACCGCGTGCACTTCCGCTGGGTGGACACGCAGGACGTGCTGGCGATGGCGTACGACACCCCCATCCCGGGCTACCAGAACGGGACGGTGAACACGCTGCGCCTGTGGGCCGCCAAGGCCACCGAGGAGTTCGATCTGGAGGACTTCATCCGCGGCAACTACATCGCGGCGGTGGAGGCGAAGACGCAGACGGAGACGATCTCCAAGGTGCTGTACCCGCCCGACGACACGGGGCAGGGGAAGGAGCTGCGGCTGAAGCAGCAGTACTTCTTCGTGTCGGCCACGCTGCAGGACATCATCCACCGCTACCGCAGCGAGCGGCGCACCTTCACCGACTTCACGGAGAAGGTGCAGGTGCAGCTCAACGACACGCACCCCGCCGTGGCCATCCCGGAGCTGATGCGGCTCCTGATGGACGAGCACGGGATGGAGTGGGACCTGTCGTTCGACATCGCGCGGCAGACCTTTGCGTACACCAACCACACCGTGCTCCCCGAGGCGCTGGAGACGTGGAGCGAGGAGCTCTTCGGCCGGCTGCTGCCGCGGCACCTGGAGATCGTGCGCGAGATCGACCGGCGCTTCCGCTCGCGGGTGCGCGAGGCGTTCCCGGCCGACGCGGGGCGCGAGGAGCGGATGGCGATCATCTCCGGCGGGCTGGTGAAGATGGCGCACCTGGCCATCGTGGGGAGCCACACGGTGAACGGCGTGGCCGAGCTCCACACGCAGATCCTGCAGGAGCGCATCTTCCGCGACTTCGCGGAGCTGTGGCCGCAGCGCTTCACCTCGGTGACCAACGGGATCACCCAGCGGCGCTGGCTGCTCAAGGCGAACCCGGGCCAGTCGGCGCTGATCCACGAGGCCATCGGCGAGGCGTGGATCACCGACCTGCCGAAGCTGGCGGCGCTGGAGCCGTTCGCCGACGACGCGGACTTCCGCGGGCGGTGGCGCACGGCCAAGGCGCGCAACCGCCAGCGCCTCGCGCAGCTCGTGCAGAACGAGGCCGGGGTGCGCATCGACCCGCAGGCGCTGATGGACGTGCACGTCAAGCGCATGCACGAGTACAAGCGCCAGCTCCTCAACGCGCTGCGCGTGGCCGACCAGTTCCTCCAGCTTCGCGACGAAGACGTGCCGGACGCGGTGCCGCGCGCGGTGCTCTTTGGCGGCAAGGCGGCGCCCACCTACTGGACGGCGAAGCTGATCATCCAGCTCATCACCACGCTGGCCGAGCGGGTGAACGGGGACAAGCGGGTGAGCAAGGTGCTGCAGGTGGCCTTCATCCCCGACTACCGGGTGTCGCTGGCCGAGCACATCTTCCCGGGGAGCGACCTGTCCGAGCAGATCTCCACGGCGGGGTTCGAGGCGTCGGGCACGGGGAACATGAAGTTCGCGCTCAACGGCGCGCTCACCATCGGGACGCTGGACGGCGCCAACGTGGAGATCGCGGAGGCGGTGGGGCGCGACAACATCTTCATCTTCGGCCTCACGGCGGACGAGGTGTCGAAGCGCAAGGCGGCCGGCTACAACCCGCGCGCCGTGTACGAGGCGAGCCCCCGCCTGCGCCGCGTGCTGGAGTTCGTGGCCAGCGGCGCCCTCTCGCCCGAGGAGCCGGGGCGCTTCCGCCCGCTGGTGGACAGCCTGCTGCACCACGACGAGTACATGGTGCTCGCCGACTTCGACGCGTACCTGGCCGCGCAGGACGAGGTGGACCTCGCCTTCCAGGACCCCGAGCGCTGGACGCGGATGGCCATCCTGAACGTGGCGCGCTGCGGCTTCTTCAGCAGCGACCGGTCGGTGCGCGACTACGCGGACCGGATCTGGAAGCTGTAACCGGAAACACGGGGCTCACACAGAGGCACAGAGACACGGAGAAGGGGTTCTTCTCCGTGTCTCTGTGCGTATCGGCGCTGTAACGGCGGGCGCAAGGTTGATCTTGTGGACAGTGGCTTCGGCGTGTATTCTGTGGAATCTCCGCTCAGCAGGTCTCGAAAGCACAAATCCAGAGAAACCACCGAGAGCACAGGGGCCCCCAGGGGCTCGCATCCACCCGCACCCGGAGGCAAGCTTCCGTACCCTTCGTCGAACCATCTCTGCAGTGCAACCAAACCAGATCAACACTCTCAGGAGGGATGTGATGGGCTTTCCCACGCAACGGAAGGGCTGGCTGCGGCTGGCGCTGGCCGTGGGGCTCCTGGCGTCCGGGGCAGACTCGCTTGACGCCCAGGCGACGGGCACGATCCGCGGCACGGTCGTGGAAACCAGCAACCGCCAGCCGCTCAGCGGCGCGGCCGTCACCGTGGTGGGCACCGAGCGCCGCACCGTGACCAACGCCAACGGCGAGTACACGATCACCGAGGTGCCCAACGGCCGCGTGCGCCTGCGCGCGTCGCAGTTGGGGCACACCGCGGCCGAGGCCTCGGCCACGGTGGCGGGCGGCGCCACCGCGCGCGTGGACTTCGCGCTGGTGGCCAGCGCGGTGTCGCTGGACGCCATCGTGGTGACGGGCACCCCGGGCGCCACCGCGCGCCGTACGGTGGGCAACGCGATCACCAAGCTGGACGTGGAAGAGGTGACCTCCGCCACCAACGTGAGCAACGTGGCGGAGATCCTGCAGGCCCGCACACCGGGCGTGCAGATCGTCCCCAACTCCGGGACGCCGGGCGCGGCGCCCGACATCCGCATCCGCGGCGCTTCCTCGTTCCTGGGGAACCAGCCGGTGGTGTACATCGACGGCATCCGCTACGACATCGGCTCGCTGGGCAACTTCTCGCCGGGCGGCGCCGGGCTCACGCCCAACGGCAACTTCCAGGTCACCTCGGCTCTGGGCTTCCTCAACCCGGAAGACATCGAGTCGATCGAGGTGATCAAGGGGCCGGCGGCCTCCACGCTGTACGGCGCCGAGGCGGCCAACGGCGTGATCCAGATCATCACCAAGAAGGGCCCCCGCGGCGCGCAGCGCGCCCAGTGGAACATGAAGTACGAGACGGGGCGTAACGACCTTACGCTGGACCTGCCGACCAACTACACCACCTGCGACTCGGTCAAGATCGCCACGCCGGGCACCTGGCCCGGGTGCGTGGGGATGGCGCGCGGCACCATCCTGCAGGACAACCCGTTCGAGCGTGACCCCGCGGCCACGCGCAGCGGCGACATCCAGCGCGCCACGCTGTCGGTGCGCGGCGGCGGCGACAAGTACTCGTACTACGTCGCCGGCGACATGAACAACGAAGAGGGCGTGTTCGAGAACAGCTTCAGCAAGGCGAACTCGGCCCGCGTCAACTTCGTGCTCAACCCGACCTCGAAGCTCGACTTCCAGCTCAACACCAGCTACATCGCCGGCCACCTGCGGCTGCCGGTGGGCGACGAGAGCGCCAACGGGCTGCTGCTGAGCGCGGTGCGCGGCACCCCCGGGCGCGTGGCCACCAACGGCGACACGCTGCGCAGCGGGTGGGCGACGCTGGCCCCGTACCAGGCCAACCTGTACAACAACCAGACGCGGATGGACCGCCTCACCCTGGGGCTGACCAGCAACTACCGCCCGTGGGACTGGTTCCGCAACCGGCTCACCCTGGGGATGGACTTCGCCTCGAACCTGGCGGAGATCATCTCCGAGCCCAACTCGATCGACTCGCCGTCGGGCCTCTCGGCGCAGCGGGCGCCGCGCAACCACATCTACACGGTGGACTACGCGGGGAGCATCATCCAGGACCTCCCGCGGTCCATCGAGTCCACGACCTCGTTCGGCGTCAACTACATCACCAAGGAGTTCGCCAACCTGTTCGCCTCGGGCACGGGGCTTGGCGCGCCGGACGTGACGCAGATCCAGACGGCGCAGAACCGCGACGCCAGCAGCGGCTACACGGAGCAGAAGTCGCTGGGGCTCTTCGCGCAGCAGCAGTTCGGCTTCAGCGACCGGCTGTACCTGACGGGCGCCGTGCGCGTGGACAACAACTCGGCGTTCGGGTCGGAGATCCGCCGCCTGGTGTACCCCAAGGCCGCGCTCTCGTACATCGTGTCGGACGAGCCGGCGCTGTCGCCCATCTTCGACCGCATCCGCGCCAACAGCTTCAAGCTGCGCGCGGCGTGGGGCCAGGCCGGGCGCGCCCCGGACCCGTACTCGGCCACGCAGTCGTTCACGGTGAACACGGTGGCGCTGGGCACGGGCACCGCGGCCACCACCGGCTCGGCGCTGCGCGTCAACACCTTTGGCAACCCGGACCTGAAGCCGGAGCGGGGTGAGGAGGTGGAGCTGGGCTTCGACGCGGGCTTCTTCAACGACCGCGCCGGGATCGAGTTCACGTTCTACAACAAGACCATGCGCGACGTGATCGTGGCGCAGGGCCTCCCGGCGTCGACCGGCTTCCCGGTGTCGCGCTTCTACAACCTGGGCGAGACGCTCAACCGGGGCATCGAGCTGGGGCTGACGCTCACCCCGCTCACCCGCCGCAACCTGCGCTGGGACAGCCGGCTGAACCTCTCCACCAACCGCAACGAGCTGGTGAGCTTCGGCGACACCACGCTCAAGTTCGAGAACGTCTTCTCGTCGTACGCGTCCAACATCGACGCGGCGCAGCGCCACGCTCCGGGGTACCCGCTGGCGGGCGTGTGGGGCCGCTTCCCGCAGGTGGACGCGAACGGCGCCTACAAGCTGAACGCGGCCGGCAACGCCGTGCTGCTGGAGGCGGACCCGCGCTACATCGGGCCCTCGCTTCCCACGCGCGAGATCGGCTTCTCCAACACGGTCACGCTCTTCCAGAACCTGCGCCTGTACGGGCTGTTCGACTACAAGGGCGGCAACTACGTGTTCAACTTCAAGGAGTTCGGCCGCTGCGCCAACAACTCCAACTGCGCGCTGGTGAACGACCCCACGGTGGGCGACACGGCCAAGATCCTGGCTCGCACCAACCGCTCGCAGTACGTGGAGAAGGGCGACTTCGTGAAGCTGCGCGACCTGTCGGCCACCTACTCGCTGCCGACGTCGCTGCTGTCGCGCACCGGCGTGGGCGTGCGTGACGCCAGCATCACGCTGGCCGGGCACAACCTGGCGCTGTGGAGCGACTACTCCGGGATCGACCCCGAGACCAACTCGGCCGCCAACCGCGGCTTCGCCCGTACGGATGCCTATTCGATGCCGATGAACCGGCGCGTGTCGGTCTCCTTCAACCTCGGCTTCTGAGCGATGGGAGCGAACCGAATGCACAACCTCAAGACGCGCCGCCGCTGGCTTCGCGTCGCCATCGCGGCGGCGCTCGCCGCCCCGGCCGCCGGTTGCGGCGATCTGCTGGACGTGGACAACCCGGGCGTGGTGGAGACTCCGCAGCTCGAGGACCCCAGCTACCGTGGCGTGCTGGTGAACTCGGTGGTCGGCGAGTTCCAGCCCGTGTTCCCGCTGGTGGCGTACTACTCGGCCGTGTTCACGGACGAGCTGCGCAACCACCACAACTTTGTGGAAGAGAAGCTGATCGACCAGCGCAACGTGCTTCCCGAGAACGCGACGTACGTGACGCTGGTGTACAACAACCTCCACCGTACGCGCTTCCTGGCGGACAGCGTGGACCAGTACCTCAGCACCTTCTCGGGCGACTCGGCGGGGCGCGACCTGCGCCGCGCACGCGTGAACGCGTACGGGGCGTACACGTACATGCTGATGGGCGAGATCATGTGCGGATCGCCCATCAACGCGGGCCCGATCCTGTCGTCTGACTCGCTGCTCAAGATCGCGGTGTCGCGCGCCAACCTGGCGATCAGCATCGCCAACGCGGCCAAGGCGGTCACGACGCCGCCCGCGGGCACGGTGGCGTCGGCGGACTCGTTCGCCAACTTCGCGCGGGTGATCGCGGCGCGGGCGCACCTCAACCTGGGCAACAAGACGGAGGCGCTGGCGCTTGCCGCGCAGGTGCCGGCGAACTTCGAGTTCCGGGCGTTCTACACGGAGAGCACTCCGGCGCGGCAGAACAACCCGATCTTCGGGCGGCTGCAGCAGGCGGGGAGCATCTCGGCGGGGCTGGACTTCACGCCGTGGGCCAACGTGACGCGCGACCCGCGCATCCCGCGCCCCGCCGCCAACGAGGCGACGCTGGACGGCATCCGGGCCTTCGTGCCCAACTCGCCGCTGTCGTACAGCACGTACAACGACAGCGTCACGGGCGGCAACTTCACCAACGGCGGGTGGATCCGCATCGCCTCCGGCCTGGAGGCGCGCTACATCGTGGCCGAGGCGGGTGGCCCCACCGCCACGAGCATCTCGTTCGTGGAGTCGCGCCGGGTGATCGACCCCACCGGCCGCGCCGCGTCGGTGACCACGGCGGCCAACTTCATGGAGAACCTGCGGGAGCAGCGTGCCCGCGACTTCTACCTGGACGGCCACCGCCTGGGCGACCTGCGCCGCTACAAGTCGCAGTACGGCATCGACCTGTTCCCGCGCGGGAACTACGAAGGCTCCACGACGGGCGAGGTGTACGGGTCGCTGACCAACGACCAGACCTGCTTCCCGCTGTCGGCCGGCGAGATCCAGCGCAACCCGAACATCCCGAAGACCTGACGGGTTGAACGGCTGGGCTCACACAGAGGCACAGAGGCACAGAGATGACTTCATCTCTGTGCCTCCGTGTATCCCCCAACTCCTGAGTGCGAATGACTCGACTTCCGGTAATCCTCTCGCTCGCGGTGCTGGCGGGCGGGTGCGCCAGCGCCGCCGCGCCCGCCTCCATGCCCGCCGCTTCGCCCGACGCGCCGCCGCCCGTGATGCGGGAGTTCCGGGGCGTGTGGGTGGCGAGCGTGGCCAACATCGACTGGCCCTCGCGCCCCGGCCTCCCCGCCGACAGCCAGCGCGCCGAGCTGCTGCGCATCCTCGACCGCTCGGCGGCGATGAAGCTGAACGCCGTGATCCTGCAGGTGCGCCCGGGGGGCGACGCGCTGTACGCGTCCGCGCTGGAGCCGTGGTCGGAGTACCTGACCGGGGCGCAGGGGCGCGCGCCGGAGCCGGCGTACGACCCGCTGGAGTTCGCCGTCACCGAGGCGCACCGCCGCGGGCTGGAGCTTCACGCCTGGTTCAACCCGTACCGGGCGCGCCACCCGTCGGCCAGGACGCCCGCCTCGGCCACGCACATCAGCCGCACCCACCCGGAGCTGGTGCGCACCTACGGCACCCACCTGTGGATGGACCCGGGCGAGGACTCGGTGCGCGCCTTCTCCACGCGCGTGATCGCCGACGTGGTGAGGCGCTACGACGTGGACGGGGTTCACATCGACGACTACTTCTACCCGTACAAAGAGCGCGACGCGTCCGGCGCGCTCATCGACTTCCCGGACTCCGCCTCGTACGCGCGCTACCAGCGCGCCGGCGGGCGGCTGGGGCGCCACGACTGGCGCCGCGACAACGTGGACCGCTTCGTGGAGGGGCTGTACGCGGCGGTGAAGCGCGAGAAGCCGTGGGTGCAGGTGGGGATCTCGCCCTTTGGCGTGTGGCGCCCCGGGTACCCCGCGCAGATCACCGGCTTCGACGCGTACCAGGAGATCTACGCGGACGCGCGCAAGTGGCTGCGCGAGGGGTGGACCGACTACTTCACCCCGCAGCTCTACTGGCCCACGGCGCGCACCGGCGTGAGCTACCCGGTGCTCCTAGGGTGGTGGAACGGCGAGAACGTGCACCGGCGCCACCTGTGGCCCGGCAACTTCACCAGCCGCGTGGGCAACCGCTCGGAGGGCGACTGGCGCACCGACGAGATCGTGGAGCAGATCTACATCACGCGCGGGCAGGCGGGCGCCACCGGGAACGTGCACTTCAGCATGAAGATCTTCATGCAGAACCCCGACTCGCTGGTGGACCGCCTTACCAACGACGTGTACCGCGAGCCGGCGCTCCCCCCCGCCACCACCTGGCTGGGCGGGCGTGCCCCCGCGCGCCCCACGGCCACGCTCGCCGGTGCCACCGTGCGCATGCAGCCGGGCGCCGGCACCGCGCCCGCGCGCTGGGTGGTGCAGTCGCGCTTCGGCACGCGCTGGCGCACCGAGATCCTTCCGGGCGGCGCGCGCGAGCACGTCGTGCGCTCGGATTCGCTGCCGCTGCGCGCGGTGGCCGTGTCGGGGGTGGACCGGCTCGGGAACCAGGGTGAGCCGGTGGTGCTGCAGGCGCCGTAGAAGCCTGGCTCACACAGAGGCACAGAGGCACAGAGATGACTTCATCTCTGTGCCTCTGTGTCTCTGTGTGAGCCCTGCCGTTTCAGCGCCGCGGAGCCGTGTCGGGCTCGGCGGGCTCCGGCGCGAGCGAGTCGGGGGCGGCGCTGTCGGCGGGGGGCGGGGCGGGGGCGACGACGCGGGCGCCGTTGAGCCGGCAGGCGGAGGCGGGCTCGGTGCCGGCGAGGAAGTACTCGCGGCGTGCGGCGGCCGGGGGGCAGTTGCCGGTGAGGGGCTGCCCGGTGGCCGCGTTCGCGGCGACGGCGACGACGCCGGCGGGCATCGTCCAGTGGGCGGGGGCGCGGCGGCGGGCGTAGGTGGCGCGCATCATCTCGCCCCAGATGGGGGCGGCCACGGTGCCCCCGAAGGCCGCCGCGCCGATGGAGCGCGGCCGGTCGAAGCCCACCCAGAGCGCCGTGACCATCTCCGGCGTGTAGCCCACGTACCAAACGTCGGTGCCGTCGTTGGTGGTGCCGGTCTTCCCGGCCATGGGAACGCGGGCGGGGAGGCGCGTGCGGGCCTCGCGCCCCGTGCCGCGCATGGCCGCGTCGCGCAGGATGTCCGTGGTCATGAAGGCCAGCGCCGGGGTTAGCGTGCGCACGCCGCGGCCGCGCCCGTCGTACACCACCTTGCCCGTGCCGTCCGCCGCGCGGCGCACCAGGAAGGGCTCCACGCGCATCCCGCCGTTGGCGAAGGCGGTGTAGGCGCCCGCCATCTCGATGGGCGCCACCGCCCCCGCGCCGATGGCGGAGGAAGGGTAGGGCTGCACCTGCGAGCGGATGCCGAAGCGCTGCGCCAGGCCCGGGATCGTGGGCCACCCCAGCCCCTGCGCGAGCTGCACGGCGATCGTGTTGACCGACTCCACCAGCCCCTCGCGCACCGTGATGGCCCCGCGGAAGCGCCCGTCGGAGTTGCGCGGCGAGTACACCTGCCCGCCGCGCAGGGGGATGCGCAGCGCCGTGTCCTGCATCACCGTGGCGGGCGTGGTGCCCGCCTCCAGCGCCGCGGCGTACACGAGCGGCTTGAAGGAGGAGCCCGGCTGCCTGCGCGCCGCCGTCACCCGGTTGAAGTGCGAGTCTTCCCAGTCGCGCCCGCCCACCATCGCCAGGATCTCGCCGGTGCGCGCGTCCACCGTGACCATGGCGCCCTGCAGGTACGTGGTGCCGGCGGGGGTCACGGTGCCCGCGGCGCCCTTGCGGGGCCCGCGGTACCACGTCTCGCGCTCGATGCGGTCAAGCCCGCGCACCAGGGCGGTGTCGGCGGCGTTCTGGGCCGCGGGGTCGATGGTCGTCCAGATGCGGGCGCCGGTGGTGCCGTACTGCGGGCCCACGTGCTGCGCGAGGAACTGCCGCGCCTGCTCGATCACCCACTGCGGGCGCGCGGCGTAGCCGTGGTTGGGGGCCAGGCGGATGGGGGTGCGCTTGGCCGCGTCCGCCTGGGCGCGGGTGACGACGTTGTTCTGCGCCATCAGGTCCAGCACCAGGTTGCGCCGCTCCAGGGCGCGCGCCGCGTTGATCTTGGGCGAGTACACGCCCGGCCCCTTGGGAAGCGCGGCCAGCATCGCCGCCTCGGGGATGCTGAGCTGCGCCGCGCCCTTGCCGAAGTAGTGGCGCGCGGCCGCCTCGATGCCGTACCAGCCGTGCCCGAAGTAGATCCAGTTGAGGTACGACTCCAGGATGCGCTCCTTGCCGTGCCGCTGCTCCAGCTCCAGCGCAAGCCGCATCTCGCGAAGCTTCCGCTCCGCCGTCTGCTCCTGGCGATTGACCTGCTCGGGGTACATCGCCCCGATCAACTGCTGCGTGATGGTGGACGCGCCCTCGCGGTCGCCGCCCAGCGTGTTGCGGAGGGCGCGGGCCACGGCGCGCGGGTCCACGCCGGAGTGCTCGAAGAAGCGCCGGTCCTCCACCGCCACGAAGGCCATGGGCACGTAGCGCGGCAGCGAGCGCATGGCGATCACCGTGCGCACCTGCGGGCCGAGCTCCGCGATCAGCGAGTTGTCGCGCGCGTACACGCGGGCGCTCTGGGTAGGAGTGCGCAGGGTGATTTCCTGCGCGGCGGCGGGCGCGGCGAAAAGAAGCGCAGCGGCGATTACAAGGCGGTTTGGCATGGAGAAAATATAATCACACAGAGACACGGAGGCACAGAGAGGAAGTCATCTCTGTGCCTCCGTGTCTCTGTGTGAGCCCTATTGCTGCGCGGTGGCGGCCGTCTGGGGAAGGAGGCCGCGGCCGGTGTACGGCTTGCCGCCGTGGTGGACGGCGCCGAGGACGCGCTCGCCGTAGCCGTTCTCGGGGTCGCGGCCGCGGCGCATGGCGCGCTGCACGGCCACCTCGCCGCGGTTGTAGGCGATCACGGCCAGGCGGACGTCGCCGTCGAACAGCTCGAGCATGTTGCGGAGGTTGGTGAAGCCGACGCGCATGTTGGTGTCGGGGTCCAGCAGCTCGCGGCTGGTGTCGACCTCGGGGTCGATGTCGCGGGCGGTGCCCAGCATCACCTGGGTGAGACCCAGCGCACCCCGGTTGCCGGCGTCGGCGTCGAACACGCTCTCCACGCGGATGAGGCGGAAGGCCAGCTCCGGGTCGATGCGCTGCGCCACCGCCGCGTCGTAGATACGCCGGGCGAGCGGGCGGGTGACGTTGTACCGCTCCACGAACTCCGTCACCTCCGCCTCGCGCCCCGTCTCGGCCGGCGCCACGGCGCGGCGGAGGTAGCGCGCCTCCACCAGCAGCGGCGGCTTGGGGAGGGGAGCCCCGACGTGCCTCATCGTGTCCGGCGGCCCCACCGGCGGGCGGAACACCGACGCCACACCAGACGTGCTGAGCGCGATCCCCAGCGCGCCCGGGATCACCACGAGCGCGGCCAGCAGCATCCTCTGCCAGGACCACGCGGCAACCCGTCCGGTCAACTGCCTGGGTTCCCGGCGCCGTCGTTCGGTCATAGGGCAACGATCCGGGTTGGGGGACGAAGTGCGTGAGTGCGTGGAGTGCGTGAGTGCGTTAGTTGACTGCAAACCCCTCGCACGCGCCGAGATCCCGCGCCTCCCTGAACGCACTCACGCACTAACGCACTCACGCACTCTTCTTCCTACATCACCGGCAGCCGCAGCGCGAACGAGCTCCCCTGGCCCGGCACGCTCTCCACCGTGAGCTCGGCGCCGAGCAGGAGCGCCAGGTGGCGGCTCACGGAAAGGCCGAGGCCCGTGCCGCCGGCGGTGCGCGTCATCGGGTTCTGCACCTGGCGAAAGGGCTCCCAGATCTGCTCCAGGTGCTCCGGCGCGATGCCCACGCCCGTGTCCGCCACGCGAAAGAGGATCTCGTCGCCCTCGCGGTCCACCGAGAACGACACCTCGCCGTGGTCGGTGAACTTGACGGCGTTTCCCAGCAGGTTGATGAGGATCTGCCGGAGCTTGCGGCCGTCGGTCGTCACCTCGCCCGGGGGCGGCTCCGGGGCGGTGAAGCGGAGCCGCTTGCCGGCCGCCAGCGGCTCCACGATGGCCGCGACCTCGCGCGTGAGCTCCACCAGGTCCACCGGGGCCAGCGAGAGCGTCTCGCGCCCCGCCTCCATCCGCGAGAACACCAGGATCTCCTCGATGATGGAGATCAGGTGCCGCGTGGCGCGGCCGATGCGGCGGACGTGCTCCTGCGCCGCCGGCTCCACCTCCACCGGGATCCCCATCAGCAGGAGCTCGGCGTACCCCAGCACGGCGTTGAGCGGGGTGCGCAGCTCGTGGCTCATGGTGGCCAGGAAGTCGCTCTTGGCCCGGTTCGCGGCCAGCGCCTCACGGTAAAGCCGCGAGTGGTCCAGCGCCAGCGCCGCGCGCCGGGCAAGCTCCTGCGCAAAGGGCACGTCCGCCTGCACGTACGGCTCGCCGCTGTAGCGCACGAAGGTGAGCGCGCCCAGCGCCTCGCCCCGCGCCAGCATGGGAACCACGATCCCCGAGCGCGGCGGCACGGCCCGCAGCAGGCGCAGGTGCTCCTCGTTGCGCGCGATCTTCTGCAACTGTGCGTCCGTGACGTGCGATACCAGCACCGGGCGGCGGGTGGTGACCGCCTCCAGCGTGGGATCGGGGTCGCCGGGGCGCGGCGGGTAGCGGCGGCGGATCTCGCGCAGGAGGGCCTGCTTGGTGGGGTCCACGTGGATCGCCTCCACCCTCACCACGCCACCGTCCGGCCCCACCACGTCCACGATGCACGCCTCGGCCAGCACGGGAACCGCCAGGCGCGCCACGGCGGCCAGGGTGGCCTCGAAGTCCAAGGTGGAGGCGAGGATGGCCCCCGCCTCGTTGAGGAGCTCCGTGCGCTGCCGGGCCCGCGCCGCCTCGCGCTGCGCGGCCAGGAGCTGCGCCTCCATCCGCTTCTGCGCGGTGATGTCGCGCTGCGTTCCCCACACGCGCGGGATGGTGCCCCCCTCCTCGATCGCCACCAGGTTGTTGGCGAAGATGCGCTCGTTTCCCTCGCGGTCGCGCTCGTGCGTCTCCGCGTCCGTCAGGCGGCGGCCGGTGCCCAGGAAGCTGCGCAGGTACTCCACGTTCGCCGGGTCCGACGGCGGGAGGAACTCCACCAACGGCGTGCCCACCAGGTCGGCGGCGCGCTCGAAGCCGTACATCCGCGCCATGGCGTCGTTGCACTCCAGGAGCACCCCGTGCCGGTACGCGTGCTCGATCTGCTCGTCCACCGGCAGGTCCAGCGGCACGGGCGGGTCGAACTCGAAGCACCAGATCCCCTCCGAGCTCTGCTCGATGAAGGCGCGGCGGCGCTCTTCACCTCGCTGCCCGTCGGACGGGGGTGAGCCTGGGTCGGTACGGAGCACGACGATCGGGGTACGGGTTCCGGGTGATGCACGGGGCGCAACCCGGATGTTTCCTGCAAGGCCGGAGCCGCGGAAAAGAACGGCGGGGCTCACACAGAGGCACAGAGGCACGGAGGAGGTGCTTCAGAGGAGGGCTGCGGCGAGGAGCTCGTGGGAGCGGAGGCGGGCGGCGAAGTCGTGGGTCACGGTGACGGCCATGATCTCGCCGGCTTCGTAGTGGGCGGCGAGGCGGCGGAGCTCGGCGGCAACCTGGGCGGGGTCGCCCACTACGACGCGGGCGCCAGGGGTGCCCAGGGCGGGGGCGCGCCAGTGCGGGCCCAGCTCGGCGAGCGCTTCGTCCGGCGAGGGGATGCCGCGGTCCCGGCCCAGGGTGATGCGGCGGCGCCAGAGCTCCAGCGACGAGGCGAGGCGCTGTGCTTCGTCTTCCGTGTCCGCGCACACCACGCCGACGGCCAGGGTGGCGTGGGGCTCGGCGAAGTGGCGGGAAGGGCGGAAGCGCTCGCGGTAGGCGCGCACGGAGGCGGCGCCGTCTTCGCCGCTGATGAACTGGGCAAAGGTGTAGCCGCAGCCCAGCTCCGCCGCGTAGAGGCCGCTCTGGCCGCCGGAGCCCAGCAGCCACACCGGCGGCACCGTGTCGCCGCGCGGCATGGCGCGCACGCGGCCCCAGGGGTGGCGCTTGTCGTACGAGTTCTCCAGCCAGCCGATCATCTCCGCCACCTGCGCGGGGAAGCCGGCGATGTCCGGCGCGCGCCCGTAGCCCAGCGCCGCCGCCGTGCGCCCGTCGCCCCCGGGCGCGCGCCCGATCCCCAGGTCGATGCGGCCGGGGAAGAGCGCTTCGAGCATGCGGAACTGCTCCGCCACCTTGAACGGCGAGTAGTGAGGAAGCAGCACCCCGCCCGAGCCCACCCGCAGCGTGCGCGTGGCCGCCGCCACCATCGGGATCAGCACCTCCGGCGCCGACCCCGCGAACGAGTTGGTGCTGTGGTGCTCGGCCAGCCAGTAGCGCGTGTACCCGAGCCGCTCCGCCGCGCGTGCCAGCTCCAGCGTGTTGCTTACCGCGTCTGCCCCCGTGCCGCCGGTGGGGACGGGGGATTGGTCGACGATGCCGAGCTTGAGGGTCATGCGTTGGGGAACGGGGAACGGGGAACGGGGAACGGGGAACGGGGAACGGGGAACGGGAGAAGATGGAGGGGGTGGAGCGCGCTGAAAGGGCCCCCGCCCCCCGGCCCCCTCCCCCGCGTGCGGGGGCGGGGGCGCATCTTCGGTGTCGGTCGGGAACCCGGGTTGTTCAGGCTTGCGGCTTACACGACGTCCGGGCGAGGCTGGATGGATGGAGTGCGCCCCCTCCCCACGCTCCCCCGCACGCGGGGGAGGGGGACGGGGGGTGGGGGCCTTCACCCGTAACGGCGCGCGTCGATCACGGTGCCGTTGATCTCTTCTTCCAGGCTCGCGAGGTAGGCGCGGGCCACCGTGGCGGCGGGGAGGCCGCCGGAAGGGTCCTGGCCCATCGCGGTGAGGGTCTCGCTCACCCACGGCGGGCTCACGGCGTTGACGCGGATGCCACGCGGGGCCTCCAGGGCGGCGGCGCGGGCAAAGGCTTCCACGCCCGCGTTCACCAGGCTGATGGCGGCGCTCCCCGGCATCGGCACCTGGCTCAGCACGCCGCTGGACAGGGTGAACGAGCCGCCGTCTCGCACGTGCTCCATGCCAAATCGTACCAGGTTGACCTGGCCCATCAGCTTGTTGGCGAGGCTGAAGGCGAAGTCGTCGTCGCTCAGCTCCGCCAGGGGGCGGAAGCGTGCGCTTCCGGCGCACGAGATCACCGCGTCTACCGGGCCGGTGGCGCGAAAGAGCTCGCGGACGGACTCGGGGCGCGAGATGTCGGCTCGCACGTCGCCGCTGCTGCTCCCCACGCGGATCACGTCGTGGCTGCCCAGCGCCTCCACCACGGCGCTCCCGATGGTTCCCGTCGCACCCACTACCACTACTCGCATCGCGCGCACCTCGTTCATGGGGAAGAAGCCAGGGCCCCCACGATGCCGACGCGCGGGCCCCGGTGCAAGTGCCTACGGCCGCATCACCAGGCAGGTGCTGGTGGCGTGCGCGTACAGCTTTCCCGCCGCGTCGGTGATGCGCGCCTCCGCCGTGGCCACGCGCCCCCCCACGTGGAGGGTGCGCCCCTCGCACAGCACGCGCCCCGTGTCGCGCGTCATCGCGCGCACGAAGCTCACCTTCAGCTCCAGCGTGGTGTACGACACCCCGGCCGGGAGGGTGGAGTGGACGGCGCACCCCATCGCGGAGTCGCAAAGGGTGCTCGCGACCCCGCCGTGCACCACGCCGATCGGATTGTAGTGGTACTCCGCCGGCTCCACGGTGAACACCACCCGCCCCTCCTCCACCTCCGTGATGCCGATCCCCAGCGTGGCCATGATGGGCGGGCCGGGGAGCTCCCCGCGCTGCATGGTCCGCAGGTACTCCAGCCCGCTCATCTTCAGCCCCTCGGCCGCGCCCAGCATGGGGTCTTGCCAGGTGAAGGTGCGCGTCCGCTCCTCTCCGTGTCTCTGTGCCTCTGTGTGAGCCATAGCGGTCAGATCCTCTCGACCACGGTCGCGACCCCCTGGCCGCCCGCGATGCACAGGGTGATGAGCGCGGTGGCGAGTCCGCGGCGCTCCAGCTCGTCCAGGGCGGTGCCCAGCAGGATGGCGCCGGTGGCGCCCAGGGGGTGGCCCAGCGCGATGGAGCCGCCGTTCACGTTCACGCGCTCCGGGTCCAGCGACAGCTTCTTCATCACCTGCAGCGGCACGGCGGCGAACGCCTCGTTGATCTCCCACAGGTCGATGTCGCCCGTCTCCATCCCCGCCTTGCGCAGCGCCTTGCGCGCCGTCTCGGTGGGCGCGGTGAGCATGATGAGCGGGTCCTCCGCGTGCACGGCCATGGAGCGGATGCGCGCGCGGGGCTTGAGGCCGCCGCGCTGTACGTACCCCTCGGAGGCCAGGAGGACCGCCGCGGCGCCGTCCACGATGCCGCTGGAGTTGCCGGCGGTGTGGAGGTGGCTCACGCGGTCCGCCTGCGGATAGCGCGCCAGGATCACCTGGTCCATCGTCTCGCCGTTGGGGCCGGCGGGGGTCGCCCCCAGCGTCTCGAAGGCGGCGGGGAGGCCGGCAAGCGCCTCCGCGGTCGTGTCGGGGCGCGGGTACTCGTCGCGCTCCAGCGCCACCTGCCCCGTCTCCGGGTCCACCACGGGGAAGAGGGCGCGGCCGAAGTGGCACGACTGCTGGGCGTGCGCCGCGCGCCGCTGGCTCTCCAGCGCGAACGCGTCCAGCTCCTCGCGCGTGAAGCCCTCCAGGGTGGCGATGAGGTCCGCGCTGATCCCCTGCGGCACCTGGAAATGGCGGCGGCGCAGGTGCGGGTTCATCCCGTCGCCCTGCGCGCCGTCGGAGCCCATCGGCTGGCGCGACATGCTCTCCACGCCGCCGCCCACCACGAGGTCCTGCGCGCCGCTCATCACCCCCATCGCGGCGAAGTTGACGGCCTGCAGCCCCGACCCGCAGAAGCGGTTGAGCGACACGCCGGCCACGTGCACCGGCCAGTCCGCCGCGAGCACGGCCTGCCGCGCGATGTTGGCGCCCTGCTCGCCCGCCTGGCTCACGCACCCCGCCACCACGTCGTCCACGTCGTTCACATCGATGCCCGTGCGCTCGGCCAGCTTCGCCAGCGTCTGCGCGAGAAGCTCCTGCGGGTGGATCTCGGTGAGCGCGCCCTTCCCCCGCTTGCCGCGCCCGCGGGGCGTGCGCACCGCGTCGATGATGTATCCCTGGGACATGTTCGGATCTCCTTGTGGTTTACACGGATACGGGAAGGCGCGCGCTCGTCTCCGCGCCTCCCTGCGTCCGGCCTTTGCGGTTCATGATGTGGACGGCCTCGCCCAGCGAATGCTTGAACGCTTCGAGCACTCCCTCGCTGAGCGTGGGGTGCGGGTGGATGGTGAGCGCCAGGTCCTCGGGCGCGGCCTGCATCTCGATGGCGAGGGCGGCTTCGGCGATCAGCTCGCTCGCTTCGGGCCCCACGATCCCCACGCCGAGCACGCGGTCGCGCTCGGATACCACCTTCACGAACCCGTCCGGCTCGCCGAGCGAGAGGGCGCGTCCTGAAGCGGCCAGGGGGAAGCGGCCCACCTTCACCTCGCGTCCGCCGCGGCGCGCTTCCGCTTCGGTGAGGCCCACGGTCGCGATCTCCGGATCGGTGAAGATGGCGGCCGGCATCGCCAGCCAGTCGCGCCCCACATCGCGCCCGTGGATGACCTCCGCGGCCACCTCGCCCTCGCGGAACGCCTTGTGGGCCAGGTACGGACCGCCCGTGACGTCGCCCACCGCGTACACGCGGGGAGCGCTGGTGCGGGTGGAGCGGTCCGTGGCGATGTGGCCGCGCTCGTCCAGCCGCACGCCGGCATCTTCCAGCCCCAGCCCGGCCGTATTGGGGCGGAAGCCGACCGCCACCAGCACGCGCTCCGCTTCCACGAGCTCCGTGCGGCCGGCGTGCTCCACGGACACGCGCACGCCCTCGCCGCCCGGCCGCCACCCCGTGGCTCGCGCGGGGGCGAGCAGCACGCCGCCGCGCTTCCCGAAGCGCCGCGCCACCACGGCCGCGAGGTCCGGGTCCACGCCGGGGAGGATTCCTTCCGTCACCTCCACGACCGTGACGCGGGTGCCGAGGCGCTGGTACATCATCCCCAGCTCCATCCCGATCACGCCACCGCCCACGATCACCAGCGAGCGCGGCACGGCCGGCAGGCTCACCGCCTCCCTGGCGGTGATGACCCGCTCGCCATCCGGCTCGAAGCCGGGGATGGAGACGACGCGCGCGCCCGTCGCCAGCACGATCGCCTCTCGGGCCGCGTAGCGCGTGACGGCGCCATCGGCCGCCGTCACCTGCACGGTGCTGGCGTCCAGCAGGCGCGCCTCGCCGGCCACCGTGTCGCCGCCGTTGGCGCGGATCAGCGTGCCGATGCTGCCGGTGAGCCGCTCCACGATCCCCGCCTTCCACCGCTGCGTCGCCGCGAAATCGATGGACGGCTCGCCCGCCGTGATCCCCATGGCGCCCGCGTGGCGGATGCGCTCCACCGTGGCCGCGGCGGTGATCAGCGCCTTGGAGGGGATGCACCCCCAGTTGAGGCACACCCCGCCCAGCGACTCGCGCTCCACGCACAGCGTGCGCTTCCCCAACTGCGCCAGGCGGATGGCCGCGGTGTACCCGCCGGGCCCGCCTCCCACCACGATCGCGTCGTAGGACTCCGTCATCGTACCGCCCTCCATGTGGTTTGCGACCGATCGGTCGCAAGCGGGGCAAAAAAAGGGAGCGCCCCGCCGTTCAGGCGCGGACGCTCCCTTCCAGGTGACGCCGCACGTGCTCCACGGCGTACGTCATGTGCTCCGGCTGTCCGTAGAAGCGCGCCAGCGCCAGCGCGCCCTCCAGCGTGGACACCATCACCGTGGCGAGCGCCTCGGCGTCCGTATCCCTCCGCACCTCGCCGCGCTCCACGCCGCGCTCGGTGATGCGGCGGATGAGGCCGCGCAGCCCATCCATGGCGTCGCGCGCGCGGTCGCGGAGGGCGGGGTTGGCGTCGTCGCTCTCGATGATGGCGTTCATCACCGGGCACCCCCCGGGCACCGGGGGATTCTCCGGGATCTCCGCGAAGACGTCCACGATGGCGTGGAGGCGGTCCACCGCGTGCGCCTTCCCCTGCAGCGCGGCCGTGTAGCGCCCTGTGACGCAGGAGATGGCGTGGTCGAACGCCTCCAGCGCGAGCGCCTCCTTGCTCTCGAAGTGGCGGTAGATGCCGCCCTTCTGGAGCCCGGTCGCCGCCATCAGGTCCGCCATGGACGCCCCGGCGAACCCGCGCTCGTTGAACACGCCGGCCGCCGTCGCCACGATCCGCTCCCGCGTCACCTCACCACGTCCCATCGCCCGCTCCTGCGTTAAAGACCGATCGGTCTCAATATGCGGAGGGGGCTCGGCGGGGTCAAGAGTTGCTCACACAGAGACACGGAGGCACAGAGGAGGAATGCATCCGATCAGCATCCACACTGTACTCTTTTCCCGACGATGGTTGTGCGAGGCAGGGGTGTGCCGTTAGTCTCCGCAGCACGAACGTTCTACTCGGCGCCTCGCCGCTCCGGCGGGCCGCACACCCACTTTGTTGGCAGGAGTACGCATGAACATGAAGCGCTGGCTGGCCCCGCTCCTCTTCAGCGGGATGATGGCGGGGTGCTCGGACGCACCCACCGGGATCACGGCTCCCGATGCGCCGAGCCGCAACACGACGTGCAACGGGATTCCAGACCACATCGACATCGTCCAAAACCCGATCCAGGTGACCGTAGGGGGGACGGTCGCGGTCCAGGCCAATCTGATGGACAGTGACGGATGTTTGATCGGGTGGGGCCCGACACCGCCCGTCCAGACGTGGACCACCGCCGACTGGCACATCGGCCGCATCAACTACCAGGAAAGGAACGGGATCGGTTACCTCTCGGGGGTCGCCGTCGGGACCTCGACGCTGACTCTGACCGTGGAGAATGGAAACAACGACATCACGAAGACTGTCCCCTTCCAGGTATTTCCCGCGCCCGTGCTGTCTACCCTCACGGTGGCGCCGAACCCGGCGCGTACGTCCATCGGCGGGCAGGTGAACTTCAGCGCGACGGGGCGTGACCAGTACGGCAATGCGATCGGAACCGGGCCGATTACCTGGAGCATTGACGACCCCGCCATCGCCACCATCGACGCGAACGGGGTGGCCTCTACGATCGGTGTGGGCCAGACTACCGTCCGCGCCACGGTCGGCTCGGTGACAGGCACCGCTCCGCTCGAGGTCACACCCCGGGTCAGTACCAGCGGTCCGAATTACGCATACGCGGAGAGCTACACGGTGACCGCGTCCGGCGTGCCGACGGGGAGCTACCACTACACCTGGTCGTACTCGTCGTGCACGGTGGGCGAGCCGGGGTGCAACACGGACTACGTGGAGTTCCACAGCGGGGTGGACCAGACCACCGTGCAGGGGTACATGGAGCCGTGGGGTGTCAACCAGAAGTACAAGATCGACATCCGGAGCAGCGCGAGCGGGCCGATCCTGGCCACGGGCTTCCACATCGTGCACGGAGCCGCCGAGGCCAACCCGAACGCCACCTGCGGTACACGCATCATCTGCTGATAAGGGAAGGCTCACACAGAGGCACGGAGCCACAGAGAGAGCGATCTCTCTGTGGCTCCGTCTTCATCCACCCTTCCGGCGACGGAAGCGGCGGAAGAGCTTGAAGAGCACGGCGAGGATCAGCCCCAGCGGGACGAGGAAGCCCAGCGAGGCGATGAAGCCGGCGGTGAAGCCCACGAAGTTGCGCCACATGTCGCGGAACGCGTCGGCGATGGGGCTGGAGCCGGGGTAGGCGCCGATGACGGGCGCGGGCTCGTGCAGGGTAACGGTGAGGGTGCTCACCGCCACGCGAGAGCGCAGGTAGCGCAGGCGGCCGTCCTGCGAGTCGATCTCCTGGCGCACGCGCGCGAGCTCGCGCTCCACGGCCAGCACGTCTTCAAGCCTGCCGGTGCGGTTGGCGAGGAGGGCCAGCAGGCGCTCCTCCAGCCGGCGCGCGTTGGCGGTGCGCGCGGCGAGGTCCACGTACTCCTCGCCCACGTCCTGCGCGTGCGTCTCCACGCTCTCCACCCGGCCGATGGGGCGCAGGCCGCCCACCGCCTGGTCGAAGCGCGCGGCGGGGATCTTGAGCTCGACGGTGGCGGAGCGCCGCTGCTCGTCGCCCGTGCTCAGCGAGGTGTTGCCCACGTAGCCGCCGAGCTGCACCGCCAATCTCTGCGCGCGCGCGACCGCCGCCTCCACCGAGTCCACCTCCACCGTCGCGGTGCCCGTGCGGATGACCATGGCGGGGGCGATGCTGGCCTGCACGCCCGCGGCGCTGGGCTCGGGGCGGATCTTGAGGGCGGCCTCGCGCCCGGTTCCGCCGCTCGCCACCGAGGCGGGCGCGGCCGGCGCCATGTCGGCCGACTCCTCCGCCGGGCCGGTTCCCCCGCCCACGCCGCACGCGGCGAGGGCGACGAGGAGCACGAGGCGGAGCGCGGGGGGCGTGTGGATGCGGAAGGGCAAGTTCGTACCGGGAAAGGGGTTTTGGGGGGTGCGCCACGGATGTGCTTCGATCGCCCTCGCGGGGCGGTGCCGAGTGAACGGCGACGCGCCCGGGGTTCGGACGGGCGGGAGTGGTTTGACGCGGCGGGCGGATGCTTCTAGGATACCGAAAACCGCCATCCCCCAACCCGCCCCCGAGATGCGCCGAATCGCGCCCGCCCTGCTCCTGCTCGCCGCGTGCACGCCGCCGGCGCCCGTCGTCGCGCCCGTGCCCGCGATGGCGCCGTCCCTTGTGCTCACCCCCGCGCGTCCCGCTGAGGTGGGGATGCGGGCGGAGCTGCCGGCGCGGCTGGACTCCATCGCGCGCGCGGCGCTGGCGGGCGGCACGGCGCCGGCCATCGCGCTGGCGGTGGGGCGGCACGGGCGGCTGGTGCACATGGCCAGCTTCGGCCGCATCGACCACCCGCAGAGCGCGCCCGCGGTCACCGACAGCACGCTGTTCGACCTGGCGTCGCTCACCAAGGTGGTATCCACCACCTCCGTGGCGATGCGGCTGGAGCAGGACTCGCTGCTGGACCTGGACCGAACGGTAGCCTCGTACCTCCCGGAGTTCAACGATTCCGCCAAGGCGGGGATCACCGTGCGGATGCTGCTCACGCACACGGGCGGGCTGGAGGCGGGTGCGCCGCTTCAGCGCCAGTTCCGCGGGCGCGAGCAGTACCTGCAGCAGATCAACGCGCGCCCGCTGCGCTACACGCCGGGCACCCGCATGGTCTACAGCGACTGGGACCTGGTGCTCGCCCAGCTCGTGATGGAGCGGGTGACGGGAAAGACGCTGGACGTGCTGGCCGACGAGCTCTTCTTCCGCCCGCTGGGGATGCGCGACACGCGCTACACGCCGGACGCGTCGCTGCGCCCGCGCATCGCGGCCACCGAGGTGGCGGCGGACCGCGGCGGGCTGATCTGGGGCGAGGTTCACGATCCCAACGCGTGGGCGCTGGGAGGGGTGGCCGGGCACGCCGGGCTCTTCAGCAGCGTTCGCGACATGGCCGCCTTCGCGCAGATGCTGCTCAACCACGGCGAGTACAACGGGGTGCGCGTGCTGCGCCCGGCCACCATCGCCCGCTGGACGGCGCCGCAGGGGCGCGGCTCCAGCCGCACGCTGGGGTGGGACACGCCCTCGGGCAGCTCCAGCGCGGGCCACCACTTCGGCCCCCGCTCGTTCGGCCACACGGGGTACACGGGCACCTCGCTCTGGGTGGACCCGGAGCGCGGCGTGTTCGTGGTCCTGCTCACCACCCGCGTGAACCCCACGGCGGAGAACCAGAAGCACGTCGCCCTCCGCCGCGCGGTGGCGGACGCGGTGCAGCAGGCCATCACCGACGCGCCGCTGATCGATTGGGAGGCGAGAAGGTGAAGAAGTGCGTGAGTGCGTTAGTGCGTGAGTGCGTTTTACTGCAGTCGAGCGCACTCACGCACTGACGCACTCACGCACTTCTGTCTGGCCCGATGCGTGCAGCCCGCGCAAGCAAGCTTACACACCAAAACCATTTACGAGGTGGCATGGCTCAGTCACGTGAGCGCGTCCCCGTTGTGATCGTCGAGTACGACCAGATCGCCAACACCATCGCCCGGCGCATCGCGGAGATCATCCGCGAGCGGAACCAGCAGGGGCGGGCCGCGGTGCTGGGGCTCGCCACCGGGAGCACGCCCATCGGCATCTACCGGGAGCTGATCCGGCTTCACAGGGAAGAAGGGCTCGACTTCTCCAACGTGGTGTCGTTCAACCTGGACGAGTACTACCCCATGGACCCGGACAGCATCCACAGCTACCACCGGTACATGCGGGAGAACCTGTTCGACCACATCAACATCCCCAGGGAGCACGCTCACCTGCCCCCCGGCAACATCGAGCGCGAGCGGGTGGAGCAGGCGTGCGCGGAGTACGAGGACGCCATCCGCGCGGCCGGCGGCATCGACTTCCAGATCCTGGGGATCGGCAAGACGGGGCACATCGGCTTCAACGAGCCGGGCTCGGGGAAGGGGAGCCGCACCCGCCTGATCGCGCTGGACACCGTGACGCGGCGCGACGCGGCGGCGGACTTCTTCGGCGAGGACAACGTGCCCACCGAGGCGGTCACCATGGGCGTGGCCTCCATCCTCGACGCGCGCGAGATCGCGCTGGTGGCCACCGGCGAGCACAAGGCAGCCATCGTGCGCCGCTCCGTGGAGGGCGAGCCGGACCCGGACGTGGCCGCCACGTACCTGCAGGACCATCCCAACGCCACCTTCTACCTGGACCCCGCCGCCGCCGCCGAGCTCACGCGCATCAAGACGCCGTGGGTGGTGGGCGAGGTGGCGTGGAGCCGCAAGCTGGAGATCGAGGCGGTGATCTGGCTGAGCCAGACCACGGGGAAGAGCATCCTGAAGCTGGACCCGGAAGACTACCGCGAGCACCACCTGAGCGCGCTGCTGGCCCGCTACGGCTCGGCCGGGCCGCTGAACGGCGAGGTGTTCAACGCGCTGATCTCCAAGATCCGCGGGCGCAGCAAGCTGCCGCAGGGAAAGCGGATCATCGTCTTCTCGCCGCACCCGGACGACGACGTGATCTCGATGGGGGGCATCCTCAACAAGCTCCACCAGAACGACAACGACATCGTGGTGGCGTACCAGACGTCGGGGAACATCGCCGTCTTCGACCACGAGGTGCGCCGCTACCTGGACTTCCTCCAGCGCTTCGGGCGCGACTTCGCCAACGGCGGCGGCGAGCTGCAGGAGCTCACCTTCCGCATGGAGGCGTTCCTGGACCAGAAGCATCCCGGCCAGGTGGACATCCCGGAGGTGCAGACGATCAAGCAGCGCATCCGCGAGGCCGAGGCCGTGTCCGGCATCGAGACCTTTGGGATGACGCGTGACCAGGCGTGCTTCCTCAAGCTCCCGTTCTACCAGACGGGCAAGGTGCGCAAGGACCCCATCGGCCCCGAAGACGTGGCCATCACCCTGCGCCTGCTGGAGGACCACCGGCCCGAGATCATCTACGTGGCCGGCGACCTCTCGGACCCGCACGGCACCCACCGCATGTGCCTGGAGGCGGTGGAGCGCGCCCTCCAGCAGTACAGCGGCGAGCAGCCGGAGGTGTGGTACTACCGCGGCGCGTGGCAGGAGTGGAGCGTGTCCGACGCGGACATCCTGGTGCCCCTCTCCGAAGAGGAGCTGAGGACCAAGATCCTGGCGATCTACAAGCACCAGAGCCAGAAGGACAAGGCGCCCTTCCCCGGGCAGGACGAGCGCGAGTTCTGGCAGCGCGTGGAGGAGCGCAACACCGGCACGGCCCGCATCGTGGACCTGCTGGGCCTCCCCGAGTACTTCGCCATGGAGGCGTACGTGGTGCGCAAGAACGGGATGCCGGTGGAGCAGGAGACCATCTCCACCAGCGGGCTCGCCCGCCCGCCGCGGCACCGCCGCTCCACCGACGTACCCGGCGCGCGCGGCGAGCTGGCCGGCGCCGGCCGGGGCTGATGGCGGGCCCCATCTTCGCCGGGGTGGACGGCGGCGGCACCCGCACCACGCTGGTGCTCGCCGGCCCGGATGGGCGCGAGATCCTGCGGCACGTGGGGGGCGCGGGGCTGGTGGACCCCCGCGCCCCCACCGCCAGCGCGGTGCTGGTTGCGGATCTGGTGCGCGCCGCCATGAGCCAGGCGGGGCTCACCGAGCCTCCCGCCTCGCTCTGCGCCGGCCTGGCCGGCGTGGGCAACGAGACGGAGCGCGACGCCGTGGAGCGCGCCCTGGCCGCCGAGGGGGTGGCGGGGCGCGTGCGCATCGTCACCGACGGCGAGATCGCGCTGGAAGGGTCGCTGGGCGGCGGCGCCGGCGTGCTGGTGATCGCGGGCACCGGCTCCGTGGCCTACGGGCGCGCGGAAGACGGCCGCGTGGCGCGCTGCGGCGGGTGGGGGATGTTCGTGGGCGACGAGGGGAGCGGCTACGCCCTGGGCCGCGCCGGCATCGTCGCCGCCCTGCGCGCCGCGGACGGGCGCGGGCCGCCCACGCGCCTGCTGGCCGAGCTGATGGAGCGGATGGGGGTCGAGACCCCCAACGGCATCCCGCCCTGGGTGGGCCGCTCGGAGAAGAGCGTGATCGCCGCCCTCTCCCGCCCCGTGGTGGAGGCCGCCGAGGCGGGCGACGCGGTGGCGCTGGAGATCCTCCGCCGCGAGGCGGGTGAGCTGGCGCTCCACCCCCGCGCCCTGGCCGGCGTGCTGGACCCGTGGTCCGGGCCCATCTCCGTCGTCCTGTACGGCGGCACCTCGGCGTCCGCGCTGTACACGGGGATGGTGGAGGAGGCGCTCGCCGCCGGCCCGCGCGAGTTCCGCGTGCGGCTCCCGGTGGCCGACGCGGTGGCCGGCGCGCTGTCGATGGCGATGCGGGCATGAACTCTCTGTGCCTCTGTGTCTCTGTGTGAGCCCTGCTGTTTCGATCCTCGCCCATCCGCCCATGCTCAACGCACTCCGCTCCGCCGCGCTCGCCGCGCTCCTGGCCGCTTGCGCAACGCCCCCGCGCACCGGCCCCGCGCCCACCGCGCCGTACGACCTGCTGATCCGCGGCGGGCGCATCGTGGACGGCACCGGGAGCCCCTGGTACCGCGGCGACGTCGCCATCCGCGGCGACCGGATCGCGGCGGTGGGGCTGCTGCCGGGCGCGCGGGCGCGCGACACCATCGACGCCACGGGGCTGGTGGTGGCGCCGGGGTTCATCGACATGCTGGGGCACTCGGAGTACCCGCTGCTCCGCGACCCGCGCGCCATCTCCAAGATCACGCAGGGGATCACCAGCGAGATCACCGGCGAGGTGACGAGCGTGGTGCCCGTCAACCAGAACACGCTGCGCGAGCTGGATGGCGCCACCCGCGCGCTCGTCACCTGGACGGACCTCGACGGCTACTTCGGCGCGCTGGAGCGTGCCCGCCCCGCCATCAACCTGGGCACATTCGTGACGGTGGGCTCGGTGCGGCGCTACGTGATGGGCGACGCCAACCGCCCCGCCACCCCCGCCGAGCTGGAGCAGATGCGCGGGCTGGTGGACGCCGCCATGCGGCAGGGCGCGATGGGGCTCTCCAGCGGGCTGATCTACGCCCCCGCGTCGTACGCCAGCACCGCGGAAGTCACGGAGCTGGCGCGGGTGGCGGCGCGCCACGGCGGCGGCTACGCGACACACATGAGGTCCGAGGGCGACCGGCTGGTGGAGGCCATCGACGAGGCCATCCGCATCGGCGAGGGGGCGGGGACGTGGGTGCAGATCCACCACCTCAAGGCGTCCGGCCGCGCCAACTGGGGGAAGATGGGGCCCGCCGTGGCCGCCATCGAGGCCGCCCGCGCGCGCGGCGTGGACGTGACGGCGGACCAGTACCCGTACGTGGCATCGGGCACCGGGCTGGACGCCACCATCCCCAACTGGGCGCACGCAGGCGGCAACGACTCGCTCCTGGCGCGCCTCCGCGACCCCGCCACACGCGCCCGCATCCGCGCGGAGCTGGCGGGCACCGGCGGCACGGACTGGCAGATCGGCACCTCGGCGGGCGGGCCGGGCGGGGTGATGATCGCGGGCGTGGGCGTGGACTCGCTGCGCCGCTACCAGGGGATGCGGCTCACCGAGCTGGCTGCCGCGCGCGGGCAGGAGGTGCCCGAGGCCGTGTTCGACCTGCTCCTGGCCGACAACGCGGGGACGTCCGCCATCTACTTCTCCATGTCCGAGGAGGACCTGGAGCTGGGTCTGCGCCAGCCGTGGGTGAGCATCGGCATCGACGCCGGCGCCCGCGCCGCCGACTCCACCGTCACCAGCCGCCCGCACCCGCGCGCGTACGGCTCGTTCCCGCGCATCCTCTGCCGCTACGTCCGCGAGCGGCGCGTGCTGACGCTGGAAGACGCCGTGCGCAAGTTCACCGCGCTCCCGGCGTCCCGCGTGGGGCTGGCCGAGCGCGGCGTCGTGAAGGCCGGGATGTTCGCCGACCTCACCCTCTTCAACCCCGCCACCGTCTGCGACCGCGCCACCTTTGAGAACCCGGTGCAGACCTCCGTCGACATCCAGCACGTGCTCGTGAACGGCACCCCCGTCGTCCGCGACGGCGCGGTGACCGGGGCGCGCCCGGGCCGCGGGTTGCGGCGATAGCTCACACAGAGACACGGAGGCACGGAGATTGGTACGTCTCCGCGCCTCCGTGTCTCTGTGTGAGAAACCCCCAACCTGAAGCCCGATGTCGCGTTCGCTGCTGATCTACAACCCCGCCGCCGGCCAGCGCTGGCGGCACCCCGCGCCCGACGCCGTGCTGCGCGAGCTGGAGGGGCGCGGCTGGAAGGCCGAGCTCCTGGTGACAGAGGGGCAGGACCACGCCACGGCGCTGGTGAGGGACAACCTCTCCTCCGATACGGAAGCCGTGTGGGTGTGCGGCGGCGACGGTACGATGGGGCAGGCCGCCACCGCGCTGGTGGGGAGCGAGGTGCCGCTCGGCATCCTCCCCACGGGCACCGTGAACGTGGTCGCCGCGGAGTGCGGGATTCCGAACGGCGTGGGCCCCGCCCTGGACGCGCTCACGAGGCGTCCGGGGCGCTGCACGTACCAGGCGTGGCGGGTGGGGGAGCGGGCGGTGATGCTGGGCCTGGGCGTCGGCTTCGAGGCCGCGGTGATGGAAAGGGTGTCGCTGCGCACCAAGCGCGCGCTCGGCCGCGCGGCGATCAGCGCGCGGGGAACGCTGGAGTGGGCGCGCTACGACTTCCCCCCGCTCCGCGTGACCGGCGTGGACGGCGACGGGCGCGCCTTCGACCTGCAGGCCACGCAGGCGCTCGGCACCCTCACGCGCCGTTTCGCCGGCACCCACATCGTCGCGCCGGACGCGGACCCGCGGGACGAGTGCATCGACCTGGTGCTCTTCAGCGGGCGGTCGCGGGCGCGCATGGCGGCGTTCTGGCTGGGCATCCAGCTCCCCGGCACGGCCCACCTGCGCATCCCCGGCGTCCGCACCCTGCGCGCCCGCCGCCTCCGCATCACCTCCGACAAGCCGGTCATCGCCCACCTCAACGGCGACGCGGTGGAGCACACCCCGTTCGACGCCGAGCCCTGGGGCCCGGTGCAGCTCCTCGTGCCTCCATCGACCTGATCTCCGTGTCTCTGTGCCTCTGTGTGAGGCAATCAGTTCCAGCGGCGAGATCAGGAGGACAGCGGCGGGCGGGCCTGTTAGAATGTCCGGCATGACGCTGAGCCACGACGAGATGATGACGCGCTTCTACGGGCGCGACCGCACGGCGAACGGGAGCTTCCTCACGGGGGTGCTCACGACGGGGATCTACTGCCTCCCCTCGTGCGCCGCGCGGAAGCCGCGGCCGGAGAACGTGCGCTTCTTCGGGACGGAGGACGAGGCGCGCACCGCCGGGCTGCGCCCCTGCCGCCGCTGCCGGCCGGACCACTTCTACCAGGAGTACGATCCGGACCTGCACCTGATGGCCACGCTCGTGGCCGACGTGCGCCGCCGCCCCGCCGCCTTCGCGGACGCCGCCGGCCTCGCCGCCGCCTCCGGCATCGGCGCGACGAAGCTGAACGCCCTCTTCCGCCGCCACTACCACACCACGCCCGCCGCCTTCCTCGCGCGCGAGCGCGTCCGCGCCGCCTGCCGCGTGCTGGCGCAGGGGGACGCGGGGGTGAGCGAGGCGAGCTTCGCCGCGGGGTTCGAGAGCCTCTCCGCCTTCCACGAGAACTTCCGCCGCCACACGGCGATGACCCCGGGCGAGTACCGCCGCCTGGGCGCGTCGCCGGAGTTCACTCTCACCCTGCCGGACGACTTCCGCGCCGGACACACGCTGCGTGTGATCGGCCGCGACGCGGAGAGCGTGGTGGAGCGGGTGGAGGGGAGCACCGCGTACAAGGCCGTGCGCCTCGGCGGGCACCCCGCCGTGCTGGTGATGGAGATCGCGGACGGGCGCGTCCGCTGCCGCGTGGAGCCGCCCGGCGCCGCGCCCGCGGCGATGCACCAGGCGCACGAGGTGGCGCTCCGGCGGCTGGGACTGACGCTGGACCCCGCACCCTTTGAGCGGCGCCTGGCCGAGCGCGCCGACCTGCTGCCGCTGATCGAGGGGCGGCGCGGGCTGCGCATCCCCCAGACGGCGGACGCGTTCGAGGGGATCGCGTGGGCCATCGTGGGCCAGCAGGTCAACCTCCCCTTCGCCTACGCCCTGCGCCGCGACCTGGCGCGGCTGTGTGGCGAGGAGGCGGGAATGAGCCTGCGGGCGCACCCCACGCCGGACGCCGTCGCGGCGCTCGACTACGCCGACCTCACGGCGCTGCGCTACTCGCGCCGCAAGGCGGAGTACCTGATCGACACCGCGCGCCTCGTGGCGTCGGGCGAGCTGCCGCTGGAGAGCTTCCGCGACGCGCCGGCCACCGAGGTGGAGCGGCGGGTCGGGGCGGTGCGCGGCTTCGGGCCGTGGTCCACGCACTACTTCATGATGCGGGCGTGCGGCTTCGCGGACTGTGTGCCCGTGGGGGACACGGGGCTCTCCACGGGGCTGATGAACTTCTTCGCGCTGGACCACCGCCCCGGTCCGGACGAGGTGCGGGCGCGCATGGAGCCCTTTGCTCCCTTTCGCAGCCTCGCCACCTTCCACCTGTGGATGAGCCTGGGAGACCCCGCATGACGCTCTACGCCACCCGCATCGACACCCCCATCGGCGCCCTCACGGCGCTGGTGGACGAGGCCGGCGCCCTGGCCCGCCTCCTCTTCCCCCACCAGCCCGTCCCCGCCGGCGCGACCCCTGACGACACCCGCGGCACCTCCGTGGCCGCGCAGATCGCCGAGTACTTCCGGGGCGAGCGGCGCACGTTCGACCTGGCGCTGGCCCCCGGCGGCACCGAGTTCCAGCGCGCGGTGTGGAACGAGCTGCGGCGCATCCCGTACGGCGGCACCGTCAGCTACCGCGCCCTCGCCGAGCGCGTGGGCCGCCCCAACGCCTCGCGCGCGGTGGGCCGCGCGAACGCCACCAATCCGCTCCCCATCATCGTCCCCTGCCACCGCGTGATCGGCGCGGACGGCTCGCCCACCGGCTACGCGGGCGGCATCCCCGCCAAGACGACGCTGCTCGCGCTGGAGGCGGGATGAAGTAGTCTCCGTGCCTCTGTGTCTCTGTGTGAGCCTCGCTTTGTGCGTTACTTTCGAAAAACGGGATCACCGGGAACAGCGGCGAGGCGGATGCAGAACGAGAAAGAGACGCTGTCGGAGGCACGGGCCGCCGCGGTGTGGCAGCGTGCGGCCGAGCTGCAGGCGGAGGCGGCGAAGCGCGAGGCGGGCGCGACCCCGCTCCATCTTCCCGCTCCCGCGGGCGACCTGGACTCGGGCTATCGCGTGGCGGACGTGCGCGCGGCGGCGGTGCAGGCGGGGATCTCGGCCGAGTTCGTCACGCTCGCCCTCGCCGAGTCCGAGGGGATCGACGCGCACGGCTTCCGCGGCGCGGCGGGAGAGCGGGCGGCCACGCGCCTGCTGGGCACGGACCAGCGCAGCATCGAGGTGGCGCGCCGCTTCGCAAGCGAACCCGCGGTGGTGGTGGACGCGATGAAGCGGGTGCTCCCCGCTGCGCCGTACCACCTCACCCTTTCGGGCACGGTGGGGCCGGACCCGCTCAACGGGGGCGTCCTCATCTTCGACATCCCCGGCTACATGACGACGTTCGCCACCTCGTTCGCCTACGACGCGGGGATGGTGGGGGTGAAGCAGCTCCGGCTGATGCTGCGCCCGATGTCCGGCGGAGGGACCGCCGTCACCGAGGTTTCCATCGCGGTGGACCTGCGCCGCAGCGTGCGGCACAGCTCCGTGGCGACGGTGGCGCTGGGCGGGGTGGGCGCGGCGCTGGGAGGCGTGGGCGGTGCGGCCATCGGCATCGGCGCCCTGGCTCTAGGCGCGCTGGCGGCACTCCCCGCCGTGGCCGGGGTCGCGCTGGTGGGCGCTCCCGTCGCGCTGGGATGCGGCGCCGTGTACCGCTACTACGTCCGCAAGCTTACGGCGGACCTGGAAGCCATCCTCCGCAGCATGGACGCCCAGATCCGCACATCGGGCCTCTTCGCCCCTCCAATCGACACAGAGGCACCGAGATTGACGTAATCTCTGTGCCTCTGTGCCTCTGTGTGAGCCCAATCAGTCGATCAGCGTCAGGAACTCCGTCTTCACCATGCGCGTGCCGTGGCCGGAAAAATCCACCTCGGCGCGGTCCTGGTTGACGGCGAGCACCAGCCCCTCGCCAAAGGTGGCGTGCGTCACCTCGTCGCCCACGCGCAGGCCGGCGGGCTCGGGCGCCGGCGCGGAGGGCGCCAGGGCGAGCGCCGGCACCGCATCGCGCTCGGCGGCGCGGGAGCGCGGCGCGCTGCAGTTGTCGCAGTGGCCGCAGGCGAAGTCCTCCCCCGGCTTCTCGCCGAAGTACTCCAGGATCATGCGCGTGCGGCAGCGGGCGGTGCGGCAGTAGCGCACCATCTCGTCAAGCTTCTCGCGGTCGCGGGCGCGGCGCTCCTCGTAGTCCACCAGCTCGCGGCTCAGGTCGGCGGCGCTCACGTCCTCGGCCATGCGCTCCCACACGCCGCCGCGGTGCTCGCGCACCATTCCGTGGCGCTTGAGCAGGGTGAGGACGATGCGCGCCTTGCGCCGCGCCACGTCGGCCATCTCCGCGATCTCGTCCAGCGGGCGCTTCTCTTCGAGCGGCTGGTTGTTCACCACGCGCGCCACCGCCACGGCCTCTTCCAGGTCCGGGTACTTGCCGCCCAGGAAGTAGCCCTGCACCCCGCTGTCCTCCACCCGGTAGAACACGGTGCACCGCGAGGGGAGCCCGTCGCGCCCCGCGCGCCCCGCCTCCTGGTAGTACGACTCGATGGAGCCCGGGAAGTGGTAGTGGACCACGAAGCGGATGTCCGGCTTGTCGATCCCCAGCCCGAAGGCGTTGGTGGCGATCACGGCCTTCACCGCGCCGGCCATGAAGCGGTCCTGCGCGTCGTGCCGCTCGTGGGTGGGGAGCTTGCCGTGGTACAGGGCGAGCCCGTGCCGCTTCCCGTACTCCTCGTGAAGCCGCTCGGCCTCCTTGATGGTCGCCACGTACACGATCCCCGTACCCTCGGCCGTGCGCAGGTAGCGCTCCAGCGCCGCGTCCTTCTCGGACTCGTTGACGGTGGGGAGCACCTCCAGCGTCAGGTTGGGGCGCACCAGCTCGGCCACGTGCTCCACCGGCGTCTTCATCCGCATCTGCAGCGCGATGTCCGCGCGCACCTCGGGCGAGGCGGTGGCGGTGAGCGCCAGGACCGGCGGGCGGCCCAGCCGCTCGGCCACGGCGCCCAGCATCATGTAGTCCGGCCGGAAGTCGTGCCCCCACTGCGACACGCAGTGCGCCTCGTCCACCACGAACAGCGAGATCTCGCGGTCCAGCAGCACCTCGAAGAAGTCGCGGTCGCGAAAGCGCTCGGGGGTGATGTAGAGGATCTTGCCGCCGCCGCCCTCCACCGCCTCCTCGGCAAGGCGCTGCTCGCGCGCGCTCTGGCCGGAGTTGATGGTCCAGGCGTCCACGCCCAGCTCGTCCAGCTTGTCCGTCTGGTCCTTCATCAGCGCGATCAGCGGGCTCACCACCACCGTAAGGCCGGGGAGGAGGAGCGCCGGGAGCTGGTACAGGAGCGACTTGCCGGCGCCGGTGGGCATCACCACCAGCGTGTCGTGGCCGTCCAGCACGCCGCGGATGACCGCCTCCTGACCGGGGCGGAAATCGTCGAGGCCAAAGTTCTTGCGGAGCGTGGCGAGAAGCTCGTCACGCGAGATGCCGGAGGTGGCGGTGGTCAAGCGGAGCTCTGCGGGTGCGGGGTACCGGTGGTGCGTCTTCCGGGGGTGCGGGTGGGCAAGCATCGGACCATGCGGGCGGGGGAACTGAATGGCTCACACAGAGGCACAGAGGCACAGAGAGAAGAGGCAGAGGTAAGTGGCTGTGTCGTATGTACTTGGAATAACCGGGCGGGTGTACGCTGTGGGGGACAGGTGGGGTGGGTGGCGGATTGGAGGGAAGAGGGGGAAAGCCAAGCGTTTACTGGGGATTTTGGGGTTGGGACGGGCGGGGGCCCGGGGCTTGCAACGGGGATGGGCACAACTGGCCCTTGAGGCAGCAGTTTCGGAGAACCACATGCAGAGGGTGACGGAATGACTATGCTTTCGCGTAAGCTGGCCGTGTTCGCCTGCGTAGGCACCCTGGGGCTTTCGGGTGTCAGCGGGTGCGCTTCGCTCAACCGCACCGAGGGCGGCGCGGTGATCGGGGCAGGGACCGGCGCGGCGGTCGGCGCGGTGATCGGCAAGCAGACCGGGAGCACGGCGCGCGGCGCCATCCTGGGCGCGGTGCTGGGCGGCGCGGCCGGCGCGGTGATCGGGCGGCGGATGGACAACCAGGCGCAGGAGCTGGAGCAGAACCTTCCCAACGCCGAAGTGCAGCGCGTGGGCGAGGGGATCGCGGTGACCTTTGCGTCGGGGATCCTCTTCCCCTTCAACAGCACCGACATCCTGCCGGCCGGGCGCAGCAACCTGGTGCAGTTGGCGCAGAGCCTGCAGCGCTACCCGGAGACCACGGTGCTCATCGTGGGGCACACGGACAACGTCGGGAGCGACGCGTACAACATCGGCCTTTCGCAGAACCGCGCGCAGTCGGCGGCCAACTACCTGGCGTCGCAGGGCATCGCTCGCAACCGCATCCGCACCGAGGGGCGCGGCGAGTCGGAGCCCATCGCCTCCAACGACAGCGAAGCGGGCCGCGGGCAGAACCGCCGGGTTGAGGTCGCCATCTTCGCCAGCGAGCAGTACCGCCAGCAGATCCTGGGCGAGTACGGGAATCGCAACCAGTAACTGATCGGGCTCACACAGAGGCACAGAGGCACGGAGAAAGAACGTCTTCTCCGTGCCTCTGTGCCTTTTTCGTGTTGTGTCAGTCCAGGGCGGCGAGCTGGCGGGGGATCGCTTCCAGGGTGGTGAGCTCGAAGCGCAGGCGGCCGCTGGCGTCCAGAACGAAGTACTGCGGGGTGCCGAAGCTGCCCAGGGCGCGGCGGGCCTCGCGGCGGGTGTCGTGCCACACGGGAGGCGCGTCCGGGTGCGAGCGCCAGAAGTCGCGGAAGGCGGCGGATGGGAGCTCCTCGGTGACCAGGACGAGGCGGACGTTTCGCTCCGCCAGGCGCCGGGCGGTCCGCGTGATCTCGGGGAGCGCCACGAGCGCGGGGCCGCAGCTCCGCGACCAGAAGACGACCACGGCGGGGCCGCCCGACGCGATCTCGCGGAGGTCGCGGGCCGTGCCGTCGGCGGCCGTGAGGCGGATGCCGACGGGCAGCGCGCGCGACACGGAGCCCGCCAGGACGCCCCGCTGCATCTCTTCGGCGGCGGCGCCCAGCGCCGCGCGCCAGCGATCCGCGTCCACGGTGCCGCCCAGACGGCGCAGCGCCGAGTCCGCGAAGGCGGGGGGCGTGGCGGGGTCGGCCGCTACCCGGGCCAGCAGGGGGAGGGCGCCCGCCGTGTCGCCCGCCGCGAGGCGCAGGCCGGCGACCGCGCGAAAGGTGCGCGGCTCCCACCCGCCGGCCACGGCCAGGGCGAGGGTGTCGAGCCCGCCGCGGCGGTTGCCGCCCTCCACCAGCGCCGTGCCGAGCTCCGCGTAGCCCGCGCGGATCTCCGCGCCCATGCTGGCGCGGAACTGCTCGCGCGTCTGGAAGAGCCCCCGCTCCTCGTCGGGGAGCGCGCGCTGGTGGGCGATGCGGGCGCGCAGCCGGCGCAGCCCCTCGTCGCGAAGGGCGGGGAAGCGGAGGAGCGTCTCGGCGCCGTCGCGCGCCGGGTGCCGCTCCCGCGCGCGGTCCACCCAGCGCAGGATGCGGGCGGCGGAATCGGTGCGGGAGAGGAAGGCGAGGGCGAGGTCCAGCGGCGCGTCGTGCGTGGCGGGCCACGTCCGCTCCAGCTCCTGGTACAGCGCGTCGCGGGGCAGCTCCTTTCGCGTGTGGCGGGCGTAGAGATCGTCCACCCGCGCGTGCACGGCGGCCGGGTGCGCGGGGGCGCGGGCGGCCAGGCGTGACCACCAGTGCCGCGCGCGCGCGGTGTCGCCCAGCTCGCGCCACGCGTAGGCCAGCGCCGCCACGTCGTCGGCGGATGAGGTGTCGGCGCGCGCTTCCACCGCCGCAAGGCGGGCGCGGTGCCACCGGGCCACGCTGTCCCGGTCCGCGCCCAACTGCCCCGCGTACCACGCCGCCATCCGCCACCCGCGCGGAGAGTCCGGGTACAGCTCGGTCATGCGGATGGAGGTCTCGTGCGCCGTCTCCCAACTGCGCCCCATGTGGTCGTGCATGCGCTGGAGGAGCGCATCCGGGAGCGGACGGCCATCGGCGGCGTGCACGGGCACGGCCCACCCCGCGCGCAGGTTGGTGTCCACCTCGCTGGCGGAGCGGTTCTCCACCGCCAGCGTGGCGTACACCACGGAGCCGGGGAGGGTGAACGCGCCGCGGAAGACGCCCTGCGCGTCGCGGCGCAGCCGGGCGAGCACCGTCTGCCGTGCCTCGCCGTTGTAGGCCGCGCCGTCGCGGGTGCGCAGCCGGCCGCGCAGCACCAGCTCCGGCTCGCGCGCCAGCGCCGATCCCGGGCGGTACGCCACCCGGATCTCGTCGCCCCGGCGCGGCGCGGCGGGGGAGATCCGCAGGTCGCTCGCCGCCGCCGTGAGGTCCCCCGTGCGCGGGACCAGGGCGAGCCCGGCGCCCAGCAGCACCACCAGAACCATCGCGGCGCGGGCGGCGAGTGCGCGCCACGAGGTGCGCCGCGCCGGGCCGGCCACGAGGACGCGCTCGCCGCGCGCGCGGCGCTCCACGGCGCCGGCCAGGATCGACGCCGGCACCGGGCGGACGGGGAGGGAAGCCAGCGCTCCGTTCAGCGCGCGGAACTCCGCGACCACCTCGCGGCACCGGGCGCACTCGGCCAGGTGCGCCGCCACGCGCGCGCGCCGCTCGGGGGAGAGCGCGTCGTCCGCGAAGCGCGCAAGCCGGGACTCGGATGGATGAAGCATCTTCAGGGGTCCCTCAGTTGCTTGCGGAGAAGTTGCTTCGCGCGGTAGAGCCGCACCTCGGAAGCGCTTTCGCTGATGCCGAGCAGGCGCCCGATCTCGCCGTGGCTGTATCCCTCGATCTCCTTGAGGACCAGCACCGTGCGCAGGGTGGCGGGGAGGCGGGCGATGAGCCGCTCCACCTCCAGCCGCTCGATCTCGCGGTCGGCGCGCGCCGGCTCGTGCACCTCGTCCAGCCGGTCCTCGCGCCGTCGCTCGGAGCGGCGCAGGCGGGTGAGCGCCGCGCGCACCGCCACCTTGCGAATCCACCCGGAGAGGCTCACGCGCACCTCGTAGCCGCGCAGCGCCTCCGGCAGCGCCACGAACACGTCCTGCACCACGTCGTCCGCATCGGCGGCGGAGCCGGTTAGGTGCAGCGCGGCCCGGTGCACCACGCCGGCGAAGCGGGCGAAGAGCTCTCCGAGCGCCTCCGCGTCGCCGGCGCGCACGCGGGCCAGGAGGGCGCTCTCAGTGGATGTGTCGTTCACAGGGATTAGTCGCCACGGCGGGGGGCAAAGCTTACATCGGGGCTCACACAGAGACACAGAGGCACAGAGACGGCTTCATCTCTGTGCCTCTGTGTCTCTGTGTGAGGCTTTTACATCGCGAGGATCAGCTCCAGCAGAAGCCGCGCGGCGAGTTTGGCCGTGCGGCCGTCCTGGTCGTGGGGCGGGGAGGTTTCCATGATGTCGGCGGCCACCAGGCGCGGGTCGGTGGCCAGGGTGCGCACGAGGCCGATCATCTCGCGCGCCGAGAGGCCGCCGATGCCGGGGGCGCTCACGCCGGGGGCGACGGCCGCGTCCGCGGCGTCCATGTCGATGCTCAGGTAGAGCGCTTCGGCGCCCGAGGTGGCGCGGCGGAGGGCGGCCTTGGCGGCGCGCTCGGCGCCGTGGGTGGCGATCTCCTCCACCGTGGTCAGGTGGATGCCCTGGCCGGCGGCCCACTCCAGGTAGAAGCGCGAGTTGGCGAAGCGGCGCAGCCCCAGCATCGCCACGCGGCCCCCCTCCAGCACCGGCGTCTCCAGCGCGCGGCGGAAGGGGGTGCCGCTGGAGAGGGTGGCCTCGTCCGCGTACTCGCGCACGTCCAGGTGCGCGTCCACCGTCGCCAGCGCGAGCGGGGTGTGCGGGCGCGCGGCGGCCAGGCCGCGGACGAGGGAGCCCGTGATCCCGTGGTCGCCGCCCAGGAAGATGGGGCGGGCGCCCGCCGCGAACACCCGCCGCGCAGCCTCTTCGATGGAGGCGTGGGCCGCGGCGCCGTTCATGGACGGGAGCGACAGGTCGCCCAGGTCCAGCACGGGCCCGGCTTCGCGCTCGCCGTCCCAGCTCCCGAACGACGCCAATCCTTCGCGGATGGCGCGCGGCCCGAAGCGCGCGCCGGGGCGCGAGGGGATGCCGCCGTCGTACGGGATGCCCATCAGCACCACCCGTCCCTCCAGCGCCTCGCCCTCGCGCCAGGGGTGGAGGAGGGCGGGGGCGCGGGGGTCGCGCGGGTCGGGTTCGGCGCGGAGGCCGTGGAGCGGATCGGGCATGGATCTCTGCTTGTCAGCGGTTGATCGGGGCGGCTAAGTTACGCCCCGCGGCCGCGGGAGTGCCAGACGTGACTGGCCGGCACCGCCCCCCCGGCGTTTCCGCGCCACGAAGGCCGGCCACCACCAGCGATTCACACGGATCTGGCATGAAGCGCATCCTCACGGGGATCCAGCCCTCGGGCACTCTCCATATCGGCAACTACTTCGGCGCCATGCGGCCGATCCTGGACCGGCAGGGGAAGGGCGACGAGGTGTTCGTCTTCCTCGCCGACCTGCACGCCCTCACCTCGCTGCGCGACGCGGACGCGCTGCGCGCCCACGTGCGCGAGGCCACCCTCGACTTCCTGGCGTGCGGGCTGGACCCGGAGAAGACCGTGTACTGGCGCCAGTCCGACATCCCGGCCCACGCGGAGCTGATGTGGATCCTCAGCACGCTCACCCCCAAGCCGATGCTGGAGCTGGCCGTGTCGTACAAGGACAAGGTGGAGCAGGGGATCGCCGCCAACGCGGGCCTCTTCACCTACCCCGTCCTGCAGGCCGCGGACATCCTGCTGTACGACGCGGACGTGGTGCCCGTGGGCAAGGACCAGAAGCAGCACCTGGAGATGACGCGCGACATCGCCACCAAGTTCAACGCCGCGTACGGCGACACGCTCAAGCTTCCCGAGCCGGAGATCAGCGAGCACGTGGCCGTGGTGCCGGGGCTGGACGGGCGCAAGATGAGCAAGAGCTACGGCAACACGCTGGAGCTCTTCCAAGACGAGAAGCCGATGAGGAAGAAGGTGATGAGCATCGTCACCGACTCCACGCCGCTGGAGGCGCCCAAGGACCCGGAGGGCTCCAACATCCTTGCCCTCTACCGCCTGGTCGCCGCCCCCGAGCAGGTGGCGCGGATGGAGGCCGACTTCCGCGCAGGCGGCATCGGCTACGGCGACTTCAAGAAGCGCCTGTTCGAGTCGCTCCAGGAGTTCTTTGCCCCCATGCGCGCCCGCCGCGCCGAGATCCTGGCGCGCCCCGGCTACGTGGACGAGGTGCTCGCGGAGGGCGCCCGCCGTGCCAGCGCCATCGCGGACGTCACCATGGACCGGGTGCGGAGCGCGGTCGGGCTCCGCTGAAAGAAGGGGCTCACACAGAGGCACGGAGGCACAGAGATGACTTCTTCTCTGTGCCTCCGTGCCTCTGTGTGAGATTGGTCCGCCTTGTGCTACCCTTCGCGCCGACACCCGCGCGGCACACCCGAGATACGGACGGAAGCATGCAAGACGAGAATCGCGACCCCAACCAGCACCTGCACAACGCCGAAGCCGCCACGTCGGACGACACGACGATCTCGGCCGCCAAGCAGTCCACCGAGAACGTGCGCGAGAATCCGGCCGGCAGCGGGCCCGCCACCACGGTGCTGACGCTGGTGTGCGAGAACTGCGGCAAGGACTACTTCTTCGAAGACGAGCAGCCCGAGCCGGGGATGACCTGCGAGAAGTGCGGCGCCTCCGTCTTCCGCTCGTTCCACACCGAGGTCGGCGACGAGGCGGCCGACGACTTCCGCGACTCCACCGAGCGCGACCTGGACCCGGACGACCCCGAGGGCGACGTGCTCCCGGGCGACATCCTGGACCTCAACCGCCTCTAAGATGCCCGACACCGCGAAGCCCGCCCGCGCCCTCTTCGTGGGCTCGGGCGTGGCGCTGGTCATGCCCTTTGGGGACGGCGGCGTGAACGAGCCCGTGCTGCGCGAGCTCGTGCGCTTCCACCTGCGCGAGGGCACCGACGCGCTCATCGTCAACGGGAGCACGGGCGAGGCCCCGGCCATGTCCGCCGCCGAGCAGCGCCGCGCCGTGGAGATCGTGGTGGACGAGGCCGGCCGGCGCGTGCCCGTGATCGCCGGGGCGGGCGGGAGCGACACGGCGGCCGTGTCCGGCCTGGCGCGCGGCGCCCGCGAGGCCGGCGCCGACGCCCTGCTCATCGCCCCGCCGCCGTACAACAAGCCGCCGCAGCGCGGCATCGTGGCCCACTTCCGCCACGTGATGGACGCGGGCGGCCTCCCCGCCATCGCCTACAACGTCCCCGGCCGCACGGCGTGCAACATCCTGCCGGAGACGATGGAGCTGCTGGCGCAGGACGAGCGCATCGTGGGGGTCAAGGAGGCGAGCGGCGACATCTCGCAGGTGGCCGAGGTGTGCCGCCGCGTGGCCGGCGAGGTGGCCGTGTACAGCGGCAACGACGACCAGATCGTGCCGCTGATGGCGCTGGGCGGGGTGGGGGTGATCTCGGTGCTCGCCAACGTGGCCCCGCGCGACACGGCGCGGATGGCGCACGCCTTCCTGGAGGGCGGCGTGGCAGAGGCGCGCTCGCTTCAGCTCGCCTACCTCCCCCTGATCGCGGCCATCTTCCGCGAGGCCAACCCCATCCCCATCAAGGCGGCGGTGGAGATGCTGGGCTTCGCCGTGGGCCAGCCGCGCCTCCCGCTGGTGGAGATCTCGGACGCCGCGCGCGCCGAGCTGCGCGCCGCCATGGACGCCATGGGGCTCGATGCAGCCGGGCGCTGAGCCGCTGCGCGTCGTCCTCAGCGGCGCCACGGGGCGGATGGGCACCGTCCTGGCCGACCTGATCCACCAGGACGACGCCCTGGAGCTGGTCGCGGGCATCGGCCGCATCCCGGAGCGCGGCTGCGACGTGGGGTGCCCGCTGGTGGAGACCCCCGAGACCGCCGGCGACTGGATCCGCCAGGCCGACGTGGTGATCGACTTCTCCTCCCCCGACCTGCTGCGCCGCCTGGTGGAAGGGCAGGGCGACGCGCTGGCGGGGAAGGCGCTCGTGGTGGGGACCACGGGGCTGGGCGACGAGGGGGAGCGCGTGCTGGCGCGGGCGGCCGCGCGCTCGCCCGTGCTGCTGGCCGCCAACTTCAGCGTGGGCGTCAACCTCCTCCTGGCTCTGGCCGAGCGCGCCGCGGCCGTGCTGGGCGACGACTTCGACGCCGAGGTCGTGGAGGCCCACCACCGCCGCAAGGCGGACGCGCCCAGCGGCACCGCGCTGGCGCTGGGCGAGGCGCTGGCCCGCGGCCGCGGCGTGCCCCTCGCGGACGTGCGCGTGGACGGCCGCAGCGGCCACCCCGGCGAGCGCCCGCGCGGCGAGATCGGCTTCCACGCGGTGCGCGGCGGCGACATCGTGGGCGAGCACCGCGTGATGCTGATCGGCGACCTCGAGCGCATCGAGCTGGGCCACGTGGCGCAGGACCGCGCGCTCTTCGCGGAGGGTGCCCTGCGCGCCGCCCGCTGGCTGGCCGGCAAGCCCGCCGGCCGCTACACCATGCGCGACGTGCTGGGGCTGGCGTAAAAAGAAGTCTCACACAGAGGCACGGAGACACAGAGAGAGAGAACCACTCCTCTGTGGCTCCGTGCCTCTGTGTGAGGCCCGCGCGGGTGCCTCATTCCCCGTCGCTGTGGTAATAGAAGCGGTGCCCGTGCAGGTCTTCGACCGTGAACTGCCTCAGCCCCCACGGCTTCAGCTCCAGGGGCTCCACGATGTTCGCCCCGGAGGCGACCAGCTCGCGGTGCGTAGCGTCCAGGTCGGGGGCGAGGATCCAGTGGACCGCGGGCGCGAACGGCGCCTCGGTCCTGCGGAAGAAGATCACGGCGTCTGGCCGTGACACGGCCCCGATCTCGCCGCCCGGGTAGAGCCAGCCGATCTCGTAGCCGAGCACGTCGCGGTAGTACTCCTGCGCCCGCGCGACGTCCACCACGGGCAGCTCCGGCACCGCGGGGCCGGTTCGGGACAGCGGCACCCTCTCGCTCATCGCTCCTCCTAGCGTCTCCGTGGGTCCGTGCCTCCGTGCGAGGCCCGCTGTATGTTACGTGCGGTTACACCGCCGTTACACCCTGCCGCCCTCACTCCGGCCATGGACGACTTCCTCCTGCGCATGGGCATCCCCGCGGCCGTCCTGGCCGCGCTGCACCTGGACACGCTGGGCAGGCTCGTGCTGTCCGCCGTGCTGGGCGGCGCGGTGGGGATGGAGCGCGAGGTGAGCGGCAAGCCCGCGGGGCTGCGCACCAACCTGCTCATCTGCGTGGGCGCGGCGCTGATCACCGAGATGTCCGTGCTCATCACCCAGACCGCGGACACCATGCGCGGCGACCCGGGCCGGCTGGCGGCGCAGATCGTCTCCGGCATCGGCTTCATCGGCGCCGGAACGATCCTGCAGTCGCGGGGCAGGATCATCGGGCTGACCTCCGCAGCCACGCTGTGGGTGGTGGCGGCGGTGGGGATCGCGGTGGGGGTGCACGAGTACACCGTCTCCATCGGCGCCACGATCCTCATCCTCATCACGCTGTTCATGCTGCGCCGGGTAGAGGACGCGCTTGCCCGCCGCCGCGTGGACCGGCGCTACCACGTGGCCATCGTGCCCACGCTCCACGCCCTCGCGGACCTCGAAAAGGCCCTGGAAACGCTCGGACTTCGCATCCGCATGGAATCCATCGACAAGGACGGCGACCTGTTCCACCTCGCGTTCCGTGCCACGGGGCCGCTGGACGGGCACGAGCGCGCGGTGCGGCTGATGACCACCGATCCGCAGGTGCGCAGCCTGGGGCGCGGATGAGGCGCCTGGTGGTGGACCTCGACGACCGGCGCCCGCTGGTCGCCATCCCCGACTGGGCGCTGGAGCGCATCCGCGCGGCCGTGCCGGACGATTGGGAGGTGGTGGTGGTGGACGAGACGGCGGACGCCACGGGCGACGGCGGCGAGCCCACGCCCGCCGCCCTCCGGGCCGTGCGCGGGGCAGAGGTGTACCTGGGGTACGGCATCCCGCCCTCGCTCTTCACGGCGGCGGGGGACACGCTGCGCTGGGCACACTCGGGGGCGGCGGGGGTGGGCGGCTCGCTCCACGAGGCCATGCTCGCCTCCGACGTGGTGCTCACCAACTCGGCCGGCATCCACGCGGAGCCCATCGCGGACACGGTGCTTGCCTTCATCCTCCACTTCGCGCGGGGGCTGGACCGGGCGGTGCGGCTGCAGGCGGAGGGGCGCTGGGACAAGGGGGCGTGGGAGGAGGCGGATGCCCCCGTGCGCGAGCTGACGGAGCTCACCCTGGGCGTGCACGGGCTGGGCGGCATCGGGCGGGCCGTGGCGCGGCGGGGCGCGGCGCTGGGGATGCGCGTGGTCGCCACCCGCCGCCGGGCGGGGGATGCGCCGGAAGGCGTGGAGCTCTTCACGGGCGACGGCGGGCTGGAGCGGCTGCTGGACGCCAGCGACGTGCTGGTGGTGACGGTGCCGCGCACGCGGGAGACGGAGGGGAGCATCGGGGCGGCGGAGCTGGCGCGGCTTCCCGGCGGGGCGACGGTCGTGCTGATCTCGCGCGGGGGGGTGGTGGACGAGGACGCGCTGGTGGAGGCGCTGCGCTCCGGGCGCATCCGCGGCGCGGGGCTGGACGTGTTCGCGCGGGAGCCGCTCCCCGCGGAATCGCCGCTGTGGGGCCTTCCCAACACGCTGCTCACCCCGCACATTTCGGGAGCCTCTCACCTCTTCTGGCGCCGCCAAACGGAGCTGATCGCCGAGAACATCCGGCGCTACCTGGCGGGCACCCCTCTCCTCAACACCGTCGACAAGCAGGCGGGATACTGAGCCGTGGACACCATGACGCAGGGCGCGCCGGCCGGCGACTTCCAGGAAGCCGTCGGGCGCATCATCCACACCGCGGTGCAGCGCGGCGCCAGCGACCTCCACATCAAGGCCGGCGACGTCTTCCGCGCGCGCATCCACGGCGCGCTCGTCCCGCTCACCAAGCAGCGCCTGAGCCCCGAGCAGACGCGCGCCATCGCCCTGCAACTGATCCCGCGCGAGCGCGACCGGGCCAACATCGACGAGCTCAACGACTACGACTGCTCGTGGGGGATCCCGGGGGTGGGGCGCTTCCGCGTCAACATCCTCCGCCAGCGGGGGAGCTTCATGATCGTGATGCGGGTGATCCCCATCGAGATCCCCACCTTTGAAGAGCTGGGGCTGCCTTCCGTGCTGGCGGACATCACCGCCAACGAGCGCGGGATGGTGCTGGTGACGGGCGTCACGGGGTCGGGGAAGAGCTCCACGCAGGCCGCGATGCTGGGGCACATGAACCAGACGATGCGCCGCCACGTGGTCACGCTGGAGAACCCCATCGAGTTCCTGCACCGCGACGTCAACTGCTCCATCACGCAGCGCGACGTGGGGATCGACACGGACTCGTTCCGCGTGGGCCTGCGCGCGGCGCTCCGCCAGGATCCGGACGTCATCCAGATCGGCGAGATGCGCGACGCGGAGACGATCGACATCGCCCTCAAGGCGGCCGAGACGGGCCACCTGGTGATCTCCACCGTGCACACGCGCGACGCGGCCTCCACCATCTCGCGCCTGGTGGCCACCTTTCCGCCGGAGGAGCAGGCGATGGCCCGCCTGCGCCTGGCCGAGTCGCTGCAGGCCGTGGTGTCGCAGCGCCTGCTGCCGGCCAAGGGCGGCAAGGGGCGCGTGCTGGCCGCCGAGGTGATGGTGGTGACGGGCACCATCCGCGACTGCATCGCGGACCCCACGCGGGTGGAGGAGATCCGCGAGCACATCGCCGACGGGCGCACCACGTACGGGATGCAGACCTTCGACCAGTGCCTGATGGAGCTGGTGCAGACGGACCGGGTGGACTACGAGGTCGCCAAGGCCGCCGCCACCAACCCGGGCGACTTCGAGCTGAAGCTGAACATGCTGGAAGGGCGCTCGGGCGCCACCACGCGCTCGTACTTCTGAACCGCCGGCCTCACACAGAGGCACGGAGACACAGAGAGGAACCTTGGGAGCTGAGATCCGGGTGGCCCTGCTGGTGCTGGCGCAGGTGGCGGGGCTCCTGCTGATCCCGTTCGGGCTGCCGGGGATCTGGCTGCAGGTGGTGGCGCTGGGGGCGTTCGCGTGGGCCACGGGGTTCCAGGACGTGAGCCTCGTCACCGTCATCGTCGCCGCGGTGCTTGCCGCGCTGGCCGAGGCCGCGGAGTTCGTGCTGGGCGGGCGCTACGCGGAGCGGTACGGCGGCAGCCGCCGCGCCGCGTGGGGCGCGATCCTGGGCGGCATCGCGGGAGCCATCCTCGGCGTGCCCATCCCGGTGATCGGGAGCGTGATCGGCGCCTTCGTGGGTTCGTTCGTGGGCGCGGCCGCGCTGGAGATGAGCCACCGCGGCGAGTGGCGCGGCTCGGTGCGCGTGGGGTGGGGCGCCCTCATCGGCCGCCTGGTGGCCACCGCCGTCAAGTCCGGGATCGGCGTGGCGGTGCTCGCCATCGCCCTGCTCGCCGCCGTCTTTTAGCGAGGGGTTGAAACCCCCCGCCGCGGCGCGCGGCGATGCGTTGTGCTCCGGCCGCCCGGTCTTTTCTCGGTGCCTCTGTGCCTCTGTGTGAGATTGCCGTTCATGTTTGCCGCCGTCCGCGAATACCTCAGCTCGCCGCCCAACCTGCTCACGGGGCTGCGCCTGGCCTCCATCCCGGCGCTGTGGGTGGTGGCGATGCAGGGGCGCGACCACCTGCTGGGGTACGGGCTGGGGCTGGCGTTCGCCACGGACCTGATCGACGGGCCGCTGGCGCGCAGGATGGGGCGCACCACGGAGATCGGCAGCCGCACGGACTCGCTGGCGGACCACCTGCTGGCTACCTCCACCGTGGTGTGGCTCTTCATCCTGCGCCCCTCGTTCTTCGGGGAGCACTCGGTGCCGCTGCTGGGGTGGGCCGCGCTGGCGCTCTTCACGCTGGGCGTGGCCTGGGTGCGCTTCCGGCGCTTCGTGGACCTTCACCTGTACTCGGCCAAGGTGGCGGTCTTCCTCGCCTACACCATGGCCGTGGTGATGCTGGCGACGGGGCACTTCTACGAGTGGCACTTCCGCGCGGCGTTCGCGGCGGCCATCTTCGCGGCGCTGGAATCGCTCGCCATCCTCCTGGTCTGGCCCGATCCGGACGAGCACCGCGGGTCCATCTTTCTCCCCCGCCATCGCTGACCCCGCCCCGTGACCCTCGCGCGGCGGGGTTCATCTTTGTAGGTTGTCGCTCGCCGGTCCCGACCTCCTCCACCCCCGCAAGGCGCCCATGATCCTCAAGCGCTTCTACGACGACAAGCTGGCCCAGGCGAGCTGGATGGTGGGCTCCTCCGGCAGCGCGCTGGTGGTGGACCCCGCGCGCGACGTGGAGCAGTACCTCCGCGCCGCGCAGGAGGAGAAGGTGCGCATCACCCACGTCACCGAGACGCACATCCACGCGGACTTCGTCTCCGGCGCGCGCGAGCTGGCGGAGCGCACGGGGGCGCGGCTCCTCCTTTCGGGCGAGGGCGGGGCGGACTGGAGCTACGGCTACGACGCCACGCTCCTCCACGACGGCGACCGCTTCGACGTGGGCACGGTGGAGGTGCGGGTGATGCACACGCCGGGGCACACGCCGGAGCACCTGTCGTTCATCGTGACCGACGAGGGCGCCGACGCGCCGATGGGCGTGTTCACGGGCGACTTCGTGTTCGTGGGCGACGTGGGGCGTCCGGACCTGCTGGAGCGCGCCGCCAACATCGCGGGGACGATGGAGGCAGGCGCGCGCACCCTCTTCCGCAGCCTGCAGCGCTTCGTGGCCGAGGTGCCGGACTTCGTGCAGATCTGGCCGGGGCACGGGGCGGGGTCGGCGTGCGGCAAAGCGCTCAGCGCCATCCCCACCTCCACGCTGGGCTACGAGAAGCGGTTCAACTGGGCGCTGCGCCACACGGACGAGGACGCCTTCGCCGCCGAGGTGCTCGCGGGCCAGCCGGAGCCGCCGATGTACTTCGCGCAGATGAAGCGCATCAACCGCGACGGCCCGGCGCTGCTGGGCGAAGCGCGCCGCCCCCCGCGCCTCTCCGCCGAAAAGGTGGACGAGCTGCTGGCCGAGGGCGCCACGCTGGTGGACACACGCCCCGCCGCCGAGTGGGCCCGCCGCCACGTCCCCGGCACCCTGAGCGTGCCGATGGGGAAGAGCTTCGCCACCTGGGCCGGCTCGGTGCTCCCCTACGACGCGCCCTTTTTCCTCATCGTAGACGAGTCCCAGGCGGACGAAGCGGCGCGCGCCCTCGCCGCCATCGGCCTGGACGCCCCCGGCGGCTACGCGACCCCCGACGTGGTGGAGGCCTGGGCCGCCAAGCACCGCGCCGCCGGCGTCCTGGCCCGCGTCACCGCCGACGAGGCGGACGCGCGCCGCGCGCAGGGCCTGGTGGAGGTGGTGGACGTGCGGAACGGCTCCGAGTGGGCCGCCGGCCATATCCCCGGGAGCCGCAACGTCCCCCTGGGCCGCCTCGCCGCCCGCCTCTCCGAGCTCCCGCGCGACCGTCCGCTGGTGGTTCACTGCCAGTCCGGCGCGCGCGCGGGCGTCGCCATCTCCCTTCTCCGCGCGCGCGGCTTTACCGACGTGCAGCACCTGGAGGGCGACTGGGCCGAATGGAGCCGCTCCGGCCGCCCCTCCGAAGTCGGCGCGGCGGAGACGCAGCCGGCGGGGTGAGGGTAGCTCCAGTAGCCCCGGTAGCCCCGGTTGCCCCGGTTGCGGGCGACTGAAGTCGCTGCAACAACTACACGAAGTCCCCCTGCGGGGACTACAGGGTTCCGGCTGAACCGTCAGGCCCAGTCCGCGCGGGTGGACTCCGTGTAGTTGTCGAAGCGGTCACAACCGGCCGGCCGTGGTGCGGCGCCGCCTGCGCGGACTGGTTCGTCGGCCCGAACAGAAGCCCTGTAGTCCCCGCAGGGGGACTTCGTGTAGTCGTTGCAGCGGTTTCAACCGCCCGCCGCTGTCCAGTTTCGGAACTCGCCGGTGCGGGAGGCACGCGCATCCACGCGGCGGTGCCCCTACGTACGTGCCGTCCGTATGGCGCGAGCCGCGGAGCGTACGGGCGCGCAGAATCGCGCCCCCCCAACGCCGCGGGGCCGCAGGGGCACGGTCGCGCACCGACACGGAAGATGCGCCCCCTCCCCACGCTCCCCCGCACGCGGGGGAGGGGGTAGGGGGGTGGGGGCCTTTTCGGCCCTCGTTTCACGTGCCACGGAAAGCTTCTTCTTCTACATTCCACGGCACGCGCCTTGCTCCTGGCGCACGCAATTAAAGGCCCAATGGCGCAGGTACAGGCCTGGAGAGCGGTTCCCGATCCCCACCAACCCCGCTCCGCATGCTGAGCTCACCTCCCCCGAACGAGGCACCCGAGGCCGCCGCCCTGCGCGGGCGCATCTTCACCGACCTCGACCGCCTCGCCTTCGCGCTGGAGATGGAAGCGGCACAACAACTGGACACGGGGCAGGAAGACCGGGCCCGCTGCACGCACGAGCTCCGCCTGGGAGTGAGGCTCGCGCAGCGGCTGGTGGCCGGCGTGTACGCGGGGGAGGTGGACGACCGCCTGGGGCGCTGGGCCGCGGAGTACGACGCCCGCCTCGCCCCGTCCGCCGGATGAGCCCCGCGGCCCCCGGGCACCGGGTGCGCGCCCGCGCGGCCCGCACCGGCGCCGCGCATGGCGCCCGCGCGAACGCAGCCGAGCCCTCCCGTCCGCCTGCGACAGGAGGGCCCGCGGTGCATCGTGCCGCCCATGGCTACGTGCGCGCGGCGGGGAGCGGCGAGAGGGCGCCGTAGCGCTCCGCCATCTGCACGGCGAAGCGCGCGAACTCGCCCACGTCGCGCGGGGGGGAGGTGTGGTCCGGGCGCAGGCCCACGCTGCCGGGGGTGAAGCACAGGGTCACGCACACGTCGAACGGCTCCAGCGCCTGCATCACCCGGTCGAACCAGCGCTCGTAGCCGGGCATGTGGCTCTCGGCCCAGGAAAGGCCCGTGCGCACCTGGCGCACGCCCAGGCGCTCGAACCAGCGGACGGCCAGGTCAAGGGTGCGCTCGTCGTTGAACTGGAACCACTGGCAGATCCCGAACTCCGGGTCCCACGAGCTCAGCGCGCGCTTGGGGGTGCCGTCCCAGCGCAGCAGGCCGAAGTGGAAGTGCCGGAAGTACGAGCTTCCCTCGGCGCGCTTGTGGCGGGTGGTGGCCTCGTGGATGGGGGCCAGGTCCAGCAGCGTGTACCAGAACACCTGCTCGCCGGCCAGCAGCGCGCGCATGCGGCGCAGGCCCCAGGCGGCCGCGCCCTCGCTGGCGAAGGAGGAGACCCCGGTCTCGGTAACCCAAACGGGCATGGCGAACTCGGCGCGGACGGCCTCGATGCGGGCGGGCCACTCTTCCATGGGCCACAGGTTCCAGTCCAGCGGAAAGCCGTGAAGCGCCAGCACGTCCACGGCGTCCAGGGCGCCCAGCTCGCGCATGCGGCGCAGGAAACCGTGGTCGATGGGGGAGATCCCGCCGAGCACCAGGGGGCGGTCCCACCCCGCGCCGCGCAGCGCGGACGAGGTGCGGCGCACCATCTCCGCGAAGATCTCCCAGCCGGGATCCAGCAGGAAGTCCCAGTGGGAAAGGTTGTTGGGCTCGTTCCAGATCTTGATCGAGGTGATCACCGCTACCGGAGGTGTTGAGTGTCGGCTCGGACGACGTTGGTGACGGGAGGGGCGGGTTTCGTGGGGAGCCACCTGGTGGACGCGCTGCTGGCGCGCGGCCACCGCGTGCGCATCCTCGACAACCTCGATCCGCAGGTCCACGGACCGGAGCAGCGGCGCCCCGCCTGGGTACCGGACGACGCCGAGTTCCGCCTGGGCGACATGCGCGACGCCGACGCGGTCCGCCGCGCGCTGGAAGGCGTGGAGGTGGTCTATCACCTTGCCGCTGCGGTCGGTGTGGGGCAGTCAATGTACCAGATAGCGGATTACACGGCAACGAACACGCTGGGCACCGCGCACCTCCTGCAGTCGCTGGTGGACGAGCGCGGCGCGGTGGAGCGGCTGGTGGTGGCGTCGTCCATGTCCATCTACGGCGAGGGCCGCTACCGCCGGCCGGACGGGGCGGACGGGCAGTCGCCCATCCGCACGGTGGAGCGCCTCCGCGCGCAGCAGTGGGACCCGCAGGACGCGGACGGAACGCCGCTGGAGCCCATGCCCACCGACGAGGGAAAGCCGCTCGATCCCACCTCCATCTACGCCCTCACCAAGGCGGACCAGGAGCGGATGGTGCTGCAGATCGGCGCCGCGTACAACATCCCCAGCGTGGCGCTGAGGTTCTTCAACATCTACGGCCCGCGCCAGGCGCTCTCCAACCCGTACACGGGGGTGGCCGCCATCTTCAGCGCGCGGCTGCTGAACGGCGAAGCGCCCATGATCTTTGAAGACGGCGAGCAGCGCCGCGACTTCGTGTCGGTGCACGACATCGTGCAGGGGCTGCTGCTGGCGGCGGAAGAGGAAGCGGCCGTGGGGAAGGCGTTCAACCTGGGGAGCGGGCGGGCCGTGTCCGTGCGCGAGGTGGCCGAGACGCTGGCCGGGGTGATGGGGGTGCAGGTGGAGCCGCAGCTCACGGGCAAGTACCGCGTGGGCGACATCCGCAACTGCTATGCGGACATCTCGCTCGCGCGCGAAGTGCTCGGCTACGAGCCGCGGGTGACTTTCGAAGCCGGGATGCAGGAGCTGGTGGAGTGGCTGCGGGAGCAGGAGAGGCCCGAAGACAAGGTGGAGAGCCACGCCGCCGAGCTCGCGGCGCGCGGACTGACGCTCTAGGGGAGGGGGATGATGAAGCAGGGTACGCGCGACTACGTGCTGATTACCGGCGGGGCCGGCTTCGTGGGCTCCAACCTGGCCGACGCCCTCCTCCGCGACGGGGAGAGGGTGATCGTGGCCGACAACTTTTCCCGCGCGGGAGTGCGCCTCAACGCCGCGTGGCTGCAGGAGACGCACGGCGACCGGGTGCGCATCGAAGACGTGGACGTGGCCGACGCCGCGCGGATGCGCGCGCTGGTCCGCGAGAGCAAGCAGGTGTTCCACCTGGCCGCGCAGGTGGCCGTCACCACCTCGTTGCTGGACCCGGGGCTGGACCTGCGCACCAACATCCTGGGCACCTTCAACGTGCTGGAGGCCGCCCGCGCCATGCACAACCCGCCCTCCATCCTCTTCACCTCCACCAACAAGGTGTACGGGGGGATGGACGAGGTGGCGGTGGAGCTGGCCGGCGGCGCGTACCGCTACGCCGACGGCCGCGCGGGGGTCACGGAGGAGCAGCCGCTGGACTTCCACTCGCCGTACGGGTGCAGCAAGGGCGCGGCCGACCAGTACGTCCACGACTACGCGCGCATCTACGACCTGCGCACGGTGGTGTTCCGCATGAGCTGCATCTACGGAACGCGCCAGTTCGGCACCGAAGACCAGGGGTGGGTGGCCCACTTCGCGCGCGCCATCCGCGCCGGCGAGGGGCTCACCATCTACGGCGACGGGCAGCAGGTGCGCGACATCCTGTGGATCGACGACCTGGTGCGGGCGATGCGCCTGGCCATGGGCCGCATCGACGAGGTGACGGGCCAGGTGTTCAACGTGGGCGGCGGCGCGCGCAACGCCGTGTCGGTGCGCGGCGTCATCGACCGCCTGCACGAGATCTCGGGCACCGAGGTCCCCGTCACCATGGCCGACTGGCGCCCCGGCGACCAGCGCGTCTACGTGTCCGACACCGCCAAGCTGGAGCGCGTGCTCGGCTGGCGCCCGGAGACCTCGTGGAAGGCCGGGCTGGAGAAGCTCGTCGCCTGGCTGGACGAGGCGAAGCTGGACACCTCGCTCGCCGAGCTGGAAGAGCCGGCGCTGGTGAACGGAAGTGCGTGAGTGCGTGAGTGCGTCAGTGCGTTTCACTGCTGTTAGCGCACTCACGCACTAACGCACTCACGCACTTCCACAACCCCGGGGACCGGCATCTGCCCGTCCGCACCACCACACTTCTAGAACGCTCAGAATGACGGATACAGCGATTTCCACGATGCGCGCGGCGCGGCTGGCGGGGCCCGGGCGGATCGTGATGGAGGAGACCTCGGTCCCGGAGCCCGGGGCCGGGGAGGTGCGCATCAGGCTGGAAGGGTGCGGCGTGTGCGCGTCCAACCTCACCCCGTGGGCGGGGGCGGAGTGGATGAAGTACCCGCTGGAGCCCGGCGGGATGGGGCACGAGGGGTGGGGCGTGGTGGACGCGCTGGGCGAGGGGGTGAGCGGGGTGGCCGTGGGCGACCGCGTGGCCGCGCTCTCGTACAGGTCGTACGCGGAGTGCGACGTGGCCGCGGCCGACGCCATCGTGCCGCTGCCCGCCGCGCTGGACGGGCAGGCGTTCCCCGGCGAGCCGCTGGGGTGCGCGATGAACATCTTCCGCCGCAGCGAGATCAGCGCGGGGCAGACGGTGGCCATCGTGGGGATCGGCTTCCTGGGCGCGCTCCTCACGCGCCTGGCCGCCGACGCGGGGGCGCGCGTGATCGCCATCTCGCGCCGCCCCTTCTCCCTGGATGTCGCCCGGGAGATGGGCGCGCACGAGCTGATCCCCATGGACGACCACTGGCGGATCATCGAGCGGGTGAAGGAGCTCACGGGCGGCGTCTTCGCGGACCGGGTGATCGAGGCCGTGGGCAAGCAGTGGCCGCTGGACTTGGCCGCCGAGCTCACCAGGGAGCGCGGCCGGCTGGTGGTCGCGGGCTACCACCAGGACGGGCCGCGCCAGGTGAACATGCAGCTCTGGAACTGGCGCGGGCTGGACGTGATCAACGCCCACGAGCGCGACCCCCAGGTGTACATGGACGGCATCCGCGCCGCCGTGGACGCCGTCGCCTCCGGGCGCCTGGACCCGTCGCCGCTCTACACGCACCGCTACCCGCTGGACGAGCTGGGCCGCGCCCTGGACGACACGCGCGACCGCCCCGACGGGTTCCTGAAGGCCCTCGTCACGATGTGATATTGCTCCTCAGTGTCTCTGTGTCTCTGTGTGAGCTCAAGTTTTTAGCTTTGTAGATCCTGGGAGAAGCAATTGACCGACGCCGTGCTGGCGAGCCACACACGCACTGACGCACTCACGCACTCACGCACTCCTCGTCTCGGCTTCCTGGGCGTCGGCTGGATCGGGCGGCACCGCATGGAGGCCATCGCCCGCGCCGGCTTCGGGCAGGTGGCCGCCGTCTCCGACCCCTCGCCGGAGATGACGGCGGCGGCCCGCGAGACGGCGCCCGATGCGGAGGTGGCGAGCGGGCTGGACGAGCTCCTGGAGATGGGGCTCGATGGGATCGTGATCGCCTCGCCGAGCGCGCTCCACGCCGAGCAGTCCATCCGCGCGCTGGAGGCGGGGGTGGCGGTGTTCTGCCAGAAGCCGCTCGGCCGCACGGCGCACGAGGTGCGCGCGGTGGTGGATGCGGCGCGCGCCGCGGACCGGCTGCTGGCCGTGGACCTGTCGTACCGCTTCACCGAGGGGATGCGCCACATCCGCGAGCGGATGGGCGAGCTGGGGCGCGTGTACGCCGTCGATCTCACCTTTCACAACGCGTACGGGCCGGACAAGCCCTGGTTCTACGATCCCGCGCTCTCCGGCGGCGGGTGCGTAATGGACCTGGGCGTTCACCTTGTGGACCTGGCGCTGTGGACGCTGGGCTTCCCCGCCGTGGACTCGGTGGAGGGGAAGCTTTTCGCGGGCGGCGAGCCGCTGTGCGACGCGGCCACGCAGGTGGAGGACTACGCCGTCGCCACCCTGGGGCTGGAAGGGGGCGCGGCGGTGCGGCTGGCCTGCTCGTGGCGCCTCTCGGCCGGGCAGGACGCGGTGATCGCGGCGGACTTCTACGGCACCGGCGGGGGCGCGGCGCTCCGCAACGTGAACGGGTCGTTCTACGACTTCACCGCCGAGATCTTCCACGGCACGTCGCGCGAGACGCTGGCGGTCCCGCCGGACGAGTGGGGCGGGCGTGCGGGGGTGGACTGGGCGCGCCGCCTGGCCGCGGGCGAGCGCTTCGATCCCGCCGCCGAGCGCCTGGTGGACGTGGCGCGGGTGCTCGACCGCATCTACGGGCGATGAGGATCCTTCTCACCACCGATACGCTGGGCGGGGTCTGGGACCATACCGTCACGCTGGCGTGCGAGCTCAACACGATGGGGCACGAGGTGCTCGTCGCCGCCATCGGCGAGGTGCGCGACGAGCGGCTGGCCCACCTCCCCAAGGGCGTGCAGGTGGCGTCGCGCAACTACCGCCTGGAGTGGATGGCCGGCGCCGGCGAGGACGTGCGCGCCGCCGCGGACTGGCTGCGCGGGCTCGCGGAGGTGTGGAACGCGGATGTGGTGCACCTCAACCAGATGGCGTACGCCGCCTTCGGCTTTCCCGTGCCGGTGGTCGCGGCGGTGCACAGCGACGTGCTCTCCTGGTGGTCGCACGTGCTGGGCGGCGACGCGCCCATGGACGAGTGGGGCGGGTACGCCGGCTGGGTGCGCGGCGGGCTGCGCGCCGCGGACGCGCTGGTGACGCCCACCCAGTACCAGGCCACGTTGCTGGTGCGCCACTACGACGTGCGCGGCGCCCGCGTCATCTACAACGGCGTGGACTTCCCCCACGAAGAGCCCCGGTCGCGCGACGAGTTCTCGGCGCTCAGCGTGGGCCGCCTGTGGGACCGCGGCAAGGGCGTGGACCTGCTGGACGAGGCCGCCGGGCTGCTGGGGCCGGACTTCCCGCCCATCCACGTGCTGGGCGAGACCGTCGCGCCGCACGGGGAGCGTTACGAGCCGCGCCACCTGCGGTCGCACGGGCGCGTGGAGCGCGCGGAGGTGGACGCGTGGATGCGCAGCGCCTCCGTGTACGTGGCGCCCTCGCGCTACGAGCCGTTCGGGCTGGCTCCGCTGGAGGCCGCGCTCCACGGCTGCGCGCTGGTGCTCTCGGACATCGGCACCTTTCGCGAGCTGTGGCACGGGTGCGCCGAGTTCGTGCCCGCCGGCGACGCCGCGGCGCTGGCCGACGTGCTCCGCCGCCTGCGCGACGACCCCGCGCGGGTGGCGCGGCTGGCGGCGGGGGCCCGCAAGCGCGCCCTGCGCAGGTACACCTCCGGCCGCATGGCCGAGGAATACGCAGCACTCTATCGGCAGCTCGCGCAGCGGTACGCCCTCCGCGACCGCGCGCAGGCCGCCACCTCCGCGGCACCATGAGATTCGTCTTCTTCGTACACAGCGCCGCGTCGGACTGGAACCACGGGAACGCGCACTTCCTGCGCGGGCTGATGAGCTCGCTGGCGCGCGGCGGCCACACGGTGGTGTCGTACGAGCCGCGCGGCGCCTGGTCGCTGGAGAACCTGCTGGCCGACCACGGCATCGCGCCGGTGGTGGAGTTCGCCCGCGCGTATCCCGAGATCGACGTGCGCACCTACGACCCCGCCGCGCCGGCGCTGGAAGAAGCCGTCGCGGGCGCGGACGTGGTGCTGGTGCACGAGTGGAACGACCCGGCGGTGGCCAACGCCATCCCCGCCGCGGCGCGCCGCGAAGGCGCCGTGGTGCTCTTCCACGACACGCACCACCGCCCCTGGAGCCAGCCGGAGGCCATCGCCCGCTTCGACCTGGCGGCGTTCGACGGCGTGCTCGCCTTCGGCGACGTGCTGAGCGAGGTGTACCGCGCGCGCTTCGGCGTGCAGCGCGTGTGGACCTTCCACGAGGCGGCCGACGTCGTGCGCTTCCGCCCGCTGGACGTGCCCAGGACGGACGACGTGGTGTGGATCGGCAACTGGGGTGACGAGGAGCGCACGCAGGAGCTGCGCGACTTCTGGCTGGCCCCGGCCGCGCGCAACCGCGACCTGCGCTGGGCGGCGCACGGGGTGCGCTACCCGGAGTACGCGCTGGCCGAGCTGCGCGAAGCGGGGGTGGATTTTCGCGGGTGGGCGCCCTCGCTGCAGGTGCCGGCGGCGTTCTCGCGGGCGCGGGCCACGCTTCACGTCCCCCGGCGCGCGTACGTGGAGGCGCTGGCGGGGATCCCCACCATCCGCGTGTTCGAGGCGCTGGCGTGCGGCATCCCCCTGGTCTGCGCGCCATGGAGCGATGCGGAGGGCCTCTTCCGCCCCGGCGACTACGCGGTGGCCGAGACCCCGGCGGAGATGGAGGCCACCCTGCTGCGCCTGGTGCGCGGCGAGGACGAGGCGCTCAGGCAGGCGGAGCGAGGGCTGGAGACGATCCTCGTGCGCCACACCTGCGACCACCGGGCGGACCAACTGCTGGACATCGTGGGCTCCCTGAGCATCGCGGGGAGCGCCGGAAACGCCATCAACAACGTGGAAGTGGCATGAACCTCACCTTCTTCGGCTCGTCGCTGGTCTCGTCGTACTGGAACGGCGCCGCCACCTACTACCGCGGCCTGCTGCGCGCCCTCCACGAGCGCGGGCACCGCATCACCTTCTGCGAGCCGGACGCGTACGGGCGCCAGCAGAAGCGCGACCTGGCGGAAGACCCGCCCTACGCCCGTGTGGTGGTGTACCACACGGCGGAGGAGCGCGACGAGCTGGTGGAGCGCGCCTTCGCGGAGAGCGACTGGGTGATCAAGTGCAGCGGCGTGGGCGTGTGGGACGCGGAGCTGGAAGCCGCCGTGGCCGCGCGCGCCGGCGGCGAGGTGATGACGGCCTTCCTGGACGTGGACGCCCCGGCCACCCTGGGCCGCATCGCCGCGGACCCGGCGGACCCGTTCCGCGCCCACATCCCGCGCTACGACCACGTGCTCACCTACGGCGGCGGCCCGCCGGTGGTGGCCGAGTACGAGCGGTGGGGCGCCCGCGCGTGCACCCCCATCTACAACGGCCTGGACCCCGAGGAGCACCGGCCCCTCCCGCGTGAGGGCGCGCCGAAGTGGGACCTCCTCTTCATGGGCAACCGCCTCCCCGACCGCGAGGCGCGGGTGGACGAGTTCTTCTTCCGCGCCGCGGAGCTGTCGCCGGACGCGCGCTTCGCCCTGGGCGGCGAGGGGTGGGGCGACCGGGGGATGCCGGCCAACGTGGAGTACCTGGGGCACGTGCCCACGGCGCGCCACAACGAGGTGAACGCGGCGGCGCGGCTCGTCCTAAACGTCCACCGCGAGAGCATGGTGAGCAACGGCTTCTCCCCGGCCACGCGCATGTTCGAGGCGGCGGGCGCCGCGGCGTGCCAGGTGACGGACGAGTGGGTGGGGATCGAGGAGTTCTTTGCGCCCGGCGAGGAGATCCTGGTGGCGGCCAGTGCCGAAGACGTGGCGGCGCTGGTGAGGTCCACCGGCGACGACGACGCGCGGCGTATCGGCGAGGCGGCGCGGCGGCGGGCGGTGGCGGAGCACAGCTATGCCCAGCGCGCGGCGCTGCTCGATTCCATCCTGCGGGCACCGGTGGGGAGCGCGGCATGAAGCTCGTCGTCTTCGGCCTCTCCATATCTTCCAGTTGGGGGAACGGCCACGCCACCACCTACCGCGCGCTGCTGCGGGCGTTCGCGGCGCGGGGGCACGAGGTGGTCTTCTACGAGTGGGACGCCCCCTGGTACGGCGGCGCCCACCGCGACCTCCCGGACCCGGGCTACTGCCGCCTCGTCCTCTACCCCTCGTGGGACGACGTGGCCGCCGAGGCCCTCGCCGAGGCGCGCGAGGCGGACGCGGTGATCGTGGGCTCGTACGTCAACGAGGGCCCGCGCGTGATCGACGCCCTTGCCGGCGCCGGCGTGGACCCGCTCTTCTTCTACGACATCGACACCCCCGTCACCGTGGCCGCCCTGCGCACCGGCGGCGCGGAGTACCTGCGCGCGGACCAGGTGCCGCTCTTCACGCGCTACCTGTCGTTCACCGGCGGGCCCTTTCTCCACGAGGTGCTGGAGGGGGAGCTGGGCGCCCGCGACGCGCGGCCGCTCTACTGCTCGGTGGACGAGGGGCGCTACCGTCCGGCGCACCCGGACGCCTCCTTCGCGTGCGACCTGGCGTACATGGGCACCTACGCGGCGGACCGGCAGCCGGTGCTGGACCGCTTCCTGGTGGACGTGGCGCGGCGCCTGCCGGAGCGGCGCTTCGTGGTGGCGGGGCCGCAGTATCCCGAAGATCTGCGCTGGCCTGCCAACGTGCGCCACATCCACCACCTGGGCCCGGCGCAGCACCCGGCGTTCTATTCCAGCGCTGCGTGGCAGCTCAACGCCACCCGCGCGGACATGGTGGCGGCGGGGTGGTCGCCCTCCGTGCGCCTGTTCGAGGCCGCCGCGTGTGGCGCCGCCATGATCTCCGACCGCTGGCCGGGGATCGAGGCGTTCTTCACCCCGGGCCGCGAGATCCTCCTCCCCGAGACCACGGACGAGGTGGCCCACATCGTGGCCCACACGCACCACGACGACCGCCGCGCCATCGGCCTGGCCGCGCGCGAGCGCATCCTGGCCGAGCACACCGCCGAGCGCCGCGGCGCCGAGCTGGAGGCGCTGGTCTCTCTGTGTCTGCGTGCCTCCGTGTGAGTCATCTTCTACCGATCCTCGTACCCCGCATCGCCATGTCCCCATACCTCCGTACTGCCGCCCTCGCCGCGGCGCTCCTGCTTTCCGCCGGGTGCGCCGGGTCCACGCGCACCGCGGCCCCCGCGCCGAGCCCCACCGCCCGGCTGGAGCCCGCCACCTGGGACCGCGGCTCGTCGCCGGACTCCATCGCCGCGTGGGCGCTGCGGGGGTGCCGCGGCGCCGGGGCGGGGAAGGTGGCGTGCTTCGAGCAGGCGCTCATCTCCGCCATCCCCGGCGCGGGGGTGGACCGGGTGATGGGCGCGCTGGACCGCGTCTTCGCGGCGGACACCACGCTCCATCCGCACGGGCACGTGTTCGCGCACGGCATCGGCATCGCGGCGTACACGGGGAGCGCCACGGTGGGGCAGACGTTCGGGAAGTGCACGCCGGGGTACCAGTCCGGGTGCTACCACGGGGTGATCCAGGCGTACTTCGCGGACGCGGGCGCGGGCGGCGCCACCGCCGAGCGCCTGGAAACGCTGTGCCGGGACTACCGCTCGCCGGAGGGGCGCTGGCTGCAGTTCCAGTGCGCGCATGGGGCGGGGCACGGGCTGATGGCGGTGAACGGGCAGCACCTGCTGCGCGCGCTGGAAGGGTGCGACCTGTTCACCAACCCATCGGAGCGGGAGGGGTGCTACGGGGGCGCGTTCATGGAGAACATCGTGAACGCCGTCAACCCGCACCACACCGCCACCACGCAGCTCGCCGGCGCGAAGCCGGACGAGCACGCGGGCATGGACCACGGCGGCGGCGGCCACGCGCACGCGGCCCCGGCCGAGGCGTTCAAGGCGCTGGACGCGGACGAGCCGCTCTACCCCTGCACGATCGTGCAGGAGCGGCACCGCGCCTCCTGCTACGCCATGCAGACCTCCGCCATCCTCCACCACAACCGCGCCGACTTCGCGGACGCCGCGCGGCAGTGCGAGCGCGTGCCGGAAAACCTGCGCCGCACCTGCTTCGTGAGCCTGGGCCGCGACGCCGCCGCCTACGCCCCCAAAGACCACGCCAGGGCCGTGGAGCTCTGCCGGCGCGCGTCCGAGGACAGGCTCGCCTGGTGCGTGACCGGCACCGCCAAGAACCGCGTGGACGTGACCTCCGACGCCGCGGCGGGCCTGGCCTACTGCCGCGCCGTCCCCACCGCGGACACCAAGCGGAGCTGCTACCGCGCCGTGGGCGAAGAGCTCGCCGCCCTCTACGGCGCCCCCGCCCAGCGCGAGCGCGCCTGCAGCGGCGCCGAAGCCGAGTTCATCGCCGAGTGCCGGTCCGGGGCGCAGATCCGGGACTGAAAGAAGGCTCACACAGAGACACAGAGGCACAGAGACGACTTCATCTCTGTGCCTCTGTGTCTCTGTGTGAGCCTTCTTTTCAGCGGTTCGCGCCGGAATCGAGCTGGCGGCGGAAGTCCGCGTCTTCCTGCAGGGTGGAGAGGTTGCGGTCCACGCTGTGGAGGTGCTCCTCCAGGAGGGCGATGCGCTGCTCCATGATCGCCACCTTCTGCTCCTCGCCCTGGATCTCCTTCATGCGCGCGAACGCTTCCACGATCGGCTTCAGGGCGAAGCGCGCCGTGACGCCGACGACGGGCACCAGCACGATCATGATGCCCAGGGTGACGGCGACCAGCCCGGTGAGTGCTCCAATGTCCATCGTCTGTGTCTCCGCGGAGTGGTTCTGGGGGGAGGGGTGCCGTGGGCCGTACGGAAACCCGCGGGGCGAGGATTCAGGGCTCCGTGGGGAGGTTGGAGCCGGCGATGCGCGGGAGCACGCCGCGCACCAGGGCCGCCAGGCGGTCGCGCACGCGGGCGCCCACCTCCATCACCTCGTCGTGCGAGAGGTGGGTGCCGCCCAGGCCGGCGGCCAGGTTGGTGATGCACGAGATGCCGAAGCAGCGGATCCCCAGCGCCCGCGCCACGATCACCTCCGGCACGGTGGACATCCCCACCGCGTCCGCGCCCAGGCGGGCCAGCATGCGGATCTCGGCCGGGGTCTCGTAGCTGGGGCCCAGCAGGCCGGCGTACACGCCCTGGCTCACCGGGATGCGCAGCTCCAGCGCCACCTCTTCGGCGATGCGGCGGAAGCCGGCGTCGTAGGGGTCGCTCATGTCGGGGAAGCGCTGCTCGCCCGGCACCACGGCGCCGATCAGCGGGTTGGTCCCCATCAGGTTGATGTGGTCCGCGATGATCATCAGGTCGCCGGGCGTCATCCCCGGGCGCACGCCGCCCGCCGCGTTGGTGAGCAGCATCACCTCCGCGCCCAGCGCCGCCAGCGCGCGGATGGGGAGCGCCACGTCCTGCGGGCGCCACCCCTCGTACAGGTGGAAGCGGCCCTGCATGGTGGCCACCTCCACCCCGTTCCAGCGCCCCACCACCAGCGCCCCGGCGTGCCCCGCCAGCTCCTGCGTGCGCCGCGGGAACCCCGGGATCTCGTCGAACGGGATGCGGACCGCGTCCTCGATCTCGTCCGCCAGGCCGCCCAGCCCGGACCCCAGCACCAGGATCGCGTGCGGCGCGCGCGTCACCCGCTCGCGCAGAAACGAGATCGTCTCGTGGATGTCGTACCCCGTCATCGCCCCTCCGGAAAAAGGTAGACGGGCAACTTGGGCGGGCCGCCCGGCTCCGTCAACGTACACGCTCCCGCTCCACGAACCTCACCGGCCCCGCCGTGCGCGGCACCTGCACGATGGAGAGCGGCACGGTGCTGGTGGCGCCGCCCGGCTCCGGACGGCTGGTGCGGCTCTGCAGGATCACCGCGGACACCGTGTCGCCGCGGAAGTACACCGAGTCGATGGAGACGTACCCGCCCGGCAGCGCGCCCTTGGTGGCGAGCAGCACCACGCGCGTGCCGAAGTCCACCGGCCTCACCGCGCGCTCCGGCAGCCCGGCGTATCCGCGGATCGCCGCCCACTCCGCGTCCGTGCGCACCACGCACCTCAGCGGCACCTGGAAGCGCGTGCCGCCGCGCGCGTACCCCGTCCACGCCAGCGCGGGCTGCGGGCGCGTCCACCGGTACTCGCGCGGCGCATACGGGCCCGCGGGAGGCGCCCCCGCGCGCTCGCCCTGGCAGAACGCGCGCAGCGGCGCGGGCACCGCCGCGTCCCCCGTGCTCGGCGCGAACTCCACCAGGCGGGGCGGCTCCGGGGGCGCCTCGGGCGGCGGGGGCGTGCAGGCGATCACACAGAGGCACAGAGGCACAGAGACAAAACCTCTTCCTCTGTGTCTCTGTGTCTCTGTGTGAGGCAATCTGTTCTTCATAGCGCGGGAAGATACATCCTAGCGCCTCCGCCACAATGGCCGGGAGCCTGCCAAAAGCACAGGAAAACCATGCTTTTGCGCGGCACGGGCGTTGCCCTTTCCACGGACGCTGGTTTCATCACACACCAACTACTGTCAGGAGAGCCCATGGCGAAGGTCATCGGGATCGATCTTGGGACCACCAACTCCGTCGTCGCCGTGATGGAAGGCGGCGACCCGGTGGTCATTCCCAACGCCGAAGGCGGGCGCACCACCCCGTCGGTGGTCGCGTTCACCAAGGACGGGGAGCGCCTGGTGGGCCAGGTTGCCCGTCGCCAGGCGATCACCAACCCCACCAACACCGTCTTCTCCATCAAGCGCTTCGTGGGCCGCAAGGCCGGCGAGGTGAGCGAGGAGCAGAAGAAGGTGCCGTACAAGGTCACGTCGGGCGCCAACGGGATGGCGCAGGTAGAGATCGCCAACACGGGCAAGACGTACACGCCGCCCGAGATCTCGGCGATGATCCTCCAGAAGATGAAGCAGACCGCGGAGGACTACCTCGGCCACGCGGTGACGCAGGCCGTGATCACCGTTCCCGCGTACTTCAACGACGCGCAGCGGCAGGCCACCAAGGACGCCGGCAAGGTGGCGGGGCTCGAAGTGCTCCGCATCATCAACGAGCCCACGGCCGCCGCGCTGGCGTACGGGCTGGACAAGAAGAAGGACGAGAAGATCGCCGTGTACGACCTGGGCGGCGGCACCTACGACATCTCGGTGCTGGAGCTGGGCGAGGGCGTCTTCGAGGTGAAGGCCACCAACGGCGACACCCACCTGGGCGGCGACGACTTCGACCAGCGCGTCATCGACTGGCTGGTGGAGGAGTTCCGCAAGGACCAGGGGATCGACCTTTCCAAGGACCCGATGGCGCTCCAGCGCCTCAAGGAAGCCGCGGAGAAGGCCAAGATGGAGCTGTCGACCACCATGTCGACCGACATCAACCTCCCCTTCATCACCGCGACGCAGGAAGGCCCCAAGCACCTGAACGTCACGCTGAGCCGCGCCAAGTTCGAGTCGCTGGTGGACGACCTGGTGCAGCGCACCATCCGCCCCATGGAGCAGGCGCTCAAGGACGCGGGGCTGAAGCCGGGCGAGATCGACGAGGTGATCCTGGTGGGCGGCTCCACGCGCATCCCCAAGATCCAGGAGACGGTCAAGAGCTTCTTCGGCAAGGACCCGCACCGCGGCGTGAACCCGGACGAGGTGGTGGCCGTGGGCGCCGCCATCCAGGGCGGCGTGCTGGCCGGCGAAGTCAAGGACGTGCTGCTGCTGGACGTGATCCCGCTGTCGCTGGGCATCGAGACGCTGGGCGGGGTGTTCACCAAGCTGATCGAGCGCAACACCACCATCCCCACCAAGAAGTCCGAGACGTTCTCGACGGCCGAGGACAGCCAGACCACGGTGGAGATCCACGTGCTGCAGGGCGAGCGCGAGATGGCGATGTACAACAAGACCATCGGCAAATTCCAGCTCACGGGGATTCCGCCGGCACCGCGCGGCATGCCGCAGGTGGAGGTCACCTTCGACATCGACGCCAACGGCATCCTTCACGTGTCGGCGAAGGACCGCGCCACGGGCAAGGAGCAGAAGATCCGCATCGAGGCCAGCAGCGGGATGAGCGAGGCGGAGATCGAGCGGATGGTCAAGGACGCGGAGAGCCACGCCAGCGAGGACAAGACGCGGCGCGAAGCCGTGGAGGCCCGCAACCAGCTCGACTCCATGGTGTACCGCGTGGAGAAGGACTCGCAGGAGTGGCAGGACCGGCTGGACGAGTCCGCCAAGACGGCGCTCAACGACGCGCTGGAGCGTGCCCGCAAGGCGCTCAAGCAGGACGATCTGGGCGAGGTGCGCGGCGCCACCGAGGCGCTGCAGCAGGCCTTCGCGGCGGCCGGTGCGTCCATCTACGCGGCGCAGCAGGCCACGGCCGAGCCCGGCGCGGACGCCGGCTTCTCGGGCGGCGCCACCGGGGGGGCGGGCTTCGACGACGACGCCACGGCCCGCGCCACGGCCGCCAACGACGACGTGATCGAGGCGGATTACGAGATCGTGGAGGACGACAAGAAGTAAAAGCTGGGCTCACACAGAGACACGGAGGCACAGAGGAGGAACATCTTCTCTGTGCCTCCGTGCATTCGGGAACCCCTGGGGCAACGTGGGTTATCTTTTGGGGAGCACCCGTACCCCCTTCGCTCGAGCGTGACCATGCCCTTCAGCAAGCCCCACGTGCTCGGCCTCACGGCCGGCGCTTTCGTCGGCGGTGTCATCCTGGCCTCCGGCCTCCAGTTCACCCCGGGGTCGCAGGCCGCGTCGTTCCTGCAGACGGCGGCGACGCCGTCGCGGCAGGAGGTGCGCCCGGTGGCCGAGCTGAGCCAGGCGTTCATCACCATCGCCGAGTCGGTGACCCCCGCCGTGGTCGCCATCGAGACGGAGCGCACGGGGGGGCGCCGCGCCATGTCGCGGGAGAACATCCCCGAGGAGCTTCGCGAGATGCTCCCCTTCGACATCCCGGAGCGCGGGGGTGGCAGGGCGCCGCAGCAGGCCAGCGGCTCCGGCTTCATCATCAGCGCGGACGGGTACATCGTCACCAACAACCACGTAATCGAGGGCGCCAGCAAGATCGTGGTGGTGCTGAGCGACAACCGCCAGCTCTCCGCGCGGCTGGTGGGGCGCGACCCCAACACGGACGTGGCGGTGATCAAGGTGGAGGGGAGCGGCTTCCCCTCGGTGCGGCTGGGGACCAGCGACGGCACGCGCATCGGCGAGTGGGTGCTCGCCATCGGCAACCCGCTTGACCTCGGAACGACGGTGACTTCGGGGATCATCAGCGCCAAGGGGCGGCCCATCCGCGTGCTGGGCGAGGGGGGCAACGGCGGGCGCTGGGCCATCGAAGACTTCATCCAGACCGACGCGCCCATCAACCCCGGCAACTCCGGCGGGCCGCTGGTGAACCTGCGCGGCGAGGTGGTGGGGGTGAACTCTGCCATCGCGTCGCCCACCGGGTTCTACGCGGGGTACGGCTTCGCGGTGCCCATCGACCTGGCGCGCAAGGTCGCCGACGACCTGGTGCGGTTCGGCAAGGTGCGCCGGCCCGTGCTGGGGATCACGCTCAAGGACGTGCGGCCCGAGGACGCCGAGGTCTTCCGCCTCCCCCGCATCGCCGGCGTGGTGGTGAACGACTTCGCGCAGGGCGCCCCCAGCGCCGCCCGCGAGGCCGGCATCCGCCAGGGCGACGTGATCGTGGCGGTGGACGGCACCGCGGTGGAGCGCACCGGGCAGCTCCAGCGCCTGGTGGCCACCCGCCGCCCGGGCGAGACGGTGACGCTGGACGTGATCCGCGGCGGCGACCGCCGCCAGGTGCGCGTGCGCCTGGCCGAGGCCCCCGCCGACGCGGAGCCCCGCGCCCAGCGCGTGGAGCCCGCGCCCGTGGACAGCGCCCTGCGCAACGACCTGGCGCGCCGCCGCCTGGGCATCACCGTGGAGGCGCTTACCCCGGTGCTGGCCAAGCAGTACGGCCTCCGCTCCACCCAGGGCGTCATCGTCGCCGAGTCCGACCGCTTCGGCCCCGCCGGGCGCCAGGGGATCGGCCGCGGCGTGCGCATCGTGACGCTGGACGGCGAGCCGGTGGCCGACGTGGCCGCCTTCCGCCGCCTGGTGGAGCGCAAGCGCGCCGGGCAGGTGGTGTCGCTGGTGCTGGAGTTCAACGGCGGCAGCCAGGGGATCGAGAACGTGCGCCTGGCCGAGTAAAAAGCATAAGGGCCTCACACAGAGACACGGAGGCACAGAGAAGAACTTCTCCTCTGTGCCTCCGTGTCTCTGTGTGATATTGCTGTCCAATTGACCCCCGCCGGGAACGTCGGTAAGTTTGCCTGCTGATCCCGGGCGAAAGTGGCGGAACCGGTAGACGCGCTAGACTTAGGATCTAGTGGCTTCGGCCTTGGGGGTTCGAGTCCCCCCTTTCGCACATCTGCTTCAACTAACCCGTTTGCCGGATAGAGAGCGCGGAATGGCCGCACAACAGACTTCTGACCTTCGCATCGACGTCCAGGAAACCGCTTCCTGGAGCCGCCGCCTCTCGGTGACCGTGCCGCAGGAGCGGGTGAAGCGCACGCGCCAGAGCGTGGCTTCGCAGATCACCCGCAACGTGCGGCTCCCGGGCTTCCGCAAGGGCAACATCCCCCACTCCCTGGTGGAGAAGCAGTTCGGCCCCGCCATCGAGCAGGAGACGGTGGACCGGGTGATCCAGGAGAGCTACAAGGAGGTCCTGCAGACGGGCGACTTCCAGCCGATCACGCAGGGCGTGGTGGAGAACGTCCACTACCACGCGGGCGAGGACCTCACCTTCGAGGTGGAGTTCGAGGTGCAGCCCAAGGTGGAGATCACCAGCACCGGCGGCTTCACCGTACAGCGCCCCGGCGCCGACGTGACCGACGAGGACGTGGAGAGCGTCATCGAGCGCATCCGCTCGGAGCGCGGCACGGTGCGGGTGCTGGAAGAAGGGGTGGCGGACTACAACGACGAGGTCACGGTGGAGCTCACCGACCTCGACGCCGAGGCGGGGAGCGAGGACGCGGAGGCGCGCCCCTTCCGCTTCACCCTGGGCGAGGGGCAGGCGATCCCCGACATCGAGGAGGCGATCCGCACCCTGGCGCCCGGCGCCGAGGGCGAGTTCACCGTGCGCTACCCCGACGACTTCCCGGACGAGGAGCTGCGCGGCAAGGAGCAGCGCCTGCGCATCAAGCTCACCGAGCTGAGCCGCCGCGACCTGCCCGTGATCGACGACGCCTTCGCGCAGACGCTGGGCGAGTTCGAGACGGTGGACGCGCTGCGCGAGCGCATCCGCAACGACCTGAAGGCGGAGAACGAGAACCGCGCCGAGGCCGAGGTTCGCGCCGGGCTGGTGCAGCAGGTGATCGAGGCCAACCCGTTCGACGTGCCCCCCTCCATGGTGGACCGCTACCTGGGGTTCATGACGGGTGAAGCACAGCAGGACGGGCGCGCCGCCCAGCCGCGCACGCCGGAGCAGGAGGAACGCTTCTCGCAGGTGCGGCAGATGCTGCGCCCGCAGGCCGAGGCCGCGCTGAAGCGGATGCTGGTGGTGGAGCACCTGGCGGACCGCGAGGGCCTTCGCGCCACGTCCGACGAGGTGGACGCCCGGGTGGAGAAGCTGGCCGAGGAACACGGCATCTCCCCCAGTGACGCGTGGATCCAGTTGGAGAAGGGCGGCCAGATCCAGGCGCTGGAGAGCGAGATCACCGAGGACAAGGTGTTCGAGTACCTCCGCTCGCAGAACACCGTCGCCTGAGGCGGCGGGCGCACGCAGGGGCCGCCCACGGGGGCGGCCCCGCAGTCACCCTCCGTACTCCACCAGCGCAAGGGCCATGGCCATCTATCCGCCGTACGTGATCGAACGCTCCAGCCGGGGCGAGCGGAGCTACGACATCTTCTCCCGCCTCCTGATGGACCGCATCGTGTTCCTGGGGAGCGGGATCAACGACGACGTAGCCAACATCATCATCGCCCAGCTTCTCTTCCTCCAGGCGGACAACCCGGAGAAGGACATCCACATCTACATCAACTCGCCGGGCGGCTCGGTGTACGCGGGCCTGGCGATCTACGACACGATGAAGTTCATGTCGTGCGACGTGAACACGTACTGCATGGGTCTGGCGGCCAGCATGGGCTCGTTCCTCCTGGGCGCGGGCACCAAGGGGAAGCGCTACTCCCTCCCCAACTCGCGGATCATGCTCCACCAGCCCTCGGGCGGCAGCCAGGGGACGGCGGCGGACATCGAGATCCAGGCGCGCGAGATCCTGTTCGTGCGCGAGCGGATGAACCAGATCTACGCCGAGAACACGGGCCAGACGGTGGAGCGCATCGCCGAAGACCTGGACCGCGACCGCTTCATGTCGCCGGAGGAGGCGCTGTCGTACGGGCTGATCGACCACGTGATCGCCCACGCCACCGAGGTGGCCGACCCGCCGGTGCACGTGGAAGCGGTGGGCAGCGGCGCCTGAAGCACCACCCGCAGTGTCTCGCCCCCGCCGCCCTGACCGGCGGCGGGGGCCTTTGGAAGGATCTCTGAACCCCCGTGTTTCGGCCATCATGCCTAGCGACAAGCATCTCCGCTGCTCCTTCTGCGGCAAGTCCAAAGACTCGGTGAAGCGCTTCATCTCCGGGCCTTCGGTCTACATCTGCAACGAGTGCATCTCGCTGTGCAACGAGATCCTCGCCGAGGAGGAGATCAAGGAAGCCACCAGCGCGGCCACCCCGGTGCCCACGCCGCTGGAGATCAAGGAGGTGCTGGACCAGTACGTGGTGGGGCAGGACCGGGCGAAGAAGGCGCTCTCCGTCTCGGTGTACAACCACTACAAGCGGGTGAACCACCAGGGCGTGATGGACGAGGTGGAGCTGGACAAGTCCAACATCCTCCTGGTGGGCTCCACCGGCGTGGGGAAGACGCTGCTGGCGCAGACGCTCGCGCGCGTGCTGCACGTTCCCTTCACCATCGTCGACGCCACCACGCTCACCGAGGCGGGGTACGTGGGCGAGGACGTGGAGAACATCCTGGTGCGCCTCCTGCAGGCTGCGGACTTCAACGTGGCCGAGTGCGAGCGCGGGATCATCTACATCGACGAGATCGACAAGATCGCCCGCAAGAGCGAGAACCCGTCGATCACGCGCGACGTCTCGGGCGAAGGCGTGCAGCAGGCGCTCCTCAAGATCCTGGAAGGGACCACCGCGTCGGTGCCGCCCCAGGGCGGGAGGAAGCACCCGCAGCAGGAGTACATCCAGATCAACACGCGCCACATCCTCTTCATCTGCGGCGGCGCCTTCGACGGGCTGGAGAAGATCATCGAGGCCCGCACCGGCAAGCGGCAGATCGGCTTCGGCGGGGTGGACGACGTGAAGCGGATCGGCGGGGCCAACCCGTTCGAGGAGGTGGAGCCGGAAGACCTGCTCCGCTTCGGCCTGATCCCCGAGCTGGTGGGCCGCCTTCCCGTGTCGGTGACGCTGGACGACCTGGACGAGAGCGCGCTGGTGCGCATCCTCACCGAGCCCAAGAACGCCCTGGTCAAGCAGTACCAGAAGGTGTTCCAGATGGACGGCGTGGGGATCACCTTCGACCCCGGGGCCATCCGCGCCATCGCCAAGCAGGCCATCGAGCGCGGCACCGGCGCCCGCGGCCTCCGCGCGGTGATCGAGAACCTGATGCGCGACATCATGTTCGACATCCCGTCGCGCCAGGACGTGCGCGAAGTCGTCGTGACGCCCGAGTGTGTCACCGATGGTGTGCCGCCGCTGCTGATCCTTTCCGCCGAGCCTCGCCGGAAAAAAGAAGCTTAAAAACGGGGCTCACACAGAGACACAGAGGCACAGAGATGACTTCTTCTCTGTGCCTCTGTGCCTCTGTGTCTCTGTGTGAGCCCGCTTTTCAAGGAGATACGGATGAGAATCTTGTCGGTGGAGTTCGCGGGGGCGATCGGGCAGATCGGGCAGGCGCCGCCCGAGACGGCGGCGGGGGCGCTGCAGGTGGCGTTCGCGGGGCGGTCCAATGTGGGAAAGTCGTCGCTGATCAACCGGCTGCTGGGGAGGACGCGCACGGCCATCGCGCGCGTGTCCGCGGAGCCGGGGAAGACGCAGGAGATCAACTTCTACGACGTACGGTCGGACCTGGGGAGCTTCTTCCTGGTGGACCTGCCGGGGTACGGATACGCCAAGGTGCCGCACGGGCTGCGCGACAAGTGGCGCCCGCTGATCCACTCCTTTCTCTCCAAGAACCCCGACCTGCGCGGGGTGGTGCAGCTCGTGGACGTGCGCAACGGGCCCAGCGACGAGGACGTGCGCTCGGTAGACTACCTGGCGGAGCTGGGAATCCCCGTCCTCTTCGTGCTCACCAAGGTGGACAAGCTCAACGCCCGCGAGCGCGAGAAGCTCATCCCCAAGGCCATCCAGACGCTCGGGGTGGACAAGGACCAGGTGATCCTCTTCTCCTCCACCAAGGGCACCGGCCGCGACGAGCTCATGGAAGCCCTGGCGTCGCTCCTGTTCCCGCAGGAAGAAAGCCCAGCAGAGGGATGAAGTCGTCGGTCAGCGCCAGAAGGGGATCACGTACGGAGGGCGCGGGCGGCCCCCTCCCGGGCGCTGGATGGAGGGCACCTCCAGCACGTTCTCGCCGCGCGGCATGGCGGCGGTGGGGAGGTAGGCGACGATGCCGCGCAGGCCCGTCTGCGGGTGGGTGTAGAAGCGGAAGCGGGGGCGGATGACGGCGCCGTTCAGCTTCACGGGCTGCAGCGCGGCCCAGCAGGCGAGCACGCGCTCCTGCGCCTCATCGGTGATCTGGCGGTCGCGCAGCATGGGCATGCGCAGGCCGCCGCCGCCCAGCACCGGCAGGCCGGGGCAGCGGTCCCTGAGCGCCTGGTTCATCCGCACGGGCGGGTAGGGGAGGAACAGCTTGAGGTACGGCCCCGTCACCACGTCCGCGTGGATGGAGGGGGTGAACTCGTAGTCGCCGCCGTCCGGGCGCAGGTTGTCGTACGTGGAGTGGAGGAGCGAGCGGGACGTGGCCGTTTCCGGGAGGTAGGCGTAGCTGTCGGTGGTGATGGCGCCGTTGCGGATCAGGACGTCCTTGAAGATGAAGAAGCCGAACAGCCCCACCATCACCACCGCCAGGATGGCCGTAACGGTGCTGCGGCGCAGGTTGCTGAACAGGATCAGCCACACCGCCCCCGTGGCCCCCGTGCCGCTCGTGTAGAACCCCAGCACCGCCCCCCGCCGCAGCCACCGCCGCGCCCGCGACCCCTCCGCCAGCCGCGCCCCGAAATGCCGGTCGATGAGCGCCACCAGCATCGACGGGAGGATCAGCGCGAGGAGCATCACGTTGAAGAGCACGAACTGGTAGCGCCCGCCCAGCAGCAGGGCGGAGACGGCGAAGGAGATGATGCCGGCGGCGATCGCCAGCACCAGGCCGTAGAGCGACGTCACCACGCCTGCGAACGAGCTGGAGAAGATGATGCTCCCCAGCCGGTCCGCGCGGTCGATCATGGGCTGCAGCGCCCCCACCCGCTCGCGCTGCACCTCCTTGGTGACCGGCCCGTACTTCAGCTCGTCCCAGCGGATGCCGCGCGGGAACACGGCTTCCATCCCGATCAGCCCCACCCAGTACGCGCGCACCGACAGGTGAAGGAGGAAGGCCGCGATCATCAGGTAGAGCGGGAGCTTCACCGCCTGGTACGCGATGATCGCGAGCATCCGCATCCCGCCGTCCAGCCGCGGCTCCATCCCGGCGAAGACCGCGTCCACCTGGCCGGGGAGCTGCAGCAGGGCAAAGGTGAGGGAGAGGGAGATGAGCAGCTCCAGCTCCCACGGGCGGACGGACGGCTCGTGCGCGGAGCTCTCCTGCGGGGGAGTCGCCATGTGTTGGAGCGGGGGTGGGGAAGGGAGGCGGGGAGGGCATAAGGTATCGGCTGGGCGCCCGTTCCGGAACTGCCGGGGCTCACACAGAGGCACAGAGAGGGGTCAGGCGAAGATCGCCGTGCGCTTCCGGGTGAAGTCGTGCTCGGAGAGGAGGGTGGAGATGGCGGCGACCATCTTTTCGCCGCCGCGCACGGAGGGCTCGATCGGGTTGGCGAAGTCCGCGTCGTCGCCGCAGATGGAGCGGAGCTCGAGGACGGGGACGCCCGCGCCGACCGCGACGCGCAGGATGGCGTCGTTGAAGACGGCGAGGCCCAGCGCGGCGTAGCGGCGCTCTTCCGGGTCGGGGAAGACCGGGTTGTAGACGGTGCACACGGCCGTGGGGAGGCCGCGGGCGAGCACTTCGCCCAGCATCGTGCGGTAGCGCGCCTCGAAGGGGGCCACGACGTCGCCCAGCATCGCCAGCGCGGCGCCCACGGTACGGGCGCCGCGGTAGAGCACGTCCACGCTCCCCAGCGCGTCGTTGCCGCCCGCGCTCACCACCAGGTGGGTGGCGTCGTGCGGGATGCGCGCGACCTGGCGGCGCACGCCCTCGGTGACGGCGCCGTCCACCGCCAGCAGGGTGGCCTGCCAGCCCTGGGGGCTCAGCCGGTCGCGGGCCTGGCGCACCACGTCCGGCCCGCCGCGCACGTACGCGGCGTTGTCGAACACCGAGTCGCCCATCAGCACCAGGTGCGGCATCAGTCAGGCGCGTAAGGCTGGGGGAGGGCGAACGATCCGCCTTCCTCGTCCGGCTGCTCCAGCAGCCCCAGCAGTTGGAGGTGGCGGCGGCGGAGGCGGTTGGCGGCGAGGCGGGCCTCCTCCTCGGTGGCGCCGAAGCCTTCCCACGCCCACGGCTTCTCGGGCGCCGCCGCCGTCACCCACGGCGAGCCGTCGCCGTGGATGCGGGGGGAGCGCCAGGGGTGCCCGAACGGGTCCAGGTAGGTGCCCAGCACGGCGCCCGCGGGGTCAAGCACCACGCCCCACGCGCCGCCCTGGCTCGCCCGCCGGCGGCGGATGGCCGCCAGGGCGCGCGGCACGTAATCGAACAGCACCACCACCGAAGAAAGCAGCGCCAGCCCGACCGTCACTCCGAAGATCAGATCTCGCATCCCACGATCCTGTTCGCACGTCCGGTGTGGGCGCACGCCGCGCCCGGCTTCGGGATAACCCCGGTGTCACGATCCGTTCCCGCCGGGCCGCAACGCCCCTACGGAGAGGACGGGCGGCGGGTTGCAGGCGTCACGCGACGGGAACGGCGGACGCGGGCGCGTTCTGACAGGGGGCGCTACCGCGGCCCGCCTTCCACGTCCGCGCCCGGGCGGTCGCTGGTGCTGGAGTGGTCGGCCACGTCGCGGGCGCCGTGCTGGCGGGCGCAGTGGGCGCAGCAGTAGAGGTCGTTGTTGGCGTCCACCCCGTGGCCGATCACCTTGACGCCGCAGTGGGCGCACACCGGGGCCAGGCGGTGGATGGCGCACTCGAACGAGTCGAAGACGTGGCGGTTGCCCGCGGCGATCACTTCGAACGCCAGGTAGTAGTCGTTGCCGCACACTTCGCACTTCGCCATCGTCCACCTCCTCGCCGTGGGAACCCGCAGGGGAGGGGGCGCCGTCGCGGCTTCCGTGCCAGGGGTCTCACACCGAGACACAGAGACACGGAGGAATGATTTTCTCGTTGTCTCCGTGCCTCTGTGTGAGAAAAAGGAGAACGGAATGGCTGAGGAAACGGTGAACGACCCGCATCCCTGGTGGAAGCGCGGGGTGATCTACCAGGTGTATCCGCGCTCGTACCAGGACACGGACGGCGACGGCGTGGGCGACCTGCGCGGCATCCGGGCGCGTCTGGAGCACCTGGAGTGGCTGGGGATCGACGCGGTGTGGATCTCCCCCTTCTACCCGTCGCCGATGGTGGACTTCGGATACGACGTGAGCGACCACCGCGGCGTGGACCCGCGCTTCGGCACGCTGGACGACTTCGACGAGCTGGTGGAGGCGGCGCACGCGCGCGGCATCCGCGTGGTGCTGGACTACATCCCCAACCACACCTCGGACCAGCACCCGTGGTTCCGCGAGTCGCGCCGCTCGCGCGACGACCCGCGGCGCGACTGGTACATCTGGCGCGACCCGGCACCAGGTGGCGGGCCGCCCAACAACTGGCTGAGCGCGTTCGGCGGGAGCGCGTGGACGCTGGACGAGGCCACGGGGCAGTACTACCTGCACTCCTTCCTCCGCGAGCAGCCGGACCTCAACTGGCGCAACCCGCGGGTGGAGGCGGAGATGCTGGAGGTGATCCGCTTCTGGATGGAGCGCGGCGCGGACGGCGTGCGCGTGGACGCCGTCCAGAAGGTGATCAAGGACGAAGCGCTCCGCGACGACCCGCCCAACCCCGACTACCGGCCGGGCCTCGACGATCCGTACGACGCGCAGCTCCGCGTCCTCTCCGGCGACCGGCCGGAGGTGCACGACGTCATCGCCCGCATGCGCCGCGTGACCGACGCGTATCCCGAGCGCGTGCTGATCGGCGAGATCTACAACGCCATCGAGCGGCTGATGCCGTACTACGGCCGCGACGGCGCGGGCTGCCACTTTCCCTACAACTTCCAGCTCATCAAGCTGCCCTGGGACGCGCGCGCCATCGACGCGGCGGTGCGCGGCTACGAGGCGCTGCTGCCGCCCGGCGCATGGCCCAACTGGGTGCTCGGCAACCACGACCGCCACCGCGTGGCGAGCCGCGTGGGCCCCGCGCAGGCCCGCGTCGCGGCGATGCTCCTCTTCACCCTGCGCGGCACGCCCACGCTGTACTACGGCGACGAGATCGGGATGACGGACGTGCCGATCCCGCCCGGGCGCGTGCAGGACCCGTGGGAGAAGAACCTGCCCGGCCAGGGGCTGGGTCGCGACCCGGAGCGCACGCCCATGCAGTGGGACGCGTCCCGCGGCGCCGGCTTCACCACGGGCGAGCCCTGGCTGCCGATCGCCGAGGAGTACGCAGCGGTCAATGTGGCCGCGCAGCGCGACGACCCCGCCTCCCTTCTCACCCTCCACCGCCGCCTGATCGCCCTGCGCGGCGCGGAGCCCGCCCTCGCCCTGGGCTCTTGGGCGCCCGTGGACGCGCAGGGCGGCGTGCTGGCGTACCTGCGCGAGGGGGCGGGGATCCGCTTCCTGGTGGCGCTGAACCTGGGAGACGCGCCCTCGCTCCTCCCGGGAGACTGGTCCGGCGAGGTGGCGCTCTCCACGCACCCGGAGCGCGAGGGTAGCGTGGTGAGCGGGGCGGTGGAGCTTCGCGGCGCCGAAGGAGTGGTTGTGCGGCTGCGGGCGTAGAACCTGCTAAATCCCGCCATCTCCCGAACAGCGAGAACCCGGCGAGACGGAGAACCAATGTCCACGCAGGCTCTGGTCGACGCGGTGGGGCGCCACGCCACGCCGCTGCGCGACGACGCGGACCTGGACCCGCTCATGGAGCGGATCGGCGACGCGCGCGTCGTGCTGCTGGGCGAGGCATCGCACGGCACTTCGGAGTTCTACACCTGGCGCCACCGCATCACCCGCCGCCTGGTGGAGGAGAAGGGCTTTCACTTCATCGCGGTGGAGGGCGACTGGCCGGACTGCTACCTCGTCAACCGCTACGCCAAGGGCCTCCCCGCGGGCGGCGGCACGGCGCGCGAGGTGCTTCACGCCTATACGCGCTGGCCCACCTGGATGTGGGCCAACGAGGAGGTGGTGGAGCTGGCCGAGTGGCTGCGCGCCCACAACGCGGGGGTGCCGATGGAGCGCCGCGCCGGCTTCTACGGGCTCGACGTGTACTCGCTGTGGGACTCGATGGACGTGGTGACCCGCTACCTGGAGCGCGTGGACCCCGCCCTGGCGGAGCGCGCGCGCAACTCGTACGGGTGCTTCGACCCGTACCAGCAGGACGTGCAGGAGTACGCCATGGCCACCGCCATCGTGCCCACGGACTGCGAGGAAGAGGTGGTGCAGATCCTCCGCGAGATGCGCGACAAGGGCCCCGACTACGAGGACAGCGGCCGCGAGGCCTTCTTCAACGCCGAGCAGAACGCGCTGGTGGCCCTCAACGCGGAGCGCTACTACCGCACCATGGTGCGCGGCGGCGCCGCCTCGTGGAACGTGCGCGACACCCACATGATCGAGACGCTGGAGCGCCTCCTGGAGCACCACGGCCCCAGCTCGAAGGCCATCGTGTGGGAGCACAACACGCACGTGGGCGACGCGCGCGCCACGGACATGGCGCGCGCGGGGATGGTGAACGTGGGCCAGCTCGCCCGGGAGCGCTGGGGCGAGCAGGTGGTGATCGCGGGCTTCTCCTCCTACGCCGGCTCCGTGATCGCCGGCCGCGCGTGGGGCGCCCCCATGCAGCGCATGGAGGTCCCCGAAGCGCGCGAGGGGAGCTGGGAGCAGCTCTTCCACGCCGCCGGCGCCGAGGACAAGCTCATCATGGTGGAGAGCCTGGACGAGGCGGAGGGCGCTCTTGACCCGCGCGGCCACCGCGCCATCGGCGTCGTCTACAACCCGGAGGCCGAGCGCTTCGGCAACTACGTCTCCACCGTGATGCCGTACCGCTACGACGCCATGCTCTACATCGACCGCTCCACCGCCCTGCGCCCCCTGCACATGGGCTCACACAGAGACACAGAGGCACAGAGATGAAGTCATCTCTGTGCCTCTGTGTCTCTGTGTGAGCCCGCTTTTTACGCCGGCGCGCGCCGGAGATGCTGGGCGATGGTGCGCAGGAGGGCGTGGGTGTTGATGGGCTTGATGATGTACTCCACGCACCCCGCCTCCATGCACGCACGGCGGCTCCCCGCGTCGTCGCGGCCGGTGAGGGCGATGACGGGGATGTCTGCGGTGAGGGGCTGGCCCTTGAGGGTGCGCACCACCTCCAGGCCGTCCATGCCGGGGAGGCCCATGTCCAGCAGCACCAAGTCGGGGGCGTGCTCGGCGGCGGCGTCCAGCGCCTCCAGGCCGTCCTCGGCCGCGTGCACCACGTATCCGGTCTCTTCCAGCAGGATGGTGAAGGCGGTGCGGATCGGCTCGCTGTCTTCCACCAGCAGCACGGAGGGGAGAGCCGCGCTCACGACGGCTCTCCGCCGTCGCCGGCGGGCGGCTCGGGCGCCTCGGCGCTGGGGAGGGTGAAGAAGAAGCGGCTCCCGCGCCCCAGCTCGCTGTGCACCCGGATGTCGCCGCCGTGCAGTTGCACGAACTGGCGGGCGATGGCGAGCCCCAGCCCCGTGCCGTGGTGGCTCCGCGAGCGCGAGGTGTCTACCTGCGCGAACTCCTGGAAGATCAGCTCGTGGTACTGCGGGTCGATGCCGATGCCCGTGTCCGTGACGGCGATCTCCACCCAGTCCGGGCGCTCGGGGGCGCGGCGCGCCTCCACCACCAGGCGCCCCGACTCGGGGGTGAACTTGATGGCGTTGCCGATCAGGTTCCCCAGCACGTGCGCCACCTTGTCCCGGTCCGCCCGCACCAGGGGCAGGCCCGGCTCGGAGCGCACGTCGAAGCCCAGGTGCTTGCGCTCCAGGAGGGAGGCGTTCATCCCGTGCACCCCCTCCACCACCTCTTCCACCGGGAACTCGGTGGTCTGCAGCGTGATGGCCTGCGCGTTGGTGCGGGCGTAGGTGAGGATCTCCTCGATCATCCCCAGGAGCTGCCGGCAGGCGCCGATCATGGACTCGATCGCCTCCGTCTGCCGCGTGGTGAGCTCGCCCAGCAGCCCGTCGCGCAGGATCTCGCCGTAGGTGACGATGGCGGTGAGCGGCGTGCGCAGCTCGTGCGAGACGTTGGTGAGGAACTGGCTCTTGGCAACGTCCAGGTTGCGCAGCTCCAGCACGAGACGCTCCAGCTCCTCGATGCGCTGTGCGGGGCCGCGGGGCGCTCCGTCCACTTCCAGGACGATGGACTCGCGCGCCGGCGCATCCCCCCGCGGCGGCTCCACGACACGGAACCCCTCGCGGGCCAGGACTTCGCGCAGCCGCGCCGCCTCCCTGTCCCCCTGGATGGATAGTCGGAGATCGTTCATGCCCGCCGGGAAGTGAAACGTTTGTGGACCCGCAATCTAGGCGCCCCCCCCAGCGGCGGCAAGGAGATCGCCGCCGTCCACTTCCTCCGCCAGAAGCTGCCGCCGCTGCAGAGCCGCGTACACCCCGCCGTGCCGGAGCAGCTCCGCGTGCGTCCCCTGCTCGGCCAGGCGGCCGTCGTCGAGCACCAGGATGAGATCGGCGTGCATCACGGCCGTAACACGGTGGCTCACGATGACGCTCGTGCGGCCCTCCAGCACCCCGCGCAGCCCTTCCAGGATCTCGAACTCGGTGTGCGTGTCCACGGCGGAGAGGGCATCGTCCAGCACCAGCACCTCGGCGTCGCGGGCGATGGCGCGGGCCAGGGCGGCGCGCTGCTTCTGCCCGCCGGACAGGTTGATCCCGCGCTCGCCCAGCAGGGTGCCGTAGCCGGCGGGGAGCTCCGCCACCGTGTCGTGGAGGCGGGCCACGCGGGCGGCGGCCACCACGCGCTCGGCGCGGCGCTCCGCGTCCGGCTCGTGGAAGCCCAGCGCCAGGTTCTCCTCGATGGTGGTGGAGAAGAGGAAGGTGTCCTGCGGCACCACGGCCACGGCCGCGCGCAGCCGCTCCAGCGGCCACTGGCTCACCGGCACCCCGTCCACCCTCACCTCGCCGCCGGTGGGGTCGTACGTGCGGGTGAGGAGCTGCACCACCGTGCTCTTGCCGCTCCCCGTGGGGCCTACGATGGCCGCCGTGGACCCCGCCGGCACGCGGAACGACAGCCCGCGCAGCACGTCGCGCGCGGTCCCCGGGTAGTGGAAGCTGACGTCGCGGAACTCGATCTCGCCGCGCACCCGCCCGGGCGCCGCGGCGTTGGGCGCGTCGGCCACGGCGGGCACGGCGGAGAGCACGCGCGACACGCGCCCCATGGAGGCGGCGCCGCGCTGGAACAGGTTCACCACCCACCCCAGGGCGATCATCGGCCAGGTGAGCATCCCCAGGTACAGGATGAAGACCACGAAGTCGCCGTTGGTGAGCTCGCCGCGCATGATGCCCCGCCCGCCGATCCAGAGCGCCACCACCATCGCGAGCCCCGCCAGCAGCCCCAGCGAGGGGTAGAAGAGCCCCGAGGTGCGGGCCAGCTCCACGTTGCGGTCCATGTACTCGCGCGAGAGGTCGCGGAAGCGGCGGCTCTGGTACTCCTCCTGGCCGTACGCCTTCACGATGCGCTGCCCGGCCAGGTTCTCCTGCGCCATGGTCGCCAGCACGCCCTGCTGCTCCTGGATCCCCTCGAACCGCGTGTGGATCACGTTGCCGAACCATATGGTGACCGGCGGCAGCAGGATCATGGGGATGAGCGTGGCCACGGTCATCCACGCGTCGATCCACGCCATGCGCGTGAGGGCGAAGAGGGAGAAGACGATGGTGTTGACGAGGTACATGTACGCCGGCCCCGCCACCATCCGCACCGCGGCGATGTCGCTGGTCGCGCGGCTCATGATGTCGCCCGTGGGGTGGCGCGCGTAAAACCCGGCGTCCAGCCGCAGCAGCTTGGCGAAGAAGTCGTCGCGCAGGTCCAGCTCCACCCGGCGCGACACGCCGTTGAGGATCTCGCGCATCCCGTAGCGCCCCGCGCCGGCGAGGACCGCCACGCCCAGCGAGAGCGCGGCGTAGCGGAAGACCGTGGTGCGCGTGGTGCCGGGCTGCCCCAGCGCGTCCACTCCATGCTTCACGTACTCCAGCGACAGCACGCTAAGCGCGTTGGCCGCCAGCACCATCACGATCCCCCACGCGATCTGCACCCGGTACCGCCGCAGATAGGGGACCAGCGCTCTCAGTTCCTTCACTCACACCTCGGATTCGCAAGTACGGCCGCCACTCCCCCAGAGTACGGGGCGCGGCGGCCGATCACAACCTCTGCCCAGCCTGGCACGCGACGGAGGCACGGAGAAAGCCGCTCTCTGTGCCTCCGTGCCTCTGTGTGAGCCCGCTGTTCTAGAACCCGTACCGGTTCTCGTTGCCGCCCCACGTCCACACCACGGGCATGCCGTACGAGCTGCGGCCGTCCGCGGTCTCCACGCGCTCGAAGCCTGCGACGTCGCCCCAACTGTTGATGGAGGTGGCCTCGCAGCCCAGCCGGCTGGTGGTGAGGCGGGGAAGCTCCAGCACGCCGTAGCCCTTGTAGTAGACGGCGCAGCGGCCGAAGAAGTAGTTCTGCCCGGCCACCTCGCCCCAGTGGTTCACGTCGGCGGGGAGGAAGTACTGCGGGAGCGCCTTGCTCCCTTCCTCGCGCGTCCAGATGAAGCCCCCGAACACGCCCTGCCTGGAGAAGGTGTTGGAGCTGTAGCCCACCACGATCCCCGTTTCGCTGATGGCCACCGCCACGCTGTAGTTGTACTCGCCCGGAAGGATGCCGAGATCCGTGGCGGTGCCGTCCGGCGCCCAGAGCGTGGCGTGCTTCGCCCCGTTGATGGTGGAGTAGCCCACCACCTCGCCCTTGAAGTTCACGTCGTACGCGGCGCTCCCGGGCCCGGAGAGCCAGCGGAAGCCCTCCTTGTAGTGCGTGCGGAACGCGCGGTCGCCGCTCACGCCCACGATTACCGAGTTGTCGTTGATGGCGCGCGCCTCGCCCGCCAGCGGCGGCCCGTACGGCCGGTCGGAAAGCACGATCGGCGCGCCGTTCGGCTCCCACACCGTGGCCGCGCTGGCCGCGCCGAAGGAGTACCCGGCTACCTGCCCCCACCCGTTCTGCTGCCGCGCGATGGCGTCCGAGTAGCCGGGCGCCTTGGCCAGCGTACGGCTGCCGCCGGAGAGCGTCCAGCGCACGGGAGCGCCGCCGCCGAGGAGGAGGACCCCCGCGTCTTCGGTGATGCTCGCCGCTTCCTGGGCCGCGGGCTGCCCCGCCCGCTGGCCGATGGGGAAGGCGCACCGCTGCGGGCAGTCGCGCGCCGCGCTGGCCGCGCGCGCCGCCGTCGGGTTCACTCCGCTCACGCCGCCCGCCTGCCCCTGCCCCCCGTTGACGCCCGTCTGCCCATCGCCTTCCACGCCGCTATTGGTACCCGTATCGCCGCACGCGGCGGCTCCCAGCAGCAGGAGTGCCGCTACAATTCTTCCACGCACAGGTATGCCTCACGTCCAGGGGGAGAGGTTCTTGGTCTCCTTCCCGGAAGGCAAGGAACATACCCGATCTGCTACGATCTTGCGATCAGAATCCCCCGCGTTTTACGAGCTGATACGCGGAGATCGCCGCCCCGCCATCCGAGGATGTTTACGGCTCTCGCACTCGAATCACGCCATCATGCGAAAGATGCGAAGCGGCGCCTTGCACGGACTGAATCGCGGCCTCCAAAAGGTGTACAGTGATTCCCTTCCGGCGCGTGAGGATCGTTAATAGTGTTGTTGCGCAGCATCGCACAAACAACACACCCACGCGGAGAAAAGAATGCCGACTTACGAAGGAACGATCCTGGACACCGGCGGCGCGGTCTTCAACGTGAAGAGCACCACGTTCGGCGCGGTGGGCAACGGCATCGCCAACGACACCGCGGCGATCCAGGCGGCGGTGAACGCGGCCGCCTCCGTGCGCGGGGTGGTCGTCATCCCCCCCGGCACGTACCAGGTCACCACCATCACCATCCCCGCGGGCATCACCATCGAGGGGTACGGCGCCACCCTCCGCCGCCCGGCCAACCAGGGGAACTGGGTGCGTACGCTCAACGTGCCGGAGACGGTGGGCTACAGCAGCGACGCGGATTCGCAGCTCCTCACCATCCGCGGGCTCACCATCGACGGCAACTCCGCCAACCAGGGCGCGTACCGGGCGCACCAGCTCCAGCAGTCGCACCTCATCTTCCTGAGCGCCGACGGCACGAAGCGCGGGCGGCTGCGCGCGGTGCTGGAGGACCTGGTGCTGCGCAACGCCGTGGCGGACGGCGTGTCCGTCTACACCAACGTGGACGTGCAGATCGTCAACTGCCGCGCCGACGACTGCTTCCGCGGCGGCATCACGATCACCGGCGGGTACTCGGTGGTCCAGGCGCAGAACTTCGTCACCACCGGGCTGGTGGACCGCACGGGGATCGACGTGGAGGTGGACGGGGCGGGGTACGGCGGCACCAAGGCGGTGGACCTCTTCTTCAACGGGATGATGCTGGACGGCGACTTCGACGTGGGCCTCAAGCCCGGGTCGCGCCTGGTGGCGTCGGACGTCGTCACCGGCACCGGGTTCGTTCTGGACGGGGAGGGCTCCACGATGCGGATCAGCAACTCGCTCTTCCGCATCGGCAACCTGTCGGTGGAGAGCCGAATCCTGCACCCGCACGACGTCACCTTCCAGAACTGCGTCTTCGAGCTGAGCGGCATCACGAGCGGCGAAGGCATCGACGCGGCCGGCGCGAACGTCTACTGGAACACGTCCGGCGGGACGCTCGGCGGGCAGCGGCTGCGCTTCCTGGACTGCGAGTTCCGGGCGGCCGCCGGCCTGCCCACCGGGCTCAACCTGGTGGGGATCCTGGTGCGGCCGGACGAGCTTCCGCTGGACAACCGCCTGATCGTGGAGGGGGGCTCCATCTCCAGCGCCTTCGAGACCGGGCTCAAGATGGACCAGGGGGGCCGCTGGATCGTCAAGGACATGGAGATCGAAGCCGCGACCGCGTTCGAGTGGGTCGGGCTGGTGGCGTCCGGCACGCAGTACCTCGCCGACATCCGCATCGAGCGGGTGGTTTTCCACGGCACGCGCTACATGTACATCGTGACCCACGACGCGGGCAACGTGGTGGACCACCGCGACACCGTGGTCCCGGAGGCCCGCAACGTGATCGCGACCGTGTACGGGATCGGGAACAACATCTACCGCGGCGGGCGGCTGGTCCGCGTGGTCTCCGATCCTTCCACGCGCAGCGTGCCCGGGCTGCTGGGCGACCGCGCGCGCCTCGCGGCCCCCGTGGCGGGGCAGCCGTACGAGTGGGTGTGCACCGCCAGCTCGCACACCGCCGCCACGTGGAAGCAGGTAGCCGCCCTGGCAGCCTGATCCGCACCTGATCCGGAATCTGTATGGCATCGCCGGTGGTTGAACGCCGGGGATTGCATCGCCGGGACGCACCGCCGGGGGTTGAAACCCCCGGCTGGAACTACGGGAAGCCTGCTGAAGCAGGCTGGCGCGGGTCAGGCTCGCGAGCCCGCTTCAGCGGGCTTCCCGTGGTTCCAGCGGGGGGATTCATCCCCTCGCCGCGGAGGCGCACCGATTCCAGAGAATCCGGTATGAGCCGGGAAAAGGCCCATCCACCCGCGCGGGTGGATGGGCCTTTCTTCTCTGTGCCTCTGTGCCTCTGTGTGAGCCTACTGCACCACGCCCGCCGCCACCGCCGTCACCCCCACCGCCGCGCCGCCGCGGCGCGGATCGGCGACGGCGGTCATGGCGCCGTTGGTGACGACGATGGACTGCACGTCGCCTTGGAAGCCCTGCCGCTCGGCCAGGGCGTGGCCCATGGCGCGCAGGCGCTGCACCGTGGCGGGGGCCAGCCCGCGGCGCTCGAAGCGCAGCGAGTCCGGCAGGTGCTGGTGGTGGAGGCGCGGGGCGGAGGTGGCGGTGGCCACGTCCATCCCGAAGTCCACCACGTTGGACACCTGCTGCACGATGGAGGTGATGATGGTGGAGCCGCCCGGCGTGCCCGTCACCAGCTTCACGCGGCCGGCGGGATCCAGCACGATGGTGGGGGTCATGGCGGAGAGCATCCGCTTGCCCGGGGCGACGGCGTTGGCCGCGCCCTGCACCAGGCCGAACTGGTTGGGAACGCCCGGCTTGCTGGTGAAGTCGTCCATCTCGTTGTTGAGGAGGAAGCCCGCCCCCGTCACCGTCACCAGGTTGCCGTACAGGGAGTTGATGGTGGTGGTGACGGACACCGCGTTCCCACCCGCGTCCATGATGGAGTAGTGAGTGGTCTCGGTGCTCTCCGCGGGCGGCGTGCCCAGGCCGGGCGCCACCTGCGCGGAAGGGGTGGCGCGGTCGCGCTGGATGGTGGCGCGGCGGGTGGCGGCGTACGCGTCCGACACCATGCGCGCCGTGGGCTGCGGCACGAAGTCGGGATCGGCCAGGTACGCGTTGCGGTCCGCGTACGCGCGCCGCGACGCCTCGGCGAAGAGGTGCACGTGCTCCGGCCCCAGGTAGCGCATCCGCCGCAGGTCGTACCCTTCCAGGATCTTGAGCATCTCCCCCATGGTGGCCCCGCCGGAGGAGGGGGGCGGCATGGAGATGACCTCGTGCCCGCGGTAGCGCAGGCGCACCGGGTCGCGCCACACTGCGCGGTAGCGGCCCATGTCTTCGCGGGTGATCAGCCCGCCGCCGCGCCTCATCTCCGCTTCCACCAGCTCGGCGGTGCGGCCGGTGTAGAAGCCGTCCTTGCCGCCCGTCGCCACGCGGCGCAGCGTCTCCGCCAGGTCGGACTGCACCAGCCGGTCGCCCACGCGCAGCGGCTCGCCGCCGCGGGTGAAGATGCGCGACGTCTCCGCGTTCTTGACCAGCTCCTTGCGGTTGCGGTAGAACGACTCGGCCAGGCGCTGGTGCACCACGATCCCCTGGGCCAGGTGCACGGAGGGCTGCACCAGCTCGGCCCACGGCAGCTTGCCGAAGCGCCGGTGCGCCTCCCACATCCCCGCCACGGAGCCGGGGACGCCGGCGGCCAGGTGCCCCTCCACCGATTTGTTGGTGACGTTGCCCGCCGCGTCCAGGAACATGTCGCGGGTGGCGCGCCCCGGCGCCATCTCGCGGAAATCGAGCGCGGCGGTGGTGCCGTCCGCCATCCTCACGATCATGAAGCCGCCGCCGCCGATGTTGCCGGCCTCGGGGTTCACCACCGCCAGGGCGAAGTGGGTTGCGACGGCCGCGTCCACCGCGTTGCCGCCGCGGCGCAGCACCTCGGCCCCCACCTCGCTGGCCACGCGGTCTGTGGTCACCACCATCCCGGCGGTGGAGCGCACCGGCGCGATGGCGCCGCGCGGGTACTCCCACGCGGGCGCGAACAGGCGGGTGGTGTCCTGGCCCTGGGGCGTGGCGGCGGGCGCGGCGCCCCCGCGGCTCACGAGCAGGGCGGTGAGCGGAACGAGCGAAGCGACTGCGGCGAGGCGAAAGTTCATGTTTCTCTCTGTGTCTCTGTGCCTCTGTGTGAGATCATCGTTTCAATCGTACTGTGCGGGGCGCGTGGGCAACAGGCCCCGGGGGCGGAAACACACGACGCTGCGGCTGCGCTCTTGCATCCAGCGGGTTCTCCGCCCACGTTGGGGCGTGCGAGCGCGGGGCGGCCCGCGCCTTCCCCAGTTGCCACGATGACCCAGAGACCCCCGCTGGACCCGCGGCTCACCGAGCAGCGCAACCCCGCCACCACGGAGATCGACCAGCTTTCGGCGCTGGAGATCGTCCGGGTGATCAACGACGAAGACCACAAGATCGCCCCGGCGGTCGCCACCCAGCTCGAACAGATCGCCCAGGCCGTGGAGATCGCCGCCGATTGCTTCGGGCGCGGCGGGCGGCTGGTGTACTTCGGCGCCGGCACCTCCGGCCGCCTGGGCGTGCTGGACGCGTCCGAGATGCCTCCCACCTACGGCACCGATCCGCGCATGGTGCGCGGCGTGATCGCCGGCGGGCCCCACGCGCTCACCAACGCCGTTGAAGGCGCCGAGGATAGCCGCGAAGACGGCGGCAAGGCCGCAGACGAGCTGGAGCTGGGGCCGGACGACTTCGCCTTCGGCATCGCCGCATCCGGCACCACGCCGTACGTGCACGGCGCGCTCACCCGGGCCAAGCAGCGCGGCGCCCACACCGGCTTCCTGCTCTGCACCGAGCCGGCGGAGTGGATGCTGCAGGTGTACGACGTGGTGATCGCGCCGCTGGCGGGCCCCGAGGTGGTGACCGGCTCCACCCGGATGAAGGCGGGAACGGCCACCAAGCTGGTGCTGAACACCATCACCACGGGCGCGATGATCCGCACCGGCAAGGTGTTCGGCAACCTGATGGTGGATCTGCGCGCCACCAACGAGAAACTGCGCGACCGCAGCGAGCGCATCCTCATGGAAACGCTGGACCTGGAGCGCGACGCCGCGCGCGACCTCCTGGCCCGCGCGGGCGGCAGCGTGAAGACGGCCATGGTGATGGACTGGTGCGGCACCGACCGCGACGACGCCACCCGCGTGCTGCTGCGCGCCGGCGGCCGCCTGGGCGACGTCCTCAAGGGCGACGGGCGGTGAGCGCCTCCCCCACGGACTTTCCCGCCCGTCCGCCCTCCGAGGTGGAGTGGGAGGAACTCCTCGTCCGCCTGGAGGTCACCCCGCGCGCCCTGCGCCTGGCGGTGGAGGATGCGGGCGGCGACACCCCGGAGCTGCGCGCCGCGCTGGCCGGCATCGTGGCCCACGAGGAGTGGCTGGCGAAGCTGCTGGACGACCTGCGCGAGCGGCGCCCCGGGAGCGCGTTCGCGGGGCCGGGCGCCGCCGCGGAAGCGCCCGCCGAGCCAGCGGCGCGGCTGGCGGCGACGTTCGCGCGGCTCCGCGACCGCAACTTCGCGCAGGTGCAGCGCCGCGGGCTGGGGGTGTGGGAGTGGGCATCCAGCGTGGACGGGCGCCCGGTGACCGCGTACCAGGTCCTGCAGTGGACGGCGCGGATGGATGGCGAGATGCTGGCGGCGCTCCGTGCGCGCGGGAGGGCGTAAGGTGAAGATCGTGGGCCTGATGTCCGGCACCTCGCTGGACGGGGTGGACGCGGCGCTGGTGGAGGTCACGGGCACGGGGATCGACGACGTGAAGGCGCGCGTCATCCACGCCCTCACCGTTCCCTACGAGGAGCGGCAGCGCGCGGCCATCCACGACGGCATCCTGGCGGGCACGGCCGAGGCGCTGTGCGGCCTCCACGCCGACCTGGGCGAGTGGCTGGGCGAGGCGGTTGTGCAGGTTTGCCGCGCGGCGGACGTTGAGCTTTCCACGGTGGACGCGGTGGGCTCGCACGGCCAGACGGTGTGGCACCGCCCGCCCGCCGGGGGACGCCGCGGCGCCACGCTGCAGCTCGGCGACGCGGCCACCATCGCGGAGCGCACCGGCATTGCCGTCGTCTCCGACTTCCGCACCCGCGACATCGCGGCGGGGGGGCACGGCGCGCCGCTGGTGCCCTGGGTGGACCAGCTCCTCTTCGCCCTGCCGGACCGCGCCCGCGCGCTGCAGAACATCGGGGGGATCGGCAACGTCACGCGCGTGCCGCCCCGCGGCTCCGGCGAGACGGTGTTCGCGTTCGACACGGGCCCCGGCAACGCGCTGATGGACGCGGCGGTGGAGATCGCCACGGGCGGCAGGCTCAAGTACGACCGCGGCGGGCAGCTCGCCGCGCGCGGCACGGTGGACGAGGAGCTGCTGGCCGACCTGCTGCGCCACCCGTTCTTCGCCGCGGAGCCGCCCAAGAGCACGGGGCGCGAGGAGTTCGGCCGCCCCTTCGTGACGCGGCTGGTGGAGCTGCTGGAGCCGGAGGGAGACCAGGACTGGATGGACCTGGTCGCCACCCTCACGGAGCTCACCGCCCGCAGCATCGCGGACGCGTACGGGCGCTGGCTGATCCCGCGCGGGCTGGACGAGGTGGTGCTGACCGGCGGCGGGGCAAAGAACCCCACGCTGGTGGCCCGCATCGCGGCGCTGCTGAGCCCGCTGCCCATGGTGGACGGCGACGAGCTGGGAGTGGACCCGGAGGCCAAGGAGGCGGTCGCCTTTGCCGTCCTCGCGTGGGCGCACCTGCGCGGCATACCCGCCAACCTCCCGTCCGCCACGGGGGCGGCGGGGCCGCGCGTCCTGGGGTCGCTGACCCCCGGCGCCCGCTGACCGACAGTGCGTGAGTGCGTGAGTGCGTTAGTGCGTTAGTGCGTGAGCACACTGAGGACTTAGGACCTTGCACTTCGGTTTCCAGTGAACCCTTGATCCGCGACCCACGCGTGACCTCTATCCGGCCCCGCATCGCCCCCGCACCGGCACGCCTCCTGGCGCTGCCGGCGCTGCTGGTGCTCTCCGGGTGCTTCCTAGGCGCGGCGGGCGGGGGGCCGCGGCCGGACCGGCTGCAGGCGCGGGTGGCGCGCGTGCTGGACTCGGAAACCCCCTCGCCCGCCTACTACCGCGAGCGCGCGCGCCTGGAGGTGCTGGGGCGCGAGCTGGACGACGTGCTCTTTCGCATGATCCGCGACCCGGGCGTGGCGGAGCACGTGCGCGCCAACGCCGTCACCCTGCTCGCGGACCGGCACGCCCCCGGCGCGCTCACCCTCCTCCGCCGCGTCCTCGTCTCCAGCGCCGACGACGCGGTGCGGCTGGCGGCCGTCACGGGGGTGCAGCGCTTCGCCGTGGACTCGCCACAGGCGCGCAACGCCCTGCGCGCCGCGGTGGGCGACCTCTCGCGCCTGGTGAGGCTCAACGCGCTGCAGGGGCTGGACGTGGAGGACGTGGAGCTGCTCCGCGCCCTGCTGGCGCGCGAGGAAGACCCGGAGGTGCGGCTGATCGCGCGGCAGTTGGTGACGCTGTTCGAGTCGCGCGGGGCGGCGCTGGCGCGGAACGCGCGGGGCGAGCTGCGCACGGCGGCCGCGGACTCGGCGCCGCAGATCGTCTTTCACCCGGAGCGGCCGGACACGGCGGGCGCGCCGCAGGTGGGGGCGCTGTGGGTGGAGATGAGCGGGGCGCGCCTGGTGCCGCTGGCGCAGGACGTGGAGGTGGTGGGCGACGTGGTGCCCGCCTACTTCAACGCGGCGCGCACGGCGGTGGTGTACGAGGCCGGCCGCGAGGTGCGCGTGCGCGACCTGCGCACGGGGCAGACGCGGGTGCTGGGCCCGGGGGTCGCGCCGCGCGTGCTCCCCTTCACCGACCGCTTCGTCTTCCTGCAGGAGGTGCCCTCCGAGCGGCAGGACACCGTGGGCGGCACCAACATCGTGTACCGCGTGGTGCGCGCCCCGTTCGCGGGCGGGGCCACGGAGCGCCTGGGGCTGCTGAGCGCCGTGGCGCGCGCGGACCGGGACCGCGGCGCCTCGCCCGCCCGCCGCATGGTGGTGGGCGAGCTGCGGCAGGGCTTCGTGCTGCGCGCGCCGGGCATGGCTCCTTTCGTGCTCCCGCCCACGCCGGCGGAGGCGCCCGCGCCGGCGCGACCGTAGAACACAAGTCCTAAGTCCTAAGTCCTAAGTCCTAGGTCCTGGGTCCTAAGTAACTGAAGCTCAGGACTCAGGACTCAGGACTCAGGACTCAGGACTCAGGACTCACCGCCACAACCCGGCCGGCTTCGTCCGGGCCTGAACAGGAGTGATTCGTTGAACGCTGCACGGCTGCTTCTCCCCGCGCTGCGCTGGAGCGCGGACGGGGGGTTCGAGGGATACCGGCAAACGATCGAGCAGGGGCTGGAGCTCGGGGTGGGCGGGTTCATCCTCTTCAACGGCGACACCGAAGCGGTGCGCGCCCTCACGGCGGAGCTTCACCGCCGCTCGCGCCACCCGCTGCTGGTGGCGAGCGACCTGGAGCGCGGGGCGGGGCAGCAGTTCCGCGGCGCCACGCCGCTCCCCCCGGCGGCCGCCATCGGGTCGCTGGGCGAGCCGGAGACCTCCGAGCGCGCGGGCGAGCTGACCGCGCGCGAGGCGCGCGCCCTGGGCGTCAACTGGATCTACGCGCCGGTGGCGGACGTGGACCTGGAGCCGGAGAACCCCATCATCGGCTCGCGCGCGTTCGGCACGCAGCCGCGGGGCGTGGCGGAGCACGTGGCGGCGTGGGTGCGCGGGTGCACGCGGGGGGGCGCGCTCTCGTGCGCCAAGCACTTCCCCGGGCACGGCCGCACCCGCGGCGACTCGCACATCGAGCGCCCCTGCGTGGAGGTGTCGCGCGAGGAGCTGGAGGAGGACCTGGCCCCCTTCCGCCGCGCGGTGGACGCGGGGGTGAGCTCGCTGATGACCGCCCACGTCTGCTACCCGGCGCTGGACCCCACCGGCCTGCCGGCCACCCTGTCGCGCCCCATCCTCACCACGCTGCTGCGCGACGAGATGGGCTTTGGCGGGCTGGTGGTGACCGACGCGCTGATCATGGAGGGGATGACGGCCGGGATCACCGAGGTGGAGGGCGCCGTGCTGGCCATGGCCGCCGGCTGCGACGTGCTGCTGTACCCGGACGACATGGAGGCGGTGATCCGCGGCGTGGAGGCTGCCGTCGCCGAGGGGCGCCTGCCGCGCGAGCGGGTGGAGGAGGCGCTCGCCCGCATCGCCCGCGCCGCCGAGCAGGTGGCCGGCGGCCCCGATGGCGATGTAGGATCGGACGAGGACCGCCGCTGGTCGCTGGATACCGCCACGCGCTCCATGCGCGTCATCCGCGGCACCCCGGTGCTCCCCACCGGCCCGGTGCGGCTGATCGAGGTGGAGGACGACCTGGGCGGCCCCTGGCCCCCGTACCCCCGCGTCGCCTTCCCGGCCGCGCTGAAGGCCGCGGGGGTGGAGCTGTCCGACGAAGGCGCGCCGCTGGTGGTGGTCTACTCCGACGTGCGGGCATGGAAGGGGCGCCCCGGGATCTCGCAGGCGGCCCAGGAGCAGGTCCGCCGCGCCACCGAGGCCGATCCGGACGTCACCGTGCTCCTCTTCAGCCTTCCGCGCCTTGCCGCGGAGCTCCCCACCGCCCGCAACCTGCTGGCCGCGTGGGGCGGCGAGGGGATCATGCAGCAGGCCGCCGTCGCCTGGCTCACCGGTGCCTCCGGCGGGATGGTGGGGCTGTACTCCGGGCTGGACCGGTAAGAGCGGGGAACGGGGAATGGGGAACGGGGAACGGTAACAGCCTGGTTTTTACCGTTCCCCGTTCCCCATTCCCCGTTCCCCTACCCGGCCCTGTTTTTGCTCGATCTCCCACGTCCGCACGCAGTCTCACGCTCCACGCGAGGGCCGCTCGTTGAACGACGCTTCCCGCTCCCCGTCGCTGCTGCGCGTCTTCGGGCAGCCGAAGATGGCGGCCCTGTTCTTCCTCGGCTTCTCGTCCGGCCTCCCCCTCTTCCTCACCAGCCGCACGCTGCAGGCGTGGATGACGGTGGAGGGGGTGGACCTCGCCACCGTGGGCCAGGTGAGCCTGCTGGCGCTGCCGTACTCGCTCAAGTTCCTGTGGGCGCCGCTGATGGACCGCTACGTCCCCCCGTTCCTGGGGCGGCGGCGCGGGTGGCTGGTGGTCACGCAGATCCTGCTGATGCTCGCCATCATGGCGATGTCGCTCCACGACCCCAAGCAGGGGCTGCGGCTGCTCTTCATCAACGCGGTGTTCATCAGCTTCTTCAGCGCCAGCCAGGACATCGTGGTGGACGCGTACAGCGTGGAAGCGCTGGAAGACCGCGAGCTGGGCGCGGGCGCGTCGCTCAAGGTGGTGGGGTACCGCGCCGCGCTGATCCTTACCGGCGGCCTCGCGCTGGTGCTGGCGGACCGCATGCCCTGGCAGTACGTGTACGTGGTGATGGCGCTGCTGATGGGCGTGGGGATCGCGGCGGCGGTGATGGCCCCCGAGCCGGTGCTCCGCGCCGGGCCGCCGGCCACGCTGGCCAGCGCCGTGGTGCGGCCGTTCGGCGAGTTCTTCAACCGCGCGGGGCCCGCGACCGGCTTCATCCTCCTCCTCTTCATCGTGCTGTACAGCCTGGCCGACCGGCTGGTGCAGAACATGTACACCCCCTTCCTCCTCGCCGCCGGCTACACGCAGACGGAGATCGGGGCGATCCAGGGGGTGCTGGGGCTGGCGGCCACCGTGGTGGGCGTGCTGGCGGGCGGGGCGATCGTGGCCAAGATCGGCATCAACCGCTCGCTGTGGCTGATGGCCGTGCTGCAGCTTGCGAGCAACCTGGTGTACTACGGCCTCTCCGTGACGTCCAAGGACGTGGGGCTGCTGACCGGCGCCATCATCGTGGAGAACTTCTGCGGCGGGCTGGTGACGGCGGGCTTCGTGGCCTTCATGATGTCGATGTGCAGCCGGCAGTTCTCGGCCACGCAGTACGCGCTCCTCTCGTCGTTCATGTCGTTCGCGCGCGACATCCTGGTGGCGCCTTCGGGCGGCCTGGCGGAGCGCGTGGGGTGGCCGCAGTTCTTCATCATCAGCATCCTCGCCGGGATCCCGGTGCTGCTGATGCTGCCGTACGTGGCGCCGTGGAACCGCGACGTGCCGCGCGGCGCCGCCTCGCACACGGGCGAGGTGGCCGACGCCGCCGACCTGCGCCGCGCCAGCCTGGAATGACGGGCGGTTGAAACCGCTGCAACGACTACACGAAGTCCCCCTGCGGGGACTACAGGGTTGCTGCTCGGGCCGAAGATCTATTCCGCGCGACGCGGCCTGGCGAGTGAACTCGCGGCAACAAAGGTACAAAGTCCGCCTTCGCGGACTGGTACTGACGGACCAGCCGGAACCAGTAGTCCCCGCAGGGGCACTTGTGTAGTTGTTGCAGCGACTTCAGTCGCCCGCAATTTCTCGAATCTCGGATGAGCTACCGAATGCACATCACCCGCCGCGCGACGGCGCTCCTGGCGGCGGCCGCGCTGGCCGCCTGCTCCGCGCCCAGCCCCGGCGCCGGCCCCGCGCCGGGGGGAGCCCGCATGGCCTCGCAGCAGCCGGGTGGCGGCCTGCCGCCCGTCCCCAGCGTGCGCGGCCCGCTGCGCATCGACGTGGTTTATCCCGCCGACGACGCGCAGCTCACCGCCAGCGACAGCAACTTCGTGTTCGGCAGCGTGGGCACGGGCGAGGCCACGCTCACCATCAACGGCGCGCCGGTGGAGGTGGCCCCCAACGGCGCCTTCCTGGCTTTCGTCCCCGTGCCGCGCGATGGCGTGTACCGGGTGGAGGCGAAAACCACGGGAGCCACGTCGAGCGCGCAGCAGGTGATCCGCCGCATCCGGCGTCCGGGCGGGGCGGGGGAGAGCGCGTCGGGGATCGCGGGGCTGGCCCCGCGCGCGGCGCTGACGCTGGAGCGCGGCGAGCGGGTGACGGTGCGGTTCCGCGGGGCGCCGGGGGGGCGCGCGAGGATCGTGTTCCCGGACGGCTCCGCGGTGCCGCTGGTGGAGTCGCGCGGGCTGGAGCGCGACGAGGGGTTCGGGCAGGACCGCTCGGCCACGCGCGAGTTCACGGAGTACGCGGGGAGCTTTCCGGCCAACGCGCCGCTCCTCTCCCGCGACCGCCAGGTGGGCATCCCCACGCTGGCCGACGCGGGGCGCGCCGGAACGGCCTTCGTGGAGCTGGTGAGCGGCGGCGACACCGTGCGCTCCCCGCTGGAGCTTTCTCTGGCGGTGCTCGCCCCGGGCGAGACGCGGGTGGGGGTGGCGGCCGGCAGCCGGCCCGACTCGCTGGTGGTGGCCACCGCCATCCCCGGCTCCGGCACGCCGTACCACTGGACCTTTCCCAACGGCACGCGCTTCACGCTGACGGGCGAGCGCGAGGGAGCGTACCGCGTGCGCCTCACGGACGACCAATCCGTGTGGGTGGAGGCGCGCTCGGTGCGCCTGCTTCCCGCCGGCACCCCGGAGGCGCGGGGGACGGTGGGCGCCGTGCGGGTGGTGCCGCAGGAGGAGTGGGTGGACCTGCGCGTGTCGATGAGCGAGCGGCTCCCCACGCGGGTGGTGGCGGAGGCCAACTACCTGACGGTGGAGGTGTACGGCGGCGAGTCGCGCACCAACTGGCTGTACTACGGCACCGAAGACCCGTTCGTGCGCCGCGCCACCTGGGAGCAGGGGCGCGACGACCTGTACTACGTGCGGATGGAGCTGGCGCGGCCCGCGTGGGGGTGGCGCACCTTCTACGACCGCGACGGCACGCTGGTGGTGCGCGTCCGCCGTCCGCCGGCCATCGGCGCGCGGCGCCCGCTGGAGGGGATCCACGTGGCGGTGGATGCGGGGCACCCGCCGGGCGGCGCCATCGGACCCACGCGGCTGACGGAGGCGGAGGCCAACCTCGCCATCGTGCGGCGGCTGGTGCCCATGCTGCGCGCGGCCGGCGCCCGCGTAACCGAGACGCGGCCGGACACGGCGGCGGTGGCGCTGGGCGACCGCTTCCCCGCGGCGGAGCGCGCCGGTGCGCACCTGCTGGTGTCGGTGCACAACAACGCCTTCCCGGACGGGGTGAACCCCTTCACCGAGAACGGGACCACGGCGTTCTACAACGCGCCGCAGTCGCTGGACCTCGCGCGGCACATGCAGCGCGAGATCGTGCGCGAGCTGGGGCTGCGCGACCTGGGGATCGCCCGCGCTGACCTGGCGCTGGTGAGGCCCACCTGGATGCCGTCCACGCTCACCGAGTCCACCTTCCTGATGATCCCGCAGCAGGAGGCCGCGCTGCGCGATCCCGGGGTGCAGGAAAGGATCGCCCGGGCGCACTTCCGCGCCATCGAGGCGTACCTGCGGGAGCGCGCGACGCCCGGCCGGTGAAGAGGCCTCACACAGAGACACGGAGACACGGAGAGGTGACGCGGCTACTGCGATGCATCCGGCCCCTGGCCCTGCTGGCGGCGCTCCTGTTCGCGCCGCCGCTGGCGGCGCAGATCGCGCCCGACGAGCGGTGGCGCACGCTGGACACGGAGCACTTCCGCGTTCACTTCACCCCCGCGCTGGAGCCGCTGGGCAGGCGGGCCGCGGAGCGCGCGGAGACGGCGTACACGGCGCTGGCCGCGGGGCTGGTGACGCCGCCGCGCGGCAAGATCGACCTGGTGCTGAGCGACAACGTGGACTACTCCAACGGGTACGCCACGCCGCTCCCCAGCAACCGCATCGTGATCTTCGCGCACCCGCCGGTGGACCTGCCGGAGCTGGCGTTCTACGACGACTGGCTCCAGCTCGTGGTGACGCACGAGCTCGCCCACATCTTCCACCTGGACTACGCGGACGGGTTTCCGCGGGCGGTGCGGCGCGTGCTGGGGCGCAACCCATTCGGCTTTCCGAACGCGCTGGTGCCGCGCTGGACGCAGGAGGGGCTGGCGACGGTGCTGGAGTCGCGCTTCACCCGCGCGGGCCGCGTGCGCGCCACGCAGTACGACATGACGCTGCGCACGGCCGTGCTGGAAGACGAGTTCTTCCCCATCGACCGCGCCACGGGCCACCCGGTCACCTGGCCCGGCGGGAGCACGCCGTACGCCTACGGCTCGCGCTTCCTGGACTTCATGGGCCGCCGCTACGGCGACGGCAAGCACGGGGAGTGGGTGCGGCTGATGGGCCGCCGCGTCCCCTTCTCGTACGGCGCGGACGGCGGCGCCCGGCGCGCGTATGGCCAGAGCTTCAGCCGCGGCTGGCGGGAGTGGCAGGACTCGCTGCGCGTGGAGTACACCGCGCTGGCCGATTCGCTGCGCCGCGCCGGCCTCACGGAGCCCGAGATCCTGGTGGCGGAGGGCCGCAACACCGAAGCTCCCCGCTGGTCCCCCGACGGGCGCACCATCGCCTACGCGCACGGCACGGGGCGCGACGAGGCATCCACCCGCCTGTGGAGCGCGGAGGGTGTGCGCGTGCTGGATCCGCGCACCTCGCTGGGCCCCTCCGCGTGGCGCGCCGACGGCTCGCTGGTGACGGCGATGGTGGACGCCGTGGACCCGTACCGCTCCTTCTCCGACCTCTACGTCATCCGCCCCAACGGCGACCGCGACCGGCTGACGCACCGCGCGCGCCTCTCGGAGCCGGACGTGCACCGCGGCACCGGCCGCGTGGTGGCGGTGCGCGGCGGCGGCGGTACCACGGTGCCGGTGGTGATGGATGCCGATGGCGGCGGGCTGCGCGAGCTGGTGCCCGCCTCGCCGGACGTGCACTGGACGCGCCCCCGCTGGTCGCCGGACGGAACTCGCATCGCCATCGCGCGCTGGCGCACGGGGGCGCTGTACGACGTGGTGGTGCTGGACGCCGCCACGGGGAGCGTGGTGCGCGAGGTGACGGACGACCGCGCCGTGGACAGCTCGCCCTCGTGGTCGCCGGACGGGCGCTACGTGGTGTTCAGCTCGGACCGCAGCGGCATCTCCAACCTGTACGCCTACGACCTGGCCGAAGGCCGCCTGCGCCGCATCACCAGCGTGCTGACGGGCGCCTTCGACCCGGACGTGTCGCCGGACGGGCGCTGGATCGCGCTGACGCTGTACCGCGCGGACGGGTACCACCTGGCGCGCATCCCCTTCGACCCGGCGCGCTGGAGCGAGGCTCCCCCGCTGCGCCCCGAGGTCCGGCAGGCGGGGGCGGGCCCCGAGGTGGCGCAGCGCGCCGCGGGCGGCACCGCGCGCCGCTACTCGCCCCTCCAGTCGCTCGTCCCCACCGCGTGGACCCCCATCATCACCCGCGACCACAAGACGCTGGGGATCGCGCTGGGGGCGGCGGTGGCCGGGCGGGACGTGGTGGGGCGGCACAGCTACGCCGCGGCGCTGGAGGTGCACCCGCGCGAGCTGCGCACCAACTTCGACGCGGGCTATCTTTTCGCGGGGCTGGGGAACCCGGTGATCGGCGCGTCGGCCGGGCAGGACTGGGACTACGCGGGCACCGTGGCCGGGACCGGACCCAACGGCGAATCGGTGCCGACCGCCCTGCTGGAGCGGGAGCGCCGGGGCTCGCTGGTGGCCACCTTCAACCGGCCGCGCACCCGCTCGCGGGCGTGGCTGAGCCTGGGCGCGGGCGCCAGCAAGCGCGAGTACTCGTTCCGCGACTCCGCGGGCACGGCGCTGGAGCTGCCCACGGAGGCGGGCGGCGCGGCCACGCTGGGCTACTCCACCGCGCGCCGCTACGCGTACTCGGTGAGCCCGGAGAACGGCTTTTCGGTGGCGGGATCGCTGGAGGGCCGCCGCTACCTGGAGCCGCTGGACGACGACGACCTGACCCCCGGCTACCTGCGCACCACGGCGCGCGCGCAGGGCTACCTCCCCTTCCGCGCGTGGGGATTCTCGCGCCACGTGCTGGGGCTGCGCGTGGCCGGCGGCGCGGACCGCGGGTCGCTGACCCCCGGCTACTCGCTGGGAGGGGAGAGCGGCGGCGTGCCGGCCTTTCCGCTCTCCACCTTCGTGTCGCTGGGCAACGACCTGGAGCTGCCGGTGCGCGGCTACGCGGAGGGCGTGCAGTTCGGCGACCGCGCTGCGGCCGGCACGGCCGAGTGGCGCTTCCCCCTGGCGCTGGTGGAGCGCGGGCGCGGAGTGCTCCCGGTCTATCTCGACCGCGTGTGGGGCACGCTGTTCGTGGACGCGGGCCGCACCTGGTGCAGCGAGGAGTGCCTGGGCCGCTTCGACTCGCCGGACACGCGCGCGGACAACACGCTCGCCTCCGTCGGCGCCGAGCTGGGGATCAACGTGAGCATCTCTTACCTCGCCCCGGTCCCCGTCCGCGTGGGGGTCGGCGTCCCGCTGCGCCCCGTGGCCGAGGGCGGGAGCCGGCCGGACCCGCGGGCGTACTTCACGTTCGGGCTGTCGTTCTGAACGGCGGTCTCACACAGAGGCACAGAGGAGTTACACCATGTGGTTGAGCGGCCCGTGCCCGGCGCCGAGGCCCGGGGCGGCGCGCATGGCGCGGCTCACGTAGGCGAGGGCGTCGTCCACGGCGTGGGTGAGGGGGCGGCCGTGCGCCAGGCCCGCGGCGACGGCGGCGGAGAGGGTGCACCCCGTGCCGTGCGTGCTGCGCGTGTCCAGCTTGGGGCGGCGCCACTCGTGCCACTCGCGGCCGTCGAAGAGCACGTCCACCAGCTCGGCGGAGCGGAGGTGGCCGCCCTTGAGGAGCGCGGCGGCGGCACCCATCTCCACCAGCGCGGCGGCGGCGCGGCGCATTCCCTCCAGGTCCTCCACGGGGAAGCCCACCAGCACGGCCGCCTCGTCCAGGTTGGGGGTGACCAGCGCGGCCAGGGGCACCAGCGACTCGGCCACGGCGCGCTCCGCGTCCTCGTCCAGCAGGCGGTCGCCGCTGCTGGCCACCATCACCGGGTCCAGCACGTAGCGGGCGAGCCCGTGCTCGCGGATGGACTCGGCCACGGCGTTCACCAGGGGGGCGGTGGCCAGCATCCCGCTCTTGCAGGCGGCGGGGCGCAGGTCGTCCGCCACGGCGCGGATCTGGGCGCGCACCGTATCCACCGGAACGGGGTGCACGCCGGAAACGCCCAGCGTGTTCTGCACCGTGATGGCCGTGATGGCGCTGGTGCCGAACACGCCGAACGCGTGGAAGCTCTTGAGGTCTGCCTGGATCCCCGCGCCGCCGCCGGAGTCGGAGCCGGCGATGGTCAGGGCGATGGGAATGACGTCGGACATGCGCGTGCGGGGTAGATGGACCGAGGCACAGAGAAGAGCTTCTTCTCTGTGCCTCCGTGACTCCGTGTGAGCCTACTTGCGTCCGAACGGCGCGGGGCCGCCGGGGGCCAGCATGCTCGGCATCAGCGGGGGCGACGGCGGGAGCTGGCCGAGCCGGCGCAGGAAATCTTCGTACGAGGGCACCTGCGTCGCCAGGGGCTTCCTGACCTCGGGAAGCCGCTCGCGGATCTCGTCGCGGGTGATCTTGAGGCGCTGCATGGTGGCCGGGTGCGTGGAGAACCACTGGGCCACCACTCCCTGCGGCACCGCGGCCTCCTCCTTCACGAAGCCGTTGAACAGGCTCAGCATCCCGTTGGGGTCCACGCCGGAGGCGATCAGGTACCCCACCGCCAGGCGGTCCGCCTCCTGCTCGTCGTTGCGCGAGTGCGCGGCGGACCACACGGCGCCGCCGATGTCCAGCGCCTCCTGGTCAAGGATCGGCTCCCGGTCCAGGATCACCTTGTACAGGATGCCGGACATGGAGCGCGTGCGCATCTGCCGCTGAAGCGTCTTGGCGCCGTGCCGCGCCGCCACGTGGCCGATCTCGTGGGCAAGCACCCCCGCCAGCTCGCTCACGTTGCGCGTGCGCTCGATGAGGCCGCGGTTGACGTAGATGTGGCCGCCGGGGAGGGCGAACGCGTTCACCCCCTCCGTGTCCACGATGTAGAAGCGGTACGGCACGTCGGGCCGCGCGCTGCGCCGGGCAAGCATCCGCCCCAGGTCCGTCACGTAGTGATTCAGCGGCGCGTCCTGCACCAGCGGGATCTGCGTGTTGATCTGCGCGGCGATCTGGTCGCCCAGTTGCTGCTCCCGCTGCTCGCTCACGCACGCGGCGAGCAGCGGAAGGACGGCCACGGCGCCCGCCAGCCGGCGGGCCCGCGCCACGAGGGCGCGGACCGTGCCGCCGCGCCCCCCGCTCACCGACGGTCCTGCGGCGCGGGCGTCAGCGAGCGAACGCGGCTGCGGAAGGCCTGGTAGGCCTGGTTGTCCGTGGCAAGGCGCGAGTTGCCGGTGGCGCCGGGCGTGGCCTGGATGATGGCGCGCACGTTGGTGATGCGCTCCTGCGTGGTGGGGTGCGTGGCGAACCACTGCTGCACCCGGCTGGGGTTGCGCTGCTGCTCGGTGAGGAGCTCCTGGAAGAAGCTGGGAAGCCCGTTCGGGTTGTACCCGGTGCGCACCAGGTACGGCACGGCCACGCGGTCCGCCTCGCGCTCCGCGTCGCGGCTGTAGCCGGCGAACACGGCGGTGCCGGCGGCCTGCACGCCCACCTGCTCCACCTGCCCCGGGTTGCGCCGGAGGATGCCTCCATACAGGATTGAGAGCAGCGTGTTGGCGCCCTGCTGCCGCTGGAGCTGCTCGATGCTGTGCCGCTCCGCGATGTGGCCGATCTCGTGCGCCAGCACGCCCGCCAGCTCGCTCACGTTGTCTGCGCGCTCGATGAGGCCGCGGTTGACGTACACCCACCCGCCCGGCACCGCGAAGGCGTTGATCTGGTCGGAGTTGACGATCTGGAAGTTGTACGGGATGCCGCGCGGGTCCGCCGCGGCGGCGATCTGCCGGCCCAGGGTGTTGATGTACTGCAGCGACGCCCGGTCGTTGACCATCGGGAGCTGCTGGTTGATCTGCCGCGCGTAGTCGGTGCCGAGCTGTACTTCCTGCTGCGTGCTGATGGTGGCGCAGCCGCCGGCGCTCGCCGCGCCGCACAGCGCAAGCACGGCGGCACCCCGCCGTGCGCGAGCCCTAAGTGCAAGTGGCATCGGTATCTCCATGCTTTGGACGGGTGATTTGGCGGCCATGGGAAAAGCAAGACCCGGACCATACGCGGCGCAATGCTGAGCCGCCGCGAAGAGCGCCTGTTGAAGACCCTCCGCCAGCGCCGGACGCGCGAGGAGGAGGGGCTCTTTCTGGCCGAGGGGGTGCGCGCGGTGGAAGACCTTGTGGCGTCCTCACTTGCGGTTCGTTTCGCCGTAGTGTCGTCCACGCTGGGGGACACGCCCCGCGGCGCCGCGCTGGCGGATGGGCTCGCGGCGCGCGGCGTCGCCGTGCACCAGGCGGACGAGCGCGACTTCCGCGCCTGGGCGGACACGGAGACGCCGCAGGGGGTGCTCGCGGTGGCCGGCATCCCGCGCGCCGGGCTGGACGCGATCCGCATGGACGCGGAGCCGGCCGTGGTGCTGGTGCTGGACGCGGTGCAGGACCCCGGCAATTTCGGCACGCTGGTGCGCACGGCCGAGGCGCTGGGCGCGGCGGGGGTCGTGGTGCTGCCCGGCACGGTGGACCCCTGGAACCCCAAGTCCGTGCGCGCCGCGATGGGCTCCTCCTTCCGCCTCCCCGTGGTGGAGGCGGAGTGGGACGCGCTGGAGCCCTGGCTTCATGGCCTGGACGCGGTGACCGTCGCCTCCGCGGTGGGAGCGCCGCCCGCCGGCCCGCTTCCGCGCCGCGCGGCGCTGGTGCTGGGCAACGAGGGCGCCGGCGTCTCGCCCGAGACGCTGCGCCGCGCCGACCTCACGCTGGGCATCCCCCTGCGCGGGCGCGCCGAGTCGCTGAACGTGGCGGCCGCGGGCGCCATCCTCCTCCACGAGCTTCTCCGCTGACCATCCATTGACGTCCGACTACCTGATCTGGGGCTACGCGGCGCTGCTGGGCGCCTGCATCGGCTCCTTCCTCAACGTTTGCGTGTACCGCTGGCCCGAGGGGCTCTCGGTGATCTCCCCTCCGTCGCGCTGCGGCTCGTGCGGCACGCAGATCCGCTGGTTCGACAACGTGCCGGTGCTCGGCTGGCTCCTGCTGCGCGGGCGCTGCCGGGCCTGCGGAACCCGCGTCTCCATCCAGTACCCGCTCATCGAGCTGACCGTTGCCTCGCTCTGGCTGGCCGCCGTGCTGCGCCACGGGGTGAGCTGGCAGGCGCTCTCCACGGCCATCTTCTTCACCCTCCTGCTGGGGATCGCGCTCACCGACGCGCGCACCTACATCATCCCCGACGAGTTCTCGCTGGGGGGCCTGGTGATCGGCCTGGCCCTGTCGTTCGCGCCGGGCGGCATCACGCCGCAGCAGTCCTTTCTGGGGGCGCTGCTCGGCTTCGGCGTGCTGTGGCTGGTGGCGGAGCTGGGCGAGCGCGCCTTTCGCAAGCAGGCCATGGGCGGCGGCGACATCAAGATGCTGGCGATGATCGGCGCGTTCGTGGGGATGCCCGGCGTGCTGCTCACGCTCTTTTTGGGCGCGCTGCTGGGGAGCGTGATCTTTGGGCCGATCAGCCTGCGCACCAAGAAGCTGGTGCCGTTCGGGATCTTTCTGGCGCTGGGCGCGGCGATCGTGGAGCCGTGGGGCGGGGCGATCGTGGACTGGTATCTGAACACCTTCGTGGGGTGAGGGCTCACACAGAGGCACAGAGGCACAGAGATGACTTCGTCTCTGTGCCTCTGTGCCTCTGTGTGAGATCTAGAACCGTGCGATTCCGAACGGCGCCAGGTCAGGGTCGGGCGGGTGGCCCAGCAGCATGTCCCCGATCAGCTCGGCGGTGAGCGGGGTGAGGAGGATGCCGTTGCGGAAGTGGCCCGTGGCGTAGTGCAGGTTGGGGAGATCGGGGTCGGGGCCCAGGATGGGGAAGCCGTCCGGGGTGCCGGGGCGCAGGCCGGCCCAGGTCTCCACGATCGCGGCGTCCGCCAGGGCGGGGGCGATCTCCAGGGCGCCCTCCAGCAGGCCCACGAGGCCGCGCGGCGTCACGGCTTTGCGGAAGCCCAGGCGCTCCACCGTGGCGCCGGCCAGCACCCGCCCCTCGGAGCGCGGCACCAGGTAGCAGCGCGGGGAGTCCACCACGTGGCGGAAGAGCGGGGGGATGGATTCCAGCGCCGCGATCTGGCCGTGCACGGGCTCCACGGGCACGGGGCGGGGAAGCCCCTCCATCCGCCCGGCCCAGCTCCCGGCGGCGAGCACCACGGCACCCGCGTCGATGCGCTCCCCTCCCGCCAGCACCACGCCGGTCGCCCGGCCTCCCGCCCTCACCAGCGCCACCACGTCCGCGCCCAGCCGGAACTCCGCGCCGGCGCGCGCGGCCGCGCCCCACAGCGCCCGGCCCAGCGCGCGGTTGTCGGCCTGGTGGTCGCCGGGGAAGCGGAGGGCCCAGCGCGTGGCGGGCGACACGGCGGGCTCCATCTCCCTCACCTGCGCCACGTCCAGCCGCTCCACCGCCAGCCCCGCTGCCGTCTGCCACGCGAAGCGGTGCTCCAGCTCCGCCTCGTCCTCCTCGCGGAGCGCCAGGTAGAGCGTCCCCGCGTCGCCGTACCCCACGTCCACCCCCGTCTCCTCGCGCAGCGCCGCCGCGAACTCCGGGTAGAGCGAGCGTGCGCGCAGCAGCAGGTCCAGGAACGGCCCGGGATGGCTGGCCTCCGCCTGCGGCGAGAGCATTCCGGCCGCGGCGTAGGACGCCTCCATCCCGGGCGTGGCGCGCTCCGCCACCACCACGCGAAGCCCGCCGCGAGCCGCGCGGCGGGCGATGGCGCACCCGATCACCCCTCCCCCCACCACCACCACGTCCACCGCGCTCATCGTAATCCCGCGTGAAGCAGTGACCACGCCCCGTGCGGCGCGCGCATTTCGCCGCGCGCCGACGGCACGGGCGCGGTGAATCGCGCCCCTGCAACGTCGCACCCAACCGTGGAAATCGCCCCCTCCCCCACGCTCCCCCGCACGCGGGGGAGGGGGTCGGGGGGTGGGGGCCCCATCCTCACCCCTCGGCCCGCTCCGTCAGGAAGAGCTCGAACAGGCGCACCGTGGCTTCCAGGTCCGCGGGGTCGATGGTCTCGAACGGGGAGTGCGAGTAGCGGATGGGGGGGGCCACCAGGAGCGTCTCGATCCCCTGCCGCACCAGGTGCGCGCCGTCGGACGAGTAGTGGAAGAGCACCATCTCCTGCACGGGGACGACGTGCTGCTCGGCCAGGCCGCGCATGGCCTGGATGAGGCGGCGCGAGTAGTGGACCGAGGAGTCGCGGTGAACCAGCGTGGGGCCGCCCCCCAGCCGCACGGGCACGTGCTCCGCCGAAACGGTGGGGATGTCGCCCGCCAGGCCGTTGTCGATGATGAAGCCCACGTCGTACGCCCGCCCGTCGCGCGCGAGCGAGGAGGCGCCCACCATCCCGATCTCCTCCTGCACCGTGAGCGCCAGGGTGACGTCGTAGCTCGGCGGGGCCGCCGCCAGCCGGCGCGACAGCTCCACCAGCACCGCCACGCCCAGGCGGTCGTCCATCGCCTTCCCCATCAGCAGCCGCCCCATGCGCCGCGGCGGCGCGTCCCACACCATGCGCGTGCCGATGCGGATGCCGTGCTCGGCGCACTCGGCGGCGGAAAGGCCCACGTCCACGAACAGGTCGTCCCACCCCATCCGCACGCGGTCCTTCTGGTCCGGCGTCATGGCGTGGCCGGTGGTGGTGGCCACCACGCCCGGCACCGGCCCGCCGTCCGCCAGCACGCGCAGGGGCGAGCCCACGAAGTAGGGGAAGGAGAACTGGTCGCGCTCCCCCGGCAGCACGCGCAGGAACCCGTCCGGCGTGATGGAGCGCACGATCAGCGACAGCTCGTCCGCGTGCGCCGCCAGCAGCACGCGGGGCCCGGGGCCCGGGATGTGGAGGAAGAGGTTCCCAACGGCCGAGCGCGTGATCTCGCCGCGCCCCTCCCACTCGCGGCGCACCCACTCGATCACCTCGTCTTCCTGGCCGGTGGGGCCGGAGAGCAGCGAGAGGGTGCGGAGGAGCTCCTCCATGTCCCCGGCGGGCGGGGCGGTATCGTGCGAAGACGGGGCGTGCCCGCCGAAGTCATTGCTCATCGGATCTCCCATGGTCCGCCATCCCGCCGATCCCCGCCGCCAGGTACTCCCTCGAAAGCTCCACGTAGTGCGCCGCGCTGGTGGTGACCCAGCGCAGCGACTCGCCCTCCAGCTCCTTCTTTACGCGCGCCGGCGCGCCCGCCGCCAGGTGGCGCGCGGGCACCTCGTCGCCGCTGCCCACCACCGCGCCCGCCGCCACCAGCGCCGCCTCGCCCACCCGCGCGCGCTGAAGCACCACCGCGTTCATCCCGATGAGCGCGCCGTCGCCCACGGTGCAGCTTTCCAGGATGGCGCCGTGCCCCACCGTGACCCCCGCGCCGATCAGCGTGGGCCCCTGCGCGCTCACGTGGAGCACGCAGTTGTCCTGGATACTGGTGCCCGCGCCCACCCGGATCTCGTGCTGAAGCTCGTCGCCGCGGATCACGGCCCCGAACCAGACGCTGGCCTCCGCCTCGATGGTCACGTTGCCGATCACCGTGGCGTTGGGCGCCACGAACGCGGTGGGGTGGATGCGCGGGTGGACCCCCGCGAAGGGAAGAATCATCGTCACTCGCTTCCAAGGACCGCCGCCAGCCGCGCGGCGTCTACGTTGCTCCCGCTCAGCACCACCGCCACCGGGCCCGCGGGGCGCAGGGCGCCTTCCAGGATCGCCGCCGCCGCCACCGCCGCCGAGCCCTCGGCCACGATCCCTTCCTCCACGAACAGCCACTTCATGGCGCGGCGCACCGCGTCCTCGCTCACCAGCACCACCTCGTCCAACATGCGCTGGGCCAGGGCCAGGCTGCGCTCGTCCGTCTCGCCCGAGAGCCCCTCGCAGAACGTCTCCTGCTGCGGAGGGCAGCACAGCGAGCCGGCGGCGAGGGCGGCGTGCATGGCGCCCGTGCCGTGCGTCTGCACCGCCACCATGCGCACGCCCGGGCCCAGCGCGCGCGCCACCAGCCCGCACCCGTTGGCGAGCCCGCCCCCGCCCACGGGCATCACCAGCGTGCGCACCTCCGGGAGATCCTGGAACACCTCCAGCGCCACGGTGCCCTGGCCCGCCACCGTCTGCGGGTCGCTGTAGGCGTGGACGAAGGTGGCGCCCGAGGCGGCCCTGTACGCCTCCGCCGCGTCGTGCGCGTCCTCGTACGTGCCCTCCACCAGCTCCAGCTCCGCGCCGAAGCGGGCGATGCGCCGCCGCTTGGTCTCCGGCGCGTCGGCGGGAACGAAGACGCGGGCACGGGCTCCCAGCAAACCCGCGGCCAGCGCCACACCCTGCCCGTGGTTCCCCGCCGAGGCCGTCACCAGCCCGCGCGCGCGCTCCTCGGGCGACAGGGTGGCCACGCGGTTGTACGCGCCGCGCACCTTGAACGAGCCGGTGAGCTGCATCCCCTCCAGCTTCAGGAACACCTCGGCGCCCGCCGCGGCCGAGAGCCCCTCGGAGCGCTGCAGCGGGGTGCGCCGCGCCACCCCTTGCAGCCGCCGCGCCGCCGCGAGCACGTCCGCGATGGTGGGCTCGTCCGCGGAAAAGGGACGGGAACCGATCCCGGCCACCGGCGCGCCGGGAGCCTCGCGCGGACCGCTCACGGGAGGGCGAAGGGGGTGAGCTGCCGCACCGGGTGCTCGGTGGCCGCGATGCGCCCCTCCGCCGTCAGCCGCCGCCCGCGCAGCCCGGGGCCGGGGCGCCACACGGCCGAGTAGGTGCGCGTCTCCCCCGCGGGGAGGGAGATCGAGACGAGCGACTGCACGAACGACCGGTCCGCGGACCAGCGCCACAGCTCGCGCGTGCCCTCGCGCACCACGAAGTCGTGGGTCATCCCGCTCGCGTACGAGAGGCGCACGGCCGAGGTGGTGGGGTTGGTCACCTGCAGCACCAGCCGCACGCTGTCCGCCGACGGGTCCACCTGCAGAGAGGACACCAGCGGGCCCCGGTAGGCGGGGGCGGCCTGCGGCGCGGGCGTGTCCTGGCCGGCCGGGGGGCGGCAGGCCACCGCCGCGGCGAGCAGCGCCAGGAGCGGAAAACGGAGGTAGCTGCGCATGATGGCGGCGGTGGCTGGGGTGCCCGCCCGCGTGTGACGGGGCGGGAGATGCTCTTGCACTGGCGCCGCAACGAGTTCCGCGCCGCTGGGCGGGCAAGATAGACCCGCTCGTTCGGGGGCGTCAAGCGAGGGGTTGGGGCTGCCGAAAATGCGCTTGCGAAAAAATTCACAAGCGCCTATATTGGCCGCGCAACACCACCCCAGAGAGGATTGGAGCGCCGTGAGCGAGCCTCGTCCCAAGCCCAGCAAGAGCGCACAGACCGGGGGGCAGGACCCCACGGCGCTGATGGGCATCGGGGTGCAGTTCGTGGCCGTGCTCCTGGTCTTCCTGTTCCTGGGGAAGTGGCTGGACGAGCGGCTGGGCACCTCACCCTGGCTCCTGATGATCGGAGTGTTCCTGGGGTTCGGGCTCAGCCTGCTTTACATCTACCGCAAGCTGGCGATCGACCCCAAGGACCCGCGCAAGGGGGGGCGGTGAAGGCCGCCTCGCTGGTGCCCGCGGGGGTCCTGGTGATCGGGGGGCTCGTGTACGCGGCGGGCATCGCGCTCGCCGGGCGCGGGGCATCGAAGGGGGTAGCGGTGGGAGTGGCCGTCGCGTGCGCTTTCCAGTTGCTGTTCCTGCTGGTGGCCCGCGTGGCCTTCCCGGGAAAGCAACTGGCGGCGTACGGAGTTGGGATGCTGGGAAGGCTGCTCCTGGTGGTGGTGTCGGCCGTGGTGCTGGTGCCGGCCTCGGGCCTCCCGGCGGGCCCCACGCTGTTCTCGCTGGTGACCGTGCTGTTCGCAACCACACTGCTCGAGCCGGTGGCCCTGGCCGCCGGCACACAAAAGAAGAGCTGAATGTTCGCACGCATCGCACTCGTACTGGCCCTTGCCGCCGGCGCCTCGCAGGCAGCCGCGCAGGAGCACGCCCAGCCCGCCGCGCCGCAGCACGAGGCCGCCGGGCAGGGCCCCGTGGTAGACCCGCACTCGCCCAACGCGGCCGAGGCCGCGCAGGGCCGCGCCGCCGAGGTGATGGACCCCAGCCACGCGCAGGGCGGGGCCGGCCACGGCGCCGAGCCCGCGCACGGCGAGAGTGAGGGGGTCGACTTCCTCCACCACATCCTCGACGCGCGCGAGATCGAGCTGCCGGGCACGGCCATCCACCTCCCGGCCGCCGGGACGTACAAGGTGGGCGAGTTCCACCTGTTCGGAATGCCGGTGCCGGTGGACCTCACGCCCACCAAGCACCTCGTGTTCCTGGTGATCGCCGGCATCCTGACGATGCTGGTGCTGCTGTACGGCGGCGCGCGTGCCGGCGGCGCGGAGCGCGGCCTGGCCCGCGGGCGGCGCTACAACATGGTGGAGGCGATGGTGCTCTTCCTCCGCAACGAGGTTGTGAAGCCCAACATCGGCCACAACTACGACAAGTACGCGCCGTTCGTCGTCACCATCTTCTTCTTCATCCTGTTCAACAACCTGCTGGGCCTGCTCCCGTACGGCTCCACCGCCACGGCGAACATCTCCGTGACGGCGGGGCTGGCGATCATGGCCTTCTTCGCCATCGAAGTGGGCGGGATGATCGCGCTGGGCCCCAAGGGCTACCTGGGCACCATCTTCTTCGTGCCCAAGGGGATGAACCCGGTGGCCGCGTGGACGATGGCCATCGCGCTGGCGCCGGTGGAGCTGCTGGGCAAGATCACCAAGCCGATCTCCCTGGCCATCCGGCTCATGGCCAACATGACGGCCGGCCACATCGTGCTCCTCGCCCTGATCTCGCTGGTCTTCGTCTTCGGAAGCTTCGCCCTGGCCGCCGCCCCCGTGCTGATGGCCACCGCGATCTTTTTCCTGGAAATCTTCGTCGGCTTCCTGCAAGCCTTCATCTTCGCGATGCTGACGAGTGTGTTCATCGGGCTGATGCAGCACGCGCACTGAGGAAAGTGCGTGAGTGCGTGGAGTGCGTGAGTGCGTGAGTAACAACGAAGGAACCGGCGTAATGACGCACTAACGCACTAACGCACTAACGCACTCGTTCTTTGGGGCGCGGCGTCCCCTTCACGCCGCCGGCGGGGCATGCTCACCCCCGTCGTACAGTACCCGGGCATGGGCCCCCGGGGAGGGCGCGCGGCAGCGATGCCGGGTGGCGTCCAGCGGCCCGAGAGGGCCGGAGAGCGGAAGCCCGATTCGATACATTCCAAGATCCCCGGAGGGATTCTCATGATGATGATGCAAGTTGCGGCGGAGACCGCGAACGCGCTCGGCAACGGCCTTCTCGGTGCCGCCCTCGGCGCCGGCCTCGCGGTGATCGGCGCCGGGATCGGCATCGGCCTGATCGGCTCCAAGGCGATGGAGGGCATGGCCCGCCAGCCCGAGATCGCCGGCACCATCCAGACCGGCGCGCTGATCCTTGCCGCCTTCGTGGAAGGCGCCACGCTGTTCGCCATCGTGGTGGCGTTCCTGGTGCAGACCGGCGTGTTCGCCGCGCTGGGCTAAGTCGCTGGACCCGGCCGGCCGCCGCGGGCTCTCCCGCGGCGGCCCGGCCACCCTGATCGATCGTTCTCTTTCTATTAAACCGGACTCGAACCGGCAAACGGATATGCGTCGCTCCATCGCTCTTTCGGCCCTGCTCCTCCTCGGCTCCGCCGCGCCCCTGATCGCGCAGGAGCACGAGGAAACGCCCGGGCTTCTGACGCCGAACATCGGGCTCACCTTCTGGACGATCGTGGTGTTCCTGATCGTCCTGGCCGTGCTCTCCAAGTTCGCCTTCCCGAAGATCCTGGGCGCCGTGGAGGCCCGCGAGGCGAACCTCCGCGAGCTCGCCGCGGGCGCCGAGCGCGACCGCGCCGAGGCCGCCGCCCTGATGGCCGAGAACCAGCGCATCCTTGACGACACCCGGGCGCGCGTTCAGGAAGCCATCAACGAGAGCCGCACCTCCGCCGAGCGCATCCGCGCGGACATGCTGGCCGAGACGCGCCGCGAGCAGGAGGCGATGATCGAGCGCGCCCGCCGCGACATTCAGGCCGAGCGCGAGAGCGCCCTGGAAGCCGTGCGCCGCGAAGCCGTCGACGTCTCCATGCGCGCCGCCGAGCGCCTGGTGCGCCGCAACCTGGACGCCGAGGACAACCGCCGCCTGGTGCGCGAGTACCTGGGGCAGGTGGCCGGGCAGCCCTCCCTCGCCTCGAGGGCCTGAGCCGTGAGGTCCGAGGTCATCGCCCGCAACTACGCGGACACGCTCCTCACCCTGGCCCAGCGCAACGGCGGCACCGCCACCGCGCTGGAGTTCCAGGTCGCGGCCGACGGGCTGGCCGCGCTGCTCCAGTCGGAGCCGCGCATCCGGGCGTTCCTCTCCACGCCCGCCATCTCCATCGACGCCAAGAAGGCGGCGCTGCGGAGCGCGCTCGGGGGCCGCGTGCCCGAGCTCTTCCTCCGCTTCGTGCTGGTGGTGGTGGAGAAGCGCCGCGACTCGCTGCTCCGTGAGATCGCCGTGGCGTACGCGGAGCGCGTGGACGAGGTCATGGGCCGCCTGCGGGTGACCATCGACATCTCCCACGCCCCCGACGCCGCGCTGCAGGAGGAGATCCGCGGCGCGCTGCAGCTCCGCTTCGGGCGCGAGGTGATCCCCACCTTCCGGGTGGACCCCGAGCTCCTGGGCGGGATGGTGGTACGGGTGGGCGACGAGATCCTGGACGGGTCCGTGCGCAGCCAGGCGGCGGGGCTGCGCCGCCGCCTGATGGAAGCCCGCATGCCCGCGGCCGTGTAGGGCGAACGGAACGCCGGCGGCGGTTTACAAGCAGTTCTATCGCAACGAGTTATAAAGAGCACCGGCGGCGCACGCCGGACCTGAGAAAAGGATAAACGATGGCGGTCGACACCCAGCTCCGCGCCAGCGAGATCAAGAACGTTCTGCTCGGCGAGATCGAGCGGTACGAAGACGCATTCACGGCCGAAGAGGTCGGCGAGGTCCTCGAGGTGAAGGACGGGATCGCCCGCATCTACGGCCTCGGCGGCGCCATGTCCAGCGAGCTGCTGGAGATCACCGCCACCGAGACGGGCCAGGTGGTGAGCGCGCTGGCGCTGAACCTGGAAGAGGACAACATCGGCGCCGTGGTGATGGGCGACTGGACGGCGATCCAGGAGGGCGACCGCGCCCGCCGCACCGGCCGCGTGTTCGACATCCCGGTGGGCCCGGCCTACCTGGGCCGCGTGGTGAACCCGCTGGGCGAGCCGGTGGACGGCCGCGGCCCCATCGAGTCCGTGGCGCGCCGCGCCGTGGACGTGGTGGCCCCCGGCATCGTGCTGCGCCAGCCGGTGAAGGAGCCCATGCAGACGGGGATCAAGGCGATCGACGCGCTGATCCCCATCGGCCGCGGCCAGCGCGAGCTGATCATCGGCGACCGCGGCACGGGCAAGACGGCGGTGGCCATCGACGCCATCATCAACCAGAAGGGCCAGAACGTCGTCTGCGTGTACGTGGCCATCGGCCAGAAGAACTCCACGATCGCGGGCGTGGTGCAGCGCCTCACGGACGCGGGCGCCATGGACTACACCATCGTCGTCGCCGCCTCCGCCAGCGACCCGGCGCCGCTGCAGTACATCGCGCCGTACGCCGGCACCGCGCTGGCCGAGTACTTCATGTACACCAAGAACGCGGAAGGGAAGGGGCTCCCCACCCTCTGCGTGTACGACGATCTTTCCAAGCAGGCCGTGGCGTACCGCCAGATGTCGCTGGTGCTGCGACGCCCGCCGGGCCGCGAGGCGTACCCGGGCGACGTGTTCTACCTCCACTCGCGCCTGCTGGAGCGCGCGGCCAAGCTGTCGGACGAGATGGGCGGCGGGTCGCTTACCGCGCTCCCCATCATCGAGACGCAGGCCGGCGACGTGTCCGCGTACATCCCGACCAACGTGATCTCCATCACGGACGGGCAGATCTTCCTGGAGTCCAACCTGTTCTACTCCGGCGTGCGCCCGGCGGTGAACGTGGGCATCTCGGTGAGCCGCGTGGGCGGCTCGGCGCAGATCAAGGCCATGAAGCAGGTGGCCGGCAAGCTCAAGGGCGAGCTGGCGCAGTACCGCGAGCTGGAGGCGTTCGCCGCCTTCGGCTCGGAGCTGGACCCGGTCACGCAGCGCCAGCTCGCGCGCGGCGCCCGCTCGGTGGAGGTGCTCAAGCAGGGCCAGTACTCGCCCATGGGCGTGGAGCACCAGGTGGCGATCATCTACGCCCTCACCAACGGGTACCTGGACGGGGTGGACGTGGCGCAGGTGCGCGCGTGGGAGCGCGACTTCCACATCTTCCTGCGCACCCAGCACCCGGAGATCCTCGAAGGGATCCGCGCCTCGCGCACCCTTTCCAAGGAAGGCGAGGAGGCGCTCGTCAAGGCCCTCAAGCACTACTCGGACCTGTTCGCCGACCCGCACTCGCCGGTGGGCACCGAGAGCTACGCGAACTCGCCGATCCTGAACGAGACCGACCGCGACCGGCACATGAGCGAGGAGCAGCTTCGCCTCGCCGCCCGTCCGGAAGGCAACGCGGCCGGCGCGCGGCAGAGCTACTAACGGCAGGGGAACGGGGAATGGGGAACGGGGAACGGTTGAACCGCCCCGTGGCGACTCAGGTCGCGGTGGGTTCATGCTGTTCCCGTTCCCCGTTCCCCATTCCCCGTTCCCGCTTCTAACGATATCATGGCCAAAGCCAGAGAACTGAAGGGCCGCATCCGCTCGGTCCAGAACACGCGCAAGATCACCCGGACGATGGAGATGGTGGCCACGTCCAAGCTCAAGCGCGCGCAGGACCGCGTGGCGGCGGCCCGCCCGTACGCGGAGCGGCTGGGCGAGGTGATCGGCCGGCTGCTCACGCCCGAGCTGGCGGCGCGCTACCCGCTGCTGCGCCAGCCCACCGAGGTGCGGCGGGCGGCGGTGCTGCTGCTCACCGCCAACCGCGGGCTGAGCGGCGCCTTCAACGCCAACCTCATCCGCGAGGGGCGCACCCTCCTCCGCGACCTGCGCGCGCGCGGCGTGGAGGTGGAGCTCCACGTGTCCGGCAAGAAGGGGATCTCCTTCTTCCGCTTCCAGGGCGAGACCCTGGGCAACGCGGTGAGCGACATCGGCGACCGGCCGGGCGCCGCCGACGCGGAGCGGCTCGTCAACTCGCTGATGGAAGGCTTCATCGCCGGCTCGTTCGACGCGGTGTACGTGGTGTACGCCAAGTTCAACTCGGCGCTCAGCACCCCGGCCACCACGCTCCAGCTTCTCCCCGTGCAGCCGCCCGAAGACACCGGCCGCGGCGGCGAGGTGGACTACGTGCTGGAGCCCTCGGCCGACGAGATCCTGGGGCGCATCCTTCCGCTGTACGTGCGCAACGGGGTGTACCGGGCGCTGGTGGAGACCACGGCGGGCTTCTATGGTGCCCAGCGCACCGCCATGAAGAACGCCACCGACAACGCCGGCGACATGCTCAACGCGCTCACGCGTACCTACAACCGGGTGCGCCAGGCCGCGATCACGCAGGAAATCGCCGAGATCGTCGGCGGCGCCGCGGCTCTCGAATAAAAGGAGACTTACATGGCTACCATCGCCCCTGAGCAGGCCACCATTCCGACCGCCGCCGTCAAGGTGGGCCGCGTCGTGCAGGTCATCGGCCCGGTGATCGACGCCGAGTTCGAAGGCTCGCTTCCGGACATCTACAACGCGCTCCGCGTGACGCGCGCCGCCTCGGGCTCCGAGCCGGCCATCGACATCACGCTGGAAGTGCAGCAGCACATCGGCCGCCACCAGGTGCGCGCCGTGGCCATGGAGTCCACCGACGGCGTCGTCCGCGGCATGGAGGTGCTGGACCTGGGCTCGCCCATCACCGTGCCGGTGGGCGCCCCCGCGCTGGGCCGCATCCTCAACGTGCTCGGGCAGCCGGTGGACGAGGCGGGCGAAATCCCCGCCGGCACGCTGCGCTGGCCCATCCACCGCCCCGCGCCCCGCTTCGTGGACCTCGAGGCCAAGGCCGAGGTGCTGGAGACGGGGATCAAGGTGATCGACCTGCTCACCCCGTACGTGAAGGGCGGCAAGATCGGCCTCTTCGGCGGCGCCGGCGTGGGCAAGACGGTCGTCATCCAGGAGTTGATCAACAACATCGCGCGCGGCCACGGCGGCCGCTCGGTGTTCGCCGGCGTGGGCGAGCGTACCCGCGAGGGCACCGACCTGTGGCTGGAGTTCAAGGAGGCGAACCTCATCAAGGAGGAGAACCTCGCCGAGTCCAACGTGGCGCTGGTGTACGGCCAGATGAACGAGCCGCCGGGCGCGCGCCTGCGCGTGGCGCTGGCCGGCCTCACCGTGGCCGAGTACTTCCGCGACGTCGAGAAGCAGGACGTGCTCTTCTTCGTGGACAACATCTTCCGCTTCACGCAGGCCGGCTCCGAGGTGTCCGCCCTCCTGGGCCGCATGCCCTCGGCCGTAGGGTACCAGCCCACGCTGGCCACGGAGATGGGCGCGCTGCAGGAGCGCATCACCTCCACGCACGAGGGTTCCATCACCTCGGTGCAGGCCATCTACGTGCCGGCCGACGACCTCACGGACCCGGCTCCGGCCACGGCGTTCGCGCACCTCGACGCCACCACCGTGCTGTCTCGCGCCATCTCGGAGCTGGGCATCTACCCGGCCGTGGACCCGCTCGACTCCACGTCGCGCATCCTGGACCCGCAGTACATCGGCGAGCGGCACTACCGCACCGCCAACTCGGTGCAGCGCATCCTTCAGCGCTACAAGGAGCTGCAGGACATCATCGCCATCCTGGGGATGGACGAGCTCACCGAAGAGGACAAGGTGATCGTGGGCCGGGCGCGCCGCCTGCAGCGCTTCCTGTCGCAGCCCTTCTTCGTTGCCGAGCAGTTCACCGGCACCCCGGGCGAGTACGTGAAGCTCGAGGACACCGTTGAGTCGTTCGAGCGCGTGGTGAGCGGCGAGTTCGACCACCTGCCGGAGCAGGCGTTCTACATGGTGGGCGGCATCCAGGGCGCCATCGACAAGGCCGCCCGCCTCGAGCAGGGCGGCTGATGGCGGCCCCGGCCGGGGGCGCCGGGACGGGACCGCTGCGCGTCTCCGTCCTTTCGCCCGAGCAGACGGTGTACGAGGGCGAGGCCACCTCGGTGGTCGCGCCGGCCTGGAACGGGCAGCTCGGCATCCTGCGCGGGCACGCCCCGCTGATGGCCCTGCTGGGCGAGGGCCTGCTGCGCATCGAGAACGGCCGCGAGACCCTGCGCTTCCAGGTCTCCGGCGGGTTCCTCCAGGTGGTGGACAACGTGGTGACGGTGCTCAGCGAGCGCGCCACCGCGGCGTAAAAGAAGGCTCACACAGAGACACAGAGGCACGGAGAACTACGCTGTTCTCCGTGCCTCTGTGTCTTATGGTCGTGTGGCGCCCCGCCGCGAGGGGATGAATCCCCCCGCTGGAACCACGGGAAGCCCGCTGAAGCGGGCTCGCATCCCTCCGGCTACCGAGCCCGCTTCAGCGGGCTTCCCGTCGTTCCAGCCGGGCGTTTCAACGCCCGGCTGTTCTCCGTGCCTCTGTGTCTCTTTGTGAGAGCCGTTCGCGGATCGTCGTCCAGCGGATGCCGGGGTAGCGGTCGTTGTCCAGCGGCTGGAGCTTGCCGCGGCCGCTGAACATGTCGCGCATGTACTGCATGCCCTGGTAGGGCGGAAAGGTGGCGCCGGGCTGCGGGGCCGCCAGCTTCGCCACGCGGATCATCAGCCCCAGCGAGCCGATGCTCCCCGCCCACAGCGTGCGGTAGCGCTCGCCGCTCACCTCCGTCATGATCCGGGCGAGGTCGCGGGCAGACGCGCTTTCGCCCGCGATGCGCAGGATGCGGGGAGCCGCGCCGTCCAGCGCCGCGGCGGCGGTGTAGGCGGCCACGTCGTCCTTGGTGGTGAAGTCCAGCGGCTGGTCCGCGTCGCTCCAGTAGAGCACGCGGTGGATACCCGGCTGGATCAGCGGCACCTCGCGGCCCAGCATGTCCATGAAGGCGCCGTTGAGGATGGAAGTCACCCGGAGCGGCGCGCGGTCCGCCACCTCCATGAACTCGCGGCGGAAGTCGAAGTTGCGGTTGTCGCCCGGCCGGGTCTTCGTGAAGTCGGCCGCGAAGTCGGAGGGGATGAAGCGCGGCACGCCGGCGCTGACCGTCGCGTCCAGCAGCACCCCCTGCCGTCCCACGATCACGTCGCGCACCCCGTTGAGCGCGGACACCACGCACTCCGCGCCCTCCAGCGCGGCGGCCAGCGCGCCCACGCTGGCGGGGTCGGCGTGCACGGCGGCCGCTCCCGTCGCGGCGATGCGGGCCACGTCGCGCTCCGCGGCATCCGGCCGCACGAGCGCCCGCACCTCCGCGCCGCGCCCGGCCAGCGCCCGGCAGATCCGCCCGCCGAGGTCGCCCGACGCGCCGGCTACGGCGATGATGGGCCGCACTGAGTTCATCTCATCCTTGTGTGATGGAGACAGAAAGGCACGGAGAACCAAGCCGTTCTCCGTGCCTCTGTGCGTCTGTGTGAGCCCTGCTGGTTACTTGATGCACCGCAGCGTGCTCTGGTGCGCGGGAAGCACCGTCTGCACGTCGCTGAAGCCGTAGCGGCGCGCGGCGTCCATGATCCACGCGCGCGGATAGGCGACGGCGCTCTCGGGGTACTTGAGGTTCTCCACGCGCGCCACGCCCAGCGGGTGCTGAAAGGTCCAGCGGCCGCCCAGCAGCCCCTGCGCCTCCAGGTCTTCCAGGCAGAAGAAGGTCATCATCATCGCCCCACCCGGCTTCAGCATGCGGTAGCTTTCGGCCAGGTAGTGCTCGATGTCCGCCTCCAGCAGGTGCGAGAAGAGCGACTGCGAGAAGACGAGGTCCACGGTGCCGTCCGGCACGTCCAGCCGCGGCTTGGCCTGCGCGCCGTTCGGGTTGTACACCGAGCTCGCCACGTCCAGCCAGGTGAACTGGAAGCGCTCGTCGAAGTTGGCGCTGCACCACTCCACCATGCGCGGGTCGATGTCGAACCCGTAGTACTTCCCCGTGAAGCGCACGCCGCCGTTGTAGTGGAAGTCGCGCAGCGCCACCGCGCCCTTGCCCACGCCACTCCCGATGTCCACCACGTGCGAGTCCAGCGTCGCCAGCCCCTGCGAGAAGTAGTACAGCCACAGGCTGTACGACGAGGTAAGGTAGTAGTTGTGCGGGAAGAAGATGGAGTTGGCGACCCCGGTGCGCACGATGTAGCGCAGCGGCGGCACCGGCTGGCGCGTGAACACCCTCAGCAGCGGCCTCGCCACCAGGTCCGCCGCCCGCAGCGTCACCGATCCGGCGGCCGAGCGCGACAGCAGCGCGGTGGAGGGGACGATCTTTCGCAGCAGGCGGTCGAGCTTGGCAGCCATGGAACCTGGGGTCATGTGAGTCGTTTCCGGCGCACGAAGCTAGGGCGATGCCGGAGCGCGGGCAACCTGCGTGGTCCGCAACTTGAAGGCACGACGGCGACCGCACCGCCTGCGTCACCGCACGGCGGAGATCCGTTTTGTGAGGAGCTAGAGAAAGATGAAGAAGTTCGCCGTGATCGCAGCCCTGCTCACCTTCGCCGCCACCGAGGCCCGCGCGCAGGTGTTCACGCCCACCTTCCAGGCCCCGTACACCAGCAGCGACATCGGCGTGTACGTGAGCGACGCGGGCAGCGAGCTGGGGATTGAGGGGATCCTGCGCCGCAGCATGGGCTCGTACGACCTGGGGCTGCGCCTGGGCTTCGCCGACGACGCCGTGCTGCTGGGCGCCGACGTCCGCAACCCGCTCAGCATCGCGGGCACCGCGCCGCTGGGCATCGCGCTCACCCTGGGCGGGCAGGGCGCGCTGGGCGACGCCAACATCTTCGGCGCGCAGGCGGGGCTCAGCGTGGGCTACGCCTTCCGCTCGCCGGGGCTCACCGTGACGCCGTACATCCACCCGCGCGCCGTTCTCCTCTTTGGCGACGTGGCGGACGAGGGGCTGGACGCGCAGGCGGACGTGGGCGTGGACGTGGGCTTCGCGCCCAACCTGGTCTTCCGTTTCGGCGCCAACCTGGGCGACGGCGCGGACTGGGGAATCGGCCTGGCGCTGCGCCGCTGAGCCGCGGGCCCTTTCCGCGCGGGCGCGGGGGATGCATCCTACACCGGCGGGCCACACTGGCCCGCCGGTGATTTTCTTCCTGGGGCCGAATGAAACGGATCGACCTGCACATCCACACCCACGCCTCCGACGGCCACTTCTCCCCGACCCAGGTCGTGCAGATGGCCGCCAGCGGCAAGCTGGACGTGATCTCCATCACCGACCACGACACCGTGGCCGGCGTGGACGAAGCGATGGCCGCCGCGGCCGGGCTCCCGCTGCGGGTGGTGCCCGGAATCGAGATGAGCACCCGCGAGGGGAGCCACGAGATCCACATCCTGGGCTACTTCATCGACGTCCACTCCCAGCCCATCGTGCTCCACCAGGAGGGCGCCGTGGAGCGCCGCGCCGAGCGGATGCGGCAGATGGTGGCGAGCCTCAACGCGATGGGGATCCAGGTGGACTACGCGGACGTGCAGCGCGCCGCCGGGCCGGACTCGTCCACCATCGGCCGCCCGCACCTGGCCCGCGCCCTCCTGGAGCGCGGCCAGACGCGCTACTACGGCGAGGCCTTCGACCGCTTCATCGGCGACCAGGGGCCCGCCTTCGTGCGCAGCGACTTTCCGCCCGTGCGCGAGGCCATCGAGGCGATCCACGCGGCCGGCGGCGTCGCCGTGTGGGCGCACCCGGAGATCGCCATCTTCGACCAGTACATCCGCCCCTTCGCGGACTGGGGGCTGGACGGCATCGAGTGCTACCGCCCCAACACGCCGCCCGTGGAGTCGCACCTGTTCGAGACGGCGGCGCGCACGCTGGACCTGGTGTGCACCGGCGGGTCGGACTGGCACGGCACCCACCGCGGGCCGCTGGGCGACTTCGCCGTGAAGTACGAAGACGTCAGCGACCTGCTGGACCCGCGCCTGGGATGAGCGCGCGCGCCGCGGCCGCGGACGGCCTGCGCGATCCCTGGGTGCGCCCGGGGCTCGCCCTGCTGGCGGCGCTCACCGTGGCCGTGGTGCTCCTGTACCGCGGCGCCCCGCAGAGCGCGGCCGAGGTGGGCGGGCGCACCTGGGTGGCCCTGGCCCCCGACGCCTTCACCCCCCGGGTGTCGCGCGCCCGCGAGCGGGTGCAGGCCGCCCTGCGCGCCGCGGCCGCGGGCGACACGGCGGGCGCCATCGCGCGCTTCGCCGAGGCGGAGCAGGAGGCGTGGACCGCCCGCGCCAACGCCGGCGACTCCGCCCAGGCCGCCACGGCCACCGAGCTCTGGGCCTCCGCCACGCTGGACCGCGCGGAGCTCATGCTGCGCGCCGGCGCCGCCCCCTGGTACCGCGGCGACAACACCCAACTGCTGCAGGAAGCGCGCGGCGCCGTGCAGCGCGTGGTGGGCGTCCCCACCGCGCCCGCCACGCGCACGCGCGCTACCGAGCTGGCCGCGCGCATCGAGCGTCAACTCCGACCCGGGCCGCTCGAATGGATCCCCCGCTGACCGACGCCACCGAGCCCGCCTTCGCTCCCCGCCCCCAGCCGGTGGGCGGGGCGATCGTCGCTCCCCACGCCGAGCCCACGACCGTCGCTCCCGCGGAGTCCGGCGCCGTCCCCGCGCCTCCCGCGGCCCCGCGGCCCCGGCTGGGGACGACGCCCGCGCAGAGAGCGGTGGGCGCCGCGCTCCTCTTCCTGGCCGCCGCGGCGCTGGCGGGCGTGGCTCCCACGGACACGGGCGTGCAGTACCGCGCGTTCGGCATCGTGGAGGGAATCTTTGCGCTCCTCCTCACCTACATCCTCCTGCAGCGCCGCGCGTGGACCTCGCCGGCGGGCGTGGCGGGGTGGGCCGCGGTCGTCTATGGCACCCTGGCCACGGCGCAGATCGCGGAGTTCCTCTTCCCTCCGCCCGGCGTGGTGGAGTGGGTCGTGGTCGCCACGCTGGCGCTTTCGGGGTGGGGAGCGCTCGGACGCGGCCCGCGGCGGCGCCTCGTGTTCGGCCTGGCGACGTTGGCGCTGCTCATGGCCCTCCTCCGCTACTCGGTGATCCCCGTGATGTGGGGCGTAGGCCCGCAGCCGGGCGACGTCCTGGGCGTGGGCGACGTGGCCGAGGGCGCGCGCCGCGTGATCGCGGACCACCAGCCGGTAAAGCCCTCTGCGCAGCTCTTCGGCTTCGCGGCGATGGCGTGCTGGGCGCTCGCCACCCGCCTCGTCTGGCCCATCCTCCCGGTGCGCCGCAAGCGGCCCGCGGAGAGCCTCTAAACCACGCTCCCGCATCCCCTTGACGACTTCGTAGGATGCGTGTATAATCGTGGCCCTTCGCGATCCGGGGTGGCGAAAGCGATACCGGGCGGTCCAGCGGGCCGTTGACAATCGCGAACAACGCTGATATATTTGAAGGCTCGCCAGCGGATTTTTTGCTGGCAACGGATATTTGAAAATTCGGGTATGGGAAGGGTAGAAGGAAAGGTCAGAACACCTGAGGTGTTTCTACGTGTGCGCCTGTCTTCGTAAGAGGATAGGCGGGCTTTCGAGTGGGGCCGGAGAAAATCCGGTCAAGCGAAATAAGGGCGCACGGTGGATGCCTTGGCACGGACAGGCGAAGAAGGACGCGGCAAGCCGCGATAGTCCTGGGGGAGCCGCACGCAGGCTGTGATCCCGGGGTTTCCGAATGGGGCAACCCGGCGGCCGTCATGGGCCGTCACCGCGCAAGCGGAGCCAACGGGGAGAACTGAAACATCTAAGTATCCCCAGGAATAGAAATCAACCGAGATTCCCTGAGTAGCGGCGAGCGAAAGGGGACCAGCCCAAACCGGAGTCCTTGTGGCTTCGGGGTTGTAGGATCAGAGCGGGACTTGTTCCGCTCGCGTTTGGAGTCTAGCCGAAGCGGCCTGGGATGGCCCGCGAAACAGGGTGAGAGCCCCGTAGGCGAAAGGCAACCAAAGCGAGTGGCTCTGACACCTGAGTACAGCGGGACACGAGAAATCCCGCTGGAATCTGGGGGGACCACCCTCCAAGGCTGAATACTCGTCCGTGACCGATAGTGCACCAGTACCGTGAGGGAAAGGTGAAAAGAACGCCTGACGGCGAGTGAAATAGATCCTGAAACCGTGTGCCTACAAGCGGTAGGAGGGGGCTTCGGCCCCTGACTGCGTGCCTTTTGCATTATGATCCGGCGAGTTGCTGGTCACGCGCAAGGTTAAGGTCCTCTGGACCGGAGCCGCAGCGAAAGCGAGTCTGAACAGGGCGTTCAGTGCGTGGCCGCAGACCCGAAACCGAAGCGATCTACCCATGGCCAGGCTGAAGCTCCGGTAACACGGAGTGGAGGGCCGAACCCGTTTCTGTTGAAAAAGATTGGGATGAGCCGTGGGTAGGGGTGAAAGGCCAATCAAGCTCGGAGATAGCTGGTTCTCCCCGAAAACTATTGAGGTAGTGCCTCGGGGCATGTGAGCGGGAGGTAGAGCACTGGAAGGACGCGGGGCCCCACCGGGTTACCAACTCCTACCAAACTCCGAATGCCCGGCTCATGGACCCCGGGAGACAGCATACGCGCGATAATGTGCGTATACGAGAGGGAAAGAACCCAGACCGTCGGCTAAGGTCCCGAAGTACAGTCTCAGTGAGAAAGGATGTGGGCGTGCCGTGACAACCGGGAGGTTGGCTTAGAAGCAGCCATGCCTTGAAAGAGTGCGTAATAGCTCACCGGTCAAGTGCGCCTGCGCCGATAATGGTCGGGACTCAAGACTGTCACCGAAGCCACGGATTTGCATCGTAAGGTGCAGATGGTAGGGGAGCGTTCTGGTAGCAGAGAAGCGGCGGTGGAAACCTTGCCGTGGAGCGGCCAGAAGTGAGGATGCCGGAATGAGTACGCGATAAACGGGGTGAGAATCCCCGTCACCGAAAGCCTAAGGGTTCCAGGGGCAGGCTCGTCCGCCCTGGGTTAGTCGGTCCCTAAGCCGAGGCCGAAGGGCGTAGGCGATGGAAATCGGGCAAATATTCCCGAACCACAGGATGCGCGTTATCACCCGCAGGGGGGACGCAGGAGTGAAGCATGGGCCGGGCGCTGGTCGTCCCGGTGCAAAGGCGTAGGCGGTCCGGGGAGCTAAAAGGCCCTGGTAGCCGAGACCTGAAGCCGACGTTGTCCTCCGGGACAATGGAGTCATGTGAACCAGGCTGCCGAGAAAAGCCCCGGTGGGGAGTTCATCTTGTGACCGTACCGCAAACCGACACAGGTAGGCGAGGCGAGTAGCCTCAGGTGCGCGAGTGATCTGTGGAGAAGGAACTCGGCAAAATGTCCCCGTAACTTCGGGAGAAGGGGAACCCCCGGTACTCGATGAGGACTTGCTCCTCGGAGGGGAAGAGGGTCGCAGAGAATCGGCCCAAGCGACTGTTTAGCAAAAACACAGGTGTCTGCAAAGTCGCGCAAGACGACGTATAGGCACTGACGCCTGCCCGGTGCCGGAAGGTTAAGGGGAGAGGTCAGCCCGCAAGGGTGAAGCTTCGAACCGAAGCCCCGGTAAACGGCGGCCGTAACTATAACGGTCCTAAGGTAGCGAAATTCCTTGTCGGGTAAGTTCCGACCTGCACGAATGGCGTAACGACTTGGGCGCTGTCTCCTCCACACGCTCGGCGAAATTGGAGTCTCGGTGAGGATACCGAGTACCCGCGACAGGACAAAAAGACCCCGTGCACCTTTACTGCACCCTGACATTGTTCTTCGGCACCGCTTGTGTAGCATAGGTGGGAGGCTATGATCCGCAGGCGCCAGCTTGCGGGGAGCCATCAGTGAAATACCACCCTGGCGATGTTGGAGATCTAACCTCGTCCAGTGAATCCTGGATAGGGACCGTGTCAGGCGGGCAGTTTGACTGGGGCGGTCGCCTCCTAAAAGGTAGCGGAGGCGCGCAATGGTTCCCTCAGCGCGGTCGGCAATCGCGCATAGAGAGCGTAAACGCATAAGGGAGCTTGACTGCGAGACGGACAGGTCGAGCAGGTGCGAAAGCAGGCGTTAGTGATCCGGCGGTCCCGCGTGGAAGGGCCGTCGCTCAACGGATAAAAGGTACGCCGGGGATAACAGGCTTATCGCCCCCGAGAGTTCACATCGACGGGGCGGTTTGGCACCTCGATGTCGGCTCATCGCATCCTGGGGCTGGAGAAGGTCCCAAGGGTCCGGCTGTTCGCCGGTTAAAGCGGTACGCGAGCTGGGTTCAGAACGTCGTGAGACAGTTCGGTCTGTATCCGTCGTGGGCGTTGGAAGATTGATGGACGCCGTCCCTAGTACGAGAGGACCGGGACGGACCAACCTCTGGTGTGCCGGTTGTCGCGCCCGCGGCAGCGCCGGGTAGCTATGTTGGGACGGGATAACCGCTGAACGCATCTAAGTGGGAAGCCCCTCCAAAGATGAATCTTCCCGGGGGTTTAGCCCCCCTGAAGGGCCGTGGGAGACGACCACGTGGATAGGCGGCAGGTGCAGGACGCGCGAGCGTCAAAGCCGAGCCGTACTAAGGGCCCGTGAGGCTTGGCCGGCCGACTGTAGTTGGCCGTGCCCCAGAATAGCTTGTGAAGCCCGCCTCACCAGGCGGCACGCGGAGACGCACAGGTGTCTGACCGGCACCGACTACCCTTCCCATCCCGAGACAGACAGGTACGGCCGGTGGCCATGGCGTGGGGGATCACCCGATCCCATCCCGAACTCGGAAGTTAAGCCCCACTCGCGCGGATGGTACTGCCGGGGCCACCCGGTGGGAGAGTACGGCGCCGCCGGCCTACGTATCAGCCCCCCGATGCTCGAGAGAGCGTCGGGGGGCTTCTGTCGTTTGGGCCTCACACAGAGACACAGAGGCACAGAGACGACTTCATCTCCGTGCCTCTGTGTCTCAGCGACCCGTCACGCGAGGGGATGAATCCCCCGGCTGGAAACACGGGAAGCCCGCTGAAGCGGGCTCGGTAGCCGGACCCATGCGAGCCCGCTTCAGCGGGCTTCCCGTAGTTCCAGCCGGGGGATTTATCCCCTGGGCGTTTCGGTCGTTTTGGCCTCACACAGAGGCACAGAGGCACAGAGACGACTTCATCTCTGTGCCTCTGTGCCTCTGTGTGAATCAAGGCGTGCGGGGGCCGGCGCCGGCGCCGGTGCGGTTGATCGCGCCGGCGATCTCGTCCAGGTCTTCGCGGGTGAGGTCGACGGCCGCGGCGACGACCCAGCCGTCTACCTGCTCTGGGGTGCGGGCGCCGACGATGGCGCTGGTGACGCCCGGCCAGGAGAGGGTCCACGCCACCGCGACGGAGGCGACGCTCGTGTGGTGGCGCTCGGCGATCGGGCGCAGGGCGTCGCGGAGCGCCAGGTTGCGCTCCACGTTGGGCGACTGGAACTCGGATGCGTTGCGGCGCCAGTCGTCGTCGGCCAGCGTTTTGACGCGCTCCATCGACCAGCGGTCGGTGAGGAGGCCGGACTGCATGGGGCTGTAAACGATGACCCCGGTCCCGTGCTCCGCCGCCCAGGGGATCTCCGTGCCGGCCGATTCGCGGCGGACCAGGGAGAAGGGGGGCTGGAGGGAGTCCACGTGGCGCAGCGGCTCGCAGCGCTCCAGGAGCTCGGCGCTGAAGTTGGAGACGCCGGCCCAGCGCACCTTGCCCTCTTCCACCAGGCGCAGCATCTCGCCCCAGGAGTCCTCCACGGGGGTGCCCGTCTCGTCCGGCCAGTGGAACTGATAGAGGTCGATGCTCTCCACTCCCAGGCGGCGGAGCGACGCCTCGCACTCGCGGCGGATGCTGGCGGGCTGCAGGTTGCGCTGCGGCGGCTTCATGGGGTCGCTCTCGTCCCACACCAGTCCGCACTTGGTGAAGACGAGGGGCCGGTCGCCCGCGCCGAAGTCGCGCAGCAGGCGGCCCACGACCTCTTCCGAGTGGCCGAGGCCGTACACGGCGGCGGTGTCGATCCAGTTGACGCCGCGCTCCACCGCGTGGCGCATGGCCCGCAGCGAGTCCTCGTCGTCCTGCGGGCCCCAGCCGAACGACCAGCCGCCCCCGCCCACCGCCCAGGCCCCGAAGCCCACCCGGGTGATCTCGGGGCCGTCGCGCCCCAGTCTGCGTGTCGCAAGTAAAGCCATCTGCTCACTTCCTTCTGAGTTTGTGGTTCAGCGGGGCTGTGCCCGCTCGTACTGCTTCGGCCAGTCGCCGCGCGTGCCCAGGCGGTGCGCGGCGAGCAGTGGCCAGCGCGGCTGCCGCAGCAGCTCGCGCGCGAGGAGGACGAGGTCCGCCTGCCCATCGCGGACGATGGCCTCGGCCTGCTCCGCCTCCGTGATCAGCCCCACGGCGGCGGTGGGGATGCCCGCGTCGCGCCGCACGCGCTCTGCGAAGCCCACCTGGTAGCCGGGGCCGATCTCGATCTTGGCGTTGGGAACCAGGCCGCCGGAGGAGCAGTCCACCAGATCGACCCCCTCGTGGCGCAGGAGGGACGCCAGGCGCACGGAATCGTCCACGTCCCATCCACCCTCCGCCCAGTCGGAGGCGGAGATGCGCACGAAGAGGGGGAGGCGCTCCGGCCACACCTCGCGCACGGCCGCCACCACTTCGCGCGTGAGCCGCACGCGGTTGTCGAACGAGCCGCCGTATTCGTCCGTGCGCTGGTTGGAGAGGGGCGAGAGGAACTCGTGGAGGAGGTAGCCGTGAGCGGCGTGCACCTCCACCACCTGGAAGCCCGCCTCCAGCGAGCGGCGGGCCGCATCGCGGAAGCCGTCCACCACGCGGCGGAGGCCGGCGTCGTCGAGCTCCACCGGCTGCGGGTAGCCGTCGGCGAACTGCACGGCGCTGGGGGCGTACACCTCGTCCCAACCGCCTTCGGACGCGGCGCCGCTCCCCTCCCAGGGCACCGCCGTGCTGGACTTGCGGCCCGCGTGGGCGAGCTGGGTGCCCGCGACGGCGCCGTGCGCGTGGATGAAGTCCGTGATGCGGCGCAGGGTGGGGACGTGCTCGTCCTTCCAGATCCCCAGGTCGCGCGGGCTGATGCGCCCCTCGGCGACCACGGCGTTGGCCTCGGTCATCACCAGCCCCGCGCCGCCCGTGGCGAAGGCGCCCAGGTGCACGAAGTGCCAGTCGTTCGCGAAGCCGTCGTCGCTGGAGTATTGGCACATCGGCGAGACGCCGATCCGGTTCTTGAGCTCGACGTCGCGGAGCTTCAGCGGGGAGAGCAATGCGATTTCGTTCATGGGTGTGGCTCCTATGCAAACGGCAATCTCACGCAGAGACAGCAAGGCACGGAGATGGCCGATCTCCGTGCCCGTGTGTCCCTGCGTGAGGGTTATGCCAGCAGGTCGCGGTAGAAATCGAGCGTCTGGGCCGCGATGGCCTGCCAACTGAAATGGGCCAGGACGCGCGCGCGGGCCGCGGTGCCCATGGCGGCGCGGCGGGCCGGGTCGGCCATGAGCTCGTTGACGGCCGAGGCCAGGGCGGCCGCGAAGGCCTCGGGGTCGCGCGGCTCCACGGAGCCCCCGCCCTCGGGCTCGATGGGCACCAGGATGCCCGTCTCACCCGGCACCACGATCTCCGGGATGCCGCCCACGGCGGAGGCCACCACCGGGGTCTCGCACGCCATGGCCTCCAGGTTGATGATCCCGAAAGGCTCGTACACGGAGGGACACACGAAGACCGCCGCGTGCGTGTACAGGGTGATGACGTCCGTCTTGGGGAGCATCTCCGGGATCCACACCACGGGCACGGAGACTTCGCCCCGCACCTCTTCCACCAGCGCGCGCATCTCCTCGCCGATCTCGGGCGTGTCCGGAGCGCCGGCGCAGAGCACTACCTGCACCCCCGCGTCCAGCCGGCGGATGGCGCGCACCAGGTGCAGGATTCCCTTCTGGCGGGTGATGCGCCCGACGAAGAGGACCATGGGCACGTCGGGGTCCACGCCCATGCGGCGCAGGGCGGCCGGATCGGGGCGGGGGCGGTACTCCTCGGGGTCGATCCCGTTGTGGATCACCCGCACACGCTCCGGGGCCACCCCGTACAGCGTCTGCACGTCGTGGCGCATCGCCTGTGACACGGCCACCACGCCGTCGGCGTTCTGGTAGGCGGTGCGCTCCACCCAGGTGGTGGCGTCGTAGGCGGTGCCGAGCTGCTCCACCTTCCAGGGGCGGTGAGGCTCCAGCGAGTGGGTGGTGAGCACCAGGCGCGCCCCGGTGAGGGGGCGCGCCAGGCACCCGGCCAGGTGCGTGTACCAGGTGTGGCAGTGTACGATGTCCGGCGCGCTCACCGCGCCCGCCATCGCCAGGTTGCGCGCCAGGGCGTCCAGCAGCCGCTCGTGACGCGGGTCCTGCGCGGCCAGCTTCACCGGCGCGGGGATCCCCTGCACGCGCAGGCCGCCCTGCTGCTCGCGCTGCTCGCCGAAGGAGAGCACGTCCACGCTGTGGGCGCCCCCCTCCAGGCGCGCCAGCTCGCGCGCGAGGTACTCTACGTGCACACCCGCCCCACCGTACACGTGGGGCGGGTATTCGTTGGTGAAGAGCGCGATCCGCATCGTATCACAAGAAAAGGGCGAGTCTCACACAGAGGCACAGAGAGGCCTAGATCACCGTGTCGTCCGGGATCTCGGCGTTCTTGGTGACCACCACGATGCCGTCGCGGATGTACCACCCCGGGCCCTCGCCGTCGCGCACGCCCTCGGCGTTCACGATGCGGCAGCGCTTGCCGATGGAGACGTTGCGGTCCACGATGGCGTTCTCGATGTGCGTGCCCTCGCCGATCCCCGGGCGCGACGGGCCCTGGGCGTAGTTGCGCTCCTCGCCCTCCTGCCAGCCGTAGTAGTCCGACCCCAGGAGCACGGCGCGGTGGATGCGCGTGCCGCCGCAGATGTACGACCTCACGCCGATCACCGAGTCCGTGATCTCGCTGTCCTCGATGATGCTTCCCTCGGCCACCACGGCGTGCTCCACGCGGGTGCGCGTCATCTTGGCCGGCGGCAGCATGCGCGCGTTGGTGTACAGCGGCATCGCCGGGTCGTACAGGTTGAACGCGGGGTGCGGCTGGGCCAGCATGATGTTGGTCTCGAAGAACGACCTCACCGTGCCGATGTCGTTCCAGTACCCGGAGTAGGGGTACGCCACCACGTTGAGCCGACCGATGGCGCCGGGGATGATCTGCTTCCCGAAATCGTGGTCGTCCGGATTCGTGTCCAGCACCTCCCGCAGGGTGGAGGCGTTGAAGATGTAGATGCCCATGGAGGCCAGGTAGATCCGCCCCGCGTCCCGCATCTCGGGCGTGGCGGGGCTCTCCTTGCCTTCCAGCTCGTCGCGCCGCGGCTTCTCGTAGAAGGCGGTGATGCGGTGCTGGGCGTCGGTGTGCATGATCCCGAAGCCCGGCGCGTCCTCGGCCGTAACCGGGGTGGCGGCCACGGTGATGTCCGCGCCCGTGGCGTCGTGGTGGGCCAGCATCTTCCGGTAGTCCATGGCGTACAACTGGTCGCCCGAGAGGATGATGACCCGCTCGTGCGGCACGCTGCGGATGTGCGGCATGGACTGGCGCACCGCGTCTGCCGTGCCCTGGTACCAGAGCTCGGACGAGGCGGTCTGCTCGGCGGCCAGGATGGTGACGAAGCCGCCGTGGAACCGGTCGAAGACGTACGAGTTGCTGATGTGGCTGTTCAGCGACGCGGAGTTGTACTGCGTGAGCACGAACATCCGGTACAGCCCGGAGTTGATGCAGTTGGAGATGGGGACGTCGATCAGGCGGTACTTCCCCGCGAGCGGCACGGCGGGCTTGGCGCGATCCTTGGTAAGCGGAAAGAGCCGCGAACCGGCGCCTCCGCCGAGAATGACAGCGAGCATCTGGCTCATCAAAAAGAAACCGGCAGAGTTGGACCGGGGTGCAGCACACCCGGACGGGCACCGACGCCCGCGCCTAACGGCAAGAAGTTGGCCCGTGCCGTGCACCCCCGTTCCACGCCGAATGGCATGATCGTTTCAGCTCCCCGACCCGCACCCGCCCGGCCCCGAACCGAGGACCCGTATGCCTGCCCGCCGCCACCTTCCCGCGCCTCCGCCGCCCGCCCCGCCCGCCTCCGGCCGCATCCTGGTGGTGGACGACGACGAGGTGCTGCGCGGGCTCGTCCACCGCTTCCTGGCCCGGCTGGGCTACGAGGTGCGCACGGCCGCGGGGGTGCCTGAAGCCGTGGAGCTGCTGGAGCGCGAGACGTTCGAGCTGGTGGTGACGGACCTGCGCCTCCCCATCTCGTCCGGCGTGGAGCTGATGCTGGTGGTGAGGTCGCGCCAGCTCGACGCGCGCACCATCCTGATGAGCGGCGACGCCGACCTCCCCACCGTCGCCGTGGCGGTGGAGCGCGGGGTGGACGCGGTGCTCCTCAAGCCGTTCGGCCTGGAGGAGCTCCGCCACCAGGTGGAGCAGTCGCTGGCGCGGGTGTTCGCGGGGCGCGCGGCGGCGCTGGAGCGCGGGAAGATGGAGGCGCACCTCCGCGAGCGCGACGAGGAGAGCCGGGGGTGGGTGCTGCGCGCGGCGCGGGCGCTGGTGATGGCGGTGGAGGTAAAGGACGCGTACACGGCCGGCCACGCCCGGCGGGTGACCGCCTACTCCACCTCCATCGCCGAGGTGACGGGCGGCCTCGACCTGGCGCGCTTCGCCCTGGCCGGCGACCTCCACGACGTGGGGAAGATCGGCATCCCGGATTCGGTGCTCAACAAGCCCACCCGCCTCACCCCCGAGGAGATGAAGCGGGTGGAGGAGCACCCGGCGGCCGGCGCGCGCATCCTGGAGCCGCTGATCGACGACCCCATGGTGATCGGCGTGGTGCGCTGGCACCACGAGCGGTGGGACGGCCGCGGCTACCCCGACCGCCTGGCGGGAAAGCTGATCCCCCTGGCCGCGCGCGTGGTGGCCGTGGCGGACACGCTGGACGCCATGACCTCTGCCCGCGCCTACCGCCGGGCCCTCCCCTGGGACGACGCGGTGGCCGAGATCCGCCGCTGCGCCGGCACCCAGTTCGACCCCGCCGTGGTCGCCGCGTTCGACGAAGCCCTCCCGGCCCTCCGCGCCCGCTTCGACCTCCAGCACACCGCCCCCCCCGCCTCGTAAGGCCGCGGGGGAGAGACGGAGGGCAGGGGGGCGGGCTCTCGTCCGTGCCCTCCGCGCCGCCACGCGAGTTTCGGGGGAGGTGCGGCCTGGCACAAAATTTATCATTTCCCGCACAATCATGTAGCATTATCTTGCTCGCAAGCTGGCGCGATTCACGCGTAGAAGTGGGTGCCGACCTCTCGTCCCGCCCATCTTATGGAGGGAAGGCGGCTTCGGGAACACGAAGCGGCGCGTGCGGTACGGGGAATACACCGCCCACTTTGGCGCGCTACGTACTCACGGAACGGTTAACCATTGGGCTTCATCGACGACCCACAACGCCTGGCCGCACTCGAGCTGCTCCACCGGCTCGACGCTTCAGCGGGCGCCTCCTTCGACCGCTGGACGCGGCTGGCGGCGCGCCTGCTGGGCGCGCCCATCGCGCTGGTGTCGCTGGTGGGGGAGGACCGCCAGTTCTTCGCCACCCGCGGGGGCCCCGAGCACGCGTGGACGGACGTGGCCGCGCTCTCGCTGTGCGGCGACGTGGTGAAGTCCGACGCACCCCTGTTCATCGACGACGCGGGCTCGGTGGGTGAGCCGCGCGTGGCCGCGTTCGCCGGCTTCCCCCTGCGCACCCCGGACGGGCACGTGCTGGGCGCGCTTTGCGTGCTGGACGTGCACCCCCGCGGCTGGACGGACGAGGACCGGCAGACGCTGGCCGACCTGGCCGCCGCCGCCAACGCCGAGATCGCCCAGCACGTGCAGATGGCAGAGCAGTCGCGCAGCGAGGCCCACTACCGCCGGCTGGTGACCGCCTCTCCCTTCCCCATCTACGCGCTGGACGCGGAGGGGCGCTTCGTGGAGCTGAACCACGCCGCCGAGGCGCTGCTGGGGCGCGAGAGCGCGGGGGTGATGGGCACCCACTTCGCCGACGTCATCGTCCCGGAAGACCTCCCCGGCACCGTGGGCGTGTTCACCGCGCTGATCACCGGCGCCACGGACCAGGCCAGGCTGGACATCGGCCTGCTGCGCCCCTCGGGCGAGCGGCGGAGCGCGTCCATCACCGTCACCACCATCCGCGAGGAGGGGCGCGTGACCGGGGTGCACGGCATCGCCCGCGACGTGACGGAAGAGCAGGAGCTGCTCGCCGAGATGCGCCTGCTGCACCTGGCGCTGGCCAGCCTTTCCCAGGGCGTGAGCATCACCGACGAGGAGGGCCGCATCATCTTCGTCAACCGCGCCTATGCGGACATGTTGGGACTGGAGGGAGAAGCGGAGGCGCAGGCGTACCTGGACGGCCTCCTGCTGGAGCCGGAGATCGGCGCCGAGAGCGACGCGATCCGCGCCGCGGTGTGCGAGGCGGGGGAGTGGAGCGGGCTGGTGTGGCGCCCGCGGCGGGACGGGCGCCGCGTGCCGCTGGACCTGTTCGTGGGCGCGGTGAACGGGCCGGGCGGGCGGCGCTACCTGTTCTCCATCGCGCAGGACGCCACCGAGCGGCTGGCGCGCGACCGGCACCTGCGGCGCACGGAGCGGCTGGCGGGGCTGGGCACGCTGGTGGGCGGGGTGGCGCACGAGCTCAACAACCCGCTCACGGCCATCAAGGGCTTCTCGTCCATGATGCTGATGGACGTGCGCGGCGAGGGCGACCGCGAGGCGCTGGAGGTGATGAAGCGCGAGGCGGACCGGGCGGCGCAGATCGTGGCCAACCTCCGCCGGCTGGCGCGCGACACCCAGGAAGACGAGAGCCCCCGCAGGCCGGTGGACATGAACGACGTGATCCGCCACGTGCTGCAGGTGCGGGCCTACACGCTGGGCACCCGCAACGTGCAGGTGACCGCCGAGCTGGACGAGGACCTGCCGCCCGTGTCCGGAGACCGGGGGCAGATGGAGCAGGTGCTGCTGAACCTGGTGGTGAACGCGGAGCAGGCGCTGGAGGGGCTCTCCGGGCCACGGCTCACGGTGCGGAGCATCGCCACGGAGCGCGGGATGGCGGTGGTGGTGGCGGACAACGGCCCCGGGATCCCGGAGCACCAGGTGGAGCGCATCTTCGACCCGTTCTTCACCACCAAGGCGCCGGGCGAGGGCACGGGGCTGGGGCTCTCGCTGGTGCACGGCATCGTGGCCGACCACGGCGGGCGCGTGCACGTGGAGAGCGAGCCGGGGGAGGGAACCACCTTTCGCATTGACTTCCCCGCCGCCAAGGTGTGGGTGGCGGAGCCGGAGCCCCCCGCTCCCCACCCGCGCCCGGCCGTCCCGGAGCCGCTGCGGGTGCTGGTGGTGGACGACGAGGACAGCATCCGCCGCACGCTCGCGCGCTACCTGGGCCGCCGCGGCCACCAGGTGAGCGTGGCGGCGGAGGGCGGCGAGGCACTGCGCCTGCTGGACACGGCGGACGACTGCTTCGACGTGATCCTCTCCGACATGCGCATGCCGGGGCTGAGCGGCGACCTCCTGTACGCCTCCCTCCGCGCCCGCGCGGACGGGATGGACCGGCGCCTGGTGTTCATGAGCGGCGACGCGCTGGGCGACACCACCACCGGCGCGCTGGCGGCTACCGCCGTGCCGGTGATCCTCAAGCCCTTCGACCTGGCATCGGTAGCCGACACGCTGGAGGCGGTGGCGCGGCAGAACGACCGGGAATGCTACGGCGCCTGATTTCTGGACAGGCGCCGTGTCGTTTTCCTTGTATGTAACCCGTTGCGGAATGGTGGTTTAGGGGCGCCCCGGATCTGGTCCGGTCCTCGCCTCCAGGACCACCATGCGATCCCTCCTCCTCTGCGCCGCCGCCCTCCTCGCCCTCCCGCTCTCCGCCCGCGCGCAGAGCGTGGACGGCGCCATCGGGGTGAGCGCGCGCATTCTGGCGGTGGAGGAGGTGCGGGTGGGTACGGGCGCGGCCGCGGGCGGCGTGAAGATGGAGCGCACGGCCGGCGGCGCGTCGCGCATGTCGGTGCCGCTCGTCCTCACCCACGAGGTGCGCCCCGTGCTCGCCGTGCAGCAGCGCCCCGGCGACCCGCCCTGCGAGCTGGTGGAGGAGGGCGCCAACACCCGCCTCCGCTGCACGGGCCCCGGCGGCTGGGCCCGCATCGTCATCATCCCCAGCACCTGAAAACCGCAAAGGCACAGAGGCACGGAGATGAACTTCTCCGTGCCTCTGTGCCTCTGTGTGAGCCCCGCTTTTAGCTTTCCCTCGACTTCTCCAGCAAACGCGCGATCCGCTCCGCGAGCGCGTCCGCGTCGAACGGCTTGTGCACCATCTCCGCGCCCGGGCCCAGCGCGTCGGGGTTGAGCGCGGCGCCCTGCGTGTAGCCGGAGATGAAGAGGATGGGGAGCCCGGGGCGCGCCGCGCGGATGTGGCGGGCCAGCTCCTCGCCGCCCATGCGCGGCATCACCAGGTCGGTGAGCACCACGTCCACCGATGCGCCGTGCTCCGTCCACAGGTCCAGCGCTTCGCGGCCGTCGTGCGCCTCGATCACGCCGAACCCGCTGCGCCGCAGCACGCGCGCCGTCACCCGCCGCACCGGGTCCTCGTCTTCCACCAGCAGCACCGTGCCGCGCGCGGTGGCCCGCGCGTGCTCCGCGGTGCCGGGGGCGGCGGCGGGGCCCGGGTCCGGCATGCGGGGGAGGAGGATGTGGAAGGCGGTGCCGCGCCCCGGCTCGCTCTCCACCGTGATGTAGCCGCCGCTCTGCTTCACGATCCCGTACACGGTGGAGAGCCCCAGCCCCGCGCCGCGCCCCACCCCGCGCGTGGTGAAAAAGGGCTCGAACACCTGCTCGCGGGTGGTGGGGTCCATGCCGTGCCCGTCGTCGGCCACGGTGAGGCGCACGTAGGCCCCGGCCAGCATGTAGGCGGGGCGCGGGTCGCTCTCCAGCACGTCGTGGTCCACGGTGGCGAGGCGCAGGGTGCCGCCCTCCGGCATGGCGTCGCGGGCGTTGAGCGCCAGGTTCACCAGGATCTGGTCGAACTGCGACGGGTCCGCGTGCACCCACCCGCAGCCGGGGTCGAGCTCCGTGACGATCTCCACGTTTGCGGGCACCAGCCGCCGCAGCATGGGGATGGAGGCGGCCAGGGTGCCGTTGAGGTCCAGCAGGCGGGGGAGGAGCACCTGCCCGCGCCCGAAGGCGAGGAGCTGGCGCGTGAGCTCGGCGGCGCGCAGGGCGGCCGCCTGGATCTCGGCCACGTCCTCGCGCAGCGGCGAGCCGTGCGGAAGGTCCAGCGCCAGCAGGTCCGCGTTACCCTTGATGGCGGTGAGGAGGTTGTTGAAGTCGTGGGCCACGCCGCCGGCCAGCCGCCCCACCGCCTCCATGCGCTGCGCCAGCCGAAGCTGCTCCTCCAGCCGCCGCCGCTCGCCGATGTCGCGGGCCACCACCAGCAGGGCGGGCTCGCCGCGGTACTCGATGGGCGCGGCGGTCACCTCCACGTCCACCGGGGTGCCGTCCGCGCGCACGAAACGCTCGTGCGCGGGCGGAACGCGCGCGCCCGCCTGGGCCGCCTTGCGCCGCGCGCCCGCGAACTCGTGGTAGTCGGGGTGGATGAAGTCCAGCGTGCGCCGGCCGATCAGCTCGTCCGCCGTGGGAAGCCCCAGCATGGCGCCGGCCGACGCGTTGGCGTAGGCCACCTGCCCGGCCGTGCTCACCAGCACCGCCTCCGGGATCACCCCCAGCAGCTCGCGGCAGGGGTCCGCGTCGCCCGAGGGGTGGCGGCCCGAGAGCGTCTGCATGGCGCCCACCACGCGCGCGGTGCGCCCGGCCGAGTCGCGCAGGGTGCGCGCCCGGTCCAGCACCTGTGCGTACGAGCCGTCCGCGCGGCGGAAGCGGTACAGCGCCGTCCACGACTCCGCGCCGTTGCGCGCCAGGGCCCGCATGCTGGCCTCCACCGCTTCGCGCTCGTCGGGGTGGATGCGCTCCGCCCACCACTCCACCGTGGGCCCCACCTCGCGCGGCGCGTAGCCGAAGGCGGTGCCCAGCGCGTCCACCCAGAGCACCCCGTCGCTCTCCACGTCCCACTCCCACACCAGCCCCAGGTGCGGCACCTCGGCCGCGGGGAGCGCGCGGGCGGCGGCGTGGCGCAGGGTGAAGCCGAGCACCTCCGGGGTGGCGGCGGAGCGGGGAAGGCAGTGGGCGGCGCGGGCGCGCGCGGCCTCGGCCGGGTCCGAGGTCTCGGCCAGGAAGATGACGGGCGGCGCCGCCGCGTCCATCGCCAGCGCGCGCACCAGGCGGAGCGCGGTGTCGTCGGGCGTGTCGCACACCACCACGGCCGCGAAGCCGCCGGTGCGCGCCGCCTCGGGCGCGGCCTCGTACGAGGCCGCGCGCGTGGCCCGCGCGCCATCCACCCCGCGCAGAGCGTCCGCGCCGTCGGGCTCCACCACGAGCACGTGCATCGTCTCGGTCACGGCGCGCCCGGGGGGAGGGCCGCGCGCACGATGGCGAGCAGCTCGTGGACGCCGTACGGCTTGGGGAGGAACGGGTAGCTGGGGGCCAGCACGCCGTACCGCACCGCGTCCACCTCTGGCCGGCCAGACATGAACACCACGGCGATCCCCGGGCGCTGGTCCGCGATGCGCGAGGCGAGCTGCACCCCGTTCATCCCGGGGAGCACGATGTCGGTGAGGAGCAGGTCCAGCGCGCCGTCGTGCTGCCACGACACGGAGATCGCCTCGGTGCCGCCGGCCGCCTGCAGCACCGTGTAGCCGCTCCTCCGCAGGATCTCCACGGGGATGCGGCGTGCGGCTTCGTCGTCGTCCACCACCAGGACGACAGGGGCTTCTGGGCTCACGGCGATGGGCGGATCGGTACGGTAAGGGACGGGCCGGCCCTGCGGCCGGCGCATGGAGCGGTTCGCGGTGCCTCTGCGTGAGGCTCACGCCGCACAGTATAGCGACTCGCCCGGAAACTACCTATACAACGCCGCGACACGACCGCGGACCGGTGCGGCACCCGGTCGTTTCCGGTCACACTCGGGCGCGCGGCGGGTATGTCGCGTCGCCTGAGGTGCACAGAGCGCGTGCAACGCGTAAATTAGAGACGAGGCCGCTCGGGCCCGCCCTTCTCCTCCCCCACGAAACCGCATGGCACGTTCGGTACTGCTGGTCGACGACGACCCATCCGTGCTCCGCGTACTGCGGCGCTACTTCGAGCGCGAGGGGTGGGAGACCTTCCAGGCGCTGAGCGGCGAAGACGGGGTGCGCACCTACGAGGCACACCTGCCGGACCTGGTGATGCTGGACGTGAACCTCCCCGGCATCTCGGGCCTGCACGTGCTGGAGGTGCTCATCGCCCGCGGCGCCACGGTGGTGATGCTCACCGGCCACGCCGAGGTGAACGTGGCGGTGGACGCGATGCGCGCCGGCGCCGAGGGGTTCCTCACCAAGCCCGTGGACCTGGACCACCTGGGCGCCGCCGCCGAGCGCGCGGTGGAAAAGGTGGAGCTGCGCCGCGCCAACCACACCCTGGCCGAGCGCGTGGTGGACCAGGGGCGCGCCGGCACCCTGGGGAGCTCGCCGCGCATGCGCGAGCTGTCTCGCCAGGTGGAGCTGCTGGCCGCCTCGCGAGACACCACGCTGCTGCTGCAGGGCGAGAGCGGCACGGGCAAGAGCTGGGTGGCGCAGCTCACCCACGGCCTCAGCCCGCGCGCCCGCTCCGCCTTCGTGGAGATCAACTGCGCCGGCCTCTCGGCGACCTTTCTGGACTCGGAGCTCTTTGGCCACGAGAAGGGCGCCTTCACCGACGCGCGCGAGATGAAGCGCGGGCTCTTCGAGGTGGCGGACCGCGGCACCCTGTTCCTGGACGAGATCGGCGACCTGTCGCCGGACCTGCAGCCCAAGCTGCTGCGCGTGCTGGAGACCCGCTCCTTCCGCCGCCTGGGCGGCACGCGCGAGATGCAGGTGGACGTGCGGCTGATCGCCGCCACCAACAAGGACCTGGCGGCCGAGGTGCGCGCGGGGCGCTTCCGCGAAGACCTGTACTACCGCCTCTCCGTCTTCCCCCTCACCATCCCGCCGCTGCGCGAGAGATCGCGCGAGGACGTGCTGGAGCTGGTGCACGAGGCGCTGCGGCAGCTCCACATGCGCCACCCCGGCTCGCCCGGGCGGCTGAGCGACCGCGCCATCGAGCTGCTTCTCGCCTACGCGTGGCCGGGCAACGTGCGCGAGCTGCGCAACGTGCTGGAGCGCGCGCTCGTCCTCTCGCCCGGCGCCGAGATCATCGGCCCGGAGCACCTTCCCGAGGCGCTGCGGGCTCCCGGCGCGCCGCGCGCCCAGCGGCTGGACAGCACCGTGCTCACCCTGGAAGAGGTGGAGCGCCAGCACATCGAGCGCGTCCTGTACCTCTCGGAGGGCAACCGCACGCTGGCGGCCCAGCGGCTCGCCATCTCCCGCGCCACGCTGCACGCCAAGATCAAGGAGTACGGGCTGGCGCAGGTGGGGCGCGAAGACGACGCTACGCCGTGATGCGCAGCAGCATCTCGCTCACGGCGGGGTGGAAGCGGGTTCCCGAGCCGGCTTCCAGCGCGCGCACGCAGTAGTCGCGGTCCATGGCCCCGCGGTACGCCCGCGCGGAGGTCATGGCGTCGTACGCGTCGGCCGCGTGGAGGATCCCCGCCAGCAGGAACTCGGTGGACGCCGGGTCCAGCGAGTGGTGGAGCTCGGCGTAGGGCAGGGTGTGGTGCTCGATGACGCGCGCGGCCCCGCGCAGCGTCCCCACCCCTTCCACGATGCGCGCGCCGGCCACGGCGTGGGCGCGGATCTGCGCCAGCTCGCCGGGGCTCAGCGGGTCCGTCTTGTGGAGCAGGTCCAGCGGCACCACCACCTTGCCGATCTCGTGGAGGATGGAGGCGAACTCCAGCAGCTCCACGTCCGCCGGCGCCACGCCCATGGCCTCGGCCACGCGGCAGGCGAGGGCAGCCACCCGCACCGAGTGGCCATGCATGTACGGGTCGCGCGCCGCGATCGTCCCCGCCAGCGCGGTCACCACGTCGCGGCGCAGCTCGCGCAGCCCGTGGCGCATCTCCTCCATCTCGCGGCACATCTGCCCGCGGAGGGCCACCACTTCGCGGGCGATGCGCCCCACCGCCGTCTCGATGGCCCACTGCACCTCGTCTTCCCGGAAGGGGCGGCGCAGGGGGACGTCGGGCGTGCTCTCGGCGTCCGCGGGCGGGGGCGCGGCGCCCTCGTCCACGATCACCAGGTGGGCCCCGGCGCGGTTGATGTGGTGGAAGCGGCTGAGGTACTCCGCGCGGTCGGCCGCGCCCTCGGAGCCCAGGTCGGAGATGATCAGGTCGGGTACCATCCCCTGGTCCAGCGAGCGGAGCGCCTCGCGCGCGTCGGGAACGCTCACGGCCAGGTGGCTGGCCGCGCGGACGATCGGCATCAGCTCAGAGACCACGTGGGTGCGGTCGCTGACGATCATGATCCTGCCGTTGAGCATCATGGGGCGAGTCTCCTGGGTGGCGTGCTCGTGCGGTGTCGCACGGCGTGTCCCCTGCACAGGTGCGAGGGGCGCGCCACTCTCGCCTGTTTCGTAACTGCTTGCATTGCAATGGTTTGGGCGGAACGGCCTCCGCGCGGCCGGTGTCCAGAAGGTGTACGCCGCGTGGGCGGTGGGCGCGCAAGTGGTTGTCGCCGAGGCAGTTAGGCGGGCTGTACGTTTTTCGTTCGCCCGCGGTGTGGCGCACGGGGTCGGCGCCGCCCGTGCCAGAGGAGGGAGCGTCCGCGTGTGGAGGGGCGCACCTCCCCGGCCTCACTTCAACCCCCCTGGCTGACGCCCCGCGCGGGTGCATCGCCGGGGGTTGAAACCCCCGGCTGGAACCACGGGAAGCCTGCTGAAGCAGGCTCGCGTGGGTCCGGGTACCGAGCCCGCTTCAGCGCGCTTCCCGTCCCTCCAGTGGGGGGATTCATCCCCTCGCGGCGGAGGCGCACCGGTTCCAGCGTATCCGGCATAACGGAACCGCCGCGGCACGCGCCCATGGAACCGCGCTCCCGCTCCGCGAGTTGAAGGGACGTCGCGGGAGTCGTCCCGCCGCGACGGCCGGGCGGGTCCGCCCTCCGTGCAGCCGTGCCTATCCAGCGTCCGCCGCCCCCGCCCCCGGGCGGCGATGTCACGCGGAGCGACCGCCTCGCCCCGCGCAGCCTCCTTACCCGTGTACCGTTCCCCGACTATGACTCCATCCACCGTCCTGCTGGTGGAAGACGACGACGCCACGGCATACTGGGTGTGCCGCGTCCTGCGGTCCCAGGATGGCGCCTCGCCCCGCGTGGAGCACGTGCGCACCCTCCGCGACGCGCTCGGGAAGCTGGCGCGCGGCGGGGTGGCGTGCGTGGTGCTGGACCTCACACTGCCGGACTCGGATGGGATCGAGAGCTACCTGGGGATTCAGCGCGCGGCGCCGGGGGTGCCGGTGGTGCTCCTCACCTCGCTGCGCGACGAGGCGCTCGGGGCCGAGGCGGTGAGGCTGGGGGCGCAGGACTTCCTCAGCAAAGACGCGCCCCCCGCGCAGATCGTGAGGGCCGTGCGCTACGCACTGCTGCGCGCGCGCTGGGAGGGGGCGGTGAGCGAAGCGGCGCGGCTGGAGGCGGTGCTGGACAGCATCTCCGACGCGTACCTGACCGTGGACGCGGAAGGGCGCCTGACCTACGCCAACCGCGCCGCCGCGCACCTCTTCGAAACCGACCGCGCGGGGATCCTGGGGCTTCCGCTGGCGGAGTGCCTCCCGGCGCTGGATGGCTCGTGCACCCGTCGCGAGATCCTGCGCAACGCCGAAGACCCCGCGCCGGCCGAGCTGGAGGAGTTCCTCCCCGCGCTGGGGAAGTGGGTGGAGGTTCGCCTGTATCCCTCGCCGGCCGGGACCACGGCGTACCTGCGCGACACCACGGCGCGCCACCGGGCAGAGGGGGAGCGCCTGCTGCACCAGCAGGTGCTGGACGCGGTGCCGGTGGGGCTCGTCATCTCCGAGGCCGGCGCGCGCGACCGGCCGGTGGTGTACATGAACCCGGCGTTCGAGCGGATGACGGGGTACGGCCCGGAGGAGGTGCTGGGGCGCGACTGCCGGTTCATGCAGGGGCCCGCCACCGACCGCCGCGCGCTGAAGCGGATCCGCGACGCGCTGGACGCGAGCCAGCCGGCGCGCCAGGAGCTTCTCAACTACCGCCGCGACGGCTCCACCCTGTGGACCGACCTCTCGCTCGCCCCCATCTACGACTCCGAGGGCGTGGTGACCCACTTCGTGGGCGTGCAGCAGGACGTCACGGACCGCAAGGTGGCGGAGGAGGCGCTCCGCGAGGCGCAGCGCGCCACCGCCGCCCTCCTCAGCAACCTCCCGGGGATGGCGTACCGGTGCGCGAACGACGAGGTGTGGACGATGCACTTCGCCAGCGAGGGCACGCTGGCGCTCACCGGCTATCCCCCGGAGCGCTTCCTGGGCGCGGACGCGATCTGCTACGGCGACCTCATCCACCCCGACGATCGCGAGCGGGTGTGGAGCGAGGTGCAGGAGGCGGTGGCCGAAGGGCGCCCCTTCGAGCTCACCTACCGCATCGTCACTGCGGAGGGCGGCGTGAGGTGCGTGTGGGAGCAGGGGCGCGGCGTGCCCGGGGCCGGCGGCGCGCCCGTGGCCGTGGAGGGGTTCATCACCGACACCACCCGGCAGAAGGCGCTGGAGGAGCAGCTTCGCCAGGCGCAGAAGATGGACGCGGTGGGGCGCCTGGCCGCGGGGATCGCGCACGACTTCAACAACCTGCTCACCGCCATCAAGGGCACGGCGGCGCTGATGCTGATGGACCTGCCGCACGGCGACCCCCTGCGCGAGGACGCCGTGGTGATCGGCGAGGCCGCGGACCGCGCGGCGGCGCTCACGCGGCAGCTCCTTGCCTTCGGGCGCGGGCACGTGCTGAGCAGCGCCATCCTGGACCTCAACCGCGTGGTGGCCGACACCGCCAAGCTCCTGCGCCGCCTGATCCCCAGCGGGATCGAGCTCTCCACGGTGCTGGACCCCGACCTGGGCGCCGTGAGCGCGGACGCGGGGCAGTTGGAGCAGGTGCTCGTGAACCTGGTGGTGAACGCGCGCGACGCCATGCCCGGCGGGGGCACGGTGATCGTGGAGACGATGAACCTGTCCGTGGACGCGTGGCCCGCCGGGTGGGAGACGGGGCTGGAGCCGGGGGAGTACGTGATGCTGGTGGTTCACGACAATGGCCGGGGGATCGACCCGGAAACGCAGAAGCGGATCTTCGAGCCCTTTTTCACCACCAAGGAGGTGGGGGCGGGAACCGGGCTGGGCCTTTCCATCGTGTACGGGATCCTGAAGCAGAGCGGAGGCGCGGTGCGCGTCTTCAGCCGCCCGGGCGGGGGCACCACCGTGCGCCTGCTCTTCCCCCGCGTGGCGGCCGAGCCCCGCACCGGCGGCACGGCTGCCCAGGCGGTGCCGCTGCGCGGGTGGGGCGGCACCGTGCTCCTGGTGGACGACGAGCCCTCCGTGCGCCGCGCCACGCGCCGCATGCTGGAGCGCGCCGGCTTCGCCGTGATCGATGCGCCCAACGGCGAGGAGGCGCTGAGGTGCGCGCGCGCGCACCCCGGCCCCATCGCCCTGCTGGTGACCGATGTGGTGATGCCCCTGATGGGCGGCCCCGAGCTCGCCGAGCACCTCGCCCGCGAGCGTCCGGACACCCCGGTCCTCTTCGTCTCCGGCTACTCGGAGGAGAACGCGTTCTCGGGCGGGCGCGGCGGCACCGAGGGCCGGTTCCTCCACAAGCCGTTCACCCTGGAAGCCCTCATCGAAGCCGCCGGCCGGCTGCTGTGCCCGCGCGAGGCCTGATAAGGATGTGATCTCACACAGAGGCACAGAGACACAGAGAGAAGTTCTTTTCTGTGTCTCTGTGCCTCTGTGTGAAACACGTTTACCTTTGGGGAATCCCCAGCCAACTCTACACGAGGAACGATGGAACAGATCATCCGCGGCGCCGTGGAGCGCGGCGCCAGCGACATCCATATCCGCGGCGGCGACGTCGTGCGGGCTCGCATCGGGGGGAAGCTCCTCCCGCTCACCAAGCAGAAGCTTTCGCCGGAGCAGGCGCGCGCCTTCGTGCTCACCGTCATCGGCAGCCCGGGGATGCGCGAAAAGGTGGACCTGATCCAGGACTACGACTGCTCCTGGGGCGTGAACGGGGTGGGGCGCTTTCGCGTGAACGTGATGAGGCAGCGGGGGAGCTTCGTGGTGGTGCTGCGGGTGATCCCGTACGAGATCCCCACGCTGGAGAAGCTGGGGCTGCCCAAGGTGGTGTCGGAGATCGCGCTGGCCGAGCGCGGGCTGATCCTGGTGACGGGCGTCACGGGCTCGGGGAAGAGCTCCACGATGGCGGCCATGATCCAGCACCTCAACCACCACGAGCACCGCCACATCGTGACGCTGGAGGACCCCATCGAGTTCCTCCACCACGACCACCTGTGCGCCGTGAGCCAGCGCGAGGTGGGCGCGGACACGGAGTCGTTCCAGCGCGGTCTGCGCGCGGCCCTCCGCCAGGACCCGGACGTCATCCAGATCGGCGAGATGCGCGACGCGGAGACGATCGACATCGCCCTCAAGGCGGCCGAGACGGGCCACCTGGTGATCTCCACCGTTCACACCAAGGACGCAACCAACACGGTGGCGCGCCTCATCTCCGCCTTCCCGCCGGAGGAGCAGGAGACGGTGCGCTACCGCCTGGCGGACGCGCTCCACGCCGTGATCTCGCAGCGCCTTCTGCCGCGCAAGGGCGTAAAGGGGCGCGCCCTGGCCGCAGAGGTGATGCTGATGACCTCCACCATCCGCGACTGCGTGATCGACGCGGAGAAGACGGCCGAGATCCGCGACCACATCGCCGCGGGGCGCGACGTGTACGGCACCCAGACCTTCGACCAGCACCTGGCCGAGCTGGTGCAGGCGGGCGCCGTGGAGTTCGGCGTGGCACGCGCCGCCGCCACCAACCCCGGCGACTTCGAGCTCAAGGCTCGTCTATCCGAGGCGGGCACCGGGGCGGCCATGGACGGGCTGACGACCGGGTCGAGCTTCTGAACGGCGGGGCTCACACAGAGGCACGGAGACTACTTCGTGCCCCTGGCCGGGCCCATGCGGAGCTGCACCTCGCGCGGGACGCGGAAGTCGCGGAGGATGCCCTCCATCCCCCGCAGCCCGCACGCCTCGCGCTGCACCACGTAGTACCAGAGCGCCTCGCCCGCCTGCGCCACGAGCGCGTCCCGGCCCTCCTGTGCTTCGTGTGCCTCCAGCCGGTCCAGCGCCGCCTGCAGGCGGGTGGACATGCGGGCCAGCGAGGCCGCCTTTTCCTGGGCGATCTCGGCCTGCACGCTTTCCACGTTGCGGGCGGCGATGCGCGAGAGCGGGTTGCCGGGTAGCCGCATCCTGTTCTCCTTTCGAGCGGTTCTGGCGACCTTTCCCGGCACGCCGCGCGCCACCGGCCGTGACACGGCGGGGCGCTGGCGTGGCGTGAAGGGTTTGTATATCCTTTGTATTCCCACGCACACATAAATCCCCCCGCCGCGCGCAGATCCATGCAGACCGCGTACGACTACACCAACCGCACGCTCCAGGACGCCGCCCACCGATCGGCCGACCGCCTCTTCTTCTGGCTCCTTGCCGCGCACCTGCCGCTGGTGTACGCGCTCGCGCCGCTGCACGGCACCTGGGGCGTGGCCATGGGCATCGGCACGCCCATCGTGGCCGTGGCCTGCCTGGCCACGTGGCTGCTGCCGGGGCGGTTCGTATCGCGCGCGGTGGTGGCCACGGCGCTGATGCTGCTCTCCGGCGTGCTGATCCACCAGACGGCGGGGATGATCGAGACGCACTTCCACATCTTCGCGTCGCTTGCCTTCCTCCTCCTGTACCGCGACTGGCGGGTGCCGCTGATCGGGGCGGCGGTGGTGGCGGCTCACCACTTCGGGCTGGACCTGATGCAGCGCTCGGGGTTCCCGGTGCACGTCTTCAACCACGCGGGCGGCATCGAAGTGGTGGCGGTGCACGCGGCGTGGGTGGTGTTCGAGACGGCGATCCTGGTCTACATGTCCATCATCCTGGCCGCCGAGACGCGCCAGGCCGCCGCGCTCATGGCCATGGCCGAGCGCATGGGCGAGGGCGACCTCGCCGCGCGCGCGGAGGGCGGGAAGGGGGCGATGGGCGACGCCGTGGCCGCCCTCAACCAGGGGGCCGGGCGCCTTTCGGACTCCATCGCCACCGTGCGCTCGCGGGCGCGCGAGGTGAGCGACGTGGCCGGGGAGCTCAGCACCGCGGCCCACCACACCACGCAGGCCACCACGGGGGTGGCGGTGGCGCTCACGCAGGTGGCAAGCGGCGCGCAGCAGCAGGTGCGCGACACCGAGGCGGTGGCCGCCGCGCTGGACGTGCTGGGCGGCTCAATCGACGGGGTGACGGCGCAGGTGGCGGAAGCGTCCGCCAAGTCCGCCCACGCCATGGCGGTGGCCCAGAACGCCTCCGCGGTGGTGACGCAGGCGATGGGGAGCATGGAGCAGATCCGCGCCTCGGTGCTGGAAGCGGCGGAGCAGATCGCCGAGGTGCGCGGCTACGGCGAGCGCATCGGGCGCATCACCGCGGTGATCACCGAGATGGCGGAGCAGACCAACCTCCTGGCGCTGAACGCCGCCATCGAAGCGGCGCGCGCCGGCGAGCACGGGCGCGGCTTCGCCGTGGTGGCGGACGAGGTGAGGAAGCTGGCCACGCAGAGCGGCGCCCACGCCCAGGAGGCCGCCCAGCTCGTGGCCGGCGCGCAGGAGGTCACCTCGCGCACGGTGGCAACGGTGGAGCGCGGCGCCACGCAGGCCCGCGAGGGCGCCGCCCGCGCCGCGGACGCCGGGAGCGCGCTGGGCGAGATCCTGGATGTGGTGAAGAGCACGGCGCACGACCTGGGCTCCATCAGCGACCAGGCGCGCGACATCTCCGAAGCCAGCCGCGCCGCCCTGATCTCCGCGGGCCTCAGCGACCGCGCGGCCTTCATGGGCGCGTCGCAGGCCAACGCCGCCGCCGCCGAGCACGCCGCCAGCGCCGTGGAGCAGATCAACGCCTCCATGGAGCAGGTGGGGAGCTACGCGGAGGAGCTGGCCGCGATCGCGTCCGGCCTGGACCGCGAGTTCGCGCGCTTCCGCACCGCCAGCGCCGCCGCCCTGCAGCCGCACGCCGAACTCGCGCCGATCTGAAAAATCGGGCTCACACGGAGACACGGAGGCACAGAGATGACTTCGTCTCTGTGCCTCTGTGTCTCCGTGTGATAAGATTGCAAGCTGGCCTGCAATCCAACCTCTACCGCGCGACGACCATGAGACGACTCTTCGCGGCTGCGCTCGCCCTGGCGGGTGCGCTCCTTTCCGCAACGCCCGCCCGCGCGTGGGACGAAGTGGGGCACAAGGTGGTGGCACGCATCGCGTGGGACCACATGACGCCGGGCGCCCGGCAGCAGGCGGTGGCGCTGCTGATGGCCGCGCCTGAAGACGCCGGGCTGCGCGCGCTGATGCCGCAGGACGGGCGTCCGCTTGCGGAGCGGGAGCGGGACCTGTTCGTGAACGCGAGCGTGTGGGCGGACCTCATCCGCAGCCGCACGCACGTGGGCAACCGCTACGCGCACAGCGACTGGCACTACGTCAACTTCTTCTGGGAGCAGCGCGTCCCCGGCGCCCGCCCCGTGGACCGGCCGGACGTGCCGCGCGCCGGCGAGCTCATCAACCGCCTCCAGCACTACCGCACGTCGCTGGGCAACACCACGCTCCCCGCGGCGGAGCGCGCCATCGACCTGGCGTGGACGCTCCACCTGGTGGGCGACGGGCACCAGCCGCTCCACAACAGCGCCCGCATCACCCCGCAGGACACGGCCGGCGACCGCGGCGGCAACGGCTTCCTGCTCGCGGGCGTCTACCCGTTCAGCAACCTTCACGGCCTGTGGGACGCGCTGGTCGGCCTCTCGGTGCCCTGGGCCGCCGGGGTGCGCACGGAAGAGGACTACGTGGGGAGCATCGCGGCGCGCACGGCCGGCCGCTTCCCCCGCTCGCGCTTCCAGCTTCGCCCCATGAGCTTCGAGGAGTGGTCGCGCGAGGGGATGCGCGTGGCCCAGCGCAGCGCGTACCCCGCGTGGCTCCAGCGGGGCGAGCGCGCTCCCCTGCGCTACCGCCTCCACGCCTGGGCCGCCGGCGAGCCCCGCGTCGCCATCGCCGGCTACCGCCTCGCGGACATGCTGAACGCGCAGCTCGGCTCCTAAAAGAAAGCATCACACAGAGACACGGAGGCACAGAGACGAAGTCATCTCTGTGCCTCCGTGTCTCTGTGTGAGCCCTAGTCTTCTTCGGTGCCGTCCGGCGGCCCCGGCGCCATCACGGTGATCTGGCGGGGGAGCATGCGGTACTCGAAGAGGCGGGCCACCACCGGCTCGCCGTCCACGTTCACGCTCAGCTCCTCCTCCGCCTCCACGGTCACCGAGCGCACCTGCTGGTAGACCACCTTGGGGTGCTCCACGTGCGTGCCGGAGCGGAGCTGTGGGGCGATGCGCACGAACTCCATGTGCGTCATCCCCTCCACCACGCACAGGTCCAGCAGGCCGTCGGAAAGGTCGGCCTCGGAGGTGAGGCGCACGCCGCCGCCGGTGCGGCGGGCGTTGCCCACGGCGAAGATCAGGAAGTCGCCGTCGTGGAGCACCTTGCCGCCCGAGGTGAAGCAGGCGCGCGAGGGGGCCAGCGCCACGAACTTCTTCATCCCCGTGATCACGTAGGCGATCGGCCCCAGCATCCGCTTCAGCTCGTCGGACGCCTCGTCGGTGGCCTCGGCGCCGAAGCCGCCCGTGGAGACGTTGAGGAAGCAGCGGCCGTTGAGCGCCGCCAGGTCCACCGGGTAGCCGATGCCGGAGACGGCCACCTGCAGCGCCTCCACCGGGTCCTTGGGCACCCGCAGGCCCCCCGCGAAGTCGTTTGCCGTGCCCAGGGGAATCACCCCCAGGCGCGGCATCTCGTCGTTGCCGCCCGCCTCGGCGGCGTCGTTGAGGCCGTTCACCACCTCGTTGATGGTGCCGTCGCCGCCGGCAGCCACCACCAGCTCGGCGCCGCGCTGGGCGGCCTCGCGGGCAAAGCGGCGCGCGTCTCCCCCCTCGAAGGTGAGGTGCGGGTACACGGTGTGGCCCGCGTCGCGCAGCGCGGTGATCCCCTGGCGCAGCGCTTCGACGACGGCCGGGGTGGAGGCGTTGATGACCAGTTCCAGGTGCAAGGCGGGGTGCTCCGGGGGAACGGGATGGCGGAAGCCGCGTGCCCCGGGGAGGCAAGAAGCCCGCCATGCATCCTTCGGCGGGTGTTCGCCTTGACCGTCCTTAGAAACAGATTAGCTTGGGGCTCCGTGGGATGAAGTGGGGAAGAGTGGGATACCGCGGGGTGCCCTCGCCGAGATCGAATGCCTGGCTTCCTGGGAAGCTTCCAACACCAGATCGACGAAAAGGGCCGCCTCAGCCTCCCCGCCTCCTTCCGGCGCGAGGGGCAGGACCAGCCCTTCGTGCTGGTGCACGTCTTTCCGGACGCGCTCACGCTCTACCCGCAGACCGCCTGGGCAGAGGTGGAGGGGCGCCTGCGCGAGGTGCTCCGGCTTCAGCCGCAGGCCCGCCCCTGGGTGCTGCGGGTCACGGCCAACGCCTGCGAAGTGGCGCCCGACAAGCAGGGGCGCATCCTCGTTCCGCAGCGCCTGCAGGAAGCCGTGGGCATCGAAGGGGCCACCCTGGTGGTGGGCGCCATCGACCGCATCGAGCTGTGGGACCCGGCGCGCTTCACCGCCGCCACCGAAGCGCCGGAGCCGGACGCCGGTCGCTTCCTGCACCAGATCTTCGGGTGAGTGGTTGCTCAGGTGTTCGGCTGGATCCTGAGTCCTAAAGTCTTGAGTCCTAAGTCCTGAGTCCTAAGTCCTGGGTGAACAGCGCACTCACGTACTCACGCACTCACGCACTGCTGTTTAGCACTCAGCACTTAGGACTTCCTGCTCGCCTCCCCTTCCGGCCTCGCCACGTGACCACCGATCCGCTCTCCTTCGCCCCGGAGCCCGCACTGGCTTGCGCGCTGGACCGGCACCTGGGCCCCTGCCTTCCGCTCCCCGCGCTCGCCGGGTGGGCGGGCGCGGAGTGGTGCCGCTGCCGCGCCTGCGGAAGCACCCTCACCCGCGCCACCTCGCTGCGCAACGCCGCGTGAGCGACTCCTACGACACCCCGTACCACGCCCCCGTCCTCGTCGCGGAGGTGATGGAGCTGCTGCGGCCCGAGCGCGGCGGCCTCTTCCTGGACGGCACGCTGGGCGGCGGCGGCCACGCGGAGGCGCTGCTGGAGCGCGCCCCCGAGGCGCTGCTCATCGGCGTGGACCGCGACCCCGACGCGCTGGCCGAGGCCGGCGCGCGGCTTGAGCGCTTCGGCGGGCGGGCGCGGCGGGTGAGGGCCAACTTCGCGGACGCGGTGGAGGCGGCGGGGGTGGAGCCGGGGTCGCTGGCCGGGGTGCTGCTGGACCTGGGGATCTCGTCGCACCAGATCGACGCGGACGAGCGGGGCTTCACCTTTCGCCCCGGCGCGCCGCTGGACATGCGGATGGGGCAGGGCTCCGCGGGCGAGGCCAGCGCGGCCGACCTGCTGGCGGGGCTGGACGAGGAGGACCTGGCCAACGTCTTCTACCGCTACGGCGAAGAGCGCAAGTCGCGCCGGCTGGCCCGCGTGATCGCGGAGATGAGGGCCGAGGCGCCGGTGGACACCAGCGACCGGCTGGTGGAGGCGATGAGGAGGGCGCTGGGGGGGAGGATCGAGGCGGCGGACAAGGCCCGCATCTTCCAGGCGCTGCGCATCGCCGTCAACGAGGAGATCCCGTCGCTGGAGAACGCGCTGGAGCGCTTCCGCGAGGCGCTGGCGCCGGGGGGCGTCTTCGCCGTGATGTCGTACCACTCCCTGGAGGACCGGCTGGTGAAGAACGCGTTCCGGGACTGGAGCCAGTCGTGCGTGTGCCCGCCCCGCGTGCCGCAGTGCACCTGCCGCGGCGTGCCGCTGGGCGTGGCGCTCACCCGCAAGCCCGTTTCCGCCTCGCCGGAAGAGGTAGCCCGCAACCCCCGCGCGCGCTCCGTGCGCCTGCGGGCGTGGAGGCGCGCGTGAGCGCCCGCGCCCTGCCGCGCGCCCGCCCCGGCGCCAACCCCTGGGACCCGCCGGCCCCGGACCGCTCCGAGCGCCGCCAGCGCCGCCGCGGCTTCCTGCGCCGCGCCTTCTTCGTGCTCGTGCTGCTGGGCGCCCTCGCCTCGGTGGTGTGGCGGCAGACGGTGGGCTACGAGCGCGAGCGCCAGCTCTCCGCCCTGCGCTCCGAGCTCTCGGCCGCCGAGGCGGAGCGGGTGGAGGTCACCAACCGCATCCAGGCGCTGCAGACCCGCGCCCGCATCACGCGTGTGGCCCGCGAGCGCCTGGGGATGCACGTCGCGCGCGACGAGGAGATCGTGATGCTCCCCGTTCCCGCCGACAGCACCGCGCAGCGAGCAGAGCCGTGAAAGAGAAGCATCACACAGAGACACAGAGACACGGAGAAAAGAGGGCGGGGCGCACGCGTCCCAGCCTCACCTCGCCCGAGCGCATCGCGGGGCGGCAGAAGCTTCTCCTGGTCTCCTTTGGACTGGCGGCCCTGCTGGTGGTGGGGCGCGCCGTGCAGCTCCAGGGGTTCGACGGGGCCAAGTGGCGCGAGGAAGCGGCCCGCCAGCAGCAGGCGCAGGTGCCGCTCCCGGCGCGGCGCGGCGCCATCTTCGACCGCGACGGCGTGCCACTGGCCCTCACCCGCGAGACGTACTCGGTGGCCGTGGCCCCGCGCGAGCTCACCGACCGGCGCGACGCGGCCGAGCGCATCGCGCGGGCGCTTGGCATCAACAAGGCGGCCGCGCGCCGCGCCACGGACCCGAGCCGCAAGTGGGTGGTGCTCCCCGGGCGCTTCACGGTGGAGCAGCGCCGGGCGCTGGGCGAGGTGCGCGGCGTTCACCTCACGCGGCAGCTCGAGCGCTTCTACCCGCAGGGCGGGGTGGGGCGCGAGGTGCTGGGCACGGTTTCGGACGACGGGCGGGCGCTGGGCGGGATCGAGCAGGCGATGGACAGCATCCTGCGCGGCGCGGACGGCTTCAGCATCCTCCGCCGCAACGCGCGCGGCCGCAAGGAATCTTCCGTGGCGCTCCCCGTGGCGCCCCCGCGCGACGGCGGCGACGTGTACCTGACGCTGGACTTCGACCTGCAGGAGATCGCGGACGCGGCGCTGGACGAGGCGATCCGCAACACCAACGCGTCCGGCGGCGACCTGCTGCTCACCGAGCCGCGCACGGGAGAGATCCTGGCCGCCGTGTCCAAGCGGGCGGGCGGCACGCGCGGGCTGGCGGCGCTGGTGGAACCGTACGAGCCGGGCTCCATCCTCAAGCCCTTTTTCGTGGCCAACCTGATGGCCGAGCGGCGCGCGTCGCTCAACGACCAGGTGTTCGCGGAGAACGGGCGCTGGACGGACCCCAACGGGCGCGTGCACACGGACGTGCACCCGTACGGCACCCTCTCGCTGCGCGACGCGCTGCGGGTGTCCAGCAACATCGGCATGGTCAAGTTCGTCCACAAGCTGACCCCGGCCGAGCAGTACGCCAATCTGCGCGACTTCGGCTTCGGCACGCCCACGGGCGTGGAGTACCCCATCGAGTCGTCCGGCCGGCTGCCGCGCCCCGCGCGCTGGTCCAAGATGACCGCCGCCTCGCTCGCGACCGGCTACGAGGTCTCGGTTACGCCGGTGCAAATGGCGATGGCGTACGGCGCCCTGGCCAACGACGGCAACCTGATGGAGGCCCACCTGCTGCGCGAGACGCGCGGCCCGGACGGGGCCACGAAGTGGCGGATGGAGCCGCGGGTGGTGCGCCGCGCCGTGCCCAAGAACGTGACGGACGGGCTGCGCGACGTGCTCATCACGGTGGTGAGCGACGGCTCGGCCAAGGCCGCTTCGCTCTCCACCTTCGAGGTGGCGGGGAAGACGGGCACCGCGCGCCGCACGGGTCGCGATGGGCGCTACGAGCCCGGGAAGTACAACGCCAGCTTCGTCTCGTACTTCCCCGCGCGCGACCCGCAGCTCGTCATTTTCGTGAAGCTGGACCGTCCGCAGGGCGACTACTACGGCGGCCTCACGGCGGCGCCGGTCACGCGCGCCACGCTGCAGGCCATCCTCGCCGCGCGCTCGCCCTCGCTGGACCGCCGCGCGCTGCTGGCCACGCGCCTCCCGGGCACCGAGCCCGTGCGGGCCGCCGCCCCCGCCGCGCCGCGCCGCCCCCGCGCGTCCGGCGGCGAGGGGACGTACGTGTTCGACTCGCTCCCGCGCCGCGCCGCGCAGGCCGCGTCGCGCGAGCCCGTGCCGGTGCCGGACCTCGCCGGGCTCTCCATGCGCGACGCGGTGAGGCGCCTGCACGCGCTGGGCTTCCAGGTGCGGGTGCAGGGCGCGGGAAGCGTGTCCGCCACCCAGCCCGCCGCCGGTGCCGTGCACGCGCGCGGGCGCACCGTGACCGTCGTGGGAGCCGAGAAGTGAGGCTCGCGACGCTGGGAGCGGTCGAGGCGCGGCTGGAGCGCGAGGGGCTCCTCGCGGGCGCGCGCCTCTCCGCGGAGGAAGCGGCGCTCCCCCTGGCCGGCGCCACCGCGGACTCGCGCCAGGCCGAAGCCGGCCACCTCTTCTGCGCCGTCACGGGCACCGAGGGCGACGGGCACCGCTACCTGGCCGACGTCGCGGCCAGGGGTGCCGCCGGCGCGACGGTGGAGCGGCGCGATCCGGGGCTCGCCCTGCCGCAGATCGAGGTGACCAGCGGGCGCCTCGCCGCCGCCTTCGCCGCCGCGGAGCTGTGGCGCGATCCGTGGGCGGAGCTCACGCTGGTGGGCGTAACGGGCACCAACGGCAAGACGACCACGGCCGCCATCCTCCGCGACCTGCTCGCCCGCCGCATGCCCACGGCGTACATCGGCACCCTGGGCGCGCTGGACGCGGACGGCAAGGTGGTGCCGGGGACGGAGGGGCTCACCACGCCGGGCCCGGTCGAAGCGGCGCGCTGGCTGCGCGGCTTCGTGGACGCGGGGGTGAAGGCGGTGGCGATGGAGGTCTCGTCGCACGCGCTCCACCAGGGGCGGATGGCGGCGGCGCGCTTCGACGCGGCCCTCTTCACCAACCTCACCCAGGACCACCTGGACTACCACGGCACGATGGACGAGTATCGTGCCTCCAAGCTGCGCCTGATCGAGCTGCTCAAGCCCGGCGCCGCCGCCGTCGTGAACGCGGACGACCCCGCGTGGGACGGCGTCGGGGCCGGCCGCGTGGTCCGCTTCGGCATGGAGCGCGCGGCGGACGTGCACGCGGAAGGAGTGCGCGTGGGCGCGGGCGGGATGGAGTGGACGCTGGTGACGCCCGACGGACGCGCCGCCGTGAGCCTCCCCCTCTTCGGCGGCTACAACGTCTCCAACGCGCTCGCCGCCGCCGCCACGCTGTGGACGCTGGGCTGGGGCGCGGACGAGGTGGCCGAGGGGCTGGCGACGATTCCCCAGGTGCCCGGGCGGCTGGAAAGGATCGCTGGGCCGCCGCGATGCGCCACGGTGCTGGCGGATTACGCGCACACGCCCGATGCGCTGGAGCGCGCCCTCGCCGCCGTCCGCCCGCTGGTGAGCGGCCGCCTGATCGTGGTGTTCGGGGCCGGCGGCGACCGCGACGCCACCAAGCGGCCGGAGATGGGGCGGATCGCCGCGGCGGGGGCGGACCTGGCCATCGTCACCTCAGACAACCCGCGCACCGAAGATCCGGAGCGGATCCTGGACGGCATCGAGAGCGGCATGGGAAGTGCACCCCGCGTGCGGATTTCCGACCGCCGCGAAGCCATTCGACGCGCGCTTCTCGAAGCCCGTGAGGGAGACGTGATCCTCCTCGCGGGCAAGGGCCACGAGACGTACCAGATCGTGGGCCGGGAGAAGCGCTCGTTCGATGAGCGCGTGGTGGTGAAGGAACTTCTTGCCGAAATGGCAACGTCTGCGACCGGGGGAGGGGCGTGACCGCATTCCGATGGAGCGCCGCCGAGGTGGAGCGCGCGCTGGGGACGGGGGGGACGGGGGAGGGAGTGGCCGACTACACGGGCATCTCCACCGACACGCGCAAGATCCCGCAGGGCTCGCTCTTCGTGGCGCTGCGCGGCGCCAACTACGACGCGCACGACTTCCTCTCCGTCGCGGCGGACGCGGGCGCGACCGCCGCGGTGGTCTCGCGGATGCCCGCGGTGCAGCCCGCCGGGATGCACCTGTACCTCGTGGACGACACGCTCCACGCCCTGGGCCGGCTGGCCCGGCACCGGCGCCGCGCGCTGGCCGGCAAGGTGGTGGCGGTGGCGGGGAGCAACGGCAAGACGACCACCAAGGAGCTTCTCCGCGCGGCGCTGGGCGGCACGCTGCGGGTGCACGCCACCGAGGCCAACCTCAACAACCAGGTGGGAGTTCCCCTCACCCTGCTCGCCGCGCCGGAAGACGCGGAGGTGCTGGTGATCGAGACGGGGACCAACGAGCCGGGGGAGATCGCGCTGCTGGGCGCCATCGCCGAGCCGGACCTGGCGCTGATCACCTCCATCGGCGAGGAGCACCTGGAAGGGTTCGGGAGCGTGGCCGGCGTCCTTGAAGAGGAGCTCGCCATCCTCCCCTCCATCCGCCCCGGCGGCCAGGGGTTCGTGGCCGACGAGCCGGAAGAGCTCCTGCAGCGCTCCCGCGCCATCCTGGGCGGCCGCGTGCACCTGGCCGGCTTCTCGGAGGGCGCGGACCTGCGCCCCGAGGGCGAGGTGGCGGTGAGGCCGGACGGGAGCACCGAGTGGAGGTTCCGCGGCGTGGACGTGCACGTCCCCCTCCCCGGCCGCCACAACGTGAGGAACGCGCTGCTGGCGCTGGGCGTGGCCGAGGCGCTGGGCGTGCCGCTGGCGGACGCGGCGCGCGGCATCGGCGCCATGTCGTCGCCCAAGATGAGGAACGAGTGGCGCCGCGTGGGCACCGTGGGCGTGCTGGCGGACTGCTACAACTCCAATCCCCCGTCGCTGCGCGCGGCGGTGGAGCTCCTGGCCTCCATCCCCAGCAGCGGCGGCGCCAAGATCGCCGTGGTGGGGACGATGCGGGAGCTGGGCGACCACGCGGACGAGCTTCACCGCGAAGCCGCCACCACCATCGCGGGGCTGGTGGGGAGCGGGATCGACCGGGTGGTGGCCACGGGCGACTTCGTGGCCGCGTTCCACCCGCACCGGGAACGACTGGGCGACCGGCTGGTGGCCGCCGAGGACCCCCTGCAGGCGTACGACGAGCTTCGCCCCCTGCTGCGGGGCGACGAGACGATCCTGCTGAAGGGGTCGCGCGGCGTGGCGCTGGAGCGGATCATCCCGCTGATCCAGCGCGACTTCGACACCCACCCACAAGACGGGGCCTGACACGGTGCTCTACCACCTGCTGGTGCCGCTCGCCGAGTACAACGCGGCGTTCAACGTCTTCCGCTACCAGACCTTCCGCGCGGCCGGGGCGGTGGTGACGGCGTTCCTGGTGGCCTTCATCTTCGGGCCCACCATCATCGGCCGGCTGCGGATGCTCAAGCTCGGGCAGATCATCCGCACCGAAGGGCCGCAGACGCACCTGGGCAAGCGCGGCACGCCCACCATGGGCGGCGTGCTGATCGTTCTGGCCACGGTCATCCCCACGCTGCTGTGGGCGCGGCTGGACAACCAGTACACGCTCACCGCGCTGATCGTGCTGATCTGGCTGGGGGTGCTGGGGTTCCTTGACGACTACCTCAAGATCACCCGCAAGGGGACGGACGGGCTCTCCGGGCGCTACAAGATCCTGGGGCAGGGCTCGCTCGGGCTGCTGCTGGGGGCGCTGCTGGTGTGGTTCCCCTTCAGCGACATCCCCAGCACGTGGACGCAGATCCCCTTCCTGAAGAGCATCCACCTGGAGTTCTTCTGGCCGGTCTACATCATCTTCGTCACCTTTGTGATCGTGGGCTGCTCCAACGCGGTCAACCTCACGGACGGGCTGGACGGGCTGGCGGCCGGGCTCTCGGCCATCGCGGCCACCACCTTCGGGATGTTCGCGTACCTGTTCGGGCGGGTGGACACGTCGGACTACCTGAACCTGTTCTACCTCCCCGGCGCGGGCGAGCTGGCCATCTTTTGCGTGGCGCTGGCCGGCGGGTGCATCGGCTTCCTCTGGTTCAACGCGCACCCGGCCGAGGTGTTCATGGGCGACACGGGGTCGCTGGCCATCGGCGGGGTGCTGGGGGCGGTGGCGGTGCTGCTCAAGGCCGAGTTCCTCCTGGCCATCGTGGGCGCCGTGTTCGTGGCCGAGGCGCTCTCGGTGATGGCGCAGACGGTCTACTACAAGTACACCAAGCGGAAGACGGGCACCGGCCGCCGCATCTTCCGCATGGCGCCGCTCCACCACCACTTCGAGCAGATCGGGTGGCACGAGAGCAAGGTGATCATCCGGTTCTGGATCGTGGGGATCATGTGCGCCCTGGCGGCCGTGGCCACGCTCAAGATCCGATGACGGCGATGCGCCTGGCGACTGAAGTCGCGGCAACAACGGCTCAAAGTCCGCCTGCGCGGACTCGGTCCGCCGGAACCGCCGGAACCGTCTATAGGGGCGCGATTTATCGCGCCCATGCTCTCGGCGCCGCCAGACCCGTGCGGCGATCCGCGGCGGAGCGTGTGGAAAGCACGGGCGCAATGAATCGCGCCCCTACAAGCATGCCGACGACGGCACAAAGGCCGCCTGCGCGCACAGGTCCTTCAGGGTCAGCCGCAACCGTACAGTCCCCGCAGGGGGACTTCGTGTCGTTGTTGCCGCGACTTCAGTCGCCCGGCAAGCCGCGCGCGCAACACCTCTCGGCATCCCCTACCCGCGGGGCCGCGACGAATCGCGCCCCTACAATGGGGGCCAAGGCCGGCACGCGGGCGCGGCTCCGATGAGCCGCTCGCTGGAAGGGGAGACGATCGGGGTGCTGGGGCTGGCGCGCAGCGGCGTGGCGGCGGCCCGGCTGGCCCTTGCCCGCGGCGCGCGGGTGTACGCCAGCGACGCGGGCACGGGCCCCTCGCAGGAGCAGGCCGCCGCGCGCATCCGCGGACTGGGCGGCGACGCGGAGACGGGCGGGCACGACGTGGCCAAGCTGGCCGCCTGCACGCGCATCGTCCTCTCCCCCGGCATCCCGCCCACGGCGAAGATCCTGGCGGAGCCGGCCATCGCGCACGTGCCGGTGATCCCCGAGATCGAGCTCGCCTTCGAGCAGTTGGAGTCGCGGGTGATCGGCATCACCGGCACCAACGGCAAGACCACCGTCACGGCGCTCATCGAGCACATCCTGCGCTCGGCGGGGCGCGACGCGGCGGCGGGCGGCAACATCGGCACGGCGCTCAGCGAGCTGGCCCTGCGCGTGCCGCAGCCGGAGATCGCCGTGGTGGAGGCGTCGTCGTTCCAGCTCGGGATGGTCCAGCGCTTCTCGCCCGAGATCGGCGTGCTGACCAACCTGGCGCCGGACCACCTGGACTGGTACGACGGGCTGGAGGACTACTACGCGGACAAGAAGAACCTCTTCCGCAACGCCACGCCCGCCAGCCGCTGGGTGCTGAACGCCGAAGACGAGCGCGCCCGCACCCTGCTGGGCGACGCCCCGGGGGAGCGCCTCTACTTCCGCGTGGCCACGCAGCCCGAGCCGGGCGAGCGCGGCGGCTTCCTGGACCCCGAGGGGTGGCTCACGCTGCGGGTGGACGGCGAGACGGAGGAAACGCTCGCGCCCGCCCACGAGCTGCGCATCCTGGGTCCGCACAACGCCGCCAACGCGCTGGCCGCCGCGGTAGCCGCGCGCCTCGCGGGCGCGGAGCCGGAGGCAATCGGGCACGCGCTGCGCTCCTTCCAGGCGCCGGACCACCGCCTGCAGCCGGTGCTGGAGAAGGATGGCGTGCTCTGGATCAACGACTCCAAGGCCACCAACATCGCCTCCACGCGGGTGGCGGTGCGGGGGATGACGCGGCCGGTGGTGCTCCTGCTGGGCGGGCGCCACAAGGGCGAGCCGTACACGGAGCTCCTCCCCGAGCTGGGCGGCGGCGTGCGCGCGGTGGTGGCGTACGGCGAGGCCGCCGAGATCGTGGAGAAGGACCTGGCCGACCACGTCACCGTCGAGCGGGTGGACGGGCCGTTCGAAGAGGTGATCCGCCGCGCGCGGGCCATCGCCCAGCACGGCGACGCCGTCCTGCTCTCCCCGGCGTGCAGCAGCTACGACATGTTCCCCAACTACGAAGAGCGGGGCCGGCGCTTCGCCGAGCTCGCCGCGGAGAACCGCAAGTGATCACCCTCCCGCGCCGCCCGCGCGCCAAGACCGAGCCGGTGCAGCCCGTGGTGACCCCGCGGGACCGGCGCCCCTCCGCGCCGCGCCCCCAGGCCGCCGCGGCCGCCGCTCCGCGCGGCGAGTCCACGCTGGAGGCGCGCATGCTGGTGGCGCTCACGGCCGTGGCGTTCTGCTTCGGGCTGGTGGAGATGTACAGCGCCTCGTCGTTCATCGCGCGCGGCGAGGGGCTCCCCGGGCACTTCTACGCGCTCAAGCAGCTCACGGCGGCGTGCGCGGGGCTGGTGCTGGCGTCGTTCCTGGCGCGGCTGGACTACCGCCGCTACCGGCTGTGGGCCTGGCCGATGCTGGTGGGCGTGTCGCTGATGCTGATCGTGGTGATCCTGCCCGGCACCGAGTTCATCGCGCCGCGCGTCAACGGCGCGCGCCGCTGGCTGGACCTGGGCGTGTCGTTCCAGCCCTCCGAGCTCGCCAAGATCGCGCTCATCATCTGGACGGCGATGCTGGCGGTCAAAAAGGAGGACAAGCTCCACTCCATGAGCAAGGGGCTGATCCCCTTCCTGATCGTGTGGGTGCCGGTGGCGCTCCTCATCTTCCTGGAGCCCAACCTGTCGGCGGCGCTGCTGGTGGTGCTCCTCTCGGCGCTCGTGCTCTTCGCGGGCGGGGCGCGCATCGGGCACTTCATCGTGCTGGGGCTGATCGCGGTGCCGGTGGTGTGGGGCAAGATCCAGGACGCGGACTACCGCATGCGCCGCATCGCCGCCTTCCTGGACCCCAGCGGCGACACGCAGGGGGCCGCGTACCAGATCTACCAGTCGCTGATCGCCATCGGCTCGGGCGGCATGGGCGGGGTGGGCTTCGGCAACTCGCGGCAGAAGTTCGGCTTCCTCCCCGAGGCGCACAACGACTTCCTCTTCTCCATGATCTCGGAGGAGTGGGGGCTGCTGGGAGTGGTGTTCGTGGTGTCCGTGTTCGCGGCGTTCCTGGTGCTGGGCTACCGCATCGCGGCGCGCGCCCCGGACCGCTTCGGCTACCTCGTGGCCATCGGGATGACCAACCTGATCGTGGTGACCGCGTTCCTTCACATGGGTGTGGCGATGGCGCTGCTGCCGACGACGGGTTTCACCCTCCCCTTCATGTCGTACGGGGGGAGCGCGCTCCTCACCTACTTCGCCGCGGTGGGGATCCTGCTGAGCGTGGCCCGCGCCGGGAAGGTGACGGCATGACGGCCCCGCGCGTCCTGTTCGCCGGCGGCGGCACCGGGGGGCACCTGTACCCCGCGCTCGCGCTGGCCGACGCCTTCAAGCGGCTGCACCCGGAGACGGAGGTGATGTTCATCGGCGCCCGGCGCGGCGTGGAAGCGCGCGTGCTGCCGGAGAAGGGGGTGCCTCACGTCCTGCTGCCGCTGGAGCCCATCCGCCGCCAGAAGCCGTGGGAGAACTGGCGGCTGGTGCCGGCCATGCTGGGCGCGGCCACGGGGCTGCGCTCCGTGTTCCGCTCCTTCCGCCCCAACCTGGTGGTGGGCACGGGCGGCTACGCCAGCGGGCCGGCCGTGGCGTGGGGGGTGATGAACCGCGTCCCCACCGCGCTGCAGGAGCAGAACTCGTATCCCGGCTTCGTAACGCGCACCATGTCTGGCCGCGTGCGGCAATTGCACCTGGCGTTTCCAGAGGCGCGGCGCTACCTGAAGCCGGGCAAGAGGACGGAGGTGTTCGAGCACGGCAACCCCATCAACCCGCCGGACCTGGCGCTGGACCGCGCCGCGGCCCGGGCGCGCTTCGGGCTGGGCGAGGGCACGGTGTGCCTGGTGACGGGGGGCAGCCAGGGCGCGCGCTCGGTGAACGAGGCGCTGCTGGGGGCGCTGCGCGGCGTGGCGGACGGGCGGCTTCCCGCGCCGCCGGCCGGCTTCCAGGTGCTGTGGGCCACGGGGCCGGGCACGCACCCCATGGTCACCGAGAAGATGGCGCAGATCGGCGCGCCCTCGTGGGTGCACGTGCTGCCGTACATCCAGGACATGCCGGGCGCCCTGGCCTCGGCGGACTTCTCCATCGCGCGCGCCGGCGCCATGACGCTGGCCGAGCTGTGCGCGTGGGGGATCCCCAGCATCCTGGTGCCCTTCCCGCACGCGGCCGCCAACCACCAGCACCACAACGCGGTGGCGCTGGCCGACGCGGGCGCGGCGGTGATGGTGGAGGAGAAGGAGCTGGGGAGCGAGCGGCTGTGGACCGAGGTGATGGCGCTCGCCGGGTCCGCGGAGCGGCGCGCGGAGATCGCGGGGCACGCACGCGAGCGCGGCCGGCCCAACGCGGCCGACCTGATCGTGGCCGAGCTCGCGCGGCTGGTGCGGTAAGCAGGAACGTCCGGAGACTCGAACAACTTTCCCAACCGTATTGCGGGCGGTATATTGAGCGGATTCGATCTGGTGCAGCTCGCGGGGCGCGGCCCGGTCCACTTCATGGGGATCGGCGGGGCGGGGATGAGCCCGCTCGCCGACATGCTCATGCTCTCCGGCGTGCGGGTGACGGGGTGCGACGCGCACCCGGGGCCGGGCAGCCGGCTCCTGGCCGAGCGCGGCGCCGCCGTGCACGAAGGGCACGATCCCGCCCACGTGGCGGAGGCCGCCGCCCTGGTGATGACCGCCGCCATCCCCGCGGACCACCCGGAGATCCTCGCCGCGCGCGCCCGGGGCATCCCCGTGCTGAAGCGGGCGGAGGCGCTGGGCGCCATCGTCAACCACGGGCTCGTGGTGGGGATCGCCGGCACCCACGGAAAGACCACCACCACCACGCTCACCACCGCCGTGCTGGCCGCCGCCGGGCTCAACCCCACGGGGTTCGTGGGGGCGCACGTCCCCGCCTGGGGGGGCAACCTCCGCCGCGGCGACGACCAGCTCTACGTGGTGGAGGCGGACGAGTACGACCGCTCGTTCCACCAGCTCCAGCCCACCATCGCCGTCGTCACCACCCTGGAAGCCGACCACCTGGACATCTACGGCTCGCTTGAAGCCGTGGAGGAAGCGTTCAGGATCTTCGTGGACTCCGTACCCGCGGACGGGCTGGTGGCCGGGTGCGCGGACGACCACGGCGCGGCCCGCCTGGTGGCCACCCTCCCCGGCGGCGAGGAGCGGGTGATGACCTACGGGACGAGCGCGGGCTCCATGCTGCGCGCCGAAGAGGTGAGGATGACCCCGGCCGAGACGCTGTTCGACGTGCGCGAGCGCGGGGTGAAGCTGGGCACGGCGCGGCTGCGCGCCCCCGGCCTCCACAACGTCCGCAACGCCCTGGCCGCCGTGGCCGTCGGCCGCCGCATGGGCGCCTCGTGGGACGCCATCGCCGAGGGCCTCGCTTCGTACTCCGGGGTGGACCGCCGCTTCGAGCACGTGGGCGAGGCCGGCGGGGTGCTGTTCGTGGACGACTACGCCCACCACCCCACCGAGGTGGCCGCCACCCTGCGCGCCGCCCGCGAGGCCCACCCCGGGCGCCGCCTGGTGCTCGCCTTCCAGCCCCACCTCTACTCCCGCACCCGCGACTTCGCGGGCGAGTTCGGCCAGGCGCTGGCCGCCGCGGACGTGGTCTTCCTCACCGACGTGTTCGCCGCCCGCGAGAAGCCCATCGAGGGGATCACCGGGATGCTGATCGCCGATCCCGCCCGCGCCGCCGGGGCGGACGTGCGCTACGTGGCGGACCGGGGAGACGTGGTGGGCGCCATGGCCGCGGAGCTCCGCGAGGGCGACCTGTGCATCACCATGGGCGCGGGGAACCTGGACTCGGCCGCGCGCGAGCTGCTGGCCGCGCGCCGCGCCGCCGCCGCGAGGGCCGGTTGAACCGCCGCGCCCGCCGCGCCGCCGCGGCGGCGGCCGTCGTCCTGGCGGCATCGTCCCCCTTCTGGGGCCCGCCGCTGCTGCGCCGCGCGCCGGGCTTCCGCGCGGAGCGGGTGGAGGTCTCGGGCACGCGCCTGCTGGCCCCGCACGAGGTGCTCGCCGCGTCGGGGGTCAGGATCGGCGACAACGTGTGGACGGACCCCGCCGCCTGGGAAGCCGCCCTCCGCCGCCACCCGGTGGTGGCCGACGCGGAGGTCACGCGCCGCCTTCCCGGCACGCTGCGCATCCGCGTGACGGAGAAGCGCCCCGCCGCGCTGGTGCAGGCCGGCACGCTGCGCCCCGTGACGGCCGCGGGCGAGCTGCTCCCGGTGGACCCGGCGCGCGTCCCCCTGGACCTGCCGCTCCTGCGCTCCCCGGTGAAGCTCGACGCGCGCGGCCAGCTTCCCGCCGGCCCGGTACGTGCCCTGGCCGCCGAGGCCGGGCGCCTGGGCGACCTGGACCCGGCGCTGATGGCCCGTGTGAGCGAGGTGCGCCCCGACGCGGGCGGAGCGCTGAGGCTGGTCCTCAGCACCCCCGCCGCCGAGGTGGTGCTCCCCGCCGGAGCCGGCGAGTCGCGCCTGGTGCAGTTGCGCGCCGCCCTCGCCGACATCGAGCGCCGCGCCCCCGGCGACAGCACCCGCGCCCGCACCCGCGTCGACGCCCGCTGGGAAGACCAGATCGTCGTCCGTCTTCCGGCCGCCAAGACGGAAGTGCGTTAGTGCGTGAGTGCGGAAGTGCGTTACGGATGACGCAACCGCCGACGCACCCACGTACCGACGCACGCGCGCACTGACGCACTCACGCACTCACGCACTTTCTCTCCACCACCCCGGATGCGCCCTCAACTCGTCGCAGGACTGGACATCGGCTCGAGCAAGACCGCCGTGGTCATCGCGGAGGTGACCGGCGATTCCATCCACCGCTCCCAGGTCAAGATCCTGGGGGTGGGGCAGGCCCGCACGGGCGGAATCCGCCGTGAGATCGTCACCGACATCGAGGCCACCACCGAGTCCGTGCGCAAGGCGATCCAGGAGGCCGAGCTGATGGCCGGGGTCAAGGTGGAGCGCGTGTACACCGGCATCGCCGGCGAGCACATCCACGCCTGGCCCTCCACCGGCGTGGTGGCCGTGGCCCGCACCCCCGGCACCGACGGCGAGATCCGCTCCGGCGACGTGGACCGCGTGCACGAGGTGGCCCGCGCCGTCGTCATCCCCACGGATCGCGAGCTGATCCACGCGATCCCGCAGGAGTACATCGTGGACGCGCAGGACGGCATCCGCGACCCCGTGGGGATGGCCGGGACGCGGCTGGAGGCCGAGGTGTTCATCGTGACCGGTTCGGGGCCCGCGGCGCAGAACATCCGCAAGGCCGTGAGCCGGGCCGGCTACACGGTGGCCGAGCTGGTGCTGGAGCCGCTCGCCTCGTCCATGTCCGTGATGAGCGACGACGAGAAGGAGATCGGCACCGTGCTGGTGGAGCTGGGCGGCGGGACGACGGACGTGGCCATCTTCCACGAGCGCAAGGTGAGGCACCTGGCCTCGCTGCCCTGGGGCGGCGCCACCGTCACCAACGACATCGCCAAGGGCCTCTCGCTCCCGTACGCGGAGGCGGGGCGCGCCAAGGAGCGCTTCGGCGCCGCGCGCGCGGACCTGGTGGACCCCAACGAGACCTTCGAGGTCGCCGCGGCCGCCGCCGGGCAGACGCGGCACATCGCCCGCGAGCTGCTCGCGCACATCATTGAGCAGCGGATGGACGAGATCTTTGGTCTCGTGGCGGCGGAATTGGAGCGCAGCGGGCTGGCCTCGGAGCTGGCCGGCGGCATCGTGCTGACGGGCGGAGGCGCGTCGCTGCACGGGATTGTGGAGCTGGCCGAGCGGAGCTTCGCCGCGCCGGTGCGGATCGGGGTGCCGGGGGAGGGTCTCGGCGGGCTTGCGGATTCGGTCCGGCGGCCCAAATTTGCATCCGCCGCAGGACTCGCGCTGTATGGATCCCGCCGACTCATTTCGGATTCTCCCGAAGGGGGCGCGCCCGCGAACGCTTCCGTCAACGGCGTCATAAAGTGGATGAAAGACTGGCTCACGGACTTCTTTTGACCGTGGAGCCCCTGGATAGAGCATGCCCAAAAGCTATGAAATGTACGTCCCTCCCACGCGCCTGGAGGACTAGAGGATGATCTTCGAGTACGAAGAGATGATGCCGCAGAACGCCCGCATGAAGGTGGTGGGCGTGGGGGGCGGTGGCGGCAACGCCGTCAACCGCATGATCGAGGAGGACCTGGAGGGGGTCGAGTTCATCAGCGTGAACACCGACGCCCAGGTCCTGAAGACCAGCAAGTGCCCCATCAAGCTCCAGATCGGGCAGAAGCTCACGCGCGGGCTCGGTGCCGGGGCGCGTCCGGAGATCGGGCGGCAGGCTTTCGAGGAGAACGCGGACGAGATGAGGAAGGCGCTGGAAGGCGCGGACCTCGTCTTCATCACGGCCGGGATGGGCGGCGGCACGGGCACGGGCGCCGCGCCGGTGATCGCCGAGATGGCGCGGGAGATGGGTGCGCTCACCATCGCCATCGTCACCAAGCCCTTCATGTTCGAGGGGAAGAAGCGCCTGAAGCAGGCCGAGCTGGGCCTGGCCGAGCTTAAGCGCTGCGCGGACACGATGATCGTGGTCCCCAACGAGCGCCTCCTCTCCGTCGTCGGCAAGGGGACTTCGTTCAAGGACGCGCTCAAGAAGGCGGACGAGGTGCTCCTCCACGCCACGCAGGGCATCTCGGACCTGATCCGCGTGACCGGCGAGGTGAACGTGGACTTCGCGGACGTGCGCACGGTGATGAGCAACCGCGGCACGGCGCTGATGGGCACCGGCTTCGGCAAGGGAGAGAACCGCGCGGTGGAGGCCGCCCAGGAGGCGATCAGCTCGCCGCTGCTGGACAACATCTCCATCAAGGGCGCGGCCGGCGTGCTCATCAACATCACCGGCGGGATGGACCTGGCGATCGACGAGGTTACCACCATCTCGTCCATCATCCAGGAAGCCGCCGGCGACGAGGCCGAGATCATCTTCGGCGCGGTGCACGACAGCAACATGAAGGAAGAGGTGCGCGTCACGGTGATCGCCACCGGATTCGAGCGGGAAGAGTTCGAGCGCGGAGCGGACAACGTGATCCGCCCGGACTTCCGCAGCCCGCGGTCCAGCGCGGATGCCCGCCCGGCCACGCCGATGTACGGCACGCGCCCGGTAACGCCCTCGGCCCCGCCGCCGCAGGCGCCGGTGGCCGAAACGCCCCCGCCGCGGGAATCCAGCACCCCGGTGCACCGGTTCCCCACGCCGCGCCCGGCCCCGGACCCCCGGATGCCGAGCGACCTGGAGATCCCGACGTTCATCCGCAGGCAGATGGACTGATTGGCTCACACGGAGACACAGAGGCACAGAGAAGACTTATCTCTGTGCCTCTGTGCCTCTGTGTCTCTGTGTGAGGCTGCTTTTTTAGAGGAGAGACCGGATGGTGAGATACCGTATCCTTGCGCTGGCACTCGGCTCGGCCGCCTGTGCCGCCGAGGCGAACGACACGCCTCAGGCCGCGGCGCTGCTTCCCGCGGCGCACGCGCGGCCGGTGGAGGTCGCCTTCGCGGATACGCTGCGCAGGGGTGAGACGCTCTCCGGCCTGCTGGCGCGCACCCGCATGGACGCGGACGACTCGCGCGCGCTGCTGGCGCAGATCGAGGCGCTGCGCGACGTGCGCAGGGTGCGGCCGGGGCTGGTGCTGCGCTACACCCGCTCGGCGCTGGATGGCAACGTCCGGCGGGCGGAGGTGGCGCTGGACGCGGACCACCGCCTTTCCGTGAAGGGCGGGCGCGGCGGGCTGGTGGCGCAGGTGGAGGAGGTGGCGGTGCGGCCGGACACGGCGGTGCTCGCCGGCTCGGTGAAGTCGTCGCTGTACCAGGCGCTGCTGGACGGCGCCGGCTCCGTGCCGCGCGCCGAGCGCGAGCGCGTGGCCGACATCCTGGCCGACCAGATCTTCGCCTGGAAGGTGGACTTCTCGCGCGACCTGCAGCCGGGCGACAAGTTCCGCATCGTGTACGAGCGCATGGCCCGGCCAGACGGCACGGCGCGCTCCGGCCGCGTGCTCGCCGTGCAGTTCGAGACGGGCGGGCGCGTGCAGGACGCCTACCTCTTCCCCCAGGGCGGGCGCGACGAGTACTTCGACGGCACGGGCGAGTCGCTGCGCCGCGCCTTCCTCCGCGCGCCGCTGGAGTTCCGCCGCATCTCCTCCACCTTCTCCACCGGCCGCTACCACCCCATCCTCCACCGCATGCGTGCCCACAAGGGCGTGGACTACGCGGCCGCCACGGGCACGCCGGTGCGCGCCGTGGGCGATGGCGTGGTGGCGAGCGCGGGGTGGGGCGGCGGGTACGGCAAGGTGGTGCAACTGCGGCACATCCGCGGCTACGGCAGCCGCTACGCCCACCTCACCCGCTTCGCGGACGGGGTCCACGCCGGCGCCCGCGTGCGCCAGGGCGACGTGATCGGCTACGTGGGGACCACCGGCCTCTCCACCGGGCCGCACCTCCACTACGAGTTCCACAGCGATGGGCGCGCGGTGGATCCCAACACCATCAAGTTCATCACGGGCGAGCCGGTCGCCGGGGGTGCCCGCGCGCGCTTCCGCGCACTCGTGGAGCGGCGGATGGCGTCGATGGACCGCGCCGGTGCGCCCCGCCTGGCCGCCCTCGCCAGCAGGTCCGCCGGTGAGTGAGTCCACCGCGCGCGGCCCGCGCTTCGACCTGTTCCCCGCCATCGACCTGCGCCGCGGCCGCTGCGTCCGCCTGCAAAAGGGCGAGGCGGAGAGCGAGACCGTGTACGGCGACGATCCCGTGGCGATGGCGCGCTCCTTCGCCGAGGCGGGCGCGCGCTGGGTGCACGTGGTGGACCTGGACGCGGCCTTTGGCGACGGCTCCAACCGCGCGCTGATCCGCGAGATCGCCGCCTCCGTCCCCCTCCGCGTGCAGACCGGCGGCGGGCTGCGCTCGGAGGAAGACCTGGCCGAGGTGCTGGAGGCGGGGGTGGCGCGCGCCGTGATCGGCACGGCGGCGCTGGAGAATCCCGAGCTGGTGCGCCGCGCCGTGGAGCGCTGGGGCGCGGACCGCATCGCCGTGGGGCTGGACGCGCGCGGACGCCGCCCCGCCGCCCGCGGCTGGACGGAGGAGAGCGGGGAAGACCTCTTCGACTTCGCCCGCACCCTGGTGGGGCTGGGCGTGCGCACGCTCATCTACACGGACATCGAGCGCGACGGGATGATGCAGGGCCCCAACCTGGTCATCGCCTCCGCCCTCGCCGGCTTCTCCGGCGCCGAGGTCATCGTCTCCGGCGGCATCTCGGGGATCGAGGACGTGGAGGAGGTCTACGCCGAGCGGCGCGCCGGCATCCGCACCGTCGGCGTCATCATGGGGAAGGCGATCTACGAGGGGCGGCTGGATCTGGCCGAAGCCGTGCGCCTGGTGAGCACCTGATGCCCCAGGTGCACCTGAGCGGCACCCGCTACGGGGTCCGCCAGGCCGCGCTCACCAGCGCGGTGCAGGCGTACACGGGGATGGGCACCGTCGAGGCCCGCCGCCTCGCCGCGGCCGTCGCGGCGGGCAAGCCCCTCAGCATCCGCGTGGAAGATCCCGACCAGGCGTACAATCTCGCCACCGAGCTCACCTCGCTCGGGGTCAACGCCGAGGCGGACGAGAGCGACTACTAGGCTCACACAGAGACACAGAGGCACAGAGAAGATGGTCTTTCTCTGTGCCTCTGTGTCTCTGTGTGAGCCCAAAAAGCGTCGATGCGGCCAGCGCCGGATCGACTTCGCGGCGGGGCGTTGCCAGGTGATGCTTCCCCTGTACAGATTCCGGGAGTCACCATCAAGGGAGATGCAGATGGCAACCGCAAAGGAAGAGATCGAGTCCCTGCTGAGCCGTCTTCCGGACGACTGCTCCGTGGAAGACGTCCAGTACCACCTCTACGTGCTAGAGAAGGTCCGTCTCGGCATCGAGTCCGCCGAGACGCAGCCCACCCTCACCCAGGAGGAAGCTGAGGTTCGGCTGCGGAAGTGGCTCACTCCGTAGAGTGGTCCGAGCGGGCGCTACGCGACGTAGAAGCCCTCGGCGAGTACATCGCGCGCGATTCGGAAGCGTACGCCCGGGCCGTGGTGCGGAAGATCTTTGATGTAGGATACAAGCTCCAGCGGTTTCCGTTCTCCGGACGCGTCGTTCCCGAGTTCCGCGTGCCGACGATCCGCGAGTTCCTGGTCTACAGCTACCGCGTCATCTATCACACGAGTGCCAGCACCGTCACCGTGATCGCGGTAGTCCACGGCCGTCGCGACATCGCGGAAGATGATGACCGGTAGGAGCTTGCTTTGGGCCGTCGCGTGTGTGAGACTTGCCGTGACCGGTTGGTGAGGGGATCTTGGAAGGTTCTGCCTGCCAACGAAGCCTTTCGCGAGAAGATGATGCCCACGAACGCCGTAGACCTTCGCTCGGATACCGTAACCCAGCCCACGGCCGCCATGCGGCGCGCCATCGCGGAGGCGGAGGTGGGAGACGCCGTGCTCGGGGACGACCCGACGGTGGCGGAGTTGGAGCGGTACGCGGCGGAGCTGCTGGGGAAGGAGGCCGCGCTCTTCTTTCCGAGCGGAATCATGGCCAACCAGACGGCGCTCCTGGTGCTGGCCGCGCCGGGTACGGAGGCGGTGATCGACGACGGGGGGCACATCCTCAACTGGGAGGAGGCCGCGGCGTCCGCGTGGGGCGGCATCCAGCTTCGGGCCGTGCGCACCCCGAACGGGCACCTGACCCCGGAGATCGTGGCCGAGGCCATCCGCCCGCGGACGCTGTACGTGCCGCAGACCTCGGTGGTGTGCCTGGAGAACACGCACAACGGCGCGGGGGGGCGCATCATGCCGCTGGAGCAGATGCGCGCGGTGGCCGCCGTGGCGCGCGAGCGCGGGGTGGCCGTGCACCTGGACGGCGCGCGCCTCGCCAACGCCTCCGTCGCCAGCGGGGTGCCGATGGCCGGCTACGCCGCGCAGGCGGACACGGTGATGGTGGCGGTCTCCAAGGGGCTGGGCGCGCCGGTGGGGTCGCTGCTCGCGGGGACCGCGGAGGTGATGGAGCGTGCCTGGCGCGTGCGGCGGCGGATGGGCGGCGGGATGCGGCAGGCGGGGATCCTGGCGGCGGCGGCGCTGCACGCGCTGCACAACCACTTTCCCCTGCTGGCGGAGGACCACCGCCGCGCCCGGCTGCTGGCGGAGCGCGTGGGCGCCCTCCCCTGCGTGTCCGCGGCGGTGCCCGACACCAACATCGTGATGATCGACCTGGAAGACGCGCGGCTGGAGCCGGCGGCGGTTCTGGGGGCGCTGGAGGCGCGGGGGGTGCGGGCCACGCAGTTCGGCTCGCGGCGGCTGCGCGCGGTCACGCACATGGACGTGGACGACGCCGGAATCGAGCACGCGGCGGCGGCCTTCGAGGAGATCCTGGGCGGCGCGCGGGGGTGAAGACTTTCGGTTTGTGCGATCCGGGAAAACCCTTGCGTGACGCGGGTTTTATGGGTACACTTTCGCCTTGTCTTCGGGAACGCATCCGGGGCTCGCGGGGTATACAACAGGTCTGCTTTTCCGCTCCCACCAGAGCATCCACACAGGGAATCCAATGGCAAAAGTCGAGATCGCGGACGACAAGAAAAAGGCCCTGAACGTCGCGATCGGCCAGATCGAGAAGGCGTATGGGAAGGGGTCGATCATGCGCATGGGCGTGAACGCCCCCGCCATCCGGGTCAGCGCGATCCCGACCGGCGCGGTCAACCTCGATGCCGCCATCGGCATCGGCGGGGTGCCGCGCGGGCGCATCACCGAGATCTACGGGCCGGAGTCGTCGGGTAAGACGACGCTCTGCCTGCACGTGATCGCCAACGCCCAGCGCGCCGGCGGCGTTGCCGCGTTCGTGGACGCCGAGCACGCGCTGGACATCGAGTACGCGCGCAGGCTGGGTGTGGACGTGGACAACCTCCTCGTGTCGCAGCCGGACACGGGCGAGCAGGGGCTGGAGATCGCCGAGGTGCTGGTGAGGTCGAGCGCCGTGGACGTGGTGGTGATCGACTCGGTGGCGGCGCTGGTGCCCCGCGCCGAGATCGAGGGCGAGATGGGCGACAGCCACGTGGGCCTGCAGGCGCGCCTGATGAGCCAGGCGCTCCGCAAGCTGACCGGCGCCATCAACCGCTCCAACACCACGGTGATCTTCACCAACCAGATCCGCGAGAAGATCGGCGTGATGTTCGGCAACCCGGAGACCACCACCGGCGGCCGGGCGCTCAAGTTCTACGCGTCGCTGCGCATCGACATCCGCCGCATCGGGTCCATCAAGGACAAGGAAGTGCTGGTGGGCAACAAGACGCGCGCGAAGATCGTGAAGAACAAGGTGGCGCCGCCCTTCAAGCAGGCGGACTTCGACATCATGTTCAACGTGGGGATCGACCACTACGGCATCATCGTGGACCTGGGCGTGGAGAACGAGGTGGTGCAGAAGTCCGGCGCCTGGTTCTCGTATGGCGACGTCCGCCTGGGCCAGGGGCGCGAGAACGCCAAGCAGTTCCTGCAGGAGAACCCGCAGCTCGCCGCCGAGGTGGAGGCCAAGGTCAAGGACATCCTGGGGATGCGCGGGGTGAACGCGGCCGCGGACGGGGATGGGGCGGCGTCGGAAGACTGAAAAGCAGGCTCACACAGAGACACGGAGGCACAGAGATGACTTCATCTCTGTGCCTCCGTGTCTCTGTGTGAGTCCAGGAAAGCGTGGACGGCGCTGGGGTCGAAGTGGGAGCCGGCGCCGGCCTGCAGCAGGCGGCGGCGGGTGTCGGGCGGGAGAGGAGCCTGGTACGGGCGCGGGCGGGTGATGGCCTCCACCACGTCCGCGATGCGCAGGATGCCGGCGAGGAGGAGCGCGTCGTCGGCGAGGTGCTCGCGGAGGGTGGCGTAGTCGTCGTACTGGTGGCGGACGAGGGTGGCGGCGAGGGGGCCGCAGGCGGCGCGCGTGACCTCGGCGGCGAGCACCGCCTGCTCGCGCACGCGGCGCAGCTCGTCGTGCGTGAGGATCCCCGGCTTGCGGAGGAGCTCCGCGGGGACGCCGATCATCCCCACCTCGTGCAGGAGGGCCGCGTGGCGCAGGACGGCGCGCTGGGCGGGATCGACCTCCAGGAGCGTGGCCATGCGCTCCGCGTGCGCCGCCACCCGCGCGCAGTGGGGGGAGAGGTCCAGCTCGTGGTCGCGCCGCTCCAGCGCCACGATCAGGGCAGAGGCGGCCGCGAGCGACGCCTCGTCTTCCGCGTAGGCGGGGGGCGGGGCAGGCCCGGCGGCGCCGAGCCACCTGCGGAGGAGCTTCACGGGATGTGCTTCCGGGAGAGGAGCTTACGGAGTGGGCTCCCCTTCCGGAAAGCACCGTCCGTGCCGGGGAACTGCTACGGCCGGCGCCCGGTGCCGCCTGGCGGAAAGCACGTGCGGTGTAGCAGATGGGGCGCGTTTGGCAAAACAGATGCATGCTCGGTGCAAACTTTACCGCCGCAAGAGGATGCGGGCCCTCCGTTGACGGCTGGGGCACGGGCGGCCACCTTGTCGCCCGCCCGGCGCGGGAGCGCGGCACCGGGGTTGCACCGGGCATCTACCGCGGAACGCGCGGATCGAGCAGCGAGCACGGGCCACCGACCCCTCCACGAGGATTCCATTGACCGACCATAGCCGTCCGGAACCGACCGGCCGCTACTTCTACGTCCTGGCGCTCACGGCGCTGGGCGTGGTCTACGGAGACATCGGCACCAGCCCCCTGTACGCCATCCGCGAGTCGTTCCACGGCCACTACGGCATCGCGGCCACGCGGGGCAACGTGCTGGGGGTGCTCTCGCTGATCTTCTGGGCGCTGATCATCGTGATCTCCATCAAGTACCTGGTGTTCGTGATGAAGGCGGACAACCGGGGCGAGGGAGGGATGATCGCGCTGACGGCGCTGGTGGCGCCGCGCCGCGCCACGGAGCGCGGGCACCGCTGGGTGCTGGCGCTGGCCGGGCTCTTCGGGGCCTCGCTCCTGTACGGCGACAGCATGATCACCCCGGCCATCTCCGTGATGAGCGCCGTGGAGGGGCTGCGCGTGGCCACTCCGCTCTTCGAGCCGTACATCATCCCCATCACCATCACCATCCTGGTGCTGCTGTTCGCCGTGCAGAGCCGCGGCACGGCGGGGATCGGCAAGGTGTTCGGGCCCGTGACGGTGCTGTGGTTCGTGACGCTGGGCACGCTGGGGCTGGTGCAGATCCTCAAGCTGCCCGGGGTGCTGGCGGCGGTGAACCCGGTGTACGGCTACAGCTTCTTCGCCAACAACGGGTGGCACGGCTACCTGGTGCTCGGCTCCGTGTTCCTGGTGGTGACCGGCGGCGAGGCGCTGTACGCGGACATGGGGCACTTCGGCACCAAGCCGATCCGCTTCACCTGGTTCACGCTGGTGCTCCCGGCGCTGATGCTCAACTACTTCGGGCAGGGTGCGCTGATCATCCGCGACCCCAAAGCGGTGGAGCACCCGTTCTTCCACATGGCGCCGCAGTGGGCCACCTACCCGCTGGTGGCGCTCGCCACGATGGCCACCGTCATCGCGTCGCAGGCCGTGATCTCGGGCGCGTTCTCGCTCACGCGGCAGGCCGTGCAGCTCGGGTACCTGCCGCGCATGGAGATCGAGCACACCTCGGCGCGGGAGATGGGGCAGATCTACATCCCCTCGGTGAACTGGGCGCTGATGGTGGCGTGCATCGGGCTGGTGCTGGGCTTCCGCTCGTCCAGCCGGCTGGCGGCGGCGTACGGCGTGGCGGTGACCACCGACATGGTGTTCACCACCATCCTGTTCGCCTTCGTGGCGCGCACGCTGTGGAACTGGAGCGCGTGGCGCGTGGGGCTGCTCGCCGCCGCCTTCCTGGTGGTGGACCTGGCGTTCTGGGGCGCCAACATCGTCAAGATCCCGCAGGGCGGCTGGTTCCCCCTGGCCATCGCGGCGGTGATGTTCAGCGTGATGACCACCTGGAAGAAGGGGCGCCAGATCCTGGGCTCGCGCCTGCAGTCGCGCACGCTGCCCATCGAGCTGTTCATGGCGGACGTGGAAAAGAACCCGCCCGCGCGCGTGGCCGGCACGGCCGTGTTCATGTACGGGACGAGCGGCGCCACGCCCCCGGCGCTCCTCCACAACCTGATCCACAACAAGGTGCTGCACGAGCGCGTGGTGCTCCTTACCGTCTCCACGATGGAGGTGCCCACCGTGCACGAAGACGAGCGGCACGAGGTGCACGAGCTGGGGGAGGGGTTCTGGAAGGTGGAGATCCGCTACGGCTTCACCGAAGACCCGCACATCCCCGACGCGCTGGCGGGGCTGGAGCACCCGGGGCTGCAGTTCAAGCCCATGGAGACGAGCTACTTCCTGGGCCGCGAGACGCTCATCCCCTCCAAGAACCCAGGGATGGCGCTGTGGCGCGAGCACTTCTTCTGGATCATGTCGCGCAACGCCCGCACGGCCACGTCGTTCTTCTCCCTTCCGCCCAACCGGGTGGTGGAGCTCGGGGCGCAGATCGAGCTGTAGCCTCGCACGGAGGTACAGAGACACGGAGGATGGATCAACGGGAAGGCGTCTGCGGTATGAGGGGCGGACCCCGCCCGCGGTGGGCGGGGGTGACCGAGCCAGGGGAGAAGCGGTGTTCGACCACATCGTCCGCAGCCGCAGGCCCAGCGGGAAGAAGGTGAGCGGGGCGGTGGCCGTTTCGGCTGCCGTCCACCTCCTCGTCGTGTTGCTGCTGGTGTTCGCGATGCGCGAAGACCTGCTGCTGGCGGGCGAAGCGGCGGGCGACGGGCCCGCCGGCGCGGACCCGCTGGGCGCGGGCGGGGGTGGCGGCGGCGGGAGCGAGCAAGTAACCTACTACGAAGTCCCCGCGCCATCCGTCCCGCAGCCGGCCCCGGTACCTGTTCCCATCGAGGAAGAGGTGCTGCCGCCGCCGGTGGTTCCGCCCCCCGCCGAGACCCCGCCGGTGACGCCGCCCGTCGCCACGCCGTCGCCGCCCGCGCGCCCCGCACCGCCCGCGCCCGACGCGGCGGCGGGGCCGGGTGGAGGGTCGGGCGGGAACGCGGGGGCCGGCCAGGGCCCCGGCACCGGACCCGGTGTGGGTCCCGGCTCCGGCGGCGGCACGGGCGGGGGAACCGGCGGCGGCACCGGGAGCGGAACCGGCCCGGGCGCCGGGGGCGGGGAGGGGAGCGTGATCCCCCCCGTCGCCGACCTGCAGCTCTTCCCGCCCGACCCGCCGCGTGCCCTGCGCGGGCGCGCCGTGGAGGTGACGGTGGCCGTGAACGAGCAGGGCAAGGTGACCGGCGCCGACGTCACCGTCTCCAGCGGCGACCGGCGCTACGACCAGCTCCTCCGCCGCCAGGCGATGGAGTGGCACTTCCGTCCCGCGCGCGACCGCGCCAGCGGCCGCCCCGTCGCCGTACGCTACCCCATCGGCTTCGACATCTGATCTCCGCGCCTCCTGGGTGGGCGAATGGCTCACACAGAGGTGCGGAGGCACAGAGAGAAGGTTCCCCCACGTCCCGGTCCCCCCGGGACGCAGTCACTTCCCTGAACGGAGCTTCCATGCCCCTCTCCACCGCCGCCGATCCCGCGGCGCACGCATCCCCCGAAAGCGAGTTCAAGCGCGGCCTTTCGCTGCTGGACGCCACCATGCTGGTGGTGGGATCGATGATCGGCTCGGGGATCTTCATCGTGTCGGCCGACATCGCGCGGCAGATGAACTCGCCCGCGGGGCTCCTGCTGGTGTGGGTGGCCACGGGGCTCATCACCGTGTTCGGCGCGCTGTCGTACGGCGAGCTGGCGGCGGCCATGCCGCGGGCCGGCGGCCAGTACGTGTTCCTGCGCGAGGGGCTGGGGCACCTCCCGGGGTTCCTGTACGGGTGGACGCTCTTCCTGGTGATCCAGACGGGGACGATCGCGGCCGTGGCGGTGGCGTTCTCGCGCTTCCTGGGGGTGTTCGTCCCCGCCGTGACGCCCGACCTGTTCGTGTCGTTCGGCAAGGTGCCGATGCCGGGCGGCGAGATCGAGCTGGGGCTGAGCTGGCAGCGCGTGGTGGCGATGGCCATCATCGCCCTGCTGACGGCGGTGAACATGCGCGGGCTGCGCGAAGCGAAGTGGATCCAGAACACCTTCACCTTCGCCAAGACGGGCGCGCTGCTGGGGCTGATCGCGCTGGCCTTCATCATCGGCCGCGACCCGGGCGCCATCGCCAGCAACTTCAACCTGATGTGGGCGGACACGGTGAGCGGCACGCGCCCCACCGAGTTCCTGGGGATGAACCTGGTGCTCCCCGCCTTCATGCTCGCCTTCGGCGGGGCCATGGTGGGGTCGCTCTTCTCGTCCGACGCGTGGAACAACGTGACCTTCGCGGCGGCCGAGGTGCGCAACCCGCAGCGCAACCTGCCGCTGGCGCTGGCGCTGGGCACGGGGCTGGTTACGGGGCTCTACCTGCTGGCCAACGTGGCGTACCTGGTGGTGCTGCGCCTTTCCGCCATCCAGAACGCCCCCGAAGACCGCGTGGGCACCCTGGCGATGCGCGAGATGCTGGGCGACACCGGCCTGTACCTGATGGCCGCCGCCATCCTCATCTCCACCTTCGGCTGCATCAACGGGCTGATCCTGGCCGGCGCCCGCGTGTACTACGCCATGGCGCGCGACGGCCTCTTCTTCGAGGCGGCCGGCCGCCTGTCGCCCACCACCAACGTGCCCACCTGGGCGCTGCTGGTGCAGGGGATCTGGACCGCGTTCCTCACGCTTACCGGCTCGTACAACCAGCTTCTTGACTACGTGATCTTTGCCGCGCTCATCTTCTACGTGCTCACCACGGCGGCGCTCTTCTCGCTGCGCCGCAAGCGGCCGGACATGGAGCGCCCCTACCGCGCCGTGGGCTACCCGGTGATCCCGGCGCTGTACATGGCCGCGGCGCTCGGCATCGCGCTCATCCTGCTGGTCGCGAAGCCGCAGTACTCGTTCGCCGGGCTCTTCATCGTGCTGCTGGGCGTGCCGGTGTACTACCTCTGGAACCGCCGCACCGCGTAAAAAGACCTCACACAGAGACACAGAGGCACAGAGATGGGTTCATCTCTGTGCCTCTGTGTCTCTGTGTGAGCTTCATTCCTCGCCGGTGACCGGCTCCACCTCGTCGTCCGCCAGGCCTACGACGGTGCCGTCCGGGAACTGCACCATGTGGCCCTCGCGGCCGCTCTCGCTGTTGTCGGGGCCCCAGTGGCCGATCACCTCCCCCACCTGGCCCACGTACCGCTCCGACTGGTCGTACATCGACTTCACCACGCGGACCTTGAACATCGCTCCCCTCCGGGTTTGGGCGTCTGGCCGGGGCGGCGGTGCATCTTCTGCGCCTGGCGCGGAACGGCGCGGCGCCGCACATTGGCCGCCCTTTCCAACCGTGGCGGTGATCTGAGATGAAGCAGGAAGCAGCACCCTGGCGCGCCCGGCTCCGCTCCCCCGCGGCGTGGGCGCGCCTCATCGTGGGGCTGGCGGGCTTCGGCGTGGCCGTGGACCTGATGGTGAGCAGCCGGCTGGGCCTGGGGCCGTGGGACGCCTTCCACAAGGGGATCTCGGAGCGCGCGGGGATCTCGCTGGGGATGGCCAGCATCCTCGTGGGGCTGGCGATCATCGCTTTCTCGTGGACCATCGGCATCCGGCCGGGGGTGGGCACGCTGGCGAACATGGTGCTGATCGGGTGGTTCATCGACCTGTTCGCGCCCTGGATCCCCCGCGCCCCCTCGCTGCCGTGGGGGTACGCGTACTACGTGGCGGCCATCGTGGTGTGCGGCCTCTCCACGGGTTTCTACATCAGCGCGGGGCTGGGCAAGGGCCCCCGCGACGGCCTGATCCTGGGCCTGGTGGAGCGCAGCGGCTGGCCCGTGCGCCGCGTGCGGACGCTGGTGGAGCTCGCCGCCCTGGGGCTCGGGTGGTGGATGGGCGGCGTAGTGGGAGTGGGCACGCTTCTCTTCGCCTTCGGCATCGGGCCGGCCATGCAGTGGGGGATGCGCGTGTGCGGCGTCCACGAAGGCGTGCGGCCCGCGACGGAGCCCTGAGCTGGCCTTGGGCCGAAGATCGAATCCGCGCGGCGCGGCGAATGATAGAATTCGCTGCAACAACTACACGAAGTCCCCCTGCGGGGACTACAGGGTCGCGGTCCGGGCCAAAGGGCTCGTCCGCGACGCTGAGATTCGCGGGGTGATTGCGGCAGGTTCAATCGTCGGCCGTGGAACGATGCCCTTGCGCGGATCAGATATTCGGCGCGAGCAGAAGCTCCGTAGTCCCCGCAGGGGGACTTCGTGTAGTTGTTGCTGCGAATTCATTCGCCCGCATCCCCCCATCCTGGCTTGGTGCTTGCAATTCCGCGAGGCGTCACGCGCTTTCCGTGGAGGGGTGATGGCGGATGGGAAGGGAGAGAGGCCGCGCGAGTGGGAGCGGGTGGGGGTGGAGGAGGGGCCGGAGTTCGACATCTTCAGCGTGCGTACGGACCGTGCACGGTCGCCGCGCACCGGCGAGGTGGAGGAGTTCAGGATCGCCCAGTCCGCGGACGGGGTGACGGTGGTGGCGCGGACGGCGGCGGGGGAGCTGGTGATGGTGGAGCAGTTCCGCCACGCCCTGCGCACCGTCACCATGGAGACGCCCAGCGGCTTCATGGACCTGGGGGAGGAGCCCGTGGAGGCCGCCCTCCGCGAGCTGCGGGAGGAGACGGGGTACGAGGGCGACGACCCGCGCGTGATCGGCTGCCTGGAGCTGAACCCCTCGTGGCAGACCACGCGGGTGTACGTGGTGGAGGTGAGCAACGCCCGCCGCACCTCGGAGCGGGAGCTGGACGAGGCGGAGGACATCCGCGTGTGCACCCTGCCGCGCGAGCGCGTGCTGGAGCTGGTGCGCACCGGCGGCATCCGCGCGGCGGTGGCGGTGAGCGCGCTGGCGCTGCTGGAGTGGGCGGGGGGCACGTAGGCAAAAGCTTGCGTGGAGGCGGACCCGAAGCTATTTCTGCCATCCTCCGGCGAACCGGCCGGGGGAGGGAATCGAACGCATCCGGCGCGGACGGCGGCCTCGGCCCCACGCGCCCGCCCCTGTGGGAGTGGATGGCCGAACGTACCGCCGCGGAGACCGACACGCAGTACCCGGGGCGCTTCGTGGCGGCGCTGCTGGCCGGCGACCGCCGGGCCGCGTTCGGCGTGGTGGACGAGGCGCTCGCCGCGGGCGCGCCGCTGCGCGAGCTGTACCTGGACGTGTTCCAGCCCGCGCTGCGCGAGGTGGGGCGGCTGTGGGAGAGCAACCGCATCACCGTGGCGGACGAGCACCTGGCCACGGCGATCACCCAGGCGGCCATGTCGCGCCTGTACGACCGCCTCTTCGCCACGGCCCACCCCGGCGACCGCCTGCTGATCGCCGCGTGCGCGGACTCCGAGCGGCACGAGGTGGGGCTGCGGATGCTGTGCGACGTGCTGGAGATGGAGGGGTGGGACACGGCCTTCCTGGGGCCGACGGTGCCCATCCCCGACCTGGTGAAGATGGTGACCGCGCGGGAGCCGGACGTGGTGGCTCTCTCCGCCTCCATCGCCCCCCACCTGCCCAGGGTGCGCGCGGCGGTGGAAGCGCTGCGCGAGGCGCTGGGCGACCGCGCCCCGCTGATCGCCGTGGGAGGCCGCGCCTTTCACGACGACCCGGGGCTGGCGGCGCAGATCGGCGCGGACTTCACGGCGCAGGACGCCGTGGAGGCCGCCCGCGAGCTGAAGGAGCGTTTCCCATGAGCACCCGGACCGGCCAGGGGATGCACCCGGCCCTCCTCGCCTTTCCGGGCGTGGTGGTGGAGCTGGGCGCGGACGGCGTGGTGATGGACTCCAACGGGCGGATGGAGCGGGTGCTCGGGCGTCCGGTGGTGGGGTCGCGCCTGGAAGCGCTGCTGGACCGTGCCAGCCGCCTGAAGCTGGAGCAGCTCCTCGTGCGCCGCCCGGAGGCGGGCGCCTGCTGGGAGCTGATGGTGGAGGGGCGCGACACGGTGCACCCCATGGCGTTCCACCCCTCGTGGGAGGAAGACTCGGCCGCGCCGCGCCTGTGGCTGGTGGAGGCCCCGCGCGACCCGCGGCTGGAGACGCTGTACGAGGAGCTGGCCTCGGTGAACTCCGAGCAGGCCGGCACGCAGCGGCAGCTCGCCAAGGAGAAGGCCCGGCTGGGTCGCGCGCTGGACGAGCTGGAGCGGGAGCTGGGGGAGAACGCCAAGCTTTCCCGCGCCCTCCAGGGGCAGAACGAGGAGATGGAGGCGCAGAACGAGGAGCTCCTGGCCATGACCGAGGAGCTCCACGCCGGGCAGGAGCAACTGATGCAGCTCAACCACCAGTTGGAGCGCCGCACCCGCGAGCTGCAGTTGGCGCTCAGCGCGCGCAACCGCTTCTACGCCAACATGAGCCACGAGCTGCGCACCCCCATCAACGCGGTGATGGGGTACAACGACCTCCTCCTGGCCTCCATCTACGGCCCGCTGGGCGAGCAGCAGGAGCTGGCCGTGGAGCGCTCACAGCGCGCCGCGCGCCACCTGCGCGAGCTGGTGAACGACGTGCTGGACATCTCCCGCCTGGAGGTGGGGAAGCCGGAGCTGCACGTGGAGGAGGTGGACGTGGCGGGAACGGCCGAGGAGGTGTTCGCCGCGCTGCGGCCCATGGCCGACGCCACGGGCGCCGTGCTCCGCGTGTCCGCTCCGCACCGGCCCTTCGGGGTGCGCACGGACCCGCGCTGGCTGCGGCAGGTGCTGTCCAACCTCCTCTCCAACGCCATCAAGTTCGGCAAGGGGATGCCGGTGTGGGTCAACTGCTCCCGCGGGTACGACGGCGGGGTGGAGATCGAGGTGGTGGACGGGGGCGACGGGATCGCGCCGGAAGACCAGGCGCGCGTCTTCGACGAGTTCGTGCAGCTCGCGCGGCACGAGAACGACGAGTCGGCGGGGCACGACGGCACGGGGCTGGGGCTCCCCATCGCGCGCCGCGTGGCCACCCTGCTGGGGGGCACGCTCGACGCCGCCTCCACGCCGGGGGTGGGGAGCACCTTCCGGCTGACGCTCCCCCCGTCGCCCCCGTTCGCGCACTGATCCGGCCGCGGCGGAGCGCCCCACGGCGGCGCGCTCCCTGCATCTGACGCGTCCCAATGGCACAGTCCAACGAAACTCCCCGCGAGGCGCGCAACGACGGCGACCGGCGCGGAAACGACCGCAGGCGCGTGGAGCGTCGCGCCCCCCTCCCGCCCTGGCGGCGGCCGTGGGCGTACGTGGGCTACGGGGTGCTCGCGGCGCTGGCTGCGGTGCTCCTGCTGAGGGGTCTGGGCCGCGACGACGCGCCCGCCCCGAGCGACGACGCGCCCATGGTGGCGCGCGGCCCCGGCAGCCCCGCCGTGACGCCGCCCACGGAGGCGCCCCCCGCGCAGCCCCCCGCCGCCGGGCCCGCCGAGGCGGCGTTCGGGGCCGCGGGGTACGAGCGTCTGGTGCTGCAGGGCGCCGCCGCCATCGGCCGCACCGTGCGCGCGGAGCTGTACTGCGAGCAGCCCACCTCGTACCAGGTGCGCACCAACGCGAGCGCCGAACCGGCGGTGGCGGCGCTCACCGCCGACGGCCGCATCCCCGCCGCCGAGTGCAAGTGGGGAGGGCCGAACGACCCGCGCCGGGAGGACCTTCTCCTCCTGGTGCCGCCGGACCAGGCGGAGACCTTCTCCAACACCCCCGTGATCAGCGACGACTTCCAGCGCCGCCGCCGCGTGGTGGCGAACGTGGAGTGGGTGGGGCGCTCCGAAGCGCTCTCCCTGCGCACCGCGGGCGTGTTCCGCGGGCTGGCGCGCTGAACCAGATCACCCTACCGAGACCCATGAGACACGCAGCTTTCGCGGCCGCCGCCCTCGGGCTGGCGGCCGCCGTCACCCCCGCGCGCGCCCAGCAGGACGACGCCGCGCTCCTTGCCCGCGCCCGCCGCCTTCACGCGCAGACGCCGCTGGTGGACGGCCACAACGACCTCCCCTGGGAGATCCGCGAGAAGGCGGGGGGCGACCTGGCGCGCCTCGACCCGCGCCAGCCCCAGCCCGCGCAGCACACGGACATCCCGCGGCTGCGCGCCGGGCTGGTGGGCGGGGTGTTCTGGGCCGCCTACGTGCCCGCGCAGTTCTCGCGGGGGGGCGCCGCGCGCGTGGCGCTGGAGCAGGTGGACCTCATCCACCGCATGACCGCCCAGTCGCCCGACCTGCAGCTTGCCCTCACGGCCGACGACATCGAGCGGGCTCACCGCGCGGGGAAGATCGCCTCGCTGATCGGCATCGAGGGGGGTCACTCCATCGAGAACTCGCTGCCCGCGCTGCGGCAGTTCCACGCGCTGGGCGTGCGCTACCTCACCCTTACCCACGCCAGCACGCTGGACTGGGCCGACGCCGCCACCGACTCCGCGCGCCACGGCGGGCTCACGCGCTTTGGCGAGGAGGTGGTGCGTGAGATGAACCGCCTGGGGATGCTGGTGGACCTCTCGCACGTGTCGCCGGGCACCATGGACGACGCCATCCGCGTGTCCGCGGCGCCGGTGATCTTTTCGCACTCGTCCGCGCGCGCGCTGGCGGACCACCCGCGCAACGTGCCGGACGACGTGCTGCGGCGGCTGAAGGCGAACGGCGGTCTGGTGATGGTGAACTTCTACTCCGGCTTCGTGGAGCCACGCGCCGCCGCCGCCATGCGCGACATGTTCGAGGTGCAGCGCCGCTTCCAAGCGCAGTTCCCCAACGACCCGCAGGCGGCGCAGCGCGCCTACCGCGACTGGCAGCGCCAGAACCCCACCCCGCGCGGCAACATCGCCACGGTGGCCGACCACATCGACCACATCGTAAAGGTTGCCGGCGTGGACCACGTGGGCCTCGGCTCGGACTACGACGGCATCACCTCGCTCCCCGAGGGGATGGAGGACGTATCCCGCTACCCCTACCTCACGGTGGAGCTGCTGCGCCGCGGCTGGTCCGATGCGGACGTGCGCAAGGTGCTGGGCGGCAACCTGCTGCGCGTGATGCGCCAGGCCGAGTCCACCGCCGCCCGCCTCCAGCGCGAGCGCCCCGCCTCGGTCGCCCGCATCGACGAGCTGGACGGCGGTCTGGTAAGGAAATAGGCTCACACAGAGACACAGAGGCACAGAGACGACTTCATCTCTGTGCCTCTGTGTCTCTGTGTGAGCCCTTTTTTTAGACGACGCCGGCCGATGTCTTGGCCCAGTCCAGGCGGCGGAGCAGGTCCTTTTCGCTCATGGAGCGGATGGCGAGCGCGGCGGCGGCCTGGCTGTTGAACGTGATGGTGGTGCGCACCGGCTCGGACGCGGGCTCGTCCGCGGGGCGGAAGGCGAGCACGGCGCCCTTGCGCATGTGGGCCACCACCGCCTCGGCGCCCACCGCCTCCCACAGGCGTCCCTGGTCGTCGGTTATCTGTCTCATCGTATGTCCCTGTTCAGATCGCTTTGAGGAGCGCCTCGCCCAGCGCCTCCACCTGCCACCTGCGCACACCCTGCACCGCCGCGAAATCATTGAGCGAGCGGGGGCGTGCCTTCCCCACCTCCTCCAGCAGCGCGCGGCTCATCAGGAAGCCGCCGTCCATGTCCAGCTCCTCGGCGCGGGCGTTGCGGGCCCCCTTCAGGCGCTCCACCCGCGCCTCCAGCTCCACGTCGCGGTCGAAGCGCTGGGCGCGGGGGAAGCGGGGGAGCTGGTCTTCGGGCACGGCCAGGCCGCGCTGCACGGCGGCCAGGATGTCGCGCCCGCGGCGCTGCGCCATCCCGTCGGACACGCCGGTGATGTTGCGCAGGGCGCGCGCGTCTTCCGGCGGGGCGGCGCTCATCTCCAGCAGCGCCTGGTTGTTGAGCACCCGGAAGGTGGCCTGGTCTCGCTCGCGGGCCACGCCCTCGCGCCACTCGTGGAGCTCCTTGAGGATGGCCAGGCCGCGCGGCGACAGGTCGCGCGCGCCCTTCATCTTCAGGAACGCCTCGCGCCCCTCCTCCGGCTCCACGTACTTGGTGAGCTCGCGGCGGCGGAACTCCTCCTCCGCCCACGCCATGCGCCCCTTCTCCTCCAGCGCGGCGCGCAGCTTGTCGCGCAGGGCGGGGAGGTGCGCCGTGTCCGTGGCGGCGTACTGCTTCATCCCCTCGCTGAGCGGGCGCTCCGCCCAGTCCGCGCGCTGGAACTCCTTGGGGAGCTTGAGGCCCAGGTACTTCTCCACGATGCTCCCCAGCCCCAGCGAGCGCTCGCCCAGGAAGGCGGCGGCGATCTGCGTGTCGAACAGGTTCGTCACGGAGAGGCCGGCGTCGCGGTCCAGGATGCGGAGGTCGTAGTCCGCGTCGTGGAAGACCGTCTCCACCGCCGGGTCTTCCAGGAGGTCCGCGAGCGGGTCCAGGATGCCGACGGTGAAGGGATCCACCAGGAAGTGCTCTTCGCGGGAGGAGATCTGCACCAGGCTCATCCGGTCGAAGAACCGGTGGTAGCCCGCCGCCTCCGTGTCCACTGCGATCAGGGGAAGCCCGCGCAGCCGCTCTACGGTGCGCCGGAGCCCTTCGGGGGTGTCGATGTATTCGTATTCCATTGCCGCCGCGGTAGAAAGACGCGCCAAAATCGCCCCGCGTCGTGGGCATCGCAAGGGCAGGGGGCTCACACAGAGACACAGAGGCACAGAGATGACTTCATCTCCGTGCCTCTGTGTCTCTGTGTGAGCCCCGTCGTTCACCACTACCGCTCCACCGTAGACATCGAACGCACCATGCTGAGTCTGTGTGCGTATCCAGGAGCAGCCGCATGGATCACATGTACTCGCGGAAGTCTTCGATCGGGTCGTCGAAGTCATCCGGTACTGTGAATAGCCCTTTCGCGCTGCCGGGTATACGATCCGGAACTCGGTCGCAGTTGGCTGCTTCCTGAATCAGAGCTACCGGCCGGATGCCCGCGAGACGCTCACGCGCGTGTCGCTCCGCTCGCCCCGGTTTGTTCTGGCTCTCCATCATGATCCTCGGCGCCGCAGGTTCTCGGTCGAATCCTCCCCTAACATAGGGACGATCCAGACCGGAATCCAGCACCGCCGAAGTGCACTCCCCACATTGGTTTATGCGGTGTCCCAGAGTGGGCTGAAGCGCTCACACAGAGACACAGAGGCACAGAGATGAAGTCGTCTCCGTGCCTCTGTGCCTCTGTGTGAGATTACCGTGCACCGTCGTCGCGGAAGACGTTGGCGTAGCGGCGCGTGCCGGCGGGGCGGGGCGTGGTGCGCGCGTTGGGGTCGTCGTGGCGCGCCAGCACCCGGTTGGTCACCATGCCGGAGATGTGCTCGTCCAGCGGGATGAGCTCGGCGTACAGCTCAAGGGCGCGGTCCACGTCCACCTCGCCGGCCAGTGCATCCACCAGGTCGAAGATGTTGGACACGTGGGTCTCCACGATCGCCTCCTCGCTGCGGGCGGCGACGATCAGGAGCTTGCGCTTGGCTTCGGCGGAGAGGCGGCGGCGGCGCAGCCAATCGAACATGAGGAGTTCCTTGCGTTTCGGGTGCCTCGGGGCGCGTTGAATCTGGCCGCGCGCGCCCCGCTCTGCAACCCCGCTCCCGGGGGTCTTGGTGCGGGGTCCGCGGGGCGATTATATTCCGGCGGGGCCACGGAAGGTGCCCCGCCGCCGCGCGGGCCGCCACGCCGCGCGCGCTCCCGCTTCCTGGGAACCAGTACATGGGAACGTCTTTCCTCAGCTCCGAAGAGTTCGACGAACGGGCTCACCGCCTCTACGAGTCGGGCGACTACGACGAGGCGCTCGGCGTCCTCCGCGAAGGGCTGCGCCACCACCCGGACTCCGCGCTGCTTCACGTGGGGCTGGGCTACGTGCGCATCGCGCGGGAGGAGTACGCCTGGGCCCGCCGCTCGTTCGAGGAAGCGCTGCGGGCGGACGAGGAGTACGAGGACGCGTGGGTGGGCCTGGGCGAGACGCTCCTCAAGTTCGGGCAGCTCGACCAGGCGCTGGGCTGCTTCGCCCGCGTGGACGACCTGGGGCTGGCCGACGACCTGGAGCTGGGGCTCACCATGGGCCGCGCCCTGTACCGCGAAGGGCTGTTCGCGGACGCGCGGGTGAGGTTCGGGGTGCTCGCCGCCGCCCACGCGGACAACGCGGAGGTGGCCGCCGCCCGCGGCTACACCCTGCACGCGCTGGGCGACGACCTGGGCGCCCGGCGGGAGCTGCGCCGCGCCCTGCGGCTGGACCCGCAGCTCCACGAGGCGCGCATCTACCTGGCCCACCTCTTCCACGACCGCGGCGACTCGCGCGGGGCGCTGCGCGAGCTGGAGCGCGTGCCCCCGGCGGAGCACTGGGACACCCTCTCGCTGTGGCGCTACGTGGAGCTGAAGTCGGCGCTGGACGGGGTGCCGCAGGACGACGCGCGGCTGGACCCGTGGCGCCAGCGCCTGATCGAGCTGGAGATCGAGCCGGACGACGTGGACCACCTGCTGGCCGAGGTGGAGGCCCAGTTCGAGGGGGCGGACGAGGCGCCCCCCGCCGCGCTGGAGCTGGCGCCGCAGATCGACATGATCCTGCGCATGCTGGGCGCGCCGGGGGAGGAGGAGGACGCGCAGCACCGCGTGAGGACGGTGGAGGGCACCGTGATCGAGGGGACGTGGGAGGAGATCGTGGCGCGCATGCGCGACGACTCGGCGGACCCGTCGCTGCCGGTGGCAACCTTCATGCGTCGGACGGCGCGGCAGGTCCGCGAGCGCACGGGGCGGGATCTGCCGTGCGACACGCCGGAAGCCTTCGTCCGCGCGGGAGCGCGGCTGGGCCTCCTCCGCATCGAACAGTGACCGGATGATCCCCGTTCCCGAAAGCGCGCTGCGCCCGCTGCGCGCCGCGTCCAGCGACATCGCCGCCCTGCGCGGGGGGAGCGCGAGCCCCGGCGCCCTGGTACGCGTGGCCCGCGCCGCCGAGAGCACACTGCGCCGCGTGCTGCGCGACGACCCCACGGCCCCCGTGGAGCTGCGCCTGCGCGCCCTCTCGCCCGACGACCTCTCCACCGACGAGCTGCTGGCCGAGCTGCGCCGCCGCGACCGCCTGCCGCTGGAGCTGGCCGCGGGGGTGCACGAGCTGGACTCGGTGGCCGCCCGCGTGTCCGCCGGCGCCGAGCCGCTGCCGCGCGACTTCGAGATGGCGCGCACGGTGGCGGACGGGCTGGAGCGGCACCTTCTCACGGCCCCGGCGGCGGACGCCCCGCTGATGGAGGACCCGGTGCTCTCCGAAGAAGCCGACGCGCCCATCCCCGCCCACGACGACGCCACCCGCGTGCACCCGGTGCCGCGCGACGGGGGCCGCAACCCGCTGCGCTGGCTGGCGGTGGCGGCCGGGGTGGTGGCCATCGTGCTGCTGGCCGGGTGGGCCGTGAGCCGCGGCCGCGGCGGGCTGGGGCAGATCGACGAGCGGCTGAGGGAGGGGAAGATCGCCGAGGCCGCGCAGCTTCTGCGCGCCCACGCGGACGAGCACCCGGACGACCCCGAGGCGCGCGTGCGCCTGGCCGCCATCCTGCGCGAGGCGGGGCGCCGGCAGGACGCCCTGCGCGAGCTGCGCGCGGGGATGATCGCGCGCGGCGGCGACGCGGCGCTGAACGCGGAGCTGGGGCACCTACTCCTGGACTCCGGCCGCCCTGCCGACGCGGCGCGCGCCTTCCGCCGCGCGCTGGACGCCAGCCCGGAGGACGAGCGCGCCTGGGTGGGCCTCCTGCGCGCCATGCGCGAGACGGGGATGACGGCGCAGGCAGAGCAGGCGCGCGAGAGGGCCCCGCAGGCCGTGCGCGAGCTGGTGCCGCGCTCCATCCCGGACCTCCCGGTGCCCCCCGCGGCGGCCCCCGCACCCGCGGCCCCCTGACCGGGGCCGCTTCTCTTTTCCCGAGGCACGATGGACGCACTCGACCGCCTGTACCGGCGCGTGGCCGACGTTCTCCTCCGCCAGCCGGACGCGCAGGTCACGGTGGGCGACGTGTACCAGAACCTGGTGCCCTACCGCCAGGTGCGGAACGAGCTCGGCTTCAGCGAGCTGGCCGAGTACGAGCACGCCCTGCTGCGCCTGCTGGCCGGGGAGCGCGACTACGTGATCGTGGAGCGCCCAGAGGTGCAGGACGAGCTGCAGCGCGAGCTGCGCGCCCCCAACCCCATCCTGGGGATCTACCGCGACTACCCGGGCGTGGGCGTGTACCTCAACCCCTTCGCCGCCGAGCTCCCGGTGGCCGCCGCGCCGGCTCCCGCGCCCGCGCCGCCCGCCGCGCCCCCGGAGCCGGGCACCGTGACGGCCGAGCCCGCCGAGGCCCCGCCCGCGCCGCGCAGGGCCGCCGCGTGCCCGGGGTGCCGCACCCCGCTCCCCGCCGGGCGCGCGGTGAGCTACTGCCCCTTCTGCGGCAAGTGCCTGGTGCCGGTGCCGTGCGGCGAGTGCAGCTCCATGATCGAGCCCGAATGGCGCTTCTGCGCCACCTGCGGGTGGCCGCGCGAGCCGGCGGGGCGCAGCGTGCCGCCCGCCCCGGAACAGCGCTTGCGGTGAGGCGCGCCCTCAATCCGGCCGCGTCCCCGACGGGCGCGACCGGCTCCTCTCCCGCGCACACAATGCGACTGATGCGCCCACGGATCGTGTGGATGGCGGCTGCGGCCGTGCTGTTGCTGGGCGCCTGCGGCCGCGGCAGGCCGCCGGCCGACGACGGCTCGGGCTCCGCGCCCCAAGAGGCGGGGCGCCCCGTGGCCGCCGCGGCGGTGGGGAAGCTCCCCGCCGGTGTGTCGAACGAGGCCGGCCAGCAGGGGCAGGAGCTCTACCTGCGCGCGTGCGTGATGTGCCACGGGGAGAACGCCGGCGGCACGCCGCTTGGCCCCTCGCTCACGGACCGCGAGTGGCTGGAGGGGAGCGGCAGCTTCGAGGAGGTCACCGCCGTGGTGCGCAGCGGCGTGGCGACGCCCAAGCAGTTCGAGGTGCCCATGCCGGCACGCGGGGACGGCACGTTCAACGACGAGCAGATCCGGGCGGTGGCGGCGTATACGTACTCCATCGCGAATCCGCGCTGAACAGCGGGCTCACACAGAGGCACAGAGGCACAGAGATCACTTCGTCTCTGTGCCTCTGTGCAGGGCGACTACAAGGGAACTGACATGGCTCGTGTTGCGGTGCTCCCCGGCGATGGCGTTGGCAAGGAGGTTACCCGCGAGGCGGCGCGCGTGCTGCGCGCCGTGCGGCCAGACATCGAGCTGGTGGAGTGGCCCCACGGCGCGGACCGCTTCCTGGAGACCGGCGAGACGATCACGGACGCGGAGCTCGCGGATCTCACCGATCGCTACGACGCCATCCTCCTGGGCGCGCTCGGCGACCCGCGCGTGCCCGGGAACGAGCACGCGCGCCAGATCCTGCTGGGGATGAGGTTCCGGCTCGACCTGTTCATCAACTTCCGCCCCGTTCGCCTGCTCCACGAGCGCCTCTGCCCGCTCAAGGGCAAGACGGTGGACGACCTGCGGTTCGTCATCTTCCGGGAGAACACCGAAGGGGTGTACGTGGGGATGGGCGGCACCTTCAAGCAGGGGACGCCGGACGAGGTGGCGATTCAGGAGGACATGAACACGCGCAAGGGCGTGGAGCGGATCATCCGCGCCGCGTTCGACTACGCGCGCGCCCACGGCCACACCCGCGTCACCCTGTCGGACAAGGCCAACGCGATGGAGTTCGCGGGCGGGCTCTGGCGGCGCGTGTTCGCCGAGGTGGCGAAGGAGTACCCGGAGATCGAGCGGGAGGCGCTGTACGTGGACATGCTGGCGATGGACCTGGTGCGCCGCCCCGAGCGCTACCAGGTGATCGTGACCGGCAACCTGTTCGGCGACATCCTCAGCGACCTGGGCGCCGCGCTGGTGGGCGGGCTGGGCCTCACCGCGTCGGGCAACATCCACCCCGGCCGCGTCTCCCTGTTCGAGCCCGTGCACGGCTCCGCGCCCGACATCGCGGGGCAGGACAAGGCCAACCCCCTCGCCGCCATCCTCACCTCCGCCCTCATGCTCCGCCACATGGGCGACGATGCCGCGGCGGATCGGATCGAGGCGGCGGTGCAGGCGGCGGTCCTGGCCGGCGAGACGACGTCGGACCTGGGCGGGTCGCTGGGGACGGCGGCGGCGGGGGAGGCGGTGCTGCGGAGGCTGTAGGTCTCACACAGAGGCACAGAGACACAGAGCGAGAGCTACCAGAGCTTCAGCTTGTCCAGGTCTTCCCGCAGCTTGAGGAGGGCCTGGTCTTTTTGCTTGGCCTCCAGCATCACGTCGTAGGGGATGGGGCCGGTCTCGCGGAGGAACCAGGCGAACTCCCAGGGATTGACGAAGTCCGCGTGCTGGGAAAGGAGGGGGGGCGCCGGGACCTCCTTGCCGCCGCGCTTGACGGTGCGCAGGTCCATCTTGGGGGAGGAGAAGTGGACCTTGGGCTGGATGCCGCGCCAGGTGGCGAGCGCCTTGCGCGCGGCTTCGCCCACGGTGAGCCCGCCGGGGTTCAGGTTGTGGTGCTGGTGGTCGAAAACGAGCGGGACGCCGGTGGCGTCGTGGGCGCGCAGGCAGTCCGCCATCGAGTACACGGTCTCGTCGTTCTCGATCACCAGGCGGCGGCGGGCGGACTCGGAGAGGCGGGCGAAGTTGGCCACGAAGCGGGCGATGGCCGCGTCCTTGTCGCCATAGGCGCCGCCCAGGTGCAGGACGACGACGGCTTCGGGCCCCTGCTCCATGGCGTCCAGGAGCTCGGCCTGGGCGTTCATGTCCGCGATCCCCTTGGCGTTGATCGCCGGGTCCTGCGCGGAGAGGAGGACGTACTGCGACGGGTGGAGGGAGAGGCGGATGCCGTAGTCGCGGGCGCGGCGGCCCAGCGCCGCCAGCTCCGGCGCGCACTCGCGGATCTGCCCGTGGAACTGCGGCATGTCCGGGTGCGTGGAGTACGGGACGAAGTCGGAGGAGATCCGGTACATGCGGATGTCCACCTCGTCCAGGTAGTCCAGGATGGGGTGCAGGTAGCCGATGGAGACCCGCAGGTGCGGGCCCGACTGCCACTTGCGCGCGTCGTTGCTCTTGAGCCCCTCGCGCCCCGCCACCTTGACGGCGAAACCCAGCCGCCTGGGCCACTCGCGCTTCGCCACGCCGCCCTCCCTCCGCTTCGCCATTACGGGCGCTGCACCAGCACCCACACCGTGTCCGTGCTCGCGCTGTAGAACATGGAGATCACCACGTCCTTCTGGCGGCCGTCCTTGAAGCGGAACTTGTAGTTGAACATCGTGTTGAGGTTCTTGGCCTCCACGCCTTCCAGGAACCGGCCGTGGAACTCCTGCACCTTGGTGCACGGCGCCACTTCGTCGAAGAAGCTCTTCCCGATCGCGTCTTCCTTGGCCACCCGCGCCAGGTCCGACTCCGCCTGGTTGAACTTGAGCACCGTCCCGTTGCGGTCCAACTGGATCATACCCACGGGAAGGCTGTCGAGCTCGCCCTCGGTGAACACGTCCGCGCGCTCGAGAACGGCTGACGGCGCCTGCGTGGTGGAAGACATTCGGTGGCTCCTGTTTCGATGGGGGAAGCGCCGCCCGCTCCGGCGGGCGGCGCGACGAACTTACCCGTATGTCCCACCTCTGTCCAGGGTTGGTGTAACAGCCCTCGCCGCGCCGCGCGGCGTGGAACGGCTGTTGCGTTGGCCCGGGCTCCCCCGGTGGACGGAGAGGGACAAGGTACCCCCTCCGGAGAGCGCGCCGGCGCGGCGGGCGGCACCGGGAGCCGGCTAAACCCAGAAGGAGACTCCCCATGGCGAGCGAAATGGACCGGGTAGTACCGCTTGGACAGCTAGACGACTTCAAGGTCGCCGAGGGCGACCCCGACGTGCGCGGCTGGCAGGTCGTGGCCTCGGACGGGCGGAAGATCGGCGAGGTGGACGAGCTGCTGATCGACACGAACGCCATGAAGGTGCGCTACCTGGACGTGGAGGTGGAGAACGGCCTGATGTCGGAGCCGGACCGCCACGTGCTGGTGCCGATCGGCTACGCGCGCCTCGACCGCGGCAGCGACCAGGTGATGGTGGACAACATCGCCTCCACGGACCTGCGCACGATGCCCGCCTACGACCAGTCGCCGGTGACGCGCGACTACGAGACGAGCGTCCGCAACAGCTTCATGGGCGGCGCGGCGGCCACGGGCCTTGCGGCGGGCGCGGCCAGCACGGCCGGCACCCACACCCATGGCACCGCGGACACCACGCACGACACCGACTTCTACACGCACGACTCGTTCGACGACAACCGCTTCTACGGGCGGCAGACGGGGAGCGAGAACGAGCAGCGCCTTACGCTCTCCGAAGAGGAGCTGGCGGTGGGCACGCGCCAGGTGGAAGCCGGCGCGGTGGAGATCGACAAGCGCGTGGAGACGGAGCACGTGCGCGAGAGCGTGCCCGTGATGCACGAGGAAGCCATCGTGGAGCGCCGTCCGCTCAGCGGCGACGCCCTGGGCGCCCGCGGCGCCACCATCGGTGAGGGCGAGACGATCCGCGTTCCGCTCACCGAGGAAGAGGTGGTGGCCGAGAAGCGCACGGTGGCCAAGGAGGAGCTGGTGGTTCGCAAGCAGGAAGTCACCGAGACCGAGACGGTCGAGGCGGACCTGCGCCGCGAGCGCGCCGAGGTGCACCGCGAGACCGAGACGCACCTGGGCCACACCACCACCGGCACGACGGATCCTCTCCGCCGCGACAACCTGTAGGCAGGGGGAGACACCCTGAACACGGGGGCTCACACAGAGGCACAGAGGCACAGAGAAGAAGTCATCTCTGTGCCTCTGTGCCTCTGTGCGGGGAAACAGCCTTGATGTGGGTGCTGGCGCTGGACGCGGGGACTTCGTCGCTGCGCGCGGGGCTCTTCGACGCGGCGGGGGAGCCGCTGGGAGACCCCGCGCGCGCCGAGTACCCGTGGCGTACGGAAGAGGGCGCGATGGAGGCCGACGCCGAGGTGATGCTGGCGCGGTGCGTGGAGGTGATCGACGGGGCGCTGGTGGAGGCGCGGCGGGCGGGGGCGGAGATCGCCGGGGTGGCGATGGACACCTTTTGGCACGGCCTCGTGGGCGTGGGCGCGGACGGGCGCGCCGTGACCCCGCTCTTCGGGTGGGGAGACGTGCGGGCGGCGGGCGCGGCTCGCGAGCTCGCGACGCGGCTGGACCCGGCCGCCTACCAACGGCGCACGGGGTGCTGGGTGCACGCCACCTACCCGGCGGCCAAGCTCCTCTGGCTTCGCGGAGAGGGGTACGATAGCTTGCCGCGCGCCGCCCTCTGGCTGTCGCTGGGCGAGCTGCTCACGCTGCGCTTCTTCGGCGAGGCGCGCTCGTCGCTCTCCATGGCGTCGGGCACCGGGCTCTTCGGCCTGCGCTCGTGCGCGTGGGACGAGGAGACGCTGGGCGCCGTCGGCATCACGCCCGCCGAGCTCCCCGCCGTGTCCGACGAGCCGCTGAGCGGGCTGAAGCCGGAGTGGGCGCGGCGCTGGCCGGAGCTGGCGGAGGTCCCCTGGTTCCCGGCGCTGGGCGATGGCGCGTGCGCCAGCCTGGGGAGCGGTGCCTTCGGCGCGGGCCGCGTGGGGCTGACCGTGGGGACCTCGGCCGCGCTGCGGGTGCTGCGCACGGACCCGCAGCCCGAGCCGCCGGACTCGCTCTGGTGCTACCGGCTGGACGCGCTGCGCACCGTCTCCGGCCGCGCGCTCTCCAACGGGGGGAACGCGTTCGCCTGGCTGGCGGGCACCCTGGCGCTCCCGGACAACCTGGATGCCGAGCTGGACGCGCTCCCGCCGGACGGGCACGGCCTGACGGTGGCGCCCGGGCTGCTCCCCGAGCGCCCTCCCGCGCTGGACCCCGAGGAGCGCGCCGCATTGCACGGCGTAACCCTGGCCACAACGCCGCTTCACATCGCGCGCGCCTGGCTGGAGTCCGTCGCCTACCGCATCGCGGGCGCGGCCGAGGCCGTGGAGGCCGCCTACGGACCGGCCGCCGAGGTGGTGGCGAGCGGCGGCGCGCTGCATGCGTCGCCCGCATGGACGCGCATCATCGCGGACGTGCTGGGGCGCCCGGTGCGCCTTGCGGCTGTGGAGGAGGGGACGGCGCGCGGCGCCGCGCTGCTCGTGATGGAGCGCCTGCGCCTCATCCCCGACCTCGCTGAAGCCGCGCGCGTGGGCGGCGCCCTCTTCCCGCCGGACGCGGAGCGCCACGAGATCTACCGGGACGCCCGGGCGAGGCAGAAGGAAGTCCTGAGTCCCGGGTCCTAGGTCCTGAGTCCTGGACTTCTCTCCGTGTCTCGGTGTGAGGCAATCACTTTCTAAAACGCGAATACCGATGCCCTCTTCAGGCACGACGGGCGGGACGGAGCTGGACCAGCTCTGCATCAACACGATCCGCACCCTGTCCATGGACGCGGTGCAGGCGGCCAACTCGGGCCACCCGGGGACGCCGATGGCGCTGGCGCCGCTCGCCTACGTGATCTGGACGCGCCACCTGCGGCACAACCCGCTCGACCCGAAGTGGTTCGGGCGCGACCGGTTCATCCTGTCCGCGGGGCACGCGTCGATGCTCCTCTACTCCATGCTCTACCTGACCGGGTACGACCTGGAGCTGCAGGACCTCAAGGACTTCCGCCAGTGGGAGAGCCGCACGCCGGGGCACCCGGAGTACGGCCACACGCCCGGCGTGGAGACCACCACCGGCCCGCTGGGGCAGGGCGTGGCGAACGGGGTGGGGATGGCGATGGCCGAGGCGCACCTCGCCGCCCTCTACAACCGGCCGGGGCACGAGGTGGTGGACCACTACGTCTACGCCATCGCCTCGGACGGCGACCTGATGGAGGGCGTTGCGGCCGAGGCGGCGTCGCTGGCCGGGCACCTGAAGCTGGGGAAGCTGATCTACTTCTGGGACGACAACAAGATCACCATCGAGGGCTCCACCGACCTCGCCTTCACGGAAGACGTGGAGGCGCGCTTCGCCTCGTACGGCTGGCACACGCAGCGCATCGAGGACGTCAACGACCTGGAGGCGCTCGACGCCGCCATCGAGGCCGCCAAGGCGGACCCGCGCCCCTCGTTCATCGCGGTGCGCACGGTGATCGGCTACGGATCGCCCAAGAAGGCGGGGAGCGAGAAGGCGCACGGCGAGCCGCTGGGCGCCGAGGAGATCGTCGCCACCAAGAAGAACCTGGGGTGGCCCTCCGAGGAGCCGTTCTTCGTCCCCGACGAGGCGCTCGCGCACATGCGCGGGTCGGCCGAGCGCGGGCCCGGGCTGCAGCGCGCGTGGGAAGACGCCTTCGACGCCTATGCCGCGGCGAACCCGGAGCTGGCGCGCGGCTTCTACCAGGCGCTGGAGCACCGCCTCCCCGAGGGGTGGGACGCCGACCTCCCCGTGTGGGGTCCGGAAGAGAAGGCGATCGCCACGCGCGCCGCGTCGGGGAAGGCCATCAACGCCATCGCCAAGCACGTCCCCTGGCTGCTGGGCGGCAGCGCGGACCTGGCCGGCTCCAACAACACCAACATCGACGGCGGCGGCGACTTCGAGGCGGGCGGCTACGGCAACCGCATCCTCCACTTCGGGGTGCGCGAGCACGCGATGGGCTCGGTGATGAACGGGATGGCGCTGCACGGCGGCGTGCGCGTCTTCGGCGGCACCTTCCTGATCTTCTCGGACTACATGCGCCCGCCCATCCGCCTGGCGGCGCTGATGGAGCAGCCCACCCTCTACATCTTCACGCACGACTCGGTGGGCCTGGGCGAGGACGGCCCCACGCACCAGCCCATCGAGCAGCTTGCGGCGCTGCGCTCCATCCCCGGCCTGGTGGATCTGCGCCCGTGCGACGCCAACGAGACCGCGGAGGCGTGGCGCTTCGCGATGGAGTTCACCGAGGGCCCCATCTTCATGGCGCTCACCCGCCAGGCCCTCCCGCACCTGGACCGCTCCCGCTTCGGCGCCGCGGCCGGCCTGCGCCAGGGCGCCTACATCCTGGCCGACGCGGAGGATGGCAACCCGGAGGTGGTGCTGATCGCCACCGGCTCCGAGGTGGCGGTCACGCTGGAGGCGCGCGAGGCCCTGCGCGCCGAGGGGATCCAGGCGCGCGTGGTGAGCATGCCGAGCTGGCAGCTCTTTGCGCGCCAGCCCCGCGAGTACCGCGAGTCCGTGCTCCCGCCCTCCATCACCGCGCGCGTCGCGGTGGAGGCGGGGAGCCCGATGGGGTGGCACCGCTGGGTGGGGAGCGAGGGCCACATCGTGGGCATCACCCGCTTTGGCGCCTCCGCGCCCGCCACGCGCGTCTTCGAGGAGCTGGGCTTCAGCGCCGCCAACATCGCCGCGCACGCCCGCGCCGCGCTGGGCCGCGGCGAGGTCCCGGAGGGCGGGGAAGGGCGCAGCGGGGCCGGCGGCGCGAAGATGGGGACGGACGAGAAGAGTGCGTGAGTGCGTGGAGTGCGTGAGTGCGTGGGGAGGCCCTCACCCCCCGAATCCGCTCTCCCAAACTGCTGGGTGAGGGGGGCGCACTCCCGGTATCCGCGCGACGATGGGCGGAAGGCGGGGCCGCGGTGTACGAGGACCGCGGAGCACTCGGACAATGGGTGCCGCTGGATGGCCGGAATGCGCCCCCCTCTCCCATTTTTTGGGAGAGCGGGGGCCGGGGGGGTGAGGGCCCTCTCCGCACGCTCGACCCAACGCACTGACGCACTAACGCACTAACGCACTTCCTGGAGGCCCGATGAACGATAACCAGCGCAACCCGCTCCACGACCTTCACGCCCTCGGGCAGTCCGTGTGGCTGGACTACATCCGGCGGGAGATCCTGGAGAACGGCGAGCTGGAGGCGATGATCGCGCGGTACGACCTGCGCGGCGTCACCTCCAATCCCACGATCTTCGAAGAGGCGATCGGGAAGAGCGACGACTACGACGCGGCTTTCCAGGAGCTCGCGGCGGAGGGATCGGACGCGGACAAGGCGTACGAGCGCGTGGCGGTGCAGGACATCCAGCGCGCCTGCGACCTCTTCCGCCCCATCTACGACGCGGCGGAGGGGCACGACGGCTTCGTGTCGCTTGAAGTGTCGCCCGAGCTGGCGCACAGCAGCGAGGAGACGCTGGAGGAGGCCCGCCGCCTGTGGAAGGCGGTGGACCGGCCCAACCTGATGGTCAAGGTGCCCGGCACCGCGGACAGCGTCCCCGCCTTCGAGCAGCTCACGGCGGACGGGATCAACGTCAACGTCACGCTCCTCTTCTCCATCTCCGGCTACGAGGCGGTGATGGAGGCGTACCTGCGCGGGCTGGAGAAGCGCGCCCAGGAGGGCGGGGACCTGGCGCGCGTGGCCTCGGTGGCCTCCTTCTTCGTGTCGCGCGTGGACTCGGCGGTGGATGCGCAACTGGAGAAGATCGGCGGCGAGCGGGCGCTGGGGATGATGGGGAAGGCGGCCATCGCCAACGCGAAGCTGGCCTACCACCGCTTCACCGAGGTCTTCTCGGGCGAGCGCTGGGAGCGCCTGCAGGCCCGCGGCGCGCGCGTGCAGCGGCCGCTCTGGGCCAGCACCTCCACCAAGAACCCGTCGTACCGCGACGTGATCTATGTGGAGGAGCTGATCGGCCCGCACACGGTCAACACCATCCCCCTGGCCACCATCAAGGCCTTCGCCGACCACGGCGTCGCCCGCTCCACGGTGGACAGCGGCGTGGAGGATGCCCGCCGCTTCTTCGCCGAGCTCCGCGAGGTGGGGGTGGACCTGGACGCCGTCACCGAGCAGTTGCAGACGGAGGGGGTGGACAAGTTCTCCATGTCGTGGCGCGGGATGATGGAGGTGGTGGGGGAGAAGCTCTCGCGCGTGGCGGCGAAGGCGTAGGCTCACACAGAGGCACAGAGCCACAGAGGAGGACGTGGGACACGCGGATGGGTCGGGAATGTCCCGGTTGTCCCAGGTGGGGCCACGGATGTTTGTGGAGTGGACGGTGGGGCGATGCGGGTAAGGCGTTGCGCTGGATGGGGTTGATCGGGGTGAGCGGCGAAGGGCCGGCGGCGGCACGTCGGTTGCCCCTGGGGGATGGCAACGGATGTCCATTCCGCCCCACGCCCCGCCCCATCTCCTCACAGAAGTGACCGGGACCGCCTCGGATGGCGGCGCGCCCCGGGATTCGAAACCGAGCGCTCGGCCCGCCGAGCCGCTCCCCTCCAGCGCCCCGCCGGACATCGCCTCCCCGCCGGGCCGGCCCCTTCCCCAGGGGCTGGCCCGGCGGCGTTTGGGGAAGTGCGTGAGTGCGTCAGTGCGTGAGTGCGTTTTGTCTTGAGCGCACTTACGCACTAACGCACTCACGCACTTCCGTTTCTCCCTTGCCGCGCCCCCCGTGACGTGCGTATTTGCAGCGGGGCCGCGCGGGGCGCGTGGCCGGCGTACACCAGCGATGGGGGGGCGGATGCGGCTCGGGATGGTGGGCCTCGGCAAGATGGGCGGCAACATGGTGCAGCGGCTCCTGCGCGGCGGGCACGAGGTGGCCGTCTACGACCTCAACGCGGAAGCGGTGCAAAAGCTGGCCGCGCTGGGCGCCACCGCCGCCGGCTCGCTGGAGGAGCTGGCGGGCGCGCTGCAGGGGCCGCGCGTGGTGTGGGTGATGGTCCCGGCCGGCGACCCCACCGAGCAGACGCTCCGCTCGCTCGCCGACCTGATGCAGCCCGGCGACGTGCTGATCGACGGCGGCAACTCCAACTTCCACGACAGCAAGCGGCGCGCGGCCGAGTACGGGGCGCGTGGCATCGGCTTCATCGACGCGGGCACGAGCGGCGGCGTGTGGGGGCTGGAGAACGGCTACTGCCTGATGGTGGGCGGCTCCGATGACGCCGTGAAGGTGTGCGAGCCGGCATTCGTTACCCTCGCGCCGGAGAACGGCTACCTGCACGTGGGGGCCAGCGGGGCGGGGCACTTCACCAAGATGGTGCACAACGGCATCGAGTACGGCCTGATGCAGGCGTACGCCGAGGGCTTCGAGATCCTCCACAAGTCCGAGTTCGGGCTGGACCTGGAAAAGATCGCGGGGCTGTGGCAGCACGGGAGCGTGGTGAGGTCGTGGCTGCTGGAGCTGCTGGAGCGCGCCTACGCCGCCGAAGGGCAGGAGCTGGAGCGCATCCGCGGGTGGGTGGCGGACTCGGGCGAGGGGCGCTGGACGGTGCAGGCCGCCATCGACCTGGACGTGCCCGCGCCCGTCATCACCCTGTCGCTGATGGCGCGATTCGCCAGCCGGCAGGACGAGAGCTACGGCGCGCAGGTGCTCGCCGCGCTCCGCAACCAGTTCGGCGGGCACGCCATCAAGGCGGCGGAGGAGCCCAAGTGACCAGCGCGTCCGACGCGGCCCGCGCCGCCGCGCCCTCCGCGCTGCGCAAGCCGCTCTCCACCGTCCGCGTGCCCCAGCCGCTGGTGCTGGTGATCTTTGGCGGCACGGGCGACCTGGCGCGCCGCAAGCTGATCCCCGCCATCTTCCGCCTCTGGCAGCAGAAGCTGCTGCCGGAAGGGTTCGCGGTGGTGGGCGTGGCGCGCGAGCAGATGGACGACGCGGAGTACCGCCGGCGGATGAAGGAGGGGCTCGCCGAGTTCGCCACCGCGCCCACGGACGACGAGTGGGCGGTGTTCGGGGAGCGCCTCTTCTTCGGCAGCCACGTCTTCGACGACGAGGAGGGGTTCGAGCGGCTCAAGGCGCAGCTCAAGGAGGTGGACCTCCGCTTCGGCATCCCCGGCAACCGCCTCTTCTACTACGCCGTGCCCCCGCAGGTGGTGGACGAGATCTCGCGCGACCTGGGGAAGGCGGGGATGATCTGCCCGCCCGACTACCCGTGCTGGACGCGCGCCATCGTGGAGAAGCCGTTCGGGCGCGACCTCCAGTCCGCGCGCGAGCTCAACAAGGCGCTCCTCGAGGTCTACGACGAGCGGCAGATCTTCCGCATCGACCATTACCTGGGGAAGGAAACGCTCCAGAACATGATGGTATTCCGCTTTGGCAACTCCGTGTGGGAGCCGCTGTGGAGCCGCAACCACATCGACCACGTGCAGATCACCGTGGCCGAGACGGTGGGGCTGGAGACGCGGGCGGACTACTACGAGAAGAGCGGCGCGCTGCGCGACATGGTGCAGAGCCACCTCCTGCAGATCCTCACGCTGGTGGCGATGGAGCCCCCCGCCTCGTACGACGCGGACTCGGTGCGCAACGAAAAGGTGAAGGTGCTGCGCGCCATCCGCCCCATCCTGGGCGACGACATCGACCGCGAGACGGTGCGCGGCCAGTACACGGGCGGCGGCGAGGTGAAGGGGTACCGCCAGGAGGAGGGCGCGGCCCCCGGCTCCCGCACGGAGACCTATGCCGCGGTCAAGATGCAGGTGGAGAACTGGCGGTGGGCGGGCGTCCCCTTCTACCTGCGCACGGGGAAGCGGCTCCCCGCCAAGGCCACGGAGGTGGTGGTGAGCTTCCGCCCCGCGCCGCACCCGGTGATGGACGTGGTGGACAACGACGCCCCCGCGCCCAACGCGCTGGTGCTGCGCATCCAGCCCCGCGAGGGGATCTCGCTCTACTTCGAGGCCAAGGTCCCCGGCCTGGAGGGGCGGATGCAGGCGGTGAGCATGGACTTCGACTACGCCACCGCCTTCGACGGCGCCGAGTCCCCCGAGGCCTACCAGCGCCTCCTGCTGGACGCCATGCTGGGCGACGCCACCCTCTTCGCCCGCCGCGACGAGGTGGAGGCCGCCTGGACGCTGGTCACGCCCATCCTGGAGCGCTGGGAGGCGGGCGGCGAGCCGGAGGGCTACCCCGCGGGAGACTGGGGCCCCGCCGGCGCCGACCGGCTGCTGGGCAAGGAGAGCCGGTCGTGGCACCAGCCGTGAACGGCGATCTCACACAGAGGCACAGAGACACGGAGCGGATGCACATCCACACCTACGCCACGGCCGCGCAGGCCGCCGCCGCCTCGGCCGAGCGCTTCACGGAGCTCGCGCGCGAGGCGGTGGGCGCGCGGGGGCGCTTCTCGGTGGCGCTCTCCGGGGGGACCACGCCGCGGGCGGCGTACCGGCTGCTGGGGGAGGAGCCGTACCGGTCGCGCATCCCCTGGGAGGGGGTTCACCTGTTCTGGGGGGACGAGCGGTGCGTGCCCCCGGGGCACGTGCGCAGCAACTTCGGGATGGCCAACGACGCCTTCGTGTCGCGCGTGCCCGTGCCGCCCGCCAACGTCCACCGCATGCGCGGCGAGATCCCGCCGCACCGGGGCGCGGAGGAGTACGCGGCGGAGCTGGCGGAGTTCTTTGGGACGCGTACGCCGCGCTTCGACCTGGTGCACCTGGGCGTGGGGCCGGACGGGCACACCTGCTCGCTCTTCCCCTTCGATCCGCTCCTGCTGGAGCGCCGCCGCACGGTGGCCACGGCGGTCCTGCGCAGCCTGGGCGAGCCGCGCATCACCCTTACCCTGCCGGTGGTGAACGCGGCCGCGCACGTGGAGATGCTGGCGCCCGGCGCGGACAAGGCGGAGGTCGTGTGGAAGGTGCTGGACGGGCCGCGCGACCCGCACCGCCTGCCGGCGCAGTTGGTGAGGCCGCGCGACGGGGAGATGGTGTGGCTGCTGGACGAAGCATCCGCGGCGCGGCAGGAGGCGGGCACGCGCGCGTAGTGCGCGCGCGGCGGCACGGGCTTCGCAGCAGGGGGCGGGCTTCGACCCACCGAGGCGGCCCTCCGGGTACGCGCCGCCGCCTCCCCAGACCGGAGCACGATGGCCCAGGCAACACTCCAGCACGACGTCCGACAGATCGTCCGGGGCGAGCACAACGATCCCTTCCGCGTGCTCGGCATGCACCGCGTGGCCGTTGCGGGGGAGATCCGCCTCGTGGTGCGCGCCTTTCTTCCCGGCGCGCGCGAGGTTGCGCTCCTCGGCACCGGCATCGTTTCGCCGCGCACGCTCCAGCGCGTGAACGAAGACGGGTTCTTTGAAGCGCTGCTGCCGCGCGCCACGGAGCCGTTCCCGTACCAGCTCCGCGTGACGTGGGCGGACGGGTCCGTCACCGAGATGGTGGACGCGTACTCGTTCAGCTCCACGGTGGCCGAGTTCGACCTGTACCTGATCGGCGAGGGCACCCACCTGCGCCTTTACGACGTGCTGGGCGCGCACCCGGACGAGATCGACGGGGTGGAGGGGGTGAGGTTCGCCGTGTGGGCGCCGGCCGCGCAGCGCGTGAGCGTGGTGGGCGAGTTCAACGGGTGGGACGGGCGCCGCCACACCATGCGCCGCCACCCCGGGGCGGGGATCTGGGAGATGTTCATCCCTGGGGTCCCCGCGGGGACGTCGTACAAGTACGAGATCCGCGGGCCCGGGGGCGACGTCTTCCTCAAGGCGGACCCGGTGGCCTTCGCGGCCGAGCACAACCCGGCCACCGCCTCCGTGGTCGCGGAGCTGCGCGGCTTCGAGTGGACGGACGCCGAGTGGATGGAGCGCCGCCGCGAGGAGCCGGGGAAGGACCGGCCCATGGCCGTGTACGAGGTGCACCTGGGGAGCTGGAAGCGCGTGCCGGAGGAGGACAACCGGCCGCTCACCTACCGCGAGCTGGCGCACCAGCTCGGCGAGTACGTCGCCGAGATGGGCTTCACCCACGTGGAACTGCTCCCGGTGATGGAGCACCCGTACGACCCGTCGTGGGGGTACCAGGTGACGGGGTACTTCGCCCCCACCTCGCGCTTCGGGAAGCCGGAAGACTTCAAGTACCTGGTGGACCACCTCCACTCCCGCGGGATCGGGGTGATCCTGGACTGGGTGCCGGCCCACTTCCCCAAAGACGCCCACGCGCTGCGCCGGTTCGACGGCACGGCGCTGTACGAGCACGAAGACCCCCGCCAGGGCGAGCACCCGGACTGGGGGACGATGGTGTTCAACTTCGGGCGCAACGAGGTGCGCAACTTCCTGCTCTCCAACGCGCTCTTCTGGATCGAGGAGTACCACGCGGACGGGCTGCGGGTGGACGCGGTGGCGTCGATGCTGTACCTGGACTACTCGCGCCAGCCCGGCCAGTGGGTGCCCAACCGCTACGGCGGGCGCGAGAACCTGGAGGCCATCGACTTCCTCCAGCAGCTCAACGCCACCGTGCGCGACCGCTTTCCCGGCGCGCTGATGATCGCGGAGGAGTCCACCGCGTGGCCGGGGGTCACGCAGCCGCCGCACCTGGGCGGGCTGGGCTTCCACCAGAAGTGGAACATGGGGTGGATGAACGACTTCCTTCGCTTCGTGGAGGAAGACCCCGTCTACCGGAAGTACCACTTCAACCTGATCACCTTCTCGCTGATGTACGCGTTCAGCGAGCGCTTCGTGCTCCCCTTCTCGCACGACGAGGTGGTGCACCTCAAGGGGTCGCTGCTCGGCAAGATGCCGGGCGACGACTGGCAGAAGGCGGCCAACCTGCGCATGGCGCTGGGCTTCATGTGGGCGCACCCGGGGAAGAAGCTGCTCTTCATGGGCGGCGAGTTCGGGCAGTGGAGCGAGTGGAGCGAGGGCCGCTCGCTGGACTGGCACCTGCTGGACAATCCGCTCAACGGCGGCATCCAGCGCTGGATGCGCGACCTGAACGCGCTCTACACGAAGGAGCGTGCCTTCTGGGACAGCGACTGCACGCACGAGGGCTTCCAGTGGATCGACTTCCACGACGTGGAGCAGACGGTGCTCTCGTTCCTGCGGCGCAGCACGGACACTGGCGAGGAGCTGCTCTTCGCCTGCAACTTCACCCCCATCCCGCGGCCCGGCTACCGTGTGGGCGTGCCGCGCCCGGGGATGTACCGCGAGCTGCTGAACAGCGACGCGGAGGCGTACGGCGGCAGCAACATGGGGAACTGGGGGGGCGTCGCCTCCGAGCCCGTTCCCGAGCATGGCCGGCAGGACTCGGTACGGCTCACGCTGCCCCCGCTCTCGATCCTGGTGTTGAAGCGGGACGAGGATTGATCCGCGGCCGGCGCGCCGGCCACCACCACCACAACGAGCCAACGTCCATGGCGAAGACCGAAAAGACCCGGGCGAAAGGCGCTGATGCCGACGCCACCCCGCGCGACGCCGGCACGGCCGGGTCCGCAGAGTCCCCGGCCAAGCGCACCGGCCGCTCCACCACCACCGCCACGGGCGACGCGAGCCCCGCGGCACGCCGCGGGGGAACGCGCACTACACGCACCGCCAAGGAAGAGGGAGGGGCGGTGCCGGGCGGCACCGAGGGGGGCACCACCTCCACGCGCACCGCGCGCGCCGCGGGGCCGCGCGCCGGGGTGAGCGCCTCGGCCGCCGCGGGGAACGCGCCGCGCGCCGCCGGCGCCAACCGGCAGGACGACGTCCGCCGCCAGGCCAACCTGCGCGCGGACCTGCGCGAGTTCGCCAGCAACCGGCCGCAGGGGTGGAACCACGACGACTGGATCTCCTTCCTCGATCACCTGCGCGGCCGCGGCCACGACGTGTCCGACAGCGACGAGGTGGGGATGTCGCTGGAGCGGGAGCGCCTCACGGTGCAGCTCGAAGGGGTGCCGGGGATGGGGCCGCGGCGGGTGGAGGCGCTCGTGAACCGCTTCCACACGCTGTACTCGCTGCGGCACGCGGAGGTGGACGAGCTGGCGGAGGTGCCGGGGATGAACCGGGCGCTGGCGGAGAGGGTGAGGCAGCAGTTCAACTGATTGGGCTCACACAGAGACACGGAGGCACAGAGGAGAACTTCTTCTCTGTGCCTCCGTGTCTCTGTGTGAGCTTTTGGGACCGTCCAGGGAGGCACGGAGAAGAATTTTTCTCCGTGCCTCGTTTTTTTGCGTGTATGCGAATATTGCACAAAGTTTGAATAGGCTTGGCTCGATCTGTGCGATGCGCGCCGAGAGATCCGACCGGGCGGTGGCGGACGTATGCGGTAGACGAGCGGGCCAGCGGCGCGGACGCGGCGTGGGCCAAGGTTATCAACTGGAGGGTGCGCAATGTCCGAACAACTGCGGGACGGGACGGCGGGGCTCCTGGCGGGGCTGGGAAGCCCCACGGGGCGGCGGAGCTTCCTCAAGTGGGGCGGCGCGGCGGCGGCGGTGGCGGCGGTAGGTTCGGCGTGCGGCGACTTCGGCAGCAAGGACAGCGCGACCGTCATGTTTCCGACCACCGGGCCGGGCGCCGTGGTCACGCTGGACTTCAGCAGCGATATCGGCATCCTCAACTACGCCTTCGCGCTCGAGCAGCTCGAGGCCGCGTTCTACTCGGCCGTGGTGGGGAGCAGCACCTTCGCGGCCACCTTCAGCGCGACGGAGCGGCTGATCCTCACGGACATCCGCGACCACGAAGTCGCCCACCGCGACTTCTTCAAGGCCGCCATCCCGGCCGGCAGCCGCATCCCGGACCTCACCCCCATCCTCTCCGCGGTGAACCTGGCGGACCGGGCGGCGGTGCTCAACACGGCGCGCACCTTTGAAGACCTGGGCGTGCAGGCGTACAACGGGGCGGGGCCGCTCTTCAGCAACACGGCCGGCGGGCAGGCGTACCTGACGGTGGCCGGCAAGATCGTGTCGGTGGAGGCGCGCCACGCCGCCGCCATCCGCGACCTGCTCGCCCCCAAGACGAAGGGGACCAGCTCGTTCGCGCCGGGGGACTTCGACGACTTCGGGGAGCCGGGCAACATTCTCGGTCTTGCGCAGCCGTTCATCACCGAGACGATCCGCGCCATCAACGTCCCGACGATCTCCTGAGGAGGAGCGACCATGCTGAACCAGAACATCACCGACGCTCCGCTCTCCGACGAGGCCGTCACACGGCGTGACGCGCTCTCCATCTTCGGCTCCCTGGGCGCCAAGCTGGCCCTTGCCGCCGCGCCGCTCGCGGTGGGGCTCACCGCCAAGGCCGTGGCCGCGCAGGCCGCGCCCACGCTGGTGCAGATCCTGAACTTCGCCCTCACGCTGGAGGAGCTGGAGGCCGAGTTCTACGTGAAGGGGCTTGCCGCGGCCAACCTGATCCCGGCCGCCGACCGCGCGATCTTCGAGAACATCCGCGACCACGAGCTGTCGCACGTCCGCTTCCTGCGCACGGCGCTGGGCACGGCCGCCATCGCCAAGCCGACCTTCGACTTCACGGGCGGCAAGGGGAGCAACGCGGGCCCGTTCCCCGCGTTCACCAACTACGACGTGTTCAAGGTGCTGGCGCAGGGCTTCGAAGACCTGGGTGTGCGCGCGTACAAGGGGCAGGCGCCCAACCTGCTGGCGCTCAACCAGCGCGGCGTGCTGCTGCAGGCGCTCCGCATCCACTCGGTGGAGGCGCGCCACGCCTCCGAGGTGCGCCGCCTGCGCGGCAACTTCACCGAGACGGCGCCCAACAAGGGGTGGATCACGGGCGTGGCGGTGGACACCGCCGCGGCCCCCATCGCGGGGATCTACGCGGCGGGCGCCGCCGGCTTCCCGGCGGAAGACAACACCACGCACGGCGGGCTCAACGTGAGCACCGTCACCTCGGTGAGCGCGTCGGCCATCACCGAAGCGTGGGACGAGCCGCTGGACATGGCCCGCGTGGTCACGCTGGCGAGCATGTTCATCGTCTGAGGACGGCAGCCACACGGAAGCAGGAGGCACAGAGACGAGCCGGTCTCTGTGCCTCGCTTCCGTTTCACCCTCGGTCTTCACGGGAATGAATCCGCCACAGGCTGCTGCCTCGTATATTTCGGCAGATCCGCGCACCGCGGCTCTCCCCCTGGCCGACGACGCCGCGCTGGTGCGCCGCATGGCCGCGGGCGACGAGAGCGCGCTGGGGCTCCTGTACGACCGCTGGTCCCCCCTCCTGCACTCCGTGGCCCGTCGCATCCTGAGCGACCCCGACGACGCCGAAGAGGTGCTGGAGGAAACGTTCTGGCAGGCGTGGCGGCAGGCGGGGCGCTACGAGGAAGGGCGGGGTGGCGTGTCTACCTGGCTCACCATGATGGTGCGCAGCCGCGCGCTTGACCGGGTGCGCGCGCGGGGCAGGGTGCGCGAGGAGCGCTGGGCCGTGCTCCCCGAGCCTTCCACCGCCGAAGGGCTCGCCGACGCCCCCGCGGCGCCGGACGCCTTCGCGGAGCAGAGCGAGGAGCGCAGGCTGATCCAGGCCGCGGTGGCCCAATTGCCGCCGGAGCAGCGGGAGACGGTGGAGCTGGCCTACTTCCGGGGGATGAGCCAGTCGGAGATCGCGGCGGCGCTGGGCCAGCCGCTGGGCACGGTAAAGACGCGCGCGCGGCTGGCGCTGCAGAAGCTGAGGGAATCGCTGGTGGTGCTTCGCGAGGGGGGACGATGAGCCCGGACATGACGCACGAAGACGTGCAGGCGGTGCTCGCCGCCGAGGCTCTCGACGCTCTCGACGGCGCCGAGAGGGAGCGGGTGCACGCCCACCTGGCCGGCTGCGCGGAGTGCCGCGCCGAGCTGGACGGGCTGCGCGAGGCCGCCGCCCTCCTGGCCCACACCGCCCCCCAGATCGCGCTGGAGCCCGACCGCTCCCGCCGCCTGCGCGCGCGCCTCGTGGCCCGCGCCGCCGCCGACCGCGTGATCCCGCTCGCCCCGCGGCGGCGCTCCACGCTCCCGGCGTGGCTGGCGGCCGCCGCGTCGCTGCTGCTGGCCACCGGCCTGGGCGTGTACGCATCTGGCCTGCGCGGCCGGGTGGGGTCGCTGGAGCAGCGCAACGCCGCGCTGGAGAACACGCTGGAGCGGCGCGAGTCCACGCTGGCGGCGCTCGCGGGGCCGGAGGTGCGCGTGGTGGAGCTCGCCTCCACGCAGCAGCGCGAGCCCACGGGCCGCATGTTCTGGAACCCGCGCCGCCGCCGCTACACCTTTTACGCGTACAACCTCCCGCCGGTGCGCGAGGGCCGCGAGTACCAGCTCTGGCTGATCACCCCGGAAGGCCCGGTCGCCGCGCCCACCTTCCCGGTGCGCGACGGCACGGGGAGCGTGGAAGGCGGCTACGACGTCCCCAACGAGCAGATCCGCGCCTTCGCGGTCACGGACGAGCCTGTGGGCGGTCTGCCGAAGCCCACCGGTGAAGTGGTAATCGTCGGCACGGCAACCGAGTAGCTCACACAGAGACACAGAGGCACGGAGAAAGAACATCTTCTCCGTGCCTCTGTGTCTCTGTGTGAGCCCCGTCTTTTACATGCGCTTGTACGCCGGACCGCTGCCGCCCTCGCGCGGAGTCCAGCGCGGGCCGATGACGTCGGTGGCCTTGCAGTCGATGCAGTTGGGGGCGTTCACCACCAGGCGGTCGCCCTGCCGCTCGTACACGTTGGCGGGGCACAGGTGGGCGTACATGTCCGCCACCTCGCCCGGGATGTCCTTGCCCACGATCAGGTGCGAGGGGATGTCGTCGCGGGTGCCGTTGCCGGACTTGAAGACCGCGTCCACCTTGCTGAACGTCAGCTTGTTGTCCGGGACGAACGGGGTCTCGGGCGTCACGTCCTTGGCGCGCTCCGCGTCCGGCTCCATGGCGATGCGGCCGGAGGGGATGCGGCCGCCGGTGACGGTGGCCAGCCCGGCCTTGATCCCGCCCTTGATGAAGCCGTCCTTGAAGCCGAGGCGCATGTTGCGCGTCTTGCGCAGGTCGTCGCGGATGTAGCTGGCGTCCACCAGCTCGTCGTACCCGCGCAGCGACGCGGCGGACACGTCGCCCCGCTTGAGCCCCTCGAAGATGGTGCGCGCGGCGTAGATCCCCGACTGCATGGCGTAGTGGATCCCCTTGAGCGAGGCCACGTCCACGAAGCCCACCGTGTCGCCCACCATCAGCAGCCCGTCGCCGTAGCGGCGCTGCGGAAGGGCGTAGAAGCCGCCCTCGGGGATCGTCTTGGCGCCCCACTCCACCATCTCGCCCCCCTCCAGGTACTTCCGGAAGAAGGGGTGAAGCTTCATCCGCTGCAGGAGCTGGTGCACGTCGAGCGTGGTCTGCCGGTAGTCCAGCCCCACCACCAGGCCGATGGAGACGAGGTTGGGCTCGATGGGGTACATCCAGCTCCCCCCGAACGCGTCGCGCGGCAGGGGCCAGCCCAGCGTGTGCACCACGCGGTCCAGCGGCACCTTGGTCTCCCACAGCTCCTTGACGCCCAGCGCGTAGATCTGCGGGTTGTCGGAGGTGATCCCCTGCCACTCGCGGTACGCCTGCCCCAGCGGCCCGCGCGTGCCCTCGGCCAGCACCGTGACGCGGGCGGTGACGTCCGTGGGCGGCTCGAAGGTGCCACCCGGCGTACCGTCGCGCTTGAGGCCCGACGGCGTGGTGCGCACGCCCGCCACCTTCTGCCCGTCCACCAGCAGCGAGTCCACCGGGAAGCCGGGAAGCACGTTCACGCCCAGCTCCTCCGCCTTGCCGCCCAGCCACTGCACCATCTCGCAGATGGAGCCCACGTAGTTCCCCCGGTTGTGCATGGGGGGCGGCGTGGGAAGGCGGATCTGCCCCGTCTCGGTGAGGAAGAGCACCGATTCCGCGTCCACGCGGGAGCGGAAGGGGAAGTCCTCGTCCTTGAGGTCCGGGAAGAGCTCGCGGAAGGCGCGCGGGTTGACCACGGCGCCGCTCAGGCAGTGCTCGCCCAGCGAGGGCGCCTTGTCCAGGATGGCGATGTTGACCTCGCCCAGCGTGCCGCCGCCCTCGGCGTCCTTTTGCACGAGGCGGGCGAGCTCGATGGCCGTGGCCAGGCCGGCGGGGCCGGCGCCCACGATCACCACGTCCATCTCCAGCGCCTCGGCGTCGGGCGCTTCGGCCAGGATCATCCGCTCGCGCGGGAGGTCGGGCTGGTGCCGCACCGGGAGCACGGTGCGGCGTGCGCTGTCTGCCATGGGTTCTCCGATATTCGTGCGCAGATGCTCGGTCTTCGGGGTAGCTTCGCGCGCCAAGATACGCGGGGCGCTCACCTTCCGCAAACCGAAAACCGCGGGCTCACACAGAGGCACGGAGACACAGAGAGGAGCTTCAACGGGCGCGCAGCGTGGCCGAGAGACGCTGGAAGGCGGCGGCGGCTTCGGCGCGGTCCAGCGGCTGGTCGTGGTCCAGCGTGTTGCGCACGGAGCGGAGGCGGGTGCGCAGGTCGTTCGCGCCCAGCCCGGAGCTCTCCGCGGTGGCCAGCGCGGACTCGGTGAGGCGCAGCAGCTTGAGGCGGTCGGAGGTGCCGCGGCGCAGGCCGTTGGCGAGGGCCTGCACCTGGATGCGAAGCTGGAAGACGACGGGTACTTCGATGTTCATCGCTGCGTTTCCCGTGGCTCGTGGATGTACCGGAACGGGCGCGGGAAAAGCGAGGACCATGCCAGCGTCCAACGTTTGTGCAACAACGCAGTGTGTGCAAAAAAACGTTCCATCCGGGCATGGCGATTGCTCCCACGCCGCGCTCCCCGGCGGGGGTCGGGACGATGGAACCAGTGGCAGAGGAGGGGGGATGGACACGATGGTGGGTACGGAGCGCCCGCGGGCGTTCGATCCTTCGCAGGCGGCGCCGGGGATGATCCCGCCGCGCCCGGGGTGGGACGTCACGGAAAAGCACTCGGTCGACGGGCGGGGGCTCGCGCACACCCTGGGCTGGCTCAGCATCGGCCTGGGGATGACGCAGTTGCTGGCCGCGGAGCAGGTGGGCGAGGCGCTGGGGATGGAGGACCGCACGGAGCTGATCCGCGCGTTCGGTGTGCGCGAGGTGGTGTCCGGGATGGGCATCCTCTCGCAGGAGCGCCCCGCCACCTGGATGGCGGCCCGCGTTGCCGGCGACGCCCTGGACCTGGCGACCCTGCTCACCCGCATCGGCCCGGACAACCCGCGGCGCGGCACCGTCGCCGCCCTGGTCGCGGCCGTGGCGGGCATTACGGTGCTGGACGTGATCGCCGGCAGCCGGCTGGCCCGGAAATGACAAAGTGCGTGAGTGCGTTAGTGCGCCGGTGCGCTAACCGCCGCCACAACGCACTCACGCACCAGCGCACTCACGCACTCCTTCTACCTGGAGCCGCTCGATGAAGGCACTCACCTGGCACGGCCGGGCCGACGTACGCTGCGACAACGTACCCGATCCCACCATCGTCGATCCCACGGACGCCATCGTCCGCATCACCTCCACCGCCATCTGCGGCTCGGACCTTCACCTGTACGACGGCTTCCTGCCGCTGATGAAGCCGGGCGACATCCTGGGCCACGAGCCCATGGGGATCGTGGAAGAGGTGGGGAGCGAGGTGAAGCGGCTCAAGCGCGGCGACCGCGTGGTGGTGCCCTTCACCATCTCGTGCGGGAGCTGCTGGTTCTGCCAGAACACTCTCTACTCGCTGTGCGACACCTCCAACCGCAATCCTGACCTGGCGAAGACCATGATGGGCCACGCCACGGCGGGGCTGTTCGGGTACTCGCACCTCACGGGCGGCTTCGCGGGCGGGCAGGCGCAGTACCTCCGCGTTCCCTACGCGGACGTGGGCCCCATCCGCATCGACAGCGACCTCAAGGACGAGCAGGTGCTCTTCCTCTCCGACATCTTCCCCACGGGGTGGATGGCGGCGGAAAACGCGGAGATCGTACCCGGCGACACGGTGGCGGTGTGGGGGTGCGGGCCGGTGGGGCAGTTCACCATCATGAGCGCGTGGATGCAGGGCGCCGGCCGCGTGATCGCCATCGACCGCGTACCCGAGCGGCTGCGCATGGCCGAAACGCACGGCAAGGCCGAGACGATCAACTTCCAGGAGGTGGGCGTCTACGACCGCCTGATGGAGATGACGCAGGGCCGCGGCCCCGACCGCTGCATCGACGCCGTGGGCGCCGAGGCGCACGCCACCGGCAGCATGGACGCGTGGTACGACAAGGCCAAGTCCATGATGCTGCAGGAGACGGAGCGCCCGCACGTGCTGCGCGAGGCCATCATGTGCTGCCGCAAGGGAGGCACCATCTCCATCCCCGGCGTGTACCTGGGCTTCCTGGACAAGATCCCGTTCGGCGCCGCCATGAACAAGGGGCTCACCTTCAAGATGGGCCAGACTCACACCCAGCGTTACCTGGACCCGCTGCTCAAGCGCATCGAGAGCGGCGAGGTGGACCCCTCGTTCGTCATCACCCACGAGGTGCCCATCGACCGCGGGCCCGAGATGTACAAGACCTTCCGGGACAAGGAAGACGAGTGCATCAAGGTGGTGCTGAAGCCCTGGGACTGATTGGGGGCTCACACAGAGGCACAGAGGCACAGAGGCACAGAGGCACAGAGGCACAGAGGCACAGAGATGACTTCATCTCTGTGCCTCTGTGTGTACTCCGTACTCTTTTAAGGACTGTAATTGTGGGGAGGATGGGATTGCGCTAAACTCATCGGCGTTGGAGTCTTCTTCCCCACCCAAGGAGCCAGGAATGAACATCCGCAAGCCCTTCGCCGCCCTGCTGGTGCTGGCCGCCGCCGCCGGCTGTGACCGCGCGCCCACCTCTGCGCTCAGCGCGGACGAGACCGCGCCGCGCCGGACGCTGAACTCGGCGCCGGTGGCCAACATCAACCTCGTGTCGAAGAAGCCCTACCCGATCTACAACGGCAACCCGGCGTACGTGAGCTGGAGCCTGGACGCGCAGGGCTCGTACGATCCCGACGGCGACCCGCTCACCTACTACTGGGCGAGCGACTGCGTCTACATCCCCAACGGCTACAGCTACTCGTACACGGCCAACGCCAACATGTACGACACCTGCTACATCGACCTGTACGTGAGCGACGGTACCACCACCACCAACGACCGCGTCCGCGTCTACAACTCCACCATCACGTACCTCTGATACCACAAGGCACGGAGGCACGGAGATGAAGCGGTCTCCGTGCCTCTGTGTGAGCCTCAAACGATCGTCGGCTCCATGAAGTAGTCGAAGCCGTGCTCCGAGCTCCGCCACGCCCGCACGCGGAAGATGCGCGCGGGGGCGCCCGGCTCCAGGTAGATGCGGTGCGAGCCGCCGTGCCAGAAGTGGCGCTCGCCCGTCAGCAGCTCCTCCACCTCCCAGGGGTCGTTCCACCCGATCCCCATGTCCGGCAGGGGGAAGTGGAGCGTGGTCTCGTGGGCGGCGAAGGGGTCCAGGTTCACGGCCACGAACACGATGCTCGCCCGGTCCGGCGTCATCTTCCCGTAGAAGAGGATGTTGTCGTCGTCCGCCGGGTAGAAGCGCAGGTTGTCGTACTCGTGGAGCGCGCGGTTCTCGCGGCGCACCTGGTTGAGCCGCGTGATCAGGCCGCGGATGTTCCCCGGGCGGTCCCAGTCCCACGCCTTCAGCTCGTACTTCTCCGAGTCCAGGTACTCTTCCTTCCCCGGGGCCAGCGGCGTGCCCTCGCACAGCTCGAAGCCGCTGTAGATGCCGTACACGGACGACAGCGTGGTGGCCAGCACCGCGCGGATCATGAACGCGGGGCGGCCGCCGCGCTGGAGGAACTCCGGGTTGATGTCCGGCGTGTTGGGGAACAGGTTGCCGCGGAAGTACTCCTTCATCGGCCCCTGCGTGAGCTCCGTGAGGTACTCGATGATCTCCGCCTTGAAGTTGCGCCAGGTGAAGTAGGTGTAGCTCTGCGAGAAGCCCGCCTTGGCCAGCGCGCGCATCATCTTGGGGCGCGTGAACGCCTCGGAGAGGAAGAGCACCTCCGGGTGGTCGCGCTGCACCTCGCGGATCATCCACTCCCAGAACTGCACGGGCTTGGTGTGCGGGTTGTCCACCCGGAAGATCTTGACGCCCTGCTCCACCCAGTGAAGCACCACGTCGCGCCACTCCGTCCACTGCGCTTCCCAGTCGTCGCCGTAGAAGTTGAGCGGGTAGATGTCCTGGTACTTCTTGGGCGGGTTCTCCGCGTACTTGATGGTGCCGTCCGGCCGCACGTAGAACCAGCTCGGGTGCGCCTCGGCGTACGGATGGTCGGGCGACACCTGGATGGCGAAGTCCAGCGCGATCTCCAGCCCGTGTTCCTTGGCGGCGGCCACCATGCGGCGGAAGTCCTCGATGCTCCCCAGCTCCGGGTGCACGTCGCGGTGCCCGCCGTCCTTGCCGCCGATGGCGTAGGGCGAGCCCGGCTGGTCCGGCCCGGCGCCCAGCGTGTTGTTCTTCCCCTTCCTGAACGCCAGCCCGATGGGGTGGATGGGGGGGAAGTAGAGGACGTCGAAGCCCATGTCCCGCACGTAGGGCAGCTTGGCGATCACGTCGTCCCAGGTGCCGTGGCGCGACGGGTCGTCGGCCATGGAGCGGGGGAAGATCTCGTACCATGCGGCGAAGCGCGCCGCCACCCGGTCCACCTGCACGGGGAGCACGGGCTCGTGCCGCGTGAGGTCGTCGCGCAGGGGGAAGCGCTCCAGCAGCTCCAGCAGGCCCGGGTCCAGGGCGGCGGCCACGCGCTCGGCCAGGGTGCGCTCCTCGGCGGCGGCCACTCCCTTCTCGAACGGGGCCCACTTCCACCCGGCCGGCTTCTTCACGTCCACGATGTCGCCCACCATCTCGTCCAGGTGGGCCATGATGGCGGCGCGCTCCCCGGCCGGCGCCTCGGCGGCGGAGCGGGCCACGAGCTGCGCGCCCTCGAACAGCTCCAGCACCACCTCCTGCCCGGCGTCGTACTTTTTGCGCAGGTCGCTCTGCCAGGTGCCGAACACGTCCGTCCACGCCACCACCGTGTAGTACCAGCGGCAGTTGCGGTCGGGGGTGAACGACCCCGTCCAGCGGTCGTTATCCCAGAACTTCATGGGCGCCTCGCGCCACTCCTCCTCGTCCTCCGCCCTGTACCAGATGGCGGCGGCGATCGCGTCGTGCCCCTCCTTGAAGATGTCGGCGCGCACCTCGATCGTGTCGCCCACCTCGCGCTTGATGGCGTACGCGCCGCAGTCCAACTGCGGCGTAACGTCTTCTATGACGACCTTCCGGCTCGCATCGATCATCGGTTCTGTCAGCTCGGGATGTGTGGCTCGGAACGGCCGGCGGGCAGCAAGCGGTGGGCCAGACGGCGAACGGCGGGCTCACACAGAGGCACAGAGACACGGAGGAGGCGATCTGCCGCGACTTTCGGATTTTGTTCGCACTAAATGGACAGTGTGGTGTATATTGGATGTGGCTACAATTTCCCTGTCGGAGAGCGGAGAGATGACGGTAATGGACGCGGACAAGACGAAGGCGCTGAACGCCGCGATCGGGCAGATCGAGAAGGCGTACGGCAAGGGGTCGATCATGCGCATGGGGGTGGACGGGCCCAAGGTACGGGTGGCCGCCATCTCCACGAGCGCCATTCACCTGGACGCGGCCATCGGCGTGGGCGGCGTGCCGCGCGGGCGGATCACGGAGATCTTTGGGCCGGAGTCGTCGGGGAAGACGACGCTGTGCCTTCACCTGATCGCCAACTGCCAGGCGGCGGGCGGCGTGGCGGCCTTCGTCGACGCCGAGCACGCGGTGGACATCGAGTACGCGCGCCAGTTGGGCGTGGACGTGGACAACCTCCTCGTATCGCAGCCTGACACGGGCGAGCAGGCGCTGGAGATCACCGAGACGCTCATCCGCAGCGGCGCGGTGGACATCATCGTGGTGGACTCGGTGGCGGCGCTGGTGCCCCGCGCCGAGATCGAGGGCGAGATGGGCGACAGCCACATGGGCCTCCACGCGCGGCTCATGAGCCAGGCGCTCCGCAAGGTGACCGGCGCCATCAACCGCAGCCAGACCACGCTCGTCTTCACCAACCAGATCCGCGAGAAGATCGGCGTGATGTTCGGCTCGCCGGAGACCACCACCGGCGGGCGCGCGCTGAAGTTCTACGCCTCGCTGCGGCTGGACATCCGCCGCATCGGCACGATCAAGGACAAGGACGTGGCCGTCGGCAACAAGACGCAGGTCAAGGTGGTGAAGAACAAGGTGGCGCCCCCCTTCAAGCAGGTGCAGTTCGACATCATGTGGGGCACGGGCATCGACCGCTTCGGCACCATCGTGGACCTGGGCGTGGAGCACGACGTCATCTCCAAGTCCGGCTCCTGGTTCAACTACGGCGAGATGCGCCTGGGCCAGGGCCGCGAGAACGTCAAGGCGTTCCTGCAGGAGAACGTCCCGCTCGCCACCGAGATCGAGGACAAGGTGAAGATCAAGGCCGGCTTCATCATCCCCGAAGCAAACTGAATCTCACACAGAGGCACAGAGGCACAGAGACGACTTCATCTCTGTGCCTCTGTGCCTCTGTGTGAGCCAATCAGTCCAGGATCGTGCGGATGGCGCCGATGAGGCGGCTGGCCTGGAAGGGCTTGGGGATGAAGTCCGCGAAGCCGGCGGAGCGGGCGCGGACCGGGTCCAGCTCGCCGGCGGTGACGGCGATCACCGGGATGGCGGAGGTGTCCGGGTCGTTCTGGAGGGCCTTCAGCGCTTCCCAGCCGGTCATGCGCGGGAGGTGAAGGTCCATCAGGATGACGTCCGGGCGCTCGCGGCGCGCCATGTCCACGCCCTCCAGCCCGTCGCCCGCCCCCAGCACGCCGAAGCCGGCGGCCTCCAGCGACATCAGCACCGCCGCCCGCAGCGACGGGTGGTCTTCGACGTAGAGGACGCGTTGAGAGGTCAATGCGCGGCACCGGGGGAGGTCGCGGAAACAACAGGTACGTACAATTAGGGACGTACAGCCGCGAAAGCAAGCTTTTCAGTACATTACGGTCGCGAACGGTGCGTGCCGGATGCGCCGATGGCGCTACTGGGTCTGCACGATCTCGACGGTGATGCGGTACGCGCCGTCCAGCCAGGCGATGATCTCGCGCGCGCCGGGGTGCTCCTCGCCCGCGTAGCGCTCGCGCAGCATCGCCTCCTTCTCGCCCAGCCGGTCCAGCCCCACGTTCTGCAGCACCAGCACGTCTTCCCACACCTTCGTCCCGAGCTCCGCGCCCAGCACGGCCATGGCCGCGTCGCGGAACGCTTCGCCGTATGTGTACCGGTCGCCGCGGCGGTAGCACTCGGGGAGGGTGATGGCGGGGATGCGCGAGAGGGTGGGCTGCAGGGCGGGGTTGATGCCGTGCGCCGCCACGCTCCCCGCCAGCGACGCGGGGCGGCCGGTGAAGGCGCGCAGGTGAAGGTACTGGCCCATGCGCGGCCCGTCGTTCACCGGGTAGTTGTCCCACAAAAAGGGCTTGCGGCGGAGCTGCCCGGCCACGCGGTCCAGGTGCCCGGGGGTGATCTCGCGCGAGCACACCTCCTCGCCCGTCCAGAACACCTGCACGGCGGGGTGGAGCGCGGCGCCCAGCCGCTCCAGGTACCCGTCCGGCCGCCGCCCGAAGGCGCGGTCCAGCACCGGGTCGTCCGAGTAGTAGGTGGGGCACACCAGCACGCGGTCCGCGCGGGTGCGCTCCGCCGCCCAGTGCACGATCTCCACCTGCCGGTCCGCCAGCTCCGGCGTGTCGCCGCGCATGTCGTCGAAGAGGATCGCCAGGTCGCTCACGCCCAGCTCGTCGAAGAGCGCCAGCTTGCGCCCCAGCGCCTCCCGCGCGGCGTCGTCGAAGCCGTTGAAGATCTCGTACGGGCTCAGCCCCACCCCGAACCTCACGCCCGCCCCCCGGCACACCTCCGCCAGCGCCCCCAGCGCACGGGCCTCTCCCTCCGGATACGGCTCCTGCCACCGCCGCCGCAGAAAAGTGTCCGCCTTGGGCGCGTACAGGTAGAAGCGGTACCCGTACGGCGCCAGGTACTCCACCGTCGCCGCCCGCTCCTCCCACGTCCACGGCTTCCCGTAGAACCCCTCGATGATCCCCAGCTCCGTATCCATGTGATCCACCGCGGCCCGCAGGGTGAATGGTGTGCCGCCGCGAGGGGTTGAAACCCCCCGCTGGAACCACGGGAAGCCCGCTGGAGCGGGCTCGCATGGGTCCGGCTACCGAGCCCGCGATGCAAAAACGGAGGCACAGAGATGAAGTGATCTCTGTGCCTCCGTGTCTCTGTGTGAGCCCCGCCGTTACACCCGCGCCAGCGCCGGAGCCGGCCGCCTCACCCGGTGAGCCGGGCGATGGAGCGTGGGATGCCGCAGCGCGAACCGGGCCGCCGCCGCGGGGAGCTGCCGGGGCGCAACCGGCTCGTACCGCCCCGTGTCTCGCCGCTCAAAGAAAAAGGTGCCGCCGGCGTGCACCGAGAGCACCAGGAGGTACTCCTCGCGGTGGGCGCGGACGCCCGCCACCAGCAGGGCGGCCACGGCGGCCGCGACCAGGATAAGAGCGAAGGACAGCATGAGTGCCTCCGTGTGTTGGTGTCGTTTCGGGCCGCGTGCTCGCGGCTCCGGCCCACCTGAATAGCGACCTTCGTGCCGCTCCGGCGCGCCACTACGGCAGACGCGCCGAGGGCCGGACGCAGCTTGCGTCCGGCCCATCGTGCCGCCATTCCGGCGGGGTATCAGCGGTCGTAGCGGCCGCGCTGGCGTGTCGGTCCGCTACCGGGACTCCACCCCGGCTGTCCACCCCGGGGGACGCCGCGTCCCACGTCTTCGCGGCGCGGGCTGGTGTAGCCGGGGCGGAACTCGTTCCCCTCCATCCCGCCGAAGCGGCCGAACACCATGCCGCCCGCCGCCCCGCCCCCGCGCACCTCCGGCGCATCGTACCCGTACTGCCCGCCGAAGCGCCCGCCGCCGCCGCTCTGCCCGTAGCGGCCCGTGTAGGTGGCGTCGTAGTCGCCGCCGTGGGTGCCGCCCACGCCGCCGTACCCCCACCCCTCGCCGTGGCTTCCGTACGCGTCGCGCCCGTAGCGGCCGCGCTGCAGCGCCTCGCCGCTCATCCGGTAGTCCCGCCCGTAGCCGCGGCCGTAGCCGCGCATCCCGTAGTCCTGTGCGTATCGCGCCATGCGTCCCTCCTGTCGCGTGCTCCCCGGTGCCCCGCGCGGCCCCCGCCGCGCCCCGGCGCCGGGGAAACCGGGGGACGGGGCGCGGGGCAACATCCGCACCGCCTGGCGTATCAGGGCGTGCCCCGGCGCCCGCTGCCGCGGGTGTAGACCAGGAGCACGCCGTAGGTGCCCATCTCGCCGTACATCGAAGCCGCGTCCACGGGGCGGATGTACTCGATGCTCTCGATGGAAAAGAGGGTGAGGTCGCGCAGGAACTCGCCCGCGGGGCGGATGGGCACGTCGTCCAGGATCAGCGTGGCGCCCGCGCAGTCGCTGGGGCCCAGCGAGCCGCCGAGATTCGACTTCGCGGCGGTGTCGAACGACATGGCCGTGGTGCGGAACGCCCTGCCGCCGGTGCCGCCGCGCGGCTCGATGCACACCTCCATCAGCGAGTGCGGGTTGCCGGGGTAGGGGATCTCGCGCACCGTCACGCCGGGGATCGTCTGCACGATGTCTCCCAGGTGGCGCGCGGCTCCCTGCCGGCGCTCCAGCTCGTCGCGCGAGATCACGTTGACGGCGCGGCGGCGCGCCAGTGCGTAGTTGCCCGGCTGCACGCGCGACGCGGTCACGACGATGGGATCCAGGATCACCGCGCGCCGCGGCACGCGCAGCTCGAACTCCGCCGGGACCCCCTCCCGCACGGTGATGCGCGAGGTGCCGGTGCCGTACGTGTCGTGCCGGAACTCCACGCCGTACGTCCCCGGGGGCACGGCGGCGAGGGTGAAGCTGCCGCGCCGGTCCGTGGTCACCTCGGGAAGCCCGGCCCCGAAGCGGAGCACCGCCCCGCCGATGGGGCGCGAGGTGGTGGAGTCCACCAGCCGCCCCGTCACGCGCGAGGGGGCGGCGGGGCGCGCGGCGAGCGCCGCGGGGGGAGCGGCGGCCAGCGCCAGGTCCTGGTGGCCGGGCGCCCCGGCGCGCAGCCGCACGCCGGCGCCGGTGCGCGCCTCCGCCAGGCGGGCCTCCACGCGCAGCGCGACGCCCGCGGGGAGGGCGCAGAAGCGGTACACGCCGTTGCGGTCCGTGGCGGCGAGCACGCGGGCGCTGTCGCCCGTCTCGCCCGGGCGCTGCCACACGGCCTGCACCGCCACGCCGGGGAGCGGGGCCGCGCCCGTGGTGCTGGTGACCGTCCCCGCCAGCGCGGCCGAGCCGTCCGCCTGCCGCTCGCACGAGGCGGTCAGGATGCTCCCCATCCCCGGCACCGCCAGCTCCTGCCGCAGCTCCTGGGGCGGTACGAGCGCCACGCGCACCGGCGCCGGCACGAAGTCCAGCGAGTCCAGCCGCGGGTGGGTGAAGGTGAGGGAGTACGCGCCCTCCGGGAGCTGCGCGATCCTGAACTTCCCTTCGGCGTCGGCCACCGCGGCGTGCTGGGTGCCCGCGAGCTGCACCCGCGCCCCGGCCAGCGGGCGCGCGCGGGTGCTGTCGTACACCACCCCGGAGAGCGCGGCGAACGCAACCGTCGGCACCACCTGGCCGCCCGCGGTGCGGATCTCCAGCACCTCGCCGATCTCCTCCACCACGGTGTAGGCCGTCTGCACCAGCCCGCGGTCCATCCCCGGCACGCTGGAGCCGGTGGTGGGGAGCGCCTCGCGCGGCGTGGGCATGCGGATGCGCCAGCGGGGGATGATCCACGCCCCGTCCGGCAGGCGGCGGAACTCCACGCGCCCCTCGGCCAACTGCGCGATGCGCTCGGAGGGGAGGTTGGTGTAGCGGTACTCCAGCACCCGCAGCTCCGCGGTGCGCCGGTCCATCCACAGCACCCCCTCCACCTCGGGGAGCCTGCGGCCGGCGACCGCGTCGAAGGCCAGCCCCACCATCCCCTGGTGCTCGCGGTTGGCGGGCTGCACGCGGAAGCAGTGCGTGTCCAGGAAGGGATCCGAGAGGAGCACGGCCGCGTCGGGGCCATAGAAGACCAGCGTGTCGCCCCGCGTCTCCACGTAGCCGCGCGCGGCGAGCTGCTCGGCCGGGGCGCTCACGAACGGGTTCACGTGGTAGCCGGTCTGCATCCGGCTACGCTCGCTGCGCACCACCCGCGTGTCCGCGTCCACCTCGCGCGTGGTGCGGCGGATGTCGTAGCGGTGCGGGTACTGGCGCCCGGACTGGCCGGTGGAGCGCAGCGCCTTGCGCGCCTCGTCCCACAGCGTGGCCGTCTCGGCGCCGTCCGCGGGGCGCACGGTGCAGCGGCGGCGCTCGGCCGTGGCCACCAGCGCCTCCAACTGCACGTGCTCCGCGGGCGCGCGCAGCGTCTGCTCCACCGTGGCCCCGCTCGCCAGCTCCACCGGCGACGAGGTGGCGGAGCGGTACCCCACGCGGTCCGCGCGGAGCTGGTAGCGGCCCGCGGCGGGCGCGCGCAGCAGGTAGCGCCCGGACGCGTCGGTGAGCACCTCCGCGCGCACCTTGCCCGCGGCGTCCAGCAGGGAGACCAGCGCGCCGCTCACGGGCGCGGAGCCCGGCTGCTCCAGCACCACCCCGCGCACCGCCTGGGCCGTCAGCGGGAGGGGCAGGAGCATGCAGCCGGCGAGGAAGAGCAGCGCGTTGCGGCGCATGAGCGGGCTCGCGGAACGGGGTGGACGGCGGGACGCTGCCCTGCACGTTAGGAGCGGTGCGGGCGGCGAGCAAGGGCGTTCATGCTCGGGTGGGTCCCGTTGCTGTCGACCGCTCCTTCAAGTCCTCCTCAAATGCACACGAGTCACTCGTCCGTGGATACGACCACAGTCCACAAGCTGGCGTGACCCATCAGCTCGGGGTCGACCCGCATCCGCCATCCAGCGGCGGTCCGCCGTAGCTCTGCCACGCGGAGAATCTCGTTGCTGGCGTGCCGGTCACCAAGCCACTCCACGTACGTGACGAGAGCGACTTCGGACCTTACGTGTTCCGTGTGTGCGATCTCGCGGGAGATCCGGGGAGGCGTCTCAAGTACCGTGCGGGTGAACCCGGGGTGTGCTCGCTCTATGTGCGCGGCCGACTGGCGCACCTGCTCTGCCGGGTCCGAGGCGGCGAGCCACAGGAGGAGAAGCGCATCAGGGGTGAGCTGAGCCAGCTCCCGCGATGTGCTTCGGCCGCCGAAGAGCCGGGCGAAACGGGCTCGGCGCTCTGTTCGGCTTTCCTCCTCGTTCCGCGCGTACCGCTCCAGTACCTCAGGCGCGAGGCTGGACTTCTCCCGCAGCACGTCCACCGCGCTGAGCTCCGTTTCCAGGCGCCGCAGCTCTGCGACCTGCTCCGCGGCGAACCGTTGGACATCCTCTGGATCGGCGAGCGCGGCAACCGCGTCCCAACGCTTGGCATCCAGCGAGTCAAAGATGCGCTGCACCACGTCGGCTGGTGTCGAGTCCGTCGGCGCCTCGCGTGTGTAAGGGTGATCCATGCGGTCCGATGAGTGAGGGCCTCGCCTCCTGGCCGCGGCACTCTCTCCTCGCCACGGGATTGCCGAACGCGACCCCGTGGCCAGGAGACGGAACGCTTCGTCCACTTTGTCCCTTATTCTGGCGGGACGTGACTCTGCCGGGGTGCCCTCGGGGTGGCAGAATGGTGGGGTGGGCGCCGGACCGGTCCGGCTGCCGCCTCGTTCCCAGGTTCTGGAGATTCTCGTATGCGCTTCGTCCGCCCCCTGTTCGCCCTCGCCGCCCTCTGCGCCGCCGCCGCCTGCGCGGATGGTGCCTCCCGCATCACCGCGCCCGAGGCCCCCTCGCGCGACGTCCAGGCGGGTGGTGGCCTGATGGGCTCGGGCACCGCCAGCGACGGCGGATGGGTTGGCTCCGGCAACGCGGCCCCAGCCCCGGGCGATACCACCGGCCGCGGCGGCACCTGGATCGGTTCCGGCAACTGATGCCATGGCGCGGGTAGACGCATCCGAATCGCTGCTCGCGCCGCGGAGACCCTCACCCCCCGACCCCCTCTCCCAATGATGGGAGAGGGGGCGATTTCCACACATCCTTTGTGTGGGCGCGATTCATCGCGCCCGTGCTTTCGGTGCGCCCCGAACCCCGATCTACGGCAGAAATCCCGTAGGGGCAGCCCGATGTGGCTGCCCGCGCCGTCCGCCACGTCTCGGCCTGCTAACGCGGAAAGCACTTCCTGCAGAACCTGGGAGAATCGGCGGCCGTACCCGGCATCGTAGCCGGGCGACTGAAGTCGCGGCAACAACAGCACGAAGTCCCCCTGCGGGGACTGGCCTCCGCGAGGGGCGTCACTCTGTCAGCCTGAGCCGCGCGCGCTCCTCCGCGTGCGGCGCGTTGGGCATTCTGGCGCGGAGCGAAGGATCTACTTCCGGTCCGCTGGGTTCCTGCTCGTCGCCACAGTCCGTCCCCGCCGAGCGTAGATCTCCGGGGGACGCGTAGGCGGAGGCCGTGAGGCGGCTCCTTCGGGATGGCAAATGGAGCCGCGAAACGGATTTCGCTGCCGCCCCGCTCAACCCCTGCGGAACCAGTCCGCGCAGGCGGACTTCGTGCAGTTGTTGCAGCGACTTTAGTCGCCCGCAACAGGCGGGATCCAGCCCCAGCCCCTCAGCGGCCTCCTGATTACTTGCCGCCAGCTCCGACCGCGACCGCACAGGTGGGGCTCTGGGGAGCCCCGTCTCGCCGGGCACGCATCGCTTCGGCGAACTCGTCTTCCAGGTCGGGAAACAAACCGGGCCGCGGCTGTCCCATCCGCGGACGATCCCTGAAGATGTTCTCCGCTTCGGAGGACTGTTCCCGGTCCTGAGGTGCTCCATCGATGATCGACTCCGCCAGGAAGATCATCTCGCCTTCCCCTCGCGCCTCCGCGATGCGGAGTGCCTCGCGCGCCGCGACGCGCGCACGGTCCCAGTGCGCGAAGTTGCCGGCGGCCAGCGCGAGCTGCGTCAACGCACCCGCGTGGCCTTCCTGCGACGTCTGCTGCCGCATCAACGACCATCCTTCGTTCCAGGCGGATTCGTACAGATCGGCCCACCCCGCGCCCGCCGCGGCGCGGGCCAGGTGCGCGTGCGCGAGCAGGCGGTGCTTCGGTTCCCAGAGGTGCTCGAGGACGGTGACGAGCAGGCTCGCGGCCCGGGCGAACTCGCCGAACCGCTCCATCCAGAACCACGCTACGTCGTGAGCGAGCGTGTACACGCGGCTGTGCGCGGGTCCGTACACCAGCAGCGCGTTGCGGACGTAGCGCGACCCCTGTTCCTCGTCTCCCGCGTCGAAGGCCATTCCGGCTAAGTCGTACAGCGCGTCGCCTTCCAGGGTGCGGAGGCCGTGGCGGCGGGTGGTGCGGAGGCAGAAGCGGTGGTAGCGGCGGGCCAGGGGGAGGTTGCCGCGCTGGCGGTACAGGTTGCCCAGGCCGGACGCGCAGAGGGCGGCCACCTCCCAGGCGCGGGCGGCGCGCGCCTGCCGGTGGGCCCACTTCAGCCAGGGCTCGGCGAAGTCGTACATCGCCAGCTTCCTGGCCAGGCGCCCGATGTGGTAGCCCAGGTGCGGGCGCGCCGGGTCCATCTCCTCGGCCAGGGCGAAGAAGGAGATGGCGGTGCGGCAGGCGCCCATCCCCTCCGCCCACAGCCCCAGGTGCGCGCACCCCAGCACGAGCCCGTCGCGCGTGTCCGCGTCCGGGTGCGTCTCGCGGAGGAGGCGCACGATGCCGCGCAGGGTGGTGCGCAGCTCGGGCACCGCGTCCATCAGGTCGGCGCTCTCGCCCATCAGGAGCACCCCCGGGAGCTCGGCCCCGGCGTCGATGCGGCCGCGGACGTTGCGGAGCGTCTGCCAGAGCGCGACCCCGGCGTCGCCGTTCCCCGCCGCCTCCATTTCGTCCAGAACGAATAGGTAGGGGATGCGGGCGGTGCCGTTCATGGCTTCGATCTTCAGGCGCGGCGGGTGTTCCATGGTGGCCGTACGGGAGGAAGGATTGGCGCAGAATGAGTCCACAAAAGCAAGGTAAAGCGGACGGAGTGGCCGCGCCAGCACCGCAGGTCCCGCCGAACCCGGACAGAGCGGACACCTGGCCTCACACAGAGGCACAGAGGCACGGAGATTGGTTCTTCTCTGTGCCTCTGTGCCTCCGTGTGAGATTCAGTCCCCGGCGCGGTCCAGCAGCTCGGGATCGGGGAGCTGGATGGCGCGCTCCGCCTCCTGCCCGGCGGCGAGGCCGAGGTTGCGGAGAAGGTCCTGGATGACGGTGGCGCGCACGTCGGCCTCGTTCGCCTGCTGGGTGAAGCGCTCGGCGGATCGCTCGCCGCCGCGGCCGCGCAGGCGCTCGGCCATCTTGCGCGAGAGCACCGCCCGCTCCTTGAGCGCCATCATCGCGGTCCACAGGGCGGACTCCACGGCGTCGCCCTGGTGCGCGAGGAGGGTCTCCACGCTGTACGCATGCCCCACGCGGCAGCGGAAGCGCTGCACCGCGCCCTCGTTGATCTCGAAGAGGGTGCCGTGGCACTCGGGGCAACTGTAGCCGGCGGGGGTGCCGGGGCGGTCGTCGCTCTGCAGGGCCGCGGGGTCCATCCCGGCGATCCCGGTCTCGGTGTCGAGTCTCTCGGGCACGGAGGCCTCCTGCTGGGGGACGGGCGTGTGGACCAGCTCCACCAGGGCGGCGGCGACCTGGTGGAGCGGGAGCACCCGGTCGGCGCCCACGAAGGCGAGGGCGCTGGTGGGCATCCCCGGGTGCATCGCGTCTTCCGGGTCCTGCACCAGGGCGGCGCCGCCCTGGGCGCGCACGGCGGCCAGCCCGGCCGTGCCGTCGTCCAGGGTGCCGGTGATCACCACGCCGGTGACGCGCGCGCCGTACGCGCGCGCCGCGCTGCGGAACAGCGGGTCCACGGCGGGGCGGTGCCCGTTCTCGCGCGGGCCGCGCGACAGCCGCACCCGGCCCTCTTCCAGCAGCAGGTGGTGGTCTGGCGGGGCCACGTAGATCGTCCGGTGCTCCACCAGGTCGCCGTCGGCCGGGTGCACGGCGCGCAGGCGGCCGGCGCGCGTGAGGATGCGCGGGAGCACGCTGGTGCTGTACGCGGGGAAGTGGACCACCACGAACACCGCCGCATCGAGGTCCGCCGGCAGCCCCGCCACGATCTGCGACAACCCTTCCACCGCACCGGCCGAGCCCCCGATCACGATGATGTCCCTTCCAGTCAAGTGCCCTCCGGGCATCTGGCGAATCCACGTGTTCCCACTTCGGGTCGCGGCAAATCCCGTGCACGCGGGTCACGGTTTTCTTGACAGGAGCGGGTGGGCGGGCGAGTGTTACGGGTCCTCCTGGTCCTCCTGGTCCTCCTGGTCCTCCTGGTCCTCCTGGTCCTCCTGGTCCTCCTGGTCCTCCTGGTCCTCCTGGTCCTCCTGGTCCTCCTGGTCCTCCTGGTCCTCCTGGTCCTCCTGGTCCTCCGGGTCCATCCGCGGTTCTCTCTGGCCAGGTTTCGCGCATGCAGATCGTTCTGGCCGCGGCGGATCCGGGCGCTTCCACGTACCCTCCGCTGGTGGTGATCGCGGCCTCCGCGGGGGGCATCCAGACGCTGCGCACCATCCTGGCGGAGCTCCCCGCGGATCTCCCGGCCGCCGTGCTGGTGGTCCAGCACCTGGAGCCCGGGCGGGAAAGCCGGCTGGCGCACGTGCTGGGCGCCGTGAGCTCCCTTCCCGTGGCCGAGGCCGCGGGGGGCGAGCCGCTGTCGCCCGGACGGGTGTGGGTGGCGCCGCCGGGGCGCCACATGGTGGTGGGCGCCGGGGGGTGCATCGAGCTGTCGGACGCGCCGCCGGTGAGGTTCTCGCGGCCCTCCGCCGACCCGCTCTTCGCCTCGGTGGCGGAGTGGTGCGGCGAGCACGCGGTGGCCGTGGTGCTCACCGGGATGGACTCGGACGGAAGCCTGGGGGTGCGCGCCGTGAAGGCGCGGGGCGGCACCGTGATCGTGCAGGACCCCGCCACCGCGCTCGCCGCCAGCATGCCCCTCAACGCCATCGCCACCGGCACGGCGGACGAGGTGGTGCGGCTGGAGCACATCGCAGCACACATCGTACAGGCCGTAACCGCGAGCGCATGAGCACGAGCACAGACCCCCGTTTCGAGACCCTGCTGGAGTTTCTCCGCGACAACCGCGGCTTCGACTTCACCGGCTACAAGCGCTCCACCCTGGTGCGCCGGGTGGAGAAGCGCATGGCCGAAGTGGAAGTGGAGGAATTCGGCGCGTACCAGTCGTTCCTGGAAGCCCACCCCGGCGAGTTCACCGCCCTCTTCAACACCATCCTCATCAACGTCACGGGCTTCTGGCGCGATCCGGACGCCTGGGCCACGCTCGTCCGCGACTACATCCCCGCGCTGGTGGGGGAAGAGGGCGCGGACTGGCCGGTGCGCGTGTGGAGCGCCGGGTGCGCGTCGGGAGAGGAGACGTACACGCTGGCGATGGTGCTGGCCGAGGCGATGGGGGCGGAGCGCTTCCGCGAGCGGGTGAAGATCTACGCCACCGACGTGGACGACGAGGCGCTGGCCCACGCCCGTTCCGCCCACTACAGCGAGCGGGCGGTCGAGGGGATCCCGCCGGAGCTGCGCGACCGCTACTTCGAGCGTGCGCAGGGGGGATACACCTTTCGCACGGACCTGCGCCGCCAGGTGATCTTTGGGCGGCACGACCTGGTGCGCGACGCGCCCATCAGCCACCTGGACCTGCTGGTGTCGCGCAACGCGCTGATGTACTTCAACGCGGAAACGCAGGGCCGCATCCTCACCCGCTTCCACTTCGCCCTCAAGGAAGGCGGCATCCTCTTTCTGGGCAAGGCGGAGATGATGAGGGCGCATGGCGACCTGTTCGCCCCGGCCGACCTCAAGTCGCGCATCTTCCGCAAGGTGTCGCGCAGCACGCGGCGCGAGCGGCTGCTGGCCATGGCGCAGCCCGGCCGCGCCGAGGGGAACGAGCGGGTGATGCGCCAGCTTCGCATCCGCGACGCCGCCCTGGACGTGCAGGCCTGCGCCCAACTGGTGGTGGACTCCAACGGCGTGCTGGTGACCGCCAGCGCGCGGGCGCGTGCCCTGTTCGGGCTGACTCCCGGCGACATGGGGCGCGCCCTGCAGGACCTCACCCTCTCCTACCGTCCGCTGGAGCTGCGCTCGCGCATCGAGCAGGTGTACGCCGACTGCCGGCCGCTTCACCTCACCAACGTGGACTACCCCGTGCTCGACGGGGCCATGCGCACCTTTGACGTCTTCCTGGCGCCGCTGATCGACCGCGACGACACGCAGATGGGGGTGAGCGTCTCCTTCGTGGACGTTTCCGACGTCCAGCAGGTGAAGGCGCAGTTGCTGGAAACGAACCAGGAGCTGGAGACGGCCTTCGAGGAGCTGCAGAGCACCAACGAGGAGCTGGAGACGACCAACGAGGAGCTGCAGAGCACCATCGAGGAGCTGGAGACGACCAACGAGGAGCTGCAGAGCAGCAACGAAGAGCTGGAAACGATAAACGAGGAGCTCCAGAGCACCAACGAGGAGCTGGAGACCATCAACGACGAGATCCAGCGGCGCACGGGCGACCTCAACGAGATCAACGACTACATGACGGCGATCCTCACCTCGCTGCGCTCCGCCGTGGTGGTGCTGGACCGCGACTCGGACATCCGCATCTGGAGCCGCAAGGCCGAGGAGCTGTGGGGGCTGCGCGCCGAAGAGGTGATGGGGCACGCCTTCCAGAACCTGGACATCGGCCTCCCGGTGGAGCGCCTCAAGTCGGTGATCCGCGCCTGCATCGACGGGCGCTCGGAGTACGAGGAGGTGGTGCTGGAGGCCATCAACCGCCGCGGGCGCACCATCCAGTGCCAGGTCTCGTGCACCCCGTTCGCCGACTCCAGCCGCCAGGTGCGCGGCGCCGTGCTGGTGATGCACGCCCGCGGCGACGGCGACGCCGAGAGCCTCTGACGCGCGGGCGGCGGCGGATGGCTCGCCCCGCCGCCTGATCCGGCGGGTTGCGGGCGGTTGAAACCGCTGCAACGACCACACGAAGTCCCCCTGCGGGGACTACCGCTTTGCGGCTCGGGCTGAAGGCTCAGTCCGCGCAGGGGGCATCGCGGCCGGGCGACTGAAGTCGCGTCAACAAAGGCACGAAGTCCGCCTCCGCGGACTGGTCTTCCAGCACCCGCGGGAGGTATGTAGTCCCCGCAGGGGGACTTCGTGTGGCTGTTGCAGCGACTTCAGTCGCCCGCAACCGCGGGGCTCGGAATGACGCTCCGGCGGCGTGGCGACCGGGGGCGGGGGCGGCGAGCGGGATGCCAGCGGGGCCTGTTTCACGCGGGGCCTCCACTGCGTCCACATTGGAACACCCCTTGCTCCCCACGGCTTCCATAGCAGGGCTTTGACCTCCCAGGTGGCGCGCACATGAGCTTCGACTCGGTCCTCCAGAAGCACCTGCGCGCCACCCACGCCCGCGTGGACGCGCTGAGGAGCCGCCTCGCCGCGTCGAGCACCGCCAACGAGGTGGCGCAGTCGGCGATCGAGGAGCTGCTCACGGCCATGGAGGAGCTGCGGGTGGCGGAGGAGGAGCTCCGGCAGCAGAACGAGAGCCTGGCCGCCGCCCAGCTCATGCTGGAGGAGGAGAACCAGCGCTTCGTGGAGCTGTTCGAGTACGCGCCGGTGCCGTACGTGGTGACGGACGAGGCGGGGGTGATCCGCGAGGCCAACCGCGCGGCGGCCGACCTGCTGGCGGTGGAGGCGCGCGCGCTGCGGGGGAAGCCGCTGGCGCTGTTCGTGGAGCGCGGCGAGGTGCGCGGCTTCCGCGCGCGGATGGCGCTGGCGGCGGCGCTCGGCTCGCCCATCGACGAGTGGGAGACGGCGCTGGTGCCGCGCGACGGTGAGCCGGTGCCCGTGGAGTGCTCGGTGCAGGGCGTACGCGCGCGCGGCGGCGAGCCGGCGGGGCTGCGCTGGGTGATCCGCGACATCCGCGCGCGCCGCGCCGCCGAAGAGGCCGAGCGCCGCCTGGCCGCCGAGAGCGCCTCGCGCGCCGAGGCGCAGGCCGCCGGCGAGCGGGTGAGGATGATCCTGGAGAGCATCACCGACGCCTTCGTGGCGGTGGACCGGGAGTGGCGCTTCACCTACCTCAACCGCCGCGCCGAAGAGCTGGCCCGCCGCACCGTGGGGCGCGACGAGCCGTTCGCGGGCCGCTCCGTGTGGGAGGTGTTCCCCGGCGCCATCGCCGGCCCCTTCCACGCCGAGCTGCGCCGCGCGGTGGACACGGGGGTGCCCGTGGCCTTTGAAGCACACGCCCCGCTGCTGGACGTGTGGTTCTCCGTGCGCGCCTACCCCGCGGCGGACGGCCTTTCCATCTACTTCAGCGACAGCACCGAGCGCCGCCGCGCGGAAGAGGAGCGCGCCCGCCTGCTGGGCGAGGCGGAGCGCGGCCGCGCCTTCCTGGAGGCGGTGGTGAGGCAGATGCCGGAGGGGGTGCTGATCGGCGAAGCGCCGGACGGGCGCATCGCCATCCACAACCCGGAGGCCGAGCGGCTGCTGGGGCACCCCGTGGGCGAGGACACGCGCCTGGCGGACTACGCCACGCACGGCATGATCCACCCCGACGGCCGCCCCTTCGCCGCCGAGGAGTACCCGCTGGCCCGCGTGCTCCTGCACGGCGAGACGCTGGCGGGCGAGGAGGTGCACTACCGGCGCGGCGACGGCACGCGGGCCGTGCTTCAACTGCGCGGCGCGCCCGTGACGGGCCCCGGCGGGGAGATCACGGCCGGTGTGGTTACCTTTACCGACGCCACCGAGCAGCGCAGGCGCCGGCAGGCGGACCGGCTGCTCGCCACCGCCAGCGAGCTGCTGGCCTCGTCGCTGGAGTCGGCGGCCACCCTGCAGCGCGTGGCGGACCTGGTGGCGGGGAGCCTGGCGGACTACTGCATCGTGCACGTGGAGGAGGGCGGGGAGCTGCGCGCCCCCGGCATCGCCCACCACGACCCCCGCCGGCGCGAGATCGTGCGCGGGCTGCTGCGCCGCTTTCCCGTGGACCCGCAGGGGCCCCACCCGGCCGTGGTGTGCCTGCGCACGGGCGAGCCGCAACTGATCGACCGCGTGACGGCCGAGATGATGGGCGCCATCTCCACCGGGCCGGAGCACGCGGAGATGCTGCGCGACCTGGGGCTGGGCTCGGCGATGGTGGTGCCGATGCTGGCGCGCGGGCGCACGGTGGGCGCCATCTCGTTCGGCCGCACCGGGGCCTCGCCCCCGTACACCGGGGCGGACCTGGAGGTGGCGCTGGAGCTGTCGCGCCGCGCCGCGCTGGCGGTGGACAACGCGCACCTGTACGAGGAGGCCCAGCGCGCCTCCCGCGCCCGCGAGGAGGTGCTGGCCGTGGTGTCGCACGACCTGCGCAACCCGCTCAACGCCATCGTGCTGGGCGCGGCGCTGCTGGAGGAGTTCTCGGGCGAGACGTGGAGCCCCCGCGACCGGCAGCAGCTCCGCGCCATCCGCAACGCGTCGCAGCAGATGGAGGGGCTGATCCAGGACCTGGTGGAGGTGGCGGCGCTGGAGTCGGGCTCCAGCGCGCTGGTGCGCGAGCCCGTCTCGCCCCGCGACCTGGTGGGGGGCGCGGTGGAGCTGTTCGAGGAGCTGGCGGCGCAGCGCTCCCTGGCCCTGCGCGCCGAGGTGGCGCCGGAGCTCCCGGAGGTGCGGGCGGACCGCGCGCGCGTGCTGCGCATCCTCAGCAACCTGCTGGGCAACGCGCTCAAGTTCACGCCGCCCGGGGGCACCGTCACCGTGTGCGCCGTGCCGGCAGAGGGCGGCGTGCGCTTCTCGGTGGCCGACACGGGCACGGGAATCGCGCCGCAGCACCTCCCGCACCTGTTCGACCGCTACTGGCAGGCGCGGCGCGGCGAGAAACAGGGGCTGGGGCTGGGCCTGGCCATCGCCAAGGGGATCGCGGACGCGCACGGCGGCCGCATCTGGGCCGAGAGCGAGCCGGGGAAGGGAGCCACCTTCCACTTCACCCTTCCCGCGGGGAGCTGAGTTGGGCGACACGGAGGCACGGCCCGAGAGCGCCGAGCGCGAGGCGGCGTTCGAGCGCGGGCGGCGGCGCAGGCGCGGGGAAGAGGCGAAGTGGCGCGCCGTCCGCGAGCACGTGGGCGCCACCAACCCGGCCTTCGCCGCGCTCGCGGAGAACGTGCGCGACTACGCCATCTTCCTCCTGGACCCCGACGGGGTGATCACCTTCTGGGGCGAGGGCGCCCACCTCCTCAAGTGGTGGACGCTGGAAGAGGCCGAGGGCGCGCACCTCCGCCTCCTGTACCCGGACGACGGGTCGGAAGACGGCACGGCCGAGGATCACCTGCGGGACTCCGCGGAGCAGGGCGAGTACACGGGGGAGGGGTGCCGCATACGGCGCGACGGGTCCACCTTCTGGGCGCACGTGACCCTTACCGCGCTGCGCAGCCCGGGAGGCGAGCTCTTTGGCTTCGTAAAGGTGACGCGCGACATGACGGCGCGCCGCGGCACCGAAGCCACGCTCGCCGCCTCCGCCTCCGCGCACTCCGACCGTGACCGCGCCGTATCCCACGCCCGCGACGCCGACTCCGCCCGCGAGCGCGCCGAAGAGACCGCCGAGTTCGAGCGCGAGCGCGCCCACGGCGCACGCGACTACATGATCCACAAAGACACGGAAGGGAACTGAATCTCACACAGAGGCACGGAGGCACAGAGATGCCGCGGAAACGCCGGGGGATAAATCCCCCCGCGTGGCGCGCCGACCGAGACACGGAGGCACAGAGATGACTTCTTCTCTGTGCCTCCGTGTCTCTGTGTGAGCCCGGTTTACCCTTCCAGCACCACCGCCCCCGGCCCGCGCAGCTCCAGCCGCCCGTCCGGCGTGAGGGTGGCGAGGGGGCCCTCGCTCTCCCCGCCGAAGCGGGCCTCTTCCGTGGAGAGGAGCAGCCGCCAGCCCCCCTCCGGCCGCGTCTCGTCGAGGGTGCCCAGCTCGGCGCGCAGGTGCCCGCCAAAGGAGGCGACCACCAGCAGGTCCGGCTGGCCCTCGGCGCCACGGCGGCGCAGCGCCACCCCGTCGCCGCCGATGGGCGTGACGGCAAAGTCGGAGCGCGAGCGGCGGAGCAGGGCGGGGTGCCGCAGCCGCAGGCGCAGCAGGGTGCGGTACAGCTCCAGGACGCCCGCGTGCGGCGCGTTGCCCGTCTCGTCCCAGCGCAGGCGCGAGCGCTGGAAGGTGGCGGGCGACTGCGGGTCCGGGATGCGCTCGCGGTTGGCGGGGTCCGCGAAGGCGGAGAAGCCCCTGAACTCGTTGCGCCGCCCCTCCGTCACCAGCTTCCCCAGCTCTTCCGGGTGGTCCGTGAAGTACTGGAAGGGGGACGAAGCGGCCCACTCCTGCCCCATCCACAGCATGGGCGTGTAGGGGGAGAGGAGGAGGAGCGCGGAGGCGGCGCGGTACGCCGGCAGCCCCACCACCTCGTGAAGGCGGTCGCCCAGCGGGCGGTTCCCCACCTGGTCGTGGTTCTGGATGCAGTGGACGAAGGCCCGCGGCGGAAGCTCCGTCGCGGGGGTTCCGCGCGCCGCGCCGCGGTGCGCCGCCCGCTGCCCCTCGAAGAACCACCCCTTGCGCAGTGTGTCCGCCAGGTCCGCGGCGCTGCCGGTGAAGTCCGCGAAGTAGCTCTCGCGGTCGCCGGCCGTCTTCACGCGCACCTGGTGGTGGAAGTCGTCCGCCCACACGCCGTCCAGCCCCAGCCCGCCCTCGGCCGCGGGCGTCACCACCAGCCGCTCGTTGCGGTCGTCCTCGGCGATCAGCACGAAGTGGCGGCCGTCCAGCGACGCGCGCACCCGCTCCGCCAGCTCGGCTAGGATGTGCGTGGGCGAGTCGTCCATGATGGCGTGCGTGGCGTCCAGCCGCAGGCCGTCGATGTGGTACTCGTGCGCCCAGTGAAGCGCGTTCTGGATGACGAGCTCGCGGATGGCCGCGCTCCCCTCGCCGTCGTAGTTGACGGCGGCGCCCCACGGCGTCTGGTGCGCCTCGTTGAACACCTTGCCGCTGGTGAAGGCGGGAAGGTAGTTCCCCTCCGGCCCGAAGTGGTTGTACACCACGTCCATCACCACGGCCAGCCCCCGCGCGTGCGCCGCGTCCACCAGCCGCCGCAGCCCCTCCGGCCCCCCGTACGCCGCCGAGGGCGCGTACAGCCCCACCCCGTCGTACCCCCAGTTGCGCTCGCCGGGAAAGCTGGCCACGGGCAGCGGCTCGATGGCCGTGACGCCCAGCTCCACCAGGTAGTCCAGCCGGCCGATCAGCGCGTCGAAGGTGCCCTCGTCCGTCATGGTGCCCACGTGCAGCTCGTAGATCACCATCGCCTCCAGCGGCAGCCCGCGCCACTCCGCGTCCGTCCACGCGAAGGCGGCGGGGTCCACCACCTCCGAGGCGCCGTGCACCCCGTCCGGCTGCGCGCGGCTGGCGGGGTCCGGGAAGGTGTCGCCGCCGTCCAGGCGCAGCTTGTAGCGCGCGCCGGCGCCCACCCCCGGGGCGAGCGCCGCGAAGTATCCCTCGCCCTCCTCCTCCATCGGCACCACGCGCTCCGCGTCTGGCCCGTAGAGCACCACGTCCACGCTCCGGTGGCCGGGCGCCCACACCCGGAAGCGCGTACCGCCCTCCTCGACGCTCGCCCCGATCGGCTGCGTATGTACGTCCACTGCGCTCACTTCCGCTGTCTCCGTTGGCTCGTTGGAATCCTGCAGCACCACCATCGAGCGCCCCTCCAGGGTGAGGGTGTCGCCGTCCAGGAAGCGCCGGCTCCCCTCTTCCATCTCCGGCTGGCCCGTGTCCAGCACCACCTTCCACCCGGCCGCGGGCCCCACGTTGGGGAGGGTGAAGTCGATGGACCCGCCGTCGGCGTTGAAGAGGAGGAGGAAGGTGGCGTCCACCACGTGGCGGCCCTCGTCGTCCCACTCCTCCATCGCCTCGCCCCCCAGCACCATCCCGAAGCAGCGCACGAAGCCGGAGTTCCACTCCTGGTCCGTCATCTCGCGCCCGTCCGGCCGCACCCAGGTGAGGTCCTTGACCTCCGACCCGCGGATCTCGCGGCCGCGGAAGAACTTGCGGCGCCGAAAGGTGGGGTGGTCGCGGCGCAGGCGGGCCACGCGGCGGGTGAACTCCAGCATCGCCCGGTCCGCGTCGCCCAGCTCCCAACTCACCCAGGAGAGGTCGTTGTCCTGGCAGTACGCGTTGTTGTTGCCGCGCTGCGTGCGCCCCATCTCGTCGCCTCCGCAAATCATGGGCACCCCCTGTGACAGGAGCATGGTAGCCATGAAGTTGCGCTTCTGGCGCTCGCGGGCGCGCAGGATGTCCGGCCGGTCGGTGGGCCCCTCCACGCCGAAGTTGTACGAGCGGTTGTCGTCTTCGCCGTCGCGGTTCCCCTCGCCGTTCTCCTCGTTGTGCTTGTGGTTGTACGACACCAGGTCGTGCAGGGTGAAGCCGTCGTGCGCCGTGATGAAGTTGACGGAGGCGTGCGGGCGGCGTCCGTCGCTCTCATACAGGTCGCTGGAGCCGGTGAGGCGGTAGCCCAGCTCGCCCAGCGTGCCCGGCTCGCCCCGCCAGTACGCGCGCACCGTGTCGCGGTACTTGCCGTTCCACTCCGCCCACAGCACGGGGAAGTTCCCCACCTGGTACCCGCCCTCGCCCACGTCCCACGGCTCGGCGATCAGCTTCACCTGGCTGATGACGGGGTCCTGGTGGATGACGTCGAAGAACGACGAGAGCCGGTCCACCTCGTGGAGCTCGCGCGCCAGGGTGGACGCCAGGTCGAAGCGGAAGCCGTCGACGTGCATCTCCTGGATCCAGTAGCGCAGCGAGTCCATCACCATCTGCAGCGTCTGGGGATGGCGCAGGTTGAGCGAGTTGCCCGTCCCCGTGTAGTCCATGTAGAAGCGGCGGTTGTGCGGCACCAGCCGGTAGTACGTGGGATTGTCGATCCCCTTGAAGGAGAGCGTGGGCCCCAGGTGGTTCCCCTCCGCCGTGTGATTGTAGACCACGTCCAGGATCACCTCGATCCCCGCCTCGTGAAGCTGCCTCACCATCTCCTTGAACTCCTTCACCTGCTCGCCGTAGTCGCGGGCGTGCGCGTACCGCCCGTCCGGCGCGAAGAAGTTGATGGAGTTGTATCCCCAGTAGTTCCTGAGCCCCTTCTGCTGCAGGAAGAGGTCGTCCGAGAACTCGTGGATGGGGAGCAGCTCGATGGCCGTTACGCCCAGCGACCGGAGGTGCTGGATGATGGCCGGGTGCGCCACGCCCAGGTAGGTGCCGCGCAGCTCCTGCGGCACCTCGGGGTGGAGCTTCGTGAGCCCCTTCACGTGCGCCTCGTAGATCACCGTCTGGTGCCAGGGGATGCGCGGCGGACGGTCGCCCCGCCAGTCGAACGAGTTGTCGATCACCACGCCCTTGGGCACGCCGCGGTCGTCGCGCTCGTCGTCCAGCACCCAGTCCTCGCCCGGCTGGTCGAAGGGGAAGGCGAAGGGGTGCTCCTTCCAGTCGATGCGCCCCGCCAGCGCGCGGGCGTACGGGTCCACGAGCAGCTTGAAGGGGTTGCAGCGCATCCCCCGCGCGGGGTCGTACGGCCCGTTGACCCGGAAGGCGTAGAACGTCCCCGGCCCCACGCCGGGCACGTAGCCGTGCCACACGAACGCCGTGCGCTCCCGCAGCCTCACCACGCGCGAGGGGTGCGGATCGTCCGGGTGGTCGTACAGCGAAAGCTCCACCTCGTACGCCAGCTCGGAGTAGAGGGCGAAGTTGGTTCCCTGGCCGTCCCACGACGCGCCGAGCGGGTACGGCTTGCCGGGCCACGCCGTCTGCGCGTTCTCCAGGAAGCCGGGTACGGTGGGGAATGGATTGCCCCGGCGGGGCACGGGGGGCGAGAAGTCTGACATCAGGCGCGGTGTAGGGGAGGCGGTGCGGCTGGCTCTCTGTGTCTCTGTGCCTCTGTGTGAGGCCCTTTTCCGTGTTTCCCGGATGCGCTCACTTCTTGCGAGTGGCCGCGCGGCTCACCACCCGTTTTCCATCCAAAGCAGACTACAGTGCAGCGAATTCCGCGAGCCACCTACCGCATCCAGTTCAACCACGGCTTCACCTTTCGCGACGCGGCGGAGGTGGTGCCGTACCTGGCGGAGCTGGGCGTGAGCGACCTGTACGCCTCGCCGTACCTGCAGGCCCGGCCGGGGAGCATGCACGGCTACGACATCACCAACCACGAGGCGCTGAACCCCGAGATCGGCACCGAGGCGGACCACGCGCGGCTTTCGGGGCTGCTCCGTGAGCACGGACTGGGCCACCTGCTGGACATCGTTCCCAACCACATGGGGATCGCGGGGGGGAGCAATCCGTGGTGGATGAACGTGCTGGAGAACGGCCCCTCGTCGCCCTACGCGCGCTTCTTCGACATCGACTGGGACGCCCGCAGCCCCGAGCTCAAGGGCAAGGTGCTCCTCCCCGTGCTGGGCGACCAGTACGGGTGCGTGCTGGAGGCCGGCGAGCTGAAGCTGGTGTACCACGACGGCCAGTTCCGGGTGGAGTACTACGAGAACTGGTTTCCCGCCGCCCCGGGCTCCACGGCCGCGGTGCTGCGCATGGCGCTGGAAGGGATCCACCTGCGGGAGGACGACGAGGACCGGATGGAGCTGGCCAGCATCGTCACCGCGCTGGAGAGGCTCCCCCCGCGCGGCAGCACGGACCCCGCGAGCATCGGCGAGCGCGACCGCGAGCGCATCGTGGCGCGCCGCCGGCTGCGCGCGCTGTACGCGGCGTGCCCGGAGGTGAAGGCGGCGCTGGACGCGGCGGTGAAGACCTTCAACGGCACCCCCGGCGACGCCCGCTCCTTCGACCGGCTGGACGAGCTGCTCAACGACCAGCCGTACCGCCTGGCGTTCTGGCGCGTGGCCGCGGAGGAGATCAACTACCGGCGCTTCTTTGACGTCAACGACCTGGCGGGGCTGCGCACCGAGGTGCCGCAGGTGTTCCACGACACGCACCGCCTGATCCTGCGGCTGGTGCACGAGGGTCGCGTCACGGGGCTGCGCATCGACCACCCGGACGGCCTCTTCGACCCGCGCGGCTACCTGCGCGAGCTTCAGCGCGAGACGGTGGGGCTGGAGGCGAAGGAGCAGTTCTACGTTCTGGTGGAGAAGATCCTCACCGGCGACGAGACGCTCCCCGACGAGTGGCCGGTGGCGGGCACGGTGGGCTACGAGTACATGAACCGGGTCAACGGCCTGTTCGTGGACCCGGCGCAGGCGCAGCGCATGGACGACCTGTACCACCGCTTCGCCCGCAACCGCTGGAAGTTCCACGACCTGGTGTACGAGAAGAAGAAGCTGATCCTGCGCTCGTCGCTCATCAGCGAGCTCACGGTGCTCTCCGGGATGCTGGACCGGCTCTCGGCCGAGAACCGCTGCTACCGCGACTTCACCTGGGGCGCCCTGCGCGACGCGCTGCGCGAGATGGTGGCGTGCTTCCCCGTGTACCGCACCTACGTGGACGCGCACACCGGCTTCGTGACGGACCGCGACCGCGGCTACGTGGACCAGGCCATCCGCCTGGCCAAGCGCCGCAACCCCAGCGTGAGCGCCTCGCTCTTCGACTTCCTCCACGACGTGCTCCTCCTCCGCTGGCCGGACGAGCTGAGCCCCGAGGCGCGCGAGGACCACGCGCGCTTCGTGATGAAGTTCCAGCAGCTCACCGGCCCGGTGATGGCCAAGGGGGTGGAGGACACCACCTTCTACCTGTACAACCGGCTGATCTCGCTCAACGAGGTGGGGGGCGAGCCGGACCGCTTCGGCATCACGCCGGACGAGTTCCACGCCTTCAGCATGGAGCGCGCGGAGCGCTGGCCGGCCTCCATGAGCGCGTCGTCCACCCACGACACCAAGCGCAGCGAGGACGTGCGCGCGCGCATCAACCTCCTTTCCGAGATGCCGGACCTGTGGGAGGAGCACGTCTTCCGCTGGGCCGACATCAACCGCGGCCACAAGCTTCCCGACGGCGACGGCGTGGTGCCCGACGCCAACGACGAGTACCTGCTGTACCAGACGCTGGTGGGCGCCTGGCCCTTTGGCGAGGTCAACGACCAGACGCACCAGGACCTCGTGGGCCGCGTGCAGGCGTACATGGAAAAGGCCACGCGCGAGGCCAAGCTCAACACGAGCTGGATCAACCCGAGCGCCCGCTACGACCAGGGCCTCAAGGAGTTCGTCGCCACCATCCTGCGCCGCGGCGACAACCCGTTCCTGGACGACTTCGTCCGCTTCCACCCGCCCATCGCGCGGCTCGGGATGGTCAACGCGCTGGCGCAGACGCTGGTGAAGCTCACCTCGCCGGGCGTGCCGGACGTGTACCAGGGCCAGGAGATCTGGGACCTGTCGCTGGTGGACCCGGACAACCGCCGCCCGGTGGACTTCGCCCTGCGCCGCGAGCTCCTGGCGCGCCTCACGGCCGACCTGGAGGAGCGCGACCGGCGCGAGGTGGCCCGCTCGCTGGTGGAGGAGTGGGAGGACGGCCGCGCCAAGCTTTACCTCACGCAGACGGCGCTGCGGCTTCGCCAGGCCTTCCCGGAGCTCTTCGCCGCGGGCGAGCACCTCCCGCTGGCCACGGCCGGCGAGCACGCGGAGCACGCCGTCGCCTTCGCCCGCCGCGCGGAGGGCGCCGCGGTCGTCACGGTGGTGCCGCGCCTGGTGGCCACGCTCACCCGCGACCACGGCTTCGCGCTCCCCACGGCGAAGCTGTGGAGCGGCACCCACATCATCCTCCCGCGGGAGCTGGCGGGGCGCTACGTCAACCGCCTCACCGGCGCCGAGCTGCGCACGGAGGACCGCCAGGGCGACGCTATCCTGGACGCGCAGGAGCTGTTCGCGGACTTCCCGGTGGCGCTGCTGGAGCGGATGGAGTAACTGCATCTCACACAGAGGCACAGAGACACAGAGAGAAGCATGAGCGTGGCGGCGCGGGTGCGGCGGGAGTACGACGACGGCGCCTCGCGCTACGACGGGCGCTGGGCCGCGTACCTGCGCGGCAGCATGGAGCTGCTGCGGCCGTGGCTGGAGGAGGAGAGGCCGCGGCGGCTGCTGGACGTGGGGTGCGGGACGGCGGTGCTGCTGGAGTCGCTGCGCGAGTGGCGGATGGAGCCGGAGCGGTACGCCGGGGTCGATCCGTCGCTGGGGATGCTGCGGAGGGCGGCGGAGCGGGCGGGCGGGGTGGTGGGGGGCGCGGCGGAGGCGCTCCCCTTCCGCGCTGGGGCGTTCGACACGGTGGTGAGCGCGTCCGCCTTCCACTACTGGAGCGATCCGCGCGCGGGGCTGGCGGAGGCGCGGCGCGTGCTGGCGCCCGGCGGGCGGGTGCTGCTGGTGGACTGGGCGCGCGACTTCCTGGGCATGCGCGTGCTGGACGCGGCGGTGCGCGCGACGGGGCACGCGCTGGTGCGTACGTACGCGGAGGGCGAGGCGCGGGCGCTTCTCGCGGACGCGGGGCTGCGCGTCACGCGGTCGCGGCGGGCGAAGATCGGGCGGGTGTGGGGGCTGTGGGTGGCGGAGGCGAGGAGAGATTGAACTAAGCCCTTGCCGCGGTTATCTTTGAATCTCTCACCGCCCCTCCGCCGTACCAGGCCGCACACGCGACCCAGACCTCCGGCACCCCCATGGCCAGCAACTCCCAGACTCGCCACATCATCCGTCCCGAGCACTTCGCCCTCGCGCCGCAGTTGCTGGGGATGGAGCTCGCGCGGCCGTCGCGCCGGCTGACGGCGCTCGTGCTCGACCTGCTCATCGTCTTCTTCCTGGTGCAGACGGCCGGCGGCTTCATGCTGGCGGCCGCCGCCGCGTACGCCTTCTTCCGCTTCGCGGCGCGGGGCGGCACAGGGTGGAAGACGCGCGTGGTGGTGCGCGCCGCGGCGGCGGTCATCCTGTTCATGGTGGTCTACAACGGCTACGGCTCGGCGTGGAGCTACGGCGCCAGCTACCTGCAGCCCTCCGCCCCCACGGCCCACGTCGCCACCGCGTCGGCGGGAGGCGCGAAGAAGGCCACGCCCGGGCTGCGTACGGCGCTGCAGACCGGGTTCGGCGTGATGGCGCTTCACAACGCCAAGACGGAAGAGGAGGCGCGCCGCCTGGCCCCCGGCGTCGTCCGCAGCATGCGCGCGACGGGGATGGACGACGAGGCGATCCGCGAGTCGCTGGTGGAGATGGAGGCGGGGAGCAGCAAGCCGTGGATGGAAGAGGTGGTCGCGGGAGCCCTTCCCCCGGCGCCCGCTCCCGTCCCGGCGGACTCGCTGGCGGTGCGCTACGCCGCGGCGGTGGCCGCAAAGGACACGGCGCTCGCGGACTCGCTGCGCCCCCTGGTGGGCGCCGCGCTCGCGGGCGACAGCGTAAAGCACCTGCGCGACGAGATGAACGAGCTCCGCGAGCAGAACACGAAGCTGGAGGAGCGCGCGGAGCAGGCGGAGGAGGCGGCCCAGGGGAAGGGCTTCCTCGCGTACCTCACGGGACTCCTGGACGACCTGGGGATCGGCTTCGGGTGGACGGGGCTCTACTTCACGGCGTTCACGGCGCTGTGGAAGGGGCAGACTCCGGGGAAGCGGCTCCTGGGGGTCCGGGTCGTGCGTCTGGACGCGAAGCCGATCGGCCTGTGGGCCTCCTTCGAGCGCTTCGGCGGATACGCGGCCGGCCTGGTGACGGGGCTTCTGGGCTTCGCGCAGGTATTCTGGGACCGCAACCGCCAGGCGATCCATGACAAGATCTCCGAGACCGTTGTCATACGCGAGCGTGAAGTACCCGTGGCGCCCCCGCCGGCGCCCCCATCCTTCGGTGCGCCGGAGCGCCGCGCACTCTGAGCCCGGTGCCGCGTGAGCTCGCCCGACGAGCCGCGCGGCACGCCCGCATGGGTGGCGGGGCTGGCCTTCGCCGGCGGCGCCGCCACCGTCACCGTGGTCTCCAAGCTGTTCGTGGCCTGGGGACGGCGCCCCACCCGGTTCGAGATCACGGACACGCCCGAGGTCGGCACGGACGAGTTCCTCCTGGGAATCTCGGGCACCGTGAACGCGCCGCTGCAGTCCGGCGGCACGGCGCGCCTCCTCAACAACGGCGTGGAGATCTTCCCCGCCATCCTGGACGCGATCGGCGGCGCCCAGCGCACCATCAACTTCATGTGCTACATCTGGGAGCCGGGGAAGGTCTCCGACCGGATGTTCGACGCCCTCATCGCCAAGCAGCGTGAGGGCGTCGCCGTGAGGATGATGCTGGACGCCTTCGGCGCCGTCACGGTGCCGCGCGACCGGGTGGAGGAGCTGGTGGCGGCCGGCGGCAAGTTCCAGTGGTTCCACGCCGTGGAGTTCGGCAAGCTCACCTCGTTCTACAAGCGCAACCACCGGCGCGCCATCGTCATCGACGGGCGCATCGCCTACACGGGCGGCGCCGCCGTGGCGGACAAGTGGCTGGGCGACGCCGAGGACGAGGAGCACTGGCGCGACATGATGGTGGAGGTGCGCGGCTGCCTCGCCAACAACCTGCAGTCCGCCTTCACGCAGCTCTGGGCCAACACCTGCGGCGAGATCCTGCTGGGCGACGACTTCTACCCGCGCGACTACGACGACGCGGACGGCGAGGGCGAGGAGGTCACGCGCCACGTCAACGTCATCTCGTCGCCGGCCGAGGCGTCGCACCCGCTGCGCCTCTTCTACTGCATCAGCTTCGCCTGCGCCCGCGAGCGCATCTGGCTCACCTCGCCCTACTTCGTCCCCGACCCGGCCACGCGCCGCATCCTGCGCCAGCGCGCCCGCGCCGGGGTCGACGTGCGCCTGCTCCTCCCCAGCCGCCTCACCGACGCGGCGGTGGTGCGCTGGGCCGGCCACGCGTACTACCGCGAGCTGCTGGAGTCCGGCGTGAAGATCTACGAGTACCAGCGCACCATGATCCACTCCAAGGCCCTGGTGATCGACGGCAAGTGGTCCGTCGTGGGCTCCGCCAACATGGACATCCGGTCCAAGGAGCTGAACCAGGAGAGCGTGATCGGCATCATGGACCGCGGCTTCGGCAAGCAGCTCGAAGACACCTTTCTGGACGACCTGGAGGAGGCGAAGGAGATCACCCGCGACTTCTGGCGCACGCGCGGGCCCTTCCCCAAGTTGCGCGCGGGCTTCTGGGAGACGTTCGCCGAGCAGCTTTGAAATCTCACACAGAGACACAGAGGCACAGAGATGAAGTTCTTTCTCTGTGCCTCTGTGTCTCTGTGTGAGGCACGTTGTTTGACGGAAGGCCGCGGACCACTGACAAGGAGCCGCGATGGATACTGTAACTGCGGATGTGGCGGCGCTGCGGACCGCGATCGCCAACCTGTTCTTCTACGGCGCGCCCGGGGCCGGCGACCGCGAGTGGGTGCTGATCGATGCGGGAATTCCCGGCTCCGCGCCGTGGATCGAGGCGGCGGCCAAGGCGCGCTACGGCACGGCGCGCCCGTCGTGCGTCGTGCTCACGCACGGGCACTTCGACCACGTGGGCGCGCTTCACACGCTGGCCGAGCTGTGGGACGTGCCCATCTACGCGCACCCGCTTGAGCTCCCGTACCTGGACGGCCGCGAGTCGTATCCGCCGCCCGACCCCACGGTGGGCGGCGGGGCCATGGCGCGCATGTCGCCCCTGTACCCGCGCGGGCCGTACGACTTCTCGCCGCGCCTGCGCCTGCTGCCGGACGACGGCTCGGTGCCGGGGATGCCGGGGTGGCGCTGGATCCCGACGCCGGGCCACTCGCCGGGCCACGTGGCCCTCTTCCGCGACGCGGACCGCACGCTGATCGCGGGCGACGCCTTCGTCACCACCAGGCAGGAGTCGATGACGGCGGTGATGCAGTGGCGCGCCGAGGTGAACGGCCCGCCGGCATACTTCACCCAGGACTGGGCCGCCGCCCGCCGCTCGGTGGAGCTGCTCGCCGGTCTGGAGCCGGCGGCGGTCGGCACCGGCCATGGTCCCCCGCTGCACGGCGAGGCCATGCGCGCGGCCCTGCGCGAGCTCGCCCGCGACTTCGAGACGCTGGCCATCCCCGAAGACGGCCGCTACGTGCGCGCGCCGGCCGTGTTCGACGAGGAGGGCGTGGTGTCGGTGCCGCCGCCGGTGCTCGATCCGGTCACGCTGGTGGCGGGGCTGGGGGTGTTCGCGCTGGTGGGTGTGGGGATCGGGGCGGCGCTGCGGAGGCGCTAAAAGGTCTCACACAGAGGCACAGAGGCACGGAGATAGGGTCATCTCCGTGCCTCCGTCCTTTTCTGGAACAGCGTGACGTTGCGGGCGGGGGCGTGCTGGCGCCAGCCGAAGTGCTCCGCGATCCACGCCATCGTCTCGGCGCGGTAGAAGCACACGTGCGTGGGATCGCGCGCATAGCGCCATCCGGCGAACCTCGCGTCGTCCTCCAGCATCTCCGTCATCACGCCCAGCCAGCCGCCGGGGCGCAGCATCGCGTCCAGGCGCGCGAGCTCGGCGGCGGGCGCGTGGAAGTGCTCCACCGTCTCCGTGCACGCGATGAAGTCGTAGCTCCCGCGAAACGCCTCATCGTCCGGCGCGAAGAACGGATCGTACACGCGCACCTGGAACCCCCGCTCGCGCAGCATCTCCGCCAGCGCCGGCGCGGGCCCGGCGCCGAAGTCCAGCCCCTGCGCGCCCGGCGACAGGCGTTCCGCGAGAGGGGTCGCGAGACGGTCGAGGAAGGCGCGGTAGCGTGGATCGGCCGCGTCGTTCTCGTGCGTGCCGTAGTGCGCCAGCTCCGCCTCCGCGCTCGGCCGCTGCTCCGGCGCCAGGAAGGTGAGGAGGCACACGGCGCACCGGAAGTACCGCGCGCCGCGCAGCTCCGCGAACGGATTCACCTCGGGAGATGCACAGAGCGGACAGTTCATCGTCATTCGGTTTTTGTTTGGTACGCATCCTGCACAAGGCATTGCTCAAGCGGCACTTACGCCGGAAACCCGTACGAAGGAGATGGACATGACGGACAAGGCCACGCAGGAGCACCGCGAGGAGAGCAACACCATCAAGGACCCGGACAAGTGGGTCACGGGCGACCAGCCGATGACGGGGGCCCAGCGCTCCTACCTCAGCACCCTCGCCGAAGAGGCCCACGTGGAGGTCGAGGAAGACCTCACGAAGGCCGAGGCTTCCAAGAAGATCGACGAGCTGCAGGAGAAGACCGGCCGCGGCGTCGACTGAGCCACACGGAGGCACGGAGAAGAAGTCCTTTCTCTGTGCCTCCGTGCCTCTGTGTGAGATTGCATTTCCCGCTCCGCCCCTGGAATCCCGCGCTCCGCGTCGGCAGATTCCCGGGATGCAAGCGCTTCCCATCGAACCCGTCATCCCCGCGCTCCGCGCCGCGCTGCGCGACGCGGGCGCCGCCGTCCTCCAGGCGCCACCCGGCGCGGGGAAGACGACGCGCGTGCCCCTGGCGCTGCTGCGCGAGCCGTGGCTGAATGGCAAGATCGTGATGCTGGAGCCGCGCCGCCTCGCCGCGCGCGCCGCCGCCGCGCGCATGGCGCAGACGCTGGGGGAGCGCGTGGGCGCCACCGTGGGCTACCGCGTGCGCATGGACACGCGCGTGGGCCCCGGGACGCGCATCGAGGTCGTGACCGAGGGCGTCCTCACCCGCATGCTCCAGTCCGATCCGTCGCTGGAAGGCATCGGCCTGGTGATCTTTGACGAGTTCCACGAGCGCAGCCTCCACGCCGACCTGGGCCTCGCCCTCACGCTGCAGAGCCGCGCCGTGCTGCGCGACGACCTGCGCCTCCTGGTGATGTCCGCCACGCTTGAAGGCGCCCCCGTCGCGGCGCTGCTGGGTGGGGCACCCATCGTCACCAGCGAGGGCCGCAGCCACCCCGTGGAGACGCGCTACCTCCCGCGCCCGGTGGAGGGCCACTCCGAGCCGGCCGTCGCGCGCACCGTGCGCGCCGCCCTCGCCGCGCACGACGGCGACCTGCTCGTCTTCCTCCCCGGCGCGGGCGAGATCCGCCGCGTGGAGACGCTGCTGGCGGACGAGGATCTGGGGCCCGGGGTGCGCGTGGCGCCGCTGCACGGCACGCTGGGGCAGGATGCGCAGGATGCGGCCGTGGCTCCCTCGCGCCCCGGCACTCGCAAGGTGGTGCTCGCCACCTCCATCGCCGAGACGAGCCTCACCATCGAGGGCGTGCGCGTGGTGGTGGATGGCGGGTGGATGCGCGTCCCCCGCTTCGCGCCGCGCACGGGGATGACGCGCCTGGAGACGGTGCGCGTCACCCGCGCCTCCGCGGACCAGCGGCGCGGGCGGGCGGGGCGCGTGGGCCCCGGCGTCTGCTACCGCCTGTGGACGGAGGGCGAGCAGGCCGCGCTCGTGCCGCACGGCGTCCCCGAGATCCTGGAGGCCGACCTGGCGCCGCTCGCGCTGGAGCTGGCCGCGTGGGGAGTTCGCGATCCCGCGGAGCTGGCGTGGCTGGATGCGCCGCCGGCCGCCGCGTACGCGCAGGCCCGCGAGCTCCTCTCGCAGCTCGGCGCGTTGGACGGGTCCGGCGCCATCACCGCGCACGGCCGGCGGATGGGCGCGATGGGCCTTCACCCGCGCCTCGCCCACATGGTGCTGCGCGCGGTGGAGCTGGGGCTGGGCGGCGTCGCCTGCGACCTCGCGGCCCTACTCGGCAACCGTGACCTCTTCCGCCCGCGCGACGGCGTCCCGCCCGACGCGGACGTGCGCCTGCGTGTGGAGGCGCTGCGCGGCGGCCGCGTACCGGCGTCGGTGGATCACGACGCGGTGCGGCGGGTGCGCGAGGAGGCGCGGCAGCTAGCGCGCGGCCTGGGCATCCGCGCGGGGGAGGGGAACTCGGACTCGGCCGGCATCCTGCTGGCGCTGGCGTACCCGGACCGCGTGGCGCAGCGGCGGCAGGGCGGGGGAGGGCGCTTCCTCCTCCGCAACGGCCGCGGCGCCGCCTTCGCGCACCCCCAGCCCCTGGCCGAAGCCGCCTACGTGGTGGCCGCCGAGCTGGCGGGCCACGGCCGCGAGAGCCGCGTCTACCTGGCCGCGCCGGTCGATCTAGCCGACCTCGAGGCCCACTTCGCGGACCAGCTCGAGACCGAGGAGACCGTGGCCTGGGACGACGAAGCGGGCGCAGTCCGCGCCCGCCGCCGCGAGCGCCTGGGCGCGCTGGTCCTCCGCGAGTCGCCCCTTGCCGACGCCGATCCGGAGCTCGTCGCCGCCGCGCTGCTGGGCGGGATACGCGCGCGCGGCATCGCCGCGCTCCCGTGGACGCGCGTGGCGAGGCAGCTCCAGGAGCGCCTCGTCTTCCTCCGCCGCTCCGACCCGTCGTGGCCCGACGCATCGGACGAGGGCCTGCTCGCGGGGCTGGAGGATTGGCTGGCCCCGTACCTGGACGGCACGACCTCGCTGGCGGCGCTCGCCCGCATGGATCTCGTCTCCATCCTGGAGTCGATGCTCGCCTGGGACCAGCGCCGCCGCCTGGACGAGCAGGCCCCCACGCACGTCGAAGTCCCCAGCGGCTCCCGCATCCCGGTGGACTACGCGGACCCGGACGCGCCGGTGCTCGCCGTGCGCCTGCAGGAGGTGTTCGGCTGGACGGAGACCCCGCGCATCGCGGGCGGCCGCGTCCCCCTCACGCTCCACCTCCTTTCCCCCGCGCGCCGCCCCGTGCAGGTGACGCGCGACCTCGCGAGCTTCTGGCGCAGCACCTACTTCGACGTCAAAAAGGACCTCAAGGGCCGCTACCCCAAGCACTACTGGCCCGACGACCCCCTCGCCGCCACCCCCACCCATCGCGCAAAACCAAGAGGCACAGAGACGAAGTAATCTCTGTGCCTCCGTGCCTCTGTGTGAGCCAATCCGTTCACTGCAGCGCGATCTGCCTCAGCTCCACGATCTCGCCGACCATGCGGATGCTCCCCATGTCGTTGCGGATGCGCCCCGCGAAGCGCACCCTCAACCCATCGCGCGCGAACCCCGGCGGCAGGTTCATGGGATCGTACACCTTCCCATCGTCCCCGCGTAGCGCAAAGAATCCCCCCTCGATCTCGAACCACATCACCGCCCCGGTCCCGTTCACCTCGTCCCCCTGCCGCGACACGAATCCAACGCGCACGGGATCCAGCGCGTCGTCCCCCGAAAAGAGCGGCGAGCAAGCACTGAGTGCCCCCAGCACGAGGAGGGTCGAGGCGAGACGTGAGCGTGTCATGGTGGGATTACCGTGGCGTGGATTCGATCGAGGTGTATGATAACGCGTGCCACGCACACATTCTGACACGAGCGCGCGTCAGGTGCCTCCGCTCATACGCCGTGGATCAGGGTAGACCGTGTTCGCATGACAGCTTGACCTCACCGCGCGGTTAGTCTACCGTCTAATCCATGGACTACCACGAGCGCATCACCATCGAGCCGGACAAGCGAGGCGGCAAACCCTGCATCCGCGGCATGCGGATCACGGTCTACGACATCCTCGACTACCTCGCATCGGGAATGACGGAAGCGGAGATCCTCTCCGACTTCCCCTATCTCGAAGCGGAAGACATCCGTGCTTCCCTCGCCTTCGCGGCCGACATCGAGCGCAAGCTGATGGCGGTTCCGAAGCTGTGAAGCTGCTGTTCGACCAGAACCTCTCACCCAGGCTCGTGCGCCTGCTGGCGGACCTCTACCCCGATTCCGCACACGTCCACGGCCTCGGGATGGACACCGCGCCCGATACCGCGGTTTGGGCCTACGCGGCCGTGCACGGCTTCACCATCGTGTCCAAGGATGCGGATTTCCACCAGCGGAGCCTGCTTCTAGGCCACCCGCCCAAGGTGATCTGGATCCGCCTCGGCAACTGCACCGTGGGCCAGACGGCTACGCTCCTGCAGGATCGCTCGGTCGTCATCCATTCGTTCTACGACGACGCCGACGCCTCTTTCCTGGCACTTTCACCGTAGAAGAATCTCCCACGAAGACACAGAGGCACAGAGACGAATTCATCTCTGTGCCTCTGTGCCTCTGTGTGAGCCCCCGCCGTTCAGCTCTTGCAGCCGCACCCTCCGCCACAGGAAGCGTCATCCGGCTTGGCACGCGCTGCGGCCACCATGCGCCATCCGCGCATCGCCACGCTCGCGAAGGCACCCAGAACGATCGCGCCGACCGCGGCGCCCTGCATCAGCTCACCCGCCATGAACGCCTCCCGTTACCCGAGCCCCAGCGCCCGTCCACCCTGGTACACCAGAAGGGCAGAAAGGTACGCCAGCGCCAGCATGTAGACGAACTGGAAGCCGGCCCACCCCAGCCCGGTCCAGCCGCCGCCCGTCTCGCGCACCACCACGGCGGCGGTGCTCATGCACATCATCGCGTACACGTAGAACACCATCAGCCCCACGGCCACCAGCGGCGTGTACACCAGCGCGCCGCTCCCCGCGTGCCGCTCCCCGCGCAGCTTCTCGCGCAGGGAGGTGGAGCCCTCGTCCGCCGCGCCCACGCCGTAGATGGTCCCCATGGTGGAGACGAACACCTCGCGCGCCGCGAAGGAGGAGACGATCCCCACGCCGATCTTCCAATCGTACCCCAGCGGGCGCACCAGGGGCTCGATGACGTGCCCCATCTGCCCCAGCGCGCTGCCGGCGAGCTGCGCCTCCTGCGCCGCCTCGTCGCTGGCCCCGGCCGGCGCCTGCGACTTGGGGTAGGTGGCCAGCGCCCACAGGACGATGGAGAGCGACAGGATCAGCGTTCCCGCGCGCTTCAGGAACATGCTGGCCCGGTGCCCCACCGACAAAAAGAGCGAGCGCGGATTGGGGATGCGGTACGGCGGCAGCTCCATGATCATGGGGCGCGCCTTGCCGCGCATCAGCGTGCGCTTGAAGAGCGCCGCCACCGCCAGCGCCGTCACCGTGCCCAGCAGGTACATGGCCAGCAGGGTGAGCCCCTGCAGGTTGAACACGCCAGCCACCGCGATCGGCGGGATGAAGGTGCCGATCAGGAGCGCGTAGATGGGGATGCGCGCCGAGCAGCTCATCAGCGGGAGGACCAGGATGGTCGCCAGCCGGTCCTTGGGGCTCTCGATCGTCCGCGTGGACATCACCCCCGGCACCGCGCAGGCGTAGCCGGAGAGGAGGGGGATGAACGACCGGCCGTGCAGCCCCACGCTCCTCATGAAGCGGTCCATGATGAAGGCGGCGCGGGCCATGTACCCGGTGTCTTCCAGGAAGCCGATGAAGAGGAATAGGATGACGATCTGCGGGAGGAACACGAGCACGGACCCCACGCCGGCGATGATCCCGTCCACCACCAGCGAGCGCAGGTCGCCCGGCGGGAGCATCGTTTCCGCCCAGCCGCCCACGCCCCCGACGAGACCTTCCACGATCCCGATCAGCGGCTCGGCCCAGGTGAAGATGGACTGGAAGACGAGCCCCATCATCACCACGAAGAGCAGCGGCCCGGCCACCCGGTGGAGCGCCACCGCGTCGATGCGGTCGGTGAGCGTGCGCCCCTCGCTTCCGGCGCGCGTAACCACGCGGTCGGTGACCTCGGCGATCCAGCCGTAGCGCGCCTCGGCCTCCAGGCTGCGCGGGGAGATTCCGGCGGCCTCCACCCCCGCGTGCGCCACGGCGACCGCCGCTTCCAGCCCCGCGATCCCGGCGAGGTGCCTCCCCGGCTGCTGCACGGCCAGCAGGCGCAGAGCCTCCATCCCCGCCGCGGAGGGAGAGAGCCCGCCGGCGACCAGCACTTTCTCAACCGGCGCCAGCGCGGCGGCGGCCTCGGCGGGAAGCTCGAAGCGGCGCTCGGGGCGCGGGAGGTCCACCGCCTTGCCCACGGCCTGCTTGAGCAGATCCAGCCCTTCGCCGCGCGTGGCCACGGTGGCGATCACGGGGGCGCCCAGCTCCAGCGTGAGCTCCACCGGGTCCACCTTGAGCCCCGCCGCCGCGGCCGCGTCCACCTGGTTGAGCGCCACCACGGTGGGGAGGCCCAGCTCCAGCACCTGCGTGGCGAGGAAGAGGTTGCGCTCCAGGTTCTGCGCGTCCAGCACCACCACCACCACGTCCGGCGCCCGGGCGCCCGGGGTGCGGCCCAGCAGCACGCCCAGCGCGATCTCCTCGTCCGGCGACGAGGCGCTCAGCGAGTATGTGCCTGGCAGGTCCAGCACGGTGACGGCGTGCCCGTCCGCGTCGCGGTAGCGGCCTTCCACGCGCTCCACCGTGACGCCCGAGTAGTTGCCCACGCGCTGCCGCATCCCGGTGAGCGCGTTGAAGAGCGTGCTCTTGCCCGTGTTGGGGTTGCCGATGAGGGCAACATGCAGCACACCCTCGCGCGCTGCGGGGGCGGGCGAGGGTGCGGGGGGTGCGGCTACGGCGCCGCCGGCTTCGGTCACTTCCATCTACTCCACCGTGATGTGCTCCGCCTCGGAGCGGCGCAGGGTGAGCATGAAGCCACGCAGCTTCACCTCCATCGGATCTCCAAGCGGGGCCCGCCTCACCACTTCCACCGTGGTCCCGCGGATCAGCCCCATGTCCATCAGCCTCCGTGTAGCGTCCGCGTCGCCGGCCATCGACGTGACGCGGCCCCGTTCGCCGGGGCCGAGCTCTGCCAGGGTGCGCGCCAACGGATCAGCCGACGGGAAGGACCTGGATGGACGACGCGAGCGACTGCCCCAGGGCGAGCCGCGAGCCCTTCACCTCCAGCAGCATCCCGTTGCGCGAGTCCAGAACGCGGACCATGGAGCCTTCAAAGAGCCCCATCCCGCGCAGCCGGTGCGCCTCGCCATGCTCGCAGTCCATCGACAGGACGGCGGCCTTGCACCCCGTGGCGCACGCCGCCAGCGGGCAGCCACCGCAGTGCGGTGCCGCCTCCGCCTTGTCCCTGCGCCCAAAGATACGCTTCAGCATGCGCTGAGTTCCGCCAGGTGAGAATCAGTTTCAACGAGTGCGAAGATAAAGCGTACAGGCCGGTTGACGCAAGGACGGCTGGGGTTGGAGCGCACCGAGAGAGCCCTCACCCCCCGACCCCCACTCCCATAAATGGGCGAGGGGGCGATTTCCACCCATCCAGCGCCCGACCCGCGCCTGCCGCACCGCGGGCTCCAACCTGCGTGACGCATACTTCACTGGCCCTTCAGCGCGCCCGGCTCCCTCTCGCCGCGCCTGAAGTAGTCCCCTCTCCCAGGGCAGTTACTGGGAGAGGGTGGCAGCTGTAAGCTGCCGGGTGAGGGCACGTTCTTCGGGTTTTCTTCGCTTGTACCCGCCCGCGCCTCCCGGTAGCATCCGTTCCCGATCGCGCCCACCCGCTCCCGAAAGCATGCTTCGCCTCACCGGCTCGCTCGCAGCACAACACTTCCGCTTCCGGTGCGACCGCCGCCTCCGCTGGGAGATGGTGCCGCCGGCCGCGCGCGGCACCGAGATCCCCCTGGCCGAAGCGCGGCCGGGGGCGGGGCTGCTCACGCGGGCCGGGCGGCTGTTCGAGCAGCGCAGGCTGGCGCAGCTTGAGCGCCGCTTTCCGGGCGCGGTGCTCTCCGCCGGGCGCAATGCGCACGGCGAGGCGGTGAAGCTGCCGTACGCGCGCGTCGTGGAGGCGCTGCGCGAGCCGGGGGACGTGCGCTGGATCGTGCAGCCCGAGCTCGTCCTGCGCGACCCCGCGGCGTTCGCGGCGCGCCACGGGATCGATCCCGCCATCGCCATCCAGCCCGCACAGCCGGACCTGATCCGCATCCGGCGCGGCGCCGACGGACGGCCGCGCTTCGGCGTGGTGGACATCAAGTGGAGCCGCAACGGCACCCTCCAGCACTTCGCGCAGGTCGCCTTCTACTCGCTTCTCCTCGAAGAGATCTGCCGCGCCGAGGGGCTGAGCGGGGTGGCGGAGACGCGGCGCGGGTGGATCTGGACGCGCGGCGCCCGCAAGCCGCGCCCGTTCGCGCTCGCGGCGTACCGGCACCACGTGGAGGAGCTGTTCCGCGACGACCTGCCGCGCGTGGCCGCCTGCGCGCCCGGCGAGGCCGCGTGGCACCTGCTGCCGGTGTGCGCCGGGTGTGGCTTCTTCGAGCACTGCCGCGCCGAGGCGGACCGCACGGACGACCTGGCCCGCGTCAACGGGATCACCCCCGTGGCCAAGCAGGCGCTCCACGCGCAGGGGATCCGCACCGTGGCCGCGCTGCAGAAGGCGTCGTTCAAGAAGGGGATCTACACCGGCTCGCACGCGCTGGAGTCCAACCAGGCGCAGCTCAAGCAGCGGGTGCAGGCGCTGGCCTTCCGCAAGGTGTTCGACGTGGAGGGCCGCACCCACCGCATGGGGATGGAGGAGGGCGTGCGCATCCTCCTCTCCGCCGAGAGCGACCCGGTGACGGGGCTCTGCTTCGCGCTGGGCGTGCGCGTGGAAGGGGCGCGCCGCGACGCCCGCGTCTTCGTGTGCGAGGCGGGCAGGCCCGCGGCCGAGCGGCGGATGCTGGAGGGCTTCCTGGTGCACCTGGCCGGCTCGCTGGACGCGGGGCGGTCGGTGCACTTCTTCGTGTACGACGCGGGGGAGATGGAGATCCTGCGCGGGCTCCTTCAGCGCCACCTGGGGGACGCGGAGGCACAGCCCGCCATCGCCGCCCTGGCCGCGCTACTCTTTCCCGGCGGCGACGGCGCGCGCCCCGCCTCCACCGCGCCGGGGACGATCCTGCTGGACGTGGTGTCCGAGCTCTTCGCGCTCCCCGTGCCGTACGCGTGGGAGCTGGCGCGCGTCTCCGAGGCGCTGCAGCCGGATCTCGCGCCCGCCGTGCACCGCCCGCGCGGCCCGTACAGCGCGCCCTTCTCCAGCCAGGTGCCGTTCGACTGCATCCACAACGTGTGGAACCGCCGCCCCGCCGGCGGCCAGGGGCCGGACGAGGTGCGCGCGGAGATCGTCGCCACGGTGGAGTCGAAGCTGGCGGCGCTGGACTCGCTGGTGCGCGCCATCCGCGACCGCGCGGCGCGGCGCAGGGGCGATCCGCGGCTGCGGCTGACGCCCGCCGCGCTCCCCGCGAGCCCCGCGCCCGGCGACCCCATCGCGGACCCGCTGCTGGAGTCGCTGCGCATGCTCACGGAGCTGGAGGCGGCGGAGGAGAGCACCGCCATCCGCTCGCTGCACGCGCTCCCCACGCACGACCGCGCGCGCCGCTTCGAGTGCATCCGCGAGGTGGAGCTGGTGGAGATGCGCGAGGATGGCAGCGCCGTCTTCACCTTCGATCCCGAGTGCCGCGAGGCCAAGTTCCGCCCCGGCGACTTCGCGCTCCTCCTGACCAACGACGACGGCCGCACGCTCACCGAAACGCATCGCAAGCCCTGGCTGCGCCGCAAGCTGAGCGCGGAGCTGGTGGAGTTCGACCTGGCCGCCGATCCGCCCCGCGTGACGCTCGCCTCGGAGGACGGCTGGAAGGCGGCGCAGCGCGACCGGCACCTGGATTTCGGCCGGGTCTGCGTGCTCGATAAGGCCGAGGCGGACTTCAACACGCGCCGCGTGGTCGCCACCCTGCGCGCCCTGGCCGGCGGGCGCGGCGAGGCGAGTTTCGTCACCGGCCTGCTGCGCGGCGAGCGGCCGGCGGAGTGGCTCCTGGCGCCGTTCGATGCGGATGCGGGGTGGGACGACGCGCTGCGCCCCGCCGCCCATGCGTTCGGACGCCCCGTGCTGAACGCGGAGCAGGAAACGGCGTGGCGCGGGGTATTCGAGCGCGAGGTCTCCGTCGTGTGGGGCCCGCCGGGCACGGGGAAGACGTACCTGCTGGCGTGGATGCTGATCGGCATCGCCGCGGCGGCGAAGCGGGCCGGGCGCCCCTGCCGCATCCTGGTGAGCGCCGCCACGCACCGCGCCGTGGTCAACGTGCTGGTGCGCATCGCGCGCGAGCTGGAGGCAAGCGGCATCGACAATCCGCTGCGCGTGGTGAAGCTGGCGGGGCGGGGGAGCGAGGCGGACGCGGACCTGGATGGGCTCCACGCTGAGGCGGTGCCGGACACGCACCTCGCCCGCATCCTCGCCGCCTCCCACGCGGCCAACGAGCCGGTGGTCGTGGGCTCCACCGTGTGGTCGCTGTGGAAGCAGATGCGCGCGATGAACGGCGCCTCGTCCGAGGACGAGGAGAGCGGCGACGCGCCGGTGAGGCCGCTCTTCGACGTGGTGGTGATCGACGAGGCGTCGCAGATGAAGGTGGCGGACTCGCTGATCGCGCTCTCGTCCATCCGCCGCGGCGGCCGCGTGGTCCTGTGCGGCGACGACCGGCAACTCGCCCCCATCATCCGCGGCAGCTACGACCCGGAGAACACCCTCTTCGGCTCCGCGTTCGGCCACTTCGCCGAGAAGTTCGGCCGGTTCACGCTGCGCGAGAGCCGGCGGATGAACCACGCGCTGGTGCGCTACCCGCGCCACGTCTTCTATCCGGGCCTCGTTTCCAAGGTGCCAGGCTGGCGGCTGCGCCTGGCGGAGGGGAGCTTCGCGGACCCGGTGGATGCGCTCCTCTGGGACGTTTTCTTCCGTCCCGACGAAGCGGTTGTGTTCTGCACGTACGAGGGGGTCCGCGCCACGGCCCGCAACCCGTTCGAGGCCGCGCTGGTGGCCCGCCTCGCGCGCCTTGCCCGCGCCGGGATGCTGGACCCCGCCACGGACGAGCCGTACACGGCCGACGCGTTCCGCAGCCACGCCTTCGCCGCCATCTCGCCGCACCGCGCGCAGAACAGCGCCATCCTGGGCGAGCTCGTGGCCGGCGGCTGGCCCCGCGCCGAGCTCCCGGTGGTGGACACGGTGGAGCGGATGCAGGGAAACGAGCGCGAGATGATCGTCGTCTCCTACGCCGTCGCGGACCGCGAGTACGCGGAGCGCGAAGCGTCGTTCCTCCTCAACCCCAACCGCTTCAACGTCGCCATCACCCGCCCCAGGGCCAAGCTGGTCGTCTTCCTCAGCCAGGACGTGCTGCGCACCCTCCCCCGCGACGAGCGGGTGATGGGCGCGTCGCTGGCCGTGAAAGGCTACGCCCGCGCCTCCGGTGCGGTGCGCACGGTGGAGCTACCCACGCCCGAGGGCGGATCGGTGCAGGCGCGCTGCCACCTGTGGAGTCTCGATCCTCCAGGCGTGACAACCGGATAACACGAGAACGTTGTAGGGGGACCCGCGTGGAGTTACCATGGGCGAGCCGCGCACGGGCGTCCCGGTGGCGCGCGCCTCTCCCTCCCCGGAGGTTCCCGATGCGTCGCTTCACCGTCGCGCGCAGATGTGCGCAAGCCCTGCTCGCGGGCCTCCTCCTGATGAGCGCGCTTCCGGCCACCGCACAGACGGCCCAGAAGGCACCGCCCGCCAGCGAGGCATTGTTCAGACGCATGCTGACGGAACGGCCGGATTACGGCAGCTCGCCCGGCACCACCCGGACGGTGACCATTCACGAGTTCCACGTCGCCCGCCCGGTGCGCTGGACCCAGGAGTTCGGCAACAACCCGTCGCAGGACCGGACCACGATGGTGTACAGGGTGCGCGCGCGGTACACGGTCTCCTCGCAGAGCTTCAACACCGCGACCGGGCAGCGCTATTCGGATTCGTCGCGCGAGTACCGGCGCTGGTTCAACTATTACCTGGACCGCGGCAGGTGGGTCGCACAGATGACGGGGACGACCGCCGACTGGCATTAGCCGCAGCGGAGCGGAAAAGGCAACCGCTGCCACCTCTGGCCGTTATAAAGGGCTCACCCAGAGACACAGAGGCACGGAGAAGATGTTCTTTCTCCGTGCCTCTGTGTCTCTGGGTGAGCCCTTTTTAGTTGTTGCCCCGGCCGTTGCCGCGGCCACGTCCGCGCTGGCCGTTGTGGCCGCGCTTCTGCCCGTTGTTCGACTTCTCCTTGGCCTTCACGGTCCCGCGCGAGACGCTCCCCCGGTTTCCTTCGGGACGCGGTCCGTTGGCGCGGTACGTCTCCGCGCAACCGGCGAGGAGGGCGGCGGCGACCAGCGCGACGCTGATCCGGCGGCATGCAGCGACCATCGATCTCTCCGTACGGCGTGGCTCGTCGGGGAGCAGATCCCTGCGCTCCCCGTCATCTGGTACGAAGCGGCTTGCAAGTCATGCGCCTACGGAGCCGGCGCGGGCTTGAACAGCGTGCGGAACGCACGCAGCGCGGCGGGATGGTAGATGGTGGAGTGCTTCTCCTCCGGCATGCGCTCGTGGTGCCAGCGCAGCCCCGCGGGCGCGGCCCTGGCGAGCACCTCCGCCAGCCGAGTCGCCGGGGCCACGATGCCCGGCTCGTCGCTGCTCGCGAGCCAGAGCGTCTTCGCGGGCGACGCGCGCAGCCGCTCGCCTGCCTGCTTCACGAGCTGCTCCGCGTTCCACCACAGGCTGGGGTCGATGGCGATGTAGCTGCCGAACAGCTCCGGCTCCCGGAAGAACGTCTCCACCACGAAGAGCCCCGCGAGCGATTCGCCCACGATCGCGGTCTCGTCCGTGGTCCGGTAGCGCCGCTTCACCTGCGGCATCAGCTCGGTGCGGATGAACCTCCTGAACGCGCCGGACCCACCCACCCGCGGCGCGATGGTCCGGTCCTCGGCGACCTCCGTGGGCCCGGTCATGTCGCGCCGGCGCTGCGTGTTCTCGATCCCCACCAGGATGAACGGACGCATCGTCCCGTTCCCCACCGACACCTGCACCAGCCCTGCGACGTGGAGGAAGTCCTCCGCCATCCCCCCATCCGGCATGTACAGCACCGGCAGCGCCCTGTCCGCGTGCCCGGGCGGCGAGTACACGTTGATCCGCCGGGTCTCCCCCATCGCGCCCGACTCGATGGTGAACGTCTCCCCGATCGACAGCGGCGTGGCGCTCTGCGCGCGAGCCGTCGTCGCGCAGAGCAGCAGAATGGCACCCACAAGTAGTCGTTTCATCCTGAGATCGTACCGCGCGCACCCCGCATCCGCAACCGACGAAGTATTCTCTGTGCCTCCGTGCCTCTGTGTGAGCCCCATCTGTTGAAGTACCGCCACAATCGCTAGCTTCCGGGGCTCCCGAACGACCGCCGCCGCACGGAGACGCACCGACATGCAAGACGCGCTGAAAGCCGCCGACCCCGACATCTACCGCCTGATCGGCGAAGAGACCGCCCGGCAGGAGCACCAGCTTGAGATGATCGCCTCCGAGAACTTCGTCTCGCGGGCGGTGCTCCAGGCGATGGGCTCCGTGCTCACCAACAAGTACGCCGAAGGGTACCCGGGCAAGCGGTACTACGGCGGGTGCGAGGTGGTGGACGAGGTGGAGCGGCTGGCGCAGGAGCGCCTCCTGCGCCTGTTCGGCGCGGAGCACGCCAACGTGCAGCCGCACTCGGGGGCGCAGGCCAACATGGCCGTGTACTTCGCCCTGATGCAGCCCGGCGACACGCTGCTGGGGATGAACCTCTCCGAGGGCGGGCACCTCACGCACGGCTCGCCGGTCAACTTCAGCGGGCGGCTGTACAAGGTGGCCGCGTACGGCGTGCGGCCGGACGACCACCGCATCGACTACGAGGCGCTCCGCGACCAGGCGATGACGGTGCGCCCCAAGGTGATCGTGGGCGGCGCGAGCGCGTACCCGCGGCAGATCGACTTCGAGACGATGGGCGAGATCGCGCGCGAGTGCGGCGCGCAGTTGGTGGTGGACATGGCGCACATCGCGGGGCTGGTGGCCACGGGGCACCACCCGTCGCCCGTGCCCTTTGCGGACGTGGTCACCTCCACCACGCACAAGACGCTGCGCGGCCCCCGCGGCGGCCTGATCCTCAGCCGCGAGGAGCACGCGAAGTCCATCGACAAGCAGATCTTCCCGGGCGTGCAGGGCGGCCCGCTGATGCACGTGATCGCCGCCAAGGCCGTGGCCTTCGCCGAGGCGCTGCAGCCGGACTTCTCGGTGTACAGCGGCCGCGTGATCGAGAACGCGCGCGCCCTGGGCGAGGCGCTCATGGAGCGCGGCTTCACCCTGGTCTCCGGCGGCACGGACAACCACCTGGTGCTGGTGGACCTGCGCAGCAAGGGCGTCACCGGCAAGGTGGCCGAGAAGGCGCTGGACCGCGCCGGCATCACGGTCAACAAGAACACCGTCCCCGGCGAGACGGAGTCGCCCTTCGTAACCTCCGGCATCCGCATCGGCACCCCCGCGCTCACCACTCGCGGCCTGGGCCCCGACGAGATGCGCGCCATCGCCACCTTCATCGACCGCGTCGTCACCGCCGCCGACGACGAAACCGTAAGCGCCGCCGTGCGCGGCGAGATCCGCGAGATGTGCGACCGGTTCCCGCTGTACGGGGAGTGGGCGCGAGCCTAAGAAGAAGTGCGTGAGTGCGTTAGTGCGTGAGTGCGTTTTACCGAAGTCAAGCGCACTCACGCACCAACGCACTCACGCACTCCCCCCGAACCATTCCGGCCCGCCGGTGTAAGCACCCCCTCCACCCCGTCCCGCGTCCACCGAAATCCCAGCAGTCCCATGAAGCGTGCCTACATCGAAACGTACGGCTGCCAGATGAACACGGCGGATTCCGAGCTGATGCACGGGATCCTGGCCGAGAGCGGCTACGTTGCGGCCGACAGGGCGGAAGACGCCGACGTCATCCTGGTGAACACCTGCGCCATCCGCGACCACGCGGAGCAGCGCGTCATCGGGCGCGTGGGGCAGTTGCAGGAGGAGCGGCGGCGCGGGGCGCTGATCGGCGTCACCGGGTGCATGGCGCAGCGCATGGGCGAGTCGCTGCTGGGCCGCGCCGGCGGGGTGGACCTGGTGATGGGGCCCGATTCGTACCGCCAGCTTCCCGAGAAGCTGGCGGCGCTCGGCGCGCTGGAGTCCAGGCCCACGCCGCTCACCCTTCCGCAGATGACCCCCGCGCCCGCGCGCGGCGGGCTCACCGTGCTGGGCTTCGATCCGCACGAGAACTACGAGGGCGTGGCGGCCAAGCGCGCCTCCGCCGTCTCCGCGTGGGTGCCCATCCAGCGCGGCTGCAACTACCGCTGCACCTACTGCATCGTCCCCTACGTGCGCGGCGACGAGAAGAACCGCGACCCGCGCGCCATCCTGGACGAGGTGAGGGCGCTGGCCGGCCAGGGCGTGCCCGAGGTGGTGCTCCTGGGCCAGACCGTCAACTCGTACGAGCACGGCGACTGGAACTTCCCCCGCCTGCTCCGGGAGGTCGCGCGCACCGACGGCATCCGCCGCGTGCGCTTCACCTCGCCGCACCCCAACGACTTCACCCGCGAGCTGGTGGAGGTGATGGCCACCGAGGCCGGGGTGTGCGAGCAGCTCCACCTCCCCGTGCAGAGCGGCAGCAACCGCACCCTCAAGCGCATGCTCCGCCGCTACACGGTGGAGGAGTACATGGAAAAGGTGGAGTGGGTGCGCGAGGCCATTCCCGGCATCTCCCTCTCCACCGACGTCATCGTCGCCTTTCCGGGCGAGACGGAGGAGGAGTACGAGGAGACGCTGCGCCTGATGCGCGACGTGCGCTTCGACGAGGCGTACATGTACCGCTACTCCCCGCGCGAGGGCACGCCGGCCACCCGCCTCCCCGCCGAGCAGTTCATCCCCGAGGCGGAGGGGCAGGAACGGCTGCTGCGGCTGATCAACATGCAGCGCCAGATCATGCTGGAGATCAACCAGGCGTGGGTCGGCCGCACGGTCGAGGTGCTGGTGGAGAAGGAGGGGCGGCGCGGCGGCGTGCAGGGGCGCACCGAGAGCAACCGGACGGTGAACCTGGAGGGCACGCCGGAGCTGATCGGCAGCTTCGTGGACGTGACGCTCACGAGCACCACGGGCGCCACCTTCAACGCCGAGAGGCTGGTGCCGGCGCTGGCGTAAAAACGGGGCTCACACGGAGACACAGAGGCACAGAGAAGCTGTTCTTTCTCTGTGCCTCTGTGTCTCTGTGTGATCAAAACGTGGTGCCGGTGGTGTTGCGCTGCAGGACGAAGCTCACCTGCTGCGTGCCGCCCGTGGTCGGGATGATGACGGTGCGCAGGTTCGTCTCGCCCGCAGCCGGCGTGTATCCCAGCGGAACGCGCACCGCCAGGTTGTACGTGGCCGACTCCAGGTTGGTGAAGCGGAAGGCGCCCGCCGCGTCGGTGCGCGTGGAGTCGCTGTTCGCCAGGAGCACGGTCACGCCTCCCAGCCCGCCCCCGTCTGCCTGCACCTGCCCCGTGATCGTTCCCCTGCCGGCTCCGCCCCCCGCGACCACCTGCGTGCTCCCGAAGACGCTCCCCCCGTCGCACCCGGCCAGTGCCATCAACAGCAGCAGCCCACCGCTCGCGTGCCTGCGCATACCAGACCTCCCATGGTTGCCCCTCGCTCCCGCCGCGTACGACGGTGGGGTGTGCAACGGGCGGGCCAGTATGCGCACGTTTTCGGCCTTCGGCCGCAGCGGCGTTGCCCCTCTACGCATCAATGGAAGCTCCGGTCCTGAGCGGGCTCGCTCCGAGCGTCCCTCATCCCGCGTTCGCCTACGCTGCAAGCCCAGTACACATATGCGGTTACAACGACCGTGAAGATGAGCCAGAGGGAGATGGTTCCCCGGGCCTGGGCCTCCAGCGCGAGTACCGCCAGGTCGATCGCGGCCCACCCCGCAAGCACCCACCGCCAGTGAGTGCGGCTGCGCAGGATGCCCAGCAGGGCCAGTGTGATGGTGAACCGGATGCCGTGTCCTACGTCCCCGATGGAGTCGTCCGAAAGGGCGAGCAGATACAGCAGGTCGAACAGGAGGTCCACGATCAGCACTGCGCGGAGCGTGTTGATTCCCGAGCGGAATCGCTCCGCGGGCGGGATGGCCAGTTGCAATGGGGGCATAACGCCAGATGCGAGCGGGTGATCGGCGGGCGCCGGCTCAGCGGCCGAGCGGCGTCAGGAAATCAGGCGCGGAGCCGTAGCCGAGCCAGCGGAACGGGGCCGTGCACGCGGCGTGATTGACGTGGCGCGCGACCAGATGCGCGTCGTGGAACGTCCCGGCGGCCTCCGCATCCGGGAGAAGCTCATCCACGCGAGTGGTGCCCATCCCTGCTCCATCCCGCGAACGCCACCGATCCCCCGACGGTGCTCCCGAGCCCCATGCTGACGAACAGGTGCTCGAGCGAGAGCACCTCCAGATCGGTGAACGCCGCGACCACGGGTCCCACGGACCAGTACAGGACGGTGCCCACGATCATCCCTAGGAACGTCGCTCCAAGCCGCCACCGCGCGAGCGGTCTGAGGCAGCCCACGATCGCGCCTCCAACCACACCTGCGGCAAGGTACAGCGGAAAGACCCACAGCATCGTCAACCCCAGGCCGATCGTTTCGGTAACGAAGAACGAGGTCGCCACGCCGGTCCACAGGCTGATGTAGGTCAGCAGCACGAGCAGGAGCCCGATCCCTACCGGGAGAGCCGCGAGCATGGAGAGGCCCGCCGCCATGATCATTCCGCCCCGGACGCCCCACGCGACGTTCGCCCGCAGATCGCGCCATCGCGCTTGTTGCTGTGGAGAGTCGTCCATAATCGGGTTCAAAAGCCGGTTCTGGCGATGGTAACCGGGCAGTCCTGATCGCTCAGGTGTCCTTTGCAGCAGGACTCGTGTAGCACGCTGCTCAATCAAGCCGAAGATCACCCACGAAGGCCGCATCCGGAACGATCCGGCCCCGGTCAACTCCCGTCTCGTGCACAACGACTTCTACCAGGCGCCGCCAGATCTCTTCGGGAGCGTCTGGCGCCTGCGGATCACGCCGCGCGAGGTGCAGGCGGACGAGCGCGAAGAGCTCCCCGGCCGTCTCGACGTGTTCCAACGCGGAGTTGGGCAGGTCGACATCGAACTCCTCCTCGACGGCCATGACCAGCTCGACGATCTCCACGCCCAATGTGGCTCCGCGTCGTGAGATTGGGTGCCGGGAGGTGCCCGGGCCGCTTATGCCACGTGGATGGAACGATGTCGATCGCTCCACACGCGCGTACGAAGCTGCCAGACATCAGCTCGGGGCGCAAGAACGCGCTCTCCGCTTATCGGCGGGCCACTGCACCGTGTCACGGATAGCGCGCTGCCGCTATCCACGCGCCACCCGTCATTCGGCAGTGTTCGCTCGCAGGCGGTTTAAGTGCATGTGGGATATTGATTTACTTGCGCGGGCGCTCTGCCGCGCGCATCTTCGCCACGTGGCTCGCTCCGTCCTCCACACCCGCGCATTGACGCGTGACCGCACACTTCCGCCCGCCCATCGTCCTCGCCTTCCTGGCGTACCTCGCCGGGGTACTCCTGGGGCTCCGCTTGGAGGTGGTCGTGCCGGGCGTGGCGCTGCTGGCGGGCGTGATCGTGGTGGGGTGCGCTCCCGGATTGGGGATCGTGCCGTCGCGGCGGGTGCTGCACGCGATGCTGGGTGCGCTCGTGGTGGCGGGGGCGGGGCAGGGGGCCGCCGCGCGGCTGGACTCCGCGCGCGACTGCCGCGCCGTTCTCGCGGATGGATCGGCGATCCGGGTGCGCGGGGTGCTCGGCGCCAACCTCGCGCCCGCGGCGGACGGTCGCATCCCGCTGCTCCCGCTGGAGATCGAGGAAGCGCACGGGTCGCGGGGTCCGCTGCCGGCGTGCCGCGTGGAAGCGCGCGTGCGGCTGCCCAAGGGAACGGCGCCGCTGCTCGCGGGCACCGAGCTCCAGGTGGAGGGCGCGTGGTGGCGGATGCCGCGCCCGGTGACGCCCGGCGCGTGGCCCGCGGACCCGGCGTACGCGGGGTTCGTCTTCGCCAAGGCGGCCCGGGTCACGGCGCCGCCCAGCCTCCGCGCGCACCCGCTCCTCACGCTGCGCGGGCGCACGGAGCGGCAGATCACGCGCCTCTTCCCCCGCAATGCCGCGCTTGCCGATGCGCTCCTCCTGGGACGTCGCGAGACGCTGGATCGCGACCTGGCGGACCGCTTCGCACAGAGCGGGCTGGTGCACCTGCTGGCGATCAGCGGGACGCACGTGGCGCTGATCGGGGCGGTGCTCCTGCTGCTGGCGAGGGCCGCGCGGCTCCGGCGTGACCACGCGGTGGCCGCGACCGTCATCCTGGTCGCGATCTACCTGGCCGTGATCGGCGCGCCGCCTTCCGCGGTGCGCTCGGGGATCATGATGGCGCTGGCCCTCGCCGCCACGGTGCTGCAGAGGCCCTCCGCGCCGCTCGCGCCCGTCGCCGCGGCGGCCCTGGCGATCGTCGCGCTGCAGCCGATGGCGGCGCTGGACATCGGGTTCCAGCTCTCGTTCGCGGGCGTGCTGGGGCTCATCCTGCTGCGTCCGGCGATGCTGCGGCGCATCCCGCCGGCGTGGCGAAAGGGATGGTGGAGGCGGCCGCTCGCGGAGTCGCTGGTCACGTCGCTGGCGGCGTTCGTCTTCACGGCTCCCGTGGTCGTTCACCACTTCGGGCAGGTGGCACCGGTGTCCATCGTCGCCAACCTGCCGGCGGTACCGCTCACCTCACTCGCGCTGGTCGGCACCGGGGCGGCGCTCGCGGCGCACCCCATCGTCCCGCCGCTCGGCCGCCTCTTCGCGGAGGGCGCGTCCGTGATGCTGGACCTGGTGCAGCGCGTGGTGGACGCGGCCGCGGCGCTGCCGGGCGGGCACGCGGCCGTCGCCCGGCCGCAGTGGGGAGTGTGGGCCGCCGCCGCGCTAGCCTTTCTCCTGGCGATGGAGTGGGGCGCCGCGCTGCGCGACCGGGTGCGCTGGGCCGCGGGTACGGGCGCCGCCTGCGCCGCGTTCCTCATCGTCCCCGCGGCGGCGGCGGAGGGGGGGCTGGAGATGGCGTTCCTGGACGTGGGGCAGGGGGACGCCGTCGCCATCCGCACACCGGCGGGACGCTGGCTGCTGGTGGATGCCGGACCGGCGGACGACCGCTACGACGCGGGGGAGAAGCGCATCCTCCCCTACCTGCGCGCACGCGGCGCCACGCGGGTGGAGGCGATGATCCTCACGCACCCGCACGCGGACCACATCGGCGGGGCGGGCGCGGTGCTGCGCGGGCTCCCGGTGGGGCGCGTGGTGGAGCCGGGGCTCCCCTTTGGAACACCGCTGTACCGCGACCTGCTGCGTGAAACAGAGGAGCGGGGCGTGCCGTGGAGTGCGGCCAGGCGGGACCGGAGCTTGCGGATCGACGGAGTGGAACTCCTGTTCCTCTGGCCCACCCCCTCATCGCTTGACTCGCCAGCGGACGCGAACGACATTAGCGCTGTGGTACTACTCCGTTACGGGGCCTTTACGGCGCTCCTGACGGGCGATGCTCCCTCCGAAGTCGAGGCCCAACTGGTGGCGCGCTACGGCGACGCGTTGCGGGCGGGAGTGCTCAAGGTAGGGCACCACGGGTCGCGCACCGCCACTTCGGACCCATTTCTCCGCGCAGTGCAACCGGAGCTTGCCGTGATCTCGTGCGGCGTACGCAACCGCTACCGCCACCCCGCGCCCGAGGCGCTGGACCGGCTGGCGCGCCGCGGGGTCGCCGTGGCGCGCACGGACCTGGAAGGGACGGTGGTCGTGCGGGTGGAGCCCGGCGGCGCGTTCTGGGAGCGGGTGAAGGGGTGATGCTCCTGAACCGGCTGCTGGACGCGGTGCTCGGCCCCGTGGTGCCTCCCCCCGCCTCCATTCCCGCGCACGCCGTGCCTCCGGGGGTCACCTTCCGGAACGGGTGGCTGGTACCCGCCGTCGGCGGGGTGCTGGGGAGGATGAAGGGGCCCGCGGCGGCGGTCACGCTGGGGCGCACCATCGTGGTGCACCCGGCGGTGAAGCTCTCGCCGGGGCTGCTGGTGCACGAGCTCACCCACGTGCGGCAGTGGAACGAGGACCCGCTGTTTCCCGTGAAGTACACGCTGCAGTCGATCCGGCACGGGTACCTGCAGAACCGTTATGAAGTAGAAGCGCGGGCGGAGGCCGAGAGGGCCTTCCCCCGGATCCCAACAACCCCGAGGGACGTGTGACTGGAAAAGGCTTGGTCACCATCGAGCGCCACATCATCGAGGCGGAGCGCGAGTTCCCCGAGGCGACGGGCGCGTTCAGCAACATCCTCTACGACCTGGCTTTCTCCGCCAAGATGATCGCGCGCGAGGTTCGGCGCGCCGGGCTGGCGGACGTCCTGGGGCTGACGGGCGAGGTGAACGTGCAGGGCGAAGAGGTGCGCAAGCTGGACGAGTTCGCCAACGAGGTGATCTTCAAGGCGCTGGATCACACCGGGCACCTGTGCGGGATGGCGTCGGAAGAGGTGGAGGACTTCATCCCCATCCCCGACCGCTTCCCCACGGGCAAGTACTGCGTGCTCTTCGACCCGCTGGACGGGTCGTCGAACATCGACGCCAACGTGAGCGTGGGCACCATCTTCTCGGTGCACCGCAAGGTGAGCGACCACGAGCGCGGCTGCGTGGACGACTGCCTGCAGCCCGGCACGCGCCAGGTAGCGGCCGGGTACATCGTGTACGGCTCGTCCACCATGCTGGTGTACACCACGGGTAACGGGGTGCACGGCTTCACGCTGGAGCCGTCCATCGGCGAGTTCCTCCTGTCGCACCCCAACATCCGCATCCCCAACCCGGGCCAGCGGATCTACAGCGTCAACGAGGGCAACTACCGCCTGTGGTCCGACGACCAGCGCCGCCTGGTGGACCACCTCAAGGGCGCGGACGGCGAGAACCCCAAGCCGTTCAGCTCGCGCTACATCGGCTCGCTGGTGGCGGACTTCCACCGCAACCTGCTGTACGGCGGGATGTTCATGTACCCGGCCGACTCCAAGTGCCCCCAGGGCAAGCTGCGCCTCCTGTACGAGGCCGCGCCCCTGGCCATGATCGCGGAGCACGCCGGGGGCCGCGCGTCCACGGGCGAGCAGCGCATCATGGAGATCATCCCCCACTCGCTGCACGAGCGCACGCCGCTCTTCATCGGCAGCTCGGAGTACGTGGAGATGGCGGAGCGCTTCCTGGCGGGGCAGGGCGTGGAAGCGCTGGTCTAAAAAGCTGGGCTCACACAGAGACACAGAGGCACAGAGGCACAGAGACGAATTCATCTCTGTGCCTCTGTGTCTCTGCGTGAGATCTTTTTTAGTTGTGCTTGCCGCCCCGCTTCTTCATCACCATCTCGACGTACCCGTTGTTCGGGTTGGCGCCGTTGCGGAGGAGCTGGTCCACGCGGTCGGGGCCGCGGTTGTAGGCCAGGAGGGCCAGGCGCACGTTGCCGTCGTACTTGTCGATCAGCGTCTTCAGGTACCGGAAGCCGATGCGCAGGTTGGTGTCGCGGTCGTACAGGTTGTGCCGGTTGGTGCCGTTCACGCGGAAGTACTTCGCCGTGGACGGCATGAGCTGCGTGAGGCCCACGGCACCCACCCGGCTTACCGCGCGGTGGTTGAACTCGCTCTCGGCGCGCACCAGTCCGAAGGCCAGGTCGGGCTCGATCCCCTCGGAGCGGGCGATGTCTACGATGCGCTCCGCCATGTCCGCGGGGATCTCGTAGCGGGACGAATACTCCGTGATGCGCCTCAGACGGGCCAGCTCGGTCGACTGCAGGTCACCCAGCCCCAGCGGGGCCATGGCGCGGATCACGGACGGGCCGGTGCTGCTGCTGGCCGTGCGCGCGCCCATCATGAACGCGGTGATGACGAGCAGGCTTCCCACGATCGCGCTGCGGACCACTGGACCGAGCTCCAGCCGCGGTTTCTTGCGGGACTCGATCTCGTTCTGAAGCTTCAACAGGAGAGACTGCATGCCAGCCTCCAGGTTCTGGTTTCCACGAGCGGGGAAACGTCACGGAGGGTCTACCGACCCTGCCGCGCTGCTCCAAACCCCGCTCTGTCCCCCCTCCTTGTGCAGCAAACGTACCTCCAGAATCACCATCCCGCGGTCGCGCGCTTTGCACATATCGTAAACCGTAAGGAGCGCACAGCTTACTGCTGTAAGCGCTTCCATCTCCACCCCGGTCTTCCCGTCTGTTCGCGTAGTGGCACGCGCGCGGATGCCGGGGAGATCGTGGTCCGGCTCCAGCTCCACCCGCACCGAAGTGAGCGGAAGCGGGTGGCAGAGCGGGATCAGGTCGGCGGTGCGCTTGGCCCCCATGATCCCCGCGATCTCGGCCACGGTCAGCACGCCGCCCTTGGCCGAGCGCCCCTCCACCACGGCCGCCAAAGTATCGGCGGACATGCGGATACGGCCCTCGGCGACGGCGATGCGCCGCGTCACCTCCTTGTCCCCAACGTCCACCATGCGGGGGCGCCCCCGCTCGTCCAGGTGGGTGAATCCGCTCTCGCTCATCGTTCCTCGCGGGGGTGTGGCATGCATGCCTCTGGCGTGCGTCCCAACGACACGGAGGCACGGAGAAACCGCTCTTCTCCGTGCCTCCGTGTGCCTGGGCTGACAATTATCGTTGCAGGTCCAGCCGTATCCCGCGCAGCAGCTCCGCCACGATGAGCTGCGGGTTGACGTTGCCGGAGGCCAGGTCGCGCGCTTCCTGCACGCGCATCAGCGCCGAGGCCACGCTCCCCGCCTGCACGCGCAGGCGGGTGACGATCCCCTGCAGCAGTGCCACGTCGTCCGTGTACGCCAGCGAGTCCGCCGCGCCGGCGGCCACCGCCATCAGGTCGCGCAGCCACAGGGAGAGCGCCTCGAGCGTGCCCGTGAACTCGCCGCGCGCGCCGGCGGGGGCCACCGCGTTGGCGGCGGCCAGCCGGTCCGACTCGGAGGTGGAGGTGGCGGCCTGGAGCAGCGCCCGCCCCGCGTCGCGCTGGCGCTGCAGGACGCCCGCCCCGCCCGCGCCGGGAAGGAGGCGCAGCGCCTTGCCGATGGCCCCGGCCGAGATCCCGGCGACCCGCTCCGCGTCGGGGCGCGGCATCCCCTTCTCGCGCTCCATGAAGGCGGCCACCTGCTCCGCCGGGAGCGGAAGGAGGCGCACCGGGAGCACGCGTGAGCGGATGGTGGGGAGGAGCGCGCCGGGGTTGGACGAGGTGAGGATGAGCGTGGTGTCGGACGGCGGCTCTTCCAGCAGCTTGAGGAAGGCGTTCGCCGCCTCGGGCGACGACTCCTGCGGCACCATCGCCTCCGCGTCGCCCACCACGAACACCTTGCGCGAGCCCATGGCCGGGCGCACGCTGGCGAAGCGCTGCAGGTTCTGGATCGTGCCCATGAAGTAGGCCGGGGCGCGGTCGTACGCCGGGACGTGGAACGGGTCCGCGCGGCGGGCGGCCAGCTCGGCGCCGCGCGCTTCCTCCAGCTTGTCGCGCAGCTTCTCGGGCGTGGCCGCGTCGGGGCGGGGGAGGGGGAAGAACCAGTGGAGGTCCGGGTGCTCCAGCCGCGTCGTCATCCGGCAGCTCTGGCAGCGCCCGCACGCCAGCCCGTCCGGCGCGGGACTCTCGCACATGATCTGCTGGGCCAGCCAGAGCCCCACGCGCTGCTTGCCCACTCCCGCGGCGCCGTGCAGCAGCAGCGACTGCGCGAGCGTGCCCGCCCGGGTCGCCGCCACCAGCACGGCCCGCGCGTCTTCGTGGCCGTAGACGGGCGCCAGCGCCATCAGCGCGCCTGCCCGCGCAGCCAGGTGAGGGGGTCCACCGCCTGCCCGCCGGGGGCGCGGATCTGGAACTCGATGTGCGCCCCTTCGGGCGTGTTCTGCCCGCCCACGGTGCCGATCACCTGGCCCTTGGCGACGGTGGCGCCCTGCCTCACCTGCACCTCGGCCAGGTACAGGTAGAGCGAGTAGTAGCCGCCGCCGTGGCTCACCACCACGGTGGGGCCGTACCCCTCGAAGGGCGCGGCCATCTCCACCGTCCCCGCCTCCACCGCGCGCACGGGCGAGCCCGCCGCGGCGCCGATCCCCACGCCGTTGTAGCGCACGGCGGTGCCGTTGGGCTGCGTCACGCGGCCGAAGCGGTACACCAGGCGCCCGCCCACCGGCCATCCCAGGTTCCCCACGTCCGCCGTGGTGAGGGTGGAGGCGGGTACGCGCGCCGGGGCCGCGGGCGCGGCGGGGGCGTTGGCGGGGCGGTTGCGCGCGGCGGCGGCCACCCGGTCGCGCTCGCGGCGCTCGGCCTCGCGGCGGCGCGCCTCCAGCGTGGCCACCAGCCCCGTCAGCCGGCGCTCGTCGCGGGCCAGCTCCGCGAGCTGGTCGGCGGTGGTGCGCTCGTGCTTCTGGAGCACGGAGAGCGTCTCGCCGCGCTGGCCCTGCAGGGACTGGAGCTGCTGGTGCTCGTCCGCGCGCTCGGTCTGCAGGTACTGGATGTCGTTGTAGCTGCGCCGCAGCTCCTGCTCGCGCAGGGCAAGCTGGCGCGACAGCTCCTCCACCTCGTCCACCAGCCCCCGGTCGCGCTGCGCCACCAGGTGCAGGTACTTGTAGCGGTTGAGGAGGTCCGCGAAGGTGCGCGACGAGAGCAGGACCTCGGCGGCGTGCAGCGGGCCGCGCTTGTACAGGTCGCGCAGGCGGCGGTCCAGCAGCGCCTTCTTCTCCGCCAGCCGCACCTCGGCGGCGGTCAGCTCCTGCGTGGTCGCCTCGATCTTCTTCTGCGTCTCGGAGAGCTGCAGGTTGAGCTCGCGGACCAGCGAGGCCGAGAGGGTGGCCTGGCGGCGGATGATCTGCAGCTCGCCGCTCACGTCGTGCACCTGCCCGCGGATGCGGGTAAGCTGGCCGCGCAGCTCCTGCCGCTCCTGGCGGATCTCCTGCAGCCGGCGGCGGCTCTCGCTGATCTCCTGCTGCGGCGCGCGCTGCTGGGCCGCCAGCGGCAGGCCGAAGAGGATGAGGAGCGCCGCGGCGGCGCGTGTGCGGGCGCTCACTTCAGACCGCCTCCAGGTGGCGGCGCACCGCCACCATGCTGCTCAGGAAGCCGAACACCGTGCCCGCCACCACGAACCCCGCCATCCACTCCGAGGGGAGCCACTGGAGGGCGAAGAGGTAGCGGTTGAGGATGCCGAAGGCGAGGTAGGTGAGCCCCGCCGCCGCCAGCCCGCCCACGAAGCCCGTAAAGATCCCCTCCAGCAGGAAGGGGCGCTCCACGAAGCCGTCGGTGGCGCCCACCAGGCGCATGATGGAGATCTCTTCGCGCCGCGCGAACACCGCGATGCGGATGGCCGTGGCGATGATGATGGCCGCCACCAGCGCGAACGCCCCGCCGATGGCCGTGGCCGCCGCGCCGAAGAGGCGGCGGATGGTGTAGATCTTCTCCACCCAGCCGTCGCCGAAGTCCACCTCTTCCACGAAGCCGTACGCCTGCATCCGCTTGGCCACGCGCTCCACGGCCTGGGGCGAGCTCCCGCCCGGGCGCAGCCGCACCTCGATGGACGCGGGGAGCGGGTTGCTCTCCAGGTCCGTGAAGACGTCGCGGAACTCCTTCATCTCCTCCATGGCGCTGGCGAGCGCTTCCGTCTTGGTGACGTAGCGCAGGTCCTGCACGTCCGGGAGGCGCCGCAGCTCCTCCTGCGCCAACTGCAGTTGCGCGGGGGTGGCGTCGTCGCGCAGGTAGCCCACCACCTCCACCTTGTTCTCCACCGCGCGCACGGCCTGCGAGATGTTGAAGGCGGTGAGGCCGAACAGGCCCACGATGAAGAGCGAAAAGGCGATCGCCACCACCGACAGCATCGTCAGCAGCGGCGTGCGGCGGAAGGCGGTGAGCGCCTCGCGGATCGCGTACGGCATGGACATCAGGCCTGCTGGGGTTCGCGTGCGGCGGGGGTGGGGGCGCTGTCGTAGACCACGGCGCCCTGGCTCAGCTCGATCACCCGGTACTCGGGGTGGGCGCGCACCAGGTCCAGGTCGTGGGTGGCCATCAGCACCGTCATGCCCATCGCGTTGATCTCACGGAAGAGCTCGAAGACGCCCTTGGCGGCCCACTCGTCCAGGTTGCCGGTGGGCTCGTCGGCCAGCAGCAGGAGCGGCTCGTTGACCAGCGCGCGGGCCACGGCCACCCGCTGGCGCTCGCCGCCCGAGAGCTCGTCCGGGTAGGCGCGCGCCTTGTGCGCCAGCCCCACCTGCGTGAGCACGCGGTTGACGCGCGGCGCGATGGCGGTGCGCTTGGTGCCCGTCACCTCCAGGGCGAAGGCCACGTTCTCCTCGGCCGTGCGGTCGCGGAGGAGGCGGAAGTCCTGGAAGACGACGCCCATCTTGCGGCGCAGCATGGGGATGTCGCGCCGGCGGATGAGCTTGGACGAGAACCCGGACACGCGCACCTCGCCCCCGGACGGCTCCTCGGCCATCTGGATGAGGCGCATGACCGTGCTCTTCCCCGCGCCGGAATGGCCGGTGAGGAAGACGAGCTCTCCCTTGCGGACGTGGAACGACACGTCCCGGAGCGCCGCGCCGGAGCGGGCGTACTCCTTGGATACGGATGAAAGCCTGATCACGGGACTACCGGGGGACTGCTGGGGGGATCTTTCGGTGTGGATCGAACTTAGCCGCGTTCCGCGCGCCTGTCAAAGGGTCTGCTCATGCGCACGGCGAGCAGCACGGCCTCGCGCATGGACCCCGCGTCGGCCAGCCCCTTTCCGGCGATGCCGAGTGCCGTGCCGTGGTCCGGAGAGGTGCGGGGGAAGGGGAGGCCGAGGGTGACGTTGACCCCGCTCCCGAACGCCGCCGTCTTGAACGCCGCCATCCCCACGTCGTGGTAGGGAGCGATCACCGCGTCGAACTCGCCACGCACGGCCCGCGTGAACACCGTGTCGGCCGGGATGGGCCCCGAGGCGCGGATTCCGCGCTCCGCCAGGGTGCGCAGCGCCGGCTCCACGATCCTCTCCTCCTCGTCGCCGAACAGGCCGCCATCGGAGGCGTGCGGGTTGACGGCGCAGAGGGCCACGCGCGGCTCCGCGATCCCCCAGTGCGTGCGCAGGGCGTGATCCACCAGCTCCGCCTGCCGCACCAGCAGCTCCGCCGAGAGCGCCGCGGGCACGTCGCGCAGCGCCAGGTGCGTCGTCGCCAGCACCACGCGCAGCGGCCCGCCCAGCGCCGTGCGCTCCGCCGCCATCATCATCGCCACCTCGGGCACCCCCGCCAGGTCACGCAGCATCTCCGTGTGCCCGGGGAAGTGCCACCCGCCCGCGTGGAAGGCGGACTTGTCGATGGGCGCCGTGACCACGGCGTCCACCTCGCCCGCCAGCGCCATCTCCGTGGCCCGGCGGATCGCCTCCCCCGCCACGCGCCCCGCCGCGGCGGCCCCATCCTCCGGCGCCCACCGCCCCACCGCCACGTCCGCCATCCCCTGCGGCCCCACCAGAACGAAATCGGCCGCGCCGCTCACCTCGGGGTGCGCGAGCGCGGCGGACGTGACCTCGGGCCCAATCCCACGCGGGTCTCCCAGCGTGACGGCGATGCGTGGCTTCATCCCCTCTCTGTGTCTCCGTGCCTCTGTGTGAGCCCGTCTTTTAGAACGCGTCCGTCGTGCGCTCGTCCTTGAGCACCCGGTACAGCTCCCGCGCGGCCGCCTTGGAGACGCTCTTCCCCGGCAGCGCGAGCAGCTCCACCTCCAGGGTGCGGCGCGGGTAGCGGATGGTGATCCGCCGCCCGGGGAGCACGGTGTCGCTGGGGCGGGCGCCCTTGCCCTCCAGCGACACGGCGCCCGCCTCGCACGCCGTCTTGGCCTCGCTGCGGCTCTTGGTGAGGCAGAGCCGGTGCAGGAGGACGTCTACCCGGAGCGCCTCGTCCATCAGAGCTGGATGGCGACGTGCGTGTTGCGGCGCAGCTCGGCCAGGAGCTGCTCCTGCATGCGCTGCTCCTGGAGGCGCTCCTTCACCCGGTCCGCCACGTCGGCGAACTCGTAGTTGCCGGCCGCCTGCTGGTCGGTCACGCGCACCACCGCGAAGGCCGAGGAGCCCTGCGGGTTCGGCACCTCGAACGGACCCACCACGGAGCCCGTCTGCGCGGTGCCCAGCAGCGCGTACGCCGGCGGAAGCTGCTCGTTGGGGACGTTGCGGTTGACGCGCTGGTCGGCCGGCGTATTGGTGGCGGCGGCCAGCGAGGTGAGCGACGCGCCGCCGCGCACCGCCGTGGCGATGGAGTCCGCGCGGGTGCGGGCACGTGCCACGTCTTCCGCCGTGACCTCGGGGCGGATGAGGATGTGGCGCGCCTGCCGCTCCGGCCCGCGGATGCGGTCCAGGCGGATGATGTGGTAGCCGAACTCCGTCTCCACGATGTCCGAGGTCTGCCCCGGGCGCAGGGAGAAGGCGGTTACCTCGAACGGGCGCACCATCTGCCCCTCGCGGAACCACCCCAGGCTGCCGCCCTGCTCCTTGGAGGGGTCGGCCGAGTAGCGGCGGGCCAGCACCTCGAAGTCGCCGCCGCGGCCGAGCTCCGCCAGCACCTCCACGGCGGTGCGGCGCGCGCGGGCCTTGGCCGAGTCCGACGCTTCGGGCTTCACCAGCGCCTGCTCGAACGACACGTTGGCGGGGCGCTGCCCCACCTGGCCGCGCACCGTCTCGAAGTAGGCGCGCGCTTCGTCGTCCGACACCGTGGGGCGCGGCAGCTTGGCCATCTGCTGGGCCATGTAGCGCTGGATCATGGTGCGGTCGATGGCCTGGCGCGTGATGTCGCGCCGGAACTCGTCCACCGTGCGGCCGGACTGCAGGAGGGCGCGGGCCATCTCCGTGTCCGAGTTGTTGAAGCGCTGCCTCACCTGCGCCACCTGCCGCTCCACCACGTCCGCCACGTCGGCCTCGGTGATGGCGAGCCCGGACGCGCGCGCGGCCTCCAGCAGCACCAGGTCGCCCACGCGCTGGTCCACCAGGCGGCGGATGAAGGCGTCGCGCTGCGCGGGATCGGTGGGGATCGTCTGCCCCGACTCGCGAAGCTGCTCCAGCCCCTGCACGACGTCCGAGTAGAGGAGGGTGGTGTCGCCCACCACGGCCACCACGCGGTCCACCAGCTCCTCGCCGGGCTGCGCGGGAGTGCTCTGGGCCGCGAGCGAGCCGGCCGAAAGGGCGAAGAGGGCGGCGAGTGCCGAGATCTGGTTGCGCATAGACGCGTTCTTGGGTCAGCGGGAAGGGTGGCGTTGTTGTATGCCGGAGAGCGCGCGGGGTTCCACAGATGGGGCTCACACAGAGGCACAGAGGCACAGAGAAGAACCTATCTCTGTGCCTCTGTGCCTCTGTGTGAGCCCTGTTGTTACGGCTGTGCCGGAGCGGGCTGGCCCTGCGGAGGCATGCCCTGCGGCGGCATACCCTGCGGAGGCATCTGCTGGCCCGGCATGCCCTGCGGGGGCATCTGCGGCTGCGGCATGGTGGCGCGGATCGCCTTCATGCGCTCCACCACGCGCGCAAAGGAGGCGTCGTTGAGCTCCGAGCCGTACGACTCGCGCAGCGCCTGGCCCAGCGGGCCCAGCGGCGGAAGCTGGCGCTGGCCGGAGATGAAGCCCTGGATCAGCCCGCGCACCTGCTCCTCGATCACCGCGTTGCCCGCCGAGCCCTTGGGGACGCGCTGCTGCCCCAGGCCGGTGGCCTGCAGGAGCTGGCGGATGGCGCCGCGCGCCTCGGCGCGGATGGAGTCGCTCGCCGGGCGCGAGAGCCCGATGTTGCGCTTCTTGGCCTCGGCCAGCACCACCTCACGCGTGGCCTGCTGCTTCAGGAAGTCCTCCACCTGCTGGTCCGGCGCCTTGGCGGCCTGCTCGCGCTGCTGCGGCGGGATGCCGTCCATGAACTTCGCGATCTCGCCCGTGGTCACCTCGCCGCCGCGGTACTCCACAAGCGCGCGCGAAGCGGCCCGGCCGCGGAGGGGGAGCTCCTTGAGCGCGGCCATCTCCTTGATGGACTTCACGGCGCCCGGCTGCACCTTCACCTGCGCCGCGGTGGAGAGCGAGTCGACGAACTTCTGCACCGCCTGCCCCTGCGTCTGGCGCACCAGCATCTGCCGGAACTGCGGGCGCTGCTCGGCGGGGAGGGGCTGCGACTTCTTCTCTTCCACCTTGATCACGTGGTAGCCGAAGGGGCTCTCCACCACCTTGGACACCTGGCCGGGCTGCAGCGCGAAGGCCGCCTGCTCGAAGGTGGGCACCATCTGCCCGCGGCCAAAGAAGCCGAGGTCGCCGCCCTGGTCCTTGGAGGTGTCTTCGGAGTGCTGGCGGGCGAGCGCGGCGAAGTCGGCGCCGCCGGCGGCCTGGGCCTGAAGCTGCTCGGCGCGGCGGCGCACCGCCTCGCGCGCCGCGGGGGCCGCGTCGCCGGGCACCTTGAGGAGGATGTGCCGGGCGCGCACCTGCGACCCCGGGCCCTCGCTGTTCCACTTCTGGTCCAGCTCCGCCTCGGTGAACGTGGTGTCGATGGGCACCGCGGTGGTGATGAAGCGGTTGAGGATCGCCCCTTCGCGCGCCGGCTCCACCAGCTTGTCGAAGTCGAGGACGGCCAGCGTGGTGTCTTCGGCGGCGGCGGTGGCCAGCAGGGTGTAATCGACCCACATGCGGGCCAGCTCGCCCACGAGGTCTTCGGTGGGCTGCACCTGGGGGTTGGCGGCCAGCAGCGAAGCGGCCTCCTCTACCTTGAGCTCCTTGCCGGCGGCCTGGGCCACCGTATCGGTATGGGCGCCCATCGCCTTGCCAAAGGACCCGCACCCTGCAAGCGCGAGCGCGGCGGCGGGCAACGCCCAGCGGGACAACTTCATCTGAATCTCCGGGTGGAAGAAAGTTCGGCGCCGCCGGATGGCCGGGCGCCCTGGGAAACGTCAGGGAAACGAGTGCGTTAGTGCGTGAGTGCGTGAGTGCGTTAGTGCGTGAGTGCGCTTAACTGCAGTCCAACGCACTCACGCACTAACGCACTCACGCACTTCTCTCAGGCGGCCTTCGCGACCTCGAGCGCCAGGTCGCGGATGGCCGCGACCAGCGTGGGGAGGATCGGCTCGGTGCCGTGGCGGGTGAGCGCCAGCGAGAGCGGCATCGGGCGGCGCACCTCCACCGCGAGCTGGTGGCGGGCGAAGGCGCTCTGCAGCGCGGCCATGCGCGGCACGTTGCCGCGGCGGAAGTTGATGCGCACGTCCCACGGGCGCACCAGGATCCGCTCCATTCCCAGCTCGCCGCCCATGAGGCGGAGCTGGGCCGTGGAGAGGAGCGTCTCCACCTCGTCCGGCACGGGGCCGAAGCGGTCGCGCAGCTCGCGGCGGATGGCGTCGGCGGCTTCCACCGTTTCCACGCGCGAGAGGCGGCGGTAGAAGTTGAGCTTCTGCGCCTCGTCCGGCACGTAGTCGTCCGGGATGAGCGCGGCGCCGTCCACCGACACGTCGGCGAGCTGGGTGGAGGGGTCCTTGCCGCCGCCCTTGAGCTGCTTGATGGTGTCTTCCAGCAGGCGCATGTAGGTGTCCAGGCCCACGGCGTGCACGAAGCCGCTCTGCTGCGAGCCCAGGATGTTACCCGCGCCACGCAGCTCCAGGTCCTTGAGGGCGATCCGGTAGCCGCTCCCCAGCTCCGTGTAGTGCTCAAGCACGCGCAGGCGCTTCTCGGCGTCTTCCTGGATCTCGTCGGGGATCAGCAGGTAGCAGAAGGCCCGGTGGTGGCTGCGGCCCACGCGCCCGCGGATCTGGTAGAGCTGCGAGAGGCCGAAGTGGTCCGCGCGGTTCACGATGAGCGTGTTGGCGCGGGGCACGTCCAGCCCGCTCTCGATGATGGCCGTGGCCACCAGGATGTCGCGCTCCCCATCCAGGAACGCGGTCATCACCTCTTCCAGCTCCTTCTCCTTCATCTGCCCGTGCGCCATGGCGATGCGCGCGTCGGGGATCATCCGCTGCACCCGCTGGGCTACCGTGTCGATGGTCTCCACGCGGTTGTGGACGAAGAACACCTGGCCGCCGCGGTCCAGCTCGCGCCGCATGGCGTCTTCGATGATCGCGTCCGCCCAGGGGAGCACGTGGGTGATCACCGGCTGCCGGTCGCGCGGCGGCGTCTGGATCAGCGTCATGTCGCGCAGCCCCAGCATGGAGAAGTGCAGGGTGCGCGGGATGGGCGTGGCCGTGAGGGTGAGGACGTCCACCGTGCGGCGGAGCTGCTTGAGGAGCTCCTTGTGCTTCACCCCGAAGCGCTGCTCCTCGTCCACGATGATGAGGCCCAGCTCCTTGAACTTGACGTCCGCGGAGAGGATGCGGTGGGTGCCCACCACCACGTCCACCTCGCCGGCCTCCAGCCGCCGCAGCACCTCGCCCTGCTCCTTGGCCGTGCGGAAGCGCGAGAGCGCCTCGATCCTCACCGGGAAGTCCGCCAGCCGCTCGGAGAAGGTGTGCATGTGCTGCTCGGCCAGGATGGTGGTGGGCACGAGCACCGCCACCTGCCTCCCGTCCTGCACCGCCTTGAACGCCGCGCGGATGGCGATCTCCGTCTTGCCGTACCCCACGTCGCCGCAGATCAGGCGGTCCATGGGGCGGGGCGACTCCATGTCGCGCTTGACGTCTTCGGTGGCCTGCCGCTGGTCCGGGGTGTCTTCGAAGAGGAAGGCGCTCTCCATCTCCCGCTGCCAGCGCGTGTCGGGGGAGAAGGCGAACCCCTTTTCGGCGGCGCGGGCGGCGTACAGCTCCAACAGCTCCGAGGTCATCTCCTCGATGGCCTTCTTGGTGCGCTGCTTCTGCCGGCTCCAGTCCTTGCCGCCGATGCGGTGCACCTTGGGCGCGGCGCTGGCGTCGTCCGAGTCGCTCACCCAGCGCTCGATGAGGTCCACCCGGTGCACGGGCACGCGCAGCAGCTCGCCGCCCGCGTACTCGATCACCAGCGTCTCGAACTCCTCCTCGCCCACCCGCACGCGCTCCATGCGGCGGAACTGCCCCACTCCGTGGTCCATGTGGACCACGTACTCCCCCGGCTTCAGCGCCGCGATGCTCTCCAGCGCCGCGCCGCCGCGGAACCTGCGCCGGCGGCGCACCCGGCGCGAGCGGCGGAAGATCTCGTGGTCCGTGAGGAGGCGGAGCGGGGGCTCCGAGTCGGCGAGCACGAAGCCGCCGGCGATGGAGCCGATCCCCAGCTCCACCTGCCGAGCGATGCGCAGCTCGTCCAGCAGCTCCTGCAGGCGCTCGAGCTGGCCCTGGTTGTCGCACAGGATCAGCGTCTGCTCGCCCCGCGCCGCGGCCCCGCGCAGCACGTCGCCCAGGCGGCCCATGTCGCGGTCGATGGCCTCCGGCGGCAGGGCGCGGAAGCGGATGACGTGCTGGATGGGGAGGTCGCCGGCCTCGTCCACGAAGAGCTGCGCGAACCCTTCCAGCCTGCGCGCCGCCATCTCGGCGGGGAGGAAGAGGGCCTCGGGCGGCTCCGGCTTGTTGCCGCGCTGCGTCTCGGCGCCGTGGAGGCGGCGGACCTCGCTCCAGGTGCGGTCCAGCTCGCCGCGGGTGCCGCCGCCGGACAGGTGCACCACCAGCGCGTCGGCCGGCAGGTAGTCCATCAGCGAGCGGCGCTCGGTGCCCTCGGTGGGGCGCGCCGAGGTGCGGGTGCCGGCCGAGCCCTGCGCGCGCAGGTCCACCGGGAGGAGCTGAAGCTCTTCGACCGACCTCACCGAGAGCTGGGTGAGGATGTCGAAGTAGCGGATCGACTCCACCGTGTCGCCAAAGAACTCGATGCGGGCCGGCTCCGGCGCGCCGAAGCCGAACACGTCCACGATGCCGCCGCGGAGCGCGTACTGCCCCACCGCCTCCACCGTGGGCACCCGCTCGAACCCCATCCCCTCCAGCCGCGCCGCCAGGTCGGTGAGGAGCACGTCCTCGCCGGTGCGGATCTCCAGCCGCAGGTCGTCCAGCCCCTCCACCGCCGGGGCCAGCTCCTGGAGCGCCCGCGGCGTGGTCACCAGCAGCGAAGCACGCCCGGAAAGGAGAGCCTCCAGCGCTTCCACGCGCGTGCCGCCGATCTCCAGGTGCGGCTCGCCGTCTTCGTAGGGGAGCGACTCGCGCTGCGGATAGAGGAAGACGGCGCCCTCGCCCAGGAGCGCCTCCAGGTCCGCCGTGGCCTGCTCGGCCGCTTCGGGGCCGGCCGCCACCAGCGTCCAGATGCGCTCGGGGCGGGCACGGTGAAGCGAGGCCACGAGCACGAGCGGCGCGGAGCCGGCGAGCCCTGTGGCCAGCGCGCTCCCGCCCGCGCGCGGCAGGGCTCCCGCCAGCGCCCGGAAGGCGGGGACGGTGCGGAACGAGTCGATCAGCAGCGGGTGCGGCACAGCACGGTGGGTCGGGTCAGCTCCGCGGCGGTACGGAAGTTCTTCGGGATAACCGCGGATTTTACCGCCTCAAGGTGTGTTCCGTCAACCGGGGGAACGGGGAATGGGGAACGGGGAACGGGAACTGCCCTGGTATTCCCGTTCCCCGTTCCCCATTCCCCGTTCCCCTCCGTTCTTCACGCGCGGCTTGCCAGCGCGCTCCTGACGCGCATATTTGACGGCACACCCCCAACCCCGCGCTCCTTGCACGCACGCCCCGTGGCGCCGGACGTCTGGCGCATCACCACGCCCCTGCCGTTCCGGCCGAGGGAGGTCCACGCGTACCTGGTGCGCCTGGATGCGCGGCGGTGGATGCTGGTGGATGGCGGCATCGGGACGGAGGACGCGTGGCGGGCGCTGGAGGCCGGGGTGCGTGAGGCGGCGGGCGGGTGGGATGGCGTGTGCCTCCACGTGCTTACCCACATGCACATGGACCACGTGGGGCTCGCCGCCCGCGCGCTCGCGGCGGCTCCGGCGCCGCTGGCGATGGGCGCGCTGGACGCGGAGCGCATGGCCTCCGCAGCCGCGGACCGCGAGGGCGAGGCCGCGTACCGGGCGGCGCTGCTGCGCGGTGCGGGCGCTCCGGACGAGATGGTGAACGCGGTGGAGGCTGCCCAGCAGGGCGCCCAGGCGCTCGCGCCACCCGTCGCCGCGGACCTGCGGCTGCACGGCGAGGGCGGGGAGCTGGAAGGAGCGCCCGGGTGGCGCTGGGTGTGGACGCCGGGGCACACGGCGGGGCACGTCTCCCTCTTCCGCCCCGCGGACCGCGTGCTGGTGGCGGGCGACGCGGTGCTGCCGCGCATCACCCCCACGCTTGGAGTGAACCGCCAGCGCGCGGACCCGGTTGGCGATTACGTGGCCGCTCTGGACCGGCTGGACGCGCTCGCGCCCGCCACGATCCTCCCCGGCCACGGCGATCCGACCGGACCGGAGCGCATCGGCGAGCTGCGCGACGCGGCGGAGGCGGAGAGCGCGACGGTGGCGGAGTGCCTGCGGGCGGGGCCCGCCACGACCTGGGAGGTGGTGGACCGCCGCTATCCGGGCCGCGAGCTTGCCACCTCCACGCGCATGCTGGCCCTGCGCGAGACGCGCGCGCACCTGGACCGGCTGGCCGCGTCCGGCCGCGCCCACCTCCGCACCCGCGCCGACGGGGCGGACCTCTTCACCCTTCCCCCGCAGTGATGCGGCCGCCGCGCCGCGGTGGTCCCCGCGTGAAACCCGAGGTATCCCCATGTCCAAGCTGCTAGGCTTCCTCCTTCTCGCCATCGGCGCCGTGGTGCTGGTGCCGGCGCTGCGGGAGCGCGCGATGCCGCACGTGGCTCCCGCCCTCGACCCGTTCTACAGTTGGTCCGCCCGCAACCGGGTGAGCGAGATCGTGGACCTGCTGCGCGAGGAGGAGACGCTGGGGCGCGGCATCCCCGCCCCGCGCGACTTCGCCAAGTTCGTGGACCAGCGCGACTTCCAGAAGGGCGCCTCGCTGGACCCCTGGGGAACTCCGTTCTACCTGCAGGTGAGGCGCCGCACCTACGTGGTGGGCTCGGCGGGCAAGGACCGCCTGCCGCGCACCGCCGACGACATCCTCTCGGAGCCGCAGCCCCGCAAGGGCGCGCCCAACCGGTGACCATGCTGAAAGTAGGGCTTACGGGGAACATCGCGTCCGGCAAGTCCACCGTGGCGCGCATCTGGCGCTCGCTGGACGCCACCGTGGTAGACGCGGACGTGCTGGCGCGCCAGGCCGTGGAGCCGGGCACCCCCGCGCTGGCCCACATCGCCCGCGAGTGGGGGGGCGACGTGCTGGACGAGGAGGGCGGGCTGGACCGGGCGGCGCTGCGCCGCATCGTGTTCGCGGACCCGGAGGCGCGCGAGCGGCTGGAAGAGATCGTGCACCCCGCCGTGGCCGGGCTGCGCGATGAGGCGTACCGCGCCGCCGCTGCCCGCGGCGAGACGGTGGTCGTGGGCGACATCCCCCTTCTCTTCGAGGCGGGGCTGGTGGACGACTTCGATTCGGTGGTGCTGGTGGAGGCTCCGGAGGAGGTGCGCCTGGCCCGCCTGGTGCGCGACCGGGGGATGGACCCCGCGGAGGCCCGCCAAATGATCGCCGCGCAGATGCCCTCGGAGCTGAAGCGCGCGCGCGCCGACTTCGTGATCCCCAACACGGGCACGCTGCTGGAGCTGGAGCGGCGCGCCCGCGAGGTGTGGATGGAGCTGAAGCGGCGGTCCCGTGGGTGAGCTGCTGCGCGTGGACATGCACGTCCACACCCGCCTCTCCCCGGACTCGCTCAATCCGCCGGAGGGGATCCTGGCCGCCATGGACGCGCGCGGCATCCACCGCGTGGTGATCGCGGACCACGACCGGCTGGAGGGCGCCCTGCGCCTGCGCGACCGCGCGCCGGACCGCATCCTCACCGGCGAGGAGGTGAAGACGCGCGAGGGGCCGGACGTGATCGGCATCTTGTTGGAAGAGGAGATCCCCCGCGGCACGCCCATCCGCGAGACGTGCGAGCGCATCCGCGCGCAGGGCGGCGTGGTGTACATCCCCCACCCGTTCGACACGCGCCGCAACGGGGCCGGGGATTTGCTGGACGAGATCGCGGAGCTGGTGGACGTGGTGGAGGCCCACAACGCGCGCACCTTCCGCCGCGAGCTGAACGAGCGGGGCGAGACATGGGCGATCGCGGCCGGCAAGCGCCTCGGTGCCGGCTCCGACGCGCACACGCTCGCCGAGATCGGCGCGGCGTACGTGGAGGTGCCCCCCTTCCAGCCCACGCGCGACGGCTTCCTGGCCGCGCTGGCCGCGGGGCGGGTGGCGGGGCGGGGGACCTCGTCGCGGGTGGTGACGCTGGGCTCCAGCTACGCGCGGGCTCGCAAGATGATCCTTCCCGACTGAACCGGAGCTGCCATGCGATACGCGATCCTGGCCCTGCTGCTCTGCGCCGCCTGCGCGCGCCACGAGCCCGGCGCCGACGGCGCCCCCGCCTCGGCCGAGCAGGCGCCGCCCACCAACGGCGCCGTCCAGGCGGACTCGGCCAGGTCCGACGTAACGGGCCCCAACGGTCCGCGCACCGGCGGGTGAACCGCGGGCTCACACAGAGGCACAGAGACACGGAGGAGACTAGTGCAAGTGCTGCGGGCGCCGCCGCATAGCTGGCGCGGGCTCCTCCTTCTCACCCATGCGAGACGACGTGATCATGAGCATCCGTGAGCAGGTTGAGGACGCAATTTTCCTTCGTGACAATCGTCGGTATCTCGGTGCGCTGACGGTGTTGATGCTCGCGGTTGCAGCATCGTCAAAGAAGCACTTTCCGCGCGGAGCGATGTCTATCGAAAACCCCAAAAAGAAGATGGGGGATTCCGAAGCATTCACGCTGTTCCTCGGTGGTCGTTTTCGCAGAATTCTGCTCAGTGACAACATCAGCGGGGAGCACGCAAACTCAGGAATTCGAGTTTCTTTTAGGGGTGAGTCGTATGATCTGGTGGAGATCCTCTATAAGTTTTATCGGTGCGAACTGGTGCACGAAGCGAAGTTGCCACAGGATGTGGAGTTCGGTCCGCCGGACAACAGCGACCAAGAGGACCCATCTGCGATTGAGGGCAATCGGCTTTCGCTCCCCTCCGGCGATAAGATGGTTCTCGATTATGGATTGATCGACCTGTTGCTTGAGGCGGTCGTTGGCGCTCCATGCAACGGTGAGGAATTCGGTATCGAGCATTTCGAGCTGGTTCCCTTGGACAATGTCGTGGAGGATGAATTTCTCGCCGCTTTGATGGCGACGCGTGATATCACGCGTGGGCGGTTCAATCTTATGAAGCGCGCCGTCGCTCTGATTTCACCAGCCGTGATTCTGGCGAGTGATGATGCCACGGTCTCTGAGTACTTCGCTAACCTCGTTCGCAATGGGAGATTTAGTGGAGGCGAAATCACAGGGTTGTCCAGCGTCTCGCTCACCACACGCGCGGGCCGGCTGCAGCGGGACGGCATTGCTGTGATGAGGAAGATCGCTGGTGCTTTCGAGCGGGTTCAGGCATGGCCGCCGACCAGCTAGTTAAGCTGGCTGGCGGAGACACTATACGCTTGTGACGAGGCCCGCTCCCCGAAGGGCCTTTCACGTAGCCAGATGCATTCGCGCGCGCGCGTTGCGTAGATAGATGCCTTAGTGAGCACGGGTCGCGCGGTTCGTTCTGCCATCGTGAAACCCTGGTCCGTCGACGTGGGGTCTCTTCCTTACTCTCCGATCTTGCGCCCGGCACGTGCCGGCGCTAGATCGTGCCGCCTGGGCGGGACGTGAATCCGAGGAGAGCGAATGAGCGACTATAGCGGCGGATACCGGCGCGAGGCCCCCGTGGACCTCGCGTCCATCTTTTTGGGGCCCAAGGGGGAGAACGCGGACGTCTTTGAGCGGCTGCTGCTGGAGGCGTTCAGGGACCACGTGTTCTGGAGGCGCAACTTCCATCCGGAAGACGGCTTCCAGGTGATGGAGATGGAGAAGCACACGCCGGAGTACGAGCGGTCGCTCTCCACCCTGTCCACGGAGCTGATGGGGCTGCTGGGGGAGCTCAAGGCGGGGGTGCCGTTCTTCAGCCCGCGCTACATCGGGCACATGTCCAGCGACCTGACGATGGCGAGCCTGATCGGCTACTTCGCCACCATGCTGTACAACCCCAACAACGTGGCGGCCGAGGCCTCGCCGGTCACCACGCGGATGGAGCTGGAGGTGGCGGAGCAGCTCGCGCGCATGATCGGCTACGACCCGGCGCGCCAGTGGGGGCACCTGACCTCGGGCGGCACCGTCGCCAACTTCGAGGCGCTGTGGGTGGCCCGCAACGTCAAGTACCTTCCCGTGGCCGTGCGCTGGGCCGCGCAGGAAACGGGGGTGCAGGGCCTCACGGTGGCCACCCCCACCGGCGCCCGCATGTCGCTGGACGAGATGGACCTGTGGCAGCTCCTGAACGTGGGCCCCGGCGAGTCCATGGACCTGGCCGACGCCTTCCGCGAGCGGCTGGGCGACGACGGGAGGGCGGTGGAGGCGCTGGCGCAGCACTCGCTCGCGGGGCTCGGCTACCAGGAGTTCGGCCGCCGCCTGTCCACGCAGTTCGGCGACGCGCTGCGCGATGGGGCGGTGCTCGTGCCCTCCACCGCGCACTACTCGTGGGAGAAGATCTGCCGCGCGCTGGGGATCGGCGGGGCGCAGTTGATCCACGTGCCCGTGGACCGCCGCTTCCGCATGGACCCGGTGGCGCTGGAAGAGACGGTGCATGCGCTGGCGGACCGCCGGCAGCCCATCATCGCCTGCATCTCGGTGATCGGCACCACGGAGGAGAGCGCCGTGGACCGCCTGGACCTGATCGCCGACGTGCGCGACCGGGTGGGACGCGAGCGCGGGGTGGCCTTCCACCTCCACGCGGACGCGGCGTGGGGCGGGTACGCCGTCTCCATCACCCGCTCCCCCGACGGCCGCCGCCGCTCGTACGAGGACGCACTGGCGGACTACGCGCCCGAAGCGTGGCCGGAGGAGGGCGTGTACCGGGGCCTGTGCGCCATGGAGCGCACGGACACGGTGACCATCGACCCGCACAAGCTGGGGTTCATCCCCTACCCGGCCGGCGCCGTCTCCTTCCGCGACCTGCGGGTGCGCGAGCTGGTGGCGGTGGATGCGCCGTACCTGTTCCACCGCGGCGCGTCGGAGTGGGGGTACATCGGGCGCTTCATCTTCGAGGGGTCCAAGCCGGGCGCCGCGGCGGCGGGCGTGTGGATGTCGCACAAGGTGCTCCCGCTGGACTCCAGCGGCTACGGCCGCCTGATCGGCGAGACGGCGCGCGGCGCGCTCCTCCTCCACCGCCGCATCGGCAGCGGCGACTGGGGCCCGTTCACCGTGGTCCCGCTCCCCCTGCCGGACCTCAACATCGTCTGCTTCGCCATCGGCCACCCCTCGCTGGCGACGCTGGAGGCGACCAACGACTTCGCGGGGCGCGTGTACGGCGCCATGAGCGTGACGGGCGACCGCACGGCCCGCCAGCTCGACTACTTCGTCACCAAGACGGTGCTGCGCGCCCGCGAGTACGGCCACGCCGCCGACCCCATCCTCCAGTCCCTCGGCTTCACCTACGAGGACTACGAGCGCGCGGGCGGCGTAAGCGTCATCCGCTGCACGGTGATGGACCCGTTCCTGGGCTCCCGCCGCGGCCGCATGGACTTCATCGGGGGCTTCGCCAAGACACTGAGGTCGGTGCTGGAGAGCGTTCTTTAGCTCACACAGAGACACGGAGGCACAGAGAAAGAACATCTTCTCTGTGCCTCTGTGTCTCTGTGTGAGCCCCTTTTATTCGTCGCCCGAGTTGTACTCTTCGCGCGCCACGCGGAGGTACTCCCGCAGCGACTCCTCCGGGATCTTGCTGAGCTGGCGCAGGATGGCCTGCGTCTGCTCGCCGAGCGGGGCGTCTTCGGCGCGGGTGAGCTCGTCGTCGAAGTCGAAGGGGTACGCCTGGCGCTCTTCGTCGCCCTCGTCGGTGGTGGGGTCGATGCCCGAGAGCGGGTGGAAGACCATCGTCACGCCGAGCGCGTTGGAGTCGTCCACGTACGGGCTGATCTCGGCTTCGGCCAGGTACAGCTCGCCTTCGTCCTCAAAGATGCGGAAGCCGACCAGCAGCCCGAGCCCGTCCTCGGCGTGAGGGGTGTGCTCGTGATGCGGGTGGTCGTGTTCGTGACTCGGCATGTCTCCTCCGGCGTATGGTCGGGTGGTGTTCCGCGGGAGTCCCGCGGCGCGGCAAGATACGCACCCGCCCGGCCCGGTGACAGGGCGCGGTGGCGAACCCCGGGCCGTCCGGGGTGTATCCGCCTGCTTCAACGCGACCGGCCCGGCCCCCACGGGGGGCGCGGGCCGGATGTTTTTTTCCCGTCCGGAGAATCTGTTGTGAAGACGCGGTCCGTCTACGCTGCCCTCATAGCCGTGCAGGTGCTTTTCGCCACCCTCCCCATCGCGGTCAAGGTGGCGCTGCGGGACCTGACCAGCCCCTCGCTGGCGCTGCTGCGCGTGTCGCTGGGGGCGCTCCTCTTCGTGATCCTGCAGCGAATCCTCGTGGGCGAGCGCGTCCGCTCCGGGCGCGACTACGTGGAGCTCGCCGTCTACTCTCTCTTCGGGGTGATCGCGAACCAGCTCCTCTACATCACCGCCCTCACGCTCACCACGGCCACGGCCGCGCAGACCTTCGTGGCCGCCGGCCCCGCGCTCACGCTGCTCATCGCCATTCTGATGCGCCGCGAAACCGCCACTCCGCTGAAGTGGGTGGGGATCGGGCTGGCCGCGCTGGGCGCGCTGTACCTGGTGGGCGTCGGCCTCTCCACGGGCGCCGCGCTGGGCAACCTGCTGGCGCTGGCCAACGTCACCTGCTTTTCCGTTTACCTGGTGATCTCGCGCGGGCTGCTGCAGCGCTACCACCCGCTCACCGTCATCACCTGGACCTTTGTCTTCGGCGTGCCGGGAATGCTCCCCTGGGGCGCCGGGCCGGTGCTGGCCGAGGCGGCGCACGCGTCCGCCCTCACCTGGCTGGCGCTGGGGTGGATCGTGGTGGGCCCCACGGTGCTCGCGTACTACCTGAACGTCTACGCGCTTCACCAGGTGGAGAGCAGCGTGGTGAGCGTCTTCGTGTACCTGCAGCCCATCCTCACCGCCGTGCTCGCCACCTGGCTCCTCCACGAGCGCCCCTCCGCCCGCCTCATCCCCGCCGGCCTGCTGATCTTCGCCGGCGTGTCCGTGACGGTGTGGGCGGGCCGCCGTGCGCGCGCGCGGCGCCAGGCGCAGGACGTACAGGAGATGGTGGAGGAGTGAGGAAAGTGCGTGAGTGCGTGGGTGCGTGAGTGCGTTGGGTCGATCGTGCGGAGAGGGCCCTCACCCCCCCGGCCCCCGCTCTCCCAAGTTTGGGAGAGGGGGGCGCACTCCGGCCATCGAGCCGCACCCGCAAATCGCGCGGGCCGCGGCGTTGGAAACCACCGGTTCCGCCGGGCCCCATCGCCGCGCGGACACAGAAGATGCGCCCCCCTCTCCCGAAGTTCGGGGAAAGGAGGGTTGGGGGGCTGAGGGCCGCCGCGGGCGCTAGCGTGGTCTCCGACCGCGCACTCACGCACTCACGCACTCACGCACTCACGCACTCACGCACTCACGCACTCACGCACTTCCCGCCAGCCGGTCGAGGATCGCCTCGCACACCGCTCCGTCCGCGGACTGGTCGAACGCGGCGAACATCGGGGACGAGTTGATCTCGAGGAAGACCAGTCCGCCGGTGTGGGGCGAAGTCTTGAAGTCGGCGGCGGCGAAGTCCATCTCCAGCGCGTCCATCAGGCGGCGCAGGGCGGCGAGGAGAGAGGGGGCGATGTGCGCGGCGGCGAGAGGAACCACCGTGGTCTGCGCGGAGGTGCGGTAGTCCAGGGCGTCGGAGCGCACCTCGAAGGGGAGGAAGCGGTCTCCGATCCCGAAGATGCGCACCTCCGGCGCCACGAGGCGCTCCTGTACGATGGCGGGTGCCGCCGCGAGCCCGTCGCGCCGCTCCGTGTTGGCGAGCAGCTCGGCGAGAGGCTGGCAGTAGCCGCCGCCGGGCACCGGCTTGGCGACGCGGTCGCCGCCCTCGCGCTCCAGGCCGTCCAGCGCGTTGGTGATGCGCGTGGCGGGCACGGGGAGGCCGCAGCGCGCGGCCAGGCTCAGCATGTACGGCTTGTTGGTCTGCCCGCGGTAGCCGCGGTTGAGGAGGCGCACCTCGTCGTGGGCAAGCGCCCACCCGTGCAGCGCCGCGTGCCACGCCCGCGCCCGGAACGAGGTGGCCGGGCGCGGGTCCGCCAGGCTCTGGAACACGTCGTGGCGCAGGAAGACGGCGCGTGGCGATACCGAGCGGCCATCGAGTGTAAGGATGTCATCCGCCACGTCCCAGTCCAGCGCCGGGTTCGCCCCGGCGCCCGTACGCGCCTCGCGCACCTCCATCCCCCGCGCCCGCGCCGCCTGCACCACGGCCTCCACGTTGGGGTCCGCGTCGCCCCCCGCGATCAGGATCATGGCTGCTCCCGAAAGGTGAACCGCAAAGAGGCACGGAGACACGGCGGGGCGAACCCCTCCGTGTCTCCGTGCCTTCGTGTGAGCCCGGCTGTCGTCAGAACTCGCCGAACGCCGTCGCCTCGACGGTGTCGTACCCGCCCCACGGATCTTCTTCGCCTTCGGCGTGGGTGGTCATGGGCGGCTCTTCTTCACCGATCCACTTGGTGGTGTACATGGCGATCTCCCGCTGGGGTTAGTAACTGTTCCGGCCACAACTTAAGATAACCAGTCTGCGCCGCGCGGGACAACCCTGCGGCGGACGCGGCACTTTACCCGCGCCGCGCGGAGCGGTTAACTTACGACCTCTCACGGAGATCCCATCCCACGCCCAAGCTGAGCTTCCATGTACCCGGTTCTGTTCCAGATCGGCGGATTCACCGTCACCACCTTCGGCGTGATGATGGCGCTGGCCTTCCTCGCCGCCGGGTGGGTGGCCGCGCGGGAGCTCGCGCGCGTGGGGCAGGACCCCGAGCAGGCGTGGGACATGGTGGGGTACGCGGCCGTCTTCGGCATCCTGGGGTCCAAGCTCTACTACATGATCCTGCGCTGGGAGGACACGATGGCGGACCCCATGGCCGCCCTCCTGTCGCGCTCCGGCCTGGTGTGGTACGGCGGGCTGATCCTGGCGGCGGCGGTGATCGCGTGGCGCGTGGTGAGGCAGAAGCTCCCGCTGGGCCTGATGGCGGACGCGTCCGCGCTGGCGCTGGCGGTGGGGTACGCGATCGGGCGGATGGGGTGCTTCCTGGTGGGCGACGACTACGGCCGCCCCACCGACCTCCCGTGGGCGGTCGCCTTTCCGCAGGGCGCGCCTCCCTCCACGGCGGACAACCTGCGCGAGTTCGGCGCCAACATCCCCGCCGGCGTGCCGGGCGACACGGTGCTCGCCGTGCACCCCACGCAGCTCTACGAGGTGGGGATGTCGCTGATCATCTTCGTGATCCTCAAGCGGCTGCAGCCGCGCTTCGCCACGCCGGGGATGCTCTTCTGCGCCTGGGTGGCGCTGGCGGGGGTGGAGCGCTTCATCGTGGAGATCTTCCGCGCCAAAGACGACCGCTTCCTGGGCTACTTCACCGTGGCGCAACTGATCAGCGTGCTGCTGGTGGCGTTCGGCGTGGCGGGCGCGGCGTACCTGGCGAAGCGCGCCCCGCGCCCTGCCCTCTCGGGGCGGACCGCCGCCGCGTGACGCGTTGAACCGGCGCCGCTTCCTGGCGGCGTCCGCCGCGCTCGGCGCCGGCGCGCTGGGCGCGGACGCCGCGTGGTGGGAGCCCCGCTCCCTGGAGGTGACGCGCCACGCGCTCCCGCTCCCGCCCGGCCACGCGCCCCTGCGCTTCGTCCAGATCACGGACCTTCACCTTCGGGACATCGGTTCGCTCCACCGCCGCGTGGCGGCGGAGACGGCGCGGGCTCGCCCCGACTTCGTGCTCCTCACCGGAGACTCGGTGGACCGCGCGGACGCGCTTCCCGCGCTCGACGCGTTCCTGGGGCTGCTCGACCCGCGCGTCGCCAAGTACGCGGTGCTTGGCAACTGGGAGCACTGGAGCGGCGTGAGCCTGGCCGCGCTCGCCGCCGTGTACCGCCGCCACAACGGTCGGCTGCTGGTGAACGAGTCGGTGGCTCACGCGCACCCTGGCGGCGCGGTCACCGTGACCGGTGTGGACGACCTGGCCGGCGCCCCCGATCTGCGCGCCGCCCTCCGCGGCGCCGAGGCGACGCCCGTCCGGCTGATCCTGGCCCACTCGCCCGCCTTCCGCGACACGGTCGCCGCGCACGCACGGCCCACCGGCACTCCGCTGGACACGCCGCTCGAGGTGCGAGATACCACGCTGATCCTCTCCGGGCACACGCACGGGGGCCAGGTGACGCTCGGCGGCTGGGCTCCGCTCCTTCCGCCGGGGAGCGGCCGGTACGTGCGCGGCTGGTTCCGCGGCGACGGCGCGCCGCCCCTGTACGTCTCGCGCGGGCTTGGCACCTCGGTGCTCCCGGTTCGCTTCGGCTCCAGGCCAGAGCTCGCGGTGTTCATCGCGGCGGCGCCCACATAGAAGCAGAGATACAGAGGAGCCGTCATGATCCCGGTCCACGCGCGCCGCCTCGCCGCCGCCATTCTCATCTCGCTCTCCGCGGCCGCGTGCTCGGACGACGACGCGCCCGGCCCGCTCCTCCCCGAGCTGCCCGCGCCCACGCGGCCGGCCCCGCACCCGGACCGCGCGTTCCTGCTGGAGGCGGCGCGCGGGGCGTGGACGTACGCCGCAGCCGAGTACCAGCCGCAGACGGGGCTGATCAACTCCGTGGTGGACTACCCGTTCGCGACCGTGTGGGACATCGCCAGCGGGCTGGCGGCGATCCACTGCGCCGGCGAGCTGGGCATCATCCCCGCCGCCGACGCGGATGCGCGGATCGGCCGGGCGCTCGCCACGCTGGAGGCGATGAAGCTCTTCGACGGGATCGCCCCGAACAAGAACTATTCGACGGCCACCGGCGCCATCGCGGGGCGCGACGACCGCGAGACGGCCACGGCGCGCGGGTACGGGTGGTCGTCCACGGACGTCGGGCGGCTCCTGGTGTGGCTCAAGATCATCGCCGTGCAGCGCCCCGGGCACGCGGCGGCCGCGGGGCGCATCGTGGCGCGCATGGAGCTGTCGCGCATCGTGAGCGGCGGATACCTGCAGGGCACGGAGATCAGCCCCGCGGGCGAGCTGCTCCGCTACCAGGAGGGTCGCCTGGGGTACGAGCAGTACGCCGCGTACGGCTTCGCGCTCTGGGGCCACCGCGCGGAGGCGGCGCTGCGGCTGCGGGAGAACGCGATCCCCGTGCAGGCGCTCGGCATCCCCCTACTCGCCGACCGCCGCGGAGACGACTTCCTGACCAGCGAGCCGTTCATCCTCGCCGGCCTGGAGCTGGGTTGGAACCCGGAGATGAAGGACCTCGCGACGGGCGTGCTCGCGGCGCAGGAGGAGCGGCACCGTCGCACGGGGCAGCCCACCTTCGTGAGCGAGGACGCCATCCCGCGCGCGCCGTACTACTTCTACTACTACGCGGTCAGCTACCGGGGACAGCCGTTCGTCGTGGGCGTACAGGGCACCAACGTCATCCTCGACGAGCCGCGCTGGATCAGCGCAAAGGCCGCCTTCGCCTGGCACGCCCTCCTCCCCAGCTCCTACACCCGCCTCGGCGCGGACGCGGTGGCCCCCGCCCGCAGCGCCACCCGCGGCTGGAGCTCGGGCGTCTACGAAGCGACGCGCGTGCCCACGGGCAGCGAGAACATCAATACCGCCGCCGTCGTCCTGCAGGCCGCCCTCTTCGGCGTATCGGGGCGTCCGCTGATCCACTGAACCACCTGGGCTCACACAGAGGCACAGAGGCACAGAGATGAAGTCGTCTCTGTGCCTCTGTGTCTCTGTGTGAGCCTAGCGCGGCCTCAGCGTGAGCCTCGCCACTGCGCGCGCTTCGGCCTTGCGGCGGTCGAGGGGGATGCGCCAGAGGCGGCCCTCGCGCCACAGGGGCGTCTGGTCGCGGTAGTGGCGCGAGGTGGGGATGCCGGACTGGCCGGTGGGGAGGATGAAGCCGCCTTCGTCGTCCATGCGGGCGAGGTCCACGACGTGGCGCTGGCTGGGGCCGTAGGCGTTGGTGTAGGGGGGCTGGCCGCGCCCCTGGCCCAGCGCGTTGACCGTGTTGCCCGCGCCCGGGGAGGGGAAGGGGCCGATGTTGAGGCCCAGGGCGCGGTCGAGAGCGCCCACCACACCCAGCGGGTGGTCCATGCGCGTGACGTGTAGCTCGCCCCACGTACGGCCCGCGACCGTGCGCACTGCCTCGCGCAGGGCGGCGGCGGAAAGCTCGTCCAGCGTCTCGCGGCGCGGGGTCGTCACGTCGTCCACCCAGGCGCCGCCGCCGCGCTCCAGCAGGCGGCCGAGCGTGGCGCGGGTGAAGTACACGGGGCGCCCGCGGAACTCGTCGTCGCCCACGCGCTTGCGGAGGGCGTCGAACCAGGCGTAGAAGAGCGGCGCCGCGCGCGAGTCCACCGTGGCGGAGCCGTCCCAGCCCTGGAGGGCACGCAGCGCGGCCGTGTCGCCGGCGAGGCGGGCGGCGTGGACGGCGCGCGGGAGGTGCCGCAGCGCGAAGAGGTCGCGCACGTCCATCTGCTGGCGCGCCACGTCGTCGGCGGTCAGGCGGCCGCCGGCGAGCACCATCTCGCGGATGCGGGCGGCGCGGGCCGGGTCGGCGTAGTCGCTGCCGATCCTGGCGGGGAGGCCGTGCGCCTGGAGGTTGTTGGCGGTCACGACGTAGCCGCGCGGCGGGTCGAGGAGGTGCGGGTGCTCGGCCATCTCCAGGTAGCGCGTCCACTCGCCCTCGCCCGTCCAGCCGCGCACGGGGAGGATGCCGTCGCCGCCGCGCCGCACGGGCACGCGCCCGCCCATCCAGTAGCCGAAGGCGCCGTCCACGTCCGCGAACACGACGTTCTGGTGGGGCGAGCGGAAGTCGGCCATGGCCGCCACGAACTCGGCGGCGCTGCGAGCGCGGTTCATCCCAAAGAACGCGGACACCTCGCGCGACGGGTCCAGCGCCGTCCAGCGCATCGCCATCACCCGCCCGCCGGACCGCCGCTCCGCGTCGGTGAGGATGGGGCCGTGGCGGCTGGCGCGGACGCGGTGGACGACCGGCGCTGCGCCCTTTACGCGGATGGTGTCGTGGCGCACCGTGAACGGCTCCCACCCGGCGGGCGTGCGGTAGCGCGTGCTGTCCGCCGGGTTCACCTGTTCGATGAAGAAGTCCACGTCGTCCACCACGGCGTTGGTGAAGCCCCACGCCACGCGCTCGCTGTGCCCGGCGACCACCATGGGGACGCCGGGGAGGGTCACCCCCGCCACGCTGAACCCGCCGCCGTGCATCGCCGCCAGGTACCAGAGCGACGGCGCCCGCAGCGCCAGGTGCATGTCGTTGGCGAGGATCGGCTTCCCCGAGCGCGTGCGCGAGCCGCCGATCACCCACGCGTTCGACGCCCGCGCGGCCGAGACGCCGTCCAGCAGCGCGGCGGCGAGCGGGGGGATGGTGGGGAGGGGAACGCCCGACACGCGCGGCGCGGGCACCGCGGGGCGGGGCGCCGCGGCGTCTTCCATGATGGTGACGCCGGTGTCCGGGTACGCGGGGAAGAGGTCGCGGCCCAGCTCGGGACCCACCGCGTCCACGGCGCGCTGCAGGTCCAGCCCCAGGTTCCAGTCGGCCAGGTCCCACGCCATGATCTTGGCGATGGAAAGGGTGTTGCGGATCGTCCACGGCTCCGGCTTGAAGCGGAGCACCATGAACTCGGGCGGGAGCGGCCCGGGATTCTCGCGCAGCCAGGCGTTGACGCCGTCCGCGTACGCCTGGAGGAGGGCGCGTGTGGGGGCGTCGAGGAGGCGCTCGTTCGCCGCCGCCGCGCGCCCCATCCCCACGGTGCGCAGGAAGCGGTCGGTGTCCACCAGGTCCGGCCCCAGGATCTCGGCCATGCGCCCGTCGGCCACGCGGCGGAAGAGCTCCATCTGCCAGAGCCGGTCCTGCGCGTGCACGTAGCCCATCGCGCGGAACAGGTCCGCCTCGCTGCGCGCCCACACGTGCGGCACGGCCAGCGAGTCGCGCCACACCTCCACCGGCGCGCCGAGGCCGTCCAGCGCCGCCCCGCGCTCCGGGTCCGGCTCCGCGCGGCCGATGTACCACCGCGCGCCCGCCGCCGCGAGCACCACCAGCGCGACGAGCCCCAGCAGCGCGTACCCGAGCTTCTTCATGGCCGCCTCTTCTCTGTGTCTCCGTGCCTCTGTGTGATACTGCTTTTAAAACTCTTCGGCTGGCGGCGCCAGGGCCTCGTTCAGCACGGGCATGATGGCATCGGCGCCGAAGCCGCGGCGCGCGAGGTAGGCGAAGAGGCGGCGGCGGGATGCCTGCGGGTCCTCGCCCGCACGGGGACGCCAGCGGGCGGCGGCCTGGCGGGCGAGGTCCGTCTCGGTGGAGTTCTCGCGCTCCATCACCTCGTCGATGGCGGCCTGCGCCGTCTCTCCCTCCACCCCGCGGGTGCGCAGCTCCTGTGCGAGGAGGCGCTTCCCCTTGGGCTTCAGGCGCACGCGGTCGCGCACGAACATCTCGGCGAACGACGAATCGTCCACCAGCCCCAGCTCCTCCAGGCGCTCCACGCAGGGGTCCGCCACCTCGGGCGCGTACCCCTTTTCGCGCAGGCGCCGGCGCAGCTCGGCCGCGGTGCGCGGGCGGAAGGCGAGGAGCACCAGGGCCGCCTCGCGCGCCTTCCACGCCGCGTCGCTCCCTTCCAGCTCCGCGACGCGCGCCTCCGAGATCTCGTCGCCCACGCGCAGGTGCTCGGCGAGCACGATCTCGGCGGCGAGGGCGAAGCGGAAGGCGCCGTCCACGTGCACGTTCAGGCGCTCCGCGTGGTTCTTTTGCGGCTGGATGGCGGTGATCTTCACGGGTCGCGGGCGGGTGAGCGTGGCTCATCGGTCTGGCCGGGATGGCCGGAAAGCTGCGTGACCGGCACACTCCTGGTACACCGGCGTGGCGGGGCGGTGCCCGCGCGCAGCCTTGTCGCGGCGGGCGCCAGTGTATATCGTTGCGCCTACACCCCCAGGAGATCCGAGCCGTTGTCCCCTTCCGCGCAGACCGCCCCGGCGCCGTTCGACGTGCACGCCCTCCGCCAGCGGGAGTTTCCCACCCTCGCGCGCGCGCCGTACCTCAACGCCGCATCGATGGGGCCTCTCCCGGAGCGCGCCGTACGCGCGGTGGATGACTTCAACCGCCGCCGCGCCTCCGCGCACGGCCTCACCGGCGACGACTTCGAGCCGAGCCTCACCCGCGCCCGCGAGGCCGCCGCGCGCCTGGTGGGCGCCACCGGGGACGAGATCGCGCTGCTCCCCAACACCAGCTTCGGCATCAACCTGGCGGCGCACGTCCTGCCGCTGAAGCCGGGGCAGCGCGTGGTGGTGAGCGACCGCGAGTTCCCGGCGAACGTGTATCCCTGGATGCAGCTCGCGCGCAACGCGGGCGTCCGGCTGGACCTGGTGCCCGCCGACGAGCACGGCCGGCCGGACGAGGCGCGCCTCCTGGAGGAGATCGCGCGCGGCGACGTGGGGATCTTTGCCCTCTCGGCCGTGCAGTTCGCCTCCGGCTACAACGCCGTGCTGGAGCGCTTCGGGAGCGCCTGCCGGCAGCAGGGCACCTACTTCGTGGTGGACGCGATCCAGGCGGTGGGGCAGGTGCCGGTGGACGTGCGCGCCGCGGGGGTGGACATCCTGGCATGCGGCGGGCACAAGTGGCTGTGCGGGCCCTTTGGCACCGGCTTCGCCTACGTGCGGCGGGACCTCGTGGCCGCGCTGGAGCCGCGCGTGGTGGGGTGGACGGCGATGGACGGGACGCGTGACTTCAGCCGCCTGGTGGACTACCGGTACGAGCTCGTGGAGACGGCGCGCCGCTTCGAGGTGGCGACCCACCCCTTCCAGGACGTCGCGGCGTTCGCCGAGTCGATGAGCCTGCTGGGCGAAGTGGGGCCCGCGCGCATCCGCGAGCACGTGCTGGGGCTGCTGGACCCGCTCGTGGAGTGGCTGCGGGAGACGGGCGCGGCGGAGATCGTGAGCGATCTGCGCCCCGAGCACCGCAGCGGGATCTTCTGCTTCCGGCCCCCGCACGCGGAGCGCGCGTTCAAGGCGCTGGCGCGCGCCGGCGTGGCCTGCGTGCTGCGCGAGGGCGCCATCCGCCTGTCGCCGCACCTCTACAACACCGAGGACGACATCGCCGTGGTCATGGATGTGATTTCGCGCCCGGAGGGCGGGTGAGGAGCGCGGTGGACGAGACCACCGCGCTGGTGGAGCGGGTGCGCGAGGAGTTCGCGCCCGACCCGCGCACCGCCGTCTTCGACGTTTCCGTGGAGGTGGACGGAGACGCGGTGGCGCTGGTGGGCGTCACCTCCGAGGCCGCCGCCGCCGACGAGCTCAGGCTGCGCATCGCCGGGCTCACCGGGTGGCGCGAGGTGCGCGACCAGGTGCAGCGCCTCCCGGAGACGGCGCACGACGAGATGGTGCACGCGCTGGTGACGTCGGCGGTGGCGCCCATGCTCTCCGGCCCGGCCGTGCGCGAGACGCAGATCTCGCAGACGGTGCTCGGCAACCGTCTGGTGGTGCTGCGGCACGGCGGCCGGTGGCTGCAGTGCCGCTCGTACGACGGCTACATCGGGTGGGTGCACGCGGGCTACCTGGCGCTGCAGGGCGAGCAGGAGGCGCGCGCCTGGGAGCTCGGCGGCGACGGCGAGGTGTGGATCTCGCTGGGCTCCGAGGTCATCGCGCACGACGGGGAGCGCATCATCTTCCTCCCCTGGGGCGCGCGCGTCGTCCGCGAGAGCGACGGTCTGGTGCGCCTTCCCGACGGCCGCATGGGCATCCCCCACGGCGACCTGGTGCCCGCCGCGCTGCGCCCCATCTCCTTTCCCGCGACGGGGGAGGCGATGTGCGAGACGGCGGCGCGCTGGCTGGGCGCTCCCTACCTTTGGGGCGGCGTCACGCTGGGCGGCATCGACTGCTCGGGCTTCGTGCAGGCCATCCACCGCCTCCACGGCGTCGTGATCCCCCGCGACTCGGACCAGCAGTCCAAGACGGGCCTGCGCGTGGACCCGGGCGAGGACTTCTCCAACCTCCGCCCCGGCGACCTCCTCTTCTTCGCCGAAGACGCCGGCGGCCGCGTGACGCACGTCACCATGTCCACCGGCGGCTCGGGGATCATCCACTCGTCGCTGGGCAACGGCGGCGTGGCCCGCAACGACATGATGGGCCGCCGCAACTACGAGCGCGAGCTGCGCCGCATCTTCGTGGGCGCGCGGCGGATGATCTGAAAAGACGGGGCTCACACAGAGACACAGAGGCACAGAGATTGGTTCTTCTCTGTGCCTCTGTGTCTCTGTGTGAGCTTACCGCCGGAAGCGGGCGAGGCGGGCGCCGACGCGGTTTTCGGCTTCCTTGGCGGCGGAGGTCTGGGCGACGCCGTTGGTGATGATGCTGAAGGCCAGGCGCTCGCCGTTGGCGGCGGTGACGTAGCCGGAGAGGGCCGAGACGGTGGCGAGGGTGCCCGTCTTCGCGCGCAGGTTGCCGGCGGCGCCCGTGTCGTACATGCGGCGCAGCCCGGCCTGGGTCCCCGCCACGGGGAGAGAGGCGCGGAAGGCGGCGGCTTCAGGGGAGCGCGACATGCGGGCGAGGAGGTCGATCACGGTGCGGGCGCTCACGCGGTCCAGGCGCGAGAGGCCGGAGCCGTCCAGCATGCGCGGGGCGGCGCTCCCGCCCAGCATCTGCGCCACCGCGCGCTCGCCGGCCGCGAAGGAGCCCTGGCCGCCCGCCACGCGCCCCACGGTTCGCAGCGCCTCGTCCGCGAACAGGTTGTGGCTCACGTGGTTGGTGACACGCACCACCTCGGCCAGCGTGGGGGAGCGGTGGACGGCCAGAACGCGGCCCACCGGGCCCAGCCCGTGGAAGCCGGCGCGCGACGCCGCGGGCTCGCGTACCGTGCGCAGGCCGCCGCGCACGGTGATCCCCGCGCGGGAGAGAGCGGCGCGGAAGCGCTCCCCGGCCACGCGCACGGGCTCGTCCACGGGGCGGCCGGCGGCCAGGTTCTCGGCGGTTACCAGGGCGGAGACCGGGGCGCCGTACCACTGGCGCAGGTCGTCCGCGGTCCATCCCTCGGCGCGCAGGCGCGGGTCGAAGAAGGAGCCGTCCGCCACGAGACTCCCCTCCACCCGCCGCACGCCGCGGGCGCGCAGCGAGTCCGCCAGGGCGTCCAGCGCGCGAGTAGTGCCGGGGAAGCGGCCGCTCCCCAGCGTGGGGTCGCCGGTGCCGAAGAGGACGAGGTCGCCCTGGAGCACGCCGCCGCTCACCTCGCCGTCCGCCACCAGGTAGGTGGACCAGCGGAAGCCGGAGCCCAGGTAGTGGAGCGCCGCGGCCGTGCTGAAGAGCTTGAGGTTGGAGGCGGGTGTGAGGCTGGCGTCCGCGTTCCACGAGAACAGCGTGTCGCCGCGGTCCAGCGACACCACCAGCACGCCGTGGCGCGCGCCGCCCATCCCCGGGCCGCGCAGGATGGCGCGCAGGTCGCTCCCCAGCTCGGCGACGGCGGGGGAAGCTTCGCCGCGTGCTGGGGGCGCGAACGGCTGCGCGTGCGAGGGAGCGCCGCAGGCGAGCGCCGCGGCGAGAATCGGTACGGACAGGAGTCGCTTCATCGAACACACACCAGGTACAGCGTCGGGGCGCGCGGGGTTCAGGTATTGGACCAGCGCATGATGGTTACCTGCAGCAGCAGGTACCCCACAACGACGCCCAGTGCCACCGCCGCCGCCACCGTGCCCAGCAGGCGGGCCCGGGCCTTCCACGGATTTCTCGCCACGCCGCGTCTGCCTCGTTGCTCGGAATGGATCGCACGCCGAACCCTGCCCGGCCGGCCGCCGCAGTGCGAATGGCGTGCCGGGCGTTGAGCCAGGGTCCCGCGCAGCCTATCTTCGGCGGGGACGTTGCACCCATTGTACCACGGACGGTGAAAAGAAGTCCTGGGTCCTGAGTGCTAGGTGCTGAACAGGAGTGCGTGAGTGCGTGAGTGCGTGAGTGCGTTGGTGCGTGAGTGCGCGTTAGGACTTGGCACTCAGGACTTAGGACTTTTCCTCTTCTCCTTACGATCGATGATCGTCGGCCTCGGGATGGACCTGGTGCGGATCGACCGCGTGTGGGCGCTGATCCAGCGACGGCCGGAGCGCGCGCTGCGCCGCCTCTTCACCGAGGCGGAGGCGCGCCGCTGCGCAGGCAGCCGCCACCCGGCGGAGTCGTACGCCGCGCGCTTCGCGGCCAAGGAGGCGTTCTTCAAGGCGCTGGGCACCGGCGTGGGCCGCGGCGGCGAGTGGACGGACGTGGAAGTCGCCTCCCTCGCCGGCGGCGCCCCGACGCTGCGCCTCTCCGGCCGCGCCGCCGAGGCCGCCGCGGCGCGCGGAACCGTCCGCATCCACCTCACCATGACGCACTCGGACGAGACGGCCGGCGCCGTCGTGATCCTGGAAGCCTGATGCTCTTCTCCGTGTCTCTGTGCCTCTGTGTGAGCCCGCCGTTTGACACCGGACGCACCGCGTGGTCAATTCGGGGCCGCCAGACTGCTCTTCTCCATCGGAAACCAGGCCGTTGAACGCTGCACTGCTGTACGCACTCGCCGCGGCGGGGGCGAACCTCGCCGGCGGGCTCCTGATCACCGCCGCCCGCCCGCGCAGCGCCGCGGCGCAGCGGATGCTGATCGCCTTCGGGGCCGGCTTCATGCTGGCCACCGCTTTCGTGGGGATGCTCCCCGAGGCGCTGGAGGGGAGGGGCGGCGCGTTCGCGGTGCTCATCGGCTACCTGCTGGTGCACCTCACGCAGCACGTGGTCACGCCCCACTTCCACTTCGGCGAGGAGACCCACCACCACGAGATGGTGGGGCGCTGGGTGGGGATCACGGCGCTCGTGGGGCTCCTCCTCCACACCTTTTTCGACGGGGTGGCCATCGCCAGCGCCTTCGGGGTGGGCGCGTGGCTGGGGATGCTCGTCTTCTTCGCCATCCTCCTCCACAAGATCCCGGAAGGGATCACCGTAGCCTCCATCATGCTCGCCAGCGGCAACTCGCGCCGCCGGGCCATCGGGGGCGTGGCGCTGCTGGGCGTGTCCACCGTGCTGGGGGTGCTGCTCACCTCGTATATCGCCGTGCTGGCGGACTACGGGCTGGCGCTGAGCGCGGGCGTCACGCTGTACGTGGCCGCCTCCAACCTGATCCCCGAGGTGCAGGGCGGGCGAAGCTGGCGGCTGGCGCTCTCCGTCTTCGGCGGGGCGGGGCTCTACCTCCTGGCGTCCCACCTGGTGCACGGGATGATGCACTGATGAGCGACTCGTTCGACATGTTCGGCGACGACCCGCCGAAGCCCCGCAACCGCCCCGCCGCGCCCGCGCCCGACGCACCGCTCGCGGAGCTCATGAGGCCGCGCACGCTGGACGAGATCGTGGGCCAGCCGCACCTGGCCGGCGCGGACGGCACGCTGCGCAAGCTGCTGGCGGCCGGGCACCTCCCCAACCTGATCCTCCACGGCCCGCCGGGGAGCGGCAAGACGACGCTGGCGCGCGTGATCGCGGGCGACGCGGACGCCGTCTTCGTGCCGTTCAACGCCGTGAGCGAGGGCGTGCCGCGGCTGCGCGAGGTGGTGAAGGAGGCGGAGGCGCGGCGCAGGGCGGGGGACGGCACGCTCCTCTTCGTGGACGAGATCCACCGGCTCAACAAGGGGCAGCAGGACTTCCTCCTCCCCTCCATGGAGAGCGGGCTGGTGACGCTGGTGGGCGCGACCACCGAGCACCCCGCGTTCGAGATCAACCCGGCGCTCCTCTCGCGCTCCCAGGTGCTCGTGCTGCGCCCGCTGAGCGACGAAGACGTGCGCGACGTCCTCCACCGCGCCCTCGCGGACCCGGAGCGCGGCCTCGGCGGGCGGCTGGAGCTGGACGCGGAGGCGGAGGAGCTCATCGTCCACACCTCGGGCGGCGACGCGCGGCAGGCGCTCAACGGGCTGGAGACGGCGGCGCGGCTGGTGCGCGGCGCCACCATCACCCCCGAGGACGCCCGTGAGGCGCTTCAGCAGCGCACGGCGCGCTACGACGCCACGCTGGCGTACGAGATGCTCTCCGCCTTCCACAAGTCGCTGCGCTCGTCGTCCGGCTCCGGCGCGATGTACTGGGCGATGCGGATGATCAACGGCGGCGAGGACCCGCGCACCCTCTTCCGCCGCCTGGTGGCCGCCGCGTACGAGGACGTGGGCCTGGCGGACCCGCAGGCGGGGATCGTGGTCACGCAGGCCATGCTCGCGTTCGACCGGCTGGGGCTCCCCGAGGGGCTCCTCCCTCTCTCCAATGCCATCCTGTACGTGGCGAACGCGCCCAAGTCCAACCGGGCGTACATGGCCCTCCACGCCGCCACCGACGCCGCCAAGGAGCACCCCGACGCTCCTGTCCCCCTGCACCTGCGCAACGCGACCACCAAGCTGATGCGCGAGTGGGGCTACGCCGAGGGCTACAAGTACGCGCACAACTTCGAGGGCGGCTTCACCCCGCAGCAGTGCCTCCCCGACGAGATCAGCGACGCGCGCTTCTACGAGCCGTCGGACCGCGGCTACGAGGCCAAGATCGCCGCGCGCATGCGGGAGCGCGGCGACGCGGGCTGATGAACGGCGATCTCACACAGAGGCACGGAGGCACGGAGAGGCTCGCGCTTCTCCTGCGTCTGGACGCGCGGCGCTTGGCGGATTCCGTCCGGCGGCCGCGCGTCGGCGTGTGGGTGGGGTTCGCGCTCCCGGCGGTGCTGGTGGTGGGCGGCGTGTGGCTGGCGGGCGCCGCGCTGCGGCCGGACGTGGCGACGGGCGACGGGCGCATCCTGCTGGGCCTCCTGGCCGCCGCGCCGATCGCGTTCCAGGCGTACCCGGTGCTCTTTCGCCCCGCGGACGACTCGCTGCTGCGCCGCCTCGGCATCCCGCCGGCGGCGCTCTTTGCGCAGCGGGCATTGCGGCTGCTCCTCCTGGCGCTGGCGGTCGCGGGGCTGTTCCTGCTCCCCTTCGCGCGCACCGGGGAATCGCTCTCGACTCCGCTGGCGATCCTCCTTGCATCGTCGCTTGTAACGTGGTCTGCGTCACTTGTGACGACCTCCGGGGCGGCGCTGGCGATGGGTAGCGGGCGGAAAAGTGCCCTGCGCGGGCTGCTGGGGCCGGATGCCGGGCTCGCGGCGGCGGCGTCACTTGTCTACGCGCCGCTGCTGCCGCTGATCGGCGGCGCGCTCGCGGGACGCGTGGTGCTGGGGCCGGGGATGCCGGTGCGCGTGGCGGCCATCGCGCTGCTCTGCGCGTTATGGGTAACGCTGGCGGGGCGGCGCTTTGCGAAGGCGCTGCCCCGCTTCGCCCCGCTCTCGGGCGAGCTCGCGTACGCGCCGCCGCCCACCGCGGATGCGTCCGAGCTTGTGATCGGGCGCGGGCTGCCGGCGCTCCTGCCGCGTGGCGCGGGAGCCGTGCGGGCGCGCGACGCCGTGGTGGTGGACCGCCGCTTCCGCTGGGCGGGCCGGCTGTCCGCGCCGGTGGGGATCCTCGCCGCGCTCGTCCTCCTCCGCGCGGGCGCGGACGCCGACGTGCGGCGCTGGGTGGCCGCGGCGTGCATCGGCCTGCTGGTGATGCAGGGCGCCGCCGTGGTCGCGCTCGGCCGGGGCGAGCGCTCGGGGCTGCGCTGGATCGACCGCGCCCTGGGCCTGCGCACGCTCGACCGGCTGCTCGGGCGCTGGGCCGTGGGCTTCGGCCTTGCGATGGGCGTGGTGCTCCCGGTCGCGTTCGTATGGAGCTTCACCGTCACCACCTCGCCCGCCTGGTTCTGGCCCGCCGGCGCCGCGCTCGGCGCACTCGCCGCCGCGGGCGCATCCCTCGCCGCCGCCGGCCGATGACTCTCCGTGTCTCTGTGTGAGCCCCATCCCGTATGAATGACCTCCCGCTCGTCGTAGAAGGGCTGCGCAAGGCGTACCGCGGGCGCCCCGTGCTGGACGGCGTCTCGTTCGCGCTCCAGCCGGGGGAGGCGGTGGCGCTCCTGGGCTCCAACGGGGCGGGGAAGAGCACGCTCCTGGGGTGCCTCACGGGCGACCGCCTGCCCGATGGCGGCAGCGTGCGCCTGTGCGGGGCCGACCCGTTCTCGGACCCCGTGCGCGCGGCCGGGTGTATGGGCGTGGTCCCCGAGCACCCGTTCCTGTACGGGGAGCTGACCGTGGCGGAGATGCTCCGCTTCGTGGCCGCCGCCCGCGGGCTGGCGGGCGCGGAGCGCGAGACGGCACGGCTGCTGGAGCTTCTCGGCCTGGTGGGCGCCGAGGCCACGCTCTGCCGCGAGCTTTCGCAGGGGATGGGGCGCAAGACGGCCATCATCGCCGCGCTGCTGCACGGCCCGCGCGTGCTGCTGCTGGACGAGGCGCTCAACGGGCTCGACCGCACCTCGGCGGAGCGGCTGGTGGCCGAGCTGGACGAGCGGCGGCGGGCGGGCGCGGCGGTGCTCGTGTCCAGCCACGACCTGGAGTTCGTGGCCGCGTGGTGCGGGCGCGGCATCCTGCTCCAGCGCGGAAGCCCGGTCACACCGCTGGAAGGGGACGCGTGGGTGGCGTGGCGGCGGGCACCGTCGCTGCATCAGGGAGAGTAATACGGTATCCCAGGATTCGGCGGTGCCCGGCGCGGCGCACCAGGAGCGAATGAATTCGCCGCTGGAACCACGCGAAGTCCCCTGCGGGGACTGTACGGTCCGGGATTGGCTGAAGGCACAGACCGCGAAGGCGGTCTTCGCGCAGGTCCAGCGGCGAATTCATTCGCTCTCCTGGATAGGTAGCGAACGATCACCGATCTGCGCGGATCTGGTATAACGCACGCGGCACGCGCCGCGGACCTCAATCATAGGGAGATGGTGATGAAGCTTCGGAACCTCTGGACCGCGCTCGCGGCGATGCTCCTCCTTTCCGCCTGCACCGCGGGCTTCCGCCAGCCGCGCGTGGAGCTGGAAGGGCTGCAGGTGGCCGGCCTGGGGCTGGGCGGCGGCACGGTGCTGGTGAACGTCCGCATCGAGAATCCCAACCCCATCGGCTTCCGCGCGGACAGCCTCCAGTACCGGCTCTTCCTGCGCAACCCGGCGGCGACGGGCGACAGCGCGTGGACGCGCTTCGCGGACGGAGTGCACACGGAGCGCTTCGAGATCGGCGCGGGCGACACGGAGACGGTGCAGATCCCCGTCTCGTTCACATTCGCGCAGCTCGGCTCGGCGGGGCAGCAGCTCCTCCGGCAGGGGAGCTTCCAGTACCGCGCCGAGGGCAACGTGAACGTGCGCACCTCCTTCGGCGGGCGGCAGGTGCCCTTCCGGAAGACGGGAACCTTTACGCTCTCGGGCGGCATTCGATGACGCTGGTGCGGCTGCAGGACGCGGGGAAGCAGTTCGGGGACCGGTGGGTCCTGCGCAACGTGTCGTTCACGGTGGCGCAGGGCGACCGCTGGGGGATCGTGGGGCGCAACGGGGTGGGGAAGACCACCCTGTTCCGCATGATCACCGGCGACGACGAGACCACCGAGGGCGAGGTGTGGCGGCACCCGGGGCTGCGCTTCACCCTGATGCGCCAGAACCGCGGCGAGCGGAGCGAGGCCAGCATCCACGAGGCGGCGATGGAGCCCTTCGCGGAGCTGGTGGAGATGGAGCGCCGCCTCCACCACGACATGGAGCGCCTCGGCACCCTCCCCGCCGGGTCGGCCGAGGCCGGCCGGCTCCTGCAGGGGTACGACCGGCACATGGACGAGTTCAGGCGCCGCGGCGGGTACGAGATGCGCGCCCGCGCGGACGCCACGCTGGAAGGGCTCGGCTTTCCGCAGGATACCTGGGCCAAGCCCATCCGCGCCCTCAGCGGCGGCGAGCTGGGCCGGCTGCGGCTGGTGCAGACGCTGCTCGCCGAGCCGGACGTCCTGCTGCTGGACGAGCCGACCAACCACCTGGACCTGCGCTCCACCGAGTGGCTGGAGGAGTACCTGCGCGGCTACCCCGGCACCGTGCTCGTCGTCTCCCACGACCGCGTGTTCCTGGACCGGCTGGCGGACCACATCCTCCACCTGGAAGAGGGGACGGCGTACCCGTACACGGGGAACTTCGACGCCTTCCTGGTGCAGCGCGAGGAGCGCCGCGCGGTGCAGCAGAAGCAGTTCGAGCGGCAGCAGGCGCAGATCGCCCGCACCGAGGACTTCATCCGCCGCAACCTGGCGGGCCAGAAGACCAAGCAGGCCAAGAGCCGCCGCACCCTGCTCTCCCGCATGGACCGCGTCTCCGCCGTGTCCGGGGACGATCGCGCCATGGCCCTCAACTTCGGCGAGACGGCGCGGAGCGGGGGCACCGTGATGAGGATCGACGGCGTGCAGTGCGCGTACGGCGACCGCGTCCTCTTCGCCCCCTTTTCCGGCGAGGTGTCGCGCACGGAGCGGATCGCCATCCTGGGCCCCAACGGGTGCGGCAAGTCCACGCTGATGCGCGTGATGGCCGGGGTGGCGCAGCCGGCGCGCGGCGCGGTGGTGCTGGGGACGGGGGTGAAGACCGCCTACTACCGGCAGGACTTCACCCACCTCAACCCCAACCACCGCATCCGCGACGAAGTGGCGCTGGTGGCGCCGCGCATCACCACGCAGGAGCTGCGCAGCCACCTGGGCCGCTTCCTGTTCAGCGGCGACGACGCCGAGTCGCGCGTGGGCGACCTTTCCGGGGGCGAGCAGGCGCGCGTGGCGCTCGCCAAGATCACGCTGGAGAAGGCCAACCTCCTCCTCCTGGACGAGCCCACCAACCACCTGGACCTGGAGAGCCGCGAGGCGCTGGAGGAGGCGCTGGAAGGCTTCGACGGCACCGTGGTCCTGATCTCCCACGACCGCGCCTTCCTGTCCGCCACGGCCACGCGCGTGTGGGGCTTCAACGGCGACCGCATCGAGGACTTCGCGGGCGGCTTCGACGAGTGGGTGGAGCACACCAAGCGCCGCGCGGAGGCCGCCGCGCCCGCCGCCCGCGCCTCGTCCGCCGCTTCCGCGCCCCCCGCGCGCGCCTCGACGGGCCTTTCCAAGAACGAGCAGCGCCGCCGCGAGCGCGAGATGGAGCGCCTGGAAGGCGACATCGCCGCCCTGGAGACCCGCATCGCCGAGCTGGAAGCCGCCCTCGCCGACCCGGCGCTCTACGCCCCCGGCAGCGACCCGGACCGCGCCCGCAAGCTCACCGCCGGCCTCACCTCCGCCCAGGCCTCCCTCGCCGCCGCCTACGAGTCGTGGGAGCGCATGGGCGAGGAGCTGGCTGGCGTATAAAAGAATGGCCTCACACAGAGGCACAGAGGCACAGAGATGAAGTTTCTCCTCCGTGTCTCTGTGCCTCTGTGTGAGCCCGTAGTTTGCGGAGGAAACGAAACGACCTCAACGGAGACTGAATCATCTCTAACAAGCTGATCGAGCTGGCGGTCCCGCGGGAGCGGGCGATCCTGGTGGGCGCGCCCTCCAAGTCGGAGACGGCGCAGGTCACCGAGGAGCACCTGGAGGAGCTGGAGCGCCTGGCGGACACGGCGGGGGTGGACGTGGTCGGCTCCATGGTGCAGCGGCTGGACTCGCCGCATCCCAAGTTCTACATCGGCGAGGGGAAGGCCGAAGAGCTGAAGATGATGGTGGAGGCCGAGGAAGCCACGCTCATCATCTTCGACGACGAGCTGTCGCCGGCGCAGGGGCGCAACCTGGAGAAGCTGGTGGGCACGCGCCTGATGGACCGCGCCGAGCTGATCCTGGACATCTTCGCCACGCGCGCCCGCAGCTCCGAGGCGCGCGCGCAGGTGGAGCTGGCGCAGCTCCAGTACCTGCGCCCCCGCCTCACGCGGATGTGGTCCCACCTTTCGCGCGTGCGCGGCGGCGTGGGGATGCGCGGGCCCGGCGAAACGCAGCTCGAGACGGACCGCCGGATGATCGACCACCGCATCGTGCGGCTGAAGGACGAGCTGGAGCGCGTGGCCCGCACCCGCGCCACCCAGCGCAAGGGCCGCACGGGCCAGCTCCGCGCCGCGCTGGTGGGCTACACCAACGCCGGCAAGTCGTCCATCCTGCGCAAGCTGTCCGGCACGGACGTGTTCGTGGAGGACCGCCTCTTCGCCACGCTGGACCCCACCACCCGCACCGTGGACGCGGGCGAGGGCGCCGTCGCGCTCGTCACGGACACGGTCGGCTTCATCCGCAAGCTTCCCCACCACCTGGTCGCATCCTTCCGCGCCACGCTGGAGGAAGCGCGCGAGTCCGACGTGCTGCTTCACGTCATCGACTCGTCGCACCACGCGTGGGAGGAGCAGCGCGTGGTGGTGGAAGAGGTGCTCGCCAGCCTGGGCCTGGCGGACCACCCCACGGTGCTCGTCTTCAACAAGGTGGACCGGCTGACGCACGACGAGGAGGAAGGGCTGCGGGCGCGCGTGCAGGGTCCGGACGCGCCGCGCGCCATCTTCGTCTCCACGCTGGAAGAAGGGAAGCTGGAGCCGCTCTCCACGCTCCTCAACGACGAGGTCAAGAAGCTGCGCCCGGACGTGTGGCTCACCCTTCCGTCGTCGCAGGGCGGGCTGCTGGCCGAGGTGTACCGCGAGGGCGAGGTGCTGGAGCGGCAGGATGAAGGAACCGAGGTCCGCCTGCGCGCCCGCGTTCCCGTGGCCACGCTGGGGCGCCTGCGCAGCCGCGGCGTGCGCGTGTACGGCGACGGTTGAGCGCAGACCGCCTCTGGATCGTCGGCGCCGGACGGTTGGGGCTCGCTCTCGGGCTGGCCCTTCACCGCTCCGGCGCCGTCGCGTCGCTGGCGTATACCGGGCGCCGGCGGGACGCGCCGCTCCACCCGCTCTTTCAGGGCGACCCGCCCCCCGCCTCGTACTCGGACGCCCTGCAGGCGCCGGCGGAGAATCCCACGGGGATCCTGCTGGCGGTTCCGGACAGCGCCATTCCGGACGTGGCGGCGGCGCTGGCCGCGCTCCCGCTGGCCCCGGGCATCCCCGTGCTGCACGCCAGCGGCGCGCTGTCGGTGGATGCGCTGGCGCCGCTGGCCGCGCGCGGACACCCCGTGGGCGGCGTCCACGCCCTGGCCGCCGTCGCGGACCCCGTGGCGGGAGCCGAGCGGCTGGCCGGCGCCACCTTTGGCGTGGAGGGTGAGGGCGAGGCGCGATTGCTGGCGCTCCGCATCGTGGAGGGATGCGGCGGGCACGCGCTCGCCGTCCCTTCCGCGGGGAAGCCGCTCTACCACGCGGCGGCCGTGTTCGCCGCCAACTACGCGGTGGCGCTCCTGGGCGTGGCCGAGCGGCTGATGGGCGAGGCCGGAGTGCCGCCGCGCGAGGCCCGCGCCGCGCTCGCGGGGCTGGCGGCGGGCGCGGTGGAGAACGTGTCCGCGCGCGGCCCCGCCGCCGCCCTCACCGGCCCCGTGGCGCGCGGCGACGCGGAGACGGTGCGGCTGCACCTGGGCCGGTTGTCCGGCGCGGACCGGCCGCTATATTCCCTCCTCGCCCGCGAGGCCTTGGCGCTGGCGCGCGACGCCGGGCTGCCGCCGGAGGCCGCGGAACGCATCGCGGAGCTGCTGGAACAACGTGCGTGAAGCAAACAGCAGGGCCTCCCACGGAGGCACAGGAGACACGGAGGACCGGTTCTTCCGGTGTTCACGCACTAACGCACCTCACGCACTAACGCACTTCCCATGCGGCTGTACGTCAACGTCGACCACGTCGCCACCGTCCGCCAGGCGCGCGGCACCGACGAGCCGGACCCCGTGCGCGCGGCCGTGCTCTGCGAGCTGGGCGGGGCGGACGGGATCACGGTGCACCTGCGCGAGGACCGCCGCCACATCCAGGACCGCGACGTGCGCCTCCTGCTGGAGACGGCGCGCACGGGGGTGAACCTGGAGCTGGCCGCGGCCTCGGATGTGCTGGCGCTGGCGGAAGAGTGGCGGCCCATGCAGGTCACGCTCGTCCCTGAGCGGCGCCAGGAAGTCACCACCGAGGGCGGAATCGCGCTGGGGAGCGACGAGGCGCGGCGCGACGTGGGCGCGGCGCTCGTGCGGCTGGCCAAGGCGGGCTCGCGCACATCGCTCTTCATCGACCCCGACGCGGACGCCGTGCGCGCCACGGCCGAACTGGGCGCGGACGCGGTGGAGCTGCACACGGGCGAGTACGCCAACACCCGCGGCGCCGAGCGGGCGGGGCAGCTCGCCCGCCTGGCCCGCGCCGCCGCGCTCGCCCGCGAGGCCGGGCTGGCGGTGCACGCCGGGCACGGGCTCACCTACGAGAACGTGACGCCAGTGGCCGCCATCGCCGAGATCGAAGAGTTGAACATCGGCCACTCCATCGTGTCCCGCGCCGTGCTGGTGGGGATCGAGCGCGCCACGCGCGAGATGGCCGAGATCCTCCGCCGCGCGCGCACTTGACCGTCTTCTCCTACCCCGGCCGCATCCCATGTCCCAGCCGCTGAGCGAGTACTTCGCCCAGGAAGCGGGCGATTTCCTGGACGAGCTCGACGCCCTGCTCGCCGCCGACGCCACGCCCGCCGCGGCGCAGCTCTTCCGCCTGGCGCGGGGCGTCCGCGGGAGCGCGCAGATCGCGGGCGCCGCCGGTGTGGCGCGCGTGGCGGAGCGCCTGGAAGACGCCGTGAGGTCCGTGCGCGACGGCACCCTGCCGTGGGACGACGCGGTGCGCGCGCGGGTGCAGGCCACCTCGGTGGACCTGCGCCGCCTGGTGGCCTCGTACGCGGCCGGCGGGGGCGACGACGCGCTCGCCGCCGAGGCCGCCGCGCGCTGGGAGGGCGCCGGCACCCGCACGCGCCAGGACGACGGCTCCCCTCCCGCGGGCGACATGCTGGCCTTCGTGCAGCGCGAGATCGGCGGCGTGGCGGCGGAGCTGGACCGCGCCCTGGGCGAGCTGGCCGCCGCCCCCGAGGCGCGCGAGCCGCTCCGCGCCGTGCTGCGCCGGATGCGGCCCGTGCGCGGCGTGAGCGGGATGACGGCGCTCGCGCCCCTGCTGGAAGTGCTGGAGGCGCTGGAAGACACCGCCGCGGATGCCTTCTCGCGCACCACGCCGCTGGGCGGCGAGTCGCTGGAGCTGCTCACCGCCGCGCGCGACGTGCTGCGCGCCGCCACCGACCTGCTGGGCGCGGGCGCGGCGCTGGACACGCTGCTGGAGCTGGACCGCTTCCGCGAGCTGCGCGACCGCGCCGACGCGGACGCGGGCGAGGAGGACGAGGCCGGCGTGCTCCCCATCAGCCGTCTCTTCTTCGACGACGCGGGCCCGCACGTCGTCTCGTCGCCCACCGCGCCGGCCGGGAGCGCCGACGGCGGGCGCGACGACGTGGAGGCCTTCCTGCGCATCGAGGCGACCGGCTTCCTGGACCGCGCGGAGGCGCTGATCGCGGGGGCCCCGCAGGCGCGCCGCCGCTTCGGGCGCGTGGCGAAGCAGCTCGCCGGGCTCGCCTCCAGTGTGGCCGAGCTGGCGGGGACCTACGCCATGAGCGCCATCGCGGGCGCGGCGCACGCCGCGTCGGCGGCGCTGCGGGCCGCCACCTCGGTGGAGGAGGCCCGTACCGCCCTGCGCAGCCTCCGCGCGGCCCTCCCCGGCGGCACCCCCGCCGAGCCCGAAGAAGAGCCGGGCGTGGTGCCGATCGAGTCCCTCCTCTACACCCCCGAAGACGCCCTGCGCGCCGCGCTGGAGCTGCGCGGGCGCGCGACCGCGCTGGCCGGCCCCGCGGGCACCCCGCTGGGCGACGTGCTGGACGAGCTGTTCGGCCTGCTGGAGCTGAGCCTCCCGGAACCGGCCAAGTGACCCACCGCCTCATGTGTGTAGGGGCGCGGTTCATCGCGCCCGTGTCCGCCCTCGCGACGTACAGGGGCGGGGGGCCGGTATGAAGTCCTCCATCCGGGCGGTCGTCAGCCTCGGGCTGACGGCTTTCTTCCTGTGGCTGGCGCTCCACGACGTCCACTGGAGCGAGGTGTGGATGCACTTCCGCGCGGCCAACCTGCCGCTCCTGCTGGCCGCCATCGTGATCTCCACGCTGGGGCTCCACATCCGCGCCATGCGCTGGCGCGCGCTGCTGGCCCCCATTCGCCCCGACGTGCCGTTCGAGCCGCGCATCGCGGGGACGGCGGCGGGGTTCGCCATCAACAACCTGCTCCCCGCGCGGGCCGGCGAGTTCGCGCGCGTGCTGGTGTGCGCCCGCCTCGGGCGGATCAAGATCGGGAGCGTGCTGGGGACGCTGGTGGTGGAGCGCGTGCTGGACGCCGCCGTCTGCCTGGGCCTCCTCTTCGGCGTGATCGCCTTCGAGGGCTTTCCCGGCACCTCGCGGGGCGTGGAGCTGGCGCGGACGGCCGCCCGCGGCGTCACGCTGGTGGCGGTGGTGCTGGGTGCGGGGATGATCTTCCTGGCCGCGATGCCCGGCACCAGCGTGCGCTTCGCGGAGTGGGCCGCGCGCGTCCTCCCGGCACGCGTGCGGGGGCCGGTGATCGACGCGCTCCACGCCTTCCTGGGCGGGCTGGGCGCGCTGCGCGACCCGCGCCTGCTGGCGCAGTCGGTGGCGTGGGCCGTGTTCCAGTGGGTGTTCCTGGGGACGTCGTTCCTGCTCGCCTTCTGGGCGTTCGGCATCTATGAGCCGGGGTTCACCGGCGCGCTCTTCGTGCAGTCGTTCGTGGCCATCGCGGTCGCGCTCCCCTCCGCGCCTGGCTTCTGGGGGCCGTTCGAGCTCGCCAGCAAGCTGGGGCTGGGGCTGTACGGGGTGGATGAGTCGCGCGCCGTGGCGTTCGCCATCGCCTTCCACATGGGCGGGTGGCTCAGCGTTACGGGTGTGGGGCTGTACTACGTGATGCGGCTCAACCTGAGCTGGAGCGAGCTGCGCGGCAGCGCGGAAAAGGTGGAGGCCGCCGTGGAGTCCGATCCCGCCCTCACGCCGCCCGAGGCGCGCCGTGCCTGACGTGGTCGTCCTCGCGGCGCCCGCCAAGGTCAACCTGCGCCTCGCCATCCTGGCGCGCGAGGAGAGCGGCTACCATTCGCTGGAGTCGCTCTTCTGCGCCATCTCGCTGGGCGACGAGCTCGTGGTGCGCCGCGCGGGGCCGGGTGTGGCGCTGGAGGTGGAGGGCGCGGCGGAGACCGGCCCGGCGGAGCGCAACCTGGCGGTGCTCGCGGCCCGGCGCTTCTACGCGGAGCTCGGCGAGGCGCCGGCGGTGGGGATCCACCTGGCCAAGCGCGTCCCCGTGGCGGCGGGGCTGGGGGGAGGAAGCTCGGACGCGGCGGCCACCCTGCGCGCGCTCAACCTGCTGCACGGCGAGCCCTTTACCCGCGCGGCGCTCCTGCAACTGGCCGTGGAGCTGGGGAGCGACGTGCCGTTCTTCCTGTGCGGGTCGCCGCTGGCGCTGGGGTGGGGAAGGGGCGAGCGCCTGCTCGCGCTCCCGCCGCTCCCCGAGCGCGCCGTGCTGGTGGCTCACCCCGGCGTGGCCATGCCCACGCCGCAGGCCTTCGCCGCCATCGCCGCGCGCCGGGGCCCCAGTCCCGCGCCGCTCGCCTTCAGCCTCGACGCGGCGGAGCTGGCGGAGTGGGCCGCGGTGGCGCGCCTGGCCCGCAACGACTTCGGCGCGGTGGTGGCCGAGCGCATTCCCGTTCTGGGCGACGCTTTGGAGCGCATGCGCGCGGCGGGCGCCGAGATCGCGCTGCTGGCCGGGAGCGGCGCCTCCGTCTTCGGCGTCTTCCCCTCCGAAGCCGCGCGCGACGCCGCACGCGAGCACGTGGAGGCGCTGGGGATGGCCTGCTGGGCCGCGCGCACCCTCGCGGCCCTCCCCGCGCCGCGGGTTGACCCGGCCCCGGACACGGCCTAACTTTGGCGCCAGGTGCCCCCTGGTGTAATGGCAGCACAGCGGTCTTTGGAACCGTTAGTGGAGGTTCGAATCCTCCGGGGGCAATCCGCTGTCAAACCCCGGCCCGGTCCGCGCTTTCGCGGATCGGGCCGCGACTTTCCCGGCGATCTGGTGCCGGTTCTGGTCTCCGGCTTTTTGCCCCGCCCGACGGCGCCCATGCGCCAGTATACTGTCATACCTCATCCGCTGGAACTGGTGCGCGCCCGCCGCGAGGGGATAAATCCCCCCGCTGGAACCACGGGAAGCCCGCTGAAGCGGGCTCGGTAGCCGGACCCGTGCGAGCCTGCTTCAGCAGGCTTCCCGTGGTTCCAGCCGGGGGTTTCAACCCCCGGCGATGCCGCCCCCCGGCGATGCCGTCCCCCGGCGATGCAACCCCCGGCGATGCAACACCCGGCGTTCACCGCCTGGCGATGCCCCGGCGATGCCGACCCCTGGCGATGCAACGCCCGGCGTTCACCCCCCGGCGATGCGACCCCCCGGCGATGCGACGCCCGGCGTTCACGCCCCGGCGATGCGACCCCCGGCGATACAACGCCCGGCGTTCACCCCCCGGCGATGCACCCTCCCGACGATGCGTCCCCCGGCGACGCACCCCCGGCGATGCACCCCCCCGGCGATGCATCCCGGGGATCCACCTCCCGACGATCCACCTCCCGACGATCCACCTCCCGACGATCCACCTCCCGGCGTCCGACCGCCCAGCGATACCGCGACAGCACCGATCCCTGCTCATTCCGTATCAGACCCCGCACCCATCGCGCAGACGAACCACTAACACCGACATGGCTCTCGGCCGGAGCGCCGGCTCCTCGCCAGAGAACCGGCATTGCCGCACCCCACCCGGCAGTCGCGGTTGGGCCCCTCCAGGCATGGGTGCCATGGTCGACCCTCTCCTTTCCCGCTCTGCTACTGTATCAGTGACGTACCCGAACTGCTGGTCGTCTCCGTTGCAGGGCTGAGCGCGCGTTCCGTTTCAAATTGAATCCACAGGGCATGCCGTTCCGAAAGTTTTGTGATGCCGATGGCGTTGAGTGGCAGGTGTGGTCGGTAGTGCCGCGTGTTTCACTCGGACACGAGTCGTGGGAGGGGATCGACCGGCGAAGTCCGGACCCCGTGTTGGGATGTCCCGGCGTCGAGCGGCGCCGCGCAAAGGTTCCCGCGGCCCCCCTCCTCTCGCCGGGGCTGGAGGCCGGGTGGCTTACCTTCGAGAGCGCGACCGAGAAGCGCCGCATCGCGCCCATACCCCCGGGGTGGGACGAGGGGGACGACCGCGCGCTGGAAGCACTCTGCCGAACGGCGCGCGTGGTGATGCGGAGTCCACAACCGTGATCTCACAATCGGGAGCGACCGATGGGCGGTAGTGAGAACCGTCGCGCGGAGGATCCGACGGCCGACGAGAAAAAGGAGGGCGCCCCGCCCGCGGACCCGCCCGAGCCGGCGAGCGGCACAGAGCCGGCGGACCCGGAGGCACCCGCGTCCGACGCCGCGACCGACACGGCTGGCCCCCCGCCCGCCGCGCAGCCCTTTGTGTCCGAACGGTACTTCGGGAGCGGGTCGTGACCGCCTCCGCGTTTACGCGCGCCGCGCGGCACCTGGCGATCCAGAAGACCTGCCCGCGGTGCGGCAGGCTTGCCGACGTGGGGTCTCACCCGGAGCTGGCGGCCAGCGCCGCCGTGCGGGAGGGCTCGGAAACGATCTTCATCGCCGCGTGCGCGGAGCCGGGGTGCGAGCGTGTGATGATCCACGTCAGCGCGGGTGACGTCCTCCGTGCCTCCCCACCGGGGCAGATCCAGCCGTGATGCCGCGAGCCGGGCGCGCGCCGACCCCTCGTCGATCCGACTGTTTCTCCGGGACACTCTCTGCTGACGTGGTGAGGAGGCGGTAGCCAATCACCTCGCTGCCGGACCCAAGCGATGTATGATCCCGGCCCCGACGATCCCTCCCTGGATGAGATCATCGATGCATACATCCGGTACGGGCTGCACAAGCACGAGGACGACTTCTGGGGGTGAGAAGCGTTCACGGAGATCATCCGGGAGGGTTCTGAAGATGCGTGGCCAGCGCTCCTGGAGCTCATCGCCCGCGCACCCGACAAGCTCTTCGACTACATCGGCGCCGGTCCCGTCGAGGACCTCGTGCGGATGCGCCCCGGCCAGTTTCTACCGAGGATAGCGGAACAGGCGAAGATCGACCCTCGCTTCAGGGAAGCTCCTGCGTCTGGATTCGCGAGGGGCAGCTACCGGGCGAGATGGAGCAGCTACTCCAGGAAGCGACGGACGACTACATCTTCGTCATCCCCCAACGGCGTGAGTAGCCGTCGCCCCCCACGGGCGAGGGACCGCCCGGATGGCGGTGGTGCCGGAACGATCCATCTGCATGTCCCCAAGTGTTTTGTGTGAGGTTGCTGCCGCGCCGGGCGCGGGCCGTCAGCGCACTTGCGTGAGTTCCCCTGTCCATGTAGCTTCGAGAAATCTTCCGCACATGCGGTTGATCGAACGCGGTGGTGCCGGTCCGGGATCGTCAGGACGCTCGGGAGCTCTCCCGGGCGATGCGTGAAAGTGGCTCCTCTTCGTAGGTTCTGAGGATTTCATCCGTACTTCCTGGGCAACGCTCCATCGCGAAACGTCGCTCCCCTGAAGCTGCTCCCTTCTGTCGCGGAGGGAGCACCTCCCCTGTCAGCCAATAGAGACTACGATGAACGAGTCCAAGTCCTTTGCGATTCCCCGCTCGCCGGCCCGCTGGGTCGCTCCAATGGTCGAGGAGCTGGGCGCGCTTTCGGACCTGACGCTGCAGGCCGGGAGCCCGGACCCCCAGGATTGCGTTCCCGAGGATCCGTCGAGCTGCGAGCCCTGAGGATCGGAGGGTACCCCGCTCCTTCCTGCTCGGGCGGGAAGCGGCGGCCCCGCACAACTTCCGTGCATCGCTCGCCCGCGCAGGCTTTCCGGGCGGCGGCGACCGTGCAAAGATTCCTCTCGGGGCGCGTGCCCCGGGAGGAATCTTCGCACATCATGCTCTCGTGAGGCGTGCGCGCCGTGCATGGCCCGCCCGCCGCGCAGCGGGCGACTCGGGTGTCAGCCGCCCTCCGAGTACCCGTACAGCCTCCGGGCGCGGCACATCGTGTCCGGAGCGACGGCCGCGCTCCTGCATGCGTCGGGCGCCTCACGCTGACATAATCAACTTCCGCACGAGCATCGACATGGACGGAGCGACGACGGATCTCTCCAAGGAGGTCCTCTGCACGCGGCTCGACGACGAGATGGTGGTGCTGCACATGGGCCGCCGCAGCTACTTCCGGCTCAACTCCACGGCCACGCAGGTGTGGGAGTCGCTCGCCGCGGGCAGGAGCTCGGCGGAGATCGTGGCGGAGCTCTGCCAGGCGTACGATGTCGACGCGGAGGAAGCCGGCCGCTCTCTGGAGGCGCTGCTGCGCGACCTGGAGCGGCTCGGGCTGATCGTGCGCTCCGGCCAGAACGGATAGACGGTTGCCCGGCCTCGCGAGGGTGACGGCGGCGCTGCGTGCTCCGCTTCGGCTTCACACACGCTCGCTGCGTCACACGCGGTGCGCGACCCACCCGGCTGCCGCCCTGAAGGCTGGCGACCGGATGCCGCGCGTCGTTGCCCGCCGCACGGGGGGGAGGGCACCGGCCTGATCCGCCCCGGCGGCGCGGGCGATCACCCGCCGCTGAAGTCCCCCGCGTGAGCGCCGCATCCCACTGGAGCCTCACCGACGACGGCGCGTTCCGGCTGCGCGCGGCCCCGGACGTGGCTCCGCTGATCGCGGGGTGGATCCCGATCAACGCGATCCCCACGGACGACGACGGCGAGAGCGCCGCGCTCCTCGACATCGCACCCGCAGCCGTGCACACCCGCTGCCCAGACGCGGAGCCGACGTTCCGCTTCGGCTCCGCGCGGGGGTGGCTGGACGGCGAGGGCGGCGTGCGGCTGTGCTCGGACGGCGGGTCGGTGACGGGGCGCGTGGAGCCCGCCCGCCGGAGCGCGTACCTCCATGCCGCGAGCGGCGGCGCGGCGGCGGAGCTCCACGACCAGGCGACCGTCGCGGCGGCGCTCCTGGTGGACGGGCTGGGACGCGCGCTGCTCCACGCCGCGGCCGTGGTGGGCCCCGGGGGCGCGTGGCTGCTGGTGGGCGATTCGCACTCCGGTAAGTCCACCACCTGCGTCACGCTGGTGGAGGGCGGCTGGGGCTACCTCTCGGACGACCAGGTGATCCTCTCCGGCACGGAAGGGCCGGTGGGCGTGGAGGGATGGCCGCGCCGCTTCAACCTGGACGCGCCTCCGCCCGCGGGCCGCGCCCTCTGGCGCACCGCCGTGGACCCGCGGGAGCACTGGCCGGGGCGCGAGCACCGCATCGCGCCGCTCGCCGGCCTCCTCTTTCCGCACATCGACGCCGCGTCGCCCACGGAGCTCACCCCGCTGCGCTCCGCCGACGTGCTGGGCCGCCTGATCCGGGCGGCGCCCTGGCTGCTGTTCGGCGCCGCCGGCGCGGCCGGGCTGCTCGCGCTGCTCGCCCGCGCCGCCGCGGCCCCCTCGTTCCAACTGCGGCTGGGGATGGACACCTACCGCGACCCCGAGGCGATGCTCCGCTGCCTGGCGCGGGCCACGCGATGAGCGGGCGATACGGCGCGCGCCGGCAGCTTCGGATCGTGGGCGAGCTGATGCGGCAGGACCGCCAGGCGCGCTCGCGCGGATCGCTGCTGGGGAGGTTCGGCGGAGTCGTGCTCCCCCTCCTGCAGACCGGCGTGTTCACCCTGCTCTTCGGAGTGCTGCTGCAGGTGCGCGGCACGCCGGCCGGCTACCTTTCCTTCGCCCTCACGGGGATCGTGGCGTGGCGCGTCTACGCGCGCGCCCTCTCGTCCGCGGCCAGCTCGCTGCGGCGCGGCACGGTGCTCCTGCACAGCTTTCCCCTCCCGGTGCACGTGGTGGCCGCGGCCACCGTGGGCGCGGCCTTCGAGGATGCGCTGCTTTCCGCGCCCATCGTGGCGGCGGTGGTGCTCCTGCTGGGCGGCGGGACGCTGGAGCCCGCGGCGCTGCTGCTCTGGGGCGCCACCGCGCTCGTGCTCCACGCCACGGTGGCACTGGGAGCCGGGCTCCTGCTGGCGGTGGCCGGGGCGTTCTTCTCGGACGTGGGGCGGGCGATCTCGCCGCTCCTGGGCGTGCTCCTCTTCCTGAGCCCGGTGGTCTACCCGCGCTCCGCCGTCCCCGCGCGCTGGCAGACGCTCTACCTGGCCAACCCCATCACCGCCGCGATCGAGAGCTACCGCGCGGCGCTGCTGGGCACGGCGCCCGTCCCGGCGGCGGGGCTGGCCGCCGCGTTCGCCGTGGCGCTGGCGGCGCTCGCGGGGGGGCTCGCGCTCGCCCGCTGGGCCGACCAGCGCGTGCGGGACGTCCTGTGACGACGGATCGCGAGATCGCGCGGGCGGAGGGGCTCGGGAAGCGGCTGGGCACCTTCATGCCGTTCCGCCGGAGCGCGCCCTCCTTCCAGCTCCGCGACGTCTCCTTCCAGGTCGCGCCGGGAGACAGCGTTGCGCTGCTCGGCCACAACGGGGCGGGGAAGACGACACTCCTCCGCCTGCTCGCCGGCATCTACCGCCCGGACCAGGGAAGGGTGGACATCCGCGGCGCCTGCTCGCCCATCATCGGCTTCACCTCCCCCTTCCCGGCGGCGCTCACTCCGCGCGAGCACCTGCGGGGCGCGGCGGTGCTTTCCGGGTACGATCTGGACGTGGAAGAGGCGATCCGCGTGGCGGGGCTCACGGAGCGCGCGGACCTGCCGGTGCGCCGCCTCTCCACGGGCCAGCGCACGCGGCTCGGGCTGGTCGCCGGGCTGCTGACACCCGCGGACCTGTACCTGGTGGACGAGGGGCTGGCGGTGTGCGACGCGCCGTTCCGCACCTGGGCCGCGGGGCAACTGAGGAGGCGCTGCGCCGCCGGCAGCGCCGTCATCATCGCGGGCCAGGACCTGCTCTCCGCGCGCGCGCTGTGCGACCGCGGCCTGGTGATGCAGGGCGGCCGCCTGGTGGTGGATGCAGACATCGATTCCGCCATCCAGGCCGCGGGCGACGGCACCTCCACGGTCGCGGGCGACGCGGGCGTGGAGGTGGCGGAGACGACCGTTGCGGGCGGCGCCGAGCCGATGGTGCGCGTGCGCTGCCGCGTGCGCGGCGCGCCGGACTCGTTCCAGCTCACGCTCGCGGTGCGCGACCCTTCCGGCCAGGCGGCCTACGTCAGCCGCACGAGGATCTCCGCCCCGCTCCCGGCCGGCGAGGACCCGGTGCTCGTCGTCCCCGCCGCCTACCTCGCCGCCGGTACCTACAGCCTGCTCATCACCCTGGCCGACGCCGCCGGCGTGCCCCTCGCCACGCGCACCAGCGCGGCGCTGATCGACCTGCCCTGAACGGATCTCACACAGAGGCACGGAGGCACAGAGAGGTCTCTGACGGAATCCGGGAGAGTCGGTGCTCGCTGCGGCGGGCGGTTGAAACCGCAGCAACGACTACACGAAGTCCCCCTGCGGGGACTGCAGGGCTTCTGTTCGGGCCGACGGACCAGTCCGCGCAGGCGGCGCCGCACCACGGCCGGCCGGTTGTGACCGCTTCGACAACTACACGGAGTCCACCTGCGCGGACCGGTCCTTACGGTACAGCCGGAACCCTGGAGTCCCCGCAGGGGGACTTCGTGCAGTTGTTGCAGCGACTTCAGTCGCCCGCAACCGCGCGGATCGCCCGGGATCGCGGTGGCAGAATTTCTGCCAAATCGGCCGGAGCCGGCTGGCCCGCGCGCTGCAATGCGCGCGGGCCAGCCGGCTTCTGGATTTTCACCCCGCGACCTGGAGGAACCCGTGAAATCGCGTGCTTTGTCGATGATTCTGCTCGTCTCCTCCGCGGCCTGCGCTCCTGCGGCTCCGCCCGCCGCGCCCGCGCCCGTCGCCCAGGCCACCGCCGCGGAGGTGCCGCCGATCCTCGCCTTGCTCAGCGAGCGCGAGCGCCTGTCGCTCACGCCCGCGCAGGTGGTCGCGCTGGAAGCGGTGGCGCGGGAGTGGGATGCCGCCAACACCAGGGCCGTGCGCCGCGTGCGCCAGGCGCGGGTGAAGCCGCTCGCGCTACGCGCCGAGGCCCCTGCCGCCGCCGGCAACAACCTGCGCGCGGCGCTCGCCGTGGAGCAGGTGCTGAGCGCCGGCCAGCGCCGCGCCGTCTGCGAGCTCGATCGGGCGCCCGGCGCAAGGGCGGCGAGCACGGCCGCCCCCCGCCGCGTACGGCGCGCATGGCCCTGGTGCGGCAGCGAGCTCCCGGCGCTCGCCGCGCGCCCGTCGGCCTGATCGCGCCCGCAAGGATACACGAGGCATCCGCGTCCCATCCGTGACGCGGATGCCTCGCATTCGTGTGAGCCGGAAACCCACTCAGATCACGTAAATACCTGTGCCGCAGCGCACCGGGCGCGGAGGGCACGACGGGCACGGGGGTTGATCGCCCCCAGCTCTGCGCGGGGCGAACGTCCCGCGCGGCGCGTTCCCGCAGCAGACGGGGGAAGATCATGGCCGAATCGTCCGAGATGAGCCACGAGCAGGCATCCGAGCTCATCAAGAAGTACGCGGAGGAGCAGCCCATCCGCGTGGAGCTGACGGAGGAGCAGTACAAGGCGATCCTGGGAGCGTGGGACGAAGGGGATCCCAGGAAGCCGGCCCGCATCACCTTCCAGGTCAAGGACCGCACGGTGAGCGAGATGATGGTGGCCGGGTACCGCTACCGCGGCAGCACCTGCTGCGTGTGACGGGCGGGGAGCAGGGAGCCGGAAGGGTCCCGGACGGGCGCTTCCGGCGCGCCGGGGCGCTGGTGGGGCACTGGAGCGGAGACGAGTTCCTCCTGGAGAACTACCTGAGCCACCGCCGCGTGGCCGTGTCGCCGCTGGTGGCCCACCTGCTGAGCGGGCAGGAGGGCTACGCCACGGCGGCCGAGATCGCGTCGCGCCTTCCCGTGCCCAGGGCCGGGGAGCTGGTGCGGCAGCTCGCGGAGCACGGCGTGCTGCTGGCCGAGGGCACCGCGCAGGACGAGCTGGACCGCGCGGTGGGGGAGCGCTGGGCGTGGGGACCGGCCGCTCGCTTCTTCCACTACACCACGCAGCACATCACCTTTCACGAAGACCTGGCGGTGGAGGCGGAGCTGCTGGGCGAGCTGGCCGCCGCCACGCCCCCGCCGGCGCCGTACAAGGAGTGCGGCACCCCCGCGCTGGAGCTTCCCCGCAGCCACGACGAGGGCGGGCTGTGGGACGTGCTCCGCCGCAGGCGCACCCTGCGCTCCTTCAGCGGCGAGGCGGTGCCGCTTGAGCGGTTCGCGCGCGTGCTGCAGTGGACGTGGGGGCGCTCGCGGGTGATGCACGACCCCGTGTTCGGCGAGTACGTGCTGAAGACGAGCCCCTCCGGCGGGTCGCGCCACCCCATCGAGGTGTACCCGCTGGTGCTGCGCGTGGACGGGGTGCAGCCGGGGCTGTACCACTACTCGGTGCGGCGGCACGCGCTGGACCTGCTCACCCCGGGCTTCTTCCCGGAGCTGGCGAGCCGGCTGTGCGCGGGGCAGCAGTGGGTGGCGGACGCGGCGGCGGTGTGCTTCATGACTGCGGTGGTGGAGCGCAGCGCGTGGAAGTACCGCCAGCCGCACGCCTACCGCGTGCTGCACCTGGACGCGGGGCACCTGGGCCAGACCTTCCACCTGGTGTGCACGGAGCTGGGGCTGGCCCCGTTCACCACCGGCGCGTCGCGGGAGAAGGAGGTGGAGCGGTTCCTGGGGATCGACGGCGTGGCCGAGATCCCCATGTACGTGGCGGCGCTCGGCGTTCCCGCCCGCTGAAAAAAGGACCGGCCAGGGAGCCCCCCGCGGAGGGCTCCCTGGCCGGTCCTTTTTTCATCCCCCCCGCCGGCTCAGCCGCGTCGCAGGGCGCGCTGCAGGTGCTCGGCGAACTCGCGCTCCTGGCGGCGGCAGCGCGCGTGCGCCACCACCGACCCCACGGCCACCACCACGCACAGCGCCAGCAGGAAGAGCACCATCTGGTCGGGTGGAAGCGCGCCGAGGGCGCGGCCATGCGGGATGAACGGCATGCGTTCTCCAGGAGTGGGATGCGGGGGACTCCATGTACTAATCACCCCGCGCACCCGTTCGCGCAAGGCCCCATCTGTTTCCCCCACGCAAAACCGGCTCCAGAAAGGCTCCCGCGCGCCCCGTTCCAGGAACATACCGGCGCGAATGAGGGTTTCATTGGCCCGTCTGGCGCCCCGCGCCGTGCGGGCGTATGCTTCGGCTTGCACCCGCACGTCCTTTCGCACATCCACGATCCCAGCAGAAAGGCAGCTCGATGAAACGCCTCGCGCTCCTGCTGAGCCTTGCCGCGGCACCCGCCGCTGCGCAGGAAGTCAGCATTCCGCACACCACCTTCACGCTCCCCAACGGGCTGCGGGTGATCGTGGCGGAAGACCACTCCACCCCGGTGGCGGCCGTAAACGTGTGGTACCACGTGGGCTCGGGGTACGAGAAGACCGGCCGCACCGGCTTCGCCCACCTCTTCGAGCACGTGATGTTCGAGGGGAGCCGCAACGTCAAGGAGGGGGACTTCGACAACCTCCTGGAAGCGGCCGGCGGGCAGAACAACGGGAGCACCAACCGCGACCGCACCAACTACTACGAGATCGTTCCCTCCAACGCCGTGGAGCTGGCGCTCTGGCTGGAGGCGGACCGCATGGGCGGGCTGCTTGACGCGTTCGACGCCACCAAGCTGAACGGCCAGCGCGAGGTGGTGAAGAACGAGCGCCGCGAGCGCTACGAGAACGCCCCGTACGGCGGGCTCTCGGAGATCGCCTCGGCCGCGCTCTACCCGTCCGGGCACCCGTACTCGTGGACCACCATCGGCTCCATGGCGGACCTGGACTCGGCCTCCGTGGAAGACGTGTCGCAGTTCTTCCGCACCTACTACGCGCCCAACAACGCCACGCTCACCATCGCGGGCGACGTGAACGCGGCGCAGATCCGCCCCATGGTGGAGCGCTACTTCGGCGGCATCGCGCGTGGCACCCCGGTGGAGCGCCCGCGCATCGCCGTGCCGCAGATCGCGGCCACGCGCTACATCACCCGCGAAGACCGGGTGACGCTGCCGCAGCTCTCCATGTTCTGGCGCACCGTGCCCCGCGGCCACGCGGACGAGGCGCCGCTGGACGTGGCGGCCTCGCTGCTCACGGATGGCAAGAACGCCCGGCTCTACAAGCGCCTGGTGTACGAGCAGCAGGTGGCGGCGCTCACCAGCGCCGGCAACGGGGCCGACCTGCTCTCGGGCGACTTCTCGGTGCTGGTGCGCGGCAAGCAGGGCACGCAGCTCGACTCCATGGAGATGGCCGTGGACGAGGAGATCGCCCGCCTGGCGGCCACCCCGCCCACGGCCGCCGAGGTGCAGCGCGTCACCAACCAGATCGTCACGGGCTTCGTGTCGTCGCTGGAGACGGTGGGGGGCAAGGCCGAGCAGCTCAACAGCTACCAGTACTACTTCAACGACCCGGGCTTCGCGAGCCGCGACCTGGCCCGCTACCGCGCCGTGACCCCGGCCGACGTGCAGCGGGTGGTTCGGCAGTACCTGATGGGGAAGAACCGAGTCGTGATCAGCTTCGTCCCCACCGGGAAGACGGAGCTCGCCGCCAAGGAGAACGCGCGATGAGACGGACCGCAGCCCTCGTGATGGCGGGCGCCGTGCTCGCCGCCGCCGCCCCCGCCGGGGCGCAGACGACCTTCCCCACCACGCCGCCGCGCCCGGGCCCGGCGGCCCCGCTCGCGCCGCCCACGCCGGTGGTGAGGAAGCTGGCCAACGGCCTCACGGTGATGTACGTGCGCCGCGCCGAGGTGCCCACCGTGCAGGGCACGCTGGTGGTGCGCGGGGCGGGGAGCACCGACGACCCGGCGGCGATCCCGGGGCTCGCCTCCTTCACCGCGTCCATGCTGGACGAGGGCGCGGCCGGCCGCTCGTCTCTTCAGCTTGCCGACGCGCTGGAAACGCTGGGCGCCGACCTCACCGCCGGCGCGGGGTGGGATGCCACCAACGTGAGCCTGTACGCCCTGCGCGGTAACTTCGCGCAGGCGCTGCAGGTGATGGCGGACGTGGTGGTGCGCCCGGACTTCCCGGAGCGCGAGGTGCAGCGCCTGCGCGAGGAGCGGCTCACGGCGCTGGCCCGCAGCCGCGACGAGCCGGGCGCCATCGCCAACAACGCCTTCCCGGCGCTGGTGTACGGCGCGCAGCACCCGTACGGCCGCTTCGCCACCACCGAGGCCACGCGGATGCTCGACCGTGCCCGCGTGCAGGCCTTCCACGCCGCGCGCTACCGGCCGGAGAGCTCCACCCTGGTGCTGGTGGGCGACGTGGAGCCCGGGGTCATGCACCCGCTGGTGGAGCGCGCGCTGGGAGCCTGGCGCGCCACGGGCGCGGCCCCCGCCGCCACCCCGGCGCTGACCGCCCCCACCATCGCCCGCTCGGTGGTGTACCTGGTGGACAAGCCCGGCGCGGCGCAGTCGCAGATCCGCATCGGCCACCCGGGCGTGGCGCGCAGCTCGCCGGACTACTACGCGCTGCAGGTGCTCAACACCATCCTGGGCGGCGCCTTCACCAGCCGCCTCAACACCAACCTGCGCGAGGTGCACGGCTGGTCGTACGGGGCGGGCTCGTCGTACTCCATGCGCCAGAACGCCGGGCCCTTCACGGCGCAGGCCGGCGTGGTGACGGCCAAGACGGACAGCTCGGTGGTGGAGTTCATGCGCGAGCTGGCCCGCATCCGCTCGGAGCCGGTGACGGCCGAGGAGCTGGAAAAGGCGAAGCGCTACCTGGCGCTCGGCTTCCCGCAGTCGGTGGAGACCAACCCGCAGGTGGCGGGGCAGCTCGCCGGCCTGGTGACCTACTCCATCGACCCGTCGTTCCTGAGCACGTACGTGCAGCGGGTGATGGCCGTGACGGTGGATGACGTGCGCCGCGTGGCCAACCAGTACGTGCGGCCGGACAACGCGGTGATCGTGGTGGTGGGCGACCGCTCCAAGGTGGAGGCGGGGCTGCGCGCCGCCAACGTGGCGCCGGTGGAGATCCGCGACGTGGCAGAATTCACGAAGTAAAAGAGCTCACACAGAGACACGGAGGCACGGAGAAAATTCGTTCTCTGTGCCTCCGTGTCTCTGTGTGATAAGGGGAAAAACCATGAGCACAGACGTCTGGCCGCCGCAATCGAGCGCCGGCTTCCCGCGCCTCGCCAGCCTTCCCGCCTACGTCTTCGCGCAGGTGAACGCCGAGAAGATGGAGCGCATCGCCGCGGGCGAGGACATCATCGACCTGGGGATGGGGAACCCCGACATCGGCGCGCCCGCGCACATCGTGGACGAGCTGGTGGCGCACGCGGCCGATCACAAGCACCACCGCTACAGCGCGTCGCGCGGCATCTACGGCCTGCGCGACGCCATGTCCGAGCACTACGCCCGCCGCTACGGCGTGGACGTGGACTCGGAAACCGAGGTGGTGGTGACCATCGGCGCCAAGGAGGGGATCGCCCACCTGATGCTCGCCATCCTGGACGCGGGCGACACGGTGATCGTGCCCTCGCCCGCGTACCCCATCCACAGCTACTCGGTGGTGTTCGCGGGCGGGCGCGTGCACGCCATCCCGCTGACGGAGGGCGCGCCGGGGATGGTGGACGGCGACGCGCTGCTGGCGGCGGTGGAGGAGGCGTGCGCGTCCACCTGGCCGCGGCCCAAGGTGCTCGTGCTCTCCTTTCCCAACAACCCCACCACGCTCAGCACGGACCTGGCGTTCATGGAGCGGGCGGTGGAGGTGTGCCGGCGGGAGCAGCTCCTGCTGATCCACGACTTCGCGTACGCGGACTTCTCCTTTGGCGACGAGCCGCCGAGCCTCCTGCAGGTGCCGGGCGCCAAGGACATCGGCGTGGAGTTCTTCTCGATGTCCAAGTCGTACGGGATGGCGGGGTGGCGCGTGGGGTTCTGCGTGGGGAACGCGGCCATGGTGGGCGCGCTCACCAAGATCAAGAGCTACCTGGACTACGGCATCTTCCAGCCGATCCAGATCGCCGCCGCGCACGCCCTGCGCGCGGACCAGGAGTGCGTCGCGGAGACGCGCGAGACCTACCGCCGCCGCGCCGAGGCACTGGTGGGCGCGCTCAACCGCTCCGGCTGGGAGATCCCCGCGCCGGGGTCCACCATGTTCGTGTGGGCGGCGATCCCGGAGCGCTTCGCCGGGATGGGCTCCATCGAGTTCGCCCGCTTCCTGCTGCGCGAGGCGGGCGTCGTGGTCTCGCCCGGGCTGGGCTTCGGCGCGGAGGGCGAGGGGCACGTGCGCTTCGCGCTGATCGCGGACGAGGCGCGGCTGCGCGAGGCGGGGGAGCGGGTGGGGCGGGCGCTGCAGAACGGCGGCCTCACACAGAGCCACGGAGACACAGAGAGGTGAGGCGCTCGCTCGTCGCGTGTATGCTGGCGGGCGCGTGCGCTCCCGCCGCCCCGGCGCCCACGACGGCTCGGTGCGGCGCATGCGCGTGGAGCTGCAGACCACCGGCACGCCGCAGCCGCTGGCGCCCGTACACTTTGAGCGAGGAGATGGGCGGCGGAACGATCGTGGAGGTGGAGACCCGCGCCGGCCGCGCGGACACCTCGCGCGTCTCGACCCCCGGTACGGCGCTCCCCGAGCTGCGGCATTCTCTGGCGCTGCGTGAGCAGGCGATCCGCCATGCACGCCTCACCGGGCGAGGACGACCGGCCCGATTGTACCTCTTCCCGCTCGCGCAGGACTCCGTTGTGGCGCTGGAGGTGCGGTCCCAGGGAGACAGTGTCCTCCTGCGCTCCATCGACGGGGAGATGCGGGCGACGGTGGACGGCCGCGGCCGCATCCTGCGCTGGGGCGGCACCCGCAGCACCGCCAAGACCACGGGCGAGCGAGTAGCCTCGGTGGACGTGGCGGCGCTGGCCGCGGAGTTCGCGGCGCGCGACCGGGCGGGGCGGGGGCTGGGCGTGCTCTCGCCGCGCGACTCGGCGACGCTGCGGGTGGGCGGCGCCACGGTATCGGTGGCGTACGGGCGGCCCTCGCTGCGGGGGCGCACGGCGGTGGGCGGGGTGCTGGTGCCGTGGGGGCAGGTGTGGCGCATGGGCGCCAACACCCCCACCCACCTGCGCACGGACCGCGAACTGGAGATCGGCGGAGCGCGTGTGCCGCCCGGCGCCTACGCTCTCTACACCCTCCCGAACCCGCAAGGGTGGACCCTGATCCTCAACCGCCGCCTCGGCGGCTCGGGGCGGGACTACGACCCGGCCCACGACTTCCTGCGCGTCCCCATCTCCACCGCTCCCCTGCCTACCCCGCTGGAACAGCTCACCGTGCGCATGGAGCCCACGGGCGGCAGCGGGGGCGTCGTGCGGGTGGGATGGGAGCGCACGGAGCTGGTGATCCCGTTCCGCGTTCCCTGACGCGTGGCCCGGCCTCGCTCTACACGCCTCTTCCTGCGCTCCTGGCCGCCCCCGGATGGTGCCTTCAAGACGATCTTGCTGATACCTTTCGTGTTGCAGAATGTCGCATCGTAGCAGTTGCGCGAATCGCTCGCCGACACTACACTAGAGCGCCTACGTCCGCCGGGCGCTTGCTGTTGCGGCCGGAAACGTAGTTGATCCCACCCGAAGCATCGGCCTCCCCCAAAGCACAAGCATCCGATCACGACGCGTGTGCGCGGGAGTATCATCCCATGAACCATCTGTTCCCGCCGGAAGCTCGCGGGAGCGCCGGCGGATGGGGCGGTCGGAGCGCCGTTTGAACGACGTGGCACGAGCCTCGTGGGCTTCCGCAGTCACCTTGCCTCGCAGCTTCCCTCCCCTCGCGGATGCGAGGGAACACCCTCGCAGCCCCAGTCAACAGGGTATACCGATGTCCATTGCTTCCTTCTGGAGCTCGACTCCGCGCCTGCGTGGCGCGCGCATGCTGGTGGCGGCCTCCGTGCTCGCGCTCGGCGCCTGCACCGACTCGGCCGATTCCGTGGCCGGCATCCCCCGCGGCGCCGCCGACGGCCTGTACCCGCAGATCGTGGTGAGCGGCCCGGCGGCGGCGTCGGACGTCAAGCTGTCGCTGCTGCGCAAGCCCGCGGGCGTGCGCCTGGGGAGCTACCAGGGCGAGCTTCGCTACGACCCCGCCGTGATGACGCTGGAGCGCTGGTCGCTCCCCGCGGGCGTCGAGGGCGTGGTGAACGACGAGACGGCCGGCAAGATCCGCTTCGTGGCCTCCGCCGTGGAGGGCGTGGGCGAGGTGCCGCTGCTCTCGCTGCGCTTCACGCGCCGCGGCTCGGTGGACGCGAAGAGCTTCGCCGTCTCGTTCGAGGAAGTTTCGGCGGCTGACGACTTCTCCGACCTCACGCCGCTGGTCTACGGCTCCCCGGCGGTGAGCGTGAACTCACGGTAGCGAGCAGCGGCCCGGCCGCCCCTTCCCGGGGCAGCCGGGCCGCTTCCTCGTTGTCGCCCTATCCTATCGCTTCCCTGTTCCTGCCTGGATATAAAATGCGTAACCTCGCGCTCCAAAGGCTCCTGGGCCTCGCCCTACTCACCCTCGTCCCCGTTTCGGCGGCGCACGCGCAGCAGGCCGCCTCGGCGGCCCCGCTCCGCGGCGACGTCAACGGGGACGGTCGCGTAACCGCGGCCGACGCGCAGGCGGTGCGCGACCACGTGGCGGGCCGTGCCGCCCAGCCCGGCACGGTGCTGCTCCCCAACGGCGACGCCAACGGCGACGGCCGCATCACCGGCGTGGACGCGGCGATGATCCAGGCCTTCGCGGCCGGGCGCGACGTGAGCCGCTTCGGCGTGGGCCAGCCCATCCAGGGCGGCGGCGGGGACGCGGGATCGAAGAACGGCTCGGTGCTCACGCTGTACCTCTGCACCGTGGACGTGGACGCGAAGACCCAGACGTGCGAGACGCCGCGCCCGCAGACCGGCGCCGCGGCGGACGTGCTCCTGGGCAAGCCGTTCATCGGCTTCGTGACCACGGGGACGGCCTCGTCGCGCGGCAGCACGGCGGACGAAGACACCACCACCATGAACGTGGCGGTGACCAACAACATCGCGCAGCCGATCGGCACCACGGACGGCACCACGGCGTCCAACCCCGGGGTGCGGGTGTACTTCGCGGACGGGCCGCGGGTGACCACCGTCAAGAGCGGCACGGTGGCCAGCGCCACCGTGCGCCTGGAAGGCAGCGACGGCAACGCCAACTTCGCCGGGCCCGAGGGCGAGAACCCCAGGCTCAACAAGCCGTATTACCAGTACAGCGGCGTGATCGCGCCGAACGCCACCGGCTCGCCGCGGCAGTGGATGTTCGTCTTCTCCGCGAACACCAAGTCGTTCACCTACGCGGTGCACGTGTCCGCGCCGGTGCAGTACGAGTTCGGGTGGATCCCCATCACGCCCGGGTCGCTGGCGCTGGGCGCCGGCGAGGCGAGCGCGCCTCTCTCGGGCTCGCCCCGTGACTTCACGGGCGCGGCGGTGAGCGACGGGATCACCTGGAGCACCTCGGACGCGTCGGTCGCGACGGTGGATGCCTCCACGGGCGTGGTGACGGGTGTGGCGCCGGGCACGGCCACCATCACCGCCACCTCCACGTCCAAGGCGCAGCGCAAGGGCTCCATCCCGGTGACGGTGGACGCGCCGCCCACGCTGGTCTCCACCAACCCCGCGGACAATGCGACGCAGGTGGCGAGCGGCGGCAACATCGAGCTCACCTTCAGCGAGGCGGTGGACGTCACCACGGCCAGCTTCACGCTGGAGTGCCCGGTGGGGACCTCGAAGACCTTCACCGTGAGCGGCTCGGGCACGGCCACGATCACGCTGGACCCGGACGCGGAGCTGCCGGCCGGCACCATCTGCACCGTGAAGGTGATCGGCGCGCAGGTGAGCGACACGGACACGGACGACGGCCCCAACAACCTGGCCGGCGGCGACCGCACGTTCAGCTTCGAAGTGGGCATCCAGGCCGTGGCGGACGTGTTCAGCACCACCACCACCGGCAACGTGCGGATCAGCTCCGCCAGCACGTCGCCCGCTTTCAGCGTCACGGCGAACGACCAGATCAACGCTTCCAACACCACCGTCACCTTCGCCGGCTGGAACAGCGTGGCGGGGACGACGCAGCAGGGCGGCGAAGTGGTGATGACGATGTCGGGCGAGGGGATGGGGCAGTTCACCTACAACCCGCCGGCCGGCTTCGAGGGCACCGACAGCCTCGAGTACACGGTCACCAGCGGCGCGTCCACCTCGTCGGCCAAGGTGGCGCTCCCGGTGAGCGGGATGCTGTGGTTCGTGAACAACGCGTCGGCCGCCTGCACCACGCGGGCGAGCGGCTGCGGCCGGCTCACCAACCCGTACAGCACGCTTGCCGCCTTCCAGGCGGAGAACAACGGGACGGGGAACAACCCGGCGACGAACGAGGCGATCTTCCTCTACCAGAGCACCACGTCGTACGCGGGCCCGGTCACGCTCCTCGCGGGGCAGAAGCTGATCGGCCAGGACGCCACGGCGAGCCTCTCGGCGCTCTCGGGGATCACCCCGGCGGCGGGGAGCGACGCGCTGCCGGCCACGGACCCGGCGGGCGACGCGGTGACGGTCGCGGGCTCGGACGGCGTGAACCTGGCGGCGGGCAACATGCTGCGCGGCCTCACGCTCACCCCCACGGCGGGTGAGGCGATCAGCGGCACGAGCTTCGGCACGCTGACGCTGTCCACGGGCACGCCGGACCTGACCATCAACGCGACCGGGCAGGCGCTGTCGCTCACCACGGGCACCATCGCCGGCACCTTCACCTCGGTGGCCTCGGCGGGCGGCGTCAACAACGTGCTGCTCAGCGGCGTCACCGGCGACATCGACTTCGGCACGGGCGCGCTCACGGGCTCCACGGGCGGCGCCATCAAGATCGTGGGCGGCCCGCTCACGCTGGACGCGGGCGGCAACATCGCGCAGACCAGCACCGCGCCGCTGCTGGACGTGAGCGGCACCCACACGGGCACGCTCACCTTCACGGGCAACGTGAGCGCCGTTCTGGGCACGGGCCTGCAGTTCAGCGACGCGGACGGCACGTACAACTTCACGGGCACCACCACGCTGAACGGCGGCGACGCGGCCATCGACATCACCGGCGGGTCGAGCGGCACCTTTGCCTTCGCCAGCGGCACGGCGGTCACCAACCCCACGGGGACGGCGTTCCGCGTGGCCAGCAGCACGCCGGCCGTGACCTTCAACGGCAACCTCACCAAGAACGGCACGAGCGCCGGGCTCCTGGTGGACATCAGCGGGCAGGCCTCCGGGACCATCGCCTTCGCGAACGGCACGCTCACGGGCACCAGCACCGCCGGCAGCGGCATCCAGCTCTCGGACGTGGACGGCACCGTCAGCTTCAACGGCACCACCACGCTGGCGAACGGCGACAACGGGGTGGACGTGATCAGCGGCTCCACGGGCGCGATCAGCTTCGCCTCCACCAGCTCGATCGCCAACCCGAGCGGAACCGCCCTGCGCGTCTTCAACGGCACGGCGAGCGCCAACGTCACCTTCCCGGGCAGCATCAGCACCAACGGGGCGCGGCCGGTGCACGTGGAAGGCGTGAGCGGCGGCACGGTGAGCGTGACGGGCACCATCGCCGCCACGGGCCTGGGCCTGCTGGCGCAGAACAACACGGGCGGGACGTTCTCGTTCACGAACGCGAGCAAGACCTTCAACACCGCCACCAACGCCGCGGTCACGCTCACCAGCAACACGGGCGCGACCATCAGCTTCACCAACGGGCTGGCGATCACCACCACCAGCGGCGCGGGCATCAACGCCACCGGCGGCGGCAACCTGACGGTGCAGGGGACCACCAACACCATCGCCTCGGGCACCGGCACGGCGCTCACCGTTGCGAACACCACGATCGCGGCGGGGGGGCTCAACTTCCGCAGCATCGCCGCCAGCGGCGGGGCCAACGGCATCTTCCTCAACAACACGGGGAGCACGGCCGGGCTGACGGTGACCGGCAACGGGTCCGCGGGCACGGGCGGCGCGATCACGAACACCACGGGCGGCGACGGGTCGACGTCGGGGATCGGCATCTACCTGAACAGCACCCGCAGCCCCTCGTTCTCCTTCATGCAGTTGAACGACCACCAGGGCTGGGGCATCCGCGGGATCGACGTCACCAACCTGACGCTCGCGAACGTCGTGGTGAGCGGCACGAACGGCACGGACGCCAGCACGGACGAGGGCGCGGTGTTCTTCACCAACCTCACCGGCTCGGCCAGCGTCACCAACTCCGCCTTCAGCGGCGGCGCGGAAGACAACTTCAAGGTGTTCAACACCGCGGGCACGCTCAACCGGATCACCTTCACCACGGTGAACTTCGGGGCCAACAGCACCGCGCTGGGCAGCGACGCGCTCCTCCTGCAGGCCCGGGGAAGCTCGGTGATGAACGCCACCATCACGGGGAGCACCTTCACCTCCTCGCGCGGCGACCTCTTCCAGTACCTGGTGGAGCAGCAGGCGACGGGTGACCTGGTGTTCACCGGCAACACGCTGAGCAACAACCACCCGAACATCGCGGCCAACGGCGGCGGCGTGACGGTGACCTCCGGCGGCGACCCGGCCACGGACGTCTCGGCGCTGACCTACAACATCAGCAGCAACACCCTGCGCGGCTCGCGCGGCGCGGCGCTGGTGGTGCAGAAGCTGGCGGGCCGCGGCACCGCCTCCGGCACCGTGAACGGCAACCAGATCGGGGTGACGGGCGTGGTGCGGTCGGGCTCGATCGAGGCGAGCGGGATCTCGATGGACCTGGTGGGCGCGGGCAGCCACACCACCACCATCACCAACAACACCATCCGCCAGTACCGCGACCACGGGATCTACGTGCAGACGGGCAACTCGGCGGCGGGTGGCGGCAACAACGGGCGGATGGTGGCCACCATCAACAACAACACCGTGGCCGAGCGGGCGGCGGACGCCGGCACGGGGACGTTCTTCCCGGGCAACGGCATCCGCTTCGTGAACGGCAACGTGAGCACGGACGTGATCACGGCCTGCCTCACCATCACGGGCAACTCGGTGACCGGCCAGGGCGTGAGCCCGCAGTCGGACATCCGCGTGTGGGACCGCTACGTCGCCAGCACCTTTGCCCTCCCCGGGCTGGGCGCCCCCACGCCGGACGCTTCGACCTTCATCCGGAACAACAACGGCGGCACTCCGAGCGTGACGGCCACGTCGCCGGACCAGTTCACCACCACCTGCCCCTGAGCTGGCAGTGCGGGGGCCCTCCGCGAGAGCGGAGGGCCCCTGGCAGTACCCCGCAGTACCGCATCACCGCATCCCTTGCTGTATCCGCAGGACCACCACTGCAGTACCTTGCAGTACCCGCAGGACCGTGCCATCGCAGGAACGCGCCACCGCAGGACGTGCCACCGCAGGACCGCGCCACCACAGGACCGCAGGCCCCAGGCAGTCCCTCCCCCACCCAAGCAGGAGAGGAGTGATGGCAGAGCCGTTCCTATCGGAAATCCGCATCTTCTCGTTCGACTTCCCCCCCAAAGGCTGGGCTTTCTGTAATGGACAGCTCCTGCCGATCAACCAGAACCAGGCGCTGTTCGCGCTCCTGGGCACCGCGTACGGGGGGAATGGCCAGACCAACTTCGGGCTTCCCAACCTCAAGGGCTCCGTCCCCATCCACACGGGGAACGGCCACACGCTGGGCGAGAAGGCGGGGAGCTCGAGCGTGACGATCACGCAGCAGACGATGCCGCAGCACGTCCACTTCATGAACGCCACCAACAACAACGGGTCCACGTTCGATCCCACGGCTGGGTTCCTGGGCGCGGCGAACAACCTGTACGCCACGCCGTCGCAGCTCACCACCATGAACCCGGCGAGCGTCACCAACGTGGGCGGGAGCCAGCCGCACACCAACATGATGCCCTACCTGGCGCTGAACTTCTGCATCGCGCTGCAGGGTATCTTCCCCTCCCAGAACTGACGGAGCCTCACGCATGGCACAGCCCTACATTGGGGAGATCCGGATGTTCGCCGGCACTTTCGCCCCGCTCGGATGGGAGTACTGCAACGGCCAGCAGGTGCCGATCGCCGAGAACGAAGCCCTGTACCAACTGATCGGCACCACGTACGGCGGCGACGGGCAGGAGACCTTCAACCTGCCGAACCTGCAGAGCCGCGTGCCCCTTCACTTCGGCCTCGGCCCGGACAACATCAACTACCCGCTCTCGCAGGCGGCGGGCACCGAATCGGTGACGCTCACCACGCAGCAGATCCCCGTCCACACGCACCCGCTGCTGGCCACGACGGCGGCCGGCACCGCCACCAACCCGGGCGGCGCGGTGCTGGCCCAGGTGACGGGCGGCCTGAAGCCGTACATCGAGGACACCCCCGTGGTGGCCATGAACCCGAACGCCATCACGCCGGTGGGCGGAAGCCAGCCGCACGAGAACTGCCAGCCGTTCCTCTGCATCAACTACATCATCTCGATGTTCGGGATCTTCCCGTCTCCTACCTGAGGAACCGACATGGCTGATCCGTTCGTTGCCGAAATCCGCATCTTCCCGTTCACCTTCCCGCCCAAGGGATGGGCGTTCTGCAATGGGCAGATCCTGCCCATCAGCCAGAACACGGCCCTGTTCGCCCTGCTGGGCACCACGTATGGCGGAGACGGGAAGTCTACCTTTGCGCTCCCCGACCTGCAGGGCTCCGCGGCCATGCACCCGGGGCAGGGCTCGGGGCTTTCCCTGCGCGACCTGGGGGAGATCGGGGGGGCGGACTCGATCACCCTCCTGCAGACCGAGATGCCCTTCCACACGCACGGGCTGCGCGCTTCCGCGGAGCCGGGCGACAACCAGCTCCCGTCGCCCACGGTGGCGCTCACCGTGTCCACCGGCGGGTCCATCTACGCCAACGGCAGCCCGCCGCTGACGCAGATGGCGGTTGAGACGCTGCCGCCGGCGGGGGGCAGCCTGCCGCACAACAACCTGCAGCCGTACCTCACGCTCAACTTCAACATCGCGCTGCAGGGCGTCTTCCCGCCGCGCCCGTGATGCAAACGCCGGGAGCGTGGCTTCGCGCCGCGCTCCCGGCGACCCCAATTCGCCACCGGGCGAACAATGTGTCCGGTTCCGGTTCTACGAAAGCGAGCCTCTCCAACGTGTCTCCCATCTCGCTGGGCTCGCGGCTGGCCGCGAAGGCCCTCCCGCGCATCGCGCTGCGCGCCGCAACGCCCGAAGACCGCGAGCTCCTGTACACGGTGTACGCGGACTCGCGCGCCGAAGAGCTGGCGCGCGTGCCCTGGACCGCCGAGCAGAAGGCGGCCTTCCTGCGCCAGCAGTTCGACGCGCAGGACGCGTGGTGGCGCGAGCACTACACCACCGCCGAGCTCTCGGTGATCGAGGCGGACGGCGAGCCCGCGGGACGGCTCTACGTGGACGAGTGGAAGCGGGAAGTGCGCATCGTGGATGTCGCCGTGCTCTCCACCTTTCGCGGCCGCGGGATCGGCACGCGGCTCGTGCGGGACGTGATCGCCCGCGCGGACGGGGCGGGGAAGCCCGTGACGATCCACGTGGAGATGTTCAACGCCGGGGCCCGGCGGCTGTACGAGCGCCTGGGCTTCGAGCTGGTGCACGAAGAGGGCGTGTACGTGCTCATGCGCAGGCCCGTGAGCGCCTGACGGCCCGAGCCACCGGCGCGTGCCCACGCCGTGTGGGACGCGCACCGCCGGCCACGACCCAGCCAAGCCCGGATGAAGCCAGATTTTGAACGGAGTTGCGCTTTCTCTCCGGCTCACCGGGCATACCGGCCGCCAGCTTTCCGTACCGCGGCCGCTCCTTTCAACCCTATCGCCCATCCACGCAGCACCCATCCCACCGCGGAACGGCTTCCGACACGACAAAGGCACCCCGGCCGCGAGGCCGGTCCGCAGAGCCAGGGATCTCCCCCGGGAGACCGCCCAGCCGCCGAAAGAGGGGACCCCCGCCACGCGGAATCCCACGCATCCTCTGGAGGTTGAGAACCATGTCGCGTTTACGTAATCTCGCGCGGGCGGCGGTCGTCGTCTTCGCGGCCGGGTGCACCGGCGACGTGCACACCCCCACGGCGCCCGCCGCCGGCCCCGGGCAGACCATCTCCGACGCCGCCCACGGGGGGCAGGTGCCGGGGTTCTACTTCCTGCAGCCGCTGGTGAGCAACCCCAACGCCACGGGCACGCCCGACGCGGCGGTGGAGCCGCGCGTGGAGATCTGCGTGCTGGCGGGCACGGCGTGCGGAGCCGGGGTCGCGGAGTTCACCCTGGCCTCCGGCACGGACGGCGAGCGGGTGACGTTCGACGCCGGCAAGTACCAGGTGAACTGGCACACCGACCGCTTCGGCCTGGACCCGGCGAAGCACTACCGCATCAGCGTGTTCGTGGGCGCGTTCCGCCTGGGCTTCGCGGACGTGGACGTGGTGGGCTCCGGCAAGGAGCTGAAGCGCGTGGACACGCAGGAGTACATCGCGCTGCAGGACGGCCGCACCCTCCCCATCAAGTTCCGCATCGAGACCGGCATCCCCGCCTCGCTGGTGGTGACGCCCGCCGCGGCGACCGTGGAGCCGGGCGGCACCCAGCAGTTCACGGCCACGGTCACGGACCTGCACGGCAACGTGCTGCCCGTGCCCGTGTCGTGGGCGAGCCTGGCGCCGGCCGTGGCAACCGTCGACGCGAACGGCCTGGCGACCGGCCTCGCGCCGGGGAGCGCCGCGATCACCGCCACCTTTGTGACGCTGGCGGACACCGCCACGCTCACCGTCGCCGTCTCCAACACCGCCCCCACGGCCACGGGCGACGCGTACGAGGCGCTCGGCAACGTCACCCTCACCATCCCCGCTCCGGGCGTGCTGGCCAACGACGCCGACGCGGAAGGGAACGCCCTGGCCGCCGTGCCGGGCACCTTTGGAACCGCGAACGGCGGCTCCGTGGTGGTGAGCGCGGACGGCGGCTTCGTGTACCGCGCGGCCGCCGGGTACGTGGGCGAGGACAGCTTCCAGTACGTGGCCACCGACGGCTCCCTGACCTCCGCCCCCGCCACGGTGACGGTCACCTCCAGCGCGCGCGTGTGGTTCGTCAACAACACCGCCGCGGCGCCCGGCGATGGCCGCGACGGCTCGCCCTTCACCACGCTGAAGGGGGCGGAGGCGGCCTCGTCGGCGGGTGAGGCGATCTACGTGTTCGCGGGGAACGGCGCGACGGTGGGGTACGACGAGGGGATCGTGCTCAAGAACGGCCAGGCGCTCAACGGGCAGGGGGTGGCCACCGACTACACCGTCACGCTCAACGGCCAGGTGGTGACGCTCCTCCCCGCCGGCGCGGCTCCGCAGCTCACGCGCGACGACGCGGGCGCCACGGTGGCGATCGGCACCGCCAACACGCTGCGTGGCGTGCACGTCGCCTCCACGGCGGGGGCGGGGATCCAGGGGAGCGGCTTCGGCACGCTGAGCGTGGAGGCCGTGAGCGTGGCCGCCGTGGGCGGCGCGGCGCTGGACCTGGAGAACGGGCACGCCTCCGCCTCCTTCACCTCGCTCTCCTCCACCGGCAGCACGGGGAACGGCGTGCGGCTGGCTGGAGTGACGGGCTCGGTGCACGCGGACGGCGGCGCCATCGTGGGCTCCGCCGCGAACGGCGTGCGCGTACAGGGCGGCACGGCGGACGTGGAGCTGGCCGGCAGCATCAGCGTGACCACCGGGGCCTCGGTGCGCATCACCGGGCGCACGGGCGGCACGGTGACGCTCTCCGGCCCCATCGCGGACATGGGCGCCGGGATCGTGGTGGAGAGCAACACCGGCGGCTCCGTGGAGCTCACGGGCGTCTCCAAGGCGATCAACACCGGCGCCGCCGCCGCCGTCACGCTGGCCGACAACACCGGCTCCTCCGTGCGCTTCGCGGGCGGCGGGCTGGCCCTCACCACCACCACCGGCGACGCGTTCAGCGCCACGGGTGGCGGCACGGTGGAGGTGACCGGGGCGGGGAACACCATCACCGCGGCGGGCGGGCGGGCGCTGCACGTGAGCGGCACCACGGTCGGCGGGCTGGGGCTCACCTTCCGGAGCATCTCGTCCGCGGGTGGCGCCGAGGCCATCGTGATGGAGAACACGGGCGCGCTCAACGGCCTGCTGGTGACCGGCGAGGGCACCACGGCGGGCTCGGGCGGCACGCTGAGCGGCGGCACGTACGGCGTGCGGCTGGACGGCGTGCGCAACGTGCTGCTGCGCAACATGCAGGTGAACGACTTCGCGTCGTACGCCATCCGCGGCTCCAGCGTGAACGGCTTCGAGCTGCGCGGCACCGTCGTGTCCGGCGCCAACGGGAGCGCCGCGGGCGAGGGGAGCGTACGGTTCGACGCGCTGACGGGCTCGGCGCTGGTGTCCGGCTCCGCCATCTCCGGCGGGTACACGGACAACCTGCGCGTCACGAACAGCGCCGGCACGCTCGACCGCCTGGTGGTGGAGAACACCACCTTCGGCGCGCACCAGGCGTCCGCCGGGGACGACGGGGTGGAGCTGGAGGCGTACGGCGCGGCGGTGATGAAGGTCACCCTCCGCACCAGCACCTTCACCTCGGCGGCTTCGGAGCTGCTGGCGGTGCTGGTGGGCGGCTCGGCGAACGGCGACGTGGTGGTGGAGGGGAACACCTTCGCCAACGGGCACCCGGCCATCGCCAGCGCGGGCGGCGGCGTGGTGATCGCCACGGCGGGCGCGGCCGCGGCGCCGTCGCTCACCTACCGCGTGGCGGGCAACAGCTTCCGCGGCGCGCTGGGCACCGCCCTCACGGTGCAGAAGGGAGCGGGCACGGGAACCTTCAGCGGCACCATCGAAGCGAACGTGGTGGGCGTGAGCGGCGTGGCCAACTCGGGCTCGGCGCAGGGCTCCGGGGTGGACGTGACCAGCACGGGCGGAGGGTCGCACGTGGTGGCCGTGCGCGACAACCAGGTGCGGCAGTACAACAACTTCGGCATCCTGCTGCAGGCCGGCGGCAGCGCGCAGGGCGGGCAGGGCGCGCTCAGCGCCACCGTCACCGGCAACACCGTACAGCAGGTGGGCACGCTGGGCTTCCCCGCCAACGGGGTGAACCTGAACGCGGGCACCAACACCGGCGACGCCCACGCCGTGTGCCTGGACCTGCGCAACAACGCCCTCGCCGGCTCGTCGTTCGGGGCCGCGACGGAGTTCCGCCTGCGCCAGCGCTTCCTTACCACGGTGCGCATCCCGGGGTACGCGGGCGGCAACGCGGACAACGCGGCGGTGACCGCGTTCGTGCAGGCCAACAACGGCGGCGCGACCGGCGGGGCGGCAAACACCGTGGCGACCGGCGGCGGCGGGTTCGTGGGCGGCGCGGGGTGCACGCAGCCGTAAGCACCGCGTAAGCGCACTCTGAGGACCACGGGGGCACGGAGAATCATCTCCGTGCCCCCGTGTCGTTCATGCGGGAAGTGTTGACGGAAGGTGTGTGATGCGTTTATATTGTTGTCAGAAAACGACTGAGGAGGCCCCGCCCGGCACAGCGCCCGGGCCGGGGCCTTTCTCGTTCGGCGAAAGAAGCGCGCCCCGCGATGACGGGAGATCGGCCGGACGTGGCGAACGCCGCGCCCGGGGACCTTTCTACCCGGCGGGAGAGAAACATGGCACAGCTACCCAGGCGCGAAGAGGAGCGGCGGCTCGCCGCCCTCGGCATCCGGCAGCAGGCGGCGGAGCTCGCGGCCGAGCGTCCGCACCCGGTGGACGACAACAACAGCGACGAGGTCAACTACAACCAGACCGACGTCGTCACGGACGACCCGCCGTACATCGGCAACTTCAGCAAGGGGCTGCGCCACGACGACCTGGGCGACCCGGACCCGGTGTCGTACGGCTCCCTGCTGCGTGCGCTGCAGAGCCGCGACCCGGCCGACTTCCGCGAGATCCTGCTGGGCACCATCGACCCCGGCGCGCGGCGGCTGAAGCTCACCAACCCGCAGGCGGGGCTCGCCTTCGACCTGGAAGGCCCGGACGCGCAGGAGAACACCGTGCCGCCCGCCCCGCGCTTCGACAGCGTGGTGGAGGCGCACGAGCAGGGCGAGCTGTACTGGATGGCGCTCGCCCGCGACGTGTACTTCGGCGACTACGGCAGCGACCCGTTCGTGCAGGCCGCCATCCAGTCGCTGAACGGCGAGTTCCCGGAGTTCGGGGGCACGCTGCCGGTGACGACCCAGAACGTCTTCCGCGGCATCTACCCGGGCGAGCAGGCCGGGCCGTACGTCAGCCAGTTCATGTGGAAGGGGAACAGCGATCCGCGCAAGGCGCCGGGGCAGGGGCGCAACGCCAGCGACGGGTACATCGCGTACGGCTCGCAGGTCATCGACCAGCGGCAGCAGACGGTGCAGGGCTTCGCGACGGCGGGGGCGGGGGCGGACTACCTGGTGGACTTCCCCTGGTGGCTCCGCGCGCAGAACGGCGAGGACTTCCGCGGCAACGACAAGTTCGACTTCACGGCGCGGCGCTTCATCCGCAACCTGCGCGACGGAGCCAACTACGTGCACTTCGACCTGGTGATCAACCCGTGGTACAACGCGGCGTGGATCCTCCTGTCGGAGCCCATGGGCGACCAGGAGACCCCCGCCCCGGGCGCGGTGCCCATGCGCGACCGCGAGTTCCCCAAGGACGCCGGGAACCCGTACGAGATGCCGGCTCCCAGCTCGCCCACCGAGGGGGGCTTCGCCACCTTCGGCGACCCGCACGTCATCGAAGTGCTCACCGAGGTCACGGGCCAGGCGTTCCGTGCCGTGTGGTGGCAGAAGTGGGGCGTGCACCGCCGCCTGCGCCCCGAGGAGTTCGGCGGGCGCATCGACAACTGGCTGAGCGGGCGGCGCGACTACCCGATCGATCCCAGCATCAAGAACTCGCTCCTCACCGGCGGCCTGTCGCCGTACTACGGCCCCGGCGACCGCTTCCCCAGCTACCTGCTGCCGCAGGCGTTCCCCGAGGGGGCTCCCACCCACCCGGCGTACGGCGCGGGGCACGCCACCGTCTCCGGCGCGTGCGCCACCATCCTGAAGGCGTTCTTCGACGAGAGCAAGTCCATCGAGAGCCCCGTGATCCCCAGCGCGGACGGGCTCACGCTCCTCGCGTACACCGGCGCCGACGCCGGGAGCATGACGGTGGGCGGCGAGATCAACAAGCTGGCGGGCAACATCGCCATCTTCCGCAACGCGGCGGGCGTGCACTGGCGCAGCGACTACACCCAGTCGCTCCTGCTGGGCGAGCGGGTGGCCATCGGGCTGCTGCAGGAGCTCTCCACCACCTTCAACGAAGACGACGCCTTCTTCCAACTGACGCGCTTCGACGGCACCACCATCCGCATCCAGGGCGGGTTCGTGGACGCGGTGCCGGCGCAGCCCGGGTCGTAAGCCGCGTACCGCGCGGCCCCGGCTCCACATCCACGAACGGATGCACGTCCGCGGCCCGCCACCCCGGCGGGCCGCGGCGGCCCGGTCCACCGACAGGACGATCAGAACATGAAGGCACCTCTTCGCAACTTCATCATCCGCGGCCCCACGGGGCTCCGCGAGGCGGAAACGCTGGTGCTCGGGCCGGGCGCCACGATCCGCGACACCGCCGGCGGGCTCCCGGAGCTGGTCGGCACCCGCGCGGGCGAGACGCAGCTCCTCCCCTCGGGCGGCGACGACACGGCGGCCATCGCGGCGGCGCTCGCCTCGGCCCCCCAGGTGCGCCTGGGGCCCGGCACCTTTCTGGTGAGCGGCACGCTGAACGTGGTGGCCGGGTGGCTCTCCGGGTCCGGCGCGGGGATCACCACCCTGCAGGCGAGCCATGCCGGAACGGTACTCGCCGTGGGGAACAGCGGCCCGCAGCACCCCGGGGTGGAGGCGCTCACCGTGCGCGGCCCCGGCGAAGCCGTGGTCGGCTCCCGCGCCATCCTGGCCAACGCCTCCAACGTCACCGTGCGCGGCGTGCGCGTGGAGGCCGTGCGGACGGGGATCACGCTCGCCGCCGGCTACGCCTCGGTGGAGAACGTCTTCATGGGCGGCGTGGGCTCAGGGCTCCAACTGCAGGGGAGCGGCGCGTCGGTCCGCGACCTCTCGGTGCAGGGCGCCGCCAGCACCGCCATCTCGGTGACCGGCGAGGCGAACTCGCTGGCCGGCGTGCGCGTGGAGAACTGCCTGGCGGCGGGGATCACCCTCGGGGGCAGGTCCAACTCGCTGGCCGGCGCCCGCGTGCTCGGGTGCGGCAACTCCATCACCGTCACCGGCCAGGGCGTGACGGTGGATGCGGTCACGGTGCAGGGGTGCACGCGCGGCATCCTGGTGAGCGCGGCGCAGCGGGTGGTGCTGGACGGCGTGAGCGTGCTCAACACGCCCAACCCGCTGGCCATCGCCAGCAGCCAGGCCGTGACCGCCACCTCCTTCCACTCGGACCTGCGCCAGACCACGGTGGATGCGCCCCACGTGGTGGTGACCGCCTCCCCCCTGGTGACGCTGGTCTCCTTCCTCCGCACCAACCCCACCGCGGTGGTGCTGACGTTCGAGGCCGACGTGGCGGCGGCGGGAAGCCGCGTGGTGTTCATCCAGCACAACCTGGACGCCACCAAGGTCAACTCCGGCGGCAACTTCGCGGCGCTGTGAGCCGCGGGGGCTCACAAAAAGACACGGAGGCACGGAGACGACTTCATCTCTGTGCCTCCGTGCCTCTGTGTGAGCCTTCTTTGGATCAGGCGAAGACAGCCTCGTAGCGCGTGCCGTCGCTCTCCGGCTTCAGGGGAACCAGGAAGAGCTCGAACGGCTCCACGCCCTCGGCATCCAGGATGTACGTGCGTTGCGGGATGCTGTGGCCGTGGTCCGCCCGGAAGAGCAGGGTGAACGGGTGGCGCCGCCCGTCGCTGTCGTCGCCCCAGAGCGTGACGGAAAGGAGCTCCGCCGGCATGTACTGCCGCTCGTCCACGATCACGCGGAAAGTCTTGCCCACGTGGGGCTGGAAGGTCTCGGCCGTGAAGTTCTCGAGCATCGTGCCGCTACTCCTCCAGGTCTCCCGGCAGCACCACGGCGTCCAGCGTGATACGCGAGAACCCGCCGTTGCTGGTGAGCTGCGCCTGGCCCAGGTCGTTGAAGGTCACGTTGAGCACGCCACCGGCCTCGTAGCGGAAGACGACCTCTTCGCCCTTGAACGCCACGAGCACGCCCCAGGTGGCCGTGCTGAAGCCGCCGATCTGCCGGTCGCCGATGTCGTGGAGCATCATCTCGCCCTGGCCGGGCACGGTGATGGTGGCGTCGCCGAGCGGGCCGGCCGGGTGCCCGGTGCGGTTCAGGTCGACCGTGAAGCTGGAGCCGGCGCTGTTGTTGACGACGATGGGGCGCCAGTAGTGGTTGGTGACGTTGAGGGTGTACATGGAGCGGCTCCTGGGGGCGGGTAGACGGTGGGCTGCGCGTGGAAGATGCACCCCCGGGGCGCGCACAGCCAGACGCGGCCCCGGATGCGCCTATACGCGCCACGAACCTATATCTCAGTGCCTGTGTGTGAGCGCACCTTAGCGCCCGGTGAAGCTTGCGGGGCGCTTCTCGAGGAACGCCGCCACCCCTTCGCGCTTGTCGTCGCTGGCGAAGCAGGTGGCGAACAGCTCCGTCTCGTAGGCCAGACCCGCGGCCATCGGCATCTCGGCGGCGGCGCGCACGGCGGACGTCAGGCCTGAATCGGCACACCCGCTGATTCCTCAGAGATGGCGTATCGATCCTCCATAAAGCTCCAGAACTCTCGTATTTCGGGTGGAACATCAACGGTCCTGTTGACTCCCTTCATTATCTGGTCAGGGAGGAACTGACGTCGAAGGAAATCCTTTGGCGGGCCGCCCGTTCCCCGGTGCTCCAATGAGACAATGCGGAATTCCTGAAGCGCGCGTTGTACCTGAGGCCAAAGTTGGTTGCCGAAGAGGCTTTTGAGGTTGTCATCCGCGGTGCACACAGGGTTGGTACGATTGTAAGCACGCATCAGCCGCTCAACGATGCCGAGAACCTCTTGGCGAATCGGACGCATTCCGATCATCGGATCAACCTCGGAAGCAATCGCTCCAGCCAACTGAAGTACACGACGGATCTCGACCGGGCTGTAAAGTAGTTTCACTGAACTATTCTCCCTCACACGAATCCCCGCGACCTGAGTGTCAGCATCGAGGCCTTTCAGTTCGAGGCGGCTGTACTCGGGATCGATGAGAACCTCGAAAAAGAGGCAATTTCGAGCTTCACACTGCAGGAACTTACTCCGCGAAAGATCGGCCCGTCGGAAGCTGACACTCTCGAAGGTTGAGTCCACCACAGTCACATCACCGAGTTCGCTCCCTGGGAAGGTAATCTTCGAGATACTCAGGTTCTCAAGCGGAATGCCGGCACCCGACGAGCTCCGCAATACATGGCTCACGAGGATACCCGCGTTCTCCCTTACTTGGAGCGCGCGTGGACTTTCCTTTCCTGCCGCTTGGCTGAGCGTTGTGATGATCGGCTGTGGACCGATCCTCCGGATCGTGTCCATTGCGAGCCGCGTCGTCACCGCAGCAACCTCCCGCGGCAGTACTGAGCGACCGAGTAGGACCGCCATTGATCCGGTTCCGCTCTTGAGAGAAGCCGTAAAGGCTCGCCCTAAGAAGTACGAAAAGAATAATTCATGTTCAAACGTGATGCTCCCTTTACTTTCTCCGGGCATAAGGAAAGCCGCAGTCGGCATCCGCTCAATCACAACACGTTGCTCCGCCTCATCAACGCCGTTCGTGACGAGGACGTACTCCGCTATCTCTCGGACGGAAAGTCTGTCAAGCTCTCGTGTCTCCTGATTCCACATTTCCTCCGCAAGCGTAGTGAGAAGCATAGAGATCTGCTCCGAGCTGAGGAGTGGTTCTCCTGTTCTACTCAACAGTTTCTCCTTGCGCTCGCGCTCAAGATAGGCTGCAACAAGCTGATCTAATAAATTTGCACCATCTGGAATGTCTTCTCCCGATGCCACAAGATCGACTGCTCGCGCTACAAACAACGGTTTCGACTTGAACTGCTCGTTCGACCCAGCGAACACGCGAGTCGCGATGGTCGTAATCTGCTGCGCACGCTCAGGCGAGAACAGGTGAGCCTCTACATACTTATGTAAGTAGGTATCAAACTCAAGTTCCCCCCACGCCAGTACTTCCACGGGAACTTGCACCCAGAACTGCGACCCTAAGGAAGACACTCGGTTTGCTCGTGACAGGAACTCTTGCTCGTAATATGTGCTGCGTGCCGACGCAACGATCTGCCCTTCCCCATCGAGTTCCTCCATGAACAACGCCAATGAGTTAAACGCCTCATCGAACCCACCGACTCCGAGCAACTCGTCAAATCCGTCGATAATTGGAACGAGAATCCCGTTGCGTACGAGAGTCGACACCGCGTGGTATGTCACCGCTGCTCGAAGGTCCTGTAGTTCTGTGGCGAGAGCCTCATTGAACCGTGCCAGTGCCCGCCCCTGAGCATTTACGTAGAGGTATAGGATCTCGGATTGCCCCCGATTGTAAGCACTCGCTTGACGGCGTACCAGCTCCTGCAATACCTGCGTCTTCCCCGCGCCAGCCTCCCCTGTCACCATGATGATGCGGGTGGCGCCAAGTTCCTGTTCGCTGCTGAGGGTGGACTGGAGCATTTCCACTGCCGCCCCCTCGGTGCCTTCAGGAAGATCCGTGCGTCGGGCCCGCGTCGGGACGAACACCTGATGTCGGTGAGACTGAAGAATCATCTTCGCAAGACTCTTTAGATCCGCCATTTCTGGGGTGGCGTAGAGCGCTGCGTATGATAGTTCCCGACCGAGAAAACTTACGCGGACACCTGCATCAAGTGCGATAGAGAAAATTGCCTCGCGTTCGATTGATCGAGCAGTCCAACGTGCCGTAAGGACGCGGGTCTCACCCTCTAGCTCGAGGGTTGTCCCTGGGTCGATAAAGGGGCTAAGATCCTTTTCGATCCGGCGGCGCCAGTAGGCCAAGAAGTTCGTGGCATCCATCTGCTTCAGTCCTCTTTGAGAGTTGCCAAAACGACCTTTGACTCGATGAGCAGATCATCGTTCAGAGCCGAACCCGGTTCGCGCTTCCGAACGAGACATACAGGATTCGGCGACGTCCGCCCCAAAACAATACAGGCTGGCACCATGTCGTCGTCGTCTGACACGATCATCAAAGCAGCATCTTCAACGTGTGCGAAATGTAAGGCTTCAACCGAGATCATGCAGTCCACCATTTTCTGTCGACGCGTATTGGGCGACCCTCTTAACGACCCAATCAGGTTTGTCTCTGGTGTCACCGCGAGTGCGGTTGCCAGTATTGGCAACACTCGGACACCCGACCGGCGACCTCGGAACAAACGTAGGGTACCGAGTATCCACTGCGCCCTCTGTGTATACTGACCTTCTTCCGAGATCCACCCGCCGTAAAGGAGCACGCGGACCTCCTCGACCGGTCCGAACACGCTGCGGGAGAGCGCCGCGATCTCCGGAACTAATCGACTAAGATTATATCCAACGTCCGCTTCAGTTCGCTCAGGCATGAAGACCGCGTTGTCATAATCAACAAGGGCGATCACTCGCATTTTCGCTTATCCACGAACTTAGCTCCCGCCAAACATCGGCGTCCGCTTTTCCAGGAACGCCGCCACCCCTTCGCGCTTGTCGTCGCTGGCGAAGCAGGTGGCGAACAGCTCCGTCTCGTACGCCAGACCCCCGGCCATCGGCATCTCGGCGGCGGCGCGCACGGCGGACTTGGCCATCTGCAGCGCCACGGGCGATTTCGTGGCCATGCCGCGGGCCAGCTCCAGCGTGCGCTCGCGCAGCTCGGCGGCGGGGTGCACCACGTCCACCAGGCCAATGCGCAGCGCCTCCGCGGCGTCGATGATCTCGCCGGAGAGGATCAGGCGCATGGCCTGGCCGGTGCCCACCACGCGCGGCAGGCGCTGCGTGCCCCCGCCGCCGGGGATGATCCCCAGGTTGATCTCCGGCTGCCCCAGCTTGGCCGTGTCGGCGGCCACGCGGAGGTCGCAGGCGAGGGCCAGCTCGCACCCGCCGCCCAGCGCGAAGCCGTTGATCATGGCGATGACCGGCTTGGGATACGCGGCGATCTCGTCGAACACGCGGCGCCCGGTCATCACCGTGCGCTGCTCCAGCGGCGTGCGCTCGGCGAACTCGCCGATGTCCGCGCCCGCCACGAAGGCCTTCTCCCCCGCGCCGGTCACCACCAGCACGCGCACCTCCGCGTCGCCGCGCAGCTCGTCAAGCGCCGCGACCAGCTCCGCGCGCACGGCGGCGTTGAGGGCGTTGCGCTTCTCCGGGCGGTCCACGGTCAGGATGGCGACGGCGCCGTCGCGCTCCACGCGCACCACGGGGCTCACCTGCCCTCCCAGTCGTAGAAGCCGCGCCCGCTCTTCTTCCCCAGCCGGCCCTCGGCCACCATGCGCCGCAGGATCTCGGGGGCGCGGTACTGCTCCCCGCCCAGCTCGCCGTGCAGGTAGTCCGCGATCCCCAGGCGCACGTCGAGCCCCACCACGTCGGTGAGCTTCAGCGGGCCCATGGGGTGGTTGTAGCCCAGCTCCATCGCCCGGTCGATGTCCTGCGGCGACGCGACTCCCTCCTCCACCATCCTCATCGCCTCCAGCCCCAGGATCACGCCCAGGCGCGAGGAGGCGAACCCCGGCGTGTCCGTCACCACGATCGGCTCCTTGCCGATGCGCGCCGCGAAGGCCAGCGCCGCGTCCAGCGTCACCTGTGACGTCTCCCGGCCGCGCACCACCTCCAGCAGCTTCATGATGTGCACGGGGTTGAAGAAGTGGAGCCCCACCACCCGCTCCGGCCGCCCCGTGGACGACGCGATGCGCGACACGCTCAGCGACGAGGTATTGCTGGCCAGGATCGCCTCCGCGGGGGCCGCCTCGTGCGCCTCGCGGAAGATGCTCTCCTTGAGCTCCATCGTCTCGGGAACGGCTTCGATCATCAGCCCCGCGCCCGCCACGGCGTCGCGCAGGGTGGCGGCGGCGCGCAGCCGCTCGCGGGCGGCGGAGGCGTCATCGGCCGCCACTTTGCCGCGCTCCACGCCCTTTTGCAGGTTGTCGGCGACCTTCCCGAGGGCGCGCTCCGTGGCGCCGGGCATCGGGTCGAAGAGGGCCACGGAGTAGCCGGCCATCGCGCACACCTGCGCGATCCCGTGGCCCATGGTGCCGGCGCCGATCACGGCGACCTGCGAGTCGATTGCGGTCATGTCAGCGCTTCGTGGCGAGGTTGCCGAGGGCGTTGCACACCGTCGCGAACACGCGCTTCCCGTACGGGTGCTCGCCGAAGGGGCGCGTGGGCCCGGAGTCCAGGTCGGTCACCGTGCGGGCGCCGCAGTCCACGCGGTGGCGCGTCTCCGTCTGCCCGGACGCCTGCTTCTGGCGCACCCAGACCACCCGGGTGCTCCTCTCCAGAACGATGCGCGAGGTGTCCAGCGAGGTGACCGTGCCCTTGCTGGCGCCCAGCGTGATCCACGGGGCGGGGGAGCGCGGCACGTCGGGCGCCTTGCAGGCGGGGAGCGCGAGCACGGCGAACAGCGGTATCACACGGAGGCACAGAGACACAGACAGTACGGCTCCTACTCCCCGCGGAAGGCGGGAGTGCGTTTTTCGTTGAAGGCGGCGATCCCCTCGCGCGCGTCGGCGGAGCGGAAGCAGGCCATCTGCTCCGTGCGCTCGGCGGCGAGGATGTCGTCCAGGGATGCGTCCAGGGAGCGCGCCAGGGTGCGCTTGGCGGCGGCGAGGGCCCGGGGCGGCTTGGCGGCGAGCTCGGCCGCGAATGCGCGCACCTCGTCTTCGAAGCGGTCGGCCGGGATCACGCGCTCGAAGAGGCCGATCCTCAGCGCCTCGTCCGCGGGGACCATGCGGGCGGAGAGGATCAGCTCGGCGGCGCGGCCGGCGCCCACCAGGCGGGGGAGGAAGTAGCTGCCGCCCCAGTCCGGGTGCAGGCCGATGCGGTTGAAGGTGAGCCCGAACGACGCCCTGTCCGACGCGATGCGGATGTCGCACGCGAGGGCCAGCGACGCGCCCGCGCCCGCCGCGGCCCCATTCACGGCCGCGATCACGGGCTGCCGCACGGCGCGCAGGCGGAGCACGGCGCGCATCCCCGCCTCCACCAGCCGCTCGAATGCCTCCGTGTCGCCGCGGCCCACCAGGTCGCCCGTTACCTCCAGGTCCGCGCCCGTGCCGAAGGCCCGGCCCGCGCCGGTGATCACCAGCACGCGCACCTCCGGGTCGCCCGCGGCGTGGGCGATGGCGTCGTGGAGGTCGTCGCGCATGGTGCCGGCGAAGGCGTTGAGGCGCTCCGGGCGGTTGAGCGTGATCCAGGCGACGCCGTTCTCCACGCGCAGGAGCACGGTCATTCGCAGCGCTCCACGATCATGCTGATCCCCTGGCCCACGCCGATGCACATGGTGGCCAGGCCGTAGCGCACGCCGCGCCGCCGCATCTCGTGCACCAGCGTGGTGAGGATGCGCGCGCCGGAGGAGCCCAGCGGATGCCCCGTGGCCACCGCGCCGCCGGACACGTTGACGATCTCCGGGTCCAGCCCCAACTCGCGCACGCAGGCCACGGACTGCGCCGCGAACGCCTCGTTGATCTCGGCCAGCCCGATGTCCTCGATGCGCAGCCCCGCGCGCGCCAGCGCCTTGCGCGTGGCCGGCACGGGCCCGATCCCCATCCGCTGCGGCTCCACCCCGGCCACGTCGCTGGCCACCACCCGCGCCATCGGCCGCAACCCCATCTCTTCCGCCACGCTGGCGGAGGCCACCAGCAGCGCCGAGGCGCCGTCGTTGAGCCCGGAGGCGTTCCCCGCCGTCACCGTGCCCCGTTCGGTTCGGAAGGCGGCGCGCAAGGCCGTGAGCGACTCCAGCGTGGTGTCGGCGCGCGGGTGCTCGTCGGTGTCCACCACCTTGGGCGGCCCCTTGCGCTGCGGGATCTCCACCGGGACGATCTCCCCCGCGAAGTGCCCCGCGCGGATGGCCGCATCGGCGCGCTGCTGGCTGGCCAGCGCGAACGCGTCCTGGTCCGCCCGCGTCACCCCGAACTCCTCCGCCACGATCTCCGCCGTTTCGCCGAGCGACACGGTCCACTCCTTGGGCATCTTCGGGTTCACGAAGCGCCACCCCAGGAGCGAGTCCGCCATCTCCGGAACGCCGCGCGCGAAGCCATCCGCGGGCTTGAGCATCACCCAGGGCGCGCGGGTCATGCTCTCCACCCCGCCGGCCACGAACAGCTCCCCCTCGCCCGCGCGGATGGCGTGCGCGGCGGACCTCACCGCCTGCAACCCGGAGCCGCAGAGCCGGTTCACCGTCTGCCCCGGCACCGTTACCGGTAACCCCGCCAGGAGCCCGGCCATGCGCGCCACGTTGCGGTTGTCCTCCCCCGCCTGGTTGGCGCACCCAAAGATCACGTCGTCGATGCGCGCCGCGTCCACGCCGGTACGCCGGACGAGTTCTCGGATGACGTGCGCCGCCAGGTCGTCCGGCCGCACGGAAGCGAGCGAGCCGCCGTAGCGCCCTACCGGGGTACGGACGGCGTCGAGAATGAATGCGTCGTTCATGAAGAAAGTGCGTTAGTGCGTGAGTGCGTGAGTGCGTCAGGAACAACGGTGCTGTAGCGCACTGGCGCACTAACGCACTCACGCCCTTCAGTTCATCCCAGGCTTACCCACACGCTCTTGATCTGCGTATACAGGTCGAGCGCGTACTTGCCCAGCTCGCGGCCGTAGCCGCTCTGCTTGTAGCCGCCAAAGGGCGAGGCGACGTCCAGGTTGTGGTAGGTGTTGATCCACACGGTGCCCGCGCGCAGGCGGTGGGCGGCGCGGTGGGCCTTGCCCACGTCGCGGGTCCACACGGCGGCGGCCAGGCCGTAGATGCTGGAGTTGGCGATGTGGATCGCTTCGTCCATGTCCTTGAAGGTCGTGATCCCCAGCACCGGGCCAAAGATCTCCTCGCGGGCGATGGTCATCTCCGGCGTAACGCGGTCGAAGATGGTGGGGTTCAGGAAGTAGCCGCGCATCCCGTTGACCTCCACCCGCTCGCCGCCCGTAAGGAGCTCGGCGCCCTCGGCCTTCCCCTTCTCCACGTAGCCGAGCACGCGGTCCATCTGCTCCTGCGACACGAGCGGGCCCAGGCGCGTCTTGGGGTCCAGCGGGTCGCCCGCCTTCATCCCGCCGGCGCGCTTCACCAGCTTCTCCACGAACTCGTCGCGGATGGACTCCTCCACCAGCAGGCGCGAGCCGGCGGTGCAGGCCTGGCCCGCGTTGTAGAAGATGCCCATCGCGGCGCCCTTGACCGCCGCGTCCATGTCCGCGTCCGCGAAGACGATGTTGGGGCTCTTGCCGCCCAGCTCCAGCGACACGCGCTTGAGCGAGCCCGCCGCCTCGCGCTGGATGATCTTGCCGACCTCGGTGGAGCCGGTGAAGGCGATCTTGTCCACGTCCGGGTGCTTCACCAGCGCGGCCCCGGCAGACTCGCCGAAGCCCGTCACCACGTTCAGCACGCCGGCGGGGAGCCCGGCCTCGGCGGCCACGCGGGCCAGCTCCAGCGCGGTGAGCGGGGTCTGCTCGGCGGGCTTCAGCACCATCGTGTTCCCGCAGGCGATGGCCGGGGCCACCTTCCACGCCGCCATCTGCAGCGGGTAGTTCCAGGGGATGATGGCCCCGCACACGCCCATCGGCTCGCGGCGCGTGTAGTTGAGGTACGGGCCGGGAACGGGGATCACGTCGCCGTCGATCTTGTCCGCCCACCCGGCGTAGTAGCGGAAGCAGTCGATCGACTCCTTGATGTCGATCATGCGCGCTTCGCGCACGGGCTTGCCGTTGTCCATCGCCTCCAGCCGCGCCAGCTCGTCGGCGCGCTCTTCCAGCCCGTCCGCGATCTTGTAGAGCAGGCGGCCGCGGGCGCGGGCGTCCATCCCGGGCCAGGGGCCGTTCTCGAACGCGTCGCGGGCGGCGCGCACGGCGCGGTCCACGTCCTCCGCGGCGCCCGACGCCACCTGCGTGAGCGCCTCGGCCGTGGACGGGTTCATCGTATCGAACGTCTCGCCCGAAGCCGCCGGCTGCCACTCGCCGCCGATGTGGAGCTGCCCGGCCTGGATGTTGGTGTCTGCCATGGTCCTGAGGTTCTGAGGCGGAACAGCGGGGGAATGGGGAACGGGGAACGGGGAACGGTGCCTGCGAACAGCCAAACCCTCGCCGGGCAGGGCTGTTCGCTTCTACCGTTCCCCGTTCCCCATTCCCCGTTCCCCTCTTCTTACTTGCCGATGAACTGCGGCGCGCGCTTCTCCACGTACGCGTTCAGCCCTTCCTTGGCGTCCTGCGAGTTGAAGAGAAGGGCCTGCAGCTCGCGCTCCAGGGCGAGGCCCTGCTCCAGCGGGAGCTCGGCGCCGCTCTGGCAGGAGCGCTTGATGTTGCCCACCGCGAAGGTGGCCTTGTTGGGGCGCGTGAACTGCTTGGCGTAGCCGAGCACCTGCGTGAGGAACTCGTCGCGCGAGCCGGCGTCCATCACCGTGTTCACGATCCCCAGCGCCGCCGCCTGGTCGAAGTCGAAGTTGGTGCCTTCGGCCATGAGCTGGATGGCCCTGGAGGCGCCGATCAGCTTGGTGAGGCGCTGCGTGCCGCCCGTGCCCGGCAGCACGCCCAGCGCCACCTCGGGAAGCCCCACCTTGCCCGCGCCGCGCCGCGCGATGCGCAGGTCGGCCGCCATGGCGATCTCCAGCCCGCCGCCCACCGTGTGGCCGTTGAGCGCCGCGATCACCAGCTTGGGCGTGTGCTCAAGCTTCAGCAGCGTCTCGTTGGCGTGAAGGCAGAAGTAGTACTTCCAGGTGGGGTCGGCCTTCTGCAGCATGTTGATGTTGGCGCCGGCGCAGAAGAACTTGTCGCCCTTGCCCACGATCACGATCACGTCCACTTCCGTGTCGAAGCGCGCGCGGAGGATGGCGGCGTCGAGCTGCACCATCATCTCGTGCGTGTAGGTGTTCGCCGGGGGATCGTCCAGCGTGAAGACCGCCACGCGGTCCTGGACCTCGTAGTGGACGAGCGTCGCCTGCGTGGGCACTTCGGTGGTCGCGGTCGCCATCGTTGCTCCGGGTGTTGAATAAAGGGTGCGAAACGGATGTGCGCTCCGGCGCGGCCGCGGTTTTACGGCTGCTCGGAGCGCCACATCGCGGGGTGCGCGTCGCCCAGCGCGGCTGCGCGGGCGGCGTCGGACACGGCCTCGCCCGCGGGGAGGAACCCCTCGGCGAAGATCCGGTACATGTCCTCCACCAGGCGGTCCACCGGGACGTCGGTCTCCGGGCGGTGCCAGTTGTACAGCCAGTTCATCATCCCGAACAGGGCGAAGGTGGCCACCCGCAGGTCCACGTCGCCGTCCGGCCGCAGCTCGCCCAGGATCTCCATGGCGAGCTCGGTCAGCCGCTTCTTCTTCGCGTTCACCCGCCGCCGGAAGTCGCCCGTCAGCGAGTCGCCCTCGTGCGAGAGCACCTTCATCTCCGCCGTGTTGGCGGTAAAGTAGCGCAGGTGGTTCTCCACCAGGATGCGGAGGCGGCGCTGCGGGTCCGTCTCGTTGCTCAGCAGCCGCTCCAGGTTGTTGAGCAGCGTGCCGAAGGCGTGGTCCTGGATCAGGAAGAGAAGCTCTTCCTTGCTGTTGAAATAGTAGTAGAGCCCCGACAGCGACACGCCCGTGGCCCGCGCGATGTCGCGGATGCTCGCCTGGTGGTACCCCTTCTCGGCGAAGATCCCCGCCGCCGTGCGGAGGATGCTTTCCAGCTTCTCGTCGTAGGCGCTGCGCTCGTCCGTCATGTACCAGACTTGGAAGGGCGGGTGTATCGAACGTCCGAACAACCTAGCCCGCGCCGCGAAGGGGTGTCAAGCCACGGCCCGCCCCTTGCTTGACGGGGGGAAAACCCTTGTTTAGCTTGAACTTCACTCCCCGTCAGGGCCCGGACACCCATGCCGCCCCCCATGCCGCTCTCCTCCCGCCGCGCCCTGTGGGCGCTCCGCGCCGCTCTCGCGTGTGCCGCTCTAGGCGCCTGCGCCGACGTGCCGAGCGCCCCCGAGTCGTTCGTGCGCGAGGCGGGCGGCGCCACCTGGGTGGCCGTGGTGGAGCCGGCGGGGCTCCCCACGGCGCGCACCTGGCTCGCCTCGCTGCCCGCCCACGTCCCCGCGGGGGACGCGGCGCGCGCCACCCTGGCCGAGGCCGCACGGGTGCGGAGGACCGGGGCCATGGAGAGCTCCCTCGCCCTGGAAGACCGGGCCGCCCGCGAGGCCGCCGCCGCCCTCCCGCAGGCCCCCGAGGCGCGCGTCGTCCTTTCCGCGCTCGCCGCGGCGGACGAATGGGCGGACCGCGCTTCGGTGCGCACCGCCGGCGGGCGCTTCCCCGAGCTCGCCCGCGCGGAAGCCGCCGTGCGCGAGGGCTCCGTGCGCGCCCGCGCGCTCCTGGCCGCGGGCGACACGCTTGCGGCCGTGCGCGAGATCGCCGTCGCGGCGGAAGCGGCGCGCTCCTGGACGCCCGTCGCCGTCGCGCTCCGTGTGGTCCGTGACGCCGAGGCGCGCATCGACGCCACCCCGAACCCCTCCGCCGGGCTGGTGCGTGCCCGCCGCCTGCTGCGCGGCGCGCGCGAGGGCATCGCCATCGGCGACCATGCGCGTGCGCTGCAGCGCGCCATGTACGCGCTCCAGTTGATCGAGCAGGAGGGGCGCCGCTAGGCGTTGTATCGGCGGTGGGTGGTGGTTAGATTGGCGTCAACACGCCCGGATGGCGAAATCGGTATACGCAGCAGACTCAAAATCTGCCGCCGCAAGGCATGTCGGTTCGAGTCCGACTCCGGGCACTGATTGGCTCACACAGAGGCACGGAGGCACAGAGATGAGGTCATCTCGGTGCCTCCGTTTCTGTGGCTAGCCGGCGCGGGTGAAGACGGCGGGGTGGGGGGTGGCCTGGTCGTCGGCGGTGAAGAGGGTGAGGGTGCCCTCCATGCGCTCGGGGCCGGTGATCACGCCCTGGAACTGGAGGGTGCGCCCGCCCAGCCGCATGCGGTCCACCGTCACCACCGTGTCCTGGGGGCCGCTGCGGGTGCCGCGGACGTAGGCATCCACGCTGGCGACGCCGTCCGCGCGCTGCAGCTTCGCCGTCCAGCGCGCGTAGAGGGTGCCGTCCAGGTCGGCCATCATCACCGAGAAGTCGGTGAGCGACGCCACGAATGCGGACGACCTCCACAGCCCCGCCAGCTCCACCCACGGCTGCGGCGCGGACCGCTGCGGCGCGTCGGCCGGCGGCGCGGGCTCCGGCTCGGGAGCGACGGGCTCGGGGACGGGCGAGCCCGCGCGCCGCGACGCGACCTCCGCGCGCAGCTCCGCGAACGACTCCTCCAGCGCCTCCTCGGACGGCTCTTCCGCGCGGATGCAGGTGGCGAGGCGGGCGAGCGCGTCGCGCATGGACGCGGGCACCTTGAGCGTCACCATCTCCAGCCCGCGCGCCCGCTCCCGCGCGCGGAAGTTGGCCTGCCTCCTGCGCGCCGCCGCCCGCTGTGCATCCCGCCTCTGCTGCTCCACGCTGCTCGATTCGCTCGGCATGTCGCCCCCGGTGCGTACGCGTAAGAAGTAACGTGCGCACCGACGGCAACAACCGTTCCTCCTCCGTGTCTCCGCGCCTCTGTGTGAGCCCTCTGCTCAGACGGGCCGCGCCGCTTCCTCGGCGGTGAGCATGAACCCCGCGCCGCGCAGGGTGGCGATCGTAGCCCCGCACCCCGCCGCCTGCAGCTTCCCGCGGATGCGCGCCACGTGCACGTCCACCACGTTGGAGCCGGGGTCGAAGTGCATGTCCCACACCTTCTCCAGCAGCTCCGTGCGCGTGACGACGCGCTCCGCGTTGAGGAGGAAGTACTCCAGCAGCGTGTACTCCTTGGGCGTCAGGCGCAGCGGCGTGCCCGCGCAACTTATAACGCGCCGCAGCCGGTCCACCTGCAGGTCGCCCACGGCCGCCTCGCCCGCGCGCGCCACCTCGCCGCGCCGCGCGATCGCGCGCAGGCGGGCTTCCAGCTCGGCCACCACGAAGGGCTTGCTGAGGTAGTCGTCCGCGCCGGAGTTGAGGCCGGCCAGCACGTGCTCGGTCTCGCTGCGGGCCGTCAGCATCAGCACCGGGGTGCGCCGGCCACGGGAGCGCAGCTCGCGGAGCACCTCCACCCCGGTCGTGTCCGGGAGGACGTAGTCCAGCACCACCGCGTCGTAGTCGTACACCATCGCCAGGGAGCGGCCGTGCTCGCCCGTGTGGGCCACGTCCACCACGTGCCCCTGCTCCTTGAGCGCGAGCCGGATGAACTCGGCGATCAGCGTGTCGTCGTCCACAACCAGGACCTTCACACCGGTGCTCCGCGCGAGGTGGGATCGGGGCTCATCGTCATCCGTTCACTGTTGCAGTTCTGCGTCTTTCGTGCCATCTGCAGCAAGAATCGGCGGCTCGGCGAGGGGGAGGGTGAAGGTGAAGGTGCTCCCCGCGCCGGGAACGCTCTCCGCCCATATACGCCCGCCGTGCTGCTGGAGGATGCTTCGGCAGATGGTGAGGCCCAGCCCGGTGCCGCCCAGCTTGCGCGAGTCGGAGGCGTCCACCTGCCCGAAGCGCTCGAAGATGGACTCCAGCTTGTCCGCCGGGATGCCGCGCCCCTCGTCCGCCAGCCGGAACACCGCGTCCCCGCCGTTCGTCTCCACCGACACGCGCACGCGCGAGCCTTCGGGGGAGAACTTGATGGCGTTGGAGAGGAGGTTGACCAGCACCTGTACGATGCGGTCCGCGTCGGCGCGCACCTGCAGCCGGCCCACGGTGGCGGTGATGCGCGTGCGGGACTTCTCGGCCAGCCCGCGCACGGCCGCGACCGCCTGGTCCACCAGCGCGGAGACGGGAGTGGGGCGCATCTCCATCGCCGCCTGGCCGGAGCCGATGCGCTCCACGTCCAGGATGTCGTTGATGAGGCGCACCAGGCGGTCGGTGTTCTGCACCGCCACCTCCAGCATCCGGCGGGCCTGGTGCTGGTTGAGGCGGCCGCTGCCCAGCAGCCCCAGCGACCCGCGCAGCGAGGTGAGCGGGGTGCGCAGCTCGTGGCTCACCACGGAGACGAACTCGTCCTTGAGGCGCTCCACCACGTGCTGCTCGCTCAGGTCGCGCACCGCCACCACGCGCGCGGTGCGCCCCCCGTGCACGATGGGGCGCTCGCGAAGCTGCACGGGGAAGCGCCCGCCGTCGCGCCGCAGGCCCGACACGTCCAGCGCATCGGCGCTGCCGGACGCCAGGTGGCGCATCGCGATCTCCCGCGACTCCGGCGCGATGGAGTCGAAGAGGGTGCGCCCCAGGAGCTCGGACGCGTCCGCGAAGCCGAAGATGTGAGCCGCGGCCCGGTTGGCGTCCAGCACCTTCCCCGCGTCGTGGATGACGATCCCTTCCTCGGACGCTTCCGAGAGGCGGCGGAAGCGGTCGTCCGCTTCGGTGCGCGCCTGCTCGGCCTGGCGGCGCCCGGTCATGTTGCTGAGCGTCACCAGCGTCCCGGCCACCGCGCCGTCGGGGCCCAGGCGCGGCGCCCCCGCCAGGTAGGCGTAGAGGATCTCGCCGTCCTCGCGGCGGAGGCGCACCTCGCCGCCGGAGCGCTCGCCGGCCAGCGCGCGGGTGTGGACCCCCTCGATGTCGGCCGCGTCCTCGGGAAGCGCGACGGACCAGAGCGTCCTGCCGGAGAGCCAGGCGGGGGCGGCGGCCAGCATGCGCAGCACGGAGGGGTTGGCGTACTCCACCCGCCCGTCGCTCTCCAGCACCACGATCCCCTGGCCGAGCGCGCTCATCACCTGCACCCCGAAGTCGCGCTCCCGCGCCAGCGACACCTCTGCCGCCGCCGCGGAGGCGACCGCCTCCAGCGCCTCCCGCTCGTCCGCGCTCCACTCGCGCGGCGCGTCGCCGCACACGCAGAGGGCGCCCAGGGCGGGACCGTCACCGTCACGCAGCGGCACCCCCAGCAGCGCGCGCCCGTCCCCGGCGGAGACCGCCACCAGGGAGCCCGCGCTCATCACCCACCCGCAGAGCCCTCCAGCCCCTCCGTGTCGCCATCCGCGTGGAGAGCCTCGCCCGGGAGCGACAGCGTGGCGCCGCGCGCCCCGGTCACCCGCCGCGCGAGGCGCGCCAGCCGGCGGAACGCCTCCGCGGGCGGAGCGCTGGTGCGCGCCGCCTCGGCGGGTCCGGACTTTTCGGGAGGGGAGCTGTGCAAGGCGGGGCTTCGGTTGGGGCGATGCGCAAAAGGTAAGCAGTGACCGCTCCCGGGGCCAGCACCTCCCACCGGCCGGTTCCGATACGGGAACGCGTGCGTGTTCCCGGACGGGAACGCATCCGGGGCGGGAAGCACTCGCGCGCTTCGCCAAGCCGCTGCAAGGAAAGGGTTTGCGCTGGCGGAGAGGGATGGCGCGCGACTTGTTGCACCGGAGGGCTGCCGATGCTCCTTTCCGGCACCCGCCGGAGCTCCTCGGCCCGCGCACATCGCGGCCTCTCCGGCGCGGCCGGAGCGTCGCGGCGAAGGTGAACAAGTCGTAATCCTTCGTTCACGGCTCCGTCATCGCCGCCGTGTTACGCTATAGATCGCGATCCTTCCGGTTCCGCCCTGCCGGTCCCCCTCAGACAACCCCCATGCCAGCGAGACTCCGGGCAATCCTGTTCACAGTGGCGTTCGCGCTGCTGGCCTGCGCGCCCCGCGCGTGGGCGGCGCCGGGCGTGACTGTAAGCATGATCAGCAGCCCCGCGCTCACGCTGGACAGCAACAAGCCCTGCATCGAGGGCCCGCAAGCGGCGTACGTCGCCTTCAGGGTCACCAACACTTCCGGCGCGGTCCTCAACAACCTGCGTGCGTCGCTCGGCGGGTTCGCCTCGGGTATCTCGCTGGGCGGCGGCCAGCCGGCGGACCAGTACGTCGGCCAACTGGCGGCGGGTGCGTCACGCGTGCTCTACTGGTACACGCAGTACACCTGCAACACGGTGGGCGCGGTCGCCAACCTGGTGGTCACCGTCACCGATAACACCGCGGGCGCCACGAGCGGCGCGGGCACCGTCACCACCACCAGCATGGTGAGCGCCCAGGCGGGCGGCGTTCTCACCAACGGCACCATGGGTGCCGGCGCGGTCGTGGGCCAGACGATCCACTTCGACGTGGCGTACGAGTTCGGCGGGGTGAGCACGGGGGACAGCTACAACCTGCAGGTGGCGGGGAACAAGGACTTCCTCGCCGGCTGCTTCCAGCTCGTGAAGATGGAGGTTTTCAGCTCCAGCGTGGGCGGCGCGCCGGCTGGCCAGCAGGATACCCCTTACTTCTTTGCGCCGATCGGGAACGGAGGGTCCAAGATCCCGATCACCATCCGCTACTACTTCAAGTACAAGTGCGCGAACACCGTGTCGCGCGCGCGGCCGTACGGCAACCAGTTCAGCGGCGGTCAGCTCAAGTACTCGTCCAACTACGAGACCTTCGTGGGGCCCACCTTTCCGGGCGCCACCAACCCGTTCGTCGTCACCAAGGCCGCCACGCCGGAGAAGATGCCGACGGGCGGCACCGCGACGTACGCCGTCACCGTCAGCAACCCATCCGCCTTCGCCTCGGAGCTGGACTCCATCGTGGACGTCCTTCCCGTGGGGGTGACGTACGTAACGCTGGCGGCGGGGAGCGGGGTGACGACCGGCAACTCCGGCTCGGTTCCGGCGAGCGGCGCCTCGGGCACGCTGGTGTTCCGCGGGATCCCGGGCACCTCGTACGCCCTGCCCGCCGGCGGATCGGTGGTGCTGCGCTACACGGCGACCGTCACTTCTACCGCGGGCCGCTACACCAACACGGCGCGCGGCTACTCGGGCGGCACGCCGCTCGGCTCGCCCGCGTCGGCCGTGGTCACGGTGGGCGTGGCCGACGTGTCGGTGGGGAAGACGGGCCCCGCGGCCGCGGTGGCGAGCGACACGGTCCGCTACGTCCTCACCCTCGCCAACCAGGGCCCGGCCGTCGCCTACGACGTGGTGCTGAGCGACACGCTCCCCACCGGCGTCACGTTCGTGAGCGCCACGCGCGGCGCCACGCTGTCGGGACGCGTGCTCACCTGGCCCACCATCGCGTCGATGGCCAACGGGGCCACGCGCGCGGACACGGTCGTGGTGGTGGCGCCCGCGTCGCTGGGGACGCTGCTCAACGTGGCCTCCGCCACATCGGGCACCTTTGACCAGACCGCCGCCAACAACGACGGCTCGGCGCCGGCATCGCGGGTCACGACCACCCTCGGCTCGTCCGTCGTGGTGACGCCGGACGGCACCGGGCCCACGCCGCGCCTCCCGGGCGGGGTGTACGGGCTGCCTTACACCGTCAGCAACACGTCGCCCGCGGCGGGGAGCTACGCGCTATCGCTGCGCACCACGGCGCTGGGCTCGGCGGGCGTGTTCATCGCCGTGGACAGCGTGACCGGTCCCGGCATCACGAGCCCGGCCGGGTACGCGTCCAACCCGGTGCCCCTTGCCGGACGCACGTCGTACGTGTACACCGTGTGGTATCATGTGGCAACCGGCGACACGGCCGTCAACACGCAGTTCCTCCGCGCCCAGGCCGTGGCCGACACGCTGCTGCGCGACGACGGGTTCGCCGAGGTGCGCCGCGTGCGGCCGGTGCTCACCCTCACCAAGAGCGTGTCGCCCACCGGCACCCTGGCGGTGGGCACCGACCTCACCTACACCCTCAACGTGGCCAACGTGGGCGAGTACGCCGCGCGCTCGGTGACGGTGACCGACTCGGTTCCGGTCCAGGTGGTCATGAAGCTGGGGAGCGTCTCGCAGACGCTGCCGTCCGGCGTGGCCGCGACCGTCTCGTACTACAACGCGGCAGGAACCGCCATCACGCCAGGCGCGGCGGGGTGCACCGCCATCGCCGGCTACGACACCTGCGTGCGCCGCATCGTGTGGACGCTCACCGGTGACCTACCCGCCACACAGGCTGCCTCGGCGGGGTCGTTCGCCTTCGTTGCTCGAATAAGATGATCCGACGCACATGATCCGCCTCTCGCCACTCTTCGCCGCTCGTTACCTGTCACGTTCCACCCGCCACCCGTTGGCGGCGCTGGAGTGTGCGCGGGGGCTTTTCGCGGGGGCGGTGGTCGCCATCCTGGCGGCGGCGCTGCCCGGCAGCGCCGCCGCGCAGGCTTTGTCGCTCCGGCAGACGTGGGAGGGGCCGATGGGGTACGTGACGGCGGCCACTTCGCTGCGCACTTCGGCCAACAACGTCGATGCGTGCGACGTGGTGGCCCAGAACCGGTCGACGTCGCTGACGCTCGGCGGGATCCCGGCCGGCGCCACCATCCGCAACGCGTTCATCTACTGGGCCGGCTCGTACGCCTCCGGCACCACGGCGCCGGACTATTCGATCTCGCTCAACAACAACAACATCACCGCGACGTCCACGAACACCTCCATATTCAACAACGGCGGCACTCCGTTCGAGTACTTCGGCGCGCGCGCGGACGTCACCAATCGCGTGACTGGTAACGGAACCTACACCGTCTCCGGGCTGCGCGTGCACAACGACGCCCCTCACTGCGGCTCGTCCGGCGTGGTGGGCGGGTGGGCGCTTTACGTGGTCTACGAGCACCCGGCCCTCCCCATCCGGCGCGTACAACTGCTGGATGGGCTGCGCGCGTTCCGCCAGGGTACGGAGCCGGTGGCCCTCGCGGGCGCCAGCCGGCTGGAGATCGCGCCGTCGCACGTATCGTCCTTCACGTACCTGTTGTACGATGGCGACCCGGACCTTTCCGCGGCCGAGAACATCGTCTACAACAACGTCATCCTCTCCAACGCCACGAACCCGGTCAACAACCCGTTCAACTCGTCCACCGACTTCGGGGTGGACCTGGACACCTGGAACGCGACCGACTACACGCAGCCGGGCGCCAGCTCCGCGGACCTGAACCTGTCCGTGGGCGACGACATGGTGATCCTGCAGGCGATCATCACCTCGCTGGACACCAAGGGCGTGGTGGTGACGCCCGACGGCACGACGCCCACCCCCCGGCTTCAGGGCGGCGCCTACAGCGACCTGTTCGTGGCCGAGAACACCTCCATCATCGCGGGGACCTTCGATCTCCTGGCGACGGGGTCCACCGGCGTGGTCACCATCGACTCCATCCGCGGCCCCGGCCTCGCCGGCCCCCAGGTGCGGGCGGACAGCGGCCGCGTGAACCTGAGCGCGGGCGTCCCCGTCAACTACCGCGTCTGGTACCGCATCCCCTTGGGCACGCCGGTGACGGTGCCCGTGACGCTGCGCGCGCGGTGGGTGGCCTATCCCACACAGGTGGGGGCGGTGGATACCGGGTACGTGAACGTGCGGCGCGTGAAGCCGGAGGTGACGCTCACCAAGTCGGTGAGCCCCACTGGGGTCCTGGCGAGCGGCACGGATCTGACGTATACCATGACCACCGCCAACGTGGGCGAGTACGCCGCGACCGGCGTGGTGGTGAGCGACGTGGTCCCCATCGAGGTGGCCTTCAAGATCGGCAGCGCGAGCCAGGAACTCCCGCAGGGGCTGACCGCGACCGTGACATATCACGCAGCGAACGGAACCCCGATCACACCCGGTGCTCCCGCGTGCACCTCGCCCGCCGGCTACGACACCTGCGTGCGGCAGGTGCGGTGGACCGTGGCGGGCGAGCTCGCGGGCGGCGCATCGGCCCCCACGGGCACGTTCTCGTTCGTGGCGCGCATCAAATGACCGCCGCCCCGGCGTCCGGCACCCTCGTCGCATCCCGTACGGCGCGCTCCGGCGCTCCGGGATGCGGCGCTTCGTATCCAAGGCCAACGTGACCGCAAGCCTCCTGAACCGATGCTCCGCCCTCGTCGTGGCCGCGCTGCTCGCGCTGCCCGGTGCAGCCCGTGCCCAGGTGGAGGTGGATACGCCGCCCGCGGGTGTGGAGGCCGGTGTCTACGCGGGCGGCTCGTACACGACGGACTGGTTCACCACGCCGGATGCGGGTGGAGACGAGGAGTGGCGGCCCGGGTACGCGCCGGATTTCGGAGCGATCGTCCAGCTCTGGCTCGACCCGCGGATCGGCGTGCGGGCTCACGCGGCGTACGTGCCGCAGAACCTGCCGGGCGGCGGCGGGCTGGACCAGCGGCTGCGCGTGGTGAACAGCTACCTGTACGACCTGGACCTGGTGGTTAGGCCCTTTGCCCTCTCCACGCCCAACACGCTCCTGCAGACGGTCTACTTCTTCGTGGGCGGCGGCGGATACACCGCCGACGTGGCGGACTTCATGGCGCCCGGCGAGGGCGGCTGCGTTCCGCACGAGAGCTGGACCCCCGCCGGCGTGTGCGTTCCCACCGACGCGGGGCAGGGGACCACGGGGATGGCCGTGGCGGGCGGCGGGATCAGCCTGGCCCGCATCAGCTCGCGCGTGGAGGCGTTCGGCGAGGCGGCGGTGCACGTGTACGATTCGCCCGCGCACGTTACGGGTAACGCGAGCGGGGAGGACCGCCTCTCCTTCACGCCACGCGCGGTGATCGGCCTCAAGGCTTCGCTGCGCCCGCGCGCCAGCCGCACGCCGCGGCCCGCCCCCGAGCCCCTCCCGCCGCCGCCCCCCGTGGCGGTGGTGGAAGAGCCGACGCCGCCCGCGCCGGCGCCCGCCGGGGAAGAGATCCAGGTGTGCGTGATCAGGGACGGCGCACTCGCCGGCGTCACCGTCGTCCGCGACCCGGTTTCGGGCGACACGACGGTGGATGGCGCGCCGTTCGCCCGCGTGTTCCCGGACAGCGGCCTGGCCGGCGATGCTCCCTGGTACGCCGCGGACGAGCCCATCACGTTCCAGGGCCGGCGCTTCGTGAAGTTCGGTGGCGAGCGGGTGCTGAGCGTGGGCGACGTGACCCGCGCCGGCGAGTACCGCGGTGTTCCCATCTTCGCCCAGCCGGGCGCGCGGGTGGACGTGGTGTACCTCCCGGTCCGCCAGGGATGCGAGTTCCAGGCGTACGCGGTCGAGCTCAAGACGGGCATCATAAGACGCTAGAACCGCCTCTCACACGAGGCGGCGGGGCAGGTGGAGGATCCAGATCCGGCATCGATCCTCCCCAGGTGCCCAAACGGGAACAGCCCCGGTTCCCGTTTGGGCACACACGAGGTGCCGCGCAGCCTCTCTCCGCGGCGTAAGCCACTCATCCGCAATCACTTACCAGAAAGCGAGATCGCGGTCCGCCCTTTGACATAAAGGGCGACCACGAGGGACACCGTTCCCAAACGGTGAACGAGACCATGAACGGACCGTAATGAGGCCGTCACGATGGTTTCATGCTCCCCCCGCTACTGTTTATTCCAAAGTCGGCAAGTCTCCACAAGCCCGCACACTCACCGGCCCGCTCGGGGCCGCTTCCTTCCCTAAAGCAGAGGTACCGCATGAAGCAGATCGTACGCCTCCTGGTGCTCTTCGCCCTCCTGGCCGTGCCCGCCGTGGCGCAGCAGGGCACCCAGCAGTCGCCGCTGCAGGTGACGGCGGTGAACCGCACCGCGGCCGAGCTGGCCGCGCGCGGCGCTCCCCGGGCCGATCAAAAGGTCCGCACGGGTGACGTGGTACGCTACCGCCTCGCCTTCACCAACCCGCAGCGGACGCCGGTGCGTCCGGTGCTCTCGAACCCGATCGCGCCCGGGATGGCCTTCGTGGCCGGTTCGGCGCGTACCGCCCGCACCGACGCGCGGGCCGAGTACTCGATCGACGGCGGGAAGACCTTTTCCGCGCAGCCGATGGAAAATGTGGTAGTGAACGGCCGCAGCGTGCAGCGCGCGGCCGCGCCGGAGAAGTACACGCACGTGCGATGGACCGTCGGCGGCTTCGTGGCTCCCGGGGCCACGGTCGTCGCGGAGTTCGACGTCCGCTTCGGGGGCTCGCCCCAGACGGACAGCAACACGGCCTCGCCCGCGGCCGGACCCAGCGGGCGGTAATCCACAACACCCCCCCATTCCCACTCCAGTCCAAGGTTTCACGAGATGACCAGAACCCTCCGGCGAATCGCCTTCGCGGCGATGCTCTTCGCCCCCTTCGCGGCGGCCCCTGCGCATGCGCAGACCTCGCCGACCGCGGAAGGCACCACCATCACCAACACCGCGACGGCCACCTGGACCGACGCGAACGGGAACACCTACACGCCGGCCACGGCCAGCGTGAGCGTCACGGTGGGCTACAAGGCCGCGCCGGACGTAACCTCGGCCGCGTCGGTGACGCCGTCGTCGCCGAGCACGAGCAACGAGATCCCGTTCACGATCACCAACAGCGGTAACGGCATCGACAGCCTGACGGTGGCCACCACCGCCGCGTCGGGCGTGACCATCACGGGCTACAAGCTCGGCTCCACCACGTACGCGACGCTGGCGGAGCTGAACGTGGCCCTCGCCGCCACCCCGGTCGCCGCCAACGGCAACGTGACGGTGACGGTGGTCTACACGGTGGCTCCGGGCCAGGGCGGCCAGACCATCCCGGTCTCGCTCACGGCCACTTCGCGCCGCACGCCGGCCGCGACGGGCGCCTCGGACAGCTCCACCACCAACGTGATCCCCAGCGTGTCGGCCTCCGTCGTGGTGACGCCGGACGCGGCCGCGGTGAACCGGCTTCCCAGCGGCACGGGGCCGACGACCTACACGGAAACGTTCACCGTGCAGAATACGGGTAACCGCTCCGACACCTTCTCGCTGTCGGCCGGCTCCAGCGCGGGCACGGTGGTGAGCATCGTTTCGGTGGACGGCACGGCGGGCACGAGCGGGTCGATCACCCTGGCCCCGGGCGCGAGCGGCACGGTCACGGTGACGTACACCGTCTCCAACAGCGCGGCTGCGGGTGCCACCTCCACCATCGGCGTGACCGCGACCTCCGGGAACAACGCGTCCACGAGCGACTCCGGCAGCCGCGTGGTCACGGTGATCCGCGCCGCCATCAGCATGACCAAGCAGGCGTACCTGGACAACCAGACGACCGAGCTCGTCGCGGCCGACCGGGTGCTTCCGGGGCAGTACATCCAGTACAAGATCACGGTGACCAACACCGGCGGCGCCCCGGCCACCCTCACGGGCACCGGCTACGGCATCAGCGACCCGCTTCCGGCGCAGGTGACCTACGTCTCGACCTCGACTGACGCGGCGGGCTGGACCATCGCCGAGAGCTCGGGCACCGTGTCCGCGACCCTTACGGGCACGCTGGCGCCCACCGTGAGCCGGTTCTTCTGGATTCGCGTCCAGGTCAAGTAACCAGACTCGCCACCTACTCCGATCCGAATGTCCTTCTCAGGCACTCTCACCCGCATGGTCGCACGCGACCCGAGCCGGACCCGCAAGGTCCGCCGGGCGCTGGCCGCCGCATGGGTGGCCGGGATGGTGCTCGCCGCCGCGCCTGGCGCGGCGGCGGCCCAGACCGGGGATACGGTGCGGGTGGAGAACCGCGCCTCCGCGACCTTCCGGACCGACGACGGTTTTGAAGGGAGCGCGGAGGCCGCGGTGACGGTGATGGTGAAGTACACGGCCGGGGTGCGGATCTCCGCGCCACAGACCGCGGCGCTCGTCCCGGGCGCGCGCCGGGTCTTTGCCCACCGGCTGGAGAACACGGGGAATGGGGCGGACCGGTACACCCTCGAGGCCTCCGGGCCCCAGGGGTGGACCGTCCGCCTGTTCGTGGATACCGATGGGAACGGGGTGCTCGGGGAGGGGGATCTCCCCGTCTCGGACCCCCTTCCGCTCGGTGCCCGCGGGTGGGCGGCGCTCCTCCTGGTAGTAGACGTACCCGCCGATGCCCCGGACGCGGCCTCGGCGGCGCTGGACGTGCGGGCGACCAGCTCGGTCGATCCCGCCCTTGCCGACGCCGTGCGCGACATGGTGTCGGTGCGCCGCCCCGTCGCGGCGCTGTCGCTGGGCAAGTCGGTGGACCGCACCGACGCCACGCCGGGCGACACCCTCCTCTACACCCTCTCCTACGCCAACCGGGGCGATGCCGCATCCGGCGCCGCGGAGGTGGTGGATACGCTTTCCTCCTCGCTGCAGGTGATCCCCGGCAGCGTTACAATCAACGGCCAGGCGCTCACCGACGCCGCCGACGGCGACGCGGGATCGGTGGAGCTCACCGAGGCCGGCCACCAGGTGGTGCGCGTGAGAGCGGGCGTCATCGAGCCGGGCGCTTCAGGAACGATCTTCTTCCGCGCGCTGGTGGGCGCGGGGGCCACGTCGGTCGCCAACGGCGCATCGATGACCACCGAGCGCCTCGCCCACACCCCGCCGCTCGTGGCCGTCTCGCCGGTGGTGGAGACGCAGCTCGTCCGCCCGGAGATCGCGCTCGCCAAGGAGCGGATGGGCGCGGACACGGTGCGCGTGGGCGGCGAAGTGGAGTACCTCCTCACCTGGACCAACCGCTCCGCCACCGTGGTGGCCCGCGGCCTGGTGCTGGAAGACACCCTCCCGGCCGGCCTGCAGTTCGTGCGCGCCGACCGCACGCCCGAGGTGAACGGGCAGGTGCTGCGCTGGACGCTGGGCCCGGTGAACGCGGGCGAGACGGGCTCGGTGCGCGTGACCGTACGCGTGACGGCGCGCCCGGAAGACGGCCCGGTGGTGAACCGCGCCGTGCTCTCCGGCACCAACGCCACGGCCGTCACGGCCGAGTCCACCCCGCTTACCGCGCTCGGCTTCGCGGGCGACGAGCTCGCCGTGAAGAAGACGGCCGGCGTGCTTGAAGCGGCGATGGGCGAGGCGGTGCCCTACACGGTCACGGTGGAGAACCGCGCCACCGTTTCGCTGCGCGGCGTGCAGGTGGTGGACATCCTCCCGGCCGGGATGAAGTTCGTGGAAGGCCGCCTTTCCGGCGCCGACAGCGCGCGGGTGGAAGGCGGCACGCTGCGCATCTTCCTGGGCGAGGTCGCGCCGCTCTCCACGCGCACCGTGGGCTACGTGCTCACGGTGGTGTCGCCGGGCGGCTCGCGCGCCCTGGAGAACCGGGCGATGGCCACGGCCGAGGGCGGCGCGCTCAGCTCCGACACGGCCTCCGCCTGGGTGCGGATGCGCGGCGGCTTCGCCGTAGAGGTGCGCACCCTGGTGGGCAAGGTGTGGGTGGATGCCAACGGCAACGGGCGCCAGGAGAGCGGCGAGCGCGGCGTGCCGGGCGTGGACGTGTGGAGCGCCGACGGCGAGGTGGTGACCACCGACCGCGAGGGCCGCTACTCCTTCCGCGACGTGCGCGTGGGCACGCACGCCCTGCGCGTGGACACGGTGGGGCTCCCCGCCAACCTCGGCTTCGCCCGCGCGGCCGACGCCATCGCGCGCGTGCGGATGGAAGGGTGGACGACGCCCCGCGTGGACTTCCGCCTGGTGCCGCGCGCCGGCCCCGCCAGCCTGACGGTCGCCGCCCCCAACGCCCCGGCCGAGCACACCGGCGCCGGCCCCGCCGCCCCGGCCGCGCCCGCCGCCGAGGCCGCGGACTCCGCTCCCCGCGTGGCCCGCGTCGCGCCGGCCCGCACCGAGGAGACCCGCAAGGCCGCCGAGGCGAGCAGCTTCGCCACCGGCCCCGCGGTGAGGTTCTTCTCCCCGGGCGACGGCACGGTGATCGCCACCAACCGCCTCTTCGTGGGCGTGAAGGGCGAGCCCGGCGCGGCCGTGCGCCTGTTCGACGGCGACTCGGCCATCGCCGAGGCCAACCTGCGCCCCGACGGCGTGGCGGACTTCATCGGCGTGCAGGTGGGCGCCGGTCCGCACCGCCTGCGCGTGGAGATGAAGAACTCCTGGGGCCAGCTTCGCGCGGACACCCTGGCGCTCCACGTCTCCGGCGCCGCCGAGCGCTTCGAAGTGGCCGACGTGCCCGCCCTCCACGCCGGCGCCGCCCGCGCGGACACGGTGCGCGTGCGGGTGCTGGACACGTGGGGCGTGCCCACCAGCGGCGGCGTTGCGGTGACGGTGGAGAGCACCGGCGCCGAGGCGCTGGGCGCCGACCAGGACGCCGGCTCGGCCGGGCAGCAGCTTCGCGCGGACAGCGCCGGCTGGCTCGGCATCCCGCTCCGTCCCGGGCACGTGGTGGGCGCGGGCGAGCTGCGGCTGGCCGCCGGCAAGGCGCTGGCGCGCATCCCGCTGCGCGTTCTCCCCTCCACCCGTCCGCTGATCGCCACCGGCGTGGGGCAGGTGGGCGTGGGCGCCGCGCCCGGCGCGTTCGGCGCGGTGACGGTGCGCGGCTCGGTGGGCCGCGAGACCACGGTGAGCGTGTCGTTCGACTCGCGCCGGGGCCAGGAGGGCGACGACTTCTTCGGCCGCGGCTACGACCCCAGCGACGAGTCGCGCTACCCCACCTTCGGCGACGGCAGCGAGCGCCGCGTCCTTTCCTCCTCCACCCAGAAGGTGTCGGCGCGCGTGGAGCGCGGCTTCGACTGGGTGCAGCTCGGCGACGTGGAGACGGGCGACTTCGGCGGCGACCCGCGGCTGGGGACGTACGGCCGTGCCCTCACCGGCGTAACCGGGCGCGTGTCCACCGGCGCCATCACCTGGCGCGGCTTCGGCAGCGTGACGGACCAGGTGCTCGCCCAGCGCCAGGTGCGCGGCAACGGCACCTCCGGCCCGTACCGCTTCGGCGGCTCCGTGCGCCCGGGCACAGACCGGCTGGCCATCGAGGTGCGCGCCCGCGAGAACGCGGCCCGCGTGATCTCGCGCCTGGAGCTGGCCCGCTGGAACGACTACCAGATCGACTACGCCACGGGCGAGGTGCTCCTGCAGCGCCCCGTGCCCACCACCGACCTGGCGGGGAACCCCGTGTTCGTGGTGGCGATGCTGGAGAGCCGCTCGGGCGGCGAGGCGCGCTTCGTGGGCGGCGGGCGGATGGAAGTGGATGCCGCCCGCGTGCTGGGGATCGGCGGCGCGGTGGGCGACTCGATCGCCTTCTCGCTGATGGGCGTGCGCGACGGCGGCGAGCCCGTCTCCGGCTTCGGCGGGCAGGACCTGCTGGGCACCGGGGTGCGCCTGCGCCGCGGCGGCCTTGCCCTGCGCGGCGAGATGCTGCGCTCGCAGCGGCCGGACTCGGTGGCGTACGCGGGCCGCGCCGAAGCTTCGTGGACGCTGTTCGGCGACCGCGCGCGCATCGGGGCGGAGTGGCTGAAGGTGGGCGCCGGTTTCGCGCCGGGCACCGACCCGCGCCTCAGCGCCGGCGTGCAGGAGCTGCGCGCCATCGGCGAGCTCAAGGTGTCCGACGCCAACACGCTCAACCTGAGCCACGACCGCCAGCGGTTCGACGGGTACGGGATGGAGCGGGCCAGCACCATGCTGCGCAGCCGCAACCGCCTGGCCGGCCGCGCCCTGGTGACGGAAGCGGGGATGACCAGCGACGACGACGGCAGCGGCACCGCCTCGTCGGCGCTGGGCAAGATGACCCTCTCCGTGACGCCGCGCGCCGACCTGTGGGTAGAAGGGACCCGCGTCCTCTCCGACCATCGCCCGCTGGCGGGCGCTGGGGCCCTCACGTCGCGGCCGGACCAGATGGGGCTGGGCGCTTCGTACCGCGTCTTCGGCAACACCCGCGTGGAAGGGTCGCACCGCTGGGTCACCACCCGCGGCGACTCGGCGGGGAGCTACGGCCTCAGCTCGGTGAACCTGCGCACCGACGCCATCCTGGGCGGGCAGATGTGGGGCGGCCTTGAGCGCGCCGACGCCGAGCGCGCCTCGCACTCCGCGGTGCTGGGGTGGAACCAGCGCCTCGCCCTTACCGGCGGATGGTCGCTCAACGTGCTGGGCGAGCGCCACTTCGGGCTCAACCGCGCCGCCCTGCTGGACCCCACCCGCGCCCTTCCCTTCGCGCAGACGGAGCGCGACCGCTGGTCCGCCGGCGCGGGCGTGGAGTACCTCCCCACCGACAGCGCGCTGCGCTTCTCGGCGCGCAGCGAGGTGCACGGCGGCGTGGAGGCCCAGGGCTACCGCATCGACGTGGCGGGCGACCTGCCCATCGGCGCCTCGGCGGCGCTGCTCACGCGGCACGACTGGTGGCAGGACAACCGCAACACGGGGCAGGGGATGCAGCTCGCCCGCCGCGACCGCTCGCTCCTGGGCCTCGCGATGCGCCCCGCGCAGCACAACGACCTGAACGTGCTGGCCAAGCTGGAGTGGCGGAACACGATCAACCCCTTCCAGACCGCGGGCAGCCTGGGCTCCTCGGCGGTGCAGGACCGGCGGCTGATCGGCGCCGCGGACGCGCTGTGGGCCGCGCGGCCGGGCACCGATTTCGGTGCGCGCTACGCCGTGCGCTGGGCCTCGCGCGCGGACAGCGCCTCGGCGCTGGGCACCGTATCCAACCTGGCGCACTTCGGCGGCGCGCGGCTGCAGCAGAGCCTGCGCGGCCCCCTCTCGGCCCGCGTGGACGGCCGCCTGCTGCTGGACGCCACCGGGCGCGAGAGCCGGTGGAACCTGGCCCCCGCGCTGGTGGCGGCGCTGGGCGAGCGGGTGGAAGTGGAGGGCGGCTACCGCTTCGGCAACCTGAGCGACCCCGACTTCGCCCAGCAGGGTGGGCGCGGCTTCTACGCCACGATGGGCATCCGCTTCACGGAAAGCGTGCTGTCGAGCGCGGCGGACTTCTGGCGCGAGCGCATCGCGCGCGATCAGTAAACTCCAAAAGGCCCCACATGATGTTGAGCACCCACCTGAAGCGCCCGCTGGTGGCGCTGGCGGATGATGACGAGATCCACTCCGAGGTGGTGAGCGTGTGGCTGGACCACCATGGCTTCGACGTGGTACGGTTCGGCACCGGCGACGAACTCCTGGCGTGGGCCCAGGTTGTAGCCGACCGCCTCCCCGACGCGGTGCTCCTGGACGTGGAGATGCCCGGCCTGGACGGCTTCGAGGTCCACGCCGAGCTGCGCCGCCTTCCCACCTTCAGCGCCATGCCCACCGTGTTCGTGAGCGGGATGGCGCCCGAGTCGCTTGTAACGCGTGCCCAGGCCGCCGGCGCGAACGCCGCCCTCAACAAGGACGAGCACCTTCTCCCCCGGCTCAGCGCCTGGCTCGCCACCGCGATCCTGCCGTAACAGGTAACACACACAGAGACACAGAGGCACGGAGAACAGCATCGTTCTCCGTGCCTCTGTGTCTCTGTGTGAGCCTTCAGTCGGTGGGAAGCGGCACGTTGCTGCTCACCCGCCCTGGCCGGCCGAGCTGGCCGCGGCTGTTGTCTCCCCAGCAGTAGATCCGCTCGTCCTGCCCGACCGCGCAGGTGTGCCCGACCCCAAGGGGGCCAATTCGCTCATGGTAGCTGTTGCTGGAGACACTCACGGACTTGAAGCGCGTGCTCCCCGCGACTGCTTCCGGCGCAGCGGCGAAACCCGCTCTGCCCGTGCCCAGCTCTCCCTGCGAGTTCGCTCCCCAGCAGTATGCCTGCCCGTCTGCCGCCACGGCGCACGCGTGGCCGGTTCCCACGTCCAGCGACTCGAACCGCAGTCCGGCCGCGACCGGCTGGGGAGTGCGCGGGCCATTGCCCCAGCAGTAGAGCGCGCCACCCGCGTCCAGGGCGCAGGTGCTGACCGGTCCCGCCTGGATCGTCCTGAACGAGAGGTTGCCAGCTACACGGAGCGGCCTGGTGGACGCCCGGGCGGTGTCGCCCGTGCCTAGCTGCCCCCTCGAGTTGTCTCCCCAGCAGTAGCCCTGCCCCGTGACGGTCACGCCGCACGCATGGCCCGTCGGCACCACCGGGCGGCTCCCGCCTTCACCGACCAGGTAGCCGCCCACGCTCACCTCGCGGAACGCCTCCGGAACCGCGCCCCTGGATCGCCCGTTGCTGCCCACGGACGTGACCACACTCGCGTTCTCTCCCCAGCAGTCCACGCTCCCGTCCGTGAGGACCCCGCACGAAAAGCGGGTGGGATGTGGCGCGATGGCGGTGAAGCGGGCGTCTGGGAACTGCGGCATGGCGCCCGCGCCGTTCCAGCAGTAGAGCGCACCCTGCGGGTCCAACCCGCACGAGCCGCCGTGGATGCTGCGGAAGCGGATGCCGCCCGCCACCTTGCGCGGCACCTCGGTCGGCACGGTGTCGCCGCCCTGGCCGCTGGCGAGATTGCCCCAGCAGTAGGCCTCGCCCTCGGTGGTGAGCGCGCAGGTGGATTGGCCACCGGCGCTCACGCTGGCGAAGCGCGGCCGACCCTCGCCCGATGTGGGGTCGCGGTCGCAGGCGGCGACGAGGAGGACGGCGAGCGTGGCGATGCGGAGTTTTTGCGGATGCGTCATGCTTGGTTGTGCTGAGTTCTTCGGGTGGCCTGCGCATGCGCATGCCCTGGCCATGCGCGGGCTGAATGTACGCTCCGCGGAAGGCCGGGCAAACGCATGGATTTGGCGGGAGAACGCGCGAAGCTCCCGATTCTGACTTCCGCCGGGGCTACCCGATCCCCAGCAGCAAGATCAGCGACGCGCTCACGGTGATCAGCACGAGCAGCGATCCGGTGACGGCGAGCACCACGCGGCCGCCCACCTCGCCGAGCACCCGCACGTCCACCCCCAGGCCCAGCGCCGCCATCGCCGCCACGGTCATCCAGCGGGACACCTCGCGCACCGGGCCCGCCACCTCCGCCGGGATCACGCCCAGCGAGCGCGCGGCGGCCAGCACCAGGAAGCCCACGATGAACCAGGGGATGAACGCGCCGGGCGCGAGCTTCTGCTCCCCCACCTTGCGGGCGCGGAAGGCGAAGAAGACCACCACGGGCCCCAGCAGCAGCACCCTCACCAGCTTCACCAGCGTACCCACCTCGCCGCTCAGCGCGCTCACGGGGAAGGTGGCGGCCAGCACCTGGGGCACGGCGTACACCGTCATCCCCGCCAGCGCGCCGTACTGGTAGTGGGAGAGGTCCAGGAGCGGCACCAGCAGGGGAAGGGTGAGGACGACGATCACGCCGAGTACGGCGGTGAAGGCGATGGACGACGCCACATCCTCCTTTTCCGCGCCGATGACCGGGGCGACGGCGGCGATGGCGGAATTGCCGCAGATGGCGTTGCCGCAGGCGATCAGGGTGCTGAGGCGCGCGTTGAGGCCCAGCGCCCGGCCGATCGCGTACCCGCACACGAGCCCGGAGACGACCACCGCCAGGATGGCCGCCACCAGCGGGGCGCCGGCGCGCAGCAGGAGCGGCAGGTCCACCGAGGCGCCCAGCAGCACGATGGCGGCCTCCAGCACCTGCTTGGCGGTGAACTTGATCCCCGGCTCCCAGCGCGGGCCGGGCTTCCAGGCCAGCCGCACCGCCATCCCCAGCAGGATGGCGAGGACGAGCGCTTCCACCACTGCATGGCTGAAGATGCGCGTCTCCACCGCCTGCAGCGCGGCGGCGATGGCGGCGAGCGCCGCGGCGAGGGCCATGCCGGGGGCGTGGGTGGCGATCCAGGACGGGTTCTGCTTCACGGACGGGTGGGGAAGGGAGGATCAGGCACGGACATTGTAGACCGGCCGGGTGACGTGGCCCGCGCGGCGCCGCGCACGACGACGACAGGAGCAGACATGCTGACCGACGAACAGCGCACCACCCTGGAGCGCCTCCTCATCCGCGAGCGCGAGCAGATGCTCGACGCGATCGGCCACCACGACGCCAACGTGCAGGACCTGCGCGAGCGGTCCGGCGAGCTGAGCGTCTACCGCTTCCACCCGGCCGACGTGGGAACGGAGAGCCAGGAGCAGGAGAAGGACTTCATGATCACCAGCATGGAGGGCGGCCGCCTCTACGCCATCGACGACGCCCTCCGCCGGCTGTACGACGACCCGGAGAACTTCGGCCGCTGCGCGAAGTGCGACAAGGACATCGAGTGGGAGCGCCTGGAAGTGATCCCCGAGACCACCCTGTGCGCCGCCGATGCCCGTGCCGCCGACGAGGCGAGCGGCGACGCCGACGCCGCGGATCCGCGGGAAGCGTCGCGGGCCGGGGAGTAACCGCGGGGGAACGGGGAATGGGGAACGGGGAACGGTAACAGCACAGGTTTTACCGTTCCCCATTCCCCGTTCCCCGTTCCCCGCTGTTCAAACCACGTTTCTCAGCAGCACCTGGAGCGCTTCGCGGGCACGCATCACCCGCATCTTGAGGGCGCTGATCCCCGTTTCCAGGCGCACGGCCATCTCTTCGTAGGAGAGGCCCTCCACGTGCTTGAGCAGGAAGGCCTCGCGCTGCGCCTCGGGGAGGCGGGCGAGGGCGCTTTCCACCACGCGGCCCAGCTCCGTGCGCTCCAGCACGGCCACGGGGTCGTCGTGGTCGGCCGTCGTGGCCGTGTCGTCGCGGAGCTCCACCGTGTGCTGGCGGCGGTTCTTGAGCCAGTCGCGGCAGCGGTTGCGGAGGATGCGGAAGACCCACGCGGCGAAGCGGGAGGGCTCGTTGCAGGTGTGGAGGCGCGTGTAGGCCTTCACCAGCGAGTCCTGCACCAGGTCCGCGGCGGCGTCCGAGTCGCCCACCATACCCACGGCATGGCGGAAGAGAGCGTCCTGGTATCGTTCTACCAGGATCGCATAGCGCTCCCCCTCGCCGTTCAGGATGCGCCGGATCAGCTCCTCGTCGCTCGTATCGTGCACGGGCGGGGGCAGATGGAAAAACGGGGCCGCCAGTTCCGCGCGCGGGCGCGCACCCGTTTCACCTTGCGAGCCCCAGGGGGCGTTGCTATGTTGGCCCGCCCCCGCTGGCCCGGATGCTGCACCGCCGCGGGGCGCGCATCGGGGGCACCGCGGCAGGCCGCGGGGAGCCGACCAATCTACGTTCGAATACGTGCTCGAGGAAGCGGAAATGGCCGCCAAGGGTCTTGAAGGGGTAGTCGTCGGCCAGTCGAGGCTGAGCTGGATCGACGGGGCGAACGGGGAGCTGATCTACGGGGGGTACGACATCGACGACCTCGCGCGGAACACCACTTTCGAGGAAGTCTGCTACCTGCTGTGGAACGGGGAGCTCCCGAACCAGCAGCAGCTCGACGAGCTCAGCGGGCAGATCGCGGCGCAGCGCCGCCTCCGCCCGGAAATCCTGGAGATGATCCGCGCCTTCCCCAAGGACGCGGACCCGATGGCGGTGCTCCGCACCATCACGTCGGCGCTCGGGATGTACGATCCCAACGGCGACGACAACTCGGAGCCGGAGCTTCGCCGCAAGGCGATCCTCCTCACGGCCCAGCTCCCCACCGTCACCGCCGCGTACGACCGCATCCGCCGCGGGCTGGAGCCGGTGGAGCCCAAGGACGAGCTGGGGACGGCGGCCAACTTCCTGTACATGCTGAACGGGGAAGAGGCCAACGAGACGCGCATCCGCACCATGGACGTGGCGCTCGTGCTCCACGCCGAGCACGGGATGAACGCCTCCACCTTCGCCGCGCGCGTCACGGCGGGCACCCTGTCGGACATCTACTCCGCGATCACCTCGGCCATCGGCACCCTCAAGGGTCCGTCGCACGGCGGGGCGAACGTGGAGGTGATGAACATGCTCCGCGAGATCGACGAGAGCGGCACCTCGCCCAAGGAGTGGGTGCGCGAGGCGCTGGGCGGCGGGCGGCGGGTGATGGGCTTCGGCCACCGCGTGTACAAGGCCACCGACCCGCGCGCCACCGTGCTGCGCGAGCTGGCCGACAAGATCATGGCCGAGGCCGGCGACACCAAGTGGCTCGACCTGTCGGACCAGATCCGCACCGTGATGGGCGAGGAGATGGAGGCCAAGGGGAAGAAGATCTACCCCAACGTGGACTTCTTCTCGGCTTCGGTCTACACGACGCTCGGCATCGAGATGGACCTGTTCACCGCCGTGTTCGCCATGGCGCGCACGCCGGGGTGGACGGCCCACCTCTTCGAGCAGTACGCCAACAACCGCCTGATCCGCCCCGAGGCGGAGTACGTGGGCCCCCGCGACCTGCGGGTGAAGCCCATCGCTGATCGGTAGCATTCCAGAACGGCGATCTCACACAGAGGCACAGAGACACAGAGAAATGACGACTCCTCTGTGTCTCTGTGCCTCTCTGTGAACCCCAAGTCCTTCAGCACGAGCCGAAACTATGTCCGACTGGCAGCCCACGCCCCCCACGGGCGGCGAGCGCATCGAGATCCGCGGCGGCGCCCTGCAGGTGCCCGATCAGCCCATCCTCCCCTTCATCGAGGGCGACGGCACCGGCCCCGACATCTGGGCGGCGTCGCAGCCCGTGTTCGACGCGGCCGTGGAGCGCGCGTACGGCGGCAAGCGCCGCATCCACTGGATGGAGGTGCTCGCCGGCGAGAAGTCGTTCAACCAGACCGGGAGCTGGCTTCCCGACGCCACGCTGGACGCCTTCCGCGGCTACCTGGTGGGGATCAAGGGGCCGCTCACCACGCCGGTGGGCGGCGGCATCCGCTCGCTGAACGTGGCGCTGCGCCAGGTGCTCGATCTTTACGCCTGCGTGCGCCCCGTGCGCTGGTTCGAGGGCGTGCCCTCGCCCGTCAAGCGCCCCGGCGACGTGGACATGGTGATCTACCGCGAGAACACGGAAGACATCTACGCGGGGATCGAGTTCGAGGAGGGCACCGAGGACGCCGCCCGCTTCTCGCAGCTCCTGGCCGAGCACTTCGGCGCCCGCTTCAAGAAGGTGAGGTTCCCCGAGAGCAGCGGCTTCGGCATCAAGCCGGTGTCGCGCGAGGGGACGGAGCGGCTGGTGCGCGCCGCCATCGAGTACGCCCTGACCAACGGGCGCCGCTCGGTGACGCTGGTGCACAAGGGCAACATCATGAAGTTCACCGAGGGCGCCTTCAAGACGTGGGGCTACGAGCTGGCCGAGCGCGAGTTCGGCGACCGCGTGTTCACCTGGGCCGAGTACGACCGCATCAAGGAAGCCCAGGGCGAGGACGCCGCCAACCAGGCGCAGACGGCCGCGGAGCAGGGCGGGCGGATCATCGTCAAGGACTCCATCGCCGACGCGTTCCTCCAGCAGATCCTCACGCGCGGGCGTGACTATGACGTCATCGCCACGCTGAACCTCAACGGCGACTACGTTTCCGACGCGCTCGCCGCGCAGGTGGGCGGGATCGGCATCGCGCCCGGCGCGAACATCAACTACGTTACCGGTCACGCCATCTTCGAGGCCACCCACGGCACCGCGCCCAAGTACGCGGGGAAGGACATGGTCAACCCGGGGTCGGTGATCCTCTCCGGCGAGATGATGCTCCGCTACATGGGGTGGGGCGAGGCGGCCGACCTGATCGTGAAGGGGCTGGAAGGCGCCATCGCCGCCAAGACCGTTACTTACGACTTCGAACGGCTGATGGAGGGCGCCACCAAGGTGTCGTGCTCCGAGTTCGGACGCAGGATCATCGCCCACATGTAATGTGCATGCCCGGCCGTCCGCGTGGACGGCCGGGCATCTTGTTTTTTAGCCGAGAACGGTCCCCCTCATGAACATCTCCGTTCGCCGCGGCGACGCGGCCGGGCAGCAGACCCCGTTACTTGTAGCGCCCGTCTTCGAGGGTGCCGCCCCGGACGCCGCCCTCGGCCCCGAAGCGGCCGCCGCGCACGCCCGCGGCGACCTGCGCGGCAAGGAGGGCGAGACGCTCCTCCTCTTTCCCGCCGCGGGACCTGAGCGCCTCCTGCTGGTGCGGATGGGGAAGGCCGACGCGGTGACGCCCGAAAAGCTGCGCCGGATGGGCGGGAGCGCCGCCAAGCAGGCCGCGCGTTCGCGCATCGCCAGCGCGATGCTCCTCCTCCCCTCCACCTCCATCGAGCCGCGCGAGGCCGCGCGCGCGGTGGCGGAGGGCGCTACGCTGGGCGCCTACACCTTCACCGAGCTCAAGTCGCGCGCGGAAGACGAGCCGGATCTGGTGGCGCTCGGCGCGCTCGAGCTCCTCCTCCCGGAAGGCGCGGACGAGGCGGCGGCGGCCGAGGGCGCCCGCGTGGGCGAGATCGCCGCGCGGGGGGAGAACCTGGCGCGCACCCTGGGGAACCTCCCCGGCAACGTGGCCACTCCCACCTACCTGGCGGCCGTGGCGGAGCGGATCGGGCGCGAGCACCGGATGAAGGTCACCATCCTGGGCCCCGCCGAGATGGAGAAGGAGGGGATGGGCGCGCTGCTGGCCGTGGCGCGCGGCACCGACGAGGAGCCGCGCTTCATCGTGCTGGAGCACCGCGGCGGCGCCGAGGGCGAGCGCCCGCTGGTGCTGGTGGGGAAGGGGCTCACCTTCGACGCGGGGGGCATCTCCATCAAGCCGGCGCAGGGGATGGAGGAGATGAAGTTCGACATGTGCGGCGGGGCGGGCGTGCTGGGGGCCATGCAGGCCATCGGCGAGCTGGGGGTGAAGGCCAACGTCGTCGCCATCGTACCCTCCAGCGAGAACCTGCTGGGCGGGCGCGCCATGAAGCCGGGCGACATCTTCCGCGCCCACTCCGGCAAGACCATCGAGGTGGTGAACACGGACGCGGAGGGCAGGCTGATCCTGGCGGACGCACTCTCTTACGCCCGCCGCTTCGAGCCGCTGGCGGTGATCGACGCGGCCACGCTCACCGGCGCCTGCGTCATCGCGCTGGGGAACCAGGCCTCGGGGCTGATGGGGAACGACGACGCGCTGGTGGCCGAGGTGCTTGCCGCCGGGCAGCGCACGGGGGAGCGCTGCTGGCAGCTCCCCATGTTCGACGAGTACCGCGAGCAGATCCGCAGCGACTACGCGGACATCAAGAACAGCGGAGGGCGCCCGGCCGGCGCCATCTCGGCCGGGTGGTTCCTGCGCGAGTTCGTGTCGTACCCCTGGTGCCACCTGGACGTGGCCGGCACCGCCTGGGGCGACGGGAAGCTCTCGTACCAGGTAAAGGGCGCCACCGGGGTGCCCACGCGCCTGTTCGTGGACTGGGTGCTCGCGCGCGCGGGTTGATGAAGCGCTTCCTCCGCCCCGCCGCCCTCTTCCGGGCCGCCGCGCTTTCCGTGGCGGCCCTCGCCGCGCTGGCGGCCGCGCCGGCGCGTGCGCAGGACCCGCGACCTACGCCGCGCGACACCGTGCCGCGTCCGGCCCCGCGCGACACGGTGCGCCGCGACACCATCCAGGTGGCGGTGCCGCCGGAGGCGCTGCGCCCGGACACACTCCCCGACCGCGCCCGGGGCGACTCCACCGCCCGCGACACGGCGGCGGCGGACTCGCTCGTCCCCGCGCCCAACTTCCCGGAGTTCCCCGTGGCGGGCGCGCCGGGGTTCGGCGCGGCGGTGTGGGAGTTCGGGCGCGAGGAGCTCAGCCGCTTCCACGGGCTCAACGTGCTGGAGCTGCTGGACCGCATCCCGGGCGTGCTCATCACGCGCTCCGGCAACTTCGGGCGCCCGGCGGGGGTCTCGTTCCTGGGCGGCGGCGGCGGCCGCTTCCGCGTGTTCCTGGACGGGTGGGAGATGCGGCCGCTCAACGGCTCCACCTTCGACCTGCAGCGCATCCCCCTCACCGACATCGTGGCGATGCGGGTGGAGCGCGACCTCCACGAGGTGCGGGTCGATCTTGCCACCTTCCGCCTGGCGGACTCGCGCGCCCTGGCGCAGGTGGAGGGCGCGGACGGCGACTACAACACCCGCATCCTGCGCGGCTTCTTCTCGCGCCCGCTGGGGCGGCGCTTCATGGTGCAGGCGGGGCTCGACGTATCCGAGAGCTCGGGGTACCGGCGGCAGGACCCGTTCGCCATCAACTCGCTCCTGGGGCGCCTCAGCTACCAGTTCCGCCCCGACCTGGGGCTGCAGCTCGACTTCCGCCGCTCCGCCATCGACACGGAGCAGCAGAGCGGCTCCGCCTCGCTCCTTACCGAGAGCCTGGACCGCGAGGAGCTGATCCTGCGCGGCCGCGGCCGCTTCCTCCAGCGCCTGTGGGTGGACGCCGCCGTCGGCCGCAGCGTGGAGAAGCCGGCCGGCAGCGACATCATCAACGACGACGTCCGCTCGCTGCAGGGCTACGGCCGCGCCACGATGGACATCGGCATCGGCAACGTCTCGGGCGCCGTGCGCCTCCACCGCGGCGATGAGGGCTCGTACGCGCCCGACGCCAGCGAGATCTCCGGCCGCGCCGTGCTGTCGCCGCTCCCCTGGCTGAGCGCGCGCGGCGAAGTGCGCCTCCGCACCCTGGGTGACGACAGCGGTGTGGAGACGGAGGCGGTCGCGCGCGCGGGTCCGTTCGGCGGCGTGACCGTGTTCGGGCAGATCGGCGCGGGTACGCGCGCCATCCCCTTCCTCGCGGACACCGCCGTCGAGCGGCGTACGTTCGGTGGCCTCATCGGACGCGAGCCGCTCACGGTGACGGACACCGTCAGCGAGGTGCGGAACACGGCGCCCACGCTGGCGGGGGTGAGGGCGGGGGCGGAGCTGTCGCGCGGCGTGTACCAGGCGGGCGTGGCGCTGGTGGCGCACGACGCGGGAACGATCGCCACGTACGAGCTCGCCTTCGACCGAGGCTTCGGGATCGCGGAGGGCGGGGCGCTCACGGCGGTGGAGGGATACGCGTCCTTCCCCGTGCTCACCAGCAACCTGCGCTTCGACGGGTGGCTCGTCCGGCGGCTGAGCGGCGATCCGCGCCTCTACCTCCCGGGCACCTTTGGCCGCGCGGCCCTGGAGTTCCACCGGACGTACCTCACCGGGAACCTGGAGCCCACCATCCGCGTGGAGATGCTCGGCCGCGACCGCGCGCTCGTCCCCAGCGCCGACCTCGGCGCCACGGCGGAGGCGCGCCGCTTCGCGGTCGTGAACCTCTTCGTGCAGGTGCGCGTGGTGGACGTCCGCGTCTTCTACCGCCTGGACAACGTCTTCAACCAGCGCGGCACCGAGATCCCCGGCACCGCCATCCCCGGCTCCCGCGCGATGTACGGAGTGCGCTGGTTCTTCCGGAACTGACCACCGTGACCCGTGCTGGAAACAAGGGGCCGCGCCGTATGGCGCGGCCCGTTTTCGTGTATGTTCGATGGCTGGCCGCTTTCGCGCTGACCGTGAAAAAACGCGGCTTCAGGTACGGTTGTTGACCTGCCATGGCTTCGGAATGATCTTCCCCATAGCGCACTTAACCGGCTGCGAGGCGGCTTGGAGCTCCCGAAGCGCTGGCGTCTCGCGGAGGTGTTCCGAAGGATGAAGGACGCCCCGCCGACGCGACGGCGGAGGCCGTGTTCGCACGCTTCTCCGGCGTCCTGAACGACGTGGAGGACCAGTTGACCTCCATCCCGTTCGACCCGCGGAGGTGGGAAGTGGATGGGCGCCTATACCCGCCGCAGCACGACAGCGCGCGTGGGGTGCCCGGCCACCCGCACGTCGTGCGGTATCGCAGCCGGATGCACAACACGTTCATCGGGCGCAACGGCGCCATCGAAGTCCGCACGATCGACGGAACCGTGCAGTTCCATAAGGCGGGCGCGGACGGCAGGACCGTGTGGGAGCTGGACTGAGTCTCTTATCCCGAACGGAGTCCTCTACCATGAACGACGTCGAACGGCTTCGTGAGCGCCTCGGGGAGCGATTCCCGTCGGCTGGGCTGACCATCGACCCGGCGGAAACCGGCTCTGGAAGCTGGTGGCTGGACGTGGAGAGCGAGGGCCGCTTCGTGATCGTGGAGTGGAGGCCCGCCGGAGGCTTCGGAATCTCCACGCCCACCCGTGACGATTTCGGTGCGGGGCCCGATGAGATTTTCGCGGGTGAGGATGCCGCCTTCGAGCGCGTCGAGGAGCTGCTGCTCGGGCGGGCAGCCGCCTCACACAGAGGCACGGAGGCACAGAGATGAAGTCGTCTCTGTGCCTCTGTGCCTCTGTGTGAGCCCAGCCCGAGCACTTGCCCGCACACCCGACTCCGGGTAACTTCCGCCCTCTATGATTCGGAGCATGACGGGGTATGGGGAGGCCGAGCGCGAGACCGCCGCCGGCACCCTCCGGGTGGAGGTGAGGACGGTTAACCACCGTCACTTCAACGCGAACTTCCGCATCCCCAGCGCGCTCGCGCGGTGGGAGGGGGAGCTTCGCGAGTGGCTGCGCGCGCACTTCGCGCGGGGCCACGTCAACTGCTCCATCCGCCTGGAGCCCCCCGCAGGGAGCGCCGCCCTGCGCGGCCTGCGCGTGGACGACGAGCGGGTGACGGCGTACATGGCGCTGTTCCGCGACCTGGGGACGCGGCTGGGCGTGCCGGGCGAGCCGGACCTGGCGCTCCTCACCCGCTTCAGCGACATCTTCGTGCGCGACGAGGGCGAGGCGGAGCAGGTGGAGGTCACCCCCGAGGAGCTGCGCGCCGTGGTGGACGACGCCGCGCGCCAGAACCTGCGGATGCGCGAGGACGAAGGGCGCCGCCTCCACGACGACCTGGAAGGGCGGCTGCGCGCCATCGACACGGCGCTCGCGGCGGTGGAAGAGCGCGCGCCGGCGCGGCTGGTGGCGGAGCGGGAGCGCCTGCGTGCCGCCATCGCCGAGCTGTCGGGCGGGGTCGCGGTGGACCCGGACCGGCTGGCGCAGGAAGTGGCGTACCTGGCCGAGCGCTGGGACATCAACGAGGAGCTGGTCCGCTTCCGCTCGCACAACGAGCTCTTCCGCGAGCTGCTGGAGGCGGAGGCGGCGGAGGCCGTGGGGAAGCGGCTCTCCTTCCTGGTGCAGGAGATGAACCGCGAGGCCAACACGATCGGCTCCAAGGCCAACGACGCGGCCATCTCCCACCGCGTGGTCGCCATCAAGGAAGAGATCGAGCGCCTCCGCGAGCAGGTGGAGAACGTAGAGTGACGGAAGGGCTGGCCGGGCTCACCTTTCCGCTGGTCCTGGCCGCCCCGTCGGGCGCAGGCAAGACGACCATCGCGCGGCAGCTTCGCGAGCGCCGGCGCGACGTCGTCTTCTCCGTCTCCGCCACCACGCGGGCCCCTCGCCCCGGCGAGCGGGACGGGGTGGACTACCACTTCGTGGAAGCGGCCGAGTTCCGCCGCATGATCGCCGCGGGCGAGCTGATCGAGTGGGCCGAGGTGCACGGCAACCTGTACGGCACCCCGCTGCGCAACGTGGACGACGCGGTGGCCCGGCGCGAGTACCTCCTGCTGGACATCGACGTGCAGGGCGCGCGGCAGCTCCGCGAGAAGCTTCCGCAGGCGGTGTTCGTCTTCGTCCTCCCCCCTTCCGGGCTCGTGCTGTGCGAGCGGCTGGCGGGGCGGGGGAGCGAGGACGCGGAGGTGCGGCGGCGCAGGCTGGCGAACGCGCGCGACGAGATCCGCGAGGCCGCGGGCTTCGACTACGCCATCGTCAACGACGACCTGGCGCACGCGGTGGACGAGGTGGAGCGCATCCTGCTGGCCGAGACCCGGCGGGTGGGGCGCATCCCCGGCCTCGCGGCGGAGCTCGCGGCCATGTGCGGCGAGATCGACGGGTACCTGGGCGCGTCCCGGGTGTAGAAGGACGATTACCGGACGCGGGGGCAGGTCCCCGGCGCCGTTCAGATGCAAGGAGAGAGCGATGCGAGTTGTCACTCCGGGCCAGGCGGCCCGCCACACCGGCAGCAAGTACCTGGGCGTTCTGGTGGCCGCCAAGATGGCGCGCAACCTCAACGAGCTGCGCCGCGGCGAGCTGATGGAAGACCCCACGCTCACGGGCGACGAGCCGCGCGAGAAGCTCACCACCACCGCGCTGGAAGAGGTGGCCGGCGGCCGCGCCGACTTCCACCTGAGCAAGCGCCAGCGCCCCTCCGCGCTCTAATCCACGTGGCCGCGCCGCGCCTCCCGCGGCGCCCGTTTCGCGGGCGCCGCGTCGTCCTGGGCGTCACCGGGGGGATCGCGGCGTACAAGGCCGTCACCGTGGCGCGCGAGCTCACGCTCGCCGGCGCCGAGGTGGACGTGGTCCTCACCGGGGGCGCGCTGGAGTTCGTGCGCCCCCTGTCGTTCGAGGCGCTCACCGGGCGTCCCGTCCACACCTCGCTGTACCCGCAGGGCGACCCCAACCTCCACATCCGCCTGGCCCGCGACGCCCACGTGGTCGTGGTCTGTCCGGCGACCGCCAACTTCCTGGCCCGCGCCGCCGCGGGGATGGCCGACGACCTGCTCGCCGCCGTCCTGCTGGCGACGGAAGCTCCCGTCGTGCTCTGCCCCGCGATGAACGACCGCATGTTCGCGCACCCCGCCACGGCCGAGAACCTGCGCCGCCTGGCCGGGTTCGGCTACCGCGTGGCCGGCCCCGCCGTGGGCCCGCTGGCGTGGGGCGAGGGCGAGGGGCCGGGGCGGATGATCGAGCCGGAGGAGATCGTGGCCCACGCCGGCCGCGCGCTGGAGCCCTTCTCCCCCCTGGCCGGGCGCCGGGTGGTGGTGACCGCCGGGGGCACCCGCGAGCCCATCGACCCCGTGCGCTACATCGGCAACCGCTCGTCGGGGCGCATGGGCTTCGAGATCGCGGCCGCCGCCTGGCGCCGCGGCGCAGACGTCCTCCTCGTCTCCGGCCCCTCCGCCCTCCCGGTGCCCACCGGCGTCGAGCTGAAGCGCATCGAGACCGCCGAGGAGATGCGCGCGGCGGTGGAGGATGCCCTGCCGGGCGCCGACGCGCTGGTGATGGCCGCCGCCGTCGCCGACTTCCGCCCGGCCGACCCCGCCGCCCAGAAGCTCAAAAAGGAAGCGTCCGGTGTCCCCGAGATCCGCCTGGAGGCCACGGCCGACGTGCTGCGCTCCACGCGCCAGTCGCGGAGGCCCGGGAGCGTGGTGGTCGGTTTCGCGCTGGAAACGGCGGACGCGGTGGAGAACGGGCGGCGCAAGCTGGTGGGGAAGGGGCTCGACATGCTGGTGGTGAACGACGCCACCGAGCCCGGCGCCGGGTTCGAGGTGGAGACCAACCGCGTGGTCCTCCTCCGCCCGGACGCGCCGGACGAGGTGCTTCCGCTGCTGACCAAGGCCGAGGTCGCGGACCACATCCTGGACCGCGTGGAGTTCCTCCTCGGCCTCGCGGTGGGCGCTTGAGCGACGAACCCAGGGAGCTGCTGCGGCGCTACCTCCGCCAGCGCCAGGAGCTTGGCGAAGGCGAGCTGGTGCTGGACCGCCACTCGCCGGCCGAAGTGCGCGCCGTGATGTCCCAAGCCGAGCGCCCCGCTCCCGCCGCGCCGCCCCCGCCTCCGCCTCCGCGCGGCCCCGACCCCGGCGACGCGCCGGAGCGCCCGCTCCACCGCCGCGCGGGCGCGCCCGTGCCGGGGAGCACGCCCATGCCGCAGGCGCTCGACTCGCCCGTGCGCGGCGTGGGCGCCGACGCCATCCGCCTGCTCCCCACGCTGGACGCGGTGCGCGACGTGTCGCTGGGGTGCCCGCGCTGCCGCCTGGCCGAGGGCCGCCTCCACGTGGTGTTCGGCGAGGGCGATCCCAACGCGGAGATCATGGTGGTGGGCGAGGCGCCGGGGGAGCAGGAAGACCGCACCGGCCGACCGTTCGTGGGGAAGGCGGGGAAGCTCCTGGACCTCCTCCTGGCCACCGTCGGCTTCGAGCGCGAGCGCGTGTACATCTGCAACGTGCTCAAGTGCCGCCCGCCCGCCAACCGCAATCCGAAGCCGGACGAGGTGGAGGCGTGCAGCCCCTACCTCGTGCGCCAGGTGGAGCTGGTGAAGCCGCGCGTGATCGTGGCGTTCGGCGCGTTCGCGGCGCAGACGCTGCTGGGCGTGGACACGCCCATCGGCAAGCTGCGCGGGCGCTCGCACGTGTACCAGCCCACGCCCGAGCACGAAGGCGTCCCGCTGGTGCCGACCTACCACCCGGCCGGCGTCCTCCGCAACCCGGGGTGGATCCGCGCCGTGTGGGACGACCTCCAGCGCGTCCGCTCCGTGCTGGACCGCGCGGCCTGAAAACAGCAGTTACGCAGAGAAGTACCTCGCTCTGCTCGCCCGCATTGCCTTTCTAGCCGCCCACCCGGGCGGATGCCAATAAGCCGTAATCCAGCAGGTCTCGATGTCCTTTCCCTCCCCCGTCGCGCGCATCGCCGCCCCCCCGCCGGAGGTCTTCTCCGAGCGCACCCCCCCGTACTCCGCCGACGCAGAGCTGGCCGTGCTCGGCGGGATGATGATGGACTCGGACGCCCTCTCGAAGGCCATCGAAGTCGTGGACGACACGATGTTCTACCGCGAGGGCAACCGCCGCATCTTCCGCGCGATGGTGCGGATCTTCGAGCGGGGCGACGTCATCGACTTCGTCACCCTCCCCGAAGAGCTCCGCACCACCGGCGACCTCGATTCGGCGGGAGGGCTGTCCTTCCTCTCCACGCTGGTGGACGCGGTGCCCACCGCGGCCAACATCGAGTACCACGCCAAGATCGTCCGCGAGAAGGCGCTCCTGCGCCGGCTGATCGAGGCCGCCACGGGGATCATCCAGGAAACCTACGCCGGCCAGACCGATGTGGAGGACCTCCTGGACGAGGCGGAGCAGCGGATCTTCCAGATCGCCCAGACGCACGACCGCAAGGGCTTCGTGTGGATCAAGGAGATCCTCTGGCCCACCTTTGAGAAGATCGAGCAGCTCCAGAACAACACCTCCGCCGTCACCGGCGTCGCCACCGGCTTCGGCGACCTCGACGAGCTGACCGCCGGCTTCCAGCCCGGCGACCTGATCATCGTGGCGGCCCGCCCCTCGATGGGGAAGTGCCTCGTGCACGACGCCGAGATCCTCCTGGAGGATGGGAGCGTCACCACCATCGAGGAGATCTACCGCGCGCGCTCCGCCCGCCTGCTGACGCTGGACGAGCGCTGGAAGTTCGCCATCACCGAGCCGAGCGCGTTCGTGGACGACGGCGAAAAGCCCGTCTTCCGCGTAACCACGCGCCTCGGCCGCAGCGTGGAGACGACGCTCACCCACCCGTTCCTGACCATCGGCGGGTGGAAGCCGCTCTCCGAGATCGCGGTGGGCGACCACGTGGCCGTACCACGGCGCGTGGAGGTGTTCGGGAAGAAGGAGATGCGCGACTGTGAGGTGAAGCTTCTCGCGTATCTGATCGGTGACGGTAGCCTGACCGGCATCAATCCGCGGTTCACCAACAGCGATCCGCGTCTGCGCGACGACTTCGCGGGCGCCACCGCGGAGTTCGGCGGGGTGACGGTGACGGAGGATCTGCGCGAGTCCCGCACCGCCAGCATGAGCGTGCGGCGCGATCCGGACTACGTTCGCGCGCAGCGGGAAGGGTTCGCTGCACTGCTAGGCGAGCGCCTATCGGCGGAGCGGGGCTCCAGCGCGCGCGTTGCCGCGGCGGCCGGGGTGACGCCGGGGGCGGTGAGCGCGTGGGCACGCGGCACCTCGATGCCGGGAACAGCTCTCCTCGAGCCGATTGCGGAAGCGCTTGGGATGGAGAGTGCCGAGCTTGCGCCGGAAAGCGTGTCAGCGCTGGCCAGCGCCGAGCGGAACGCGCTCACTTCGTGGCTGGCGGATCTGGGGATCATGGGTAAGGGAGCGGCCGGTAAGTTCGTTCCCGCGCCGGTCTTCACGCTGGTACGCCATCAGGTCGCGCTCTTCCTCAACCGCCTTTTCGCCACCGACGGCTGGGCCACGGTGCTCGCGTCGGGACAGGCGCAGCTCGGCTACGCCACGGTCAGCGAGCGGCTCGCGCGGCAGGTCCAGCACCTCCTGCTCCGCTTCGGGGTGATCGCATCCGTGCGCCGCCGCGAGATGAAGTACGGCGACGAGCGGCGCACCGCGTGGCAGCTCGACATCACGGACGCGCACTCCATCCGCACCTTTGCGCGCGAGATCGGGATCTTTGGCAAGGAGGAAGCGCTCGGCCACGTGGTGTCGGCCGTGGAGGCGAAGCGCTACCAGACGAACCGTGACCTGATCCCCCGCGAGATCTGGGCGCGCATCGAAGCGGCCAAGGGCGCCGAGTCGTGGTCCTCGCTCGCGCGCCGCGCCGGGATCGAAGGGTGGACCAACGTGCACGCCGGGAAGCGCTCGCTCTCCCGCCGCCGCCTCAAGGCGTTCGCCGATGCGCTGGGCGACGCGGAGCTGCGCGCGCTAGCCGAGAGCGACGTGTACTGGGACGAGGTCATGTCGGTGGAGCCGGTCGGCATCCGCCAGGTGTACGACCTCACCATCCCGGAGACCCACAACTTCGTGGCGAACGACGTGTGCGTGCACAACACGGCGTTCACGCTCAACATCGCCCAGCACGCGGCCATCTCCGCGAAGGCGCCGGTGGCCTTCTTCTCGCTCGAAATGAGCAAGGAGTCGCTCGTGCAGCGCGTGCTGTGCGCCGAAGCGCGCGTGGACGCCAGCCGCCTGCGCCGTGGGCGGCTGATGGACGACGAGTATGCGCGCCTCGCCACCGCCGCGGGGTACCTGAACACCGCGCCCATCTACATCGACGACACCGCCGGCATCTCGGTGCTGGAGATGCGCGCCAAGGCCCGCCGCCTCAAGTCCGACCGGCCGGACCTGGCGATGATCATCGTGGACTACCTCCAGCTCATGGTGGGCAAGGGGAAGGTCGAGAACCGCCAGCAGGAAGTCTCCGAGATCTCCCGCGGGCTCAAGGCGCTGGCCAAGGAGCTGAACGTGCCCGTGGTGGCGCTGTCCCAGCTCAGCCGCGCTGTGGAGTCCCGTCCCGACAAGCGGCCCATGATGAGCGATCTTCGCGAATCAGGGGCGATCGAGCAGGATGCAGACGTAATCATGTTCCTGTACAGACCGGAGTACTACTTCGGGCCGGTGGACAAGGAGGGAAATTCGCTGGAGGGGCGCGCCGAGCTCATCATCGGCAAGCAGCGTAACGGAGCGACGGGGAAGATCGACCTGATGTTCCTGAAGGAGTTCACGCGCTTCGAGAGCTTCACCGGGCGCGATGGCGGGAGCAGCTTCACCCCCGGCGAATGACGCTCTCCGTGTCTCTGTGCCTCTGTGTGAGCCCCGCTGTCCGGCGGGTGGCGGTGTTGTAGCGGACGTCCGGAAAGTCCGCACCCGCGGGGGCATGCGGGGTATCTAGTAGAAGAGCCCCAGCGGAGACCGAGGAGCGATGGCGAAGACGAAGACGGCGTTTTTCTGCCGCGAGTGTGGAAACGAGACGCCGCGGTGGCAGGGGCAGTGCCCCGGCTGCCGCGAGTGGAACACCCTGGTGGAGGAGCCCTCCGCGGCCAAGCGCCCCCGTGCCTCCGCGGGCGGGGGCGAGGCGCGCACCGCCTCCGGGGCCGCACCCGTGCGCCTGCGCGACGTGGAAGGCTCGGAGCGGCAGCGCTGGACCACGGGGCTCGCCGAGTTCGACTTCGTGCTGGGCGGCGGCACGGTGCCCGGCTCCGTAGTGCTGATCGGCGGCGAGCCGGGGATCGGCAAGTCCACCATCCTGCTGCAGGTTGCGGCCCGCCTGGAAGCCGCCGGGCACAAGACGCTGTACGTGTCCGGCGAAGAGTCCGCGCACCAGGTGAAGCTGCGCGCGGACCGCATGGAAACCCCCGCCGGCGCCGTCACGCTGCTCGCGGAGACGGAGCTGGACACCATTCTCCTGCGCGCCGCCGAAGCCGCGCCGGACGTGCTGCTGGTGGACTCCATCCAGACCGTGTACACGCCGGAGCTGGAGGGCGCGCCCGGCAACGTGGGGCAGGTGCGCGAGTGCGCGGCGCGGCTCCAGCGCTACGCCAAGCAGACCGGCACCGCCGTGTTCCTGGTGGGCCACGTCACCAAGGGCGGCGGGATCGCGGGGCCCAAGACGCTGGAGCACATCGTGGACACGGTGCTCTACTTCGAGAGCGCCGGCGGGCTGGACAACCGCGTGCTCCGCGCCACCAAGAACCGCTTCGGCGGGGTGGACGAGATCGGGGTGTTCCGCATGACGGCGGAGGGGCTCGTCCCCGTGGGCAACCCGTCCGAGCTGTTCCTGGGCGAGCGCACGCAGGGGAGCTCCGGCTCGGCCGTCGTCGCCACCATGGAGGGGACGCGCCCGCTGCTGGTGGAGGTGCAGGCGCTCGCCGCGAAGGCGTCGTACGGAGCGCCGCAGCGCGTCAGCACCGGGCTGGACCACAAGCGCCTGGCGCTCCTCCTGGCGGTGATGGAGAAGCGCGCCGGGATCGCCTTCGGCCAGCTCGACGTGTTCCTGAACGTCGTCGGAGGCATCCGCCTGGCGGAGACGGCGGGGGATGTGGCGGTGGCGGTGGCGCTCGCATCCAGCGTCTTCGACCGGCCCGTTCCCGCCGACGCGGTGTTCATCGGCGAGCTGGGGCTGGGGGGCGAGCTGCGCCCCGTGGGCCAGATCGACCGGCGGCTCGCCGAGGCGGCGCGCATGGGGTTCAAGAGCGCCTACCTGTCCCCCCGCGCGCGGCCGCAGAAGCCGCCGGCGGGCATCCGCATCGTGGAAACCGAGGACGTGCGCGCCCTTGTCGAGAGAATCTTCGGCTGACGCCCCCCGCGCCGCCGCCATCGTGGTGGCGGGGGGGTCGGGGCGGCGCATGGGCGGCCCCGTGCGCAAGCAGTACCTGGAGGTGCGCGGCGTCCCCGTGCTCCTGCGCGCGCTAACGCCCTTCATCGGCCACCCGCGCATCGGCGCCGTCGTGGTCGTGCTCCCGCCGGAGGACGTGGACGCGCCCCCGTCCTGGCTCGCGGGGCTCCCGGTGACGCTCGTCCCCGGCGGCGCCGAGCGCGGCGACTCGGTGTGGAACGGCCTGCGCGCCACGCCGGAAGACGCGCCCCTGGTGCTGGTGCACGACGGCGCGCGACCCTTCGTCACGGCGGAGATCATCGACCGCGTGCTGGATGGATGCGTCGGCGGCGGCGCCATCGCGGCCGTGCAGGTGACCGACACCGTCAAGGAGGTGGGCCCCGGCGGGCTCGTGCTGGGGACTCCGGACCGCTCGCGCCTGTGGCGGGCACAGACGCCGCAGGGATTTCCGCGTGCCGCGCTGCTGCGGGCCTACCAGCGCGCCCGCGACGAGGGGATCGCCGCCACCGACGACGCGGCGCTGTTCGAGCGCTTCTGCGGACCGGTGCGCGTCGTGGCTGGCTCCGAGCGCAACCTCAAGGTCACGCGGCCCGCCGATCTCGCGCTCGCGGAGGCGCTCGCTCTTGCCGCGCACGGCGGGGCCGGTGAATCATGATGCACTTCGCACCACCCCATCGGCCTCGGACCGTCCCCTCGGCGTGAGGGAGGCGGACACGGCCCACACCCGCGGCGCCATGACCCAGCCGGCCGGCGGCTCTCCGCCCACCGCCACCTTCAACATCCTCTTCGTGTGCACCGGCAACACCTGCCGCTCGGCCATGGCGGAGGGGATCGCGCGCCGCGAGCTGGAGGAGCGCGGGTGGCGGCACGTTCGCGTTGCGTCCGCGGGGCTGGCGGCGCGCGAAGGGGAGGGAGCGGCGGGGAACGCGCTCGCGGTCGCGCGGCGGCACGGGGTGGGGCTGGAAGCGCACCGCACGCAGCCGGTGTCGCCGGCGCTGCTGGATTGGGCGGACCTGGTGCTCGCCATGAGCCCCGGGCACCTGGACGCGCTGCGGCGGCACGGGGCGGGGGAGAAGGCGGCGCTCCTCGCCGCGTTCGCGGCGGGCGACGACGCGGAGGGGCGCGGCGTCCGCGACCCGTTCGGCGGGCCGCTGCAGGCATACGAGAACACCTACGCCGAGCTGCGCACGCTGATCGGGGGCGTGCTCGACCGGCTGGCTCCCATCCTCCACCCGTGACCGCCTCGCCCACCGCGTCCACGCGCCTCTTCGCGCTCCTGGGCGATCCGGTCTCGCACTCCCTCTCGCCCGCGTTCCAGAACGCCGCCCTCCGCGCCGCCGGGCTGGACGCGGTCTTCGTCGCGCTCCGCTGCGCGCCCGCGGAGGTCGTGGGGCTGATGCGCGGGATCGCCCTGTCCGGCGGCGGCGGCAACGTCACCGTCCCCTACAAGGCCGCCGCCGCCGCCGCCGTCGACCGCCGCACCGCGACGGTGGAACGGACGGGCGCATGCAACGCCTTCTGGCTGGAGGGCGGCGAGGTGTGGGGCGACAACACGGACGTGGCCGGCGCGCGCGCCGCCATCCGCGCGCTCCTGGGAGCGGACGCGCCCGGGTCCGTGCTGCTGGTGGGGGCGGGCGGCGCCGCACGCGCCGTGCTCTGCGCGCTCGAGGACGCGCCCCGGCAGGTCACCCTGCTCAACCGCTCGCCGGAGCGCGCGCGGGAGCTGGCCGCCCGCTTCCGGTCGGACCGGCTGAGCATCGAGGTCCTCCCGCTGGACGCGGACCTGGCGGACCGGGAGTTCGGCCTGGCGGTCAACTCCACCGCCCTGGGTCTCCGGCCCGCGGACCCGTTCCCGCCCACCGGAGGCGCCCGCATCGCCGCCGCGCTGGACCTGGTCTATTCGCCCAACGAGACGCCGTGGGTGCACCACCTGCGCGCCCAGGGCATCCCCGCCGCCGACGGCAAGGAGATGCTCCTCCAGCAGGGCGCCGCCGCCTTCCGCCGCTGGTGGAACGCCGAGCCGCCGCTGGACGCCATGCGCGCGGCGCTGGAACAGCAGTGCGTGAGTGCGTGAGTGCGTGAGTGCGTGAGTGCGTGAGTGCGTTTATGACTCGTGCGGTTGCTACGAATCCCCTCTGTAGTCTCTGTGTCTCTGTGCCTCTGTGTGAGACTGCCGTTTCTCAGAACGCACACTGGATTCAGGGAACTGTTATCGGGACTTAGGGCTTCAATTTAGACCGAGGCGTCGTGACCCTCCAAACTATTCTCCGCGACGCGTGGACGGGCGCGCTGGACCTGGTGTTCGCGCCGGTGTGCGTGGCGTGCGGTGAACTGGTGCCCACGCAGGAGAACGAGCGCCGGGTGTGCCGGCTCTGCTGGATGAAGTGCCGGCCGCTCCCCGTGCCGCGGTGCGCGCGCTGCTGGAGCCCGGTGGACCCGCGCCGCGTGCCGTCACCCGTATGCCGCACCTGCGCGGAGTGGCCGGCGGGGGTGCGGGCGATCCGTTCGCCCTATTCCATGGGCGACGTGCCGCGGGCGCTGGTGCACGCCCTCAAGTACGGCGGGTGGGCCGCGGTCGCGGAGCCGATGGCGGCGCGCATGGCGGCGATGGAGATGCCGCGCGACACGGTGGAGGAGGCTCGCTGGGTGGTGCCGGTGCCCACCAGCGCGGCGCGGCAGCGGGAGCGCGGGTACAACCAGGCGGCGCTCCTGGCCCGCGGGTACGCCGCGCGCACCGGCCTCGTAGCACGCGAGGACCTGCTCCGGCGGGTGCGCGCCACACGCACCCAAACGGCCTTGCATCCCGGGGAGCGGCGGGCTAACGTAGCGCGCGCTTTCGCCGTACCCCCCAGCGGGGCGGCGGAATTGCGCGGCGAGCACGTCATCCTGGTGGACGACGTGTGGACCACGGGGGCCACCGCGCTCAGTTGCGTGGAGGCCCTCGTGGAAGCCGGCACCCGAGCGGTGAGCGTGGCCACCTTCGCCCGCGTCGTTCCCGAGCTGGAACGAAGCTGACGCGCCGCCATCATACGGAACGCACCTAGAGAGAGGCCATGGCAATTCGCGTCGCCATCAACGGATTCGGCCGCATCGGCCGCAACGTGCTCCGCGCCGCCAAGCAGGCCGGCGCCAACGACATCGACTTCGTGGCCGTCAACGACCTGACGGACACCGAGACCCTCGCGCACCTCCTCAAGTACGACTCCGTGCACGGCCGCTACCCCGGCAGCGTGGAAGCGCGCGAGAGCTCGCTGATGGTGGACGGCGACGAGCTGCGCGTGTTCGCGGAGAAGGACCCGGCGGCGCTCCCCTGGGGCGACCTGGGCGTGGACATCGTCATCGAGTCCACCGGCCGCTTCACCAACCGCGACGACGCGGCGAAGCACCTGCAGGGCGGCGCCAAGAAGGTGATCATCTCCGCCCCGGCCAAGGGCGAAGACATCACGCTGGTGCTGGGCGTGAACGGCGACAAGTACGACCCGGCGAGCCACCACGTGGTGTCCAACGCGTCGTGCACCACCAACTGCCTGGTGCCGGTGGTGAAGGTGCTCCGCGATTCGTTCGGCTTCAAGCGCGGGGTGATGACCACGATCCACTCGTACACCAACGACCAGAACATCCTGGACCTGCCGCACAAGGACCTGCGCCGGGCCCGCGCCGCCGCCATCTCCATGATCCCCACCACCACCGGGGCCGCCAAGGCCACCGGGCTGGTGATCCCCGAGGTGAAGGGGAAGATCGACGGCTTCTCCGTCCGCGTCCCCACCCCCAACGTGTCGCTGGTGGACCTCACCTGCGAGCTGGAGCAGGAAGTGGACGCGGCCCGCGTCAACGACGCCCTCCGCGCCGCTTCGCAGGGCGCCCTGAAGGGGATCCTGGGCTTCGAGGAGTCGGAGCTGGTGTCGGTGGACTACATCGGCAACCCGCACTCCGCCATCGTCGACGCGCCCTGCACCAGCGTCACCGCCGGGCTGGTGAAGGTGGTGGCCTGGTACGACAACGAGTGGGGCTACTCGAATCGCTGCGTGGACCTGGCGCGGTACATGGGCGAGCGGCTCTAGCAGGGAAGTGCGTGAGTGCGTTAGTGCGTGAGTGCGTTTTCCTGCTGGAGCGCACTCACGCACTGACGCACTTACGCACCTGTGCATTCCCCTCACACCCGGTCGCATGAACAAGAAAACCATCGCCGACCTCCGCGGCGACGAGCTCCAGGGGCGCCGCGTCGTCGTGCGCGTGGATTACAACGTTCCGCTGGATGACGCGGGGCGGATCACCGACGACACCCGCATCCGCGCCACCCTCCCCACCCTGGACGCGCTGCTGCAGCAGGGGGCGCGGGTGGTGCTCCTCGCTCATTTCGGGCGTCCCAAGGGGAAGCCGGTGCCCGAGATGTCGCTGCGGGCCGCGGGCGAGCGGCTCGCGGAGCTGATGGAGGGGCGTACGGTCAGCTTCGTGGCCGACACCACGGGGCGCGAGGCGCACGGCGCCGTGTCCATGCTGCGGGACGGCGAGGTGGTGCTCCTGGAGAACACCCGCTACCTGGCGGGCGAGGAGAAGAACGACTCCGCGCTCTCGGAGGAGATGGCGGCGCTGGGCGACGTGTACGTCAACGACGCCTTCGGGGCCGCTCACCGCGCGCACGCTTCCACCGCGGGGATCGCCCGGGTGATGAGGGCGCAGGGGAAGCCCGCCGTGGCGGGGCTGCTGATGGCGCGCGAGCTGGAGTTCCTGGGCGGGGTGCTGGAGACGCCGGCGCGTCCCTTCGCCGCCATCATCGGCGGCGCCAAGATCTCGGGCAAGATCGACGTCATCCGCGCGCTCCTTCCCAAGGTGGACCACCTGGTGATCGGCGGGGCGATGGCCAACACCTTCTTCCGCGCGATGGGGCTCGCCACGGGCACGTCGCTGGTGGAGGAGGACCGCGTGGATCTGGCGCGCGAGCTCCTGGCTGAGGCCGGCGACAAGCTCCTGCTTCCCACCGACTGCGTGGTGACCGACCGGCTGGAGGCGGGCGGCGAGGTGGCGACGGTCGCGCGTGAGGCCATCCCCGCGGACCGCATGGTGGCGGACGTGGGGCCGCGCACGGTGGAGGCGTACGGCAGGGTGGTCCGCGCCGCGCGCACCGTGCTGTGGAACGGGCCGATGGGCGTCTTCGAGGTCCCCGCCTTCGCCGCCGGCACGCGCGGCGTGGCGGAGGCCGTGGCCGACGCCACGGACGCGGGCGCGACGACGGTGGTGGGCGGCGGCGACTCGGCGGCGGCGGTGAGCGAGATGGGGCTGGACGACCGCATCTCGCACGTTTCCACCGGCGGCGGGGCGTCGCTGGAGTTCCTGGAGGGGCGCGAGCTCCCCGGCGTGGCCGCCCTCTCCGACCGCGAGGCACGGTGAGCGCGCCGCGCACGCCGGTGCTGGCCGGCAACTGGAAGATGAACGTGGGCCCCACCGAGACGGCCCGCTTCTTCGAGAGCTTCCTCGCGAGCCACCCGGCGCGCGGCGACGCCACGGTGCTCTTCTTCCCCCCCGCGGTCTCGCTCGCCGCGGCGCGCGCCGCCCTGGGCGGCCGCGCGGACGTGCGGCTGGGGGTGCAGAACGTGTACTGGGAGCAGAGCGGCGCCTTCACGGGCGAGCTGTCGGTGGCGATGGCGGCCGACGCCGGCGCGGAGTACGTGCTGGTGGGGCACAGCGAGCGGCGCCACGTCTTCGGCGAGACGGTGCCGCAGACGGTGCGCAAGGTGCGCGCGGTGCTGGACGGCGGCTTGGTGCCCGTGCTCTGCGTGGGCGAGACGATCGACGAGCGGCGCGCCGGCCGCGCCGAGGCCGTGGTGGACGCGCAGCTCGTGCCCGTGCTGGGCACCCTCACGCAGGACGAGGCCGCGCGCATCCTGGTGGCGTACGAGCCGGTGTGGGCCATCGGCACCGGCGAGACGGCGAGCCCCGCGGACGCGGACGCCATGCACCGCGCCGTGCGGGCGCGCCTCGCCTCGTCGCACGGGCCGGAGACGGCGCGCGCCATCCCCATCCTGTACGGCGGGAGCGTGAAGCCGGACAACGCGCGCGAGCTGCTGGCGCAGCCCGAGGTGGACGGAGTGCTCGTGGGCGGGGCATCCGTGGACCCCCGCAGCTTCGCCGCGATCTGCGCGGCGGGTTGACAAGCGCGGCCGATGGCCTAACTTACGACGTTTACTGCCCGAGTTGTCACCCCTGCCAGAGCTCCCCGTGTTCACGTTCCTGCTGATCCTGCTGATCGTCGACTCCATCGTCCTGATCCCCACCGTGCTCCTGCAGTCCGGGAAGGGGGGCGGGCTCGCGTCGATGGGAGGGCCCGCCGGCGGCTCCGATACGCTGTTCGGCACCCGGCAGGCCGCCACGCTCCTCACCAAGATGACCTGGTGGACGGGCGGGCTCTTCGTGGCCCTCGCGTTCGCGCTCTCGATCCTCTCCTCGCGCCCCGAGCGCGGCGGGTCGGTGCTGCGCCGCGAGCTGCAGGGCTCGGCACCCACGGCCCCGTCGTCGGCCCCGTCCGCCCTCCCCGGCGCCCGGCCAGCCACACCCGCGCCGGCAACTGGCACCGCTCCCGCGCCTACGACTCCGGCGCCGAAGCAGTAAACAGAAGCTCACACAGAGACACAGAGGCACGGAGAACGAACGCTGTTCTCCGTGCCTCTGTGTCTCTGTGTGAGTCCATGCCGGGGAATGGAACTTGCTCTCCGCCGCGCCGACGACCATCGCAAACACGGAACAGTCCGGAGAAGCGCAAGTGGCCCTGAATCGCAATACGACGCGTGCCCTGCAGCGGCAGATCGACCTTACCACGGCCGTCTGCCAGGAGCGGCTCCTCGCGACGCATGTTCGCCACGTGCTGGCCCTCGTCGACCTGGTATCGCCCGAGATCCCGTTCGACTCCGCGCTAGACATCTACGCGCGCATCCTGCGCCTCTCGCCCGAGCAGGCCCGCAACGTGGGGAGCCGCGCGCTCGCCTCCATCGGGCACCGGGGCGGCGTCCACGAAGCGGAAGAGCCGCGGGTGGAGCTGATGGAAGACGACGCGTCGGACCGCGAGGACGCGCGCGCCGCCGCGGACGAAGGGCCCGGGGGGCGCTTCGACGCCATCTTCGGGCGGGTGCGCCGCCGCATCCGCGGGCGCGTGCACGACAAGCTGCGCGACCGGATCAACCTGGCCACCGCGCGCGCCGAAGACTCGCTCTTCAACACGCACGTGGAGAACGCGCTGATCTTCGCGCGGGCCCTGTCGGACGAGGTGCCGCTCCACGAGGCGGTCGACCTGTACCTGGAGATCATGGCCGTGCCGGAAGGCTACTCGGACGTGGTGTTCAACCGCGCGCTGCGCACGGTGGCGGACGACACCCTGCCGCCGCTGGCGCCCGCGCGCACCGGCCGCGGCGAGGCGGCCGCCGAGCCGCCGCTCCCCACCGCGTAGCGCGGGAGAGGGAAGGGGCGGGATCGCGGGTGGTGTGGGAGCTGGGTTGTGTGGCCGAAGGCACGGCACCTGCATGGGTCCGGCGCCAACTGCGTGGGCTAACGAAGGCGTGAACGGGGAGGGGACGGGGTGAGCTGGAACGCTACCATCTGGTCCGGTTTCGTGGCGAGCGTGCTGGCGGCGTGCGTCTTCTGGCTGTTCCGAACCTTCAACCTTACCCTGTTCAGTCCCACCAACCTGCTCGGCTGCCTGTTCCACGACGAGCCGCGGGTTCCCGTTACGGAGACGGTGGGGCTGGCCATCTACCTGGTGCTCGGGGTGACCGTGATCGCGGCGGTCTACGGGATGCTGATCCGCGTCCTGGGCGGCGCCGGGTGGGACGCGGGGGTGGTGGTGGGGGCGGTGCACGGCGTGCTCACGGTTGCCGCGCTCCCCTACCTGGGAAGGGCGAGCCGCTGCGTGCGCAAGGGTCGCATCCCTCACCCGGGGCAGCTCGGGCTGCAGTGGGGGAGGTCCACGCCCGCCGTGGTGGTGCTCGGCCACATGGTGTACGGCGGGGTGCTGGGGGCGGTGCTTTCGGCCTTCGCCACGGTGACTCCCTAGGGCAAGGAGGTGCCGGAAACCTCTTGATCAAAACCGGCGGGTGAATGGGCGCGCAGGGGCGCGCGGTGGTACGGGCGGGGCGGGGGAGAGGAAACAGGCCGTGTTTGTGGAGGAGCCGCCGCGGGCGAGGGCCCGGGAGGAGATCGCCACCTGGTTCGGAGAGGACGCGATGAATCGTAAGTTGACTTCCGCTCTTGCGGCTGCGGCTGTGATGGCGGGGATGGGTGCGGAGGCGCAGGCGCAGGACATGTACAGCCGTCGCGCCAGCCAGTTCGACCTGGGGATCTATGGCGGCGGTGCGTACACCACCGACTGGTTCACCACGCCGGACCAGGGTGGCGAAGAAGAGGGCTGGGCTCCGGGCTTCTCGGGGATCGCCGGCGCCATCGCGCAGTTCTGGTTCACGCCGTCGCTTGGCCTGCGCCTCCACGGCGCGTACCTCCCGCAGAACCTGCCGGAGGCGGAGGGCTTCGACTCGGACAAGCTCGTCACGAACAGCTACCTGTACGATCTGGACCTGGTGTTCCGCCCCTTCTTCTCCCAGGCGCCGGGCTTCATGCCCTCGGTGTACTTCTTCCTGGGCGGCGGCGGCTACACGGCGGACATCGGCGACTTCATGACGCCGGGCGTGGACGACAGCGACGCCATCGCCTGCATCCCGCAGGCGCAGTGGGCGCGCAACGGGGTGTGCGTGAGCACGAGCCCGGAGTTCGCCTCCACGGGCATGGGCGTGGTCGGCGTGGGTGCCGACTTCTTCCCGCTCGGGCCGGTCTCGCTGTTCGGCGAGCTGGCGGTGCACGGCTACGACTCGCCGGCGCACGTGCGGCAGAACGGGCCGGGCGAGGACAAGTTCACCTTCACGCCGCGCGCGGTGCTCGGCCTGAAGGCGATGTTCGGCGACATCCTGCCGCCGCCGCCGGTCGTCGTGGAGACGCCGCCGCCGGTCGTGCTTCCGCCGCCGGAGCAGGTGGTCGTTCCGCCGACGCCGCCCGCGGTGACGGACATCCAGATCTGCGTGCTGCAGCAGGATGGCAGCCTGACCACGGTCACGGGTCAGTACAACCAGACCGCGGGTGACACCACGGTGAACGGCCAGCCGTTCGCGACCGCCTACCCGGTGGGCGCGATGTACGCGGCGAACGCCACGTGGTTCATCAACAACGAGCCGGTGATGTTCCAGAACCGCCGCTTCGTCAAGTACGGCCTGCCGCGCGTGCTCGGCGTGAACGAAGTCACCCGCGTGGGCGACTTCCAGGGTGTGCCCGTGTTCGCCGAGGCCGGCCAGACGCGCCCCGACGTGATCTACGTGCCCGTCCGCCCCGGCTGCGAGTTCCAGCCGTACCAGACGGAAGTCAAGACCGGCGGCGTCCGCGGCTGATCGCGGCGACCTGACCGGAGCTGTAAACGAGGGGCGTCCCGCACGGGGCGCCCCTCGCCTCGTATATGGGGCCGCGCGGTGCACCGTGTCCGTTCGCAACGCGGCTGCACGGGACGGCGGGTGGGGATGGGCAGGGCGAGCGAGCGAGGATGGAGCGGAAATCCACGCGGGGCATGGAATCTGGCGTAGCGGGTTGCGAAACGGGCGCATGTGTCACACCCAACACGCACCTGTGTCGATTCGTTTCGCAGGGTGACATTGCAAGGGGACAGCGCGGGTTCGTGGCAGGCACCGGCTGGGTTCTGCGTAATCCGCGCGGGTGCAATGTGTTGGGGTCAGGGTGCCCGGAGATGCAATGGCTGGGGTCCGAGTGGCACCGATCTTGTATAGCCTCGCCTGCGAAGTTTCAGCTTCCCACGAGGGGGAAGCTCGTATGACATCCGTTGAGGAGAATTTCGATGAAACGTTTGGCATCGTCCGCTGTGGCGGCTGCCCTGCTCGTAGCCGGGACCGCCGGCTCCGTGCAGGCGCAGGACATGTACACCCGCCGCGCCAGCCAGTTCGACCTGGGGATCTACGGCGGTGGCGCGTACACCACCGACTGGTTCACCACGCCGGAGCAGGGTGGCGAGGAAGAGGGCTGGGCTCCGGGCTTCTCGGGGATCGCCGGCGCCATCGCGCAGTTCTGGTTCACGCCGTCGCTTGGCCTGCGCCTCCACGGCGCGTACCTCCCGCAGAACCTGCCGGAGGCGGAGGGCTTCGACTCGGACAAGCTCGTCACGAACAGCTACCTGTACGATCTGGACCTGGTGTTCCGCCCCTTCTTCTCCCAGGCGCCGGGCTTCATGCCTTCGGTGTACTTCTTCCTGGGCGGCGGCGGCTACACGGCGGACATCGGCGACTTCATGACGCCGGGCGTGGATGACAGCGACGCGATCGCCTGCATCCCGCAGGCCCGCTGGGCCGCGAGCGGGGTGTGCGTGAGCACGAGCCCCGAGTTCGCCTCCACGGGCATGGGCGTGGTCGGCGTGGGTGCCGACTTCTTCCCGCTCGGGCCGGTCTCGCTGTTCGGCGAGCTGGCGGTGCACGGCTACGACTCGCCGGCGCACGTGCGGCAGAACGGGCCGGGCGAGGACAAGTTCACCTTCACGCCGCGCGCGGTGCTCGGCCTGAAGGCGATGTTCGGCGACATCCTGCCGCCGCCGCCGGTCGTCGTCGAGACGCCGCCGCCGGTCGTGCTTCCGCCGCCGCCGGTGATCGAGACGCCGCCCGCCGCGCCGATCATGCAGGAGATCCAGGTCTGCGTGCTCCAGCAGGACGGCAGCCTGGCCAACGTCCCGGCGATGTACAACCCGACCGCGGGTGACACCACGGTGAACGGCCAGCCGTTCGCCACGGCCTACCCGATGAACGCGATGTACGCGGCGAACGCCACGTGGTTCATCAACAACGAGCCGGTGATGTTCCAGAACCGCCGCTTCGTCAAGTACGGCCTGCCGCGCGTGCTCGGCGTGAACGAAGTCACCCGCGTGGGCGACTTCCAGGGTGTGCCCGTGTTCGCCGAGGCCGGCCAGACGCGCCCCGACGTGATCTACGTGCCCGTCCGCTCCGGCTGCGAGTTCCAGCCGTACCAGACCGAAGTCAAGACCGGCGGCGTCCGCGGCTAATCGCGGCAGCATGACGGTGTAGTGAACGGGGTCGGGGGGGTGCCATGCGGCACCCCCCCGATCTTTTCGATGCGGACTCACTCAGAGGAGAAGCGCGGTGCAGAACGCGGAGGCGTTGAAGCGGGCCGCGGCGGAGCGGGCGGCCGGGTACATCGAGGACGGAATGGCGCTGGGGCTGGGCACCGGCTCCACCGTGCGCCACCTGCTGGACGTGATCGCCGAGCGGCGCGCGGCGGGGGAGTGGGGCGGCATCGTGGGCGTGCCCACCTCCGAAGACACGGCGGAGCGCGCGCGGCGGCTGGGGATTCCGCTGGCCACGCTGGCGGATCACCCGCGGCTGGACCTGACCATCGACGGCGCGGACGAGGTGGACCCCGAGCTGCGGCTGATCAAGGGGCTGGGCGCGGCGCTGCTGCGCGAAAAGGTGGTCGCCTCGGTTTCCGAGCGGCTGGTGATCGTGGCCGACGAGTCGAAGGTGGTGGAGCGCCTGGGTACGCGCGCCCCGCTCCCCGTGGAGGTGGACCCGTTCGCGGAGCCGGTGCTCCTCGACTACTTCCGCTCGCTGGGCGCCGAGCCCGAGCTGCGCCTGGGAGATGGCGGTGAGCCGCGGGTGACGGACGGGGGCAACCACATCGTGGACTGCCGCTTCCCCGACGGGATCGCCCACCCGGAGGCGCTGGAGGCGGCGCTCCTAGTGCGGCCCGGAGTGCTGGAGACGGGTCTCTTCCTGGGGATGGCGACGGCGGCGGTGATCGCCGCGGCGGACGGGGTCCGCGTGATGGGGGAGGGAAGATGAGCCGGGTCAAGATCGCTCCCTCCATCCTCTCGGCCGATTTCACGCGGCTGGGCGACGACATCCGCGAGGCGGAGGCCGCTGGCGTGGAGTGGATCCACGTGGACGTGATGGACGGGCACTTCGTCCCCAACATCACCATCGGGCCGCTGGTGGCCGCCGCGGCGCGGAGGGCGGCGCGGGGCGTCATCGACGTGCACCTGATGATCGAGGAGCCGGAGCGCTACGTGCCCGCCTTCGCGCAGGCGGGGGCGGACATCCTCACCGTGCACGTGGAGGCCACCCGCCACCTGCACCGCACGGTGCAGCAGATCCGCGAGCTGGGGATGCGCGCCGGGGTCACGCTCAACCCCGCCACCCCCGCCGCGGCGCTGTCCGAGATCCTCCCCTACGTGGACCTGGTGCTGGTGATGTCGGTGAACCCCGGCTTCGGCGGGCAGTCGTACATCCCCAGCAGCACGGCCAAGGTGGCGGAGATCCGGCGCATGCTGGACGAGCGCGGGCTGGACGGGGTGGAGCTGGAGGTGGATGGCGGGATCACGCCGGAGACGGCGGGCGAGGTGGTGCGCGCGGGGGCCACGGCGCTGGTGGCGGGCTCGGCCGTGTATAACACGCGCGCAACGGTGGCGGAGAACGTGTCGCGCCTGCGCGCGGCCATCGACGCGGCGCTCTGACCCCTCCACATCCACCCGCCCCCCGTATTATCTTCCGCGGCGGGGGTGCGCCCGGGTGGTGAAATCGGCATACACAGGGCACTTAAAATGCCCCGCCTCGCGGCTTGCGGGTTCGAGTCCCGCCCCGGGCACTCCATACGAAGAGGCACAGGGAAAGAGGCTTTTCCCTGTGCCTCCGTGTCTCTGCGGGGGATTCGCCCGCCCGTGATGCCGCGCGGCCCTCGCCGGTGCGGCGTCGTGTGCGTATGTTGCGCGTTCGGCTGCGTACCGTTCCTGGAGCAGCGCATCGGCACCCGAAGTCCAACAGGCGGGCGATGGCGGAGGAGAACGACATCAGCGAAGGCGAAGTGGACGGCGAGACCGAAGGCGCCATCGTCGCCGAGGCCGAGGCGCTGGGGGAGGAGGAGCGCTGGGACGAGGCTCACTCCCTCCTGGTAGGCGCGCTTGAGGAGCACGGCGAGTCCGCGCTCCTGCTGTGCTGGGCGGGGATCGCCGCGCAGCGCCTGGGGAGCGACAGCGAAGCGTACGACCTCTTCCGCCGCGCCCTGGCCCGCCAGCCCGAAGACCCGTTCGTGCTGTCCGCCGCCGGGAGCGGCGTGGCCCTGTTCGACGACCCGGACGCGGAGGGGGCACTGCGCATGGCCGCCCTCACCGCGCCCGACTTTCCCTTTGCACGCGCGGCGTACGGGGCGTACCTGGCGCGCGAGGGGCTCTTCGCCGAGGCGGTGGCCGAGCTGGAAGCGGCCCGCACGCTCGCCCCCGAAGACGCGGACGTGCAGGCCGACCTGGGCATGGCGTACCTGCTGGCCGGCCGCCCCGGCGACGGGCTGGGCGCGCTGGAGGAGGCGCTTGCCCTGCGCTCGGACGACGGGTGGCTGCGCGGCGTGTACGGGCTGGCGCTGGTGGAGGCGCGGCGTACCGAGGAGGGCGCCGAGCAGCTCCACCGCGCCGCCGCCGAGCGCGTGGAAGACGTGGAGCTCCAGCTTCTCTGCGCCCTGGCCTCCGCCGGCGAGGGGTGGGCGGACGAGGCGTGGAACGCCGTGGCGCGCGCCGAGGCCGCGGCGGACTCCAGCGACCGCGAGATGATCGAGGAGGTGGAGGAGGCGATCGAAGAGGGCGACGAGGCCATCGCCATCCTCCGTGACGATCTCGCCCCCTCGCTTCTCCGCGAGCGGCTGCTGCAGCGCGCGTGAGCCCCCGTCCCGAGGGCGCCTCCGTGCCGCCCCCCGACGCGCCGCCCCGCGCGGCGAAGCGCCCGCTCCCGCTGCGCCTGGCGAGCGCCGGGGTGCGCGTGCTCATCCTGCTGGTGGCGCTGTGGGCGCTCACCGTTGCGGCCATCCACCTCTACGGCCGGCGCGACGAGGCCCGCCGCGTGGACGCCATCGTGGTGCTGGGCGCCGCCCAGTACGACGGCCGCCCCTCGCCCGTGCTGCGCGCGCGGCTGGACCACGCGGTGGCGCTGTACCGCCGCGACCTGGCGCCCGTCATCATCATGACCGGCGGCGTGGGCCCCGGCGACACGGTGAGCGAGGCCGTGGTGAGCCAGCGCTACGCCGTGCGCCAGGGGATCCCGCCGGGCGCCATCCTCACCGAGCGCGAGGGGCTCACCACACTGCAGTCCATGGACGGGGTGGCGCGGCTGATGCGCGCGCGGGGGCTTAGCCGCGCCGTGCTGGTGAGCGACCCCTTCCACATGCTGCGGCTGAAGCTGCTGGCGCTGCGCGTGGGGCTGCGCGGCTTCACCTCGCCCACGCCAGACAGCCCCATCTCGCGCAACCGCGCGCAGGAGCGGCGCTTCCTGATCCGCGAAAGCTTCGGGCTGCCGGTGGCCGTGCTCGGCATCCGGTGACCCGTGTGAGCAACCAACCAGGCTGACGGATGCAGATCCCGATCGAGACTTTTTCGCTGGACAACGGCCTGCGGGTGGTGTTCTCCGCGGACCCCACCAACGCCGTGGTCGCGGTGAACCTGTGGTACAACGTGGGGAGCCGGAACGAGGCGCCCGGGCGCACGGGGCTGGCCCACCTCTTCGAGCACATGATGTTCCAGGGGTCCCAGCACGTGCCGGACACGCAGCACATCGCGCACGTGGAGCGCGCGGGCGGCAACGTGAACGGCTCCACCTGGCTGGACCGCACCAACTACTACGAGACACTCCCCGCGCACCAGCTCGAGCTCGCGCTCTGGCTGGAGAGCGACCGCATGGGCTTCTTTCTCCCCGCGCTCACGCAGGAAAAGCTTGACAACCAGCGCGACGTGGTGAAGAACGAGCGGCGCGAGCGGGTGGACAACCAGCCGTACGGCGACTGGGACGAGCGCATCCAGCAGCTCCTCTTCCCCCCGACCACCCGTACCACCACTCGGTGATCGGGAGCATGGCGGACCTGGACGCGGCCTCGCTGGACGACGTGCGCGACTTCTTCAGCACCTACTACGCGCCCAACAACGCCGTGCTCTCGGTGGTGGGCGACTTCGACCCGGCGGAGGCGCGGCGGCTGGTGGAGCGCTACTTCGGGCCCATCCCGCGCGGGCCGGAGCTGCCGCCCATCCCGGGACGGCCGGTGCTGGAGCCGCTCGCCCTGGGGCGCGAGGTGCGCGAGGTGGTGGAGGGGAGCTTCGCCCTGGCCCGCGTCTACCTGGCGTACCGGGTGCCGCCGTTCGGCTCGGACGAGTTCTACGCGGTGGACCTGCTCACCGAGGTGCTTTCCGCCGGCAAGAGCAGCCGCATGTACCGCGACCTGGTGCGCGACCGGCGCGTGGCCCGCAGCGCGGCGGCGTTCGCCTTTCCCGTGGTGACGGGCGCCGCCCTGCTGGTGGTGCGCGGGGTGGCGCCCCCCGGGGGCGACGTCCCGGCGCTGGAAGAGGCGCTGCTGGCGGAGCTGAGGTCGATGGCCGAGGATGGCCCCTCGCCCGCGGAGCTGGAGCGCGCGCTCACCGGGGTGGAGGCGCGCAACACGCTGGAGCTGCAGCGCGTGGCCGAGCGCGCCGACCGCCTGTCGATGAACGCCACCCTGTTCGGCGACCCTGAGCGCATCAACACCGAGCTGGACCGCTACCGCGCCGTGACCCCCGCCGACGTGCGGCGCGTGGCCGAGCGCTACCTTGTCGAGGACAACCGCGTGGTGCTCACCTACCTCCCGCGCAAGGAGGCGGCGGCATGAGCGAAGCCGATTCGCGCGCGCGGGCGCCGCAGCCGGGGCCGGTGCGCCCCTTCCACTTCCCGGCCGTGGAGGGCCGCACCCTCGCCAACGGGCTGCAACTGCTGGTGGCCGAGACTCACCGCTTCCCCCTGGTGTCGCTGGAGCTGGTGATGAACGCCGGCGCCACTGCCGAAGACGAGCCGCGTGCCGGCGTTGCGAGCCTGGCCGCGGGCCTGCTGGAGTCGGGGGCCGGCGGGCGCACGGCCGACGAGATCGCCGAGACGGTGGACGGGCTGGGCCTTTCGCTGGACAGCAGCACCGGGTGGGACGTGGTGCAGACCGGCTTCACCGCGCTCCGCGCGCGCATGGAAGACGGCCTGGAGCTGCTGGCGGACCTGGTGCGCCGCCCCACCTTTCCGCAGGAGGAGGTGGAGCGGCTGGTGCACGAGCGGCTGGGCACGCTGGCCCACCGGCGCACCGACCCGGCGGCCACCGCCAGCGAGCTCTTCAGCCGCTACGTCTTCGAGGAGGGCTCGCCCTTCTCCCGTCCGCTGGGCGGCAGCGAGGCCACGGTGCGCACGCTGGGCCGCGACGATGTGGCCGCCTTCCACGCGGCGCGCTACGCCCCCGCCGGGAGCACCCTGGTGGCGGCGGGCGCCGTCTCGGCGGACGAGATGGTGGCGCTGGCGGAGCGCTTCTTCGGCGACTGGCGGGGGGAGAGCCTCCCGGCCGCGGTCCCCGCGGTGAAGCCGCGCTCCGAGAAGCCCGCCATCGTGGTTGCCCACCGCCCCGGCGCGGTGCAGAGCGAGGTGCGCGTGGGGCACCTGGGGGTGGAGCGGGGCGCGCCGGACTACATCCACCTCCTGGTGATGAACACCATCCTGGGCGGCTCGTTCTCGTCGCGGCTCAACCTCAACCTGCGCGAGCGGCTGGGCTACACCTACTCCGTGAGCTCCTCCTGGAACGTGCGCCAGCAGCCGGGGAGCTTCTCGGTGACCACCGCCGTGCAGAACGAGGTGACGGCGCACGCGGTGGAGGAGATCGTGCGCGAGATGCGCGGCATCCGCGAGGCGGAGGTGACGGCCGACGAGCTGCGCGACGCGCGCGACTACCTGGCCGGCGTGTACCCGCTCAGCACGGAGACCACGCTGGGCGTGGCTTCGCGGCTGGCGGCGCTGGCCACATACGGGCTCCCCACGGACTACTACCAGGCGCACCGCGAGCGCATCCTGGCCGTGACGGCCGGCGAGGTGCTGGAGGCGGCGCGCAGGCGGCTCTATCCGGACCGGGTAGCCATCGTGGTGGCGGGCGACGCGGACAAGGTGCGCGCCCCGCTGGAGGCGCTGGGGCTGGGGCCGGTGGAGGTGGTGGACCCGGCGGAAGTGCTGCGCTGACCCTTTCGAACGTTCGTTAGAGTGTAGTTAGGGCGCCGCTCCACCGGTTGAGCGGCGCCCCTGTTTTGGGCATCTTCAACCTGCGTCAAACGATGAACGATCCGCTCCTCCCAGGCTTGATCTCCCGCAGGCCGGTGCACCAGGGGCGCATCGTGGACCTGGGGGTGGACACGGTCCGCTACCCGGACGGGTCCACGGGCGAGCTGGAGATGATCCGGCACTCGGGCGCGGCGGCGGTGCTGCCGGTGCTCTCGGACCCGGCGGGGGGCGACCCGCAGGTCGTGCTGATCCGGCAGTACCGCTACGCCGCCGGCGGGTACCTGTACGAGGTGCCCGCCGGGCGCCCCGACCGCCCGGGCGAGCCGTGGGAAGATTGCGCGCGGCGCGAGCTGCGCGAAGAGACGGGGCTCACCGCGGGCAGTCTCCGCTTTCTCACCACCATCTGGACGACGCCCGGCTTCACGGACGAGCGCATCCACCTGTACCTGGCCACCGATCTCACGGCCGGCGAAACGGAGTTCGACCCCGACGAGTTCGTCGAGGTGGTGCCCCTTCCCATGTCCGAAGCGCTGAGGATGGTGCGCGAGGGCGAGATCACCGACGGCAAGACCATCTGCACCCTCCTCTACGCGGCGGGCTTCGTGATGGGGATGTAGCGCCGCCGCGGGGGAAGGGGTGTCTGAAGTGTTCACCGGGTGTCCCCGCCAGGGGACGAGCGGCCGCGGAGGGAGTCGCGCCGCACACGGCAGGAACCGAGTATCCAGGCGGCTTTTCGGCGCAGGACCGGCGGCGCGGGGCGGGGCACGGCCCCTGCCTTTCCACCGGTGCAGCAAAGCCTGCCCCAACCCTTAGCAGTACCCGAGAAGGGGGTTCCCGATGATCGACGTTTTCGCCCGCGCACCCAAGCCCGCCGACCCCGCGTCGGCCCGCAGCGCGCTCAAGCAGCTCGACGACAGCGGCGTGGTGGCCGCTTTCCTGGACGGCGAAAAGCGCGCCTTCGGCGAGCTGGTGGAGCGCTACCAGACGCGGCTCCTCAACTTCGTCTACCGCACCACCGGCGACCGCGAGCGCGCGGAAGACCTGGTGCAGGAGACGTTCATCCGCGTGTACCGGCACCTCCACCGCTTCGACCAGAGCAAGAAGTTCTCGACCTGGGTCTACACGATCGCGTCGAACCTGGCGAAGAACGAGCTGCGCAACCGCTCGCGCAACCCGCTGGTGCTGTTCCAGACGATCAAGAAGAACTGGGACGCCGACGCGCGCCCGCTGGAGTGGGAAGACAACACGTACCGCCCGGACGACCTGTTCCGCAAGCGCCACCTCAAGAGCATGGTGGAGTCGGCGGTGGACCAGTTGCCGGAGCACCACCGCACCGTCTTCATCCTCCGCGAGATGGAGGGGAAGACGTACGAGGAGATCGCCGACATCACCGGCGCCAACCTGGGCACCGTGAAGAGCCGCCTGAACCGTGCGCGCAACAACTTCGCCCAGTTGATCGCGCCGCTGCTGGACTGAGTGAACGGCGGGGGCTCACACAGAGACGCGGAGGCACAGAGGAGAAGACGCCGAGTGAGGCAGCGCTTGTTCCTGGTGGATGTGTGGTTTAGGTTGCAGGGCAGATGGATTGGACGAGCGGCTGACGACAAGAGCCCCTGGGCTCTGCCACGCGGAAGCGTGGGTAGTCAGCCGCTCGTTTTCTTTGTTAGAAGAACAAGACCGTCCTGCCGGCCCAGGCGTCGTGTTCGTGGCCGATCTTGGCGCTGATCAGCTCGTACGACCGCAGGTCTTCCATCTCCCACTTCCTGCGAATCGCCCAGCAGCAGTAGTCTGCCACCTGCAGGCACGGGTCGCTGCGTGCGTCCCACGAGGCCACGCGTACCTCCGTCGCGCGGGAGGCGGTGCGGACGGCCGTCTGCACCGCCGCGTGCATGGTGGCTCGCTTGCGGCGAGTGCCGAGTGCGGCGCTCACCAGGAGCATCTGATCGCCTGGCGCGGCCTCGCGGGCGACGATGGCCATGTGCTGCCGCCAAGCGGTGCCGTAGAACGCTCCGTCGGTGGAGCGCTCGCCCGGTTCCGCCTTCGCTTTCTCCAGGATGGTGGCGTCGATCCTGAATGCGTGCGCTCGCAGGGAGTCGAACACCCGGTCGCGGATCGCCTGGGTGTCCGTGGTCGCGTGGAACTCGGAGTCCAGCCCGGCTCCTCCCCACGCGAGGTCGCGCCGCAGCGCCAGCAGCGCGTCACCGACATCGTAGCGGATGCACGAGATGGTGGTCAGGATGAAATACCGGGAGGCACCCGCCGCGCGCGAAAAGTCGAAGTTGCCGCTCTCGTCCGCGAAGACGTTGATCCGGCCCATGAATGCGCCCGGTGGGAGGAGTAGCCGCACTCCCTCGCAACCTGTCCGCCGGTCATGGGACGGTCAAGCGATCATCCAAATCTCGCCCGTCCGGTGTCCACTGAGTGCCTGGGGCGCTCCCCTGCGTCGCTGCGTCAGCTTGATTCGTCGCCATGGGAACACCGCAGGACGTTTCGCGTACAACGGGGCTCAGGACACGCGGGGAGACACACGTGAAGGTGGAGGAGCAGATGACGAGCTGCGAGCGGTTCCTGGCGGGGTATACCGCCTTCCGGGACGACGCGCTTCCCTGGGAAGAGCGGGTCGAGTTCGAGGTGCACCTGGACGAGTGCGGTTCGTGCGCGCGGTACGACCGCGTGCTGCGCCGCGGCACCGAGGTGTACCGCGAACTGCCGGAGCTGGAGGTGTCGGACGACTTTTCGGCGCGCCTGCAGCACCGCATCTTCACCGAGGACCTGGAGGCGGCGCGGGCCCGCGGGCGCTCGGACGGTGCCGCGCTGGCGGCGCTGGGCGTGGCCGCCACCATCGCCGCCGCGGCGTGGGTGCCGCTGGTTCGCCAGCACACCGCCGCCGCGCTGCACCTGCCCGCCGTGGCCGTCACCTCGCCGCGCGCGGAGCTGCTGGCCGCCTTCGAGCTGCCGGCCCACCGCGAGGCGGGGCGGGTGACCTCGCAGCTCGCGCGGCTGGGCGTTGCCGTGGCCGAGCTGCCGTACCACGACCTCGTCTTCAAGCCGGACAACCCGCTCGTGGCCACCCTCGCCGCGTACTCCGAGGGAGGCGCCGCGGGGCAGTCCCTCGCCCGCTGAGCCCCAACCGTGCCCCAGATCTCCGCAGAAGCACTCCAGCGCACTCTCCGGGACCGTGTCCCGGGGGGTGTGTTCTTCCTTCATGGCGACGAGGAGTTCGCGCGCGACGAGGCGGTGGCGGGCGTGGTGGCCGCGTACCTGGACCCCGCCACCCGCGACTTCAACTTCGACCAACTGCGCGGCGCCGACGTGACGGCCGACGAGCTGGCCTCGCTGGTGGCCACCCACCCCATGATGGCCGAGCACCGCGTGGTGGTGGTGCGCGACGCGCAGGGGCTCTCGCCCAAGGCGCGCGAGGTGGTGGAGGCGACCGCCGCCGCCCCGCCGCCGGGGCTGATCCTGGTGGTCTCGGCGGCCATCCCTTCCGCTTCCAAGGCCCGCTTCTACGACGACCTCAAGAAGCGCGCGGTCTCGGCCGAGTTCGCTCCGCTGGACCTCAACGACGCGCCGGGGTGGCTGATGGAGTCCGCGAGCGAGGTGCACGGCGCGGAGCTGGAGCCGGACGCCGCCCGCGCACTGGTGGCAGCCATCGGGGCGGACCAGGGCACGCTGCGCTCCGAGCTGGCCAAGCTGGTAGCCTACGCGGGCGAGCGGAAGCGCCTCACGCTGGACGACGTGCGCGCGGTGGGCGGCTCCATCCCGCGGCAGGACCGGTGGGCCTGGTTCGACCTGGTGGCCGAGCGCCGGTTCCGCGAGGCGCTCGCGGCGCTCCCCACGCTGCTGGAAGCGGGGGAGAACGCGGTGGGGCTGGTGATCGGAATGGGCGGGCAGTTGCTCAAGGTGGGGATCGCCTGCGCGGGCGGGCAGGCGGCGCTGGAGCGGGAGCTGAAGCCCTTCCAGCGCTGGATGGCGAAGCGGGTGGTGCCCCAGGCCCGCCGCTGGACCCCGCGCGAGCTGGACGCCGCGCTGGGCGAGCTGCTCCGCACGGACCGCCTCCTGAAGTCCGCTTCGCTGAACGACCGCCAGGCCATGGAGGAGCTCCTCCTCCGCCTCTGGGCGATCGCGTAGAAAAAAGGGGCTCACACAGGGGCACAGAGGCACGGAGACAGGTCATCTCCGTGCCTCTGTGCCGTCCTGGCGGACCTCGTCGACCAGCCAGGTGCCGCCGCGGCGAACCACCGAGATCCGTGACCAGAGCTGGACGTCTCCCCGGGTGCGCACCGTGAAGACCGAGCCGCGCCCCGCGCCCGCGTCTCCCTCGTCCGCTGCCGCCTCGTACTCTGGGTCCGCGAGGAGCGCTGCCAGCTCTGGACGCGCCAGCAGGCGCAGCGCGGCAGCACGCTGGCCGGCGGCCTGGAGCGCGTAGTAGTGATCCAGGAGGTGCGACCAGGGGTTCATCGGCTCGTCGTGCACGCGCGGGCCTCCTTCTCCGGAGGTGAGCGTGCGGACGGCGGAGAGGCGAACGCCGAGGACGCTCGTCCGCAGTGCGCGCGGGAAGGAGTGGAAGGTGATGCGGACGGCGGCGGGGCCGGCTTCCACTTCGCAGTCCACCATGGGGGCGGGGTCCGCGGGGGCGCGGGTGACGTCGGCGCGCCTGTAGCTCCACAGCGTGAGCAGGCACTCCTCGCGGTCGCCGCCGGTGAAGGTGGCGACCGCCGCCCACCACGCGGCGCCGTTCGCCGCGGGAAGGGGGTACGCGCGGACGGGGTGAGCGGCGTCGTACGAGCCTTCGCGTGCCCAGACGCCGAGACGCCGCGCGAACACGCTCACCCGGCCGGGCGCCGTACCCAGGTTGTACACGCCCAGCACCACCGGTACCGGCGCATTCACCTGGACCAGGCGGTATCCACCCCGTACCTCGTCGTCCTCATCGGGCGCGCCGGGAAGCGTGCGGAGAAAGCGGCCGATGGTGGCCACGTCCCTCCCGCGGCGGAGGCGGGAGAGGACGATGGCGTCCAGCTCGTTCCACGCGGCGGCCACGGCCGCGGAGTCGAAGCCGCGCAGGGGATCCGCCTCGCTCTCGGGGAGTGCGCTGGCGCCTTCGATGCGGTGGCGGAAGCGCGTCACCGCGTCGGGCTGCGCGGATGCCGGGGCGCAGGGGAGCGAAAGGGCCACGAACACCGCCCAGACGATCCCCCGCAGCTTCATCCTCTTCTGGCGAGCCATGCCGGTGTCCAGGGTGAGGCGGCCACGGGTGGCCTACAGCCGGGTGACACTGAACTCTACGCGCCGGTTCCGCTGCCGTCCTTCCTCCGTGTCGTTGCCCGCGGCCGGCCGCGATTCGCCGTATCCCCGCGCCACCACACGGCGCGCCGCCACGCCGCGGCCCGCCACGTAGTCCGCCACCGCGCGGGCGCGGGCCTGCGACAGCGCCTGGTTGGCATCATCCGCGCCCACCGCGTCCGTGTGCCCGCCGATCTCGATCTCGGCGGCGGGGTTCTCCACCAGGTACGCGGCCAGGCGGTCGAGCTCCAGCGCGCTTTCGGGGCGCAGCGTGGCGCGGTTGGTGTCGAAGAAGATGTTGTTGAGCCGCACCGTGCTCCCCACCGCCAGCGGCACCAGGAGAAGGTCCTGCGCGCGCTCCTCGTAGGCGGCGAGGGCAGACAGGTCCACGCTCACGCTCTCCGGGTAGTACCGGTCCGCCGAGCCGCGGAAGCCGAAGCGCGCGCCGGTGGGGAGCACGATCTGGTACTCGCCCGTCGCGGGGTTGCTGTGCGCCACGCCACGCTGGTCGTTGCCCAGCCCCTCGTACAGGATGCGCGCGGCCAGCGGCTGCCTGGTGCGCGCGTCCAGCACCCGGCCCCGCACCAGCACCACCGGGCGCGGGCGCATGCCCTCGGGGAGGCGGGCGCGGAACACGTCCGCATTGCCGTACGTGTCCGTGGTGGAGACGAAGTACGCGTAGTCGCCGGAGGCGGGGATCACGAACCCGGCGTCGAAGCCGGCGGTGTTGATCCCCGGCCCCAGGTTGACCGGGGGCGACCACCGGCGCCAGCTCGCGTCCAGCCGCCGCGTCACGAACACGTCCATCCCGCCGCGGCCGCCGTGCCCCTTGCTGCCGAAGTAGAGGGTGACGCCGTCCGAGGCGAGGAAGGGGGTCGTCTCGGTGGAGTCCGTGTTGACGACGGCGCCCAGGTTCACGGGCTCCGCCCAGTTGCTGGGGCCGCTGCGGCGGCTCACCCACAGGTCGCGGTCGCCGCGCCCGCCTTCCTTGTCGATCGACATCAGCAGGTGCTCCCCGTCCTGCGCCAGGTAGTAGGCCACCTGCGTGCTCCGGTTCTGCAGCCCCGCGATGGTCTGGGCCACCGGGACGGCCCACCCGTCGCGCGTGCGCGTGGCGAACGACACCCCGCGCGTCTTGCCGCCCCCGGCGGTGTACGCGCCGGAGACGAGGAGCGTGTTGCCATCCGGGAGCGCGGCGGTCACGAAGTCGTTGCCGCGGGTGTTGAGCGGGGCGCCCACGTTGCGCGCCGCCCCCCACCGCCCGCCGGGCTGGAGCGTGCTCACCCAGATGTCGTCGTTGTCGCTCGCGCCGCCCACGTTCTCTGGGGAGTTCTTGCGGTCGAAGTAGAGCGTGCGCCCGTCGGGGGCGATCTGGGGGGTGATGTCCGCGTGGGGGCTGTTGATGCAGTTGCCCAGGTTCTCCCTCCCTCCGCTCTTCATCTGCGGGGGGGAGCAGCCGCGGTCGGCCAGCTCGGTGGCGCGGTTCACCATCTGCGTGGCCTGGCTGCACGCGGCCAGGGAGAGGGTGAGGAGCACCGCCGCGCGGCGGGTGGATCGGATGGTCATGGCTGGTGAAAAGGTTGGAGTTCAGCGGGTGGCGATGCGGATGACCCCGGCCCAGAACGAGACCGCGCCGATCACCCCGATGTAGGTGCCGAACCCGCCCCCGTCCTTCTCGCCCACGTCGTACGCCAGGTACATGGTGGCGAGCCCGGCGCCCACGAGCGCGGCGCTCCCCAGGGTGGACCGGGTGGCGGCCCGGCGCGGCGCGGCCTGCGGGCGGAGCGGGGTGGCCGCCGGGTCCGCCCGCAGCACGGCGGCGGGGCGGGGGAGGGTGCTCTCCGCGCGGAGCTGGGCGGAGAGCGCGGGTGCGTGCAGGAGGGCGCACGCGAGCGCGCATGCCCAGGCGGCCCGGCGAGCCGCGGAGGGGCGGAGGGCGGGGGCGGCGCGCATCACAGGCACCCGCAGGCGAAGAGCGCCCCGCCGGCGACGGCGGCGTACCCGGTGTAGCGGAGCACCGCGCCGGGAAACCCGATGGCGTCCTGCGCCTCCTGACCCCCGTAGATCAGCCCCACCCCGGCGCCGACCAGGAGGAGCGCGGTGCCCAACTTGGACGGAGAGGCGGAGCGCAGGGCCGGGAGCCGCGGCGCGGCGGGGCGAGCCGCGAAGTACGCCGGCGCCGCCAGCGTGGCCAGCCGCTGTGCGCGAAAGGGCGCCGCGTCCGGCGCCTGCTGCGCACCGGCGGGGCCGGCGGCCAGCACCAGGGCGAAGAGGGCGGCGAGGAGCACGGGGCGGCCGGTGCGCGTGGAACGGGCAGATCTCATCGGGGATGGGCTCCGTGGCATCGGGGGCCTCTGGCGGGCGCCAGAGGCGGGGAGCAGCGGCCGGCGGGGAGCCGGTCCGGGGCTGCCGTGCGGGTAGGATGGGGGCGGGGTGTTGGCCTGTCGTTCCCTGGCCGTTCAAGGGTCGTTATCCGTTGCACTAGCCTGGGGTTGCGGGTACATTCCACGCGCCTTCCGCAGCGCCCTCCTCTCGCGGCTCCCTCCATGATCCGCCTCTTCCTGCTCGGCACGATCGATCTTCGCACCGATGCCGGGCGGGGGGACGCGGCCGTCCTCGCGCAGCCGCGCCGCACCGCGCTGCTCGCCTTTCTCGCGCTCGCGCGCCCCCGCGGCTTCCAGCGCCGCGACGCGCTGTGCACCCGCTTCTGGCCGGAGATGGACCCGGACCGCGCGCGGGCCGCCCTGCGGAGCGCCGCGCACTTCATCCGGCAGTCGCTGGGCGAGGGGGTGCTGGCGGGGCGCGGGAACGAGGAGCTGGGGCTTGCCCCCGGCGCGCTGGAGTGCGACGTGCTGGACTTTGAGAGGGCGCTGGCCGAAGAGCGGCTGGAAGACGCGCTGGCGCTGTACGCCGGGCCTCTGATGCCCTCGTTCCGGCTGGGCGACGCGGGGGATTGGGACCGCTGGCTGCTGGGCGAGCGGGGCCGCCTGGCGCGCCTCGCCACCGGCGCCGCCACGCGCCTGGCCGAGCGCGCCGAGGCGCGGGACGACGCGGCCGCGGAGCTGCGCTGGCGCCGCCGCGCGGTGGAGGCGGACCCCGACGACGAGGTGGCGCTGCGCGCGCTCCTGCTGGCGCTGGACGCCGCGGGAGACCGGGCCGGCGCGGTGGCCGCGTACGAGGAGTTCGCCATGCGGGTGCGCGCCGTGTTCGACGTGGAGCCCGCCTCCGAGACCGTCTCGCTTCTCCGCGCCATTCGCGCCCGCCGCCCCGCCGCCCCGCCTCCGCCCCCCGCGCCCGCCGCCCTCCCCACGCCCGCCCCGGAACCCGCCTCCGCCGCCCCGCCCGCTGCGGCGCGCGGGCGCACGCGGCGGCGTGCGTGGGCCGCGATGCTGGCGGTCGCCGCCACGGGGATCGCGGCGGTGGCCGTGTCGCGCGCGGGCGCGGGGGTGGCCGGCGCGGGGTTCGAGGAGCGGCGGGTGGCGGTGCTCCCCTTCTCGGTGCTCTCCGCCCCTGAGCACGCCTACCTGCGCGACGGGATGACGGAGCTGATCTCCGCGCGGCTGGACGGCACGGGAGACTTCACGACGGTGGATCCGCACGCGCTCCTCGCGTTTCTTCACGCCTCGGGCGACTCCGTGTCGTCGCCGCAGGCGGGGCGCACGGCGGCGCGCCGCTTCGGCGCCGGGCGCTACGTGCTGGGGAGCATCGTGCGCGCGGGGGAGCGCATCCACATCCACGCCGCGCTGTACGACCCGCACGGCCGCCGGCGGGGGAGGGCGGAGGCCGCGGAGGTGCGCGAAGACAGCCTGTTCGCGGCGGTGGACGCCCTCGTCCGCCAGCTCGTGGCGGACGAGATGGAGCTCCCCAAGGAGCAGACGGGCCGCACCGCCGCCCTCACCACCACCTCGCTCCCGGCGCTCAAGGCGTATCTGCGGGGGGAGAGCGACTTCCGCCGCGGGGCCTTCCAGCCCGCCGCGGAGCACTTCACGCGCGCCGTGCAGATCGACAGCGGCTTCGCGCTCGCCTACTACCGGCTGAGCGTGGCGCTGGACTGGGGCGCCGAAGACGGCTCGGCGGCGGCGGCCCGCGCCACCCGGCTGGGCGCGCGCCTGGCTCTTCCTGACCGGCAGTTGCTGCGGGCGCGGCTCGCCTTCCGCACGGGCTCCGCCGCGGAGGCGGAGGCGCTCTGCCGGCGCGTGGTCGCCGCCCGGCCGGACCAGTTGGAGGGTTGGAACGAGCTGGGGGAGATCCTCCACCACCGCGCGATGTGGCAGGGAAGGCCGGTGGAGAGCGCGCGCCCCGCGTGGGAGCGGGTGCTGGAGCTGGACCCGGCGAACGTCAACGCGCGCATCCACCTGGCGCACATCGCGGCGCTGGAGGGGCGCTTTCCCGAGCTTGCCGCGATGGTGCGGGAGGTGGAGCGCCTCAGCCCCGCGCACGAGGCGCTCACCCGGCTCAGCACGCTGCGCGCCTTTGCCCTGCGCGACGAGCTGGGACAGGCGAAGGCCCTGCGGGCGCTCCGCGCGCAGACCCCGCGCGACAGCCGCGACGACCCCCCGTGGGGCGCGGTGTGGCGCACCGCCGACTTCCTGGGCGACCCGGCCGCCGGGCTGCGGATCTCGGAGATGATGGTGGCGCCCGGCCGCCCTCCCCGTGCGCGCCTTGTGGGGCACACCACCCGCGCGCAGCTCCAGATGGCCCGCGGCCGCTGGCGCGACGCCCGCCGGGAGATCGAGGCCGCCGCGCGCATCAACCCGGCGTACGCGGCGCGGAGCTGGGCGTACCAGGTCGCGCTCTCCCCCTTTGCCCTTCCCCGCGGGGAGGTGGCGCGGGCGCGCGCGGAGCTGGTGGGCACCGCGCCCCCGCGCGGCGACGGCGTGGGGGACGTGGTGGACCAGGAGAAGCGGACCTTTCCCGTGGCGCGCCACCACTACCTGGCGGGGGCGCTGGCGGTGCGGCTGGGCGAGCCGGCGGAGGTCGAGCGGCGGCTGGCGGCGCTCGCGGCGGGCGGCGACAGCGCTCCGGGTGCGGCGGCCTTCGCCGCGCACCTCGCCCATCAGCTCCGCGCGCGGGCCCTGCTGGCCGGCGGCGACGCCGCGGGCGCGCTCGCGGCCGTGGAGCGCGGGTGGCCCGCGCCCGTGCCGGAGCTCTTTGTGAAGGGAGATTCGTACAGCACCGTGGCGGAGCGGTTCTTCCGCGCCGGGCTGCTGGAGCGCCGCGGGCGCGACGCCGAGGCGCTGGCCTGGTACGGGAGCCTCACGGAAGACATCAGCCGCGGGCTCGTCTTTCCCGTGGCGGCGCACCTCGGCCAGAGCCGCATCCTCCGGCGCCAGGGACGCGCGCGCGAGGCGGAGGCGCACGACGCGCGCTTCCGGGAGATCTGGCGCCATGCCGACGCGGAGGCGCGGGGCGGGCTCGGGACGGCGGCAGGCGACTGAAAACGGCGCCACGGCAGGGGAAAACGGCCAGGGAACGGCGGGGAAACGCGGGCGCGGTAGGGTGCGGGGCGATCCGCGGCGCGCACGCCCCCCCTTTTCTCCCGAGGCTCCCGCCATGCACGTCCCCAGCATCCCCGAGCTCCGCACCGCGTGGGCCCTGTCCCTTCTCCTGGCGCTGTGCGGCGCGCGGCCGGCGGCCGCGCAGCCGTGCGGAACCCGCGACACACCGGCGCCCACCCTGCAGGCGGGGCAGACGGTGCGCGGCACGCTGGAGCGCGCGGACCATACGCTGGCCGGCGACCGCTTCGACGGAACCGACCCGTGCACGGGCCGTCCGTACGACGCGTACTTCTACGAGGCGCAGGCCGGCGAGCGCCTCACCCTGGTGGTGGACTCGCGCGACATCGACCCCGCCGTGACCGCCACCACCCGTTGGAGGGGCGGCGGCGGCAAGGACGTGGTGGAGCAGCGCGGCACCCGTGGACGCACCCTCACCGCCACCGGCACCGTGCCGGCGGCCGGGCGCATCCTGATCCAGGTGGAGAGCAACGTCTCGCTGGGGCGCCCCGGCTCCACCGGCGGCTACTCGATCACGCTGCGCTCCGACCGCGCGGGCGCGGCGCCGCGGCGCGAGCCCGCGCCTCCCGCGGGCTCCACCCAGCTTCAGGCGGGGCGCGCCGTGCAGGGGGAGCTGACCGCCCGGAGCCCGCGCCTCTCCGACGAATCGCACTACGTGGACTACGGCTACACGGCGCGCGCCGGCGAGCGCATCGTGGTGACGCTTTCGTCCAGCGACTTCGACGCGTACCTGCACGTGGGGCGGCCGGCCCCGGGAACCGAGCTCGCCGGCGCCGTCACGGACGACGACGGCGCCGGCGGCTCCAACTCGCGCGTGGAGTACACCGCCGACCGCGCTGGCCCGGTGGTCATCCGCGCCAACTCGCTGGGGAAGGGAGAAACGGGGCGCTTCACCGTGGAGCTGCGGTCCGGCGCGCCGGAGCCGCGCGGCGACGACAAGCGGCCCGCACCGCCCGCCGGCTCCACGCTGCGGCTGGGGAACGCCATGCAGGGCACGCTTGCCACCGGAGACCGCCAGATCAGCGACGGCAGCTTCTACGAGGACTTCATCTACAACGCGCGCCGCGGGGAGCGCTTCGTGGTGCGGCTGAGCTCGGACGACTTCGACACCGTACTCGCCGTGGGCCGCATGGCGCCGGGGGGGATGGAGAGCGTGGTGACCGACGACGACGGCGGCGGCGGCACCAACTCGCGCGCGGAGTACACCGCCGACCGCGACGGGCCGGTCGTCGTCCGCGTCAACGCCCTGGCGCGCGGCGACGCCGGCCGGTACACGGTCGTGGTCGAGCGGGTGCGCTGACATGCGTGCCCTCCTGCTCACCGCGTGGCTGGCCGGATGCGCTTCCGCGCCCGTGTTGCCACGGCCCGTGCCGGAGAGCTCCGCCGTGGGCAGTTGGGTGGCGCTCGCGCGGAGCGACACCGAGACGATCTCCTACGATTCGGCGCGTGTGCGGCGGACGCCGGAGGGGCGGTTCGCGGTGCGGATGCGCTGGGCGCTGGCCACCCCGCACGCTCCCGACGAGACCGAGCCCTTCGCCTATGACACGTACGAGGCGGACCGCGAGGTGGACTGCTCCGCCCGCACCGATCGCGCGGGTGACGCGGCGTGGTACCTGAACGGTACGCAGGTACGCTTCGCCATGGGGCTGGGCCACGAGGGTGGCCCGGCTCCGGGCTCCATCGGCGCCCGCGCCATGGAGGCGCTCTGCCGGCGCGTGGCGGGCGCATGAGGCGGCACACAGGCCGCGCCGCCGCGGCAGGGTACCTGGCGGCCGCGCTCCTCTTCCTTGCCGCCGCCCCCGCCGCGGCCCAGCGGGGCATCACGATGTGCTCGGGGCAGGAGGTGCCGGAGGGCTACGTGGTGGTGGGCGCGGACCGCGTGCAGCAGTGCCCCGGCTTCTGGGGCGGACCCATCAACAGCTACACGATCACCCAGCCGGGCGACACCGTTACCGTGTGCAGCGCGCAGGTGCCCCAGCTTCCCGGCTACGTGGTGACCGCGCGCAGCCGGATGCAGCAGTGCCCCGGCTACTGGGGTGGACCGGCGAACACCGCCACCTACCAGCGCGTCTCGGGCGGCCACCGGGGCGATCCGCGCCCGCATGCCCCGCCTGCGCTCGCCCGGCTGGCGGAGCCCGAGCGCTTCCTGGCGCGGCAGCTCGCCCTGGCCGAAGACTGGCTGTCGCTGGAGGCGCCCACCCACCAGGTGTGGACCGCGCCCCTGCGCACCGGCGAAGCGGTGTACACGCGCCTGGAGCTGGACCCCGGCGAGCGGTACACGCTGGTGGCGGTGTGCGACCGGGAGTGCGGCGACCTGGACCTGCGGGTGGTGGAGGCGGGGAGCCGCGTGGTGGCGGAGGATGCCGATCCGGACGCCGAGCCGTTCATCCGCCTCCCTCCGGCCACCGCGGCCCGGTGGGAGGTGGGCGTTACCATGCGCCAGTGCGCTGCCGCGCGCTGCCGGTTCTCTCTCGCCATCCATCACACCCCTACGGAGACGGATACCCGCCCGCGCCGCCCCAGCGTGCCGCCCGGGTCCCGCCGTCCGCACCCCGCCGAGCCCGGCGCTCCGCGGGTGGTACCCCCCGCCTCCCCTTGAGGCCGCTCCCGCGCACGGCTCTGCTGCTCGCGTCGCTCCTCGCGGCCCTCTGCACCGCGCGGAGCGCCGCCGTGGCCCAGGCGAACCTCCGCGACTCGCTCGTCACGCTGCTCCTGCTGCGCGCGGAGGGCGAGCACCGTTCCCTCCTTACCCGCGGCCTGCTGGAGCGGGTCGTGAGCGATGCGGGGATGAATCCGGGCGACCTCGAGGTTCTCCCCTCGCGCCCGCTCCACGCGACGGCGCACGACCTGGACGGCGACGGCGCTCCGGAGCTCTTCCTTACCCACCCGATGTGGTGCGGCACGGCGGGGTGCGCCACCTGGGTGTACCGCCGCGCGCCATGGGGCTATCACCTCGTGTTGGAGGCAACGGACGCGCGCCCGCTCCCGACCCGCACCCGCGGCATCCGGGACCTGGTCGCCACGATCCACTTCGGCGCCCCGTCGAGCTGCGACTTCATCTACCGTTTCCGCGGCCTGGGCTACCACCTCCACCACGTGGTCGCACGTGATGCCGGGAAGAGCTCCACCGGCTCGGTCTGTCCCTTCGAAGACGCGGAGTAGAAGTGCGCGGCAACGCGTAGATCAGGTCTGGCGCAGTGACATGGAGCCACCGGGATGTCTCGTTCCCGGTGGCTCCATGTCGTTGGGGCAGGCCCTATTTCGCCAGCATGCGCAAAGTACTTGTGCGTTGCGCGCAAACCGCGCAGAGTGCGCTCACACTCGAGCGCGGGAGGCGGCGAATGGAGGAGCGGAAGGCGGGTTTCACCCTGGTGGAGCTGCTGGTGGTGGTGCTGCTGGTGGGGGTCCTGGCGTCGCTCGCGGCGCCGTCGCTGGGCGGGATGGTGGCGCGCGCGCAGACCACGGGCGCGCTCAACCGGCTCACCACCGACCTGGCGTACGCCCGCATGCTGGCGGTGCGCGGCGGAAGGCAGGTGCAGGTGCTCTTCGTGGACGAGGGCTCCTGCGGCCTCCCGCGCGCCGGGCGCGTGCTGGCGGACGGGTACCGGATGATGGTGGGCGGGCCCACGCCGCGGCTGCTTCGCGCGGTGCGGCTGAACGGCGACGCGGCGGGGGTGTGCCTGGAATCCAACAACGACCGCGACATCGTCTTCAACTCGCGCGGGCTGCTGGTGCCGTTCGAGAACCGCACGGTGTGGGCGCGCCGCGCCCGGACGGCCGACTCGCTCACCATCTCGGTGCTGGGGCGGGTGGCGCGCCGGTTCTGAGGGCGTGCGGGAGCAGGCGCGCGGGGAGCGCAACGTTTGCCGAGGTGGAAAACATTCGCGGGCCCGCGAGGGGTGCGAAGTGGCGTAAGTCGTTGTCCCGCTAGGGTTGCGGGGGCGGCATGCTACTTCCTTACCGGGTGGTGCATGAGCACTCCCCCCCTTCAATCCACTTCATCGCGGCAGGGCTTCTCCCTCGTGGAGCTGCTCGCGGTCCTCGTAATGATCGGGATCCTCACCGCGCTCATCGCTCCGCGGATGAATGGCTCTCTGAACGGCGTGCGCGTCACCCGGTTGCTCGACCGCGTAGCGGCCGACGTGAGCCTCGCCCGCATGCAGGCCATCCGGCGCGGCGGCACGGCGGCGGTCACCATCTCGGGCAACAACCAGTACGTCGTCACGGTGACGCGCGGCACCACAGCGCGGCTGGACACGGTGAAGCGCGTGACCACCTCCGGCGACTACCCGGGCGTCAAGTTCGAGAAGAACGGCAACGTCACATTCGACAGCCGCGGGCTCCTGACCCCGGCGAGCACCCTCACCTCGGTGACCGCGGTGCAGGCAAGCAGGCGGGACTCCATCATCATCACCGGAATCGGGCAGGTATACCGTGGATACTGAGCGGCGGGCGCGGTCGGATGCGGGCTTCACCATGATCGAGGTGCTGATCGCCATGGTGCTGCTCGCCGTGGGTCTCCTCTCGCTGGAGGCGGTGGGGATCGGCGCGGCGCGGCTCAACGCGCGCGCCGAGCGCCAGAGCGCGTACGTGGCGCGGGCTACGGGGCAGATGGAGTCCGCGCTCCGCGACGTGCGCCGGGTGCAGGCCCTCACCGCGGCTACGCCCGCGACGGTCACGCTCCCGGACGGCGCGGTGATGACCACCAGCGTGTCCGGGACGGATGGCGACGGCGTAGTCGCGACGAAAGAGCTCTACACCGTGCAGGTGAAGGTGAAGCCGGCGGCGGCCACCAAGGTGTTGAAGGGGGACTCCGTCCTGCTCACCACCAACACCTACGTGACCCCCACCCTGCCATGACGAAGCCCACTCCCGCCCGCCGCGCGGCGCGCCCGAGCGGTTTCACGCTCATCGAAATGACGATGGCGATCGTCCTCTCCGGGATCCTCGCCACGGTGATCTTCCAACTGCTGCAGGGCCAGTCGCGCTTCACCGACTCGCAGACCGGCCGCCAGGCGGTGCAGGAGAACGTGCGCGGCGCCATGGAGCTGATCGCGAGCGAGCTCCGCGCCGTGCCGGCGGGGGGCATCGTGCAGGCCGGCGCCCACTCCATGCGGCTGCGCGTGCCGCGCGCGTATGGCACGCTGTGCTCCCCCATGGCGGCGGGGGCGGGCACCGCGTGGGTGGTGCTGGCGCCCGGCACCACGCCCGCGGACCTCCCCACCGGCACGCTGACGGCTACCCACTGGGGTGTCTCGGTGCCCGGCGCGGCCGGCGTGCTGCAGGGCGCGCGCGTAACGCAGGTGGCCAAGGGCGGCGGGCCGTGCGACGCCAACCTGCGGCTGAACGGCGCGGACGTCGAACAGGTGAACGTCACCTACACGGGCCTCGCCACCGCGGTGGCGACTCCCGCAACGGCGCCGGTGCGGGTGTTCCTGTTCCAGGAGATCGAGTACTCGGTGGGGCAGAGTTCGGTGACGGGCGGCGCGTCCGACTGGCTGATGCGCGCGAACGGGACCGTGGGAGGCGCCGTCGGGACGCGCCAGCCGCTCGCGGGGCCGCTCCTTCCCGACGCGCCCGGCTCGTCCATCGGCGGCATCACCTTCCGCTACTTCTGCGACACCACGGAGCGCACGCCGGCGCAGGCCACCGCTACGCCCAACGCCATCGACAAGGTGCGCGTGGTGCTGGCGATGCGCAGCCGCGACCGCGGCACCAAGGTCGTCCAGCAGCTCGCGGACTCCACCACCATCCACCTGCGAAACTCGGAAATCACATGCACTCCCTGAACGACCTCCGCCGCGGCAGGGTGCGCATGGGGCGTGACGGAGTCGCCCTTCCCCTGGCGCTCCTCGGCCTGGTGGCGGTCACGCTCCTGGTCACGGCCGCCCTCGTCACCTCGTCTACCGAGGCGGCCATCAGCGGCGCGCACCAGGACGCCGTCGCCTCCCTGTACGGCGCCGACGAGGCGCTCAACGGCTACGCCGCGGAGCAGCTCCTGGACGGCGCGGTGGCCGGCCCTAACCGCGGCTTCCAGGAAGCCGACTCCACCATCTTCTCCATCACCGGCGGCACTCCGTACGTGGTGAAGGTGTCGCGCCTGTTCAGGTCCGAGGTGACGCAGGACGCGGCCACGGGCGAGCTGCTGCGCGACGAGACCTTTTCGCTGGTGTCGTCGCCCGCGCTCCGGGCGGACAAGACGCCCCGGCCGGGGCGTACGGTGGGGGCGCTGATCGACATCCAGAAGCGTGGCCCCAACCCGAACCTGAACATCACCGCGGGTGCGTCGCTGGCGTCGGACGAGGTAGACATCAACGGCAGCATCATGCTGAGTGGCAAGCAGGACCAGTCGCTGTGCGCCACGGGCTCCAACGTGAACGCCGTGGACCTGGCGAGCAACGTGACCGCGGACATCAAGGAGCAGAACGTGGACGGCGGGGCCGGCGAGGTGCAGCGCAGCACGCTCGACAAGGAGGCTTTCGCGAAGTACATCCTCGGCTACAACGACCCGGTGAAGCTGGCGGCGATCGCGGGGATCAAGTTCGGCTTCGACGGTTTCAGCGCCTTCGCCTCGGGCGCGTCGCCGGACGCGGACGTGTACTCGCGGACCGACACGGACATCAACCGCTCGCGGCTGAACTGGGGGTGCCCGCACCAGATCGCCGACTGTGCCTCGGACGGCGACCAGAACTACTACCCGGTGATCGCCATCCGCAATCCCGGAACGGCCGTGAACCCGGGCGACGGGTTCGGGCAGGGGATCCTGATCGTGGAGGGCGACCTGCACCTCAACTCCAAGTTCCGCTTCAACGGGATCGTGATCGTGCAGGGCGACCTGCAGGTGAACGGCAACGCGCAGATCCAGGGCGCGCTGGTGGCGCTGGGCGACGTGCTGCTCAAGCCCGGGACGTCCGGCACGGACGGCAACTCGGACGGTGCCACGCTGAACGGCAACGCCCTGGTGCGCTACAACTCCTGCAACATCGCCAAGGCGATCGAGTCGCTGCGCAACAGCGGGATCGACAACGCGCCGCAGGCGGCGAAGGGCTCGACCCGCTACTGGTTCGAGGTAGTCAGGTAGCAGATATGTGGCAGAGGCCGTCCTTGACGCGGCCCCGGGAGGAGAGCTACACTACGCCAGCTCCCTCCACATAGCCCACACCGTTGCACCCGCTGCGCCGCGTTTTTCTTCGCCGGCGCGCCCGTGGACCCTCGTTTCCAAAAAGCAGGCATGGCTTCCTTCCTCCGCCGCAACAAGAGCACGGTGGGCCTCGACATCGGCAGCGGCTACGTCAAGCTGGCGGTGATCGACCACTCCGGAATCGAGCCGGAGCTGGTGCACGTCTCCCACACCCCGCTGATGGCCGACGCCATCGTGGAGGGCGAGGTGATGGATCCGCAGATCGTGGTGCAGACGGTACAGTCGCTGCTCACGACGGCCGGGGTGAAGCCGAAGACGCTGGTGGCGTCGGTGGGCGGGCGCGACGTGATGGTGAAGAAGATCCAGATGGACCGGATGAAGGAAGCCGACGCCCGCGAGGTGATCCGCTGGGAGGCCGAGCAGTACGTTCCCTACGACATGGAGAGCGTGCAGCTCGACTTCCAGATCGCGGACCCGCTGAGCGACGGCCTGCAGATGAACGTGCTGCTGGTGGCCGCCAAGCGCGAAGTGGTGGAGCAGCGCGTGAGCCTGCTGCGCGACGCCGGGCTGGCCCCCACGGTGGTGGACGTGGACGCCTGCGCGCTTCACAACGCCTTCGAGTACAACTACCCCGAGGCCATGTCCGGGGTGTGCGCCCTGGTGAACGTGGGGCACGAGATCTCTACGGTGAACGTGCTGCAGGAGGGGACGCTGGTGCTCACCCGCGACATCCCCTTCGGCTCCCGCCGCCTGCGCGAGGACCTGCGCCGCCGCCACGGGCTTACCGTGGAAGAGGCCGAGGCGGTGCTGGAGGGCCGCTCGCCGCGCGCCGCCGAGTTCCGCGAGCTGCTGGGAGAGGGGAGCGAGGAGCTGGCGGTGGGCATCGAGCGCGCGGTTGCGTTCCTCGCCGCCAGCGACGCGGGCGGAGGGCTTTCGCGGGTGTACCTCAGCGGCGGCTCCTCGCGCATCCCCGGGCTGGTGGACGTGGTGTCCGGGCGCCTGCGTGCCCGCACGGAGCTGGCTTCGCCGCTGCAGCGCCTCAAGGTGCGCTCGGGTGCCGGCACCTTCTTCCCGGTAGACGAGCTGGCCCCCATGCTGATGCTCGCGGTGGGCCTTGCCCTCCGCGCCGCCAACTAGCCGCCCCCGAAGTCCTTCGCCCCGCCCGCGGGGCACCGCCGAACGCCCGAGTGCACCCTTGATCCAGATCAACCTTCTCCCCGGCGGCACGCCCCGGCGCGCCGCGGCCGCCCGTGGAGCCCGCAGGCCGTCGCTCCCCACTGCGGGAGTGGACATGCGCGTGGCCGGGGTGGGCCTCGCCGCCCTCCTGATGCTGATGCTCGCCGGCTTCGGCTGGTGGAAGACGGGGAGCGCCCGTACCGCCCTTGAAGCCGAGGTCGAGACCGAGACGCAGGACTCGGTGCGGCTGGCGCGCACCATCTCGCTGATGGAGACGCTGGACGCCCGCCGCGACACCATCGAGAGCAAGATCGCCGTGATCCGCAGCGTGGACGGGCGCCGCTACGTGTGGCCGCACCTGCTGGACGAGGTGAGCCGCGCGGTGCCCCCCTACACCTGGCTTACCAAGCTCGCCGCATCGGACGACGCCGACGCTCCGGCGCCCGCCGCCGCCGCCCCCGCGGACACGGCCGCCGACGACTCCGCGGCGCCGGCCGCGCCGCCCGAGCCGGAGGGGCCGGCGTTCAGCGTGGAAGGGGCCGCGGGCTCCACCCAGGCGCTCACCCGCTTCATGAAGAACCTGGAGCTGTCGCCCATGATCCGCGACGTGGCGCTGGTGACGAGCGAGCAGGCCTCGCAGGCGGGGCGCACGTACCTGAAGTTCACGCTGGAGGCGCGCTACGAGAGGCCGGACTCGTCGCTCCTGGAAATCGTACCGATCCTTCCCACGGGACGCTGAGCCATGGCACTTCCCCCGCTCGACCCGCAGATGCGGAAGAACCTGATGCTGGGCGGCGTGATGCTGGCCCTGCTGGGGTACCTTTTCTACGACTACGTGTACGCGCCCCGCGCGGCCGAGGTGGACGCGCTGCGCACCCGCGTGGAGGAGCTGCGCACGCGCAACTCCGCCGCCCGCGCCCTCACCAAGGGGGTGGGGACGGATGTGGACGGAACGCTGGCGCTGTACCGCCGCCAGCTTCAGTCGGTGGAGGGGCTGATCCCGTCGAGCGAGGAGCTCCCGGACCTGCTGGACGCCATCTCGGCCGAGGCGCAGCGCACCAACGTGGAGATCGCGCTGATCCAGCCCTCGGGCGCCACGCAGGAGGCGTACTACACCCGCCGCGCGTACGACATGGCCGTGGTGGGGCGCTACCACGACGTGGGCGACTTCCTCACCCGGGTGGCGTCGCTCCCGCGCATCGTGACCCCGCTCAACCTGACGCTCGCCCCCACCGGCGCTTCGGCGGGCTCCGCCGCGCCGGCCGACGGCGACGCGGTGCGGGTGGAGGCGCGCTTCTCCATCGAGACCTACGTCATCCCCAGCACGCCTACCGAAAATGACGCAAGTGCTGAATAGGGCCCTCGTGGCCGCCGCGCTGGCGCTGGGGCTCGCCGCCCCGGCCGCGGCACAGGCCGTGGCGCAGGCCGCCGACTCGTCGGCCGTCACGGTGGAGAGCTACCGCCGCGAGGTGTTCCGCTACCAGCGGGGCGGCCGCCCGGACCCCTTCCAGCCGCTGCTGAGCGCGGCCGACATGGGGTACCGCGTGGAAGACCTGCGCCTCACCTCCATCGTGTACTCGCCGGACCCGCGGCAGTCGATCGCCGTGTTCGCCCTGGCGGACAGCAGCGGGCGGCACCGGATGCGCACGGGGCAGCGCCTGGGCTCCATCACGGTGGTGGGGATCTACCCCCGCCGGGTGGACGTGCAGGTGAACGACTTCGGCACGGTGCGCGTGCAGAGCCTTACGCTGCAGCGGACGCCGCGCGCGGCCCCCGGGCCTGGTGCCGGAGCCGCCGCGGCGGCCCCCGGGCAGCCCGGCCAGCCGCAGCAGGTGATCATCCAGGCACCGGCACCCGCCGCCCCGGCCGCGCCCACGGGCCCCCTGCGCCGCGGCGGCCAGCGCCCGGCCGCCGAGCCCGCCGCGCAGCCGCAGAACCAGAACCAGACCCGGTCGCCGGGCGCCGCCACTGGGCAGCGCACCTACGGCGCGCCCAATCAGCCACGCAACCGCTGAACCACGCTCCCCCACCAAGGACTCCCACGATGAAGCGTCTTGTAGCAGTCGCGATCCTCCCGGCGCTGCTGGGTGCGGCGGCGCCCGGCGCCCCCCCCGCGCACGGAAGCACGCCCGCGCCCTCCATGGCGGCGCGCGCCGACGGCAGCGTGTCCGCGCTGCGCCTGGAAGGGCGCGGCGGCCGCACCGAGCTCACCGTGGAGATCACGGGGGGCGAGGTGACGTTCGAGCACTTCCGCCTCTCGGGCCCGCCCCGCGTGGTGGTGGACATCCGCGGCGCGCGCAGCGACCTCCCCAGCAGCCGCTACGACGGCATCCACCGGGGCGGCGTGGCCGCGGTTCGCACCAGCCAGCACTCGGCCGACGTGGTGCGCGTGGTGGTGGACCTGGCGCGCGACGCGGAGTACCGGGTGGAGCAGGTGGCGGAGGGGGTGAGGATCTCGCTGGCCGCCAACGCGCCCGAGTTCCAGGCGTGGCGCAGCGGCGGCGGCGGGCGTGCCCCCGCCGTGCCGGCGTTCTCCACGGCCGGGCCGCAGGAGCGGGCGGCGCAGGAGCGCGCGGTGCAGCAGCGCCCGCAGCAGCGGCAGAGCCAGGCGCGCCGCATCTCCGTGACCTTTGAGAACACGGACATGCGCGACGTGCTGGCCTCCTTCGCGGAGACCACCGGCCGCTCCATCGTGCCGGGCGCCGAGGTGGGCGGCATCCGCGTGGACTACGTGGCCTTCGACAACCAGCCGTGGGACGAGGCGCTCCGCTCGCTGCTGCAGGCCTACGGGCTGGCGGCCGAGGAGCAGGGCACCGGCATCATCCGCGTGGACCGCATCGAGAACCTCGCCAACCGCGAGCGCAACGAGCCCCTCGTCACCCGCACCTTCCGCATCAACTACGTCCCCGTGGGCGAGATGATGAGCACGCTGCAGCCGCTGAGCAGCGAGCGCGGGTCGGTGACGGTGAACCAGACCACCAACACGCTGATCGCCACGGACATCGCGTCGGTGATCAACGACTTCGTGCGCCTGGTGGAGCAGCTCGACGTGCGCACGCCGCAGGTGGCGATCCAGGCCAAGATCGTCTTCGTGAACCGCACCGACGCGGAGGAGCTGGGCGTTACGTACGACCTCAAGGACTCGCGCGGCAACTCGCTGAACCAGCTAACCTCCGTTCCGGACCCGCAGAGCCCGGGCGATCTCACCAACGACAACCTGGTGTCGCTGGGCGGCAGCTCCATCGCGGCGCTGGGCAACGCCAACCAGCGCGTGTCGCAGCCGGCGCTGCAGGTGCTCACCTCGCTGGTGCTGGGCCGCTACACGCTGGTGTCGTTCCTGGAGGCGCTGCAGTCGGCCGAGCTTTCGGACGTGCAGGCGGCGCCCGTGGTCACCACCTCCAGCAACCACGAGGCGCAGATCTGGGTGGGTGAGCGCACCCCCATCCGCGTGGTGGACGTGGGCGGCGCCGGCGGGGCGGGCGGAGGGGGCGGCGGCGGGGCCAACGCGGCCCGCGCCACGGCCCAGCTCGTGGAAACGGGCATCCGCCTGATCGTTACGCCGCAGGTGACCTCCGACCGCCGCGTGCTGCTCACGCTCCACGCGGAGCGCTCCAGCGCCGTGGCCGCGGCCACCGAGATCGGCGTGCAGTTCAACCAGCAGCAGGGCGACACGCGGGTGATGGTGCGCGACGGCGAGACGGCCGTCATCGGCGGCCTGACCGTCACCGAGGTCACGCGCAACCGCATCGGCATCCCCTTCCTTATGGACATCCCCGTGCTCGGCGTGCTCTTCCGGCGGTCCAGCGACCGCGAGGTGAAGCGCGACCTGCTGATCATGGTCACTCCGCACATCGTGGAAGAGACCGACTGATGGCCTTCCTGCGCGGTACCTACATTGGAGATCCTTCCGTGAGCAGCACTCTCAAACGGTCCCGCGCGGGACTCGCGGCGGTCTTCGCCGCGGCGCTGGCGCTCGGCGCCTGCGACGGCTCCAACGGCTTCGCCGTGGACCCGGCGCCTCCGGGCACCGGAACCGGCACGGGCGGCGGCACCGCCGTGGCGGACACGGTGCGCCCCACCATCCAGATCGAGTTCCCCCGCGACAGCGCGGCCATCGCCATCGGCGACTCCGTGTTCGTGCAGGTGAAGGTTGCGGACAACCAGCGGCTCGCCAAGCTGCAGCTCGACGGCTTCGCCCGCCGCGGCGACCCCGCCCTGGGCACCGACACCACGGTCACGCGCTTCTTCACCAAGTTCGTGAGCCTTGCGGAGACGACGCGCAAGGACACCACGGTGCAGCGCTACCTGCTGGCCACGCCGGAGAACAGCAACGAGCGGCGGGTGCTGATCGTGGCCACCGTCACCGACAGCGCCGGCAAGCAGCGGGCGGACACCGCCTACGTGAACCTGGGCGGCCCGCGCGTGCAGGTGGCGGCGCCCGCGCAGAACGACAGCTTCCCGGCGGGGAGCCAGCTTCCCGTGCGGGTGGTGGCTGAAGACTCCACCGACCTGATCCGCGGGGTGGTGGTGAGGATGACGGGCGCCTTCGCCCGCGAGATCAGCATCGCCGTGCCCTCGCCGCGCGCGCGGGTGGACACCACGGTGAGCGTGGCCGTGCCGGCGGCGACGGGCGTGCTGCGCATCGAGGCCGTGGCCACCTCGGGGAGCAACATCCAGGCGGTGGCGCGCCCGGTGGACGTGAGGATCACCGCGGCAACGGCGGACGTCATCGCGCCGCAGGTCACCTTCTCGTCCACCCTCCCGGAGCGGGTGCAGGCGACGGACACGGTGGCGGTGGCGGTGCAGGCGACGGACGAGGTGGGGGTGGACTCGGTGGGCGCCACGCTGCGCGTGCGCTACCGCGACCCGGCCACGGGCGCCGCGGCGGACCGCTACCTCACGGCTCGCCAGCGCGCCTCGGCGGCCACCATCCAGATCCCCCTGGCGCAGCTCGGCCTGTCGCCGGCGGACACGGTGTTGCTCGCCGTGGAGGTGACGGCGTGGGCCAGGGACGCGGCCGGGAACTGCGGGGCCGCCACCTCGCCGGGGACGCCGCAGCGGCTGGGCTGCGTGCTCGCGGGCGGCGCCCGCGTGGCCGACGGGGTGCCGGGCCGGCTCTCCAACGTGCTGGTGACGCGCGGGCAGACGGTATTGTTCCCCACGGCGGGCGACACGGTGGCCGACCTCGCGTCGGACGGGCGGCGGGTGTACGCGTCCAACATCAACCGCAACCGGGTGGAGGTGCTCCCGGTGACCTCGTCGGTGTTCGGCTCGCCGATCGTGGTGGGCTCGCGCCCCTGGGGCCTGGCGGTGGGCGCCAGCGGCGACTCGCTGCTGGTGGCCAACAGCGGCGGCACCAACATCTCGGTGGTGCACATCCCGGCCAGCGGCACCCTCCAGGAGGTGCGCCGCATCCGCACCCCGGACATCGAGCTGTACGACGTGCTGTACGACGTGGAAAAGGACTCGGTGAGCTCCGTGACCGTGTTCCGCTACAGCGACCGCCCGCAGTTCCTGGGGCAGCTCTCGGACGGGCAGATCCTGTACTCCACGCGGCCCACGGCAACGGGGCGCGACGGCACCATCCGCATCTACGACCGGCGCAAAGACACGTCGTACGAGTTCAACCGCTCCACGGAGGTGTTCGTGGGGTACGCGGAGCGCGTGGCCGGCCGCGCCATCGTGGTGAACGCGCTGGACGCGGGGCTCTCGTCGGGGCGCACGCTCACGGTGTGCCCGCGCCGGCTGCTCCCCACGCAGAGCGATCCGGCGTGCATCCGCAACACCGCCACCCCCGTGTCCGACTCGCTCCGGAAGCTGCGGGCGGCGGGGCTCACCGACACGCGGGTGGACCTGGGGCGCGAGACGGCAAGCCTGGGGCTCAGCGACACGACGTTCGTGGCCACCAGCACGCGGCGCAACGCCATCGCCTTCGGTGAAGGGGTGAGGACGTTCGGACGGATCTTCTACTTCCAGCTCCAGGGCTCCGAGCTGTTCGGCACCAGCCGCGAGTCGCAGGACCTGCTGCAGAACGCCGCGGACCGGGTGATCGGCCTGGGGCTGAACGAGGACGGCTCGCTGGGCGTGGCGCGCGGCAGCCAGGTGTACTTCTTCGACAGCAGCCTGCGCCTTGCGGGCGTAACGCGCAGCGGCTCGCCCACGGGCGGCAGCGCCATGCACCCGCTCAACGAGGGGTACCCGGGGAACGACGGGCAGCGGCTGGGCTTCACCTCGGGGATCGACGCGGGGGGGCCGTACATCGACGTGATCGACACCTACAGCTTCGAGACGATCCGGCGGCTCCCGGTGCGCGACCGCATCACCGGCGCGGTGATCTCGGTGCCGGTGCCCGCCGGCGACCCGGAGGCGGGGACGTACGCGATCCGGCTGTTCGCGCTTACCCCGTCCGGCATCCTGCGCATGGGGCTCACCCCCGCCGACCTGCGGCGCTGACCGCAGGGGCGGGGAAGAAGGAACCGGGGGTCTGGCGCTCGCCAGACCCCCGGTGTTTAATTACCGCCATGCCTCCCTTCCGCTTCACCACCGCCGGCGAGTCCCATGGACCCGCGCTTGCCGCCGTCGTCGAAGGGCTCCCCGCCGGCCTCCCCCTGCGCGCCGACGACCTGGACCTCGAGCTGCGCCGCCGCCAGGGCGGGTACGGGCGCGGCGGGCGCATGCGCATCGAGTCTGACCGGGCGGAGATCCTGAGCGGCGTGCGCCACGGCGAAACGCTGGGGTCGCCCGTGGCGCTGCTGGTGAGGAACCGCGACTGGGCCAACTGGACGGACGCGATGTCGCCCGAGCCGGTGAGCTCCGTGGGGGACGACGAGGCCATGCGGCGCGTGTTCTTCCCGCGCCCGGGCCACGCGGACCTGGTGGGCGCGCTGAAGTACGACCGCACCGACGCGCGCGACATCCTGGAGCGGGCCAGCGCCCGCGAAACGGCGGCGCGCGTGGCGTGCGGCGCCGCCGCCCGCCGCCTCCTGGCCGAGCTGGGGATCACCGTGGGGAGCCACGTGGTCGCCATCGGCGGGGTGGTGGCCGCGCCCCCCGCCGAGCTCCCGGAAGAGCTCAACGCCGCTTCGGACCCGTCGCCCGTGCGCTGCCTGGACGCGGAGGCGGAGGGGCGCATGATCGACGCGATCGACGCCGCCAAGCGCGACGGCGACACGCTGGGCGGGGTGGTGGAGGTGGTGGTGCGCGGGCTCCCCGCCGGCCTGGGCTCGCACGTGTCGTGGGAGAGCCGGCTGGACGGGCGGCTGGCCGGGGCGCTGATGTCCATTCAGGCCATCAAGGGCGTGGAGATCGGGCTCGGGTTCGAGGGGGCGATGAGGCCCGGCTCGCGCGTTCACGACCCCATCGTGAGAGACGTGGCGGCGGCGCGGGGCGGGGGATACGGCCGCTCGTCCAACCACGCGGGCGGGCTGGAGGGGGGGATCACCACCGGCGCGCCGCTGGTGGCCCGCGCGGCGATGAAGCCCATCTCCACGCTGATGCGCCCCGTGCTCCCCACCGTGGACCTGCGCACGGGCGAGCCCGCCGAGGCGGTGCGCGAAAGGTCGGACGTGTGCGCCGTGCCCGCGGCGGGCGTGGTGGCCGAGGCGATGGTGGCGCTGGTGCTGGCCGGCGCCGTGCGCGAGAAGTTCGGAGGCGACTCGCTGGTGGAGGTGCGCGCGAACTTCGACGCGTACGTGGAGCGGATCGCGGCACGCGCGGGGCATGGCTGACGTGGAGCGAGTGGTCCTGGTGGGCTTCATGTGCGCCGGGAAGACGGCGGTGGGCGAGATCCTGGCGCGGCGCCTGGGATGGGCCTTCGTGGACCTCGACCGGCTGATCGAGGAGCGCGAAGGCCGTCCCGTCCGCGAGATCTTCGCCCACGAGGGCGAGGCCGCCTTCCGCCGCGCCGAGGCCGAGGTGAGCGACACCGTGGCCGGGTGGGGGTGCGTGGTGCTCGCCCCCGGCGGCGGGTGGGTGGCCAACGCAGCCCGGCGCGAGCCGCCGCGCCAGGGCACCCTGCGCGTGTGGCTGCGGGTGTCTCCCGAGGAGGTGGTGAGGCGCAGCGCCGCGGCCCCCGGCACCCGCCCCCTGCTGGCCGGTTCCGATCCGCTGGAAACGGCCCGCCGCCTGCTGGCCGAGCGCGAGCCGCGCTACGCCCTGGCGGACGTGGCCGTGGACACGGAGGGCCGCACCCCCGAAGAGATCGCCGCCGAGCTGGAGCACGCCGTCTGCGCGCGGGCGGCCGCGGCCGACTGATCGTTCGATTGCCTCACACAGAGGCACAGAGCCACAGAGAAGAACTTCTCAGACATCCGGAGCAAATGGCGGGCAAGGTGCGCAGGCGGCTGGTGGTGGTGGAGTCTCCCACCAAGGCGAAGACGATCCGCGGGTATCTCCCCGACGGGTACGAGGTCGCCGCGTCCATGGGGCACGTCCGCGACCTCCCCGAGTCCGCCAGCGACATCCCCGCCAATGTGAAGGGGCAGGACTGGGCGCGGCTGGGGGTGGACGTGGAGCACGACTTCGAGCCGCTCTACGTGGTGCCCGCCGCCAAGCGCAAGGTGGTGAGCGAGCTGCGCGCCCTGCTCAAGGACGCCGACGAGCTGGTGGTGGCGACCGACGAAGACCGCGAGGGAGAGAGCATCGGCTGGCACCTGGTGGAGGTGCTGAAGCCGCGCGTTCCCGTGTCGCGCATCGTCTTCCACGAGATCACCCCCGAGGCCATCCGCGCCGCGCTGGAGTCGCCGCGCCAGATCGACGCCGAGGTGGTGCGCGCGCAGGAGACGCGGCGCATCCTCGACCGCCTGGTGGGCTACACGCTGTCGCCGCTGCTGTGGAAGAAGATCGCCAGCGGGCTCTCGGCGGGGCGGGTGCAGTCCGTGGCCGTGCGGCTGCTGGTGCAGCGCGAGCGGGAGCGGCGCGCCTTCCGCTCGGGCGCGTACTGGGACCTCAAGGCCACGCTGCTGGCCGCCGAGTCGCCCTTCGGCGCGGTGCTGCAGAGCGTGGGCGGCAAGCGGGTGGCCAGCGGGCGCGACTTCGACGAGACCACCGGGCGCCTCAAGGAAGCGCGCGACGTGGCGCTGCTGGACGAGGCGGGGGCCCACGCGCTGGCGGAGCGGCTGCGGCCGGCCGCCTGGCGCGTGGCCGAGACGGAGGAGAAGCCCTCCGTGCGCCGCCCGTATCCGCCCTTCACCACCTCCACGCTTCAGCAGGAGGCCAACCGCAAGCTGCGCCTTTCGGCGCGCGACACCATGCGGGTGGCCCAGCGGCTGTACGAGGAGGGGTTCATCACCTACATGCGTACCGACTCGGTTCACCTCTCCGAGCAGGCCATCGGGGCGGCGCGCGACCGGGTGAAGCAGTTGTACGGCGCCCCCTACCTGTCCCCGCAGCCGCGGCAGTTCACCACCAAGAGCAAGGGCGCGCAGGAGGCCCACGAGGCCATCCGCCCCGCGGGCACCGAGATGCGCACGGCCGAGGAGCTGCGCCTCACCGGCCAGGAGGCGAAGCTGTACGAGCTGATCTGGATGCGGACCGTGGCCAGCCAGATGGCCGACGCGCGCATCACCCAGCTCACCGCCCTCATCGAGGCGGAGGACGCCGTCTTCCGCGCGTCCGGCCGCCGCATCGACTTCGCGGGCTTCTTCCGGGCGTACGTGGAGGGGCAGGACGATCCCGACGCGGCGCTGGAAGACCGCGACGAGCCGCTCCCCGCCTTCCGGCGCGGCGACGTGCTGGGGCTGCGCGCGCTGGAGGCGCTGGGGCACGAGACGCAGCCGCCGGCGCGCTACACCGAGGCCACGCTGGTGAAGACGCTGGAAGCCGAGGGCATCGGCCGGCCCAGCACGTACGCCAGCATCATCGGCACCATCATCGACCGCGGCTACGTGGAGCGGATCAGCAACGCGCTGGTCCCCACCTTCACCGCCTTCGCCGTCACCGGGCTGCTGGAGGGGCACTTCCCCCACCTGGTGGACACCCGCTTCACGGCGCGCATGGAGGAGCAGCTCGACGAGATCGCCGAGGGCGGCGCGGAGTGGCTCCCCTACCTGCGCGAGTTCTTCAACGGGCCCGAGGGGCTTGACTCGCTGGTGCGCTCCGGCCAGGAGCGGATCGACCCGCGCGACGCGTCCACCGTGCGGCTGCACGACCTGGTGGCGCGGGTGAGGATCGGCAAATTCGGCCCGTTCGTGGAGATGGAGGACGGCGCGGGCGCCACCGTCACCGCGTCGCTGCCGGAGGGCGTGGCGCCGGCGGACCTCACGCCAGAGCAGGTGGACGAGCTGGTGCGCGCCAAGACCACCGGCCCCGACGTGCTGGGCACCGACCCGGCCACGGGCAAGCCCGTGCTGATGCTGCAGGGGCGCTTCGGCCCGTATGTGCAGCTCGGTGAGGCGGAGGAGGGAAGCACCGAGAAGCCGCGCCGCGCATCGCTCCCCAAGGGCGTGACCCCGGCGGAGATGTCGCTGGACTTCGCCCTGAAGCTCCTCTCCCTCCCGCGCAACCTGGGGAACCACCCGGAAACGGGGAAGGAGATCACGGCGGGCGTGGGCCGCTTCGGGCCCTTCGTGGTGCACGACGGCGACTTCCGCTCGCTGCAGCCCACGGACGACGTGTACACCGTGGAGCTGCCGCGTGCGGTGGAGCTCCTTTCCGCGCCCAAGGCCGGGCGCACCCGCACGGCGGTGGAGCCGCTCCGCACCCTGGGCCCCCACCCCTCCGATGGCGAGCCGGTGCAGCTCTTCGCGGGGCGCTACGGCCCGTACGTGAAGCACGGCGGCACCAACGCCTCGCTCCCCCGCGGCGTGGAGGCGGAGGCCGTCACCATCGACCAGGCCGTGTCCCTGCTGGCCGAGCGCGCCGCCGCGGCGCCGGCCAAGAAGTCGGCGAAGGGCCGCAAGGCCGCCCCGGCGAAGAAGGCGCCCGCGAAGAAGGCAGTCGCGAAGAAACGCAAATAGGATCTCACACAGAGACACAGAGGCACAGAGATGACTTCATCTCTGTGCCTCTGTGTCTCTGTGTGAGATTAACGGCGCGTCAGAGTGCCCTGGCGCGTGTCGTACGTGGCCACCTGCGTCCAGGCGCGCGCGCGGATCGCCCAGAAGTCAAAGATCCCTTCGCGGCGGTCGCCCGCGGCGTTCAGCACCGTCCAGCCCGTGGCGCCGTAGTAGGTGCTCGCGGCGGTCTGGAAGCGGGCGGCGAGCGAGTCCGCCTGCACGTCGGCGGGGGAGGCGAGGTACGCCTGGGCGGCGATCCACACGGCGTCGTACACGCCGAAGGCGAACGCGTCCGCCTCGGCGCCGGAGCGCGCGCGGATGCGGGCCGCGAGCGGCTCCCACTTGGCGCGGGCGGCGGGGTCGGCGCCCACCGTGGGGGCGGGGAAGCCCACCGTTTCCGCGAAGGCCGCGGCGGGGGCGCGGCCCGTGACGACGGCGCTCTGCGTGATGCCGTCGGCGCCGTACCAGCGCACGGAGGCGAGTACCGGGTCGGCGGCGGCGAGGGCCAGGATGTCGGCCGCCTCGTCGAAGGCGGAGAGCTGCACCGCCACCTGCGCGGCGGGGCGGGTGGCGAGCGCGGCGCGCACCTGCGTGCCCAGCGCGGACACGGTGGCCGCGTAGCTCGTGGCGGTGGTGGCGTACTCCGCGCCGGCCGAGACGGTGCCGCCGCGGCCGGTGAACGCCCGGCGCGTGGCGGTGTGGAGCCCCTGGTTGCCGGCGTCCGCGCGCCAGGCGGGGACCACGGAGCGCACCCCGTCCGCGAACATCAGCGCCGCGATGGCGACGCCCTCCAGGCTGTCGGCCGGGGTGAGGCGGAAGATGCGGTCCGCCACGGCCAGGCTGCCGGCCGTGCTGGACTGGCTGACGGCCACCATCCCGTTGGCATCCACGAACGGCTTGATGGCGGCCAGCTCGGCGCTGCTCTGCGGTCCGATCACCAGGCGCACCCCGTCGCGGCGCAGCGACTCCACGGCCTGCAGCGCGGCGGCGGGGTCCAGGCCCGTGTCGCGGATGTCCACGCGGAAGGTGAGGTTGCGGCCCGCGGCGTACGCGTTGACGTCTTCCACGGCCAGCTCCATCGCGGCCTTGCTGGCCACGCCGAGCGAGGCCCAGTTGCCGTTGAGCGAAAAGATCCCGCCCAGCGTGATCTCCCGCGGGTCGTCGGCGCCCGTTCCGTCGCCGCACGCGGCGAGGGCGCAGGCGGCGAGGAGCACGAAGGCACGACGGGCGAGCCCGGAATTGCGGCTGGTCACTTGATCCTGGTCCTGTTGTGGGAAGGGCGGAAGCGGCGGGCAGGGGTCCTGCGGCGCAGGGTATATACCCTCCAACACTCTACAGAGCAACCCTCCCCGCGCGCGCCTCCCCTCTGTGCCTCTGTGTCTCCGTGTGAGATTGGTGTATAATCCCCGGCGTCCAATCAACCGAAGGGGAGTGGCATGGCCGAAGTGACCGTGGTGGGAGGGGGCCTGGCGGGCTCCGAGGCGGCGTACCAGCTCGCGGAGCGCGGGCACGACGTTACGCTGCGCGAGATGCGGCCGGTGCGCGGCACCCCCGCGCACCAGACGAACGACCTGGCGGAGATCGTCTGCAGCAACACCTTCAAGAGCGAAGACCCGGCGAACGCGCACGGGCTGCTGAAGCTGGAGATGGAGGCGCTGGGGATGGGCGGCTCGCTGCTGCTGGCCACCGCGCGCGCGTCGCGCATCCCGGGCGGCACGGCGCTCACCGTGGACCGGCGCGAGTTCTCCGCGCGGATGACGGCCGCCATCGAGGCGCATCCGCGCATCCGCGTGGAGCGCGGCGAGGTGACGGAGCTTCCGGAGGGGCCGGCCATCATCGCCACGGGGCCGCTCACCTCCGACGCGCTCTCGGCCTCCATCCGCCGCGCGCTGGGCGACGAGGGGCTGGCCTTCTTCGACGCCATCGCCCCCGTGCTCTCCACCGAGTCGCTGGACATGGAGACGCTCTTCGCCGCCTCGCGCTGGGGCAAGGGCGAGGGCGACGACTACCTCAACGCGCCCATGACGAAGGAGCAGTACGACGTCTTCGTGGAGGCGCTGCGGACCGGCGAAGGGTACGCGGGGCACGACTGGGAGAACGTCCCCTACTTCGAGGGGTGCCTTCCCGTGGAGGTGATGGCGACGCGCGGGCCCGAGACGCTGCGCTTCGGCCCCATGAAGCCGGTGGGGCTCCCCGTGCCGCAGTGGGGCGGCAAGCGCGCGTGGGCCGTGGTGCAGCTCCGCCGCGAGGACCGCGCGGGGCAGATGTGGAACCTGGTCGGCTTCCAGACGCGCCTCAAGATCCCGGAGCAGAAGCGGATCTTTCGCACCATCCCGGGGCTGGAGAACGCGGAGTTCCTGCGCTGGGGCTCCATCCACCGCAACACCTACCTCAACTTCCCCGCGCGCCTCACGCCGCACGGCTCGCTCCCCGAGCGCCCGGAGCTGCTCTTCGCGGGGCAGATCACGGGGGTGGAGGGGTACACCGAGTCCACGGCCGTCGGGATCCTGGCGGCGGCCAACCTGGACCGCATCGTGCGCGGCCTGCAGCCGGTGCTGCCGCCGGCCACCACCATGCTGGGCGGGCTGATGAGGTACCTGCGCGAGTCCGAGCCGCGCCACTTCCAGCCGATGAACAGCAACTTTGGCCTGGTGGAGCCGCTGGAGGTGCACGTGAAGAAAAAGGAGGAGAAGCGCGAGCGGCTGGTGGAGCGCGCCCGCGCCGACTTCGCGGCCTGGATCCGCGAGAACGAGCTGGCGCCGGAGCCGGCCGCGGCGTGAAGGCGGAGCCGGGGCGCCGCGACGCCGCCGACGCCTACCTGCGCTACGTGGCGCACGAGCGGCAGCTCTCGCCGGAGACGGTGGAGGCGTACTCGCGCGACCTGGCGGAGTTCGAGGCGTTCCTTGACCGCTACTACGGCGCCCCGGAATGGACGTGGGGCGGGGTGGACCGCCTGGCCATCCGCTCGTGGATGGGCGACATGGTGAGCCGCCGGGAGCTGGCGCGCACCTCGGTGGCGCGCAAGCTCTCGGCGGTACGGTCGTTCTACCGCTTCCTTCACGTGGAGGAGCGGGTGGCGGCCAACCCGGCGCGCACCGTGCGCACCCCCAGGAAGGAGCGCCACCTCCCCGGCTTCCTCACGCGCGAGCAGATGGAGGAGGTGTTCCGCGACGCAGAGGCGCGGGCGGAGGCGGGCGGCTTCCACGCGCTGCGCAACCTGGCCGTGGTGGAGCTGTTCTACGCCACCGGCATGCGCCTTTCCGAGCTGCAGGCCATGGACCTGGCCAGCCTGGACCTGGTGAGCGACCGCGTGCGCGTGCTGGGGAAGGGGCGCAAGGAGCGCATCGTGCCGCTGGGCCGCTCGGCCACCCGAGCGCTGCGGGCGTACTACGAGGCGCGCGAGCAGGTGATGGCCGCCGCGGAGCGCCCCGACCGCCGCGCCGTCTTCGTGGCGCGCACGGGCCGCCGCATCACCACGCGGCAGATCCAGAACGTCGTGGGGGAGTTCCTGAAGGGGATCGCCGAAGACGCGGGCCTCTCCACCCACTCCCTCCGCCACACCTTCGCCACCCACCTGCTGGACGCGGGCGCGGACCTGCTGGCGGTGAAGGAGCTGCTCGGCCACGCCAGCCTGAGCACCACGCAGATCTACACGCACACCTCCAAGGAGAGGCTGAAGCGCGTGTACCGGCAGGCGCACCCGCGGGCGTGATCTCTGTGTCTCCGTGCCTCTGTGTGAGATTGCAGTTACCTTGTACGCAGCACGCAACCGGAAGATAGATGACGATGCCAACGTTTCACGCAACCACCATCCTCGCCGTGCGGCGCGACGGCAAGGTAGCGCTGGGTGGGGACGGGCAGGTGACGACGGGCGACGTGGTCGCCAAGTCGGCCGCCGTGAAGGTGAGGAAGCTGCGCGACGGCAAGATCCTGGCGGGGTTCGCCGGGTCCGTGGCCGACGCGTTCACCCTGTTCGAGAAGTTCGAGGAGAAGCTGGAGCGCTACCCCGGCAACCTCAGCCGCGCCGCCGTGGAGCTGGCCAAGGACTGGAGGTCGGACCGCTACCTGCGCCGCCTGGAGGCGCTGCTGGCCGTGGCCGACCGCGACCACCTCTACATGCTCTCCGGCAACGGCGACGTCATCGAGCCGGACGACGACGTGGTGGCGATCGGCTCGGGCGGGAGCTACGCGCTGGCGGCGGCGCGGGCGCTCAAGGAACACTCGGAGCTCCCCGCGGCCGAGATCGTGAAGCGGGCGCTGGAGATCGCGGGCGACATCTGCATCTACACCAACCGCAACATCACCGTACTGGAGCTGGACTGACAGCGGGCACGCCCGCTTGGGGCTGAATACGAAAATGGCGACGAACGAGACCGAAACCCCCCGTGATGGCGCGGCCGAGCTCCAGCCCTGGCTGGACGAGCTCACCCCGCGCGGCATCGTGGCGGAGCTGGACAAGTACATCGTGGGGCAGGGCGACGCCAAGAAGGCCGTGGCCATCGCCCTGCGCAACCGCTGGCGGCGCCAGCGCGTGGACGACGACCTGCGCGACGAGATCGTCCCCAACAACATCATCATGATCGGCCCCACGGGGGTCGGCAAGACGGAGATCGCGCGGCGGCTGGCGCGGCTCGCGGGCGCGCCCTTCATCAAGGTGGAGGCGAGCAAGTTCACCGAGGTGGGCTACGTGGGCCGCGACGTGGAGTCGATGGTGCGCGACCTGGTGGACGTGGCCATCAACATGGTGCGCACGGACCGCGAAGACGACGTGCAGGAGCTGGCCGAGCAGCGGGTGGAGGAGCGCCTGCTGGACCTGCTGATCCCGCCCCTCCCCGACGGCGGCATGCCCCCCGCGGAGCCCTCGGAGGCCGAGAAGGCGCGCGTCTTCGTGGCCGGCCCCGCGGGCGTGAAGGCGGAGGACGAGCAGGTGCGCGAGCGGCGCGAGCGCACCCGCGACAAGTTCCGCCAACTGCTGCAGGACCAGAAGCTGGAGGACCGCCAGGTGGAGGTGGAGGTGTCGCAGAGCCTCCCCCTGGAGAACATGCTGATCCCCATGGGCGGCGGCATGGACGGCGGGATGGACAACAACCTGATGGACATGCTGCAGGACGTCCTCCCCAAGAAGACCAAGCGCCGCACGGTGACCGTGGCCGAGGCGCGCCGCATCCTGCTGCAGGACGAGCTGGACAAGCTGGTCAACATGGACGAGGTGATCAACGAGGCGCTCGACCGCGTGGAAGAGATGGGGATCATCTTCCTGGACGAGATCGACAAGATCGCCACGGACCGCGGCGGCGCGCCGGGCCCCGACGTGTCTCGCGAGGGCGTGCAGCGCGACCTCCTCCCCGTGGTGGAAGGCTCCACGGTGCAGACCAAGTACGGGATGGTGAGGACGGACCACATCCTCTTCATCGCGGCCGGCGCCTTCCACGTCTCCAAGCCTTCGGACCTGATCCCGGAGCTGCAGGGGCGCTTCCCCATCCGCGTGGAACTCAAGCCCCTCACGGAGGCGGACTTCATCCGCATCCTGCAGGAGCCCAAGAACGCGCTGCTCACGCAGTACCGCGCGCTCGTCGCGGCGGAGGGGGCCACGCTGGAGTTCACGGACGAGGGTGTGCGCGAGATCGCCCGCATCGCCGCGCAGGTGAACGACCGCATGGAGAACATCGGCGCGCGCCGCCTCCACACGGTGCTCACCACGCTCCTGGAAGACATCCTGTTCGAGCTTCCCGAGCGCGGCAAGGACCTCATCCACATCGACGGCGACACGGTGCGCAACCGCCTCAAGGCGATCGTGGAAGACGAGGACCTGCGGAAGTACATCCTGTAAAAGAAGCTCACACAGAGACACAGAGGCACAGAGACGAAATCATCTCTGTGCCTCTGTGCCTCTGTGTGAGCCCTAGTTCCCGCGAGCCGCGTCGCGCCCGGCGCCGCTTCCCGGATCGACCGTGGTGTTCAGCCGGCCGTCCGTGCCCGCGCCGGGGCCGTTGGCGTTGGTCTGCTGGATGGGATGGTTGGCGGAGTCGCCGGCGGTGGCCTCGGTGCGGCGGGCCTGCTCGGCCAGCGCGTCGCGGTTCTCCTGCGCGTTCTCCACGTGCTCCACGGCGGCCGAGTTGTCTTCGCCGCCCTGGTTTGCGTCGTTGCGGTCCATGGTGCCGTCTCCTGGGTGGGGTGGGTGGAGGCGGCACGGTCGCAACTCCCATTCCCGCGGCGCAAAGACATGGGCCCCGCACCAGCGGAAGCGGTGCGGGGCCCAGGAAGAATCAGGGGGAATGCGTCAGTCCGGGAAGTTGACTCCGGCGGCGCTGTGGTCCCCGATCAGGTCGATGATGGCCTCCATCTGGGCGCCCATGCGGTCCAGGCGGTGGAGGACGGTGCGGCCGTGCGCGTAGTCGAAGTACAGCGCCACGGCCTCTTCGTGCGCCGGGTGGAACTCCAGCACCTTGTCGTCCATGCGGCGGTGAAGGTCAGACACCAGGATGCCGACCGCCTCCCGCACGCGGCGCTGGTCGTCCAGCGACTCGATGCTCACGTCGCCCGTTAGACGGGGGAGGAGCTGCTCCACCTTCGCCACGCCCTCCGGCGGCGCGGCGACCGCGGCACCGAAGCGCCCCGCGTCGGTGGCCATGAGCTCGATGGCCGATGACAGCGCCCGGAGCTCTTCGAAGTTGCAGTGAAGGATCACGGAGCCTCCTTGCTTAAAGGTACCCGCCTGCAAAGCAATCGGCGGGCCACGTTCTGCTATCCTGATACACCGCGCTGTCCCAAACGTTTACGTCCAGGGCGGACGCGCGGTTTCAGAGGGAGTGCCAGGTAGAACGCGTGAATCAGGGCGTTCTCTGACGCGCGGGTTCGTCCCGTGGCGGGGACGGTGCGCGACATTCTGGGAGGACGTGAGAAGGGGGTGCCGCTCGTGCGTGTCGATCTACAATTACCTCACCGGCGGGCGGGCGCAAGGCCTACGGCGTGCTCGTTACGCGTGAGCGCCGCCCACGCCCGTTCCGCGCGCCCCAGCGCCTGGTCCGCGTCGTCTCCCAGCGCGGTGAGGTGCCCCATCTTGCGCCCCGGCCGCGACTCCGCCTTGCCGTACAGGTGAAGTGCAGCCGTGGGCACCGCCATCGCCTCCACCGTACCCGCGCGCCCCAGCCCCGTTCCCGCGTCGTCGCCCATCAGGTTGACCATGGCCGCGGGGCGCAGGAGCTCCGCGCCGCCCAGGGGCAGGCCGCACACCGCGCGAAGCTGCTGCTCGAACTGCGACACGGGGCAGGCTTCCCAGGTGTAGTGCCCGGAGTTGTGGGGGCGGGGCGCGATCTCGTTCATCCTCACCACCCCGTCGTCGCCCACGAACATCTCCACGGCCAGCAGCCCCACCACGTCCAATCCCTCCGCCAGCGCGCGCGCGATGCGGACCGCCTCGCCGGCCAGGGCGGGGGAGATGCGGGCGGGGACCACGGTGGAGTGGAGGATGCCGCCCCGGTGCACGTTCTCGGCGACGGGAAAGCAGCTCACCTCCCCCGTGGCGGACCGCGCGCAGACCACGGAGATCTCCATGCGGAAGCGGACGAAGGCTTCCAGGATCAGCTCCGTGCCCTCGGGCGCCACGGAGCGCAGGGCGTCCCCGGCCTCCGCCGCGTCGCGGATCACCGCCTGGCCCTTGCCGTCGTAGCCGCCGCGCGCCGTCTTCAGCACCGCGGGTACGCCGATCTCCTCCAGCGCCGCGCGCAGGTCGGCGAGCGAGCGCACGGCGCGGTACTCGGCGGTGGGGACGCCCAGGCGGCGGGCCGCATCCTTTTCGCGCAGGCGGTGCTGGGCGATCTCCAGCACGGCGGGGCCGGGGCGCACGGGGACGAGCGCCTCCAGGTCGCGCAGGGTGCCCACGTCCGCGTTCTCCCACTCCAGCGTCACCACGTCTGAGCGGCGGGCGAGCTCGCGTGCGGCGGCCGGGTCGTCGAAGGGGGCGGTGACGGCCTCGTCCGCCACCTGTGCGGCGGGGGAGTCGGCGCCCGGGTCCCACACGGCCACGCGGTACCCCATGCGGCGCGCTTCCAGGGCGAACATGCGGCCGAGCTGGCCGCCGCCCACGATGCCGATGGTGGAGCCGGGGAGGATGGGGCTCACGGCTGGAGCGCCTCCTCCGCCATGCGCGCCGCGAAGGCGCGCAGGCGGTCGCGGAGCGCGGGGTCGCGCGTGCCCAGGATGCGCGCGGCGAGCAGCCCGGCGTTCGCCGCCCCCGCCTTGCCGATGGCCACGGTGGCCACGGGCACGCCGCGGGGCATCTGCACGATGGAAAGGAGCGAGTCCACCCCGTTGAGCGTCGAAGAGAGCACGGGGACGCCGATTACGGGGAGCACCGTCTTGGCCGCCGTCATCCCGGGGAGGTGCGCGGCGCCGCCCGCGCCGGCCACGATCACCTCCAGCCCGCGCCCCTCCGCCGCCTCGGCGTACGCGAACATGCGGTCCGGCGTGCGGTGCGCGGAAACCACCTCCATCTCGTAGGGGATCTCCAGCTCGTCCAGTACGCGGGCCGCTTCCAGCATCGTCTCGCGGTCCGACCGGCTCCCCATGATGATCCCCACGCGCGGCTGGCTCATTCGTGCTCGTTGAGTGTGCGTTCGTCAGAGGCACCCAATGTACCCGCCGCGACGGATGAACGGCAATCTCACACAGAGGCACAGAGACACAGAGAGGAATGCGGACAACGTGATCCTTGTTTCCGTTTGGGAACGGACGTAGGTTGGCGCACACCCCAATGACGTACCCGCCAACGAGTCCGCCGGAATGCAGCTCCACGAAGTGCAGCAGCAGGTAGACGAGTACATCTCCCAGTTCAAGGAAGGCTACTTTCCGCCCCTGGTGAACCTCGCCCGCCTCACCGAAGAGGTGGGGGAGCTCGCGCGCGAGCTCAACCACCGCTTCGGCCCCAAGAAGAAGAAGGCGGACGAGCCGGAGGGCGACGTGGCGCTGGAGCTGGGCGACGTGGTGTTCGTGTGCGTGGTGCTGGCCAACCAGCTCGGCATCGACCTGGACGAGGCGGTGGCGAGGACGCTTTCCAAGTACCAGGTGCGCGACGCGGACCGGTGGGAACGGAAGGAAGAGGGGGAACGGGGAACGGGGAACGGGGAACGGTAACAGAAAAAACACACCCTGTGTTCCGAGGTTCCGTTCGCTTCTACCGTTCCCCATTCCCCGTTCCCCGTTCCCCTCCCTTGAATCCCACCATCTTCATCATCGACGACGACGCCGACCAGGTGGCGCTCGTGACCGCGCAGCTCGAGCGCAGCCGCCGCTTCGTGACCAAGGGGTTCACGCGGCCGGAGGTGGCGCTGGAGGAGATCCGCGTGGAGGCGCCCGACGCCGTGGTGTGCGATCTGGTGATGCCCGGGATGGACGGGATGAAGTTCCTGCGGCGCGTGCGGGAGATCGCGCCGGCGCTCCCCGTGATCATCGCCACGGCGCGCGGAACGGAGGGAGACGCGGAGGCGGCGCTGCAGGCCGGGGCCACGGACTTCGTGAGCAAGCCCATCGAGCCCAAGGCGCTGGAGACGCGCATCCGCCGCGCGCTGGAGCAGGTGCCGGCGCAGGAGCTCCTCACCTCGGTGACGGCGGCCAAGTTCGACCGCCACGGCATCGTGGGGCAGCACCCGCTGGTGCAGGAGGTGCGCACCTTCGTGGACCAGGTGGGGTCGGTGGGGCAGGTGTCCGCCCTGCTGCTGGGCGAGAGCGGCACGGGGAAGAACCTGGTGGCGCGCGCCATCCACGGGGCCAGCGGGCAGGCGAGCCGCCGCTTCGTGGAGGTGAACTGCGCCGCCCTCCCCGCCAACCTGCTGGAGGCGGAGCTGTTCGGCTACGAGCGGGGCGCCTTCACCGACGCGCGGCAGACCAAGCGCGGGCTGGTGGAGGTTGCGGACGGGGGGACGCTGCTGCTGGACGAGATCGGGTCGATGCCGCTGGAGCTGCAGGCCAAGCTCCTCTCCTTCCTGGAAAGCCGCACCTTTCGCCGCATCGGCTCCACGCAGGAGCAGAGCGTGTCGCTGCGCGTGGTGGCGGCCACCAACGTGGAGCTGGCCACGGAGGCGCGCGCCGGCCGCTTCCGCGAGGACCTGTTCTACCGGCTCAACGTGGCGTCGCAGGTGCTCCCCTCCCTCCGCCACATCCGCTCGGACATCCCGGAGATCGCGCGCCACTTCACCAAGCGCGCGGCGGAGTACTTCGGCAAGGCGGTGCCCGCGCTGGACACGGCGGGGCTGGCGCGGCTGGAGCGGCACGACTGGCCGGGCAACGCGCGCGAGCTGCGCAACGTCATCGAGCGGTCGATGATCTTCTCCCGCGGCCCCGTGCTGCAGATCGGCGAGCTGGCGCCGGCGGGGGCCGCGCCGCCGCCCACGGCCAACTCCCTCGCGGTGCCGCGCGGGCTCACGCTGGACGAAGTGGAGAGGATGTACATCGAAGCCACCATGAGCGACCTGGGCGGCAGCGTGAGCGCGGCGGCCGAGCAGTTGGGCATCTCCCGCAAGGTGCTGTGGCAGCGCCGCAAGAAGCACGGCATGCCGGACGTGGGCGGATGAGCGCGTCCACCCAGGCGCCGGAGGGCGCCACCGTCGCCGAGCTGCGCGCCCGCCTGGCCGAGGTGGAGCGCGCCGCCGAGACGCGGTCGCGCGTGGTGGGGCACGTGGCCCACGAGTTCCGCACCCCGCTCAGCTCCATCCTGGGCTTCGCCGCCCTCCTCTCCACGGACGAGGAGCTTCCCCCCGAGCGCCGCCGCGAGTTCGTGGACATCATCCACCGCAACGCGCGGCACCTCCTGCACGTAGTCAACGACATCCTCAACCTCACCAAGGTGGAGGCGGGAACGCTGGAGGTGACGCTCGCCCCCCTCCACGCCGGGCAGATCGCCTCCGCCGTGGCCGATTCGCTGCGCACCGTGGCGGACGAGCGGGGCATCGCGCTGCGCGTGGACGACCGCGGCACCCCCCCGGCGATGGCGGACGCGGGCCGGCTGCGCCAGGTGCTGCTCAACCTGGTGGACAACGCCATCAAGTACTCGCCGCGCGGCACCGAGGTGTCGCTCACGGTGTGCACGGAGGGGAGCGAGGTGTGGGTGGAGGTGGCCGACCAGGGGCCGGGGCTCACCGAGGGGGACCAGGAGCTGATCTTCCACGAGTACTCGCGCATCCACCACCCGGGGGCGGCGCGGGAGGCCGGCGCGGGGCTGGGGCTGGCGCTGGCCCGCAGCCTGGCCGAGGCCATGGGCGGGCGCATCGGCGTGCGCTCCCGCATCGGCGCCGGGAGCACCTTCTGGGTCGCGCTCCCCGCCGCGGAGGGGAGGCCTGCGCCCGTGCCCGCGCCCGTGCGGGTGCCCGCCGGCTCGCGCCGCGGGGTGGTGGCGGTGGTGGATGACGACGACGACATCCGCGCGTACGTGAGCGCGGTGCTGCAGCGCGCCGGCTACACCGTGCACGCGGACGACGGCTCGCACGGCGCGGCGGAGCGCGTGGCCGCGGCGCGCCCGCTGATGGTGCTCCTGGACCTGAACCTGGAGGAGGCCAGCGGCCCGGAGCTCCTGGCCGAGCTGCGCCGGCGCCCCGGGATGGACGTGGCGACGGTGCTCGCCTTCACCGCCGCCGTGGCCGAGGCCGACCGCGATGGGGCCGCGGAGGCGGGGTTCGACGGGCACGTGGCCAAGCCCGTGGACCCGGAGTCGCTCCTGGCCCGCGTGGACGAGGCGGTGGCCGAGGCACGGCGCCGCACCCCCGCCGCGTCCCCGGTCCCCACGCCGGCCGACACGGCGGAGGACGACTTCTGGGGCCCGCTGCGCGCCCGCTTCCGCGCCGGCGTCCCGGGGCGGCTGGCGGAGCTGGAGGAGGCGGTCGCCGTGGGGGACCGCACGGCCGTGGCGCGGCACCTCCACAAGCTGCGCGGCACCTCGGCGGGGTACGGGTTCATGGGGCTGGCGGAGGGCGCCGCCGCGGCCGAGGAAGCCCTGCGCTCCGGGGCCGACCTCGCCGCCTCGCCGGCGGTGGCGGCGCTCGTCAGGCAGCTCCGCGCCATCGCCTCCGGTTCCGACGGGTGACCCGTTCGGGACCCCCGCCGGTTCCCAAATGGAATCGCGCGTTCCCGGGCGGGAACGCGCGATTTTCATGTGTATTCGTGTAAGTGCCTTGTTGGGCGGTGTTTGCGTGTGCCGCGCGTTCTGGGCCGTAGTTTGCCATACAGGAGGCCAGCGCCCTACCCTGACCTCCGTGTTCATGCCGCAAGCACTTCGCATCGCCTTCGCGGACGACGATCCGCTCCAGGGAGACCTGCTCTCCTCCTGGCTCCGGCACCTCGGCTTCCAGCCGCTCTCCTTCTCCACCGGCGACGACCTGGTGGTGTGGGCCGAGCGCGAGCCCGGCGCCGCGGACGCCGTGCTGCTGGACGCGGAGATGCCCGGCCGCGACGGGGTGGAGTGCTGCCGGGCGCTACGCACGCTCCCGGCGTTCACCGAGGTGCCCATCGCTTTCGTGACCGGCACCACCTGTCCCGCGCTCCACTCGCGCGCCCGCGAAGCCGGGGCGCGCAGCGTGATCGCCAAGGACGAGAGCATGCTGCCGCGCCTGGCGACGTGGCTGGACGAAGTGATCTCACACAGAGGCACGGAGGCACAGAGATCACTTCATCTCGGCGCCGCCGGGTGAGCTAGGCGTTGTAGGCGTCCCAGCGGGCGCGCAGGCGGTGGAAGAGGACGTGGATTGGGGACCCGGGGGCGCCGCCTTCGGGTCCTTCGCGTTCCACGATCAGCTTGAGGAGGGCGAACGCGGCGGTGGCGGCGCCGACCTGCTCCAGCGCGTCGAGCTGGTCTTTGGAGTCGAACCACAGCGTGGTGGACATGGTGTCCACGCTGCGCACGCGCGCCACGAGCTCCGCGGACGGGCGCAGCCAGGGGACGTCGTGGTAGAGCTTCGTGTTGGGCTCGTCCAACTGGTAGAGGAGCACGGGGGCGCGCCGCTGGGCGTAGCGCTCGTTGTCGTCCACGCTGCCGAGCACCAGCTCGCGCACACGCTTCATGAACACGTTGGAGGTGAGGGAGAGCAGGGAGGTGGCGCGCAGCTCCACCAGGCTCACCACCTCCGGGATGGTCAGGCGGCGCACGTCATCCCACGCGCGGGCGATCTGCACGCGCTCGCGCAGGCGTGTGCCCACGTCCAGCGACACCCGCCGCGCCTTGGCCAGCGCAGCGGCGCCCGCGAGGCAGAAGAGGCCCGGGACCACGTACACCAGCACGTCCTGCCACTGCCAGCCACCGTTCTCCCGCTCCTGCCAGGCGTGTACGGCCAGCGCCACGATGGACGCCACCGCCAGCGCGAAGAGGATCCTCCCCACCCACGCGGCTCCGTTCAGCGTGAGGTGGCCGCGGCGCGGCGGCTCGGGCGTGGTGTAGAGCGCCTCCTGCCGTGTGTTGGTGTCCGAGATCAGGAGGGTGGCCGCCTCGCCGTGCTGGTTGGCGAGCACCGAGCTGCTCACCCCCTGGTTGTCGTACACGCCCCCATCCATCAGCGGCAGCGCGGGGACGAACTTCTCGCCCAGCGCGGCCCGGGCTCTCTCCAGCCCACCGGGACCCCACTCGAACTCGTCGGGGAAGCAGAACGGCTCGAACCCACCGGGGAAGCACGACGACGCGGCCACCACGTCGGCCAGCCGCACCTGCTCGGCCACCGGGCGCGGCACGATGAAGTTGCCGTTCCCCACGCGCGCGTGCGGGTTCGGGCTGCGCCGGAAGCGGAAGGCCACGCCGCTGCGGAACTCGGTGGCGTTGAAGATCACCTCCGCCGGGATCCCGCTCCCCGCCATCACCTCGCCGAACTTGCGGTCGCCCAGGAACCCCGGCGCGGCGTACACCCTCGCCGCGCTACGGATGAGGCTCGCCCGCGACCGCCCCTGCTCCCCCGCCGCGAGCCCCGCCAGCGCCTCGCGCACCACGTTCGTCTTCAGCATCCAATCCCGAAACCACTCGCGGAACGCTCCGAACTTCATCCCATCCAGCGTCTTCACCACCCACGCCGCCCCGAAGATCGTCCCCCCGGAAACGGTTGACAGCGAAGTCACGTTCCGGAGCAGCCCCACATCGTCCAGCAGCTCCATCACCCCCAAATGGAACCCCGCCGCGCGGTATCCGCCGCCCGAGAGGGAGAGCGAAAGCGGGCCGAGCGGTGCGTCGGGATCTGCAAGGGATGCGGCGGGTGCTTCGACGAGGGTGGAGTGAGTCATGTAAAGTTGGTGGCGGGAGCGGAGCGGTGGCGTGGTGGTGGGTGCGCCGTATGGGCGTGCGCATCGTGGCGCGCGGCTCGACGGCTGTCAAGGAATTGGTATCGACTAAAGACGCATTAAGCGGCGCGACGCGGCGCGGCGCGGCAGAACCTTACGTCAGTGGGGACGACCAGCCGGGGTGAGCAGGTAAAGCGCGACAAATGTCCGGTCACATCGGCCCCGACGCGTTGCGAGCCGAGAATCGGGGGCAGCTCGACGAATTCTCAGCAAGAAGATTCCGCATCTTGAGTGCAGGCATCCGCTGATCCTGATCTCCGGAAGTTTGCTAAAATTTCGCGGATCGCTCGGAGTCGCTCGCGGTCGTGCTCTACACCGCCCTCCATGACGGTATGTTCATAGTCATCGGCGACCGCTTCCATGATATCTGCATACGCGTGGGGGAACCGCCTAAACATTGGTTCCAGAATGTCGATAGATTCCCCGATTGCCTTCAGCGCGCTCACGATCTGGCCCATCTCCCGAAGCCTCCTGTTGTAGACACCGAGACTGGTCGCGAGGCCGTGGCTGAACTCATCGGGCCAAGCCTCAGCAAGCTTACGGCGGATCTCAACGGCCTCGCCGATCGCGTCCAAGGCCTCCTTCCGCCGGCCGACCGCCGAGAGCCAGTGCGAGAAGTTGTTGAGGCTCATCGCGAGGTCGGGCCTGAACGCGTCGGGCTGTGCTTCTGCGAGGGCACGGTAGATTCCGACGGCCTCGCTGATCACCTCCAACCCTCCCTCGCGCCAGCCTGCCTCTGCGAACCAGTTCGAGAGATTGTTGAGGCTCGACGCGAAGTCGGGCCTGAACGCGTGCGGCCGTGCTTCTGCAAGGGGTCGGTAGATTTCGACGGCCTCGGTGATCGCCTCCAAAGCTTCCTCGCGCCGGCCAACAGCGGCGAGGCAGTTCGAGAGGTTGTTGAGGCTCGAACCTAGGCTGTGCCTGAACACGTTGGGCCGTGCTCCCGCAAGCCCACGCCATATTTCGACGGCCTCACGGACTGCCTCTAGAGCTTCCTCGCGTCGGCCGACTGCCGCAAGGTGGCCCGAGAGGTTGTTGAGGCTCGTAGCCAAGTCGGGCTTGAACGCGTCGGGCCGTGCTTCCGCAAGAGCACGGCGGATCGCGACGGCCTCTTGGATCGCCTCTAGGGCGTCCTCCCGCCGGCCTACCGAACCGAGCCGGATCGAGATGTTGTTGAGGCTCAATGCGAGGTCTGGCCTGAATGCGCCCGGCTGTGCATCCGCAAGGTTACGGTAGATCTCGGCAGCCTCGTGGATTGCCTCCAACGCTTCCTCACGCCGGCCGACACCCGCGAGCGCGTTCGAGAGGTTGTTGAGGCTCGTTGCGAGGTATGATCTGGACGCGTGGGGCTCTGCTTCCGAAAGGGCACGATAGATCTCGACGGCCTCGCTGATCGCCTCCAAAGCTTCCTCGCGCTGCCCGACAACTACGAGCCCACTCGCGAGATTGTTGAGGGTCAATGCGAGGTATGATCTGGACGCGTCGGGCCGCGCAATCGCAAGCGCACGGCCGATCTCGACGGCCTCGCGGATCGCCTGCAAGGCGTCCTCCGGACGGCCAACGTCAGCGAGTCGGGTGGCACGTAAGCTAGAGCGGCATGCGAGTTCGACTGGGTCCGCCTCGCCCGCCCGAAGTTCCCGCCAGAGCGTCTCCTGCACCTGTGCCGCGACTTCGCGGAGAGATGTGGTGGGGTACGGAAGACTCACTTCAACTTCCCGCGCAATCTCAGGGTCTGGAACACGTGCAAGTACGTCCGCTAGCACCAAACCAATCGGATCTCCGCCCGTAACCGCTACTCGGACGGCGGGGATGGCGAGATGGCGGTGCCGCGTCTCGATCACCGCCTCCAGAAGACTCCGGCGGGCGGGCCGCCGCTGTGCCAGCCGGTTGAGCACTGTGAGCCCCGCCTCTAGCCGCGCCGCCGGGACGTCGGTACCGAATGCGGCGTCAAGTAGTATCGGGTTGTCGCGCAGGTGCCGCTCCACCAAGTGCTCGCCTACAAGGTCGGGCTCCACCCCGTCGCACCATTTGCGGCCCTGATACAGGACGTGGAGAATTTCCGCGATCTGGTCCCGCCGCGCGCGGGGCTGATCTTGGAGGCTCGGGGTGCGCGAGATGATCTCTACCGTTTCGTCGCGGGAATCAGATCCCTGCGCAAGCGTCAGCAGGGCGGCCGCGTGGTGGATGGCGCGCTGGATCTCCGGTCCCAGGCCCGCCTGTTTTTCGCGGACGCGGTCGATACCCGCTTCCTCTCGCGTCAGAAGCCAGTCGAGCAGGCCATGCGAGGGCACTTGCTCCCCCTCCACAGCCGCGAGGGCTGCAGCGTGAACGAGCAGCACTCGCTCGAAGTCTTCATGGTCCAGCGCAGGCACCGTGCGAAGCGCGGAGTGCGTCTTGCCCAGGATTTTGGCGAAAGCGTGAATCGCGCTCTGATAGGAAAAGCGCCGTGCTTCGATGGAGCTAGTCAGTGGGAGGAGCGGGATCGGCCCCTCGACAGATGGGCCCTGGAAGAAGTCGCCCACTCCGTTTGCGGCGCGCTTCAACTCGTGCCACCAGTCTCCTTCGGCACGGGCGAGCAAGATTACCCGCACGCGCGAGCGGGCTGCGTCGCGGGCGGCCGTTACCACCGCCTCGATGTGGCTCCGCCGGCTTTCGGCGTAATCCAATACCAGCAGCAGGGGCTTCCCGCCCTCCGCGAGGAGCACTGATAAGGGTTGCTCGCCAGGCAGGATCTCGGGTAAGACACCGGCGTCCCACCCTGCGGCGCCGCGGAGACGCACGAGGTGGCGCATCAGCCGGGTCTTACCGAATCCGCCTGGCGCAGTGTACAGCCGCAACGCGAGCGACATGTCGGTATCGCACCAGCGGGCGAGATCCTGAAGCTCGGCTTCGCGACCGTGAAACGGAACCACGCCGAAGTCCGCGCGGAGCAGCGCCGCAGGGGAGGCGTCCGGCCGCCAGGTCTGCTCCTGCGTGTCCAGAAGTCCGGCGATTAGGGAGCGGCGCTCTTGCTCAGATTTCCAGTGTTCCAGCCCCTCCTCGACTGCGGTTCCCACCCCAGGAATCCAGGACGTTGCGACTTTGAGAGCGGACGCAACCCACTTGTGCAAGCGCATATTTGGGAATGCCGGAGGGAGTAGGATTACGGTCTAGAGCGCTACCGTGACGCGTAGTATCCGGGGCGTGGAAACGGCTCACCAGGTGCTGTAAGGCGCACAATCCCAACGTGTGAGCCGCGGGAGTGTGCCGGCAGAGGGCGCCTTTCAGGTTGCTCGCGGCCGGATTGGCAGACGGTACGCCGCAAGAGGTGAGTACCCACCTTGCGCCAATCTCGTACTGTTCCGCGGATTGCTCAAGGCGATTGAAGATCGAGAACAGGGAAGGATGGTGCACTCCGGCGTATCAGTGCTCCGTCTTTCCCGCCGCCGCGCCACATCCTATATTCCCGCCCCGACCGACACCTCAGCCGGCTACCCGTGCCGGCCCCGCGCCCACGCGGGGCCGGCGCTCGCACACGCACGCGCGACGCAATGCCCAAGCGCACCGATCTCCAGAGCATCCTGATCCTCGGCTCCGGGCCCATCATCATCGGGCAGGCAGCCGAGTTCGACTACAGCGGGACGCAGGCCGTACGGGCGCTGCGGGAGGAGGGGTACAGGGTCATCCTGGTCAACAGCAACCCGGCCACGATCATGACCGACCCCGACCTGGCCGACGCCACGTACATCGAGCCCATCACACCCGAGTGGGTGGAGCGGGTGATCATGAAGGAGAAGCCCGACGCCATCCTCCCCACCATGGGCGGGCAGACGGCGCTGAACGTGGCGCTGGATCTCCACGACCGCGGCGTGCTGGCGCGGCACAAGGTGGAGCTGATCGGCGCCAACGCGCGCGCCATCCGCATGGCTGAGGACCGCAGCGAGTTCGCCAAGGCCATGCGCCGCATCGGGCTGAAGCTTCCACACGGCGGGTTCGCGCGGTCGCTGGACGAGGCGCTGAGGCTGGTGGAGGAGACGGGGTATCCGGCGATCATCCGGCCGTCGTTCACCATGGGCGGCACGGGGGGGGGGATCGCGTACAACCGCGCGGAGTTCGAGGACCAGGTGCGGCGCGGCATCGACCTGTCGCCGGTGAGCGAGGTGCTCATCGACCGCTCGGTGATCGGGTGGAAGGAGTTCGAGCTGGAGGTGATGCGCGACGGGGCGGACAACGTGGTCATCATCTGCTCCATCGAGAACTTCGACGCGATGGGCGTGCACACCGGCGACTCGGTGACGGTGGCCCCCGCGCAGACGCTGACCGACGTGGAGTACCAGCGGATGCGCGACGCCGCCATCGCCATCATCCGCGAGATCGGGGTGGAGGCGGGCGGGTGCAACGTGCAGTTCGCGGTGAACCCGGTGGACGGCGAGCTGCTCGTGGTGGAGATGAACCCGCGCGTGTCCCGCTCGTCCGCTCTGGCGTCCAAGGCGACGGGGTACCCCATCGCGCGCATCGGCGCCAAGCTGGCCGTGGGGTACACGCTGGACGAGCTCCCCAACGCCATCACCCAGTCCACTCCCGCCTCGTTCGAGCCGGTGCTGGACTACGTGGTAGTCAAGTTCCCCCGCTTCGCCTTCGAGAAGTTCCCGGCCGCCGACGCCACGCTGGGCGTGCAGATGAAGGCCGTGGGCGAGTCGATGGCGATCGGCCGCACCTTCAAGCAGGCGTGGCAGAAGGCCATCCGCGCGCTGGAGGTGGGGCGCAGCGGGTGGGAGACGGGTACGCTTGCCGACGACCGCCTGGCCGACGACGACGCGGAGACCATCCGCCGCGGCCTGCGCCGTCCCACGCCGGAGCGCCCCTACCAGATCAAGCGCGCGCTCGAAAACGGCTTCGCCCACAAGGAGGTGGCGGCGCTGACGGGGGTCGATCCCTGGTTCGTGGCGCAGCTCGGGCAGCTCGTGGACGCGGAGCGGGAGTACGCGGCGCTGGAGGAGGTGACGCCGCGGGAACTGCTGCGCATGAAGCGGATGGGGTTCAGCGACGTTCAGCTTGCCCGCCTGCGCGGCGAGACGGAAGAGGCGGCGCGCGAGCGGCGCTGGGGGATGGACATCCACCCCGTGTACAACCGCGTGGACACCTGCGCGGGCGAGTTCCCGGCGATGACCCCGTACATGTACTCCACCTACGCGGAGGAGAACGAGGCGGAGCGCGGGGACCGCCGCAAGGTGATGATCCTGGGCTCGGGGCCCAACCGCATCGGGCAGGGGGTGGAGTTCGACTACTGCTGCGTGCAGGCGGCGCTGGCGCTGCGCGACGCGGGGTGGGAGACCATCATGGTCAACTCCAACCCGGAGACGGTGTCCACCGACTTTGACGTGTCGGACAAGCTGTACTTTGAGCCGCTGACGCTCGAGGACGTGCTGGAGATCGTGCGGCTGGAGCAGCCGGACGGGGTGATCGTGCAGCTCGGCGGGCAGACGCCGCTTAAGCTCGCCGCGCCGCTGGAGGCGCTGGGGGTGAAGATCATCGGCACCCCCACGGAGGCGATCGACCGCGCGGAGGACCGCGAGCGCTTCGAGGCGCTGGCGCGGGGGCTGGGGATCAAGCAGCCGCCCAACGGCCTGGCCGTGTCGGTGGACCAGGCGGCGGAGATCGCGGGGCGCATCGGCTACCCGGTGCTGCTGCGCCCCAGCTACGTGCTGGGCGGGCGGGGGATGGAGATCGTGTACGACGAGCCCTCGCTGCGCGGCTACTTCGAGCGGGCGGTGCGGGTGAGCCACGACCGCCCGGTGCTCATCGACCGCTTCCTGGAAGACGCCTTCGAGGCGGACGTGGACGCGCTGTCCGATGGGGAGACGGTGGTGATCGGCGGGGTGATGCAGCACATCGAGGAGGCGGGGATCCACTCCGGCGACTCGGCGTGCGTGCTGCCGCCCTTCATGCTCAACGACCGCCAGGTGGAGGAGATGCGCGAGCAGACGCGCCGCTTCGCGCTGGAGCTGGGCGTGGTGGGGCTGATCAACGTGCAGTACGCCGTGTACAACGGCGAGGTGTACGTGATCGAGGTGAACCCGCGCGCGTCGCGCACGGTGCCCTTCGTGTCGAAGGCCACGGGGGTGCCGCTGGCGCGGATCGCGGCGCGGCTGATGGTGGGGGAGAAGCTGGCGGGCTTCGGGCTGCCGGAGCAGATCCCGGTGGGCGGGGTGGCGGTGAAGGAAGCCGTCTTCCCCTTCAACAAGCTGCCGGAGGTGGACCCGCTGCTGGGCCCCGAGATGCGCTCCACGGGGGAGGCGATGGGGTTCGACGACTCGTTCGGGATGGCCTTCGCCAAGGCGCAGATCTCGGCGGGGATGCAGCTTCCGCACGAGGGGCGGGTGATCATCACGGTGAACGACCGCGACAAGGAGACCGTCACGCCCATCGCGCGCCGCCTCCACGACATGGGCTTCCGCATCGCGGGTACGGGCGGCACGGCGCGCCACCTGCGCGCCCACGGCATCCCCTGCGAGCACGTCTTCAAGGTGAACGAGGACCGCCCCAACATGGCGGACCACATCATCTCGGGCGACGTGGCGCTGCTCATCAACACCCCGCTGGGCAAGCAGAGCCAGTACGACGACTACGCCACGCGCCGCGCCGCCATCCAGTACGGCGTCCCGTACATCACCACCATGTCCGCCGCCAGCGCCGCCGCCGACGCCATCGCCGCGCTGCGCACGGGCGTGCGCGAGGTAAAGTCGATCCAGGACCGTACCTCGTCGCTGTAGCCTCACACAGAGACACAGAGGCACAGAGAAAGAACGTCTTCTCTGTGCCTCTGTGTCTCTGTGTGAGCCCCCTTACTCCGCTTCGCCGAGCAGCTTGCGGACTTCCGAGACGACGCGCCGCGGCTCCACGGGCTTGGCGAGGAACACGTCGAAGCCGATCTCGGCGGCGCGGGCACGGTCCGTGTCCAGCGCGTGGGCGGTGAGGGCGATCACCGGGATGCCGGCGGTGGCGGGGTCGGCCTTGAGGGTGCGCGTGGCCTCCCACCCGTCGATCACGGGGATGGAGATGTCCATCAGGATGACGTCCGGCTGGTCTTCGCGGGCGCGGCGGATGGCCTCCGCGCCGTCGCCCGCCTCCAGCACCTCGAAGCCGAAGTGCGTGAGCATGGTCCGGTAGACGACCCGGTTGTCTTCGTTGTCTTCCACCAGGAGTATCGTGCGGCCGGGCATGGTCGGGTCCGGGAGGGGGCGAGCGGGGCCGCCGGTCTCTTGCCGCGGCACCCGCAATTTGCTACCGTGTGTTCGGCTTGTCAAACCCCGTTCGGCGGGCCGAAGCTCCCGGGTCCAGCGGCTAACTCCTTGCAGCGGGAACGCGGCCGATGCCGTCGCAACTGACCACGGGACTTGGAGTTAGAGTTCTGCCACACGAACCGACCGCCGGCCCCGCGCGCCGCAAAGCCGTGGAGCTCTCCGCCTTCTTCGAGCGTCTCCGCCAGGTGCTGGACGACCGGGGGATGTCGCAGGCGGACCTCGCGCGAGAGCTGGGGGTGGGGGTCGCCACCGTCAGCGAGTGGTTCACGCGCGGGCGCGTGCCCAACGGCGACGTGATGCTGCGCCTGCCGCTGGCGCTCGCCGTGAACGGGCACTGGCTGCTCACCGGCGAGGGCCCGCGCGACCTGGACGAAGGTCCGGACGGCGACCCGTACCAGCGCGGCGTGCGCGACGCGCTGGAGCGGATGGACCGCTGCATGGCCGAGGTGGCGCGGCGCTTCGGCACCGACGGCGTGGGGCGGGGCGGGTCCGCGCGGAAGCAGGGCTGAAAACGGGCCGTCCGCTGGGGACGGCCCCTCCGGTTTGCCCCCCGGCCCCGCCAGGCCGGGCGGGCCGAGGCGTTCATCGTGCCCAACACTCTCGTTTCCGTAGACCTGCGCCTCCCGCCGGAGGAGCAGTATCCGCGGCCTCACAACCGCTGGCACCCCGAGATCCCGCCCGTCGCTTCGGCGGACCCCGGCACCGTGTTCCGCATGGAGTGCCTGGACCTCACCGGCGGGCAGGTGCTGAACAGCGACTCCGCGGACGACGTGCGCGACCTGGACCTGGGGCACGTGCACTACCTGAGCGGCCCCGTGGCCATCAACGGCGCCCGCCCCGGCGACCTGCTCGCGGTGGACATCCTGGACATCGGCCCCCTTCCCGGCGCGGAGTGGGGGTTCACGGGGATCCTGGACCGGGCTACCGGCACGGGGCTGCTGATGGACGAGTTCGCCGAGGCGCGCAAGGCGATCTGGGACCTGAACGGCATCTACGCTTCGTCGCGCCACGTGGAGGGGGTGAAGTTCGTGGGGATGCCGCACCCCGGGGCGATCGGGTGCGCCCCCTCGGCGGAGCGGCTGGCGCGCTGGAACCACCGCGAGATGGCGATGCTCTCCACGCACGCGTCGCGCTTCATGTCCACCGCCGTGATCCCCACGCCGGAGGGCGCCCTCCTGGGGCAGCTTCCGGACTCCGCGGCGGAGCGGGTGGGGCGGGAGGCGGCGCGCACCTGGGCCGCGCGCGAGAACGGCGGCAACGTGGACGTGAAGGAGCTTTCCCGCGGGTCGCGCGCCTACCTCCCCGTGTACGTGGACGGTGCCATGCTGAGCCTGGGAGACCTCCAGTTCTCGCAGGGCGACGGCAAGATCACGGGGCTGGGCGGGATCAAGATGGCCGGCTACATCGACCTGCACGTGGAGCTGATCCGCGGCGGGATGGAGCGCTACGGCATCAGCAACCCCGTGTTCGAGCCCGGGCAGACGGAGCGCGGCTACAGCGAGTTCGTCACCTTCCAGGGCATCTCCGTGGACGAGAACGACACCCAGCACTTCCTTGACGTGTGGGTGTCGTACCGCATGGCGTGCCGCAACGCCATCCGCCACCTCAAGCGCTACGGCTTCACGGGCGAGCAGGCCTACGTCCTCCTCGCCGCCGCCCCCGTGCAGGGCCGCATCAGTTGCATGCTGGAGCACCCCAACGTGTGCACCACCCTCGCCGTCCCCTCCGCCATCTTCGACTTCGACATCGGCCCCGGCGCGGGCGAGATCCGCAGCGAGCCGCGCGGGGAGCTGGCGCGGCCTTCCTAGAAAATAGGCTCACACAGAGACACAGAGGCACAGAGATGAAGCCGTCTCTGTGCCTCTGTGCCTCTGTGTGAGTTTCTTTTCAGCCGGGCTGCAGCGTGAAGTAGAACGTCGTGCCCGCTCCAGGCGACGATTCCAGCCAGATGCGGCCGCCGTGGCGCTCCACGATGCGCTGGACGATGGTGAGGCCCACGCCCGTGCCGCCGCCGAAGCGGTCGCGGGGGTGGAGGCGCCGGTAGATGCGAAAGATCGCGTCGTGGTGCTGCGGGGCGATGCCGATGCCGTTGTCGCGCACGTAGAGCACGGTGGGGGCGCCGGGCTCCTCGCGCGAGCCGATCTCCACCCAGGGAGACGCGCCGTCGTTGTACTTGATCGCGTTGTGGACCAGGTTCTGGAACACCTGGCCCGCGCGCACCGGGTCGCACGGCAGCACCGGGAGGGGGCGCGGGACGCGGATCTCCACGCCGGCTTCGCGGATGGGCTGCGCGAGCGCGTCCAGCACGTCGTCCAGCACAACGCCCAGGTCGGTGGGGACCACCTCCATCTCGATGCGGCCCACGCGCGAGTACTCGAAGAGCGACTCGATCATGCCGTCCATGCGGCCCGTTAGCCGCGTCAGCGTGTCGAGCAGGCCGGTGCCCTCCGCGTCGAGGCGCTCCGCGTGGTCCTCGCGCAGCATCTCCACGTAGTTGCGGATGCCGCGCAGGGGCTCGCGCAGGTCGTGGCTGGCGGTGTAGGTGAAGGCGTCCAGCTCCGCGTTGGAGCGGGCGAGGGCGCGGTTGAGCGCGGCGACCTCCTCCACGTGCCGCAGCACCACCTCGGCCACCACGCGGCGCAGGTTGAGCGCGGCGCGCCGGTCGCCGGCCGTCCAGGGATGCGAGCGGCCGCGCACCGTCTCCTTCCAGAGCGCGAACGAGCCGCGCGGCGAGAGGCGCACCTCCATCGCGCCGTCCGCCACCACCTCCATCGGCTTGCGCGGGTCGCCGGCCCAGTTGACCGTCTGCACCACCTCGGGGCGGAACCAGAGGATCCACTGGAGGCGTGCGTCGCTGAGCGGCACGGCCAGGAGGCCGCTGGCCCCGGGAAGCTCCTCGTCCGCGTGCTCCGTGGCGGCGACTCCGTCGGGGAGCGGACGGTCCGCGAGGCGCGCGGCGAGCTCCTCCACGGCGCGGGGGGGCGGCGCATCGCCCGCGGTCTCCACGCGCCCGTCCGCGACGACGGCGGCGCCCGTGGCTCCCACCAGCTCCAGGAGCGCGGGGTCGCGCGCCAGCTCGGCGGGCCAGTCGCGCGCGCCCGCCAGCCGGTCGGTGAGCGCGGCCAGGGTCTCGGCGCGGCGCAGGTCGGCGGCGCGGTGCTCCTCTGCCTCGGCGCCGTCGATGCGCGCGGAGAAGAGCTGGCCCAGGAGCTCGCACGAGGCGCGCACGTCGTAGGGCAGCGAGCGCGGCGTGTTGTGGTGGCAGGCGATCAGGCCCCACAGCTCGCCGTCGCGCAGCAGCGAGATGGTGAGGGTGGCCGCCACCCCCATGTTGCGCAGGTACTGGATGTGGACCGGCGACACGCTGCGCAGCGCCGCCAGCCCCATGTCCAGCGGCCTTCCCGTGTGCGGGTGCGCGGCGGGCACCAGCGGGACGGGGCGGTACTCGCGGTCCGGGATGTTGCGCAGCCAGTTGAGGCGGTAGAGCGCGCGCGCCTGCACCGGGATGTCCGACGCCGGGTAGTGAAGCTCCAGGAAGGGCTCCAGCCCCTCCTCCTTGGCCTCCGCCAGCACCTCGCCGTGCCAGTCCTCGTGGAAGCGGTAGACGAGCACGCGGTCGTAGCCGGTCAGCTCGCGCACCGAGCGCGCGATGGAGTCGCAGAGCGAGCGCACGCTGCTGGCGCGCTGCACCTCCACCAGCCCGCGCCGGAAGGCTGCCCCGGAAGCGCGCGCCTCGGCCGGGGTCTGCTCGGGCGCCGACTCCACCTCCACCACCACGATTCCGTCGTGGCGGTGGACGAGGCCGTCCAGCACCCTGCCGTCCGCCTCCAGGCGCACCGGGTTGGCCTCGCGCGGGTCGTCCAGCTCCAGCGCCTGGCGGATGCGGGCCGCTCCCCCGTCGCCGAACACCTCGCCCAGCGTGCGGCCCAGGAGCGCTTCGGGAGCGGCGCCGAGCCACTCCGCGGCGTTGGCGCTGGCCTGCGCCACGCGCTCGCCCGCCAGCGCCAGCAGGGCGCCGTGCGGCTGCACCGAGCCGGGGATGTGGATCGGCTCGCGGTCGCAGTGGGTGAGCTCGATGCCGGTGTCCGGCAGGATGTCCGTCACGGGGTCTCCATCGCGCGGGCGAGCCAGCGCTCCAGCAGGGTGAACGTCTCGTCCGCGGCTCTCACCATCCTATCCGCGCTCTCCGGGTGCGCCTCCGCGTACGCGCCGATGGCCGCCGCGAACGCCTTCCACATCTCCCCCGTGGCCTCGCCGTAGCCGGCGAAGAACGCGCCTCCCGTCTCGGGCCCGATCCCCCGCGACGCCAGGTGGCGGCTGATGACGCGGCCGCCGAGCGTGGCCCCCTCCAGCACGTACATCACCCCCAGCGCCTCCGCGACGCCGTCCACGCGCGGAACGTCGTGGGCGACGGGCAGGTGCGCGGCGTCGCCGCCGAGCGCCCGCAGGTCGGATTCCAGCAGGGGGAGCTTGCGCCGTGCTTCCACGTCCAGGCCCAGCCCCTCGACGGCGCGGAGCCGCGGCTCCAGCGCGGCGTGGAATCCCCAGAACGCCGCCAGGATCTGGCGGTATCGCGCGCGGCTCAGCGCCGGGTCCAGGAGCGGCAGGGTCGCCTCGGCTCGCTCGTGCGCGGCGCGCGTCTGCTCGCGCAGCAGGTCGAGGATGGCGGGGCGGGCGCGGAGTGTGGATGTCACGAAGGTGAAGTGCCAGGTTCGGGTGGAGCGGGGCCGTCGCGATTCGCAAGCAAGGGACCGGCAGAGAAAAAAGCGGTCTCACACAGAGGCACAGAGAGAAGAATGCTCAGTGGCAGGTGCCGGTCCCCTGGTCCGGCGACGTGCCTTTCGTGGGGATGAAGTGCCAGCGGTAGCCGGCATCCTCCAGCTCCAGGCGGAGGATGCCGTTGGAGGCGTTGTAGCGGATCTCGCTGTTGGGCGCGACGTTCGGAAGGGGATACGGAGCGCGCCCGCCTGTGCCCACCACGAACGAGCGGATGCCATGCGCCGCGTCCACGCGCCCGTCCGGCGCCTGCGGGGAGAAGCGCTCGTAGGTGTGGTCGTGGCCGGTGAGCACCACATCCGCGCCGGCCGCGTAGAGCGCTTCCCAGAAGGGCGCCATCCCCGCGTTGGAGCCGTGCGGGCCCGAGCTGAAGCGCGGACGGTGCCAGTAGGCGAGCGTGCAGCGCGCGGGGTGGGCCGCCAGGTCCGCGCGCAGCCACGCCAACTGGGGCGAATCCGCGGCGTGCGGTACCTCGCTGTTGAGCACCACCACGTGCCAAGAGCCGAGCGGGTAGCTGTACCACCCCTCGCCCGGCGTGCCCGCCGCCGCGCCGAAGTACGCGAAGTACGGCGCCGCCCCCGGCGTGAGGTACTCGTGGTTCCCCGGCGAGGGGCGGGTGCGCGCCCGGTGGCGGCCCCAGGTGGGATGGTAGCAGCGGGCGTATTCCTCCGCCGTTCCGCGCGGGTACGCGTTGTCGCCCAGCGTCGCCACCGTGCCCGGCAGTGTGTCCAGCAGCGCCGCCGTCGCCTCCGCGCCCGGCGACACGCAGTCCGCGATGTCGCCGGCGGCCAGCAGGACGGCGGGGCGGGGCGCGAGGGCGGCCGGGTCGCGCGCGCAGGCGGCGAGCGCGAGGAGGAGGGCGGGGCGGAACAGCTTCTTCATCCAGGGACTCCGTGAGAAGGAGACACACGGGCCTCCGCACACCGCGTGCGAGCGCCGCCGGGCACTTGCGCGGGGCGGGGGGTGCTGGGATCTTAGCACATCCGCGGCGGCACCCCCTTTACACGAGGTTGGCTCCCCTGGCTACGGCACGGATGGAGATCGAGGCGCTTCTCGGCGACACGGCCCGGCTGCGGGCGCAGGTGCAGCGCCGGATCGTGGGGCAGGAGGCTGTGCTGGACGAGGTACTGGTGTGCCTCCTGGCGGGCGGGCACGCGCTGCTGGTGGGCGTTCCGGGGCTGGCCAAGACGCTCCTGGTGCGCACCCTCTCCGAGGCGCTGGAGCTGGAGTTCCGCCGCGTGCAGTTCACGCCGGACCTGATGCCCGGCGACATCACCGGCACCGAGGTGATCGAGGAGGACCGCACCACCGGGCGCCGCGCCGCGCGCTTCATCCGCGGCCCCGTCTTCACCCAGGTGCTGCTGGCGGACGAGATCAACCGCACCCCGCCCAAGACGCAGGCCGCCCTGCTGGAGGCGATGCAGGAGGGCCGCGTCACCGCGGGCGGCCAGGACATGATCCTCCCGCGCCCATTCTTCGTGCTGGCCACGCAGAACCCGCTGGAGCAGGAGGGCACCTATCCCCTCCCCGAAGCGCAGCTCGACCGCTTCATGCTGGACATCCGCCTCGACTATCCCTCGGAGGAAGAAGAGGTGCGCATCCTCCGCGCCACCACGGGCGTGGCGGATGCCGCGGTGGAGCCGGTCCTGGACGCCGAGCGGGTGCTCACCCTCCAGCGCTGGACGCGCGAGGTGCCGGTGGCGGACAACGTCTTCCGCTACGCCGCCTCGCTGGTGCGCGCCACCCGCCCGGGCGACTCCGCCGCCCCCGAGGACGTGCGCCGCTGGGTGCGCTGGGGCGCGGGGCCACGCGCGGGGCAGGCGCTGATCCTGGGCGCAAAGGCGTGCGCCCTCCTTGCCGGACGCTTCCACGCGACTCCCGAAGACGTGCGGCGCGTGGCGCTTCCGGTGCTGCGCCACCGCGTCCTGGTGAACTTCCACGCCGAGGCCGAGGGCGTCACGCCGGACGCGGTCGTGGCGCGCCTGCTGGGCAGCGTCCCGGAGCCGAAGAGCGGGCTGTAGGCCGCGACCCATGAACAGCGATCTCACACAGAGGCACGGTGGCACGGAGAGAAGCGGCGACGGCTTCCTCCCCCCGCGGCTGCTGGAGCGGCTGGGCGGGCTGGAGGTCGTCGCGCGCACGGTGGTGAGGGGGTTCCTGAGCGGCACGCACCGGTCCGCGCGGCGCGGGGCGGGGGAGGATTTCGCCAAGCACCGCGACTACCAGCAGGGCGACGACACCCGCTACCTGGACTGGAAGCTCTTTGCGCGAACCGACCGCCTCCACGTGCGCGAGTTCGAGGAGCGCTCCAACCTGGCGGCCTTCCTGGTGGTGGATGCGTCGCTCTCCATGGACTTCGCGGACGGAGAAGATCCGTCCAAGCTGCGCTATGCGTCGTTCGTCGCCGCCGCGCTCGCTCACCTGATGCTGGGGGCGGGCGACGCGGTGGGCCTCGCCGCGTTCGGAGCGGAGCCGCGCCTCCTCCTTCCGCCGCGCACCCGCCGCGGGCAGCTCCACGACCTCCTCCTGCAGTTGGAGCGCATGCGTCCGGGCGGGGACCGTGGAGCCGCGGACGCGCTGGACCGCGTGGGCGCCTCGCTCCCGCGCGGCGGGCGCGTGGTGCTCGTCTCCGACCTGCTGGAGGAGGATGGCGGCGACGCGCTCGTCGCGGCGGCCGGCCGGCTCCGCGCGCGCGGCGACGAGGTGATCGTCATGCGCGTGCTCACGCCCGCGGAGGCCGGGGAGCGGGCGCCGGAGCCGGGCCTCTTCTTCGATCCCGAGCGCCCCGCGCGCGAGATCGCCGCCGCGCCGGGGGATGATGCGGGGTACGCGGCGCGCGTGGCCGGCTACTACCAGGCGATCACGGACCGGCTGCGCGAGCGCGGGGTGGAGTACGTCCCGCTCACCACGGCCCAGCCGGTGGAGTCGGCGCTCGCGGCCTGGGTCGCGCTCCGGAGAGGGTAGGCGGATGCTCACCCTCGGCGCTCCACTCTTCCTCCTCGCCGGTGCGCTCGCCGCGCTCATCCCGCTCGCCCTGCACCTGATCCGCCGCCGCCCGCCCTCGCGCTTGCCGCTGCCGACCGCCCGCTTCCTGGCGGAGGACGCGCGCAGCTCGATCCGCGTGAGCCATCCCACGGACAGGATGCTCCTGGCGATGCGGATGCTCCTGCTGCTCCTGGCCGGCGCGGCGCTGGCCATGCCGCGCTGGATTCCTGCGCCGCGGGGGACGCGCGAGGTCGTGCTCCTGGACCGGAGCGCCGCGATGAAGGAGGCGTGGAGCCGGGGCGTCGCCGCCGCCCGCCGCACCCTGCTCGCGCCAGACGGGAGCGCGCGCGGCGAGCTGGTCCTCTTCGACACGTCCGCCGTCCGGGTCCCGAGCCCGCGCATCACCGCGTCGCTCTTCGACTCGCTCGCCGCCGCGGGGCCGGGGGCGCAGGCGGTGAGCTATCCTGCGGCCCTGCGGTCCATCGGGCCCGTCACACGCGATCTGCGCGGCGCGGACTCGGTGCGCGTCACCCTGCTGTCGGCGCTTCGCTGGGGCGGCTGGCGGCCCGGGACGGCGGCGCTGCGGCAGGCGGTCTGGCCGGGGGCGATCAACCTCCCGGAGATTCTTCCGCTCCCGTTCAGCACGATGTCGGGCGACTCGGGGACGCGCACGGAGGCCCACGTGCTCGCCACGGGGACCGGTGGACGCTTCGTGATGCCCGCGCTGGCGGCGCTGGGATGGGCGGTGAGTACTGGCGACCTCCCGGCGACGGTCCGGGTGATCCTCGCGATCGGTCCCACGGGCGAGGCGGCCTACCTGCGCCAGCGCGCGGAGGCCGGTGCCACCGTGGTGGTGGACGCGGCGGGCGCGGGTGCCGCGATGAGCGAGTGGCTGCCGGTGCGCGGGTCCCTTTCGCGCCTCCGCAACGACGCGGGCGATCTCTGGCTCGCCCCGGACCTGCGCCTCCCCGGCGCCAGCGACAGGACGGATGTGCTCGCCAAGCGCGGCGCCCGTGTCGTCGGCGCGTGGCATGATGGGCGCGCGGCCGTGGTCGCCGCGCGGCTGGGGCGCGGATGCGTGGTCTACGTCGGCACCCGCCTGGAAGATGGCGACTTTCCTCTCTCCGCCGCCTTTCCGCGCGCGCTGGAGCGGGTGGCGCGCGCCTGCGAGCCCGCCTCCACCACGGACGCGATGCTCCCGCTGGACGCAGGTGCGCGCGCGATCCTCGCGGGTCGCGGCGCGGCGGTCGTGGCGGCGAGCGGAGGCACGGGCGGGGTGTCGTTCGGCCGTTGGCTGATGGGGTGCGCGCTCCTCGTCGCGCTCGCTGAGACGTTCCTGGCCTACCGCCGGAGGAATGCGTGATGAACGCCGGGACGCACGGTTCACTCGGAGGCGGCCGGGGGTTGAAACGCCGGGGGTTGATACGCCGGGGTTCGGGTCGCCGGGGGGCGGGTCGCCGGGGGTTGAAACCCCCGGCTGGGACTACGGGAAGCCCGCTGAAGCGGGCTCGCATGGGTCCGGCTACCGAGCGCGTTGCAGCGGGCTTCCTGTGTGTTCAGCGAGGGGGCTCAACCCCTCGCGCGCGGGCCGTGGCGTCCCCGGGGTGCCGATGAGCAGCGTCCAGATGAGCGCGCCCGCGCTTTCGGTGGCGGAGCGCTTGGTGGCAGGGGTGCGCCGCGCGTGGCGGAGGTCGATCGTCATGCGCGTGCTGGTGCTGGCGCCGGCGGTGTTCGTGGCGGCGGCGGTGGTGCTCATGGCGCTGGACCTGGCGGCGCCGATGGGCGCGGTGCTGCGGGCGGGGCTGCGCTGGGTGCCGCCCGTGCTCGCGGCGGGGGTGCTGGGCTGGGGCGCGGAGCGCGTGGCGCGCACGCCGCCGGATGCGCGGCTGGCGCTGCTTGCGGAGGAGCGCATCCCGGCGCTCGGCAACCGCCTGGCGACGGTCCTGGGGATGGAGGGTTCTCCCGATGGCCCGGTGCGGCGCGCATTCCTGGACGAGGCGGAGCGGGAGTTGGCGGCGGTGGACCTGCGCGGCGTGGCGCCGGCACGGGTGCGCGGGCCGGCGCGGGTGCTCGGCGTGGCGCTGGCGCTGGTGGGCGCGTTCGCGCTCCTTGCGCCACGAGCGGCGGGCGAGGCGTGGCGCCGATGGACCGATCCGCGCGATGCGTATGAGACGCGCTGGAACGAGGTGCGCGCGGAGACGATCTCCCGCGCGGACCCGGGGCCGGTGCCCCCCTTCGACGAGCTCCGCTGGCGCATCGAGCCGCCCGCCTACTCCGGCCTCCCGGCCAGGACCGGCCGCGGCGACGAGGCGCTGGCCGCGCTCCCCGGGAGCCGCATCCGCCTGTGGAGCCACTTCTCGAACCGTTGGAGCGGCGTCGCGGCGGCGCGCATCGGCGCGGGCGCGCTCCCGGTGCGCCGGCGCGGGAGCGAGTGGGTCGTGGAGTGGACGCAGACGCCCGCCGAGCGCGGTATCTCGCTGGAAGCGCGCGCGGGCGGCGAGGTCGCGGCACGCCGCATCCTCCCCGTTACCGTGCTGCCGGACAACGCGCCGGACGTATCGCTCACCCGGCCCGAGACGGACCTGGTGCTCGCGACCGGCACGGGGCGTGTCGCGATCCGCGCGACGGCGGCGGACGACTACGGCGTGGGCGATTTCCTCCTCACCTGGAGCCGCACGCGCGGGAGCGGCGAGTCGTTCGAGTACGTGGATGGACAGTGGGCGTTCTCCAGCGTGTCGCGCGGCGTGAGGACGGCCGTGGGCGACCTGAGCCTCGACCTGGCGGCGCTCCAGCTCCAGGCGGGAGACGTGATCCACGTGCGCGCGGTGGCACGCGACCGCAACGGGGTGACGGGCCCCGGCGAGAGCGTGTCGCGCACGCGCGTGATCCGCGTGGCGCGCCCGGAGGAGATGGACGAGGTCAACACGGACGTCGGCTTCCCCACGGAGCTTCCGGAGAATCCGCTGCTCAGCCAGCGGATGCTGATCATCCGCACCGAGCGCCTGCGGGCGCGGATGCGCTCCATTCCCGCCGCCGCCCTGCGCGCGGAGAGCGCGGACATCGCGTTCGAGCAGGCGCGGCTGCGCGAGCGGGTGGGCGAGCAGGTCTTCACCCGCTCCACCGGGGGCGTGCAGGACCCGTTCGCGGACCTGAGCTTCACCGAGACATCCGGCGCTCCCCACACGCACCCGGACGAGCCCGCGCCCGCCACGCCGCAGTCGCGCGAGGCCGAGGTGCTGGAGAAGGCATCCGAGGCGACGGGGCAGGGGACGCTGGACGAGGTCACCCACAAGCACGACGCCGATCCCATTCTGGAAGTGAACCGCACGCTCTCGCGCATCTATGACCTGATGTGGGCGTCGGAGCGCGCGCTGCGCCAGTCGGACCCCGCCGGCTCCCTGCCGCACCAGCACGCGGCGCTGGTGCTGATCCAGGAGATGCGCAGGACGGACCGCCTCCTCCCCCGCGGCGGCGTGAAGGTGGACGCCATCGACATCGCGGCGGCACGCGGCGAGGGGAAGCTCGACGACGCGGCGCCTGCGGGGCGCTCCGCCGGCGCCGCCGCCCCCACCATCCGCCCGCTCCTGGCCGACCTGGACCGCGCCGCGGCGGAGCTCGGCCAGCGCCCGGCGCGGGCGGCGTCGCTGGAGCTGTCCACGCTGGCGGGGCGCCTGCTCGCGGCGCCGGGCGCGGACCGCCAGGGCGCCGCGCTCGTGTCACGGGCGGCGGGCGAGGCCGCGGCGGGGCGCACGGACGAAGCGCGCCGCCTGCTGCGCCGCGCCCGCGCCACGCTCGCGCCGGAGGGCGGGGCGCGCGCCCGCGTCGTCCCCACCGCCGCCGATCCGGCGGCCGCCGAGTACTTCCGCCGCCTGGGGAGGACGCCGTGAAGGCCATGCGCATCGCCGCCGCGTTCCTGCTCGCGCTCACGGCGGCGTCGGCGCGGCCGGAGCCGTTCGTGTGGGCCACCCTCCGCTACGAGTCGGGCGACTGGGACTCGGCGCCGCTGGTGCCCACCAACCTGCTCCACTCGGTGGCGCAGTACACGTCCATCCCCGTCGCGGCGCAGGGGACGACGGTGGACCTGTCGAGCCCGGAGATCTTCCGCTTCCCCTTCGTCTACATGACGGGCCACCTGCCGGTGCGCTTCAGCCGGCAGGAGAGCGCCAACCTGAAGGCGTTCGTGGAGCGCGGCGGCTTCGTCTTCATCGACGACCACAACCACGACATCGACGGCGCCTTCCACAAGACCGCTGTCGCGGAGCTTGCGCGCATCTTCGGCCCGGCCGCCCTGCGGCCGATCCCGAACGACCACGAGCTGTACCGCGCGTTCTTCACCTTCCCCAAGGGGCCGCCCACCACGAGCCACGAGCTCAACGGGTGGGGCGACAACCTGATCCACGAGCGCCTCCTGGGGGTGCAGATGGGCGGCCGCATCGGCGTGCTCTACTCCAACAAGGACTACTCGTCCGAGTGGAGCTACCACCCGCGCAACAAGCGCTTCCAGGCGCTCGACAACACGCGCTTCGGGGTCAACATCGTGGTGTACGCGCTCACACGATGACGCTTCCCGCCGCCCTGCGCGCGCTGGTCCTGGCCATCCTCGCCGCCCTGCTCCTCCTCCCCTCCGTCTGGCGCGATGAAACGGCATCCGCGCGTGCTCTCCGCGTCACCGCACGCACCAGCGCGGACGAGATCGCCCGGTCGGACGCGCCCTTCATCGCGCGCGAAGCGGTGACCCCGCCGAGCGCGGCCGACCTGGAAGCGCTCGCCGCCGCCGCCGCCCGCGCCCCGCTCTTCGCCGCGCTACCCGCCGGGGCGCCCTCGGTAGCGCTGGATGCGCCGCCGCACCCCCGCGCCGAGCGCGCCGCGGCGATTCCGTTCCGCGTCCGCGCCGCCGCGCGCCGCGAAGTGACGGTGCGGCTCGCCGATGCGTCGGGTGTGCTGGACAGCGTGCGGCTGCGCACGGATGAGGGCGGGCGGGCGGCGGGAGCCTTCCGCGTGCGCCCGGCGCGTTCGGGGTGGCGGGAGTGGAGCGTGGAGGCGGAGGGGCGCCGCGCGTCCGCCGGCGCCTGGGTGGATACGGCCGGTGCGCCGCGTGTCCTCGTCCGCGCGGGCCTTCCAGGTTGGGAGTCGCGCTTCGTGGTGCGCGCGCTGGAAGAATCGGGTGCGCGCGTGGACGTGCGCTTCGACCTGGGACGCGGGATGGCGGTGGGGCAGGGCGGTGGCGACGCGATCACCCCCTCGCGTCTCGCGGCCACGGACGCGGTGCTCGTGCTGGACGGCGCACCCCTGGGCGCGGGAGAGGCCACCGCGCTCGCGGAATGGGCGGCGCGTGGCGGCGGCGTCCTGCTCGCCGGCGATCGTGCGGGCGCCGCCGCGCTCGGCACGGTGCGCGCGGGCGCCACGGAGGCGCCGCTGGACGCATCCACCATCCGCTGGACGGCCCCGGCCGAGCTCGCCACCTTCCCCGCCGACCGCATCCGCCTCACCGCCGTTCCGTTCGCGGGCACGGGTGCGGCCACGGTGCTCGCGGCCTCATCGGCGGAGGGCGGGCTGCTCGCACTGCGCCCGCTGGGCCGCGGGCGGGCCGCATCGCTCGCCATCACCGACACCTGGCGCTGGCGGATGGAGGGTGGACGCGTGGAGGAGCACCGCGAGTTCTGGCGCGGCGTCGTGGATTGGCTCGCCTCCGCCCCGCGTGGGCCAGTCTCCCTGCAGGTGGCCGAGAGCGTTGGCCCAGTCGGCGCGCGCCAGGAGGTCACCGTGTTCGCGGAAGGATCGCCGCCGCCGCACGTGCTCCTGGCGCGCCCCTCCGGCCCGCCAGACACGCTCCGCCTCGTCGCGACACGCCCGGGCACGCTGCTCGCCTCCTTCGTCCCGGCGACCGAGGGTGTCTACACGCTGTCGGTCCCGGACTCCCCGGCGCGCGCGGGCTTCCACGCGGCGCGGGGCGGGGCGGCGGACGCGGGGTGGGCGCGCCTGGCGCTGATCGCCTCGTCGTCCGGCGGCGCGCTCCTCCCGCCCGGTGAGCTTGCCCGGGAAGTCGCCGCGCGCTCCGGCCGGGAAGATGCGCCGCGGTGGCCGCTCGCCTGGCTGCTGCTCGGCGCGCTTGTCGCCGCGGCGGGGACGGAGTGGGCGATCCGGCGGCTGACCGGGCGGGCCTGAAAAGCGGGGCTCACACAGAGGCACAGAGACACAGATTGACCAAGATCACCGCATTCGTCAGCCACGAAGACGTCCCGCGCCACGACACGGGGTGGAACCACCCCGACCACCAGGGGCGGATTCCCGCCATCGCGCGGGCGGTCTACAAGGACATGCTGACGCTGTTCGAGCCGATGCTGGAGCTTTCCGCGACTCCGGCGACGGACGAGGAGCTGCGGCTGGTGCACTCGGCGGAGTACGTGCGGCGGGTGGGGGAGGCGGCGGCCGCCGCGGGGGCGCAGGTGTCGGAGCTGGACGGGGTGCGCCTGTCCGGCGCCAGCGACGAGGCGGCGCGTGCGTCTGTTGGCGGCGCGCTGACGGCGGTGGACGCGGTGCTCGCGGGCACCGTGCGCAACGCGTTCGTCCTCGCGCGCCCGCCGGGCCGCGACGCCCTGCCGGACGAGGCCGCGGGCTTCTCCATCTTCAACACCGTCGCCATCGCCGCGCGGCACCTTCACGAGCGCCGCGGAGTGCCGAACGTGCTCGTGGTGAGCTGGGGAGCGCAGCCGGCGGCCCACCTGCGCCACGTGCTCGCGGCTCCGTGGCTCCAGGTGATCGACATCCACACCGGACCCGACGGCGCAGCCTTCGCCGAGGCGCTGCGTGGCGCACTGGGAGCGATCCAGACGGCCCCGGAGTTCGTCCTCCTCTCCGCGGGCTTCGACATCCTGGCGGGCGACCCGGTCGGCGCGCTGAGCGTCGATCCAGACGACATCCACCACATCACCCTGGTGCTGCGCGAGTGGGCGGACGAACACGCCTCCGGCCGCCTCGTCTCCGTGCTCGACGGCGGCTACGACGCGCCCAGAACGGCACGCGCGGTCGTCCAGCACCTCCGCGCCCTCATCGGCCTCCCGCCGGCGTAAAAAAAGTGCGTGAGTGCGTTAGTGCGTGAGTGCGTTGAAAACCAAGAAGCAGCCGGAGCAGTGGCGCACTCACGCACTAACGCACTCACGCACCTCCTCCCCCGCTGGCGACCGGGGGATTCCCGCCCTATACTCCACCCCCATGTCGTCGCAAGTTCCCTCCATGCTGGACCTGGTGCGCCTGAGCCGTGAAGCGGTGTTCCCGCCCGGCGGCGAGGCGCTGTACCGGAAGATCGCGAGCCTCACCGAGATGAGCTCCGGGATGGAGGTGCTGGACGCCGCCTGCGGGCGCGGCGTCTCCACCCGCTTCCTGGCGTCGTCGTTCGGCGTGCACGGCGTGGGCGTGGACGCGGACCCGGTGCTGGTGGCCGAGGCCGAGAGCCGCACGCGCGAGGAGATGCCGGACACCCCGCTCTCCTTTGAGGCCGGCGCGCTGGACGACCTGCCGTACAAGGACGGGATCTTCGACGTCGCCATCGGCGAGCTGGGGCTGGCGGCGGTGGCGGACCCCCGGCGCGCCGTGGCGGAGCTGGCCCGCGTCACCAAGCCGTTCGGGTACGTGGTGCTGGTGCAGTTGATCTGGACGGGGAACGTGGACCCCGAGCGCCGCGAGATCCTGGTGCAGCACCTGGGCGCGCGCCCGATGATCCTGGTGGAGTGGAAGCAACTGCTGCGCGACGCGGGAGTGGTGGACCTCACGGTGGAAGACTGGTCGGACACGCCCTCGCCCTTCCGCCCCGCGGCGGGCGGGCCGTTCCCCGACTTCAGCGAGATCTTCACCCTGCGCGAAAAGATCGCCATCCTGCGCCGCGCGCTGCGCCGGTGGGGGTGGCGCGGAGTGCGCGGCGCCATCGTCCGCGAGCGGGAGATCCACCGCCTCCTCACCCGCGAGCGGGTGCTGGGGCTCACGATGATCAAAGGCACGCGCTGGACGCCGGAATCCGCACCCAACCCCTGACGCACACTCGAGCTCATGGCCGTCACCGAACAGACCGTCGCCCTCACCGCCGACACCATCGCCCGCATCCAGGAAGAGCTCCTGGCGCGCGGCCTGGACGGCTGGCTCCTCTACGACTTCCGCGGGCAGAACCCCGTGGCGGGCGCCCTGCTGGGGCTGCCGGCGCTCACGCGGCGCTACTTCGTGCTGGTGCCCGCCCGCGGCACGCCCGTGGCCATCACGCACCGCATCGAGCAGCAGCCGTGGACCACCTGGCCGGGTGAGAAGCGCGTGTACTCGTCGTGGCGCGAGCTGGAGGCGGAGCTGGCCTCCATCCTGGGCGGCGTGCGGCGGCTGGCGATGGAGTACACGCCGGGCGACGCCGTACCCGTGGTGGACCGCGTGCCGGCCGGCGTGGTGGAGATGGTGCGCGCCGCCGGGGCCGAGCCCGAGGCTTCGGGCGACCTGATACTCCTTCTTCACCGCCCGCTGGTCCGCCGAGGGCGAGGCCAGCCACCGCCGCGCCTCGGCCGCCGTGCGCGACACGGCGCACGGGGCCTTCGAGCGCATCGCCGCGGCCATCCGCGCGGGCGAGCGCACCAGCGAGTGGGAGATCCGCCAGTGGGTGCAGGCGGAGCTGCTGCGCCGCGGGCTCAACGTGGGCGGCGACGCCATCGTTGCCGTCAACGCCAACGCCGCCAACGCGCACTACGCGCCCTCCGCGGACCAGCACGCCGAGATCCGCGCGGGCGACCTGGTGCTGATCGACCTGTGGGGGAAGGAGAACGACGAGGCCATCTACGCGGACCAGACGTGGATGGCCTACGTGGGCGACACCATCCCGGAGCGGCTGGAGCAGATGTTCGGGGCCCTGGTGGAGGCGCGCGAGGCGGCGTGCGCGGCGGTGATCGACCGCTTCGCCGCGGGCAACGCCGTGTCCGGGTACGAGGTGGACGACGTGGCGCGGGGGATCATCGAGGCGCGCGGCTTCGGCGCGCACATCATCCACCGCACGGGGCACTCCATCGACCGCGAGCTGCACGGGTCCGGCCCCAACATCGACAACATGGAGACGCGCGACACCCGCACCCTCATCCCGGGCGTCGGCTTCTCGGTGGAGCCGGGGATCTACCTCCCCGGCGACGTGGGCTTCCGCTCGGAGGTCAACATGTTCATCGGCCCCGACGGGCCCGAGGTGACCACCCCCGGGCCGCAGCGGGGGCTCTACGCGCTGCTGCGCGACGATCCCTTCGCGGGATGACCGACCCGGACGTGCTGCCGATCGACGCGGCCCGCGCGGCGCGGGGGATCTCGCTGCTCGGCGTGGTGCCGCTGGACGGCGGCGTGGTGCCGGAGTGGGAGCCGGCCGAGCCGCGCCTGGGAGTGCGGCTGGTGGCGCACCAGGACGTGGCAGCCATCGTCTGCACCGCTCCCCCCGCGGGCGCGGACTCGGACCCGCTTCACGTGACGGCGCGCCACTGGGAGGTGCACCGCGCGCTGCTGCAGGGCGACGTGGTCCCCGCGCCGCCGGGGGTCGTGTTCCCGGACGAGGAGGAGGTGCAGCGGTTCCTGGCGGAGGCGTACGCCACGCTGCGCGGCGCGCTGGCCCGGGTCGCCGGGCGCTGGGAGTTCCGCCTCCACGTGGACGTGGTGGACCAGGCGTTTCCCCACGCCAAGGCGCTGGACCTGGCCACGCACATCTACGCCGAGCTGCGCCGCCTGGCGGGCGCCGCCATCCCGGCCCCCGCCACGGACACGCGCGTGCTGAGCGCCGCCTTCCTGGTGCCGCGCGCCTCCTCCGCCTCGTTCCGCGACCGGGTGGAGCACCTGTCGCAGCTCAACACGGCGCTGGAGCTGGACCTGACGGGCCCGTGGCCGGCGTACGACTTCGTGCAGATGTTGGGGTGAGTCAGCGGATGGAGGGCGCTGAGCGGGCCCTCACCCCCCGACCCCCTCTCCCATAAATGGGCGAGGGGGCGATTTCCACGGATGCGCGCGCCGTGGCGGCACCTGCCGCAGCGCGGCGATGTAGGGGCGTGATTCATTGCGCCCGTGCCCCCGGTGCGCGCTGTGCCCGGCGACGACGGATGATCCAGGTAGGGGCGGCCCCGTGTGGCCGCCCGTCCTTTCAGTGCAGCGACAACATCAACGGGCGCCGATGAAGCTCGATTTCCAGATTCTTGACCTGCGGACGAAGCACGCGTTCAACATCGCGCGGATGAAGGACCCGCCCGCGCGGCGCACCGTGTGGGTGCGCGTGACGGATGACGACGGCGTGGAGGGGTGGGGCGAGGCGCCGGCGACTCCGTTCTACGGCGAGACGGCGGACACGGTGGCGGCGGTGCTTCCGGGGCTGGCGGGGGTGCTGGCGGACGCGGGGCAGGGCGACCCGTTCGCGCTGGAGCGCATCGAGGCGGCGCTGGCGATGCATATCGGGCGGAACCCGGCGGCGCGGGTGGCGATCTCGGCGGCGCTGCACGACCTGGTGGGGAAGCGGCTCGGCGTGCCCGTGTGGAAGCTGTGGGGGCTGGACCCGGCCGCCGCGCCGAAGTCGTCGTTCACCATCGGCATCGACGAGCTGGAGGTGATGCGGCAAAAGGTGCGCGAGGCCGCGTCGTATCCCATCCTCAAGATCAAGGTGGGCACCCCGCGCGACGCCGAGATCCTGCGCATGATCCGCGACGAGGCGCCCGAGAAGACGCTCTACGTGGACGCCAACACGGGCTGGACGACCAAGGAAGCCATCCGCCTGATCCCCATGCTGGAGGAGTACGGCGTCTCCTTCGTGGAGCAGCCGGTGGCCAAGGGCGACCTAGCGGGGCTGCGCATGGTGCGCGAGCACTCGCGCATCCCCGTGGTGGCGGACGAGAGCTGCGAGGTCGCGGCGGACGTGGCGAAGCTGGCCGGCGTGGTGGACTGCGTGAACATCAAGCTCGCCAAGTGCGGCTCCCTGCGCGAAGCCCTGCGCATCGTCCACGCGGCGCGCGCGCACGGGATGCAGGTGATGCTGGGCTGCATGATCGAGTCGACGCTCGGCATCGCCGCCGCCGTGCAGTTGACACCCCTGGTAGACTTCGTGGACCTGGACGGCGCCGCCCTCCTCGCCAACGACCCGTTCACCGGGCCGGGGATCGAGCCGGACGGCAGCCTGCGGTTCAACGACGCGCCCGGACTGGGCGTGAACAGACGGGAACGGGGAACGGGGAACGGGGAACGGTAACACCCCGGCCCCGCGCTTCCGTTCGCTTCTACCGTTCCCCGTTCCCCGTTCCCCATTCCCCGTTTGTTCGTCGAAGTCGCTCTCCCGCTTCCGCTTCCGCGCACCTTTACCTACCGGGTGCCGGACGAATTGCGCCCGGCCGCACGGCCGGGCGCGCGCGTTCTCGTGCCCTTTGGCAGCAAGGAAAAGATCGGTTGGATCGACCGGGTGCTCACCGGCGAGCCCGGCGGCAAGGTGGAGCGCATCAAGGCCATCACCGGCGTGCTGGACGAAGCGCCGACCGCCACGCCCGTCATCCTCAAGCTCTCGCGCTGGATCGCGGACTACTACCTGGCGCCGCTGGGCCAGGTGCTGCGCACGGCGCTCCCCGCGGGGCTCACCGAATCGACCACCGACTACGTGGTCCTCGCCGACGGCGCCGAGATCGATGAAGAGGCCCTGTCGCCGCAGGAGACGAAGCTGGTAGGGTGGCTGCAGAGCCGCGAGGGGCCGCAGCCCGTGGCGCGGCTGCGGCGGGAGATGGGGGACCGCGCGTGGTGGCCCGTCATCCGCCGCCTCACCGACGCCGGGATCGTGCAGGTGGTGAGCGAGGGCCCGCGCACCGCGCCGCCGGTACGCACACGCCGGGTGGTGCGCATCGTACGCCACGTTCCTTCGCTGCTGGAGCGTGAGGAGCTCTTCTCGCGCGCCAAGCGCCAGCGCGAGGCGTACGAGATGCTGGAGGCGATGGGCGGGCAGGCGGAGCTGAGCCATCTCACGGGAACGCTCGGCTTCTCCAGCGCCATCGCCAAGGGGCTCGTGGAGAAGGGTCTCGCGTCCGTAACCGAAGAGGAGGTGTCGCGCGACCCGTACGCCAACATCGAGGTGGGCGCCGCGCCCAAGCTGCGTCCCACCCCACAGCAGGCCGGGATCATCCGCCGCCTCTCCGAAGCATCGCGCACCCCCGACCCGGGCACGTTTCTCCTGCGCGGCGTCACCGGCTCGGGAAAGACGCTCGTCTACATCGAGCTGCTGCGCGAAGTGGTGGAGCGGCAGGGGAAGACGGCCATCGTCCTCGTACCCGAGATCGCGCTGACGCCGCAGACCGTGGGGCGCTTCAAGGCCGTGTTCGGCGACCGCGTGGCCGTGCTCCACTCGGCGCTCTCCGACGGGGAGCGGTACGACGAGTGGCGCTCCCTGCGCGCGGGCGAGAAGCAGATCGTGGTGGGCGCGCGCTCGGCGGTGTTCGCGCCGCTGGCCAACCTGGGCGCCATCGTGGTGGACGAGGAGCACGAGAGCTCGTACAAGCAGGCGGACGCGCCGCGCTACCACGCGCGCGAGGTGGCCGTGGTGCGCGCGCGGCTGGAGGGCGCCGTGTGCCTGCTGGGCTCCGCCACGCCCGCGCTGGAGAGCTGGACGAACGCGAAGTCCGGCAAGTACACGCTGGTGGAGCTGCCCGAACGCGTGGGCGGGCAGCCCCTCCCGCCCATCCGCATCGTGGACCTGCGCAAGGAGCGGAAGCGCCAGAAGGAGACGGCCGGCCCGCTGCAGAAGGCGGACATGGGCCCCATCATCCTCTCCGACGTGCTGGTGGACGCGGTGCACGAGCGGATGCGGCTGGGCGAGCAGACGATCCTGCTGCTCAACCGGCGCGGCTACGCCAGCTTCGTGCAGTGCCGCGACTGCGGGTTCGTGTGGCACTGCCCCAACTGCAACGTGTCGCTCACCTTCCACCGGCGCCGCGGGCTCCTCACCTGCCACTACTGCCTTCACGAGGAGCCCTCGCCCAAGCTGTGCACGGCGTGCGGCTCCCAGGACCTCAGCTTCCGCGGCGTGGGCACGGAGCAGGTGGAGCGCTCGGTGGGCGAAGCGTTCCCGTCGGCGCGAATCGCGCGCATGGACGTGGACACCACGGGCGGCAAGTGGGCGCACCACGACATCCTGGGTCGCGTGGAGCGCGGCGAAGTGGACATCCTCCTCGGCACGCAGATGATCGCCAAGGGGCTCGACTTCCCCAATGTCACGCTGGTGGGCGTCATCAACGCGGACGTGGGGATCAACCTCCCGGATTTCCGCGCCACGGAGCGCACCTTCCAGCTCCTCACGCAGGTGGCGGGGCGCGCCGGCCGCGGCCCCAAGGGCGGCGAGGTGTTCATCCAGACCGCCCTCCCCAGCCACTACGCCGTGGAGAGCGCTACCGAGCATGACTTCGTGGGCTTCGCCGCGCGCGAGCTGGAGGCGCGCCGCGAGCCCACGTACCCCCCCCACTCGCGCCTGGTCAACGTGGTGTTGAGCGGCCTGGAGGAGCCCGCCACCCAGGAGCTCGCCGTCCACGCGTCCGAGTGGCTAGGCGGCCTCCTTGCCTCACGCGGCCTGAAGGAAGTCGCGCTCGTGGGCCCCGCGCCGTGCCCCATCGACCGTATCCGCAACCGCTGGCGCTGGCACTTCCTCCTCCGCTCCGAGAGCTCCAAGCTCCTCGGCGAGGTCGCACGCTACTTCTACGAGCGCTACGATCCGCCCAAGAGCAAGGCCGATCTGCGCATCGCGCTGGATCGCGATCCCGTGGCACTGCTTTAGGCTCACACAGAGACACAGAGGCACAGAGACGAAGTCGTCTCTGTGCCTCTGTGTCTCTGTGTGAGCCTGCTTTTTAGCGGACTCCCGCGAGCGCCAGCACCAGCAGCAGCGCCCACTGCGTTCCCTTTTCGCTCCCCGCCGAGTCCCAGCTCTCGGCCAGCGAGTGCGCGCCCTGCCCCGTTCCACCCGCGTCGATAGTGAGCGACGGGATGCCCATGGAGATCGGGATGTTCGCGTCCGTGCTGGACGGGGTGGCGGTGGGGGTGAAGCCCAGGCGCTCGCCGGCCGCGCGCGCCGCGCGGACGATGGGGGCGTCGGCGGGCTGGGTGCCGGCAGGGCGGGTGCCGGTGCGCTGGATGTCCACCGTCAAACGCGCGGGATTGGAGGGCCAGCGGGCGTTCTCGTCGGCGACGGCCTGGCGCACGGCGGCCTGGAAGCGGGCGTCCAGCGAGTCAAGCGCGGCGGGGTTCACGGAGCGCATGTCCACCAGCATGCTCGCCTCGCCCGCGATGGCGTTCACCGACGAGCCGCCCTCCACCACGCCCACGCTGAAGGTGACCTTTGGGTCGCTGGGCACCTGGAAGTCGGCGATGCGGGCGATGGCGCGGCCGAGGGCGTGCGTGGGGTTGGGCATCCCGAAGTCGCCGTAGCTGTGGCCACCGGGGCCCTTGTAGGCCACCCGGTAGCGGTAGCTCCCCACCGCGTCCTTGGTCATCGTGTAGCCGGTGCCGTCCACCGAGATGAAGTAGCCCACCCGGCCGCGCAGCTCCCGCTCGAAGAGGTGGCGTACGCCGCGCAGGTTGCCGGCCCCCTCCTCGCCCACCGTCCCCACGAAGAGCACCGTGCCGCGCGTGCGGAGCTGCGCGTCGTTCATGGCGCGCGCCACGGCCAGCACCACCGCCAGCCCGCGGCAGTCGTCGCCGATGCCGGGCCCGCGCAGCATCGTCCCCTCGCGCTTCACCCGCACGTCCGTGCCCTCGGGGAACACCGTGTCCAGGTGGCCGGAGATCACGATGACCGGCTCTCCGGGCTCCCCCGGCCGCTCGCCGATCACGTTGCCCACCGAGTCGATGCGCACGTTGCGCAGGCCGAGCGCCTCCATGCGCCGGCGGTAGTCGGCGGCGCGCCGGGCCTCCTTGAAGGGCGGCGCCTCGATCTCGCAGAGGGCGATCTGCTCCTCGATCGCCTGCGGCTCGGTGCGGACGGCGTACGCGAGCGCCCGCTGCACCCCTGGCCCGTCGGGAACGCGCCCGGGCTGCTGGGCGGCGAGCGGCGTGGCGAGGATGGCGGCGGCGATGGCGGCGTGGAGCGGAGCGCGCATGCGGAGCGGGGGCACGGGTGGAGTGTTGGATCGGTGGAAGGTAGGGCGCGCTCCTTATACGCAACAGGGGCCCGCCGTGGGCCCCTGCGGGTGCGAAGAGGGCGGACCGCCGAGGTGGCGACCCGCCCTTTCAGGACAGCAGCGCGAGGTGGCGTTCCCCGTCGTGGGGGTGCTCCGCTCCGCGGGTCTCGGCCTCGCGGTCGTGGCGGCGCAGCGCTTCCAGCACCTCTTCGCCATAGAACATCGCGATGTACTTCGCCTGGACGTCCGTCACGCGGCGCACGGCCCACACCAACTCCACGTAGTTGGGCTCGCGCGGCACGGAGTGGAGCATCATCCCGAGCTCGTCCGGCAGGTGGTTGCCCTTGCGGTTGTTGCAGGGCGAGCACGCCGTGGCCACGTTCTCCCACGTGTTCTCGCCCCCGCGCGAGAGCGGGTGCACGTGGTCGCGCGTGAGGAACTCACGCCCCCGCAGCGTGGCGCGGTGGCGCATGCAGTACTGGCAGCGGTACCCGTCGCGCGCGAAGAGAAAGGTGTTGGTCACCTGCCGGCGGAACCGCCGCGGCACGTGCACGTAGCGCTTCAAGCGGATCACCAGTGGACAGGCGATCCGCGAGCGTTCCGACCGGAAGATCCGTGCGTCGTCCGCCTCCAGCACCTCCGCCTTCCGCTCCAGCACGAGCCGGAGGGCGCGCTCCACGGGAAGGATGGTCAGAGGCTCGAACGACGCGTTGAGTGCCAAACACCCCATACGGATGTGCCCTCTCTGCAGCAGTGGCCGGTCAGCATGCGTGCAAGTTGAAGATGCCGAATGTTGCGGGAACGGTCAACAGGGCTCACACAGAGGCACAGAGACACGGAGAAGAACTTCTCTGTGTCTCTGTGCCTCTGTGTGAGCCCTGCTTTTAGTTGTCCGTGCTGTCCGGCTGCGCGGCGGCCGAGTCCGCGGGCGGCGGCGCCGGGACCTTGTCGGGGCGAGGCCGTGGTTCCTCGGGGGCGCCGGTAAGTGGCGGAGGCGGTGGCGGCGTCGGCGGCGGCGCCGGCGGCGTCGGTGACGGGACCGGGGCGGGCGGGATCTCCGGCGGCGGGCCGTGGGTGAGCGTGGGGCCCGGAGGCGGGGGCGTGTGTCGGCTGGGGTCCGAGGCGTCCGAGCGGCGGGAGATCTCGGACCAGGTCTCGGCCAGGAGCACGGGGTCGTGGATGTGCGCCTGGAGCCATGCCCTGAGCTGCGCGGCCGTCACCTTTTCCGTGCGGAGCGCACGCGTGCGCAGCGAGTCCGCGTTCGCGACCGTGTCGCTGACGGCGCGCAGCGCGACGTTGGCGCGCACGAACTGCTCGCGCGTGATCACGCCGCTCGCCGCGTCGCCGGAGCAGGCGGCGAGCGCGATGGACGCGGCGGCGAGGGCGGTGCGGAGCTTCACGGGGCGCGGGGCGCGGGGAACGGATGACGAGTGCCGGGTGGAGGGTATCCGCGCGTGCCCCGCGGTGTCAAGCCGCCGCGTTGCGCGCCCCCGCGGGCGCACGTAGCTTGCGCCCGGGCAACCCCTTGCACGCACCCTGCTTCCGCATCCGCATGGCACTTCGCACGCTTCGCAGCGCGCCGCTCCTGGCGGCGGTGCTCCTCGGCACCGCGTCCGGGCTCCGGGCGCAGCCGGAACCGCCCTCCCCGGCGCAGGTGCTGGGATACGAGATGGGCGAGCGCTTCACCCCCTACTCCGGCGTGCAGCAGTACGCGCGCGCCCTGGACGCGGCCTCGCCCCGGGTGGAGTACCGCGCCTACGGGGAGACGTATGAGGGGCGCGAGCTCTTCCAGCTCGTCATCGCCACGCCCGAGAACCTCGCGCGGCTGGACGCCATCCTCGCCGCCAACGCGGAGCTCACCCGCCCCGAGACCCCGGCGGAGCGCGCGCGGCAGATCGCCGCCTCCAACCCCGCGGTGGTCTACTTCAGCTACGGCATCCACGGCAACGAGAGCTCGTCGCCCGAGGCGGGGATGTGGACGGCGTACGACCTGGCCCGCGACGCCCCCGAAGTGCGCGGAGTGCTGCAGTCGCTGGTGGTGATCCTTGATCCGGTGGCCAACCCCGACGGGCGCGACCGCTACGTGCAGTGGTACCGCTCGGTGCGCGGCGCCACGGCCAACCCCAATCCCGCCGCGCGCGAGCACCGCGAGCCGTGGCCGGGCGGCCGCTTCAACCACTACCTGTTCGACCTCAACCGCGACTGGGCGTGGGCCACGCAGGCGGAGACGCGCGCGCGCCTGGCCGCCTGGTTCCGGTACAACCCCCAGGTGCACGTGGACTTCCACGAGATGGGGTACAACAGCAGCTACTTCTTCTTCCCGGCCGCGGCTCCCATCAACCCCATCTACCCGGAGCACATCCTGGCGTGGGGGAAGCGCTTCGGGCAGGCCAACGCCCGCGCCTTCGACCAGCAGGGCTGGTCGTACTTCACGGGCGACACGTACGACCTCTTCTACCCCGGGTACGGCGACTCGTGGCCCGCGCTCACCGGCGCCGTGGGGATGACGTACGAGCAGGCGGGCGGCGGCATCGCGGGCGAGGCGATCGTCCAGTCGTCGGGCGACACGCTCACCCTGCGCGACCGCGCGCTGCATCACCGCACCACCGGCCACGCCACGCTGCGCACGGCCGCCTCCGGCAAGGCGCAACTGCTGGCGGACTATGCGGAGGGGCAGCGCACGGTGGGGCTGGGCGAGCGCGACTTCCTCCTGGTGCCCGGCGGCGACGCGGCGCGCGTGGAGGCGCTGGTGGCGCACCTGCGGCGGCAGGGGATCGAGGTGGAGCGCGCGTCCGCGGGGTTCCGGGCGGGCGCCACGCCTTTCCCGGGCTTCGCGGCGCGGGGCGACTTCCCGGCGGGCACCTACCGGGTGCGGGCGCGCCAGCCGCTGGGCCGCCTCGCCATCACCCTGCTGCAGCCGGAGACCACGCTGCGCGCGGAGTACTCGTACGACGTGAGCGCCTGGTCGCTCCCGTACGCGTACGGCGTGGCCGCGTACCGCGTGGGCGCGGGCGGCGGCACGGGGTGGACGCCGGTGCGCGCCACGGGGCAGGAAGCGCCGGCCACCGTGGCCCCGCAGCCGAGCGCGTACGGGTACCTGGTGCTCCCGGGCGAGGGGGCGTCGCTGGGGGTCGTCAACTTCCTCCGCTCCGGCGGGCGCGTGCGCGTGCTCACGCAGCCGGGCACCTTTGGCGGGCGCAGCTACCCGGCGGGAAGCTGGTTCATCGCCAACCGCGGCAACGACTCGCTGCAGGCGCGGCTGGCCCGCGCGGGGCTGGGCGCCGCGGTGATCCCCGTCGCCACCGGGCTGGCGGAGCGGGGGATCGACCTGGGAAGCTCCAACGTGGCCAACGTGCGCATGCCGCGCGTCGCGGTGGTGGCCGGCGAGGGCGTGAACGCCACGTCGTACGGTGCCCACTGGTGGTTCCTGGACCAGCGGCTGGGGATGCCGTTCGATGCCCTGCAGTCCACCGACCTGGCCTCGGCGGACCTTTCACGCTACGACGTGATCGTCCTTCCCGACGCCAGCCCCCGCAGCGTGCGCGACGCCGGGGACGCGCTCAAGGCGTGGGTGCAGCGCGGTGGCCGCCTGGTGGCGATCGCGGGCGGAGCGGAGGCGGTCGCCGCGATGGCCGAGGTGAAGCTGCGCGAGGCCGTGGCGGATACGGGGCGCGGGCGCTTCCTGGCGGGGCGTGAGGAGCGCGAGCGGCAGGAGTGGCGCCAGGAAGTGCCGGGCACCATCCTGGCGGTGCGGCTGGACCCCGCGCACCCGCTGGCGTACGGCGCCGGGCTGGACGGGCGCCCCGGCGAGACCTTTACGCTCCACCAGGGCACCACCGTCTTCGAGCCGGCGGCCAACCTGGAGACGGTCGCGTACCTCCCGCGGAACCCGGCGCGCATCTCCGGCGTCATCTCGCCCGAGAACCTGCGGCGCCTGGGCGAGGGCGCGGTGGTCGCCACGCGGCGCATGGGGCAGGGCAGCGTCGTGCTCTTTGCGGACGATCCGCTCTTCCGCCTCTTCTGGCGCTCCATGCAGCCGCTGTACGTGAACGCGCTGCTGATCGGGCCCTGAGCTCACACCGTTGAAGGGAGGCACAGAGGAGAGCTTTCTTCTCTGTGCCTCCCCTTTTTCATTTGGATCAGATGACGGATACCACACCCACGCTCGGCGCCTCCATCAGGGAAGCGCTGCGCGGGTCGGAGCAGGACTACACCGCGGGGCCCGTGGGGCGCTCCATCCTCCTCCTTGCCATCCCCATGGTGCTGGAGATGTCGATGGAGAGCATCTTCGCCGTGGTGGACATCTTCTTCGTGTCGCGCCTGGGCGCGGACGCGGTCGCCACCGTGGGGCTCACCGAGTCGCTGCTCACCATGGTGTACGCGCTGGCGATGGGCCTCTCCATCGGCGCGTCGGCGCTGGTGGCGCGCCGCATCGGCGAGAAAGACGCGGACGGGGCGGCGCGCTCGGCGGTGCAGGCGCTCCTGCTGGCGGTCGCCATCTCCGTGGTGCTGGGGGTGGCCGGGGCGGTGTTCGCGCCGCGGCTGCTGGCGCTGATGGGCGCGTCGCCCGGGGTGATCGCCATCGGCGCGCCGTACGCGCGGGTGATGCTGGGCGGCGAGGTGGCCATCATCCTCCTCTTCGTGGTCAACGCCATCTTCCGCGGCGCCGGCGACGCGGCCATCGCCATGCGGGTGCTGTGGATGGCGAACGCCATCAACATCGTGCTGGCTCCATGCCTCATCTTCGGCGTGGGGCCATTCCCGGAGCTGGGCGTCACGGGCGCGGCGGTGGCGACGACGATCGGCCGCTCCACGGGCGCGGCGTACGCGCTCTGGCGCCTCACGCGCCCCGGCGGCCGCATCCCCGTCGCCCGCAGGCACCTGCGCGTGGAGCCGGCGCTGATGGGGCAGATCACGCGGCTCGCCGGCTCCGCCTCGGTGCAGGCGCTGGTGGGCACGGCGAGCTGGGTGGGCCTGGTGCGCATCATCTCCTCCTTTGGCAGCGCGGCGCTGGCGGGGTACACCATCGGCATCCGCGTGGTGCTCTTTGCCCTCCTGCCCAGCTTCGGGATGAGCAACGCCGCCGCCACCATGGTGGGCCAGGCCCTCGGCGCCGGAAAGCCCGAGCGCGCCGAAGAGGCCGTGTGGAAGGCCGGCTTCTACAACCTGGTCTTCCTGGGCTCCATCGGCGCTCTCTTCGTCCTCTTCGCGCCGGCCATCGTCCGCCTCTTCACGCAGGACGCGGCCGTGGCGGTCCACGCCATCTCCTGCCTGCGCGTGGTGGCGAGCGGCTTCCTCTTCTACGCCTACGGCATGGTGTTTACCCAGTCCTTCAACGGCGCCGGCGACACCTTGACCCCCACCATCATCAACCTGGTGGTCTTCTGGCTGTGGGAGATCCCCCTGGCCTACGTCCTGGCCCTGCACTTCGGCTTCGGCCCCAGCGGCGTCTTCTGGTCCATCACCATCGCCTTCTCCACCCTCGCCATCGTCAGCGCCCTGGTCTTCCGCCGCGGCAAGTGGAAGACGCGCAAGCTGTAGCTCCTCTGTGCCTCCGTGTCTCTGTGTGATCCTGCCGTTATGGCAGCTTGCCGGGGCACGGAACTTCCTTTGATCGCGGCGCAAAGCCCTGAGAAAAGGAGCATCCGATGACCAACTTCGAACGACTTACGGTAAAGGCCGGCGAAGCGCTGCAGGCGGCGTCCACCGCCGCGCGGCAGGCCGGCAATCCGCAGATAGAGGACTCGCACCTGCTGGCCGCGCTGCTGGACCAGGAGGAGGGGATCGTCGTCCCCATCCTGCAAAAGGTGGGGGTGAACGTGGCGCGGCTGCGCAGCGAGAACGACGCGGCGGCGGCGCGCCTCCCCAGGCAGTCCGAGGCGCAGCCCACCCTGTCGCGCGAGCTTCACCAGGTGCTGGACCGCGCCGAGCAGGAGGCCCGCGACCTCAAAGACGAGTACATCTCCACCGAGCACATCCTGCTGGGGCTGGCGGAGAAGGGCTTCACCGCGCGCGACCTGCTGCGCGCGCAGGGCGCCCGCCGCGAGACGCTGGCCGAGGCGCTTCAGCAGGTGCGCGGCTCGCACCGCGTGACGGACCAGAACCCCGAAGACAAGTACCAGGCCCTCCAGCGCTTCTCCGTGGACCTCACGGAGCGGGCGCGCCGCGGGCAGCTTGATCCCGTCATCGGCCGCGACGAGGAGATCCGCCGCGTGGTGCAGGTGCTCAGCCGCCGCACCAAGAACAACCCCGTGCTCATCGGTGAGCCGGGCGTGGGGAAGACGGCCATCGCCGAGGGGCTGGCGCAGCGCATCATCAACGGCGACGTGCCGGAGGGGCTGCGCGACAAGACGCTGGTGTCGCTGGACATCGGCGCCATACTGGCCGGCGCCAAGTACCGCGGCGAGTTCGAGGAGCGCCTCAAGGCCGTGCTCAAGGAGCTGACGGACGCGGAGGGCCGGTTCATCGTCTTCATCGACGAGCTCCACAACATCGTGGGGGCGGGGAAGACGGAGGGCTCGCCCGACGCGGGGAACATGCTGAAGCCGGCGCTGGCCCGCGGCGAGCTGCGCCTGGTGGGCGCCACCACGCTGGACGAGTACCGCCAGTACATCGAAAAGGACGCGGCGCTGGAGCGGCGCTTCCAGCCCGTGTTCGTGGGCGAGCCCAGCGTGGAAGACACCATCGGCATCCTGCGCGGCCTCAAGGAGCGTTACGAGGTGCACCACGGGGTGCGCATCACGGACCCGGCCATCGTGTCCGCGGCCACGCTCAGCAACCGCTACATCGGCGACCGCTTCCTGCCGGACAAGGCCATCGACCTGATCGACGAGGCGGCCAGCAAGCTGCGCATCGAGATCGACTCGCTTCCGCAGGAGATCGACGAGGTGCAGCGGCGCACCATGCAGCTCGAGATCGAGCGCAACGCCCTGCAGCGCGAGAGCGACCCGGAGAGCCGCGAGCGGCTGTCCCGCGTGGACCAGGAGATCGCCGAGCTGCGCGAGCGCTCGTCCGGGATGAAGGCGCAGTGGCAGAGCGAGAAGGCGGTGATCGCGGACCTGCGCGGGCGCAAGGAGCGGCTGGACGAGCTCAAGGTGGAGCTTGACCGCGCCTCCCGCACCGGCGACCTCAACCGCGCCGCCGAGATCCAGTACGGCCAGATCCCCGCGCTGCAAAAGGAGATCGGCGAGGCGGAGGAGCGCCTGGGCGAGCTGCAGAAGACCTCCCGCTTCCTCAAGGAGGAGGTCGATTCGGACGACATCGCCGAGGTGGTGGCGCGTTGGACGGGGATCCCGGTGACGCGCATGCTGCAGAGCGACCGCGAGCGGCTGGCGCACCTGGACCGGCACCTGGACAAGCGGGTGATCGGCCAGACGGAGGCCACGCAGGCGGTGGCCAACGCCGTGCGCCGCTCCCGCGCCGGGATGCAGGACCCCAACCGGCCCATCGGCTCCTTCATCTTCCTGGGCCCCACGGGCGTGGGGAAGACGGAAACGGCGCGCGCCCTCGCCGAGTTCCTCTTCGACAGCGAAGAGGCGATGGTGAGGATCGACATGAGCGAGTACATGGAGAAGCACGCCGTGTCCCGCCTGATCGGCGCGCCCCCGGGGTACGTGGGGTACGAGGAGGGCGGGCAGCTCACGGAGGCGGTGCGGCGGCGCCCGTACTCGGTGGTGCTCTTCGACGAGATCGAGAAGGCGCACCCGGACGTCTTCAACGTGCTCCTGCAGATCCTGGACGACGGGCGGGTGACCGACTCGCAGGGGCGGACGGTGAACTTCCGCAACACGGTCATCATCATGACCTCCAACATCGGCAGCCCGCTGATCCTTGAGCGGTCGCGGCTGATGGGGGACCCGGCGGGGGCGCTGGAGGTAGAGGCGGCGGTGCTGGGCGAGCTGCGGCGCCACTTCCGCCCGGAGTTCCTCAACCGGGTGGACGACATCATCGTCTTCAAGCCGCTGGGCACCCCGGAGCTCACCACCATCGTGGACCTGCAGCTACGCCGGCTGGAGCGGATGCTGGCCGAGCGCAAGCTCACCCTGCAGGTGAGCGACGCGGCCAAGCGGCTGATCGCCGAGGAGGGCCACGACCCGGCGTACGGCGCGCGCCCCCTGAAGCGCGCCATCCAGCGCCTGGTGCAGAACCCGCTCGCCATGCACGTGCTGGAGGGCGAGTTCAACGACGGCGACACGGTGGTGGTGGACCACGAGCCGGGCTCGCACCAGCTCGTGTTCCGTCACGGCGTCGAGGCCGCGGTGTAATCTCACACAGAGACACAGAGGCACAGAGATTGGTTCTTCTCCGTGCCTCTGTGTCTCTGTGTGAGATTTGCTTTTCAGCGGCGCGCCGTCTACTCTTGGAGAATCCATCCCACACATCCGCGGAGGCTCCGTGCAGCTCAGGCGCATCATCTCGCTCGCCATCCTGGTACTCCTGGCCGCGTGCGGCGGCGGCCGCGGGACCGCGCCCGCGGGCCCCACCGGCGCGCCGGCCCCAGCCGCGGCGGTGGAGCGCTTCCTCCGCCTGGCCGACGCCAAGAACTACCGCGAGATGGGCCTCGTCTTCGGCACGAAGGAAGGCACCATCTACCGCCTGGACCCCGCGCGCCAGGTGGAGCAGCGGATGTACGCCATCGCGGAGATCCTGAAGCACGACCGCTTCACCGTCGTCCGCGAGGAGCAGATCCCCGGCCGCATCGGCGAGGCCATCCGCATGACGGTGAACCTCACCAGCGGCGGGCAGCGCAAGGAGGTGCCGTTCACGGTGGTCCGCTTCGGCACCACCTGGCTGGTGGAGCAGGTGGACCTGGAGCGGATCACCCGCACCTCGCTCTGACGCTATCCGTGCGCGGCCTGCAGCAGCTCCAGCAGCACGCCGCCGGCGGATTTCGGGTGGATGAAGGCGACGAGGTGGCCGTGGGCGCCCGGGCGCGGGGTCTCGTCGATGAGCTGGGCGCCCGCGGCGCGGTGGCGGTCCAGCTCGGCGGCGATGTCGTCCACGCGGTAGCACAGATGGTGCATTCCGGGGCCGCGCTTCGCCAGGTAGTGCGCCACGGCCGAGTCGTCGCGCACGGGGGCCAGGAGCTCCAGGCGGCCGGCGCCGGTACCCACGAAAACCACCTCCACGCCCTGGCTGTCCACGACCTCGCGGCCGTAGCCCTTGCCTCCGGTGATAGATTCGAAGAGGGGAAGCGAATCGTCCAGGGAATGCACCGCGATCCCAACGTGGTCCAGCGCCCGCTCGGTCATCGGCCCTCTCGGCGTTTTCGGGTGTAGTAAATGCATCAGGTGGCCGCCAAGTTAGCCCCGCCCCGCGGGGGCGGCTACCGGACTTCGAAAGAGGAAGGATCAGATGGCGGATAGCAACAACGTGGTGGAGATCACGGACGCGACCTTCAACGAGGTCACCGGGCAGCCCGGGCTCTCGATGGTGGACTTCTGGGCCGTGTGGTGCGGGCCGTGCCGCATGGTGGCTCCCATCGTGGAGAAGCTGGCCGAGGACTACGCGGGCCAGCTCACCGTGGGCAAGCTGGACGTGGACAACAACCAGCGCAGCGCCGCGCAGTTCAACGTGCGCTCCATCCCCACCATCCTGTTCTTCAAGGACGGCAAGGTGGTGGACCAGGTGATCGGCGCCGTGCCGCGCCCCGCCCTCGAAGCCAAGATCAAGCAGCACCTCGCAGCGTAAAGCAAGCGGGGCTCACACAGAGACACAGAGGCACGGAGATGAAGTTCTTCTCCGTGCCTCTGTGTCTCTGTGTGAGATTGCAGTTCGTCCACGGAAAGTGTACGATTGGGCGTCACCCAACTTCCCCCGCCCACCCGCATGATCCACCACTTCCCCCACGAAGCGGCGTTCCTCCCCCGCACCAAGCTCAGCTACGTCAACCTCCCCGGCATCCTGGGCGACGGCAAGCGCGACCGCGCGGCGCGCGTGTCGGGGTTCGTGTGCATCCAGCTCGGGGAGCGCTGCTACCTCATCTTCCTGCGCAACGGCGAGCCGTTCCACTCGGCCCGGCTGCAGGCGGAGGAGGGGCGGGGGGCCGCGGCGCTCTCGGAGGTGCTGCGCATCGCGGCCACGGAGTGCGAGCGGGGCGAGGCGGGGCAGATCGGCTACTTCGGCGCCCCCGAGGCGCAGCTCCAGGCGATGCTCGCCACCCTGGTGCAGCAGCCGGTGGCGTGGGCCTCCGCGGTGAGCGCGCACCGCCCCGACCTCCTCTTTCCGCAGCTCCGGGAGAGGCAGTTCACCGGGGTGCTGGAGCTGTGCGCGGCGGGGCGGCACCACTACATGGTCTTCGAGGAGGGCGCCTTCCGCAGCGGCTACTTCACCGAGCGCAACGAAGCCGTGCCCATCCCGGACTTCGTGCGCTCCGTCTTCGAGGCCGAGACTCTGCGCGTGTCGCCCTACCCGGCGCTGGAGGCGCTCCCCGTGCAGGCGGGGCCGGGGCTGGTGGACCTGTACCGCCGCCTGGCCGGAGGGGTGCTCCTGGAGCTCTCTTCGGCGGTGGGGCGGGAGTCCGCGGTCACGGTGCTGCGCGACGCGCAGGCCAGCGTGGGCGAGCGCTTCCCCGCCGCGGCGGCGTTCCGCCTGACGGACGAGGGGCGCGTGGCCGGCGACCCCGTGGCCTCGCCTGACGGGCTCACCGACGCGGTCGCGGCCTGGCTTACGGCGGCCCTGGTGGCGGGCGCGCGGTTCGACGGGGTGGACCCGGCCTCGGTGGTGCAGCGGGTGGCGCGTGACAGCCGCTTCGTGCTTCAGGAGCACGGCTTCTTTGCGCGCCTCCCGTGGACGGTGGCGCTCTAGTGGCGGCGGCGCTCTACGTGGTCTCCACCCCCATCGGCAACCTGGGCGACATCACGAGGCGGGCGGCCGAGATCCTGGGCAGCTCGGACGTGGTGCTGGCCGAGGACACGCGCCGCACCTCCATCCTCCTGCGCCACCTGGGGATCCAGACGCGCCTGGTGTCCGCGCACGAGCACAACGAGGCGGGGCGCGCCGCCACCGTGGTCGCCATGCTGGGCGAGGGGAAGCAGGTGGCGCTCGTTTCCGACGCCGGCACCCCGCTCCTTTCCGACCCCGGCGCCCGCATCGTGCGCGAGGTGGTGGCGGCCGGCTTCGAGGTCGTGCCCGTACCCGGCGCGTCCGCGCTCCTCGCCGCCCTGGTGGGCTCGGGGATCGAGGCGGACACCTTCACCTTCGCCGGCTTCCCGCCGCGCAAGGGCTCGGAGCGCGCCGAGCTGCTGGAGGAGGTCGCCTCCTCGCGCCGCGCCACCGTGCTGTACGAGTCGCCCAACCGCGTGGCGAAGCTGCTGGCGGACATCGCGGAGGCGGCGGGGGCCGACCGCAGGGTGGCCGTGGCGCGCGAGCTCACCAAGATGCACGAGGAGTTCTTTCGCGGCACCGCCGCGGAGGGCGCCGCCCACTTCGGCGCCGGCGAGGTGCTGGGCGAGATCGTCGTGGTCGTCGCCGGCCGCACGGCCGACGCCCCGGCCGAAGACGCCGTGGACGAGCTCGCCGCCCGCTCCATGGCCGACGCCCTCCTCGCCCAGGGCCAGTCCCCCAGCGCCATCGCGAAGGAGCTCCGCCGCCGGCTGGGCATCTCGCGCAACGACGCCTACCGCATCGCCCAGCAGGCAGCGGGCGAGTAGCGCCCCGCCTCGCCGCGCGGGAAACCGGCGCGGTGCAGCAGATCCCTGACTTCCACGCGGCGGCCAGGGACGCGGCTCGCCCCGGTGGTCGGGCGGCCGGAGATCCACTTCCAGGGAATCATCAGATTTGCGCGCTTCGACACTTGCACTGATCGCTACCTGTGTGACGCTCGCCGGCTGCGACGGCGGGCCGCTCGGCTCCGGGGGCGGAGACGTCCGCTGGACCCAGGTGGCCGCCGGCGGCTCGCACACCTGCGCGACGGCCGGCAACGGCGAGGCTTACTGCTGGGGCCGGAACACGCAGGGGCAGCTCGGCCGCTCGGATCGCAACGCGTTCCGTCCCGCGCCCGTGGAGGTGAGCGGCGAGTGGACGCGGGTAGTCTCCGGCCGGCTTTCGACGTGCGGGCTCGGCCGCACGGGAGCCACGCAGTGCTGGGGGACCATGGGCTGGGCCGCGTTCGGCACGCCCGCGGGCCCCGCGTACCCCACCCTGGCCGTGGGCGGGAGTCACCTCTGCGGGATCGCGGCCGCGGGCGGCGCGTACTGCTGGGGCGACAATTTCTCCGGGCAGCTCGGGATCGGGCTGATCGACGGCACGGGGTACGCCGGCAGCTCGGCGCCCACGCGGGTAGCGGGCGGGGAGCGGTTCCACTCGATCGCCGCGGGCGACCGGGTGTCCTGCGCGCTCTCGGGCGAGGGACAGCCTTTCTGCTGGGGGCTGAGGCACACGAACGACATGGGCGCCGCGCCGCGCGCCGTCGCGGAGATCACGGCACGCTTCGACACGCTGGTGCTGGGAGATGGCGGCAGGGGGACGGACCACGAATGCGGCCTCACCGCGGGGCGGGAGATCTACTGCTGGGGGTGGAACTCGGACGGACGGGCCGGCCCCGCGCGGCGCGACGGGGCGCCCGCCACGCCCATCGTCCTTCCAGGCGGCGCCACTCCGGTCGCGCTGACCGCCGGCGGCGACGACACGGACGGGCTCATGGGGCACAGTTGCGCCCTGTCCGCGGCCGGCGAGGCTTTCTGCTGGGGCAACAACACGTTCGGCCAGCTCGGGGACGGAACCACCGAGACGCGCCCGAACCCGATGCCGGTGAGCGGCGGCCACCGCTTCACCCAGCTTTCGGCCGGTGCCGCCCACACCTGCGGCGTCACCGGCGCGGGGGAGCTCTACTGCTGGGGCCGCAACAGCTCCGGCCAGTTGGGCGACGGCGACCGCGGGGCGGGGAAGCTCAGCGCCATCCCCGTTCGGGTGAGCCCCGGCGGGTGACCGGCGGGGCGATTCTCCCCCTTGCCTCCGTGCCCCTGTGTGAGCCCCCGCCTTTCGGTTTTCTTCCGCGCCTCGTACATTCCACCGGTTTTCAAGATCGCGAAATCGCCAATTCGACATATAAGAGCCTGATGGAACGGTACTTCGACGAGAACCACCTGATGATCCGCGACATGGTTCGCGAGTTCGCCAGGAACGAGATCGCCCCGGTGGCGGGGGAGATGGACCAGAAGTCGGAGTTCCCCTGGGAGAACGTCAAGAAGATGGCGGAGCTGGGCCTCCTGGGCGTACCGTGGGACGAGGAGCTGGGCGGGGCGGGGATGGACGGGATCGCCTACATGATCACCATCCACGAGCTGGCCAAGGTGGACGCGTCGCACGCCATCACCGTGTCCGCGCACACCACGCTGGGCACGTCGCCCATCATGACCTTTGGCACCGAGGAGCAGAAGCGGCGCTTCGTGCCGTACCTGGCCAGCGGGCAGGTGCTGGGCGGCTTCGGGCTCACCGAGCCGGGCGCCGGGTCGGACGCCGGCGGCACGCAGACCACGGCCGTGAAGGTGGACGGCGGGTGGCGGCTGAACGGCAGCAAGATCTTCATCACGCACGCCGGCGTCGGCGAGGTCTTCGTGGCCACCGCCGTCACGGACCGTGAGAAGGGGTCCAAGGGTATCACCTCCTTCATCGTCACCAAGCCCACCACGGACCTGGAGCGCGCCCGGGAGCTGGGGATCGGCCACTCGGACGAGCTGGAGTTCATCGAAGGGGTGAGGGCGGGGAAGAAGGAAGACAAGATGGGGTGGAGGGCCTCGGACACGCGCGAGCTGGTGTTCGAGGACGCGTTCGTGCCCGACGCGAACGTGCTGGGGGAGCCCGGGATGGGCTTCATCAACTTCATGAAGACGCTGGACGCCGGCCGCATCGGCATCGGCGCGCTGTCGCTCGGGATCGCCGAGGGCGCGTACGAGCAGGCGGTGAAGTACGCCAGCGAGCGGAAGCAGTTCGGCAAGTCGATCGCGGAGTTCCAGGGCCTGCAGTTCATGCTGGCCGACATGGCGACCGAGATCGAAGCCGCCAAGCACCTGGTGTACAACGCGGCCTGGCTCAAGGAGCAGGGGAAGCCCTTCTCCAAGGAGGCTTCCATGGCCAAGCTGTTCGCCTCCGAGGTCGCCATGCGCGTGACCACGAAGGCGGTGCAGGTGCACGGCGGGTACGGCTACACGAAGGAATACCCGGTGGAGCGCATGATGCGCGACGCCAAGATCTGCGAGATCGGGGAGGGCACCAGCGAGATCCAGCGCATGGTGATCGCGCGCCACATCCTCCGCGAGCTCAGCGCCTAACGGAAATGGCCGTCCCCGCCCGCGCTGGGGGGACGGCTCCAGAGGTCTACATGGTCGGAAGCACCCCGGTCGGGGAGCGCCTCTGCGCTTCCCGCGCTCGTCCATTTGAGCCCGGGAGCCGCGCCCGCCCCGCCACGTGGGAGGGGATGTGAAGCGCGAGATCCTGATGAACACCACCGCCAAGGAAACACGCGTCGCCATCCTGGAAGACGACGTGCTGGTGGAGCTGATGGTGGAGCGCCCGGACGCGGCGCGGATGGTGGGCGACATCTACAAGGGGAAGGTGGAAGCGGTCCTTCCCGGGATCCAGGCCGCCTTCGTCAACATCGGCACGGAGAAGGCCGCCTTCCTCCACGTGAGCGACGTGGCGCTGGAGGAGGACGGCGAGGAGGATGACGACGCCCCCGCCCCGGCCCCCGTGGAGGAGGACGACGCCTCGGGCGGCGGCCGCCGCGGCCGCCGCTATCCGCCCATCCAGGAGGTGGTGAAGAAGGGGCAGGACCTGGTGGTGCAGGTCTCCAAGGAGCCCATCAGCACCAAGGGCCCCCGCGTGACCGCCAACATCTCCCTTCCCGGCCGCTTCCTGGTGTACATGCCGGGGTCGGACCACGTGGGCGTGTCGCGCAAGATCGAGGACAAGGAGGAGCGTGCCCGCCTCCGCGCCATGGCCCGCGAGATCCTTCCCGAGAAGGCGGGCGGCCTGATCGTGCGCACCGTGGGCGAGGAGCTCACGCGCGAGACGTTCGAGCGCGAGCTGCGCACGCTGATGTCCACCTGGAAGAGCATCCAGAAGAAGGCCGCCAAGTCCCGCGCGCCGGCCCCCGTGCACCGCGAGGCCAAGCTCACCTCCGGCATCATCCGCGACCTCTTCTCTCAGAAGGTGGACTCGCTGGTGGTGGACCAGCAGAGCGTGTACGACGAGGTGCGCGCGTACCTGGAGCAGGTGGACCCCACGCTGGTGGAGCGGGTGCACCTGTACACGGACCCGGTGCCCCTCTTCGACGCGCGCGAGCTGGAAAGCGAGATCCGCGACGCCTTCCAGCGCCGCGTGAACCTCCCCTCGGGCGGCTACATCATCGTGGAGCCCACCGAGGCGCTCGTCTCCATCGACGTGAACACGGGGCGCTACACGGGGAAAAAGGATCCCGAGAAGACGATCCTGAAGACCAACGTGGACGCGGCCCGCGAGATCGCCCGGCAGCTCCGGCTGCGCGACATGGGCGGGATCATCGTGTGCGACTTCATCGACATGGAGTCGAAGCAGAACCGCGAAAAGGTGCTGCAGGAGCTGCGCACCCACCTGGCGCGCGACCGGGCCCGCACCAAGGCGTTCCAGGTGTCTGAGCTGGGCTTGATCGAGATGACGCGCCAGCGCGTGCGCCCCTCGCTGTACCAGACGCAGACGGAAGCCTGCCCCACCTGCGGCGGCAGCGGCCGCGTCTTCACTCCCGAGACGCTGGTGCGCCGCATCGAGCGCTCCGTGCGCCGCGTGGCCTCCGAGGGCAAGGAGAAGTCCCTCCAGTTCCGCGTGCACCCGGAGGTCGCCCTCTACGTGATCGAGGAGGAGCCCGGCTTCCTCAAGGGCCTGGAGAAGCAGTTCCGCCTCCAGGTGGGCCTGCGCGACGACCCGCTGATGCGCCCCGACGAGGTGCGCCTGCTCGTCCCGCAGTCGCAGGTGGATCTCACGTCGCGGTACGTTTCGGAGTAGCGGGACGGAGGGGAACGGGGAATGGGGAACGGGGAACGGTAAAACCCAGGTGGTTACCGTTCCCCGTTCCCCATTCCCCGTTCCCCGGTTGACAGATCCGTCGCCCGGGGCGATATTGCTTGTCTTCTGTCCTTTGGACAAGTCCGTGTAACCGGGGTTCCCTGTAACCATGTACGCCATCATCCGCACCGGCGGCAAGCAGTTCCGTGCCGAGCCGGGCAAGACGCTTCGCATTCCGTCCGTCGACATCGAGCCGGGGCAGAGCCTCACGTTCGACGACGTCCTCCTGGGCGGCGACGGCGACACCGTGAAGGTGGGGATCCCCACGGTTGCCGGTGCAGCCGTGACCGCCGAGGTCGTGCGCCACGGCAAGGGCGAAAAGATCATCATCTTCAAGTTCAAGCGCCGCAAGAACTACCGCCGGAAGCAGGGCCACCGGCAGAAGTTCACCGAAGTGCGCATCAACGACGTCAACCTGGGCTAAGGGAGCGCACCCATGGCACATAAAAAGGGCGGCGGCTCTACCCGCAACGGCCGCGACTCGAACGCCCAGCGACTGGGCGTCAAGAAGTTCGGCGGCGAGCGCGTGCTCGCCGGCAACATCCTGATCCGCCAGCGCGGCACCAAGTTCCATCCGGGCGCCAACGTGATGCGCGCCAGCGACGACACGCTGTTCGCCACGGTGGACGGGGTGGTGCAGTTCGGCCGCAAGGACAAGTCGCGCAAGAAGGTGTCGGTGATCCCGTTCGAGGCGCTCGAGACCATCCAGGCCGAGCTTCCCGAGACGATGGACGTCGCCGCGGACTGAACGACAGAGGTCTCACGCAGAGACACAGAGGCACAGAGATGACTTCATCTCTGTGCCTCTGTGGCTTGGTGGGAGACGCCTTGACGTTGGATCGGGGCGGCGCCTATTCTGTCGCGCTCAGCCCACCCCAGAAAACAGGAAGATGACCGAGGCGCTTTCCAGCAACTCCATGATGGTGCTCTCCGGCTCGGCGGACGTGCCGCTGGCCGCCGCGGTGGCGAAGAGCCTGGACGTAGAGCTGGGGGTGGTGACCACCCAGCGCTTCGCGGACGGGGAGATCTTCGTACGCATCGACGAGAACGTGCGCGGGCGTGACCTGTACATCGTGCAGAGCACCGTGCCGCCCGCCGACAACATCATGGAGCTCCTGCTCCTGATCGACGCGGCGCAGCGCGCTTCGGCGGCGCGCATCACGGCCGTGATCCCGTACTTCGGCTACGCCCGGCAGGACCGCAAGGACCAGCCGCGCGTGGCCATCGGCGCCAAGCTGGTGGCCAACCTGATCACCACCGCCGGCGCGGACCGGGTGCTGAGCGTGGACTTCCACCAGCACCAGCTCCAGGGCTTCTTCGACATCCCGGTGGACCACCTGTACGCGGCCCCGGTGTTCACCAAGTACTTCCGCGACAAGAACCTCACCAACCTGGTGACGGTGTCGCCGGACGTGGGGTCGGCCAAGATGGCGCGCGGCTTCGCCAAGCGGCTGGGCGCCACCATGGGGATCATCGACAAGCGCCGCCCCTCCGCCAACGTGGCCGAGGTGATGAACGTGATCGGCGACGTGGAGGGGAAGGACTGCCTCCTCACCGACGACATGATCGACACCGCGGGGACGATGGCCGAGGCCGCGCGGGCGCTGAAGGAGCGCGGGGCGCGCGACGTGTACGCGTGCGCCACCCACGCCCTGCTCAGCGGCCCCGCGGTGGAGCGGCTGACGAACGCGCCCTTCAAGGAGATCGTGGTGACCAACACCATCCCGATCCCCCAGGACAAGCGCTTCCCCACGCTCACCGTTCTTTCCGTCGCGGACCTGCTGGCCCGCGCGGTGCGGTACACGCACCTTAACGAATCCGTCAGCTCGCTGTTCGAAACGCCGTGACGCGCGCGAAGCGCTGACGGCGACGTCCGCGCGCGAACGAACACTCATGAGGATACCACGATGGCTGCTACTTTGAATGCGACGGCCCGCACCGGGTCCGGGAAGGGCGGGGCCCGCAAGCTGCGCGCTACGGGGAAGGTGCCGGCGGTGGTGTACGGCCACGGCGACAAGAACGTGCCGCTGGCGCTCGACCGCCACGAGCTTGAGCTGCTCCTTCACGCCATCTCGGTCGAGAACACCGTGATCGGGCTGGTGACGGACGGCGGCGCGGCCAAGGACGTGCTGATCCGCGAAGTGCAGATGCACCCGTACCGCCCGGAAGTGCTCCACGTGGACTTCATCCAGCTCCACGCGGGCGAGGTGATGCGCATGAAGATCCCGGTGCGCCTCACGGGCAACCCGGCGGGCGTGCGCGACAGCGGCGGCGTGCTGGACCAGGTGATCTACGACCTGGAAGTGGAGTGCCTCCCGGGCAACATCCCCGAGGCGTTCGAGCTGGACGTGGCCCACCTGGCGGTCGGCGAGTCGGTGCGCGTGCACGACCTGTCCATCCCGGACGTCCGCATCCTGGCCGACGGCGACCTGCCGGTCGCGTCCGTGATCGCGCCGACGGTGGCGTCGGCGGGCGATGCCGACACGGCTTCGGGCGAGCCCGAGGTGATCTCGGCGCGCGGTCCGCAGGAGACCTGAAGAAACTGAAGTGCCGAGTGCCCAGTGCCGAGTGCCTAGTAACCGCGGTTCAGGACTTCTGTTACCGGGCGCTCGGCACTGTGCACTGGGCACTTTTCCGGGAGGGCGCGTGGCGGGGCTCAAGGTGATCGTGGGGCTGGGGAACCCGGGGAAGGAGTACGCCCTCACCCGGCACAACGTGGGGTGGTGGCTCGTGGACGCCCTGGCCGAGTCGTGGGCGCTCGGCCGCTTCCGGCTGGACAAGAACGCGGCCGTGGCGCAGGGGAGGATGGAGCCGCACGCCGTGCGCCTCATCAAGCCCCAGACGTACATGAACCGCAGCGGCGCCTCCCTGGGCCCCATCGCGCGGATGAACGCCATCGACGTCACCCGCGACCTGCTGGTGGTGGTGGACGACGTGGCGCTGGAGCCCGGCGTGATCCGCTTCCGCGCCACCGGCTCCCCCGGCGGCCACAACGGCCTCAAGTCGGTGGAGCAGGCGCTGGCCACCAGGGACTATCCCCGGCTGCGCATCGGGGTGGGCGCCAAGCCCCCCGCGATGGACCTGGCGGACTGGGTGCTCTCCCCCCCGCCCAAGGTCGCGCGCCAGGCCATCCTCGACCGCTTTCCCGAGCTGATCGACGCCGTGCGCCTGTGGATGGACGAGGGCGTGGAGGCCGCCATGAATCGGTACAACGGATAAAAAGTCGTGGGTCCTGAGTGCTAAGTGCTGAACGGCAGTGCGTTAGTGCGTTAGTGCGTGAGTGCGTTAGTGCGCTAACAGCAGTAAAACGCACTTTAGGACTTAGGACTTAGGACCCAGCACTCTTGCCCTCGGGCGCCTTTGGCCCCGCGCACCCACCCCATCCCCACGAGACCTCGTGTCGCTGACGGACTTCACCGCATGGACCGGCTGGCCCCTGGGGGTAGTGGGGCTGCTGCTGGCGATGGGCGCGCTCTCGTACGTCCGCCGGCAGCCCGCCGGCAACGAGGCGATGAACGACTGGGCCGTGCAGATCCAGCGCGGCTCCAACGTGTTCCTCCGCAGGCAGTCCATCTTCCTCGCCGGCTTCATCGCCGTCGCCGCGCTCCTGCTGTGGCCCACCGCGTCGCTTGCCACCGCGGGGGCGTTCGCGCTGGGCGGGGCCACGGGGCTGGCGGTGGGGTGGGTGGCCATGTTCGCCGCCACCCGCTCCAATGTGCGCGTGGCCGAGGCGGCGCGCGTGGCGGGCGAGACCCCGGCGCTGCACGTGGCGTTCGGCGGGGCGGCGGTGGCGGGGCTTGCCGTGTCCGCGCTGGGGCTGATCGGGCTGGGCGCCCTGTACTTCGCGCTCATCTACGTACAGAACGCGTACCTTCCCGAGCAGTTCGCGCGCTTCGGCGAGATCCTGGCGGGGTACGCGCTGGGCGCTTCGTCCGTGGCGCTCTTCGCCCGCATGGGCGGCGGCATCTTCACCAAGGCGGCCGACGTGGGCGCCGACCTGGTGGGGAAGACGGAGGCCGGCTTCCCCGAAGACGACCCTCGCAACCCGGCCACCATCGCCGACAACGTGGGCGACTGCGTGGGCGACACGGCGGGGATGGGCGTGGACCTGCTGGAGTCGTACGTGGGCGCCATCGTGGCCACGGTGGCGCTGGGCGCGTACAGCGCGGCCTACGCCAACAACCGCGTGGAGGCGGTCGCGCTCCCGCTCCTGCTGGCGTCGGCGGGCTTCCTGGCCTCGCTGATCGCGCTGGGCGCCGTGCGCGCCATCAAGAACACCAATCCCGCCCTCGCCATGCGCGCGGCCACCCTGGGGGCGGCCGCGCTCTTTCTGATCCTGGCCTTCATCGCGGTGAGCCTGCTGGGGCTGGACCTGGAAGACGCCACCGGCCGCACCTACCACCGCTTCGGTCCCTTCTGGGCGATCGCGGCCGGCGTGCTGGCGGCCATGGGCATCGGCGCGGCGACGGACTTCTACACCACCGCGCGCCCCATGCGGCGCATCGCCGAGGCGGCGCGCGGCGGGCCTGCCACGGCCATCCTGATGGGGCTGGCGGTGGGGATGGAGTCCACCGCGCTCCCCCTGCTCCTGATCGCGGCGGCCACCTGGGTGGCGAACGAGGCGGCCGGTCTCTACGGGATCGGTGTGGCGGCGGTGGGGATGCTGGCGACCGTGGGCGTGTCCATCACGCTCAACACCTTCGCCGCCATCGCGGATACGGCGGGCGGCATCGCGCGCATGAGCCACCTGGGCAGCGAGACGCGCCGCATCACGCAGGTGCTCAAGGCCGCCGGCGGCGCCGCCGCGGCGGGGGGAAGGGGATCGCCATCGGCTCGGCGGCGCTCACTTCGCTGGCCCTGTTCGCGGCGTACGCGTCGGCGGTGCGGCTCGAGTCGATCGACCTGATCCACCCCTTCGTGCTGCTGGGGCTGCTGCTGGGCGGCGGGGTGCCGTTCTTCGTGGCGGCGCTCACGCTGGCCGGCGTGGGGCGCACGGCCGCCACCCTCTCCGCCGAGGCGCGGCGCCAGCTCGCCGAGACTCCGGGGCTGAAGGATGGTACGGTGCAGCCGGACTCCGCGCGCCTGGTGGACATCGCCACGCACGCCTCACTGCGCGAGACGATCGCGCCTTTCGCGCTCGCCATCCTGGTGCCGGTGGCGGTCGGTGCCGCGCTGGGTACGGAGGCGCTCGGCGGGGTGCTGGTGGGCGCCACGGTGGCGGGGATCCTGCTCGCCCTCTTCATGACCAACGCGGGCGCCGCGTGGGACAGCGCGCGCAAGTGGATCGAGGCGCAGCCCGAGACCACCCCCGGCTCGGACATCCACACCGCCTCGGTGCTGGGCGACACGGTGGGCGACCCGATGAAGGACGCCGCCGGCCCCGCGCTCAACATCCTGGTGAAGCTGATGGCGGTGATCGCGCTGGTGCTCGCGCCCTGGTTCCTCTCCCTGCGCGGCCAGGAGGTCACCCCCCTGCCGCAGCCGGTTCAGGAGGAGTCGATGACGGCGCCGGTAGGGCTTCCCGCCGGCGGATGAATCCCCCGGCTGAAGCCACGGGAAGCCCGCTGAAGCGGGCTAGGTAGCCGGACCCATGCGAGCCCGCTTCAGCGGGCTTCCCGTAGTCCCAGCGGGGGGATTTATCCCCTCGCACGCCGGCGCCGGTGGAGCTTCCGCGGGGCTGAAACGGCGGGGCTCACACAGAGGCACGGAGGCACAGAGACGAGATCTCCGTGCCTCCGTGTTCGCGTGGGGGACCCTGGCGGGTACGTTTCGTGTAGATGGGGGGAGCGAACGTAACCCGAACCGGCACATGGATTTGCTCAAGAAGTCATATCGCGCCGCGACCGTCGCGCTGGCGCTCTTCGCAGCGGCCTGCACGGACCTCCCCACCGGCCCCGCGGCGCCCGACGACGCGCTGGACGGCATCGACGTGTCGCACTGGCAGGGAAGCATCGACTGGGTGGCCGTGCGGGGGAGCGGTGTCGATTTCGCCTTCATCAAGGCGACCGAGGGCGCCACGTACACCGACCCCCAGTTCGCGCGGAATTGGGCCGCTGCGGCGGACGCCGGGGTGAGGCGCGGCGCGTACCACTACTTCCGTCCCTCGGTGGACGCGGTGAAGCAGGCGGAGAACTTCCTGCGCGCGGCCCGCATCGGCCCCAACGACCTCCCGGCCGTGCTGGACGTGGAGACCTCGGAAGGCGTGGCGGGCGACGCGCTGCTCCTGGCGGTGCGCACCTGGCTGGAGACGGTGGAGCGCGCCACGGGGAAGCGCCCCATCGTCTACACCTACCCGGACTTCTGGAACCGGTACGCGGCGGGCTCGCCCGGCCCCTACCCGCTCTGGATCGCCAACTACGGCCGCGACCAGCCGTCGGTCCCCATCGGATGGAACGACTGGACGTTCTGGCAGTACACCAGCACGGGCCGCGTTCCCGGCATCGCCGGCGACGTGGACCAGAACCGCTTCAACGGCAGCGCGGCGCAGCTCGCCGCGCTCGCCGCCCCGCAACGGCAGCTCGCCGCGCGCTGACCCTGGCGGCGGGGCACCGTCCCATGTTTCGGCCCCGCCGCGATCCAGGAGCGATTGAAATCGCCGCTGGACCTGCACGAAGACCGCCTGCGCGGTCTGTTTCAGCCGGCACGGCTCGCAGAACACAGTGCCCGCAGTCGCACTTCGCGTGGTTCCAGCGGCGATTTCAACCGCTTCTGGGCGTAAATACCACTCCGCCACGGCAACCGCCGGTTTCGCCTGACCTTTCGCACCTTCCCGCACGCTCGACCTCCGATGCCGATTCGCACGCTCCGCGGCCTCGTGCTCGCGACGCTCTCCGCCGCCGCGCTCGGAAGCGCCACATCCGCGCGCGCCGACGACGCCCCGCGCCGCACGCCGGGGATCGACGTGTCGCACCACCAGGGCACCATCAACTGGACGGCGGTGCGCCGCGACGGGATCCGCTTCGCGTTCATCAAGGCGACCGAGGGTGGCGACTGGACCGACCCTGCGTTCGCGCGCAACTGGAGGCGCGCGCGGGAGGCGGGGGTGATGCGCGGCGCCTACCACTACTACCGCCCGCAGACGCACTCGGCGGTGCAGGCCCGCCACTTCCTGCGCCGGGTGAGCATGGGCAAGAACGACCTTCCGGCCGTCCTCGACGTGGAGGCGACGGACGGTGTGTCCAGCGCCACGCTGCGGCGCGGGGTGCGCAACTGGCTGCGCATCGTGGAGGCGGAGACGGGGAAGCGGCCGATCATTTACGTGAGCCGCCGCTTCGCGCCCCACCTGGCGGCGCAGTTCGGCGACTATCCGCTGTGGATCGCGGACTACCGGAGCACCGGGCCCGCGGTGCCGCGCGGGTGGCGGCGCTGGACCTTCTGGCAGCACTCGGAGCGGGGCCGCGTGGACGGCATCCGGCCGCGGGTGGACCGCAACTGGTTCCGCGGGACGCTGGAAGAGCTCCGCCGCTTCGCGGAGCGCAGTTGACGCTCGCCGTGCGCGGGTTAGATTGATTGGCTCGGCCGGGCCCCCGTGGGGTGTCCCGGCCGCTTACGTTTGCCGATCCAGCCTGGATTACCGATATGCTGAAGCTTGGGATCGTGGGGCTGCCCAACGTCGGGAAGTCGACGCTGTTCAACGCCCTCACCGCCGCCGGCGCCGACGCCGCCAACTACCCGTTCTGCACCGTTGAGCCCAACGTGGGGAACGTGGAGGTGCCGGACCCGCGCGTGGACCTGCTGGCCGAGAAGGTGAAGCCGCAGCGCGTGCTGCGCGCCGTGGTGCAGTTCGTGGACATCGCCGGGCTGGTGGAGGGTGCGTCGCAGGGCGAGGGGCTGGGCAACCAGTTCCTCAGCAACATCCGCGAGACGGACGCGGTGGTGCACGTCGTCCGCTGCTTCGACGACCCGGACGTGGTGCACGTGATGGGGAGCGTGGACCCCGCGCGCGACCGCGACGTCATCAACCTGGAGCTCGCCCTCTCCGACCTCGCGGTGGTGGAGAAGCGCCTGGACCGGGCCCGCAAGGCCGCGCGCGGCCAGGACCGCGACGCCCTGGCCGAAGTCGGGCTGCTGGAGCGGCTGCTGGAGGCGCTGGGCGCCGGGCAGCCGGCGCGCGTGGTGGAGGCGAACGACGAGGAGGAGAAGATCCTGCGCTCGTACAACCTCCTCACCAGCAAGCCGGTTCTCTACCTGGCGAACGTGGCCGAGGACGACCTTCCCGAGGGCGACAACGAGCACGTCCGCGCCCTGCGCACGGCGGTGGAGGCGAGCGGCGAGCGCGCCGAGATCATCCCCATCTCCAGCAAGATCGAGAGCGAGCTGGCCGAGCTCCCCGCCGAGGAGCGAGACGAGTTCCTCTCCTCGCTGGGCCTCAACGAGCCCGGCCTTCACACCCTGATCCGCACGGGCTACGCCCTCCTCGGCCTGCAGGTGTACTTCACCGCGGGCGAAAAGGAAGTGCGCGCCTGGGAGATCCCCGTGGGCGCGCGCGCCCCGCAGGCCGCCGGCGTCATCCACTCGGACTTCGAGCGCGCCTTCATCCGCGCCGAGACCGTGGCCTGGGACGACTTCGTGAAGACCGGCTCCGTGAAGACGGCCCGCGAGCAGGGGCTGATGAGGTCCGAAGGCAAGGAGTACATCGTCAAGGACGGCGACATCCTCCTGTTCCGCACCAGCGCCTGAACAGACGGGGCTCACACAGAGACACAGAGGCACAGAGATGAATTCGTCTCTGTGCCTCCGTGTCTCTGTGTGAGCCAACGCACTTGGCACAACGTACGTGACTGGTTATATTCCCTTGCTGCCCCCCAACCGGGGGCAGCTCTTTTTCATGCCTGCTCCGCGCGCACCGCACGGGGCCTCATGTCCAAAGGATGGTGCCTTTTGTCGGATTACGAAGTCGTCTACATCTTCCACCCGGCGCTCGAGGATGAGCGCGTGGCGGAGAAGATCGAGCGCTTCCACGGGATGCTTACGGGCGAGCGTGGCGGCGAGATCACCGCGGTGGACCACTGGGGCAAGCGCCCCCTGGCCTACGAGATCGCGGACCAGACCACCGGCCACTACACCGTGGCCCACTTCACGGCCCCGGCCGAGGCGCTCCCCGAGTTCGAGCGCCTGCTGAAGCTCGACGACGAGGTGCTCCGCTACCTCGTGGTCGTCAACGAAGGCGACCTGCAGACCACCCCCGTCCCGCCTGCTCCGAAGCGCGACGAGGAGTCCGAAGACGATGGGGAGGACGAGTAACATGCGCTCTGCTCGCAAGGTGTGCCCCGTGTGTGAGACCGGGCTTAGCTCCGTGGACTACAAGGACGACAAGACGCTCGGCCGCTTCGTGACCGAGCGTGGCAAGATCCTTCCGCGGCGGATCAGCGGGATGTGCGCGCGCCACCAGCGCCAGATCGGGACGGCCATCAAGCGCGCCCGCTACCTGGCCCTGCTGCCGTACATCGCGGGCTTCGAGTCGTAACCGGCCAAGGGAGAAACTACGATGCAGGTCATCCTCAGAGAGCGTCTGGAGAACCTCGGCGATGCCGGGGACCTCGTGGACGTGAAGCCGGGCTACGCGCGCAACTACCTCATCCCCAGGGGCTTCGCCTACGAGGCGACCGCGGGGAACGTGAAGCGGATCGAGTCGGAGCGGGCATCGGTGGCCAAGCGTGAAGCGGCCACCCTGACCGAGGCGCGCCAGCGCGCCGCCTCCATCGAGGGCGTTTCGCTCACCTTCAATGCCCGCGCGGGGCAGGAAGGGAAGCTGTTCGGCTCCATCACCGCCGGCGACATCGCCGACAAGCTGGCCGAGCAGGGGATCACGATCGACCGCCGCCAGATCGAGCTCGAAGAGCCGATCAAGGCGCTGGGCGTCACGTCGGTCCCGGTGCGCCTCCACTCGGACGTGCGCCCCGAGCTGAAGGTGTGGGTCATCGCGGAAGAAGAAAAGAAGTCCTAAGAAAGTGCTGAGTCCTAAGTCCTAAGTGCTGAACAGCGGTTGCTCAGGACTTAGGACTTAGGACCCAGGACTGTTTTTCCCAGAGTCGGCCCGCCGCGCGGCGGGCCGATCCTGTTTTTGTACCCGGGGCGGGTGGCACCTGACTTGCCGCCCGCGCCTGAAGCTCCCTCCGCCGTGCGCGGTGGGGACACCTGACGATCGTGATCCGGAGACCGATGAGCACCACCCCCGTCACCCCCGAGAGCCTGGACCTTCCGCCGGAGGTCGCGCGCGCCGCCGATCTGCTGTTCGACCGCAAGGCGCAGGAGGTGACGCTCCTGGACCTGCGCGGGATCTCGTCGGCCACCGACTACTTCCTGATCGCCACGGGCACCTCGGACACGCACGTATCCTCCATCGCCGACCACGTGGTGGAGGAGCTGCGGAGCATGGGCACCCGCCCCCTGAACGTGGAGGGAAGCCGCGGCGGCCGCTGGACGCTGATCGACTACTTCTCCTTCGTCGTGCACGTCTTCCACCCGGCCGCCCGCGAGTTCTACCAGCTCGAGCGCCTGTGGGGCGACGCCCCCACGCACGTGCTGGTGTCCGGCGAGGGCGCCGCCGCGAGGTAATCGCGGGGAACGGTGCGGGCCGACGGAGGCCCTCACCCCCCGACCCCCTCTCCCATGAATGGGCGAGGGGGCGATTTCCACGGTTTAGTGCACCTGGACGCCCCTGGCCGAGCGCAGAGTGCACCGGCGCGGCGCGCTCCGGCCTCCCCCGCCGCACGCGAAGTAGTCCCCTCTCCCATGCTGTTTATGGGAGAGGGTGGCGGCTCTCAGGCCGCCGGGTGAGGGCACGCCGCTCCCCGTCCTTGCCCCGCGCGCCGCGCCGCGTGTACTATTGCGCCTGTCCCGGCGCGCAACGTCCTTGGGGTTCGTCACTTCCGCGCCTCGCCGGGCAGACCTCCGCCCCCATCGATGACCGACATCCACTCCACTCCGGGCTCGGCCGGCCGCAGGCTGCCCGAGCCTACGTTCTTCGATCCCAGCTTCGAGCGGCTCCCGGCCGCCGCCTCGCCCGACGCGGCGCGCACCGGACCCGTGCTGCTGCTCTTCGACCGCGCCGCCGACCGCGACTGGGCCGCCGACGCGGCCATCGCCATCGCCACCGGGTGGACCGGGGCGGGGCAGCGCACCGTGCTCGCCGACCTCAGCCTGGACGATCCCATGCTGGCGGAGCGGATCGGGATGTCGAGCATGGAAGGGGTGGTGGACATCTTCCTGTACGGCGCCTCGCTGGCCCGCAGCGCGCGGCCGGTGCCGGGGCGCGGCTTCTATCTGATCTCCGCCGGCACCTACACGCCGGACACCACGGCCATCCTCCGCGACGCGCGGTGGGAGAAGATCATCGCCGGGTTCCGCAACGCGGGCGCCTCGCTCCTCCTCTTCGTGCCCTCGGACGCGGTGGGGCTGCCGGCGCTGGCGCGGTACGCGTACGACGCCATCCTGCTGGGAGACCCGCAGCACGAGGCGGCGCTGGAAAAGGATGCGCCCGGCGGCGTGACGCTCCACGCCTGGCTCACCCCGCCCACCCAGCCGCCGCGCGCCGCCGCCGCGCCCGTCGCTGCCGCGGCGGCGCAGGCCGCGCCGCGCTTCGCCGAGCCGGAGCCGCCGGTGGGGATCCGCCCGTGGCTGGCGCCTCCGCGCGAGACGGAGCCGGCCGTGGGCGAGGAGTTCCGCTCGGCCGAGCACACCGTGGGCGCCCCGGCGGCCAGCCTCCCCGTACCCGCGCCGGACTGGGAGCGCGCGGAGGGCGGCGCGCCCGCCGCGAAGAAGGGGAGCCGCGTCTCCGCGATCCTCACGCTCCTCCTGCTCGTGGCGGTGCTGGCGGGGGCGGTGTACCTCCTCCTCCAGCAGTATCCGCAGCTCCTGGGCAGCACGCCGAAGGCCGAGTCCGCGGCGCCCGCCGCCCCGGCCGCGGCGCGCGGGCCCGTGTCGGCGGCGGGGATGGCGCTGCCCTACGCGGTGTTCGTGAAGGCGTACCCAGACTACCAGCCCGCGCGCGATCTTGTCGCCAGCATGTCCAGCAAGTTCCCGGAGTCGCGCTTCTACGTGACGCCCGAGCTTACGAGCGACAAGCTGTACTACAAGGTGTTCTCCGGCGTGCTGGCGGACTCGGTGGACGCGAAGGCGCTGCGCGCGCGGCTGATGCGCGCCGGCGTGGTGAGCCCCGAAGACGTGGGGACGGAGGACGACCTGATCCTGGTGCGGCCCCTCACTCTGGAGCTGGGCGACCTCCCCACGCAGCAGGCGGCCGAGGCCCGCGCGGACTCGCTGGGGAAGCGCGCCATCCCGGCGTACGCCGTGGCCGTGCCGCTCAGCGACGGAAGCGAGCGCCACAAGGTGTACGGCGGCGCCTTCGCGGACTCCGCGGGGGCGGTGCCGATGATGAAGATGGTGCAGCAGGCCGGCCTCCCCGCCCGCCTGGTGGCGCGCACCGGCCGGGTGCCCGCCGCGCAGAAGTGATCCCTCCCCGTCTCCGTGCGAGACCGCGGTTCCCATGAAGCTCCGCAGGCTCCAGCTCCACGGCTTCAAGTCGTTCGCCGACCGCACCACCATCGAGCTGCGCGACGGCGTAACGGCCATCGTGGGCTCCAACGGGTGCGGCAAGTCCAACACGGCGGACGCGGTGAGGTGGGTGCTGGGCGAGCAGCGCGCCAGCGCCCTGCGCGGCGGCAAGATGGAGGAGGTCATCTTCCAGGGCAGCGTCCGCCGCCGCCCGCTCAACTACGCCGAAGTCGCTCTCGTCTTCTCCAACGAAGACGGCTCCGTCCCCATCCCCCAGACCGAAGTCGAGATCACCCGCAAGGTGTACCGCGAGGGCGGGAGCGAATATTCGCTCAACCGCGCCTCGTGCCGCCTGCGCGACATCCACGACCTGCTGCGCGATACGGGGCTGGGCTCCGACGCGTACTCGATCATCGAGGCGGGGATGATCGACTCCATCCTGAGCGAGAAGGCGGAGGAGCGCCGCGCGATGTTCGAGGAGGCGGCGGGGATCGGCAAGTACAAGGACCGCCGCCGCGCCGCCCAGCGCCGCCTGGAAGGGGCCGAAGGGGACCTCGCGCGCCTGGGCGACCTGGTCGCCGAGGTGGAGAGCAAGGTGCGCTCGCTCTCCCGCCAGCGCCGCCGCGCCCAGCGCTACGAGGAGCTGCAGGCGCGGCGGCTGGACCTGGACGTGGCCCTCGCCACCGCCGAGGTCGCCGGGCTCGCCGCCGCCCACGCCGAAGGGGAGCGGCGGCTGGCGGAGCTGGAGCGCATCGTGGGGGACACCGGCATCGAGCGCTCCACCGCCGAGACGGTCGTCCAGGAGCGGCGGCTGGAGTCGGCGGAGCTGGGGAGGCGCCGCGCGGAGGTGGCGGCGCGGCTGGACGCGGTGCGGCAGCGGCTGGACGCGCGCGAGCGTGAGATCCTGCTGGCCGACGAGCGCCGCGGCCACGCGGAGATGCGCATCGCGCAGGTGGTGAGGGAGCGCGCCGAGCTCGCCGCCCGCGCCGACGCCCAGGCCGCCGAGGCCGAGCGCCTGGCCGCCGAGCGCGAGCGCGTGCTGGCGCGGGTGGACGGGACGCGCGAGCGCCTGGAGGCGCGCGTGGAGGAGAACGAGGGGCTGCGCGCCACCCTCACCGCCCACCGGCGCGCCAGCGAGGAGGCCGCCACCCGCCAGCGCGACATCGCCCGCGACATCGCCGCGGCCGAGGGGGAGCGCACCTCCGCCGAGCGCCGCCGCCAGGAGGGGGTGGAGCGCGCCGAGCGCCTGGGCGAGCAGAGCGCGCGGCTGGGCGCCGAGATCGACCGCATGGGCGAGCAGACGGAGCTGTGGAGCGGCCAGGGCGACACCCTGCGCGACCGCCTGGACGCCGCCACCGACGCCGCCGAGCGCGCCCGCGAGGAGATGCGCGTGCTGCGCGGGCGCGAGGCCCCCCTGCGCGGCACCCTCCGCGCCGCGCAGGACCGCGTCTCGCGCCTGGGCGCGCAGGTGAGCGCGCGCGAGGCGCTGGAGCGCTCGTACGAGGGCTTCTCCCCCGCCGTGACCGCGCTGATGCAGGCCCGCGGGCGGTTCCCCGGGGTGATGGCTCCCCTCGCCGACTTCGTGCGCGCCACCACGGCCGACGCCGCTTCCGCCGCCGCCGTGGAATCGTACCTCGGCTCCCTCCTGCAGGCGGTGGTGGTGAGGGACCTGGAGGCCGCGCGCCTCGTCCGCCGCTGGTTCCGCGACGAGTGGAAGGGGGGCGGCACGCTCCTCCTCCTCCCCATGGACGCCCCCGGCGTGCGCGACGCCCTCCCCGCCGCCAACCACCTGGGCGTCTCCGGCGCGGGCGAGGGGCACGGCTGGGCGGAGGTGTTCCTGGAGGGCCTCGTCTACGTGAGCGGCGAGGACCCGCTGGAAGGGTTCGGAGGCAGCGCGCGGGTGGACTCGCTGGGCGACACCGTGGACGCGCGCGGGGTCATCCGCCTGGGCCAGCCGCTCACGGGGGAGGGGATCCTGGCGCGCCGCGAGGCGCTGTCCCGGCTGCGCGACGAGATGGAGGACGCGGAGGTTGCGCACGACCGCCTGGTGCGCGAGCGCGACACGCTGGTGGGCCAGCTCGGGGAGGCGGAGGAGCGTGCCCGCGAGGCGGAGGAGATCCGCCGCATCACGGAAACCGAGCTGCGCCGCCTGGACGCGGAGGCCGCCGCGCACGGCCATCGCCGCGGCCGCCTGGAGCGCGAGCGGGAGGAGATGCACGCCGCCCTCTCGGCCACGCAGCGCAACACCCTGGAAGCCGCCGAGCGCATGGCCGCCCTCGACGCCCGCCTCGCCGAGCTAGCCCGCGCCGCGGCCGACGCGGGCGCGGAGGCCCTGCGCGCGGGTGCCGGCCTGGCCGAGCTGGACGCCGCCTGGGAAGACGCGCGCGACGAGGAGTCGGAGCTGCGCGTGGCCCTCGCCCGCGCGGAGGGGGAGCTGCGCGAGACGGAGCGCGCCCTGGGCGCCGCCCGCCACGGCGCCGAGTCCGCCCGCGGCCGCGGCGCCACGCTGGAGGCGGAAGCGAACGAGCTGCGCCGCTCGCTGGAGGGCCTCGCCGGCGTGCGCGGGCGCGCGGGCGACGAGCTGGAGACCCTCTTCCGCGAGCGCGACGAGCAGGCGGCCAGCGTCGCCAACCTGGACGCGCGCCTGGCCGAGCTGGAAGCCGAGGCCGCGGCCGCCGAGGAGCGCGTGCGCGTGGCCCGCCGCCGCGAGGCCGAGGCGGGGGAGGAGCGCCACCGCCGCCAGCTCGAGCGGGCGGAGCTGGAGGGGCGGCTGATCCGCGCCCGCGAGCGGCTGGAGGTGGAGTGGGGGCGCACGTGGGACGTGCTGGCCGCCGCCGCGCGCCCGGTGGAGGAGGGCACGGCGGAGGCGTGGCGCACGGAGCTGCGCGAGGTGGCGGAGCAGGTGAGCGCACTGGGGCCCATCAACATGCTCGCCGTGCAGGAGCACGAGGAGGAGGACCGCCGCCTGCGCTTCCTGCTGGAGCAGCGCGACGACCTCACCCGCGCGCGCGACGACCTGGCTTCCGCCATCCGCCAGATCAACCGCACGGCGCGCGAGGTGTTCATGGCCACCTTCGACACGGTGCGCCAGAACTTCCACCGCACCTTCCAGTCGCTCTTCCAGGGCGGCGAGTGCGACGTGTGGCTCACCGATCCCGACGACCCGCTGGAATCGTCCATCGAGATCCACGCGTCGCCACGCGGCAAGAAGACGCAGCGCATCCACCTCCTCTCCGGCGGCGAGCGCACGCTCACGGCGCTCTCGCTCCTCTTCGCCATCTACCTGGTGAAGCCCTCCCCCTTCTGCCTCTTCGACGAGGTGGACGCGCCGCTGGACGAGTCCAACGTCGGCCGCTTCATCCAGCTCCTCAACGACTTCAAGGAGCAGACGCAGTTCATCGTCATCACCCACAACCCGCGCACCATGGAGTCCGCCGACTGGATCTACGGCGTGACCATGGAAGAGCCCGGCGTCTCGACGGTGGTGGGGGTGGAGCTGCAGGGCGCCTGGGAGTACGGCGAGCGCAAGACGGCGTAAGGAGGGGAACGGGGAACGGGGAACGGGGAACGGTAACAGCTTGGATTTTCCCGTTCCCCGTTCCCCATTCCCCGTTCCCGCAGTTGCCGTCCCCTCGCTTTTCCAGTAAAATCAAGGGCTTACGCACTCCAACTCATCCCCCCTCGGAATGTCGTCGGAAGACACCCCGCTGATGCTGCAGTGGCGCGAGGTCAAGGCGCGCCACCCCGACGCGCTCGTCTTCTTTCGCGTCGGCGACTTCTACGAGATGTTCAACGAGGACGCGGTCGAGGGCTCCAGGCTCCTGGACCTGACGCTCACCTCGCGGAACAACGGGGGGTCGAAGGCGCCGCTCGCGGGGATCCCGGCCCAGGCGCTGGAGAACTACCTGCGCCGCCTGGTAGCGCTGGGGCGGCGCGTGGCGATCTGCGACCAGGTGGAGGACGCGGCGCTCGCCAAGGGCCTCGTCCGCCGCGAAGTCACCGAGATGGTGACCCCCGGCGCCGTGTTCAGCGACGCCCTGCTCGACGCCAAGCGCAACAACTTCCTGGTGGCGCTGGCGGGGGACGCGGCGGGCGCGGGCACCATCGCCGTGGCGATGGGCGACCTCTCCACCGGCGAGCTGACCGTGCGCGCCGTGGAGTGGAACGCGCTGGGAGACGTGCTGGGCGCCGCGCGCCCCTCGGAGCTCCTCCTGCCACGCTCGTGGGAGCTCTTCCCGGGGCCGGTGGACGGCGTGACGCGCACCTTCCGGGGGGACTGGCTCTTCGAAACGCGGACGGCGCAGGAGGAGCTGCAGCGCCACTTCCGCGTGGCCAACCTGGCGGGCTTTGGCTTCGAGGCGGCGGACGCGGCGCTGGTGGGCGCGGTGGGCGCGCTGGTGGCGTACATCAACGAGGTGCAGCCCGCGGGGTTCACGGCGCTGCGCACCCCGCGGGTGGAGCGCGCCGGCGCCGCCATGCCGCTGGACGAGATGACCCGCCGCAACCTCGAGCTGGTGGAGCCCCTGCGCGGCGGCGGCACCGCGGGGACGCTGCTGGACGTGCTGGACGAGGCGCTCACGCCCATGGGCGGGCGCCTCCTCCGCCGCTGGCTCCTCGCCCCGCTGCTGGACCGCGCGGCGATCGAGGCGCGGCTGGAGGCGGTGGGCGAGCTGTTCGGCGACGACGCGGTGAGGCGCGACGCCCGCACGGCGCTGGCCGAGATCCGCGACCTTGAGCGGCTGGCCGTGAAGGTGGGCACGGGCCGCGTGAACCCGCGCGAGATGCTGGCGCTGGCCGCCTCGCTTGAGCGCCTGCCGCCCCTGCGCGCCGCGCTGGCGGACTGCGCGGCGCCCCTGCTCCGCGAGCACCTGGACGCCATCGAGCCCATGGACGACGTGCGCGAGCTGGTGGCGCGCGCCGTCGATCCCGAAGCTCCGGTCGCGGTGCCGGACGGCGGGGTGATCCGCGCCGGGTTCAACGCGGAGCTGGACGAGCTGCGCACCGTTCGAGACGGGGCGGTGGAGTGGATCGCGCACCTGCAGACGCGCGAGCGCGAGCGCACGGGGATCGGGTCGCTCAAGGTGGGCTTCAACCGCGTCTTCGGGTACTACCTGGAGATCACCCGCACCCACGCCGAGAAGGTGCCGGCGGACTACCACCGCAAGCAGACGCTGGCCAACGCGGAGCGGTACTACACGCCCGAGCTGAAGGAGTGGGAGGAAAAGGTGCTGGGCGCGGAGGAGCGGATCGCGGCCCTGGAGGCCCGCCTCTTCGCCGAGCTGCGCGCGGCCGTCGCGCGGGAGCTGCCGCGCATCCAGCGCGTGGCCGAGCGGGTGGCGGCCGCGGACGTGCTTGCCGCGCTGGCCGAGGCCGCCTGCCGCCGCGACTTCTGCCGGCCGGTGGTGGACGACGGCTTCGCGCTGGAGATCCGCGGCGGGCGGCACCCGGTGGTGGAGACGATGATGCCGCGCGAGGAGTTCATCCCCAACGACCTGCACCTGGACGAGGAGCGGCGGGTGATGATCCTTACCGGGCCCAACATGGCGGGGAAGAGCACCGTGCTGCGCCAGGCGGGGCTCATCGTGCTGCTGGCGCAGATCGGTTCGTTCGTGCCCGCGCGCACGGCGCGGGTGGGGATCGTGGACCGCATCTTCACCCGCGTGGGCGCCTCGGACAACCTGGTGCGCGGGCAGAGCACCTTCATGGTGGAGATGAACGAGACCGCGGCGATCCTGCACGGCGCCACCGCCCGCTCGCTGGTGCTGCTGGACGAGATCGGCCGCGGCACCTCCACCTGGGACGGGCTGAGCGTGGCCACCGCCACCACCGAGCACCTGCACGACTTGACCGGCGCCAAGACGGTGTTCGCCACCCACTACCACGAGCTCACGCGCCTCTCCGAGCGTCTCCCGGCCGTGGTCAACTTCTCGGTCGCCGTGCGCGAGTCGGGGGACGACATCGTCTTCCTGCGCCGGCTGGTGGCCGGCGGCGCGGACCGCTCGTACGGGGTGGAGGTGGCGCGGCTGGCCGGCCTCCCCGGCAGCGTGGTGAACCGGGCGCGCGAGCTGCTGCGCGAGCTGGAAGGGCAGGCCGCCCCCCGCAACGGCAGCGGCCACGGGCCGCAACTGGGCCTCTTCGAAGACGGCCCGCACCCCGCCGTGGAGCGCCTGCGCCGCGTGGACGTCAACCAGATCACCCCCATGCAGGCCCTGGCTCTCCTTGCGGAGCTGGCCGAAGTGGCGCGCTCGTGAAGCACTCCTCCGTGTCTCTGCGCCTCTGTGTGATCCTGCTGTTCGCGGCGGCGTGCGGCGGCCCGGCGGAGCCCATCACGCCGCCGCGGCAGCTCGCGGCCGCCGCCGAGTCCCCCTTCCAGTACCCGGAAGAATTGTGGGACGCGCAGGTGGAGGGGGAGACGATGCTGAGGCTCTTCATCACCGACGCCGGCGCGGTGGACAGCGTGCGCGTGGAGCGCACCAGCGGCTACGAGGCGTTCGACTCCGCGGCGCTGGCCGGGAGCCGCGCGCTCAAGTTCGAGCCCGCCCGGCGTGGGAGCGAGCCGGTGGGCGCGTGGTTCATCCTTCCCGTAAGATTCGACCTGGGGCCCGCCGCCGATTCCGCGCGCGTCCCCTCCACATCTCAGCCGGCCCCGTCGCCATGACCGATTTCGCCGATCAGCTCCTCGCCCGCCCGCGGCACACGCGCCCCTACGCCAACATCGTGGAAGCGGTGGGGTGGACGCCCCTCATCCGCATCAACAAGGTGACGGAGGGGATCCGCACGCCCGTGTACGGCAAGGCGGAGTTCATGAACCCCGGCGGCAGCGTCAAGGACCGCGTGGGGCCGGCCATCATCGAGGCGGCCGAGCGCGCGGGCGAGCTGCGCCCCGGCGGCACCGTGGTGGAAGGGACGAGCGGCAACACCGGCGTGGGGCTGGCGCTGGCGGCGGCCATCAAGGGGTACCGCTGCATCTTCACCATCCCGGACAAGATGAGCCAGGAGAAGGTACGGCTCCTCAAGGCGTTCGGGGCCGAGGTGATCGTGACGCCCACCGCCGTGGCGCCCGACCACCCGGACAACTACGTGATGATGGCGAAGCGGATCGCCGAAGAGACGCCCAACGCCATCCTCGCCAACCAGTTCTACAACCAGGCCAACCCCGAGGCGCACTACGCCACGACCGGCCCCGAGATCTGGGAGCAGACGGAGGGGCGCGTGACCCACTTCGTGTCCGCGGCGGGCACGGGGGGCACGCTCACCGGGGTGGGGCGCTACCTCAAGGAGCGCAACCCGGGGGTGCGCATCATCGGCGGCGACCCGGTGGGCTCCATCATCGCCCGGTACGCGGCCACGGGCACCAAGCCCGAGGGCGCGCCCTACAAGGTGGAGGGGATCGGCCAGGACAAGATCCCCGGCACGCTGGACATGGGCGTGGTGGACGAGTGGCGCTCGGTGGAAGACCGCGCGTCGCTGGGGATGGCGCGCCGCCTCACCCGCGAGGAGGGGCTGTTCGTGGGCGGCTCGGCGGGGCTGATCTGCCAGGTGGCGCTGGACGTGGCGCGCGAGATCGACGACCCGGACGCGTGCGTGGTCTTCGTGCTGTGCGACACGGGCGAGCGCTACCTCTCCAAGATCTTCAACGACGAGTGGATGCGCGAGAACCGGATGCTGGAGCCGTCGCGCGTGACGGCGCGCGACATGGTGGGCGGCAAGGAGGCCAAGGCGCCGGAGCAGCTCATCGCCGTGGCGCCGGAAACGCCGGTGCGCCAGGCGCTGGGCTTCATCACCCAGCACAACATCTCGCAGCTCCCCGTGATCTCCGAGGGGGACTGCGTGGGGCACATCTCCGAGGCGTCGCTGATGTCGCGCGTGCTGGAGAACACGGCCATCCTGGAGCAGTCCGTGCAGCACCTGATGGACGCGCCCCTGCCGGTGGTGGACGCGCACGTGGACCTGCCGGGGATCACCCGGCTGCTCAACCGGCAGAACCCGGCCGTGCTGGTGAGGCACGACGGGCGGCTGGCGGGGATCATCACCCGCTACGACGTCCTCCGCTACCTCACGGACGCCCGGTGAAGGGCCGCGGCGGCAAGACTTTCCAACCCGCGCCGGGGGTGTCTACGGCGTGCACGGAAGGCTTGCCGACCGTGGCAAACTCGTTACATTCTCCGCTACCCGGCGCGACCGGGCGCGGCTAGTCTCATGGCGCGCCCCGGAGAGTGCCCGGGGCGCAGTCGGAAACTCTCTTCCCTCTCCGAGATACACATGACTAAACGCTGTACGCAGACGGCGGCCGCGCTCGTTTACGCGTTGCTGCTGGCGTTCGGCTGGGCCGGCGGCGCGCAGGCACAGGGCGTCACCACCTCCGCCGTGTCCGGCCGCGTCACCAACCAGGCGGGCGCGCCCGTAGCCGGCGCGCGCGTGGTGGTAACCAGTGGCGCCACCGGCGCGCAGGGCCGCGTGGTGACCCGTGAAGACGGCCGCTACCTGATCTCCGGGCTCCAGCCCGGGGGCAACTACCGCATCGAGGTGACCGGGCTGGGCCTGGCGCCGCAGACGCGCACCGGCCTCACCCTCACGCTCAGCCAGACGCTGCGCCTCGACTTCACGCTCGCCCCGCAGGCGATCGCGATCGAGGGGATCACGGCGCGGGCCGAGCGCTCGGGCGCCACCTTCTCGCGCACGCGCACCGGTCCGGCCACCACGGTGCGGGACAGCGCCCTCCAGCGCCTCCCCACCATCAGCCGCGACCTGTCTGACTTCACGCGCCTGGTGCCGCAGATCGCCACGGCGGGCGGCGGCTCCAACGCGGCGGGGCGCAACTCGCGCTTCAACAACATCCAGATCGACGGCGCCGTAAACAACGACCTGTTCGGCCTCTCCACCAGCGGCACGCCGGGCGGCCAGGCGGGCACGCGCCCCATCACCCTGGAGGCCATCCAGGAGCTGCAGGTGGTGCTCGCGCCGTACGACGTGCGGCAGGGCGGCTTCACCGGCGCGGGGATCAACGCGGTCACCAAGAGCGGCACCAACCGCTTCACGGGCACCGCGTCGTTCTTCACCCGCGACCAGGAGCTCGTGGGTCGCTACCGCTTCCAGCAGGCGGACACCAGCGCGCTGTCGCCGGAGTACAGCAACTTCAACGAGACCAACTACGGCGCCTCGCTGGGCGGACCCATCATCCGCAACAAGGTGCACTTCTTCGTGGCCGGCGAGCGCACCGACCGTGACGCCCCCACGGGCTTCGTGGCCGGGCAGCAGTCGTCCATCAGCGACCCGCTCGCCAACCGCATCGCCCAGATCCTGGGCACGCAGTACGGCTACGACCCGGGCACGGTGGGCGAGGTGAAGCTGGGCCGCGAGAGCACCAACATCTTCGGCCGGCTGGACTTCAACCTGTCGCCGAACCAGCGCCTCACGATCCGCAACAACTACGTGGACGCGTTCGACGACAACCTGTCGCGCCGCAACGACCTGTACCAGCTCGGCAACACCGCGTACGCGTTCACCAGCCGGACCAACTCCACGGTGGGCCAGCTCAACAGCACCTTCGGCTCCAACCTGTCCAACGAGCTCCGCGTCAACTACACCACCATCCGCGACAAGCGCGACCCGGGGGCGAGCACGCTTCCCTTCGTGCGCGTGGGCGCGGGCGGCACCAACTTCGTGGTGGCGGGTCCGGAGAACAGCTCGGTGGCGAACGCGCTGGACCAGAACCTCATCGAGATCACGAACGACCTGACGCTCTCGGCGGGCGCCCACCGCATCACGCTGGGCACGCACAACGAGTTCTTCGACTTCAGCAACCTGTTCGCCCAGAACATCTACGGGAACTACCGCTTCGCGGACACCACGGCGCTCAAGGCCGGGATCCCGAACCAGTACCAGTTCACGTACCTGAACCCGGCGAACCCCAACGCCAACGAGCGCGCCGCCTTCTCGGTGCAGCAGCTCTCCGGCTACCTGCAGGACCAGTGGGAAGCGCGTGACAACCTCACGATCACGGCCGGGCTGCGCCTGGACGCGACCCGCTTCCCCGACCAGCCGGCGCAGAACGACACGGTCCTCAAGTACTACGGCCGCAGCACCAGCAGCGTGGGCGGCGAGGAGATCCAGTTCTCCCCGCGCCTCGGCTTCAACTGGGATGTGGCGGGCGACCAGGTGACGCAGCTTCGCGGCGGCGTGGGCCTGTTCAGCGGCCGCACCCCGTACGTGTGGGTGTCGAACGCCTACGGCAACACGGGCCTCGACTACGTGCGCTTCACCTGCAACGCGGGCGTGCCGGCGTTCACCACCGTGGCGGCCAGCCAGCCGCGCGCGTGCACGGGTGCCACCAGCGTGACGCCCAACGAGATCAACACGATCGACCCGGACTTCAAGCTGCCGCAGGTGTTCCGCGCCTCGATGGGCCTCGACCGCCGTCTGCCGGGCGACTTCGTGGTGACCTTTGAGGGCCTGTACAACCAGTCGCTCAGCGACCCGGTGTACCGCAACCTGGCGGTGCGCACGGACACGCTCACGGGCCCGGCGTCCACGGGCGGCTTCGTGGAAGGTCGTCCGCGCTACGCGCGCCGCTTCCCCACGGCGAGCCTTCCCGCCAGCAGCGGCCTGCGCAACCTGGGCGAGGTGTACGACGTCTACAACACGGACGAGAACTACACCTACAGCCTTACCGGCCAGATCCAGAAGAACTTCGCCCGCGGGCTCGACCTGCGCCTGGCGTACACGTACTCGCAGGCCGAGGACGTGAACCCGCTGCGCTCCAGCACGGCTTCGTCGAACTTCGTGTTCAACCTGGCGGACGCGAACCCCAACGATCCGCAGCTTCGCCCATCGGACTGGCTGGTGGAGCACCGCATCCTGGCCAGCGGCACCTGGAACGCGCAGTTCATCCGCCGCGCGCCCACCGAGATCTCCTTCATCTACGAAGGCGAGAGCGGGCGTCCGTACTCGTACCGCTACGACGGCGACGTGAACGGCGACAACGCGACCAGCAACGACCTGATCTACGTTCCGCGCAGCATCTCCGAGGTGCGCTTCCAGGCCGCTTCGGGCACGCAGCCGGTCACGCCGGAGCAGTCGTGGGCCAACCTCAACCAGTTCATCGAGAGCGTGGAGTGCCTGCGCGAGGCCCGTGGCCGCGTGCTTGAGCGCAACGAGTGCCGCCAGCCGTGGTTCAACCGCGTGGACGTGCGCGTGGCGCAGACGGTGCCCACCATCTCCAACCAGCGTGTGCAGCTCACGCTCGACGTGCTCAACTTCGCCAACCTGCTCAACCGTAGCTGGGGCGTGAACGAGATCGTCAACAACCAGAGCGACCCGCTCCTGCGCGTGAACAACAACACGCCGGACAACAACGGCCGCGTGGAGCTCTCGCCGTTCACGGCGGGGCGCCAGGTGTTCCAGCAGAGCAACCTGGGCTCGCGCTACCAGATCCAGCTCGGCGCGCGCTACCTCTTCTAGTCCCCCGGGGCTGGATGATGCGGGAAAAGAGCGGGACGGCTTCGGCCGTCCCGTTCTTCCAGAAGCAGGGCTCACACAGAGGCACAGAGACACAGAGAAAGCTTCTCCTCCGTGTCTCTGTGCCTCTGTGTGAGATCGCCGTTTTCATACGACCCACACACCGCTGATGAAACCGTTCCTGATCGGGATCGCCGGGGGCACCGGCTCGGGGAAGACCACCGTGGCGCGCCGCATCTACCAGTCGCTGCACCTGGACTCGGCGGTGTTCATCGACCACGACGCCTACTACCGCGACCTGGCGCACCTCTCGGTGGAGGAGCGCCAGCGGATGAACTTCGACCACCCGGACTCGCTGGACAACGACCTCCTCATCGGCCACCTGGAGCGGCTGCTGGCGGGGGAGGCGGTGGAGAAGCCCGTGTACGACTTCACGCGCCACACGCGCGCGCCGGAGACGCTCAGGATCGAGCCGCGCCACGTGATCCTGGTGGACGGCATCCTCCTCTTCGCCGACGCACGGCTGCGCGACATGTTCGACCTCAAGATCTTCGTGGACACGGAGGCCGACGTGCGCTTCATCCGCCGCCTGCGGCGCGACACGGAGACGCGCGGCCGCTCGCTGGACGCCGTGATCGAGCAGTACCTGGGGACGGTGCGCCCCATGCACTTCGAGTTCGTGGAGCCCACCAAGCGCTACGCGGACGTCATCCTCCCCCGCGGCGGGCAGAACACCGCGGGGATCGAGGTGATCGCCGCGCGCATCCGCGAGCGCCTGGCCGAGAAGGCGCGTGCCGAGGCGGCCGCGCCGGTATGAAGGAAGGGGACCCCGCCGGGCTCTGCTCCGGTAGCAGCGGGTGCTTGACCCGGCTGGCGCCGTCCCGGTATACTCACTCGAAACACTGTACGAACCCCCGCGATCCCGGAGGAGCACACCGAGCGCGATCCACGGACCGAATGAGGTGCTGATGCTGCGTGCACCCCCGGTTCTGCTCCTGCTCCTGGCGCTCTTTGGGCTGGGTATCCCCTCCGCCGCGCGGGGGCAGGACCCCGACGAACGGGCCCCGGTGGTGCCCTCCAGGGGGTACCGGCTGGAGCAGAACTACCCCAATCCGCCGAACCCGGATACGTACATTCCGTTTTATCTGGAGGAAAGCCTTTTTAAGGATGGCGAGCCCCGGGTCGTCACCATCCGAATCGTAAACATGTTTCGTCAGTTGATCGCCGTTCCACGGGCGGTCGGGCATCCCCGGGGGAAGAACGTCCGCGTGCAGGGGCTCCGCTACACGGAGCCGGGGCGGAAGGTGGCCTACTGGGATGGCCGTGACCTCAACGGAAGGCGTGCCCCCTCGGGGCTGTACTACTGCGAGCTCATGGTGGGCGACCGGCGCGAGCCGGACCTCATCCGCATCATCGTAGCCGATCCACGGAAGCGGCGGTTTATCCCTCCAATCTTCCGCAGGCAATAAAAAGCATCACACAGAGACACGGAGGCACAGAGAAAACCATCTTTCTCTGTGCCTCCGTGTCTCTGTGTGATGCTTCTTTTCTAGTCGATCAGGTACAGGAACCGGCCGCAGCTCTGGCAGGAGCGGATCTCCTCGTTGCGGTCCGCGTCCGACGCGAGCGCGGTGGGGATCTGGACGAAGCAGCCGTAGCAGGTGCCGCGGATCACCGGCACCACCACGCGGGTCTGCCGGGCGGCCACGCGCTGGTAGCGCGTGCGCACCTGCAGCGGGAGAGACTCCTCCATCTCCGCGATCTTCTCGTCCAGCATGCGGAGCGCGTCTTCGGTGCTGAGGCCGAACACGCCCTCCTGCACTTCGCGCGACGTCGCTTCACCAAGCTCGCGGCGCTGCGTCTTCAGGTCCTGGATCTCCAGGAGTGTTTCCAACTGGGGGTGCATATGGCAGACGCTCCGCGCCTCAGACGCCCTTCTCCTGAAGGAGCGCGAGGAATTCCGAAGGATTGGTGAGCTGGTCGAGCCGGGCAGACACGTCCGGCTCCTTGGAGAACTGCGCGATCTTCCCCAGCACGGGCAGGTACTGGTTGGACACCTCCAGCGGGGGCGCCACGATCAGGAAGAAGTAGCGCGCCGCCTGGTCGTCGATCGCCTTGAAGTCCACCCCGGACGCCTTGCGGCCGAAGGCCACACGCAGCCGGTTGACCACCAGCGAGCGGCAGTGGGGGATGGCGATGCCCTTGCCGATCCCGGTGGAGCCGAGGTTTTCCCGCCGCTTCAGCATCTTGAAGAGGATCCCCTGCGACTTCTCGTCGACATTGAGCAGGGCGATGAGCTCCTTGAGGATCTCATCCTTGCTTTCGCCTTTGAGGTCGAGCTGGATCGCGCCTTCGTTGAAGAATTCGCGAAGTTCCATATCTGCAGTCCCGGTAGTTTTGCACGCGTCAGGTTTCAGGGTCCCGAAGGACGCCGGAATGTACACCGCCGGTGGATACCTGTCAAAATGAAAGACTTACCAAGTGCCGAGAAGTGCTAAGTCCTGGGTGCTGAGTGCTGAACGGCAGTGCGTGAGTGCGCTTCAGGACTCAGGACTTAGGACTTAGGACTTAGGACTCAGGACTCAGGACTCAGGACTCAGGACTCGGGCCGGCTCACTCCGGGCGCATCGCCTCCGGGGCCATTCCATTGCGGCGGCACCACTCGGCGTACGCAAAGGGAGAGATCTCGGACGGCTTGATCTCGCTGCGCCCGCCCCAGAAGACGTTGGTGTAGCCCACGGGGATCCCCGCCTCTTCCAGGTGCTGGTCGATGGCGGCCTTGTGGGCGAGCACCGTCTCCTTTTCCGTGCCGTGCGCCACGCCCATGATGTTGACGTCGCCGAACTCCGGGCCGCCCTCGCGCCAGTAGGCGTGGGTCATCACGAAGTGGCGGCCCACCTCGCGCCCCGCGTCGATCTCGCGCCCCGCGGGCACCTGCCAGTGGAAGAGCGCGTTGTAGCGCGTCACCCGCTCGCCGGCGGCGTTGGGCTTGTAGTGCTCCAGGAACGTGGAGAAGCGCCCGATGACGCCGCGCCGGTTGAGCTCGCGCGCCACCTCGGTGAAGCGCTCCAGCGGCACCCCCGCCTCCGCCGCGCGCCCCGCCCACGGGGTGGCCGTGATCTCGTCCGCCGCGAACTCGCGCTTGAGCGCCTCCAGCACGCGCCACTCGAGCTCCGACAGCTCCACGATATTGGTGTCCAGCACCTGCCCCAGCTCTTCCGAGCGGGCGCCGGGCTCCAGCCCGCGGCGCCGCACGTGCCCCACGCCCAGGGCGAACAGCCGGTGGGCGGGGAGGAGCTTGAAGGCCAGCGCGCCGGTGCGCTCCATCAGGTAGCGCGCGTGCTTCTCCATCGAGTAGCCCTGCGGCACCTTGAGGGTGGTCCACAGGCGGTAGCGGGAGCCCGGGGTCTCACGGTCGGTGGAGCGGATCACCACGTGGCCGGAGAAGGGGTCCTCGCGGAACATGTACTCGAAGGCGGCGTCCAGCCGCTCGGGCGGCACCTCCCAGGCGACCAGCGCGCCGGGGGCCAGGTTGGTGGCCATCAGCGTCTGCCGCACGCGGCGGATGGTGCCCGACGCGAGCATCGCGCGGATGCGCTCCAGCACCGTCTCTTCTTCCACGCCGCTGAGGCGGGCGATCTCGCGGAACGGCTCTTCCTGGAAGCCCTGCACGCGGTCTTCGGACACGGCCAGGATGCGGGCGTTCACCGGGTCGGTGGTCTCTACCGGCACGGTGCTGCTGATATCGGTCATGCACCCTCGTTGCGTTTCATGTAACGGTCAGCCTTCGCCCGCGGCGGGCGCTTCGGCGCTCTCTTCGCTGCGCAGCGTGAGCTTGTACACCTCGGGCGGGGCGTTGGGCTTCACCCGCACGGACTTGGCCGGGATCCCCACGTTGACGTGGTACGGGCGCACGTCCTTGGTGGCCACGGCCAGCGCGCCCACCATCGAGTGCTCCCCCACCCTGGTGCCCGCGAGCACGGTGGCGTGATAGGTCACGCGCACGCCGTCACCGATCACGGTCTTGAGGTTGCTCACGTCGCGCTGGTCGACGATGGAGTGGGTGTGCGAGTAGATGTTGGCGTAGTCGGAGATCGAGACGCCGTTCCCCAGCACGATGCCGCCGCGGTCGTCCAGCAGCACATTGCGGTGCACCACCACGTCGTCGCCCACTTCCAGGTTGTAGCCGTACGAGAACTCCACGAAGTGGAAGCACTTGAAGTTCTTCCCCACGCGCTTGAACAGGTACGGGGCCAGCGCGCGGCGGAAGCGCACCCCCAGGTGCACGTTGCCGCCCAGCGGGCTGCGGTCGAACATCTGCCACATCCAGAGCAGCGGCTTGCGCTCGGCGAACTTCGCCTCGTCCACCTCGGCGTAGTACTCCGGCTCCAGGGTGACGTTGCGCGCGTCCATCTGCGCGAGGCCGGCCTGCACGGCCAGGGGGAGGTTGCCGGTGTCCTTGCCGAGCATCCCCGGGTGGAAGAGCCCCGTGAGCGTGCTGCGGCACAGCTCCCAGCGGTCGTCGCCGCGGGCGAGCGACTCCTCCAGCTCGCCGAGCCACCGGTCGTACAGCGAGGTCGCCTCGGCGGACGGGTCCACCTGCTTCAACGGGTAGATGGGCATGGCGTGATTTTCAGGTGGTTTGCGGGTTCCTGGCTCGGGGAAAGGTAGGCCGCGTGGGGGCGGAACGACAGGTCTCACACAGAGGCACAGAGACACGGAGGAGCTACCGAGGGATGATCACGACCAGCGCGTTGGGGAGGAGCGCGACGGTGGCGCCGTCGGGGTGGGGGCGGCGGCGGTGGAGGTAGTGGAGGGTGGCCCGGCTCACCAGGTAGCCGGAAAGCGCGCCGCCCACCACGTCGCTCGTCCAGTGCTTATCGTCGTAGACGCGCGACCAGGCGACCAGGGTGGCGCCGCCGTACGCGAGGGCGCTCGCCCAGGGGCGGCCCGCCTCGTGGGAGAGGGAGGTGGCGAGGGAGAACGCGACCACCGCGTGGCCCGAGGGGAAGGCCTGCCAGCGGTTGTCCGCGTTGAAAGGGCGGAAGCGGTGAGGATCGTCCGTGGCAGAGGGGCGCTCGCGGCCCACGACGTACTTCAGCGTGCCGTTGGCGACGCCGGAGGCGAGGAGGGCGGCGAGGGCATGGGCGGCGGAGGAGGAGAGCTCCGGCCGGCCGGCGAGGTGGCCGCCGGCGTAGGCGCCGCCCAGGGCGACGAGCGCAAAGGCGGGGCGCCCGCCGTAGTTGAGGCCGCGCGTGGCCCAGTCCAGCCCCGTGCCGCCGCCCCGCGGAACGGCCTCGTCCACCGGCCGGTCTAGGAGCAGGGCGCCCGCCAGCAGCGCTCCCGCCACCAGCGGCTCGGCGCGGCGGGGGAGCTGCGCGTGCGACGGACGCGGGGCGGCGGCGCAGAGGGCGAGGGCGAGAAAGAGCAGGCGCATCGTCAGCGGCGGGGTGGGGGATCACGGGCGCGCGGCAAGGTAGGCCGGGGCACGGGTGCGGGCAAACGCGCGCCCGAAACCGGGGGCTGCGCGCGCACGTACGCCCGGCAGCGAGCCGGGCTTCACCGGCACGGAAATCGCGCCCGGTAGCGGGCGGCTCAACCGAAACCAGGCATCGCCATGCACGACGGGCTCCGGGATCGCCTCATCCGCCAGATCGACGCGCTCCCCGACGAACAGGTCTACCAGGTGCTCGACTACATCGAGTTCCTGGGCAGCAAGTACAACCGCGCCCCCCTGCGCGAGCCGAACGGCGTCCAGCGCTTCACGGACCGGCTGGAAGACCGCATGCGCATGCAGGGGCTGGCGTACGGCACCATCAAGGGCGCGCTGGGGATCATGGGCACCGCCGGCAAGGTGGTGTCCGGCCTCTCGGAGGCGAGCCGCACGGTGATCCGCGAGGTGGAGCAGGTGGTGCTGGGGCCGGAGGACACGGGGGCGCAGCAGCGGCCTCCCGCCTCGGGCAGCGGCGGCGCGCCCCCCTCGCTGCCGCCGCGCGCGGGCCGCGACGGCGACGGAACGAAGTCCGGGTGAGGGCTCCCCGGTGAACTCAATCAACCACGGGTGACATGGCCGACCAGAAGAACACTCCGCGCAGCCGCTTCGCCAGCGACGACGACGACAAGGGATCCCAGGCGCCGCGCCGCCGGAGCGTGCTGGACGACGACGACGATCTCGTAGGCCCGCGCACCGTGGCCGCGGCCCGCCCGCGCCGCCGCGCCTCCGCGGGCGGGGGTACGGCGGTGGCGGCGAGCGGGGGCAGGGCGGAGTCGATGATGTCCGTGCTGCGCGACATCCCGCACTTCGGGCGGCTGGTGTACCGCCTGGCCCGCGACCCGCGCGTCTCCAAGATCGACAAGGCGCTGGTGGTGGCCGCGCTGGCCTACACCGCCGTCCCCGCGGACGCCATCCCGGACGTCATCCCCTTCCTGGGCGAGCTGGACGACGTGGTGGTGATCGCGGTGGCCATCGGCCGGCTGGTGAACAACGTGGGGATCGAGCTCCTGCTGGAACACTGGGACGGCGACGAGGCTTCGCTCCACTCCGCCCTGGAGGTGGTGGAGCGGGGGAGCAGCCTCCTTCCCCCGTCGCTGAAGGGGCTGCTGCTGGGCGGGTCGCGCTAGCGCGGGGCGGGGGCGGGCGGCGTTGACAACCGCGCCCCCGCCTCGGTAGTTTTCCCCATGGAACACCTGAACCGCGCGCACTCGAATCGACTCATGCCCGCCGTCCCCTCCGCCCTGGCGCGGAGTGCGGACCGGCGGGCTCGCTGCATGGTGGAGGCCCGATGAACCGACCTGAATCGACCTCGGCCCGCTTCGTGGGCGAGGGGCTTACCTTCGACGACGTGCTGCTCGTCCCCCGCCGCTCGGAGGTGCACCCGGGCTCCACGGACGTGCGGACGCAGCTCACCCGCGGCATCTCGCTCACCATCCCGCTGATCGCGGCGGCGATGGACACCGTCACCGAGAGCCGCATGGCCATCGCGATGGCGCGGCAGGGCGGGATGGGGATCATCCACAAGAACATGACCGTCGTCCGCCAGGCCGAAGAGGTGGACCGGGTGAAGCGCTCCGAGAGCGGGATGATCGCGTCACCGGTAACGGTGCGCCCCGACGCTCCGCTGCGCGAGGCGGTACAACTGATGGAGCGCTTCTCGGTGAGCGGCGTGCCCGTGGTGGAGGACGGCGGACTGCTGGTGGGGATCCTCACCAACCGCGACCTGCAGTTCGAGACGGATATGGACCGCTCGGTGGGCGAGGCGATGACCCGCGAGGGGCTGGTCACCGCCCCCGTGGGCACCTCGCTGGAGGACGCCGTCAAGATCCTCCACCGGCACCGCATCGAGAAGCTCCCCGTGGTGGACGCGGCGGGGATGCTGCGCGGCCTGATCACGGTAAAGGACGTGCGCAAGCGCGCCCAGTTCCCCAACGCCTGCAAGGACGACCGCGGCCGCCTGCGCGTGGGCGCCGCCATCGGCGCGCACCCGCAAAAGGACATCGACCGTGCCCGCGCGCTGGTGGAGGCCGGGGTGGACGTGCTGGTGGTGGACACGGCGCACGGCCACTCGGTGGGCGTGCTGGACGCCGTTTCCCGCGTGCGCGACGCCTTCCCGGACGTGCAGATCATCGCCGGCAACGTGGCCACGCGCTCCGGCGCCGCCGCGCTGGTGGAGCGCGGCGTGGACGCGGTGAAGGTGGGCGTGGGCCCCGGCTCCATCTGCACCACCCGCGTGGTCACGGGCGTGGGCGTGCCGCAGCTCACCGCCGTGCTGGACGCGGTGGAGGGCGTGGCCGGCGCGGTTCCCGTGATCGCCGACGGCGGGATCAAGTACTCCGGCGACATGGTGAAGGCCCTGGCCGCGGGCGCCCACTCCGTGATGATGGGCTCCATGCTGGCCGGCACCGACGAGAGCCCCGGCGAGTCGTTCCTCCTGGAAGGCCGCCGCTTCAAGACGCTCCGCGGGATGGGCAGCCTGGGCGCCATGCAGGAGGGCTCCGCCGACCGCTACTTCCAGGAGAGCGGCGACGCCCGCAAGTTCGTCCCTGAAGGGATCGAGGGCCGCGTGGAGTACAAGGGCGCCGTCGCCGACACCATCTACCAGCTCGTGGGCGGCCTCCGCTCCGGCATGGGCTACCTGGGCTGCGCCGATATCGAGGCCCTCCGCACCGATACGCAGTTCATGCGCATCACCGGCGGCGGCCTGCGCGAGTCGCACCCGCACGACGTGACGATCACGCGCGAAGCGCCGAACTATCACTCCTGAAGTGCGTTAGTGCGTTGGTGCGTTAGTGCGTGGGGTCGAGCGCGCTGAGAGGGTCCTCACCCCCCCCGACCCCCGCTCCCCCAAACCGCTGGGGGAGGGGGGGCATTCCGGCCATCCAGCCGCGAGCACCGCATCACGGGGCGGCGCGCTTAAGGGGGCCGGATCGCCGTGCGGAGGTGTGGAAATCGCCTCCTCCCCCAGCGGTTTGGGGGAGGAGGTCGGGAGGAGAGGGCCTCCGTCCGCGCACACCGATCCGCCGCCTCACGCTTCTTGCAACGCACTCACGCACTGACGCACTCACGCACTTCCGAACGCAAGCCGACACTCGCACCGCAACCATCATCCATGGCCCGTATCCAGCTCGTACGCATCGCACACGCCCGGTCCGGCGACAAGGGCGACACCGCAAACGTGGGATTGATCGCGCTGCGGCCGGAGTTCTATCCGCACCTGGTGAGGGAGGTGACCACCGAGCGGGTGAAGGAGCACTTTACCGGGATCGTGCACGGGGCGGTGGAGCGCTTCGAGCTGCCCAACCTGGAGGCGCTCAACTTCCTGCTGCACAACGCGTTGGGCGGGGGCGGCACCGTGTCGCTCAAGACGGACGCGCAGGGGAAGGTGCTCTCCACGGCGCTGCTCAGGATGGAGATCGAGGTGCCGGACGAGGTGGTGCAGGCCGCCGGCGCCGCGTGATGTACGGCACGGTCCTCGTGGGGCGTGAGGGCGGGGTCGCCCGCATCACGCTCAACCGGCCCGAGAAGCGCAACGCCCTCAGCGCCGAGCTGGTGGCCGACCTCAAGGCGGCGCTGCGCGAAGCGGATGCGGACGACGGGGTGCGCGTGGTGGCGATCAGCGGGGCGGGGAAGGACTTCTGCTCCGGCGCCGACCTGTCCGCGCTGCGCAAGATCGCCGGGGCGTCGGTGATGGAGAACCTGGCGGATGTGGACGAGCTGGCCGAGCTCTTCCTGCTGCCGCGCCGCATGCGCAAGCCCGTGGTGGCGTGCGTGCGCGGGAGGGCGCTCGCGGGCGGGTGCGGACTGGCCACCGCGTGCGACCTGGTGCTCGCCGCCGAGGGAGCCCAGTTCGGGTATCCCGAGACGCGCATCGGCTTCGTGCCGGCGATGGTGATGGCCATCACCCGGCGTAACGTATCGGAGAAGCGCGCCTTCGAGCTCCTGGTGCGCGGCCTCCCCTTCTCCGCCGCCGAGGCGGAGCGGATGGGGCTCATCAACCACGTGTTCGCCGACGACGCGTTCGACGCGGAGACGGACGCCGTGCTCCGCGACCTGGCGGAGCGCAGCCCGTCCGCCGTGCAGCTCGCCAAGCGCCTCCTCTACAACTCCGACGGCCTGGGCTTCGACGCCGCCGTGCGCGCGGGAGCGGACGTCAACGTGGTGGCGCGGATGACGGAGGACATGCAGGCGGGGGTGGCGCGCTTCCTGGAGCGGAGCTGACCGTGTTCACCCCGGAAACGCTGACGCACTGGAAGCTGCGGCTCTTCTTCGCGGGAGCCATCTTCCTCGTCCTGGGGATCGTGCTGGACCGCCGCCCGTTCGTCGCCGCGGCCATCGTGACGCTGGCCATCGCCCTCATCCTCCGCTTCATCGGCCGCAAGCCGCCGCCGGAGGTGCATCCGTCGTGGTTCGAGGACGAACAGCAGGGCTCACAAGGAGACACGGAGGCACAGAGATGAGGTCATCTCTGTGCCTCCCGGCTTTCAGCGCAGGATGCTGATGGGGTCCACGCGGGTGGCGCGGCGGACGGGGACGAGGAGGGCCAGGGTGGCGCAGGCCAGGAGAACGGCGATGGCGACGCCCAGGGCGAGCGGGTCGAAGGGGCGGACGCCGTAGAGGAGGTTGCTCACCATCCGCCCCACCGCGACGACCCCCAGGGCGCCGGCGAGGAGGCCCGCGGCCATCCACGCGCCGCCCTGGCGCAGCACCAGCGCGGCGATGGCGCCCGGGGTGGAGCCGAGGGCCATGCGCACGCCGAACTCGCGCTCTCGGGCGGTGGCCATGGCGGCGAACATGGCGTACACGCCCACCGAGGCTAGGAGGAGCGCCAGCGCGCTGAACGCCATCATCAGGAGCATGGGGAGGCGGCGGCCGGAAAGGCGCTCGGCCACGATGGAGGAGAGCGGGGCGACGTCGCGCAGCGGGACCTCGGGGTCGAGCGCCGCCAGCGTGCGCTGGAACGGGCGCACCAGCGCGAGCGGGTCCCCGTTGGTACGCAGCAGGAAGTCGCGGCCCGTCCACCCGAAGTCCTGGCGGCCGGAGGCGTACGCCATGGGCTCGGGCGCGGGGAGCGCGGGGTCCACGCGTACGTCGTCCACGATCCCCACCACCACGCCCCACCGCTCGGCCGTGTGCGGGCTCACGCGGATGCGCGCGCCCAGCGCGCCGCCCTCCGGCCAGTAGCGCCGCGCCATGGTCTGGCTCACCACGATGGCGGGGGGCGCGGACGGCCCGTCTTCCGGCCCGAAGGTGCGCCCGCGCAGGGTGCGGATGCGCATGGCGCGGAAGTACGAGTCGGACACGGCCATGTACGGGATGAAGACCGGCTCGTCGCCCCCCACCGCCTTCCCCTCGATGCTCAGCGAGTTGCTGCTCATGGTGGTCGACGGGAGCTGAGTGGCGTAGGCGACCGCGCTCACCCCCGGCAGCGCCGCCAGCGACTCTTCAAGCCGCCGGAACCCCTCGGCGCGCTGCTGCGCGCTGTCGTAGGGGAGCTCCACGCGCGCGGTGAGCACGCCGGCCGGATCGAAGCCGAGCGGCGCGGAGGTCATCGCCCACAGGCTGCGCGCCAGCAGCCCCGCGCCGGCCAGCAGGCTGAGGGAGATGGCGATCTGCCCCGCGACCAGCACGCCGCGCAGGTGCCGCGAGCGCCGCCCCTCGCTGGAGCCGCGCCCCTCCTCGCGCAGCGTGCCCTGCGGGTCCCAGCGGCCGGCCGCCAGCGCGGGGGCCAGGCCGAAGGCGGTGCCGGTGAAGAGCGCGGCCAGGAGCGTGGCCGCCACCGCGCCGCCATCCAGCGACAGCTCCGCGTAGGGCGGCAGCGCCGGGATCGACAGCTTGCGGAGCGCGGCCAGCCCTACCCACGCCAGCCCCAGCCCCGCGGCCCCGCCCGCCAGCGCCAGCAGCGTGCTCTCCGTGAGCAGTTGGCGCACCAGCCTGCCGCGGCGGGCACCCAGCGCCACGCGTACGGCCAGCTCCTTCCGCCGGCCCATGGTGCGCGACAGGAGGGCGCCGGCCAGGTTGGCGCAGGTGATGAGGAGCACCAGCCCGGCGCTCGCCATCAGCACCAGGAGCGGCGTGCGCGTATCCCCCACCAGCGCGTCCCGCAGCGGCAGGGCCACGAAGGTGCGCCCGCGGTCGGTGCCCGCGTGCTCGCGGGCCAGCTCGGCCGCCACGCGGTCCAGCTCGCCCTGCACGCTCTCCAGCGTCGCGCCGGGCGCCATGCGACCCACGACGCCCATCCAGTGCTGCTCCCTGGCCCCCACCGGGTCGGCCAGCACCTCTGTCAGGTCCATCGCGAACCACAGGTCGGCGTCCCCGTCCGGGCCCACGAAGCCCGGCGGGAGCACCCCCACGATCTCGTACGACGTGTCGCCGAGCTTCATCGTGCGGCCGACCACCCCGGGGTCGCCCGCGAACTCGCGCCGCCACGCCGCGTCGCTCAGCATCAGCGTGTTGCGCGGCTCGTCGGCGCCGGTCAGGGTGCGGCCCACGGCCGCGCGCACGCCCAGCGTCTGGTAGAAGCGCCCCTGCGCCGACGCCGTGGAGAGCACCCTGGGGCCGCCGCGCGACTGGTAGGTGGTGCTGGAGGTCCCGAACGCGAACCCGGCCACGCCGCGCATCGTGCGCAGCCGCCCCGCGAGGTCGGTGGCCGCGCCCGGGCTCACGGACGAGCGCTCCATCCCCGACTTCTCGAAACGCGAGTACACGCGCACCAACTGGTCCGCGTCGCGGTAGGGGAGCGCGTCCAGCAGCACGGACTTCACCACGCCGAACACGGCCGCGTTGGCGCCGATGCCCAGGGCCAGCGTGGCGATGGCCAGGAAGGTGAAGAGCGGCGCGCGGCGGAACGAGCGCACGGCGAAGCCCACGTCCTGCCGCAGGTCCGCCAGCCAGTCGCGGCGGTCCTCGGCGCGGCGGTCCGCCTCCAGCAGCGCGGCGCACTCGCTGCGAACGCCGTCCACGTCGCCGAAGCGCTGCAGGGCGGCGGCGCGTGCCGCGTCGGGCGTCATCCCGCGCGCCGTGTACTCGCGGATGCGCTCTTCCAGGTGGAAGGCGAGCTCGTCGTTGACCTCGGCGCGGGGCTCATTGCGAAAGGGGTGGGGAACCCGGCGGCGGATGAATGGGATGCGCATCGCTCACCTCGCCCAGCTCGGAGCCAGCGTCGCGCCGATGGCGGCATTCACCGCGTCGGCGAGCCGCTGCCACCCGGAGCTCTGCTCGCGGAACTGCCGCTCCCCCTCGGGCGTCAGGTGGTAGAACTTCGCGCGCCGGTTGTTCTCCGACACCCCCCATTCCCCCTTGATCCACCCTTTCCTCGTCATGCGGTAGAGCGCGGGGTAGAGGGAGCCCTCTTCCACGCGCAGCACGTCGTGGGTGGCGCTCTCGATCCAGCTCGCGATCCCGTAGCCGTGCATCGGCCCCCACGAGAGCGTCTTGAGCACGAGCAGCTCCACCGTCCCCTGCAGCAGCCCCGAGTCTTTGGCGAACATCCGTGTGTCTCCGTGTGGTGGTTCCCTATGCGCATCTAAGGGAATGATATCACACAGAGGCACGGAGGCACAGAGTTTTGTTTTCTCCGTGCCTCCGCGAGGGGATGAATCCCCCGCTGGAACCACGGGAAGCCTGCTGAAGCAGGCTCGCACCTAGCCCGCTTCAGCGGGCTTCCCGTAGTTGCAGACGGGCGCCCGGCTACGCACACAGAGGCACGGAGGCACAGAGTTTTGTTTTCTCTGTGCCTCCGTGTCTCCGTGTGAGGCTATGCTTCTGAAGCCGCCTGCCGCTCGCCGGTGGTTTCGGTGAGCACGGGGACGCGGGCCGCGGGGGTAGCGGCGCCGCCGGTGAGGGCGATGTCGAACACCTCGTCCATGCGCTCCACGAAGTGGAAGGTCATCCCCTCGCGCACGTCGGCGGGGACGTCGCGCAGGTCGCGGCGGTTGCCGGCGGGGAGCACCACCTGGCGCAGGCCGGCGCGGTAGGCCGCCAGCGTCTTCTCCTTGACGCCGCCGATCTCCAGGATCTTGCCGCGCAGCGTCACCTCGCCCGTCATGGCCACGTCGTGGCGCACCGGGCGGTCGGCGAGGGAAGAGGCGATGGCCAGCGTGACCGCGGCGCCGGCGGAGGGCCCGTCCTTGGGCGTGGCGCCCACGGGGAAGTGAACGTGGATGTCGTGGTCGTTGAACGCCTCGTGGTCGATCCCCAGCTCGTCCGCGCGCGAGCGCACGTACGAGAAGGCGGCGTTCACCGACTCGCGCATCACGTCGCCCAGCAGGCCGGTGATGATCAGGCGGCCGGTGCCGGGCATCTTGAGCGCCTCGATGAACATCAGCTCGCCGCCCGACGCCGTCCACGCCAGGCCGGTGACGACGCCGACCTCCGGCCGCTGCTCGGCGGCGGTGGAGCTGTAGCGCGGGTAGCCGAGCACCTCCTCGATCAGCTCGGTGGTCACCGTCCACTGCTTGCCGTCGGGGTTCTGCGCCCTGTCGTGCGCCAGGTAGCGCATGATGGCGGCGAGCGAGCGGCGCAGGTTGCCCACGCCGGCGTCGCGCGCATAGCCGCGGGTGAGGAAGAGGAGCGTCTCGTCCGTGATGGACACCTCGGCGGTGCTCAGCCCGTGCTCCTCCACGATGCGCGGGAAGAGCCACTCGCGGGCGATGGCGATCTTCTCCTCCGGCGTGTACCCGGCGATGCGGATCTCGATGAACAGGTTGCGCAGGTCGCGCGGGATGCGGTAGAAGTCCGAAGCGCTGCCGATGAAGAAGGCGTTCGACAGGTCGAACGCCACGTCCAGGTAGCGGTCCACGAACTCGTCGCGCGACTCCGGGTCCAGCATCTCCTCCAGCGCTTCGACGGGGTCTCCCTCCACGTTCCCCAGCCCGGCCTCGTCCAGCTCCTCCAGCAGCACCACGGCGTCGCGGGTGCCCGCGTCGCGCAGCGCGGCCATGATCTTCCCGAGCTGCGCCCCCGGCCGCGTGCGGCGCGAGCCCACCAACTGCGCCTCGCCGCGCCCGCCCAGCTCCAGGCGCACGAAGGGGCGCCCCAGCCCCTTTGCGATGGCGGCGGCGAGGGTGCGCTTGCCCACACCCGGCGGGCCCACCAGGCAGGGGATGGGTCCGCGCAGGTCGCCGCGCAGCTCCGCCACGGCGATCACCTCCAGCAGGCGGCGCTTGGCCTCGTCCAGGCCCAGGTGCTCGTCGTCGATGGCCGCCTCCACGCTCTCCAGCACGATCCCGTCGCGCTCCGAGCGCTTCGTCCAGGGGATGGCGATGAGCGAGTCCAGGTACGCGCGGATCTCCGCCGCCTCGGTGGAGGTCACGGCGGTGGAGCGCAGCCGCTCCGCCTCGCGCCGCGCCACCGCGGCGATGCGCGGGGGGAGGCCGGCGCGCTCCACCTTGCGCAGCACCTCGTTGGTCTCGCGCTCCACCGGGTCCAGGTCGCCCAGCTCGGCCTGCAGCGCCTGGATGCGCTTGCGGATCTCGTTGCTGCGCTCGCGCCCGTGCGGCGGCAGGGCCGTGGGGCCCGCCGCCTCCCCCTCGCCGCCCTCGATCTGGCGGAGGTGCTCCAGCTCCGTCTCCAGCGTCGCGAGCACCACGCGCAGCCGCTCGCCCACGTCCAGCGCCTGGAGCACGGCGTCGCGGTCGGGGACCTTGAAGTTGCACAGGGTGGCGGCCAGGTCCGCGAAGCGCCCGGGATCGCTGAGGTTCATGCGCAGGATGCGCGGCACCTCGTCCGAGATGCGCTCCACCCGCGCCGCCACCCCGCCCAGCGCGGTGAGGATCTTCTCGACCAGCGGCTCCGTGACCTCGGCGGGCGCGGCCACCTCCTCCACGGGGAGGGCGGCGGCCGTGTAGAAGCCGTCCTCCAGCTTCACGTCCGCCAGGCGCACGCGGCGGAGGCCCTGCAGGGTGGCCTGGATCGTCCCCCCGGGCAGGTTGAGGCGGTCCAGCACGCGCACCACGGAGGCTACCTTCTCCAGCGTGGGCGGGTCGATGACGCCTTCCTCGGCGGTGGAGACGGTGGCGACCTGCAGGTCCGGCTCCGTGTGCGCCGCCAGCGCCTCCACATTGGGGCCGAAGCCGATCTGCAGCGCGGTGGCCCCCCCGGGGAACACGACGGTGCTGCGGATGGGAAGGACCGGTACGCGGTCCGGTGTGTTGGATCGGGTGCGATTGGTGGCTGCCATGGCTCTCGACGGTTCTTCTACGCGCCCTCTCCCGGCGCGAGGCGGGCGTCGAGCGCGTGCAAGAACCGGGCAACGCGCCGCGCGTTCGCCCCCAGGTCGGCGCTCCCCACGCGCGAAGCGGAGCGTACGTCCACTCTCGTCATCCCCTTGTCGTCCAACGAGATGCGGATGGCTACGTCGTCGGTGAACTTCCACAGCGACGTGCGCGCCTCCGCCCGGATGGTGCCGGTGCGCGCGTCCGGCTCGCCCACCGTCCAGCGCGGCATGGCGCGCGCGGTGGCGAGCGCCGCGTCCCACACCCCGGCGTAGGGAACGGCGTAGGCGCGCCCCCGCAGCCGGCGGTCGTGCGCGTCCGGGCGGGTCTGGGCGACGTTGCGGGTAAGAGCGGTCCAGATCCCCATGATCATCCGGAAGTGGTGAGGGTGCGGCGAGTGAGCTCGCTGGAACAAAAGCACAAAGTCCGCCTGCGCGGACTGGTACGGACGGTTCAGCCGGAGCCGGGTAGTCCCCGCAGGGGGACTTCGTGTGGTCGTTGCAGCGACTTCAGTCGCCCGCAACAGGCAGGGTCCGCCGCGCGCCGAGGGCACGGGCGCACGGAACGGGTAGCCCCCGCGGGGGGACTTCGTGTGGCCGTTGCTGCGGTTCCAACCGGCCGGGCAGGGCTTGGTACGGATCGTGCCCGCCCGCGCCGCAGCCCCGCGCAGGGGAGAAACCTACCCGCATCGACCTCCCGGAGAACCGATGAAAGTCGTGATGCCGCTTGCCGGCAAGGGCACGCGCCTTCGCCCGCACACGCACGTCACCCCGAAGCCGCTCCTCAAGGTGGGCGACAAGCCCGTGCTCGCATACATCCTGGACGAGCTCCGCGAGCTGGGCGTGAACGAGGCCGTCTGCATCACCGGGCACCTCAAGGAGCGCGTGCAGGAGTTCATGGCGCGCGAGTACCCGGACTTCAACGCAGTGTACGTGGAGCAGGTGGAGCAGCGCGGCACCGGCGACGCCATCGCGCTCGCCGAGCCGTACGTGCAGGAAGACCTGCTGATCATCTTCGTGGACACGCTCTTCGACGCGGACCTTTCGCTCGTCAAGCGCCTCCCCGAAGGCGTGGCCGGGGTGATCTGGGCCAAAGAGGTGGAGGACTACCAGCGCTTCGGCGTGATCGTGACGGACGAGAACGGCTTCATGCAGAAGATCATCGAGAAGCCGAGCGAGCCCGTGAGCAAGCTCGCCAACATCGGCCTCTACTACATCCGCGACTGGAAGCTGCTGTTCGAGGGGATCCGCCACGTGATGTCCATCGACCCGGGCCCCGGCGGCGAGTACTTCCTCACCGACGCCTTCCAGTACATGGTGGACCACGGCGGCAAGCTGCTGGTGGCGCCGGTGGAAGGCTGGTACGACGCCGGCAAGCCGGACACGCTGCTGGAGACCAACCACCACGTCCTCGGCACCACCCGCGGCCGCTCCCCCGCCGCCCAGCCCGGCGTGACGGTGCACGAGCCCGTCCACGTGGCCGAGGGCGTCACCCTGGAGAACGCCGAGATCGGCCCCAACGTAACCCTCTCCGCCGGCGTCACCGTGCGCGGCAGCAAGCTGCGCGACAGCATCGTGGGCGAAAAGGCGGTCATCGAGGGCTGCGACCTCCACGACTCGCTGATCGGCCGCGACGCGCACGTCACCGGCGTCAGGGGCCAGGTGGACCTGGGCGACCACTCCGTCGTGAAGATGTCGTAACTGCCGGGAACGGGGAACGGGGAACGGGGAACGGTAACAGCCTGGGTTTTACCGTTCCCCGTTCCCCATTCCCCGTTCCCCTACAACAGGCCAGCCGCTTCCATGATGATGACCAGGGCGCGCTCCACGCCGAGCGCGCCCTGGTCGTTCGCGTACCACTCGTCCGTCGTGTGGATGCCGCCCGAGTCGCCGCCCACGCCGATGGCGATGGAGGGGATGCCCAGCGCCATCGGCACGTTGGCGTCGGTGGACGACGAGACCAGCTCCGGCCGGGCGCCGAGCGACGATGTCACCTGCATGGAGATGCGCACCAGCTCGGCGCGCGCGGGCGTCTCGCCCGAGGGCCGGTCGCCGATGATGGCCACGCCGGGGCGCAGGGGGTCCGTGCCCGCGCGGCGCGCGTTCCCCTCCTCGCGCACCACGCGCGACACGATCCCCCGCACGCTCGCCTCCAGCTCCGGGAGCACGCCGGGAACTTCGCTGCGCATGTCGATCTCCAGCCACGCGGAGTCGGGGATGGCGTTGATGCTCGTCCCCCCGCCGATGCGCGCCACGGTGAGCGAGGAGCGCTCGGGGTGGGGAAGGGCGAGCGTGCTGATCTCGGCCGTGGCGGCGCCCAGCGCCACGACGGGGTTGGGCGCGCCGCGGTCGGCCCAGGAGTGGCCGCCGGGGCCCTCCACCGTCACCCGCAGCCTCCGCGACCCGATGGCGCGGTGCACGATGCGCCGGATCCCCGAGCCGTCCAGCGCGATGAAGGCCGCGGCGGTGCGTAGCGGCGAGCCCTCGCGGAAGAGGTGCTTCACCCCGCGCAGGTCGCCCGTGCCCTCCTCGCCCACCGTGGCCACGAAGAGCACGGGGCGCCGCGTGCGGACCCCGCCGGCGCGCGCCACCCGCGCCACCGCCAGCATCCCCGCCAGCCCGCGCGAGTTGTCGGTGATCCCCGGCGCGTAGATGCGGCCCGCCTCGTGGCGCGGCTCCACGTCCGTTCCCGCCGCGAACACCGTGTCCAGGTGCGCCGCCACCACCACGGGAGCGGCGCCGGCCACGCCGGGGAGCACGGCGGTCACGTTCCCCACCTCGTCCACCGACGCGTCGGGGTACCCCATCTCCCGGAAGCGCTCCAGCACGCGCGCGCCGCGCTCGGCCTCGCCGAAGGGAGGCGCGGGGATGCGCACCAGCTCGAGCTGGTCGCGCAGCGTCGCGTCGTCCGTGCGGTGGGCCAGCTCGCGGAGGGGGCGGAGCGTGTGGATCAGGGCGCGCTGCCGGCTGCGGGGTCAAAGGGGTGAAGCGGATGATGATGCCTGCGCGCCCATGCCGTGTCAACCAAGCGGCGCCGGGTTTCGCATCTGCCTGCCCTTCATTATGATGGATGCCGCGCCTGAGCGGCGCTCAGGCCCCCGTGCAGCACCTCCACCCGCCTCCCCCGAGGGATCGCATGCAGGAGCGCGACCTGGTTTTCGACTGGAACACGCTGGACGGCTCGTTCGACTACTCCACCCGCCGCGGCGTGCAGCTCAACGACGAGACGCTGCGCGACGGGCTGCAGTCGCCCTCGGTGACCGACCCGCCCATCGAAGACAAGATCCACCTCCTCCACCTCATGGCGGAGCTGGGGATCGCCGCCGCCGACATCGGCCTTCCCGGCGCCGGCCCGCGCGCCGTGCGCGACGTGGAGGCGCTGGCCCGCGTCATCGCCGACGAGCGCCTCCCCATCGAGCCCAACTGCGCCGCCCGCACCGTCCGCGCGGACGTGCAGCCCATCGTGGAGGTGTCGCAGCGCACCGGCATCGCCATCGAAGCCGCCACCTTCATCGGCTCCTCCCCCATCCGCCAGTACGCGGAAGACTGGACGCTGGACCGGATGCTGCGCGCCACCGAGGACGCGGTGGGCTTCGCCGTATCCGAGGGGCTCCCGGTGATGTACGTCACCGAAGACACCACGCGCGCGCAGCCGGAGGTGCTCAAGGCGCTCTACAGCACGGCGATCCGCTGCGGCGCGCGGCGCATCTGCCTGGCGGACACGGTGGGGCACGCCACGCCGCACGGCGTGCGGCAGTTGGTGAGGTTCATCAAGCGAGAGGTGGTGGACCCCAGCGGAGAGGACGTGAAGATCGACTGGCACGGCCACCGCGACCGCGGGCTGGGGATGCCCAACTGCCTGGCCGCCATCGAGGAGGGCGCCCACCGCATCCACGGCACCGCGCTGGGCATCGGCGAGCGCTGCGGCAACGCGGAGATGGACCTGCTCCTGGTGAACCTGAAGCTGCTGGGCCTCCACGACTGGGACCTGTCCAAGCTCAACGAGTACGTCCGCACGGCGGCGCGCACCTGCCACGTGCCGCTCGCGTACAACTGGCCCGTCTTCGGCGAGGACGCCTTCCGCACGGCCACGGGCGTGCACGCCGCCGCCATCATCAAGGCCGAGTCCAAGGGCGACGCCTGGCTGGCCGACCGCATCTACTCCGGCGTCCCCGCGGGCCTCTTCGGCCTGGCGCAGAAGATCGACATCTCGCCCATGAGCGGCCTTTCCAACGTGCGCTACTGGATGCGCGCGCACGGCTTCGACGGCACCGACGACGGCCTCTGCAACCACGTCTTCGATTGCGCCAAGCGCGGGGACCGCACCCTTACCGACGCCGAGGTGGTCGCGCTGGTGGCCGCCTACCTCGCCTCCACCGAGGTGCTGCAGGAGGCCCGGTGACGGAGGGGGTGGATGTCTACTGGCTTCCCCACTGCACCACCTGCCAGAAAGCGGTGAAGCACCTGGAGGAGAAGGGCGTGCCTGTCCACCGCTTCCACAACCTGAAGGAAGAGCCGCTTTCGACGGACGAGGTGCGGGAGCTGGCCGCGAAAGTGGGCGGCGTGGAGAAGCTGTTCTCCAAGCGCGCGATGAAGTACCGCGCCATGGGCCTGCACGAGCGCGAGGTGGCGGAGGACGAGATGGTGAAGCTGATGTCGGAGGAGTACACCTTCGTCACCCGCCCCGTGATCGTGAAAGGCGACCGGGCGACGGCGGGTTTCTCGGCGAAGCGGCTGGATATACTGGCCGGGAGCTGATCGCGCGCTCTGCAACTGCAGGATCGCGATCGTAGCCCACTTCTTTGCGAGACGAAACTTCGGTACCAGAACCCCGTGGCCGCGGCAGAGGAGCGGAGTAGAAGGCTCTGCCCTCTGGCAATCCTAACACTAGAATGTTGGTCAGCCACGGGGTGTTGTTGAAGTGAAGCTCGAAAGCGTGACCACCCATTCCGCTTCTGCCTTTTCCGGGAAGGTGGGTCGGATCGAGTCCGCGTTGCCCGCTTAGAGTTCGCGCTACGCGGCCGGCCGGCGTCTACGCGGGTGCTCGGATTACCCAGATCTATCTCGCGCTCGCGGGCCGAGATCCTCCGCAGACCCGGAGTACGATCGGCTCGCCCGGCATGTTCAGCGTCGAGGTGTTGGCTGCGTGCACGCCAGGCGGAGTGCTCGCGCGTCGGGAGAGTGGTCGTTCTGAGGCCGAGAGCTGGGCGCAGGTCCGGGAGAGTCATCGCGCCCGCGACGACTGGTTCGCCATTTCGGGTGGGCGGGAGATTCCTCTCCTTTCCCTAACTCCTCCTTCGACGGCCCCAATCCCATGCTGGAGACGATCTACGAACTCGCGGTTGCGGACCTGCTGACTGCGTGCTCAATCCTGTTCGCATTGATCACGTGGTACATCAGTCATAGTCATGACAGAGCCGCCAAGCGCGTAGAATACACCGCCGAGGTCATCTCGGCACTCTCCACCAGTGACCGACTCGCAGCATCGAGCTTCTCCGTTACGAAGCTAGTGAACGGCGGGATCAAGGTGTCTATGGAGAACATCGATGACGAGACGGAAGCGCACGTAGTGGATATACTCGACTATTACGAATTCGTTTGCGACTTGTACGCGAAAGACGTGGTTGACCGTGACACGATCGTACAGTTGCGAGGTAGGCTGATGAGGCGGACGTGGCAGGTGTGCGAACCGTATATCGAGGCAACGGGGAAGCGCCAAGATCGGACGATCTACAACGGCTTCAAACACTTCGTTCAACAACTGCCGGCTGATGATTCTCCCTTGTTTATGCCTACGGAGCCAAGCACTTTGACGAAACGACTTCGTGGTCTGTTCCAATCCTGGTTTTCTCCCAACGCGGCAGGTGCTGCGCGCGTTGCCAGCAGTGACCGAGCTGAAGTGGGACCTTGACCGAAAACGCAGATGTGGAGAAAACAAAACGGTTTCCAGATCTTCGAACCCGGCTGAGACATTGAAGGGAGGTGGTGCCGCGCTGGGCCTGAACTTCAGATCCAGCGACTGGGGTAGTGAACAGTGGGAGGGGTGAGGATCCCGTGGCGACCGAGCCGGAAGTGCGGCGGCGCCCAGAGATTCATCCGGCTGGTTTCGCGAGCGCCGCCACAAACACCTCCAGCCATTCTCGCGCGTCCCGCGCCTCATCCGGCGAGATGGTGTGGCCGACGGCGTAGTCGCGCGCGGTGAGGTCGGCGCCGGCGGCCTGGAGCAGGCCCCGGCCCTCGCGGGCGAGCTCGAAGGGGATCTGCGGGTCCAGGGTGCCGTGGCCCCACCAGAAGCGCGCCCCGGCCACGGACTCGGCGGTGGGGCGCACGCTCGGATGGTCGGCCAGGAAGCCGCTGAAGTTCATCACCAGCGGCACGGCGCCCGGGTTGCGGAGCGCGTACGCCATCGACATCACTCCGCCCTGCGAGAAGCCGCCGAGCACCAGAGGGCCCGTGCGTACCGGGAGGCTCGCGCGCACCTCGGCCAGGAACGCGCCGAGCGCCGCCTGACTGGCCTCGAAGCTCTCCGGTTCCGGCCGGTTGCGGCCCAGGAAGCGGTACCAGGCCCACCCGGGCCCGTAGCCCCATGGCATCCCCGAGTGCGGCGCCTGGGGCGTCACCACCACGGAGTCGGGCGCGATGTGCGGCGCCAGCCCCGCCAGGTCGAAGCGGTCGCTGCCGCGGCCGTGGAGGAGCACCACCAGCGGCGCCCCGTCCCGCGCGCCGTCGGGGACCGACTGCTCAAAGAGCAGCGTGCTCACCGGGACTCCGCGCGGATCTGGTCCAGCGCGCGGCTCTGCAGCGGATGGCGGCCGATGGCGGCGATCCCGGCGAGGATCAGGAGGAGCGAGACGGCGACCCCCGCGAAGGCGTACTTGTAGGCCTGCTTCGCGTCCGCCGCGCGCTTCGCCCACCCGCCGAGCACGGACACCGCCGCGACGGCCAGGATCATCATGGTGAGGTGACCCATGAGCGCCGGGTACCAGCGGCCCAGGATCACCATCAGGATGCCCAGCGCCACCTGCAGGTGCACGGCTCCCGTGTAGATCGCCGTGGAGGTGCGCGCGGCGCCGTCGAACGGTCGGCGGCCGGAGAGGCCCCGGGCCAGGACCACGAGGGCGACGAGCGCGGAGAGGAGCACCAGGTAGCGGAGCCCCGAGTGCGCGTAGTAGACGATGTTCATGCGTGATCCGCGGGCGGTTGGACGCGAGGGGCCGCGGCGTGCGGCCGGCGGGACAATGTAGCGGCCCGCCGGGGGGGCACAATGGCGCGGCGGCCGGTGCGTGCACCGGCCGCCGCCCGGGTGCTACTCCGCCTTCGCGTTCTTGACGAAGAGGTCCTGCACCAGCGAGTTGAACTCACGCTGCATCTCGTCGTGGTCCTTCTCGCCGCTGCGCCCGATCTCGGCAAGGCGCGTCTCGCCCAGCCGCTCGCCCACCGCCGCGAAGGTGGCGAAGGTGTCCTGCGACTGGCGGATCATGACGATGTCTTCCACCACGCGCAGGAAGTCGTCGTTGCGCAGGGCGTCGGCCGCGTCCTTGGCCTTGCCGAGCACGAAGCCCAGCACGTTCTTGAAGGCCTCGCCGCTCGGCTCGCCCAGCGTGGCGCGGTACTCCTCCAGCATCGTCTGGTGCTGGCGCATCCGCGGCAGGAAGCGCGTGCACAGCTCGCGGAAGCGCGCGTCCTGCGCCTGCTTCTCGTGGTCTTCCAGGCTCTCCAGCAGCGTCCTGTGCTGCATCACGCAGTTGCTGACCTGGGCAAGGAGGAAGTCGCGTCCCTTGTGCATTTCGATGTTCTCCCGTCACACGTTTCCATCTCACCGCACCTCGTTGCACGGCGGAGCGCGGGACCGTTGCACAGGGTGTGCCGCACGTTTGGATGGTTCACGCTAGATGCGTTGGGGACATCGAGTTGCCGGCGTCCACCGGCCGGTGGCGAAGATATGGCGCTCGTGTCCCTGGCGCGGGGTTCCGGGGTATCTGCTATGTAGGGCGGATACTCGATGAGCACCTGCGCGGACCCGGCTCCCGTGAACCAGTACAGAACCGCGGCGGAACGGCACCGGGACGCGCGCACCGAAGCGTACAAGACGGCACGGAGCGACGCGATCACGTATGGGAACCTCGGAGGCGAGCTTCGCCTGGCCGACATCGACGGCGCGGCACTCGACGCGTGGGCGCGCGACTGGGCCCGGCGCAAACACCCGTCCGGCGCCGGCGGCTGGAACTGGCCGGAGCTCGTCCGCGCGCTTCCCAGCCGTGCCGCCGTGCTCCCCCTGGCGATCTGGTATGGGGCCGATCTGTGCGGACTGGCTCTCGGCCAGGCATCCCGCTCCCGGGCGGGAGGGGTTCGGCACACGTTCACGCTCACCTTCGTCGAGCGGCGTCCCTCCGCCGGTCCCGCTCCAGGGACTCATCGTCAGGCTGGCGATTTCCGTGGCACAGGAGTACGGCCGGGAGCTCGGTGTGAGTCGCCTCGTGCTGCGCAGCCCGGATCACAACCTGCTCCACTACTACGAAGCGCTCGGATTCGTAACCATCTGGGTCCGCGGGAGACCGGCTCACTGTGCAAGGGAGGTATGACGAATGGCCGAAAAATCCGCCCCCACCCGCCGACCCAAGTTGCGGGTCAGGCAGAGCCGGTTCGTAACCCGGCTGCACGATCCGATTCCCGCGCCACCGCTTGACGTGGCACGAGCGCGGATCCTCAAAAAGCCCGGTCTGTTCGAGTCGATGAGCGACGAGGCCCGCGCCCTGTGGGACAGCTACGACGGCCCCGAGAACCACGGCCCGCCCATCTGACCGGAAGACACAGAGGCACAGAGCCGAATTCATCTCTGTGCCTCCGTGCCTCTGTGTGAGCCCCGTCGTTTTACGTGCTCAGCTCTTCGTTGACCGCCTCGCCGGCGGCGGTGGCGCGGGGCTGGTGGTTACGCTCGGCCTCGGCGCGGATCTCTTCGACGGCGGCGGGAGAAATCCAGCCGCGGGCGAGAGCGTGCTCGGCGGCGGCGAGGGTGTCGTCCGCCAGCACCAGGGCGCTGCCGGCTTTTTCCACCTCGGCGGCCAGGGTGCGGATGGCCGCCACGCGCTCCGGCCGCGCCTCCACGTTGCGGATGTAGACGGCGGGGATGCGTTGCGGGTACTGCTTCACGACGCGGGCGTAGATCTCCGGGTCTTCCTGGCTGGTGTCGCCCACCAGGATGAAGGGGAGGGCGGGGAAGGCGTCCATGATCCGCTCGATCGCCCGCATCTTGTGCTCCTCGTTGGAGGTGGGGAGCACCTCGCCCGAGAGCCCCCAGTCGCGCAGGAGGAGCGGGCCGAGCGGGATCTTTTGCAGGCGCAGGAAGTCGTTGAGCAGGTCGTGGAGGTTCCAGGGGGAGCTGGAGACGTAGAAGACCGGGTTGAACGACGACGCGCCCGTGCCGTGCTGAAGCGCGCGGTAGAAGGCGCCCACCCCCGCGAACGGCACCCGCGTGTGCGCGTTGCCGAAGAGGACCGTGCGCGCCATGCGCAGCTTGGAGGTCACGCCGGTGCGGATCACCGTGTCGTCCAGGTCGCTGATGACCCCGAAGGCGCTCGCGGCGGGCGGCACCATCAGGTGCGCCAGCGCCCGCACGGGCTCGGTGCCCTCCCGCGGCTCCACCAGCTCCAGCACCACCTCGTGCCAGATGGCGCCGGGCGCGAACGGGGGCGTCGGCTCGAACTCGCACTCGAAGAATCCCTCCTCGTCCGCCTTCACCGTCTGCTCGCCCCCGGCGTACACCACGCGCACCCGGGCGTGCGGCACCTCGTCGCTCTCGAAGCGCTGCACCATGGCCGCAAGGTTCAGCCACACGCTGTCGCCCGCGTCGGCGGCGGGCACGGGCGAGCCGCGCAGCACGCGGCCCCGCACGAACCCCCGCTCCGGCGTCCCGAACCCGCGGTACGCGTCGATGCGCGCGGATTTGTCCGTGCCGCCGGTGGCGTTCAGGCGCCGGCGCTGCTCGTCGATCTTGGTGTCCACGCGGTCAAGGAAGCGCGTGAGCCCTTTCTGCCAGTCCGCCATCAACGATCTCCCCTGTCTTCGTCGCTCCATTCGCGCGGCTTGTCGGAGATGGGCTGCAGGATGACGAAGCTCGCCGCCACCATCCCCAGCAGCACGATCACCCCGATCCCCTGGCCCACGCGCGGCATGAGCTGGGCCACCTGGATGGTCAGGTAGGTGGTCGCCGCCCACACGATGGGCCCGGTGATGGCCGAGAAGCGCCCCACCATCCCGTACAGCCCGTAGAACTCGCCCACGCGCGCGGGCGGGGTAAGGCGCAGCATGTACGGCCGGTCGGCCGCCCACACGCCGCCCAGCCCCACCCCGGCGCACGCCGCCACCACGTACAGGCACCAGATGGGCAGCCCCAGGACGCCGATGGCGCCCGCGAAGGCGAAGATCCCCATCCACAGCACCAGCACGAAGTTGAGTGTCCGCCGGGGCCCGTGGCGGTCCGTCATCCACCCCCAGAAGAAGCCGCCGATGACCGCGAAGGTGATGGCGGACATCAGGATGAGCTGCGCCTGCTTCTGCCCCTGTTCCTCCGTCATCCCCGTGCTCACGGCGATGTTCACCGTGTACAGCGCCATGATGGAGATCACCGTGTTGATGGCGTCCGTGTAGAAGACGCGGCCCACCAGGAAGCGCACCAGCCCCGGGTAGCGCGCGCCCTCCTTGAGCGTGCGGATGGTCTGCGAGGTGGAGTCGCGCACCATCGCCCAGTCGATGCGGCGGGGACGCGGGTTGCCGCGCTCGCGCACGAACAGGAAGCAGGGGATGGCCAGGAGGAGGAAGGCGGCCGCGATGGCGGTGAAGAGGATGGGCTTGTTCTCCGTCCCCAGCCAGAGCCCGATCCCCACCGCGAAGTACGAGCCGATGTAGCCCACGCCGACGCCGATCCCCCCGATCTTGCCCCGGTTCTCCTCGGTGCTCACCTCCGGCAGCAGCGCGTCGTAGAACTGCAGCCCCGCCTGGTACGCCACGTTGGCGACCACGAAGCAGACGGCCGTCGTGTAGAACCCGGCGCGCGCCAGGATGGAGGTGAACGCCACGCACAGGACAGTGCTGGCGATCAGGAACGGCATCCTGCGGGGCGCGCGGTCCGTCATGGCGCCCAGGAGCGGCGACACCATGAAGATGATCCCCATGGAGATGGCCGTGATGATCCCGTACGTGGTGTCCGCGCGGCTGGCGCCCACCTGGTCGCGCACCCACAGCGAGAAGTAGAGCGAGATCACGCCCATCGAGAAGATGGTGTTCGCCAGGTCGTACAGCACCCAGCTCACCACCGCGCTGCGCTTGATCTCGTGGGGCGCCTTGTGCGGCACCGTGTCGGGCGCGGGGGGCGCGATTCCGGATTCTAGCATGGAAGTGCGGGGTTCAGGGAAAGACGGGGCTCACACAGAGGCACGGAGACACAGAGAGGGGTTCAGCGCGTGTCCGCGTAGATCACCTGCAGGCGGGCGGCGAGGTCGCGCTGGCGGGCGCGGAGCTCGTTCAGCGTGGCGCCGCGGCGCGCGCGGAGGATGAAGCGGCGGGCGTCGCCGGTGGCGTGGCGCCAGCGGTCGTGGACGTGCAGCGTCACCACGCCGATGGCCGGGAGGAGCACCAGGGCGGCGAGGCCGGCGGCGGGGCCGTAGCGCCAGCCCGCCAGCGCCGCGAGACCCGCGGTCCACAGGACGAGCAGGAGGGAGCCGGTCAGCAGCTTGACCGTGGCGCGCATGTCGGGCGTGGCGCGGGCGAGGCCGGCGGCGGGGCGCGTGAGGCGGTACGGGATGAAGTAGAGGAGCGAGCCCAGCGCCGCCACGGGTACGCCCAGGGCGAAGAAGGCGAGCTGCCGGGCCATCCACTCCGCGGCCAGCGCGGCCCGGTTCCCGCCCTTGAGCTGCTCGGGGGTCATCCCCAGGATGCGCAGGGCGCGGGCGTGGCCGGCCACCTCGCGGGCGAGCGGGCGCCAGGGGCCGCGCTCGTCCTGGCGCAGTCGCGCGAGCGCCGTGCCCGCCTCGCGCATCCGGCGCAGGCGCGCGGCGGGGTCCGGGTCGGCGCCGTTCTCGGCGGCATGGATCGCCTCGGCGGTCTCCAGGAGCGGCGCGTCTTCCCAGCGGTCCAGGTTGATGGTCACCTGCCGCAGCGCCTCGCCGATGCGCGCGGTGAGCTCCTGCACCGCGCCGCGGTCGCCCTCACCGCGCGCGGCCAGGTCGTCCCAGGCGACGGGCTCGCCCACGACGGCCATCCCCTCGGAGCGGAACGATTCCTTGTCGCGGAAGACGAGCCCCACGGGGACCACGGGGAAGGCGCCGCCCGTTCGCGCCGCCGCGCCCAGCGCGATGCGGGCGGCTCCCGTCTTGAGCGGCGCCAGCGCGGGGCTGGTGTGGCTGATCCCCTCCGGGAAGATCCCCACGGCCGCGCCCTCGGCCAGGGCGTCCTGCACCGCGCGGAAGCTGTCGTCGTTGGCTCCGCTTGCGGCGGGCCCGTCCTGCTTGCGGTGCACGGGGATCGCCCCGGCGCCGCGCACCAGCCATCCCACCGGCGGGTGCGAGAAGAGCGGGGCCTTGGCCATGAAGCGCACCGGCCGCCCCGCGACGGCAACCACCGCCGCCGGGTCCAGCAGCGAGTTGGGATGGTTGGCCACCAGCAGCACGGGCCCCTGCCGCGGCACGCGCCCGCCCGTAACGCCCAGCCGGTAGAAAACCCGGAGCGCGAAGCGGGACAGCGGCGAGAAGATGGGGAGGAGCCACACGGTGCGGATGCGGGTCGGCAGGGTGCGGAGCGGCGCCGGCGGGAGCCGGAATATCGCCTCCGCTGGTGAAGGGCGAAAGTGCGCGCTTAGATTGGCGGCGCCATGAAAGACTCGCGATCCGACCCGCCGCCGCCCGCCCGGGCCTTCACGCCGCGCCCCTTCCGCCCCGCCCGGTGGCTGCCGGGGGCGCACGGCCAGACCGTCGCCGGGCGCTACCTGCGCGAGCGCACCGGCGTCCACTACCGCCGCGAGCGGCTGGAGACGGAGGACGGCGACTTCGTGGACCTGGACTGGGCCACGGCCGAGGGCGCGCCGCTCCCGTCCACCGCTCCCCTGGTGCTGCTGGTGCACGGGCTGGAAGGGAGCGCCCGCTCATCGTACATGCTGGAGAGCTGCCGCGCCCTGGCCGAGCGCGGCGTGCGCGCGGTGGCGATGAACTTCCGCTCGTGCAGCGGCGAGCCCAACCGCCTCCCGCGCTTCTACCACGCCGGCGACACCGCCGACCTGGGCGCCGTCCTGCGCCACCTGCGAGCCGCGGAGCCCGGCGCCACGCTGGGGGCGATCGGCTTCTCGCTGGGCGGCAACGTCCTGCTCAAGTACCTGGGGGAGCAGGGAGAGGGTTCCGCGATCCGCGCCGCGGCGGCCGTGTCGGTGCCGTTCGACCTTATGGCGGGGGCCCTCTACATGGACTCCAGCTTCATGGGCCGCGTGTACACGGAGGTGCTCCTGAAGTCGCTCCGCCGCAAGTTCGCGGACAGGGCGGAGCAGATCGGCGACCGCTGTGACGCACCGCGCGCGCTCGGTTCGCGTTCGTTCCGCGACTTCGACGACGCCGTGACGGCGCGCCTTCACGGTTTCCGCGACGTGGAAGACTACTACGGCTCGTCCAGCTCCGGGCAATTCCTCGCCGCCATCCGGGTTCCGACTCTCCTGGTGCACGCGGCGGACGATCCGTTCGTCCCGCCGGACGCCATCCCGCGCGCGGCGGTGGCGGCCAACCCGCACCTGGCCGCCGTGTTCACCGAGCACGGCGGGCACGTGGGGTTCATCCAGGGGAAGCCCTGGGCGCCGGAGTTCTGGGCGGAGCGCGAAGCGGCGCGCTTCCTGTCCGAACGCCTCTAGGGCACGCCCGGTTCGGCGCAGAGTCGCGCGCGCCGGCCAGGCGGAGGCGTGATGTCGTCGCCCGCTGCGGATCTCTCGGCGAGCGAGCCGCGGTCGAACCTGCACTGGCGGTATGCAACCGCGCGTGAATGGCGGATTGTACTGTTTTGCGCGTATATCCCGACAATGCTTGACAGAATCACGGGCTTTGGATTAATTGGTGAGTCCCGTTCATTTACCTGTAACTGCTTAATGGCAAAGCGTTTGCGCGATGCCGGGGAGTCCATTCATGCAGATCGTCACAAGAGCCGCACCTCTCTCCATTCTCGCGCTTGGCGCACTGGCGGCCTGTGCGGACGACGGCCAGAGCCCCACGAGCCCGCGTGCCGTTGAGCCGTCGTACGCGTACACCGCCCCCGCCGTGCCCGCCGACGGGGAGTTCATCCGGCAGGTGGGTACCACGACCGTGCACCTTTCCTTCGGCGGCGTGCTCTATGGAGTGCCGGACATGCAGACGCTGCGTGCCTGCACGGGAGGCCGCGAGACGGTCGTCCGCGAGGTGCCGTCACTTCCGGGGTGGCTCAAGCGCACTCTGCCGTCCGCGGGCGTCCCCGAGCGCCGCCCGCACGGCAACGTGTGGATGCACGGCGACCGGCCGGTGAAGACGAGCTCCAGCGGTACCATCTACGTAGTGGTAGGGTGCGTGAAGTCCGGGATTCCCAGCGAGGCGACGTACAACGCGATGTTCAACGGCGACTGGAGCCGGATCGCCACCGTGGACGCCGCCGCCCTGGACGCGCTGCCCACCGGGCCCACGGCGCAGCCGGTCCCGCTTCGCCGCGCCGCCACCCTGGTGGAGTCGGGGGGCACCTATCGCTGGGTCACGTTCCACGGCGGGTCGCTGGGGATCCCCGATCCCACCACCATGGACTCGTACTGCCGCCCCTGGACCGACCGGGTCGCCGGCACGACGGAATACAACGTCTACACGCAGGTGGGGATTCTGCAGCCCGCCGGCTCGGGGTGCCAGCGCGGCGACGATTACCCGTACAAGAACCTTCCAAACGCCAACTACAGCTCGTCCGGCGTGGACCCCTGGCAGTTCTACTATCGCGAATGCACCTCGTTCGTCGCGTGGCGGCTGAACCAGGACGGAATCGAGTTCCACAACTACTACGGCGGTCCTCGCTGGAGCAACGCGGACCTGTGGGACAACGCGGCCAGCTCGCTGCAGGCAGGCAATCCCGGGCTCGGGGTGCGCGTCAACAGGACGCCCGCGCGCGGCGCGGTCGCTCAGTGGAATTGGATGCACGTGGCGTACGTTTCCGCCGTTCACAATGATGGCACCATCACGATCGAGGAGTACAACGCCGACAGCAGCGGGCGGTACGCGACCCGCCGGATCGCCGCGTCGCTCCCCGACAACTACATCCACTTCCGCTGATCCCACGCAGCGGAGGTGACGAGGGGCGGGCGCGGAAGCGTCCGCCCCTCGTTCATCAGCGGGTAAGCCGTGTCTTCGGGGAGCGGCGGATGTCCTGCCGCTGGTACGCCGCTCGCATACGCCGTAGCCCTGTGGCGCTGCTCGTGGCGGCGCGACGCGAACGCCGCCGGCACCCGGGCGTAATCGATCACGAGCCGTCGCTCAGCCGTGACACGTGCACCGCATCCTACTATGATGCGGTCGCTCCGCGAGGCGGATGCGGCTCGCATCCGGGCTGCCGCGATCGAAAGACGAAACACGCGAACGGGGAACGAGATGTCGGAAGGACTGGACCCGCAGGAGCAGTTGGCGCAGTGGGGGCGCACGGTGGAGGAGCGGTTCGGCCACCGCCTGTCTCTCAACGTCCCGAGCCGCAACAACCGCAAGGTCACGGCGCTCATCCAGCGCATCAACCAGGACGAGGAGCTGTACGCCCTCTGGCTGGCCGCCAACGTCAACGCGGTGGAGCGGCTGGGGATGACGGACCACGGGCCGGTGCACGTGAAGATCGTGATGAACATCGCGATCAAGCTGCTGCGCATGCTCACCGAGCACGGCGTGCAGCCCGGCGTGGTTGAGAACTACGGGATGGGGAACGACGACGCCGAGGTGGTGGTGGTGCTCGCCGCCCTGTGCCACGACCTGGGGATGTCGATCCACCGCGCGGACCACGAAGGGTTCTCGCTCTTCGTGGCGCAGCAGAAGATCAAGGAGCTCCTCGCCGAGCTCTACGACGTGCCCACGGCCACCATCCTGCGGTCGGAGATCCTCCACGCAATCATCGCGCACCGCTCCGGCGGCAAGCCGCTCACCATCGAGGCGGGGATCGTGCGCGTGGCCGACGCGCTGGACATGGCCAAGGGCCGCTCGCGCATCCCCTTCGCCACGGGCGCGGCGAGCATCCACTCCGTGTCCGCCGCGGCCATCGAGGCCGTGCACATCGAGCCGGGCGTCAACAAGCCGGTGCGGGTGAGGATCGAGATGTCCAACTCCGCGGGCGTCTTCCAGCTTGACCAGCTCTTCCGCGAGAAGCTGAAGGGGAGCGGGCTGGAGCCGTACGTGGAGCTGGAGGCGCTCATCGAGGGCGAGGCGGAGAAGCGCCTGGTCACCTCGTTCCAGCTTTGAGCGGAATGCCTCACACCGAGGCACAGAGGCGCGTACTGGTCACCGGCGGGGCGGGGCTGCTGGGCGGCACGCTGATCGCCACGGCGCCCGCGGGGGTGGAGGTGCACGCCACGCAGCGCCGCACCCCCGCGCGCGGAGCCGCCGCCCACACGGTGGACCTGGCGGATGCGTCCGCGGTTGCCGCGCTGCTGGAGCACGTCCGCCCCGGCGCCGTCATCCACACCGCGTACGGCAAGGACGATCCGGAGCGCGACATCCTCACCGCCTCGCGCGTGCTCGCGGAGGCGTGCGCGGCCGCTGGCGTGGCGCTCGTGCACGTCAGCACGGACCTGGTGCTGGACGGCGAGCACGCCCCCTACGACGAGCGCGCCGAGCCCGCCCCCATCGAGCCGTACGGCCGCTGGAAGGCGGATGCGGAGCGCGCGGTCGTGGCCGCGCTCCCCCAAGCGGCCATCGCGCGCACCTCCCTCATCGTGCGCGCGGACCCGCCGGACGCCATCACCGCGCGCCTGGTGGACTCTCTGCGCGCGGGCGAGCCCTCGCGCCTGTACGTGGACGAGCTGCGCTGCCCGATCTCGGTGGAAGACCTCGCGCGCCAGCTCTGGGAGATCGCCGCCCTCCCGCACCACGCCGGCGTGTGGAACCTGGTGGGCCCCGAAGCCGTGAGCCGCTTCGCCCTGGGCACCCTGATCGCCCGCCGCTTCGGCCTCGACGCCTCGTCGCTCATCCCCGCGCGCAACGCCGATCACCCGGTGCCGCGCCCCCGCGACCTGCGCCTCCTCACCCTCCGCGCCGACCGCGAGCTGAAGACGCGCGCAAGGACCATTTCTCAAGCGCTGCTGGGTTGAATCTCACACAGAGACACAGAGGCACAGAGACGACTTCATCTCTGTGCCTCTGTGTCTCTGTGTGAGACTGCTCTTATGAAAGCCGACGTTCGAGAAGCTCCCTGACCCGCTCCGCGTTGGCCGTGCCGCCCGTGCTCCTCATCACCTGCCCCACGAAGAAGCCCATCAGCCCCGTCTTGCCGCCGCGGTACTCGGCGGCCTTGGCGGCGTTGGCCGCGACCACCTCGTCCACCAGGGGGGCCAGCGCGGACTCGTCGCTCACCTGCCGCAGCCCGCGCCGCTCCACGATCTCGCGCGGGTCGCCGCCGTCGCGGGTAAGCTCGGCGACCACGGTGCGGCCGGCGGCGGTCGAGATGGTGCCGTCCTCCACCAACGTCACCACCTCCAGAAGCTGCGCGGGGCCGAACGCGATCTCGTTGATTCCGCGCTCCTTCAGCTCCAGCAGGAGCACGTTGACGATCCAGTTGGCCGCCGACTTCGGCGCGGCGCCCAGCTTCACCGTCCCCTCGAAGAGCTCGGCGAAGGCCGGGTCGCGCGTCAGCAGCTCCGCCTCCACCGCGCCGATCCCCAGCTCGCGCTCGAAGCGGGCGCGTGCCTCCTCCATCTCCGGCGAGTGCGCCACCTGCGGCGCCGCCGTGCGCTCGCGTGGCTTGGGGTCGCGCGCAGCGGCCTTCTTCTTCTCCACCGGCGCCTTCACGGGCTGCGCCGCCCTGGCCCACGTGTCGCGCAGGGTGACGGTGCGGTTGAAGACGAGGCGCTCGGCGGACGAATCCACGATATCCGAGCAGAAGTAGCCCACGCGCTCGAACTGATAGCGGCTCCCCGGCGCGTCGCCGCGCACGCCGGGCTCGATGCGCGCGCCTTGGACGACGACGAGCGACTCGGGGTTGAGCTGCTCCTTGAAGTCGCCGTCGCCGGCCTCGGGGTCGGGCACCGAGAAGAGGCGGTCGTACAGGCGCACCTCGCAGGGGAGCGAGTGCTCCGCCGAGACCCACTGGATCGTCCCCTTCACCTGCCGCCCGTCCGGCGTGTTGCCGCCGCGCGTGGCCTCGTCGTACGAGCAGCGCAGCTCCACGATCTCCCCGCCCGCGTCGCGGACCACCTCGTCGCAGCGGATGACGTACGCGTACCGCAGCCGCACCTCGCCGCCGGGCGACAGCCGGAAGAAGCCCTTGGGAGGGTCCTCCATGAAGTCGTCGCGGTCGATGAACAGCTCGCGGCTGAAGGGGAGCGCGCGCGATCCCTCGTTGGGCACGTCGTGCGGCCAGTACGATGCGTCCAGCTCCTCCGTCTTCCCCTGCGGGTAGTTGGTGAGCACCACGCGCAGCGGGCGGACCACGCACATCACCCGCGGCGCCCGGTAGTTGAGGTCGTCGCGGATGGCGAACTCCAGCTTGCCGATGTCCACGCGGCTGTTGAACTTCGCCACGCCCATCCGCTCCCAGAAGGCGCGGATCGCCTCGGCCGTCACGCCGCGCCGCCGCAGTCCGGCGATGGTGGGCATGCGCGGGTCGTCCCAGCCGCTCACCAGCCCGCCCTTCACCAGCTCGAGCAGCTTGCGCTTGCTCATCACCGTGTAGTCCAGATTGCCGCGCGCGAACTCGTACTGGTGAGGCCGCGCCGACGTGCCGCCCTCGGAGCGCACGAAGTCCTGCCAGTGGTCCACCGTCCAGTCGTACACGGCCCGGTTGTTGTCGAACTCCAGCGTGCACAGCGAGTGGGTGATCCCCTCGATGGCGTCTTCGATGGGGTGCGCGTAGTCGTAGAGCGGGTAGATGCACCACGCGTCGCCCGTGCGGTAGTGGTGCGCGTGGCGGATGCGGTAGAGGAGCGGGTCGCGCAGCAGCATGTTCTTCGACGCCAGGTCGATCTTGGCGCGGAGCACGTGCGCGCCGTCCGGGAACTCGCCCGCGCGCATGCGGCGGAAGAGGTCCAGGTTCTCCTCCGGCGACCGGTCGCGGAAGCGCGTGGGGAAGCCCGGCTCCGTCACCGTGCCGCGCGCCTCGCGGATCTCCTCTTCCGTGGAGCTGTCCACGTACGCCAGCCCCCGCGCCACCAGGAACTCGGCGAAGCGGTACATCTGCTCGAAGTAGTCCGCCGCGTAATAGACGGTCTCGCCGAAGTCCGCCCCCAGCCAACTCACCGTGTCGATGATCGACTCGACGTAGCTGACGTCCTCGGTCTCCGGATTGGTGTCGTCGAAGCGCAGGTTGAAGCGCCCGCCCGTCTCCCTGGCGATCCCGTAGTTGAGCACGATGGACTTCGCGTGCCCGATGTGCAGGAACCCGTTGGGCTCCGGCGGAAAGCGCGTCACGATCCTGTCGTAGCGCCCGTTGCGCAGGTCCTCCGCCACGATGGCGCGGATGAAGTCCTGCGACGGCGTATTGTCACCCGCGCTCGTGCGCGGCTCGCTTGCGATGTCGGTCACGATCGGTCCCGCCGCTCTTCGGTCGATGAAGGACGCGCATCGACCGATGCCGTCCACCCCGCGTGCGGGCGGGGCCGAACAGAATAGCGCAAGCCCTCCCATCCTACAACGCCGCCGGACTACCGGCCGCGGCTCCGTACGCGTGCGCGGCGGAGCCACGCCGAATCCTGGGGAAGGCGCGGGGACTCAGGGGGGAGGGTTTCTTCGCTAGCTCGGTAGATGTGGGACGCGGGACCTACGTGACGTCTTCCGCCGGCACGATCATCGGCTTCATGGGGACGATGGGCACCGCGCCGGCGGGCCTGCGCCACGGTGCGGGAAGCCGCTCCCACTGCGCGGGCGTGAGGAGTGCGCGGACCTCCGCCTGCACCGAATCCAGCACTTCCTGCACGGCGCCGGTCAGCGCCCGCTGGCGCACCCGGGCCGGAAGCGTGGGCGCGCTGGCGGTATCTGCAAGGCTCGCCACGGTGGCCAGCGAGTCCAGCAAGGGAGGGATGACGAGCTGAACCGAGTCCGCGAGACGCCTCAGCGCCAGGGTTTGCGCCGGATCGAGCGCGAGGCGCAGCGAGTCGGCGGACGAGAGGACCTGGGCGGGGAAGCTCCGCACGCGCTTGCCGATTTCCGCGCGGATGTCCTCTGGCGGACGCCCCATCCTCTGGTACTCGCGCTGTGCCTGCACCACCCACTGGGTGGCGGGATCCGTGCCCACCGTCAGCCGGACCTGTAGCGTAAGCGCGAAGCCGGAGCGGTCCCGCCGCGACAGCGAACGGCCGAACGAAGGGTTCACCTCGTAGCGGTACGCCCCGCGAGTAGCATCGAACCCGCGCGTGTGAAGGAGTGTCCCGTCCGGGATCGCCATCTCGCCCCACCCATGCAGGCCGCTTCCACCGTGCGCCACCCAGTCCGCGAGCGCGGGGAGGTTGGACGCCGTCACGCTGAATCGTACCCCATCGCGTGCCGCGATCCCGCGGGGCGCGTAGTCCGCCTGCAGATCCAGCCCCGCCGTCCACGGGCCACGGCATGTGTTCCTCCGCGCGACCCGGCCCAGTTGGGCGCGCAGGCACTCGCGCGCTCCGGCCGGAGCCGAGCGGACCAGCGATGCGATCCCGTCGCCCGCGCCGCCGCCGCTGCCGGGGGCGAAGACGAACGCCGGGTCGTTCCAGTGCCCGTCCGCGTTGACGTCGCCCGCGACGCGCGGAGTGTAGGGCATGCCCGAGGTAAGGCGCGCGATGGTGCCGGCCTGGAACCGGCGGCCATAGATCCGCGCGTATCGGAGCATGAAGGAGTGCCGCCGCTCGTATTCGCTCGGCGCGCGCACGGCCGTGCCCGGGTCGGCCGGAGCGAACCCCTGCACACCTCCCGGCGCGGTGAGCCCGGCCGCCTCGTCCCACTGCCGCGTGTACGTGTAGGCGCCCAGCACGATGGAAGCCCCGCCCGGTACCGCGTAGCCCTGCACCGTAACCTGGTGCCCGGCGGTTCGCCCGCCCCGCACCTCGCGCACCGTCTCCAGCGCGGAGAGGCGGCGGGACGCACCCGGCGCCACGAGCCCCGAGGCCGCGTCAATGGCTTCGCGCCGCGCGAACACGGGACGTCCGGCTTCGGCAGAGAGGAGGAACGACGGTGCTTCCGCCAGGTTCCGGTCGGAAGAGATCGGCGCCGCGTAACCGCGGTTGGTGGCGGCGTGCACCGCCACCCTCAGCCGCGAGACGGGGTGCCAGGTGGCGCCGAGCGAAGCGCGCCACACCGCCGGTGCCCGCAGCGACCGCGCAAAGGTGGTCAGCGAGCCGGAACGAAGCTCGTTCGCCCCGCCGCCGCCCGCGCAGCTTCGCGGGATCGAGGTGGGATCAGCGGCGTACGCGCGCCAGTCCGGGCGCGGCGCCACGCTCCCCACGCAGTACAGCCCCGCGAGCGGAGCGCCCGTCTCCGCCACCGCGAGCGCCAGCTCGTCCAGCCCCGCTGCGCCCATGAAGCGTCCGATCCCACCGTCGAAGGAGAGATGGGACACGCCGGGGCGCGGGCCGGGCACGCGATAGGTGAAGCCAACGCGCGGACTGAGGAGCACCGTCGCCGGAACGGGCGCCGTGGCCCCCGCGATCGTGTCCGCGGCCGGGAGGAGCGGCGGACGCGCTCCGTAGCGCAGCCCCTCCGCGCGTACGCCGTAGGTCGCGGTCAGCGCCTCGGACACCCGCAGCGCGTGTCCCGCGTACACGGCGGCGTACGTGGAGGTGAGCGCACCGTGGCGGGGGAGGAAGCCGCGCGTGAAAGACGAGGGTCGGAGTGCCTCCAGGTCGTCCAGGCTCTGGAAGGAGTAGGTGCCGAGCTCGTCCGCGGACGAGCGGACGGATGCGTGCTCGCCCGCCAGCGCCACACCTGCCTGCACGCGGTGCCTGCCGCCGCCGAATGGGCGCCGCCACGACCCGCTGAGCTCCAGCAGCGACTGCTCCGCACGCGATGCGCCGATGGGGGTCCCTCCGAATCCAAACCGGGTCACCCCAGCCTCGCCGCTTCCCACGAGAACGCTCGCGGCAGGAAGCGCGTCCCCCACGTGGTTCCGAGAGTAGCCGCGGCTCCCGGACACGCGGATCTCGCTGGTTCCGCCCGCGATCTGGGAGGTGAGCGCGACAAGGCCGCCGGTGCCGCCGCGCACCGCCCGCCCCGGCACCGCGGCCGTGAGCGACGATCCGGGTACCGGTGCTTCCGACCAGCGGCCGTCCAGCCGGGCGAACAGTGTGTGCGCATGGGAAGCCTTCCAGTCCAGCCGGAACACCGCGGACCCCTCTCTCGCGTCTTCAACCGGCGCGTCTCCCGCCGGCACTCCCGCGCGGTCGAGCACGTCCGCGAAGCGCCGCACCGAGTCAGGGTCGATTCCGCGCCGCTGAAGCCCGGTGAGGGCGGCCGGGCCGAGCGTCCACGCACTCCAGTCCCGCCGCACCCACTGTATCGCGCCGAAGCCGAACAGGCGCCGCGCCACGAGCGGCGCGCCGTAGGCCCCGCTCACCTGCGCGAACGAACCCTCGGGCGCCACCGCCGCGGGCGAGCTTCCCCAGCTCAGCGGGAGCGAGCGGCCCCTCACGCGCAGCGCACCCCCGCGGTCGGGGGTCCCGCCGTGGGTGGACACGGAGATCTGCCCGCCGGTGAACTGGCCACGCGACACGTCGTACGTGTTGGTGACCACTCCCACGCTGCGCACCGCCTCCGCGGGGAGCTCCGCGCCGCCGAACGCGGCGCCGTCCAGCGTCACGCGGTTCTGCGCCGGGCCCATCCCCGCGATGGAGACCGCGGGAACCCCCGCCGCCTCACCCAGCGGCACCACACCGGGAGCGAAGAGGGCGGCGTCCGTAATGCTCCCCGGCTCCACCGGATAGTTCTGGAAGGTGCTGGTCTGGTTGGTGGCCCCTTGGCCGCCCGCGCCTCCCGGGGTGTCCCTCAGGCGCCGCGGAAGCGCGGTAACCTCCAGCGGATCCAGGAACGTGGCCTGGGGTGTGAGCTGAAGGTCGCGCGTGACGCCCGTGCCCGCGGGCACATCGCGAAGGATCTCGCGGCGCGGCGCGAACCCCACGCGGCTGGCACTGACCGCGAAGGAGGCAGGACGGCCGGGGAGGCGTAGCGAGTAGCCTCCAGCCGCGCCGCTGCGGGTGGATGCGAGCACTCGGCCGTCGGGATCGGAAAGCTGCACCAGCGCGTCGGCCACCGGCTCGTTCGCGCCCGTGGTCACGCGGCCGGACAGGACGCCACCGGCTTGTCCCGCACCCGGAGTGGCCGCTGCCAGGAGCGCAGCCACGCATGCGAGCAGCGCGCGGGCCCAGGGCCGGCGGGGTTCGGTCACCGCCCTGCGCCACCGCGGGTGGACTGGCCAGGAGGCGTGTACTCGTCCGCGGGCCAGGTGCGCGCCGTCACGACGTACGTGATCTCCACCTCGCTGGAGCCGCGCTGCACCACCAGCGTGCAAGCGTCGCCTACGCGCGGGTTGTGGTACGCGGCCGGCTCGGTGCCGTCGCGGCCGTTGATGCGGACGATCTGGTCCCCCGTCTGCAGCCCCGCCCGGGCCGCGGGAGATCCGCTGTACACGTGGCGAACGACCGGGTAGTCCACCCACTTCATCGCGCCCGACTCGTCGCGGACGAGGTTCGACGAGTAGGCGAAGCCCAGGCTGCCGCGCGCGGCAGTCTCGGCACCAGCCGCGCTCTGCGCGGCCGCTGCGACGGGCGATCCCAGTACGAGCCCGAGGCACACGATAAGTCGAAGTCGCTTCACTGGACGAGGTCCGAACGGGTTGGTGGTTCTGCCGCGGCGGGTGCGGCGCCCCGGGGCTGCCGGGACGCCGCGGCGCTTCAGTAACAATAGATCTCGCGGATCTGCAACTGTCCGTCCACGCAGTCCGCGACGATGGACGCCTGGCCACCGCACGCAGCGGCCGCCGTGGCGATTGCCGCCGCCCACTGCACGTCCGAGCAACTCCTGCTCGCCACCTCGGCGGATAACGGCAGGCTGGCTCCGCCTGCGAACACCAGCGCGGCCACAGCCGCGTGCAAGCTCCGGCGCGAATTCATGGGCCTCCTTGGGGTAAGCTATGGGAGGGACGTGCTGGCCAGCACAAATCCATAGTGCTGGATGCTCATAATGTCCGCAAGTGTCCCGTATGGCGCTCCTCTCCGTGTCTCTGTGCCTCTGCGTGAGCCTCGCTGTTCCCACCGTGCTCATTGCGTCCACACCGCGCACGAATACCGAACAGGGACCGAACATTGCGACCAACGTATTTGCGGTCTGAAAGTGTGGACCGCGTCCACATACAGCGGAGGATAGCGGGATGACCTGTGTTCCCACGCCCTATCCGTGTCGCGTGCCGGAGTACGCGCTCACGGGCCCCCAGGTGGAGCCGGAAGCAAGCTTCTGGAACCACTGTCCGCAACTGCGGCTGATCTCCATCCGGGAGCTGATCTCGGTCACGGACGATCCCGGGAACCCGGGGTACTTCCCGGCCTACCCGGACTACTGCACGGCTGAGGGGCAGGAGGAGATCCGCAAGGAGTTCGAGGAGCTGCAGAGCCTGTGGAAGCTGCGCGACGAGCCGTGCAGCCTGGAATGCCCCTCGGACGCGTGCCCGGCGCTCACCGCCTGGCCGTGCGAGCCCATCAAGGAGCTTCCGCGCGCGTTCGGGTGCCGCGCCCCCATCAGCCGCCTGTTCAACCTGATGCCGCCCCCCATCGGCGCCGTGCAGGCCACGCGGCTCCCGGGGCAGCAGGTGATCCGCACCGGGCGCGGGATGGCTCGCGCGGTGGAGTCGGAGACGCCGGGGATCTTCCACCGGCACGCCCTCAACTACCTGATCACCACGCGGTCGTGGTCGCCGCCGCGGCAGGCGCTGGTGTGGGCGGCGCTGGACGTGGCCATCGCCAGCGCGCTGCAGGCCGCGTGGTACTACAAGTGGCTGAGCCCGCGCCACTTCACCTCGCGCCGGCCGCGCCCCATCGAGTACGCGCGCGACAACGGGCTGGAGCTGGACGTGCTCTTCGACCGCCCGGATGAGCTCAACCCCATGTACCTCACCTGCCCCGACGCGCGCCCCTGCGCCCCGGTGCCGGGGTTCAGCCCGGGCACGCCGCGCCACCCGGCGTACCCCTCCGGCCACAGCACGTACGCGGGCGCGGCCAGCACCATCCTCTCGTACTTCTTCGGCAACGATCCCACGCCCCCGGTGCTCACCGTGGGAGGGGCGCCCACCACGATCGGCGACGAGCTGCGCAACATGGCCGACAACATCGGGATGGGCCGGCTGTGGGCGGGGATCCACTGGCGCAGCGACCACGAGGCCGGGCTGAAGCTGGGCCAGGTGGTGGGGTGCCTGGTGCTGCGCCAGCTCGCCAGCATCTGCGGCGGCGGCTTCCAGCTCTGCCCGCCCGCGGCCCCGGTGCGCAGCCAGTGCCGCTGCGACGACCTGGTGCGCTGCTCCAACGCCGAGCCGCCGCCGTGCGACGTGCTCACCGAGATGTCGCGCCGCTGCCAGGAGGCGTGCGCGCCGTGCGGCGAGAGCAACGTGGACGTGCCCGCGCCCTGCGGGTCGCGCGTGGGGATCAGCGACCCCGCCGAGGCGGAGACCGCCACGGCGGAGCAGCTCGACCAGCGCGGCGTGCAGCAGGGGGGCACCTCGCCGGAGTAGGCATGGCAGTGCCCGGACGGCACCCGCCGTCCGGGCACTGGTCCGATCCCCGCCGCCCGAATAGCTTCAACGGCTCGCAGCTCCGCCGCAGCCCTGACCAGGCCCTACACACCGATGCCCGACCCGATCCGCGTACGATTCGCCCCCAGCCCCACCGGCTACCTGCACGTGGGCGGCGCCCGCACGGCGCTCTACAACTGGCTGCTGGCGCGGCAGAGCGGCGGCGTGTTCGTGCTGCGCATCGAAGACACGGACCGGGAGCGGAGCACCGACGCCTCCACGCAGACGATCCTGGAGGGGATGTCGTGGCTGGGGCTCACCTGGGACGAGGGCCCGCACTTCCAGAGCGAGGGGCTGCCCCGCCACACGGCCCACGCGCGGCGCCTGCTGGCCGAGGACCACGCCTACCGCTGCTTCTGCACCCCCGAGGAGCTGGACGCCAAGCGCCAGGCCGCGGGGATGGAGTACCGCTACGACCGCAAGTGCCGCGCGATCCCCCGCGCCGAGAGCGACGAGCGCGCGGCGGCGGGCGCGCCCTTCACCGTGCGCTTCCGCGTGCCCGAGGGGAGCACGGAGTGGACGGACCAGGTGTACGAGGCGATCCGCTTCGAGAACGCCAGCATCGAGGACTTCATCATCCTGCGCACCGACGGCACGCCCATCTACAACATGGCCGTGGTGTCGGACGACATCGAGATGGGGATCACGCTGGTGATGCGGGGCGAGGACCACATCGCCAACACGCCCAAGCAGATCCTCCTCTACCGCGCGCTGGGAGCCCCCGTGCCCGGGTTCGCCCACCTCCCCATGATCCTGGGGGCGGACGGGCGCAAGCTGAGCAAGCGCCACGGGGCCACCGCCGTGGGCGACTACGCGCGCCTGGGCATCCTCCCGGAGACGCTGGTCAACTTCCTGGCGCTCCTGGGCTGGAACCCGGGCGACGACCGGGAGCTGATGACGGTGCAGGAGATGACGGAGCTCTTCTCGGTGGAGCGCATCAACAAGAAGAGCGCGGTGTTCGACACGGAGAAGCTCCACTGGATGAACGGGCAGTACCTGGCCAGGAAGCCGGCCGCGGAGCTGCTCCCCATCGTGGGCCCGCTCCTGCAGGAGGCGGGGCTGATGACGGCGGACGACATCGTGGAGCGGGAGGAGTACGTCCTTCACCTCATCGACCTGCTGCGCGTGCGCTCGCGCTCCACGCTGGAGATCCCGGAGCAGGCGCGCCTCTACCTGTCCGACGCGGTGGAGTACGACGCGCAGGCGGCCGCGAAGCACTGGAAGGACGCGGCCGAGACGTCGCAGCGGCTGGCGACGGTGCGCGACGCGCTGGCGGGGGTGGAGGCGTGGGAGCCGGAGGCCATCGAGGCGGCGCTGCGGGCGGCGGCGGAGACGGCGGGCGTGGGGTTCGGCAAGGTGGCTCAGCCGCTCCGCATCGCCCTCACGGGGAGCGCCGCCAGCCCCGGGATCGACCAGGTGGGGCTGCTGCTGGGGCGCGACCGCACGCTGGCCCGCATCGACGCGGCGCGGGAGTGGCTGGCCGTGAATGGGGCTCAGTAGACAAACGTTGACTTCGTCTGCTACCCGCCGTATGTTGCGCCCGTAGCAGCCAAGCGGAGAGGCGCGAAGGGCGCGCCCGGGCTGCACGCGGGGGTTGGAGGTGGAGTGGGGGGGAGGCACCGTGCGTGTCGCCCCTTCTCGTTTACCGGCCCCGCCTGCGCCCTCCAGCGCGCCGCCCCGCAGACGCCACGCAGGGCTGAATCTACATCCCGTCCCCGGAGGCAACCCATGCCTGAGCCGCTTTCCAAGATCGAACGCCGGATACTCAATTACCTCGTAGACTATCTCAAGGACAACACGTACCAGCCCAGCATCCGCGAGATTGGCAAGCGCTTCTCCATCAAGTCTACCAAGACGGTGTCGGAGCACCTGCAGTCGCTGGCGGACAAGGGGCACATCGAGCGTGACGCGTCGCGCTCGCGGGGCGTGAAGATCCTGGGGATGAACCTGGCGCCCGGCGTGGTGACGGTGCCGTTCTACGGCAAGATCGCCGCCGGCAAGCCCGCGCTGATGCGCGAGGACGTGAGCGACCGCCTGGAGATCGACCGCAAGCTGGTCGCCTCGGCCGACGCGTTCGGGCTGGAGATCAAGGGCGACAGCATGGAAGGGATGGGCATCCTCCACGGCGACATGGTGCTGGTGGAGCCGGTGAACGACGGCGACCTCAACGACGGCGACATCGTGGCCGCGCGGCTGGGCGGCGACAGCACGGTGAAGCGTTACTTCTCGCACGACGGGCAGGTGATGCTGGAGCCGGCAAACTCGGACTACGCGCCGATCCTCGTGAAGGAGTACGACGACTTCGAGGTGCTGGGGCGCGTGACGGGGCTGGTGCGCCGCTTCACCCCGGCGCAGACCGCCGTCGCCTGAAGAAAGCTGGGCTCACACGGACACACGGAGGCACGGAGATGAAGTCGTCTCGGTGCCTCCGTGTTCGTTGCGCGGATCGATGACCGACGAAGAGTGGATGCGGATGGCGCTGGACGAGGCCGCCGCCGCGGAGGCGCTGGGGGAGGTGCCCGTGGGGGCGGTGATCGTGCGGGGCGGGGAGCTGGTGGCGCGCGGGCACAACCTCACGCACACGGACCAGGACCCCAGCGCGCACGCCGAGATGGTGGCCATCCGCCGCGCGGCCGCGGCCATCGGCCACTGGCGGCTGCTGGACTGCACGCTGTACGTGACGCTGGAGCCGTGCGCCATGTGCTCGGGCGCCATCGTCCTGGCGCGCATCCCCCGCCTGGTCTACGCCGCCCCCGACCCCAAAGCCGGGATGTGCGGCTCGCTGGACAACCTGGTGCAGCATCCCCGGCTCAACCATCGCGTGCAGCTCGCCTCCGGCGTGCTCGCCCAGGAAGCCGGCGACGTGCTCCGTGCCTTCTTCCGCGCACGGCGGAAAGCGGGGGAACGGGGAACGGGGAACGGGGAACGGTAAAACCCGGTCTGTTCCCGTTCCCCATTCCCCGTTCCCCGTTCCCCGCAGTTCGTTGACACCCCCCCGCCGCGAGCGGTATCTTCACGGCGCTTCCGCACACCCTTCCGGCACTCGCCAGCCCAGCAAATGACCGAACCGCAGCGCCGCACCCTGATGGACGCGTCCGCCACCGAGCGGGCGCTGTCGCGGATGGCGCGCGAGGTACTGCAACTGGCCGGCGGCATCGAGAACCTGGTGCTCGTGGGCATCCACCGCCGCGGCGTGCAGCTCGCCGACCGCATGGCGGCGGAGCTCCACAGGGTCGCCGGAGCGCAGGTCGCCACCGGCACGCTGGACATCACCCTGTACCGCGACGACCTGATGAGCGTGGGGCCGCGCCCCGTGGTGGGCCCCACCCGGCTTCCCCACTCGGGGATCGACGGGCGCGTGGTGGCCATCGTGGACGACGTGCTGTACACGGGGCGCACCGTGCGCGCGGCGCTGGACGAGCTGGCCGACTTCGGCCGGCCGCGGCGCACGCTGCTGGCCGTGCTGGTGGACCGCGGCGAGCGGGAGCTCCCCATCCACGCGGACGTGGTGGGGCACATCGTGGACGTTCCGCGCGGCGGGCGGGTGGAGGTGCGCGTGCCGGAGATCGACGGCATCCTGGCGGTCGAGCTGGTGGAGGGGCCCTGATGGCGCACGCCACCACGCCCTACCTCGGCAAGGACCTGCTGGGGCTGGAGGAGCTCTCCCGCGAGCAGATCACGGCGCTGCTGGACACGGCGGAGACGTTCAAGGAGATCAGCAACCGGCCCATCAAAAAGGTGCCCGTGCTGCGCGGCAAGACCATCGTCAACGCCTTCTTCGAGAACTCCACGCGCACCCGCGTCTCCTTTGAGTTCGCGCAGAAGCGCCTCTCGGCGGACACGGTGAACATCTCCAGCACCGGCTCGTCGGTGGCCAAGGGCGAGACGCTGGTGGACACGGCGCGCAATCTGGAGGCGATGAACATCGACATGGTGGTGATCCGCCACGGCGCCAGCGGGTCGGCGCGCTTCCTGGCGGAGCGGATCGCCTCCAACGTGGTGAACGCGGGCGACGGCAAGCACGAGCACCCCACGCAGGGCCTGCTGGACCTCCTCACCATCCGCGACCACCGCGGCCCGCTGGAAGGGCTGCGCGTGTGCATCTGCGGCGACGTGCTCCACTCGCGCGTGGCCCGCTCCAACATCCACGGGCTGCGCACGATGGGCGCGGAGGTGGGCGTGTGCGGGCCGCTGACCCTTCTCCCGCAGGACGTGCAGACGCTGGGCGTCACCGTCTTCCGGCGCATCGAGGAGGCCATCGAGTGGGCGGACGTGCTCAACGTCCTCCGCCTTCAGCTCGAGCGGATGAAGGGCGGCTTCATCCCCAGCCTGCGCGAGTACAACCGCGTCTTCGGCGTAACGCGCGAGCGGGTGGAGCGTGCCCCGCGCGACATCCTCATCCTTCATCCCGGCCCCATGAACCGCGGCGTGGAGATCGACAGCGACGTGGCGGACGGGCCGCACTCGGTGATCCTTCAGCAGGTGACCAACGGCGTGGCCGTGCGCATGGCCGTCCTTTACCTGCTGGCCGGCGGCGTGCCGGACCGGGCAGAGGCGGCGAAGACGGGAGGCGAGTCGTGAGGGCGATGCTGATCCGCGGCGGGCGCGTGGTGGACCCGTCGCAGAAGGTGGACGCGGTGCTGGACGTGCTGCTGGCCGATGGCGTGGTGGCGCGGGTGGGGGAGGGGATCGACGCCCCCGAGGGCGCCGAGGTGGTGGACGCCGCGGGGCTCGTGGTGGCGCCCGGGCTGATCGACGTGCACGTGCACCTGCGCGAGCCGGGTCAGGAGCACAAGGAGACCATCCGCAGCGGGGCGCGGGCGGCGGCGGCCGGCGGCTTCACGGCCGTGGTCGCCATGCCCAACACGGACCCGCCCATCGACTCGCCCGCGGCCGTGGGCTTCGTGCGCGCGGCGGGGCTGCAGGCGGGCGGCGCGCGCGTGTACCCCAGCGGGTGCATCACGATGGGCCAGGCGGGGGAGCAGCTCACGGAGTTCGGCGAGCTGATCGGCGCCGGCGCCGTGTGCGTGACCGACGACGGGCGCCCCGTGAGCAGCGCGGGGATGATGAGGATGGCGCTGGAGTACGCGCAGACCTTCGACCTCCCTGTGGCCGTTCACGCGGAGGAGCTGGCGCTCTCGCGCGGCGGCTCCATGAACGAGGGGATCGTGGCGACGCGGCTGGGGCTCACCGGCATCCCCAACATCGCCGAGGACGTGATGATCGCCCGCGACCTGATGCTGGCGGAGCTCACGGGCGGGCGCCTCCACATCCAGCACGTGGCCACGCGCGGCGGGGTGCAGTTGATCCGCGCCGCAAAGGAGCGCGGCATCCGCGTGACGGCGGAGGGCTCGCCCCACCACTTCACGCTCACGGACGAGGCGGTGGGGTCGTACCGCACCAACGCCAAGATGAACCCGCCGCTCCGCTCCGAGGCCGACCGCGACGCGGTGCGGCAGGGCGTGGCCGACGGGACGCTGGACGTGATCGCCACGGACCACGCGCCCCACCACTACGACGAGAAGGAGCAGGCCTTCGAGGACGCGCCCAACGGCATCGTGGGGCTGGAGACGGCGCTGGGGCTGGCGTACACGGAGCTGGTGGAGAGCGGGATGCTGACGCTGGGCGGGCTGGTGGAGCGGATGAGCTGCGCCCCCGCGCGCGCCCTCTCCCTCGCCGGCGGCACGCTGCGCGAGGGGAGCCCGGCCGACGTGACGATCTTCGACCCGCGCGTGGAGTGGATGGTGGACCCGGAGACGTTCCTGTCGAAGAGCCGCAACACGCCGTTCGGCGGGCGCACGCTGCGCTGCCGGGCCGTGCTCACGCTGGTGGGCGGCGCCGCCGCGTGGAGCGCGCGATGACCATCGCCTTCCCCCGCGCGGCGGCGGTGCGCATGGACCCGCGCGCGTTCTGTGGGAGCGCCTTCCCCTGGCCGCTGGTGCGCGACTTGGCGGACGGGCGCGAGGTTACGGCGTGCTACCTGGTGCACGACAAGCAGCGCAAGGAGACCAAGGCCGCCAAGCCCTACCTCCACCTGGTGCTGGGCGACCGCACGGGGACCATCGAGGCCAAGGTGTGGGACGACGCGGACCGCCTGGACCGCGCCTTCGACGCCGACGACGTGGTGGGGATCCGCGGCCGCATCAGCACCTACAACGACAAGCTGCAGCTCACGGTGATCTGGGCCGAGCGCCTGGAGATGGCCGACGACGACCTGGAGTTCTTCATCCCGTGCAGCCCCCGCGACCGCGGCGAGATGGCGCGCGAGCTGGACCTCCTGGTCAACTCGGTGGGCGACGCCGCGCTGCGCACCCTGCTCACGCGCTGCGTGGGGAAGGGGACGGCGCTGGGCAAGCAGTTCCGCATCCACCCGGCCGCCAAGAAGAACCACCACGCGTACCTGGGCGGCCTGCTGGAGCACTCCCTGTCCGTGGCGAAGGCGTGCGACCGGCTGTGCGCGCACTATGGGGCGCAGGGCGCGCGGCTGGACCGCGACCTGCTGGTGACGGCCGCGCTACTGCACGACATCGGCAAGGTGCGCGAGCTTGCCGCCCGCCGCACCTTTTCGTACACGGACGAGGGGCAGCTCCTGGGGCACATCCTCATTGGGCTGCAGATCGTCACGCGCGAGGCCGAGCCCATCCTGCGGCCGGACAAGCTCCTGCACCTGCAGCACCTGATCGCCAGCCACCAGGGGCGGCTGGAGTGGGCGTCGCCCAAGGAGCCGCAGACGCTGGAGGCGCTGATCCTCCACGCCGCGGACGAGCTGGACGCCAAGCTCAACCCCGCCATCGCCCTTCTCTCCGGCGTGGACGGCGGCGGCTGGTCCGCGTACGACCGCAACATGGGCCGCTCGCTCTTCCAGCCCCCCGCCTTCCCGGAGGTCTCCAACGTGGAGCCGGTGGCCGCGGCGGAGGTGGTGGAGGTGGTCCTGGACATGTTCCGCGGCTGAGAGGGCGGTTGAAACCGCTGCCACGACCACACGAAGTCCCCCTGCGGGGACTACAAGCTTTCCGCGCGGGCTGAGCACGGGAGCGTGATACAGCGACCAACAAACGCGGATTCCATAGAGGCCGCGCCTTACTTACGAAGAGGTATCGCATGACCGATCTCAACGCCGATTCGCCGGTCCACGCGCTGGTCCAGCAACGCGAGCAGCTTCGCGGCTGGATCGCCAAGCTGGACGAGGTCAGCGGGGGCGCCTCCACGCGCGTCGCCGAGCGCATCCGGCAGGACTACGGCGAGCGGCTGGAACGCGTTACGTCCGCGCTGGGGGAGCACCGCGAGGAGATCGGGCGCAGCCTGGACGCGATGCGGCTGGAGCTCCACGAGGCGGAGGAGCGCCACGCCCTGGCCGGCGACGCGCTGGAGGAGATGCGCCTCCGCCACCTGATCGGCGAGCTGGGCGACACGGAGTGGGAGACGCAGCGCGGCCGCCTGGACGTGGAGGTCGCCTCCGCCGAGGCCGAGATGCGGCGCCTGAACGGCGAGGTGGACCGCCTGGCCGCGCTCGCCACCGAGGTGAGCGGCGACTCCGCCTCCACCGAGACGGCCTTCGCCTCCGCCGCGGAGGAGCCGGCGGACGAGCCCGTCGCCGAGGCCGCGCCCGCGGCGGCCGAGCCGGCGGCGGATGAAGAGGTGGACGGCTGGCTGAACGAGATCTCGCTGGACCCGGCGCCCGCCGCTCCGCCCGCCGCCGAACGTTCCGCGGACGAGTGGGACCCGTTCACCGGCGTGGCCGACCCGAAGCAGGAAGGCGAGACCGACCTCCCCTGGCTGGAGACCCCCGAACCCGCCGCGGAGCCGTGGTCCCCCAGCGCGTCCGAGGGCGACGGCCTGGAGTTCCTCAACGACCTGGGCACCACCCCCCCGGCCACGCCCGCCACGAGCGACCTGGCCGAGGACGACCTCGCCTTCCTGGAGGAGCTGGACCGCGCCATCTCCGGCTCTCCGGCCGCCAGCCGCCCCGCCACGCCCCCCGCCTCCAGCGGCGACGCGGCCCCGGCGGCGGGCACCAGCGGCGGGCCGCTGCTGTGCAAGGAGTGCGGCGCCATCAACGAGCCCCACTCCTGGTACTGCGAGATCTGCGGCTCCGAGCTCTAGGAACGCACAGAGACACAGAGGCACGGAGAAGAGCTTCTTCCCCGTGCCTCTGTGTCTCTGTGTGAGACCAAAAAAGCCGTCTTACGCGCCGAGCTTGCTCAGACGTGCAAGGATGCGCGACTTCGCGCGGGCGGCCTTGTTCGGGTGGATGATGCGCTTGTGCGCGGCACGATCCAGCAGCGAGGCAGCCTCGCGGAACGCCTCGTTGCCAGTGTCGGCAGTGTCGGCGGCGCGGACCCTCTTGAGAGCGGTGCGGAGCTTGGAGCGGAACGCGCGGTTACGCTCGTTGCGGAGCGCGCTCGTCCGCATCCTCTTCTCGGCGGACTTGACGTTGGGCAAGGCTGGCCTCCAGCAGATCGGCGCGCGGGGCGCCACTCGATGGTGTTCGCGGATGAATTCCGGGAAAACGGAAGCCCAAAAGATACCCCGCCGTGCCCCGTGTGTCAACCCGCCGTATCCGCTCACTTTCTTTGACAACATTGTGGGCCCCCGCTAGCTTGCGACTCATGGACAGAATCAACGATCTGCTGCTCTATCTGCCGGTGCTTCTCCTCGCCTTCACGGTCCACGAGTTCGGGCACGCCTGGGTCGCGCTCAAGCAGGGCGACGACACGGCGTACCGGCTGGGCCGCGTCACGCTGGACCCGAGGTCGCACATCGACCCCATCGGGAGCCTGCTCTTTCCCGCGCTGGCCACGCTCAGCGGGGGGCTGCCGTTCCTGGGGTGGGCGAAGCCGGTTCCGGTGGACGTGACGAAGCTGCGCAACCGCCGCACGGGCGACATCCTGGTGTCGCTGGCCGGGGTGTTCATGAACTTCCTGCTGGTGCTCGTCTTCACGGTGGCGCTGGCGGTGATGTTCGCCGTCGTGGGCGACGTCCCCGCGGAAGGCACCACCGCGTTCACCCTGTACCGGTTCATCATCGCCGGGATCATCGTGAACCTGGGGCTGATCTTCTTCAACATCCTCCCCATCCCCCCGCTGGACGGCTCCAAGGTGCTGTACCACTACCTGCCGGCCAGCGCGCGCGAGCAGTACCGGCAGCTCGACCGGTACGGCTTCCTGATCCTGTGGGGCCTCGTGCTCACGGGAGCGCTCGGGTTCCTGAGCCCGTTCATCATCGGGATCGCGCAGTTCTTCTTCAGCCTGGCGTCGCTGGCCGCGTGAGCACGGCGGAGGCGGTGCGGGGGCCGTTCGAGATCGACCTGGAGCGCTTTTCCGGGCCGCTGGACCTGCTGCTGCACCTGATCCGCAACCAGGACATCGACATCTTCGACATCCCCATCGCCACCATCACGCAGCAGTTCCTGGCGGCGATCCGCACGCTTGAGCGGTGGGAGCTGGAGAGGGCGGGGGAGTTCCTGGAGATGGCGGCCACGCTGGTGAGGATCAAGGCGCAGATGCTCTTCCCGCGCCGCGCCGACGACGAGGAGGGCGACGACCCGCGCGCGGACCTGGTGCGCCGCCTGCTGGAGTACGAGCACTTCCGCGAGGCCGCGCGTCTGCTGGAGCAGGCCGAGCGCGAGCGCAGCCGCCTCTTTGCCCGCGGCTTCGTGGAGGTGCGCCCCGCGCCGCGCCTGGCCGACCTCCCGCTGGAGACCGGCTGGGACGACGTGTGGAGCGCCGCCGTAAAGATGGGCGAGCGCCTGGGCGCCCCCGAGCCGGTGCACACGGTGCGCGGGCGCGAGGTGCGCATGGAAGACAAGATGGACGAGATCGCCGCCGCCCTCCACCGCTCGCGCCGCGTGGAGTTCCGGCAGCTCGTGGCGCCGTGGGGAACGCGCATCCACGCCGTGGCGTCGCTCCTCGCCTGCCTGGAGATGGCCAAGCGCTCCATGGTGCGCGTGCGGCAGGCCGGCCCCTTTGCCTCGCTCTGGATCTACCGGAGCGGCCCGCAGGAAGGGTAGCGTGCGGGCCGGATGCACGGTTGCTCAGCGCGACCCGCCGGATGGTTCCGCGCCGCCGCGAGGGGTTGACCCCCCCCGCTGCAACGACGGGAAGCCCGCTGAAGCGGGCTCGCATGGGTCGGAATCCGCAGCCCGCTTCAGCGGGCTTCGCGTGGTCCCAGCCGGGGGTTTCAACCCCCGGCGTGTCGGCCCCCGGCGTTTCAACCCCCGGCGGTCCCGCCGCCGGCGCCAGAGGCCGGTGGGCGCATGAGGCCGAGCCGCATCGTGGAAGCCCTCCTGTTCGCCAGCGAAGCCCCGCTCAGCGCGGCCGAGCTGGCGCGGGCGGACGAGGAGCTGGACGAGGAGCGGGTGGAGGCGGCCATCGCCGAGCTGCGCGCGGAGTACGACCGGCAGGAGCGGGCGTTCACCGTGTTCGAGGTGGGCGGCGGCTTCCAGCTCCTCACGCGGCCGGAGTACGCGCCCGTGCTGGAGCGCTTCGACTCGGTGCCGGCGGCACACCGCCTCTCCGGCCCGGCGCTGGAGACGCTCGCCATCCTCGCCTACCGCCAGCCCGTGGGGCGCGCCGAGGTGGAGGAGATCCGCGGCGTGGGCGCGGGCGGCGTGCTCAGGACGCTGCAGGAGCGCGGGCTGGTGGACGTGGTGGGGCGCGGCGAGGGGCTGGGCCGCCCGCTGCTTTATGGTACTACACCGTTTTTCCTTCAACACTTCGGGTTCCGCACCCTGGACGACCTCCCGCGACCCGAGGAGCTCCCGGTGGTGCTGGCCCGGCGAGAACCTGGAGCCATCCGCGATGCCGAAGCCCCCCCGGGGTGAGCGTGCCCCGCACGAGAGCGGCGAGCCCGTACGACTTCAGGCCTACCTGGCGCGCTCCGGTGTGGCCTCCCGCCGCGCGAGCGAGGAGCTGATCGCGCAGGGCCGCGTCTCGGTGAACGGGCACCCCGTCACCACCCCCGGCACCAAGGTGCGCCCCGGGCAGGACCGCGTGACCGTGGACGGCGAGGCCGTGGCGCTGGAGGAGACCACCTGGGTGGCCCTCCACAAGCCCAAGGGCTACGTCACCACGCGCCACGACAACTACGGCCGGCGCACCATCTACGACCTGCTCCCCGAAAAGTACCACTCGCTCTTCCACGTGGGCCGCCTGGACCGCGACAGCGAGGGGCTGCTGCTGCTCACCAACGACGGCGACACCTCCAACCGCCTCCTCCACCCTTCGTCCGGCACCACCAAGGAGTACCTGGTGGACGTGGAGGGGAAGCTCAACAACGAGGAGCTGGAGCGCCTGATCAAGGGCGTGCAGCTCGAGGAAGGGCTCGCCAAGGCGGAGGAGGTGCAGCGCCTTCACCCGGTGGACATCGACATCTTCCGGGTGCGCGTGGTGCTGCGCGAGGGGAAGAAGCGCGAGATCCGCCGGATGATGGAGGCCGTGGGCCACCCCGTGCGCCGCCTCACGCGCCGCCGCTTCGGGCCCGTGGAGCTGGGCGAGCTGCCGTCGGGGAAGTGGCGCGTGATCGCGCCCAACGAGCTGAGCGCCATCCACAGGGAAGGGAAGCGCCCGCCGCGCAAGCGTCCCGCGCGGCCCGAGTCCGAGCCCGAAGAATAACACCGGCTGCCTCGCACAGAGACACAGAGAGAGAATGGACATCAAGGGTTCGCGCATCCTGATCCTGGGCGGCTCGGGGCTGGTGGGGCTCGCCGTGGCGCGGGAGCTCTTCCCGCACCAGCCGGCCGCCCTGGTGATCGCGGCGCTCAGCGAGGGGGAGGCGCGCGAGGGGGTGGAGGTGCTCCGCGCCGACGCGGGGGGCACCGAGCTCCTGGCGGAGTGGGGAAACCTGTTCGTGCCCACCGCGCTCAAAGACGCGCCCCGCGACGCGCTGGTGAACGACGCGGCCGCGCGCGGGCAGGTGCTGGACGGGCTCTACGGCCCCCTGGGCGGCGAGGCGGTGCGGGCCAACGCGCTGGGCGACCTCATCTTCCGCCACCGGCCGGAGATCGTGATCGACTGCGTGAACACGGCCACCGGGTTCGCGTACCAGAACGTCTTCCAGAGCGCCTCCTCCCTGCGTGAGGCCGCCCACGCCGGCGGGGTGGACGCGGAGCGCGTGGAGCAGCACCTCCTCACCCTGTACCTCCCCAACCTGATCCACCACGTGTACGTGGCGCTCAACTCCATGATGGAGGTGGGGACGCGCGTGTACCTCAAGGTGGGCACGGCGGGCACGGGCGGGATGGGCCTCAACATCCCCTTCACCCACTCGGAGAACCGCCCCTCGCGCCCCCTGCTCGCCAAGAGCGCGGTGGCCGGGGCGCACACCCTCCTCCTGTACCTGATGGCGCGCACCCCCGGCGCTCCCGCGGTCAAGGAGATCAAGCCCACCGCCGCTATCTCGTGGAAGCGCATCGGGTCCGGCGAGGTGATGCGCGGCCGGCGCCCCATCCCGCGCATCGACTCCGCGGGGCCGGTGGCGGTGGACGCGGCGCACGGGAGCGACGGGTACACGGACACGGGGACCACGCTGGACGGCGTGTTCCTGGACGCGGGGGAGAACGGCCTGTTCAGCCCCGGCGAGTTCGAGGCGCTCACGGCGCTGGGGCTGATGGAGTTCATCACCCCGGAGGAGATCGCCCGCGACGTGGTGTGGGAGATCGAGGGGCGGCCCAGCGGGCACGACGTGGTGGCGGCGCTGGACGCGTCCACCAGCGGGCCCACCTACCGCGCCGGCGTGCTGAGGACCGCCGCGCTGGCGCACATGGACGCGCTGGAGGAGGAGACCGGCACCCACGCCGTGGCGTACGAGATGCTGGGCCCGCCGCGGCTGGCCAAGCTGCTCTTCGAGGGCGAGATCCTGCGCCGCCTGGCCGAGGGAAGCCTGGACGCCGCCGCCGCGCTGGACCCGTCCGATTTCGCCGCCCGCGCCGAGCGGCTGGTGGAGGACGACGCCGACCTGCGCACCCGCATCCTCTCCATCGGCCTCCCCATCCTGCTCTCGGACGGCGCGCGGATGCTGCGCGGCCGCGAGCTCAAGGTGGGGATGGAGGAAGGCGGCGCGGACACCGCCGCCCGCCGCGGCTGGGTGGACCTGCGCGCGGAGAACTGGGCCACGTGGAGCGGCCGCGTGGGCGAGCTGCTGCGCCGCCAGGACAGCCATCACGGCGCCGAGGGCGGCTCCCGCTGGGACATGGAGCCCTGGCAGCGCGAGCGCCGCATCCGCCCCGGCGCGCTCGCCGCGTGGATCTTTCGCTACGAAGACGAGGGCGAGCGCATCAAGCGGTAAGGCGCGGGGCTCTGTGTGAAACCGCGGGAACTGGACTTAGCCGGAGGCGACCGTGAGCGGCAACACGAGCGGTGCAACGCTGCTGGTAGACCTCGCCAAGGGGTTCGCGCTCAGCGAGTTCTATCCCCTCAAGCATCCCACGCTGGTACAGGGAATCCAGAAGCTGGACGGCGCCTTCCAGGCCCGGCCGGACGAATCCCGCGTCGAGGTGCACTCCTCCACCCTGTCGCTGGCCGGCGAGGGAACCGCGCGCCGCTCGCCGCACGTGGAGCGCTTCGCCGCGCGCCTGAACGAGCACGGGGTGCGCTCGCTCGTGTTCCGCCGCGAGGTCGGCAGCGACTCCATCAGCCGCTTCCTCTCCGCCTGCACCCTGCCGCCACGCGTCGCAAAGGCGGCGGGCGGGTTCGTGGCGGTGCTGGAGGCCGCGGGCGCGGCGCGGCTGGCGGTGGACGGGCACTGGGTGCAGCCGGCGCCGCAGTCCGCGGCGGCGGAGCGCGCGGAAAGCGGGATCTCGCTGTGGAGCGCCCACGACATGTACCAGCAGGTGCAGTTCTCGGCGATGCGGGTGGAGAAGGAGGACACCGCCGAGCTGCGCCGCATGCTGCACGAGGGGCGCGACTCGGAGCGGGTGGAGGCGCTTCAGCGGCTGGAGTTCGTGGCCCAGTACTGCGTTCAGCGCGGCGACATGGACCGCGCCCTCGCCCTGCTGGACGAGCTGCGCGGCGACGCGGAGCAGCTCCGCAACCCGGTGACGCGCGGCGCGGTGATGCTGGCGATGCACCGCACGGCCACGCACGCCATCATCAACGAGCTGGTGCTGCGCCTGGGCCGCGCGCGCACGGAGGCGGAGCGGGCCGCCCACCGCTCCACGCTGCTGCACCTGGGCGCCGACGTGGTGACGGCGCTGGTGCGCGAGCTCACCGCCGCCACGGACCTTTCCGCCCGCCGCGCCTACCGCGACACGCTGGTGGCGCTGGACGCGGTGGGCGTGCCGCTGCTTGAAGACATGGTGGGCGACCAGCGCTGGTTCGTGGTGCGCAACATCGTCGGCATCCTGGGCGAGATCCGCAGCGCGGACGCGCTGATGCACTTCGCGCGCACCATCCTCCACACGGACGCCCGCGTGCGCCGCGAGACGATCCTGGCGCTGAGCAAGCACGGCGACGAGCAGGCGGTGCCCCTGCTGGTGAAGGGGCTGGCCGACCCGGAAGCGAGCCTGCGCGCCGCCGCCGCGCTGGGCCTGGGCCTCACCAAGTCCGCCGCGGCCACGCTCCCCCTCCTCAAGCGCCTGGGCGAGGAGACGGACGTGGAGGCGACCGTGGAGATCATCCGCGCCCTGGGCCGCATCGGGGATCCCCGCGCCCTGCCGGTACTGACCGAGCGCGCCTCCGCCGGCGGCTTCTTCTCGCGCACCCCCGTCGCCGTGCGCGTGGAGGCCGTGCGCGCCCTGCGCGACCTGGGCGGCGACCGCGCCCTGCTGCAGCGCCTGCTGAGGGACCGCAGCGGCGAGGTGCGCGACGCGGCGTTCAAGGCGCTGAGCCCCGAACCTGCATGACACCCACGGAGGCACAGGGGCACGGAGACGACTTCATCTCTGTGCCCCTGTGCCTCCGTGTGATAAATGCGGTTAGATTGCGCCGGTGAGATTTACCCTGATGCCCCTGATATCGAGCGGATGAGCACGCCTTCGCCGTACGCGCCCGCGGAGATCCCGCGCGCCGAGTTCCTGGACCGCATCGTGACCGAGGTCCACCGCCGCGTGGTGGGCCAGCAGTACATGATCGAGCGGCTCCTCATCGGGCTGCTCACGGGCGGCCATGTACTGTTCGAGGGCCTGCCGGGCCTCGCCAAGACGCTCGCCGTGCGCACGCTCGCGGAGACGATGCACGCCTCCTTCCAGCGCATCCAGTTCACCCCGGACCTCCTCCCCGCGGACGTGGTGGGGACGACGATCTACAACGCGCGCACCGGCGAGTTCGTTCCGCATCGCGGGCCCATCTTCGCCAACATCGTGCTGGCGGACGAGGTGAACCGCGCGCCGGCCAAGGTGCAGGCCGCGCTGCTGGAGGCCATGCAGGAGCGGCAGGTCACCATCGGCGGCGAGACGCACCCGCTCCCGCAGCCGTTCCTGGTGCTCGCCACGCAGAACCCCATCGAGCAGACGGGCACCTACCCGCTCCCCGAGGCGCAGGTAGACCGCTTCATGCTCAAGGTGCGCGTGGGCTACCCCACCCGCGACGAGGAGCGCGAGGTGCTGCGCCGCGGCGCCGGCCTGGCCGACGAGCCGGTGCAGCGCGTCGCCGGGCCGGAGGACATCCTCGCCGCGCGCAAAGTGGTGGCCGGGCTGTACCTGGACGAAAAGATCGCGGACTACATCCTGGACCTGGTGATCGCCACGCGCGATCCCCGCGCCCACGGCGCCGCCGAGCTGCAGCCGCTCATCGAGTTCGGCGCCTCGCCGCGGGCCACGCTGGCGCTGGCGGCGTGCGCGCGCGCCCACGCCTACCTGCGCGGCCGCAACTTCGTGGTGCCGGACGACGTGAAGGCGATCGGAGCGGACGTGCTGCGCCACCGCGTGGTGCTGACCTACGAGGCGGAGGCCGAAGAGGTAACCTCCGAGGACGTGGTGCGCCGCATCTTTGAAGTGGTGCGCGTACCCTGATGCGCCTGCTGGACCGCCTCCTGGGGCGCGCCGCCGTCCCCCCGCCGCCCGTCACGCCGCCGCTGCAGGAGATCCTGCGCCAGGTGCGGCGGGTGGAGCTGCGCACGCGCGGCCTGGTGACCTCGCGCTTCAGCGGCGAGTACCACTCGGTGTTCAAGGGGCAGGGGATCGAGTTCGTGGAGGTGCGCGAGTACCTCCCCGGCGACGACGTGCGCACCATCGACTGGAACGTCTCGGCGCGCACGGGCGGCGTGTTCGTGAAGAAGTACGTGGAGGAGCGAGAGCTTACCGTGCTGCTGGCCGTGGACCTATCCGGCTCGCAGCGGTGGGGAACGCGGGCGCGCTTCAAGAGCGAGATGGTGGTGGAGGCCGCCGCCACGCTGGCCATGTCCGCCGTGCGCAACAACGACCGCGTGGGGCTCCTGGTCTTCACCGACCGCGTGGAGCTCTTCGTGCCGCCCCGCAAGGGACGCCGCCACGTCCTGCGCATCCTGCGCGACCTGCTGGCCTTTCGCCCGGAGGGGCGGGGGACGGAGCTGGCGGCGTCGCTGAGCTACGTGTCGCGCCTGCTCCGCTCGCGCTCCATCGTCTTCGTGGTCTCCGACTTCGTGGTCGGCGCCGCGCTGCCCGAGGTGGAGCGCGCCTTCACGGCCGCCGCCGCGCGCCACGACGTCATCCCCGTGGTGCTCACCGACCCCGCGGACGCCGTGCTCCCGGACGCGGGCATCGTACGCGTCCGCGACCCGGAGAGCGGCACGGACACGTGGGTGGACACCAGCTCGGAGGAGATCCGCGAGCGCTACACGGCCGCCGTGACCGAGGAGCGCGCCGCGCTGCGCCGCGTCTTCCGGCGCCTGGGGATGGAGGAGATCGAGCTGGCCACCGACCAGCCCACCTCCAACGCGGTCCTCTCCTTCTTCCGCCGCCGCGAGCGGAGGCTGCGGCAATGAAGCGCATCCTGCTCGCGCTCCTGCTGGCCGGGAGCGGGCATGCACAGACGCGCGCCGGCGTCTCCCCGCGCGAGGTGACGGTCGGGGATCGCGTCACATCGGTCATCGAGATGCCGGCGGCGGCGGGCGAGCGGCTGGAAGTGAGCTTCGCCCATGCGGACACGGCGCGCGTGTGGGCCATCCGCCCCGTGCGCATCGAGGCGGGCAGCGGCACCGTGCGCGCCACGGCCACGCTCGTCGTGTGGAGCCCCGGGCCCGCGGGGAGCTTCGCCGCGCGGGGGCGGCTGGTGTCGGCGGACGGCACCGCGCGTCCCATGGAGCTGCGCTTCCCCATCCCCACCGTGCGCTCCGTGCTCCCCGCGGACACCTCCAAGCTCAAGCCGAAGCCGCCGAAGGATGTCGTCGGGCCGGACCGGGAGATCGACTGGCGGATGGTGGCGCTCGGGGCGCTGGCCGCCGCGTGGCTCCTGGTGCTCCTCGTCTGGCTGCGCCGCCGCGCGCGCCGACCGCGCCCGGAACCGATCGTGGCGCCCCGCGATGCGCGCGAGCAGGCGCTGGAGGCGCTGGAGGCCGCCCGCGCGCACGGAGCCACGGACGGCCGCGCCTTCTACACGCAGGTGAGCGACGCGCTGCGCGGCTTCGCGCACGCCATCCGCCCGCGCTGGAGCCCGGATCTCACCACCACCGAGCTGGAGCGGCGCATGGAAAAGGATGGAGTGGCCGCGCGCGACCTGGGGCCGCTCCGCTCCGTGCTCCACACGGCGGACCTCGCGAAGTTCGGCCGCTACCCCATTCCCGCGGACACGGCGCTGCGCGATTGGGACGAGGCGCGCCGCTGGGTGGAGACGTTCGGCCGCGAGGAAGGCGAGCGGCAGGAGGCGCGGCGGTGAGCTTCGGCTTCGAGCATCCGTGGGCATTTGGCCTCCTCGTGCTCCTTCCGCTCTGGATGTGGCTCCTCCGGCGCCGCAGGGTGCGCCCGGCGGTCTCCTTCGCGCGCGCCGCGGTGCTGGCGTCGCTCGCGCCGCGGCGCACGCGGGTGTGGGCATGGCTCCCCGGCTTCCTGCGCGCGCTCGCCTTCGTCCTCCTGGTGGCCGCGCTGGCCGGCCCCCGCTCCGGCCGGCGCGTGGTCGAGAGCGAGTCGGAGGGGATCGGGATCGTGGTCGCGATGGACGTCTCGTCGTCGATGCTGGCCGAGGACTTCCGCCCCGTGAACCGGCTGGGCGCCGCCAAGCGCACCCTGGCCAGCTTCGTCCAGACGCGCGTCAGCGACCGCATCGGCCTGGTGACCTTTGCGGGCGAGGCGCTCACCATGGTGCCGCTTACCACCGACCACTCCATGCTCCTCACGGTGCTGGACGGGATGCAGGTGGGGCAGTTGGAGGACGGCACGGCGATCGGGCTGGGCCTGGCCGCCGCCGCAAACCGCCTGCGCCGCATCTCCGGCTCGCGCGTGGTGATCCTGCTGAGCGACGGCGAGAACAACCGCGGCAGCGTCAACCCGCGCGACGCGGCCCGCGCCGCGGCCACGTACGGCATCCGCGTCTTCACCGTGGGCGTGGGCTCCAAGACGCGGGCGCGCATCCCCATTGCCCGCACTCCCGCGGGGCTGCGCTACGGCTACCTACCGGTAAGCATAGACGAGCCGCTGCTGCGCGACATCGCCCGCCTGACCGGCGGCCAGTACTTCCGCGCCACGGATACCCGGGCGCTGCAGCGCATCTACGAGGAGATCGACCGGCTGGTGAAGAGCCCCGTCACCGTGCGCCGCACGGTGGAGTACCGCGAGTGGTACCTCCCCTTCCTGCTGGCCGGCGCCGCGCTGTTCCTGCTGGAGGTGCTCTTCCGCGCCACACGCTGGGGGAGGGTGCCGTGAACCTGGACGTCTCGCTCGCGCATCCCGCGCTGCGCCACCTGATCGCGCTCTTCCCGGTGCTCGCCCTGCTCGCGGCGCTGCTGTGGATGCGCCGCCGCAGCCAGGCCGTTGCCGCGCTCGGAGACCCGGCGCTGGTGCACCGCCTGGCGCCCGCGTTGAGCCGCCTCCCGCGCCGCCGCGTGGCGCTGCTGACGCTGTCGGCGCTGCTGCTGGGCGTGGCCGCCGCGGGGCCCACCTGGGGCCGCGAGCCCGTGGCCGCCCCGCGCGCCGCCGACCTGGTGCTGGTGCTGGACGCGTCCAACTCCATGCTGGTGGAGGACGTGCGCCCCAACCGGCTGGAGCGCGAGCGGGCCCTGGCCCGCGACTTCCTGCGCCGCGTGCAGGGCTCGCGGGTGGCGATCGTGGTGTTCGCGGGCGCGGGGTACGTGGTGGCTCCGCTCACCCGCGACTACGACGCGCTGGATGCCTACTTGGACGTGCTCGCGCCGGAGATGGTGCCGCAGGGTGGCTCCTCGCTCTCTAACGCGGTGCGGCAGGGCGCGTCGCTCCTCCTCGGCGCGCCGGGCGAGCGGCCGCGCGGCGCGCTGGTGGTGATGACGGACGGCGACGCGCTGGAGGAGGTGCGCGACATCGAGCTCGCCGCGTCGCTCCTGGCCCGCGCCGGCGTCCCGCTGCACATCGTGGGGATCGGCACCCCGGCCGGCGGCCCCGTGCCCGACGTGGACGCGCAGACGGGGCGCCGCGTCGGCTTCAAGCGCGACCTGGACGGCACCACCGCGCGCTCCGCCCTGGGCGAGCCGCTCCTCCAGCGCCTGGCCGAGGTCACGCGCGGCAGCTACCGGCACATCGGCGCGGGCTCCGCGGCGGAGCTGGCGGGTGCCGTGAACACCATCCGCCCCGGCGGGCCTGACTGGACGCAGGTGCGCCCCGGGAACCGCTACGAGTGGTTCCTGGGCGCCGCGCTGGCGCTCCTGGCGCTGGATTCCGTGCTGGAGTCCGGCATGCTGCGGCGGCGGAAGGAGGAGGTATGGACGTGATGGCGATGGGCCCCCACCCCCCGGCCCCCTCCCACGCGTGCGGGGGAGCGGTGGGGAGGGGGAGTGAGACCGGCCGTGCGCTGCGGGCGCTTGTGCCGATCTGGCTTGTGCTGCTGGCGGGGTGCAGGGAGACGCCGCATGCGCAGTACCGGCGCGGAGAGGTGCGGCCGGCGGCGGAGGCGTACGCGCGGGCGGTGCAGGGGGGCGATACCTCGGCGGTGGCGCGGTACAACCTGGGGACGGCGCTGCTGCGGCTGCGCAGCTTCGACGAGGCACGACCGATCCTGGAGGGCGCCGCGGCGGTGCCCGGAGCGCCGCGGCCGCTGCGCGAGCGGGCGCACTACAACCTGGGGAACACGGAGCTGGAGCCCGCTCTGGCCGATACGTCGAAGAGCGAGGAGCGCACGGCGCGCCTGCGCCGCGCCGTCGCGCAGTACCAGCGCGCGCTGCTCATCGACCCCGCGGACGGCAACGCCAAGTGGAACCTGGAACTCGCGCTGCGGCTCCTCGCCGAAAACTCGCCGACCGGCGGCGGGGGCGGCGGGGGCGGGCAAGATTCCGGCGGCGGCGGCCAGGACGACGACCAGGAGGACCCCCAGCCCGGCCCCGGCCCGCCCCAGCCCACCCGCTCCAGCGCCGGCACCGGCGACCCGGACCTCACCCCGTCCGCCGCCGAGCGCATCCTCTCCGCCGCCGAGCGCGACGAGCGGGAGCTCCAGCGCCGCAAGCTGCGCCAGGGCCCGCCGGGCGAGCGGGCGGAGCGGGACTGGTAGTGCTCCTCTGTGTCTCTGTGCCTCTGTGTGAGCCCTATTCTTTCCACTCCTCCGCGCGCCGGTGCGAGCCGACGACGTCGCGGCCTTCCAGCTCGTCGATCATGGCGGCGAAGCCCGGGTGCACCAGCGGGTACGACACGCGGTAGGCGCGCCGGTACACGTCGTAGATGATCTGGCGGACGAGGCGGGCCGGGAGCTCGGCGCGCGGGTCACCCACGGGCTGGCGGTAGAGGATGTACTCCTTGTCGCCGGAGCCGGGCGACATCCCCGGGTGGTAGTAGGTGAGGTCGAAGGGGATGGCGTCGCGCTCGCGCACCAGCCGCCGCAGCCACGCGCTCTCCGCCTCCACCTCGCCCACCACCCACGCCAGCTCGTTGCGGCCGTTGCGGCGCGCGTCGGAGCGGAAGGCGGCGGTGAGCTCGCGGCGCAGGGTGCGGGCGAGCTCGCGGCTGCGGTGCTCCGGGCGAACGGCCAGGTACAGGATGAAGCCGGCGTTCACGGCCATCAGGTACACGCCGACGGCGGTCCCCATGGGCCGGCCGTTCTCGTCCAGGGCGGTGATGAGGTGGAAGCCGTCGCCCTCCAGCAGCTCCATCCGCGACTCCGCGATCTCCGACAGGAGCGCGCGGGTGGACTGGCGGTCCTCCGGCGCGAACATCTCCAGCACCAGCTCCAGCGCCGCCACCGCGAGGGGATCCCGCTCGTCGCGGATCTCCACCATGTTCAGCCCGTCCTCAGACGCCATCGCCACCCTCCAGGCCCAGGCGGAAAAGCTTGTCGGCGTTGCGCCACAGGAGGTTCTCCGCCTCGTCGCCGGTCAGCTCCAGGCGCTCCACGAAGCGGAGGTAGCTGGCCATGTCGCTGATGGGCCAGTCGGTGCCGTACAGGAGGCCGCCGGTGCCGTTGGCGTAGGCGATCACGTCGCGCATCTTTGCGATCATCAGCCGTTCGAAGCGTTCTTCAAAGGTGCCCAGGGTGAAGCCGGAGATGTCGCCGGACACGTTCTCGTTCTTGTAGATCACCTCGGCGGCGTCCATCAGCCAGGGATTCCCCATGTGGCAGATGACGAAGTGGACGTCGCGGAAGTCCACCGCCGCCTCGTCGATGGTGAGGGGGTGCGTGTACTTGAGCTTCCCCAGCCGGTCATAGGTGTCGCCCGTGTGGATCATCACGGGCACGCCGAACTCCGCCGCCAGCGCGTACACGCCGCGGAGCTGCGGGTCGTACACGTAGAAGGCCTGGTAGCCCGGGTACAGCTTGAGGGCGCGCACCCGCCCCGTCTCCAGCATGGTGCGCAGCTCCGCCAGCGCCTCGGCGGAAAGGTCGAAGAAGCTTATCCCCGCCGCGACGCCGATCCGGTCGTCGCCCTGCACCAGGCGCACGATCTCGGCGGTGCTGGGCCGGTCTTCGTTGACCTTGTAGCTGGAGAGGACGATGGAATAGTCGATCCCGTTGGCGTCCATCTCCGCCCGCAGCCGCGCGTAGCGCTCGTGCAGGGAGGGAGGCTGCTCGGGGAGGTAGCGGTTCAGGTGCGTGTGGCAGTCGACGATCAACGGCGGCCCAGGGTTCAGGTTTGATACCGGATCCGCTGGAACCGGTGCGCCTCCGCCGCGGGGGGCTGAAGCCCCCCGCTGGAACTACGGGAAGCCCGCTGAAGCGGGCTCGGTTTCCTGACCCATGCGAGCCTGCTTCAGCAGGCTTCCCGTAGTTCCAGCCGGGGGTTTCAACCCCCGGCGATGCCCCGCGGCGATTGCGCCCGGCGATGCAGCGACAGCACCGATCCATTCGGATTCCGTCTGACCCGCGCGAATTGCACGACCTGTACCCCAACGCACGGAGGCACGGAGAAAAGCGCTTCTCCGTGCCTCCGTGTCTCTGTGTGAGCCTTCTTTTCTACGCGGCCCGCAGCCAGCGCGCGACCTCGGAGAACGAAGCCTTCTTGCCCGTGCTCAGGATGCCGAAGCGGTAGATCTTCCCCGCCAGCCACCCCACCAGCACCGTGGCCAGCGCCAGCATCGCCAGCGACGCCAGCACCTGGCCCGCGGGGATCTCCGTGCTCCCCAGCCTCATCGCGTTGGCGACGGGGGCGGTGAAGGGGATCAGCCCCAGGACGGTGGCGGTGGTGCCCAGCGGGTCGCCGATCACCTTGGTGAAGAAGAGCACCGGCAGCATCATCGGCACCATGGCGAAGGTCTGGAACTGCTGCCCCTCCTGGTCCGTCGTCACCGCCGCGCCGATGGCCGCGAAGACGGCGGCGTAGAGGAAGAAGCCCAGGACGAAGAAGGCCAGCAGCGTGAGGCCCGCCGTCGGGGTGAGCTTGAGCGACGAGATGACCCCCGCCGCGCCGCCGCTGCCGAACGCGCGCCCGGCCAGCTTGAGCCCGATCGCGATCAGCACGCCCCAGATCGCCACCTGGAGGAGCGCGACCAGGCCGACCCCCAGGATCTTGCCGAGCATCAGGTGGCTCGCCTTCATCGAGCTCACCAGCACCTCCACGATGCGGTTCGTCTTCTCCTCCAGCACGCTCCTCATCACGTTGACGCCGTGCAGGAACACCATCAGCCACATCAGCATGGCCATGCCGTACGCGGCGAAAAAGGTGACCAGCGCGCTTCCGCCCTCTTCGCCCGTGGCGGTTACGCGGGCCGTGGTGATCTCCACCGGGCGGAGCAGCGCCCGCACGTCGGTGGACTGCAGCCCCGCGGTGCGCAGCCGCGTCTCCTGCACGGCCTGCGTGGACGCGCGGCGCATGTCCGTCATCACGTCCAGGTTGGAGACGTTGCGGGCGCGGTACGTCACCTTGCTCGTCGCCACCACGTCGGCGGGGATGTGCAGGTAGCCGTCGATCTCCTTGCGGGTCACGCGGTCGCGGAGGCCCGCCTGCGCCTGCGCCAGCGGCTGCCGCAGCACCTCCACCTTGTAGCTGCGCCCTTCACGCTCCGGCAGGTCGGCCGCGAGGGAGGCGGCCACCATCTGGGCCACGCCCGCGGGGGCCTCGTCCACCACCACCACTCGCCGCACGGTGGTGTCGCCGCCCATCAGGAAAGGCAGGGTGTAGATAGCGATGATGAAGGCGGGGAAGAGGAACGTGGCGAGCAGGAAGCTCTTGGTCCTCACCCGCTCGTTGAACTCGCGCTTCAGGACGATCCACACTTCAGACATGGGCGGCCTCGGGGCGGCGGCGGGTCTGCGCGGCATCGGCCACGCGGCTCACGAAGATGTCGTGCAGGGAGGGCTGGTCGCGCTGGAAGTGCACCAGCGGCGCGTCCAGGTCGTTGAGGGCGGCCAGCAGCGCGCGCGTGTCGGCGCCGTCCGCCAGTTCCAGGCGCCACTCCTCGCCGTGCCGCGCGGCCGTGCCGAAGCGCCCCGCGCCCATGAACGTGTCCACCGCCGGCGACTCGCCCTCGAACTGCACGCGGTACGCGTTCCCCGCGTTCTCGCGGCGCACGTCGCGCAACCGCCCGTCCAGCACCTTGCGCCCCTGCGCGATGATGCAGACGTGCTCGCAGAGCTGCTCCGCCTGCTCCATGTTGTGGGTGCTGAAGATGACCGTCTTGCCGTCGTTGCGGTGCTGCAGGATGGTGTCGCGCAGCACCTCCTGGTTCACCGGGTCCAGGCCGGACTGGGGCTCGTCAAGGATCAGCAGCTCGGGCTTGTGGATGACGGTGGCGATGAACTGCACCTTTTGCTGCATCCCTTTGGAGAGCGTCTCCACCTTTGCCGCGCGCCAGTCCGCCAGCCCCATCCGCTCCAGCCACACGAGGGCCTCGCGGCGGGCGCTCTTTGCGTCCACGCCCTTGATCTGGGCAAAGAACACGATCACGTCCAGCACGCTCATCTTCTTGTAGAGGCCGCGCTCCTCGGGAAGGAAGCCGATGCGCCGCAGCACGCTGCGGTCGCGCTCGGGGTCCGCGCCCAGCAGCGTGATGCGCCCCGCGTCGCGGATGATGATGTTCATCACCATGCGCAGCGTGGTGGACTTGCCGGCCCCGTTGGGCCCCAGGATGCCGTAGATGGTGCCCGGCGGCACGGCCAGGCTCAGATCGTCCACCGCGGTGTGGCCGGAGTAGCGCTTGGACACGCCCTCCAGCAGGAGTGTGTGGTTCATGGTACCGCGAACCTGGGTGAGGGAGGTGGTTGGGTGGGACGGCGGGATGTACGGTGTGGTGAGGCCCGCGGTTTCGGGACAGCGGGCCTCACACAGAGACACAGAGGAGAGCTACACCCGCAGCTCCGGGGCGCTTCCGCCGAGTGCCTCGGGGTACCGGGCGAGGGCGGGCTCCACCCACTCGGCCAGGAACTCGTCCACCTGCTCGGGGGCGCGGCCCACGTACAGCTCGGGGCGCAGGTCCTCTTCCAGCTCCGCGCGCGTGACGCCGAACGCCTCGTCGGCGGCGATGCGGTCCATGAGGTCGTTGGAGAGGCCCTGGGCCTTGATGCGGTGGCCGGCGGCGACCGAGTGCTGGCGGACGCGTTCGTGGAGGTCCTGGCGGTCGCCGCCGCGGCGGGCGGCGCGCATCATCAGGTTCTCGGTGGCCATGAAGGGGAGCTCCTCCATCAGCCGGCGGCGGATCATCTCCGGGTGCACCACCATCCCGCCGGCCACGTTGTGCATCAGCAGGAGCACGGAGTCCGTGGCCAGGTACGCCTCGGGCACGGCGATGCGCTTGTTGGCCGAGTCGTCAAGCGTGCGCTCGAACCACTGCGACGCGGCGGTGAACGCCGGGTCCAGCGAGAGGACGATGACGTGGCGGGCCAGGGCGTTGATCCGCTCGCTGCGCATGGGGTTGCGCTTGTACGGCATGGCCGACGAGCCGATCTGGTGCTCCTCGAACGGCTCCTCCACCTCCTTGAGGTGCCCCAGCAGCCGCATGTCGTTGGCGAACTTGGAGGCGCTCTGGCCGATCCCCGCCAGCGTGGCCAGGCACGCCGCGTCCGTCTTGCGCGTGTACGTCTGCCCCGTGACGCCGTACACCTGGTCGAAGCCCATCTTCCGCGCCACCAGGCGGTTGAGGCGCTCCACGCGCTCCCCGTCGCCCTCGAACAGGTCCATGAACGACGCCTGCGTCCCCGTCGTCCCGCGCACGCCGCGGAAGCGGAGCGTGGCGAGGCGGAACTCCACCTCCTCCAGGTCCAGCAGCAGGTCCTGCATCCACAGCGTGGCGCGCTTGCCCACGGTGGTGGGCTGCGCGGGCTGGAAGTGGGTGAAGCCCAGCGTGGCGAGAGAGCGGTGCTCGCGCGCGAACTCCGCCAGCGCCGCCACCGTCGCCACCAGCCGCGTCCGCACCAGCCGCAGCGCCTCGCGGTGCTGGATCAGGTCGGTGTTGTCGCCCACGAAGGCGCTGGTGGCGCCCAGGTGGATGATGGCGCGCGCGGCCGGCGCCTGCTCGCCCAGGTGGTGGACGTGGGCCATCACGTCGTGGCGCAACTCGCGCTCCAGCACGGCCGCGCGCTTCGTGTCCACGTCGTCCAGGTGGGCGCGCAGCTCCGCGATGGCCTCGTCGGGGATGGGAAGGCCCAGCTCCTTCTCGGCCTCGGCCAGCGCCAGCCACAGGCGCCGCCAACTGCCGAACTTGAACTGGTCCGAGAAGATGCGCCCCATCTCGGCCGAGGCGTAGCGCTCGGTGAGCGGGTTGGAATAGCGGTCGGATGCCATGGTCAGGACCGTACCAGGCGGGGGCCGCGCGGCATGCGCTCCGCCCCCGCGTTGGGGGGATAGGAGACGGCGGAGAGGAAGAGCCCTTCCGGCGGCGCGGGGGGCGACGTCTCCAGCCCCTCGCGCTGCTCCAGGAGCGCCGCCACGTCGCCCTCGGGGCGCTCGCCCAGGCCGATGTCCACCAGCGTCCCCACCAGGTAGCGCACCATGTGGTGGAGGAAGCGGTTGGCGGTGATGTGGAACTTGAGGCCCACGCCTTCCCACGGCTCCCAGTGCGCGGCGGCCACCGTGCAGCGGTCGCCGCGCTCCTCCTGCCCCGCCTTGGCGAAGCGCAGGAACGAGTGCTCGCCGATGATGTCGGCCGCGGCGCGCTCCATGGCCGCCAGGTCCACGGGGCGCGCGAGGGGCCAGCACCAGGGGGAGCGAAAGGGGGAGTCCGCCTCGGGAGAGAGGCCCACGCGGTACACGTACGACCGCGCGACGGCGTCGTAGCGCGGGTGGAAGCCGGGGAGGGCGGGGCCGGCCTCGGCCACCCACACGTCGCCCGGGAGCAGGGCGTTGAGGGCGCGGCGGAGTGCGTGCGGCGTCCACTTGCCGGGGACGTCGCAGGCGGCCACCTGGCCGGTGGCGTGCACTCCGCGGTCCGTGCGCCCGGAGCCGATCACCTGCGCGGGGCCGTTCAGCAGGCGCGAAAGTACGCGCTCCACCTCGCCCTGCACCGTGCGCTGCCCCGGCTGCACCTGCCAGCCGTGGAACTCGCGCCCGTCGTAGTGGAGGGTCAGGCGGATGCGGTGGAAGTCGGGGGTGGTCACGGGCCCAAAGGTACCCGCGCGCCCCCGCCTGTCAACCCGGCCGCTGCTCTACGGCCCACCCGCGCTCGAACGCGGCCACCACCTCGCGCGCCTCCTCCTCCCGCCCGGCGGGAACCGGGATGCGCACCCGCTCGCCCGACTTCCCGTTGCGCGTGCTCCAGGCCACCTTGAACTCCAGCAGCGGCGGAGTGGCGGACGCGTTGTAGCTCACGCCCTCGAACTGGTACGTCTCGTTCCTCAGCACGTGGTACTCGCCGTTGAGGAGGATGGCGCTGGGGCTGATGATGGCCTCGCCGGGGCGCGACCGGTTCGCCTGGTTCCCCGAGCGCGCCATCAGCAGCCCGCCGCCCACGAGCATGATGCCGACCATGGCGCCCGCCGCCCGCATGGCCTCGCCCTCCTCGCCCTTGCCGCCGATCAGCCACGCCACCAGGAACACGGCGACCCCCAGCACGATGGCCTCGGTCGTCTTGCGCTTCGACTCCCCCTGGGTGTACGCGCTCCATTCGCCCGCCTGGTACGTCCAGTGCGCCAGCACCGGCTCGCCGGAGGGCATCTTGCGCGGCCCCGGATCCTGCACCGGCATCCCCGGCGCGACGGGCGGGGGACCGGCCGCCTCGCGCATCGCCTTCTGGTGCGCCGCCTCGGACTCCTCCGCGCGCAGGAACTGCCTCACCATGCGGATGCCGCTCACCAGGAGCATGACCCCGGCGAGAAAGAGCACGATGAACACGATGCGCATCTGCCCCGTCTCCGCGAACGCCCCCACGGCGCCCAGGAAGAGGGGGATGGGCGCCATCAGCAGCACCAGCCCCGCCCCCAGCGCGTTGATCGGATGAGACGAGTTGACGGCCATGGTTCCTCACGCGGTTCGTGGTTGCGCAGTCCTCCCTAACGTGCTCCGCGGCCCCCCGCGCCACAAGCTTCATGTCCTCTCTGTGTCTCTGTGCCTCTGTGTGAACCCCGCGGTCCGTATCCGATTGACACGGACAGGCGCCTTCGGCATCATTCGACACCCCTTTCTCCCTGGCCTCATGCAACTCTCCATTCGGCTCCACGACGCGGTGGACCCCGAGACCGTACTCGGCCGTGTGCTTCCCGTGATCGCGGGAGCCAAGGGCGAGCGGCGCGTGGCGTACGCGCGCTACGCGCCGGAGGCAAAGGTGCTCAACCGCCGCTGGAGCACCACGGAAGGCGGCACGGTGGAGAGCGCCGCCGTGGAGGTGGAGCCGGAGCGCCTCCACGCCCTGCTGGCCGACGACGCCATGGGCGACCGCCCCATGCGCCCCGTGGACGGCGCCCCCACGTGGGTGCTCAGCGACCTGCTGCCGGGGCTGGACCCGGAGCGCTTCTGGCTGCGCGTGCGCGCCATCGCCCACGACGGGCAGTGGCTGGGCGTGCTGCTGGTGGCCGAGCCGCGCCGCTGGATGCTCGCGCGCCGCAACGAGGAGCCGGTGGACGCCGGCGGCGACCTGCTGGAGCTTTGCCTGGCCCGCGCGCTGGTGATGCGCGAGCGCGAGGAGGCGGAAGCCACGCGCCGGGCCGTGCGCTCGCTGGCCGGCGCCGCCACGGAGCGTGCCCGCGAGAGCGAGCGCGCCGCCGCCGAGGCACGCCGCGCCGCCGAGTCCGTGCAGGCCCGCGCCGACGCCCTGGAGCGCGCCGCCGCCAGCGCCACGGAGATGCTGATGGAGGCGCACGTGGAGATCGACCGCCGCTCCGTGCGCCACCAGCGCCAGACGCGTGTCCTCTACCTGCTGCGCAAGCTGCTGGAGGAGAACGCGCGCGGGATGGAGCCCGCGGCGCTGGCGGACGAGATCGTCCGCACCGTGTCCGAGGCGTTCGGCGGGGGGCGCTGCTCCATCCTGCTCATCGACGAGCGCGACCCCGAGCTGCCGGAGCTGCGCCTGTGCGCGGGCGTGGGGCTGCCGCCGATGGTGGACACGGGGCAGCTCCGCGTGCCGCTGGGGTTCGGGATCTCGGGCGAGGTGGCGCGCAGCGGCGTGGCCGTGGTCGTGCGCGAGCCGGGCGAGGGCGAGCCGCACCCCCTGGGCGGCGACGAGTGGTACACGGGTGACGCGTTCGTATCGCTGCCGCTCGTCTGCCGGGGCAGGCTGCTAGGCGTGCTCAACATCACCAACTTCCGCTCGGGCACCGTGGACGACTACGAGGTGGAGCAGTTGCGTCTGGTGGCGCTCTGCGTGGGGCTGCTGGTGGACCAGGCGCGCCTCAACGAGCGCGCGTTCGGGGCCCCGGCCCTCGGATGACGGCCGTGGAGCCGGGCTCGGCGGACGAGCTGGGAGGGCTGATCCGCGCCGCGGCCGCGCGGCCGCTGAGCGCCGACGAGGCCGAGCGTGCCTTCAACGAGGTGATGGAGGGCCGCGCCACCCCCGTGCAGATGGCCGCGCTGCTGGTGGCTATCCGCGTGCGGGGGGCGGCGAGCTCCGAGGTGGCGGGCGGCGTCCGCGCGCTGCGCCGGGCGATGATCCCGGTGCACACCGACGCGGCGGGGCTGGTGGACACCTGCGGCACCGGGGGGGGCACCCTCACGACGTTCAACATCTCCACTGCCGCGGCGCTGCTGGCGGCGGGGGCGGGGGTGAGGGTGGCCAAGCACGGCAACCGCTCCTTCACCTCGCGGTGCGGGAGCGCGGACGTGCTGGAGGCGCTGGGCGTGCGGCTGGACCTGCCGCCGGAGCGCGAGGCGCAGGTGCTTGAGGAGTGCGGGATCGTCTTCATGTTCGCGCCCCTCCACCACCCGGCCATGCGCCACATCGGCCCCATCCGCCGCGAGCTGGGGATGCCCACGCTGATGAACGTGCTGGGCCCCGTCACCAACCCGGCCGGCGCGCGCCGCCAGGTGGTGGGCGTGTCGGATGCCGGCCTGCTGGAGCTGATCGCGGGCGCGCTGGCGGAGCTGGGCCACGAGCGCGCGCTGGTGGTGCACGGCGAGCCGGGGCTGGACGAGATCAGCCCCCTGGGCAGCACCCGCATGGTGGAGGTGAACCACGGCACCCTCACCCGCCGCGACTTCGATCCCGCGGAGCTGGGATGGGAGCGCTTCGACGCGCGGGGGCTGGAGGGCGGGGACCCGCAGGAGAACGTGCGCACCGTGGTCTCGGTGCTGCGCGGCGACACGGGGGGTGTGGCGCGCGCCGCCGTGGTGCTCAACGCGGGCGCGGCCATCTACGTGGCGGGCGCCGCTCCCACCCTGGAAGAGGGAATCTCCGCCGCGGGTGCCGCGCTGGACGCGGGCCTCGGCTGGACGAAGCTCCAGCAGCTCCGCGACGCCTCGCGCCGCTAAAAGAAGCTCACACAGAGACACGGGAACGACGTTGTTCTCCGTGCCTCCGCGAGGGGATGAATCCCCCCGCTGGAACTACGGGAAGCCCGCTGAAGCAGGCTCGCATGGGTCCGGCTACCGAGCCCGCTTCAGCGGGCTTCCCGTAGTTCCAGCCGGGCGTTTCAACGCCCGGCGCCTCGCGCCGCGGACCCCATCATGCTGTGATGCACAGAGACACAGAGGCACAGAGAAGATGTTCTTTCTCTGTGCCTCTGTGTCTCTGTGTGAGCCCCCTAGAGCGTGAAGACCGCGCGCAGGTCCCAGGGCCCCGGGATCGGCGGCGGGGTGGCCGGATCGAGCACCATCATCCGGCGGCCCTCCTTGGTGATCCGCCCGATCACGAACGGAACCGGCTGCGCGTCCTTCATCTTCTTCACTCCGGCGGAGAGGGGGTGAACCGCGGCCCGCGCGAGCCCGCCCGCGAAGGGACGACGGCGAGCCGGCACGGGATCAGTACTTACGGATGACGCCGACCACGATTCCCTGGATCTGCACCGCATCCGCCGGGAAGTACATCGGCTCCATCGTGGGGTTGGCCGGCTGCAGGCGCACCTGGCCGTCCTTCTCTCGGTAGAACTTCTTTACCGTGGCCGAGCCGCCGGGCGTGCCGTCGGTGACCAGCGCCACCACCATCTCGCCATTCTCGGCGGTCTGGCGGGAGTTGACGATGATGTAGTCGCCGTCGCGGATCTGCTCGTCGATCATCGACTCGCCCTTGACCCGCAGGACGTAGTTGTTGCCGCGCCTCACCATGTCGTGCGGGACCGTCACCGTCTCCTGCGCGCCCTCGGTGACCTCGAGCGGGAGACCCGCGGCCACGGTGCCCATCAGGGGGAGCTCGATCGCCGGAGCGTGGAGATCCGCACGGACCACTTCAAGAGAGCGGCTCTTGTTGTAGTTCTTCCGCAGGAAGCCCTTTTGCTCCAGATTGGTGAGATGCTCGTGGACGGTCGCCAGCGAGGAATAGCGGAAGTGCTCCGCAATCTCTTCGTAGCTCGGGGAGTACCCGTTCGTTTCCACGAAGCTTTCGACGTAGTCCAGGATCTGCCGCTGCTTCTTCGTGAGCGCCATTGCGCCTCCGGCTGTTGATTCGGGGTTGCATCCGAACAGGCACCGAAGCAATATACCCGAAGGCAAACCGAAGCGCAAGGAATACGAGCTGTGGTGATCTCCAACATCCTGGACCGCATCGTCGCCACCAAGCACGAGGAGCTTCGCGGCCTCGCCGGGCAGGGCGCCGCGCTGCGCGCGCGCGCCGAAAACGCGCCCGCGCCGCTGGGCTTCGCCGCCGCGCTCAGGCGCCCCGCGGAGGTGCGCCTGCTGGCCGAGGTCAAGCGCCGCTCCCCCTCCGCCGGCGAGATCCGCCCGGGCGCAGATCCGGCGGAGGTGGCCCGCGCGTACCACGAGGGCGGCGCCGCGGCCGTGTCCGTGCTCACCGACCGCGAGTACTTCGGCGGGGACCTGGACGCGCTACGCGCCGTGAGGGCGGCCGTGCCCCTCCCCCTCATCCGCAAGGACTTCGTGGTGGACCCGCTGCAGGTGTGGGAGGCGCGGGGCGCGGGGGCGGACGCGGTGCTCCTCATCGTCCGCATCCTTGACGACGCCCGCCTGCGCGACCTTCACGCACTCGTCCGCGAGCTGGGGATGGACGCGCTGGTGGAGGCCCACAACGCGGACGAGGTGGAGCGCGCGCTGGCGGCGGGGAGCACGCTGCTGGGGATCAACAACCGCGACCTGGACACCTTTGTGACGGACCTGGACCTGTCGCTGCGCCTCGCTCCCCAGGTGCCACCGGATGTGACGCTGGTGGCCGAGAGCGGCATCCGCACGGCGGCGGACGTGGACCGGCTGGGGGCCGCCGGGGTAGACGCCATCCTGGTGGGCGAGTCGCTGATGAGGCAGGAGGGGCTGCGCGACGCGGCCGCGGCCCTCGCCGGGCGCCCCAAGGCGGAGCGCGCGTGAAGCACCCCGAGGTCAAGGTCTGCGGGCTCACCCGCCACGAGGACGCGCGCGCTGCGGTGGAATGCGGCGCCGCGTACCTGGGCGCCGTGCTCGCCCCCGGCGGGCGGCGCACGGTGACGGCGGAGGCGGCTCGCGCTATCTTCGAGGGCCTGGACGCCCGGCGCGTGGGCGTCTTTGTGGACGCCGGCCTGGAGGAGCTCGAAGCCGCGGCCCGCACCGCGGAGCTCCACGTGCTGCAGCTTCACGGCGACGAGACGCCGGAGCTGGCGGCCGAGCTGCGCGCCCGCGGCTGGCATGTGTGGAAGGCGCTGCGCCCGCGCACCGGCGCCGAGTTCGCGGCTGAGGCACCGCGCTGGGCCGGCGCCGCCGACGCCCTGCTGCTGGACGGCTTCAGCGCGGCGGCCCGCGGCGGCACCGGGGCGTCGTTCCCGTGGGCCGAGGTGGCGGCACGGCGCGCGGCCCTCCCGGCCGGCATGGCGCTCGTCGCGGCCGGCGGGCTGCGCCCCGGCAACGTGGCCCAGGCGGCCGGCATCCTCCACCCCGACGTGGTGGACGTGAGCTCCGGCGTCGAATCGGCGCCCGGCATCAAGGACGCGGACGAGATCCGCAGCTTCGTGCAGGCGGCCCGTTCCGCGTTCCACAATCCCCGTTCCCGGTAGTCCCGATGTCCCAGGCAGCACCAGCGGCGCGCGCGGCCCAGGCCCCGCGCGCCGGACGCTTCGGCGAGTACGGCGGGCGCTTCGTGCCCGAGACCCTGATCACCGCCCTCGACGAGCTGGAGGTGGTCTACGCCCAGGCGGCGGCCGACCCCGCGTTCTGGGACGAGCTTCACGCCCTGTGGCGCGACTTCGTGGGCCGTCCCACGCCCCTGTACCGCGCGCGCCGGCTGAGCGAGGCCGCGGGCGCCGAGGTGTGGCTGAAGCGCGAGGACCTCAACCACACGGGCGCGCACAAGATCAACAACTCGCTGGGCCAGGTGCTGCTGGCGCGCCGCATGGGGAAGGAGCGCATCATCGCCGAGACCGGGGCGGGGCAGCACGGAGTGGCCACCGCCACCGCCTGCGCGCTGTTCGGGCTGCAGTGCATCGTGTACATGGGCGAGGAAGACGTGCGGCGCCAGGCGCTCAACGTCTACCGGATGAACCTGCTGGGCGCCGAGGTGCGCCCCGTGTCCAGCGGCACGCGCACCCTCAAGGACGCCACCAACGAGGCCATCCGCGACTGGGTGACCAACGTGGCGGACACGCACTACATCATCGGCTCGGTGGTGGGGCCGGACCCGTATCCGCGCATGGTGCGCGACTTCCAGAGCATCATCGGCCGCGAGACGCGCGAGCAGATGCTGGCCGCCGAGGGGCGCCTGCCCGCCGCCGTGGTGGCGTGCGTGGGCGGCGGCTCCAACGCCATCGGCATGTTCCACCCGTTCGTGGGCGACGAGGGCGTGGAGCTGGTGGGGGTGGAGGCCGCGGGCGAGGGGCTGGACACGCAGCGGCACGCCGCCACCCTCACGCTGGGCAAGCCGGGCGTGCTGCACGGATGCCTCAGCTACCTGCTGCAGGACGACGCGGGGCAGGTGGCGCCCGCCCACTCCGTGTCCGCGGGGCTCGATTACCCGGGCGTGGGTCCGGAGCACTCGGCGCTCAAGGACCAGGGCCGCGCCACCTACGCCGCCGTCACGGACGCGGAGGCGCTCGCCGCCTTCGAGCGGCTGGCGCGCCTGGAGGGGATCATCCCCGCGCTGGAGACGGCGCACGCCATCGCGTACGTGCTGCGCGAGGGCGCGCGCTGGGCGGGCAAGGGGCCGGTGGTGATCTGCCTCAGCGGCCGCGGCGACAAGGACGTGGCGCAGGTCGCCGCGATGAAGTGAACCCCTTGTTTCACACGGTGACACAGAGAGACGGAGGAGCGTCTCTCTCCGTGTCTCTGTGCCTCCGTGTGAGGCCGCCGTTCGCAAATACGTCTGCAACGGGTTGCAGTTGTGCAGTTTGGCTGCGGCGGCTAAACTGGTGACATCCTTCCGATCCCCACCTGCATGACCGACTCCCTCCTGCAGTCCACCGCTCCAGACAGCGCGGCCGTTTTCACGGCCGCGGATCCGCTGCGCGCGGAAGTGAGGGAAGTGGTGCAGGGGATGTCGAAGGCGCTGCGTGCCCACCTGCTGTACGAGGGGAGCAGCCCCGCGCTGGACCGCTTCATGGAGCACCTGCGCGGGCGGATGGCGAGCCTGTGGGAGCAGCTTCCGCACCTCACCCTGGCCGTGGAAGAGCGGGAGATGGAGTGGGAAGGCGCCTCCGTCTTCCACTCGGACGAGCGCGACAACCTCGCCTTCCTCCTCTACCGCGACGGCATCCGCGAGATCACGCTTCAGCCGCGGTTCGAGGAAGCCGAGCTCCCCCTGCTGGTGGTGATCCTGGCGCAGGTGCACCGCGTGCGCGGCGCGGACGAGGACGACCTCCTCACCCTGCTGTGGGAAAAGGACTGGAGCGGGTTCCGCTACCGCTACGTGGAGTCGCTCCCGGACGGGGTGCAGCTTCCCGAGGCGGTGAGCGGCGGTCCGCGCGCCGTGCCCGAGCCGCGCGTGGAGGTGGAGCAGACGCCGCGCGCCGCCGTGAGCACGGACGACTTCCGCGAGGCGCTCTACTTCCTGGACCAGACGGAGCTCAACCGCCTGGCCGCGGAGCTGCGGGCGGAGATCGGCCGCGACCTGTGGAGCGGGGTGCTCACCGCGCTCTTCGACCGGCTGCAGGACGGGCAGCCGGAGCGCCAGGCGCAGGTGATGGAGGTGCTTTCCGACGCCCTCCCCACGCTGCTGGGCGCCGCGCGCATCGACCTGGCGGCGTACGCGGTGGCGGAGATGGTGTCCGTGGCCACCACCACGCGCCTGGCGCCCGACGTGATGCGCGGGGTGCGCGCCCTTTTCGCCCAGCTCGCGGACCCGGCCACGGTGGCCGAGCTGGTGAGGACGGTGGAGGAAGCGGGCGACGCGGTGCGCGACGACGACCTGTCGCGCCTCCTCAGCTTCTTTCCCCCGGAAGCGCTGGGGCCGCTGCTGCGCGCGGGGGAGAACAGCGCCTCGCAGCGGGTGCGCGCCACCGTGCAGGCGGCGGCCGAGCGGCTGGGCGACGCCAACCGCGAGCACCTGGCCCTGCTCGCCGGCGACGCGGACGCGCCGCTGGCCATCGGCGCCACGCGGCTGCTGGGGCGGCTGCGCGTGTCCGCGGCGGCGCCGGAGATCACGCGGCTGCTCGCCCGCCCCGAGGCGGCGGTGCGGCTGGCGGCGGTGGAGGCGCTTCAGGAGATCCGCTCCCCTTCGGCCGCCGGGGCGCTGGAAGCGGCGCTGGACGACGCGGACCGCGACGTGCGCATGGCCGCGGCCCGCGCGCTGGGATCGCTGCGCTACGCCCCCGCCCGCCCCAAGCTGGAGACGGCGCTGGACTCCCGGCGCCTGCGCGACGCGGAGCTTTCTGAGCGCATCACCTTCTTCGAGGCGTACGGCGGGGTGGCGGGCGCCGAGGGAGTGCCGGTGCTGGACCGCATCCTGAACGGCAAGAGCTGGCTGGGGCGCCGCGAGACGGGGGAGATGCGCGCCTGCGCCGCCCTGGGCCTGGGCCGCGTCCGCCACCCCGCCGCCGAGAAGGCCCTCAACGCCGCCGCCGCGGACGGCGACCCGGTGGTGAGGAGCGCGGTGGGGCGGGCCCTGCGCGCGATGCGCCAGTGAGCGCCCCGGCCACCGGCGCCCTCCCCTTCGGCGGCGCCCTCTCCTCGGCGGACGACCGCGGGCTTCAGCGGCGCGGGCGCGACCTGCTCTTCGCGCTGGCCTCCGCCATCCGCGCGCTTCAGCTCTACCCGCTGGAGAACCAGGCCGTGGTGCACGCCCTGGCCGAGCTTCACGCCTCCGCCCAGGCGGTGCTGGAGCAGGAGGGCGACCTTTCCATCCGCTACGTGGGGGACGTCTTCTTCGTCAACGACCTGCGCCTGCGGGTGGACCTGGCCAGCTACGCCACCTTTGGCTACGTGGGCCGGGCGCTGCAGCGGCACGGCGTGGGGCAGGTGGAGGTGTTCGCGGGCGTCGGCGACGGGGAGTGGACGGCGTTTCTCTCGCTGCTCTCCACCGAGCCGGACGAGGAAGACCGCTTCGCCCACTTCGCCGAGCGGCTGGCCCGCTCGGCCGTGCTGCACCTGGCCGTGCACCCGGACCGGGAGCGCGAGGACGAGCCCAGCGACGACGCGCGCAAGATGGCCAAGCGCGCCTACGCGCAGACGGTGGCCGTGGCGCGGGAGACGATGTCCGCGCTGCGCATGGGGCGCGGCGTGTCGCTGCGCCCCGTGAAGCGCGCGGTGCAGTCCATCGTGGACCAGGTGCTCACCAACGAGAGCTCCATCTTTGGCCTCACCACGCTGCGCGACTACGACGAGTACACCTTCACCCACTCGGTGAACGTGTGCATCTTCTCGGTTGCGCTGGGGAAGAAGCTGGGCTTCGACAAGCACCAGCTCTACGAGCTGGGGCTGGGCGCGCTTCTCCACGACGTGGGGAAGGTGAAGATGCCCTGGGAGCTGATCAACAAGAACGGCCCCCTCACCAACGAGGAGTTCCGGGTGATGCAGGAGCACCCGGCCGAGGGCCTCCTCTCGCTCTTCGCCCTGCGCGGGCTGGCCGAGCTGCCGCTGCGCGCCATGCTGGTGGCGTACGAGCACCACATGAAGGTGGACCAGACGGGGTACCCGCGCTCCATCCGCCCCCGCACCACCACGCTCTTCGGGCGGATCGTGGCCGTGGCCGACGGCTTCGACGCGGCGACCACCAAGCGCAGCTACCAGGCGCAGCCCTGGCCCGCGGACCAGGTGCTGCGCGAGATGCGCGACAACCCCACGCGCGGCTTCGACCCGCTGATCGTGAAGGCGTTCATCAGCATGACCGGCATCTACCCCGTGGGGTCGCTGGTCATCCTGGACAGCTACGAGCTGGCCGTGGTGGTGGCCCCCGCCACGCGGGCGGACGCCATGCACCAGCCCACCGTGCGCATCATCCACAACGCCATGGGGATCCCGCTGGACCCCGCGCCCGTCGTGGACCTCACGCAGACGGACCCGGCCACCGGGCGGCCCCTCCGCGCCATCATCAAGACCACCGATCCCGAGCGGTACGGAATCCATGTCGGCGACTATTTCGTCTGAACGAACGACACTGGCGGACGCCTTCGCCGCCTGCCGCGCCCAGGGCCGCGCCGCCCTGATCCCCTACGTCACCGCCGGACACCCCTCCCCCGCAGACACTCCCCACCTGCTGCGCATGCTCGCGGAAGAGGGAGCGGACGTCATCGAGCTGGGCATCCCCTTCAGCGACCCGCTGGCGGACGGCCCCACCATCCAGCGCTCGTCGTACCAGGCCATCGAGCAGGGGGTGGACCTGCGCTGGACGCTGGCGCAGCTCGCCGGGTTCCGCCAGACGCACGGCACGCCGGTGGTGCTCTTCACCTACCTCAACCCCATCCTGCGCCACGGAGTCGCCCGCTTCCTGGAAGACGCGGCCGCCGCGGGCGCGCAGGGCGTGCTGGTGACCGACCTCCCCGTGGGCGCGGATCCGGAGCTGGAGGCGAGCTTCGCCGCTTCGCCGCTGGACCTCATCCGCCTGATCGCCCCCACCACGCGGCCGGAGCGCGTGGCGGTGATCGCGGCGGCGTCGCGCGGCTTCCTGTACTACGTGTCGCGCACGGGCGTGACCGGCGCGCAGACCACGCTCGCCGAGGGGCTGGCGGCCGAGGTGGCGGCGGTGCGGGCGGCCACGCGGGTGCCCGTGGCGGTCGGCTTCGGCATCTCCACCCCCGAGCAGGCCGCCGTGGTGGCCGCCTGCGCGGACGGGGTGGTGGTGGGGAGCGCGCTGGTGGACCTGCTGGGGCGCGAAGGGGTGGAGGGCGCGCGCCCGCTGGTGCGCGGGCTGCGCGCGGCCACGCTGCGGGCCGGCTGAGCCATGGTCGGCGAGAACGCCCTCACGCCGCTGATGCTGCGCGTGCTCGCCGGGTACGCGCGCGCGGTGCAGTACGCGGGCGCGCTGCTGGCGCTGGCCGTGGTCGCCCTGTACCCGCCGCCGAACACGGCGTCGTGGATCGCGGCGCTGCTGGGGACCGCGGCGGTGGCGGCGCTGCGCATGGGCGCGGTGCCGCTCTCCAAGTACGCGTACGTCACCATGGCGGTGGTGCCGGTGGCGCCGCTGGTGCTCATGGGCGAGCCGGCGGCGGCGGTGATCGCCGCGTACCTGGGCACCGCCCTGGCGGACGCGCTGCGCCGCAAGGGCTTCGTGCCGGCCACCATCAACGCCGGGCGCGAAGCCCTGGCGGCCGTGGCGGGCGCCGGAGTGTTCGCGGCGGTGGCGGCCATCCGCGAGCGCGGCTACCCGGGCGGCTTCGGGTCGCCGGACGCGGTGATCACGGCGGACTGGGTTCCCGCGCTGGTCGCCTTCTTCCTGGCGTACTTCGCGGCGAACCGCGGGCTCTTCTACTTCTCGCTGGCGTACCGCGGCAAGCTGACCACGGCGGAGTGGATGATCATCTTCCGCTACGAGGTCATCTCCGCGTTCCTGGGGATCATCGCGGCCCTCTCCGTCTCCGCCGCCGTCACCACGTACGCGGAGCACCTGGGGTGGGCCTTCATCCTTGCCTTCGTGGTGTTCGCGGGGCTGCTGGCGCGCGCGCTGGTGGTGGAGGCCATCGCCAGCGAGGAGCTGCGCAAGGTGGTGGCGATGGAGGCCGTGATCGCCGCCGGCATGACGCTGGGCGACTCGCTGCGCCAGATCGAGCAGCTCGCCGGGCGGCTGGTGGAGTGGAAGTGGCTGCGCATCTACGCGGGCGACGGCAACGGGCTGGCCCCCATCTACCCGGCCTTCGAGGGCGCCGCCCCCTCCGTGAACGGCCTGCGCGCCGACGCCGCGCGCCAGGACGAGGCCATCGTCATCGCGGACCTGCGCCGCGACGGGCGGATGCCGGACGAGGGCGCGCGCTCCATCGTGCTGCAGCCGCTGCAGTACGGGCGCACGGTGCTGGGGGTGCTGGAGGTGGCTCACCACCGGCCGCACGCGTACGGGCCCAACGAGGTGAGGCTCATCGAGCGCTTCGGCCGCCAGGTGTCGCTCGCGCTGCAGCTCGACTCCCTCGTGCGCCCCATGACGCAGAGCGCCGGCGAGGTGGACGGGCAGCTCCGCGAGCTGGGCGGGCGCCTGGCCGAGCTGCGCACCACGGGCGTGGAGGTGGCCGAGCACGCCGCGCGCATGGGCGAGCAGGTGGCGGATCAGGGCGAGCGGACGGCGCGCGGGCGCCAGGTGGCCGCGCAGCTCACCGCCGAGGCGGAGGAGATGGCCCGCGACGCCCGCTCCTCGGCCGAGACGAGCCGCCACACCGGGCGCCTGGCCGTGGAGAACCGCGGCGCCATCGAGGAAGCCATCGGCCGCCTGGTGGAGCTGCGCGACTTCGTGGACCTGGAGGCGCAGGAGCTGGCCGGGCTGGCCCGCGCCTCCGAGCGCATCTCCTCGCTGGTGGGCACCATCCGCCAGATCGCGGACCAGACCAACCTCCTGGCGCTGAACGCCGCCATCGAGGCCGCGCGCGCCGGCGAGCACGGCCGCGGCTTCGCCGTGGTGGCGGACGAGGTGCGCAACCTGGCCGACAGCAGCGCCCGCGCCGCCCAGGAGGCCCGCGGCGTGGTGGAGTCCGTGCGCGACCAGGTGCACGCCGCCCTGGGCCGCATGCAGAACGGCTCCGTGCGCGTCTCCGGCGTGGGCGACCTCTCGCAGACGGCGCTGGACTCGGTGGGCCGCATCGTGACCGCCGCCGGCGAGTCCGCGCGCCTCACCACGCGCATGGCGGCCCGCGCCGAGGAGCAGCGCCAGCGCCTCTCCGGCCTGCTGGGCGAGATCGGCACCATCTCCGACCTCGCCGCCCAGAACGGCGGGGGCGCCGCCAGCGTGGCCGCCGCCGCCCGCGAGCAGGCCGACACGCTGGTGGAGGTGGAGCGCGCCGTGTCCGCGCTGGGCAGCGTGTCCGTGCGCCTGAACGCCTACATCGCGCGCTTCAACGAGATGGGCGCGTAAAAGATTGGCCTCACACAGAGACACAGAGGCACAGAGAAGAACTCATCTCTGTGCCTCTGTGTCTCTGTGTGAGGCTATTCCTCCCGCAGCCGCTCCTCCAGCTCCGCGTCGGGCGCCACGAACACCGTCTTTGCCTGCAGGATGCTGACGCGGCCGGGGGGGGCGCCGCGCGGCTTGCGCACGTAGCGGCGGCGCGTCCAGTCCACGGCGACGGTGCCGGACGAGCGGGCCTTGCTGTGCCAGGCGGCCAGCGTGGCGGCCTCTTCCAGGTCGCGGGCGGGTGGCGCGCCCTCGTCGCTCCAGCGCAGCACCACGTGCGAGCCGGGGACGGAGCGCGCGTGGAGCCACACGTCGCCCAGCGACGCGTGGCGGAAGGTGAGGCGATCGTTGTCCTCGCGGGTGCGGCCGACGCGCACCTCCAGGCCGCCGGAGGTGCGGTACACGCGGTACGGCTTGCGCTCGCGGGCCTGCGCGGGGCTCTTTGCCTGCTTCGCCTCCGCGCGGCGCAGGGCGGATTCCAGCCAGGCGGGCGGCTCGCCCCCCTCGGCGGCGGCGATCGCCTCTTCCCAGCGCCGCACCTCCGCCTCGGCGCGCTCGATGAGGCCGGGGATGCGCTCGGAGATGCGGTCCAGGCGGCGCGCCTCCTCGAACCAGCGGTTGGCGTTCTCGTGCGGGCGCAGCGACGGGTCCAGCGGGATCTTGACCTTGCCGCCGTCGTGGCCGTACACCGTCACGCGCGAGGCGCCGTGCTGCACGCGGTGCAGGTTGGCCAGCAGCAGGTCGCCGCGGGCGCGCAGGGGCTCGGCGGCGCCCACGCCCTGCAGCTCCGTGTACAGCTTGGCGGCGCGGCGGCGGGCGCCCTCCAGGCGGCGGCGGGCGCGGGCCACCAGCAGCGCGATCTCCTGCTCGCGCCCCGGCACCTCGTCCGTGGTGGCGAGGGTGGACCAGGCGGCGAGCAGGGTGGGGAACGGCTCCGCGGGAACTCCTTCCAGGGGCAGCGGATACGGCTGCTTGCCCCGGCTGAGCCCCAGGAGCACGGGGCGCGGCTCGCGCGCCGTGTGCACCGCCCACCAGCGCTCGAACGCCGGGTCCAGCAGCGACGGGTCCGGCGAGCCCGCCGCGTCGCCCAGGATGGCGTCGGCGTTGAGCGGGCTGGCGTCCGCGAAGGCGCGCAGCAGCTCCACGCGGCGCTCTTCCGGCGGCACCAGGGCGAGGTGGACGTGCCACTCCACGCGCAGGCGGTCGCGCTCGGTGGCGCGGGAGGAGAGGCGGGGGCTGGGCTGCGGGGGCACGTACTCCTCGCCCGCGAACAGGCGGCGGCCGCCGGCCTCGCGGCTGCGCAGCACCGAGACGATGCGGCGGTCCGCGCCGTCCACCAGCAGCGCGTTCCACTGGTTGGTGTGGAGCTCCAGGAAGAGCGAGCGCGCCCCGCCGCGGAAGCGGTTCCCCTCCTGCAGGTCGAAGCGCAGGAGGCGCTCGTCCGGCGCGGCGGACACGCGGGTGATGCGCGCTTCCGGCGCGTGCCCCTCGAAGCCCTCGGGGCGGGGGACGAGCGTGACCCAGCCGCGCGTGGGGTGAAGGTCCCAGCGCAGCGCTTCGCCGCCGTCCAGCAGGAGGAGGGCGGAAAGGTCTCTGTCGAAGACCGGCACGGGGTGAGCCGGGCGCCCCGCGAGGAGGGCGTCCAGCTCCGCCGCGAGGGCACGGACGAGCGGCGGATCGAAGCGGACGGCGTTTGACACCCCTTCAAGATCCGGTTAGCTTCCCGCCACGTCAACCCGCTGATTTTGGACCGCATTTCGGCCCGGTGGCGCCTGGCGATGGCCGGGCCGGGGAGAAAGGTGCAGATGTCCACGCAAAGCGGGAACGGCGCCCGGAAGGTCACCGTCAACGACCTTCGCGAGATGAAGCGCCGCGGCGACAGGATCGCCGCGCTCACCGCGTACGACTATCTCTTTGCCCGCGTGGTGGACCGCGCGGGCGTAGAAGTCGTGCTGGTGGGGGATTCGCTGGGCCAGGTGGTGCTCGGGCTGGACAGCACGGTGCCCGTAACGCTGGACGACATGATCCACCACGCGCGCGCCGTGCGCCGCGGGGTGGAGCGGGCGCTGCTCGTCGTCGATCTCCCCTTTCTCACCTACCACGTCTCGCGCGAAGACACGCTGCGCAACGCGGGGCGGGTGATGAGGGAGGCGCAGGCCAACGCCGTCAAGCTGGAGGGCGGCTCTCCCGAGATCGCGGCGACCGTGAGTGCCCTGGTGGGCGCGGGGATCCCCGTGATGGGGCACCTGGGGTTCACCCCGCAGTCGGTGAACGTCACCGGGGTGCGCGTGCAGGGGAAGGGCGAAGAGGGGCGGGAGCGCATCCTGGCCGAAGCGCGGCGCCTGGAAGCGGCCGGCGCCTTCGCCGTGGTGCTGGAGCTGGTGCCGCGCGCGCTGGCCGAGGAGGTCACGGCCGAGCTCTCCATCCCCACCATCGGCATCGGCGCGGGGGTGGGGTGCGACGGGCAGGTGCTGGTGCTCCACGACATGCTGGGGATCAACACGGAGTTCAGGCCCCGGTTCCTCCGGCGCTTCGCCGAGATCGGCGACGCGGCGGCGGCCGGGGTCGGCGCGTTCGTGCAGGCGGTGAAGTCGGGCGAGTACCCCGCGGCGGAGCACAGCTTCGAATGAGCGTCCCGGAACTGATTGGCTCACACAGAGGCACAGAGGCACAGAGAGGGGTGCCTGTGGTCCGGACGCGGGCGGAGGTGAGGGAGGCGGTGCAGGGGGCGAGAAGGGCGGGGAAGAGCGTGGCTCTCGTGCCCACGATGGGGTACCTGCACGAGGGGCACCTGTCGCTGCTGGACGAGGCGCGGGCGCGGGCGGACGTGGTGATGATGTCCATCTTCGTGAACCCGCTGCAGTTTGGGCCCGCGGAAGACCTTGATCGCTATCCGCGGGACCTGGAGCGCGATTTGGAGCTGGCGGCGACGCGGGGGACCGATCTGGTGTTCGCTCCCTCGGCGGGCGAGATGTACCCGCACGGCGAGCCGGCGGTGCAGGTGGTGCCGGGCGCGCTTGCGGAGCGGCTGTGCGGCGCCACGCGGCCGGGGCACTTCCGCGGGGTGCTGACGGTGGTGGCCAAGCTGTTCGGGATCTTTCAGCCGGACGTGGCGGTGTTCGGGCAGAAGGACTTCCAGCAGGCGGCCCTCATCCGCCGCATGGTGGACGACCTGGACATGGCCGTGCGGGTGGAGGTCGCGGCCATCGTGCGCGAGCGGGACGGCTTGGCGATGAGCTCGCGGAACGTTTATCTTTCGGGGCCCGAACGGGAGAGTGCCCTGGCGCTGTCCCGCGGGCTGCAGAAGGCCCGCGCGCTGTACGGCGCGGGCGAAGGGGACGCGGCCACGCTGAGGGCCGCGCTGTGGAGTGAGATGTCGGTCCCGGGCGTCGAACCCGAGTACGCGGAGGTTGTGGATCCGCGCACGCTGGAGCCGGTGGTGAGGGCCGCGGGCGGCGCTGTGCTGGCCGTGGCGGCCCGTGTGGGGAGGACGCGCCTGATCGACAACGCGATCCTGCCCTGAACAGGTCACTCGACGACAAAGGATCGCCCGATGCTCCGCACCATGTGCAAGTCCAAGATCCACCGGGCTACGGTCACCGGGGCGGATCTCAACTACGTGGGGTCGATCACCATCGACCCCGTGCTGATGGAAGCCGCGGACCTGCTTGAGTACGAGCAGGTGTCGGTGGTGAACGTGAACAACGGCGCCCGCTTCGAGACGTACGTCATCCCCGGCGTGCCGGGGAAGGGCGAGATCTGCCTGAACGGGGCCGCCGCGCGCCTGGTGCACCCGGGTGACCGGGTGATCGTGATCTCCTACGCGCAGTACGACGAGGAAGAGATGGCCACCTACCGGCCGCAGTTCATCTTCGTGGACGAGCAGAACCGCATCTCGCGCGACGCGCTGCGGGCCGTTCCGTCCTGACCGCCATGGGGCCCTGGACCGGTGTCGTTCTGCCGTTGACCGAGCCGGGGTCCGACGCGCTTAACTCGAGCCTCCCCGCTCACCTGCACCCGGTGGCGGGGCGGCCGCTCATCTGGCACACCGCGCACGCGCTGGCCTCCCTCACCCCGCCCCCCGAGCGCGTGGTGGTGGTGATGGCCGCCGAGACCTCGGCGGACCTCTTCGCCGGCATCCCGGTGCCGGTGGAGGTGAGCCCGCCGGACGAGACCGCGCGCATCGAGGGGTGGACGCTGCAGGTGCACTCCGCCGCGCCCTGCGCCGGGGCGGCGCTCCAGCGGCTGCTGGACGCCGCCGAGCCCGCCCGCCTGGTGGACGCGGAGGGGCGCCCCGTGGCGCGCCTGGACTCCGGCAACTACGGCAGCCCGCCGTCGCGCACCGATCCCGACGCCTCCATGGTGGCCAGCCGCGCCGACCTGGCGCGCGCCACCGCCCTCATCCGTGACCGAATCGTGCTGCGGCTGATGGAGGCGGGCGTCACCTTCCTGATGCCGCAGTCGGTGCTGGTGGACGTGGATGTCACCATCGGCCAGGACACCATCGTCTACCCCGGCGTTGTGCTGGAGGGGCAGACGACGGTGGGCGCCGAGACGGTGATCGGCCCGTGCTGCCGCATCATCAGCAGTTGGATCGGGAGCGGCGTCGAGCTGAAGGGCTTCAACTACGTGTCGCACACCTCCGTCCGCAACCGAGCCATCCTGGAGCCGCATGTCCGCCGCGGGTTCGACTGACGCGCCCCTGTCGCCGCTGGTGGAGGCCGCCGCCCGCGGCGAGCTTCCGGCCTGGACCGCAGCGGGCAACAAGCGCCGCGCCCACATGGGGCGGGTGGCCGCCCTCATGCGCGAGTGGGCCCAGGCGCTGGGGCTCTCCGCGCGCGACGTGAAGCGGTGGACGGCCACGGGGTGGCTCCACGACGTGCTCCGCGAGGCCGATCCCGCCGATCTGCGCCCCGACGTGCCGCTCCTCTTCCGCCCGCTGCCGGGCAAGCTGCTCCACGGCCCGGCCGCCGCGGTGCGCCTCCGGGACGAGATGGACGAGGAGATGTGCGAGGCGATCCAGTACCACACGCTGGGGTCGCCCCGCTTCGGCAGGCTGGGGCGGGCGCTCTACCTGGCGGACTTCCTGGAGCCGGGGCGCACCTTCGACCCGGCGTACACGGAGTCGCTGCGCGCGCGGATGCCCGGCGACATGGACGCCATCTTCCGCGAGGTGGTGCGCCTCCGCTGGACACACATCACGGGAAAAGGCGGCACCGCCCACCCGGAAACGCAGGCCCTTTATGAGCAGGTCGAAAGCGAAGGGTAAGCCGGGGGGCGGCCGGCTGCAGACCATCGGCATCTTCGTCACCCTGATCGCGGTCGCGGTCCTGGTGGGCTCGCTGGTTGCCGGCGTGTTCACCCGCCGGCCCGCCGCGCCCGCCCCCGCCGCGCCACAGGCCACCGCCACGGCGCCTGCCGGGCGCGTGCGCGTGCAGGTGCTCAACGCCTCCGGCCGTCCCGGCCTGGCGCGCGAGGCCACCGGCCTGCTCCGCGACCGCGGCTTCGACGTGGTGGAGTTCGGCAACGGCAAGGGCTTCCCGCCCGACTCCTCCGTCGTGCTGGACCGCGCCGGCAAGGTGGAGGCCGCCCGCCAGGTGGCCGACGCCGTGGGCATCCGCCGCGTATCCGCCCGCCCCGACTCCAACCTGTACCTGGACGTTACCGTGGTGCTGGGGCGCGACTGGAAGCCGTGAAAAGCAGCCTCACACAGAGGCACAGAGGCACAGAGAAGAACTCATCTCTGTGCCTCTGTGCCTCTGTGTGACACCCGCTGTCCCTGCTTCACGAGCATCCGGATGTCGTCCACGCACTCGAAGCGGAGCGTGGGGTCGCAGCCGAGCACCAGCAGGCTGGCCTCGTATCCCGGAGCCAGGCGGCCGATGCGGCGTCCTGGGAAGATGGCCTGCGGGGTGGCCCCGGACCACATCGCGAGCAGCTCGGCGTCGCTCCAGATCCCGAGCGCCCGCAGTGCCGCCACCTCCGCGCGCGCGGGCTGGCCGAAGTAGTCAGAGCCCACCACGATACGGACTCCGTGGCGCCGGAGGAGCTGGAGGTTCTCGCGCTCCAGCGCCGCGCGGCGCACCGAGTCCGCCGGGGTGGCGGCGGGCCCGCCGATGCGCAGCGTGGGGGTGAGCGCCACCCCGCGCCGGCCGGCGATGCGCGCGTCGCGCGGGTCGATGCGGTACAACGTGGCGTCGTCCGTTGGCCCGAGGCCATACCCTGGGACGTGCGCGAAGCCGTCGACACCCGCGCGCGCCGCGACCCCGAAGTCGAACGCCGTCTCCACGTGCGCCCACACCCGCAGCCCGGCGGCGTGCGCGCGCTCCACGATCGGCGCCACCAGCTCCGGCGGGAGGCCGTGGTGCCCCAGCTCCCCACTCGCCCGGCGCTCGCGGTGGCGGGCGGCATCCACGAGGTAGATCTTGAGCACGTCGCGGTGCGCCGCCCGGATCGCGGGCCACTTCGCGTCGAGCTCGGCCAGCGAGTCCACGAAGTCGTAGGTGTTTCCCTCCCCGATCCGGCTTACGCGGATCTTCTCCTCGTTCGTCTTCCATGAGCCCGGCTCGTACAGCCCCATGTCGCGCGGCTCGTACGCCATGAAGGGGTGCCCGAGCGTGGAGGTAAGCCCCGCGTTGGCGTACACCACGTCCACGCTGCCCGGCCGGTTCACCCGGTCTCGCACGCGCTCCGCGTAGCTGCGGTGGTTGGTGAGCACCTGCACGTACAGCGTCCCCTCCCCCAGGTACGCGTCACGCACCTTTTCAAAGTTGAAGGGGCCGTCCAGGTTGTGCGTGTGCGCGTCGCCAAAGGGAGGAACGACGAAGCCGCCGGCCAGCGACACCGTGCTGTCCACGCGCGCCGGGCGGCGTGCCGAGAACCGGCCGTCCACCACGTACAGGGTGCGCGGCACGAAGCGCCGCCCGTCGAACCAATGTCCGCCGGCCAGCGCGTACCCTGAGGTGGCAGGCTCCGCGGACGGACGCCCGGCCGCCGCGCACGCGCCGAGCACGGCCAGCAGGGCCGCGTGGAAGGGGATTCGCATCGAAGCTCCGCCAGGGGGGCGCCGAACCGCTCTCTGTGCCTCTGTGCCTCTGTGTGAGCCCTGTTGTTTAGATCGACCCCATCTGCACCGGCTTGCGCCCCTGCGTGACCTCGGCGCGGAGCTGGCCGCACGCGGCGGCGATGTCGCTGCCGCGGCTTTCGCGCACGAATGCGGAGATGCCGCGCGACTCCAGGCGCTCCACGAAGTAGTTGAGGCGCCCGCGCTTGGAGGGGCGCCACTCGGTGCCGGGGATGGGGTTGAACGGGATCAGGTTCACGAACGCGTTGAACTCGCGGATCACGTCCGCCAGCTCGTCCGCGAGCTCGGGCAGGTCGGTGACGCCGTCGATCATCACGTATTCGAAGGTGATCCGCTTGCCGCCCGCCGCGTCGAACTTGCGGAGCGCGTCCAGCAGCTCGCCCAGATCGTACTTCTTCTCCAGCGGGATCAGCTTCTGGCGCAGCTCGTGGTTGGGCGCGTGGAGCGACACGGCCAGGCGGAACTGCTCCGGCATCTCGGCCATGCGCAGGATGCCCGGCACCACCCCCACCGTGGACACGGTGATGCGCCGCGCCCCCATCCGGTATCCCTGGTTGAGGATGCGCAGGGTGGGGAACACCGCCTTGGGGTTCATCAGCGGCTCGCCCATGCCCATGAACACGATGTTGGTGATGTCGTCGTAGCCGTTCTCCCGCGCCCAGCGGCGGGCCCCGCGGAACTGCGACACGATCTCCCCGGCCGTGAGCTGGCGCCGGTACCCGGCCCAGCCGGTGGCGCAGAAGGTGCACGCCATGGCGCACCCCGCCTGCGAGGAGATGCACAGGGTGAGGCGCGTGGAGGTGGGGATCAGCACCGACTCGATCAGCTCGCCGTCGGAGAGGCGCCAGAGGTGCTTGGCGGTGCCGTCCACCGAGCGGGAGATCCGGGTGGGCTCGGGCGCGGTGAAGGCGAACGCCTCGTCCAGCGCGGTGCGCTCGGCCAGCGGCAGGTCGGTCATCTCGTGGAAGCCGAACGCCTCGCGCTCGTACATCCAGCGCAGCACCTGCCCGGCGCGGAACGCCGGCTGCCCGCGCTGCGCGAAGTGCGCGCGCAGCACCGCCTCCGCCTCTTCGGGGAGCAGGCCGATCAGGTCCGTCTGGGGAGCTTCGCGCGTCATGGTTTTGCGATGGTGGAGAACAGAAGTCCTGAGTCCTGGGTCCTGAGTGCTGAACTTCATCGACTCGGTACTCGGGACCTGGCACTCAGGACTTAGCACGTAGGACTCAGGACTTATCCGGTCTGATTCCCCGTACCGGCCTCTGTGTTCCCCCGCGCATGCTTGATGCCGTGGAAGGGCCAGGTTACTTTGCGGGCCTCCGGCCACGCTCGTACTCGGCGTGGCCGGCGTTTTCCACCCCACTGAAGGTGCGCGTGCTGCTGACCGAGCTGCTGACCCCGGACCGCATCCAGGTGCCCCTGCGCGGCGAGTCGAAAGACGCGCTGCTGGAGGAGCTGGTGGGCGTGCTTCACCGCGGCGGCGCCCTGGCCGACGCGGACGACGTGCTGCGCGCCGTGCGCGCCCGCGAAGAGCTGCTGAGCACCGGCATCGGGAGCGGGGTCGCGATCCCCCACGGCAAGTCGGACTCGGCGCCCGAGCTGGTGATGGCCGCCGGGGTCGCGCCCGAGCCGGTGGACTTCGACTCGCTGGACGGGCGCCCCGTCACCCTGGTCTTCCTCCTGGTGGGGCCCGAGTCCGCGGCGGGGGCGCACGTCAAGGCGCTCTCGCGCATCTCGCGCCTGGTGCGGCGCGACGCGCTGCGCGAAAGGCTGGCGGCCGCCCGCTCGCCCGGCGAGTTCCTGGCCGTGCTCGCCGAAGCCGAGAGCACGTGATCCGCCGCCTGCGCCCCTGGGTGCCGGCGCTGCTGTGCATGGCGGCGATCTTCGTGGCCTCCGCCCAGCACCGCGTGCGCCTGCCGGACTTCCAGGAATCGGACAAGGTGTCGCACTTCGCCGCGTACTCCGTGCTCGGCGCGGCGCTGGCGTACGGCGGCGCGCAGACGGGCACCGGCCCGCTCCCGCTGATCCTCGTGGGGTCGCTGTACGGGGCCTCCGACGAGCTCCACCAGTCGTTCGTCCCCGGCCGCTCGCCGGACGTGCGGGACTGGCTCGCGGACACGGCGGGGGCGCTCGCGGGCGTGCTCGCCCTGCACCGATTCCTCTCACGACGCGCCCGCGCCGCTCGGCCGGGCGCCGATCCTTTGCGCCGATGACGGACCACTTCGCCACCGCTTTCCGCACCTCCGCCGCCGGCTCGCTGCGCGCCGCCGACGTGGGCAACGCCGCCACCCTCGCCGGGTGGGTCCACCGCCGCCGCGACCTGGGAGGGCTCGTCTTCCTGGACCTGCGCGACCGCGAGGGGATCGTGCAGGTGTCGTTCGATCCGTCGTGGACGCCGGAGGAGGTGCTCGCCGAGGCGCGCCGCCTGGGCCCCGAAGACGTGGTGCAGGTGGAGGGTACGATCCACCCCCGCATCGAGGGGCAGGTGAACACGGAGATGGCCACGGGCGAGGTGGAGCTGCGGGGCACGGCGCTGCGCATCGTCACCCGGGCGGAGCCGCTTCCCATCCAGGTGTACCGCGCCCCGTCGGACGAGCTGGCGGCCGAGGACCTGCGCCTCCGCTACCGCTACCTGGACCTGCGGCGGCCGGAGCTTCAGCGCAACTTCATGGTGCGGCACCACGCGGCGCACGCCACGCGCACGTACCTGGGCGGGCAGGGGTTCCTGGAGATCGAGACGCCCATGCTCACCAAGCCCACGCCGGAGGGCGCGCGCGACTTCGTGGTGCCCAGCCGCATGCACCCCGGCGAGTTCTACGCGCTCCCGCAGTCGCCGCAGATCTACAAGCAGTTGCTGATGGTGAGCGGCTACGACCGCTACTTCCAGATCGCCCGCTGCCTGCGCGACGAAGACCTGCGCGCCGACCGCCAGCTCGAGTTCACGCAGATCGACGCCGAGATGGCGTTCGTGGACGAGGAAGACGTGTTCCGCACGGGCGAGGGGCTGATGGCGGCCGTCTTCCGCGACGTGCTGGGGGTGGAGCTGCAGCTCCCCTTTCCGCGCATGACCTTCATGGAGGCGCTGGCCCGCTACGGCACCGACAAGCCGGACCTGCGCTTCGACCTGCCCATCCTGGAGCTGACGGAGGCGCTGGCCGGCGCCGACTTCCGCCTCTTCCAGGCGATCCAGGGCACGCCGCAGCGCATCCGCGGCATTCGCGTGCCCGGCGGCGCGCGGCTCTCGCGCAAGGAGCTGGACGAGCTGCAGGAAGTGGCGAAGCGCGGCGGCGCGGCGGGCGCGCTGTGGGTGAAGCGCGGCGACGAGGGGATGACGGGCCAGTTCGCCAAGGCGCTGGCCGGCGACGTGCTTGAGTCGTTCCTGGCCGCCAGCGGGATGGAGCCGGGCGACCTGTTCGTGGCCGTCGCGGGCCACTTCCGCTCCGCCCCGCACGCGGCCTCGGCCGGCGACGAGGCGCTCGCGGCGCCGCTGGAGGGCGCGCTGGACGAGCTGCGCCGCCACCTGGCCCGCAAGATGGAGCTGGTGGACGAGGGGAAGCACGCGTGGCTGTGGGTGACGGAGTTCCCGCTCTTCGACTGGGACGCGGACAACGGCCGGCTGGTGTATGCGCACAACCCGTTCAGCATGCCGCACCCGGACGACCTCCCCGTCTTCCTGGAGGCCGCAAAGGATGGCGCGCCCACGGGCGACGAGGCGCGCGCCCTGTACGCCCGCGGCCTCCGCTCGCGCGCGTACGACGCGGTGTGCAACGGCGCGGAGATGGCCAGCGGCTCCGTGCGCATCCACATCCCCGAGCTGCAGCGCTCCGTGTTCGCTGCCATGGGCATCGGCGAGGATGAGGCGGAGGCCAAGTTCGGCTTCCTGCTGGAGGCCTACCGCTTCGGCGCGCCGCCGCACGCCGGCTTCGCCTTCGGCTTCGACCGCCTGGTGATGCTCCTGTCCGGCGTCAGCTCCATCCGCGACGTGGTGGCCTTCCCCAAAACCACCAGCGCGCGCGCCCTTTTCGAGGGCGCCCCGGTCAAGCTCGGCGAAGATCAGCTAAGAGAAGCGAACATCCGCGTCCGTTAGTCGTATAAGCAGTGTTCTTCTCTCTGTGTCTCTGTGCCTCTGTGTGAGATTAAAGGTCCATGGCTGATACAACCGCGCCGGTCCAGCACCGGCTTCCCGCCGAAGGGGCGGACCCGCTCGCGCTGAGCGGAGTGAACGACGCACACCTCACCGAGCTCGGGCGCGTGTCCGGGGTGCGGGTGGTGCTGCGCGACGACCACATCCTCCTTTCCGGCAAGCTCGAAGACGTGGAGCGCACCGCTCCCGTGGCGCAGCACATGATCCAGATGGCGCGCACCGGTGTACCGTTCGGTACGGACGACGTGGGGCGCTTCTTCGACGCCACCCGCTCCGGCAACGGGGTGGGGAAGCTGGCCGATCCCGGGCGCGTGGTGGTGCCCGGCGTGCGGCGCGCCGTCACGCCCAAGAGCGAGGGCCAGGCGGCGTACCTCCAGAACATCGACGAGAACGACATCACGGTGGGGATCGGCCCCGCGGGTACGGGCAAGACCTACCTGGCGGTGGCGATGGCGGTGGACGCGCTCTTCAAGAAGCGGGTGAAGCGCATCATCCTGGCGCGCCCCGCGGTGGAGGCCGGTGAGAACCTGGGCTTCCTCCCGGGCGACCTGCAGGAGAAGATCGATCCGTACCTGCGGCCGCTGTACGACGCGCTGGAAGACATGATCCCGCCCGACCGGCTGCGCCGCGCCATGGAGAGCCGCTCCATCGAGATCGCGCCGCTGGCGTACATGCGCGGGCGCACGCTGCAGGACGCGTTCGTGATCCTGGACGAGGCGCAGAACGCCACGCGCGCGCAGATGAAGATGTTCCTCACCCGCCTGGGCCTCAACTCCAAGGCGGTGATCACGGGCGACAAGACGCAGATCGACCTCCCCAACAAGGGCGACTCGGGGCTGATCGAGGTGGAGCAGGTGCTCAAGGGGATCGAGGGGATCGCCTTCTCGTACCTGAGCGGGCGCGACGTCATCCGCCACCGGCTGGTGAAGGAGATCATCGAGGCCTACGCCGCCGCCAGCGGCGAGACCTTGCCGGACGGCAGCCAGGAGCCCGGGGCTTCCTGATGAAGCCGGACGCGGACCTCCCGCGGGCCGACCGGCGCGCCGCCATCCGCGCGGCGGGCGACGACGCACCCTGGACGCGGGGGCGCCGCATCCGCCACCACGGGCTGCGCTTCGCGCTCCTGCTGGGCACGGCGGGGGCGCTCTCCGCGCTCTTCCCCGCGGCCCGGGGGGCGGACACGCCGGTGCTGGAGCGCGGCGTGGTGGCGCGCGAGGACGTGGTGGCCGAGATCCCCTTCCAGATCCCCAAGACGGGCGAGGAGCTGCGCCACGACCAGGACGAGGCCGCCAGCGGCGTCCCCCCGGTGTACGACTTCGACCCCGCGGCCGCCGACAGCGTGGTGGGTGGCCTGCGAGGCTTCTTCGCGTCCGTCGCCGCCGAGACGCGCGCCGCCGGGCCCCAGAACGCGGACGTGGCCGTGAGGCGCGCCCTGGCCGCCGCGCGCGTCCCCACCACGCTGGGCGCCGTGGAGGTGCTGCGCGACTCCGCCCGCCGCGCGGCGCTGCAGGCGGCAACCGAGAGCGTGGTGCGCGCCCGGCTGGCGCAGGGCGTGGCACGCGGCGCACCGTACCGCGCGCGGCTGGCGGCGGTGCGGGTGCGCGGGCTGCCGGGGGGCGAGCGGCTGGTTCCCTCCGACTCCCTGCGCACCGCGGACGAGCTGTACGGCGCCGCCGCGGCCGACCTCCCCGCCGAGCTGGGCGCGGACGCGGCGGAGCTGCAGCGGCACCTGCTGGTGAGGTACTTCCGCCCCTCGCTGGCCCGCAACGAGGCCGAGACGCTGGCGGCCCGCGCCCGCGCCCGCGCCGCCGTGGACCCGGTGAAGGCCCGCGTGCTGGCCGGCGAAAAGATCGTGGGCGAGCGCGAGCAGGTGACGGAGCGCGAGGAGGAGCGGCTGCGCGCCTACCAGGCCGCGCTCGACCAGCAGCGCGACGAGCGCGGCGGCGGAGGGACGCTGGGGCGCTCCCTGGGCTCCATCCTCTACAACGTCCTCCTGCTGGGGATCGTCGGCTTCCTGCTGCGCCTCTCCCGCCTCCAGCTTTACGACGACGACCGCTCCGTGGCCTTCGTGGCCGTGCTGGTGCTCGCGGTGGCCGGGCTGGCGTCGCTGGTGGCGCACGCGGGCCTCCCGCCGGAGCTGATCCCCGTGCCCTTTGCCACGCTGGTGGTGGCGGTGCTGTGGGGAGGGCGGCTGGCGCTGGTGATGGCGCTGGTGCTGGCGCTGGTGCTGGGCGGGCAGACGCCGTTCCTGGGCGCCGCCACGGCGTTCTCCGCGGCGGTGGGCGGGGCGGCGGCGTCGTTCGGGGTGCGGCTGGCGCACCGGCGGCTGCAGACGTGGGCCGTGGCCGGGGTGATCGGCACGGCGTACGCGGCGTGCGCGCTGGCCATCGGGCTGCTGCGCGCGGAGCCGTGGACGGTGGTGGGGTGGTCCGCGCTGTACGGGCTGGTCAACGCCACGGCGTGCACCCTGCTCGCCGTCGGCTTCCTTCCCGTGGCCGAGTGGTTCACGCGCGTGACCACGGCGCAGACGCTGCTTGAGCTGGCGGACCCCAAGCACCCGCTCCTCCGCCGCCTTGCGATGGAAGCGCCGGGGACGTACGCGCACACCATCAGCGTGGCCAACCTGGCCGAGTCGGTGTGCAACTCCATCGGCGCCAACGCGCTGCTGGCGCGGGTGGGGGTGTACTACCACGACATCGGCAAGATCAGCAAGCCGCAGTACTTCATCGAGAACCAGCCGCGCGGCCGCAACCCGCACGACAAGCTTAAGCCGGCCATGAGCGCCGCCATCGTGCGCAGCCACGTCATCGAGGGGCAGCGGCTGGCCGACGAGTACCGCGTCCCCGCCACGGTGCGCGACTTCATCGCGCAGCACCACGGCACGCAGTCCATCTCCTTCTTCCTGGACCAGGCCCGCGCCTGCGACCCGGACGGCCGCGTAAACGCCGCGGACTTCCAGTACCTCGGCCCCAAGCCGCAGACGCGCGAGACGGCCATCGTGATGATGGCGGACTCGGTGGAATCGGCCGCGCGGGTGCTGCAGGACCCCACGCCGCAGCGCGTCCGCGAGCTGGTGGACCGCATCGTGGCCGCCAAGATCGCCGCGGGGCAACTGGACGAGTCGCCGCTCACGCTGCGCGAGATCCACACGGCGCGCGAGGTGCTCGCCAAGGTGCTCTCCGGGATGTACCACCAGCGCATCGACTATCCGCAGCCCGCCGTGGAGGTCCCTCGCGACGCCGCGGCCGAGGCGGAGCCCACCCGCGCCGCGGGGTGACCGTGGACGACCTGATCGTGGAGGTGAGCGTGGCGCCGGGCGTGAGCCCGCCGGTGGACGCCGGCCGGGTGGAGGCCGCCGTGCGCCACGTGCTGGGCGCCGAGGGGGTGGAGGAGGCCGAGATCTCCGTGGCGCTGCTGGACGACGCGGCCATCGCCGCCATGAACCAGGAGTACCTGGAGCACGAGGGGCCCACCGACGTCATCACCTTCGCCATGCACGAGGGCGACGAGCCGCCGCTGGGCGACATCTACGTGGGCGTGGAGCAGGCCGTCCGCCAGTCCGCCGAGTTCGGCGCCACGCCGGCGGAGGAGGTGCTGCGGCTGGCCGTGCACGGCACCCTGCACGTGCTGGGCTACGAGCACCCCGAGGGCGCCGAGCGCGTGGAGTCCGAGATGTTCATCCGCCAGGAAGAGCTCCTGCGCTCCTTTCTCTCCAGCGGCGGCGCGTGAGCGCGCTCCGCCACACGCCCCACGCGGCCGGCGCTTGACTCCCTCGCCCGAAGAGCATTCAGTCGAACGGCTCCGCGACCTCCTCGCAGACGAGGACGACGCGGGGCTGCGCGCGTTCCTGGACGAGGTGCCGCACGCCAGCGACGTGGCCGACCTGCTGGAGGAGCTGGACGAGGAGGACCGCGCCCACGTCGTGAGCGTGCTGGCCGACGACCCGGCCATGGCCGCCGAGGCGCTGGCGGAGATGGACCCCGACGAGCACCCGGAAGACTCGCTCGCCGGCCTGGAGAACGAGCAGATCGCCGCCGTCGTCGCCGAGATGTCCGATGACGACGCGGCGGACCTGATCGGCGAGATGGACCCGGAGGACCAGGCGCGCGTGCTGGCCGCCCTCCCGGTGGAGGACGCGGGCGAGATCCGCGACCTGATGAGGTACCCGGAAGACTCGGCCGGCGGCATCATGACCACCGAGCTGGTGGCGATCCCCGTGGGCCTCACCGCCGCCGAGGCGACCGAGGAGGTGCGGCGGCAGGCGCAGGAGATGGAGCTGGAGGAGCTGTACGTGGTTTTCGTCATCGACCGGCGCCGCGTGCTGAAGGGCTTCCTCCCCCTGGCGCGGCTGGTGAGCGCGTCGCCGGCCGTGCAGGTGGCGGAGCTGGTGGAGGAGGTGCCCGCCACCGTGCTCCCCGAGACGGACCGCGAGGAGGTGGCGCGCGCCGTGTCCCGCTACAACCTCACCGTGGTGGCGGTGGTGGACGGGGCGGGGCGGCTGCTGGGCGGCGTGACCTTCGACGACGTGCTGGACGTGATGGAGGAGGAGAACACCCGCGACATCCTGGGCCTGGGCGGCACCTCGCAGGGCGAGGAGCTGCGCGGCGGCTGGCAGGACGCGGTGAGGTCGCGCCTCCCCTGGCTGTGCGTCAACCTCCTCACCGCCTCGTCCGCGGCGGCCATCATCTACGCCTTCGAAGACGTGGTGGCCAAGGTGGCGCTGCTGGCCGTGTGCATGCCGGTGATCGCGGGGATGGGCGGCAACAGCGGCACGCAGGCCCTGGCCGTGACCGTGCGCCGCCTTGCCCTCACCCAGGGCTCGCGGCGCCCGTGGAGCGTGCTCTTCAAGGAGCTCCTGGTGGGCGCCACCAACGGCCTGGTCACGGGCACGGTACTCGCCACCGCCACCTACCTCCTCGCCAGCTACGAGGGCGCCGACACCCGCCTCGCGGCCGTGGTGCTGATGTCCATGTGGGGCAACCTCGCCGTCGGCAGCTTCGCCGGCGCCTTCGTCCCCACCATGCTGGAGCGCGTCGGCATCGACCCCGCCATCGCCTCCTCCATCTTCGTCACGGCCTTCACGGACATGTTCGGCTTCTTCCTGCTCCTGGGCCTCGCCTCCCAGATGCTGCTGTAGAAGAAGTGCGTGAGTGCGTTAGTGCGTGAGTGCGCTCCAGCAGGAAAACGCACTCACGCACTAACGCACTCACGCACTTCTGTCTTCGCCGTTCACTTCCCTTGAACTCCGCCCCCCTTTCGGTGTATCTTCGCGCATGCTTTCCGAGCTGCGGATCCGAAACTTCGCCCTGATCGACCGGCTCAGCGTACGGCTGGGGCCGGGCCTCAACGTGCTCACCGGCGAGACCGGGGCGGGCAAGTCGATCATCGTGGGCGCGCTGGGCCTGCTCCTGGGCGAACGGGCCTCGGCCGACGTGGTGCGCCACGGCGAGGACCGCGCCTCGGTGGAGGGCGTGTTCGAAGTCGCGGGGCGTGAGGACATCGCCCGCATGCTGGACGAGCGCGGCGTGGAGGCGGAGGACGGCACGCTCGTCCTCAAGCGCGAAGTGGTGGCCGAGGGGCGCAGCCGCGCGTGGGTGAACGGCTCGCCCACCACCGTGTCCGTGCTGGGCGAGCTGGGGCGCCTGCTGGTGGACCTCCACGGCCAGCACGAGCACCAGACGCTCCTGCGCCGCGACGAGCAGCGCGCCATCCTCGATGCGTACGCCGCCAACGGCCCCGCGGTGGAGAAGATGCGCGCCTCCCACGCCGCCGTGCTGGGGCTGGAGCGCGAGCTGGAGTCGCTGGAGGCGCGCCGCCGCGAGGCCATGCAGCGCGCGGACTACCTGCGCTTCCAGGCGGACGAGATCGAGAAGGCGAACCTGCGTCCCGGCGAGGAAGAGGAGCTGGAGGACGAGGCGCGCCGCCTCACCCATTCCGAGGAGCTCACCTCGCTCTCCGGCGGGCTGTACGAGGCGCTGATCGGCGCGGACCAGGCGCTGGTGGGGGAGCTGGGCTCCATCCGCCGCGCGCTGGACTCGCTGGTGCGCATCGACCCGTCGCAGGGGGAGCTGCAGGAGCTGTACGACAACGCGTACTACGCGCTGCAGGAGCTGGGCGACCGCATGGAGCGGTACGCCGCCAACATCGAGCACGACCCCGCGCGGCTGGACGAGATCCGCCGCCGGCAGGACCTCATCTTTCGCCTGCGCTCCAAGTACGGCGGCACGCTGGAAGACATCGTGGAGATCGGCCGGCAGGCGCGCGCCGAGCTGGACCTGGTGGAGGGCGCCGGCTTCGAGGCCGCCGCCCTGCAGAAGCGCCTGGACGCCGCCCTGGAGGCCCGCGCCGCCGCCGCCGCCGACCTCAGCGCCCGCCGCGAGAAGGCGGTCCGCAAGCTGTCGCGCGAGGTCACGGGCGTCCTGCCGGAGCTGGGGATGGCCGGCGGCGTGTTCGCCGCGGTGGGCGTGCCCCTGCCCGCACCCGCCGCGCACGGGGCGGAGGACATCGAGTTCCGCGTGGCGCTCAACAAGGGGTTCGAGCCCAAGCCGCTCTCGTTCGTGGCATCGGGCGGCGAGATGTCGCGCATCATGCTCGCCCTCAAGACCATCCTGGCGCGGCTGGACTCCGTGCCCACGCTGATCTTCGACGAGGTGGACGCGGGGATCGGCGGGCGCGTGGGGCTGCAGGTGGGTGACAAGATGAGGGAGGTGGCCGCGAGCCATCAGGTGTTCGCCATCACCCACCTCCCCCAGATCGCCTCCCGCGCGCACCTGCACCTGCTGGTGGCCAAGCGCGAGCGCTCCGGCAAGACTACTACGGAGGTCACCGCGCTGGAGAACGCGGACCGCGTGCACGAGATCGCCCGCATGCTGGGCGGCGACCCGGAGAGCGCGGTGTCGCTGGAGCATGCGCGGGAGCTGCTGGAGCGCGGGGTGGGCGTGTAAAGGGCTCACACGGAGACGCGGAGGCACAGAGAAGAACTTCGTCTCTGTGCCTCCGCGTCTCCGTGTGAGCCTTCTGTAGGGCTTTCCCCGACAACCCGTGTTACCGCAAACGCCTTTCACCGCTGGCGATTGCGCGCTATATTCGGCGCGTTCATTCGCATCCTTCCGCGGAGGGTCGTCCCGGTGAAGAAGCAGCGCAAGTTCGCCGCAGCAGCCGTCGCGCTGGTGGGCGTCGTGGGGTACCTGATGGTTACGGGGATGAAGGACTCCGCGATGTACTACTACACCCCCAACGAGCTGGTGGCGGCCGTCCGCAAAGACGCGTCGCTCCACGAGCTGGGGTACAAGGTGGGCGGCCGCGTGGTGCCGGGCACCGTGAAGTACGACCAGCGCACGCTGGACCTGCAGTTCACCGTGATGGACATCGCCACGGGGCAGACGAAGTTCCCCGTGAAGTACAACGGGCCGCTCCCCGACACCTTCAAGGAGGGGCGCGACGTGGTGGTGGAAGGGAAGTTCACGCGCGCGGGCACCTTCGAGGCGTCTACCGTGCTCACCAAGTGCGGCTCGCGCTACGAGGCCGTCGAAGCGGAACTGAAGACGTCGTGATCACTTCGATCGGCGAAGTAGCCCTCTGGGTGGCGCTCCTCCTGGCCGGGTGGGGCGCCACGCTCGGCTTCGTGGGCGGGCGCCGCGGGCGCGGAGACCTGGTGCTCAGCGCCGAGCGCTCCGTGTACGCGGTCTTCGGGCTCCTGGTGGTGTCGTGCGGGGCGATCATCGCGGCCTTCCTGCGCAACGAGTACGTCTACAACTACGTCGCGGGGTACTCCAACCGCGAGCTCTCCCTCTTCTACAAGATCACGGGGCTGTGGGCCGGGCAGACGGGGTCGCTCGTCTTCTGGGCCACGCTGCTCGCCCTGTTCTCGGCCATCGTGGTGGCGCAGAACCGCCGCCGCAACCGCGAGTTCATGCCCTACGTAACGGGGACGAACCTGGCGGTGCTGGCCTTCTTCCTCGTCGTCATCCTCTTCGCGTCCAACCCGTTCACGCTGCTGGACTTCACCCCGGCCGACGGGCGCGGGCTCAATCCGCAGCTCCAGAACTACTGGATGACGATCCACCCGCCCACGCTGTACCTGGGCTTCACCTGCTTCACCATCCCGTTCGCCTTCTGCGTGGCCGCGCTCCTCTCGGGGCGGCTGGACACGCGCTGGATCGCGACCACGCGCCGGTGGACGCTGCTCGCGTGGTTCTTTCTTACCGTGGGCATCATCTTCGGGATGATGTGGGCGTACGAGGAGCTGGGGTGGGGCGGGTACTGGTTCTGGGACCCGGTGGAGAACGCGTCGCTCCTCCCCTGGCTCACGGGGACGGCGTACCTGCACTCCGTGATGATCCAGGAGAAGCGCGGGATGCTCAAGCTGTGGAACGTGCTGCTGGTGATGGGCACCTTCCTCCTCAGCATCTTCGCCACCTTCCTCACGCGCTCGGGGCTCATCGAGTCCGTCCACTCGTTCGCCGAGAACCTCACGATCGCCTGGATCTTCCTGGGCTTCCTGAGCGCGCTGATCCTGGTGTCCGCCGGGCTCGTCTGGTGGCGGCGCGACCGGTTCGAGCCGGACCACAGGATGGAGTCGTTCCTCTCGCGCGAGGCGGCGTTCCTGGCGAACAACCTCCTCTTCGTGACGGCGATGTTCGCCGTGCTGTGGGGGACGATGTTCCCGCTGATCTCCGAGGGGTTCGCCGGGCGCAAGATCACGGTGGGGCCGGTGTGGTTCAACCGCGTCAACATCCCCATCGGGCTGATGCTGCTGGCGCTGCTGGGGATCGGGCCGGTGATCGCGTGGCGCAAGGCGTCTCCGCGCAACCTGCGGCGCAACTTCGCGGTGCCGGGCGGCGTGGCGCTGGCCACGGCGGCCGTGCTGTGGGTGGTGGGCGTCCACCACACCTACGCGCTGCTCACCTTCGCGCTGGGCGCCTTCACCATGGCGACCATCGCGGTGGAGTTCCACAAGGGGACGCGCGCCCGCGCCCACATCGAGCGCGAGGGGTACGCCACCGCGTTCGTGCACCTGGTGGCCCGCAACCGGCGCCGCTACGGCGGCTACGTGGTGCACGCCGGGCTGGTGGTGATGTTCGCGGGCTTCGCGGGCGCCGCCTTCAACGTGGAGGAGCAGGCCGCCCTCTCGCCGGGCGAGTCGGTGAAGATCCGCTCGCCCTTCGGGCACGAGTACGAGCTCACCTACCAGGCGATGTCGTCGTACCCGGCGCAGAACATGAGCAAGCTGGTCGCCTCGGTGGAGGTCGCCCGCAACGGCAAGTTCGCGGGGATGCTCACGGCCGAGAAGCGCGCCTACTCCCGCCGCGAAGAGGTGGTGAGCGAGGTGGGGATCCGGCGCGCCTGGAACGAGGACCTGTACCTGATCCTCGCCGGCATCGACAACATGGAGGCCGTGTCGCGCGGCATCAATCCGCGCCCCGTGGTCACCTTTCGCGTGCTGGTGAACCCGCTGGTGCCCTGGATCTGGCTGGGGGGCCTCATCATGGCGATCGGCACGCTGGTGGCCATGTGGCCCTCGGCCGAGGCCACGCGCCCCGTTCCCCGCGTGCGCACGGTGCGCGTGGCGGAGCCCGAGCTGGTGGAGGCGTGATGAGGATCGCGTTCCTGGCGCTGCTCCTGGTCGCGCTCGCCGCGCCGGCCGCCGCGCCGGCCGCCGCGCAGGTGGAGAGGCGCCTCCCGCCCGAGCAGGAGGTCGTGGCGCACCGGGCGATGACGGAGCTGCGCTCCCCGGTCACCCCGTCGCACACGCTGGACATGTGCCCCGCCGAGGCCGCCATCGCCCTGCGCGACACGGTGAGGATGGCCGCCATGCAGGGCCAGAGCAGCGACCAGATCGTGGAGGGCGTGGTGGCCCGCTACGGCGAGCGCCTCCGCACCGTCCCCCGCCGCGACGACTTCGGCGTGTGGGCCTGGATCGCCCCCCCGCTCGTGCTGCTGCTGGGCGGCGCGCTGGTGATCTTTGCCATGCGCCGCCTGCGCGGCCGCGCCCCCACCCCGATCCCGGCCACCGCCATGACCCCCGAAGACCGCGCCCGCCTGGACGCGGCGCTGCGGGCCTACGAGCGCGGCGAGGCAGGCGTATGACGATGGACGGAGCCCGGAGAGTGAGCTCGCGCCAACAACAACCCAAAGTCCGCCTGCGCGGACTGGTCCTGACGGTTCAGCCGGAACCCTGTAGTCCCCGCAGGGGGACTTCGTGTGGTCGTTGCAGCGAATTCATTCGCCCGCACCCCCAGGGTGCCGCATGACCGTCCTGATCTTCGGCGTGCTCCTCGCCCTGGGCGCGGCGCTGTGGGTGATCCGGCCCATCGCGGGGCGGCGCATGGCGGTGCTGGTGGACGCGGCGCCGGGCGAGCTGCTGGACGCGGACGCGCGGCGCCGCGCCACGCTCGCGTCGCTGCGGGAGCTGGAGTACGACTACCTGGCGGGGAAGCTGGACGACACGGACTACCGCGCCCAGCGCGACCGCATGTCGTACGAGGCGCTGGAGGCGATCCGCGTGGCCGAGGGCGCGGAGCGCGCCGTCGCCGGCGGGCGCCGCGCGGCCAGCTCCGAGGCGCCGCACGCCTGCGGCTTCGCCAACCCCGCGGAGAGCCGCTTCTGCGCGGGCTGCGGGAAGCGGCTGCGGTGAGCGAAGCCGCCGTCGAAGCGGTCGCGCTGGAGAAGTGGTACGGCCCGCTCCCGGCGGTGCGGAGGATCTCGTTCGCGCTCACGCGCGGCGAGTTCCTCACCGTATTCGGGCCCAACGGGGCGGGGAAGACCACCCTCCTCCGCCTGCTGTGCGGCGCCGTCGCCCCCACGCGCGGCTCCGTGCGCATCGCGGGCGAGGATACGCGCCGCGGCGAGGACGAGTGGCGGCGCAAGATTGGGCTCCTCTCGCACCAGACCTTCCTGTACCCGGGGCTCACGGCGGCGGAGAACCTGGACTTCTACGCGCGCCTCTACACGCTCCCCGGCCGCGGGGCCCGTGTGCGGGAAGCGCTGGAGTCGGTGGGGCTGTGGGAGCGGCGCGACGACCGGGTGCGCACCTTCAGCCGGGGGATGCAGCAGCGCGTGGCGCTGGCGCGTACCCTCCTCCACGACCCCGAAGTGGTGTTCCTGGACGAGCCGTACACAGGGCTCGATCCCCACGCCGCCGCCAGCCTGCGCGGCGTGCTGGAGCGCCTCAAAGACGGGCGGCGCACGGTGGTGCTGGTGACACACAACCTGGCGCAGGGGCTGGAGCTGGCGGACCGGGTGGTGGTGCAGGTGGGGGGCGAGTGGGTCTCGGACGAGCCGCGCGCCGCCGTGGACGCGGCGCGCTGGGAGCAGATCTACACGGACCGCGTGGCCGCCGCCGTCTGAATGGGCTCCTTCTTCGCCCAGGCGTGGGCCGTCGCGCGCAAGGACCTGATCCTGGAGCTCCGCTCGCGCGAGCGCTTCATCTCGATGGCCACCTTCGCCGTCCTGGTGGCGGTGGTCTTCTCGTTCGCGCTGGACCCGGCGGTGAGGGCCCGCAGCATCGCCGGCGCCATGATCTGGGTGACGGTGATATTCGCCGGCACCCTGGGGATGGGGCGCGCCTTCGCACTGGAGCGCGAGGCGGACGCGCTCACCGGCGTGCTGGTGTCGCCGGTGGACCGCGGGGCGCTCTTCCTGGGGAAGTGGCTCGCCAACCTGGCGGTGGTGCTGGCCGTGGAGGCGGTGATCTTTCCCGTGTACGGGCTCTTCTTCAGCCTGTCGTACGGGCGCTCGCTCCCCGCGCTGGTGGCGGTGGTGGTGCTCGCCACGCTCGGCTTCATCGCGCTGGGCACGCTGTTCGGGGCCATCGCGGCGCACACGCGGCTGGGGGAGACGCTTCTCCCCATCCTGATGCTGCCGCTCCTGATCCCGGTGGTGATCTTTGCCGCATCCGCCACGCAGCGGCTGCTGGCGGGGCGCCCCGTCGCCGAGATCTCGTCGCAGCTCAGGATGCTGGCGGCGTTCGACCTCATTTTCCTGTTCGTGTGCACGGCCATCTTCGGGGCCGTGCTGGAGGAGTGATGACTACCGACGACACTTCGCTCGCGGGCACGCGCCGCTGGGCGATCGCCCTGAACGTGCTGGCCGCGCTGGCCGTGACCGCGTCGCTGTGGATGGTGTTCTTCTACGCGCCCACCGAGAGCGAGATGGGCGTGGTGCAGCGCATCTTCTACGTGCATGTGCCCTCGGCCTGGGTGGCGTTCCTGGCCTTTGGGATCGTGGCGCTCTGCTCGCTGGGCTACCTGTGGCTGCGCGACGACCGGCTGGACGCCATCTCGGTTGCCGCCGCGGAGCTGGGGATCCTCTTCACCACCATCGTGCTGGTGACGGGGCCGCTGTGGGGAAAGATCGCGTGGGGCGCGTGGTGGGTGTGGGAGCCGCGGCTCACGCTCACGCTGCTCCTGTGGTTCATCTACGTGGGCTACTTCATCCTGCGCGGCGCCACCGAGTCGCCGGAGCGCGGCAAGCGCTTCGCCGCCATCCTGGGCATCGTGGGCGCGGTGGACATCCCGCTGATCCACCTGAGCGTCACCTGGTTCCGCTCCCAGCACCCCGAAGCCGTCATCCTGCGCCCCGAGGGCCCGCAGGCCGCCCCCGAGATCGTGCAGACGCTCCTGGTGTCGTTCCTCGCCTTCACGCTCCTCTTCTTCGGCCTGCTGATGGTGCGCTACGCGCTGGGACGCCTGCAGGACCGCGTCGACTTCCACCGTTTCGCCTGATGCGCATCCTGACGCTTCTGCTTGTCGCCCTGCTCCTCTCCGCCGTCGTCGCCGCGCAGGCGCCGGAGCAGGCCGCGCCGCCCCGCACCCTGCGCGCCTACTGGCACGTCTTCGCGGCCTTCACCTTTGCGTGGCTGATGATCGCGGGCTACGCGGTTTCCCTGGCGCGCCGCTTCCGCCGTCTCGAAGAAAAGCTTGACTCACACAGAGACACAGAGGCACGGAGATAACTTCTCCGTGCCTCTGTGTCTCTGTGTGAGCCCCTTCTTTTAGCCGCGTCTGCGCAGGAATGCCGGCTGCTCCAGGTCCTGGATGACGTGATTTGTCACGGGAGGCGCGGGCCGGTCGAAGCCGGTGGCGATCACGGTCACGCGGATTTCTTCGTTCAGGCCCGGATCGTGGATGGTGCCGAAGATGATCTCGGCCTGGTCGCCCGCCGCCTCCTGCACCATGGACGACACGGCGCTCACCTGGTCCAGGGTGAGGTCCGCGCCCGCGGCGATGTTGATGAGCACGCCGGCCGCGCCCCGGATGGAGACGTTCTCCAGCAGCGGTGACGAGATCGCGTCGCGGGCGGCATCCTCGGCGCGGTTCTCGCCACGCCCGTGCCCCATCCCCATCAGCGCGGTTCCCCGGCTGCTCATCACCGTGCGCACGTCGGCGAAGTCCACGTTCACGTCACCGGTAACGTGCACGAGGCCTGAGATGCCCTGCGTGGCGTGAAGGAGCACCTCGTCCGCCTTCTTGAGGGCGTCCTTGAACGAGGTGCCCTTGCCCACCACGGCCAGGAGCCGCTCGTTGGGTACCAGCACCAGGGTGTCGGCGGCTTCCACCAGGGCGCTCAGCCCTTCCTCCGCCTGGCGCATCCGCTTCTTTCCCTCGAAGAGAAAGGGCTTCGTCACCACGCCCACGGTAAGCGCCCCCATCTCGCGCGCCAGCGCGGCGATGCCGGGCGCCGCGCCCGTGCCCGTCCCGCCCCCCATCCCGGCGGTCACGAACACCAGGTCCGCCCCCTCCAGCGCCTTCCTCACCTCGTCCGCGCTCTCCTCGAACGCCGCGCGCCCCACCTCGGGGCGGGCACCGGCGCCCAGGCCGCGCGTCAGCTTGCGCCCGATCTGGATGCGCGTGTCCGAGCGGCACTGGCGCAGCGCCTGCGCGTCGGTGTTCACCGCCACGAACTCCACGCCCTCGAGCTCCTCCAGGATCATCCGGTTGACCGCGTTCCCCCCGCCACCGCCCACCCCCACCACCACCATCCGCGCCCCGGGGATCACCTCGTCGTACTCGAAGACCGGACGGCCCCGCGCGCTCATGCCCCACCCGCCGCGCGCTCGGCCACTTCCGCGCGCAACTGGTCCAGCGCGGCCAGGTCGCCCGCCCACAGCGCCCGCAGCCGCTCGTCGTCCGAGATGTAGGTGCGCAGCCCGGAGACGATCGCCTCCAGGTCGGTGCCCGCGAAGTCCGCGCGCAGCTCCTCGATCCTGAACCGGTCGGAGCCGGGAAACCAGAGCACCCCTCCGTTGTCGAAGCGCACGCCGTAGCGCGCGCCGTCCGTCACGTAGTCGCGCGCGCCGTCCCAGGGCGGCACCTCGCGAGACTCGCCGCCCGCGGTTGGCGATGCGGAAAGATAGAGATGTGGCGGAAGCTGCACGGTGCGCATCATGGGAAACTGCCGGAGGAGGGGAGGGGAGGATGAAACAGAACGCGCTGATTTCGCCACCCGTGTTACAGAATGTGCTCCACGCGCACTTTGCACAAGCTCGCTCACCCTCCCGGACGCCGCCACTCTGTTCCGAAATAAGGCAAGACGTTCCGCATGGGTCAGCGGTGCCCCACGCGGGGCGCCGCGCGGCGGGTCAGGCGCTGCGCGGGAAGCGGATGCTGGAAGGGCTGATCTTGCGGCGCTCGGAGGCACGCCCGGGGGCCACGCGCTCGCGCACGCGCTGGGCGATCTCTTCGCGGCGCAGCGTGGGGACGAGCTCGGCGGCGGCGTCCTGGTCCTCGGCCGGGTGGCGGAAGATGGGGCCGTTCTCGGCACGCCAGGGGATGATGCGGTCCACCTGCATCGCCAGGCGGCGGTTGGAGCGCGCCAGCCGCAGGTCCCAGTCCGCCTGCGCGTACAGCCAGCTCTCCGCGCGCGTGCCGAAGAAGCGCGCCAGACGCAGCGCCATCTCGGGCGTCACCCGCTTCTCCGCCTTGTTCAGCAGGTCGTTGAGGTGCGGGCGCGAGATCCCCATCCCCAGCGCCACGCGTCCCTGCGTGAGCTCCGGGTCGCTGTCGATGAACACTTCTTTCAGGATCTGCCCGGGCCGGCGGGCGGCGTCGGGAGCGGTGGCGATCTTCATGGGAGCGGGCCGGGTTCCGTATTGGTCCATGCGAGGGACAGCCTCCAAAGGCAAGAGCCGGACCGTGGCGGGTCCGTGGTGGGCGCGGGTGCCCGGAAGCGGCGCCCGCATACAGGTTTAGGGGGGTGCCTGTAAGCTGTATGCTTACAGCTAACTCGTTGTAAGGTGTATACTTACAGCTATTTGAGCGGCATGGGAACTGCCTTTCGACTCGTCCCCCGGCGGGGACGGCTGAGCCCCGCGGAGACACTCTGGAACCCGGACGCGGCAGATGGCGACGACGATCTGGAAGGGCGCGATCAGCTTCGGCCTGGTCACCATCCCCGTGACCCTCCACAGCGCCGTGCGCGAGCAGGGGGGGATCTCCTTCAACCAGCTCCACGCCAAGGACAAGTCGCGCATCCGCTACAAGAAGGTGTGCGAGCGCGAGGGGAAGGAGGTACCCGCGGCGGAGATCGTGAAGGGCTACGAGTACGAGAAGGGGAAGTACGTCGTCATCTCCGACGAGGAGCTGGAGCAGGCCGAGCGCGCCACCTCGCGCTCGTTCGAGATCGCGGCGTTCGTCAAGGAGGACGACGTCGATCCGCGCTACTTCGACAAGCCCTACTACCTCGCGCCCATGCCCGGCGGCGAGAAGGCGTACGCCCTCCTCCGCGAGACGATGGAGCGCACCGGCTCGCTGGGCGTCGGCAGCTTCGTGCTGCGCAAGAAGACGCACCTGGCGGGGCTCAAGGCGGTGGGCGACGCCCTGGTGCTGGAGCTGATGCGCTACGAGCGGGAGCTGGTGGACGTCCGCGAGCTTCACATCCCGGAGGTGAAGGACCTCCGCCCGCAGGAGCTGAAGATGGCCGAGCAGCTCGTGGAGAATCTGAGCGAGCCGTTTGAGCCAGGCAAGTTCCGCGACGTGTACACCGAGAGCCTGATGAAGGTGATCCAGGCCAAGCTCAAGGGGAAGAAGCCCGCCGTCGCCGAGGCCGACGAGCCGGACACGTCGGGCGTGATCGACCTGATGGCGCGCCTGCAGGAGAGCATCAAGGAGTCCGGGAAGAAGAGCGCGGCTCCCGCCAGGAAGAAGGCCGCGCCGCGCAAGCGGAAGACGGCGTAGCCCGATGCCGCGGCGCACCCCCTCCCAGCGCGACGACCTGGCGGAGTACCGGGCCAAGCGCGACTTCGGCAAGACGCCGGAGCCGCGCGGTGTCCGCGCGAGCCGGAAGGCCGCACTCCGCTTCGTGGTGCAGAAGCACGCCGCCAGCCACCTCCACTTCGACCTCCGCCTGGAGATGGGCGGCGTGATGAAGAGCTGGGCGGTGCCCAAGGGGCCATCGGCCGACCCGGCGGACCGCCGGCTGGCCGTGGAGGTGGAGGACCATCCCCTGGAGTACAACACCTTTGAGGGGAGCATCCCCGCGGGCGAGTACGGCGGCGGCACCGTGATGCTGTGGGACCGCGGCACCTACCGCGCGGACGACGTGCCGGACGGGGTGGACGAAGAAGAGGCGCTGGCCACCGCGTATCGGCAGGGGAAGCTCTCCGTCACTTTTGACGGGGAGCGGCTGCGCGGCAGCTACGCGCTGGTCCGCACGTGCCGCGGCGACGCGCGGAAGCCCCAGTGGCTCCTCATCAAGCACCACGACGAGCACTCGGGCGACGGCCTGGACCCGGCGGACGAGTACGACACCTCGGTGGATACCGGCCGCACCATGCCGGAGATCGCGGCCGGGAAGGGCGCGCGCTCCACGCGGGCCGCGAAGCCCGCGCCGCGCGCGTCCGCCAAGGCGCCCGCCACGCCGGCCATCCTCCCCATGCTGGCATCGTCGGGCGGGGGGCAGCCGGGCGGGGACGGGTGGACCTACGAGCCCAAGTACGACGGCATCCGCGTGCTGGCGTTCGCCGGGCGGGACACGGTTGCCCTCGTCACCCGTAACGGCAACGACAAGGCGCGCCAGTTCCCCGAGGTGGTCTCCGCGCTGCGCGAGCTGCGCGGCGAGCTGGGCCGGGAGATCGTGCTGGACGGCGAGCTGGTGGGCGTGCGCGGCGGCGAGGTGATGAGGTTCGAGTCGCTCCAGGGCCGCATGCACCTCTCGGGCGAGCGCGACATCCACACGGCGTCCGATGCGCAGCAGGCCGCGCTGGTCGCCTTCGACATCCTCCTGGACGGCACCCGAGCGCTGCTGCGCGAGTCCTGGAGCGAGCGGCGCGAGGCGCTGGAAGGCGTGCTCGACGGCGTGGACTCCGGTCTCATCCGGCTCGGTGAGAGCTCGGAAGATGCCGACGCGATGATGGCGCGTGCGCGCGCCGGCGGGTGGGAAGGGCTGGTGGCCAAGCGCACCGACTCCACGTACACCCCGGGGAAGCGCGCGAAGGAGTGGGTCAAGCTCAAGCTGGAGAACCGCCAGGAATTCGTGGTCGGCGGATGGACGGAGCCGCGCAACTCGCGCCAGCACGTGGGCGCCCTGCTGCTGGGCTATTACGACGCGGACGGGCGCTTCATCTACGCGGGGCACACGGGCACCGGCTTCGACCGCAAGACGCTGGCGGAGGCCATCCGCCGCCTGAAGCCGCTGGAGCGGAAGACGGCGCCCTTCAGCGAGACACCCGCTACCAACGAGAAGGCGCACTGGACGACGCCGCGCGTGGTGGTGGAGGTGAGGTTCAACGAGTGGACCTCCAAGGGCATCCTGCGCCAGCCGGTCTTCCTGGGCTTCCGCGACGACAAGGACGCGCGCTCCGTGGTGCGCGAGCCGGATGCGACTTCCGCGGCCGCGGGCCTGGGGGGAGGCGAGGTTGCCCCGGGCCCGCGGCAATCGAACAACGCGGTGGTGGAGCGCCTGCTCACCGCCGAGCGCTCCGGCGGCGACGGCACGGTGTCGCTGGGCCGCGGGGAGCAGCTCGCCTTCAGCAACCTGGGCAAGGTGTACTTCCCGGCGCGCCGCGATCCGCTCACCAAGGGCGACCTGGCGCGCTACTACGCGGAAACCGCTCGTTTCATCCTCCCCTGGATGAAGGACCGTCCGCTCGTGCTGAGGCGCTTTCCGGGCGGGATCGAGGGGCAGGCGTTCTACCAGCAGACGCCGGACGCGGACGTGCCCGCCGGGGTGCGCGTGGAGACGATCGTGGAGCCGGACGGCGACCACAAGCGGCGCCTGGTGGGCGGCGACCTGGCCACGCTCCTCTACACCGTGCAGTTGGGCGCCATCTCGTACGACCCCTGGCACTCGCGGGTGCAGTCGCTGGAGCTGGCGGACTACACCATCCTGGACCTGGACCCGGGGGAGGGCACCTCGTTCCGCACGGTGGTGGAGGTGGCGAAGCTCGTGAAGGAGGAGCTGGACCGCCACGGACTGCACGGCGCGCTCAAGACCTCCGGCTCCACGGGCCTCCACGTGTACCTGCCGCTCCCACCCCGGACGGCGCTGGAGACGGCGACGCTGCTGGCGCAGTTCATCGCCACCCGCGTGGCGGCGCGCGCTCCCAAGGTTGCAACCGTCGAGCGGATGGTGAAGCGGCGGCCCCGTGGGACCGTGTACGTGGACTATCTGCAGAACATCCTGGGGAAGACGGTGGCCGGAGTGTACGCCGTGCGCGCCCGCCCGGGCGCCACCGTCTCCACCCCGCTCGCGTGGGACGAGCTGGACGACTCCCTCGACCCGCGCGCCTTCACCATCCGCACGGTCCCGGAAAGGCTCGCCGAGCGCGGCGACCTGTGGGGGCCCGCCATGAAGCGGCCGATCCCGCTGCGCCGCTTCCTCCGCGCCGCGCCGGCGGCCTGAGCCGAAGGGTACACATGGACTTCGAACGGGACGCCGTGATGGAGGCGTGGCTCGATGCGACCGCACCGGGATGCGTCCTCGTGGTCTCGGAGAACGAGGTGATCCGCGCCGGGCTGCGGCTCCTCCTGCAGCGCAACCGCTACGAGGCGGCCGAGGCATGCGGCGAAGACGAGGCGCTGCGCATGTGCGTGGAATGGTTCCCGGACCTGGTGATCGTGGACCTCCCCGATCCCGCGGCCCCGCGGCTCCTGGAGCAGATCCGCTCGGAGCCCGGCTGTGCCGGCACGCTCGCGCTCCGCCTGACCGCAGACTGCGAAGGGGCGGCGTCCGGTACCGTGCGCTTCGACGGGTGCCTGGTGAAGCCGGCCGATCCGCAGCGCATCCTGGCGGAGGTGGTGCGGCTGCTGGAGCAGCGTTTCGGGCCGGGGCGCAGGATGGCGCCGCTGGAAGGCCCGCGCGCCGCGGAGCTCGTCGCGCTGGACACACCTTTCCCGGCTCACGCCCGCGTGGCGGCCGTCCCCGCCAACGTGCACGTGCTGGCCAACCTGCTGGACGCGCTGCGCACCATGGGCATCCGCCACGGCCAGGCGCGCGACGGCGATGACATCGTGGTGGACTACGTGTGCACCGTCACGCAGGCGCTGGAGATGGGGCGCGACGCGGGCGAGCTGGCGGAGGCGCTGGAGGACGCGTTCCCCTGGCTGGCCCACCGCCCCGAGGCGCTGCGCCGCAGGATCGAGCGCCTGCAAGGGTTCTCCCCCTACCGCCGCACGGGGTGACCATGACCGAAGCGACCGTCGAGAGCCAGCGCCCCGTGTTCCGGTGGTGGGGCGAGCGCGTCCGCATCGTGATCGCGCCGGAGCGCCGCGAGCCGCGCGCCCGGCAGCGCCCCGAGCCACCGGCTCAGGGGACGCACGCCCGCGAGGTGGCGGGGTGATCGAGAACCGCGCGCGCATCAGCGACTCCGCGCGCCAGTACGCGCTCTCCATGGCGTACATCTGCACGCGCCGCGCGGCTTCGTACGCGGCCGGGCGCGAGGAGGAAGCCGCCCTCCTGAGGCGCGAGGCCGACACCTGGCGGGCCCTGGCGGACGGCGAGCACCCGCGGGAGCTCACGGCCGAGCAGCGGGAGTGGCTGGAGCGTGACGGGTAACGCCTGCCGACGGCCGGAGGGGTGTCTCGCCGGGGGTTGAAACCCCCGGCTGGAACCACGGGAAGCCTGCTGAAGCAGGCTCGCGCGGGTCCGGCTACCGAGCCCGCTTCAGCGGGCTTCACGTCCCTCCAGCGGGGGGATTCATCCCCTCGCGGCGGAGGCGCCGGCATCAGTCGCCGCCGGAGGTGGTGGAGAGAGAGGAGTGGGAGAACCGCGGCGCCAATGCCGGCGCGGCGCAAAGGAGGCACGATGAGCCGAGCGCGAACGACGCGGGACCCGATCGAGATCCGCCTGTGGATGGAGGCGCACGGCGGCGCGCCGGCCGTGGACGGAGCGCTGCGCATCGAGTTCGGCCGTGCGACGCGGGCCCTGGAGGTGGTGTGGGTGCGCTGGTTCGCGCAGTTCGAGGCGGAGGATCTCGCCCTGCGCTATCTGCCGAGGGGCGGCAGCCGCTGCCACGAGCTGGTGCGCGGGCCGGCGGACGACGAGCGCCACGGCGCCCTGCCGCCGGCGCGGGTGAGGCCGGCGCGCCCCAGGGCCGTGGCGTACCTGCGGCTCGCGGACCGGTGAGGGCGCCATGACCGGCACCGGGCTCCTCACGCTCGCCACCAGCCTGGGGGTCGCGGCGTACGGCGCGTTCCTGCTCTGGTTCAGCCTCACCAAGGTCGCACACAGGCCGGCGCACCGCGCGCGGCGAGGAGAGAAGCGCTGATGTCCGCTCGCGATCCTTCGGAAACCCCCACGCGGGGCATGACCATGGAACCGCTCACCCGGCGCCAGGTGGAGATCCTCGACTACCTGCGCGACTACCTGGCCGAGCAGGGGTGCGCCCCCAGCCACGAGGAGATCGCGGAGCACTTCGGCTACCGCTCCATCTCCAGCGTGGCGGAGCACCTGCGCACGCTGCAGGAAAAGGGGTACATCCTGCGCACGCCGGGCCGCTCGCGCGCGCTGCGGCTGCTGAGGCCGGGCGAAGTGGCGGAGCCGGAGCCCGCGTCCGGGTTCACGCTGGCGGACGGGGCGCACTACGTCCCCCGGCGCTGGCTGCCCCCCATGTTCGCGGCTTGGATGTCGGACTGGCTGACGGAGCGGGGCCACCCGGCGCCGGACGAGGCACAGCTCAAGGCGTGGGTGATGAGCCGGATGCGGCGGCGCGCGTCTTAGCGTGCCTGGCTCAGCGGTGGGCGGAGCGGAAGCCGAGCATGTCGCGCTCGTACAGGTGGGGATCGGCGCGGTAGCGGAGCGTCCAGCTCTCCTGGTCCGGCAGCGCCAGCTCGCGGTGCACGGCCAGGATCATCTGCCGCAGCCGCTCCGCGGACTCGCCGGTGCCCACCAGCGTCTCCACGATCTCGTCGCCCCCCGCGGCGCCGGCGCAGGCGGGAACGCGGCTCGCCTCTGCCGCTTTCTGGGAGAGGAGCCAGAAGCCGTCAGGGTCCAGCGCGAAAATGTGCTCGGCGATTTTCGCCGAGCACCAGTCCAGGTATTTGATCCGAAGCGAGGGGTCCTGCGCCATCCGGTACGGGGTTGTGGAGGGTAACGACGATCGCACCCCGCTCACCATGCCGGATTTGTGGCGTCAGGTCAAGCTTTTTGTTTGTTGAGCGTTCCCGGCCAGCACCTGGAAGATGGTTTCCCGCATGGCGCAGTAGCGAAGCATCTGCGCCACGAGCTCCGGATCTTTCTGCTGGAGTGCCTCCACCCTGTTCGCGACATCGCTGGGCAGCGTCAGGACCACGGGGCGGGCATCCATCATTTCCACGATCTCGGGGGGCTCGGGGAGGCGTTGCGCGAGGGGTGCCGGCGACGCGGGGCGTGGCGCCGGAGGGCCCAAAGTAAGCAGTCGGGGCGGTGCCGGTCAACCCCTTTGTAACTTCATGTAACGGAATGACTTACGCGCAAGTCGCTGTGCCGCAATCGGTTGCGTCGCGTGTCCCCGAAAGGGCTCGCCGGGCGGCGTGCGTGCAAAGGCTGGACGGGCGCGGAGCTCCCTTGCGCGACGGCCGGGTTGCTCCCCAATATGGATGCACTCCCGCATCTTCCCCGCAGTCCCGCCCGTGGTCAGACGGCCCCCGCCTCCCCTGGAACCCATGCGTCCCTCGTCCCCGCAGACCGGTCCCGGTCCGAGCGGCGTGGTGAGCTGAGCCCATGCCAGTCATCGCGATCGCGAACCAGAAGGGCGGCGTCGGCAAGACGACGACCGCCGTGAACCTCGGGGCCAGCCTGGCCGCGGCCGAGAAGCGCACGCTCGTCGTGGACCTGGACCCGCAGGGCAACGCCTCCAGCGGCCTCCTCCCCGCGGAGCTGCGGGGGTCGGCGCGGTCGTCGCTGTACGGCGTGCTCTTTGACGGCGCGCCGCTGGCCAGCGCGGTGGTGCGCTCGCCGGACATCGCGTTCCTGGACGTGGTGCCCACCAGCGAGCACCTGCTGGGCGGCGAGGTGGAGATGGCGAGCCTCCCCGGCCGCGAGCAGCGGCTGCGCGAGGCGCTGGCACCCGTGCGGGACCTGTACGACTTCGTGCTGCTGGACTGCCCGCCGGCGCTGGGGCTCTACACCCTGAGCGCGCTGGTGGCGGCGGACAGCGTGCTGGTGCCGGTGCAGGCCGAGTTCTTTGCCCTCGAAGGGCTCTCTCAGCTCCTCGAAAACCTGGAGCTGGTGAAGGCGCTCAACCCGGCGCTGCGCATCGAGGGAGCGCTCATCACCATGTTCGATGGGCGCCTGTCGCTGGCGCAGAGTGTGGCCGCCGAGGTGCGCGGGTACCTGGGCGAGCGCACCTTTGCCACCGTCATCCCCCGCAACGTGCGCCTGGCCGAGGCACCCAGCTTCGAGCGCCCCGTGCTCGCGTACGATGCGCGCTCGGCGGGGGCCCGGAGTTACCTGTCACTGGCCGTGGAGCTGATCCAGCGCTACGGGATGCCGGTGCCGGTTTCAGGGGACAGGAAGGGGCGCGCGGCGGGGTGACAGGTAACGGGGCTCGCACAAGGCACGGAGGCACGGAGACGAATTCATCTCTGTGCCTCCTTTGGCTTTAGAGCGGGTTTACCGCGGTGGTGCGGTCCACGTGGATCACGGCATCGAACTGCTCCGCGAGGCGCGCCTGGAAGTAGTGGCTCTGCCGCTCCGTCTGCGGGGCGTAGACGACGCCCACCGCGCGCTCCAGCCGCGGCTCGGCGAGCGACGCGGCGACGGGGGAGAGCACCAGCAGGAAGCTGGGGATGCCGGTTTCGTGGAAGAGGCCGGCGTAGCTCCCCGCCAGCGCCTGGCGCAGCGCGGTGGCGCGGCCGGGGGCGCCCCATTCGGTCGCGGCGACGACGGTGCCCTCGTAGGTGGTGAACCCGAGAAGAAAGGTCTCGTTGGGGCTCCGCTCGCGCATCAGTTGGCCGAGTGTGAGCTGCCCCTGCGCGCCCATTTCGGTCGCGCGCGCATCGCCCACGTGCGTGTTGTGCGCCCACACGGCGATCTTGCCGGGCCGGCCGCGGGCCTCGAGGTGCGTGGCCAGCGCGGCCAGCGTCGCGGCCATGTGGCGGTCGCGCGCGTTCCACGCGGCCTCGCCGCGCTCGAAGTTTCGGCGGTAGAACTCCTCCGCGCCCCGCACCACGCGCGCGCTCTGCGTGGCGTCGAACAGCTCGGGATCGGCGGGGGCGGCGGCGAAGCGCGCCTCCATCTCCGTGAGCTGCTCGGCCGCCTGCGTGGCGCACGACGCGGCGGGGGAGACGAATGCCTCGCTCCCATAGCGCTGCGGGTCGCGGCCGTACGGGGCGAAGCAGGCGTAGCGGGTGCGCGCACGAGCGGCCGCCGCGGGATCGACGCGCTCCAGATACGCGATCACGTCCTGCTGCGACGGATACAGGCTGTACACGTCCATCCCCACGAACGTGACACGCCCGGGCGAGGTGGCGTTGAGGGCGCGCAGCTCGCTCACCAAGGCTTGCAGGTCCGCGTTGCGCCACATCCACAGAGGGAACTCCGTGAAGCCGGAGAGCGCGCCGGAGGGCGTGGCGTCGCTCCCGCGGCCCTGGATGAACTCGTTCACGCGGCGCGCGGCGGGGTACTCGCCCTCCACCACGACCGCCGCGAACCCGCGCTCCTCGATCAGGCGGCGGGAGATGCGGGCGCGCTCCGCGTAGAACTCGTGGGTGCCGTGGGTCGCCTCGCCCAGGAGGACGAAGCGGCGCTCGCCGACGGCGGCCAGGAGCGGATCGTAGCCGGATGCGGAGCCCGTCAGCGGGTGGGCGGCGCTCCTGACGACCTCCACCGCTTCATCGGTGGACGCGCCGCCGCTGGCCGGGTCTTCGCAGGCCGCCAGCGCGGCGTACGCGGCAAGGACAAGGATGCGGAGCTTCGCCGGGATCATAAAGCCACTCCAAGGTATTGCGGTGAAGGGGTTTATACCCTTCGTAGCACGCGCGGTGCCGCCGCCGGCGCAGCGCTCCGGTCACGCGGGCGCGTGACCCGCGCCGCGTCCGTGGCGGAACATCTGACGCGGCGTAGATTGCGCGGCAGCCGCTCAGCCCCGGTGCGCGCCTTGCGTGCGCGGGGCGCGACTCGCCGCGCATCCACTCGCGCGGCCCCGACCACTCAAGACGGAGGCACCCGATGCCGTTCACCCTCCCCGATCTTCCGTACGCGTTCGACGCGCTGGAGCCGCACATCGATGCGCAGACGATGCAGATCCACCACGACAAGCACCACGCCACCTACGTCACCAACCTGAACGCCGCGCTGGAGAAGCACCCGGAGTTCCAGGCCGGCGACGACATCGACGCTCTCCTCCGCCGCATCGACGAGGTGCCGGAGGACATCCGCACCGCCGTGCGCAACAACGGCGGCGGGCACGCCAACCACTCGCTGTTCTGGCAGGTGATGGGCCCCAACGGCGGCGGGCAGCCCTCCGGCCCGCTGGGCGACGCGATCACGCAGGCGTTCGGCGGGTACGACCAGCTCAAGTCGCGCATGGTGGACGCGGGGAAGGCGCGCTTCGGGAGCGGCTGGTCGTGGCTGGTGGTGGACGGCCAGGGCAAGCTGCAGGTGATGGAGACGCTCAACCAGGACTCGCCCCTGATGCAGGGCCACACGCCCATTCTGGGCGTGGACGTGTGGGAGCACGCCTACTACCTCAAGTACCAGAACCGCCGCCCGGACTACCTGGACGCGTGGTTCAACACGATCAACTGGGAAGAGGTCTCGCGGCGGTTCACGCAGGCCTCCTGAAAGCAGGTCTCACACAGAGGCACAGAGGCACAGAGAAGGCGCTTTCTCTGGGCCTCTGTGCCTCTGTGTGATAGATTTGCAAGAAACGCGAACGGAGTATGGAATGGCTCGTCTTTTCAGGAAGAAGGAAGAGGGGAAGAAGTCGCTCTGGGACCGCATCGTAGACGTCGCGCTGACCGACGTGACGGTGCTGGTGAAGGGGATGGACGAGGGGTCGCTGGAGGGGCTGGAGGAGACGCTGATCGCGGCGGACTTCGGCGTTCCCAGCACCCTGCGGCTGGTGCGCGTGGTGGAGACGCTGGCGGAGCGCGGCATCGCGCGGTCGCAGAACGACTTCCTGCGCGGCGTGCGCGAGGAGATCGTCGCCATCCTCTCGGCCGGGCGGTCGGACACGGCGCTGCGCTTCAACTACGACGAGGGCCCCACCGTGCTGCTGATCGCCGGGGTCAACGGGGTGGGGAAGACCACGACCATCGCCAAGCTGGCCCACCGCATGACGCGGCAGGGGCGCAGGGTGCTGATCGCCGCGGGCGACACCTTTCGCGCCGGGGCCGTGGAGCAGTTGAAGCGCTGGAGCGAGCGCGTGGGGTGCGACTTCGTGGGCTCCGAGGCCGGGCGCGACCCCGCGGCGGTTGCCTTCGACGCGCTGGAGCGCGCCATCGCCAACGACGTGGACGTGGTGATCGTGGACACGGCGGGCCGCCTTCACACGCAGGGCGACCTGATGAAGGAGCTGGAAAAGGTCCACCGCGTGATCGGCAAGAAGCTCCCCGGCGCCCCGCACGAGACGCTGATGGTGCTGGACTCCACCGTGGGCCAGAACGCCCTGGCGCAGATCCGCAGCTTCGGCCAGACGCTCCCGCTCACCGGCATCGTCCTCACCAAGATGGACGGCACCGCCAAGGGCGGCATCGTGGTGGCCATCAAGGAAGAGTTCGACCTCCCGGTGAAGTTCATCGGCGTGGGCGAGTCGCTGGACGACCTGGTTCCTTTCGAGATCGAGGCGTTCGCCGAAGAGGTGCTCACGGGATAGGAAGAAAGTGCGTGAGTGCGTTAGTGCGTGAGTGCGCTAACCGCGGTTCAACGCACTTACGCACTCACGCACTAACGCACTGCTCCCTTTGGCCCGCCAGCCGCCTAAGCCCTACGTACTCCCCGTCGCGCCCGACGCGGCGCCCGCGTACTCGGAGCTGGATCGCCCGATCCAGTTCTTGAAGGGCGTGGGGCCCAAGCGCGCCGACCTCCTCAAGAAGATGGGGCTGCTCAGCGCGCGGGACCTCCTGTTCCACGTCCCGCACCGCTACGAAGACGCCAGCACCATCACCAAGATCAACGCGCTGGAGCCGGGGATGGAGGCCACCATCATCGGCCGCGTCGTCTCCAAGGGCGTGCTCCCCACGCGCCGGGGGCTGCGCATCTTCCAGGCGGTGGTGCGCGACGGCAGCGGGCTGATCGAGTGCTCGTGGCCGGGGCAGCCGTTCCTGGACCGGGTGCTGAAGAAGGGCGACCTCCTCCTCCTCTCCGGCACGGTGCGCTTCTACCACGGGCGCCAGTTCCAGCCGCGCGAGTTCACAGTGATCGCCAGCGAGGGCGAGGACTCGTCGGAGGAGACGGGGGCCATCTTCCCCGTGTACCCGGCCACCGAGGGGCTCACGCACAGGCAGGTGCGGAACCTGATCGGCGACAACCTGGACGGGCTGCTGGAGTCCGCCAAGGACGACGATCCGCTGGACGAGAAGCTGCGCGACGACGCGGGGATCCTGCCGCTGTGGAAGGCGCTGGACTACATGCACCGCCCCGCGTCGCTGGCCGAGGCGGAGCAGGGGCGGAGGCGGCTGGCGTTCGAGGAGCTCTTCTTCCTCCAGATCCTGCACGCACGCGCCCGCCGCGAGGCCGTGATGGAGCGCGAGGGGATCGCCTTCGAGCGGCACGACCACCTGGTGCGCCCCTTCCACAGGCAGCTCCCCTTCGCGCTGACCGGCGCGCAGAAGCGCGTGCTGAAGGAGATCGGCGACGACATGGCCGCGCCGCGCCGCATGAACCGCCTGCTGCAGGGCGACGTGGGCGCGGGCAAGACGGTGGTGGCGCTCTTCGCCATGCTGCGCGCGGTGGAGAACGGCTACCAGGCCGCGCTGATGGCGCCCACCGAGATCCTGGCCGAGCAGCACGCGCGCACCCTGGTGAAGCTGCTGGACGGCATCCCCGCCAGCGTGTCGCTGCTCACGGGGCGGCTCAGCACCAAGGGGTGGAAGGAGGCCGCCTACCGCATCGCCGTGGGCGACGCGGACGTGGTGGTGGGCACCCACGCGCTCATCCAGGAAGCCGTGGAGTTCCACAAGCTGGGGCTGGTGGTGGTGGACGAGCAGCACCGCTTTGGCGTGAAGCAGCGGCTTGCGCTCACCGAGATGGGGAAGAACGCGGACACGCTGGTGATGTCCGCCACGCCCATCCCCCGCTCCCTGGCGCTCACGCTGTACGGCGACCTGGACATCTCGGTGCTCGACGAGCGCCCGCCCAACCGCCTCCCCGTGCGCACGGCGCTGCGCAACGAGTCCGCGCGCCCCAAGGTGCTCTCGTTCGTGCGCGAGCAGGTGGAGCGCGGGCGCCAGGCGTACTTCGTGTACCCGCTGGTGGAAGAGTCCGAGAAGCTGGACCTGAAGTCGGCCACTGAAGAGTTCGAGTCGCTGCAGACCCTCTTCCCGGACTTCCGCCTGGCGCTGATCCACGGGCAGATGCCGGGCGAGGAAAAGGACCGCGTGATGCGCGCCTTCGGTGCCGGCGATGTGGACCTCCTCGTCTCCACCACGGTGATCGAGGTGGGGATCGACGTGCCCAACGCCACCGTGATGGTGGTGGAGCACGCCGAGCGCTTTGGCCTCTCGCAGCTCCACCAGCTTCGCGGCCGCGTGGGGCGCGGCTCGGAGGAGAGCTTCTGCATCCTCCTCTCCCCCGGCGGCGAGCACCTGGAGCGCCTGCGCATCTTCGCCTCCACCGAAGACGGCTTCGAGATCGCCGAGGCCGACATGCGCCTCCGCGGCTACGGCGACCTCTTCGGCGCGCGCCAGTCCGGCCTCCCCGCCTTCCGCTTCGCGGACCTCGAAAAAGATTCCGCCCTGCTGCAAAAAGCCCGCGGCGAAGCCCGCCGCATCGTGGACGAAGACCCCGACCTCCAGCGCCACCCCCTCCTGCGCCGCGCCCTCCACGCCCGCTACGGCGAGCGCGCCAAGCTCTTCAGAGTGGGATGAAGATGAGGCACAGAGATGAACTTATCTCTGTGCCTCTGTGCCTCTGTGTGAGCCCCGCTTTTACGGCTGTCTGCGCGGCGCCAGCGTGTTGCGGATGCGCTGCAGCTCCTCGCGCAGGTCGCGGATGGTCTGGTCGCGCTCGCCCAGCTCCCGGCGCAGCCTCGCGGCCTCGGCCACGGCCGCCCCGTCCGAGCCGCCGTTGGAGGGCGGGGCGGGCTCCGGCGCGCCGGGGCGTGTCACCACGCGCGTCTCGCATCCCAGCGCCCCGATGCGCACGTCGCAGGGGCGCTGCAGCTCGGAAACGAGGCGGAGGAGCGACTCTGCCTCGCGCCCGTGGTAGCCGCGCGGCCCCTGCGTGGTGTCGGCGGTCACGTAGAGCTGCAGGTGCTGCCGGGCGATGGTGAGGTCCAGCGCGCTGCGCGGCTCCAGGCTCAGCATACCCAGGTAGAAGCGCGCCTCGTGCCCCTCCTGCGTGCGCGGAAAGTCCGCGGCCAGGCGCTGGAACGCGGCGGCGGCCACGCGGAACGAGTCCTGGTGGTAGGCGTTGTGGGCCGCCCGCCAGAGCCGGGTGCGCTCGCCGGCGTCGGAGCCGCCTCCCCGGAGAGTGGCGCAGGCGGGCAGGGCGAGCGCGGCGAGCAGTACTAGGAGCTTTCGCATGGGTTCAGCCGTGGGGAAGCAGATCGCCGCCCTTCGCGGACGGCGGCCGGTCGGGGATCACCATGGTGAAGGTGGTGCCCCGGCCGGGCTCGCTCGCTGCACCGATCGTGCCCCCATGCGCCTCCACGATTTCCCGCGCGATCGCCAGCCCCAGCCCGGAGCCCACGGAGCGCGGCTGCGCGTCGTTGTCCACCTGGTAGAACTTCTCGAAGATGTGGGGAAGCTTGTCCGCCGGGATGCCCACCCCCGTGTCCGAGACCTTGACGCGGATGCTGGTGCCTTCGCGCTCCGCCAGCAGGTCTATGGTGCCCTCGCGCCGGGTGAACTTGAAGGCGTTGGAGAGCAGGTTGCCCAGCACCTCGTTGAGGCGGTCCGCGTCGCCCACCAGGTTCACGGGTACGTCGTCCGCCACGTGCACGTGGAAGTTGATCCCGTTCTGGAAGGCCAGCACCTGGAAGCCGCTCACCAGTTCCTGGATGAAGTCGCGCACGTTGATGCGGCGCAGCTCCAGGCGCCCGCCCCCCGCCTCGAAGCGGGAGATGTCCAGCAGGCGGTGCACCAGGCGGGTGAGGCGGTCCGTCTGGTCGTTGACGGCGCCCAGCGTCTTCTTCTGCGTCTCGTTGACCTCGCCGTAGATGCCGTCGGCCAGCAGCGACACGTAGCCGCGGATGACGCTGAGCGGCGTCTTGATCTCGTGCGAGGCCACGGACACGAACTCCGCCTTGAGCCGGTCCAGCTCGGCCAGGCGCTCGGCCATGGAGGTGAAGGAGCGCGCCAGGTCGCCGATCTCGTCCGGCCGCCCGGTGGGCACGCGGATCTCGGGGGCGAAGTCGCCCTCGGCCACGTGCGCCATCCCCTGGCGCAGCTCGCTCACCGGGCGCAGCACGCCGCGCGTGAGCCAGGCGCCGATGGCCAGCGTGGCGAGGAGCGCCGCTGCCAGCGCGACCAGCGTGGTGGTGGTGGCGCGGTTGGCGATCTCCTGCGCCCGCCTCACCTTTTCCTCCCCCTCCACGTTGATGGCGCTGGCGATGGGGTCGAGCGAGTGCTCCATCGCGTCGAACGCCGGCACCACCACCGACTGGCGGAACTCGGTGTTGGGATCGGCCACCCCGCGCTCCAGCCGCGACTGCTCTTCGCGGATGGCGCCGTGCAGCCGGGCGAACTGGCGGGTGGCGCGCAGCGACGCGCTGCGGAAGCCGCTGGAGGCGCGGGGCCGGGCGCTGAGGGTGCGCAGCTCGCCCGACAGCCGCGTCGCCGCCGTGTCCGTCTGGGCGCGCCAGTACAGGGCCGTGTCGCGCGAGATGTTCCACAGCACCACGTGGTTGCTGTGCGCGTAGTCCAGCTCCTCCAGCCCCGTGTGGATGCGGCCCAGGATCGCCGTGGCCTCCGTGTCGCGGATGCGGAGCTGCGCCGCCACGTTCTGCAGCTCGCGCAGCGCAAAGAGCGCCGAGACCGCGGGCACGATCAGCGCCACCGTGATGGCCAGCAGCGTGAGGACGAAGCGTGAGCGGAGCTTCATTCGGGGGTATGGAGGTGCGAAGAAGAAACAGCGGTCTCACACGGAGGCACAGAGACACAGAGAGACGTATGGTGCAAGGGGGGCGTCACTGCTGGCGCTCCCGCCGCTTGACCTCGTCCCACAGCAGGTCCAGCTCGGCCAGCGACGCTTCGCCCAGCGGCACGCCGCGCTCGAGGGCGAGCGCCTCCACCCCGCGGAAGCGGCGGGCGAACTTGGCGTTGGCGCGGCCCAGGGCGGCGGTGGGGTGCGCCCCCGTCAGCCTCACCAGGTTGACGGCGGCGAAGAGCAGGTCGCCCAGCTCGTCCTCCAGGTGGTCCGCGTCGCCGGCGGCGATCGCCTCCTCCACCTCGCCCGTCTCCTCGCGCACCTTGTCCCACGCGCCGCGCCAGTCGTCCCAGTCGAACCCCACCGAGGCGGCGCGCTCCTGCACGCGAAAGGCCCGCAGCAGGGGGTCCATCCCGGAGGGGAGATCGTCCAGCAGCCCTTCGCGCGCGGGGCCGGCGGCGCGCTCGCGGGCCTTGATGGCGGCCCACTCCTCCGCCTCGCCCAGCCCGTAGAGGTGGGGGTGGCGTCGGCGCATCTTTTGCTCCAGCCCGGCCACCACATCCTCCCGGCTGAAGGCGCCCTGCTCCTCGGCGATCACCACCTGGAAGGCGACGTTCAGCAGCAGGTCGCCCAGCTCGTCGCGCAGCGCGGCCGGGTCGCCCGCGTTGATGGCGTCGGCCACCTCGTGCGCCTCTTCGAGCAGGTAGCGCTGAAGGGAACGGGGGGTCTGCTTCGCGTCCCACGGGCAGTGGGCGCGAAGAAACTGGACCAGCGCGAGGGCGCGGTCCAGTACGCCCCCAGAGGCGGGGCGGGCGGGCTCGGAGTCGGGTTGCGGGCTTGTCACAGGGGGCCTATACTACGCGATTTGTGCCAATTTCGCCAGAAGATACCGCGCGCCACACCTCCCGCGCATGGGTGGAGGTGGACCTCGCCGCCCTGCTGCGCAACCTCCGCCACCTGCGCGAGGCCGCCGGCGGCGCCGCGCTCGTGCCCATGGTGAAGGCCAACGCGTACGGCCTGGGGCTGGCCCCCGTGGCGCGCCACCTGGCCGCTTCGCTGGAGCCGGAGGCGCTCTGGGGCTTCGGGGTGGCCGCCGTGGCCGAGGGCGAGGCGCTGCGCGAGGCGGGCTGGGAGGGGCGCGTGCTGGTGACCGCCCCCACGCCCCCCGGCGAGCTCGCCCGCGCCGCCACCGCCGGCCTCACCCCGGCCTTCTCGGACGTGGAGGGGGTGGCGCAGTGGGCGGATGCGGCGCGCGCCGCGGGGCGCCGGCTGGCGTTCCACACCGAGATCGACACGGGGATGGGGCGCGCCGGCTTCCCCGCGGCCCACGCCGCGGAGTGGGGACCGGCCGTCGCGGAGCGGGCAGGGGACCTTTTGGAGTGGGAGGGGTGTTTTACGCACTTCCATTCCGCGGACGAGCCGGTGCTCGCCTCGGCCGATGCCCAGCACGAGCGCTTCCGCGCCGCGCTGGCGCTGCTGCCCGAGGGTGCGGGACGGCTGGCGCACTCCTCCAACAGCGCCGCCTCGGTGCGCCGCGCGGGCTTCGGGGGAGACGTGGTGCGCCCCGGGATCTACATGTACGGCGGCGAAGCGGGGCCCGGCGTGCGCCCGGAGGCGGTGGCCGCGCTCCGCGCCCGCGTGGCGCTGGTGAGGCGGGTTCCGCCCGGCACCACGGTGGGGTACGGCGCCACCTACACGGCCACCCGCGACGAGCGGTGGGGTACGCTGGCCATCGGCTACGGCGACGGGCTCCCCCGCCGCCTGGCCGCCGCCGGCGGCGAAGCGCTGGTCCATGGGCGCCGCGTGCCGATCCTCGGCCGCATCTCCATGGACATGACGGTGGTGGACCTCACGGACATGCCGGGCGAGGTCCGCGCCGGCGAGGTGGCCACGCTCATCGGCAGCGACGGCGACGCCGAGATCAGGGTGGACGAGGTCGCCGCCCGCTGCGGCACCATATCATACGAGATCCTCACGGGGCTGGGGCTCCGCCTTCCGCGCACCTACCGCGGCGCGGCGGGAGGCGCCTGATCCCCCGGGGCGGCCGAGGCCGCCCGCACACACACCGTTCCGGTTTTCTGATGCTACGTCGTATCGGCCTGCGCAGGACCCTCCTGCTCGCCGCGCTCCTGGTGGGCTCCGCGGCGTGCGGCGACGACTCGCCCACCCTGTCCGGCGACCCGTTCTTTCCCGGCGGCACGCGCCCCACGACGACCGAGGTGATCATCCCGGCCGGGACGGCGTTCCGGCCGCTGGGCGTGTTCACCAACTACACGGGCGCCAACGACGTGCCCTACGCGGTGGTGGCCAACCGCTTCGGCGGCGAGCTGAGCGCCAACGCCCTGTACCGCACGGCCCGCGGCTTTCCGGCGGACCTGCGCTACACGCAGGACAACGTCAACCGCACGGACACGGTGTACCGCGCCGTGAGCGGGTCGCTGGTGGTGCGGCTGGACTCCGCCAACTCCTCCGCCGGCCCGGTGACGGTGCAGGTGTACCGGGTGGCGCAGAACTGGGACGACGCCACCGCCACCTGGGAGCTCGCCGCGGACAGCTCCGGCGCGCGCACCCCCTGGACGACCCCCGGCGGCACCCGCGGCGCGCTGCTCAGCCAGAACGTGTACCGCGCGGTCACGGCCGGAGACTCGCTGGTGCTGCCGCTGGACTCGGCCGCCGTGGCCGCGCTGCGCGACACGCTGGGCTTCGGGCTGATGCTGAGCGCCGCCGAGCCCGGCTCGCGCCTGCAGATCAACCAGACGGACCAGCCGCCCGTGCTGCGGGTGGGGCTGCGGCCGATCGGCGCCGCGCGCGACACGGTCATCAGCACGGACATCCCGCTGGGCGAGCAGCCGAACACCTTCGTGTTCACCCCGGAGCCGCCGCAGCCGTCGGGCGTGCTGGCGGCGGGCGGCATCCGCTCCGCGCGCTCGCTGTTCAGCTTCGAGTTCCCGGACACCATCAACGCCTGCCCGGCCGGCGGCGGAGCCTGCGGGCGGGTGGCGCTGCGCGACGTGAGCCTCAACCGCGTGTCGCTGATCCTGCGCCGCGTGCCGGTTTCCGCGGCCTTCACGCCGCTGGACTCCACCATCCTCTCCGTGTTCACCGTCACCGAGCCGGAGCTGGGGCGGCGCGCGCCGCTGGGCGACGCGGTGCTGGACCCGAGCTTCCGCGTGCTGGCGCTGATCCGCAACCAGGTGTCGCCGCAGCAGGCGGCCGTGTTCGCGCCCGGCGACACCACGGTGGAGCTCGACTTCACCGGCTTCGCCACCGCGTCCGTGAACGGCGACACGGTGCCCACCAGCTTCGCCCTGATGGGCGGGCCGTCGGTGGGCGTCCCCACGATCCGGCAGTTCCAGACTTTCGGGCTCGCCGCCTTCGCCCCGGAGCCCCGGCTCCGCATCGTCTACACCCCGCGTGCCCGGGCCGAGCTGCCATGAGCCGTACCTTTTACAGAGCGGGCCTCGCGGCCCTCGCCCTCCTTGCCGTCCACGCGGGCGGTGCCTCCGCGCAGTCGGCGCTCGCCGCGCGCGGGCTGGGCTACCCCATCGAGCCGCTGGAGGCACGGGCGCGGGGGATGGGCGGCGTGGCGCTGGGGCTTCCCGAGCCCAGCTTCTCCATGGTGAACCCGGCCGGCGCGGTGGGGCTGCTCGCCGCCGCCGTCTCCGTGACCTTCCAGCCGGACTTCTTCGACGCCACGGCGGGCAGCGAGGCCACGGACGGCACCACGGCGCGCTTCCCCACGGTGCAGGCCGCCTTCCCCACGCGCGGCCGCTTCACGGTGTCGGTGGGCTACGGGTCGTTCCTGGACCAGAACTACCGCGTCACCCGCTCCGACTCCATGACGCTGAGCACGGGGCGCGTGGCGGTGGAAGACCGCTTCCGGTCGCAGGGCGGCGTGGCGCGCTTCCGCGGCGGGGTGGGCTACCAGGTGAGCCCTCGGCTGGCCGTGGGCGTGGCGCTGGACGCCTTCACCGGCGCCGTGCGCGACACCTCCCTTCGCTTCATCACCGACCTTACGCCGGCGCAGAGCGCGGCCACCATCACCTACACCGGGCTGGGGGCGGCCGCGGGCGTGCGCTGGACGCCGCTTCCCGCGCTCACGGTGGCGGGCGCCGTCTCCGGCGGCGGCGAGCTGAACGCCGACGTGGACGACGAGACGGCCGGCGACCGCAGCTACGCGCTGCCGCTCACGCTGGACGCGGGCGCGAGCGCGCGGGTGACCGGCCACACCGTGCTCGCCCTCTCGGGGCGCTGGGCCGGCTGGTCCGCGGCGGACGGCGACATCCTCAACCGGGGCGGCGCGCGCGACGCGTTGAACGCCTCGGCGGGGCTCGAGTACGACGGCCTCACCATCCTGGGACAGCCGTTCCCGCTGCGGCTGGGTGCGCGCATGGCCCGCCTCCCCTTCCGCTGGCTGAGCACCGACGCCGAGTTCCCGGACGAGCGCGCCGTGAGCGCGGGGATCGGCGCGCGGCTTGCCCGCGGCGCCGCCCTGTTCGACGCGGCCATCGAGCGCGGCACCCGCGGCGGCGACGCGGCGGTGCTGGACGAGGCCTTCTGGCGCGGCTCCATCTCGGTGACCGTCTTCGCCCGCTGAGCCACTTTTGAAGCTCGCACAGAGACACGGAGACACGGAGAAGCGTTTCGCTCCGTGTCTCCGTGTCTCTGTGTGAGCCCCCGCATCACGGATCTCCATCGATGACCTCAGCGGGCCTGTTCCTTGCCTTCGAAGGGGTGGAAGGCTCCGGCAAGACCACGCAGGTGCGCCTACTGGCGGAGCTGCTCGCCGCCGCGGGGCGCGCGCCTGTGGTGGCGCGCGAGCCCGGCTCCACCCCGCTGGGCGAGCGCGTGCGCGCCACCGTGCTCTCGGACCTGGAGCTGGCCGTGCCCGCGCGCAGCGAGCTCTTCCTGATGCTGGCCGCGCGCGCCGCCTTCGTGGACCAGGTGGTGCGCCCTGGGCTGGCCGAGGGGCGGGTGGTGATCGCCGACCGCTTCGAGCTCTCCACGCTGGCCTACCAGGGCGGCGGGCGGGGGCTGCCGGCGGACGAGATCGTGGCGTGCAACCGCGTGGCCACGGGCGGGCTCTCGCCCCACGCGACCGTGCTGCTGGAGCTGGACCCGGAAGAGGGGGCCCGCCGCCAGCGCGCCGCGGGGATGGACCCGGACCGGATGGAGAGCGCCGGGGCCGAGTTCCACGGGCGGGTGGCAGCCGCCTATCGCGAGATGGCCGGCCGGGTGGCAGGAGTCGTGCGGGTGGACGCGGGCGCTCCCGCGGACGAGGTGCACCGCCGCGTGGTCGCCGCGCTCGCTTCCCGGTTTCCGGAAACCTTTCCGGGGAGCGGGTTTACAAAGAAGGCATGACCCACGGGGGAGGGTGTCCCCGCATTGCTCCTTGGGAGGCGGAATGAAGCTCAACCGTACCGTCGTGGCCCCCGCGCTGGTGGCCGGCGTCGCACTCGTGTCCGGCGGCTGGCTCCTGCAGCAGGGCGCCGGCGCGCAGGACAGCATCTACCGGCGCGCCGAGCTGTTCGACGAGGTCGTGCGCTACGTGCAGACCCGCTACGTCGATCCGCAGCCCGCGTCGGAGCTGTACCAGAAGGCCATCAAGGGGATGCTGCGCGAGCTGGGCGACCCCCACACCACCTTCATGTCCGCCGAAGAGTACGCCCAGCTTCACCTGCAGACGAGCGGCGAGTACGCGGGCGTGGGGATCCAGATCGCCCCGCGCGACAACTACATCACCGCCGTGGGCGTTCTCCCCGGCACCCCGGCCGAGCGCGCCGGCGTGCGCGTGGGCGACCGCATGATCGAGATCGACGGGCGCGACGCCAAGGGGTGGAGCGACGACGAGGCGGTGAAGGTGCTGCGCGGTCCCAGGGGGACACCGGTCAGCATCAAGGTGCTGCGCGTGGGCGTGGACGAGCCGATCACTTTCCGGATCACCCGCGCCGAGATCCGCGTGCAGTCGGTGCCGTACGCCTACATGGCGGCGCCGGGCGTGGGGTACGTCAACCTCACCGTGTTCGCGGAGACCTCCACCGACGAGATCCGCGCGGCCATCACCCGCCTGCGCGGCGAGGGGATGAAGTCGCTGGTGCTGGACCTGCGCCGCAACCCGGGCGGGCTCCTCAACCAGGGCGTCTCCGTCTCCGACCTGTTCCTGAAGACGGGGCAGGCGATCGTGGAGACCCGCGCCCGCGACCCGCGTGAGAGCGAGACCTTCCGCGCCGCGGACGACGCTTCGTACCCGGAGCTGACGGTGGCGGTGCTGGTGGACGAGTACTCGGCGAGCGCCGCGGAGATCGTGGCGGGCGCGCTGCAGGACCACGACCGCGCGCTGGTGGTGGGTGCCGCCACGTACGGCAAGGGCTCCGTGCAGTCGCTCTTCCCCCTTTCGGGCGGCAACTTCCTCAAGATGACCACGGCCAAGTGGTACACGCCGGTGGGCCGCTCCATCCAGAAGGAGCACGAGGAGGGTGACGACGCCGAGGCCGCCGAAGAGACGGCCGACGTCAGCGAGACGGGAGCGCCGATCCTGCAGGACACCGTAGCGCGCAAGCCCTTCCGCACGGACGGCGGGCGCACCGTGTACGGCGGCGGCGGGATCGTGCCGGACCTGGTGGTGACGCAGGACACCGCCACGGCGGCCGAGAAGGACTTCTTCCGCGCCCTGGCCAAGGACGTGGGGAAGTGGGAGAGCGAGCTGCTGCGCTTCGCGGTGGAGTACGGCCGCGGCAACCCCGGGCTCACCCCCAACTTCCAGGTGACGCCGGCGATGCGCAACACGCTCTTCGAGCGCCTCACCCGCGCCGGAGTGGCCGTGACGCGCGAGCAGTACAACGCGGCCCAGCGCTTCGTGGACGTGCGCCTGGTGGACGAGATCTCCCGCTCGCGCTTTGGCCCCTCGGTGGCCGCGCAGCGCAACGACACCAGCGACAAGGTGCTGCAGGAGACCATCCGCCTGCTGCGCGCCTCGCCCAACCAGGCGTCGCTCTTCCGCGCGGCGCAGGCGGCGCAGCCCCGCGGCCCCGTGGCCGCGACACGGAAGTAGCGGAGTCGTGTAGAAGCGGCCAGCCCGGCCGCAATCTTTGGGAGGAGGGGTGCCGAGGTGCCTCTCCTCCTTTAGTTTTGGTGAACGGAATGCCTCACACAGAGACACAGAGGCACAGAGAACTTCTTCGTTGAGCGGCGATGAGCGAGAGCGTGGTGGAGCTGGTGCGCGGGGCGGTGGGCGAGAGCCGGCACCGCGTGCACGTGGCCGTAGTGGACGCCGAGGGGCGGCTGCGCGCCTCGTCGGGAGATCCGGACGGGGTGAGCTTCATCCGCTCCTCTTCCAAGCCGCTCCAGGCGCTCCCGCTGGTGGAGGACGGCGCCGCCGAGCGCTTCGGGCTCACGGACGCGGAGCTGGCGCTGTGCTGCGGGTCGCACGCGGGGAGCGCGCGGCACGTGGCCACCGCGGAGTCCATCCTGGCCAAGGGCGGGTGCACCTCCGAGGCGCTGGCCTGCGGAGCCCACGCGCCGTTCGACGCGCAGGCGCGCCGCGCGCTTGAAGAGGCGGGGCTCGCGCCGGGGCGCCTGCACAACAACTGCTCGGGGAAGCATGCGGGGATGCTCCTCCTGGCCCGGGTGCGTGGCTGGGAGACGGACGGATACCACCGCGTGGAGCACCCCGTGCAGGGGCGGATGCTGGCCGAGGTGGCACGCTGGGCCCGGCTCCCGCAGGAGGCCGTCGGGCTGGGGACGGACGGGTGCGGCGTGGTGACCTTTGCGCTGCCGCTGCGCCACATGGCGCTGGCCTACGCATCCCTCGCCGCCGCGGTGCGCGGCGGCGACCCGGGGCCCACGCGCATCGTGGCGGCGATGAACGCGCACCCGGAGATGGTGGCGGGCGAGGGACGGCTCTGCACCGAGCTCACGCGGGTGGCGGGAGGGCGCGTGTTCGCCAAGCTGGGCGCGGAGGGGGTGTACTGCGTGGGGGTTCCCGGCGCGGAGCTGGGGATCGCGCTCAAGGTGGAGGACGGGGCGGACCGCGCGGTGGCGCCCGCCATCATCGGCGTGCTGCGCGAGCTGGACCTGATCTCGGAAGACGACCTGGGGCGGCTCCACACCTTCATCTTCCCCGAGGTGGTGAACACCCGCGGCGAGACGGTGGGGCAGCTCCGCCCGCGCATCCGCCTCGCCACGCCCGATGCCTGACGCCGCCCTCCTGCGCGTGGCCGCGTCGCTCGGCACGCGCGACGCCGCCGCGATCCGCACGGCGATGGAGGGGGCGCTGGGCTCCGATGCGGCCGCGGTGGAGGAGGTGCTCCTCCAGTCGCACCTGTTCGTGGGCTTCCCGGACGCGCTGAACGCGCTGGGGCTGTGGCGCGAGGTGAGCGGGCATCCCGCCTCCCCCTCGCTCGGTGAGGACCCGCGCGGGTGGGACGCGCGCGGCGAGCAGGTGTGCGCGGCCGTGTACGGCTCCAACTACGAGAAGCTGCGCGCCAACGTCCGCGTGCTCCACCCCGATCTGGACGGGTGGATGGTGACCGGCGGCTACGGGCGCGTGATCGGCCGTCCGTCGCTGGACCTCGCGACGCGCGAGCTGTGCATCGCCGCGCTGCTCGCGGTGTGGAACGTGCCCCGGCAGCTCCACTCGCATCTGCGCGGCTCGCTGAACGCCGGCGCGCCGGTGGCGGCGGTGGATGAAGCCGTCGAGATCGCGTGCGAGTTCGTGGGCGCGGAAGGCGCGGAGCGGGTGCGCGCGCTCTGGGCGGATGTCAGGAGATGAACTGCTGTCTCACACAGAGGCACAGAGACACAGAGAGCACATACGAGAGGCGTAGAACGTGTTTCTAGACCACGCGACAATCCAGGTGAAGGCGGGCGACGGCGGGGGCGGCGAGGTGTCGTTCCGGCGCGAGACGGGCGTGCCGCACGGCGGGCCCAACGGCGGGAACGGCGGCAAGGGCGGCGACATCGTCCTCCAGGCCGATTCGCAGCTCTCCACGCTGATGGACTTCCGCTACCAGCAGCACTACCGCGCGCCCCACGGTGGCCGCGGGCAGGGCTACGACCGCACCGGGCGCGACGGCGAGGTGCTCGTGCTGCGCGTGCCGCTGGGCACCGTGGTGCGCGACGACGAGACCGGCGAGCAGATCGGCGAGCTGCTGCGCCCGGACGACAAGCTGGTGGTGGCGCGCGGCGGGCGCGGCGGGCGGGGGAACGCGGCGTTCGCCACGGCCACCAACCAGGCTCCGCGCCGCGCGGACCCCGGGCAGGAGGGCGAGGAGCGCCGCATCACGCTGGAGCTCAAGCTGATCGCCGACGTGGGGCTGGTGGGCGAGCCGAACGCGGGGAAGTCCACCTTCCTCTCCGCCGTCTCGGCCGCGACGCCCAAGATCGCGGACTACCCGTTCACCACGCTCACCCCCAACCTGGGCGTGGTCACGCTGAGCGACCACCGCTCTTTCGTGATCGCGGACATCCCGGGGATCATCGAGGGGGCGCACGAGGGGAAGGGGCTGGGGCACCAGTTCCTGCGCCACATCGAGCGCACCCGCACGCTGGCCATCCTCCTCCCCGCCGACGCGCTGGAGCCGCAGACGGAGTACGACCGGCTGCGTGAAGAGCTGCGCCGCTACTCGGAAGAGCTGGCCGCCAAGCCGCACTGCGTCGTCTTCAGCAAGGCCGACCTGCTGCCGCCGGAGTGGGAGCAGCCCAAGGTGGAGGCCCCCGAGGCGTGGGGGCAGTTCGTGATCTCGTCCGTGGCCCGGCGCGGGCTGGACGGGCTGCTGGAAGGGCTGTGGACGCACGCCGCGCGCGAGGTGGCGCGCGAGATCGCGGAGGGCGAAGAGCCCGAGCCCTGGCGGCCCTGACCCCGTGCCCCTAGACGTCGCGGCGCTGGAGCCCCTCCTCCGGCTGGCCGTGGTCCCGCGCGTGGGGGCCGGCCGCATCTCCGCCCTGCTGGCCCGTTTCGGGACGGTGGAGCGCGTGCTGGCCGCCTCCACCACGCAGGTTGCGGCGCTCCCCGGGTTCGGGACGGAGATGGCGCGACGCGTGGCGGAGGCGGGTACGCCCGCGGGACGCGAGCGGGGCCGCTTCGCGCTGGAGCTGATGCGGCGGGTGGGCGCCGTCGCCATTACACCGGATGACGCGGCGTACCCGGCCGTATTCCGGCTCCTCCCGGATCCACCCTTTCTGCTCTTCGCCAGCGGGCGGCTGGAGCTGCTGGGGCGGGCGGGTGTGGGCGTGGTGGGGACGCGCTCGCCCACGTCGTACGGCCGCCACGCCGCCGCGTCTCTGTCCGCGGAGCTGGTGCGCGCCGGCTACTCCATCGTCAGCGGGATGGCGAAGGGGATCGACGCGGCCGCGCACGCCGCGGCGCTGGACGCGGGAGGCGCCACGGTGGGGGTGCTGGGGCAGGGAATCGACCGCGTGTACCCGGCGGAGAACGCGCGCCTCTTCGGGCGCATGCGCGAGCAGGGGCTGCTGCTCACGGAGCTGGCGCCGGGGGAGGACCCCAACGCCGGCAACTTCCCGCGCCGCAACCGGCTGATCGCCGCGCTGAGCGAGGGCGTGCTGGTGGTGGAGATGGGCGAGCGGAGCGGCGCGCGGCACACCGTGGAGTACGCGCTGGAGCTGGGACGCGAGGTGTTCGCCGTGCCCGGCCCCATCGGCTCGGCGGCGAGCGCGGGGACCAACCAGTTGCTCAAGGAGGGCGCGCGCCTCGTCACCTCGGCGCACGACATCCTCGAAGAGCTGCGGGGCGTCGGCCACGTCGAGCCCGCCCCGGCGCCCGCTCCCGCGCCGAACTTGGAGGGCGCGGAGGCGGCCGTCTTCGCGCTGCTGGGCGGCGAGCCGCGGCACGTGGACGAGCTCGCATCGGCCGCCGCGATGCCGCCCGGCGCGCTGCTGACGGCGCTCCTCACCCTGGAGCTGCGCGACCTGGCGGAGGCGCTGCCCGGGAAGCAGTTCAGGCGCAGGGGCTGAAAAGCTGGGCTCACACAGAGGCACGGATGTGACCCCATCTCGGTGCCTCCGCGTTTCTGTGCGAGGCGTCGGGCATCGGTCGCCGGGGGATGAATCCCCCGGCTGGACCTACGGGAAGCCCGCTGAAGCGGGCTCGCATGGCTCCGGCTACCGAGCCCGCTTCAGCGGGCTTCCCGTGGTTCCAGCGGGGGGATTTACCCCCCACGCTGCGGAGGCTCGCACCCTGCCATCGCGACGCTCGAACGATCGCGCTCGCTATGCACGTCCGGGGACGAGGCGCCGGAGCACCGCCCATTCGCCCGCGCGGAAGAAGCGGGTGAGGAGGAGGAGGGCGGGGAAGGCGAGGAGGAGGAGGAGCTTGGCGCCCGCCTCGGCCAGGGAGCCGGTGTGGATGACGCGCGGGAGGAGCCAGTGGTCCGCGGCGAAGATGGCGGCGGCGATGGCGGCGAGGTGCACCAGGCGGCCCCACTCGAAGGGGACGGGGTAGACGCGGTTCGCCTGCCAGGCGCCGAGGCTGGCCATCAGGGCGTAGGATGCGGGGGTGGCCCAGGCCACGGCCACCATCCCGCCGTGGCGCGCGGCGAAGAAGCAGATCGCCAGGTTCACCAGCGCTCCCGCCCCGGAGATCCAGGGGAGGACGCTCGTCTTGCGCTCCACGTAAAGCCCGGCGGTGACCACCGCGTACACGCCGCTGAACACGTAGCCCAGCAGGATCACGGGGACGATGGAGAGCCCCAGCCAGTACGCGGGGGTCTGCGGGAAGCGGTAGACGGCCGGGACGTGCACCAGCACCGGGAGGAAGATGGCCACGGCCAGCAGCACGCCGCTGCACACGATCATCAGCCCGGTGAGGACGCGCGAGAAGAGCTGCGGGGCGCCGGGCTGCTTCGCCTGGGTGAGCGAGAACGGCGTCCAGGCCATGCGGAACATCTGCACCACCAGCAGCATCGCCACGCCCAGCTTGTAGTTGAACGAGTAGATGCCGACCACGTCCTTGGTATCCATCCCGTACACGGCGCGCGCGGACGAGTCCGGCAGGGCGTTGAGCACGATGCGGTCGCCGTTCTCCACCAGCGCCACGGCCAGCGCGGCCGGGATCAGCGGGAGGGCGTAGCGCCAGAGCGGCCCCCACTCGGCGCCGCGCAGCAGCGCGGGGCGGAAGAGGCGCAGGATGATGGGGAGCATCAGCGCCAGCACCGCCAGGTTGGCCACCAGGTTGGAGAAGAAGATGGCCGACACGTCCCAGCGCAGCCCGCCGATCAGGATCACGTTGAGCGCGATGCTGGCCCCCGCGAAGAGCAGCTTGAGCGCGGCGTAGCGCTTGGCCTGGTTGGCCATGCGCAGGTGCGCGTACGGCACGGTGAGCAGCGCGTCCGTGTAGACGATGGCCAGGATGTAGCGGATGGAGTACTCGGGGAGCTTCATAGCCGCCGCCAGCCACGGCGCCGCCATCCACCCCAGCGCGACGCCCACGGCACCCACGGCCGCGATGGTGCCGAACGACATGCTGAAGGTGCGCTGCCGCACGGGGAGCGCCGCGTCGCGCGTGGCGGCGGCGCCGCGCATGTACGCCACCTCCAGCCCCAGCAGGAACACCAGCGAGACGAGCGGGATGTAGGTGTAGACCACGCTCTGCACCCCGTTCTCGGCCGGGGTGAAGGCGTAGGCGTAGTAGGGAGTCAGCAGGTAGCTGAGGAAGCGCCCCACGATGGAGCTGAGGCCGTACACCAGCGACTCGGAGCCCAGCCGCCGCAGCCGCGCGCCGAAGCCGCGGCCTGCCGACGGCGCGGCGACCCCGGAGCCCTCGGCCAGGGGCGCGGCGGATTCGTTGGCTTCGCTCACCGGCGCGCGCGGAAAGTGGGTGTGCTCACTGCCTTTCGTGTCCAGGGGGTCCGTATGCTCGGCGCCTCCCTCTCGCGAGCCCCGTGCCGCGCGGAACGTAGGGCGCGCTGCGGTGTCCCTGAGGCTTACCCTCGCGAGGAGATGTCTTGCCGTCCAGCACGTCCGCGCCCCGCGCGCTGTACATCCACGTCCCGTTCTGCGTGCGCCGCTGCTCGTACTGCGACTTCGCGGTGCAGGCCACGCGCGAGGCGCCCACGGGGGCGTGGCTCGACGCGGTGGTGGGCGAGATGCGCCTCCTCGCGGACGAGCGCGGGTGGGCGGAGCCGCTGGCGCTGGACACGGTGTACGTGGGCGGCGGCACGCCCTCGCTTCTCGCCACGGGCGCCATGGCCGAGCTGCGCCAGCGCCTCGCGCCGTACGCGCTGTGGAGCGCCGACGCGGAGTGGACGTGCGAGGCGAACCCGGAGAGCTTCACCGCCGCGACGGCGGCCGACTGGCGCGCGGCGGGCGTCAACCGCATCTCGCTGGGCGCGCAGACCTTCCACGAGCCGGCGCTGCGCTGGATGGGGAGGATGCACGGCGTGGAGGGCCCGCGCCGCGCCATGGACGCCGCGCGCGACGCCGGCTTCGATAACGTGAGCGTGGACCTGATCTTCGGCCTCCCCCAGCGGCTGGGACGCGACTGGGGGGCGGACCTCCACCACGCCCTCACGCTGGAGCCGGAGCACGTCTCGCTGTACGGCCTCACGGCCGAGGCGGCGGCGCCGCTGGGGCGCTGGGTGCTGGAAGGGCGCGAGACGCTGGCGGACGAGGACCGCTACGCCGACGAGTACCTCCTGGCCCACCGGCACCTGACCGCCGCCGGCTTCCGCCACTACGAGGTCTCCAACTTCGGCCTCTCCGGCCGCCAGTCGCGCCACAACGGCGTCTACTGGACGGGCGCGCCGTACGCCGCCCTCGGCCCGGGCGCGCACGCCTTCTACCCGCCGCTGCGCCGCTGGAACGTGCGCGGCTGGGACGCCTACCGCGACTCCGTGGCCGCCGGCCGCCTCCCGGTGGACGACGAGGAGACGGTGGACGACGAGACGCGCGCGCTGGAAGCCGCCTGGCTGGGCCTGCGCACCGACACCGGCTACTCCCTCGCCGACGCCTGCGACGCCGAGCTGCGCCTCGCTTCCCTGTGGCGCGCGCAGGGCTGGGCACACGCGGACGAGCCGACGCTGCGCCTAACGGCCGAGGGATGGCTCCTCCTGGACCGCCTGGCCGTCGACCTGGCCGCCGCCGCGGAGGGCCGGGCCGCGGCCGTGTAGCCTCTCTGTGTCTCTGTGCCTCTGTGTGAGCCCCCGGCATTGACGCTCCGGTGCAATGGCGCGAGATTTCACGGGTTTTTCGCGCGTTTTCCGCCCCCATCCGCCATGACCGAGCAGCCGCTTACCGAGCGCGAGCACGAGGTACTGGAGGCGGTCATCCGCACGTACGTGGAGACCGCCGAGCCCGCCGGGAGCCGAATGGTGGCCCGGCGCTCCGGGCTGGGCATCTCCCCGGCCACGGTGCGCAACACCATGAGCGACCTGGAAGAGAAGGGCTACCTCTTCCATCCCCACACCTCCGCCGGCCGCGTCCCCACGGACCTGGCGTACCGGCTGTACGTGGACGCGCTCATGGCCCGCCCGCGGCTGACGTCGGCCGAGGAGAGCGCCATCCGGCGCGAGCTCGCCGCCGGGGCGGGGGAGGGCGCGGCCATCGAGCAGCTCGTGAGGCGCGCGGCGCAGGTCGTGGGGCTGCTGACGCAGGAGCTGGGCGTGGCCATGGCGCCGCGGCTGGACGAGGCGGTGCTGGAGCGGCTGGACCTGGTGTGGCTGGGCGAGGCCAAGGTGCTGCTGGTGCTCCAGCTTCGCGCGGCCGGCGTGAGGACCATCTACGTGGACGTGCCGGCCGCCATCGCGGCGGGCACGCTGGAGTCCGTGCGGCGCGTGCTGAACGAGCGGCTGGGCGGGCTCACGCTGGCCGAGATCCGCGCCACGATGCCCGAGCGGCTGCGCGACACGGTGGCGGCGGACCACGCGGGCGCCTCGGAGCTGCTCAACGTCTTCGTGCAGTCCGCGGACGAGTGGTTCGCCGGGCCCGGGCGCGGCGACGCGGATCTTCACCTGGGGCGCGCGTCGGTGCTAGCCGAGCAGCCGGAGTTCGCCAGCGGCGAGCGGCTGCGCGCCCTCATCGAGCTCACCGAGCGCCGCGACCTGCTCAAGCGCGTGGTCGGCGCGCGGCCGGCGGGCGGGCTCAACGTCACCATCGGCGTGGAGAACGACGACCCGGCGCTCTCCAACTTCACCCTGGTGACCTCCGAGTACCGCTCCGGCGACCTCAAGGGCGTCATCGGCGTGATCGGCCCCACCCGCATGCCGTACGAACGCGTGGTTGCACTCGTGGACACCACCTCCACGCTGATCTCCGAACTGCTCGGCTGAAGCTGGCCGCTGCTCTGATACAGGCTGATGCGAGACTATTACGAAATCCTGGCGGTGGAACGGACCGCGGACGGCGACACCATCAAGAAGGCGTACCGCAAGCTGGCGCTCCAGTACCACCCCGACCGCAACGGCGGGGACAAGGAGGCCGAGGAGAAGTTCAAGGAAGCCACCGAGGCGTACGAGGTGCTGCGCGACGCGGACAAGCGCGCCGCGTACGACCGCTACGGCCACGCGGGCGTCAAGGGCCGCGCGGGCGGCGGCGGCGGGCAGCAGTACGGCGGCTTCGGCTTCGAGGACGCGCTCAACATCTTCATGCGCGACTTCGGCGGCTTCGGCGGGCTCGAAGACCTGTTCGGCGGCGGGGCGCGCGGGCGCGCCGGCACCCAGCAGCGCGGCAAGGACCTGCAGATCAAGCTGGAGATCTCCCTGGCCGACGTGGCTTCGGGGGTGAAGAAGACGGTCAAGATCCGCGCGCTGGACCCGTGCTCCACCTGCAGCGGCACCGGCTCCGAAGACCCGTCGGGGCCCGTCACCTGCCCGGGGTGCCAGGGCGCGGGGCAGGTGCGGCGCGTGCAGCGCAGCGTGTTCGGCCAGTTCGTGAGCGCCACGGTGTGCCCGCAGTGCAACGGCGCGGGGCAGACCATCAAGAACCCGTGCCGCAAGTGCAGCGGCGACGGGCGCGAGCGCGGCGAGCGCACGGTGGAGGTAACCATCCCCGCCGGCGTGAGCACCAACAACTACCTGACGCTGCGCGGCCAGGGGAACGCGGGCCCCCGCAACGGGCCGCGCGGCGACGTCATCGCCGTGATCGAGGTGCAGGAAGACACGCGCTTCGAGCGCGACGACACCGACCTCATCTTCGACCTCCCGCTCTCCTTCAGCGCCGCCGCGCTGGGCCACGAGGTGGACATCCCCACCGTGTACGGCGACGAGCGCATCCGCATCCCCGCGGGCACGCAGAGCGGCGAGACGGTGAGGCTGCGCGGCAAGGGGCTGCCGCAGCTCGGCGGCGGGCCCAAGGGCGACCAGCTCGTGCGCATCCACGTGTGGACGCCCACCGAGCTGTCGGCGGAGCAGGAGGACCTTTTCCGCCGCCTCGCGGAGCTGGAAGGCCCCGTACCCGGCGGCAAGGGGAAGCGCCCCGGGCTGTGGGACCGCGTCAAGGACGCGTTCGCCGCGTGAGCGCACCCGACCGCTGGCTCGTCCTTTCCGTTCGCCTGGCCGACCCCGAGCTGCGCCCGCTCGCGGCGGACGCGCTCGTGGCGATGGGCGCCGGCGCCGTGCAGGAGACGGCCGACGCCCTCGTCACCTACCTCGCGCCCCCCGCGGACCCTGAGGCGTTCGTGGAGGACGCGCGCGCCGCCGTGGCGGACGCGCTCCCGGACGGCGCCGGGGCCGAGCTGTCGTGGCACTGGCAGGAAAACGAGGACTGGGCGCGCACCTGGAAGCAGGGGCTCGCGCCGCGCGTCATCTCGCCGCGGCTGGTGGTGAAGCCCACCTGGACCGAGTGGGAGGCCACGCCCGGCCAACTGGTGCTGGACGTGGACCCGCAGATGGCGTTCGGCACGGGCGAGCACGCCACCACGCGCGGCTGCCTGCGCCTGCTGGACCGCGTGGTGAGGGAAGGCGACCGCGTGCTGGACGTGGGCTCCGGCTCCGCGATCCTCGCCATCGCGGCGGTGAGGCTGGGGGCGAGCGAGGCGGTGGCGGTGGAATACGACCCCGACGCCAACCTCAACGCCCGCGAGAACATCGAGCAGAACGGCACGGAGGGGCGCGTCCGCATCGTGGAGGCGATGGCGGAGCCGGGGATGATGGCCGAGCTGGGCCGCTTCGACCTGGTGCTCGCCAACATCCTGAGCGGAGTGATCCGCCCGCTGCTCCCGGCGTTCCGCGCCGCGCTGGGCGGCTCGCCGGAGGGGCGCCTGATCGTGAGCGGCATCCTGCTCACCGAGCACGCGGACGTGCTGCGCGACGCGGAGGCCGCCGGCTTCCGCATGGAGGCCACCGACGAGGAGGACGAGTGGTGGAGCGCCCTCCTGGTCCCCACCCCGGTTCCCACATGAGCGGCTGCATCTTCTGCAGGATCGCGGCGGGCGAGATCCCGTCGAACCTGGTGTACCAGGACGACCAGGTGGTCGCGTTCCCGGACATCCACCCGGCGGCGCCGGTGCACGTGCTGGTGGTTCCGCGCAAGCACGTGCAGTCCGTCGCCCACCTCGCGGACGGAGACGGTGAGCTCGCCGGGCGCCTGCTGCTGGCGGCGCGCACGGTGGCGGAGCAGGCGGGGGTGGCGCAGAGCGGCTACCGCGTCGTCATCAACATCGGCGACGAGGGGGGGCAGACGGTTCCGCACCTCCACCTGCACGTGATCGGCGGAAGGCAGCTCACGGGGCACGGAACGGCCTGATCTCACACAGAGACACAGAGGCACGGAGAACAGCTCGTTCTCCGTGCCTCTGTGTCTCTGTGTGAGATCTATTTCGTTTGCTGCTGCATGTAGACTTCCTCGTACGGCTGCAGCACCACCCATCCGCTCCCCTCGAAGCGAAGCTGGATCGACTCGCCGCTCCCGCGGCCCATCAGCGTCTTGAAGGAGATGTCAGTGTGGATGGCCGGCGTGAGGCCGCCGGACCAGGCGACGGTGGCGTTGGGGTCCGTGAAGACGGGCTCGCCTGGAGTGACGCGCAGGGTGATCGGGTTGTAGTGGGTGGTGATCGCCACGATGCCCGGGCCCTGCACGCGCACGTTGAAGAGCCCGCCGGAGGCCATCCCGGCCACGCGGCGCATCATCTTGATCTCGTACTTCATCCCGTCTTCAAGCGCCAGCAGGTCGTTGCCGTTCACGAAGATGGCCTCGCCCTCGCCCAGGCTCAGCACCTGGATGCGCTTGCCCTCCTCGGCCAGGTACACCCGCCCGCGGCCCTCCATCTTCATCAGCGACGCGCCCTCGCCGCTCACCATCTTCTTGAGCAGGTTTCCCAGCCCCTGCTCCAGCGCGCCCTGGCGGGTGAACTTCACGGCGCCCACGTAGCCGATCATCGCCCCGGCCTTGCACCACACGCGCCCGTCGAGGTTCACCTCGAGGGTGTAGGGGTTCTCCAGCTCGAACTTGCCGCGCGCCTCGTCCTTTTGCGCGGTGGCGGCTACGAACTCCTGGACGGTCTGCGCGGCCATGGGTCGCTCTCCGGTCTCAGCGCTTTTCGCGGTCGGGAACGGCCATGCTCTCGGGCGCGACGGCGGCGCGCAGCTCGCGCACGGCCGCCGAAGCGCTCCCGCCGGCGCGGGCCGCCCGCCCGGCGAGCACCCGCAGGATGTCGTCCCAGTCGGTGTTGTCGGGAAGGCTCTGGACGAGCCGCAGGGCTTCGCTCTTTGGATTCATCACACTGCGTAAGAAAAGGGGCGATTCCGAAGGGAAGCCGAAGATACCGGTTTTCCCGCACTCCACACAAGTCCTGCTCCCGGGGCTCCCAGGCATGCTCTTCTACACGAACGGCCCCCGGCACCGAAGCGCCGGGGGCCGCATCGCAAGAGCGGTTCCCGGCTACACCCCCGCGGGCTCTCCCTGCGGCTCGAAGGCCGTGATGTACCCGGCCATCGCCGACGCCGCCACCGTGAAGGGCGAGGCGAGGTAGAGCTGCCCCGGACCCGAGCGGCCCGGGAAGTTGCGGTTGATGGCGCTCACCGTCACGTCCGTGGGCTTGCGGCTCACGCCCGGCCCGGCGTTGATGCAGGCGCCGCACGACGGCTCGATGAAGGTGGCACCCACCTCCTGGAACAGGCGGTCGTAGCCCTGCTCCTGGCAGTAGGCGTACACCTCCTGCGAGCCGCACTGGATGTAGAGCTGCACGTGCTCCGGCTTCCGCTCGCCGCGCTCGTACGCCTCGCGCAGGACGCGGGCGTACATGTCCATGTCTTCCTTCTTCCCCGCGGTGCAGCTCCCCGCGTAGGCGATGTCGATCTTCACCTGCGCCTGCAGCTCCTCCACGTACATCCCGTTCCCGGGGTCGCCCGGCAGCGCGATCATGGGGCGCAACTGCGACGCGTCGATCTCGATCACCTTCACGTAGTCCGCGCCCTCGTCCGAGAAGAGCCCGTCGCAGTGGGCCTCGGCCTCTTCGCGGCTCATCCCGCGCTGCGTCACCAGGTACTCCACCGTCTTGGCGTCCGGCGCCACGATCCCGGTGAAGGCGCCCACCTCGGCCGCCATGTTGGTCATGGTGGCGCGCTCGTCCACCGAGAGCGCCTCCACGGCCGGCCCGGCGTACTCGATGATCTGGCCGATGGCGTGCCCGTCCTTGATGTACGGGTGGCGCAGGATCTCCAGCATGAAGTCCTTGGCCGTCACGTTCTCCGGCTTGTCGCCCGTCACCACCACGCGGAACGAGCGGCGGCACCTCCACGCGCACGTCCTTGGTGATCCACGAGTTGAAGATGGCCGTGGTCCCCACGCCGAAGGCCACGCACCCCACCGCCCCCGCGTGCGGCGTGTGGCTGTCCGAGCCGATGATGATGTGGCCGGGAAGGGCGTACGCCTCCAGGATCTTGGAGTGGCAGATCGCCTCCGAGCCGTGCTTGCCGTGCCCCAGCTCGCCGTACAGCCTCACCCCCTGCTTCTCGGCGAACTCGCGCTGCTTCACCTCGAGCTGGTTCGCCACGTCCAGCAGCCCGAGCTGCACGCGCTCCGGCGACATGGCGTCCTTGAGGAAGGTCAGGTGGTCGCGGAAGAAGAGGATCGACTCCGGCTCCAGCACCTTTTCGTCCGGGCCCACGAGCTGCTCGAAGAAGATGGCGGACATCGGCGTCACGTACTCGTGGCTGAAGCGGATGTCCGTCTGCACGAACCCCGCGTCGCCCGGCTGCACCCACTCCACGCCGATCTCGCCGCGCGCCAGGTTGCTCACCCAGTGCCGCGCGAAGATCTTCTCGGCGATGGTCATGGGGCGGCGGTGGCGGCCGTGCGCGCGCCCCTCGGGCGCCGTCAGCTTGTCCGACTCCACGTTGGAGGTGGAGGTGGCCACGAACTGCGCCGCCGCGTAGTCCACGCCCGTGTCCGGCCCGGGGCCGGGGAGGTTCCCCTCGCCGCTCCCGCGCATGGCGCGCACGTCGTCCGCGTCGGTGGAGGCGGGGGCGTCGCCGGGCTGCGCGTGGTGGCAGGAGATGGGCGGAGTGTCCACCTTGCCCTGCAGCCGCGCCACGTTGTAGTTGAAGAGGCCGCCGTGCTCGATGATCCCGCGCGTGATCTCGTCCGCCCCGTCCGTGAACTCGGTGAGGGGGATGGTCTCGCCGTTCCGGATGCGCTCCACCAGCTCGAAGTTGGTGGAGGTGAGCACCCCCAGGTTCTGGCAGTTCTCGCGGTAGATGCGCTCGATGTTCTCCGCGATCACCACGCGGATCCCCGCCATCATCTCCGCGTACGGGCTCTGCTCGCGCGACGATCCCTTGCCGCGCCGCCGGCCGCTCACGGAGGCCACGAAGCCGCCCTTCTTCACGCTCCCCTGCTTGATGGGGAACTGTTCGCCCGCCTTGAGCCCCAGGTACGGGAACTCGCCGAGCGTCTCGTCGAAGTAGTAGCAGATGTAGGCGGGAGTGATCTCGTCGGTCGAGATGTTGTCGCGCAGCCGCGCGCGCACCTCGTCGGTGAGCTCCACGTCCTCGCCCTCCAACTGGCGGCGGACCAGCTCCGGGTCGTCCACCAGGAAGAGGATGCGCCCTTCCAGCCTGACCTCGGGCGGAAGCTTTTCGATCTCGCGGGAAAGCAGGGAGGCGATCATGTCGCGGTGGTCCTGGGGGAGCGTGGGGCGCCGCCGGTGCGGCCCGTGTAACACGTTGTCTGCCAACCCCCAAAGATGGTGAACCGCGGCCCCCCCGGCAAGCGCCCTCCGCCACAGCGCGCCGCTCGTCTCCCGCTTGATCTTCCCGCTGGTTCTCGGTAAATTGCGCGACTCCACAAGGGGCGTTAGCTCAGTTGGTAGAGCATCCGCTTTGCAAGCGGAAGGTCATCGGTTCGAACCCGATACGCTCCATTACGACGTGACACGAGGCCCCGCGGCGGACTGCCGGCGGGGCCTTTGTCATGTCCCAGCGCTCCTGATGCTATTCTCTCGCGACTTACTTACGGTATTCGTATGCATCCGCGTGATAGATCGTGAGCGTATTCCGGCCTACCGTTCCGCGCGTGGTGAACTGAATTCCGGGATGCAGGATGATCTGATCTCCTCCAGCGGACGTCCAGCGTGCGAGCACCGCTTCGAAAGCGGAAGGGCAGCGGTTCAAATCATCTGCTGCATTGCACATGAGTCTCCTGCCGGTCTTCTCTGTGCCTCTGTGCCTCTGTGTGAGATCCTGTTCTCTACGAGCCCGTCAGAACGTGCATGCACATGGGGCGGAGAGGGCTACGCGGCCTCGCGAATGGGCAGGACGAGCTGCTCCACGGACGCGACGTCGGGCTGGATGTCGGGATGCGGGCGCGCCAGCAGCCCGGCCTCGAAAGCGCGCACCAGCACGGCCAGCGCGCGCTCCGGCTCGTACACGGGAACGCCGACGCGCTCCACCTCGTCCGGGTCCGTCCAGTCCAGGTTCCACCCGTCCAGGGTGCTGAGGAGCGCGTCCAGGGTGCGCGACGCGCTCGGCCCCTGGATGTCGGAGTCTCCCCAAATGTGGCTCCCCAGTCGGCGGCGGGAGGGGCGGGGAGGCAGCGGGCGCCGGTCGATGGTCCGCCGGCCGAGCCGCAGCTCGATGCGGCGCAGCGTCACCTGCTTCACGCGGCGGCAGGTGGGGGTCTGCGGCGCCTCCAGCTCGCGCTGCAGGAGCTCCGCGGCGCGGGCGAGCTGCTCGGGCGTGAGGACGGAGAGATCGCGGATCGCCTCCGGCGCGTCGAGGTTGAGAGGTGACTCATTGCGGTTCGCGTCGCCCATGATGCTGCCTTTCGCCGGTGTCTCCCGCTCGAAACCACGCCGCTGCGGCCACCAGGAAGGGCAGTTCACGTGCCGGATCGCGCAATGTAAGTCGTCTGCTTACAACGGACTGCGCGGGCGCTCTGGACCGGCGGGGGGGTGCGATGTAGATTCGGGCGGGCAGGCGCAGGGTCGCACGGCCCCGGGGGTCCATCGTCGCGATGGACCCTTTTTCGTATTCGCGCGGAGGGCGGCATGGAGATCTTCAAGGAATTCACCTTCGAGGCGGCGCACCGCCTCCCCAACGTAGCGGCGGACCACAAGTGCGCCCGCCTCCACGGCCACTCGTTCCGCGTGAAGCTGTACGTGAGCGGCCCCGTGGACCCGCACGCCGGCTGGGTAGCCGACTTCGCCGACCTCAAGCGCGCGTTCCGCCCGCTGCACGACCGGCTGGACCACAACTACCTCAACGACATCGAGGGGTTGGAGAACCCCACCAGCGAGAACCTCGCCCGCTGGATCTGGGCGCGCCTCCGGCCAACCCTCCCGGGGCTGAGCAAAGTGGTCGTGCGGGAGACCTGCACCACCGGCTGCGTATATCGCGGCGACGACGCCTGACGGCGCCTTCCATGCGCCCCCGCGGCCCTGTGTGACACCCGCTCATTTCAGCGCAATGTGCTACGTGTCCTCGGGGCGCCTCCGTTGCGGCGTAACGCGTTCGCACACAATCCGTTACACTCGCCCGTTGCCCGTTTGTGAGAAACGGATTATTGTTATGGGCTGAGAACTGGAGCGAACCAACTCCGGTCCTCGGAAACCCTCCCGTGTGGCTGCGCCCCTCCCGTGCCGCCTCCTAACACCTGACCGAGAACCGCACATGCTCACGAAGCTCCTTCGTGCCGCAGGTCCGCTGGTGCTGGCTTTTTCGCTGATCTCCTGTTCGGATAGCAACGTTCTGGCTCCCAGCGCGGATGCGCGCGTCTCCGCCACGGCGGCCGCCGCGGGCGGAGTGGTGATCAGCCAGGTGTATGGCGGCGGGGGCAACTCCGGCGCTACGTACAAGAACGACTTCATCGAGCTGTTCAACGCCGGCACCACCGAGGTCAACCTGGCCGGCTGGTCGGTGCAGTACGCCAGCGCGGCGGGCACGTCGTGGCAGGTCACGCCGCTCACGGGCACCATCGCCCCGGGCGGCTATTTCCTCGTCCAGGAAGCGCAGGGCGCCGGCGGCACGGTGGCGCTTCCCACGCCCAACGTCATCGGCACCATCCCGATGGGCGCCGGGGCCAGCAAGATCGCCCTGGTGAACAACGCGACGGCGCTCACCGGCGCCTGCCCGCTTACCAGCGCGGTGGACTTCGTGGGCATCGGCACGGCCAACTGCTTCGAGGGCACGGCCGGCACGCCGGCTTCCAGCAACACCCTGGCGGTGCTGCGCAAGAACGACGGCTGCACCGACACCAACGCCAACTCGGCCGACTTCACGGCGGTCGCTCCGGCCCCGCGCAACTCGTCGTCGGCCACCAGGACCTGCGTGACCGCGCCGATCGGCGAAGTGGCGAGCGTCACGGTGGCGCCGGCTTCCTCGGCCATCACCGTCGGCACCGTGGTCGCGCTCACGGCGACGGCGAATGACGCGTCGGGCACCGCGGTCGCGGGCACGACGTTCACCTGGACCACGAGCGACGCGGCCATCGCCACGGTGGACGCGGCGGGCGCCGTGACCGGCGTCGCGGCGGGCTCGGCGACCATCACCGCCACCGCGCCCAACGGCGTGGCGGGCACCGCCACCGTGGCGGTGAGCGCGGTGACCGGCTCGGCCAGCAACGTGCGCGTGACCGAGGTGCACTACGACAACGACGGCACGGACGCGGGCGAAGGGATCGAGATCGAGGGCGACGCGGGCGGCTCGCTGGCCGGGTGGAGCGTGGTGCTCTACAGCGGCTCCACGGGCTCGGCCACGCAGGGCCAGTCGTACGGCACTCCGATCGCGCTTTCGGGCACCATCGGCACCACCTGTGGCACGCGCGGCGTGGTGGTGGTGCTCGCGCCGGGGCTGCAGAACGGCGACAAGGACGGCTTCGCGCTGGTGGACGCGGGCGGCACGGTGGTGGAGTTCCTCTCCTACGAGGGCAGCTTCACCGCCACCAACGGTCCGGCCGCGGGGATGACCTCCACGGACATCGGCGTCTCGCAGGCCACCAACACCGCCGCGGGCCGCACGCTCCAGCGCGCGGGCAACGGCACCTGGTTCGGGCCTTCGGCCGCCACCTTCGGCGCCTGCAACCCGGCCACGCCGCCCCTTCCGCAGACGGGCATCACCTTCACGGGCCGCCATCCGACCACGGACTCGCCGCTCCCGGTGGGCTTCCAGGACCAGCTCTTCGCCACGCTTCGTGACGCGGGCACCGGCGCCACCATCCCGACCACGTTCGCGTGGAGCTCGGAGACGCCGGCCATCGCCACCGTGGACAGCGACGGCGTGATCACGGCGCGCGCGGCCGGCACGGCGATCTTCCGCGCCACGGCCACGGACGGCACCACGTCCACCTACTCGCTGCCCATGCACGTGGCCGCGGCGAGCGAGACGGCGCAGTACGGGCACAACTCCGAGTTCGGCGAGCCGACGGACGGCGACGCGAGCGACGACCAGATCCTCCGCTACGCGCAGCTCACCTCGTCGTGGAACCGCAACCGCGGCACGCCCAACTGGGTGACGTACAACATCGACGCCACGCACTTCGGCGCCGAGGACCGCTGCGACTGCTTCACGTACGATCCGGGCCTGCCGGCCGAGGGGCGCTACACCACGGCCAACTACACCGGCGCGGGCACGTTCCACGGCTACGGCATCGACCGCGGCCACCTGGCCCGCTCGTTCGACCGCACGGCCGGCGCCTTCGACAACGCGCACACGTTCTACTTCTCCAACATCATCCCGCAGGCGGCCGACAACAACCAGGGCCCCTGGGCGATGATGGAGAACTACCTGGGCGACCTGGCGCGCCGCGACAACAAGGAAGTGTACGTGATCGCGGGTGTGGCGGGCAGCAAGGGCACCATCAAGAACGAGGGCCGCATCACCATCCCGGCGCAGACGTGGAAGGTTGCCGTCTACATGCCGCGCGATAAGGGGCTGGCCGACGTGAACAGCGCGAGCGACATCGAAGTGGTCGCCGTGATCATGCCGAACGACGCCGGCATCCGCAACGTGCCGTGGGAGACGTACAAGACCACGGTGGACGCGGTGGAAGCCATCAGCGGCTACGACGTGCTGGCGGCGCTCCCCAACCGCATCGAGGCGGTGGTGGAGAGCGGGACGCGCGCCCCGGTGGCCAACGCGGGCGGGCCGTACATCGGCACCGAGGGCTCGCCGGTGTTCCTGAGCGGCAACGACTCCAGCGATCCGGACGGCGACGCCATCACCTACGCCTGGGAGTTCGGCGACGGCACCACGGGCACGGGCATCTCGCCGAGCCACACCTACGCGGACAACGGCACGTACCTGGTGAAGCTCACCGTGACCGACACGTACGGCGCGGAGAGCACCGTCACCACCTCGGTGGTGGTGGCCAACGTGGACCCGTCGGTGCACGTCTTCGCCGGGGGCACGCTCCTGAAGGGTGAGACGTACACGGGCTCCACCACCTTCACCGACCCGGGCGCGGACACCTGGACCGCCACCGTGGACTACGGCGACGGCACGGGCGCGCAGCCGGTGGCGATCTCCGGCAAGAGCATCGAGCTCTCGCACCGCTACACCACGGCCGGCAGCTACACCGTCACCGTCACGGTGCGCGACAGCGACGGCGGCGTGGGCACGCAGACGGCCACGGTGAACGTGCAGAGCGCGTCCGAGGGCATCAGCGGGCTGCAGACGCTGGTCTCCACGCTGGCCCGCACCGGCAGCCTGAACGCCGGCAACGCCAACGCGCTCGGCGCCAAGCTCAGCGCGGCGGCCGCCTCGCTGGCCCGCGGCAACGACACCGCCGCGGCCAACCAGCTTGAAGCGTTCATGAACCAGGTGAACGCCCTGGGCCTCTCGCAGAGCGAGACCAGCGCGCTGATCTCGGCGGCGCAGCGGATCATCCGCAGCATCTAACACCGCTGGGCTCACACAGAGACACAGAGGCACGGAGAAGAACTTTTTCTCCGTGCCTCTGTGTCTCTGTGTGAGCCCTGTTCTTTATGCGTCCGCGGTGCCTTCCATGGTGCGGGCGCCCTGGGCCGAGGCTTCCACGTTCAGGCGGATCACCAGGCCCAGGAGCTCGCGGGCCGTCTGCGGCGACAGGGTGGGGGAGTGGGGCACCAGCAGGGGGAGATTCACCTCGCCCAGGCGGGCGCGGGCGGCGCGGGTGAGCATCACCGGGTCGCGCGGGTCCAGCAGGGCGATGGCCTCCGCGTCGTCGGCCAGCACCACGCGGAGCTGCTCGGGGCGGTCGATGAGGTCCGTGTACATGGCCCGCATGCGGTTGCCGAACTCGGCCTCCGCCGCCACGATGGTCACGCCGCTCTCGCGCAGGCGGCGCTGCATGATGTCCACCACCTCGGAGTTGACGGTGAGGGTGACGGCGGGAATGCCCACGTTCTCCGCCGCCTTGCGCACCAGGCGCGAGTGGTAGCTGGTGGTCACCACCATGTCCACCGCCCGCAGCGCCTCCTCCACCCCGTGGAACTCCACCGAGCGGTCCGGGCGGGGAAGGGGGATCGGAGAGATCGAGATCGGCACCGGGTCCAGCCCGAAGTCGTTGGACAGTTCGTGGCAGTAGGCCGTCATCTGGTCGATGTTGCTCTCCACCACCCCGCAGCGGATGCGGCGCGTGGTGGTGCAGCGCCGGATCAGGTCCGGCACTTCGCCCACCGTCATGCGGCGCTTCCACGCCTCCACCAGCACCCCCGCCATCCACCGCGCCGTTTCGGCCAGGAGCTCTCCGCCCAACTGGTCTTGCGGCGCCAGGTACACGCCAGAACGGCCGCGCACCTCCACCAGCCCCTCGTCCTCTAGGGTGCGGTACGCCTGGGCCACCACGCGGTGGTCCACCCCCATCTCGCGCCACAGCGCGCGGATGCTGGGGAGGCGGTCTCCAGGGTGGAGTAGGCCCAGGTGAAGGGCGTTGAGGATGCGGTCGCGGAGCCGGTCGCTCAGCTCGGTCACCGGGTCGGTCACTCGCGTCTCCTGGCGTGGGATACGGCGGCCGCCGGGGCCGCCGGTACACCCAGCGAAAAATGGGAAGATCGGCAAAAGTTGGCCGCACGGCGGGGCGTACGCAAGGCGGAGCGGAATGTTCCGTGCGTGCACGGGGTGCGGAAGCGCGGCGCGTGCCCCGCCACCAGCCCTGCGGACGGCGCCCGCCGCGCAGGCGCGATTACCGGACCCGTACCGTTTTCTCCTTGCATACGCTCGCGGCCGCGTCCGCCGGTTTGCGCTCCCAACCCCCCCGCTGAGGAAGCGATGCTGGCGCCCCTGCTGGTCATCGCGGTCCTCATCGTACTGACCGCCTTCTACGTTGCCGCGGAGTTCGCGGCCGTTTCGGTGCGCCGCAGCCGCATCCGCCAGCGCGCGGAAGACGGTGACGGCCTTTCGCTGCGCCTCCTCCCCATCCTCGAAGACCCGGTGCGGCTGGACCGGTACATCTCGGCCAGCCAGATGGGGATCACGCTCACATCGCTGCTGGTGGGCGCCTTCGCGCAGGCCACCATCGCCGTGCGGCTGGCGCCCATGTTCGCCCGGTGGGGCGGGATGGGGGCGGCCGCGGCGGCTTCGGCGGCCACCGTGGTGGTGCTGGTGGTGCTCACCACCGCGCAGATGGTGCTGAGCGAGCTGGTGCCCAAGTACCTGGCGCTGGCGCGCCCCACCGAGGTGGCGCGCTTCACGGTGCTCCCCATGACCTGGTCGCTCGCCGCCTTCTCCATCTTCCTGGGCGTGCTCAACGCGAGCGCTGCGGCGGTGCTGCGCATGGTGGGGCTGCAGGCCGTGGGGCACGGCCACATCCACTCGCCCGAGGAGATCGACCTGCTGATCGCCGAGAGCCGCGACGGCGGGCTGCTGGAGGCGGACGAGCACCGCCGGCTGCGGCGCGCGCTTCAGCTCGGCATCCGCCCCGCGCGGCACCTGATGGTGCCGCGCCAGGAGATCGCGGCCGTGGAGCTTTCCACGCCGGTGGAGGAGGCGATGGAGATCATGGCCGCCTCGCCCTACACCCGCCTCCCCGTGTACGAGGGCGACATCGACCACTTCGTGGGGCTCCTGCACACGCGCGACCTGTTCGTGCGGCGGCTGGACCCCACGCCGCTGGCCTCGCTGGCCCCCCTGGTGCGCCCCATCCTTTCCGTGCCCGAGAACGTGACGGCCGAGGCGCTGCTGGCCCGCATGCGCGAGGGGCGCAGCCACCAGGCGCTGGTGCTGGACGAGTTCGGCGGCGTGAGCGGGCTGGTGACGCTTGACGACGTGCTCACCGAGGTGATGGGCGGCATCGCGGACGAGTTCAAGGACGCGGACCCCGGGCCCGAGGTGCTGGGCGACGGCCGCGTGCGCCTTCCCGGCTACCTGCGGCTGGACGAGGTGGAGCCCTGGATCGGCATCCTGCTGGACGGCGAGTCGGACACGGTGGGCGGGCGCGTGACGGAGGAGCTGGGGCGCGTTCCGGACCCCGGCGCGCGCGCCGTGATCGACGGCGTGGAGTTCGAGGTGGAAGCCGTGGAGCACCACGCGGTCACCTGGGTGGTGGCCACGCCGCTCCCCATGTCGCGCCGCGGCGGGGAGGACGAGGATGAGTGAGCTGCTGACGGCCGTCATCGTCCTGGTGCTGGTGCTCGCCAACGGGCTCTTCGTGGCGGCCGAGTTCTCCATCGTGGGCGTGCCGCGCGTGGCCATCGAGCGCCGCGCCGCCGCGGGCGACCGGGTGGCGCGCACGGTGCTCGGCATCCTGCGCGACAACCGGCGGCGCGACCGCTACATCGCCACCGCGCAGTTGGGGATCACGGTGGCGTCGCTGGGGCTGGGGATGTACGGCGAGCACAAGCTGGCCGAGGCCATCGGCGGCGGGCTCCACGCGGCCGGGGTGGGGGACTGGCGCTGGCTTCCGGCGCACACGCTCGCCAGCATCCTGGCCGTCATCATCCTCACCTACCTGCACATCGTGCTGGGGGAGATGATCCCCAAGTCCATCGCGCTGCAGCAGGCGGAGGGCACGGTGCTCTGGGTGACGCCCGTGCTCCTGGTGGTGCAGCGCGTCTCCATCCTGCTCATCATCTTCCTCTCCTTCCTGGGCAACGCGCTGCTGCGCATGATCGGCATCGACCGCCGCAGTGCCCAGCCGGAGCAGGTGCGCACCCCCGAGGAGCTTCAGTACATCATCCGCGAGAGCGAGGCGGGGGGGATGCTGCGCCGCGACACCGCCAACGTGGTGCAGGAGCTCCTGGAGCTGGGCGACCTCACCGCCGGGGAGGTGATGGTGCCGCGCGTGAGGATCCACGGCATCCCCGTGGGCGCCTCGTTCGATGAGGTCACGCGCATCGTGCGCAGCAAGCCCCACACGCGCTACCCCATCTACGACCAGAGCCTGGACCGCATCGTGGGGATGGTCCACATCAAGGACCTATTCCACCGCCTCCGCTCCCGGCGCCGGGTTCACGCCAACGACGCCCGCCCGGTGCCCTACGTCCCCGAGTCCGCGGACATCGACACGGTGCTCACGGCCATGCGCTCCGCGCGCACCCAGCTCGCCGTGGTGATGGACGAGCACGGCGGCACGGCGGGAATCGTGACCATCGAGGACCTGTTCGAGGAGGTGGTCGGCGAGATCGAGGAAGGGCTCCACGACCGCCCCGAGGTCTTCCGCGACGAGCAGGGCCGCGTGATCGCCGAAGGCACCGTGCGGCTGGGCGAGGTGGGCGACTTCCTGGGCGTGGTGCTGGAGCACGAGGAGGTGGACACGGTGAGCGGCCTCGTGCTCGCCGAGCTGGAGCGCCCGCCCGTGGTCGGCGACACGGTGGAGTACGATGCGGTCCGCTTCGAGGTCACCCGCGTGGAGGGGCACGGCGTGCGCGAGGTGATCGCGACCTCGCTGCGGCCTCCTTCCGCGCAGCCCGAGGGGTGATGGGCTCACACAGAGGCACGGAGACACAGAGAAAGAACGTCAGCGGCTGAGCAGCCAGAGTGCCGCGGCGCCGCCCAGGGTGACGCGCAGGTTGTCGTCGAAGGGGAGGGGGAGGAACTCCAGGATGGCGCCGGCCAGCGCGCCGGCGACCGCGGCCGTGGTGGGGATGCCGGGGACGGCGAAGCCGATGGCGAGGTTGACGACGAGGGCTGCGAAGAAGCCTTCCCAGCTCTTGCCCCAGGATGTGCGGTGGCGGCCGAAGCGCTTGCCCACCAGCGCGGCGGAGGCGTCGCCGAGGCCGTTGTAGAGCATCCCCGCCACCGCGATGGGCGTAGGGAAGACGAGGAGCGCCACGGCGTACGCGGCCACCATGTAGGTGGCGCCCGCGAAGCCGTGGCGCTCGTGCGTTCGCAGCAGCACGCGGGTGCGGCGCAGGAACTGGTAGCGCGCCCAGCGGAACTGGAGGCGCGCGAAATCCACCGCGACAGCGGCCAGCGCGACCGCCACCAGCAGCGTCACCGATACGCGCCGCGGGAGCACCCACACCAGCGCCGGCAGGAACGCCGACGCCACGTGGAACGCCTTCCGCCCCAGCTCCCGCCTCATTGCTACCATTTTCCGCGGTGTCTCCGTGCCCCTGTGTGACATTCTGTTCCACCCTGGGATCGGTACGCTTCTTGATCTGCTACGCCAGCGGGAACAGAAGAGGATGTTTCCGCCCGGTCACTCTTCCGGAGGCAAGGGTATGTCTGCTATCCCGTCTGGACAATACGCGGTACTGGACGCCGGGCAGGTCGTGGTCTCGCGCCCCACCCTCCGGGGGCACCTGCAGATCGCGCGGGTGGACCACTGGATCAAGAACGTGTTCGTGCTGCCGGGGATCGTGGTGGCCATCGGGATGGACCCCACGCACCTCACCTCCTCCCTGATCCCCCGCACCCTCCTGGGCCTCCTCGCGGTGGGACTGATCGCCTCCAGCAACTACACCATCAACGAAGTGCTGGACGCGCCGTACGACCGCACCCACCCGGTGAAGTCGCGGCGTCCGGTGCCGTCCGGGGCGGTGTCCATCCCGCTGGCGTACGTGCAGTGGGTGGGGCTGGCGCTGGCGGGCGTCGCGCTGGCTGCGGCCATCTCCACGGGGCTGGGGATCGCGATGATCGCGCTGTGGGCGATGGGGTGCATCTACAACATCCCGCCCGTGCGCAGCAAGGAGATCCCGTACCTGGACGTGCTCAGCGAGGCCGTGAACAACCCGATCCGCCTTCTCGCCGGCTGGTACATCGTGGGGCCCGCCGTGGCCGCCCCGGCGTCGCTGCTGGCGAGCTACTGGATGGTGGGCTGCTACTTCATGGCCATCAAGCGCTACGCCGAGCTCCGCTTCATCCTGGACGCGGCCTCCGCCGCGCTGTACCGGCGCTCGTTCGCTCACTACACGCTCGACCGGCTCCTCGTCTCCATCATGTTCTACGCGTCCGCGGCGATGCTCTGCTTCGGCGCGTTCATCATCCGCTACCGCGTGGAGCTGATCCTCGCCTTCCCGCTCGTCGCCCTGGTGATGGCGCTCTACCTGCGCCTCGGCTTCGAGCCCGGCAGCGCCGCCGAGGCCCCCGAGAAGCTGTACCGCCAGCGCGGCCTGCTGGTGGCCGTGGTCGCCGCCGCCGCCGTCATGGGCGCGCTCAGCCTGGTGGACGTGCCCGCGGTGAGGGATCTCCTCGCCCCGGTCTCGCCGGAGACGGTGCAGGGGGTTGCGGGCGAATAAATTCGCTGCAACAACTACACGAAGTCCCCCTGCGGGGACTCGGCCTTCGGCCCGAACAGAAAACCTGTAGTCCCCGCAGGGGGACTTCGTGTGGTCGTTGCAGCGGTTTCAACCGCCCGCGGGACTCACCACCCCAGCAGGGCCTGGAGCGCGGTGTAGTCGCGCACCACGGGAACAGGATCGCCGGGCGGCGCGGGCTTCCTGCCCACCAGCACGAAACCGGTGCCCGCGCGCCGGGCGGTGGCCCCGTCCACGTCCGGCCGGTCTCCCACGTAGACGGCGTGCTCCGGCGCGGTGCCGAGCTCGCGCAGGGCGTGAAGGAGACCGGCGGGACTCGGCTTGAACGCGCCGACGTGCGCGTCCTGCGCCGACACCACCACGCGGAAGAAGCGCTCGATGCCCAGCGCGCGGAGCTTGTCCGCCGCGGGGTAGTCGGACACCACGGCACAGGCGATCCCGCGCTTCTCCGCCGCGGCGAGCAGCTCGGCGAGTCCGGGGAAGATGAAGCGGCGCAGGATGCCGAGCGGCGCGCGGTCCATCCACTCCGCCACGGTATCCCCCACGATCTGCCGGGAGAGCCCGCTGCGCACGCAGGCGAGGTCGATCTGCGCATCGGCGAGCAGCCCCGGTCCGGCGGGAGCGAGGCGCATCTCCTCCTGCGCATGCCGGTACGCGCGGATCACGCGCAGCGCCCGCACGCCCGACCGCGGATTCCGCACGCACGCCGCCGCCAGCCGCCGCAGCATCGCGAGGCGCATCGCGCGCTGGTCGTAGAGCGTGCCGTCCACGTCGAAGACGAGGGCGCGCAGATCGGCGGGGAGAGACGGCATGGCTCGGTTGTATGAGAGACGGAAGTCCTAAGTCCTGGGTCCTAAGTCCTGGGTGCTAAACTGCGGCTCAGCGCTTACCGCTGTTAGGCATTTAGTGCACTGAGCACGAGGCACTTAGGACTTAGGACCCAGGACTTAGCACCTAAGTCTTCCCAGCGTCAGACGGCACCTGGCACCCCGCCCGATGCCATCGCGTCCGCAGTCAAAAGGAGCATCCCGCATGGCATCCCAGTTCGCGGCGCTGGAGTCGGGCGCGCCGGGCCTTTCCGTGACGCGCGCGGGCAGCGTGGCGTGGGCGCGCGAGCGGTGGGCGACGCTCGCGCTGGCGGCGGTGGCGCTGCTCAGCGCGTCGTGGGCGGTGCTCGCGCTGGCGTGGCCGATGGGCTTCGACCACGGGCTCTACACCTGGACCGGCGACGTGGTGATGAAGGGCGGCCTTCCGTACCGCGACAGTTGGGACATGCACGGGCCGCTCGTCCCCTACCTGTTCGCGATCCCGCAGGCGGTGTTCGGGCCGCGCTTCTGGGGGGTGCGGGTGCTGGACCTGCTGATCCTGGGCGCGTCACTGTACGCCCTGTACCGGCTGCTGGCAACCGTCAGCTCGCGCACGGCGGCGATGTGGGCCGTGGCCGTCTTCCCGCTCTGCTACGCATCCACGGGATTCAACGAGACGGCGCAGCCCGACGGCTGGGTGGGCCTGGCGCTGATGGCCGCCATCGTCCCCCTCCTCGTGCGCGCGCCGGGGATCGCGACGGTGTTCGCGGCGGGGTTGGTGGTGGGGGCGGCGGCGCTGGTGAAGCCGGTGTTCGCGGCCTTTCTGCTGGTGCCCTTCGTCTGCCTCTTCAATGGCGGGCGGCCGGCGCTGAAGGCGCTCGCGGGGCATACCTTGCTGATGGGGATCGGGTTCGTGATCCCCGTCGCGGCGGCGGCGGCGTACTTCGCGTCGCGGGGCGGGCTGGGGTACCTGGTGGAGGTCCATCTCGCGTACACGTCGCAGGTGTACTCGCCGCTGGCCAGCCTGGACCTGCAGGGGCGGGTGCGCGGGCTACTGGAGTACGTCTGGTCCGCGCGCGTGGTGGCGGTGGCGCAGCCGGCGGTGCTGCTGGGCGCGCTCGCGCTGCGCCGGGGGCATCCGGGCGTCTTCCGCGCGCTGGTGGTGTGGGTGGTGGCGGGCGTGGCGCTGGTGATGCTGCAGAACAAGTACTACATGTACCACTGGCACATCATCCTGCCGCCGCTCGCCGCGCTGGCCGCCGTGGGGCTCCACGCCGCGCTCGCCCCCGCCCGCGCCGCCAGCCGGGACGCCCGCCTCCTGGCGATGGCGCTTCTGGGCGTAATCGTGGTGCACGCCGCCCTGCGCCCCGGGCTGCGGCTGCTGGACGACGTGCGCTACGCCGTGGGCGCGCTGGACAAGCAGGCGTACACCGCGCGCTTCAAGAGCGACACCTTTGAGCCCGCCGCCATCCGCGAGGTGGGGAAGTACATCCGCGGGCGCACCACCGCGGCGGACCGCCTGGCGATCTACGGCTTCGACGCGGGGATCCTCTACGAGTCCGGCCGCCAGTCCGCGTTCCGCATGGCGGGGTGGTCGTGGCCGGTGACGGAGGGGGAGGGAAGCCCCATCCGCGAGGAGTACCGCCGCGAGTACCTGGCGTCGATGGAGCGCACCCGCCCCACCTACGTGGTGGTCAACCGCGGCGCGGGGAACGAGGCGGCGTCGCCCACGCCGCTCCCGCCCACGCTCGCCGGGTTCCCGGAGCTCGCCTCGGTGATCCAGAGCCGCTACCGCTACGAGCGGCACTTCGGGCGCTACACCCTCTACCGCCGCGCCGACGCGAGATGAGGCTGCGTCTCTTCGCGGCGGCGGTCCTCCTGGGGGGGTGCGATTCGCGCGCGCCCGCCCCGCGGCCGGCGCAGGCGCAGGCCCCCGCGGCCTACGCCTGCGCCGCTTCCATCGCGCCGGACCCTGCGGCCGCCCGCGCCGAGATCCGCGCGAGCTACGCGGAGTGGAAGCGCCGGTACCTTACCCGCGACGGCGCGGGGCGCGACCTGCGGGTGAAGATGCCCGGCTACAAGGACGGCGCGACCACGTCCGAGTCGATGGGCTACGGGATGCTCCTGGCCGCGTACCTCGACGACCGCCCCGCGTTCGACGGGCTGTGGCGCTACGCGAAGCGGCACCGCAACCCGCGCGGGATGATGTCGTGGGAGATCACCCCCGAGGGCTGCATCCCGGACCCCAACGCCGCCACCGACGGCGACCAGGACATCGCGTTCGCGCTGGTGGTGGCGGACGCGCGCTGGGGCGGCTACCGCGACGACGCGCGGGCGCTGATCGGCAGCATCCTTCGCTACGCGGTGGAGCCCGGCACCGACATCCTGAAGCCCGGCGACGTGTGGGGCGGCTCGCAGGTGACCAACGCGTCGTACTACGCGCCCGCGTACTACCACGTGTTCGCGCGCTACACCCGCGAGCCGCGCTGGAACCGCGTGGCGGACGCATCCTACGCGGTCCTCGCCCGCGTGGTCGCGCGCCACTCGCCCACCACGGGCCTCCTGCCCGGGTGGACGACGGCGGCGGGGAACCGCGTGACGGTGGGGGGCGACTTCGCCTTCCTCTACGACTACGGCTCCGCCCGCATCCCCTGGCGCCTGGCCATGGACGCGGCGTGGCACTGCGACCGCCGCGCGCAGCGCCACCTCGTCCTCCTCAACCGCTTCTTCCAGCGGGTGGGCGTGGACGACCTGCGCGACGGCTATGCGCTGAACGGGCGCGCCACCGGTGAAGGCCCGGCGGGCGCCTCGTTCATCGCGCCGGCAACCGCCGGGGCCATCGTCTCCACCGACGCGCGCTACCGGCGGCTCATGTGGAATGAAACTTTGCAGTTCCGCAACGGCGGCTACTACCCCGACTCGCTCCGCCTCCTGGCGCTCCTCTTCGCGAGCGGCGGGATGCCCGCGCCGAAAATCCAGTAACAAAATCTCACACAGAGGCACAGAGACACGGAGGAAAGCTTATCTCCGTGTCTCTGTGCCTCTGTGTGAGCCGCTTTTCAGGTCCCGGGCGAGGTGCGGGATCAGGAACCACGGCTCCAGCAGGTAGCGGCGCCACACGCGCCGGGGGTGCGAGCACAGGCGGTAGAGCCACTCCATCCCCACCTGGCCCACCCAGCGCGGCGGGATGGGGAGCTCGCCGGCGAACAGGTCCATCAGCGCGCCCAGGTTGAAGACCACGTTGGTCTCCAGCCGGTCCAGGTGGTCCACGATCCAGTGCTCCTGCCGCGGCATCCCCATGCACACGGCGAGGATGTGAGGCTGGTACTCGCGGATCTCCTCCAGCACCGCCTCGCCCTCCGCGCTCCCGGGCGTGGCGTCGAAGAAGCCGTGGCGCGTGCGGAGCTGCAGCCCCGGAAAGCGCTGCACCAGGTTGGCGGCCCCGCGCTCGCCCACACCGGGCTCCGACCCCAGAAAGAACACCCTCCACCCCCGCTCGGCGGCGATGGCGAGCAGGCCCGGCATCCAGTCCACGGGCGCGTGGCGGTGCTCGCGGCGGGCGGGCATCCCCAGCGAATTCGCCAGCCACACCAGCGGCATCCCGTCCAGGAACGTCCAGTGCGAGTGCTCGTAGAAGCGCCGCATCTTGGGGTCGTGGTGGACCAGGTAGATGCTGTGCATGTTGTGCCCGCCGATCACCCACCGCTGGCCGGACTCCACCGCGTCGATCGCCGCCTGGTGGAGCGTGGCGGTGGTGAGCAGGTCGAAATGGACTCCCAGCATCGCGTACCCGGGGGTCCGGGGAGGCGCGTCTTCACGGGTGGAACCGTGGAGTTCCATCAAATCCTCACGTTCGATTTCGGCGTTTCTCCTCGGTGCCTCCGCGCCCCTGCGAACGCAAGGACTATGCTGACCCATTGGCGCGAGTATTGCCCATGGGGAAACAGATAGGGCATGGTGCGCGGGCTCCTGGCGGAGCTCCGCACCGTGCCGTGGCAGGCCCGTTCCGCATACCCGCTCAACTAGGTGCCCGATGCTCCTGTTCGCCGAAGCCGGCATGCGACCGACCCGTGTGGCAGCGCGTCTGGCGAGAGCGTCTCTCATGCTCCCGGTGGCGCTCGCCGCCGCCTGCACCGACGACACGCCCTCGCCGGTGGAGCCCGCCGCCATGACGTGCGAGGGCGGCGCGGTGGTGGTGGACGGGAAGAGCATCCCCGTGGCGCCGAACGGCTACGCCGCGGTGGGCAACAAGATCATCAGCGTGGCGAGCTGCCAGCCGGCGCGCTTCGTGGGCGTGTCGCGCCCCGCGCTCTCCTTCTCGCCCGACGGCGGGCGGATGGGCGTGGACACGGCGATGGCCGCCGACTTCGCGCGGATGCGGGCGTGGCGCGCCAACACGGTGCGCATCGAGCTGGCGCAGTACTACTGGGTGCCCACCTCGATGCACCACGACCCCGGGTACGCGGCACGCGTGGACCGGGCCGTGAAGGGCGCGCGGGCGGCGGGGCTCAACGTGATCCTGGCGCTGCAGGCCAGCGACCGGGGCGACCCCAACCACCCGCTGGAAGGCGAGATGCACCAGCCGATGGCGGACGTGAACCACTCCATCCCCTTCTGGAAGGACGTGGCCGCGCGCTTCAAGGACGACGGCGGGGTGCTGTACGAGCTGTACAGCGAGCCGTACCCCATCGGCGGCGAGGGCGGGTTCTCCAACTGGGACATGTGGCTGAACGGCGGCCTTCACCCGTCCGACGCGGTGTACGGTCGGCGCCCCGCCTTCCAGGCCGCGGGGATGCAGCAGCTCTACGACGCCGTTCGCAGCACCGGCGCCAACAACATGGTGATCGCGAGCGGAACGCAGTGGGGGTACTTCCTGGGCGGGGTGGAGGATCACCGCGTCAAGGGCTACAACATCGCGTACGCCACGCACCCCTGGGAAGACTCGCCCACCTCCCGCCAGCCCTCCACCTGGGACCGCGACTGGGCGTCGCTGGCCGCCACGGACCCGGTGATCATCACCGAGTTCGGCGACTACGACTGCAGCGATCCGTACGTGAAGGCGGTGCTGGACAAGGCGGACCAGCTCGGGCTGTCGTGGACGGCGTGGATGTGGGTGGCGCCCAGCGCCGCCGAGTCCAAGCGCCAGGATGGACGCGACGACCCGATCTGCAACCGCTCGCTGCTGATCATGGATTGGGCGGGCACCCCCACGAAGCCCGGGCAGATCATCAAGGACCGGCTCGCTTCCTACTGAGCGCAGCCCGATAGCGAAGATGGGTCCGGCCCGCCGTCCGCGGGTACGGACCCGTCTCTTTGCCACACCACGCCACGATGCCCAAGCTGTCCGACCGCACGGTCCTGCTGTTCTACAAGGAGTACGAGCTCGACAAGTGGCTCCCCGGCGACCGCTATCTCAAGCGCGTCGTCCGCCCGCTGTACGCGCGGCTCAGCGGGCGCCGGCACCGCGTGAGCGGCTTCCGCGTAGCGTACAACCTGCTGGTGGAGGCGCTGCGGCGGGGCGGCTACGACGTGCGGCACAACGACTACTCGGCCGCGCGGCGCAACCCGCGGCACCCGGTGGGCCTCTTCGGCTACCCGCACCTGCTGGAGGGGTGGAACCTCCCCAACCCCGCCGTGCTGGGTCCCGGGCTGTACGACCACCCCAGCCTGGCGCCGGGGCTGATGGACGACGGGCGCAACCGCTTCTACCTGGTGTGCAGCGAGTGGATGCGGCGCATGTTCGCGCGCCACTACGGCGACTCGTGCGTGGTGTGGTTCAACGGCATCGATGCCGGCCAGTGGCCCGATACGCGCGGCCACGCCAAGGACATCGACGTGCTGCTGTACGACAAGATGTACTTCGACCGCGACGCCTACGAGGCGCGGATGCTCAACCCCATCCTCGCGCGGCTCCAGGCGGCCGGGCTGCGGGTGCACTCGCTGCGCTACGGCTACTACGAGCGCGACGAGTACCGCGAAGCGCTCAGCCGCTCCCGCTCCATGCTCTTCCTGAGCGCCAACGAGACGCAGGGGATCGCGTACCAGGAGGCGATGGCGTCCAACGTCCCCATCCTGGCCTGGGACAACGGCTTCTGGCTGGACCCGCGCCGCCCCGGCTTCGAGGCCGACCCGGTCCCGGCCAGCTCCGTCCCGTACTTCTCCCCCGAGTGCGGCGAGCGCTTCCGCGACTTCGGCGAGTTCGAGGGCGCCTTCGAGCGCTTCTGGTCGCGGCTGGACGGGTACGATCCGCGCGGCTACGTCGCGCGCGAGCTCTCGCTGGAGCGCTCCGCCGAGCTCTACATGTCGTACTACACCCGCGCCGCCGGGGCGCTGGTGCCCGCGTGAGCCGTGTGACCGACCGCACCGTCCTGCTCTTCTTCCGCGACTTCGAGTCGGACCGCTTCGTCCCCGGCGACCGGTACCTCAAGCGCCTGGTCCGCCCCCTGTACAACCGCTTCAACCGGCGGCAGAAGGTGACGGGCTTCCAGATGGCCTTCAAGCTGCTGGTGGAGGCGCTGCGGCGCGGCGGGTACGACGTGCGGACCAACGACTACGCGGCGGCGCGGCGCAACCCGCGGCACCCGGTGGGCCTCTTCGGCTACCCGCACCTGCTGGAGGGGTGGAACCTCCCCAACCCCGCCGTGCTGGGGCCGGGGCTGTACGACCACCCCAGCCTGGCGCCGGGGCTGATGGACGACGGGCGCAACCGCTTCTACCTGGTGTGCAGCGAGTGGATGCGGCGCATGTTCGCGCGCCACTACGGCGACTCGTGCGTGGTGTGGTTCAACGGCATCGACACGGCCCAGTGGCCCGACACCCGCGGCCACGCGAAGGACGTCGACGTCCTGGTGTACGACAAGATCCGCTGGAACCGCGAGACGTACGAGCCCGCGCTGCTCGCCCCGGTGCTGGAGGCCCTGGCCCGCCGCGGCCTGCGCGTGGAGACGCTTCGCTACAAGCTCCACGACCACGCCGCCTACCGCGATCTCCTGTCCCGCTCGCGCTCCATGATCTTCCTGTGCGAGCACGAGACGCAGGGCCTCGCCTACCAGGAAGCGCTCGCCTCCAACGTCCCGGTTCTCGCCTGGGACAACGGCTTCTGGCTCGACCCCCACCGCGCCGACTTCGAGCCCGACCCGGTCCCCGCCAACTCCATCCCCTACTTCTCCCCCGAGTGCGGCGACCGCTTCCGCGACTTCGGCGAGTTCGACGCCGCCTTCGAGCGTTTCTGGCCGCACCTGCACGCCTACTCCCCCCGCGTCTACGTCACCCGCGAGCTCTCCCTGGAGCGCTCCGCAGAGTTGTACATGTCGTATTACAACGCGGCGGTGCCGGGCCCGAGGTCCGCGGAACGGTGAATCGCGGCGGTGCCTGCACAATGGTGAATCGCGGCGGCGCGGCAGGGGGTTGAAACCCCCTGCTGGAACGACGGGAAACCCGCTGAAGCGGGCTCGCATGGGTCAGGATTCCGAGCCCGCTTCAGCGGGCTTCCCGTGTCTTCAGCCGGGGGTTTCAACCCCCGGCGATGTTTCCGCGCGCTCCGTCCTCCGCGCGCTCCCCCCTCCGTGCCTCTGTGCCTCTGTGTGAGACCCAATCAGTACTGAAGCTCCGGCGCACCCCGGTACTGCTTCACAAAGGTCCAGATGAAGCGCGGCGTGGTGACCAGGTAGCGCCTCCCCAGGCGGCGTGGCTCGGTGGCGGCCCGGTACACCCATTCCAGGCCGCGCTTCTGCATCCAGCGCGGCGCGCGGCGCACCATCCCGGCCACGAAGTCAAAGGTAGCGCCCACGCCCAGCGCCACGGGCACACCCAGCGCGTCGCGGTTCTCGTACATCCAGAGCTCCTGCTTGGGCGCGCCCAGCGCCACGAACAGGATGTGCGGCGCCGCCTCCCGCACCGCGCGCAGCGCACGCTCGGACTCCGCGGGGTCGTTCTCGAAGCCGAGCGGCGGGCAGTACGTGCCGGCGATGCGCAGCCCGGGAAAGCGCGCCTCCACCGCCCGGGCCGCCGCGTCGGCCGCGCCGGGGCGCCCGCCGAGCAGAAAGATGCGCAGGCCGGTGCCGGCGGCGGCGGCGCACACCTCCACGAACAGGTCGATCCCGCTCACCTTTTCGGGGAGCGGGGTGCGCAGCAGGCGCGAGGCCCACACCAGCGACATGCCGTCCGGCAGCGAGAGCCACGCGGAGCGGTACACCGCGCGGAACTCCTCCACGTCCTGCAGCAGCGCCACGTGGTGCGCGTTCGGGGTGACGACGAGGGCGGGAGGGCCGCCCCTCCCCGCCCTCTCCACGATGCGGCGCACGGCCTCGTCCATCCCGCAGGGGTCCACCCCCGCGCCGCAGACGTTGATCCTGTCGCCAGCCATTCCGCCCGCTCAGCCGCCGGAGGGGGCCGCCACCACGGCCCTGGGCGCCGCCGCCGCCTCACGCGCACGGATGATCCGGTCGATCCCCGTGTGCTTGCGCTGGAACGCCTCCCACAGCCGCGCGAACGCGGGGCGCGGCGCCGCCATGCAGGTCGTCCAGAACCCCACCAGCAGCACCCGGTCCCGCGCGCTGAACGACGGATCGCGGAGCGTGGCGCGCATCAGCCGGCGGTAGGCGCGCAGCCGCGACGCGGGGGTGCCCGCCAGCTTCTCCAGCGCGAAGGCGTTGCGCGCGAAGTAGGTGTTCATCTCCGCCGCGCCCTGCAGCCCGAAGTGGCTCACGATGGTGTGCTCCAGCTCGACCGTGTAGCGCAGCCCCTCGGCCGATGCGAAGCGCTTGAGGTAGTTGCCGTCCGCATGCATGCGGTACTCGCCCAGCGGCTCCTGCAGCGCGCGCACGGGGGCGAGCAGGCTGGCGCCCATGGTGAGGTACGCGTCCGCTGCGTCGCGGAAGGGGCGCGTGGCCATGGGAAGGAGGCGCCGGAAGACGTCCGCGCGGATAATCACCCCGGAGGTCGCGGGGGCCACGTGGCGCGTGGTGGCCGTAACCTGCGCGCGCAGGTCGCCCTCGGAGAGCCTGGCGCGCATGGGGCGCACGTCGCCGGTGCGGCGCCCCTCCTCGTCCATCACGTAGAGCGGGTGCACGATCATCCCCGCCTGCGGGTCGGCCGTCACGGCGCGGAGCACCTCGGCCAGCTTTGCGGGGAGAAGGCGGTCGTCGGAGTCCAGCAGCACCACGTAGCGGCCCTCGCAGAGCGCGAACCCGTGCTCCATCGCCGCGGACTGCCCACCGTTCTCGGTCGATACGAAAACCACGCGGTTGGGGCGCTGGAGGCGCGCGGTCCAGGCGGACACCACCTCGCGCGTGTCATCGGTGGAGCCGTCGTCCACCACCACGAGCTCCCAGTCCGTGCAGCTCTGCGCGGCCACGGAGTCCAGCGTTTCCAGGATGTAGCGCGCCTGGTTGTACGCCGCGATGAGCACCGAAAAGGTGGCGCTCACGCCGCCGCCTCGCCGCCCGGGCGGAGCAGGGCGGAGCACACGGTGGCCACGTACAGCGCCCAGAAGATGTTGTTGGGAGTGGCCAGCATCGTTTCCGTGAAGTTGTAGACCAGCATGAACGCGAGGTACAGCCCCGGCCAGAACCCCTCCGGCGTCGTCGTCTCCCGCACGGCCCTGAACGAGCGCGCCAGCGCGAACGCGAAGCCCGCGGCGAAGATCGCGATCCCCACCACCCCGAGCTGCAGCCCCAGGTCCAGGTAGCCGTTGTGCGCGCCGGGCGTTTCCCAGCCGATCTCGGCGAGCGCCTTGGCCGAGGGACCCTGCCACCCCAGCCAGAACGCGCTGTACCCGTACCCCGTCCACGGGCGCTCCGCCACGCTGCGGATCAGCGTCGCCCACATGTCGGTGCGGCCGGTGAGCGTGGGGTCCTTGCCCATGGCCAGCAGCGCGGACTCCACGTTGGTGGCCAGCCACACGGCGACGCTGCCCCCCGCAAGTACGAAGCCGATGGCGATGGGCACCGCGAGCGTGTACGTGAGCCGCAGCGTGCGAAAGAGCGCCGCCAGCACCGCGAACACCAGCAGGATGGTGAGCGCGGACTTGGAGGTGGAGAGGAGGACCAGCGCCACCGAGAGCAGCGCGCCCGCCGTCCCGATCCAGCGCCGCCGCAGCGTGGGGCGCAGGATGAGGAAGACGACGGTGCTCAGCGCCATCATCTGCCCCAGCGTGTTCTTCTCGGTATAGATCCCCTGCCACGCCCCCGCGTGCACCTGCTGGTCCACCCCGTAGGATGGCAGCGCCACGGCGAACACCACGCTCAGCGCCGCCGCGATCCCCAGCGCGGCGGCCACCCGCAGCAGCAGGGTGCGCGTGTCGTAGCGCGCGGCCAGCAGCAGGCCGAACGCGGTGGTCCCCAGGAAGGCGAAGCTGCGCCGCAGGGTGATGTCCGGCGCGCTGGACCAGGCCGTCGAGGCCAGCGCGAGCGCCACCAGCACCACCGCCGGCCAGTGCCGCGCGGCCGCCGCCGCCGCGGCCCGCCAGTGCACCAGCAGGAGGAAGAGAGATCCCGCGTGAAGCGACGCGAACATGAGCCGCAGCGTCATGTTCGACTCGTACCCCTCGCCGCCGCCGCCCGGGCCGCCGCTCTCCAGCAGGAGCGGGACGAGCGCCTGGGAGAAGAGGAACAGGGTGGCGACGACGAAAAGCGTCTCCGCGCGCAGGAACGTCGTGAGCGCGAAGTCGTTCATCGCCGCCCTGCGCGGCGGGATCGGGCGGCGGACGGGCGGCGCGGCCCGGCGGGGCGGGGGCCGGAGCTTAGCGTCCATCCGTCGTGCGGTATTCGCTGTACTGGAGCCCCGCCATCCCGGCCAGGTTGCCCGCGCCGAAGCTCATGTACCAGAGCGACCTCACCACCATGTGCCGCCCGAACAGCCACGACACGGGAAGCAGCGCGGCCCCGGCGGCGATTCGCGCCACCCCCTTCGCCACGCGCATCCCCCGCGCGCGCGCCGAGGGATGGAACTCGCGCTCGCACGCGCTCCAGGTGTTCGCGCCGCGGTACACGCGCAGCAGGATCCAGCGCACGCGCGTGCGGCTCCGGGGAATGTACTCGTACGCCACCGCGTCGTCCGCCCACACCATCACGCACCCCGCGTTCGCCAGGCGCAGGAAGAGGTGCGTGTCCTCGCCGCCGGTGAGCGCGAACCGCTCGTCGAAGGGCGGGTCCATCCCTTCGAGTGCGGCGGTGCGGATCAGCACGTTCCCCGCGCCGGGGTCCACGCGGCGGAACCCGGTGGGGTCGCGGCGCGGCGTGAAGAACTTGCCGCGGATCACCCAATCCGGCGCGCCCTCTTCGAAGCGCTCCAGCACCGGGCCGGATACCACGTCCGCGCCGTACTCGCGCTGCACGTGCAGGAGCTCGTCCAGCCACGCCGGTTCGGGGACCTCGTCGTCGTCGATGAAGGCGATGAAGTCCGCGTCGCGCGTGGCCGCTACCGCGCGGTTGCGCGCCTGCGAGACCCCGCGCCGCGTCTCGTGCTCGTAGCGCAGGGGCCAGCGCAGCCGTCCGCGCCACTCGTCGCACACGGCGGCGGCGGAGCCGGCGGGGTCGTTGTCCACCACCACGATCTCCAACCGCGGCGCGGGGGACTTCTCGAACCGTAGCGCGTCCAGCCCCGCCAGCAGGCGCGCCAGCCCCACGGGCCGCAGGTAGGTGGTGACGCACACCGCGACATTCATGGCCGCGCCTCGGCCGCCAGGGTGCGCTGCATCTGCAGGAGGCGGCGGCGCTGGGGGCTCATGATCCCCAGCCGCGCCAGCGTCTGCACCAGCATCTCCTTGCGCTCCAGGCCCAGGACGCGGACCACCAGGCGCCCCGCCGCCGTGGGCGACACGGGGCGCCGGCTCCCCAGCTCCTCGCCGCGGCGCAGGCAGGCGCGAGCCAGCTCGCGATGCCCGCTCTGGAAGCCGAGCAGCGCCGCCCGCTGGTAGCCGAGCCCCAGCGACGGCGCGAACGCCGCCAGCCGCTCCTGCCGCGTGAGGATGGCCGCCAGCTTGTCCAGCACGCGCACCTGGGAGCGCAGCTTGTGCTCCTGCAGAAAGGTCTGGCTCACCGACACGTGCGATGCGTCGTGCCAGCGGTACAGCGCCTCGCCGCCCGCGGCGCGCACGGGGCGGGCCCCCTGCGCCAGCGCCCGCATCATCAGGTCGCCATCGTCGTTCAGCGTGAGCGACTCGTCCCACCCACCGGTCAGGTCGTACGCGTCGCGCCGCCAGAGGACGGCGCACGGCGGCGCCCACGCGGTGCCCTCCACCCATCCGCGCAGCGCGGCGTCCGGGTCGGCTTCGGGGAGCGGGGCATCGGCGGGGCCGGTCTCCCACGCGCCCGCCGCGTTCCGCCTCAGCCGCAGCCACGGGCAGAAGGCGACGGCGAGCGGCTGGTCTCGCACGGCATCCGCGAGCGCCTTCAGCGTTCCGGACGCGATCACGTCGTCCGCGTCCAGGAACACGAGGAGCTCGCCCCCGGCCGCCTCCACGCCGCGGTTGCGCGCATGGCATCCGCCCCGGTTCTCGGGCAAACGGATGGCGCGCACCCGCTCCGGGTACCGCCCGGTATAGCGGCGGACGATCTCCCACGAGCCGTCGGTGGAGGCGTCGTCCACGATCACGTGCTCCACCTGCGGATACGTCTGCGCCAGCACCGACTCGATCGTCTCCGCGATGAACGGCTCGGCGTTGTGGCAGGGGGTGACCACCGTCACGCGCGGGGTCATGGCGCGGGCTCCGCGGCTCGCACCGCGCGCGCCAGGCGCAGCGCGCGCCGGCGGCGGGGCGTGGTGACTCCCATCTCCGCCAGGCTCTTTGCCAGGCTCTCCTTGCGCTCCAGGCCCAGTAGCCGCTCCAGCAGGCGGCCCACCGGGTTGGTGGAGATCAGCCGCGGGCCGGTGAGCGCGCGCCCCTTGCGCAGGCAGTCGCGCGCCAGGTCGCGGAAGCCCATCTGGAAGCCGTGCAGCGCCGCCTTGTGATACGAGCGGGAGAGCAGGTCCGCGTAGCTCGCGAGCCGCCCGTGGCGCTCCAGCTCGGCCGCCAGCTTGTCCAGCACGCGCATCGACGAGCGGAAGCGCGCCTCGGAGATCCCGCTGCTCACGGACGCGCGCGTTCCCTCGAACGAGCGGTAGTAGCCCACGCCCGAGCGCGCCCGCACCAGCCGGGCGCCGCGCGCGTAGGCGTGAAGGAGGAGGTCCGTGTCCTCGTCGCGCACCATCTCCTCGTCGTACCCCTCGGTGAGCGCGTACGCGTCGCGCCGCCAGAGCGTGGAGCAGGTGGGGGGCCAGGCCGTGTGCAGGAGGAAGGCGCGGAACAGGTCCGTGTCCGGCTCCGGGATGCCGATGTCGCGCGGGGCCTCCGCCCAGCGGCCGTCCGGCTGCCTGCGCCACCCCTTGCAGTCGCAGAAGCTCACGGCGAGCGGCCGGTCCGCCACCGCTTCGGCCAGGGAGGCCAGGGTGTCCGGCGTCACCAGGTCGTCCGCGTCCAGGAACATCAGCAGCTCGCCGCGGGCGGCCTCCACCCCGCGGTTGCGCGCGTGGCTGGGCCCGCGGTTCCGCTCCACGCGCACCCCGCGCACCCGCTCCGGGTACCGCTCGGTATAGCCACGGACGATCTCCCACGAGCCGTCGGTGGACGCGTCGTCCACGATCACGTGCTCCACGTGCGGGTACGTCTGAGCCAGCACCGACTCGATGGTCTCGCCGACGAAGCTCTCCGCGTTGTGGCAGGCCGTCACCACCGAGATGAGCGCGCTCACCGCGGCACCGCGGGCGGGAGGAACTCGTCCAGGTAGGCGCCGCTGAGGATGCCGCGCAGGTTGCTGCGCGCGCGGCCCACGGCGGGCGGCGAGTCCGCAAGCATGCGGTTGACCATGAAGGGCGCATCCAGTTGCAGTGATCCCGTGCCGAACAGGCGGCCCAGGAAGGGGTTCCGCGCCAGCACCCCGGCCAGGAACGCGCGGTCCACCCCCACCGCGTCGTACGGGAAGGCAAAGGGCACGCGCTCGCCCCCCGTGATCCCGGCGACCACGCGGCACGACTCCACGATCTCGTTCTCGATGCGGTCCTCGCCCCGCGTGGAGCCCATGTGCCAGTGAAGGCGCGTGTGCCCGCCGATGGTGAAGCCCTCGTCCGCCATCTGCCGCACCTGCTCCGTCGTCAGGTAGGGGCGCTCGGCGGCAAGGAAGCCCTCCACGTCCACCTCCAGCCGCGCGCAAAGCTGGTCGAGCACCTCTTCGGCGCCCGAGTCGGGATCGCGGATGGCGCGGCGGATCCAGGTGGCGAACCCCGCCGGGGGTGCGCCCGCCTCGCGCGCCGCGTCGGCCACGATACGATCCCCCTCGGGCCCGCGCCGCGCGGCGGCGTCCTGGCACAGCGAGACGCGGTTGAAGGCCAGCATGCGCCGGTTGTCCAGCACCCCCGTGTTCACGAAGAAGGTGCAGGGAAGGCCGTGCTTGAGCAGGAGGGGCCTCACCACCGAGAAGCACTCGGCGTAGCCGTCGTCGAAGCTCAGGTGCACGCGGTTGGGCTCGGGCGCGCGCCCGGGCTCCAGCAGCTCCGCGTACGACACCACGCGGAAGTTGCGCTTGAGGTACACCAGGTCCGCTTCGAACTGCTCCGTGTTCTTGTACGGATACAGGTGCGACACGTGCGGTAGCGCGCGGTCGGACACGGTGTGGTAGCAGAGGCCCACCACCTCGCGCGGGAGGAGCCGCCCGTACACCTGCAGCGGGAGGAGGCGCATCAGGTAGGTGCCGGCGCGGCGGCTGATCATCGCTCGCATGGCGGCTACCGGGGCGTGGACGGGCTTTCCGCGGCCTGCGGCTCGATGCGGGCGAACACCTTGCGGATCTTGAAGGTCTGGCGCCGCTCCGGCGTGGCCACTCCGTAGCGCGCAAGCGCCTGCACCACGCGCTCCTTGCGCTCCAGCCCCAGCAGGCGCTCCAGCGCCCGCCCCACGCGCTTGGGCGAGAGGATGCGCGGCCCCGCCATCTCGTTCCCCCGCCGCAGGCACTCGCGGGCGAGCTCCACGTGGCCCTGCTGGAAGCCGCGCAGCGCGAGCTGGTGGTACACGTTCCCCACCGCGCTCCGCAGCTCGTCGGCGCGGCCGTGGCGCTGCACCTCGCGCCAGAGCATCTCCACCACGCGCACCGAGGACTGGAGCTTTTCGATCGCCACGCCGCGCGTCACCGAGATCCCCAGGCCGCCCTGCAGCCGGTAGCACGCGCATCCCCCCTCCGAGCGCACGATGCGGGCGCCGAGCGAGTACGCGCGCATCATCAGGTCGTCGTCCTGCTCGCGCGCCAGCGACTCGTCCCACCCGCCGGTGCGCTCGTACACGTCTCGCCGCCAGAGCACGGCCGAGGTGGGCGCCCAGGCGGTGCCCTCCAGCCACGCGCGGAAGATGTCCGCGCCCGGCTCCAGCAGCTCAAGCGAAGCGGGAGTCTCCCGCCACTCGCCCTCCACCTGCTCCAGGTGCACCCAGGGGGTCACCGCGATCCCGTCCGGCTGGTCGCGCACGGCCGCCACCATCGCGGCGATGGTGGGGGGGCTGAGCGCGTCGTCCGCGTCAAGGAAAATCAGGAACTCGCCGCGGGCCGTGGCGGCGCCCAGGTTGCGCGCGTGGCATCCGCCGCGGTTGCGCTCCAGCCGCAGCGCCGTAACGCGCCCCGGGTGCCGCGCGGCCACCTCCTCGATCACCGCCCACGAAGCGTCGGTCGATGCGTCGTCCACCACCACCAGCTCCAGCGGCTGGTACGTCTGGGCGAGCGCGGACTCCATCGCCTCGGCCACGAACTCGGCGGCGTTGTGGCAGGGCATCACCACGGAAGCGAGCGTCATGGCGCCACGCGGGTAGGCGAGAGGTGGAGGATGCGGATAGCCACGTTGTGGAGGGGCGAGGGGAGGCGCGCCAGCATCGAGTGGAACCGGGCGAACAGCCCCGCCGGGCGGATGGCGTCGGGGAGCAGGTAGACCGCGACGGGGAGCGCGGCGGTGCAGGTGGCCAGCAGCGCGGCGAAGATCCACCCGCTCCCGTAGCCCGCGCTCTCCAGCCCCGTGCGCACCATGAGCGCCGCCGCTCCCACCAGCACCGCCACCAGCACGCCGGGGAGCTGCGCCAGCAGGAAGTCCTTCCACCCGCGCCCCACGATACGCAGCGCGAGGGCGGCCATCGCCACGTACATGTACAGGATGGCGGCGAACACCCCCAGCGCCACGCCGGGCACCCCCCAGCGCGTGCCGGCCACCGCGCCGATCACCACCAGCACGGCGTACACGATTTGCCTGCGCAGCTCCGCGTACACAAAGCCGGCGGCGTAGGTCACGGAGCCGGCCAGGTGGTAGATGGCGCGCAGCAGCCCCGCGGCGCACAGCAACTGCAGGGGGATCACCATCCCGCCCCAGTTGGGCCCGTACAGCGCCGCCACCATGTGCGGGGCCGCCACGGCCATCCCCGCCATGATGGGCGCCGCCGTGAGCGACGACACCTGCACGGAAAGCATGTACGCACGCCCCACCCGCTCCCGGTCCTGCTGGATCTCCGCCATGGCGGGGAAGAGCACCTGGTGAGCGGCGACGCCCAGGTAGTTGAGGGGGAGCGTCATCAGGTTGTAGGCGCGGCCGTACAGCCCCAGCGCGGCGGGCCCCAGCCACGAGCCCACGATCAGGTTGTCGCCGTTGCGGGCCAGGTAGTTGACCACGCTGTTCATGCTCACCCCGGCCCCGAAGCCGAAGAGCTCGCGCAGCTCCGCGCGGGCCAGCAGCGGGCGCATGGGCGGGCGGACGGCCGCGATCACTAGGACGGCTTCCACCGCCGTCTGCGTGAGGGCGCCCCACACCAGGCTCCACGCCCCGAAGCCGCGCAGCGCCAGCACCGTCACCACCCCGGCGTAGCCCACCAAGTAGCTCACGGCGCCGGACCAGAAGAGCGCCTTGAAGCGCAGCTCGCGCCGCAGCATGGAGCGCGAGGTGCCGCCCAGCGCGCCGATGGCGAACACCAGCGCCAGCGTCTGCAGCACGGCGGGGAGGATGGACGACTTGAGCACCACGCCGGAAAAGGGGCTGGCCAGCGCCAGTCCCGCCGCCAGGCCAACCCCTACCAGCACCGAGGCGGTGAACGCCGCGCGCAGGTGCCGCGCCGTGAGGTCGCGCCGCTGGATGACCGCGGCCTCCAGCCCGAAGTCCGAGATGGCGCCGGCGAAGCCGATCACCACCATGGCCAGCGCCACCACGCCGAAGTCGGCGGGGAGGAGGAGCCGCGCCAGGAACACGCCCACCGCGAACTGCATCCCCCCCTGCACGATCGACGCTACCAGCCGCCACTGCGCGGCGGACACGGTGCGCTCCGAGAGCGAAGCGCCCTTCTCGTTCGTCACCTGCGGCTCCATCCGGGACGGGCGGGGAGCGCCGCTACGCGGCACCCACCCCCCTCATTACCGTGGGGATCGTCTTCGCGAGGATCTTGAGGTCCAGCCCCAGCGACCACTCGTCGATGTACTTGAGGTCCAGCGTAACCCAGTCGTCGAAGCCCAGGTTGCTGCGCCCGCTCACCTGCCACAGCCCCGTCATCCCCGGAGGAGCGCTGAAGCGGCGCATGAACCAGGCCTGGTCGAAGAGCTGCACATCGCGCACGGCCATGGGGCGCGGGCCCACCAGCGACATCTCGCCGCGCAGCACGTTGATGAGCTGCGGGAGCTCGTCCAGCGACGTCTTGCGGAGGAAGCGGCCGATGGTGGTGACGCGCGGGTCGTTCTTGATCTTGAACGCCGGCCCGATCGCCTCGTTCTGGTCTTCAAGCATCGGCTGCAGCGCTTCCGCGTTGGGCACCATCGTGCGGAACTTGAACATCCGGAAGCGCCGCTTGTTGCGCCCGTACCGCTCCTGCGCGAAGAAGACGGGCCCCGGGCTGTCCAGCCGGATGGCGAGGGCGATGCCCAGCATCACCGGCGCCAGCAGCAGCAGCCCCAGCGCGGCGCACACCATGTCCGCGCAGCGCTTCATGGACTGGCGGTGGTCGTCGTGGAACACCTTCATCGCCACCACCGACATCGCCCCGCCGTTCTCCAGCCGCGGGCGCGCCACGGCCACCTGGAAGACGTCGGCCAGGTACTTGGACTCGGTGCCGGTGCGCTCGCACACGCGGATGGCGTGCTGGATCTCCTCGTAGCACGACTTGATGGGGAGGGCGATGAGCACCTCGTCCACCACCTGGTGCATCAGGATCTCTTCGAGGTCGTCCAGCGAGCCCAGCTTGGGCGCGTCCATCCGCTCGGAGAAGTGGTGGTCGTTGCTGTCCACGAAGCCCAGCAGCTCCACCCCCTCGCCCGCGCCGCGGACCTCGCCGGCCACGCGCAGCGCCCGCGGCCCGCTCCCCAGCACGATCACCCGGCGCGCGGCGCGGCTGCGCGCCGTGCCCACGTACGTCCACAGCGGGGCGCGGATGGCGAGCGTGGCGCCCACCGACCCTACCCAGAAGTAGAACGCCCCTTCCATCCGGTAGCCGGGGCTCAGCACCAGCAGGGGGAAGCAGAAGGCCAGCACGGCCCCCCCGGTGCACGCCGCCACCACGCGCAGCACGTCGTCGCGCCGGCGGAAGGGGCCGGGCTCGTACAGCCCCGCCATGGCCACCACGCGCGGCCAGAGGAAGGCGAAGCCCCCCACCAGGATCGCGCTGCGGATGGTCACCTGCTGGCCGAGGATGCCGTTGAGGCCCACCGGCATCCGGTGCAGGTTCACGATCGTCCAGACCGCGAATAGCACCGCCAGCGCGGCGAGCCCGTCCAGCGTGTGCGCGACCTCGGGGGTCAGCGCGCGCTGCTGGGCGGGATTGGTGTCCGCGACCCCCGCGGCGCGCGGAGGAGCGACCAGGGTGTCGGCCGGCCGAAAGATGCCGGCGACGCCGAACGATCGCAGGAGTGGACCCTTCAGAAGCGGTGTGCTCATTACCCTCACCTTCGGCGGCTGGGCGGTCTCGCGCGGGAGAGTTCCCGTGGAGACCCCTGGCTCTGCGACCCCGCCTCGCGGCGGGTGTGCTCTTGTCGGGTGCGGATCGGCGCGTCGGACGACGTTCCGGAGGCTGCCGCCGGCTTCCTCGCCGGCTTCGATCCGTACTGCTGGCGTTTGCGAATTCCGTACCATGCGTTTGCTGCGCTATCCCGTGTAACGATACGTGTCTATTTGCATATGCGGGCATTCTCCGCCCCCGTTTTCCGGGCGTGGAAAAGGCGCCCCGCCGCGCGCTCACCGGCGCGGGCGGGACGCCTTGGTACTCTCCCCCTGTCTACGCCTGCTGCGTGTAGTAGCTCTGCGCGTAGGCCTGCCAGCGGTACGCGGCGTCGTACTCCTGCTCCCGCCGCGGGTCGATGTCGTTGAGCAGCGTGCCCAGCACCGGCAGGCGGGCGCGCCGGCACTGTTCGGCGCATTCCACCAGGGCGTCGAAGGGCGTAACCCCGGCGCGCGCCACCAGCAGCACCGCGTCCGCGTACCCGCCCAGCACCGCCGTGTCCGCGAAGACGTTCACGGGCGGCGTGTCCAGGATCACCAGGTAGTACTTCTGGCGCAGCCACTCCATGAGCGCCGCCGCCCGCGCCGAGGCCAGCAGCCCCGTGCAGTCCGCCGGCAGCGCGCCGGTGGGGATGTAGTGGAGCGAGTTGCCGTTCCCCACGTCCACCGTGCGCAGCACCTGCTGGAACGAGGCGCTCCCCGCCAGCAGGTCCGCCAGCCCGCGCTTGCGGGAGCCGATGCGGGTGCTGAGCGTGCCGCGGCGCAGGTCCGCGTCCACCAGCAGCACCTTGAGCCCGCGCCGCGCCAGCGTCATCGCCAGGCCGGCCGCGCTGGTGCTCTTGCCGTCGCCGGGGAGCGGGCTGCTCACCACCAGCGTCTTGACCTCCGTGTCCGGGTCGGCGAACTGCAGGTTGCGGTGAAGCCACTCGTACGCGTCGGAGGCCGGCGTGGGGACCACCGCGGCCTCGCCCGCGGGCACCGGCAGCACGCCGGCGGGCGACTGTGCCCGGCCGCCCCCGCCCGTGAGCATCCGCCGCGCCGTGCTCAGCGCGCGCGGGCGGCGCCCCGCCTCCTCCAGCTCCGCGATGCGCGGCACCCACCCCAGCACGGGGAAGCCGGTGGCGACCTCCACGTCGTCGCGGCTGTGCACGGCGCCGTCGCGGTACTCGCGCACCATCCCCGCGCCCACGCCCACCAGCAGCCCCGCGATCCCCGCCATCCCCAACAGCAGCCCGCGGTGCGAGCTCACGGGGCTGGTGGGGAGCTGCGCCGTGTCCATGATCCGCACGCTGGGGTCCTGCACCGCCTGCGTGATCTCCGCCTCCTTGAGCCGCGCCTGCAGCAGCACGTACATGTCGTCCAGCACCTTGGTCTGCCGCGACAGCCGCGCGTACTCGAGCTGCTTCCCCGGGATGCGGTCCATCCTGCGGGAGAAGGTCCCCAGCGTGTTGTCGATGGAGGCCACCTGGCTGGAGAGCCCCTGCTGGTACGTCATCACCAGCGAGCCGAGCTGTGCCTCCAGCGCGCGGGCACGCTCCGTGAGCGCCACCACGTCGGGGTCGTTCTCCTTGCGGCGGCGCAGCAGGTCCGCGCGCTGGCCCTCCACCTCGGTGAGCGTGCTGAGCAACTGCGTGGTCGCCTCGTTCTTGAGCAGGGAGGGGAAGGCCACCAGCCGGCGGTACGGCGACACGTCGCCCGGCGTCCTCACCTCGCGGCGCGCCTCGCCGATCAGCGCGGCGAGCCCCGCCCGCTCCGCTTCCATGCCGCTGCGCTCCGCCTCCATCTGCGCCTGGCGGGCCACCTGGGTGCTGGCCTCCACCGGCAGGTCCACCACCTGCTCCTGCTCGCGGAAGCGCTGAAGCCGGTTCTCCGCCTCGGTGAGCTGCCCCTTGATGGTGCCAAGCTGCCCGCGCAGGAACTCCGCGGTGGTGCGCGCCTCGGTGCTGTGCACGTCGCGGCGCAGTGTGATGAAGTGCGCGGCGAGCACGTTGGGGATGTCGCGCACCAGCTCCGGGTCGCGCCCCTCGTAGCTCACGCGGATGATGTTGGCGTCGCGCGTGGGCTGCGTCACGTCGATGGAGCCCGCGAGCGCGGCGGCCGCGCCCTGCCGGGAATCGATCGCGATGTCGAACTCCGCGGTGCGGGCGGCGGTCCGCGCCAGCACCAGCTCGCCCTCGGGGATGCTCACCGTGGCGCCCGGCGCAAAGACGCCGATCCGCTCGCCCGACCCCGCGTCCGTCACCACGAAGCGGCCGTCGTCGCGCCGCGCGAAGTGGTAGGTGGCGGGGCTCACGTCCGGCGCCACGCGCATGTCCGCCAGCAGCGACGAGCGCCGCGCCGTGGCGGGCGCCGCCACCTGCACCTGCAGCCGCAGCGAGTCCACCACCTCGGCAGCGAGCGCGCGGGTCTGCAGCACCTGGATCTCGGTGGCGACCCCGTCCGGCTCGGTCGCGGCCCGTTCCTGCGCCACCGTCTGCACGCCGGGCCGGGGGTTGCCCACCAGCAGCCGGGCCTCCGCCTGGTACGACGGCTCCACCCGCGCGGCCAGCGCGGCGCCGACCGCAAGCCCCAGCACCAGGCCGGCCAGGATCAGCCAGCGGTGCCGGCGCAGCGCGCCCCACACCTTGCCGGGCGCCATCCCCGGCGCGGCGGCCGGTGCCGGTGCCACGGCGCCGCGCAGCGCGAGTCTCTCGGTCATGTGCACCTTTATCGGATAAGCGCGATCACGAGGCTGATCGTCCCCGCGATGACGGTGGTCACGATCCCCGTGTTGCGTGTAAGCCAGTTGCGCTCCGGCACGAAGAGCTGGTCGCCGGAGCGTATGGTGGTAGCCGCCAGCCGCGTGTCGGCGGCGAGCGCCACCGGCAGCCGCCGGCCGCCGCGGATCAGGTCGATGCGCCGCGGGTTGCCCTCCGCGGTCGTTCCCCCGGCCAGCGCCAGGGCGTCGGCCACGGTCATCGTGGGCTCCACCGAGTACAGGCCGGGGGTACGCACGGCGCCCAGCACCTGGATTCGCCGCAGCAGCACCACCTCGATGGAGCGGTGCTGGAGGAACTCCGCGTACGCCTCCACCAGCCGCGCGGTGAGCGCCGCCGGGGCCTGGCCGCCCACCTGCGTGGGCCCCAGCCGCGGCAGCACCGCCATCCCCTCGTCGTCCACGCGGAACTCGCCCGAAAGGTCCGGCTCGCGCCAGATGCGCAGGCGGATGATGTCGCCGCCGCGCAGCCCGTCGCTGGCGCCGTTGCCCTGCGCGGACACGCTGCCGGCCAGGCCGGAAAGGACGAGTGCCGCGATCCAGAGATACCGGCGGATGGGGGCTCCAAACATTTGTTTCATGGTGTGATGGTGCGCTGCGGCAGACCAGGAGGCGGTCGCCGGGCGCGACGCCCGATGTTTCTAATGAGGGGTGCTACTGCAATCTGCGGGCCAGGTAGGTAGCAGTTGCGGCGCCTGTAACGAACTGTGCCGGAACCCTTTTGGCGCGCGATGTGCGCTCCCCAGGGTGGGGCCGGTGCCGTCCGCGCGGGTGCGGCGCGTGCCCGCGTGCTGTACCTTGCGCGCGCTCCAGGCCCCCGTTCCCTGCATCCCACTCCCGATGCCACCCATGGCCGAGACCTCCCGCAGTCAGCTCCGCAGGCTCAAAGACGAATACGCGCGCAACCCGGGGAGCCGGGTCTTCGTGCACCTGGCCGAGGCCTATCGCAAGGCCGGGGAGCTCCGGCAGGCGCAGCAGGTGCTCACCGAGGGCCTGCGCCGGCACGTTGACGATCCGAGCGGGCTGGTGGTGCTGGCCAGGGTTCTCACCGACCAGGGCGACGTGGAGCGTGCCGCCGGCGTCTGGCGCGACGTGCTGCGCCAGGACCCCGAGAACGTCGTGGCTCTCCGCTCCCTGGCGGAGCTCGCGGACTCCGCGGGGCGGCGCGACGAGGCGATGCAGCTCTTCCGCCGCGTGGTGCGCCTGGAGAACGGCGAGCCCGACGTGGACGAGCCGGTGGCCGCGCCGGCCCGGTTCGACGACGAGGAGGAAGACGTCCCCGCGCCCGTCGCGAGCGCTCCCGCTCCCGCCAGCGTCCCCGAGCCCGCCGTCGCGGCGCCGTCCAAGAGCCGCTTCTCCTGGCTCGTGCGTACCCTCGTGGGCGAGCCCGCCGCCGCGCCCCCGGCGCCGTCCGCCGGCCGCGACCTGCTTGCCGCCCCGGAGCCCGAGGCGCAGCCCGCCCCGGAGGCGACCTCGAACGAGGTGGCTCTGCAGGGGAACGCTGAGCAGGAGGAAACCGTCTTCGATGTGGCCGCCTCGCGCGACGACACCGTGTTCCAGGGGGATGCGGAGGACGCAACCGTCTTCACGTCCGATCCCGCCCGCGACGACACGACGTTCTCCGCGGACGCCGAATCGGAAGCGACCATCCCCGCTGTCGCTAACTTCAGCGATGACACGGTGTTCGGATCGAATATCGTGGAAACAGATGGCGGGTTCAAGGTGCAGGGGGATGAGGCCGCGTCCGAGGAGGAGCCAGCCCGTCCCGAGCAGCCCGTTTCCGGCGTCGCGCCCCCCGCGTTAGCCGCGTTCTCCGCCGCGCCAGGCGAGGAGGCCACCTGGGAAAGCGTGGAGCCGGAGGAAGCGTCATTCGGCTCGGGACCGCGCGAAGAAGCCGCTTTCGCGACCGTGCCGCCCGCGGTCGCCGCGGTGCAGCCGCAGGAATCCTCCCTGGACGATGTGCAGCTCGAAGAAGCCGAGTTCGCCGCTTTGCAGGTGGAAGAGGCCTCTCTCGACGCTGTGCAGCCCGGGGAAGCAGTGGCCGATCCGGTGCAGCCCGGTGAAGCCTCGTCCGGCGCTTTCCAGACGGACGATGGCTCGTTCGCGGACGCGGAGGAGAGCACGCCGTTCCTTGTGGACGCCGCACCCGAAGACGAAGCGTCGTTCCAGGCGGATGGCGTGCCGTCGTGGGGAGCCGAGGTCGAGCCGGAGCCCGATCTGACCGACGCCGCCGTGGAGAGTGAGGCCGGGGTGCCCGAGGATCTGGCCGCCCCGGCCGAGTCCCCGCAGCCGTCCGCCCCCGCCGAAAGGACGCCCGTGCTCGTGGAGGTGGTGCCCGGCGACATCGTGGTGATCAGCGTCGAGGACCCCGCCGCGCCCGCTGCCTCCGAGGACGAGCCGGACGAGGACACTCCCGAAACGCTGGACGAGCCGGAGATCGAGACGCAGGAGGAGATCGTCGCCGCCGCGGAGTACGAGGACGAGATCGACGAGCCGGCGGACGTCCCGGAGTTCGCGGAGCTGGCCCAGCTCGCGTACGAGGGCGTCGCCGAGCCCGCCCCGGACCCGCTGGCGATGGCCCGCGCGCAGATTTTCGGCGCCTACGCGGCGGAGCACGAGGATGGCGCGGAAGTCGGCGGAGCGGCGGCGCTGGCGGAGGTGCTGGTGCGGCTGCTGGAGCGGGACGGCACCGCGATGCGCGCGGAGAGCAGCCTGCGGCGCCTGCTGGCCGCGGCGCTGGCACGCGAGCTCGGCCTGCCCGCGGCGCAGCAGGAGGCGCTCGCCCTGGCGGCGCTGCTCGGCTCGCTCGGCGAGCTGGCGGAGCCGGCGCCGAACGGGTCGGCCACGGGCCGGCAGCTCTCCATCACCCTCCAGCTCCTCGCGGGCGTGGAGCTTCCAGCCGCGGCGCGCGAGGCGCTCGCGCACCAGTGCGAGCGCTGGGACGGCGCGGGGCTGCCGTCGGGACTGCGGGAGGACCAGATCCCCTTCCCGGCGCGCATCCTGGCGGTGGCGCGTGCGGCGGCGGCGCTGCTCGGCGGGCGCGGAGCCGGCGCGTCCGGCGTCGTGGACGAGCTGCAGCGGCAGGCGGGAAGCGCCTTCGACCCGCTGGTGGTGAGCGTGCTGCGGCGCGTCTTCGCCCAGCGCGAGCGGCACGGCATCGGCTACGGGTGGGGCGGGCGGGTGGCGGTGGCGCACCCGCACGAGCTGCGCGCGCTGGAGCTTGCCGCGCGGCTGCACGGCGAGGGCTACGCGGCGGAGACGGCCGGGACCGCGGCCGCGCTGCGCGACCGTCTGCGCGCGGGCGCACCCGAGGCGCTGGTGCTGGGAGCGGATCTGCCGGACGCGGACGCGGCCGCGCTGGTGCGCGAGGTGCGCGCGCAATCCGCCACCCTCCCCGTGCTGGTGGTGGACGCGCCCGACGCACGGCGCCGCGTGGAGCTGCTGGGCGCGGGCGCGGACGTCTGCTTCCCGCCGAACGCGGACTTCCTGGAGGTGCGCGCCACGCTGGACGCCCTCCTCCGCCGCGGCGAGCGCTGATCTCACGGGAGGCACGGAGGCGCCCCTCCGTGCCTCCCCGTGACAGATTGCAAATCTCCCAGCACGCTGCAAAATACCGCGCCGCCCGGCACGTCCACAGCGGACGCGCCGGGCGTAAGTCGTTTCTCTGATTGTACTTAGCGATTTGCAAAGAATCGGAACGCGCCGTGCACTTCCTTCGGGCACCCCCGCCCGGATCTCCGGGCACCCATCGACAATGGCAAACCCGCCGAAAGACGGGGACGCAAAGCTACGAGGCTACCGCGGGCCACACGCCCGCCACGCCGGTCGAGCCGCCGAAGAGGGTGAAGTGCAATGCGTTCCATCCGCTCCGCCCGCCGCGGCCGTGCCGCGCTGCTCCTTGTCCTGGCCACGGCCGTGATGACCGCCTGCGGCAAGGACCTGCCGACCTCCGGCACCGACGCGGTAGCCCCCGTGACCCCGCCGCCCGCCGACCGCCCGTTCTTCAGCGGCGCGTACCTGGGCGACGCGGCGAGCACCCCGGAGCGGATCGCCGGCGCCATCCGCGACTTCGGTGCGGTGACGGGCAAGCAGCCGGCGCTGGTGAAGACCTTCCACGACCTTACCTGCGACTTCTCCGCCACCGGCTGGTGCGGCCGCCTGCTGCGCGAGGTCGGCTCCACGGGCGCGACCAGCTACGTGGCGCTGGACGTGCGCTGGACGGGAGGGCCGCGCACCGGCGTGCTGGGCCCCATCGTGGCCGGGCAGGCGGACGCGGAGCTCACCCGCGTGGCGCGCCAGATCGCGGCGCTGGGCAGGGTGGTGCTGGTGGAGCCGGCGTGGGAGATGAACGGCAACTGGGACTACGCCTGGCAGGGCTCCGTGAACGGCGGCGACCGCGCGGCGCCGGGACGGTACCAGCAGGCCTGGCGGCACATCGTGGACGTGTTCCGCCGCGAGGGCGCCACCAACGTGCGCTGGGTGTTCAACCCCAACGTCGGCAACCCGCTCACGCTCTCCGCCACCGGCCCGTCGCACTGGAACTGGTACGGCAACTACTACCCGGGCGACAGCTTCGTGGACTACGTGGGGGCGCACGGCTTCAACGCCCCGCGCCTGTGGGGCGGCGACTGGCAGAACCCGGCCGCCATGTTCGACGGCCCGGCCGCGGACCACATGCTCTCCGACCTGGCCGCGCGCTACCCCAACAAGCCCATCCTCATCGGCGAGTTCGCGTCGGACGAGGGGAGCGGCGACGCCAAGGCCCGCTGGATCCGCGACGCGTACGCCACGCTCCGCTCGCATCCCAACGTGGTGGGCGCCGTGTGGTTCAACATGAACAAGGAGACGGACTGGCGGATCGACTCGACCCCTGCGTCGCTCGCCGCCTTCCGCGACGCGATGAGCGACGGCGGGATCAAGGTGGCGTTCAGCGAGGCGTCGGCGCGGTACGCGCTCCGGTAACAGACTGGGCTCACACAGGGGCACGGAGGCACGGAGAACAGCGAGGTTCTCCGTGCCTCTGTGCTTTCTAGCGGCGGACGAGGAGGTAGTTGGCGGAGCCGGGGACCCAGAAGACGGAGGCGTTGTCGAGCGCGTAGCCGAAGCGGTACTGCGCCGTGACCTGCCACGAGGTGTCGCTCAGCACGGTGGTGAAGACGCGGATGGCGAGGAGGCGGTTGTCGTTTTCCGAGCGGGGCTCCTCCACGCCCATCCTCATGGGCGCCACCATCAGGCTCCAGTCGTTGACGGTGCCGGAAGGGACCGCCACCACGTCGCCGTGCGCAACCGTACCGGAGACGGAGCGGGGGGCCGAGGAGCGGCCGCCGGTCGCGCACCCGGCCGAGGCCACGAGTGCGCAGGCCGCCAGGGCAAGTCGAAGGGCACGCATACGCCTCCAGTCTCAGGGGATGGGGGGAACGGGCGCCGCAAGGAGGGGGCGCCCCGTCTCGCGAAAGAGCGCCGCTTCCAGGATCACCGCCGCGGTGTTCAGGTTCTCGCCGCCCGTGGAGCGCCCGGTCTGCTCGTAGACGCCCGAGCTCCACCCCGTGGCGCGGCGCGCATTGGCCACCGCCTGTACCGCGGTGCGCGTGTACTCGCTGGGAAGGAGCGCGTGCCACGCCCAGGCGGCCTTGGCGCTCACCCAGCGCGGCGTGCGCGACGCCGAGTTGGAGCCCTGCGTGCTCACCACGAACGTCTTTCCCTGCAGGTTCACGTTGTAGTAGTAGAAGTAGTTGGGCGGGCGCGGGATGGCGTCTTCGCTCACCACTGTCACCTGCCGGGTGCGGCGGTAGCGCTCGCGCTGCACCTCCAGCATGCGCATGGCCAGTTCGCGCGCGGGTGGATCCCAGCCCAGCTCCAGCCCGGCCAGCACGAACGGCTCGCTGGTCAGGTGGTCGTGCCCGCGCCGGTCCGCCACCAGCGGCACACCCATCACGGTGATGGGGATGGCGTTGAGCGTCGGGTCCATCGCCCGCTCCGCGCGGTGGCCCCACAGCGCGAACCCGGCCGCCGCGTACTGCTCGTACGGGATGCGCCCCTCGATGTAGCGCAGCTCGCGCCCGGCGGGGGTGATGGTGGTGCCGTACAGGTACCCGTCGCGCGCCACCCGCTCCAGCTTCAGCCGGCTCACCACCGAGTCCACCTGCGCGGCGTAGCGGGGCTGCCGGGTGCGGATCACGTGAAGCCACACCAGCATGCGGCCGATGTCCGTGGCGGACCACCCCGTGCCGCGCTGCGTGGCGCGCCGGTCGCGGTCGTCGCGGCCCGCGATGGCGCCCGTGCGCGTCGAGTAGTTCTTGCTGAAGACCACGCCGTCGAAGAGCCTCACGCGCCCCAGCGTGTGGAGCGCCAGGCGCATGCGGCGGTCGTACTCGTCCGCGGAGAGCAGGTTCAGCTCGTGGGCGCAGTACAGGGCGGCCAGGCCGCTCGCCATGTCCCACACGGTGGCGTACGGATACGCGGCCACCGAGTTGACGAGCCCGGTGGAGGGCTGGTACTCGCGGTCCACGTACGCCCACGCGCTGCGCGCCGCCTCGGCGAACGCCGCGCGCTCGTCCGGCAGCGAGTCGGGGCGGAAGCGCGGGAGCGGCTTGGCGGAGGCGGCGAAGGGCGCGGGATGTGCGTGCCCGGCAGCGTCGGTCTCACGGCCGGGCGGCAGGAGCACGAGCCATCCCCCCACGCCGAGCATGAGGGCCGTGGCGAACATCGTGGGATTCTGCACCAATCGGGATTTCATGGTAGGGGCCGGAGGGCGGCGGGCCGGAATCCGGCCAGGCGAGCCCGCGCGGGCGCGGCAGCGCGCCCGCAGCGGAAAAGTCGCCTCGTCGTTGCTGGCGGGCGTGTGCGCGATGGCACTCCCGCTGGGGGCACAGGCGCAGGGGGCGTGCCAGGGTTCGCTCTCCACGTCATCCCCTTCCGCGCCCGCGCTCGCCAAGTACACCCCCGCCGCTGAGCGCTCCGGAGTGGTGTTCCACGGCTGGCTGGACGCGATGCGGACGCCGCCGAGCGCCCACCTCGTCATCGAGAACACCAACCCCTATCCGGTCGCCGTGCGCTTCGAGGCCGAGCTGCGCGGCGGCTCCGGCCCCGTCGCGACCGGCTCGCGCTGCGTGTGGATTCGCACCCGCGAGTTCGCGCTGGATGTTCCTGGACTAACGGTATTCGAGTACCCCGGAACTACCCTTTCGCAGGTGCGGATCGGCGCCGCGGAGATCGCGCCGCTGGAGCGCCCGCCGGCCGTCACAGTCGTGGACCCGCCACGTGCACCCGCGCCGCGTGCTCCTCCTCCGCGCCCCATCCCGCGCCCACGTGCCGACACGCCACGCGCAGAGCCCGCCGCCCCCGAGCGCGAGGCGGTGCGCGAGTCCGTGCGGGTCATGGCTCCGCCGGCACCCGTCCAGCCTCGCTCGGTGCCAGCAGTGCGGGCAATCCCCCCTCCGCCACCCAAGGCTCGTCGCGCACCTCCGCCCGCCGCGTGCGCCGCGAGCCGGACGCTGCGGGTGGCCGCAGGCGTGATCCTGGTGCCCGCGGGGGTGGTGCTGGGGATCGCGGTGGCAGCGTCGCTGACCCTCCTGGCCGGAATCGTCCCCCTCGGAGCGCTGCGGAAGCGGGCGGTGGAACAGAACGTTACTCCTCCCCCAGGCGCTAATCCGGAGGCACCGGGATGACCTCATCTCTGTGCCTCCGTGTCTCTGTGTGAGCCTTGCTTTTCCCTTCTCCTCCCCCCCAGATTGGAACAGAATTTTACACGCAACTGGGTGCGAATCAGCGTTCTTCCCGGGCAGGGTTCTTGCGCTCGGGAGGCTGGCTCGCCTGCCGTAGCCGTACGCTCCCCGTGAGCGTGCGCCACGCCGTGCCCGCCGCTGGCCACCCGGCCGAATCAGACTCCGAAAACACCCTCCTGACACGCATTGCGAGGAAACATGTCCAAGCCCGCCCCGCGCACCACCGCGGCCCCCGAGGCGTCCCAGAAGCCCGCCGATGACGCCGCACCCGAGGCCACCCCGGTGCGGACGCCCACGGCCGACACGGGCGCCGAGCGCGACGCACTGGGCGGCGCCCGCGCGACCGCGGCGCTGGCCGAGGTGCTGGTGCGGCTGCTGGAGCGGGACGGGTCCGTGATCCGCGCGGAGAGCAGCCTGCGCCGCCTGATGGTGCTGGCGCTGGGCCGCGAGCTGGGGCTTCCCGAGGCGCAGCAGGACGCGCTGGCGCTGGCCGCGCTGCTGGGCGCCATCGGCGAGCTGGGCGAGGGCGAGGGCGGGGCGCAGGGCGGCGCGGAAGCGGGCCGTCACCTCGCCATCACGCTTCAGCTCCTCTCGGGCGTGTCGCTGCCGGCCACGGCGCGCGAGGCGCTTGCCCACCAGTACGAGCGCTGGGACGGAGGCGGGCTTCCGTCCGGGTTGCGCGAGGAGCAGATCCCGTTCGCGGCGCGCGTGCTGGCGGTCGCGCGCGCGGCCGCGGCGCTGCTGGGCGAGCGCGGTCCGGGCGCGGCCGGCGTGGTGGACGAGCTGCAGCGGCAGGCGGGGAGCGCCTTCGACCCGCTGGTGGTGAGCGTGCTGCGGCGCGTGTTCGCCCAGCGCGAGCGGCACGGCATCGGCTACGGGTGGGGCGGGCGGGTGGCGGTGGCGCACCCGCGCGAGCTGCGCGCGCTGGAGCTTGCCGCGCGGCTGCACGGCGAGGGCTACGCGGCGGAGACGGCCGGGACCGCGGCCGCGCTGCGCGACCGGCTGCGTGCCGGCGCTCCGCAGGCGCTGGTGATCGGGGCGGATCTGCCGGACGCGGACGCCGCGGCGCTGGTGCGCGAGGTGCGCGCCATGGCCGCCGCCCTCCCCGTGCTGGTGGTGGACGCGGCCGACGCGCGCCGCCGCGTGGAGCTGCTGGGCGCGGGCGCCGACGTGTGCTTCCCGCCGGACGCGGACTTCCTGGAGGTGCGCGCCACGCTGGACGCCCTCCTGCGCCGCGGCGAGGCCACCTTCCCGCGCGAGACGCCGCTTCAGTTGCTGGAGGAGCCGCGCGCGGCCGACGCGGGTCGTCCCGCCGCCGTGCGCCCCATCGCCGCGGGGGCGGGGCAGGGGGCCTGAGACCTGATCCGTGATTTCCACGACGATGCACCCGGAGTCCGCAGTGGAGCCCGCTGACGCCGCTCCCGCCGAGGCGGCGGGGCTGGACGTGGTGCGGGCGCTCCTCGGCGGCCCGGGCGCGGAGTGGTCCGTGCTCCTCCTGGTGGCGGGGGCGCGGGCGCGCTCCGAGGGATGGGGCCCGGAAGGGGCGATCGCCATCGCGGCCGGGGCCGCGGAGGGCGGCCGCCCCGTAGTGCTGGCGGACCTGGACTACCCGGCCCCATCGCTCCACGAGCTGCTCGGCCTCGCCAACGGCGAGGGCGCGGCGGACGTGGTGCTCTTTGGCGCGTCCGTACGCCGCGCGGCCCAGCCCGTGGAGGGGCTGGGCTTCGCGTTCCTCCCCGCGGGCGAGGCGTTCGATCCGGAAGAGGTCGTCACGCACCCGCACTGGGCGGTGGTGGGCGCGGAGCTGGAGCGCATCGGCGGGCTGCTGCTACTGTACGTGCCGCACGACGGCGCGGGCGTGGCGGAGCTCGCCGAATCCGTGGGCCACGCCCTCGCCCTCGCCGATCCCGCGGAGGGCGAGGCGATCCGCGCGGCGTTCGGAGCGCGCTGCGAGCTGGCGGCGGTGATCGCCCCGGCCGAGGCGGACATGGCCCCCGTGGCCGCGTCGTCTCCGGTCGAGATCGTGCCTGTGCCCGTCGCGGCCCCGATTACGGCAGCCGTGGACGAGGTTCCCGCCGCCGAGGACGCGGTGCCGGCGCTTGCGGCCGAGGTGAGGCCGATCGTGGAACCGGCGCTGGACGCGGATGCGGCCCGGTTGGAGGATGCTGATCCCGCGTTTGATGTTCACGCGGAATCCGCGGCCGAGTCCGTGCGCGCCGCGGACGCCGGAACCGCACGGGACGTCAGGTCTCCCGCAGTTCCGGCTGTAGCAGCGCTGAAAGCCGAACCCACGTCCGGTGCCGCGCTCGACGCCGAGGCTGGTTCGGCCCTGGCGGCCGAAGCCGCGCCCGATTCCGAAAACGTCGCCGCAAGCGAAACCGCAGCGGAGCCCGCCCAGGTGGCGGACCCTGCGGAGGTGGAGCCTCCTGCCGTCGCGACGCCCGAGCGAGGGCGTCGTGGGCGTGCGCGCATCCGTGCGGCGCGCGCGGCGGCGGCGGCCGAGGCCGAGCCGGCGATCCCCCTGGTCGCTGCGCGGGCGGCGACGCGGTACTCGGTGCCGGACCTGCCCGGGTGGCAGGAGTGGATCGTGCGCGCGGTGGCCGTGGTGATGCTCGCCTACGGCGTCTACTACATCAGTTGGCGCTGGACGGCGACGCTGAACCCCGGGGCGCTCTGGTTCTCCATCCCGCTTGCGCTGGCGGAGACGTGGGGGCTGCTCACGGCGTTCATCATGGTGCACTCGGTGTGGCGCCTCAAGCACCGCACGCCCATCGCGCCCCCGCCGGGGCTGAGCGTGGACGTGTTCATCACCTGCTTCGACGAGCCGCTGGAGGTGATCCGGCGCACGGCCGTGGGGGCGCGCGCCATCCGCTACCCGCACCGCACCTACCTGCTGGACGACGGCAAGCGCGACGAGGTGCGGGCGATGGCCGCGCAGCTCGGGATCGGCTACCTGCGGCGCGAGGGGAACGACCACGCCAAGGCCGGCAACATGAACCACGCCCTGGCGCACACGCAGGGCGACTTCGTGCTGCAGTTGGACGCGGACCACGTGCCGCTTCCGCACATCCTTGAGCGTCTGCTGGGGTTCTTTGACGACCCCAAGCTGGGCTTCGTGCAGGCGCCGCAGGACTTCTACAACACGGACGGCTTCACCTACGACGTGAGCGAGTGGTACCAGCGGATCTGGGAGGAGCAGCGCCTCTTCTTCTCCGTGATCCAGCCGGGGAAGGACTCCATCAACGGGGCCTTCTTCTGCGGCTCGTGCGCCGTGTTCCGGCGCGAGGCGCTGGAGTCCATCGGCGGGTTCGGCACGCACAGCATCACCGAAGACATCGAGACCTCGCTGCTGCTTCACGCGGCCGGGTGGCGCTCGGCGTACTACGGCGAGAGCCTGGCGTACGGGATGGCGGCGGGGTCGGCGACGGCGTTCCACATCCAGCACCTGCGCTGGGGGCAGGGCGCCATGCAGGTGATCCGCCGCTTCAACCCGCTCACCCACCCAGGGCTCAGCGTGGCGCAGCGCGTGTCGTACTTCGGCTCTCTTACGGCGTACGTGGGCGGGGTGCAGAAGCTGGTGTTCTACTGCGCGCCCATCGTCTTCTTCCTCACGGGGGCGCTCCCCATCCGGGCGATCGACCGCGAGTTCCTGGTGCGCTTCCTCCCGTTCCTCATCCTCTCGTTCGTGCTGAGCGAGCTGGTGGCGCGCGGCACGGCGAACACCTGGATGTCCGAGCGCTTCCAGATGGCGAAGTTCTGGACGTACACGCGGGCCGTGATGTCGTACTTCTGGCCCCGTCCGCTGAAGTTCACGGTCACGCCCAAGGGCCCGGGCCACGTCCCCTTCCGCACCTACGCGCCGCAGGTGGTGCTGATGGTGACGACGCTGGTGGCGATCGGCTGGGCAACGGTTGCGCACCGCAACGGGTGGGTGGACTACGGCGTGCCGGGGTGGACCTCGGCCGCGTTCCGGGTGAACCTGCTCTGGGCGTCGCTCAACTTCATCCTCGCCGCGTCGGTGGTGGGGCTTAGCCTGCGCGTGCGGCAGCAGCGGGGCGACCACCGCTTCCGCGACCAGTTCCCCATCGCGGTGAGGACGCGCGCGGCGGGGGGCGGAAAGCTGCGCGCCACGATGGCGCTCACCGAAGACCTGAACCCCATGGGGATCGCCTTCCGCATGGCGGAGCGGCTCCCGGTGGGGTCCGAGGTGCACATCCGCCTGCCGCTCACCACGGGGATGGTGAGGGTGCGCGGGAAGGTGGTCCACTCCGTGGCGGCGGGAGACGGCGGCCCGGCCATGTTCCGGACGGGCGTGGCGTTCGACGGGGTGCCGCTGCGGGTGCGGGACGCCATCGAGCTCCACTGCATCCAGCACGCGGTGCCGCTGGAGCGCGCGCAGTACAGCGGCTCGCGCGATCTCTTCACGCGCACCCGCGAGTGGACGCGCAACTCGCGGCGCGAGCGGCGGGAGCAGGTGCGCCTGCCCGCGCGGGTGTGGGTGAGGCGCGCGCCGGGGGCGCCGGAAGAGGCGGGGCGGCACATGGCGTACCTGGCCGAGATCAGCGCGAGCGGCGCGCGGCTGGTGATGGACGAGCCCGTGGAGCCGGGCTCGCTGGTGCGGTTCGCCGTGCCGGGAACGAAGATCCGGGGCGTGGGACGCGCCGTTTTTTCGCATGCGACCGAGACCCCGATTGGTGTGCGATTTGCTATCGGCGTGCGGCGGAGTGGGGCGGAGCCCCCGCGCCAGAAACCTGTTCCGGAGAGGAAGATGGCCATTCCGTACGTGCTTAAGCGGGCGGTTTCGCTCCTGTTTGTCCCGGCGGCGCTGGCGGCCGCCGCCGCGCCCGCGACGGCCCAACTGCAGGCGGTGGTGTACGGCGGGGCCGAGCTCGACACGGAAGACCTGGCGCTGTTCCTCCTGGGCGCTTCGCTGCACACCACGGGGCTGGGGCCCGGCGTGGGTGTGGGAGTGCTCGGGTACAACCTCACCTTTCCGGTGAACGGCAACACCACCGAGTCGGTGAACGGCGTGCAGCCGCAGGTGGAGCTTCGCTACGCCTTCCCCACGCACTCGGTGCAGGCCAACGTGGGCTACCTGTTCATCGACGGGAAGGACGTGACGCCCATCGGTGCTCCCAGCGGCGCCGAAGAAGGGCTGGTGACGGCGCTGCAGGCGAACTACTGGGGCTCGGAGGGCGGGCGCAGCGGCGACGCCATCGCGAGCTACAACTGGGGCGCGTCGTACTTCTGGGGCCGCCTGCGCGGGCTCCAGCAGGTGACCGGCCTGGGTGAGCGGGGCGGGGTGAGCCTGGGCGCCGAGCTGGTGGCGCAGGGCACGGCGGACGACGACACCTACCGCGCCTTCCAGGCCGGCCCGGTGGTGGAGGTGGCGCTCTCGCCCGCCTTCCGCCTGCAGGGCGTGGTGGGCGCCAAGACGGACAACCGGGTGGATGCGCCCTCGGTGTTCCCGTACTTCAAGCTGGAGTTCGTGGCGATTCCCGGGCTCTGAAAAGCGGGCTCACACAGAGGCACAGAGGCACAGAGATGACTTCGTCTCTGTGCCTCTGTGTCTCTGTGTGAGATTGACCGGCTGACGCACCCGCCGCATCTTTCGGGGTATCACTCCAGAAAGGAGAGAAAGGGTGCCGATCAACGAAATCGCGGCAGTGGTGGAGGGCGGGGGGCGCATCTCGGCGGAGGACGCGCGCACCCTGTGGCTGCACGCGACGGACGACGAGCTGAAGCGTATCGCGGGGATGGTGCGGGCGCGCTACCATGCGCCCGACCGCGCCACCTACATGGTGATGCGCATCATCAACTACACCAACGTGTGCGTGGCGCAGTGCGACTACTGCGCCTTCTACGTGCTTCCCAACCAGGCCGGCGGCTACGTGCTCACGCGCGAAGACGTCTTCGCCAAGATCGACGAGCTGCTGGTGGCGGGGGGCGACCTGGTGGGGTTCAACGGCGGCTTCAATCCCAGGCTTCCCCTCCACTACTACTGCGACCTGTTCGCCGCGGTGCGCGAGCGGTACGGGGACGCGGTGGAGTTCTACGCGCTCACCATCGCCGAGTTCATGTTCCTGGCGGACCGCGCGGGGCTCTCGTACGCGGACACGGCGGCGCGGCTGCGCGAGGCGGGGGTGCACTGGGTTACGGGCGGCGGGTCCGAGATCCTGACCGAGGACTTCCGCAAGCGCCACGCGAAGTTCAAGTACACGGTGGAGGAGTACCTCCGCGCCCAGCGCGCCGTGGTCGACGCCGGGCTGCGCACCACGGCCACCATGGTGATCGGCTTCGACGAGACGCTGGACGAGCGGCTGGAGCACCTGCAGCGCACGCGCGACCTGCAGGACGGCTGCCTGGCCGACGGGCTGCAGGGGATCTTTTCGTTCCTCCCCTGGAGCTACAAGCCGTAGGGCACCGCGCTGGGCGGCAACGAGGTGAGCCCGCGCGAGTACTGGAGGCACATGGCGCTGTCGCGCATCTTCCTGGACAACATCAAGCACGTGCGTACCTCCGTGCTCACGCTGAACGAGGACGCCTTCCGCGCCCTGGAGTTCGGCGCGGACGACTTCGACCTCCCGCTGGAGGACGAGGTGACGCAGAAGGCGGGCGCCACCATCGACCTGGACTTCGACCGGCTCCTGCAGGTGCCGCGCGAGATGGGCTTCCAGGTGGAGTACCGCCACGCCGAGCGGCCCCCCGCGCTGACGCCGGCGTGAAGATCGGCGACCTGCTGCTGGACCTCTTCGGCGCGGAGCGGCCCGAGCCGAAGCGGGCCGCCGAGCCGCGCCGGCCCCCCGAGCGCAGTGCGGACGAGATCCTGGACGTGGTGCGGCGGGCCGGCGGGCCGTGGGAGCGCGTGGTGTTCACGAGCAACCGGCGGATCATGGCCTCGGTGGCCAACCGCGGGCGCGACCTGCGGCTGAACGAGGCGTTCGCCGCGGCCCCGCGCGAGGTGCTCGCCGCGGTGGCCGAGCTGTTCTCGGCCAGGAACGCGCGGCGGCGGGAGAAGGCGCGGGACGCGGTGAGGCGCTTCATCGCCCAGATCCCGCCCGCGCCCGACGCGGCCCCCCGCCCGCGCCCGCGCAGGACCGCGGCGGGGGACCGCGCGCAGATCGCGCGGCTGCAGGCGGAGTTCGACCGGGTGAACCAGGAGCGCTTCGCCGGCTCTCTGCCGCGCGTGCCCATCCACCTGAGCGGGCGGATGCAGCGGCGCAACGGGCACTTCTCTCCCAAGCCGCTGGAGATCGTCATCTCGCGCCGGCTGTGCACCGAGGGCGCGGCGGGGGAGGCGGAGCACACGATGCGGCACGAGATGATCCACCTGTGGCAGCACGCGGAGGGGCTGCCGGTGGACCACGGGGCCGCCTTTCGCAAGATGGCGCGCCGGCTGGACGTGCACCCGCGCGCCACCCGCCGCGTGGAGTGGCGCGACTGAGGAACAGCCTGGCTTACACAGAATCGGAATGGATCGGTGGTGTCGCGGCATCGCCGGGGGCATCGCTGGGGCTTGGATCGCCGGGGGGGCATCGTCGGGGCGGCATCGCCGGGGCGTGGATCGCCGGGGCGCGGATCGCCGGGGCGGCATCGCCGGGGCGGCATCGCCGGGGGTTGAAACCCCCGGCTGGAACCACGGGAAGCCTGCTGAAGCAGGCTCGCATGGGTCCGGCTACCGAGCCCGCTTCTGCGGGCTTCCCGTCGCTCCAGCGGGGGGATTCGTCCCCTCGCCGCGGCAGCGCACCGATTCCACCGGATCTGGTATCACACGGAGACACAGGGGCACAGAGATGACACATCTCTGTGCCTCCTTGATTTGCCTCCGCCCCGGCCACGGGATAATATCCCCGCTTGAACAGCCTACCATCTGATCTGACGGAACCAGGAAATGGCGGACACCGAACTGTTGGACAAGCTGGTCTCCCTCTCCAAGCGCCGCGGCTACGTCTTCCAGTCGTCCGAGATCTACGGCGGCACGGGGTCGGTGTGGGACTACGGCCCGCTGGGGGTGGAGCTCAAGCGCAACGTCAAGGACGCCTGGTGGCGCGCCATGGTGCACGAGCGCGACGACATCGAGGGGCTGGACGCGGCCATCCTGATGCACCCGCGCGTGTGGGAGGCTTCCGGCCACGTGGCCAACTTCACGGACCCGCTGGTGGAGTGCGGCAACTGCCACCGCCGTTACCGCGAAGACACGCTGCAGTCCGAGGCCGGCAGCACCGAGATGGCGCAGGTGCAGTGCCCCGCCTGCGGAACGCGCGGCAAGTGGAGCGAGCCGCGCCAGTTCAACCTCATGTTCAAGACGTTCATGGGCCCGGTGGAGGAGGACGCGTCCACCGTGTACCTGCGGCCGGAGACGGCGCAGGGGATCTTTGTGAACTTCCTCAACGTGCAGACCAGCGCACGCCAGCGCGTGCCCTTTGGGATCGCGCAGATCGGCAAGGCGTTCCGCAACGAGATCACGCCCGGGAACTTCACCTTCCGGACGCGCGAGTTCGAGCAGATGGAGATGCAGTTCTTCGTGAAGCCGGGCACCGACGACGAGTGGTTCGAGCGCTGGCGTGAAGCGCGCTTCAACTGGCACACGGAGGTGCTGGGGCTCTCGCCGGACCGGCTGCGCTACCACCCGCACGAGAAGCTCGCGCACTACGCGCGCGCGGCGGGCGACGTGGAGTTCTTTTTCGGCGGCACCATCGGCGACGAGGGGTGGGGGGAGATCGAGGGGATCCATAACCGCACCGACTTCGACCTGGGCCGCCACCAGGAGTTCTCGGGGAAGCGCCTGGAGTACATCGACGCGGCGGCGGGCGAGCGCTACCTGCCGTACGTGATCGAGACCTCGGTGGGCGCGGACCGCGCGACGCTGGCGGTGCTGAGCAACGCGTACCGCGAGGAGGAGGTGGAGGGGGAGACGCGCGTGGTGCTCGCCATCAAGCCGTCGCTGGCCCCGCTCAAGGTGGGCGTGTTCCCGCTGGTCAAAAAGGATGGCATGCCGGGCCGCGCCACCGCGATCCACGAGGACCTGCGCCGCCGCGGTATCCCCAGCTTCTACGACGAGGCGGGCGCCATCGGCCGGCGCTACCGGCGCCAGGACGAGGCGGGCACGCCGTTCTGCATCACGGTGGACGGCGAGACGATGGAGCAGGGTACCGTGACCGTGCGCGACCGCGACAGCATGCAGCAGACGCGGATCTCGCAGGACGAGATCGCGGCGTTCATCCAGGAGCGCGTCCGGTAGAAAAGTGCGTTAGTGCGTGAGTGCGTGAGTGCGCTCAAGACGAAAACGCACTCACGCACTTACGCACTCACGCACTTCATCCCCTGCCGCGCCGCGACGGGAACGGGACGTGCGACGAGGAAAGCAGGACGGGCACCCAACTCACACAGGGACGGGAGGAAGCATGCGCCGGGAAGAGGGTGACGATCAGGACCACGAGCACGAAGAAGAAGACGCCACAGCCAACGAGAAGTCCGCGGCGGCGCTCACCGAGAGCGTGCGCGACCGGCTGTTCAAGAACCGCACGCTCATCATCAGCGGCGCCATCAACCAGCAGCTCGTCGCCAACGTGATGGGGCAGCTCCTGGCGATGTCCGCCGATTCGGACGAGCCGATCAACATCTTCATCAACTCGCAGGGCGGCCACGTGGAGTCCGGCGACACCATCCACGACGTGATCCGCTTCATCAAGCCGCGGGTGCGGATGATCGGCACGGGGTGGGTGGCGAGCGCGGGCGCGCTGATCTTCGTGGCGGTGCCGCTGGAAGACCGCTTCGCGCTCCCCAACACGCGCTTCCTCCTCCACCAGCCGGCGGGCGGCGCGGGCGGCACGGCGGCGGACATCGCCATCGAGGCGCAGGAGATCGTGCGCATGCGCGAGCGGATCAACCGGATCTTCTCCGAGCAGACCGGGCAGTCCATCGAGCGCATCGAGAACGACACGCGGCGCAACTTCTGGCTTAATGTGGACGCGGCCAGGGAGTACGGGCTCGTGAAGCACATCGTGCGCAGCATGGACGAGATCAAATAAACGACGGGGCTCACACAGAGACACAGAGGCACAGAGACGACTTCTTCTCTGTGCCTCTGTGTCTCTGTGTGTGATAAAAACCATGAATTTCGACGAGTTCGAGCGGCGGGCGCGGGAGATCTTCGACGACATCCCGCCGGAGCTGCGCGAGGGCGTGGCGTACCTGCAGGTGTCGCGCGAAACGGTGCCGCATCCCACGCTGCCGGACGTGTACACGCTGGGAGAGTGCGCGACGGGGGAGATCGCCGCGGATAGATCCGGCGTGCACCTGTACTACGGGTCGTTCCTGGCCCTGTCGCGGCTCTTCGACGAGTTCGACTGGGAGGGGGAGCTGTGGGAGACGGTGACCCACGAGGTGCGCCACCACCGGGAGTCCGCGGCGGGGGAGGACGACCTGGAGGAGATGGACTACGCGGAGGACGAGAACTTCAAGCGGCGCGAGGGCGAGCCGTTCGATCCGCTCTTCTTCCGCGCGGGCGAGCCGGTGGGCCCGGGGCGCTGGGAGGTGGACGGCGACCTGTTCATCGAGCGCGAGCTGGATGCGCGCGAGTTCGCGGCGATGGCCGAGCTGCGCGTGGAGGTGGAGGGGCGCGAGGTCGCCGTCCCCCGGCCGGAGCCGCTGGGGGACGTGCACTTCGTCTACCTGATGGAGCTGTGCGACGAGGAGCGGGACGTGGCGCTGGTGCTGGTGCGCCGCCGCGGCGCGTGGGAGTCGCTGCGCGGGATGCTGAGCGGCGCGGCGCCGGAGGTGCTGGAGACCGAAGTGTGAGCTACGCGACCGTGCAGGGGACGCTGAGGGCGAAGACGGAGCCCTGCTCGGGGAACTCGCACCAGACGCGGCCGCCGGATGCCTCGATGGCTTCGCGGACGAGGGAAAGGCCCAGGCCGGTGCCCTCCTCGCCGGTGACGGTGCCCTCGTGGGCGCGGAAGAAGCGCTGGAAGAGCTTGTCGCGGCCGTCTTCGGGGACGCCCAGGCCGTTGTCGCGCACCCGCACCACGATCTCGCACTCGGCGCCGGTGCTGCGCAGCTCGCCCTCGATGCGCACCCAGCGGCGCGGCTGGGACGGGTCGCGGTACTTGACGGCGTTGGAGATGTAGTTGGAGAGCGCCAGCTCCAGCGGCGCGGCGGCCACCTCGGCCGAGGGCAGATCTTCGGCGAGCTCCACCTCCACGCCGCGCGCGTCGGCGAACTCGCGCAGTTGGCGGCGCACCTCGGCGGCGACGTCGGGGAGGAGCACGTTGCGCGTGTGGCCTCCGTCGTCGTCGATGCGCGAGAGCTCCAGCAGGGTCTGCAGGGTATCTTTCATCGCGGCCACGTTGCGCGAGGCGATGCCCACGAACTTGGCGCGCTTGGCCGTGTCGCCGCCCACCCAGTCCTCGGCCAGCATGTCCAGCGCGCCGCCCGCGGCGCCGATGCGGTTCTTGAGCTCGTGCGTCACGGCGCGGTTGAAGCCGCGCAGGCGCTCCTCGCGCTCGCGGGTGCGCTCGTCCGCCAGGCGCAGGAAGTGGGCGGTGGTGTACTGCTGGATGACGGCGATGGAGCGGAAGATCCGGTGCCCGCACACCAGCAGCTCGCCGCGCGTGCACGGCTCCTCCACGTCGTCCGCGATGTGCACCAGGAAGTCGAAGAGCACGCCGCCCAGGATCTCGTACTCGCGCAGGATCTGGTGCGCGTCGAAGCCCTGCGCGTGGCGAAGCTCGCCCAGCTCCACCGCCTTGCCCACCACGGGCGTGTCGGCGGTGATCTCGTCCGCCGGGTTCTCCAGGTAGCGGGCGATCCCGTCGATGAGCAGCGGCACGTGGTCCAGCAGCTCGTCGGTGGGGAAGATCTCGTTGGGCGGGAGGGCAACGCGCTGCGCGATGCGGCCGAGCCAGCGCTCCACGAGCTTCTCGCGCTCCTGGCGCATGCGCTGCGCGAGGGTGACGGCGAGGGGGCACTTCCGGGGTACGGTCATCGGCTCGGCGGTGAGGGTCCGCCCGTGTCGGGGCAAGCTCCATTCCGCGACGGCGGCGCTTGGCTTGCAGGTGCTTCAACGGCGGGCTCACACAGAGGCACAGAGACACGGAGGAGGGGCGTGAAGGTCTTTCGCAGCGTCGCAGCATGAGCGATATCGACAACCGGGCGGGTCCCCTCGTGACGCCGTACGAGCTGGTGTTCGGGGAGGCGGGGTTCGAGGAAAAGGTCTTCCCAGACATCCAGGCCGAGGCCGACGCGCAGGCGGAGGACCCCGCGCGGCGCGACCGCTTCGGCTTTCTCTCCGTGGCCGCGGATGCGCTGCGGCAGGTGGTGGCGCCGGACGCCACGGCGGAGCACCTGGAGGAGTACCGCCTCCTCCTGTACCACGGCTTCAACTTCTGGCGCTTCGGGCGGCGGCTGTACACGCTGGAAGCCGCCACGGCGCGCTTCCTGGTGGAGGCCGCGCCCAGGCTGGCGGGATGGGAGCTGAAGCTTCCGTATCCGTGCGTGTACGTGCAGCTTCCGCCGCGGCTCTTCTGGGCCACCATCTCGGTGGATGCGCCGCCGGAGCCGGTGGACGGGTTCTTTGCGGTGCAGTCCGCCGGGATCGATCCGCTCGGGCCCGGGTTCAGCGACCTGCAGGTGCTGATGGTGCTGGGTGTGCGGCGCGAACGGGCCGGGTTCAGCGTGATCCCGTTCGATACCGAGGTGGGGCCGGGGATTCCGGCCGACTGGGCGGAGGCGCCGGGGCGCGAAGGAGGGAGGGACTTCGAGAACATCCTTCCCGGGGGTGAGATCGCGGGGCTGTACTCGATCCTCACCAACACCGAGGCGCTCAAGCTGCTGGCGCGCGCCCTCTGGTACATCGACACGCAGGCGGGCGAGATCCCCACCGAGACGGCGCCCGAGCGGCGTACGGAAGAGCGGCAGGGGAGCATCCCCCTCTCGCGCCTCCCCTTCCAGCGCGTGCGGCTGGCCGGCGCGGGATGACCGCCGCCGAGGCCGCCGCCATCCTGGCGGAGATCGCCATGCTCACCGAGGTCGTGGGCGGCGATCCCTTCCGCGCGCGGGCGTACGCCGGAGCCGCGCGGCGGCTGGAAGGCTCCGGCGCGGACATCGAGGGGCTGGCCCGCGCCGGCGCGCTCACCTCCATCCCCGGCATCGGCGAGGGGATCGCGGGGATGATCGAGGAGATGGTGCGCACGGGGCGCTCGGGGCTCCACCAGCGGCTGCTGGCCGAGACGCCGGTGGGGCTGTACGACCTGATGCGCATCAAGGGCCTGGGCACCAAGCGGCTGCGCGCGCTCTACGCCGAGCTGGGGATCGACTCGCTCGAGGCGCTGGAAGAAGCCGCCGCGGCCGGGCGCATCGCCACCCTGGCCGGCTTCGGCGCCAGGACGGAGGCCAAGATCCTGGAGGGCGCCGCCTTCGTGCGCGAGACGCGCGGCAGGCGGCGCATCGACCGGGCGCTGGAGGCGGCCGAGCGGCTCGTGGAGCACGTGCGCACCCTCCCCGGCGTCTCGTCCGCCGAGATCGCGGGCGAGCTGCGCAGGCGGATGGAGATCGTCTCGTCCATCGACCTGGTGGCCGCCACCGACCGCCCGGAGGAGGTGCTCGCCGCCTTTCGCACGCTGGGCGAGCACACGGCGGGGGAGCGGGATGGACGCGCGGAGGTGCGCTTCAGCGATGGCTTCGCGGCGCGGCTGGCGTGCGTCGCCCCCGGGCGCTTCGGCGCCGCCCTCGCGGTGTGGACGGGGAGCGAGGCGCACGTGCAGGCCCTCGCGGCGCGCGCCGCCGAGCGCGGCTTCGCGGGAGAGCTGGAGGAGTTCGCGGCGCCCACCGAAGCGGCGCTGTACGAAGCGCTCGGCCTGGCGTGGGTGCCGCCGGAGCTGCGCGAGGGGTGGGGCGAGGTGGAGGCCGCCGCGGCGGGGACGCTTCCCCGGCTGGTGGAGCTGGACGACCTGCGCGGCACCTTCCACTGCCACACCACCTACTCCGACGGCAAGGCCACGCTCGCCGAGATGGCGGAGGGCGCGCGCGCCCGCGGCTGGCGCTACCTGGGGATCGCGGACCACAGCCAGGCCGCCTCGTACGCGGGCGGCCTCACGCCGCGCGCCGTCGCGAAGCAGGTTCGGGAGATCGATGAATGGAACCGGGAGCACGGCGGGGCGGGGGAGGGCCGCTTCCGCCTCTTCAAGGGTACGGAGGCGGACATCCTGGCGGATGGAGCGCTGGACTTTCCGGACGCGACGCTGGCGAGCTTCGACTACGTGGTCGGCTCCGTCCATTCCGCCTTCCAGCGCGGCGAGCGAGAGCAGACGGACCGGCTGATCCGCGCCATCCAGAACCCGCATCTCACCATCCTGGGTCACGCGACCGGGCGGCTCCTGCTGGGCCGGAGCGGGTATCCGGTGGACGTGCGCGCGGTGATCGACGCGGCGGCGGAGCACGGCGTGGCGGTGGAGATCAACGCGGACCCTGCGCGTCTGGACCTGGACTGGCGGCACGCGCGCTACGCGGCCGAGCGCGGCGTCCTGATCCCCATCAACCCGGACGCGCACTCGGTGGGCGGGCTGGACAACGTGCGGTGGGGGGTGAACGTCGCGCGCAAGGCGTGGGTGGGCGCGCGCGGCGTACTGAACACGTGGCAACTCGAAGAGGTCGAAGACTACTTTGCCCAGAGAAAGCAAGCGCGCTCGCCGTGAGCGCACCCTCGCCATCATCGAGCGCCTGAAGGGGATGTACCCCGACAGCAAGTGCTCGCTCGACTACCAGAATCCTCTGCAGCTCGTTGTGGCCACCGTCCTCTCCGCGCAGTGCACGGACGCGGCGGTCAACCGCGCCACCCCGGCCCTCTTCGCCCGCTTCCGCACCGCCGAAGACTACGCCGGCGCGTCGCAGGAGGAGATGGAGCGCTTCCTGGCGTCGGTCAACTTCTTTCGCAACAAGTCGAAGTCTGTCATCGGGCTGGGCCGCGCGCTGGTGGAGCGCCACGGCGGCGAAGTGCCGGTGGAGCTGGACGCCCTGACGAAGCTCCCCGGCGTCGGCCGCAAGACCGCCAACGTGGTGCTGGGCGTGGGCTTCGGCATCGCGGAGGGCGTGGTGGTGGATACGCACGTCCGCCGCATCACCCAGCGCTGGGGCCTCACCCGCGAGGAAGACCCCGAGAAGATCGAGCGCGACCTCATCCCCCTGGTCCCACCCGAGGAGCGCGTCCACTTCACCCACCGCACCATCGACCACGGCCGCGCCGTGTGCACCGCCCGCCGCCCCTACTGCGAGCGCTGCGCCCTGGCCGAGCTTTGCCCCACGGCCCCCGCCGTGTACAGGGGATGATCCTCACACAGAGGCACAGAGGCACGGAGACGACTTCATCTCTGTGCCTCTGTGCCTCTGTGTGAGCCCTCTTACTCGGTCTGCGTGTGCCTCCGCTCCATCCACTCGCGCCACCCCGGCTGATCCTCTTCGACGAACGGGCCCAGGAGACCTCGCTCGGCGAGGAACGCGCGCTCATCGGGGTCGCGCGGCGGGCGGGTCATACCCGTGGGGTCTGAGCGGGCGCGGATCGCGGCCGCAGCTTGGCGCCGGCGCGCCCACATGGCCCGGAATTCGGACAGATCGATGTCGTCGATGTTCATGTGATCAACTGTAGTGGAGGTGCCAGAGCGCATCAAGCTCCGCTACCGTCGGAGGAGTTCCAGACGCCGACAACTGCAGCAGCAGATCGTACGTATTTTCTGCTCCCTCTCTGCGGAGATGGGCGCGCAGAGCCGCTTCGTCGATTTCGCCCGCAAACGCATCGATCATATCAACTGCCTGTAGGCCGTATCCCGCGTACTTCCACCAGCGGTAGCCGATAATTCGATCCCCCAGCACGTACTCTTTCTTGACCACACGCAGTGTGAATGGCCCAATCGCGAACGATTCCGCCGGCTCACTCTGGTAGCTGCCGGGGACCTCGACGAACAGGTCAGCCAGCACCCAGTGGCGCCCTTGCCGCTGCATCCCCAGCGACTTGAGGGTCTCGTCGATTGCGTCGCGGGTGCGGCCCTCGACCACGAAGTCGAGATCGGTGGTCGCGTACGCGCCCGGAGCGTAGAACTCGATCGCCGCGCCGCCTACGAGGGTCGCGCGCATCCCGGCGCGCTCGAGCGCGGTCGAAATCACGGCGGCGGCGAGAACAACGCGCTCCACGTGCTCGCGGTCGGAGCGCCACGCCTGCGCGAGCGCGCGGGCAAGTTCGGTTTCGTTCATCCAGGCGTGCGCTCCGGGTGCACCGGCTGCCGTTCGGGGGATCGCCGCGTGCAAGATCGCGCCGCAGTGAGTAAGTTGCCAGCGGCACCCTGATCATCCTGTGTCCGACCAGACCCTGAGACCGATGCAAAGCACCTCGATCGCCGACCTTTTCGCGGGCAAGGTGGAGCCCGGCACCGCCGTTCTCGTGCAGGGGTGGATCCGCACCCGGCGCGATTCCAAAGCCGGGATCTCGTTCCTGAACGTTCACGACGGGTCGTGCTTCGCGCCGATCCAGGCGGTGGCGGGCGGGGACCTGCCGAACTATGCGAGCGAGGTCACGCGCCTCACGGCCGGGTGCTCGGTGAGGGTGTGGGGCGAGCTGGTGGCCACGCCGGGGCGTGCGCAGGCGGTGGAGATCCGCGCCACGGCGGTGGAGGTGGCCGGGTGGGTGGAAGACCCTGACCGGTACCCCATCCAGCCCAAGGCGCACTCGATGGAGTTCCTGCGCACGGTGGCGCACCTCCGCCCGCGCACCAACACCTTTGGGGCGGTGGCCCGGGTGCGGCACACGCTGTCGATGGCGGTGCACCGCTTCTTCGACCGCAACGGCTTCTTCTGGGTGCACACGCCCATTATCACCACCAGCGACGCCGAGGGGGCGGGGGAGATGTTCCGCGTCTCCACGCTGGACCTGTCCAACCCGCCGCGCACCCCGGACGGGCGCGTGGACTTCTCGCAGGACTTCTTTGGACGCTCGGCGGCGCTCACCGTCTCCGGCCAGCTCAACGTGGAGGCGTACTGCGAGGCGCTCTCCAAGGTGTACACCTTTGGCCCCACCTTCCGCGCCGAGAACTCCAACACGAGCCGGCACCTCGCCGAGTTCTGGATGATCGAGCCGGAGATCGCCTTCGCGGACCTGAGCGCGGACGCGGACCTGGCCGAGGCGTTCCTCAAGTCGCTCTTCACCGACCTGCTCAACGAGCGCCAGGACGACATGGCGTTCTTCGTGGAGCGGGTGGACAAGGAGGCGGTGAGCCGCCTGGAGCACTTCGTGGACAGCTCCTTCGAGCGGATGGACTACACCGAGGCCGTGCGCCGCCTGGAAGACTCGAAAAAGAAGTTCGAGTTCCCCGTGCGCTGGGGCGTGGACCTGCAGAGCGAGCACGAGCGCTACCTCACCGAGGTGCTGGTGAAGCGCCCGGTGGTGGTGATGAACTACCCGAAGGAGATCAAGTCGTTCTACATGCGCGAGAACGAGGACGGCCGCACCGTGGCCGCCATGGACGTGCTGGCGCCCGGCATCGGCGAGATCATCGGCGGGTCGCAGCGCGAGGAGCGGCTGGACGTGCTGGACCGGCGCATGGAGGAGCTGGGGCTGGAGAAGGAGTCGTACTGGTGGTACCGCGACCTGCGCCGCTACGGGACGGTGCCGCACGCGGGCTTCGGGCTCGGCTTCGAGCGCCTGATCCAGTACGCCACCGGCATCGCCAACATCCGCGACGTCATCCCCTATCCGCGCACGCCGGGGAGCGCGGACTTCTGACCCGCGGAGGGCGGGGCGCGCCCCGCCCTCCGCGCTTACACCACACCGTTCGCAGCCATGATCGCCCTTCTCGCCGGCCTCCTCGCCACCGCACCCGGGCTCTCCGCCGCACCCGCGGCCGCCCCGCCGGCGGTGGCGGACACCGCCGCCACCGATTCGCTCGCCGACCTGGAAGCGCTGGCCAACGCGGTGGTGGACACCTTGGTGGCGCGCGGTGTCCAGACCCCGCGGGGACTCTTCGTCGTGGCGGTGGAGGCGGGCGGCGGAGGCGCCGAGCTCAACATCCTCGGCGGCAACGTGCCGGAGGCGCTGCGGGGGACCGTGATGCCCGCGGCGGCCGCCTACATCAACCGCCGCGGCGTGGAAACGCCCATCGACCTCACCATCCGCCTGGAGCGGGTGGAGCGGCCCGCCCCGATGGCCCGGGCCACCCCGGTCGCGGGGCCGCAGTTGCGCAACGGCGAGCGGGTGAAGGGGTACATGGAGCGCCTCCTGCAGGCGCATCCGGGGCTGGCGCGCGGGTGGCACACCGCGGTGGTGGACATGCACGTCAACCGGCAGGGCCGGGTGTCCATCGTCAGCGTCCGCGACTGGGCGGGCGAGCTGGACATCAACCAGTACCTCGCCGCGCTGGCGTACGAGCTGGAGTTCACCCCCGCGCGCCAGGGCGGGCAGCCGGTGCCGTGCTGGGTGCGGCAGACGTTCTCGTTCGGGATCGATCGCTGACGGCGTCAGATTCGAGCGCGGTCCTTCGTTCCCGTTCGTTCCCGACGCGCGCACCCGATCCCCGGAACCACCTCATGCGCAACCGATCCGCTCTCTTGCTCGCCGCCGTAGCCGCCCTCCTCGCCGCGCCGGCGGCCGCGCAGCGCGTGCAGGGGGTGCTCGTGGACCCGGGAGGGCGCCCCATATCCGGGGCGTTCGTGAGCCTGCGCGGCGGCGGGGGCGCGGTGGTGGCGCGGGCGCTCACGGGGGCGCAGGGCCGCTTCACCCTGCAGGGCTCCGGCGCGGGGACGTTTCGGGTGCGCGCGGAGCGGATCGGGTTCGCCACCACGAGCTCCGCGTCGCTCACGCTGGCGGCGGGCGAGACGCACGAGCTGCGGCTGGTGGCGGCCAGCCCCGGGGTGGCGCTGGAGGGGCTGGTGGCGCGCGGCCGCTCGCGCTGCGACGTGCGGCCGGAGGCGGGGGGCGCGGCGGCGCGGCTGTGGGAAGAGGCGCGCAAGGCGCTGGAGGCCACCACCTGGACGGCGGGGGCGCTCCGCTTCGGCTACACCGAGTACGAGCGCGACGTGGACCCCACCAGCGAGCGGGTGCGCGCCGAGACGGCGCAGCGGCGCACGGCGGTGGGGCGCGGCGTGTGGGTGAGCCGCGACGCGGCCGAGCTCGCGCGCACCGGCTACCGCGAGGAGCGCGGCGACGGGATCTACTTCTTCGCCCCGGACGCCAAGCTCCTCCTCTCCGACGAGTTCCAGGACAGCCACTGCTTCGGCGTGGCGGCCGGCGAGGGACCCACGAGCGGGCTGGTGGGGCTCACCTTTCAGCCCGTGCGCAGGCGCGGGGCCGCGGTGGACGTGCGCGGCGTGCTGTGGCTGGACCCGGCCAGCGCCGAGCTTCGCCACCTGGACTTCCGCTACACCGGACTCCCCCAGAACGAGGACCAGCAGGGCGTGGGCGGGCGCGTGGAGTTCGTGCGGCTGGCCGGCGGCGCGTGGATCGTGAGGCGCTGGCGGCTGCGCATGCCCGTGCTGGTGGGCCGGACTTGGAGGATGCCCACCGGCGGCACCGGCACCAACGTGGTGCTGGATGCGCTTCACGAGACGGGCGGGTACGTGGGCGAGGTGACCAGCCCGGGCGGCGAGCGGCTTTTCGCGGCGCAGACGGGCGCGCTGGAAGGGACGGTGGTGGACGCCGTCACCGAGACGCCGCTGGCCGGGGCGCGCGTGACGCTGGTGGGCACCACCCGCAACGCCGTGAGCGACGAGCAGGGCCGCTTCCGCATCCCGGAGCTGGACGAGGGGCGCTACGCCGTCACCTTCACCCACCCGCGCACCGACTCGATGCGCTACATCCCGCCCGCCACCGACGTCACCGTGCAGTTAGGCGAGGCGGCCACGGTGCGCCTCGTCTCCCCCTCGCTCGCCACGGCGATCGCGGCGGGGTGCGCGGGCGACTCGCTGCGCGCGGGCACGGGCGTGCTGGCGGGCACGGTGAGGAACCGCGCCAACGGCGCGGCGCTGGCCGGGGCGCAGGTCGCGGTGTGGTGGAGCGGCCCGGCCGGCACCGTGCGCGGCGAGGTGGAGTCCGACGCCGAGGGCCAGTACCGCTTCTGCGGTGCCCCGCCGGGAGTGCGGATCTCCGCGCGCGCCTCGTTCCTGGGCCGCAGCGGCGAGACGACGACGCTCACCCTTCCCGGCGCGGAGCCGGTGATGCGCGACCTGACCACCTTCGTGGTGTCCGCCTCCGCCCGCGCCAGCGGCGTGTACATCGAGGCCACCGGTGCCGCCGCCTCCATGACGCTGGAGGGGCGCGTGGTGGACGCGGAGAGCGGCGCCGCGATCGCCGGCGCGCGCGTGCGCCTGGGCGAGGGAGAGGATGTGCGCACCACCGACCGCCGCGGGGCGTTCACCGCGCGCCGCGTGGCGCACGGCACCTACCGCGTGCAGATCGAGCACCCGCAATACGGCCTGCAGACGCGCTGGATCACCCTCGGCGGCGGCGCGACCATGGACATCACCTTCCAGCTCGCGAAGCGCTGAGACCTTTTCCATGCCAATCACCCGAAACGCGTATACCGATGCCGCTGCCGTCCCGCGATGAAGCCCTCGCGCTGATGCACGAGTACGTGCAGAGCGAAAGCCTCCGCCGCCACATGTACTCGGTGGAGGCGGCCTGCCGCGCCTACGCCCGCCGCTTCGGCGAAGACGAGGAGCTCTTCGGCCTCACCGGGCTCCTCCACGACTTCGACTACGAGCGCTACCCGGACGAGCACCCCGTCCCCGGCACCGCCCTGCTGCGCGAGCGCGGCTACCCGGACGAGATGGTGCACGCGGTACTGGCGCACTACGCGCCGCGCACCGGCGTGCAGCCGGAGACCCTCCTGGACCGCACCCTGTACGCCTGCGACGAGATCACCGGCCTGGTGACGGCCGCCGCGCTGGTGCGCCCCTCCAAGTCCGTGATGGACCTGGAGGCGAAGTCGGTGCTCAAGAAGATGAAGGACAAGGGCTTCGCCGCGGGCGTGGACCGCGACGACGTGCGCCACGCCGCGGAGCTCCTGGGCGTGGAGCTGCCGGAGCACGTGGCGTTCGTGATCGAAGCGATGCGCGGCGTCGCGGGGGAGCTCGGGTTGGACGGTGGGGAGCGATCCGCATAGCGCGCGGGGCTCACACAGAGGCACAGAGGCACAGAGAAGACTTCACAGGAACGATGATGGGAACGGTGGAAGCGATCTACGTGGCGCGGGAGCGGGGCGGTCCGCGCACCCCGGTGGAGGCGGTGACCGCGGTCGCGGGCGAGGGGCTGCTGGGTGACCGCTACCTGGGGAAGCCGCCCACGCGCTACGCCGCCACCTGCCAGCTCACGCTGGTGGAGGCGGAGGCGGTGGAGCGCGTCCGCGACACGGGACGCGACTTCTCCGCGGCGGACACGCGGCGCAACGTGGTGACGCGCGGCGTGGCGCTGAACGACCTCGTGGGGAGTGTGTTCCGGATTGGGAACACGCTGCTGCGCGGGGTGGAGCGCTGCGATCCGTGCACGCGCCTGGAGCGCTTCACCTACCGCGGCGCGATGCGCGACCTGGCCGGGCGCGGCGGCCTGCGCGCCGAGATCCTGGAGGGCGGGGAGATCCGGGTGGGCGATCCGATAGGACCGTAACGGCGCGGCTACGGGCCGGCGCGGACGATGTGCAGCGGGGGGGCCTCCACGGGGCCCAGCTCGGCTCCCGCGGGGACGACGATACGCACCACGCCTTCCCGCACGCGCGCGTTGAGGGCGCGCAGCGACGAATCGCTCACGCGGATCTCGTAGGTGCCCGGGAGGAGGCGGCCCAGGTAGAACTCGCCGTCGCTGAAGGTGAGCGTGCGCTCCGGCTGCTGTCCGTCCGCGGCGCCCACGGGGACGATCTCCAGCGTCACCCCGGCCACGGTGCGCACGCCGGCGCCCGCCACCAGCCGCCCGGTGAGCTCGCGGGTGCGCGCCAGGGGGAAATCGACGCGGGTGTAGAGGTGCGGGGCGGGGCGCAGCAGGCGCGCGCGCGGCGGGACCCACGACGGGTCCGCGAGGGTGGTGGTATCCAGCCCCACCGAGAGCACCTCGTACGGGAGCACGGTCCAGGTGCCGTAGCGCCCCTCCGCGTCCGTCTTCACCCGCAGCGTGCCGATCCCCACGAACGCGCCGGGGACGGCCTCGTCACCCACGCCGAACCGTCCGTCGCCGTCCAGGTCGTGGAAGACGCGGCCGGCGATCCCCGCCTGTCCCACCCCCCCGAACGGCACCAGCGACACCCCGTCGCCCGAGCCGAACGCCAGCGCTCCATCCAGCGACACGCCCCCTTCGGCCTGGCCGCCGCGCGTGCCCACGCGTGCGCGTGCCCGGCCCGCGCCCGTGCGCACGCTGCTGCCCAGGACCAGCGAGATGCCGGGCGCGCCGCGGGCCCAGCGCGCCGTCACGCTGAGCGAGTTGCCGCCGGGGGAGAGGATGGCGCCCGCCTCCCAGTGCTCCAGCCCCTCGTCGCCGCTCCCCGCGGCGCCGGTGAGGAGCGGCGAGCCGAAGCGCTGGAGGCGCGCGCCGGTGCTGAAGGTTGCGCGCCCCAGCAGCAGGGTGCGCGCGGGGAGCGAGTCGCCGGGGAGGGCGATGGACTCGTAGCTCGCCTCCAGCAGCGCCCGGCGCACCGAGAGCGAGGCGGAGGCGCGCAGCGAGCCCGGGCCGCCCCCCGTGGAGCGCTCGGCGCGCCCGCCCAGCGCCACGCCGATGCCGCTCCCCGATGCGCTGTAGCGCGCGATGCGCACCTGCCCCTCCGCGTGCCACCGCGGCGAGGTGTCCGGAAGCGCGGAGAAGCCGCCGCCGCCGATGACGCCGCCGCGCTCCTGCGGCCACACCATGCCCGCGCCCGCGCTCCCGGAGACGGAGCCGGCGCTGAAGTCCTCCACCTGCAGGCGCATGAAGGAGCCCGGCATCGCCTGCGCCTCCACGCTCCACCCGGGGCGGGGGAGGAGCGAGGCGCCCACGTAGCCGCGCAGCGCGGGCCCGGCGGAGTCGCTCTCCACCTCGCCGCCCGCGAGGAGGGTGAGGATGTCGCTGACGCCGCCCCGCACGTCGCCGTACCCGAAGGCCGAGCACCGCTCCTCCTGCGGGCACACGCCGCCGCCCGCCGCGTACTGCAGCCGGCCGCGGGGAAGCTGGAGGGTGGGGACGAGGTAGGTGACCTCGCTGAGGACGCGCTCGCCGGCCGGGCCGAACATCCTCACCTGCACCGGCGTGCTGCCGTAGCGCAGCGGCACCGCCACCGGCGCCCCCGCGGCGGTGGAGAAGCCCAGGAGCTGCCCGCCCTGGTACACCTCGTACTCCCACCCCGTGGGGAGTCGCGGGGTGTAGAACGCGTCGCCGTACAGCGTTTCGCGCACGAACGGCGCGTTGGTGACGTTGAAGCCGCGAATGGAGCGCGCGCGCAGGCCCTCCGTCACCACGTCGCCCACCTGCACCTGGCGCACGATGCGCGACGACGGGAAGACGCGGTGGTAGGCGGCGGAGAGCCCCGCGAGGGGATCGGGGGCGCCGTTCTGCGCCTCGACTCCCAGGCGCAGCATCCCGCCCCACACGCCCACACCGCCCCGCGCGTACCCGGCGGAGACGATCCCCGCGCCCGGGAACGACGAGGTCACTCCGTACTCCAGCACTCCCACGCCCGTGCGCGGCGCAAAGGGCACCGGGGGGGGCGGGGGCGCGCGCGGGCCGGTGCCGGCGCGGCGTCGCGCCTCGGCGGCGAGCACCCGCTCCTGCGCGGGGAAGGGCGGATCGCGCGACAGAGTCACGGCGAGCGCGCCGAGGTCCACCATGGCGGTGCCCTCCAGCAGCGCGCCCACCCGCTCGGCCGCCAGGTAGATGTCGCCCTGCCACACCACCACCTCGGCGGGGGCGAGCTGCACGCGGCCCGCGGCTTCCAGGGTGCGCGCCGCCACGTCCAGCGTGGCGCGCCCGGCGCCGCGCGGACGCGCCACGGTGGCGCGGCTGGCGTCCGGCGCGATCTCCCACGGGGCGCCGGCGAGCTCCAAGACGGGGCGCAGCGGGAGGAGCACGGCTCCCTCCGGCGTGACCAGCGCGGGCACGTTGCGGGCGGGGAGCTGGGCGGCGCGCAGCTCGAACAGCCCCGCCTCGTACCCGGGCGGGGCGTCTTGCGCGGCGGCGGGGCGGGCGCCCAAATGCGCGGCGCCCGCACACCCCAGGAGGAGCGTGCAGGCGCGGAGCACCCGTAGAAGGCTTCGAGCCCGCACCGTCAGTTGGCGACCACCGTCACAGCGATGGTACCGGTGTACGTACCCGCCGGCTGCGCGGCCGGGGGGCGTACGATGCCGCCGATGAAGATGGAGAACGAGTCCAGGTCGTAGCGGGGTCGGCCCTTGCGCGCGCGGTCCGGCGTGTCGGCGAAGGTGCCGAGCGTGACCGGGTTCCACTCCACGTACGTCAGCGGATCGCACACGCCCGCGGTGGTCACCTCGCAGTTCGCCGCGAAGTTGCCGTTGAAGTCGATCGGCATCGTCTGGCCGCGCGCGTTCACCAGGTTGGCGGGGAGCGAGAAGGTGATGGCGATGGAGCGGCGGTTGCGCACGCCCGAGATCCGCCCCTCCCCCGAGCCGGGACCCGCCGGAAGCACCGTGGCCGCCGTGCCTGGCGTAACCATGCCGAACTGGAGCGGGCGCACGCCGTTGGCGGTGAGCGGGGGGAAGAGGATGGTGGCGCTGGCGCGTACGGCGCCCGTGCCCTGCGCGTACGCGGCCGGCGCGGCGCCCAGCGCCACGACGACAGCGATCAGCAGGGCAGCGAGGCGCCCCTTCATCAGCGCACCGGCGCCGTGCCCGTCACCGGCGGCGCCCGCAGGGGGCCGCTGACGGGAAGGTCTGGCCGCTCGTTGTCCACCGTGTACTCCACCCGGTACCCGGCGCCCGACGCCCCCGCGGGAAGCGGAAGGCGCGCGCGGAAGCGCAGCGAGCGGTAGAGCGCCACCGCGTCGTCCGTCTGCGCGGCCACGCTCCCGTCCGGCGCCACGAGGCGGGCGGCCACGCGGCCCAGGTACGCGGCCCCGCCGCGGCGCTCCAGGTCCAGCAGCAGCGTCACCGCGCCGCTGTCCACGCGCGCGGTCGCCCCGTTGACGGCCACGCCCGTCTCCACCGTGCCCTTGCGAAAGAGCACGGCGGTGGCGACCGCGGTCTCCACGTCGATCTGCATGCGCACGGCGCCCTGCGTCTGCTCGATGGGCGCCTGCCCGCCGCGCGAGCGCACCACCACGCGGCCCCAGTACTCGCCCGCGGCCAGGTCGGCCGGGGGCTGCACCATCACGCGCACCACCTGCCGCTGGCCGGGCTGAAGCACCAGGCGGCGCGGGAAGGCGCGCAGGTAGGGGACCACCGAGGGCTCGCCGCTCGCCGCCGTGTCCACCAGCTCCACCGAGACCGCGCCCGCCGAGTCCGCGCGCGGGTACCCGAACGCGAACGAGATCTCCAGCTCTTCCGGGCGCGTGCCGCTGTTGTAGAGCGTGAGCGTGCCGGTGGGGGTGCGGGAGTCGATGAAGAGCGCGGTGGGGCTCACCGTCACGGCCCGCGCGCTCGCCACGGGGGCGAGTGCGGCCAGGAAGGCCAGCAGCAGGGCGGGGCGGAAGGTGCGGGAAAGCTTCATCTGCCTCTCGTGTGTTGCGGGTGCTTCACGTCCCCGGCGCCGTCACCACCAGGACCAGCGTGGCCTGGTAGCGGCCGGGCGCCTGGTCCGCCGCGGGGAGCGCGGTGCCGCCCAGGAGGAGCCGCGGAAGCCCCAGCCCCTCGCCCAGCCGCACCCGGTACATCTGCCGCGGGTTGAACCCCGCGGGGACGGTGGAGCTGGTGGAGGCCAGCGCCGCGTCCGCCGCGCTGAAGCGTAGCGGGATGCGTGCCCCCGTGGCGGATACCAGCGCGCCGGGGAGGATCAGCGACAGGTCGAAGGTTCCCCTCCCCTGCAGCTCCACCTCTGCCCGGCGCGCCGCGTCTCCCACTCCAATCTGCTCAGGAACGCCGGGGATCAGGTTCCCGAAAGAGAGTCCCTGCACCGGCACCACCTGGAGCGTGCTGCCCTGCGCGGCGGCCTTCCCCGCGCAGAGAAGCAAAGCGGCGGCGAGGAGCCATGCGGCTCGCGCAAAGCTCCCCGGCCGCCCTTTCACAGCCGGATCAGTTGGCGGTCGCCGTGATCCGGATGACACCGTTGTACGTGCCCGGGATCGTGTTGGTCTGCGCGGCGGTGAGCCCGCCGTTGAAGATCACGTACTCGGTGGTCGTGGCGGCCGGCGCGGTAAGCGTCAGCACGCCGCCCGTGGCGCTCACCGGGGTGCAGCTCGAGAAGGCGCTGGTGATGGCGGCGCTGGTGGTGCCGATGCCGCAGGTGTACGCCGGCTGCAGGGTCTCGGTGCCGCCGCCGCGCGTCAGGCGGCCGGTGGCGGCCGCGTCCGGCAGGGTGAAGATCACGCCCACGTTGCGGTTAAGCTCGATCCAGCCCGAAGCGGTCGCGGCGGTGCCCGGCGTGATCGCGCCGAAGTCGACGGCCTGCGAGGTGCCGAAGTTGAGCACGGTCTGCACGGTCGCGGTCGCGTTGATCGTCCCGGTCTGCGCGGTGGCGAGCGACGGAAGCGCGAGGGCGGCGATGGCGGCGGCGGCGAAGGCGAGCTTCTTCATGGGGTGCTCCAGAGGAGTTGGGTGGTTGCGGCTTGGGCTGCTTGAACCGGATCGCCCGGCGACCCGATGTAGTGTCCGGGTTCGGGCTGGAGGAAGGGCAATGGATATGCCCAGGTGGGCCTGTGTCGTTAGTTGTTGAATTATATAGTACTTAGCGCGCTTGTCCATTCCCCCGCGGGCCGTTCCCGGTTCCTCTTTGGGAACGCGGCTGGTTCCCGTTCGGGAACCAGCCGCGTGGGAGGGAGCCAAACGGGCACAAAGGGCGTTCAGCGCTCGCGCATGGCGGCCACGGCCAGCTCGTTCTCCGCTTCCGTGTTGTAGAAGTGGGGGGAGAGGCGCACGTACCCCGCGCGGTGGTCCACCACGATGCCGCGCTTCGCCAGCCGGGCGACGGCGCCCGCCGCGTCGGGGTGCTTCACCATCACGATGCCGGAGCGGTGGGCCTCGTCGGCGATCTTGAGCTCGAACTTCGCCTCCTCCAGCCGCCCCACCAGGTCCGCCGTGAGGCCGGCGATGCGCTCGTACACCGCGCGCTCGCCCGCCTCCTTGAAGATCTCCAGCCCGCCGAGCGCCGTGTAGACCGTGGGGACCGCGGGGGTGCCCAGGGAGAAGCGGCCGGCGTCGTCGCGCGGCTCGTACTCGTCCACGCGAAAGGAGAACTGGTCGCGCGCGCCGAACCAGGAGGTCACGGTGGGCCTCATCTCCGCGATGCGCTCCTCGCGCACCCACAGGAAGGCGAGCCCCGGCCCGCCCAGCAGCCACTTGAGCGGCCCGCCCACGTACACGTCCGCCCCGCTGGCCCGCGGGTCCACGGGGATCTGGCCCACGGCCTGGTATCCGTCCACCAGGAAGAGGGCCCCGGCGTCGCGCGCGGCCTTCGCGATCGGCTCCAGCTCCTGCACGTAGCCGGTGCCATAGAAGACGTGGCTGGTGGCCACGATGGCGGTGCGCTCGTCCACGTACTCGGCCCAGCGCTCCGGGGGCACGCCCACGCCGTCGTCACTGGGCACGCGCACCACCTCCACGTCCGGCCGCGCGAGCCACTGGTACACCAGGGTGGGGAAGTCCAGCTCCGCCACCACCACACGGTTGCGCTTGGTGTAGTCGATGGTGGAGGCCACCGACGAGAGGGCGGCCGAGACGCTGGGGACGAGGGCGATCTCGTTCTCGCGGGCGTTCCACATCCGCGCCACGTGCCCGCGCACCTCCGCGATGCGCCCGAGCCACAGCTCGTACCACGCGGAGGCGCCCATCGTGTTCCAGAGCGCCTGGTACTCGCCCAGGTAGCCCATGGAGCGCCGCGAGAGCGCGCCGAGGGAGCACGAGTTCAGGTAGGTGTGGGTCTGAAGGATCGGGAACTCGCCGCGCCAGCGGGCGGGGAGCTCCGGGTGCGGGGCGCGCGTATCTGGCATCGTGCGTGGCTCCGGGTGGTTGTGGAGGCGGGAAAGTAACAGCGGGGCTCACACAGAGCCACAGAGGCACAGAAAAGACTAACGGCGGGGAAGAGGCACAGAGTGCGTGTTTGCGATGCGGCGGATGCCGGCTTTGAGGGTGGGGGCGCCGAAGTTGATCAGGAGGCCCACCGGCAGGTCCAGCACGCGGAGGTAGGTGAGGAGCTGTTTGGCGTGCACGGGGGCGATGTTCTCCACGGATTTAAGCTCCACGACAACGAGGTTTTCGACGAGCAGGTCGATGCGGAATCCTTCTTCGATCTTGATGCCCTCGTATTCGAACGCGACTGTGGCCTGGCGCTGGACGGTAAAGCCCCGCTTCTGCAATACCTGCGCGAGGACGGCCTCGTACACGCTCTCCAGCAGCCCCGGGCCGAGGCGCGTGTGCACCCCGTACGCCGCATCCACGATCTCCCGGGTGATCTCGTTGGTTTCCCTCATCTTTTCTCTGTGCCTCTGTGCCTCTGTGTGAGCCCCCTCTTTATAGATACCCCGGATCGCGCTCCGGGGATGGGTGTAGCACCGCCCATGCATCCGAATCTCACCCGCGCCGAGCTGACTGAACGCATCCGCGCCCGCGCCCTGGAGCTGGGGTTCGAGGCCGTGGGCGTGGCCCCCGTGCGCCCCTCGGCGCACACGGAGAGGTACGGCGCGTGGATCGGGGAGGGGATGCACGGGGAGATGGCGTACCTGGCGCGCGAGGACGCCGTCGCCAAGCGCGCGGACCCCGGCGTGCTGGTGCCGGATGCGCGCTCGGCGGTGGTGGTCGCCATCGGCTACTACAGCGGCGGCGCGGAGGAGGTGGATGCGTCGCGCGGGGTGGTCGCACGGTACGCGCGGAACGACGACTACCACGACCTGCTCAAGGACCGGCTGATCGCGCTGCAGGAGTGGGCGAACGCCGAGCTTACGCCGCTCGGCGGGCGCGCGTACGTGGACGCGGGGCCCGTGCTGGAGCGCGAGCTGGCGTCGCGCGCGGGGCTGGGGTGGTTCGGGCGCAACACGATGCTCATCCAGCCCGGGCGCGGGTCGTACTACTTCCTGGGCGTGCTGCTGCTGGACGTGGAGCTGGAGTACGACGCGCCGTTCGCGCGCGACCACTGCGGATCGTGCTCGCGCTGCCTGCCCGCGTGCCCCACAGGCGCCCTCCTGGGCCGTGACGAGACCGGCGCCCCGCGGATGGATGCGCGGCGCTGCATCTCGTATTTGACCATCGAGCTGCGCGGCGCCATTCCACGCGACCTCCGGCCCCTGATCGGCAACCGCGTCTACGGCTGCGACATCTGCCAGGAGGTCTGCCCCTGGAACTCATTCGCGGAGCCGGCGGCGGAGCCCGCCTTCGCGCCGCGCGACGGGATGGAGGGGCCGGAGCTGATCGAGTGGATGGGGATGAGCCAGGAGGAGTTCTCGCGCCGCTTCAAGGGCTCCGCCGTGAAGCGGACGAAGCGGCGGGGGCTGCTGCGCAACGTGGCGGTGGCGCTGGGGAACTGGGGGGCGCCGGAGGCGGTGCCGGCGCTCGCCGCCGCGCTGAACGACGAGGAGGCGCTGGTGCGCGGGCACGCGGCCTGGGCGCTCGGCCAGATCGCGTCGCGGGAGGCTACACCGCCGGAGTCGGTCGCTGAAATCGGATCGGTGCTCGTGTCGAGGCTCGCGGCCGAGGAGGATGACTGGGTGCGCGAGGAGCTGTCGCTCGCGCTCGCCATCTGACGCCTCACCGCACCCGCTTTCGGTTCAGAGGGGGACGCCCCCGATGCGTGGATGCTACGGGTCCGCGCCCTGTACCGTCGTCTGCATGACGGGCGGACGGCTCAGCTCCGCGGCGCTGCGGGCGCGCTGCAGCCAGGAAGGGACGCGGGTCCACTGGTCTGGCGTGAGGATCTCACGCGTGCCCTGGAGAGCGGCGGCGTTGAGCTCCACCGCGCGCCGGGTGAGTGCCTCCAGGCGGGAGCGGCGGATCGCGCTCTCCGTCGCGGGACTGGAGTGAACCTCCGCGAGCGAATCCAGCACGGCGCTGATCTCCGGCGCGAGGGAATCCGCGAGCTCACGCAGGCGTGCGCGCTGGGGCGCGGAGAGCCGGAGCGCCGTGGTGTCGGTCGCGGCAAGGCCGAGCAGGATGCCTGGCGCGTTGCGCACGCGCGTGGCCAGATCCTCGCGCATGGACGCGCGGGAACGCCCCCTCCCCTGCTCGAGCGCGGCCATCATCGGCTGGTACCGCGGGTCCGCTCCCGCGGTGAGCCGTGCCTGCAGCGTGAGGCGGAAGGGCACGCGGCCCGCCGGCGCCACGGGCCTGCCGAAATTTTCGTTCGCCTCGTACGTGAACGAGCGCTGGGCCGCATCGAACCCGCGCACCCGCAGCAGCGCGGCGTCCGGTTCAGGATACTGCCCCCACCCGCGCAGGTGCCGGGAGCCGTGGAGGAGGTAGTCGAGCCCGGCGGTTACGTTCGACGCGTACACGGCCAGGGTGAGCCGCCGCGTGTCGATGTTCCCGCGCAGGGTCGTTTGGGCGCGGATGTCCAGCGAAGATGACCAGGGAGTACGGCAACTTCCCGGACGAGCGATCCGTCCGGCCTGGTCCACGAGACAGCGGAGAGCACCGGACGGCGCCCCCGCCCTTACCCGTTGGACCGCCGCGGCGAGAGCCGGGTCGGACGCCGACGCGGGATCGGGGATGAACGCGATGTCGTTCTCATACCCGTCGCCGTTCACGTCACCCGCGACCAGCGGCGTGTACGGCAGACCTGAGGCGACCACACCCACCACGTTCACCGCCACGCGCCGCGCGAGCGTGCCGCCCGCGACCAGGTGCAACTGGTGCCGGTTCGTGTACGGGGTAGGCGCCCACGCCGGGCGGTTGCCATCGTCCGAGGTCGCCTGTGCGGCGCCGAATCCCTCGATCGCGGCCGCGCGGGTGTGCGAGTCGGTGAAGGTGTAGGTCAGCGCCAGGTAGCTGCTGCGGACGGTGCCGGTGAGACCCGCCGCGAGCTGCGCCGTGCGGGACTCGCCGCGCGAGCCCAGCTCCAGCACCGGTCCAAGGGAGCGGTCCACCCGGGCGGCGCCCGGCGCAGCCGCGCCCGTGGCCCCGTCCAGCTCGCCGGGCGCGGCGTACACGGGGCGCTGGTCTTCACCGGGGAGGAGGAACGCGGGCCGCGTGTCCAGATTGCGGTCCACGACACTCGGCAGGCCTGAGCCACGCACGAAAAGAGCGTCCAGCCGCAATCCCCAGGTGCCGAAAAGCACTCCGCCGGTTCCAAAGGATGCCCGGAGCGTGCGGGGCGAACGGAAGGCGGGATCGAAGACCGCTGCGCGCGGGACGGAGCTCGCGAACAACGAGGCAGCGTCCGCGCACTCGGAAGGGATCGACTGCGCGTCCGCACGATACGAGCTCCAGGCGGGCACCGGGGCGGCCGGACCCACACAGGTCAGGGTGAGGTCACCGGCGCCGTACTCCGACCATCGGGGGGCGAGCGAGCGCAGCGGGGTGACGCCGGCGAACCTTCCCGCACCGCCCTCGACGCTCCAGTTGCCGCGTACGGGAAGGTCGTACGAGAAGCCCACGCGCGGAGACGCGAGCAGGTCGGCGGGCACGGCCGCACTCCGCGCGAACCCGTGCACGGGCGATGCGAGCTCCGTGCGGTCTCCGTACCGGCTCCCCTCCACCCTCACGCCGTAGGTGATGCCAAGCCGCTCGCTCGGCCGCCACTGGTCGCCCAGGTAGAGCGCCACGTACCTCCGGTCCAGCTCGTTCGGGGCGCGTTCGAGGGCGCGCGTGAACGAGGCGGGAGCTCCGCGCTCCAGCTCGGCCAGGCTGTTGAAGCGGAACACTCCCGCGCGCCCGGTGGAGGAGCTCCCGGTGAAGCGTTCCTCCTGCACCAGCGCACCCATCTTCACCACGTGACCGGATGCCGTCGCGAGCCGTACCTCGTCGGCGACCTCCACGAGGGAGCGCTCCTCCCTGAGGCCGAACGGCGCACCTCCGAACTCCAGCGCGGAAAATTCCGTAGCGCCGTTCTCCAGGGCGGACGACACGCGCACCTGGCCGGCGGGATAGAGCGCCGCGCCTCCGCTGGAAATCCAGCTCCGCGTTCCGTATCCGCGCAGCTCGTGGGTCCAGCCGCCTCCGTCGAAGGCGTACTGGAGCATCAAGCCGCGGCCCCGGCTTCGGGGACCCGTCTCGTCGCCGCCCAGGCGGAGCGGGGAGCCGCTCTGGCCCGTGGTCTCGAACCCGCGCCAGTCCACCCGGCCGGTGAGCGAGTGGCGCTCCGAAAGCGCGATGTCCACGCGCCCCAGCGCGGACGCGAAGTCCGTGGCCGCTCCACCGGCCGGGCGGGGTGACTCCGCGCCCAGCCGCCGTACGATCTCCATCAGCCGCCGCGCCGAGTCCGGCGCGACTCTCAGCCGCAGGAGCGTGGCGCGGTCGGCGTCTTCGAGCCCGGACGGGTCGGTGCCGCCATGCGCGGCATCGAGCGCGCCGTACACGAAGAGCCGGTTCCGCACCAGCGCGCCTCCCCCGCCGCTGACGCGAAGCCGCTGCCGCTCCCGCGACGCCGCGCTCCCCGCGACGGCCCCGTATCGCAGAGATGGATCGTCCACGAACCCGGACAGGGAGCCACCCCACCGGTTGGTGCCCGCGATGGTCGTCGCGGCGATCTGCCCCCCGGAAAACTGCCCCCGCGCTACATCGTACGTGTTGCTCAGCACGGCGACGCTTCGCACGCCCTCCGAGGGAAGGGCATCCCCGCCGTAGCTCGCGCCGTCGACGGTGGTCCGGTTCTGCTCCGAAGGCTGCCCGGCGATGGAGATCCCACCATCCGGCAGGCGTGAGATCCCGGGCTCCAGCGCCGCGACGTCGGCCAAGCGCCCGGGGTCCACGGGAAACCGCTCGCTCTGGAGCGCACCCCAGCGTGCTCCGCGCTCCCCGGAGGTCCTTCGATCAGCCGCGCCCGGGCGCGCCCCGGCCGCCCGGAGCGTGTCCAGCGCCACGGCCCGCGAGTTGAGCCGCAAGTCGCGTGTGACGATCCCCCCTTCCGCCGGACGCTGCACCTCCGCGGTGAAGGAGGTATACCCGAAGGCCGCCGCGCTTATCCGGTAGCTGCCCGCGCCGCCCGGCACGATGAAGCGAAAGCGTCCATCCGCGTCGGTACGCGCGGCCTGCTCGCGGCTTCCCGCCGGGGCCAGCCGCACCTCCGCCACCGGGATCGGCAGGCCATCCGCGGAGAGCACCCGCCCGACGACCGTGTCCGCGCGCTCCTGCGCGGACACCGCTCCCGCGGCGGACGCGATGAGCGAGAGGCACAGGCCCACGATCCAGAACGGACGAACGGTCATGCGGCACCCGGTCGGATGTGGCTCACGGCCTGATACGCCGCGCCTGCCGTACGAACGCCTCCAGTGTATCTATGGGAGGCACTCCCGTGATCAGCCGCTCGTTCACCAGCATCGTCGGCGTGCCCGTCACCTGCAGCTCCTGTCCCGCGGCGCTGTCCAGCGCGAGCGCGGCAACCGGTGCTTCCGAAGCCGCGCAGGCTGTGAACCGTGCCATGTCCGGCACTCCCGCGGCGCGCGCGAAGCGGTCCCACGGGACGACTCCGATGGAATCCGCGGACGCGAACAGCGCGTCGTGGAACGGCTCGAAGCGACCCTGCGCCCCGGCGCATTCGCTCGCCTTTGCCGCGGCCCGCGCGTGGGGGTGCCTGGGCAGCGGGTAGTGGCGGTACACGACAGCCACTTCCCCCGGATGGCGGGTCCGCAGGTCGCGGAGGCGCTGTGACAACACGGCGCAGAAGGGGCACTGGTAGTCGGAGAACACCACCAGCGTGAGTCGCGCGTCCGCGGGTCCCAGCCGGTGCCCCGCGGCGGCGACCGAACGCCAGGTGTCCACGACTCGCGGGCGCGGCCCGGGGGGCGCGGAGAGCTCGCGCCGTACCGCCAGCCCGGTGGTGGCGACCGCGCAGAGCGTCAGCACCACCAGCGCGGCGTTGGCCACGCGGTCGCGGATCACGGGCGGGCGCGCGGGGCGGGTGCGGGGATTCCCACCACCACCACCTCCCGCTCCGCGTCGCCCCGCCGGATCCGGAGGGTGTACTTCCCGAGCCGGGCGACGCGCACCCCCTGCTGCCGCGCGTCCTGGCCTTCGACTTCGAGCACCATGTCGCCCGCGGCGAGCCCGGCCGTCGCGGCCGGAGACCCCGCAACGACAGACTGGATCGTGGGATACTCCGCGGCCAGGGGCGCGCCGACCCGCGCCGTTCCGCCAAAGGAAAAGCTGGCACCGATGTACGCGCGCGGTACCTGAGGTACGGCAGCCGGAGCGCCGGCGGATGGGGCCGGTGCCTGCGCCGCGGCGCAGGAGGCACAGAACAGCAGTGCGAGAGCGCCGACCAGCCGCGAAACGGAGGCCGGACCCATTCCAGAACGTGACGTGTGCATAGGATCCCGGGCAGAGGGAAGCGGTCAGGAAGGGCGGAAGCGGCTACCTGGCCGGCGCCCCAGGCCGTGCGGCTCCGTCCGCAGAGGGACGGAGCCGCACGGGTCAGATCAGGTGTTGCAAACACCGCCGAAGCTGAAGTTCCCCTCCGAGTCCGACGAGCAGCGGGTCACCGTGGCGGTCCCTTCTCCCCCGCACGAGGCATCGCCGTACCCCTGCGCATACGCCAACTGAGTCGCGCTGCACGGTAGATTGGTGTCCGCGGCACGTGCCGGCGTGGCGAGGAATGCGGCGTTCGCCAGTGTCACGGTGGCGGCGACGAGGCAGCCTGCAAGGCGCGTCTTCTTCATGATGCCTCCAACAGTTGGGTTCCGGCGACGCGGGGTGCGCTACCGGCAGAACCGGCCGAGCTCCACTGCGTTCGGCACGGAAGCGGGCCGCCGTGGCAGCGAAGAACCCACCCATCACAATTAGACGACAACGGGGCGGGTAGATGGATGATCTCCGCGCGTCGCCGGAAAGTCAATACCCGACATTTTAGGTTGCACGGTCGAGAGAACCCGCGATCCGTGCAACCGTCACTTCCTCAAAGATGAACGCGCCGTGGCGATGTACAGTGCATGAACGAAGGAGATCGCGCCAGCGACTGTGCGCACCGTTGGTTGCAATCACCGCCCCTCGCGCACCGGGTCTCCGGTCCGAGCCTCGCCCACCGCGTGTGCCGTGTGTGCCGTCCACCCGAGGGTGCAACATCATAACGGGAAAGGGGCACTCCTCCCAGCAACGTTCCGTGGCCGCGCTACGCGGATCGAGGCCGAAGATGGCGAGTGGGTCATCTCCGGGATCACATCGTCGCCCGGCGAAGAGAGCTGACCGGCAGCGGGGAGAGCAGTCGGCAGCGTCACCATCCCAACTTTTTTTCGACCGCTTCACCTTCCCAAGGACCCGACGACGGTCAGGGCGTCGAAGGCCCTCCCGTCCCGCAGCATCCTCCGCTTCTCCAAACCGATCTCGCGCCAGGTTCCGCGACTCGCCAACGCCGGTCGTGAGGCGATCCCGCGCCAGCTCGCGCGTGGGCGAACGCCTCCTGCGTCCTCCAACTCCCGCCCACGCACCACGCGCGGGTAGGGTGATGCCCCCGCGCATGGGATGGATTGACAGCCGCTCACGGAGCCTCTACCTTATTCTGCAGCGATCACTGCATAAAGGAGATCATCGTGAATCAACTGATTGGAAAACGTGCGCTGGTGACGGGCGGGTCGCGGGGGATTGGAGCCGCGATCGCCAGGGCTCTCGCGGAGCAGGGGGCGGATGTCGCGATCACCTTCGAGCGCTCGGCCGAGCGGGCCGCCCAGGTCGTGGAGGCGATCGAAGCCGGGGGCCGGAACGCGGTCGCGATCCAGGCCGACGCGGCCGATCCCGTGGCCGTGAAGCGATCGGTGGACGAGGCGGTGGGCGCGCTCGGTGGCCTGGACATCCTGGTCAACAATGCGGGAATCGCCCTGTACGGCACGATCGAGGAGTTCAAGCTGGAGGACATCGACACCCTTCTCGCCGTGAACGTGCGCGGCCCCCTGCTCACCACCCAGGCCGCCATTCCGCACCTGAAGGCGGGGGGCCGCGTCATCACGGTGGGCTCCGCCGGCGCGGAACGCATCGTGGGGGCGACCGGCGCGGTTTACTACATGACCAAGTCCGCGCTGCAGTCGTTCAACCGCGGCCTGGCGCACGAGCTTGGCCCCCGGGACATCACCGCCAACTTGGTGCAGCCGGGGTCGACCGACACCGACATGAACCCCGCGGACGGCGAGTTCTCGGACTTCCAGCGCAGCCTCAGCCCCCTGGGCCGGTACAGCACGCCGGAAGATGTCGCCGCCGCGGTGGCGTTTCTCGCGAGCCCTTCAGCGCGCCAGATCACGGGCGCCATCATCAACGTGGACGGCGGGCAGTTGGCCTGATCCGGCCCAGCCACCTGACTTCTGAGGAGACCCATGCCCAAGACCGTACTCATCACCGGCACCTCGTCCGGCCTCGGCCGCGCGGCGGCCAGGCTGTTCCAGACCGAAGGCTGGAACGTCGTCGCGACGATGCGCAGGCCCGAAGCCGAGACCGAGCTGAACGGGCTGGAGCGCGTGCTGGTGACGCGCCTGGACGTGCAGGATGCGCCCTCGATCGCCGCCGCGATCGCCGCCGGCATCGCGGAGTTCGGCGGGATCGACGTGCTCGTGAACAACGCGGGCTTCGGCGCCTTCGGCCCGCTGGAGGCGACGCCGATCGACATCATCCGCCGCCAGTTCGACGTGAACGTGTTCGGCGTGCTGGAGACGATACAGGCGATCCTTCCGCACTTCCGGTCGCGCGGGGCGGGCACGATCGTCAACGTCAGCTCCACGAGCGGGCTGATGACGCTTCCGTTCGGCTCGCTCTACCACGGCTCCAAGTACGCGCTGGAAGGGATCACCGACGCCCTGCAGTACGAGCTGGTGCCGCTCGGGATCGACGTGAGGCTCGTGGAGCCCGGCGCCATCAGGAGCGAGTTCGGCAGCTCGCTCACCCTGAGCAATGAGCCCGCGATCGCGGAGTACCAGCCGCTCCTGGATTCCACGATGGCCACCTACGGCGGGCTGCTGGGCGCCGCCTCGGAGCCCGGGCTGATCGCCGAGCAGGTTTTCGCGGCGGCGACCCACGAGGGGCGCAAGCTGCGCTTTCCCGCGGGCGAAGACGCGTTCCGGGACATCGCGGAGCGCGAAGCCGTCGCGGACGAAGCGCGTTTCGCGGCCGTCGCGAAGCGGTTCGGCCTGGCGGTTTGACGCGAGGAAGCCACGGGCCGCCGCGCGCCCGCGGGGTCCGTTGCTCATCGAAACCTATCACCTGAAGCGAGCAACCCATGCAAACCCGCAGAGACGCGCTCACACGCATCTTCGCTTCTTCGCTTGCGGCGGCCGGTCTCATCCCCGCCGCCAACGCTCTCGCGGCGCCCCTTGGATCCGGAAACGCCACGCCCACGGAGGAGACCGGAATGGCCAGTCCCGACCTGACCCAGTTCTACACCCGCTACATCGCCGCCATCAACGCGCGCGAGTTCGATTTCGTGGCCGGGCTGATCCACGAGGACGTGCTCATGAACGGCGCGCCGCACAAGCGTGCCGATGTGCTCGCCTCCCTGCGCGGGATCGCGGACGCGGTGCCGGACTACCGCTGGAACGTGCAGGACCTGTTCGTGGTGGATGACCGCATCGCGGCGCGGCTGCAGAACACGGGAACGCCGGTCAAGACGTTCATGGGCCACGCGGCCACCGGCGCGCGAGTCAACTTCATGGAGTTCGCCTCCTACAAGATCCGCGACGGCCGCTTCGCGGAGATGTGGTTCCTGATGGACGGCGACGCGGTCGGCCGGCAGCTTCGGGGCGGGTCGAGGCCTTCCCGCACCCCGTGACTCTCGCGCTCGGCCGCGCGATGGAGGCATCCAGCCGCGCCTGGAGCACGCCGGCACGCGCGAACCCTGGAGCGGGTGGAGGGTACCTACCCATGGCGTCGCGCTGATCCCCCTCCCGCGGCCGCGCTCACCCGCGCGGCCGCGTTCTCGCGTCCGGGGAGGCCGACATCGCATCCGGCGCAGTATCCACCCCCGGGGTAGAGCTACAGGGATCGATGCAGAAAAAGACCGCACTTCCAGGATCCGGAGCGGCAAAGCCCCGCGGAAGGCCGCGCGCATTCGACCGCGACGTGGCACTCGCGACCGCCATGCGCATCTTCTGGGAGCGGGGGTACGAGGCGACTTCCATCTCCGATCTGACCGACGCACTGGGCATCGGCACCACGAGCCTCTACGCCGCCTTCGGTTCCAAGGACGCTCTCTACACCGAAGCGCTCAACCATTATTGCGAGACGAACGCGGCACTCGTCTGGGACCGGTTCTCCGCCGCGGGTACGGCGCGCGAATCCGTTTCCGCTTTCCTGACGGACTCCGCCGCGGCGCTGACGGGGGAGGTGGCGGACATCCCGCGCGGCTGCATGGTCACGCTGGCCATGGTGGGGAGCGATGGGCACGACGCGATGAGCCAGCACATGCGGCGAACGCGCGCCCAGACGCTCGAAAACCTGATGACCCGCCTCCGCCGCGCCGTCGAAGAAGGAGAAATCCCCGCATCCACCGACCTTCACTCGCTCGCCCGCTTCGTACAGACCGTCCAGGCCGGGATGTCGATCCTCGCCCGCGATGGCGCGAGCGCAGGCGAGCTCAGGGAAGTGGCCGACCTCGCGATGCTCGGGTGGGACGTGCGGTTGGGCGAGGGCCGGACCTCCGGAGGCTGAAGCCCGGCGAGCGGCGCGGGCTGCCGCGCGACCCGGCTGCACATCGTGCCCCCTGCTGGGCGTGGCGATCCTCAGCCGCGCGAGGCAGCGCCGTAGCCCGCCCTGTCCACTTCCTCCATGCGGTAGCCGAGCGCGGGCGCGACCGCCTCGATGCCCGGCTCCCACTTCGCCCGCAGCTCCACGTATTCGCCCGCGCCACCTTCGGCGTCCTCACGCGTGGGGACGCCCGCCTCGCGCAGCCGCAGCAGGGCCCGCCGGTAGCGCAGCCGCCCGCGTTCACGCGAGTCCGTGGTGCCGGCGGACCGCCCGCGGTGCACCGGAAAGTTCCGCTCCAGAGTGCGCAGCAGCAGGGCGCTGCTCCGCTCTAGCTCGTCCAGGCCCGCGGATTTCTGCAGCCAGCCCAGCTCGCGCGGGTCCAGCGCGGTGCGGATCAGCGCGGCCGCGTCGAGCGTGACCACCAGGATGCGCGAGGCCGCGTAGAAAGACTCCTTGAAGCGGAAGTAGAACAGGATGGGATAGAAGTGGTGCGTCTCCTTGATCGCCGCGGCCTGGCCGGCCAGGGTGGACAGGTTGTTGTAGCCGCCGTCGAAGCGTCCCTCCGGCCCCCAGCGCGCGATGAGCTCCGCGGCGTCGCCGGTCTCGCCGCTCTGCGCGTGCACCATCAGCCCGAAGGTGTTGCGGCTGCGCAGGGCGGTGTAGACCTGCATCAGGTAGGTGAGCGTGAGAGAGGTCACCGACATGCCCACCAGCGAGTTGAACAGGAACAGCAGCTTGTAGCCCGGGGTGGTGGGGCCATAGTCGCTGGCCCCCACGATGGACATGCTGCTGCCTCCCACGAACAGCGCGGTGATGAAGTCGGTCTCGGTGGCGCCGGAGCTGGATGTGACACCCGTGCCCAGGGCGGGATGGATCACCAGGCCGGCGCCGAGCGCCAGCAGCACGCCCCACATCAGCACCAGCGCTACGAGCTGCGTGGGACCGCAGTAGCTGAGGGTGCCCGCGTGCCTTCCGCCGGACAGCCCGCGGAAGAGGCGCCACACGCCCCGGGCGAGCCGCGGCGCCAGGAGCCCGGTGCCCGCACGCGCGTACAGCACGGTGAGGAACACGTCCAGCAGTGTGATCGCGAGCACGATGCCGCCGGCGAGCGGCTCAAGCCAGTTCCGCATGGCCTGCCTCGGTGGAGGGGAACCATCATACGCCCGCGTGGCGCGAGCGTGGGGCGGTCCAGGCCGCCGCGCCGCTCTGGCCCGCTTCTCCGCCTTCCGCGGCGCACCAGCCGTCGATCACCTGATAATCCGCTGGATGGCTCCGCGGCCGAGCAGGGCGGGCTCCACGCTCGGCCAGCGATACAGCGGACGCGTCCCCCCGCCGCGCGGGCGGGCGGTCGCGGCCGCCGGGGTGCGGCAGTTGGCGTGCCAGCCACGGGTCAGGGGTACGGGGCACGCCCGGATTTGCAACCTGCGCGATCGAGGGCGTGCGGAGGATCGAAACCACACGAGGAGCCGAAGCCGGCGGCTGCGGCTCCTCGCGTGGTGGAGGGGGCCCGGCCGGTGACACGTGCCTTCTTCCTCCGGCATCTGATACGCGGGTACACTTGCTCGGTATATGCCGTGCTGTGAGCCCCCCGCCCCCCCGCCGGCTTCCCCGGCGCGGGTGGGCGCACTCGAACGAGGCGGAGGGAAGCATGGCAGCGACCACGGACGTTTCGCGCGCGCGGGCCTTCCGGCCAGAAGATGCGGGGGTGCTCGGCACCGGGACCCGCACTCCCGGCTGGGATCTCGCCACCGAGCGGAGGATCGACGACGGCGAGACAATGGCGAAGGGGATGGGTTGGTTCAGTATCGCGCTGGGCTTGGCCGAGGTGGCCGCCCCGGAGAAGATCGCGGGAGAGCTGGGGCTGGACGACAAGAAGAACCTCGTGCGCCTCTACGGCTTCCGCGAGATCGCCAAGGGGCTGGGAATCCTCTCGAACCGCAAGCCCGCCGGGTGGGTGTGGGGGCGCGTCGCGGGCGACGCGCTCGACCTCGCCACCCTCGCCAGCGGATTGAGCAAGGACAACCCGAAGCGCGACAACGTCCTGAAAGCGATCAGCGCGATCGTGGGCGTCACGGTGGTGGACGTGGCCGTCGCGCGCCAGCTCAGCCACAGCAAGAACGAGCGGGTGCAGCACGACTGACAGAGCGCAGGCGCCCGCCCGAAGCGGCGGGTCTCTTCCCCATATCCGGACAGGAGCGGCGACAATGAAAGCATTGAGCTGGCATGGGCGCGCAGACATGCGGTGCGAAGAGGTCCCGGATCCCATCCTCGTCGATCCGACCGACGCGATCGTGCGGATCACCTCGACCGCGATCTGCGGGTCGGATCTGCACCTGTACGACGGGTTCAACCCGTTCATGGAGCCGGGCGACATCCTGGGGCACGAGCCGATGGGAATCGTGGAGGAGGTGGGGAGCGAGGTGCGGCGGCTGCGGAAGGGAGACCGCGTGGTGGTTCCCTTCACCATCTCGTGCGGGGCGTGCTTCTTCTGCCAGAAGACCCTCTACTCGCTGTGCGAGACGACCAACCGCAATGCCGATCTCGCGCGGAAGGTGATGGGGCACACCACCGCGGGGCTGTTCGGCTATTCGCACCTTACGGGCGGCTACGCCGGCGGGCAGGCCCAGTTTCTCCGCGTCCCCTACGCGGACGTGGGGCCGCTCCGCATCGATTCGGACCTTCCGGACGAGCAGGTGCTCTTCCTCTCGGACATCTTCCCCACCGGCTGGATGGCGGCGCTGAACGCGGACATCGAGCCCGGCGACACGGTCGCGGTGTGGGGGTGCGGACCCGTGGGGCAGTTCACGATCCAGAGCGCCTGGCTGCTGGGCGCGGGGCGGGTGATCGCCATCGACACCGTTCCGGAGCGCCTGGAGATGGCCCGCACGCACGGCCGCGCGGAGACCATCGACTTCATGAAGGCGGGCGTCTACGACCAACTGATGGAGATGACCGGCGGGCGCGGCCCCGACCGCTGCATCGACGCCGTGGGCGCCGAGGCGCACGCCGCCGCGACGCTGGACTCGGTATACGACAAGGCGAAGACGATGCTGATGCAGGAGACCGACCGGCCGCACGTCTTCCGCGAGACCATCATGTGCTGCCGGCCGGGGGGCACCATCTCCATGCCCGGCGTCTACCTGGGGGCCGTGGACAAGGTCCCGCTGGGGGCCTTCATGAACAAGGCGCTCACCCTCAAGACAGGGCAGACGCACGTGCCGCGCTTCCACGACGAGCTGCTGCGCCGCGTGGAGTCCGGCGAGATCGACCCGTCGTTCGTGATCACGCACACCGTCCCGATCGACAAGGGGCCCGAGATGTACAAGACGTTCCGGGACAAGGAGGACGGCTGCATCAAGGTGGTCCTGAAACCCTGGGAATAGGAGCGGGGCGGATGCACGCAAGCCCCGGTGGCCTTGGAGCCGCCGGGGCCGTGAAGGGGCGATCCGGCGCGGAGGCCGGGAGGAAGGAGGGGGAGGATGCCCCTGACGGCGATCTGCGGATGCGTCTGGCCGGGGCCCGGCGCCCGCGCCGGATCCGCTCAGGACGCCCGACCGCCCCCGGTCCAGGTGAATGGCGCCGTCACTCCCCGCCGACGGTGATGCGCACCTCGTCCGCCTCGCCGGTGGCGGACTGGGCGCGGATGGTGTGGGTGCCGGGCACCAGGCCCCAGCGGGCGGCCGGCACCTCGCGGCCGTCCACGAACCAGCGCACCGGGCCGGTGCGGCCGGACGCGCGCAGCGAGAGGGTGGCGTAGCGGGCCTCCACGCCCAGCGGCACGGAGTAGCGGTCGCCGCGGCGGGGGGTGACGATGCGGAAGCGCTCCTCGCCGGCCCCCGACGCGGCGGCCCAGCGCCCGCCCTGGCCCGCGGCCCACTCCGCGTACTCCGCCGGCAGCGACAGGCGGCCGCCGCGCTCCCAGTCGTCGTCCGCGGGCTCGGTGCCGGGGATGAACCACTCCACCAGCGACTCGCATCCGCCGATGGCGCGCAGCCCCGAGAGGCGGCAGACGCGCACGGGCCGGAGACCGGCATCCTCCGGGGCCGGGAGCGCGCCGGGGGGGCGGCGCGACGCCGCGGCGAGCATGGAGCGGTAGAGCAGGGGGCCCGCGCCGGTGATGCCGCTCACCCCCTCCATGGGCCGGCCGGTGAAGTTGCCCACCCACACGGCCACCGTGAACCCCTTGGTCACTCCCACGGCCCAGTTGTCCGTGAAGTGCCGGCTCGTGCCCGTCTTGGCGGCGGCGGGGAAGGGGAAGTCGAACGGCGTGGTGCCGCCGAAGCCGGGTGCGCGGGCGTCGGCGTCGGCCAGGATGCCGAGCACCAGCGTGGCGGCCTCGCGCGACATCACCCGCTCGCGCCGCGCCGCGCGGTCGCCGGGCGCGGCGGGGGTGAAGCGCGCGGGCGTCCACTCGCCGCCGTTGGCGAGGGCGCGGTAGGCGCCGGCGAGCTCCAGCAGGGTGACGTCGCCCGTGCCCAGCGCCAGGCCCAGGCCGTAGTGCGACGCGTGCTGCGTGAGCGACGCGAAGCCCGCGCGGTGAAGCGTCTCCAGGAACGCCTCCACGCCTACGCGGTCCGCCAGCTCCACGGCGGGGAGGTTGTACGAGCTCGCCAGCGCCTCGCGCGCACGCACGGGCCCGCGGAAGCGGCGGTCGTAGTTCTGCGGGCGGTACGGGCCGAGGGAGCTGGCGAAGCTGCGCGGCACGTCGGGAAGCACGGTGGCGGCGGTGTGCCCCCGGTCGAAGGCCAGGCCGTAGAGGAACGGCTTCAGCGCCGAGCCGGGCTGCCGCGGCGAGGTGACCATGTCCACCTGCCCCACCTCCCGCTCCCAGAAGTCCGGGGACCCCACCCACGCCAGCACCTCGCCCGTGGCGTTGTCCAGCACCACCGCGGCGGCGTGCCGGGCGCCGCGGTCGCCCAGCGTGCGCACCGTGTGCCGCACCTCCGCCTCGATCAGCGCCTGCACCTCCAGGTCGAGCGAGGTGCGGAGCGTGCCGTCGCCCGGAAGGCGGCCCGCGTCCGCCTCCTGCAGCAGGCGCGCGGTGAAGTGCGGGGCGAGAAACGCGGACCGCCCCCGCGGCGGGAGCACCGGTTCGGTGCGGGCGCGGGCGACCTCGTCCGCGGTGGCGAGGCCAAGCTGCCGCATGCGCGCCAGCACCACGTCGCGGCGGGCGCGGGCGCGGGCGGGCGAGGCGAAGGGGTTGTCGCGGGCCGGGGAGCGGGCGATGCCGGCGAGCAGCGCCGCCTGCCCCAGGCTGAGCTCGCGCGCCGACGCGCCGAAGTAGAGCTCCGCCGCCGCGGACACGCCCACCGAGGCGCGGCCGAGCGGGACGCGGTTGAGGTACTGCTCCAGGATGGCCCGCTTGGGCAGGTGGGCGTCCAGCCGGAGCGCCCAGAGCGCCTGGCGCACCTTCCCCGGCACGGTGCGCCCGGTGGGCACCAGCAGGCGGGCCGTCTGCATGGTGAGCGTCGATGCGCCCGCCCGCCCGCCGCCCGCCCTGTCGCGCAGCGCGCGGCCCACAGAGCGCGCGTCCACCCCCGGGTGCGCGAAGTAGCGGTGGTCCTCCGCCGCCACGAACGCCTGCACCAGGCGCGGGTCCACCTCGGCCAGCGGCGTCCACCCGCCGCGGCTGCCGTCGGCCGCGCGCGTGGCGCGGAGGGGAAGCCCCGCGCGGTCCTCCATCACCAGGCGCGTCACCGGGGGCGGGGCGGCGACGTCCGCGGGGAGCGGCAGGGCGATCCACGCCGCGGCACAGGCGGCGAGCACCCCGGCCCCTCCCAGCGTACCCGCGATCCAGCGCCTCACGCGCGGCCCGGGGATCGAGCCACGGAAGCGGCCCCTCATGGCGCGGCGGGGGTGACGACAAAGGTGCCGCCGCCGCTGCGGCCGTGCACGCCGGGGTTGTACATCTCCTCGGCGTGCGCGGGCGCCAGGGTGAAGCGGCCGGCGGTGGTGGCGCGCGCCAGGTAGGTGGCGTTGTAGCTGCCGCGCCAGAGCGTGCGCGCGAAGTAGACCACGCGGTCGTCGCGGATCTCGGTGTGGTCGAACGGCGACCACATCCCCGCGTCCCAGCTCCCGAACAGCCAGGTCGCCGCGTCCTGCTCCGGCTCCGGCTCCAGCACGTCGGGAGGGAAGGGGCTCACCGTGCGCAGGCTCAGGTCCACCGCCTCCAGCCCGGCGGGGAGGGGGTCGTCCAGCACCACCATCACCCGCTCGTCGGGCACGCGGATGCGCAGGCGCACGCGGACGACCTGGCCCTCCGCGACGGACACCAGCGGCCGGCGTGTATCCACCGACTCATACCAGCGATCCACCGCGATCCCCTCGTCGCGCGGGGTGAACGACGGACGCGCCGCCCTCTCGCGCACGCCCAGGTGGTAGAAGACGGCGCCCCCGGCCCCGGCGCCCCGCAGAGTCACCCGCAGCACCTTCTTTCCATCGGGACGCGTGGTGAGCAGCCCGTCCAAGGAGCGCAGGGAGTCGAGCCCGCCGTCCGTCTGCCGCGCGCGGCGCTCCGCGACCACGCGCCCGGCGTGCACGACCGTCACCGTGCGCTCCTGCGTGCCGCCCGGCGCGAGCCGCGGGTAGCGGGTGAGCGCGAGGACGGCCCAGGCGTAGTCCTGCGTGGTCCACAGGTAGCCATCGGCGGTGCGGCTCTGCTGGAGGATGGACTCCACCAGCGCGCCCAGGCCGGGGTGGGCCGGCTGCAGCGCGAGCGTGGCCGCGAGCAGCCGCGCCGCGGGGCGCACGCGCGACGCGAAGTAGAAGCGCTCGCGGTACGCCGCCGCGGGGAGCACGGCACGCGCGCCGCGGATGGTGACCGTCGCCCACGCCGCGTCCAGCAGGCGGCCGGCGGGCTCGCGCGCGCCGCGCCGCGCCAGCATCCCGGCGAGCACCACGCGGTCTTCCCACGCCATGCGCGCGGCCTGGCCCAGGAGCTGGTTCTCGGCCGGCACGTCCGGCCGGCCCAGGCGGCTGAGGAAGTCGGCGGCGGCCACCCGCTCGGCCAGCAGCCAGGTCGTCTCGCGGGCGCGGTCGCCCAGCACGGGCGCGAGCTGGGCGGGGTCGTGAAGCGCGCGCGCCACGTAGCGCCCCGCCCGCGCCAGCACGCTGTCGCCCACCGGGATGCCGGCGCCGCGTGCCTCCAACAGGGTGCGCCCCACGTAGGCCGTCAGCCAGGGCGACGTCCACCCCCGCGCGTCCCACAGCCCGATGCCGCCGTCCTCGCGCTGGCGGGCGCCCACCGTGCGCACGATCCGCTCGATGCGCTGCCGCGCGTCCGCCGGGGCGAGGTCCGCGGTGCCCGCCGCGCGCTGCGCCGCGTACAGGGCGATGAGCGAGATGGCTTCGCTGGCGAGCTGCTCCGTGCAGTCGTACGGATACGACGTGAGCGCGCGGGCATACGCCTGCACCAGGGTGAGCGGCGAGGTGCCGAAGCCCAGCTCCAGGCGCGAAAGGGCGGCGTCCGTCTCGGCGGGGAGCACCATCTCCACCGTCGCGGAATCGCGCAGCATGCCGGACGCGGTGTGGAAGACGGGCCGGTTTGCCGGGCGGATGGGGATGGTCACCTGCACGGCGTCCGTCTCGCCGCCGCCCTCCACAGCGAAGCGGAAGGAGGCGCTGTCGCCCACGGGCGCGCTGAAGTGGAAGCGCGCCTCGGCGCCGCGGCCGGGGGCGAGCTCCACCACCTGCCGCGGGGCCTCGAGCGTGACCGCGGTGGCATCGGCCAACACCGTCACGCGCAGCGGGGCGCCGGAACGCTGGTTCACCACCGTGCCGGCGAGGAAGTCGTCGCCCTCGCGGATGAAGCGGGGGAGGGCGGGGCGCGCCAGCAGCGGCCGCGTGGCGACGAGCGACGTATCGCCCGCGCCGTACCGGTCGCCGGCCGTGACCGCCACGGCCATCACGCGAAAGGTGGTGGCGTTGTCGGGGAGGTGCGCGGAGGCGACGGCCTCGCCGTTCTCGCCGGTGAGCACGGAGCCCAGGAAGAACGCCGTGGGCCGGAAGCGCGAGCGGAGGACGCCGGCCAGGTCCTGCCCGCCGCCGCCGCCGGGGGCGCGCGAGCCCTTGGGGCCTTCGGGCACCTGCGGCGCCACGGACACCAGGCTGCTCCCCAGCCTCATCCCCAGCCCGCGCGGCTGGTAGATGAGGCCGATGGGGTCCGGCGTGGTGTAGCGGGTGAGGGAGAGCACGCCCTCGTCCACGGCCCAGAGCGTCACCTCCGCGGCCTGCGGGCGCCCGTCCGCGTCGCGCACGCGCACCCGAACACGGGCCGTGTCGCCGGGGCGGTACTCGGGCTGGAGCGGCTGCACGCGGACGTCCAGGCGCTTGGCCTCGGGCGTCACGGCCAGCTCGGCGTAGCCCACGCGCAGAGTGGGGCGGCCGGGGTCATCCACCGTCCCCGGGCGCGAGGTGCGGCCACGCACCAGGATCACGGACACGAACGCGTTGGGCGCATGCGCCTCGGTGATGGGGATGCGGATGGTCTGCGTGCCCGAGGTCACGCGGATGCGGCGCTGCTCCAGCACCCGCTCGCGCTCCACCGTCACCCACGCCTCCGCGTCCGTAAAGGGCGCCGCGAGCAGGATGGTGGCCGTGTCGCCCACGGAGTAGCGCTGCTTGTCCGGGACGATGTCCATCCTGAACCTGCCCTCGTCGTTCCAGGGCACCCACCCGCCGCCCACCACCCACCGCGAGAAGCGGGTGCGCACGTCGCGCCCCTGCGCGTCCGCGGCCGCGAAGTGGACGGTGTACTCGCCGCCCTCGCGCGGGGTGAAGGCGCAGGGCTGCGGCCCGCGGCCGGTGGTGAGGGCGCAGGTGGCCACGGTGTCGCTCACCCACTGCCCCACCTCGTCCACCACCCCGTTCCTCTCGCGCCGCACGCGGTGCCACTCGCGCCGCACCACGGCGCCCCGCACGGCCACGCCCGCCACCCCGCGCCCGTCCGGCCGCACCGCGATCACGTCCACCCGCACCGGCGCCCCCGCCGTCCAGAACCAGCCGCCGCCCTGTACCTTGGCGCCCAGGTAGAAGGCGGCGGGGTGCAGCACGGACGAGGTGACGTCCGCCACCGTCTGCCGGTTGGCGTCCACCACCTCCGCCGTGAGGGTGAGGCGTGCGGGACGCCCGTCCGGCTGCGGCTGGGCCGTGACGCGCAGCTCGCGGTAGCCGCGCGCGTCCAGCGTGTCCACGCCGCTCCCCACCGTCTGCTCGGCGCTCTCCCCATCGTCCCACCCGGATTCCTCGCCGACCTGGTAGCCTTCCGCGCCGGGGATGGTGATCTCCCAGGGCGACAGCGACGTCTGCCGCGCCGTCCAGCGCACCGGCGCGCGCGCCATGGGCGCTCCGAACAGGTAGCGCGCGCCCACCGTGGCCGTCACCGTTTCCCCGGCGAAGCGCGGCGCGCTGTCCGTGGCCAGGGTCACCAGGAACTCGGGAGGGCGGTACTCGGCCACCTGGTAGTGCGTGGCGCCTACCTCGCGCCACTCGCCGTCGCGCCGCATCTCGATGCGCACGGCGTAGCTCCCCAGCGGCAGATCGGCGGGGAGCCGCAGCGTCTGGTGCGCCGTGCCGAAGGCGCTCAGCGCGGCCGTGGACCGCCGCATGGGCTTCCCCTCGCGGTCGTCGAACGTCCAGCGCAGCGAGTCGGCGCGGGCGGGGGGCGCCAATCCTCCCAGCGGCCCCCGGCGCACGATGGCCTTGGCGTACAGCGGCTCGCCGGGGCGGTAGATGCCGCGCTCGGTGAAGACTGCGCCCGCGGCGGGAGCCCGCCCCTCGCCCCACGCGGCGTACACGCCGAACTGCCAGGGCGACAGGTCGGGGTCGTACTCGCTCACCCCCACCAGCGCGCGGTCGTCCTCCGCCTGGGCGGACACGTAGCCCTCGAACGAGTCGTCGCACTCGTCGCCGCACGCGCCCCCCGCGCGCTCGGTGGGGCGGCGGAAGCCCGCCAGCGTCGCGATCCCCCGCGCGTCGGTGGAGCCCGTGGCGCGCACGGTGCCCGCGGTGTCGTGGAGCATCACGCTCACCCCCGCCCGCGCCCTGCCGTCGCTCACCCCCGTCACCCAGACGACGGCCTGGTCCACGCCGACGCGGGCGTGCACGGCCAGGTCGGTGACCTGCACCAGCGCCACGGGGGCGCCGCCCACGTCCATGGTGTCCACGCCGCGCCCGCGCACGCGCACGGCCAGCAGCGTGCCCCGGCGCGGCGTGCGCGCGTCCGGCACCGGCAGGCTCACGCCCGTGATGGAGCTCACGTCGCGCGCGGCGCGGGTGGGCACGCTGCGGCGCGCGGCGGCGGGCGCGAGCCGGCTCCACGCCTCGGCCCACCGCCCCCATCCCTGGCTCAGGAACACCTTTTCCATCGCACGCGGCACCTCGGCCACGGCCACGCGCAGCGTATCGACGTTCACGTGCTGCACGGCGAGCGTGCGGAAGCCCTCGCGCTCCACGATCATCTTGCCGTGCGGATAGACCACCGAGGGCGGAACGCCGGGTGTGGCGAAGGTGCTCGTGCTCCCGCCGGGGAGCCGCTGGCCGAACTGGTCCGTCAGCGCGGGACCGACCTGGATGGTGTAGCTCCGCCGCGGCTCCAGGCGCCCCTCCAGGGTCCAGGAGTCGGAATACTCCGCCGTGTCGCGGATGACGAACACGCGGTTCGCGCCCCCGGCCGGCGCCAGGCGCACGTGGCGCAGCACGTCGGCGCCTTTGACGGGCGTGGAGAAGAAGAGGGTCGCGGGGCCGTAGTGGCAGCCGCCGGTGCGCGGGCAGCCGGCGTGCACCACGCGAAAGGGTCCGTAGGTGGCGAATGGCCAGCGCACGGCCGTTCCCCGCACGCTGTCCATGCTCGCGGGGATCACCAGCGCGGCGTCGCAGCCGGGCGGCAGGGGGCGCGCGGGCGCGAGCTCCACCACCCGCCGCAGGTCGCGCGTGGTGTCGTTGCCCGTCGCGCCCATGAAGCGGAACCACTCGGGATCGTCGCCGTTGCGCGGGCGCTGGGCGACGAGCTTGAGCGGCACCGCCGGGGCGCGGCACGTGGCGGCGGGCTCCACGCGCGAGGCCGCGGCCAGCGCCGCCGCGTCCGTCTCGCCGCTCATGAGTACGCGGAAGAGGGGGACGGGCGGCAGGTGGCGCGGGTTCTGGTGCGGCCCCACGGGGTCGCCGGCCAGCACCCGCGCGCGCTCCACGCGAAAGGTGAACTCGTACGGCCGCGGCAGCCGTGCGCCGTCCATCGCCGCGAAGCTGTCGGCGATCCGCACGCGGTATTCCGCGCCCGGCGGCAGCGGCGCCGCGGGGGTGAAGCGCAGCGTGACCGGGTCGCGCCACTCCACGCGCCCCGCTACGGCGGGCTCGATGCTGAAGATGGCCTTCGGGTCCACCGTCTCGTCCAGCCCGCCCGCCACCGGCCGGTCAAAGGTGACGGTGACGACCTCCATGGGCGCGGCGCTCCCCTCGGGCGAGATGCGCAGCACCCCCAGCACGCGGCCAGGTAGCTGGCTCGCGCGCGAAGAGCTCAGCGCGAGGGTCCCGGAGAAGCCCAGGACCGCGATCAGCAGGAGAGTGGACCGTCGCACGCGGGGAGGGTGTCGAAGGGCGGGGAAGGTGCCTGACTGCGTGCAAGATACGGATTTGCGCTCCGGATAAAAGCTTCATCGTCGCGGGGAGAAACCTTCACCGGTCCCCGCGTGCCGGCGAGCGGGCGGAACGAGGACAGTTCTCGTGGCGCTACCCCGGATCGGCCGTGAAGCGAGGAAAGGGCCGCTATCACTAGTGCTCGACCGATTCCGCCACTATTTTTCGGACGCGCCCCTGACCGGTGAGCTGACTGCCTTCCGGGTGCCGTGACCGCTCGGCGAGCCGTGTCGCGTACGTCCGGGTGCGTCAGCGCCAGCCGTGCCGTTCCGCGTCACCTCTGCTCCTTCCCCACGGATCGATCACGATGTTCCTCACTCCACTTTGTCGCTCGAGCATCGGCGCAGCAGTCGTTTTCGCCTCCGTCGTGGCGATGCGGCCCATCCACGCCCAGTCGCTGGACACCGCGCATCACGCTGCACCCGTGTCCGTGGGCACGGGTCCGCTGCGGACCTCGACCGGTCTGTCTCCGGCCGCTGCCGCACGCATGCCTGCACTCGCCGCACTCCCAGCCGAGTTACTACACACGGAGGATCTTCCTCTCGAACTGTCTTTCGTCGCGGGCGTTTCCAGAGAACGACGCGGCAGGGCCCGAGTGCTCCCCTATTCATTGGCGGGACTCCTTCTGGGCGGAGTCCTGGGGTACCTCTACTACGATCGGGTCGCCGAAACGCCCCATGACGAAGACTGGGGCGTGGGCGCGATTATCTACCCGGCGCTCGGTGCGAGCATCGGGGTGATCGCCGGAACCGTTGTTGGCAACTACACGAACCGCCCGTAGTACTCCTTACAACCTACCTGACGCTGAGATGCCACGCTCTTCGAGACGTACAACCCCCTTCCTGGCGTGCCTCCTCGCCGTCACCGCTTGCACCGACGACGCGCTCCTGCCCACTGCTGCGCCGGTTCAGCGCACGTCCGCGATTACGGCACCGAACGCTGATCCCGGAGGCGTGCCGACCTACTCGCAGGAGCGCCCCGGCACCTTTGCAGACATGGCCGACAGCCTGCTCTGGAAGCACATCGAGCACTCGGGCGGGATCGCGGCAGTCGGGCTGCGGAAGCCCGGGCGCGCACGAGGCATGTACCGGGGCCGCCTGCTGATGGATCGCTCCGAGCTTCCGCAGTTCAGCCGGGCGGTCACATCACATCCGGGCGTGGATCTCGTTTTGGCCGACACGCTGCTCCCACTGGTTCGCGTCCGTCTTGCCGACTTCGCAACCTTCCGAAAGGTGCGGGGCCTGCCGATGGTGGACTTCGTGGAACCGATGCGCGCACTGGGCGACATCCATCCGGCGGCCGAATCGGTGTCCGGATGCGGCAGCGACGGCGAATGGACCGAGCCCCGGCTGTATACCCCCGAAGGTGATGTCTATTCGCTCAAGCATCGGGCGATGGGGATCGAAGCGGCGTGGCGGCGAGCACAGGGCGCCGGAGTGACGATCGGCGTGATCGACACGGGTGTCGATGGCGGGCAGATCCAGCTTTTGCCGCAGCGATGGGGCGGCCGGTTCGACGTCGGGGCGAGTGCGGGCCGCACGGTGACCTACCGGGATGCCTGGAACGGCGGCACCGAGATCTACCCGACGGACAATTGCCAGCACGGTACCCAGGCGGTTGGAGTGGCCACGGCGCCGCGCGACGGCTTGGGCCCGGTGGGCGTCGCGTACCGAAGCAATCTGGTCGCGACGCGCCTGGGGGATGGGGTCGTCGCCGTCAGCGCGGGCGATGCGCAACTCGCGATACGGAATACGCTGCAGGCAATGGAGGGCGCAGCCGGCCCCAAGATCGTTTCGATGTCATGGCAGAGCCTCAACTGGTACTGGCAGGTCTCGAATGAGATCGAGTACTGGCACGCGCTCTATCCGAACCACCTTCTTTACTTCGGGGCGGCCGGCACCACCATAGCCGACTGGAAGGAATGCAGCGTAATGGGGCTCGGTGCCGCCGCGATGATCTGGAATCCGTACGTCGGGATCCCCATGTTCCTGGTCGGTGGTGCGCTGTGCGCAGCTACCGACAACGACAACGTAGTCTTTCCGGCGCAGCACCCGGACGTCGTGGCCGTAACGTGCCTCGATTTCTCGACAGGCACCGTGTCGAACAACTGCCACTTCGGCGGCAAGGTCGAGTTCGCGGCGTACCAGCGGTTCCCGACCGTGTATGGGAACCTTACCTGGGTCGACGGGCTCGGGGGGAGCTCGGGTGCGACGCCGACCGTGGCGGGGCAAGCTGCTCTGGTCTGGTCCAGGTACCCGTGGATGACCGGCCCGCAGGTGCTTGCCCGGATGCGGTGGGCCTCCAGGGCCCGTGATCCGAAGCAGGGTTACGGCATCGTGAATACGTACATGGCGGTCGGTGGAATTCACAATGCGGGGGTGTCCGCCGATCTCGTGGCGGGTGGTGGGTTCAATGAGCGGGCCCACTATGTACTCAGCCCGTTCACTGCCGGGGGAGATGGGCCGTTCACCTACCAGTGGAGCACGGGGCACACGGGCGCGACGATCAACGTAAGCCTGGATCCCGGCGATCCGCGGCAGATCTATGGCGTGACGATCACCGACCACTCGGACGGTGCAGTGGTGTACGCTGAGGGCATAGTCGATCCGCCTCTTGGCGGCTGCGAAGACCCCGCACAGGTGATCTGCTAGGTCTTACAGATGGGGTAAACGGACGTTTGGCCGGCGGGGGCGGCCGGCATCACGACGCCAGAAGCATCATGGCCGCCCTCCGCTGACCGTTCCCTCGTTATGGGTCGACATCCCGTCGGGAGGGACATCGATCCATTTGCGGGCGAACGCCCGCGGTGGCAAACTTCAGGACCGCCGCCAGATTCGCCGCACCGCGGGGCGGGGCGCCTTCACAATGCACCGCAGCCAAACGGGACATGAGTACCGTTCCTCCGCTTCCATCGAACCGCTGCGGCTGGACGCTGGCTGCCCTCCTCCTTGCGGCCCTGTCTGTGGCCGCGAGACCTGCGGGTGCACAGAGCAGCGCGGATGAGCCTGCTCCGCGCATACCCGCGCGGTTCGCGGTCAGCGTAGGGTGGGTGAGTGCCGTGCTGCCGGTCGGGAGCCAGCCCGGCCTTTCCGTGTCGGCGGATGCCGCGGCTCCGGGCCCGGGTAGGTCGCGGGCCGTAGCAGGTGTCTCGTACGCCCGCGAGCTGCGCAGCAGCGGCCGATGCTGCGGTCCCAACCCCGGCTACACATATCAGGAGGGGGCACTCTCATTGAGCCTTGGACGTGAGGTGCGCGTGATCAGCGCAAGGGACGCAGGCGTGTGGATCGACGCGCGCTACCACCCGACCTGGGCACACACGATCCGCCGCGGGAGCCAGGAGGACTTCGTGCCGTCTCCCACCCGGTGGCAGTTCAGCGGAACCATCATCGGGCTCGGCCTCGGGACATGGTGGCCGGTCTCCGCGCGGCTGCGCGCGACTGCGGGGCTACGGCTGCAGGCGGACGTGGGCGAGGCGTTGGTGCGCGGGGGATTTCCCTCCGCTGTTCGCCTCGACGTGGGAGTCGGCCGGTAGTCCGCATCCGCCACGCCGGAAGACATCATCCCGGGCGAGCCGGTCCCCGTGTTCGCGCGCTGGTACACGGGCACGCTGTGCGTGTGAGAGGGCGAGATGGTGGAATACGTCCACATGCCGTACGAGAGCGTCTTCGAGCGGACGCGGCTGATTGATCTGGCGGGCGGCGTGGCGGGCGGGTGCCCGGACGAGCCCAAGCTGCGCCGGGATCGCATGGAAGGGCTCCTCCGCGAGCGCGAGGAACGCCAGCCGTGACGCGGGGCGCACCACGTCCTACTTTGACGTAGACGTCCCCTCCGAAGCGCCGGTTAAGCCTCCGCCGGCGCCCCCCGTACCCCATCGCCGACCTCCATGAACCGACTCGCATCTGGCCTGCTGTGCGTGGTGCTCCTGGGCGCGCCTCCCGCGCTCGCGGCGCAGGCCGCCGGAACGCTGACGCTGGACCGCATCTTCTCCAGCGAGTTCGCCGCGGAGCGCTTCGGGCCCGCGCGCTGGCTGAGCGGCGGCGCGTACACCACCGTGGAGGCGGCCCCGGGCGGCGGCAGCGAGATCGTGCGCTACGACGCGGCCACCGCGGAGCGCGCGGTGCTGGTGCCGGCGGCGCGCCTCGCCGTGCCGGGGCGCGCGGCGCCGCTGGAGATCGACGACTACGCCTGGTCCGCGGACGGACGCCGGCTGCTGGTGTTCACCAACACGGCGCGGGTGTGGCGGCAGAACACGCGCGGCGACTACTGGGTGCTGGAGCTGGCGAGCGGGGCGCTCCGCAAGCTGGGCGGCGACGCCCGCCCCTCCACGCTGATGTTCGCCAAGTTCTCCCCGGACGGCACCCGCGTGGGCTACGTGCGGGAGAACGACGTGTACGTGGAAGAGGTGGAGGGCGGGCGCATCACCCGCCTCACCCGCGACGGGTCGCGCACCACCATCAACGGCACCTTCGACTGGGTGTACGAGGAGGAGTTCGGCCTGCAGGACGGCTTCCGCTGGAGCCCGGACGGGCGCCGCATCGCCTACTGGCAGATGGATGCCTCGGGCGTGCGCGACTTCCACCTGATCAACAACACGGACTCGCTGTACGCGCGGGTGATCCCCGTGCAGTACCCCAAGGCGGGCGAGACCAACTCCGCCGTGCGCGTGGGCGTGGTGTCCGCGCAGGGCGGCGAGACGCGCTGGATGGAGACGCCGGGCGACCCCCGCAACATCTACCTGGCGCGGATGGAGTGGGCGGGCGCGGACGAGCTGGTGGTCCAGCACCTCAACCGCCTGCAGAACACGCTGCAGGTGATGCTCGCCGATGCCACCACCGGCCGCGCGCGCAGCGTGCTGGCCGAGCGCGACAGCGCGTGGGTGGACGTGGTGGACGACCTCCACTGGCTGGCGGGCGGGCGCGAGTTCACCTGGGTGAGCGAGCGCAGCGGATGGCGCCACGCCTACCGCGTCTCGCGCGACGGCCGCACCGTGCGCCCCATCACCTCCGGCGCGTTCGACGTGATCCGCATCGACGGGATGGACGAGGAGGGCGGCTGGCTGTACTTCACCGCCTCGCCCGAGAACCCGGGCCAGCGCTACCTGTTCCGCGCGCGGCTGGACGGGCGCGGGCGCCCCGAGCGGCTGACCCCGGCCGCCGATTCCGGCACGCACGCCTACCAGCTCGCGCCGGGCGGCCGCTGGGCGATCCACCGGCGCAGCGCCTTCGGCGACCCGCCGCGCGTGGACGTGGTGGCCCTCCCCGGGCACCGCGTGGCCCGCACGCTGGTGGAGAACCGCACCCTGCGCGGCCGGGTGGCGGCGCTGGACCGCGGCGCCCGCGAGTTCTTTCGCGTGGAAGGCGCGGACGGCGTGCAGCTCGACGGCTGGGTGATGAAGCCGGCCCGCCTGGACCCCGCCCGCCGCCATCCCGTGCTCTTCCATGTGTACGGCGAGCCGGCGGCGCAGACGGTGCTGGACGACTGGGGCGGGCGCAACTACCTGTGGCACCTGATGCTCACGCAGCAGGGATACGTGGTGGTGAGCGTGGACAACCGGGGCACCCCGTCGCCGCGCGGACGCGCCTTCCGCAAGAGCATCTACCGCCGCATGGGCGTCACGGGCACCGCGGACCAGGCGGCGGCGGCGCGCACCGTGCGCCGCTGGCCGTTCGTGGACTCCACCCGCGTGGCCATCTGGGGGTGGAGCGGGGGAGGGGCCATGAGCCTCAACGCCATCTTCCGCTACCCGGAGCTGTTCGGCACGGCCATGTCCGTGGCGCCGGTCACCGACCTGCGCTACTACGACACGGTGTACCAGGAGCGCTTCATGGGCCTCCCGCAGCAGAACGCGGAGGACTACCGCCTGGGGTCGCCCATCACCTACGCGGACCGGCTGCGCGGCAACCTGCTGCTGGTGCACGGCACGGGCGACGACAACGTGCACTACCAGAACACCGAGGCGCTGGTGAACGCGCTGGTGGCGGCCAACAAGCCGTTCACGATGATGGCGTATCCCAACCGGTCGCACGGGATCTACGAGGGGGCCGGCACGTCGCGGCACCTGTTCGAGCTCCTGACGCGGTACCTGCACGAGAAGGTGCCGGCCGGGCGGTGAACTGCGGGGGTCACACAGAGGCACAGAGGCACAGAGAAGAACTTCATCTCCGTGCCTCTGTGGCTTGTTCGAGCCGCTGGACGCGGAGCTCCAGCGCCCGCATGGCGTCGGCGGGTTCGGCGGGCTGCAGGAACGACCTGGCGATGTACGCGGTGAAGGTGCCGAACAGGCCGACCCCCACGGTCATCAGGAGTGCGGCGATGATCCGGCCCTCGGTGGTCACGGGCACGCGGTCGCCATAGCCCACCGTGGCGATGGTGACGTACGCCCACCAGAGGGCATCACCGGCCGTGCGGATGTTCGCGCCCGGGGCGTTCCGCTCCACCTGGAGGATGGACACCGCCGAGAACACGAGAGCCAGAAAGGATAGCAGCGCCATGCCCCAGAACGCCGCGCCCGCGCGCGTGCTGAGGATGAACGCGACGAGGTGCCGTACGGACCGGAAGCCGCGGAGCACGCGCACCACGCGAACCATCCGCGCCACGCGAGCGAAGCGCAGCGCGTCCACCGTGGGGATGCTCGCCGCCAGGTCCAGCCACCCCCACCGGAGGTATTCCAGCTTCCGGTCCGCGCGGACGAGGTTCCGGAAGAAGTCGGTCAGGAACGCGATGCACACCGCGTTGTCCGCCGCGCCCAGAACCTTTCTGCTCTCCGCCTCCAGTGGGAGAAGGGTGGACGCGGCCAGCGCTGCGAGCACGTACACGCTCAGCCCGAGCATGAACAGGTCGTAGAGCGCGAGCGACCCCGGACCTGGGGCGACGGCGAGTGGCGCGGTTGGCCGCGCCGTTTCGTGGGGGAGTGAAGAGCGCCGCCAGCGGCGCCTCATACGCTCCGCGCGTCCAGAGCCGCCACGGGTGGTCCATCCACCCCTGCCGCGAGCGCGGACACCTGGGGCACCAGACCTCCCCTGGATTCCCCAGCAAGCCCATCCACGAGCGCGCTCGCCAGCTCCGGCTCGCGGAACGCGCGCTGCCCGGTCCACAGCCAGGCGACGAAGTCGTTCCAGTGGCGCGGCGCGCCTTGCAGCGGGTGCTCGGCGAGGAGGTCCAGGGCGTAGACGGCAAAGAGCGCGGCCTCGGGTTCGGGGGTCACGGGCCCTTCATCCGCCTGGGCGGGGTGCGGGGGGATGTGGCCCAGCCGGTCCAGCGGGGGGACGCCGGCGGGCGCGGGACGGTACGGAGCGCCGAGGGAGGCGCCCAGCGGCGCGGCCAGCACCGCCGCGTGCAGCGCGCCCGCCCGCCCGCCGGCCACGCGATAGCCGATGGTGGCGGGGTGATACATGCCCAGCGCCAGCCCCACGTCCGTGAGATCGCGCCACAGCCGCGCGGCGGCGGCTACGAGCGCGCGGGGATCGCGCTCGCGCCACGCCCGCAGCGCGGCGGAGGAGGAGAGGGGCAGGGCGAGCGGCGGCGCGTAGAGGTAGCCCGAGCCGGTCGCGGGGCGGCCCAGGCAGCGGGGGGAGCGGCCCGTGGCGCGGGTCTCCAGGGCGCGGAAGAAGGCCTGCTCGTGGCGCAGCGCACGCTCGCCGTCGTTCGATGAGGCGGTGCGCAGCCAGCCCTGCGTGAGGTCGCGCAGGGGGAGCGGGACCACATTCGTGTCGCAGCCGAACGCGCGGCTCGTATCGATCGGCTTCCCCACCGGGAGGACCGCGTCGGACGGAACGGTGCCGGCGGAGGGGAGAATGCGGATCATCGAGCGCTTCCGCCGGGGCAGGCGCTCCCAGGCGGGGGTCGCTCCCGCGCGCAGGACGCCGCGTTCCACGACCTGCGCCAGCCACCGGTCCGGGGTGATGCGGGCGAAGGGGATGACGACCGCGGGAACGGCGGTCTCCAGCCAGTAGCCGGCCGGGTCGGGCGGGAGGTCGAAGAGGGGGGCGGCCCAGGCGCCGGGGTCCATGGTGACCGCGTCGTCGCCGGGGGGGATGGCGGCCACGCACTCGGCCCGCGCGCCGCAGCGCACCGAGCGCGCCCGCACCTGCACCGGCCACCCGTCGCCCATGCGGATGAGGACGTAGGGGCCGAAGAGCGGGACGACGTACAGCGTGGCTGCCTGGGTGGCCGCGTGCGCGTCGGGCGCCGGGGGGCGGGCGGGGGAGGGAGCCCGGTCGCGCGCCGCGTGGCGGAGCAGGACGCCCCACGCGTCGAGGTCCGCGGCGGCGGGCGCGAGTCCCGCGGCCACCCGCGCCACGGACTCGCCCGCCGCGATCTCGTCGAGCGAGGGGGCGGGGCGTCCCGCCGCGGGGCTCCCGCGCAGGCGCGCCAGGTGGTGCGCGGAGAGCGCTCGCATCGACTCGCCGCGCGGGGTGGCCGCCGTGGGGGTGCGGCCGGCCTCCTCCACCGCGGCCGCGAGCTCCGCGTGCGAGACGGCGTCGGGCCAGCGCTTCACCTCCAGCGGCGGGTCCACGTGCACGGGAAGGCGGCGCTCGGCGGCGGCGAGTTCCTCTTCCACCCGCTCCAGGCGCGCGCGGCGGGCCCGCAGCCACGCGGCTTCGCGGGTGTGGAGGGACGCGTCGTCCACACCGGCGGCTTCCAGGGCGCGCGCCAGGTGCCAGGGGAGCCGCTCGGAGAAGCGGTCGCGGACGCGGCGCAGCACGCGGCGTATGCCCAGCTCCGCGTCGTGGCGCTCGATGGCGCGCCCCGCGCGGCCGCGGAGCGCGTTCCAGGCGTGGTCGAGCGAGCGGCGGGCGAGTCCGCCGGCGTCCAGCTCGCTGCCGCGGCGGGCGGTGGCGCGCAGCAACGGGCTCGTGGCGCCGTCCAGGAAGTGCGCGAGCCCCGCGGCGGACGCGGCCAGCACCGGGTCGCCTTCCGCCAGGCGCGACTCGACCTCGGCCAGGAGCTCGCGTGCCTCGCCCTCCACCCGCGCGAGGTGGCGGCGCGCCTCGTCGGACACGTCCAGGCGGCCGCGGAGGGCGGCGGCGGCGCTCACTGGCGGCTCTCCACGCAGGCGTCGCGGCGGCGGCGCTGCACCGAGTCGCCGGGGAGCTGCGGGCGGATCTCCAGCTCGATGCGGCGGTCGGCCGGGTCCGCGGGGGCGCCGGCGCGGGCGCGGTCGGGGCGAACCGGGTAGTAGTGGCTGCGGCCCAGCGCGGACACGCGGCAGGCGGGGACGCCCGCGCTGTCGATGAGGAAGAGCGCGACGGTGGCGGCCCGCGCCGCGCTCAGCTCCCAGTTGCGCTCCTCGCTCCCCTCGCTGCTGGTGTGGCCGACCACCTGCACCTGCTCGATCTCCTTCACCAGCCCGCCGGAAAGGAAGCGGCCGAAGCCGTGGAGGATCGCGCGCCCCTCGGGCTTGAGGCGGGCGAGGGCGTACTCGTTGCGGGGGAAGGTGGCCTCTTCGGCGATGCGCACCAGCACGTAGTCGCCCACGCGCTGCACGCTCACGCGGCGGTCCGCGGCCCCGGCGAGCACCGTCTCGATGCGCGCCAGGTTCGACGCCTGCGCGTCCGCCTGGCCGGCGCGCTGGATGGCCGGGACGGCGAGCGCCGCGAACAGGATCAGGAAGAGGAGGGTGGTGGCCGCCAGCAGGTCCGCGAACGCCGGCCAGGGCCCGCCGTCTCCCTCTTCGTCCGCCATGCCGTATCGCATCCGTCAGCCTCCCCAGCCGGCGAGGCGGAGCAGGGCGGGGACGCCGCGGAAAAGGCCGTATCCCACCCCCAGCGCCGCCAGCGTGCCGGCGCCCTGCGCGAACGCGAGCTGCGCCCGCGAGGGGCCTCGCTCCGCCTCCTGCGCCGTGGCGATGCGGCGCAGCAGCGCGCTCACCTCGGGGTCGCGCTGCGGGGCGTCGTGCGACGACGCGGCGGGCGTGACGCGGGCGCTGGCCGCCTGCAGCGTCTCCACGGCCGCCGCGAGGCGTGTGTTGACGCCCTCGGCGGCGTGCGACCACGCGGCGGCGGCGCGCTCGTCCACGCCCGCCACGCGCTCGGCCACGCGCTGCAGCATCAGGTCGACGGTGTCGATGGCGGGCTGGGCGCGCCCCACCGCCTCGGCGACGGCTTCCATGCGCGCGACCACCGCCTCGCTCCCCGCCTGGAGCGCGACCAGCGTCTGCTGGACGCCAACGGCGGTGCGCTCGGCTTCCACCTGGTAGCTGCCCAGCGAGCGCAGCGCCTCGTGGAGCGTGACGGCGCTCTGGCGCAACAGGTCGATCCCCTGCTCGGAGGCGCGGGAGCGCTCCTCCACCGTGTCCACGATCCCGTGGTAGGCGCGGGCGACGCCCTCCACCGTCTCGGCGAGCGTGCCCACGCGGCGCTGCAGCTCGCGCAGCTCGCTCCCCGTCTTCTCGTGGAGCGCCTCGTCCTGCCGCGCCGCCAGCTCCACCAGCCGCTCGTTCAGCCGCTCGAACGCCTCGTGGAAGCTCTCGGACAGCCCGTGCATCCCGGACTCCAGCCCCTCGATGGCGCGCCCCGTGTCGCGCACGGACGACGCGGTCTCGCGCAGCTCGCGCACGGCTTCGGTGAGCGGATCCACCGACCCGCCGCCGTGAAGGCCGCCGTAGAGGAACTCGGTGGATACCAGCTCCAGACGCTCCAGCAGGTTGCGCCGCCCGGTGGCCAGCCCCTGCGCCATGAGCCCCACGGCGATGGCCCCCACCAGCGCCAGCGCGTTGCCGCCGAACGCATCCGCCACCGCGCGCAGCGGCGCCGCGATGTCCGGCGCGCCCGCCTGCGCCCCGCCCGTCTGCGACACCGCGTCGATCAGGCCGGGGAGCGCCGTCTTGACCCCCGCGAAAGTGCCCAGCACGGCCAGCAGGAGGAGGAGCGACGAGGCGTAGCGGGCGAACACCCCGTAGCGCGCCGTGCGCGTCTCGGCGATCCCGCGCAGCTCGTCCGGCGAGACGCGCAGGTAGGGGTCGCGCGCCTTCTCCAGGATGCGGCGCACGCGGTCGTCCATCAGCGTTTCCACGCGGCCACCCGCGTCGGCGCTGTACTCGCGGGCACCTCTGCGCAGGAGCGCCTCGCGCTGCGACACGGGCGCGAACACCAGGCCCAGCCCCTCGCGGCCGTGCCGGTGGATCCACTCCACGTCGTCTTCCTCGTTGTCCATCTCCTGCCGGTCGTGCCACACGCTCCAGACCGCCCCGCCCACCAGGCCGATGCCCAGCAGGATGAGGCCGGTGAGCGCGTAGTTGGGCTCCGCGCTGATCCCGATCAGCTCCAGGACCGCCGCGCCCGTGGGGCCCTCGTCGCGCGCGAGCAGCGCTCCGAAGAGCGTGAAGCTCGCGACCAGGTAGAAGAGGACTCCCAGGATCAGGTGGATGGTGGCGGACTGGCTGCCGCGCGGCGGAAGCTTCAGCCGTCCGAGCGTCTTGGGTGCGGCGGCGGGCGGCGGCGCGACTTCCGGCGCGTTCATCGTCTCGCTCATGCCGGCCTCGCCGCGCCTTTGCGCACCATGCTGCCGCCTGCCCAGGTAACCCGCGCGGGGCGCGTGACGTGGTACCGCGCGCCCGGCTCCGCGCGCTCCCAATCGAAAAAGGTGCTCCAGCGCTGGAGCGCCGCGTCCGTCAGCGGCACCGCCGGGTTCAGCCACACGTCGCCCTCGCCCCCGCTGCGCTCCATCCAGGCCTCCGGCGGGTGACCCTGCGTGGGGACCACGGCGTCGTACTTGGCCTCCACGTTCACCGCTCCCGGCGGCGGCCCGCCGGACTGTGCGAGGACGGGTGCGGGCAGCGGCGGATCGAGCACGAGCGGATCCCGCCGCGGACGCGGGTCCGGATGACGCGCTTCGTCCGCCCGGGGCGACGGGCGGGTCCAGGGGTCCGGCGCGGCGCCACGGAGCGCGGCGCGCACCGGCTCGCTCGCCGGTGGGTTCACGCGCGTGCCCTGCAGCTCGGTCACTTCCTGGAGGAGCCGCTCCAGCAGGTCACCGACGCGTTGGACGTCGGCGCGGACGACGTGCAGATCCTGGATCTCCTCGCGGAGCGCCGTGAGATCTTCCGAAGCCAGGCGCACGCGCACCGCTTCACCCGCGTCGCGCGGCGTCCAGCCCTGGGAGAGCGGGTTGCCGCCACGTGTCTCCGGGCTCCCGCGCGCGGGCTGCCACGCGGAGCGCCGGGCTCTTCGCAACAGCGCCAGCACGACGCCGATGCACACGACCGCCACGCCGATCCACAGGAGCGTGCTCATCCGTCACCTCGCGCGTACGCGGCAAAGAACGCGTCCATCAGGTGGTCGAGCACGGCGGCGGCCTCCACCATGAACAGCGAGCCCGGCACTCCCCGCGTATCCCGCAGCAGCCGCTCCAGCCGGCCGCGCGTGGCCTGCCGAATCCCCTCGGGCCCCATCTCCCGCAACGCGTCCTCCAGGTGCCCGGGGAAGGCGGGCCAGGGTCCGCCCACGCCCGCCAGGTGCTGGCGCGCGGCCGCGGCGAGCGCGCCGTGGAAGCGGTCGATCTCCATGGGGCCGCTCTCCCAGTGGATCCCGCTGATGGTGTCGCCCGTGGCCTTGAGGTGCGACGCGATGCGCGAGGTGGCGGCGTAGCGCACCGGATCACCGTCCGGGCGCTCGATGCGGACCGACTCGCCCACCACCGAGTTCCGCGCGTCGGGGAGCACCCGCACCTTGTTGGGATCCGCCCCCGCGACCAGCCCCAGCGCCACCTCGTGCTTGGGCGTAAGGCTCGGCACCACGCGCGGCGCCTTGGCCTGCGTGGTCCCGCGCGCCGAAGCCAGCACGGAGAGGAGCACGTCGCGGAACGGGTTGGACACGGTTTCGCCCCACTCGCGCTGCAGCCACTCCAGGAAGCGGCTGCCGTTGCCCGCCAGGACCACGGCGTCCAGGCGCAGCTCGGGGTGCGAAGCGTCCAGCGCGCGCAGCAGCAGCCCGGTGTGGTGGAAGGCGGCGGCGAAGAAGTACAGCACCGCGCCGCGGAACGCGCCGTACTCGGGCGTCTCGCGGAAGCGGAGCGCGCCGTCCGCGCGGTACCAGCGGGTGCGGAGGAGGTAGCCGAGCGCCAGGGCGTCGTGCCCCTCGCTCCTGAACTTGTTGAGCGGCGCCAGTTGCGAGCCCGGCAGCCCGTTCTTCTCGGCCCAGTCGGCGAACGCGCGCACGAAGGGGTTGGTGAAGTCGCGCGCGCCGGTCTGGCGCACGCGCGAGCTCACCAGGTCGCGCCCGCCCCAGCGCAGCGAGTCGAGCACCAGCGCCGTGCCGCGCGCGTACACCGCCAGGTCCGTGGTCCCGCCGCCCACATCCATGATCACGGAGGCGTCGCCGGTCACCTTGACCACCTCGCGCCGCACGAAGTGCTGCAGGGCGCTCTGCCCCTCGTCCACCGCGGCACCGAGGCGCGGGCGGCCCGGCGCGTCGGCGCCGCCGTCGGAGTTGCCGAGCACGGCGCGCCAGCGCGCGTCCAGCCCGCTCAGCCGGTCGGCCTCGAAGGCGCGGGGGTAGGCGTAGGTGAAGGTGACGTTCTCCGGCCTCACCCCCGCCTCGCGCGCGCTGGCCAGCGCCATCGCGGCCACGTTGCGGAGGAAGACCGCGGCCAGGAACTCCTCGCGGTCGCTGCTGGACCACTTCAGGTCGTCCGCCACCCGGTTGAGCTCGTCGTCCTCCACCCTTCCCGCGAAGGGGACGTTCACCCGCACCCCCAGCGGCTCGCGCGCGGGCTCGGTGTACGAGGGGAGGGCGCTCAGGTGCACCACCGCGCTGTTGAACGGCTCGGGCGCGATCTTCTCCGGGAAGAAGTACGCGTCGGTGGCGAACGGAAGGTCCGCGCCCGGGCGGGTGACGGAGAGCAGGAGCTGTTCGTGCTTGAGCACTTCCGCGTCGTGCACGCCATCCCTGCGGATGGCCACCACGGTGTTGGAGGTGCCGAAGTCCACCCCCACCGCCCACTGCTCGGCCGAGGGCGCGCGGGCGGGCCGGTAGCGCGGAAGGAGAACGCCCAGCGCCCGCGGCGGCAGCCCGGGCCCGCGCTCGGCGTCGAAGGCGAGCACGGCGGGGGCGCGGTCGTACGCGTAGGTGGCCGCGAGTTTGGAGCGCTGCGCGTGCCCCACCTCCGGCAGCTCCGCGCCGTCCGCGAACGCCGTCATGCGCAGGGTGGTGGAGGGGTGGATGGCCCCCGCGACGCGGTCCAGGCGGAACACCGCGTAGTGGGGCCAGTCGCCGGCATCGAAGGCGGGCCACACCGCCACCTCCGGCCCCACCTGCTCCGGGTGCAACTGCGGCCCGGTGTAGCGGCGCGTGACGCGGATCTCCTCCGGGTTCTCGCTTCCCACGGGGATGGTGAGCGTCACCCGCACCTCGCCGGGGGCGGGCACGTCGATGCGCAGCCACCGCTCCACGTCGGCCGGCTGGAACCAGCGAAAGAAGTCCGGCTTGAGGGGAAGGGCGATCTGGGGCTGCGCGTACGGCCCCTGCGTCACCGAGGGGTCGGGGTGGTAGCACCCGTGCCCGTACGCGCCGTCGGGGTGCAGCGGGTACCCGAGGACGACCAGCGCGTCGGCCAGCCAGTCCGTCTCGGGAAGCACCCAGGAGTGCCGCCGCGAGGTGCCGGGGAGCACCTCGCGGTCGCGGATGCGCTCCAGCCCGGCGGGGAGCTCCACGCGCGGGAGCCCCTCGCCGTACACGCCGTCAAAGGTGCCGGGCACCAGCACCAGGGGCCGCGGCTCGGGGCCGGTGGTGGACCGCAGCGTCCAGCGGCTGGGAAGCCTGTCCGGCGTGCCCGTGTGGAGCGTGACCCCCGCGAACGCGTGCTCGCCGGCGTTGCGCAGCGACAGCTTGCGGAGCTGCGCCTCCGGGTCCTGCGGCGCGGCCAGCTCGCTCTGCCGCGGGCCGGCGGCCCGGCGCGCCTCGTCCACCGCCTCGGCGAGCCACTTGGCCACGCCGCGGCGCACCGCGTCCTGGTCCACGTGCTCGGTGGGGCCCGGGCGCGGGGCGCGGAGCTGCGGGAGCACCACGGTGGCCACGTAGCGCTGGAAGGAGAACTCGCGGTCGCGCAGGGGCCGCGCCGGCATCCCCGCCGCGTAGCGGAAGAGGTCGGGGTAGTCGTCGTGCGCGGCGTCCTCGGCCGTGAAGAGCACGGTGTACGGAGACGACGCGAAGACCGGCCGCCCATCCACCGTGGCCAGGGTGATGACGGGGAGCGCGCTTGCCTCGCGCGTCTCGTGCTGCGCGGTGCGCGGCGCCAGGTCCACCAGCGCCGACGCGTAGTCGTGCACCCGCGCGGTCACGTCGCTCCCCACCAACTCCGGCACGCGCACCTGCAGGGTCTCCAGCCGCAGCGACTGGGGCCCGCACGCCCAGGCGAGCTGAAGCGCGTCCAGCATCTCGTTCTCCACCAGCGCGCGGGCCGGGTGGTTGGGGTCCAGCATGGCGTCGCGGAAGAGGAAGAGGCGCGCCCACGGGCTGGGGACGGACTGGGTGCGCGTGCGGAACGCGCCGCCGTCGTCGTCGCGGGGCACCTCCAGCTTGCCCAGCTCGGCGGGGGTCTCCACCACGCTCCAGCGGCCGGGCGGAAGGTCGGGGACGTTGGTCTGCGGGCGGAACCGCGGCAGAAGCCGGCGGGCGCGTGAGGGCGTTGCCATCTCAGTCCTCCTCCTGGCCGGGCTGTTCGGCTTCGGGGAAACGTTCTTCGGAAAAGCGCTCGCTCCCGGCGCGCAGCACCTCCATGAAGGCGCCGAACCCGCCGTCCCTGCGGCCCGCCGCCTCCGTGTTCCAGGCGCGGAACACGCTGAACACGTCGTCTGAGCTGCGCCCGCGCTCGCCGCCGCGCCCGAATCCCTCGATGAGCGCGTGGGTGGGCACGCGCATGGGCTGGTCGGCCGTGGCGGCGGCCAGGTGCAGCGCGGGGGTGGAGCGGCGCAGCTCGCGCAGCCACTCCCAGGTGGTCATCCAGCTCCGCCCCACCGCGTCCAGCGCGTCCGAGCGGTCGGACCAGGTGGACGGCGGCAGGCGCAGCAGCCCCGCCCAGGTGACGCCGTGCAGCGACGCCGCCAGGTCCGGCGGCGAGCCGCCGTTGGGGCGGAAGAAGGAAAGGAAGGTGTGGAGCGCGACCAGCGAGCCCTTGAGCGCGCGCCGCGTCCCGCGGTCCACGGGGAGGTCGCCCCACCCCGGCTCGTCGCCGCCCACGCCGGTGGCGCGGTAGATGGGGAGGCGGTCCTCGCGCTCCTCGCCGCCGCGCGCGGTGAAGTCGAGCGCGGCTAGCGCCGCGAAAAACTCCACGTAGTGCGCGGCGTTCGCCTGCGCCTCGCCGCCCAGCTCGTTGCGCGTCTGCTCGCGCGGCAGGCTGTCGCCCACCACGTAGTAGGCGCCGTAGCCGGGGTCGCGCTCGCGGTCCAGGTAGCTGGGGAGCGCGCCCGCCGCGTTGTGGGCGAAGAGGGCGTTCTCGGGGCGCGGGCCGCCGTCGGCCGGGGCGCCGCCGGGGGTGGGGAGGGTGAAGTAGGGGAGGAGGAGCGCGGCGCCCAGCCGGGCCCGCCCCGCGCCGCGGATGGCCGTGGCCCCCGGCTGCTGCACGCCGTCGCGCAGCGCCCGCCCCACCACGGGGAGCGCCGCCGCCCCCGTGCCGCCGAACACGGAGCCGGCCGCGAAGAACACGGTGGACCCCGCGGCCGCGTGGTACTGCGACAGGAGCTGCGCAAAGAACGACTCGTCACGCAGGCGGTTCATGAACACCGTGCCCACCGAGGGCACGCCGCGGAACCCCATCGACAGGTCCATCTCCCGCACGCGGCGCGAGTTGAGCAGGTCGAAGAGGAGGCCCAGCTCGCGGGCGTCGGCGTCCATCACCTGGCGGTCCACTCCCGCGGCGAAGCGCGTGTCCGGCATGTACCCGTCGTCCGCGATGGGCGACCACACGCGCGACTCGGGGAGCGCGTCCACCACCTCGGTGCGGAAGAAGCTGGTCGCGGCGCCCGCGTCGGCCAGGCGCTCGCGGGCGGCGCGGTACTGGTCCAGCACGCGGCCCACGCGCGTGACGGCGGCGTTCCCCTGGTCGGGGTCCACCAGGAGCACGCGGAGCTGCGCCGGGCCCAGCCCCAGCGCGCACAGGTGCAGCAGCGGCTCCAGCGCGCGGGCGCCGCTGCCGCCCAGGGCCAGGTACACCAGCGTCCGCTGGCGGTACTCGGGGGAGAGAAGGTTCGCGCTCATGGTCACCCCTGTCCCGGGTACCAGCGCGGCCACGGGCAGCCGCGATAGTGGAAGAAGCCGCCCCCGCCCGCCCACCGCCCCAGCAGCCAGGTGGCCAGCAGCGACAGCGCGGCGAACGCGAGAATCCCCCAGAAGAAGCCCGTCATCATACGTGGGAAGAGGAGCTCGAATGGGAGCTCGACGGGGAACCCCGCCGGGCGCGTGGTGCAGCTTCCGGCGCGCGCGTGTACCGGCGCGTATCCCACCGCGAGCGGAACGAAGAGGCACAGCACCCCCGCCAGCACCAGCGTGGCCCACCAGCGCTTCACGAAGCCGCGGTTGAGGCTCGCGCGCGGCAGCAGGTAGCAGCCGAGCAGGAGCGCCACCACCAGCGCCGCCGAGGCGAGCGCCATCATCTGCCAGCGCGCCGCGATCTCCGCCGCGTTGTAGAGGCCGCCGGGGTCGGGCGCATCCCCCGCGCGCGGCGGAGGGCATTCCAGGCGGGCGCCGACCGGCGGCTGCGCCCACAGGTGAAGGAGCCAGAGCAGCATGGAGTCCCGTTTCGGGTGGGAGTGGATGTCGCCCGCGTCGTCGGCGTGGCGGCGGATGTCAACGGACGAGCAGGTACGTCCTGGCCAGCGGCGGCGCGCCCGCGGCCAGCGGGAGGAAGGGCTCGAACAGCCGCCCCAGTCCAAAGGTGCGCTCCGCGTCCGCCGCCTGGCGCGCCTCGAAGCGGGCGAGCCACGGCGGCGCGCCCGCCGCGCGTGCCTCGATGCGGTACAGCGTGCCGCAGGGCTCTCCCTCGCCCGCGGCGGCGCAGTCGTCCCCGCCGGGGCTGAACACCTCCACGCCCGCTCCGCCCGCCGCGGCACGCACGGCACCGCTCCCGCCGCCCTGCCGGCTCCACGGCGCCGCGGCGGAATCGGAGGTCACCGGGCGGGCGAAGAGCTCCAGCCGCGGCCCGTCCGCGAGCAGGCGGGCCAGGAGCCGCCCCGCGGGGGCCGAGGTGTCGGCGGGTTCCAGCGTGGCGCGGAAAGGGCGGGTCGCGGGCGCTGCCGCCTCGATCCGGGGGACGATCGGGGGGTCGGAGAGCCAGGCGCGGTCGTACTGCACGCCCTCCTCGGGCGCCGCGTCGCCCGGCCGCAGCATCACGGCCGTGAGGGGAGCGGTGGGGAGGGGATGCCCCCACACGTGCTCGAACAGGCCGGCGAGCTCCGCCGCGATGCGGACTCCATCGCCCGGCGCCGCGAAGGCGAAGGCGTAGAGCGGGCAATTGCGGCCGGAGCCCCCCTGCTCGCCCGCCGAGGCGGCGTGGCACCCGGACGGGTCTCCCTGCACGGGCCGGAACGGCGCGCGCGAGACCGCCACGAGAAAGGTCCCCCGCGCCCGCGTCCAGCGCAGCGCCAGCTCCCGCATGCGCATCCACTGCCGGTGCGCGAGGTCGGGGTCGCTGCGCCGCCCGTCGCCGATCACGATGTGGCTCCACGCGAGCAGGGTGTCGCGCGAGATGGTGTCGAGCGCTTCCTCCATCTCCGTGTCGCGGTCGCCGTAGAACTCGCGGCTTCCGAGCACGTCGATCCCCGCGCTCGGCTCCAGCCGCACGCTGCTCCCGAACCCGTACACGCGGCGGGGGCCCAGCCGCGCCTGCAGCCCGTCGATCACGGAGCGGTAATCGACGCGCGTGGGGTACGCGGGGTCCAGGAAGCCGCGCATGCTGCGGCTGCGGTCCGCGTACACGGCCACGGGATGCGCCGGCGCGGCCATCCGCCACTCCGCGCTCTCCGGCGCCTCCACCCAGCCGCGCACCACCTCCTGGGTGAGCGCCTCGGGGTCTGGCGGAGCCGGGCAGCCGGCCAGCAGTACCGCGCAGAGCGGGAGCAATCGCGCGAGCCGCGATCGGTCCATGTTCATCCGCAACATGACTGCACAGGTCAGAGGATGCACGTTCACCATTGCGGTGCGTGTTGAGCCATGCCGGATCGATCGGGACAAGCCGGTCGATCCACGGTTTTCCGCCCGGCGGCAGACGGACGGACGACTGCTCCATCCGGACACTTCTTCGAATGGGCGCACGGCGTCTCCGCGGGACCTGTCCGCGTGCGGGCGGCCGGGCCGGCGCTCGCGAAACGCCACTGCTGGCGCCGCATTCGCCCCCGCCAAGATCCTTGGTCGGACGCGTCCCCGCGTTTTCCCACGCCTCCCTGACGGCGCTCGCGACGGTATGGCCCATTGCAACTGCTGGCTTGCCGAAATCGTTTCCCTAGATCAACTTCAAGGCTGCAGTAGACCCGTATCCGCAGTCGAAGCCACCCGCTGGTCCCCGGCCGCAATGGCTGCTTCCGCACCCGCGGCGGTCCGTAGCGCGTCCCGTTTATTCGATGGATCATCATGAGAAAAGCAAAAGTCCTCTTCTTCGCCGCAGACCCCCATTCCGTCGGTGAGGGAAGCTCGCGCCGTCTTCAGTTGGACGCGGAAGTAAGGGAGATCCGGAAGCGGGTGCGCGCGTCGGAGCACCGCGACGCCATCGAGTTCGACTTTCGCCCGGCCGCGCGTGCCGAGGACCTGCTCCAGGCGCTGAACGAGCTGAAGCCGGACATCGTCCATTTCAGCGGGCATGGCTGGAGCGAGGGGATTTTCCTGATGGATTCGCGAGATGAGCGCCCGCACCCCATGGAACGGGCGGTCCTCGGGGAGCTGTTCAGGATGTTCCGCGGCAAGATCCGCGTGGTCGTGCTCAACGCCTGCTTCTCCGACGCGCAGGCCGAGGCGGTCGCCCGCGAAGTAGGGTGCGCCATCGGGATGAGCGGAAAGATCAACGACGACGACGCGATCGCCTTCGGAGCGGCGTTCTACGGAGCCCTCGGCTTCGGAAAATCGGTGCGGGCGGCGTTCGACCAGGGCCGGTTCGCGCTGCCTCCCGGTGAGAACGAGCGGCCGCGGCTCGTGGTGCGCCCGGGTGTCGACGCCAGCAAAGTGTTCGTGGTGAAGCGATGGACGACACGGAGGCGGGTGGCGACAACCGGGCTCGGGTTCGCGGGAGTCGCGCTGGCCGCGGTGATCGCGTTTCGCGAAGAGGCATGCGCTCGCGCCGGTGCGCCCGCCGAGCCGGTCACACAGCCCCGCGCGTTGATGGCTGACCCTTCCGGAGTGCTTTCGGACCTCGACCAGGCGAAGGCGGACTACGGCGCGGGCCGGTACCCCGCGGCGTTCGCCCGCTTCAGGCGGTCCGCGGAGAGCGGGAACCGCGAAGCGCTTGGGTTTGTGGGAACGATGTTCCTGCACGGGCAGGGCACCGAAGCACGCCTCGACTCGGGAATCCACTGGCTGCGCCAGGCGGCGTACGACCGCGATCCGCAGGCGATGACGAACCTCGGATGGGCCTACGAGAACGGCAAAGGCGTGAGGGTCAACCTTCGCTCGGCTCGCGAGTGGTATCGCAAAGCCGTAGAAGAAAAGAACTCGGCGGAGGCGATGCGGCGCCTGGGTGCGCTCTCCGAGAGCGAGCAGAACGACTCCGCGGCGCTCAACTGGTTCCAGCAAGCCGTACAGGCCGGATCGCCGGATGCCAGGATCGATGTGGGACGCCTGTACGAGGTGGGCCAGGGAGCGCCGCGAGACAAGGAGGTGGCGTTCTGCCTCTATCGCACGGGTGCGGAGGGCGGCTCCATCCGTGGGATGCTCATCATGGGACGTATCTACCGGAACGGGATCGGCGTGTCGCGCGACTACGTCACGGCGAGGAGGTGGTACGAGCGGGCAGCGCAGAAAGGCTCGTCCGACGCGATGTTCGCGCTGGGCGAGCTGCACCGGGACGGCCTGGGAGTGCCGCGCAACGCCGCCGAAGCAGCCCGATGGTTCAAGATCGCGGAAGAGGCACGCTGAGTCTCACACAGAGGCACAGAGGCACAGAGAGTCGTTCTCCTCCGTGTCTCTGTGCCTCTGTGTGACCTCCCTACATGCGCAGCACGGGCATCGCACCCGCCACATCGAGCCGGCTCACGGCAAAATCAAACGCCGCCGGCACACTCTCCCCGTTCCCGAGCGCGCCATAGAACGCCTGGGAAAAGGTGATCGCGGAGGGGTCGCCCAGCGGCCGGTCCATGCCGATGGCATAGTCCACCACCCTGCCCAGGGTCTCCGCCATCGGGTGCGTGTTGCTTCCGTTCACGACCACCACCTTGATCCACTCGCTCAGGAAGCCGAACAGCTTCGCCACCGCATCTTTCCCCAGCACGCCGGGACGCCCTTGCGCGTCGGCCAGGTAGATGACGCCGGCGTCGTCTTCGTGCCCGGCGAAGTGGACGATCTGTGGATCGTGAAGAAGCAGCGCGTTCTGCAGGCCGCGCGTGCACGCGGCGAAGCAGGGCACCAGCTTCACCCGGCCGCCCCCGAGCAGCGCGCGCTCCACGGCCCGCACCTCCTCGTCGAGCCGCAGCGATGCCCCCTCGCGGAACGGGTCCGACGCCATGACCAGCACCCTGATCTCGTCTCGCATCCAGTCGCTTCCCCTGATTGGCACAATGGTGCGGTTGCGGGCAGGCTCCCCTTGCTCGTGCCCGGACGCTCCGTCACCCGCCGCGCGTCCTCCCGCCATCCCTCCCCCCGCCGCGCGTCGCCGGGCGCTCCAGGTGGAACGCCCTCTCCTTGGGAAACGCGGAGTCCGCCGTGCCCAGCATCAGGATCTGTGGCTCCTGGTCCTGGTTCTCGTGCCGCACCCGGTCGCGCAGCTTCTCGTGGAGCTCGCAGAAGCTCCCGTCGAACGTTCCGCGGCTCCAGAGGTCCAGCAGGTGGCCGATGTAGAGCCCCTCGCGCGCCTTACGCTCCTCCGCCGAGGCGGTCATCACCAGCAGGCACGCGCGGATGCCATCGTCGTGAACGGGCACGCGCGAGATGCACGACGACGGCGCCTCGGCGAACTGCTTCACCCCCCTCGTCACCAGGCCGCCGGAGCGGTATACCGGACGGTATGGCGCAGGAGACGCGTGGGGAAGCCGCACGTCCTCTACCTTTCCGTCGCGGCCCATCCCGCCGCTGAAGCAGCTCTCCGTCACCACCACGATGCGCGTTCCGGCCGCGGCCTGGCGCCAGATCTTCACCAGCTCGTCGTCCACGAGGTGGCCGTCGTGCAGGCACCACGTCTCGTCCCACCCGTCCCGCTCGTCGCCGTCCCGGTCCCGCGCGTGCGAGCCGTGGCCGTTGAAGGTGACGAAGAGGGTGTGCCCCTCCTCCAGCGCGCGCACCGCGCCGTCCAGCACGCGCAGCACCGCGCCCCAGGTGGCGTGGGCGCCGCGCAGCACGTGGATGGCGCCGTAGCCCGCCTGGGACGCGAGCTCCGCCATCTTCCACGCGTTCGCCTCGCTGTGCCCCAGCGTGCACTCGTGCGCCGCAGCGGGGCGGTTGACTCCGATGTGGATCGATGTGCCGCGCGCCATTCCAGGATCCCGGCCGGGGTGTGGGCGCCGCCGCGGACGCGGCGGCGCCTGAAAAGCGGGGTGCGGATCAGCCGCCGCCCGTCCCTCCACCGCCGGTGCCGCCGCCACCCGTGCCCCCGCCGCCGGTGCCCGCCACCAGGCAGGTGACCGGCAGGCCGCCCAATTCGGGGGGGAACGTCTCGCACGCGTTGGCGGGCGGCGCGCAGTCGGTAAGCGGCCCCCGGTACCGCGGGAGCAGCGTGGGCACCGGCCCGCCGAACAGGGTGTAGAACGCGGAAAAGTGGGGCGGCGTGAAGCCCCGCGCCGGCACCGGCTGGTGCTCCAGGTGAAGGGGCTCCGGCGGCAGGTCTTGCGGCGGCTCGTGATAGATGACCACATTCACCCGGCCGTCCATCGGGTACAACGTGCCCAGCGCCTTCTGCTCGCCGCCGCCGCCGATGAGCTCCGACACCAGCGTGAGCTGCTCGCCTTCCACATCGGCGATCTCCCACTCCACTTGGTTCGCGATCGGGCGGAGCTCACCGGGCCGCCATTCCCAGCACACCCCGGGCGCCACCCGCGTGATCCGCCCGGCCCCCAGCGTCACCCGCGACGCCAGCTTCTTCCCGGCGTCCGCGCCCAGGTGGTCGGCGTCCACGGCCCGGCCCGTGATCTCGCGCAGGTCCACGATGTGGCCGCACAGCGAGAGGTTGGCCTCCTCGCCGGCCACGGGGATGAGCTGCCGCCCGGTGAGCGAGGCCATCGCGGTGATGCCGGTGGGCGTGCCGCCCGGCACCAGGTGCCCCGTGTCGTACGCCACCGCCGCCACGTGCCGGTCCTCCGCGTGGTGGTGGTGGTGGCCGGACATGCCCGGCATCAGCACGTGCATCCGCCCGTTGCTTCCGCCGGCGGCGGGCTCGGGCACGAACAGGCAGAGTCCCGAGAAGGTGATGCGGAGAGTGAAGGCCATCGTCGTTGCCGCCTCGTCTGAGAGTGGTGGCGCCGTACCCCGCCCCGGGCGTCTTCCCGGTGCAACCCATTGGTCGGACGTGACTCCAGCGATTCCCAGCCTCGTTTTCCCGGCGTGTTCGGCCGCGCCGCACCGGCCATTCTTCCGTGCAGGCCGCGATGCTTGACCGCGAGGCCGCCGAGGCGATCTTCCTCGCGCACCTGGAATGGATCAACCGGGCCGCAGCCAAAGCCTGCAGCAAGTACGGAGTGCACGGCCCCGATGCGGACGATTTTACGGCCCGGGTGCGAATGAAGCTGGTGGAGGACGACTATGTGGTAATCCGCCGCTTCGTGGGGAGCTCCGAGATCAAGACGTACCTGCTGGCCGTGGTACGGCACCTCCTCGCGGATCTCGTCCGCGAGCAGCGGGGCCGCTGGCGGGTCTCGGCGGCGGCGGAGCGGATAGGCCCGCCGGCGCCGGAGCTGGAGAAGCTGGTGCACCACGACCGCTACACGGTGCCCCAGGCGGGGGAGAAGCTTCGCACCGCGGGCCGCACCACGCTCTCCGACACCGCGCTCGCGCGCATGCTCGCCGGGCTCCCGGAGCGCGCGCCGCTGCGCCCCGAGGTGCAGGAGCCGGAGAAGAGGCTGGACCCGCCCGGCGACTCGCGGGCGGACGATCGGGTGATGGACGCCGAGACCGGCAGCCGCCGCGCCCGGATGCTGGCCGTGCTGGCAAAGGTGATCGGCGAGATGGAAGAGGAGGACCGCCTCATCGTGCAGATGCACTTCGCCGAGGACCAGACCGTGGCCACCGTGGCCCGCGCCCTGCGCCTCGAACAGAAACCGCTGTACCGGCGCGTCGACCGCCTGCGCTCCCGCCTGCGTGCCCTCCTGGTGAGCGCCGGGCTGCGTCCGGAAGATGTGCGCGGCCTCCTTCACGAGCACGACGCACCATGAGCGCGCGAATCCGCGGGCGCCGAGAGCCCCTGGCAGGAGATTGCCGGTGAGCGATCAAGAAACCGACGACGAGCGGCTGGCCGCCTTCCTGGACGGGCGCATGGACGCGCGCCGCCGCCAGGAGACGCTGGCCCGCTTCACCGCGAGCGCGGAGGAGCGCGAGGCGCTCGCCGTCACCGCAGACATCCTGCGCGAGCTGGAAGAGGAGGATGCCGAGGCGGCACGCGCGGCCGGTGCGGAGAGCAAGGGCGCGGGAGTGATCCCCCTCCACTCGCGCCGGCCGGCGCGCACGCGCATCCTCCAGTGGGTCGCCATCGCGGCGGTGCTGGCGGGGATCGCGCTGGTGACGGGCCGCGCGCTGCAGGGCCGCGACCCCGTGGCGGGCGAGCCGGTGCGGCTGGCCGCCCGGCTGGAGCACGCGGACGAGGGGCTCCCGGCCGGGTGGACCGAGCAGCGCCCGTGGAGCTCCGTGCGCGGAGAGGGCGGCGCCTCGACGGCCGGGGAGCAGAGGGCGCGCTCCGCCCGCGCCGGCGCCATGCTGGTGGATCTTTCCGTGGCGGTTCAGGCGCGCGACGCGGCGGCCACGCGGGTGCTGGCGGCCCAGCTCGCCGCCCGCTTCGACCCGCAGGGCGGCCGCGCCGGCGCCCTCCGCCAGATCGCGGACGGCGCGGGGGGCGACCCGGAGCGGCTGCAGCCGCTGATCGGCGAGGCGACGGAGCGGATCGCGGGGGGGCTGGACGCGGATGCGCTGCGGCTGGGCGCGTGGACCGAGGCCGCCGGGCTGGCCGCCGCCCGTCAGGATGCCGCTTTCTTCAAGGACCGCGCGACGCAGCGCACGCTGGACGATGCCGGGCGCCTGACCCAGGCCGACCCCGCGGCCAACGCGGCGCTCCAGCGGGTGCGCCTCCTCGCGCCCGCCGACCCTCCGCGGTGGGACGCCCTGGTGCCCGCGATCGACGCGTTGGCCCGCGAGATCGCGACCGAGTGACATCGCGACGCGCCGCGCCCTGGGCGCTGAGCGAAGGCGCTCCGGCGCACCGCTGCTCAGCACTCACCCGGGCGGGCGGGTGCCGGCATGCGCTCCTCCTGGGTGCCTCTTTGTGATACCGGTCCGCGTAGATCGTTTGTACGGGCGCGATGATCGCGCCCGTGTCGTCCGGCTCCACGCCGCGGGCTGGTTCGCCAGGCAGGTGCAGGGGGAGCGGAAGGCACGGGCGCGACGAATCGCACAGGTGCCGAAAGTCAACTCAACCCGCTGGTGGCGCGGATTGGTCGCCGTCGTGTCGGCGCCTCCAGACGCATCGCCCCCTCAGAGGGGTGCCGTTCCCGGTGCGCCTGGCTGAGCGTGGAGTGGGCTCGACCTCAGGCGCTGCCCGGGTTCTTTGAGCTTCCAGTCCTGGTGCGATTCATCGCGCCCGTGCCACCCCCGACACCTCGCCGGTCGCACCCGACCTTGTAGGGGCTGCCCCTACCGGTCTGTGAAGGCGGCGAGGGGCGGAGAGGGCACCGGACGAGTCCCGCCCCTGTATCGACCCTCCCCGACCTCGCGTGAGATCCCCGTTCCCCTAGCTGCCGATCAGGCGGAACCCGGCCCACGCGGTGGGGGAGCGCCGTGCGGGGTCGTGTGAGCTGAGCAGCTCCAACTGGGCCTCGCGCAGCGCCGCGGCCGGGTCTCCGGAGCGGCGGTACGCGCGGTGGAAGGCCAGCATCAGCGGCTGCGTCAGGCGGTCGTCGGCTTCCCACAGGCTCCCCACCACTCCGCCGGCGCCCGCCGCCATCAGCGCTCCCGAAAACCCGGCGAGACCGCCCGACCTCCCCTGGCGCGCGCGCACGGTGCTGCACGCCGCCAGCACCACCAGGCGCACGCCGCGCATCTCCAGCGCGTTCACCGCCTCCGCGGTCAGGAGCCCGGTGGTGTCGCGCCCCGCGAGCACCAGCGCCGACCGCTCCGGCCGCACGTCGTCGAACACCGCGTGGCCCGCGTAGTGGATGATGCCGGCGCCCTGCGCGCGCTGGCGGAGGGCATCGCGCGTGGCGTCGGCACCCTGCAGCACCACGCTGGCTCCGTAAAGGTGGCGCAGCGAGTCCACCTCCTCGCGAGCGCCGCTGAGCCGGTCCAGCATGGGGTGCTGCGTCGCGTCGAAGGCGGGGTCCGCCACCAGCAGCGCGAGTGCTGATCGTGCCGCGGGGCGCGCGGGCCGCGCCGCTTCGCCCAGGGTGGCGGCGAAGCGAAGCGGGTGATCCTGCACCAGGTAGCGGCCGCGGCGGCGGTCCAGCAGCGCGCTGAAAGGCACACCCGCGATCTCGCCATCCACCAGGAACACGAGCGGCGTACCGGGAGGGCCGAGGCGCTCCTCCACCGGCCTCACCAGCAGCTCGTGGAGCCGCGCCAGGCCGGGGTGCGCGAGGCCCGCCCGGGCGGGAGACTCCAGCGCGTCCACCACCCGCTCGATCGTCGCCAGGAGCTGGCCGCGCGCCACGGTCTGGCGCAGCAGGCGCACGTCGCGGCCGCGCACCGTCCAGGTGAGCAGCGTGTCACCGATCAGGGCATACTCCACCGCCACCTGCCCGCGGGGCGCCGCCGGACGGCCCGCCCCCACCGCGGACGCCCCGTACCCCGGCGCGTACCACACGCGCCCGCGCTCCACCGCCTGCAGGGCCGCGATGGTGTCGCCCGCGCGCAGGTGGAGCATGGCGAGCTGGTCGAAGCGGCCACGCGCGTGCTCCATCACCGCGGCGCGCATCGGCGCGTCCAGCTCCTGGGAAAGGCCGCGCACGTGCGCCGTGGCCGCCCCCAGGTCCGCCGTAACGCCCGCCATGTCACCGCGTGCGAGCCGCGCATCGGCCCGCTGCAGCAGGGCGGGGAGGAGCCACGCCGGGTCGGGGCCGGCTTCGCTGAAGAAGGCCACCGCCGAATCCATCTCCGCGATCGACGCGGAGCCCGGCACCACCACCGCCCGGGAGAAGCGCACCGTGCTCGCGAGCCAATCGCGCGTTGCTCCGGGGGGGATCTGCGCCATGAACGAATCCGCGCGCGCCAGGTCCCTCACCGCCACGGCCGTCCGCCCGTCCACCGAGCGGAGGCGCGCCCTGCCCAGGAGCGCTTCCACACGGCTCGACGCGCGGTGGTCCCGCATGGCCATGGTCACGTCCTCGTCCTGGATGACGGCCGCGGCGCGGTGAAGCTGGTCGATGGCCGCGCAGTTGGCGAGCGTGAACAGCGCGTTGTGCCGCCACCCGGACGATCGGTATCCCCGCAGCAGCACGAGGCCGCGGTGCATGGATGCGTAGGCCACGAGCGTGTCGCGCTGGCGGAAGGCCGCTTCGCCCTCCATCACCGAGACCGCTCCCAGGTACTCCGTTTCGTCCGCTCGCCGGAAGAGTCGGGCGGAGAGCTGGTACGGCGCCCGCGCCAGGGCCGGCTGCCCGACGCGGAGCAGCCCGGTGCCGCGCATCCACAGGGCGCGGGCAGCCAGCGCCGGATGCCGCCGCGCGTCGATGCGGAGCAGCAGCGCCCCGAACAGTGAATCGGCCCGGGCGTATTTGCGCGCGTACACCACCGCGGCGACCCCAAAGACCTCCGCCGAGAGCACGAGCACCGGAGAAGCGGGCCGCGCCCTCACCACCTGGGCGAGCGAGTCTCCCGACGCGACGTACTCCCCCCGGTGGTAGAGCCGCTGCCCCGCCGCGTACACCCCGTGTGCGCGGGCGAGCGCCTCCGTGGCCGCGGGATCGCGCTCCGCCGCGTGGATCGCCCGCACCGCGTCCGCCAGCGAGGCATCCCCGCCGCGCGCCTCCAGTGTGCCGCCCAGCCACCCGGCCACCCGCAGCATCCGTGCGGCGCCGGCCGCGTCCCCGGCCTGGTGTGCGCTCCCCCAGTCGCCGAGCACCGCGTCCCACCCGTGAAGCCGCGCCTCCTGCGGATGCGCCTCGGCGAAGGCGCGCACCTCCGCCTCGGACGCCGCCGGGCCGGGCACCTCGGCGGCGGGGTGTGGCCGCAGCGAGCCGCGCCGCTCTCGAGCCTCGCGTGCCCACGCGCTGGCGGAGTCGATGCGCAGATACTCCGTCCAGGCGATCTCCGCCTGCTCGTCCAGCCCCATCGCCTGCAGCGCCAGGGCCGTGTTGAAGCGGGCCGCCGCGTTGCGGGGCTCGGCCGCGACCGCCTCCAGTGCGTAGTCGAGGCCCTCCAGCAGGTCGCGCGGGTTCTGGGTGCGCTCGGCGCGCACGAGGTGGGCTCCAGACAGGTCCACCAGCACCGAAATGCGCCGGCGCGAGAGCCGCAGCGCCCTCGACAGGCGGGCGATCGCCTCGTTGGCCGCCGGTTCCGTCTCTTCGTCGCTGATCGCCCGCAGCGCGGACGCCTGGAGCGTGTCCGGGTCCGAGCTCTCGTCGGCATCCGGCGCCGTCACGCCGTCCGTTCGCCCCGCGCCGCTCGCGCACAACTCCTGGGGAACCGTCGCGCCGGCCTTTTCGGGAACCACGGAGCACGCGTGGTACGCCACGAGGGTGGAAAAGCGCGGCGCATGCACGCGGGCGGGCAGCTCGCGTTCGCCCACCCCGCCGCTCATCGCGACCCCACCGGCCATGGCGCCGGCACCCATCAGCACAAGTAGCCAACGCTTGACCGGCGTGCGCGACGGGTGGCGGGATAAGAACGAGCGTATGCGCACGTGGAGGGATGCGGAAAGGCGAGAACGTCTGCAACGGTGGCAGAGGCAGGAATCATACGATTCCTGCCTCTCCGCAACAACTGTCTCACATTTCCCGAGCCGAGTCAACGGAAGCCGGGAACCCGTAATCTCCCCCTTTCGATCGGCTTGCGCCACGGGCTGCAATGCCAAGCAGTGCGTCTTGGGTCCCGCTTCAACTATCGTTCAGCCTCATGGTTTGGCGCTCCCCGCGCACTACGCGTTGGGACCGCCGCGACCGTGTAGCGGTCGCCGGTGAGGCCGCGGGAAGCGCCGGGCCCTTGGTGCCGCGGGTGCGGAGCCAGCCACCGTGTGAGCCGCGGACGCGCCGGGCAGCTCGCGCGTCAGTCGCAATAAGATCGGTCGACGTATCGCTTCCCGCCGCTGGCGGTGCGGGTGTAGCAGCCGCCGCGCGGGCCCCTGTGGTACTCACGAGACTCGGCGGACGGGCGCCGGCGGGTGGACATGAGTCCTTGCGGAGCGTCGTTGGTGCGGGTGGGCGGGGCGCTTCGCCGTACGGCGTTGCTCGCCCGGTACACGTATCCGTCGATGGTGCCACCGGTGTAGAGCGCCGCCCACCCGGTCCCGTCCGCGGGGCCAAGCTGCATGGCGTCTCCGCGGGCGAGCGTGCGAACGACGCGCGCCTTTGCGTGCGGCTCCTCGCGCACGTTGAGCGCGGAGTGGGCGTAAAAGGTCTCGGTCCGCTCTGCGGGTGGCGTGGCGTTCGCGTCTCCCGCGTGATCCAGTGCCGCCGCGCTGAGCGGGGGGGTGCTGTACGCGGCCGACTCCGGCTCCCGCCCACAGTTGGCGGCCGCAACAATCAGGAGCACCAGTCCCGCCACGGTCGCGGCGCCGGTCGATGCGCCCCGCGCCCGAAGCGGCGGCGGACCGTCGTGGGCGCCTTCGATACGGTCGCGGCGCCAGATCCCCGTGCCCGGGATCCCCGTGTTCAGGAACGTGCCGCGCCTGCCGAGATTCACGCTGGCGCCTCGTACGCCGATCGTCGTGCTGACGCCGGACCTGCTGAAGTTCAGGCGAACGCCGGGCAGGATCTTGACGCTCTTACGAAACCAGAAGCCCATGAGAACCTCACGGAAGGGCGGTGGATCACCCGCCAGGTCGAAGGCGCCCGCCTTCCAGCCGTGCGGATGAGGTGCCGGAAGAAGTCCGCCGGCACACGAGACACATCACCTTGTCGGCCGCGCCCCGTGCTTTTCTCCAGCACCGGCGGGAGAGTCGTGAAGAGTGGCCCGCAGGTATGTGCCGTGCGCCCCGCTGAGCAACGGGGAGGCGGGGAAGTCGCGGCGCCTGGAGGTGAGGACCGGTGTGAACGAAGCAGGACTGGACGGGTCGAGTCTGCGGCGGCCCGGTGCCGCGGCGAAATGCGGCACTGCGGCCTCGACGAGGAGATGCCGCGCGGTGAAAGTTCCGCATGCTGGCGAGCGCCGACCAGTTCCGCGGAGTTTTTCCCCGCACATGCAGCGCTCTATGTCGTCCTGCTCACGACCCGTCCAGCTCGCGCGTCATCTCCACCATCGTCCGGCGGAAGCCCGCGCGGGCGAAAAGACGTTGCGCGGAGTCGTTCCTCTCGGCGGTAGAGAGCACCACGCGCGGCGCACCCCGTTCGCTGAGCGCGGCCAGCGCCGCGTCGAGCAGCGCCTGCCCGACGCCCTGCCCGCGCTGCGCCGGATCGACGATGAGGTCGTGCACCACCCCGGCTGGCCCGCGCAGCGTCATGTAATCCGTCCCCTCCGCGGCCGCGTACGCGTACCCGACCACATCGCCGCCCCGCTCAGCGACCAGCACGACGGAGTCCGCCTCCTCCAGGCGAGCGCCCAGGAACGACGCGTACGCGCGCTCGGCTCCGCGCGGCGCGGCCATGAAACGCGCCGCGTCGAAATCGTGGTGCACCCGCATGAGCAGCGCGGCGAGCCGGCCGAGGGCGGGCAGGTCCGCCGCCTTTGCGGGCCGCAGGGTCAGATGCTCTGGCAACGAGCGTGTTCGATGATCCACATATCCCCCTGGCGCGCCGCGGGGGTGCCGCAGGCGCGAGCAGCCTTTCGCTTCGTTGATGATCGTGTTCAGGGCGTCCCGCGCCAGGAGCTCGCCGTGTCGGTCTCCTGGGAGCGTCCTCTTGCCGATGTCGATTCCGTGACGGTCGAGCTCCTCGGAGTGGAGTGCCTTGAGCGACCGTCCTCGTGTGCGGACGCAGCCGGGCCATCGGGACCGTGGCTCAGGGAGCCGCGAGCAGCGCCTGGAGGCGGTCGAGGTTCTCCTCGTTCGCGGTGTCGGTAACGCGGCGCAGCTTCGCGGTGACTTCGGGGCTCTCGAACTCCTGGACCCAGGTCAGGCGCGTGCCGTCGCCCTCGGCGGCCAGGGTCACGGTGAGGCGGTACCACGGCTTCACGACGTGCTCGATCACGATGCGGGTGTCGGGCCGGATCTCCCGGAAGACGCTCTCGTTCGGGAAGCTGGCGCCGGTGGGACCGTGCATCACGAAGACCCACCGCCCGCCGGGGCTGAACTCGAAGCGCTCGAACGTGTTCGTGAAGCCGCTCGGCCCCCACCAGCGCGCCAGGACGTCCGGCTGCGCGAACGCGGCGAATACCTCGCGCGGTGAGGCCGGCAGCAGCCGCTCGGTACGGACGGCCGTGTTCTGGGCGCTCATCGGGTTCATCGGCTTCTAAATGGGTCACGAGTGATGCACGACGGCAGGCCTTCAAGCCTGATGCGGACGGGAGCCCGGCGCAAGGATGCCGCGGTTGCCTGCCGTGTGGCCGGCCGGCGTTCGCCCGCGGGTTGGACCGGGTCGTGGGGCAGGGAATGGAGGCGCCGCACGGAACCGCCGGCGGGCTAGAGGTCCACGGCGGCGGGCGCGGCGCGGCGCAGGGTGACGACGGTGACCTCCGGGAGCGCGCCGATGCGCAGCGGGATGCCCCAGAAGTTGGTGCCCGGGTTGATGTAGAGCATAGCGCCTTCGCGCCGGTAGGTGCCCATGGAGTGCTCCAGGAACAGCGAAGCGAGGCTCCAACCCAGGCGCGGGATGGAGAGCTGGCCGTGATGCGTGTGGCCGCTGAGGGTGAGCTGCGCGCCGCGTGAGGCGAGCTCCGGCCAGAGCGCGGGATTGTGGGCCAGCACCACCGTGAACGCTCCCGGGGGCACGGACGCCAGCGTCCGCGCCACATCGGGGACGACCGCCGTGTCCGGCCCCGTGGGCCCGCCGCGCCCCGCGGGGTCGCCGGTGCCCGCCACCCACAGGCGCGCGCCGCCACGGGCCAGCGGAATGGCCTCGTTCACCAGCACGCGCCAGCCGAGGCGCTCCATCCCCCGGCGCACGGCGGCCCAGCCGGCGTACACGTCGTGGTTGCCCGCTATGGCGATCACGCCCAGCGGCGCGGCGAGGTCGCCGAACGCGCGGCCCAGCGGCTCCACGTCACGCGCGTAGTCGTCCACCTGGTCGCCGGTCAGCACGATCAGCTCCGGCGACGCGCCCCGCACCGCCTCGCGGATGCGGCGCAGGTGCCGGGCGGAGGTGTGCGGCCCCACGTGCAGATCGGAGAGCTGGACGATGCGCATCCCATCCAGCCCGGCCGGGAGGTCCGCGAACGCGGCCTCCACGGACCGCACCACTAGACGGCGCGTCCCCGCGTACCCCCACGCGGCGAGGGCCACGAGCAGCGCCGCCATCGCCGCGAGCGTCGCTCTTCCCGCGGCGCCGGATGCGCCGAAGGGGAGGCCGGCCACCACGCCCGCGAGCGCCGCCAGCGCCAGCACGGGGAGGAAGAGCTGCCCGTACCAGAACGGGCGGAATACCCACAGGCGCATCCACGCGGGCGGATAGCCGCCGCCCCCGATCGCGCTCGCCAGCACGCCGACCGGCGCCAGCAGCAGCACCGCCGCGGCGGCGATGGACAGCCACCCGCCCGGCATCCGCGGCGTGACCAGCGAGCCGATCACCAGCCAGCAGAGCCCATCCCAGACCAGGAGAACGAGGAGCACGACGAGAAAGGCCGTCATCGGCGGTGTAGCGCCACCCTCACGCGCCCGCCTGCTGGACGCGGTAGCGAAGCCACAGGACGTCGTCCGCGCGCCGCTCGACGGAATCGAGCGCGAGGCGGGATGGCGTGGCATCGTCCAGGTCGAAAAGCGCGGCCATCCCCATGCGCCCGTCGGCCACGGGCGCGAGCAGGAGGCTCACCTCGTCCACGAGTCCGGCGCGCAGCATCTCCCCGTTGATGCGCCCGCCTCCCTCCAGCATCAGCGTGCGCACGCCGAAGCGCTCCCCGATCTTCTCCAGCGCGAGCGGCAGGTCCGTCTCCCGCGCTCCGGCCAGGATGTACGACACGCCGCGCTCCCGCAGAAAGGCGAGGTACTCGTCGGACACGCGCTCGGTGAGGACGGCGACGACGTGGTCCCCGTCGATGTCGCCCGATTCCCAGGCGAGCTTGCCGCTGGGGTCGAGCGCGAAGGCAAAGGAGTCGAGCTCGCCGGGCGCCTGGTAGTCCTCGCGGGGAGGGCCGCCCGGGTGCTCGCGCGCCACCTCGTCCGCGGAGCGCACGCCCCCCGCGAACGGCTCCATCGTCACGCGCCCGCAGAGCCAGCCGTCCGGCTCGTACCCGGCGTGCACTGTCTCGTACTCGCGCCGTCCCTCCGGCGCCAGCGGCCACCGGTCCACCACGATGCGCCCGTCCACCGACGCGAGCATGTGGCAGATCACCCGCGGGCGCCGCGATTCCGATTCCATCTCTGTGCCTCCGTGCGTCGGTCCGTGATTCTAGCGGAATGCCGCCTGGGGTAGCCGTCACATACCGCACCGGTGTGGAGGCAGCCCGTGTGGCCACCCAGGGCTGCCCCTACGGAAAGATCTGGCTGCCGTCAGGTGGGGCGGCGCTGGATCATACACTCCCATTCCAAGTGCGGGCCGCTGTCATCCCGCCTTTGCGACCACGCTGCCGATCCAGATGGGGAGGAACGGGGAGGTGCACCCCTTCGACACGGGGTAGTCCCGGTAGAGGCCCAGCCGCTCGCCGAGCGCCACGCAGCGGCTCCGCAGCCGCTCGTCCGCGATGCCGATCTGCGCGGCGCACCAGTTCATGTTCCACTGGATGGGCCCGCTCGCGTCAGGCAGCTCCCGCTCGATGATCTCCAGCAACTGCTGGTTGTGCTCGTCCTCACCCGCGCGCACCGAACGCGCCTGCACGGACCAGAACACCCGCTGCCGGATCGCCGTGGGATCGGTGCGCCACGCCGCCGTCGCCTTCTTCAGCGCCGGCTTCTTCATGATCACGTTGGCGATGGTCCAGTCGAGCAACTGCGACTGCTCCTTGCCCTCGACCGCTTCCAGGTCCGCGATGAGGCTCTCCATGCGGGGCACATCGACCGCCTTGAGCTCCAGCACGAGCAGGGAGAGCATCCGGGCGCTGAAGCCGCCGTGCTTCCACAGGTCAGCCGCCAGCTCGGAGCTCTTCCCCTGCTCCTTCGCGATGGCGCGGATCTGGGTGTTGTTGGGGCGGGTCCGTTCCAGTTGTTCGAGGACGGCCTCGTAGCTCATCATGCCTCCGGAGTGGGCGGGTGCCTGATTGTAGGGCGCACCCCCCGCCGCGAAAAGGGCTACTCCCGGGGCACTGAGACAGGGGCGAGGAATTTCCTTGTCCTGGCGCACCGTCACGGCTACCGTGCGTTCGCCCGCATGACCTCGCCGTCTCAAACTGGAGGAAACCGATGCGCACTGCGCGCGCCTGTCTGCTGCTCGCCCTCACGCTGGCCGGCGCCTGCGGCGGCCCTACCGGAGACGACATCGAGGACGAGCTGGAGAGCCAGCTTCGCTCCGTCGCTGGCCCGTGGGCCGGGACGTCGCCGTCGCTCACGCTCGATTTCCAGCTCCAGCAGGGGGCGGGGAACACCGTCTCGGGGAGCGGCACCATGAAGGAGGCCGCGGCTCCCGGCGCTCTGCCCATCACCGTGACCGGCACCTTTCAGCGGCCTCAGCTTTCGCTCACCTTCACCGGGATGACCTTTGAGGGCCGCGCCGTCCAGGGCACCTTCCAGGGGAGCTACACCACCGTCGGCGGCATCAGCGCGCCGTTGCGGCTCACCGCGACGGGCTACTCCAGGGACATCACCCTCCTGATGCAGGAACGCTGACGCGGCGCATCGTCGCGCCGCGCCAGCGTTCCGCGCCGGAGGTGGCGCGCTATCTCCTCCAGGCCCACCCGACCGTCAGCCGGACGTACGGACCCGTGATCGACGCGTCCGGGCCGCCGGTCGCGGTGTCCTCGTACGCGTCCCAGTGCGAGGTGAACGGGCCGGCCAGGTAGCCCGCGCGCACCCCGATCAGCGGGCCGCGGCGCCCGCCCGGCAGGAACTCCGCGCCCGCCCCGAGGTCGATCACCGGACCGTCGCGGCTGAGGACGGGCTCGCGGTCCGGGTCGTCGGTGCGGCCCGCGAGCACCTCCTCGAAGTCCACCGTGTCCTCGCGGGTGGCCCACAGCCCCATCCCGCCCACCCCGAGCCCCAGCCGCGGATAGACGCGCGCCCGCGGCGACAGGTTCACCACGTACCCCGCCCCCAGCGTCGCGTAGCCGCCGCCGAGCCCCACGCGGCGGCCGCCGTGCGCTTCGTCCCCGACGATGAGCCCGTTGAACTCGCCGCCCAGCATCACCCCGCTCGACAGGATGCGGTACGCACCCAGGCCGACCGTCACCGCCGACTGGCCAAAGGTCGGGTAGTCACGGGCCGCCAGCCAGTCGTCCAGCTCCCCCGTCTCGATTCCCGCCGCCCCCACCGAGATGAACCCCCCGCCGGGGCCCAGGAAATCCGCCTGCGCCGCCCCCGGCCCCGCCGCGCCAAGCCCAAGCGCGAGCAGCGCCGCGCACGTCATGCCTCGTACGAATCCCGCCATCTGTGCCTCGTGTGTGAAGTGGTTCCGCGTCATCGTCTCCCAGACATCCATCGGACCGCCCCGGCGGAATCGTTCGCGTGCTGGAACGCCTTTCCAGGAATCGTGGTGCAAGCTGGGGAACAGCAATCTCACACAGAGTCACAGAGCCACAGAGAGAAAGGCAGAAGACACTTCTCACGATATCCTCTCGGTGGCTCTGTGGCTCTGTGTGACCCCATCAGTTTTGTGTCGTTCTCGCGGCGGCGGCCCATCCATTCACCTCTCGATCTCCACCTCCTCCACGTTGTCGAACCGCTCCACGTCGATCAGCACGAGGTAGGGGTCGATGCCCGCGTCCGCCGGCTTGCGCGGAACGGTCAGGGTGAGGGTCTGCGGGCCGCTGCGGATGCGGTGCTTGCGCAGGTAGAGAGTCTCGCCGAACTCCGAGCCCTCCGTCGTCGTCGCGAAGACGCCGACCGGCACCCACTCGTCCATCGGCACCTCGGTCTCCACGCCGGCGGGGCTGACGGTCACCTTGCGCGCGCGCAGGCGCAGCGTCACCCGCCAGGTGCCCGCGGGCGTCTGGCGCGCGGTGGCGCGCTCCGTCTTGAGCTGCCAGAAGGTGTTGGCCGCGAACAGGTCGTGGAGCAGGGGGCGCAGCGAGTCCGGCGTCACCGCCTGCAGCTCGCGGTACAGGTCGATGGAGGTGGGGAGGGGAGGCGCGCCCGAGCCGTGCTTCTCGCGCAGGCGGCGGTACGCCAGATTCACCCGCTCCTGGCCCATGTACTCGCTCATCGCGAACATCGCGTAGGCACCCTTGCGGTACGCCGCGTACGGGTCCATGGCGCGCAGCAGCGGGAGCGACTGGCGGATGGGCGGGATGGGCGACGGCTGCCGGAAGAACCTGCGCAGCCGCTCCAGGTGCGCGCGCCCGTAGCTGTTCTCCACCACGCCCATCGCCGCGTACCACGCGAAGCTCTCCGAGAGGAGCGGCGCGCCCTCGGCGAAGGCGTACGGCACCTGGAACTGGTGCCCCATCTCGTGCGCGATGATCGCGAAGGGCAGGTCCAGCGACCCCTCGCCCGCCGCGGGGTTGTAGCGGGAGAACCCTTCCGTGTAGTCGATGGTGGCGGCGGCGGCGTGCGCGCCCGTGCCGCGCCCCGGGTTCTCCACGAGGCGGATGTAGCTGTACGGATAGGGCCCGAACGACCGCGTGTAGTGGTCCAGCGACGCCCGCACGCTGCGCAGCATGCGGCCCAGGTTGGCGGCGTGCTGCGGGTGATGGTAGACCTGGATCGACACCGGCCGGCCGCCCGCGCCCGGGCTCCACCGCTCCTGGTGAAGCGCGTAGCGGGCCGAGAAGAAGGTCTGCTCGCCGCCGATGGGGTCGTCGGTCGCGTAGTGGAAGTAGCGGCGCCCGCGCTCCGTCCAACTGCGGCGCAGCACGCCCGGCGCCACGGCCATCTGGTCCGCGTCGGTGCCCACGGTCGCCTCGAAGGCGATGCGCGTGGCGCCGAGCGCGTCGGGGTTGGGCTCCTCGCCCTCCACCTCCGCCAGGCGGGGAAGGATGGGGCGCGACGGGAGCCGGTGCCTGCGCCGCTCGCCGGGCGCGAACAGCTCGCGGCCGCGCTGGTAGCCGATGGTGGGGAAGAGCATGTTGTTTCGGAAGAAGCTGCTCTTCGCCATCACGGCCGCGTTCACGCCGCTGTTGCGGAAGCCGCGCGGCTTCACGCTCACCGCGAAGCCCAGCCGCAGCGACTCGCCGGGCCGCAGCGGCTGCGCCAGCGCGTAGATGCGGTGCCCGCGCTCCTCGTCCACCAGCACGGGCCGTGCGGGCCGGTCGAAGGTGATCGGCCCGGTGGGGACGCCGGGGATGGGCGCCACGTGGATCTGGCCGATCGCCGCGCGCGTGCCGTTCACGAGCTGGTACGTGCCGCGGATCTCCACCTCGCGCCGCCGCGGATGCAGCTCCACGTGCACGCGCGTGGCCGCCAGCCGGGGCTGCGGGAGGGCCGCGTACCGCGCGTACCGCCGCTCGTACTCCGCCTGCCGCTCCTTCTGGCGGTCCGCCGTGCCGTACTCGTTCAGCACGTTGGTGTTGTAGAAGATGAAGCCGCCCAGCCCCAGCACGAGCCCCGCGGCCAGCGCCGCCGCGCCCGCCGTGGGCCCCGTGAAGCGCCCGCGCGCCAGCCGGAGCCGCGCGCCCATCCCGTTCTCCGCGCCGCGCGACCAGAGCAGCCGCGCCGCCACGACCAGCAGCAGCGCCCACGCCGCCCAGTACGCCATGAACCACAGCCACGGGCCCAGCGACGGGCCGAACCCGCGCATGTCCGTGTACGTCCACGAGGGCGCGGCGGCGTAGCGCAGCAGGTTGTGCTGCAGCCCCAGGAGCGGCGCGAACAGCATCACGAAGTACGAGATCAGCGCCGCCAGGTGCCCGATGTACTTCTGCGTCACCAGCCCCTGCACCACCAGCACGAGCACGGTGAAGAGGAGGTACTCGGGAAGCTGAAGCCCGAAGAGCACCTTGAGGTACAGGCCGATCTCGAAGCGGTAGTAGCCCATCCGTGCCTGGATGGCGATCCCCGCCAGCGTCAGCAGCGCCATCCACGCGGCCAGCACCAGGGCGAGCCCCAGGAACTTGCCCAGGAAGGTGACCCACTCCGGCACCGGCGCCGCGTCGGTGATGTCGCCCAGCCCCGCCTCCCGCTCCCGCCACACCAGCTCGCCGGCGTAGAGGATGATGAGCATGGGCGTGATCACCCACGGCGTAAGGAAGCTGGTGACCGGGGCGGTGAGGAAGGTGAGGATGTACTCCGTGCGCGGCAGCAGCGGCGTCCCCTGGCTCTCGAAGTTCTGCGGGAGCACGATCACCGCCAGCGCCGCGATGCCCGCCAGCACCACCAGCCCCACGCGGCTCTTTGCGATGGCCAGGAACGAGGAGCGGGTGATGGCGAGCGTCTGCCGCGCGTAGGTGCGCGCCCCGAACTCCGGCCGCACCCGCGGCGCCGAGATGGGGGCGGAGCGGGCCATCTCGATCCCCGCCGGCGTGGGCGCGTGCGTGCCCGGCCGGCGCGTAACGCGGCTCCACAGCGGCGCATCCGTGTGGTGCGCGAAGCGGAAGCGCGCCCAGGTGAACGCCAGCGTCGCCGCGCCGATCCCCATCCACAGCAGGCGGCTGTGGAGCAGGGGGCCCTCCAGCGCCAGCATGCGCGTGCTCTTTTCGATGGGCGTCCAGTTGAGGATCAGGTCGGACGTGATGTAGATGTGCGCGAACACGTCCAGCAGCATCGCGAGGTCCGGGCGGCCCACGAAGATGTTGAGGACCAGCATCCCCCCGTACGCCACGAAGAACAGGAGCACGCTCCCCACGTAGCTCGCGATGGCCCGGCGCCCCAGCGCCGCCCACGCGAACTGGACGGAGGTGCCCACGAAGGCGTTGGGGAGGGCCAGGAAGCCGTACGCCGCCAGGTACGCGGCGGGGCGGAACGGCCCGATGACCTCCGCGTCCACGCCGGACGCGTACACGCAGAGCAGGATGCCCAGCGGCACGCCCAGCAGGATCGTCGCGTTCAGGGTGAGCGCGGCCAGGAAGCGCCCGCCCAGGTACTCCGTCTTGCTGAGCGGGGAGGTGTAGGTGAGGGGGTGCATCCCCGTGGCCACGTCGCGCGCGCCCAGCTCGCCCGCCACGGGAGCGGCCACCACGAACCAGAAAAGGCTGGCGAACACCGTGGTGCTCGCGATCACAAAGGGCGAGTTGAGGAAGAAGTCCGCGTAGAGCGCGTCGCCCAGGTAGTTGCCCCGCGTGAACAGGAACGCCACCAGCGTCACGAGCACGAAGCAGAGCCAGGTGGAGGCGCGGCGGAGCTGGTAGCGCAGCTCGAACCGGTAGATCTGTCCCAGCTTCATCGCGCCACCCCGGCCCGCTCGCGCCTGCCGATGTGCCCGGCCATCGTGCTGAAGTACACGTCCTCCAGGTCCGGCTCGGCGGGCTCGAAGCCCGGCCCGGGCGCCGCATCGCCGTACACGTGAACCACCGTGCGCCCCGCGAGCAGCTTGGTGGAGATCACCGCGTGCGTGCGCTCCACCTCCGGCAGCGCGCTCCGTTCCACCACGCTGCGCCAGATCTTCCCGCGCATCTCCTCGATGGCGCCCAGCGGCTCCGCCTCCAGCAGGATCTCGCCGCGGTCGATGATCGCCATGCGCGTGCACAGCTCGCTCACGTCCTCCACGATGTGCGTGGAGAGGATGACCGCGCTGTTCTCGCCCAGCTCGCTCAGCAGGTTCAGGAAGCGCACGCGCTCCGCCGGGTCCAGCCCCGCCGTCGGCTCGTCCACGATCAGCAGCCTGGGGTTGCCCAGCAGCGCCACGGCCACGCCGAACCGCTGCCGCATCCCGCCGGAGTAGCCGCCCAGCTTCTGCTTGCGCACCTCCCACAGGTTGGTCTGCCGGAGCAGCGCCTCCACCACCTCGCGGCGCGCCTTCTTGTGCGGAATGCCCTTCATGATGGCGAAGTGGTCCAGCAGCTCCTCCGCGCTCACCTTGGGGTACACGCCGAACTCCTGCGGCAGGTAACCCAGCGTCTGCCGCACCGCGTCCTTGTGGCGCACCACGTCCAGCTCGCCCAGGTGGATGGTGCCGGCGTCGGGCTCCTGCAGCGTGGCCAGGATGCGCATCAGCGTGGACTTTCCGGCGCCGTTGGGCCCCAGCAGCCCGTACATCCCCGCCGGGATCGTGAGCGTCACGTCCCGCAGCGCCTGCACGCCGTTGGGGTAGGTCTTGGATACGTCCCGGATCTGCAGTTCCATGTCGTCCGCGAATGCCGCTGGGGGAGAACGGGTGCAGGTGCCCCGTTGATGAAGTACTTTACGATGCAAAGAATTCGGACGCAAGGCCGGTACGATGACGGGATCGTTACCGGTCGGCGTCGCTACTGCACGTGGCCCCTGCGGAAGCGCGCCTCGGCCGTGTCGATGTACGCGCGGTAGCCCTGCGGATCGATGAATGGCTCCACCGGATTCCGTGCCGTGTCGCGCGCGGAGAACTTGCGGTAGCGCCCCCACAGCCGGGCGTGCGAGCTCACCCAGATGTCGGCCGGGATGCTTCGCAGCACGCGGAAGCTGCGCTCCAGGTCCGCGCCCTGCTCGGGGTAGCGGACGGCGCCGAGCACGATCAGGCTGCACGCGCTCACCACGTTCAGCACGCGCTCCCCGTCGCGCACGGGAAAGGTCCACGAGGTGCAGCCACGCGTGTGGCCGCCGGTGATGCGGGCGGTGAGCGCCACCGGCCCCACGCGCACCGTCTCGCCGTCCCTGAGCCGCCGGTCCACGCGCGCGGGCGGGTAGCCGAGCAGGCCGATCCAGAAGAGCGGCCTCAGCGGGAACACGATGTCCGGGTCGTCGCCGCCGGACTCGATGGCGTCGGCACTGGGCCCGCTCGCCCACACCTGCGCGCCCGAAGCCCGCTGGATCTCCGCCAGCCCGCCCGCATGGTCGTGGTGCGGCTCGGAGTTCAGCAGCACCTTCACGTCTCTGATGTCGAACCCCAGCTTCGCCACGCTGGCCATGATCATCGGCGCGGTGCCGGGATAGCCGCCGTCGATCAGCACGTGCCCCCGCGGCCCCGTCACGAGAAACGCCGCCGCGTCGCTCGCGCCCACGTAGTAGAAGTTCCCGGCGATGCGGAACGGCTCGGCCTCCACCTGCCCGCCGCGGCTCGACCCCTCGCGCCACTTGCCGAACAGGAACACGGCCGGTCCCGCGAGCGCGAGCAGCACCAACCAGCGCTTCTTCATGTGCCAATGCGTAAACGGTGAACGCCATCACATAGTACTTTATACTATAAAGACACCCTCCCCCACGCGCAAGCGGGTCCGGCACTCCTCCTCTGTGTCTCTGTGCCTCTGTGTGAGCCCCCGTTTTATCGGTCGATCTGCGCCTGCATCGCCGCGGAATAGCGCGGCCCCGCGACCTTGCCGGGCGCGAGCGCCTTGTCGAGCGCCGCCATCTCGCCCGCATCGAGCGCCAGCTCCGCCGCCGCGACGTTCTCCTCCAGCCGTGCCACGCGCCGGGTGCCGGGAATCGGCACGATGTCGGGCCCGCGGTGCAGCAGCCATGCGAGCGCGACCTGCGCGGCGGTGGCTCCACGGCGCGCCGCCAGCTCGCGCACGGACGAGGCGGCGCGCATGTTGGCGTCGAAGTTCTCGCCCTGGTAGCGCGGGTCGCCGCGCCGGAAGTCGCCCTTGGGGTACTCCTCGGCGCGCCTGACGTCGCCCGTGAGGAAGCCGCGGCCCAGCGGCGCAAAGGGCACCAGCCCGATCCCCAGCTCGCGCAGCAGCGGGATGATGTGCGGCTCCAGGTTTCGCTCCCACAGCGAGTACTCGCTCTGCAGCGCCGCGATGGGGTGCACGGCGTGCGCGCGGCGGATGGTGCTCTCGCCCGCCTCGGAGAGCCCCAGGAAGTGCGCCTTCCCCTCGCGCACCAGCTCCGCCATCGTGCCCACCACGTCCTCTATGGGCACATCGGGATCCACCCTGTGCTGGTAGAGCAGGTCGATGCGGTCCGTGCCCAGGCGGCGCAGCGACCCCTCCACCGCCTCGCGGATGTGAGCGGGACGGCTGTCCAGCCCCGCCATCCTGCCGTCCTCGATCCGGAACCCGAACTTGGTGGCGATCACCACCTCGTCGCGCCGCCCCCGCAGCGCGCGGCCGAGCAGCTCCTCGTTCGCGAACGGCCCGTACACCTCCGCCGTGTCCAGAAAGGTGCACCCCAGCTCGATCGCCCGGTGCAGCGTGGCGATGGACTCCCTCTCATCGCGCTCCTCCGCCGCGCCGTACGCATGGCTCATCCCCATGCACCCCAGCCCCAGCGCCGACACCTGCAACCCCCCGTTCCCCAGCGCGCGCATCTCCATCGTTCCCCCCCGTTCACGTCAGACCATTGCAGGGGCGCGATTCATCGCGCCCGCGCCATCCCCCCGACAATCCCCGCCCGTCGCCCCCGGTCGCGCCGCACGACGATCTCGCTCCGTCGCACCGATCCTGTAGGCAGCCTAACTACAGCGTGCGCGGGTGGGGAAGCGGCAGAGCGGGCTGAAGGCATGGGTGCGATGAATCGCGTCCTACAATCCAGGTTGCGTACCCGAGCGCGCCGTCCGGCGAGATGCGTACCAGCGTGGGAGATGGGTGCGGCGGCGGGAGAGCAATCGTGGGCGATCCTGGTGAGAAACGCACAACTCTCTTGCGCACTTGTGTTTACGGCGTATTAATACGGCGAGTCTCGCCGCGTGGGATCACCGCGCGCGCATCCCCCCGGCCGCACCGCTCCATTCCCATCCAGGTGCGCCTCCACGAGGGCCGCATACACCCTCGCACCACGAGATCCATGATCCTCCGATCGCTTCTCACGGCGCTGGCCTGCGCTGCGCTGGCCACGCCGGCACTCGCGCAGGCAGGCCACGGTGCGCACACGGGCGCCGCGGACGTGCCCCTGTACGACAACCTGGGCACGCACCACTACGCCATCTCCACCCGGGTGCCGAGGGCGCAGGCGTACTTCGACCAGGGGCTGCGGCTGTACTACGCGTTCAACCACGCGGAGGCCATCCGCGCGTTCGAGCGCGCCGCCAGCCTGGACCCGGCGTGCGCCATCTGCCACTGGGGCACCGCGATGGCGTACGGCCCCAACATCAACGCGCCCATGGACTCGGCGTCCGCCGTACAGGCGTACGGGCACGCGCAGCGGGCGCTGGCGCTCGCGGGCCGCGCCGGCCCGCGGGAGCGCGAGCTCATCCGCGCCCTCGCCGTGCGCTACGCGGCGCGGCCGCTGGCCGACCGCGCGCGGCTGGACAGCGCCTACGCGCGCGCCATGACCGGCCTGGCACGCCGCTACCCGGACGACGCGGAGATCCAGACGCTCCACGCGGAGTCGCGGATGGACCTGCGCCCCTGGCGCTACTGGACGCCTGAGGGGCAGCCGGAGGCGGGAACGGAGGCGATCGTCGCGGGGCTGGAGCGCGTGATCCGGCGCAACCCGGGCCACCCCGGCGCCTGCCACTTCTATATCCACGCGGTGGAAGCGGTGCACCCGCAGCGCGCCGTCGCCTGCGCGGAGCGGCTGGCGGCGCTGATGCCGGGCGCCGGGCACCTGGTGCACATGCCGGGGCACATCTACATCCGCGTGGGGCGGTACGCGGACGCCATCCGCGCCAACGAGCACGCCACGCACGCGGACGCGGCGTACATCCGCGACCGGCAGCCCGGCGTGGGCACGTATACCGTTGGGTATGCTCCACACAACCACGACTTCCTGTCCTTCGCCGCGAGCATGGCCGGGCGCCGCCAGCAGGCGGTGGACGCGGCCCGCGCCATCCTCCCGCTCGTGCCGGAGGCCATGCTGGGCGCGCCGGGGATGGAGTTCACGCAGCACCGCCTGACCCGCCTCCTGCAGGTGCTCGCCCGCTTCGGCATGTGGGACGAGATCCTGGCCGCCCCCGCGCCCGCCGAGCCGCTGGTGCACGCGCGCGCCGTCTGGCACTACGCGCGCGGCCGTGCGCTCCTGGCCCGCGGCGACGCCGCCGGCGCCGAGGCGGAGCTGGCCCGGGTGCGCGCCATCGCGGCGAGCCCCGCGACGGCGGAGATGAAGCTGGAGTTCAGCATGGCCCGCGGCGTCCACGCGGTGGCCGAGCACGTGCTCGCCGGCCACATCGACGCGGCGCGCGGCAACCACGCGGGCGCGGTGCAGCACCTCCGCGCCGCCGCGCGGGCGGAGGACGCGCTGGTGTACGGCGAGCCGCCCGAGTGGCACGTCCCTGTGCGGCAGGAGCTGGGCGAGGTCCTGCTCGCCGCCAGCCAGGCCGCCGCCGCCGAGGCCGCCTTCCGCGAAGACCTCAAGCGCTTCCCCGCGAACGGCTGGTCGCTGCACGGCCTGGCGCGTGCCCAGCGCGCCCAGGGCCGCCCCGCGGATGCCGCGCGCACGGAAGAGGAGCTCCGCGCCGCCTGGCAGGGAGCCGACCACGCTCTGACGCGCTGACGGGAGGGGATTGCGAATTGCACTGGCGATCCGCGCCCTCCCCGCACGCCGTGGACACCTCTCCGTGGCAGGTGATACGAATTCCGGGAGAGCCGTGTGGGTGCCTTTGCCGGGCGGTTGAAACCGCTGCAACGACCACACGAAGTCCCCCTGCGGGGACTACTGAGCTTCTGCTCGGCCGGACGCGGTGGTCCGCGCAGGTGGCACCGCGGGCTGGCGAGTGAGCTCGCGGCAACAACGGCACGAACTCCGCCTCCGCGGACTGCTCTTCCAGCATCAGCGGGAGGTGTGTAGTCCCCGCAGGGGGACTTCGTGTAGTCGTTGCAGCGAATTCATTCGCCCGCAGCACGAACCGGCCGGAAGCCCCCTCCTCATTCGCCCGAACCGGAGCCCCATGCCCGGAACCGAGATCGTAACCCGCACCGCGGGCGATGGCTACCGCACCGACGTGGACGCGGGGGGCTTCAAGATGGTGGTGGACGAGCCGGCCGGCGTTGGCGGCGGCGGCGCCGGACCTTCGCCCTACGACCTGCTGCTGGCCGCGCTGGGCGCGTGCACGGGGATGACGCTGCGCATGTACGCGTCGCGCAAGGGATGGCCGCTGGAGGAGGTGACGGTGACTCTGCGCGAGGCCCGCGACTACGCCGCGGACTGCGAGAACTGCGAAAAGCCGGACGCCCGCATCACGCAGCTCGACCGGGAGATCATCGTGCGCGGCGCCCTGGACGAGGCGCAGCGCGACCGCCTCCGCCACATCTCCAACCAGTGCCCCGTCCACAAGTCGCTCGAAAACGCCTTCGACGTCCGCACCACGCTCCGGGCGGCCGACTGATTGGCTCACACAGAGGCACAGAGACACAGAGAGGACCTCGTGAGAAGTGATCTTCTGCTTTTCTCTGTGTCTCTGTGCCTCTGTGTGAGATTGCAATGAGCATTGAACCACCCGTTGGAGGAGTAGTGCTGGACCCACTCCGTCCAGCTCACGCGGTAGAGATCTCGAGGCATGCGCGCGCATCGCCCGACGTCCGGCACTGGCTTACTGGGCTGCTTCCCGAGACGGACGAGGGGGCACGGTCCTTTGTGTCCAACTGCCAGGCGGCGGCGGACGAGGGTACGGCGTACTGGTTCGCCCTGCGGGTACCCGGATCCGCTTTCGCCGGTTTGGGATGGCTGACCTCGATCCACCCCATCCACCGGTTCGTCAACCTCGGCTACTGGCTCGCGCCGGAGTACAGGGGCCGCGGATACGCGGGCGAGGCCACACGCGCGCTGGCCGGCCACGCGTTCGGCCACCTGCGGCTGGTGCGCGCCGAGCTGTTGATCGAGGTAGACAACGAAGCCAGCCTGCGCGTGGCCACACGCGCCGGCGCCGTCCGCGAAGGTCTCCTTCGGCACCGCCTGATGATCCGTGGGGCTCCGCGCGACGCCGTCCTGTTCTCGCTCCTGCCGAGCGATCTGTACGGCGCTTGAGCACGCGGACGGCTCACCTTCCTCCGCGGCGAGCTTCCCCGGTTATCCTTCCGCGTTCAGCGCCTCCATCGGCTCGATGCGGAGGGCGCGGCGCGCCGGGACGACGCTGGCGAGCATGCACACGCCCATCATCACCGCCATGTACGCCAGCAGCATGGCGCCGCTCGGCCCCGCCGCGGTCTCCCACGATCCCTCGGATACGGCCAGGATCACGCCGATGCTGAGCGCGCCGCCGATCAGCACGCCCGTGCCCACGTGGCGAGCGGTGCGGCCGAGGATGGCCGCGAGGATGCGCCGCCGGTCCGCGCCGAGCGCCACGCGCACCCCGATCTCCCGCGTGCGGCGCGAGACGGTGAAGGAGATGATGGCGTAGATCCCCGCGTTGGTGAGGAGGACCGCCATCGCCCCCGCCAGCACGATGACGCGGAGCCAAGCGTCCACGGCGACGAGCGTGGCGCGCGCGGCCTGGCTCAGCGGCACGGCGTGCTGCAGCCGCAGCGCCGGAGCGGCATCCGCGGCCAGCTCGTGGAGGCGGCCCGCGAACGCGCCCGCATCGCCCGCCACCCGCACCGCCATGTGCACCGGGTACGCTTCGCCCGGCACCATCGGCTGGTAGAAGCCCGCCCTGCTGGTGAGGGAGGGATCGACCCTCATCGCCAGGTCGCGCACCACGCCCACGATCTCGTGCCACGCGCCCGGCTCCGTCCCGTAGCGCAGCCGCCGCCCGACCGCGCTCCCGCCGCCCAGCACCTCGCGCACGAAAGACTCGTTCACCACCACCACGCGCTGCCCGGCGTCGCCCGCGCGCAGGCCGCGGCCGGCGAGCAGGGTGGCGCCCAGCACCTCGAAGAAGTCCGGGTCCACCGAGGCGACCTGCGCCCACGCCTTCGCGGCGGCGGGCGCCTCCAGCTCCACGGGCGGGCGGGCGTGCCAGTTGCCGGGCAGCTCGCGCGCGACCGCCACGCCCGTGACCCCCGGCTCCCCCAGCAGGCGCCGCTCCAGCGCGCGGTAGTCCGCCTGGAAGCGGGCCAGCGCCTCCGGGCTCGCGGGCTCCTCGCCCGCAAGCTCGCTCTCCGCGCGCAGTTGCACGGACAGGAGCGGGGCGGAGGGGAGGATGCCATCCACCGAGCGTACCCTGGACGCCTGTATCCCCAGTGCGACGGCGATGGGGACGAAGATCACCGTCAGCGCCACCTGCGTGACGATGATCCCGGTCCACAGCGGCCCCAGCCGCACGCCGGAGCCGCGCCCCGCCAGCCGCTGGAGCTGCGCCTGCCCCGGGCGCGCCGTCACCTTGAGCCCCGGGAGCACGCCGGCCACCACCGCGCCCACCACCCCCAGGCCCACGGCGTACGCGATGGTCGTGGGCGAGAGCGAGTCGCCGATCCACGACGGGCGCGCCACCCCGTGCGCGCTCAGCAGCGAGTCCAGCACGCGCCCCGTCCACCGCAGCCCGGCGGACGCGCCCGCCAGCCCCGCCGCGATGGCGATCGCGGAGAGGACCAGCGCCTCCGCGAACAACTGGAAGACGATCCTCCCCCGGCTCGCCCCCAGCGCGCTCCGCACGGCGATCTCCCCCTCGCGCGTCGCCGCGCGCGCGAACAGGAGCAGCGCCACGTTCGCGCACAGGATCACCATCAGCAGCACCAGGAAGACGGCGCTCAGCGAGAGCGCGCCCGCCGGCACCAGCCCCTCGCGGTTGGAAAACGGCCGCGCAAAGGTCATCACGCGCGGCTTCACCTGCGTCCGATCGCCGGCGGCCAGCTCCGCGCGCGCCGCCTCCACGTCCGCGCCCGCGGCCAGCCTGCCGAACACGGAGATGGCCGGCCCCTCGCCGCGCTCGAAGGCGAGCGGGTCGAGCCGGAAGGGCACCCACAGGTCCTGCGGCGCGGGGAGGTTCGTTTCCTGGCGGGGGATGAAGAACGCGAAGTGCTCCGGCATCACCCCCACGATCGTCACCGGCTCGCCGCCCAGCCGCACCACGCGCCCCACGGCGCCAGGATCCCCGCCGAAGCGCCGCCGCCACAGGCCGTGCCCGAGCACGGCCACCGCGGGCGCGCCCGGCGCCTCGTCCGCCGCGGCCAGCGGACGGCCGTGGAGCGGCGCCGCGCGCACCAGGCCGAACGCGCTGGCGCTGACGGCGGCGGTGGACACGGCCGCTCCCCCCGGCTCGCCCAGCGACAGGCTGCGCTCGCGCGGCTGCAGCGCGCTCAGCCGCTCCACCGAGCGCAGCTCCCGGCGCCACGCGGCGAAGTCGTGGAGCGCGCGCGGCTCCGGCTGCAGCGTGCGCGTGCTTACGTTCTCGATGGCGACGATGCGGCCCGGCTCCGCGTAGGGCAGGGGCGGGAAGAGCTGGTCCTTGACCAGCTCGAACCCGCCGGCGCCGACCGCGATCCCGAACGCCATCGCCAGCGCGCCCACCACGGTGAGCCCCGGGTAGCGCGCCAGCATGCGGATGCCCAGGCGGAAGTCCAGCGAGGTCCCGGGCACCCACCCCAGCACCCGCGCGTCCCTCACCTCCTCCTTGAACCGCTCCACCCCGCCGAACTCGATCGCGGCGCGGCGCCTCGCCTCGGCCGGGCCCATCCCCGCCTGCAGGTTCTTGCGCGTCTCCATCTCCAGGTGGAAGGCGAGCTCCTCGTCCAGCTCGCGCTCCACCGCGTCCCTGCGCACCAGCGCCCGCAGGCGCCTCCGCCACCGCTTCGTCCACCTCATACGTCAGGCGGTGCGGAGGATGAGCTCCACCATGTCCACGTACTTCCGCCAGCTCTCCGCCTCCGCGCCCAGCGCGCGGCGCCCCGCGGGGGTCAGCTCGTAGAACTTGGCCCGGCGGTTCTCCTCCGTCACCTTCCACTCGCTGTCGATCCACCCGCGCTCCTCCAGCCGCTGGAGGGCGGGGTAGAGGGAGCCCTGCCCTACGCGCAGCGCGTCGTGGGAAAGCTGCTCCAGCCGCTGCGCCACCGCCCAGCCGTGCATCGGCTGCAGCGACAACGCCTTGAGGATCAGGAGGTCCAGCGTTCCGCGTACGATGTCGTTCGGGGAGCCCGGTGCCATGCGCGTCTCCGGTGGGTAGTGTAGGAATCCGACAGCAGTATGCGCGGGGGATTGTCGGATGTCAACAACAGGGGTCACACACAGGCACGGAGCCACGGAGAGGAGCAGTCAGCCCAGCAGCGCGTCCGCCACGGCAGGGAGCACGTCGCCGAGGCGGCCCTCCACCCTGGCGGCGGCCATCTCGTCCGCGCGGGTGGGGCCGATGTTGATGATGGCGATGGGGATACGATCTTTTTCCGCGCGGTAGATGAAGCGCCGGCCGGAATAGACGGTGAGGGACGAACCGGCCACCAGGAGCACGTCGGCTTCCTCGTACAGGCTCCAGGCATCCTGCACGCGCTCCGCGGGGACGTTCTCGCCAAAGAAGACGACGTCGGGCTTGAGCACGCCGCCGCACACCTCGCAGGCGGGCACGTAGAAGCTCTCCAGCGCGGAGGCGGGGAGCTCGGCGTCGCCGTCGGGGGCGGCCACGATCTCGCCGCGCAGCAGCTCCATCCACTCCGCGTTCATCGCGCGGAGCCGCTCCTGGAACTCGCCTCGCGCCACCACCGTGCCGCACTGCAGGCAGCGGACGGCGGACAGCGAGCCGTGAAGCTCCACCACGCGCCGGCTGCCGGCCGCGTGGTGGAGCCCGTCCACGTTCTGCGTGATGATGCCGCGCACCACGCCGCCTTCCTCCAGGCGGGCGAGCGCGTGGTGCGCCGCGTTGGGCCGCGCGCCGGAGATGCGCGTCCACCCCACCGTGCTGCGCGCCCAGTAGCGCACCCGGGCCGCCTCGCTGCGCACGAACTCTTGGTACTGCACGGGTGTACGCGTGCGCCCGCTCGTCTCCGGCCCCCGGTAGTCGGGGATGCCGGACTCCGTGCTGCACCCCGCCCCCGCCAGCACCACCACGCGCCGCCCGCGCAGCAGCTCCAGCAACCCCTCCAGCTCCGTCACGCTCGCCGTCCGTGTCTCTGTGTGAGCCCCCTACTCGGCGGGCAGCCGCTCCATCCGGATCGCGTAGTCGGTGAACCCCACCGAGCGCCAGAACTGGTGCCCGCCCTGGTTGCTCGCCAGCACGTCCAGCGTGATGCGCGCCGTGGGCGGCACGACTTCGCGGAGGAGGATCTCCATCGCGCGGCGCCCCACGCCCTTCCCGCGGTGCTCGTGCAGCACGAAGAAGTGGCGGATGAACGCCGAGTCGTCGTCCACGCTCACCAGCGAGTACGCGACCGTCTGGCCGTCCTCAAGGAAGAGGACCGCCTTGTAGTCGTCCTCCGCCAGCCAGCGGCGCATGCGCGCTTCCAGCCGCTCCAGCGGCATCCCTCCGCCGTCCCACTCGTCCTCGATAAGCTGCCGGTTGATGTCGGCCAGCAAAGGGGCATCGGACTCCACCCCGTAGCGAAACTCCATGGCAACCTGTCCCCTTGTTCGGTGGTCGAAACGTGACCGGCGGGTCCGGTGCAATGCTCCGGCCACGCTCCGCGGGCGTCACAGGCGGCGGGCGCGGCGCGATCCGTGAGGCCTCCGTGGTCCCCGTCCTGCGCAGCGGGGGCGGGATGAATCGAGACACGGAGACCGCACGGATGACCGTACTTGTAGTGGATGACGACGCGCACACCCGCGAGGCGTACGCGGATTACCTGGAGGAGTGCGGGTTCGCGGTGGTGGAGGCGGCGCACGGGGGCGAGGCGATCCTCCACGTGTACCAGCACCGGCCGGACGTGGTGCTGATGGACATCGCCATGCCCGTGCTGGACGGCGTGGAGACCGCCGAGTCGCTGCGCGCCCACCGCGCCGGCCTGCGTATCCTGGGCATCACCGGTTGCGAGTCCGATCTCCGCACGGAGCGGATGGGCGCCCTGTGCGACGGCCTGCTGACGAAGCCCTGCGCCCCGGAGGTGGTCGTCTCCCGCATCCGGTCGCTGGTGGAGCTGGCCGCCTGACCGCGCTACGAGGTCGCCACCACGAACCCCACGATCACCACGAACAGGGTGACGAAGGCCACGGTGACGAGGAGGAACATCTCCCCGATGCCGATGGCGACGTGCGCCAGCCCGCGCAGCGCCGGTCTCAGCCGGGCTACGCGCCTCATCAGCGGATCGTGGAGGCGGCCGTAGAAGCGGTGGAACGGGGTGTCCTGCATCCACGCGCGCCGCAGCCCCACCTGCGCGTTGGCCATGTTGGGATCCAGCCGGAGCGCCTCCTGGAAGCGGGCGCGCGCGGCCGCGTGCTCGCGCCGGTACAGCAGGCGCCACCCCTCCAGTGCGTGCGCGTGCGGATCTTCGGGCGCGATGCGCAGCAGCGACTCCATCACGCCGCCCGCTTCGCCGTCGTACCCCATCTCCACGAGCGAGGCGGCGAGCACCAGCAGGCACCCCGTTTCCTCCGGCTCGGCGGCCAGCCCATCGCGGGCGCAGCGCGCGGCCTCGCGGTAGTCCCGCTGGTCCAGGCGGATCTGCCCCAGGATCAGCCACCCGAACACGTAGTCCGGCTGCACCCGGATGGACTCCAGCGCCGCATCGGCCGCCTGCCGCACGGCCCCGCGCGCGCGCAGCACGTCGGCGCGGGCGTAGTGGCTGAACGGGGAGTCCGGATCGCAGCGCACGGCCTCGTCCGCCGCGCGCTGCGCCTCGCCCATCGCGCCCTCCCGCGCGTGGCAGAGGGCGAGCAGGGCGTGCGCGTAGGCGCTGCCGGGGTCGTCCGCCAGCACCCGCGCCAGCTCCTCGCGCGCCAGCGAGTAGCGGCCGAGGTGGAATAGGATCCGCGCGCGCTCGGCCACCGGCTACCGCCGCGCGAACACGCCGATGAAGCCCACGAACCCGTCCGCGTGGCGCGGCGCCGCGCCGGGGAGGTGGAGCGCCGTGCGGTTTCCGTCCAAAAAGAGCGCGTCCGGGCAGCGCAACTGGTCGCGGAAGAGGCGCGCGAGCTCGTACAGCGTGATCGCGCTCCCGTCCACCGTGCGCGCCAGCACCACCTGGCGCGGCCCGCACACCCCCACCGCGCTGCGCTCCAGCGGCGTGCCTCCCGGCGGCGGCGAGAAGGCGGGGTGGATGCGCCCGCGCAGCACCAGCGCCGGCCCGGACTGCGTGGCCTCGGCGATGCGCAGCCCGCGGGCCTGCCGCGACTCCACGATGCGCGCGGTGCCGTCCCGCAGGATGGCGAAGACCGCGTTGGGACGCAGGTAGAAGTTGCCGGCCGCGCGGCGCAGGTTGAGCGCGTCCAGCGTGCGCCCGCGCTCCACGTGAAGGCCCGTGGGCGTGCTGTCCGGGTCGAAGATCCCGCCGTTCGCCACCGCCAGCAGCCGGAGCCCCTTCGCCCCCGCCCACCGCTCCACCCCGCGCGTGGAGCGAAAGGGCACGCCCGCCTCGTCCTTCCACAGCATCCTCACCTCCGCGCCGCGCAGGTCCACCCGCACCACCTGCACCCGCGCGCGCCCCGCCTGCAGCGTGTCCACGCGCACCTGCGCCAGGCACGGCGACGCCAGCGCCAGCATCAGCAACGAAAGCAGCAATCGCATCCGGTGGAACCTCTCTCCGTGTCTCCGTGTCTCTGTGTGAGACTGTTGCAACGGGGTGCCGACGCGATAATATCCCCGGAGGCCACCGGGAGGCAAAAGGATGAAGCGAATCAAAGGATGTACCGCCGCGCTCGCCCTGCTGGCGGCGTGCGGAACGGCGCGGGCCGGAGTCGCGCCCGCGGCACCGCCCGCCGCCCAGGCGCAGCGCGACACCGCGCGGCCCCGCTACACGGCGGCGGACGTGCGCTTCATGCAGCACATGATCGCCCACCACGCCCAGGCGCTGGAGATGACGCGGCTGGTGCCCGAGCGCACCACGCGGCGGGACATCCAGCTCATCTCCGAGCGCATCGACGTATCGCAGCGCGACGAGATGGCGCTGATGCAGCGCTGGCTGCGCGCCCGCGGCCAGGCCGTGCCGGACACGGGGCACGCCCACGGCGGCGCGGAGCACGCCGGGATGCCCGGCATGGCCACCCCCGCCGAGATGGCGCGGCTGGCGGCGGCCCGCGGCGGCGAGTTCGACCGGCTCTTCCTGCAGTACATGATCCGCCACCACGAGGGCGCGCTGGTGATGGTGGCGGAGCTGTTCGCGTCGCCCGGCGCGGGCCAGGAGGGAGAGATCTTCAGCCTGGCCTCCGACGTGGAGGCGGACCAGCGCAGCGAGATCGCCAGGATGCGCACGCTGCCCGGCGCCCCACCCCGCTGACCCTCCCCCGGAGGGCCGGCGCAAGTTCCACCACAAGAGAGCGTAACCAGATGAGATCCCAGACGATGTACGCGGGGCTGTCCCTCCTCGCGGCCGGGCTGTTGGCCGCCCCCGCCGCGCAGGCGCAGGCGGCGGACCCGCGCGTGGGGCTGCGCGCGGGGTGGACCGACGCCGCTTCGGCGGCGCGCAACATGGAGCTGGTGTCGCACACGCCGCGGCCGCAGGGCTTCATGAACGCGGCGGACATGGGCGACTTCGGCTTCGCCAACTCCGACCTGGCGTTCAACCGCGACTACGTGTTCGCGGGCAACTTCAACGGCGTGCAGATCTTCGACGCCAGCGACCCGCGCAACGTGCGGCTCCGCTCGTCCATCGTGTGCCCGGGCGGGCAGGGCGACGTGTCCGTTCACCGCAACCTCCTCTTCATGTCGGTAGAGGAGACGCGCGGCCGGGTGGACTGCGGCGGGGGCGGCGTGTCCGCCGCCATCAGCGCCGACCGCTTCCGCGGCGTGCGCATCTTCGACATCAGCAACATCGACCAGCCGCGCCAGGTGGCCTCGGTGCAGACGTGCCGCGGCTCGCACACGCACACGCTGGTGCCGGACCCGCGCGATTCGTCCAACGTGTACGTGTACGTGAGCGGCACGGCCGGCGCACGCTCGGGGCAGGAGCTGGCCGGGTGCTCGGGCGGGCGGGCGGGCGAGGACCCCAACACGGCGTACTTCCGCATCGAGGTGATCCGCGTTCCCCTGGCCGCGCCGCAGAACGCGCGCATCGTGAGCACGCCGCGCGTCTTCTCGGACTCGGCGGGGAACCCGAACGGCCTGTGGCGCGGCGGCACGCACGGCGAGGGCACGCAGAACACCGCCGAGACCAACCAGTGCCACGACATCACCGTGTACCCGGAGATGGGGCTGGCCGCCGGCGCCTGCTCGGGCAACGGGATCGTGCTTGACATCCGCGACCCCGCCAACCCGCGCCGCGTGGCCGAGGCCATCGACCCCAACTTCGCCTACTGGCACTCGGCGACCTTCAACAACGCCGGCAACAAGGTCGTCTTCACGGACGAGTGGGGCGGCGGCGTGGCCGCGCGCTGCCGCGTGACGGACCGCAAGGAGTGGGGCGCCAACGCCATCTTCAACCTCACGCCCCAGCGCCGCCTGCAGCTCGCGAGCTACTACAAGCTCCCCGCGCCGCAGACGGAGCAGGAGAACTGCGTGGCGCACAACGGGTCGCTCGTGCCGGTGCCCGGCCGCGACATCATGGTGCAGGCGTGGTACCAGGGCGGCGTGTCCGTGTTCGACTTCACGGACCCCGCGCGCCCGGTGGAGATCGCCTTCTTCGACCGCGGCCCCATGAGCGCCACGCAGTCGGTGCTGGGCGGCTTCTGGTCCGCGTACTGGTACAACGGCCAGGTCTTCGCCTCGGAGATCGGCCGCGGGCTGGACATCTTCCAGCTCAGGCCCAGCGAGCACCTGTCGCAGAACGAGATCGACGCGGCCAAGCTGGTGCGGATGGACACCTTCAACCCGCAGCTCCAGCAGAAGGTCACCTGGCCCGCCAGCTTCGTGGTGGCCCGCGCGTACGCGGACCAGTTGAAGCGCGGCAACGGGCTCTCGGCGTCGCGCCTGGCCGCCGTGTCCGACGAGCTTTCCCGCGCGGAGGGGCTGCAGGGGGCCGCGCGCCGCACCGCGCTCACGGCGCTGGCCACGCGGCTGGACCGCGACGCGGCGAGCGCCGGTGACGGCGCGCGCGTGCGCATGATGGCTTCGGCGGTGCGCGAGCTGGCCCGGTAAAACAGGGCTCACACAGAGGCACAGAGGCACGGAGATCACTTCGTCTCTGTGCCTCTGTGTCATTTTGCCAAGGGAGTTTGGATGCCGGTCGTTCTCGCCGTGTACGCGTGCGCGGTGTTCTGCAGCGCCTTTCTGCTCTTCCTGGTGCAGCCGGTGTTCAGCCGCATGGTGCTCCCGCTGCTGGGCGGGTCGCCGGCGGTGTGGAACACCTGCATGCTCTTCTTCCAGGCGGCGCTCCTGGGGGGCTACCTGTACGCCCACCTCACCACGCGGTGGCTGGCCCCGCGCGCGCAGGCCGTGCTCCACCTGGCGCTGATGGCGGGGGCGGCGGTGGTGCTCCCGGTGTCCGTGGCGGGCGCCGCGCCGGAGGGGGACGCGTCGCCCATCGCGTGGCTCCTCCTGCTGATGGCGACCACGGTCGGGCTCCCCTTCTTCGTCCTCTCGGGGACGGGGCCCATCCTGCAGCGCTGGTTCTCGGAGACGGGGCACCCGGGCGCGGCCAACCCGTACTGGCTCTACGCGGCCAGCAACCTGGGGAGCATGCTGGCGCTCCTGGGCTACCCCGTGCTGATGGAGCCCACGCTGCGGCTGGCCGAGCAGAGCCGCGTGTGGGCCTTCGGGTACGGCGCGCTTGCGCTGCTCCTGGGCGCGTGCGCGCTCGCGGTGTGGCGCGCCCGGCCCGCGGACGCGCACCATGCCCCGGCCGCGCCGGTGCCCATGCGCGAGCGGGCGGTGTGGGTGGGGCTGGCGTTCGTGCCTTCGAGCATGCTGCTGGGGGTCACCACGTACGTGACCACGGACCTCACCCCCGTGCCGCTGCTGTGGGTGGTGCCGCTGGCGCTCTACCTCCTCACCTTCGCGCTGGTGTTCGCGCCGCGCGCGCTGGTGCCGCACCAGTGGATGGTGTGGGTGCAGCCCGCGCTGCTGGCCGCGGCGGTGATGATGCTGCTGGAAGGGTGGCTGCGCGAGCCCACGGTGGCCGTGCCGCTGCACCTGGGCGCGCTCTTCGTCACGGCCATGGTGTGCCACGGCGAGCTCTCGCGCCGCCGCCCGCCGGCCGGGCGGCTCACGGAGTTCTACCTGTGGATCTCGGTGGGGGGCGTGCTGGGAGGGATCTTCAACGTGCTCCTGGCGCCCGTGCTCTTCACCCGCGTCTACGAGTACCCGCTCCTGCTGGCGCTGGCGTGCTTCGCGCGGCCGTGGCCGGAGGAGCGCGTGACGTGGCGGCGCCACCTGTTCCACGCGGCGCAGGCGCTCCTCTTCGTCATCGTGCTCATCCTCCTGGCGCGCCGCGACGTCAGCGGGCTGCCGGTGCTCGCCGTCGTGCCGCTCGTCGTGGTCGTCATCCACCTGCTCACGCTGGGGCTGGGGCGCGCGCCGGTGTGGCTGGCCGTGTGCCTGGGAGGCCTGCTCCTGTCGCACATCCGCATCGAGGTGATGTCGCCCAACACCCTCTTCACGCAGCGCACCTTCTTCGGGCACTACCGGGTGTACGTCAATCCCGTGAACGGGGGATACACGGCGCTCGGCCACGGCTCCACTCTTCACGGCGCGCAGAGCCTGCGGCGCGAGACCACGGGCGAGCCGCTCACCTACTACGTGCGGAACGGGCCGCTGGGCGACATCTTCGCCTCGCGCCCCGTCACCACGCGCGGGGCCCGCGTGGCCGTGGTGGGGCTGGGCACGGGCACGACGGCGGCGTACGCGCAGGCGGGGGAGCAGTGGACCTTTTACGAGATCGACCCGGGGATCGTGGCCATCGCCCGCAGCGGCAAGTTCTTCACCTACCTGCGCAACGCGGAGGCCCCCGTGCGCATCGTGGTGGGCGACGCGCGGCTGCAGCTCGCCAGGGCGCCGCGGGGCGCGTACGACCTGATCCTGCTGGACGCCTTCTCGTCCGACGCGGTGCCCATCCACCTCCTCACCCGCGAGGCGCTGGCGGGGTACCTGGAGCGCCTGGCGCCCGGCGGCCGCATCGCCTTCCACGTGAGCAACCGCTACCTGGACCTGGAGTCGGTGATCGGCGGCCTGGCGCGCGAGCGGGGGCTGGCCGTGCGCGTGGGGAGCGGGCCGGAGTCGCAGCCGGAGCGCTACCAGCAGTGGTCCACCTGGGTGGTGGTGGCCCGCAACGAGCGCGACCTTGGCGACGTGAGCGGCCGGCGGTGGCGCGCCCCCGTCCTGCGCCCGGGCGTGCGCCCGTGGACGGACGACTACTCGAGTGTGCTGAGCGTGTTCCGCTGGTGACAGGGAGGGGGAGCGGGGTCCGGAAACCTTTACGGGACAGCGGTGTACCAGTGGGATGTGTTGCCCGGGGCAGGCGTGTCCCGGTCGCGAGCCGCGCACGGGGATTGCACCCGGCGCCGGAGTGCGTGCTCGCAGCCGCGGCGACGGGTGCCACGAGCGCCGCCCCCACCCTCCACGGGAGTTCCAGCCGATGTCCAAGAGCAATGGAGCGAAGCGCCTGCGGGCCGAAGACGAACGCGTAGACCCTACCTCGCGGCCGGGTTGGACCACCGGCCAGGAGCGCATCCCCTCCGTGGGCGAAGAGGTCCTCTGCGCCGGCGGCCCCGGCGAAGTGGTTGCCCTCCTCGGCAAGACGGGTGATGGGAGCCGGCTCCTGGAGATCCGCCTGGGCGACGCGAAGTCGAAGCCGTTCTACGCCGCTGCCTCCAACGTGCTCGTGGCCCCGGCCGCGTAGTTTTTTAGCTCACACAGAGACACAGAGCCACAGAGATGACTTCATCTCCGTGGCTCTGTGTCTTTTGTATGCCACCGTATCCGCCACGTGGAGCCGTGTTGCGGGCGACTGAAGTCGCTGCAACAACGACACGAAGTCCCCCTGCGGGGACTATGCAATTCCGGCTAAACCGTCAGGATCAGTCCGCGAAGGCGGATATCGTGCTGTTGTTGCAGCGACTTCAGCCGCCCAACCGCGGTGCCCCTGCGCGGAGTAGATCTTCGGCCCGAACAGAAACCCCGTAGTCCCCGCAGGGGGACTTCGTGTAGTTGTTGCAGCGACTTCAGTCGCCCGACCCTCCCGGCACTTCGTCCAAGCTAAAACGACGGCGCCAGCGAGAACTGGAGCTGGAAGCGGCGTGGCGCGTCGTACATCACGCTGCCCAGCGGGATGTACCCGTCGCCGGCCGGGGCGCGCACGAGGAGCGGGTAGGCGCGGGCGCGCGACGGGTTGTACGCCACGTCGATGCGCAGCGGCCCCGTGGGCCCCGCCACGCCGATGCCGAGCCCGGGGGTGACCAGCGTCTCGGTGCGCGCGCCCTCGGAGCGCACGGCGCCGAAGTCCACGAACGCGGCGAGCTGGATGACGCGCGATACCCAGAAGCGCGCCTCGGCGGTCGCCTCCACCAGCGCGTCTCCCCCGGCGGCGCGCAGGTGCACGCGGTCGCTGTCGATGCGCAGCCCCTCGCACGCCCCGGCCGCCAGCGCGCAGCCGATCTCCGCCTCCTCGCCCTCGCGCACCACCAGGAGCCGGGGGCCGAGCAGGTTGGCCGGCACGCCGCGCACCCCCAGCGGCCCCCCGCCAAAGAGCCGCAGGTGCGGCGGCAGGTCGCTGCCGCCCAGGAGGATGCCCGCCCGCCCGCGCAGCACCAGGTCGGTGCGCGGGCCCGCCAGCCGCGTGACCGCCGCGTCCACCTGCGCCGTGCCGAAATCGAGATCCGAGCCCGTCGCCGCGCCCGCGCCGCTCAGCGACAGGCGCGCGGTGGATCTCCAGCGCCCCACACCGGCCACGGAGTCCAGCCGCGGCCCCGGCGGAAGGCGCTGCGGGCCCTGCGACCGCCACCCCACGCTCGCCTCCACGGGCGCGATGGTGCGCGTGCCGGTGAGCGCCGCCAGCGCCGGACCCGCGCAGGCGCCCGTGAAGCCGCAGTAGAAGGGCGCCGCCTCCTCGTTGTTGCTGCGCTCCGGCGCGTACGCCACCAGCGCGTCCGTGCCGCGCCCCAGCAGCCGCGCGTACCCGATCCGCCCGCGCACCCCGCGCCGCACGTACGCGCGCGCCGCCGACCGCCGCTCGAAGGCCGCGTCCAGCAGCAGGTGCGAGCGCGTGCCCACCGGCTCGCGCAGCGAGGTGCGGAGAAAGTAGTCCGGGTCGCTGAACTCGTCGTCCGACGCGCCGATGCAGGGGAAGCCGTGGAGGGCGCGGGCGAACAGGTTGCTGCCCCCCGCGCTGACCGACACCTCGCGCGGGGCGCCCAGGAAGTAGCGGCTCGCCAGGTTCACCGTGCCGCCCACGCACGACGCGGCGGACACCACCGCGTCCAGCCCGTACGCCGTCGCGCGCCCCGCCTCCACCAGCGCCTCCACCTCCACCACGCTGTCCGCGGTGGCGGCGGGGCGGGGGACCAGGCGCGCGCTCTGCACGATGGGGAGCGCGTACAGTTGCTCCGCCGTGCGCTCCAGCGCCCCGGGGCTGAACGGGTCGCCCACGCGGTACGCCAGCCGCCCGCGCACGTCCCGCTCGCGCAGCGGCGCCCCCGCGCGCACGATCGTGGGCCCGAACACGGCGCGCGGCCCCGGCACCAGCTCCAGCACCACCCCCGCGCCGCGCTGGTCGGGCGCGATCTCGCCCCCCACCTCCACGCGCGCGAACGCGAACCCCTGTTCCGCCGCCGCCCGCGCGATCACCCGCTGCGACGCCTCCAGCCGGGGCAGCGAGTACGGATCGCCGGTGCGCAGCGGGAGGGGAGGCAGCTCCACGGGGCGGGGGAGGGCGTCCAGCCCGCGCACGTCCAGCGAGGTCACCAGCAGCGGCGCTCCTTCCTCCACCTGGAAGCGCACCGCGACCGCCCGGCCGCGCGGCTCCACCGTGGCGCGGGTGCGCGCCCGCGGAAAGCCGGAGACGCCGTACAGGGAGTCGATGCGCGCCTCGTCTCGCCGCACCGCCGCCGTATCCAGGTACGCGCGCGCCCGGCCCGCGCCCAGCACGCACACGGCCGCCAGCAGCGGAGCGCGGCACCGCGTGGCCCGCGTTTCCAGCGCGGAGCGGAGCAGGGCGGGGTCCACGGCCGTCACCCCCTCCAGCCGCACCTCCTCCACCTCGGGGACGCCCTGCGCCAGCGCGGGCGCGGCCAGGAACAGGAGCGTGAGAATCAGTGCGCCGCGCATGAACGGATGGCTCCGCAAAGGAATCCAAAACGCCGCCGCCGTGTACAAGAGCGCGGACGGCGAGCAACCTCATCCGGGAAACGACGTGAAGCCCGAAGAAGCATTTACCTACGAAGACCAGGACCCGTTCCGCCGCGGCGAGCAGCGGCTGGGCCGGCCCGCGGGCATCTACCTGCTGGAGGGAGGCTTCCACGTGGCCGTCTACGCCACGCGCGCCGCCGCCGAGCTGCGCGCCCGCGGCGCCGTGCTGGTGGCCACCCTCCTGTTCAGCGAGTCGCAGGCGGAGCGGCACGTCTCCGGCGGCTCCCCGCGCCCGGACCCCTCCATCGTGCGCCCCAGCACCGCCGCCGCCCACGCGGCGCCCCCCACAAAAAACTAGCCCACAAAAAGGCACGGAGGCACAGAGAAGAAGTTCTCCTCTGTGCCTCCGTGTCTCTGTGTGAGCCCTGCTGTTTACAGGTTGTCGCGCGTGGTGCCGCGCTCGTGACGCACTTCGTGCGCGTTGATCTCGCGCACTTCGGCGTGCTCGCTGCGCAGGTCGGCCTCCACCATGCGCTCCTCGGTCACCTGCTGCTTCTTGACCACGAGCTCTTCCTTCGGCACGACGCGCTTCTCGACCACCGCTTCCTCGGCGGTCAGGTTGACGCGGATGTGCTCCTCGCCGATGGTGTTGTTGAGGCCGCCGGCGGCCACCATCCCGTCGAGCGGGCGGCGCTCCACGGTCACTTCCTCGTGCGTGAGCGGCACCTCGCGGCGCACATGCTCCGTCTCCACGCGCTTCTCCACCTCCACCTCACCCGCGCGGACCTCGCGCTTGCCGATCGCGAGCTCTTCCTCGGACAGCGTGAGACGCTCCTCGGTCCCGCGCAGCTCGCCGGCCCGCAGCTCCTCGTTGGTGCGGAGCGTGTCGTTCGTGCGAAGGGTGTCCGCGTTGCGGTCGAGCGGAAGGTCGCGATCGTTCGGATTGATGCTCATCTTCTGTTCTCCGTGCGGGTTACAGTCTGGAAGCCCTTCCCTGCGGCCTCCCTGCGGCGAGCCGTCGGGGTAGGCAACATCCGTTCCACAAACCCGCTCCCGGGAACACGTGAGGCACGGAGAAGAAGCTCTCCTCCGTGCCTCCGTGCCTCCGTGTGGGCCACCCCGCTCTCAGCCCTCGGGAGCCCGGAACCCGATCTGGCGTCCGCGCGGACCTTCGCGCTTCAGCTCGTTCCTCAGCTCCTCGTACTCGCGCTCCATCTCCGGCGTCACCGAGGCGCGGCTCTCCTTGATGGCCAGCTCGAAGACGCGCATCGGCACCTCGGCCACCTCCAGGCTCTCGCGCAGCGCGGTGAGCCCGGCGCGGCGCACCAGGTCCTCCAGGTCCGCTCCCGTGTACCCCTGCGTGCGGTCGGCGACCGATTCCAGGCTCACGTCGTCCGCCAGCGGCATCTCGGCCGTGTGGATGCGCAGGATCGTGAGGCGCGCGTCGCGCTCCGGAACGGACACGTACACCAGCTCGTCGAAGCGGCCCGGGCGCAGCAGGGCGGGGTCCAGCAGGGTGGGCCGGTTGGTGGCGCCCATCACCACGATCCCCTGCATCTCCTCCAGACCGTCCATCTCGGCAAGGATGGTGTTGACCACCCGCTCCGTCACCGCCGGCTCGCCCAGCCCGCCCCCGCGCGCTGGCGCAAGCGAGTCGATCTCGTCGATGAAGATCACCGTAGGCGCCACCTGCCGCGCGCGCTGGAAGAGGCGGCTCACCTGCTGCTCGCTCTCGCCGTACCACTTGCTGAGCAGGTCCGACGACTTGGTGGCGATGAAGTTCGCCTCCGCCTCGCGCGCCACGGCCTTGGCCAGCAGCGTCTTCCCCGTGCCCGGGGGGCCGTAGAGGAGGAAGCCCTTGGCGGGGCGGATCCCCAGGCGGCGGAAGGCGTCGGGGTGCTTGAGGGGGAGCTCCACGCCCTCCTTGAGCGCCCGCTTGGCCTCCTCCAGCCCGCCGATGTCGTCCCATCCCACATCGGGCACCTGGATCATGATCTCGCGCACGGCGGAGGGCTGCACCCGCTTGAGCGCGTTCATGAAGTCGTCGCGGCACACGATGAGCTTGGCCAGCAGCTCGGCCGGGATCTCCACCTGGTTCAGGTCGAACTGGGGAAGGTGGCGGCGCAGGGTGTCGATGGCGGCCTCGCGCGCCAGAGCCGTGAGGTCCGCGCCCACGAAGCCGTAGGTCACGCGCGCCAGCTCGTCCAGGTCCACGTCGTCGCCCAGCGGCATGCCGCGGGTGTGGATGGCCAGCACCTCGCGGCGCCCCACCGAGTCCGGCACGCCGATCACGATCTCGCGGTCGAAGCGGCCGGGGCGCCGCAGCGCCTCGTCGATGGCGTTCACCCGGTTGGTGGCCGCGATCACCACCACGTTCTGCCGCGGCTTCAGCCCGTCCATCAGCGTGAGGAGCTGGGCTACGATGCGCCGCTCCACCTCCCCCGTCACCTCCTCGCGCTTGGGGGCGATGGAGTCGATCTCGTCGATGAAGATGATGGAGGGCGCCTGCTGCTCCGCCTGCTCGAACACCTCGCGCAGCCGCTGCTCGCTCTCGCCGTAGTGCCGCCCCATGATCTCCGGGCCGGCGATGTGGAAGAACTGCGCGCGCGCCTCGTTGGCCACCGCGCGCGCCAGCAGCGTCTTCCCCGTCCCCGGCGGGCCGTGCAGGATCACGCCCTTGGGCGGGTCGATGCCCAGGCGCTGGAAGAGCTCGGGGTGCTTGAGCGGGAGCTCGATCATCTCCCGCACCTGGTCGATGGTGGGCCCCAGCCCGCCGATGTCGTCGTAGGTGATGTCGCCGCGGCTGGGGTCTTCGGGCTCCGCGTACTCGGGGAGCAGCTCGATCTCCGTGTCTTCCACCACCTGCACGATGCCGCGCGGGTTGGTGCTCACCACCCGCAGGCGGATCTCCTGCAGCGCGTACGCGGTCTGCTGGAAGAAGGTGCGGAACAGCTCCTCGGGGAAGGCGCCGGGGTCCCCGTCCGGCCCGCGCGACGTCTCGGTGCGCTGGTAGGCGGAGGTGGAGATGGTGTCGCCCTGGGTGAGGGGGCGGCGGAACAGGGTGCGGCGCAGCGCGTCCCCCGTCCCCATCAGCCGCAGGTTCTCCTGCGCGGGAGCCAGCGTGACGCGGCGGGCGGGCTCCACGCGGGCGCAGCGCACCTCCACGTAGTCGCCGATGCTGACGCCGGAGTTGGTGCGCTGGAGGCCGTCCAGCCGGATCAGGTCCAGCCCCTCGTCTTCCGGGTAGGGAGGGAGCGCCACCGCGGCCGTCACCTGGGGGCCCACGATCTCGATGATCTCGCCCTCCTTGAGCCCCAGCGCCTGGAAGGTGCGCTGCCCCAGCCGCGCCATCCCCTTCGCCATGTCTTCCCGCTTCGCCCCGGCCACCTGCAGGCGCACCGTGGTCTCCCGCTGCTCTTGATCCGCCATCCGCGCTCCTCGTGGTCCCCGCACGCCCGTGGTTCGTACCCGGTCCGGTCCGGGCGGCGGCACGGAGCAAGTTCCATGCGTGCCCCCGTCGCAGCGGGGCACCCCGGCGCCGCCCCGCGCCCGTGTGTGCGCCCGCCGCGCCCCGCGGGACGACCTTTGCGTGTGCACCCGCGCCGCGCACCCGCAACCCGCACCCGGAGCCCCCATGACGGCACCCGTTCCGCAGCCCTTTCACCCGCTGGACCGCGCGCAGGCCGAGGCGGTGCTGGCCCGCAACCGCGTGGGCCGCATCGCGTACGCCCGCCGCGGGCGGCTGGAGGTGGAGCCCGTGCTCTACGCGCTGGCCGAGGGGTGGCTGTGGGCGCGCACCTCGTACGGGCGCGCCTGGGCCGCCCTGGGCGAGGGCGACTCGCACGGGGCGCCCGTGGTGTTCGAGGTGGACGAGGTGGAAGAGGGGTTCGCCTGGCGCAGCGTGGTGGTGCGGGGCACCCTGCACCCCGTGGAGCACCCGGCCGACGGCGGCGACCCCGCCGTGTGGGTGCACGCCGTGGAGCTGGTGCGTGCCGCGGACCCGCGCGGCTCCGCGGAGAGCGCCGCCTCCATCCGCGCCTCGCTGGTGAGGATCGCGTTAGGCGAGGTGGTGGGGCGGCGGGGGGGTGCGGGGGCGGACCCTGGCGCGGCGGGCGGCTGAGCCGCACCTTGTCGCGCGGCCGGGCTCGCTGCCGCCGGGGTGAGTCCCGTTTTTGCGTACGAGCCCACCATGACGCGGGCGCGTGCCCTCACCGGCAGCACATGCTCGCCACGACACCGAACGACCGGAGAACCAACGTGCCCGCTCAGACGTCCCGCCAGCGCCATGAGCTCCTGCTCTTCGCGCGCAACTTCCTCAAGCATCCGCGCATGCTGGGGTCCGTGATCCCCAGCTCGCGCTACCTGGTCAACGAGATGCTGGGAGAGGTGGATTGGGAGCACGCCCGGGTGATCGTGGAGTACGGGCCGGGGGTGGGCACCTTCACCCACAAGATCCTCAAGCGGCTTCACCCGGACGCCATCCTGGTCGCGATCGAGATGAACACGGACTTCGTGAGCTTCCTGCAGCGCACCACCAGCGACCCGCGCCTGCACCTGGTGCACGGCTCCGCGGCCGACGTGGGGAGCATCCTGCAGCGCCTGGGGCGCGGCAAGGCGGACTACATCATCTCCGGCATCCCGTTCAGCACCATGCCGCCCGCCGTGCGCGACGGCATCGTGCGCGCCACCCGCGACGCGCTCACGCCCAAGGGCGCCTTCCTGGTGTACCAGTACTCCAACGGCGTGCTCCCCAACCTCAAGCGCACCTTTGGACGCGTGAAGCTGGGGTTCGAGCCCCGCAACATCCCGCCGGCCAGGCTGTACTACTGCAACCCCTGAACGGCTGATCTCACACGGAAGCACGGAGGCACGGAGAAGAACATCTTCTCCGTGCCTCCGTGCTTTTGCATGGAAATTCTTGCGAAGTGCACGGCCCGCGCGTACTATCCAGGGTTCACCCACCTATCCCGCCATTTAGTCATCCCCCCACCTCGTCCGGCGAGCGCGAGCCGCTCGCGCCGTCCCACCCGCCCGCACCCCCCGGAGGCCCCGGCGCACATCCGCACGCTCCGCGCAGGACATCCTACCCACCTCCACGAGGAAGTATGCCGAAACGAATCCTCAGGTTCGTCCTGTCGCTGCTGCTGGCCGCCACCATGGTGTCTGGTGCGTCCGCGCAGCAGCGGCAGGTGACGGGCACCGTGACCGGGGCCGACCAGGCGCCCGTCTCCGGGGCCACCGTCACCATCAGCGGTACGCGCCGGGGCGTGCAGACCGACGGCGCGGGCCGCTTCACCATCTCGGTGCCCGCGGGCGACGTGTCGCTCACCGCGAGCCGCATCGGCTTCACCAGCCGCACCATTCCCGTGCCGGCGGGGCAGGCCACCGCCAACTTCCGCCTGGCGGCCGACGTGCTGAACCTGGAGGCCGTGGTGGTCACCGGGCAGGCCACGTCGGTGCGCCGCCAGAACCTGGCGAACTCGGTCGCCGTCGTGTCCGAGCAGGAGCTGCAGCGCGCCCCCGCGCAGACGGTGGAGAAGGCGCTCCAGGGCAAGGTGGCGGGCGCCAGCATCTCCACCAACTCCGGCGCCCCCGGCGGCGGCGTGCAGATCCAGTTGCGCGGAGTCTCGTCCATCTCGGGCAACGCGGACCCGCTGTTCGTGGTGGACGGCGTGATCGCGTCCAACGTGGGGATCCCGTCGGGCCAGAACGCCGTCGCGCAGTCGTCGCGCAACGTCAACTCGTCCGCCACGCAGGACCAGCTCGTCAACCGCATGGCGGACCTGAACCCGAACGACATCGAGAGCATCGAGATTCTCAAGGGTGCCTCGGCCTCGGCCATCTACGGGTCCAAGGCGGCCAACGGCGTGGTGATCATCCGCACCAAGAGCGGCCGCGCCGGGGCGCCGCGCTTCAACGTGGGGCAGCGCCTGGGGCGCTACGAGCTGGCCAACAAGCTGGGCTCGCGCACCTGGACGCAGAGGGAGGCGGTGGCCCGCTACCCGGCCTTCTTCGCCACGCGCAACGTGGCGGACTACTTCAACGCGGACAGCACCCAGAAGAACTTCTACGACAACGAGGAAGCGATCTTTGGGCGCTCGGAGCTGTCGCGCATCACCACGGCGAGCGTGAGCGGCGGCACCACCAGCACGCGCTACTTCGTGTCCGGCCTGGTGTCTGACGAGCCGGGGATCATCGAGAACACGGGGTACGAGAAGGAGTCGGTGCTGCTGAAGCTGGACCAGACGCTGGGCTCGCGCATCCGCCTGGGCGTAAGCTCCAACATCGTGCACTCGGTGGCTTCGCGCGGCCTTACGGGCAACGACAACGCGGAAGTGAGCTACTACGCGGTGTACACCTTCACGCCCAGCTTCTACGACCTGCGCACGCGCGACGCCAACGGCGACTACGCGTTCCATCCGTTCGCCAAGAGCAACCCGATGCAGACGGCGGCGCTCTCCACGAACGACGAGACGGTGTGGCGCACCATCACCGCGGCCAGCCTGTCGGTGGACCTCGTGCAGGGCGACCGCCATACGCTGCGCATGCTGGCCAACGGCGGCGTGGACTACTTCCAGCAGCGCAACGAGCTCTTCTTTCCGCCCGAGCTGCAACTGGAGACCCGCGGGTTCGACAACGACCAGTTCCCGGGCACGGCCATCCTGGGCGAGGCGAACAACACCAACCTGAACGCCAACGTCAACCTGGTCCACACCTTCTCCCCCGCGTCGGGCGCCATCACGGCGACCACCTCGGTGGGCACGCAGATGGAAGACCGCGACCTGCAGACCAGCCAGATCGTGGGGCGCAACCTCACCGTGCGCATCCCGGCGGCCGGCGCGGACGTGAAGACGGACGGCGGGCGCTCGCGCGCGCGCGACTTCGGCGCGTACGTGCAGGAGGAGCTCCTCCTCTTCAACGAGCGGCTGAACCTCACGGGAAGCCTGCGCGCGGACCGCAGCACCAGCAACGCGGACGAGACGGCCTTCTACTACTTCCCCAAGGCGGCCGCTTCGTACCGCATCCCCGACATCAGCAGCCAGCTCAACGAGTTCAAGGTGCGCGCGGCGTACGGGCAGTCGGGCAACCTGCCGCGCTACGGGCAGCGCTTCACCTCGGCGCTGGGCGGCACCAACCTGGAGGGCGCGGTGGGGCTGCGCGTGGGCGGCCCGGTGGGCGCCGCGGACCTGCGCCCGGAGCGGGTCACGGAGTTCGAGGGCGGCTTCGACGCCACGCTGCTGGGCGGCAACGCCCGCTTCGAGTTCACGGCGTACAACAAGCACGTGGAGGACTTCATCATCGCGCCCCCGCTGGCGCCCTCCACAGGCTTCGGCGGCTACACCTTCAACGGCGGCAGCTTCCGCAGCCGCGGCATCGAGATGATGCTGGAGGCGACCCCGGTGCGCGGCGACAACCTCAACTGGATCACCCGCGCCACCTTTGCGCGCAACCGCTCCAAGGTGCTGAACCTGGACCTGCCGGGCACGCGCCCCACCTTCCGCCCCGGCTTCGACTTCGGCTTCGACTACGGCGGCTACCAGATCGTGGAGGGCGAGTCGCCCACGGCGCTGTGGGGGTTCAGGAACGATTCGCTGCAGGTGCTGGGCGACGCCAACCCGGACTTCCGGGTGGGCTTCTCCAACGACCTCTCGTTCCGCGGCTTCACCGTGTCGGCTCTGTTCGACTGGGCCAGGGGCGGCATGGCGGGCAACCTCACGCAGTCGTACTTCGACGACACCGGCACCGCCAGGGACTTCACGGGGTGCGGCACGTCGCTCTGCTCGCCGCTCACCAACGAGCGCCTCTTCTCGCGCGACTCGCTGGGCAACTCCATCTACGCCGAAGACGCCGGCTTCGTGAAGCTGCGCGAGGTGTCGCTTTCGTACGAGATCCCGTCGCGCTTCCTGGGCGGCCGGGCGGACAACGCGCGCCTCAGCGTGAGCGGGCGCAACCTGAAGACCTGGACCAACTACTCCGGGCTCGACCCCGAAGTGAGCCAGTTCGGCAACCGCTCCGTGGGCCGGAACATCGACGTGACCCCGTTCCCGCCCAGCCGCAGCTTCTGGGTGGGGATCGATCTAGGATTCTAGGAAAGTGCCAAGTGCTGAGTGCTGAGTGCTGAACAGCAGTGCGTGAGTGCGTCAGTGCGTGAGTGCGCTTTTGACTCGGGACTTAGGACTTAGGACTTACGACTCAGGACTCCTGCTAAACCTACGAACTTCGGAGTCGAGAACGGATGATGAAGAAACAACGAGGGATCGCGGTCGCGCTGGGCCTGCTGGCGGCGGGCGCGTGCAGCGACATCACAGTGCCGGACTACAGGGATCCGCCGCTCGAGGACCTGCTCAACAACCCTTCGGTGGAAGACATCCTCAAGACCTCCACCGGGGTGCTGCAGGGGACGCGGCAGGACTCGGACACCTACGTGCGCTTCACGGCCATCCCGGGGCGCGAGGGGTACTTCCTGGACCCCAACGAGCCGCGCTACGTCACGGCCATCTACAACGGCAACCCGTCCGGCGGCAACTTCACGGGCAGCTCGTACTGGACGACGCCGTTCCGCAACATCCGCACGGCCAACATCCTGATCGCGGGGCTGGACAAGGTGGAGATGGCGCCGGCGGACGAGGAAGCGATCCGCGGGTTCGCCAAGACCATCCAGGCGGTGGACTACCTGCAGCTCCTCAACACGCGGGCGCGCATCCCCATCCTGGTGAACACGTCGCTGGACTCGCTCTTCTACCCGGCGCCGCTGGTGGAGCGCGACGTGGCGTTCACCCACATCACCAACCTGCTGGACGAGGCGCAGGCGCACCTGCAGAAGGCCGGGGAGAGCTTCCCGTTCCCCATGCCGAGCGGGTTCTCGCAGTTCGGGTTCAACAAGCCCGCCCGGTACATCCAGTTCAACCGGGCGCTGAAGGCCCGCGTGGAGGTGTACCGCGCCACCCTCACCACCACGCGCGACGCGACGCGCTACCAGGCGGCGCTCGCCGCGCTGGGGCAGTCGTTCATCACCACCACGGGCGCCGTGGACCCGCTGGCGGACCGCACCCTGCTCAACCAGGGCGCGTACCAGACGTACAGCGGCAACTCGGGCGACACGCCCAACACGCTGAGCGACGTAAGCGGCAAGACGGTGGCGGAGCCCAGGCTGCGCACCGACGCGGCGCTGCGCGCCAACGGCCAGCGCGACGCGCGCTACGTGGTGAAGATCGACTCCACCAGCGCTTCGTCGCTGGTGGGCGGGCTCAGCAGCAACCTGCGCTTCGCGCTCTACACCACGCGGCCGTTCTACGGCGGCGGCGGGCTTGCCTCGCCCATCCCCATCATCCGCAACGAGGAGCTGATCCTTCTCCGCGCGGAGGCGCGCTGGTTCACGGGCGACCCGGCGGGCGCCATGGCGGACCTCAACTTCATCCGCGCCAGCTCGGGCGGGCTGGAGCCGGCCGCCACGCCGGCCACCGACGCGGCGTTCATCACCGAGCTCCTGGCCCAGCGCCGCTACTCGCTGCTCTTCGAGGGCGGGCACCGCTGGATCGACTTCCGCCGGTTCGGGCGGCGGGGTGACCTGCCCGCCACGGGCACGCCGCGGGCGCTGGCCACCCCCAGCGTCGGGGCGTCGGTGGAGTACTTCCCGCTGCCGAACAACGAGACCAACGCCCGGCTGTAAAAGAGCGGGGGCTCACACAGAGACACAGAGGCACGGAGAACGACGCTGTTCTCCGTGCCTCTGTGTCTCTGTGTGAGCTTTTTTCAGGCGGCCAGCGCGGCGAGCGCGGGGACGGGCGAGGGGCGGCCGAACAGGTAGCCCTGCAGCAGGTCCACGCCCAGCTCCTCCATCACCTTCCACTCCGCCTCCGTCTCCACACCCTCGGCCAGCACGGTGCGGCCCTGGCCGTGGCCGAGCTGCACCAGCGACGCGCAGATCGCGCGGTGGGGGGCGCTCTCGGCCGACTTCCTCACCAGCTCGCGGTCGATCTTGATGAGGTCGGGGTTCAGGTCGGCCATCAGCGAGAGGCCGCTGTACCCGCTCCCCACGTCGTCCAGCGCCACCTGGAAGCCCTTGTCGCGGTAGTGGGCCAGGATGCGGCGCAGGTGGTCGTGGTCGGCCATCTGCTCCGTCTCCACCACCTCGAAGGTGATGCGGCGCGGCTCCAGGCCGCTGTCGCGGGCGGCGCGCACGGTGGTGGCCAGGCAGAAGTCCGGCCGGTAGATGGCCGTGGGGAGGAAGTTCACCAGGAACTGGCAGTGGGAGGGCACGTCCAGGCGCCCGGCGGCGCGCAGGTGGCGCTCCCTCACCACGCGGTCCAGCATGAAGGTGAGGTGCTCCTGGCGCGCCCACTCCAGCAGCGTGGCCGGGGTCACCAGCGACCCGTCCAGCGCGCGGCCGCGCATCAGGCACTCGTATCCCCACAGCTCCAGCGTGCGGGCCCTGAACACGGGCTGGAACCAGCTCTCGATGCGCCCCTCGTTGAGCAGCGGCATCAGCTCCGAGCTGTCGGCCGACACCATGGTGGCCAGCGGCTCGGCGTGGATCAGCTCGGCCACCTGCTCGGACAGGGGAAGCTCGCGGCGCACCCACACGGCGCGCACGCCCTCGAAGCGGCCGGGATCCAGCACGGCGCGCAGGAACGAGGCGAGCTCGGCGATGCCGGACATCACCCGCCCTTCGCCCACGTCCACCGCGATGGCGCCCAGCGCCGGGTGGAAGTCCCAGTCGTGCTCGGCCCCGAATGCCTCCAGCTCGGGGTACTCGCCGAAACCGCGGATGACCAGCGCGAGTCTGCGCTGGTCCGTCTTGCACTCGCAATGCATGGATTTGGAGCGGAGAAGGATTTCTGTACGGCTCAGGCGCCGGTGGTGCGGGCAGGATCCAGCCAGCCGGGAAGGCGCGCGAGAAAGGCGCGGATGTCGATGGGCTTGGACACCCAGTCGTCGCACCCGGCTTCCATCACCCGGTCCCGCGCGCCCTCCATGGCCGTGACGGCCACGATGGGCACGCGCGGGAAGTCCGGGTCCGCGCGCAGGGTGCGGGTGGCTTCCAATCCGTCCATCCCCGGCATCATCATGTCCATCAGGATGAGGTCCGGCCGGCGCGCGCGGGCCTCGGCCACGGCCTCGAAGCCGTTGGCCGCCAGGTGCACCTGGTAGCCGAACGCCTCCAGCAGGGTGCACAGCGCGTCGCGGCTGTCCTCGTGGTCCTCGGCGATGAGCACCGACGCGCCGCCCCCCATGGACGCGGCTTCCCCGGTCCGCGTCACAGACGAGTGGCGCGGACCTGACGGAAACGGCAAGGGCTCGGCACTGGCCGGGGAGAGGAGCGCCATCGTAGATTGTGGGCGTTTACAGGGTGGAAAACGGATGCGGCACGTCGTCGCAAATGCAAGGCGTGTGCCCGGTTTGGCGCACGCCGCCGCGTGTCCCGGTATCATTCTGTTACACGTCCGCACCGGCCCCGCATGCCATCGATGGTCCTCACGCGCCGCGTGCGCTTTTCCGCCGCGCACCGCTACTATCGCCCCGAATGGAGCGAGGAGCTCAACCGGGAGCGCTTCGGCCCCTGCGCCAATCCGCACGGCCACGGCCACAACTACCTGCTGGAGGTGTCGGTGGAGGGCCCGGTGGACCCCCTCACCGGCTTCTCGGTGGACCTCCCGGCGCTGGACCGCGTGCTGCGCGAGGAGGTGGTGGAGCGGCTGGACCACCAGCACCTCAACCACGCCGTCCCCGAGTTCGCCCCCGGCGCGCTGGTGCCCACCACGGAGAACATCCTCGTCCTCCTGTGGAAACGCATCGAGCCGCGCCTGGAAGGGGCGCGGCTCGTGAAGATGCGGCTGCACGAGAACGATGAGTTCTACGTGGAGCTCGGGTGACCGCGGGGGCTCACACAGAGGCACAGAGAGGGCTAGCGCATCTTGACCACTTCGCACGATTCGTCGGCGCGCTGCGGGAAGACGGGGACGCGGACCTGGAGATCGCCGGCGACGGGCACGGTGCGCACCTCGAACAGGTAGGCGGAGGCACCCAGGGCCACGCGGTTGTCCAGCGGCACGGAGGTCGCCTTCATGTACTCCAGGATGAAGCCCTTTTCGTCCCACGCGTACGCGCCCTCGCCGGCGGCGAAGAGGAGCCACACGCGGGTGCCGGGCGGGTAGCGGCGCACCTGCTCGATGTAGCGCAGGGGCGTGAAGCGCTCGCAGCTCCCCACCGTGTACGCGCCTTGCCGGAAGCCGAAGCGGGTGCGGTAGAACTCGAAGGTGGGGAGCAGGTCGTAGTGCACGTACACCGCGTCGCCCGGGCGGCGCTGGGCGCCCACGTACGAGATGATGCTGCGCGCCTCCATCCTCCCGTACGGCACGGCCGCCACGGCCTCGGCCAGCGGCGGGGCCACCAGGAGGAGGGCCGCGGCGAGCCCCGCCACGCGCAGCGGCGTCCGCGGCGAGCTCCACACCCACGCGGCGCCCGCCGCCATCCCCAGGTAGAACACCGGCATCAGGTACATGATGGTGCGCCCGCCGGTGGCCCGCGAGCCGCCGAACGGGTACACCGCCAGCGCGGAGGCCAGCAGCGCCACCGCCAGCGGCGCCACCAGCAGGGGGAGGAGCGCCCGCCGGTCGCGGCGCAGCGCCACCATCCCCGCCGCGAAGGCCAGCGCGCCCGCGAGCGTGTGGAGCACCGGCATGGCGCCGCGGTTGCGGATCAGCCCCAGCGGGTCGCCAAAGGTGCGCAGGTAGGTAACCGGGTACCAGCGCAGGTCGTCCGCCGAGGTGGGGGGGAAGGGCATGTACCCCGCCTTCCAGAAGTCCGCCGCCGCGCCGTGCCCGCTCACGCTCCCCACGAACAGGAGCAGCGGCACGCCCACCGCCAGCGCGGCCACGCCCGCCACGGCCAGCATGGCGCGCACGCCGCGCGGGTCGCCGCCGCGGTGGAAGCTCCACGCCAGCCCCAGCGTGGTGCCCGCGGCCACGAAGGCGCAGGGAAGGGAGAAGAAGACCGCCACCACGCACCCCGCCACGAACGCCGCCAGGGCGCCGGGCGACGCGCCCGTGCGGTGCACGCGCTCCGCCAGCAGCAGCAGCGCTACGCCAAAGAACACGTCCAGCGAGTAGCGCTTCGCCTCGGACGTGTAGTAGATGAGGTACGGCGACACGGCGAACATCCCCACCGCCAGCGGCACGGCGTACCCGCTCAGGAAGCGCCGGGCCAGCAGCAGGAAGAGGAAGAGCGAAGCGACGCCCGCCAAGAACGCTGGAAGGCGCAGCGCCAGCTCGCTCGTCCCCAACACCCGCGCCGCCGCCCACTGCAGGAGGTAGAACCCGGGCCCCACCCCGCCGAAGTGGCGCGGCTGCAGCAGCTCCGCGGGAGTGTGGTCGAGGTACTTGGCCGCGGCCAGCGCCTCGTCCAGCCAGAACGAGCGGTCGCTCACGTACTGCAGGAGGCGGTACACCACCCCCACCGCCAGCGCCAGGAGCACGAAGAACCGCTCGCGCGGAAGCCCGCCCCTCGCCTTCCCGGTGTCTCTCATCTCTCTGTCTCTGTGCCTCTGTGTGAGGCCCGTGGCGCCTATAAAAAGCTTCCTCCGCGGAGCCGTACCGGGCCGCGGAGGACGTGGGGTGGTGCTTCCGTGCGATGGCCGCTTACGGGCAGCCGCCCTCGTACGGAATGATGTTGCGCTGCTCGTCGATCGCGAAGGCGCGGATGCCCGCCGTGGCGGTGCGCGGCGTGGCGCAGGCAATGTACGCGTCCGATGTGCCGGTGGGGAGGGTGAACCTGTAGTACTTCGCCTCGTCGAAGACTCCCGACCCGCCTTCCAGCGACTCCAGGTTCGTGGCGAACGAGTCGTTCTTCATCCGGAACCGCTCCTGCAGCGTGTAGATCTGCTTGAGGATCGGCTCCGCCTCCGATTCCTTGGCGCCGCGCGTCACCGCCCCGAACTTGGGGATGGCGATGGCGGCCAGGATCCCGATGATCACGACCACCACCATGAGCTCGATGAGGGTAAAGCCGTCGCGGTTGCGCATGATGGAGGTCTTCGTGTATGGATGCGGGAAGGGAGCCGCCGTGGGCGGCGGCTCCCCTGGTCTCCCGCGGCGAGCTTAGCAGGCGGTGGTGGAGACGGTACGGTCCTGCGTGATGTACTTGGCCACGAGCCCGGCATCCGTGCCGGCCTGGGTCGGCTGGGCCTGGACGCAGAACGACTCGGCCTTGGTGGCGCTCTTCACCGTGACGGCGAAGTACTTGCCCGTCTGGTCTTCCCAGCCCACCTGGCCCAGGAGGGTGCTGGTGGTGGCGTACAGGTCGTTCTTCTGCTTGTACGACTCCTGGAGCGAGTAGGCCTGCTTCAGGATGGGATCGGCCTCGGAGTCCTTGGCGCTCTTCGACACGCTGGTGAACTTCGGGATCGCGATGGCGGCCAGGATGCCGATGATCACGACCACGATCATGAGCTCGATCAGGGTGAAGCCGTCGCGGTTGCGGAGGTTGCGCATGGTGTTGCTCCGTGTGGATTGAGTAGGAGAAGGTCAGGTCCAGGGCGATGGGAGAGCCGGCCGGCCCTCCCACCGCGAGGTGCAGCTTACGAGCTTAGCAGGCGGTGGTGGTGACGGTGCGGTCCTGCGTGATGTACTTGGCGACGAGCCCGGCATCCGTGCCGGCCTGGGTCGGCTGGGCCTGGACGCAGAACGACTCGGCCTTGGTGGCGCTCTTCACCGTGACGGCGAAGTACTTGCCCGTCTGGTCTTCCCAGCCCACCTGGCCCAGGAGGGTGCTGGTGGTGGCGTACAGGTCGTTCTTCTGCTTGTACGACTCCTGGAGCGAGTAGGCCTGCTTCAGGATGGGGTCGGCCTCGGAGTCCTTGGCGCTCTTCGACACGCTGGTGAACTTCGGGATCGCGATGGCGGCCAGGATGCCGATGATCACGACCACGATCATGAGCTCGATCAGGGTGAAGCCGTCGCGGTTGCGGAGGTTGCGCATGGTGTTGCTCCGTGTGGTGTGGACTGGTGGGTGGGGTACCGCAGCACTCTGTCGTGCTGTCGGGCTCCTCTAAGGCAACGGCCGCGCCATCTGCCATGCGATTTGCAAGTGTGCTTTCTGCAATGACTTGCGAGTTGTCTGGCCCCGCCGTGCCCGGTTCGCGGTGCGCCATCTTGCACGACTCCTTGCACGCTGCAAGGGAGCACGGCGCGGGCATGGCTCCCTTGCGGCGGCACGGCCGGGCCTCTATATGGAGCGCGGCCCGCCGGCCGGTTCCGGCGCACTCGCGGGCCAGCACCCAGGCACCCGGAGCACGCGCGTGAGCGACGCGAACATCACGGACATCACGGTCATCGGCGGCGGGCCCACGGGGCTCTATGCCGCCTTCTACGCCGGCCTGCGGGGGATCTCCTGCCGCATCGTGGACGCCCTGCCGCAGTTGGGAGGGCAGTTGATGGCGCTCTACCCGGAGAAGTACATCTTCGACGTGGGCGGGCTGCCCAAGATCCTGGCCAAGGACCTGGCCAACAACATGATCGAGCAGGGCACGCAGTTCGGCCCCGAGGTGGTGCTGGGCGCCGAGGTGCAGGAGATGGTGCCCGAAGACGGCCACTTCCGCCTGGTGACCCCACGCGGCGAGTTCCTCACGCGCACGGTGTGCGTCACGGCGGGGAAGGGCGCCCTCAACCCGCGCGTGCTGGAGTGCCCGGGGTGGGACGACCACTACAACGAGGGCGGCGGCGCGCACACGCACGTGCGCCAGATCGAGGACTTCCGCGGCCGGCGCGTGCTCATCGTGGGCGGCGGCGACTCGGCGGTGGACTGGGTGCTGGGGCTGCGCGGCGTGGCCCGCTCCGTCACCCTCATCCACCGGCGCCCCGAGTTCCGCGCGCACAAGAGCAGCGTGCTGGAGATGCAGGCGCTGGCGGAGCGCGGCGATGTGCAGGTGCTCACCCCGTACGAGGTGCGGCACATGGAGGGGGTGAACGGGTGCGTGGCCCGCGTCACCATCTTCAACAACGAGACGAACGAGGACACGTCGGTGGAGGCCGACGCCGTGATCGCCCTGCTCGGCTTCAAGCCGGACCTGGGCCCCATCGCGCGCTGGGGGCTGGCGCTGGAGAAGAACACCATCAAGGTGAACGGGGTGATGGAGACGAGCGTGCCCGGCGTGTACGCGGCGGGCGACGTGGTTCACTACGAGGGGAAGCTTGAGCTGATCTCGTGCGGCTACGGCGAGGCGGCCATCGCGGTGAACAACGCGGTGCGCTACCTCAACCCCAAGGCGCGCCTGGCGCCGGGCCATTCCACCAATCTCAAGATCTTCAAGCAGGACGACTGATTGGGCTCACACAGAGGCACAGAGGCACAGAGATGACTTCATCTCTGTGCCTCTGTGTCTTCGCTTCTCGGGGAGAGCATGGAGCTGAACGGGAAGGTGGCGCTCGTGACGGGCGGGGCCGTGCGGCTGGGGCGCGCCATGGTGGAGGCGCTCGCGGGGGAGGGGATGCGGATGGTGGTGCACTACAACTCGTCCGCGGGGCCGGCGGAGGCGCTGGTGGGGGAGATCCGCGGGCGGGGCGGGGAGGCGGTGGCGATCGGGGCGGACCTGGCGCGGGGGGAAGCGGTGGAGCGGCTCGCGCGCGAGGCCGTGGCCGCGTTCGGGGGGGTGGACGTGCTGGTGAACAGCGCCTCCGTCTTTCCGGAGGAGGCGCTGGAGGAGACGGACGAGGCGCTCTGGGACCACACCATGGCCGTGAACCTGCGGGCGCCCTTTTTCCTCATCCGCCACCTGGCTCCCACCCTGCGCGAGCGGCGCGGCGTGGTGGTGAACATGGCCGACCTCGCGGGGCTGCAGACGTGGGCGCGCTACGCGGCGCACGGCATCTCCAAGGCCGGTGTGGCCCACCTGACGAGCGTGGCCGCCCGCGCGCTGGCCCCCGAGGTGCGCGTGGCCGCCATCGCCCCCGGCGCCGTGCTCCCGCCCGACGACATGGACGACGCGGAGCTGGAGCGGCTCGCCGCGGGCACGGCGCTGCGCCGCATCGGCGCGCCGGGCGACGTGGTGGAGGCGCTCCTCTACCTGCTGCGCGCGGACTTCGTGACCGGCGAGATCCTGGTGGTGGACGGCGGCCGGCGGCTGAAGGGGTGAAGCCCGGAACATCCCCCGCGCGACCCGGTACGACTCAGAAGAAGAGTCCCCAGTTGCGGTTACCAGGCACTGGGCACTGAGGACTCGGCACTTCCTCCCGTTCCCGACCCGGATGTCTCCCAAACGCATCACCCCCGCTCCCGCGTCGTCCCGCGCCCGCCGCATCGGGCGCGCGCTCCTAGTCATGCTCGCCGTCGCGATTGCGGCGGGGGGCGGGGCGCTGGCGTACCTGTGGCCCCGCTGCTCGGGCCCGGAGTGTCCGTCCGTGGCTACGCTGCGCAGCTACCAGCCGCCCCAGGCGAGCCAGCTCTTCGACGGGGGCGGGAAGCTGGTGGCGTACCTGGCGCCGCAGCGGCGGACGGTGGTGCCCATCCAGCGCATCCCGGCGCACGTGTCCGGGGCGTTCCTGGCCGTAGAGGACAAGCGATTCTACCGGCACGGGGGCGTGGACTACCGCCGCGCGTTCGGGGCGCTCGCCCGTGACGTGCAGACGCTCAGCTACCAGCAGGGCTTCAGCACGGTGACGATGCAGCTCGCGCGCAACGTCTTTCCCGAGTACCTGTCGCGGGAGAAGACCATCGGGCGCAAGCTGTGGGAGATCGTGCTGGCGCGGCGCATCGAGCGCGCCTTCACCAAGGACGAGATCCTGGAGCTGTACCTCAACCAGATCTACCTGGGGCAGGGGCAGTACGGGGTGGAGGCCGCGGCGCGCGGATACTTCGGCAAGCCCGTCGCGAGGCTGACCGACGCGGAGGCCGCCCTGCTGGCGGCGCTCCCCAAGGCGCCTTCGTACTACGACCCGCGCCGCAACCCGGACGGGGCGCTGCGCCGCCGCAACCTGATGCTGGGGCTGATGGCGGACGCGGGGGTGATCTCCGCGACGGAGGCGGCGATGGCGCGCGGGCAGCCGCTGGGCCTGGCCCCGCCGCCCGAGGCGCTGGGAGAGGCGCCGTACTTCGTGGCCGCCGTGCGCCGCGAGCTGCGCGAGCGCTTCGGGCCGCGCGCGGACACGGACGGGCTGCGCGTGTACACCAGCCTGGACCCGGCGCTGCAGGACGCGGCGGAGGAGGAGCTCGGGAAGCAGATCCGCGGGGTGGAGAAGGGGCAGTTCGGGCGCTTCCGCCACGCGGCGTGCACGGCGGCGAAGCCCGCGCGCTGCCTGCAGGGGATGTTCGTGGCGATGGACCCGCGCTCGGGCGACGTGTGGGCGCTGGTGGGCGGGCGGGACTACGCGCTCAGCCAGTTCGACCGCGCCACGCAGGCGAAGCGCCAGGCGGGATCGGCCTTCAAGCCCTTCGTGTTCGCCGCGGCGCTGGGCGACGGCATCCCCGTGTCCACGCCGCTGCTGGGGCCGGGGGCGGAGGGGGTGCGCGGCGCCTACTGGCCCCGCGACCACGTGGGGGACAGCGCCACGGTGGACATGCGCGACGCGCTGCGCCTCTCCTCCAACCGCGCCGCCGTGGTGCTGGGCGAGCGGGTGGGCGCCGCGCGCGTGGTGCAGACGGCGCACGGGATGGGGATCACCACGCCCATCCAGCCGCTTCCCTCCACCTTTCTGGGCGCCGCGTCGGTGGTGCCGCTGGAGCTGGTGGCGGCGTACGCGCCCTTCGCCAACGGCGGCGCCAAGGTGCGCCCGCGCCTCATCCGCCGCGTGGAAGACGCGCAGGGCCGCGTGCTGTACGAGGGCCGCGTCTCGCGGTCGGTCGCGATCTCGCCGGGCGTGGCCTTCCTCAGCACCTCCATGATGCGCGGCGTGGTGGACCGCGGCACGGGCGCGGGCGTGCGGCAGGCGGGCCTCTCGTACGACATCCCCGCCGCGGGGAAGACGGGGACCAGCAACGACGGCGCCGATGTGTGGTTCGTGGGCTTCACGCCGGACGTGGTGGCGGGCGTGTGGATGGGCTTCGACCGCCCGCAGCCGATTCTCGCGGACGCCTCGGGCGGCGGTCTGGCGGCTCCCGTGTGGGGCCGCGTGGTCTCGCGCTACTACCAGCGCCACCGCGCCCCCGCCCCCTGGCCCGTCCCCGCGGACGTGGTGGCGCCGTCCATCGACCGCGCCTCCGGCAAGCTCGCAACCGCGCAGTGCCCCGGCGAATCGGTGGAGACCGAGTACTTCGTCGCGGGCACCGAGCCGACGGAGCACTGCCCCCTCCACCCCGAGGACACCGGCGGCTGGTTCGGGCAGGCGGTGCGCGACATCGGCGGCTGGCTGGGGCGGCCATAGGCTCGCACGGAGACACAGAGGCACGGAGAACAGCGTCGTTCTCCGTGCCTCTGTGTCTCGTCGCGAACCCGCCGCGAGGGGCTGAAGCCCCCCGCTGGAACCACGGGAAGCCCGCTGAAGCGGGCTCGGTGACTGGACCTATGCGGGCCTGCTTCAGCAGGCTTTCCGTAGTTCCAGCCGGGCGTTTCAACGCCCGGCGTTCTCCGTGCCTCTGTGTCTCTGTGTGAGATTCTTTATGTCAGGATGCCGGCGTGGTCCGCCTGGGCGATGGAGCTCTCGGCCGTCTCCAGCACCGGGTCCTGCCCGATCCCGTCGTGGAGCGCCAGCCAGCGCTCGGCCTCCAGCGCCGCCATGCAGCCGGTGCCGGCCGCGGTGATGGCCTGGCGGAAGTAGTCGTCCATCACGTCGCCGGCGGCGAAGACGCCGTTGACGCTGGTGCGGGTGCGCCAGGCGTGCGGGGTCTGGATGTAGCCGTGCTCCGTGAGGTCGAGCGCGTCGCCCAGGAACGAGGTGTTCGGCGTGTGGCCGATCGCCACGAAGAGGCCGCCGCACTCCAGGTCCTCCTCGGCCTCCGTCTTCAGGTTCTTGAGGCGCACGCCCGTCACGAAGTCGCCGCCCAGCACATCCACCACGGCCGTGTCCCAGATCACGCGGATCTTGGGGTTCTCCAGCGCGCGCTTGGCCATCACCTGCGAGGCGCGGAAGCTGTCGCGGCGGTGCACGATCACCACCTCGCTGGCGAACTTGGTGAGGTAGTTGGCCTCTTCCATGGCCGTGTCGCCGCCGCCCACCACCACCAGGCGCTGGTCGCGGAAGGCGGGGAGGGCGCCGTCGCACACGGCGCAGGCGGAGACGCCGCCGCCGCTTTGGGCGAGCCGCATCTCGTTGGGGAGCCCCAGCCAGTTGGCCCGGGCGCCGGTGGAGATGATGACGGAGCGGGCGCGCACCTCGCCGGACCAGGTGAGCTTGAGCACGAAGGGGTGCACCGAGAAGTCCACCGACGCCACGTTCTCGCCCGTCACGCGCGTGCCGAAGCGGACGGCCTGCGCCTTCATCCGCTCCATCAGCTCCTGCGCCTGGAGCCCTTCCGGAAAGCCCGGGAAGTTCTCGATCTCGGTGGTGTACATGAGCTGCCCGCCCGGGATCATCTGCGGCGAGGGCTCACCCTCGATCACCATGGGGTCCAGGTTGGCGCGCGCCGCGTAGAGCGCCGCGGTCCACGCCGCCGGCCCGGAGCCTACGATCACCACGTTCTCGACGTTCCCTTCGGGGCTCATCCTTCCTCCATAAGCGTGTGCTTGCGCGGGGTTCCCGCGCGAGAATATAACCGCTGCGGCAATGACGCGTCAGCCGACGCCCGCGCTGAGCGGGATCTCGGCGAGCACGCGGGTGCCGCCACCGGGGGAGCTGCGCACGTCCACGCGCCCTCCCAGGTACGCGGCGCGCTCGCTCATCCCGAACAGCCCCAGCCCGCCCGCGCTCCTCACGCGCACCGCGTCGAAGCCGCGCCCGTCGTCCTGCACCGTCACCACGAGCTGCTCCGGCTCGCGGCGGAGCTGCACGACGGCGTGGGTGGCCCCCGCGTGGCGCACCACGTTGGAGAGCGCTTCCTGCACGATCCTGTACACCGCAAGCTCCGCTTCGGGCGAAAGCTCCGCGTCCACCCCCTCCGCTTCCAGCCGCACGGGGAAGCCGGCGACCTCGCCCACGGAGCGGATGTGCGACTCGATGGCGGGGATCAGCCCCAGCTCGTCCAGCGCCGGCGGGCGCAGCCCGCGCGCGAAGCGGCGCACCCCGTCCAGCGCCGCGCCGATCTCCCGCCGCATGTCGTCCAGCAGCACCTCCAGCGCCGCCGGGTCGGAGGCGTTGCGCACCACGCGGATGCGGATGAGGAGGGCGGCCAGGAGCTGCGCCGTCTCGTCGTGAAGCTCGCGGGCGATGCGCTTCCGCTCCTCTTCGGCCGCGTACAGCGCGCGCGCCGCCACCTCGCGCAGCCGCTCGCGGTAGGCGGCGGCCGCGTCCAGCGAGCCGTTGAAGGTGCGCGTGAGCTGCTCCAGCTCGCGGTCCGCCATGGGCGAGAGGGGTGCGCGGGCATCCAGGTCCCCTGCCTGCACGCGCGCGGCGCTCCGCTCCAGCAGCTCCAGCGGCTGCAGCGCCAAGCGCAGGATCACCGCGTTCACCAGCACGGTGGCGCCCACGCCCGCCACCGCGAACGCGCTCGCCAGGTCCACGATGGAGCCGCGCGGCATGGCGCGCACGTACGAGGCCGTGAGCGTGCTCCCCAGCAGCGCGCCAAAGAGCACGAGCGCTGCGTTGGCGATGAGGATCTTGTAGAAGAGCGGTACCCGGAGGAGCGCGCGCAGCAGGCGCGGTCCGGGTGCGTCGGGTCGGTCGGTCATGGCGCCACGCCGGGTGGGGGCGAAGAAGTCCTGAGTCCTGAGTCCTGGGTGGAACCGCAGTTCAGCACTTAGGACCCAGGACTCAGGACTTCACCTACTCGTCCCGGCCGTGCACCTGGAAGGGCGGGTGAGTGACCTCCACCGCGGTGAACGCCTCCAGGATGACGTACGTGTGCGTGGCGCCGCGCGGCACCGTCCACGAGTCGCCCTCCTCCAGGATCAGCACCTGGCCCTCCGTGTGGAGCTCGGCACGGCCGCGGATCACGTAGCCGACCGTCTCGTAGTCGCGGGCGCGGGGCTCCTTGTCGCCGCCCGGCTCCTGGTCTTCCCACATGCGCATGGAAAGTGTGATGCCGGAGGCCAGGTACTTCTGGCCCTCTTCGCCGCGCGGGGAGTTCTGGGAGCTTACCTTCATCACGCTCTTGTCGCCCATCTTCGTCTCCTTTCGGGGGCCTGGCCCGCGGGGCGGTCGCGCCCGGCGGAAGGGTGGGCCGCCCCTGCGCAGGCATCGTGCCCTGGCGGCACGAGACCGGCATCTGCCCCACGCATGCCCGTCCACACTCCGGCCCGGAGGCAGCCGCCATGACCCTGCCGTCTCCCGTCGCTGAAGAGAGCCGCCCCGCGCCCCCGCGCCGGGGCACGGCGCCCGCGCGCGCCTGCCCCAACTGCGCCACCTGGGTGGAGGACCAGTTCTGCCCCCGCTGCGGCCAGCGCAACGCGGAGCGGCTGGTGTCCGTGCGGCGCATGGTGCGCGACACGCTGGACGACCAGCTCGCCGTCAACGGGGCGCTGCCGCGTACGCTGGGCGCTCTCCTCTTCCGCCCCGGCTTCCTGACCGAGGAGTACGTGGCCGGCCGCATCGCGCGCTACCTGGCCCCGTTCCGCCTCTACCTGCTGGCCAGCATCGTCTTCTTCGTGCTCGTTTCGTGGCTCACGGACCCGGACCGCGTGTTCCGGAACGCCCAGCCCGCGATCCGCGAGTGGGAGGCGAGGCACCCGGGCGAGACTCCCAAGGTGGTGGACCTGAAGCTGGACACCCTGGGCGCCCCGGCGTGGACGCGCCCGTTCAGCCGGCGCATCATCCGCCAGCAGGACCAGGTGAACGCGCTCGGCCCCAAGGAAGGGCTGCGCATGCAGCTCCGCGGCTTGCAGACGAACGCCCCGCGCGCGGCCTTCCTCCTCGTCCCGGGGTTCGCGCTGCTGCTCCACCTCCTCTACCTGCGCCAGCGGCGGCTGTACGTGGAGCACTTCGTCTTCGCGCTGCACGTACAGGCGTTCGCCTTCCTAGTGACGGCCGCGGCCCTCGCCATGCCCTCCACGGCGTGGCGCAACCTGATCCTCGTCGCGCTGCTGCTGGGCCACCTGCTCTGGGCGATGAAGCGCGTGTATCGCCAGCGCTGGCCCGTGACCCTGCTGAAGTACGCGGCGGTGGTGTCCGGCTACGGTGTGGTGCTGGGCGCGACCGTGGTGGTGCTGATGGTGCTCTCACTCTTCACGGTCTGAAGGGGGCTCACACAGAGGCACGGAGGCACGGAGACGAATTCATCTCTGTGCCTCCGTGTCTCTGTGTGAGCCCCCAACAGCGTGACTGCGAACCGCGAGCTCCGCACGCGTTTCTTGCTCGGAGCGGTCCAGCGCGGCGTGCGCCCTCGTGTCGGCACCGGGGACGTCCGTGCGCATGTCGTGCAGGGCATCGAGCCAAGCACGCAGCTCGGTCTCGGTCGCGCTCTCGTAAATGGGAGGATCCAGCATCAACGGCATGGCTACCTCTCCTTCCAGTGTATACGCCGGTAATCCAGGTGTAGCGCGTCAGCGATCCTCGTCAAGATCGAGTGGTTGATCTGATAGCGCCACTCCGCGTGCGTCTCGTCCAGCCCGCGCAGATGGAATTCCGTGCGAGCCGCCGCGCCGTGGCGGACCCATTCCGCGTGAAAGGCTTCCAGCGACGGCCATCCTTCGCGACCGCGTGTAGCCACATAGCGATACCGTCCGCGCACGGAGTCGACCGCACGGATCTCCGCCCAATCGTGATGGATCGCCTCCGCCAGATCGTCGCGACTGAGGCTCCCCCCGTCGTTCCAGTGATTGTGCGTGAGCACGCAATCGCGGCGATCCGCGGCCTGCTGCGGCGTCAGGTAGATGGCGCGCCGGTACTTGCTCACGATGCGCTTCAACGGGGTTCCGTCCAGTCGCCAACTGTAGAGCTCCTCGTGGCCGACGACCGTCGCGAGGATGTGCTCCTGCACTTCGATGCGCGAATCCAGCTTCGGTCCGCGGCGGTAAGGCCGGAAATACTCGGGCACGGAGTTCAGCAGACGAAGCGACGATAACGGCTCCCTCTACCTAGATACCCCGGATCCGCGAGCCGGGTACGGATACAGCGATCATCGGTACAACTCGGTCACGGGAGGACCACGGGGAGCGATTCCTTGCCGCGGAGGAGCGCGACGATGGCTTCGAGGTGCTCGCGGTCCACGTCGTCGAAGGCGGCGGGGAGGGTGCTGTCCACGTCGAGGACGGCGATGAGGCGGCCGGCGGCGTCGAAGACGGGGACGACGATCTCCGAGGCGGAGGCGGAGTCGCAGGCGATGTGGCCGGGGAAGGCGTTCACGTCGTCCACGACCACGGTGCGCTGCTCGCGCGCGGCGGTGCCGCACACGCCGCGCTCAAAGGGGATCCACAGGCACCCCATGGTGCCCTGGTAGGGGCCGACGAGGAGCATGCCCTCCGCGACGCGGCGGTAGAAGCCGGTCCAGAAGTAGTAGGGGAAGGCGTTGTGGAGGAGGCAGACGATGGAGGTCATGGCCGCCAGCAGGTCCCGCTCGCCGTGCAGCGTGGCGCGGATCTGCTCGGTGACGGTGGCGTAGCGCTCAGCCTTGGCGGCCGCGTCCATGCGCTGCTCGCCCGTCTTGTCCACCACCAGCGTGTATTCAGCCATCGGTTCAGCGGTCCAGGTCGCCCGCCACCGACGCCCACGCGGCGATCAGGCCGATCTCGGAGGCGGCGTCGAGCAGGTAGACGGGGGGGATGCGGCGCCGCGACACGTACACGATGTCGATGGCGGCGAGGGTCGCGGCACACCCGGCGCCCACCATCGCGATCTCCGGCGTCACCCGCCGCGCCGCCGCCGCCGAGCCGATGGCCGCGCCCGCCGCCGCCAGCAGCCCGCCGACGGTCTTCACCAGCCAGCCGTCCACCTTGGGCCCGGTGGCCGCCTCGAAGCTGCGCAGCGACACGATGGGCCACACGCCGCCCGCCACGAAGAAGGCGGCGTGCGCCCACGCCACGGAGTTGGCGCGCGGCTCGCTGCCGCGTGACGCGGGCGGGACGGGGAGGCGCGGGGCGTCGAACGAGTCGCGCAGCTCCTGGAAGGCGCCGGCGGGGCGCGCGCCGGCCGTCACTGGAGCTCCCGCTTTCCGGCCGCGCCGGTCTCCATCAGCTCGCGGAAGGCACGCAGCTCGTCTTCCATCACCGCCTGCGGCTTCGGGTGGAAGAGGCCCAGGATCGCCTGCCCCACCACGCCGCCCGGCGGGTCGATCTCCACCGTGTAGTGCACCTCCGACTGCGTGCCGTCGCCGAACGGCACGAAGCGCACGGAGCCGCGATTGGGCAGGTCCGAGGGGGGCACGGACTCCCACGCGATGTACTCCCCGGGCCGGTCCTCCACCAGCCGCGAAGTCCATTGGAACGAGCGCCCCATCGTCCCCGCCGCCGTCCAGCGCGAGGTGGACTCGTCCAGGATCTCCACGGCGGTGACGGTGTCGCGGAAGCGCGGCGCGGTGGTGAAGTCGCGCCAGAAGTCATAGAGCTCGCGCGCCGGGCGGTTGACGGCCGTGCGCGCCGAGCCGCGGAAGCCGCCCTCGTCCGGCATCGCGCCGCGCGCGGGGCCCTCCGCCCGGTCGATGCCGAGGGCGCCGTACACGCGGCAGTGCCCGGTGAGGCCGCGCTCCAGCAGCGCCGCGCCGGCCGCGCCCAGCACCATCCCCGGCACCCCCTTCCTGCGCAGCGCCAGCACGGCGAGCGCCCCCCCTCCCACCACGGAGAGGATGCGCTCGTTCTTCCCCACGTTGGTGCGCGCGCCCTCGTGCCCCGCGCTGCGCGGATCCGCCATCGTCGCCACGTTCCTACCTCCTGATCGGGTGCGTTGGAGGCGCCGCGCTCGTGCAAGAGACAGACCGGCGAAGGGGGCTCACACAGAGGCACAGAGACACAGAGAGACGCTCTCCGTGTCTCTGTGCCTCTGTGTGAGATCAGATCGCCGCCGGCACGCGCGCCGGGGTCAGGTCGTGCGCTTCCGCGGGCTCGCGGGCGAGCGCGGAGGCGGCGGTGAGCACCAGCGCGATCCACACGCAGTCGGCCAGGAAGAGGTGGATGAGCTGCATCCAGATGGGCACGCGCAGCACGATGTTGACCGTGCCCGCGACCACCTGCAGGGCGAAGAGGGCGGTGAGCAGGGCGGCCAGGCGGCGGGTGGTGGCGCTGGGGCGGGCGCGGCGCACCATCCAGCCCACGGCGGTGATGTAGACGCTCGTGGCGAGGGCAAGGAGCGGGTGCACGATGCGCAGGCGCTCCAGGAAGTGCGCGGTGGACGAGAGCCGGAAGCCCACGTCCGTCTTGGGGAACAGCGTGTCGCCCAGCGCGGTGACGGCGCCGGTGGCGCCCACCAGGATCGTGGCGCCCACGGCCGTGAGGAGCACCGCGCCGAGCGCACCCTGCTTGCGCACGCGCACGGGCCCGCCGCCCGAGGCCCACCACCCCGTCAGGGTGAGGGCGCCCAGGAGAAGGAAGGTGTTCACCAGGTGCGCGGACATGGAAAAGGCGCGCGCGGCCGACTTGTCGTCCGCCACCAGCTCGAAAAGCACCAGGCCGGCGCCCAGCAGCGCCTCCATCACGATGAACACGGTGGAGAGCGCCGCGCCGCGCCGCACGAGGTGCCCGCGCGGGAAGGACCGGCGCGCCCACACCAGCATCGCAACCACCAGCAGCAGCGCGATGCCGCTGGTGGCGCGGTGGGCGAACTCGATCATCGTGTGGGTGGAGGCCAGCCGGGGGGCCACCTCGCCGTTGCACATCGGCCAGTGGCGGCCGCACCCGGCGCCGGAGCCGGTGGCGCGCACCAGGGCGCCCCACAGCACCACGGCCACGTTGTAGGCGAGCACGCCCCACGCGAAGCGGGCGAAGGGGGAAAGCGATCTCATGCGATGGGCTCGGGCCAGGGTGCCGCGCGGAGCCCAACGCTAACGCGCGGCCGCGGCGCCGCGCAAGTGGTTGCGGAAGCCCACCTTCGGGGCGCCGGCGCGGGTGTGGGGGAATCCCCCGCCGCGGCGTGGGGAGGGGGCCGGACCGTCGCGCGGCGGGGTGGCGCACGTGCGTGCGGGGTGTATATTTGCGCACGTCCGCGCCCGCCATCCGTCGCGCGCGGCCCCCTGAAGGCGAGGCGCCTCCGGGCGCCTCTCCAGTTCGCGACCTGATGCCCGATACGATCAACGCCGCTCCCCCGGTGCACGACGCCGACATGACCACCGCCACGCAGCGCGCCGGCATCGCGGCGCAGCGGCAGGGCGGCTCCGGCGTGCGGCAGCTCCTGCGCGACTACGTGACGCTCACCAAGCCGCGCATCATCTCGCTGCTGCTGGTGACCACCGTCACGCCCATGTTCATCGCGCTGCGCGGGTGGCCCAGCCTGGGCGTGGTGCTGTGGACGATGCTGGGCGGCTACCTGATGGCCGGCGGCGCCAACGCGATCAACATGTTCATCGATCGCGACATCGACGCGCACATGCCGCGCACCAAGCTGCGCCCCATCCCCAGCGGGCGGATGTCGCCGGGGCACGTGCTGGGCTTCGGGCTGGTGCTGGGCACGGCGGCGTTCGCCGTGTTCGCGCTCTTCGTGAACCTGCTGAGCGCGGTGCTCGCCCTGGCCGGCCTCCTTTACTACGTCTTCATCTACACGCGCTGGCTCAAGCGCACCTCCCCGCAGAACATCGTCATCGGCGGGGCGGCGGGCGCGTTTCCGCCGCTGGTGGGGTGGGCCGCCGCCACGGGCGAGGTAACGCTCACGGCCGCGTACCTGTTCCTGATCGTCTTCTTCTGGACGCCGCCGCACTTCTGGGCGCTGGCGCTGGTGAAGCAAAAGGACTACGGCCGCGTGGGCGTGCCCATGGCCCCCAACGTGTGGGGCGAGCGCGAGACGATGCGCCAGATGCTCTTCTACACGCTGGTGATGATCCCCGTGACGCTGGCGCCGGTGACGTACGGCGGGCTCGGCGCCGTGTACGGCGTGTCCGCGGCGGCGCTGGGGCTGTGGTTCCTGCGCGACGTGCGGCGGGTGATGAAGGCCGCCAACTTCACGCAGCCCGCGTGGACGCTGTACCGCAACTCGCTCCTCTACCTGGCGCTGCTGTTCGCGGCCATGGCGGTGGACGGCGTGTTCCCCGGCGCGCGCGTGGGGAACGACCCCATCATCCTGCGCGGGCCGAACATCGCCGCCACGGCGCGGTGAGCGATACGCTCGCCTTCCACGCCGCCGCTCCCGGCGGCGGCGAGGGCTTCGTCGTCCTCCTGCAGCGCCCCGAGGGCGGGGTGCTGCGGACCACCGAGTGGCCGGCGGGCGCGTACCTGGCTCCCGGCACCCAGGGCGAGTGCGCGGTGGACGAACTGCTGGCCCGCGTGCGCGAGTGGCGCGCCCGCGGCTGGACGCTGAGCGAGCCCGTGGAACGCATCGAAAGCTGGCTGAAGCACCCTCCGCGCTGACCCACACTCCCCCCAATCCAGGTCCGCGATGCCCACGCCATCCGGTGTCTCGCGCAGCCAGGCCCGCTGGGACGCGGCGGCGGACGAGCACCACGTCTCGCTCGCCGCGTACCTCTACACCGCGTCCGCCCTCGCCGCCGACGCGTGGGAGCGCCCGTGGGGGCCCGGGAAGTGGACCCCGGCGCAGGTGACGGAGCACCTCACGCGCTCGTACGAGGCGCTGCTGGTGGAGCTGCGCGAGGGGCGCGCGATGGAGCTGAAGCTGGCTCCCTGGCGGCGCACCCTCACACGCTGGATCCTCCTCCCCCACATCCTCTTCCACCGCTCGTTCCCCGTGCGAGCCCCCGCGCCGCGCGAGGTGCGCCCGAAAGAGGTGCGCGCCGGGCGCGACGCGGCGCTGGCGTCCATGCGCGCCCTGGGCGAGACTTTCGTGGCCGAGCTGGCGGCGGCGCGGCTGCAGGGCTCCCTGGGCCTCACGCACCCGTACTTCGGCAAGATCGAGCCGATCAAGGTGCTGCGCTTCGTGGGGATCCACATCGAGCACCACCGCAAGCAGATCGAGCGCGCCGGCTGAACGGCGGGGCTCGCACAGAGACACAGAGGCACAGAGATGGCTCCATCTCCGTGTCTCTGTGCCTCTGTGTGAGATCTTTTTTCGCACCCAAGAGACGGGAATGATGCTGCTCGGAGCTCATGTATCCACCGCGGGTGGATGCCGCAACGCGCCGGAGAGGGCGCAGGAGATCGGCGCGACCGCCATCCAGATCTTCACCAAGCAGCCCAACCGCTGGGCCGAGGTGGAGGTGGCCGACGAGGAGGCCGAGCGCTTCCGCGACGGGGTGGCGCTCCGCCAGATCGGCTTCACCAACGCCCACGACTCGTACCTGATCAACCTGGCCACGGCCGATCCCGTGCTGCGCGACCGGTCGCTGGACGCGTTCCGCGGCGAGCTGCGGCGCGCCGAGCGGCTGGGGCTGGACGCGCTGGTCACCCACCCCGGCAATGCCACCGACGGCGACAAGCCGCGCGGGCTGGCCCAGAACGCCGCGCTCATCGAGCAGGCGCTGGAGGAGGTGCCCGGCTCCACGATGGTGCTGCTGGAGACGACGGCGGGGGCGGGGCGGGTGCTGGGGGCGACCTTCGAGGAGCTGGCGGAGATGATCGAGCGCGTAACTCCCCGCCAGCGGTACCGGCTGGGCGTGTGCCTGGACACCTGCCACGCCTTCTCCGCCGGCTACGACCTGCGCGACGACTACGACGGGGTGATGGCGCGCTTCGCGGACACCATCGGGCTGGAGCGGCTGCGCCTCTTCCACCTCAACGACTCGCAGAACCCGTTCGGCAGCCGCAAGGACCGCCACGCGGGGATCGGCGAAGGGTCGCTGGGGGACGAGCCGTTCCGGCGGATCATGACCGACGAGCGGCTGGCGGACGTCCCCAAGGTGCTGGAGACGCCCAAGGGCGACGACCACGCGGCGGCGGACCGGGCGAACCTGGCCCGGCTGAGGTCTTTCCTGGATTGAGGCGGAACCGCGCACGGCGGGGCGGGGTACCGCAAGCCCTATGACCCGTCGCCACGCCCGGATGCCGAGCTCTCGCTTCTTCCTGCTGGTCGCCGCCCTGGCGCACCTGCTGGGGAGCGACCTCGGCGCGTGGGTACACCGGTACACGCCGGCGGCCGGGGTCACCGTCTACGCGCCGGGCTCGGAGAGCGATCCGGCCCCGGCACCCGCGCACGCGCCCGACTGCGCCGTCTGCCAGACGCTGGCGAACGGCGCGCTGGCGCTGCCCGCGCGCGAGATCACGGTGCGCGCGGAGCCCGCGGCACCCGTCGTCTACCGCGCCGGGCCGCGCACGGCGCCGCGCTTCCTGGCGGCGCCCCCCACCCTCCCACGCGGCCCACCCACCCTCTCCTGAACCGCGCGCACCCCGCGCGAACCGACTCGCGCCCCCGGCATCTGCCGCGGGCGGACTTGATCGTCCGTTCAGGAGACTCAAAATGCTCGGAACCATCGTGCGGACCGCGCTCGCCGCGGCCGCCCTCGTGTGGGTCGCGCCTGCCGCGGCCCACGCCGCGGAGCCCGTGGGCACCGTCACCGGCGTGGTGCGCGACACCAGCGGCACCCCGCTTCCCAACGTGCGCGTGACCATCGCGGAGGTGAGCCGCTCCACCACCACGGGGGGCAACGGCACCTTCACCTTCCGCTCGCTGCGGGCGGGCACCTACCACCTGGACGCGACGCTGCTGGGGTACGCGCCCTCGCACGCCGTGGTGACCGTGACCGACGGCGGCAGCGCGACGGTGGAGATGAGGATGCGCTCCACGCCGCTCGCCATCGAGGGGATCAACGTCACCGCCTCGCCGGGGAGCGCGGACCCGATGCGCATCACGCAGTCCACCGCCGAGGTGTCCGGGAAGGAGCTGGAGCGCAACCTGGGGGCGAGCGTGGCGCAGACGCTCTCCACGCAGCCGGGGCTCTCGCAGCGCTACTCCGGCCCCGCGGCCTCCACCCCCGTCATCCGCGGGCTGAGCGGCGAGCGGGTGCTGGTGCTGGAGAACGGCCAGCGCACGGGCGACCTCTCCTCCTCCTCCCCGGACCACTCGCTGAGCGTGGACCCGCTGGCGGCCACGCGCCTGGAGGTGGTGCGCGGCCCCGCGTCACTGCTGTACGGCAGCAACGCGCTGGGCGGCGTGGTGAACGTGATCGCGCAGACCATCCCCACCACCGTGCCCACCCACGCCGAGGGGTACATCGCGGCGCAGGGCGAGTCGGTGAACCCCGGCGGCGCGGCCACGGCCGAGCTGATCCTTCCCGTGGGCGGCTCGTTCGCGGTGAGCGGGCGCGGCGGCTACCGCAACGTGGACGACGTGCGCGTGGGCGGCGGCGACGCGCTGGACAACACCTTCTTCCGCAACCGCTACGCGCAGGCCGGCGCCGGGTTCATCGGCGACCGCGTGCAGGGCGGGCTCTCGGTGAGCGGGTACGGCTTCAACTACGGCCTCCCCTCCGCCCCCGGCGCGGAGGAGGCGGGAATCAGCATCCGTGGGCACCGCTACGAGGGGACGACGCGGGCGGACGTGGCGCTGGGCGGCGGCTTCTTCACCAACCTGCGCGCCGAGGGCTCCGCGCAGTGGTACACGCACGACGAGGTGGAGAGCGGCGGCGAGGTCGGCACCACCTTCAACCTGCGCACGCAGACGGCCGGCCTCATCGCCAAGACGGCGTACGGGCGGCTGGAAGGGGCGCTGGGCGTCTCCGGCCTCTTCCGCCAGTACCAGCCGCAGGGCGAGGAAGCGCTCACCCCCTCGGCCGACACGCGCAACGGCGGCGTGTTCGTGTACCAGGCGCTCTCCCTGGGCGGCGGCGAGACCGCTCCCCAGCTCCAGGCCGGCGCGCGCTACGACGTGTACCGCCTGGTTTCCGCCGACGACGAGCGCTTCGGCGCGGGGCGCACGCGCGACTTCAGCAACCTCTCCGGCTCCATCGGCCTGAGCGTGCCCGTGACGCCCACCCTGTCCGCCAATGTGAGTGCCGCCCGCTCCTTCCGCGCGCCCACGGTGGAGGAGCTCTTCTCGGACGCCTTCCACGCGGCGGTGGGCGCGTACGAGATCGGCAACCCGAACCTGGAGGTGGAGACCAACTCGGGGCTGGAGGCGGTGCTCCGCGCCCGGTCCGAGCGCGTCAACGCCCAGCTCTCGGCCTTCTACAACCGCATCGACAACTACATCTACCCGCTCCTCACCGGCGGCGTGTTCAACGAGGAAGTGGGCGACAGCGTGCCGCTGTTCGAGTACGACCAGCGCGGCGCCGAGCTGCGCGGGCTCGAAGGGCAGGTGGAGGGGAACGTGGCCCGCCACATCGTGCTGGGCGCCACGGGCGACCTGGTGCGCGGCGACTTCCGGGACGGCGGCGGGCACCTGCCGTACATGCCCCCGGCGCGGCTGGGCGCCTCCGCGCGCTACGACAACAACCGCTTCTCCGCGGGCGTCGAGGCGCGCCACGCCTTCGCCCAGAACCGCGTGACGGCGGGCGAGATGGCCACGGGCGCGTACGACCTGGTGAACCTGAGCGCGGGGTACTCGCTGATCCGCGGCGGGCGCGTGCACTCCATCACCCTGCGCGCGGACAACCTGCTGGACGAGCGCTACCGCGACGCCGCGAGCCGCATCAAGGACTTCGCGGAGAATCCCGGGCGCAACCTGGCCGTGGTGTACCGGCTGCTCTTTTGAACCGAAGAGCGTTGGTGTGGAGGGTGTGTGGCTTGCGCGGGGACGAAGCGCGCGATATCGGGTAGACACATACCGAACTCTTAGGTCCGTACACGAACGGATCAACGCCATGGGTGATACGGTTCGCGAGAACCGGTCTGCGTCCTACCGGAGGTGCAAAGTTCTGACTCTGAAGTGCTGAACAGGAGTCGCTCAGCAGTCAGACCTCAGGAGTTTGCACCTCCTTTCCGGCTCGGTGGGACGAATGCCCGCGCAACCCAGCACCCCGCGTTCCTGACCCTTCCCGGTACCGCAAGACTTCGTCAGAGGACAGGTTTATGCCTGAAGCGCGTGATCAGGACAAGATGCTGAATCTCCTCGCCATAGGCCTGGATTCTGGGTTTGTCGAGCGATTGATTCGCCGCGGACACTCGCTGGCGTCCCTTAAGGCGCACTCAACGCGGAAGCTTGAAGGATTCACTGTGGAAGAGGTGAAATCCATCCGTGCTGCAGTCGGCCGTAAAGCGATCCCGCAACCAACGCTCCGGCGTCTGGTCGCAGAATGTGAGTGGCGATGCTGTATCTGCTTCGATTATGACCGACTGAACCCCGTAGTGATCCACCACATCACAGAGCACGCGAAGACCCGTGACGACCGTTACGAGAATCTCGCGCTTCTGTGTCCGAATCATCATGCGGACGCCCACACGCACTGTGACATCGCGCGGTCGCCATGTCCGCCCGAATTGATCATTCAGAAGAAAAGGGATTGGATTCGGGCGGTTGCGGAATTCAATGCTGGGGTGCGCTGTGCTCCCGGTCGCGAGCGCAACCCGAACGAGTCCCCACATTTCCTCGCCCCTGCGCCGCCCCGACTCTACACCGAGCGGAAGCGCGTACTGGCAGACCTCACGGCGATCCTGCGCAAGGCGCGCTCAGCGGCCTTGCATGGAATGGGTGGGATCGGAAAGACTTCACTCGCACTCCACGCGGCGCACGCACTCGCAGGTGAGTTCCCCGGCGGCGTGTTCTGGGGCGATCTCGCTGAACACTCTGGACTGCCTGGCCCCATTCTGCGCGGCTGGTCACTGGCGCTCTCAGGGATCGCCTCCGATCATAGTGACGCAAGGGAACTGGCTCTTCATACGCGAGGACTTCTCGATCGGCACCAGCGGCTCTCAGGGTCGCTCCTCGTACTGATTGACGACGTCCGACCTGAATGGCTGGAAAGCGCGACCTTGCTCAGAAAAACGATTCCGGATGGAGGCTATCTACTGCTCACCACCCGAGATATCGCCTTGGCCCAGGCGCTCGATGCGGAGCCACTCCCAATAAGCGAAATGGAGTCCGATGAGGCTCTGGAGTTACTTCAAGCGCATGGTGGCGACGGCGTTCTGGGTGTGTCCCATGAAGCTGCTGCCGCACTGATGGCTCAGGTGGGACATCTTCCACTAGCAATCGAGCTTCTGGGCAGGGAACTTAGGCGGCTGCACGCCAAGCCGGGCGATCATCTTCAGGCACTCAGCGACGCGCTGGAGAGTCGTCCTTTGGATACGCTGAAGGTTCGGGGACATCCGGGGCTAGCGGCCACTTTCGGGATCACATACGAGGCACTCGCGCCGGACGAACAGCGCCTATTCCGGTGGCTAGGTGCCTGCTCCGGTGCAGTCCTTCGCCTCGCTACTTTGGCAGCTATGCTCGACGACGCTGCCGCAGCCGTCGAGACGATTATGGATGCTCTCGTGGACCGTGCTGTTCTCCGCTGGGATGGTCATCCGGGCGTATATCGCATTCATCCCCTGCTCCACGAGTACTCGAAGATGCTCCTGGCCTGCAGCGAATCCGGCCGCGAGGAGGTGGAGGCGCGCGCACAGCATCTCTCAATTTATTTGGAGCTCTCGCGAAAGCACTCGGCGGGTGAAACGGCGGATCACGACATACTTGATGACGTCCTGCCAGAACTATTGGTCGCGGCTCGTTCCGCGCATCAGCGAGAAGATCATCCGTCCGTTCAGGAACTGGCTGAACTTCTCTGGGCGGAGAGTGGGTTTCTCCCGCGCCGGGGACGTTTTTTAGAGGGACGGGAGATTCTCGTGATGGCAGTCACTGCGGCGCGCGCGGCGAACGATCGCGAGCGCGAGAGCCATTTTCTGGGACGCCTCGGGCACGCTTGCTCCGTGCTCGGTTATATCAGTGAAGCGACTGCGCACTACGAGGCGGGGATCAGCATCTGCCGCGAGATTGCGGATAAGCGGAACGAAGCCGTACATCTTGGGAACCTGGGTCTTCTATACGAACAAATAGGGCAGCGTGGCCGCGCGATCCAAACAGTTCACACTGCTTTCCGCCTGGCGGAACAATGCATGGACGGTAGCTTGGCTGGTGATCAGCTAAGCCACCTTGGCGCGATGTACAGGTTTTCAGATCCAGCACAGGCTCGGAGGTACTACCAAGCCGCTTTAGAGATCTCACGCATCCACGGTGAGAGAGAGCGCGAGGGCGGGAGGTTGAGCAATCTTGGACTACTCGATTTGGATGCCGGCAATCTCAAGGCGGCCGCTGAGCGGATAAGCCAAGGTCTAGCGATTAGCCGTGAAATCGGTGATAGGCGTGGAGAGGCAAACCGATCTGGTCACCTTGGCCGCATCTGTTTTGAGCTTGGGGATATTGCGAAGGCTAGTGAGTGGTACAATCGAGCTGTCTACCTGTGTCGCGAGATCCGAGACGTGTTTCTGGAAGCGTGTTGGGTACTCGGCCAGGGCAATGTACTCATCGCGACTCGAAGGTACTCAGAGGCAGCTCCGGTTTTCGTTCGAGCCGCCGATCTTGCCCGCCAAGCCGGATCACCGGACTCGGAGGGGAAGGCGCTTGCGAATCTCGGTATTTGCCACCGGGAGCTGGCTGACGTTGGGGCGGCGGAGGCAGTTCTGACGCAAGCAGTTTCACTTCTCCAGGCCGCCGGTTCACCTGAGTATGCGCAGGTGAACCGATTGCTGGCGGAGGTGCGTGCGTGGAATGAGGCGGGTACCGCATCAAGTGATCAGAATACCGGTTGACGCGGAGCTGGGACCGCCGTCCGCAGGTGAACGGTGAGGAGACGCGAACGTGCTTTGTCCCGGATAAGAGTGCGTTCGTGTCTTCTGTAAACGCACCGACGCACTAACGGACTCACGCACTCCTCCGCAAGGCTTGACGCGGCACGGCCTTCTCCCTACCTTCATCGCCAGTCGGACGTACTGGGGAGCTACATTTTTGAGCCAACAGTTTTGAAGCAGGGACCTGCTCTTGCGGCAGACGTCACGCCTCTTCGGGGGAAGGCGGAAGCAGCGGGGAAGTCACCCAAACAGTGTATCACACTGGCTTCAAAAATCCTCCCCTGTGCGTCCTGGTCTGGGCCGGTCTCGCTCGTCGAGACTGGCCTTTTCTCGCATATGAACCCCGGGAGCGACGCCGTGCCCAAGGTCCGCGTAACCCGGCGGGTGCACTTTTCGGCCGCGCACCGCCTTCACAACCCGGCGCTCTCCGACGAGGAGAACGCGCGGATCTACGGCCCGTGCAACCACCCCAACTGGCACGGCCACAACTACGAGATGGACGTGACGGTGGAAGGGGAGCCGGACCCGCGCACCGGCTACCTGGTGGACCTGGGGGAGCTGCGCGATGTGGCGGAAGAGGTCATCGGGGAGCTGGACCACCGCAACCTTAACCTGGACGTGCCCTGGCTGCAGGGGGTGATCCCCTCCACCGAGAACCTGGTGGTGGCGATCTGGGGCCAGCTCGCGCCGCGGGTGCCGCGGGGGCGGCTGGCGCGCATCGTACTTTGGGAGACCCCGCGCAACTACGCGGAGTATACGGGAGAATAGATGACGGATCTCATCGTGGGCGCTCCGCAGGGGGAAGCGGGGGCCGCGCCCCCGTTCGACGAGCTCGTGAGGCAGATGCTGCGCGAGCTGGGCGAGAACCCGGAGCGCGACGGGCTGCTCAAGACGCCCGAGCGGGTGGAGAAGAGCATGCGCTGGCTCACGCGCGGCTACGACATGTCCGTGGCCGAGGTGATCGGCGACGCCGTGTTCGAGGAAGACCACCACAACATGGTGATCGTAAAGGACATCGAGATGTACTCGATGTGCGAGCACCACATGCTCCCCTTCTTCGGCAAGGTGCACATCGCCTACGTGCCGGACGGGAAGATCGTGGGCCTCTCCAAGCTCCCGCGCGTGGTGGAGGTGTTCGCGCGCCGGCTGCAGGTGCAGGAGCGGCTCACCGAGCAGGTGGCGTCGGCCATCCAGGACGTGCTGCGCCCCCAGGGCGTGGGCGTGGTGATCGAGGCCGCGCACCTGTGCATGATGATGCGCGGGGTGGAGAAGCAGAACTCCAAGACCGTGACCAGTGCCATGAAGGGGATCTTTCGCGACGACCTGCGCACCCGCGACGAGTTCCTGCGGCTGGTGACGGGCGGCACGCTGGGGTGAAAAACAGAAGTCCCAGGTGCTAGGTGCTAAGTGCTGAGCAGCAGTGCGTAAGTGCGTTAGTGCGTGAGTGCGCTTGAGGACTTAGGACTCAGTACTTCCTGCTGTCGGAGGGAAATGGACGACACGCTGCGGGGGAAGACGGCGCTGGTGACCGGCGCGTCCCGGGGGATCGGGCTGGCGGTGGCGCGCGAGCTGGCGCGGGCCGGCGCGTGGGTGGGGATGGTGGCGCGCGGGGGCGACGCCCTGGCGCGCGCGGCGGAAGAGGTGGGCGGGCACGCCATGCCCACCGACGTGAGCGACCCGTCGGCCGTGCACACCATGGCCACGTACGTGGGCGAGCTGCTGGGCGACGCGCCGGACCTGGTGGTGAACGCCGCCGGCACGTTTGCCCTGGTCCCACTCGCCCAGACGGAGCCGGCGGAGTTCGACGCGCAGGTGGCCGCCAACCTGCGCGCCCCCTTCCTGCTGGTGCGCGCCTTTCTGCCGCCCATGCTCCAGCGCGGGTCGGGGCACATCATCCAGATCGGCTCCGTGGCGGGGCGGGTGGCGTTCGCGGGGAATGGGGCCTACTCCGCCTCCAAGTTCGGCCAGCGGGGGCTGCACGAGGTGCTGCTGCAGGAGGTTCGCGGCACCGGCGTGCGCGCCACCCTGGTGGAGCCCGCCGCCACCGACACCTCGCTGTGGGACGCGATCGACCCCGACTCGCGCGCCGACCTGCCGGACCGCGCGGCCATGCTGCGCGCCGAAGACGTGGCGCGGGTGGTGGTGTTCGCCGCCTCGCAGCCGCCGCACGTGCAGCTTCCCTTCATCGCGGTGGAAGCCGCCGCCTAGCGACATGTTCCTGCTGAACGTAAAGGCGAGCTACGACTCCGCCCACTTCCTGCGCAACTACCACGGCAAGTGCGAGAAGCTTCACGGCCACCACTACGTCGTGGAAGCCGGCCTCGCCTTCGACGACGTGGGCGAGGGGGGCATGGCCTTCGACTTCACGGAGGCCAAGCGCCACCTCCGCGCCATCGCCGAGCACCTGGACCACGAGAACATCAACGACCTGCCGCCCTTCACGGAGCTGGAGCCCAGCGCCGAGAACCAGGCCCGCTGGATCTTTGAGCAGATGCGCGAGCGCCTGGGCACCGACGGCGAGCACCTCGCCTACGTGCGCGTGTGGGAGACTCCCAACCAGTGGGCGCAGTACTCGCCGCGGCCCGTCTGGTGAACCGCGATCTCACACAGAGGCACGGAGAGAAGACCTCCTCTGTGCCTCTGTGTCTCTGTGTGAGCCCGGTTGTTCCAATGCATAGGCACCCATGCACATCCTGCTGACCGACATCGTCACCTGCCCGCGCTGCGGACCCGAGTTCGGCCTGATCCTGCTGGCCGACCGGGTGGAGGAGCGGCGCGTGCTGCAGGGGCGCCTCGGCTGCCCCAACTGCCGCGAGATGTACCCGGTGGAGGGCGGCGTGCTGGACCTGCGCCTGGTGGAAGGGGCGGAGGATGCCTCGCCCCCCGACCCGGACGGGGCGGTGCGCGTGGCGGCGCTGCTGGGGCTCGCGGGGGCGGGGGGTACGGTGCTGGTGGCGGGGCCCGGCGCGGAGCTTGCTCCGGGCATCGCCGCCCTGGTGCCGGGGCTGGAAGTGGTAGCCCTCACGGCGCGCTTTCCCGCGGGTCCCGAGGGGCCGGGGGTGAGCCGGGTGGCCGGCGGCCCCGCCATCCCCCTGCGCGGCGGGATGCTGCGCGGGGTGGCGCTCACCGGCGCGGCGGCCGCGGAGACCCCGCTGGCCGAGGCGCTGCGGGTGCTGGCGCCCGGGACGCGGCTGCTGCTGGACCCGGCACCCGCGGGCGCCGCGGAGGCGCTCGGCGGGCTGGGGGCGGAGGTGCTGCTGGAGCAGGAGGGTGTGGTGGTGGCGAAGAAGGCGGGCCCGGCGTCCGGGGCACCGGCGCGGTGATCGGATCGGTTGCGCCGCCCCCCCGCCGCCGGTAACTTGGGAGCCCTCGCCGGACGGGTTCCGTTCGCCGTCCGGGGGTCCCTTCCGCCTGGCTTCGGTCCGGTCCCCGAGCACACGCCAATCTTCTCGAAACCGGAATGTCCTGGTTCAACAAGATCATCAACGGCCGACCCGGCTCGGCCGCTAGGGATCCGGACTACTACGAGGAAGGGACCGTCCTCCTGCAGGACGAGAAGTTCCACGAGGCGCTCACCTCGTTCCGGCTCGCCCTGCGCGACAGCCCGAACGACACGGACGTCCTGCAGCAGATCGCGGTGACCTACACCCGCATCGGGATGACGGACGAGGCGATGAAGACGTACCGCCGCGTCCTTGAGCTGAAGCCGCACGCGTCGGGCGCCCACTACGGGCTGGCCTTCCTCCTGCTGCAGCAGGCGCAGACGGACGAGGCCATCGCCCACCTGCGCGCCTTCCTGGCACGGCCGCCCGCGTCGCCGCAGGCGCAGCGCCACATCTCGCACGCGCGCGCCACCCTCGCCGAGCTCACGGGCGACGACGTGCTCCCCGCCGGATCGGGGATGGAGCCGTAGCAGAATGAATCGCGGCGCGGATCTGGCACTGGTGTTCATGACGGCGCCGGACGTGGCCGCCGCGGAGCGGGTGGGGAGGGCGCTGGTTCAGGAGCGGCTCGCCGCCTGCGCTACCGTGATCCCGGGTGCGCTGTCGGTGTATCGCTGGGAAGGAGAGGTGAGGGCCGACGCGGAGGTGCAGGTGCTCCTCAAGACGCGCGGCGAGCTGGTGGACCGCCTCTTCAGGCGGGCCGCGGAGCTTCACCCGTACGATGTGCCGGAGCTGCTCGCCGCCCCGCTGGCCGGGGTGACCGAGGCGTACCGGAGGTGGGTGCTGGACGAGACGGGTCAGCCGGAGGGCCAGCAGGGGGGAGGGGCGGAGCTGCCCCGCGCAACCAGGGTGGATGATGGTTCGGAATAGCAGAGAGACAGAGGCAGACGACGCCGCTCCCGAGGCGGAGGCGGAGAGCGCCCGTGCCACGCGCGGGCCGCGGCGCGCGCCCGCACGCGCCGCCGTGGTGGAGGAGCCGCTGGACGACGCGCTCCTCGCCCGGCTGGAGCGCGCGGACGAGCTCGCCGCCGCCGGCAGCGCCGCGGACGCCGCGGAGGCGTACAGCGCCGTGCTCGCCGCCAGCCCGGACTACGTGCCGGCCATCACGGGGCTGGGCACCGCCCTGGCCGCGCAGCGCAAGTTCGACGCGGCCGAGAAGGAGCTGCGCCGCGCGCTGCGCCTGGCGCCGGACTCGTTCGACGTCCACCTGCAGCTCGGCACCGCCCTCTACAAGCGCGGCGTGTACGCCGCCGCCGCCACCTCGCTGCGCCGCGCCGCGGAGCTGGACCCAACCTCCGTGTCCGCGCACCTGGTGCTGGGCGAGGCGCTCAACCAGATGGCGGAGTCGGACGCGGCCATCGAGGCGCTGGAAGAGGCGGTGCGGCTGCAGCCGGAGAACTCGCGGGCGTACTACGCGATGGGGATCGCGTATGACCGCAAGGGCAATCCGGAGCGTGCGGCGGAGATGTACCGGTTGTCGAGGGAAGCTTCGAACCGATGAACTGATTGGCTCACACAGAGGCACGGAGGCACAGAGATCACTTCATCTCTGTGCCTCCGGCTTCGTGTGGGAATAAAATGTTTGCGGATTCACGTGGGTGAGACTATCCTTTCATGACCATTAGTATGAAGGTACCTTCTCATCTCGGAGATTGCATATGCGTCGCAGGAATGTCGTTCTCTTGATGGCCGCGCTCACCGCGTGCGCGGACCAGGGGCCCACCGGGCCGGCAGCGGGGCCGGCGCGGGTGGCGTCGTCGGCGGCGCCCATCAGGGACCATTACATCGTGGTGATGAAGAAGGGGGCGGGTGCACACGCGGCCGCGCGCGGGGTGGGGGCGGCGCCGAGCTTCGTGTACCGCGCGGCGCTCAACGGGTTCGCGGCGAAGCTGAACGCGGCCCAGCTCAACGCGCTGCGCAACAACCCGATGGTGGAGTCCATCGAGCCGGACGGGCTGGTGACGGCCACGGGCACGCAGTACAGCGCGCCGTGGGGGCTCGACCGCATCGACCAGCGCGCCCGCCCGCTGAACAGCACCTACACGTACAACCGCACCGGCGCGGGGGTCACGCTCTACGTCATCGACACCGGGGTCCGCACCACGCACTCCGAGTTCGGTGGGCGCGCGACGGTGGGGTACGACGCCATCGGGGACGGGTGGAACGGGCAGGACTGCAACGGGCACGGCACGCACGTGGCCGGCACGGCGGGCGGGAGCACCTATGGGGCCGCCAAGGGCGTGAGCCTGGTGTCCGTGCGCGTGCTCGACTGCTACGGAAGCGGTAGCTGGAGCGGCGTCATCGCCGGGGTCGACTGGGTGACCGCCAACCGCGCCACGTATCCGGTGGCCAACATGAGCCTGGGCGGCGGCGCCAACAGCGCGGTGGACCAGGCGGTGCAGAACTCCATCAACGCCGGCGTCACGTACGTGGTGGCGGCCGGGAACAACGGCGCCAACGCGTGCAACTACTCGCCGGCGCGGGTGACGGCGGCGCTCACGGTGGGCTCCGTCAACTCGTCCGACGCGCGAGCTTCCACGTCCAACTACGGCGTGTGCATGGACCTGTTCGCTCCCGGCGTCAACATCACCTCCGCCTGGAGCACGGGCGACTACGCGACCAGCACCATCAGCGGCACGTCGATGGCCTCGCCGCATGTGGCGGGCGTGGCGGCGATGTACCTGGAGTACAACCCGGGCGCCCTGCCCGTGGACGTGGCGTACGCCATCAACGACATGTCGTCCAAGAACTACGTCACCAGCGCCGGCTCCAACTCGCCAAACCGGCTGCTGTACTCGGGCTTCATCACGGCCCCGTACACCCCGCCGACGGGGGGCACGCCGCTCACCATCAACGTGTTCTGCGAGGCGGAGGCGTTCTACTGCACCGCGACCGCTTCGGGCGGGAGCGGCACGGGATACAGCTTCACCTGGCTGAACGCCGGAGAGATGAGCGAGGAAGGCGCGTGGAGCGAGGCGTATCCCTACTGCGGGACCAAGCTCGTGACCGTGAAGGCGACCGTGACCGACAGCAACGGAGCGACCGCCACGGGGCAGGCAGGCTACTACTGCGGCACGCTCGGCGGGCCCATCCCCTGACGCATCGGGTCCGGCGCACGGCGGGGGCACGGAGAGGCTCTCCGTGCCCCCGCTCTCGTGGTGGAGCTGCCCGCGGCGGAGTTCCTGCAGTTGCCGGCGGCGAACCCACTCGCCACGGATGCCATGCCCGACTTCAGCGACGATCTCGACCTTGCGCTCCGCGCCGCGCGGGCGGCGGCGGAGGTGATCCGCCCCGCCTTTCGCGCGGGGCTGGAGGTGAGGTACAAGGACCCCGACCAGCCGGTGACCGACGCCGACGTGGACGCGGACCGCGCGATCCGCGACGTGCTCGCGGGGGGGCGGCCGGAGTACGGGTGGCTCTCGGAGGAGACGGCGGATTCGCCGGAGCGGCTGGGGCGCGCGCGGGTGTGGGTGGTGGACCCCATCGACGGCACCAACTCGTTCGTCGCGGGGATCTCGGAGTTCGCGGTGAGCATCGGGCTGGTGGAAGGGGACCGAGCGGTGCTGGGCGTCGTCTGCAATCCCATCACCGGCGAGGTGTACCACGCGGTGGAGGGCGGGGGAGCGTTCCTGGACGGCGCGCCCATCCGCGTGGCCGCCGAAGGTGGGGAGACGCCGCGCATCCTCTGCTCGCGCTCGGAGCTGCGGCGGGGGGAGCTGGAGGTGTTCCAGCCGGCGTTCGCGGTGCACCCGCTGGGGAGCACGGCGTACAAGATGGTCAAGGTGGCGGACGGCACCGGGCACGCCTTCGTCTCCTCCGGCCCCAAGCACGAGTGGGACGTGTGCGGCGCGGAGGTGATCGTGCGAGAGGCGGGCGGGCGGGTGACGGGGCTGGACGGAGCGCCCTTCCGCTACAACCAGCCGCGGCCTTCGTGGCGCGGCGTGGTGGCGAGCAACGGCGCCGTGCACGACGCGGTGGTTGCGGCGGCGCGCCGAATCCGCTAGCCCTAGAGCAACGACGCAACGCGAGCGCGCCCCCGGCCGCCGCCCACACCTCACGACACCCGGTCCGCGATGATCCTGATCCTCCTCCGCTACGTGAAGCCCATCGAAGACGTCGAAGCCCACACCGCCGCGCACCGGGCGTACATGGAGAAGCTGCTGGGCGAGGGGAAGCTGATCTTCTCCGGCCCGCGCGACCCGCGCACCGGCGGCGTGATCCTCACCACGCTGGACAGCGAGGTGGAGGCCACCAAGATGATCGTGGACGACCCATACTTCGAGAACGGGATCGCCGAGTACGACGTCGTCCGCTTCACCCCCAACCGGCACGATCCCCGGTTCGCCGCGTTCATGCCGCAGGCGACCTGATCTCCGTGTCTCTGTGCCACTGTGTGAGACCGTTGTATATTCCGGCGATCCAGATCCCCCAACAGCTCAATGCGGAGGTGCCCGATGGCCGGGCATAGCAAGTGGAAGCAGATCAAGCACAAAAAGGCGATCACCGACAACAAGCGCGCGGCCGCCTGGACCAAGCTGATCCGCGAGATCACCGTGGCCGCCAAGGCCGGCGGCGGCGACCCGGCGGGTAACCCGCGCCTGCGCCTGGCCATCGACACCGGCCGCGCGGCCAACATGCCCAACGAGAACATCGAGCGCGCCATCAAAAAGGGCACGGGCGAGCTCGAGGGCGTGTCGTACGAAGAGGTTACGTACGAGGCGTACGGCCCCGCCGGCGTCGCCATCATGGTGGACACGCTCACGGACAACGCCAACCGCACGGTGGCCGACCTCCGCAAGTGGCTGTCGCGCAACGGCGGCAACCTGGGGACCACCGGCTCGGTGGCCTGGATGTTCGACCGCCGCGGGCAGATCAGCATCGACGCCGAGAAGTACGACGAGGGCAAGGTGATGGAGGCCGCCCTGGAAGCCGGCGCGCTGGACATGCAGGTGGAGGAGGGCGGCTACACGGTGCTCACCGAGGCGGCCGACTTCCACGCGGTGCAGGACGCGCTGCGCGAGCAGGGGATCGTGTGGGAAGAGGCCGAGCTGGCCATGGTCCCCAAGACGGAGGTCAGGGTGGAAGGGCCCGAGGCGGACAAGCTCGTCAAGCTCCTGGAGCTGATCGAGGACATGGACGACGTCCAAAAGGTGTACACCAACGCGGACGTGGATGTCGACAGCCTCGCCGAGGTCTGAGGCACTGCGCTCGGCGGTGCCCGTGCAGCCGCCCCGCGCGCTCCAGCCGGAGGTGTCGGTGGTGATGGGGGTGGACCCCGGCACCGCCGTCACCGGCTACGGCGTCGTCGCCCGCTCGCGCGACGGCGCCGTGTCGCTGGTGGAGTGCGGCGTGGTGCGCACCACCACCAGGGCTCCGCTCCCCGAGCGGCTGCGCGACATCTACGAGGGGCTCTCCGAGGTCATCGCCCGCCACCACCCGGCCGTGCTGGCGGTGGAGGGCGTCTTCTACTCCAAGAACGTGCGCACGTCGGTGGTGCTGGGGCATGCCCGCGGGGCGGTGCTCCTGGCCGCCTCGCTTCACGACGTGCAGGTGGCCGAGTACGCGCCCTCGGAGGTGAAGAGCGCCGTGGCCGGCACCGGCGCGGCCACCAAGGAACAGGTCGGCTACATGGTGCAGCGCCTCCTGCGCCTTACCGCCCCGCCCAGGCCGCACGACGCGTCGGACGGGGTGGCGGTGGCGCTGTGCCACTGCTTCAACGGCTTCGGCCCCGGCGCCAAGCAGCCGATGGCGCTCAAGCTCCGCATGTTCGGCCAGGGGGGCAAGTGATCGCGCGAGTCCGCGGCGAGCTGCTGGTGCGCGACCTGGAGCGGGTGGAGGTGATGACCCCCGGCGGCGTGTGCTACGAGATCCTCATCCCCCACAGCGTCTTCGAGCGCCTCCCCAAGGTGGGCGAGCAGGTGACGCTGCGCACCTTCCAGATCGTGCGCGAGGACGCCCTCATCCTCTACGGCTTCCTGGAAGACGTGGAGCGCACGGTGTTCTCCAAGCTGCTGGGCGCCAACGGCGTGGGCCCGCGCCTGGCGCTCTCCCTGGTGGGCGCGCTGGGCGCGACCTCCGTGGTGCGCGCCATCCGCGAGCGCGACTCCGCGGCGCTGGTCTCGGTGAGCGGGGTGGGGAAGAAGACGGCCGAGCGCATCATCCTGGATCTTACCGGCAAGCTGGACGACGTGGTGCTCGCCCCCGCCGGCGTGGGTGCCCGCGCACCCGGGATGGACGAGGCGCTGCGTGCCCTCGGCGCCCTGGGCGTGGTGCAGGCGGAGGCGGAGCGGGCCATCCGCGCCGTGGTGCAGGAGCATGGAAACCTTCCCGCCCCCGAGCTGATCCGGCAGGCTCTCACGCGGCTGAAGTAAGGCTCGCACGGGCGTTGCGGGCGAATAAATTCGCTGCAACAACCACACGAAGTCCACCTGCGCGGACTGGGCCTTCGGCCCGAACAGAAGACCGGTAGTCCCCGCAGGGGGACTTCGTGTGGTTGTTGCAGCGGTTTCAACCGCCGGTTCGCTCCAGCCGCGCAGAGAGTGGATCGGATCGTGAGCAGCGGTGTACGGGGTCCGACCGAAGAAACGCCGTAACATTCCCGAGGGACCCCCATGTCGATCGATCCCAACCAGCCGCGCCGTCCGGAGATCACCACTCCGGAGCAGCTCTCCGAAGACGAGACCCAGGAGCTGAGCCTGCGTCCGCAGCGGCTCTCCGAGTTCGTGGGGCAGCCCAAGGTCAAGGACTCGCTCCAGATCGCCATCGACGCGGCGCTCAACCGCCGCGAGCCGCTGGACCACGTGCTCCTCTACGGCCCTCCGGGGCTGGGGAAGACGACGCTGGCCATGCTGATCGCGCGCGAGATGGGGGTGAACATCAAGATCACCTCGGGCCCGGTGCTCGAGAAGCCGGCGGACCTGGTGAGCACCCTCACAAACCTGCGCGAGGGCGACGTCCTCTTCATCGACGAGATCCACCGCCTGCGGCCCATCATCGAGGAGTTCCTCTATCCCGCGATGGAGGACTACCGGGTGGACATCCGCATCAGCGAGGGCCCGAACGCGCAGACCATCTCCATGCCCATCGAGCGCTTCACGCTGATCGGCGCCACCACGCGCTTCGGCCTGCTCACGCCGCCGATGCGGGCGCGCTTCGGGATCGTGCAGCGCCTCAACTACTACCCGGTGGACCAGCTCACCTTCATCGTGGCGCGCACCGCCGAGATCTTCGGGGTGAAGTGCGAGGCGAAGGGGGCGCTGGAGATCGCCCGCCGGTCGCGCGGCACCCCGCGCGTGGCCAACCGCCTCATCCGCCGCGTGCGCGACTACGCGCAGGTGCGCGCCGACGGCGTCATCACCGAGGCCGTGGCCGACGCGGCGCTGCAGCTCCTCGAGGTGGACGAGTTCGGGCTCGACGAGATGGACACGCGCGTGCTCCGCTCGCTGATCGAGCAGTTCGGGGGCGGGCCGGTGGGGCTGGGGACGCTGGCCATCGCCATCGGCGAGGACGCGGGGACGCTGGAGGAGGTGTACGAGCCGTTCCTGATCCAGACCGGCTTCCTGATGAGGACGCCGCGCGGGCGCGTGGCCACCGCGCAGGCGTACCGCCGCTTCGGCTACGCGCCGCCGGTGGACAACGCGAACGTGCACCCGGGCTTCTCGTCCATCCCTCCGCAGCAGAGCCTTTTCGACGCATGACGCAGCCGGGAAGCCGCACGTCGGACTACGACTTCCACCTTCCCCCCGAGCTCGTTGCGCAGGCGCCCGCCGCGCGCCGCGATTCAAGCCGCCTCCTCGTGGTCGACCGGACCACGGGGAGGCGCTCGCATCGGAGCTTCGCGGACCTGCTGGAGTACGTCCCCGCGGGCGACGCGCTGGTGCTCAACGAGACACGCGTCTTCCCGGCGCGCCTGCTGGGCCGCAAGCCGAGCGGCGCCCCCGCCGAGGTGTTCCTCCTCCACCCGGAAGGTCCGGATGAGCGCACGTGGCGCGCCCTGGTGCGCCCCGGCGGCAAGCTGAAGCCGGGCCGCACCGTGGAGATCGCGGAAGGCTTCACCGTGCACATCCTGGAGAGCACCCCCACCGGCGAGCGCATCGTCCGCCTGGACACGGAGCTCTCCGTGGACGACGCTCTCCAGCGCTACGGCGAGGTCCCCCTCCCGCCGTACGTGGAGCGCTCCGCCGGCCCCGAGGACCGCGAGCGCTACCAGACGGTGTTCGCACGCGAGCGCGGCTCCGTCGCCGCCCCCACCGCCGGCCTCCACTTCACCCCCGAATTGCTTGCCGCCCTGGAGGACAAGGGCGTGCGCATCGTGCGCCTGGTGCTGCACGTGGGCGTCGGCACCTTTCGCCCCGTGGAGGCCGAAGATCCCGCCGAGCACCGCATGCACTCCGAGTGGTACAGCGTCCCCCCCGAGGCCGCCGCCGCCCTCGCCGAAGTGCGCGCCGCGGGCGGCTCGGTCTGGGCCGTCGGCACCACCGTCGCGCGCACCCTGGAGTCCGTCGCCATCGAAGACGGCACCGTCCCCGCCGCCTCCGGCTGGACCGACATCTTCATCCGCCCGCCCTACCGCTTCCGCGCCGTCGACCACCTCGTCACCAACTTCCACCTCCCCAAGAGCACGCTGATGATGCTGGTGGCCGCGTTCGCCGGCTACCCGCTCACGATGGAGAGCTACCGCGAGGCGGTGGAGGAGCGGTACCGGTTCTTTTCGTACGGTGACGCGATGCTGCTGGTGTAGATAGCCTCACACAGAGGCACAGAGACACAGAAGAACGCCTCTCTGTGCCTCTGTGCCTCTGTGTGAGGCCATTTTCTTAGAGGGATACGACGTCCTGGTACTTCCGCCAGTCGTCCAGCACCATGCCGGCGCCGCGGACCACGCAGGTCATCGGCTCCGGGTCGCGGTGGACGGGGAGGCCCGTCTCGTCGGAGAGGAGCTGGTCGAAGCCGCGCAGGCGGGAGCAGCCGCCGGTGAGGACGAGGCCGTTGTCCACGAGGTCGGAGGAGAGCTCGGGCGGGGTGGCCTCGAGGGTGGCGCGCACGGCGGCGATGATGGCGCGGATCGGCTCCTGGATCCAGTCGCGCACCTCCTCCGAGTGCAGGACGACGGTGGCGGGGATGGCGGTGACGAGGTCGCGGCCCGTGGCGTTCATCGTCAGCTCGTCGCCCACGCGCATGGCGGAGCCGATCTGCATCTTGATGTTCTCCGCCGTCGCCTCGCCGATGAGCAGGTTGTGCTGCTTGCGGACGGCGGTGGAGATCGCGTCGTCCATCTTGTTGCCCGCCACGCGCACCGAGCGCTCGGTGACCAGCGCGGAGAGCGCGATCACGCCGATCTCGCTCGTGCCGCCGCCGATGTTGACCACCATGCTGGCGCGCGCGGCCGTCACCGGGAGGTTGGCGCCGATGGCGGCGGCCACGGGCTCGGTGATCAGGTACACCTCCTTGGCCCCGGCCGCGAGCGCCGCCTGCCGCACCGCGCGCCGCTCCATCTCCGTGATCCCCGAGGGAACGCCGATCAGGATGCGCGGCTTCATCCTGAACGCCCCGTGCGGCACCACGCGCTGAAGGAAGTGCCGCAGCATCATCTCCACGTGGTCCACGTCCGCGATGACGCCGTCGCGCATGGGGCGCGACGCGATCACGGCGTCCGGGGTGCGCCCCAGCATCCGCTTGGCGTCCAGCCCCGCGGCCAGCAGCCGCCCCGTGGCCCGGTCCACCGCCACCACCGACGGCTCGTCGAGCACGATGCCTCGCCCCTTCACCTGGATGAGCGTGTTGGCCGTCCCCAGGTCTACCGCGATGTCCGCCATTCTGATCTCGTCCTAAGTTTGGTGGCGGCAGTTTCCGCCTCGCTACCAATCTGCCACATCATCCCCGGCTCGCGCAAACCGAGCCACGGAGGCATCGAGGGGAAGTATTCTCCGTGTCTCTGTGTCTCCGTGTGAGCCATGCAGTTAACGATCCGCCGCCTTGCTTTCCTCCCTCCGGTTCGGCAAACTACCGGCTCACATCCAGCAGGAGACGGGAGCGCTGTTCGAGTACGAGATCGAAGCCAGAGACGGCGCCGCCCGCGCGGGCACCCTGCGGCTCCCGCACGGCGAGGTGCGCACCCCCGTGTTCATGCCGGTGGGCACGCAGGCCACGGTGAAGACGCTCACCCCGGAAGAGACGGACGCGCTGGGCGCGCAGATCATCCTGGGGAACACGTACCACCTGTACCTGCGCCCCGGGCACGACACGGTGCGCGAGCTGGGCGGCCTCCACCGCTTCCAGGGATGGAAGAAGCCGATCCTCACCGACTCGGGCGGCTTCCAGGTATTCTCCCTCTCCGACATCAACACGATCGAGGAGGAAGGGGTCACCTTCCAGAGCCACATCGACGGCTCGCGCCACCTCTTCACCCCGGAGCGGGTGATGGAGATCGAGCGGGCGCTGGGGGCCGACATCATCATGGCCTTCGACCAGTGCCCGCCGGGGCAGAGCAGCCGCGAGCTGGCCACGGAGGCGTACGAGCGCACCCTGCGCTGGCTTGACCGCTGCCGCACGCGCTTCGCGCGGCTCCCGGAAGAGGATCCCGAGGGGCCGGTGCAGACGCTGTTCCCCATCGTGCAGGGCGGCGTGCACCCGCAGTTGCGCGTGGCCTCCGCGCGCGGCACGCTGTCGGCGGGGGACTGGGACGGCATCGCCATCGGCGGGCTGTCGGTGGGGGAGCCGAAGCCGGCGATGCACGCCATGCTGGAGGCGCTCCAGCCCGAGCTGCCGGAGCGGCTCCCGCGCTACCTGATGGGCGTGGGATACCCGGACGACCTGCTGGAGGCCATCGCCCGCGGGGTGGACATGTTCGACTGCGTGGCCCCCACGCGCAACGGGCGCAACGGCGCCGTGTGGATCGCGGGGGAGGGCCAGGTCAACATCAAGGGCCAGCGCTTCCGGCTGGATGCGGGCCCGCTGGACCCGGAGTGCGACTGCTACACCTGCCGCAACTACACGCGTGCCTACCTGCGCCACCTGTTCGTGGCCGGCGAGGCGCTCAGCATGCGGCTGCTGTCCATCCACAACCTGCGCTTCCTGGTGCGCCTGGCCGAGCGCGCGCGCGAGGAGATCATCGCCGGAAGCTTCGCCTCGTGGAGCCGCGCCTGGCTGGACCGCTACCACGCCGCCCGCTCCCGCACCTGAGAGCGGTTCCGGTGTACCCAGAGTCGCGCGCCGCCACCGGCCGCCGCGCGAAAACCCAGTAGTCCCCGCAGGGGGACTTCGTGTAGTCGTTGCAGCGACTTCAGTCGCCCGAGCATACCGAGTACCCCGAGCCCAACCGACCGATGCACCTCTTGATGCTGGCCCAGGCGGCTTCCACGCAGAGCCCCCTCATCACCTTCCTGCCGATCGCCGCGATGCTGGCGATCTTCTACTTCATCCTGATCGTCCCGCAGCGGCGGCAGATGAAGCAGCACCAGGCGCTCCTGGCGTCGCTCCAAAAGGGCGACCAGGTGGTGACCGCCGGCGGGCTGATCGGCGAGATCACGGGGATCCGCGACGACCAGGTGACGATGCGCACCGGCACCTCCACCGTGGTGGTGGAGAAGGCCCGCGTGCTCCGCAAGGCCGGCGCTCCGGCCGCCGCCACGAAGTAGCCATGGCCATCCTGAAGATAGAGACGCTCGGCGCCGAGGTGCTGCGCCGCCGCGCCGACGAGGTGGAGGTGGTGGCGGACGACCCGGAGACGGCGCGGCTGATCGAGGACATGTTCGAGACGATGTACGACGCCAGCGGCATCGGCCTGGCCGCGCCGCAGGTGGGGATCTCGCGCCGCCTGATCGTGGTGCACGTCAACGAGGAGGGGGAGAAGCCGTTCGCCCTCTTCAACCCGGTGGTGGTGGAGTCCGGCAAGGCAAAGGAGAAGGGCGAGGAGGGGTGCCTGAGCATCCCCAACGTGTCCGCGCTGGTGGAGCGCCCGGCCGAGGTGGTGGTGGAAGGGGTGGACCCCAAGGGCAACCCGGTGCGCATCGAGGCGGACGGGATGCTGGCGCGCTGCCTCCAGCACGAGATCGACCACCTGGACGGCATCCTCTTCCTGGACCGGCTGTCGCCGCTCAAGCGCAACATGATCCTCAAGAAGTACCGGAAGCAGGAATCGTGAGGATCGTCTTCTGGGGGACGCCGGAGTTCGCGGTCCCCGCGCTGCGCGCCATCGCCGACGAGGGCCACGACGTGGCCGGCGTGGTGACGCAGCCGGATCGCCCGGCGGGGCGGGGCAGGGGGGTAACGCAGAGCGCCGTGAAGCGCGAGGCGCTGGAGATGGGCGTGCCGGTGCTTCAGCCGGAGCGCGCGCGCGGCGACGAGTTCATGGCCGCGCTGCGCGCGCTGGAGCCCGAGCTCTCGGTGGTGGTGGCGTACGGGCAGATCCTGAAACCGGAGGTGCTGGAGCTTCCGCGCTTCGGCTCCATCAACATCCACGCCTCGCTCCTCCCCGAGCTGCGCGGCGCGGCGCCGATCCAGTGGGCCATCGTGCGCGGGCACCAGAGCACCGGCGTCACCATCATGCGCATGGAGGCGGGGCTGGACTCCGGCCCCATGCTCATGCGCGCCGAGGAGCCCATCCTCCCGGACGATTCGGCCACCGAGCTCGGCCAGCGCCTGTCGGGCGTGGGTGCCGAGGCGGTGGTGGAGGCGCTCGCGCTCATCGAGTCCGGCCAGATGGAGGAGGAGGTGCAGGACCACTCGCGCGCCACCTATGCGCCCAAGGTGGACCGCGAGACGGCGCGCATCGACTGGACGCTCCCCGCCGAGCAGATCGCGCTCTTCATCCGCGGCATGGACGACGTGCCCGGCGCCTGGACGCCGCACGGCGCGCGCGGCGCGGTGAAGCTCTTCCGCCCGCAGGCGCGCGCGGAGCGGGGCGAGCCCGGCCGCGTGCTGGCGATGGGGGCCGAGGGGCTGCTGGTGGCGTGCGGCACGGGCTCGGTGCTGATCCGCGAGGTGCAGCCGCCCGGCAAGCGCCGCATGGCCGCGGGCGACTGGGTGCGCGGGCGCGGCGTGACGGTGGACGACCTGTTCGGCGCCGAGGGGTGATCCCCCCGCTCCACGTGGTGACGGACGACGCGGTGGTGGCGCGGCCGGGCTTCGTGCGGGTGGCGGCGGAGGTGATGGAGGCCGGCGGCCCGCTCCTCGCGCTGCACCTGCGCGCGCCGGCCGCCCCGGGCCTGGCGGTATACCGATGGGCCGAGGCGCTCCGCCCGCTCACCGCCGGAGCCCTGCTCCTGGTGAACGACCGCGTGGACGTGGCTCTCGCTGTGGACGCGGACGGCGTGCACCTGGGCCGGCGCGGCCTGGCCCCCACGGACGCCCGCGCGCTGCTGGGCCCCGGCCGCCTCATCGGCCAGTCCGTGCACGCGGCACCCGAAGCGGAGCCCGGCGCCGGCTTCCTCCTGGTGGGGAACGTCTTCCCGACCGCCTCGCACCCGGGGCGCGCGGGAATCGGCACCGCGGGCCTCGCGGGCGACCCGCCGCGCGTCGCCATCGGCGGGGTGACGCCGGAGCGGGTTGCGGAGCTGCGGCGGGCGGGCGCGGCGGGCATCGCCGCCATCCGCGGCATCTGGGACGCGCCGCGGCCGGCCGCCGCGGTGGAGAGCTATCTAAAGGAGTGGCGGGGATGATGACTGCGGTGCAGATCCAGGTGAACGGCGACGCGCGCGACGTGCCCGCGGGCCTCCAGGTGTCGGGCCTCCTGGAGCAGCTCGGCCTCCACCCGCGCATGGTGGTGGTGGAGCGCAACGGCGAGATCCTCCGCCGCGAAGCCCTGGACTCCGTCCCGGTGGAGCCGGGCGACAGCTACGAACTCGTCCACTTCGTAGGCGGCGGCTGAGACGCGGCTGCCGGCTGTCTGGGTGGTGCCTGGCTGGTGCCGGGTGCTGCCTGGAGGTGCCGGGAGTGCATGGAGTTGCCTGGCGAGTAAACTCGCGGCAACAACCGCACAAATTCCGCCTGCGCGGACTGGTCCTGACGGATCAGCCGGAACCGTGTAGTCCCCGCAGGGGGACTTCGTGCAGTTGTTGCAGCGACTTCAGTCGCCCGCAACGGAGGGGCGATCGGTCCCTCCAGAGCGTGAGAGTGAGTTCCGGCCCGGGGTGTTCCAGACGACGGCGACCCAGGAGCGAATAAATTCGCCGCTGGGAAAACGCGAAGTCCGCCTGCGCGGACTGTTTGCCGCGGCCCTTGTTGGAGGAGTACAGTCTCCGCAGGAGACTTCGCGCGGTCCCAGCGGCGAATTTATTCGCTCCTGGAACGCCGGGTGCCCGCGGACACCCGATCCGCCACGCCACGCCGCGCCGTCGGACCACGCGAACCACGCGAACCACGCGGACCACGCGGACCACGCGGACCACACGGACCACACGGACCACGCGGACCACGCGGACCACGCGGACCACGGATTGCCGCCGCCACGCCGCGGCACCGCGCGAATACTGCGGACCCAGCGGACTGCCGCCGCGGCACCGCGCCGAAACCGTGGACCGCGCCACCGCGAGCACGACCGAGTAGAGGGCCCGAGAGGCCGCACACGCATTTCAAGCAGGGACGATCCATGACGACCGCAACGCTGGACCCGCAGACGCTCGACGAGCCGCTCACGATCGCGGGCCGCACGCTCCGCTCCCGGCTGCTGGTGGGGACGGGCAAATATCGCAGCAACGACGAGATGGTGCAGGCGATCGAGGCCTCCGGCGCCGAGGTGGTGACCGTCGCGGTGCGGCGCGTGGACCTGGACCGCACCAAGGAGGAGGGCGTCCTCTTCCACCTGGACCCGGAGCGCTTCCTCCTCCTGCCCAACACGGCGGGCTGCTACACCGCCGAGGAGGCAGTGCGCTACGCACGCCTGGCCCGCGCCGCCGGGTTCACCGACTGGGTGAAGCTGGAGGTGATCGGCGACCAGGAGACGCTCCTTCCCGACGCGGAGGCCACCATCCGCGCCGCGCGCGAGCTGGTGGCGGACGGCTTCAAGGTGCTGGCGTACACCAACGACGACCTCATCACCGCGCTGCGCCTGGAGGATGCCGGGTGCGCGGCGGTGATGCCGCTGGCGTCGCCCATCGGCAGCGGGCTGGGACTGGTGAACCCGTACAACATCCGCACGATCAAGGCGCGCCTGCAGCTCCCGGTGATCGTGGACGCCGGCGTGGGCACCGCGTCGGACGCCGCGCTGACGATGGAGCAGGGGGTGGACGGCATCCTGATGAACACGGCGCTCGCCGAGGCGCAGGACCCCGTGCGCATGTCGCGCGCGATGGCGCTGGCCACCGAGGCGGGGCGCCTGGCGTACCTGGCCGGCCGCATGCCGCGCCGCGAGCGCGCCGTGCCGTCGTCCCCGCGAAAGGGGATGCTCGACTGACCCCGCCCGGCGGCGCCACCCCCACCCGCTTCGCCGCGCTGGAGACGCTCCGGCGCGTGCGCACCGGCGACCTCGCGGACCGGGCGCTGGACGGCACCACGCGCGCCCTGGAGCCCCGCGAACGCGCGTGGACGCAGGAGCTCGTCTACGGCACTTTCCGCCTGCGCGGCCGCATCGACCACCTGCTGGACGGCCTGGTGCGCGGCGGCGTGGAGAAGCTGGAAGAGGAGGTGCTGGACGTACTGCGGCTGGGCGCGTACCAGTTGCTGGAGATGGGGAGCGTGCCCCCGTACGCCGCCGTCTCGCAGTCGGTGGAGCTGGCGCGCGACGCGGGAGCGGCCCGTGCGGCCGGGCTGGTGAACGGAGTCCTGCAGAACCTCCACCGGCGGCGGGGCCAGCTCCGCTTCCCGGAACTCGAGCGCGATCCCGCGGCGCACCTCGCCACCTGGGGCTCGCACCCGCGCTGGCTGGTGGAGCGGTGGATCGCCCGCTGGGGCGCCGACGAGGCGAGCGCGCTGGTGGAGGCCAACAACCGCCGCCCCGAGCTCTACCTGCGTCCGCTGGGCGTGCCGCGCGACGAAGCCGCGGAGCGGCTGGCCGCGGCCGGCATCGCCTCCGCGCCGGTCGATCTGGCGCCGATGTCGCTCCACATCCCGCCCCCCGGCACCGCGGCCGAGGCGCTGGACGCCGTACCCGCTGTGGTGCAGGACCCGGCCGCCGCGCTGGTGGTGAGCTACGCTGCCGCGCCCGAAGGCGCCACCGTGCTGGACCTGTGTGCCGCGCCGGGCGGCAAGGCGCTGGGGCTGGCGGAGCGGGGCGGGCACGTGGCCGCGGCCGACCTCTCGCGCCGGCGGATGCGGCGCGTGGTGGAGAACGCGGACCGGCTGCAGTGGAGGGAGCGCGTGGGAGCCGTGGTGGCCGATGCGCGCATGCCCCCCTTCCGCCCCGTGGACCTGGTGCTGCTGGACGCGCCCTGCACCGGCACCGGCACCTTCCGCCGGCACCCGGACGGGCGCTGGCGGATCACGCCGCACGACGTGACGGCGCTCACGGGGCTGCAGGACGAGCTGCTCCGCGCGGCCGCGGGAGTGGTGAAGCCCGGCGGGATTCTGGTGTACTCTACCTGCTCCCTGGAGCGCGAGGAGAACGAGGAGCGGATGGAGCGTTTTCTGGCGGAGCACACCGAGTGGGCGATGGACCCGGCGGAGGGCGCGGTGGACGCGTCGCTCCTGGACGCGCGCGGCTGCCTGTGCGTGCTCCCGCAGCGCCAGGGCGTGGACGGCGCCTTCGCGGCGCGCATGCGGAGGCGTGCATGAGCGCGCCGCGCCGGTGGGTGCCGCGCATCCCGGAGCGCGTGGAGGGGCCCTTCACCGAGGGGAACCTGCTGCGCTGGGTGATCGGCCTGGGGCTGGGCGCCTTCGCGATCGGCTTCCTGGTCATCACTCTGGTCTTCTTCCCCGGCTTCGGCCGCTCGGCCATCGTCACGGTGCCCGACCTGCGCGGCCAGCCCCTGCGCCAGGCGCAGCGGACGCTGGGCGGGCTGGGGCTGGAGATCGCCCGCGGCGGCGCCCTCGCCAACCCGCGCATCCGCGCCGGGGCCGTGCTGGTGCAGAGCCCGCTCCCCGGCCAGGAGGTCACCCGCGGCTCCGAGGTGCGCGTGGTGCTGAGCGCCGGGCCGGAGCGGCACCGCGTGCCCCCCATCGCGGGGATGACGCTGCGCGAGGCGCGCACGGTGCTGGAGCGCTTCGGCTTCACGGTGGCCCTGCGGCGCGTGGTGTCGGACCGGGCGGAGGGCTCGTTCATGGGGATGAAGCCCGCCGCGGGTACGATGGCCGTGGTGCCGGGTGTGGTCACCATCACACTCAGCGCCGGCCCGCCCAAGCTCCTCGTCCCCGACCTCGTCTCGCTGCCGCTGGGCGACGCGGAGGCGCGTCTGCGCGTGCTGGGCTTCCACCTGGGGCGCGTGTCGTACGATCCGTCGTCACCCATCACGCCAGGCTCGGTGGCGGCGCAGCGGCCGGTGGCGGGCGACTCGCTGCGGCGGGGGAACGCCGTGAGCGTGGTGCTGGCCGGCGACGATCCCAACCCGCCGCCCCCCGAGCCGGTGGAGGCGGACAGCACGCCGGAGGAGCCCCAGCCGCCGCCGCCGCAGGAGTTCCCGCAGGAGGTGCCGCCGCCTCCGCCCAACCCGGAGTCGTGATGTCGGAGAACCGGAAGCAGTGGATCGTCGTGGGCTCCGTGGTCGCCCTCCTCGCGCTCCTGGTGGGCGTGGGCTGGGCCAACCGCGGCTCGTTCCTCCCGCTGGACGTGGGGAGCGACGCCCCGGACTTCCGCGCCACCGACCTCGAAGGGCGTCCCGTGTCGCTCACCGACCTGCGCGGCCAGGTGGTGCTCCTCAACATCTGGGCGACCTGGTGCGGCCCCTGCCGCGCCGAGATGCCCTCGCTTCAGCGCCTCCACCAGCAGCTCGGCCCCGAGGGCCTCAAGGTCGTCGCGGTAAGCGTGGACGCGGCGGCGGGGCGGATGGACTCCAGCGGCAACGCGGGGGGCGACGTGGCGGCGTTCGGGCGCGAGTACCGCCTCACCTTCCCGCTCTGGCGCGAGCCCACGGGCGCCATCCAGCGCGCCTACCGCACCACCGGCATCCCCGAGTCGTTCGTCATCGGCCGCGACGGCAGCATCCGCAAGAAGGTGATCGGCGCCACCGAGTGGGACGATTCCACCAACGTGGAGCTGATCCGGCGCCTGCTGAAGCAGTGATGGGGCTCGCACAGAAGCACAGAGACACAGAGAGCGCGGCGTGAGAGCGCAGCGGCTTACCCTTCGACGCATCCTGCGCAACTGGCAGCTCAAGCTGGCGGCGCTGGCGCTGGCGGTGCTGCTGTGGGCGCTGGTGCGCGCGGAGCAGCCCACGGAGCAGTGGGTGCGCGTGCGGGTGGAGCCGCAGGTGCTTGATCCCGCGTTCGCGCTCCAGGCCGCGCCCCGGCCCGCGGAGGTGCGGGTGAGGTTCGCGGGGAAGTGGCGCGAGCTGGGGGAGCTGGCCATCGAAGAGCCCGTGATCGTCCTCAACGTGCGCAACGTGGGGCGGCAGCGCTCCTTCGTGCTGGAGCCCGGCATGGTGCGCCTCCCGGACGGGCTGCGGGGGCGCGTGACCCCCGTGGACGTGCGCCCCGGGCTGGTGACCCTCGACCTGCGCCGCACCACGCCCGACACCCTCCCCACGCGATGACGCTGATCCTAGGGATCGAGACTTCCTGCGACGAGACCTCGGCCGCGGTGCTGCGCGGCGAGGACGAGCTGCTCGGCCACGTGATCTTCACCCAGGACGTGCACCGGCTGTACGGCGGCGTGGTGCCGGAGATCGCCTCCCGCGCCCACCTGCGCACGCTGGACGACGTGGTGGAGGGCGCGCTGCGCGAGGCGGGGGTGGGGCTGGAGGAGATCGACGTCTTCGGCGTGACGGCGGGGCCGGGGCTGATCGGCGCGCTGCTGGTGGGCGTCGCGTGGGGGAAGGCCGCCGCGTGGGCGGGCGGCAAGCCGGTGATCGGCGTCCACCACATGGAGGCGCACCTCTTCGCCACGCGGCTGGAGCACCCGGACGCGGAGCCGCCCTTCGTGGCGCTCCTCGTCTCCGGCGGGCACACCATGCTGCTGTGGGTGCCCGCGTGGGGCGAGTACGTGCAGCTCGGCTCCACGCGCGACGACGCGGCGGGGGAGGCGTTCGACAAGGCGGCCAAGATCCTGGGCCTCCCCTACCCGGGCGGCCCCTCCATCCAGCGCGCCGCCGAGGGGGGCGACCCGTCGCGCCACCGCTTCACGCGCCCCCTCCTCAACCGCGGCCAGCGCCCCCCGGACTCGGAGTACTACGACTTCTCCTTCAGCGGCCTCAAGACCGCGCTGCGCAACCGCGTGCGCGACGTGGAGGCGAAGGGCGAGCTCCCGGCGGAGATCCCCCACCTCGCCGCCGCCTTCCAGGACGCCGTGGTGGACGTGCTCGCCACCAAGACGCTGCGCGCCGTGCGCGAGACGGGGTGCCGCCGCATCGTGCTGGGCGGCGGCGTCGCCAACAGCCGCGCCCTGCGCGCGGAGCTCACGCGCAGGCTGGGCGGCAACGGCGCGGTCCACGCCCCCTCGCCGCGCCTCTCCACGGACAACGCGGCGATGATCGCGCGCGCGGCGCACTTCCGCTACGCCCGCGGCGAGCTCTCCGGCCTGGACCTCAACGCCCGCGCCGACCTCCCGTTCCCCGGCCTGCGCAAGCGCTGAAGGGCACTCCTCCGTGCCTCTGTGCCTCCGTGTGAGCCCGCCGTTCCGTGCTGGTACGCGAGTCGCATCCTCCCGCGGAAGACCTGAGACTCGACCCTGACCTGGCGCCGGCTTGATCACGCTCCTCCACATCTCCGACCTCCACTTCGGCCCGCCGTACTACGAGCACGTCGGCGAGTCGCTACAGCGTTTCGCGCACCAACTGGCGCCGCACGCCATCGTGGCCTCCGGCGACTTCACGCAGCGCGCGCGGGCGGAGCAGTTCGCGGCGGCGCGGGCCTTCCTGGACCGCCTCCCGGCCGTCCCCACGGTGGTGACGCCCGGCAACCACGACATCCCGCTCGACCGCCCGCTGGAGCGCGTCCTCGATCCGTACCGGCACTACCGCGAGCACATCCTCCCGGAGCTGGACACGGTCACGCGCATCCCGGGGGCCACCATCGTGGCGCTCAACTCCACGGCGCCGCTGCGGGCCACGGTCAACGGCCGCATCCACCGCTGGCAGATCGACTTCGCGCGCGAGGCGTTCGAGGGCACGCCGGACGAGGACGCGCGTATCGTGGTGGCGCACCACCACTTCGCGCCGCCGCCGGACTGGGACCGCGTGGAGGTGATGCCCAAGGCCAAGCGCGCGCTGGACGCCTTCACCTCGTTCAAGGTGGACATGATCATGGGCGGCCACCTGCACCGGGCGTACGTGGGCAACTCGCTGGACGTGTACTCCGGCGCGGACCGCGAGCACGGCATCGTGATCGTGCAGAGCGGCACTTCCACGTCTCGCAGGGGTAGGGCGCGGGAGCGGGAGAAGAACTCGCTGAACGTGCTGCGCGTGGACGAGCGCACCATCCGCGTGACCCACTACATGTACTTCGACGACGTAAAGGACTTCGTGCCCACCAGCCGGCACATGTTCTTCCGCCGCGGCCGCCCCGCGCTCGACGCGCAGGGCCAGGCCGAGGCGGAGGCCATCTTCCGCGAGGACCACCCCTGATGGCCCGCCGCTCCCGCGCGCTCCGCAACGCCACCTGGGGCGTGGGCGGCCTCCTGCTGGGCATCGCCCTGGCCATGCTCATCCTCAACCTGGTGGCGCGCACGCGCGCCGGCCACGAGCGGGTGCTGCAATACACGCTCAGCGCCATCGGCAAGAGCATGAGCGGCGGGCAACTGGACGTGGAGCGCATCAGCGGCAACCTGTTCGAGGGCGCCCGCCTCTACAAAGTGGCCCTCCGCCAGAAGGATGGGACCCCCTTCGTGCTGGCGGACAGCGCGGACGTGGACTACGACGTCCGCACGCTGCTCTCGCCCCGCATCCGCATCACGCGCCTGGTGCTGTACCGGCCGGACATCTACGTGCGCCGCCTGCCGGGCGACTCGCTGTGGAACTACCAGGAGATCTTTCGCGACACCACCACGGGCCCGCGGCCGCCGCGCACGCAGCGCGTGACCTTCGTGGACAGCCTGTGGGTGGTGGGCGGCGCGGTGAAGGTGGAGATCCCGTGGGCGCCGGACTCCACCACCTCCGCGCGGGCGCAGCGCGAAGAGGTGCGGCTGGCGCTGCGCGACACCTCGCCCGTGATGGTGAAGCAGGTGCGCGGAGGGTACGTGCGCACCATCAACATGGCGTCGATGAACGGCCGCATGCGGCAGATCCGCTTCGCGCCGGGAGCCGAGTCCGGGTCGCGGGTCAACATCGACACGCTGCGGGGCCGCGTGCAGTTCTTCCGCCGCATGGCGGATGTGCGCCACATGCAGGGCATCGTGGCCATCCTCCCCGACCGCGTGGAGTTCGACGCGCCGCTGGTGCGCCTCCCGGGCACGCGCATGGCCACCTCGGGCGTGGTGTGCCTGCGCAACGACACCAGGGACTGCGGCCGCGCCATCCCGCAGAACGAGCTCCCCTACTACGACGTCGCCATCCGCGGCGACACGGTGAGCTTCCGTGACCTGCAGTGGATGTACCCGCGCTTTCCGTCGGACGCGCGGGGCAAGCTGTCGCTCTTCCTGGAGACGCGCCCGGAGGGCATCCTCTTCGACATCCGCGAGGGCCGCTTCACGGCGCCTGGCACCCGCATCGAAGGGAACTTCGGCATCACGGTGGGCGACACCATCGTCTTCAGCGGCGTGGACGTGCGCGCCCAGCCCGTGCGCGTCGCCACCATCGAGCGCATGCTCCCCGACGGCCTCCCGGTGCGCGGCCTCATCCTGGGCGGCGCCACCATCCGCGGCAACTAGGCTCACACAGAGGCACAGAGGCACGGAGAAAGACTTCTTCTCCGTGCCTCTGTGCCTCTGTGTGAGTCCGCGGTTCAGGCGGCAGCGTACCCCGGTCCTCAGCAGTACCCCCCCCGAAGTAGTCCCCTCTCCCAGGGCAGTTACTGGGAGAGGGTGGCAGCTGTAAGCTGCCGGGTGAGGGCCAAAAAAAGCCCGGCCGGGTGACATCCCCGGCCGGGCTTTTCTGCGTGTCGGATCGGCGTCTACCGCGCGGGGATCACCACCGGCGCCTGCGCCACCACCGGGGCTTCCACCGGGGCGGTGCGGGCCTCGGGCTCGCGCACCGGGGATTCGTTGGGGGTCACCACCGCGATGTGCGGGGCGATCACCAGCGAGACGATGGACATCAGCTTGATCAGGATGTTCATCGACGGGCCGGAGGTGTCCTTGAACGGGTCGCCCACGGTGTCGCCGGTCACGGCCGCCTTGTGCGCGTCCGAGCCCTTGTAGGTGAGCACGCCGTCGATCATGGCGCCCTTCTCGAACGACTTCTTGGCGTTGTCCCAGGCGCCGCCGGCGTTGGACTGGAACATCGCCATCAGCACGCCGGACACGGTCACGCCGGCCAGCAGCCCGCCCAGCACCTCGGGCCCCATGGTGAAGCCCACGATCACCGGCACGATCAGCGCGATGGCGCCCGGAAGCATCATCTCGCGGATGGCGGCCTGGGTGGAGATGGCCACGCAGCGGCCGTACTCCGGCATCCCGGTGCCTTCCAGGATCCCCGGGATCTCGCGGAACTGGCGGCGAACCTCCTGCACCATCGCCATGGCGGCGCGGCCCACGGCGGCGATGGCCAGCGACGAGAAGATGAAGGGGATCATCGCGCCCACGAACAGCCCGCCCAGCACGCGGGCGTTGGAGATGTCGATGACGTCGATCCCCGAGATCCCCATGAAGGCCGCGAACAGCGCGAGCGAGGTGAGCGCCGCGGAGGCGATGGCGAAGCCCTTGCCCGTGGCGGCCGTGGTGTTGCCCACCGCGTCCAGGATGTCGGTGCGCTGCCGCACCTCGGCGGGGAGCTCGCTCATCTCCGCGATGCCGCCCGCGTTGTCCGCGATGGGGCCGAAGGCGTCGATGGCGAGCTGCATCGCCGTGGTCGCCATCATCCCGGCGGCGGCGATGGCCACGCCGTACAGGCCCGCGAACTCGTACGAGCCGATGATGCCGGCCGCCAGCACAAGGATGGGGAGCATGGTGGACTCCATCCCCACCGCCAGGCCGCCGATCACGTTGGTGGCGTGGCCGGTGGACGACTGCTGCACGATGGAGGTCACCGGGCGCTTGCCCATCGCCGTGTAGTACTCGGTGATGGCGCTCATCAGCGCGCCCACCGTGAGGCCCACCGCCACGGCGCCGAACACGCCCATCGCCCCGAACTCCTGCGAGCCCAGGCGCTGAAGCTGCATCGAGTCCGGCAGCATCCAGTTGATCAGGAAGTACGAGCCGACCGCCGTGAGCAGGATGGAGAAGTAGTTGCCGCGGTTGAGCGCGGCCTGCACGTCGCCGCCCTCCTTCACGCGCACCAGCAGGATGCCGGCGAGCGAGAAGACGATCCCCAGCCCCGCGATCACCATCGGGAGCAGGATGGGGCTCATCCCGCCGAAGTTGTCGCCGCGCGCCACCACCTCGCGGCCCAGCACCATGGTGGCGAGGATGGTGGCCACGTACGAGCCGAACAGGTCCGCGCCCATGCCGGCCACGTCGCCCACGTTGTCGCCCACGTTGTCCGCGATGGTGGCCGGGTTGCGCGGGTCGTCCTCGGGGATCCCCGCTTCCACCTTGCCCACCAGGTCGGCGCCCACGTCGGCCGCCTTGGTGTAGATGCCGCCGCCCACGCGGGCAAAGAGCGCGATGCTCTCGGCGCCCAGCGAGAAGCCCGTGAGCACCTCCAGCGCGCGCTCCATCTCGGGCCCGTTGGGCGACGCGCCGTCCACGAACAGGCCGTAGAACACGATGAAGAGGCCGCCCAGCCCCAGCACCGCAAGGCCGGCCACGCCCATCCCCATCACCGAGCCGCCGGCGAACGACACCGCCAGCGCGCGGGAGAGGGAGGTGCGGGCGGCGCTGGCCGTCCTCACGTTCGCCTTGGTGGCGATGCGCATCCCGATAAACCCGGCCAGCGCGGAGAACACGGCGCCGATCAGGAAGGCCACGATGATCAGCGGGTGCGACCGCTCGTCGTTGTAGCTCAGGTAGCCCAGGAAGAGCGACGCGAGGACCGCGAACATCGCGAGCACGCGGTACTCCGCCTTGAGGAAGGCGAGCGCGCCATCCGCGATGTAGCCGGCGATGGTCTTCATGCGCTCGTTGCCGGCGTCCTGCCGCGTCACCCAGCCAGACATGACAAAGGTGTAGAGCAGGGCCAGCACCCCGAGAATGGGGACAGCGTAGGCGATCGATTGCATGTGAACGGTGTGAAGGCTGCGTAAAAAAAGGACGCGCCCGCCCGCGCACCCGACCGGCCGCGGGGCGGGGGAGGGGGGCACAAAGCGCGGGCGCCGTCTGCGCGCGCGATAGGATGGCTGAAACGGGCCAGAAACGCAAGCGGGCCGGGTGCGAAAATTCGCACCCGGCCCGAATTGTACACTTCCGCAAACCTTCTTGTATCCCGCCGGAAGTCCTGAGTCCTGGGTCCTGGGTCCTGGGTCGTAAGTGCCCAGTGCCTGGTAACTGCAGTTCAGGACTCAGGACTCAGGACCCAGGACTCAGGACTTCTCGTTCTTACCGTCCGTCCTTGTCATCCGTGTACGTCGGGCGCGGGGGCTCCTGCAGGCCGCCGTGCGCCTCGTCGCCCGTACGCTGCACCACGCTGTGCTTGCGGCCGTACAGGAAGTAGATCGCGATGCCGATCGCCAGCCAGATGAAGAGGCGCGTCCACGCCTCGCTGGGAAGGCCGGTCATCAGGTACAGGCACGACGCGATGCCCAGGATCGGGAAGAGCGGCACGAACGGGGTGCGGAACGGGCGCGGGCGGTTGGGCTCCTTCACCCGCAGGTACCACACGCCGCCGCACACGATGCAGAAGGCCAGCAGGGTGCCGATGGACACCAGGTGGCCCAGCTCCGACACGTCAAAGAAGCCGGCCAGCAGGGCGCACACCGTGCCCACCATGATGCTGCTGATGTGGGGCGTGCGGAAGCGCGGGTGAAGGCGGCTGAACAGCGGCGGAAGGAGGCCGTCGCGCGACATCGTGTAGAAGATGCGCGGCTGGCTCATGAGCATCACCAGCATCACGGACGAAAGGCCGGCGATCGCGCCGATCTTGATCCACGGCGCCAGCCAGGTGTACCCGGTCGCGTCGATGGCCACGGCGATCGGCTCACCCACGTTGAGGCGCGGGTACTCCACGATCCCCGTCATGATCCCCGACACCAGGATGTACAGCACGGTGCAGATGACCAGCGAGCCCAGGATGCCGATGGGCATGTCGCGCTGCGGGTTCTTTGCTTCCTGCGCCGTCGTGGACACCGCGTCGAAGCCGATGTAGGCGAAGAAGATGACGCCGCCGGCCGCGATGATGCCGTTGAAGCCGAACGTGCCCGGGCCCGTGCTCGCGGGGATGAACGGGGTCCAGTGGTCCACCGACTGGCCCCAGTGTGTGAGCACGTAGTAGCCGCCGGCCAGGATGAACGCCGCCACCACGCCCAGCTTGATGGCCACCGCCGCGTTGTTGAAGCGGGCGGACTCCTTGATCCCCACCACCAGCAGCACCGTGACCGCGAAGATGCCCAGCGCGGCGATGGCGTTGAAGCCGCCGCTGGCCTGCGGAAGGGTGTTGATGTCCACGCCCTGCTTGGAGAGCGACTCGGCCAGCGCGGCCGTCTTCCTCACCCACGTCTCCGACCCCGGCGCCTGCACGAGCTGCCCGGGAGGGCTGGTGAGGCTGGGGGGAAGCACGATCCCCAGGTCACGCAGGAAGGAGTTGACGTAGCCAGACCACCCCGCGGCCACCGTGGCCGCGCCGAACAGGTACTCCAGGATCAGGTCCCACCCGATGATCCACGCGATCAGCTCGCCCAGCGTGGCGTAGCCATACGTGTACGCCGAGCCGGCGATCGGGATCATCGCCGCGAACTCGGCGTAGCAGAGCCCCGCGAACACACACGCGATCCCCGCGAAGACGAACGCCAGCACGATGGCGGGCCCCGCGTGCTGCGCCGCCGCGGTGCCCGTGAGCACGAAGATGCCGGTGCCGATGATGGCCCCGATCCCGAGCGAGATCAGGTTCAGCGGCCCCAGCTCGCGTTTCAGCGCGTGCTCGCCCTCCGCGGTTGCGTCCGCCTGCAGTTGGTCGATGTTTTTGCGGGCGAAATAGTTCATGGCTGCTCCGGTCTGGGCGGACCCGCGTCCGCCGTGGGGTGGGTTGTAAGCGCGCCCGGCCGTGAGGCGCGTACGCAGCGGCCCCGGCCGGGGCCGCGAAAGGAGCTGTGTGTTGCCGGGTGCCCCGTCACGGGGCGGAAGGGCGGGAACGGGGTGGGTGCGGCGTGCGCTGCGCTGCCGGCGGCGGGGTGCACGCCCGCTCTGCGCGCGGCGCCGTGCCGCCTGCGTTCGGGGTGGGGCACATTCGCCCCGAAGTGGCGCGTGGTTCCGGTGAAAGCGGCAATGTAACGCGCACACCGCACAGGTTCAAGCGTTCGTTCGCTCTTTTGCCCCGCGCGGCGCCGCTCACCCGTTGCGGCGGCGCGCGCGGGCGCGTACCATCCTGCTGGTTACGGGGCGATCCGCCCCCGCGCACGCCCTGCCGCCGCTCCAGATGCCGACCCACGATCTCCTCGCCGTTCCCGAATCGCGCGCCTTCCCCCTGCGGCGGGTGCTGCAGCGACTTCTGGCCGCCCGGCGCGTGGTGCTGGTGACGCACGTGGGGGCGGACGGCGACGGGAGCGGGTCGCAGGCCGCCGTGGCCGCGTGGCTGGAGGCGCGCGGCATCGACGTGGCCATCGTCAACCCCACGCCCTTCCCGGACCTGTTCCGCTTCGTCCTCCACCGGCAGGACGTGGTGGCGGACCTGGGGACGCCCGAGGCCGAGGCCGCCCTGGCCGAAGCCGACCTGTTCGTGGTGCTGGACACCAGCGAGCCCGCGCGCGTGGGCGTCCTCGCCGACCGCCTCCCCCGCGACCGCACCCTGGTGGTGGACCACCACCCCGCCGGGAGCGAGGTGGTGGGCGACACCGCCGTGCAGGACCCCTCCGCCGGCGCCACGGGCGAGATGGTGTACGACATGATCACCCTGGCCGGCGACGCCGTGCCCCGCGCCTCCGCGCTGGGCGCGTACGTGGCCATCGTCAGCGACACGGGCTCGTTCCGCTACTCCAACACCACCCCGCGCATCCACGCCGTCGCCGCCGAGCTGCTGGCGCGCGGCATCGACCCGGAGGTGGTGTACCGCCGCCTCTTCGCCACGGCCCCGCTGCGCCGCCTGGAGCTGCTGCGCGAGGCGCTCGCCACGCTGCGCACCGAGCCGGAGTCGCGCATCGCCTGGATGACGGTGAGCGTGGACACGGCCACGCGCCTGGGCGCCACGGGCGAGGACTTCGACGGCCTCATCGAGCACGTGCGCTCCATCGAGGGCACCGAGGTCGCCATGCTCTTCCGCGAGACGGACGAGGGGGCCACCAAGGTCTCCTTCCGCTCCAACGGCGCCGCGGACGTCAACCGGCTGGCCCGCCGCTTCGGCGGGGGCGGGCACGTCAAGGCCGCCGGAGCCCTGATCCCCGGCGGGATTGACGAGGTCGCCCCGCCCGTTCTCGCCGCCGCGCGCGAGACCCGCGAAACTTCCTTGACCAGGGTCCCGTAGGAGTCGCTGTCCCTGAACCGACTCAAAACGGAGGCAACAGTGAGAGATCCTGGCTTTGCGGCGCTGCTGAGCTTCTTCATCCCCGGGCTCGGCCAGATCTACAACGGCAAGTTGCTGCGCGGCCTCTTCTGGCTGATCGTAACGCCGGGGATGTGGCTGGGCACCGGCGGCCTGCTCGGCTGGATCGCCCACCTGATCGCCGCGTACACGGCCTACAACTACGCCAAGGCCAACCCGTACCGCTAAAAAGAAGGCTCACACAGAGACACGGAGGCACAGAGAAGATGTTCTTTCTCTGTGCCTCCGTGTCTCTGTGTGAGCCCTTTTTTTACTCGGGCTCGGATTCGAGGTACGTGTACCCCGCCAGCCCCTCGACGTAGTCCGCGATGAAGGCGTTGGCCTGCGCGCGGGGGATGCGCTGCCGCGTTGGCCACCTTGCTGCGGAAGGTGGAGATCAGGTCCTGCGTGTTGAACTGCACGTAGTTCAGCACCTCGGTGACGGTGTCGCCGTGCACCAGGTCGCCGATCTCGTAGCCGCCCTCCGGTGAGCTGGATGTGCACCGCGTTGGTGTCGCCGAACAGGTTGTGCAGGTCGCCCAGGATCTCCTGGTACGCGCCCGTCAGAAAGATCCCCAGCACGTACGGCTCGCCGTGGCGGAACGCGTGCAGCTCCAGGCGCGGCTTGGCCTTGCGCCATCCCACGAAGTGGTCGATCTTGCCGTCGCTAGTCGCAGGTCACGTCCTGCAGCGTGCCGCGCCGCGTGGGCTCCTCGTCCAGCCGGTGCACGGGCATGATGGGGAACAGCTGGTCGATGGCCCAGCTGTCCGGCAGCGACTGGAAGAGCGAGAAGTTGCAGAAGTAGCGGTCGATGAGGATGGCCTCCAGCTCGGGGAGGATGTCCTCGTACTCCTCCGGGTCCTTGGCGCGCCAGCTGCGCCACGCGGTTCATGATGGCCAGCCAGTAGCGCTCGCCGTTGGCGCGCTCGCGCAGGCGAGGGTGCCGGAGTTGAAGTGCACCCGCAGCTGCTCCTTGAGCGAACGAGGCGTCGTGGTACACCTCGTGACGCGTTGCGCGTCCAGCTCGCTGTACACGCCCGCCAGCTCCTGCACCAGCGCGTGGTCGTCCTCGCCCACCGGGTCCGGGCTCTCCGGGCTCTGCGTCTCCAGGTCGACGACGTTGATCAGCAGCAGCGCGTGGTGCGCGGTAAGCGCCCGGCCGCTCTCGCTGATCACGTGCGGCATGGGCACCTCGTTCTCGCGGCACGCCTCGGCCAGCGCGTAGATGATGTCGTTGGCGTACTCCTGCATGGAGTAGTTGACGCTGGCGGACGCAGGTGGAGCGCGACCCGTCGTAGTCCACCCCCAGCCCGCCGCCCACGTCCACGTACTCCACGCCCACGCCCAGCTGGCGCAGCTCCACGTAGTAGCGCGCCACCTCCGTCATCGCCAGCTTGATGTTGCGGATGTCGGGGATCTGCGAGCCCAGGTGGAAGTGGATCAGCTTGAGCGCGTCCAGCTGCCCGGCGGCCTCCAGCATGTCCAGCACGCTGCACCAGCTGCGACGAGTTCAGCCCGAACTTGCTCTTCTCGCCCGCCGTCTCGCTCCAGCGGCCGGCGCCGGTGGCGGTGAGCTTGATGCGCACGCCCGGCGTGGGCTCCACGCCCATCTCGTCCGCCACGCGCAGCAGCATCTCCACCTCGCTCAGCTTCTCGATGACGATGAGCACCTTGTGGCCCAGCTTCTGGCCCATCAGGGCCAGCCGCATGAACTCCTCGTCCTTGTAGCCGTTGCACACGATCAGGTGGTCCGTGCGCTCGGTGAGGGCCAGCACGGCCTGCAGCTCCGGCTTGCTCCCCACCTCCAGCCCCACCCCGTGCAGCTCGCCGTACTCCACGATCTCCTCCACCACGTGGCGCTGCTGGTTGACCTTGATGGGGTACACCGTGGTGTAGCTCGCCCTCGTAGCCGAACTCCTGGATGGCCGTGGCGAAGCGGTCGCCCAGCGTCTCGATGCGGGTGCGCAGGATGTCGCGAGAAGCGCAGCAGCAGGGGCAGCCCCACTCCCTGCGCCTCCATGTCCATGGCCATCTCGAAAAGGTCCAGCGCCGGCGCGTGGCTTCGCGCGTGGGGCTCACGGTCGACGTGGCCCTTGTCGTTGATGTCGAAGTAGCCGATTCCCCAGCCTTCGACGTTGTACAGCTCGCGGGAGTCGTCGATGGTCCAGTTCTTGGGCAGGGCGGCCTCCCGATATCAGTGCGTTGTGTGTGCTTGTGGTTGCGGGGCACGCAATTTGGACCCTCGCGCCCCCTCGCGAAAGAGCGCCCCCGCCCGGCTTGTCCGCGCCGGGGGCGTCCCCGGCTACTTTCCGCGGCCTGGCTCCGCGCGCCCCGCACCCGTCCCGCGCGGCCCCTCCCGAACCGTCCCACAGGCCCCATGTACCGCGCTCCCGACTTTTCGCACCCCGCTTCCAGTACGCCCCCGACGCCCGCTTCCAGGCCGCGCCGGCGGACGGCGTGCTCCCCGAGGGCTTCTTCTCCACCACCAACCTCCCCACGTACGTCGGGCTGGGCGGCGAGTGGAAGCTGCCGCGCGACCCGCGCATGGACAGCGCGCTGGTGCTGGACGCCGACGGCGTGCCGCGCGTGCTGGAGGCGCGCTACGTGCGCGGCGGCGCAGCCCGTGGCCATGGGCTTCGCCGAGGACGGGCAGCGAGGGGATCTTCGTCCACGCCACGCGGGCTGATGGGCGACCGAGGGCGACGTGGGGCCGGAGGGCGAGTTCAAGTTCATGTCGTCCGAGGTGTCAGCCGCGAGAAGCCGACGGACTACGGCGAGATGGCGCGCATCCTGGTGGACGAGCGCGAGCGCGGCGGGCACTTCATCTGGGTGGTGGGCCCCGCCGTGCTCCACTCGCGCGGCCGCGACACGCTGGCCTGGTTCATCCGCGACGGCTTCGTGGGCGTGCTGTTCGGCGGCAACGCGGTGGCCGTTCACGACATCGAGAGCGCCACGCTGGGCACCACGCTGGGGATGAACAGCGCGCGGCGTGCCCATGGAGGGCGGCCACGCCTTCCACATGCGCGCCATCAACCGCGTGCGGGCGGCGGGCTCCATCCGCGCGGCGGTGGAGCAGGGGATCATCAAGGACGGCATCATGCACGCCGCGGTGACGCACGACGTCCCCTTCGTGCTCGCCGGCTCCATCCGCGACGACGGGCCGCTGCCGGACACCATCACCGACGCGGTCGGTGGCGCAGGAGATGATGAAGGAGCACACGCGGCGCTGCCACGGGCGTGATCATGATCGCCACCGCGCTCCACTCCATCGCCACGGGCAACATGCTCCCCTCGTACGTCTGGATCGGAAGAGACGGGGGAGATGCGGCCCCTGACCACCATCTGCGTGGACTCGTCGGAGTTCGTGGTCTCCAAGCTCAAGGACCGCGGCACCCACCAGGCGTTCGGCGTCATCACCAACGCGCAGGACTTCCTCCACGTGCTGCGGCTCTACGTGGAGATCGAGGCCGCCTCCCGCCAGCCCGCCGAGGTCGGCTGACCCCCAACCCGCACCTCGCCGCCGCCCTCGCCGCCGCGGCTGTGCCGGCCGGGGACGTGGACCAGGTGTGGATCTTCCCGCCGCGCACCGTTGGAGCAAAGGAGAGCGGGCTGGCCGTGCTGGCCCTCTTCGCCGAGGCGGACGCGCGCGGCCCGCGCCGCACCCTCCACACGCTGCGCTACGAGGCCGAGTCGCTCAAGGGCGGCAAGACGCGGCGGGTGGACTCGCGCGTGGAGGAAGGCTCCGTCCCCGCGGACCGGCTGGACCGCATCGTGGACGGGGTGGTGAGGCGGCTGGGCGGCGGGATGGAGACGCCCGAGGTGCGCGGCGTGGGCGGCGACCCGGCGCGCTGGGCGCGGATGGTGGCGGAGCTGGCCGGGCAAGCTTGACCTCCGCTATCAAGAATGATTATCGTTGGGCTGCGCCGGCGTCCCGCGGCGAGTCTTTGTGCAAGGAGCCCAGCATGTCCGTCGCGATCATCGAGTCCCAGCCCGCGTCGCCCTACCTGCACCTCTTCCGGCGCTATCTGAAGCAGCAGGGGCTGCCGGTGACGCAGCAGCGCGAGGTGGTGGCGGACGTGGTGTTCAGCACCACCGAGCACCTCTCGGTCGAGGAGATCGAGGCGCGCCTCAAGGGGCGCGGCGAGCGCATCGGCAAGGCCACCATCTACCGCACCATGGAGATCCTGGTGCGCAGCGGCCTGGTGGAGGACCACGACTTCGGCGACGGCTTCAAGCGCTACGAGCACCTGTTCGGCGCGCAGCCGGTGCACGAGCACCTGGTCTGCACCCACTGCCGCAAGGTCACCGAGTTCCGCAGCCCTGAGCTGCAGCGCATCCAGGACTCCGTCTCGCGCGAGCACGGCTTCTCCCCCACGCGCCACCGCCTGGAGATCTACGGCCTGTGCGCGGAATGCCAGCAGCAGGGGGTGACGCTGTCGTACAACGGGCTCACCTGCCCGGCGTGGGACGTGTAGAAACCGCGGGGCTCACACAGAGACACAGAGGCACAGAGAAAGCATGGTTCCAGACGCACTGAAGGACCTGAGCTGGGAGCTCCCGCACAACTTCCTGGGGCTGGAGGGCGACGCCGCCGAGTGGGAGAACGCGGGCGTGGTCATCCTCCCGATCCCGTACGAGTCCACCGTGTCGTACCAGGGCGGCACCAAGCTGGGGCCCGCCGCCATCATCGAGGCGTCGCGATTCATCGAGCTGTACGACCAGGAGCTGGACTCCGAGCCGGGCCCGGCGGTCGGCGTCTTCACCCTGCCGGCGCTCCACCTCAGCTCCGCGGGGCCGGAGACCGCGGTGCGCGAGCTGCGCGAGGCGTACGACACCATCCTCGAGGCCGCGGGCGAGCGGCTGGTGATCGGGCTGGGGGGCGAGCACTCCATCTCCAGCGCGCCGGTGCTGGCCAACGCCGCGCGCCTCCAGGGCCGCCGCCTCTCCGTCCTACAGTTCGACGCGCACGGCGACCTGCGCATGGAGTACGAGGGCTCGCCCTACTCGCACGCCGCGGTGATGGCCCGCTGCATCGACGACGCCGACCTGGTGCAGGTCGGCATCCGCGCCATCACCTCGGACGAGCGGGCGCTGATGCGCGAGCGCGCAGCCGCCATCACCACCATCTTCGCCGAGGAGATGTGGGACAACGAGGAGTGGATCGACCGCGCGATGAAGGCGCTGGGCGACGACGTCTACATCACCTTCGACGTGGACTACTTCGACCCGTCGCTGATGCCCGCCACCGGCACGCCCGAGCCCGGCGGCATGCCCTGGTACCCCACCATGAAGCTCCTCCGCCGCGTCTTCAGGAGAAGAACGTGGTGGGCGCGGACGTGGTGGAGCTCGCGCCCATCGGCGGCAACGCGGCGCCGGACTTCGTGGTCGCCAAGCTGGTCTACAAGATGATCGCCTACCACAGCCTCAAGGGGTAACGGGCTCGCCCGGCGTTGAAACGCCGGGCTGGAACTACGGGAAGCCCGCTGAAGCAGGCTCGCTGCGAGCCTGCTTCAGCGGGCTTCCCGTGGTTCCAGCGGGGGGATTCATCCCCTCGCGTCGGCCGCGGCACCCTAGCCCTCCTGTTCCATCTCGTCGATGCGATCGATCACCCGCTGCATGGTCGCGACCGCCGCGCGCAGCTCCTCCGCGCCGATGTCGGCGGTCACGCGGTGGGTCCAGGCGTACTGGCGCGGCCGGATGACGTCGATGGCGGCCCATCCGGCGGCGGTGGGGCGCACCAGCCTGGCGCGGCGGTGCGCGGGGTTCTCCACGTACTCGGTGATCCCCGCCTCCGCCAGCGCGTCCGCCAGCCGCTGAACGCTCTGCCGCGTGAGCCCCATCACCCGCGCGATGCCCGAGACGGTGCGCGGCTGCTGGAGCACGGCGCCCAGCACCTGCCACCGGGCCGGCGTCAGCCCGGTGGGCCGCGCGATCTCCTCCGCCTCGGAGAGAAAGAGGCCGTTCAGGCGAAAGACGCGCAGCAGCAGCTCCGTCAGCGCGTCCCCGGCCGCCGAGCGGACGGGGCGCGGCGCCGCCTCGCTCACTCCGCAACCGCCTGCAGCGCGTGGAACCCGGACGGATCGCCCTTCGCGTAGAGCGCGTACCACGCGTCCAGCACGGGCGGCGCGTACAGCTCCAGCCGCTCGAAGATGAGCCTGGCGAACTCCAGCGGCGCGATCCCGCTGGCGGTGATCAGGTCGCCGTCGCGCACGGCCGGGCCGCCCGCGTAGTGCGCCTGCCCCGCGTACCCGCACGCGTCCAGGTACTCCGGGGCGTTGCTGGTGTGCGGCCGCGCGTCCAGCACCCCCGCCCGCGCCAGCCCCGCCGTCGCCCCGCAGATGGCGGCCACCGGCACCCCCGCCGCCAGGAAGCCGCGCGCCTTCTCCGCCGCCGCGGCGTGCTGCCCCTCGTCCCACGCCGTCCCGCCGGGCAGGATCAGCATCGCGCTCTCCTCCGGCGCCACCTCGGCCAGCGCCAGGTCCGGCACGATCGTCATGCCACCGATGGTGCGCACGGGCTGCCGCGTGGCGCCCACGGTGCGCACCGTGTACCGCCCGGGCTGCACCTGGTACTCCGGCTGGTTGATCCCCGCCACCGCGTACGCCGGCTCCCAGTCCGCCATCGTGTCCAGCACGAAGAGATGCACCGTCCGCTGTTCCATGACGCCCCCTTTTGTCAGTATGCTGTCACCCTCACCCCAGAATAGCCGGATGACAGGGTGCTGTCAATTTCTTCTTCCGTGTCTCTGTGCCTCTGTGTGAGCCCTCTTCCCAGAACCACCAAACTCCGCTAGATTACACGGCTGCATCCCGAGGGCGGGCACCTCCGATCGAGGCGCCCGCCTTCGTTTGGTAAAAGCGACTTCCGGGCAAACCGAGAGCTATATGCCGATCCGCAACATCGCGATCATCGCACACGTCGACCACGGGAAGACCACCCTGGTCGATCACATGCTGCGCCAGGCGGGGACCTTCCGCGAGAACCAGCAGGTGGCGGAGCGGGTGATGGACAGCAACCCGCTGGAGCGCGAGCGGGGCATCACCATCCTGGCCAAGAACCTGTCGGTCCGCTGGGCCGACACCAAGATCAACATCGTAGACACCCCGGGCCACTCCGACTTCGGCGGCGAAGTGGAGCGCATCCTCCGCATGGTGGACGGCGTGGTGCTGCTGGTGGACGCGGCCGAGGGGCCCATGCCCCAGACGCGCTTCGTCACCCGCAAGGCGCTGGAGCTGGGGCTGCAGCCCGTGGTGATCATCAACAAGATCGACCGCGGCGACGCCGACCCGCACCGCGTGCACGACGAGGTGCTCGAGCTGTTCATGGAGCTGGAGGCGGAGGCGCACCAGCTCGACTGCCCCTTCCTCTACGCCGTGGGCCGCGAGGGTGTGGCGATGTACCAGTCGGACGACGAGCGCAAGGACCTCACGCCGCTCTTCGACACCATCGTCAAGACGATCCCGGCGCCCACGGGCAACGCCGAGGGGCCGTTCCAGATGCTGGTGTCCACCATCGACTACTCGCCGTACCTGGGGCGCCTCGCCATCGGGCGCATCGAGCGCGGCGTGGCACGCGTGGGCGAGCCGGTGATCCTGCTGGAGCACGGCCACGAGGGCGACGCGCCGGGCATGGCGCGGGCCCGCATCAGCAAGCTGTTCAGCTTCGAGGGCCTGGAGCGCCGCGAGGCGGAGAGCGCATCCGCCGGCGACGTGGTCGCGGTGGCGGGGCTGCCCAACGTGGACATCGGCTCCACCATCTGCGACCCGGATCACCCCGAGGCGCTACTGGGCATCGCCGTGGAAGAGCCCACCGTGTCCGTGGACCTGATGGTGAACTCTTCGCCCTTCGCCGGGCGGGAAGGGAAGTACGTCACCTCGCGCCAGATCCGCGACCGCCTGATGCGCGAGCTGGAGAGCAACGTGGCGCTCCGCGTGGAAGACACCGACTCTCCTGACACGATGACCGTGTCTGGCCGCGGCGAGCTCCACCTGGGGATCCTGATGGAGACGATGCGCCGCGAAGGGTACGAGTTCGCCGTGTCGCGCCCGCGCGTGATCCTCAAAAAGGGCCCGGGCGGCGAGCTGATGGAGCCGTACGAGGAGGTCACCGTGGACGTGCCCGAGAACCTGATGGGGCCGGTGATCGAGAAGTTCGGCCAGCGCCGCGCCGAGATGCTGGAGATGAAGAACCCGGGCGGCGGGCTGGTGCGCCTGGTGTACCGCGTGCCGGCGCGCGGCCTCTTCGGCTACCGCTCGGAGTTCCTCACCGACACGCGCGGCGAGGGGCAGCTCCACCACCGCTTCCTGGAGTACGGCCCGTACGTGGGAACGCTCAGCAACCGCAACCGCGGCGTGCTGGTGAGCATGCTGGACGGCGAGAGCGTGGCGTTCGCGCTGGGCAACCTGCAGGAGCGCTCCACCTTCTTCATCGCCCCCGGCGTGCCGGTGTACGAGGGGATGGTCGTGGGCGAGAACTCCCGCCAGGGCGACATGGAGGTGAACGTGTGCAAGGGGAAGAAGCTCACCAACATGCGCGCCTCCGGCTCGGACGACAACGTCCTGCTGGAGCCGCCCAAGGTGATGTCGCTCGAAGACGCGATGGGCTACATCGCCGACGATGAGCTGATCGAGGTGACCCCCAAGTCCATCCGCCTCCGCAAGCGGCTGCTGAACGCCAGCGACCGCAAGAAGGCCTCGCGCGCCAGCGCGTAAACGAAGCTCGCACAGAGACACAGAGGCACGGAGACGACTTGTTCTCCGTGCCTCTGTGTCTCTGTGCGAGCTTCGTTCTTTCCGGGCCAGCGGCGACACGGGAATTGCGTATGGGGCCGGGAAGCGTTATTCAAGCCTTGACAGGCCGGGGGCGTTCCTTACTTTCCGCGCAATCTTCCGTATCCCGTCTACCATGGAGACTCTGGCAATGCCGAACGCGATGGCTCACCCGGCGACCGGTGAGGAGCTCGACCTCGACGACGCCATCCTGGCGCGCTTCGAGGACGAAGAGGACGACGAGTGGAGCGGCGATGGCGAAGAGGGATGGGAAGA
>OY969570.1:2072500-2235000 GCA_963701155.1 uncultured Gemmatimonadales bacterium
CGTGCGGGACTTCGGAGCCAAGGGCGACGGGGTGACGAACGACACCGCCGCCTTCCAGCGGGCGGCGGAGGCGGTGAACCGCGCGGGCGGCGGCACGCTCGTCATCCCCCGCGGCGTGTACGTGGTGGGCGCACAGGACTTCGCCGGGCGCGCGGGGGCTGGATACGCGTTCCGCGCGCAGCCCGTTCTCGCGGTCCAGAACTGCCGGCAGCGGGTGCTCATCGAGGGAGCGGGCGCCACGCTGCGGGCGGCGCGTGGGCTGCGCTTCGGCACGTTCGATCCCGTGACCGGGCGGCCGCACCAGCCCACGCTCCCCTTCACCGACCTCAGCTACCGGGCGGACGCGTACTGGGGGATGATCAACCTGCGCGGCAACGCGGACGTGACGGTCCGCGGGCTGGAGCTGGACGGGAACGCGGCGGGGCTCGTGCTGGGCGGCCCGTGGGGCGACAAGGGGTGGCAGTGCGCGGCGACGGGAATCGAGGCGCACGCCAACCGCAGGCTCGTAGTGGAGGACGTGTACACCCATCACCATGGGCTGGACGGGCTGATGATCGGCTTCCCGGGCCTCACCGAGCGCGGCGCCCCGAGCCCCACGACCCTCACCCGCGTGCGCAGCGAGTACAACGCCCGGCAGGGCCTTTCCTGGATCGGCGGCATCGGCCTCACGGCGACGGACTGCCGGTTCAGCCACACGGGACGCGGGCGCTTCAGCAGCGCGCCCGGCGCGGGGGTGGACATCGAGGCGGAAGGGTCCGTGTGCCGCGGCGGGCGCTTCGTCCGCTGCGAGCTCGTCAACAACACGGGCGCCGGGATGGTCGCCGACTCCGGGGACGGCGGGTACAGCGCCTTCGAGCAGTGCGTGTTCTGGGGGACGACCTCGTGGTCCGTGTTCCCGCGCAAGCCAGGGCTGCGCTTCACCGACTGCCGCTTTCACGGCTCCATCCCCAACCCCTTCGGAAGCCGCGACCCGGCGCTCGCCGTGCAGTTCGTCCGCTGCCACTTCGAGGACCGCGAGCACGCGAACGGAGTCTACCGCTCCACCGCGCTGGTGGAGGTGGACGGCGACAACATCCTCTTCGACGGGTGCACGCTCATCGCCAACCGCACAAAGGGCGTGTACATCGATGGGGCCGGCACGCGCGAGATCCTGCGCAACACGCGCATCACGCACCGCCACGGCGGGCTGCCGGACGGGGACTTCCAGAGCCTGATCCGCGGCGCGTCGCTGCAGAACGTGCGCTTCGCCGACGAGACGCGCGCCCCCGCCGCGACGCGCTGGTTCATCTCCGTGGAACAGGTGCGGGTGGGCCCCGGAGTGGAAGTGGTGGGCCCGAACACCCGCTGGGGCCACCGCAACGCCCCGCTGGGGCGGGTGACCGGCTGACGTGGAGACCGGGATCGCGTGGGAGACTCGCCGGGTGGGCGCCGCACCTCTCCTCCTCGCGGTGCCGCGGTGCCGAGACCGCCCGATGCCGGCGGTTCTCTGGTTCCACGGGCTGGGCGTGGACAAGGAGACGCACCGCAAAGAGCTGGAGCGGATCGCACGCGAAGGCTTCCTGGCCGTGGGCGTGGATGCGGCCGGCCACGGCGAGCGCCGCCTGCCGGACCTGGACGCGCGCATCGACGTGTCCCGCGAGGAGACCATCCGATTCATGCTGGGGCTGGTGGACGAGACGGCGCGCGAGGTGCCCGCGATCGTACGCGCGCTCGTGGCGGAAGGCCTGGCTGACGCGGAGCGCATCGCGGCGGTGGGGATCTCGATGGGCGGATACCTCCTGTACCGATCGGTAATCGCGGAGCCGTCGCTGCGCGCCGCGGTCGCCATCCTCGGCTCCCCGGAGTGGCCGGAGGGCGACAGCCCGCACCGTCACCTCGATGCCTTCCACCACGTCGCCCTCCTGTCCATCACCGCCGAGCACGACGAGAACGTGCCGCCCGGCCCCGCGCGCGAGCTGCATCGCCGGCTGGGCGAATCCCATCGAGCGCGCTACGTGGAGCTCCCCGGCGCCGTGCACCTGATGTGCGAGGAAGACTGGGAGCGCACGATGGACGAGACGCTCCACTGGCTCGCGCTACACAATCGATAGCCCCTCTCTCTGTGTCTCTGTGCCTCTGTGTGAGCCCCGCCGTTCAAGTTACAGAAACACGCCAAACGCTAGGCAGGAGCTACGTTGAAGATGCTTCTGGTCCGGTATCTGCACATTTCGGAAGGTGAGTTGAAGGACTCCCCGCACCGTTCCAGAGAGCCTCATCGATGAAGCTGGTGATCTTTGGCCTGACCATCAGCTCGTCGTGGGGAAATGGCCACGCGACGCTCTGGCGGGGGCTCTGCCGTGCGCTGGCGGCCCAGGGGCACACCGTGGTCTTCTTCGAGCGCGACGTTCCCTACTACGCCGACAACCGCGACCTGCGGGAGATCCCCGGGTGCGAGCTGGTTCTGTACCGCGCTTGGGACGAGGTGCTCCCCGCCGCGCGCCGCCACGCGGCCGAGGCGGACGTGGCGATGGTCACCTCGTACTGCCCGGATGGGATCGCCGCGAGCGAGCTGGTGCTGGACTCGCCGGCCCCCGCGCGCGTCTTCTACGACCTGGACACCCCCGTCACGCTGGACGCGCTGCGCAGCGGAGCCCCCGTCGCCTACATCGGCGAGCGGGGGCTGCGCGACTTCGACCTGGTGCTCTCCTTCACGGGAGGCGCGGCGCTGGAGCAGCTCCGGACGACGCTGGGCGCGCGGCGGGTGGCGCCCCTGTACGGGCACGTGGACCCGGACGTCCACCAGCCCGCGGCGCCGCTGGCCGACCTGCGCGCGGACCTGTCGTACCTGGGGACGTACGCGGCCGACCGCCAGGCCGGCGTGGAGGCGCTCCTGCTGGAGCCCGCGCGCCGCCTTCCCGAGCGGCGCTTCCTGATCGGCGGCGCGCAGTATCCGCAGGACTTTCCCTGGACGCCCAACCTGTACTTCATGCAGCACCTGCCGCCGGCGCAGCACCCGGCGTTCTACTGCTCGTCGCGCCTCACGCTCAACGTCACGCGGCGGGCGATGGCGGAGATGGGATACTGCCCCTCTGGCCGCCTCTTTGAAGCGGCCGCGTGCGGCGTGCCCATCCTCACCGACACGTGGGAGGGGCTGGACGAGTTCTTCCGGCCGGGCGAGGAGATCCTGACGGCGGGCGGCACGGAGGAGGCGCTGGCGGCGCTGGCGCTGGGGCCGGAGGAGCTGGCGCGGATCGGGCGGGCGGGGCGGGAGCGCGCGCTGGAGGAGCACACCTCGGCGCGGCGCGCGGAGGAGCTGGTGAGGGCGGTGGAAGCGGTGGGGGCGGACCAGACTCTGGCGATGGAGGTGTGAGGATGTGGGGGATCATACCGGCCGCGGGCGCGGGAACGAGGATCCAGCCCCTGGCCTTTTCGAAGGAGCTCCTCCCGGTGGGGAGCCGGTTCGACGACGGCGTGCAGCGCCCGCGCGCCGTGAGCGAGTACCTGGTGGAGCGCATGATCCGCGGCGGCGCGGACAAGATCTGCTTCGTGATCTCGCCCGGGAAGTCGGACATCCTGGGCTACTACGGCGGGGGGATCGGCGGCGCGCACGTGTGCTACGCCGTGCAGCCCAAGCCGGCGGGGCTGTGCGACTCCATCTTCCGCGCGCTCCCGCTGCTCGCGCCGGACGAGACGGTGCTGGTGGGGCTCCCCGACACCATCTGGTTTCCCGAGGATGGGCTCCGCGAGCTGCCGGACGGCGCGTTCTCCTTTCTCCTCTTCCCGGTGGACCGCCCCGAGTTCTTTGACGCGGTGGTGACCGACGAGGCGGGGCGCGTGCGCGAGATCCAGGTGAAGCAGCCAGGCGCCGGGAGCCACTGGGTGTGGGGCGCCTTCAAGCTCCCCGCCTCCGTGCTCCACGAGCTTCACGCGCTGTGGCTGGAGCGCGGGCGGCGCGACGAGTACATCGGCACGCTGGTGAACGCGTGGCTGGAGCGCGGGGGCGAAGCGCTGGGCGTGCGCGCGGGCGAGGCCTACGTGGACGTGGGGACGCTCCACGGCTACCGCGAGGCCATCCACGTGCTGGAGGCCCGCCCCGCGCCCGCCGCGCACGAGATCCCCATCGTGGCGGTTTCCGCCGTTCCCGCCGCTCCCCAGGAGGTGACGCTGTGAGTGCTGCCGGTTTGGACCTGACGCCGCGCGAGATCCAGCAGGAGGTGGAGCGGCTGGGGCCCTGGTTCCACAACATGGAGCTGATGGGGGTGCGCACCGCGCCCAACCACTTCCTGGGCGACTACCCGGCGATGAAGTTCCGCAACTTCGCCCACGCCATCCCCGCGGACCTCACGGGGAAGACGGTGCTGGACGTGGGGTGCAACGCCGGCTTCTACTCCATGGAGATGAAGCGCCGCGGCGCCGCGCGCGTGGTGGGGATCGACAGCGAGGACCTGTACCTGGAGCAGGCCCGCTTCGCCACCTCCGTGAACGGCATGGGCGACATCGAGCTCCACAAGATGTCCGTGTACGACGTGGCCGCGCTGGGCGAGAAGTTCGACTTCGTGATCTTCATGGGCGTCCTGTACCACCTGCGCCACCCGCTGCTCGCCCTGGACCTGCTGCGCGAGCACGTGGTGGGCGACCTGATGCTCTTCCAGAGCATGCTGCGCGGGTCCACCGAGGTGGAGCCGGTGGCCGCCGACTACGACTTCCAGGAAGAGGAGCACTTCGGCCGTCCGGGCTACCCCAAGATGCACTTCATCGAGCACCAGTACGCGCACGACCCCACCAACTGGTGGGCGCCCAACCGCGCGTGCGCCGAGGCGATGCTGCGCAGCTCGGGCTTCGAGATCGTGCAGCAGGCGGAGGACGAGGTGTTCCTGTGCCGCCGCGCGGAGATCATCGACGGGCAGCCGCGGGCGGTGTATCCGAAGGGCTGACAACGCCTTGGCTCACACAGAGACACAGAGGCACGGAGACGACTTCATCTCTGTGCCTCTGTGTTTCTGGGTGGACTTAATTCGGCGCTCATGTGGATTCTGCAACCTTTCCGCGCCTGGCTCCGTCCTACTGTGCGTGAAGGATGCACGACCCCTGAAACCCGAGCTTACGAGGAAGTCATGACCGCCAGGATCTTCAGCACCGCCCGCTACGTGTTCGCCACTACGATGGTCGCCGCCCTGGTCTACGCCGGCGTGGAGTCGGCGTCCGCGAGCGAAGAGCGCGTCGGGCTCCGCAGTTGCGGCTGGGAAGAGAACCCGTGCGAGCTGGCTACCCTGGTGGTGAAGGCGCCCCTGCGCACTCCCGCCCCGGAGCTGATTGCACAGCGCTGAGCGGCGGCGCGGCCCGCACGGCCGCCCCAAACGTCCGCGCCGGCAGCGCGCGGCTCCCGTCACCTGAGCGGCCCCCACCAACTGGCGGGGGCCGCTTCGTTTTGCACTTGCGATGTGGTCGGCGCCGCCGCGATGTTGCCCGCCTACCGCCTATGGAGAAGAGATGGAGCGCGTACTGATCGCGGGGTGCGGCTACGTGGGCTCGGCGCTCGCCGCGCGGCTCGCCGACGAGGGGCACGAGGTGTGGGGGATGCGGCGCAACCCGGACGCTCTTCCCGCGGGCGTGCGCCCCCTCGCGGCGGACCTGAGCGACCCGGAGACGCTCGGCCTCCTGCCGTCCGGCCTGACGACCGTCTTCTACACCGTCGCGGCCGACGGCGGGTCGGACGACGAGTACCGCGCCGCGTACGTGGACGGGCCGCGCAACCTGCTCGCGGCCCTGGTGGCGCGGGGGGAGAGGCCGCGGCGCGTCATCTTCACCTCCAGCACCAGCGTGTACGGGCAGTCGGCGGGGGAGTGGGTGGATGAAGACTCGCCCACCGAGCCCGAGGGCTTCGGCGGGCGCCGGATGCTGGAAGGGGAGGCGGTGGTGCGAGGCGGTCCGTTTCCCGGCGTCGTGCTGCGGCTGGCGGGGATCTACGGGCCGGGGCGCACGAGCTACATCGACCGCGTGCGCTCCGGGGCCGCGGAGTGTCCCGCGGAGACCACCTACACCAACCGCATCCACCGCGACGACTGCGCGGGCGCCCTCCGCCACCTGATGCTCCTGGACGATCCGCATCCCATCTACCTGGGCGTGGACCGCGCCCCCGCCGACAGTTGCGAGGTGCTGCACTGGCTCGCCGACACGCTCGGGCTCCCCGCGCCCCGCCACGCCGTCACCTCTTCCACGCGCCGCCGCAGCAACAAGCGGGTCCGCGGCGACCGGCTGGTGGCGTCGGGATACGAGCTCGCGTATCCCACGTACCGGGAAGGGTTCGCGGCGCTGCTCTGATCTTACGCGAACGCCTTTTTCAGCAGCGAGATCTGGGCGGTGTGGGCGAGGTTGTGCTGGACGATGCCGTGGAGGAGGACGTAGTACGAGACGCCGGTGCCGAGGGGGGCGTCGCGGGCGTCGCCGAGCGCATCGTGGAGGCGCTCGGGCGGGAAGCGGCGGACTTCGTCCAGCAGCTCGCGGTGCGCGGCCTGGAGGCGCTGGACGTCGGCGCTCCACGCGTCGTCCGCCACGGGAGGCGCGGGGGGCCAGTCGCCGCCGGCGGGCTCGGCGCAGTCGCCGGTGCGGAGGCGGCGCAGGGCCTCGCGCTGCCAGCCGGTGATGTGGAGGACGAGCTCCCAGATGGTGTGCGCCTGCGGGATGGGGCGATGCGCCGCCTGGGCGGCGGTGATCCCCTCCAGTACACCCATCGTGGGCGTGCCGTACCACGCGTCGCCGTCGTGCGCGCGCACGAGCTGATCCGCGATCCGCTCGATCTCGTTCATGGCTCTCACCCGGGCTTGAGGGAGGTGAATACGACCATCGCGCAGAAGGCGGCCAGCATCGCCACCGAGATGACGGCGTGCGCGCGCGGGTGGCGGATCAGCGCGCCGGCCAGCATCAGCAGTAGGAAGCCGGCCTCGAAGGGGCGGTCCTCGGTGAGCAGCGACGCGCCTTCCACCGCCATGTTGCGTACCACGTTGGCCGCCACAGCCGCCGCGCCCGCGGCGTAGAACCAGGGGCGCACCGAGTAGTAGTGGTCGTACATCGACACGGTGGCCAGGTCGTCGTCGAAATCCGGGAAGACCAGCACCGCCAGCAGGTACAGGAAGATGGGGGCGAGCAGGAAGACGAGGAAGGAGAAGAAGTTGGCGAGGATCGCCTCGTCGTAGTCGTAGGTGGACCACCAGAACTGGATGTGCGCGAGAAAGGCGACCGCCGCCGTCACCAGCGACACCCAGTACACCCGCACCCGCGCGCGCGCCACGATCAGCCGCGCCAGGCTGGAGAGCAGGTGCGAGAGCCCCATCCCGACGATGATGGAGACGAGGACCGATAGGTATTCGGCTTTGTCCATGAGAGCGGCGGGTGGGCAGGCAGGACGCTTGCGGACGGTACACCTCCGCGCCGTCCAGCGCAACGCTCCTCACCCAATGCCGCGTGCGATGACCGATCTCGACCGCTGGGTCCTGCTCCTCCACGTGGCCGCCACGGGGATGATGATCGGGGTGATCTGGTTCGTGCAGATCGTCCACTACCCGATGTTCCGGCTGGTGGGCGGCGACGGGTTCGCGCGCTACGAGGCGGTCCACAGCCGGCTCACCACCGTGGTGGTGGCGCCGCCGATGCTGGTGGAGCTCGCCACGGGCGCGTACCTGGCGCTGCGCCCGCCCGCGGGGCTCCCGGCCGCCGCGTTCTGGGCCGGGCTGGCGCTGATCGCGGTGCTCTGGGCTTCAACGGGACTGCTGCAGGTGCCGATGCACCGCGTCCTGGAGCGCGGCTTCGACCCCGCCGCGCACCGCCGCCTGGTGGCGACCAACTGGATCCGCACCGTCGCGTGGAGCGCGCGCGGCATCCTCCTGCTCGTGCTCCTGGGCCGGGTGCTGTAGGGCACGGAGGAGCTACGGATCGACCGGGTTGCCGTTCGCGTCCAGCGGGCGCTTGGACAGGTCTTCGCCGGTGTACTCGGCGTCCAGCATCTTCTCCAGCCATCCCCGCAGGAGGTCCGCGGAGGCGGGGACCTCGTCGGGGAACCTCTTCGCGAGCTCGATGAGCTTCTCGATCTCCGCGCGGGCCTCGTCATGGCCCTTGGGGAGCATCTCGCTCAGCGGCGGGAGCGGCTTCGGTGTGCCGTACGGGATCCCCTTCTCAGCCACATACCCCCAGGGGTGTTTCGCCAGGTAATACAGCGCGAGCATCCGAACGGTGGCGCGGTCCGGCTTCACCTTGTTGCTCGCGAAGTTGCGGATCGTCTCCGGTGCGAGCTTCTTCTCCCCGGTCAGCTCCGCCACCGCGGCTACGATCGTGCGGAGCGAGCGCTGGTCGAGGTACCATGCCCGGAGCACATCCAGCGGAATGTCCTGCCACCGCTGGCTCCGCTCATAGCGGACGGGCTCGCCCGCTTGTCCACTTTGACCATTATTCTGGGTATTCATAGGCAACGGTAATCGCCGCCTCCCGAAGGGGCAAGAGTGGACGGCCACATCGTGCGCACTCCGCCACCAGCCGCGCGCAGGGTGTTCACACAGAGACACAGAGGCACGGAGAAAAGCTTCTTCTCCGTGCCTCTGTGCCTCTGAGTGAGCCCTGCTTCTTACAGGTTCTCAGCCACCCAGTTGGTCATCATCGTGAACAGGTGCTGCGACGTGACGCCGCCCGAGATGCCGTGGTTGCGGTTCGGGTACATCATGAAGTCGAACTGCTTGTTGGCGGCCTGAAGCGCGTTCACCAACTGCGTGGTGTTCTGGAAGTGGACGTTGTCGTCGCCCGTGCCGTGCACCAGCAGGAACTTGCCGCGCAGGTTGGCGGCGTTGCTCACCGGGGCGTTGCGGCGGTAGCCCTCGGCGTTCTCCTGCGGGGTGCGCATGAAGCGCTCGGTGTAGATGGTGTCGTACAGGCTCCAGTCCACCACCGGCGCCACCGCGATCCCCGCCTTGAAGGGGCTGCCGGGCGCGAACATGGCCGACGCGGTCATGAATCCGCCGTAGCTCCAGCCCCAGATGCCGATGCGCCCGCCGTCCACCCAGGGAAGGGAAGCGAGGTGGCGCGCGGCCTCGATCTGGTCCGCCGTCTCCACCGCGCCCAGCCGCAGGTAGGTCGCCTTCTTGAAGGCGCTGCCGCGCGCGCCGGTGCCGCGGTTGTCCACGCTCACCACCACGTAGCCGCGCTGGGCCAGCAGTTGGTGCCACAGGTAGCGCGTGCCGCCCCACGAGTCCAGCACCGTCTGCGAGCCGGGGCCGCCGTACACGTACATCAGCACCGGGTACTTCTTGCTGGCGTCGAAGTTGGCGGGCTTGATCATGGAGCCGCGCAGCTCCGTGCCGTCGGCCGTGCGGAAGCTGAAGAACTCCGGCGCGCGCACGCCCAGCGACTGCACCGTCTGCCGCACCTGCGCGTTGTCTACCAGCGTGCGCACCACGGCGCCGTCGGCCGTGTTCTGCAGGCGGATTACGGGGGGCGCGCCGGCGCTGGAGTACGTGTTGAGGAAGAAGGGCGAGTTGGTGGCGATGCGCGCCGAGTGCGTGCCCGGCTCGCGCGTGATCTGCTGCTGCCCCGTGCCGTTCAGCTTCACGCGGTACAGGTGCGTCTGCTCCGGCTGCGGCCCGTGCGCGCCGAAGTACACCGTGCCGGTGCGCTCGTCCACCGCCGTGATGCCGGTGACGTCGTAGCGGCCGCGGGTGATCTGGCGCACGTTGCGGCCGTCGCGGCTCACCAGGTACAGGTGGTTGAAGCCGTCGCGCTCGCTGGAGAAGAGGAAGTCGCGCCCGCCGTTGATCCAGCGGAAGTCGTCGTCCACCTCCACCCACGCGCTGTCCGCGTCCGTGAACACGGTGCGGCTGGCGCCCGTGCGCGCGTCGGCCAGCAGCACCTCCAGGCGGTTCTGGTGCCGGTTGAGGCGCTGGATCACGACCTCGGTGGGCGACTCGGCCCACTCCATCCGCGCCAGGTACACCTCCGGGTCGTTGCCCGTGTCCACGAAGCGCGGCGCGCCGCCCGCCACCTCCACCACGCCGACCTTGGCGACGGCGTTGGGGGAGCCGGCCTTGGGGTAGCGCAGAGAGACGACGCGCGAGTACGCGCTGTCCGTGTCGTTGATCCAGTTGAAGTTGCGCTCGCGGCCGGCGTCCAGGCGCCAGAAGGCGATGCGCGCCCCGTCCGGGCTCCAGCGCCACCCGTCCTGCAGCCCCAGCTCCTCCTCGTACACCCAGTCGAAGGTGCCGTTGATGATCGCGTCGCTGCCGTCGCTGGTGAGGCGCGTCTCCTGGCCCGTCGTCATGTCGGTGACGTACAGGTCGTTGTCGCGCACGAAGCCCACGCGGCGCCCGTCCGGCGACAGCTTGGCGAACATCTGCCACCCGGGGCGCGTGGACACGGGGGTGATGCGCCCCGAGCTCAGCTCGTACAGGTAGTACGTGCCCTTGGTGTTGGCGCGCCACACCGGCTGCGAGTTGGTGTAGATGAGCAGCTTGCGCTCGTCCGGCGACCAGGTGTAGTCCTCGATCTCGATGGGCTTCTGCTGCCCGGCGGGAACGAGGCGAGACCCGTCCACCAGGCGCGTCTTGGTGCCGGTGCGCGCGTCCTCGGCCACCAGGTCCGTGACGCCGTTGGTGCCGGCCTGCACGTACGAGTAGCGCTGCCCGTCGCGCATCCACTGCAGGGCGGGGAGCCCCTGCACGCGGAAGTCGCGGCTGGCGAAGATGCGCTCCACCGAGAGCGTCTGCTGCGCCCGTGCGGGCGCGATTGCGGCGAGCGCGAAGATCCCGGCTGCGATGGCCGGGCGGGCCCGTGTCAGCATGTGCTTCCTTGCGCGGGTCGGTGTTTGTAGTCCTGAGATTGCCCACATGATGCCGGTTGGTACGGCGCCGCGCCAGAGAGGTTCCGTGCGAGGTGCTATTTTCATAGCATGAACGGCGGGCTCACACAGAGGCACAGAGACACAGAGAGACGGCGCGGGCCGCTGTCGCCGCGCGCGGGTCCGTCTTATCTTCGCACGACTACCCCGATCCACCTCCCCCCCACACGAGATCGCATGGAAACCCAGGCTCCCCGCGGCGCGGTACTCCCGGACAACGACCCGGGGCCCGGAACGGACCGGCTGCAGAGGCAACTGGGGCTGTGGAGCGCGGTGGCGGTGCTGGTGGGCTCCACCATCGGCAGCGGGATCTTTCGTGTGCCCAGCACCATCGCGGGCGAGGTGGGCACGGTGGGGGCGATGGCGCTGCTGTGGATCGTGGGGGCGCTGATCGCCCTCTTCGGCGCGCTGACGCTGGCGGAGCTCGCGGCGCTCTTCCCGCGCTCCGGCGGGATCTACGTGTTCCTGCGCGAGGCGTACGGGCCGCTCCCCGCCTTCCTCTTCGGGTGGACGGAGATGCTGGTGATCCGCCCCTCCGCGCTGGGCGGCATCGCCATGCTCTTCGCGGAGTACCTGCGCACTTTCGTGCCGCTGGGCGAGGGGCAGGTGCGGATCGTGGCCGCGGCGGCCATCCTCACGCTCGCCACGGCCAACATCGTGTCGCTGCGCTTCGGCGCGCTGGTGCAGAACGCGTCCACCGCGGCCAAGGCGGCCACGCTGGTGGGGCTGGCCGTGACCGCGTTCGTGCTGGGCGACTATGCCGGCGGGAGCTTCGCGCAGCCCATCCTGTGGTCGCCCACCACGTGGGGCGGGTTCGGGATCGCGCTGGTGGCGGTGATGTGGGCGTACGACGGTTGGGCGGACCTCACCTTCATGGCCGGCGAGGTGCGCGACCCGGAACGCACCCTGCCGCGCGCGCTGCTGGGCGGCACCGCGGCCGTGGTGGTCATCTACCTGATCGTGAACGCCGCCTACCTGTACGTCCTCCCCTCCGCCGAGATGCCGGGGAAGCCGCTGGTGGCGGCGGACGCGGCGCGCTCCATCTTCGGCCAGGCGGGCGCCTCCATTGTCGCGGCGATGGTGATGCTGTCGGCGTTCGGCGCGCTGAACGGGTCCACGATGACGGGTCCGCGCATCTTCTACGCGATGGCCGAGGACGGGCTCTTCTTCCGCCCCATCGCGGCGGTGCACCCGCGCTTCCACACGCCGTTCGCGGCCATCGCCATGGCGGCCACGCTGGGGATCGGCTACGTCTCGTTCCGCAGCTTCGAGCAGCTCGCGGACGCGTTCATCCTGGGGATCTGGCCGTTCTACGCGCTGGCGGTGCTCGCCGTGTTCACGCTGCGCCGCAAGCGTCCCGACCTCCACCGCCCGTACCGCACCTGGGGGTACCCGTTCGTCCCCATCGTCTTCCTGGTCGCCTCGGTGGCCATGCTGCTGAACGCGGCCTTCCGCGAGACGGGGCAGACGCTGTTCGGCTTCGCGATCATCCTGCTGGGGATCCCGGTGTTCTACGTCTGGCAGTCGATGCGGAAGGCGTAACAGCGGCTCACACAGAGACACAGAGGCACAGAGACGAATTCGTCTCTGTGCCTCTGTGTCTCTGTGTGAGCCAACAGCGATCTATCGGGACAGGATGCGGATGCCGAAGGCGCAGTACTCGGTGCGGCAGCCGGCCATGGTGACGGAGAGGAGGTGCGGGCCGCTGGTGTCGGCGACGAAGGTGAGGACGGGGCGGGCGTCGGCCTCGGTGTCCTCGTCCAGCACGTCGTCGCCGCCGGCGGCGTAGGCGCGCAGGTCCAGGTCGTCGCAGCCGGGGCCGCACCCGGCCACCACGCGGTAGCGGCGGCCGGCGCGGAGGCTCACCTCCAGGCGCACGGAGCCGTCGCGCGGGAGCTCGCCCACCATCGACTCGCGGCCGATGACGCGCGTGTCCGGCACGAAGCCGCGCGAGGCGACGGCGCTCACCGCCGTGTCCAGCTCGGCCAGCACCGCCTGGCGCGGCGTCTGGGCGGCGGCCGGGAGGGCGGCGAGTGCGGCGAGCGATGCGGTGGCGAGGGCGACTCTCATGGATCCAGGGCAGGGGTGGAGTGGAACGCTAACGCTCTCCTTAAGCGGCGGGCAAGGGGCGCGCTTTCCACGGGCGGGGCGGGCCGCTACGTTTGGCGCCCGAACCCCTTTTTCGCGGAGGAAGACCGAATGAAGCGCTGGTCCCCCACGCTGGTCGGCGCGCTGCTCGCACTCGGGGCCGCGGCCCCGGCGCAGGCGCAGCAGCCCGCCCAGACGGCCACGGCACGGCGGCCGCTTCCCAACCCGGTGATGGCGCCGCGCGACTTCCAGAGCGCGGTGGCCAGCGGCACGCGCACCACCACGGGCGCGCCGGGCGCGCGCTACTGGCAGCAGCGCGCCGACTACCGCATCCGCGCCACCGTGGACGCGGCGGCGAAGACGCTCACCGGCAGCGAGACGATCACCTACCACAACCGCTCGCCGGACACGCTGCGCGTGGTGTGGCTGCAACTGATGCAGAACGTCCACCAGGGCGAGGCGCCGCGCAACGAGCCGGCGGAGGTCACCGGCGGCTACCAGTTCACGCGCGTGGCGGCGGGCGGGCAGGCGGTGCAGGCCACCGAGGACCCGCGCTCCCGCACGGGCTACCGGGTGGACTTCACGCGCATGTCCATCAACCTCGCCACCCCGCTGCTCCCCGGCGACTCGGTGCGGCTGGAGCTGGACTGGAGCTACAGGATCCCGCAGGCCGGCGCCGGCGCGCGCATGGGGCACAGCCGCGACAACCTGCTGTACCTGGCGTACTGGTACCCGCAGATGGCGGTGTACGACGACGTCGTCGGCTGGCAGACGGACCCGTTCCTGGGCGGCGCCGAGTTCTACATGGGCTACGGCCGCTACGAGTACACCGTGGACGCGCCCGAGGGCTGGGTGGTGATGGGCACCGGGACGCTGGCCAACGCCGAGCGCGTGCTCCCCGCCGACGTGCTCGCGCGCTGGCGGCGCGCGGCGCAGAGCGACACCACGGTGCACGTGCTGGCGGCGGGCGGCTTCGGGGCGGGGAAGGCCACGCAGCGCGGCGCCAACGGCCGGCTGCAGTGGACCTTCCGGGCGGACAGCGTGCGCGACGTGGCGTTCAGCGTGACGCGCGAGTCCAACTGGGACGCGGCCCGCACCCCGGTGGGCGACCGCGACGGCGACGGGCGCACGGACTACGCGCTGATCCAGTCGTTCTGGCGCTCCACGGCGCCGCGCTGGGCCAATTCCGTGAAGTACTCGCAGCACTCCATCATGCACCACTCGCGGTTCACGGGCGTGCCGTACCCGTACGCGCACATGACGGCGGTGGAGGGCGAGGACATCATGGGCGGCGGGATGGAGTACCCCATGATGACGCTGATCGGCCCGTACACGGCGCAGGGCGACACGGCGCTGTACAACGTGACGGCGCACGAGCTCGGCCACATGTGGTTCCCCATGGTGATCGGGGTGGACGAGCGCCGCTACGCGTGGATGGACGAGGGCACGACGAACTTCAACGAGAACGAGGCGCACAACGACTTCTTCCGCGGCGCCATGAACGCGCACCTGCGGGAGCAGCAGCAGTACGTGGGCTTCGTGCGCAACGTGGGCGACCCCGAGCTCCTGCGCTGGACGGACCTGCAGGAGCCCGACCTGGGCGGCTTCGCCAGCTACACCAAGCCGGCCACGCTGCTGCAGGCGCTGCGCGGCGTGCTGGGCGAGGAGACCTTCCTGCGCACCTACCGCAACTACGCGCGCACCTGGGCCTTCAAGCACCCCAAGCCCTGGGACTTCTTCAACGCCTTCAACACGGGCGCGGGCCGCAACCTGGACTGGTTCTGGACGACGTGGTACGCGGAGGCGTGGTCGCTTGACCAGGCAGTCGCGGGCGTGGTGGACGAGGGCGGCAACACCACCATCATGGTGGAGGACCGCGGCAGCGCGCCGATGCCCGCCCGCCTGCTGATCACGCGCCAGAACGGCTCCACCGAGCGGCGCGAGCTGCCGGTGGAAACCTGGCTGGGCGGCGCCCGCAGCGCCCGCGTGACGGTGCCGGCGGCGGGCTCGCCGGTGGTGCGGGTGGAGATCGATCCCACGATGTCGTTCCCGGACGTCGATCGGGGCAACAACGTGTGGACGCGCCGGTAAAAAACCAGGCTCACACAGATAGGAGTTACGCAGTTGCCTTCAGAGTGAACTGGGGGTTGGCAAGATAAGCGCGCACCGCCTCGCGCGTGATGCTCACCTTTGCCTCGAACCAGCTCATCCGGGTGCGAATCCGGTTCCTCTCCAGGCGTAGAAAGGCACGGATGGAGAGGCCGATGTGGTTGCGCTGCGCACGGGCAGAGCGGACTTGAGCCCGCTCTACCCCGCAGAACTGCTTGAGTCCGCGGTGGTACTGCTCGATCCGCCATGCGAGATTGGCGTAGCGCTTTCGCTCCGCTTCCGACAGCGCCTCCTCGCTGGTGGCCCAGTAATCCGCGTCCTTCGCGTTTCCGTTCTTGGAATCGATCCGAAAGACGCGGATGAAGCCATAGCCCCTCAGGTGCACCCGCGCGCCTTCGGGTGAGATCAAGCACTCCGCAACCTGCCGATTTCCGGTCCCATCCGGGTTGACGTTGCGATCGTACCGCAGCCGGGTGACCCACTTCCAGCCGTAGGCACGCACCGCCTTCAGGTTGTCGAGCGCGGAGTACCAGGTGTCGAAGAGCACGCATTCAGGCTCGAACCCGCGCGTGTAGGCAACTTCCAGCATGTCGCGCAGGTGCTGGTTGTTCGTCTTGCCGTCGTTCTCTTTGTCGTAGATGCGGTAGTCCACCGGGATGAAGCGCTCGCCGTCCGTCCAGAGCAGGGTGAGCAGATTGATCCCGTCGACGACACGGTTGTGCTTGCCTGACCAGTGGCGCCGTACCAGATCCATACGCTGGGCGTACGGCTTGTCCAGCGTGGTGTCGTCGAGCACCAGCACACCCCGCTTCCGCTGAACCTGGCTGCGCGCCTCCTCCCACAGAAGGGCAGGATCAGGCTCCAGCCGGTGCAACAGACGCGTAAATGCATCGTGCGCCGGCGCTTGCGCCTCACTCGCGGGCTGCACGCGGGCGGCCTCCGTGCCGCTCACCACGCGCGGACTCGCGATCAGAAACTGGATGTAGTCGCGCTCGTTCACCTTGGGTGCGTTCATGCGAACAAGGTAAGTCCATACGCACCAACTGCGTAACTCCTAACAGAGACACAGAGGCACAGAGACGACTTCATCTCTGTGCCTCTGTGTCTCTGTGTGACAACTAACCGGCGATGCGGCGGACGCCGTCGATGAGGCGGTCGACGTCGTCTTCGGTGGAGTAGGGGGCGAGGCCGGCGCGGATGAGGCCGCCGCAGTCGTCCAGCGCGAGGCGCTCGCAGACCGCGGTCGCGTAGAAGTTGCCGTTCCACAGGAAGACGCCCTCCGCGCCCAGGCGGCGCGCCACCTCGTCCGGCGACGCGCCGGGGACGGTGAAGCCGATGGTGGGGGTGCGCGCCTCGCCGGCGGGGACGCCGTAGATGCGGGTGCCGGGGATGGCCTCGATCCCCGCGACCATGCGGCGGAAGAGGCCGAGCTCGTGCTCCTCGATCAGCTCGAAGGCGCGGTCCAGGGCGGTGCGGCGGTCCGGGCCGCCGGCGAGGCCCGCGATCCAGTCCACGGCGGCGGCGGCGCCCACGATGCCCTCGTGGTTCTGGGTGCCGGTCTCCCAGCGCTCGGGGGCGTCGTTGGAGGCCGGCGGCACCTTGTACGGTGTGAAGCGCTCCAGCAGCTCGCGGCGGCCCCACAGGATGCCGACGTGCGGGCCAAAGAACTTGTAGGCGGAGCAGGCCAGGAAGTCGCACCCCAGCGCCTGCACGTCGATGCGGCGGTGCGGCGCGAGGTGCACCGCGTCCACGAAGCTGAGCGCTCCCACGGCGCGTGCCATATCGGTCACGCGCCGCACGTCGTTGATGGTGCCCACGGCGTTCGACGCCCCGCCCACGGCCACCAGGCGCGTGCGCGGCCCGATGGCGCGCTCCATCGCCTCGTAGTCGAGCTGCATCGTCTCCGCGATGAAGGGCACGGTGCGCACGGTGACGCCGCGGTCCTCGGCCATGCGGCGCCAGGGGGCCTGGTTCGCCTGGTGGTCCAGCTCCGTGACCACCACCTCGTCGCCCGGCCCCATCTCCAGCCCCAGCGAGCGGGAGAGATGGAAGGTGAGCGTCGTCATGTTCGCCCCGAACACGATCTCGCCCGGCGAGCCGCCCACGAAGTCCGCGAACGCGGCGCGCGCGCCGGTCATCGCCTCGTCCGTCTCCTGGCTGGTGGCGAAGTGGCCGTGCACGTTCGCGCCGTGCAGCGTGAGGTACCCGGCCACCGCCTCCGCCACCTCGCGCGGCACCTGGCTCCCCCCCGGCCCATCAAAGAACGCGATCGTCTTTCCCGCCACGCGCCGCTCGAAAACCGGGAAGGAGGCGCGCACCGTGTCCGCGAAAGTCCCTGAAGCAATCGTGCTCATATCCTTGTATCCCAGAAACTTAAAAGATTTGCCTCACACAGAGACACAGAGGCACAGAGACGAATTCATCTCTGTGCCTCTGTGTCTCTGTGTGAGCCCCGTCTGTTACGAAACCGCCCAGAACCCTTCCAGTGCCGCCCCATCCGGACTCTCGCGCAGCTTCTCGAAAGCCCGGTTGCGGATCTGCCGGATGCGCTCGCGGGTGACGCCCAGCAGGGAGCCGATCTCTTCGAGCGTACGCTCCTCGCCCTCGTCCAGCCCGTAGTACAGGTACAGGATCTTGCGCTCGCGCTCCGTGAGGTACTTCTCGAACATCTTCTCAAGGAACTCGCGGCGCGCCTGCGCCTCCACCTCTTCCTCGATCTCGTCCGACTCGCTGCCGGCGAAGCGCTCGCCGAACGACGCGCTGTCGCGGTCGCCTCGGTCGAGAGGCGCGTCGAGCGAGAGCTCGCTGGCGGCCACGCGGCGGAGCGCGCGGATGGTGTCCACCGGCTCCGCCATCTCGTCCGCGATCTCCTCGTCCGTGGGAGAGCGGCCCAGCGTCTGGGTAAGCGCCGTGTCCACGCGCGACAGGCGCACGAGGTTGGAGTTCTGGTTGAGCGGAATGCGCACGGAGCGCGTCTGCTCGGCCAGGGCCTGCAGCACCGTCTGGCGGATCCACCACACGGCGTAGGAGATGAACTTCACCCCCTTGTCGGGATCGAACTTCTTGACCGCCTTCAGCAGCCCTTCGTTGCCGATGCACACCAGCTCAGCCAGGCCCAGGCCACGGCCCTGGTACTTCTTTACGTACGAGATCACGAACCGCAGGTTGGCGGTTACCAGCCGCTCGGCGGAGGCTTTGTCGCCTGCGCGCGCGCGGTGGGCGAGAGCACGCTCTTCCGCTGGATCGTCGATCAGCGGGTACTTCTCCACGTCGTGCAGGTACTGGTCGAAGGAGTCGAGTGCCCGGGAGCTTAGAAACATGTAGGCTCGTCCCTTTTCAAACAACGAAAGCAGCGAGTCCCCGTTGGTGTTCGAGGCTCGCTGCTCTCTGGTGACGCCCTCTAGGGCTGTCTCTGCGGAAGTCCCTTCATAGTCGGCGAATCTATGTTGTCAATAGCCGCTTGTAAACCCCTTCGTTACACTCCCCCTTGCGGTGAAGTGCGCGGAGAGCGCAAGGGAATGCGCTCACGCCGGCGCGGGCCCAAAAGCGAGCGCCGCGTTGATCCCCCCGAACCCGAACGAGTTGGACACCACGTGCCTCACCTCGCGCTCCTGCCCCTCGCCCGTCACGTACTGCAGGTCGCATCCCTCGCCCGGCGCTTCCAGGTTGAGCGTGGGGGGGATCCAGCCGCGCTGGATGGCCAGGGCGCTCACGGCCGCCTCGATGGCGCCGGTGGCGCCCAGGCAGTGCGCGTGGTACCCCTTGGTGCCGCTCACCGGCACCGCGTCCGCATGCTCGCCCAGCACGGAGCGGATCACCCGGCTCTCCGTGCTGTCGTTGAGCGGGGTGCTGGAGGCGTGCGCGTTCACCCAGTCCACGTCCTGCGGCGCGAGGCCGCCCAGCTCCATGGCGCGGCGCATGGCGCGGGCCGCCTGCGCGCCGTCCGGCCGCGGCGCCGTCATGTGGTGCGCGTCGTTGGAGGTGCCGAAACCCAGCACCTCCGCGTAGATGCGCGCGCCGCGGGCCCGCGCGTGCTCCAGCTCCTCCAGCACCAGAACGGCCGCGCCCTCGCCCATCACGAAGCCGTCGCGCGCCGCGTCGAAGGGGCGCGAGGCCCGCTCCGGGTCGTCGTTGCGGGTGGACATGGCGCGGATGATGGCGAACGCGCCGTAGCAGAGCGGGGCCAGCGGCGCCTCCACCCCGCCGGCCACGGCCACATCCACCTCGCCGTCGCGGATCAGCCGCCACGCGTCGCCCACCGCGATGGCGCCCGATGCGCAGCTCATCCCGTTGGTGGAGTTGGGGCCCGTGAAGCCGAACTCGATGGCCACGTTGCACGACGCCGCGCCGTTGAACACGGCCAGCGCCAGCATGGGGTCCACCCCGCGCACGCCCTTGCCCACGTAGCTGGTGAACTGCGTCTCGCCGTACGCCACGCCGCCCAGCGCGCTCCCCATCTGCACGCCCACGCGCTCGGGGTCCACCCCCGCCACGTCCAGCCCGCTGTCTTCCAGCGCCTGGCGGGAGGCCGCGACGGAGAACTGCGCGTAGCGCTCCATGCGCCGCGCGCGGTTGCGCTCCATGTACGTCTCGGGGTCGAAGTCGTCGACCTGCGCGGCGATGTGGGAGCGGAAGGGGGTGGGGTCGAAGCGGCTGATGCGCCGCACGGCCGACTCGCGCCGCTTGAGCCCGTCCCACAGCCCTTCCACGCCGGTGCCGATGGGCGTGATGGCCCCGATTCCGGTGATGACGACCCGGCGCGCCGCCGGCCGCCGGTCTTCCGTTCGCTGGATCATGTGCTCGCTGCGTGGCGAAGAAACGACCGCGCGGGGCGGCTTACCTCAACCGTCCCGCGCTGCTGCCGCGGCTCATTACACCGCAATCCCGTGATGGTGCGCCCGCGTTCAAACTTTGTCCAGCCCGGCATCCGCTTCCACCGCCCGCTTGATCCCCGCCAGCGTGCGCGACGCCACGTGGTGGATGAAGACGGGACCGATCACCGCGCTGCCGATCAGCTTGCGCGCCGCGCCCGGAAGGGGCCAGCGCGGGCCCGTGCTCCACTCGTGCACGATGCGTACGCGGGTGGTGCCGCCGGGGAGCGGGTGGAAGCTCCATTCCACGTCCATCCCCGTGGTGATGCCGTCCACGTGGCGGTAGAGGACCACGGGGCGCCCCTCGTCCACCGTCATCTCCGAGACCCACCACACCGGCCAGGGCAGGGGACCGAAGTCGCGGCGCGCCGCCATCTCCACCCGCCCGGTGCCGAACCCATCTTTGCGCTGGAAGCGGACCCAGCGGTAGTGCGGGAGCCACTCCGGCCAGCGCTCCACGTCCGCGCCGAAGCGGAAGCAGCGCTCGGGGGTGGAGTTGACGACGATCTCGTCGATGGTGAGCACTTCAGCCCGGCACGAAGTGGGTGTCCGCGTCCAGCCCGCGGCAGAAGGCGGCGATCAGGCGCACGGTGGCGTCCACGTCTTCCAGCGCCACGATCTCGTTGGGCGAATGCATGTAGCGGTTGGGCACGGAGATGACCCCCGTGGGGATGCCGCCGCGCTGCAGGTACACCGCGTCCGCGTCGGTGGAGGTGAAGCGGGGCGACGCCTGGATGGTGTAGGGAATGTTCTCCCGCTCCGCGGTTTCCGCCAGGCGCTCGAAGACGAGCGGGTGGATGGCGGAGCCGCGCGCCAGCACGGGGCCGCTCCCCAGCTTGTGCTCGCCCACCTGCTTCTTGTCGATCCCGGGCGCGTCGGTGCTGAAGGTGAGGTCCACCACCAGCGCCGCCTGCGGATCGAGCTGGTACGCCACGGAGCGCGCGCCGCCGCCGTGGTAGCCGATCTCCTCCTGCGTGGTGGCCACCGCCGTCACCTCGGCGCTCAGCGGCCCGGAGGCGAGCTGGCGCACGGCCTCCAGCACCACGAAGGCGCCGATGCGGTTGTCCACCGCGCGCGAGGCGATGAGGCCGTTGCCCAGCTCCACCAGGCGCGCGTCCACCACGCCGGGGTCGCCCACGCGGATGCCGCGGGCGGTGGCGTCGTCGCGGTCGCGCACGCCCACGTCCACCCACAGCTCCGAGATCTTGGTGGCTTTCTCCTTCTCTTCCGGCTTCATCAGGTGGATGGGCTTCTTGCCGACCACGCCCACCACGTCTCCCTTGCGGGTGAGGAAGCGGATGCGCTGCCCCACCAGCACCTGCGGGTCCCACCCGCCGATGCCGTCGATGTACAGGAACCCCTCGTCGTCCACGTGCGTCACCATCACGCCGATCTCGTCCACGTGGCCGGCCAGCATCACGCGCGGGCCGCCCGCGCCGACCGTCGCCAGCGAGTTGCCCTGGACGTCGGAGGTCACGCGGGCCCCGGTGGACTCGGCCTCCGCGCGCCACACGCGGGCCGCGGCGGTCTCGAAGCCGGACGGGCCGGGGGCATCCAGCAGGCGTTTGAGGAACTCGAACGAGCGGTCTTCCATCGGGGCGGCCTGGAAAGTTGAGGTGGCTCTAACGGTCCTGCGCGGCGTCGGCCGCGCGGCGTGCGACCTCCGGGGTGTACGCGTGGTACAGGTGCTTCACCAGCACCTCCGCGGCGTACACCTCGGGCGGAAGCTCCTCCAGCGCCGCCAGCGCGCGGAGGGCTTCGGACTGGCGCTCGGTAAGCTGGAGCGTGAACGATTCGCGGGGCATGATCCTTTACTGACGGGACGTGTACGTGATTTTCCGCGGTTTCGCGCGCGGACGGTGCGGGCAGACACACGGGTCTGCCCCTACGGGCATCCGGGCGTTCCCGATGCGCTGTGCCGGTCCCATGCAGGGGCAGACCTGCGTGTCTGCCCGAAACCTGCCGTGCGGAGTCAGCCCGGCCCTTCGTGAAGCTGCTCCGCGTCGTCCACGGTGGAGTACAGCTCCAGGAATCCGGTGAGGATGCGGTGCGTGAGGCCCCACACCACGTTGCCGCGGGTGCCGTACGCCGGAAACGACATCACGGTGCCATCTTCCATCTCGTACAGGTACTCGGTGGCCGCGCCGGGCTCCGCGAGCTCGGCCAGCGGCACCCAGATCGCCTGCGCCACCTCTTCGTTGGGCCGCGCCTCGGTCCCGGCGGGGACGGCGAAGACAAAGGGGGAGACGGTGATGCGCGGCGCACGGTCGGACATCGGCGTGAGCACGTCCAGCGGCCCCAGGCGGCGCCCGTCGTGCTCCACATCGATCCCCACCTCCTCCCGCGTCTCCCGCGCGGCGGTGGCCTCCGCGTCGCGGTCGTGCGGGGCGCTGCGCCCGCCGGGGAGCGCCATGTGGCCCGACCAGGGGTCGCCCTCGCGCTCGGCGCGGCGGATCAGGAGGAGCTCCGGGCCTCCGGCGCCGTGCCTCACCAGCAGGGCCACCGCCGCGGCCGGCTCGTCCGCGGCGACTTCCACCATGCGCGGCGGACGCGCGGCGATGGCGCGCGCCAGCCCCTGAATCCAGTGATCCTCCAAGCCTCTCCTCTCACGCTCCCGCGCGGGGCGACTTGCCCGCGGACGGGCGAGAGGTTATCACATCCAGTTCACTTCGGCAACGTTTCCGTAACACAAGGTTTGCCCCACGCGATGGTGGAACTCCGCGACATCGAAGCGGCGCGCGAGCGCATCCGCGGCCAGGTGGTACTCACCCCCTGCACCCCGTCCGAAACGTTCGGCGAGATGTTCGGCGGCCACGGCTGGTTCAAGTTCGAGAACCTGCAGCGCACCGGCTCGTTCAAGGAGCGCGGCGCCCTCAACCGCATGCTGCAACTGGACGAGGAGCAGCGCGCGCGGGGCGTGATCGCGGCCAGCGCCGGCAACCACGCGCAGGGCGTGGCCTACCACGCGCAGCGGCTGGGCATCCCCGCCACCATCGTGATGCCGGAGCGCACGCCGCTGGTAAAGGTGTCCGCCACGCGCGGCTACGGCGCGCGCGTCATCCTCCACGGCTCCGTGTACGACGAGGCGATGGCGGAGGCGATCCGCATCCGCGACGAGGAGGGCTCCACGCTGGTCCACCCCTTCGACGACGCCGCCGTGATCGCGGGGCAGGGGACGATCGGGCTGGAGCTGCTGGAGCAGTGCCCGGAGCTGGACGCGGTGGTGGTGTCCGTGGGCGGCGGCGGGATCATCGCGGGGATCGCGGCGGCCATCAAGGCGCTGCGCCCCGGCGTGCGGGTGATCGGCGTGGAGGCGAGCGCCCTTCCCGCCGCGATCCGGTCGCGCGAGGCGGGCGAGGTGGTCACCATCCCCCCGGCCGAGACCATCGCGGAGGGGATCGCGGTGCGGCGCATCGGCGAGCTCACGCACCGCATGATCGAGGCGCACGTGGACGAGCTGGTGGCCGTGAGCGAGGAGGAGATCGCCAGCGCCGTGCTCATGCTGCTGGAGCGTGAGAAGACGGTGGTGGAAGCCGCCTGCGCCGCGGCGGTGGCCGCCGTGGTGAACGGCTACGTGGGCGGGCTGGAGGGGAAGAACGTCGTGGTGGTGCTGAGCGGCGGCAACATCGACGTGTCGCTGATGTCGCGCATCATCGAGCGGGGGCTGGTGCAGGACGGCCGCCTCGCCCACCTGGTGGTGCGCGTGCGCGACCGGCCCGGCGCGCTGGCCGTGCTCACGGGCGCCCTGGCCGAGGCCGGCGCCAACGTGGTGAGCCTCGACCACCGGCGCGGCCACAGCGGGCTCTGGATCACCGAGGCCGAGGTCGCGCTCACGCTGGAGATGCGGGGGCGCGACCACGTGGAGGAGCTCACCCGCAGGCTCGGCGAGCTGGGGTATTCGGTGCACCCGGAGTGACGGGGGCTCACACCGAGGCACAGAGACACAGAGAGAATGAGCACGGCAGAGCCGCTGCGCGAGCGGATCTTTGCGCGCGACGGGTATCGCTGCGCCTACTGCGGCGGCGTGTTTCCCCCGGAAGAGCTGTCGCTGGACCACGTGCAGCCCCGGATGCGCGGCGGCGACAACTCCGAGGGGAACCTCGTCACCGCCTGCAAAGTGGACAACACGCGCAAGGGCTCCGTGCCCGCGCGGGCGTTCCTGGCCGAGCTTCCCGACGAGCGCGCCAACTTCCTGCGCTACGCCGTGCACGTGTGGCCGCGCCACCTCCGCGCGATCAGGGAGGCGGCGAAGGGGAAGAAGTCCTGAGTGCTGGGTCCTGAGTCCTGAGTGCGGAACTGCAGTTCAGGACTCAGGACCCAGCACTCAGGACTGTTTCATCTCCCGCACGTCCTTGCACAAACTCTGTAACACCGTGCGGCGCAACGTGCGGGTGCCCGCCGCGGTGGCGCCGCCCTTGCATAGGCGGCGGGGGGGCACCGGGGCGCTCTCGGGGGAGGGGTCGCGGCGGCGTTGTGCCGGTTTTCGCAGTAAAAAAGGGAGGGGCTGTGGCGCGCAGCAGGATGATGCACATGGAGCGCACGCTTGGCTTCGCCACTCGTTTCCTTATCGAAGTGCGGGACGACATCGGGCAGGCGGCACTCGGCGGGTCGGACACTCCGCCACGTATCCGCAGCGTCCACGAGGCCGCGGGGCACGCCACTCCCGAGTTCCGGACGCTCAACATCCCGATGCCGGATGGAATCGGCGGGGCGTCGCCGGAGATCCTGTCGGGCGCCATCGCCCGCTTCGCCGCGGCGAAGAAGCCGGACCGCCTCCTGCTGGCCCTGGAGGCGCAGATGGACGGAAGCTCGGTGCTGATCGCCGAGGCCCGCGACCGCGCGGGAACGCGGATGTTCTGGGTGCAGCCCTTCGCGGTGCGGGGCACGCGCGTGGAGTGGGGGGACCCGCTGGACGGCGGCTGGCGCGACCCGGGCGACGAGGAGATGATCCTGGACGCCTCCTTCAAGGGGCGCGACATCCCGGACGACGTGCTGTTCGCGGTGCGGAAGACGCCCCGGCTGGAGCCGGCGATCGCGGCGCGGTAGGGGGCTCACACAGAGGCACGGAGGCACAGAGACGAGGTCGTCGCTGTGCCTTTCCGTTCTCTACGTGCCGTCGGATGCGCGGCGCGGGGCGGGGGTGGGGCGGGGAGCGGCGCCGAAGCGGCGGTCCAGCTCGGCGTACACGTCGTCGAACGAGAGGCCCTGCGCCTGCCAGAGCACCAGCAGGTGGAAGAGGAGGTCGGCAGTCTCGCTGGTGAGCTCGGCGGGGTCGCCGTTCTTGGCGGCGATGATGGTCTCCGCCGCCTCTTCGCCGATCTTCTTGAGGATCTTGTCCGGGCCCGCGGCGAACAGGTAGGTGGTGTAGGAATTCTCCGGGCGCTCGGCGTGGCGGCGCGCGACGATTTCCTGCACGCGCGCCAGGACCGGGCGCGGGTCGGCGGCCTCGGCGAGGTGGGGGGCGACGCGGTGGAAGCAGCTCCGCTCGCCCGTGTGGCAGGCGGGGCCGCTCTGGCGCACGCGGTAGAGCACGGCGTCCGCGTCGCAGTCCACGCGCACGTCCACCAGCTCCTGCGTGTTGCCGCTGGTATCGCCCTTGGCCCACAGCTCGCCGCGCGAGCGGCTCCAGTAGTGGGCGCGCCCGGTCTCGGCGGTCAGGCGCAGCGCCTCGGCGGTGGCCCAGGCGAGCATCAGCACCTCGCCCGTCGCCGCGTCCTGCGCGATCACGGGAACGAGCCCGCGCTCATCGAACTTCAGCCCTTCGGTCCAGGTCATCGCGTCGTGTGGGGAGCGGGAGGTCGCGGTGCGGGCGGGAATGTACCACGGAGGAGGGGGATGCTGCCACATGCGCTGGAGCGGGTGCCCGTGTGGGTGCGCGCGTGGAGGGAGAGTGGAAGGATCGTGCTGCTGCTGGACTTCGACGGCACGCTGGCGCCCATCGTGGAGCGCCCGGAGCTCGCCGCCATGCCCGCCGCCACCCGCGCGGCGCTCGGCCGGCTGATGGCGCTGCCCGGCGTGGAGGTGGCGGTGGTCAGCGGGCGCGGCCTGGCGGACGTGCGCGAGCGCGCCGCGATCCCGGGAATCGCGTACGCGGGCAACCACGGGATGGAGATCGAGGGCGCCGGCCTTCACCGCATGCACCCGGACGCCGTCGCCGCTCGCCCCCTGATCGCGGAGGCGGCGCGCCGCATCCAACCGCTCCTCGCCGCCATCCCCGGCGCCTTCCTGGAAGACAAGGGGATGACGCTGAGCATCCACTTCCGCCAGTCGCCCCCTGAGCGCCACGCCGAGGTGCGCGCCGCGGTGGAGGCGGCGGTGAGCGGCCTGGACGTGCGCCTCACGGCGGGGAAGATGGTGCTGGAGGTGCGGCCGCGGGTGGAATGGGACAAGGGGAAGGCGGTCCTCTTCCTCCTCGGCCAGATGCGCCCGCCGAGCGGCACCCCGATCCTGTACCTGGGCGACGACCGCACGGACGAAGACGCCTTCACGGCGCTCGCGGGCAGCGGGGAAGGCGTCCTGATCGGCGATCCGGGCGCGGAGACGGCGGCGCGCTCGTACCTGCGCGATCCCGCGGAGGTCGGAGCGCTCTTTGAAAAGCTGGTCACACAGAGACACAGAGGCACAGAGAAGAGCTGATCCCTGTGCCTCTGTGTCTCCGTGCGATACCGCAGTTACACGGGCCTGCGCCCGGTGATGATCCGCCACGCGATGATGATCACCGCGACTACCAGCAGAATCCACGCGACACTCTTGAGAGCGGCGAACACACCGCCGACACCCAGCAACGCCAGCACCAGCAGGATGATCCCGATCAGGAGAATCAGGTCCATTCGTTCCTCTCACGCATAAGTGGCTGGTCGTACTTCGGCTGTCTCTGTAACACAGGGCAACGCGCGTGCCATTCTGAAACGTGCCCGCGCCCGCGACGTTGGGCGAACCTTGGTTGCAGGGGTGCGGGGGTGCCCGTATCTTCCTCCGCCTTATGCCGAATACACGTATCTCGCACGTTCCGCCCGGGTCGCAGGACCTGCTCGCGGGCGACGTCCGCCGCCGCCGCAGGGTGCAGCGAAGCTGGTTCGAGCTTGCCGAGGCGAGCGGGTACGAGGAGGTCATCCCGCCGACCTTTGAGTACGAGGAGGTCTTCACGCGCAGCGCGGGGCCGGAGCTGGCTTCGCGCCTGATCCGCTTCGTGGACCGCGACGGGAGCCTCGTGGCCCTGCGCGCCGACTTCACCTCGGCCATCGCGCGGGTGGTCTCCACGCGCCTGGCCTCCGCGCCCCTCCCGCTGCGGCTGTGCTACGCGGGGAAGGTGTACCGGCAGGAGGCGGAGGGCGTGGGGCGGCGGCGCGAGCTCTTCCAGCTCGGCGCGGAGCTGATCGGTGACCCGGGCCCCGCCGCGGACGTGGAGGTGCTGCGGCTGGCGCTCAGCACGTTGTGGGCGCTGGAGATCCGCGACTTCCAGATCAACCTGGGCGACATCCGCTTCGTGAAGCCGCTCCTGGCCGGCCTCTCGCCCGACGCGGCGGAGGCGCTGCGGACCGCCATCGACCGCAAGGACCGCGCGGCGCTTGCCGCGGGAGCGCGCGAGATCGGCGCGCCGGCGGCCGTCGCGCGCGCGCTGGTGGAGCTGCCCGAGCTGATCGGGCGCAGCGACGTGCTCCTGCGCGCCCGCTCGCTCGCCAGCGGGCCGGATGCGGAAGCCGCCATCGAGCGCCTGCGCGCGGTGGACGCGCTGCTGACCGAGGACGAGCGGAAGCACGTGGTGTACGACCTGGGCGAGATCCGCGGGCTGGGCTACTACACGGGGATCCAGTTCGAGGTGTTCGTGGGCGGCGTGGGGCGCGCGGTCGGCGCCGGCGGGCGCTACGACAGCCTCCTCGCGCTCTACGGCGCCGACCGCCCCGCCGTCGGCTTCGCGCTGGAGACGGACGCGCTGGCGGACCTGCTGCGGGAGGATGGATGATGCGGATGGCGGAGCCCGGGGGTGGTCGCGGAGCACTCGCTTGCGGTGGGATGGATCGCGGGGCGACGCATCACGGGCGAATGGATCGCGGGCGGATGGATCGCGGGCGAATGGATCGCGGGCGGATGGATCGCGGGCGGATGGATCGCGGGCGGATGGATCGCGGGCGAATGGATCGCGGGGGCATGGATCGCGGGCGAATGGATCGCGGGGCGACGCATCACGGGCGAATGGATCGCGGGCGAATGGATCGCGGGGGCATGGATCGCGGGGGCATGCATCGCCGGGGGATGAATCCCCCGGCTGAGACCACGGGAAGCCCGCTGAAGCGGGCTCGCATGGGTCCGGCTACCGAGCCCGCTTCAGCGGGCTTCCCGTCCCTCCAGCCGGGGGATTCATCCCCCGGCGGTGCGTCCCACGGCGGTGCGTCCAACGGCGATTCATTCCGCGGCGGTTCATCCCCCGGCGGTGCGACCCCCGGCGGTGCGTCCCGCGGCGATGTATTCCGCGGCGGTTCATCCCGCGGTGGTGCGTCCCGCGGCGATTCATTCCGCGGCGATTCATTCCGCGGCGGTTCATCCCCGGGCGCCCCGTCCCGCGGCGATGCGTCCCCAGGGGGCCCGCGCCCCGGCGGTTCATCCCCACGCAGCGGCGTGCGGACATGCTCGGTGCCGGAGGGCGCGGTATGAAGCCGCTGCGCATCGCGCTGCCCAAGGGGCGGATGATGGACGAGGCGCTGACGCTCTTTGATCGCATCGGGGCGTCGGTGGAGCCGTCGGTGCGCGCGTCGCGGCGGCTGATCCTGCCGTCGGCGGATGGGCGGTTCGAGTTCCTGCCGGTGAAGAGCGGCGACGTGCCCACGTACGTGGAGTCGGGCGTGGCCGATGCCGGGGTGGTGGGGCTGGACGTGCTGGGCGAGGGCGAGGCGGACGTGCTGCGGCCGCTGGACCTGGGGTTCGGCGGGTGCGGGCTGGCCGTGGCCGGGCCCGCGCGGACCGCGTTCCCCGAGCTTCCGCACGGGCGCACGCCGCGCGTGGCCACCAAGTACGTGGAGAGCGCGCGCCGCCACTTCGCCGGGCGCGGGATGCAGGTGGAGCTGATCCACATCTCCGGCTCGGTGGAGATCGCGCCGCTGCTGGGGCTCTCGGACTGGATCGTGGACCTGGTGCAGACCGGGCGCACGCTGGAAGAGAACGGGCTCGTGGTGTTCGAGGAGATCAGCCGCTCCACCGCGCGCCTCATCGTCAACCGCGCGAGCCACAAGCTGCGCCTCGAAGAGCACCAGCGCCTGATCGCCGACCTGGCGGGCGCACTGGAATCGCCATGATCCGCACCCTGCACGTCCGGCCTCCCTTCGACGAGCTGCGCGCCCTGGCCGCCGCCGCGTCCACCGACGACCCGGACCTCCGCGACGCCGTGTCCGCCATCGTGCGCGACGTGGCGGCGCGCGGCGACGAAGCGGTGCTGGAGTACACGCGCCGCTTCGACCGGCTGGACGTGGCGGACGCATCCGCGCTGCGCGTGGGGCCGGACGCGATGGAGGAGGCGGCGCGCGCCATCGACCCCGAGCTCCTGGCGTCGCTGCGCCGCGCCGCGTCCAACATCCGCGAGTTCCACCAGCGGCAGCGCGAGCACGGCTTCCTGGACCTGCACCCGGACGGCACCGTGCTGGGGCAGCGCGTGGCCCCGTTGCGCCGCGTGGGGATCTACGTCCCCGGCGGGCGCGCGTCGTACCCCTCGTCCGTGCTGATGAACGCCATCCCCGCGCACGTGGCGGGGGTGGACGAGATCGCGATGGTGTCGCCCGCGCCCGGCGGCGAGATGCTCCCCGTGGTGCTGGCGGCGGCGCACGTGGCGGGGGTGCACGAGGTGCTCACCATCGGCGGGGCGCAGGCGGTGGCGGCGCTGGCCTTCGGCACGCGGACGATCGGGCGGGTGGACAAGATCGTTGGCCCCGGCAACAAATGGGTGGCGGAGGCGAAGCGCCAGGTCTTCGGCCAGGTGGACATCGACATGGTCGCCGGCCCCTCCGAGATCCTGGTGATCGCGGACGAGCACGCCGACCCGGTGCACGTGGCCGCGGACCTGATTGGCCAGGCGGAGCACGATCCGGACGCCATCGCCTGGCTCGTCACCCCCTCCGCCGAGCTCGCGGCGCGCGTGCCCGCGGAGCTGGAGCGCCTGCTGGAGCGCAACCCGCGGCGCGACGTGGCGCGCGAGGCGCTGGACACGAACGGCGCCATCATCGTCGTGCCCGACCTCGCCGCGGCCGCGGCCGTCGCGGACCTGCGCGCGCCGGAGCACCTGGAGCTGCTGGTGGCGGAGCCGCTGGCGCTGGCGGGCCGCATCCGCAACGCGGGCGCGATCTTCCTCGGCGCCTTTTCGCCCGAGCCGATGGGCGACTACTTCGCCGGTCCCAACCACGTGCTCCCCACGGGCGGCACGGCGCGCTTCGCCTCTCCGCTGGGCGTCTACGATTTCGTGAAGCGCACCTCGCTGATCGGCTACTCCGCCGAGCGCCTCCGTGCCCACGCCGCGGACGTGGTGCGGCTGGCGGAAGCGGAGGGACTGTACGGCCACGCCGAAGCCGTACGGGTACGGATGGAAGGAAGTGCGTGAGTGCGTTGGTGCGTGAGTGCGCCTGAACGGCAGTTACTCACGCACTGACGCACTCACGCACTCACGCACTTTTTTCACACCAGAACTGATCGCAATGCGAGTCCTATACGCAGTCCTCTGCGAGCACGCAGACGAGCGCCACGACGGGCGCATCGACATCGAAGGAATCTTTCATCAGCTCTACGCGCCTGGCTTTCCGGCGCAGCAGGACCGGGTGACGCTGGCCGTGGTGATCGAGTGGGACGCGGGGGAGCGGGGGCAGGTGCACTTCTCCATCGACATGCTGGATCCGTCGCGTGCGCCGGCGCTCAGCATCGGGGGGCACACGGAGGTGGCGGAGCAGCAGCTCGACCAGGGGCCGCCGCAGACGCGCGTGCTGATGCCCATCGACCGCATCATCTTCCCGGTGGAAGGGACGTACCTGTTCGAGCTGGTGGTGGGGGAGCACAGGCAGGTGATTGCGCCGCTGCACGTGATCCAGAACGGATAGGGGCTCACACAGAGGCACAGAGGCACGGAGATGAGACTATCTCCGTGCCTCTTTTTACATCGAGTAGAGCGCCCGGTTGAGGAGGCGCACGAATGTGAGCGTTTCCCTGGCGCGCGCGACCGGATGAAGGCCGCCCGCGCCCGCTGAGTGCGCAAAGAGGCCGGTGATGGTGCAGGACGCGTCCAGGTGCGGCGGGAGGGCGGCGGCGAGGCGCAGCGACTCGGTGAAGGGGATCAGGCGGTCGGCGCGGCCGTGGCTCAGCGTGATCTTGCCGTGCAGCGAGGCGAGGTAGGGGAGGGGATCGACGCGCGCGTCGTGGCGGAGCGCGCCGTCCGCGAAGGCTGCGGCGAGGCGGCGGGCACCCTCCAGGTCGTGGAGGGGCTGGCCCGAGGGGGGCGCGAGGAGGTCCCACACCGGGCGCTCGTCGGGGGCGAGGCGGGCGCGGATCTCGGCCTTCATGGCGTCGTACTCGGCCTCCCAGGCGAAGGCGCCGCGCAGTCCGGCCTCGATGGCGAGCGAGCGGGCGGCTTCCTGCACCGCGTGCATGTGCTCGTGCCCGGGGACGAGCGTCAGGTAGTTGCCGGCGAGGAGCCAGCGTCCGTACGGGTCCGCGTCCATGCGGTACTCCACGCCGCCCCATTCGTGCTCGCCCGTGAACACGGAGCGCAGCATCCGCTCCACGCTGCAGTATCCGCCGAAGCCCACCACGGCCCGCAGCGCCTGCGTGAGCCGCGGGTCGGCGGCGGCCATCAGCGCCTGCGTGGCGCCGAAGGAGAAGCCGATGGTGCCCACGCCGCCCGGCTGCACGCGGGGATGGTCCGCCAGGTGGAGCGTGCCGGCGGCGAGCGTCTCGCGGGCCGCGTCGATGTCCAGCCGCAGCTCCCGCCACGCGGGGACGTCCGGCACCAGCACCACCGAGCCCGAGGCGGCCAGGGAGCGCACGAACCGCGTCATCGCCAGGTGGCGCCGCCCGGGGACGGTGAGGCCGTGGAGAACCACCCAGCCGGGTGCGCGCGCCGGCCGGTCGGGGAGGTACAGCGTCGCCTCGCGCGTCTCGCCCGCGACGGTGATCGTCGTCTCTTCCTCGCGGAAGCCGCCGGCGCCGCCGCGCAGGTAGGCGCGCAGGAAGCGGGCGGTGCGCGGCCTCACCGGCATCAGCGGTGCCCCAGGCCGACGGCCTCGTCCAGCGAGCGGATGCCGTCGCGCTCCAGGTACTCCACGAGCCCGCGGTTGATGTCGCGCGCGATCCCGGGGCCGCGGTAGATGAACCCCGTCCACACCTGCACCAGCGAGGCGCCGGCAAGGATCATCTTCCACGCGTCCACGGCGCCGAAGATCCCGCCCACGCCCACGATGGGGATGCGGCCGCCCGTCTGGTGATAGATGCGCGCCACGACGGAGCGCGCCCGCCCGCGCACGGGAGCGCCGCTGATCCCGCCCGCCCCCAGCTCGTCCGCGGGCGTGCGCAGCCCGTCGCGCGAGACGGTGGTGTTGGTGGCGATGATCCCCGCCATCCCCTCTTCCAGCGCGATGCCGGCGGCCTCGTCCACCTGCGGGTCCGTGAGGTCCGGGGCGATCTTGAGGAGGAGGGGCACCGGCGCGCGGCCGCGTGCGCGCTCGGCGGCGCGGGTGCGCAGGGCGCGCAGCAGCTCGCGGAGGGGCGCCGCGTCCTGCAGCGTGCGCAGCCCCGGCGTGTTGGGCGAGCTCACGTTCACGGCCACGTAGCGCGCGAACGGCTCCAGCAGGTCGAAGCTGCGCAGGTAGTCCGCCGTGGCCTCCTCCAGCGGCGCTGCCTTGCTCTTGCCGATGTTGATCCCCAGCACCGGCTCCGCCCGCACGCGCGCCAGCCGCGCGGCGACCGCCTCCGCGCCGGGATTGTTGAACCCCATGCGATTGAGGAGCGCCTCGTCCGCGGGGAGGCGGAAGAGGCGCGGCTGCGGGTTGCCGGGCTGGCCCAGCGCGGTGACCGTCCCCACCTCCACGTGCCCGAACCCCAGCGCACCCAGCGCGTTGAACGACTCCGCGGACTTGTCGAACCCCGCCGCCAGCCCCACGGGATTGGGAAAGCGGATGCCGAAGCGCTCCACCTCCAGCCGCCGGTCCCGCACCCCGTACAGCGCCCGCGCCGCCTCCCGCGCGGGCGGCGCGCCCAACGCGGTGTTCAGCGCCGCCACGGCCGCGTGGTGCGCCCGCTCGGCCGGGAGGTTGAAGAGCAGCGGGCGCAGCAGGTCGTAGATCATCCGGAGCCCCGTATGCGTCAGAGGCACAGAGACACTCGCTCTGTGTCTCCGTGCCTCTGTGTGAGATTCCAAGCTATGCGGTGGCTCTACGCCACGGCAAGGACGGGTCCCCTGTCCAGCCCCGCGTCCTCCATGATCCGGACGGCCTCGTGCCCATCCACCGTCTCGCGCTCCAGCAGCGCGAGCGCAAGGGCGGCGAGCGGCTCGCGGTTGGCGCGCAGCAGCTCCAGCGTGCGCGCGTAGAGGCGCGCCAGCAGCGCGCGCACCTCGCGGTCCATCTGCGCGTGCGCCTCGGGGCTCAGCGAGCCCGGCTCGCCGTCGTGGATCAGCAGCCCCGTCTCGCGCCCCATGCCGAGCTGGTACACCATGCGGCGGGCGATCCCGTTGACCTGCATCAGGTCGTTCTGCGCGCCGCTGGTGACCGCTTCGGCGCCGAACACGAGCTCCTCCGCGGCGCGCCCGGCGAGACCCTTCACGATCAGCCCCTCCAGGTAGCTGCGGCGGTGGAGGAAGCGGTCGTCGTCCGGCGAGAAGAAGGCGACGCCCAGCGCCTGGCCGCGCGCCTGGATGGTGACCTTGTGCAGCCCGTCCTCCGGGGAGGAGACGACGCCGGCGAGGGCGTGCCCCGCCTCGTGGTACGCGATGGTGCAGCGCTCCTGGTCCAGCGCGCGGAAGCCCTTGCGCTCCTTTCCGAGCAGCAGGCGGTCGCGCGCGCCGTCCACGTGGGACCAGTGGACCTGCGCCGCACCCTCGCGCGCCGCCGAGATGGCGGCCTCGTTGAGCAGGTTGGCCAGGTCCGCGCCGCTGGAGCCCGGGGTGAGGCGAGCCAGCCGCGGCAGGTCCACCGAGTCGTGCAGGGGCACGCCGCGCCTCACCGCGTGGAGGCGGAGGATCTGCTCGCGGCCCTGCGCGGTGGGGGCGGCCACGGTCACCATGCGGTCGAAGCGGCCGGGACGCTTGAGCGCCTCGTCCAGGTCGTCCGGCCGGTTGGTGGCGGCGATCACCACCACGCCCGCCAGGGGGTCGAAGCCGTCCATCTCCACCAGGAGCTGGTTGAGCGTGCGGTCGTCCTCGTTGTGCGAGCGGTTGCGGCCGCGCTTGCCGCCCAGCGCGTCGATCTCGTCGATGAAGATCACGCCGCCGCGCTTCCTCGCCTTGCGGAAGAGCCCCTTGATGCGGTGGGCACCCATCCCCACCAGGAACCCCGTGACCTCCGAGCCGCTGATGGAAAAGAACGGGACCTGCGCCTCGCCGGCCACCGCGCGCGCCAGCAGCGTCTTCCCCGTCCCCGGCGGCCCCACCAGGAGCGCGCCCTTGGGGATGCGGGCGCCCAGCGCGGCGAAGCGCTCGGGTGCGCGCAGGAACTCCACCAGCTCGCGCAGCTCCTCGGCCGCGCCCTGGGTGCCGGCCACGTCCGCGAAGGTGGTGTCCGAGGCGCCGCCCGCACCCAGCTCGCCCATCTCGCCGCCGCGCGACTGGCGGTACAGGTAGAAGAAGACGGCGGCCAGCAGCAGCGCCGTGAAGCCGTACTGCACGGCCTCGCGCCAGGGCGCCGCGCCGGGGGCGGGCTCCAGCGAGAGCGCCACCCGCGCCCGCTCCGCGCGCGCGGCGAGCCCGTCCACCTCGGTGACGGGGTAGCTCACGGTGAAGTCGTGCGCGGCTCCGTTGGCGTCGCGCGCGCCGGCCCACTCGCCGCGCACGTCCACGCCGGGGCGGATGACGATGGACTCCACGCGCCCCGCGTCGATGGCGCGCAGCAGCTCGGTGTAGGCGATGCTCGGCACCTCGGCGGGGCGCGGGCGCATCCACCCCCACGCGGCGAGGGCGATGAGCAGGGCGGCGGCGAGCGCCCCCGCGATGGCGACGCGCCGCAGCCCCGGGGCGGGACGCCGGCGGGCGCCCCCGGTGCCGTTGCGCAGGGGCGCGGAAAGCTCTTCCACGGGCGAGAAAGACATGCGGATACTTCTATCGCTGGAGCGGCGGCGGGGCCGCCGGGGGTGCCGGGATCAGGGCGGCGCGGCGGAGGTCCTCGCGCGCGCGTCCGCGTGGTGAAGCCAAGATAATGCGAACACTCGCTTTACGGGAGCGGGTGCCCGTCTGACCCACCCGCTTGCGACGCGGGCGGGGGAGCGGGCATATTGTCGCGCTCCGTAACGTGTTCATCTTCCAGGAAGTGACCTCCATGGCAACCCAGGGCAAAGACACCGAAGTCGTGTTCCTTTCCGCCGCCCGCACCGGGATGGGTACGTTCGGCGGCTCCCTCAAGGATTTCTCCGCCACCGACCTGGGCGTGTTCGCCGCCAAGGCCGCCCTCGACCGCGGCGGCGTGCCGGCCGAGGACGTGGGCCACGTGGTCTTCGGCAACGCGCTGCAGACCTCGTCGGACGCCATCTACCTGGCGCGCCACATCGGCCTGCGCGCGGGGCTCCCGCAGGACACGCCCGCGCTCACCCTCAACCGCCTGTGCGGCTCGGGGTTCCAGGCCATCATCTCCGGCGCCATGGAGATCATGCTGGGCGAGGCCGAGGTGGCGCTGTGCGGCGGCACCGAGTCCATGAGCCAGGCGCCGCACGTCATCCGCGGCGCGCGGTGGGGCGAGCAGCGCCTGGGCCCCGTGGGGAAGCTGTACGAGGACTCGCTGTGGGAAGCGCTCACCGACACCTTTGCCGGGTGCTCGATGGCGGTGACGGCCGAGAACCTGGCCGACCACTACGGCATCACCCGCCAGCAGGTGGACGAGTATGCCTTCCGCAGCCAGCAGCTCGCCAAGACGGCGTGCGAGCAGAACCGCTTCGACTCGGAGATCGTCCCCATCACGCTGAAGTCGCGCAAGGGCGAGACCCAGTTCTCCTGCGACGAGCACATGCGTCCCGAGACGACGATGGAGATGCTGGGCAAGCTCAAGCCGTACTTCAAGGAGGGTGGCACGGTCACGGCCGGCAACGCCTCCGGCATCGGCGACGGCGGCGCGGCGGTCCTCATCGCCTCCGACGCGTACGCGCGCCGCAACGGCCTGGCCCCCATCGGCCGCCTGGTCTCGTGGGGCATCGCCGGCGTCGATCCCAAGCACATGGGGATCGGCCCCGCGCCCGCCTCGCGCCTGGCCCTCAAGCGCGGCGAGATGGAGCTGGACCAGATGGACCTGGTGGAGGTCAACGAGGCCTTCGCCTCGCAGTTCTGCGCCGTGGAGAAGGAGCTGGGCCTGGACCGCGAGCGCACCAACGTGTCGGGCGGCGCCATCGCCATGAGCCACCCGCTGGGCATGAGCGGCGCGCGCATCACGGTTCACCTCCTCCACGAGCTGCGCCGCCAGGGCAAGCGCTTCGGCCTGGGCACCGCGTGCATCGGCGGCGGCCAGGGGATCGCGGTGGTGGTGGAGGCGTTCCCGGCCGCGGCGGCGGACTGAAACGGATAGTGCGTGAGTGCGTTAGTGCGTGAGTGCGCTTGAACAGCAGTTAAACGCACTCACGCACTCACGCACTAACGCACTGATTTCGAGACGATGCCGAACCTCCCCGACAAGCCATCCCCCGCACCGGTCCCCGGACGCCGCGTCTCCACACAAGAGCTGGAGGCGGTGATCCGGCGTGCCACCGAGCTGCAGTTCGCCCGCGGCGACGCGGAGGAGGGGCTGCCCGAGGCCGAGGTGATGAGGATCGGGAAGGAGCTGGGGCTGGAGCCGGGGCACGTGCGGCGCGCGATCCTGGAGGTGCGCGGGCAGCCGCGGGAAGAGAAGGGGGTGATGGTGAGCGTGATGGGGCCGGACACGGTCCGCGCCGCGCGCACCATCCGCCGCCCCGCAGCGGCGCTGGGGATGTCGCTGGAGGAGTACCTGGTGAGCTGCGAGTTCATGGTGGTGCAGCGCCGCTTTCCAGACCGTACGCGCTACGTGCGCGGCAACGGGATGGGCGCGGCGCTCGGGCGCGCGGCGGCCAAGATGGGCCAGCGCAGCCCCATGCTTGACCTGCGCCAGGTGGACGTCCACGTCTCGCCCGCGGACGACGACTCCGCGTACGTGGAGCTCTCGGTGCCGATGGGCGCGATGAGGACGGGGCTCGCCGTCGGCGGGCTCGCCGCCGGAGGCGGAGGCGGGGCGGCGGTGGGGACGGCGCTCGCTATCATAGGCCCCGACCCTTTCCTCCTGACCGGCGTCCCCGTGTTCGGCGCGATGATGCTCCTGATGCGGGTGATCTACCGGGTTACCTCCGGGAGTGTGCAGGACAAGCTCGAGGCGTTCCTGGACCGCGTGGAGCACGGGGAGCTTCCCAGGGCGGCGAAGCGGCCGGAGTGGCGGCGCCAGCTCGGGATCTGAGAAAGGCGGCCTCACACAGAGGCACAGAGACACAGAGAACACTTCTTCCAACATCTCCACAGGGAGTGCCGGATGGCCGAGATCAAGCGCGTGGGGGTTCTGGGGTGCGGTCTGATGGGGAGCGGCATCGCCCAGGTGTGCGCCCAGGCCGGGTACGAGACGATCGTGCGCGAGGTGTCCGACGCGCTGTGCGAGCGCGGGATCGGCGGGATCGGGAAGCAGCTCGGGAAGTCGGTCGAGAAGGGGAAGCTGGCCGCCGAGGAGCGTGACGCCATCGTCGGCCGCCTGCGCGGCACCACGAAGCTGGAGGACCTGCGCGACTGCGACATCATCATCGAGGCCGTGGTGGAAGACCTCGAGCTCAAGAACCAGATGTGGAAGACGCTGGACGAGGTGTGCGGCCCGGAGACCATCTTCGCCTCCAACACCTCCTCGCTTACCATCGCGGACATGGCGGCCGCCACCCGGCGGCCGGAGCGGATGGTGGGGCTCCACTTCTTCAACCCGGTGCCGGTGATGAAGCTGGTTGAGGTGGTGAAAACCATCGCCACCGACGCGCAGGTGTTCCAGACGGCGTTCGACTTCGCCGCGTCGCTCGGCAAGGAGCCCATCGTCTGCAAGGACAACTCGGGCTTCGTCGTCAACCTCCTCCTGGTGCCGTACATGATGGACGCCATCCGCGCGCTGGAGCAGGGCGTGGCCACCATCGAGGACATCGACAAGGGGATGAAGCTGGGGACCGGCTACCCGATGGGTCCCTTCTTCCTCTCGGACTTCGTGGGGCTGGACACGCTGGACAAGATCGGCGGCATCATGTTCGAGGAGTACAAGGAGAAGCGCTACGCCTCGCCGCCGCTCCTCAAGCGCATGGTCTCGCTGGGGTACTTCGGGCGCAAGTCGGGGAAGGGCTTCTACGACTACAGCGGCGCGGAGCCGGTGGTGATGAAGCTGGTCTGATTGAACGGAAGGCTCACACAGAGGCACGGAGGCACAGAGGAAAGGGGTTTTCTCTGTGCCTTCGTGTATGAACCGGAGACGAGGATGAAGAAGTGGATCGGGATGTTGCTCGTGGTGGGCGCGTGCGCCACGATGCGCGGGGGGACGCGAGCGGAGCTGAACGAGGAGTTCCGCATCCGCGCGGGGGAGACGGCGGTGGTGGAGGGGCTGCGCCTGCGCTTCCTGCGCGTGACGGAGGACTCGCGCTGCCCCATCAACGCGCGGTGCATCCGCGCGGGGTTCGCCAAGGTGGCGGTGGAGCTGCGCGCCGGAGGCACCGCGCCCCGGCAGGCCGTGCTCCAGACGCCGGATACGCCCACGACCGCCACCTACGGCGCCTACGAGGTGGAGGTGCTGGACCTGCAGCCCGGCCGCGAGACCAACGCGCCGACGCCGCGCTTCGAGGCCGCGTTCCGCGTGCGCAGGCGCTAGCCTCTCGCGGCCCAGCCCTTGAAGGGAGGACGGCGCCCGGATCATCCACCCAGACGCGCGGCCGCCCAATGACTCTGCTGAAGCCTTTCGACCCGACGCAAACACCGAGGCTGGGCGACGAGGACGCCGCGCCGCCGCCGGGGGTCCCGCGGAAGCATGACCGGGAGGCCGAGCTGGAGGTGCTGCTGGACCGGCTGACGGCGCTCAGCACGGCGCTCACGGCGGAGGGGAAGCGGTCGCTGCTGGTGGTGCTGCAGGGGCGCGACGGGGGAGGGAAGGACGGGCTGATCCGCAAGGTGTTCGGCGCCATCAACCCGCAGGGGATGCACCTCGCCAGCTTCGCCGCGCCGTCGGGGGCGGAGCTTCGGCACGACTACCTGTGGCGCGTGCACAACGTGGTGCCCGAGTACGGCCAGGTGGGGGTCTTCAACCGCTCGCACTACGAGGAGGTGCTGGTGGCGCGCGTGCGCGGGCTGGCGCCGCGCGAGCGGTGGGAGAAGCGCTACGGCCAGATCAACGACTTCGAGCGGATGCTGGTGGAGAACGGCACCACCGTCGTCAAGTTCATGCTCCACATCTCCAAGGGCGAGCAGAAGGAGCGCCTGCTCAAGCGACTGGAGCGCCCCGAGAAGCGCTGGAAGTTCGCGCCCAGCGACCTCGAAGACCGCATGCTCTGGGACGAGTATACCGATGCGTATAGCGACGTCCTCACCCGCTGCAGCACCCCGTACGCACCCTGGTTCATCGTCCCCGCGGACGAGAAGCCCGTCCGCGACTACCTGGTCGCGCAGGTGGTGGTGGACGTGCTCCAGGCGATGAACCCGCGAATCCCGGAAGCCGATCCGCGCGTACTGGAGCTCGCGGACAAGATCATCTAAGAAGGAAGTCCCGCGCGCGGGCCGACGACCGCGAGGCACTCTCCTCCACCGGGGAGCGCTCCACTCCGGCGCGCTGTCGCGGGCGAATGAATTCGCTGCAACAACCACACGAAGTCCCCCTGCGGGGACTGGGCCTTCGGCCCGAACAGCAACCCGGTAGTCCCCGCAGGGGGACTTCGTGTGGTCGTTGCAGCGGTTTCAACCGCCCACCAAGCAGCGCGACGCGACCGGCTGTCGTTTCGCACGTCCACTTCCCGTCTAAAAGATCTCGCAGGTCCGCGCTCCTGATGCGCTTACGCCATCCGTGCGCTCGCGGGCGACGGAGCCGGGCGCCTCCCTCGATCCCCCAACACCTGGGAATCTTCCATGCCCCAACCTCTCGGACGCAGGACGCTCCTGGCGCTCTGCGCGCTCGCCGGCGCGGTGCTGGCCGGCCCGGCGGCGGCCCAGTGCTACGTGCCGCCCGGGCAGCAGCGGACGCAGCCCTGCACCGACACCGCCGCCCCCAAGCTGCAGATCTCCCCCGCGGGCGGCGGCACCTCCACGCGGGAGTGGACGGTGGTGGCGAAGTGGACCGACGAGTCCTACACGCCCAGGCCCACCGTCACGCTGAACGGCGCCGACGTAAGCTCGCACTTCAGCTTCGCCACCACCACCGGACCGATCGTGGACGTGGACGTGGGGGTCCACGGCACCTCGCGGGGCACCTTCCAGCTCGCGGACGGCAGCAACACCGTGGTGGTTCGGGTGTGCGACGACCGCGGCCAGTGCACCTCGGCGAGCACCACGTACACGTTCGCCGCGTCGCACCCCATCCCGCCCCGGAACGCGCAGACGCTGCTGCCCCCCTCCGGGCAGGCGCACACGTTCCGCGAGGTGGCCGCGGCCGCGTACCGCCAGATGCTCCAGCGTGACGCCACGGAAGCCGAGATCGCGCACTGGGGCGACCTGCTCGCCCGGATGGACGGCGGGTACCACGTCAAGTACATGGTCCGCGCGCTCGCGTTCTCCCCGGAGTTCCGGGACCGGTACATCACGGGGCACGACGAGCGCTCGGTGGTCACTCACCTCTACCAGCGCATCCTGGGGCGCGAGCCGGACCCGGCCGCCGGGAACCACTACGTGCAGCTCGCGCGGACGGCGGGTTGGGACCCCGTGATGAACCACCTGTTCGACTCCGGCGAGTACAACCAGCTCTACGCGGCGCACAGCGTGCCCGCGCCGTGGCAGCACGTGCGCTACTGGGACCCGGGCCGGGCCCCCCTCGTGCTGGACCCGGCGAACCTCACGCACGTACGCGACGCGTGCCTCACCACTCCCACCGGCCCGTCCACCGCCCAGAGCTGCGGGGACCTGACGATGTCGTACGCGCTCCCCGCGCTTACCTTCGAGGGTGAGACACACCAGTTCGTGCTCAGCTACAACAACCAGCACGCGCATCCCACGCCCGTGGTGGGCGCCTGGATCATCCCGAGCCCCACCGGCGGCAGCCCGAGCAGCGTGAGCGCCGTGCTCAGGGTGGAGCTGCCGGGCGGCGCCGTGGAGAAGGCGCGCTGGAGCTGGACCGGGTCCGACTGGGCGCAGGGCCAGGCGCGGCGGATCGCCATGACCTTCGACGCCCTGGACCTGCCGACCGGCTCCTACGGGATCGTGGTGGAGGCCACCGTCGCGTACCCAGGCGGGCAGACGGCCAGCTACGTGACCCGCGGCGCGCTGCCGATCGTCAACCGGAGCAGGACGCCCTACGGGGCCGGGTGGTGGCCCGCGGGGGTGGACCAGTTGATCCACGTGGATGCCTACAAGATCCTCCGCGTCACCTCCTCCGGCAGCATCCGCGCGATGTACGCGGCGTTCCGCACCCCGAACACCTGGATCGACCACTCGTTCAACCGCGCCGACACGCTGCGCCACGACCCCGCGACAGGCACCTACTGGCGCCAGCTCCCGGACCGCACGCGCATCGTGTACCGGGGCGGGCTGCAGACCGCGGTGTACGACCGCGTGGGGCGCGAGATGCGCTTCGAGTACGGCAGCACCGCGCGCGGCACCGCGCTCACCCAGGTCTGGCGCTGGGGGCCGGGGCGCGTGGTCGCGGCGCTGGGCTACAACGCCAGCGGCCGGCTGACCTCGGCCAGCGGCTGGGCCGGCGGGCCCCACGAGACGGTCCACTTCGACCCCGACAACGGCGACGACCGCATCAACCGCATCTACAACACCGCCACCGGCGACATGGTGTTCCTCACCTACGGCGGCAACGCGTGGGTGCGGTCGGAGCGCGGCGGCAGCCCGGCGGGGGCGTACGGAACCACCACCCACTACGAGTACAGCAGCGCGGGCAGGCTTTCCATTGCGTGGGTGGACATGCAGGGCGCGTCCTCCAACCTCGCCACGCGCTTTACCCACCAGCAGGCGCTCGGCCTGGCGCAGCCCATCGCCGCCGCGGACGTGTACACCTCCATCGACGGCCCGCGCAACGACGCCGCGGACATCGTGCGCACCCGGCTCGATGCCTGGGGCGCGTCCGCCGTGACCCGCGACCCGTTCAACGCGGAGGAGCGGATCACGAGGGCCCACGTCCACTTCCCCGGGCTCGTGACGCAGGCCGTGGGGACGGACGGCGTCGTGCGCCGCGGCTGGTTCGACGCGCGCGGGCGGCTGGACTCGGCGCGCGTGGAGAACCCGCTGAACGACGGGCGGAACGCGGTTACGCGCGTGCTCGGCTACCACGCCGACCTTCATCACTTCCCCACCCGCACGATGGGGCCGGACGGGGTGGTGACGGAGGTGGGGTACGATGCCAACGGCAGCGTGCTCTGGTCGCAGACCGGGCCCGATGCGGCGCGCCGGGTGCGCTACGAGTACGTCCCCTCGGGGCGCGCGGTCGGGCAGCTTTCCGCCGTGCACGTGCCGCTCCCCGGCGGCCGCGCGGCCACCACGACCTTTGGATACGACACCGTGGGGAACCGCCGGTGGACGCGTGATCCCCGGGGCCTGCTGAGCCTCACCCTCACCGATTCCTGGGGACGGGTGACGGGCACGGTGACGCCCATCGACAGCGCCCTCGCGACCACGGAGGCCAGCCTGCTGGCTTCGGGGCTGCACACGGCGGTGACGTACGGCGCCCGGGGCCAGGACAGCCTCACCTTCACCTACGGCCCCGCGCGCCGCATCCCGTGGGTGTTCGGCACCAACGTGGTGCAGACCACCGTGCCCGCCGAGGGCGTCGCCGTGGAGAAGCTGTACGACGCCGCGGGCAACCTGGCGGAGGTCACGCGCTGGTCGGCCACCGACCCGGGCTACGACCGGCCCGCGATGCACGAGGCGGGCATCATGAGGTCCAGCTACCGGTACGATGTCGTGGGGAGGCTGGTGGAGCGCAAGGAGGGGGACGACAACCCCACCGTGTACAGGTACGACCTCGCGGGGAACCCCGTGGAGATCACCAACGGCAACGGCCACACGGTGCGCGGCACCTACGACGCGCTGGGGCGCCTGGTGCAGAGCCGCACGCCGGCCGTGAGCCACGCCCGCGCCTGCGCCCCGCACGTGCCCGAAAGCTACGCGTTCGCCCACGACAAGTGCGACGATCCCCGCAACCACTTCCCCTTCTTCCCCAACGACGTGAGCAACGCGTACGTGGTGTGGGAGGACGTATCCACCTACTGGTACGACGGGGCGGGGCGGCTGGTTGGCGCGGACAACGGAGCCGCGCGCGTCCGCCGTGCATACTACCGGGGCGGCCTGCTCGCGAGCGACTCGGTGCAGATCGGCGGCGTGTCGGCGAGCGACCCCACCACCACGTACGGCGTGGAGTACGGATACGACATCGCCGGGCGTCCGCTCTGGGTGGGGCACCCGTCGAACCTGGCCTCCGGGCAGATGCGCGACCAGGTGGCCTACGACTCCGACTACGGCCACGTCACGCAGTTGCTGAGCCGGAGCGGAGTCGCGTTCAGCTTCCGCTACGACGCGGTGGGGCGGCTGGCGAGCCGCACCTCCCCCGCGGGGCGGGACACCCTGGAGTACGACCACATCGGCCAGCTCGTGCGGCGTACGACGCCGGTGTTCAACGAGGGCATCCGGCGCGACGCGCGCGGCAAGAGCGTGGAGGTGCTGGACGGCGACCGCAGGTTCTACAACCACTTCTCGGCGCTCGGCTCGCTGGTGGGCACCGAGTGGCAGCGGGGGATCACCGGCCGGCTGGAGACGGAGGAGTTCAGGACGAACACGGTGGGGCAGACGCTCTGGCGCCGCAGCCGCGGCGCGAACCCCTCCTATCCGAGCTACCATCCGGAAGATGATCTGAAGCACGAGGGGATCTCGGGCCGGCTCCGGTACAGCGAAGCCCGCAAGCCCGCCGACTACCCGATCGCGGGGGGAGACCCCCGGTTCGAGTCGCAGCGCCTCTTCTACGACAGGGCCGGCAACACCACCTGGAGCCGCTACCTGCGGCAGGGGATGGACGGCTACAAGCGCGTGGACCGCGCGTACTACCACGGCGCGGACGACCGGCTGATGGCGGTGCAGACGCTGGAGGACTACGACATGTTCTTCACCGGCGAGCGGCGCGGCTCCTTCGAGGAGTTCCGCTACGACGCGCTGGGCCGCCGCGTGCTGAAGCGCACCCGCCGCGGCCAGCCGCTGTGCAAGTCCAGCTCGACGGCGGTGGACTGCTCCAACGTCGTGGAGCGCTTCGTGTGGTCGGGCGACAACCTGCTCTGGGAGACGCGCAGCGACGACGACAACCCGGCCGCGGGTACGCTCGGCGGGGAGCACCTGGGCGCGGTGGGCTACACGCACGGCAGCGGCACCGACCAGCCGCTCGTGGTGTGGAAGGGCGGGAGCGTCGTGATTCCGCACGCCACGTGGCGCGGCAGCTTCGGGATGGGCACCAACGTGTCCGGCAGCGCCGCGGCGAGCATCCAGTGGCCGGCGTACACCTCCACCGCCTGGCACCGGCAGCCGCCGCCCCCCAACAAGCTCTGGTTCGGCAGCCTCATCGGCGGCTCGCGCGACGTGAGCGGCCTCCTGTACCGGCGCGCCCGGTACTACGATCCGCAGTCGGGGCAGTTCACCCAGCAGGACCCCATGGGCGTGGCCGGCGGGCTGAACACCTACGGCTTCGCCAACGGCGACCCGGTCAGCAACCGCGACCCGTTCGGGCTCGCGGCGGAGGAGATCAGCAGGGACGGCTGCGTTCTCTTCGGACTCATCTGCAGTCTTGATCGGGTCGTTGTAGTCGGCACGCCGGGCTGTAGCGTGACTTGCTCGGTCAACTCCTGGTTCGATGGGCTGCTCCGCCGCGACACCCGCGACGATCAGGATGACGCCATGGATCTCTTTGTTGCCGGCACCGCCCGCGAAGCCGCCGCGCAAACGGATCGGGTGGAGCAGATCGCCAGGGGATACATCGAACCTGGATCCGACTGCACGGCGACGGGCATCGTCGGGTACACCCTGGTGAAGGCTGGAGAGTCGATGGGCTTATCCGCTGCGCGTGGTGCCACAGGTGGCTACACGGAGGGATTGACGCACAAGGAAGTACTCGGGCAAGCTCGCGGGCTCGCCGTCAGACCCGGCGGAGTCGCCGCGGTCGCGCGAGCGGGGGTCGGCGCCGTCAGGGGATTCGCGCTGGGAGCGTTGAGCAATCTGGTACAGGAGGAAGCTCGATGTGTGAACAAGGTCTTCTTTTGACCAGATGCCAGGAACGTCTGTGTTCTCCGGGGGAACGGCTCCCATCGGATGAGCGGCTTCCCGAGCTGACCTGAACGGCCACGAGGCGGGCCATCCACGAGGCTTGCAGGCGACCCCGGAGGGATTTTCGGCATCCGGGATCGGCGCAACCCTCATGGACAGCCCGCCTCTGCGGTCTGTTGCCCTTTGGACCGTGCTGGAGCACCGCGCCGTCACGACGTGAATGCTGCCGCACCCGTACCCGGGTGATAAGAAGCGTCACCCCGCACCGCGCGAGCTTTACCGCACCTCGCGCAACAGCCGCTCGAAGACGTCGCGTTCCAGGCGCGCGGCGAGGTCGCGGGTGATCTCGTCGGCCAGCTCGAGAGTAGGGCGGTCGTCAAAGAGCTGGCGGTCGCGGCGCTCCAGCGACAGCTCACGCGGGTTGCCGGCGTAGCGGGCCTCGCGGAAGCGGACGTCGCCGGAGCCCCACACCTCGTCCACGGGCGACTCGCGCAGGTCGCTCAGGCGCACCACGGTGTAGGTGATGCGCACGCGCATGGCGCGCCAGCCCTCGCGTAGCGTGTACGCGGTGTCCGCGCCGGCGGTGGTGCGGGCGGGGCGCCGCGTCTCGCGCACGTCGCTCTCCGAAACGGCCACGCTGTCGATGGCGGGCCGCACCACCAGTTGGGCGCCCACGGAGCGGCCGAGCTGCACCGCTTCGCGCAGGGAGGCGGCGGGGCGCGTGTAGCCGTGGCGGCGGGCCGCGCCACGGACCACGCGCGCGTCCAGCACCTCCACGAAGAGCGGCGCGCGCGTCCAGCGGTTGAGCTCCAGCTCGTCGTTGAGCGCGACGACGAGGTCGGCGGGGAGCCGGGTGCCCGCCGCGCCCTCGGTGCCGACCGGGAGGATGGCCACGCGGACCGTGCCGCGGCGCAGCGCCTCCCGCTGGATCGCGAGGGCGCGCTCCGCGTCCGCGCTCCCGGGGCCGAAGAGCGCCGCCGCGGCCCGGGCGCGGTCGTACGCCGCGCGGTACTCCCCCACGCGCATCCCCGCCTCCGCCCATCCCAACTGCACGCCGTAGCGGGCGCGGTCCAGCTCGCCGCGCTGCGCGGGGGCGGGCTCCCAGCGCCGGGTGGCGCGCTCCAGCCGGCCCACGGCCTCGTCGTACCTCCCGCTCACCTCGGAGCGCCGCGCCTGCTCCACCGTGGCGGCGAGGGCGGCGTCGAAGGTGGCGCGGCGCCGCTGCTCGTAATCGGAAGGGGCGGCGAGCTGCACGCCCACGGCCGCCGCGTCCCGGCGCAACTCGTCCACGCGCACGAACGCGTCGGCCGCCTCGGGGGCGCGGCCGGCGGAGATCAGCGCCCCGATCTCGCCGATCGCCTCCTGCACGGCGCGCGCTCCGCTCTCCTGCAGGCGGGCGTGCGCGCCGGCGAGCGACGGGTCCTTTTTGAGCGCGTCGATGTAGCGCGCCGCCGCGTCCGCGGACCGGCCGCGCTGCTCCAGTGCCATCCCCTGGTTCATGCGCTTCTCGGCGCTCGCGCACGCGGCGAGGGCGAGCAGCACGGCGGCGCAGCCACGGCGGGTCCAGCGCGCGACGGGTCCGGTGGTCACGGGAAAGTCTCCGGGGTGGGGGATCGGGTAAACGCCTGCGGCCGGATTCCTGCTGAGCAGCACCCCGGGACGACGTAGATCACCGGGGATCCTGATCATGAACTCACCATCCCAGGCGCGCGAAGAGCTCGCGAACGTGCTCACGCACGGGGCCGGGCTCCTGGCCGCCACCGCCGGCGCCACGCTCCTGGTCGCCTTCGCGGCGCTGCGCGGAGACGTGTGGAGCATCGTGGGCAGCGCCGTGTTCGGCGGCACGCTGGTGCTGCTGTACGCCGCTTCCACGCTCTTCCACAGCGCGCGCACGCCGCGGGCCAGGGCGCGGCTGCAGGTGTTCGACCACTGCGCCATCTACCTGCTGATCGCCGGCACCTACACGCCGTTCACGCTGCTGGGCCTGCGCGGCACCTGGGGCTGGAGCCTGCTGGCGGTGGCGTGGACGTTCGCCGCCGCGGGCGTCGTCTTCAAGCTGCGCTGCACGGGCCGCTTCCCGCGCCTCTCCACCGCCATGTACCTGGCGATGGGGTGGATGTCGGTCGTGGCCGCGAAGCCCATGATCGAGCGCTTCCCGGCCGAGACGCTCGCCTGGATCGTGGCGGGCGGCCTCGCGTACACCGGCGGCACCTACTTCTATCATAGCCGCCGCATCCCGTACGCGCACGCCATCTGGCACCTCTTCGTCATCGCCGGCAGCGCCTGCCACTACGTCGCCGTCTTCACCCACATCGCCTGACGCAGCAGAGGCACGGAGAGCTCTATCTCCGTGCCTCTGTGCCTCTGTGTGAGCCCTGTTTCTTCAGCTCGCCGCGCCCACGGCCTCTTCCTCGGTCACGACATCCGGCGCCAGCGTGTCCATGAACGAGCTCACCGAGAACACCGCGTTGCCCGGGCCCGCCACGCCGTACCCCGGGGGCGGCTTCAGGCCGTGCTTCTCCAGCGTCTCGCGGTACACCTCCAGCAGCCGGATGTGGTACTCCAGCGGCGCGCCGTTGGGGTTGTCCTTCCCCAGCGGAGTGGAGGGCTCGGGGCACCAGGTGGTGAAGCGGGGCGTGATGCCGCGCGACATGAAGTGGTTGAGCCCCTCCGCCGTGGAGGCGATGGCCTCCTCCACCGTGGCGAAGCCGAACGGGCGCGCCATCTCCACGCCGGCCACGAAGTTGGGGATCACGTAGCGCGGCCCGAACACCTCCGCCGCGTCGAAGATGCGCCGGTGCCACTCCTCGCGGCCCACGTAGCGCTCCTTCCCCGGGCAGATGATCTCGAACAGCCGCTTGTCCCACACCTCGTAGTTGGGGTGGTAGATGCGGATGCCGTAGTCGAAGTAGCGCTGCACGTCCTCACGCGGGAGCGCCTGGGCCACCACCTTGCCGATCCAGCGGCCCGGGAAGCGCTCCTCGATGGCCTGCGCGTACCGCCCGTAGAAGTCCGCCTCCGCCAGCCCGTCCACCTTGCTGGTGACGGAGCCGCCGGTGAGCGTGTACGCCTGCGACACGCGCGCCGTGTCGTACTGGTCGATGATGGCGAGCGCCTCCAGCACGTCCTCCACCGGCTTCACGCCGGTGTAGGGGCGCCCTTCCTGCTTGTGCTGCCGCCAGTTGTGGTTGATGTCGCAGTACTGGCACTCCTCCTTGGCGCCGAAGTACTGGCACAGCCGCAGCACGGTGAGGTAGATGAGGTACCCCCACTGGATGGTGGGCGCCGTCTCCATCACCGTCTTGCCGTTGGCGAGCTGGTGCCGGTAGTACTCGGGCATCGGCGGCAGCCCCACGTCGGCGATCACGCGCCCCTCCAGCGACATCTGCAGCGCGCCGGACTCGCCCCGGCCGATGCGGTACGGCGAATCCGGATTGGTGCGCACCGACACGATGGTGCGCCGCAGCTCCCACGGCCCGCCTGTGAGCGCCACCTCTTCGGGCGGGCGCCGCACCGCCGCGTTCCCCAGCTCGCGGAGCGGCTTCTGGTCGAACGAGAAGATGAAGTACGACTTCGGCTTGACCTCGCCCTCCAGGTTGTCGGTCAGCGCCGAGTCGTCGAACGCGATGCCGGTGCGCAGGAGATCCTCCTTGAGCACCGCCTCTCGCGGGATGTGCGGAAAGCGGGCGATCAGCCCTTCGACCTGCTCCGTGCGAGTGTGCATGTAGGTTCCTGTGGTACTGAAAGCTCGGAGGCCGAGTGCGTTAGTGCGTTAGTGCGTTAGGACGAGCCCCCACCCGCCGTCCCCCTCCCCTGCGTGCGGGGGAGCGTGGGGGAGGGGGCGCATCTTCCGTGTCTGCGCGGCGAACGGGCCCTCTCCTCCCGACCTCCTTCCCCAAACTGCTGGGGGAGGAGGCGATCTCCACGGATCTGCGCGGCGTTGTGGGGGCGCGATTCATCGCGCCCGTGCCCTCCGCCCGCCCCGCCGCCGGATCGCACCCCCGATCCTGTAGGGGCAGCCCTGCGTGGCTGCCCGCGCCCTGCCGTGCGCTGCGTACTCTCCGTCACCCGGTCACCCGAACCCGGATGCGCGTCCAACCAGCAGCGGCTGCCGAAGTAAGTACCGCCCGGCACGCCGCTCTGGATGCCCTCACCGTCAGTACAGTAGATCCTTCACTCCGCGCCACAGCCCTGCCGCGGGCAGAATTCCGCCCGGCGCTTCGTTCAGGATGCCAAGAGGTGCGGTCCCGAAGTCGTAAGCGCACTCACGCACTAACGCACTCACGCACTTCTTCTCACGCACTTCCCTGCGACGCGCGCTGGAGCCTGTCCTTCACCCCCGCCCACTCGGGCTCGTCGGGGACGCGCTCCACCAGGATCCGCTTGTACCCCTGAGCGTCGAGTTCGTGCAGCATGGCGTAGAGATGGGATGCGTAGCCCGCCGCTTCGGGGGGCATGCGGACCACGTGGGCGCCCGGATACTCGGAGCCGCTGTAGGCCAGGACGGCCGTCTTCTCGTCGTACGTGCGGCCGTCCAGCTTCACCGGGAGGTAGGCGTCCAGGCCGGGGACGGCTTCCAGGAGGGCCACCACGCCGCTCCGCTCGGGGTCGATGAGGCGAAGCTGCGCGCGGGGCGCGTAGTGGCGGTCCATCTGGCCGGGGGAGGGAAGGGCGGCGCCGGGGCGCTCGCGCTCGCCCTCGGCCATCAGCACCACGCCGATGACGGCGGAGATGTCTTCCTGGGTGATGGTGCCGGGGCGCAGGATGGTGGGCGTCGCGGAGGCGAGCGAGACCACCGTGGACTCGATCCCCACCGGGCAGGGGCCGCCGTCCACCACCACGTCCACCGCGTCGCCCAGCGACTTCACGACGTGCTCGGCCGTGGTGGGCGAGACCTCGGTGGAGCGGTTGGCGCTGGGGGCCGCCACGGGGACGCCCGCCGCCGCGAGCAGCGCCTGCGCCACGGGGTGCGCGGGCACCCGCAGCGCCACGTTGGGGAGCCCCGCGGTGAGCGCGTCGGACACGTGCGCGGCCTTGGGGAGGATCAGCGTGAGCGGGCCGGGCCAGAAGGCGTCCGCCAGCCGCGCCGCCGCCGCGGGCCACTCGGCGGCCAGCTCGCGGGCGGCCTCCGTGCTGGCGGCGTGGACGATGATGGGGTTGTACTCCGGGCGCCCCTTGGCGGCGAAGATGCGCGCCACGGCCTCCGGGTCCAGCGCGTTGGCGCCCAACCCGTACACCGTTTCGGTGGGAAACGCCACCAGGCCGCCCGCCCGCAGCGCCTCCACGGCGGGGGCGAGGTCGGCCGCTTCGGGGGCGGCTGGGTCGACGGATAAGATCTTCATTCAGCGAAAGATGCCGGGGTCCGTGAAGCCGCTCCGGGTGCACCCCGTACGGCATGCGCTTTGCCTCTCCCGAACCACGGCGAACGTCGGCCCGTGTGCGGCCAGCCGGGGGTGCGCAGGGCACCCCGGTACACCTCCAGTCCGACGCTCAGCAACCCCGAAAGACCGGCGGAGACGCATAGCGCAAAAGGAGGGACCGATGTTCGTGATGTTCATGGCGGCGCTCTGGATCGTGATGTTCGTGGCCCCCGTGGTCCTGCTGGTGGCCCTGCTGCCGGCGGGGCGCGACTGCCCCCGCTGCGGCGGCGAGACGCTGTCCATACGCTCGGCCCTCCTGCGGCCGGTGCGGCGGTTCCTCAGCCAGCGCTGGTGCACCTCGTGCGGCTGGGAAGGCACCACGCGCAACCACCTGCACCCGCAGCCGCTCCCCGGCCTGGAGCTCGTCCGCGCCGAGAGCGACGAGGCGGACGACGACGCGGTGTGGCGGGGCGAGCAGCGGGACAACCCGCTGCGCTGACCCCGGGGCGCCTCCGCCGGCACCCCCCGGGCCCGCAGGAAAGATAGACCCACCCGCGCGGATGGGGCGGCACACGGCCGCTCCACCCGCGTTTTCTGTTCCATCAGCCCGCCATCCCGCCGCCCACCACCACCCGCACCACCCGGTCCGGGTGGAAGCGCTCGCGCGCGATCCGCTGTACGTCCTCCGCCGTCACCGCCTGCACCGCTTCCGGGTAGCGCTCCCAGTAGTCGTGCGCCAGGCCGTACGCTTCCAGCGTGCCCAGCCGGCTCGCCACCTGCCCCGGCGTCTCGAATGCGCGCGGCAGGGAGAGGACCATGGCGTCGCGGGCGCGCCGCAGCTCGCCCTCGTCCACCGGCTCGTCGGCCAGGCGGCGCATCTCGCGCAGCATCTCGTCCACGGCGGCGGCGGTCACCTCCACGTCCACGGCGGTGTGCGCCGTCCAGCCGCCCCGCGCCACGCCGGCCGAGAAGGCGGAGTTGGCGCCGTACGTCCACCCCTTCTCCTCGCGCAGGTTGGCGCCCAGGCGGCCGGTGATGGTGCTGCCGCCCAGGATGTAGTTGGCCACGGCGCCGCGCACCCAGTCCGGCGAGCGCCGGTCGATCCCCAGCCCCGCCACGCGGATCTCGGACTGCGCCGCGTCCTCCCACTCCACCACGATCAGCTCGCCCGCGCGCGGCTCCGGGTCGGCCGGGTACTCCACGCGCGGCGCCTCGCCCGTCCACCCGGCGAACGCGGCTTCCAGCATCTCGCGCAGGGCGCCCGGCTCGAAGTCGCCCGCCACCACCAGGTACGAGCCCACGGGCCGGTAGCGGCGCGCGTGGAGCTCCACGAGCTGCTCGCGCGTGACCCCGGCGATCCCCTCCGCCGTGCCGAACGAGGGGCGGCCGTACGGGTGGTCCGGGCCGAACACCGCGAGCGAGGTGCGGTCGTCGGCCACGTTCCCCGGCTCGTCTTCGCGGGCGACCAGCGCGTCCAGCGACTCGTTGCGGATCCGCTCCACCTCCGCGTGCGGAAAGGAGGGGCGGGTGATGACCTCGGCCAGGAGCTGGATCCCCTCCGCCAGCGTCTCGTGGAGGAGCACCGCCTCGGCCTCCGCGTAGTCGTGGCCCACGTGGGCGTGGAGGAGCGCGCCCAGGTAGTCGATGCGGGCGTTGAGCTCCTGCGCCGTGTGAAGCTCCGTTCCCTCGGTGAGGAGGTGGCCCACCATGGCGGCGGTCCCCGGCTGCTCGCGCGGCTCGGAGGCGGACCCCGCGGGGATCACCAGGCGCAGCACCACCTGCGGGAGCTCGCCCATGCGTGCCGCCACCACGCGCAGCCCGTTGGAGAGCGTGTAGCGCTCCGGGCGTGGCACCCGCGGCGCGGGCGGCGCGCCGATGGACGGGGCGGGGAGGAGGGCGGCGCTAGGCTGCATCCTGCACCTCCTCTTCCTCGTCCGGCAGCACCAGCAGGGTGACGCCGCGCGCCTCGTCCAGGAAGTGCGCGGCGACGCGCTCCACGTCCGCCGCGGTGATCTCGTCGTACAGGGCGGCCATGTCGTTGAGCGCGTCCGCCTCGCCCAGCACGGTGGCGGCGTAGGCCAGCGCGTCGGCGCGCTCTTCCACCGTGGCGAGCTGCCCCACGTGGTCGCGCCGCACCCGCCGCACCGCGCCGATCACCTCGTCCTCCGCCACGTCGCCGCGCGCGACCGCGTCCAGCGCGTGGCGCACGGCCGCGTCCACGGTGTCCACGTCGATGCCGGAGCGCGCGGTGCAGACGATGCCAAAGATCCCGCACAGCGCGGTGGGATAGAGGTACGTGTCCACGTCCTGCGCAAGCTGCCCCTCCCGCACCAGCGCCCGCTGCAGGCGCGAGCTCTCGCCGTCGGCCAGCAGGTAGGCGAGCACGTCCAGCGCCACCCAGTCCCTCGTGCCGTAGCCGGGCACCGCCCACGCGCGGTAGCTGCGCGGAAAGGAGACGGCGTCCTCCATCGTCTCCCGCGCGCCCACGGCCGGCAGCTCGCCGGCAGTCGCGGCGGGGATGGCGGGGCCCGCCGGCAGGTCGCCGAAGTAGCGCTCCGCCAGTGCGAACGCGTCCGCGGCGGCGATGTCGCCGGCGAAGACGAGCACCGCGTTGCTGGGCGTGTAGTAGGTGGAGTAGAAGGTGCGCGCGTCTTCCAGCGTGGTCGCCTCCAGGTCCGCCGTGTAGCCGATGGTGGGCCACGAGTACGGGTGCCCGCCGGGGAAGAGCAGCTCGTGCAGACGCTGGTCGGCCAGGCCGTAGGGACGGTTCTCGTACGTCTGGCGGCGCTCGTTGATCACCACCCCGCGCTGCACGTCCAGCGTTTCCTGTGTGAGCATGGGGAGGAAGAAGGCCATCCGGTCGCGCTCCAGCCAGAGCGGAAGCTCCACGGCGTGCGAGGGGACGGTCTCGTAGTAGTTGGTGCGGTCGAGCCAGGTGGAGCCGTTGTTGGTGCCCCCCACCCGCTCCAGCAGGTCGTCGAAGTCGCCCTTGGGCGCGTGCTGCGAGCCCTCGAACATCAGGTGCTCCAGCAGGTGCGCCAGCCCGGTGCGCCCCGGCCGCTCGTCGCGCGAGCCGGCCCGGTACATCAGGTGCACGGCCACCAGTGGCGCGGTGCGGTCTTCGTGGGCCACGATCCGCATCCCGTTGCGCAGCACCTGCGTGCGCGACTCGATGCGAAAGGGGGCGTCGTGGTTCTCCGGCACGGTTCCGTTCGTCTCCAGTTCTTCCATTTCGCGCGGGGCCGCGCCCCACGTCCAAGACCGGCGAATGTAACACCTTGTGGCGGTCGGCGGAAACGGAAGGCCTCACACAGAGGCACAGAGCCACAGAGAGGGTAATTCCCGGTGCGCGTTCTGCATCCGCCCGACGGCATGAGCCAAACAGACCATCATCCCGAGCTTCCCTCCGCCGGCGCGCGTGCCCTTCTCCGCGTGCTGGGCCGCCTGCCGCAGGGCGCCCTGAGCCGCGCCTTCGGGCGATTGGCGGATACGCCCCTTCCGCGTCCGCTGCGGCGTCCGGTGCTGGGCGCCTTCGCGCGGGCGGTGGGAGCAGATGTGAGCGAGTGCGAGCTGCCGCTGGAAGAGTATCCCTCGCTCAACCGCTTCTTCGTGAGGAGGCTGCGCGAGGGCGCCCGCACCTGGCCCATGGACCCGCGCACCGCCGCGTCGCCGGTGGATGGCGTGTTCGGGCAGGTGGGGCGGGTGACGGAGGGGAAGCTGATCCAGGCCAAGGGCCGCTTCTACACGCTCGCCGGGCTGCTGGACGACGGCGGCGAGTGGGAGCGCTTCGAGGGGGGCGCGTTCGCCACCATCTACCTGAGCCCGCGCGACTATCACCGCATCCACTCCCCCTGTGACGGCCTGGTGGGGCGTGCGCGTCACATCCCCGGCGCGCTGCTGCCCGTGAACGCGCCGGCGGTGGCGCACCTCCCCGAGCTATTCGCGCGCAACGAGCGCCTGCTGGCGTACATCGACGGGCCGCTGGGGCGCGTGGCGATGGTGGCGGTGGGTGCCTACAACGTGGGCCGCATCTCCGCCGCCTTCGACCCGGCGTGGAACGCGCCCGCGGGCGCCTCCTCGTGGGTCACCAACCGCCGCGGCCACGCGCCGGCCACCCGCACCTACGATCCTCCCGTCCCCATCCGCCAGGGCGACGAGATCATGACCTTCCACCTGGGCTCCACCGTGGTGCTCGTCTTCGAGCGCGGCGTGGAGCTGGCGGCGGGGAGCGTGGCGGGCGCGCCGGTGCGGCTGGGGAGCGCGATCGCGAACGGCTGATCTCACACAGAGGCACAGAGGCACAGAGGCACGGAGACGAAACCTGTGGGGCTGGATTCCGTTCAGGAGGGTACGGCCCTCCCCTGAGTCCTCGTGAACGGTATCCCCATGATCAACCGAATCGCCGCCCGCATGCGCTCATTCCGCTTTTCCGGACTGGACTTCAAAGTCGGTTTGCGCATGCTGGCGCGATATCCGGGTCTCACCCTGGTGGGCACGGTGGCCATCGCCGTCGCCATCGCGCTGGGGTCGGTGTACTTCGAGGCGCTCAACAAGTGGCAGAACCCGCGGCTGCCGGTGAAGGACGGCCACCGCATCGTCTCCGTCCGCACCTGGGACGTGGACGCGTCGTCGCCGGAGGGGAGGACGCTGCACGAGTACGCGCTCTGGCGCGAGCAGGTGAAGACGGTGGATCACCTGGGCGCGGCGGTCATCTACGTGCGCAACCTCGCCACCGACGACGGGCGGGTGGAGCCGGTGCGCGGCGCGGAGATCACCGCCAACGCGTTCAGCATGCTGGGCACGGCGCCGGTGCTGGGCCGCGCGCTCACCGCGCGGGACGAGCAGCCGGGCGAGCCTTCCGTCGTCGTCATCGGCCACACCCTGTGGAAGACGCGCTTCGCGGGCGACCCCAGGGTCGTGGGGCGCACGGTGAAGCTCGGCACGGCGACCGCCACCATCGTGGGCGTGATGCCGGAAGGCTTCGGGTTCCCCGTGAGCCAGCGCATGTGGACGCCGCTGCGGGTGGACGGATCCACCCTCGCGCCGCGCACGGGCCCGCAGGTCTCCGTCTTCGGCCGCCTGGCGCCGGGGGCGTCGCTGAACGACGCGCAGGCCGAGCTCAGCGCGCTGGGCGCACGCGTCGCCGCGGACAACCCCACCACGCACAAGCACCTCATCGCGCGCGTGACGCCGTACGCCAAGCCGCTCGCCGGCGCGGGGCCGGCGTTGATGCTCACCAACCTGGCGTACGCGGTCAACCTCATCTTCATGCTCCTTCTCGCCATCGTGTGCGTGAACGTGGCGACGCTCGTGTTCGCGCGCACCGCCACGCGGAGCTGGGAGATCACGGTGCGCACGGCGCTGGGCGCGAACCGCGGCCGCATCGTGTCGCAGCTCTTCGTGGAGGCGCTGGTCCTGGCTGGCATCGCCGCGATCATCGGGCTGGTGGTGGCCAAGGCGGCGCTCGTGTGGGGCGTGGGGCTGGCCAAGGGCGGCAACGAGGCGCTGCCGTACTGGATCGACAGCAGCCTGTCGTGGAGGACGATGCTCTACACGGCGGCCCTCACGCTGTTCGGCGCCGCCATCATCGGCGTGCTGCCGGCGCTGCGCGTCACCAAGATCAACGTGAACGACGCGCTCCGCAGCGAGAGCGCCGCGCGCTCCGGCCTGCGCTTCGGCGGGTTCTGGACTGCGGTGATCGTGGTGCAGGTGGCGATCACCGTGGCGCTGCTCCCGCTCGCGGGCGGCGGAGTGTTCGAGTCCAACCGCTTCCGGCAGCGCGCCGAGGGGATCGGCGCCGACCGCTACCTCACGGCGAGCGTGGGCGTGGACCGCGAGTACTACGCGGCGGACTCGGCCGCGTTCGCCACGCGCGCGCGCGCCAGCTTCGACGAGCTGGAGCGGCGGCTCAGGGCGGAGCCGGGGGTGGAGCACGTCACCTTCGCGGATCGCCTTCCGGTGATGGACCAGTTCAAGTACGCGCTGGAGGTGGATACGGCGGGCGGCGCCCCCGTGGCCGGCCTGAGCACCACCACGCTGGTGTACGTCTCCCGTGGCTTCTTCGAGACCTTTGGCACCTCGCTGGCCACGGGCCGCGACTTCGTGCCGCTGGACTACGAGACGGGCCGCGCGGTGATGGTGAACCAGTCGTTCGCGCGCCACGTGTTCGGCGGGCGCAACCCGGTGGGCCAGCGCATCCGCGTGCAGGGCGGGGAAGACGGCACCGAGTCCGGCGAGGAGTGGTACGAGATCGTGGGGATGGTGAAGGACTTCGGCTGGCAGCTCCCGCAGCCGCAGGAGCAGGCGGCGGTGTACCGGCCGCGGCTGCCCATGCCGGACGCGCGGGTGAGCCTGGCCGTTCGCGTGCGCGATCCGGAGTCGTTCGCCACCCGCCTGCGCACGCTCTCCGCCGAGGTCGATCCCACCATCCGCCTCACCGAAGTGCAGCCGCTCACCAACGTGGGCGGCGACGAGGCCAAGGCCAACTGGACGCTTACCTCCATCGCCTGGCTGATCTCCTTCACTGTGCTGGTGCTCTCGGCCACGGGCATCCACGCGCTGATGGCGTTCACCGTGTCCCGCCGCACGCGCGAGATCGGCATCCGCGCCGCGCTCGGGGCCAGCCCGCGGCGCATCGTGACCGGCATCTTCTCCCGCGCCTTCGTGCAGATCGGCCTGGGCGTGCTGGCGGGGAGCGCGCTCGCCACGGTGTTCGGCCTCGGGTCCACGCGCCAGATGCTCCTCCTGCTCGGCGCGGACGCCCTGATGCTGGCCGTGGGGCTCGCCGCCTGCGCGCTGCCCCTGCGGCGCGTGCTGCGCATCAACCCGACCGAGGCGCTGAGGGCGGACGGCTGACGATCTACGTACTCCCTGTCCCCGCGCTACGTACAGCTACGTAAGGAGGACCGGGAGGGCGGGGTGCATCTTGATTGGGTCCAAGCGACCCACCCCAATCCGAGATCACCCCGATGCGAGCATTCGCCGTCCTTGCCGCCGCCGCCGTCCTCTGCGCGGCCCCCCTCCGCGCGCAGGAGGTGTACGATCCTCCCGCGCGCACCAACATGGTCTCCATCCTCCCGCTCCACTTCCTGGGCGGCTTCTACGCCGGCGACTACGAGCGCGCGCTCAGCCGGTCCGTCTCCATCGGCGCCGGCGCGAGCTACTTCAGGCGCAGCGGCACGGTGGAGACGGACCCGTTCACGAGCGAGCAGTTCCAGAGCGACCGCTTCACCTACCGCACGGTGGAGGGCAAGGTCCGCTTCTACCCCGCGGGCGACGTGCTCAACGGCCTCTCCTTCGGGGTGACGGCGGGGCCCACCTTCGTGACCGGCAACGACGTGAGCCCCAGCGGCGGCGACAGCTTCACCGCGATGGGGCTGGGGTTCGAGCTGGCGCGCAGCCACACCATCGGCACGAACAGCAACTTCTACTACGGCGTGGGCGGCGGCGGAAAGCGCCTCTTCCCCATGGGCGGCGAGAGCGGCAACGCGGTGCTGGTGCTCCCCACGCTGCGCCTCTCGGTAGGGCTGCTCTTTTGAAGAGGTACCTCGTCGCGCCGCTGCTCGCGCTCGCGGCGTGCGACACCCCGCTCGGTCCGCTGGCGGGCGGCGGGGGGACGGCCGCGGACCAGGCGTTCGGGGCCGCTCACGTGCGGTGGTTCATCCCGGACCCCGTGGGCGGTTGGACGATGCACCCGGCGCTCGCGGGGCCGTACGTCTACTTCGAGCGCGACCTGCACCTCAGCTCCACGGGCGCGGTGCTGGACCGCGCCCAGCTCGTCGCGCTGGACCGCGAGACGAGCGCTGAGGTGTGGGCGCAGCCCATCGTCACCGGCGAGAACGCGGTGGTGGCGGGGGACGTGATCGGCGCCATGTGGGGCTCGCTGCCGATGTTCCACCGCCTCACGGGCGCCCCGCTGCCCGTGTTCCGCTACGGCCAGCAGTCGCTCTCCGGCAACGCGGCCACGAACGGCACCCACTTCTACCTGCTGACGCACGACGGACATGCGCTGGCCCTCGACCCGGGCGCGGGCACGCCGCGCTGGGACACGGACCTGGCGGGCGCGAACTCCGCGACCGGCTTCGGCGTCGCGGTGGCGGACGGCGTGCTGGCCGTCACCCTGAAGCACTTCGGCTCCGCCGCCGCGCCTGGCAACTCCGGCATCGTGGCCGTGCTGGACGCGCGCACGGGAGCCGTACGCTGGCGCGCCGCGGTCGGCGACGGTCACGACCCCGGCATCACCGATCCCCCCGTGATCATCGGCGACCGGGTGGTGACGCGCGGCGGCAGCGACGTGCGCGCGTGGGACCTGCGCACCGGTGCACCGCGCTGGCGCTTCGACGCCCGCGGCTCCGGCGTCCAGTACAGCGGCTCCGGCCTCGCGTCGTGCGAGGGGCTGGTCATCTCGCCCACGGGCGACCTGCGCATCGCCGCCCTCGACGCCGTCACGGGCTCCGTGCGCTGGAAGGCCGCCGCCCAGGACCTCGGATCGCTGATGAGCCTGGAGTGCTCGCACGGAACGGTGCTCGCGCGCGGGAGCGGCCTCGCCGTCTACGATGCGCGCGACGGCGCGCGGCGCGCCCGGTATCCCATCCGCGACCCCTACGACGGCCGGCGCGAGTTCATGATCGCCGCCGCCACCCGCGACGCCGGTTTCCTCTACATCTCCACCACGTACGGCTACGTGAAGGTAGATGCTCCAGGGGGGTGAGGCGATTTCGGAGGTGAACCGGTTTGGCGGGGCGCCGATCATGGCAGATCCGCGCAGATCGGAGAACCGTCCAGGAGCGAATGAATTCGCCGCTGGAACCACGCGAAGTCCCCTGCGGGGACTGTCTGGTCCGGCACCGGAGGAAGGCACAGCCCGCGAAGGCGGTCTTCGCGGTGGTCCAGCGGCGAATTCTAGCGGTCTGCATATCAGTCTGGAGCAAGCTTGTACCCGGAGTGCGCGAAATAACCTCGTGCATCCGATTCGCTGATCCGGTCGAGCAGAGGACCGAGCGCGAGTTCAAGCGCTTCTGGGCTCCGTAGCGCAGCTGTGCGAAACATCGCTTTGAGCTTACTCCAGGCCAGCTCAATCGGGTTCAGCTCCGGGCTATAGCGCGGCAGAAACTCCAGTGTACAGCCGGCCGCCTCGACGGCTTTGCGCAACGCCGTTCCGCGGTGGGCCTGGAAGTTGTCCAGCACCAGGGTCTGGCCGGGTCGCATCTGAGGCAGCAGCACTTGTTCGACGTAGACCTGAACCACGTCGGCATCCGCACTGCCTCGGTAGCTCATGGCAGCCGCGATCCCCTTCAGGCTCAGCGCTCCCAGGATCGTCAGCCGCTTGTGCTGCAAGGGAGCTGTTCCCGGAGCGCGTGCCCCGCCCAGCGCACGTGCGCGGGTTCGCACCAGATTTGTGTAGACCGACGTCTCGTCCAAGAAGACCAGATCCTCGGCGGAACGCTTCTGAACCACTTCGCTTTGGTACGTGACGCGCTCCGCCACGACATCGGGCCGGCTCTGTTCAGCGGCGCGGAGCGCTTTGACTTTTTCGGCGCAGTCTCATCTGCCCCAGCACCCGGCACAGGTGGTCCGGGTGGTAGCGCCGCCCGGTGCGCTCGGCATAGGCGCTCGCGTACTCTTCGAGCGTGAGATCGTTCTGTTCCGCCACCAGCCCGGCCAGAACGCTGCGGTCCAGCTGCGAGGCGACTCCACCGCCGTGGGGCAGGGGTGCGACCCCTAAACCTTTGGCCCTGCGGCTCTGCCAGGTGTACAGCGTGGACTCGCCGACGCGAAGCAGCTGCGCGATCTCTTCGCGCTTGAGAAAGCCCTCTTCCATCAGCGCCAGGGCTCGCTCACGTAGATCCAAGGAGTATGCAGCAGGCATTTGAACCTCTCCCGATTGAGACGCGATCGGCTCGCCGCATACTTTGAGCCGGTTGCCTCTCCAGTCGGATGCAGACTGCTATCATTCGCTCCTGGTGCGCCGGTGCGCCGGTGCGCCGCGCCGGGAACCGCTGAATCTCCCAGACCTCTGTCATTCCTCTCGCGCGAGACCCCGGCGCACCACGTCCACCAGCTCGCCGCGCGAGCCGATCTCCAGCTTGCGAAAGATGTTGGACAGGTGCGTGGTGACGGTGCGCGGCGAGATGGCCAGCGTCTTTGCGATGGCCTTGTTGGATTGGCGGGCGGCCACCAGCCGCGCGATCTCCGCCTCGCGCGAGGTCAGGCCGCCGTGGGCCGCCTCGCCGCGCGCGGGCGGACGCACGCCCAGCTCGCGCAACTGCTCGCGCGTCTTCGCCAGCTCCCGCTCCGCGCCGATGCGCGCGAACACCTCGTGCACCTGCCGCAGCTCGCGCAACGCCTCGCCGGTGCGGCCGGAGTCGCGCAGGCGGGCCGCGAAGTGGCGCCGCAGCCGCGCCGCCGCGGGGAGGACGGGAACGGACTCCAGCCGCTCGGCCGCGGCGCGCATGCAGCCGATGGCCCCGTCGATGTCGCCGCGCAGCCACACCAGGAAGGCATCGCACGCATCCGCCCAGCCGACGCCCAGGTCGTGGCCCAGCCGCTCGGCGTCGGTGCGCAGGCGGGCGCCCACGCGCGTGGCGCCCTCCACGTCGCCCATCGACAGGTACGCCTCCGCCATGATAGGGAGCAGTCGGTGCATCGCCCACACGGTGTACCCGGTGCGGTCCGCCACCACCAGGCCGCGCTCCGCCACCCGCACCGCCTCCGCCATCTCCCCCGCGGCCAGGTGGTACGCCGCGCGCCCCGCGTGCGCCGGAACGACGGTGTGCACGTCCAGCGGGTGCTCGGGGTCGCCGGCACCGGAGATCTCCCACGCCTCGTCCACGTAGCCGCGCCCGCGCTCCATCTCCCCGCGGCCCAGGTAGATGATCCCGGTCCACACCAGGAGCCGCGCCAAGATGGTGCGCTGCCCCAGGTCGCGCGCGGTGGCGAGCGTCCGCTCGGCGAGGGCGAGGGCCGCGTCCCACTCGCCCGTGTTCGACATCAGCTCCACCGCCAGCTCCGCGGCGCGCACGCGGTGGATGGGCGAGTGGATCTCGTCCGCCAGGCGCTGGCACTCGGCCACGTGGCGGCGGATCGCGGGGGCGTCGCCCGTGAGGCCGGCCAGCATACCCATCCCCCAGTGCACCATGCAGCGCAGCCCCGCGTCGCCGCTGTCGCCCGCCAGCTCCAGGGCGCGCTGCCCATGCGCCCGCGCGTCCGCAGGCGGACCGGTCCAGGTGTGGAGGAGGAGAAGGACGAGGTGCACCCGGACGAGGAGCGCCGCATCGCCGCGCCGCTCCGCGACGCGCAGCGCCTCCCCGATCTCCTCCCGCGCCCCGGCGGGGCGCCCCATCTCCATGAAGCACTCCGCCCGCGCCAGCCGCACCCTTGCCCTCAGCCGCTCGTCATTCGACTGGTCCGCCGCGCGCAACGACGCGCCGAAGTGGAGAAGCGCCTCCGGGTAGCGGCCGCTCCAGTAGTGGATGAGCCCCAGCCGCCGCTCCGCCGCCCCCATGCGCGCATCGCCCCCCGCGTCACGCACCCGCGTCCACAGCTCCGCCGCCGCGGCGAAGTCGCCCAGGCGCTGGCGTGCGCGGGCCAGCCCCTCCACCAGCGCCACGTCGCCGGGCGTCCGTTCCAGCGCCGCCGCCAGGTAGTCCGCGGCCTCGCGGTTCGCGTACCGCTCCAGTGCCGCGTGGCCAGCCAGCGCCAGGTAGCGCACGGCCTTCTCCTGGTCGCGCGCGTGGGACCGCGCGTAGTGGTACGCGAGCCGCCCCGCGTGCTCCTCCGCGTCGTGGACGGCCTCCAGCGCCGCCGCCACACGCGCGTGCAGCAGGCGGGCACGGGCCAGCCCGAGCGCCCCGTACAGCGTCTCGCGCAGCACCGGGTGCGTGAAGTCGTAGACCAGCTCGGCCCCTTCCACCTGCTCGTCCACCACCCGCTCGCGGCGCAGCTCCTCCAGCGCTTCCACCAGCTCCGCTTCGTCCGCCGCGAGCTCGCGCAGCTCCGCGTACCCCGCGTTGGCGCCGATCACGGCCAGCAGGTCGCCCACTTTGCGCGCCCGGGCGGAGAGGCTCGCGGTGCGCTCCAGAACGGCTTCGCGGATGGAGCGGGGAAGCTCCACCTCGCCCGCCGCGGAGCCGCGCTGCGCCAGCGTCTTGAGGATCTCTTCCAGGAAGAAGGGGTTCCCCTGGGTGCGCGCGTAGAGAAGCTCGGCGGTCTCTCGCTCCGGCGGCTCGCCGCTAACCGTGCGCACCATCTCCGCGGTCGCCTCGCGGGAGAGCGGCGCCAACGGGTGCACGGGCACGGTGCGCCACGGCACGGGGCCGCGCGTGTCGTTGTACGACGCGAGCAGCGCCACCCGCTTGTCCCCCAGGTGGCGCGCCGCGAAGTGCATCAGCTCGAGCGACGAAGCGTCCGCCCACTGCAGATCGTCGATCAGCAGCAGGAGCGGACGCCGCTCGGCGAGCCGCCCCAGGAAGCCGGTCAGGCTCCAGAGCAGCCGCGTCTTCATCTCCGCCTGGCTCCCGGCGTGCTCGGCGGGCCGGCCGAGTTCCGGGAGCAGCCACCCCAGCTCCGCCTCCGCGCCGCGCGTCAGCGTCGCCCGCGTCTCCGGCGGCACCGCGCGCACGAGCGGGACGAGCAGGTCCGCGACGGGGGCGTAGGGAATCCCCGTCTCCCCGGGGTACGCGCGCCCCGCCGCCACGCTCCACCCGCGCTGCTCCGCGTACTCCGCCGCCGCCCGCAGCAGCCGGCTCTTCCCGATCCCGCTCTCCCCCGCGAACACCAGCACCCCGCCGCGCCCCGTCTCCGCCTCCGCCACGAGCTCACGCACCATCCCAAGCTCCGCCTCGCGGCCTACCAACGGAAGAGGCGAATTCATGGGCACGCGGGCGCGGGTGGTATGGGTGGCGTGCATGTCGAGGCACACTGCACACGATCAACCCACAGCCGTGATCATGACGGAACCGTGATCGTGGCGGAACGGTCGTGATCGTGGCGCGGAACAGTGATCGCGAATGAACGGTCGTGATCGCGGCGGAACGGTCGTGATCGTGGCGGAACGGTCGTGATCGTGACGGAACGGTGATCGCAACGGAACGGTCGTGATCGTAGCGAAACGGTGGTGATTGCGACGGAACGGTGAGCGCGAATGAACGGTCGTGATCGCGGCGGAACGGTGGTGTTCGTGATGGAACGTTCGTGATCGTGGCGGAACGGTGATCGCGAATGAACGGTCGTGATCGTGACGGAACGGGGATGCCGCCGCGCCACCGCCGCGAGGGGTTGAAACCCCCCGCTGGAACCACGGGAAGCCCGCTGAAGCGGGCTCGGTAGCCGGACCCATGCGAGCCCGCTTCAGCGGGCTTCCCGTATTTGCAGCCGGGGGTTTCAACCCCCGGCGTCTCGTGCCCGGCGTCTCGTGCCCGGCGTCTCGTGCCCGGCGTCTCGTGCCCGGCGTCTCGCGCCCCGGCGTCTCGCGCCCCGGCGTCTCGCGCCCCGGCGTCTGGTGCCCCGGCGTCTGGTGCCCCGGCGTCTCGCGCCCCGGCATCCCATTCCCGGCGTCCCATCCACCCGGCGTCTCGCCCCCCGGGCATTCCATCCCCAACGCTCCAACGCCCTCGCGTATCAACGCCTGGCGACCTTCCGCCCCCGCGGCACCATCACCCCTCCACGAACTCTTCAACGAAGAAGCGCGGCGACAGACCTTCGCCCGTGGCGTGCACCAGCAGCTCGTTCCAGTCCAGCGACGCGCCGGGCCGAAAGATCCTTTCGCGGAAGAAGCGTCCCACCGACTCCTGACCCGCGATGCTGCGGCCGCGGGGAATGTCGCGGCGCGCGGCGGCGGACATCTGCGAGGCCATCAGCTCGCCGAGCAGGTAGTTGTGGTAGTAGACCGGCGCGGCGGAGAGGTGGATCTTGGAGGCCCAGTCCGGCTCGTCGCGGCCGTCGGGGCGGCGGATCATCTGCAGCCGCTCCACGAGGTCCCACCAGAGGCGGTTGAGATCGGCGCGGTCCGGGTCGCGGTACAGCTCGCGCTCGAAGTACGCCATCACCAGCATCCAGCGCGCACTCACCAGCATGGCCGCGCGCAGTTGGGCGCGCACATCCGCCGCGTCCGCATCGCTCAATTCGGCGCTCATCACCTCGCGCAGCCAGGCGGGGTCGCGGGTGAGGCGGCCCATGTACATGGCCACGGCCTCGGTGCTCAGGGTGTGCGACGGGCCGCGCAGGAAGAACGGGAGGTCGCGCGGCACGTAGCTGTCGTACGCCGCGTGGCCCAGCTCGTGGAGGAGGGTCCCCATCCAATTCTCGTTCGGGCGCATGTTGCACAGTATGCGCACGTCGCCCTCGCGATCCACGTCCATGCAGAACGCGTGCTGGTCCTTGCCCTCGCGCTCGTACAGGTCGCTGCGCGCGATCACGTCTTCCACCGGCAGGCCGATGCCGCGAAAGAAGTCCGCCGCCACCTGCACCGGGTCGCTGTCGCGGAAGACGTCGTCCAGCGCGACCGCCCCCACGCCCGGCGCTTCCTGGCCAAAGGGATCCTCCCAGTGCCACGGCCGCAGCGCGTCCGCCGGCACGCCAAAGCGCTCCGAGAGCCGCGCGTCCAGCTCGTCGCGGAAGCGGCGGAACGCGGCGTCCGTGCGGTCGCGGAACTCGTCGAGGATGGCGAACAGGCGGTCCTCGTCCAGCTCCTGCAGCCGCAACTGCATCGCATAGTAGTTGGCGAAGCCAAGCGAACGCGCCGCCTCGTTGCGCCTCCGGACCAACTCGCGCAGCCGCTCGGCCACCTCGGGGCCGATCTGCTTGCTCGCCTCCCACGCCTCGCGCCGCGCGGCCTCGTCGCGCTCGTCGGACAGCACGTCCAGGAGCTGGTTGTTCGTCACCCGCTCGCCGGCGAACACCGCGCGGAACTCGGTGAAGGTCTGTTCCAGCTCGGTGGCGCGGCGGACGAGGTCCTCGATGGCCTCGTCGGGGAGCTGGCTCCCCGTGTACTCGTTGTCCAGCAGCACGAGCTGGCGGCGGAGCAGGGGATCCCTCACATCCTCGCTCCCCAGCCAGGTGCGCACGGCGCGGGCGGCGGCGGCGTCCGCGTACACCTTGCCGTACGCGGCGCGCGCGCGGGCGGAGCGCTCGTGCGCGTGCGGGTCCGCGCCGGTGGCCGCCGCCCACCCCGCCAGGCTCGACTCGCGCAGCAGGGGCGCCACCGTCCCCTCGTGCGCTTCCAGGAAGGCGCGGACCTCCGCCTCCGCCGTAGTCTCGCCCGGAGAGATCACCGCAGCTCCTCGTACAGCGCGGCGATGGCCTCGGCGCCCTGGTGGAAGTTGTCCACGGACATCCACTCGTTGGGCGCGTGCGCGTTCTCGCCCGGCAGGCCGAAGCCGATCAGCACCACCGGCGCGCCCAGCGTCTGCTGGAACGACTGCACGATGGGGATGGAGCCGCCCTCGCGGATCATCACCGGGTCCCGCCCGTAGGCGCGGGCCAGGGCGCGCTTGGCCGCGTCGAACACGCGCCCCTCCGGCTCCGCGAACCAGGGCTGCCCGCCGTGGAGCGCCTCCACCTCCACCGTGACCCCTTCGGGCGCCAGCGACTTCACGTGGTCGATGAAGATGCGCTCGATCTCCTTGTAGTCCTGATCCGGCACCAGGCGCATGGACACCTTGGCCATGGCGCGCGCGGGGAGCACCGTCTTGGCGCCCTCGCCCGTGTAGCCGGAGAGGAGGCCATTCACGTCCAGCGTGGGCCGCGCCCAGATCCGCTCCACCGAGCCGAATCCCTGCTCGCCGCCCAGCGCCGGCGCGCCGACCTCCTCGCGCAGCCCCTCTTCCTCGAAGGGAAGCGCGGCGATGGCGTCGCGCTGCTCCTGCGTCAGCTCGTGCACCCGGTCGTAGAAGCCCGGGATGGCGATGCGTCCCTTCTCGTCGTGGAGCTGCGAGAGGATGCGGGCCAGGACCAGCGCCGGGTTGACCACCGCGCCGCCGTACGCGCCGGAGTGGAGGTCGGTGGACGGGCCCTGCACGCGCACCTCCATGTACGCCAGCCCGCGCAGCCCCACGGTGATGGAGGGAAGGCCCGGCGCGAACATGGTGGTGTCCGAGATCATCACCGCGTCGCAGCGCAGCCGCTCCACGTGCTCCTGCAGGAACTTGCCGAGGTTCGGCGAGCCCACCTCCTCCTCGCCCTCCACCAGGAAGACGACGTTGACGGGGAGCGAGCCGTTCTCGGCCAGGTGCGCTTCCACCGCCTTGAGGTGGAGGTACACCTGCCCCTTGTCGTCCACAGAGCCGCGGGCGTAGATGCGGCCGTCCTTGATCACCGGCTCAAAGGGGGGCGAGGTCCACTCGTCCAGCGGCTCGGGCGGCTGCACGTCGTAGTGGCCGTACACCAGCAGGGTGGGCGCGCCCTCGGGGGCACCGCGCCACTCGCCCACCACCACGGGGTTGCCGGCGGTGGGCACCACGTCCACCGTCTGCAGCCCCACGGCGCGCATGCGCCCGGCCAGCCACTCGGCGGCGCGGGCGGTGTCGTCCCGGTGCTCGGACTTGGCGCTGATGCTGGGGATGCGGAGCCACTCGTTGAGCTCTTCCAGGCTGCGGTCGCGGTTGCGCTGCAGGTAGTCGGAAACGGCCATCGTCGTTGCGCTCGGGTTGTCGGGTTCACGCGCCCTCCCGCGGGCGCCCGCGGGGAGAAGCGGCGAATATAGTGCCCGCGCCAGCGGGGCGCGACGCTTGCACCGCCGCGTGCGTACCCGACAACTGGAGGTGGATGATGCCCGCAGGCCCCGATCCCAACCGCTGGACCGAAGTGGACCCCCAGGCGCCCGACGGCGGGGTGGGGAACCCCAAGACTTCCCGGCTCGGCGCGCCGTCGTGGCTCAGCGCCCTTCTGGCCGTGATCCTCCTCGCGGTCGTCGCGGGTTTCCTGATTTTTTGACTCACACAGAGACACAGAGACGACTTCATCTCTGTGCCTCTGTGTCTCCGTGTGAGCTTTTTCAGGTTCTGACTTCGCTCAAGCGTACGGGGATGCGGAGCGTCTGCACGGTGTTGCCGCCGCCGGGGCGCAGCACGGTGACGTTGGCCGTGGTCCCCGCGGGCTGCGCGCGCAGGAAGCGCCGCAGGTCGCCGGAGGAGTTGATCGCTTCGCCGTTGATCTGCGTGATGATGTCGGCGCGCTGAAGGCCCGCGGCGGCGGCCGGGGTGCCGCGGCCCACGTCGCGCACGATGATCCCGCGCTGAACCGGGAACCCGAACTGCGCCGCGAGCTCCGCGTTGATGTCGGCCGTGACGATGCCGATGTACGCGCGGCGTACGCTGCCCGTGGCGATGAGCTGCCGCGCGATCTCGCTCGCCAAGTTGATGGGGATGGCGAAGCCCAGCCCGCTCGCCGCGCCGCCGCTCTCCGGGTCGCGCAGCACCACGGTGTTGATGCCGATCACCTGTCCGCGCGCGTCCAGCAGCGGCCCGCCCGAGTTGCCGGGGTTGATCGCCGCGTCGGTCTGGATCAGCGGCTCGAACTGCGCGTCGATGCTGCGGTTGATGGCCGAGACCACCCCGGTCGTGACCGTGCGCTCCAGCCCGAACGGGTTGCCGATGGCCACCGCCGTCTGCCCCACCTGCAGCCGGTCGGAGTCGCCGAGCGGCGCGTTGGGGTAGGCGCCGCCCGGCAGCACCACGACCGCGATGTCCACGCTGGGGTCGCGCCCGCGCACCGTGCCCTGCAAAAGCTGGCCGTTCTGCAGCCCCACGCGCACCGTGCGGCTGTTGCCCACCACGTGCGCGTTGGTGATCATGGTCCCGGTGCGGTTGATGATCACCCCCGAGCCCGACCCGCTCTCGGTGGCGATGCTCACCACGGCCGGGGTCGCCTGCCGGGCCACGCGCACGGCGATGTCTTCCTGCACCTGCGCGCCCTGAGCGTCGAGCAGTCCCACGGTGGCGCCGCCCGCCGCCAGCCCCTGCCCCACGCCAATCCCCACACCGAGCGCGAGCGCCGCGCCGGCCACCTTGATCAAGCTGCTCAATGGTCCCTCGTCCTGTCCGGGTGATCGGTTTCGTGCGCCGGAACCGCGCTGCATCTTCCGTGCGCCCGCCGCCGCACCTTTACCCGGCCGGATCGTCGCGTGTTTCCGGCTCCGCCGGTGGCTCCTCGACGCTGGGAGGAGTCTCGCCCGCGCCAAGGGTGCGCTTCACGCCCACGATGAACAGGAACAGCCCCGCCGCGCCCAGCAGCAGGTTGGTCTTGGTGACGCGCCTCCGCGGCTCGTCGTTCTTTTCCTTGCCAGCCATCCGCGAGAGTCTCCGTGGAGCAGTGAGGGGAAAACGCGCGATCTGTCACAGGGGCCGTGCAAGTTCCCCGCCGGGCCCGTAGCTTCCGGGTCCTTTCGCCGCACACCCGCAGCCACACGCATGCACAGCCTCGCCTCCCGCGTCGTCACCCACCTCCCGCTCGCGCGCCTGTGGGACGAGCACGCCTTCCTCCCCCACACACGCCAGCGCGGGCTGTACGAGGAAGATGCCTCCGCTCTCGTCCGCGACGGCGCCGTCCGCCTGGTCGTCGCGGAGTTGGGCGAGGCGCTGCGCTGGATTCCCGCCGGCCACGCGCGCGCCTTCTGGACGCACGAAGCCGAGCCGCGCCTCATCCCTCCGAACACGCCACTCGTCGGTGGCGGCTACGGATACGCGGCGTCCCTCTGGTCCGCCGAGGACGCCCGCCCAGTCCTCGTCCTCGAGGTTCACGGCGACGACTGAGAGGGAGAGCGCGCCCCGCCGCGAGGGGATGAATCCCCCCGGCGATGCTTGCGTGTACGAAGCACGTCGTATATCATCGACTCAGACATACGAACGCATTCGTACACGCAGCCGCGACAGGATGATGAAATCTCCCATTCTCTATGTACTGGTCGGTACAGCGCTCATCGGTGCCGCGCTCGCACCGTCTCTGGAAGCGCAGGCGACGGGCTACACGCGAGAGCAATGCTCCAGTTGCGCGGAGTGGAACGTGGCGCGCGAGCCGCTCCGCATCTTCGGCAACACGTACTACGTGGGCACGCAGGGGCTGAGCGCCCTGCTGGTGACCTCGAGCGCCGGCCACGTCCTGATCGACGGAGCGCTCCCGGAGTCCGCCCCGCAGATCCTGGCGAACATCCGCGCCCTCGGCTTCCGCGTGGAAGACGTGAAGCTGATCCTGAACTCCCACGCACACTTCGACCACGCGGGCGGGCTCGCCGCCCTCCAGCGCGCATCGGGTGCCACCGTCGCCGCGAGCCCAGCCAGCGCCCCTGTCCTCCAGCGCGGCGCCTCCGGACCCGACGACCCGCAGTACGGCGAGCTCCTCGCGTTCCCCGCCCTCTCCCGCGTGAACGTCATCGCGGACGGCGACACGGTGCGCGTGAGCCCGCTCGCGCTCACGGCCCACTTCACCCCGGGCCACACGCCCGGCGGCACCACCTGGAGCTGGCGCTCGTGCGAGGGCGCAAGCTGCCTGGACATGGTGTACGCCGACAGCCAGTCCCCCATCTCCGCCGAGGGATTCCGCTTCACCCGCAACCGCACCTACCGGTCGGCCCTCGCCGACTTCGCCCGCGGCTTCGCGGTCATCGAGCGCCTCCGCTGCGACATCCTGATCACGCCCCACCCCGAAGGCAACCGCCTGTGGGAGCGCGTCGCCCAGCGCGACCTCGTGGACCGGGACGCCTGCCGCCGCTACGCCGCCACCTCGCGCGAGCGCCTCGCCCGCCGTGTAGCCACCGAGCGGGCCCAATAAGTCACAGAGGCACAGAGATGAAGTCATCTCTGTGCCTCTGTGTCTCTGTGTGAGCCCGATCCGTTCAGATCGCCGACCCCACCCGCCCGTTCCCGTCCGACGCCACCCCGTCGCCGACGTCCAGCAGGCCGCTGCGCCCAACGAGCTGCGCCGCCATCACCGTCTGGATCACGCCGCTGATGTTGTTGGCGGTGCCCTCCGGCGCGCTCCCTTCGTTGGAGATGGTGACCATGCGCGCCTTCGCCAGCGCGTCCGCGATCACCGGCGCGATGTCCGGCAGCATCTCGATCTGGCGGTAGCGGAAGTAGCTCTCGCCGCCGCGCTGGATCGCCTCGTTCACCTTGCGGATGCTCTCCGCCGTCGCCTCGGCCACCGTGCGGATGCGGATGGCCTCCGCCTCGGCGGTGGCGAACGCCTGGATCTTCACGCGCTCGGCGTCTGCGCGGGCCTGGGCGATCTGCGTGGCCTCCAGCTCCGCGATGCGCTGATGGCCGAGCGCTTCCTGGCGCGCCACCTCGGCCTGGGCGATCAGGGCGGCGTTGGCGGCGCGCGTCTGCTCCAGCTCGCGCTGCTTGTTGCTGATCTCGCGCTCCGCCTCGAGCTGCGCCTCCTTGGAGCGGCGCGACTGCTGTGCACTCACGATGTCCGCGTTGGCCTGCGCCTCGGCGGCGGACATGCGGCGCCTCGCCTCGGCCACCTCGCTCTGCACCACCTTGATGTTGAGCGAGTTGAAGGCCAGCCCCAGGTCCGTGAGCTCGCGCGAGCAGGCCTTGCGGATGATGATGGCGAGCGGGTCGTCGTCATCCTCCGCCGCGTCCACGGCGCGCGACACGGGCAGCTCGGGCGGGTGCTCCGCCAGCGCGTTCCCCGTCATCCCGGCGGGGAGGCGCGGGGCCGTCTTGGCCGAGAAGAGCTGGTCGTGGGTGAGCAGGTTGATGGCGCGGCGGCCGGAGCTGGAGAGCAGGTCGATGAGGATGTTGAGCTGCTCCGCCTCCGGCTTGGAGAAGAAGCGGTTCGCAGCCGTCTTGATCATCGTGTCCGTGTCGCCCACGGACACGATGGCGCTCGCCAGCACCTGCACCTTGATGGGCTGCGGGGTGCCGGTCGCGTCCAGGTCCGCGGTCTGGTCGGTGATGTCCAGGTCCACGTTGATCGCCTTGCTGGAGAGCGTCGTCCCCGTGGTGAACAGGGGCACCTCCCACGACTTGCCGGGCCCGCGGTAGATGGCCGTGCGGCCGTTCAGCCAGCTCACCATCCGGATGGTGCCCGCGCCCACGCTGCGCAGGAACGAGTTGACGATCATCGGGATGACGATGAGAATGCCGACCAGGATGACCGGGATCCATATCCAGCTCATGGCTATAGCTCTCCTCAGATGTTGCCGGCCGCCGGGAGCGGCGGTCCGGCCCAGGATACGACGCAGCGGTTGCGCGCGCCGTCCACCTCTTCCACCAGCAGCCGGTCGCCGGCCCTCACCGCGACACCCTTTGCGCGGTCTTCGGGGCGCAGCGTGGCCAGCACCTGCAGCACCTGCCCGTCCACTTCCAGCGCCATCAGCCCGGACCCCGACGCGTCGAAGCGCATCACGGCGGTGCCGGTGTCCATCAGGGCGCTCTCCAGCGTGAGCGCGGGGGCGGAGGCGAAGCGGAAGAGGAAGTTCCACATCGGCCGCACCAGCGCCGCCTCGAACGCCACCCCGCCCGCGAGCGCGGCCAGGAAGAGGAGCACCCCGCCCACGAACGGCCGCGCCAGCAGCCCGGTGGCGCCCAGCCCCACCAGCACGCTGAACAGCACGCGCGGCGACAGGATCTGCCAAACCCACGCGTGCCCGCCGCCGTCGTGGTGCTGCGTGTCGTATCCGTGATGCGCGTGCGTCCCGTGCCCGTGATGCGCGTGCCCGTGGCTTCCGGAGTGCAGCGACACGTCGCCCACGTCGTTGCCCGGGTGCCCGCCGTGGTGGCCCAGCCCCGCCGCGGCCATCGCGACGAGCCCCAGCGCACCCAGGATCAGCGAGAAAAGGTAGATGTCCATGTTCTGAGCGGATGGGGCGGCGCGGCTTGTACGGTCGAGCCCCGCGGTTGCGGGCGACTGAAGTCGCTGCAACGACTGCACGAAGTCCCCCTGCGGGGACTACCCGGTTCCGGCTGACGCTGGAAGCCCGGTCCGCGAAGGCGGACTTTGTGCTGTCGTTGCAGCGAGCTCACTCGCCAGGCCGCGATGCGCGCCATTGCTCCCGGATCCCATATCGACCGGCTGGGGTCATCTACGACGATCGGGATGTGGAGTTTCCCGCGGAGGACGCGATTGCGCCGGAAGGGGCGCGGGGAGAGCCCCGCGCCCGGGTTGGAGCCACAATGTAAAGGGTGGCGCGCGCGGAGTCACGCGTTTTCGGTGGCCGTGGCACGGAAACGGAAGAGGTGCGCGCGCGACCCGCGATTCCGACCCATGACCCCGCGCGCATGACGTTCTTCGAGCTCCTGACCCTCACCGCGCTGGGCGTGTACGCGGCCGCGTCCATCGCCGCGTGGTGGGCGCTGCGGCGCACTCCCCCGCGGGGAAGCGCCCGGCCGTTCGTGAGCGTGGTGGTTGCGGCGCGCGACGAGGAGAAGCGCCTCCCGGGGCTCCTGGCCGACCTGGCGGAGCAGACGTACGCGCAGTTCGAGGCGGTGATCGTGGACGACCGCTCCACCGACCGCACGGCGGAGCTGGTGCACGAAGCCGCCGCGCGCCACCCCGGCCGCTTCCGCCTCGTGCGCCAGACCGAGGTGCCGGCGGGGCTTTCGCCGAAGAAGCTGGCGCTGCAGCGCGGTGTGGAGGCGAGCGCGGGCGAGCTGATCCTGCTCACCGACGCGGACTGCCGCGTGCCCCGCGGCTGGGTGGAGGGGATGGCGGGCGCGTTCGAGGCGGACGTGGCGATGGTGCTGGGGTGCTCGGAGTACCGGGCGGGGCAGGGGAGCACCCTGTTCGAGCGCTACCAGGCATTCGACTTCCTGACGCTCACCACCACGATGGTGGCGAGTGCCCGCCTGGGCGTTCCGCTCGGCGCATCCGGGCACAACCTCGCCTACCGCCGCACCGCGTTCGACCGGGTGGGCGGCTACACCTCCGGCCTCCACCGCGTGGCCGGCGACGACATGCTGATGCTCTACCTCGTGCGCTCCACCCCGGGCGTGGGGAGCATCCGCTGCACGGACGGCGCGGCGACCCGTGTGCGCACCGACCCGGTGCCCACCCTGCGCGCCTTTCGCAACCAGCGCGCGCGGTGGGCATCCAGCGGCATGCACCACTTCGCCGGCGACGGGCGCGCGCTGGCCTACGGCGCGGCGTCGCTGTACGCCAACATCTTCGTGCTCTGCGGCCCGCTCTACGTCTGGACCGGCTACCTGGGCTGGTGGGGATGGGCGGCGGGAACGCTGGCCAAGCTCGCCGCCGACCTGCTCGTCTACGGCTCCGCCGCGCGCCGCTACGATCGCCCGGAGCTGCTCCGCTACCTGCCGCTCTGGTTTCTCGCGCAGCCCGTCTACCTCTCCGCGATGGCCGTGTGGGGAACCCGCCCGCGCTTCACCTGGAAATGAAAAGACACGGAGAATCGCTTCTCTCCGTGTCTCCGTGCCTCCCTGTGAGTCAGCGCCCTTCCAGCCTGCGCGCGAACCGTCTCAGCCCGTCCATGACGTCATCGGCGTAGGCCGGCATCTCGCCCACCATGAGCTCCGCGTCCCGGGGCAGTGCGAGCTCCAGCGCCTCGATGGCGCGCTTGATCGCCTCCGCCCGCGCATTGCGCGCCCCCGACTCCGACGAGAGCGGCGAGAAGGCGCGGCGCCGGCGGATCTTCGTCTCGAACTCGTCGCGCCCCTGCACGCTCACCGACACCCAGCCATTGCGCTCGTCCACCAACTGCCGCGACTTGAGCGCGCGCACCACGCGACCGTCCAGGTGGTCGGCCGGTACGGGCCCGGTCTGCCGCGAAAGGTAGCGCAGCAGGTCGGTCTGTTTCTCGTTGAGGGTGTTTTCCATGGACAACTATATTACAACACCCGCTTTTCCGCGCAAGAGTCTGTACGGAGCAGTGTTAGCAACCGGTCCGCCCGCTGGCGCCGCAGGAGCGCGCAAGAGCCGGCCACGCCATATGCAACCATGTCCGGCGATTGGCGCAATGCGCACGCTATTGCGCCGCGGCCCTATTGCATCCCCCCTTCTCATCTGTGCCTCCGTGCCTCCGTGCGAGCCACGCCGCTCTCTTCTCCACGGTTGAGAAACCGCTTCAATTCGAGTAGTTTACACGGATGCGATCGAATACTCTGGAGCTCCTCGCGAGCGGCTCCGTACCGCTGTACTTGGCGCCCCAGGCGGGCGTCAGCGAGTCCCCGTTCCGCCGCCTCTGCCGCGCGTTCGGGGCGGACGTCGTCGTGTCCGAGTTCGTCTCGGCCGAGGGGATCCGGCGCCACGACCGGCGCACGCACGGCTACCTGCGCTTCAACGACGAAGAGCGCCCCATCGGCATCCAGATCTTCGGCGGCGACCCGCAGGCCATGGCCGACGCGGCGGCGCTGGTGGAAGAGGTGTACGAGCCGGACTTCCTGGACATCAACTTCGGCTGCCCGGTCAAAAAGGTGGTCACGCGCAACGGCGGCTCCGGCTGCCTGCGCGACCTGGACCTGGTGGAGTCCATCATCCGCGCCGTGCGCGGCGCCATCTCCATCCCCACCACGGTCAAGATCCGCAGCGGGTGGAGCGAGGAGACGCGCAACCCGGTGGAGATCGCGCTGCGCTGCCAGGACGCGGGCGCCATGGCGCTCACCCTCCACGCCCGCAGCCGCACGCAGATGTACAGCGGGCACGCCAACTGGGACGAGATCGCTGCGGTCAAGGCGGCGCTGGACATCCCGGTGATCGGCAACGGCGACGTGTGGACGGGCGAGGACGCCAGGCGGATGCGCGACCACACCGGGTGCGACGGGATCATGATCGCCCGCGGCTCGCACGGGGCGCCCTGGCTCTTCACGCAGGCCCGCGCCGCGCTGGAGGGGCGCCCCATCCCGGCCGATCCGGACCCGGTGGAGCGCTTCAGGATCGTGCTGGAGCACGCCCGCCTCGCCATCGCGTGGGAGACGGACGAGGAGAAGGCGATGGTGGAGTTCCGCAAGCACCTGGGGTGGTACACCAAGGGGCTGCCCAACGGGCGCCTGCTGCGCCAGGAGCTCTTCGCCGTCACGCGCATCGAGGAAGCGGAGCGCCTGCTGGAAGGCTACCTCCAGCAGACGCAGGAGGTCGCGGCGTGACGCCGGAGCACCTGCGCGCCCTCCTCGGCGAGGTCGCGCGGGGCGAGATGGCACCGGAGGCGGCCGAGCAGCGCCTGCGGTGGACGCCCGCCGAGGACCTGGGGTACGCCGTGGTGGACCATCACCGCGCCCTGCGCCACGGCTTCCCGGAGGTGATCTTCGGGGCGGGGAAGACCCCCGCGCAGCTCGCCGGCATCGCCGAGCGCATCGCGGAGCGCGGCGACGGGCTGCTGGCCACGCGCGTGACCCCCGAGGGCGCCGATCTCCTGCGCGCCACCCTCCCCGGCATCGAGCTGAACGAGCTGGGCCGCACCGCGTACCTGGCCCCCGCCCAGCTCACCGAGCGCCGCACCCGCGGTCCGGTGCTGGTGGTCACGGCGGGCACCAGCGACCTTCCCGTCGCCGAAGAGGCCGCGGCCACCCTGCGCGCCTTCGGCAGCCCGGTGGAGCGGCTGACCGACGTGGGCGTGGCGGGGATCCACCGCATCCTGGCCGCGGGGAGCGTGCTGCAGCGCGCCGCCGTGGTGATCGTGGTGGCGGGGATGGAGGGCGCGCTTCCCTCGGTGGTGGGCGGGCTGGTGTCCGCGCCGGTGATCGCGGTGCCCACCAGCGTGGGCTACGGCGCGTCGTTCGGCGGGCTCGCGGCGCTGCTGGGGATGCTCAACTCCTGCGCGTCCGGGGTGACGGTGGTGAACATCGACAACGGGTTCGGCGCGGCCGCCGCGGCCGCGCGCATCAACCTGCTACCCCCGTCCTGACGATCTCCAGCGCCTCGCGCGGTACCCGACCACCGCTGCCGCTCCTTGCGGCGGGCGCGGCCTACCTGGCCTCGCTCATCGCCCTGCGCTGGCTCACCGAGCCGGGCGTGCGCATCGCCGCCGTCGTACTGGCCGCCATCGCCGCCTGGGCGTTCGCGCGCCGCCGCTCGGATGGGGAGGCGGTGCTGGCCGCCTTCCCCGCGCTTCACTTCATCCTGCTCGCCACCGGCTCGCTCGCCTCGCCGCTGATCGCCGCGGCCGGCGTGTGGACGTACCTGGCGGTGCGCGAGCGCGCCCGCTGGTCGGCCCCGGCCGTGGGGCTGGCCGCCGTCCTCGTGCCGCTCACCGCCTGGCTGCTCGGCGCGCCGGCGGGGTGGCCCGACCTCCTCCGCTGGGCGCTGGTGTGCGCCGCGGGGGCGGCGGCGTCGCTCGTACCCGCCGCCGCGCGCCGCATCGCGCAGCCGGACGCGGAGGCGCAGCAGAAGCCCGCCCGCGTGGATGGAAGCGTCAGCGACGCGGAGCTCACCGAGGCGGCGATGGAGCTGGTGCGGCGCGCCACGGATGCGCAGGAAGCCTCGCTCTGGAAGATGGACGCGGACGAGGGCACCGCCCAGCTCCGCGCCCGCTCGGCCCCGGCCGGCGTGGCGGAGCCGGACCGCCGCGTGGCGCTCGATGGACATCCGTTCCGCTGGGCCATCGACGAGCAGATGCCCGTGCACCTGCAGCGCGGCCGGCGTGACCTCCCCTCGCCCTGGGCGGCGGAGATGCTGCTGGTGCCGGTGGAGCTGCCGATGGGGGTGCTCGCGCTCGCCTATCCCGGCGTCGTCCCCCCCGGCGCGGAGACCACCGCGCTCTCGGCCGCGCGCCATCTTTCCGCCCTGGTCGCGCTCCTCCGCACCCGCGCCGACTCCGCCCGCGCCGAGGCGCGCACCGCCGCGCTGCGCACGGCCGTCCTCACCCTTCCGGGCGAGCTGGAGCTGGAGCCCTTCGCGCGGCAGCTCGCCGAGGCGGTACGCTCCGGCCTGGGCGCCGAGGGCGCGGCGGTGGCGCTGGCGCCGGGGGTGAGCGGGCCGTTCGGGCGCATCCTCCACGTGGCGGCGGAGGAGGGGCGCGCGCCGCGCATGGCCAGCGAGTTCGGCGACGGGGACTCGCGGGTGGCGCTCAGCATCAAGCACGGCGTGGACCTGTCGTACCGCGACCTGCGCGCGGAGAGCGACCTGCTGCCGCTGCTGGGGCCGGGCGAGATTTGGGTGGCGCCGCCGCGCTCGGCCGCCGTCATCCCCCTGGTGGCGGACGGCGAGCCGCTGGGCGCCGTGGCGGCCTGGCACCCGGACCCCGCGCGCTTCGGCCCGCGGGAGATGGAGCTGCTGCGCGACCTGCGCTCCATCGCGCCCCCCCCGCTGCGGGGCGGGCTGCGGCTGGACCAGGTGGAGCAGCGCGCCGCCACCGACGCGCTCACGGGCCTCCCCAACCGCGCGACGTTCGAGACGCGCATGGCGACCGCGGCGGCGTACTTCGACCGCTACTCGCGCCCCTTCACCATCCTGATGCTGGACGTGGACTTCTTCAAGAAGTTCAACGACGAGCACGGCCACGAGGTGGGCGACCGCGTCCTCAAGCACGTGGCCGACCTGCTGCGCTCCAGCGTGCGCGACGTGGACCTCCCCGCGCGCCTGGGAGGCGAGGAGTTCGTGGTGCTGATGCCCGAGACCCCGCTCAAGCAGGCCGGCGACGCCGCCGAGCGCATCCGCCGCAGCATCGAGGCCCGCCCGCTGATCTCCAACGGCCGCCCGCTGCGCATCACGGCCTCGGTGGGAGTGGCCGCCTGCCCCGAGTGCACCTCCACCGCCGGCGACGTGCTGCGCCTGGCGGACGAGGCGCTGTACCGCGCCAAGGCGGGAGGCCGCAACCGCGTGGCCATGGCGCCCAAGGCCGGACGCACGGGCGCGGAGATCTGACCTCACACAGAGGCACGGAGTGAAAAGCACCTAAGTCGTTGTGCCGCAACAGGATTGACAGCGGCGTGCGGGCGGGTTAGATTAGGTGCGTTGACAATACGGGTCTGGGGATGACTGGCTTCGACGTGTGTGGTGAAGCCATGGCAGCGTGCCGAGGTCTCCGAGTGCCTCGTTAAATAAGCGGTAAAACCTGTAACTGCGAACGATAACTTCGCCCTGGCTGCGTAAGTAGAGTTCCCTTCGGGGAAATCCTTACCGCCCTTCTGCTGATCAGACCCGCTTGAGCCGGGTCAGCAGTTGTCGCAAATTCAAGCTGGCTTACGCGAGCGTCGTGGTAGCGTAAGCGAGATCACACGGCTGGCTTGGGATGGGCCTTCCACTGGCCGATGACCGGGCGAGGAGAAAAGAATAGTGGAATACGCACGTAGACGTCGTGGGGGATCTGCAGGCGGACCCGGGTTCGATTCCCGGCATCTCCACTTGATCGCGAAAGGCCGCTCCAGCACCTGCTGGAGCGGCCTTTTCGCGTTCCCAGGGTGTCCGTTCATCGTATGCCCCGGCCATTGCGCGCGTGGCGTGGCCTGGATACGTATGCCACCGCAACGCCCGAAAACCATCCTTGGAATCGTCCGATGACCACATACCGCATCGCGCTCGCGAACCTCCGTTTTCCTTCCACGCCGGACGAGTCGATCACGCTCGTGGTGCAGGCGGTCGCCGACGCGGGAGCCGCCGGTGCACGGGTAGTCTGCTTTCCGGAGTGCTTCGTGCCCGGCTACCGCACGCCGGCGAGGCACGTGCCGCCGCCGGACGCCGGCTTCCTGGAGCGCGCCTGGACCGCCGTGGCGGAGGCGGCGGCGAAGGCCGGCGTCACGGTCGTGCTCGGAACGGAGCGCATCGAAGAGGGCAGGCTGCTCGCGAGCGCGCTGGTGATCGACGCGGATGGATCGCGGGCGGGCTTCCAGGACAAGGTGCAGCTCGACCCGTCGGAGGAGGCCACGTACGCGCCGGGCTCCGGCCGGCGCGTCTTCCACGCGGACGGGCTGACGTTCGGCGTCGTGATCTGCCACGAGGGATGGCGCTATCCGGAAACGGTGCGCTGGGCCGCGCGCCGGGGGGCACACGTCGTGTTCCACCCGCAGTTCCACGAGGCCGAGCCCGGCTCGTACCGCCCGACGACCTTCGCGGACCCCGCCAACACGTTCCACGAGAAAGCCGCCCTCTGCCGTGCGGCCGAGAACACCTGCTACTTCGCGACCGCCAACTTCGCGAGCGAGGGCTCGCCCACGACCTCCGCCGTCGTGGACCCGTCCGGCGCGCTGCTCTGCCACCAGCCGTATGGCGTGGAGGGCCTGCTGCTCGCGGACATCGACCCCGCCCTCGCGACCGGCCTCCTCGCCGCCCGATGCAGGACCGGCGCATGAGGTTTTCTCCTCTGTGTCTCCGTGCCTCTGTGTGAGCCCGCAGTTGCTGGCCCGCACCATGCCAGCGATTCCCGCGAAACAGTCTCGCGACGGGAGGGGGAGCGATGGGGAGCGACGGGGCGGAGGTTCGCGGCGGGGTGGATCCGGGGGGCGACCCGCCGGCGTGGGCGCTGGAATACGACGCGCGCGAGTACCCCCGGCACGCGGTGACGGGCGACGCGGTGGCGCTCTCGCTGGACCGCGAGGGCGGCGCCACGCAGCTCCAGGCGCTGCTGGTGGTGCGCGGCGGCGAGCCGTTCGCGGGGCTGGACGCGTGGCCCGGCGGCTTCATGGACTGGGCGGGCGACCGCGACTCGCGCGAGGCCGCCCTGCGCGAGCTGCGCGAGGAGACCGGGTGCCCCCCGCCAGAACACGTGGAGCCGCTGGGCAGCTACAGCACCAACGGCCGCGACCCGCGCCAGTTCGCCGGCGCGCGCGACGAGAAGACGGGGGAGTGGGTGTCCCGCGGCTCCCGCGTCACCACCAACGCGTACCTGATGCTCGTGCGGCGCGAAGGGGGCGGCTTCACCCCCCAGCACGCCGACGACGCGGCGGACGCGCGCTGGCAGGACGTCTACACGTATTTTCCGTGGGAGGACCTGCGCTCGGGCGGCGGGCGCTCGGCGGCGCGGGGGGCGCTCCGCGCGCTGGACGTGTGGGCGCGCGAGCACGGCGGCGACCGGGCGGAACGCGTCGAGTTTGCGTGGGGCTTCGGGCTGCGCGAGTGGAACGAGGAGCGCGTCCCCGAGCGCCTGGCGCTGCTGGTGGAAGCCGGGCTGGTGGAGGAGGCGCACCGCGACGTGTGGGGGCGCCCCACCACTCCGGGCGGGATGGGGCGGCCGATGGCGTTCGACCACCGCGAGATCATGGCGGATGCGCTCGGCCGGCTGCGCGGCAAGATCAAGTACCTTCCGGCCGCGCTCATGGCGCTGCTGGGCGACGAGTTCACGCTGGACGAGCTCCAGGAAGGGTGCGAGGCGATCGCGGGGCGCCCGCTCCACCGCGCCAACTTCCGCCGCGCCGTCGCCGCCGCCAAGGACGACCGCGCCACACGCGCGCCGCGCATCGTGCTCGGAACCGGCCGGCGCCGCACGCGCGACCCCGGGCCTGGTGTGGCGCCGGAGCTCTTCCGCTTCCGCGAAGACACCCTGCACGCGCGCCTGGAGACCTCCATCCGCCTCCCCTGGCTGCCGCTGGAAGGCGTGGAGGAAGCTTGACAGTGCACCCCGCGCACGTTATTCTCGTTTCAAGAACGTTAAGGCGTTCGCTTTTTTCGGCAGATTCGTTCTCGTTACGAGACACATACCAGCCACGGGCCCGATGACCGAAGCCGCGCGCGACACCGAGCTGCACGAGACGCTCACCCGCTTTCCCGCCGCCGTATTCCAGTTCGACGGGCGCATGGCGTCGGGATGGCTGTCTGACCGCTACTTCGTGCGCACCTCCGCCACCCTGGCGCACGCGGGCCGCGACCCGGACGTCACGCTGCAGATCTTCGCCAAGAAGGGCGGCGTGCTGGCCGGCGTCTACGAGGCGCTCCGCCTCCTGCAGACGCAGTTGGCGGACGGGTACGGGCCGGAGCAGGTGACGGTGGATACGCTGCTGGAGGGCGATTCCATCAACGCGGCCGGCTCCGAGGCGTGGGAGACGGTGATGCACATCCACGGGCCGTACCGCGCCTTCGGGCACCTGGAGACGCCGCTGCTCGGCGTGCTGGCGCGGCGCTCCCTGGTGGCCACCAACACCCGCGCGGTGGTGGAGGCGGCGGCGGGGAAGCCGGTCATCTTCATGGCTCCGCGCCACGACGACTGGCGCGTGCAGACGCCGGACGGATACGCCGCGCAGGTGGGCGGCGCCCTGAGCGTCTCCAGCGACGCGGCGGGCGCGTGGTGGGGCGTGCGCGGGGTGGGGACGATGCCGCACGCCATGATCGCAGCCTTCGGGGGCGACACGGTTGCGGCCACGCTCGCCTTCGCGCGCTACCTGCGCGCGCACGAGCCGGACGTGCAGGTGATGAGCCTGGTGGATTACGAGAACAACGCCGTGCGCACCTCGCTGGAGGTGGCGCGGGCGATGCGCGAGGAGTTCGGGCCCGGCTCGCTGGCGGCGGTGCGCGTGGACACGAGCGAGCGGCTGATCGACGATTCGCTGATCGGCGACCCCGAGGTATGGGGCCGCGCCTCGCTCACCGGCGTCAACGCCCACCTCGTGCGCAAGATGCGCGCGGCACTGGACGCCGAGGGGTTCCCCGAAGTCGGCATCGTGGTGAGCGGCGGCTTCAAGCCCAACAAGATCCACCAGTTCGAGGCGGAGGGCGTCCCCACCGCCGCGTACGGCGTAGGCAGCAGCCTGCTGGGCCACAGCGACGGCTCGGGTGGCCTCCTGAGCGACTTCGACTTCACGGCCGACGTGGTGCGCCTGGACGGCGCCGACGCCGGCAAGGTGGGCCGCCGCTTCCGCGACAACCCGCGCCTGGTGCGCCTGGACTGGGCGCGCGCGGGTTGATACTCCGTGCATTGTGAGCCAACCAACATGACTCTGACGACCGAATCCACGCCGCGCGAGATCCCCGCGGCACTGCGCATCGACGCGGAGGCGGAGCTCGCGGCGATGGCGGAGTGGCTGGCCGCCACCCTGCGCGGGGCGGGGAAGCGCCGCGTGGTGATGGGCCTTTCCGGCGGAGTGGACAGCGCGACGGCGGCCGCGGTCGCGGCGCGCGCGCTCGGCCCCGGGAACGTCGTGATGATCTCGATGCCCTACGGCAGCGTAAGCTCGGCGCGGCACGCGGCGTCGGCCCCGGCGTCGCTGGACGACGCGCGGGCGACGGCGGAAACGCTGCCGGACGCCGACTGGCGGACCATCGACATCGCGGCGGCCGTGGACGCGGCGGCGGAGGCCACGGGGCTGCACGCGATCCTGGGCGAAGACCCGGCGAACGCGCGCGCCGTGCTCGCCCTCGGCAACCTCAAGGCCCGCCAGCGCGCCGTCACGCTGTACACGCTCGCCAACCTGATGGGCGACGCGCTGGTGCTGGGCACCGAGAACCGCACGGAGAACCTGCTCGGCTACTTCACCGTGCACGGCGACGCGGCCAGCGACCTGGAGGTCCTCTCGCCCTTCCTCAAGACGGAGATCTGGCAGATCGCCGCCGCGGCGGGCGTGCCGCCGGCCGTCATCAACAAGGCGCCGTCCGCGGACCTGTGGCCGGGGCAGACGGACGAGGGCGAGCTCGGCTTCACCTACGCCGAGGCGGACGCGGTGCTCGCCCACTTCTACCCGGCGTTCGGCGAGGTGCGGCCGCGCGGCGGGAGCGCGCCCGAGGGGATCTCGCCGGCGATCGTGGCGGCCGTGCTGGCGCGGGTGGACGCGACCGCATGGAAACGCGCGGCCAAGCCGGTGTACCCGGGGCGGGGGCGATGAACGGGAAGATGGCGCGCATCGGCTGGGTGGTGGATGCGCAGAACGACTTCCTCCTGCCGCCGGAGCAGGGCGGGCGCCTCTACGTCCGCAACCTGTTCGACAACGGGGAGGACGAGGGGGCGCAGCGGGCCATCCCCGCCATCGAGCGCGCGGTGAAGTGGATGCACGAGCACTGCGACGTGATGGTGTTCACCGGCGACTGGCACTCGTACGCGGACGAGGAGATCGACGCCGTTGCGCCGGACCCCTCGCGCGGCACCTATCCGCCGCACTGCATGGGCCTCTCGGACGACGCGGCGGAGCGCGACGGCGCGGAGATCCTGGCCTCCATCCGCCCGGAGGAGCCCATCGTCCTCTCCCGTGCGGCCAACGCGGACGACGCGCGGGCGGCCGCGCGGCGCGCCATCGCCGACCGTCGCCCCATCTTCATCCACAAGAGCCGCTTCGACGTGTTCGAGGGGAATGCCGCCACCGACGACCTGCTCCGCGCGCTGCGCGAGGGGCTGGGGCGGCCGGTGGAGGTATACGTCGCCGGGGTGGCGCGGGACGTGTGCGTAAAACAGGCCGTGGAGGGGATGCTCGCGGAGCAGCGGCGTCTCCCCGTGACCGTGCTTACCGACGCCACGTGGGGGCTGGGGATCGAGGACGAAGCGGCCAGCCTGGGCCGCTGGCTCGCCGGCGGCGCGGCGCTGATGACGACCACCGGCCTCGGGATGCGCGATCCATGAAGGAGCGCATCCTCATCACCCGGGGCGACATCACGCGCGTGGACGTGGACGCCATCGTGAACGCGGCCAACACGTCGCTGCTGGGCGGCGGCGGTGTGGACGGCGCCATCCACCGCGCCGCGGGGCCGGAGCTGGTCGCCGAGTGCCGCATGCTCCACGGGTGCCGCACCGGCCAGGCCAAGATCACCCGCGGCTACCGCCTCCCGGCTCGCTGGGTGATCCACACCGTGGGCCCCGTTTGGCAGGACGGAACGCACGGCGAGGACGAGCTGCTGGCTTCGGCCTGGCGCAGCTCGCTCGCGCTCGCAGCGGAGCGGGGGCTGCGCACCATTGCATTCCCCTCCATCAGCACGGGCGCATATGGGTTTCCGGTGGCGCGTGCGGCGCGCATCGCGATGGACACAACCCTCGCATTCCTGCGTGAAAACGAGCTTCCCGCGGAGGTCACGGTGGTGTGCTTCGGGGAGGAGGCATACGGGCACTACTTGACGGCACTTGCATCGGCGGATTAAATGTTGCATACGCCGGCAACATTGCGTGTCATCGCGCACGCAGCCGGACCGCAACGTGGCCCTCCGCCCGCACGCCCGTGCGCACGGAGGCCGCCGAACATGACCCCACATGACCGACCTGCGTGAAGTCAGGGCGCTGCTCGACGAGATCAACGCGGCGATCTCCAGCTACGACCCCGTCCTCAAGGAGCGGGCTCGCGACATCCTCCTGGAGCGCGCCTTCCGTGGCGGAAGCGCCGCCGCCGCGCCGGCCGCCGCCGCCGAGAGCGCGGGCGAGGCCGCCGAAGAGCCGGCGCGCCGCCGTCCGGGGCGTCCCAAGGGGTCCGGCACCGGCCCGCGCCGCGCGGTGCAGGCGGTGGGTACGCTGGTGGAGCAGTGGCGTCCGGAGACGATGGCGGAGCGGGCGCTGCTGGGGGCGTACGTGCTCTCGCGCGGCCGGCCGGACCGCACCGTCACCAGCCAGGCGATCAATGCCGAGCTCAAGCGCAACGGTCTCCCGGTGCCCAACATCACGCGCGCCATCGAGTCCAACCTCCGCTCGCGGCCGCCGCTGATGACGCAAAAGAAGAAGATGGGAACCACCCGCCAGGCGCGGAAGCAATACGCCATCACCCAGGAGGGCGTGGACCACGTGCTCGCGCGCCTGGGCGGTGCGGGCCAGGACGCCACGGGCGGCGACGACGAGTAATGAGCAAGCGTGTGCTGGTAATCGACGACGAGGACGACATCCGCGAGGTGGCGCAGCTCTCCCTGGAAGCGGTCGCCGGCTGGGAGGTGTATGGCGCCAGCTCCGGTGCCGAGGGGCTGCGCGTAGCCGCCGAGCGGATGCCGGACGCGATCCTGCTGGACGTGATGATGCCGGAGATGGACGGTCCGTCCACCTTTCGCGCGCTGCAGGCGCAGCAGAGCACGGCCGGAATCCCCGTGATCCTGCTGACCGCCAAGGTGCAGGCGTCCGACCGCTCGCGCTTCGAGGGATTGGGCGTGCGCGGCGTGCTCACGAAGCCTTTCGATCCCATGGAGCTGTCGCGCCAGATCGCGGATACGCTCGGCTGGCAGGAGTAAATGGGCTCACACAGAGACACAGAGGCACAGAGACGAAGTCATCTCTGTGCCTCTGTGTCTCTGCTGAGATTATTGCAGCAGCCGGATGACAGCGCTCACGACGCGCCTGCTCGCGTCAGGGCTGAGGGTGCCGACCTGGCGAACGGCGAGCCGGGCGCTCGCGGTGAAGAGCTTCCCCGGGCGTGCGTAGCTGGTGCGCTGCAGCGAACCGCGCGCGAAGTCCGTCTCCGCGAGCTCAACTGCGCGCGTGTCCACGTGGGTGCTGCTGGTGATCTGGCAGAGGACGAAGTCGCCGTACCCCACGTCGGCCAGGACGACGGCGGGGCGTAGCTTGGACCGGGAGAGGTCCGAAAAGGGGAACGGGACGAGAACTACGGCTCCTGCTGCAAGTGTGCCCACGCGGCGTCCTCGTCTTCGTGGTTCCAGTCCGCCAGCGCGGCCTCGCTGAGCATCGCGAGGGAGTCGGCGTCCTCGTCCACCACGGTGACAAGCGCCCGGCGCGAGTGTGGGAGCGACACCGCCTCCAGCAGGCGCACCTGCCCGCCGGGCGTGATGACTGCTTCGATGGTCCGCGGCAAGCGTCCTCCTCGGCACGGGGAGTGTTGTCGAGACCTAACTTACACGGGAAGGACGGGCACTCCAACCCATCGCCATATCTTCGCCATCGCACGAACGCGCCGTGTCTCCGTGTGAGCCGTGGAGTGCCTTGTCTGCCCTTAACACGGCGGGTAGATTGCCCCTCCTTTTCGACCTCGACAGGGCGGCGGATGGAGCGGCTGACGCGGGCACGGCTGGAGGAGATACTCGAACGGGCGCGCGGGCTGCGCGTGGCGGTCGTCGGCGACCTGATGCTGGACGTGTACCTGATCGGCGCCGTGTCGCGGATCTCGCCGGAGGCGCCGGTGCCCGTGGTGCACGTGACCGAGGAGCGCACGGCGCTGGGGGGCGCGGCGAACGTGGCCGCCAACGTGGCCGCGCTGGGCGCCACCTGCGAGATCGTGGGCTACGTGGGGGCGGACGCCGCCGGCGCGCAGATCCGCCGCTCGCTCGCGGAGCTGGACGGGGGCACGGTGCACGCGCGCCTGGTGGAGCGCCCGGAGCGGCCCACCACCACCAAGACACGCGTGGTGGCGCGGCAGCAGCAGGTGGTGAGGTTCGACCGGGAGCGCGACGACGACCTCCCGGACGAGTGCGCCGCCGAGCTGTGCGAGCACGTGCGCGCCGCCGTGGCCGCCTCCGACGCGCTGGTGCTGGAGGACTACAACAAGGGCGTGCTCGTGCCCTCCGTGATCCGCACGGCGCTGGAGGCGGCGGCGGCGGCGGGGATCCCCAGCGTGGTGGACCCCAAGTTCCGCAACTTCTTCGCGTTCCGCGGCGCCACCGTGTTCAAGCCCAACGCGGTGGAGCTGGGCACGGCGATGGGCGCCCCCGTGCGCGCCGGGGACGACGAGTGGCTGGAGGAGGCGCGCACCCGCACGGGCGGCGAGCACCTCCTCCTCACCCTGGGCGAGGACGGGATGGCGCTCCGCTCCGCGGGCGGCACCTCGTTCCGCATCCCCACGGTGGCGCGCGAGGTGTACGACGTGTCCGGCGCGGGCGACACGGTGACGGCGTTCCTGGCCGTGGCCCTGGCCGCCGGCGCCACCATCGAAGAGGCCGCGATCCTGGCCAACTTCGCCGCGGGCATCGAGGTGGCGAAGCCCGGAGTGGCCACCGTGACCCCGGACGAGCTGCGGGCGATGCTGGCCGCGGCAGACTGACCCGAAGGCGCACTCACGCACTCACGAACTCACGCACCTGCCAGCCATGTCTTCTCTCCAGAAGGTCCACACCGACCAGGCGCCCGCCGCCATCGGCCCGTACAGCCAGGCCATCGTGGCCAACGGCATGGTGTTCACCGCCGGCCAGATCGCGCTCGACCCGCAGACCATGCAACTGCTGGAAGACGACGTGGTGGTGCAGACCGAGCAGGTGATGAAGAACCTGCGCGCCGTGCTCACGGCGGCCGGCTCGGACCTCTCGGCCGTGGTCAAGACGACGGTGTTCCTGCGCGACATGAACGACTTCACGGCGATGAACGAGGTGTACGGCCGCCACTTCGGCGACCATGCGCCCGCGCGCTCCACCGTGCAGGCCGCCGGCCTCCCGCGCAACTGCGCCGTGGAGATCGAGTGCGTCGCCCTGGTCACGACCCCCGAGCCGACGAGCCGACATGGCTAATCCGCACATCTTCCGGCAGTACGACATCCGCGGCGTCGTAGGGCCCGACGTCACCGCCGAGGTGGCGGAGCAGATCGGGCGCGCCTTCGCGTCGCTCGCCATCCGCCGGCTGGGGAAGGCCAAGCCCACGCTGGCGCTGGGCCGCGACAACCGCCTCACCTCCCCCGAGCTCGGCGACGGCGTGCGGCGCGGCATGGTGGCGGCCGGTGCGCACGTGGTGGACGTGGGTCTCGTCCCCACCCCCGTGCACTCCTTCGCGGTGTACCACGGCGAGCTGGACGGCGGGCTGCAGGTGACGGGCTCTCACAACCCGCCGCAGTACAACGGCTTCAAGATGACGCTCGGCGGCTCCATCTACGGCGACTCCATCCAGGAGGTGCGCCGCATGATCGAGGAGAGCGACTACGAGAGCGGCGAGGGGAGCGTGGAGAACCGCGACGTGATGGACGACTACGTCCGCTACATCGCCGAGCGCTTCACCATCGGCCGCAAGCTCAAGGTGGTGGTGGACTGCGGGAACGGCACGGGCTCCATCGTGGCCGAGCGGCTCCTCACCGCGCTGGGCGACAACGTGGAGGTGATCCCCATCTTCTGCGAGTCGGACGGCACCTTCCCCAACCACCACCCGGACCCGGTGGTGGACAAGAACCTGGTGGACATCATCGCCCGGGTGAAGGCCGAGGGCGCGGACCTGGGCGTGGCCTTCGACGGCGACGCGGACCGCATCGGCGCCATCGACGACCGCGGCGAGATCGTGCGCGGCGACACGCTCCTCCTCCTCTACGGCCTGGACCTGCTCCAGCGGCGCGGGGCGGGGCAGAAGGTGGTGTTCGACGTGAAGTGCTCGCAGCTCCTGCCGGAGATGCTGGAGCGGGCGGGCGGCGTGCCGGTGATGAACGCCACGGGGCACTCGCTGATCAAGAAGCGCATGAAGGAGGAAGGCTCCCTTCTCTCGGGCGAGCTCTCCGGCCACATCATGTTCGGCGACAACTACTTCGGCTACGACGACGCGCTGTACGGCGCCGTGCTGCTGATCGACATCGTGGCGCGCCAGGGCCGCCCGCTCAGCGAGTGGATCGCGGAGTTCCCCGTCTTCGTCTCCACGGCCGAGCTGCGCTACCCGGCCACGGAAGAGACCAAGTTCGCCATCGTGGAGCGCGCCACGGCGCACTTCCGCGCGGGCCACGAGGTCATCGACGTGGACGGCGCCCGCGTGCTCTTTGGCGACGGCTGGGGCCTGATCCGCGCCTCCAACACGGAGCCGGTGCTGGTGGCGCGCTACGAGGCCAAGACGCAGGAGCGCCTGCAGGAGATCCGCTCCGAGATGGAGGAATGGCTGCGCGGAGAAGGGATCGGCGGAGCGACGGTCGGCCACTAACAAAAAGGGGCTCACACAGAGACACGGAGGCACGGAGAAGAAGTCATCTCTGTGCCTCCGTGTCTCTGTGTGAGATCATGTCATGCGTATCCTGCTCGCGATCATCAGCTTCGCGCTCGGCCTGGTCGCCACGGCGGCCGCGGCCATGACCGTGTACTTCAGCGATCCCCTGCGGACCACGCTGGTGCTGCTCGGCATGGGACTGCTCCTCATTGCGGTGGCTGGGGGGCTGACCTATCATGTTGCGCCTTTCCGGCGGCGCCGCCGCGGGAAGATTTAATCACCCGAACGGGAATGTCCCGGTGAACATCCACGAATACCAGGCCAAAGAGCTCCTGGCCGCGCAGGGGATTCCCGTCCCCATGGGCGAGGTGGCGACCACGCCGGAGCAGGCCGAAGAGATCGCGCGCCGCCTGGGCGGGGCCGTGGTGGTCAAGGCCCAGGTGCACGCAGGCGGGCGCGGCAAGGCCGGCGGCGTGAAGCTGGCCAAGACGCCGGAAGAGGCCCGCGAGCGCGCGGAGGCGATCCTCAACCTGACCATCAAGGACCTCCCGGTGGACAAGGTGCTCATCGCCCCCGCCGAAGACATCGAGACCGAGGCGTACGTCGGCATCATCCTGGACCGGGCCAGCCACGCGCCCGTCTTCATGGTGTCCGCGGCGGGCGGGGTGGACATCGAAGAGGTGGCCCACACCAACCCCGACGCCATCATCAAGCTGCCGGTGGACCCGCGCTACGGCCTGCTTCCGCACCAGGCGTACGAGCTGGCGACCAAGCTGTACACGGACGTGAAGCAGCAGCGCGCGGCGGCCAAGATCCTCCAGCAGTTGTACAAGGCGTTCATCGAGGCGGGCGCATCGCTTGCCGAGATCAACCCGCTGATCACCACGCCCTCGGGCGAGGTGAAGGCGATCGACGCCAAGTTCAACATCGACGACAACGAGCTCTTCCGTCTCCCCGCCATCGAGGCGCTGCGCGACGAGAGCTCCGAGGCGCCGGCCGAGGTGCAGGCCCGCGAGGCGGGGCTCACCTTCATCAAGCTGGACGGCAACGTGGGCTGCGTGGTGAACGGCGCCGGGCTGGCCATGGCCACCATGGACCTGGTGAAGTACTACGGCGGCGACCCGGCCAACTTCCTGGACATCGGCGGGTCGTCGAACCCGGAAAAGGTGGTGAACGCGCTGCGCATCATCACCACGGACCCGGCGGTGAAGGTCATCCTGTTCAACATCTTCGGCGGCATCACCCGCACGGACGACGTGGCCAACGGCATCGTGACGGCCACGCGGCAACTGAACATGGACATCCCCATCGTCATCCGCCTTACGGGGACGAACGAGGAGATCGCCATCAAGATCCTGAACGAAGCCGGGTTCACCGCGCTTACCGACATGGACGACGCCGTGCAGAAGGCAGTCGCTTTGGCCAACGGGGAGGCCCAGTGAGCATCTTCATCGACAACGACACGCGCCTGGTGGTGCAGGGGATCACGGGCCGCGACGGCTCGTTCCACGCCAAGCAGATGATGGAGTACGGCACCAAGGTGGTGGCCGGCGTGACCCCCGGTAAGGGCGGGCAGAAGTTCGAGGGCTCGGTGCCCATCTTCAACACCGTCGCCGAGGCGGTGAAGGAAGGCGGCGCCAACACCTCCGTCATCTACGTGCCGCCGGCCTTCGCCGCCGACGCCATGTTCGAGGCGGCCGACGCGGGGATCGAGTTCATCGTCTGCATCACGGAAGGCGTGCCGGTGCTGGACATGACGCGCGTGCGGCCCTACGTGATGGAAAAGGGCGCCCGCCTGCTGGGCCCCAACTGCCCGGGCCTGCTTTCGGCGGGCAAGAGCAAGGTGGGGATCATCCCCGGCCACATCACGCAGCCGGGACCGGTCGGCCTGGTGTCCAAGAGCGGCACGCTGACGTACGAGGTGGTCTACAAGCTCAAGGGCGCCGGCATCGGCACCACCACCTGCGTGGGCATCGGCGGCGACCCCATCAACGGCACCTCGTTCATCGACTGCCTGGCGGCCTTCGAGGCGGACCCGGAGACGACCGCCATCGTGATGCTGGGCGAGATCGGCGGCACGGACGAGCAGGAAGCCGCGCGCTACATCAAGGAGAACGTCACCAAGCCGGTGGTGGGCTTCATCGCGGGCCAGACGGCGCCTCCGGGCCGCCGCATGGGCCACGCGGGCGCCATCATCAGCGGCTCGGCCGGGACCGCCGAAGAGAAGATCCAGGCGTTCCGCGACAACGGCATCGGCGTGGCCAAGCGCCCCGTGGACGTCGTGGGGCTGATCCAGGAGGCGCTCTGAGCCCTCCGGGGCGCGAAGGGGGGCGCGAGGTGCGCCTGACGGAGATCCTCCGTCCGGCGCACGTCGTGGCCCCCCTTGCGGCGGATACGGTGCACGGCGCGGTGTCGCAGCTCGCGCGGCGCCTGATCGACACCGGCGACGTCGAGCAACCCGAGCGGCTGGAGAGGCTCTTCGGCGAGCAGCACGTGCGGGACCTGATCCACATCGGCGGGCGGGTGCTCCTTCCGCACCTGCGCACCGAGGCGGTGTCGCACCTGGCCGTGGCGCTGGGCGTGGCCCCCGCGCCGCTGCGCATCACCGGCGCGGACGCGGAGGGCGGCGCGCAGGTGGTGGTGCTGGTGCTTGCCCCTCCCGCCGCCGCCGACCTGTACCTGCAGACGGTGGCGGCGCTGGCCCGCGCCCTTCGCGACGACGCCACGGTGGACCACCTGGTGGCCGCCCGCAGCGCGGAAGAGGTGATGGCCGTCCCCGAGATCGCGGGCATCATCATCCAGCCGCGCCTCACGGTGCGCGACGTGATGACGCAGCGCGTCTACCGCGTCTCGCCGGACGACAGCGTGCGCGCGGTGCTCGCCCTCGTCCGCCAGCACCACCTGCGCGCCATCCCGGTGGTGGGCGACAACCGCGAGGTGCTGGGGATGGTGACGGACCGCGAGCTGCTGCGCCACTTCCTCCCGGGCGTGCAGCGCCCGGCGGAGAGCTCCACCGCGGAGCTGCGCAGCCTGCGCGTGCGCGACGTCATGTCCCGCTCCGTGATCTGCGTCTCCGAAGACCAGGCCCTCGCCGAGGTGGCCTCCATCATGGTCTCCAAGGACCTGGAGCGCCTCCCGGTGACCAGCGAGGGCAAGCTGACGGGCTTTTTGACGCGGGGGGACATCCTCCGCAAGCTCTTTGCGTTCAACTGAAGTGCGTTAGTGCGTTAGTGCGTTAGTGCGTGAGTGCGCTTGACTGCAGTGAAACGCACTCACGCACTCCAACGCACTCACGCACTCCCGAACCGATACTTTCAACTTACACGGAAATCCCGACCATGTCCCGTACTTTCGCCATGATCAAGCCGGACGCCGTTCAGGCCGGCAATGCTGGGAACATCATCGCCCACCTCCAGAAGGCGGGCTTCCGCGTGGTGGGGATGAAGCTGGTGCAGATCAGCATGCAGCAGGCGCAGGCGTTTTACGAGGTGCACAAGGAGCGGCCGTTCTACGGCGAGCTCACCGAGTTCATGAGCAGCGGGCCGTCCGTGGTGCTCGCGCTGGATGCGGAGGGCGCGGTGCAGAAGTGGCGCGACACCATCGGCTCCACAGACCCCGCCGAAGCCGCCGAGGGGACGATCCGCAAGCTGTACGCGGAGAGCAAGGGCAAGAACGCCGTGCACGGCTCCGACAGCGACGAGAACGCGGCCATCGAGATCGCGTTCTTCTTCGCGGGCACCGAGCTGGTAGGCTAAACAACGAGGCTCACACGGAGACACCGAGAGGGAACACTCCTCCGTGTCTCTGTGTCTCTGTGTGAGGCCTTCTTCCCCAACCCGGAGCGCAACGTGAACCTCCTTCTGCGCTGGATCGCGGCGGCGGCGGCGGTGGCGGCGGCGGCGTACTTCGTACCGGGGATCCGCGTGACCGGGGGCGTGCAGACGTACCTGGTGGTGGCGCTGATCCTGGGCGTGGTGAACGCGGTGGCACGGCCCATCGTCAAGGGGATGTCGTGCGGGCTGATCGTGCTCACGCTGGGGCTCTTCCTCTTCGTCATCAACGCGGCGATGCTGTGGGTGACCTCGCTGCTGGCGCGGCACCTGGGGTACGGGTTCTACGTGGAGACCTTTACCGCGGCGCTCGTGGGGTCCATCGTCATCACCCTGGTGAGCTGGGTGCTGTCGCTCTTTCTCAAGGACGACGACTGAAGCATCGGTGGTCCGTGCCCCTGTGTCACTGTGCGAGCCCTGCTTTTGCATGGCCGATTAGTTGACACCGCACGGACTTTGGGCTACTTTTACGGTTTATGCTGAAGCTGAACCTGGCGGCGCTGGACCGCGAAGACGTGGAGCTGCACGAGGAAGTGCCGGCCGACGATCCCATGTGGGAGGGTTCGGACGTGCGCCTGGTGGAGCCCCTGCAGGTGGACCTCACCGCCCGGTCGGTGGGCGACGGCGTTCTCCTCCGCGGCCGCCTGAGGGCGACGGTGGGGCGTGAGTGCCGCCGCTGCCTTACGGCCGTCACCCAGGTGGTGGACGACACCGTGGACATGCTCTTCGCCCCCATCGGCGAAGACGAGGACGAGCTGGGAGGTGAAGTGTACCCCCTCCCGGAGCGCGGGCAGGAGCTCGACGTGACCGACGCGGTCCGCGAGCAGCTCCTGCTGCGTGCACCCCAGTACGTTCTCTGCAGCGAGGATTGCCGCGGGCTCTGCGCCCACTGCGGCACCGACCTCAACGAAGGGACGTGCGACTGCGTTTCCGAAGCGGCTCCGAGCCCGTGGGACGCGTTGAAGCAGGTAAAGTTCGACTAACCCCAGCCACTCCGAGAGGGCTCCGATGGCCGTACCCAAGAGGCGCCAGTCCAAGCAGCGCCAGCGCAAGCGCCGCACCCACGTGAAGGCTTCCATGCCTTCGATCAACGCATGCCCGCAGTGCGGCGACCCGCACCTGCCGCACCGCGTCTGCTCGAACTGCGGCTATTACCGCAACGAGCAGCGGATTGAAGTGGAAGAGTTCTAGGCCCCGCCCAGAGCTCCCACATATATGCGGATCGCGCTGGACGCGATGGGCTCCGATCGTGCCCCGGCCGTTGAGGTCGAGGGCGCGGTCGGAGCTTTGCTTGAGCGTAACGACCTCACCGTGGTGCTCGTGGGCGACCGAGACCGCGTGGAGGCCGAGCTCGCCCGTCACCCGGACGCCCCGCGCGACCGGATCGAGGTGGTGCACACCACGGAAGTGATCGAGATGGGAGAGTCGCCCGCGCAGGCGGTGCGGCGCAAGCAGGACTCCTCCATCGTGGTGGGCACGCGGCTTCACAAGGAGGGGGAGGTGGACGCCTTCGTCAGCGCCGGCTCCACGGGAGCGGTGATGGCGGCTTCGCTCATCATCCTCCGCCCGCTGGCCGGGGTGGACCGCCCGGCCATCGGCGCGGACCTTCCCTCCACCACGGGGCGCTTCCTGCTGCTGGACATGGGCGCCAACGTGGACGTGAAGCCGCAGCACCTCCTCCAGTTCGCGCACCTGGGGCACATCTACGCGCAGGACCTGATGGGGATCGAGGCGCCCCGCGTGGGGCTCCTCAACATCGGCGAGGAAGAGGAAAAGGGGAACGAGCAGACGGTGGAGGCCTACCCGCTGCTCAAGAACGACCCGACCCTCGACTTCGTGGGGAACATCGAGGGGCGCGACATCATCCGCGGCAAGTGCGACGTGCTGGTGTGCGACGGCTTCGTGGGGAACGTGCTCCTCAAGTTCTACGAGTCCATGTCCGGCTTCATGTCCGGCTTCCTGCGCAGCGCCATCCAGGAGCAGGGAGTGGACCTGGACCTGGAGCTGCTCTTCCGCACGCTGGACTACACGCAGTGGGGGGGAGCTCCCCTCCTGGGCGTGAACGGCGTCACCATCATCTGCCACGGCGGGTCGCCCCCCATCGCGATCCGCAACGCGCTCCGCGCCGCCGCCTCCTGCGTCCAGAGCGGGATGGTGGGGCACATCGCGGGGCGCCTCAACCAGTTGGCGGAGGCAACGCCCGCACATGACTGAACTCAGGAAGCCGCACGCCCGGCTGGTGTCCACGGGCCGGTTCAACCCCGCGCGCGTGATGACCAACGCGGAGATGGAGTCGCTCGTCGACACCAACGACGAGTGGATCCGCACCCGCACCGGCATCCGCGAGCGCCGCATCGCGGACAAGGACACGCACGCCTCCACCATGGCCGCCGCGGCCGGGACCATCGCGCTGGAGCGCGCGGGGCTCACCGCGAGCGACGTGGACCTGATCCTCCTCTCCACCGCCACTCCGGACCGGCTGCTCCCCTCCACCGCGTGCGACGTGCAGGCGCTGCTGGGGGCGCGCAACGCCGGCGCGTACGACTTCGCCACGGCGTGCTCCGGGTTCCTGTACGGGCTCTCCATGGCCGAGGCGCACATCGCCGCCGGGCAGGCGGAGACGGTGCTGGTGCTGGCCACCGAGAAGATGTCGTCCATCGTGGACTGGACTGACCGCGGCACCTGCGTGCTCTTTGGCGACGGCGCCGGGGCCGCGGTGGTGCGCCGCGCCGAGGGCGACGGGCGCGGCATCCTCTCCAGCTACATGAAGAGCGACGGAACGCTGGCCGAGCTGCTGTGGCGGCCGGGCGGCGGCTCGCGCGTGCCGCTGGACATCGCGGTGCTGGACGAGCGCTCGCACTTCGTGAAGATGGCGGGGCCGGAGGTGTTCAAGTCCGCCGTGCGCGCCATGTGCGAGGCCGCCGAGACGGCGCTGCGCCGCGCGGGGGTCACGGCCGAGGAGATCGACCTCCTGGTGCCGCACCAGGCCAACATGCGGATCATCGAGGCCACCGCGCGCTACGCCGGCATCCCCATGGACAAGGTGTTCGTGAACGTGGACCGCTACGGCAACATGAGCTCCGCCTCCATCCCCGTGGCGCTGGACGAGGCGGTGGAGCAGGGGCGGCTGGGGCCGGGCTCGCTGGCGCTGATGGTGGCGTTCGGCGCCGGCTTCACCTGGGCCGCCAACGTGGTGCGCCTGTGAGCGCCGCGGACGAGCGCATCGGCCTACTCTTCCCCGGCCAGGGTTCGCAGGCGGTGGGGATGGGGCGCGACCTGGCCGAGCGCTTCCCCCAGGCGCGCGAGGTGTTCGAGGCGGCCGACGAGGCCCTCGGCTTCGCGCTCACGCGCCTGATGTGGGAGGGGCCGGACGAGGAGCTCACCCTCACGCGCAACACGCAGCCCGCGCTTCTGGTGCACAGCGCCGCGGCCTGGGCCGTGCTGCGCGCCCACGGGGTGGAGGCGGTGTGCGCCGCCGGCCACTCGCTGGGCGAGTTCAGCGCCTACCACGCGGCCGGCTCGCTCCCGTTCGCCGCGGCCGTGCGCGCCGTGCGCCGCCGCGGCGAGCTGATGTACGAGGCCGGCCAGGCGCGCCCGGGCACCATGGCCGCCGTGCTGGGGCTGGACGACGAGATCGTGGAGGGCGTGTGCCGCGAGGCCAGCTCCGACGGCTCCGTCGTCGTGGCCGCCAACTTCAACGCGCCGGGGCAGGTGGTGGTCTCGGGCGACGTGGCCGCCGTGGAGCGCGTGTCGCCCATGCTGGTGGCGGCCGGTGCGAAAAAGGTGACGGCGCTCAACGTGTCCGGCGCCTTCCACTCGCCGCTGATGGCGCCCGCCGAGGCGGGGCTGCTGGCGGAGCTGGAAGCCGCGGAGCTCGCGGACCCCGCGTTCCCGGTGGCGTCCAACGTGACCGCGTCGCCCGTCACGGACCCGGTGGAGGCGCGGGCGCTGCTCGTGCAGCAGCTCACCTCGTCGGTGCGCTGGTCGCAGTGCGTGCGCGCCATGCTGGGGCTGGGCGTCACGCAGTTCCTGGAGGTGGGCACCGGCAAGGTGCTCACCGGCATGCTGAAGCGGATCGATCCGGCGGCGGCGGGACGGGGGATCGCCCTGGGCACGGCGGAGCAGATCGAGGCGTTCCTTGGCACACGGACGGGGGTGTGATGGCGGAGCTCCAGGGGCAGGTGGCGCTGGTGACCGGCGGCTCGCGCGGCATCGGGCTGGGGATCGCGCAGGCGCTGGCGGAGGGCGGGGCGAAGGTGGCCGTGGTGGCGCGTGACGGCGCGCGCGCCGAGGCCGCGGCGGCCGGGCTACCCGGCGAGGGGCACCGCGGCTTCGCCTGCGACGTGGCGGACCCGGAGGCCACGGCCGCGCTGGTGAAGCAGGTGGAGGAGGAGATGGGGTCGCTGGACGTGCTGGTGAACAACGCCGGCGTCACCCGCGACAACCTGCTGATGAGGATCAAGGACGACGACTGGAACACGGTGCTGGACACCAACCTGCGCGGCGCCTTCAACCTGATCCGCGCCGCTTCGCGCGGGATGATGAAGCGCCGGGCGGGCCGCATCGTGAACATCACGAGCGTGGTGGGGATCACCGGCAACAAGGGCCAGGTGAACTACGCCGCCTCCAAGGCCGGGCTCATCGGGCTCACCAAGTCGGTGGCCAAGGAGCTCGGCTCGCGGGGGGTTCTGGTCAACGCCGTCGCGCCGGGGTACATTGAGACGGACATGACCTCCGACCTCCCCGCGGCGGCGCAGGAAGCCCTGTCTTCCCAGATCGCGCTGGGGCGCCTCGGCAGGCCCGAGGACATCGCGCCGGTCGTCCGCTTCCTGGCGGGGCCGGGTGCATCGTACATCACCGGCCAGGTGCTGGTGGTGGACGGCGGGATGGTGATGTAAAACGGGGGAGCGGCTCCGGCGCGCGAGGGCCTGCGCGCATCCGCCCCCAAGAACGCTGTGAAACCCAACCTGGAGAGCCGAGCAATGGCCGACGTCGAGCAGAAGGTCAAGGAGATCATCATCAACGAGCTGGGCGTGGAGCAGGAGAAGGTCACTCCCGAGGCCCGTTTCGTGGACGATCTGGGGGCGGACTCGCTGGACACCGTCGAGCTGGTGATGGCGTTCGAGGAGGAGTTCGGGATGGAGATCCCCGACGAGGACGCCGAGAAGCTGCAGACGGTGGGCGACGCGATCACCTACATCCAGAGCCACCAGTCCTGACCGGCTGTTCCGGGGCGCCGCGGTCCGTGTACGGGCCCGCGGCGCTCCCGTTGTTGTTCCGAGCGGCGGGCGCCCCGCGGGCGCCCGCCCTTCCACTATCCCGATAGACCGGAGCGGTGATGAATCGCCGAGTCGTGATCACGGGGGCGGGGCTCGTCACGCCCGTGGGGCTTGACCTCCAGGAAAGCTGGGATGGTCTGCTCGCGGGGCGCAGCGGCGCCGGCCCGATCACCCAATTCGACGCGTCCAACCACGCCGTGCGCTTCGCCTGCGAAGTGAAGGGCTTCGACGCCACGCAGTACATCGACCGCAAAGAGGTAAAGCGCACCGACCGCTTCTCGCAGCTCGCCATCGCCGCCGCCGTGCAGGCGATGCGGCAGGCGGGGCTCGACGAGTCGCGCGACGGGATCGACTGCGAGCGCTTCGGCGTGGTGATCGGCAGCGGGATCGGCGGGATCCACACCTTCGAGGAGCAGCACACCAAGCTCATCGAGCGCGGGCCCGACCGCGTGTCGCCCTTCTTCGTCCCCATGTTCATCTCGGACATCGCGGCCGGGCTGGTGTCGATCCGCTACGGGGCCAAGGGCCCCAACTACTGCACCGTCTCCGCCTGCGCGTCGGGCGCCCACGCGCTGGGGAACGCCTTCCGCAGCATCAAGTACGACGAGGCGGACCTGATGCTCGCCGGCGGAGCGGAGGCGACCGTCTCGGCGCAGACCGTGGCCGGCTTCGCGGCGATGAAGGCGCTCTCGGAGCGCAACGACTCGCCGGAGACCGCCAGCCGCCCCTTCGACGCCACGCGCGACGGCTTCGTGCTGGGCGAGGGTGCGGGGATGGTGGTGCTGGAGGAGCTGGAGCACGCGCTTGCCCGCGGCGCCACCATCCTGGCCGAGCTGGTGGGCTTCGGCCAGACGGCCGACGCGTACCACATCACCGCCCCGTCCGAGGGCGGCGAGGGCGCGGTGCGGGCGATGAAGCTCGCGCTCAAGGAGGCCGGCGCCGACGCGAGCGAGGTGGACTACGTGAACGCGCACGGCACCTCCACCCCGGCGAACGACAAGAACGAGTCCGCCGCCATCCGCACGCTGCTGGGCGAGCGCGCGGCCGAGGTCATCGTGGGCTCCACCAAGAGCATGACGGGCCACACGCTGGGCGCGGCGGGTGCCATCGAGGGCGTGATCTGCGCGCTGGCGTGCCAGCAGGGGAAGATCCCGCCCACCATCAACTACACCACGCCCGACCCCGTCTGCGACCTGAACTACGGCAACGGGGCCGCGCTGGAGCGGCCGGTGCGGCTGGCGCTGAGCAACTCGTTCGGGTTCGGCGGCCACAACGTGTGCCTGGCGCTGCGCCGGTACGACTGACCGGGCTCACACAGAGACACAGAGGCACAGAGATGAGTTCTTCTCTGTGCCTCTGTGTCTCTGTGTGAGACCGCACTTACGGAGGCGTGGATGCGGATTGGGCAAGGGTACGATTCCCACCGTTTCGCGGAGGGACGCAAGCTGATCCTGGGCGGGGTGGAGATCCCGTTCGAGCGCGGGCTCACCGGGCACTCGGACGCGGACGCGGTGGCGCACGCCATCACGGACGCCATCCTGGGCGCGGCGGGGCTGGGCGACATCGGGCGGCACTTTCCCCCGTCGGACGAGCAGTACCGCGACGCGGACTCGCTGGGGCTGCTCGCGCGCGCGGTGCGGCTGCTGGCCGGGCGCAACTACCAGATCGTGAACGTGGACGTGACCGTGGTGGCCGAGGCGCCCAAGATCGGGCCGCACGTGGCGGCGATGCAGGAGCGGCTGGCGTCGGTGCTGGGGATCGCGCCGGATCACATCTCCATCAAGGGCAAGACCAACGAAGGGATGGGGTGGATCGGGCGCGGCGAGGGGATCGCGACCTTTGCCGTGGCCCTGATCGACGACCTGGAGGGGATCGACTCGCTCCATGCGCGCCACCGGCGTGACAGCCACCTGTAGAGCGGAGGACGGATGGCGGGGCTGATCGATGGGCTGATCGCGTGGCTGAACGGGCTCCCGGGGCCGCTGGTGTACCTGGTGATCGGCGCGTTCGCGGGCCTCGAGAACATCTTTCCGCCCGTGCCCGCGGACGTGATCGCGCTCGCGGGCGGGTTCATGGCTGGGCAGGGGGCGATCTCGCCCGTGGGCGCGTTCTTCGTGGTGTGGCTGTGCAACGTGGGCACCGCGCTGCTGGTGTACTACGCGGGGCGCCGCTACGGCACCTCCTTCTTCTCCGGCCGCGTGGGGCGGATGCTCCTGCAGCCGCACCAGATGGAGCGGCTGGGGGCGCTGTACGCGAAGCACGGCGCCAAGGTCATCTTCTTCAGCCGCTACCTCCCGGGCTTCCGCGCCGTGGTGCCCATCTTCGCGGGCACCAGCGGGATGGGGCTGGTGAGGACGGCGATCCCCATCGCGCTGGCGTCCGGCCTCTGGTACGGGCTGATCGTGTACCTGGGCGCCACGGCGGGGCGCAACTGGGAGCAGATCCGCGCCGGCGTCGAAGCCTCCGGCCGCTGGCTGGGGATCGCGGCGGGCATCCTCTTCCTGCTGATCGCGTGGTTGTGGTGGCGGAGCCGCGAGAAGGCGTCCTGACCCCGGCGGAGGCGGACGTGGTCGCGCGCCAGTTCGGGGTGGAGGGGTTCATCGACCACCTGCGCTTCGAGCGCAACCTGAGCGAGCAGACCATCGACGCCTACCGGCGCGACATCGTGCGGATGTGCTCGCACGCGCGCACGCTGGGCCGGTCGCGCGCCGCCGAGATCACCACCGACGACCTGCGCCGCCTCGTCCTCCTCCTCAAGGACCTGGGCCTCGCGCCTACGTCCATCTCGCGCAACATCTCGGCGATGCGGACCTACTTCCGCTTTCTCCTCGGGGAGAACGAGGTGGTCGCAGATCCCAGCGAGCGCATCGACACCCCCAAGGCCTGGAAGACGCTCCCGGGCGTGCTCTCCGTGGCGGAAATCGAGAAGCTGGTCGAGGCTCCCGACCTCACGCACCCGCTGGCCTGGCGCGACCGGGCGATGCTGGAGTTCGCGTACGCCAGCGGGGTGCGCGTGTCCGAGCTCACGGGCATCCGCGTGCGCGACCTTCACCTGGACGACGAGTTCGCCAGCGTCTTCGGCAAGGGTGCCAAGGAGCGGCTGGTGCCGGTGGGCCGACGGGCGATCGGCGCGCTGGGCATCTACCTGCGCGAGACGCGGCCGCGGCTGGAGCGGGGGAAGGGCGAGGGGCGCGTGTTCCTGAACGCGCGCGGCGGACCGCTCACCCGCATGGGCGTGTGGAAGATCCTGCGGCAGCACGTGGAGACGGCCGGCATCGAGAAAAAGGTGACGCCCCACACCCTGCGCCACTCCTTTGCCACCCACCTCCTGGAGGGCGGCGCGGACCTCGTGGCCGTGCAGGAGATGCTCGGCCACGCCGACATCTCGACCACGCAGATCTACACGCACGTGGACCGCGGGTACCTGGCGCAGGTCCATCGCCAGTACCATCCGCGTGCCTGAGTGACGCCCTTCTCCGTGTCTCTGTGCCTCTGTGTGAGCCCTATCCCCGGTTGCAAACGCGGGCACCCGGCGCCATCGTTCACGTCACGAGGGCAGAGTCGCGATTCGGATCGACGTGAGATGAACGGGGGCAAGGCGTGATCCTGGTTATCGATAACTACGACAGCTTCACCTTCAATCTAGTCCAGTACCTGGGCGAGCTGGGGGCGGATCTGGAGGTGGTGAGGAACGACGAGCTCTCCGTGGACGAGATCGCGGAGCGCGCGCCGGAGCGCATCGTCATCTCGCCGGGACCGTGCACCCCCAACGAGGCGGGCGTCTCGGTGGACACCATCCGGCAGCTCGGGCCGCGCGTTCCCATCCTGGGCGTGTGCCTGGGGCACCAGTCGATCGGACAGGCGTACGGCGGCGAGGTGGTGAGGGCCGCGCGGCCGATGCACGGCAAGACGTCGCCCATCCGGCACACGGGGGAGGGGATCTTCCAGGGGATCCCCGCGCCGTTCACGGTGGCGCGCTACCACTCGCTGGTCATCGAGCCCGGCTCGCTGCCGGACGAGCTGGAGGCCATCGCGTGGACGGACGAGCCGGGGCACGAGACGGAGATCCAGGCCGTGCGCCACCGCGAGCATCCCGTGTGGGGCGTGCAGTTCCACCCGGAGTCCATCGCCAGCGAGCACGGCCACAAGCTGCTTCGCAACTTCCTGGAGCTCGGATGAAGGCTCGCGCCGCGTGGGTCCTGCTGCTCCTGCTGTCCTTTGCGCACCCCGCGGCGGCGCAGCGCGTGGAGGTGCGCGGCGACGACCGCAGCGCCGCCGCGGACACGGTGCGCGCGGTGCTGGCGCGCGGCCGCTACCTGCGCATCGACCGCGACACCATCCTCCCGGCCACGTTCGCGGCGCCGGCGGACCTGGTGATCTACGACGCCGAGGTGAGGCTGGAGGGTTCGGTCGCCGGGTCGGTGGCGGTGATCGGCGGCCACTTCTACCTGCGGCCGGGGGCGCGGGTGGGGGGAGTGGTCGCGGTGATCGACGGCGGCGCGTACCCGTCCGCGAAGTCGCAGCACGCGGGGGTCCTGGAGTCGCACCCCTCCACGGTGGTGATCCGCGGCGACACGACGCCGGGGTCGCGGGACACGGCGCTGGTGGCCACGGTGGTGGGTCCGCCGCTGCCGCGCACCTTCCGCCCGCTGGCGCTCACGCCCACGTACGACCGCGTCAACGGCGTCACGGTGTCCGGCGGGGCGCAGTACCGCTTCACGCCCGACCCGGGCTCGGGGCGCGTGACCGGCTTCCTGGCGTACCGGCAGAAGCAGGACGACCACCTGGGCGGCCAGTTGCGGGTGGACCTCCCGCTCGGCGTGCAGTCGCTGCGGGTGGAGGGCGAGCTGTCGCGGCTTACGCGCACCAACGACGCCTGGATCCGCAACGACATCACCAACACGGTGACCGCGGCGGTGCTCGGGCGGGACTACCGCGACTACTACGACGCGGACCGCGCCTCCGTCTTCGTCACGCGCCCGTTCGGCAAGCCGATCATCTCCGGCGAGTCGTGGCTGGGCCCGCGCGTGGGGGTGCAGTACGAGCGCGCGCGCTCGCTGGAGACGGCGGACGACCTGCCGTCGCTGCTGGGCAGCGGCCTGCGCCGCGAGAACCCGCCCGTGCTGGACGGGACCATCGTCTCCGGGATCGTGGGGTCCACGCTGCGCTGGCGGGGGCGCACCGTTCAGTTCGACGCGTACGGGCAGGTGGAGCAGGGCTTCGGCGACGCCAGCTTCACGCAGGCGATGGCGTGGGCGGACTTCTACACGCTCACCTTCCGGCTGCAGTCGCTGCGCGTATTCGCGCGCGCCATGCTCCCCATCGCCTCCGACGCGCCGCCGCAGCGCTTCGGCATCCTGGGCGGGCCGGGCACGCTCCCCACCACCGCGATCTCGCGGTTCCGGGGCGACCACCTGGTGTACGTGACCTCCGAGTACGTCATCCCCCTGCCGAGGAAGCTGGCCGTGCCCCTCCTGGGCGAGCCCTCGGTGGAGCTGATCCACCAGACCGGCGCGGCGTGGACGGGCGACGTGCCGCCGTTCATCCAGAACGTGGGCGGCGGCATCCGCTTCTTCCTGGCGCGCGTGGGCGTGATGGTGAACCCGGCCGCCAGCGACCTGGACCCGGCGCTCTACTGGACGTTCGCGCTGCCGAGGTTCTAGGGCTCACACAGAGGCACAGAGACACAGAGACGAGAACTCCTCCGTGTCTCTGTGCCTCTGTGTGAGGCCGCTTCTGACTTTGACAAACCGCGGCGGGGGCGCTAGGTTGAGTGGCGTGATTATTGCGATTACGCGCGGCATCCCCGCACAATTTCCGGCTCGATGAGCGCCCGCGTACTGGGCGTCATTCCCGCACGCATCGGCTCCTCTCGCTTGCCGCGGAAGCCGCTGTTCCCCATCGCTGGCAGGCCGCTCGTGGAGTGGGTCTGGCGCCGTGCGGTGGGGCTCGCCGTGTTCGATGCCGTCGTGGTGGCGACCGACGACGCCGAGGTGGCGGAGGCGTGCCGGGGGTTCGGCGCGGAGGTGAGGCTCACCGACGCGGCGCACCCCTCCGGCACCGACCGGGTGGCCGAGGTGGCGCGCGACGCGGAGTTCGCGGGGTATGAAGTAGTGGTGAACGTGCAGGGAGACGAGCCCTTTCTGCTGGCGGAGCACGCGGCGGAGGCGGTGAGGCTGGTGCGCGACGGCGGGTGGGAGCTGGGCACGGTGGCCACGCCCATCCGCACCCGCGCCGAGTGGCTGGAGCCCTCAGTGGTCAAGGTGGTGCGCGGCGGCGACGGCGGGGCGCTCCTCTTCACCCGGGCGCCCGTCCCCCACCCGCGCGACGCCGAGCCCGACTTCGGCGGCGAGACGTACCTGCGGCACGTGGGACTTTATGCGTACCGGCGCGGCGCCCTGCTGCGCTGGGTGGAGCTCCCGGAAGGGGAGCTCGAGAAGATCGAGAAGCTGGAGCAGCTCCGCCCGCTGGCGGCGGGGATGCGCATGGGCGTGGCCGTCGGCCCGCCGGCCGAAGGGGGGATCGACACCCCGGCCGACGCGGCGCGCGCGGAGCGCCTCCTGAACGAATATCCAATCGCGGAGCGAGCACCCCAATGACCGCCCTCAACAAGGCGCCCACCAAGTACATCTTCGTCACCGGCGGCGTGGTCTCGTCGCTGGGCAAGGGGATCGCCGCCGCCTCGCTGGGCCGGCTGCTGGTGGAGCGCGGGCTTCGCGTCACCATCCAGAAGTTCGATCCCTACATCAACGTGGACCCGGGGACGCTCTCGCCCTTCCAGCACGGCGAGGTGTTCGTGACGGACGACGGGGCCGAGACGGACCTGGACCTGGGCCACTACGAGCGCTTCGTGGGCGAGAGCCTGTCGCAGTCCAACAGCATCACCACCGGGCGCATCTACCAGGACGTCATCACCCGCGAGCGGCGGGGCGAGTACCTGGGCGCCACGGTGCAGGTGATCCCCCACATCACCGACGCCATCAAGGGGGCCATCCGCCGCCTGGCGCCGGGCCACGACGTGGTGATCACCGAGATCGGCGGCACGGTGGGCGACATCGAGAGCCTCCCCTTCCTGGAGGCGATCCGCCAGTACCGGCAGGAGGTGGGGCGCGAGCACACGCTGTTCGTCCATCTCACGCTGCTCCCCTACATCTCGGCGGCGGGGGAGCTGAAGACCAAGCCCACGCAGCACTCGGTGCGCGAGCTGATGCAGATCGGCATCCAGCCGGACGTGCTGATCTGCCGCAGCGAGCGGGCGATCGAGCCGGAGATGCGCCGCAAGATCGCGCTCTTCTGCAACGTGGACGCGGCGTCGGTGATCGAGGCGCGGGACGCGGAGACCATCTACGAGGTGCCGCTGGAGTACAACCGGCAGCGGCTGGACGAGCTGGTGGTCAACAAGCTGGGCCTCAACACGCCCAAGCCGGACCTGGCCGCCTGGCGGCAGCTCGTGGAGCGCCTCAAGAACCCCAGCAACGGCGCCGTGCGCATCGCGGTGGTGGGGAAGTACGTGGCGCTCATCGACTCGTACAAGTCCGTGCAGGAGGCGCTGATCCACGGCGGGATCGCGGCGGACACGCGCGTGCAGATCGACTGGCTCTCGTCCGAGGACTTCGAGAACGGCGAGGGCGCGGAGAAGCTGGCCGGCTACCACGGCCTGCTGATCCCCGGCGGCTTCGGCGTGCGCGGGGTGGAGGGGATGCTCTCCGCCATCCGCTGGGCGCGCGAGAACGGCCTCCCCTTCTTCGGCATCTGCCTGGGGATGCAGACGGCGATCATCGAGTTCTCGCGCACGGTGTGCGGGCTGGAAGAGGCGCACTCCGCCGAGTGGGAGCGCGACACCTCGGCGCCCGTCATCTGCCTGATGGACTCGCAGCGCCAGATCACGGACCTGGGCGGCACCATGCGGCTGGGCTCGTACACGGCGCGCCTGCAGCCGGGCTCGCGCGCGGCCGAGATCTACGACGGGCTGGAGATCAGCGAGCGCCACCGGCATCGCTACGAGGTCAACAACCTGTACCGCGAGACGCTGGCCGAGCACGGGATGCAGTTCAGCGGGCTGTCGCCGGACGGGAACCTGGTGGAGATGATCGAGCTTCCCGATCACCCGTGGTTCGTGGCCACGCAGGCGCACCCCGAGCTCAAGTCGCGCCCGGACCAGCCGCACCCGCTGTTCGCGTCGTTCGTGGCCGCGGCGGCGGAGTACCGCGACGGGCAGGCGGCCGAGCGTCCCGCCCTGGCCGGCGCGCAGCAGTGAGCGAGGCCCTGTTCCGCCCCGGCGCGCCCTTCTTCCTGATCGCGGGGCCGTGCGTGCTGGAAGACGACCGGCTCAACCTGACCATCGCCGAGGCGCTGGCGCGGATGGCGGACGACCTGTCGCTGCCGCTCATCTTCAAGGCGTCGTTCGACAAGGCGAACCGCTCGTCCGCCGGTTCGCCGCGCGGGCCGGGGATGGAGGAAGGGCTGCGGAAGCTGGCCCGCGTGCGCGACGAGGTGGGGCTGCCGCTGATCACGGACGTGCACGAGCCGGGGCAGTGCGCGCCCGTGGCCGAGGTCGCCGACTTCCTGCAGATCCCCGCCTTCCTCTGCCGGCAGACGGACCTGCTGGTGGCGGCGGGGGCCACCGGGCGGCCGGTCAACGTCAAGAAGGGGCAGTGGATGGGGCCGCAGGAGATGCGCGGCGCCGCAGCCAAGCTGCGCGGCGCGGGTGCCGGCGGCGTGGCGGTGACGGAGCGCGGCACCTTTTTCGGCTACGGCAACCTGGTGGTGGACATGCGCGCCTTCGTCCAGATGCGCGAGGCGTGCGAGGCTCCCGCCATCTTCGACGGCACCCACTCGGTGCAGCGGCCCGGCGAGGGCGCGGGTGTGAGCGGCGGGGAGCCGCGCTTCATCCCCCACCTGGTGCGCGCCGCCGTCGCCGCGGGTGCCGACGCGCTCTTCCTGGAGACGCACCCGGACCCGGCCAACGCGCCGTCCGATTCCACCAACATGCTCCCGCTGGAGCGGCTGCGGCCGCTGGTGGAAGAGGTGCTCGCCCTGCGCGCCGCGCTCCGCCCGTGATGGCGCCCGTGCTGGACCCGCCCGCACCCATCGCGCCGGACGAGGCGCGCCGCGTCCGCCTGGTGGTGCTGGACGTGGACGGCGTGATGACGGACGGCGGCGTGTACCTGGGCGCCACCGCGAGCGGCGAGGCGGTGGAGCTCAAGCGCTTCGAGATCCAGGACGGGCTCGGCATCCGGCTGCTGCAGGACGCGGGTGTGCTGGTGTCCATCGTCACGGGCCGCGAGTCGCGCGCGGTGGCGATGAGGGCGGCGGAGCTGGGGATCGACGAGGTGCACCAGGACCGCAAGGCGGCCAAGCTGTCCATCGTCACCGCCATGCTGGAGCGGCTGGGGATCGGCTGGGCCGAGACGGCGTTCCTGGGCGACGACCTCCCCGACCTCCCCATCCTGCGCCGCGTGGGCCTTCCCGCGGCCGTGGGCAACGCCACGCCGGACGTGCGCGCGGTCGCCCGCTGGCAGGGGCGGCGGCACGGCGGGTACGGCGCGGTGCGCGAGTTCGTGGAGGCGCTGCTGGGCGCGCGCGGCGAGTGGAGCGAGCGCGTGGAGGCGTACGTGCGCGACCGCGAGGCCGGGCGGTGACGGCGGTGGCGGAGCCGCTGGCGATCAGCACGGACGAGATGCTGGAGCGCGCCCGTCGCGTGATCCGCACCGAGGCCGCATCCGTGGCGGCGCTGGAAGCGCGCATCGGAGCCGAGTTCGCGGGCGCGGTGGACGCGGTGCTGGAGGCGACCGGGCGCGTGATCGTGGCGGGGGTGGGGAAGAGCGGGATCGTGGGCCGCAAGATCGCCGCGACGCTCACCTCCACCGGCACCCCCGCCGTCTTCCTCCACCCGGTGGAAGCGCTGCACGGCGACCTGGGGCTGGTGGGGAGCGGCGACGTGGCCATCCTCCTCTCCAAGAGCGGCGAGAGCGAGGAGCTGCGCGGGCTGCTGGAGTACCTGAAGCGGATGGACGTGGGCGTGGTTGCGCTCACCGGGCGGCTGGATTCCGCGCTGGCGCGCCAGGCAGACTGGGTGCTCGACTGCTCGGTGGCCGAAGAGGCCTGCCCGCACGACCTGGCGCCCACCTCGTCCACCACCGCGGCCATGGCCATGGGCGACGCGCTTGCCGTGGCGCTGCTGCTGCGGCGCGGCTTCGGGCGCGACGACTTCGCGCGGTTCCACCCCGGCGGAGTGCTGGGGCGCCGGCTGCTGCTGCGCGTGGCGGACGTGATGGAGACGAGCGACCTGCCGCTCCTCCCCGCCGACGCCACCATGCGCCAGTCGCTGGTGCCGCTCGCGGAGCGCCGCGGGACGGTGGCCGTGGTGGATGCGGAAGCGCGGCTGCTGGGGGTGGTGACCTCGGGAGATTTGACGAGGCTAATGGAGCGGGAGGAACACTTCTACGGAATTTCCGTATCGGAAGTCATGACTCTCAATCCGAAAACCGTTGAGCCGCACGAGCTTGCCGCCGCGGCCGTGGGCGTGATGGAGCGCCACGGCGTGATGGCCCTTCCCGTGGTGGACGACGCGCGGCGCGTGGTGGGGATGGTGCACCTCCACGACCTGATGCGCGCGGGGGCCGTATGAAGCGCCTCGCGCTCCTCGCGATGCTGGCCGCCTGCGGGCAGGCCACGGCACCCAACCGGACGGCCGCCTTCGAGGCGGACGCCAACCAGGTGACCATCGGGATGAAGATGAAGATGACGGAGGAAGGCACCACCAAGGCCGACCTCCACGCCGACACCGCCGTCACTCCGCCTGGCTCCAACCAGACGCAGTTGACGGGCGTGCGGCTCGTCTTCAGCACCCCGTCCGGCAAGGACGGCAAGCTCACTTCCAAGCGCGGCGAGTACGACCCGCAGTCGCAGGTGATGGTGGCGCGCGGCAGCGTGATCCTCATCGTCCCCGGCGAGCAGGGGAAGGGAACGCGCACCATCACCAGCGAAGAGCTTCACTGGGACCAGCGCGGCAACCGCGTGTGGAGCGAGAAGCGGACGACCATGGTGGAGGAGGGAAGAACGCTCCACACCGACGGCTTCACCTCGGACACGCGCTTCCAGAACATCAGCGGCAAGAACGCGAGCACCGGCTCCGTTCAGGTGGGCGACGGAGGGATACGGTTCTGATGCGGGATCCCTGGAACCCGCGGGTGGCCGCGCCAGGCGCTCAGGAGCCTGCTCCCGGTGTCCAGGAGCGAATGAATTCGCCGCTGGAACCACGCGAAGTGCCCCTGCGGGCACTGTTCTCCTCGAGTGAGCGCCGCGCCAACAGCCCGCGAAGGCGGGCTTCGTGTAGGTCCAGCGGCGAATTCATTCGCTTTGAGTCGGCGGGCTCCACGACGCCCGACCACACGGCGGATCGCTCTCCGGCGCCTGGCTGTATGGTGGATCGCTCTCCGGCGCCTGGCCACACCGCGCATCGCTCTGCGTCCGCGTCGCGTGCTCCCAGCGGCGGTGCCGTGAGCGCTACCGATTCAACGGGATTTCCTAAGATGCGGTACTTGATCATAGGTATAGCCGCGGCACTCGCCGCCATGCCGGCGCTCGGCGCCGCGCAGGCCAACTCGTGCCTCCTGGAGCGCCAGGTGGGTCCGTGGACCTCCGTGGGCGACCCGGCAAACCGCGTCATCTCGGCAGACGGGCCGCTGCTGGTGCGCTGCGCCGCGGGCGAGGAGCTGCGGGCCGACAGCGCCGTCATCTACCAGGCCATGAACGAGGTGCACCTGTTCGGCCGGGTGGACTACCAGGACCCCACCCGCACCCTGACGGCCGACCGCGCCACCTACAACTCCGGCACGGGGCGGCTTTTCGCGCAGGGCAACGTGGTGTTCACGGACAAGGCGCGCGGCTCCACGCTGCGCGGGCCGGAGCTGGAGTACTACAAGGCGATGCCGGGTCGGCCCGATGCGCAGGCCATCGCCACGCAGCGCCCGCACCTCACGCTGGTGCCGCGCAGCGACAACGGGGAGCGCCGCGACCCGATGGAGGTGGACGGCGACCGCATCACCAGCACCGGCGACAAGTTCATGACCGCCGAGGGCAACGTGGTCATCGTCAGCAAGGACGTGAACTCCACGGCCGCCACGGCCTTCTACGACGCCACGGCGGAGCGGATGGAGCTGCGCACCAACGCGCGCGTGCGCAATCCGAGCTACGAGCTCACGGGCGACTTCATCGAAAGCCAGCTCCGGCAGGGCAAGCTCACGCGCGTCCTGGCCCGCACCCGCGCGCGGCTGGACAGCGAGCGGCTGGACGTGGACGGCCCGCAGCTCCAGATGTTCTTTGAGAACGACAAGCTTCAGCGCGTGATCTCCGCCCGCGAGCCGCGCGCCGCGGCCGACAGCGCCAAGGCGGCGCCGCGCTCCATCGCGCTTGCGAGCGGGTTCCGGCTGGAGGCAGATTCGCTGGAAGCCATCATGCCCGGCCAGGAGCTTCGCGAGGTGCACGCCGTGGGCACCGCGCAGGGCGAGTCGTGGGACACGACGGCGGTGGCCGACAGCTCGCAGCGCCGCACGCCGCCCACCGCCGTGTCCGACCGCGACCTGGTGCTGGCGGACACCATCATCGGCTACTTCGCCAAAGACACCGCGGCGCGCCCCGCGCGCGGCGACACGGCGTCGGCCAAGGTCCAGATCGAGCGGATGCTGGCCATCGGCAACGCGCGCTCCGTGTACCGCGTGCGCGACGAGAAGCGGCCGAACGAGAAGCCCGGGATCAACTACCTCAACGCGGACCACGTGGACCTGGCCTTCCGCGACGGCGAGGTGGACAACGCGCGCGCCCGGGGCGTGAAGCGCGGCCTGTACCTGGACCCCGGCCAGGCGGCGCGCCCGGACAGCACGGGCGGCGCGGGGTCCGCGCTGAGCGGCATCACCCCAGGTAGCGTGGTGCCGCGGCCCGGCGGCGCCGCGCCCGGTCAGCCCGCGGCGGCCCAGCCCGGCGCAACACCGCAGCCCGCGCGTCCCGCGCCCACCGGCACCCCCGGCCGCGGCACGCGCCTGCCGTCCGCGCGCCCGGCCACGCCGCCCGCGGCACCGCCGGCCTCCACCACGCCGCAGGGGGGGACTCGCCCGTGATGCAAGGCCGTCTGGCAGCGATGGTGGCGGAAGTGCACCCGTCGGATGTATCTACCCTGATCGCGCTGCGCGCCCTGGTGGCGCGCGACCAGGGGGTGAACGACGTGGAGCGCGCGGAGTGGCTCACGCGGATGCGCGAGGAGTACCGGCGCTGGTACGGCCCCGGCCGCGGCCACACGGAGGCGCACGCCGAGCTCGGCTCCTTCTCCGACGGCGAGACGGAGCGCTACCTGGAGGAGCAGGTGGTGAGCCGCCTGCGCGCGGGTGAGGTGATCGAGCTGCTGGGCTTCGACGGCGAGCCGCTGGTGGAGGGGAAGTGGGCCGCGCTGCGCCTCACCCCCTGGGTGCTCGAGGAGATCGGCCAGGAGCGCACGCAGGCGCTCGCGCTGATGGACTACCACATCGGCGCCATCCTGGGCCGCCAGCAGGACGAGTCCGTGCTGGCGCAGGCCGCGATGGTCACCGAGGACGCGACGGAGGAGGAGATCGAGGCCGCGGTGGCTTCCGAGGAGGCGAGGGAGGAGATTGAGGCCGCGCAGGTCGTGATGCTCTCCGCAGGCGCCACGGCGGAGGATATCCTGGCGACGCCGGACGAGAGCGGCCTCGTGGCCGTGGAGGCCGAGCCCGCGCCGGAGCCGCTGCGCCGCGGGCCCATCGCGGGCGGGCTCACGCTGCGGGCGAACGGGCTGGTGAAGACGTACCGCAAGCGGCGCGTGGTCAACGAGGTGGACGTCCACGTCACGCAGGGCGAGATCGTCGGGCTCCTGGGGCCGAACGGGGCGGGGAAGACCACCTCGTTCTACATGATGGTGGGCCTCATCTCGCCCGACAAAGGCGAGGTGTACATCGGCGAGCAGAAGCTGACGGGCGTGCCCATGTTCAAGCGCGCGCGGGCGGGGATCGGCTACCTGGCGCAGGAGCCCTCCATCTTCCGCAAGCTCACGGTGGAGCAGAACGTCATGGCCATCCTGCAGACGCTCGGCATCCCCCGCGCGGAGCAGAAGCGCCGGCTGGAGCGGCTGCTGGACGAGCTGAGCATCAAGCACGTGCGCAAGAGCTACGCGTACTCCCTCTCCGGCGGCGAGCGGCGGCGGCTGGAGATCACGCGGGCGCTCGTGGGCGAGCCCAAGTTCATGCTGCTGGACGAGCCCTTTGCGGGCGTGGACCCCATCGCGGTGCACGACATCCAGCAGATCGTGGCGGACCTGCGCCGCCGCGGGATCGGGGTGCTGATCTCCGATCACAACGTGGAGCAGACGCTGGACATCGTGGACCGCGCCTACATCATGTACGAGGGCCGCGTGCGGGTGTCCGGCACGGTGAGCGAGCTGGTGTGGAGCGACGAGGTGGCCGACCTGTACCTGGGGCCCACGCTGGCCGCGCGCATGAGGGAGCGGTACCCCAACCCGTACGACCCCGGCACCGAGCCCCCGTCGTTTTTCGACGGCCCCGAGCCGCAGATGTAAGGCGAAGTGCTGAGTGCTGAGTGCTGAGTGCTAAACAGAAGTGCGTGAGTGCGTGAGTGCGTGAGTGCGCTGTTCATCCAGGACTTAGGACTCAGGACTCAGGACTCAGTCTCGGCGTTCCACGCGAACGGAATCCCCAACAGGACGAAGCGGTATGAAGACCGGTCTCTATCAGGGAACGACCCTCAAGCAGGAGATGAAGATCAACCCTCGCCTGTACCAGGCGATGGATCTTCTCTACATGCCGCTCCTGGACCTGCAGCAGCACCTCAAGCAGGAGCTGCTCAACAACCCGTTCCTCGATCTCGTGGAGAGCGACGTCGAGGACCAGGTGGAGCCGCAGCCCGAAGAGGAAAAGAAGACCGAGGCCGACGAGATCGATTGGGAGGAGATCCTCCTGAACGGCTTCGAGACGGGCGGCCGCCGCGAGGAGTACGAGGAGCGGGAGTACTACGAGCCCGTGTCGGTGGACACCAAGGACCTGGGCGACCACCTCCACGACCAGCTCACCCTGCTGCGCCTAAGCGAGCGCGAGCTGCTGCTGGGCGAGGAGATCATCGGCAACATCTCCGACGAGGGGTACCTCACCTGCACGCTGCAGGACATCGTGGACTCGCTCAACGACTTCGTGCGCGAGAGCGGCGAGTGGGGCTCCACCCGGCCCTACACGCTGGAAGAGGTGGAGGGGATGCTGCGCGTGGTGCAGGGCTTCGACCCGCCGGGGATCGCCGCGCGCGACCTGCGCGAGTGCATCCTGCTTCAGCTTCGCGACTGTGTGGTGCAGGAGCTGGTGCACGAGACGGGCGAAGGCGACCCGCCGCTGGAGGAAATCCGGCGCCGCCTGGAGGAGAGCCTGGCCTTCCGTATCGTGGAGCAGTACTTCGACCAGCTCATCAACCACCGCTGGAGCGAGATCTCCAAGGAGCTCTCCATCACCCCCCGCGACGTGCAGAACGCCGCGGACGAGGTGGCCAAGCTGGATCCGAAGCCGGGGCTGAAGTACGCCAGCGGCGGCGACAACTACATCATCCCGGACCTGATCGTGGAGAAGATCGAGGGCGAGTACCTCGTCTTCCTCAACGACACCAGCCTGCCGCGCCTGAAGCTGTCGCGCACCTACCGCGACATCGCCAAGGACAAGAAGAAGTTCGTGGGGGAGAACAAGGAGTTCATCTCCAACAAGCTTAACTCGGCCAACTGGATGATCCAGGCCATCGAGCAGCGCCGGCAGACGATGCTCAAGGTGATGAACTTCATCGTGGACCGGCAGCGCGACTTCTTCGACAAGGGCGTGCAGTACCTCAAGCCGCTCACCCTGCGCGAGGTGGCCGAGGTGATCGACATGCACGAGTCCACCGTGAGCCGCGTGACCAACGAGAAGTTCGTGCAGACGCCGCGCGGCGTGTTCCCGCTCAAGTTCTTCTTCTCGTCCGGCCTCTCCACCACGAGCGGCGAGGACGTGTCCGCGCGCGGGATCAAGGCGCAGATCGAGAAGCTGGTGGGCGAGGAAGACCCCGCGCACCCGCTCACGGACCAGGCCATCGTCAACATCCTCAAGGACGACGGCATCCAGATCGCCCGGCGCACCGTGGCCAAGTACCGCGACCAGCTCGGGATCCTTTCCGCGCGGATGCGCAAGCGCGTGTGAACGGCGGGGAACGGGGAGTGGGGAACGGGGAACGGGGGGGCATCGCCACGATGCCCCCCGTTGCCGTGCAACCCTCCGCGCTGGCGATCCCGGACCGGCTGCGGACCGACTTCGCGGTGCTGGTGCCGGCGTTCGACGAGGCGGAGAACATGGCCGCCCTCTTCCGCGAGCTGCGCGAGACCTTTGCGCGGCACCGGCTGGGCGGCGAGATCATCCTGGTGGACGACGGCTCGCGCGACGGCACGCACCAGGCGGCCCTGCGCGAGAGCGTGGGGATGCCGCGCGTAAAGGTGCTGCGTCACCGGCGCAACCAGGGGAAGACGGAGGCGATGGTCACCGGCGCGCTCGCCGCCGAGGCCGAGTACCTGGTGCTCTTCGACGCGGACCTCCAGCACTCCACCGAAGACATCCCGCGCTTCCTGGCCGAGATCGCCGCCACGGGCTCGGACATCGTGTGCGGGCGCAAGGTGGGGAACTACGAGAAGGCGGCCGTGAGCGGCGTGTACAACCGCCTCTCACAGCGCCTCTTCCACGTCCCAGCGCGCGATTTGAACTCCATGAAGGCGTTCCGCGCCGAGATCCTGCGCGAGATCCCGCTGCGCCACGACTGGCACCGCTTCTTCGTGGTGCTGGCGCACGACCAGGGGTACTCCGTGTCCGAGATGGACATCGAGCTCTTCCCGCGCCGCGCGGGGGTCGCCAAGTACTCCGGCCGCGGCCGCGTGCTGGTGGGCGTCGGCGACCTGGTGGTGGTCTGGTTCTACCTCAAGTTCACCGAGAAGCCGATGCAGTTCTTTGGCGGCGGCGGGCTCGCGCTCATCCTCCTCGGCATCCTGGTGGGCCTCGTCACCGTCGTCCTCCGCATCGGCGGATGGATGCCCCCCTTCGGCTTCCGCCCCCTCCTCACCCTCGTGGGCCTGCTGGAAACGGTGGGCGTGGTCCTCTTCGGCTTCGGGTTCATGGCCGAGCTCATCGCCACGCTCCGCTCCGAGCTACACCAGCTAAAAAGGACCTCACACAGAGGCACGGAGGCACAGAGATAACTTCATCTCCGTGCCTCCGTTTTCCATCCCGCCAACCTCCTCTCCCGTGCCTCTCGACCTCCCGCTGGTGCCTCCCGCCGTGTGGCCGGGGGTGGATCTGTCCTATCGCTTCCACGTGGTGGATGGTGCGCCCACGCTCACCCTTCACCTGGCATTCGAGCCACATGGGCTCGCGGGGGATGAGGATGCGCTGGCCCGGCATGCCGCCCTCGTGGCCCAGCTCGCGGACCCTGAGATCGCGCTTCGGCTGGACGCGACGGTGCTCCCCGGCGCGACGAGCGGCGCGCTCCGCCCCGTACTCGCGGCGTTCGCGGAGGCGGCGGCCACGGAGCTGGGCGGCGAGGCGCCCAGCCGGCGCGAAGCCGACGTTGCGCTTGCCGTCGATCCGCGAGGCGTGGCCGCGCTGCCTGACGACGTGTTCGAGGTGAGGGTGCGGCTGACGGTGGGGTCCGCGACTTTCGAGCTGTCACGCGTGGCCGAATGGGCCGCCGGCTTCGAGGCGGCGTTCGCCGGCTTCGACGGCGCCGAAGGCCGCCTGCGCGCGCTTACGGGCGTGGACGGTGACCCGTGGGCCCTGCGCTGGAGCCGCACGCACGGCGTCTGGGCGGAGTTCCCGAGCGCCGAAGCGGCGTGTTTCACGTTCGCCCCGCTGAGCCGCGAGCTGGTGAGCGGCTCGGTGAACGTGGTCGTGTACGATCCCGACACGCTCGCGCCGGCCGGAGAGAGGACCATCTCCTTCTCGTCCCTGGATCTGGACGTGGCGGGTGAATCCTTTCTCACCACCCTGGACACCCTCCTCTCGCCCGGGATGGCCGCGGCGATCGAGCATCTGGACCCTGGCGCCCACGCGGAGCTCGTGGGCATGGGGGCGCGCATGGCGAAGGCGCTTTCGCGGGGGCTGGTGCCGGTAACCCCCGACGCACCGGCCGGCGACGCGGACGCGGCGCGGGGCGAGTTCGAGCAGGCGCTTCAGGATTCGCTCGCGCGCGCGTACACGACCTCAGCCGTGGTGCAGCTCCCCGCGTCCGTCCGGGTGGCGGGGCAGGGCTCCGTTGCGCTCTTCGGCACGATCACCTCGCGCCCGCAGTACACAGCGAGTGCCGCCACTCTGCCGCCGCGCGCCGCGTATCTCACGTTCCAGGTGTACGCGACGTGGCCGCGCGACGGCGCCACCGTTCCGCTGGCGGGAGCGTACGAAGTGAGCCACGTGAGGCACCCGACCGACGCCGGGCAGTGGCTGGAGCTCGCGGGCGGCGTGGAATCCCTGGCTCTCCCACGGCTGGACGTGCCGGTCCCGCTGCGGCACCACCCCGCGCCGCCCGTTCTCATGCGGCAGACGGGGAGCGCCGCGATCGAGCCGCGGGGAACCGATCCTGTCCACCGCGCGCTGGAATGGGACTACGTCACCGAGCTGGCCGTGCCGGATGCAGGCGCGCGGGACGAGCTCCGGGTCGGGGTCACCTTCGGCCCCACCGCCGGTCCGGAGCCGGCGCGAGCCCCCCACGCTCCGGCGGAGCTGGCCGGGGCGCTCGGCGGTTTCCGTGCGGCCTGGAGCACGCTCGCGCCTCTCCTCCCGCGCATCGCGGAGGACGACCGGTCTGGCGAGGGCGCGAGCCCGCACGAGGTGCTCGCCGCGATCATGGCCCAGGTCAGAGCGGTCGTGGATCGCTGGACCTCTCCGGCGGCGAGTGCCGCGATGCCGCCGTCCGGACGGAGCACCGCCGGTTCCCGTGAGGTGGTGATCCGCTTCACGGCGTCGCGGCTGGACGTGTTCGCCCGCTCCTCCCCGGCGTTCGACGCGTCGCGGGTGGACGAGTGGCCCTCCATCAACGAGCAGAAACCGGTCGCGCCGCCGGACGAGGGCGACGGCGGGTACCGGTGCAGCTACCCGTACACCGCCGCGCCCACGCTCACGCTCCGCTGGAGATCGCTGGACCTCCTCTCGCAGCCGGTCGCGCGCGGCAGCTTCCGGGTAGTGAGGAACGCCGGGCTCCGGGACGAGCTGGTCTACCGCACGGCGCCGGTCACCTTCGCGGACCCCGCACTCCCCCGGATCGAAGTGGACCATGTCGGGCCGATTCCCTCCGGCGCGTCGCTGGAGGACACGCTCGCGCAGGTACTGCGCCCGGTCTCCAAGGCCGGGCGCGGAGAGCAAGCCCTGGACGTCGCCGTCAGCTACGAGTACCCCCTCGATCCGGCCAACCCGGCCCTGACAGCCACCGACCCCGTGCTCCGCGCGCACCGCTTCCGCCTCGACTCACTCGCCGCGCTTGCCCAGTACGTCACGACCTGGCACGCCTCCAGCGGCCACCCCGCCACCGGCGCCACTCTCTGGCTGCAGGTGGATCTCGAGCGGGTACTCCGCCTCGAACGCGTAGAGATCCCCGTTCCACCGGGCTGGTGGTAAACACGGAGGCACAGAGAAGATGTTCTTTCTCCGTGCCTCCGTGCCTCCGTGTGAGCCCAGGCTTTTTACTCGCCTTCCTTGCTCTCCACCATCTGCGTGAGCGTCGTCAGCGCCTTGATCTTCAGCTTGCGCTCCCCGCGCGGCAGGGTCAGGGTGACGGTCTCGCCCTTCTTCTTCCCCATCAGCGCCTGCCCCAGCGCCGACGCGACCGACACCTGCCCGCTGTCGATGCTGTCGATGTCGATGAAGTCGCCGAAGACGAGCGAGTAGGTATCCTCCTCGCGCGTGCGCATGTCCACCACCGTGACGCGCGAGCCGAAGCCCACGCGGTCGGCCGGGATCTGCGACACGTCGATCTTCGACAGCTCGCCCGCGCGGCGCGTGAGGTGGTTGAGGCGCGCCTGTACGAACTGCTGCTGCTCCAGCGCGGACTTGTACTCCGAGTTCTCGCGGAGGTCGCCGTGCTCCACCGCCTTCTTGATCGCCTCCGGAAGAGTCACCTGCAGCTCGTGCGTGAGCCGTTCGATCTCTTCGCCCATCTTGTTCTTGAGTTCTTCGAGCATGGTCTTCCGTCTCTGCCGCTGATCGTCCGAAGGCAATGGAACAAGGTGCAAATGTAAGCGCGGATCGGCCCTTTGCGCTACGGCGACGCGCGCTCGTCCGCGCGCGAGGGCCGCGCCAGCAGCGCCACCCCCGCGCCGCCGATGAGCTCCGCCGCGATCCCCCACAGCCGCGACGCGGCCGAGAGCAGCGCGGCCACCCCCGCGGGGAGGTACGGGGAGAGGAGCGTGGTCATCGTCAGCTCCCTCACTCCCAACCCGCCAGGAACCACCACCACCACCAGCCCCGCGGAGAAGGAGAGCGCGTTCACCCCCGCCAGCGCGGGGAGCAGCGACACCGGGAGCGGGGTGAGCGAGGAGAGGAACAGGTAGTACGCGCCACCCGCCAGCGCCCAGGTGCCGCACGCGAGCGCCAGCAGCTCGGCCCCGGAGAGCCACGAGCCCGTCCAGCGCACCCCGTCGCGCCGAGCCAGGCGCGTGAGCAGCGCCAGGCCGCCGTTGATGGCCGCCGGGTGCATGGCGCCCAGAGCGCCCAGGGTTGCGGCGGCGCCCAGCAGCCAGGGCGCCGCGGGAACGGCGTGCGCCCCCAGCGTCCAGCACCCCAGCACCAGCGCGCCCAGCAGGAAGAGCGCCGTGTGCACCAGCAGCGAGGTGACCATCACCACGCGGCGGAAGCCCTGCGCGGCGCTCATCTGGGCCACGGCCAGGAACTGGAAGCCGGGGACGTAGCGCGCCAGGTTGGAGAGGAACCAGAAGCGCAGCAGGGCGGGGAAGGGCACCGGCGCGTGCGCGAAGCGGAGCTGCACCCGGCTCCACACCCACACGCCCCACACCAGCACCGCCACGTTGGCGGCGATGCTGGCCGCGAGCAGCCCCGGCTCCACCCGCCACGGGTACGCCCGCACGGCGCCCAGGTTGTTGAGCACCGCGCGGGCGAGCAGCGCGGCGGGCGCGGCGACCAGGAGGGTCGCCAGCGCCCGCCGCAGCAGGGGGCCGGGCTTCTTCAAGCCTCTTCCGGGGCGGGCGCGCGCCGCCGCCGCGCCAGCAGGAGGTACGCCGCGTACACCGCCAGCCCGGCGAAGCCCAGCGCGTACATCCAGAAGCCCAGCCGCAGATCCGCCGGGCGGAAGTCGAAGGCGACGGTGTGGCTCCCCGCCGGCACCACCACCCCGCGGAAGGTGTGGTTGGCGCGCACCACGTCCGCCGGCTGCCCGTCGATGGTGGCCGTCCACCCCTCGAACATGTTGTCCGCCAGCACCAGCAGCGCGGCGCGGTTGGCGGTGGTGGACACGCGCACCCGGTTGGGCGCGTACTCGGTCACCCGCGCGTCGCCCCGCAGCGGCGTGGCGGGGAGGGAGACCGGGCGCTCGCTCTCCACCACGGCCACGCGGCGCGGGTCCCATCCCGGCGCCAGCAGCACGCCCAGCGACTCGTCCGCGCCCACCGTGCGCACCGCCGGCACCAGGTACGCGCGGGGCAGGGCGGTGGTGTTCTCGTACACCAGAGCGCTGCCGCGGTACACCTCGCGCAGCGTGGGAAGCGCCAGCGGCGCCATACTCACGATGTAGCGCACGTTGGCCGCGTCCAGCAGCCCCGGCGCGGCGGCGAAGGTGATCGCCTGGCCCTGCGCCGTCTCCACCACCTGCGGGTTGGCGAGGATGTTGTGCCAGTCGATGTACGTCTGCTGCCCGGCGCCCACGTACTGGTTGAAGCGCTGAAGCGGGTTGGGGTGCTCGCCGCCCACCTGGTCGATGCCGTGCGCCATCAGGTAGTTGCCGCCGTACGCGCCGCTCCCGCGGTAGTACTGCGGATGCGGGAAGGTCCACACGCGCGACGGCTGCGGCTGGCCCTGGAGGAAGGCCACCACGTCGTCCGGCGCGTACATCGCCTCCGGCGACTCCACCGTGTGGAAGAACTTGCGGTCGATCACCCACAGGTCGGCGACGGTGAGCAGGGAGAGCGCGACCATGGCCGCGCGCGCTCCCATGCGCCCCGCCGTCCACATCCACAGCACGCCCGCGATGGCGCCCGCGAACACGGCGAAGCGCATCCACCCCTGCGCCGCGCTCAGCGACTGCGTGCTGCCCGCCGCCCCGGCCGGGTCGCTGCCGAAGAGCACCGCGCCCAGCACCGCGGCCACGGCCACGCCGCCCGCCACCCACCCGAGCCGCTCCAGGCCGTTCTCCGTGCGCCCGCGTCCCTCGGCGCGCAGCGCGGCGATGGCCTCCAGCGTGATGGCGGCCATCGTGACCAGCGAGAACGCGAGGATGAAGTACGCCAGGTCCGGCGCGCGGAACTGCCGGATGCCGGGGAGCGCGGCGTAGTAGAGGCGGTAGAGCGGCGTGTTGCCGCCCACCGCGAGGGACAGCGCGAAGACCCCCAGTCCCAAAAAGAACCACCAGTAGCGGCTGCGGCGCCCGTACACCACGCCCAGCGCGAGCAGCACCATCACCAGCGCCCCCACGTACTCCGAGTGAAGCTTGAACTCGGTGCGCCCGCCGTGGTACGCGGGGAAGAGCGGCTGCTGCGTGTTGGGATCGTAGATGGACGATCCCACCTGCTCCGGCACCGCGAGCGCCACCAGGTCGCGCGGCGGCATGGAGTACGACGTCGCGAACTCGTAGCCGCGCCCGCCGCCGCCGCGCGGCGAGTACTCCACGTACTCGCGGAACGGGATGAAGTTGACGCCCGCCAGCGCGAAGCCCAGCACCACCGACGCCAGCCCCAGCCCCGCCACCCGCGCCAGCGCCGCCGGCCGCCGGTGAACGCCCAGGTGAAGGAGGGAGAAGACGGACCAGATGGCCCCCGCCAGGAGCATGTAGTACGCGTTCTGGATCTGGAACGAGAGCAGCGCGCTCCCCAGCGTGGCCGCGGCCCCCGCGAACGGCGCCACGCGCGCCGTGCGGATCCCCCGGTGCAGGAAGAAGAAGAACAGCGGCGCCACCGTGGCCACCATCACCCGCCCGTCGTGCCCGGCGAACACCCAGGAGTGAGTGATGCCGGTGAACTGCCACGCGAAGCCCGCCACCAGCGCCACCCACCGCCTGCACCCCAGCTCCGCCGCCAGCAGGAACATCCCCAGCCCGGCCAGCCCGAAGTGGATCCAGAAGACGAAGGGGAGCACCTTAGCCGCCGGGAGCAGGTCGGCCACGATCCTCACCGGGTGGAAGGCGTTGCCCGGGCTCGCATAGAACGGCACCCCGCCGAACACGTGCGGCACCCACGCCGGGAGCTGCCCGGAGTGGAACGCCGACGTGGCGAAGAGCTGGAACGGCCACCCGCCGCCCAGGTAGTCGGTGCCGTACAGCCCCGTGGCGGGCAGGAAGGCCGGGAGGAAGTAGAGCAGCGCCACCGCGAAGTAGATCGCGGCGGCGAGCCCGGTTCCCACCGTCGGCTCGGGCTCGGCGGCGGCGGTGCGCACCGTGGGGCGGCGCGGAGCGGGCGTCGTGTTCTTCATCGGTTTGCCGGGAGAGGGGGGCGCGTCACGCGCCGCCCGCGATGCGTTGGAGAAAGGCGAGGTGCTGCTCGGCGACGGTGCGCCAGCGGAACCGCTCGGCCGAGCGGCGCGCGGATACGGAGAGCCGGGCGCGCTCGCCGGGGTCGTCCAGGAGGGCCGCCAGGGCGCGCGCCAGCGCGTCCGCGTCGCCCGGCGGCACCAGCACGCCGCCTTCCGGGGGCGCCACCACCTCGGGGAGCGACCCCGCCGCGGCGGCCACCAGCGGCACGCCCGCGGCCATCGCCTCGGCCGCGACCATCCCGAACCCCTCGAAGCGCGAGGGCATCACCCCCGCCGCGGCGCCCGTGAACAGCGCCTGGCGCTCGGGCTCGGATACGGCGCCCAGCATCCTTACGTTGCCCTTGATGCCCAGCGCGCGCGCCATCGCCTGCACGCGCTCCGCGTCCTTGCCGCGCCCGGCCATGCGCAGCTCCAGCGACGGGCGGCCGCGCGCCAGCTTCGCCGTGGCCTCCATGAGCACGTCCAGCCCTTTCTGGAAGATGTCCATCCTCCCGAAGTAGAGCAGGTAGTCCTCCGGGCGGCGCTCCAGGGCGAACAGCTCGTCGGGCACGCCGGCGTACACCAGGTCGATGGGGATGCCCGGCGCCAGCTCGCGGAGGAGCGTGCGGGTGGCGGTGGAGGTGGCGCTCAGGCGCGTGGCGCGCCGGATCATCGTGCGCTCCGCCGCCGCGATCCCGGGGGCCAGCACGCGCCCCCAGCGCTCGCGCGCCGTGGGGCCGCTCACGTGGTGCACCGTGATCCCCACCGGCCGGCCGCGCGGCATCAGGATGGGCGTGTAGGTGGAGAAGTCGAACACGGCCGCGTCGTAGCCCGCGCTGCGCAGGTACCGGTTGGCCTCGCGCGCGTAGGTAAGACGGCTCCACGCGTACGGCCGCTCCGCCCCCAGGCGCAGGTAGCGCACTCCGTCCAGCACCTCGTCGCGCGGAGCGCCCGGGTACGCGCCGGCCAGCACCGTCACCTCCACCTCCTCCCGCAGGCGGCGGTACAGCTCGTACACGCGCACGGCGCCGCCCCCGGCCACCCAGGGGTTGCCGGGGTCGTCGTAGATGCAGTGGACTACGCGCAGGCGGGCGGTCGCGGGCACGGCGTCAGCGGCGGCGAAGCAGCACGTCGTCCAGCAGCAGCCCGTACCCGTCCGCGCCCAGGTTCTCGAACGTGAGGCGGGCGTCGGCCCGGCGTCTCACGCGGATGGTGCGCACGTAGCGGGTGAACCGCTCCTCGCTGCCCAGCGTGAACTGCTCCTGGTAGCTCTCGCCCAGCCTCACCCGCGTGGTGTTGCGGTCGCCCCGCTGCGACCCCGCCAGGCGAAAGCTGAGCTCGTACGTGCCGGGGAGCAGCACGAAGCGCCGCCGCGAGACGAGGCGGCCAGACTCGAAGGTGCGGCCGTCCGGCCGGTCGCCGTCCAGGTCCACGTACAGCCCGTTCCCGGGAAGGAAGTCCCAGTCGGAGCCCGCGCCGATCAGGTCCACGGTGCCGTCTTCCACGTGCCAGTGGCGGAAGTCCGCGTACATCAGCGTGGGGCGCTCGCGGTTCTCGCCGTCGAACCCGTCGCGCAGGAGCACCGGGTCGGCGGCGGGGGCGCGGGCGGCGGCGAGCAGGGGCGCAGCCGCGGCCAGGACGAGCGGGAGCAGGGCGGTGCGGTGCTTCAATGCGCGATTCGGTGCTGGGAGGGAAAGGATGGAGAGTAGCCGCTGGGGACGCGGCCGGCAAGCGGTGATACGCACGTAAAGAGACGGAGGCACGCGGATGACCTCATCCGCGTGCCTCCGTCCTCTGCCCACACCCAGCTCCCTTACTGGCGGGTGACCGACACGTCGTCGAGGATCACGCCGAAGCCGTTGTCTCCCTCCGGCAGGTTGTCCCTGCGGTGGGCAAATGTCAGCGGCGCGCTGGTGAGCTGCTGTACCGTGATCGTGCGCCGGTACTCCGTGAGCGGCGCCGCGCTCTCCAGCGTGAACGTCTCGGAAAAGGCCGTGCCCAGGCTCACGGTCACCGTGTTGGCGTCGCCCCGCTGCGAGCCGGCGAGCAGAAAGCGCAGCACGTAGGTGCCGGGGGTCAGGTCCAGCACCCTGTTCGTGCGGATGGTGGAGCTCTCGTAGAAGCCGTCCAGGTCGATGTACAGCCCGTTGCCCGGAAAGTAGTCGTACGCGCTCCCGGCGCCGATCAGGTCCACGTTGCGGCCGGCGGCAAAGGACCACTTCTGCAGGCCCGAGTACACGAACGAGTGCCGCCCGCCGTTCTCGGAATCGAAGTTGTCGCTGAAGAGGACGGTGGCGACGTCCACCTGCACGTTCGCCTCTAGCGTACCGAGCGTGGCGCGGACGGTGCCGCTCCCCTCCGCCTTCCCGGTCACCACCCCGCCCGGGCTTACCTCCACGGCGCCGGTGTTGGACGAGGACCACGCGGCGCTGGTGGTGGGCGCGGCGTTGCCATACGCGTCGAGCGCGCTGAGCGTGATCGGCTGCACACCGCCGATCCGCACCCCGATGCGCCCACCGGGCGCGGCGGTCAGCGACACGGGATTCGCGGCGGCCACGCGAACCGTGAAGTCCACCTGGGCCGAGGCCGAGCCGATCAGCGTGTTCGCGCGCACGACCGCCGCGCCGGCGCGAGTGGTCGCGATGGGAAGGATCGCTGCGTACCCTTCCGCGTTGGTGACCGTGATGGGGGTGGCCACCGCCGCCACCTGCGCGTCGGAGGTCGACCACGTCACCTGGACGTTGGCAACGCCCTTCCCCTTCTCGTCGCTCACCCGGACCCGTGCCGAGTCCGCGACCGCGGCGCCCGCGGTCACCTGGACCTCCACGTTCGAGGCTGCGGCGATCTGCGCCGGCTTCCGCGGGCCCGTGGAGTCATCGCACCCGGCCGCGATGGCGAGCGTGGCGATCGGGACGAGCACATGCAGTCTTCGCATCGAATGGATCAGGGTTCGGGGCAGCGTGCGTGCTGCCGGTTTTGAATGGCAAGAAGATCCTGCGCCGGTCTGACGGTCAGGAACGATCGACGGTCACCAGGACGCTGAAGGAGCCCAGCCACCGCCGGGCGAGCACCGAGTACTTCAGCGCCTCCAGGTCCGCGCGGTAGTAGCGTGCGCGTACCACGTACCCGCTCCCCACCGCGCGCGTGACGATCTCCGCCCACTGCGGAGGAGACATCAGCCGCTCGTTCCCCACGTCCTGGCGCGGGTAGCGGTCGGAGGGAACGCTGAACACGGCGGAGCGGCAGACGCGGAGCTGCTCGCGGAGGAGCCGCGCGATGTCCGCGTCCGCGAAGTGCTCCATCAGCCCCTGCGAGAGCGATACGTCGATGCTGGCGTCGGAGAACGGTAAACAGAACGCGTCCGCGCCAAGAAGTTGCACACTCTTGCCAAAGCGGCGGAGGTTGGGGAGCGCGGCGCCGCGGATGCGCTCGTCGTTGTCGATGGTGAGCGTGTGCGGCACCGTGCGCGAGAGGTAGGCCGACTGCGCTCCGCTCCCCACCCCCACCTCCAGCACGCTCCGCTTCGCCCGCAGCCGCGTCTCGCGCAGGAGGTCGCGGTGGATCAGGTTCCGCTTCGCGAAGGTCAGCGGGGAGATGGTCTCCACCCGGAAGTTGTTCCAGTCTGCGGCTTCGGTCACGTGGCGCTCTCGTGAATAATATTCAGGACACTCGTGCAGCGACGCTACACGTGTATGAAACGGTAGAACACGCGACCTTCACGGGTGTGCCAGGTGCGTCACCTCCTCACCTGTTCAACTCGTGTTGGACGTTAAACCCGTCGCTTCTGCGCGGTTTGCACGTTTCGTACGCTTGCGTACAGTGTGGCGAGCTTCCCGGCGATGACGGGCCAGGAGAACCCGGCTTCCACATCCACGCGCCCCTGCGCTCCGAGCGCCCGCGCCCGCTCCGGGTTTTCCACGCACGCGCGGATGGCGCCGGCAAGCGCGGCCGCGTCGCCCGGGGGCACCAGGTAGCCGTTCCCTCCGTCGCGCACGATGTCCACGATGCCGCCGGCGGCGCTGGCGATCACGGGCTTGCCGTACGTCATCGCCTCCAGCAGCACCACGCCCAGCCCCTCGGTGTCGCCCTTGGCGTCCACCACCGCGGGGAGCACGAAGGCGTCGCACCCGGCCAGCCGCTCCGCCTTCTCCTCGGCGGAGACGAAGCCGTGGAAGACGACGTCGGCGCCGAGGCGGAGCCGGGTGGCCATCTCCTGCAGGCGCGCCCGCTCGGGCCCGTCGCCCACCACGCGCAGGAGGGGCCGCGCGGCGGGGGCGAGGAGCGCGAGCGCTTCCAGCAGCAGGTGCACGCCCTTGCGCTCCACCAGGCGCCCGATGAAGAGCAGCTCCGGACGCGCGCCGGCGGGGCGGGGAGGGGGCAGGGAAGGGGCCGCGTCCACCGCCGCGCCAAAGGGGATCACCTCGGTGAGCACCCCCGGCGCCACCCGCCGCAGCCGCTCCGCCGTGTAGGTGGAGATGGCCGTCACCGCGTCCGAGCCGCGCACGATGCGCCGCAGCAGGGGGGCGAGAAAGGGGAACTGGCTCTCCATCCACGTCAGCTCCACCCCGAAGAAGGTGGAGACGAGGGGGAGGCCGGAGGCGCGCTTGGCGGCAAGCCCCAGCACCCCCTGCGGGATCGGCCAGAAGGCGTGGAGCACGTCGAACCCGCCCGTGCGGGCCAGCCGCGCCGCCGCCGCGGACCCCGCCGCCACGTACCCGGGCACCAGCCCCAGGAACCACGGGCGCTCGCGGATGCGGTCGGGCGCCGTCTGGTCGTGCGTCAGCGTCTCCCACGGGCGCGGCGCGTAGCGGAAGCGGTGCACGCGCACCCCCTCCACCGTCTGCGTGGCGAGGCCGCGGTACGACGGGGCGAGGACCTCCACCTCCACGCCGCGCTCGGCCAGGCGGCGGATCGTCTCCGTCATCCAGGGGGTGATCACGTCCGTGGGGTGGCGGGGATAGGCCGTCACCAGGTACAGAACCTTCACTTGTGGGGGGTCTCCGGCGGGCGTATGTTGTACATCCGTCCCAAGGTACCGCCTCCCACCAGCCGTTTCAAGCACACACCAGTTCCTTGCAGCGCGCGCTCGTCGTCATCCCCACGTACAACGAGAGGGACAACCTCCCCCGGCTCGTCCCCTCGATCCTCTCGCGCGACCCGCGCCTGGAGATCCTGGTGGTGGACGACGGCTCGCCCGACGGCACCGGCGCCATGGCGGACGAGATCGCCGCCGCCGAGCGCCGCGTGCACGTGCTTCACCGCGCGGGCAAGCTGGGGCTGGGCACCGCGTACCTCGCCGGCTTCGCCTGGGGGCTGGAGCGCGGCTACGACGCGTTCCTGCAGATGGACGCGGACTTCAGCCACGACCCCGCGCACATCCCCCAGTTCCTGCGTGCCATCGAGGAGTACGACCTGGTGCTGGGGTCGCGCTACCTGGAGGGGCGCGTCACCGTCGTCAACTGGCCGATCGCGCGCCTCCTCCTCAGCTACTTCGCCAACGTCTACGCGCGCTGGGTTACGGGGCTCCCGGTGGGCGACGCCACGGGCGGCTTCAAGTGCTTCCGCCGCGAGGTGCTGGCCACGCTGGACCTGGACCGGGTGGAGAGCAACGGCTACTCGTTCCAGATCGAGATGAGCTTCCGCGCCTGGAAGCTCGGCTTCCACATCGGCGAGATCCCGATCATGTTCGTGGACCGGGACCTGGGCGAGAGCAAAATGTCGAAGGCCATCGTGCGCGAGGCCATCTGGCGCGTGTGGCGCCTGCGCCTGCTCTCGGCCTTCCGCCGCCTTCACTCGCCGCGCGCCGTGCGCGCCGCCGGCCCCGCGCCCCTTCCGCCCTCCTCCGAGCCCCCGGCCGAATGAGCGAGCTCGCCTCCGTCCGCTTCCTGCGCGCCCTGTGCGCCGCCGTCCTCCGCGAAGAGGCACCCGCGGCCGCCGCGGCGCGCGGGCACGCCGTGCTGCGGGAGATGTGGGGCTCGCAGCGCTCGTTCGTGGTGGAGGTGCAGTTCACGGGGTTCGTGGCGAAAGGGGAGCGTGTGGGTGGCGTGGATCCGGTCCTGCTGCGCGCCGCGGGCCAGTTGATCGTCGCCCGCATCAACCGCATCGGCTTCACCCCCGACGCGGACGTGGCGGACGTGGCCGCGCTCTTTGAGATCCTGGCCCGCCCGCCCGCCGAGCTGGGCGCCGATGGGGTAGTGGGCGCCGTGCGCACCGCCGCGCCCGCCGGCATCTACATCGGCACCTCCACCGGCCAGGCCTACAAGCCCGCGCCGAGGGAGAATGCGCCGGCCGCCGCTCCCAGCGGGGCAGGGGCTTCGCCCGAACCCGCGGCGCCCGCGAGCCCGGCCGCTCCGGAACCCGTCGCTCCGCCCGAGACGGCGAGTCCCGCCGCTCCGGCCTACGCGCCGCCGCCGGCCGACCCCGTCGCTCCGGCAGACCCCGTCGCTCCGCCCGCCGGGCTGACACCCGCATCGGACGCCCTCACTCCCGACCTGACACCGCCGGCGGGCAACGCGGCGCCGTGGGGCTCCGGCGTGGGAGTGGACGCGGGGGACGACGACGCGGATCTCTCGGCGTTCGAGTTCGTGGAGGACATCGCCGACGTGGCCGCGCCGCCAGCGGCAGCCACCCCGGTGCCGGCGGAGACGCGCTCCGACGAGCCGGGCGCCAACGACATGTACCACTTCTTCCGCGCGAGCTCGTCGGACCGCATGGACGAGGAGTCCGCGGCGCTGCCGGGGCTGCTCCACGCGGCGGAGAACATGTCGCGCTACGACGACCTGGCGGGGAGCTGCGCGCGCAACGCGCTGCGCCACCTGCGCGCGGGCGACCACCTGCAGGCCGTCGACCTCCTGGAAGCGCTCGCCGTGGAGGCCGAGCGGACGGACCGCACGCGCCTGTACCGGGAGTCCGCGGCGCAGGCGCTGCGCAGCGTGGGCACCTCCGAGAACCTCCCGCACGTCATCGACCTGCTGCAGTTCGTGGGGAACGAGCGCGAGCGCGTGCTCCACGTCCTCTTCTTCCTGGGCGGCGAGGCGGTCACGCTGCTGGAGAACCACCTGTTCCGCACGCAGGACCAGGAGGTGCGGCGCGCGATCTTCCGCCGCCTGGTGCGCGGGGAAGGGGGAGGGCGCCCCACGGTTGCGCGCGCCCTGGCCGATTCGCCGCCGCGGGCCCGCGCCATCCTGGAGCTCGTCACCATCCCGGAGGTGGACCCCGAGCAGTCGGTACGCTGGACCGCCGACGCCGCGGCCAACCCCGAGGCCGCCGTGCGCACCGACGCCGCGCGCGTCGCCGCGCAGATCGGGGGGCGGGGAGGCCTCCGCATCCTGGTGGACCTCCTCGCCGACGCGGACCGCGGGGTGAGGCGCGCGGCGCTGCACGGGCTGGCGTCCATGCAGGACGCGGCCTCGGTGCCGTTCATCACGCGCTTCCTCAACGACAACGCGGACGACGACCTGCAGCTCGCGGCCGTCGCCGCCCTCGGCCGCACCGGCTCGGCCGACGCGCTGCCGCCGCTGCTGGCCATCGTCAACAAGCGCTCGCTCTTTGGCGGCCGCAAGGCGAAGACCCTGAAGCTCGCCGCCATCGAAGCCATCGCCCTCACCGGCGTCCCGTCCGCGCGCGACGTCCTCGCCTCGATCTCCTCCGGCTCCGACGCCGACCTGGCCGCCGAAGCCCGCCGCGCCCTCGCATCCATCTCCTGAATCCCCAGGTGGAGAACTCAACCGGGTTCTCCACAGTTTTCCACGCGCGTAGTTTACATAATGTGTATTATACGAAGTGTGGAAATCCCGAGCTGGGCCTGTGGGTTTTCAACGTCACCGGCCGCAGGCGGCCCTCTCGCGGATGCGGCTCACGGAAACGCCCCTCTACGGCCCGCGCGCAACTCACTGAGTGCAACGGGACGTCCGCGACGCGGATCTTGGCGCAGAGGGCGTTCTCGTCGGCCGAAGGCTCACACAGAGACACAGAGGCACGGAGAACAGCGTCGTTCTCCGTGCCTCTGTGTCTCTGTGTGAGACTGCTGTTAGTTGGTACGGTACCGTCGGCTCACCTCGTCCAGGCGGCGGCGCTCTTCTTCGGTGAGCGACCCGAGGCCCTGGGCGGAGATCTTGTCCAGGATGCGGTCCACGTCGTCCAGCAGGTCGCGCTCGGAGCGGCGCGAGGGGCTGCTGGGGTGCGGCGTGACGGTGGCGGTCGGCGCCGGCTGCGCGGGCGAGCGCTTCCGGCCGACCCAGGCGGCGAGGGAGCTCTCCTTCTTCTTCTTCGCGGGCCGGGCCGGCACCTCGCCCCAGTCGCTCGGAGCCCACGGGCTCTTGAGGTAGAGGAAGGCCGCCACGAAGCCGCCCAGGTGGGCAAGGTGCGCCACTCCCCCGCCCCCGCCGCCGGCGGCGTTCATCAGGCTCAGCACCACTGAGCCCAGCGCGAGCCACTTCACCTTGATGGGGATCACGCCGAAGAAGTACACCTGCGCTTCCGGCCAGATCAGCGCCCAGGCCAGGAGCAGCCCGTTGATGGCCGCCGACGCGCCCAGCACGCCCCCGGGAATGAAGAGCGAGAAGAGCGCGCCGCCCAGCGCGGCGACCAGGTAGAACCGCACGAACGCCCTGCCGCCCCAGCGGTCCTCCAGCGGCGGGCCTAGAAAGAACAGGCCCAGCATGTTGAAGAGGAAGTGGAGCACCTCCGCGTGCGTGAACGCGTAGGTGACCGGCGTCCACGGGCGCACGAGCAGGCGGTCCCGGTCCAGGATCAGGAAGTCCAGGATCGTGGAGCCGACGCTGGTGCGCCCCATGAGCAGGACGACCAGGAAGATGGCGGTGTTGGCGAACAGGAAGCGCGCCACCCAGGGGGTGACGGAGCTCCTGAACGGAGCATCGTAACTTGAACGGTAGGCCATGGGAGCGCCGCCGCGGATGGAAACGGCCGCGCCCGGCGGCGGAGTGCCGCGCGGGCCGGGCCGGGATGAAGGCGCGGACGCGCCCCCTTGAACGACTACCCTGCAGCCATCCGTACGATCCGCTCACACAGCTCCGGGAAGTCGATCCCGAACGCGGCGGCGCCCTTGGGGAGGAGGCTGGTGGCCGTCATCCCGGGGAGGGTGTTGGCCTCCAGGCAGAAGAGCTGCTCCTTGGACAGGATGAAGTCGATCCGCCCGTAGCCGCGCAGCTTGAGCACGCGGAAGGCGCGCAGCGCGTACATCTGCATCTGGGCGGTGACCTCCTCGTCCAGCGGCGCCGGGCACAGGTACTCCGTCATCCCCGGCGTGTACTTGGAGTGGTAGTCGTAGATCCCCTTCTTGGGGCGGATCTCCACCGGCGGGAACGCCTGGTCGCCCAGGATGCCCACGGTGAGCTCGCGCCCCTTGGCGTAGCGCTCGATCATCACCTCGGTGTCGAACTGCGACGCCTCGGCCACGGCCTTGGCCAGCTCCTCCGGCTCGTTCACCACGAAGAGGCCCACGCTGGAGCCCTGGCGCGAGGGCTTCACGATCAGCGGAAAGCCGATCAGGTCTTCGATGGTGTCCTGGTCGTACTTGAAGTCCGGCGCGCGGGCCACCCGCCACGGCAGCGTGGGCACCTGCGAGTCGCGCAGGAGGCGCTTGGTGACGTCCTTGTCCATCGCGATGCCGGACCCCAGCGGCCCCGAGCCCGTGTAGCGGATCCCGGCCGACTGCAGGAGCGCCTGGATCGTCCCGTCCTCACCCGTACCGCCGTGCAGCGCCAGGAAGGCGACCTCGGCCTCGCGAAGCTCGGGCACCGCCGGGAGCTGCATCAGCTCGAGCGTGGAGCTCAGGTCCTCCGGCGGCGCGGAGTGGACCCCCTCGGGGAGAAGCCCGCCCTCCTGGTCCTGCGGGATGTACCCGCGCGCCGTGTCGATGGCCCGCACGTCGTGGCCGCGCTCCCTCAGCGCCTTCACCACGGCCAGGCCCGACGACAGCGACACCTCCCGCTCGGCACTCGTTCCCCCCATCAGTACGGCGATCTTCATTCCCCCTCCACTCCGGTTCGGCGTTCGACGGCGTCCTGCGCGCGGGTCGTACGCACGAAGCGTGCGCCACGAGACGGAAGTGCTAAAAGTCCTAAGTGCTAAGTCCTGAGTGCTGAACAGCAGTCTCACCTCGCACCCAGGACTCAGGACTTCAGTTTCTGCATCACGCGGCCCGCACGTGCTCCAGCACCTTGCGCGCGAGCGCCGGCCCGAAGCCGGGGAGCGACGCGATCTCCGCCTCCGACGCCGTGGCCACCGCGCGCAGCGAGCCGAACCTGGCCAGCAGCGCCTTCTGCCGCGCCGCGCCCACGCCGGGGATGGTGGAGAGCTCCGAGCGGATGGTGCGCTTGGTGCGCAGCTTCCGGTTGTACGTCAGCGCGAACCGGTGCGCCTCGTCGCGGATGCGCTGCAGGAGGCGCAGCGACTGGCTGCGGCGCGACAGCCGCACCGGGTCCGGGCGGTGCGGCACGAACACCTCCTCCTCCTTCTTGGCGAGCGAGATCACCGCCTGGTCTTCCAGCCCCAGCGCGGCGAGCGCCTTCATGGCCGCGCCCAACTGCCCCTTGCCGCCGTCGATCACCGCCAGGTCGGGGAGCGGGAGCCCCTCCTCCACGCGGCGCCCGAAGTAGCGGGTGACCACCTCGTGCATGGACGCGAAGTCGTCGTTCCCCCACTGCCCCTTGATCTTGAATTTGCGGTACTCGCCCTTGTTGGGCTCGGCGTTCTCAAAGAACACGGCCGAGGCCACCGTCTCGGTGCCCTGCGTGTGCGAGATGTCGAAGCAGACCAGCGTGCGCGGGATCTGCGGCAGCCCCAGCCCCTCCTGCAGCTCGTACAGCGCGTCCGGCGCGCGCTCGGCGGCGCGGTTGCCGATCAGCTTGCGCTCTTCCAGCAGGTGGCGCGCGTTCTGGGCGGCGAGGTCCACCAGGCTCACCTTCTTGCCGCGCTCGGGTGCGCACACCCGCACCACGCGGCCGCACAGCCCGCGCAGCAGCTCCTCCAGCAGCGCCCGGTCCGGGAAGTCCGTGGGGAGCAGGATCTCGCCTGGGATCCCCTCCGCGTCTCGCTGGCCGCGGCCGGCGTACAGGCTGGTGACGAAGGCGCCCAGCGCGGCCTCGTCGCTCTCGTCGGCCAGGTTGGTGAGGAACTGGGCTTCGCGGCCCAGCAGCTTCCCTTCCCTGATCTGCAGCACCACGCCGCATCCCTCGGCGCCGTCGCGCGCGAAGCCCACCACGTCGCGGTCCGCGCCCTCCATGTCCACCACGCGCTGGCGCTGCTCCAGCGATTCCAGGCGCTGCAGGGCGTCGCGCAGCTCCGCCGCGCGCTCGAAGTTCATCTCCAGCGCCGCCGCCTGCATGTCTTCGCGGATGCGGGCCGCCGCGCGCTTGGTGTGGCCGCCCAGCACGTCCAGGATCTCGTCGATCATGGCCCCGTACTCCTCCTGCGACTGGAGGCCCACGCACGGGGCCCTGCACAGCCCCAGCTCGTGGTCCAGGCAGGGCCGGTCCACGCGCGCGTCCGGCAGGTCGTGGCGGCAGGAGCGCACGGTGTACAGCCGCTTCACCAGCTCCAGCGACTGCCGCATCCGCCGCACGTCCGTGTACGGCCCGAAGTAGCGCGACCCATCCTTTTCCATCCGTCGCGTGACGTACACGCGCGGGAAGCGCTCGGCCGTGACCTTGATGTACGGGTAGCTCTTGTCGTCTTTGAGCGTGATGTTGAAGCGGGGGCGGTTCTCCTTGATGAGATTGCTCTCCAGGATCAGCGCCTCCGCCTCGCTGTCCACGACGATCGTCTCCAGGTCTTCGATGCGCCGCACCAGCTCGCGCGTCTTGATGGAGTGCGTGCCCCCCGCCTGGAAGTACGACCTCACGCGCGAGCGCAGCGACTTGGCCTTGCCCACGTAGATGATCTCCCCCGCCGCGTCCTTCATCAGGTACACGCCGGGGCGGGCCGGGAGGTGGCGGAGCTTGGCTTCTACGTTCTCGCTGGTCGGCATCGGCGGCTTCGGGCTTCGGGGTTGCTTCGGCCAGTAATACCCCGCCGGCAAACGGCGTTCCGGTATCACACAGAGACACAGAGGCACGGAGAAAAGAACCTCTTCTCCGTGCCTCCGTGTCTCTATGTGAGCCCTTTATCTCCTGAAGATCCGCCCCACCCGCGCGAACAGGGCGCCCGCCTGCTCCAGCCCCAGCATCGCCGCGATGCCGAAGTACACCAGGCCAAAGGTGCCGCCGACCGCCACGCCCAGCGGGATGGGGTGCCAGTCCCCCACCAGCATCCTGACGCCCCACCCGGCCGCCGCGCCCGCGAGCGCCGCGCCGAACATGCGCGCGAGCGGCCCCGCGCCGGCGCCCACGTGCCCGATGCGCGCACGCAGCGCCCGCTTGAGCAGGAACCACTCGATCCACGCCGCGATCCCGGAGCCGAGGGCCAGGCCCACCGTGCCGAGCGGCTTGCCGGCGATCTGGTAGTGCGCCAGCCACCCGCCGGGAAGCTGCCACCCGCGAATGGTGATCCGCTCGAAGGCCAGCATCAGCATGAGCGAGAGCAGGATGGCGAGCACCACGCGCACCGTGGCGAAGCGCGCCGGCGTCCTGGTGTCGCGCAGCGCGAAAAAGGTGGAGGAGAGGAGGCGCGAGGTGGTGGTGGCGAGGAGGCCCAGCGTGAGCCCCATCAGCGTGAGCCACACGGCCAGCGTGTCGTTGCGCGTGAACTGCCCGCGCTGGTAGAGGGTGGCGACGACCACATCGCCCAGCAGCATGAACGCCACGAACGAGGGCACCACGTAGAACGCGATGCGCTGCAGCCCGCCGCGGGCACGCTCGCGCAGCACCTCGATGGCGGCGGTGCGCTGGCGGGAGAGCTCGGGGAGCTCCGCCGCGGCCACGGACATCCCGAAGAGGCTCACCGGGAGGATGTACAGGGTGAGCGCGTAGGTGTAGGTGGATACCGCGCCCGCCGCCAGGAAGCTGGCCAGCACGATGTCCGCGTAGCTGCTCACCTGCACGACACCGCGCCCCATGATGGCGGGCCCGGCGCTGCGCACCGCGGTCCGCACCCCCTCCAGCTTCAGGTCCCAGCGGATCTTGAGCGACCGCTCAAGCTTCAGCACCGTGGGGAGCTGGATGGCGAACTGGAGCACGCCGCCCAGCAGCGCCCCCCACGCCGCCGCCACCACCAGCCGCCCGGAGTCCACCCGCCCCCCGAACGCGAACAGCGCGCCGATGATGGACGCGTTCCACAGCACGGGCGCCACGTACGGCACGAAGAAGTTGCGGTGGCTGTTGAGGATCCCCAGCGACCACGCGGAGAGCACCAGCACGCCCGTCATCGGGAAGATGATGCGCGTGATGGCGATGGTCAGCTCGCGCCGCTCCCCCTCGAACCCGGGGAGGAAGATGCTGGTGAGCACCGGCGCCAGCAGCACGCCCGTGAGCGCCAGCGCCCCCGCGACGGCGAACAGGAGCGCGAAGATGGCACCCGCCACGCGCCCCGCTTCCTCCTTCTTCCCCTCGTGCAGCAGCTCCGCGTACACCGGGATGAACGACGCGCTCAGCGTCCCCTCCCCCAGCAGGTTCTGGAGGACGTTGGGCATGCGCAGCCCGGCCCGGAACGCGTCCGCGTACAGCGAGGTGCCCAGGAACTGCGCGCTCACGGCCTCGCGCAGCAGCCCCGCGATGCGGCTGAGCAGGATGCCCGCCGCGATCATCGCCGACGCGCGGTTCCCCGAGGGTACCGCGCGCGGCGCCTTGGGTACCGCGTCCGCCTCCACCGCTCCCGGGTCGTCCGGTTCCGGCGAGAACTGCGCTTCGCCACGGTCGCGGGGCATGAGCACGGTATCGTCGTCGTTTGGTTCGGTCATGCGCGCACCCGGTCGGGGAAGATTAGCTCACACAGAGGCACAGAGACACAGAGAGAACGACGAGCTTCATGCGCCCTTCAGCTCCACGCGCATCGCCGACGCCAGGTCGTGGAGGAGCGTGGGTTGGCGCGCGAGGTACTGGAAGATGGTGAGCACGCGCTCCTGGGGCAGGCCGCGCGGGCGCAGGTGGTTGCGCGCGAGTGGTGCTCCGCGCCGCAGCACCTCGTCGTTGCGCTTCACGTGCCGGATGATCTTGCGCTCGGCGCCCGCCACCTCGATGAGCGCGCGGTTGCGCCGCGCGCCGATGGCGAGGTCCAGGTTGGGATCGATGGAGCGCGCCGCGTCGATCAGGACGCCGAAGTTGCCCACCAGCGCGTGCCTCAGCACCGCCAGCTCGCGATCCACCTCGGGCGGCACACGCCGGCGGGCGAGGCGCTCGATGAGCTCGTGCTCAGGCAGGCGCAGCTCGTCGTCCGTGATGGCGAGGGCGGCGCGCGCCTCGTCGGCCTCCGGCGGGGCGATCAGCGCGGAGAAGCGCGGGAAGACGAGCGGCATGCGGATGCCGAGCGACTGGAAGAGCGGGCCGATCTGCGCGAAGTACGCCGTCTCGGCCGGGCCCCCCACGTACGCGAGCGTCGGGAACACGGCCGATTCCACGACGGGGCGCAGGAAGACGTTGGGGCTCAGCACGCGCGGATCGTCGCGCAGCATCCCTTGCAGCTCCTCGCGGGTGAAGCGCTGGCGCGCGTCCGCGGCCACGAACCCGGTGCCGTCGCGCTGCAGGCGCTCGCGGCCGGCGGGGCCGTGAAAGAAGAGGTTGGCGGCGCCCTCGGCCACCACCACCTGCGACGGGTAGCCGGCGGCCGCCAGCTCGGCGGTGCGCCCGGCGACCAGGCGCTCGTGCTCCGCGGCGCGCTCCGCCTCGGCCAGCAGGATGCCGGCGGAGGCCTCCTTCAGCGCCGGGTCGGCGGCGTCCGTGATGAGCAGGTCGAAGCCGGCGAACAGCTCCGTGATCGTGTCGCGGAACGCGTCGGCCACCGTGCGGCCGGGCTGGTAGGCGGCTCGAAGCCGTGTGAATACGCCTGTGTCATCCGCATGCGCGCCAACCGCTTGCGCGAAGCCATCGAAAGCATTTTCCGCGTCCTTTCCGAGCCTCATTTCGGACATGGGGACGGGGCGCCGCTCGGTCGCCTGGACGCCGAAGCGGTGGAGCTCCCCTGCCCCGCCGACCGCCCAGGCGTGGTTCACCTCGGCGAAATCGTGGTCCTCGGAGGCGGCCCAGAACACGGGCAACACGACCGTGCCGAGCTCCCGCTCCAGCGCCTCGGCGAGCCGGATGGCGGAGAGGATCTTGTGGACGGTGTACAGCGGACCGGTGAAGAGGCCGGCCTGCTGCCCCGTGGTCACCATCGCCCCGCCCTCCTCCACGAAGCGGCGCAGGCGCTCCGCGGCGCCCGGCGAAGTGGGGCGCAGCGCGGCCGCCGCCCGTTCGCGGGCCGGCCGGTCGAAGCGCCGCCGCACCTCCGCGAGCTTCTCGCGGTAGGCGGCCGGGTCCAGCGGGTGCCCGGCGTAAAAGGCCGAGATCGCGGCGTCGCCCGCGAGATAATCGTCCACGAGCCGCGAGCCCGCGATGGGCGCGGCATCGATGCGCAGCGTCAACGGCTCTCCTCTGTGTCTCTGTGCGGAGTCACTCCCGCCCCTTGTGGTACGGCTCCCCGCGCTGGATCGTCCCGGCGCGGTACAGTTGCTCGGTGAGCACCAGGCGCGCCAGCTCGTGTGTGAGCGTCATCGCGGAGAGCGAGAGCTTCACGGACGCGCGCGCAAGGATCTCGTCCGACAGCCCGTACGCCCCGCCGATCAGGAACGACGCGCCGGGGCTCCCCTGCACCGCCAGGTCGGCGAGGTACGCGGCGAGCTGCGGCGACGTCCACTGCTTCCCCGTCTCGTGCAGCGCCACCACCTGCGCGCCGGGCGGCACGCGGGCCAGCAGGCGCTTCCCTTCCTCGTCCCGCACGCGCCCCGCGTCGCCCGTGCGGCGGTATGCCTCCTCCTTCACCTCCGCCGCCTCGAACGCGTAGTAGCGGCGCGCGCGCGTCTCGTAGTCGGCCAGCGCCTCGCCGACGGAGCCGCGCGCCTTCCCCACCGCCACGAGCGTGACCTTCACCGTACGATGATGGTGTCGCGCAGCGCGTGCTCGTTGTCGCGGTACGGATGGTCTTCGTCGAAGTGCAGGCCGCGGCTCTCGTGGCGGCGTGACGCGCAGCGCACGATGAGGAGAGCCGTCTGGATCACGTTTCTCACCTCCACCAGCTCCGCGGTGGGGCGCGCCGTGGCCCACCACCCGTTCACCAGCTCTGAGATGGGCCGCAGCCGCGCCTCCGCGTCGGCCAGGCGCGCGCCGGAGCGCACGATGCCCACCGAGTCCCACATGATGCCGCGGATGGTCTCCCGCTGCGCTTCCAGCTCCGCGTCCGCGGCGGCGTCGCCCGCGGGCTGCGGGGGGAGCGCGACGGGCTCCAGCATCCGCATCACGGCAAGCTGCGGCCCGATGCGCTCGGCGGCCCGGTGCGCGAAGACGAGCGCCTCCAGCAGCGAGTTCGAGGCCAGCCGGTTGGCGCCGTGGACGCCGGTGCACGCCGTCTCCCCCGCCGCGTACAGCCCGGGTACGGAGCTCCGGCCGTCCGTGTCCGTCAGCACCCCGCCGCACAGGTAGTGCGCGGCGGGCACCACGGGGATGGGCTCGCGCAGCATGTCCATCCCCCGCTCCGTGGTCTCGCGCAGGATGTTGGGGAAGCGCTCGCGGATCTCGGCCTCGGGGATGGCGGAGCAGTCCAGGTTCACGAACGGGTCGCCGCCGCGCTTCATCTCCGTGTCGATGGCCCGCGCCACCACGTCGCGCGGGGCCAGCGAGGCGAGCGGGTGGTAGGCGTCCATGAACGCCGTCCCGTCGCGCCGCCGCAGGACCGCCCCCTCGCCCCGCACCGCTTCGGAGATCAGGAAGGTGTGGTCGCGCGCCGGGTAGAGCGCCGTGGGGTGGAACTGGACGAACTCCATGTTGGCGACCTTGGCGCCCGCCCGGTACGCCATCGCCACCCCGTCGCCCGTGGCGATGGAGGGGTTGGTGGTGTGGCGGTACACCTGGCCGCACCCACCCGTGGCCAGCATCACCGCGCGCGCCAGGAAGGGCTTCAGCTCCCCCGCCTCCGTATCCAGCACCAGCACGCCGCAGCAGCGCTCGCCCAGCGTCCCCGGATCCGTGGCGGTGAGCAGGTCCACGGCGGCGTGGTTCTCCAGGATCTGGATGTTGGGGTTCTCGGCCACCGCGTGAAGCAGGCCGCGCTCGATCTCGCGCCCCGTGAGGTCGGCCGCGCGCACGATGCGCCGCCGCGAGTGCCCGCCCTCGCGCCCCAGCGACAGGTCCTCGCCCTCCTGGGTGAAGCGCACGCCCAGCTCGATCAGCTCGCGCACGCGGCTGGGCCCCTCGCGCACCAGCACGTCCACGGCGTCGGGGTGGCAGAGGCCGGCGCCGGCGACCAGCGTGTCCTCGATGTGGAGGTCCGCCGAGTCGTCCGCGCCGAAGACGGCGGCCACGCCCCCCTGCGCCCAGTTGGTGCTGGACTCGGGGCGGCTCTTCTTGGTGACGAGCGTGACGGTGCCGTACTTCGCCACCTTGAGCGCGAAGAAGAGCCCCGCGATCCCGCTTCCCACCACCACCACGTCCGTCTTCATCATGCCGGCTTCCCCGTGATCGTCCGCCGCAGCGCCGCGTCCAGCGCCTCTTCGCCCCAATCGAACCGCACCGTCTGCTCCAGCACGTACGCCCGCGCCGGGTAGAGGTCGCGGAGCTTGACCGCGTCCTTGTGCGTCATCACCACCACCCGCCCCTCCGCACGGGCCGCCAGCGCCTCCGCCTCCCGCGCGGTGAACGCGTGGTGGTCGCCGAAGAGCGCCTCCTCCACCCGTGCGCCCCACCCGCGCAGGTGGGCCACGAATGGCGCGGGGTCCGCGAGCGCCGCCACCGCCAGCACTTCCCGGTCCGCGAGCGCGCGCGGCTCCATCTCCTCCCCCTCGCGCAGCGGCGCCAGCCGCCCGGGCGCCAGGTGGCACGACACGACCGGCTTCCCGCCCGCCCAGGCCGCGACCTCCTTCGCCACCGCCTCCGCCCGCTCGCGCGACGCCGATTTGCGAGTCAGCAGCACCACGTCCGCGCGCCGCAGCGCCGCGGGCCCCTCGCGCCACGGCCCGCGCGGCAGCACCCTCGGACGGGCGCGCCACCCCTCGACCGCGATCAGCACCACGTCCAGGTCGCGCGCCAGCGCCCGGTGCTGGAACCCGTCGTCCAGCACCACCACGTCGCACCCGGCGTTCCCCGCCGCGCGCGCCGCATCGATCCGCCGCGCCGCCGCGAACACGGGCACCTGCGGGTTCAGCTCGCGGTGCACCCGCACCTCGTCGTCGCCGTACCCCCGCAGCGCCACCGCCGGCCTCCTCCCCCACCCCAGCAGCCGCGCCGCGATCCACGCCGAAACAGGGGTCTTCCCCGCCCCGCCGACGGCCAGGTTCCCCACGCTCACCACGGGCACCGGAGCCCGCTCCGCGCGCAGAACCGCCCGGTCGTACGCGCCGTTGCGCACCGCCGCGATCCCCCGGAACGCGGACTCGGCCGGAACCAGCGCGACATCCAGGATGCGCCCCGCCGCCCCGCCCTCCCCCGCCCACCAGCGCGGCACCCAGGTGCGCAGCGTCATGGCGGGCCCTCACCCGGCGGCCTGAGAGCCGCCACCCTCTCCCACAAACAACGTGGGAGAGGGGACCGGGGGGCGTGAGCGCGCTGGGAGGCCCCCACCCCCCGACCCCCTCCCCCGCATGCGAGGGAGGGGGCGCATTCCACCCGCCGGTGCACGGCTCCAGGCTTGTCGGGGCCGCGGCTCCCATGGCGGCCCGGGTCCCCAGGCGCCGTTCTCCCCCTCCCCCACGCTCCCCCGCACGCGGGGGAGGGGGCCGGGGGGTGGGGGCCAGCGGGCGCGTTCACCACCGCTCGTCCACCCGCTTCATCAGCGCCCCGAGCCGCGCCTCCACCTCGGCCGAGATCGCCTCCATCTCGGCCTCGCCCGCACGGCGGGGGACGTGGAGCGGCTCGCCGTACGCGATCTGCAGGCGGGCAAAGGGGTGCGGGATCATGAAGCGGTCCCAGCCGCCGAAGAACGACGCGCGGCTCGCCCCCGAGACTACCGGGACGATGGGGGCGCCCGTGAGCTGCGCGGCCAGGAGCGGGCCGGGCTTCATCTTCTCGCGAGGGCCGCGCGGGCCGTCGGGGGTCATGGCCAGCGAGCGGCCGGCGCGCAGGTGGCGCACCAGCTCCCGCAGCGCGTCCAGCCCGCCGCGGCTGCTGGAGCCGCGCACGGCGGTGTATCCCCACTTCTTCACCACGCGGGTGATGTACTCGCCGTCGCGGTGCTGGCTGATCAGCGTCACCACGCCCTGGTGGCGGTGGTGGTAGGTACAAGGAAGCAGCCGGCCGTGCCACAGCGTGAACACGACCGGCTGCTCCCGGCGCCAGAACTGGCGGAAGTTCTCCTCGCCCTCGGTGCGCACGGAGGTGGTGCGCATCAGCGCGTCCAGCGCGGCCCCCCCCAGCCCCGCGGCGAGCCCCTGCCTGAGCGTGAGGTCCGTCCGGAACCCGTCGCTCACGGCGCCCCCGCCAGCTCGGCCGCGATCTCCGCCACGCGGCGCGACGCCCCGGCGCCTCCCAGCTTCCCCTGGATCCTGCGCAGCCCCTCCACCATCACCACCCGCTCGGGCGACCGCGGGTCGAGCAGCGGGAGGAGGGCGGCGGCGAGCGCGTCCGGGGTAGCGGCGTCCTGCACGAACTCCGGCGCCACGCGCTCGTCCGCGATCAGGTTGGCGAGGGCGATGTGGGGCACCTTCACCAGCCGCTTCGCCATGGCGTAGCTGGCCGCGTTCATCCGGTACACCACCACCATGGGCGTGGCGGCGATCCCGGCCTCCAGCGTGGTGGTGCCGCTCTTCACCAGCGCCGCCGTGGCGTACTGCAGGAGTCCGCCGGCGCTGGGCACCCGCGGCCACGTCGCGCCCTCGTACACGGCGGGATCGATCCCGCCCGGCGTGCCGATCACCGGCTGCACCTCCGGCCGGCGCTCCACCACGCGGCGCGCGGCCTCGGAGAAGAGGGCCAGGTGGCGCCTCACCTCCTGCGCGCGCGAGCCGGGGAAGAGCCCCAGGACGGGACGCGCGGGGTCCAGCCCCAGCGAGCGTGCCCAGGGGTCGCGCTCCAGCGCGGGCGGCGCGCGGTCCAGGAGCGGGTGCCCCACGAAGTGCGCCTCCACACCCGAGCGGCGCAGGAACTCCTCCTCGAAGGGGAGCACCACCGCCACCCGGTCCGCGTCGCGGGCCAGGTCGCGCACCCGGCTCTTGTGCCACGCCCACACCTGCGGGGCGATGTAGTACAGCACGGGAATGCCGCTCTCCCGCGCGTGGCGGGCGAGGCGGAGGTTGAAGCCGGGGTAGTCGATGGGGATGACGAGATCCACGCGCTCGGCGGCGAGCGCGGCCCACACCCGCTGGCGCAGGCGGTAGAAGAAGGGGAGGTGGCGGATGACCTCGGCGAAGCCCATCACCGCGAGCTCCTGCAGGCCGGCCATCAGCTCCACCCCGGCGGCCTCCATGCGCGCCCCGCCCAGCCCCAGCAGCCGCGCGCGCGGAAAGCGCTCGCGCAGCGCCGCCGCCAGCGCGCCGCCGTGCAGGTCGCCCGACTCCTCGCCCGCGGAGATGAAGATGGTTGGTGCTTCGGTGCCGCGGCGTGCGCTCACAGCGCACCGGTGCGGCGCAGGAGCACGAAGATGGCGCCCAGCGTCACCACCAGCAGGATCACCAGCCGCCAGGGCGACGGCGGGCGCACCGGGCGCGGCAGGGGGCGGCGCGGGTCCGTGGAGCCGCGCAGCTTATGCGGGTTGGGAAGCGGCCGCATGGTGCTCGATCCTGTCCATGACGCGCAGGGCTACGGCGAGCGCGTCGCGCCCGTCCTCGCCGCTCACCACCAGCGGGCCTTCGCCCAGCACCGCCGCCACCCACGCCTCCAGCTCGGCGCGCAGCGGCTCGGCGCCGTCGCCGGCCAGCTCGATGCGCTCCACCACGCTGAGCAGCGACAGGGGGTTGAACTCTCCCTCGGGCATGGTGGCGCCCTTGCGGAGGCGCAGGAACTCGCCCGTGCCCTTGGCCAGGTCCAGCGAGATGTAGCCGGAGCGCTGGAAGAACCTCACCTTCCTCATGCGCTCCAGCGACACGCGGCTGGCCGTGACGTTGGCCACCACGCCGCCCTCGAACACGAAGCGCGCGTTGGCGATGTCCACGTTGGCCGAGAGCACGCCCACGCCCACCGCGTCCACCGACTCCACCGGGCGGCGCACCAGCCCCAGCACCAGGTCGATGTCGTGGATCATCAGGTCCAGCACCACGGCCACGTCGGTGCCGCGCGGGCCGAAGGGCGCCAGGCGGTGGCTCTCGATGAACTGTGGGCCGTCCAGGTGCTGCTCGCAGGCTCGCAGCGCGCTGTTGAAGCGCTCCACGTGCCCGGTCGCCACCACCAGCCCCTGCTCCGCCGCGCGCTTCACGATGCGGTTGGCTTCCTCCAGTGTGGAGGCGATCGGCTTCTCGATCAGCAGGTGAACCCCCGCGTCCAGCGCGGCCAGGGCAACCTCGGCGTGCTGCGTGGTGGGCACGGCCACCACGGCCGCGTCCACCGCCGCCAGCAGCTCCGCCTGCGAGGCGAACCCGTGCACCTCCAGCTCCGCCGCCACCTGCGCCGTGCGCTCGGGCGACGCGTCATACACCCCGGCCATCACGGCGCCGGGCACCTCGCGCAGGATGCGGGCGTGGTGGAAGCCCAGGCTCCCCACCCCCAGCACCCCCACCCGCAGCGGACGCCCCGTCAAACGCTCACCCCGCGCGACGAGCCCTCGAAGAAGGTCAGGAACGACTCCACCTCGGGGAGCGCGCGCAGCTCCTCGCGCGCGCGGGCCAGCGCCTGCGTGGTGTTGTTGCTGGACGCGAAGAAGATGCGGTACGCCTTCTTCAGCTCGTCGCGCACCTCCTTGGAGAAGCCGCGGCGCTGGAGCCCCACCGAGTTGAGCCCGTACAGCTCCAGCGGGATCCCGGCGGCCTTCACGAACGGGGGCACGTCCTTGGAGATGCGCGACTGGCCGCCCACGAAGGCGTGCTGCCCCACGCGCACGAACTGGTGGATGGGGGTCATCCCGCCCACGATCGCCCAGTCGTCGATCTTCACGTGCCCCGCCATGTTCACCGCGTTGGACAGGATCACGTGGTCGCCGATGCGGCAGTCGTGCGCAACGTGCACGTACGACATCAGCATGCAGTCGCTCCCCACCTGCGTGAGGCCCGACGCCGCGGTGCCGCGGTTGATCGTCACGTACTCGCGGATCACCGTGCGGTCGCCCACGCGCAGGTAGGTGCGCTCCCCCGCGTACTTGAGGTCCTGCGGGTCCGTCCCCAGCACGGCGCCGTACGAGATCTGGCACTCTTCGCCCACCGTGGTGTCCCGCTCGATCACCACGTGGCCCGCAAGGCGCGTCCGCGCGCCCAGCGTGACCCCGGGGCCCACGATGCAGAACGGCCCCACCACCACGCCCTCGCCCAGCTCGGCGCTCTCGTCCACCAGCGCGGTGGGGTGGACCTGCGTCTCAGTCATAGTGGACATCCGCCCTCACCGGTCCACGACGCGGGCCATCATGTCCGCCTCGGCCACGAGCTGGCCGTCGACGGTGCCCACGCCGCGCATCTTCACCGTGGGGCCGCGCACCTGCGTGAGCTCCACCTCGAAGCGGATCTGGTCGCCGGGGATCACGGGGCGGCGCCAGCGCACGTTGTCGAGCGCCATGAAGTAGATGACCTTGTCTTCAAGGTTCTCCGCGTTCTCCAGCACCAGGAGCCCGCCCACCTGCGCCATCGCCTCGATGATCATCACCCCCGGCATCACCGGCCGCCCGGGGAAGTGGCCCTGGAAGAAGGGCTCGTTGATGGTCACGTTCTTGAGCCCCACGATGCGCTTGCGCTCCTCGAACTCCACCACCCGGTCCACCAGCAGGAACGGGTAGCGGTGGGGGAGGTAGTGCATGATCTGCTCGATGCTCAGCGTGGGCCGCGTGAGCGCCTTCTTCTCCGCGCGCGCGATGAGCTGCTGCGCCAGCGCCACGTTCCCCGCGTGCCCCGGCTTCTCGGCCACCACGTGGCCCAGGATGCGCGCCCCCACCAGCGCCAGGTCGCCGATCACGTCCAGCGTCTTGTGGCGGACGAACTCGTCCGGGTAGCGCAGCGCCGTGCCGTCCAGCACCCCGTCTTCGGTGAGCACCACCGCGTTGTCGGCCGAGCCGCCCTGCGCCCGCCCGCGCCCGCGCATGGCCTCCACGTCGCGCAGGAAGCCAAAGGTGCGCGCCGGGAGCACCTCCTCGCACAGCGCGTTCCCCAACTGGAACGAGCCGAACTGCCGCCCGATCAGCGGGTGCTCGAACTCGATGGTGGTGGACACGCGAAAGGTGTCCGAGGGCGCCACCACGTACTGGGCGACCCCCTTGTTGACCGAGAAGGGCGCGTCCACCGCCAGGAACCGCACGGGCGCGTCCTGCTCCTGCACGCCACACGACCGCAGCAGCTCGTCGAAGATGCGGGCGCTCCCGTCGCCGGCGGGCGGCTCGGCGGCGTCCAGCTCCACGAGGGCGTTGTCGATGCCGTGCGTGACCGCCGCGGCAAGGAAGTGCTCCACCGTGTGCACGCGCGCCTCGCCGATCCCGATGGTGGTGCCCAGGTCCGTCCCCACCACGTGGCTCACGTGCGCGGGGATAGAGGGCGACCCTTCCAGGTCGGTGCGGCGGAAGACGATCCCGGTGTTCACGGGCGCGGGAAGGACGCGCATCCTCACCGGCTCGCCGGTGTGGAGCCCCACGCCCTCCACCTCGCCCGGTGCGGCGATGGTGTTCTGTCGGAGTGTAGTCATCTATCGCTTAAGCGGGCCGCGCGGGCCCGCCTGTTGGTGGTTCGCTTGAAACCGCAGGTGCTAAGTGCGTTAGTGCGTCAGTGCGTTTCACCGCTGTTAGCGCACTCACGCACTAACGCACTCACGCACTGCCGTTCAGGACTCAGCACTCCCTCCGAGCACGGCGCGCTCCAGGGCGCGCAGGCGCTTCATCAGCTCCGGGAGCTTGAAGAGGCCGGCCTGCGCGCGCATCGCCTCGCGGTGAGGGCGCGCGGGGTAGCCGGAGACCGTCTCGCCGGCGGCGACGCTCGCCGTGACCCCGGCCTGCCCGGCGACGCGCGCGCCGGCGCCGATCTCCAGGTGCCCGCCCACCCCCGCCTGCCCGGCCAGCACCGCCCCGTCGCCCACGCGGGTGCTGCCGCTGATCCCCACCTGGGAGATGATGATGACGTGGCGCCCGATGCGGCAGTTGTGGCCGATCTGCACCAGGTTGTCGATCTTGCTCCCCTGCCCCACCACGGTGTCGCCCACGGAGCCGCGGTCGATGGTGGTGTTGCACCCGATCTCCACGTCGGCCTCGATGCGGCACCCGCCCACCTGGGGCACCTTGCGGTGGCCCGTGCCGTCCCACACGAAGCCGAAGCCGTCCGCGCCCAGCCGGGCGCCGCTGTGGATCACGGAGCGGGCGCCCACCCGCGCGCCGTCGTACAGGGTGACGTGCGCGTGGAGCACCGCGTCTTCCGCCACCACGCACCCGGCGCCGATCACCGTCTGCGCGCCCACCCGCGCCCGCTCGCCCACGGTGGAGCCCGCGCCGATCACGGCGTACGGCCCCACGGTGGCCGAGGCGGCCACCCGCGCACCGTCGCCGAGCACGGCCGTGGGGTGCACCCCCGGCGCCGGTGCCCGTTCCGGGTACAGCGCGGCCAGCAGGCGCGCCAGCGCGCGGCGCGGATCGTCCACCCGGATCGCGGCCATGTGCGGCGGCAGGGCGACCTCGGCGCCGCGCGCCACGAGCACCGCGGCGGCCCGGGACGCCTGAATGTAGGGGAAGTAACGGGGCTCGGCAACGAACGAGATCTCGTCGCCGTCCGCCTCCTCCAGCGGCGCCACTCCGTTCACCACGCGGCTCCCGTCGCCCTCCACCTCCCCGTCCACCACCCGCGCCGCTTCATCGATCGTCATCGTTCACCCCATGTGCACGAAAAAAGGCACAGAGGCACGGAGATGAGTTTCGTCTCTGTGCCTCTGTGCCTCTGTGTGAAATCGCCCTTCTGCGTCGTTACGGACGCGGCGTGGTCGGCGCGGGAGCCGCCGGCGGAGCGGCCGCGGGAGCCGGGAGCGCGCGCACCGCCGCGATCACGCGGTCCGTGATGTCGTAGGTGGGGTCCACCGCCACCACGAAGTTCGCCGAAGCGTCCCAGATCATCGACAGGCCCTGCTCGCGGCGGATGCGCTCGATGGCGTCGGTCACCTGGCGCATCACCGGGGCTACGAGCTGCTGCTGGCGCTGCTCGGCGAGCTGGTTGAGCTGCGCCACGCGCTGCTGGTACGCGCCCAGGCTCTGCTGAAGCGCCTGCTGCTGCTGCGTGCGGGCGGCGGGGGCCAGCGTGGCGCTGTTGCGCTGGAACTCCTCCTGCCGGCGCTGCAGGGTGCGCTCAAGGCTGTCCACCTCGGTGCGGTAGCGGCCCAGCTCGCTCTCCAGCGAGCGCTGCGCGTTGGCCACCGCGGGCAGCTCGCTCATCACGCGCGGCGTGTTCACCACGCCGATCCGGAACTGCCCCTGCTGCGCCGCGGCGGGCGCGGCACCCATCACGAGCGCCGCCGCGGCGCCCAGGAACACGAAAGAACCAAGTCGCATCGTACCGCTCCAGAGAAAGTTAGAACTGGTTGCCCAGCCGGAAGTGAACCTCCCAGGCGGGCGTCGTCCGGTCGAAGCCGTACGCCGCGTCCACGCCGATCGCGCCCAGGAACGGCGTCACCAGCGTGCCGCCCACGCCCGCGCTGCGGTACAGGCGCGTGGGGTCGAACTGCGACACGTCCTCGTACACGTTGCCGGCGTCGCTGAACACGTGCACCGAGAGGATGTCGCTCACCCGCAGCGCAAGCTCGCCGCTCAGGGTGAGGAACGAGTCGCCCAGGCACCCCTGCCGCAGCGAGTTGCGGCAGTTCACGTCGTACCCGCGGGGCCCGATGCTGAACTCCTGGTAGCCGCGCAGCGCCAGCGGGGCGCTCGTCTGCACGCCGCCGATGTAGAAGCGCTCGAAGGGGAACGACCCCACCTCGCCGAAGATGGTGCCCGCGTTGGCGCGGATGCCGGTCGCCACACGCATGGGGCGCGCGCCGCCGCCGATGCGCGCCACCGGCGCCCACCACTCGGCCTCGCCGCTCACCTTCTGGTAGTTGCCCGTGCCGCCCAGCGGGCCGCCCGTCTGCTCCAGCGAGATGGACTCGCGCACGCCCTGCGTGGGGAAGAGCGGGTGGTTCTTGGTGTCGCGCGTCACCGACAGCGAGAGCCGGCTGGCCAGCGCGTTGGGAAGGCAGAAGATGCTCTGGCTCTCCCCGCCCGAGCACTCGTCCGTGTCCGACGCGGTGTAGGCCGTGTTGGAGAGCGAGTAGCCCAGGAAGGCGCGGGTGCGCGCGGCGCCCGGCACCGGGATGCCGAAGTTGAACCCGCCGCCCGTCACGATGCGCCGCCCGTTGCCGAAGCGCACGAAGCGGTCGCCGCGGCGGTAAAGCGAGAAGCTGCCCGAGTTGCGCGACCCGGCCAGCGCGGGGTCCGTGTAGCTCGCCTCGAAGGTGCTGCGCCCGTTGCCCAGCTCGGCGCGCAGCGAAGCCTGCTTCCCCTGCCCGAACAGGTTGGGCTCCTGGAAGCCCAGGAAGCCGGCGATGCGGCTGGAGTTGCCGCCGTATCCGCCGCCGAACACCGTGCCGAAGTTGAAGTTGCCCGTCTGCTTCTCCTTGACGTGGAACACCAGGTCCACCTGGCCCGTCTCCGGGTCCGGGTTCACGTCCGGCAGCGGCAGGGGCGACTCGAAGAAGCCCAGGCCGTTGACGCTCTGGTAGCTCTGGAGGAGGCGCTCCTCGTTGTACACGTCGCCCGGCAGCAGGTACAGGCGGTCGCGGATCACCGACTCGTGCGTCGTGGTGTTCCCCTCGATCGCGATGCTGCGGATGTAGAACGGGCTGCGCTCGCTCACCGCCATGGTGACGTTCACCGTGGGGGCGCGCCCCGGCTGCGCCGGCACCCGCTCCACGATGGGCTCCACCTGCGCGTACAGGTACCCCTCGTTGCGGTACAGCGACTGCGCCTGGCTCACCGCGGCGTCCAGGGCGGCGCGGTCGAACACCTCGCCCGCCTCCTGCTGTTCCGTGCCCCCGAAGGGAAGGCCCAGCACCGAGCGGCGCTGCGTGGTGAGCAGCTCCCGCAGCTCGTCGGTGGGGAAGCGCGAGTTGCCCACGATGCTCAGCTCGCCCAGCCGGTACTGCGGCCCCTCGTTCACCTCGATCACCAGGCGCGCCTTGCCGGTGGACGGGTCCACCTCCAGCGTGTCGCGCACCACGGCGAAGTCGATGTAGCCGTTCTTGCCGTAGAAGGTGGGGAGGTTGGTGCGCAGGTCTTCGTTGAACGTCTCGCGGTCGAAGCGGCCGCCGCGGAACCAGAGGAAGCCCTCCGGCCGGGTGTCCATCGCGCCTTCCAGCGCCTCGTCCGTGAACGCCCGGTTGCCCCGGAAGTCCACGTCCGCGATCGCCAGGCGGCCGCCTTCACGCACCGTGAAGGTGAGCCGCTGCCCCGCCGCCGCGTTGGGGAGCGCCGTCAGCGACGTGTCGATGGAGGCGAGCTGGATGCCCTTCTTGGCCAGCATGTCGCGCACCAGCTTCTCGGCGTCGCGCACGCGCTGCGGGTTGAGCGGCTCGCCCACCTTGAGCTTGGCCGAGTCGCGCACGGTGTTGCCGCTCACGCTCTTGAGGCCGCGCCACGCCACCTCGCCCAGGATGGGGCGCTCGCGCACCTGGAAGGTGAGCGTCCCCCGGTCCTGCGCGCTGGGGCGGAAGAAGACGTCGACGGCGTCGAAGTTGCCCGTGGCCATCAGGCGCGCCACGGCCTGGGGGATCTGCGTGGGGGTGACGTACGCCCCCGCGTGGATCCCCGCCGCGCCGCGGATGACGCCCTCGGTGAGGCGCGCGTTGCCGCGCACCAGCACCGTGTCCACCCGGATCCCCGCCTGGGCGGGGGCCGGTGCGGCCGGGGTCGGAGTCTGGGAATGAGCGGCGCGGGGAAGTGCGCCGCCAGAGGCGAGAAGGAGGAGGGCCGCTCCCGCGGCCCATCCCCCCCGGTTCTTTGGTTGCACTTGTCCCTACGTCGTGGTTTTCTGAGGTGAGAGTGCCCGGAACGCGAGCGACTGGCGATCCTCCGCCACCGTCACTTCGATCTCGTCGCCGGGGGAGTACTCCGCCATCAGGATCTTCTCCGAGAGCGGGTCCTCCAGGTAGCGCTGGATGGCGCGCTTGATGGGGCGCGCGCCGAACTTCTCGTCGTAGCCGTGCTCGATCATGAAGTCCACGGCCTCGTCGGTGAGCTTCAGCGAAAGCTCCTCCTCCTTGAGGCGGTCCTCCACGTCCCGCAGCAGGTTGCCGATGATGCTGGCGATCTGCTCCCGCGTGAGCGGGTGGAACACGATGGAGTCGTCGAGCCGGTTGATGAACTCGGGGTTGAAGGTCCGCTCGATCTCGTCGCGGATCTTCTCCTCCATCCGGTCGAAGTTGCTCTGCTGCGAGCCGCTCTGGAAGCCGAGCCCCTTCCCCTTGCCCAGGTCGCGCGCGCCCAGGTTGGAGGTCATGATGATGACCGTGTTCTTGAAGTCGATCACCCGGCCGTAGTTGTCCGTCAGGTGACCTTCGTCCAGCACCTGCAGCAGGATGTTGAACACGTCCGGGTGCGCCTTCTCGATCTCGTCCAGCAGCACCACCGAGTACGGCTTGCGGCGCACGGCCTTGGTGAGCGTGCCGGAGTCCTCGTAGCCCACGTACCCCGGAGGGGCGCCGATGAGCCGCGACACGGAGAACTTCTCCATGTACTCCGACATGTCCACGCGGATCAGCGCGTTGCGGTCCGCGAACAGGAACTCGGCCAGCGCGCGCGCCAGCTCCGTCTTCCCCACGCCCGTGGGCCCGGCGAAGATGAACGAGCCGATGGGGCGCTTGGGGTCCTTGAGCCCCGCCCGCGAGCGGCGGATGGCGCGGGAGATCGCCGTGATCGCCCGGTCCTGCCCCACCACCTTCAGGTGAAGCTCGTCCTCCATCCCCACCAGGCGCGCCGTCTCGGCCTGCTTCAGGCGCGTTACGGGGATGCCCGTCCAGCGGGAGACGATGAAGGCCACGTTCTCCTCGGTGAGCGCCGGCCGGTTGGTGCGGCGCTCCTCCTCCCACTGCTTCTCGCGCTCCTGGATCTTGCGCTGCAGCTCGCGCTCGTTGTCGCGGAGCTCGGCGGCGCGCTCGAAGTCCTGGTCGCGGATCGCCTCGTCCTTCTTGTCGCCCAGGTTCTCCAGGTCGCGCTTCAGGTCGCTCACCTCCGGAGGCGGCACCTGGGTGGCCAGGCGCGCGCGGGCGCCGGCCTCGTCGATCACGTCGATGGCCTTGTCCGGCAGGAAGCGGTCGGTGATGTACCGCTCCGACAGCTTCACCGCGGCCTCGATCACCTCGTCCGAGATCTGGATGCGGTGATGGTCCTCGTAGTGACCGCGCAGCCCGGTGACGATCTGGATGGCCTCGTCGATCGACGGCGGGTCCACCGACACCGTCTGGAAGCGGCGCTCCAGCGCCCCGTCCTTCTCGATGTACTTGCGGTACTCGTTGAGCGTGGAGGCGCCCACGCACTGCAGCTCGCCGCGGGCAAGCGCCGGCTTCAGCATGTTGGAGGCGTCGATGGCCCCCTCGGCCGCGCCCGCGCCCACCAGCGTGTGGAGCTCGTCGATGAAGAGGATGATCTGCTTGTTCTGCGAGATCTCGTTCATCACCGCCTTGAGCCGCTCCTCGAACTGGCCGCGGTACTTGGTGCCGGCGATCACCGCCGCCATGTCCAGCGACAGCACGCGGAAGTCGCGCAGGCTGTCCGGGCACTTGCCGTCGGCGATGAGCTGCGCGAGCCCTTCCACGATGGCCGTCTTCCCCACCCCGGGCTCGCCGATGAGCACGGGGTTGTTCTTCTTGCGGCGGCTCAGGATCTCCATCACCCGCTCGATCTCTTCCGCCCGGCCGATGGTCGGGTCCAGCTCGCCCTGGCGGGCAAGCTCGGTGAGGTCGCGGCAGAAGTGGTCCAGCGCCGGCGTCTTGCTCTTCTTCTCGCCCTTGCCGCCCGCGGGGGTGCTGCTGCTGCCGCTGCCCAGCGACGACGACGCGGTGGGCTGCGAGCTGGGCTCCGAGCCCAGCAGCTTCAGCGTCTCGCGGCGCGCGTCTTCAAGGCCCACGCCGAGCTGCCCCAGCACCTCGGCCGCGATCCCCTTCTCTTCGCGGAGGAGGCCCAGCAGCAGGTGCTCGGTGCCCACGTACGAGTGGTTGAGCTCGCGGGCCTCGGCCATGGCGAACTCAAGCACCTTCTTGGCGCGCGAGGTATAGGGAAGCTCGCCCAGGGCGATGGTGGCCTTCCCGCGGCGCACGGACTCTTCCACCTTCTCCTGGACCTGCTCCAGGTCCACGGCGAGGTTGTTGAGCACGGCGGCGGCCACGCCCTCGCCCTCGCGGATCAGGCCGAGGAGAATGTGCTCGGTTCCGACGTAGTCGTGCTGGAGCCGGATGGCCTCCTCACGGGCCATCGCGAGCACCTTCCGCACGCGGTCGGTGAAGTTGTAGTTCATCGTAGCGTGACCTTAGTTCGGGCTGGACCGGGGGCCGCTTGGCTCTCCCGTGTCCTACGCATGGGACGCGCCATCCTCGTCCGCAGCCAGGATCCCCCGCACGTAGGCGGCGCGCCGCACGTCCGGGTCCCCTTTCGGGAGTGCCTGGTCCGCCACTCTGTCCAGGTGGGCGGACTGGGCGAAGATCATGATCCGGTTCAAAGTATGTACACTGACCCCGGGGATTAGTTTCAGCCCCACGCCGAGCCTTACGCCGCTCAGCAGGTTCATCAATTCCTCGAACGAGGTGGTCCGCGCGTGCCTCAGCAGGCCGTACGCGCGCCACACCTTGTCGTCGATCACCGTGGGCGCGTCGCGGGTGAGCACGTCGCGCGCGGAGCTCTCGTACTGCACCACCTGCTGCACGATCCGCTGCAGGTGGTCGATCAGCTCCTCTTCGGTCTTGCCCAGCGTGGTCTGGTTGGAGATCTGGAAGAAGTTCCCCACCACCTCGCTCCCCTCGCCGTACAGCCCGCGGAAGGTGAGCCCCACCTGCGCGATCCCCTGCAGAACCTTGCCGATCTCCTGCGTGAGCACCAGCCCCGGCAGGTGCATCAGCACCGAGGCGCGCAGCCCGGTGCCCACGTTGGTGGGGCACGAGGTCAGGTAGCCGAACTCGGGGTGGTACGCGTACGGCAGGCGGCTCCCCAGCTCGTCGTCCAGCCGGTCGATGGAGCGCCAGGCGTCGTGGAGGCGGAAGCCGCCCAGCAGCGTCTGCAGGCGCAGGTGGTCTTCCTCGTTCACCATCACGCTGAGCGGCTCGGCCGGCCCGGTGAGCAGCGCCGCATCCGACGGGGGCTCGCCGGCGTGGCCGGACACCAGCTCGCGCGACACCAGGTGCCGCTCAAGCAGCAGCAGCCGCTCGGTGGCGGGGAGCTCGGGGATCAGGTACGCCCGCCCGCTCCCCAGCGCCGCGGACCCGTCCGCCGCGGCGCGGGCCATCCGCAGCACCTCGCGCCGGTCGCCGGCGTCCGCGCGCGTGCCGAAGCGGAAGCCCTGGAGGTTGCGCGCCAGCCGGATGCGGGTGGAGAGGACGATGTCCGCGTGCGGCCCGTCCGCCTCGATCCACCCGAGGCCGGCGTCGGACTCGTGAGGGAGCTGCATGGTCATGGGCTCACACAGAGGCACGAAGACACGGAGAAGAACTTCATGCGGACTCCATGCGCCGGATCTGGTCGCGCAGGGCGGCGGCGCGCTCGAAGTCCTCGGCGTCCACGGCGCGGGTCAGGGAGCGGCGCAGGGAGGCCACGCGCGCGGTGCGGTCGCTCTCGCTGGGGTTGCTGGCGAGGTACACCTTGCCCGCGTGCTGGGTGCCGCCGTGAAGCTTGCGCAGCAGGCCGCGCAGCGACGTGTCAAGCGCCGTCCAGCAGCGGGCGCACCCCAGGCGGCCCGTCTTCTTGAAGTCCGCCAGGGTGAGGCCGCACCCGGGGCAGGTGCCCAGGGTGGGCGCCGCCTCGGCCGTGGCGAACCCCTTCCCCATCTGCGCCAGGAAGTCGGCCAGCGGGGCGCTCCCCTGCTGGGCGGCGGGGCCGGGGTTGAGGCCCAGCGCCTCCGCGCAGCTCTCGCACAGGTTGCGGGTGGTGCTCTGCGTCCCCTCGATCTGCGTGAGGTGGATGGCAGCTTCGTTCTTTCCGCACCGGTCGCACAGCATGCTCATTCCGCGGGTTCGGGGCCGGCGGCGTCGGGCCGCGCGGATACCAGGTGGCCGCCGTGGAGGCGCAGCACGCGCCCCGCCCGCGCGGCCAGCCCCAGGTCGTGCGTCACCAGCACCATCGCCGCCCCCTCTTCGTCGCTCACGCGGAAGAGGAGGTCGTGGAGGCGCTCGCTCGTCTCCGGGTCCAGGTTGCCGGAGGGCTCGTCGGCAAGGAGCACCAGCGGGCGGTTGGCCAGGGAGCGCGCCACGGCCACCCGCTGCTGCTCGCCGCCGGAGAGGCGCGCGGGCGTGTGGTCCAGCCGCGGGCCCAGCCCCACCGCCTCCAGCAGCTCGCGCGCGCGGTCGCGCGCCTGGCGCGGAGACACGCCGGCGATCTGCTGCGGCATCATCACGTTCTCCAGCGCCGTGAACTCGCGCAGCAGGTGGTGGAACTGGAATACGAAGCCCACGCTGCGGTTGCGCAGCAGCGCCAGGGCGTCTTCCGGCAGCCGCCCCACGGACTGGCCGCCGATCATCACCTCGCCCGACTCCGGCTTGTCCAGCGCGCCCAGCACGTGGAGCAGGGTGGATTTGCCGGTGCCGCTCTGGCCGATGACGGACACCGACTCGCCGCGGTCGACGTCAAGATCCACGCCGTCCAGCACACAGATACGGCCGCCGTCGCCCCCCACGTAGTGCTTGTGCACGCCGCGGGCGGAGAGCGCCGGCCGCGCCGCGGGCACGGCGGGCGGGAGGCCCTCCCACTGCTCGGCGGGGCTACTCATGGCGGATCGCCTCCACCGGGTCCAGCCGCGCGGCCTGCAGCGCGGGGTAGATGGTGGCCAGGAACGAGATCAGGATGGTGCTCACGATGATGGTGATCAGGTCCATGGGGTCGTACGCCACCGGGAGGCTGCTCACGAAGTAGATGTCGCCCGGGATCTTGATGAGCTCGTAGTAGTCGATCACCCAGGTGAGCAGCACCCCGCCAGCGGTGCCCAGCAGCGAGCCCACCACGCCGATCACCAGCCCCTGCAGGATAAAGATCCGCAGGATGCGCCGCGCGGTCATCCCCATCCCCTTCAGGATGCCGATCTCGCGCGTCTTGTCCGTCACCACCATCACCAGCGTGCTGACGATGTTGAACGCCGCCACCACCACGATCAGAAGCAGGATGATGGACATGGCCAGCTTCTCCAGCTTGAGCGCGGAGAAGAGGGCGCCGTTCATCGTCTTCCAGTCGTCCGTGCGGTACGGGATGCCCAGCGTCTTCGTGATGCGCGCGCCGACCTCGGTGGCGCGCATGGGGTCCGGCACGCGCGCCTCGATCCCGGTGACGGCGGCGCCCAGGTTGGCCAGCTCCTGCGCCGACTTCACGTTCGTGTACATGAACTTGTTGTCGTACTCGTACATCCCCGTCTGGAACTTCCCCACCACCTCGAAGTAGCGCAGCTTGGGCTGCAGCCCGCCCATGGGGCTCACCGAGCCCGCCTGGAAGGAGATCAGGGTGACGGTGTCGCCGTCCAGGATGTTGGCGCGCTCGGCCAGCCGCGCGCCCAGCACCAGCGGGGGCAGCCCGGAGCGCGTGGGGCGCGTGAGCACGCCGCCCTTGCGCAGCGAGTCCGTGATGGCGGTCACCGTGGGCCCGCTCGTGCCGGGGTCGATGCCGCGCAGGATGGCGGCCTCGGAGTAGCCGGCGCGGTTCCTCAGCCCCAGCTCCGTGTGCACGAAGGGAGCGGCGGCAACCACGCCCGGCACCTTGCGGACGCGCTGCAGCACCTCGGGCCACTCGTCCATCCGCATGGCCTCGCCGTACGTCATCACCCAGATGTGCGGGTTGACGCCCAGGATCTTGTTGCGGAGGTCGTTCTGCAGCCCCGTCATCACCGCGATCACGGTGATCAGCGCCATCACCCCCACCGACACGCCGCCGATGGCGATCAGCGTGATCAGCGACAGGAAGCGGGTGCCGCGGCGCGACGCCAGGTAGCGCCGCCCGATGAACCACTCCAGCCCCATCCCTCCCCGCCGCGCAACTGTGCTCACTCCGGCCTCATCGTGGGGAATAGTATCACGTCGCGGATGGACGGCTCTCCGCTCAGGATCATCATCAGCCGGTCGATCCCCATCCCGAACCCGCCGGTGGGGGGCATCCCGTACTCCAGCGCGCGGATGAAGTCCTCGTCGATGCGCTGCGCCTCTTCGTCGCCGGCGCTCAGCAGGCGCTCCTGCGCCTCGAAGCGGCCGCGCTGGTCAATGGGGTCGTTGAGCTCGCTGTACGCGTTGCACAGCTCCTTGCCCGCCACGATCAGCTCGAAGCGCTCGGTCAGCTCCGGGTTCCCGCGCTTGGGCTTCGCCAGGGGCGACATCTCGCGCGGGTAGTCCGTGATGAAGGTGGGCTGGATGAGCTTGGGCTCCACCAGGCCGCCGAACAGCTCGTCGATCAGCTTGCCGCGCCCAAGCTTGGCCACCTCGGCCGCGGCGAAGCCCAGCGCGCGCACCCGCTCGCCGAGCTCCTCGTCCGACGACGCTTCCACATCTACCCCGCCAAGCTCGCGGAGTGCGTCGTACATGCTCAATCTGCGGAACGGAGCCGCGAAGCTAATGGTGTGCTCACCGAAGCGTACCTCGCTCCCGCCCACCACGGTGCCCACCACGTGCGCCAGCATCTCCTCGGTGAGCCCCATCACCCCCTCGTAGTCGAGGTAGGCGGCGTAGAACTCCAGCATGGTGAACTCGGGATTGTGGAACCGGCTCAGCCCCTCGTTGCGGAAGTTCTTGGACATCTCGTACACGCGCTCCATCCCGCCCACGATCAGCCGCTTGAGGTAAAGCTCCACGGCGATGCGCAGGTAAAGGCGCATGTCCAGCGCGTTGTGGTGGGTGGTGAAGGGGCGCGCCGCCGCGCCGCCGTACAGCGGCTGCAGCACCGGCGTCTCCACCTCCACGAAGCCGCGCTCGTCCAGGAAGCGCCGCAGCGCGCTCGTCACGCGGGCACGGAGCACGAAGACGTCGCGCACCTCGGGGTTCACCGCCAGGTCCGCGTACCGCTGGCGGTAGCGCGCCTCCACGTCGCTGAAGCCGGAGTGCACGATCCGCTCGCCCGTCTCCGCGTCCACCTCTTCCTTCCCCAGCGGGAGGGGGCGGATCGCCTTGGCCAGCAGCGTGAACTGCGTGACGCGCAGCGACACCTCGCCGGTGCGCGTGCGGAAGAGCGTCCCCTCCCCACCAAGCCAGTCGCTCAGGTCGATGAGGTCCAGGAGCGGATACGTGTCCGCCAGGTCGTTGACGCGCAGGTAGAGCTGGATGCGCCCCGTGCGGTCGGCCAGGTGAAGGAAGGTGCTCTTCCCCATCACCCGCTTGGCCACCACGCGCCCGGCCAGCCGCACGCGCTCCGCCGGCCCATCGCCCTCTCCCCCGCCCCCCTCCCACGCCTCGAACAGAGCCCGCGCGTCGGCGGCGGAGTGGGTGGGATCGTACCCGTATGCGAACGGCTCCACACCCTGCTCGCGCAGGGCGTGGAGCTTCTCCATCCGGTCGGCGACCACGCGCTCGCCGGATTCCGGTGTGCCCTGCTCGCTCATAGCTGCTTCTCTCCCCCGAACTGACGCAGGTACGCCTGGATGAAGGGGTCCACGTCGCCGTCCATCACCTTGCCCACGTCCGGAAGCTTGAGCTCCGTGCGGTGGTCGTTGACCATGGTGTACGGCTGGAAGACGTACGAGCGGATCTGGCTGCCGAACCCGATGTCCGTCTTGGTGGACTCCAGCTTTGCCTTTTCCTTCTCCTGCTCTTCCAGCGCCTGCTGGTAGAGCCGCGCCTTGAGCATCTTCATGGCCGTAGCGCGGTTCTTGTGCTGCGAGCGCTCCTGTTGGCACTCCACCACGATGCCGCTGGGAAGGTGCCGCAGCCGCACCGCGGACGACGTCTTGTTGACGTGCTGCCCGCCGGCGCCCGACGCGCGGAACACGTCCATCTCGATGTCTTCCTCGCGCACCTCGATCTCGATGGTGTCATCCACCGACGGGTACACGAAGACGGAGGCGAACGAGGTGTGCCGGCGCGCCTGGCTGTCGAAGGGCGAGATGCGCACCAGGCGGTGCACGCCGCGCTCCGCGCGCAGATAGCCGTACGCGTACTCGCCGCGCACTTCGAGCGTGGCGGACTTGATCCCGGCCTCTTCGCCCTCCTGCTGGTCCAGCAGCTCCACGTCGAAGCCGTGGCGCTCGCCCCAGCGGCTGTACATGCGCAGCAGCATCTCCGCCCAGTCCTGCGACTCGGTGCCGCCGGCGCCGGACTGCAGCGTCACCAGCGCGTCGCGGTGGTCGTCCGGCCCCTGCAGCATGTTGCGCAGCTCCAGGTCCGCCAGCTCGGCGCCGATCCGCTCCACCTCGGCGGTGACCTCGGCCAGCATGTCCGGGTCGGTCTCCACCTCCAGCAGGTCCAGCATCTCGCTGGCGTCCGCCGCGCGGGCCGTGAGCCCGGCCCACGGCGCCACCCACTGCTTCACCTTGTTCATCTCGTCGATCACATCGCGAGCCTTCCCCTGGTCGTTCCAGAAGGATGGGTCGCCCATGCGGGCTTCGAGAGCGTTCAGCTTCTCCTGCTTGGCAGGGATGTCAAAGAAACCCCCTTAGCTCTTCGAGCCGGTTGCGGTGGGCGTCGAGAGCCGTGCGCATCTCTGCAATCATGGTTTCCCCTGTCTGACAGCAACGACAAGGGCCGTCCGGCTGGGACGGCCCAGGTTCGCGGTTTCGCGATCCCAAATATAACGGGCTCCGGGGCCTTTCAACAGAAGGGCTCACACAGAGGCACAGAGACACGGAGAAGAGCTAGAAGACCGTCTGCCCCTTGGCGAGGATCTCGTTGAGGGCGTCGCGGAAGTGCGGCGTGCTGCGCGCGAGCTCGGGGCCCACCTGGGCGACGTATTCCTCCCAGCTCTTCTTGATCTCGTCCATGAACTCGCGCTTGAGCGTGCCGCTCTGCAGGGCCTGGTCGCGGCGCTCGGGGTGGTACGTGACGATGTCCGAGACGAGGGCGCGGGCGAGGCGGCGTGCCTTGGCGCCCGGGTCGTTGGCGCCGAACGGGTTGGCGCGCGGCGCGGCGGGGGCCGCGGGTGCGCGCGCGGGCGGCGCCGGCGGGGGCGTGGGGGCAGCCGCGACGGGTGCGGGTGCCGGCGCGACCGGTGCCGGAGCGGGAGCCGGGGCAGGCGGCGCGGCTACGGGCGCGGGCTGCGCGCCGGGGACGCGGATCTCGAACACGTTGCGGCAGATGGAGCAGCGCGCGCGGACCCCGCCCGCCGGCACCTTGCCCGGATCGACGCGGAAGATGGTGTTGCAGTGCGTGCACTGGGCGTTCATGGGTCTCGCCGTGTGAGGTTCGTGCGGAGGGGCGGGTGGCCGGGAAAGTAGGCGCGCGGGCGCCCCGCCGCCAGCGTCAGGAGGCGGGGGGCGGCTCGTCCGAGCGGCGATCCACCACGTAGATGGAGCCCGAGAAGGACTTGGCGTACGCCTTCATCTCGCTGGCCAGCTCGCTGATCTGCGCCGTGTGCGTGAAGCGCCGGTGCTCGTTGGTCACCACGCCGATGGAGAGCGTCATCAGCGGCACCTGGTGCTCGCCGCCGCGCCGGTCCTTGCCCACGAAGTGGCCGCGCGCGCGGTCCTCTTCCGTGTACTGGAGGTGGATCAGCTCGTTGAACACGGCCAGCACGTCTTCGCAGCAGGCGCGGAAATCCTCCAGCGGGGCGTTGAAGATGAAGTCGTCGCCCCCGATGTGGCCCACGAATGCGCCGGGCGAGTGTGCCCTCACCACCTCGCGCAGGATGCGGGAGAGGATCAGGATCACCCGGTCGCCGTGGTTGTAGCCGTAGCGGTCGTTGAACTCCTTGAAGTGGTCGAGGTCCGCGTAGCACACCGCGAACTTCGCCCCCGCCGCCAGCCGCTCGCCGATGTCGCGCTCGATCCGTACCGTGCCAGGGAGCAGCGTGGTGGGATGCACCCCCACGTCCCGGTCCGCCCGGTGGAGCGCAAGCTCCAGGCGCAGCGCGCACTCGCGCGCGGAGAGGCCCGCGTTGAGCACCTCGTCCGCCCCCGCCGCCAGCGCCTCCGCCGCGCTCTCGGCCTGCGCCGCGCCCGCGTCCACGTACATGATCACGGGGAACACCGAGGTGAACGCGTCGCCCTTGAACCCCCGGCACACGCCCAGCGCGCCGTCGGCCGGCTCGGACGCGTCCAGCACCAGCGCCACCGCGTGCATGTGCCCCGCGCGCTGCTCCAGCTCGCCCGGCGACTTCACCTCCACCACGGAGTGCCCGCGCGACGACGCGAACTCGTGCACCAGGCCGGGTGCGGCACGGCCGTGCGGCGAGTAGTGCAGCAGTACGCGTGGCGGCATGGGGAGGGAGGCAGGTGGGGGCCGCGACGCGGCCCGGGGCTCAGCGCGCGGGAGACGCGTCGAGGGAGGTGGCTTCGTCGATCAGCAGGATGGGGATGTTGTCGCGCACCTCGAAGCGCAGCCGGTCGCGCTCGCACACCAGCGACTCCGGCTCACGGTCGTAGCGGAGCGGGCCCTTGCACACGGGGCACACCAGGATCTCCAGCAGCCACGGCTCGATCAAGATCTCTCCTCCAGGTCCGGAAGTCTGAAGCCGAGACGCTGCAGCGTCACCGGGTCTTTGCGCCAGCGCGGGAGCACCTTTACCCACAGGTCCAGGTACACCGGGGCGCCCACGAACTCCTCCACCTTTCGCCGCGCGAGCTGGCCCAGCTTCTTGATGGCCTGCCCGCCGCTCCCCACCAGGATCGCCTTCTGCGACGCGCGCTCCACGAACACCACCGCGCGGATGTAGAGGGGCGAGCCCTCCTCGCGGAACTCCTCCACCTTGGTGGCCACGCTGTACGGCACTTCCTGCGAGTACAGCTCGAACACGGTCTCGCGGATCAGCTCGGCCACGAAGAAGCGCACGGGCTGCGACGAGACGTCTTCTTCCGGATACAGGAACTCGGAGACGGGGAGGCGCTGCGCGATCTCGGCGCGCAGCCGCTCGGCCCCTTCCCCGGTGACGGCGGACACCTCCACCGGGTCCGTGCCGAAGCGCCCGCGGCTCCACTCGCGCACACGCTCGCGGCGGTCGGCCGGTGCCACGTCCACCTTGTTGCTCACCACGATGAGCTTGGGCGCGCGGTCCAGCAGCTCCATCACGTCGGCGCCGAACTCCGGCACGCCGCCGGACGCGTCTACCAGCAGGAGCACCACGTCCGAGTCCGAGATCACCTGCAGGGCGACGTGCATCATCGACCGGTGCAGCAGGTACCGGGCATCCACCAGCCCCGGCGTGTCCACGAACACCATCTGCACGCCGTCGCGCGTGTCGATCCCCAGCACGCGCTCGCGCGTCGTCTGGGCAAAGGGGGTGACGATGCTGAGCTTCTGGTCCACCAGCCGGTTCATCAGCGACGACTTCCCCACATTCGGGAAGCCGACGAGCGCGACGAGCCCGGCGCGTGTCTCGGTCGTATTCATGCGCGGGAAGCTACAGTCTGGGATTGGATGGAGTCAACAGAAGGGGCTCACACAGAGGCACAGAGGCACGGAGAAAAACAGAAGCCCCCCGACGCTCATCGCTGAGCATCGGGGGGCTGATACGTAGGCCGGCGGCGCCGTACTCTCCCACCGGGTGGCCCCGGCAGTACCATCCGCGCGAGTGGGGCTTAACTTCCGAGTTCGGGATGGGATCGGGTGATCCCCCACGCCATGGCCACCGGCCGTACCTGTCTGTCTCGGGATGGGAAGGGTAGTCGGTGTGGTCAGAC
>OY969570.1:2237500-5811497 GCA_963701155.1 uncultured Gemmatimonadales bacterium
GGTTTCAGGATCTATTTCACTCGCCGTCAGGCGTTCTTTTCACCTTTCCCTCACGGTACTGGTGCACTATCGGTCACGGACGAGTATTCAGCCTTGGAGGGTGGTCCCCCCGGATTCCAGCGGGATTTCTCGTGTCCCGCTGTACTCAGGTACCCAGACCATCCGCTGGGGACATGTTTCGCCTACGGGGCTCTCACCCTGTTTCGCGGGCCATCCCAGGCCGCTTCGGCTACATGCTCCATGCAGACGGGACATGCCCCGTCTGGGCCCTACAACCCCGAAGCCACAAGGACTCCGGTTTGGGCTGGTCCCCTTTCGCTCGCCGCTACTCAGGGAATCTCGGTTGATTTCTATTCCTGGGGATACTTAGATGTTTCAGTTCTCCCCGTTGGCTCCGCTTGCGCGGTGACGGCCCATGACGGCCGCCGGGTTGCCCCATTCGGAAACCCCGGGATCACAGCCTGCGTGCGGCTCCCCCAGGACTATCGCGGCTTGCCGCGTCCTTCTTCGCCTGTCCGTGCCAAGGCATCCACCGTGCGCCCTTATTTCGCTTGACCGGATCTTCTCCGGCCCCACTCGAAAGCCCGCCTATCCTCTTACGAAGACAGGCGCACACGTAGAAACACCTCAGGTGTTCTGACCTTTCCTTCTACCCTTCCCATACCCGAATTTTCAAAGAACCGGATATCGGGGAGTGCTTTGCTTTGTCGCAGCCCTGCACGCATGCAGGCGTTCGGCTTCGAGAGCTTTCATCCAGGCGCAAGCATGCTCGAAAGCATGGCCCCGGGCTACTCGCTGCTCTAAAGGAGGTGATCCAGCCGCAGGTTCCCCTACGGCTACCTTGTTACGACTTCGCCCCAGTCACCGAGCTCGCCTTCGGCGGCTCCCTCCCTTGCGGGTTGGGTCACCGACTTCGGGCGCTCCCGACTTCCATGGCGTGACGGGCGGTGTGTACAAGGCCCGGGAACGTATTCACCGTGGTGTAGCTGACCCACGATTACTAGCGATTCCGGCTTCACGCAGTCGAGTTGCAGACTGCGATCCGAACTTGGACCGGGTTTCTCCGATTCGCTCCCCCTCGCGGGTTTGCTGCGGTTTGTCCCGGCCATTGTAGCACGTGTGTGGCCCTGGGCGTAAGGACCATGATGACTTGACGTCGTCCCCACCCTCCTCCGGTTTGTCACCGGCAGTCTCTGCAGAGTCCTCGCCTTTACGCGTTAGCAACAGCAGATAGGGGTTGCGCTCGTTGCGGGACTTAACCCAACATCTCACGACACGAGCTGACGACAGCCATGCAGCACCTGTGCTAGAGCTCCGAAGAGGGCTCCCGCTTTCACGGGACTTTCTCTAGCATGTCAAGCCCAGGTAAGGTTCTTCGCGTTGCTTCGAATTAAACCACATGCTCCACCGCTTGTGCGGGCCCCCGTCAATTCCTTTGAGTTTCAGCCTTGCGGCCGTACTCCCCAGGCGGGGCACTTAGCGCGTTAGCTGCGGCACGGAGAGGGCCGATCCCCCCCGCGCCTAGTGCCCATCGTTTACGGCGTGGACTACCAGGGTATCTAATCCTGTTCGCTCCCCACGCTTTCGCGCCTCAGCGTCGGACCATGCCCAGCGAGCCGCCTTCGCCCCCGGTGTTCTTCCGGATCTCTACGCATTCCACCGCTACACCCGGAATTCCGCTCGCCCCTACATGTCCCTAGCCGTCCAGTATCCCCCGCGGACCGGAGTTGAGCTCCGGGCTTGAACGGTGAGACTTAAACGGCCGCCTGCGCGCGCTTTACGCCCAGTAATTCCGAACAACGCTCGCACCCTCTGTATTACCGCGGCTGCTGGCACAGAGTTAGCCGGTGCTTCCTCCCCGAGTACCGTCACTTGGCAGGCATTTCCTCCCACCAACGTTCTTCCCCGGTGACAGCGGTTTACACCCCGAAAGGCTTCCTCCCGCACGCGGCGTCGCTGCGTCAGACTTTCGTCCATTGCGCAAGATTCCCCACTGCTGCCTCCCGTAGGAGTCTGGGCCGTATCTCAGTCCCAATGTGGCCGGTCGTCCTCTCAGACCAGCTACGCGTCGTCGGCTTGGTGAGCCGTTACCTCACCAACTACCTGATACGCCGCGGGCCCCTCGAAGCACCCCGCTGTAAAGCGGGTTTCCTCTCCCCGCCATGAAGCAGAGAGAGCACATGCGGTATTAGCCCAAGTTTCCCTGGGTTGTCCCCCGCGCCTCGGCAGGTCGCCCACGTGTTACGCACCCGTTCGCCACTGACAGCCGAAGCTGCCCGTACGACTTGCATGTGTTAAGCGCGCCGCCAGCGTTCGTCCTGAGCCAGGATCAAACTCTCCATGAGTTCAAACAGCTCCAGTGAACAAACGACTGTATCGTTCGTTCGGTTTTCTTCTTCACGTTGATTGCAATCCGTGCGATGCCTTTCTCAGACACCTGCAGGCGCGGCGGAGGACGTGATGCCTCCGGCTGATGCGCCACACGGCCGCCCATTCACGTGAAGGGCTGCACAAAGCACTCCCCAATACCCGATTTTTCAATCTCCGCACGGCTATCAAGCCGCGTCTTTCCCTGCATGGCAACCCGACCAGTTTCACCCGGTCCGTCGCGTGTCTACCAATCTAACCGCTACCGCCGTTTCCGTCAACCCCTCTTTTTCCAACTTCCGCCGCGCCCAGACCGCGGCGAACTCCTTGAAGATACTCAACTTATCCCGCTTCGTCAAGGGGAGAAAACTCGCGTTTCCATTTTTCTCTCCCCCTCCGCCGGCTCAGCCGGTGGAGCCCTACAACGTAAAACGGTCGAGCAGGGGCGTCAACCCCTCGCCGCATCCCATCCGCTGCGTACGTCAGGGCCTTCATCCATCGGAGACAAACCGAGACCCTGCGGCCGGAGCCGCAGGGTCTCGCAGGGGTGAGCGACCGGAATTGAACCGGCGACCTCCAGGGCCACAACCTGGCGCTCTAACCAACTGAGCTACGCCCACCGTGGTACTTCAACCTGCAGTCCCGCGCCAGCGCGCCAGATAGGACTCGAACCTATGACCTACGGCTTAGAAGGCCGTTGCTCTATCCAACTGAGCTACTGGCGCAGGTCCTACCCAGTACCGAACGTCGCCGGGAAAGTGCCCTTGGCGCTTACCCGGCAGTCGGGGAGACAGGATTCGAACCTGCGACCCCCTGGTCCCAAACCAGGTGCGCTACCGGGCTGCGCCACTCCCCGTCCGACAGAGCGCAAAATGTATCGACGCACGCCGCGATGGTCAACCCCGGCCGCGCGGGGGCGCCCTACAGGCGCGGCTAAGAGCGCCTGACACAACGCCGATTGCAGGACTTTGAAGCAGATCAGAGCGCAGCCGAGCCGGGCCACCCCTTCGTAGATGTCGTCGCGCCGCTCGTAGCGGATGAGTAGGCGACGAGTCTGGTTGAGCCAAGCGATGGTGCGCTCGACCACCCAGCGGTGCCAGTTGGGAGGTTCGCCGCGCGGAGCGGCCGCGCTCGTGTCACCCGCCAGGCAGTGATCTCCGCTCACGCTCCAGGTCGGCCACGCGCTTCAGGGCGTCCGAGGCAGCCTCTTCGGCAGCCTCGCGCTCCACCCGCTCCCGTGCGTACTTCGCATCGGGCTCCAGCGCGGCCCGCGCCGCACTCGCCGCGGATTCGCGGGTCGCGCTTGCCACACCAAGGGTCACGTAGCGCATGAGGCGCCCATCCCCAGCCGTGCACCGGATTCCCACCGAGAGGGCGGCCTCGTCTCCGGCAAGGCAAAGCTCGGGCTCATGCTGAACCGCCTCGCCTTCCTCCACCACGTGCACCGTCAACGCACGTTCCTTCCTCTGTGCGACAAGGGAGGCGATGAACAACCCGCCGAACGTGACCAGCAACGTGAGGAAAAGGACGCTCGCCACCAGCGACCCCGCCGCAAGCTTTCCGATCCCGAGAAAGAGCAGCGCCAGCACGGACGCTCCCACCCATCCGGGAACGCCAAAGCTCAATCCCACGGCGACGCAGACGAAGAGTGCAAACGCGGCATATAGCCACCCCGCCACCAACACGACGGCGTCATCGGGCGCCACGGCATACGCGAGGAGCGGCAGGACCGCCGCGAACCAGGGAAGCGTCTTCCAACGCGCGAGCTTTTTGTGGGTGAGCGCGGACGTTGCCTCGGCCTCGAGGCTCTCGGACACCCACAGGTACACGGTCTCGGCCCGCGACCGCAGGTCATCCAGCTCCCGGAACGCGGCGTCCGCGTCGAAGCGGCCGGCGGGAGCACGCACCGCGCCGGCCACCCGCGCATCGTTCTCGGCCGAGACGAGAAGAGCACCGAGCTCCGCCACGTCCGGCTCATCCGGGTCACTGGCGGGGATGATCTCCAGAGGGAGCGCCAGGACGACGATTCCCGCCGGCGCCGGAGGCTCCTTCGCCCTTCTCACGGAGGTATCGCCGAGGCACCCACCTCCGTGCTTCGCGATGAACGCGCGGGAGCGCCCGCACGCGATGCAGAGGCCCTTTGAGGAGAAGCAGTGCCGCGGCCTTTTCGTCTCTGTCATTGCCCTGGTTTCAGGCGCATGTTTGCCCGCGCGTGCACAAGCGTATGCGAACCGCCGGTGGGCAGCAAGGCGGCGCCGGGGCGCGAGCTCCCTCACGAGACGCTTGCGCTCCGTGCGGCGGCGCTTTAATCTACAACCATATGGTTACACATCGTCCACTCAGCGACGCGGAGATCGACCGCCTCTTCCACGCCCTGGCCGACGCGACACGGCGGGACATCATGTCCCGGGTGTTGGCGGGCGAGCAGGCGTCGATCTCCGCGCTCGCGGAGCGGTACGAGATGTCGTTCGCGGCGGTGCAGAAGCACATCGCCGTGCTGGAAGGAGCGGGGCTGGTGACGAAGCAGGCGCGGGGCCGCGAGCGGATCGTCCGCGGCAACCCGGAGCGGGTCGCGCGAGCGCGCGAGCTGCTCTCCCAGCTCGAGGAGCTGTGGAAGGCCCGCTTCCGCCAGCTCGACGCCCTGTTCACCGACCCCCATCCCCAGGAGTAAGCGATGCCCATCACCACTGTATCCTCGGACGCGAACGCGCTCACCCTCACCGTCGTCGGCGACTACCCGGTACCCGTGGAGCGGCTGTGGGCGGCGTACGCGGACCCGCGGCAGCTCGAGAGGTTCTGGGGGCCCGAGACGTGGCCCGCCACCTTCACGCGCCACGACATGCAGGTGGGTGGCCGCTCGGAGTACTACATGACCGGCCCCCACGGCACGAAGGCGCGCGGCTGGTGGCGGTTCGAGGGGGTGGAACAGGGGCGCGGGTTCGAGGTGCAGGACGGCTTCGCGAACGAGGACGGCACCCCGAACGACGAGCTGCCGAGCATGCGCATGACGTTCAACTTCGAGCCGACCGGCACGGGATCGCGGATCACCACCCTGACCCGGTTCCCCAGCGTGGAGGCGATGCAGCAGGTGATGGAGATGGGGATGGAGGAAGGGCTGCGCTCGGCGATGGGACAGTTGGACGCGGTGCTCGCTGGCCCCGCCTGATCTCACACAGAGACACAGAGGCACAGAGACGACTTCATCTCTGTGCCTCCGTGTCTCTGTGTGAGACCCTATTGGACGTACGCGGCGAGGTGCTCGCCGGTGAGCGTGGAGCGAGCCGCCACCAGGTCGGCGGGGGGGCCCTCGAAGACGATGCGGCCGCCGTCGTGACCGGCGCCGGGGCCCAGGTCGATGATCCAGTCGGCGTGGGCCATCACGGCCTGGTGGTGCTCGATGACGATGACCGACTTGCCGGCGTCCACCAGGCGGTCGAGGAGGCCGAGGAGGTGCTCGACGTCGGCCAGGTGGAGGCCGGTGGTGGGCTCGTCGAGCACGTAGATGCCGCCCTTGTCGCCCATGTGGGTGGCGAGCTTGAGCCGCTGCCGCTCGCCGCCGGAAAGGGTGGTGAGCGGCTGGCCGAGCGAGAGGTAGCCGAGCCCGACGGCGTCCATGCGGGCAAGGATGGCGTGCGCGGCGGGCGTCCTGGCGGCGCCGGTCCCGAAGAACTCCGTCGCCTCGGTGACCGGCATGGCGAGCACCTCGCTGATGTCCCTGCCGCCCAGGCGGTACTCCAGCACGGATGCCTGGAAGCGCTTGCCGCCGCACTCCTCGCACACGGTGGTGACGCTGGCCATCATCCCCAGGTCCGTGTAGATGACGCCCGCGCCGTTGCAGGTGGGGCACGCGCCGGTGGAGTTGGGGCTGAAGAGGTCCGGCTTGACGCCGTTGGCCTTCGCGAACGCCTTGCGGATGGGCTCCAGCAGGCCCGTGTACGTGGCCGGGTTGCTGCGCCGCGAGCCGCGGATGGCCGCCTGGTCCACCGTCACCACGCCGGCGGAGGCGGGGATGGAGCCGTGGAGCAGCGAGCTCTTGCCGGAGCCCGCCACGCCGCTGACCACGCAGAGCACGCCCAGCGGGATGTCCACGTCCACGCTCTTGAGGTTGTGGCGGTTGGCGCCGCGCACCTCAAGGACGCCGGTCCGCGGGCGCACCGCGGGCTTGAGCCGGGCGCGGTCGTCGAAGTGCCGGCCGGTGAGGGTGCCGCTGGTGCGCAGGCCCTCCACCGTCCCCTCGAAGCAGACGGTGCCCCCCGCCCTTCCCGCCCCCGGGCCCAGATCCACCACGTGGTCCGCGATGGCGATGGCCTCCGGCTTGTGCTCCACCACGAGCACCGTGTTGCCCTTGTCGCGCAGCCTCAGCAGCAGCTCGTTCATCCGCTGGATGTCGTGCGGATGGAGGCCGATGGTCGGCTCGTCGAAGACGTAGGTGATGTCGGTGAGCGAGGAGCCGAGGTGGCGGATCATGCGCGTGCGCTGCGACTCGCCGCCCGAGAGCGTGCCGGAGGGGCGGTCGAGCGAGAGGTAGCCGAGGCCGATCTCCACGAACGAGTCCAGCGTCTGCCGCAGCGCGCCGAGGAGCGGCGCCACGGACGGCTCCTGTAGGCCGCGCACCCAGCCGGCGAGGTCGCTGATCTGCATCGCGCAGGCGTCGGCGATGTTGATGCCGCCGATGCGCGAGGAGCGGGCGCCCTCGTTGAGCCGCGTGCCGCCGCAGTCCGGGCAGGCGGTGAAGGTGACCGCGCGGTCCACGAAGGCGCGGATGTGCGGCTGCATCGCCTCCGGGTCCTTGGAGAGGAACGACTTCTGGATCTTGGGGATCAGCCCCTCGTACGTCATGTTGATCGACGCCAGCTTGACCTTGACCGGCTCCTTGTGGAGGAAGTCGTGGAGCTCGGTCTCGCTGTAGTCGCGGATGGGCTTGTTGGGATCCAGGAACCCCGATTCGCTGAAGATGCGCACCATCCACCCGTCCACCGTGTAGCCGGGGACGGTGAGCGCGCCCTCCGCGAGCGACCTGGAGGCGTCGTAGAGCTGCGTGTGGTCGATGGCGGAGACGCGGCCCATCCCCTCGCAGCGCGGGCACATGCCGCCGGTGACAGTATACGTCTTCCGGATCGTCTCGCCCTTCCCTTCCCCGCGCGCCACGGTGATGGCGCCGGAGCCGCGCACGGAGGGGACGTTGAAGGAGAACGCGTTGGGAGAGCCCACGTGCGGCTGGCCCAGGCGGCTGAAGAGGATGCGCAGCATCGCGTTGGCATCGGTCGCGGTGCCCACGGTGGAGCGCGCGTTGGCGCCCATGCGCTCCTGGTCCACGATGATCGCCGTCGTGAGCCCCTCCAGCACGTCCACGTCCGGGCGCGCGAGTGTGGGCATGAAGCCCTGCACGAAGGCGCTGTACGTCTCGTTGATCATCCGCTGCGACTCGGCGGCGATGGTGCCGAACACGAGCGAGCTCTTCCCCGAGCCCGAGACGCCGGTGAACACCGTGAGGCGGCGCTTGGGGATCTCGATGCTTACGTCTTTGAGGTTGTTCTCGCGGGCGCCCTGCACGCGGATCAAGTCGTGGAGGTCGGCGGTGTGCGGCGCTTGCGTGGCGTTGCTCATCGTGTGGTTGCGTCGCGGAGGGTGGAGAAAAGGGGTGCCGCACCGGGGCCGGTGCGGCACCTCTCCTTATGCCTGCTCGATGCGGACGAGGTTGCCGGCCGGATCGCGGACGGCGGCGTCGCGCACTCCCCAGAAGCGGCTCGCGGGCTCCTCCAGCACCTCCACGCCCGGCGCCGCGGTGATGCGGGCAAAGGTCGCGTCCAGGTCCGCGGAGCGGAGGAAGACGGAGCCCAGCTCACCCTTGGCGAGCAGCGCCGCGAGGGTGTGGCCGTCTTCCTGTGAGCGGCCGGCGTGCGGCTGCGAGAGCACGATCTTGATCTCCGGCTGGCTCTCGGTGGCCAGGGTGATCCAGCGGAAGCCGTCGTAGGCGACCTCGTCGCGCACCGTGAGGCCGAGGGTGTCGCGGTAGAAGCCGAGCGCGGCGTCCGGGTCGAGGTCGGTGGTCATGGGGCGTGCCGGGGTGCGGGCGACTGAAGTCGCTGCAACAACTACACGAAGTCCCCCTGCGGGGACTACTGGCTTACGGCTGATCCGCCGGTATGAGTCCGCGCAGGCGGGCTTTGTGCTTCTGGTGCCGCGAGCTCACTCGTCAGGCGGTCGTCAGCGCAGCGACTCCGCGGCCTGGCGCACGGCGCGGCCGCGGTGGCTGATTTCGTTCTTGCGCGCGGGGTGCAGCTCGCCAAAGGTGCACGCTTCGGCGGGGATGTAGAAGAGCGGGTCGTAGCCGAAGCCGCCGGTGCCGCGCGGTGCTTCCAAAATCACGCCCTCGCAGCGGCCGAGGAAGACCGCCTCGCCAGGGCCGGCGAGGGCCGCGGCGCAGACGTACTGGGCGGTGCGGGCTGCGCCGGGGAGGCCGGCGAGGCGCTGGAGGAGGTGGGCGTTGTTCGCCTGGTCCTGCTCCGTGCCGCGCAGGTCGGGGCCGGGCGCGAAGCGGCGCGAGCGGACGCCTGGGGCGCCGCCCAGCGCGTCCACGCAGATGCCCGAGTCGTCCGCCAGGGTGAGCTCGCCGGTGAGGCGGGCGAAGTAGCGGGCCTTGGCGAGGGCGTTCTCCTCAAAGGTGTCGAACACCTCCAGGTCGTCCTCCTCCGCCGTCTCCGGCACGTCCAGGCCCACGATGTCGAGCTCCGGGTAGTCCGCGAGGATCTCGCGGATCTCGCGGACCTTGCCGGGATTGCGGGTGGCGACGAGGAGGCGCCTCTCTCTGTGTCTCTGTGCCTGTGTGTGAGATCTCATGCTCCTACGGCCGCGCGCTGCGCCCGCAGAAGCGAGCGGATTCCGCCGCCGGTGAGCTCCACCAGACCCGCGAGCTGCGTGGGGGAGAAGTCGCTGCGCTCGCCCGTGCCCTGCACCTCGATGATGCCGCCGCTCTCGCGCATCACCAGGTTGAGGTCCACCTCGGCGGCGGAGTCTTCGGAGTAGTCCAGGTCCAGGAGGAGGTCGCCGCCCACGACGCCGGCGCTCATCGCCGCCACGAACTCGGTGAAGGGGGAGGCGGAGAGGCCGCCCTTGGCCATGATCCACGCGCAGGCGTCGTACAGCGCCACCGCGCCGCCGGTGATGGAGGCCGTGCGGGTGCCGCCGTCCGCCTGCAGCACGTCGCAGTCCAGGGTGATGGTCCACTCGCCGAGGGCGGCCATGTCCACGCAGGAGCGCAGGCTGCGGCCGATGAGGCGCTGGATCTCCTGCGTGCGCCCGCCCACCTGCTTGCGCTCCCGCTGGTTGCGCGAGTGGGTGGCGCGGGGGAGCATCGAGTACTCGGCCGTCACCCACCCCTCGCCGCTCCCACGGCGCCACCCGGGCACCCCGCGCTCCACCGATGCGGTGCAGAGGACGCGCGTGCGCCCCGTGGAGATCAGGCAAGACCCTTCGGCGTACTCGGAAGCGCCGCGCTCGATCGCGAGGGGGCGAGGCTGCTCGGGGGTACGTCCATCGGCCCTTTCAGGCATTCTCCGCTCCGGTGTTGGCGCGCTGCAGGATGGCCGTCGTGGAGCGGCCGGGGACGAGCGGGGCGACCACCACTTCCCCGCCGGCGGCTTCCACTTCGGCGCCGCCCACGATGTCTTCCTTGCGATAGTCGCCGCCCTTCACCAGCACGTCGGGAAGGAGCGAGACGATGAGGTCACGCGGCGTATCTTCCGCGAAGTAGGTGACGTAGTCGACCGCCGCGAGCCCGGCCAGGACGTACGCGCGGTCCTCCTCCGGGTTCACGGGGCGCGACGGGCCCTTGAGGCGCTTCACGGAATCGTCCGTGTTGAGGCCCACCACGAGCAGGTCGCCCATGGCGCGCGCGGCTTCCAGGTACTCCACGTGGCCGCGGTGGAGCACGTCGAAGCAGCCGTTGGTGAACACCACGCGCTCGCCGCGTGGCCGGGCGAGCCTGGACGCGAGCGCCTCGCGGTCCACGATCTTGTCCGCCACGCTCATGGCTCGTCCGGGCGCGCGGCGGGGACCTCGCTGCGGATCTGGGCGAGGATCTCCCCCGCCCCGAGCAGGAGCAGCGTCTCGGCGAGGGCGCGGCCCAGCGCGTCGGCGTCCTCCGGCGCGCCTTCCACCGACGTGCGGAGGATCTTGCTGCCATCCGGCGCGGCGACCAGGCCGTGCAGCACCAGGCGGCCATCCAGCAGGCCGCCCAGCGCGCCGATGGGCACCTGGCAGCCGCCCTCCAGCGAGCGCAGCAGGGCGCGCTCGGCGATCACCGCGTCCGCCGTGTGCTCGTGGTGGAGCGGGCGGAGGCGCTGGATGACCGCATGGTCGTCCGCGCGGGCGACGACGGCGAGGGCCCCCTGCCCCACTGCCGGGAGCCACTCGCCCGGGTCCAGCGACTCGGCGACGCGGTCCGCCCAGCCCAGCCGCAGCACGCCGGCGGCGGCGAGGATGATGGCGTCGTAGTCGCCGCGGTCGAGCTTGGCGAGGCGCGTGTTGAGGTTGCCGCGCAGGTCGATCACCTCCAGGTCCGGGCGGCGGGCCTGGAGCTGGGCGCGGCGGCGCAGCGAGCTGGTGCCCACGCGCGCGCCGGCCGGGAGCGTGTGGAGGCCGCCGGTGCGGCCCGGCGGCAGGATCAGCACGTCGCGCGGGTCCGCGCGCTCCGTGATGGCGGCGATCACCAGGCCGTCCGGGAGGCGCGTGGGCACGTCCTTGAGGGAGTGCACGGCCAGGTCCGCGGAGCCGGAAAGGAGCGCCTCGTCCAGCTCCTTGGTGAAGAGCCCCTTGTCGCCGATCTTGGCCAGCGGCACGTCCAGGATCTTGTCGCCGACGGTCTTGATGACGTCGATGCGGATCTCGGCGGACGGGTCCGCGTCGATCAGGGCGTTGCCCACGGCGTGGGTCTGCCAGAGCGCGAGCTCGCTGCCACGCGAGGCGATGCGGAGAAGCGTGCCCTCTACCACTGCGACTGCGCCCCCTGCACCACCTTCTGGATCACGTCCACTACGGCCTTTTCGCGCGCCACCAGGATCGTCTGGTTGCTGGGGTTGTAGTCGCCGAAGGCGGAAAGGTTGGTGCCGCGCCACACCACCGAGTCCTTGCGGACGTTGTAGACCTCCGCGTCGAAGGTGATCTGCAGGCGCCGCTGCACCGGCTGCACGCGGCCGCCCGTCTGCTGCTGGGCGGCGATGTTGAGCGTGGTCTCCTCGTACGTGTTCAGCTTGCCGCGCACGATGGCGTCCGCCGTGGCCTGCGGGGCGATGCGCACGCCCAGCTCGCGCGGGAGGCGCTGCTGCAGGGCGCGCTGCACGTCGCCACGCAGCGCCTCGTCCGGCGTGGTGTTCTCGAACAGGTCCACGTACACGGTGCGGATGTCGGACGGCAGCCCGCCGCCCGTGAAGCTGTAGATGCACCCCGGGAGGATCGCCAGCAGCAGGCTAGCGAGAAGTGCCCGGCGGGCTCCAGATGTCTTCGGTGAACGATGCCACATCGTTGGTCGATTCCAGCGAAAGGTTCAGGGTGCGCAGCGCGATCCACTCGCGGTACCGCGCACTGCGGAGCGCGCCCGAGGCGTGCTCCAGGTCGATCGATTCCTGCACGCCGCCGCCGCGGATGCGCCGCACGCTCTGCAGCACTCCGGCGCGCGCGCGGTACTCCAGCGTCCCCTCGGCGCCCAGGTCATAGCGCACCAGCGTGGTGCCGTTGCTGGTGGATGCGTCCAGCAGGCGGGCCGCGCTCGGCGGCCGCACGACTCCCAGCGCGCCCCAGAGCAGCGCGGGCGAGGGAAGCTTGAAGCGGCCCTCCAGCGCGGCGGGCACGCGCGGCGTCTCGTCCACCAGCGCGGCGGCCAGGTACGTCTCGCCGCGCGGGCCGAACAGGTCCAGGCGGAAGCGGTCCGGCGCCCGGAAGCGCGCCACCCCGCGCCCGTTGAAGCGCGCGCCCGACTCGTCCAGCGCCCAGGTGAAGCTGGCCTGGCGCGGCGAGCCCGGCAGCGTGGCGCGCTGGAGCTGCGCGGCGATGGTGGCCGCGTCCTGCGCCGCCGGCGTGGCGCCGCCCGCCGGAGCGGAGCCGGGCGCCGGCTGGGGCGCGGGGCCGCTCGCGGGGGCGGGCGCGGATGCGCAGGCGGCCAGGGCCGCGAGCGCGTATGGAGCGATCTTCTTCACTTCACTTCCTCGATGCGAAGGATGCGGTCGCCGGGGACGATCCGGTTCACCACGTCCAGCCCGCTCACGGCCTGCCCGAAGACGGTGTACGTGCCGTCCAGGTGCGGCTGCGGCGAGTGGGTGATGAACCACTGGCTCCCCCCGGTGTCCGGCCCCGAAAGCGCCATCCCCAGCGTGCCGGTGCCGTAGAGCTGACGGTTGATCTCGTCGCGGATGGCATACCCCGGACCGCCGGAAGTGTCCCCGCGCGGATCGCCGCCCTGGATCACGAAGTTGGGGACGACGCGCGGCCACTCCTGCCCGTTGAAGTAGCCGCGCCGGGCCAGCGCCAGGAAGTTGTCCACCGTGCCCGGCGCATCGGCGCCGAACAGCTCCACCTCGATGGTGCCGCGGTCGGTGACGATGCGCGCGCGGCGGCGGGCGCCGCCCCGCTCCTCGGGCGTGACGTAGGTCGCGACGAGGCGCGCGTACTCCGCCGCATCCTTTCCTTCGACAGGAAGCGCCGGTCCCCAGGCACGCGCGGCCGCCGAGTCGCCCAGCGCGGCGGCGGCGAGCTGGCGCACCAGGTAGTCCGGGGAGCGCTGGAAGCGGGCGAAGAAGGAGTTCGCGGCCGATGCGTCCTTCTTGGCCAGCATCCCCAGCGCGTTCACGGCGGCGAGCGCGGCGTCGTTCATCGAGTCGGCGCGCGCGCGGTCGTAGGCGTCCAGGATGAGCGGCAGGGTGGACGGGTCCGCGAGCTGCGCGAGGCCCACCAGCGCGTTGGTGCGCTGGATCACGTCGCGCGCCCCGAGCGACTCGATCAGCAGGTTGCGGATGGGGGCGATGGCCGTGTCGCCCGCCACGCCCACGGCGGCTTCCAGGGCGATGGCGCCCACCCGCCCGTCGCGGTCGCGGGCCAGCGCGGAGAGCGCCGGCACGTCGCGCACCTCCGCAAAGGTGCGCGCGGCGGCGGCCCTGATGCGCCACCCTGGCTCCCGGGCGAGCGACGCGGCGGCTTCGCGGGCCTGCGCGGGCGCGACCTCGGCCAGCGCGGCGATGGCGGCCGTGCGCACCGCGACGGGGGCGGCCGCGTTCAGCGCCAGCGTGCGCAGCGGCCCCGCGGAGCCCGGCGCGCGCGCGGCGAGCCGCCCCAGCGACTCGGCCGCGGTGATGGACAGGTACGCGTCGCTGCTCCCGAGGAGGCGCTCCAGCTCGGCGACCGCTTCCGGCGCGGAGTAGCTGCCGAGCGTCCGGATGGCGCTCACGCTCACCGCGTGGCTGGTGTCCCGCGCGGCGGCGAGCACCACCGGGAGAGCGCGCGCCTGCCCCACGCCCGCGCTGTCCGCCAGCGGCGCGCTCAGCGCGCGCACGGCGAAGGAGCGCACCAGCGCGTCCGGATCGCCGGCGTACGCCAAGAGGGCGGCGGTGCCGCGCGGGTCCGGGCGGCGGGTGAGCGCGTACGCGGCGCGCCAGCGCACCGCCGTGTCCGGCGACTCCAGCCAGGGGAGGATGGGCGCCGGGTCCGCGGGGCGCGGGAAGCGGTACACGGAAAGGAGCGCCAGGCCCACCGATTCGCGCACGCCCGGACCGGTGCGCGGCGCCGTGCGCAGGAAGCCCTCCACCGCCGCGCGCGCCTGCGTGCCGCGCAGCTTGCCCAGCGCCAGCGCCGCCTCGCCCACCACCGTGGGAGCCGTGGCGATGCGGTCCACGCTCACCACCGGCACCAGCAGCGGCACCGCCGTGCTGTCGCCCACCAGCCCCAGCGCGAACGCGGCGCTCGCGGCGACGGAGGTGTCCGGGTCGGCGAGGAGGCGGCCGAGGAGCGGCACCGCGCGGCGATCGTGGATGCGGCCGGCGGCGAGCGCGGCCCGGCGGCGGTCGGACGGGCGCGCGGAGGCGGCGGCGGACTCCAGGGCGGCCGCGTCGTACTCGCGGCGGTCCTCCAGGCGCAGGAGGCGCGCGGCGAGGGCCGGGTCGCCGGCCTCCGCACGCGCGGGCGCGGAGACGGGTGCGGGGGCGCCGGACGACGGGGCGGCGGGCGCGCAGGCAGCGGCCAGGAGCAGGGCGGCGGCGATGGACGGGCGGTTCATCCCAACTCCTGGAGCGGTGCGGGGTTGCGGAATGCGGCCAGCAGGGCCGGCGGCAGGGTGCGGAGCGCTCCCTGCCGGTCGATGGCCGTGAGGCCCGTGCGCGCGGAGACCAGGCGGTCCGTGCCGCCGTCGTCGTTGATCCGCTCCACGAGGTAGGTGAAGGCCACGGCGCGCGAGCGGACGCTCTCCAGCGTGGTCGTCACCCGCACCCGCTCGTCGTAGCGCGCCGACGCGTGGTAGCGCAGCGACACGTCGGTGACCGCGAGGAGCACGCCATCTTCCCGCTCCACCTGCGCGTACGGCTTCCACAGGCGGCGGATCAGCTCCGTGCGGCCGATCTCGCACCACGGCAGGTAGTTGGCGTGGTACACGATCCCCATCTGGTCGGTTTCCGCGTAGCGCACGCGGAACTCGACGGTGCAGGAGGGCGCGGCGGCCGTCATCGGGTGCGTGGTTGGGGTGGGCGTGCCGGGACCGGCGCCATTCTACCCGGCGGCGCGGCGCGGTGTCAAACGCTTGTGGGCGCCCCGCCCGCCCGGTAGCTTGGCGCGCCTATGGAGAAGCCTGCCTACATCGTATCCGACATCCACCTGGGCGCCGTCCCCGCGGAGACGGAGCGCGCCTTCCGCCGCTTCCTGGACCATGCGGCGGAGCACGCCGGGTCGCTGCTCATCAACGGCGACCTGTTCGACTTCTGGTTCGAGTACCGCTCCGTGATCCTGCGCGAGCACTTCCGCGTGGTGGCCAAGCTGGCCGACGTGGTGGAGGCCGGCGTCCCCGTGTCGTTCGTGGGCGGCAACCACGACGCCTGGGCCGGCTCGTTCCTGCGCGACGAGGTGGGCGTGACGCTGCTGGACGGCCCCGTGGAGGTGGAGCTCGGCGGCCGGCACGCGCTGGTGGCCCACGGCGACGGCGTGGGCAAGGGCGACTACAAGTACCGCGCGCTGCGCCGCGTCATCCGCCACCCCGCTTCCATCGCCGCCTTCCGCCGCCTTCACCCGGACACGGGGCGCCGCATCGCCGGCCTCGCCTCCAGCACCGAGCACAAGGCGGACACGGGCGACCTGCACAGCAAGGGCCGCGCGGCCTTCATCCAGGGCTGGGCGGAGGAGCAGCTCGCCGCCCTGCCCCGCGTGGAGCTGGTCGTCGCGGGCCACGCGCACGTGCCTGTGGTGGCGGAGGTGCTCCCCGGCCGCTTCTACGTCAACTCGGGCGACTGGATCCGCAGCTACACCTACGTCGTTCTGCCGCTCGACGGGGGACCGCCGGAGCTGCGGAGCTGGCCAATGGGCTCACACAGAGGCACAGAGGCACAGAGATGAATTCGTCTCCGTGCCTCCGTGCCTCTGTGTGAGGTCAATCCGTTTCGACGTGCTCCACGGGCAGGGGCTCCCCCGCGATGCGGGCCGCGACTTCAGCGACTTCACCGGCTGAGCCCGTGGTGAGAACGCGCAGCGAGCCGGTGCCCTCCCCCGCCAGCTCGCCGCGCTCGCGGAGGATGCGCTCCGTCTGGCGGGCGATGGCGCCGCCGCTGTCGATCAGGCGCACGTCGGGGCCCAGGGCGCGCGCGATGGCGTCGCGGATGAAGACGTAGTGGGTGCATCCCAGCACCACCGTGTCCACCCGTGCCTCGCGCAGCGGCTCGATGAAGGGCGCCAGGCGCCGGTCGAGCTCGTCCCCGGAGAGGATGCCGTCCTCCACCGCGTCCGCCAGGCCGGGGCAGGGCTGCGGGACGACGGTGGCGGTGCCGCCGTGGGCCGTGATCAGGCGCGCGTAGCGGTCCGAGTTCAGCGTGCCGACGGTGGCCATCACCCCCACGCGGCCCGAGGGGGAGTCGCGCACGGCGGGCTTCACGGCCGGCTCCAGGCCGATGACGGGCACGTCCAGGTGCTCGCGGAGCGACTCCAGCGCCGCGCCCGAGGCGGTGTTGCAGGCCACGACCAGCGCCTTGGCGCCGCGCTCCTGCAGGTAGCGCCCCACGGTAAGGGAGCGGTTCCTCACCCACTCCGTGGTGCGGTCGCCGTAGGGGATGTACGCCGTGTCCGCGAAGTAGAGGAGGTTCTCGGCGGGGAGGGCGCGGCGGATCTCGCGGGCCACGCTCAGCCCGCCGATCCCCGAGTCGAACACGCCGATGGGGGCGAGGCTCACCGGCGCGGCCCCACGGGGATGCTCCCGCCCACCTGCACCCCGCCCTGCGGACCCGGCGCGGTGCCCACCTGCGCGTCGAAGTCGCGGAGGTGCGCGCCCACGAAGGCGTCCGCGCCGGCGAAGAAGAGCCAGAACACGGAGAGGGCGATCCAGTCCTCGCGCTGGGCGCGGCGGGCGCGGACCAGGCCGGTGGTGCCGTCTTCGGCGAGCTGGCCGGTGCGGCGCAGGATGTCTTCGCGGTCGTACGCCTCGTTGAGCTTGTGCTGCGACTTGAGCACCATCCACAGGCTCCCCGCCTCCAGCGCGAAGTAGATCACCCCGCGCTCCGGGGCGCCGATCTCGGACTGCCCCCAGCCGGGGAGCACCAGCGAGCGCAGGAACGCGCCGCGCGGCGACACGCGGTAGCGCGGCTGCGCCGTGTCCGCCCGCGCGGTGTCCGCGGGCGCGGCCACGGGGCGGCGCGCCGTGTCGGGCGGCGTCACCTGCGCGGCCAGCGGGCGCGCCAGGGCGACGAGGGTCAGGAGAATGAAGGCTCGGGTCATCGCTCGGGCGAACGGGTGGTGCCGCGTGTGGCTGGCGTAAGGTAGCCGCCCCGGCGCCGGTCGCAAAGACGCGGAGCGTTCGCGCCGCTGGCGGGTACTGCGGGGCTCACACAGAGGCACAGAGACACGGAGGAGTATTTCTCTCGATGACACGTACAGTGCTCTTCGCGGCCGCACTCGCCCTCACCAGCGGGTGCGCCACGGTCCCGGCGGGCGCCCCCGCGGCCGGGCGGCTGGTGGTGATGGGGACCACCGACACGCACGGCTGGCTCCTTCCCTACGACTACTACACCGGCCGCGCCACCGACCATGGCCTCGCGCGCCTGGTGCCGCAGATCGACAGCGTGCGCGCCGCAAACCCGGGGCGCACCGTGCTGGTGGAGTCGGGCGACCTGCTGCAGGGCAACCCGCTCGACTTCGTGCACTCGCGCCTCGCGCCGGGCGAGACGCACCCCGTGGCCGCGGCGATGAACCTGCTGCGCTACGACGCGTCCGCCATCGGCAACCACGAGTTCAACTACGGGATCGCGCACCTGGACACGGTCGCGCGCCAGTCGCGCTTCCCCTGGCTCTCGGCCAACACCTTTCGCGCGGGAACCGCGCAGCACGCGTACCGGCCGTTCACCATCGTGGAGCGCACGGTGGGCGGCGCGCCCGTGCGCGTGGGGATCACCTCGGCGACCCCGCCGGGCGTAGCCATCTGGGACCGCGAGAACGTGCGCGGGCGGCTGGACTTCCGCAACATCGTGGCCTCCATGCGTCCCGTGGTGGCCGAGATGCGGCGCCAGGGTGCCGACCTGGTGATCGTGGCGGCGCACAGCGGGCTGGAAGGGTCCAGCTACGACACCGCGGCCACGGGCGTCCCCACCGAGAACGCGGCGGCGGCGATGGCGCGCGATATCCCCGGGATCGACGTGATCCTGATGGGGCACACGCACCGCGAAGTGGCGGACACCACCATCGGCGGCGCGCTGGTGATGCAGGCGAAGAACTGGGGCACCTCGCTCGCCGTGGCCGAGCTGGACCTGGCGCGCGGCGCCGACGGGTGGCGCGTGACGGGGAAGCAGGGCCGCATCCTGCGCCCGGCGAGGGATGCCACCTCGCCCGCGTTCGAGGCGGCGCTCGCGGGGGCGCACCGGCGCACGCGGGAGTACGTGGCGCGCCGCATCGGCACCTCCAGCACGGAGTGGTCGTCCGCGCTGGCGCGCACGCGGGACACGCCCATCCTGGACCTGATCAACGAGGTGCAGCGCGCCGCGTCCGGCGCCGAGCTCTCCGCGGCCGCGGCCTTCACGCTGGACGCGCGCATCCCGGCGGGGCCCATCACCGTGGCGGACGTGGCGGGGCTGTACGTGTACGACAACACGCTGCGGGCCGTGCGCGTGTCCGGCGCGCAGTTGCGGGCGTACATCGAAAAAAGCGCGGAGTACTTCCTCCCCTGCCCCGCCGGCGCCTGCGACCGGCTGGTGAACCCCGCGGTGCCCGGCTACAACTTCGACGTGGTGAGCGGCGTGGACTACGCCCTGGACCTCACCAGGCCCGTGGGCCAGCGCGTGGTGCGCCTCCAGCGCGACGGCCGCGACGTGGCGCCCGCGGACAGCTTCACCCTGGCCCTCAACAACTACCGCGCGAGCGGGAGCGGCGGGTTCTCCATGCTGATCGGCGCGCCGGTGGTGTACGACCGCGGCGAAGGGATCCGCGAGCTGCTGATCGCGGAGATCGAGCGGCGCGGGGCGATCTCGCCGGAGCAGGTGTTCCGGAAGAACTGGGAGATCGTGCCGCCCGCGCTGGCGGAGCGCGCGGCGGCGGAGCTGGCCCCGCGCCGCTGACGTGCTCTCTGTGTCTCTGTGCCTCTGTGTGAGCCCGCCGTTACAAACGGTGGCGAGAACCGGCGCCGTTCGGTAGAATGTGGGCCTATCCATCTTTACGGTCGATTACCCCTCCCCCACGGCCAGATGCCCGCCCGTAACAAGAAGAAAAGCCTGAAGTGGCTGCTGCCGCTCTGGCTCACCGCAGCGCTGCTCTTCGGCGCGGGGTGGTACGCCTCCGCCCAGGACACCACGCGCGCCGCTCCCACCGCCGGCAACGGGACGAGCGAGATCGTGCGCGAGGCGCAGACGCCCGAGAGCGGGATCGCGCGGGACCCGGTGACGCCCACGCAGCGCGGCAACGAGCCCGCCGCCGCACCGGCCGGCCCCACCGCGCAGCAGCGGGCGCAGCAGGCGCGCACCGATGCGGCCGGCGGCACCCCCATCCAGCGGGCGGTGAGCCTCCTGGGCCTGGTGGTGTTCACGGGGATCGCGCTCCTGCTGAGCGTCAACCGGCGCCGGGTGGATTGGCGCACCGTCGCGTGGGGGATCGGGCTGCAGTTCATCTTCGCGGTCCTCATCCTCAAGACCCAGATAGGCCGAGAGTTCTTCGAGGGCGCCAACGACGTGTTCAACGCCCTGATGGGGTACACCGTGGAGGGAGCCAAATTCCTCTTCGGCAACCTGGTGCTCAACAACATCCCCGTGGGCCCGGCGGGCGGCCCGATGGCGCCGGTGGCGGAAACGGGGACGTGGGCGGGCGCCGGCGCCTACTTCGCGTTCAACGTCCTCCCCACCATCATCTTCTTCTCCAGCCTGATGACCCTGCTGTACCACCTGGGCATCATGGAGGGGATCGTGAAGGCGTTCGGGTGGGTGATGATGAAGACGATGAGGATCTCGGGCGCGGAGAGCCTCAGCACGGCCGGCAACATCTTCCTGGGGCAGACGGAGGCGCCGCTGCTGGTGAAGCCGTTCATCGGCACGATGACCAAGAGCGAGCTCCACTGCGTGATGGTGGGCGGCTTCGGGACGGTGGCGGGCGGCGTGCTGGCGGCGTACGTGGGGATCCTGGTGTCGTACTTCCCGGACATCGCGGGGCACCTGATCTCGGCGTCGGTGATGTCCGCGCCGGCGTGCATCGCCATCTCCAAGCTGATGTACCCCGAGACGGAGGAGCCCGTCACGCGCGGCAAGCTGGGGATCAAGCTGGAGAAGGTGGACGCCAACCCCATCGACGCGGCCGCGCGCGGGGCCAGCGAGGGGCTCGCGCTGGCGCTCAACGTGGGCGCCATGCTGCTGGCCTTCATCGCGCTGCTCGCGCTGATCAACGGGCTGCTGGGGTGGGGCTTCGGGCTGGTGGGCGTGGAAGGGTTCAGCATCCAGCGCGTCCTCGGGTGGATCGGCGCGCCGATGGCGTGGCTGATGGGTGTGCCCTGGCAGGACGCGTGGGCCGTGGGCACGCTGATCGGCGAAAAGACGGCGCTCAACGAGTTCGTGGCCTACCTGCACCTGGGCTCCATGCTGCAGGAGGGCGTGCAGCTCGACCCACGCTCGGTGGTGATCGCCACCTACGCGCTGTGCGGCTTCGCCAACTTCAGCAGCATCGCCATCCAGATCGGCGGCATCGGCGGCATGGCGCCCGAGCGCCGCGGCGACCTGAGCCGGCTGGGCCTGCGGGCGATGATCGCGGGGACGCTGGCCAACTTCATGACGGCTTGCGTGGTGGGCATCCTCCTCTAAAAGCTGGGCTCACACAGAGGCACAGAGGCACAGAGATTGGTTCGTCTCTGTGCCTCTGTGCCTCTGTGTGATCAACCCGCGCGGAGGGTCACGATGGGATCGACGCGCGCGGCGCGGCGGGCGGGGAGGTAGGAGGCGAGCAGGGCGACGGACGTGAGGCCGATCCCGACGGCGGCGTACGTGAGCGGGTCCATCGCGCCCACGCCGAAGAGGTGCGCGGAGATGATGCGCGTGAGGCCCAGCGCGCCCAGGGTGCCGAGGCCGACGCCCGCCAGCGTCATGGTGACGCCCTGCCGCAGGAAGAGCCGCCGCACGTCGCCGCCGCTGGCTCCCAGCGCGATGCGGGTGCCCACCTCGCGCGTCCGCTGCGCGGCGATGTACGCGATCACCGCGTAGATGCCCACCACGCCCAGCACCAGCGCGACCGCGGCGGCGATGCCCAGCATGACCATCATGAACGAGGTGCGCGCCATGGAGCTCGCGCGGATCTGCTCCAGCGTCTCCACGCGCGCCAGGGGGAGCGCGGGGTTCACGGCACGCACCGCCTGCCGGAGCTCCTGCACCAGGGCGGGCGTGCCGGCGCGGGGCGAGCGCACCACGAAGGTCATCTCGCTGGTGCCGTAGCTCGCGTGCATCAGCGGCCAGTAGACGATGGCGGTCACTGGCCGGTCCACGCCGTCGTCGCGCTCGTCGCCCACCACGCCCACGATCTCCTGCCACGGCCCCGCGGGGTCGTTGCGCACCCGCTTGCCGACGGCGCGCGCCGCGTCGCCCCAGTACGCGCGGGCCAGGCTGGCCGAGACCACCACCACCTGCCGTCCCCCGTAGATGTCGTCCCAGGAGATGGCGCGGCCGGCGACGACCGGATTGCCCATCGTCTCGTGGTAGCCGGGGCCGACGGCCTTGAAGCGGCGGAACGGGGGCAGCTCCCCCTCGTTCGTCGTCACTCCCTCCACGTACACCGGGTTGGTGTTGTCCTCGCCGTCCATGGTGATGGAGGACGCGAAGCCGACCGACGACACGCCCGGCACCGCCGCCGCACGCTGCGCGATCTGCTGGAAGGTGCGCGCGACCGCCGCCGAGTCCGCGGCATCGAAGGGGAGCGGCACCTGGAAGGCCTGCACCTCGCGCGGCGACGCGAAGCCGGGCTCCACCTGGCGCATGGCCAAAAAGGTCCGGATCATCAGGCCCGACGCGATCAGCAGCATCATGGTAAGCGCCACCTCGGCCACCACCAGCCGGCTGCGCAGGCGGTGCCGGCCGGGCCCGTCCGTCGCGGCCCGTCCGCCTTCGCGCAGGCGGCTGCCGTCTTCCCTGCCCAGCCGCAGCACGGGGACGAGCCCGCAGCAGAACCCCGCCGTCAGCGAGACGCCCAGGGTGAAGAGCAGCACGGTGGGATCGATGCCGATCTCCTCCACCCGCGGCAGCTCGGCGGGGGCCATCCAGCGCAGGAGGCGGGTGCCCGCGTGCGCCAGCAGCAGGCCCACCAGGCCGCCACCCACCCCCAGCACCAGGCTTTCCGAGATCAGTTGGCGCGCGACGCACCCGCGGCCGGCACCCAGCGCGGCGCGCACCGCGAGCTCCTGCTGCCGCCGCTCCGCCTGCACCAGGCACAGGTTGGCGACGTTGGCGCAGGCGATGAGGAAGACGATGCCCACGGTCCCCAGCAGGATCCACAGCGGCCGGTCCACCTCGCCGACCACGTCGCGCACCAGCGGGCGCACGTCCGGCCGCAGGCTGAGCGGGCGGTACTGCGCGGGGAGGAGCGGGATCATGCGCGCCACGTCGGCGTTCGCCTGCGCCAGCGTGACGCCGGGCTTCAGCCGGGCGATTGCAGCGAAGTCGAAGGTGGACGCGTCCGCCGGGTCGAGCCGTATGGGCAGCACGACGGATGGATGCCTGCGCAGGAAGCGGAAGCTCTCCGGCAGCACCCCGATCACCTCCGCCACGCCCCCGTCGATGCGGACGGTACGGCCCACCACGCCCGGGTCGCCGCCGAGCGCGCGCTGCCAGTAGCCGTGCGTGAGCACCACGCGCAACGGGCTGCCGGGCGCGTCGTCCTCACGGGTAAACGCGCGGCCCAGCGCCGGCTTCACCCCAAGCAGCGGAAGCGTGCCCGCGGTAACGACCAGCGCCTCCACGCGCTCCGGCTCGGCGCCGCCGGTCACCGATACCTCGTTCGCCTCCCACGCGCCCAGCGCCGCAAAGGTGCGGTTGTGGTCGCGGTAGGTGAAGAACGTTCCCGGCCCCTGCCCGTACCCCTGGTGATGCACGCCCACCAGCCGCCCGGGCTCGGCGAAGGGGAGCGGCTTCAGCAGCACGCCGTTCACCACGCTGAAGATGGCCGTCGTCGCCCCTACGCCCAGCCCCAGCGTGAGGATCGCGACGGCGGCGAACCCGGGCCGCCGCAGGTGCTGCCGCAGGCCGTACATCAGGTCGCGGATCAGGTCGGCGCCCCAGGTGAGCGCCGGCGTTCGGTTCAGTGGCATGGGAGCGGTCGCAGGGAGGAATCGAGAGGTGTGGCACCCGTCCTCATGGGCAACGGCCACGCCGTGTCGGCCGGCGATCAACCCGTTGCGGCACAATCAGTTGCTCCGCGAGCCGTCGCCCGCCGTGTCCAGCGGTGGGATACGGGCGTCCCAGAAGCGAACAGAGGGTGCTATCATAAAGGGGCCTTTTTCCGGGGAGAGCGATGAAGACATGGCTGATCGCCGCCGCGGTGCTCGCGTCCACACTGGGCGGGGAGCGCGAGGCAACCGCGTGCAGCACCCGCCGGATGTACGGCGTCCGCGCGCCGCTGTTCGTCTTGGCGACTGCGCACGCGGATACCGTCCGCACGGGCCCGGGCGCGATCCGGTACACGGCCGATCCCAACGCGGCGCCGAGCGACCCCGCGACCGTCCACGGCCAGCGCTTCCGCCTGGACGCGGTGGGCGGCGACGTCCCGGAGGAGCTGGAGGGGGCGCGGGCCGCCGGGAACACCGAGGGCATCCTGGTTCCGTACGGCGCCGAGTGCCGCGACCGGTGGAGGTGGCGATCCTCCGCGCGCTGGATGCGGCCGGGGGCTCAGGTGATGGTCGACGCGAACCTGCGGCCACGCTCGGGGTGGATCGGCGGCGTGCCGACCTTCGACGTGGAGCCAGGGCATGACGCCTACCCGGGCGGGTACCTCCGCGACGCCCCCGACAGCGTGGGCCCGATGCTCACCCCGGCGGAAGCGTTCCAGCTCACCCGCGCACTTCCCGGTTACGAGGAGGTGCAGCGCGATCCGGTAGCCGCCTATCGCCCCCTGGCCCGCTGGGTGGCGGCCCACCCGCGGCAGGCGCGCCGCTTTCCGGCGACCCTGACGCTCGAAGAGGCGCACGAGACGCTGGAGCCCTGCGTGGCGGCGTACGACCCACACCCGGTCGCCGGCACCTACCGCGTCAGGGTGGTCACCGGCGCCGACACGCTGGCCGCGTACTTCCGTACGGACGCGGCGGGCTCCCCGTTGTGCCGTCCGGCTCCGCCCACGCCGGATCTCACGGCGCTTCGACCCCGGAAGGCCGAGCGGACAAGCCTGTACATGCAGACCGCGGGTACGCTCGAGGAGCTCACCGGGACCCGCCGGGAAGCGCCCACCGCGGGCTGCGGCACGGCGAGCATCGGTACCGACAGCGCGCCGCTCGTCCTGGACAGCGGCGTACGGCGTTGGCGGGCGGACTACAACTACTTCGCGCTGCCCCGGTGCTTTCCGGGGAGCCCATCGGTGCGCGACGCCGTGAATGCCCTCTTCGCGGCGTACCGCAACGGCGACCGCACCGTGCGATTCGGCACGTTCACCCGCACGCCGGATGGCGCCGTCACGTTCGAGCAGCGGTGGCACGTGCAAGGGCGCCTGGTGCTGGAGGTGACGGGTGAGCGCGTCGATGCGACCACGCTTGCGAGATGAGCACGGCTGTCCGTGGGGGTCGATGAGCGATGCGGAGCCGGGCTCGATCCGCGATTTCGCCAGTCCCGGCGAGTACCGCCGGTTCGAAACGTTCGTGGCGGAGCAGCTCGCGTCGGGGGCGTGGGAGGAGGTGCCGGCGGATCCGCGCTACGGACCAGGCGCGGTCTACGGCGGCCGGTGGTTCAGGCGCGTGAGCCAGGGGGACACCTGGCGACTGGTGCCGCCGGACTTTCCATTCCGAGCCGGGTGGGAGCCCGTTCGACGGGCACCGCAAAGCGCCGGTTGACGCAAATGCCCACCCTTTTGTAAGTTGGGAGCGACATCCAGAGCGGGGACGGCCCCGTTTCTCCAGCACGCACGTGGGGACGGCCCCACACCAGGCTCGCAGGCGAGTCATGGCGTGGGGCTTTTTGCTACCCGCCGGTCTGCCGGACGACGGGTCCGCCCGGAGTGTCCCGCACCATGGCTCCTCTTGTCTGGAGGAATATCAAGCATGGACAAGCACGCACCTGAGCTCAAGCCCGCCTCGTGGCTCGTCTCGGCGGGACGGCCCACGGAGCCCGGCGCTCCGCTGAACGTACCGCTGGTCCCCGCGTCCAACTTCATCCTGGGCAGCGGGCGCGCGTACTCGCGCGACGACGGCACCCCCACCTGGGACGCGCTGGAGGAAGTCGTCGGCGGGCTGGAAGCCGGGAAGGCCGTCGCCTTCTCCTCCGGCATGGCGGCCATTTCCGCCGTGTTCGACCAGCTCCGGGCCGGCTCCCTCGTGGTGCTGCCCGACGACTGCTACCAGGGCGTGGCGGGCCTCGTGGCGGCGGGCGCGGAGAAGGGGCGCTGGACGGTGCAGCGGGTGGCGGTGGACGACACGGCCGGGTGGATCCGCGCGTGTGCCGGCGCGGACCTGGTCTGGCTGGAGTCGCCCTCGAACCCGCTGCTCGCGGTGGCGGACCTGGAGGCGATCTGCGCCGCGCCGCGCAAGCCGGGCGCGATCGTGGCGGTGGACAACACCTTCGCCACGCCGCTCAACCAGCAGCCGCTCGCGTTCGGCGCCACGGTGTCGCTGCAGTCGGCCACCAAGTTCATCGGCGGCCACTCCGACCTGCTGGCCGGCGTCGCGACGACGCGGGACGATGCGCTCTGGCACGCCCTCAAGCACTCGCGCGAGCTGAACGGCGCCACGCCGGGCACGCTCGAAGCGTATCTCGCCGTCCGCGGCGTGCGCACGCTCGCCATCCGCCTGGAGCGCGCGCAGGAGACGGCCGCGCTCCTCGCGCGGCGCCTGGAGGCGCATCCGGCGGTCAGCCGCGTCCGGTACCCGGGCCTGCCATCGCATCCCACGCACGCCACCGCCCTGCGCGTGCTGCGCGGCTTCGGCACCATCATCTCGTTCGACGTGGCCGGCGGCGCCGATGCGGCGGATGCGGTCTGCGGGCGCGTGAGGCTCATCCAGCACGCCACCAGCCTGGGGAGCGTGGAATCGACGATGGAACGGCGCGCCGCGATCCCGGGGCAGGCGCACCTCCCTCCCTCGCTCCTGCGCCTCAGCGTCGGCATCGAGGACGCCGAAGACCTGTGGGCGGATCTCGACGCGGCGATCCGCTCCGCCGCGCCCTGACCGGACGCACGTCATGGCCTGGATCATCTTGCTGCTCGCTGGCCTGCTCGAGGTGGGATGGGCGGTCGGCCTCAAGTACACCAACGGATTCACCCGCCTCTGGCCCTCCATCGGAACGGCCACGGCACTGATCGCCAGCATGGCGCTCCTGAGCGTCGCGCTGCGCACCCTCCCGCTGGGCACCGCCTATGCGGTCTGGACGGGTATCGGCACGGTCGGAACGGCGATCCTGGGCATCGTCCTCTTCAGCGAGCCCGCCACCGCCATGCGCCTGGTGTGCATCGCCCTCATCGTCGCCGGGATACTGGGACTGAAGCTCGTATCCACCGCGTAGGCGACCCGCCACAACGTGTTCGGTTCTCTTCCTCTGTGACTCTGTGTCTCTGTGTGAGCCCTTCAACCGGAGCCGGAAGTGCTACCCATCAGCGACGAAAACCCGACGGAGCTGCGCCCGGTGATGACGCTGGGGCTGATCCTGGTGAACGTGTACGCGTGGTTCCAGTTGCAGGGCGCGGGAACGGAGCACGCGCTTAACGCGTCCGCCGTCCACTTCGGGGCCATCCCGTGCGAGATCACGGGCGTGTGCCCCGTGGAGGGGCTGGGGAACGGGGCGATCCTCACCTCCATGTTCATGCACGGGAGCTGGGAGCACATCATCGGCAACATGCTGTTCCTGTGGGTGTTCGGGAACAACATCGAAGACTCGATGGGGCACCTGCGCTTCCTGGCGTTCTACCTGCTCTGCGGCGTGGTGGCGACGGCGGCGCACATCTGGTTCAACCTGGGCGACGCGGTGCCGGTGGTGGGGGCCAGCGGCGCCATCAGCGGGGTGATGGGGGCGTACATCGTCCTCTATCCGCACGCGCGGGTGAGGACGTGGTTTCCACCCATCTTCCTCTTCCACATCCGCGCCATGTTCTTCCTGGCGTACTGGTTCCTGCTGCAGGTGGCCATGGCCACCATCGACTTCGGGAGCGAGGCGGGGGGCGTGGCCGTGTGGGCGCACGTGGGCGGGTTCGTGGCGGGGGTGCTGCTGGTGAAGCTGTTCGAGAACCACACCCTCACGCGGGCGCGGCGGGCCAAGATCCAGCTCACGCCCGGGCAGGTGGCGCAGGCCCGGCCCTGGCTGTAGAATACCCCACGGGGCGGCAGACCCGCGACGGGTGGTGCACGGCGACGTGGCCACCCGTTCGTGCATCCGGTGCCCGCCCCTCCTTGCAACCCGCACCTGGCGAGGACCATGGAAGTGACGAGAGAGCTGCTGCACCGCCTGCCCAAGGCGGAGCTGCACGTGCACCTTGACGGATCGCTGCGCCCCGAGACGATGCTGGAGCTGGCGGCGGAGTACGGGAAGAAGATGCCCGCGCACGACCCCGACGCCCTGCGCGACTACATGCACGTGCAGGACGCGCGCAACCTGGTGGAGTACCTGGAGCGCTTCGCAATCACCCTGTCGGTGATGCAGACGGGCGACGCGCTGGAGCGGATCGCGTACGAGCTCGCGGAGGACCTGGCGAAGGAGAACGTGCGCTACGCCGAGATCCGCTACTCGCCCATCCTCAACACCCAGGAGGGGCTCCCCCTCACCGAGGCCGTGGACGCGCCGCTGCGCGGGCTGCGCCGGGCGGAGCAGGAGTTCGGCATCGAGACGGCCATCATCATCTGCGGGATCCGCAACATGGAGCCCGAGACGTCGCGCGACCTGGCCGACCTCACGGTGGCGTACAAGGACCGCGGCGTGGTGGCGTTCGACCTGGCGGGCGCGGAGTACAACTACCCGGCCAAGAAGCACAAGGACGCCTTCTACACCGTCATCAACAAGAACATGGCGGCCACCATCCACGCCGGCGAAGCGTACGGCGCGGAGAGCATCCACCAGGCGCTGCACTACTGCAACGCGCACCGCATCGGCCACGGCACCCGCCTGTACGAAGATGCGGACCTGATGCGCTACGTGAACGACTTCCGCGTCCCCATCGAGATCTGCCTCACCTCCAACGTGCAGACGCGCGCCGTGGCTTCCTTCGAGGAGCACCCGCTGCGCATGTACTACGACGCGGGCATCATCCTGAGCCTCAACACCGACAACCGGCTGATGAGCGCCACCACGGTGACCGAGGAGTACTGGCGCGCGCACCAGTACCTGGGCTTCACCTGGGACGAGCTCGTGGACCTGTCGCTGATGGGCTTCGACAGCGCCTTCATGCACCGCCCCGAGAAGCTGCGCATGATGGAGCGGGTTCGGGCGGAGATCGCGGCGCTTTAATCTCACACAGAGACACAGAGGCACAGAGATCGCCCGTCGTTCCTGCGGGGGGATTTATCCCCTCGCGGCGGCGGCGCAAAAGGCTTCCTTTTTGCGCCAGAGCTGATTCGGGCCCAAAAGAGACACAGAGGCACAGAGATGAAGTCGTCTCTGTGCCTCTGTGTCTCTGTGTGAGGTCAGTCTTTAGGGGCGTGCTCCAGGAACAGCTCCAGCGAGCGAAAAGGCCGGTCGTGCGCGAGCTGCGCGTCCAGGAAGGCGCGCAGGAGGGCTCGGTGCGCGCCTGGGCGGTCGAGCGCCTCAGGGACGTGGCCTCGCGACATGCGGGCGACGTCGGCGCGGGTGGCGGGGTCCAGGACGCGGCCCACGGGGCGGCAGCGGGTGCAGGCGACGCCGCCGGCCATGCTGTCGAAGCGAACGGGATCGTCCGGCGCCACGGGACGGCCGCAGGCGACGCAGGCGTCGGTCTGCGGCTCGAAGCCGAGGAGCGATACCAGCTTCCAGGCGCCGGCGAGCACCGCGCGCTCGGCCTCGGTGGGCGTGGGGGCGACGGCGATGCCGTCCCAGGCGTCGGCGAGGGCGGCGTAGATCTCGGGGTGGGCTTCTTCGGTGGAGGCGCGGAGCACCACCTCGCCCAGCAGCGAGGCGCCCGCGAAGGCGCTCAGCGAGCGGCCGAGCGCCTGGCGGGCGCGGACCAGGTCCCACCCGGAGAGGGTGTGGAGGTCGCGGCCCTCGCGCATGTAAAAGGTCGCCGTGCCCTCCGTAAAGGGCTCAAGCAGGCCGCCGAAGCGGCTCTTGGGGCGCAGCGCGCCCTTGGCGATCACGGAGCGCAGGCCGTGCTCGCGCGTGTACAGGCGGAGCACCTTGCTCGTCTCGCTGTACGGGAAGGTCTGGAGGACCAGCGCCCCCGTGCTGACGAGCGCCACCGCCCTACCCGCCCCGCGCGCCCGCCTCGCGGCCCCGGCGCACCGCCAGCCACGCGCCCGCGGCCAGCACGAGCGCCGTCAGGCCGAGCGCCGCCCAGCGCGGGTCCACCGGCGAGGGCGTGGGCCCGCGCCAGTCCAGCCCCACCTTGCTCCCCGCGCGCATCCCGGCGCCCGTGAAGAGGAGGAACTGCTCCCCCTCCACCGCGAAGGGACGCGACGAGCCGAGCCCCGCCACCTCGATGGCCGGGGCGGGCTGCCGCACGTACAGGTTCACGGAGTCGGTGGCGTGCTCCACCGGGAGCGTGGCCTGGCGCGGAGTGGCGGGGAGGCGGTAGCGGAAGATGAAGTCGCGGGCGCCGGGCACCAGCGGCGCGGCCACCCACACGCGGTCGCCCACGCGCACGATCTCGCCCGGGTTCTGCCGCGCGCCCGCCTGCGGCACCTCCGCCCCTTCTCCCCCGCCGTCGCCCGCCTCGAACGCCGTGCTCCCCTTGGGGATGGCGATGCCGAAGAGGGGGCGCGTGGCGTCGGGGACCAGGGTGCGGCGGGCGCGGTTGTCCACGCGCACCAGCTCCGCCACCTCCCACCCGCCCTCGCTGCCGGGAATCATCACCACGTCGCGCCGCGTGACGCGCACCGAGTCCGCGGTGGCGCGCGAGGTGGTGGTGTCGAACACCTCGATGCGGTAGTTGGTGTCCCCCGCCCCGCCGTGCACCACGGGGCCGAAGTAGCGCACCCCGTCCGCGATCGCCGTCGCGAAGAAGACGGTGAACCCCGCCGTGTCCTGCACCGCGGGGAGCGGGATGGAAAAGGTGCCCCCGGGGCCGGAGGCTACCTTGGCCACCGGCCCGCGCGTGTTGCGGGTGACGCGGTGAAGCTCCACCTCCAGCCCGGGCGCGGGGGTGCCGGCGCGCGTCACGCGCCCCGCCAGCGTCTGCGCGGCGGCGGGGGAGGAGAGCGCGGCGAGCGCGAAAACGAGAGCGAGGCGGCCGGCCTTGCGGCGCGCCGCCTCGCGGATGCGGTCGGTCACGGGTTGAAGCGTCCCAGGTCTTCGGGGTTCAGCTTGCGCAGGTACTCCTTCAGCTCGTCGGGCGGAAGGCCGGGCTCGGGCGGCGTCATGGGGTCCGGCACGTCGCCGTCGGGCGCGTCGCCCCCCTGCACCACGATGGAGGTGGAGCCGTCCAGCAGCTCGTCATCCGCGAAGAGCTCGGCGCGCGTGCGCAGCGCGATGGCGATGGAGTCCGACGGGCGCGCGTCCACGGTGAACACCTCGTCGCCGCGCTGGATCACCAGCTCGGCGAAGTAGGTGTTGTCCTGCACGCGCGTGATCAGCACCCGCGTCACCCGCCCGCCCAGGCCGGTGATGATCGAGGGGAAAAGGTCGTGGGTGAGCGGCCGCGAGAACTTCATCCCCGCCAGCTCCATTGCGATGGCGCTCGCCTCCGCCGGGCCGATCCAGATGGGAAGCACCCGCTCCCCCTCGGCCTCCTGCAGCAGCACCACCGGCGACTTGTTGGCCTGGTCCAGCCCCAGGCTCTGCACCTTCAGCTTGATCATATCTCTCGCCGGGGACGATGGCGGCGGGGCCGCCGGCGTCGTCCACCCGTGTAGTTTGACGAAGTGCGTGAGTGCGTCAGTGCGTGAGTGCGCTTTACTGCTGTGAACGCACTCACGCACTAACGCACTCACGCACTTCTTTTCACTACGCCTTGGCGGCCGTGCGCAGATCCTCCACCCGGTCCGTCTTCTCCCAGGGGAAGAACGTCACCGGGGTGCCGTTGCCGCCCTGCACAGACGGGCGGCCGAAGTGGCCGTACGCGGCGGTGGGGCGGTAGATGGCCGAGCGCAGGTTGAGCGCCTCGATGATGGCCTTGGGCGTGAAGTCGAACACCTCCTGCAGCGCCTTCTCGATCGCCTCCTCGTCCACCTGCGAGGTGCCGAACGTGTCCACGCGCACCGAGACGGGCTGCGCCACGCCGATGGCGTAGGCAAGCTGGATCTCGCAGCGGCGCGCCAGGCCGGCGGCCACCACGTGCTTGGCGGCCCAGCGGGCGGCGTACGCGGCCGAGCGGTCCACCTTGGTGGGGTCCTTGCCGCTGAAGGCGCCGCCGCCGTGGCGGCCCATCCCGCCGTACGTGTCCACGATGATCTTGCGGCCGGTGAGCCCCGCGTCGCCGTGCGGGCCGCCGATGACGAAGCGGCCCGTGGGGTTGATGTGGAACTTGCACTTGGCGGCGTCGAACAGGTCGGCCGGGAGCACGGGCGTGATCACCTGCTCGATGATCGCGGCGTGGATCTCCTCGTTGGTCACGTCGTTGTCGTGCTGCGTGCTCACCACGATGGTGTCGATGTGCGCCGGGCGGCCGTCCTCGTACGCCACCGTCACCTGCGTCTTCCCGTCCGGGCGCAGCCAGAGCAGCTTCCCGTTCTTGCGCACCTCGGCCAGGCGCTCGGCCAGGCGGTGGGCGAGCAGGATGGGCGTGGGCATCAGGGCGTCGTTCTCGTCCGACGCGTACCCGAACATCATCCCCTGGTCGCCCGCGCCACCCGTGTCCACGCCCTGCGCGATGTCCGGCGACTGGCGGTCGATGGTGGTCATCACCGCGCAGGTGTGCGCGTCGATGCCGTAGTTGGCGTCCGTGTACCCGATGGACTTCAGCGTCCCGCGGACGATGCCGGGGATGTCGACGTAGGTGTCGGTGGTGATCTCGCCCGCGACCACGGCCACGCCGGTGGTCACCAGCGTCTCGCAGGCCACGCGGCCGTTCGGGTCCTTCTCGAGGATGGCGTCGAGGACGGCGTCCGAGATCTGGTCCGCGATCTTGTCGGGATGCCCCTCGGTGACGGACTCCGAGGTGAAGAGCTGGCGATGGGCCACGATGTTCTGCGCTGTGGAAGGGTCGGGCGGCCGGGGAGCGTCCCCGCGAAAGTGCGGGAAGATACGCGATCGGGCGGGGGCCGACAAGCGCCACGGGCGAGCGGACTTGGTTCGGTCGGGCGGCTGGGGAACGGCGGGCTCACACAGAGGCACGGAGACACAGAGGAAGAGAGCAGCAAGCCGCCGAACGAGCCCCGCGCGATGGGTTCGCACGGGGCTCGTGGGTCCGGCGAGCCGCGGGGCGCGCTAGTTCCAGAACATGTTGGCTACGCCGGCGCGGCCGTAGCCGTACGCGCCGTAGCCGGGTGAGCGGGTTCCGCACGGCTGCCGCAGCACGCAGGGCCAGGCCTCCACCACGGCGTCGTTGATCATGTGGGTCTTCGATGTTGCCGGGGGTCATGGCGCTGTAGCGCTGCTTCACCAGCAGGGCGATGGCCGACACGATCGGCGCCGCCATCGAGGTGCCATAGCAGGGACCGTAGCCGTCGCCGTTGTAGTCGGCGCAGTGGGTGGTCAGCACCAGGCCCGGCACGAACGTGGAATACGGCAGGTCGTCCAGCACGGTGTCGAAGTCCTCGCCGCCGGGGCCGCCGATGGTGGGGCCGCTACGCGGCTATAATCCGAAGCGGTAGACGGAGTACCAACTGTAGGTGGTGGGCTTCAGCGGGGCGCGGTGCCACCCCCGGCGCTTCGTTCGGGGGCGGCCAGTAAGCTCGATGCGGAGGCTACAAACGCTTCAGGAACTCGACCCCACCTACCCGCCCGCCATGCAACACGTCCAGGACGAGATCCCCTTCCGTGGGGTGGTGGAGAACGACGTTGCGCTCGAACCGCCATTCCGAGCCGGGCTGGTTGGGCTCAGTCGCGTCCACGAACCGAAGGTACGCCCGGCTCTCCTCGGCCGCCCTCGTGCACGCCATCAACGCCTCGGCGAGCCATGGCTCCTGAGGGCACGACGTCCGCGCGAGGTGCGCCAGCCAGGTGGGATCGTAAGGCTTCCAGTCCATGGCCAACCTGGCAGAGGGCAGCCGCCGAACGACACGACCGTCAGGGGTGCGGAGCCGGCGCGCTGCACTTTCGGCCGGCTGAGAACAGGCCCAGTCCCGCATCCCCTGCGGCCGATGGTCAGGGCGCCGGGGTGTTGGAAGCTCGGCCCAGCGTACTTCGTCGAAAAGTTTGGAGCAAGCCCGATTCCAGGACGGCGCCGAAGCCCGTACGACGCGGAGGAGCAGTGGCGCCCGATCAGCGGCACCCCCGCTCCACGCCCCAGTCCGTCTGCGCGGGGCTGAACCGCCACTCGCGGCCGTCCCACGTGACCAGCCCGTTCTCCAGCACCAGCTCGTCGACGCCGTCGCCGTCGGAGTCGGTGGTGCCGACCATCCGCTGGGCACCGGGCAGGTTGGCCAGTACGGCCCCGCCATCCGAGACGATCTGGCGGGAGTAAAGGCTCAGCTCGGGCACGGCTCCCGACGGCTTGCCGATCACCTCTAGATCGAAGGTCGCGTAGTGCAGCGCCGACCCGTTGGGACCGCGGAACCGCAGGATGCGCCGCCGGGACTGCTGCGTCGCGTCGCGCAACTGGTCTGGCGTCGCGCTGCCGCGGGTCCGGTCGAGCCACGCCGCGTGGGCCCGCTGCATCTCCGGCCGGTAGGCGTGCTCGAGCGAAAGGGGTGACGCCTCCACCCGGCGCGCACCCGCGGCCCGCCGCAGCGCCACGCCCGTACTCCCGGTGAGCAGGCGCCGAAGCTCGGCGATGGTGGTGTCCGGCGCTCCCAGCAGGTACGTCCACCCGGTGCGCACACACACATTCCCCAGGTAGGTCTGGCGCGCGGGCAGCCGCGCGAGCACCGGGATACGCATCGCCCTTCCACCGAGAAACGCCGTCACCGTGTCGCCGGCAGCGGCCATGGGCGCGATCACGTTGCGCCCGGCGCGCAGCGGCTGAACCCCGAGGAGCTCCGTCCGGCCCTCGCCGCGGGGGCTCTGCAGCCAGGCGTGCATCATCACCAGGCCGCGTGCCGCGCTGGTCGTCCGTGGCTCCGCGATCACCTGCGCGGGCATGAACGAGCTCGCACCCAGCGCGTCACGGAGCTGCTGTTCCGGATCCGAGCGCTGTCCGGCTGCGTCCGGCGCGCTCGCGAGCCAGAGAAGGGCGCAGAGGCCGAACGACGTTCGCAGGCGTGCGTAGCGGCGGTCCATGGTGCGATGAGTCATCCAGGGAGAAGCCTCTTCGGGTGGGCCGGCAGCGGAGTGCCGCGAAGCAGCGCCGGCGTGGACGAATCGATCGCCCAATTCAGCGCGACCGCCTATCCTGCCGCTGAAAGTAGCCGATGGCCTGCCAAAAAGGAGGGGCGCACAGATTTGTTCATCGGTCCGGAACACGGTAGCCGTTGGAGAAGATCGCCTGCGGCTGCCGGTGTTGCGCGGATTACCGTCGGGGGCGAGCCGCATGCGACGGCTTGGCGCCGTAAGGCATAGACGTCCCCGGCGCCAAGCTGGTGCGTGTTGCTGCCGACCGGCCCTGATTGATCTACCGCTACCGGCCCTTCATTGCTTGTTCAAACCCGCTCAGATAGTCCTGGCGTGTCTTCTCGGCGATCTTCCCCCATTCCTCTGCGGGAGCGCTGAAACGGGTAGCTTCAGACTCTCCGCCTTGAGCGCTGATGATCGCGTCCATTCCATGAAGATTGATCCACCGATGATCATACTGGTGAGGTGTACGGCGATCCCATTCCACGACGCGCGGAATCAATGCCTTCAGTTTGGGTATGTCTTGGAACGTGTGCGAATTGATCGCGACGCCAAAGCGATCGTTCAGAACGCTAACGGCCTGGCGGGCAGAGATGTCGGTGCAGCGATTGGCATCGAAGCGGGCGCGGAGCTGGCCCGCGTAGAACCAGAATGCAGCCTCGTCTTTGTCTCCAAGCTGAAAGAGCACCTCCGACAAGACGTAGAACACCGGTGGCGCAAAGTTCTCGGGATGCTCCCTGATCTGCGCGATGACGCGTTGCTTTGCCTCCGCATCGCCGTTCATCAGGGCACTGATGGTCTCGTTCGCCAATCTCGTATCAATCTGCGCGTGATCTTGCTTCGGTTGTGCGGCGCCTTCCTGCGCCCAGGCGTCCTGGCATTCCAGGCACAGTGAAGCAGCGAACATCAACACGCCCTTGCGCAAAAGATTTTGTAGAGGCATTCGAAGCTCCTGGATTGAGGTCTAACGAGAAAAAGGGGTGTGGTGCGGGGCCGGCGATGAAGAGTTACTCCGCCCGAGAGCACGCGCGGCCTGGGCATATTCTGCAGCCGCTGGTCAGGCGCGCGTGGCCGGCATCGACTCTGGAGCGGAAAGTACATCGGTGATCGTAGCTGGGAGAGCGTCGGCTACGTGTGTGACTCCGGCCGGGAGAGCCGGGTGCGGAGCGGACGCCGGGGAACGATCCCCGGCGTCCGCAAGCATCATCCGCCTGGTGGCGTCCGGTCAGCAGCCGTAGCCGGGCGCGCACAGGTTGAGCAGCGGGCCGAGGTCGGCCTCGATCCCGGAGAGCCGGCTGGAAGACGTGCCGCCGGCGTCGCTCCTCCCCCACAGGATGCCGTACAGCTCCACCTGGGTGGTGCTTACGCGACGGTACATGGGCGACCCGCTGTCGCCGCCCTCCGCGTACACGTTGGATACGTCCTGGCAGGGGTAGCTGTAGTACTTGTTGCCGCGCCCGTACCCGCTCAGGCTGACGCACGACTGGGTGATGTTGCCGAAAGTCGTCCCGGTCATCTGCCCCGTCTTGGTGAGCGCCAGGCCCACCGGGGCGGTGCCGCTGTACCGGCGGATGATGTCGTAGTAGCCGAGAACCGTGAGGTTGGGTGCCGCCGCGCCCGTGGCCTGTTCCGTGTACGCGATCTTGCCCTGCCCCACGGTCCGCGTGCCGTTGTGCTGCACGTACGCCGCGTCGCTCCGCCGGCAGACGAGCGTGGAGTTGTTGCAGTTGTACAGCGCCTTGTCCACGAGCTCCGTCCCGATCTCGTTGCCCTGGAAGTACGTGGGCTGCGTAAAGGTGCCGCCGTCGTACGCCAGGAACGTGTACGTGCAGTGGGAGTTCGTCACGAAGACGGAGATGCCGAGGTGGGTCGCGTTGAACCCCAGCGTGCAGCCGCCGCCGGTGAAAGCCTCCACCTTGTACCCGCCCGCCAGGTACGCCGTCCGGTCCTGCAGCCCGATGAGCTGCTCGGGGGCGCGGCGCACCTCCACCTGCAGCACCCCGGGCGGCACCCGCAGCCGCGCCGCCTCACGACGGATCGTCTGGATCGCCGCCTCGCTGCGCACGCCCACGAGCACCCGGTTCTGCACCTCGTCCACGTCCATCATGGTCACCTCGCCCATGGACGGCAGCGCGCCGAGCTTGTCGAACCAGCCCTTTAGGTCCGCGAAGTCGTGGGTGACCTTGCGGTAGCTGGCCGCGCGGGAGCCCCCCGCCCTTCCCCGGCGCGCGTCCTCGATCTCCGCGGCCAGGTAGCGGTCGGCCGCGCCGCGCTGCTTGTGGTCCTTGAGCAGGATGACGGGCGTTCCCTCCGCGTCCAGGTAGTACCCCGCGAAGCCCGGCACCTCCGCTCGCGCCACCCGGGCGAACTCGTCGTCGCGGTTCCATCCCTGCGCCTGCTGCCCCGCCGAAGCGCTCGCCGCCGCCTCGTCCGGCTCAGGCGCGGCGGGCTGCCGGTCCACGCACGCCCCGCTGGCCAGCAGCACGAGCGCGAGCGTGCTCACCCGGTGTGAACGGTTCATCTTGCCTCTGTTGTGAAATTGGGCCGAAACTGCTACGGACTCACACAGGGAGCAAGATCAACGCCAGAACAGACGCGAAAGGGGGGTGCTGCGCGCAGCTCGGGAACGGCGGCCTCACACAGAGGCACAGAGGCACAGAGCGGACGTTCGCGATGCGGTGAGGGCGGGATCCCCCGTCACCAGGTCTTCTGCATCGAACGCCAGGAGCATCACTGAGTGTTATCGACCGCCTTGCTTTCTCTGTGCCTCTGTGTCTCTGTGTGAGCCCGCACTGCCTCAGGCGGGAGGCGACAGGCTCCACGGCCCAGCGAACTTGGTGAGGTCCAGCACCTTGCGCAGCTCTTCGGTGAGGGCGTGCACCACCTCGTCGGGCGTGCCCGCAGCCAGCGCGAGCGACACGGCACGCGCGGCGTCCTCCTGGCGGACCGAGCGGATCACCTTCTTGATCTCGGCGAGGGCGGCGGGGCCCACGCTGAGGGAGGTGACGCCCATGCCGATGAGCATGAAGGCGCCGAGCGGGGTGGCCGCCAGCTCGCCGCAGACGCTTACGTGGATGTTGGCGGCGCGGCCGGCGCGGGCGACCTGGTCCAGCAGGCGCACGACGCCGGGGTGGAAGGGGTTGTAGCGGCGCGCCAGGCGGCTGTTGCCACGGTCCACGGCCAGCGTGTACTGCACCAGGTCGTTGGTGCCCACCGAGAAGAAGTCCACGTGCCGCGCCAGTTCCGGCGCGGACACGGCGGCGGCGGGGGTCTCGATCATCGCGCCGAGCTGGAAGGAGCGCGGGGCGTCGTGGCCCTCCGCGATCAGCTCGGCGGCGCACTCGTCCAGGAGGGCGCGGGTGGCGGTGATCTCCTCGATGTCGTTGATCAGCGGCAGCATGATGCGCACGTCGCCGAACGGCAGGGTGCGCAGCAGGGCGCGGAGCTGCGTCTTGAAGATCGCCGGCTCGTCCAGGCACACGCGGATGGCGCGCCATCCCAGGAACGGGTTCTCCTCCGGCGCCATGTGCAGGAACGCCGGGAACTTGTCGCCGCCCAGGTCGAAGGTGCGGATCACCACCGGGAGCCCCGGGAAGGCCTGCACCACCTGCCGGTAGGCGCGGTACTGCTCCTCCTCGCCCGGCGCGGTCCCCCGCCCCACCACCAGGAACTCGGTGCGGTAGAGGCCCACGCCCTCGGCGCCGTGCGTGCGCGCGCTGTCCGCCTCGCCGGGGAGATCGATGTTGGAGAGGAGCACCACCCGCGCGCCGTCGCGCGTCTCGGCCGGGAGGTGGGCGAGGAGCACGAGCTCCTGCTCCCACTCGCGCACCTGGAAGTCGCGCTCGCGGTACGCCCGCTTCTCCTCCTCGGTGGGCGATACGATGACGCGCCCGGTGCGCCCGTCCAGGATGATCTCGTCGCCGTCCTTTACCTGCTCGCTCAGGTCGCCCAGCGCGACCACGCAGGGGATGTCCAGCGAGCGGGCCAGGATGGACGAGTGCGAGGTGCGCGTGCCCTTGTCCGTGGCCAGCCCCACCACGTGGCGCCGGTCGAGCTGCACGGTGAGCGAGGGGGTGAGCTCGCGGGCGATGAGGACCACCTGCCCCTGGTCCCGCGAGCCCAGCTCCGGGTCCGGCAGGTGCATCAGGCGGCGGAGGACGCGCGTCTGCACGTCGGCCAGGTCGTTGAGCCGGTCCAGCACCATGGGGTGCGAGGTGTGCGAGAGGGCGCTCTCCCATTCGAGCACGCGCCACTCGAAGGCGCGCTCCGCCGTGAGGTGGCTCTCGCGGATGTACGCGATGGTCCCCTCCACCAGGTCCGCGTCCTCCAGCATCAGCACCTGGGGCTCGAAGATCTGGGCCTCCACGGCGCCCATGGTCTCCGCGGTGCGCGCCTGCAGGTCGCGGATGCGCCCCTTGGCGAACTCGCACGCCTCGCGGAAGCGCTCCACCTCGCCCTCCACCTGCGCGGGGGCCACGGTGGTGCCGTGCGGAACGCGCGGCACTTCCCAGCGCAGCACGCGCGCGCGGGCGATGACGATGCCGGGGGCGGACGGAATGCCGTCGCGGACGAGCGTCACAGCGTCAGTCCTCTCCAAACCCGTTCTGGATCAGCCCCACCAGGGCGCCGACCGCCGCTTCCGCGTCGTCGCCGCGGGCACGGATGTTCACCGCGGAGCCGCACTCGGCCGCCAGCATCATCACCCCCATGATGCTCTTGCCGCTCACCTCCACGTCGTCCTTGCGGATCCACACTTCCGATCCGAAGCGGTTCGCCAGCTTCACGAACTCCGCCGCGGGGCGGGCGTGCAGCCCGTACCTGTTGACGATGGTCACTTCCGATGCGTGTTCCATCCGGTCAGCCGTCAGAGGGTGCGCGCGAGGAGGATCCCCGCGACCGTCGTTGCCAGGAGCGCCGCCGCGATGACGGAGCGCACGTGTGTCCGCATCATCAGGCCGGCGGCGACCGCGCAGGCCGCCAGCACGAGCTGCCCCGGGCCCTCGGCGGGCCCCGCGGCCAGCACCACCGCCGCGAAGCCGGCCAGCGCCGCCCCCGCCGCCGAGGCCCGCTCGCCCAGCCGCTGCAGGGGCGACTCGCGCAGCGCCTTCGCCACCGCGAGCCCGTCGCGCAGCCCCACGCGCAGCCCCCACACCCGCAGCCACAGGTGCAGCGCGTTGTGGGCGATCAGGAAGGCCGCCACGCCCACCCACCACGCGGCCCCCGCCGCCAGCAGCGCCACGCCCAGCAGGGCGCAGGCGGGCCTCCAGGCGGCCCACACCAGCCGGTCTCCCAGGGTGCCCAGCGAGCCGCGCAGCGCGGCCTTGAAGCGCTCCACCGTTTCGCGGGGAACCCCGTCCGCCTCCAGGCGCGCGACGGCGCCGGCGGCCACGGTGGCCAGGTAGGGGTGGCTGTTGAACAGCTCCGTGTGGCGGCCGGTGGCGGCGGCCAGCGCGGCCGGGTCGCCCCGGTGCACCTGGCGCAGGGCGGGCGCCAGCACGAACGCCATTCCCGTGCCGATCAGGGTCTGGTAGTTCCACGACCCCTGCACCGCCAGGGAGCGCAGCAGCATCGCCCGCCGGGTCCCCGCCCCGAGCTCCTTCATCGCGCCAGCAGGAACACCGCGCCCGCCCCCGCGCCCGCCGCGAACCACGCCAGCCGCCGCGCCCCGAACAGGCGGATGGACGACGCCACCGCCGCCGCCGCCGCCATCCCCGCCGCCAGCCGCCCCCATCCCACCGGGAACCCGGAGGGGAGGAGCCCCGCCAGCGCGTCCAGCACCAGCAGCCCCGCGCCCGTCACCAGCACGCCGCGCGCGAAGTCCAGCGCGACGCCCGTGAGATGGCGGCGGTCCACGATGGCCGGGGACACGGGCGAGCCGTCGCCGGCCCCGGCCACGTTCAGCACGCGCAGGCGGTGCACGCTCCACGACCCCACCCACTCCCACGCCAGCGCAAAGAGCACCGTGGCCACCAGCAGCGCCTCGCCCCCGCCGCCCCGCGCGAACACCGCCGCGGCGGCCACGGCCGCGGGTGCCGCCTCCGGGTAGCGCGCCGCGCCCACGGGGAGCACGGCGATGTGGAGCGCCTCCAGCACCACGCCCAGCGCCGCGCCCATCGGGGCGGAGCCGGCGGCCCAGCCGGCGAGGGTGCAGGCCACGAGGGGGCGCGAGACCATGAACTGGCCCACGGAGGTGCCGTCCAGCGCGAGAACGCCGCCCAGCAGCGCCAGCACCAGGACCTCCGCCGCCCCCATCGTCACCCCTCGCCGGCCAGCTCGTCCAGCGTCACGCGGCGCGAGCCCGGGAGGTCGCGCGCCGTCACCTCCACCCCGCCCGCCGCCACGCCGCGCAGCACCTCGTGCTCCGCCGGCGTCAGGTGAAGGTAGGGGAGCACCCGCTCGCGCCCTTCCGCGTGGTGGATGCCGCCCAGGTTCACCTCCTCGCCGCGCAGCGTCTCGGCCAGCCGCGCCACCGTGGCCACGTCGCGCACCAGCACGATGGTGCGCTTGGGCCCGCTCTTCCACAGCGGGAAGGCGTCGCGCGCGCCGTCGGTGGAGACGAACTGCGCCTCGATCTCCGGGGGCACGCCCAGGCAGTAGAGCTCCTGCTCCCACGGCGAGTCCGCGATGGCGTCGTCCACCACCACGATGCGGTCGGCGTGGAGCGGACCGCCCCACCCCACCACCACCTGGCCGTGGATCAGCCGCTCGTCAACGCGAAAGAGCACGATCGGCATGTGCCGCGCCTTCCCGGTGGGCGCCCGACACGCCCGTACGTCCCTTTTCCACCAGCCGCTCCACCAGCTCCCCCAGCGGCATGTCGCGGTGGAACACGAAGTCCAGCAGGATGGGGAGGTTCACGCCGGTGAGTATGCCCGTTCCCGGCCGCTCCATCGCCACGCGCCGCGCCGCGAAGGCGCACGACCCGCTCCCCAAGTCGGTGAACACGATCGCCTGCCCGTCGCCCAGCGCCGCCTGCAGGCGGGTGGCGAGGCTTTCCGGGCCGCACCCCTCGTTGCTCAGCGCCACCAGCGCGTCTTCCTCGGTCCCCGCGATCTGGCGGACGCACGCCACCAACCCCGCGGCCAGCGACGCGTGCCCCAGCACCACGCCGCGCACGGGCTCACTCATAGTCTTCCTCCAGGTACTCCGGCATCCCGGCCATGTGGCGCTGAAGGCGGCGGTTGAAGAGCTCCGCCGTGTTCACGCCGGAATATTTGAGAAGGTGGTTCATCGCAACCACTTCGCACACCACGGTGATGTTCTTTCCCGGCACCAGCGGGATCTTGATGAGCGGCACGTCCACGCCCAGGATGTCCTGGGTGCCGATGTCCAGCCCGGTGCGGTCGTAGGCGGCGTCCTTGTCCCACACCTCGAGCTGCACCACCACCTCCACCCGTTTCTGCAGGCGGATGGCGCGCACCCCGAAGAGGCGGCGGATGTCGATGATCCCCACGCCGCGGATCTCCATGTGGTGCCGCTGAAGCTCGTGCCCCCGCCCGATGAGCACCTCGTGGCCGCGCCGCGAGATCATCACCAGGTCGTCCGCCACCAGCCGGTGCCCCCGCTCCACCAGGTCCAGCACCGCCTCGCTCTTGCCGATGCCGCTGGCCCCCATGAAGAGGAGCCCCACCCCGTACACGTCGGCCAGCGAGCCGTGAAGCGTGGTGGTGGGGGCGAAGCGCTCTTCCAGGAACGGCTTGATGCGCGTGTAGAAGTCCGACGTCTTGAGCGCCGTGCGGATCACAGGCGTGCCCACCAGGTTGGCCACTTCCAGCAGCGGCTCGGGCGGCTCCTGGCTCTTGGTGACGAACACCACCGGGATGTCGAACGCCAGGAACGCCGTGATGGCCGCGCGGCGCCTGTCGTCGTCCAGCGACTCCAGGAAGGAGATCTCCGTCTCGCCCAGCACCTGGATGCGGTCCGAGGGGAAGCGCTCCGAGTAGCCGGTGAGCACCAGCCCCGGGCTGCTGATCTCCGGGTTGTGGATGGGCCGCGTGAGGCCGCGCTCGTCGGTGAGCAGCTCCAGCGCGAGCGACTCCCGTTTGCTGGCCAGCAGGTCGTCTACGGTCAACACGCACTCCGCGCGGGTGTGGTCTGCGTTTGCGACAGGATACTGCACGGCCGGCCCGCGCACCATGCCTCCGCAGGAATCGGGCGAGGAGCTGATTGGCTCACACAGGGGCACAGAGATCACTTCGGTGCGACACCCCTTGCGTGCCGCGAACGCTTACGCTAAATACTGAACCATATGGTTCAGCATCGAACGCCCCGACTCGATTCTTCGTTCGCCGCGCTCTCGGATGCCACGCGGCGTGGGATCCTGGAGCAGCTCGGACGCGCCGACGCTTCGATCACGGAGCTCGCCGAGAAGTTCCAGATGACGCTCACGGGCATGAAGAAGCACGTGGGCGTGCTGGAGGCGGCGGGGCTCGTCGCCACGAAGAAAGTGGGGCGCGTGCGGGTGTGCCAGCTTGGCCCGCGGCGGTTGGAGGAGGAGACGGCGTGGCTGGAGAGGTACCGGCAGCGGTGGGACGAACGCTTCGACGAGCTGGACAGCGTCGTCGAGGAACTTACACGAAAGGAGATGAGCGATGGACACGAGAATCGGGACTGAGCCGCACCCCCTGAAGAACCGCACCGTGGTGGAACGGACGGCGGACCGCGAGGTGGTCGTCACGCGGACCGTCAACGGCCCGGCGCGCATCGTGTTCCAGGCATTTACACGGGCCGAGCTGTTCCAGCGCTGGTGGGTGCCCAAGTCGATGGGCATGACCCTGCTGTCCTGCGAGATCGATGCTCGTGTGGGAGGCAAGTACCGGTTGGAATTCGACGTCGGTGCCCCCGAGCCCGCCGCGTTCTTCGGCACGTACGTCGAAGTGCAGCCGGATTCGCGCCTCGCGTGGACCAATGACGAAGGCGGCGAGGGCGGGCCGGTCACCACCGTGACCTTTGAGGAAGAGGGCGGCAAGACGCGGGTGGTCCTGCACGAGAGCTATCCTTCCAAGGAAGCGCTCGACGCCGCCGGCACCGGAGCAGCCGATGCGATGGCCGAGACGTTCGCCCAACTGGACGAGCTTCTCGTCGCCCTGGGCGAGAGCCCGGGACAGTAACCGGGACATGGGCCGCGCGGTAGGTCATCCGATCGTCCCGGCCCGCACTGGCCGGGGCGATCGGGGACGGACTACGGCGAGCCCGCTTCAGCGGGCTTCCCGTGGTTCCAGCCGGGGGATTCATCCCCCGGCGTTGCGCGTGGCGCCGCCGCGTCCTGCCCCCTCCGCCACCTCCGCCAGGTGCGCCTCGGTGAGGTCGGCCGAGCGGTCCCAGGTGAAGTTCTGTGCGAAGGTGAGGGCGCCGGCGCCCAGGCGTTCCACCTCGGCCGGAGAGGAGGCGAGGCGGGCGAGGGCGGCGGCGAGCGCGGCGATGTCGCCGTGGGGGTGGAGGAGGCCCGTGCGCTCGTGGACAACGGACTCGCGCAGGCCGGGGGAGTCGCTGGCGACCGTGGGGGTGCCGCATGCGGCGGCTTCCATCACCGAGATCCCCCACCCTTCCTTGGGCGAGGGAAAGACGGTGGCCCAGCAGCTCCGCAGCAGGTCGCGCTTCCGCTCCTCCGTCACGAATCCCGCGAACTCCACCCGCTCCGCCACGCCCAGCCGCCCGGCCTCGGCGCGCAGGCGCGGCTCGTCGTCGCCGCGGCCGGCGATCACGAGGCGGGCGGCGGGGACGAGGGGGAGGGCCTGAATGGCGTGCTCGATCCTCTTGTATCGCTTGAGGCGGCCCACGTAGAGGAAGGTGGGCTCGGGCGTGCGCGGCACCGCCGGATCGGGCGCAAAGAACTGGACGTCCACGCCGTTGTGGATGATGCGCATCGGCACGCGTGGGAGGCCGCGGGAGGCGAGGTCGTCCGCGGTGCTCTCGGACACGGCCTCGACCGGAATGCCGCGATAGACGCGCGGGATGGGGCGCTCCATCAGCCAGGTGGCCGCCGCAAAGGGCGCGGACGCCTCGCGGAACGCCGTGGCGCCGAAGAGGTGGTGGACGAGGAGGACGAGGGGGTGGCGCACCCAGAGCGGGGTGTAGAGCGGGACCTTGTTGAGGTCCTCCACCACCACGTCCCACCCCTCGCGCGCCAGGTGGCGCAGGTAGTACGGGCGCGCGGCCAGCGTGTACGAGTGGCGGCCGCCCACGCGGTGCACCTCCATCCCGTCCACCGTCTGGCGCGCGGGGGCGCCGGGGTACCCGGACGCGAGAAGCGACACGCGGTGACCGCGTGCCGCCAGGCGTCCAAAGATCTCGTGGAGGTGGACCTCGGCCCCCCCGGACTGCGGGTTGGTGAGGTCCTGCCAGTTGAGGACCAGCAGCTTCACCGCGGGGCGCTCCCCTCTTCGGGCACCTCGCGGCGCATCACCGCGTCCAGCACGCCGTTGACGAAGCGCGGGCTCTCGTGCGTGCCGTACTTCTCCGCCAGCATCACCATCTCGCGGATGGTGATGCGTGGCGACACGTCGTCCACGAAGAGCATCTCGGCCACGCCCAGGCGCAGGATGTTGCGGTCGATCACGGACAGGCGCGACATCCGCCAGTTGGTGAGCGACTCCTCCACCGTGCGGTCGATGCGCCGCAGGTTGGCCGACACGAGGCGCACCAGCACCTCCGCGTACGGCCGGTTCTGCGGCGACACGCTGAGCGACGAGAAGAGATCCACCAGGATGCGCAGCATCTCCTCGGGGATGGCGCCGCGCGCCTCCCAGGCGTACAGGCCCTGCAGCGCCCACCCGCGCGCCCGGCTTCGGTTACGCACCGGTGCCCTCCGCGTCCAGGCGCGCGAACAGGTCGGCCATCTCGATGGCGGCGGCGGCGGCGTCCCACCCCTTGTTGCCCGCCTTGGTGCCCGCCCGCTCGATCGCCTGCTCGATGGTGTCCGTGGTCAGCACGCCGTTGATCACGGGAAGGCCGTGCTGCTGCGCCACCGCGCCCGTGCCGCTGGCGGCGTGGCCGGCTACGTACTCGAAGTGGGGCGTGGCGCCGCGGATCACGCAGCCCAGCGCGATCAGCGCGTCGAAGCGCCCGGTGCGCGCCAGCCGGTCCAGCGCGGAGGGGATCTCCCACGCGCCGGGCACCCACGCCACCTCGATGTCGTCGTCCGACGCGCCGTGGCGCACCAGGCAGTCGCGCGCGCCGGCCAGGAGAGGGCGGGTGATCAGATCGTTGAAGCGGGCCACGACGATCCCGAACCGCCGGCCGTCGCCCCGCAGGTACCCCTGATGCTCTTTCATGCCGGCTGTTCGTCCGCCCCGAGGATTGGAAGCTCCCCGTCGTCCACCGACGGGAAGAGGTGGCCCATCTTGTCGCGCTTGGTGTTAAGGTACACGGCGTTGTGGGGGTTCGGCTCCACCTCCAGCGGCACCTGCTCCGCAACGGAGAGGCCGTAGCCGTCCAGCCCCACGATCTTCTTGGGGTTGTTGGTGAGGAACCTCACCGTGTTGAGCCCCAGGTCCAGCAGGATCTGCGCGCCGATGCCGTATTCGCGCAGGTCCGGGCGGAAGCCGAGCGCCTCGTTGGCCTCCACCGTGTCCATCCCCTGATCCTGCAGGTTGTAGGCGCGCAGCTTGTTCACGAGCCCGATCCCCCGCCCTTCCTGCCGCAGGTACACGATCACGCCGCTCCCCTCGCGGCTGATGCGCTCCATGGCGCAGTCGAGCTGCTCGCCGCAGTCGCAGCGCAGGGAGTGGAAGACGTCGCCCGTGAGGCACTCCGAGTGCATGCGGACGAGCGTCCCGGCCTTCCCCTCCACGTCGCCCTTGATCATGGCCACGTGCTCGTGCGCGTCCACGTCGTTGCGGTAGGCCACCATGCGCCACTCGCCGTACGGCGTGGGGATGTTGGCCTCGGCCGCGCGGTGAACCAGCCGCTCGCGCTTCAGGCGGTACGCCACGATCTGCGCGACGGTGATGAACTTCATCCCGTAGCGCGCAGCGAACTCCTCCAGCTCGGGGCGGCGGGCCATGGTGCCGTCCTCGTTCATGATCTCGCAGATCACGCCGCCGGGGGGCAGCCCCGCCAACCGAGCCAGGTCCACCGACGCCTCCGTCTGCCCCACGCGCCGCAGCACGCCGCCCGCCCGCGCGCGCAGCGGAAAGACGTGCCCCGGCCGCCGCAGGTCCGTTGGGACGCTCGCCGGGTCCATGCACACCTGGATGGTCTTGGCGCGGTCCCACGCGCTGATCCCGGTGGTAACCCCGAAGCGGTGCGCCGCGTCCACCGACACGGTGAACGCCGTGGTGAGCGCCTCGGTGTTGTTGTCCGTCATCTGCCGCAGGTCCAGCTCGTCGGCGCGCTCGGCGGTGAGCGCCAGGCAGATGAGCCCGCGCGCGTGCGTCGCCATGAAGTTGATGATCTCGGGCGTCACCATGGTGGCCGCGCACACGAGGTCCCCCTCGTTCTCGCGGTCCTCGTCGTCGGCCACGATCACCATCTTGCCGTCGCGGATGTCCTGTATCGCGTCTTCGACGCGGGAAAAGCTCATGGGAATGCCTTGGAACTGAGTGCGTGAGTGCGTCAGTGCGTAAGTGCGCTAAATGCGGGCAACGCACTTACGCACTAACGCACTCACGCACTTCTGTTCATGCTTCATAACCCCACGCCCGGCGCACGTTCGCCGCGTCCGCTCCGGACCCTCCCGCGGGAGCCGAAAGCAGGTGCCGCACGTACTTGCCGATCGTGTCGCCCTCCAGGTTCACCGGGTCGCCCACGCGCAGGTCGGCGAGGTTGGTGTGGTCCCAGGTGTGGGGGATGATGGAGACCTGGCACACGCCCGGCGCGGGGATCTCGTTGACCGTGAGCGAGACGCCGTCCAGCGTGATGGAGCCGTGGAGCACCGTCACCGCCGCCACGTCGTCCGGGAGCGAGAAGTCGATCAGCGTAAGCTCGCCGCGCGGCTGGATGGCGATCACACGGCCCACGCCGTCCACGTGGCCCTGCACGATGTGCCCCCCCAGGCGCGCGCCCAGCGCCAGCGCCCGCTCCAGGTTCACCCGCCGCCCGCGCGCGAAGCCGCCGAGCGTGGTGCGGCCCAGCGTCGTGCCCACCGCTTCCACGGTGAACCCATCGGGGCGGATGTCCGTCGCCGTGAGGCACACGCCATCCACCGCGACGCTGTCGCCCAGCTTCATCCCCTCCAGCACGGTGCGGCACGCCACGCGAAAGACCCGTCCCCCGCGGTCCTCGCGCACCTCCGCCAGCGTGCCGATCTCTTCGATGATCCCGGTGAACAAATCAGGGCTCCCGCGGGCGAATGAATTCGCTGCAACAACTACACGAAGTCCCCCTGCGGGGACTAAACGGCTTCCGTTGAACCTGAAGGTCACAGTCCGCGCAGCGGACTTCGCGTAGGTGCAGCGGCGAATTTATTCGCTCCTGGCCGCGCTCCTGGCTACGCTCCCATCCACGCGCACCGCACGGCTTCTCTCTGTGTCTCTGTGCCTCTGTGTGAGCCCGCTGTTCCGCCTATCGGCCCATCGTGATCAGCGTGTCCGCGCCGAAGCTCTGCGTGGCCAGGCGGCGCCAGCGGTGCGCGAAGGCGATGTCCACCGTGTCCAGCTCCGCGAAGGCGCCGAGGCCGCCCGCTCCCAGGAAGAGCGGCGCGTAGAACAGGTAGAGGCGGTCCACGACGCCGGCGTTCAGCAGCGCGCTCGCCAGGCCGGCGCCGCCCTCCACGAACAGCGACGTCGTCCCGCTCTCGCGCAGCGCGCGCAGGCCGTCACGTACGCCGGCGCTGCGCAGCACGCGGACGCCGCGCAGCTCCAGCGCCGCGGCAGCCTCCGCCGGGGGCTCGGCGCCGGCGACGACCGTCACGGGCACCTCGCGCGCCGTGCCTACGAGGCGGCTCTCCAGCGGGAGGCGCAGTCCGCGGTCGAAGACGACGCGCGCCGGCGGCACCCGCGGCTCCACGCTACCCCGCGCGGTGAGCTGCGGGTCGTCTGCGAGCGCCGTGCCGGAGCCCACGCCGATCGCGTCGAAGCCGGCACGCAGGCGGTGAACCTCGGCGCGCGCGTCCTCACCGGTAATCCACACGGAGCTTCCGGCGTGGTCGGCGATGCGGCCGTCCAGCGTGAGGGCCAGCTTCAGCGCGACGAAGGGGCGATCCGCTCCCGAGTGCGCGTGGAAGAAGAGGGCGTTCTGGTCGCGCGCCTCGTCCGCCATCACCCCGCCCAGCACCTCCACGCCCGCCGCGCGCAGCACCTCGCCGCCGCCCGCCGCCCTGGGGTTGGGATCGGAGGCGGCGAAGACGACGCGGCGGACTCCCGCGGCGAGCAGTGCTTCCGTGCACGGCGGCGTCTTGCCGAAGTGGCTGCACGGCTCCAGGGTCACGTAAGCGGCAGCGCCCCGCGCCGCCTCGCCGGCGGCCCGGAGCGCTTCGACCTCCGCGTGGGGATGGCCGTACTCCGTGTGCCATCCCTCGCCCACCACCACGCCGTCCCGCACGATCACCGCGCCCACCATCGGGTTGGGCGCCACCTTTCCCCACCCGCGCTCCGCCAGCTCCAGCGCGCGGGCCATCCACCGTGCGTCGTCCACGTCAGAGCGACAGGCGGACGCCGACGCTCCCGAAGAAGGTGCCCTGCGTCGGGTCGAAGTCGCTCGCCGCGGGGAAGCCGGAGATGGGCTCCTGGCCCTGCATCCACCCCGCCTCGGCCACGATGGAGCCCACCAGGAGGGTGAACGAGCCGTCCAGGAAGGCGGACCAGCGGTCGTTGTCCACCTGCACGTCGTTGAAGCCGTAGATGGTGCGCGCGGGGTTCCCGGGCGTGGCCGGGGCGCGGAAGGCGAAGCTCGCGTCGGTGTCGAACCGGTCGTAGCCCACGCCCGCGGTAAGCCCGAAGCCCAGGAGCCGCTTGCTCACCGCGGCGCGCGTGCTGAGGTTCGTCAGGCCGAAGTTGATCTCGCCGAAGTCGCCGTCGCCCACGCAGGTGGCGGGGCCGTCCGTCTCCTGCCCGGTGACCACGCCTTCGCACACGTCGCCGAACTGGATGTCGCCCATCTTCCGGTACATCACCGAGACGGAGACGCCCGGGGTGATGAACGACTCGCGGAGGAGCCCCACCCGCGCACCCGCGCCCCACGCGACCGGGTTCTTCTCCAGCCCATCCACGTTCGCCAGCGAGACCGGCAGGATGGTGGCGCTCCCCAGCAGGTCGATGGCGCCGAAGCCGCCGATCATCGGCGCCAGGCTGATCCCCGGGAACACGCCCAGCGACACGTTGGCGCCCACGGCGGGTGCCGGAACGCTGAACTTGTCCGGCGACACGCCGCCGGACGACGATTCTTCCTCGCGGATGTCGGGGAGGCGCGCGAACACCACGTTCACGCGGGCTCCTGCGCTGAGGCGCGGCAGGATGCCCAGCCGCACGCCGCCGGTGCTGGCGGTGCCCAGCGTGGGGTTGCCGCCCGCCATCAGGATGCCGAGCTGGGGCTGCGCCGCGTCCACCGCCTGGGCCACGGAAGCGCAACGGCTGGCCACGTCGCTGTTGGAGAACTGCGCGCAGACGGTGTTGATGTCGTTCTGGGCCGCCAGCGACGGCGCGGCGAAGGCCACCGCCAGGGCGGCCGCGAGGGTGCGCTTCATGGGATCTCCGTCAGTCCAGTATCACGTTGCGCTCGCCGGGGACGATCTCCCCCGCGATCCATGCCGTCTCGCCCGCCGCATTCAGCGCGCCAGCGAACGCATCAGCGTCGTCCGGGGCCACCACGGCCACCATCCCCACGCCCATGTTGAAGGCGCGGAACATCTCCGCGCGCTCCACCCCGCCCTCGCGCTGCAGCACGCGAAAGAGCGGCGGCACCTCCCACGAGCCCGTGCGGAAGCGCGCCGCCGTCCCCGCGGGCAGGATGCGGGGCACGTTGTCCGTGAGCCCGCCGCCCGTGATGTGCGCCAGCCCGCGCACCCGCTCCAGCAGCGGGGTGAGCGGGCGCAGGTACGAGCGGTGAACGCGCAGCAGCACGTCGGCCACGCTCCCCTCCTCCTCCGGGAACGCGTCGTCCGGCGAGAGGCCCATGCGGTCGAAGAGGATGCGGCGCGCCAGCGAGTACCCGTTGGTGTGGAGGCCGCTGGAGGCCAGCGCCACGATCGCGTCGCCCGGGCGGATGGCGCGGCCGTCGAGGACGCGGTCCTCCTCCACCACGCCCACGATGGTGCCGGCCAGGTCGTACTCGCCGGGCGCGTACATGTCCGGCATCTCCGCCGTCTCGCCGCCCAGCAGCGCGCAGCCGTTCTCGCGGCATCCGCGCGCCACGCCGGACACGAGCTCCTCCACCACGCCCGGCTCCAGCCGCCCCACTCCCACGTAGTCCAGGAAGAACAGCGGGCGCGCACCCTGCACCAGGATGTCGTTGACGCAGTGGTTCACCAGGTCCTCGCCCACCGTGCCGTGCCGGCCGGTGGTGAAGGCCACCTTGAGCTTGGTGCCCACCCCGTCCGTACTCGCCACCAGCACGGGCCGCCGCACGTCCGCCGGCACGCGAAAGAGCCCGCCGAAGGAGCCGAGCTCGGAGAGCGTGTCCGGCGTGGCGGTGGAGCGCACGAGCGCGGCTACGCCCTTCATGGCGTGCGCCGCCGCGTCGATGTCGACGCCGGCGGCGCGGTACGACAGCCCGGGAGCGGCGTCAGACACCCGCGGCGGCTCCCACCGGGAGGTCGAACGTCGTCATCTCGCGGAAGGCGCGGGCGCGGTCCTCCACCTCTTCCATGGTGAGGTCCTTGAAGCGCTCCACCGAGAACTTCTCCACCGCGAACGAGCCCAGCACCGAGCCGTAGATCACGGCGCGCCGCATGTCCGCGTCTTCCAGCGAGGCGCCGCAGCGGGCCAGGTGCCCCATGAAGCCCCCGGCGAAGGCGTCGCCGGCCCCGGTGGGGTCGAACACCTCCTCCAGCGGGTACCCCGGGGCGAAGAAGACGCCCGTGGGGGTGAAGAGGATGGCGCCGTGCTCGCCCTTCTTGATGATCAGGTAGCGGGGACCGCGGTCCATGATCCACCGCGCCGCGCGCGACAGGTTGAAGTCGCCCGAGAGCTGCCGCGCCTCGCCGTCGTTCACCAGCAGCAGGTCCACCCGCTTGAGCAGGTCCAGCAGGCGGTCGCGCTTGATGTCGATCCACAGGTTCATGGTGTCGCACGCCACGAAGCGCGGGCGGCGCACCTGGTCCAGCACGTTGATCTGCAGCTCCGGGTCGATGTTGCCCAGGAACACCAGCTCCGTGTCGCGGAACGCTTCCGGGATCTTGGGCGCGAAGTCCGCGAACACGCCCAGGCGCGTCTCCAGCGTCTCGCGCGAGTTGAGGTCGAAGCTGTACACGCCCGACCAGCGGAAGCTTTCGCCCCGCGCGTGCTCCAGCCCCGCCAGGTCCACCCCGCGGTCGCCGAGGAAGCGGAGCGCGTCCACCGGGTAGTCGTCGCCTACGACTCCCACGAGCTGCACGGGGGCAAAGAGCGACGACGCGGCCGAGAAGAAGGTGGCCGAGCCGCCCAGCGCGTCTTCCGCGCGGCCGAAGGGCGTCTCCACGGTGTCCAGGGCGACGCTTCCTACGACGAGAAGGGACATGGGCTCAGGAATCGGGTTGGTTTTCGTGGGCGCGGCCGCCGGAGGGCGGCCGCTTCGGTGTTCGTTCGCGCGCGCGCGGAGCGGCCGGCCCGGTCGGGGGCCGGCCGCGTCGCCCGTGTGCTCAGTCCGTCTTGGGCGCCGGCTTGGCGTCGCCGCCGGGCTTGGACTCGCCCCCGCCGGACGAGCCGCCCTTGTCGGCGTCGGCGGCCTTTTTGTAGCTGTCGCCGCGATAGTCGGTGATGTAGAAGCCGCTCCCCTTGAACAGGAGCCCGGCCCCGCCCGACAGCCTGCGCTGCGACGGCGTGTCGCACTTGGGGCACGCCGCCACCGGCTCCTCGGACATCTTTTGGAAAAGCTCGAAGTCGTTGCCGCAATTCGGGCAGCGATACTCGTACGTAGGCATACGCTCCAGGTACTTTCCGGCATCACTTCGGATGCGCCGCCACGGGGCGGCGACAAAACGCGCGTAAGGTAAACCGTAGCGCGCGGCGGGGCAACCAACTGCCTGGCTCACACAGAGGCACGGAGACACAGAGAGGGGCTCAGGCCGCCGGTTCAGCCTCGCGTAGCGGATCTTCCACCATCAGCCGCCGCAGCCATGACACGAAGCGCTGGGCCGCCGGGGCGTGCGCGTCGAGGTCGCCTTTCCCGATCGCCTGGCCCATGGGCGAGCCGGGCTGTTCCTGCCACGCGAGCCAGGTGTGCATGTGCGCCTTGGAGCGGCGCCCGGCGGGGAAGCGGCGGTCCGCCTCAGCGATCAAATCAACGGCTTCACCCGCGCGGATCCAGAGCGCGTCGTCCGCCGGCACCAACATCGCGGCGAAGTCCTCCAGCGCGCCGGCTGTGGAGTTGTGGGGCATGATCCAGATGCCGAGGCGCGGCAGCAGACCGGCCGCGGACAGGACCGTGCCGGACTCCTCGGGAGCACTCGGTACGTCCTTGTATCCCTCGTGCTCAGCAATACGGCGGAATTCCTGCCACCGGGAATGCGCATCGCCATTCGCATCCACCACCGCTCCAAATCGCTCGATCGTCTGCGCACGCACTGTAATGCCGATGCCCCGGAACAGCTTTTCTACGCCACCCTTGTCCTCGATCCGGAACACCGACGGAACCTCGTGGGCGGCACACAAGCCACGCACGACGGCCAGGTCGTCCTTCCCTTCCACCCAGAGCAGACGGGGCGGCGTGAGCGGCGCGTCGGGGTCCGCCATCAACGCACCTCGATCTGCTGCTCCGCTGCGATCCCCACCTCGTCGGCCGTATAGCGGACCGCGCGGATGTCGTCGTGCCTCCGATTGTCCAGCCGGTAGAGCATACAGTCAGTGGCGTCCGCATCCGAGGTAGCGGCAGCGAAAGCACGGATGCAGTCCCAACTATGCGTCGTGGCGAACACCTGCACATTCAGGAGCGTAGCCGCGCGCACGATGGTTCGCCACATGTCCGCCTGGACGGAATAGTGGATTCCGTTCTCGATCTCATCCACCAGCAGAATCCCGTCGCGCGCCGTCGCGAGCGCGAGGGCGAGTCCCAGCAGGCGGTTCATCCCGTCGCCCATCGTCCGCAACGGAACCGGGCTGTCCTGCCCCCGGACACGAACCATCACGCGCCGCTGCGCGAGTCCGTCGCCATCACCGATAACCGAGATCCGCTCCACCCCGGGAGCAATGATCCGGAGGGCGGCGGTTACCAGATCCTCCTCGTCAGTCAGAGCAATGCGGTCCCAAGAGTTTGCGACAGCCTCATTCGACAGCCCGTTCGCATGGACGAATATCGCGGGGTGCAGCAACAGGAGCGCGGCTCCGAATGTAAAACGGCCAAGCAACCGGCGGTCGGGGATTATTCTCGGGTGCGCGTCTCCCAGGTGCACTTCCAAGGCGCGTTCGTGGTCACCATGGAGATCGTCCACCAATGCTGGAGAGAATCGTGTAGCGACCGTTTCGCCCGCCGTGAATGTCGTCGCCCATCCACGGTCGATCACGAGTTGCCGATGAAGCTCCCCCGTGGGACCGAGCGTCATGCGAGAGACGCGTTCCCCGCCTTCCCGGTGGAAGAGGCGGACGAGGGCGGCATCGAGAGCATCCGGTTCAACTGGAGCGGCGTTCTCGTCACTGATCTCTTCGCGAGTCACCAGAAGGCTATGGATCCGCTCTGGGATCGCTCCACCCGCATAGAGGTAAATCGCCTCCAGGAGCGAGCTCTTGCCCGCGTTGTTCATCCCCACGAACAGGTTTACGCGCCCGAGCTCCGGGATCCGCAGATCCCGGAGCCCGCGGAACCCGGCCACCCGGAAGCTGCCCAGGGGGAGCGTGGCGCGTGCGCCTGTATCTTCTTTCAGCACCGAAGCAGCCATAGATCGCTCACGCCGGCCGGTGCACGCCCCACTCGGCGCGCAGGGCGTCGCTGATCTCGCCGAGGGTGGCGAGGGACTTCACGGCGTCGATGATGTGGGGCATCAGGTTGTCGGTGCCGCGGGCGGCGGCGCGGATGGCGTCCAGGCGGGCGCGGACCTCGGCGTCGTCGCGGGTGGACTTGAGCTGGGCGAGCTGCTGGCGCTGGCCGCGCTCCAGGGCCGAGAAGTCGGGCTGCGCGAGGTCCACCGGGTCGCCGGCTTCGGAGGTGAACTTGTTGACGCCCACGATCACCCGGTCGCCGTTCTCCACGCCGATCTGGTGCTCGTACGCGGCGCGGTGGATCTCCTCCTGCATGTAGTCGATGGCCGCCGCGGCGCCTCCCATCTCCTCGATCTTGTCCAGGTACTCGCGGGCCTTGGCCTCCACCGCGTCGGTAAGCGACTCCACGAAGTACGAGCCGGCCAGCGGGTCCACCGTGTCGGCCGCGCCGCTCTCGAAGGCGAGCACCTGCTGCGTGCGCAGGGCCAGCGTGGCCGCCTGCGCGGTGGGGAGCGAGAGCGCCTCGTCGTAGCCGTTGGTGTGGAGCGACTGCGTACCGCCCAGCACCGCCGACAGCGCCTGCACCGTCACCCGCACCACGTTGTTGAGGGGCTGCTGCGCCTGCAGCGTCACGCCGCCCGTCTGGGTGTGGAAGCGCAGCTTGGCCGCCTCGTCCGACGCGCCGAAGCGCTCGCGCATCAGCCGCGCCCACAGGCGGCGCGCCGCGCGGAACTTGGCCACTTCCTCGAACAGGTCGTTGTGGGCCGCGAAGAAGAAGGAGAGGCGCGGGGCGAACCTGTCCACGTCCAACCCCGCGGCCCGCGCGCGGCGCACGTACTCCAGCCCGTCCGCGAAGGTGAAGGCGATCTCCTGCGCGGCCGTGGCGCCCGCCTCGCGGATGTGGTAGCCGCTGATGGAGATGGTGTTCCAGCGCGGCACCTCGGCGTTGCAGAACGCGAAGATGTCCGTGATCAGGCGCAGCGACGGCTCCACGGGGAACACGTAGGTGCCGCGCGCGATGTACTCCTTGAGGATGTCGTTCTGGATCGTGCCCGAGATCTGCCTGCGCGGGATCCCCCGCTCGTCCGCCACGGCGATGTAGAAGGCCAGGAGGATGGAGGCCGTAGCGTTGATCGTCATGGAGGTGGACACGCGCTCCAGCGGGATGTCCGCCAGCAGCTTGCGCATATCGTCCAGCGTGTCGATCGCCACGCCCACGCGCCCTACTTCGCCCGCGGCCATGGGATGGTCGCTGTCGTACCCCATCTGCGTGGGGAGGTCGAACGCGGTGGAGAGCCCCGTCTGGCCCGCGGCCAGGAGGAGCTTGAAGCGCGCGTTGGTCTCCTCGGCCGTGCCGAAGCCGGCGTACTGGCGCATCGTCCAGAAGCGCCCGCGGTACATGGTGGGCTGGATGCCGCGCGTGAACGGGAACTCGCCCGGGTACCCCAGCTCGCGATCGTACTCGAGCGCCGCGGTGTCTTCGGGCGTGTAGAGCCGCTCCACCTCCACCCCGCTGGTGGACTCGAAGCGCTCGCGGCGCTCCGGGTGGCGGGCGAGCGCGGGCGTCACGGCGCGCTCCGTCCACGACGCCTTGCCGCCGTCCGGGGTGCCGGCGTCCTCGCCCAGGTTGGTGACCGCCAGTGTATCGCTCATCTCACGAAGGTGCGGGGGGTGCGCATCGGGTGCTCGGGGCAAAGATAACGTCCGCAGGCGCATACGCTACCCACGGACTCTACTCCTCTGTGTCTCCGTGCCTCAGTGTGAGCCCCGTCGTCAAACCCCGTTCAAGGCCCCGAAGAGGAGCTCCAGGATGCCGCAGACAACGTCGAAGACGGCGCTTGCCGCCTGGCCCGCTACCTCCACGAGCGTCACCGACAACTCGAACGCGTCCGCCGAGGCTTCGGGGACCGCGGAGGCCACTTCCACGCCGGCACGCGCCAGGTGGAAGGAGGCTTCGACTCCATCCACCGAGAGCACGTCCAGCGAGAGGTTGCCCTGCGAGTCACCGGCCAACCGCGCGGTGGCGGGATGGTTCGCGAGGATGACCGCGGCCTGCGCACGCCAGATCAGACCCAGTTCGTGGCCGTCGAACCACACGCCGTGACAACTGCGGCAGACGTCGAGCGCGTGGCCGGTTTCGTGGTGGCGCTCCATGGGCCCGGCGCATACCGGGCAGTCGAGCACGTTGGCCCACCCGCATGCCTCGCAGTTCGGCTCCCAGCGCTCCATGCGGGCGCTGCACCCGCGGCACGCCATGCGGAAGTGCCCGCGCGTAAACGGGATGCACGCCGCGACCGACGCCCTGGGGTGGCGCCGCATCTGCTCGACTTCGCCCTGCTCAAACCAGACGCCGCCGCAGCGCGTGCAGTGGTCGATCTCCACCTTCGAGCACTCGCCCACGGGGGTCGCGGTCATGCGCACACCGGGGCACACCGGGCACTCCAGGCGAAGCGGGCGCTCAGGCATCGAGGACATTCTTTGCGGTGTCCTTCCCGCCCAGGTAGCGGATGTCGTAGAAGCTGTAGACGAGCACGCCGTCTGGCGTGATCTCGACCTCCGCCTGGCCGCGCAGTGCCAGCGCGTCGAGCCACTCCTTCGCCACCTCCGGCGAGGTGCCCAGCTCGATCGCGACCTCCACCGCGGCGAGCCGGCCGCCGTGCGCGCGGGCGAGGCGCAGGATCTCGGAGTCGGTACCCTCGCGGCGGAGCTTGCTCTTGCGGGAGCGGATGCGCGCGTGCTCCGCGTAGTGGCCGCGCGCGAGGAGAAGCGCCCCGGCGCCGGGCAGGCCGACCGCGATCAGCAGCGCCGCGAGCGTGGCGGGCGCCGAGAGGGCCGCGCTGGAGTTGAGGAAGCCAAACAGCATGAAGATCGCCAGGAGGCCCAGGCAGACTGCGGTGGCGAGTCGCGACATCGTCGTGGTTCGGTGAGTGGTGAGCCGCGCGTACGCCGGTCACTACGGCCCGGCGCGCCGCCGGTTGCATCGGTCAGGACTCGAACCAGCGATTCCCCTCCTCAAAGAACCGCTGAAGCCACTCGGCGTCACCTTTCGCGAGGGCATCCTTCAACGCGCCGAGCCGCTCCTCCATGACCCCGATCGCGGCGGATAGGTGGAGTGAGTTGTCTGTCGCGATCGCCGTCCACATTCCCGGCGAGCTCCCGGCGAGGCGGGTCATGTCGCGCGCGCCGGCGCCCAGATCGGTGCGGCTGATCCCCTGCGCGGCGAGGAGAGAGGCGAGCGCGGTGGCGAGGACCTGGGGGAGATGGCTGATGGACGCGAGGCGCCGGTCGTGCTCGGCCGCATCCACCACTTCGGTGCGCGCGCCGAGGTCCCGCCAGAGCGCGTGTGCCGCGTCGAGCGCGCGGGTGTCCGTGGACGCGGTTGGGGTGAGGAAGACGCGCGCGTTGTCGAAAAGTCCCGCGCGTGAGGCAGCCCAACCCGAGCGATGGTCGCCGGCCAGCGGATGCGAGCCGACGAAGCGCGCGCCGAGCCCCGCGTCCTCGGCGGCGCGGACGATGGACTGCTTGGTGCTGCCCGCGTCGGTGATGAGCTTGGCGGCGCGGAGGCGCGGTCCGAGGCCGTGCAGCACGGCGGCCGCGGCCGACACGGGAACCGCGATCACCACCAGGTCTACGTCCAGATCCGCCGTGAGCGCCTCGTGGACGCCGCCATCGCGCAGCGCGTCCGCGAGCGTCGCGGGGTCCGCGTCGTAGCCCAGCACGCGCACGCCGCGCGCGGACAGGTCGCGCGCCATCGAGCCGCCGATCAGGCCCAGGCCGATGACCGCGGCGCGCTTCATTCCTGCTCCATCTGCGCCCGGCGCGACATGGCGATGAGGTGCCAGAACAGGTAGCGGGTGTCCTCGTCGGCGATCCCGGCTTCGCGGGCCAGCTCGCCGGCGCGGCGCACCACGAACGCCTCGCGGCGGGGGTCCAGCGTGGGGAGGCCGAGCACCTGCTTGGCCGCGCCGATCCTCCCCGCCAGCCGCACGCGCTCCGCGATCTGCGCCACGAGCGCGCGGTCGATCCGCTCGATCTCCGTGCGCAGCGCGGCGAGCTCCGCCGCCGCTTCGGCCTCCGTCACGCCGCCCCCGCCGGGATGGGAAGGTCGCGCCCCGCGGCCTCGGCGAAGCGCTGCAGGTCCCGCATCAGGCGCGCGAACGCGGCGTGCGTGAGCGACTGGTCGCCGTCGGAGAGCGCCGTCTCGGGCGACGGATGCACCTCCACGATCAGCCCGTCCGCGCCCGCGGCGACGGCCGCGAAGGCGAGCGGGGCCACGAGGTCCGCCCGCCCGCCCGCGTGGCTCGGGTCCACCAGCACGGGGAGGTGCGTCTCGCGCTTGAGCACGGGGATCGCCGCCACGTCCAGCGTGTTGCGCGTGGAGGGCTCAAAGGTGCGGATCCCCCGCTCGCACAGGATCACGTCGCGGTTGCCCTGCGCCATCACGTACTCCGCCGCCATCAGCAGCTCCTCCACCGTCGCGGAAAGGCCGCGCTTGAGCAGCACCGGGCGCTGCACGCGGCCGACCTCGGAGAGAAGGGCGAAGTTCTGCATGTTCCGGGCGCCGATCTGCAGGACGTCCGCGTGCTCGGCCACCTGCTCCACCTGGCGGGTGTCCATCACCTCGGTTACCACCGGGAGCCCGGTCTCCGCGCGCACCTCGGCGAGCATGCGCAGGGCCGCGGCGCCCAGCCCCTGGAAGGCGTAAGGTGAGGTGCGCGGCTTGAAGGCGCCGCCGCGCAGCAGGGTGGCCCCCGCGTCGCGGACGGCGTGGGCGGTGGCGCGGAGCATCTCGCGCCCCTCCACCGAGCACGGCCCGGCGATGATGGCCAGCCGCCGCCCGCCCACGGCCGCGTCCGCGTGCTCGCCGATGCGCACCACGGTGGGGTCCGCCGCGAACTCGCGGGACGCCAGCTTGTACTTCTTGAGCACCGGCGTGACCGACTCCACGCCCGCCAGGCTGAGCAGGGCGGCCTCGTGCAGCAGCGTCTCGTCGCCGATGCAGCCGATGATGGTGCGCTGCTCGCCGCGCGAGACGTGGGTGCGCATCCCCAGCTCTTCGATGCGCTCGCGGATGTGGTCCACCTCGGCATCGGTGACGTGCGGGCGGGTGACGATGATCATGGCGTCCTCCAGGGTGGCCTTCCACGACAAAAAAGGGCCCCCGATCAGATCGGGAGCCCCTCGGCGCTGTGGTCAGGCGGTGGTTACTTCTAGCCGCGCGCGACGATCGCCGGTCTCCCGAGACGGGGGCCGGCGTAATAGTAGGAGCGCGATGCGGCGAGGGTGATCGACATGGGTCGAATATAGGCGAACGGACGGGGAACGGCAATCTCACACAGATAGGAGTTACGCAGTTGGTGCGTATGGACTTACCTTGTTCGCATGAACGCACCCAAGGTGAACGAGCGCGACTACATCCAGTTTCTGATCGCGAGTCCGCGCGTGGTGAGCGGCACGGAGGCCGCCCGCGTGCAGCCCGCGAGTGAGGCGCAAGCGCCGGCGCACGATGCATTTACGCGTCTGTTGCACCGGCTGGAGCCTGATCCTGCCCTTCTGTGGGAGGAGGCGCGCAGCCAGGTTCAGCGGAAGCGGGGTGTGCTGGTGCTCGACGACACCACGCTGGACAAGCCGTACGCCCAGCGTATGGATCTGGTACGGCGCCACTGGTCAGGCAAGCACAACCGCGTCGTCGACGGGATCAATCTGCTCACCCTGCTCTGGACGGACGGCGAGCGCTTCATCCCGGTGGACTACCGCATCTACGACAAAGAGAACGACGGCAAGACGAACAACCAGCACCTGCGCGACATGCTGGAAGTTGCCTACACGCGCGGGTTCGAGCCTGAATGCGTGCTCTTCGACACCTGGTACTCCGCGCTCGACAACCTGAAGGCGGTGCGTGCCTACGGCTGGAAGTGGGTCACCCGGCTGCGGTACGATCGCAACGTCAACCCGGATGGGACCGGAAATCGGCAGGTTGCGGAGTGCTTGATCTCACCCGAAGGCGCGCGGGTGCACCTGAGGGGCTATGGCTTCATCCGCGTCTTTCGGATCGATTCCAAGAACGGAAACGCGAAGGACGCGGATTACTGGGCCACCAGCGAGGAGGCGCTGTCGGAAGCGGAGCGAAAGCGCTACGCCAATCTCGCATGGCGGATCGAGCAGTACCACCGCGGACTCAAGCAGTTCTGCGGGGTAGAGCGGGCTCAAGTCCGCTCTGCCCGTGCGCAGCGCAACCACATCGGCCTCTCCATCCGTGCCTTTCTACGCCTGGAGAGGAACCGGATTCGCACCCGGATGAGCTGGTTCGAGGCAAAGGTGAGCATCACGCGCGAGGCGGTGCGCGCTTATCTTGCCAACCCCCAGTTCACTCTGAAGGCAACTGCGTAACTCCTAACAGAGACACAGAGGCACAGAGATGAAGTCGTCTCTGTGCCTCTGTGTCTCTGTGTGAGATCAGTTGCCGATCGGCGTGCCCGGCGGCAGCGCGAGCGGCGGCGTGGGCTCCGTGGGATTGGCGGTGCGCTCCAGGAAGCGGCGCACGTCGCGCACCGCGAGCTCCTCGTGCGCCCGCTGCGCCACGTCGCCGGTGCGGCGGGCGCGGAGGCGGTCGGCGAGGCGCGCGAGGTGGTACTCGGCCGAGGCGCGCGCCTGCGGGATCGCCCGCGGATCGGCGGCGAGCGCCACGAGGCGGTCCAGCACGGCACGCTGCGCCACCCTGCGCAGCTCCGCGTCACGCGAGGTGGCCGATGCGGGCGCTCCCCAGGTGCCATCCACCAGCCGCGTCATCACCTCGTCCAGCGAAGGAGCGGCGGGATTGCGCGCGTGGAAGGAGACGAGCCGCGCCGCCCGCTCGCGGTGAAGCACGCCGTCCACCACGCTCGCGGCGAGCGAGCGCGCGGCCGCGAGCGGATCGAACGCGCCCCCCGCGGGTGACGCGAACGACTGCGCGTTGGAGCCGGAGGCAAAGGGCGGTGGCGGGATCAGCGCGGCGACGCGCTCCGGGATCGCCAGCTCCTCCGGCTGGATGGCGCGCACCAGCAGCGCGAGCGAGCGCCGCTGCTCGGCGGGGTCCAGGATGGTGGCCGGCGCCTGCCCGTCGGCGGCCAGCGCAAAGGTGTACTCCAGGCCGCCGATCGCCTTGACCGCCGCCTCCAGCGCGTAGCGGTGGTGGAGGTACACCGGCGCCAGGCGCTCGCTGAGCAGGTACATCGGCTCGTCCGGCCCGATGGCGGCGCGGTTGAAGCGGCCGAGGAGGAAGCGGCGCACCTCCATCGTGCGCTCCAGCTCGGCGATGCGGTCGCTGCCGTTGGCCCAGCGCGTGACCTCGGGCATCATCCCGCCCACCTCGTCCGCGTCGCGGTCGGTCATGAAGCGGATGCCGCGGCGCAGCCCCTCCGTCACCATCGCGCGCAGGCCGGCCGCCTCCTGCGCCGGTGTGGCGAAGGGCGTGTAGGCGTAGCGGATGGCGAGCGTGTCGTACGCGCCGGGCCCGGCGCGGTACGCCTGCGACAGGTCGATCTGCCCGTCGCGGAGCTGGATCAGCGGCCCCGGGTAGTCCATCACCGAGGCGCGACCGTCGGCCGAGGAGATGAAGTTGTGGGCGAGCCCCAGCGTGTGCCCGATCTCGTGCGCCACGTGCTGCCGGCGCCGCGCGAGCGCGAACTCGGTCCCCTCCCCCGCGCGGCCCTGCGCCGCCAGCCAGTTGCCCTCCGCCTCGCCCGCGGCCGGCAGCGTGCCCGCGAAGATGTTGTAGTCGGTCAGCGAGCGGTGCGAGTCCATGCGCACCGCCGCCTTGATGATCTCGCCCGTGCGCGGATCGGTGAACGAGGGGCCGATGGAGAAGCCGGGGTCGGTGCGGTGGACCCACTGCACCACCGAGTAGCGCGCGTCCATCGGGTCGGCGCCCTCCGGGAGGTCCTCCACGCGGAAGGCGTTGATGAAGCCGGCGGCCTCGAACACCTTGTTCCACCAGCCCGCGCCCTGCCGGAACGCCGTGCGGTACGGCTCGGGGATGCCGGGGTCCAGGTAGTACACGATGGGCCGCACCGCCTCGGACATCGCGGCGGACGGATCCTTTTTCTCCAGCCGCCAGCGCGAGGCCCAGCGCTGTGCATACCGTTCGGTAAACGGCTGGCTAAAGTCGTAGATCCCCATCCCGTTGACCCCCACGCGCGGGTCGAAAGCGCGCGGCCGGTACCCCGCGGGGGGCAGCGCCACGAACGAGTGGTGCTGCCGCAGCGAGAGCGAGCGCCCGTCCGGCGTGTGGCGTGCGATCTCCGGCCCCGGGTTGTCGCTGGCCCAGGTGAGGAGCGCCTCCACCTCGGTGTTGGTGGGGAACGCCCTGGTGCGGGCCAGGTAGATGGCGCTCCGCTCGCGGTCCAGCCGGAAGTCGCCCTGCGAGCCGCGCCGGATCTGCCCCGCCACCCCGAACGCATCCTGCAGGAAGAAGTCTGTCGCGTCGATCAGGATGCGCCCGCCCTCCTCGGCCAGCACCGGGAACGCGCCGCGCACGGAGGTCGGGAACGACTCCTCCACCGCCCGCCGCTCGGCCTCGCTCGCGGCGTTCACCGCGCGGAAGGTGGTGTTCTGCTCCACGAGCAGCAGCTTGGGCCCGTGCCGCTCGAACCTCACCACCACCCCGTCACCGATCGTCCCGCGGTCAAGCCCCAGCGCGTTGGAGCCGATCCCCGTGGCGAGCGAGTTGAGGTACAGGAAGTCCTCCCCCACCCGCCGCACCTCAAGGAACAGCTTCCCGGCGCGCGCATCGTAGTACAGCGGAAAGAAGCCGTCCTGCCGCTCCGCCCCCGCCGTGCGCTGTGCGAAGCCGGACTGCGCCGGCGCGGGCGCGGCGGCCGGACGCGTCTGAGCCGCGCACCCGCCCAGGAGCGCCGCGCCGAGCAGGACCGAGCAGACAGGCGAGATTCGCATGGAGTCTTCTCTCTGTGTCTCTGTGCCTCTGTGTGAGGCCGCTGTTATTCGAGCACGATCAGAACCGCGCCCTTTTCCACCGTCTGGCGCTCCTGCACCGCGATCTTGGCGACCACGCCGTCCGCGGGGGCCTTGAGCTCGTTCTCCATCTTCATCGCCTCCACGATCACCACCCCCTGCCCCGCCTTCACCGCCTGCCCCACCTCCACCTCGATCTTCACCACCATGCCCGGCATGGGCGCCAGGATGGTCTTGTCGGCGGTGTCGTCCTCGGCGCCGGTCATCTCGCGGATGGCGCGGGTGCGCTCGTCCACCGCGTCGGCGGCGAAGCGCTGGCCGCCCAGGGTGATCTGCCAGCGGCCGCGGCGGTCGCCGGGCTGGGCGGTCAGGGTGTGCGAGCGGCCGTCGGCGATCAGGCTGCGCACCGGCGTGTTGGGGAGGTGCGACAGTTGGGCCTGCACCGGGGTGCCGTCCACCACGGGCGTGGCGCCGGTGAGGTCCACCTCCACCGTGCGGTCGCCGATCGTCACGAAGTAGCGCATGTCAGCTCGGGTCAGCGTTGGACCGCAGCTCCGCCACGCTCTCCACGTGCGCGGTCTGCGGGAACAGGTCGAAGGAGCGCACCCCCGCCAGCGTGTACGCCGCGGCGAGCCGCTTGAGGTCGCGCGCCAGCGTGGCGGGGTTGCACGAGACGTAGAGGATGCGGTCCGCGCGCGCGGCCACCAGCGCGTCGGCCACCTCGGGGGCGATGCCGGCGCGGGGCGGGTTCAGGATCACCAGGTCCGCCGGGAGGTGGGCGCGGATCAGCTCCTCCACCGGCCCCTCCACGAACTCGGCGCCCGGCGGGGCCGCGGCGATGGCGGCCTCCACCGCCTGCGGGTCCAGCTCGATCCCCACCACGCGCGCGCCGTCGCGGGCGAAGCGGCGCGCGTGCAGGCCCACGCCGCAGTAGGCGTCCACCACCCGCAGCCCGGCCACGTCGCCCGCGCGCTCCAGCACGTACGCCTCCAGCAGCGCCGCGGCTTCGCGATTGACCTGCAGGAAGGCGGTGCCGCTCAGCTCCACCGTCTCGTCGCCCCACGTCTCCGGCAGACCCGGCGCGCCCGCGATCAGCTCCGGCGACGCCTCGCGCGGCCGGTGCCAGATGGCGACCAGGCCCGGCACGCGCTCCATCAGCTCCTCCGGGCGCCCCGGCGTGAAGCCGCCCTCCACCAGCAGCGACACCTCGCCGCCCGCGGTGGCGCGCAGCGTAAGCCGCAGCCGCTCGCCGGAGGGGAGGAGACGCGCGTCCGGCCCCCAGCTCGCGCGGATGCCGTCCCACACGCGCGCGATGGGCTCCTCGGGAAGGAGGCAGTCACCGCCGATGTCCACCAGCACGTCCGGCTCGCCGACGGCGTGGAACCCGGCCTCCACCCGCCCGCTCCCCCCGCGCCGCAGCGCGAACGACACGCGGTTGCGGTAGCGGAGCTCGCGCGGCGACGGCACCACCTCCGGCGGCTCCGTGGGCACGCCGCCGATGCGCGTGAGCGCGTCGGAGACGATGCGGGCCTTGGCGCGGAGCTGCGCCCCGTACTCCATGTGCTCAAGCGTGCACCCGCCGCAGCGCGCGTAGTGCGGGCAGGGCGCATCGCGCCGCTCGGGCGAGGGCTCCAGCACGCGCAGCAGGCGCCCGCGTGCCCAGCGGTCGCGCCGCTCCACGAGCGCCACCTCCGCCAGGTCGCCCGGCGCGGTGCGGTGCACGAAGACCACTCGCCCGTCCGCCAGGCGCCCCACCCCTTCCCCGCCGGCGGCGATGGAGTCGATGCGCACGCGAGCGACGGGCGGCGGGCGCGGCGGACCCCGGCGCCCGTCCGGCCGCGGACGCGGTCCCCTCACCCGCGGCTCCAGCGCGCGCGGTTGCGCCACGCGCTCCCGCCCGACGACGAGGTGGATGCCTGCGGGCGCGACACGGAGCGCTGGGTGCGGCGCTCCTCCTCCAGCAGGGCGGCGGCCAGGGCGGCGGCGCGGATCATCTCCTCGTCCACGCTCTCGCCCAGCAGCTCCGCCTCGTGCTTCTCCAGGTAGCGGATGTCCAGCCGCCCCGCGCGGAAGTCCGCCTCGTCCATCACCCGCAGGTGGAAGGGGACGCTGGTGTCCACGCCCTCCACGCGCAGCTCCAGGAGGGCGCGCTTCATCCGCTCGATGGCTTCCAGCCGCGTGGGCGCGTGGACGATCAGCTTGGCGAGCATGGGATCGTAGAACAGCCCCACCTCCACCCCCGTCGCGATCCCGCCGTCCCAGCGTACGCCCGGGCCCGACGGCAGCGTCAGGTTGCCGATGCGGCCCGTGGAGGGGAGGAAGGAGTTGGCCGGGTCTTCGGAGGTGATGCGGCACTCGATGGCGTGCCCTTCCCAGGTGATGTCGTCCTGGGTGAAGGGGAGCGCCTCGCCCGCCGCGATGCGGATCTGCCACTGCACCAGGTCCACCCCCGTCACCAGCTCCGTGACGGGGTGCTCCACCTGGATGCGCGTGTTCATCTCCAGGAAGTAGAACTCGCCGTCCTGGTACAGGCACTCCACCGTCCCCGCGCCCTCGTAGCTCACCGCGCGCGCGGCGGCCACGGCCATCTCGCCCATCGCCCGCCGCTCGTCCGGGGTGAGCACGGCGCTGGGGGCTTCCTCGATCAGCTTCTGGTGGCGGCGCTGGATGGAGCACTCACGCTCGCCCAGGTGCAGCGTGTTGCCGTGCCGGTCCGCCAGGAGCTGGATCTCGATGTGGCGCGGGCCCACGAGGTACTTCTCCACGTATACCGACCGGTCGCCGAACGCGGCCTGCGCCTCGTTGCCCGCGGACTCGAAGGCGCGCTCGATCTCGTCCTCGCCCATCACCACGCGCATCCCCTTGCCGCCGCCGCCGGCCGCGGCCTTCAGGAGCACGGGGTAGCCCACCTCGGCCGCCACGGTGCGCGCCTCGGCCGCGTCGCGCAGCGCCTCCTTGGTGCCGGGCACCACGGGCACGCCCGCGTCGATCATCCGCGAGCGAGCCGCCGTCTTGTCGCCCATGGCCGTCACCGCGTCGGGCGAGGGGCCGATGAAGACGAGCCCCGCGTCGCGCACCGCCTGGATGAAGGGGGCGCGCTCGCTGAGGAAGCCGTAGCCGGGGTGGATGGCCTCGGCGCCGCAGCGCTTCGCCACGTCGATCAGCACGTCCGCGCGCAGGTAGCTCTGCGCGGAGGGGGGCGGGCCGATGAGGTACGCCTCGTCGGCCGCCAGCACGTGCGGCGCCAGGCGGTCCGCCTCGGAGTACACCGCCACGGCCTTGACGCCCAGCTCGTGCGCGGCGCGGATCACGCGGAGGGCGATCTCCCCGCGGTTGGCTACCAGGATCTTCTTGAACACGAGTACCGGTGATGCTCGGGTGGATCGGGCGAACGCGCCAAAGTACAGCGCGCACGGGCGTTGGAACAGATGGCCTCACACAGAGGCACAGAGACACGGAGGTGAGTTCTCCGTGCCTCTGTGCCTCTGTGTGATCCCGGTGTTTCAGCGGGCGAAGTAGCGCGTCCGCAGTACCTCCAGGTGATGCGCCACGTGCCCCACGGTGATGTACGCCAGCGCGCGGACGGTGACCGGGGCTCCGCTGGCGGTGCCGCGGCGCCCGTGCGTCTCGGGCGCCAGGCCGCGGAAGAGGGCGAGCGACGCGTGGCGCACCGCCTCCCACTCGGCCACCAGCGACGCCAGCGGGCGAGCGTCGAAATCGGCTCCGGCCATGAACTGGTCCTGGTCGAACCCGGGGAGCGGCGTCTGGTCGCCGCGGGCGATGCGAAGGGCGCGGTACGTCATCACCCGCTCCGTGTCCGCCAGGTGGCCGGCGACCTCCTTGACGCTCCACTTGCCGGGCTCGTAGCGCGCCAGCGCCGCGTCCTCGGGAAGCCCGCGCAGCAGGCGCGAGACCTCCTCCACCTGCGCCTCCATCTGCTCCATCACGCCGCCCTCCACCCGGGCGACGTAGCGGTGGTAGTAGGGGTCGCACTCGTCCTCCGCGGGGCGCGCGAAGGCGGGGGTAGGGTTGACGGCCACGGCTGACCTCCGGCTGGGGACGGGACTCGCTCGACGGCGGGAAAGTAGGGTCGCGCCCACGCCGGGGCCAGCCGCGCACGGGAGTTGCGCGCACGCGCCTCACTCCATCATCCCCGCAACCGGCCGAGAGCGATGCCCACCGACTACGAAGATCCCCCCATCGGCACCCGCCGCGGGCGGATCAGCACCTGGATCGCGGTCCTGCTGATCGCGCTGGTGCTCGGCTTCATCGTATGGTACAGCGCCAGCAACTGGCGCAACGAAGACGGCCAGCACGGCTCGCTCCCCGCCGGCGCACAGCGCCTGGCGTGACTCCACCCTTCACACGCACACCCGTGACCTCCATCCGCCGGCTCCTCGTCCTCCTCTTCCTCCTGGCGGGCGCGCCCGACGCGTTCGCCCAGCGCGGCACCTACTTCCCCGGCCCCGGCGACGACTGGCAGCGCCGCTCGCCCGCGCAGGCCGGGCTGGACTCGGCGCGCCTGGGCGAGGCGATCCGCTTCGCCATCGCGAGCGAGGCAAAGGCCCCGCGCGACCTGGAGCTGGCCCACTACCAGAGCTTCGGGCGCGAGCCGCTGGGCGAGGCCGTGGGTCCGTTCCAGCCCCGCGGCGACCCCACGGGCATCATCGTGCGCAACGGCTACATCGTGGCGGAGTGGGGAGATCCGTACCGGGTGGACATGACGTTCAGCGTCACCAAGAGCTTCCTCTCCACCGTGGTCGGCGTGGCGTTCGACCGGGGGCTGATCCGCGACCTGCGGGCACCCGTGTGGCGCTCGCAGGGGCCGGTGATGGGGATCCCGCCCGGCGGCGGCGGGCGGCACCCCGGCGGACTGGGCGAAGGCGTCCCTCTCCGCCCCTTCGAGACACCGCACAACCGACGCATCACCTGGGACGACCTCCTGCGCCAGACGAGCGACTGGGAGGGGACGCTCTGGGGGAAGCCGGACTGGGCCGACCGCCCCAGCCAGACGCCGGGCACCTGGCTCACCCGTCCCCGCGTGGAGCCCGGGACCGCGTACGAGTACAACGACGTGCGGGTGAACGCGCTGGCCCTGGCCGCGCTCAACGTGTGGCGCCGCCCCCTCCCGCGCGTGCTGCGCGAGGAAGTGATGGACCCCATCGGCGCGTCGCCCACCTGGCGCTGGACGGGCTACGAGAACTCGTGGGTGCTGCTGGACGGCGAGGCGGTGCAGTCCGTCAGCGGCGGCGGCCACTGGGGCGGCGGGATGTTCATCAGCGCGCGGGACATGGCGCGGTTCGGCTACCTCACGCTGCGGCGCGGCCAGTGGAACGGCCGCCAGGTGCTCTCGGAGGAGTGGGTGCGGATGGCGCTCACCCCCACCCGCCCGGAGCCGGGCTACGGCTTCATGAACTGGTTCCTGAACACCGACCGCAAGCGCCTCCCCAGCGCCCCCGCCTCGGCCTTCATGCACCTGGGCAACGGCACCAACGTCATCTACGCCGACCCCGAGAACGACCTCGTCATCGTCGCCCGCTGGATCGAGCAGAACGCCCTGGACGGCCTGATCCAGCGCGTTCTCGCTGCAAAAACCTGATCTCACACAGAGACACAGAGGCACAGAGATAAAGTCGTCTCTGTGCCTCTGTGTCTCTGTTAGGAGTTACGCAGTTGCCTTCAGAGTGAACTGGGGGTTGGCAAGATAAGCGCGCACCGCCTCGCGCGTGATGCTCACCTTTGCCTCGAACCAGCTCATCCGGGTGCGAATCCGGTTCCTCTCCAGGCGTAGAAAGGCACGGATGGAGAGGCCGATGTGGTTGCGCTGCGCACGGGCAGAGCGGACTTGAGCCCGCTCTACCCCGCAGAACTGCTTGAGTCCGCGGTGGTACTGCTCGATCCGCCATGCGAGATTGGCGTAGCGCTTTCGCTCCGCTTCCGACAGCGCCTCCTCGCTGGTGGCCCAGTAATCCGCGTCCTTCGCGTTTCCGTTCTTGGAATCGATCCGAAAGACGCGGATGAAGCCATAGCCCCTCAGGTGCACCCGCGCGCCTTCGGGTGAGATCAAGCACTCCGCAACCTGCCGATTTCCGGTCCCATCCGGGTTGACGTTGCGATCGTACCGCAGCCGGGTGACCCACTTCCAGCCGTAGGCACGCACCGCCTTCAGGTTGTCGAGCGCGGAGTACCAGGTGTCGAAGAGCACGCATTCAGGCTCGAACCCGCGCGTGTAGGCAACTTCCAGCATGTCGCGCAGGTGCTGGTTGTTCGTCTTGCCGTCGTTCTCTTTGTCGTAGATGCGGTAGTCCACCGGGATGAAGCGCTCGCCGTCCGTCCAGAGCAGGGTGAGCAGATTGATCCCGTCGACGACACGGTTGTGCTTGCCTGACCAGTGGCGCCGTACCAGATCCATACGCTGGGCGTACGGCTTGTCCAGCGTGGTGTCGTCGAGCACCAGCACACCCCGCTTCCGCTGAACCTGGCTGCGCGCCTCCTCCCACAGAAGGGCAGGATCAGGCTCCAGCCGGTGCAACAGACGCGTAAATGCATCGTGCGCCGGCGCTTGCGCCTCACTCGCGGGCTGCACGCGGGCGGCCTCCGTGCCGCTCACCACGCGCGGACTCGCGATCAGAAACTGGATGTAGTCGCGCTCGTTCACCTTGGGTGCGTTCATGCGAACAAGGTAAGTCCATACGCACCAACTGCGTAACTCCTATCTGTGTGACCTATTTAGGCCCGTACTTCGGGATACGGGCGGTCGAGCATGCGATAGTACTCTTCCGCGACGTGCGGGACGAAGCGGTCGAGCTGCTTCTTCGCGATGTCGCACGCCACGTCGAACGGCTCCGCGTGGTAGATCATCTCCACGTGCGGGACGCGGATTTCAGCCAGGCTCTCGCGGAGCGAGGCGACCCCCTGGTCCGCATCGGCGGGAGTGAACCCGTGGAACTGGACCAGGCAGTCCCGCGTGACCTCCCAGAATGCTTCGGCTTCATCGCGCGGGATCATAGCTACTCCAGGGAACACGGTTCAGTGCGGCCTGCGCCTCGGGTGTGTGGAAGCTGATCTGGTCCATGTCCTCGTACGCGGCCCGGCGCCTGTAGTTCCGCGAGACGGGCCCGACGACCACGTCGTACATCGCTTTGGACGAGGTGCTGCGTCCGTGCGTGACCGCGCCTCTGCGGCAGTGATTCACGAAGCTCCAGAAGTCATCTGCACTCTCGTGCCCGCGTACGAAGTACAGGCATTCCAAAGACGCGAGCAGGTCGCGGTCGAGTTCGGCCCAGGCCACTACCGCCGCTTCGCCGGTGCGCCTGGAGAGTTCCACCGCCCACCGCGCTGCCTGCTCCCGGTCTGCGGTCGCGTAGAACCCCGGCCCGAAATCCGTGCCGCTCCGCCCCCGCTCCACGCGAACTCCGTCCCGAACGATCTCCTTCCAGCGGCCACGCAGCGTCGCGTGGAACAACGTCAGCGGCCCGTTGCTCCAGGGCGGCGGATCAGGGTGGAATCGTCTGCGCACGGTCCGTTCATGTGGATGTGATGAGGTTTCCACACGCCTGGCGAGCGAATCTCATGCCTGTTCGACCCTTTCCGGCCCATCCGTCCCAATGTGAGCTACATCCGCTCCCACAGAGACACAGAGGCACGGAGATGAGTCATCTCCGTGCCTCTGTGTCTCCTTGTGAGCCCTGCCGTTCAGCTCAGGAGTCGCTTCAAGCTCTCCAGCGCCGCACCTCAGGCGGCCTTCATCGTCGCGGCCTCTTCCTCGGTCGCGATGCCGCGCTGGTCCACGGTCACCCCGCTCTTGGCGTCGCCCTTGGACTCGAAGCGCACGTCCAGGGGCATGTCGGCCCAGCGGGCGCGGAGCGACTTGTTGGGGGTGGTGCCGCGGAGGGTGACCGGGTGGTCGCCCAGCCAGCGGCGGCGCGTGTCGTCGTCGGTCCAGGCGGCGAAGAGGGCTTCGACGGGCGCGGCGACCGTCTTGCTGGCGTACGCGCGGTAGCCGGCTATGGGCGGGCCGGCCCGGGCCGCGGCTTCCTCGGGCGGCAGCGCCTTGTGGGCCACCGCCGCCATGAGCAGGTCGCGCAGCGCGGGGCTCTCGAGCAGGTCGAGCGAGGCGACCTTGATGTGGCGCCCCGCCTTCCCCGTGCCTTCCAGCAGCCCGGCGGGGTCTTCGAGCCCCGCGCCGAACAGCTGGATGTTGATGCGCGAGCTGTGCGGCACCACGGCGAGCACGCCGTCGCTCATGCGCGGGCCGGTGCTGAAGAAGATGTTCTTCCACCCCGGGTGCACCTTGACGGTGGCGCCGGGGAGCACGGAGCGGGCGAGCTCGCAGGCGCGCAGCGCGAGCTCCCGCACCTCGGGCGAGTACCCCGCCAGCAGCTCTTCGATGGTCATCGCGGGATGTGCCGGGGTCAGCGTTGCGCGGCGCGGGCTCCGATCAGCGCCTCCAGCCGCTCCATCCGCGCCTTGAGCTCCGCGTTCTCCGCTTCCAGCGTGCGGATGCGCGCCTCCTGGGCCGCGGTGCGCGCGTCCAGCTCCTTGGCCGCGGCCATGTTGATCCCGTCGATGTCCACGGAGTTGATCAGCAGGTTGCTCTCGCCCACGCCGAACGCGGCGTGGAGGTCCTGCGCCATCGGCCCGATGTGGCGGATGCTGCGGTCCTGCGTCTTGTAGTTCCACGTCGTCACCGGCACCGAGCGCAGCCGCGTGAGCACCGACTCCGTCTCCAGCGCCAGGAAGTTCTCTTTGCGGTTGCGATCCGAGATGCTGCTCCACGCGCCGCCACCGGACGCCACTTCCACGCCGGACGAGAGGTTCCGCGTGGTGTAGAACCGGATGCCGCCGCACCCGCGCGCCACGAACTGGTTGTTGGCGGTCGCATACACCGAGTCCGACGAGACGGCGGCGCAGCCGTCGCCGAGCACCAGCGACCCCTGCCGTTGCGCGGTGCGGGCGTTCTTGCCGATGGCTACCGAGTACTGGCCGCTGGCGCTGTTCTGCAGCCCGATGGCCACACCGAAGTTGCCGTTGGCGATGCTCGGCCCGAGCACGATGGACGCGAGCCCGCCGGCGATCGACGACGGCCCCATGGCGAGCGCGTCGTCGCTGGTCGCCTGCGCGCCGCTCCCCAGGGCGATGGCCCCGACCGCCGAGGCGGTGCCGTTGAAGCTGAGCGTCCGTGAGCCCGACGCGATCGCGCCCTCACCCAGCGCCACCGAGTTCTCCCCCGACGCACGGTTGTTGTAGCCGAAGGCGACCGAGCCGTTCCCGATGTTCCCCTCGTCCCAGTAGGACCCTTCCCCCACCCGGCCGGCGCGGAACGCGAACTTCGTCGGGAACCACATCATCCGGACGCCTTCGCCGCTCGCCGGAATCAAGCCCTGCTCAAAGGTGCCGCGCACCACGAAGCCGCCGTCGCTGTTGAGGCGGAGGAGGTTGACGCCGCCGGTGCTCACCGCGAAGACGGAGTCGGTCTGGGCATGAGCCGCGGTCGACGCGGCAACAACGAAGGTCGCCGCGGCGAGTACCGGGCGGAGTGCGAGTCTCATCGTGTGTGTAAGTTGGGGAGCGTGGGGGAAAGGCCGGCGGGGAGAGTGCGGCACGTGTCAACCGCACACCGCGCAAGTATATAGCTGATATGACGAACCTGGAAGGGAAAGGACGAAACGCGCGCTCCCGGTACACCCGCCCGCGGGAGCCCTGATACCGGCTCCGGTTCGCTCGAGTGCCGCGGTTGCGGGCGAATGACAGCGGCCTGCGCCCGAGCTCGGATTGTAAGATCCAGCGCCGGCGCACCGGGTGCGCCCAGATCTTCCGTAGGGGCCCGTGCGTCTCGGCGCCCTCCGGACCCGGCGGCAATCCGCTAGGATCTGTTTCAACCGCCCGGCCCGACGGCGCCACGCACCGGATCCCGTGGGAGCCCGTGGCCATCAACCGTGTGGCACCTCGCCGTCCGGGTAGCTCGCCACGGGGCGCGGGAAACGGAAGCGGCCCGCGCGAGTAGATCGCACGGGCCGCAAGTACCGCTGGGTGACGCTCGGCGCGCCGGCTATGGATTCGCCGCGCCGATGCGTGCCTCCAGCCGCTCCAGCCGCGCGCGGAGCTCCCGGGCTTCCGCGCGGAGCTCCCCGGCTTCCGCGCGGAGCTCCTTGTTCTCCGCCTCCAGGGCCGAGATGCGCGAATCCTGGCCCACCGTGCGCGCATCGAGCTCCTTCACGCCGGCCATGTTGATCCCGTCGATGTCCACCGAGTTGATCAGCAGGTTGCTCTCGCCCACGCCGAACGCCACATGGAGGTCCTGCGCCATGGGCCCGATGTGGCGGATGCTGCGGTCCTGCGTCTTGTAGTTCCACGTGGTCACCGGCACCGAGCGCAGCCGCGTGAGCACCGACCCGGTCTCGAGCGCGAGGAAGTTCTCCTTGCGGTTGCGGTCCGAGATGCTGCTCCACGCGCCGCCGCCCGCCGCCACTTCCACGCCGGAGATCTGGCCGCGCGTGCCGACGTTGGCGGGGTTCGCGTTCGCCGAGGTGATCATCCGGATGCCGCCCGCGCCACGAACCACGAACTGGTTGTTGGCGGTCGCATAGATCGAGTCAGACGAGAACGAGGCCGCGCCGTCGCCGATCACGACGCTCCCCTGGCGGTTCGCGGTGCGGGCATTCTTGCCGATCGCCACCGAGAACTGGCCGCTGGCGCTGTTCTGCAGCCCGATCGCCACGCCGAAGTTGCCGTTCGCGATGCTCGGCCCGAGCACGATCGAGTACAGCCCGCCCGCGATGGAGCTGGGCCCCATGGCGATGGCTTCGTCGCTGGTCGCCTGCGCGCCGTTCCCCAGCGCGATGGCGCCCATCGCCGAGGCCGTGCCGTTGAAGGCGAGCGTCCGCTCGCCGGACGCGTTCGCGTTGTCGCCGAGCGCGGTGGAGTTGTTCCCCGCGGCGCGGTTGTTCTGCCCGAACGCGACCGAGCCGTTGCCGATGTGCTGGTCGTCCCAGTACGTGCCTTCGTTCGAGGGAGAGACGGTCACCACCCGGCCCGCGCGGAACGCGTACTTCAACGGGAACCACATCATCCGGACGCCCTCGCCGGTCACCGGGAGCGTACCCTCGCCCGCGCTCCCGCGCACCACGAAGCTGCCGTCGTTGTTGAGGCGGAGGAGGTTCACGCCGCCGGTGCTCACGGTGAAAACGGAATCTGCCTGGGCGTGCGCCCCGGCGGACGCGGCAACAACGAGGGTCGCCGCGGCGAGTACCGGGCGGAGTGCGAGTCTCATTGTGTGTGTAAGTTGGGGGGGGCGTTGGGGAAAGGCCGCTCGGTTCGCGCGAATCGGTGGGGAGAGTGCGGCACGAGGCAACCGCACACCGCGCAAGTATATAGGTGATTCGCCGAACCAGGAAGGGAGACAAGGAAACGCGCGCCCGCGGTACACGCGCCCGTGGGAGCCGCACAGGTGGCCCGCGATACGGAATCCGGTTGAATCGGGTGGTTGACGGATCCTCCGGGCAGGAAGGCAGGGGCCGCATTCGCTCCTGGAGAATGGCCCGCACGGCGACCGACTCACCCGGATTCGGCATGCCCCGGGCGGAGCACCGCTGCGCAAGCTCCGCGTGCATCGTGACGCCACACACGGCAGCGGCCCGCGCGACGCTGGGTCGCGCGGGCCGCGGGTGCAGCCGGGTGATGCTGGGAGAGACGTCTACGGATTCCTGGCGCCGGCCAGCGCCTCCAGGCGCTCCAGCCGCGCACGCAGCGCCGCGGCCTCCGAGCGGAGCTCACGGTTCTCCGCCTCCAGGGCCGAGATGCGCGACTCCTGGCCCACCGTGCGCGCATCGAGCTCCTTCACGCCGGCCATGTTGATCCCGTCGATGTCCACGGAGTTGATCAGCAGGTTGCTCTCGCCCACGCCGAACACCGCGTGGAGGTCCTGCGCCATGGGGCCGATGTGGCGGATGGTGCGGTCCTGCGACTTGTAGTTCCAGGTCGTCACCGGCACCGAGCGCAGGCGCGTGAGCACCGACCCGGTCTCCAGCGCCAGGAAGTTCTCTTTGCGGTTGCGGTCCGAGATGCTGCTCCAGGCCCCGCCGCCCGCGGCCACTTCCACGCCGGACGAGAGGTTCTGGGTGGTGAAGAACCGGATGCCGCCGCATCCCCGGGCCACGAACTGGTTGTTGGCGCTCGGGTACACCGAGTCCGACGAAAAGCTGGCGCACGCGTCGCCGATTACTACACTCCCCTGCCGGTTCGCGGTGCGGGCATTCTTGCCGATGGCCACGGAGAACTGGCCGCTGGCGCTGTTCTGCAGGCCGATCGCCACACCGAAGTTGCCGTTCGCGATGCTCGGCCCGAGCACGATCGACGCGAGCCCGCCGGCGATGGACGAGGGTCCCATCGCGAGCGCGTCGTCGTTGGTCGCCTGCGCGCCGTCGCCCAGCGCGATGGCGCGGGTCCCCGTGGCGCGGCCGTTGAAGGCGAGCGAGCTTTCCCCCGTGGCGGCGCCCCTGCGCCCCGCCGCGAAGGAATTCGCGCCGCTCGCCTGCGTATTGAGGCCGAACGCGGCGGAGCCGGCGCCGATGTTCCCCTCGTCCCAGTACGCGGTGCCATTGCCGTCTTCCAGGGTGTTCACCAGGCGCCCCGCGCGGAACGCGTAGCGTGCGGGGAACCACACCATCCGCTCCCCGAGCCCGGTGGCGGGAACGCTCCCCACATCCACCACACCGCGCACCACGAGGCCGCCGTCCGTGTTGAGGCGAAGCAGGCTGGCGCCGCCGCTGCTCACGGCGAAGATCGAGTCGGCGGCCTGCGCGTGCACCGCGCCCGCGGTACCTGCGGCGAGCGCCGCCGCGGCGAGCGCCGTGCGGAATACGAGTCTCATGGCGTATGCGGGGAGGACGATGGAAGGGTTGGAGCGCGCGAGCCGGCGGAGCGGCTCAACGGCTCATTTCGCAAGTATATACTAGATTCTGCCCGCACGAAAGGCGGCGGTGGAGCGAGGGGCGCCCGGAGTACCGGGCGCCCCTTCAAGCTCAGAGCGGGATGTTGCCGTGCTTGCGCGGCGGGTTGCTGTCGCGCTTGTTCTGGAGCATGTCGAAGGCGCTGATCACGCGCGCCCGCGTCTCGCGCGGGTCGATGACGTCGTCCACGTAGCCGCGCGCGGCGGCGGCGAACGGGTTGGCGAAGCGGGTGGCGTACTCCTGCTGCCTGGCGTCGGCGGCGGCGGCCGGGTCCTCGGCCGAGCCGATCTCGCGCCGGTACAGGATCTCCACCGCGCCCTTGGCCCCCATCACCGCGATCTCGGCCGTGGGCCAGGCGTAGTTGATGTCGCCGCGGATGTGCTTGGAGCTCATCACGTCGTACGCGCCGCCGTACGCCTTGCGGGTGATGATGGTGACCTTGGGGACGGTGGCCTCGCAGAAGGCGTAGAGAAGCTTGGCCCCGTGGCGGATGATGCCGCCGTGCTCCTGCGTTACGCCGGGGAGGAAGCCCGGCACGTCCTCGAAGGTGAGGATGGGGATGTTGAACGAGTCGCAGAAGCGTACGAAGCGCGCGGCCTTCACCGAGGCGTCGATGTCCAGCACCCCGGCCAGCACGGCCGGCTGGTTGGCCACGATGCCGATGGAGTGCCCGCCCGCGTGCGCGAAGCCGCAGAGGATGTTCCCCGCGTAGTCCGCGTGCACCTCGTAGAACTCGCCGTCGTCCACCACGCGCCGGATGACGTCGTGCATGTCGTACGGCTTGTTGGGGTTGTCCGGCACCACGTCCAGCAGCTCCTCGTCGGCCCGGTCGAACGGGTCGTCGGTGGCCTTGCGCGGCGCGTCGTCGGCGTTGTTCTGCGGGATGAACTCGAAGAGGTGGCGGATCTTGTGGAGGCACTCCACCTCGCTCTTCACGGCGAAGTGGGCCACGCCGCTCTTGGCCGCGTGCGTGGCCGCGCCGCCCAGCTCCTCCATCGTCACGTCCTCGTGCGTCACCGTCTTCACCACGTTGGGGCCGGTCACGAACATGTAGCTCGTCCCCTGCACCATGTAGATGAAGTCGGTGATGGCGGGCGAGTACACCGCCCCGCCCGCGCACGGCCCCAGGATCGCCGAGATCTGCGGGACGACGCCGGAGGCCATGGTGTTGCGCAGAAAGATGTCCGCGTAGCCGCCCAGCGACACCACGCCCTCCTGGATGCGCGCGCCGCCGGAGTCGTTGAGCCCCACCACGGGCGCGCCGTTCTTGAGCGCCAGGTCCATGATCTTGACGATCTTCTCCGCGTGCGCCTCGCTGAGCGACCCGCCGAACACGGTGAAGTCCTGCGAGAAGACGTAGACCAGGCGCCCGTGGATCGTGCCGTACCCCGTCACCACGCCGTCGCCCAGGTACTTCTCGTTTTCGAGGCCGAAGTCGGTGGCGCGGTGAACGACGAAGCGGTCCAGCTCCACGAACGAGCCCTCGTCCAGCAGCACGTCCAGCCGCTCGCGCGCCGTGAGCTTGCCGCGCTCGTGCTGCGCCTGGATGCGCTTGGCGCCGCCGCCCATCTCCGCCTGGCGGCGGAGCTCCTCAAGGTGCTCCAGCTTTTCCCGCATCGACATCGCGTGTCGCCCGTGCTGTGCGTGTGAAGTTTCCCGCGGTCGGCGGCAATCTACCACGCAGGTGCCCGGCTCGGAAACAGCGGGCTCACACAGAGGCACAGAGGCACGGAGAACACTTCGTCTCAGTGCCTCTGTGCGACTGCGGTCATGCCACGGAGCCGCCGGCTCTCACTTGCGCGGGCTGAATGTGATTGGGACCTGAGCCAGAACGGCTACGGGTACACCGCCGACCCTGCCGGGCCTGAAGCGCATCAAGCGGACAACCGCCATCGCGGGGGCGTCGAAGGCGGGGTTTGTGGTTTGTACTACGCGGAACGACGATGTCTGGCCATCAGTACCAATCACCATCCGGACGAGGACCGTCACGTCGGCGCTGGGACGCAGAGGCCCGGATAAAGTCTGCTCGATCGCACGGGCCGCCGCCGCCCTGTTGATGAGCTCCGGCTGTGGCGACACTTCAGAGATGTCGTAGACTCGCCCGGCTGCCGGTGGCGGTGCGGCAGCGGGGGTGGGCGGGGCCGGGGTGGACGCGCACGACGCGAGCGGAAGCAGTGCCACAGCGAGAACCGAGCGAAGGCAACGCATTGCCTACCTCCCTCAAAGTGCGGCCCGAACTGCGTATCATCCGAAATATGGCGCCACTGGAGCCTTCCCGCAAACCCATTCACATCCAGAACCGGGTTTCAGCTACGCGGGCTGAACGTCACGGGCAAGTCCACCCACACGGGTACCACCACTCCATCCACCCGTCCGGATCAGGATGATGGGCTCACACGGAGACACAGAGGCACAGAGATGAATTCGTCTCTGTGCCTCTGTGTCTCCGTGTGAGATGCCGTTTATCCGCTTACGGGATGATGCCGCTGCACTGCGCCCGCCGGGACGCGGTCGCGGTGCCCCCCTGGCTGTCGGTTACCGTTACGGTGACGGTGCGGTAGTTGATGGTGGTGCCGCCGCCGGCGCACTGGCTGTAGGTGGCCGTGCTGTACCCGCCCGAGTCGCTGTGCTCGATCGCGCCCGTCCAGGTGAAGCTGTATCCCGTGCCGCTGCCGCCGGACGCGCTGGCATCGCAGTAGTACGGCTCACAGTAGATGGAGACGGACGGCGGCACCGCGAGGGTCGCGTTCAGCAGGCGGTTGGGCGAGCCCGTGCCGATGCCGGTGAGCTTGTTGGTGAAGGCGGTGGCCACGATGGCGGAGCCCACCGTGGCGGGCGTGGCCGTCGTGTTGTTCTGGAGGTACAGCGCCGCCACGCCCGCCACATGCGGCGAGGCCATGGAGGTGCCGCTGATGGTGGCGGTCGCGGTGGTGCTGGTGTGCCAGGCGGAGAGGATGTTGGTGCCCGGCGCGAACAGGTCCACGCAGCTCCCGTAGTTGGAGGTCGATGCGCGGGCGTCCGTGGAGGTGGAGTTGCCCACCGTGAGGGCCGTGGCGACGCGCGCCGGTGAGTAGTTGCACGCGTTCGCGTTGTCGTTGCCGGCCGCGATGGCGTACGTCACGCCCGCGGCGATGGAGTTGCTGACGGCCTGGTCCACCGCGGTGTTGGCGCCCCCGCCCAGCGACATGTTGGCGACGGCGGGCTTCACGTGGTTCAGCGTCACCCAGTCCACACCGGCGATCACCGTGCTCCACGCGCCGGAGCCGTTGCAGTCCAGCACGCGCACGGCGATCAGGCTGGCGCTCTTGGCCACGCCGTACGTGCTCCCGCCCGCGCTGCCGGCCACGTGAGTGCCGTGCCCGTTGCAGTCCTGCCCCGTGCCGCCGAACCCGTCGAAGCCCGCGCTCGCGCGCCCGCCGAAGTCCACGTGGTCGGTGCGGATCCCCGTGTCGATCACGTAGATGCGCACGCCCACCCCGGTGCGCGTGTACACGTACGTGCCGTTCAGCGGCAGCGACGGCTGGTCGATGCGGTCGAGCCCCCACGGCGCGCTGAACTGCGTCGCGCGGATCGATGCGACCCCGTCCTCCTGCACGTACTTCACCTGCGGATTGCGCCGCAGCCCCTCGACCGCCGCCGCCGGCAGCGTGGCCGCGAACCCGCGCAGCGCCCGCGTATACGTGTAGTGCACCTCTCCGCCATGCGCCCCCACCACCTGCCGCGCCACCGCTCCCGGCTCCCCGTCCTGCAGCACGACGATGTACCGCCCGCGGATTGCGGTCCCCGGCGCCGCCGCGTGCAGCGGCGCGCCCTTCGCCGCGATATTAGTGTCCGAAACAGTGGGCACATCCGCACAGGCCGAAACTCCGCCCGCCACCAGCAGGGCAGCAAACACTCCTTTTCTTCTCACGATCGACTCTCCTGCAGTAGGTTGAGTAGAACCGCTCCAAGAAGACGCTAAAAGTAATCGTCTGAAAATGCAAGTAAATTGGTCGAGATACAGAGGCACGGAAATGAAGTCATCTCTGTGCCTCTGTGTCTCTGTGTGAGCCTCTAGCTGCGCGGGCTGAACCTCACCGGCAGCTCCACCCGCACGGGTACCACCACTCCATCCACCTGGGCCGGCGTGAAGCGCATGGCGCGGATGACCGCCAGCCCGGGAGCGTTGAACGCCGAGTTGGTGGTCCGCGTGACGTCGATCGACTTCGGGACCCCGTCGACCCCAATGAGCACGCGGAAGTGCACCGTGCCCTCAGCGCCCTCATCGCGCAGCGCACCCGAGTAGTTCTGCTCCAGCGCCCGGCCCACCGCCGCCCGGTTGGCGAGCTGCGGCTTGACGGTCACCTGGGAAATGTCGTAGACACGTCCAGAATCCGAGGGAAGCGCACCCGCCGCGGCGGAGGGACGCGGCGCCGGCGTGGACGCGCACCCGGCGAGCAGCAGCACAGCGCAAAAGTACAGGCGTTTCATCGTCGTCCAGATCAGGATGATGGCCTCACACAGAAGACACAGAGGCACAGAGATGACTTCATCTCTGTGCCTCTGTGTCTCTGTGTGAGCCCGCAGTTTACTCGGTGTCTTCCGCGTCCGTCGCCACTGGATCGACGGAGACTTCATCGCCTTCGTCGCTGGCCGGCTCGTCCGCACCCTCGGTGCTCTCCGCGGTCTCGTCGCGGACCGGCAGCACCGGCTGCCCGCCCTCGAACTTCGGAACGCGAGTCACTTCCAGGACGATGCGGCGGTTCGGGGCGTCCACCTCGGTGACGCGCATCTCCAGCTCGTCACCTTCCACGAACACGTCGGCCGGGTTCTGCAGCCCCGTGACGCCAAGCTGCGACACGGGGACAAAGCCCTCTATATCGTCGCCCAGGTCCACCGCCACGCCCTTGTCCTGCAGGCGCGACACGGTGCCGTTGATCTCCTGGCCGGCGTAGAACTGCTGGGCGAGCTGATCCCACGGATCCTCGATGGTCTGCTTGAGGCCAAGCGAGATGCGCTTGTTCTCGGCGTCCACACCCAGGATCACCACGTCCACGTCGTCGCCCTTCTTCACGACCTCGGACGGGTGCTGGATCCGCTTGGTCCAGCTCATGTCGGAGATGTGCACCAGGCCGTCGATGCCCGGCTCGATCTCCACGAAGGCGCCGAACGAGGTGAGGTTGCGCACCTTGCCGCTGAGGCGCGTGCCCACCGGGTACTTCACCGGCAGCGCGTGCCACGGGTCTTCCTCGATCTGCTTCATGCCCAGGGAGATCTTCTCGCCCTCGACATCCACCTTCAGGATCACTGCCTCGATCTCGTCACCCAGCGAAACGATCTTCGACGGGTGGCGGACGTTGCGCGTCCAGCTCATCTCGCTGATGTGCACCAGGCCCTCGACACCCTTCTCCAGCTCCACGAAGGCGCCGTAGTTGGTGATCGAGACCACGCGGCCGCGGACGCGGGCGCCGACCGGGTACTTCTTGTCGACGTCCTTCCACGGGTACGCCTGGAGCTGCTTGAGGCCGAGCGACAGGCGCTCGCGCTCCCAGTCGATGTCCAGCACCTTCACTTCCAGCTCGGCGCCGATCGACACCACCTCGGTGGGGTGGCCCACACGGCCCCACGACATGTCGGTGATGTGCAGCAGGCCGTCCATGCCGCCCAGGTCGATGAAGGCACCGAAGTCGGTGATGTTCTTCACCACGCCCATGCGCACCTGGCCCACCTCGAGCTCCTTCTTGAGCCGGTCGCGCTTGATCTCGCGGTCGGCCTCGAGGAGCACGCGGCGCGACACCACGATGTTGCGGCGGCGCTTGTTGAGCTTGATGATCCGGAAGTCGTACGTCTCCCCGATCAGGTCTTCGATGTTGGGAACGCGGCGAAGCGCGATCTGCGAGCCCGGGAGGAAGGCGTCCACGCCCATCAGGTCCACCGTCACGCCGCCCTTGATCTTGCGGGTGAGCGTGCCGGCCACCGCCTCGTCGTTCTCGTACGCCACGCGGATCTGCTCCCACACGCGCAGGAAGTCCGCCTTCTTCTTGGATAGCACGACGACGCCGTCTTCGTCTTCCAGGTTCTCCAGGAAGACTTCGACCTCGTCGCCGATCTGGAGCGAGTCGGGGTCCTTGAACTCGTCGCGGCCCACCGCGCCCTCGCTCTTGAAGCCGAGGTCGAGGATGACGGCCTTGTCGGTCACGCGGAGCACGCGCGCCTTGACGATCTCACCCTCTTCGATGTTGGTGAGGGTGTCGCCGTACATCTCCAGCATCGCCTCGTACTCCTCGTCGGAGTACTCCTCTTCGTCGTAGAGGTCGGCGCGGATGTTGAGCGCGCGGGCGCGGTCGGCAACCTGCTGCACGGTGAGCTCGCTGAAGCCGCGGACGAAGTTGCCTACCGCGGTGGCGAGGCCGCCGCTGTTCTCGTCGGCGTCCGGCGTGTACTGCTCGGTCTGATCGGCCATGTGTGGCTGGGTCTCCCAATGCCTTCTGCGGCGCCCGGAACGGGGGGCGGCGCCGCGGAGTGTGAGGGGTGGACGGTTGTGAGGGAGAATTCCCTGGAAAACGTGAAAAGATACGGTTTTCCGTCCCTTCGGTCAACCCCCGGCCCGCTCCCGCGCCAGCTTCACCACCGCCTCCACCTGCGCCTCGAAGTCCATGCGCGTGGTGTCGATCCGCACCGCGTCCGCGGCCTCGGCCAGGGGCGCCACGGCGCGCCCGGAATCGATCGCGTCGCGCCCCTGCAGCCGCTCCGCCTCCGCGCGCACCTCCTCGTCCGAAACCCCGGCGCCCTGCTCGCGCAGGCGCCGCCGCGCCCGCTCCTCCGGCTCGCACACCAGGTACGCCTTGAGCTCGGCCGCGGGAAAGACCACGGTGCCGATGTCGCGCCCGTCCGCCACCAGCCCGCCGCGCGCGCCGGCTTCCCGCAGCGCGTCCATGAGCCAGGTGCGCACGGCCGGGACGGCGGCCATGCGCGAGACGTGCGCGTTGACCTCGGGCGTGCGGATGGCCTCGGATACGTCGAACCCGTTCACGGTGAGGCGGTACGCCCGCCCCTCGGGAGCGCCGTGCACGTCCAGCCCGTCCAGCTCGTCGGGCGTGAGATCCGGCCAGCGCTCGGGGGGGATGTTGGCGCGCAGGGCGGCCCAGGTGAGGGCGCGGTAGAAGGCGCCCGAGTCCAGGTGCCGGTAGCCCAGCCGCTCGGCCACGGCGCGCGCGGTGGAGCTCTTTCCCGACCCCGCGGGCCCGTCCAGGGCGATGATGATTCCGTCCGTCCTGTCCACCGTCATCGTGCTCCCAGCGTGTTGAGCCGCTCAAAGAACCCGGGGAAGCTCACCGCCACCACCTCCGGGTCGTCGATCTCCACCTCGTTCCCCGGCAGCGCTCCCAGCACGCCGAAGGCCATCGCGATGCGGTGGTCGCCAAAGGCCCGCACCCGCCCCCGCAGCGGCCGGTCCGAGCCGCGGATGACGAGCCCCTCCTCCAGTTCCTCCGCGTCGGCGCCCAGCGCGCGCAGGTTCTCCGCGATGGCGGCGAGGCGGTCCGTCTCCTTCACGCGCAGCTCGCCCGCGCCCGTGATGCGCGTCTCGCCGGACGCGCGGGCGGCGAGCACGGCCAGAATGGGGATCTCGTCCACCGCGGCGGGCACCTCCGCCGCGCCCACCTCCGTGCCGCGCAGCCATGCGGGCCTCACCACCAGGTCGGCCACCGGCTCGCCCCCCTCCATGCGCTGGTTGACCAGCTCGATGCGCCCCCCCATCCGCTCCGCGATGGTGAAGAAGCCCGTGCGCGTGGGATTGACGCACACGTCGCGGATCACCAGCTCGCCCTCGCCCGCCAGCAGCGCGAGGGCGATGAGGAAGGCCGCGGACGACGGGTCTCCCGGCACCCGCAGGTCGAGCGGGGCGAGGGCGCGGCCGTGCGCCGGCAGCGCCACGCGCCACCCGCCCTCCACCGCCCCCACGGCGACCTCGGCCCCCGCCGCCGCCAGCATCCGCTCCGTGTGGTCGCGCGACTGCACGGGCTCCGTAACCGAGACGGCGACGCCGCCGGTGAGGCCGGCCAGGAGCACGGCGCTCTTGACCTGCGCGCTTGCCGCGGGCGATGCGTAGTCCAGCGCGCGCAGCGGGCCGCCCGCCACCTCCACGGGAAGGCGGTTCGGCTCGCCGGTCTCGCGAAACCGCGCGCCCATCTCGCGCAGCGGGTCGGTGACGCGCCGCATGGGGCGCGCGCGGAGCGAGTCGTCGCCGGTGAGTGTCGCGGCGAAGGGGCGCGAGGCGAGGATGCCCATCATCAGCCGCGCGGTGGTGCCGCTGTTCCCGCAGTCCAGCACCTCCGCCGGCGCGCGCAGCCCCGCGATTCCCCGCCCCGCCACGCGGATCTGGGCCCCGTCGCTCGGCAGGTCGGGCACGTCGCAGCCCAGCGCGCGCAGCACGGCGGCCGTGCTGCGGCAGTCCTCCCCGGCGAGGAGGCCGCCGAGGCGGCTCTCGCCCTGGCCGAGCGCGGCGAACATCAGCGCGCGGTGCGTGATGGACTTGTCGCCCGGCACACGGGTCTCGCCGTGGATCTGGAGCTTCATCGCACCTCCCGGTTGGCGTCGTGGAGCCTCAAGGTACCCGGCCGCGGACGGGCGGCGCAACGGCGCACGATCGGGCTCCGGATTTGCTCGTCATCCAGTCACCCGCTGTCGCCACCCCCCGCAGAAAGGCATCCATGAAGCCCCGCTCCCGCACCCCCGTCGCCACCGCAAGCCGTTGCGGCGCAATCGCGTTGCTCACGCTGGCCCTGGGCACCGCCGGCACCGCGCTCCAGGCGCAGACCGTCCCCGCGAGTGGACAGGAGAGTGCCCGCGCCAGCGGACAGGGGCGGGCCCAGCTCCAGGGCCGCGTGCTGGACCCCAGCGGCCGCCCGCTCGTGCTGGCCACGGTGGAGATCCCCGTGCTGAAGCGCGTCACCACCACCGACACGGAGGGGCGCTTCCGCTTCGAGCGCCTCCCGGCGGGGGAGCATGGGATGGTGGTGCGGCTGCTTGGCTTCCGCGAGCACAGCCGCCCGGTGACCACGGAGAGCCCCGTCGAGGTGCGGCTGGAGGAGGACCCCGTCCTGCTGACCGGGCTCACGGTTACGGTCGACCGGTTCCAGAGCCGGATGAACGCGGTACCGTACGCCGTGCGCGTGATGGACAAGCGCGAGGTGGCCAACAGTGCCGCGGACGACGCGGAGCAGTTCGTGGTGCGCCGGGCGGGGCTCATCAGCACCCGCTGCCGCACCATGCTCCAGATCCAGTGCTACCTGATCCGCGGGGTGCCCACGGAGCCGCGCGTCTACATCGACGACGCGCACGTGGGCGGCGGCGTCGCGATGCTGGCGAACATCCCGCGCGAGGAGATCAGCCGCGTGGAGGTGATCCAGAACGGGGCGGTGATCCGCGTGTACACGGACAACTTCATGGTGTGGGCGGCCCGCAACAACTATCGTCCTATGCCGTACGGGCTGAACTGAACGAGTGCAGGCGGGGGCGCGCTTTTTACGAGCGCCTCCGCGCAAACAAACGGCTTTAGAATTGCCCCATATACGCGTGTCCGCTGTCGCCCACCCCCGCGAAGAGGCGTCCATGCAAGCCCGCTCCACCGCCCCCGGCAGCACCGCAAGCCGTTGCCGCGCAATCGCGTCGCTCACCCTGGCCCTGTGCGGGGCCGGAACCAGCCTCCACGCGCAGGCCGTCCCCTCCATGGGACAGGAGATCGCCCGCCCGAGTGGACAGGCGCGAACGGACCTGGAGGGCGTGGTGCTGGATGCCCGCACCGGGAAGCCGCTCGGGATGGCGACCATCGAGATCCCGCAGTTGCGGCGGAGCACGGTCACGGACAGCGAGGGCAGGTTCCAGATCGCCCGCATCCCCACGGGCGAGTATGGGATGGTGGTGCGGCTGGTGGGCTACCGCGCGCACAGCCGCCCCATCGCCGCGCTGGACGGCGCGCCCGTGGAGGTGCGGCTGGCGGAGGACCCGGTGCTGCTGAAGGGGCTCACGGTGACGGTGAACCGCTTCGACCGGCGGATGCGGGCCGTGCCGTACGCGGTCCAGGTGCACACCAAGGCGGACGTCTACAACAGTGCGGCCCCCGACGCCGCGGAGTTCGTGATCCGCCGCGCGGGGATGTTCCGCACGACGTGCCCCGGCGTGCAGAACCAGTGCTTCAGCATTCGCGGCACGTCCACGTCTCCGCGCGTCTACGTGGACGACGCGTTCATGGCCGGCGGGATCGACATGCTGCACAACATCCCGCGCGAAGAGATCAACCGCGTGGAGGTGATCCGCAGCGGTACCGTGATCCGGGTGTACACGGACCACTTCATGGAGTGGGCGGCTCGCCGCAACTACCGGCCGACGCCCTGGGTGTACTGAGAACGGCGGGGGTCACACAGAGGCACAGAGGCACGGAGAACGGATCTCCGTGCCTCTTTTCATTGTGCCAGGCGCACGGTACCGGTGCGTATGGTGCGGAGGGCGCCCTCCCGCGACCTCACCAGCAGCGCGCCGGCGGGGCTGATGCCCAGCGCGATGCCCTGCACGGGGGTGGCGCCCGTGACCACCACTTCCCTCCCCCGCAGCGCGTCGCGGGCGCCGAGCGCTTCCAGGAGAGCGCCGCCGAGCTGGGCGGGCGGCTGGCCCGCGAGGCGCACGATGGCCCGCGCCACGGCGCCCGCGACGTCCGCGCGGGAGGGTGCCGAGCCGTACGCGATGCGCAGGGAGGTCGCGGTGGCCTGCAGCTCCGCGGGGAAGTCGGCGAGGGTGTGGCCGGCGTTGATGCCGATCCCGGCGACGACGGGGCCGGGCCGGCTGGCTTCCCACGCGCCCTCGCAGAGGATGCCCGCCACCTTGCGCCCCCCGATGTGCACGTCGTTGGGCCACTTCACCTGCGCGCGCGCGTAGTCGTCCAGCGCCTCCGCCGCGGCGAGGCCCACCAGGATGGGGAGCAGCCCCGGCGCGGGGAGGGCGGCGGGCCGCAGGACCACCGTCATCCAGATCCCCAGCCCCGGCGGCGACGCCCACCCCTTCCCTCCGCGCCCGCGCCCCGCGAGCTGCTCCTCCGCCACGACGACCGTGCCCGTCGGCGCGCCCGCGTCGGCGAGTGCGCGCGCGACATCGTTGGTGGAGCCAACCTGTTGAAAGAGGTGCACGGCAGGCACGCCCCACCGCGCGGCGAGCTCCTCCGGCGAGGCTCCTTCCCACCGCTCCGCCCGCACCTCCATGCTCATACCGAATCCACGTAGACCGGTTGTAGGGGGCGCGATTCATCGCGCCCGCGTTCGGCTCTCCCTCCTCCCTTGCGACGAATCAACCCGCGGCTTGCACGACTCGTCAGGAACCCCTCCGTTTCGCCCGGATCTCGTATGGCAACCGAATCCGCTGGAATCGGTGCGCCTCCGCCATGAGGGGATAAATCCCCCCGCTGGAACCACGGGAAGCCCGCTGAAGCGGGCTCGGTAGCCGGACCCACGCGAGCCTGCTTCAGCAGGCTTCCCGTAGTTCCAGCCGGGGGTATCAACCCCCGCCGACGCACCCCCGCCGACGCACCCCCGGCGATCCGCCCACGGCGATGCAACCTCCGGCGATGCACGCCCCGGCGATGCCGCGACAGCACCGATCCATTCGGATCTTGTGTCAGAGGGCGCGGAGCTGGAGCGACAGGTCAAGCGCGGGCGCCGAGTGCGTAAGGGCGCCCACGGAGATGAAGTCCACGCCCGACTCGGCGGCGGCGCGGATCGTCTCCAGCGTGATGCCGCCCGACGCCTCCGTCTCCGGACGGCGCTCGGAGGCGCGGACGAGCTCCACGGCCTGCCGCATCAGCTCGGGCGGCATGTTGTCGAACATGATGCGGTCCGCGGAGGTGCCCAGCGCCTCGCGCACCTCGTCAAGGTTCGTGGTCTCCACCTCGACGGCGAGGCCGCGCTCGTTGTGCGCGCGCACGGCGTCCACGGCGGCGGTGATGCCGCCCGCGGCCGCGATGTGGTTGTCCTTGATCATCACCATGTCGTGCAGGCCGTGGCGGTGGTTGGTGCCGCCTCCCGCCACGACGGCCGCCTTCTCCAGCGCGCGCATCCCCGGCGTGGTCTTGCGCGTGTCGATCACACGCGCGCCGGTGCCCTCCACCGCCCGCACGTAGCGCCGCGTGACCGTGGCCACGCCCGAGAGGCGCTGCATGAAGTTGAGCGCCGTACGCTCGGCCGTCAGGATGGAGCGCGCGGACCCGGTGATGGTCATCGCCAGTTCGCCCGGCTCCAGCGCCGTCCCATCCGGCGCGGCCACATCCACCCGCAGCCCCGGGTCCACGCGGCGGAAGACCTCCACGGCCACATCCGCTCCCGCGACAACGCCGGAGGCCTTGGCGACGATGCGGGCCTCGGCGCGTCTATCCGCTGGGACGGTCCACAGCGTGGTGAAATCGCCCGGGCCCACGTCTTCGTCGAGGGCGGCCTGGATCAGCGCGAGCGCTTCAGGGGGAGCGGGGTCATGCGCTCACGGGCTCGGGGTGGGTGCCGGCGCGCTCGCCGGCCAGGATGCGCTCGTAGTAGCGCTCGTACTGGGGGATGATGGCGTTCACGCTGTAGCGCTCCACGGCCGTCTGCCGGGCCGCCGCGCTCATGGCGCGCCAGCGCCGCCCGTCGGCGAGGATGGAGGCGCCGGCATCGGCCATCTCCTCCACGCCGCCCACGGGCGCCAGGAAGCCCGTCACTCCGTCCTCCACCACCTCGGGAAGCCCGCCGGCGTGCGTGGCGATCACGGGGACGCCGCTGGCCATCGCCTCGAGCGCAACGAGGCCGAACGACTCGTTGCTGGAGGGGAGGAGGAAGAGGTCCGCGCAGGCCAGGAGCTCGGCCACGGAGTCCTGCTTCCCCAGGAAGAGCACGCGGTCCGTGACTCCCTGCTCGCGCGCCTCGTCGGCGGCCTCGGGACGGTCCGGGCCGTCGCCGATGAGCACCAGGCGCGCTGGCACCTGGCGCGAGATGCGCGCAAAGGTCTTCACCACGTCGCGCACCCGCTTCACGGGGCGGAAGTTGGAGACGTGCACCACCATCTTCTCCCCGTCGCGCAGGAACGCCTGTTTGTGGCAGGGGAGCGTGCCGCGGTCGTAGAGCGTCGGGTCCACGAAGTTCGGAATCACCTCGATGCGCTCGGGCGGCACGTCGAACGAGTTCACCGTCTCGCGCTTCAGGTAGTCGGAGACCGCCGTGATGCCGTCGGACTTGAGGATGGAGAAGCGGGTGATCTCGCCGAACGAGCGCTCCTGCCCCACCAGCGTGATGTCCGTGCCGTGCAGCGTCGTGACGATGCGCAGCGGGTGGTCGGCGCCCAGCATCTCGCGCGCGATCCACGCGGAGGTGGCGTGCGGGATGGCGTAGTGCACGTGGAGCAGGTCCAGCCCCTCGCGCAGCGTGACCTCGTGCATCATCGCCGCCAGCGACAGCGAGTAGTTGTTGTGCTCGAAGAGCGGGTAGCGGCTCATCTCCACTTCGTGGAAGTAGATCCGCTCCATGAAGTGCGGGAGCCTGAAGGGCTGGGCGTACGAGATGAAGTGCACCTCGTGGCCCCGCCGCGAAAGCTCAATCCCCAGCTCGGTCGCGATCGCGCCGGACCCGCCGTAGGTGGGGTAGCAGGTGATGCCGATTTTCATAGTTCGAGTACCGAGTGGCTCACACAGAGGCACGGAGACACGGAGACGAGGTTTTACTCCGCCTCTCGCCAGGCGCGCACCACCTCGTCCGCAAGCTCCGCGCGCGGGCGGGCGGCGTCCAGCCAGAGGGCGCCCGGGGGGAGCTGCGTGCGGTACCAGGTGAGCTGGCGGCGCGTGTAGTCGCGCGTGTTCTTGCGGGCCAGCTCCAGCGCCTCGTCCAGCGTGCGCTCGCCGCGCAGGTAGGGCATCAGCTCGGCGTAGCCGTGGGCGTTGAGGCCCGGGGCGTCCTCGCCGTAGCGTTCGACGAGGGCGCGCACCTCGTCCTCCAGCCCCGCCGCGGCCATCCCGCTCATGCGGCGGTTGATCCCCTCGTACAGCCGGTCGCGCGGCACCTGCAGGACCACCGGGAGCACGGAGACGGGCGGGGCCTCGGGCGGCGAGTTGGCGTGCCACCACGGGAGGGTGCGCCCCGTGAGCAGCGGCACCTCCAGCGCGCGCATCACCCGCTGCCGGCCGCCCCAGTTTCGGAACCGCTCGGCCGAGGCGGGGTCGAGCGCCGCGAGCCAGCGGTGGAGCTCCGCGTCGTCCAGGCGCTCCATCAGGCGCGTGATCCGCTCGCGTGCCTCCGGGTCCAGCGGCGGCTCCTGGAAAATGGGGTGCGTGAGCGCCCGCAGAAAGAACCCGGTGCCCCCCACCAGCATCGGCACGCGCCCCCGCGCGCGGATCCCGGCCAGCTTTTCGCGCGCGTACCGCGCCCAGCGCCCGGCCCCGAAGCGCTCCGAGGGCTCCACCAGGTCAATCCCCCAGTGCGGCACCACGGAGCGCTCCTCCGGCGTGGGCTTGGCGGTGCCGATGTCCATCCCGCGGAAGACGGAGCGCGAGTCCATGGAGATGACCTCGCCGTCCAGCCGCCGCGCCACCTCGATGGAGAGCGCCGTCTTCCCGGACCCCGTGGGGCCCGTGATGGCGAGCGCCTCTCTGTGCCTCTCGGTGTGAGCCTCGCCGTTCATCCGCTTCTCCCGAACCGCCGGTGCAGCTCGCTCAGCGAGAGCTGTACGACCGTGGGCCGCCCGTGGATGTCGTGGTACGGGAGCTCGGTGGCGAACAGGCGGTCGAAGAGCTCCGCCATCTCGCGCTGGGTGAGCTTCTGGCCGGCCTTGATGGCGCCCTTGCACGCCAAGGAGAGCGCGATGCGCTGGTGCTGCGTGCGCGCGGAGTCCACCAGCGACGAGCCGTCCGTGAGCTCCGCGATCATCTCGCGCAGGCAGCGCTCCGCGTCGAAGTACGGGTGCGGCGCGGGGACGGAATGGACGATCACCGAACGCCCGCCAAAGGGCTCCACCTGGAACCCGGCCCCCTCCAGCAGCCCGGTGAGCTGCTCCACCAGCGCGTACTCCGCGGGCGAGAGGCGCAGGGTGAGCGGGAAGAGGAGGCGCTGGCTGGTCAGCTCGCCCGTGCCGAAGCCGCGCACGATCTCCTCGTACAGCACGCGCTCGTGGGCCGAGTGCTGGTCCACCAGCACCAGCCCCGTGCGCGTTTCCGCGATGATGTACGTGTTGTGCACCTGCCACATCACCGGCGCAGATCCCAGGATCTCCCCCAGCGCCTCGGGCGCCGGGGAGGGCGAGTCGGACCTCGCGCCGCCGGTGACGAACAGCGTCATCTGCGGCTCGGCGCGGGGCGCGGGGTCGGGCTCGCGCACCTGCGTGACGCCCGCGGCGGCCGGGGGCTCGTACGCGGCGTGAACGCCGATGCTGGGCGTGCTCTCCAGGCCGCCCAGCGCGGCGCGGACTCCCTCCTCCAGCAGGCGCTCCACGGCGGGGCGGTCGCGGAAGCGCACCTCGGCCTTGGCGGGGTGCACGTTCACGTCCACCTCGCCGTCCGGCACTTCCAGGAAGAGGAAAAGCGAGGGATAGACGCCCTGCGGGATCGTGGTGCGGTACGCCCGGTCCACGGCGCGGACGAGCGCGCGGTCCGTGAAGGAGCGGCCGTTGACGAAGAGGTAGGTGCGGCGCGCGGCGGGGCGCGCGTCGTCCGGGCGCTGGATGAGGCCCGTGAGGGTGATGCCGCCCGCTCGGTGCGCCACCTGGATCAGCTCGTCCGCGGACTCCGCGCCCCAGATGGCGGCCACGCGCTCGGCCACGGTGGCCGCGGCGGGGAGGTTGAGCGGCTCGCGCGCGCCCGTGTCCAGCAGGTACGCCACGGCGGGCGTGGCCAGCGCCAGCGTGGTGACCACCTCGCTGACCGCGCGGTTCTCGGCGGCGCTGGAGCGCAGGAACTTGGCGCGGGCGGGCACGTTGAAGAACAGGCTGCGCACCGAGACCGTGGTCCCCGTGCGGCGCGCGCACTCCTCCACGGCGGCGAGCTGCCCGGCCGTGACCACCACGCGCGTCCCGTCGCCGTCGCGCTCCGCCGTCTCCAGCACGACGCGGGCGACGGAGGCGATGCTGGGCAGCGCCTCGCCGCGGAAGCCCAGGGTGCGGATGGAGGCCAGGTCCGCCTCGCTGGTCACCTTGCTGGTGGCGTGGCGGTCCACGGCCAGCAGCGCGTCCTCGCGCCCCATCCCCCACCCGTCATCGGCGACGCGGATCTCCGTCTTGCCGCCGTTGCGCACCACCACGTCGATGCGCGACGCGCCCGCGTCCAGGGCGTTCTCCATCAGCTCCTTGACGACGGACGCGGGCCGCTCCACCACCTCGCCGGCGGCGATCTGGTTGGCGAGCTTCTCGGAAAGGATGTGGATCCGGCGCGGCATTCGGGCTTGGTTCGGGGTGCGGCGGATTATACCGCAATCTCACACAGAGGCACAGAGGCACAGAGAAGAGCTAAGGAAGCCCGAACAGCGCCTTCGCGTTCACCGTGGTGCGGGCGGCGAACTCGTCCGGGTCCTCGTGGCGGAGCTGCGCGGCTACACGGGCCGTGGCGGCGACGAAGGCGGGCTCGTTGGTCTTGCCGCGGTGGGGGACGGGGGCCAGGTAGGGCGAGTCCGTCTCCACCAGCACGCGGTCGGGCGGGACCATGCGCAGGAGGTCGGCGCCTTCGTACTTCTTGAAGGTGACCATGCCGCTGAACGAGGCGTACCAGCCCAGGGCGAGGGCGTCTTCCAGGAGCGCGCGGCCGCTGGAGAAAGAGTGGAGCACACCGCGGGTGCCCGCGCCCGCCTCGCGGAGAAGCGCCCGCAGGTCCTCGTCCGCCTCGCGCGCGTGCACGATCACGGGGAGCCCCGTTTCGCGCCCCAGCTCCAGGTGGCGCAGGAACGACTCGCGCTGCCTCTCGCGCGGCGCGAAGTCGTAGTGGTAGTCCAGCCCCGCCTCGCCGATGGCGACCACGCGCGGGAGGGCCAGGAGCTCGCGCACCACGGCGAACGCGTCCTCGTCGGCCGTCGCCGCGGCGTGGGGGTGGATGCCGGCCGTGGCGTAGACGCCCGGGAAGCGCCCGGCGAGCCCCGCCACCACCCACGCGTCGTCCGCGCCGGTGGCGATGGCGACGATGGTGTCCACACCGGCGGCGCGGGCGCGCTCCACCACCTCGTCCACGTGGGGGAGGATGCGCTCGTCGGCCAGGTGTGCGTGCGTGTCGATCAGTCGCATCTTCAAATCACAAAAGGAAAGCGGGCCGCCGCAAGAGGTTCGCGGCGGCCAGCTCTCTGTGTCTCCGTGCCTCTGTGCGAGACAGCGGTTCTCAGACCCTGATGCGCGCCGCCTCGCGGCTGCGCGACGACGAGCGGGCGGCCTGCTCGCGCGTGGGCGCCTTGTGCGGCCAGCGCGAAGCGATGGCGTTGAGCAGCGGCGACGCCACGAAGATCGAGGAGAAGGTACCGATGAAGATACCCAGGATCAGCACCAGCGCGAAGCCGCGGATCACCGGGCCGCCGAAGATGAGCAGCGCCAGCAGCGTGCCCATGGTGCTTCCGCCGGTGAGCACGGTGCGCGGAAGCGTCTCGTTGATGGACCGGTTGAGGACCTCGGTGAAGCTGGCGCCGTGGCGCGGCTTGGCGAGGTTCTCACGGATGCGGTCGAACACCACGATGGTGTCGTTCAGCGAGTAGCCCACGATGGTGAGCAGCGCCGCCACGATGCCGAGGTCCACCTCGATGCGGAACAGCGCGATGATCCCCAGCGTGATCAGGATGTCGTGCGCCGTGGCGCCGATGGCCGCCAGCCCGAAGCGCCACTCGAAGCGCACGGCCAGGTACGCCATGGTGGCGACCAGCGACAGGATGATGGCGATGAGCGCGTTGCGCTGCAGCTCGCTTCCCACCTTGGGGCCCACCGCCTCGGTGCGCGTCACCCGCACCTGGCTGCCGAACGCCGGGGTCAGCGCCTGCATCACGGTGCCCTGCGACGTGCTGGTGGCCGTCTCGCGGAAGGTGGGCATGCGCACCACGTACTCGTTGGCCGCGCCGAACTGCGTGATCTCCCACTCGTTGTGCCCCGCGGCGCGCGCGGCGTCGCGGATCCGGTCCACCTGCACCGGGCCGTTGAACCGGAGCTGCACCAGCGTGCCGCCGGTGAAGTCCACGCCGTAGTTCATCCACGACCCGAAGCGGGCCACGTTGGACGCCATCGCCCCGAAGCCGACCAGGAACAGGAGCGCCGTGATGATGTAGGCGCGCCGGCGCCAATGCATGAACGGATAGTTCGCGTTCTGGAACACTCGCATCTCAGTATCCTCCGGCCCGGGTCAGATGGAGAGGGACTGCGCGGCCGGGCGGCGCTGCAGGTACGCGAGGAAGAGGGTGCGCGTCACGAAGATCGCCGTGAACATGGAGGCGATGATGCCCATCGCCAGCGTCACCGCGAAGCCCTTTACGGCACCGGTGCCCACGTAGTACAGGATGGCGGCCGTGATCAGCGTGGTGAGGTTGGAGTCCACGATCGCGGAGAGCGCGTTCTGGAACCCCTCGTTGACCGCCGCCTTCACGGTGCGCCCGGCGTCCAGCTCTTCGCGGATGCGCTCGTACACCAGCACGTTGGCGTCCACCGCCATGCCGATGGAGAGGATGAGGCCCGCGATCCCCGGGAAGGTGAGCGTGGCGTCCAGCATGGCCAGCGCGCCCAGCACGAAGAGCACGTACAGCCCCAGCGCCGCCACGGCCAGCAGGCCGGAGAACTTGTAGAAGAGGAGCATCAGCGCGATCACGATGACGACCCCGATCACGCCGGCGATCTGCCCGTTGCGGATGGAGTCCTGGCCCAGCGAGGCGCCCACGGTGCGCTCTTCCACCACGCGCAGCGGCGCGGGAAGGGCGCCGGCGCGCAGCACCAGCGCGAGGTCCGAAGCCTCCTCCAGCGCCGAGCTCCCCATCTCGATCTGCCCGCGCGCGCCGATCTGGCCGCGGATGGACGGCGCGGTGTACACGCGGTCGTCCAGCACGATGGCCATCTGCTCGTTGATGTGGGCGCCCGTCTCGCGCTCAAAGGTGCGGCCGGCGCCGCGGCTCAGCTCGAACACCACGATGGGGCGGCCGAACTGGTCGCTCTGCGCCTGCGCGGTCTCCAGGTGCTCACCCGTCATCATCGCGCGGTTCTCCACGAACCAGAGCGAGCGGAAGTCCGGGTTCTCCTCCGCCTCGGGCACGCCCCACAGCAGCGTGGTGCCGCGCGGCAGCAGGCGCTGCACCTCGGGGCTCTTGAGCCAGCGGGCCACCTCGGCCTCGTTCGCCTTGGCCACGGCCAGCGAGCCGGGCTGCGGGCCGGGCGCCAGCTTGGAGCTCAGCGGCGTGCCGGTGGCGGCGGGCGCCGCCGGAGTGGCCGCGGCGGCGCTGTCGCCGGCCTTGGGGGCCGTCTGCAGGATGCCGCCCACCGGGTTGGCGGGGTTCGCGGCGGCCGTGCCCTTGCCCGATGCCGGGAAGGCGCGGGCGATCGCCTGGTCCATGCGCGGCAGCACCGCCTGCAGCTCGGTGAGCGGGCGCACGATCTGGAACTCCAGGAACGCCGTCTTCTGCAGCACTTCCTTGGCGCGGTTCCCTTCCTTGAGCCCCGCAAGCTGCACGATGATGCGGTCCTCGCCGGACTTCTGCACCAGCGGCTCCGCCACGCCCAGCTCGTCCACGCGCATCCGCACCACGGTGAGCGCGCGCTCGATGGCGTCCGCGCGCTGCGCCGGCGTCAGGCGCTGGTTCGTCTGGTCCAGCTCCAGGGCGTAGTAGCTGCCGCCCTGCAGGTCCAGGCCCAGGGTCACCGCCTGGCGCGACGGCCGGCCGTCATCCCCCATGGGCCGCATGTAGTTGCGGTAGAGGAAGAACAGGCTGGCCAGGGAGACCAGTGCGATGAGCCCCCAACGGGCTCTTAGTGTCTGAAACATCGGAGAGTGCGGACTCCAGGAGGGGGTTGGAGGAAACGCAGTTAACCGTGGAAGCGATTGTCGCGCGAGAGCTTGCAAAGCTACCCGCGCGGGCCCCCTTCGTCAACCGGCGGGAGCCGGATGGAATGGCGCGCGCCGCCCTGGGCGGATACCGCCCAACGCGTTGCGCACGAAACGATTAACAGAAATCTCACACAGAGGCACGGAGACACGGAGAAAAGCTACACCGTCACTCCCGCCGGCCCGTGTTGATGACGTTGATCTTGCGCACGCGCACCGGCGGGCACCCGTGGGAGACGGCGTTGGACTGCGAGGGCTGCCCCTTTCCGTCGTTGAACGATCCGCCCACGAAGTACGTGCTCCGCCCGCCGATGCCGTCCACCGCGTTCCAGAACTCGGGGGTGCGCATCTGGTATGCAACGTCCTTGAGCATCCCGCCCACCTTGCCGTTCTTGATCTCGTGGAACACTTGCCCGCCGAACTGCGCGTTGAAGCGCTGCTGGTCGATGGAGTACGAGCCGCGCCCCTCGATCAGGATGCCGTCCCTCACGTCGCCCACCAGCTCGTCCAGCGAGACGTCGCGCTCCGGGTTGGGCATCAGGTTGACGTTGGGCATGCGCTGGAACTGCACGTCGCTCCAGCTCTGCGCGTACGAGTTGCCGTGGCTGCGGACGGGCTTGCCCTGCTGCCGGTACCAGTCCGCCAGCAGCGGCGCCTGCTCGCGGGTGGTCTGCAGGTCGTTGAGCACGCCGTTCTTCACGATCAGGTACTCGTCCGGGCGCACGCCCTCGTCGTCGAAGCCCACGGTGGCCAGGGAGCCGGGGGCGCTGCGCTCCGCCTGGATGTTGAGGTTGGCGGGCCCATAGCGGAACTTCCCCAGGTACTGCTCGATGGGGTAGATGAACGAGGTGCCGGCGAAGTTGGCCTCGTACCCCATGATGCGGTCCAGCTCCGTGGGGTGCGCGATGGACTCGTGGATGGTGAGGAAGAGGTGCGACGGCATCAGCACCAGGTCGTACCGCCCCGGCTCCACCGCCCGCGCCGTCAGCTTCTTCACCGCGTCCTCCGCCCAGCGGGGAGCGTTCTCGGCCAGGCGCGCGCCGCGTACGTGCTCGTACCCCAGCCCCATCGGCTGCACGTCGGTGGACATGCGCGTCTGGAAGTCGTTCCCCGCCACCGCCGTCACGTTCATCTGCGGGTACGACCGGTAGATCGTCTGCGTGATGTACGAGCCGTCCGTGCTGGCGAAGGTCTTCTCCTCGCGCAAAAAGAACATGGATGAGGTGACGAAGCGCGCCCCCCGCACGCCGAGCGCGGCCGCGTTGGCGTCCAGCAGCAGCGCCACCTTTTCCTCGATGGGCACGTCGAAGGGGTCGGTCTGCACGGGCGAGCGCCAGGTGGCGTCGCGGTGCACCTCGGCGGGGGCCAGCTCCACGCGGCGGCGCAGGGTGGCCGCGCTGGCCCGCGCCTGCGACACGGCGGAGCGGGCCACGCGCTCCACCTCGTCCGCCGTAAGCTCGCGCGACGCGGCGAACCCCCACGCCCCGTCCACCAGCGCCCGCACGCCGAAGCCGAGCGTCTCCCCGTCGTCGAAGCCGGTGATCTGCCGCTCGCGCGTGGAGATGGACTGGCTGCGGTTGCGGGAGATGCGCACGTCCGCGTACCCGGCGCCCGCCCGCCGCGCCGCGTCCAGCGCGCGCGCCGTGAGCGCCCGGTAGTCCGGCTCTTCGAGCGGCTCGTACGCGGCGTGCAGCCGGGCCGGCAAGAGCGACAGTGCGGCACCCCCCGCGCTGCGGAGGAAGAAGTCTCTGCGTTTCATGCGCGGAGCCTGTTCGTGGGGATCGTCGGGGTCGCGCCCATCATACGCCGCCGGCGCTTCGACAGCAAATATCGGTGCTAGATTCCGCCGGAGGTACTGTCGGGCAAACACTTATCATCCAACGCATTGCATTCATCCACCTATAATCCACACGAACCTATCCGTTACCCCTCCCGCCCCCTCTTCGGCGCCCCCAGAGCGACCGTCAGCACCGTCCCCGCGGCGGCGATTCCGCACCCCGCCCACAGGAGCTGCCGGGCGTCGTCGGGCGGCAGCACGAGCGCGAACGCGGCCACCACGACCGCCCCGCCCGCGATCTGCCAGACGATGCACACGGCGAGCACCAGCAGCCACCGCCGCAGGTCCGCCCGCCTCGCCTCCATCTCCGCCGCCTCGCGGCTGGCGGCCATCTCCCGGTACAGCTCGTCACGGATCGGCATCGCCCCTCTCTGTGTCTCTGTGCCTCTGTGTGAGCCCGCTTGCCTAAGACTCTGCGATTCCACATAGTTGAAGCCTGCTCTCCCCGGCGGGGCCCGCCTCCGCCGCCTCTCCTCCATCCGCTGGATCACCCCGATGGCCATTCGCGAAGGATGCTGGGACTGCGGCTCGTGCGGCTCCGTGGCCAACCGCGGGCGCGCCGTGAACTGCCCGCAGTGCGGTCTCCCCCGCCCCGAAGGCACCCGCTTCTACCTCCCCGAAGACGCACCCGCGATCACCGACGCCGCCCACCTCGCCCGTGCCCGCGCCGGCGCGGACTGGGTATGCGAGCACTGCGCCGCCAGCGCCTCCGCGCAGGAGACCGACTGCCCCGGCTGCGGCGCCCCGCGGGGTGACAGCGGCACGCAGGAGGTGCACGACTACGGCCTGGACGAGGTCCCCCGCGACGGCCGCGAGCGCCGGGCCGCCCCGCTTGCCGCCGCCACGATCCCGGCGAAGCGCCGCTCGCCCTGGATCGGCCGGGGCGTGCTGGCGCTGCTCGCGGCGCTGGCGTACTGGTTCTATGCGCCCCGCGAAGTAAGCGCCGTCGTCGACGGGAAGACGTGGATCCGGACGATCGAGGTGCAGGCACAACGCACCCTGCGCGAGTCGGACTGGTCGGTGCCCCCGGGCGGGCGCGAGGTGCGCAGCTATCGCGATCTCCGCGACTACCGCCAGGTGCTGGACCACTACGAGACGCGCGAGCGCGTGGTCACGGAGCGCGTGCAGACCGGCACGCGCACCTACACCTGCGGCTCGCGCGACCTGGGGAACGGGCACTTCGAGGACCGCACCTGCACGGCGCCCGAGTACGACACGCGCTACCACACCGAGCAGTACCAGGAGCCGGTCTACCGCCGCGAGCCCGTCTACGACACCCGGCACGACTACGACATCGACCGCTGGGTGCGCGACACCGTCCTCGCCGACTCCGGCGGGGCGGACGAGCCCGCCTGGCCCGTCGCCCGCCTCCGCGAGCGCCAGCGCGAGGGCTCGCGCGCGGAGAGGTACGTCCTCCGCTTCCGCGATGAGGACGGCGACACGTATGAGAAACCCGTACAGCTCACGCAGTTCCAGGAGCTGCGGGTGGGTGCGCCGGTGCGTATCAAGGTGAGCCGGGCGGGGTCGGTGGAGCTGCTGAAGGACTGAATGGCTCACACAGAGGCACGGAGGCACAGAGATGAATTCGTCTCTGTGCCTCCGTGTCTCTTACGCGTTTCAGGGGCCGGCACGCCGTAATCGGGTCGAGCGGGCGCCGGTCATCCGCCGTTCGCTCCCGGCGCGAGATCGTAGGTCTGGAACTCGCAACCGGGGCGCACCGGCAGATACACCTGCTAAGGGGCATGGCGGGTGCCCATCATCCCCACGTTGATGTAGATCGCCACACCGTGCTGCTCGCCGGCCCATCGCACGCTACCGGAACGCGCCACCAAGTGCAATAGCGGCGTACGTCGGGAGACAGCAAATCGCCTGCGGCTCCTGGAAGGAACCGCAGGCGGCTATGGGCCCGGTAGGATTCGAACCTACGACCAAAGGATTATGAGTCCCCTGCTCTAACCGCTGAGCTACGGGCCCGGCGTGAGGGAATATAAACCGGGAGCCGCGCGGAGTTCAACGCGGCTCCCGACTTCGCTACTTGGTGCCGAACAGCCGGTCGCCCGCGTCGCCCAGGCCGGGGAGGATGTAGCCCTGCGCGTTGAGCTCGCGGTCCAGCGCGGCGGTGAACACCTGCACGTCCGGGTGGTCTTTTTGCATCCGCGCCACGCCCTCGGGCGCCGCGACCAGGCAGACGAACTGGATGCGGGCCACGCCCTGCTTCTTGAGCGACGACACGGCGGCGGAGGCGGAGCCGCCCGTGGCCAGCATGGGGTCCAGCACGATGAAGTGCCGCTCTTCGGGGGTGCTCGGGATCTTGAAGTAGTAGTCGACCGGCTCCAGCGTCTCGTGGTCGCGGTAGAGGCCGATGTGGCCCACGCGCACCGAGGGCATCAGGCGCGCCACGCCGTCCACCATCCCCAGCCCCGCGCGCAGGATGGGGACGAGCGTGAGCTTCTTGCCGGCGATCATCTGCTCGGTGGTGCGCTCGAGCGGCGTGTCGATCTCCACGTCGTGGACGGGGAGGTCGCGGGTGACCTCGTAGGCCATGAGCGTGGCGATCTCGTCTACGAGCTCCTTGAACTTCTTCTTGGACGTGTCCCGGTCGCGCAGAACCGCCAGCTTGTGGCGGATCAGCGGGTGGGCGATGACGGTGAGGTTCGGAAATTCGCTAGGCACGGGCTCCTCCGCAGGGTTGGCCGATGTGCGTGAAGCTACGCCCCGGCGCGCCGCCGTCAACCGGCATGGAACCTGCCCGCCTGCGCGCAGGGTTTTCCGCCTTCACCAAGCCCCCCCCGAAACCATCCCCTCCCGCACCGAGATGAGCGACACGCAGCCCACCGACACGTCCCCGTACGCCGAGCTGCAGCGGAGCCTGCGCGAGTCCGCCACGCTGGCCTCCGCGATGTCGGTGCTGGGGTGGGACCAGGAGACGTACATGCCCCCGGGCGCCGCCGCCTTCCGCGGCGAGCAGATGGCGGCGCTCTCGGCGATCGTCCACGAGCGGCGCACGGACCCGCGCGTGGGCGAGCTGATCGCCGCCTGCGAGGCGGACGCGGAGCTCGCGCGCCACGACGAGGAGGCCGCCAACGTACGCGCCCTGCGCCGCGACTACGACCGCGCCACCCGCCTCCCCACCCCGCTGGTTCGCGCCTTCGCGCAGACCACCTCGCGGGCGATGCACGCGTGGCGCGAGGCGCGGGAGCGGAGCGACTTCGGGGCGTTCGCGCCGTGGCTGCAGGAGATGGTGGACCTCAACCGCGAGCGGGCGCAGGCGTTCGGCATCCCCGCGGGCGGCGAGGCGTACGACGCGCTGCTGGAGGACTACGAGCCCGGGATGAGCGCCGCGGAGGTCCGCCGCACCTTCGACGCGCTACGCGCCGGGCTGGCGCCGCTCATCCGCGAGATCGCCGCGTCGGGGCGCAGGCCGGACGACGCGTGGCAGCGCACGCCAATATCGGTGGAGCGGCAGGTGGAGCTCAACCGCCGGGTGGTGGAGCAGATGGGCTTCGACTTCCAGGCGGGGCGGATGGACGTATCGGCACACCCCTTCTGCGAGGGGATCGCGCCCGGCGACGTGCGCATGACCACGCGCTACCGCGAAGACGCGTGGGCGGACGCGCTCAGCTCCACCATGCACGAGACGGGGCACGCCCTGTACGAGCAGAACCTGCCCAAGGCGGAGCGCTTCGGCCAGCCGCTGGCCGAGGCGGCGAGCATGGGGATCCACGAGAGCCAGTCGCGCACCTGGGAGAACCTGGTGGGCCGCTCGCGCCCCTTCTGGGAGTGGGCGCTCCCCCGCATGCGCGAGTCGCTGGGCGAGCCCGCCCTCCACGGGCTGGACGCGGAGACGGTGTACCGCGGGATGAACGTGGTGGAGCCGAACCTCATCCGCGTGGAGAGCGACGAGGCGACGTACAACCTGCACATCATGCTGCGCTTCGACCTGGAGCGCGCCCTCCTCACCGGCGACCTGGCGGTGGCGGACCTCCCCGCCGCCTGGAACGACCGCGTCCGCGACGACCTGGGCCTGGACGTGCCGGACGACGCGCGGGGCGTGCTGCAGGACATCCACTGGTCGATGGGCGCCATCGGCTACTTCCCCACCTACGCGCTGGGGAACCTGTACGCCGCCCAGTTCTGGGAAACCATCCAGCGCGCCCTCCCCGGCCTGGACGACCAGCTCCGCCGCGGCGAGCTCGCGCCGCTCACCGCGTGGCTGCGCGAGAACATCCACGCCCACGGCCGGCGCTACACGGCCCCCGAGCTGTGCCAGCGCATCACGGGCCGCCCGCTGGGGCACGAGCCGCTGCTGGCGTACCTGGAGGGGAAGCTCAGGCCGATCTACGGCATTTAGCTCGCACGGAGACACGGAGCCACAGAGAAGATCAGTATTCGCCGGGGACGGGAACCGGGGGCGTGGTGAGCGTCCAGCAGTAGGCGGTGCGGTCGGCGGTTACGCCGCAGCGGTGGTTGGGGCTGAGGCTGGTGAAGGCGAGGCCGCCCTCGAGGCGAGAGGGGAGGAGGCGGCCGGCGCCCCAGCAGTACACGGCGCCGTCCTCGCCCAGCGCGCAGGCGCCCACGCCCAGGCCGGTGCCGGTCACCTCGGGCACCACGCCCACGGAGCGGAAGCGGACGGTGGATGCCACGCGCGTGGGCACCAGGCGGTTCTCGGAGGTACCGTCGCCCAGCGCGCCGCCGAAGTTGGCGCCCCAGCAGTACGCCTCGCCCGCGGCGGTGAGGGCGCAGACGCTGGAGTTGCCCACGCTGATGGAGGCGAAGAGCTGCGTGCCCGCGACCGCGACCGGCACCTCGGAAAGAGTGTTGGCCGTGCCGGCCCCGAGCAGCCCGGCCCCCCAGCAGTAGGCGCGCCCGTCCACCGCGATCCCGCACGTCGTGTTGGACCCCGCGGAGACCGAGGTGAAGCGCAGGCCGCCCTGCACGCGCGTGGGGGTGACGACGCACGGGGTGGCGGTGGTGCCCAGCGTGCAACTGCCGGTCGTGCGCGGCACCCCGGCCTGCCCGGACGAGTTCATCCCCCAGCAGTACGCCTCGCCCGCCACGGACACGGCGCACGCGGTGTTGCCCCCGGCGCCGGCGGAGATGCGGGTGAAGCGCAGCTCCGGCGCGACCCGCTGCGGCGTCGCGTAGAACGCGCCCGCGCTGGTGCCGCGGCCCAGCGAGCCAAAGAAGTCCGCTCCCCAGCAGTACGCCTCGCCCGCCGGCGTAAGGCCGCAGCTCCGCCCGGACGCCGCCGAGAGCGACGCGAAGGCGAGCCCGCCCGCGACCGCCACGGGCACGTCGCGGGAGATGGCGCGGCCGTTCCCCAGCTCGCCCGTGTCGCCGTCGCCCCAGCAGAAGGCGGCGCCGGAGCGCAGCCCGCAGCCGTGGCGGGTGTACGCCGCCACCGCGTCGAAGCGCGCGGACAAGGGTGACGCCGTCCGCGTGGCCGTGATCCGCACCCGCGTCTCGTTCCCCACCGAGTCGCGCGCGATCACGTCGATGGGGTTGCCGCCCACGCGCAGGCTCACCAGCGTGTCCACCCCGTGCTGCGTCACCTTGCCGCGGTTGGCAGCGATGAAGCGGACGATGCCCTGCGTGGGGAGCGCCACGTCCACGTAGCCGAGGTTGTAGTCGTCCGTCACGGTGGCGCGCACCCGCAGCGTGTCCGCGGCGATGGTGAGCGAGGTGGGCGTCGCCAACTGCACCACGGGCGCGGACGCATCCACCGCGAACTCGATGGCGCCGCTGCTCCCCCGGTTCCCCGCCGCGTCGTAGGCGTGCACCACCACGCGGTGCGTGCCGCTGGGCAGCGCGACGGTCGCGTCGAAGTAGGCGCGCGCGGAATCGCCCGGTCCCGTGTGGTTGAGGGTGAGCTCCGTCTCGGCCCCGCCATCCACCTGGTACGTGGCGCGGGCCAGGCTCAGGCTGTCCGCGGCGTTGCCCAGCAGGCGCACCTGCCCCGGCTCGCGGCTGGAGGGCAGCGGCAGCAGCACCTGCACCGCGGGCCCCTTCCCATCCCCCGGGCTCACCGGATCGCCGGGCCCCGCGCTGTCGCTGCACGCGGCGAGCGCCGCCAGGAGGAGCGGCAGGGCCGAGCGAAGCCGGCGGGTGAACAATGGCATCAGGTAGCGCGCAAAGGGTGGGGCCGGGGGTACGGAACGCGTATAAACGCATGTCCGGCGCAATTTACGACAAGCGCGGGCGCAATGCACCGGGGCACGGAGAAGAGGTTCTTCTCCGTGCCCCGGCCGTATCCGCGCGATTCCGCTGTTGATCAGTACTCGCCGGGCACCGGCACGGGCGCCGTGGTGGGCGTCCAGCAGTAGGCGGCGCGGTCCGCGGTCACGCCGCAGCCGTGGCTGGGGCTCAGGCGGGTGAACTTCAGGCCGCCCTCCACGCGCGTGGGGAGGGAACGGCCGCCGCCCCAGCAGTACACCTCGCCATCCTCACCCAGCGCGCACGCGCCGGCATTCACCCGGCCGAGCAGCCCCACCGAGCGGAAGCGGACGCTGGACTCCACGAGGGTCGGCAGCGGATTGCCCTGCGTGCCGCCGTTGGGATTCTCGCCCCAGCAGTACGCCGCGCCGGCGGTGGTGACGCCGCAGGCCCACCCGTCGCCCGCGCTCACCATGCTGAAGAGGTGCCCGCCCGCGACGGGCGTCGGCGTGGAGTAGGAGGTGTTGGTTTCCCCGTTCCCCAGCTTGCCGTACATGCCGTTGCCACCCCAGCAGTAGGCACGGCCGTCCACCGCGACCGCGCAGGCGCTGGACTCGCTCACCGAGATCGAGGTGAAGCGCAGGCCGCCCTGCACGCGCGCGGGCGCCGGCACGCACGCGACCGTGTTGCCGTTAAGCTGGCAGGAGGCCGTGCTGCTCGGCACGCCGGCCTGCCCAAAGGAGTTCGCCCCCCAGCAGTACGCCTCGCCCGACACCGCCAGCGCGCACACGTTGGCTACCGACGACATACGGGTGGAGATGGCGGTGAACCGCACGTCCGACGCCACCCGCTGCGGCGTGGCGGCGAAGCCCGCCGTGGTGGCTCCGCGCCCGAGGCCGCCGTAGAAGTCGGCGCCCCAGCAGTACGCCGCGCCATCCGTGGCCACCCCGCAGGTGGAACCGGACCCGCCCACGCTCAGCGCGGAGAAGGCCAGCCCGCCCGCGACCGGCACCGGCGTGTCGCGCGAGATCATCCGCCCGTTGCCCAGCGCGCCGGTGCCCCCCTCACCCCAGCAGTACGCGGCCCCGGACCGCAGCCCGCACCCCTGCTGGCCCTGGGCGAACACCGCGTCGAAGCGCGCCAACGACCGCGCGGGGATCCGGGTGGCGAGCACCGTCACCCGCGTCTCGTTCCCCACCGAGTCGAACGCGGTGACGCGGATCTCGTTGGCACCCACGGCGAGGCTCACCAGCGTGTCCACCGCATAGCGCGGCACCCTGCCCTGGTTGGCGGCGGTGAACCGGGCGCCCAGCCCGGGCCAGCGCCCCACGTCCACGTAGCCGAGGTTGTAGTCGTCCGTCACCACGCCGCGCACCCGCAGCGTGTCCGCCGCCACGGTGAGCGCCGCCGGGATCTCGAGCTGTACCTGCGGCGCGGATGCATCCACCTCGATCTGCAGGGGGGCGCTGCTCCCCCGGTTGCCCGCCGCGTCGTAGGCGTGCACCACCAGCGTGTGCCGCCCCGCCGGTAGAGTGACGCTCGTGTTGAGGTGGACCGCGGACTTGCGCGGCGACTCCCCCGGGCTCACCGCGAGCGCCCGCTCCAGGCCCCCGTCCAACTGGAATGTGGCGCGCGTCACCGAGTTGTCGTCGCCCACGGTACCCGTCAGGTGCAGGGTGGCGGAGGAACGGCCCGCCCCGGTGGGGAAGTTGATCTGCGCGGTCGGAGCCGTCCGGTCCGCCCGGGTCCCGGTGCCGTCGGGGCCCGCGCCGTCTCTGCACGCGGCGAGAGCAGCCAGCGCGAGCGGCACGGCGTAGCAGAACCGGCGGGGGATGAAAGGCATAGATCCGGGCGGAATGGGTGAGCCGGCGGAAAAGTTCACGTATCAACGCGCGTCCCGCGCAATTTACGACAAGCCCGGGCGAACCCGCGCGGAGGCGCGGAGAAGAGGCGTTTCTCCGCGTCTCCGCATTTCAGTACTCGGCCGGCGCGGGTGCGGGGAGCTTGGTGAGCGACCAGCAGTAGGCGGCGCGGTCCGCCGTGATGCCGCAGTTGTGGCTGGAGCTCAGGCGGGTGAAGGTGAGGCCCCCCTGCAGGGGCCCCGGGAGGAGGCGGCCCGCTCCCCAGCAGTAGACCACACCGTCCTCGCCCAGCGCGCACGCCCCCGGGGCCACGCCCTCGATGGTCTGCTCGGGCACGACGCCTACCGAGCGGAAGCGGACAGCGGACGCTACGCGCGTGGGAACCAGGCGGTCCTGCGTGGTGCCGTCCCCCAGCCCGCCGCCGGAGTTGGAGCCCCAGCAGTACGCGTCGCCCGTGGTGGCCACCCCGCAGGCGCTCTCGGTGCCCACGCTGATGGTGGTGAAGAGGTGTCCCCCCGCGACCGGCACCGGCGTGTCGGACCGGGTGTCCGCCACGCCGTTCCCCAGCATGCCCGTGCCCCAGCAGTACGCGCGCCCGCCCACCGCGATGCCGCACGCGCTGTTGGTGCCCACCGAGACGCTGGTGAAGCGCAGGCCGCCCTGCACGCGCGCGGGGGTGACCACGCACGGCTGGGTCATCACGGCGTTGGCGCACCGCTCGGCCGTGGGCGGCACCCCCACCTGGCCCGCGTTGTTCATCCCCCAGCAGTACGCCTCTCCCGAGACGGCGACGGCGCACGTGGTGGAGCCCTGCGCTCCGGCGGAAAGGCTGGCGAAGCGCACGTCCGGCGCGACCCGTTGCGGCGTGGGGTGGATGCCGCCGACCGCCGAGCCGCGGCCGAGCGCGCCGAAGAAGTCCGAGCCCCAGCAGTACGCCTCGCCCGCCGGGGTAAGCCCGCACGTGCGCGCCGCCGCCGCGGAGAGCGACGCGAAGGTGAGCCCGCCCGCCACCGGCACCGGCGTGCCCCGGGGGATGGAGCGGCCGTTCCCCAGCTCGCCCTCGCTGCCGAAGCCCCAGCAGAGCGCGGCACCGCTCCGCAGCCCGCACCCGTGCCCCACGTGCGCCACCACCGCGTCGAAGCGCGCGGGGTTGGGAGCGGCGGTGCGCGTGGCCGTGATCCTGGCGGTCGTCTGGTTGCCCTCCGCGTCGTGCGCGCTCACGATGATCTCGTTGGCGCCCACCAGCAGGCTCACCAGCGTGTCCACGGCGTGGTGCGTGACGACGTTGCGGTCCGGATTGGAGACGATGACGTACTGCATCGGCGTCAGCAGGTCCACGCGCCGGAGGTTGTCGCCGGTGACGACGGCGCGCACCCGCACCGTATCCGCGGCCACGGTGAGCCGCGCGGGGGTCAGGAGCCGCACCTGGGGCGTGCCCGTACCCACCACCTGGTCCGGGCCCGCGCCGTCTCTGCACGCCGCGAGGGTGGCCGCCAGGAGCGGCAGGACGATGCGAAGCCGGGTGAAGATCTTCATCGGGAGGTCGCGCGGCGGGGGGGATCAGAAGAACGGCACGCGTATAAACGCATGTGCACACCATATTACGACACGAACCCCGCGGCGCACAAACTCGTCTCCGTGCTTCCGTTCCTCCGTGTGAGCCCGCGATCCGTCTTCGGTTGCCGCACCCCCGCGCGTCCCTTACTTTGTGCGCTCCGACGACCACCCCAGACGGAGTCCGCGCCCTGAACGCGACCGTAGCCGCCACCGACCTCCCCTTCCCGCTGCGCGTGCGGGGCAAGGTGCGGGACGTGTACGACCTCGGAGACGCGCTGTTGATGGTTGCCACCGACCGGGTGAGCGCCTTCGACGTGGTGCTTCCCAACGCCGTGCCGCGCAAGGGCGAGGTGCTCACCCTCCTCTCCGCGTGGTGGTTCGCGCGCACCTCCGACCTGGTGCCCAACCACCTGCTCTCGGTGGACCCGGACGCCATCGCCGCGCGCTACCCGGCGCTGGCCCCGCTGCGCGCGGTGTGGGCACGGCGCTCCATGCTGGTGAGGAAGCTGGCGCCCTTCCCCGTGGAGTGCGTGGTGAGGGGATACCTGGCGGGGTCGGCGCACAAGGAGTACGCGGCGCACGGCACCCTGGCGGGCGAGCCCCTCCCCGCCGGGCTGCGCGAGAGCGACCCGCTGCCAGAGCCGCTCTTCTCCCCCGCCACCAAGGCGGAGACGGGGCACGACGAGAACATCGCCTTCGCCCGCATGCGGGAGATCGTGGGCGCGGAAGCGGCGGGCCGCCTCCGCGCCCATTCCCTTGCCGTGTACGAGCGCGGGCGCGCCACCGCGGCGCGCGCGGGGATCATCGTGGCCGACACCAAGTTCGAGTTCGGCACGGACGCGGACGGGACCATCCGGCTGATGGACGAGGTGCTGACGCCGGACTCGTCGCGCTTCTGGCCGGCCGACCTCTACCAGCCGGGGCGCGGGCAGCCCTCGCTGGACAAGCAGCCGCTGCGCGACTACCTGGAGCGGCTGGTGGCGGAGGGGCGCTGGGCCAAGGCTCCCCCCGCGCCGGAGCTGCCCCCCGAGGTGGTGGCGGAAACGTCCGCGCGCTACCAGGACGCCTTCCGCCGCCTGACCGGCGTACCGCTCGACGACTTTCCCCTGCACGCCCCGGAGGCCGCTTGAACCCGCAGCGCCGGCGCCGCCTGCGCCGCGGCATCGTGATCCTGCCCAGCGCCTTCACCCTGGGCAACCTGTTCCTGGGGATCTGGGCGATCATCGACGCGTCCCGCGGCAACTACTGGAACGCGGGGTGGCTGATCGTGCTGGCCGCCGTGATGGACATGTTCGACGGGCGCATCGCGCGCTTCACCGCCACCGGCTCGCCCTTCGGCGAGGAGCTTGACTCGCTGGTGGACGCGGTGTCGTTCGGCGTGGCGCCGGCGCTCCTCCTGTACTTCACGTACTTCAAGGACAGCCCGGGGGAGTGGAGCTGGGTCGTCTGCTTCCTCTACATCGTGGCGGCCATCCTGCGGCTGGCGCGCTTCAACATCGAGCAGGCGGGAACGGACAAGACGTCGTTCCACGGCCTTCCCTCCCCCATCTCCGGCGCGTGCCTGGCCACGTTCTACGCGTTCACCACCACGCCGGTGTGGGACCGCTTCTTCAGCCGCGTGCCGCTGCCGCGCGCGGCGGGGTGGCTGGCGCTGGTGGTGGGGGTGCTGATGGTGAGCAACGTCCTGTACCCCGTGGTGCCCCGCTTCTCGGTGCGCACCTGGGGAGGGAGGCTCTCCTTCTTCCTGGCCTTCGCGGCCATCGTGGCGGCGTTCACGGTGCCGCAGTACTTCTTCTTCCCCATGTCCATCGTCTACATCACCTACGGGCTGGTGAGCACGGTGATCGCGGGGCTGGAGGAGCGGATGCCGGACGAGGACCCCATGATCCTGGAAGAGCCCGGCGAGATGCGCGAGCTGGACTACGAAGAGATGCGACCCCGGCGCGAGCCGCCGCCAGACGAGGAGGATACGTGACGGAGTACCAGATCGAGGTGCGGGTTACGCCGCGCAGGGGGATCCTGGACCCGCAGGGGAACGCCGTGGCCGGCGCGCTGGGCGGCCTGGGCTTCCGCGGGGTGAGCGAGGTGCACGTGGGGCGGCTGATCGTCTTCCAGCTCTCCGCGGAGAGCGAGGGCGAGGCGCGGGAGCGGGGCGAGGCCATGTGCCGCCAACTGCTGGCCAACCCCGTGACTGAAGATTTCAACGTGCAGGTGGCCGCCGCCGCCGGGAGCGCCCGGTGAAGATCGGCGTGGTCACCTTTCCGGGCTCCAACTGCGACTACGACTGCTTCAAGGCGGTGCAGGAGCGGATGGAGGCCGAGCCCGTGTACCTGTGGCACGGGGATCACGACCTGCAGGGGGTGGACGCCGTCTTCCTCCCCGGCGGCTTCAGCTACGGCGACTACCTGCGCGCCGGGGCGATCGCCGCGCAGAGCCCCATCATGCGCGAGGTGCGCGCCTTCGCGGAGGGCGGCGGGCCGGTGGCGGGGATCTGCAACGGCTTCCAGATCCTGTGCGAAGCCGGCCTCCTTCCCGGCGCGCTGATGAGGAACCGCTCGCTCAAGTTCCGCTCGCGCTCCGTTCACCTGCGCGTGGAGCGCGCGGATACCCCCTTCACCTCCGAGTACTCCGTCGGCCAGGTGCTCCACGTGCCCATCGCGCACGGCGAGGGGTGCTACTTCGCGGACGAGGCCACGCTGGACCGGGTGGAGGGCGAGGGGCTGGTGGCGTTCCGCTACTCGGCACCTGATGGCACGATCGACGCGGAAGCGAACCCCAACGGCTCGGCGCGCAACATCGCCGGAGTGGTGAACGAGAGGGGGAACGTGCTCGGGATGATGCCGCACCCCGAGCGCGCCGTGGAGGCCCTGCTGGGCTCCACGGACGGCCTGGGGCTCTTCCGCTCCCTGGCCGCGCACCTGGCCCGCGCCTGACCGGCGCACCCACGGGGAGGGAGCGATGGCGGAAGCGAGGATGATGGTTCGCTGGATGGCCGCGGCGGCGCTGGCGGTGGGCTCGCCCGCGGCCGCGCAGACGATCTCGCAGGGAATGACGACGGCGCAGGTGCGCTCCGCGCTGGGCGACCCGGTGGCGGTGAGGACCGCGGGCGACTGGAGCTATCTCTACTACCTCAACGGCTGCGCGGTGCGCTGCGGCTCGGACGACGTGGTGTTCGTGCAGAACGACCGCGTGGTGGCCGCCGTCTTCCGCACGGCCCGCCGCCGCTACACCGGCCCCGGCGCCGTCGCCGCCCTGGAGCGCACGGCCGGCGACCGCGGCGGCATCCGCCTGGACGAGGGCGCGCGCCGCGAGTCTCCCATCCAGATGCGCGCGGGCACGCGCGGCGAGCCCATGGAGATGATCGAGGGCGCCCGCGACGAGCCCGGCCGCACGGTGATCGGCCGCCCCGGCGCCGGCCCGCCCGCCCGCGTGGGCAGCGTGCGCGTGAACGGCGAGGCGCCGGCCGGCGGCACCACCACCATCATCCGCCGCGAAGACGAGGCGTCCGCCGCCGACCGCCGCGGCTCCACGATGCGCGCGGACAGTGCCCAGGGCGCTCCCGCCACCGCGGTGGACGATGCCCGCCGCGCGAGAGAGAACCGGGTGCAGGAAAATACGATCCCCCGCCGCCCGTGAACTGCGGTCTCACACAGAGACACAGAGGCACAGACAAGAATGTCTCCTCCGTGTCTCTGTGCCTCTGTGTGAGCCCATTCTTTTAGAGAGGCCATGCCGCAGCACCGTCCCGGAGATCCCGCGATCACGCCCGAGCTGGTCGCGGAGCACAAGCTTTCGCCCGAGGAGTACGAGTTCATCCTGGGCATCCTGGAGCGTGAGCCCACGTACACGGAGCTGGGCGTGTTCAGCGCCATGTGGAGCGAGCACTGCGGCTACAAGAACAGCCGCCCGCTCCTCAAGAAGCTCCCCACCGAGGCGCCCTGGGTGCTCCAGGGGCCCGGCGAGAACGCCGGCGTCATCGACGTGGGCGGCGGGCTCGCGGTCGCCTTCAAGATCGAGTCGCACAACCACCCCTCGGCCGTGGAGCCGTACCAGGGAGCCGCCACCGGCGTGGGCGGCATCCTGCGCGACGTGTTCACCATGGGCGCGCGGCCCATCGCCATGCTCAACTCCCTCCGCTTCGGCGAGCTGGACGGGGCCGGCGGCGACCGGGTGAAGTACCTCGTGGCGGGCGTGGTGAAGGGGATCGGCGACTACGGCAACTGCGTGGGCATCCCCACCGTGGCCGGCGAGGTGTACTTCGACGGGGCGTACGAGGGCAATCCGCTCGTCAACGCCATGTGCGTGGGGCTGATGAAGACGGAGGAGCTCATCCGTGGCGTGGCCGAGGGCGTGGGCAACCCCATCATGGCCGTGGGCGCCAGGACGGGGCGCGACGGCATCCACGGCGCCACCTTCGCGTCCGCGGAGCTGAGCGAGGAGGCGGAGGCCAAGCGGCCCATGGTGCAGGTGGGCGACCCCTTCACCGAGAAGCTGCTGCTGGAAGCGTCGCTGGAGCTGATCCGCTCCGGGCACATCGTGGGGATCCAGGACATGGGCGCCGCCGGCCTCGTCTCCTCCTCCACCGAGATGGCGGCGCGCGGCGGCACCGGGGTGGAGATCGAGATCACCCGCGTGCCCGTGCGCGAGCAGGGGATGACTCCCTACGAGATCCTCCTCTCCGAGACGCAGGAGCGCATGCTGGTGGTGGCCAGGGAGGGGCGCGAGGCGGAGGTGCGCGCCATCCTGGGGCGCTGGGAGCTGGACGCGGAGACCATCGGCCACGTCACGGACACCGGTCGCTACGTGGTGACGGAGAACGGCGCGGTGGTGGTGGACCTCCCCGGCGAGCCGCTGGTGAACGCCTGCCCCACCTACACGCGCCAGGGCGTGGAGTCGGCCGAGGTGGTGGAGCTGCGCCGCTGGACGATCGCCGCGCTGGAGCCGCGCCCCGAAGAGGCGGACCCCGCCTGGACGCTGATGCAGCTCCTCGACGCGCCCACGGTGGCCTCCAAGCGCTGGGTGTACGAGCAGTACGACAGCACCGTGCGCACCAACACGGTGGTCGGCCCCGGCTCCGACGCGGCGGTGCTGCGGCTGCGCGGGACGGACCGCGCCATCGCGGCCACGGTGGACTGCAACTCGCGCTACGTGTACCTCAACCCGTACCGCGGCGGGCAGATCGCGGTGGCCGAGGCGGCGCGCAACCTGGTGTGCTCCGGCGCCCTGCCCCGGGCCGTCACGGACAACCTCAACTTCGGCAATCCGCTGAAGCCGGAGGTGTACTTCCAGCTCGCGGAGTCGCTGCGCGGCATCGGCGAGGCGTGCACGGTGCTGGAGACGCCCATCACCGGCGGCAACGTCTCGCTCTACAACGAGAACCCGCTCGGCGCCATCTACCCCACGCCCACCATCGGCATGGTGGGGCTGGTGGAGAGCCTGGCCCACGTCACCACCGTCGCCTTCAAGGCGGAGGGCGACGTGATCGGCCTGCTGGGCACCAATCGCGAGGAGCTGGGCGGGAGCGAGTACCTCAAGACCGTGCACGGCCGCATGGCCGGCGACGCGCCGTCCATGGACCTCCAGGCCGAGGCCGCCCTGCAGCGCGCCCTGCTGGCCGCGATCCGCGCGGGCCTCGTCCGCTCGGCCCACGACACGGCCGAGGGCGGGCTGGCGGTGGCCCTGGCGGAGTGCGCCTTCCCCACCGCGCTGGGCGTGGAGGTGGAGCTGGCCGACGGCATCCACCCCGCCGCGCTCCTCTTCGGCGAGTCGCAGAGCCGCGTGGTGGTCTCCTGCCGCCCGGAGGAGTGGGAGCGCCTGGCCGAGCTGGTGGGCGGCCACGGGGTCCCCATCAAACGCATCGGCACGGTTGGAGCGAGCGGCGCCCGCTTCCGCGTGGCAAGCCCGCGGGCGACCATCGACGCTCCCCTCGCGGAGCTGTCGCGCGTGTACGAGGCCGCCATCCCGCGCCGCATGGACGGCGGCGCCGCGGACGTGCGCACCTCGCTGCAGTCCGAAGTCCAGCACGGACAGGAATAGCCCTCTGTGTCTCTGTGTCTCTGTGCGAGGCACATCAACCCGGTTATGCCCATGGAACCCACCGCGCTCGGCTCGGTGCTGGAGCTGCTGGCCGAAGCCTTCGAAGGCCCGCGCGACCCGAACATCACCTGGTTCGTGAGCAACCAGCCGGGCTCCGGCGTGTTCGGCACCCTGCACGCCATGGGGGCGCAGGAGGCGTCGCGCACGCCGGGAACGGGGCGGCGGAGCGCGGCGGCGCACGCGTCGCACCTGGCGTTCAGCCTTCACAACGCCGCGGCGCAACTGCGGGGCGAGCACCCGGTGGTGAACTGGGCCGAGAGCTGGGCCGTGAGCAGCGTGGACGAGCGCGGGTGGTCTGGCCTGCGCGCCTCGCTCCGCGCCGAGTACGACGCCCTCCGCGCCCAGCTCGCCGGGGACACGGGGATGGGCGCCGAGGCGCTCACCGCCGCGATGGCGGTGGTGGCCCACTCCGCGTATCACCTCGGCGCGCTGCGGCAGATCGCCCAGACGGCGGGGCACGAGCACCGGTGACGCACCCCGGCCGCGCAGCGGTGTATCCAGCAGCTCACGCGGTGCACGCCGCACCCGCACCGACCCCGAGGAAGCAACTCACATGTGTGGAATCGTAGCGGTCTCCGGCACGCCCGAGGCCGCGAAGCTCGCCTACCTGGGGATGTACGCCCTCCAGCACCGCGGCCAGGAAGCGGCGGGGATCACCTCGTACGACCGCGTGCGCGGCGCCAGCCACCGGCACCGCGCCCCCGGCCTCGTGAGCGAGGGGTTCAACGAAAAGGTGCTGGCCGGCCTTCCCGGCGACGTGGCGCTGGGGCACATCCGCTACTCCACCGCCGGTGGCGCGGGGCTCAAGAACTCGCAGCCCATCCGCGTGGCCTACCGCGAGGGGCAGCTCGCCCTGGTGCACAACGGCAACCTCACCAACGCCAACGAGCTCCGCGCGCGGCTGGTGAACGAGGGAGCGCTCTTCCAGAGCAGCATCGACAGCGAAGTGGTGGTGCACCTCATCGCCCGCTCGCCGCGCGAGGGGGTGGAGGCGCAGATCGACGACGCGCTGTCGCAGCTCACCGGCGCCTTCTCCGTGCTCATCACGGTGAACGACACGCTGTACGCGGCGCGCGACCCGTTCGGCTACCGCCCGCTGGTGATCGGCCACCTCCCCGGCGGCGGCATCGTGGTGGCGTCGGAGAGCTGCGCGCTGGACATCATGGGCGCCCGCTTCGTGCGCGACGTGGAGCCCGGCGAGGTGCTGCGCATCCGCGGCACCGAGATGACCTCGCTGCGCCCCCTGCGCCCCGAGGGAGAGCCGCAGCCCTGCATCTTCGAGCTGGTGTACTTCGCCCGGCCGGACACGCACCTGTGGGGCTACTCGGTGGACCGCGCCCGCCGCGTCTTCGGCCGCCGCCTGGCGGACGAGCACCCGGCCGACGCGGACATCGTGATCTCCGTGCCCGACTCCGCCAACTCGGCGGCGCTGGGCTTCGCGGAGCAGAGCGGGATCCCCTTTGAGCTGGGCCTCATCCGCAACCACTACGTGGGCCGCACCTTCATCGAGCCGTCGCAGGCGGGGCGCGACTTCAAGGTGAGGATGAAGTACAACGCGGTGCGCGAGATCCTGGCCGGCAAGCGCGTGGTGGTGGTGGACGACTCGCTGGTGCGCGGCACCACCAGCCGCGGCCTGGTGAACATGCTGCGCGAGGCGGGCGCCGCCGAGGTGCACTTCCGCCTCGCCTCGCCCCCCGTGCGGCACCCGTGCTTCTACGGCATCGACATGCCCACGCGCGCCGAGCTGATCGCCGCCAACCGCACCCCGGACGAGATCGCCGCCTACCTGGGCGTGGACTCCCTGGGCTACCTCTCGCAGGAGGGGATGCTGGACGCGGTGAGCGACGCGGGGAGCTTCTGCACCGCCTGCTTCAGCGGCGACTACCGCGCCCCGCTGGTGGACCAGGAGCGCGGGTACGTGATGAGCTCGCACTGCTGAACGGCGGGGCTCACACAGAGGCACGGAGACACAGAGAGGAGTTGCCGGGGTACGCGCGGCGCCGCATTGTAAGAGCATCACCGAGTTCTGACGCGACATAGGAGCAACGATGAAGTACCGTACTTATCCGGGCAGCGACATCACGGTAAGCGAGGTCGGGTTCGGGCTGTGGACGCTGGCGGCGGGGTGGTGGGGCGAGTTCACGGACGACGAGGCGGTCGCCATGCTGCACCGCGCGCACGACCTGGGGATCACGCTGTTCGACTCGGGGGACACCTACGGCAACGGGCGCGCGGACGAGCTGCTGCGCCAGGCCTTCGGCGACCGGCGCGACCGCGTGGTGATCACCACCAAGGTGGGGTACGACTTCTACAGCCACCCGGACGCGCGCCGCGGCCAGCAGGAGATCCCGCACAGCACCGATCCCAGGTACCTGCGCTTCGCCGTAGAAGAGTCGCTCAAGCGGATGGGGACAGACGTCATCGACATCGTCTCGTACCACAACGCGCACGAGGAGCACGTGCCCGTGGACGCGATCTGGGAGACGCTGGAGGCGCTGCGGCAGGAGGGGAAGATCCGCGCGTGGGGCGGCGCGCTGGGGCCGTCCAACGGCTACCTGTTCGAGGGGATGGACCTGATCCGCCAGCGCCGCGCGCAGAACCTTCAGCTCATCAACAACATCCTTGAGCCGTGGCCGGGGCAGATCCTTACCGAGGCCGCGGAGCAGAGCGGGCACACGGGCGTGCAGGTGCGCGTGACCCACTCCTCCGGGATGCTGGAGGGCAAGTACACGGTGGACACGGAGTTCGCCAAGAACGACCACCGCCGCCACCGCCCGCGGAGCTGGCTGATCAACGGCCTGCAGAAGCTGGAGTCGCTCCGCTTCCTGCACGAGGGGCGCGGGATGACCATCGGCCAGGCGGCGCTCAAGTGGCTCCTCGCCTCGCCGGTCGTGATGACGACGCTCCCCAACATCTACGACGGGGAGCAGTTGGAGGAGTTCGCCGCCGCGTCGGACCTGCCGGACCTCACGGCGGACGACATGGCGCGCATCGCGGAGCTGCAGCGCACCAACTTCGGGGTGCACGAAGAGAACATGCGCTACAAGGGCACCATGCAGCGCGAGGGCGAGCCGCTGGCGCCGCCGTACCGCTACGAGGGCGACGGGTACCCGCGGGTGGCGGAGATGGCCGGCGCCGGCGACTGAACAGGTCTCACACAGAGACACGGAGGCACAGAGATCATCTCTGTGCCTCTCGTGCAAAGGTGACCATGCGAGCTCTCCCGATCGCCACGCTCCTCTGCCTCGCGGCCGCGCCCGCCGCCGCCCAGGTGTCGCTGGGCGGGATCGTGGTGCGCGGCGGCGCGCGGTGCGAGGTCCGGCCGCAGGAGGGGCGCGACGCGGCGATCGTGTGGGCGGAGGCCCGCAAGGCGCTGCGCGGCGCCGAGGCCGCCATGGCCGGGCGCGCCTACCGCTTCGGCGCGCGCACGTACGCCCGCCGGCTGGACCCGCACAGCCGCGCCGTGCTGGCCGACACCTCGCGCGCGCTCCAGCGCACGAGCGGGCCGCTGTGGGTGAGCGCCCCCGTGGAGCGGCTGGCCGAGAAGGGGTTCATGGAGCTGGAGGGCGACACGGCCGTCTTCTACGCGCCGGACGCCGCGGCGCTGCTCTCGGACGCGTTCGTGGACCACCACTGCGTGCGGCTGCAGGCGGGTGAGGAGGGGATGATCGGCCTCGCGTTCGAGCCGGTGCCGGGGCGCCGCGTGCCGGACATCCGCGGCACCATGTGGCTGGACCGGGCGACGGCGGAGCTGCGCCGCATGGAGTACCAGTACACGGGCCTGCGCGGCCGCCGCCCCTCGGACGAGGCGGGCGGCACCCTGGAGTTCCGCCGCCTCCCCGACGGCGGCTGGATCGTCAACCGCTGGCGCATCCGCGTCCCCCTGCTCGCCCCCGACCTCCCGCGCGGCCCCTCCGGCCTCCCCGGCGAGACCCCGCGCAGCCTGACCTCCCTCGCGGCCGCGGAGCGCTGGCGGACGATGGGGCTGCGCGAGGAGGGCGGCGAGATCACCTCCATCTCCACGCGCGGCGGGCAGGCGATCGTGGCGGAACCCGCCGTGCCGCTCGTCGCCAGCGTGACGGCGGACAGCACGCGCCGGGCTCCCCCGGCGCCGCGCCCCGACAGCTCCGCCGCGGTGGTCCGGCTGGAGGGGATCACCGCCACGGCCAAGAGCCGGAGGCTGCTGGTCGTCGGCTTCTACGACCGCCAGCGACAGGGCGGCGGTCACTACGTAGGCCCGGACGACCTCGCGAAGCGCCCCACCACGCCGCTCAGCCAGATGCTGGACGAGCTCCCCAGCGTCAGCATCGTCCGCTACCGCCCGTGGGACCCGCAGCTCGGCCCCTGCAGCGGCCGCGAGGAGATGCGCCTGGTCGCGCGGGGCAGCACCCGCCAGAACTGCTCCACCCCCGTCTCCGCCACCTGCTTCATGGAGGTGTACGTGGACGGGATGCTGGTGCAGCCCAACGTGGGCCGCCCCAGCCAGGACGTGGACCGCGTCGTCTCCTCCAGCGAAGTCGCCGCCATCGAGGTCTACCGCGGCATCTCCACCGTCCCCTCCCAGTTCCAGACCCGCACCTCCCACTGCGGCGTCGTGCTGATCTGGACGGGCGAAAGATAGGGCCTCACACAGAGGCACAGAGCCCACAGAGGAGAACTTCTTTCTGTGTCTCTGTGTGATCAATAAGGGATGTACGCCGCGAACATCTCGTCCAGCGCGCGCGCCGGGTCCTCGCACACGCCGGCGTGAACGGGCGAGCTCTGCAGGATGTCCGAGCGGGGGGCGGTGAGCCAGTGGAAGCGCTCGGATGGGGGGGCGAGGGCGACGGGGCCGCACTCGGCGCGGCCCTCGCTGATCCCGCGCCAGGAGAGCAGGTAGCGCGACAGGAGCTCGGGGTCGGTGCCGGGGAGGAGCGGGGCCAGGACGTCCGGCGCGGTGAGGAGGCGGGCGGCGAGGAAGCCCGCGGTGCGCGCGTGGACGATCACGCCCACGTTGACGAACGCGTGAAGGTGCACTCGCGGCACCACCCGCAGCACCGCGTAGTTGTACGAGATCCAGCTCATCGGCGGGCCGAGAGCGCGCGGGGAGGCTCGCTGAGCAGCCGCTCGCGCGCGGCGACGGCCTCCGCGGCGAACGCGCGGGGGGCGGCGAGGCGTGCGCCCAGGTAGTCGCAGTAGCGCCGGCGCGCGGCCTCCGGCGTGTCGAAGTCGCCGGAGCTGAGCGGGCCGGCCAGGAGCTCGTCCGGCACGCGCGCCAGGACCCCGGTGAGCACCCCGTCGGTGAGCAGCGCCGCGCTGGCGGCGTCCGTCGCCTCCAGCCCCTCGGCGGCGCGGAGGAGGACGTGGTCGCGGATCAGGGGGAAGGGGGCGCGGGCGCGGGCCTCGTCCGCCGTGGCCCAGTTGTGGTGGACGTAGAGCGCGGCGCCGTGGTCGATCAGCCAGGGCCGCCCCTCCCACACCATCAGGTTGGGATTGCGGGCGCTGCGGTCCGGGTTGGTGACCAGCGCGTCCAGCCACACCACGCGCGCCGCGAACTCCGGCGTCACCAGGTGCCCGGCGGCGGCGGGGTCGAAGTTGAGGGCGCCCTCCAGGTAGCGCAGCCCCACGTTGGGCCCCTCGCTGGCGCGCAGCAGGTCCTGGATCTCGGGGTCGGGCTCGCTGCGGCCGAAGACGGAAAGGAGCTCGATGCGGGCCAGCCCAGGCACCGGCAGCCCCAGCTCGCCCGCCAGCAGGCCCACGATGAGCTCGGCGACGAGCGCCTTGGGCCCCTGCCCCGCCCCGCGGAACTTGACCACGAACATCCCGCCGCCGTCCGTATCCACCACGGCGGGGAGCGAGCCGCCCTCGCGGAGCGGGACGAGGTACCGCGTGGCTGTGAACTGCGGGAGCTGGGGCACGCGCTCGCCTCCTGGAAGTGGAAAGCCGCCGGTCGCGGCCCCGCGAAGGTAAGACGCGGGGCCGCAAAAAGGGAGGGCGCTTGACACGCATCGTCCACCGGAGCAAGATGCGACCGCTCTTCCCGTTCCCCGTTCCCCGTTCCCCGTTCCCCGTTCCCACCGTGACGCGTGCTCCCCTGCTCCTCGCCCTCTTCCTGATGCACCTCCCCGCATCCGCCCAGCAGCGCCCGCGCGCGCGTGAAGCCGGCGTGGTAATCGGCATCATGGCGCCCGGCCCGGCCAACGCCATCACCGACGTGGCCGGCGTGCGCGTGGGCCAGGTGACGGTGCGCGAGGGCGAGGGCGTGAACACCGGCGTCACCGCCATCCTCCCCCACCCCGGCAACCTGTTCCGCGAGCGGGTGCCGGCCGCCATCCACGTGGGCAACGGCTTCGGCAAGCTGCTGGGCTCCACGCAGGTGCGCGAGTTGGGCGAGCTGGAGACGCCCATCCTCCTCACCTGCACCCTGTGCGTGTGGCGCGCCGCGGATGCCATGACCGCCTGGCTCATCGCGCAGCCGGGGATGGAGGACGTGCGCTCCATCAACCCGGTAGTTGGCGAGACCAACGATGGCGCGCTGAACGACATCCGCGCGCGCCCGCTGCGCCCGGAGCACGTGGTGCGCGCCCTGGAGAGCGCGTCCGCGGGAGCGGTGGAGGAGGGCTCGGTGGGCGCGGGTGCCGGGACGGTGGCGTTCGGATGGAAGGGCGGGATCGGCACCAGCTCCCGCCGCCTCCCCGCCGCCTTTGGAGGCTACACGGTGGGCGTGCTGGTGCAGAGCAACTTCGGCGGGGTGCTGACGGTGAACGGCGCGCCGGTGGGGCGCGAGCTGGGCCGCTTCGCCTTCCAGCGCGAGCTGGCCGCCGTCGCTCCCGTGAACGAGGACCGGGCGGACGGCAGCATCATGATCGTGCTGGCCACCGACGCGCCGATCGACGCGCGCAACCTGGACCGCGTCGCCCGCCGCGCGCTGGTCGGCCTGGCGCGCACCGGCGGCACCATGACCAACGGCTCCGGCGACTACGTCATCGCCTTCTCCACCGCCGACTCCGTCCGCCGCCGCCCCGGCGCCGCCCCGGTTACCCTGACGGACCTCCCGAACGACGCCCTCTCCCCCCTCTTCCAGGCCGCCGCCGAGGCGACCGAGGAAGCCATCCTCAACTCCCTCTTCCGCGCCACCACGGTGAAGAACGTGGAAGCGCTCCCCATCGACCGCACCCTCGACATCCTGCGCCGCTACAACGCGCTGCGCTGGAACGAGACGCTCCCTCCGCGCCGGCCGTAACCCCTCCTCTGTGCCTCCGTGCCTCTGTGTGAGCCCCGCTGTTCCAGGACCCCCTTGCGCACCTCCGGGACGATATTGATTTTATCCTCGTGCTACGCGCCCGCGTAGCACGTACCGCAATCCCTCCCGGAGAATCTGCATGGAAGCGACCGATGCGGCGGAGCTGATCAGTGAAATCCGCGACGAGATGCGCGAGGAGCGCGCCGAGCACGCCTCGGACGAGCGGTTCCGCAACGTGACCGCGCTGGTGATCGCCATCATGGCGGTGCTCCTGGCCATCGCCTCCCTGGGCGGGGGCAACGTGGGCGAGGACATGATCCACAACAACATCTCGGCGAGCGACACCTGGGCCTTCTACCAGGCCAAGAACGTCCGCCAGACGTCGTACCGGCTGGCCGTGGACGACCTGCAGGCGCTCCTCACCGCGAGTCCCACCCTGTCCGGCGAGGCGCGCGCGCAGGTGGAGGCCAAGATCGCGAGCTACCGGGAGACCATCGCCCGCTACGACGACGAGCCGGACGCCGCCGCGCCCAACGACCCGCTGCGCGGCGAGGGGAAGAAGCAGCTCTCGGCGCAGGCGCGCAGCTTCGAGCAGGCGCGCGAGCGCGCCGCCGAGCAGGACGCCAACTTCGACTACTCCGGCGTCCTCCTGCAGATCGCGATCGTGATGGGCTCGGTGGCCATCCTGGCCAACTCGCGCAAGGTGCTGTGGTTCGCCGTGACCATGGCGATGACGGGCACCCTGCTGATGGTGAACGGCTTCTACCTGTTCGTCCACCTGCCGTTCTGACCCCGCCCCGCGGCACGCCTTTGACGCCGCGCCTTTGCATTCAGGGCGCGGCGCTTTAGCTTGTAGGGGAATACCCTACCCTCCCAACAGGAGCACGCCATGCGCAAAATCCTTCCGTTCGTAGCCGCACTCGCGCTCGCCACCCCGGTGGCGGCGCAGCACAACCACGGCCAGGCCCAGCCGGGACAGCAGGCGCACGCGCACGAGATGGGCGCCCTGCCCGAGGGGTGGAAGGCGCGCGCGGACGGCGCCAACGCGGACATGAGCAAGATCCACTTCATGCCGATGAGTGGTGGCTACCACGCCATCATGGGCCCCGCGGCGGTCTTCTACCGCCCGGCGGACATGGCGCGTGGCATGTACACCCTGCAGGCGCGCTTCAACCAGCGCAAGGCGCCCACGCACCCGGAGGCGTACGGCCTGGTGTACGGCGCGCGCGGCATCGAGGGCGCCGCCCAGGAGTACTTCTACTTCCTGGTGCGCGGCGACGGGAAGTACTCGGTGCGCCACCGCGCCGGGAGCGAAGTCCACACCCTGCAGGACTGGACCGATCACACGGCCGTCGTGAAGCAGGACGCGGCGGGCGTGGCGAGCAACCTCCTCGCCGTGAAGGTGGGCGAGACCACGGTGGACCTGACGGTGAACGGCACGCGCGTGGCGCAGTACCCGCGCACCCAGATGTCGGCGACGGACGGTGTGCACGGCGTGCGCATCAACCACAACCTGGACGTGCTCGTAGACCAGTACAGCCGTCAGTAAAAGCAGGTCTCACACAGAGACACAGAGGCACGGAGAACAGCCGGGCGTTGAAACGCCCGGCTGGAACTACGCGAAGCCCGCTGAAGCGGGCTCGGTCGCCGGACCCATGCGAGCCTGCTTCAGCAGGCTTCCCGTGGTTCCAGCGAGGGGATTCATCCCCTCGCGGCGGGTTCGCGAAGACACAGAGGCACGGAGAACAGCGTCGTTCTCCGTGCCTCTGTGTCTCTGTGTGAGCCTTTTTTACTTGGCCGCGCCGAGCACGTCGAACACTTCCAGGGCGAGCGGGACGCGGCCGAAGGGGGCGCTCACCTGCACGCCCTGGATGATGGGGAGCGCGTCGCGCAGCATCTCCTGGGCGATGCGGAGCCCCTCCTGCACGCCCGCCTCCTTGCCCAGCGCGCTGGCGCGGCGCATCCGCTCCAGCACCTCGGAGGGCACCACGACGCCGGGTACCTCGTTGGCGAGGAACTCGGCGTTGCGCGCGGACACCAGCGGCCAGATCCCCGCGATGATGGGGATGCGGATCCCTTCGCGCTCGATGCGCTCCACGAACGACTCGAGCTGGCGCAGGTCGAAGACGGGCTGGGTGATGGCGTACTCGGCGCCCGCCTCCACCTTCCAGTAGAAGCGCCGCAGCTCGTGCTCCAGGTCCTCGGCGCCCGGGTTGACGCCCACGCCCAGCACGAACGAGGTGGCGTCGCCCAGCACGTTGCCGCCGGGGTCCAGGCCGCGGTTGAGGCGCGCGGCCAGGTTGGTGAGGCCGATGGCGTCGATGTCGAAGACGGCGGTGGCGTCCGGGTACGGCCCCATCTTGGGCGGGTCGCCCGTGATGAAGAGCATGTTGCGCAGCCCCAGCGCCTGCGCGCCCAGCAGGTCCGAGAGCATCCCCAGCAGGTTGCGGTCGCGGCAGGAGTAGTGGACCACCGCCTCCAGCCCCACGCGCTGCTGGATGAGGATGGCCGTGGCCAGCGCGCCCATGCGCGACTGCGCGCGGGGCCCGTCGGGGACGTTCACGCCGTCCACACCGGCTTCCTTGAGGAGCCGCACGCCGTCCAGCATCGCCTCCGGGTTCACGCCGCGCGGCGGCACGATCTCCACCGTGGTGAGGAACTCGCCCGCGGCGAGCTTGCGTCCCCAGTTGGAGCGCTCGGCGAGCGGCACGGGCTCGGTGGCGCGGCTGTCCGCCTCGGGCGCGTGCACGGAGACACGCGGCGCCTGGGCGGGAGCCAGCATCCTCAGCGCGCCGGCCATGCGGGCGATGTGCTCCGGCGTGGTGCCGCAGCATCCGCCCACGAACCTCACGCCCTTGCGGATGAGGCGGGCCGTGTACGTGGCCATGTACTCGGGCGACGCCATGTAGATGGTGCGCCCGTCCACGTCGCGGGGGAGGCCGGCGTTGGGCTGCATGATCAGCGGCCGGTCCGTGGCCGCGAGCATGGCGTCCGTGGTGGCGAGCATGGCGCTGGGCCCCACGCTGCAGTTGAGCCCCACCACCTCCGCCCCCAGCGCCGCCAGCCGCTCGGCCAGCGTGCCGGCCTCGGTGCCGAACGCCGTCCGCCCGTCCTCGCGCACCGTCATGTGCGCCACGACGGGAAGGTCGCACACCTCGCGGATGGCGAGCAGCGCCTGGTGGATCTCCTCCAGGTCCACGAACGTCTCCAGGACGAACAGGTCCACCCCGCCCTCGGCCAGCCCTTCCGCCTGCTCGCGGAAGAAGGAGCGCGCCTCCTCCTGCGAGGTGGGCCCAAAGGGCTCGATCCTCATCCCCAGCGGCCCCATGGCGCCCGCCACGCAGACGGAGTCACCCGCCGCCTTGCGGGCGAGCCGCGCGGCGCAGGCGTTGATCTCGGCCGTGCGGTCCTCCAGCCCGTGCCGCGCCAGCTTCACGCGGTTGGCGCCGTAGGTGTTGGTCTCCAGCACCTCCGCGCCGGCCTTGACGTACGCCCTGTGCACGTCGCCCACCAGCTCCGGCTGGCTGATGCAGAGCTCGTCGTAGCACCGGTTGATGTACACCCCCTTGGCGTACAGCATCGTCCCCATCGCCCCGTCGAAGAGGTGAGGACGGCCGTCGGCAAGGAGATCGCGGAAGTTGGGCATAGTTCAGACGCTCGGAGACTGTGTTGCAAAAGTGCGTGAGTGCGTTGGTGCGTGAGTGCGTTTGGAACTGCACCAGCGTGCAGCGCACTTACGCACTAACGCACTCACGCACTTCAGTTTCTACATCGTGATCGGCGTGGTGCCGTGCACCGGCACCACCCACAGCACCCGCCCGTCCGCGGAGAAGCCGACCTCCGTCTCCCCGCGGCGGGGGCGGCAGGGGTTGGAGCGCGTCTCGCCCGGGTACACCCAGCGCGTGCGGGTGCGGCCGGAGAGCGTGCCGATGGTCTCTTCCACCGTGGGGCGCGGGGTGTTGGCCGGGAAGGTGTTGGCCAGGTGCCCCAGGTCGTTGCCCGGGCAGCTCTCCGGTTTCACCTTCATCCGCGCGGCCACGCTCGTGGAGTCGTCGCCCACGCGCACGCTGCCGGCGGCGCGCTCGCGCCCCCGGTCCCGGAACAGGAACACTCCCAGGACGACCAGCAGCCCCAGCCCGATGATGGCGGCGCTCACCATCCGCGAGCGACCCCGGTTCGTCTTCAGCGCGCGATCCACGCTGTCGTATGCCTTTGCGATTGCGACCTCCTCGCGCGTGGGCGCGGCGGCGTTGACACTGATACCGGATGGTGCGTCAGGCGCATGAGAGATGCCAGGGGACGGGGGAACGGGGAACGGGGAACGGGGAACGGTAGAAGCGAACACCCCGGCAACCCCGCGGTCCGCCATTCGGCGGTTACCGTTTCCCGTTCCCCGTTCCCCATTCCCCATTCCCCTCCCCTATTCCCTGCCAGTCGAGAAGTACTTCGCCGCCGGGTGGTGCACGACCAGCGCGGCCGTGCTCTGCTCCGGGTCGAGCTGGAAGCCGGCGGTGAGGCCTACGCCGATGGACTCCTTCACCGGGAGGAGCTTGAAGAGCAGCTCGTGCTGCTCCACGTCCGGGCAGGCCGGGTAGCCCCACGAGTAGCGCAGGCCGCGCGGCTCGCCGATCCCCAGCTCCTCGCGTACGCGGCGGTTCACCAGCTCCGCGGCGCCCTCGGCCGTCTGCACGCTGAAGCCGTGCAGGTAGTAGCCCTCGCTGTAGTCGCCGCCCTTGGTGCGGCGCTCGATGAACTCGGCCGCGCGGTCGCCGCTCGTCACCACCTGCAGCGGGAGCACGTCCTGCGGGCCCTCGCCGTTCAGTGGGCGGAAGTAGTCCGCAAGGCACAGCTCCTCGCGGTCTTCCTGGCGCGGGAAGGTGAAGCGGCCCACCTCGCGCGTGCGCTCCTTGGGGTCGAACACCACCACCGAGTCGCCGTCGCGCCCCGCGGGGAAGTAGCCGTAGATGGCCCGCGGGCGCAGCCAGCCCTGCGTGCGGGCCTCCAGCGCGTAGCGGGCCAGGCGCGGCTCGAAGTCCTCGCGCACCAGCCGGTCCCACTCCTCGCCCTTGAGGTTGCGCGCGCCCCACTGCATCCGGTACAGCGTGTTGCGGTCGATGCACTCCACCACGTCCGCCACGGGGAGGTTGGAGAGCACCTTCCACCCCCAGAAGGGCGGCGTGGGCACGTCCGCCGGGCCCACGGCCGGGTTCTCGCGCGAGGCGGGGCGCATCCCCTTGGCCTTGCTCTTGGCCTCCGCGTACGCGGCGGAGCGGCGCAGCATCCCCTCGTTGTGCTCGCGCACGAACTCGGGGCCGTTGTCCGCCATCAGGCTGTCCATGGTGGACAGCCCCTCGAAGGCGTCCTTGCAGTAGAACATCCCCGCCGGGAAGGGCGTGCCCCCGTCCACCAGCGCCGCGCCGCGCACGAACGACGGGTTGATGGCCGCGCCGCCCACCAGCAGCGGGTAGCTGAGGCCGCGCTTGTGGAGCTCCTGCGCGCACAGCGGCATCTGCTTGCTGGTGGAGACCAGCAGCGCCGAAAGGCCGATGGCGTCCGCGCCCACCTCCTGCGCCTTCTCGATGATGGTGTTGACGGGCACCTGCTTGCCCAGGTCGTACACCGTGTAGCCGTTGTTGGTGAGGATGGTGTTCACCAGGCTCTTGCCGATGTCGTGCACGTCGCCGTACACGGTGGCGAGCACCACCTTCCCCTTGGTCTGCCCCTCCGCCTTCTCCAGGTAGTTCTCGAGCTGCGCCACGGCGCGCTTCATCACCTCCGCGCTCTGCAGCACGAAGGGGAGGATCAGCTCGCCCGCGCCGAACTTGTCGCCCACTTCCTTCATGGCGGGGAGGAGCACGTCGTTGAGCACCGGCACGGCGCCCAGCTTCTCCACCGCGCGGTCGATCCACCCCTCCACCCCTTCCTTCTTGCGGTGCAGGATCTTCCAGTGGAGCGCCTGCTCCGGCTCCATCGCCGCCGTGGGATCGACGGCCGACTCCACCTCGAACTCGGTGTTCTCGTAAAAGGCGATGAACGCCGCCAGCGGGTCGTGCTCGGCCGTGCGCCGGTCGAAGATCAGGTCGTTGGCGAGCTTGCGCTCGTCGTCCGGGATCTCGAAGTACGGCTTGACGTGCGCGGGGTTGATGATGGCCGTGTCCAGCCCCGCCTCCACGCAGTGGTGGAGGAAGACGGAGTTGAGCACCGCCCGCGCCGCCGGCGACAGGCCGAACGACACGTTGGACACGCCCAGCGTGGTGAGCACCCCCGGGAGCGCGGCCTTGATGGCGCGGATCCCCTCGATGGTCTCCTCGGCGGACTTGCGGAACTCCTCGTCGCCCGTGGCCAGCGTGAAGGTGAGCGCGTCGAAGATCAGGTCCGACGGCGCCAGCCCGTACTCGTCCACCGCGATGGCGTGGATCTTCTGCGCGGCCTCCAGCTTGGTCTCGCGCGTCTTGCACATCCCGCCCAGGTCGCGGTCGATGGTAAGCGCGATCACCGCCGCGCCGTGCGCCGCCACGGCCGGGAGCACGGCGTCGCAGCGCTCGCGCCCGTTCTCCAGGTTGATGGAGTTGACGATGGCGCGTCCCGGCGACTGCTTGAGCGCCGCCTCGATCACCGGCGCCTCCGTGCTGTCGATGCAGAGCGGCGCGTCCACTCCCTGCGAGAGGAGCTTGACGACGGTCTTCATCTGCTCGTCCTCGTCCGGCCGCTCGGTGAGGGCCACGCACACGTCAAGCACGTGCGCGCCGCTCTCCGTCTGGTCGCGGGCCACGCCCAGCACGCCGTCGTAGTCGTCCGAGAGCAGCAGGCGCTTGACCTTGCGGCTCCCCTGCGCGTTCACCCGCTCACCGATCATGGTGGGCCGCGGCTCCTGGATCAGGTCCGTGGCGCGGATGCCGGAGGAGAGGCGGGGGACGAAGGGAGCCTCGCTGGGCTTCGGCTTCGCGCCACCCACGCGCGCCACCAGCTCGCGGATGTGCTCCGGCGTGGTGCCGCAGCACCCGCCCACCACGCGCACGCCGTGCTCGTTCACGAACTCCGCCAGTTGCTCGGCGAAGGGCACCGGCTCCAGCGGGTACACGGCCACTCCGCCGTCGTTGTGCGGGATCCCCGCGTTGGGGATGCACGACACGGGGAGGCGCGCGTTCTCGCCCAGGAAGCGGATGGGCTGCCTCATGTGCTCGGGGCCGGTGGAGCAGTTGAGCCCCACCACGTCCACCCGCAGCGACTCCAGCGTCACCATCGCCGCCCCGATGTCGGTGCCCAGCAGCATGCGGCCGGAGGTGTCCAGCGTCACCTGCACCTGCAGCGCCACCGGGCGCCCGCCCTCGCGGATCGCCGCGCGGCACCCGAAGATGGCCGCCTTCACCTCCAGGATGTCCTGCGAGGTCTCCACCAGCAGCACGTCCACGCCGCCCTCGATGAGCGCCGCGGCCTGCTCCTGGAAGACGGGGGCGAGCTGGTCGAAGGTGATGTTCCCCAGCGTGGGGTCGCTGGCCGACGGCAGGAAGCCGCTGGGGCCGATGGAGCCGGCCACGAAGCGCGGCTTCTCGGGCGTGGAGAACCGGTCGGCCACGCGGCGGGCCAGCGACGCGGCCGCCACGTTCATCTCGCGCACGCGGTCCTGCAGCCCGTACTCGCGCAGGGTGATGCGGTTGGAGCGGAAGGTGTCCGTCTCCAGCACGTCCGCGCCGGCTTCCATGAACGAGGCGTGGATCTCCTCGATCACGTTGGGCTTGGAGATCACCAGGTAGTCGTTGCACCCCTCCAGCTTCTCCCCGCCGAAGTCCTCGGGCGTGAGGTCGTAGCGCTGGACGGAGGTCCCCATCGCGCCGTCGAATACGAGGACGCGCTGGTCGAGTGCTTCGAGGTACGGCGGTCGAGACTGCTGCATGCGATTTATCCGGAGAAACAAAGGCCCCGCGGCTCTCTTGGAGTGCGGGGCACGGCATACCAGGACGGGTTACCGGAGATCCCGACTCTTTAGCGTTTTTTAAGGTGGTCGCAAGCGGTCGCGGCAAATTCATCCACCGCACGCACATCGGCGTGCAACGCTCAATCTACACAACGGGATGCGGAGCGCAAGGTTGCGCGAACAACTTGGCTCACACAGAGGCACAGAGACGACTTCATCTCTGTGCCTCTGTGCCTCTGTGTGAGTCCCTTCTATTCGGTGCCGATCAGCGCCTCGATCTCGTCCGGGGCCACGGGGACGGCGCGGGTGATGACTTCGTGGCCGTCGGCGGTGACGATGACGTCGTCTTCGATGCGCACGCCGATGCCGCGGTAGCGCTCCGGGACGTCGGCGGCGTCGGGGATGTAGAGGCCGGGCTCGACGGTCAGGACCATCCCGGGCTCCAGGGGGATGGGGGAGCCGTCGGCGGCGGCGTAGGCGCCCACGTCGTGGACGTCCAGGCCCAGGAAGTGGGAGGTCTGGTGCATGAAGAAGCGCTGGTGCGCCCTGGCCTCGATCACCTCGTCCACCGCGCCCGTCACCAGGCCGAAGTCGATCATCCCCTGCACCAGCACGCGTCGCGCGGCCTCGTGGATGGCGGTGAAGGGCGCGCCCGGGCGGATCGCGGCGATGGCGGCCTCTTCGGCGGCGAGCACCACCTCGTACACCTCGCGCTGCGCCGGGGTGAAGTGGCCGGAGACGGGGAAGGTGCGCGTGATGTCCGAGCAGTAGAGGCCCAGCGCGGCCCCGGCGTCGATCAGCACCAGGTCGCCGGCCTCGGTGCGGCGCGCGTTGTCCACGTAATGGAGCACCGTGCCGTTGATGCCGCTTCCCACGATGGTGGGGAACGCCGTGCCCGCCGCGGGCCCCGCCGCGCGAAAGGTGGCGTCGACGCGCGCCTCCAGCTCCCACTCGCCCACGCCGGGACGCGCCAGGCGCATCGCCGCCTCGTGGGCACGCGCGGAGATGGCCGCGGACGCGCGGATCTGATCCAGCTCGCCCGGCTCCTTGATGGTGCGCATGCGGTCGAGCACGGCGGCGGGGTCGCGCACGGCGGCGGGGCCCTTGCCTGAGCGCGGTCGCGTGCGCCGGAAGCCGCGCAGCAGCTCGGTCACGCGGCCGTCCATCGCCGCGTCGGAGCCCAGGGAGTAGACGATGGCGTCCGCGGGCTCCAGCAGGGACTTCAGGCGCTCGTCCAGCTCGGCGAGCGGGTACGCGGCGGTTGACCCGAACTTCTCGCGCGCCCCCTCTGGCCCGGCGCGGGGGCCATCCCACACCTCGCGCTCCGGGTTGCGGGGACGGACGAAGAGCGTGAGGCGGTGCTCCTCGTCGTGCGGCGTCAGCACGGCGACGGTGCCCGGCTCGGTGAAGCCCGTGAGGTAGAAGAGGTCGCTGTCCGGGCGGTAGCGGATCTCCGTGTCGCGCGACTTCACCAGCTCGGGGAGGGCGCACAGGATCGCCACGCCACCGCCGATCTCCGCCAGGAAGCGCTCGCGCCGCAGCCGGTGGATCCCGGCGTCGAAGGCAGGCTCGCCGCGCATCACAGCGTCTCGCGCAGGGCGGTCTGCACGCGCGGAGCGAGGTCGGCCCAGCTCGCGGCGTCATCCTTGGTCACGGTCACGAAATCGGCCACCATGAACACGGAGCTCACCCCGCGCTCCGCCATCAGCCGCTCGGCCACCGCGTTGCCCTTTGCGTCCGCCGCCGAGTCGAAGGTGAGGCCGCTGCGCCCTTCCACCAGCGTGCGGCCGACCGTGAACTTTCCCGCGTTGGGATTGGGGGTCTCGTGGAACTTCACCTTCGCCTTCGCCATCCGTGCGCTCCGCGGTTGAGGGGTTGTCCAAGGATAGACCCCGCCGCCGCGCCACGCAACGAAAACGCCTCGCGGCTACGGACGCCGCGCGTTAGCTTGCCGCGCCCGCGCACAACCATCCGGCGCGTCGGGGGTACGTACGGAGGTCCGCTCTGAAGATGGCCCGAGTTTCCCGTCGATGATTCGCAAGCACTTCCTCGCGCTCGTCGCGTGCGCGCTGGCCGCTCCCCTGGCCGCGCAATCCGCCCCGCCCGCGGCACCCGCGCCGCTGCTGGACGCGTGCAGCGTTCGCCCCATCGAGCGGCTGGGGCGCAACCCGACGCCCGGCGAGCTGCGCTGCCGCTACGGCGCGCGCGGCCCCGGGCTGTTCGGCCTCCTCTCGTACCAGGACGTGCCGGTGTACCAGCCCGCGACGCCGCTCCCCGGCACGCACGTGGTGGGCGTGCCGGGGATGCCGCACCCGGAGCTCGGCGAGAGCTACGAGCACTGGGAGTGGAGGATCCTGCGCACGGCGTTCGGGCCCGAGGTGCGCCGCACGTACCGGGAGATGGAGCTGCTGGACCCCATCGTGGGCTCCAAGATCCGCCGCATGGAGCAGATCCTCCGCTCGCGCGGGGTGTACGCGCGCCGGCGGGAGACGTGGCGCTCGCCGGCGCGGCAGGCGTGGCTCTTCCAGCAGGGGCGCAGCCGGCCGGGCTTCTTCGCCACCAGCACCCTCACCTCCTGGCACTGCCGCGTGGACCGCGGGGGCCGCGCCGCCGCCCGCGCCGCGGACTACGACGTGGCCGCGTCGCAGATGCCCGCCTTCCACGCCGCCGCGCGCGAAGTGGGCCTGGAGAGCTACGGCGCCGATTCCAACGACCCGGGCCACGTCTACCTCCCCGACACGGACGCCGCGGCGGGATTGGAGCTGGCCGTCCTGCGCCTCATCCCCCGCGTGCCGCACGTGACCCTCGCCACCGGCCGCCCGGACGGCGAGCCGCAGCCGCCCGGCGCCGCCTCCCGCTGGTGGCAGCTCGCGCAGCAGTTCGTGGCGGGGAGCTTCTCGCCGCTCCCGGCCACGGACCCGGTCCGCCCGCCACTGCCTAGGCTCACACAGAGGCACAGAGGCACAGAGAGGAGTCAGCCCGGGAACACGGTCCCGGCCGCTACCGTGCCGAGCACCGCCAGGAGCCAGCCGGCGAGCACGTCTCCCGGGTAATGCACGCCGAGGTAGCAGCGCGACAGTCCCACCACGACCGCGACCGCCACCAGCACGCCACCGAGCGGCCCGCCGAGGGCGAACGCGAGCGCGAGCGCCACGGAGAGGGACGAGGCCGCGTGGCCGCTGGGGAAGGAGAAGCGGTCGGGAGGCTGGATCAGGGCAAGCACGCCCGTGGGCATGCGCGGGCGGGCGCGGGTCACGGTGCGCTTGAGGAGCTGCACCACCAGGTGCGAGGCGGCGAGCGCGAACGCGGCGCGGCGGCCGGTGAGGGCCAGCTCCGGCCACACGCCCATCACCAGCATCAGGGTGGCACCCACCGTCACCGCCGCGTCGCCCAGGTGGGTGACGGCGCGCATGGCGCGGTCCAGCGCGGGGCGGCGGCGCAGGACCAGCGAGTGGAGGGCGCGCTCGTCGTGCTGGTGAAGGCGGAAGATCCAGGCGTTCATCGCGCTCCCGGGGCGCAGGGGTTGAGGTTGACTCCGCACCTCAACCTCGCCCCGCGCCGCCACGGCCCCGCGCGCGGCGCGTAACGGCCCCGCACCGCTATCGCACGGAATACCAGTACAGCAGCGCGCCCAGCGGCGTGAACATCCAGTAGTCGCGCGGCGCGATCCACCACCAGGTGGGCGCGTGCCACCAGATGTGCTCGCGGGTGAAGCGCCGCACGCCGAACGCGGGGTTGAAGACGAACCAGAGAAAGTCTTCGGCCACCCAGAAGAAGATCAAAAAGGCGGCGATCCGGGCCTCGCCCTGGAGCGAAAAGGGAGCGAAGCCGAGCGCGAAGGGGAGGTGCACCATCACCAGCACCCACACGTGCACCCACAGGTGGTAGCCGGTGAGCGGGCGCTCGCTGAAGAACATGCGCGTCCAGCGGTTCTCCAGCCGCCAGGTGGGGAGGCGCGACGCCCATCCGCCCTCGCCGCCCTCGATCTGGATCTCCAGCTTGGCGAAGGCGGCTGCGGCGGCCAGCACCGCGGCAAAGAACCAGAGGTGCGTCAAAGGATGGTCCGGTGGAGTGAGCGAATCGGCGTGCGCCCCGCGTGGGGCACGCGCCGTGCCGCGCCCCGTAACGGCGCCTGTACCGCGGCGTTGCACGGATGTGACGCGCGCCGCCGACGTTGATGCAGCGATCCCCCTTCCCCCCGCGAGCCCATGCACCGACCCGGCGTCCTGATCGTCTCCGCCTCCACCGGCACCGGCCACCTGCGCGCGGCCGAGGCGCTGCGCACCGCCTTCGGGCTCGTGGACCCGGAGATCCCGGTGGAGCACGTGGACCTGCTCTCGCTCGCCCCGCGCTGGGTGCGCTCGCTGTACGGCGCCGGGTTCGAGATGATCGCCGCGCACGCGCCGAGGGTGTGGGACGGCATCTACCGGATCACGGACGGCGAAGCGCACGACCGGGCGCGCTGGGCCCCGGCCGCGCACCGCATCCTCTTCCACGCCTTCCGCGACCTGCTCCGCTCGCGCCCGTGGAGCGTGTGCCTGTGCACGCACTTCCTCCCCTGCCAGCTCGCCGCCGGCCGTCCCGGCCTCCCGCCCTTCGCCCTCACCGTCACGGACCTCACGCTCCACCGCGTCTGGGTGCAGCCGGGCGTGCGGCGCTACTTCGTGGGCACCGACGCGCTGGCCGGCGAGCTGCGTCCGCGGGTGCGCGGCGCGGCGGTGGAGGTCACCGGCATCCCCATCGACCCCGCCGTGGCGCAGGTGCCCGGGCGCGCGGAGGCGAGGGCGGAGTGGGGGCTGCACCCGGAGCGTCCCGTCGCGCTGGTGGCGGGGGGCGGACTGGGGATCGGGGTGGAGGAAGCGGTTCACGCCGCGCTGGCGGGGGCGCACCCGGCCGCGACCATCGTGGCGGTATGCGGGAAGAACGAAGCCGCGCGGCGGCGCCTGGAGTGGCTGCGCGTGCCGCCCGAGCGGCTGCGGGTGCTGGGGTACGTGCGCGGGCTGCCGTCGCTGATGTCCGCGGCGGACGTGGTCGCCACCAAGGCGGGCGGGCTCTCGGTGAGCGAGGCGCTGGCGCTCGGCCGCCCCCTCCTCCTCACCCGCCCCATCCCCGGCGCGGAAGAGGGGAACACGCGCACCCTGGAGCGCGCGGGCGCCGCCCTCGCCGGCCGCTCCGCCGCCGAGATGCGCGGCGCCTTCGCCCGCATCTTCACCGACCCCGACCTCCTTCCCCGCCTCTCCGCCGCGGCGTCCGCGCTGGGGCGCCCTCACGCCGCGCGAACCATCGCCGAGTCCGTGATCTCACACAGAGGCACAGAGGCACAGAGATGAAGGCATCTCCGTGCCTCTGTGTGATTCAGGTAGCGAACCGTCCCACCAGCGACTCCAGGTCGCGCGCCGAGCCCGCCACGGTGTAGGGCCCGTCGCCGGAGATCTCGGCGATTCGCACCACCGTGCCGAGCACCTGGTCGCTCATCGCCGCCATCTGCTCCGCGGAGGCGGCGTTCTGCGCGGCGGTGGCGGCCATTCCGTGCACCATGGTGGCGACGGCGGGGAGCTCGGCGGCCATGCCGCGGGCGTTGCGGGCGATGCCGCGGATCTGGCCGTGCACCCGGTCCACCGCGCCCACGATCGCCTCCAGCGATGCGCCCGCCTCGCGGGCCATCTCCGTGCGCTGCTGCACGGCTTCGGTGCGGGCGCGCATCCCGGTGACCACGTCGTCGATCGCGGCGCGCATCAGCGCCACCTGGCCGGCGGTGCGGCCGGCCGCCTCTCCGGACTGGCCGGCGAGCTTGCGCACCTCGTCGGCCACCACCCCGAAGCCGCGGCCGTGCTCCCCGGCGCGCGCCGCCTCGATGGCCGCGTTCAGCGCCAGCAGGTTGGTCTGCTCGGCGATCTCGCGCGCCACGCGGAGGAAGTCGTCCACCACGCGCGAGTGGCCGGCCAGCGCCTCCACCTGCCCCGCCCCGGCCAGCGCCGCCTCGCGCACCTCCACCATCCCCGCGACCGCCGCCTCCACGACGGCGCCGCCGTGCCGCGCGGCCCGCAGCGTGTCCGCCGCTTCGCGCTCGATGGCGTCGGCCCCGGCGGCCACCTCCCCGATCCCCTCCGCCAGCCCCGCCACCACCTCCACAGTGCGCCGCGCGTCGGCCGCCTGGTGCTGCGCCCCGTCCGCGATCTGACCAATCACCGTTTTCAGCTCGCGTGCCGCGCCGCCCGTTTCCCCCGCGAGGGCGGACAGGTCCCGGCTGGCGGCGCCGAGGCGGGTGCTGGTGGCCGTGATGGGGCCGATGAGGTCGCGTAGCGCGCCCACCATGTGGTCGAAGGCGCCGGCGAGGCGCGCCGTCTCGTCCGCGCCCTCCACCCGCGTGCCGCCGCGCAGGTCGCCCGTCGCCACGCGCTCGGCCGAGGCGACCACGGCGCGGAGGGGCACCACGATGCCGCGTACGATGGACGCGGCGAGCCAGAGCACCAGGCCGCTCCCGGCCAGCAGGAGCAGCGCGAGGCCGGCCAGCGTACGCCCCAGCAGCCGGTCCGCCTCCCGCTGCAGCGCCGCCATGCGCGCCTCGCCGTCGCGGTTGATGCGCTCCACCAGCGCGTCCAGCGCGTCGGTGGGTGCGCGGTCGATCCCCCGCACCGCCGCGTCCACCCGCCGCTGGTCCGGCGCGGCGCCGCCCTCGCCCAGCGCCGCGCGGTACCGCTCGCCGAGCTGCCGGTGGGTCGCCAGGATTCCCTCCACCTCCACGCCCACCCCGCTGCGATCCCCCGCCAGCGCGCGCAGCCGCGCCAGCTCCGCGCGCACGGCCTCCTCTTCCCGGCCGAAGGCGGCGAGGTGGCGGCGCAGGAGCTCGGGGTCGTAGCCGCGCAGCAGCACGTTCTTCCACTCCTGCACCTGCTTCTTGAAGTGCACCTGCGCGCTGCGAGCGGCGTCGTTCTCCCGCGTGACCTGCGTTCCCTCCGTCGCGGCGGCGCGCACGCGGTCCAGCGCCGCGCGCACCTGCACGATCCCCACAGTCCCCACCACCAGCAGCGCGAGCGTGGCAAGCGCCACCAGCGCGATCAGCCGCGCGCGGATGCTGAGTCCGCCGGCGGGCATGCGTCTGATTTCAGTTTCGACGGTCATAGTCCGTGAATCTCACACAGAGACACAGAGGCACAGAGACGACTTCATCTCTGTGCCTCTGTGTCTCTGTGTGAGCCTAAAGGTCGGTTTTGTACGAGATGAACTTGAAGCGCCCCACCCGCTCGATGATTGATCCGAAGAGCTGGCGCGTGCCGAGCCGGCAGCGCTCCCAGAGCCGGTTAGGACCCTCCACGCGCGGCTCGTCCTCACATCGCAGCGCTCCCTTTGGCGCCGGGCGCTGCACCAGCCGGGTGAGCCCCTTTTCGCTTTCCAGCCGCAGGAGGAGCCACACCGTCTTCGGTTCCAGGTAGCGCTCGGGGCGCGCGAGCTCCGTGTGCGGATAGTAGAGCCACGCGAACTCGGGACGCGTGATGTGCATCGCGATCAGCGCCGTGGTGTCCTGCCGCTCCAGCGCGTCCACGAACCCGCGCACCAGCCCGTCCCTGCTCCCCGCCCCGCCCTCCAGCGCCGCCACCTGCGGAAGTCCCTCGCGGAACCGCCGCAGCGACTCCTCGGGCGTGAAGGTGCTGTCCACCACCCCCTGCACCGCCGCGGTATCGGGAACGGCGGACTCCGCGCGCGTTTCGGGCGCGGGACCACACCCGGCCGCCAGGACCACCACGAACAACCAGCAAATCGGTCTCAGCATCATCTGCGGATGTATGGTTCATGCGGGCCCGCCGCGCGGGGATGAATCCCCCGCTGGAACACAGGAACCCCGCTGAAGCGGGCTCGCGACCCTGCTCAGTGCGAGCCCGCTTCAGCGGGCTTCCCGTGGTTCCAGCCGGGGGTTTCAACCCCCGGCGTTCCACGCCCCGGCGTTCCGCGCCCTGGCAATTCGCGCCCGGGCAATTCGCGTCCGCCGTTTCACGTCACGTCGTTCCGCGCCCCGGCGCACGCGCCCCGGCATACGCGCCCCGGCGACAGATCAGAAGTCGCGCGCGTAGTTGGTCCAGCCCTGCCACCACTTCTCACCACCCGCACCCGCTGCGCCGCGGAAAGCCGTCGGCGTCACAAAGGTGCCGGCACGCGTCTGCAGGGCGCCGGTGAAGGCGGTCATCCCGCCCTGCGCCAGCGGCGAGGTGGCGGACGGCGACCAGTCGAACGAGGCGCCCGTGGTCGAAGTCCCCGCGGTCGGGAACGCCGTGAACAGGGAGGCCGTGGTGCCCGCGAAAAGCTGAAGCGAGTTCTGCGTCGCGTCCAGCGAGTAGCGCGTGGTGGTGGTGGTGCCGGAGGTGGAGCTCGGGAGGAAGCTGTTCCCGTTCTCCGCCATCAGCACGTTGCTCACCACGAGCTGGCCGGCGTCCAGGCGCGCCTTCACCGCGGTGCCTTCCAGCGAGAAGGCGGAAGAGCTCCAGCGCGCCACCACACCGTTGACGTAGAAGCCGCCACCGCCGCGGCGGATCACCGCGCCCACGCCGCCGCCCGCCGGGAGCACGCCCGTGGGAGCGCCGATCACGGTGAAGTTGGCGAAGACGGGGGTCGTGAACGGCTCCGCGTTGTTGCCCGCCGCGCCGCAGGTGCCGCCGCTGGCGTCCTGGCAGCCGTCCACCTCGAAGCCCTGCGGGTCGCCCGACACCTGGCCGGAGCCGGGGGAGACCGTCGGGACGGTGCTCTGGAAGGCGATCATGTACTGGTTGCGCCCCACGTACCCTTCCGACGCGTCGAAGTGGTCGTCGCCGGACTCGTAGGACACGAGGTACCTGGCGTCCACCGCGCCGCCGAACCACTCGAAGCTGTCGTCCAGGCCGTACATCGTCTGCACGTGGTCCACCGTGGTGCCGCTGCCCACGGCGGCCAGCGTAAGGCTGTTGAGCTCCTGGTTGGTGGCCGGCCCGTAGCCCGCGAACTCGATGCGCACGTACTGCAGCACGCCGCTGTTGTCCGTGTTCGTCCCGTTGCCCGAGCCGCCGTAGAACTGCGTCGGGTTGTTGTCGCCCGTGCCCGTGCCCTCGATCTGGATGGCGCCCGAGCGGTTGATCACCCCGTTGCCGATGATGACCAGCCCGCCCCAGTCGCCCGCGCGGCGCTGCGAAGTGCGCGACGAGGTGAAGACGATGGGCCGCGCCGCCGTGCCGCGCGCCTCGATCTTGGCGCCGCGGGTGATGAAGAGCGCCGAGCCCGCGTCGCCCTCGATGCGCGTGCCGTCCTGGATGCGCAGCGTGGCCCCGTTGGTCACCTGCACGAACGAGGTGAGCCGGTACACGGAGTCGCGGAACAGGGTGCGGTCGCTGGTGATGTTGGTGCCGATGGTGACCGACCCGCGCTGCCCCGTGCGCCCGCTGGCCTGTACCTCCGGGCTGCGCCCCGCGCGGCGCAGCGCCACCAGGCGGTACGAGTAGGCCGTCTCCGGGTTCAGCCCCGTATCCGTGAACGGCGACACCGCCACCGTATCCAGCACCGTGAAGGCGGAGGCGTTCACGCCCTCGCCGCGCGCGATCTCGTAGCCATCCACATCCGCGTCCGCCGCCGTCCAGCTCACCTGCACCGAGCTGGGGGTGAGCGCCGCGACCGCCACGCTCACCGGTGCGTTGGGGATGTTGGGTCCGCTGCTGTCGTCGCATGCGCCGAGCGCCGCCACGAGGCCCGCACCGAAGAGCAGGCGAACAGCGGGTCTCACACATAGGCACAGAGACACGGGAAAGAATCCCTCACTCTGTGCCTCTGTGCCTCTGTGTGAGTTCGTCGTTCCGTCTTGCACGTGGATTCCCTGGAAAGCGGTATGAGTTGGGGCGGCCGGATCGTCCGGCCGCCCCTCAATCTCGATCGCCTGTGTACGGTCGGGACGACCGCTCTGTCAGCGTTGCGTCACGATCGCGCTGTTATCGCTGCATGGTGAGGCCGACCGTGAAGGTGCGGCCGCTGCGGTACGACTCGCGCACCACCGGGCCCTGGCGGATCTCGTAGTCCGAGTCCAGCAGGTTCTTGGCGTCGAAGCGGGCGGAAAGGCCGCTGCGCAGCCCCACGCGGAACGCCAGGTCCAGCACGTGGCGCGGCTGCTCGATCAGCTCCGGGAGCCCGCGCGCCGCGGCGGCGTAGATCCGGCCGCCCACCGTATTGTAGAGCACCGTGGCGCTGGTGGCGCCCTCGCCCGTCCAGGTGAGGCCCGCGTTCACCACGTACGGCGACTGGCCCACCAGCGCGCGGCCGTCGTTCAGGTTCAGCGAGTCGCCCACCGTCACGCGGCTGTTCATCAGCGTCACGTTGGTGAAGGCGGTGAACGGGTCAAGCACCTCGGCGATGCTCCCCAGGCGCTTCCGCCCCTCCAGCTCGATGCCCAGGTTGCGGGCGCTCTCGGAGTTGCGCACCGAGATCAGCCCCGCGCCGGATACCGGCTGGTACACGCGCTCGATGGGGTCCTGGAAGACCTTGGCGAAGAGGCCCACGCTCAGCACCTCGCCGCCGGACGGGTACCACTCGTAACGCGCGTCGAAGTTCTGGATGGTGGTGCGGCGGATCCCCGGGAAGCCCTGGAAGTTGTCGCCGCCCAGCACGTCACGAACCAGGTACGGAGCGAACTCGCGGTATTCCGGCCGCGCCACCGTCTGCGCCGCCGAGAAGCGGATCTTCTGCGCGTCCGTGAGCTCCACGTTCAGCGAGAGCGACGGCAGCACGTCCGTGTACGTGGGGTTGGAGATGGAGGCGATGCCGGACTGCGAGATCGTCGTCACCTCCACGTCCGAGCTCTCCACCCGCGCGCCGCCCACCACCTGCACGCGGCCGATGCGGTAGTCCGCCATCGCGTACGCCGCGCCCAACTGGTCGCGCGCCGAGTACGAGCCGCCCTGCAGCAGCGGAAGGAGCTGGAAGTACTGGGCGCCGTCGCCCGTGAAGCGGCCGTCGAAGAGCTGCTCCGGGTCCAGCGAGGCTTCCGCGGCCGTGAGCGGGCTGGCGGCGCCGTTGTTGATGGCGTACGACCGGTTCTCCGCGTCGCGCTCGGTGCGGCGCGCCGTGCCGCCGAAGCGGATGGCGTTGGAAAGGCCGAAGTTGAAGCGGTAGTTGAGCGAGCCCTCCAGGCTCCCCTCCTCCAGGTCGCCGAAGGTGCGCACCGCCACCTCGGTGCCCAGGCGGTACCACTGGCGGCCCACGATGGCGCCCGCGTCGTCGCGGGTGAGGCCGTACACGATCTCCGAGCGGTCCGGCTCGCGCCGCGTGACGCCGGACGAGGTGAGCGACCAGTCGAGCAGGTGGCTGCCGCCCAGGCGGTGCTCGGCGCTGAGCTGGTTGGAGCGGATGGCGCGCTCCACGTAGCGAAGCCGCTCGATCTCCACCTCGGTGCTCCCCAGGTCCTCGCTCAGCCCGCGCTCCAGGCGCGCCTCGTTGTCCGCCGAGCGGTTGTACAGGTTGTTGGTGGTGATGCGGGAGTGCGAGCCGATGGGCATGCTCAGGTTGGCCACGCCGCCCCACAGCACCCCGGCCCGCCCCGTGTTGTTCACGGCGCTGAACGAGTTGATGGGCGCCTGCTCCGTCTGCTCGAAGCTTGAGCGGTAGTCGCCGGCGCGGACCTCTTCGCTGTACGAGTACGACCCGCTCAGCAGGTAGCCGATGCGCTGCCCGAAGAGCGGGTCCGACCCGCCCACCGACGCGGAGTACGAGTTGCTGGGCGAGCCCTTCCCCGGGCGCGCCGACCACGCGTTGCGGAACGAGCCCACGAACCGGTTCACCTGGTTCTGCGTAAAGGTGTTGCGCAGGTCGCCGCCCGCGCGCACCTCGGCGGGAACGCGGCGCTCCGTGCCCGTCCACGCGAACAGCTCGCCGCCGGAGCGCGGGGCGAACACGGCGCCGCGGCCGGTGATGGCGTCGTTGTATCCCAGCGAGGTGCTGAAGGCCCAGGCGCGCCGCGTGGGGTACTCGCGCGTGCGGATGTTGACGTGGGCCCCGGCGAAGTCGCCCGGAAGCTCGGGCGTGAAGGTCTTGGAGGTGGAGATCTGCTGGATGATCCCCGTGGGGAACAGGTCCAGCGGCACCAGCTTGCGCTCCGGCTCCGGGCTGGGGATGCGCGCGCCGTTCAGCGAGGTGGTGGTGTAGCGCTCGCTCATCCCGCGCACCACCACGAAGCGCCCTTCAGACACGGTCACGCCGCTCACGCGCTGCACGGCCTGCGCGGCGTCCGAGTCCGGGCTGCGGGCCATCTGCTCGGAGGTGATGGCGCTCACCACGCCCGCGGCGTTGCGCTGCTCGTCCAGGGCGCGGTTCACGCTCCCGCGCTCGCGCCCCGCCGTCACCGTGATCCCCGCCAGCCCGATGGCCTGCGCGGAGAGGGAGATGTCCAGCTCAAGCCCGGCGGCGGTCACCTGCACGCCGCTCACCGTCTTGGGCGCGTGGCCGATGTGCGACGCGGCCACGCTGTGCGTCCCCGCCGGCACGTTGCGGATCACGTAGGTGCCGTCCACGCCCGATACGGCTCCGCGGGCCGGGTCCGTCACCAGCGTCACCCGCGCGCCGGCGATGGGCCGGCCGGAGGCGGCGTCCACCACCCGCCCGCCCACCCGCCCCGACTGCGCGGCGGCGGGGAGTGAGATCAGAAGAAGCAATCCTGCGACCAAGGATCTGCTCAGCATTTCGTTCGTACCCCGTTCGAGAGAAGGCCCGGTTGGTACCGTTACAATAGGCGGGGCACGCATCGGAAGGAGCTTCGTGGAGTCACCTTTTCGTCACGAACGAACCGCATTTCACACAGAGACACAGAGGCACAGAGAACGACGCTGTTCTCCGTGCCTCCGTGTCTCGTCGCGAACCGCGCGAGGGGCTGAAGCCCCCCGCTGGAACTACGGGAAGCCTGCTGAAGCAGGCTCGCACCTAGCCCGCTTCAGCGGGCTTCCCGTAGTTCCAGCCGGGCGTTTCAACGCCCGGCGATGCGGCCCGGGCTGATGTTCGACCCGCAGAGACACAGAGGCACAGAGAAAGGACGTCTTCTCTGTGCCTCTGTGTCTCTGTGTGAGCCCGGTTTTCAGTCGTCGTTGTCGGGCGCCGGGATCAGGAAGCGGATGATGGTGCCGCGGCCGAGCTGGCTCTCCGCGTCCACGGTGCCGCCGTGCGCCTCCACCAGGTGCTTGACGATGGCGAGGCCCAGGCCGGTGCCGCCCTCCTCGCGCGAGCGGGCCGCGTCCGCGCGGTAGAAGCGCTCGAAGATGCGGGGGAGATGGGCCGCCGCGATCCCAGCCCCGTCATCGCCCACGGACACCTGGATCCACTGGCGCGGGTCGGGGGCGTCCAGGGTGCCGGCCCAGCGCGCCCTCACCTCCACGCGGCCGCCCTCCGGCACGTAGCGGATGGCGTTGCCGATCAGGTTGGAGAAGATCTGGCGCAGCGCGGAGGGGTCCGCGAAGACGAACTCGCACTCCGGAGGCACGTCCGTCACGAAGCGGACGCGCTTCTGGTCCATCTGCGCGCGGGTGGGGGCCATCGCCTCCTCCGCCGTCTCCGTCACGGAGACGATCTCCGGCTCCACGCGGAAGCCGCCGGACTCGATGCGCGACAGGTCCAGCAGGTCGTCCACGATGCGCTGCAGGCGGTCCGCGTTCGCCTTCACCGTCTCCACGAACTGGCGGCGCAGCGGCGCGGGGAGGTCGTCGTCCAGCAGCGTCTCGCTGAAGCCGCGGATGGCGGTGAGCGGCGTCTTGAGCTCGTGCGATGCGTTGGCCACGAAGTCGCGCCGCACGTCCTCCAGCCTCCGCAGCGCGGAGACGTCAAGGAACACCATCACCGCGCCGCCGCCCGGGAGCGGCTGCGCGGTGGCCAGCAGGCTGCGCCCCTCCTGCATCAGCTCCACGGGGCGCACCTGCGAGCCGTGGAGCGCCCGCCGCACCACCTCCAGGAACGCCGGCCTGCGCGCCACCTCCTGCGGCGACAGGCCGCGCGGGTCGCCCACCAGCCCGAAGATCTGGCGGGCGGCGGGGTTGGCGCGCTGCACCTGCCCCTCGGCGTTGAGGGCGATCACCCCCTCGGCCATGGAGTCGATCAGCGCCTGCATCTCCGCGCGCTCCCCCTCCAACTGCCGCAGGCGCCGCTGCAGCTCGCCGGCCAGCGAGTCCAGCGCGTCGCCCAGCTCGCCCAGCTCGTCGCGCCCGCGCAGGTTGGCGCGGCGCGACAGGTCGCCGGCGGCCATGGCGCGGGCCGCGCCCACGATGTGGCGGAGGGGCTGGGTGATGGCCAGAGAGAAGCCGAAGGAAAGGAGGGCGCTCAGCATCAGCGACACCAGCCCCACGCCGAAGATGCCGCGCTGCACCCGCGCCACCGCCGCGTGCATCTCGCTCATGGGGTCCGCGATGCGGATGACGCTGCCGTCCGCCGCCTGCACGGCCATGTAAAGCTGCTCGTTCTGAAGCGAGCTGCTGAACCTCACCGCCACCCCCACCTGCCCCCGCGCCCGCCGCGCGCTCACCACCTCGGGCCGCGCCGCGTGGTTCTGCAGCGAGCGCAGCGAATCGCCATCCACCTCCGAGTCGCCCATCACCCGCCCGTCCGGCGCCACGATGGTGACGCGCCGGTCCGCGAGCGTCCCCAGCCAGTCGGCTACCTGGTCCGGGTCCGCGGCGGGGCGGCTGGCGTACAGGGCGCGCGAAAGGAACAGCTCCCGCCGCAGGTCCGCGGAGAGCCGTTCGGTGAGGTGCGACCGCAGGGTGGAGCCCACGCCCAGCGTGAGCGCCACCACCACCGCCGCGCTCAGCGCCAGGTACGATAGAAAGAGCTTCTGGTCGGCCCGCAGCCGCAAGATATTCCTCTTCTGTGTCTCTGTGCCTCTGTGTGAGGCAAGTCAGGTGCTTTACCGGGCTGGCGGCTCGGTGCGGAAGCGATACCCGAAGCCGCGCACCGTCTCGATCCAGTCCGCCTCGTCGCCCAGCTTGTTGCGGAGGCGCTGCACGTGCATGTCCACCGTGCGGGTGGCGATGTTGGCGGTCACCTCCCACACGGCTTCCAGCAGTTGGCGGCGCGTCTGCACGCGGCCGCGGCGCTCCATCAGGGTAAGGAGAAGGCGGTACTCGGTGGGGGTGAGCTCCAGCAGCTCGCCGCTCACCTCCGCGCTGGCGGCGCCGGAATCGACCGCGAACGGGCCCACGCGCACCACCTTGCCGCCGGTGCCGGCGGGGGGCGCCTGCTGCACGCGGCGCAGCACGGCGGCCACGCGCAGGATCAGCTCCTGCGGGGAGAAGGGCTTGGCCACGTAGTCGTCCGCCCCCTGCCGCAGCCCCTGGATGCGGTCCTGCTCTTCGCGGCGGGCGGTGAGCAGGATCACGGGGATGTCGCGCGTCTCCGGGCGGCGGCGCAGCTCTTCCAGCACCTGCAGGCCGCTCATCCCGGGGAGCATCAGGTCCAGCACGATGAGGTCCGGCCGCTCCACCTCCGCGGCGCGGATGGCCTCGGGGCCGCTGGACGCCGTGCGCACGCGGTACGACTCTCGCGCGAGGTGGTACGCGACGAGCGCCGAGATGTCCGGCTCGTCGTCCACCACCAGGATGTGTGAGTTCACGGGCTTCACGGCGTCCGTCATCGCGGGGCTGGCCACTCCGATCAGCTCGGAGAGCGCGCCCGGAAGATGCTGCTGCATGGAAGCTGTGTGCAAGGTTCACCTCGCCGAAGGAACAGGGCCTCACACAGAGGCACAGAGACACAGAGAGGACTGTAACGGACCCTCGTAACGCATCGGTAACGGCGTGGCGACGAGGATGACCCAACGTTGAGGGGTGCGCCGCTGTCTACTCTCGTATGAACCCGAACGGTTAGGATCTATGCGACACGCAGCACTCCGCGGCCTGGTGTTCCTGCTCGCGCTCGTGTGCGCGGGCCCCCTCGCCGCGCAGGTAGGCACCACCACCGATATCATCCGCGGGCAGGTGACCGGCGCGGCCGGGGAGCCGGTGCCGGGGGCCACCGTCGCCGCCATCTCGGCGGAGACGGGCATCCGCAGGACGGCCACGACCAACGCGCAGGGCCGCTACACCATCATCTTTCCCGACGGCGGCGGCAACTACCGCATCCAGGCCACGTCGCTGGGGCTCTCCGGCGCGCGGCAGGTGGCGCGCGCCGGGGACGAGGACGTGCTCCAGGCGGACCTGCGGCTGGCGACGGCCGCGGTGGCGCTGGAGGGGATCACGGTCACGGCCCGGCGCACGCCGCCCCCCTCCGGGCGCGACCCGGCATCCACCGAGCGCGAGATCTCCGGCGAGGCGCTCAACCGCCTTCCCGTGGACCCGTTCGACGTTAACTCGCTGGCGACCCTCACCCCGGGCGTGACGGGGCTGGCGGGCGGCGACTCGCTCCAGCTCGCGTTCTCGGTGCTGGGCCAGGGCTCGGAGGCCAACCAGCAGACGCTGGACGGCGCCAGCTTCGGCGGCGACGGCGGGGGCGGGCTGGGAGTGCCGCAGGAGGCCGTGCGAGGTACCCGCGTGGTCACCAACACCTACGATGTGTCGCAGGGGCAGTTCTCCGGCGGGCAGATCTCCACCACCACGCGCGGCGGCACCAACCAGGTGCAGGGCTCGTTCAGCTACCTGCTGCGCGACCCCGCGCTCCAGTGGACGGAGAGCGGCGACCCTTTCGCAGGCGCGCTCAGCCAGAACCGCTTCAGCGGCGGCGTGGGCGGGCCCATCGTCCGCGACCGTCTCTTCTACTTCGGCTCCGCGGCCGTCCAGCGGCGCTCGTCGGGGCTGCGCTCGCTCACCAGCGCGGACGCGGGCGCGCTGGAGTCTCTCGGTGTGGACCCGGACTCGGTGGCGCGCTTCCTCTCCATCCTGAACGGAAAGGGGATCTACCCCGCCGGCGTGCGCGCGCCGCTGGACCAGGTGACTACCTCGTATACGCTGCTGGGGCGCGTGGACTACAACCTGTCGCAGCAGCACACGCTCACGTTGCGCGGCAACGGGAGCTGGACGGAGCAGGGCGCGTCGCGCATCGGCGCGCTGGGCCTCCCGCAGACCGGGGCGGACCAGAACTCCACCTCGGCCGGCGCCATGCTCTCCCTCACCTCCCGCTTCGGCGAGGGGTGGATCAACGAGCTGCGCACCTTCGTCTCCACGGGCGGGCGCGACAGCGAGCCGTACATCTCCATCCCCGGCGGCCGGGTGCGCGTCACGTCCGAGCTGGAGGACGGCACGCGCTCCGTGTCCACCCTCTCGTTCGGGGGCGCCGGCGCGGCCACGGAATCCAGCGACCGCACGGTGGAGGTATCCAACGAGCTCTCGCTCCTGCTGGGGCAGCACCGGCTGCGCGTGGGCGGGCTGGTCAACTCCACCAGCAACCGCAGCGTCTCGGGGAACAACCTGCTCGGCTCCTTCACCTACAACTCGCTGGAGGCGTTCGCCGCCGACAGCGCGGCCACCTTCACCCGCTCCCTCTCGCAGCGGGAGCGTGAGGCCGGCGGGCTGAACGCGGCCGTGTACCTGGGCGACACCTGGCGCCCGCGCCCGGACCTGCAGCTCACCTACGGGCTGCGCATGGAAGGGTCGCGCGTGAACGACCAGCCGGAGCGCAACCCGCGGGTGGAGGAGCTCTTCGGACGGCGCACCGACGCCATTCCCAACGACTTCAACGTGAGCCCGCGCGTGGGCTTCACCTACACGGTGCGCGGCGGCGAGAACCGGCAGGTGCTGGCCACGGTGCGCGGCGGGTTCGGCGAGTTCCGCTCGCGCCCGCTCTGGAACCTGTTCGCCGGCGCGCGCGACGCCACGGGGCTCGCGCAGTCGCAGGCGCAGCTCTCGTGCATCGGCGCGTCGGTGCCGGTGCCGGACTGGGCGGCCTTCCAGAACGGCGAGGAATTCGTCCCCAGCGCCTGCCTGGACGGGGGCGGCATCGGCACGCCGGGCTCCGGGCGCGGCACCAGCGTGACGGTGTTCGACCCCGGCTTCGACGCGAGCCGCTCGTGGCGCGCGTCGCTGGGCGTGCAGCGCAACCTTTCGCGCACCGCGCGGATCTCGGTGGACGGGATCGTGGCGCAGGGCGTGAGCCTGCAGGGCGTACGCGACCTCAACCTGAACACGACGCCGCGGTTCACGCTGGCGCGCGAGGGCGGGCGCCCCGTCTTCGTGCCGGAGGCATCGGTGATCGCCGAGACGGGCGCGGTGGGCTACCTGGCCTCGCGCCTCAACCCGGAGTTCGGGCAGGTGACGGAGTACAACTCCAACCTCCGCTCGCGCTCGCAGCAGGTTACGGTGGGGGTGAACGGCACGCTGCCCCGCTGGCGGCTGCTGGGGCAGGTCAACTACACGCTGTCCCGCTCGCGCGACCAGGGAACCTCCGGCGGCGGCTTCGGGCGCGGCTTCGGGGGAGGGTTCGGCGGCGGCGGGCTCCCGCTTACGGCGGGCAACCCCAACGAGGTGGAGTGGGCGACGAGCGACTTCGACCGCCGCCACCAGGTGGTGATGACGCTGGGGCACCAGGTGCGGCCCTGGATCGACTACACGCTGGTGGGCCGCTTCAACTCCGGCTCCCCCTTCACGCCCACGGTGGGCGGCGACATCAACGGCGACGGGGCGCGCAACGACCGCGCCTTCGTCTTCGACCCGTCGGGCACCCAGGACCCCGCGGTGTCCGCGTCCATCGCGCGCCTGCTGGAGAGCTCGTCCGGCCGCGTGCGCGAGTGCCTGGAGCAGCAGCTTGGCTCCATCGCGGAACGCAACAGTTGCCGCAACCCGTGGAGCTACGGGCTGGACGTGCGCGCCAACGTGCGCCCCACCCTGCCGCGGCTCCGGAACCGCCTCACCCTTTCCATCGACGCGGTGAACACGCTGGGCGGGCTCGACCGCCTCTTCCACGGCTCGTCCAACCTGAGCGGCTGGGGCCAGCAGAACCAGGCGGACCCGGTGCTCCTGTACCCGCGCGGCTTCGACGCCGCCACGCAGAGCTTCCGCTACGAGGTCAACGAGCGCTTCGGCGCTTCGCGGCAGCAGAACCAGGCCTTCCGCAACCCGTTTCAGCTCCAGATCCAGGCGCGCCTCGCGGTCGGCCGCCAGCAGCAGGGCGGCGGCGGCGGGATCGCGGGCGCGGTGCTCGGCGGCGGCGGCGGGGGCGGGGGTCGGGGGCCCGGCGGCAACCCCGGCGCGGGCGGCAACTTCAACCCGCGCAACATCCTGGACCGGGTGCTGGCCAACCCGGTGCGCGAGCTGGTCACGCTCCGCGACACCCTGCAGCTCACCCCGGAGCAGGTCACCCGCCTGGAAGGGATCGCGGACTCGCTGCAGGTGCGCCTGGACACGGCCCGCGCCCAGGCGGACCGCGAGATCGCCCGCGCCACCACCCCGGCCACGGCCCCGCGCGGCAACCGCGCCGCGGGCCAGGAAGGCGGCCAGGGCGGCGGCATCTTCCAGGCGATCGGCCCCCAGCTCCAGGCCGTCCGCACCCAGTCGCAGCAGGCCCTGGCCGAAGCCCAGAAGGTGCTCACCCCCGAGCAGTGGCAACGGGTACCCGAGCGCATCCGCACCCCGAGAAGATAGCCTCACACAGAGACACAGAGGCACAGAGAAGATGTTCTTTCTCTGTGCCTCTGTGTCTCTGTGTGAGCCAATCAGTTCGCCGGCATCACCGCGAACGGGTCATCGCGGATGGGAGGCGGCGGCGTGACCTTGTCCGGGAGCGAGAGGGTGAAGGTGCTCCCCTCGCCCACACGCGACTTCACGCCCAGCGACCCCTCCAGCAGCTCCGCCAGGCGGCGCGAGATGGGGAGGCCCAGGCCGGTGCCCTGCTGCGGGTCCGGCTGGTGGAGCTGCACGAACTCGTCGAACACCTTTTCGATGTCCTCCTCCGGGATGCCGCGCCCCTGGTCCACCACGCTCACCACCACGCCGCCGTTGTCGCCGCGGCCGCAGGTGACGGTGATGGGCTTCCCTTCGCCGAACTTGATGGCGTTGGAGAGCAGGTTGAGCAGGATCTGGCGCACGCGGCGCGGGTCGGTCACCACGGTGACGGGCTCCGCCACGGGGGCCAGGTTCAGCTCGCTCCCGTGCTCGTCGGCCAGCGGGCGCACGGTGATGAACAGGTCCTGGATGACGTCCGGGAAGGTGGCGGACTGGATCTCCAGGTCCACCTTGCCGGCCTCGATCTTGGAAAGGTCAAGGATGTCGTTCACCAGCTCCAGCAGGTGCCGGGCGGCCTTGTTGGCGCGCTCGATGCCGCGGGCCTGCTGCTCGTTGAGCTCGCCGTAGATGTTGTCCAGCAGCAGCGAGCTGTACCCCAGGATGGCGTTGATGGGGGTGCGCAGCTCGTGGCTCATGGAGGCGTAGAAGCGCGACCGCGCGCTCATGGCCGACTCCAGCTCGCGCTGCCGCGTCTGGAGCTGGTCGTTGAGCTGCTTGAGCTGCTCCGAAGTCTGCGCCAGCGACACGGCCTGCTGCCGCAGCGCCTCCTCGGCCCGCTTCCGCTCGGACACGTCGCGCGCGATCACCGTGAACACCCGCTCGTCCTGAAGCTGCAGGCACGAGAGCGAAGCCTCCACCGGGAATCTCTCGCCCGTGGGGCGCGTGCCGGTGAGGGCGCGGCTCTGGGGCATGGCGGCGGGGTCGCGGTCCTGCGCGGGGGTGCGCCCCTGCGCGCAGATGGCGTCCAGTGCCTCGGCGTCGAAGTCCGGCTCGAAGAAGTCCTGCACCGTCTTCCCCGTCGCCTCGGCGGAGGGGACGCCGAACATGCGCTCGGCGGCGGCGTTGAAGAGGGTGATCTTGCCGGCGGCGTCGAAGGTGATGATGGCCTCCATGGCGGAGCCCACGATCTCGGCCATGCGCGCCTCGCTGGCCAGCAGCTCGCCGCGGTGGCGCAGCTCCATCTCGCGGCGCTCGCTCTCGCGCAGGCGGCGCTCCTGCTCCTGGAGCTGCTGCGTCTTCAGGTACAGGTCGATGAAGACGGCCACCTTGCTGCGCAGGATGTCCGGGTTGAAGGGCTTGAACATGTAGTCCACCGCCCCCACCGAGTACCCCTCGAAGATGAACTCCTCGTCCTTGGAGATGGCCGTGAGGAAGAGGATGGGCGTGAGCCGCGAGCGCTCGCGCGACTTGATGAGCTGCGCCGTCTCGAAGCCGTTCATCCCCGGCATCTGCACGTCCAGCAGGATGCAGGCGAAGTCCTGCTGGAGCACCTTGCGCAGCGCCTCCTCGCCGGAGTTGGCGCGCACCACCTCGTGGCCCAGCGGCTCAAGGATCGCTTCCAGGGCGAAGAGGTTCTCCGGGCGGTCGTCCACCGCCAGGATGCTCGCGCGCGGCTCGCCGCCCGTCATCCCTGCCCCGGAGCGCAGGGCGGCACCCGCCGGCGGCGGATCCCCGCCAGGTAGCCGGGGATCGCGTCCATGGGGAGCGAGCAGGCCTCGGGCACGGCGCGCAGCGCCGCCTGCGGCATCACCCGCACCTCGGCCGTGGACGGGTCCTGCACCACAGCCAGGCCGCCCGCGTCCACGATGCGCCGCAGCCCGCGCGAGCCGTCCGCGTTCGCCCCCGTGAGCACCACGCCGATCACGTCCATTCCGTAGCTGTCCGCGGCAGATTCGAACATCACGTCGATGGAGGGGCGCGAAAACCTCACCGGCGCCTCCGTGGAAAGAGAAAAGAACCCGTCGTCCACAAGCATGTGGTAGTCGGGCGGGGCGATGTACACGCACCCGGGCCGCGCCTCCTCCTTGTCGTTCACCTCGAACACCTGCATCTCGGTGCACTCCTGGAGCAGCTCGCAGAGAAGCTCCGAGTCCTTGCTGCGGTGCTGCACCACCGCCACCGGCATGGGGAACGCGGCGGGGAGCCTGGCCACCAGCATGCGCAGGGCGTACAACCCCCCGGCCGACGCGCCCACCACCACCATCCGGTACCCCGGCTCCTCGAGCGCCACTTAGGAAAGCCTCCGATAGATCTTTTCCTTGGCGTTCAGCGCCTCGTAGCGGTCTTCGAAGCGGGTGAAGCGCATGCTCTCTTTGCTCCCCAGCCCCAGCACCCCGAAGTTCACCAGCGAGTTGTAGAAGAGCTCGTGCACGCGGTTCTGCAGCTCCCGGTCGAAGTAGATCATCACGTTGCGGCACACGATGACGTTGAACTCCGCGAACGACCCGTCGGTCACCAGGTTGTGCTGCGAGAACACCACGTTGCGCGTGAGGGCGGGGTCGAAGCGGGCGCCGTCGTACATGGCCGTGTAGTACTGGCTGAACGACTCGCTGCCCCCCGCGCGCAGGTAGTTCTGCGTGTACTCCTGCATCTTGTCCAGCGGAAAGATCCCCGCCCGCGCCCGCTGCAGCACCACCTCGTTGATGTCCGTGGCGTAGATGCGGGCCCGGTCGTACAGCCCCACCTCCCGCAGGAGGATCGCCATCGAGTACACCTCCTCCCCCGTTGAGCACCCCGCATGCCAGATGCGGATGAAGGGGTACGTGCGCAGCAGCGGCACCACCTCCGCGCGGAAGGCGGCGTAGAACGACGGGTCGCGGTACATCGCCGTCACGTTGATGGAGAGGTCCAGCAGCAGCTTCTCCATCATCGCCGCGTCGTGCAGCACGCGGTCCTGCAACTGGCTGACGGTGCTGAGCCCCTCGGCCAGGATGCGCTTCCACAGCCGCCGCTTGAGCGACGAGTAGGCGTAGCTGCGGAAGTCGAAGCCGTACTGGCGGAAGACCCCCTCCATCAGCAGCTCCACCTCCAGCTTCTCCACGTCGCGCCGGTAGCTGTCCGGCGTGTCGGGGAGCGAAACCTCGTCGCGGCGCTCGCGCAGGTCCTGCGGGTCGCCCGCGGCGGAGGCGGCGGCACGCGCCGCCTCCGCCTCGTCCGTCTTCCTGCGTTCGGAAAAGTCCAAAGTCCCGCCTTACCGGTACAGCCACACGCGCATCAGCGAAAGTAGCTGATCCGTGTCCACTGGCTTGGTGATGTAGTCCGAAGCGCCGGAGGCGATGGACTTCTCGCGGTCGCCCTTCATGGCCTTGGCCGTGAGCGAGATGATGGGGAGCTCGCGAAACTGGTCCATCTGGCGGATGGCCGCCGTGGTCTCGTATCCGTCCATCTCCGGCATCATCACGTCCATCAGCACGATGTCCACGTTGGGGTTGGCGTTCAGCACCTCGATGGCCGCGCGCCCGTTCTCCGCGAACACCACCTCCATCCCCTGCCCTTCCAGCACGCTGGTGAGCGAGAAGATGTTGCGCACGTCGTCGTCCACCACCAGCACCTTCTTGCCGGAGAACGCCGTGTCCGACTGGTGGAGCTGCTCCAGCATCCGCCGCTTGGTGTCCGGCAGGTTGCTCTCCACGCGGTGGAGGAAGAGCGCCGTCTCGTCCAGCAGCCGCTCCGGGCTCTTGGCGTCCTTGACGATGATCGTCTCGGCGTAGCGGCGAAGCTGCGTCTCCTCCTGCTGCGAAAGCTCCTTCCCCGTGTAGATGATGATGGGGATGTCCTGCATCTCGGGCGTGCTCTTCACCTCTTCAAGGAGGTGGAAGCCGTCGTCGCCGCCCAGCCCCAGGTCCAGCACCATGCAGTCGAAGTGGGTGCTGCGCAGCCGCTCAAGCGCGTCGGCGGCGGTGGCCACGGCCGTGATCTCCACGTCGTCCTCGCCCACCAGCTCGATGATGCTGGCGCGCTGCCGCTCGTCGTCTTCCACCACCAGCAGGCGCTTGACGCCGTCCGAGAGGAAGTTGCCGATCTTCTCGAAGGCGTTGTCGAGCGCCTCCTGCGACACGGGCTTCTCCAGGTAGCTGAAGGCGCCCTGGCGCAGCCCGCGCTGCCGCATCCCCACCCCGCTCACGATGTGCACGGGGATGTGGCGCGTCTCCGGCGCGTGCTTCAGCCGGTCCAGCACCGTCCACCCGTCGATGCCCGGGAGGTCGATGTCCAGCGTGACGGCGTCGGGGTGGTAGTCCCTCACCAGCTCCAGCCCCGTCTCGCCGTCCAGCGCCACGATGGCCTTGAAGCCGCGCTCGCGGGCCATGTCCAGCAGGATGCGGGCGAAGGTGGGGTCGTTCTCCACGATCAGCACCGACCGGTCGCCCGGCTCGATGCTCGCCCGGTCGTCCCGGATCCCCACCTCCGACGGATCGCGCGGCCCCTGCCGGCGCTCCTCGGCCGGCGACTCGCCGCGCGGCTCCGCGGCGTCGTCAACGCCACGGGCGGGTGAGTTCTGCGAGTCGCGCTGCGTGTCTCGCTGCTGCCCGCGCCGCGCGGGGCGCGACGGAGACAGCGAGCGCGGCGCGGCGGCTTCCTCGGCGGCGCGGCGGCCGGCGTCCGGGTCGCCCGGCCAGGTGCGCGGCAGGAAGAGGGTAAAGGTGCTCCCCTCGCCCTGCGTGCTCTCCACCCGGATCTCGCCGCCCAGCAGGCGCGTGATCTCGCGGCTGATGGAGAGCCCCAGCCCCGTGCCGCCGTACTTGCGGCTGGTGGTGCCGTCTTCCTGCTGGAAGGCCTCGAAGATGAGCTGCTGCTTGTCCCGCGCGATCCCGATCCCGGTGTCCTGCACCGAGAAGGCGATCACCATGTCCGCCTCGTCCAGGATGCGGTTGTTGAAGCGCCGCCCCTTGTCCGCCTGGCGGATGGCCAGCGTGATCCCGCCTTTCTCCGTGAACTTGAAGGCGTTGGAGAGCAGGTTCTTGAGCACCTGCTGCAGCCGCTGCCCGTCCGTGAAGATGGACTCGGGCACCTCCTTGTCCACGTGGAGGTTGAGCTGCAGCCCCTTCTGGTCCGCCAGCGGGTGGAACGAGCGGTCCACGAAGGCGGTCACGTCCTTCATGTACACGTTCGCGGGGCTGATCTCCATCTTCCCGGCTTCGACCTTGGACAGGTCGAGCACGTCGTTGATCAGGTTCAGCAGGTCGGTGCCGGCCCCCAGGATGGTCTGGGCGAACTCCACCTGCTTCTCCGTGAGGTTGCCCTCCTTGTTGTCCGCCAGGAGCTTGGCCAGGATCAGCAGCGAGTTGAGCGGCGTGCGCAGCTCGTGGCTCATGTTCGCCAGGAACTCGCTCTTGTACTTGGACGAGAGGGCAAGCTGCTCCGCCTTCTCCTCCAGCGCGCGGCGCGCCGTCTCCACCTCGGCGTTCTTCTGCTCCACCTTGCGGTTCTGCTCGGCGAGCAGGCTGGCCTTCTCCTCCAGCTCCTCGTTCACCTGCTGCAGCTCTTCCTGCTGGTCGCGCAGCGCTTCCTCGGACGCCTTCAGGGTGCGCGCCTGCGCCTCCAGCTCCGCGTTGGTGCGGCGCAGCTCCTCCTGCTGGCTCTGCAGCTCCTGCGACTGGCTCTGCAGCTCCTGCGTGAGCTTCTGCGACTGCTCAAGCAGCTCCTCGGTGCGCATGTTCGCGGAGATCATGTTGATCACCACGCCCACGCTCTCGGTGAGCTGGTCCAGGAAGAGCTGGTGGATCTGGCTGAAGGGCATGAACGAGGCGAGCTCGATCACCGCCTTCACCTCGCCCTCGAACAGCACGGGCAGCACCACGATGTTGCGCGGCGGCGCCTCGCCCAGCCCGGAGCTGATGGAGATGTAGTCGTCCGGCACCCCCGTCAGCAGGATCGGCTTCTTCTCCAGCGCGCTCTGCCCCACGATCCCCTCGCCCAGGCGGAAGCGGTTGCTCACCGTCTTGCGCGCCTTGTACGCGTAGCTGGCGATCAGCTTCAGCAGCGGCGCGTTGCTGTCCTGGTCCATCAGGAAGAACGCGCCGTGGTTGGCGCCCACCAGCGGCGTAAGCTCGCTCATGATCAGGCGCGACACCGCTTCCAGGTCCTTCTGGCCCTGCATCATCCGGCTGAACTTCGCCAGGTTGGTCTTCAGCCAGTCCTGCTCCTGGTTGCGCTCGGTGGTCTCCTTGAGGTTGGAGATCATCTGGTTGATGTTGCGCTTCAGCTCGTCCAGCTCGCCCTTGGCCTCCACCGTGATGGAGCGGGTGAGGTCGCCCGTGGTCACCGCGATGGCCACGTCCGTGATGGCGCGCACCTGGTTGGTGAGCGAGTTGGCCATGGCGTTCACGTTGTCCGTGAGCGCCCGCCAGGTGCCGGCCGCGCCGGGCACCTCCGCCTGGCCGCCCAGCTTCCCTTCCGTGCCCACCTCGCGCGCCAGCCGCGTCACTTCGTCCGCGAAGAGCGAGAGGCGGTCCACCATCGCGTTCACCACGTCCTTGATCTGCAGGATCTCGCCGGCCGCCTCCACCGTGATCTTGCGCGTCAGGTCGCCGTCCGCGATCGCCGTCGCCACGGCGGACACGTCGCGGAGCTGCACGGTCAGGTTGCCGGCGAGCTGGTTCACGTTGTCCGTGAGGTCGCGCCACACGCCCGCGACTCCCTCCACGCGCGCCTGGCCGCCCAGCTTCCCTTCCGTGCCCACCTCGCGGGCCACGCGCGTCACTTCGGAGGCGAACGCGCTCAACTGGTCCACCATCGTGTTGATGGTGTTCTTGAGCTGCAGCATCTCGCCCTTCACGTCCACCGTGATCTTGCGGCTCAGATCGCCGCGGGCCACGGCCGTGGTCACGTCGGCGATGTTCCGCACCTGGCCGGTCAGGTTGCCGGCCATGAAGTTCACGGAGTCGGTGAGGTCGCGCCACACGCCGGCCACTCCCTCCACGTTGGCCTGCCCTCCCAGGCGGCCCTCCGTGCCCACTTCCTTGGCGACTCGCGTCACCTCGCTGGCGAAGGAGCTGAGCTGGTCCACCATCGTGTTGACGGTGTTCTTGAGCTGCAGCATCTCCCCCTTCACGTCCACCGTGATCTTGCGGCTCAGGTCGCCCTTTGCCACGGCGGTGGTCACGTCGGCGATGTTCCGCACCTGGTTGGTGAGGTTGCTCGCCATGAAGTTCACGCTGTCCGTCAGGTCCTTCCACGTGCCGGCCACGCCAGGCACCTCGGCCTGGCCGCCCAGCACCCCCTCCGTGCCCACTTCGCGGGCCACGCGGGTCACCTCGGATGCGAATGCGGAGAGCTGGTCCACCATCGTGTTGACGGTGTTCTTGAGCTGCAGCATCTCGCCCTTCACGTCCACCGTGATCTTCTGGCTCAGGTCGCCTCGCGCCACCGCGGTGGTCACGTCGGCGATGTTGCGCACCTGGTTGGTGAGGTTGCTCGCCATGAAGTTCACGCTGTCCGTCAGGTCCTTCCACGTGCCGCCTACGTTGGGCACCTCCGCCTGGCCGCCGAGCACGCCCTCCGTGCCCACCTCTCGCGCCACTCGCGTCACCTCGTCCGCGAACACGGAGAGCCGGTCCACCATGGAGTTGATGACCTGCTTGATCTGCAGGATCTCGCCGCGCACTTCCACGGTGATCTTGCGCGTCAGGTCGCCGTCCGCGATGGCCGTGGCCACGTCGCGCACGTCACGGAGCTGAACGGTAAGGTTGCCCGCGAGCTGGTTCACGTTCTCGGTGAGGTCGCGCCACACGCCCGCGACGCCCTCCACGCTGGCCTGGCCGCCGAGCACGCCCTCCGTACCCACCTCGCGCGCCACGCGGGTCACTTCGGATGCGAACGCGGAGAGCTGGTCCACCATCGTGTTGACGGTGTTCTTGAGCTCCAGCATCTCGCCCTTCACGTCCACCGTGATCTTTTGCGACAGGTCGCCGTTGGCCACCGCGGTGGTCACCAGGGCGATGTTCCGCACCTGGCCGGTCAGGTTGCCGGCCATGAAGTTCACCGCGTCCGTCAGGTCCTTCCACGTTCCCGCCACGCCCGGCACCTGCGCCTGGCCGCCGAGCACGCCTTCCGTGCCCACTTCGCGCGCCACGCGCGTCACCTCGTCCGCGAAGATCGAGAGGCGGTCCACCATCGCGTTGATCACCTCCTTGATCTGGAGGATCTCGCCGGCCGCCTCCACCGTGATCTTGCGCGTCAGGTCCCCGTCGGCGATGGCGGTCGCCACCGCGGACACGTCGCGGAGCTGCACCGTGAGGTTGCCCGCGAGCTGGTTCACGTTGTCCGTGAGGTCGCGCCACACGCCCGCCACGCCTTCCACCTTGGCCTGGCCGCCCAGCTCACCCTCCGTGCCCACCTCGCGGGCCACGCGGGTCACCTCGGATGCAAAGGTCGAGAGCTGGTCCACCATCGTGTTGATGGTGTTCTTCAGCTCCAGCATCTCGCCCTTCACGTCCACCGTGATCTTTTGCGACAGGTCGCCGTTGGCCACCGCCGTCGTGACCAGTGCGATGTCCCGCACCTGGCCCGTCAGGCTGCTCGCCATGAAGTTCACGCTGTCCGTCAGGTCCCTCCACGTCCCCGCCACGCCGCCCACGTTGGCCTGCCCGCCGAGCACGCCCTCCGTGCCCACCTCTCGCGCCACGCGCGTCACCTCGCTCGCGAAGGCGGAGAGCCGGTCCACCATCGCGTTGATGACGTCCTTGATCTGGAGGATCTCGCCGGCCGCCTCCACCGTGATCTTGCGCGTCAGGTCGCCGTCCGCGATGGCGGTCGCCACGTCGCGCACGTCGCGGAGCTGGACGGTCAGGTTGCCGGCGAGCTGGTTCACGTTCTCGGTGAGGTCGCGCCACACGCCCGCCACACCCTCCACGTTCGCCTGGCCGCCGAGCTGGCCTTCCGTGCCCACCTCGCGTGCCACGCGGGTCACTTCGGATGCGAAGGTCGAGAGCTGGTCCACCATCGTGTTGATGGTGTTCTTGAGCTCCAGCATCTCGCCCTTCACGTCCACCGTGATCTTTTGCGACAGGTCGCCGTTGGCCACGGCGGTGGTCACGTCGGCGATGTTCCGCACCTGGTTGGTCAGGTTGCTCGCCATGAAGTTCACGCTGTCCGTCAGGTCCTTCCACGTGCCGGCCACGCCAGGCACCTCGGCCTGGCCGCCCAGCACCCCCTCCGTGCCCACTTCCCGGGCCACGCGGGTCACCTCGGATGCGAATGCGGAGAGCTGGTCCACCATCGTGTTGACGGTGTTCTTGAGCTGCAGCATCTCGCCCTTCACGTCCACCGTGATCTTCTGGCTCAGGTCGCCTCGCGCCACCGCGGTGGTCACGTCGGCGATGTTGCGCACCTGGTTGGTCAGGTTGCTGGCCATGAAGTTCACGCTGTCCGTCAGGTCCTTCCACGTGCCGCCTACGTTGGGCACCTCCGCCTGCCCGCCGAGCACGCCCTCCGTGCCCACCTCTCGCGCCACTCGCGTCACCTCGTCCGCGAACACGGAGAGGCGGTCCACCATCGCGTTGATCACCTCCTTGATCTGGAGGATCTCGCCGGCCGCCTCTACCGTGATCTTGCGCGTCAGGTCGCCGTCCGCGATGGCCGTTGCCACGGCGGACACGTCGCGGAGCTGGACCGTCAGGTTGCCTGCAAGCTGGTTCACGCTCTCGGTGAGGTCGCGCCACACGCCGGCCACCCCTTCCACCTGCGCCTGGCCGCCCAGCTCGCCCTCGGTGCCCACCTCGCGGGCCACTCGGGTCACTTCGGAGGCGAAGGTCGAGAGCTGGTCCACCATCGTGTTGATGGTGTTCTTGAGCTCCAGCATCTCGCCCTTCACGTCCACCGTGATCTTTTGCGACAGGTCGCCGTTGGCCACCGCCGTCGTGACCAGCGCGATGTCCCGCACCTGGCCCGTGAGGCTGGAAGCCATGAAGTTCACGCTGTCCGTCAGGTCCTTCCACGTCCCGGCCACGCCGCCCACGTTGGCCTGCCCGCCGAGCACGCCCTCCGTGCCCACTTCGCGGGCCACGCGCGTCACCTCGGATGCGAAGGCGGAGAGGCGGTCCACCATCGCGTTGACTACGTCCTTGATCTGCAGGATCTCGCCGGATGCCTCCACGGTGATCTTGCGCGTCAGGTCGCCGTCCGCGATGGCGGTCGCCACGGCGGACACGTCGCGGAGCTGGACGGTCAGGTTGCCGGCGAGCTGGTTCACGTTGTCCGTGAGGTCGCGCCACACGCCGGCCACGCCTTCCACCTTGGCCTGGCCGCCGAGCTTCCCTTCCGTGCCCACCTCGCGGGCCACGCGCGTCACTTCCGATGCAAAGGTCGAGAGCTGGTCCACCATCGTGTTGATGGTGTTCTTGAGCTCCAGCATCTCGCCCTTCACGTCCACCGTGATCTTTTGCGACAGGTCGCCGTTCGCGACCGCGGTGGTCACGAGGGCGATGTTTCGCACCTGGCCGGTCAGGTTGCCGGCCATGAAGTTCACCGCGTCCGTCAGGTCCTTCCAGGTGCCGCTCACGTTGGGCACCTGCGCCTGGCCGCCCAGCATCCCCTCGGTGCCCACCTCGCGGGCCACGCGCGTCACCTCGTCCGCGAACACGGAGAGGCGGTCCACCATGGAGTTGATGACTTCCTTGATCTGCAGGATCTCGCCGCGCACTTCCACGGTGATCTTGCGCGTCAGGTCGCCGTCCGCGATGGCGGTCGCCACGTCGCGCACGTCGCGGAGCTGAACGGTAAGGTTGCCCGCGAGCTGGTTCACGTTCTCGGTGAGGTCCTTCCAGGTGCCGGCCACGCCGGGCACCTCCGCCTGGCCGCCCAGCACGCCCTCCGTACCCACCTCGCGCGCCACGCGCGTCACTTCCGATGCGAACGACGAGAGCTGGTCCACCATGGTGTTGATGGTGTTCTTGAGCTCCAGCATCTCCCCCTTCACGTCCACCGTGATCTTTTGCGACAGGTCGCCGTTGGCCACCGCGGTGGTCACCAGGGCGATGTTCCGCACCTGGCCGGTCAGGTTGCCGGCCATGAAGTTCACCGCGTCCGTCAGGTCCTTCCACGTACCCGCCACGCCCGGCACGCTCGCCTGCCCGCCCAGCACCCCTTCCGTACCCACTTCGCGCGCCACGCGCGTCACCTCGCTGGCGAACGACGAGAGCTGGTCCACCATGGTGTTGATGGTGTTCTTGAGCTCCAGCAGCTCGCCCTTCACGTCCACCGTGATCTTGCGGCTCAGGTCGCCCTTGGCCACGGCCGTGGTCACGTCGGCGATGTTGCGGACCTGCGCCGTGAGGTTCGACGCCATGAAGTTCACGGAGTCGGTGAGGTCCTTCCACGTGCCCGCCACGCCCGGCACGTTGGCCTGGCCGCCCAGCCGCCCCTCGGTGCCCACCTCGCGCGCCACCCGCGTAACCTCGCTGGCGAATGCGGAGAGCTGGTCCACCAGCGTGTTCACCGTGGTGCCGATGCGCAGGAACTGCCCCTGCACGGACTTGCCGTCGATCTCCAGCACCATCTTCTGCGACAGGTCGCCGCGCGCCACCGCCGTGAGCACGCGAGACACCTCGAGGGTGGGCTGAGTGAGGTCCACGATGAGGCCGTTGACGGCCTCCAGCTCCTGCGCCCACCCGCCCGTGATGGGCCCCGCCACCGCGCGGTCGGCCATCTGCCCTTCGCGGCCCACGGTGGTGGCCACGCGCGTCATCTCGCGCGCCACGCGGTCGTTGAGCGACGCGATCTCGTTGAACGTCTCAAAGATCTCGTCGATCAGCGGATCGGTGGTGTCCGGCAGGCGCACGGTGAAGTCGCCCGCGCGCAGGGCGCGCATCGCCGTGAGCAGCCGCCGCATGGGGAGCACGTCCCCGCCGCCCGTGCCGCCGCCGCCCCCGTTGCCGCGGCCCCTGCCGCGCGGCTCGGCCGCTGCGGCCGCTCCGTCACCGCCGTTGCCGCGCCTGCCCCGTACGGGGGCCGCATCGGCCGCGCCGGCGCCGTTCCCCGCCCCGCCGTTGCCGCGACGCGCGCGCACGGGGGGAGGAACTTCGTCGCCCGCGTCCGCGGCGGCGGGAGCCGCGCGCCCGCGGATGCGCCGCCCGGGAGCGGGCACGGGAGCGGCGGCGGGCTCGGGTGCGCCCGGAACGCCGTTCCCCTGCACGGGGCGGCCGTCACCGTCGCCATCGACGGGGGGGACGTTCATCGGAGTGTCGTTCACGGGGTCCAAGGACGGCTCCTGCTGCACGGGTTTCTGTGCTCGGTTCAGGGGGCGCCGCGCGCGGCGCCCCATCGCGTTCCAACGGACGAAACGGCTCCCCGGCTCCCGCTGGGGGAGCACGGCCGGAGTCGGTGGGAGATCGTTGCTCGGCGGTGCGGGCGGGCAAAGTGCGCCCGGGGCCTTCAGGATACAACGCCGAAGGCCGCGGGACCATGGGGGGACTACCGGATAGCGCGCCGCTGGGAAACGTACGTATCCGGTGACGCAAGGGGCAAGCCACCCCGCCGCGCGGCCCAACCCGCATATCCGTGCAGGGTTTAGCGGCTGGCGCGGGCCGTCCGGGGCCTTTACAATTCGGCGCCCGCTCCCTTCTCCACGCCAGACCCCAGAGTGATGACGGACCCCACGGCTACCGAGTGGTTCTACGCGCTGCACGGCGAACGGGTGGGCCCCCGCTCGCTGGACGAGGTGCGCTCCCTGGTCGCCAACGGGGTGCTGGACGCGGACGCGCTCGTCTGGACCGCGGGGATGCGCGAGTGGGCCCGCGTGGGCGACATGCCCATCGTGTCCCCCGCCTGGGTGCCGCCGCACACGGTGCAGCGCGCGCCGGAGCCCAGCATGCAGCCCGCCGCCGTGCAGGACGAGCCGCGCCCCTGGCGGCGCGTGGGCGCGCGGCTGGTGGACATGTTCGTGTACATCATCGTGTTCAGCACCATCGCGGCCTTCGTGGCCCCGGACCTCGCCACGCGCGGCCCCGTGGACCCCACCAAGATCAACCCGCTCTACAACCTGCTCCTCCTCCCCGTGCTGGTGCTGGTGGAGGCCGTCATCCTTCACATGTTCGGCACCACGCCGGGCAAGGCGCTCTACTCCCTCCGCGTCACCACCGCGGACGGCGCGCGCCTCTCGTTTTCGCAGGCTCTCTCGCGCACGGCGCGCCTGTGGGTGGTGGGGATGGGGATGGGGCTGCCGATCCTGAGCCTGCTGGCCCCCATCGCCTCCTACTTCCGCCTGACCGGCCGCGGCCGCACCTGGTGGGACGAGAGCATGGACCTGCGCGTGGAGAGCGGCCCGGTGTCTCCGCTGAGCGCCATGGTGATCGCGGGGTTCCTGCTGCTCTTCTTCCTCGCGATCGGCTCCGTGATGTCGATGCTGGTGCCGAAGTAAGAAGATCTCACACAGAGACACAGAGGCACAGAGACGAATCCGCCTCTGTGCCTCTGTGTCTCTGTGTGAGAATGATGTTCGACGGAGGGCCGGGGACTCGAACCCCGAAGACCTTGCGGTCGGCTGATTTCAAGTCAGACTGCCTTACCATTAGACTAGCCCTCCCAACGCGCCCAAGATGTATAACCGCGCGTTGGGGGTCAAGGATGGATGCCATGTCCCGACGCGCCACAGCCGCCGCTCTTGCTTTGATGTTTCTGGTTCACGCCCCGGCCGCCGCGCAGATCACGCCCGCGACGGCGGAGGTGCTGCGCGTGCAGACGCTGCTGGACCGGGCGCTCTTCTCGCCGGGGATGATCGACGGGCGGTGGGGGCAGAACACGGAGACGGCGCTGTACTGGATGCAGGTGCGCGAGGGTCTCCCCGCGACGGGCGCCGTGGACTCGGCGACGCTGAGCCGGCTGGAGGCGCTCGCGGGGAGCGCGGATACCGTGGTGCACAGGCGCGAGCTGAAGGCGGACGACGTGCGCGGGCCGTTCGTGAAGATCCCGGAGAACATCTACCAGCAGGCGAAGCTGGCCTGCTCGTGCTACGAGTCGCTCACGGAGCGGCTGACGGAGATCTTCCATACCGGCGCGGGGCTGCTGCGCCAGCTCAATCCGGGCGTGAAGCTGGACAGCCTGCAGGCCGGCGACAGCATCAACGTCCCCCTGGTGAGGACGATGGACGTGGCCGTGGCGGACACCGTCGCCGAGCTGCGCGTGTCCGGGAAAGGGCGCTTCGTGCACGCGGTGAACGCCGCGGGCCGCATCCTCTACCACTTCCCCACCACGCTGGGCAGCACCTTCGACCCATCGCCGCAGGGGGACTTCGTCGTCTCGTCGATCCACGAGAACCCGTGGTGGCACTACCAGCCGCGCATCCTGGCCCACGTGCCGGACGACCGGCCGGACGCCCGCATCCCGCCGGGACCCAACAACGCGGTAGGCAGGGTGTGGATGGCGCTCTCGGCGCCGCACTACGGCATCCACGGCACCAAGTCGCCGGAGACGATCGGGTACGCGACATCGGCGGGGTGCGTGCGGCTCACCAACTGGGACGCCCTCTTCCTGAGCCGGCGCCTGCCGCTGGGCACTCCAGTGCGCTTCCGCGAGACGCTGCCCGGCTGAGCGCGGCCCAAAACCTGCCCTCACACAGAGGCACAGAGACACGGAGGAGGCCTTCTCTCTGTGTCTCTGTGCCTCTGTGTGAGCCCAATCACCCGAACACAATCGTCCATGAAGCCGAAGCACATGTGGATCCCCGCCGCGCTCGCCCTCTCGGCGGCGTGCTCGGATGCGGACGACGGGGCGGCGAAGGCGGCCGACGCGCCGGTGAAGCTGGTACAGGTGGAGGCGCAGTCCGCCGCGGACCTGCCCCCGGTGGAGGAGCGCGAGCTCACCCCCGAGGAGCTGGAGCGGGGCCGCTTCTCCAACGAGTGGACGGGCGTGGTGCAGCTCGACACCACCGGCGCCGGCACGGCCGTGCGCAACCCGGAGAAGTGGGAGCAGATCTCCACGGAGCAGATGAACACGGGCGCGGCCTTCCTCCCGCTGGGCGGCGAGGTGGCGGGCCCCTCGGTGTACCGCGTGCAGATCCTGCTGGACCGCGCCTTCTTCTCGCCGGGGATGATGGACGGGCACTGGGGGAAGAACACCGCCAAGGCCGTGTACTTCTTCCAGCAGCGCGAGGGGCTGAGGACCACCGGCCGCGTGGACTCCGTCACGTACAACAAGCTCGCCGAAGTCGCCGGCCGCCCCGAGCAGCTCGTCGTCGCTCGCACGCTCTCGGCCGAGGACGTGAAGGGCCCGTTCGCCGAGCTGCCGGACAGCATCTACGACCAGGCCAAGCTGGACTGCACCTGCTACGAGTCGCTCACGGAGAAGCTCACCGAGAGCTTCCACACCTCGGCCGAGCTCCTCGCCAAACTGAACCCGGGCGTGGACCTGGACGGACTGACGGCGGGCCAGACGCTCAACGTGCCCAACGTGCGCGATCCCGACGCGCGCGCCGAGGGGAAGATCGCCGAGCTGTCCGTGTCCGGCCGGGGGAGCTTCGTTCACGCGCTGGACGCCGGCGGGCGCATCCTGTACCACTTCCCGTCCACGCTGGGCGCCACGTACGAGCCGTCGCCGCAGGGCGAGTTCAAGGTGACCAACGTCACCAAGAACCCGTGGTGGCACTTCCAGCCCGCGCTGCTGGAAAAGGTGCCGGACGACCGGCCGGACGCGCGCATCCCGCCGGGGCCCAACAACCGCGTGGGGCTGGTGTGGATGTCGCTCTCGGCGCCGCACTACGGCATCCACGGCACCAACAAGCCGGAGGCGATCGGCTACACCTCGTCGGCCGGCTGCGTGCGCCTCACCAATTGGGACGCCCTCTTCCTGGCGGACAAGGTGGAGCGCAACACGCCGGTGCACTTCCGCGACGTGCAGGGCCGCACCGGAGGCCAGGACGCCAGCGGCAGCGGCTCGCGCGTGGACTCCATCGCCAAGGCCCGCGCCCGCGGCGACAGCGCCCGGTAGACACGAAGGCATGGAGGCACGGGGATGACTTCATCTCCGTGCCTCCGTGCCTCTGTGTGAGGCCGCTCTTTGCGGGCACACGCCTTGCGCCCGGCACTCCCCCGATCCAGCGTCCGCAACCCCGAATCCCGAACGCATGCACCACCCGCACGTTAGGTCGTGGCCCCGTACCGCGGCAGGCCCATGAAGCAGCCCTTTGAACGGCTCCTGCTGGGGCACACCCTGGCCGGGCGGTACCGGATCGACGAAGTGGTCGGCTCGGGGGGGATGAGCGTGGTGTTCCGCGGGCTGGACCAGACGCTGGGGCGCCCCGTGGCCGTAAAGGTGGTATCGCTCCCCGCGGACTCGGAGGGGATGCGCGCCAACCTGCGCGAGCGCTTCCGGCGCGAGGCGGCGTCGGCGGCGAGCATCCCCCACCACCCCAACGTGGTGCAGGTGTACGACTACGGCACGGACCCCTCGCTGGACCTGGACTTCATCGTCATGGAGCTCCTGCGCGGGCACGACCTCAAGGAGCGCCTGGCCCGCGGCGCGCCCGCGTACGGCGAGGCCATGCGCATCATCCGCGACGCCGCGCGCGGGGTGGCGGCGGGGCACCGCGCGGGGATCATCCACCGCGACGTGAAGCCGGCCAACGTGTTCCTGGTGGGCGTGGAGGAGATGGAGTTCGTGCGCGTGCTTGACTTCGGCATCGCCAAGCCGCTCAGCGCGGGCGCGGAGGAGAGCCTCACCACCATCGGGCAGCTTCCCCACTCGCCCGCGTACGCGTCGCCCGAGCAGCTCGACCCGGACCTCCCCGTGACCGCCACCTCGGACGTGTACCAGCTCGCGCTGGTGGCGTACGAGACGCTCACGGGCGAGCGCCCCTTCACGCAGACGGAGCGCGAGCGCGTGCGCTCCGGCGAGGAGGTGGCCCTGCAGCCGACCGACCGCTGGGAAGCGGTGCCGGCCGGCGTGCGCGCCGTGATCGCGCAGGCGCTGCGCACGGACCCCAACGAGCGCTTCGCCGACGCCTCCGAGTTCGTGGAGGCGCTGGTCACCGCCGAGCAGGACGGCACCGTGCTCCACGCCGCGCCGGTTCCCATCGAGACGGTCACGGCCGTGGAGACGCCCATCATCGTGCGCCCCACGCCCGCGCCCGTGCGAGCCGTGCCGGCCGCCGCGTCGGTGGCGGAGCGCGTGGCCCAGCCGGCGCGCGCCGAGCCGCCGCGCGATCCCGGAGTGCCGGTCAGGACGTCCGGCAAGCGCAGCAACCCGCTCCTGCTGGCGGTGCCGCTGGTGCTGGTGGCGCTGCTGGCGGTGTGGGCGCTGGCCCGGCGCGGCGGCGACGATCCGGTGGCGACGGCGGGCGCGGGCACGGACACCTCCGCGCTCGCGGGGCTCAACGAGACCTTTACGGGCCTCCAGGGCGAAGCCGCCCAGCGCGCTCCGGCCGCCGCCCCGGAATCGGCCGGCGCGCCGCCCGCCGCGGTGGTGCCGGGCGGGGTGGCTCCCGGCGCTCCGGTGAAGACGCAGCAGGAGCTGGCCGCGGAGGTGGAGCAGCGCGTGCGCGAGCTGAACCAGGCGTGGGTGCAGGGAGACCTTACCAAGCACGTGGGCCACTACGCCAGCCGCGTCAACTACTACAACTCCAAGAACCTCCCCCGCTCGGGCGTACGCAACGACCGCCGCCGCGACATGCGCCGCTACAGCGTGGACCGCCAGATCATCTTCCACAACGTCGCGGTCACCTTTCCGGAAGCGGAGCGGGCGCGGGTGCTGGTGGACAAGGAGTGGACGTTCCGCAGCAAGGAGACCACGCGGCGCGGGCGCGGCCTGCAGGAGTACCTGCTGAAGCGCGACGAAGACGACGGGAAGTGGTACGTGACCTCCGAGCAGCTTCTGCGCACGACGGAGGCGCGCACCCCGGTGGCGGGGGCGGGCACGTAAAAACGAGGCTCACACAGAGACACAGAGGCACGGAGAAGAGCTATTCTCTGTGCCTCTTTGTCACGCTGTCGGCGACCACGAAGCCGCTCTCGGTGGGGCCGCGCACGTGCACGGAATCGCCGATGGCGAGCGAGCGCAGCTCGGCGACGGTGATGGGGGTGACGACCACGCGGAGGTCGGGGAGCCCGGCGTCCGCGGGGCGCACGAGGAGGGCGGCGCGGTCCGACGAGGCGGCGAGCACCACGCCGCGGGTGTTGATGGCGGCTGGGAGGGCGGCCGGGCTCATCATGCGGATGCCGTTGACGCGCACCACGCGGGCGCCGCTGACCTCCACCGTCGCCGGGAAGGCGCGGCCGGAGCGCGCGTCGGTGCGCAGGCCGTGAAGCACCACCCCGGTGCCGGGCGCCAGCTCCGTGAGCTCCACCTGCCCCACCGTGTCGCCGTTCTGCACCATGCGCAGCGAGATGGGGCTCGTGGCGAGGCCGCCCAGCTCGAACGCGCCGTCCCTGACCTCCGCGTCCACGCGCGCCTCCAGGGCGTACACGCGTCCCGGCGCCGCCGCGGGGTCGGCGAAGTCGCCCTTCACGGAGATGGTCTCGGCGCCGGAGCCGCAGGCGGCGAGGAGTACGGCGAGTGCGGGGAGGGTGCGCATGGCGGCGGGAGGGGGCACCATCCGTGCCCGGCGGGGGATCTTCAACGCGTGCGGATCAAGGGGTGTGATGGAAGTGGCCGAAGCCCCGGCTGTCCATGGGCCGGCGGTGCCCCTCGGCGTCCACCCACCACACGCCGTCGCCGTGGCCGATGCGGCCCACGCAGTGAAGCGGCAGCTCGAAGCTCTTCTCGAAGTCGCGGCGCAGCGGCTCCACCGCGCCCGGAGCGGCGGTGAAGCACAGCTCGTAGTCCTCGCCGCCCCCCAGCGCCATGTCCATCGCGGCGCGGCGGGAGCGTCCGCGCGCGGCGGCCGGGTGCACGGGCACCAGCTCAGGGACGAGGAGCACGGCCACCTTGCTGGCCGCCGCCAGGTGCGCCGCGTCCCCCGCCAGCCCGTCCGACAGGTCGAGCATGGCGGTGGGGAGCCCGCGCTCCGCCAGCCAGCGCGCCTCGCGCACCCGCGCCCGCGGCTCCGCGAAGCAGGCCCACGCGTCGCGCGGGGCACGGCGCCCCTCCAGCAGCCGCGACACGCAAGCGGCGGCCCCGCCCAGCTCCCCCGTCACCCACACCTCGTCGCCGTGATGGGCGCCGGAGCGCAGCACGGGGTGCGCCGCCTCGCCCACCACCGTGATGTCGATCATCAGGGGACCGGGCGAGCGCGTGAGGTCGCCGCCCAGCAGCGCGGCCCCCACCGAGTCCGCCGCGCGCCGCACCCCCTCCATCACCGCCACCACGAACGGCCCCGCGTCCGCCTCTGCCACGGCCACGGAGGCCATCACGCCGATGGGCCGCGCCGCGACCGCCGCCAGGTCGCTGAGCGCCGCCGCCGCCGCGCGGAAGCCGATCAGCTCCGGCGGCAGCCACTCCCTCCTGAAGTGGATCTCCTCCACGCTGAGGTCGCTGGAAAGGGCGATCCCCTCCCCCGCCACCACCGCGCAGTCGTCGCCGGGCCCCACGCGCACGTCCGTACGCGCCCCAGCCGCCGCGGGCAAAAAGCGGCGGATGAGGTCGAACTCCGCGCCGGGCCCGAGCAGCGACGGCCCGGGGCTGCCGCGCGGGCGGAAGGAAGTTTCGGTGGGCAAGAGAGACTCGGTGCGGGGAGTGCGTTAGTGCGTGAGTGCGTTAGTGCGCTTGACTGCAGTATAACGCACTCACGCACTAACGCACTCACGCACTGCGGTCAGTACGCCGGCGGATCGCTCGCGGGGAACGACTGCTGCGATCCTTCCACCACCTTTTCGTCGCCCGCGGAGCCGTGCGTGACGGCGCCGGACGGGAGGCCGCCCTCGATGGCCTCGGGGGCTTCCTTGCCGGAGAGGAGCTGGCGGAGCACGTACTGCAGGATGCCGCCGTGGCGGTAGTACAGCACCTCCTGCGGCGTGTCGATGCGGATGTACGCGCGGAACTCGCGCGTGGAGCCGTCGTCCGCCGTGGCGCGCACGGTGAGCTCGCGCGTGGCCAGGTGGCCGGCGATGGCGTCGGCCAGGCCCACGATGTCAAAGGTCTCGCGGCCCGTGAGGCCCAGCGTCGCCGCCGACTCGCCCTGCAGGAACTGAAGGGGGAGCACGCCCATCCCCACCAGGTTGGAGCGGTGGATGCGCTCGTAGCTCTCCGCGATCACGGCCTTGATCCCCTGCAGGAAGGGCCCCTTGGCCGCCCAGTCGCGCGACGAGCCGGAGCCGTACTCCTTCCCCGCCAGCACGATCGTGGGCGTGCCGTCCGCCGCGTAGCGCATGGCGGCGTCGTAGATCGTGGTGATCTCGTCCTCGGGGAAGTACGTGGTGAAGCCCCCCTCGGTGCCCGGCGCCAGCCGGTTGCGGATGCGCGTGTTGGCAAAGGTGCCGCGGATCATCACCTCGTGGTTGCCGCGGCGGCTGCCGTACGAGTTGAAGTCCTGCGGATCCACCCCGTGCTCCACCAGGTAGCGCCCGGCGGGGCCGTCCTTTTTGATGCTGCCGGCCGGCGAGATGTGGTCCGTGGTCACGCTGTCGCCCAGCAGGGCGATGGCGCGCGCGCCCGCGATCTCCTTCACCGTGTCCGGCGCCTCGCGCGCCATGTCCTGGAAGTACGGCGGCTGGCGGACGTACGTGGAGCTGTCCGCCCACTCGAAGCGGTCGCCCGCCGGGATGTCCATCGACTTCCACCGCTCGTCGCCCTCGAAGACGCTCGCGTAGCTGTTGCGGTACATCGAGCTCTCGATGGACGACCCGACGGCCGACGCCACCTCGGCCGTGGTGGGCCAGATGTCCTTGAGGAACACGGAGCGGCCCTGCGTGTCCGTGCCGATGGGCTCGTTGTACGGGTCCCAGTCGATGCGGCCGGCGATGGCGTACGCGACCACCAGCGGCGGCGACATCAGGAAGTTGGCGCGCACCTCGGAGTTGATGCGGCCCTCGAAGTTGCGGTTGCCCGAGAGCACCGAGCACGCCACCAGCCCGCGCCGCTGGATCTCTTCCGAGATCTCGGTGGGGAGCGGGCCGGAGTTGCCGATGCAGGTGGTGCAGCCGTAGCCCACCGTGTGGAAGCCGAGCTGATCCAGGTACGGCTGCAGCCCCGAGCGGTCGTAGTACTCGGTCACCACCTTGCTGCCGGGGGCGAGCGAGGTCTTCACCCACGGCTTGCGGTTGAGGCCCAGCTCGGCCGCCTTCTTGGCCAGCAGCCCCGCCGCGATCATCACCGACGGGTTGGAGGTGTTGGTGCACGAGGTGATGGCCGCGATCACCACCGAGCCGTGGCCGATCTCGCTCTCCCCCCCGTGTGGCGAGCTCTGCGCCGCGGCCTGCGACGCCTGGGCCGCGCCGGAGCCCTCGCCCCACACGCCGTCCGCCTTCCCCGCCTGGTGCTCCATGCCGATGGGCGCTGCATCCTTTACAGAAGCCGGCGCCGCGTGCCCCTCGGGGAGGAGCGACGGGAGCGCCTCGGCGAAGGCGCGCTTCACGTCCGTGAGGTTGATGCGGTCCTGCGGGCGGCGCGGGCCGGCCACGCTGGGCTGCACCGTGTTCAGGTCCAGCTCCAGCGTGTCGGTGAACACCGGCTCGGGCGTGTCCGTCGTGTGGAAGAGGCCCTGCTCCTTCATGTACGCCTCCACCAGCGCGATGCGCTCCTCCGCGCGCCCGGTGAGGCGCAGGTACTGGAGGGTGGTCTCGTCCGGCGGGAAGATGGCGCAGGTGGCGCCGTACTCGGGCGACATGTTGCCGATGGTGGCGCGGTCGGCCAGCGCCAGCGAGGCCACGCCGGGGCCGTAGAACTCAACGAACTTGCCCACCACGCCCTTCTTGCGAAGCTGCTCCGTGATGGTGAGCACCAGGTCCGTGGCCGTGGACCCCTCGGGCAGCTCGCCCACCAGGCGGAAGCCGATCACCTCGGGGATCAGCATGGAGATGGGCTGGCCCAGCATGGCCGCCTCGGCCTCGATGCCGCCCACGCCCCACGCCAGCACGCCCAGCCCGTTCACCATGGGCGTGTGGGAGTCGGTGCCCACGCAGGTGTCCGGGTACGCCAGGGGGGTGCCCTGCGCGTCCGGGTACTCGTCGGTGGAGAACACCACGCGCGACAGGTGCTCCAGGTTCACCTGGTGCACGATGCCGGTGTTGGGGGGCACCACCTTGAAGTTGGCGAACGCCTGCTGCCCCCAGCGCAGGAAGGCGTAGCGCTCGGCGTTGCGCTGGTAGTCCAGCTCCACGTTCTGCTCGAAGGCGTCGATGGACCCGAACGCGTCCACCTGGATGGAGTGGTCGATCACCAGCTCCACCGGCTGCAGCGGGTTGATGCGCGAAGCGTCGCCGCCCAGCTCGGCCATGGCGTCGCGCATCGCGGCAAGGTCCACCACGCAGGGCACGCCCGTGAAGTCCTGCAGCACCGTGCGCGCCGGGGTGAAGGCGATCTCGCGGTCCGGCGGGCTCTTGGGGTCCCACCCGGCGAGCGCCTGGATGTCGTCGCGGGTTACGGTGACGCCGTCTTCGGTGCGCAGCAGGTTCTCCAGCAGGATGCGCAGCGAGTAGGGGAGGCGCGCTACGTCCATCCCCTCCTTCTCGAGCGCCCGCAGGCTGAAGAACTCGTACTCGCGGTCTCCCGCCCGGAGCGTGGAGCGTGCGTTGAAGCTGTTCATCTTGAGTCGGTCTCCTGATCTGGCTGTCAGGCGCGCCTCCCCCCGGGAGGCCCGCGCGCTCCGGCTGCACCGTGTGTCGTCCGTCGGGGCGTCAACCGCCGAATCTACGCACCCCGCAGACCCCCCGCCAGCGCGGATACACGCGGTTGACGCGCGGTGCGCCCGTGGCCCATCTTCAGGAACCGCGTCGTTTCACCCGCACAACAGAGCGCATGAGCCGGGAAGTGATCCTGATCGGGGACAAGGTCCTCGTGAAGCCGGAGGAGGAGAGCAGCAAGACCGCCTCCGGCCTCTACCTGCCGCAGGGCGTCGCCGAGGGGGAGAAGGTGATGAGCGGCCACGTGGTGAACGTGGGCCCCGGCTACCCCACCTCCGAGCCCGCCGCCGTGGGCGAGCCCTGGTCCCGCACGGGCGGCGGCCGCGCCGAGATCCGCTACGTTCCCCTGCAGGCCGGCAAGGGCGACCTCGCCATCTTCCTGCGCCGCGAAGCCGTGGAGGTGGAGATCGACGGCAGCAAGTACATGATCGTGCCCCACGCGGCGATCCTGCTGCTGATCCGGGATCCGCTTCCGTAACAGAAGGGGCTCACACAGAGACACAGAGGCACAGAGATGACTTCGTCTCTGTGCCTCTGTGTGAGCCCTGTTTTAGCAGCCTGCCAGCGTGACGCAGCCGGATTCCTGGAATCCTCTCGGCTCCAGTTGGATCGTGAGGTGGTGGAGGCCGAAGCGGTCGTGCAGCAGGCGGTGCAGCTCGGCGAGGATGTCGTCGCGGCGGCTGTCGCCTACGACCACGTGGCCGCTCATGGCCTCCATCCCGCTGGTGATGGTCCAGACGTGGAGGTCGTGGACGGCTTCCACGCCATCCACCTGCACCATGGCGGCGCGCACCTCGTGGAGGTCGATGTGCGAGGGGGTGCCCTCCAGCAGCACCGACACGCTCTCGCGCAGCAGGCCCCACGAGGCGTAGATCACCAGCACGCCGATCAGCACGGACACCGCCGGGTCCGCCCAGTACCAGCCGAACGCCCACACCAGCGCGCCACCCGCGATGGCGCCCACGCTCCCCAGCGCGTCGGTGAGCATGTGCAGCCAGGCGCCGCGGATGTTGAGGTTCTCGCCGCGCCCGCCGTGCAGCACCCACATTCCCACCAGGTTCACCACCAGGCCGCCCACCGCGATCCACATCACCAGCGCGCCCTGCACCGGCTGCGGCTGGCGCAGGCGGTGGAAGGCTTCCACGAAGATGAAGAGGGAGATGGCGATCAGGGTGGCGCCGTTGGCGAGCGCCGCCAGGATCTCCGTGCGGTGGTAGCCGTAGGTGCGCTGCGGCGTGGCGGGGCGGTGGGCGATCCACACCGCGAAGAGCGAGAGCGCCAGCGCCCCCACGTCCGAGAGCATGTGCCCCGCGTCCGCCAGCAGCGCCAGCGAGTCGGCCATGTACCCGCCGACCGCCTCCGCCACCATGTACACCGCCGCCAGCACGAGCACCACGGCCAGCCGCCGCCGGTTGGCGTGGCCCCCGTGCCAGTGTGCGTGCCCGTGGTGGTGATGCCCTGCGCCCATGGAAGACCCGCTCTGAATGTGAGCCTCTGTTGCGGGCGGTTGAAACCGCTGCAACAACCACACGAAGTCCCCCTGCGGGGACTACACAGCTCCCGCTGATGCTGGAAGACCAGTCCGCGGAAGCGGACTTCGTGCTGTTGTCGCCGCGAGTTCACTCGCCAAGCCGCGGTGCTCCCTGCGCGGACCAAACTTTCAGCCCGAGCAACAACCTTGTAGTCCCCGCAGGGGGACTTCGTGTAGTCGTTGCAGCGGTTTCAACCGCCCGCACCGCGCAGCCGCCACGCGCGGACGACGAAAAAGATCCCGGCCAGGATCATCGCCAGCGACAGCGTCTGGCCCATCGTCAGGGGACCGAGCACGGTGCCCAGGTCGTCGCCGCTTCCCGTGAACTGCACGTCGGGCTGGCGGAAGAGCTCCACGAAGGTGCGCACCAGCCCGTAGCCCAGCAGGAAGACGCCGCCGAAGAAGCCCTCGCCCAGCGGGTGCCCGCGCCGCGCGGACCAGCGGAAGAGCGCCCACAGCACGAGCCCCAGCAGGAGCCCCTCGCCCACCGCCTCGTAGAGCTGCGACGGGTGGCGGAGCGGCACCTGGTGGCGGATGGCGTCCCACTGGCCGGACTCGTACGCGGCCTCGATGATCTGCTCGCGCTCGCGCAGGGAGCCGGCGGCACCCAGCAGTGCGCTCGCCTGCGGGTCGGTGGGGAAACGCATCGCCCAGGGCACGTCCGGGCCGGCCACGCGCCCAAAGAGCTCGCCGTTGACGAAGTTGGCCACGCGCACGGCGAAGATGCCGGGGCACACGCCCAGCGAGATGCCGTCGCCCACATTGAGGGGGGTGGCCGCGTGCTTCCGCGCGAAGAGGGCGCCGGCCACGATGGACCCCACCAGGCCGCCGTGGAAGGCGAGGCCGCCCTCCCAGATGCGCAGGATGGAGAGCGGGTTGGCGGCGAAGCGGGGGAAGTCGTAGAACAGGATGTAGCCGAGGCGCCCCCCGAGGATGACGCCGAGCACGAGGGCGAAGATCAGGTCGCCCACCGCGTCCGGCTCAAGCTTCAGGAAGCGCCTCCGGGCCAGGCGGCGCAGGATGAGGAATCCCACGCCGAAGGCCACCATGTACCCCAGCCCGTACCACCGCACGTCCAGCGGGCCCGGCAGGTCGATCGCTACGGGATCGATGTGCGGGTAGCGGATCTCCAGCACGGGCCGGGCGGGCCCGTCCTAGCGGCGGGCCGGCAGACGCGCTTCGGCCTCGGCCAGGCGCATCTCCACGATGGAGCGGTCCATCGAGCCTTCCTCGGTGTCGCCCAGCATCTGGCGGTACAGCTCCACCGCGGCCTGCCACTGCCCGGCCGTCTCGTTGACCAGGGCGGCCTGGCTCAGCGCCTCGGCACGCTGGAAGTCGAGCTCGGTGGCGTCGGCGGCGTCGCGGTACGCCTGCAGCGCACCGTTGCGGTCGTTGTTGCGGGTGAGCACCGCGCCCAGCATCATCTGCCCCTGGTACTCAAGCACGCCGCCATTGTTGGCGACCTCGCGGGCGTGCGGCAGGGCCTTCGCGGGCTGGTTGGCGTCCAGGTACAGGCCGGCGAGCTGCAGCCGCGCCTCGTTCCCCTCGTTGGTGTCGCCGTACTGCGCCACGAAGCGCTCGAGCTGCTGGATGCCCTGCGCGCCCGGCGCGGTGCTCGCCTGCACCTGGAGGTACTCGGCCGACGCCTTCGCGTTCTTGCGGGCCTGCAGCAGGAAGTAGCCGATCGCCAGCAGGAGCACGGCGGCGACCGCGGCGGCCACCATCATGATCCTGCGGATGTTCCGCTTCGCCCAGTCGCCGAGCTCCGCCGCCCGCATGGCGAATGCGTCGTCAGAATCGATGTTAGCGGGTACGCGGCGGGTACGTGCGACGGAGGGCGAAGCCATGCGGTCCTCGGCAGGGGGGTAACGGCGAAGGGTGCACGCCGCCATCCGGCGGATGCACAGAAGGGGAAAATTAGCGCCGCGCTTGGAGTTGTGTCAACCGGGAAGTGCGTGAGTGCGTGGAGTGCGGGAGTGCGTTGACTGCCCTGGAAGACGCATGGGGGCGCGGGCGCTGAAGGGGGCCCTCACCCCCCAACCCCCGCTCTCCCAAAAATGGGAGAGGGGGGCGCACTCCAGCCATGCAGCCACACCCATCTCCCTCGCGTCCTGCGGTTCGGCTCAACCGCGGCACCCACACGCGCCCCATCGCCGCGCCGACACCGAGAATGCGCCCCCTCCCCCACGCTCCCCCGCACGCGGGGGAGGGGGACGGGGGGTGGGGGCCCTCCCCCGCACGCACTCACGCACTCACGCACTCACGCACTTCCGCCACCGGCCTCACCACGTCGTCGCGGATCAGCCGCGCGGGATAGATCCACTCGAGGAGCGGCGACGTCATGAAGGTGGTCACGAGGGCCATGAGCACCATCATCGCGAAGAGGGCCGGGGAGATGACGCCGATGTCCAGGCCGATGTTGAGGATGACGAGCTCCATGAGGCCGCGCGTGTTCATCAGTACGCCCACGGCGCCGGCCTCGCGCCAGTTCATCCCCGTGAAGCGCGCGGCCAGGGTGGAGCCGCCCCACTTCCCCGCCACGGCCACCAGGATGATGAGCGCGGCGTAGCCCCACATCTCCCCGCCCTGCACCAGCCCGAACGCCGTGCGCAGCCCGGTGAAGGCGAAGAAGAGGGGGAGGAGAAGGACGACGGTGACGTCTTCGAGCTTCTCGGTGAGCGCGTGGACGAAGCGCTCGCCTTTGGGCATGATGGCGCCGGCCAGGAAGGCCCCGAACAGCGCATGGATCCCCACGTACTCCGTCACCCAGGCGGAGGCCAGGCCCAGCAGGAGGATGATGCCCAGCAGGTCCTGCGAGAGGTGGCCGGCGCGGTGGAAGGCCCCCTCCGCGCGCGCCAGCACGGGGCGCACGCCGATCACCATCACCGCCACGAAGGCCGCCGAGCCGCCCAGCGTCAGCCAGAGCGAGGTGGCGCCCGAGCCGCTCCTCACCACCGCCACCACGCCCGCCAGGATGCACCACGCGGTCACGTCGTCCACCGCCGCGCAGGCGATGGCCACGGTGCCCACGCGCGTCTTCAGCAGGTTGCGCTCGCGGAGGATGCGCGCCAGCACCGGGAACGCCGTCACGCTCATGGCCGCGCCCATGAAGAGCGCGAAGCCGGTGAACGTCACCCCGTCGTGCGAGAGGCGCGGGTAGAGGAAGAGCGAGACCAGCGCGCCCAGGAAGAAGGGCGCCACGATGCTGGCGTGGCTGGTGACGAGCGCCGTGTGGCTCTTGCCGCGCAGCAAGCGTGGGTCGAGCTCCACGCCCACCAGGAACATGAAGATCAGCAGCCCCACCTGGCTGATGGAGTTCAGGAATCCGAGCGACGCCACGGGAAAGAGGCGCGCCGAGATCTCGGGCGCCGCCCACCCCAGCAGCGAGGGCCCCAGGAGGATCCCCGCCACCATCTCGCCCACCACCTGCGGCTGGCGGATGAAGCGGAAGAGGAGCCCCACCACCCGCGCCGCCACCAGGATCACCCCGATCTGCACCAGGAGGAGGAGCAGGTCCGGCATCATCGACGCCCCGCCATGCCCCGCCGCCTGCGCCGCCGCCGGAACCACTCCGGCGTCGCGCGGCGCGCGCAGCCCCAGCCCCAGGTGAAGGATGCCCAGCACCCCGGCCGCGGGGCCTCCCACCAGGAGGAGGTACCTCAGAAAAGTCTTCACCACGAGCCCGTGATGCAAAAGGGATCTAAACAGAGGCACAGAGACACGGAGGAGATCCTCTCTGTGTCTCTGTGCCTCTGTGTGAGATTGCTGTTCAGCCGAAGATCTTGAGCGAGCTCCACCAGCGCCGCCTGGCCTGCAGCGGCGGCACCGGGAGCGGCGGCTCGCCGGCCAGCATGCGCGACGGGTTCTCCACCGTGAGCAGCTCCGCCTGCTCCGCGCCGCCCATCTCCACCAGGCGGTCGTGCGCCTGGCGCAGCGCCAGCCGGCCGCGCGAGTGGTAGTCGCTGCACAGGTAGCTCACCTCGCCGCGCGCCAGCAGCGCGAGTGCCACCTGGCACGCCGTGTCGCCGTAGCGGCCCAGCACCGAGCCGGCGTTCACCTGCAGCCGGCAGCCGATGCTGCGCCACTCGTCCACCAGCTCGGCCGAGCCCAGCATCCCCGGGTAGCGCTCCGGGTGGGCAAGGATGGGCGTGACCCCGGCGCGCTTGAGCTGGAAGAACGCGTTGGCGCTGCGCGGGGGAACTGAGAAGTTGGAGAACTCGATCAGGGCGAACGGGCTTCCGCCCAGCCGCACCCGAGGGTCGCTCAGGTCCATCTCCGGCGCGTCCAGCGAGATCTCCGCGCCGCGCTCCAGGCGCAGCGCGGGGAAGTGCTCCTCGGCCAGGGCGCGCAGGGTGCTCCAGGCGGCGTCAAGCTCCGCCATGCGCGCCGCGAACGCCTGCGGGTTGCGCGTGAGGGACCCGCGGAAGTGCGGAGTCGCCACGGCGGCGCGCACCCCGTCCGCCCACATCACACCCAGCCCCTCCAGCGCCTGGGCCGGGTCGGCCGCGCCGTCGTCCACCCCCGGCATCAGGTGGTTGTGGAAGTCGATCATGTACCCGGCGCCTCGCGGCGGTTGGCCTACGCCTCGGACCCGTAGTAGTCGTAGTAGTAGTACCCGCCGTAGCGCGGCACCTTGGCGTCCGGGTCGTTGAGCACCGCGCCCAGGATGCGCGCACCCACGTTGTTGAGCTGCTGCACCGCGTGCTGCGCGGCGCCGCGCTCCGTCTGCCCGGCGCGCACCACCATCAGCACGCCGTCGGCGGTCTTGCCCAGGATGGCGGCGTCGGCGGCCGCGGTGAGCGGGGGCGTGTCCAGCACCACCAGGTCGAACTCGGCCGAGAGCGCCTTGAGGACGTTGGCCATGCGCGGCCCGCCCACCAGCTCGGAGGGGTTGGGCGGCAGCGTGCCCGAGGCGAGCACGTAAAGCCCGTCCACCGAGGTGCTGTGGATCACCTCCGCCATGGAGTTGTGCCCCAGCACGAGCTGCGTGAGCCCCGGCTCGCGCGGCACGCTGAACACCTTGTGAAGCCGCGCCTTGCGCAGGTCGCAGTCCACGATCAGCACGCGCAGCCCCTGCTGCGCGAAGGTGACCGCCATGTTGGACGACGTGGTCGTCTTCCCCTCCGACGGAGCGGCGCTGGTCACCAGGATGGTGCGCAGCGACCTCACCGCCTGCGAGAAGATCAGGTTGGTGCGGAGCGTACGGTACGCCTCCGCGCCGGACGAGCGCAGGTTGGAGATGGTGACCAGCTCGTGCTTCTCCTCGGCCCCGCCCGACTTGCCGTTGCCGCGCGACAGCAGCCGCGTGACCCCCGCGAAGCGCCCCGTGGCGGCCGCGCCGTTGGCGAGCCGCGGGATAATGGCCAGCCCGGGCACGCCCAGCAGCTCCGGGATCTCGTCCTGGTGGCGGATGACGCTGTTCATGTGCTCGCGCATGAACGCCGCCGCGCCGCCGATCACCAGGCCCAGGATCAGCCCCAGCCCCAGCTTGAGCCCCTTCCGGGCGGGCACGGGCCCCGCCGGGAGCGGAGCCGGGTACACGATCTCCACCTGCCCCGCCTCGACCGCCTCGGCCATGTGCGCCTTCTGCAGCTCCTCGCGCACCTGGTCCGCGATCTTGTGGGTCGTCTCCACCCGCTGCACCAGGCGCACCTCCTCCGCCTCGGCGCTGGGGAGCGTCGTCATCTCGTTGCTGTTGCGGGCCTCCAGCCCGTCCAGCGCGGCGATGCGCGCGTCCAGCACGGCCACGTGGCTGCGCACCGCGTCCACCAGCTTGGACTGCGTGCTGGAGATCAGCCCGTCCAGCCGCTCCACGTCCGGGTTCTGCGCCGTGCTCCCCATGGCGCCGCTGGTGAGCGAGTCGCGGCGGTTCTGGTACTGCGCGAGCTGGTTGTAGAGCTGCGAGATGGCCGGGTTGGTGGCGATCCCCGGGTACGATGCCACGGAGAGCAGCGCCCGGTCGCGCGCGGCCGCCGAGCCGGTGAGCCCGGCGGCCATGGACTGGAAGAGCTGCCGGTCCGCCGCCAGCTCCTCACGGCGCACCTGCAGCGTCATCAGCCCTTCCTGGCGCGACGCGAACTTCTCGCGCGAGCTGAACACCCGCTCGCGGCTGCGGAAGTTGCTGAGCGCGAGCTGCGCGGACGACAGCATGGAGTCGGTGGTCTCGAGCTGCTTCGCAAGGAAGATCCTGCGCCGGCGCGACGCCTGCTGCGCGGCGCGGGCGTTGGCCTCCTGAAACACCACCACGGCGGCGTTCACGATGCGCTGCGCCAACTGCGGGTCGGTGGAGGTGTACTCCACCCGCACCGCGTCCGTCTTCTCCTGCGGGCGCGGCATCAGGCTGCCCGAGAGCATGTTGATGGCCGTCTCGCGCGTCACCACCACCAGCTTGGCCTCTTCGATGTCCGCGGGCCGCGACGGCACCGTCATCCGCACGCCGCCCGCTTCCACCGGCACCTGGTACGGCGCCGTGGCTTCACGCGAGCCCACCTTGAGCGTGACCCGGTCGGCCGCGAAGCGCAGCGAGACGGTGTCGGAGATCTGGGGCGGAATGTTCACGGCGACGCCCTTCAGCTTCCCCACCCGGAACTCCGGGGTGCGGGAGCGCAGGCGCAGCCCCTCGCGGTCCACCACGTCGCCGAGCACCACGCGCCCCTTGAGCACCTCGAGCTGCGAGAGGAGGGGGTCCGTGGTGCGGCCCATGGAAGCTTCCAGGGCGGCGCCCTCGATGCCGCCCGTGACCGAGCGCCGTGTGTCCGCCAGGCGGATCTGCGCGACCGCCTGGTACATGGCCGGCTGCCGCAGCACCAGCCACGCCGTGGCAGCCAGCACCACGGCGGTGATGGCGCCGATGAGCAGAAGGTGGCGCCGCAGGATCGCGAGGATGTCGCGGAGGCTTACGCTCTCCTCGCCATCGGTCTCGCCGCGCCCCATCCCGGGACGGTGATCGGAGTAGATGACCGGGGGCGCCGGATATCCGCGGGGCTCCGCCTTTACGAGGTTCGGCATCTGGGACGACCTACTAGAAGTTACGGATGACGAGATTCGCCAGTGCCACTACCGCGGACGTGACGCTCGCGGCGGGGGCGATGTAATCGCGGAACACACTGGTGCGGCGCGGGACCACGATCTGGTCCCCCGAGCGGATGGTGAGCTGGGCGCGGCCGGCGCCCGGCTGCGTGAGGTCCACCGGGAACGTCTGCCCGCCCCGCAGCAACTGCACCTGCCGGAGGGCAGCGCGCTCGGTGGTGCCCCCGGCAAGGCCGATGGCCTGCGCGATGGTGACCTCGGGGCGCACGGGGTACAGCTTGGGGTTGCGGACCTCGCCCAGGATCATCACCTGGTACAGCGGCTCCACCAGCACCGGGCTGGCCTCCACGCGCCGCACGAACTGCTTGACGCGCTCGGTGGCCAGCGGAAACGGGATGCCTCCCACCTTCACTTCGGAGTAGAAGGGGTGGGCGATGGAGCTGTCGGAAGCCACGAAGAACTCCCCGCTCAGCTCCGGCTTGCGCCACACGGTGATGCGCACCGCGTCGCCGGGGTTGAGGGCGGCCACGGACTCCATCTCCTGGGCCCTCACGTCGGCGGCACCCACCAGCACCAGCAGGAAAGTCAGCGAAAGGAGCCTGCGCATTGTGTGATCGTCCCGGTGTGCAGTGGCGTGCCTGTCAGGGCACGATGGCCAAGGTCCGCTCCGGGATGCTGCCCCGCGCGCCACCTCGCCGGCTGGGAAAGTCTCCGGCCGGGTGCGGAACGGGTGAGCTCCGCCCCGCCGTTCCCGGCCCCCCGATGGGGCCCGGGCCCTTCCCTCCCCCCGGCGGCCGTTGCCGGTGAAGCCGGGAAAGATAACACTAGCGTGCCGATTTTGGCACGTCCACCCCGCCGCGGCGCCTAACGCGCGGCGGCGGGAATGCCGTCCAGACGCGGCCCGCGCGCGCCCCGGTGGACCTCGCGAACCCCCTCCGCCACGCGCTCCACGTCCGCCCGGGCCAGGTTGGAGCCGGAGGGGAGGCAGAGCCCGCGCGCGAACAGGTCCTCGGCGACCGCGCCGCCCACCGTCTCGCAGTGGCTGAACACGGGCTGCATGTGCATGGGCTTCCACACCGGCCGGGCCTCGATGTTCCCTGCGTCCAGCGCCAGCCGCACCTCTTCGCGGTCCGCGCCGAACGCAGCCGGGTCGATGGTGAGGGTGGTGAGCCAGCGGGAATGGCGCCCCCAGGGCGCCTCCGGCATGAACTCGATCCCCGGCAGCCCGCCCAGCGCATCGGCGTAGAAGTCGAAGTTGGCGCGGCGCGCACGCACGCGATCTTCCAGCACCTGGAGCTGCCCGCGGCCGATGGCCGCCAGCACGTTGCTGAGCCGGTAGTTGTACCCGATCTCGGTGTGCTCGTAGTGAGGCGCCGGGTCGCGCGCCTGCGTGGCCAGCTTGCGCGCGTGCGCCACCAGCCCCTCGTCGTCCGACACCAGCATCCCGCCGCCGGAGGTGGTGATGATCTTGTTGCCGTTGAACGAGTAGATCCCCACCCGCCCAAAGGTGCCCGGGGTGCGCCCGTGGTACGTGGCGCCCAGCGCCTCGGCCGCGTCCTCAACCAGCACCACGCCGTGGCGCTCGCAGGCGGCCAGGATGGGGTCGATGTCCGCGCTCTGCCCGTACAGGTGCACCAGCAGCACCGCCTTCGGGAGCCGCCCGGCCCGCGCGCGCGCCTCCAGCGTCTCCTCCAGCAGCGCGGGGTCCATGTTCCACGAGCTGCGCTCGCTGTCGATGAACACGGGGCGCGCGCCCAGGTACACGATGGGGTTGACGCTGGCCGAGAAGGTGAGCGACGACACCAGCACCTCGTCGCCCGCCCCCACGCCCACGAGCTTGAGCGCCAGGTGCAGCGCGGCGGTGCCCGAGGAGAGCGCCGCGGCGTGCGGGGTCCCCACGGCCGCCGCGAACTCGGCCTCAAAGCCGTCCACGTGCGGCCCCAGCGGCGCGATCCAGTTGGAGGCGAACGCCTCCGCCACCAGCGCCTGCTCGGTGCCGCCCATGTGGGGCGAGGAAAGGTGGATGCGGGTCGGTGCCATGTCAGCCGTTTTCAGGATTTCGGGGGTGCCGAAGGATGCGTCCCGGGTTGCCGGCGACGGTCGCGCCGGCCGGTACGTCGCGGATGATCACGGCCCCCGCGCCCACCACGGCGCCGCGGCCGATGTGGATGCCGGGCACCACCGCGGCCCCGGAGCCGATCCAGCTTTCCGCCTCCACCCGCACGCCGCCGCTCAGCACGGCGCCCGGGGAGAGGTGTACGCCGTCCCCCAGCGTGCAGTCGTGCTCCACGATGGCGCCGCTGTTCACGATGGCCGCCTCGCCCACCACGGCGGCGGCGTTCACCACCGCCCGCGGCATCACCACCGTCCCCCGCCCGATCCGTGCGGACGGACTGACGACTGCTGACGGGTGGACGAGCGGCGGGGTCACACGCCCGCCCGCGGCGCGCAGGCAGGCGAGGCGGCGGGCGCAGTCCCCAACGGCGAGCGCCACCGCGTCCGCACCGGCGGGCAGCGGCTGGCCGGAGGAGAGCGCGGCGAGCAGCTCCGCCTCGGGCGTGACCACGAGGGCGCCGCCGGGCTCGGCCTGCTGCCCCAGCTTGGCCGGGTCCGCGTCGGCGTAGCCCACGAGCTCCGCGCCGCACGCGCGCACCACGTCGGCCACCACCCGGCCGTGCCCGCCGCCACCCCAGATCAGGATCTTCATCTGCGAAGAACCGATGTGTCACACGGAGGCACGGAGGCACAGAGAGAAGCACGGGTCACGCGGCGATCTCCGCGGCGAGGCGGGGGGCCAGGGCGGCGGGGGCGGCGAGCACGTCCTGGAAGACGACCTGCGCGGTGTCGTACGGCACGCGTTCGCCGTTCCACAGGGTGAGCGCGCCGCCGGCCTCGCGGAGGAGCAGGTCGCCCGGGGCCACGTCCCACAGCTTGAAGCGCAGCACCTTGAGGAACACGTGGGCGCTCCCGTCCGCTACGCGGCAGATCTTGAGGCCGATGCTCCCCAGCTCCAGGAAGCGGGCATCGTGCGCCCGGAACCACTCGCCGGGGACGCCCGCGGGGCGCGTGCTGTCCACGAAGACCGGGTTGGACGGCCACTCCGCGCCGGGGGCGAGCGCTAGCCGGCGGAACGCGCCCCCGGCGTCGCGCACGAAGGCGCCGGCCCCCTGCGCGGCCAGGTAGCAGCGGCCGGCCGCGGGCTCCGCGATGGCGCCCACGCGCACCTCCCCATCCACCACGTACGCCACCTGCACGCAGAACCCGTCGTAGCCGTCCGCGTAGCTGCGCGTGCCGTCCAGGGCGTCCACCGTCCAGTACGCGGCGGGCGGCACCCACGCCTTCCCCTCGCGCTCGAACGCTTCTTCCGAGAGGAAGATGTCGCCCGGGAAGGCGGCGCCCAGGTAGCCGAGCACCCACCCCTCCGCCGCCTCGTCCGCCACGGTCTTGAGCTGCCCGCCCTCCGCGTCGCGGGCCGAGAGGGCGCTGCCGCGGAGCGCCATCAGCGCCACGCCCGCGGTCTCCACCGCCAGCAGGGCGGCCTGCGCGCGGGCGGCCCACGCGCCGGCCGCGACCGGCTCCGGCAGCGGGCTCACGCGGCCTCGAACGCGGTGCAGAGCGCCGCCAGCCGCGCGTGAAGCGGCGGCGGCGACCAGCCCAGCAGGGCGCGCGCGCGGCTCACGTCCATCGCGAACACCGGATGGGCCGGGCCGTCCACGCGCACCTCGGAGCCCTTCCCCGCCCGCTCCGCGATCCAGCGCGCCACCGCGGAGAGCTCCACGGGCTCGCCGTGGCCCACGTTGAGCGCTCCCGGATCGCGCGCTTCCGCCGCCAGCGCACGGATGATGGCCTCAACGGCGTCGTCCACGTGCAATACGTCCCAGGGGAGAGGGTCGGGGGCGGTGATGGACAGCGGCTCACCGTCGCGCGCGGCGCGGATGAAGCGGTAAAGGGCCCCTTCACGCCGCTCCTCGGAGTAGAGCCCGGGGAGGCGCAGGATCCAGCGGTCCAGCCCGCCGCCCGCCAGGAGCACGTCCTCCGCCAGCACCTTGGCCAGCGCGTACGCGTGCAGCGGCGCGCGGGGGTGATCCTCCGGCACCGGCACGCGCCGCGGGATGCCGTACACGATGAAGCCGGAGGCGTGCACCAGCCGCCCGGGCCATCCGGCGGGCACCGCGGCGCGCAGGTTTGCCGCCGCGCGCACGTGGGCGCCCACCAGTGCCGCCCCGTCCGCGAACCCGGCGATCCCCTTGGGCGCTGGCCCGGCGAGGTTCACCACCGCGTCCCACCGCCAGGGCGAGAGCGCCTCCCGCGCGGCCGCCGCATCCGCGAGGTCGGCGGCGAGCCGCTCGGCGCCCGCGGGGAGCGCGCCATCCACAGAACGCGCGAGGGCCGTAACCTTGGACCCGGCGCGCGCGAGCCGCTCCACGAGGGGGCGGCCCAGGAAGCCGGTCGCGCCCGCCACCAGTACGCGCGGCTCAGCCATCCGCGCGGGTTCTCCACTGCGACTCGGGGACGAACTGCTGGGCGTAGTGCCGCAGCATGATGAGGTCCGGCTGGAAGCGCAGGCTCCCCGGGTCGCGGCCCTGCGCGTGGCGGATGATGGCGTCCACCTCGTCCACCCCGGCGCCCATGGTGAGCGACACGGTGGTGGAGAAGCGCGGGTTCACCTCGAAGACGTAGGGCACGCCGTCGGGCGAGAGCATCAGTTGCACGTTGAAGGGCCCGTCCGCGCGGAGCGATTCCTGGATGCGGCGGCACACCTCGTCGATGGCGGGGACGTCGCGGGTGACGGCGGAGTGGGTGATCCCCTTCTTCACCAGCACCTCCTTGGGCACCACCGCCAGCAGCGGCCCGCCCAGCCCCACCACCGTGCTCACCGTGAACTCCGTGCCGAAGATCCGCTCCTGCACGATGTACTCGGAGGGCTCGCCCGGCGCCGTCTGCAGGTACTCGGCGAGCTCGGCGGCGCTGCGCGGGTACGCGACGCCGCGGCTTCCCCGCCCCGTGCGCGGCTTCACCACGGCGGGGTACACGTCGTCCGCCACGTCGCCGGCCAGGTAGGTGCGCGGCACGGGGACGCCGGCGCCGGCCAGGGCGCGCGTGCACTCCCACTTGTCGTGCGCCAGGCGGCAGAACGCGGGCGTGGGGGTGAGCACGCGCGTGTGGCCGCCCTCCTCCGCCACCAGGCGGTGGAAGACGGGGATCTCCTCGTCCACCGAGGTCACCACGAAGTCCGGGCGCTCCCGCCGCAGGATCTCGCGCGCGGCGTCCGCGAACGCGGGATCGCCGCCCATGGGCACCACGTAGGTGGCGTCCGCGAACGCGAACCCCGCCGCGTACTCCGACACGTCGGCCGCCACCACGCGGTAGCGGCCGGACGCGTGGAGGCTCCGCACCACGTCCACCGCCCCCGACCCGCCCACCGCCGTGACCAGCACCACGGTCTTCGCTCCCTCGTCCGCCATCCGTCTCCTCGTCTTTGAACAGCGTGGCTCACACATGGGCACGGAGGCACAGAGGCACGCCACCGTGGGACAGCTCGCCGCGGCTAGACTCTGCCGCGCGCGATCGCGCCGGCCATCTCGCCCATCGTCGTCCACCAGAGGGAGTCGCCGTAGCGGCGGTCCAGCTCGGTGAAGAGCAGGTCGAGGTAGTTGGTGTAGAGGGCGTCGATGCCGTCCAGCGCCACGTGGCCCAGCGCGTTCTTGATGATGTGCGCCTTGATGGAGAGCAGGCCGCCTCCCTCCACGATGCGCCACGCGCGCTCCGGCGGCGAGGTCGCCTGGAAGTTGGTGGGAAAGTGCACCAGCCTTCCCCCTTCCACCAGCGCCGGCTCCGCCAGGGGGAGGCCCGGCAGGCCGCTCATGGCTCCGATGGCGCCGGGCGCGGGCTCCGTGCGCACGTCGCGCGACGAGGCCACGAAGGCCAGCCCTTCCTCCGCCATGGCCGTGAGCAGCGCGGGCGGGGTGCTGAAGCCCGGCGGCGTCATCCCCGGCGCGAACGGGAGCCCCGCGGCGCGGAAGATGGACATGGACTCGCGCAGCATCCGCCGGCACTCGGCCGCGCCCTGGCGCTGGAACTCCAGCGGGAGGCGCGGACCGGGGTGCACGTGGTACAGCCCGTGGAGCGCGATCTCCGTGCGCGGCATCCCGCGGAGGAACGACACGAACTCCGGGTGCCGGTCCAGCCGCATGGTGCCGCGCGGGTGGATGGGCGCCAGGTACACCCGGTCGCGCACGCCCGGCAGGCGGGCCAGCAGGCGCCGCGTGGGGGCGGGCGAGATCTCCCGCCAGTCCGGCGTGGTGAAGAGCGTCACGCGCAGCTTCGGGTGCGCGTCCAGCAGGCGCAGCAGGTGCCCCAGCGCCCCGCGCTCCAGGTCGCCGCCGGCCTCGTACGCGTCGGTGGAGCGCCCGGGGTGGATGTCGTCCACGTGGAAGACCACCGCGGCGCGCTTCCCTTCCGGAAGCCAGCCCTGGACGGCGGTCACGATCCCTTCCCGCCGAAGCGCTCGCGCGTGGCCTCGCCGGACTGCGCGATCCCCGTGCGGCGCACCACCTCCACCACCGTGCGCCCCAGGATGCGCAGGTCCAGCCAGAGCGAGCGGTTCTCCACGTACCACACGTCGTACTCGAACTGCTCGTCCCACGTCATGGAGTTGCGCCCGTTCACCGCGTTCCACCCCGTGATCCCCGGGCGCACCTCGTGCCGGCGCGCCTGCCGCGGCGTGTAGCGCGCGAGGTACTCGGGGAGGAGCGGGCGCGGGCCCACCAGGCTCATGTCGCCGCGCACCACGTTCCAGAGCTGCGGAAGCTCGTCCAGCGAGGTGCTGCGCAGGAACCTGCCGAACGAGGTGAGCCGCTCGGCGTCGCTCCCGGTGCCGTGCAGCATCGTGCGGAACTTGACGATGCTGAAGCTGCGCCCGCCCCGCCCCGTGCGCTCCTGCCGGAAGAGCACCGGGCTCCCCAGTCGGAGCCGCACCGCGGCCGCCACGGCCAGGAGCACCGGGGAGAGCACGAGCAGCCCCGCGCCCGCCGCCGCGAAGTCCAGCGCGCGCTTCGCGGCGTCGCCGGCGCGCCGCTCAGTCACCGGAAGCGCGGTACACGCCCCCGCCGCCCCGCGCCAGCTCCGCCGCCCTCACGCCCCAGCGCGAGACCTCCAGCACCTCGTCCAGGGGGATGGGGGCCTCGCCGCCGCGGCGCAGCGCCTCCGTCCACGCGCGCACCTCGGCGGCGTGGCCCTTGTCCGCCGTGCGGCCGCGCTCGAACCAGGGGCCCGGCACGCCGAAGCGCTCCAGCCGCCGCCAGTTCTGGATCGCCACCGTCTTGCCGTCCCAGAAGCACTCGATGCGCTCCTTGGGGTAGGCGCGCGCGCCGGAGGCCAGGTAGTGGACGAGGGCCGTGGACCCGTCGGCGAAGCTGAGCGAGATGTGGGCGATGTCGTCCACCGGGAGCCCCGCGCGGTCGTGCGCCACCACCACGCTCACGCCGCGGATGGGCGCGTCCACCAGGGCGCGCGCCAGGTCCATCCAGTGCACCGCCTCGCCCACGATGCGCCCGCCGCCGGCCTCGGCGTCCTGCGTCCAGTGGTCGCGGGGGATGGCGCCGGCGTTCACGGTGGCCACCACGCTGAGCGGCCCGGAGCGCCCGCGCAGCAGCCCGCGCACCTCCGTGGTGAGCGGTGCGAAGCGGCGGTTGAAGCCCACCATCACCATGCGCCCGCTGGCCCGCGCCGCGGCCTCCACGGCCTCGAGCCCCGCTTCGTCCAGCGCCAGCGGCTTCTCCACGAACACGTGCTTCCCCGCCTCCAGCGCGCGCACCGCCAGCGACGCGTGCGAGTCGTGGCGGGTGAGCACGTACACGTTGCCGACCGCCGCGTCGCCGAACACCGCGTCCAGGTCCGTGGTGGTGCGCTCGAAGCCGAACTTCTCGGCCGCGATGGCCGCGCTGGTGCCCGCGCCGGAGGCGATGGTGCGCAGCCGCGCGCCCTCCGCCTTGAGCGCCGGGAGCAGGGTGCGCACGGCGAAGTTGCCCGCGCCGATCACCGCCGCGCCGTCGCCGGTGGAGGGTCCGGCGGGGGCGCGCTCCACGGTGCGGGCCGCGCGGGCCGGGGCCCCGTCCGCCTCCGGGTACTGGAGCACCACGCCCAGGCTGGAGCCGCCGCCCGTGAGCAGGTCGTACGCGTCCGGCGCGTCGCCGAACGCGAAGCGGTGGGTGATGAGGGGGAGCGGGTCCACCGCGCCGCTCTCCATCATCGCCAGCACCGCCTCGAAGTTGCGCTGCTCGGTCCAGCGCACGTACCCCACGGGGTAGTCGCGGCCGGCTTCCTCGTACTCCGGGTCGTAGCGCCCCGGGCCGTAGCTGCACGATACGGCCAGGGTGAGCTCCTTACGGTAGAAGTCGTCGCGGCGCAGGTCCAGCCCGGTGACGCCCACCAGCACCAGCCGCCCGCGCTTGCGGCTCATGGCCGCCGCCTGGTGCACCGGCTCGTCCGAGTCGGAGGCCAGGGTCAGGAGCACCGCGTCCGCGCCGATGCCGCCCGTGAGCGCTTCCACGCGCGTGACCACGTCGCCCTCGGCCCCGTTCAGCGGCACCGCGCCGAAGCGCCCGGCCAGCGCCAGCCGCTCCGCGTTGCGGTCGATGCCGATCACCCGGCACCCGCTGGCGCGCAGCAACTGCACGGTAAGCAGGCCGATGAGCCCCAGGCCGTACACCACCACCGTCTCGCCCAGCGTGGGCGCGGCCAGGCGGATCCCCTGCAGCCCGATGGCGGCCACCGGCGTGAAGGCCGCGGCCTCCAGCGAGACCCCGTCCGGCACGCGCGCGGCCAGGGTGTGCGGCACGCGCACGTACTCCGCGTGCGACCCGTTGGTCACCACGCGGTCGCCCGCCGCGAAGCGGGTCACGCGCGAGCCGGTCTCCACCACCACGCCCGCGTTGCAGTAGCCGAGGGGGATGGGCGCCTCCAGCTTGGAGCGCACCGCGTCCAGCGTGGGGCCGATGCCGTCGGTGCTCATCTTGTCCAGCACCTGGCGCACCTTGTCCGGCTGCTGGCGCGCCTTCTGGATCAGCGACGCGCGGCCGAAGTCCACCAGCATCCGCTCGGTGCCGGCGGAGATCAGGGAGGCGCTGCTGCGCACCAGCAGGGTGGGCCCGGAAACGGCCGGAACCGGTGTATCCGTCAGTACGGTCTTGCCCGTATCGAATCTCTGGAGAAGCTGCTTCATCGTGTCTGCGCCATTCGGAAGAGAAGCCTAAACATAGCATGGACGGCCCGCGCGTGCATCCCCGGACGGGATCACGCGGAGGCGCGGAGGAGGTCAGCGCGGAACGATGCGCGTGACGATTTGCGTGCCGGCCGTGACCGCCTCCCACCACGACGACGGGAGGCGCTCGCCGTAGTGCGGCGAGTACCAGCCGAGCACGTCGCCCTCCGCGGCCCGGTGGAGGGTCGCTCCGCCTTCCACCTGCACCACGGCCGGGTCGGCCCCGGGGTGGAGTAGCCAGCGGACGCGCATCTCGGCGGCCGGGGCCAGCGCCGTGTCCGTGATGGTGATGCCCCCGGGCGAGACGCGGACCTCGCGGCGCACGCGGCCGGGGATCTCGGCGACGAGGACGGCTCCGCCGCCGTCGGTGCGCGCCTCGCGGACGGCCGCCTCCGGCCACAGGTACCAGAGGAAGCGGGGGCCGCGCACGCCCGGCTCGGCGCCATCCAGCGCGGGAGAGTTGTGCACGCGCCCCCACACCAGGCCGTTGCGCCAGGGGGCGGGGGCGTTGTAGGCAAAGGTGCCGGGGTCCACCAGCACCTCGCGCCCCTGGTAGCGGACGTCGAGCTGCAGCGGGTCCAGGTGGCCCGGGCGCGAGCGGTAGCGCCCCGCGCGCAGGAAGACGGACCATCCGCCCACCCGCGCCACCGCCCACCCCGCCGCGCCGCTGCGCACCGCCGCGTCGGGCGGGCGGGTGCCGGGCACGGGAAGGCGCATCCACGCGCACACCTCCGGGTCCGGGCTCAGCCCGGCCGGCATGGGCAGGCGGAACGCGGCGCACGCGGCCGTGAGCGCGGGGCGGAAGTCGCGGTACTCGCCGAGGGTGACGGGGTGCACGAAGGCGCCGTCGTTGGCGCCGTGGTTGGGAGCGGCGCCCGTTTCGGGATCGGCCACGCTCCCCAGCAGCTCCACCGCCGCCGCCACGCGTGCACGGACGCTCTCCGGAAGGGGCGCGGGGAGCGCGCGCGCCACCACGGCGAGCTGCTCCAGCGCCAGGCGCGCGTAGGTGAAGGAGTGCTGGATGTACCAGCCGTCTTCCGTGAACTGCTCCAGCACCAGCCGCTCCACCCACGCCGCGCCGCGCGCGAGCCACCCCTCCGCCTCCGGGTGGATGCCGCGCAGGCGCACGCCCAGCAGCACCAGCCCGCCCGCCTCGGAGATCGCGTGGTTGTTGCGCTGCGACACGGCGTATCCCAGCGCGTCCGCGATTCGCTCTCCGGACGCGGCGAGCACCTCCGCCACGGCGGACATGGCCGCGGGGGTGCTGGATGGCGCGTCCGCCAGGTTGGCCTCCGCGTAGAGCAGCGCCACCGCGCGGATCGCCGTCTCCTGCCCGCATCCCCAGTGCGGCCCGTGGAACGGGGGGTTCGCGGAGCGCCACGCGGCGAGCCGCTCGTGGAAGGCGCGGGCGAAGCGGTCGTCGCGCGTGAGCAGCCACCCGCGCACCAGGTCGTACACCCAGCCGAAGCGCGCCGGCTCCCACAGGTCCTTGATGTCGCCCGCCGCGGGGTCCAGGTGCGGGATGCGCCACCAGGGCGCCGCGGCGCTGTACTCCGCGCCGGTGCGGGGGTGGCGCAGCCATGCTTCGGGCGAGTCGGGAAGCGGGCGCCACTCCCACCGGTACGCCTCGTACCCGCCCGCCAGCACCCGCTCCGCGCGCCGCATCGCCGCCGCGCGGTCGGTGGACGCGGCGAGGCGCTCCGCGTCCGCGGCGAAGGGATGGGGAGCGGGGAGCGGAGCGTGGGCGAGCGGGTGGCGCGGCTCCGGCCGGAAGCGGTTCCCCGCCCGCCGCGCCTCGTGGAGCGCGCGCAGCGCCGCCCCGCGCGCACCAAAGGTGCGGTAGAGCGTGGCCGCGACGTCGGGCCAGCGCGTGGGCGCGATCATCGGGCCGGGAGCAGCGGACGAAGCGCCGCGTCCAGCCGCGCGGCCAGCGTGGTGCGGCCGTGCTCGCGCGCCACCCACACGCGGCCCTGCTCGCCCCGCCGCGCGCGCGCCTCGTGCGGCTCGGCCGCAAGGCGCAGCACCGCGTCGGCCAGCGCCGCGGCCGAGGTGTCGGCGGCCTGCACGCCGGCGCCGGACACGCGCACCATCTCGGCCACGTCGCCGGGGACGTTGCAGACCACGGGGAGGCCGGCGCCCAGGTAGTCGAAGAGCTTGTTGGGGCTCACCCCGAAGGCGTACAGCGGCGACTCGCGCAGCACCATCAGCCCGGCGTCGGCCTCGCCCAGCAGCCGCGGCATCTCGGCCTTGGGCACGGGGTCGCGGAACTCCACGTTCTCCAGCCGCCGCCCGGTGGCGGAGCGCACCAGCTCCGCCTTGGCGGGCCCGTCGCCCACCAGCAGGAAGCGGATGCGCGGGTGGTCCTGCAGCAGCTCCGCGGCGCCCAGCACCGCGTCCAGCCCGTTGGCCGGACCGTGCGCCCCCGCGTACACCAGGGTGAAAGTGTCACGCGCGGGGCGCCGGATGTCCGCGAACGCCTCCGCGTCCACGCCGTTGGGAATGTACACCAGCTTGCGCGCGTCCACGCCGCGCTCGGCCAGGTACCCCTCCACCCCGCGCGCCAGCACGATGATGCGGTCCGCGCGCGCGTACAGGCGGCGGGCGAGGAGGTGGAAGGCGAGGTAGCCGGGGCCCCGGCGCGCGCCGCCCGCCACCAGCCCCTCGGGCCACAGGTCGCGCACCTCAAGCACGAACGGCACGCGCAGCCGGGAGGCCAGGCGCGCCGCGGCCCACGCCGCGAACGGGTGCGGCGACGAGCCGATCACCACGTCCGGCCGCCGGCCTCCCCCGCCGTCCGCCAGCAGCGACGGGCCGAAGCTCAGCCAGTTGGCCAGCCGCCGCCAGTTGTTGCGCTCGTACGGCGCGGTCCACAGCCAGCGGAACTCCACCCCGTCCACCACCTCCGGCACGGCCGCGCGCTCCGCGGGGCCGGCGCGGCGCGTGTAGCTGCGCGTGTGGAGGTTGAGGTCGGACGCGGCGATGGTGACCTCCCATCCCAGCCGCCCCAGCTCCCGCCCCAGCTCGAAGTGGCGCGTTCCCCCGCCCTCTCGCGGCGACACCGCGAAGTGGTTGACCCACAGCAGCTTCACCCTTGCTTCTCCGTGTCTTGCGATGTGAGCCCCGCGCTGGCGAACAGCTCGCGGCTGGCGGCCACGAGCTCGGGCGCGGCCAGGCGCCGGCTCACGTACTCGTAGGCGCTCTCCCGCATGGCGTCGCGCTGCGCGGGGGTGAGGGCGGCGAAGTGCTCGATGCGGGCGGCAAAGCCCGCCTCGTCGTCCAGCGGCAGGTCCCACCCGGCGCCGGCGGCTTCCAGGCCGCGCCAGGGCGTGGTGTTGGCGATGAGCACGGGCGTGCCGGCGCCCAGCGCTTCCGGGATCACGTGCCCGTAGTTCTCCCCCTGCGTGGGGAGAAAGAAGAGGTCGTGCTCCGCCATCACCCCAGGCACGCGCGCGGGCTCCACGGGCCCGAGGTAGCGCGCCTTCACGTGCGCGGGAAGGCCGCGGATCAGCTCCTCGCAGTGTGCCCAGTACGCCGGGTCGCGCACGGGGCCGTAGATGTCCAGCTCCACGGGGGTAGAGACGCGGCCCAGCACGCGCAGCGCGAAGCCCAGGTTCTTGACGGGCGACACGCGCGCCAGGAACACGACGCGCAGCGGCCCGCCCTCCGCCCCGGGGGCGCCGCGCGGGGCACGGACGCGCTCGGCCGCCGGCAGGTTGGGCGCGATCTTCACCGAGCCGGCCGGGGGGCGCATCACGCGCACGATGTCGTCCGCCTCGTACGGGCTGGACGCCTGCCAGGTCACCGCGCGCTCCATCCCCAGGGCGCGGAACACCCGCAGGTACGGCTCCTTCTTCCAGCGCTTGTACGCCAGCGCCGAGGGCGCGAACTCGCCGCGCGGCGCGATGATGACCGGCCGGCGCGGGAAGCGCCCCATCCCCCGCCCCACCAGCGTGCGCACGGTGAACACCGCGTCGAAGAAGCTGTTGAAGTACAGCATGTCGTGCGGCGTGCCGGCCACCACGCGGGCCAGCGCGCCCACCGTGCGGCGGGCCGGCGACGTGTAGTACACCTGCGCCTTCCCCACGCGGTTCCAGGCATCCACCGCCACGTCCGGGTACGGCGCCGTGTCAGTGGCGTCGCGGTCCGCGGTCACGATGCGGAAGTCCAGCTCGCCGCCCAGGTGGTCCACCAGGTTGGCGAGCGTGCGGATGGGCCCGCCCGACTTGTAGCCGGGCAGGTAGTAGTGGACGAAGGCGAGCACCACGGGGCGCCGCGTCATCCGGCCACCAGCCGCGCGCCCAGCGCCGGGCGCGCGCCGCGGGCCACGGCGAGCACGTTGCGGTGGCGGGACCGCGGGTCCGGGCAGTCGAGCAGCAGGCGCCGCGCGGGGTCGTACACGCACACGTCCCACGCGCGCGCGGCGAGCCAGCCCCACAGGTGCGTCTTGGTGAAGCCGTACCGCCGCAGCACCCCGTTGACCTCCAGCAGCCACACGGGCGGGTTCATCTCCGCCAGCAGCCGCTCCGCGCCGCGCAGGGCCAGCGGCTCCGCGCCCTCCACGTCCATCTTCCCCGCGGCCCGGGAGCCGCCGGCGAGTACGTCGTCCAGCCGCACGCAGGGCACTTCCACGCCCGCGGCTTCAGCATCCGCCACCACGTGGCCCGTGGTGCTCCCCGCCTCGTCGAAGCGCACCGTGCCCGCCCGGTGCAGCGCGGCGGCGGGAAACACCTCCGCGTTGTGGATGCCGTTGAGCGAAAGGTTCTCGCGGAGGCGGAGCAGCGCCAGCGCACCCGGCTCGAAGCAGGCCAGGCGCCCCTCGCGCCCCACCCGCGACGCGGCGAGCAGCGTGTACACGCCGATGTTGGCGCCCACGTCCACGAAGCCGTCGCCGGGGCGCAGGAGATGGCTCAGGAACGACATCTCCGCCCAGTCCGGGTACCCGGCGGCGTAGATCACCCCGCTGGCCGGGGTGCTGTCGTGGTAGCAGCGCAGCGTGAGGCCGCCGTACACGCGCACGTCCAGCGCGCGCCGCGTCATCCGCTTGCGGAGCTGCCACCCCGCCGCACGGGCGAGCGCCCGCAGCCGGCGCCCGCGGTTCGCCGGGTGGCTCCACACGAAGCCGGCCAGCGACCCCAGCCGCCTCACGGCCTCCGCCGGGCCCCCGCCGACTCGCTTCGCGCGGCCGCCGCTCACTCGTCGTGCGCGGCCATCACCCGCGCCGCCCCCATCAGCAGCCACACCAGCATCCCGCTGCCGCCCAGCGCAAAGAACACCGACTCGCCGAAGTTCACCAGCAGCGCCGAAAGGGCAAGCACCGTGGTGGGGAACGCGGCCCGCCGCGTGAACACGGGGCGCAGCAGGGCGCCCACCATCAGCAGGAAGAGCGTCATCCCCACCAGCCCGATCTCCTCCAGGATGGCGACCGCCGTGAACCCCTTCTCGGTGGAGGCGCCCACGGGGAGCCCCAGGATGGGGTCCCGGCGCACGTTGAACGTCGCGGGGTCCGACCCCACGCCGAACCCGATCCCGGTGATCGGGTGCTCGCGGAAGTTGGCCATGGAGGCTTCGATGAGGAAGCCGCGCGAAGCGTGGAAAGCGGCGTCCAGCCCCGCGTCCGCGCGCCCCTTCATCATGAAGTTGAGCACCGCGCGCGACGCCTCCTGCGTGTGGGTGGCCACCCAGCCGGTGCCGAGCCCCACGGCCAGCAGCCCCAGGACGATCCACGCCCGCGGGATGGCGACGCGCAGGCGGCCCGAGACCACCCACCACAGCCCCGCCAGCGCGAGCCCGCCCACCCCCGCCACCAGCCCCGTGCGCCCCTGCGTGGCGAGCAGCGAGACCACGGCCATGGCGGCCAGCACCCATTTGAGCGCCCCGCGGTCCTGCCGCGTGAGGAGCCGCGCGAGCAGCCACGCCAGCAGCGGCCCGATGAAGAGCGAGTACGTCTGCGGCTGCCCCGTGATCCCCTGGAAGCTGCGCCCGTTGCGGACGTAGCCCAGCGGGTGCACGAGGAGGGGGAAGCCGGCCGTGACCACCACCGCGAAGAGGACGTAGAACCAGCGCCGCCAGTACGGCGCCTCGTGCCGCGTGAGGTGGAAGCCGAAGAGGACGGCGGTCGCGCCCATCAGGAAGCTGGTGAGCTTGAAGAGCGATACGTCCACCGCGTAGCTGGTGTACACGGCGAGGGAGGCCGTCACCAGCACGAACCCCGTCACCCACATCCACGCGCGCGGGAGCGACGACTCGGTGAGCACGATCTGCGTGAGCACCGTGCCGGCCGCCGCTGCCAGGATCAGCCACCGGAGCACCTCTCCCGCGCCGCTCGACGCGAAGAGCCCCGGGTTGAGGAAGGTCACCAGCCACGACAGCGTCAGCGCCTCCACGCACCGGCGCGGCCCGGCCATGGCCCAGAGGCTGAGGAACAGGTACACGGCAAAGTGCGCCGCGCCTCCCGCCTGCCGGGAGAGCAGCGTCGCCACGAACGGAAGGCCGAGCACGAAGGCGTACTTGGCCAGGATGTGCTGGCTCCGCCAGTGCTGCGGACGGCGGGGCGCCACCACGCGGGGCGCCGGGGCGGGCGTCCATTCCGCCCGCTCGCCGTTCATCACTGCGTCCATCTACTTCCTCCCGCGGGTCCTGAGCGACCTCACCGCCTTGCGCAGGAGAGGCTGGTTGCCGAAATCCCGCGGATGGTCCGGCCGCGTGTAGAAGGCAACGGTTTCGCGCGGGACCACCGCCCTGCGCCTCAAGCCGCCGCGCGCGCCGGCCAGCGCCCACCGGGGCAGCGTGGCCGCGTAGCCGAGGCCGAACACGCGCGCCCCCGAGAACGCCTGCGACAGCAGGTAGCGCGTGGTGAACAGCACCGCCGTGCGCAGCGGAAAGTGCTTGAAGTAGAGCCCGCTGAAGGTCTCCACCCACAGGCGCCGCCGGTGCGCGTGCTCGCCGCCCGCGCGCACCCGGTCGTGGTGCACCACCATCACCTCCGGCGTGTAGTACACGATGTACCCCGCCGCGTGCATGCGCAGCGTGTAGTCGAACCCCTCGCCCGCCGCGAAGCACTGGGGGTCGCCGTATCCCACCACTTCCATCGCCTCGCGGCGGATGAGGTGGCACGCCTCGTAGAAGCTGGGAAGCTGGCGGCCCTCGTCGCCCACGTCGTTGATCACGCGCCCCGACGCCGCGTCCTGGATGCGCGGCGACAGCACGCCGATGCGCGGGTCCGCGTCCATGAGCGCGCACAGGGCGCGCATCTGCTCCGCGCCGAGGGTGATGTCTTCGTCGATGCTGAGGATGTACCGGCCGGCGGCCCGCCTCCACCCGGAGTTGCGCCCGCCCGCGCCGCCCAGGTTGGCCTCGTTGAGCACCACCTCCACCCCGGGGTGCTCCGCCGCGATCCGCTCCAGCGCCTCGCGCGTGCCGTCGGTGGACCGGTTGTCCACCACCACGAGCTGAAAGCCGTGCTCCTGGCGCATGCGGCACAGCGCGGGCACGGTGCGCTCCACCTCGTCCCGCCGGTTGTAGCAGAGCACCACCACCGAAAGCATCTCGAGGGTCATGCCGTGGGCGCGAGCTGGTGGGGGACGTCGGACATCACCCAGCGGAACTTGCCGCTGGCGGCGGGCGGGATGTGCTCCACCTCCTCGATGTGCACCTCGGCGCTCCCCACCAGCCCCGCCATGTCCGCGGCGATCCTCTCCCGCACCGACGACGGGAGGGGAGCGCGCGTCACCACGCGGATGACGAAGCGGTCCACGCGCTCCTGGCGGACCTGGTACTTCTGGATGAGCGCCAGGTGGTGGTCGATGACGTGCGCCAGCGCCATCCCGTGCACGAATCCGCCGCCGGGGAGAGGGATCAGGTCCAGCGTGCGCCCCACCACCTGCCCCAGCACCGTGTACGGGAGCCCGTGCGCGGGGCGCGGCGACAGCTCCAGCAGGTCGCCCAGCCGGTAGCGCAGGAAGGGGAACGCGTGCGAGAAGAGGTCGGTGATCACCGCCTCGCCCTCCGGCAGCGTCTCCACCAGGTACATGTCGTCGTTCACCAGCAGGTCGCCGTGCGGGTCCGTCTGGGCGATGGCCCCCAGCTCCACCGACCCGTAGAACTCCACCACCGGGCAGCCGAACGCCGCCTCCATGGCGGCTTTCTGGAACGGGTACAGCTTCTCGCTCTCGGTGACCACCGCCTTCAGCCCCAGGTCGCCGAAGTCGTCGCCGCCGTCCAGCAGGTGCCGCGCGATCACGTACAGGGCGGATACGTAGCCGTGCAGGTACACGGGGCGCGCCGCGCGCAGCCGGGCCACCGCCTGCCCCACGTTCTCGCGGGTGAGCGAGTACGCGTCGATCCCCACGTTGTTGCTCATCCAGTCGCGCACGGCGTGGCGGCGCCGCACCCGGCGGATGGACGCGGGCGTGGCGTTGAAGTGGTAGCTCCGCCCCCACACGCGCCCGCGCCGGTCGCCGATGCGGATGCCGTGGCGCAGCAGCGACCTCCACATGCAGGCATAGCTGTAATCGAGCGACGCATGGTGGCGGCGGAACCGGAAGGGCTCGCCGCTGCTGCCGCTCGTCTTGTTGAGCACCAGCTTGCCGGCCGGGTACGCGTCCGACTGGAAGTCGTCCATGCGCTGTCGGTACGCGCGCTTGGTGACCACCGGCAGGTCGTCCAGCCGCACCGACTTGACGCTGCGGATGCCGCTCTCCGCGAACCACCGGCGGTAGAACGGCACGTGCTTCACCGCGTGCGCGATCAGCGCCTCCAGCCGCTGCTCGCGCAGCGACAGGAGCTGCGGGCGGCTGAGGCCGTCCACCCCCAGCGCGATGGGCCAGTACGTCTTCAGGTACGGGTGAGCGTACCGGTCCTTCAGCCAGGAGCGGGGGTCGGAATATATTCGATCGGTGGCCGCCGAGCTCATCGCGATTCCCGAGTCTTGGGCATTTTCCAGTGCCGAGCAGGGGCCAATGTAGCGTGGTGTGGATAGGAGCGTCCACCCCCGTGCGCGCCAGGAGGCACGAGGGACGCCGCAGAGCGGCTCCCCCGTGCCTCCGTGTCTCCGCGCGGCACGGGCGTTCTACCGCGCGTGCCCCGCCAGCCGGTGCGGCACGTCCGACATCACCCAGCGGAACTTGCCGCTCTCGGCCGGGGCGATGTGGCTCACCTCCTGGACGCTGATCTGCGCCCCCGGCCCCACCAGCCCCGCCAGGTCCGCCACGATGCGCTCGCGCACCGCCTGCGGGAGCGGGGCGCGCGCCATCAGGCGTACGGTGAAGCGGTCCAGCGCCTCCTGGTGGATCTGGTACTTGTGGACCAGCGCCAGGTGGTGGTCGATCACGTGCGCCAGCGCCACCCCGTGCACGAACCCGCCGCTGCGCAGCGGGATCAGGTCGGTGGTGCGCCCCACCACCTCCTCCACCACCGAGTACGGGAGGCCGCGGGCGTGCCCCGGGGCCAGCTTCACCACGTCACCCAGCTTGTAGCGCAGGAAGGGGAAGGCGTGCGAGAAGAGGTCGGTGACCACCGCCTCCCCTTCCGGCAGCGTTTCCACCAGGTACATGTCGTCGTTCAGCAGCAGCTCGCCGCGCGGGTCCGTCTGGGCGATGGCGCCCAGCTCCACAGAGCCGTAGAACTCCAGCACCGGGCAGCCGAACGCCGCTTCCATGGCGGCTTTCTGGAAGGGATAGAGCTTCTCGCTCTCCGTGACCACCACCTTCAGCCGCAGGTCGTGGAAGTCGCCGCCGCCGTCCAGCAGGTGCCGCGCGATCACGTACAGTGCGGATACGTAGCCGTGCAGGTACACGGGGCGCGCGGCGCGCAGCTCCGCCACGGCCGCGGCCACGTTCTCCGGGCCCAGCGAGTACGCGTCCACGCCCACGCTGTTGCTCATCCAGTCCCGCAGGGCGTGCCGGCGCCGCACCCGCCGGATGGCCGCCGGGGTGGCGTTGAACTGGTACCCGCGCCCCCACACGCGCCCGCGGCGGTCGCCGATGTGCACCCCGTGGCGCAGCAGCGACCTCCACATGCAGGCGTAGCTGTAGTCCAGCGACGCCGGGTGGCGGCGGAAGCGGAACGGCTCTCCGCTGCTGCCGCTGGTCTTGTTGGCCACCATGTCCCGGGCCGGGTACGCGGCGGACTGGAAGGCCTCCAGGTGCTCCCTGTACGCGTCTTTGGTGACCACCGGCAGCTCCCGCAGCGTCACGGAGCCGGCGCTCAGCCCGCTCTCGGCCAGCCACTTCCGGTAGAACGGCACGTGGGTGACGGCGTGGGCGATCAGCTCCCCCAGCCGCTCGTCGCGCAGCGCCAGGAGCTGGGCGCGGCTCAGGGAGTCCACCTCCATCACCAGCGGCCAGTAACGCTTGAGGTGCCGGTGGGCGTACCTGTCCTTGAGCCAGGCGCGGCGGTCGGCGTACAGGCGGCGTGCGGGTACCCCAGCGCTCATCTACAATCCATTGCTTAGATCGTTGCGAGCACCGGGTACCGGCACTCAAGCGTGCCAGGGCGGTTCCGGGCGTCGCTCCCTCCCCGCGCCGGAGAGGATCTCCATCAGGTATCCGGCGCCCGCCTCCGGGCTGATGCCGCGCGCCGCCCAGGCGCGAAGCTCCGCCCGCCGGCCGCTCCCCACCGTCCCCCGGGCGAGCGTCTCGTCCAGCCCCGCCGCCAGCGCCTCCACCGAGCCGGCGGCCACCACCCGGCCCGCTTCCGGGCGCCTCACCAGGTCGCTGGCGCCGCAGCGGTCGCTCACCACCACCGGCGTGCCGCACATGAGCGCCTCGTTGGCCACCGCGCCCCACCCGTCGAAGCGGCTGGGGAGCACCAGGGCGTCCGCCCGCGCCATCAACCGCTGCACGCCCGCGTTGGGCAGCATCCCGTGCCAGCGCACGCGGTCTTCCACGCCCTGCTCCCGTGCCAGCGCACGGTACGCCTCCTCCTGCGGACCGCTCCCCACCACGTTCAGCGTCCACGAGCGGCCACGCAGCCCGGCAAGTGCCCGCAGCAGCAGGTCCAGCCCCTTGCGGGGTACGAGCTGCCCCACAAACAGTAGTTCCACTGCTCCGCCGGAATGTAGCACAACCCCATCCAAGTCGTCCAGCCCGCGGGGTGGCTCCGTGAAGTACCCGAAGTGGAAGAGGCTCTCCTCCCTGAACCCGCGGGCGCGGAACCAGTGCACCCCCGTGGCGCCGGTGACCAGGATGAAATCCAGGCGGCGCCTCCACCGGAGCGCGTGCACCCGGTAGCGCGCGCGCCGCGCGAGCGCCCGGGCGGAGCGGTCGTCCGCCGGGGGCTCGGCGTAGATCCCCACGCGGGCGCAGGTGGCCGCGGCGCGCCGCAGCGTCCAGTACGTTTCCGGATACGCGTGGAGGCCGGAGAAGACGTGCACGGTGTCCGCGCACTCTCCCACGGCCAGGATCGCCGCGCGCTCCGGGCGCGACGGCGCCACCACGAGCCGGGCGGGGGTGAAGTCCGCCCGGTCCCAGCCCAGCCGGCGCCGGCGCTCGGACACGTCACGCTCCGCCACCACCACCACCTCGCCGCCCCACCCGCGGGCGAGCGCGGAGACCAGCGGTGCCTGGTGGATGGAAGGGCTCTCCAGCCACAGCACCACCCGCTTCACGGAGCCACCGGGGCCCGCGGCGGTCACGCCCTGCGGCAGAGCCACAGCAGCCGGTTCCGCTCGCGCTTGTACACGGACTCGGAGAGCGAGCCGAGCTCCTCTACCGACGAGAAGAGGCCGCTGTCGAAGAACGGCGCGTACGCGGCGCGGCTGTCGCCCGGATGAGCCTCGAACACCACGTAGCGGCGTACGTGCTGCTCCACGATGCGGGTAAGGCGCTCCGGCGAGCGGAGGTGGTTGTAGATGGAGAAGATGAAGGCCGTGTCGAACTCCTCGCCCGGGCGGAGGCTCGCCGAGTCGATGTCGAACTGGCGGAACTTCACGTGCTCGTGCACCCCCTCGAACATCGCGAAGCGCGAGGCCAGGTCCACCAGCCCGCTGGAGCGCTCGATCCCCAGCACGGACGCGGCGCCCAGCCCGCGGGCGAGGATGCTGCTCATCCCGATGTTGCTGGCGATGTCCAGGAGCCGCATCCCCTGCAGCACCTCGGCGGGGATCAGCCCGAGGCGCTCCAGGATGTCGTCGCGCCGGCCCGTGATAACGATGTTGCGCTGGAAGTAGACGCTCTGGTAGGGCTGGTTGCGGTTGCTGGTGCCGTAGAACTCGGGCACGCGCGAGTAGCGCTCGAACGCCAGGTCGAGGGGCCACTCCTTGACGGGCACCTTCTTCCCCAGCGCCACGGCGAAGGCCACGCGGTGGTTGCCGTCCACCACGAAGTGGTCGCCGCCCGCGCCCAGGCGGGTCACGATCACGGGCCGCCCCGCGGCCGAGCCGTCGCGGAAGGCCTCGAAGTGCGCCCTGAACGCCGCCACGCGGTCGCGATGCGCCTGGACGTCCGCGGGCCCCCAGCTCGCGGCCAGGTACTCCATGTAGAACGCCGTCGCGGTCTCCACGGCCGCCGCGTCGCCCTGCGCCAGGGCGCGGGCGAGGTGAAAGTGCGGGGTGTCCGGCACGCGGATGTCCGTGCGGCCGTACCGCGCGAAGAAGAACTCCGCCGTGCCCTGCTTGAACTGGTAGAAGCGGCACTGCGCAAGCGCGGCGGGCTCCAGCGCCACCTGCTTCGACTCGCGCAGGTCGCGGAGCCCCAGGCGCGCCTTCTGCCGTGCACGCTGAAATTTCTGCTGAAGCTTGTTCATCGTTCGTCCGTGGGAGCGAAATTGGATGCCGCCGCGAGTGTGCCGCGGGCGTAGATCGGTTTGGGGGACTGGGGTGACGCGTGCTGGGGGCCAGGCCGGGAGGGCGCGGTGCCGACGTTCAGCGCCCGGCTCTCCGCGCCCAGGGTCAGCCCGCCCTCACCCGGGCGCCCCGCGGCAGCCCGAGGCGGGTGAGGCAGGTGTCCGCGGCGTCCTGCAGCGCCGAGTGCAGCCGCGCCCGCTCGTCGGAGCCGAGCGACGCGGCGCGGTCGCCGCGCGGGCTGGCCGCGGCCCACTCCCCCGGGTGGCGGAACACCTGCGGCGCCAGCACCGCCTCGCCACGCCCCATGAAGTCCCACACGTTGTCCACCTTGCGGTCCCACGAGATGGGGACCACCCGCGCGCCCATGGAGAAGCCCACGATCCCCGCGTGCATCCGGGTGCAGAGGAGGGCATCGTACCCTCCGATCCGCTCCACCAGCTCCGCGGGCACGCGCGGCCGGGGGGCCAGGCGGGGACGCAGCCCCGCGGCCGTGAGGTGCCGGTGAAGGCTCTCCGCCTCGGCCTGGTCCTCCGCCGTGCCGTTGGAGAACAGCTCCACCGTGGCGCCGGTCTTCTCCACCTCGGCCCCCACGGCGGCCCAGAAGTCGTGGTACGCCCGCTCGTCCAGGTCGCGCAGCTCGGGCACGTGGTTGCGGATGTGCTGCACGGGCTGCGCTCCGAAGCCCACCGTGGCCCCTTCGCGGCGCGCGGCCGGCGGGTACGCCGCGGCCGTGGCGAAGCCGGGGTCGGCGTGCACCACCACCTCGCGGCCGGGCTTCAGCACCTTTCGCACGGCGGCGGCAGACACATGGTCGCGCACCGAGACGTACGAGGCGTAGTTGAGCGCGTGGCCGTAGATGCGCGTGGCCACGCGCCCCCACCGGGACCCGGCCCCGCAGGCGAAGAACGCCACGGGCTTGCCGTGCTTCTCGGCGAGCCGCACGATCTCGGCGATGCGCGGCGCGAAGGTGAAGCCGATGTCCACCAGCAGGTGCCCGCCGCCGATCACCACCGCGTCGCACTCGCGCACCACCCTTTCCCAGCGCAGCGAGTGCACCCGCCGCTGCCGCAGGTACCAGCGCGACGCCGTGAGCCCGCGCCGCACCAGGCGGCTGCGCCTCACCACGAACTGCGCGGCGCGGCGCACCCCGCCCGCCTCGGGCGCGGCGGGGGGGGCGGGCTCGTCGCTCCACCCGGTGCGCATCCCGAAGTCCAGGGCCACCACCTCCACGCCGCGCGCGGCGAACAGGTGCCGGATGCACTCGAAGATCACCCCGTCGCCGAGGTTGGGGCTGAAGATCTCGCCCACGACTGCCACTTTCATCACGGCTCCGCGTTCTCTCGGTTCGTGCGGTCAGGGTTCCGGGCGTACGGCGCGCATGGAGCCCAGCGCCCCGATGCTGATCCCGAGCTGCGAGCGGAGCTGCCTCATCATCAGCACGCGCCGCAGCACCGTGCTCGTCATGGTGGCCGCGGCCGCGCCGGTCATCCCCCAGAGGGGAATGGCGATGAAGTTGAGCACGATGCTGGACACCGCGCCCACGGCCATGATGCGCGCCGTGCTCCCCTCCTGCCCCGTCATGTTCATCACCGTGACCAGCGAGCCCTGCTCCGCGCTGATCACCATCCCGATGCACCAGATCACCAGCGGCACGTAGCCCCGCGCGTACTCCGGCCCGAAGGCCACCCGCAGCAGGGTGGGGCCCCCCACGATCAGCACCAGCGCGATGGCCACGGCGGAGAGGAAGAGCGCCCGCGACCCCTGCCGCGCCAGGCGGTGGAGGCGGTCCATGTCTTCCTCGGCGTACATGCGCGCGAGGTGGGGCGCCTGCACCGCGTTCACGATGCTCCCGCCCACCAGCACGAACCCCGCGAGCTGCACCACCACGCGGTAGATGCCCACGTCCGCCGGGGTGGCCAGCGCGCCCAGCATCAGGATGTCCGTCTGGCTGTTGAGAAGCTGGAAGCCGCCCAGGAAGCTGAGGGGAACGATGCTGCGCGCCCACGCCGCGGATTCGTACACGGGCACGGCCGCGCGCACGTGCTGCGGGGTGCCGCGCCGCAGCAGGAGGGCGCCCACCAGGAAGGAAAGGAACGCCGCCGCCACGTTCATCGCCATGGCGGTGGAGGGCTCCAGCGCGCGGCCCGCCAGCAGCAGCCCGCCCACCAGCAGCAGCAGGAAGAGCGGGCGCAGGAGCATCTCGGGCATCTGCCCCTGCACCACGCGCCCCAGCCCGCGCAGCGCCGCGCTGCGCAACGCCCCGAACGCGGTGAGCGGCAGGAGGAGGAGCGCCCACTGCAGCGTGGCCACCTGCTGCGCGTCGTACAGGTCGCGCCGCACGGCCACCCAGAGCGCCGCCCCCGCGGCCACCAGCACCGACATCACGATGACCGCCTGGTTGCTGCGGCGGAAGAGGCCGCGCATCACGTCCCACCGCTCGCGCACGCGCAGCCGGGCCACCTCGCGCATCATCAGCGTGGGGAGCCCCGCCTGCGACGGAACGCCCAGCATGCTCACCAGCGCCATGGCGAAGGCGTAGATGCCGTACCCCTCCGGCTGCAGCACCCGCGCCAGCACCACGGCCACGGCCGAGGTCACGAGCATGTTGGCCGCCTTGAGCCCGGCGCTCCCCGCCACGGCCTTGAGCAGCCCGCGCCGCAGCCCTCCCGCGGGTCCCGCGAAGGCGCGCACCCGCGCGCGGAGCGCGGGCCTCTGCTCGGTGCCCGCGCTCACGGCGCGACCCCGCCCAGGCGCGCCGCCAGCTCGCCCGCCACCCGCACCGCCGCTTCGCCGTCCCACCCCTCCGGCTGCGAGGGCGCGCCGCGTCCCCGCGCCAGCGCATCGGCGTAGCTCGCCAGCACGCCGTCGCGCGTGAGCGGCCACGGGGCCAGGCGGTTGGTGCCATGGCTTACCGTAACCGGCCGCTCCGTCTGCTCGCGCAGCGTCACGCAGGGCACGCCGAGCGCGGTGGTCTCCTCCTGCAGCCCGCCCGAGTCGGTGAGCACCACCGCGGCGCCGTCGGTAAGCGAGAGCATCTCGCGGTAGCCCAGGGGCTCCAGCACCCGCAGCCCGGCGAGCTGCGCGCCCAGCCCGAACGCCTCGGCGCGGGCGCGGGTGCGGGGGTGAAGCGGAAGCACCACGGGCATCTTCGCGGCCACCCCGGCCAGCGCGGAGAGCACGGCCTCCAGCGCGCGCGGATCGTCCACGTTGCTGGGCCGGTGAAGGGTGGCGAGCGCGTAGCGGCCGCGCTCCACGCCCAGGCGGCCGGGCAGGTCCAGCTCGCGCGCCCGGGGAAGCTGGTGAAGCACCGTGTCGATCATCACGTTGCCCACGAAGCGGATGCGCTCCTCCTCGATCCCCTCCGCCCGCAGGTTGGGGTGCGCGTCGCGGCTGGGGGTGAGGAGCAGGTCGGAAACGCGGTCGGTGAGCACGCGGTTTACCTCCTCCGGCATCCGCCAGTCGCGCGAGCGGAGCCCCGCCTCCACGTGGGCGATCAGGCAGCCGAGGTCCTCCCTGCGCTTGGCCGCGACCAGGGCGCACGCCAGCGTGGAGTTGACGTCGCCCACCACCACCACCCAGTCCGGCCGCACCTCCTCCAGCACCGGCTCGAAGCGCTCCATCACGCGCGCCGTCTGCTGCGCGTGCGAGCCCGAGCCCACCTCCAGGTGGAAGTCCGGCTCCGGGAGCGCCAGGTCGCGGAAGAACGCGTCGGACATGGACGCGTCGTAGTGCTGGCCCGTGTGCACCAGCACGGGCGTGTCGCCGCGCGCCGCCAGTGCGCGCAGGATGGGCGCTACCTTCATGAAGTTGGGCCGGGCACCCGCCACCACCAGCACACGCATCAGCTCTCCGCCTGGTTCATATACGAAAAGCGGGGCTCGCGCGGAGGCGCGGCGACACGGGCACCGCCCGCGTCTCCACGCCTCCGCGCGAGGCCGCCATGGTTTGGATCAGGAAACCGCGACGGAAGCGCCGGTCGCGGGGGCGCGGGCGGGCTGCGCGCGCGTTACGTGCACCGGCGGGCGCAGCCCCGCGTCGCGCGGTCCGGGGAGGGGCGGGCTGCCGCCCGTCTCCAGCTCGGCGCGGATCCCCGGGAGGATCTCGGCGACCGACGCCACCACGGCGGCGTCCATCCCCGAGTCCAGCGCGCGCTCCCACTCGCCCAGGCGGGCACACAGGCCCAGCTCCGCGCACACGGTGGACTCCACCAGGTGCACCTTGGCGATGGGCGTGGGGCGCGTCTCCTCGTCCGGCGCCACCAGCTCCTCGTGGAGGCGCTCGCCCGGGCGCAGGCCGGTGTACGTGATCTGGTCCGCCGGGTTGCCCCGCGCGCGCGACAGGCGGATCAGGTTGCGGGCCAGGTCCACGATCTTCACCGGCTCGCCCATCTCCAGCATGGCGATGTGCCCGCGCAGCTCCGGGAGGAGCGAGGCCTGCAGGATCAACTGCACGGCCTCCGGGATGGTCATGAAGTAGCGGGTGGCCTCCGGGTGCGTGACCGTGAGGGGCTTCCCCGCCTCGATCTGCCGCTTGAAGATGGGGATCACGCTCCCGTTGCTCCCCAGCACGTTGCCGAAGCGCACGGACGCGTACACCGTCTCCGGGTAGAGGTCCTGCAGCTCCAGCACCGTCATCTCGGCGAGGCGCTTGGTGGCGCCCATCACGTTCACGGGGCGCACCGCCTTGTCGGTGCTCACCAGCACGAACTTCTCCACCCCGTGCCGCCCGGCCGCCTCGGCCACGCGCCAGGTGCCGATCACGTTGTTGCGCACCGACTCGCGGGCGTTCGCCTGCATCATGGGCACGTGCTTGTACGCCGCGGCGTGGAACACCCGCTCCGGCGCGTAGGTGCGGAACACGCGCTCCACCCCGCCCCGGTCCACGATGTCGCCCACGATGGCCACCAGGCTCAGCTCCGGGTGCCGCTCGCGCAGCTCCAGCTCCAGGTAGAAGAGCCCCGTCTCCGCCTGGTCGAACAGCACCAGGGTGCGGGGGCCGTACAGCGCCACCTGCCGCGCCAGCTCGGAGCCGATGGACCCCGCGGCGCCGGTGATGAGCACCGTGCGCCCGCCCAGGTCGCTCGCCAGCTCCGGGAGCTCAAGTTGGATGGGGTCGCGCCCCAGCAGGTCTTCGATGCTCACCTCGCGCAACTGGCTGACGCCCACGTTGCCGGCCAGCACCTCGCGGATCCCCGGGAGCACGCGCACGGGGAGCCCGGTGCCCTCGCTCTGCGCCATCAGGGTGCGGAGCTGCGCCGGCGTGGCCGAGGGCACGGCCAGCACGATGGTCTCCGCGCGCACGGCGGTGGCGGTGGACACCAGGTCGTAGCTCGCGCCGAACACCTCCACGCCGTGAAGGTAGGTGCCCCACTTGAAGGGGTCGTCGTCCACGAACGCCACGGGGAAGTACCCCGAAGTGTTGTGCTGCATCTCGTGCGCGAGCGCCACGCCCGCCTCGCCGGCGCCCACGATCAGCACCCGCACCGACGAGTCCCGCGCCAGCGAGATGCGCCGGCGCAGGTGCTGGAGCCCGCTGCGGTACGCGATCCACATCCCCGCCGTGAGCACCGTGGTGAACACCGCCTCCAGCACGAACACGGAGATGGGCACCCGCACCTGGTAGGGGAACACGTACAGCAGCACGCCAAACACCGTGCTCCCCGCGCACACCGACGCCGCCAGCCGCTGCACGTCGTGGGTGCTCACGAAGCGCCAGCGGCCGGCGTTGAGCCGGAACACGGCGCTGGAGCCCGCGCGAATCAGCAGCAGGAGCGGGAGGGTGCTCGCGAACGCCCGCACGTAAAGGGCCGGCACCTCGAACTCGAAGCGCACCAGGAAGGCGAGCGCGAACGCCAGGGCGCTCAGCGCCGTGTAGATGACGAGAGTGATTCCCCGGCGGAAGCGGTAAAGCCGCTGGTAAAGCAATCCGAAAATATTCCCCATGGCGGCTCTATCGGCAGGATCGCGCGAGCGGGCCGCCGGACTGGCGAGCCTCTTCGCGGGACCCAAGGAGGGAGCCGGGCAGGAGCTTCACCCCCGGCACCTTGGCGGGCCGGGACGCACTCCCGGCATTGCCGCGCCGCCTCGCGGCGAGCGGGCCCGGCCTGGCCACCGGGCGGGCGGGCGCCGGACGCACCCCGGCGCAACTGCTTTTCACGCAAGATACTACGTGCGCTTTCCCCCAGTGGCAAGGGGAAGTTTCCACCGTGATCAGCTCCAGCATTGCCTCGAATACCCCTCTCGTGGAGCCGGCGGCAGCCCTCGTGCCGGCCTCTCTTCGCATCCCGTTCAGCCTGCTTTCCATACGAGGTCCCCCTCGCGCGTCATGAAGCCGCCGTATGGACCGCGCCTCCGCGGGTGGCCTGCGCGCCCTCAGCCGCCCCGTGCACCGGTCCAGGAGCCATGTTCACACATATTACGACATCTTTATTGTCCGTCCGGTACCGAGCGGCGCCTCAACGGCGAATCACGACTCGGCACTCCGCACCTCGGCCCCGGCCACCTGCACCACGTCCGTCACCCCGATCCCGCGCCTCGCCTCGGCCGGCTTGGGCAGAGGCCGCTCCCCCGTCTCGCAGGCGTGGACCCAGTCGCGCACCACCGAGGCGTACGCCGTCTTCTGCATGCGGCGCTTGAGGCGGCGCATCCCCACGTCCACCGTGGAAGGCACCGCCAGCCGCACGAAGCCCGGGACGAGGCACAGCCAGTCGCCCAGCGTGCTCCCGGTGTGGCGGCGCATCGCCCGCCAGCGGACGCTGACGTCGGCCGCGCGGCGCTGGCGGCTCACCCGCTGCTCGCGCTCCCAGTCCGTGCGGATGATCACCAGCGGGTCCGCCAGGATGTGGGCGCTCCCCGCCGGCACGATGCGCCAGAACAGGTCCGAGTCCTCCGACCACGTGGTCGCCGGGTCGTACAGCCCGGCCCGGATGGCCGCTCCCCGCCGGAAGATCACCGACGAGTGGAAGAACGGGTTGTAGCGCCGCATCCTGGAGAGGATGGTGGGGCCGTCCGCCGGCGCCGGGGCGTAGGGCGAGAGCACGCCGGTGCGGTCGTCCAGCTCGTAGCCGCTCCCGCCCAGCAGCGCCACGTGCGGGCTGCGCTCCAGGAAGCGGGCCTGCACCTCCAGCCGCTCCGGGAGGGCGATGTCGTCCGCGTCCAGCACCGCGATCAGCTCGGCGCGCGCGGCCATCACCGCCCGGTTGCGCGACCAGGCCCGCTCGCGGCGCTGCGCGTTGCGGATGATGCGGAGCCGCGAGTCCTCGTCGGCCAGCGCGCGCACCACCTCGTACGTGGCGTCGGTGGAGCAGTCGTCCACCACCACCAGCTCCACGTCCGGCATCGTCTGCCAGAGGATGCTGCGCACGGCCGCGGCCACGGTGCGCTCCGCGTTGTACGCGGCCATCACCACGCTCACGCGCGGCGGGGCGTCGCCCGTGCCTTCGCGCAGCGCCGTCATGCCCCCCCTCGCAGCCGCCGCGCGGAGCCGCGCGCCCCCGCCAGCCACCCGGCCACCGCCGCGGGCGCGTGGTGGATGGCGAGAGCGGCCCAGGGAGCCGGCCAGTACGGGTCTAGAGCGCGCGCCATGCGGTGATGCGAAAGGGCATGCTGGCGGGCACCCGCAACGTCGTACGAGCGCGCCAGTCGGTAGTGCGCACGAGCGAGGCTCTTCTCGCGCAGCGGCTCCATGGCGGGGTAGCGCCGGCACAGCGCCTGCAGCAGCACGACTTCATCCGCGAAGAACCTCTCAGGGTCGGAATAGTTGCTGCCGGTAAGGTAGTGCGCCGCGCTGTGGCCGCCGGGCTCGTCCGCGCAGCGGAACGCCAGCCCCTCGGCCGCCAGGCGCAGCACGAGCTCGTAGTCGTCCGAGCCGCCCGTGAGCGTTTCGTCCAGCGCGCCGAAGCGCTCGAACACGCCGCGGTGAAGCAGCAGCGTGACGAATGGAACGACGTTGCCGCCCAGCATCAAGCTCACGGCGGGGTCGCGCTCGGTGCGTGTGACGGCGGACGCCGGCGGGTGGAGCCACCCCGCTTCCGGCGCGGCTTCGTGACACACGCGGCAGCGCCCGTACACCACGGTGCGCCGCGGCTGGGGCGACGCGTGGAGGCACCGCCACTGGCGCTCCAGCTTGTCGCCCGCCCACTCGTCGTCCTGGTCCAGGAACGCGATCCACTCGCCGCGCGCGGCCCTCACCCCGCTGTTGCGTGCGGCAGGGATGCCACAGTTGTGGCGGTGGCGCACCACCCGCACCGGCACCGCCACGTCGTGCATCTCCGGCCGCAGCGGCTCGGGCGACCCGTCGTCCACCAGCACGATCTCGAGCGGCTGCAGCGTCTGCCGCTCCACCGAGCGCAGCGCCCGGCCCAGCCGCGCCGCTCCCCGGTAGAAGGGGATCACCACCGAGACGGGGACGCGATCCACGCCCTCAGCCACGGGTGCGCCAGCCGTGGAGCTTGCCGCGCAGCGCGCGCCAGTGAACCCGCGCCCTGTGCGCCCGGCCGGTGGACGCTCCCACGATCACCCCGCCCGCCGAACGGCACAGGTGGTACGCCACGTACCAGCGGGGAATCCCGTGCTTGCGGCACACGCGCCCGAACCCGGCCGCGTAGCCGAACGCCCGCTCCGCCTCCAGCCCGGGGTCCCCGTGGCGCGGGTGCGTCACCGCCAGCTCCGGGGCGAACTCCAGCCGGTACCCGGCGGCCAGCGCCCGCAGCGGGTAGTCGAGGTCCTCCCCGGCGCTCCACGGGGTCCCGGCGCCCAGCCCCAGCGTCTCGTCGAACCCGCCCACCGCGGCGACCACCTCGCGGCGCAGGAAGAGAGTGCAGGAGGAGGCGCCGCCGAACAGGCTGAGCCGCGCGACGGGCCCGGAGCCGGCCCGCCGCTCGAGCTGCGCGCCCCCGTCCTCGTCCACCAGGCGCCCCACCGCGCCGTGCGCCCCCGGGTGCGCCTGGAAAAATCGCGCCGCGCGCTCCAGAAGATCGGCCGGATAGAGACAATCGTCGTCCGGGAACGCGACCACGTGTCCCGTGGTGTGCGGCAGCGCGACGTTTCGCGCGCGGGACAGACCCGGCGCGGACCGGAGGTGGCGGATCGGGAAACGCTCCCGGTACCGGGCCAGCACGGGGACGAGCCGCTCGTCCGCGTTCTGGTCCACCACGATGAGCTCGAAGGCGCGGGCCGTCTGCGCATCCAGCGTGGCCAGGAAGCGGCCCAGCTCGTCCGTACGCCCCAGCGTGGCCAGCACCAGCGAGAAGCTCACCTCCGCCACCCCCTTCCGCCCCCCCGGCCGTGCCGGCGCCGAAGCTTCGTTCAACATGACGAGTCCATGCGGCCCCCCGTCACAGGGCGGCGTCCGGGTGCGGCACGAAGCGCCGGGCCGCGTGAGCGCCGGGCGCGGGCGTGCGTGGGGGAAGCTGCTTCTCCCGGACGCGGGCCGGCACGCGTCAGAGGCGTGCCCTGAGCCCGAGCTCGGTGGTGAGGTTGAAGGCGTCGCCCTGCAGGTGGCGGTTGCGGTTGAGGCTTCCGCGCACCCCCACCGTGGCGTCAAGCCCGCCGCGGAAGATGAGCGCCTGCCCGCCCAGCGAGTGGATCACGTCCACCTCCGGAGCGGCGATGGAGAGGCCGCCGCCCATGCGGGTGCGCGTCCAGTCCAACTGCCAGCGCCCGGCGCGCGAGTGGCTCTCCAGCGCCACCACGCTGCCGCCGCCGCCGTACACCGCGGGCGAGCCCAGGATCTGCCCGCGCACGGTGTGCCCCTGTGTGGTACGGGTGTGGACGTAGAAAGGTCCCTGCGACCTCACCTCGCGGAGGTGCGACACCTGCGACTCCACCACCTCGGCGCGCAGCGAGAGCAGATTGCCGTCGCGCACCCACACCTTGCGCCCGCCCACCATGTACGCCGACGAATGGTCCGGCTCCAGGATGAAGTCGCGCACGTCCCAACTGTGGTCCTCGCGCCCGAACTCGCCGTACAGCTCGAAGCCGCTGCCCGGCAGCACCCAGCGCGCCTGCACCGCCGCGATCTGGTTGCCCTCGTCGGACACCCCGTCTCCCCCCACGCCCGTGCGGTCGAGGTTCTCCTTGAGGAAGGGCTGCAGCGGCTGCAGGAAGTCGCCCAGCTCCAGCCCGCCGGAGGGCCACCGCTCGTGGAAGAAGCGCGACACGCCCAGCTCCACGCCGGGGAGCCCCGCCGGGAGAAAGGAGACCACCCACCCGGTCATGAAGCGCCGGCTGCCGTCGCCCGTCACGCTCGTGTAGCCGGACTGCGCAAGGTCGCCCCACACCACGCGCCCGTGCAGCCGGCCGATCCCCACCGGCACCGGTGCGGAGGTGCCCAGGAAGGCGTGGGGGAACCCCGCCGCGTTGGCGCCCAGGATCATGGGCATGTCCGCGGACGGGCCCCACACCTGGTTGGCGGTAGACACGCCGGCGGCCACGCCCAGCGCGTCCAGCCGCAGGGTGCTCTGCCCCGGGTCCACCCGCGCGTACGCCTCGTCGCCGAAGCGCTGCGGCAGGTCGATGATGCGGGGGTGCCACCCGCTGGCGAAGCGCATGTCGCCCGTCTCGCCATTGGGCATCAGCTCGAACGAGCTGTTCTGCGCCCAGAAGACGAGCGGCTCCACCCGCAGCGAGAGGGGCCCGGCGCGCAGGGTTGCGCCCGCGCTCAGCGCCCCCGTGAGGCCGCGCCCCGCCCAGATGGCCCCGTCGTTGGGCGCGTCCTGCGCGAAGGTGGTGTTGTAGAAGGCGCGCACGCGCGGGCGGATCAGGCGCAGCGCGGGGGCGGCGGCCGAGTCGGGCCGCTGCTCGAAGCGGCTGGCCCAGGGGTGCGCGCGGTGGGCGGGCACCAGCCGGTCGATCTCGCGGGGCGAGAAGGAGCGCTGGGACCACGGGTACAGCGGCGCCATCCCCGCCACCTGCAGGGCGCGGAGGTACCCTTCGGCCTCGCTCCCCGCCGTCACTTCCTGGCGCAGGTCCACCCCCGTACCCTGTGCCAGGGCGGGCGCGGCGAGCGGCGGAAGTGCCGCCGCGCAGCCCGCCAGCAGGGGGAGCAGGCGGCGGAACGGCGGCGTATGGGAGTGGGGCATATTCCGGTGATCGGTGGACCGGCACTGTACCGCCGAAGGGCACAACATTATCATACACGCGAACCTCTGTCTACCGAAGGACACTGCAATGCACTACACCTGGCGGCTCATCGTGGCCGCGCTCGCGGTTCCTTCGCTCCTCCGCGCGCAGGCCCCGGACAGCACCTCCGCGGACACCGTCCCGGCCCGCGCCGCGCGCGGCCTCACCACCGTGGGGAGCCCGCTCGAAGAGCAGCTCCGCGACGCGCAACTGCGCGGCGACGCCTCGCCCGCGGGCTTCCTGGTGCGCTCGCCGTCGTCGCTCACGCCGCGCCTGGGGGGCACCGGCTTCGCGCTGATCCTTCCCCAGGCCGACTTCGCGTGGAACTCGCGCATCCCCTCCAGCGTCAACGACGGGGCGATGTGGGCGGGCCGCGGCGGCAGCGCGGTGGTGATGACGGGGGTGGAGCTGCGGGCGGGCGCCGTGCGGCTGGTGGCGGCCCCGGAGCTGGTGTGGGCGCAGAACCGCGCCTTCGACGAGCTCCTCCCCCGCCAGTGGACCGCCGCGCAGCGCGCCGACTTCCTCCCGCCCTGGCAGACGGCGGTGAACTCGGTGGACCTGCCCTACCGCTTCGGCGACGGGGCGTGGACGGAGCTGCGCCCCGGCCAGTCGTCGCTCACGGTGAGCGCGGGGAGCTTCGCCGCGGGCGCCGCCACGGAGAACCAGTGGTGGGGCCCCGGCGTGCGCAACTCGGTCATCATGACCAACAACGCGGCCGGCATCCCCCACCTCTTCGCCCGCACCGGCCAGCCCCTGCGCACGCGCATCGGCCTGGTGGACGCCAAGTGGATGGTGGGGACGCTGGCGGGCTCCGGCTACGCGGACAGCACGTCCGCCGCCGGCCGCCGCTCGCTGAACGCCGCCGCCTTCGTCATCCACCCCGGCGCCGCGCCCAACCTGGGCATCGGCGTGGCGCGCGCCGTGTACGCGCACGAAGACGAGCCCGCGGCCGCCCTCTCCCACGCCGCCGACGTGCTCACGCGCTGGGGCGGCGCCGGCGACACGGCCCGCGCCGAGCCGTTCGAGCAGATCACCTCCCTCTTCGCGCGCTGGGTGTTCCCGCGCGACGGAGCGGAGGTGTACGCGGAGTGGGCGCGCCACCGCCTCCCCGGCTCGCTGGGCGACCTGATGGACGCGCCGGAGCACACGCAGGGGTACATCCTGGGCGCCCAGTGGCTGCGCCCCATCCGCGCGGGCGAGCTGCGGCTGCAGGCGGAGGCCGCCGGCCTCGAAAAGAGCGCCACGTACTACACGCGCTCCGTGGGCAGCTACTACGCCAGCGCGGCGGTGCCCCAGGGCTACACGCAGGAGGGCCAGGTGATCGGCGCGGGGATCGGGCCCGGCTCCTCCGGCCAGTGGCTCGCGGCGGACTGGCTTCACCGCGGCGGGCTGGTGGGCGCGTTCATCGGCCGCGTGCGCACGGCCAACGACGCCTACTACGACAACCCGGCCACGGAGCGCATCGTCTACCGCGGCGACACCATCCCCCGCTCCACCGTGCACGGCCACGACGTAACCGTGCTGGGCGGGCTGCGCGGGCGGCTCCCGCTGCGCGGCGTGCAGATCGACGCCGAGTGGACCGCGGGGCAGCGCTACAACTACATGTTTCAGAGCTACGCGCAGGACTGGAACAACCGCGACGACGCGCGCGACGTGATGAACCACACGCTGCGGCTGGGCATCACCGCCCGGGTCCGGTAGCGGCGGATGCGGCGCGCGGCCATGGAGGCACGGGGACTCGCTCTCTGTGCCTCTTTGCGCGTGTGCCCCCGGTGACGGCGGCTCCCGCCGATCCGCTCGCCCGCTGGCTGGCTGGTGGAGCGGAGCTGCCGCCGGCGCGCGCCCTGCTGGCCGCGGGGCTGGGCGCGTACGCCTACACCACGCTCCCGCCGGACCACCCGGCGCGGGGCGAGCTGGCCTCCGCGGCGCGCGCGGCCGTGGTGCGGCACCAGTGGATGCGCGCGGGGATGAAGGAGCTCTTCCAGGCCTGGACCCGCGAGGAGATCCCCTTCCTCGTCTTCAAGGGCTTCCACCTCTCCGAGTGGGTGTACCCGGTGCCGGGCACCCGCAAGCACGGCGACGTGGACGTGCTGGTGCGCCCCGAAGACGTGCAGCGCGCGGTGGCGGCCGCGCACGCCCTGGACTGGGCGGAGAACGCCTACCCCGAGGGCGACCGCCCGTACTACCACCACGCCCCCGCGCTGTACTCCCGCAAGTGGACGATGATGCTGGAGGTGCACCGCTGGGTGGTGCACAGCACCGTCCCCTGGAACCCCATGCAGCGCCGCATCACCGCGGCCGTGTGGAGCGGCGCGCGGGAGGTGGAGTGGGAGGGCGCCCGCGTGCACATCCCCAGCGACGTGGACGCGCTGCTGGTGGGCCTCGTCCTCCACCGCACCTGGGGCCGCTCCGACGCGTGGATCCCGCGGGCGCGCGACGCCATCGACATGCGCATCCTGCGCGCGCGCGGCATCACGGACGAGCAGCTCTGGTCCCGTGCCGAGGAGCTGGGGTGCGCCCGCACGCTGCGCGTGTTCCTGGAGCGATGCAACCCGGCGGAGGGCCGCATGGTCCTCGCCCAGCCCACCGCCGCCGAGCGCCGCGAGCTCGACCGCCGGGTGGCGAGCGAGCGTCCCGCCAAGTGGGTCGAGGCGGGATTGCAGCGTGCGGTGCGCCTCCCCTACACCGCGCGCTGGACCGCGTCCGGCGTCCCGCGCCTGCTGCGCCTCCGCTGGCGGCTGGGCGCCGATCCCGACCCGCTCACGGTGCTTCCCGCCCTCTCCCCCCTCGCGCCCACCCGCGGCTCCGTGGAGGCCCGCGTCCGCTCCGTGGCCGCCTGCCGCCTGGCCGCGCGCGTCGTACGGGCCAGCGCTACGCTGCGCGCCCTTGCGGTCTATGCGGAGCTGCGCCGGCAGGGCTGGCCCGCCGTGTACGTGAGCGGCGTGCGCGCCGGCGTCCGCCACTCGTGGGTGGAGCTGGACGGCACCGCCCTCCCCGAGCTGGGCGAGCCGGAGAACCGCAGGCACTACCCCGTGGACCTCGTCTACCCCGGTGAAGCGGAACCAGAAGTCCTGAGTCCTGAGTCCTGAGTGCGGAACGGCAGTGCGTGAGTGCGTGAGTGCGTGAGTGCGTGAGTGCGCCTTCCACTCAGGACTCATGCAGAATCCGAGCAGGTCGGGAGTGTTCGCGCGACGAAAGGCCCTCACCCCCCGACCCCCTCTCCCATAAATGGGCGAGGGGGCGATTTCCACGCACCTTCGCTTCGAGGAGGCGTCTCGCTGGCCGCGGCACCCGGGAGCGTGGGGCGGGTGTGGACGGGTGGAGTGCGCCCCCCTCTCCCATAGTTGGGAGAGCGGGGGTCGGGGGGGGTGAGGGCCCTCTCCGCACGATCGACCCAACGCACTCACGCACTAACGCACTCACGCACTGCCGTTCCGCACGCAGGACTCAGCACTCCCCTCGCCCTCCACAGATCCAAACCGCCGCGCACGGCGTATGCACGAGTCGAGACCGACAACCCCGTACCCCAGGACGCATGCTATCGCCACTCTCCGCCCCCGCCGCGCTGCCGGGGTACAAGCTCCAGCCGCCCAACGAGGCGGACGCCGGCGCGGCGCTCCAGCGCGTGTTCGGGCCCGAGCGCGCCGCCGAGCGCTGGACCCTTGCGTGCGAGGGCGCGGGGCTCGTGCCCGGCCGCGTCTCCACCGCCGAGCAGTTGGGGCGCGTGGTGGAATCGCTCGCGCAGCAGGGTGGCGCCACGGCCGTGGTCGCCCGCTCGCTGGAGATCCGCCTGCGGACCTACGCCCGCCTCGCCGCCCGAACCCCCGGAGGTGCGCGATGAGCGCGTCGGATCCGCTGTACGACATCGACCGGCTGCAGGAGATCTCGGACCTGGACCTCCTCTCCCCGGACGTGGACCCCATCCTCCGCGACATCGCGGCCGAGGCCGCCACGCGGCTGGGGCTCCCCGTGTCGCTGATCAGCGTGGTGCTGGACGAGGCGCTGCACGTGGCCGGCTCGCACGGCATCGAAGGGCTGTGGCTGGGCGAGACGCGCGGGCACCCCGTGGAGTGGTCGTTCTGCGCCACCTCCGTCCGCACCCGCGACGCCTTCGTGGTGGAGAACGCCCCCGCCCACCCGTACCACGGCAGCAACCCGCTGGTGACGGAGGACGGGGTGCGCTGCTACGCCGGCGTCCCGCTCACCTCGTCGCGCGGCCACGTGCTCGGCAACCTGTGCGTCGTGGGCCTGGAGGAGCGCAGCTTCTCCCCGGGTGACGTGGAGGTGCTCCGTGGGCTTGCCCGCGAGGCCGTAGAGCGCATCGAGGCACGCCGCACGCGGTAAAGCGCACGCAGGCGCACGAGGACTCGGGGAGAGATGCGCATCTCTCCCCGAGTCTCCGTGCGCGCAGAAAACCGATCCGCGCGCATCGATGCCGTCGCGCAGGCGCTCCCCCCCAGCCCCCTCCCCGGGACAACGCGAGAGCCTCCCCACCCTCCCTTCCCCGGACCTGCGGCACCCGCGGGAGCAGGGCGCGGCTGGACGGGTGGAGTGCGCCCCCTCCCCCACGCTCCCCCGCACGCGGGGGAGGGGGACGGGGGGTGGGGGCCCTACGCCTGCGCCGTCGCCAGCAGGGGCATGGGCGCCGCGCTCTGAGCCGCGCTCCTGCGCCCGCGCAGCGCGCGAAGCTGCCCGCCGCCGACGCTGGCGAGCAGCGCGAGACCGAGCAACTGCTTGCACAGCGAGATGACGGTGGCGAACGCGAACGCGGACGCGACCCGCGCGGGCATGGAGCCGCGGATCTCCAGGGCGTCCATGGCGAAGTCCGCCATCGTCGCGAGCAGCACCACGGCCCCCGCCAGCGAGAGCCAGGCGAGCACGCGCCGCGCCATCGTGTGCTCCAGCACCACCGCGGTGCCCACGGCCAGCATCAGCCCGGCGAGGGGGAGCAGGAGCGCGTTCCCCAGCAGCCCGATGGCGCCGTACCTCCAGTGGGCCGACCCGAGCTGCAGCGGGCGCAGCGCGGGGAGCAGGTCGGCCAGCGGGAGGAGGCACATCACCAGGGCGAGCAGGTACAGCGGGAGGGCGAGCGTCCGGAGTCGTGCGGTCATGGCGGTGCCCGGAAGGGGAGAGATGGGAGCCTGTGGCGCCCGCGGGCGCGCGTGCCGAGGCGGAGGCACGGAAACCCGTGCCTCCGCGCCCGCGGCCGTGCTATGCGGACGCTTCTTCGGACTTGCGGCGCCGGCGGCGCACCGCCGCGAGCCCGGCCAGGCCGGTGCCCAGCAGCGCCATGCTCACCGGCTCCGGCGTGACGGTGGCCCGGTCCACGCCCGTCGCCGCGAAGTCCGCGCGGAAGGCCGCGTCCTGGCTGGCGCCATGGATGTTGCCGTTCGCGTCCACGAACCCGCCCCCGTCCCGGATCACCAGGTTGGTGCCGTTGTCCGCGACGAGGGAGCCGCCCGCGTACGAGTTGTTGCTGAAGCGCACCCGCGTGGTGCCGGAGGGGTAGCCGAACCGCTCGCGGTCGGACTGCAGGAAGGCGAGGTAGGTAGAGTTCGCCGCCAGCCCGATCCCACCCGTGTTCACCGTGTAGTACCCGTCGTCGGCGGCTCCGATGTTGTGCACTCCCCCCGACCAGACCACGTTCCCCCTGGTGCTCCCGTTCCACTCGTAGATGAACGAGTAGAAGGAGAAGGTGGACGAGACGTTGCCGAGGTCGAACGCGAAGCTGTTGAGGAAGCGGTCCACGGTGGGAACGGTGAAGCTCTGCCCCCAGCCGATGTAATCCGCCCCGAACGCGGCGTTGGAGAACTGGCCTGGGCCCGTGTCGATGTCCTGCGCGGCCGCCGTCCCCGGGGCCGCGAGCCACAGCGTTCCGCTGAGCAGGACAGCGGTGAACGATCTTCTCATAGCTTTACCCGCGGGTCTGGGGATCGAAGTGGCTCCGGGGCGGAGGGGAGAGCCCGGCCTCGTGCGACACGCCGCACCTGCGTTCCTTACGCAACGCATGCGCCGGGTGCGGGCGCCGCCCGGCGCCTCCTCGCGGACGCGCGAATCTCCTTACACGACAGGCAGTTAGAGATTTTTCGGGATGCCACCCTCCCCCCGCCCGATCGCGGGAACTGTCGCGTCCGCCCCACACTCGCGGCCCGCCTCCCACGCTGCGGACGGATCATAGCGCAGAGGGGCGTACACAAGTCTCGTGTACGCCCCTCTGCGCGAACTCTTTAGAAGTGCCCCCGGCGCGACTCGAACGCGCGGCCCCAAGATTAGGAATCTTGTGCTCTATCCACCTGAGCTACGGGAGCGGACCGGCGCACAATTTACCCTGAATCGCGGGGACGGTCAATTACTGATGGCTCACACAGAGGCACAGAGGCACGGAGATGACTTCTTCTCCGTGCCTCCGTGTTATCAGTAGTCGCGGCGGCTGTAGCCGAGGACGAAACCGGTGACCAGGAGGCCGAGCGGGTCTCCCGCGTTGCCGGCGAGGAAGCCGTCGGGGTCTTCGCGCAGGGAGCGGGCGATGGACTCCAGGCGCTCCACGACTTCCATCAGGCCGTGCTCGCGGACGGGCTCCTCGTGCGCGGGTGCCTCCAAGGCGGGCGCGGGCTCTTCCACGGGGGCCAGGATGGACTCCCAGCTCGGCTCCGGGGGCGCGGGCGCGGCCCAGGGCATCGCGTCGTGGGGCTGGGGCGCGACGGGCGCTCCTTCCACGAGCGCGTCGGAGGTGTGGACGCGCGGGCCGTCGGCGGGCATCTCCAGCCAGGGGAGGTCCTCGCTCACGGGGGGCGCGGGCAGCTCCCAGGCCTGCGGGTCGGCCTCTTCGGCGTCGAAGCCCTGCTGCGGGAGGTCCGTGTCCGGGTCGCCGAGGTCGTGGGCCGGGAGGGGCACCTCCATGGCGAAATCGACGGCCGCGGGCTCCTCCTCCATCGGCTCCTCCTCCGGCATCGCGGGGGCCGGCGCAGGGGGCGCGGGGGCGCGGAAGACCGGGGGGGCGAAGGGCGGAAACACGAAGGCATTGGGCGTGGAATCGCCCGGGTTTGCGCTCATGGGGTGCTGTGGCGTGGGGTGGGAATGGGTGCGGCGGGATGTAGGTGTGTGCACGGAACGTACGGTCTGCCCCGGGCCGCTGTCAACGACGCGCTCAGCCGCCCGGGCGCTCGTCCGCCCACCCGAAGCGGCCCAGCAGCGGCACGAAGGTGCAGTCGAGGATCTCCTCGCTGGTCACTTCCCCGCCCTGCTTCTTCACCAGCACCAGCCGCTGCGCCTGCAGCGACCCCACCGGCACCAGCATCCGCCCGCCCTCCGCGAGCTGGTCCACCAGCGGCTGGGGGATGTCCGGCGCGGCGGCGGCCACCAGGATGGCGTCGTACGGTGCGTAGCGGCTCCAGCCGATGGTGCCGTCGCCCACCAGGATGGCCACGTTGGAGATCCGCATGGTGTCCAGCGCCTCGCGCGCGCGCGACGCGAGCTCGGAGATGCGCTCCACCGAGTACACGCGGTCCGCGAGCTGGGCCAGCACCGCCGTCTGGTGGCCGCTGCCGGTGCCGATCTCCAGCACCTTGTCGCGCGGGCCGATCTCCAGAAGCTGCATGTACATGGCCTGCAGCGACGGCTGCGACGCCGTCTGCCCGAAGCCGATGGGCACCGGCGCGTCTTCGTAGGCGCGGTGCGACACGGCGTGCGGCACGAAGGCGTGGCGCGGGATCTGGTCGAAGGCGCGGAGCACGTCCAGGTTGCGGATCCCCCGCTCCTGCATGCGCCCGATGAGCGCCCGCCGCTGCGTGTTGAAGCGCTCCGTGCTCATGCCGAAAGCTCCCACTCCGCCACGCTGCGCAGGAGCGAGTGGTTGGTGAGGTCCAGGTGGAGCGGCGTCACGGACACGTACCCCGCGTCCACCGCGTGGTAGTCCGTGCCCTCGTGCGAGGCCCACTCGATGCTCCCCCCGCCGATCCAGTAGTACGGCTTGCCGCTGGGGTCGGTGCCCTGCGTGAGCGAGTCGGTGAACACGCGCCGCCCCAGCCGCGTCACGCGCACCCCCTGCACCCGCTCCGCGGGGATGGCGGGGAGGTTCACGTTGAGCAGCGTCTCAGGCGGAAAATCACCGCGCTTCACGAGCTGCGGGAGGAGGCGCGCCAGGAGCGGCCCGTACGACGCCAGGTGCGCGTCGTCCGCGCGGCCGGCGTACGAGATGGCGACGGCGGGGATGCCGAAGATGGTGGCCTCCATCGCCGCGGACACGGTGCCCGAGTAGAGGACGTCCTCCCCCATATTCATCCCGTGGTTCACCCCCGAGAGCACCACGTCCGGCCGGCGCGGCAGGATGGCCTGCGTCCCCAGCATCACGCAGTCGGTGGGCGTGCCGGTCACCGAGTGCCATCCCTCGCGCACCCTGCGCGCGCGCAGGGGCAGGTGCATGGTGAGCGAGTGGCTGGTGGCGCTCTGCTCCCGGTCCGGCGCGACCACGTGCACCTCCCCCAGCGTGCGCGCCGCCTCCACCAGGACCTCCAGCCCCGGCGCCATGTACCCGTCGTCGTTCGTGCAAAGGATAAGCATCAACCCATCCGCGTGAGTAGACCCACTCTCTGTGTCTCCGTGCCTCTGTGTGAGGCCATCTTTTTCACCCGGGCCCCAGCAGCTCCAGGATCTCCTCCAGCTCGCCGCGCAACGTGCGCACGAAGCTCTGCTCCAGCGCCGCGCCCGCCGTGGCCGAAGCGGCGCCCTCCTGGCGCAGCTCGTCGATGCGGGCGCGGGCGCCCTCCAGCGTGTAGCGCTCGTCGCGCACCAGGTGCTGGATGAGCGCGATGAGCTCCAGGTCGCGCTGGCGGTACACGCGGTTCCCCGCGCGGTTCTTGGGGGGCGACAGCGCGGGGAACTGCGTTTCCCAGTAGCGAAGGACGTGCGGCTTGATCCCGAACAGCTCGCACACCTCGCCGATGGCGTAGAACTCCCGCTGCGGCCGCTTCATCCCCACGTCTCGGGGCGGGGCTCGCGCAGCATCAGCCGCTCCAGCGCGCGCGGCGCCGGCAGCCCCTCGTACAGCAGCGCGTGAACGGCCTCCACGATGGGCATCTCGATCCCCAGCTTGTGGCTGAGGTCGCGGGCCGAGCGCGCGGTGCGCACCCCCTCGGCCACGGCCACCATCCCGCCCAGGATCTCATCGATGGGCCGCCCTCGCCCCAGCTCCACCCCCACCTGCCGGTTGCGCGAGAGGGCGCCGGTGCAGGTGAGGATCAGGTCGCCCATCCCCGCCAGCCCCGCGAACGTCCCCGCCTCCGCGCCGCCGGCCACGCCCAGCCGCGTGATCTCGGCCAGGCCGCGGGTGATGAGCGCGGCGCGGGTGTTGTTGCCGTAGCCCAGCCCCTCCACCACCCCGGCCGCGATGGCGATCACGTTCTTGAGCGAGCCGCCCAGCTCCACCCCGCGCACGTCGCTGCTGGTGTACACGCGGAAGTACGGCGTCTGGAAGAGCGCCTGCGCCCTCACCGCCGCCTCGCGCGAGTGGGAGGCGATGGTCACCGCCGTGGGCTGCTCCTGGCCCACCTCCAGCGCGAACGAGGGCCCCGAGAGGAACGCGCACCCGCCCGCCGCGTCCGCGGGAAGGACGTCGGCGATGACCTCGTCCATGGTCTTCAGCGACTCGTTCTCGATCCCCTTGGAGGCGCTCACCACCAGCACCCCGGGTGCCATCCAGCGCGCCGCCTGCTCCATCACCGGCCTCACCACGTGCGAGGGCGACACGGAGAGGACCACGGACGCGCCCTCCACCGCCTCGCGCATGTCCGTGCTCACGCGCAGGCGCGGGTCCAGCGCCACGCCGTCCAGGTAGCGGCGGTTGACGTGCTCGGAGCGGATGGACTCGGCCACCTCCGGCTCGAACGACCAGAGGACGGTCTCGCCGCCCTTCTTGGCGAGGAGGTTGGCGAGGGCCGTGCCCCAGCTTCCCGCGCCCACCACGGCGGTGCGCTCCGTGCTCATCGGACCTCCTCCGCGTCTGCGACGATGGCCGCGGCGGCCACGGTGGCCTCGGGCTCCTTCCCCCGCCGGAAGCGGGGCTCCTCGCCGCGCATGATGCGGCCCACGTTGGAGCGGTGGGCAAAGACCACGAAGGCGGCGATGGCCCACCCCAGCCAGCGGATCTCCGCGTGCCCGCCCGGCGCCGGCGCCACGGCCAGGACCACGGAGAGCGCCACCGCGCCCGCCAGCGACGCCGCGGAAACCATGCGCGTGGCCGTGAGCACCGCCAGCCACGTGGCGATGGCCACGCCGATGGCCAGCGGCGCCAGCGCCAGGAACACGCCCGCGGCGGTCGCGACCCCCTTTCCCCCCTTGAACCCCATGTACACGGGGAACACGTGCCCCACAATGGCCGCCGCGCCGTACGCCAGCTCCCAGCGCCAGTCCGCCGCGCCGTCCCACCCGCGGAAGAGGAGCACGGGGAGGAAGCCCTTGAGGATGTCGAACACCATCACCGGGGCGGCGACTTTGGCTCCCAGCACCCGGAAGGTGTTGGTGGCGCCCAGGTTGCCGCTCCCGTGCCGGCGCAGGTCTATGCCCCGCGTCCACTTTCCCGCCAGGTAGCTGGCCGGCACCGCCCCCCACAGGTACGCCGCCACCACCAGGAGCCAGGGAGTCATACCGGGCCCGTGTGTCGCGGGCGAATGAATTCGCTGCAACGACTACACGAAGTCCCCCTGCGGGGACTACAGGGTTGCGGCTCATGCTGGAAGAACAGTCCGCGCGGGCGGACTTCGTGCTGTTGTCGGCGCGAGTTTACTCGCCCGGCCGCGGTGCCTGCGTCACGCACCGATTCTCCCGGGCTCCCAATCGTACCCGGTCGGCGCGGACCGGGTGGATCGTTGCGGGGGCTCACTCCGCCTCCTCCCCGCGCTGGCGGAGGTTGATGCGGATGGGCACGCCCGAGAAGCCCCACGCGTCGCGGAAGCCGTTCTGCAGGTAGCGCTCGTAGCTTTCCATCACGCCCTCCGGGTGGTTGACCCAGAGCACGATGGTGGGCGGCGCCACCGCCACCTGCGTGCCGTACAGGAACTTGACCGGGTGCCCGTGGTGGTGGGGCGGCTTGGCCTTCATCACCAGCGCGCGCAGCACCTCGTTGACCTCGTGCGTGGCCACGCGGCGCATCCGCTGCTCCTGCACGGCCAGGATCAGGTCCAGCGTCTTGTACACGCGCTGCCCCGTCACCGTGCTGGTGAAGAGGATGGGGACCCACTTGAGGAAGGGGGCGCGGTTGCGGATCTCCTTCTCGTAGTTGGGAGCGCTCTGCGTCTCCTTCTCCACCAGGTCCCACTTGTTGGCCACCAGCACCAGCCCGCACCCGGCCTCCCACGCCTTCTCGGCGATCTTGAGGTCCTGCACGGCGATGGGCTCGGTGGCGTCGATCATCAGCACGCACACGTCGGCGCGGCTGATGGCGCGCTCGGTACGGATGGAGGAGTAGAACTCCACCCCGTCGTCGATCTTGCTCTGCCGCCGCAGCCCCGCCGTGTCCACGAAGACCAGCGTCTGCCCGTGGTACTGCATGGGGGTGTCGATGGCGTCGCGGGTGGTGCCCGCCACGTCGCTCACCACCAGCCGGTCCTCGCCCAGCAGGCGGTTCACGAACGACGACTTCCCCACGTTGGGCTTGCCGATGACGGCCACGCGCAGCGCGGGCTCCTCGTCGCCCTCCACCTCCGGGAGGTGCGCCACGATGGCGTCCAGGATGTCGCCGCTCCCCTTGCCGCTGAGCGACGACATGGGGAGCGGCTCGCCGAGACCCATGTCCCAGAAGTCGTGGTGCCCCACCGCGTTGGGGTTGCCCAGGTTGTCCACCTTGTTGACCAGGAGGATGGCGGGCTTCTGCGTCTTGCGCAGGATCTCGGCGATGGCGTAGTCCAGGGGGTGGGCGCCGGTCTTGACGTCCACCACCAGCACCAGCACGTCCGCCTCTTCGATGGCGGTGAGCACCTGCTCGCGGATGAGGCGGTCCATGGGCTCGTCCGAGCCCTCCACCATCCCGCCGGTGTCCACCAGGTAGAACTGCCGCCCGTTCCAGTCGGTGCGGTAGAAGTTGCGGTCGCGGGTCACGCCCGGCCGGTCTTCCACGATCGCCACCCGCTCGCCGATGACGCGGTTGAAGAAAGTGGACTTGCCCACGTTCGGGCGGCCGACGACGGCCACTACGGGAAGCTTCACGTCTGTAACCCGATGCAAGGGAATGGGGAACGGGGAACGGGGAATGGGGAACGGTAGAAGCGAACCGCCCAGCCGGCCGGGGGGTGTCGCCGTGTCGAAGTTACCGTTCCCCGTTCCCCATTCCCCGTTCCCCTTTTTCTCGTCGTACGAAAAAAGCGGCTCCGGCAAAGTCTCCGGGAACCGCTCGCGGCCGCCGCGGCCGGGAGGGGCGAATATGGCGCCCCTCACCGGCCGCGTCAACGAACCGCGCGCCTACCCGGCCAGCGCGGCGCCGCAGGAGGCACAGGTGGCCTGCCCCGGCTCGTACACCTCGCCGCAGTTGGGGCAGGCGAAGCCCACCTCGCCCGCGCGGTCCATGTACGCGCGGATCAGGTCCTGCGCGGCGCCGTACTCCCACACCGGCACCAGCACCCGGTCGATGCTCAGCTCCCCCAGGTCCACGGGGAACGAGCGGTCGGACTGGCTGTAGAGCTGCGCGTCGATCTCCTCCGCGCGCAGGTTCTCCACGATCAGTTGCGCCTCGATCTCCGACGCCGTGGTGTACACCTGCGCCCACCCCTCGATCACGGGCACCGTGCGGTGCTCCTCGCACAGCGCGGGATGGTTGTCGTCGGGAAGGTGCTCGCACACCGTCCGCCTGCAGATCACGCAGCGAAAGGTGGCGCTCCGCGACGCGTCTTCCTCGCAGGCCATCTCCACCCGCAGCCTTCCGCAGCGCGGGCAACTGTCGTCGGTCGCGAACTCCTGCCCGCACCGCTCGCAGCGGAAGCCCTCTTCCGCGATCTCGTTGACGGTCGTCAATCCGGCTCCTCTCCGCGTGTAATCCCTATGGAAATAACGGCGGGGAGCGCAAGAAGCGTGCGCTTCGCCCGCAAGACACGGAAGGCACGGAGATGAGCTCATCCCCGTGCCCCCGTGTTGCTGCGTGGTCCTGGATGCGGCGCCTATGCCGCGCGGGGATGAATCCCCCCGCTGGAGAGACGGGAAGCCCGCTGAAGCGGGCTCGCTGCGAGCCTGCTTCAGCGGGCTTCCCGTGGTTCCAGCCGGGGGTTTCAACCCCCGGCGATGCACCCACCGGCAATGCCGTGGTTCAGCTCAGCTACCCACGCGGTAGCTCCACCCGGTGACGGGCGACGTGGTGCTGATGCGCGCCTCGATGGGCGCGGTGGCGGACTTGGCAGGCGCGTTCACCGTCACCGTCTGCGTGCCCACGGGGCCCGTGGGGCCGAAGAAGGTGAACTCCAGGCGCACCGGCGTTCCCGCGGCGGCCGTGGAGCCGGTGACGGTGCCCACCAGGCGGGCGCCGCCCTCCACGATGTTGAGCTGCAGCTCGTTGATCTGCACCGGCAGGGCGTCGGCGGCCGTCAGCGTGCTGAGCGCGAGCTGGCGGTTGGTGGACTCCGCCGAGGTGTTGCGCGACGCCTTGGCCGCGTCCGAAAGGCCCTTGTACGCGTTGAACAGGATGATGCGCCCGTTGTAGTTGAGCGGATCGATCTGCACCAGGCGCGTGGCGACCGGCACCAGCTCCTGCCACCGCTCCAGCTTGTAGAGCGAGAGCGCGTGGTTGTACCAGGCGTCGCGGTTGTTGGGGTCGGCGCGGTGCACCTCGTTGAAGATGTCGCCCGCCTGCGCGAACTGGTTGGCGGCGAAGAGCTGCGCGCCCACTGCCACCAGCCCCGAAAGGCTGGAAGCGCGCAGCTCGGCCAGCTCGGCGCCGTTCGCCGTGTCGGCCGGGGTGCGCTCCAGGGCGGCAAGCGTGCCGCGGTAGGCGGCGGCGGCGCGGGTGGCGTCGTTGCGCCCCGCGTACACCACGGCCTGGTTGTACACGGCCTGCGGAAGGCGGTCGTACAGCGAGGCCGAGGTGGCCCACTGCGCGAGCGCGGCGGCCGTGTCCTGGCGGTTGAGCGCTTCCACGCCCGCGTTGAACATCACCTGCGCGGTGCGCTGGCGGAGCGGGTCCACCTCGCCGGCGAACTGCGGGCACAGCTCCACCGTGCGGCGGAAGGCGCTGTCGGCCGCCATGTAGTTGTTGGTGGAGAGCGCCGCCTGGCCCAGCAAGAAGTAGTGGAGCGGGTTGTTGGGGTCCGAGGCGATCCCCTGGCGCGCCTGCTCCTGCGCCGTGTTGTAGAAGGGGGTCGCCGCGTCGCCGCGCACCACCAGCGTGCGGTTGAGCGCGCTCTGCGAAGCCGTGGCGAACGCCGTCACGGTGGGCGCGCCGGACGCGCACTGCACCTGCGGGAGCGCGGAAGCGGCAGCCGCCTCGGGGGCGGCCGTACCCGCGCCGCCGCCCGCCGCCGCGCTGGCGCAGGCGCTCGCCGCGACCGCGACACCGGCGGCCAGGATCAGCCCACGATCGATCTTCATCTCCGTCCTCCGTGGTTGGGAAAGGTGCCGCCCCCGCCGGGAGCGGTTTCGGCCCGGCGCCGCGCTCAGCCCTCGGCGGCGACGCCCTCGGCCAGCAGCGCGCGGTACGCGGCGAGCGGGGTGATCCCCAGCGCCGCCGCGGCCCGCGCCACGTCTTCAAACTCCGGCTTGGCCCGCTCGCCCCCGCCCGGGAGCCGCGAGCGCTTCACGCGAACTTCCTGCCCGCGCCAGCTCACGGTCTCCACGCGGCGCGGCAGTGTGCGGCGCTCCGCCGCCCAGTAGCGCACGCCGATGGTGGAGCCCGCGTGGAAGAGCGCCGCGGCCACCGCGTCGCGCCGCCCGGGCGCGGCCAGCGCCTCGATGCGCACCCCGGGCCGCCCCTTCTTCATCACCACCGGCACCGCCGTGCAGTCCAGCGCCCCCGCCGCCACCGCCGCGTCCATCAGCGGCGGCACGTACTCGGGCGGCAGGTCGTCCACGTCGCACTGGATGACGACGACGCTCTCCTCGCCGCCGCCCTGGGGCTCGATGAGGATCACCCGCAGGCAGTTGGGCCGGTCCTGCGGGTCGCGCGTCCCCGCGCCGAAGCCGTTGGCCAGCGGGGTGAACGACACCGGCGCCGCGGCGCCCGCGGTGAGCGCCTGCAGGATGGCGGCCCCCGTGGGCGTGGTGCACTCCCCCTCGAAGTCGGGGTCGCGCACGGGGATGCCGCCCAGCAGCTTGAGCGTGGCCGGCGCGGGGAGCGGGAAGTTGCCGTGGGCGATGTCCACCCACCCCCGCCCCAGCGTAACGGGCCGCGTGTAGAACTCCGTGATCCCCAGCTCCGCGCACCCGGCCATCGCCGACAGGATGTCCACGATGGCGTCCAGCGCGCCCACCTCGTGGAAGTGCACCTTTTCGCGCGTGGTGCCGTGCACCTCCGCCTCGGCGTCGGCCAGGAGCGTGAAGGTGTGCACCGCGCGGTCCCTCACCTCGGGGGCCACGCCGGTCCCCTCGATGATCTTGACCACGTGGTGGAGGTGCCGGTGCGCGTGCTCGTGCGGCAGCTCCAGCACCAGCCGCGTGCACGCGATCCCCTTCCGCTGCACCCGCTCGGAGCCCACCCGGATGTCACCCAGGCCGAGCCCCGCCACGAACCCCTGCAGCCACTCCAGTGGCAGTCCCACGTCCAGCAGCGCGGCGACGGTCATGTCGCCGCTGATCCCGCTGAACGGGTCGAAGATCAGCCCCCGCACGTTTTTTCCCTGTTTCCCTGTGATTGTTGCGCAAAGTAGGCGCGGGGCGGCGGAACGTCAAACGGCGGGGAATGGGGAACGGGGAACGGGGAACGGGAAAACCCATGCTGTTACCGTTCCCCGTTCCCCGTTCCCCATTCCCCTCAGTGCCGGAACAGCCGCCGGCCCGTGAATACCATCGCGATGCCGTGCTCGTTGGCGGCGGCGATCACTTCGTCGTCGCGCACGGAGCCGCCGGGCTGGATGATGGCGCGCACTCCCGCCGCGGCGGCGGCGTCCACGCCGTCGCGGAAGGGGAAGAAGGCGTCGGAAGCGAGCGCGGCGCCCGCCAGGTCGTAGCCGTTGTCGCGCGCCTTGAGCACGGCGATGCGCGAGGAGTCCACGCGGCTCATCTGCCCCGCGCCGATCCCCACGGCCATCCCGCCGCGCGCCAGGAGGATGGCGTTGGACTTCACCGTCGCCACGGCGCGCCAGGCGAAGCGCAGGTCGTCCATCTCCTCCGCCGTGGGGGCGCGCTCGGTGGCGATGCTCCAGCCATCTTCGGGGAAGGTCATCGCGAGGCGGTCCTGGGCCACGAAGCCGCCGCGCACGCGCTTGAAGTCCATCTCCCCCGCCCCGCCCGGGGTCGCCGGGAGGGTGAGGAGGCGCAGGTTCTTCTTCTCGCCCAGCAGCCGCAGCGCGCCCTCGGCGAAGGAGGGGGCGACGATGGCTTCCACGAAGTTGGGGCGCAGCAGGGTGGCCGCCTGCTCCGTGACTTCGGTGTTGAAGGCGATCACCGACCCGAACGCGCTGGTCGGGTCGGTCGAGAGCGCCTTGCGGTACGCCTCCGCCGCGTCGGCGCCCACCGCGATCCCGCACGGCGTGGTGTGCTTCACGATGGCGCACGCCGCCTCGTCCCGCCACGCGGAGACGGCCAGAAGCGCCGCGTCCACGTCGAGCAGGTTGTTGAACGACAGCTCCTTGCCGTTGAGCTGCTTCATCGCCGCCAGCCCGCCGCCCGCCGTGTCGCGGTAGAACGCCGCGCGCTGGTCCGGGTTCTCGCCGTAGCGGAGGTCCTGCACCTTGGCGAGCTCGATGGTCATCGACCCCGCATCGCCGCCCAGGTACTCCGCGATGGCGCGGTCGTACGAGGCGGTGTGGGCGAAGACCTTGACCGCGAGGCGGCGGCGCAGCGCGTTGTCGCCGCCGTCGATGCCCGCGAGCACCGCGTCGTAGTCGGCCGGGTCCACTACCACCCAGACGCTAGCGTGGTTCTTGGCCGCGGAGCGCAGCATGGACGGGCCGCCGATGTCGATGTTCTCGATGGCGTCGCCCATGGTGACGCCCGGGCGCGCCACCGTCTCGCGGAACGGGTAGAGGTTGACGGCCACCAGGTCGATGGGCTCGTAGCCCTGCGCCCGCATCTGCTCCATGTCGTCCGCGTTCTCGCGGCGGCCCAGGAGGCCCGCGTGCACGGCGGGGTGAAGCGTCTTCACGCGCCCGTCCATCATCTCGGGATGGCCGGTCACCTCGCTCACCTCCGTCACCTGCAGCCCGCCCTCGCGCAGCGCGCGCGCCGTGCCGCCCGTGGAGAGCAGCGTCCAGCCGCGCTCGGAGAGAGAGCGCGCGAAGGGGAGGAGGCCCGTCTTGTCCGAAACGCTAAGCAATGCTCGCGGCATGCGTGTAGGTCAGCTCTGGAGAGGGGAAAGCGTGGCGCGCACCGACGCCTCGGGAGGCGCGGGCGATGCGACCAGGTCGAAGCAGAGCGGGCCGTGGGGCACCTCGTGCGGCGGGATGCCGCGCGCCAGCGCCTCCACGGCCAGGGGGAGGATGCGGTGCTCCACCGCCAGCACCCGCGCCGCCAGTGTCTCGGGCGTGTCGCCGGGGAGCACGGGCACGGGCCACTGCGCCACGATCTCGCCCTCGTCGTAGCGGTCGTCCACCCGGTGCACCGTGGCGCCCGAGACGCGCGCGCCGGACTCGAGCACGGCGCGGTGCACGCGCATCCCGTACATCCCGTGCCCCCCGAACGCCGGCAGCAGCGCGGGGTGGATGTTCAGCATGCGCCCCCGGAAGCGCTCCACCACCTCGGCCGGCACCAGCGACAGGTATCCGGCCAGCACCACGAGGTCGATGCGATGGGCATCCAGCGCCTCCAGGAGCCGTGCCGCCAACGCCGGGCCATGCTCGCGCGCATCCACCACCACGGAGGCGATCCCGGCGCGCTCCGCACGCGCCAGCGCGCCGATCCCCGCGCGGCTCGCGACCACCAGCGACACGGTGACGGGCGACGGGGGCGCGTGGAAGCGGTCGATCAGCGCCTGCAGGTTGCTCCCCCCGCCGGATGCGAGGACTGCGACGCGCGCGGGTTGGCTCAACGGGTCTCGGGGCTGGGGTTCGGCGGCGCGAAGATAGGGCATCTTCCCTGAAACGACAACAAGGCTCACACAGAGGCACGAAGGCACGGAGAAAAGATCTCCGTGCCTCCGTATCGGTCTCATCAGGCGAAGCTGCTGCCGCCGTACACGCCGGTGATGAACGGGTTCGACACCCGCTCGTGCCCCACCGTGGTGGGCGGGCCGTGGCCGTTGTACAGCGTCGTGGCGTCTGGCAGCGTGAGGATCTCCTCGCGGATGGACTTCATCAGCGTCTGCAGGTCGCCGCCGGGGAGGTCCGTGCGCCCGATGGAGCCCATGAAGATGACGTCGCCCACCAGCGCCACCCCGTCGCCCACCAGGATCACGTGGCCGGGTGCGTGCCCCGGCGTGAAGCGCACCGCCAGCGTGCACTCGCCCACCGTCACCGTGCCGCCGTGCGCCAGCGCGTGGTCCACGGGCGGGAGCGCCTCCATGCTCAGGCCGAACCACTGCGCCTGCATGGGCGCGTTGGCGTAGAGCGGGCCGTCGGCCGGATGCAGGTAGATGGGGGCGCCCGTCTCGCGCTTCGCCCGCGCCAGCCCGTCCACGTGGTCGATGTGCGCGTGGGTCAGGACGATCGACTCGATGGTGACACCCGTGGCACGCGCCGCCTCGATCGCCTCCGGAACCGCGGCGCCGGCGTCCACCAGGATCGCGGACCCGGTGCGCGCGCAGCTCACCAGGTAGCTGTTCTGCGTGAAGGGCCCGCCCGTGAAGGTGCGGACCACCAGCTCGCCGCGCGGCTCAAACACCGGCCGCTCCCATGATCTCCGCGAACCCGTGCGCGCCGGCCGCCGCGTAGGCGATGCGGCCGTCACGGTCGATCAGGTACGTGGCGCGCCCCACGCCGCCCGCCTCGCGCAGCACGCCGTACGCGCTGGCGATCTCCGCGTTCGTGTCCACGATCAGTGGAAAGTCCAGCGAGTACTTGCTCACGAAGTCTCGGTGGCTGTCCAGCGACCCCGGGTTCACGCCGAAGCGGGCGATGCCGGCCGCCGTGTAGTCCGCGCTCTCGTCGCGCGCCGTGCACATCTGCCGCGTGCACCCGGGGGTGTCGTCCTCCGGGTAGAACATCAGCAGCACCGCGGTCTTCCCCCGGAAGCTGGGGAGCGACACGCGCGCGCCGTCCGTCGTCTGCGCCTCGAACACGGGAGCCTCGCTCCCCACCGCCAGAAGTCCATCCGCCATATCCGCCTCGCTCGCCGTGGGTGGAGCGGGAAAATCGCACGCGGGCGGGGAAACGGCAATCTCACACAGAGGCACGGAGGCACAGAGAGAAGCCGGACCGGGTCAGGGCTTCGATCGCGGCATCCAGCGTTGCCGCTTTCACCAGAACGTAGTCCGTGTCGAACGTGGAGATGGCGAAGATGCTGATCTCCGCCCGCGCGAGGGGTGTGGCGATGGAGGCGAGGATGCCGGTGAGGCCGAAGTCCAGCGGGCCTTCGACCATAAGGGCGCGCCACCCCGGTTCGCATCGTATACCGGCCGGTACCGCGTCCGCGGCGCATACGATGGAGAGCTCGTCCGGGGTGCGGGTGATGGAGACGAAGCCGTGCGCGGGGAGCCACGGAGGGAGCGGCTCGTCCGCGGGGAGGCGGCAGACGGCGAGATGGGTAGGGAGAAGGATGAGGCGCATCGGATAAGAAAGAGCGGGACTCACACAGAGACACAGAGGCACAGAGGCACAGAGATGAACTCTGTGCCTCTGTGTCTCTGTATGAGCCCCCGTTGTTCAGGCGCAGCCGCAGCCGGTCTTGCGCAGGCCGGCTTCCTCCAGCGCGGCCTCTTCGGCCGTGGGAGCCGCCCAGCCCTGGTTGAGGTCCAGCATGCGGCGCAGGGAGAGCTCGGCGCGCGTGCGCACGTCTTCGTCCAGCACCAGCTCGTGCTGCTGGTGGTCCAGGCACCAGGCGAGCTTGGCCAGCGTGTTCACCTTCATGTTGCCGCAGATGGCGGCGCCGGAGAGGGGGACCAGCGTCTTGTCCGGGAACCGCGCCTTGAGGCGGTCCACAATGCCGCGCTCGGTGCCAAAGATCACCTCTTCGTTCTGCTCCGCGATGTCCACCATCTTGGCCGTGGAAGCCACCACGTCCGCCTGCGCCAGGAGCTCGGCGCGCGACTCGGGGTGGATCACGACGAGGGCGCGCGGGTGCTTGCGCTTGGCTTCGGCAAGCTCGTCCAGCACCAGGTCGTCGTGCACGTAGCAGTAGCCGTCCCACGCCACGATGGAGCCGGGCTTCACCTCGCCCTCCTCGCGCCCGGCGATCACGTACGGGCGCCCGCTGCGCTCGGCGGCGTAGCGCGCCAGGTTGCGGTCCGGCACCAGCAGGATGGTGCGGTCGGCCGGGATGGTGTCCACCACCTGCACCACGTTGGCCGAGGTGCAACTGATGTCCGACTCCGCCTTGACCTCGGCGGTGGAGTTGACGTACGCCACCACCACCGCGCCGGGGTACTGCGCCTTGAGCCGGCGCAGCGCGTCGCCCGTCACGAAGTCCGCCATCGGGCAGCCTGCGCGCAGGTCCGGCATCAGCACCGTCTTGCCCGGCGACAGGATCTTGGCCGTCTCGGCCATGAAGTGCACGCCGCAGAACACGATCACGTCCGCGTCGGTGCGCGCGGCCTCCTGCGAAAGCCCGAGCGAGTCGCCCAGGTAGTCGCTTACTTCCTGGATCTCCACGCGCTGGTAGTTGTGGCCGAGGATGACGGCGTTCAGCTCCGTCTTCCGGCGGCGGATCCGCTCGGCCAGCTCCTCACGGGGGAGGCGGGCGTAGTCGAGCGGCGTATTGAGGGCGTCGGAGATCTGGATCAAAGGCCACCTCGTATCGGAGCTGGGGACCCGCTGCGAACATCGCTAAGCCGCACAATATAACGACTTAGCCACATGCTGACAACGTTTCGCCAAACTACGTTCTCGAAACGAGATAGGAGGGGTTCACACAGAGTCACAGTGACACGGAGAGGGTCAGCCGGGGAGGACGAGGCGGAACGTGCTTCCCTCGCCCACGACGGAGGAAACATCCAGCGAGCCACCCAGGAGCTGGGCGAGGCGGCGGGCGATGGGGAGGCCGAGGCCGGTGCCCTGCCCCGGCGCGTCGTCCAGGCGCACGAAGTCGTCGAAGATGCGCGACAGGTCGTCGGGAGGGATGCCGGGGCCGGAGTCGCTCACTTCCACGACGGCGCCGGGGCCATCGGGCAGCACCCGCACGTGCACGGGGCGGCCCTGGCCGTACTTCACGGCGTTGCTCAGGAGGTTGAGGAGCACCTGGCGGGTGCGGCGGCCGTCGCCGGTGATGACGATGGGGCGCTCGGGGGCTTCGAGGAGCACCTGGCACTCCTGCTCCGCGGCCAGCACCTCCACGGCGGCCACGGCGCGCTCCGCGAGCTGCGCCACGTCCACCTCCTCCATGCGGAACTCCATCTTCCCCGCTTCCAGCTTGGAAAGGTCCAGCAGGTCGTTGATCAGCTCCAGCAGCTCGGCGGCGCAGCGCTGCGAGCGCTCCAGGGCGTCGTGCTGCTCGGGGCGCAGGGGGCCGTACGCATCGCCCAGCAGCAGCTCGTTGTAGAGCATCATGGCGCTCACGGGGGTGCGCAGCTCGTGGCTGGCCATGGCGTAGAAGCGGTCGCGCGCCGCAACCGCCTCCTCCCGCTCCCTTTCAGCCCGCACCCGCTCAGACACGTCCAGCACCAGCCCCACCGCCGCGGGGTTCCCCTCCACCTCCGCCCGCGCCGCAAAGATCTCCAGCGACAGCGTCTCGCCTGTGGCGCGGAGGCCGCGGAGCTCGTAGTGGGTGGCGCGCGGGGGGCCGTACACCTGGCCGCGGGCGTACTTCTCCGCGTCCGCGTAGTCGTCCGGGTGGATCACGTCCCACACCCTGCGGTCCTGCATCCAGTCCGTATCCCGCCCAAAGATCTCGGCCAGGCGCGGGTTGAAGTAGCGGAAGCGCTGGTCCTGCACCACGAAGATCCCCGCGAGCGACTGCTGCAGCATCACGCGGACGAGGCCGTCGCTGGCGCGCAGCTCGGGCACCGGGCGCTCGGGAAGCGCGCCCCGCCGCCGCCGCTCGATCTCCGCCACCGCGACCGCCGCCAGGTCCACCAGCGTCTCCATGTCGGCGTGGCTCCAGTCGCGCGGGCTCCAGTCCAGCGCGCACAGCGTGCCGAGGGTGTGCCCGTCCGCGGTCACCAGCGGCACGCCGGCGTAGGCGCGCACCCCCAGTTTGGTGACGGCCAGGCACTCCTGCATACGGGCGTCCGCCCGCGTGTCGCCCACCGCCAGCGCGGCCCCCGCGGCGGCCGTGTGCTGGCAGAGGGAGTATTCCAGCGGAGTCTCGCGCATGGGCGGCATGTCTGGCCCCGCGGTGCTCTTGAAGAACTGCCGGCCGCCGTCCAGCAGCGTGAGCGTGGAGCCGCCGCAGCCCAGCGCACGCACCACGATGCGCGTGAGGCGGTCGAACGCCTCTTCGGGGTCGGAGTCCAGGAGGCCGGTCTCGGCGAGCGCGGCCAGGCGCGCCGGGTCGGTGAGGTGGGTGAGCGGAAGAGCGAGCATGCGGGCACGGGGGAGTGGGGGGGCCCGGCGAGGACACTCCGTGCAAACATGCGCGGCATTCCGCCGCCCGCGCAAGGCGCCTCTCCGTTTTGCCCGCCACACCGCGCAAGCCCGTACTAGCGGAGCCCTGGCCGGTGTTTTGCGCCCGCCGCCCTCCCGACGGGCCGTACCACACTTAACAGACGGGCAGACACATGGATTACAGGGACAGCAACGACGGCTGGTGGAAGTTCGCGCTGGGCGTGGCCGCCGTGGGCGTGATCGCGTTCGCCTTCCGCGGCGCCCTCCGCGGCGGCTCGCTGGAGGCCGCGCTCGAGGGCAACGACACCTCGGGCCGCGGCCTGCGCGCGGGCGGCGCGGGCATCGGCGAGTACGCGCACGCGGACGAGGAGCCGGTGCTGGGCTACGACGGGATGGACCGCGACTCGCTCATCGAGTGGCTGCGCGACGCCAGCCTGGACGAGGAGACGCTCCTCTACATCGAGCGCTACGAGCGCGCCGGCGAGAACCGCGAGCCGGTGCTGGACGCGGTGGGCGACCTGCTGGCCTCCTTCGGCTGAGGAGCTGGGGAACGGGGAACGGGGAACGGGGAACGGTAACGACTTGGCTGTTACCGTTCCCCGTTCCCCATTCCCCGTTCCCCCTTTTCAGCCGCCCAGCACTTCCTTGGCGATGCGGTTCAGCTCCTTCCCTTCAAAGCGGCCCTTGGTGCGCGGGCTCACCTGCTTCATCACCTCGCCCAGGTTCTTCGCCCCCGCCTCCACGGCCTCGCGCACCATCGCGCGCACCTCGTCCTCGCCCATCTGCGCGGGGAGGTAGCCCTGCAGGAGGTTGGCCTCGGCCTCCTCCTTCTCGGCCAGCTCGGCGCGGTCGTTGGTGCGCATCAGCTCCGCGGCCTCGCGGCGCTTCTTGATGGCCGTGATCGCCACCGCCTGCACCTGCTCGTCGTTGAGCTCGCCCCCCACCTCGATCTCGCGGTTGCGGATCTCGGAGATGAAGGTGCTCAGCAGCGTGGTGCGCAGCTTGTCGCGCTCGCGCCGCGCGTCGTTCAGGTCCGCGCGGACCTTTTCTTTCAGCGATGTATCCGGCATCTGCGTGGGTCCGGTTCAGAGTTGGCTCACACAGAGGCACAGAGACACGGAGATGAAGTCATCTCTGTGCCTCCGTGCCTCTGTGTGAGATTGCCGTACCAGGTGGGTCAGGCGTTCTCTTCGCGCGACTCCACCGGGTTGGCGGCCTGGTGGGGCTTCACCGGGACGTCCGCCTGCTCCAGGCGCAGCTCGATCCCGGGCTTCACGCCCTCGCCCACGCGGCTCATGGAGTTGAGCTCCTGCGGCTGTTCGGGCTGCGGCACCGCGTGCTTCCCGTACGGGCTCTGGTTGTCGAGCTCGTCTTCCGGGAAGTTGGTGGGGTTCTCCGGGTGCGGCGAGGGGCGCGCGCTCATCACGGTGTGCGAGTGCGCCAGGTCCTCCTCCTCGAACTCGCGCCGGTCCGAGTGCTCGATCGAGGTTTCCCGGATGTGCTGGGAATCGTCCCTCTGGTCGGGGCCGTTGTCCGTCTGGCGCGCCCGGCCCATCCCGCTCACGTTCCCGCTGTACTCTCCCGGCATCTCTCCCCCTTCGGACTGGTTTCCGCGCGCCGAGCGGCGCGCAATGTCGTTCTCGATTTCCAGCCGGTTGACCACCGTCTCCACGTTGGGGACGCGGCGCGCCTTGCGCACGGCCAGCTCCGCCTCGTCGCGGTTGTGCACCGAGCCCGAGAGCTCGATGATCCCGCGGCTGATGGCGCCCACGTCGATCGCGCGCTCCGAGAGGATGTCGTCGCGCAGGTAGGCGTCCAGCACGGCGTCTTCCAGGCGGGTGAGCTCGCGCTGGTCGCTGTACTCGCGGCGCATGCGGCCCGGCCGCAGCCGGTCCGCCACCGAGCGCGCGCCGTCGCGGATGCGGCCGCGCACCCCGCCCGCCTCCACCTGGGGGAGCGAGTGGCCGACCACCCAGAGCGAGACCGCGAAGCCGGTGGCGGCGCCCAGCGCGAAGATCAGCGCGTTGTCGCTCCCCTCCGGGCTCTCCTCCACCCGGCCCTTTTTCCGCTTCGAGCCCGCCCCGTCTTCCCGCATGTTCCCCCTCCGTACACGTTGATATCCCAGCCATTTGTGAGCGGCCGGGGGTGCAAGAGGTGTTCCAGCGAACGCGGGAAGGGGCGCCACGGCTATGGATTGCCGGACGCCCCTTCACGTTTCTGCCGCCGCTCGCGGTCAAGCCTTTCCCGCGTGGCGCGTGTTCGCTCCCGCATGTTGCGGTCGCGGTCCTGCGCGTCCGACTGGCGGTTGATCTCGTCCGTCTGGCGCTTCACCTCCGCGTCGTGCACCTCGGCCTCGCGGCTGCGCCCCACCGGCGGCGTGAGCGTCACTCCCGGGATCTTGACCCCGGCCACGACGGGGGCGCCCCCTTCCGCGATCCCCCACTCGCGCCCGTTCCGGTCCTTGACCGTCCAGTTGCGCGCCCGCCGCTGCCGCCCGGCCTCCTCGGCGATGCTGTCGTTGATGGCGCCGATGCGCGCCGCGATCCGCGCCCGCAGCCGCTCCTGGTCCGTCATCGGCCGCTCCGGCGCCGCCTCCGGTGTCACCACCAGCCTCCCGTCACCCAGCTCCGACCCTAAGCGTCCCCCCGCGGGCCCGCTGCGCCCCGCCCCCGGCGCTCCACCGCCCGCGGCTCGGGGAGCTCCCCCCGCGCCACCGGGGACGCCCGCAGGCGCGCCCGGCGCGCGCCCCGGAGCGCCCCCCGCCGCACCCGCTCGTGGCGCCGCCGGGATCCCCGCGGGAGCGCGCTGCGGGAAGTTGTCGAGCCGCGGAGCCGCCGCGCGCCCGGTCGCCGTGTCCGCCGGTGCCTGCGTGGCGACCGCGCCCGGCTCGGCGGACGGAGCCGCGGACGCCGCCTGCGGCGCTCCCCCGCCCCCGTCGGTACCCGGCCACGCGCCGATGTCCACGTAGCTCACCGCGCCCGCCGGGTCCCCCGCCCGCCCGGCCTCGCGCGGAACTTCGCGCACGCGCACGGGGGCGAGCCACACGGCCAGCGCCAGCAGCAGGTGCGCCCCCACCGAGAGCGCCACCCCGCGCGGAGTGATGCGCCCGCCCCGGTCGCGCGCCCCGCGCGTGAACGGCGCCCGCACGCGGATGTGCGCCCCGGATGTCTCCGGGGCGCGCGCGGGGGCGGGCGGCGGGGTGAGTGTAGCGCGGCTCATCGTTTCATTCTACTCACCCCACAACGCGCGGTTCCCAAACAGCGAGGCACAGAGACGAATTTCATCTCTGTGCCTCCGTGCCTCTGTGTGATCCTGCTCTTTTCAGACCCCCGCCGTCTCCACCATGCGCGCGATGCGCCCGGCCGCCTCGCGCAGCCGCGCCTCGGTGGTGGTGAGGGCGATGCGAAAGAATCCCTCGCCCCCGGCGCCCAGCGACTTGCCCGGGAGCACCGCCACGCCCTGCTCCAGCAGGAGGCGGCGCGCCCACGGCTCGGACTCCACGCCCTCCGGGAGCGGCACCCACATGTACATGGACGCCGCGGGGCACGGCACCTCGAACCCCGCCGCGCGCAGGCACTCGTACGCCGCGTCGCGCCGCACTCGGAACGTCTCCACGTTCCCGGGCACCCACTCCGCGTGCGATCGCAGCGCGGCGGCGCCGGCGTGCTGGATGGAGAAGGGAACGCCCGTGTCCGAGAAGCTCTTCACCCGCTGCAGCGCCGCGATCAGCTCCGGGTTGCCCACCGCCCACCCGGCGCGCCATCCCGTCATGTTGTACGTCTTGGAGAGCGAGTGGAACTCGATGGCCACCTCGCGCGCGCCGGGGATCTCCAGGATGGAGGGCGGCACGTACCCGTCGTACGCGATCTCCGAGTACGCGTTGTCGTACGCCAGGATGATGTCGTGCTCCCGGCAGAACTCCACGCACCGCTCAAGGTACTCGCGCGGGGCGATGGCGGCGGTGGGGTTGTTGGGATAGTTGAGGTACAGGATGCGCGTGCGCTTCACCACGTCCGCCGGGATCTCGTCCAGCGGGATCAGGAAGTCGTTCTCCGGGCGCAGGGGCACCAGGTGCGCCTCGCCGCCGGCGAGCACGGTGCCGCCCAGGTACGCCTGGTAGCCGGGGTCCGGCATCACGGTGACGTCGCCGCGCTCCAGGAAGGCGAAGGGAAGGTGGAAGATCCCCTCCTTGGAGCCGATCAGCGGCAGCAGCTCGCGCATCGGGTCGATCTCCAGCCCGAACCGGCCGCGCATCCACCGCGCGATCTCCTCGCGGAACTCCACCAGCCCAAGCTGGAAGGCGTAGCGCGAGTTGGCGGGGTCGAGCACGGCCTGGCGCAGCGCCTCCACGGCGGCGGGCGGCGGCGCCAGGTCGGCGTCGCCCGTGCCCAGGTCGATCACGTCGACGCCGCGGGCGAGCAGGTCGCGCTTGATCCCCGGGACGTCGGCGAGCGGGTACGGCGGAAGGCCCTGGAAGTGCCGGGCGAGTCGGGGCATGCGGCCTCAGGTTGCGGTGGACGGGTCGGACGGCGGCGCCTCGGCTTCGCGCACCAGGCGCGTGGCGAGCACGATGGCGCCCAGCGTGATGGCGACGTCCGCCACGTTGAACACGAATGGGAAGAAGCGCACCAGGATGAAATCGGTGACGGCGCCGTCCATCATGCGGTCGCCCAGGTTGCCGAGCGCCCCCGCCACCACCAGCCCCGCCGACGCCTTCACCCACCCGTCGCGCGAGGTGCGCAGGATGTGCATCGCCACCGCCACCCCGGCGCAGGCGGCCAGCAGCAGCAGCGGCGTGCGCAGCGGCGAGTCGTAGTCGGCGAGCACGGAGAACGACACGCCGTGGTTGCGCCGGTGTGTGAACCACACCCACCCGCGCACCAGCGGCCGCACGCTCCCGTAGAACATCTGGTTCTGCACCCAGAACTTGGTAAGCCAGTCCGCCGCCACCACCCCGGCGATGCCGAGCGCGAGCCAGCGGTTGCGCGAGATCTTCATGTTCCGCGGTGAATGGCGTGAGTGGCGAAACGCGCCGGTACCCGAATGCCGCGGGCGGGTTCCAACACGGAGGAGTGTCTCTCTGTGTCTCTGTGCCTCTGTGTGAGGCTGCCGTTCAGCCCGCTCGCCGTGCTCCCGACCTCTCCCCGTAGAACCCCAGCATCGCGTCCTTGACCTCGCGCCAGGGGCCCTTCACCAGCCGCGCGGGGGGGAGCGAGTCGATGAAGTAGCGGCCGTAGCTCTTCTTCGCCACGCGCCCGTCCAGCACCAGCACGGCCCCGTGGTCGCCCGTGGAGCGGATCAGCCGGCCGAAGCCCTGCTTGAGGCGGATGGCGGCGGTGGGGAGCATGTACGAGATGAACGAGTTGCCCCCCGCCTGCTCGATGGCCTCGATGCGCGCGGCCGTCACGGGCTCGCTGGGCACCTTGAAGGGGAGCTTGGGGATCACGAGGCCGCGCAGCGCGTGGCCGGGCACGTCCACCCCCTCCCAGAACGAGGTGGTGCCCAGCAGGATCCCGCGGCCGGACACGGCGAAGCGCTCCACGAGCTGGTTGCGCGGCCCCTCGCCGTGCACGAAGAGCGGCCATTCCAGGTCCGCGCGCCGCCTGCGCAGCTCGGACGCCACGTGGCGCAGCGCGCGGTACGAGGTGAAGAGGACGAAAAGGCCGCCATCGGAGATCTTGGCGTGCTCCAGCACCGCGCGCACGGTGGCCTCGTCGTGGCGCGGGTCCGCGTCGCCCGCGGGGAGCGGGAGGTCCGTGGGCACGGCGAGGAGCGCCTGGCGCGTGTAGTCGAACGGAGACGGGAAGACGCCCTCCGACACCGCGTGCTCCTGCTCGAACACGTCGGACAGGCCCAGCCGCTGGCGGACGAAGCGGAAGTCCTTCTCCTGGGTGGAGAGCGTGGCCGAGGTGAGGATCACCGTGGGCACCTGCGCGAACACGGACTCGCGCAGCACGCCGGATAGGTCCAGCGGCGCCGCGTTCAGCGTCAGGTTGGTCTCGCGCCCCTCGCGCGCGGGCTGGCGCTCCATCCAGCGCACCATCCTCACCTTGTCGTCGCCCGGGCGCAGGGCGGTGCGCAGCGCGTCGGCCGCGCCCTCCACGCGGTTGGAGGCGCCGCGCAGCTCCATCAACTGCTGCTCGAGCTGCCGCCGCAGCTCGTCGTCGGTGGCGATGCGCTCGCGGAGCAGCTCCATCCCGGCGAGCATCGACTGCAGGTTGTCCAGGAGGCCGCTGAGCGAGTCGTCCAGCCCCAGCGGCCACACCGGGTGCGCGGCGAAGTTTTCGTCCAGGCGCGCCATCGGCTCGCCGGAGTTGAACACGTCGTTGAGGAAGGAGAAGACCGCCGCCGCCCGCTCGCGCGCCCCTTCCAGCGAGGGGAGGAGCCGCTCCTGGATGGTGTCCAGCGCCGCCTGGGCTAGCAGGTCGTTCTTCACGGCTCCCAGCGCGCCCGAAAAGGCCGGGAGTAGCCCCTTTCCGCGGTGCTCCAGCCGGCGCAGCGTGCGGAACAGGCCACGGCGGGACACGGTCGCCCCCAGGTGGCTCGTGGCCGCCTCTTCCAGGTTGTGGGCCTCGTCCAGCACCAGCCGGCGGTAGTGCGGGAGCACGGCGGGGGCGGAGTAGTTGCCCTGCGCGCGCCGCACCGCCAGGTCGCTGAACAGCAGGTGGTGGTTGGACACCACGATGTCCGCCGCCGATGCCTCGCGGCGGGCGCGCTGGTAGAAGCAGTCCTCGAAGTTGGGGCACTTGGCCCGCAGGCACACGTCGCTCTCGGACGACACCTCGTCCCACACCTCGGCCGAGGGGCGGAACGAGAGGTCGGAGAGGGAGCCGTCGCTGGTCTTCCCCAGCCAGGCCACGATCCCGGCCAGCTCCGCCTGCTTCTCCGTGTCGAAGAGAACCGCCGCGTTTTCCTTCGCCAGCAGCGCTCGCCGCACCGAGACGTAGTTGCGCCGCCCCTTCACCAGCGAGAAGCGGAAGGGCACGCCCAGCGCGCGCCGCAGCATCGGCAGGTCCTTCTCGACGAGCTGCTCCTGCAGGTTGATGGTGTTGGTGGACACCACCGTCCGCTCCCCGTTGAGCACCGCCCAGCGGATGGCGGGAAGGAGGTACGCCACGGACTTCCCCGTCCCCGTCCCCGCCTCTGCGATCCCCACGCCGCCCTCGTTGTAGAGCGAGCCGATCATGCGCGCGAGGGCCCGCTGCTGCGGGCGGTCTTCGTAGCGCGGGTGGCGGCTCGCGAGCGCGCCGCCGGGGCCCAGGTCGCGGTCCAGCGCGTCCAGGTCCAGCGGGTCGGTCTCCTGCGACGCCGGGGGCTCCACGATCACGTACAGCTCGGCCGCGTCGTTGTCCACGATGGCCGAGCCCAGCCCCAGCTCCCACACCCGCGCCGCCACCTGGAAGTCCGCCTCGGAGGGCTCCAGCACGCCGGAAGGGTGGTTGTGGATGAGGAGGCCGCCCGGCTCGGGCGCCTTCACCAGCGCCAGCACGGAGCTGGGCCCGCCGCGGGCGATGACGCGCGGCTCCGTGACGGCCCCGTCCTCCCCCACGCGCGCCACGAAGCACACCTCGTTGCCACGGGCGCGCGCGATCTCCCGCCGCACCAGCTCGGCGGCGGCGGGGTCCAGGAACAGCTCCACGGCGGAGCGCTGCTGCTTCATCCGCCCACTTCGCGCGCGGGCTCGGCCTCGGCCAGTGCTTCCATCAGCAGGTCCTCGTCATCGTTCTCCACGGCCTCCATCTCCACGAACCCCACGCGCACGGGCTCCCCGGGGTCCTCCGGGCACTGGAAGCGTGCCCCAAAGATCCCGCGCTCGGTGGGCGCCGGGTGGCCGTAGAGAATCTCCACCAGCCACCCCCGCCCCTTCTCGTCCTGGAAGATCGCCCTGTCTTTCGCCATTTGTTCGGTACAATGCTGCCGCGGAAGCGTTCCGTCAACGTTGACGGAGTTTATCACACAGAGACACGGAGACACAGAGGAGGGAGCTCTCTCTGTGCCTCCGTGCCTCTGTGTGAGTCATTCTTCCCGCAGTGCGTCCAGGAACGCCGCCCCGTACTTCTCCAGCTTCGCCGGGCCCACGCCGGGCACGGCGAGCAGCTCCGCGTCGCTGGCGGGGCGGCGGCGGGCCAGCTCGATCAGCGTCTTGTCCGGGAAGACGCAGTACGAGGGGAGGTTGGCCTCCTTTGCGAGCCGGGAGCGCAGCGTCTTCAGGCGGCCGTACACCTCCGCCTCCTCCGCCGTGGGGGGCGCCGGCTCCGGGGTGGGGCGGCGGGGGGATTCCTCGCGGGCCGAGCGGCGGGCGACGGTGCGGCGGCCCCCGTTGGACGTGGCGAAGGTGGCGAGCAGCTCCATCAGCGGCGCGCCCCAGCGCTCCAGCAGCGCGGGAGTGACGCCGGGAACGCGCAGCACCTCCTCGGGCGTGGTGGGGGCGTGGTCCGAGAGCGCCTTGAGCACGTCCTCGCTGAAGACCATGAACTTGGGGACGTCGTGGCGGCGCGAGAGCTCGCTGCGCAGGTCGCGCAGGCGCTCCAGCAGGTCGCCGCGGCGGGCGGAGCGGGTGGGGCCGCGGCCGGTGGAGGCGCCGCCCAGGTCCACCGCGTCGGCGGAGCCTGCGCCGGCCACGGCGGGGCGGCCGTCCGCGCGCAGGCAGTTGTCGCACGCGCCGCACTCGCGCATCGCGGCGGGGTCGCCGAAGTAGCGGAGCACGAAGCCGCGCCGGCACTCCTCCGTGTACCCGTACGCCTGCACCTTCTGGAGCTTGCCCAGGTCGCGCTCGCGCTTGGCGTCCAGCCCGCGCCAGTCGACCGGGAGGCGGTGGATGGGCGTGGTGCGGTCGAGCACCCAGATGCCGTCGCCGCCGGCCTGGCCCCACTCCAGGAAGCCCTCCTGCTGGAGCGACTCCAGCAGGCGCGCCGCCTCGGGGCGCCCGCCGGGGATGCCCAGCATCCCCCACTCCAGCTCCACGCCGCGGTACGCCGCCTCTCCCCCGCCCCGCCGCCACAGCGTGCGCAGCAGGCCGAGCTCCGCGTCGCGCCCGGCCAGGTCGCGCGAGATGCGCTCGGGGCGCGCCACCAGGCGCACGCGCACCCCCGACCCCGCGGGCCCCAGTGGGCGGACCAGCCCGTACTGCTCCAGCACGCGCAGCGCGGAGGCGGCCATGCGGTCGCCCTTTACGCCCGCCACGGTGCGCCCCAGCTCCGCCACGGAGATGGAGCACACGCCCGACGCGTCGGCGGCGCGGCGCACAGCCTCGAAGACGGCCTCCACGGCGCGGCGCGGCGGGTTGGCCGTCTCGATGAAGAACTCGTGGGTGAAGCGGTCCGCGTACGCGTGGAGGAGCACGCAGTCCGAGGGGCCGCCGTCGCGCCCGGCGCGGCCGGCCTCCTGGTAGTACGCCTCCAGGTTGCCGGGCATGTTGTAGTGGACGACGATGCGCACGTCGCGCTTGTCGATCCCCATCCCGAAGGCGTTCGTGGCCACCACGGCGGGCGCCGCGCCGCTCATGAAGCGCTCCTGGATGCGCTTCCGCTCCAGGTCCGGCAGGCCGGCGTGGTAGCCCACGGCGTCGATCCCCGTGCCGCGCAGCAGCGCCGTGAGCGCGTCCACGTTCTTGCGCGTGGAGGCGTACACGATGGACGAGCCCTCGCGCCCGCGCAGCAGCTTGAGGAGGAGGCGGTCCTTTTCCGAGTCGTTCTTGGCCCGCAGCACGTGCCACACCAGGTTGCGCCGGTCGAACCCGGTGACCAGCGTGGCCGCCTCGCGCAGGTCGAGCTGGCGCACGATGTCGCGGCGCACCTCCTCGGTGGCGGTGGCCGTGAGGGCGGCGATGGGCGGGTCGCCGAGCTGCCGGCGCACCTCGCCCAGGCGCAGGTACGAGGGGCGGAAGTCGTGCCCCCACTCGCTCACGCAGTGCGCCTCGTCGATGGCCAGCAGCGACACGTTCAGCGCCGCCAGCCGGCGGATGAAGCGCTCCCCGTCGAAGCGCTCGGGCGCCACGTACAGCAGCTTCACCTGCCCCGTCTCCGCCGCCAGCATCCGCATCGCCATCTCGTCCGGGGACAGGGACGAGTTCACAAAGGTGGCCGGGAGCCCCGCCGCCGCCAGCGAGTCCACCTGGTCCTTCATCAGCGAGATGAGGGGCGACACCACCACCGTGAGCCCCGGCAGCATCATCGCGGGCACCTGGTAGCAGAGGCTCTTTCCCCCGCCCGTGGGCATGATGGTGAGGGAATCGCCCCCGCTCAGCACGTTGCGCACGGCCTGGTCCTGCCCCGGGCGGAAGTCGGGGTACCCCCAGTGGCGCCGGAGGACCTCGCGCGCGGCGTCCAGCGGGTCGGCGGAGACGGATGGATCGAGTGGCTCGGTGAGCATCGCAGGCGGAACGGGTGAACGGTTGCGCCCCCGTACCCGGCTCGCGGTCGCGTGTTCACGCCGTCCGCCTTCCATCGCGAATTGATGCAGGCGGTGGCGCGTGCCGAGCGTCGCCGCTCCTCCCGCACCGCGGTTGCAACGCGGCGGATCCCCGGGTACATTCGCGCGCCCATTTCTCGTCCACACGCGCCCCGCGATCGATGTCCCTCCTCCACCCCGCCGCGGGCGCGCACGACCTCCTGGGCGACGGCTCGCTGGGCCTGCGGCTGCGGCCGGAGCTGAGGGCCGCCGCGGAGGCGTGGATCTACCCCCTCGCCCCGGTCACCGAAGCGCAGCCGCGCGCCGTGATCGAGCTGGGGGAGGGCGACCTTCCCGCGCGCCCCGCCGGTCCCCCACACCTGCGGGCCACGCGGGTCAACGGGTGGGTTGAGGGGGACGCGGCCGTGATCGCGGGCGACCTGGTGGGGGGAACGCTGGACCTGGCCACCCTGCGCGCCCGCATCGGGGTGCGCGCCGGGGCGGAGGAGACTGAAGACGGGCAGATCGGGGTGAACGAGGCGCTGATGTTCTCGGCTGCGCTCCTCCTGGGCCGCCAGCACCGCGCACTGGTGCACGGGGCGGCCGTGATCGCGCCCGGCGGAGGCGCCTGGCTCCTGGCCGGCAAGACGCGCAGCGGCAAGACCACTACCTGCGCCAACCTGATCCGCACCGGGCTCGACTACCTGTCCGACGACCAGATCGTGGTGGACGCGGAGCTCCGCGCCGTGGGCTGGCCGCGCCGCTTCACGCTGGACCACGGCTACGACGCGGGCACCTCGCTCGGCGTGCGCTCCCCCGCCGACCCCGCCCGCTTCGGCCCCGGGCGGCGCCGGGTGGAGGCGCCGCTGGCGGGGTTGATCTTTCCGCGCATCGATGCGGACCAGCCGTCGCGCGTGGAGCCGGCGAGCGCGGCGGACGCGCTGGCGGGCCTGGTGAGCCACTCGCCGTGGCTGATGGCCGACCCGCCGGCGGCGGCGGCGCTGCTCGCGCTCCTCGCCAGGGTGGCGCGTCTCCCGGCGTACCGCCTGCGGCTGGGGCGCGACACGCTCGCGGACCGCGAGCGGCTCGGCGCGCTCCTGGCGCCAGTATTCGCCCGCGCCCCTATCGTGCCCTGATGTAGCACCTTGTAGCAATTACGGAAAAGTGCTTGACAGCGGGCACGCGGTATGCATTTATGTTGCTCTTTGGAGCAGTCGCATCGCCCCTCTCGCACCCGAGCCGATCATGCCCCAGACACCGTTCACGCAGGAGCAGACTCCCCCCGCCGCCGTTGTGGCGAGGGAGCCGTTCGTCACGCCCGTGGTAGAGGAAGTCGGCACGCTCGACTCGCTCACCATGGAAACCATCAGCGGCGGCGGCCCGCTCTAACCGCCACCGCCTGGCGTGTGACCGGTCCCCGGCGCGGTACGCGCCGGGGACCGCCCCTCCTTGCAGCTCCGGCGTCACCCCCTCCGCACCCGCAGGTCACCATGTCCTACCTCCGCTCCATTCCCATCATAGCCCTCCTGGCCGCGCTCGCCGCCTGCGAAGACGCGCCCACGGCGCCCGTGCAGCCCGGCCCCGGCCCGTCGCCCGCCCCGGTGCCCGTGGGCGTGTACGAGGTCAGCATGACGGGCATCGGCGGCCCCTCGCCCAGCAGCACCGCCAGCGCGGTCCACATCGCGCCGGACGGCACGCGCCGGGGGCTCAGCGTGGCCGGGTCGGGCGTCGCCATCGAGCAGATCTCCGCCTCGTCGTTCATCGACGGCGCGCGCAACCAGAACGGCCAGCGCTACATCTCCTTCACCTACCGCGTGCGCAACGGCACCGGCGCCCCGCTCACCAACCTCACCCTGGTGCCGGTGATGCGCAGCGTCACCGTGCCGGGTACGCCCTACTCGCTGGTGAAGCGCTTCGACGCCACGGACGTGCCGGCGACCGTCGCCCCCAAGATCGTCCCCACGGGAGCCGTGGCGCTGGGCGAGGACGGCCTGATGCGCAGCCTGTACCCCGACGCCCTGCAGGTCTTCACCGAGGCCGAAGTGGCCGCAGTCCCCCTGCCGGCGGGGGTCACGGGGATCTTCCCCTACGGCTTCGTGGTGAGGAACCCCAGCACGCCCAGCAGCCGCACGCTCCCGGCGATGACCGGCCCGAACGACTACGCGGGCGTGGTGACGCTCACCTTCCGCCTCCCGCTGCAGTCGGCGAGCACCACGGACGTGTTCTCGGTGGTGGCGCAGTTCCTGGCCATCCAGGACACGGAGACGCGGATGACGGAGAGCATCGAGGAAAGCCAGGACACGGCCGGCGTGCGGAGGCTGAAGGAGCGCGCCGCGGCACTGGGCGCCACCACGGTCACGGTGCTCCCGGGCAGCCCCGCGCAGTCGCCCTTCGTGGCGGACTACCCGGGCCAGCGCACCATCTGCACGGTGCGCACGGCGGGGAGCTCGGCCTCGCCCGTCACCTTCATCACGGCGCCCGCCGGCTACTCGCGCCTGGGCATCTACCGCTCCGGTGAAACGCTGGATGCCTGCGGCGCCAACTTCACGGCGGGCACGGCGGAGAATGCCCACTACGGCATGCCGTACACGGTGACGCTGCGCAGCATGGACCGCTACGGCAACCTGGCGACGCTCACGCCGGACACGGTGACGCTCACCTCCACCGACGGCACGGCCACCATGCCCGCGTCGGGCGGACTGGCGGCGGGCGCGGTGGTGAGCGTGCCCACCTACATCACGTACGGCAACTCGATGCTGTACGCCCGCGGCCGGCGGCTCATGAGCCAGGCGGCGATGACGGTGTGGGGGATGACACGCACCTGGACGGGGAACGTGAACACGATCTGGGAGACGAACGGCGACTGGGTGGAGAACATGACCACCGGCGTGCAGGACTCGGTGATCGTCCCCGGCGACCGGCCCAACTATCCCACGCTGGTGCAGAACAAGACCATCGCGGGGCTCACCATGACGGACGGGTCCACGGTGCAGCCGTTCGTGAACCTGGGCAGCTTCGACCTGACGGTGAACGGCTCGGTGTCGCTGGGCAACAACGGGACGCTGCCGGGCAACGGACGGCTGCTGCTGGCGGGCCCTCCGGGAAGCACCATCGGTGGCGGGCTGTCCAACTTCGACGTGCGCAACATGCGGGTGCTGGGGACGTACTCCATCACCGGCAACGTGAACGTGACGGGCGGCCGCATCGTGGTGCAGGGCGGCAGGCTCCGGAACGAGCGCCACCGCATCCGCGTCCGTCCCTCGTAGGGCCCCATCCTGCCGCGGCGGCCCCCGCCGCGGCTCCACCCCCCACCCGCGGACGATCATGAAGCGTACTTCCAGGACCTTCATCGCGCTGGCGGCGCTCGCCGCGGCGGCCACTCCGGCGGCGGCGCAATCGGACATCCTCCTGCAGCTCCGCTCCGGCAACCCCGCCGGCGACCGGTTCCGCGTGGACAGCGCGGGCGGCTTCGTGGCGCTGGGCGAGATCGGCATCGGCATCATCCCGGCGAGCGGCGCCGGGTGGCGGATGATGTGGCACCCGCAGAAGACGGCGTTCCGGGCAGGCTACGCGGATCTCAACGGCCAGTTCGACGAGGGCAACATCGGGTACTACTCGTGGGCCGGCGGGGCGCTGAACATCGCCCAGGCGATCTACTCGTTCAGCATGGGTTTCAACAACCAGATCCTGGGGTCGGCCCAGGGCTCGGTGGCGTTCGGCGGCGGCAACCGCATCTACACGACCCCCACGGTCGCCGAATGGTCGGCGGCGATCGGGCAGAACAACGACGTCTACGACATCTGGGGCGTGGCGATTGGGTTCAACAACACCTCCAATGGCGACGCGGCGATGGCGTTCGGCTACAACAGCACCGCCAACGCGCATAACTCCATGGCCTTCGGCCACCGCGCCTCCACGTTCGGGCACCCCGGCGCCATCATCTTCAGCGCCACCACCAACACCATGACCACCGACTCGATGCGCGCGGCGACGGACGGGGAGTTCGCCGTGCGCGCGCCCGGCGGGTTCCGCTTCCGCAGCAACGCCACCATGACCAACGGCTGCAACATCGCGGCGGGCGGCGCCTCCATCACCTGCGCGTCCAGCAAGACGCTCAAGGAGAACTTCGGCGAGGTGGACGGCAACGACATCCTCGCCCGCATGCGCCGCATCCCGGTCAACAGCTGGAACTACATCGACGAGGGCCGCACGTCGCGCCACCTGGGCCCCTTCGCCGAAGACTTCTGGCGCGAGTTCCGGCTCGGGGCCGAGCCGCTCGCCATCGGCCACCTGGACATCGACGGCGTCAACTTTGCGGGCGTCAAGGCGCTGGACGAGCGCACCACGCGCCAGCAGGCCGAGATCGAGTCGCTGCGCGCCCGCAACGCGCAGCTCGAAGCACGTCTGGCGCGGCTGGAAGCGCTGATCGGGCGCTGACTGCCAGGCCTCACACAGAGACACGGAGGCACAGAGAAACCCCTCTCTGTGTCTCCGTGTCTCTGTGTGAGTCAATTGTTTCCCTTTCCTACGCCCAAATGACCGCGATTCGCAGGAGCTCCACCCTCGTTCTACTCCTCGGCGCCCTCGCCTGCTCGGGAGACGAGCCCGCGCCGGAAGCCGCACCGCCCGCCGTGGACACGGAGCAGGAGGTGATGATGGAAGCGCCGCAGCCCACACTGACCCCCGCCGAGTCCACCGCGGCGATGGCGGCGCAGGCGCGCCACGCGGATTCCATGACGCGCGCCGTGATGGGCAACGTGCCGAAGCCGGAGCCGCACGTGGAGACGATGGCGGACCAGATCTCCCTGTGCCGCACGCAGGCCGCGCAGGCCACGGGCACCATCAAGGAGCACCTCACCGCCTCGTGCGAGCGGCTGGAGGCCAGGGCGGCGGAGACCCCGGCGCCCCGGTGAATCCGTGCGGCGTCATGGGTCAGTTGACCCGCAGACGGAATGCTGTACCCATCGCATTCTTGAGCTTAGAATGCCGGGTGGGGAGCACGGACGGACGGCTCCCCTCCTTCCACCTATCCGCACGGAGCTGAACATGCCCTCGATCCTTCGACGCTTCGCGCCCGCCGCGCTCGCGCTGGTGCTTACCGCCACGGCCGCCGACGCCGCTTCGGCCCAGATCGGCGGGCTGGGGCGCACCCTGGGCCGCGCGGCCAGCCGCCTCAACGTGGACGCGGTGCTCCGCGGCGACCACCCCATCACCACCAGCCTGCCGGACGCGCGCTGGGCGGTGGACTCGCTCGACAACTTCACGCCGCGCGAGTCCAAGCGGTCGATGCTGCAGCTTCAGCGCACGCCCAACGGCGGCTTCGTGATGCAGCCGGGATACTACGAGATGCACACCCAGAGCTACTGCCTCAAGGCCGGCACGCACGGGCCCGGCGGCGGCGACGGGTACCTGTACGCGCCCACCAGGGGCCCGGCCGAGGACGCGGTCACCACCATCCTGCGCAACTCGGTGAACCACCCCCAGATCCACCAGCGCGACGTGCAGACGCTGCTGTGGGCCATCATCGCCCGCGCCAAGTTCGAGGACCTGAGCGCCGAGCACAAAGCCACCGCCGCCCGCCTGCTCACCCCGCGGCAGCTCGCCTCGCTCAACCGTACGGCGCTGGACATGGTGCCCGGCCCCGCGCTGGAGGCGGCCATGAGCCGCGTGCCGCCGCTGGTGCGCCAGGTGTTCCAGGCCGAGGCGCAGCTCCGCCAGATGCTCACCACGCCGGGCACCTCGTTCCAGCAGCTCGAGGCAGCCGCCGTCCTCGCCGGAATGGCGCCCATGGGCGAGGGGAGCCGCGCCGTGCCGAGCGGCCGCTGGAGCATGCACCCGGACGGCTACTACGTGCGCTACATCCCGCAGGGCTACAGCCACACGGTGACGCAGCTCTGGATCCCGCAGGGGAGCCCCGCCGTGGGCAAGGAGTACGACCCGGCCACGCACATCGCCGTCCCCGGGAACACCGCGCGGCAGCGGCTGGTACAGTCCGGACGGGCGCACCAGGCGTCCTGAAGAACAGACCTCACACAGAGGCACAGAGACACGGAGAACTGCTTATTCTCCGTGTCTCTGTCTGCGTAACCACCCAGGAGGCACTTTGGACCGACGCTCGTTCGTGCGGAGCGGCACGCAGGCCGCGCTCGCCTTCGGCATCCTCCCCGCGCTCCCGCGTCCGGCGGGGGCGCAGACGGCGTTCGCCGCGCTCAGGGACCGCTACTTCGTGCGCGTGCTGGCGCTGAACCCGGTGACCGCCACCTACCTGGGCGGCGACGCGTACTCCCCCACCCTGCGCGCGGTGAACGGCCGGCTGCGCGACTACCGCCCGGCCGCCCTCGCCGCGGAGCGCGCCTTCTACCGCGACACGCTGCGCGCGCACCAGGAGATCCGCCCGGGCGCGCTTTCCGAGGCGGAGCGCATCGACCACGCGGTGATGGGGGCGCAGCTCGCCTTCATCCTGCGCCAACTGGAGGAGATCCGCCATCACGAGCGCTCGGTGGACACCTACGTGGCCGAGCCCTTCCGGGGCGTGGACTGGCAGATCCAGCAGATGACGGACGCGGGCGGCGGCCTGCTGGGCACCGCCGCCGAGTGGGACCTCGTGGTCGCGCGACTGCAGGCCGTGCCCGCCTACCTGGCCGCCGCGCAGGGCAACCTCCGCGCGGGGAAGGCCGCGGGCAACCTCCCCGACTGGCGCATGGTGGAGCGCGACGGCCTGGGCGGGAGCCGCTCCAACGCGGAGTACTTCCGCGCCACGCTGCCGGCGCTCGCCACCAAGTACCTGGGGAGCCGCCCCTTCGCCGCCGCCACCCTGGCGCGCCTGCGGCGGGCCGCGGAGGGCGCCGCGAGCGGGTACGAGGGCTTCGCGGCCTTCCTCGGCCGCACGTACGACACCGCCACGAAGACGGACCGCTTCGCCGTGGGCGAGCGCGAGTACATGTGGCGCGTGAGGAACAACCTGCGCGACACGCGCACGGCCCAGCAGCTCTTCGATTACGGCAAGGAGCAGGTCGCCCTCTACCAGGGCAAGATCTACGAGGTCGCGCAGACGGTGGCGCGCGAGGCCAGACTCACCCTCCCCTTCGGCACCGCCGACGAGAAGAACGCGGGCGTACGGGCCGTGATGGACCACCTGGCCGGCGACGCGCCGCGCAACGACGACGAGCTGCTGCAGTGGTACGTGGACGCGGGGAAGCGTGCCGTGCAGTACGGCCGCGAGCGGGGCCTCTTCGACATCCCGGCCGACTACCGGCTGGACGTGCACCCCACGCCGCCCGTGCTGCGCAGCACCATCGACGCGGCGTACTACCCCGCCCCGCCCTTCAAGAAGTCCGGCGTGGGCCGCTTCTACCTCACGCCCACGGGCAACGACCCGGCCGCGCTCAAGCTCAACAACCGCGCCTCCGTGGCGGACACGGCCATCCACGAGGGCTTCCCGGGGCACGACTGGCACTTCAAGTTCCTCACGCAGAACTCGCAGGGGATCTCCAACGTGCGCTGGCTCACGCCGGGCTCGGTGGAGGACTCAGCCTCCATGTGGCAGGACTCGATGGCGACCGAGGGGTGGGGCCTGTACTCCGAGGAGCTGATGTCCGAGCCGGCCGCGGATCGCCCCTACGGCTTCTACACGGCCGGCGAGTACATGTACGAGCTGCAGGGCCAGTTGCTGCGCGCCGTGCGCATCGTGGTGGACGTGGGGATGCACACCGGCCGCATGACCTTTGGCCAGGCGGTGGACTACTTCACCGCCAACGTCAACTTCTACCCCAACGCCTGCGCCTCCTCCGATCCCACGGCCAAGGCCGTGTGCGACGGCGCCCAGCGCGCCATCTACCGCTACAGCAAGTGGCCCACCCAGGCCATCACCTACAACCTGGGCAAGAACGCCATCATCTCCATGCGCGAGGCGCGAGGCGGCGAGTCGCTCAAGGAGTTCCACGAGCGCTTCATGAAGATGGGCACCATCCCGCCCGGCTTCTACCAGAAATAGGCTCACACAGAGACACAGAGGCACAGAGATAAGTTCATCTCTGTGCCTCTGTGTCTCTGTGTGAGCCTGCTGTTCTAGACCCTAGCCGTACCGTACAGAATCGCCTTCTTCACCTCGCCGATGGCCTTGGTGATGCGGATCTCGCGGGGGCAGGCTTCGGTGCAGTTGAAGATGGTGCGGCAGCGCCAGACGCCCTCGCGGTCGTTGAGGATGCTCCAGCCGCTCACCCGCCGCCTAGTCGCGCGAGTCGAAGATGAAGCGGTGGGCGTTCACGATGGCCGCGGGGCCCACGAAGTTCTCGTCGGCCCAGAAGACGGGCAACTGGTGGTGCACGCCGCGCACAGGATGCACTTGGTGGTGTCGTCGAAGCTTCTCGCGGTCGTCGATGGACTGCAGACGCTCGCGGCCTCGGTGGTGCGCCCGTCGTTGATGAAGTACGGGAGCACGGAGCGGTACTGCGCAAAGAACGGCTCCATGTCCACCACCAGGTCCTTGTTGACCCGGAAGCCCATCAGCGGCTCGATGGTCAGCCGATCGCCCACGTCCTGGATCAGCACCTTGCAGGCAAGCCGGTTGACGCCGTTGATGCGCATGGCATCCGACCCGCAGATGCCGTGGGCGCAGGTGCGGCGGTAGGTGAGCGTGCCGTCCTGGTACCACTTGATCGGCGTTCAGCGCGTCCAGCACGCGGTCCGTGGGGTCCGCCTGCACCGTGTACTCGCAGGTACGTGGGCTTCGCGTCCGTCTCCGGGTTGAAGCGAAAGATGCGCAGCGTCACCGGCTTCAGCCCGCCGCCGGCGTTGGGGCCCGGAACCGGCTTCTGCGCGGGCGCCCGCTCGTGCGAGGCGACCACGCCCGCGGAGCTCGGGTCCGCGGTGGTGGAGTCGCGCTTGGCGCCGCCCTGGCCTTCGTTTCAGCCTTCATGATCAGTAGACCCTCTCCTTCGGCTGGAACTGCTTGATCACCACCGGCTTGTAGGTGATGTCGATGAGCGTGCCGTCGTCGCCGCGGCGCACCATGCGTGTGCTTGAGCCACTCCTGCGTCGTTGCGGTTCTGGTAGTCCTCGCGCATGTGGGCGCCGCGGCTCTCGGTGCGGTTGAGCGCGGCGACGGTGGTCACCTCGGCCAGGTCCAGCAGGTTGCCGAGCTCCCACGCCTCCAGCAGGTCCGTGTTGAAGTGCTTCCCCTTGTCCCCACCAGCACGTTCTTGTAGCGCTGCCTGCAGCTCGCGCACCTTCCAGCGCGGCCGCCATCCCCTCGCCCGTGCGGTAGATGCCGACGTCGTCCTGCATCACGTCCTGCATCTCCTCGCGGAGCTGGGCCGCCGGCTCGCCCTTCTGCACGTGACCAAGAGGCGGCGGAACTGCTCCTCGATCGAACGCCGTGGGGTCGGCGGGCAGGGGCGGCAGGTCGGCCGTCTTGCAGAACTCGGCCATGGCCATCCCCCCGCGCCGCCCGAACACCACCAGGTCAAGCAGCGAGTTGGTACCCAGCCGGTTGGCGCCGTGCACGGAGACGCAGGCCACCTCGCCGGCCGCGTAGAGGCCGGGGATCACGTTGCCCGCCGCGTCCAGCACGCGGCAGTCGATGTCGGTGGGGATGCCGCCCATGGCGTAGTGGGCCGTGGGCTGGATGGGCATCGGCTCCTTCACCGGGTCCACGCCCAGATAGGTGCGGCAGAAGTCGGCGATGTCCGGCAGCTTGCTCTCGATGACCTCGGCGCCCAGGTGCGTGGCGTCCAGGTAGACGTACTTCTTGCCGTTGATCCCCCGCCCCTCGCGGATCTCCTTGCTGATGGCGCGGGCCACCACGTCGCGCGATGCCAGGTCCTTCATGGTGGGCGCGTAGCGCTCCATGAAGCGCTCGCCCAGGTCGTTGCGCAGGATCCCGCCCTCGCCGCGCACGCCCTCGGTGATGAGGATGCCCAGGCGGTAGATGCCGGTGGGGTGGAACTGGTAGAACTCCATGTCCTCCAGCGCGATGCCGCGGCGGTAGCGCGATCGCCACCCCGTCGCCCGTGTTCGCGTGCGCGTTGGAGGTGATGGACCACACGCGCCCGAAGCCGCCGGTGGCGAACTCCACCGCCTTGGAGTGGAAGACGTGCAGGTCACCCGTGGCCACCTCGTACGCCACCACGCCGCCGCAGCGTCCGTCGTCCGCCATCACCAGATCCACCACCTGGAACTCGTCGAAGAAATCGACCCGTTCTTGATGCAGTTCTGGTAGAGCGTCTGCAGGATCATGTGCCCCGTGCGGTCCGCCGCGTAGCAGCTCCGGCGCACCGGGCCCTGCCCGAAGTGGTGCGTGTGCCCGCCAAAGGGGCGCTGGGCGATCTTGCCGTCCGGCGTGCGGCTGAACGGGAGCCCCATGTGCTCCAGCTCGATGATCACCGGAACCGCTTCCTCGCACATCACCTCGATGGCGTCCTGGTCGCCCAGGTAGTCCGACCCCTTCACGGTGTCGAACGCGTGCCACTCCGGGTGGTCCTCTTCCAGGTTGGCGAGCGCGGCGCAGATGCCGCCCTGCGCGGCGCCGGTGTGCGAGCGGGTGGGGTAAAGCTTGGAGATGACCGCGGTGCGCAGGCCGGGCTCGCGGCTCAGGTAGATGGCCGTCATCAGCCCCGCCCCGCCGCCGCCCACCACCAGCGCGTCGTACGTATGGGTATGGATCATCGGCGCCTGCGATCGTCGGAGTCGAAGGTAAGGAGGGCGAACACGCCCCACGCCATCACCGAGAGGAGGAGCGTGTAGGCGACCGCCTTCACCGCCACCTGCCGCCCCGGCTTGCGCACGTAGTCTTCGATGCTGTAGCGAAGGCCGTTGAGCCCGTGGAGCATGGCGAAGACGCAGAGCGCCACGTTGTAGAGCCGGTTGAACGGGTTGGTCCAGCGCTCCGCACCATGTCCGCGTCCAGGTGCTCCACGCCCACCACCAGGTTCCACCACACCAGGTGGTAGAGCGACAGGAAGATGAGGATGAGCCCGGACACGCGCATGAAGACCCACGAGTACAGCTCGAAGTTGCTCGCGCGACCCCGCGGGACGCTGGTAGCCGCCGCCGCGCCGGGGGGCGCCGCGCACGGCCGACTGGTACATCGCTTCGTGGCCGCTCATCAGCGCGTCTCCATGGGGATGTCCAGCCCACCCGGTGTCGCCTCGGTGGCGCGGGCCGGGGTGCGGCCCTGGGCGTTGACGCCGCGCTCCGCATGCGCCGCTCGTGGCGCTCCACGCCCGGCTCTTCGGCCAGGCCGAAGAGGGGGGCCATCATGATCCACGCGACGGGGAGGATCAGCAGCACGCTCAGGCCCAGCGCGGCCAGCCCCAGCTTGCGCTGGTGGCGCATGGCGTGGGGCCAGAAGTCCTGGATGATGATGCGCAGCCCGTTGAGGGCGTGGTAGAGCACCGAGAAGAAGATGGCCAGCTCGCCCAGCCGGAACACCGGGTGGCGGTAGATGTCCAGCGACTCGTTGTAGAAGTCCGGCCAGTAGATCACCAGCGCGGTGTCGGAGACGTGGATGAGGAGGAACGAGAGGATGCCCAGCCCCGTCACCCGGTGGAGCATCCAGGTCCACATCCCCTCGCGCCCTTGTAGCGGAGCGCACTCGGTGAGGCGGGCTCGGTTGCGGACGTTGCGCACGCTGCCGGCGCGGTTCTCGATGCGGGTCGCCATGTCGGGTATCTCGGTGATCGCACCCCTGCCGGGCGCCGCGCCGCGCCCCGGGGGGCGCGGCGCGTCGCGGGGCGCCGTCAGACCACGCGCCAGCGCTCCAGGGCCGCGTACGGCCGGCTTCTTTCCAGCGCGGCGCGCTCCTCGTCGGTAAGCTCCACCTCGATGATCCCCTCCATCCCGTTGCGGCCCAGCTTCACGGGCACGCCCAGGAAGAGGTCGTTCATCCCGTACTCGCCCTGCAGCCACGCGGCGCAGGGGAGGATGCGCTTCTTGTCCTTGACGATGGCCTCGGCCATCTGCACCGCGCCCGCCGAGGGGGCGTAGTACGCGGAGCCCGTCTTGAGGAACTTCACGATCTCCGCGCCGCCGTTGCGGGTGCGGTCCACGATGGCGTCCAGCTTGTCCTTGGTCATCAACTGCGTCACGGGGATGCCGCTCACCGAGGTGTAGGAGACCAGCGGCACCATCGTGTCGCCGTGGCCGCCCAGCACCATCGCCTGGATGTCTTCCACCGACACGTCGAGCGCCTCGGCCAGGAAGGCGCGGTAGCGCGCCGTGTCCAGCACACCCGCCATCCCGATCACCCGCTCGCGCGGGAAGCCGCTGGCCTTCATGGCCACGTAGCACATCACGTCCAGCGGGTTGCTCACCATGATGATGATGGCGTCCGGCGACACGCGGGCGATGTTCTCGCACACCTGGCGCACGATCCCGGCGTTGGTGTTCAGCAGGTCGTCGCGGCTCATCCCCGGCTTGCGGGCGATGCCGGCGGTGACGATGTAGATCCCCGACCCGGCCGACTCTTCGTAGCCGTTGGTGCCGATGATGCGCGAGTCGAAGCCCTCGATGGGCGCGGACTGGAACTGGTCCAGCCCCTTCCCCTGCGGGATGCCTTCGGCGATGTCGATCAGGACCACCTGGCGCGCCAGCTCCTTCTCGGCCACGCGCTGCGCCGCCGTCGCGCCGACGTTCCCCGCTCCGACCACCGTGATCTTGTCCATGTATCCCCAAGCTATGGATGCTGGTTATCGTGGCTCCGCGGCCCTGCCGGGAAGCCGGGGCAACATAGACGCGCCCGCATCACGTGTCAACTTGGAAAAACACCCCGCGGCACCCGTGTTTCACCCGCCGCGCGCCCGGTGATCCGTACACGTCTGCACAACGTTTGTTCACGGATACGCCGCCCTCCCCGCCGTACGTGCGTGTACGACCTCATCTGACGCGATTTCCGCCCCCGTCCGACAGCGCGCGCGGAGGTCCTTGCCTATCGTTGACGGGCCGAGTCCGGGCCTTCCCGGACCATGTTGGACCCGAAACACCAGGTGCAGATGTCCGAAGCTACCCGACCGCCGGCCGCCGCCGGAGCGGCTCCCCTCCCCTCCAACGGCGACCTGAGCCTCGCCGCCACCTGGCGCAGCGACCTGGGCGCCGGGCTGGTGGTGTTCCTGGTCGCCCTCCCGCTCTGCCTGGGCATCGCCCTCGCCTCCGGCGCGCCGCTGATGTCGGGGATCATCACCGGCGTGGTGGGCGGGATCGTGGTGTCGCGGCTGAGCGGCTCGCAGCTCATGGTGAGCGGCCCCGCCGCCGGGCTCACCGCCATCGTCCTCGCCGCCATTGCGCAGCTTGGCTCGTGGACCTCCTTCCTGGCCGCGCTGGTGCTGGCCGGCGTGCTGCAGGCCGCGTTCGGCGTGGTGCGCGCGGGCAAGGTGGGGCACTTCTTCCCCTCCTCGGTCATCAAGGGGATGCTGGCCGCCATCGGCCTCACGCTCATCCTCAAGCAGCTCCCCTACGCCCTGGGCGCGGGGCTGGTGCAGAAGGCGCCCTCTTCCGGCGGGATGTTCGCGCCCATCACCGACGCGCTCGCCGCGGTCAAGCCCGGCGCCGCCTTCCTGGCCGCGCTCTCGCTGGTGCTGCTGGCCGCCTGGGACACGCGCCCGCTGCGCGCGGTCAAGAAGATCGTCGCCGGCCCCCTGGCCATGGTGATGCTCGGCGTGGCCGCCAACCTCGCCTTCCTGCTCTTCGTTCCCGCGTGGGCGCTGCCGCAGGAGGCCATGGTGAGGCTGCCGGAGATGGGCGGCGCGGCGGGGTGGAGCTCCGTCTTCGCCACGCCGGACTGGTCGGCGCTCGCCAACCCGGCCGTGTACACCGTGGCCGTCACCCTGGCGCTGGTGGCGAGCCTGGAGACGCTGCTCAGCCTGGAGGCCACGGACAAGATGGACCCGCTGCGCCGCCGCTCGTCCGCGGACCGCGAGCTGGTGGCGCAGGGCGTGGGCAACGCGCTGTGCGGGCTGGTGGGCGGGCTGCCGATGACGGGCGTCATCGTGCGCAGCTCGGCCAACGTGGAGGCCGGCGGGCGCACCTGGCGCGCCGCGCTCATCCACGGCGTCTTCCTGGCCGTGGCGGTGGGCACGCTGGGCTCGGTGCTCAACCTGATCCCGCTCGCCACGCTTGCCGCCATCCTCCTCTACACCGGCTACAAGCTCGCGCGGCCGGCGCTGATGCGGGAGGCCGCGCGCCTGGGGCCGTCGTACTTCGTCCCCTTCGCCGCCACCATCGTGGCGATCCTGGCCACCGACCTGCTGGTGGGGATCGGCATCGGGATGGCCGTGGCGATCGGCTTCCTCCTCCACCAGACGTACCAGGGCGGCGTGCACTTCCACGCGCAGGGCGGCCGCGCGCGGCTGGCGCTGGCGGAGCACGTCACCTTTCTGAACAAGGCGCGCATCCATGCCGTGCTCCACTCCCTGCCGCAGGGGAGCGAGGTGACGGTGGATGCCACCTCCAGCCGCCGGCTGGACCCGGACGTCACCGAGATGCTCCACGAGTTCGGCCAGACGGCGCGCGACCGCGACATCAAGGTGCGCCTGATCGGCGTGCCCGGCGCGCCCGCCGGCGCGCTTTCCCACTAACCACACGAGAACCAAGATGACTCTGGCCAATCTCCTCGAGCGCAACCGCGGTTGGGTGGACGAGCGCAACGCCGCCGACCCGGACTTCTTCCGGCAGCTCGCTTCGCGGCACGAGCCGCACTACCTGTGGATCGGGTGCTCGGACGCGCGCGTGCCCGCCAACGTGGTGACGCAGACGGACGCGGGCGAAATGTTCGTCCACCGCAACATCGCCAACCTGGTGGTGCCCACGGACCACAACCTGCTGGCCGTGATCCAGTACGCGGTGGAGGTGCTGAAGGTGAGCGACATCATCGTGTGCGGCCACGAGGGCTGCGGCGGCGTGCGCGCCGCCATGGGCGAGACCCCGTATCCCGCGGTGGACGCGTGGCTTGAGCACGTTCGCACGGTATGCCGCCTCCACGCGGACGAGCTGGAGGCCATCGAGGACGAGGACGCCCGCTACCGCCGCCTCGTCTCGCTGAACGTGCAGGAGCAGGTCGCCTCGCTCAGCCGCCTGCCGGTGGTGCGCGGCGCCTGGGCGCGCGGCGAAACGCTGCGCATCCACGGCCTGGTGTACGACATCGCGGACGGCGTGCTCCGCGAGCTGGAAGTGGCCGAGGCCGGCGCGCTGGCGTAATTGGATCACACAGAGGCACGGAGGCACGGAGAGAACTCCTCTCTGTGCCTCCGTGCCTCTGTGTGACCCCGTCTTTTTCCGTATCTTCCACCCCATGACGCAACCCGAACCTTCGTGGCACAGCCGCCTGCGCGGGGTCCCGCTCCTCCAGAAGCTGATCACGGCGGACCTGGTGATCAACGTGTGCGCCTTCCTGGTGATGCAGCGCACCCCGCCGCGCAACGCCGCGGAGGTCACCGTGGGAGCGCTCATCGTGACCCTGCTGCTGAACGCGGCGCTCGTGGTGTGGGCACTCCGGCCACTGAAGCTCCTTGAGACGACGGCGGCACGCGTCGCGCAGGGCGACCTGGACGCGCGCGTGCCCGCCACCCCGCTCAACGACCGCAACATCGCGCGCATCGGCCATACCCTCAACGCGCTGCTGGACGGCGTGACGGCGGACCGGCGGCGCATGCGTAAGCTGGCCGCCCAGGTGATCAGCGCCGGCGACGAAGAGCGCGCCCACATCGCGCGCGAGCTGCACGACTCCACCGCGCAGTCGCTGAGCGCGCTGGACTACATGGTGACCGCCACCCTGCGCGACCCCGCCGCCGCCGTGGTTCACGACCGCATGCGGGTGATGCACGAGATGGTGGCGGAGGCGCTCGCCGAGGTGCGCACCCTGTCGCACAACGTCCACCCGCGCGTGCTGGACGACCTGGGGCTGGTGGCCGCGCTGGAGTTCCTGGTGCGCCGCACGCGCGAGCAGACGGGCGCCGCGCTCCACGTGAGCTCCAGTGTGGACGTGCCGGTGCCGCCCGCGGTGGCGTCTGTGGTGTACAGGGTGGCGCAGGAGGCGCTGCGCAACGCCGTGCGGCACTCGCGCGCCTCCACCATCCAGCTCTCGCTGCGCGCCGGCGGCGGCCGCGTGAAGCTGGAGGTGACCGACGACGGCGTGGGCTTCGACGTGCCCGCCGCGATGACCGACCGTTCCGGAATGGGGTTGTTTGTGATGAGGGAGAGGGCGACGCTGGTGGGAGGGACGCTGGCCCTGGAGAGCAGACCGGGCGCGGGAACGCGCGTGCGCGGCGAGATCCCGCTGGACGGGGTGCCGTCGTGAGCGCCATCCGCGTGCTGCTGGTGGACGACCACCTGGTGGTGAGGATCGGGCTGCGGGCGCTGCTGGCCACCGACCCGGGAGTGGAGGTGGTGGGCGAGGCGGGCAACGGCGAGACGGCACTGCGCCTGTGGGAGACGCTGCGGCCGGACGTGGGGGTGGTGGACCTGTCCATGGAGGGGATCGACGGGATGGCGCTCACGCGCGAGCTGGTGCGGCGCTGGCCGGATGCGCGCGTGCTCGTGCTGACCATGCACGACGAGGAAGACTACCTGATCCCCCTGCTGGAAGCCGGCGCCACGGGGTACATGGTCAAGAGCGCCGCCAGCCAGGAGCTGCTCCAGGCGCTGCGCAGCGTGGCCGCGGGCCAGGTGTTCGTGCGCCCGGCCGCGGCGCAGGTGCTCGCCTCCGGCTGGGCTCGCCGCGGCACGCCAGACGCGTCGCGCGCGCTGTACGATTCGCTCAGCGAGCGGGAGCGCGAGGTGCTCCAGCTCACCGCCGAGGGGCACACGCCCTCGCAGATCGGCGAGCGCCTCTTCATCAGCGCCAAGACGGTGGACACCTACCGCCGCCGCATCAACGAGAAGACGGGCTTCAGGGAGCGCTCCGAGTACGTGCGGCTCGCCCTGGAGCTGGGCCTCCTCTCGCCGTGACCGTCAGCGCGCCCTCAACTGCCGCAGCGCCTCGTACAGCCCCACTCCCGCGGCCGTGGACAGGTTGAGGCTCCGCGTCTCCGGCCGCATGGGGATGCGGACGTGGTGCGGCGAGGTAGCGAGCACGTCGTCCGGCAGCCCGCGCGACTCCGGCCCGAAGAGGAGCACGTCGCCGGGGGCGAACTCCGCGTCCCACAGCTCCCGCTCCGCCTTCGTGGTGAACATCCACACCCGCCGCCCCTCCACGCGCTCCGCGAAGTCCGCCCACGCCACGTGCACGTGATACTCCACGTGCTGCCAGTAGTCCATCAGCGCGCGCTTGGCCTTGGGATGCGTGAACGAAAAACCCAGCCTGCCGATCAGGTGCAGCGGCGCCCCGGTGGCCCCGCAGGTGCGCGCGATGGCGCCGGCGTTGCCCGGGATCTCGGGCTCGTACAGTGCTACGTCGATCATGGGCTCGGACCCAGTCAGGAGCTGCAAGGGATGGTGAGTGCGGCGATGCCGGGCGGTTGAAACCCAATGCCACTCGGTTAAGGGCTAGTCAGATGGCGAGAGCCGATGCAGAGTAGAGCAACAAGGCCCCTTCCACAGGTGAGGGTACATGCTCTTCTCCTCTGCTCTAGCGGAGCTCTCGCGGGATGCGCACCCCGGCTCGTTCCGGCAGATCCGCGAAGCGATTGATCCAGAGTGGATCGATGCTGCGCTGCACGCCACTGGTACGGCGTCGGTGCGCAAACGGCGTCTGCCCGCGGAGCAGGTTCTCTGGCTCGTGCTGGGCATGGCGCTCTACCGCGATCGCTCTATCTGCGAGGTAGCCGCCGCGCTCGATCTCGCCCTGCCTGGCCGGCGCGGAGTGACGGCTGCCTCCAGCTCGATCACCGAGGCCCGCCAACGCTTGGGCAAGGAGCCGCTGGCCTGGCTCTTCCGCCATACGGCCGCACGCTGGGCGGGGCCGAGTGCGGGGCGTCATCGCTGGCGCGGGCTCTCCCTGCACGCGCTGGATGGGACCTGTCTGCGCGTCCCGGACAGCCCGGCCAATCGCGCGCACTTCGGTACCCTCTCTGGCCGCCGCGGCGAGGGCGCGTACCCGCTGGTGCGCCTCGTCGCGCTGATGAGCCTGCGCTCGCACCTGATTCAGGACGTACGCTTTGGCCCCTGCGGTACCGACGAACGCGAGTACGCGACCGATCTCTTTGCGCAGCTCCCCCCCGAGTCGCTGCTGGTGCTGGACCGCAACTTCGTCTCGGCCGCCCTGCTGGAAGGGGTGCGCCGCGATCAGCCGAGCCGCCACTGGCTGGTGCGCGCCCGCAAGAAGATGCGTTGGGAGGTGCTCGAAGAACTCGGTCCGGGCCAGGCACGCGTGTGTCTGCGGATCAGCGCGCCCGCCCGGCGCAGGGACCCGCGGCTCCCGCGCAGCATCGAGGCACGGGCCATCGCTTACCAGATGCCGGGGGCCGAGCCACAGATCCTGCTCACCTCCCTCCTGGAGGAGAGCCGCTACCCGGGCGCCGAGCTGGTCGGACTCTATCACGAGCGCTGGGAGATCGAACTCGGCTACGACGAGATCAAGACCCATGTGCTCCTCCAGGAAGAAAGCTTGCGCAGTCAGAGCCCATCCGGTGTGGCACAGGAGATCTGGGGTTTGCTGCTCGCCTACAACCTGGTGCGCCTGGAGATGGAGCAGGTCGCGAACGAGGCGCAGGTGGCCCCTACACGGATCAGCTTCACCGCCGCTCTCCACCTGATTCGCGATGAGTGGCTCTGGTGTGCAGTCGCGAGTCCCGGAGCGATCCCGCGCCACTTAGTACGGCTGCGTCAGGAGTTGCAGTACTTCATTCTGCCGCCGCGCCGCTCTGAGCGCCGCTACCCGCGCCAGGTCAAACGAAGGCAGAGCAAGTTCCCACGGAAACCACCACGCTCTGCTTAACCGAGTGGCATTGGGTTGAAACCGCTGCAACGACTACACGAAGTCCCCCTGCGGGGACTACAAGGTTTCGGCTCGTCGTCGAGATCAGTCCGCGCAGGCGGCACCGCGGCCTGGCGAGTGAACTCGCGGCAACAACAGCACGAAGTCCGCCTCCGCGGACTGGACTTCCAGCATCAGCCGGAGGTGTGTAGTCCCCGCAGGGGGACTTCGTGTGGTTGTTGCAGCGAATTTATTCGCCCGCAACGCAGCGGCACGGGGGCACAGGGAAAATCTCCCCGTGCCCCCGCGCTCTTCCCGCTGACGACCGTTTACCGCGCCGCGCGGCTCGCCAGCCAGCGCTGCCGGAAGGCACGCTGTGCGTCGGTCAGCGGACGACCCGTGCTCTCAAAGGTGACCACGCGCACGTCCGTCCGCTCGCGCAGGGTGACGGGCACGGTCAGGCGTCCGGCGCGCGTGGTGACGTCCATCCGCACCACCTCGCCGGGGCGGCGGCCTCCGATGGCGGTGCCGAGCGCCGCGGCGGAAGTGACCGCCTCGCCGTCCAGCGAGTGGATGCGGTCGCCGCCGGTGATCCCGGCCGGGTAGAGCGAGCCGGTTTCGAGCACGCTGTTCACGAGCACGCCGGTGCTGTCGTCCGCCAGCGCGGCGCCCAGGTACGCGGTGCCCGGCGCCGTGCGCTGCAGCAGGAAGCCGGCGGAGGCCAGGAGGCGCTCGTAGTCGGCGGCCTCACGGCCCTCCACGTAGCGGGCAAAGAAGTCGTTGGCGAACGCGGTGTCGCGCGTCACCTGGCCCAGCGTGGCGCGCAGGTCCGCCAGCGTGTAGGGACGCGCGGGGGCCAGCGCGGCCGTCTGCTCCCGGCCGAAGCGCGTCCACAGGGCGCGCATGTAATCGTCCAGCGTGACGTTGAAGCGGGTGCGCAGCGTCAGGTCCAGCGCGGCGCCCAGCGCTTCGCCCCAGGTGTAGTACGAGATGAAGGTGTTCTGCCGGTTCGTCGGGTCGATGGACACCGCGGCGTCCGAGAACGGCGCCTGCGCGCTCATCTCGGTTGCGGACGCGTGGCGGCGGCCCGGGGCCGTGATCACCGTGTTGATGGGCCCGGTGAGCGCGTCCGCGTACTCCTCGTCGCTCATGTAGCCGGCGCGGCGCGTCACCAGCGCGTCGTAGTAGCTCGTCACGCCCTCCGCGAACCAGAGCTCGGGCGATACGTTCTCCCGCTCCAGGTCGAACGGCTCCAGCGCGCGCGGGCGAAGGCGCTCCACGTTCCAGGAGTGGAAGAACTCGTGCGCCACGGTCCCCAGCACGCGCAGGCGGTCGGCGCGCGTGGCCAGTGAGCCCCGGCTCGTCACCACGGTGGAGTTGCGGTGCTCCATCCCGTCGCCCGCCGCCCAGGGCAGGTAGTCGGCCAGGAAGGTGTAGGTGCCGAAGTCGTACGCCGCCGGCTCGCCCCACACGCCGATCTCCTCGTCCACCACTCCGCGCACCATCGCCGCGAAGCTGTCCACCTGCGCCTCGCCGCCCAGGTGGTGGACGGCAAGGCGGATGGTGCCGCTCTTCCCTCCCCCGCTCACCCGCCATTCGCGGAAGGTGACCGGCCCAACCTCCACCGGCGAGTCCGCGAAGTACTGCCAGCTCGGCGCGGTGAACACGGTGGAGTCGGCCGTGGGGCGGAGCTGCGTGGCCACGCGCCACCCGGGCCGCGCGCGCACGGCGAGCCGCAGCGGCACGTTCTCCATCCCGCGCGCGAAGGCGAAGGTGGCCGGGACGTTGAGGTGCGCGTGCGTGCGGTCGATGGCCGCGTAGGTGCCATCCACCCGGTCGCCCCACACGGTGTAGCTCACGCGCACGGTGCCGTCATGGCCCGCCGCGTTCCAGCCGTGCGCGTCCGGACGCGCCAGCGCCAGCCGGCGGCCCTGCCCATCCACCGCCTCCACGTCGTACACGTTCTTGGCGAAGTTGTGGAGCGCGTACCGCCCGGGCGACGAGCGGCTCATGCGGATCTGCAGCGGCTGCCCGCGCGGCACGCCGCGAAAGGTGGCGGTGACGCGCGCCTGGTGCTGCTCCGCGTTGGGAAAGGCCACCTCGTACTCCACCGAGCGCGTCTGCGCCTGCAGCGGAAGCGCCACGGTGCCCAGCACCGCCGCGGTGAAAAGAAGCTTCATCGTCTCTCTGTGTCTCGGTGCCACGGTGTGAGATGCGGTCCTGGGCGGGGCCATGCCGGTTCCATGCCGGGCGCGGTCAGCGGATCAGCGGGGGCGTGGGAAGGTCGTAGCTCAGCGCGAGCCGGTGCCAGCTCCGCGCCGGGAGCGGAACGCGCCCCGCCAGGCGCGACAGCGACTCGTCCACCTCGCTCCTCACCTCCTGGGAGGCGTCCTCTTCCATGGCGACGAGCGCGTCCAGGGCGCGCCGACCCGTGTCGCCGCCATCGCGCGCGGCGAGGTGCTCAAGCCCGTGCGGCACCAGGGAGCGGGGGACCTCCGCGGGGGTCGCTGCAAGCCGCAGGAGCGCGGGGAGCGCCGCCCCGGCGGGCGCCGTCTCGCCGAAAAGCTCGCTCACCACGAAACACGACATCCAGTCGCTGAAGTGCGGGTACGCTTCCTCCGCGGCGGCCAGGAGGTGCCCGCGCTGCCCGGGCGAGAGCCTCTCCCACGCGCCGCGGAGCGCGTCCACCAGGTACCACGACCCGGCGGGGACGCGGCGGAATTCGTCGCGCGCGAGCAGCCCGGCGAGGCACCGGAACACGGGGTCGGGAACCGGCGCGCGGCGGAGGAGGCGCAGCCTTGCCTCCCCCGCGCACTCCCGCAGTGCATCCTCGTCCGCCGCGGCCACCGCGCGGGCCACTCGGCGCGACAGGCTCTCTCCGCGCATCAGATGGGGAGCAGGTTGCGGGGGGGATACAGGCGCGACCCCACGTAGACCAGGACGAACGTGTAGAGCGCGATGCCGGTGAGCCCGGTGAACTCCTCCCAGTACTCCCAGTCGAAGATGTCGGAGACCGGGTCGCTGGCCGGGTCGGTGGCCGGCGCCTTGGGCGGCCCGCTGCCGCACTTGGCCAGGTACTCGCTCTTGGAGCTCTCCAGCTCGCGCTTGAGCTCGTTGATGATGCGCTCGTGTCCGCGCCGGCTGCGTTTGGGGTGAGCCTTGTCTCCCTTACACTTGCCCGGGAGCTTGAGCTTGTCAGCCTCCAGCTCGCGCCGGCGCTTCACGATCTGCTTCTGGATGTTGCGGATCGTCTCCAACAGGCTCGTGCACAGCTCGCGGTACTTGGCGGGAGGGCCGGAGTGGGCCAGCCCCAGCGGGTCCACCAGGTTGACGGGGTCGTTGACGACGTAGCGGTAGAGGTTGAAGTCGCCCCCGCCGAAGAGGAGCGGATCGGGCGTGGTCCACCGCCCCGCCGCCGGGTCGTAGTCCCGCGCGCCGAAGCGGACCAGCCCCGTGTCCGGGTCGTACACCCCTCCCGCGAAGCCAAAGGGCTGGAAGCCAGGGCGGGTGTCGACGACGACGCGCCCGAACGCGTCGTAGTCCAGCCGCTGCGCCACCTCGCCGGTGGCGGCGTCCACCACCAGCCGCACGCTCCCCAGGTAGTCCTTCACCAGCCGGTAGATCACGTCGCCCCGCTCCATCACGTCGGGCGCCGCGCCGCGCATCCCGTAGCCGAAGCGGGCCGTCGTCTCGCCGCGCGCGTCCACCATCGCCACCGGGCGGAAGGGGGCGCCGTAGAGCATCCCCCACGCCAGCACGCCGTCCACGCGCTTGCCGATCCTGCGGTTGAGGCCGTCCACCAGGTACTCGATGCGGCGCCCGCCTTCGAGCACCACCTCTTCCAGCTCTCCCATGGCTCCGTAGCGCAGGCGCATGCCGCCCGCGGACACCAGGTCGCCCGCCCGCGAGTATGCATACTCCACCCCGCCGTGCGCCAGGAGCCGGTCGCGCGCGTCGTAGCTGGCGCGCACCTCTCCGGCGGGGGTGGCGGCCAGCACCCGGTTGCCCGCGGGGTCGTACTCGTACCGCGCCTCGGGCGCCCCGTCGCGCAGCACCTCGGCCAGCGCGCCGGAGGGGTGGTAGCGGTAGCTCCACACCACCTCCGGGCCGCCCGTGCTCTCGGCGCGCTCCACCAGCCGCCCCGCCGCGTCGTGGCGGTAGCGGGCGCGGAAGAGGGGGGTGCCGCCGGCATCCGCCTCCCACGCGGTGGGCTCGCCGTACGCGTCGGAGGCGTGCCTGGTCTCCACGCCGCCCAGCGTCGTTCCCACCACCCGCCCGTCGGCGGGGTCGCGCGCCAGCTCCAGCGGGCCGCAGCGCACCAGCAGGCCGTCGCCATCGTAGCCAAGCTCCCACGCATCCCCGCGGCCCGCGGCGATGGAGCCCACGCGCAGCTCGTCGTCGTACCCCACCTCCACCGTGCCGCTCACCTCTCCCTCCCACGCCATGCGCACCGGAAAGGGGCCGTCGTACTCCATGGCGAGCGAGCCGCCGGGCCAGGCGAGCGCCACCAGGTGCGGCGAGTCCGGCGCGTAGCTCATCTCCACGCGCCCGCGCGGGGTGATGACGGAGGCCAGGCGGCCCGCGCCGTCGTAGCCCAGCTCCACGGCCGTGCCGTCCGGCCGGGCCACGCGGGCCAGGAGCCCGTCGGGATCGTACGAATAGCGGGTCTCCGCCGCGCCCTCCACCTCCGGGGGAAGGTACGACACGAGCTGGTCCGCGCCGTCGTACGCCAGCCGGTGCGCCGGGCGCTCCGGCGGCGTCAGCGAGGTGAGGTTGCCGTGCGCGTCGAACGAGTAGGCCACGCGCTCCCCGCCCGGGAGGTGCTGCCCCGAGAGCCGCCCGCCCTCGTACTCCAGCCGGCCGGCTCTCCCCAGCGGGTCCTCCACGCTCTCCAGGCGGCGGGCCGCGTCGAACCGCTGCACCGACACCCGCTCGCCGCGCGTGGCGCGCACCACGCTCCCACCCTCCTCGTAGGCGTAGGTGGTGGGATGCTCCTCCGCGCTCCTCTCCTCCAGCAGCCTTCCGCGCTCGTCGAAGCGCAGCATCCGCACGCGCCCCTCGGGGGTGGAGGCGGTGACGGTGCGGGCCTCCGCGTCGTACACCTCCAGGTACTCGCGCCCGTTCACCTCCACCCGGTCCGTGAGCGTGCGCAGGGTGAGCGGGTCGCGGGGGTCGCCCATCTCCACGTCGCGCGTCATGCGCGCCGTCAGCGCCCGTCCGGCCGGCGTGGCGACGGTGGCCTCGCGCGGCACGGAAACGTCGGTGCCGAAGCGGGGATCGGGCCCGGTGCGTAGCGTTTGCACGAGGCCGTCCGGATGCGTGACGCGCACGGTGCCGTCCGGGGCCGTCTCCTCCACCGTCCGCCCGTTCCCGCAGCAGATCGTCACGCGCCGGCTCCCCCCCTGCGGAAGCGTGTACACCTCGTGCCCCGCCACCCGCTCCGTGGCCGTGAGCGCGGCCACCTTGTACCCGCCTTCCAGCGCGGTGCGGTGCAGCTCCGTCCACCCGCCCTCCGTGCCCTCGTCGCGCGAGAGGCGCCCCAGCGCGTCGTATTGGTAGCGGTGGATGAAGCCCCGCAGGTCCGTGAGCTCCGCGAGCAGCCCTCCCGCGTGGTAGCGCAGCGCGACCGCCTCGCCGCCCGGGTAGCCCACGCGCGCGAGGTACCCGTCGGCTCCCACCGCGAGCTCCGTGCGCTCGCCGCCGGGGGCCACGAGCGCCGCGGGGGCTCCCGCGCGGTCGCGCTCCACGCGCGTGACGCCGCCCTCCACGTCGGTCGCCGAGGCAAGCCGCCCCCCTTCATCGTACGCGAACCGCCAGCGGACGATGCCGGTGAGGGCGTCCACCGTGCGGAGGTGCCGGCCGGACGCATCGAACACGAAAAGCTCGCCCCCGCCGCCGGACGGCACCACGATCTCGTGGAGAGACACGCCGGCGAGCGCCGGGGAGATGCGCCGGATGCAGTGGTTGTCCGCGTCGGCCACGTACAGCGTGCCGTCGCCCGCCACGCTGATCTCCGAAGGGTTGCGGAGCCGTGCCTCGCGCGCGGGGCCTCCGTCGCCTTCGTACCCGGGCTCGCCGGTGCCGGCCACCGTGGCGATGGTGCCGTCCGGCGCCACACGCCGGATGCGGTGGTTTCCCGCGTCGGCGATGTACCAGCTCCCGTCCGGCGCGGCCACCACGTCCACGGGCTCGTTGAGCTGCGCCTGCGCCGCGGGCCCGCCGTCGCCCCCGTCGCCGGGGTCCCCCGTTCCCACCACGGTGGTGATGATCCCGTCCGGCGCCACGCGCCGGATGCGGTGGTTCGCGTTGTCCGCGATCAGGAAGCTGCCGTCCGGGAAGAGCGCCACGTCCACCGGCTCGTTGAGCTCCGCGTCCACCGCGCGGCCGCCGTCGCCCGCGCTCCCCGCGGCGCCGCTGCCCGCCACGGTGGTGATGATCCCGTCCGGCGTGACCTTGCGGATCCTCATGTTCACCAGCTCGGACAGGTACCAGGTGCCGTCCGCCTGCACCACCACCGCGGTGATCCCCTCCAGGAGCGAGCGGGTGGCCGCCCCGCCGTCGCCGCCGAAGCCCGCCTCCCCGGTGCCGGCCACGGTGGCGATCGTCCCGTCCGGCGCCACGCGGCGGACGCGGTGGTTCCCCTGGTCCGAGATGTAGACGCTCCCGTCGGGAGCCAGCCCCAGGTCGTCCGGCGAGGAGAGCAGGGCGCGCGCGGCGGGCCCGCCGTCGCCGCCGAAGCCCTCCTCCCCCGTGCCGGCGAGTGTGGTGATCGTCCCGTCCCGCGCCACGCGCCGCACGCGGTGGTTCTCCGTGTCCGCGATGTAGAGGGTGCCGTCCGGGGCGACGGCGGCCCCGGTGGGGCGGGAGAGGAGGGCGCCGGTCGCGGGGCCTCCGTCGCCGCCGAAGCCGGGCTCGCCGGTGCCGGCCACGGTGCTGATGACGGTGGCCAGGTCCCGGCTCGTGCGAAAGGTGCCGTCGCCCTGGTACAGGGTGCGCGCCCCGGGATCGAAGGTGTGGTGCACGTCCAGGCTCCACCCCCCCAGCCCGGCGCCGCGCGAGTCCCACCCGCCCAGCCTCGCGGTGGAATCCACCCACATCACGATGTCCTGGCGCGCCGCGCGCTCCAGCGAAACGCCCGAGAACTGGGCGAAGCTCTGCTCCCGCTGGGCCGGCTCCTGGTACACGGCGCCGTACGCGTAGCCGATGCGCACGCGCACCACGTGGCTCCCCTGCAGCGCGCGCCCGTACGCGTCCCTGCCGTCCCACGTGAAGGCGTGCACGGGGGGGCGCTCGTCCGCGTAGCTCCAGGCGTGCCGCTGCCCCGCCACCTGCACCTCCACCTCCACGCGGCGCAGGCTGCGGGGCGCGTCCGCCCCCGGCAGGGGGATCTCCAGCGTGTAGGCGGCGCGGCGCCCCGGCACCCGGGCACTGTGGTAGTGGAGGGAAAACGACGTGCCCTCCACCTCCACCCCCTCGCCGAGCGCCTGGTTCTCCACCTCGATCACCGACCCGCACCGCGTGCTGGGCCTGGGCTCCGGATTGTCGCCGAGCGCGGGGGGAAGCGAGGGCTTCCGCGCGTCGGGCGGGGGCCCGAACGGCCAGTTGAAGTCCCACGGGGTGAGGTGGGCCAGCGGAACGCGCCAGAGGCTCTGCCCCGGCCGGTAGGTGGCGGCAAGGTGGCGCAGCTCGTCGCCGGTCACCCCCAGCTCCGCCAGCGCCTCGGCGCGCGCGGCCTTCCCGCTCCCGTCCACGTCCAGCTCCGCCACCCCGCCGCGCTCCCCCAGCACCGCCACCACCCGCCCGTTCGCGGCGGGCACCCAGGCCCCCTGCGCCGCGTCGTAGTACCCGGAGGGGACGATCCCCCCCACGGGAAAGCCGAGGAAGTTCTCCACGTAGTGCACCACCGGGCGGTCGAACTCCACCGCCGAAGCTCCCTCCGCCTCGTCCACCGAGAGCTCCACCGCGTACGTGTACCCGCTGGTGGGGGGAAGCTCGCCCGGGAGCGTGGCCGGCCCGGCCGGCCCCACCGTGTACTCGGTGGCGCGTACCGTCAGCTCCGCCAGCGGCGTGCGCGTGCCGTCGGCCCGCAGCGCGGTGGCTCCCACGCCGCCCGGAAAGAAGAGAGTGGCCTGCCGCGCGCCGTCCGCGTCTTCCACCCGGCTGCCGCGGGCCACCTGCCCCCCCGCGGCCCCGGAGAGCACGCGGCTCGCGGCGCCGTCGCGCGGCATGAGCACCACGTCCGGAACCCAGGTGAACTCGCGCCACGGCACGAACGCGTGCCGCTGCGCCGGGAGGAGCCCGTCGCGCCGGTACTCCACCACCATCTCGCCCCCTCCGTTGAGCGCGAGGTCGAACAGCCCGTCCGCGCGGGTGAGGGTGGCGCCGTACTCCGGCCGCCCCGCGATGCTCACCCGCACCGCGCCCGCCGGCTCGCCGCCCGGCCCCAGCACCCGTCCGCGGAGCACGGCGGCGCGGCGGCGGTCGATCGTCCCGGGCACCACCCCCGTCTGCACGGGCGAGGGGCCGGAGTAGAGGAAGGAGGTGTCGTCCGCGATGTCGCTCGCCACCGCCGGGTCCACCGCGGGCGCCACGGCGGCGGGATCGGGGGGGAGCGCGCCCGGCGGAAGCGGGCGCACCGTCTGCTGCGCGGAGCTGGTCGCGCCCTCCACGTCCGTGACGGTGAGCACCACCGTGTAGGCGCCAGGCTCCGCGTAGCGATGCTCCACCCGCGCGCCCTGCGCCGCCGCCCCGTCGCCGAAGCTCCACGCGCAGGGGGGCACGTCTCCGTCCGGATCGTGCGAGGCGGACCCGTCGAAGGCCACCACCCCGCTCACCCCCTCCGCGTACGTGAAGAGCGCCACCGGCGCACGGTTCCCCGCCACCGGCACGGCACCGGCGCGGGCGGAGAGCGCCCCCTCGCCGCGCGTGTCCACCGCCGCCACCCAGTACCACACCGCCACGCCCGGCTCCAGCCCCGCGTCCACGTACGGCGAAGCGGCACCCGCGATCCGCGCGGCGCCCTCGGGGAGCGGGTCGGCGCCCACGGCGCGCCGGAGGGTGTACGAGTCCGCGCCCGGCACCGCGCTCCACGCCACCGTCACCGCGCCGCGCCCGGCGGTGGCGCGCACGCCGTCCGGCGCGGGGAGCACGGGCCGCGCGGCCACGCTCACGCTCCGCCGCGTGCGCGCGGTGGCGCCGCGGTCGTCGGTCACGGCCAGCGTTACGGTGTAGCGTCCGGTGGCCGCGTACGCGTGCTCGGCACGCATGCCGCGGGCATCCCCGCCATCTCCAAAGCTCCAGGCATACTCCACGATGCGCCCGTCCGCGTCCTCGGACGTGGAGGCATCGAAGCTCGCGGCGAGCGGGTCGTCGCCCGAGGGGGTGACGGTGAAGGCGGCGCGGGGCACCGTGTTGGGGAGCGGCCGCACGGCCTCCACCCACGCCGAGAGGGTCCCTTCCCCGCCCGCGCCCACCGCCGCCACCGCGTACTGGTACGCCACCCCGGCCTCCGCAGCCCGGTGGAGGAGGGGTGGCTCCGCGTGCTCGATCTCGCCGGCCGGCTCCGCGGCGTCCGTGCGGCGCCAGTGCACGGTATACGACGCGGCCCCCTCCACCGCCTCCCACTCCACCTCCACCCCGTCTTCGTCGGGCGTGGCGGTCACCCCCGCCGGGGCGGGGAGCGCGGCGCGCTCGGCGACGGTGATGGTGCGCGTGGCGCTGTCGGTGGCCCCGTGGCCGTCCGTCACCGTGAGCGTCGCGCGGTAGCGGCCCGGACCGCGGTAGGTGTGCCGCGTGGTGGGGCGTGCTCCGGTGTCGCGCCCGTCCCCGTCGCCGAAGTCCCAGCCGAACGAGACGATCTCCCCGTCCGCCGTGGAGCCCGAGCCGTCGAAGCGCACCGTCAGCGGCGCTTCGCCGCGCGTGGGGCGCACGGTGAACGAGCCCGACGGCGCCTCGGGCTCCGCGGGGATGAGGGGAGCGGGCGGGACGATGGGGAGCTCCGCCTTCTCCTGCGCCTTGCCGATGATCCACAGGATGGTGAGGCCCAGCACCACCCCGCCCAAGCCGGATCTTTCGATCCGGCGCTGATTCAGAGAAGGGGCTCCAGCCCTTTGGTAGTGATCTCCATCCCGATGGTCCAGACAGCATCCGCAACAGCCACGTACATCGCGGGGACCAGCGAAACCGAATTGATCATGGTGTTCTCCTTGTTTGAGTTGGGCGCGTTGGCAACCATCAGGCCGAACATCCGCACCAGACACAGACCGAAGACCACCGTGAGGAGACCGCCAAGCGGAATCGAACCGCTACCCACCCCGTTAACGTGAAGCCCCCGTACGACTGCGGGGCCGGTGACGACATCAGGATCTACGAGGGCGAAGTGTCATCCGCCCACCTGGCTCAGCGCCCGCAGCCCGCCGCTCCCCTCGTCGCTCCCCTGCACCAGCCAGTGGCGCTCGGGCTTGATGCGCAGCGTCTGGCGCACGAGCGGCTCCAGCGGTGCGCCCGCGCGCAGGGGGCCGCGCAGGTCCGTGTGCAGGTCGCCGAAGAGGCAGGGGCGAAGCTGGCCGTCCGCCGTCAGGCGCATGCGGTTGCAGGTGCCGCAGTAGTTGTGGCTCATGGGGCTGATGACGCCCACCGTGCCCGCCGCGCTGTCGAACGCGTAGTACTTCGCCGGCCCGTTGCCGTGCGGCCCCGCCACGGGCCGCAGCTCGCCGATGCGCGCGATGCGCCCCAGGATCTCGTCGGACGAGACGTACTCGTCGTGCGAGACGCCCAGGTTGTCGCCGGTGGGCATCACCTCGATGAAGCGCACGTGCCAGGGCCGCTCGCGGGTGATGGCGGCGAAGGCCTCCACCTCGTCGTCGTTGCGGCCGCGCATCACCACGCAGTTCACCTTGAGGGGGAAGAACCCCGCGCGCTCCGCCGCGTCGATCCCCTCCATGATCGCCCGCGCCGACCCCGCGCGCCGCGAGATCGCGTCCATGCGCTCGGGGATCAGCGAGTCGAGCGAGACGTTCACGCGGTGCAGCCCGGCGGCGCGCAGCTCGTCCGCGTGCTCGGCCAGGAGCACGGCGTTGGTGGAAAGGGCGATGTCGTCGATCCCCGGCACCGCGCGGAGGATGCGCACCAGCGCGGGGAGGTCGCGGCGCACGAGCGGCTCGCCCCCCGTGATGCGCACGCGGCGCAGCCCAAGCCCGGCCATCACCCGCACCACCTCGCCGATCTCCTCGTACGACAGGAGCTGCTCGCGGCGCAGCCAGGGGAGTCCCTCCTCCGGCATGCAGTACACGCAGCGGAGGTTGCACTTGTCCGTGACGGAGATGCGCAGGTACTCGATGCGCCGGCCGAAGCCGTCCGTCATCGGCCCCTCGGCGGGGATGTCGTGCTCGGCCACCACGGGCACGCCGAGCTGCACCAGGCGCGTCATCGCGGCTCCACGGCGGGCGTGAACCCCGGCACCCACTCGCGGTCGCCGTCCACGTACCCTTCGCGCTTCCACACGGGCACGCGCTGCTTCACCTGCTCGATCACGTAGCGGCTCGCCTCGTACGCCTCGCTCCGGTGCGGCGCCGCCACGGCGATGGCGATGCTCGCCTCCCCCACCTGCAGCAGCCCCACGCGGTGCACCACGCGGATGTCCCCCGTGGCCCAGCGCTCCCGCGCCTCGTCCGCGATGCGCCGCATCTCCCGCTCGGCCATCGCCTCGTAGGCGTGGTACTCGAGCTGGGTCACGGCGCGCCCGTCGTTCTGCTCGCGCACCACCCCCCAGAAGAGGAGCGCCGCCCCGTCCGCCGGGGAGAGCGAGTCGCCCAGCACCCGCGCCGGGTCGATGGGCTCGGCGACCACCTCGGCATAGCTCGCCCCCACCTCAGCCCCCCGCCACGGGCGGAATGAACGCGACCTCGTCCCCGTCGCGCAGCTCGGCGCCGGGGGGTGCGTAGTCCATGTTGATGGCCACGACGGGGGTTTCGGGAAGGCGGGCGAGCTGCGAGCCGCCCGAGCGCAGCCGCCTCACCAGGTCCACTACACGCGCGCCGGCCGGCAGCTCCACGGCGAGCTCGTCCGTGCCGGCCAGGTCGCGGTAGGTGGCGAAGAACAGGGTGCGAACGATCATGCGGGCTCCGCGCGGCGTGGATGCAAGGCTGAACGATAACCACGCAGCGCGTACCCCGCCAAGCGGATGCGGTTCTCCGTGCCTCTGTGTGAGGCCGCCGTTCACCCCGCGCCCGACGCGCCGGGCCCCGGCACGTTCTGCCGTACCTCCTCGGGAGGCGCGATGGTGATGAGGAACTGCGAGACCTCGTGGTGAAGCCGCGAAGTGGAGGCGCGCACCAGCGTGCGCCCCTCCTGCGATCCCACGCCCACGGCCACGTCCCCGGCCTCGGTGCGAAAGGTGATGTGGGAGGGCCCCACGTCTTCGGTGAAGCCGCCGTAGGGCGAGAAGCGCATGTTGAAGAACTCGCGCGCCCGCTCGATCACCTCGGCGGGGGACAGCTCGGTCAGCACTTCCTGAATCAGCATACGGTCTCCGGTCCGGGTTCGGGGGCCGGACCGGGCAGAAGGTGTGCCAGGGAGCGCACTACCGCTCGTCGCGGCCGCGCCCCCGCCACATCTCCGTCTCGTCGTGCCGCACGGCGCGCGCGGGCGCCTCCGCGGGCTCGCCGTAGCCGCGGCGCACGTCGTAGGCGGTCTCGTACGGGCCGAGCACACGGTCCCGGCCAGGGGTGCGCGCGTCTCGCGAATCGAACGGCTGTGGCATCGGGAAAGCTCCGGTGAGGGACGGTTTCGCACGACGCAAAAAAAACGCCCGCCCCGGTTCACGGGGCGGGCAGGAAGCGCATCGTGCATGTCGCCCCTTACTGGGCACTGGGCACTCGGCACCGGGCACTTCGCACTTCGTCTCAGACCTCGAGCGGCTTCTCCTCCACCAGCGCGCGCAGCTCCTTGGACGGCTTGAACACCGGCACGGCGCGCGGCGGCACCTCCACCGGGTCGCCCGTGCGCGGGTTGCGCGCAAGGCGGCTCTTCCGCTCGCGGACCTTGAAGGTGCCGAAGCCCCGGATCTCGATGTTCTGGTGATCCGCCATGGCGTCCTTGATGGAGTTCAGGAACGAATCCACCACCACCGCGCAGTCGCGCTTGGTGACACCGGGGCCGATCGAGTCGGCGACCTTCTGAACCAGATCCGCCTTGGTCATGACACGTCCTCCTGGGGGGTTGATGCGGGGGCGGTGCCCCGGGGTCGATGCGCGATGCGGCGCAACTGGGGGATAGCGGTCGTCCGGAGCTCCGCCGGGGCGGAGGCGTCTCCCGAGATACGGCTTCGTGCACGAGACGGCCGCAAAGGGCACGCTCCGCTCTCCATCCCTCGCGGGGTGGTCAAAACCGGGTTCTGCAAACGTTCTGGCGTTGCGTCCGGAGGGGCGGGGCGGGCGCGATGCGGGGCGAAGACGGCCTAAGGGGGTGTGGGACGGCTACTTACACCAACGAAGGATAATCCGCCGCCCGCGCGCCGTCAAGCGTCGCCCGACCTTCCCCGCGCGCGGCGCGCCATCTCATCGACAAAGCGGTCAAAGAGATAGACGGAGTCGTGGGGCCCGGGCGCCGCCTCCGGATGGTACTGCACGGAGAAAACGGGCTGCTCGCGGTGCTCCACGCCTTCCACGGTGCCGTCGTTGAGGTTCACATGGGTCACCCGCAGCCCGGGCGCGCCGGGGATCCCGCTCTCGTCGCCCTGCACGGCGAAGCCGTGGTTCTGCGAGGTGATCTCCACCGCCCCGTCGCTCACGCGGCGCACCGGGTGGTTGCCGCCACGGTGGCCGTACAGAAGCTTGTACGTTGTCGCCCCAAATGCGCGGGAGATCAACTGGTGGCCCAGGCAGATCCCGAACACCGGCACGTCGCGCTCCCCCAGCTCGCGGATGGAGTCCAGCGCGTGGGGAACGGCCTCCGGGTCGCCGGGGCCGTTGGAGACGAAGAGCCCGTCGGCGCCGGACGCTACGATCTCCTCCACCGGCGTGTGCGAGGGGATCACCGTGACCTCGCACCCGCGCTCGGCCAGGAGCTGAAGGGAGTTGCTCTTGACCCCGAAGTCGTACGCCAGCACCCGGTAGCGCCGGTCGCCCGCCGGGCTCACCGTGTAGCGCTCGGGGGTAGACACGCCGTCCGCCAGGTCCAGCCCCGCCATGGACGGCTGGGCGCGGATCCGCTCCAGCAGCTCGTCGCCCGCCTCGGGCGCGATGGCGGCGCGCATGGCCCCGCGCGAGCGGATGTGCCGGGTGAGGGCCCGGGTGTCCACGCCCTGGATGGCCACCACGCCGCTGCGCTCCAGGTAGTCGTGGAGCGGCTCGGTCGCGCGCCAACTGCTGTGCACCGGCGGCGCCTCGTGCAGGATGAACCCCGCCACCTGCGGCCGCGCCGACTCCTCGTCCGCCGGGTTGACGCCGTAGTTGCCGATCAGCGGGTAGGTCATCGCCACGAGCTGGCCCGTGTACGAGGGGTCGGTGAGGACCTCCTGGTACCCGGTCATCGAGGTGTTGAACACCACCTCGCCGAACGCCGTCCCGGCGGCTCCATACGACTCGCCCGTGAAGACGCGTCCATCTTCCAGCATCAGCACAGCGGGTGCGGCCACGGGGATCTCCGCGGAAAGTTCGGTCAAGTGCAACGCGGGCAGAGGGATGCGATGCGCGGGAATCTAGGGTCCGCCCCCGCCCTGTCAAGAACGGTTGGCGCCCCGCCGCCGCGCCGGTACATTTCGCCCGCCACTCACCCACCCCAGCACACACGCACTTGCCGACCACCGACCCGCTGATCCACATCTACGCCGACGAATCGTGCCTCGGCAACCAGTTCAAGAACAAGGCGCGCCCCGGCGGCGCCGCCGGGCTGGTGGAGCTCTTCCACCCCACGCGCGGCTGGATCCGCCGCGACTTCTGGGTCTCCGAGCCGGACACGACCAACAACCGCATGGCCATCCGCAGCGCCACCCTGCCGCTGGCGGCGCTCAAGTCCCCGTCGCGCGTGGTGTTCACCACCGACAGCCGCTACCTGGTGGACGGCATGACGCAGTGGGTGCACGGCTGGGCCGCCCGCGGCTGGACGCGCAAGACGGGCGAGATCGAGAACCTGGAGCTGTGGAAGGAGCTGCTGCGCACCGCGCAGCGCCACAAGATCATGTGGCGCTGGGTGAAGGGCCACGCCGGCCACCCGCAGAACGAGTACGCCAACGACCTGGCCATCCGCGCCGCCACCAAGCAGCTCAACACCGGCGGCCTCGCGGACTCCGGCTTCGACGACTGGATCGCCGCCCAGCAGGAGCGCAACAAGTTCCTGGACTTCTTCGCCATCCCCCCGGACGAGGCAGGCTTCAAGCCGGCGCGCGCGCTGCCACGAGGCTGATCTCACACAGAGGCACAGAGGCACAGAGACGACTTCATCTCTGTGCCTCTGTGCCTCCGTGGAGCCGCTTCTAGGCGAAGCTGTGAATGGAAACGGCGACAGAGGGGAACGCGGCGAGCACCTTGCCGTCAGCAGTCACCAGCGGCACGCGCTCGGCGTTGGCGAGGGCAACGAACTCGCAGTCGTAGGCGGTGCAGCCGGACGTCAGGGCGAGTCGGAGCACATCGCGGAAATCGGGGCGGTCGGCCGTTCGCACCAGGCGCTCGGCTTCCGCGTACGCCTGCTCCGCCCGCTCGGGGGTGATGACCGCATGGCGCACGGAGAGCCAGAGAACGTTGAGGAACTCGCTCTGCCACAAAGGCGGTGCAACCCAGTCACGATCCATTCGCAAGACGTTCTCCGCGCCGGCGGAGAACGGACCTGACACCAGCATGTAGGCGATCAGGTTGGTATCGGCGACGATCACGTGCGCCCCTCCGCGATCGCCCGTTCAACCAGGTCAGGCGTCAGTGGCTTCAGTGTGTAGCGCTCGCGACGCTCACGAAGCCGCTCGATGTCGCGCTCGATTCCCACAGTGGGTACCGCGCGCACTTCGTTCTCCAAACACGCGACAAGCCGGCTCACCACGTGCCGGCGCCGCTCGGCGGGGATCGTGCGGAAAGTGCGGCACAGCTCGTCGGGCACGTCTTCGATCGTCAGGTTCGGCATCCGTCCTCCGCGGGTGAGTTCCAGGTGATCGGACGGTACATGCGCCGTATTCGTTCGTCAAGCGTATAGACCCGAACTACGCGCCATTCACGCCAGCAGGCACACACACGTGACGTCCCCGCGTCACCCATCGCGCGCCGCCGCTCCGAAGACACGCTCGAAGCTGCGCACCACGGCCGCCTCGACGTCCGCCATGGCGACGGGGCGGCCGAGCTCGCCGGAGATGGAGCCTACGCCGTGGGCGCGGATGCCGCAGGGGACGATGGTGCCGAAGAAGGAGAGGTCCGTGTTGACGTTGAGGGCGAAGCCGTGGCTGGTGATCCAGCCGGAGGAGACGCGCACGCCGATCGCGGCCAGCTTGCGGTCTTCCACCCAGACGCCGGTGAGCCCTTCCTTGCGCCCGCCCGCCAGCCCGAACTCCGCCAGCACGCCGATCAGCACCTCCTCCAGGTCGCGCAGGTAGCGGTGGAGGTCGCAGCGGTCGGGCTTCAGGTCCAGGATCGGGTAGCCGACGAGCTGGCCGGGGCCGTGGTAGGTCACGTCCCCGCCCCGCCCGGTCTCGAACAGCTCGATCCCGCGCGCCGCCCGCTCCTCGGCGGAGACCAGCACGTTCTCGTCGTGTGAGCCGCTGCCCAGGGTGATGACGTGGGGGTGCTCCAGCAGGAGGAGCGTGTCCACCACCTCGCGCGCGCGCCGCCGCGCCACCAGCTCGGACTGGAGCGCCAGCGCGTCGGCGTACGAGAGGGTGCCCAGGCGGCGCACCTGCACGGTGCGGGTCGCGACGGTCGTGTCCATGGAAGCTCCGCGGGGAAACGGTTTTCGACACAGGAAGAAACGAAGAAGCGGGGCCCCGGCGCAACCCCGGGGCCCCGCTTCCGTCATCGAGACGCGCCTAGCGCCGCGAGAAGATCCGCAGCACGTACCAGAAGAGGAGCGCGACCGAGGCGAACAGGGAGAGCGCCGCCGCCACGTAGCGGTCTTCCGGGTAGGTGTTGAGCACCTTGGACGTCTCGTACAGGATGGCGAGACCCGCGAACACCACCATCCCCACCGAGAAGTACACGCCCAGGTCGAACCCAAAGATCACGCCGCACACGATGAGCACCAGCGCGGACACACCCATCCAGCGCAGCGCGCTGCCCAGGAAGGTGAAGTCCTTGCCGCTGTACATGGCCACGAGCGTGAGCCCCACGAAGCCCACCAGCGTCGCCACCGCCGCGCTGCTGATGGCGCCCGGCGCCGAGATCTCGGCGATCACCAGGAGCGGGACAAAGAACACCGCCTCGGCCACCACGTACCCCGCGAGCGCCGCGTACTGCATGGCCTTCGACTCCGAGCGCGCCGCGATCCCGCTGAACAGCCACCCCACCACCATCAGCCCGCCGATCACCAGCAGCCAGCTCACCCCGAGCATCGCCTGCGCCATCGGGTACGCCAGCCCCATCTGGAAAAAGAACGTCTCCACCGCCGCGAACCCCAGGATAGCGACGAGCAGGTGCTGGTACGTGCGCGAGATGAAGGCCGAGCGCCGGCTCGCTTCCAGGCCGGATACCGCGGGGAACGGCGTGGTGAAGTCACTCATGGTTGGCTCGCTAGGAAGGGAGGAGGTACAACAGGGGGCTCACACAGAGGCACAGAGACACGGAGCAGTACCTCTCTGTGTCTCTGTGCCTCTGTGTGAGATCAGCCGTTCTCGGTGGCGCTCTCCATCAGCTCCTTGACCCGCGCGAGGAACTGGTCCCCGTCGGCGCCGTTCACCAGGCGGTGGTCGTAGCCCAGCGAGATGTAGCCGCGCTTGCGCGGGACGATGGCGTGGTTGCCGTACTCGTCCGTCACCACGGCCGGGCGCATCTCCACGCCGCCCACGCCCATGATGGCCACCTGCGGCTGGCTGATGATGGGGAAGCCGATGGTGGTGCCGAAGACCCCGGGGTTGGTGATGGTGAAGGTGCCACCCTGGATCTCGTCCGGCTTGAGCTGGCGGTTGCGCGCGCGCGTCGCCAGGTCGTTGACGCGGCGGGCCAGGCCCACCAGCGACAGGTCGTCCGCGTTGCGCACCACGGGCACGATCAGCCCGTTCTCGATGGCCACCGCGATCCCCAGGTGCACGTCGGCGCGGTAGATGACGTCGGTGCCGGAGATGGTGGCGTTCAGCTTGGGGTGCTCGCGGAGCGCCTGCACCACCGCCTTGGCGATGAAGTGCGTGTAGGTGACCTTGACGCCCGCCTCGGCCCAGGCCCGCTTGGACTTGGCGCGCACCTGGTCGATGCGCGAGTAGTCCACCTCGAAGTACGAGTGCACGTGCGGCGAGATGCGCCGCGAGATCACCATGTTCTGCGCGATGATCTGCGTCATGCGGCTCATGGGCTCCACGCGGTCGTTCGGCCCGGCCGTGACCGTGGGGTGCTGCACCGTCTTGTAGAACTCGTCCCACCCGAAGCCCTCGCCGTCGTCCGCCGGGCGCGGCGCGGCCGGCCGGGGCGCCGCGGGAGGCGCGGAGGCCGTCGCGGGCTGCGCGCTGGGGGTGGCCGCGGGAGCGGCGGCCTTCTCCTCCACGAAGCGGAGGATGTCGTCCTTGGTCACGCGCCCGGAGCGGCCGGTGCCCGGCACCGTGCTCACCTCCACGCCGTGCTCCGCCGCGATCTTGCGGACGAGCGGCGTGCTCTTGCGGCGCAGGCGCTCCTCGGCCGTCTCCGGCCCGCCGTCGTGGGCGGGCGCGGCGTCCTCGGCGGGCGCGCGGCCGTCGGCGGGGGCACCGGCGCCGCCGCCCGTCTCCGGCTGGCCCACGGCGGACTCGGGGAGCACGGTGGCCGTCTCGCCGGGCACGCCGGCGGCGGGCTCAGCGGCCGCGGCGGGCGCGGGCGCCGCAGCACCGGCGCTGGCGGCCGCGGCCACGTCCGTCTCGATGAAGGCGACCACCGTCCCCACCTCCACCGTCTCCCCCTCCTTCACCACCACCTCCACGAGGATGCCGGCGGCGGGCGACGGGATCTCGGCGTCCACCTTGTCGGTGGCGATCTCCATGATGGGCTCGTCGCGCTCCACCTTGTCGCCCACCTTCTTGAGCCACACCGACACGGTGCCTTCCGCGATGGACTCGCCCATCTGCGGCATGGGGACTTCGATACGGGCCATGGTTCGGTTCGATCCTCAGTGTAAGAGAGGGGGAACGGGGAACGGGGAACGGGGAACGGTAGAAGCGAACAACCCGGCCGCACCGAAGTTGTTGCCGTTTGTAGTTACCGTTCCCCGTTCCCCATTCCCCGTTCCCCTAGTAGTTCGCCAGGTGCCGCGCCGCCTTCACGATGTCGTCCGTCTGCGGGAGGAAGTAGTCCTCCAGCGGCGGGGAGTACGGGATGGGGGCGTCGAGAGCCGTGACGCGCAGGATGGGCGCGTCCAGCCACTCGAAGGCCTTCTCGTTCACCCGCATGGCGATCTCGCCCGCGATGCCGCCGGTGCGCGTGTCCTCGTGAACGATCAGGAGGCGGTTCGTCTTCTTCACCGACTCCAGGATCGCGTCCTCGTCCAGCGGGAGAAGGGTGCGCAGGTCGATGATCTCCACCGACAGGCCGTCCTCCTTCTCCAGGATCTCCGCCGCTTCCTCGCTCTTGTGCACCATCGCGGCGTAGGTGACGATGGTGAGGTCCTTCCCCTCGCGGTGCGTGCGCGCCTTGCCGATGGGGACGATGTAGTCCTCGGCGGGGAGCACCTCGCGGAGCTGCGGGCGGCGGTAGAGCCACTTGTGCTCGAAGAAGAGCACCGGGTCGTCGTCGCGGATGGCGGCCTTGATCAGCCCCTTGGCGTCGCGCGCCGTGGCCGGGTACACGATCTTGAGCCCCGGCGTGTGGAAGAACGCCGCCTCCGGGTTCTGCGAGTGGAACGGGCCGCCGCGCACGTAGCCGCCCGACGGGCCGCGGATCACCATGGGCTGCGGGCCGGAGCCGCGGTAGCGCGACGTGGCCACGTAGTTGGTGATCATGTCGTACGCGCACGAGATGAAGTCGATGAACTGCATCTCGATCACCGGCCGCATCCCCATGTGCGCCGCGCCGGCCGCCGCCCCCGTGAAGCCGATCTCGGAGATGGGCGTGTCCAGCACGCGCAGGCCGCCGAAGTACTGCTGCATCCCCTCGGTGACCTTGAAGGCGCCGCCGTACGCGCCGATGTCCTCGCCCATCAGGAAGACGCGCTCGTCGCGCTCCATCTCTTCCCAGATCCCCTCGCGGATCGCCTCCAGCAGCGTGACGGGCTTCCCCTGCTCGCTGAGCCGGGCGTGCTCCGGCTTTTCCTTCAACACAGTTGCCATCGGGGTGTCAGGCCTGGGTGGGGTCGGCGGGGGTGTGGCGCGTCCAGGGGGCGCGCACGGGCCCCCCGGCGTACACGTCGGTAAGCGCCTCCTCCGGCTCCGGGAGGGGCGACTTCTCGGCTTCGGCGATGGTGGCGTCCAGCTCCGCGTCGATCTCGGCGTCGATGGCGCGCAGCTCGTCGGCCGTGGCCCACGCGTTCCCCACCAGCGCCGCCACGTAGCGGTCGATGGGGTCGTTGGTGGTGGCCCACTGGTCGATCTCGGCCGGGTCCACGTAGCTCTGGTTGTCGTGCTGCGCGTGCCCCTTGCGGCGGTAGGTGTTCACCTCGATCAGGGTGACCCCCTCGCCCGCGCGGGCACGGTCCACGGCGCGCTTGGCGGCGCCGTATACGGCCAGCATGTCGTTGCCGTCCACCTTCTCCGCCGCCACGCCGTAGCCGGGCGCCTTGTCCACGAACGACTTGGCGGCCGTCTGCAGGCGGGTGGGGGTGGTGTAGGCCCACTGGTTGTTCTCCACGATCACCACCAGCGGGCAGCGCTGCACGGCCGCGAAGTTGATCCCCTCGTGGAACGCCCCGGTGGAGGTGGCGCCGTCGCCGATGTAGACCATCCCCACCCGGTCTTCGCCGCGCTGCTTGAAGGTGAGCGTCACCCCCGCCATCACCGGCACCAGGTCGCCCAGCGGCGAGATCTGCCCGATGAAGCCGCGCTGGTAGTCCGTGAAGTGGATGTTGAGCTCCTTGCCCCGCGCGGGCGAGTCGCCCTTGGCCATGTACTGCCTCACCACCTCGGCCGGCGTGGCGCCCACCGTGATCATGGAGCCCAGGTTGCGGATCAGCGGCGAGAGCATGTCGCCCGTGCCGTCCGTGCGGCGGCGCAGGGCGTACGCGCTGGCCACCGACTCGCCTTCCTGCCCCAGCGAGCGGAAGAGGCCGCCCACCACCTTGCTCTGCTTGAAGAGAAGCTCAAGCTTCTCCTCCAGCGAGCGGGTGAGCCGCACCAGCCGGTACATCTCCAGGAGCTGCTCGCGCGTGAGCCCGTGGGGGATCGCGGCGGCGGGGGGTGCCTTGGTCTTGCTTGCCATGTTCTGCCGGTGTCGCGCTGCGGTGATAGAGCACGACAACTTGGCGCGCGCCCCCTACCGGCGTCAACAGAGGCACGGAGAAGATGCTCTTTCTCCGTGCCTCCGTGTCTCCGTGTGAGCCCTGCCCTTTACTTCGCCGCGCTCGCCGGCCTCGCCGCCGCCGCGCCCGAAGGGGGCACCAGCGTACGCCCGCCCGGGTCGAACTTCCACACCCGGCCGGCGCGGATGCGCTCGCCCCAGGTGGGGATGGGGTCGAAGGGGTGGCCGTGCTTACGGTCCAGGTAGAAGTTGGCCACCTTGGCCGCCAGCGGCGCCGCCGCGTCGCCGTGAAGGCCGAACTCCACGATCGTCGCGACCACGATCTCCGGCTCGCGTCCCGGCACCCCGGCGAAGCCCACGAACCACCCGTGGTCCGGGTTCGGCTTGTTCTGCGCGGTCCCCGTCTTCCCGTACAGCTTGTAGCGCTCCAGCGAGCTCTGCACGGCCGTGCCGTCCTCCTCCGTCACGAGCTGCAGCCCGGCCCAGATGTCCTGCAGCCCCTTGCGGTCCAGGCGCAGGTCGATGGACTGGCGGGTGGAGTTCTCCTCGTTCACCACCAGGTGCGGGGCGATGCCGGTGCCGTTGCCCGCCATGGCCGCGTAGAACTGCGCCATGTTGATGACCGTCTGCGAGTTGGCGCCCTGCCCGATGGCGAAGCTCATGATCTCCGACGGAGCCACGTGCCCCTGCCGGCGGCGCAGCGCCGCCACGTTGCGGGGGAAGATGGACCTCACCTCGCCCGGGATGTCGATCCCCGTCTTGCGGTTGAAGCCGATGCGCGTGCCCTCGGCCAGCAGCGTCTCCAGCCCCATGCGGATGCCGAGCTGGTAGAAGTACACGTTGCAGCTCTTCTCCACCGCCTGCGCCAGGTTCAGGTTGCCGTGGCCCGCGCGGTAGTGGCAGCGGGCGTAGCGCCCCATGTACGCCATGCCGCCCGTGCAGGAGATGGGCATGTGCGTCTCGGCGCTCACCAGCCCGCGCTGCACGCCCATCACCGCCGTCGCCAGCTTCCAGGTGGAGGCGGGCGGGTAGATGGCCGTGATGGCGCGGTTCAGCATCGGCTTGCGCGGGTCCGTCTGCAGCTCGCCCCACAGCACGCCCGGGATGCGCCCCACGAACGAGTTGGGGTCGAAGGTCGGGTTGCTGTACAGCGCCAGGATCTCGCCCGTGGACGGGATCATGGCCACCACGGCCCCGTTCATCGTGTCCGGGAAGATCTCGTGCACGTAGCGCTGCAGCGCCAGGTCGATGGTCAGCTTGAGCTGCCCGCCCGGCCGCGGCGCCAGCGCGCCCACGCTGGAGGTGGGGTTCACCACGCGCCCCTTGGCGTCCACTTCCACGTAGCGCGCGCCGTCCTCGCCCGTGAGCTGCAGCTCGTACTGCTTCTCCATCCCCGCCTGGCCGATCAGCCGCCCCTGCCGGTACCCCGCTTCCTTGTACTCCGGGAGCTCGAGCTGCTCCTTGGTGATCTCGGTGACGTAGCCGATCATGTGGCCGATGGCCGGGCCCGCCGGGTAGTAGCGCTGCGGGCGCTCCACCACCAGCAGGTTGGGGAACGCCGCGCGGCGCTCCTCGATGGCGGCGGCCTGCGAGAAGGTCGCCCTGTCCGTGAGCTCAAGCAGGTCGTGCGGGCGGCCGTTGCGCTTCCGCATCAGCTCCGTCACGTCCGCCTCGGCCAGCCCCAGGAAGGGCATCAGGTCGCGCAGCGTGGTCTGGATGACGGTGGAGTCGCCCGGGAGCACCGAGATGGAGTAGGCCGTGAGCGAGGTCGCCACCACGTCGCCGTTGCGGTCCACGATGGTGCCGCGCGGCGCCGGGATCACGATGGGCCGCAGCCGGTTCTCCTCGGCGCGGGCGGCGAACTGCTTGCCGCTCACCACCTGCGTCTGGAAGAACGCGGTGAGCAGGATGCTCAGCACGAAGGTGATGGTGAACACGGCCGCCAGCGTACGCTTCTGGCGGGAGTCCGTGGCGATGAGCTTCATGGTATCACTCAGAGTGTTCGCGGCGCTCGCGCCGGGCCGCGCGCGGTGCGCGGACGGGCCGATGCCGCTATGGATCTACGCGTGCGTTCCGCAAGCTTCGCGCCCCGCCGACGAGCCCCTCCCGGCGGCTCACGACCTCGCCGCGGAGCCTCTCCACCGCCGCGAACGCCGCGCCGAATCCGCCCGGCGGCGCGGGAACGGGCGTGTCTTCCTCGTACCCCGGCGGGCCGAACGAAGTTGCGGCCCAGCGCAGCACCGGCCCGCCCTCCGGCGCCCAGCGGCGCACCGCGTCGCCGCGGCGCGGGCGGGTCTCGCCGCGCAGCAGGAGGGCGGCGGTGCACAGCCTCACCACATCGTCGCGAATCCGGCGCGCGGCGCCCTCCACGTCTCCCGCCCGGAGGAGTGCGGGGGCCTCGGCGCTTCCCTCCTCCACCCGGTCCAGGAGGCGCGCCGTGCACCACTCCGCATCCTCCGGCGTGAATGGCAGGTGCAGTGGCGGCGCGCCGGCGGGCCACACGGAAATCCCGTCCGCGATCGCGTCCACCAGCATGGGCGTGCGGCACCCCTGCTGGAGGTCGGGGAGCGAGACGGACCACACCGTCACCGGGACGCCGCTCTCGCGCGCCACGGCTTCCGCGATGTCCTCCCCCTGCCCCGCCTGCGGCTCGCGGTCCGGCGGCAGCGCGCGGAAGACGAGGAGGAGGTCCACGTCGGAGTCGGGCCGGGCCTGGCGGCGGGCGCGCGAGCCGAAGAGGAAGACGCGCACCAGCTCGGCCGGGACCGCGGCGCGTACGCGGCGGACCACTTCGAGCGAGGCGGCGTGCTGGCGTGGGGTGAGGAAGGCGCGGATGTCGGTCATCTTGCGCGCCGCGTCGGGCAAGAGACGTTCCTTACCCGGAAGCACCGGGAGGCCGGCCCAGTGCCTCCAGCAGGTCGAGCGCGTTGGCCGTGGCGGCTCCGGCGGCCGTGTTGTCGAAGATGCACCACGCCGGCACCGCGCAGTCGCGGATCGACGCCGCGAGGGCGGCCAGGTAGTCGGCAGGGTAGTCCGAGTAGTAGATGCGCGGCGAGCCGTGCAGGCGGTGGTACTCCAGCCCAGGCCAGCCGCCGGGCTCCGCGGTCGTCCCCGCGCGCACCGGGTCCGCCGCGACGCGGGCGATGCGCCACTCCGCCAGCAGCGCCTCCGCCTGCGCGGTGAACCACGTCGGGTGGCGCGGCTCGCACGCGACCGCCCCCTCGTGGCGCTCGCGCAGGCTGCGGAAAAACGCGGCGGCGGTCTCCTCGTCCAGCGCGAGGCTGGGCGGAAGCTGGATCAGCAGGCACCCCAGCTTCGGTCCGAGCGCCGACGATTCCGCCAGGAACGCGTCGAGGAGCGCCTCCGTGTCCGCCAGCCGCGCGGTGTGCGTGATGGCCTTCGGCACCTTGACCGAGAAGCGGAAGCCATCGGGCACGCTCGCCGCCCAGCGCGCGTAGGTGGCGGGCCGGTGCGGGCGATAGAAGGAGGAGTTGATCTCCACGGCCGGGAAGCGCGCCGCGTAGCGCTGCAGGTGCGTGCCCTCCGCGGGAAAGCGCGGCTGCTCCTCGCGCGGCAGGCTCCACCCCGCGCAACCCACGAACGCGCCGCTCATCTCCGTGTCTCTGTGCCTCTGTGTGAACCCGCTGTTCCGCGAATCCCGCTGAACGCGTCCTCCACCCTCACCCGGTACACGCCTTTCGCCTCGCCCGCGTCCGCGATCACCCTGCGCAGCTCCGCGCGATCCACGGACGACGGGTCGTAGCCGGCGGCGAGCAGCGCCTGGTACACGCTCTCCGTGTGGATGCGGCCGCGCTTGTACACGTCCGCGTACACGCGTAGCTCACCCTCTTCCACCACTACGGGCTGGTAGCGGATGGTGAGCGGCACCGGCGCGCGCAGCGTGGACCAGCGCGTCTGGCGGGAGCGCGCGAGGATGCCCGCGATCTCGCCGGGCGCGACCGTGGGGCTGGCGCGCTCGTGGAGGAGGCGGGCGAGGGCGATGACGTCGCGGTTGAGCATCCGCACGCACCCGTGCGACGCGGGACGGCCGATGGAAGCGGAGTCCGGCGTGCCGTGGATGTAGTAGAGGGGCGCGAAGAAGAGCTTCACCCGGCCCATGGGGTTGTTGGGGCCCGGCGGGGTGAAGCGCTTCTCCCGGGCCCACGCGCTCTCCGGCGGCGTCCACGACGGGTTCCACTCGGCACGCTGCACCTGGAACTCGCCGTCCGGCGTGTCGTGCCCCGGCAGCCCCACGGAGACGCGGTAGCTGCGGACGAGGCTGTCCCCATCGAACACGCGGAGCTGGCTGGCGGGGATGTTCAGGTCCAGCCGCAGCCCGGCGGGCTGCTCCTGCGCGACCAAAGGCGTCGCGGCGAGCAGAAGCGAAAGTACGAGGTCGCGGATCTTCATGGCGGAGGCGCGGGTGGTCACGGGTGTCACATCACCCAGGCATACCCCGCGCCCGCACGCAGGTTACGGCAGGTGCTCGCGGATGCGCGCAGCCACCGCGTCCAGCCGCGCGCGGCGGCCGGCGCGGCGCGCGAAGTGGACGACGCGGGAGAGGAAGGCGCCCATCACCCCCACGGCGTCTCCGCGCGAGCGGGGCACGAGGTGCAGGTGGACGTGGGGCACCTGCTGCCCGGCCGCGGGGCCGTCGTTCACCAGGAGGTTGGCCGCGTCCGCCGCGAGGCCGCTGGCGCGCTGGGCCTCCATCAGCCGCATCGCCACGGCGAAGAGGTGAGCCTGCTCGGCCGCGGGAAGGTCGCGCAGGAACACGGCGTGGCGCCGCGGGATCACCAGCAGGTGCCCGGGGCGCACGGGGTACAGGTCCATGAAGGCGACGCAGGCGTCGTCCTGGTACACCACGCTGGACGGGCTCTCGCCGCGCGCGATGCGGCAGAAGAGGCACGGCACGCCGGCCGCTACTCCTTGAGCTCCCACGAGAGGACCACCGCCAGGAACACGCAGGCGCCCCACACCCCCACCAGCCCCACCCCCACGGTGAAGAGCCCCACCACGATGGCGGTGAAGAGCATGAAGAGCGCGGCCACTGTGCTCACGTAAAAGAGCCCCAGCGGGCCAAAGAGCACCGTGAGGAGCACCGCCGTGCGCAGGTTGCGCGGTGGCGCCGGGGGCGGGGGCGGCGCGTCTGGAAAGGGGATCGCCATGAGATCGGAAAGCCGGAGAAAACAAGAGTCCCGCCGCAGATGTCGCTGCAGCGGGACTCCATAAGTGGTCGATCAGGGACTCGAACCCCGGACCTCTCGCATGTGAGGCGAGCGCTCTAACCAACTGAGCTAATCGACCTTATCGCGGGCCGGCTTGCACCGCGCCCGCGCCAGGGGGTGGGCTGCTGCCTGCGGGGCCCTGACCCATTTTCCCCCAGATTTTTACAGTACCCCGTAGGGGAATCGAACCCCTGTTTACGCCGTGAGAGGGCGTTGTCCTAGGCCACTAGACGAACGGGGCGCAAGGCATTGAAGCTACCTACTTTACCTGCATCTGTCAACCCGTCGTGACCACCCGGGAACACAGAGGCGCCGCCCGGATTCGAACCGGGGGTCGAGGATTTGCAGTCCTCTGCCTTACCACTTGGCCACGGCGCCGACACACTGCGCTATAAGCGGGCAACCGGGCTCGAACCGGTGACCTCAACCTTGGCAAGGTTGCGCTCTACCAACTGAGCTATGCCCGCGTAAGGAGCCGCAAAGATACACGCCCTCCCGTGGGTGGTCAACCCCCGGGCGGGCCGCCGCGTTGACAGCCGCGCCCCCGCCCCGCTACCCTCCTGCCGCGGCGAACCCGCCGCGCGCGCCCACACGACCGCCCCTTTGCCGCTGAACATGAAGCCGTTTCGCAACGCCGCCGCAGCAGCCGCCGCCCTCGTCCTCGCGGCGGGGGCCGCGCACGCGCAGGGCCCCGACGCGCGCGTGCTCCCCCGGGGGATGGTGGAGTTCCGCGTGATGGGGATCTTCAGCGGCTACAACGAGCGCTTCGGCGGCGGGCGCGACCCGCTGGGCACCGCCTTCGCCGCGCTGCTGCAGCCGCGCGCGGACACGCTGAGCGGGCCCGAGCTGGCCGAGCTGCGCACGGGGCTCGGCCAGTTCTTCGCGGCCACGGGCGGCGCGGTGGATACGGGCGCGCTCACGGGCGGCACGGTCAACGCCCTCCTCTCGGGCGACGCGCGCGACGTGCCGCTGACGGTCGCGGCCGGCCTCACCCCCCGCATCACGGTGGAGGCCACGCTCCCGGTGGTGCGGCGCGAGACGGAGGTGCGCGCCATCTTCCTGGAGGACGGCACCATCGGCGTGAACCCCAACGCGGAGCGCAACCGGGGCATCCTGGCGTCCATCGACGAGCAGTTCGGCGAGCTGGGAGCCAGCCCGTTCCTCCCCGTGGAGGGGACGCCGGCGGCCGAGGCGCTGCGCGAGCGCGTCCGCGCGCGGCGCGCCGGAGCGGCGGACTCGCTGCTGCTCCCCACGCGCGGGGTCTCCATCCAGGAGCTGCTGGCGGTGGAGGCCCGCGCCGGGCGCCTCACGGTGCAGGAGCGCGACGCCATCGCGCGCCGCTCGGCCGGCACATCGTTCCAGCTCGGCGACCTGGAGCTGGGCGCCCGCTTCCGGCTCTCCGGCGCCGCGCCCGCGTGGGCGCTCCCCGGCGACTCCACGGACCCGCGCGGCTTCCGGGCGACGGCGGGGGCGCGGGTGCGGCTCCCCACGGGGCGCCTGGGCAGCACGCAGTACCTCCTCCAGGACCCGGCGCCGCGCGGCCACTTCGGCGCGGGCGGCGACATCGCGGCGGACTGGTTCCTCTCGCGCCGCTGGTGGATCACCGGCGCGGCCGACGCGCAGCTCCTGCTGGGCGCGGACGTCACCACGCTCACCTACTCCGCGGAGAACCCCTTCCCCGACACGGCGCAGACGGTGGTGGTGCGGCGCGAGCCGGGGCTGCGCATCGGCGCCAGCGTAACGCCGCGCTACCGGCTGACGCAGGAATTCACCTTCGCGGCGCAGTACCGCTTCCAGAGCCTGGGCGCGGACACGTTCTCGCCGCTGAGCCCGGTGCAGAGCGCCGCGTCGCAGACGGCTCACCGCTTCGGGATCGGGGCCAGCTACACGACGGTGGGGGCGTACGCGGCGGGGCGGGCGCCGTACCCGGTGGAGGTGTCGCTGCTGTACGGGAGGACGGTGGCGGGCTCGGGCGGGGCGCCGGCGGACACGAGGCTGGAGCTGGGGTTCCGGGCGTACTATCCCGCGTTCTGATCGCTCACGCGCAGGGTGACCCCGGCGCGTGAGATCATGGTCTCGGCGCGCTCCAGCACGATGCGCTTGCCGGGGAAGCGGAGGAGGCGCTGGGCCTCTTCGAAGGTGGCCCAGCGGAAGTCTTCCGCCTCGTGCGAGATGCGGACTTCGGAGGTGAGCGCCTCGGCGAGGTAGTACACGACGCGCTTGACGATGAGGGTGCGCCCCTCGCCCCTACCCTGGGTGAAGACGTAGCGCTCCTCCTCTTCGAAGCCGTCGACCACGCGGTAGTCGCCCACGCTCACGCCGGCCTCTTCCTGCAGCTCGCGCTCGGCGGCCTCCGCGTCCGTCTCACCGGCCTCCACGCCGCCCTTGGGGAACTCCCAGATCGGCCGGCGCGTGAGCGCGGACCGCACGAGGAGGTACCTCCGCGCGCCTTCTTCTTCCCGGAACAGCACGATTCCCGCGGCCAACTGCGAAACCCGCCTCATCCACCCTCCCGTGCTGGGGGCGAACACCGCCTCAAACGTTCAATCTGTTACGCAAAGGGCGTGCAGGCAACCGGCACCCATTTTGCCGGTGCGCGCGCGCCATTCCGCCGTTTGTCTCGCGCCGCCCCCACGGATCCCATGGACCCGACCCTCCCGCCGGACGGCGAGCGCCGCACGCTCGGCGAGCTGTTCCGCTCGCTCACCACCGACGCCACCCGCCTGATCCAGCACGAGGTGGCGCTGGCCCGCGCGGAGATCGCGGCCAACGTGCGCACCGTGGCGGCGCACGCGGCGATGGTGGTGGCCGGCGCGACGCTGGCCGCCGTCGGCGCGCTGGTGCTGGTGGAGGCGCTGGTCTTCGGGCTGGGGGCGCTGCTGGGATACCGCTACTGGCTCTCGTCGCTCATCGTGGGCGCGCTGCTCCTGGCCACCGGCGGCGCGCTCGCGTTCGCGGGCATCCGCGCCGCGCGGGGCCGCACGGTGGCGCCGGAGCGCGCCCTCTCCGAGCTGCGCGTGACGGGCGAGTGGGCGCGCACGGAGGCCGCCGGGCTGCGCGCCGCGCTGGCGGGGACGGCGGAGGTCGCGTCGCCCGCGGTCCACACACCATCCACGCACGCGCGGCCGGCCCCGCACGCGCCGCTGTGGAAGCGGGTTGCGAAGGAGTTCGGGGAGGACGACCTCTCCAACCAGGCCGCCAAGGTCGCCTACTACTTCTTCCTTTCGCTCCCCCCATTGGTGATGGCGCTCTTCGCCATGGCGGGGATCTTTGGCGGCGACGCGACGGCGGACTGGATCGCCGGGCGGCTGCAGGGTATGCTGCCGGGCGAGGCGAGCGCGCTGGTGGGGGGATTCGTGGACGACGTGGTGCGCGAGCAGCACCCGGGGCCGCTCTCCATCGGCCTGCTGCTGGCGCTGTGGGCCGCGTCCAACGTGTTCATGGCGCTGGAAGACACGCTCAACGCCACCTACGGCATCCGCGAGAAGCGCGGCTTCGTGTCGCGCCGCCTGGTGGCGCTGGGGACGCTGGTGGCGGTGGGCGTGCTCTTCATGGCGGGCACCGGCGCGCTCCTGCTGGGCCCCGTCGTCTCGCGCGCCCTGGGCTTCGGCGCCCTGGGCGACACGCTGTGGACGCTCGGCCAGTGGCCGCTGGCGTTCGGGCTCATCGTGGGCGCCTTCTGGATCATCTACTACGTGCTCCCCCTGCGCGACCAGCGGCGCTGCAAGGGCGTGCTCCTGCGCTCCTCCGCCATCGCCGCGGCGCTCTGGCTGCTGGCGACGGTCGCGTTCCGCATCTACATCACCAACTTCGGCTCGTACAGCAAGACGTACGGCCTGCTCGGCACCGTGATCGTGCTGCTGCTGTGGATGTACGTAACGTCGCTCGTGATCCTGCTGGGCGGCGAGATCAGCTCCGAAATGGAAGCGGGCTGATGCACGGAGGCACAGAAACGAAGTCGTCTCTGTGCCTCCGTGCCTCTGTGTGAGCCCGCTTTTTAGAACGGCAGGCCGAAGTGCAGGTAGAGCCGCCCGGACTCGCCCTGCGCGTACGTCGCGCCCAGGATGCGCCCGATGGTCTCGAAGTACACGCCGGCACCGATCGCCGTGTGCCACCCGCCGTCCGACTCGCCGTCCACGTACACGCGGCCGGCGTCCACCAGGCCCAGCACGCCCAGGCGGCCGCGGGCGATGAGCCTCATCTCCCCGAGCGCCTGGCGCACCTCGGCCGAGCCGAAGACGGCCGCGTCGCCCGCGAAGCGCTGGTTGTCGTAGCCGCGCAGCGACTGGAAGCCGCCCAGGAACGCGGCCTCCTGGAAGGGGAAGTCGCCCAGCGCGCCCTCGGCGCCCGCGCGGAAGGCGAGCGAGGGGCCGCGCGCGCCCACGGGCACGTAGGTGGCCGCCTGCGCCCGCAGGTGCGTAAAGGGCGCGCCCTCGTCCCACCCGAACGCGCGCGCCTCGGCGAAGGCGTTCATCCCGCTGCGCGTAACCGCCAGGGTGTCGCGCCGGTCGAAGCGGAGGCGCCCCAGCGCGCCCGCCTGCACGAACGGCGAAGCGCCCGCCGGGTCCACTTCGGAGAGGAGGTGCTCGTCGTCGAAGCGCGCGTCCATGTAGCGCACCTCCGGGCCCACGGACACCGTGAGCCCCGGCCGCAGGAGGCGGTTGAGGAGGAGCTCGCCGGCCACGAAGTTGTGGCGCACGATGTAGCGCTCGTGGTCGCTCCCCGGCTCGTCCGTGTCGTTGCCGTAGCCGTAGAAGCGCAGCGTCTCGAAGTTGTTGGCCCGCAGCAGCGCCGAGGTGGACTCCGGCCGCCCCGTGCGGACGCGGTTGAACACGACCTCGGCGCCCACGCCGTTCCCCGCGAAGGGAGCGTACACCACCCGCGCGTGGGTGAAGGCGGCGTGCGGCTGCCGGCGGAAGCCGTAGCGCGTGCGCGAGGGGCCCGCGCCGATCACCGGCCCCACGTTGGTCTGCCAGCGAGCGGTGGGCGTGAGCAGCGAGACGGTGGTGCCGTAGTCGCGCAGCGGCGGCGGGTTGCCCACCAGGCTCTTGCGCGGCTGGATCTCGTAGGCGCGCGTGTCCAGCTTCGCCTCCGTCCCCAGCTCCACCCGGTTGTCGCCGCGGTCGTCGTAGAACAGCGTGCGGCGCCCGCCGGACGCGGTGGAGCGGTCCTCCAGCCGGTCGTCGCCGCCGCCGCCGATCACGCGCACCAGGATGTCGCCCGGCCCGCTGCCGCTCACCTGCGCCACGTCGGCGCCGCCGCGCAGGTACAGGCGCACCTCGCGCGTCTCGTCCGGCACGAAGCGGCGCGAGAACGAGGTGGTGCCCCCCGCCGTCGTGGTGACGGTGACGGAGCCGTCCGCGGCGCGCACGACGCGGGCGTCGTCAACAGCGTCGCTGCCGTACACGTCCACTTCCTGGCTGAGGATGTCGTAGAACTCGCGCGCCGCCACCGGGAGCCCGTCGCGCCGCGCCGTGAGGTCGGAGCGCAGCCGGGCGCCGTCGATGGCGTAGTACTCGGGCGGAAGGCGCCGCACGGCGCTGTCGATGACCGCGTCCGTGATGCGGGTGCGGAGGAAGCCCGCGATGGAGTCCCACGCCGCACGATCCAGCGAGGAAAGGAGCTCGCGGTCAAGCGCCGACGCCTGGTAGTGCAGCCCGTAGATGCTGCCGTAGCGCGGCCCGAACCGCGTGAGCTGCGGGGCCACGGAGCGCGCCAGCGACATCACCAGCCCCTCGTGGCGCGAGAAGGCGTTGTCGCGGTCGCGGGGGATCGGCTCCCAGATCTCGACGCCGCCGCGGTCGAAGCGGGCCCAGCGCCACTGGTCCGGGTGCCGGTCCCAGTCGCCCATCATCATGTCCACCAGGCGCGCCTTGAGGAAGGCGCGCGCGTCCACGCGGTTGTCCGCCTCCTCCTCCAGCTCGTCCAGGAAGTCTTCCGTACCCTCCACGCGCTCGGAGTTGGCGAAGGCCACGCCGCCGTCGTCCGCGTCCACCGGGCGCTCCTCCACCTGCCCCAGCCGCCCCGCGAACTGCTGGCGGAACTCGCCCAGGAAGGGGTGGTTGGGCATCACGTACAGGCGCGGCACCACGTGCATCACCCCGGCCGCGCGCAGCAGCGGGGGCACCACCAGCGCCGCCGCGGGGTGCTTGGCCGCCGTCTGGTCCTGCGCGATGTCGTGGATGAAGGTGCCCTGCAGATCCTCGGGCACCGCGCGCTCGGCGTTCTTTTCCACCGAGCGGAAGGTGTACTCCCGCCCGTCCTTGCCCTTGAGCCGCAGCGACTCGGTGGAGAGGCCGCCCCCCGCCTGCTCCACGGTGAGCCCGCCCGCGAACCGCTCGGGGTCGAGCACTTCCACGCGCACGGGCGTCGTCCACGCGGCGCGGTACTCGCGCCCGAAGAGCGTCTGCCACAGCGGCCCGGCGCCATACCGCTCGCCAGCCGTGACGGTGGTCTGCGCGGATGCGGCGGATGCGGCAAGCGTTGCGACCGCCGCGGCGATGGCCTGGCGGCGGCCTGTTTTCACGAATCTCACGCGGGTTTCCCCTCCCTCTCGTCGTCGGTGCTCATCCCTGGAACCCGCCGGGGTCCTGGAACTTACGTGCCGGGCCTGCTCGCAGGCCAGCTTTTCGTTGTCTCACACAGAGGCGCAGAGGCACAGAGAAGAGCTTCATGCCTTCCAGCCGGCGCCGCTCAGGCGGCGGTCGATGTCGTAGGCGGCGCTGATCAGGGCCAGGTGGGTGAAGGCCTGGGGGAAGTTGCCCAGGTGCTCGCCGCTGGTGCCCAACTGCTCCGCGAAGAGGCCGAGATGGTTGGCATAGCCAAGCACCTTTTCGAAGACGAAGCGCGCCTGCTGCACGTCGCCCGCGCGGGAGAGGCACTCGGCGTACCAGAAGGAGCAGATGGTGAAGGTGCCCTCGTCGTCCGCGAAGCCATCCGTGTGGCTGCCGTTGATGCGGTAGCGGCGCACCAGCGAGTCCTCCACCAGCTCGCGCGTGACGGCGCGCATGGTGGAGGTCCAGCGCGGGTCCGTGGGGGAGATGAAGCGCAGCAGCGGCATCAGCAGCACCGACGCGTCCATCTCCTTCCCCCCCTGCTCGCCCACGAAGGCGCCGAGCCTGGGGTTCCACATCTCCTCGAAGATGGAGTTGTAGATGGCGTCGCGCGTCTCCAGCCAGCGGTTGAGCGGCGCGGGGAAGGAGCGGCGCATGGCGAGCCGCACCGCGCGGTCCACCGCCACCCAGCACAGGAGGCGCGACGAGAGGTGGTGGCGCTTCTCGCTGCGGATCTCCCAGATCCCCTCGTCGGGGAGCTGCCAGTGGTCGCACACCCAGTCCACCAGCCCGGAGAGGCGCACCCACAGGTCGTGCGAGATGGGCTCGCCGTACTTGTCGTACAGGTACACGGAGTCCATCAGCGCGCCGTAGATGTCCAACTGGAGCTGCGCGGATGCCGCGTTGCCCACGCGCACGGGCCGCGAGCCGCGGTACCCCTCCCAGTGCGACAGCTCCGCCTCGGGCACGTGCGTGGAGCCGTCCAGCAGGTAGAGCGGCTGAAGCGGACCCACTTCCCCGTTCCCCGCCGTCACCCGGTCCGTGACCCAGCGGATGAAGGCGCCCGTCTCGCGCGTGAGCCCCAGGCGGATGAGCGCGTACAGGGTGAACGCGGCGTCGCGCACCCAGGTATAGCGGTAGTCCCAGTTGCGCGCCCCGCCGATCTCCTCCGGCAGCCCAAAGGTGGGCGCCGCCACCAGCGAGCCGTGCGGATCGGAGACGAGGAGCTTGAGGACGAGCGCCGAGCGGTTCACCTCGTCGCGCCAGCGCCCCGTGTACGTGGAGCGCCCGATCCACCGCCGCCAGAAGTTCTCCGTCTCCTTGAACGCCCGCGCCGAGTAGCGCGGCGATGCCCGCGACGCGCCCTCGCACGCGCCGCCCACCTCCAGGACGAAGGTGGCGGTCTCGCCCGGGCTCAGCGTGAACTCCGCCACCGCGTCCCCTTCTTCGATCGACAGCGGCACGGACGAGTCCAGCCGCATCCTGAGCGAGCCGTCTTCGGCGGTGAAGCAGATGGTCTCGGCGCCGCCCTCGGCGCGGTGCGGCGTCTGGCCGTAGCCGAAGCGCGGGGCGCAGCGCACGCGAAAGGTGACCTCGCCGCGCACGGCTTTCGCGCGCCTCACCACCCGCCGCACGTCCGAGTCGCCCACCGTCATGAAGTCGGTGATCTCGGCCACGCCCTCGGGCCCCATGAAGCGGGTGAGGAGGACGTTGGTGTCGGGGAGGTAGAGCTGCCGGCGGCGTGCTCCATCGAGTTGCGGGGCGATCTCGAACGAGCCGCCGCGCTCCGCGTCCAGCAGCGACGCGAAGACGCTGGGGGAGTCGAAGCGCGGCGCGCACATGAAGCCGATGGTGCCGTCGAGCCCCACCAGCGCCACCGTGTTGAGGTCGCCGATGATTCCGTGGTCTTCGATGGGAGGATACGGCATCGGGTCACGGTCTGGGGGATCGGGGCGTGTGGTCGCGGGACCTTCGGCAAAAGCTGTGCGACGGGGTGGGCGGGCCCCCACCCCCCGTCCCCCTCCCCCGCGTGCGGGGGAGCGGGGGGAGGGGGCGCATTCTCGGTGTCGGCGCGGCGATGGAGGGTGTGGCGCCTGCGGGTTCGGGGTGGATGGGCGTGCGGGGGGGGCTGCACCCCCTCCCCCCGCCCCCCGCCCCCGCAAACAGCGCGGGAGAGGGGGCGATTTCCCGTCGCCCGCGCGTCACCAATGTGCTGGCGGAGCCGCGGGCGAGACAGAAGCCGGCGCGGGCGCGGACACAGAGAGTGCGCCCCCCTGCCCCCACGCTCCCCCGCACGCGGGGGAGGAGGGGTCGGGGGGGGTGGGGGCCTTTCGTTCACCCCGCCGCAGCGCTCTCCACGTCGTGCTGCGGGAGAAAGGGGCGGCGCGGGACGGCGTAGGCGCGGCGGGCGGGAACGGAGACGAGCTCGTGCTCGGGATAGCGGAGCGCGGTGAGGCGACCGCCGAAGACGCAGCCGGTGTCGATGTTGAGCGTGCCGTTCACCCACTCGGGGGCGGCGACGGGGGTGTGGCCGTAGACCACCTCCGCCGCGCCGCGGTAGTCGGCGGCCCAGTCGGCGCGGATGGGGAGGCCGAGCTCGTCCGTTTCGCCCGTGGTCTCGCCAAAGAGGGCGAAGCCGCGCACGGCGCCGGAGTCGCGGCCCTGGAAGGCGGCTTTCATCCCCGCGTGCGCCACCACGAGGCGTCCGCCGTCGAGCACGTAGTGCGAGGGGAGGCTGTCGATGAAGCGCGCCACGGACGCGGCGAAGCCGGGGGGCTCGGCACGGATCTGGGCGAGCGACTCGGCGAGGCCGTGGCGTATCTGCACGTTCCGCCCGCGCAGCGCCCTCACCAGCTTGGCGTCGTGGTTGCCGGGAACGCAGAGCGCGGAGCCCGCCTCCACCATCGCCGTCACGCGGCGCAGCACCGGCACCACGCCGGGGCCGCGGTCCACGAGGTCGCCCAGGAAGACGGCTTTGCGGGCGTGCGGGTGGCGCCAGGCTCCGCCGGGGCCCGGCGCGTAGCCGAGGAGCGCCAGCAGCTCGTCCAGCTCCGCGGCGCAGCCGTGCACGTCGCCGACGATGTCGAACGGGCCGGCGGCGGCGCGGCGGTCTACCGGGAGCGGGTGGCGGACGACGACGGCCGCATCCAGGTGCGCGGTGGAGCGGAGATGGTGGATACGGTGGATGCCCTCGCGCGCGAGGCTCCCCAGCGAGGCGCGCATGAGGTGCACCTGGCGCTCGATGGCGTCCGGGGGCACCTGGCGATCGGCGCGCGCGGCGTTGCGGCGCAGGCAGTCCTCTTCCGGGAGGTCCAGGATGATGGCGACCGCGGGGAGGTGGAAGCGCCGGGCCAGCTCCAGCAGCGGGCGGCGCGCGTCCGCCGTGACGCTGGTGGCGTCCACCACCGTGAGGCGGCCGCGGGCCAGGCGGCGCGCGGCGATGAGGTGAAGCACCTCGAAGGCGTCCGCGGTCGCGCCCTGGTCGTTCTCGTCGTCGGACACCCAGGCGCGGCACCGGTCCGACGAGACGACCTCCGTGGGGGCGAAGGAGCGGCGCGCAAAGGTGCTCTTGCCGCACCCGCTGGGCCCGATGAGCAGCACCAGCGACGGCGCCGGCACGTCCAGCGCGCGTGCTTCCACGGGGCGGGCGGGTTGCTCCATCGGGCTCGCGGTGCGGGTGAACGGGACGAGGGACGCGGCCGCGAGCCGCACCTTCCGCACCGGACGGCGCCACAGGGAAGCGGGATGCCCGCTTCTTGCGTTGGACGTGGACGGTCAAAACTCGCCCATCCACCGACGCCCCAAGACGCTCCCGATGCCCCGCGTGCAGGCACACCGATGAGGCTCTCCACACCCGTTCGCCTGGTGGCCACGTACGGCTCGGCGCTCCTCTTCGTGGTGCTCAGCCTGCTCGCCTTCGCCGCCGTGCAGCGCTCCCGCGAGAGCACGCGCCTGGTGGAGCACACGCACCAGGCCATCATCATCCTGGAGACCACCCTCTCGGACCTGCGCGACGCGGAAACGGGCCAGCGCGGCTTTCTCCTCACCGGCGACCCGGCCTACCTGCAGCCGTACGCGCTGGGCACGCGGCGCTTCAACGGCCACCTGGAGACGCTCCGCGCCCGCACCGCCGGCGAGCCGGCGCAGCAGGAGCGCGTCGCGGCGCTGCGCTCGCTGGGCGCCGCCAAGATCGCCGTGATGGCGGAGCTGATCCGCATCCGGCGCGAGCAGGGGCTGGAGCCGGCGCTGGCGGCCGTGCGCACGGGGCGCGGGCGCATCCTGATGGACCAGGTGCGCGGCCTGGTGGCGACCATGCGGGCCGAGGAGGAGCGGCTGCTGGCGAGGCGCCGCGAGGTGGAGGCGCAGCGGCGCGCCGTGGTGACGTGGGTGCTGCTGGGCGGGGGCATCTCCGCCGGGGGGCTGGCGCTGCTCATCAACGTGCTCTTCGCACGGCACGCGCGGGCGCAGCAGGCCGCCACGGGCGAGATGGAGGCGGCCAACCGGCTGCTGCAGGAGCGCGCGTCGCTGCTGGAGATGCAGAGCGGGCAGCTCCGCAGGCGCGCGCGCGAGGAGGCGGCGCTCTCGGAGGTGGCGCGCAGCCTCACCACGTCGTTCGAGGTGGACGAGGTGCTGCGCAGGATCGTGGACGGCGCGCGCACCGCCACGCAGGCGCGCGGCGTGTTCGTGGAGCGCGTGGACGCGGGGCGCAGCACGGTGGAGGTGGTGGCGGGCTCGGGCGACGGCTTCCCTCCCCTGGGCGCCCGGGTGCCGTTCGAGGGATCGCTGGCCGAGGAGGTGCTGGCGCGCGACGCGCCCGAGTGGATCCCCGACGTGACCACCGAGAGCCGCGCCATCGCCCCGGCGATCCACGAGTCGTGCGGGCCGTGCGCGGCGCTGGTGGTGCCGCTGATCTCCGAGCAGGACGCGCTGGGGGCGCTGGTGCTGCTGCAGTCTGCCGGGCACCCGCCCTTTCGCGAGGACGAGGTGGTGCGCGCGCGCACGCTGGCGGACCTGGCGGCCATCGCGCTGCGGCGCGTGATCCTGTACACGGAGGCGGAGCGGCGGCGCGCGAAATTGGAGGAGAGCGAGCGCCGCTTCCGCCTGCTGGTGGACTCGGTGCAGGACTACGCCATCGCCATGCTGGACCCGGACGGGCGCGTGCGAAGCTGGAACCGCGGCGCCGAGCGGCTCCACGGCTACACGGCGGAGGAGGCGCTCGGCGTGCCGCTGGAGCGCTTCTACACGCCTGAGGACCGCGAGGCGGGGTTCCCCGAGGCGCAGCTCCGCACGGCGGCGCGCGAAGGGCGCTTCGAGGAAGACGGGTGGCGGGTGCGGAAGGATGGCTCCAGCTTCTGGGCGCACGTGGTGATCAACGCCATCCGCGACGAGCAGGAGGAGCTGCTGGGGTTCGTGGACGTGGCGGGCGACCTCACCGACCGCCACCGGGCGGAGCAGGCGCGCGAGACGTACCTGCAGCAGGAGCGCCGCGCGCGCGCGGAGGCGGACTCGGCCAACCGCGCCAAGAGCCAGTTCCTGGCGACGATGAGCCACGAGATCCGCACCCCCATCAACGCCATCATCGGCTACGCGGACCTGCTGGAGATGGAGCTCAAAGGCCCGCTCACGGACGGGCAGCGCGAGCAGGTGGGCCGCGTCCAGAAGAGCAGCCAGCACCTGCTGGGGCTCGTCAACGACGTGCTCGACCTGTCCAAGGTGGAAGCGGGCGAGATGACGGTGGACGCGCGCCCCGGTCCCCTGCGCGCCACCGCCCGCGCGGCGATGGAGCTGGTGGAGCCGCAGGCCGCCGCCAAGAGCATCTCCCTCTCGGACGGCTCGGAGTGCAGCCCGCAGGTGTGCTTCGTGGGCGACGAGGACCGCGTCCGCCAGATCCTCCTCAACCTCCTGTCCAACGCGGTCAAGTTCACGGAGCCCGGCGGCCGGGTGACGATCCGCTGCAGCGTGCGGGACACCGCGCAGCCGGACGCGCACGTCCACGGACCGGGCCCGTGGACGCTGATGGAGGTGGCGGACACGGGCGTGGGGATTCCGGAGGAGGAGCAGACGCGCGTCTTCGAGCCGTTCACGCAGGTGGAGGGCGGCTACACCCGCACGCAGGGCGGCACCGGGCTGGGGCTGGCCATCAGCCGCCGCATGGCGCGCCTGATGGGCGGCGACCTCACGGTGGAGAGCGTGCCGGGCCAGGGCTCGTGCTTCGCCCTCTGGCTCCCCGCCACCACCGATGCGGCGGCCGAGCCGGCGGACGTGCTGCGCTGGCCCGACCGGCCGGGGCAGGTCCCCGGGCTGGCGGAGGTGGGCCGCCTGGTGGCCGAGGGCGCGGACGAGCTGGTGCGCGTGCTCGCGGAGAAGCTGCGCGCCGACCCCGTGGTCCCCGGGGCGCACCAGCTTGACCGGGCGCAGTTGGAGGACCACATCTCCACCTTCCTGCTGGACATCGGCAAGTCGCTGGTCACGCTGGACGAGGGCGGCGGCGAGCCGGCGCTGATGCGCGACGGCTCGGACATCCAGCGCCTGATCTCCGAGCGCCACGGCGACCAGCGCCGCCGCCTCGGCTGGACCCCGGAGGCCGTGCGCCGCGAGTTCGCCCTGCTGCGCGAGCTGGTGGAGGCCCACGTGCGCCGCGAGGCCCCCGCCCGCACCGCCGAGAACGTGGACACCTCCGTCACCATCCTCCTCCGCCTGCTGGAGCGCGCCGAGCAGATCGCGCTGGGAACATAGCTCACACAGAGACACAGAGGCACAGAGAAAGAACGTCTTCTCCGTGCCTCTGTGTCTCTGTGTGAGCCCTAGTCTTTCAGCGTATTGGAGACGACCCGGATCACCGCTCTCGCGCGCTCCACCACGGCGCGCGTGGCGTCCAGGAGGGCGTGGTTGTGGGCGGTGTCGTTTTCCGGAGGCGAGCCCGTGGGCTCCGGGCGCGTCTGGTTGAGGAAGTTCTCCGTCTGGCGCACGGCTACGGGGGTGGCGGCGGCGAGCCAGGCCCAGAGCGCGTCGTCCGCGGCCGTGTCCCAGCCCTGCGGGACCGGGTGCAGGCGGCGGCGCTCCGATTCGGACTCGAAGCCGAGCCAGCCGGCTGCGTAGATGGAGCGCACGTTGGAGACGGAGCTGGGATACGTATCCCACGCCCGCCAGCGAACGCCCTCCGCATCGGTGAATTCTCGGTATGCCATGATCCGGATGAAGCGGGGAGACGTCGCGGCGCGCCGTGGAATATGCGCGTGCGGCACCGGCGGCGGAAGGCTCGGGGCTACCCCGCCCCGCGGCGGCGCACCCCGACCCGCCCCCGCAAGCGCCCGGCCGTGGCGCGCGAGCCCGCCGCGCCGTGCCCCGCCAGCGCGAGCTCCATGCCCTGGTCGATCCGCCCGCGCAGCACGGCCAGCGTCGGGCCGGGGTCCGAATCCGTGAGCGCGGGGACGTGGCGGAGGAGCAGGCGCTCCGCTTCCTCGCGCAGGAGGCGGTACTCCAGGCGCACCTCGTCCGCCGAGAAGCCCAGCCGCGCCCGCTGCGCGCCGTGAAGACGCGCCACCGTGCGGATGATGCGCTCCCCGTCGCGCAGCACCGACGCTTCGCCGCCGGCTTCGCGCGCCATCAGGGCGCGCGCCACCTCCACCACGAACGTGGCGGCGTGGTCCTCCAACTGCACCCACGCCAGCTCCCGCGCGCTGGGGAGCCCCGGCTCGCGCCGCATGCGCTCGGTCCACGCGGCGAGCACCTCCTCCACCCGCTCCTCCAGCACCCGTCCCACCCCGGCCAGGCCCGGCACCGCGGGCGCCGCCGCGGGCGCGGAAGGGCCAGCCGCGGCGGCGCGCGTGCCGGCGGCCGGGAGCCAGAGGGTGAACACGGAGCCCTCGCCGGGGCGGCTCCGCGCGGCCACGTCGCCGCCCATGCGGCGGGCGAAGCGGCGGGAGATCGCCAGCCCCAGCCCGGTGCCTCCCTGCTCGCGGGTGTGGGTGCCATCCACCTGGGTGAACGGCTCGAAGACGCGGGCGAGCTGCTCGGGCGGGATGCCCATCCCCGTATCCGCCACCTCCACCCACGCCCACGGACCCGGCCCGTTCAGCTCGGCGTGCGGAGGCCCGTGCGCGGAGGCGCCGCAGCGCAGGGTCACGCGCCCGCCCGCGCCCGTGAACTTGACGGCGTTGGAGACCAGGTTCAGCACCACCTGGCGGAGGCGGTCGGGATCGCCGAGCGCCTGCACCTCCGGGTCGAACTCATCGGCCACCAGGCGCACGCCCTTGGCCACGGCCTGCGGCGCCATCATCGCGGCCACCGCTGCGGCCGCCTCGCCCGCGCTCACCGGCTCGCGGGCGAAGCGCATCTCCCCGGCCTCCACCTTGGCCAGGTCCAGGATGTCGTTGATGAGCCCCAGCAGGTGCTGGCTGCTGTAGCGGACGCGGCCCAGGTAGGCGGACTGCGCGTCGCTCAGCGGCCCGCCGATCCCCAGCTCCATCAGCTCCGCGTAGCCGATGATGGCGTTGATGGGGGTGCGGATCTCGTGGCTCATCGTCGCCAGGAACTGGCTCTTGGCCACGTTGGCGGCGAGCGCCCGCTCGTAGAGCCGCGCGCGCTCCACGGCCAGCGCCGCGCGCCGGGCGAGCTCCTCGGCCACGGCCAGGTCCTCCACGCCCCACGGCCCCGCCGCGCCGCTGGCCAGCACCGCGGCGCCCACCGTGAGCCCGTCCAGCCGCATGGGCACCACCGCCCCGCTCCGCCACTCCCCCGGCCCCACGATGGAGGCGAGCAGCGCCGCGTCGGATAAACGCTCCGTGTGGCCGCTGTGGATGACGCGCGCCACGGCGTCGTGGCGGATGGGCGGGAAGGCGGGAGGCGGATGGAAGCGCGCCTCGCCGTCCGGGCCGCGGGTGGCGACCTCCACGCGCGGCGGCTCGTCCGGCTGGCCGGCCCACACCACGGCGCACCCGGGCGCCAGCCGCTGCGCCACCACGCGTGCCAGGGCGCGCAGCACCCCCTCGGCGCCGGACGACGAGGCGAGCGCGGTGCCCGCCTCGGCCATCACCTCCACGCGGCGGCGGGCGTGGACGCGCTCCGTGACGTCGCCGGTGATGGTCATGATCCCCTCCACGCCGCCGACGGCGTCCGCCAGCGGCTGGAAGCTGACGTCGAAGAAGGCCTCTTCGGTCTCGCCCCCGCGCCGCACGCGCGTGGGGAGGTCGCGCCCGTGGAAGGGCTCGCCCGTGGCGTACACCTCGTCCAGCCGCTCGAAGAAGCCCTGCCCCTCCAGCTCGGGAAAGGCTTCGCGCGCGGTGAGGCCCACCACCCCGCCGACGCCGCCCAAAGACAGCGCGCGCTCGTTGGCCAGCTCCACGCGGTGCTCGGGGCCGCGCGTCACGATGATGGACACGGGCGCCTGTGCGAGCAGGCCGGCCAGCCGCTCGCCCAGCGACTCCACCTCGCGGCGCGCCTCGCGCTCGGCCTGCAGCAGGGTGGCGCGCCGGATGGCCTGGGCGCACTGCCGCGCCAGCGCCATGGCGAGCGCCACGTCGCCGTCGCCGATCTCGCGCTCGGCCACGAAGCCCAGCCCCATCGCCCCCAGCACCTCGCCCTCCACGGACACCGGCACCGAGAGGATGGCCGGGTGGATGGTGGGAAGGTCGCGGAGGTGGGGATACCGGCGCGCGCGCTCCTCCAGCGAGCGGATCGCCACGGGCTCGCCGGTGCGCACGGACTCCGAGAGGGGCACCTCTTCGGCGGGGGAGAAGCTGCGCCACGCCGCCATCATCCCCTCGGGGTAGCCGCGGTGCCCCACCAGGTCCAGCCGCTCGCGCGCCGGGTCCAGCAGGACGACCAGCGCCGCGGACGCGCCCAGCAGCGCCATCCCCTGGTCCACCACGACGCGCGTGACCTCGGCCGGGGTGAGCGTGGCGGAGAGGGCCTCGGTGACCCACTGCAGCCCCCGCGTGCGCTCGGCGGCGCGCTCGGCGGCGGCGCGGGCCGCCTCCATCTCCGCGAAGGCGCGCTCGCGAGCGGTGACGTCCAGCACCAGCGAGAGCTGCGCGGCGAGCCGGCCCTCCGCGTCCAGCACGGCCGTGTTGTACCACTCGCAGTGAAGGACGCGCCCGTCGCGCGTGATGTTGCGGTTGACCGAGAGGTTCTGCCGGGTGGCGCCGCCCGCCAGCTCCACCGTCCGCTCGCGCACCGCCTCGCGGTCGTCCGGGTGCACGAACGGCCACTCGCTCGCGCTCTTCCCCAGCACCTCGTCCGCGCTCCACCCGAAGAGCGCCTCGGCCTCGGCGGGCCAGCGCGTCACCCGCCCCGCGCCGTCCCACTCGACGGCGACCAGCGGCGTATGCCCGGCGGACGGTGGTACGAATGAGGAAGGGTGGGCCATGAAGCGGATCGGGATTCGTGTATGTGAAGTGTGGCGGAAGCTAAAGCATCCGCCCCCGCCACGCCAACCCGCGTATCTCCTCCGTGTCTCCGTGCGCGGAAAACCCTTTCACACGCGCGCGAACCATCCCGCCCGTGTCGTGAATCACCACCGCCCTCCTCGCCGTGCTGTTGTAGGGGCCGCGATTCATCGCGCCCGTGCCGCGGATGACCACCGCCACCCCCGCCGCGCTCTCCTCCGTATGTTGTACCGGCCGCGATTCATCGCGCCCGCGCCCTGGATCACCGCCGCCACCCTCTCGGCGCACCCATCCGTCGTAGGGGCAGCCCTGCGTGGCCACGTAGGGCTGCCCCTACGGAAACCTCGGCTGTCGGAGCACCCGCTCCCGGCGGGGGTGGCGTTGGCTGCCCGGCGGGGAAGAGGTGAAGGCGGACGCGTGGGTGCGCGAGGAGATTCATCCCTGGCGAGATGCGGTGCGCCGCTCCCGGCCGCGCTCGAACACGAGGTAGAGGGCGGGGGTCACGGTCAGTACCAGGAGGGTGGAGCTGGTCAGGCCGCCGAGGAGGGAGTAGCTGAGGCCGCTCCAGAGGCCCCCCGCGGGCGATCCGCCGAACAGCACCAGCGGGAGAAGGCCCAGGATGGTGACGGCGTTGGTCATGAGGATGGGGCGCACGCGCTCCAGGGTACCGCGCAGGATCGCCTGCGGCAGCGGCTCCTCGCGGTCTCGCCGCAGCTGGCGGATGTGATGCACCAGCAGCACCGAGTTGTTCACCACGACCCCGCTCATCATCACCACCCCGATCAGCGCTTCCCGAGTGAACGGCGCTTCCGCCAGCACGAAGGAGAGAAACACGCCGATCAGCGCCATCGGCACCGTCAGCAGCACGCAGGCGGGGAGGCGGAGGGATTCGAACAGCGCCGCGGTCACCATGAACACGAGAACCAGCGCCACCAGCAGCACCTGCCAGGTCTGGCGCTTGTCCTGGCGCGACCACCTCCTGTCTTCGCGGCCCGTCAGCTTGTAGCCATCCGGTACCCTGGTCGCGGCGATCGCCGCGTCCTGCAGGCGATCCCCCAGCTCGACCGGTCCGCGGAACTCGTACGTGACGATCCGCTGGTATTGCTGGTCCTCGCGGGCGATGCGCGACGGCACCTCGCGCAGCTCCAGATCGACGATCGAGCCGAGGCGCACCGGCTGCCCCGAGCGCGTGGGGATGGCGAGCTCGCGCAGGCGCTCGACATCCGGCGCGCCGGGCTCGCCGGTCCGCAGCGCAAAGCCCATTTCCTCGCCGCCGAGCCGCATCGCGTCCGTCTCGAACTGCCGCCCGACCGCCAGCGCCACGTGCGCCGCGACGTCGCGGGCCGTCAGCGGGTGCATCGCCAGGCGGTCCCTGTCGATGCGAAGCACGACCTCCGAGGCGCCGGCGTCGCCGGGCGAGGCCGCCGCCGCGCCGATGTCGATGTCGTGGATGCGCGGAAAGCCGCGCAGGCGCTGGGCGAGGTCCTCGGCCAGGGCGCGCACCTGCTCGTAGTTGTAGCCGAGAATCTGGATCTGGTACGAGGGAGGAGCGGTGCTTTCCCCGTAGAACGCGGGGCCGAACCCGTAGACGTTCACGTCGGCGCCGCCGAACCGCTTCCCCAGGGCCGCGAGCTGCTCCCGCGCGCGTAGCGGAAGCGGTCCCCGCTCTACGGAATCCGGAAAGCTCACGCGGACGTGCACCCGCTCCGGCAGCACGGTCGTGCTGAAGCGCTCGACGTGCGGGATGGACGCCAGCTCGGCGTCGAACGCGCGGGCCACCTCGTCCGCTCGCTCCAGGCGTTCGCCGCGGGGCAGCCTCGCGCGCACCTCGATGTAGGGATCATCCCCGGACGACCCGTGCCACCCGGTGGCGAACGTGACGTGCTTCTGGAAGAGATATCCCGAGGCGCCGAGCAGGAGGAAGGCGGAGGTGACGACCAGCCAGGGACGGCGGAGGGAGCTTTCGATCAGCCGGCGGTACACGCGCAGGTAGACCGGCGAGGCCGTGCCGCCGCCCGCGGGCCCGCGCCCGGCCAGGCGGCCGGCGGCGGCGGGGATCAGCGTGAAGGTGACCAGCAGGCTCGCGAGGTTCGCGAGCCCCACCACGATGGCGAGCGGAACGTAGACGACGCGGAGCTCCCCCTGCAGGTGGAGGAAGGGGACGAACACGATGGCGGTGGTGAGCGTGGCCGCCAGCACGGGCATCACCATCTCGCGCGAGCCGTTGCGCACCGAATCCATCACCGAGTCGCCCAGAGCGCGGCGCCTGTGGACGTTTTCCACGACCACGACCGCGTTGTCGAGCACCAGCCCGAACGCCATCGCCAGACCCATCAGGGTCAGCAGGTTCAGCGTGAGCCCGGCGGCATGGACGAGGGCGAGGGTCACGAGAATGGAGAGGGCGACGCTGCAGAAGACCAGCACGGCCGAGCGGTACGAGCGCAGGAACACCACGAGCACGGCGAGCACGACCAGCGCCCCGGAGAGCATGCGCGCCCGCATGTCCGCGAACTGCGCGCGGATCTCGGCGCTCTCGTCTTCGTCCAGCAGCACCCGCATGCGGGGCGGGCGCACGTGCGTCAGGGCCGCGATGCGCTCCTTGACCTGGTCCGCGAGCTCCACCGCGTCCGTGCCGCGCTTCTTGTGCACGGTGAACGACACGGCGGGCTGCCCGTTCACCCGGTGGTGCGAAGCCGGCTCTTCGTACGTGTGGCGCACGGTGGCCACGTCCTGCACCCGGACGAACCGGCCGTGCTTCGTGAGGATGGGAAGCTGGCGGATCGCGCCGATCGACTCCGCGCGGTGCCGCAGGGTGATCGGGTGCTCCCTTCCGCCCAGCCGAACCACCCCGCCGGACTCGGCGATGTCGAGCTCCCGGATCTGCCGCCGGAGCGCGTCGGTGTCCAGGCCGAGCGCGAGCGCGCGGGCTTCGTCCACCCGTATCTCCACCAGGCGCTCCCGGCCGGCTTCCACCTCCACCCCGGCCACGCCGTCCAGGTGCCGAATCTCGGGCGCCAGCACGGAGTCGACGTGCGCCCGCACCACCTCCTCTCCGTCGGGGCTGGCGGCGGTGAACGCCAGGAACGGGGTCCTCCGCTCGTCGAGCGCTTTCGGGACGTAGGGTTGGACGTGCGGAACACTCGCCCCGTCCGGGAGGGTCTCGTCCAGCGCGGCGAGCCATTCGGTGAGCTCCAGCCGCGCGAAGTCCATGTCGGTTCCATGCGCGAACCGCACGTCCACGCGCGCCATGCCCGTGCCGTTCACCTGCTCGCTGAGCGACGCGACCGATTCCACGCCCCGCACCCGCTGCGCCGCCGCTTCGATGGGGGAGGTGAGCATCGCCTCGGTGATCTCGGGCGATGCCCCGTCCCAGGCCGCGACGACGGACAGCCGCGGGAACTCCGTTTCGGGAAGCAGCTCCACGGGGATGCGCATCCAGGCCGCCACACCCAGGAGTGCGGCGGCCGAGCAGAGCATCGTCACGGCGACGGGGCGCCGGGCACACGCGTCGATCAACGATGGTCACCTCGTGCGGGGCAGAGGCGCGGAGCGAACAGATGGGGCGCCCCACAGAGCCACAGGGGAAACAGAAAGAACAGGCAGGCAGCTCTCTGTGCCGTTGCCGTTCCTTCTGTGTCTCTGTGTGATGCTATTCTCCTGTTGTTCTGCGCCTCTGCGTGAGACCGCTGATGGTGTCAGGACTTCCGCGGGGCGGCCTGGGGGCAGGCCTTCTCGTCCACCAGGTACCGGTCCACGAAGGCGCTCACCTTTTCGCCGTCCACCCGCTGCTGGATCACGAAGAGCGTGTCGCCCCGGAACGCCGTGTAGGGCTGCGTCACCGTGTTCACCTCGATCCTGTAGTCCGCGCACGCGGCGCGGAGATCCCTGGAGAGGATGCTCAGGAACACGTCGGCCTTGATGAGCTCCCCGTCGATCTTCTGGTCGTAGTGGATGGCCGCGAGGCTGCCGCTCGGCAGCTGGTGCAGCTTGAACAGCGAGGAGTTCGCGCTGAACATCTCGGGGAAGTCCAGCCGGTCGAGGCTCCTGACCACGTCCTTCATCTCCCCCCGGCGCCGGCTCACGGGAACGGCCATCGTTTCTACGGTTCTGCCGTCGGCCCGGGCCCTCAGCAGGCGGTTCAGGCCCATGAACCCGACGACGGTCAGCGTGTCGGAGAGCTTCAGGACCTGGATTCCGTTGTAGATCCCCGCCAGGGGCTCGGAATCCAGGAACTCCCGCGGAAGCTCGCCGGAGTACCGGATCGCCGGCGCCCCGGCCGCCCACACGCCGAGCGACGTCTTGCGCCGGCGGTTCTGAAGGCCGAGCCACGCGCTGTCGCCGACCGGGGTGATGGAGGTCAGCACTCCGTCGTACCGGACCGCTCCCCTGAACTCCCCGCCGGCCCGGCTGTACCGCACCAGCTGCGACCTGCCGACGTCGGCCACCAGGAGCTCGTCCGCCACCAGGCCCACCGCGCCGGGACCGACCATCTCTCCCGGCCCCTTGCCCCGCTTTCCGTACGCCCGGGTGAGCTGCCCCGAGGGGGAGAAGGCCAGCACCCGTCCCCAGAACTTGTCGCTCACGTACAGGGCTCCGGTCTCCTGGTCCACTACCAGGGACCCGGGCTTGCCCACGTACAGCGAGTCGCTCTCGGACAGGGCGACCGGCTGCAGCTTCTTCAAAATGGGACTCCGTGCATCACGCTCCGCGTCCCCCGCGTTGCAGCCCTGGCTCGCGGCCAGGCACGCGGCCATGACGGTCGCCGTCAATCTGCGTCGCATTCGGTGCTCCAGCGTGTGAAGGTTGGCAGGGGCCGCACCCTGTCGTCAGCGATTCAGCGAATCAGCTTTTCTGGTGTACCGGATCAGGGATTGCACGGACACGAGTACTGGGTATTGTCGCAGCAGCCGGTGCAATGGCCGAAGGAGTCGAGCCAGCGGCCCTTCCATTGGCAGCCGCCGCCGCCGCCGACCTCGCCCCCGACCTCGACGTCTTGCTGCGCGGAGCCAGGGATGACGCTCAGCGTTGCCGCCAGGAAGGCCGCGGCGGCGAAAGCGGTGAGCCTGCGCTTGATTGCATGCATGGTCGTTCTCCCATCAGGGTGTGATGTACAAGGCTGCTGCCAATCTGCGTCGCATTCGGTGCTCCAGCGTGTGAAGGTTGGCAGGGGCCGCACCCTGTCGTCAGCGATTCAGCGAATCAGCTTCTATGGTGTACCGGATCAGACGGTGCACGGACACGCGTACTGGGTGGCGTCGCAGCAGCCGGGGCAGTCGTTGAAGGCGTCCTTCCAGCGGGTCCTCCATTGGCAGCCGCCGCCGCCGCCGCCGCCGGGCTCGACCCCGATCTCGACGTCTTGCTGCGCGGAGCCCGGGATGACGCTCAGCGTTGCCGCCAGGAAGGCCGCGGCGGCGAAAGCGGTGAGCCTGCGCTTGATTGCATGCATGGTCGTTCTCCCATCAAGGTGTGATGTACAAGGCTGCTGCCGAGCGGGTGCGGCCCACCTTCAGCGAGTCCCACGTTGGACACGGTCCAGCAAGGGCGTGGAGATTCCACGGCCCGTGATTTCGGTTGATGTCACCAGCCGCCCGCCGACGTACAGGTGCTCCGACGGGGTGCGGACCGGCGCGACCCGGTCCCTCAGCGTGCGGCGCAGGGTCGCGTCCGGCTTCACGCGGTAGGCGGTCAGCAGCGCCTGCTCGTCCGGGTTGGGCGCCCGGGTGAAGACGAGCGCGAACGCGCCGGGATTGCGCTTGCCCCAGTCCAACCAGCTCTGGAGCGCGCCGTAGCAGGTGAAGCAATCCGCCGGATCGTATACCAGCACCACGCTGGAATCCGCGCCCGGCAGCAGCCTGGACATCAGCGCGCCGGACGTGGCTTCGCGGCTCTCCAGCGGCGGCGACGGGATGGCGCAGTGCGCGGACAGGAGGCCGAACCCGAGCACCAGGACGGACCGGCGGATTCTCAAGGCCGCCGCCCCGCGTCCGGGGGCGCGGCGGGCGGAGGGTGCTCCCGGGTTGGTGCGGTCGACGCGCATGCTCGTCCTCCGAAGTGTGTCGTCACGCGGTTGCCTGCGGGCGAATCATCTGGAGGGAAACGTAGAACCGGGTTGCGAAGAGGACCCACACGATTCTGGACAGCGCCACACGATTACGGACGTATTTCTCGCTCGCCGCCCCGGCAGGCGCCACCCCGCTTTCCGCAGCGCGCGCGGAACACCTCCAGGGCGAATTCGAGTCCGCCGCGGAGTCTCAGATCGGTGGGGCAGGTACCGAGGTGGCGGTGGAGCTGGTTTCGGAACGCGTTGTCGGAAGAGAACCCCAGGCGCAGGGCGACACCTTCCACCGAGCGGCTGGCGTCGCCCAGCAGGTGCGCCGCGCACAGGAGCCGCACCCAGGTGATCAGCTTGCCGACGGGAGGGAGGCCGCCGCGCTTGAGGTGCTGGCTGAGCGTCCGCGCGTCGCGGTGGTAGAAGCGGGCAGCGGCCTCGGGGGTGATTGAATGGTGCGCGCCTTCCACCAGGTGGCGCACCAGAGCGACGATTTCTGGGGTGGTGTGGCCCGCCACCGAAGTGGCGAGCACGCTCGAGAATGCCTGCGTGGCCAGGCGCTCCAGGAGCCCGCAGAACGGCCCCGGAGCATCGTCCACGTCCTTCTCCGCGACGCCGCTCACGCCGGCGCGCGCAAGGCACAACACGTCCTGCGCGGCGTTGCGCCCGAAGTACCCGTACGCGAACAGCGCGGTGGTCGGAACCTGGCTGGCGAACCGCGCGCACGAAATCACGTCCAGCTTGCCGGACGCGTACGGGTCGAAGATCAGCACGTCGGGCGCGGAGCGCGCCGCGATGCGCAGCGCCTCTTCCCAGCCCGAGGCGAAGACGACGTGGTGCTCGCGCCGTGCCGCCTTGCCGGCGTGGGCCGCGCTCCGCACCCGCGCCTGCATGACGGGGTCGGGGAGAAAGGCGAGCACGGTCGCGTACGGCATCAGTCGGCGGAAACCGGCTGGGGATCGGACGGACCCTCCACCGCTCCCGGGGGGGCGGCCATCCAGCGCCTGAACCTTTCCCCCGCCTCCTCCAGCACGTCGTACGTGACCGGAACCACCACCAGCGTGAGCGCGGTGGCCGAGATCAGCCCGCCGAACACGGCCACGGCGAGCGGGGCCTGCAGCTCGGCGCCCGGGCCGGTACCCATCGCCAGGGGAAGCAGGCCCAGGGCGGCGGTGATGGAGTTCATCACGATGGGGCGCAGGCGGGCGTGCCCCGCCGCGCGGATCGCCTCGGCGCGCGACAGCCCCTTTGCGCGCATCTGGTTGATGAAGTCGATCTTGACCACCGCGTCGTTGTCCACGATCCCGACGAGGATCACCAGTCCGATCACGCTCATCGTGTTGATCCCGATGCCGCTGGCCCACAGCGCGAAGAAGGCGCCTACCAGCGAGAGCGGGACGGCGACCAGCACGATGACCGGTTGGACGAGCGACTCGAACTCCGCCGCCAGCAGCATGTAGACGAGCAGCACCGCGAGCAGGAACGCGAAGCCGAGATCCCGGAAGCCGCTCCTCATCTCCTGGTGCTCCCCGCCGATGTCCACGCGGAGGCCCGGCGGCACGGGGAGCGGCGCGAGCGCGGCGCGGATCTGCGGAACCGCGTCTTCCACGGTGCCGCGGACCACGTCGGCGTTGACCGTGGTCACGCGGCTCTGGCCCAGGCGCCTGATCTCCAGCGGCCCGTGCACGGTGCGCAGGCTCACTAGCTCCCGCACGGGCACGCCCCGCACCTGGATCAGCGAGAGGGTTTCCAGCGAGCGCCGCTCGTGCTCCGGGAGACGGACGACGACGGGGATCTTCTGGTCGAACGCGTTGAAGCTGGTGGCGACGGCGCCGCGCATGTGCGCCTGCACCGCGTCGGTGATCGCCCGGGGCTCCACGCCGAAGCGCGCGGCCTTTTCGCGGTCCACCTCTACCAGCACTTCGGGCTGCCCGGCCGCGTTCCCCACCTGCACGCCGCTCAGCGCCGGCACCCGCGACAGCGCCGCCCCCGCATCCCGCGCGAACGCGAGGGCGGCCTCGGTGTCGTCGCCGCGCACGCGCACGGTGATGTCCGCCTCGCCCGTCCCGAGCATCCGCCCGAGCGCGGCCACCCCACCCGTCTCGATGGTCACCGATCCCGGCGGGAAGCTGGAGAGCTGGGGCCGCAGGCGCGCGAGCAGCTCCCTCGTGACCGCGCCCTCGCGGAGGCGCACGTCCACGACGGCGGTGTGGGGGCCGCTCTCGCGGTTGTCCATTCCGGCGAACGCGGCTCGCCGGCCGACCTGCGCGAAGACCGCCTCGACGCTCCCGTCGCCGGAGACCAGGCGTTCCAGGCGCGCCGCGAGATCGGAGGTGCGGTCCAGCGGGGTGCCCGGAGGCAGGATCAAACGCATCCGAAAGGCGCCCTGGTCCACTTCGGGGAGAACGCTCCGTTCCAGCGAGGCGCCCAACGCGATGCCCGCCGCCAGCAGGCCGGCGGCGACGCCCAGCGTGCGTCCGCGATGCTGCATCGCGGAAGCGAGGAGCCTTCCGTGCCACGCTCCGAACCGCGTGAAACGGCGCTCGAACCCATCGAGAATCCCGCGGACCGCGCCGGCCACCCGGCCCTCCCCGGGTGAGCCGGCGCTCTGCATGCCGCGCCCGCCCCAACGCGCGGTGAGGGTAGGGAGCAGCGTGGTGGCCACCGCGATGCTCGCCAGCAGCGAGAACGCCACGGACAGCGCGAGCGCTCCCAGCAGCTCGCCGGCTACCCCTTCGATGTAGGCGATGGGCCCGAACACCGCGATGGTGGTGAGCGTCGAGGCGGTGATGGCGCGCTGTACCTCCTCCGCGCCCAGCGCGGCGGCGGCGGCGGGGGCCAGCCCCCGTTCGCGGTGCCGCGAGATGTTCTCCAGCACAACGATCGAGTTGTCCATCAGCATCCCGATCCCCAGCGCCAGCCCGCCCAGGCTGAGGAGGTTCAGCGATGCGCCCACCGCGTCCATGAGCGCGAACGTCGCGGCCAGCGAGATGGGGATGGAAAGGCCGATGGCGAGCGGGGAGCGCCACTCCCGCAGGAACAGGAAGAGCACCAGCACCGCGAGGATGCCGCCGAGAACCACGTCCTGCACGACGTTGGCGAGCGCGTCGGCGACGAACTCGGCCTGGTCCATGGCGACGTCCAGGCGAATCTCCGGGTGCTGCTCCTCCAGGTCCGCCAGCACGCGCCTGACCTGCTCCGCCACGTTGACGGTGTTGGCCCCCGCATCCTTGTACACCAGCACGCCCACCGCCTGCGCGCCGTTGTAGCGCGCGATCGCCTCCCGGTCGCGGAAGCCGTCCGTCACGCGCGCCACGTCGCCCACCATCACCTGGCCGAGGCGGTCGTCCGTCGTGTCCCGCTTGAGGGCGATGGGCACCCGCGCGATCTCCGGCACGCTCTGGAAATCGCCCAGCGTCCGCAACGAGTACCGGTACTGGCCGCGGAGCACGGATCCGCCGGGGGCAGTCGCGTTCGCCGCTTCCACCGCCTGCGCGACGTCGGCGAGGGTCAGCCCGTAGCTCTCCAGCCGGCTTCGGTCCAGCTCGACCTGGATCTCCCGCTCGACACCACCCGTCACCTCGGCGAGCGCGACCCCGTCGATCTGCTCCAGCCGCCGCCGGATGAGCTGCTGCGACACGTCGTGGAGCGAAGCCAGATCCGCGCGGCCGGAGATGGCCAGCGCCATGACGGGCTCGCTCTGCGGGTCCGCGCGCAGCACCGTCGGCCGGCTGGCGTGGACAGGAAGGGAGCCGCGGAGGTTGTCCAGCCGCTCGCGTACGGACAGCGCGGCGAAATCCATGTCCGTGCCCCACGCGAAGCGCGCCGTCACCAGGGAAAGCCCCTCGCGGGTCACGCTCTCCACGGCGCGCAGGCCGGGAACGGTGCTCACTGCCTGCTCCACCGGCTCGGTGAGGAACCGTTCCACCTCGGGCGCCGCCGCGCCCGGGTTGCCGGTGTAGACCACCAGCCGCGGGTAGGCGACGTCCGGGAGCAGGTTGACGGGGATGCGCACCAGCGACAGCACGCCCAGCAGCACGACGCCGGAGAAGAACATGAGCGTCGCGACGGGGCGGCGGATGCTGAACTTCGCGAGCGGCACCCGGCTACTCCTCGCGGGCCGGCGGCGACGCGCCGCGCTTCTCGGCCAGCGTCACCTGCGCGAACGCCAGTGCGAACTGCGCGTTGATGGCCTCGCGCTCCACCTCGGCGGTCCGGTCCACCACCGCCTGCAGCTCGGTGAAGCGGATCGCCCCCACGCGGTACTGCTCGCGCGCCAGGTCCAGCCGCTCGCGGCTGAGCTGCGCGGCGCGCCCCGCCAGCCCGACGGCGCGGCGCGCGTTCCAAACGTCGATCAGGGCCGCGCGCACTTCGCGCTCCACCTGCAGCTCGGCCGCGCGCACGCCCTCGTAGGCGCGCACCTGGTTCGCCCGGGCGCTCGCGACGCGGGAGGAGGAACGGAACTGGTCGAGCAGGGGAACGCGCAGCGACAACCCCACAGAAAGCGTGCGGTCAGCCTGGGAGGATGGATTGAGGACGGAAAACCCCTGCAGGTCCTGCCCGAAGGTGGAGCGGTTGAGGTCGGCGCTCGCGCTCACGACGGGCCAGCGCCCCCTGCGCGCCGTGCCGGAGCGGTGCCCGGCCTCGGCGAGCGTTTCCCGCTGCTGCGCCAGCCAGGGATGGTCTCGCAGGGCGGCGGCGACCACCGAATCGGCCTCCGCGGCGCCGGGGTCCGCTCCGGGCGTGGGGGCGGTGGTCAGCTCGGCGGAGGTTGGCAGCCGCACTCCCATCACCTCGCCGAGCGCGAGCTTCGCCTTGTGGACTTCGCCGCGCGCAAGCTCCACGGCCTGCTCCTGCCGCGCGACCTCCACTTCCGCCCCCAGCACCTCGGCCAGGCTCTGCGCCGCGATCTCGAACAGCCGCCGGTTCGCGCCGAGCCGTTCGCGGGACGATTCCAGGAACCGCGTCTCCAGCGACAGGATGCGGCCCAGGCGCACCGCCTCCAGGTAGCGGAGCGCGACCTCCGCCCGGAGCCGGGCCGCCTCCAGGCTGCGCGAACGCGGCGGCTCCCCGCGCGCCGGCGCGGGCTGCGCGCAGGTCGCCGAGCCGTCCCGGCGCATACAGCGGGACGGACAGGCTCAGCGCGTGCGCGCCGTACGAGCTGCGCGTTTCGATGGCCTCTTCGGCGGGAAGGGGATTCCCGTACGGGTCGGTCCCCACCCAGCGCCGGTTCGAGTTGCCCACGAGCGACATGCCCGCGCTGAGTGCGGGCAGGAAGGCCCCGCGGCTCTCCCGCACCCGGGCGCCGGCTTCGGCGATCCCCGTGTGTGCGCCCCGGTAGCGCGGATTGCTGTCCTCGGCCATCCGGAGCGCGTCGCCCAGCGAGAGCTGCTGCGCCGTGCCAGGCGATGCACAGGCGAGGACCGCCGACACCGCGACCGCCAAGTGGAGGGCTCTCATGGCGCCTCCTCGCGCGGCACCACGACCCGGCGCACCCGCGCGTCGTGGGTGAGGGTGTGGTGGCCTCGCGTAAGCACCAGGTCGCCGGGGCGGATGCTGTCGGTGTCCGGCGTGGAAACGAGCTCTACCAGCGAGTCGTTGGAGAGGCCCAACTCCACGTAGTGCCACTTGGCTTGGCCGTTCTCCAGCACGAACACGACCGGCCGGCGGTCCCGCTCCAGCGCGGCGGAGCGCGGAACCAGCGTGCGGTCGTGGTACTGCCGCGCGTCGATGTGCACGCGGGCGAACATGCCCGGAAGTATGCGTCCCGACGGGTTGGGGATGAGCACGGTGACGCGTGCCGTGCGGGTGCCGCTTTCGACGAGGGGGTTGATGGACTCCACGCGCCCGGTGAACCGCTCGTCCGGGAACGCGGCTAGCGACACCCGCGCCGGCCTGCCCGGCGCGAGGCGCGCGACCTCGCCCTCCAGCACCTGCACCTCCACCCGCACCGGGTCCAGGTCGAGCACGGTCATCACCTCGTCGCCGGGGCGGAGCCACTGGCCGGGAACGACTTTGAGGTTCGCGATCCGCCCGGCGAACGGTGCCGCCAGCCGGGTGCGCTGCAGGTCGAGGCGGGCGCGCTGCAGCCGGATCTCGGCCCCGTCCAATCCGCTCCTCGCGCGGGCGATCTGCTCCCGCTGGGCCCGCAAGGCGGGGTCGGTGATGCGGTCGTCGAACAGGGTCAGTTCGCGGTGCCGGGCCGCCGCGTCCCTGACGGCCGCCTCGGCTTCGCGGACCGCCAGGGCAAACTCCGCCGGGTCGATGACGGCGATCGTGCGCCCGCCGGCGACCGAGCCGCTTTCGCGCACGGGCAGCTCGGCCAGCCGCCCCGCCACGACCGCCGTGACGATGGCCTTCTGTGCCGCCTCCGCCTGCCCCGTGGCGCTGATGGTGGTGACCAGCGTTCCACGCAGCGCTCGAACCGCCTCCACCGGAACCGCGATCTCCGAGGGCCCCGCGCCGCCCCCACGCATGCCTGTGGGAGGCGGGGCCGCGGCCTGCGCACTTTCCTGGTCACCGTTCAGGTGGACGTAGGCCGCGCAGAGCGCGATCGCGGAGGTGACTAGGGCGCCGGACAACCTCGCCGACCAGGGGAATGTCCTCATTGGGGTGACACCGGCGACAGAAGGTGAACGAGCGTCGGTCCGGGGATTTGTTGTAGCCGCAACTCCAAGTGCTTGATTGAGCAGCGCTTCCGCGATTTGGCCGAGAAGGAGCCGCTTGCAAGGGTCGCGCACGCAATGGCTCGTCCCCGCGCGCAGTCCTCACATCCGGCCGTTCGCGCCGCCGTTGCGTCGTCTACAGACAGCCGCAAGGATCGTATCCCACCCGAAACAGTCCGGAGTATTTTAGACCGTATACGTGTGCAAAGCAAGCTTCACACTCTGTCACGATGTGCCGCGTCCGCCGTCGGCGCCCACCCGCTCCAGAGATATCATGCGGGGTTCGCACGCGCGCATCGCTGCACGCCGGGGTCTCTGTCGAGAGACACCACGGGTTTAATACAGGGTTAAAACGTGTTGGATGTATGTGGCAAGCACCGCTCCAAACTGGAATTAGGCGGCAGTCTCGCCGGGGCGTAGACGTGCGTCTGGAGCGGTTGATCCGGCACCGTATCATCCGTAGGGCAGCCCTGCAATGCCACCAGGGGGCTGCCCCACAATGCCGGCGGATGTCACCGGTGGTACGGTGCCGGCGGACGGCACGGGCGCGATGAATCACGCCCCTACATGGAACGAGGTCGGGTTCAGCCGAGCATGGCGAATTCCTCCTCGGAGAGATCGACGCCCACACCGGCCACGTTCTCCTCCAGGTGCTTGACCTTGGAGGTGCCGGGGATGGGGAGCATCACCGGCGAGCGGCGCAGCAGCCAGGCGAGCGCGACCTGCGAGGGCTGCGCGCCCTTGCGCCGGGCGATCTCGGCGACGGGGCCGTTCCCCTCGGCCAGCTTCCCCACCGCCAGCGGATACCAGGGGATGAAGGCGATCCCCTCGCGCTCGCAATAATCCAGCACGGGCTCCCACTCCCGGTCGCCCAGGTTGAAGCGGTTCTGCACGGACGCCACCGGGAAGTGCCGCTGGGCCGCCTCGATCTCCTCCACCGCGGTCTCGGAAAGGCCGATGTGGCGGATCTTCCCCTCGCGCTGGAACTCGAGGAGCGCGCCGAACTGCTCGTCCGCCGGCACGTTCGGGTCGATGCGGTGGAGCTGGTACAGGTCGATCCGCTCCAGCCCCAGCCTGCGCAGGCTACCCTCCAGCTCCTCGCGCAGGCGCTCGGGGCGGCCGTTGGGCTCCCACTGGTCCGGGCCGGGGCGGTCGAGCCCGCCCTTGGTGGCGATCACCAGCCCGTCCGCGTACGGGTGAAGCGCCTCGCGGATCAGCTCCTCGCTCACGTGCGGCCCGTACGACTCGGCCGTGTCGATCAGGTTGATGCCCAGCTCCACCGCGCGCCGCAGCACGGCGATGGCCTCGCGCCGGTCGGCCGGCGGGCCCCAGATCCCCTGCCCCGTGATGCGCATGGCCCCGAAGCCCAGCCGGTTCACGGGAAGGTCGCCGCCCAGGCGAAAGGTGCCGCTGCGCGCGGCATTCAGCTCTTGCGATGCCAAGGTCCACCTCGTCTCTGTACGTTTCTGACTGCGGGCGGGCGGCCCCGTTGCACGCTCGGTGCCGCGCCGGCGTGAATCCGAAATGGCGCGCGATTTGCTTTAGTACTGAAACATCCCACGCCGCTGGGGCGCCGGGAGCATCACGCGGAAAGCAATGGAGGGTAGGATGGCACAGGTCCGGCTGGCGATCGTCTACTACAGCACCTACGGCACCAACCACCAGATGGCGGAGGTGGCCGCCGAGGCCGCGCGCGCCGAGGGGGCGGAGGTGCGGGTGCTCAAGGCGCGGGAGACGGCGCCCGAAGGGGTGGTGAACGGGCAGGACGCGTGGCGCGCGCACGCGGAGAGCACGGCGAGCGTGCCCGAGGCGACGCTGGAGGACCTGGACTGGGCGAACGCGATCCTGATGTCCGCCCCCACCCGTTTCGGCGTGTCGGCGAGCCAGCTCCGCGCGTTCATCGACCAGCTTGGGCCGCTGTGGGGCCGCGGCGGGCTGGCCAACAAGGCGGTGAGCGCGATGACCAGCGCGCAGAACCCGCACGGCGGCCAGGAGTCCACCCTGCTGGGCCTGTACACCACCTTCATGCACTGGGGCGCCATCCTGGTGCCGCCCGGCTACACGGACCCGGCGATCTTCGCCAGCGGCGGCAACCCGTACGGCGCCAGCGTGACCGCCGCCGGCAACCCGCTGAGCGAGGAAGACAAGGCGTCCATCCGCCACCAGGCGCGGCGGCTGGTGCAGGTGGCGGCCAAGCTGGCGAGCTGAGGAACGGAAGTCCTGAGTCCTGGGTCCTGAGTCCTAAGTGAACTGCTGTTCAGCACTCAGGACCCAGGACCCAGGACTTCGCTCCGTGATCCGCCACGGCGCGACAGCCCCACCGCCGGGTCGCTCGTGACCACCGGGGCGAAACCGATTGGTTCAGCACTGAAACACTCAACCGGGAACTCCGATGCCGCCACGCGACGCGCAGGACGAGACGCTCCGACTCTGGGTGATCTTTTCCCGCGCCCACAACGCCGTGGCGGCGCGCGCGCAGGCGGACGTGGTGAGGCACGGCCTCACCATCGCGGAGTTCGGGGTGCTGGAGGCGCTTCATCACAAGGGCCCGCTGCTGCTGAGCGAGCTCAAGGCGAAGATCCTGGTGTCCAACGCCGGCGTCACCTACCTGGTGGACCGGCTGGAAAAGCGCGGCCTGGTGGAGCGCCGCCGCTGCGACCGCGACCGCCGCGCCTACTACGCGCACCTCACGGACGAGGGCTCGGAGTTCGTGCGCGGCATCTTCCCGGAGCACGCCGGCGCGATCACCGACGCGTTCTCGGTGCTCACCGCCGAGGAGCGGGCGACCGCCACGGAGTTGCTGCGCAAGGTGGGGCGGCACGCGGCGGAACTGGCCTCACACAGAGACACGGAGACACAGAGGAGAAGTTCATCTCTGTGACTCTGTGCCTCTGTGTGAGGCATATTTCGTATCAAAAGCGAGAGGATCTCATGGAGCTGACTGGAATCCATCACCTGACGGCGGTCTCGGCGCGCATCCGCGAGAACCACCTGTTCTACACGCGCACCATGGGGATGCGGCTGGTGAAGCGCTCCGTGAACCAGGACGACGTGAGCGCCTACCACCTGTTCTACGCCGACGCGGTGGGGAGCCCCGGGAGCGACCTCACCTTCTTCGACTGGCCCGTGCAGCGCGAGCGGCGCGGCACCCGCTCCATCGTGCGCACCAGCCTGCGCGTGGCGGGGGCGGAGGCGCTTGAATGGTGGGCCGGGCACCTGCGCGAGAAGGGGGTGACGGCGGGCGCGGTGGCGGAGCGCGACGGGCGGCTGACGCTGGACCTGGAGGACCCGGAGGGGCAGCGGCTGTCGCTGATCGACGACGGCGGCGCGGGCGAGGCGCACCCGTGGGAGCGGAGCCCCGTGCCGGCCGAGCACCAGATCCGCGGGCTGGGACCCATCGTGCTGAGCGTGCCGCGGCTGGCGCCCACCGACGCGCTGCTCCAGCGCGCGCTCAACATGCGCCCCGTGCGCACGTACGCGTACCCGGAGAACGCACGGCACACGGTGCACGTGTACGAGATGGGCGCGGGCGGGCCGGCGGCCGAGCTGCACGTGGCCGAGCAGCCCGACCTCCCGGTGGCGCAGTCGGGCGCGGGGGGCGTACACCACGTGGCGTTCCGCATCCCGGACGCGGCCTACGACGGCTGGGCCGCGCGCCTCAACGAGCTGCGCATCCCCAACAGCGGCGAGGTGGACCGCTACTGGTTCCACAGCCTCTACTTCCGCGAGCCGAACGGCATCCTGTTCGAGATCGCCACCGACGGCCCGGGGTTCGCGGTGGACGAGGACCCGGCGACGCTGGGCGAGAAGGTGGTGCTCGCGCCCTTTCTGGAGCCGCGCCGCGAAGCCATCGTGGCGAACCTCAAGCCGATCGACTGAAGCCTCACACAGAGACACAGAGGCACAGAGGAGAACATCTTCCCTGTGCCTCCGTGCCCCCATTCTATCGATTGCTCCGCTCGGACGGGATCGCGAAGCCGTTGACGATGGCGTTCAGGATCGCGGGGTTCTCGTCGGAGCGGTTGTGTATGTCTCCCGGGTTCCTGAAGAGCGGTGGGATGCTCCACCGGTGCGGGTTGCGGACCGAGACGTTAACGAGCGTCCCGAACGGTTCGACACCGCCGAGATACGGGGGCAGCTCGAAGCCGAGAAGGTCGGCCGCGTCGTTGAAGGCGACGTACTGGCTGTCGCCACCGAAGGGCCCGACGCCGGCCGGGCCACACCCGCTCACCTTCAGCGCCCGGTTGGGGCACACGCCTCCGGGTTCGCCGAAGCCGCTGAAGCCGTAGCACTCCGGCTCCAGGCGCGCGAGCCCGAGGAGGGATACCTGGTTTGCGCGCATGAACACGGTCGCGCGGTCCAGCAGTGTTTGGAGCGCGCTCGCGTTTGCTGCCACCCGCGTCCCGGTCCGCGCCGTGCCGGAGACGAGAGACTCCGCCTGTGTCTCGGGAGGGCAGCCAGGGTCCGGGATGTACAATGAGTCCGCCTGCGCTGCGGCGAGCGCGTACCGCTGGTGCGCATCCATCACCAGGAAGCTGCCCAGGCTGTGGGTGATGACAAACACCTGCGCCGTATCGAGCCGGCTGGAGGCTTCGGTGGGCGTCAGCGCGAACCGCGCGGGCTGGAACTCGCAGCGGGTCCGCGGCGCGTCGGCGCGCACGAGCTCGCGGCGGGACGCGACCTCCGACGCCAGCGTACAGAGCGCGAGATCCACGTCGTCGCGCAGCAGGTCACCCGTCGAGCCGAGCACCGTCGTCGCGTCGCCAAACCCGTCGACGAGGATATTGTCCTTGAGGTAATCGTTGAGTATCCCTCGCCGGTCGTTGTTGCGCCGCGCGGGGGTACGCGCGCACCGCTCCTGCGGAAGGCCGGACTCGAAGCACGCGAGGAAGCGGTCCTTGACCGCGTCGCGGGTAGGCGCCCACAGGAGCTCGTAGAACACGAGCCGTTCACGCTTCGAAACAGCGTCCCGCCAGGCGCGCCGCCGAAGCTGGGACGGCGGCACGCCGACGCTGTCCTGAGGCTGCGCCGCAGCCCTGATCTGCACGCGATAGCCACGCTCCAGCTCCAGCACGGGACGCGCGGTGTCCGCTACCAGGCGCAACCGGTCCCGGGCGATCCCCTGCTGGAGCATTTCGCTGTAGTCGGGGTTCCGTGTGCGCATCCCGTGCACCACCAGCACCCGCACGGGCAGGTTCGGAGAGGCATCCAGCGCGGCGCGGAGCCCGCGGATCGGCTCCGGATTCGTGCCAACGGTTCGCCCATACGGGAGCGGACGTATGTCGGACGCGCTGATGTATCCGCGCGCCGGCCAACATCCTGCGGCCATGAGTGGTATGAGGAGTGCCTGCAGCGCGCGGTAGACGCCGTGGAGCTCGAACGCGAACCTCCGTCTGCGGATGCTTGCCATGGACGTATGCGGTGGGGGGGAAACGAGTGGATCAGCGACGCGGCACTTCCCTGTAGTGGATGGACGCGGCCCCGGCTTTTCGCACCGGAGCGGCGCGGGCCCGTGACGCACGGACTTCGTGTTGGAGCGTGCGTGCCCGGTCTCAGATGATCGAGGTGCCCCTTTGATGCCCGGGACGCCGCCAGTTACCTCCCACCCGAAACGACGGACTCGATGCGCATCCTGGTGGTGGAAGACGAGGCGCGGCTGGCGAGCGCCGTGGAGCGGTACCTGAGGGAGAGCGCGTTCGCCGTGGACGTGGCGGGGACGGGCAAGGACGCGCTCTTCCTGGCCAACGTGAACCCGTACGACGCCATCGTGCTGGACATTGGCATCCCGGAGCCGGATGGGTTCGAGGTGCTGCGGCGGCTGCGCGAGCGGGGGAACGCGGCGCGGGTGCTGATCCTTACCGCTCGCGACGGGGTGGACGACCGCATCAACGGGCTGGAGCTGGGCGCGGACGACTACATGGTGAAGCCGTTCGCGCTGGGCGAGCTGCGCGCGCGGCTGAGGGCACTGCTGCGGCGCGGCGAGACGCTGGCGCCGGCCGTGCTGCGCGTGGCGGACCTGGAGCTGGACACCAACGCGCAGACCGCCTCCCGCGCCGGCGAGCCGGTCTCGCTCACCACCAAGGAGTACGCGCTGCTGGAGTACCTGGTGCGCAACACCGGGCGCGTGGTGGGGCGCGCGGAGATCTCGGACAAGGTGTGGGACGAGCGGTACGACCCCGCCTCCAACTCCATCGAGGTGTACATCAACCGCCTGCGCCGCAAGCTGGACGCGGGCGCCGAGCACCCGCTGATCCACACGCGCCGCGGCGCCGGCTACGTCCTTTCCGATGCCGGGGGCGACGATGCGGCTGCGGGTTGACTCCATCCGCCTGCGGCTCTCGCTCTGGTACGCGGCGCTGCTGGCGTTCGCGCTGGTAGCGATGGCGGTGGCCACCTACTCCCTCCTGGACCGGCTGGCGTCCCGCCGCGCGACCTGGTCGCAGGTGGAGACCGGGAGCAACGTGATCGCCACGGGCGGGCGGCGCGAGGAGCGGCTGGTGCCGGCGGTGAGGCGCTTTCGCGCGCCGGACCGGCGGGTGCTCCTGATTGGCCCCGCCGGCGAGCTGCTGGCCGCGTCCACCCCCGCGCGCTTCGGGCCGCCGGTGGCCGAGGAGCTCTTCGTTCCGGTGTCGCCGGCCACCCTCCTCGCCGCGATCCCGGACCGGCCGCGGGCCAACAGTGTGCTGATCCGGCTGCGCGATGGGGACCCGCCCGTGCGCGTGTCCGGGATGCGGCTGCGGCGGAGCGGGATGACGCTGGTGGTGGTCGGGTCCACGCGGGCGGAGCGGACGCTGCGGGAGCAGGCGCGGGTGGCGCTGGCGCTGGCGGTGGTGGTGACGCTGGCGATCGCGGTGATCCCGGGGTCCATCCTGATCCGGCGGAGCCTGGCGCCCATCGGGGAGATGACGAGCCGCGCCGCCCGCATCGGCGCGGCGCGGCTGGGCGACCGCCTCCCGGTGAGCAACCCGCGCGACGAGCTGGGGTCGCTGGCCCTGGTGCTCAACGACCTCCTCGACCGCCTGCAGCGCGCCTTCGAGCTGCAGCGGCGCTTCATGGCCGAGGCGGCGCACGAGCTGCGCACCCCCGTGGCCGTGGTGCGCGCGGAGACGGAGCTGGCGCTGGAGGGCGAGCGCACGCCCGGCGAGTACCGCGAGGCGCTGGGCATCGTGGGGGGCGAGGCGGAGCGGCTGGGCCGCATCGTGGACGACCTCCTCACCTACTCGCGCGCGGAAGCCGGCCAGTATCCCCTGCGCCTGGCCGAGACCGATCTGGGCGAGGTGGCCGCCGACGCCACGCGCGCCCTGCGCAACCTTGCCGCCCACAAGGGGGTAGAGCTATCGACGCAGGTGGCCGACGAGCTCCCGATCCACGGCGACGCGGACCTGTTGCGGCGGCTGGTGCTCAACCTGGTGGAAAACGCGGTGAAGCACGGCCGCGCGGGCGAGCGGGTGCGCGTTGAAGCCTTTGCGGAAGGCAGCGAGTACCGGCTGCGCGTGAGCGATTCGGGGCCGGGCGTGCCGGAGGAGGCGCGGGCGAGGATCTTCGAGCCCTTTTTCCGCGGCAGCCAGGCGCGCGCGGAGGGGAGCGCGGCGGGCGCCGGCCTGGGCCTCCCCATCGCCCGCTGGATCGCGGAGGCGCACGGCGGGCGGCTGGAGCTGGCCGAGTCCGGGCCCGGCGGGAGCGTGTTCCAGGCGGTCTTCCCCGCCCCATGAACGGCGGCCTCACACAGAGGCACAGAGAAGGGCCCGCCGTGCAGGAGCGAATGAATTCGCCGCTGAAACCACGCGAAGTGCCCCTGCGGGCACTGTATTCTTCCAGCCAGAGCCGCGGGAACAGTCCGCGAAGCGGACTTCGCGTAGGTCCAGCGGCGAATTCATTCGCTCCTGGGGCGCCCCCCGCCCGAATCTAATCCTCCGCTCATCCTGTTGTTAATCTTGCGTTTAGCATCCTCCCGCTAGGTTAGTTGCGTGACGGGGGCGATACCGCCCGAAACCAACCCGACGAGAGAGAGATACGATGCGCAACCATGTGTTCGGATTCGCGCTGGCGCTGGCCGCCGCGTCCTCGGTGCAGACCGCCGCGGCGCAGCAGCAGCAGCCGGCCCAGGGGCACGAGCAGCACGCCGCGCAGGGCCGCCGCCAGGGCGGAGGGATCCAGCGCCTCTTCCAGGGCATCGAGCTGACCGACGCGCAGAAGCAGCAGATCCGCCAGATCGCGCGGGAAGGCCGGCCGGAGCGCGGTGAGCGCGCGGCGCGTCCGCAGGGGCAGCGCGGCCAGCGGGGCGAGCGTCCGCAGCTCACCGCGGAGCAGCGCGAGGGGCTCCAGAAGCGCCGCGCGGAGATGCAGGAGCGCCGCAAGCAGCACATCGCACGCGTGCGCGCGGTGCTGACGGCGGAGCAGCGCGCCCAGTTCGACCGCAACGTGGCGCAGGCCGAGGCGCAGCGCGGCCAGCGCCGCCAGCAGGGCGCCCGCCGCTAAACGCGGGCCCCATCGGCGGGTGAGCCCATCCGGCTCGCCCGCGCGAACGCCGGAGGGCGGCCCCACGGCCGCCCTTCCGCACGAAACCGAGGAAGCCACGATGCGAAACCATCTTCTCCGAATCCCCGCCCGCTGGCGACGCGCAGTGGGCGTGCTGGTGGCCGGCTCGGCGCCGGTGGCCGCTTCCGTGGCGTGGGGCGAGGGGCGCCACCACGAGATCGCCCCGGTGGTGCTGGCCGCCGCCCACGCCGTGCCGGTGCCCACGCTCAAGGCCGAGGACATCATCCCCACGCTCTCCCGGCGCCCGCTGGAGGGCGCGGTGGCGGCCGTTCGGGCCGAGGTGAACCGCGGCGCCTTCCCCGGCGCGGCGCTGGCGATGGGGCGCGGCGGACACGCGGAGCTGGTGCAGGGCGTGGGCGCGACGGGCTCGCACGGCGAGTCGGTGGACGCCGAGCGCACCGTGTACGACCTGGCCTCGCTCACCAAGGTGGTGTCCACCACCACGGCCGCCATGCTCCTGTACGAAGACGGGCGGCTGGAGCTGGACGCGCCGGTCTCGCGCTACCTGCCGGAGTTTTCCGGCGGCGCCAAGGACGCGGTGACCATCCGCCACCTGCTGGCCCACACCTCCGGCCTGCCCGCCGGCGCGGGGACGCCCGGCGCTACCCCGGAGGCGCGCCTGGCCTCGCTGATCGCCACGCCGCTGGTGTACGAGACGGGCGAGAAGGCGGTGTACTCGGACGTGGGATTCGTGGTGCTGTTCGCGGCGCTGGAGCGCGCGGCCGGGGAGCCGGTGCCGGCGCTGCTGGAGCGCCGCGTGTGGAAGCCGCTGGGGATGCACGCCACGCGCTACAATCCCGGCGAGGACTGCGCCCGCTGCGCGCCCACCTACAGGAACAAGGGCGGCGAGCCCGTCGCCGGGATCGTTCACGACCCCATCGCCCGCAAGCTGGGCGGCGTGGCTGGGAACGCGGGCCTCTTCTCCACCGCCGGCGACCTGTCTCGCTACGCCGCGATGCTGGCGAACGGGGGCCAACTGGAGGGCGTGCGCGTGCTGAAGGCGGAGACCATCGACACCTTTGCCGTGCGCCAGGAGGCCACGCGCGCGCTGGGGTGGGAGACGCCGTCGGCCAACGGCACGGGGCCGGTGGGGCGCAGCATGAGCGACCGGGCTTTCGGCCACACGGGCTTCACCGGCACCTCGCTGTGGGTGGACCCCGCCAACCGCACCTGGGCGGTGCTGCTGAGCAACCGGGTGTACAACACGGACGCGCCCAACCGCATCCAGAAGCTGCGCCGCACGGTGCACGCGCTGGTGACGGAGGCGGCGGAGTAAGGAGATCGGGATCACTCGCAAGCATGAGTGGTCCCGATTTTCATGGAAGGACGGCCTGGCGTGTCGCGTCAGGCTAGCCGCCCAGCAGAACCACCGGCGAGGCGCGCTTCGCGAGGACCGACGCCAGCGAAGCCGTCATCCCGCGATCTCCCGCCAGTCTCCGCAGCAGCGTGCTCACGACCGCGAAAGCGACATGCGCGGTCGGGTGCCCCGCCCCGGCGAGATCCTGGACGACCCGCGCCGTGATCGGCTCCACCTGGCGGAGTGCGGCGAGCATCCCGTCGATCCCAATTCTCTTCTCGGTGTGGACCCCGTGGAGCACGAGCACCGCGGTGATTGATCGCTCCATCGCGGAGCGTGCCAGGCTCCGAGAGTCCCACCTCGCCTCCGGCCGATCCGAGCCCAACGCCCGCGCGTTCTCGCACGCGACGGCACGCTCCGCCGCCAGCAACGCATGCTTGATCCACGTGCCCGCGTTGTCGAATCGCACCTGGTCCGGTGTACGCCGAACCACGGGAGCGCGGTCGAGTGCTCGCGTAAACAGCGTGACACCCTGTACCACGATCAGGTGCTCGGGCCCGCCGACGACCGGATGGGCCTCCGCGAACTGGTCGGTGGTGCGTACTCCGATGTCGAGACGGAGGGGTGCCTCTCCGAGTGCCTTGTACAATCGCGATCGCTCCGCCGCGACCTCCGCCTCACCCCACGGGGGTGCGAGCAGTGGGATCTCCAAAAGGACAACCAAGTCGAGGTCGCTGCCGGGCCGCGCGGTGCCCACGGCACGCGACCCGATCATGACCACTCGGCGCACGCGGCCGTGGCCCGACGAAACGATGCGTTCGCTGACGCTCCCCGCAACCCGCAGATCGGCGGCGCTTGCTGGCACGAGGGAACTCAGGCGGGTGTGGTCACGACATCACGGCGGAAATGCGAACGGGTTCGAGCACCTCCCACGTGCCGCTCGCGCCGGCGCGTACGGGCACGTCCCAGACGGAGTAGGACGAAGTCGTCATCCGTACCGCGCGTACAATCCAGACGTCTTGCGTCGCGCCAGCCCGGCTCAGCCGGGGGGTGCCGAAGATGACCGTGGTGTAGAGGCCCCGCTGCAGGCACTCCTCGCGTATCCGCCTGTAGTCCTCTGGCTCCGCCGCGAGGATCTCCGGCGGATGCGTGGCGCCGCGAACGAAGGCGCAACGCATGTCTCTCACCGCATCGGTCGGCTGCACGCCCTGCTGTGCTAGAAGCCCAAGCGTGGACGCTGTGACCGCTGAATCGGGAGACACGTCGTCCGCATCGAGCCCGGTGAGATCGGCACGCTCCCGGAGACGGCGCGGATCGATGAGCAGACGTCCCTCGGACCCGCGCGCGAAGAACTCGGCGATCGCGCGTATCGCCTGCTCTGGAGCTGGGGAGCCACCCGGCTGCGTGGCCGCACGGGAGGGCGCATTGGTTGCGGCACAGCCCGCCATCAACAGAACGAACAGGCTCGAGCTCCTGCGCGCTCCGGCACATACGTGCGACATCGTGTGCAGCAAACGGCACCTCCAGAGGGTGTCCGCCGGTGCGCGGACGGTGGGCGGCGAACGAGCGGATCCCCAGATCGCGTCCGCACTCCGTATTCTGCATCTCAGATCCCCGAACAGACACGGGAGTTCGGCGTTTCCTTCAGATCCGCCAGGTGGCCCAGCCCGTTCATATGGTCGATCTCGTGGGCGAGCACCTGATCCAGGTTCCGCGGCGGCGTCTCGCCTGTACGCGATGTCGCGTACTTATCCACCCAGTAGTCCGACAGCAACACCCCGGTATCCAGGTCCGCGTATCCACCCGCATCGCCGGGAGCAGGTGCGTAGTAGCGGATCTGGCCGAGTTGCAGCAGAGACATTCCCCTCGATGCGATCTCCGCACAGGCACCGCCCCTGGCATAGATTCGCATCAGTGCTTCCTCGGTCTTCGTCCAGCGTGGGCCGGTAATTTCCGGGTCGGCCGCGCGGCAAAATGCCGCTCCGTAATTGGTCGTCTGGGGCTCGCTGCAGTCGGGCTCCGCGTAGTCGTTGGTGTCGTCGTCGGGAACCTGAGATATGTCCCCCGGGTCACCCGGGTCGCCATTGTCCCCGCCGCCCGCCCCCCCGCCCCCGCCCCCTCCAATCCCCATCGACGTATCGCAATCGTTCCAGTCGCAGGTGTTGCCGTCGCCCCCACCTCCCCCACCGCCACCGGTGGGGGCTACACTCAGGATGGTGACGGTTTCATCATCTGGGCTTTCCCGGTGCGACGGGCGACGTCGCTCCGTAGCGCGGAAGCGACGGTCGAGCAGCTCCAGCGCGTCCGCGGTGCGCGGAATCCGGCAGTTCGCGTACCGCTGCACTTCCTGGCCGCCGGACTGCCGCCAACGGTACCGCACGATCTGGGTGGCGCCGTCCGCTGGCACCAGCGATCCGGGGAAGCGCAACCCACGCCAGGAGTAACGATACCGGTGAGGTCCGTCGGGAGTTCGTACGCTGATCCAGCAGACGTAAGGGGGATCGGGGTATGATGCGCGAGGCAGGTGCCCTGCCGCGACCGTCACTCCTTCCGACGCTGGCGGGTCTCGCGACAGGACGGGGTCACTCACCGACGGGAGATCCTGGCACGCCGACATGAACCCGCCGAACAGCACGAGCGCAGCAGCCGGACGGTTCCACTGTGCTGAAAGCATACGGCTCCTGGACAGGATGGCGGGATCAAGCGGTCCGCGTATGTGACGCGGGGCGAGCACCGCGCGGTACGGACCCGGTCACACGGGTGAGGGACTCCCTTCAGCCATCACGCATCTTTCAAGCCTATTTGTGCAAAAAGGCTGATCCCTCGCTGCTCTCGCCTGTCAGGGGCGACGGTGTGCCGATGAGGTGGTCCGCCCCGATAAGAAACCTCGCCAGCGCTTGCCCCTGGAGAGAAGATTCTTGTATCCCCCTATTCATCGTGGGTTTAGGTGCGCTCAGTAGATTTGTCGCAAGACAATGGTCTAACGACAGAGAGGGATACATGCACAAGCGGATCAGGGTCGCGGCAGCGACCGGTGCGACCATGCTCGCCGCGGGCGGGTTCTGGTTTTTCCAGCAGGCGGAGGCCGCGGACGGCCCCGCGTACCGGCTGGTCTCGGTGGAGCGCTCGGATGTGCGCGCGACGGTGTCGGCGACGGGGGCGCTCAGCGCGGTGACCACGGTGCAGGTGGGGACGCAGGCGTCCGGCAAGGTGACCGAGATCCTGGTGGACTACAACGACCGGGTGAAGAAGGGGCAGCTCCTGGCCCGCATCGACCCCACGCTGCAGGAGCAGGCGATCGCCGAGGCGAACGCCGGCGTGGCGCGCTCGCAGGCGCAGTACGAGCAGGCGCGGCAGGAGCTGGAGCGCAACCGGCCGCTCTACGAGGCGCGGCTGGTGACGGCGACCGAGTGGAGCGCGCTGGAGTCCGCGCACCAGGTGGCGCGCGCCAACATGCGCTCCGCCCAGGTGTCGCTCGACCGCGCGCGGCAGAACCTGTCGTACACGGCCATCTACGCCCCCATCGACGGCGTGGTGGTGGAGCGCAACGTGGACGTGGGGCAGACGGTGGCGGCCAGCCTGAGCGCCCCGCAGCTCTTCCTGATCGCCAACGACCTGCGCGAGATGCAGATCCTGGCGGCGGTGGACGAGAGCGACATCGGGCAGATCAAGGAGGGCCAGCCCGCCACCTTCACCGTGCAGTCCTACGGCGACCGGGAGTTCCGCGGCACGGTGAGGCAGGTGCGGCTGCAGAGCGCAACCACCGAGAACGTGGTGAGCTACACCGCCGTGATCGCGGTGGACAACCCGGACGGAGCGCTGCTCCCTGGGATGACCGCCACGGTCGAGTTCCGCACGGCCGAGGCGCCGGACGCGCTCGTCGTGCCCAACGCCGCCCTCCGCTTCCGCCCCACGGCCGAGCAACTGGCGCAGGCGGGGATCACGCGCGACAGCAGCGCCGCCCGGCAGCCCCGCGCGGCCGCGGGAGCACGCACGGGAGCGCAGCGCGCGGGCGGCGCCGGGCGCACCGTCTGGACGCTGGACGCGCAGGGGAAGCTCGTTCGCGTGCGCGTGCGCCCGGGCCTCTCGGACGGGCAGCGCACGGCGGTGGAGGGTGAGGGCGTGAAGCCCGGGATGCAGGTGATCGTGGGGCAGAACGACCCCGCCGCGGCATCGGCTCCGTCCGCCGGCGGCAACCCGCTCCAGCCGCAGCGCCCCGCGGGGATGCGCGGCCCGGGCTTCTGATGGAGGACGCCATGAAGCCGGTAATCGAGATCCGCGGCGTCACCAAGGTCTACCAGACCGGGAAGACCGAGGTGGCCGCGCTGAGAGGGGTGGACCTGACGGTGGAGCCGGGCGAGATGATCGCCATCATGGGCACCTCCGGGTCGGGCAAGAGCACGCTGATGAACGTGCTGGGGTGCCTGGACGTGCCCACGGGCGGCAGCTACCTGCTGGACGGCACGCGGGTGGAGGGGCTGGGCAAGGACGCCCTCGCCGACCTGCGCAACCAGAAGCTGGGCTTCGTCTTCCAGGGCTTCAACCTGCTGTCGCGCACCACGGCGCTGGACAACGTGGAGCTGCCGCTGCTGTACGACCGCCAGGGGCGCTGGAAGGAAACGAGGCTGATGGCCGCGCGCGCCCTTGAGCGCGTGGGGCTGGGCGGACGGCTGGACCACGAGCCCAGCGAGCTTTCCGGCGGGCAGCAGCAGCGCGTGGCCATCGCCCGCGCCCTGGTGACGCAGCCCACGCTGCTGCTGGCCGACGAGCCCACGGGCAACCTGGACAGCCGCATGACGGTGGAGATCATGGCGCTCTTCCAGGAGCTCAACGACGAGGGCGCCACCATCGTGCTGGTGACGCACGAGCCGGAGGTGGCGCAGTACGCCAAGCGCGTGGTGGAAGTGCGCGACGGCCGCATCCTGCGCGACCACACGGTACAGGGGCGGCGGCGCGCGGCGGACGACCTGGCGGCGCTGGATACGATGAAGGAGGCGGCATGAAGAACAGCACCCTGCTCAAGGTGGCGGCGCAGAGCATCCTCAAGAACAAGATGCGGACGCTGCTCACCATGCTGGGCATCGTGATCGGCGTGGGAGCGGTCATCATCATGGTCGCCGTGGGGAACGGCGCGCAGGTGCAGATCAGGAACAGCATCAGCAGCCTGGGCACCAACCTCCTGATCGTGATGCCCGGCTCCTTCAACCAGGGCGGCGCCAACCAAGGAGCCGGCACCTTCAGCCGGCTCACCGTGGAAGACGCCGAGCGCCTGAAGCGCGACGCCACCCTGCTGGCGGGCGTGTCGCCGGTGGTGAGCACGCGCAGCCAGGTGATCGGCGGCGGGGGGAACTGGCGGACGCAGGTACAGGGCGTGTCCACCGATTTCCCGGCCATCCGCGACTGGAGCGTGTCCAGCGGCGAGCTGTTCGGCGAGGCGGACGTGCGCGGGTCGCGAAAGGTGGCGCTGCTTGGCAAGACCGTAGCGGACAACCTCTTCCCGGGGAGCGACCCCGTCGGGGCGCAGATCCAGATCGGCCGCGTGCCGTTCACGGTGGTGGGCGTGCTGGCCGGCAAGGGGCAGAACGCGGGCGGGCAGGACCAGGACGACGTGGTGCTGATGCCCTACACCACGGCCCAGACGCGCCTCAGCGGCAACGTCCGCATCGGCCAGATCATCGCCAGCGCCGCATCCGAAGACCAGATGGCGGCGGCGCAGGAAGAGGTCGCGACGCTGATGCGCGAGGCGCACCGCCTGGGCGACAACCCGGACGACTTCACCGTCCGCAACCAGACGGAGATCGCTGCGGCGGCGAGCAGCACCACACAGGTGATGTCGTCGCTGCTGGCGGCCATCGCGAGCGTGTCGCTGCTGGTGGGGGGGATCGGGATCATGAACATCATGCTCGTCTCCGTCACCGAGCGCACGCGCGAGATCGGCATCCGCATGGCCATCGGCGCGCGCGGGCGCGACGTGCTCACGCAGTTCCTGGTGGAGAGCGTGGCCATGAGCGTGCTGGGCGGCATCATCGGCCTGGCGGTGGGCTTCGGCGGGGCGGCGCTGCTGGCGCGGCTCACCGGCTGGAGCACGGCCACACCCATGAGCGCGGTGGTGACGGCGGTGGGGTTCTCGGCCGCGGTGGGGGTGTTCTTTGGATACTACCCGGCCCGCAAGGCGGCGGCGCTGAACCCGATCCAGGCGCTGCGCTACGAATGAATGAGCCTCACACAGAGGCACAGAGACACAGAGGAGTACATCATGTATAAAGGCTTGAGCTTTGCACTGGCGGCGGCGCTGGTGAGCGCGCCGCTGGCGGGGCAGCAGGCGAGGACGATCACGTACGGCGACGCCATCTCCATCGCGCTGGAGCAGAGCGCGGGGGTGAGGATCGCGGAGAACGCCGTGTCCGCGGACGCGGCGACGGTGCGGCAGAGCCGGATGCAGTTCCTGCCCAACCTGCAGGTGAGCACCAGCGGCGCGCAGAGCTACGGGCGGGGGTTCGACCAGGGGGCGGGCTCGGTGACCACGCAGAGCACGCAGTCCGTGAACGCGGGGGTGAGCAGCAGCGTGGTGCTCTTTGACGGCAACGCGAGGAGCGCGCAGCTCCGCGCGGCCGAGCTGGGGCGCGACGCGAGCACGGCCAGCCTGGCCCGCGCCCGCCAGACCGCCGTGTTCCAGGTGGCGAGCGGCTTCACGGCGCTGCAGAGCGCGCAGGAGCAGCTCCGCGTGCGGCGCGAGGACCTGGCGGCGCGGCAGGCGGAGCAGGCGCAGATCCAGGCGCTGGTGAACGCGCGCACGCGCCCCATCAGCGACCTGTACCAGCAGCAGGCCAACGTGGCCGCCGCCCGCGCCCAGGTGGTGCAGGCCGAGCGCGCCGTGGAGCTTGCCAAGACGGACCTGGTGCAGACGCTGCAGCTCGACCCGCGGGGCGCGTACGACTTCCCCGCCGCGGCACCGGCCTCGGTGGGCGGGGCGGCGGCGCTCTCGCTGGACTCGCTGGTGGACCGTGCCCTGGCCAACCGCGCGGACCTCACGGCCCTTCAGCGCGAGCAGGACGCGGCGCAGCAGGGGGTGCGCGCGGCGCGTGCCTCGGCCCTGCCGTCCGTGTCCGTGAGCGCGGGGTACAACACGGCGTTCAACAGCGCGGCCGACGCGGCGCTGCTGGACCAGTTCAACGACCGGCGCGGCGGGTCCGTGTCCGTGGGCGTGTCGGTGCCGCTGTTCGACCGCGGGGCCACCGCCGCCGCCACGCAGCGCGCCAGCATCGCGGCGGACAACGCGCGCATCGCGCTGGAGACGCAGCGCAACGCCGCCGCCATCGAGGTGAGGCGCGCGTACCTGGACCGCCAGGCCGCGCAGGCCCAGCTAGAGGCCGCCGAGGCCCAGCTCACGGCCGCCCAGCGCGCGCTGGAGGCGTCGCAGGAGCGCTACCGCGCGGGCGCGGCGGTGCTGCTGGAGGTCACCCAGGCGCGGGCCGCGCAGGTGGAGGCCGCCAGCGCGGTGGCCACGGGGCGCGGCAACCTGCTGCTGCAGAACACGGTGATCGCGTACTACGTGGGCGACCTGAACGGCTGATCTCACACGGAGGCACAGAGGCACGGAGATGGGTTCATCTCTGTGCCTCTGTGTCTCTGTGTGAGGCCATTTTCGAGGTGTTGATCACGCCGCGCAGGAAGAGCCAGCCCGCGATGCCGGCCGCGATGGAGGCGGCGAAGATGCCCACCTTGGACTCGTCGACGTGGGCTCCGTCCGTGAAAGCGAGGTTGGCGACGAAGAGGGACATGGTGAAGCCGATGCCGCCCAGCCAGCTCACGGCGTGGATGGCGCGCCACTTCACGCCCGCCGGGAGCTCCGCGATGCCGGCGCGCACGGCGAGCCAGGAAAAGAGGGTGATGCCCAGCGGCTTGCCGAACACCAGGCCGGCCGCCACGCCCAGCGTGACCGGGTGCGTGAAGGCGTCGCCCAGGCCGCCGGAAAGGGTCACGCCCGCGTTGGCCAGCGCGAAGAGGGGGATGATGAGGAAGGCGACCGGGGTGTGCAGGTCGTGCTCGATGCGCTGCAGCGGCGCCTGCGCGGCCTCGGTGGCGCTCTCCAGCGCCTGGAGGGCGGACTGCTGGCGCACGTTGGTGAGCACGGTGGTGGCGCTGGAGCAGGCGTCGCGGAACGCGTCCAGCGCGGTGCCGGCGTGCTCCACGAACTCGTCCTCGTTGATGCGGGTGCGCGCGGGGATGGTCATCGCCAGGAGCACGCCGGCCACGGTGGCGTGCACCCCCGAGGCCAGGAAGCAGCTCCACGCCACGATCCCCATCAGCACGTAGGGGAGCGGCCCGCGCACCCCCATCCGGTTGGCCACCGCGCACAGGCCCAGCACGAACAGCCCCACCGCGAGCGCTCCCCACGAGATCTGCCCCGTGTAGAACACCGCGATCACCAGCACGGCTCCGATGTCGTCCACGATGGCGAGCGCGGTGAGGAACACCTTGAGCGCCAGCGGCACCCGCGGCCCCATCAGCGCCAGCACGCCCAGCGCGAAGGCGATGTCCGTCGCCATGGGGATTCCCCACCCCGCCGCGCCCTCGCCGCCCAGGTTGAACAGCGTGTAGATGAGCGCCGGCACCACCATCCCGCCCAGCGCGGCGGCGGCGGGGAGGGTGGCGCGGCGCAGCGAGGCCAGCTCGCCCACCAGCGCCTCGCGCTTGATCTCCAGCCCCACCAGGAAAAAGAACACCGCCATCAGCCCGTCGTTGATCCAGTGGTGGATGGTGTGGCTCACCGACCACGGCCCCAGGCTCACGCCCAGCTTCGTCTCCCACAGGTGATGGTACGCGTCCGCCCAGGGCGAGTTGGCCCAGACGACGGCGGCCAGCGTGCACGCGATCAGCACGATGCCGCCCGCCGACTCCAGGCGGAAGAAGCGCCCGAACGGCGAGAGCACGCGCTGGATGGTGGTGGGCGGAAGGGAGATGGGAGCGCTCAGGTGGGCCATTGAAGTCCGGGCTGGGGTGAAGTCCTGGGCCTAAGCCCAAATCCGCACAGATCGTTTGCAGGGGCGCGATTCACCGCGCCCGCATCGCCCGCTCGCGGCGGGTTGTCCACGCACCGGGTCAGTTCGCCCGGGAGGGTGCGGGGAGAGCGGAAGGCGCGGGCGCGATGAATCGCGCCCCTACAACGGAAACACCTCCGATTCCCCCGGATCCCGTATGACTCCCGTGGTTACCCGCGTGGGCGGACAAGGTGCTGCAGCTACTCACGATTCGCCAGGAGACGCGGCCGCGTGGGTCCTCCCCGGCCGCTTCCTCGCGACCGTGTGCAAACCTTCTCCAAACGTTTCACGGAAGGTAGCTGTATGGACTTGCGAAGAGCTGTGGGCGGGATCGTTCGCCGCCCGGTACCCTGATGAGGGAAGCCGTAACTTGAGACACGCCGCAACCATCGCGATCGCGCTCCTCGTGGGCGCCGCCGATTTCGCAGCGGCCCAGCGTACGCCGGGCCAGGGAGCAAGGACGGGCGCGCAGGCGCCCCAGGGCGAGGGCCAGATCCGCGGGACGGTGGTGGACGCCGCCACCGGCCAGCCGATCCGCTCCGCCTCCGCCGAGGTGCGCAGCGCCGCGGACTCGTCGCTCGTCACCGGGATCCTGACCGGGGCGGACGGCACCTTTCGCATCCCGGGGCTGCGGCCGGGGCGCTACCTCCTGCGGGTGAGCGCGCTGGGGCACACGCCCACCACCCGCGCCGGTATCGCCATCAGCGCGGACGCGGCGACGGCGGAGGTGGGGACGATCCGCCTGGCGGGCGCGGCGGTGGCCATCGAGGGGCTCACCGTGACGGCCGAGCGGCGCGAGGCGTCGCTGGCGCCCGACCGCAACACCTACTCCGTGCGCGACCTGCCCGCGGCCGCCGGCGGCAACGCGGTGGACGCGCTGCGCAACGTGCCCTCGGTGGAGGTGGACATCGACGGCAAGGTGAGCCTGCGCGGCAACGAGAACGTCGTGGTGCAGATCAACGGCCGCCCGTCGCCCATGCGCGGCGAGCAGCTCGGGGCGTTCCTGGCCCAGCTCCCCGCCAACATGGTGGACCGGGTGGAGGTGATCCCCAACCCGTCGGCCAAGTTCGATCCCGAGGGGATGGCCGGCATCGTGAACGTGGTGCTGCGCCAGAACACGGAGCTGGGGCTGAGCGGCGGCGTCACGGCCGGCGCGGGCACCACCGGGCAGGTGAACCTCTCCGGCACCCTGGGCTTCCAAAAGGGCGCGCTCACGCTGTTCGGCAACTACGGCTTCATGCGCGACGACCGGGAGACGACGGGCTTCACCTTCCGCGAGAACCGCTACCTCACCCCGCTCACCTACCTGGAGCAGGAGGGGAGCGGCGCCTTCGCGCCCATCTCGCACACGCTCAACACCAACGCCGAGTACAAGCTGGGCGCGCGCGACGTGGTGCACACCAGCCTGCTGCTGAGCACCCGCGGCGCGGACCGCAACGACTTCAACCTGTACCGCGAGCTTGACCAGTCCCGCGCGCTGGTGGGCGTGCGCGACCGGCGGGCGGAGGAGGACGGGAGCGAGCTGCGGATGGACTACGTGCTCGGCTACCGGCACACCATCCGCCCGCGCCAGAACGAGTTCGCCACGGAGCTGCGCTTCGACCGCAACAACGAGGACGAGGAGACGCTGTACACCGAGCAGGAGCTGCTGCTGGACGGCAGCACCTCGGACGTGCTCCCCTTCCTGGAGACGCAGGCCAACGACGAGCGCAGCCGCAACTGGACGCTCACGGCGGACTACACGCGCCCGCTGGGTGAGCGCGTGCGGCTGGAGACCGGCTACCGCGGCACGCTGCGCCAGTTGGACAGCGACTTCGACGCGTCGCTCTTCTCGTACACGGCCAACGCGTACCAGCTCGACCCCACGCGCAGCAACGCCTTCGCGTACGACGAGCGCGTGCACGCCGGGTACGCGGTGCTGGGTGGCTCGGTGGGGAGCTTCGACCTGCAGGGCGGCCTGCGCGTGGAGCGGGCGGACAACGAGTTCAACCTGGCCACCACGGGCGAGACGTACGAGAACAGCTACGGGAGCTACTTCCCCAGCGCGCTCGTCGCCTATAACCTGAGCGACTCGCGGCAGCTCAAGGCCAGCTACTCCAAGCGCGTGGAGCGCCCCCGCACGCAGCAGCTCAACCCGTTCGGCCGCGTGGAGGACCCGCTCAACATCTTCCGCGGCAACCCGTTCCTGCGGCCGGAGTACACGCACTCCTTCGAGGCGGGCTTCCAGCAGTCGGGCGACCTGGGATCGCTGCAGGTTACGCCGTTCTTCCGCCACACCACCGACGCGGTGCGCCGCTTCACCACGGTGGACGACTCCACGGGCGTGGCCATCACCACCTTCCAGAACGTCGCCACCACGGACTCGTACGGCGCGGACTTCAACGCCTCGCTGCGCCGCGGGCGGCTCACCGGCTTCGGCGGCGTGAGCGCCTTCCGCCAGGTGACGGACGCCAGCAACATCGGCACGGACGTGGGGAGCGACGCCTTCGGCTGGTCCGCGCGGGCCAACGCCTCGCTGCGCATCACGCCGCGGCTGGACGCGCAGACCTTTCTGATGTACCGCGCGCCGATGGCCACCGAGCAGGGCCGCATCTCCGGCCGCTCGATGTTCAACGTGGCGCTGCGCCAGAAGCTGATGGGCGACCGCGCGAGCGTCACGATGCGCGTCGTGGACCCCTTCAACACCATGCGCTTCCGCTCGCTGACCGACGACGACCGCTTCTACCAGGAGACGGAGCGCCGTATGGGGGCGCGCGGCGTGTTCCTGAGCTTCAGCTACAACTTCGGCCAGCAGCCCCGCCTGCGCCCGCGCGACAACGAGCGGTCCGGGGAGGATGACGAGATGCCCTGAACAGCGGGGCTCACACAGAGGCACAGAGGCACGGAGAAAGAACATCTTCTCCGTGCCTCTGTGTCTCTGTGTCATCGGGCGATGATGGAGGCCAGGTGGGCGACGTTGGGTGACTTGAGGGCGGTCACGTGGTTGCCGGGGGAGCGGGAGAACACGAGGTGCGGCGCCCAGCGGCGCCATCCCGCGACGGCCGCGGCGGTGTCGTCGCCCACGAGGACGAGGCGGAGGGGGTCCGGGTAGATCCCAGCCGGGGTGTAGGTGGCGCGCAGGCCCGCGGAGAAGGTGTCGAAGATCCCGCGCAGCACGTCCGGGCGGGAACGCTGTGGCATGATGCCGATGCGGACCAGGCGGGCGTGCAGGAGGGCCAGCCTCCCGCCTTCGTCCAGCGGGGCGAGATCGGCCGCGCCGATGTGCAGGGAGCGCTCCGCGGTCTGCTCAAAGATCTCGGCCAGGTAGAGGAAGGCCTGGGCGGAGTCGTATTCGCGGGAGGTCTCGCCCGGCACCTCGCTGTCCAGGATGGTCAGCGAGGCCACCGTGCGTCCCGATGCGCGCAGGCGGTGGGCCATTTCCAGCGCCACCCATCCGCCGAAGGAGTGCCCCAGCAGGTGCACGGGTCCCCGCGGATGCGCCTCCTCCAGCGCGCGGAGGTACCACTCGGCGGCGGCTTCCACCGTCGCGTGCGGAACGCCTTCGCCATCCACGCCGCGGGGCTGCAGGCCGTGCACGGGCCACGAGGCGTCCAGCGCGCCGCTCAGGTCGGCGAAGCTGGTCACGCTGGCGCCGGCGCCGGCGATGCAGAACAGCGGCGCGGCACCCGGCTGGCCGTACTGCAGCGTGACGAGCGGAGAATCCCCGCGCGCAGCTACGGCACGTGCCGCGTGCGCACCGCCGATCACGCGGGAGAGGGTCTGGCCGAGCGACTCGAGGTTGGAGCCCTCCATCATGGACAGGTGAGTGCCCAGGACATGCGTCACCCGCAGCCATGCATCGCCCAGCAGCGCGCGCCAGGGAGCCGCCGAGGCGCCGGATTCTTCCGCCGGAAAGAGGTGGACAGGGACCGGGATGGGCTGCGGATGGTACTCGGCGAGGGCGCGGCGGTTGGCGCGCAGCCGGTCGAGGATCGCGCGGACGCGCTCCACGGTGACGTGGCCGGGGAGGAGCGCCGTCTCGTGGCACTTCTCCACCAGCGCCTCCAGGGATCGCGCGGCCGAGGCGAGCTCGCGCAGCGCCGGAGCCGCATCGATCCCCTCCTCCCGGCGCAGCACGTGGAGCGCCAGGAGGTGGTCCTGCCCATCATCCCCAGCGCCGCCCGGGTAGTGGGTGTCCATCATCCCCACGAACTCCACGGCCTCGTCCTGGCCCATGAGCTGGCGGGCCACCTCGTATGCCAGCATCCCGCCAAACGACCACCCGGCGAGACGATACGGTCCCGCGGGCTGGATCTCGCGGATCATCGAAATCAGGCGCGTCGCCATACCCTCCACCGTACGCGGCCTGCCCTCGGCCACGGCGAGGTCCGGGAGCGCGTACACCGGCACGGCGGCGTCCAGGTGATGATGGAGCGCCTGGACGTACGCGACCGATCCGGTGCCGTCGTGGACGAGGAAGAGCGGGCGCGCCGTGCCGTCCGGCCGCACCGGGATCGCGTGGGCGCCTCGTTCGGTGCCCTCCAGCCGCGCCGCGAGCGACGCGACGGTCGGGAAGGCGAACACGTCCTCCAGCGCCACACGCACTGCGAGGTGCTGCCGCGTGCGCGAGACGACCTGCACCGCGAGCAGGGAGTGGCCGCCCAGCTCAAAGAAGTGGTCGTGGCGGCCCACGCGCTCCACGCCCAGCACCTCCGCCCAGGTCTCCGCCAGCGCCGTCTCGGTGGAGCCGGCCGGCGCCTCGTAGGCGCGCGTTGCGTACGCGGCTGCGCCCGGCCCGCGGCGATCGGGCTCCGCGGCCGGCGGCACTTCCACCCCCAACGGACGCTCCGGCGCGCTCTCCAGCGCATCCACCAGCGCCTCCAGCGCCGTGTGCACCAGCGCGCACACCCGCTCCGCGCCCACCCACGCCTGCACCTGCACGGCCAGTTGGAATCCCGTGCCCAGGTCATCCACCGAGAGCACGAGCGGATAGTTGGAGCGCTCCCGCGAGAAGATCGGCCGGATGCCGCCCAGCGCTTCCGCGGCGCCGGCCGGGAGGGCCTCGGCGTTGGAAGCGGCGTAGCGGTAGTTGAGCAGCGCCGAGAACAGCGGAGTGGGCGCCGGCACCGCGCTGCAGCGCTGGGCCAGCGACAGCGAGGCCTGCTCGTGGCGCAGCAGGTCCGCGAGCATGCCCTGGACCTGCCGCACGACGGCCTCCGCCCCCTGCTCCGCCACGCGGACGCGCACGGGGAGCAGGTTGAGGAACGGCCCGGCCACCCGGTCCGCGCCCTCGCCGCCCTGCATGCGCCCAAAGAGCACCGTGCCGAACACGACGTCGTCGCGCCCCGACACCTGCGCCAGCACCTGGGCCCACGCGACATGGCACAGGGTGGCCGCGCTCACCCCCAGGCGCCGCGCCCGGCCGCGCAGGCGTGCGGCGAGCGCCGCGTCCACCGGCAGGCGCGCCTCGGCGAGATCGGACCCGTCGCCGCGCACGTCCAGCAGCCCGAACGGGGCCGTGGGCGTGTGCACGTCGCCCAGCATCTCCCTGAAGAACGCCTCGTCCGCCGCCCGGCTGCTCTCGCGGCGCGTCTGCGCCACGAAGGTGCGGAACGGCAGCGGCGGCGGGAGGGTGTCGCCGAGGCCGAGCAGGAGCGTCCGCACCTCGGCCTGCAGCACGTCGAGCGTGGTGTGGTCGCCCGCCAGGTGGTGAAGCCGCAGCAGGAGCAGCCAGCGCGCGCCCGCCTCGTCCCACGCGGTGTGCAGGCGCAGCAGGGGCGCCTGGCCCACGTCCATCCGCCGGTGGCGCGGATCGGCGAGCAGCCGCGCCGCCGCGTCGCCATCTCCATCCAGCTCCACCGCTTCCACGGCGAGCGGGGCATCGCGCCACACGATCTGCACGGGCTCGCGCAGCCCCTCCCACACGACCGACGTGCGCAGGATGTCGTGCCGGTGCACCAGGGCCCGCAGCGCGTCCACGAAGCGGTCCAGGGTGTCGCGCGTATCCACCGCGTAGAGCATGGCGACGATGTAGGGATCGCCGCCCTCGCCCGCGAGCAGGTGGTGGAAGAGGACGCCCTCCTGCAGGGGCGCGAGTGGATAGATGTCCTGCACGTTCGCCGCGCCGCCGGGCACGCGGGACACCACGCGGTCGATCTCCGCCTGCGACAGCTCCGCGAGCGGAAGCATCGCCGGTGTGATCGACTCGCTCCCGTCCGGAATGGCGCTCGCGGGCACATCCACGCCGCGCGATTCGGCGCGGACGGCCGCCGCGAGCTCCGCCAGCGTGGGCGCGCGGAATAGCGTGCGCACGTCCGCGTGAAGCCCGCGGCGCCGCATGCGCTCGGCGAGCGTCACGGCCAGCAGCGAGTGCCCGCCCAGCGCGAAGAAGTGGTCGTGGCGGCCCACCCGCTCCACGCCGAGCAGTTCCGCCCAGATCTCGGCCAGCGCCGCTTCAGTGTCTCCGGCCGGCGCCTCGTACACGCCCGCGGCGAACGCGTCGCCCTCGGGCGCGGGGAGCGCCGCGCGATCCACCTTGCCGTTGGGCGTGATCGGCAGCGCCTCCAGCCGCACGAACGCCGCGGGCACCATGTGCTCCGGCAGGTGCTCCGTGAGATGCGCGCGCAGCGACTCCGCGCCCGCCTCGTCCGCGCCCACGAAGTACGCCACCAGCCGCCGGTCCCCGCCCGCGTCCCGCCGCGCCACGACCACCGCCTCGTGGACCGCCGGATGCTCCGCCAGCCGCGTCTCCACCTCTCCGGTCTCGATGCGGAAGCCGCGCACCTTGACCTGCGCGTCGCGGCGGCCCAGGAACTCGATGGTACCGTTCGGTAGCCAGCGCCCCAGGTCGCCCGTGCGGTACATCCGCGCGCCCGGCTCGCCGCCGAACGGGTCCGGGACGAAGCGGTCCGCCGTCAGCTCGGGGCGGCGCAGGTAGCCGCGCGCCACCCCCGCCCCGCCGATGCACAGCTCGCCCACGACGCCGGCCGGCACCGGCTCGCCGCGCGCGTCCAGCACGTACATGCGCACGTTCGCGATGGGGCGGCCGATGGACGGCTTGCCCGCCTCGTCCGCGCGGCACTCCTCCACGGTGGACCAGACGGTCGCCTCCGTTGGGCCGTACGCGTTCAGCAGCCGGCGTCCGCGCGCCCAGCGCCGCGCGACCGCCTCGGTCAGCACGTCGCCCGCCAGCACCATCACGCGGACGGGGGCAAGCTCCTCGTCATCCGGCAGCGTGGCGAGCACCGCCGGGGGCAGCGTGGCGTGCGTGATCCCGTGCGCGGCGATCATACCGCTCAGCGCCTCGCCCGCCAGCACCACGCCGCGCGGCGGCAGGTGCAGCGACGCGCCGCGGCACAGCGCCATCACCACCTCGAACACGCTCGCGTCGAAGCTGAACGAGGCGAACTGGAGCACGCGGCTCTCCGGCTCTACGCCCAGCGCCGCCTGCGCCGTCACCAGGCCGCAGACGGACCGGTGCTGCACCATCACTCCCTTGGGGCGGCCGGTGGAGCCCGACGTGTAGATGATGTACGCCAGGTGATCCGGCCCGAGCGCGCCGCGGTCCGGGGGCGTCTCCGGCTGGCCGCTCCATATCGCCGCATCGTCCAGGTCCACGACCGGCACGCCCGCATCCGCCAGCACCGCCCGCCCGGCGGCGTCCGCCAGCAGCACGGCGGGCGCGCTGTCCTCCAGCATGAAGCCCAGCCGGCCCGCGGGATACGCCGGGTCCAGCGGCACGTACGCGCCTCCCGCCTTGAGCACCGCCAGCAGCGCGGTGATCATCCCCACGCCGCGCTCCACGCAGATCCCCACGCGCGCGTCCGGCCCCACACCCAGGGCGCGGAGATGGTGCGCGAGGCGGTTGGCGCGCGCGTTCAGCTCCGCGTAGCTGAGCTCCTCGTCGCCCTGCACCAGGGCCGTGGCGCCGGAGGTGCGCTCCGCCTGCGCCTCGAACAGCTCGTGGACGCACCTGTCGGCCGGGTACGGAGCCTCGGTCGCGTTCCACTCCTCCAGCACCTGCACGCGCTCCGCGTCCGCCAGCAGCGGCAGGCGGCTCAGCGGCTGGTGCTCGTCGGCCACCATCGCCGCCAGCACCGCGCGCAGGTAGCCGAGCCAGCGCTCCAGCGTGGCGCGCTCGTACAGCGCGGTGGCGTACTCCAGGCGGCCCACGATGCGGCCGCCCGCCTCCTGCAGGGTGAGCGTGAGGTCGAACTTGGCGCTCACCCGCTGCGCGGCATCCACGGCCGCGAGCGTGAGCCCCGGCAGCTTCAGGCTCTCCTGCGGCGCGTTCTGCCACGCGAACATCACCTGGAAGAGCGGGCTGTGCGCCAGGCTGCGCACCGGTTGCACCAGCTCCACCACCTGCTCGAACGGGATGTCCTGGTGGCCCTGCGCCTCCAGCGCGCGCGCCCTGACCCGGTCCAGCAGCTCCGCCGCCGTGGGCTCGCCCGCCAGCTCAATACGTAGTGCGAGCGTGTTGACGAAGAAGCCGATCAGCCCCTCGATCGCCGCGCTGCCCCGGTTGGCCGTGGGCGTGCCGATGACCACGTCGTCCTGGCCCGAGAGGCGGCTCAGCGTGGCCGCCCACCCCGCCAGCAGCGTCATGAACAGCGTGGTGCCGTGGCGCTGGCCGAGCGCCCTGAGCCGCGCGCTCAGCTCTTCGTCCAGCTCCAGCCGCACCGCGTCGCCCGCATGATCCTGCCGCGCGGGACGCGGGCGATCCGCGGGAAGCTCCAGCAGCTCCGGTGCGCCGGCGAGCGTCCGCCGCCAGTACTCCGCCTGCTCCTGCAGCACATCGCCCTGCACCCGGCGGCGCTGCCACACCGCGTAGTCGGCGTACTGGACCGGGAGCGCGGGAAGCGGATCGGCCTCGCCGCGCAGGTAGGCGGTGTAGAGAGCGTTCAGCTCGCGGGTCAGCACGCCCATCGACCAGCCGTCGGAGACGATGTGGTGCATGGTGACCAGCAGCACGTGGTCGTCATCCGCCAACTTCGCGAGCGCCACGCGGATCAGCGGCCCGCGCTCCAGGTCGAACGCCGCGCCACCGACCTCCGCCGCCAGCCGGCGCAGCTCCGCCTCCACGTCCGGATGGCCGCGCAGGTCGTGCACGGCGAGACCGAAGCCGCTCTCCTCCACCGGCACGATCCGCTGCACCGGCTCGCCATCCTCCTGCACGAACACCGTGCGCAGCGCCTCGTGCCGCGCGACGATGCCCTCCAGCGCCCGCCGCAGCGCGTCGCGGTCCAGCTCGCCGCGCAGCCGCACGCCCATGGGGATGTGGTACGCGCTTCCGCCGCTGCCGATCTGTTCCAGGAACCAGAGCCGCTGCTGCGCGAATGAGAGCGCCAGCGGTCCTCCGCGGTCCACCGGCTCGATGTCGGTCAGCTCGGACCGGCGCGCGCCGCCCACTTCGCGCGCGAACTCGGCCAGCACCGGGTGCTGGAAGAGGTCCGCGAGCGCGACCTCCACGCCCAGCGCCTGCCGCACCCGCGACACCACCTGCACCGCCAGCAGCGAGTGGCCGCCCAGCTCGAAGAAGTGGTCGCGCCGCCCCACCCGCTCCACCTTGAGCACCTCGGCCCAGACCGCGGCGAGGGTCGTCTCGGCCTCTCCCACGGGGGCCTCGTACTCGCGCGTCGCGTACGCGTCGCCCTCCGGAGCGGGCAGCGCGCGGCGGTCTACCTTGCCGTTCGGCGTCAGCGGGAGCGTTTCCAGCCGCACGAACGCCGCCGGGACCATGTACGCCGGGAGCCGCTCCGCGAGGTGCGCGCGCAGGCTCTCCGCGTCCGCCGCTTCCGCGCCGACGAAGTACGCCACGAGCCGCCGGTCTCCCGGCGCATCCTCCCGCGCCAGCACGACCGTCTCGCGCACGCCGGGATGCTCCGCCAGCCGCGCCTCGATCTCGCCCAGCTCGATGCGGTGGCCGCGCACCTTGACCTGGAAATCCGTGCGTCCCAGGAACTCGATTGTACCGTCCGGTAGCCAGCGGGCCAGGTCGCCCGTGCGGTACATCCGCCCACTGGCGAACGGGTTCGGGACGAAGCGCTCCGGCGTCAGCTCCGGACGGTTCAAATACCCGAGCGCGACGCCCGGCCCGCCGATGTACATCTCGCCCGCGACCCCTACCGGCACCGGCTGGCGCGCGTCGTCCAGGATGTAGACCTGCGTGTTGGCGATGGGCCGGCCCAGCGGGATGCCGCGCGCGCCCTCGGGCACGTCCGTGACCGGATGCGTGATCGCGAACGTCGTGGTCTCGGTGGGACCGTAGCAGTGGATGAGCGACCCCGTACCGCCCTCACCGAGCAGCCGCGCGAACGAGGACGGGTCCGCGTTCTCGCCGCCGGTAAGGAGGTAGCGCAGGCCAGACAGCGCCGCCGGGATCGTCGCCGCGTACTGGGTGAAGACGGCCGTAGTGACGAACAACGCCGTCACTTCCTGCTCCGTCAGCGTCCGCGCGAGCGCGTCCGGATCGAGCAGCACGTCGTGCGCGATCACGATGATGCGCCCGCCGTTGAGCAGCGGTGCCCAGACCTCCATGGTCGAAGCATCGAACGCGGGATTGGCCGCGAACGCCACCCGGTCGTCCGCGCCGAAATCCGCGTAGCCGTTGTTGATCACTAGGCGCGCGATGGCCTGGTGCGGCACCACCACGCCCTTGGGCTCGCCCGTGGAGCCGGAGGTGTACATCACGTACGCCGCCGCGTCGCTCGCGCGCGGGATGCGCAGGTTGTCCGCGGAGCCCGCGGGCAGCGCATCGGCATCCACCCGCTCCACGCCTGGAAGCTCGGAGAGGGTTTCGCCGGAGCGCGCCAGCACGATGCGCGCGCCGCTGTCCGCCACCATGAACGCGATGCGTGCGGCCGGGAAGGAGGGGTCGATGGGCACGTACGCGGCATCGGCCTTGAGGATCGCGAGCTCCGCGATCACCAAGTCGATCGAGCGCGGCACCAGCAGCGCCACACGATCGTCCGCACCCACTCCGCGCTCGCGCAGGTGGTGCGCGAGGCGGTTGGCGCGCGCGTTCAGCTCCGCGTAAGTGAGCGACTGGTCGCCATTTACCACCGCCACCGCTTCGGGCGTGCGCGCGGCCTGCGCCTCGAACAGCTCGTGAACGCACGTGTCGGCCGGGTACGGCGTTTCCGTCGCGTTCCACTCTTTCAGCACCTGCTGGCGCTCCGCATCGGCGAGGATCGGCAGGCGATTCACGGGCTGCTGCTCGTCCGCGACCATCCCGGCCAGCACCGCGCGCAGGTAGCCGAGGTAGCGCTCCACGGTGGCGCGCTCGAAAAGCGCGGTGGCGTATTCCAGGTGGCCCGCGATGCGGCCCCCCGCCTCCTGCAGGGTGAGCGTGAGATCGAACTTGGCGCTCACCTGCTGCGCCGCCGCGTCCAGGGAGCCGAGCGCGAGACCGGGCAGCTCCAGGCTCTCCCGCGGCGTGTTCTGCCACGCGAACATCACCTGGAAAAGCGGGCTGTGCGCCAGGTTGCGCGCCGGCTGCACCAGCTCCACCACCTGCTCGAACGGGATGTCCTGGCGATCCTGCGCCTCCAGCGCCCGCGCCTTCACCTGCCCCAGCAGCTCCGCCGCGGAGGGCGAGCCAGAGAGATCCACCCGCAGCGCGAGCGTGTTCACGAAGAAGCCGATCAGCCCCTCGATCTCCGTCCGCCCACGGTTCGCCGTGGGCGTCCCGATGACGACATCGTCCTGACGGGAGAGCCGGCCCAGCGTGGCGGCCCAACCGGCCAGCAGCGTCATGAACAGCGTGGTGCCGTGGCGCTGCGAGAGCGCTTTCAGGCCTGTGGTCAGCTCCTCGTCCAGCTCCAGCCCGAGCGCGGCCCCGGCGTGATCCTGACGCGCCGGCCGCGGGTGATCCGCGGGCAGCTCCAGCAGCTCCGGGGCACCGGTGAGCGTCCGCTTCCAGTACTCCGTCTGCTCCTGGAGAACCTCGCCCTCCACCCACTGCCGCTGCCAGACCGCGTAGTCGGCGTACTGCACCGGGAGCGCGGGGAGCGGATCGGGCTGGCCGCCGTGGAACGCGGCGTAGAGCGCGCTGAACTCGCGGGTCAGCACGCCCATCGACCAGCCGTCGCTGACGATGTGGTGCATCGTCACCAGCAGCACGTGGTCGTCTTCCGCCAGCCGCACCAGGCGCCCGCGGATCAGCGGCCCGTGCTCCAGGTCGAACGCGGCGCCCGCCTCCTCCGCGGCGATCCGGCGCAGCTCCGCCTCGGCTTCCGGGTGCTCGCGCAGGTCATGCTCCACGAGGCGGAACCCGCTCTCCGGCACGATCCGCTGCACCGGCGCGCCATCCTCCTGCGTAAACACCGTGCGCAGCGCCTCGTGCCGCGCGACGATGCGGTCCAGCGCGCGGCCGAGCGCGTCGCGGTCCAGCTCGCCGCGCAGGCGCAGGCCGGTGGGGATGTGGTACGCGCGTCCCGCCGCCCCGAACTGCTCAAGGAACCAGAGCCGCTGCTGCGCGAACGACAGCGCCACCCGGTCCCCACGCTCGGCGGGGACGATGGGGGGCAGATTGGAGCGCGCCGCCAACGCCATCCCGCGCGCGAACTCCGCCAGCACGGGACGCTGGAAGATGTCGCCCAGCTCCGCCTCCACACCCAGCGCCTGCCGCACCCGCGAGACGACGCGCACCGCCAGCAGCGAGTGCCCGCCCAGCGCGAAGAAGTGGTCGTGGCGCCCCACCCGCTCCACCTTGAGCACCTCCGCCCAGATCTCCGCGATGGCCGTCTCCACATCGCCCACGGGCGCCTGGTACCCGCGCGTGGCATGCGCGCCGCCGCCCGGTGCCGGGAGCGCGCCGCGATCCAGCTTGCCGTTGGGCGTGAGCGGGAGCACCTCCAGCCGCACGAACGCCGAGGGCACCATGTACTCCGGGAGCCGCTCGGAGAGGAAGCCCTGGAGCGCCTCCGCCTCCACCTCGTCACCCACGTAGTACGCTACGAGGCGGCGGTCGCCCGGCTCGTCCTCGCGGGCGAGCACGGTCGCGTCGCGCAGGCGCGGATGCTCGGCCAGGCGCGCCTCGATCTCGCCCAGCTCCACGCGGAAGCCGCGGATCTTGACCTGGAAGTCGTTGCGCCCCAGGTACTCGATTGTACCGTCCGGTAGCCAGCGGCACAGGTCGCCCGTGCGGTACATCCGCCCGCCGCTGAACGAGTCCGCGACGAAGCGCTCCGCCGTGAGCCGTGGTCGGTTGAGGTACCCACGCGCCACGGCGACGCCGCCGATGAACAGCTCGCCCGCCACGCCAACGGGCACCGGCTCGCCGCCGCGGCCCAGGATGTACATGCGCGTGTTGGGGATGGGCCGCCCAATGGTGACGCGCGCCGTGTCGCCCGGCGCGGAGCTCCACTCGGTGACCTCGCCCGATTCGGTGGGGCCGTACTGGTTGTGCAGGTGCGCCCCCGGCAGCCGCTCGTGGAACTGCCGCACGAGCGCCCCCGACAGCGCCTCGCCGCTGCACGCCACCCACGGCAGCTCCGTGCACTCGGCCGAGGCGGGGTGCTCCAGGAAGATCTGCAGCATGGAGGGGACGAAGTGGATGCGCGTGATGCGCTCGCGCCGGATCGTCTCCACCAGGTACGCCGGGTCGCGCTGACCCTCCGGACGCGCCATCACCAGCCGCGCGCCCGTCATCAGCGGCCAGAAGAACTCCCAGACGGATACGTCGAAGCTGAACGGCGTCTTCTGCAGCAGCGACTCGCCCGGCTGCATGCGGTGCGTCCGCTCCATCCAGGCGAGGCGGTTCACGACGCCGCGGTGCTCCAGCATGACGCCCTTGGGCATGCCGGTGGAGCCGGAGGTGTAGATGACGTACGCCAGGTGGCCCGGCGTGAGCCCCGCCCGCTCCGGATTCGCCTCCGGCTGACCGACCCACCGCCACGCATCCGCCTCCAGGTCCACCACCGGCGCCGTGCCGCCCGCGAAGCGCGGGGCGAGCGAGCTCTGCGTGAGGAGCACGGCGTGGGCGCTGTCGTCCAGCATGTAGCGCAGCCGGTCCTCGGGATACGCGGGGTCGATGGGAACGTATGCGCCGCCGGCCTTGAGGATGGCCAGCAGCCCCACGACCATCTCGATGCTGCGCTCCAGGCAGATGGCCACGCGCGCGTCAGGACCCACGCCCACCGAGCGGAGGTGGTGTGCCAGGCGGTTTGCGCGCGCATTGAGCTCCGCGTAGCTCACCTGCGTGCCCTCGAACGCCACCGCGATGGCGTGCGGCGTGCGCTCCACCTGCGCCTCGAACAGCTCGTGGATGCACGCGTCGGAGGGGAACGGAGCGGCCGTGTCGTTGAACGCGTCCACCACCTGGCGGCGCTCCGCGGGCGGCAGCAGCGGCAGTTGGTCCACGGCGCGGGCGTCGTCCGCCACCATCGCCTCCAGCACGCGGTGCAGGTAGCCCAGGTACCGTTCGATGGTGCCCGCGTCAAAGAGCGCCGTCGCGTACTCCAGGCTGCCGACGATGCGACCGCCGGACTCGCTCAGCGACAGGTTGAGGTCGAACTTCGCCGTCACCCGCGACGCGGAGCCGGCGGGGCTCACCTCCAGCCCCGGCAGGCGCAGGCTTCCCCCCGGCGCGTTCTGCCAGGCGAACATCACCTGGAAGAGCGGGCTGTGGGCCATGCTGCGCGCGGGCTGCACCAGCTCCACCACCTGCTCGAACGGGATGTCCTGGTGGTCCTGCGCGCCCAGCGCGCGCTCCCTCACACGCCCGAGCAGCTCCGCCACCGTCGGCGAGCCGGAGACGTCCACCCGCAGCGCCAGCGTGTTGACGAAGAAGCCGATCAGCCCCTCGATCTCCCTGCGCCCGCGATTGGCCGTGGGCGTGCCGATCACGATGTCGTCCTGGCCCGAGAGACGGGCGAGGACGGTGGCCCAGCCGGCCAGCAGCGTCATGTACAGCGTGGTCCCGTGGCGCTCGCCGAGCGCCCTCAGCGCGCCCGAGAGCTCCTCGTCCAGCTCCACCGTGGCCACCGCGCCCGCATGGCTCTGTACCGCCGGCCGCATGGGGTCGGCCGGCAGCTCCAGGAGCGGCGGGGCGCCGGAGAGGGTTGTCTTCCAGTAATCCACCTGCCGCTGGAGGATCTCGCCATCCACCCAGCGGCGCTGCCAGGCCGCGTAGTCCGCGTACTGCACCGGCAGCGCGGGGAGCGGATCGGGCTGGCCGCCGTGGAACGCGGTGTAGAGGGCGCTGAACTCGCTCGTCAGCACACCCATCGACCAGCCGTCGCTGACGATGTGGTGCATCGTCACCAGCAGCACGTGGTCGTCGTCCGCGAGCCGCACCAGGCGGCCGCGGATCAGCGGGCCATGCTCCAGGTCGAACGCGGCGCCCGCCTCCTCCATCCCGATCCGGCGCAGCTCCGCCTGGCCCGCGGGGTGCTCGCGCAGATCGTGCTCCACGAGGCGGAACCCACTCTCCGGCACGATCCGCTGCACCGGCTCGCCATCCACCTGCGTAAACACCGTGCGCAGCGCCTCGTGCCGCGCGACGATGCGGTCCAGTGCCGCGCGCAGCGCCTCGCGGTCCAGCTCGCCGTGGAGGCGGAGCCCGGCCGGGATGTGGTACGCACGCCCGGCGGAACCGAGCTGCTCCAGGAACCAGAGGCGCTGCTGCGCGAACGAGAGGGCGAGGCTTACACCCCGGTCCACCGGCTCGATGGGCGGCAGCTCGGCGCGCGCGGCCGTGCCCAGCCCCCGCGCGAAGTCGGCCAGTACCGGGTGCAGGAAAAGATCGCCCAGCGCCACTTCCACGCCCAGCGCCTGCCGCACGCGAGAGATCACCTGCACCGCCATCAGCGAGTGGCCGCCCAGCTCGAAGAAGCTGTCCCGGCGCCCCACCCGCTCTACCTTGAGCACCTCGGCCCAGATCCCGGCGAGCGTCGCTTCCATCTCGCCCACAGGCGCTTCGTACTCGCGCGTTCCGTACGCGTCGCCCTCGGGCGCGGGGAGCGCGCGGCGGTCCACCTTGCCCGTGCGGGTGAGGGGGAGCGTCTCCACCCGCACGTACGCCGCGGGTACCATGTACTCCGGCAACCGCTCGGCCAGGTGGGCGCGGATCGCGTCCACCTCCACGTCGCCCGCGGCGTAGTAGGCCACCAGCCGCCGGTCGCCGGGCGCGTCTTCGCGCGCCAGGACCACCGCCTCGCGCACCTCGGCGTGCTCCAGCAGCCGCGCCTCGATCTCGCCCAGCTCGATGCGGTGGCCGCGCACCTTGACCTGGAAGTCCGTACGCCCCAGGAACTCGATTGTACCGTTCGGTAGCCAGCGGGCCAGGTCGCCCGTGCGGTACATCCGGCCATTGCCGAACGGGTTCGCGACGAAGCGCTCCGCCGTCAGCTCGGGGCGGTTCAGGTAGCCGAGCGCGACGCCCGCCCCGCCGATGTACATCTCGCCCGCGACGCCCACCGGCACCGGCTGGCGCGTGTCGTCAAGGATGTAGACCTGCGTGTTGGAGATGGGCCGGCCCAGCGGGACGCCACGCGCTCCCTCCGCCACATCCGTGACCGGATGCGTGATCGCGAACGTCGTGGTTTCCGTGGGACCGTAGCAGTGGATGAGCGATCCCGTGCCGGCCTCGGCGAGCAGCCGGGCGAACGAGGACGGATCCGCGTTCTCGCCGCCGGTGAGGAGGTAGCGCAGGCCAGCCAGCGCCCCCGGGATCGTCGCCGCGTACTGGTTGAAGACGGCCGTCGTGACGAACATCGCCGTCACTTCCTGCTCCGCCAGCGTCCGCGCAAGCGCGTCTGGATCGAGCAGCACGTCGTGCGCGATGACCACGATGCGCCCGCCGTTCAGCAGCGGCGCCCAGACCTCCATCGTCGAGGCATCGAACGCCGGATTGGCCGCGAACGCCACGCGGTCGTCCGCGCCGAAGTCCGCGTAGCCGTTGTTGATCACCAAGCGCGCGATGGCCTGGTGCGGCACCACCACGCCCTTGGGCTCGCCCGTGGAGCCGGAGGTGTACATCACGTACGCCGCCTCGTCGCTCGCGCGCGGGATGCGCAGGTTGTGCGACGGGCCGTCCGTCACCGTATCGAGGTTCACCCGCTCCACGCCTGGAAGCTCGGGGAGGGCTTCGCCGGAGCGCGCCAGCACGATGCGCGCGCCGCTGTCGGCAACCATGAACGCGATGCGCCCCGCGGGGAACGACGGGTCGATGGGCACGTACGCGGCGCCGGCCTTGAGGATCGCGAGCTCCGCGATCACCAACTCGACCGAGCGCGGCACCAGCAGCGCCACGCGGTCGTCCGCGCCCACTCCACGCTCGCGCAGGTGGTGCGCGAGGCGGTTGGCGCGCGCGTTCAGCTCCGCGTAGGTCAACTCCGCGTCGTGGACGATCGCGATGGCGCCGGGGGTGCGCTCCGCCTGCGCCTCGAACAGCTCGTGGACGCACGAATCCGCCGGGTACGCGGTCTCCGTCGCGTTCCACTCCTCCAGCACCTGCCGCCGCTCGGCTTCGGCAAGGATCGGCAGGCGATTCACCGCCCGCTGCTCGTCCGCGACCATCCCGGCCAGCACGGCGCGGAGGTAGCCGAGGTAGCGCTCCACCGTGGCGTGGTCAAAGAGCGCGGTGGCGTACTCCAGGCGGCCCGCGATGCGGCCGCCCGCCTCCTGCAGGTTCAGCGTGAGGTCGAACTTGGCCGTGACGTTCTGCGCGGCATCCACGGAGCCGAGCGTGAGGCCGGGGAGCTCCAGGTGCTCGCGCGGCGCGTTCTGCCAGGCGAGCATCACCTGGAAGAGAGGCGCGTGGGCCAAGCTGCGCGCGGGCTGCACCCGCTCGACGATCTGCTCGAACGGGATGTCCTGGTGCTGCTGGGCGCCGAGGGCACTCGTCTTCACCCGGCCGAGCAGCTCCGCGACCGTGGGCTCGCCCGACAGGTCCACGCGCAGCGCGAGCGTGTTGACGAAGAAGCCGATCAGCCCCTCCACCTCCGGCCGGCTCCGGTTGGCCGTGGGCGTGCCGATGACGACATCGTCCTGACGGGAGAGCCGGCCCAGCGTGGCCGCCCAACCGGCCAGCAGCGTCATGAACAGCGTGGTGCCGTGGCGCTGCGAGAGCGCCTTCAGCCCTGTGGTGAGCTCCTCGTCCAGCTCCAGCCCGAGCACGGCCCCGGCGTGGTCCTGCCGCGCCGGCCGCGGACGATCCGACGGCAGCTCCAGCAGCTCCGGCGCGTCGGCGAGGGCCGACTTCCAGTACTCCGCCTGCTCCTGGAGCACCTCGCCCTCCACCCACTCCCTCTGCCACATCGCGTAGTCGGCGTACTGCACCGGCAGCGGCGCGAGCGGATCGGCCTCGCCGCGCGAGAACGCGGCGTAGAGGGCGCTCAGCTCGCGGGTGAGCACGCCCATGGACCAGCCGTCGGAGACGATGTGGTGCATCGTAACCAGCAGCACGTGGTCGTCCTCCGCGAGCCGCACCAGCCTCCCGCGCACGAGCGGACCATGCTCCAGGTCGAACGCGGCGCCCACCTCCTCCGCCCCGATCCGCCGCAGCTCCGCCTCGGCATCCGCGTGCCCGCCGAGATCGTGCTCGACGAGGCGGAAGCCGCTTTCCTCCACCGGCACGATCCGCTGCACCGGCTCGCCATCCACCTCCAGGAACACCGTGCGCAGCGCCTCGTGGCGCGCGACGATGCGGTCCAGCGCCGCACGCAGCGCAGCGCGGTCCAGCCCGCCGCGCAGGCGGAGGCCGCTGGGCATGTGGTACGCCTTCCCCGCCCCGCCGAGCTGCTCCAGGAACCAGAGACGCTGCTGCGCGAAAGAGAGCGCCAGCGGCACTCCACGGTCCGCGCGCTCGATGGGCGGCAGTGGGGCGCGCGCGGCCGTCTGCAGCCCGCGCGCGAACTCCGCCAGCACCGGGCGCACGAAGACGTCGCCCAGCGCCACGTCCACGCCCAGCGCCTGCCGCACCCGCGCGGCCACCTGCACCGCGCGCAGCGAATGGCCGCCCAGGTCGAAGAAGTGGTCGTGCCGCCCGACGCGCTCCACGCCCAGCACCTCGGCCCAGATCGCGGCCACGGCGTCTTCGGCGCCACCCAGCGGAGCCTCGTAGGCGCGCGTGGCGAACGCGTCGCCCTCGGGCGCGGGGAGCGCGCGGCGGTCCGTCTTGCCGTTCGGAGTCTGCGGAATCCGCTCCAGGCGCACGTACGCGGCGGGCACCATGTACTCCGGCAGCCGCTCGGCCAGGTGCGCGCGGATGGCATCCACCTCCACCTCGCCGCCCGCGTAGTACGCCACCAGCCGCCGGTCTCCCGGCGAGTCCTCGCGCGCCACGACCACGGCGTCGCGCACCTCGGAGTGCAGAAGAAGCTGCGCCTCCACCTCGCCAAGCTCGATACGATAGCCGCGGATCTTCACCTGGTGGTCGGTGCGCCCCACCAGCTCCAGCGTGCCGCCGGCGAGCCAGCGGCCCAGGTCGCCCGTGCGGTACATCCTCGCGCCCGGCGCCGTGCCGAACGGGTCCGCCACGTAGCGCTCGGCGGTCAGCCCGGGCCGGTCTTGGTAGCCCGGACCCACCGGCACGCCGCCGATGTGGACCTCGCCCACGACGCCGCGTGGCACGGGCTGGCCGGCGCGGTCCAGCACGTAGATGCGGCCGTTGGCGATGGGACGCCCCGCGGGCACCGGCCGCTCCAGGTAGCGCTCCAGCTCCGATGAGAGCCGGTGAAAGGTGGTGATGCCGGAGCACTCCGTGGGACCGTACAGGTTCACGAGCGCCGGACGCGGCTCGGGCAGCTCCAGCAGCTTCCGGGGCTGCGCGGCCTCGCCCACCAGGATCACCAGGCGCATCGCCGACAGCTCGCCGCCGCGCGCCGCGTCCACCAGCGCGCCGAACGCGGTCGGCGTCATGTTCATCATCGTGATCCCGCTCGCCGCGATCTGCGCGACGATGGCTTGCGGGTCGAACGGCTCGCCCGCCAGGTGCAGCTCGCCGCCCGCGAAGAGCGGCGCGAACATGTTGCGGTACGTGCCGTCGAAGCTGTACGACGTGGCCACCAGCACCCGGTCGCCGGCCGAGATGCCGAACTCGCGGCCGTACCAGTGGATCAGGTTGAGCGCCTTGTGGTGCATCGCCAGCACGCCCTTGGGCAGCCCCGTGGAGCCGGACGTGTAAGTGACGTACGCGATGTGCTCGGGGGAGAGCCCGACGAGCTCGCGCGGCAGGTCGGTGTCGGGCGAGTCCATCCACCCGTCACCGTCCAGGTCCACCACGGGCACGCTCCCGTCGAACAGGCCGGCCAGCGAGCGCCGGGTCAGCAGCACGGCGGGCGCGCTGTCTTCCAGCATGTAGCGCAGGCGCTCGGCGGGGTACGCCGGGTCCAGCGGCACGAACGCGCCGCCGGTCTTGAGCGCGGCGAGCACCGCCACCACCATCTCGGGGCTGCGCTCCACGCAGATCGCCACGCGCGCATGCGGGCCCACGCCGCGCTCCCGCAGGTGGTGCGCGAGGCGGTTGGCGCGCGAGTTGAGCTCCGAATACGTCAGCCGCCGCTCCGCGAAGACCACGGCGACCGCATCGGGCGTGCGCCGCGCCTGCGCCTCGAACAGCTCGTGGATGCACGAGTCGGCCGGGTACGCCGCCGCCGTGTCGTTCCACTCCTCCAGCACCAGGCGCCGCTCCTCTTCGGGGAGCATCGGCAGCCGGTCCACCGCCTGCTGGTCGTCCGCCGCCATCCCTTCCAGCACCTTGCGCAGGTAGCCGAGGTAGCGCTCCACGGTGGCGCGGTCCCAGAGCGCTGTGGCGTACGTCGCGACGCCCGTGATGCGCCCGCCCGCCTCCTCCAGCGCGAGCGACAGGTCGTACTTCGCCTGCGCGTGCGACGTGGCGGCGAGGGTCGCGAGCGACAGCCCCGGCAGCTCCAGGCTCCCCCGCGACGCGTTCTGCCAGGTGAACGCGACCTGGAAGAGCGGCGTATGCGCCAGCGTGCGCACCGGCTGCACGAGGTCCACCACCTGCTCGAAGGGGATGTCCTGGTGCTGCTGCGCCTCCAGCGCCCGCGTCCGGACCCGCCCCAGCAGCTCCGCGACGGTGGGCGAGCCGCCGAGGTCCACCCGCAACGCCAGGTTGTTGATGAAGAAGCCGATCAGCCCCTCGATCTCCGCGCGTCCCCGGTTTGCCGTGGGCGCGCCGATGACGACATCGTCCTGACCTGAGAGGCGGCCGAGCGTGGCGGCCCAGCCGGCCAGCAGCGTCATGAACAGCGTGGTGCCGTGGCGCTGAGAGAGCGCCTTCAGCCCCGCGGTGAGCTCCTCGTCCAGCTCCAGCCCGAGCACGGCCCCGCCCGGGTCCTGCACCGCCGGGCGCGCACGGTCGGCCGGCAGCTCCAGCAGCTCGGGGGCGCCGGCGAGCGTGTTCTTCCAGTACTCCGCCTGCTCCCTGAGCACCTCGCCCTCGACCCACTTCCGCTGCCACGCCGCGTAGTCCGCGTACTGCACGGGGAGCACGGGGAGCGGATCGGCCTCCCCGCGCGAGAACGCGGCGTAGAGGGCGCTCAGCTCGCGCGTGAGCACGCCCATCGACCAGCCGTCGCTGACGATGTGGTGCATCGTCACGAGCAGCGCGTGGTCGTCGTCCGCCAGGTGAACCAGGCGCCCACGTGCCAGCGGACCGCGCTCCAGGTCGAACGGCGCGCCCGCCTCCTCCGCCGCGAGCCGGTGCATCTCCGCTTCGGCACCGGGATGGCCGCGCAGGTCGTGCTCGACGAGCGGGAAGCCGCTCTCCCCCGGCGCGACCCGCTGCACCGGCTCGCCATCCACGGCGTGGAACGTCGTGCGCAGCGCCTCGTGCCGAGCGACGATGCGGTCCAGCGCCGCACGCAGCGCGTCACGGTCCAGCTCGCCGCGCAGGCGCAGGCCCGTTGGGATGTGGAACGCCTTCCCCGCCCCGCCGAGCTGCTCCAGGAACCAGAGCCGCTGCTGCGCGAAAGAGAGCGCCAGCGGCTCCTCTCGGCCCACCGGCTCGATGGGCGGCAGCTCCGCGCTCCCCGCCACGCCCAGCCCGCGCGCGAACTCCGCCAGCACCGGGCGCTGGAAGAGGTCGCGCAGCTCCACGCCCACGCCGAGCGCCTGCCGCACGCGCGACACCACCTGCACCGCGCGCAGCGAGTGCCCGCCGAGCCCGAAGAAGTGGTCGTGGCGGCCCACCCGCTCCACCTTCAGCACCTCCTCCCACACCCGCGCCACCGCGATCTCCGCCTCGCCCACAGGCGCCTCGTACTCGCGCGTGGCGAACGCGTCGCCCTCGGGAGCGGGGAGCGCGCGGCGGTCCACCTTACCCGTCTGGGTGAGGGGGAGCGCGTCCAGGCGCACGTAGGCCGCGGGCACCATGTAGTCCGGCAGCCGCTCCGCGAGGTGCGCGCGCAGGGCCTCGGCTTCGACGCCGTCACCTGCGTAGTAGGCAACGAGGCGGCGGTCGCCGGGCACGTCCTCGCGCGCCAGCAGGATCGCTTCGCGCACCTCGGGATGCTCCAGCACGCGCGCTTCGATCTCGCCCAGCTCGATGCGATAGCCGCGCACCTTCACCTGGAAGTCCGCACGGCCCAGGAACTCGATGGTACCGTTCGGTAGCCAGCGTCCCAGGTCGCCCGTGCGGTACATGCGCGCACCGGGTACGTGCGAGAACAGGTCGGCGACGAAGCGCTCCGCCGTCAGCTCGGGGCGGTTCAGGTAGCCCAGCGCCACACCCACGCCGCCGATGTGGATCTCCCCGGCCACGCCCACGGGCACCGGCTGGCCCGCGTCGTCCAGGATGTAGATCCGCGCGTTGCCGATGGGCCGGCCGAGCGGGATGCTCCGCGCGCCCTCTTCCACCTGCGCCACCTGGTGCGTCGTCGCGTACGCCGTCGCCTCGGTGGGGCCGTAGCAGTTGATGAGCGCCGCCCTTCCGCCTTCGCGAAGCACGCGCGCGAATGAGGAGGGGTCCGCCTTGTCTCCGCCGGTGAGGAGCAGCCGCATCCCCGCGAGCACGCCCGGGATGGCCGCGGCTTGCTGGTTGAAGATGGCGGTGGTGAGGAAGAGCACCGTGACCTCGCGCTCGGCCAGCGTCGCCGCGAGCGCGTCGGGGTCGAGCATCACCTCCTGGCCCACGACCACGATGCGGCCGCCGTTGAGCAGCGGCGCCCAGACCTCCATCGTGGACGCGTCGAAGGCGGGGTTCGCGCCGAACACCGTGCGGTCCTCCGGGAGGAACTCCGCGTAGCCGTTCTCCAGCACCAGCCGCGCGATCCCGCGGTGCGGCACCGCCACGCCCTTGGGCGTCCCAGTGGAGCCGGACGTGTACATCACGTACGCCGCCGCATCGGGCGTGAGCGGGATGCGCGGGTCGTCCGAGCGGCCCTCCGGCAGCGCATCCACGTCCATGCGCTCGGTGCCGGGAAGCTCGGGAAGCGCCTCGCCCGACCGCGCCAGCACCACGCGCGCGCCGCTGTCGCCCACGATGAACGCGATGCGCTCGGCGGGGAACGCGGGATCGACCGGCACGTACGCGGCGCCGGCCTTGAGGATGGCCAGCTCCGCGACCACCAGCGCGGTGGAGCGCGGGATCAGCACCGCCACGCGCGCGCCCGGCCGCACCCCATGCTCGCGCAGGTGGTGCGCGAGGCGGTTGGCGCGGGCGTTCAGCTCGGCGTACGTGAGCTCCCCGTCATCGACGATGGCGATGGCGCGTGGAGCGCGCTCCGCGTGCGCCTCGAACAGCTCGTGGACACACCGGTCCGCGGGGTACGCGGTCTCGGTGTCGTTCCACTCCTCCAGCACCTGCCGCCGCTCCGCCTCGGGCAGCATCGGTAGGCGACTCACCGCCTGCTCTTCGGCGGCCATCCCGGCCAGCACGGCGCGCAGGTAGCCGAGGTAGCGCTCCACGGTGGCGCGCTCGAACAGCGCGCTGGCGTACTCGGCGACGCCCGCGATCCGCCCGCCCTGCTCGGAGAGCGAGAGCGTCAGGTCGAACTTCGCCGTGACGTGCCGCGACGATTCCAGCGACTGCAGCGAGAGCCCGGGCAGCTCCAGGCTCTCGCGCGGCGCGTTCTGCCACGCAAAGAGCACCTGGAAGAGCGGCGTGTGCGCCATGCTGCGCGCGGGCTGCACCAGCTCCACCACCTGCTCGAAGGGGATGTCCTGGCGATCCTGCGCCTCCAGCGCCCGCGCCTTCACGCGATCCAGCAGCTCCGCCACGCTCGGCTCACCCGACAGGTCCACCCGCAGCGCGAGGGTGTTGACGAAGAAGCCGATCAGACCCTCGATCTCAGTCCGCCCGCGGTTGGCCGTGGGCGTGCCGATGACGACATCGTCCTGACGGGAGAGGCGGCCCAGCGTGGCGGCCCAACCGGCCAGCAGCGTCATGTACAGCGTCGTGCCGTGGCGCTGCGAGAGCGCCTTCAGCGCCGCCGTGAGCTCCTCGTCCAGCTCCATCTCCACCAGCTCGCCCGCGTAGTCCTGGACCGCCGGACGCGCGTGGTCCGTGGGCAGCTCCAGCAGCTCCGGTGCACCGGAGAGCGTCGCCTTCCAGTAATCCGCCTGCTTCCTGAGGACCTCGCCCTCGACCCACGTCCGCTGCCACGCCGCATAGTCGGCGTACTGCACGGAAAGCGGGGGAAGTGGATCGGCCTCGCCGCGCGAGAAGGCGGCGTAAAGGGCGCTCAGCTCGCGCGTAAGCACGCCCATCGACCAGCCGTCGCTGACAATGTGGTGCATCGTCACCAGCAGCACGTGGTCGTCGTCGTCCAGCTTCACCAGGCGGCCGCGCACGAGCGGACCGTGCTCCAAGTCGAACGCCGCGCCGGCCTCGTCCGCGGCGATCGCGCGCAGCTCACTTTCCGCGTCCGGATGGCCGGCCAGGTCGTGCTCCGGGAGCACGAAGCGGCTTTCCGCGACCGGCACGATCCGCTGCACCGGCTCGCCATCCATCTGCGCGAACGTGGTCCGCAGCGCCTCGTGCCGCTCCACGATGCGCTCCAGCGCGCGGCGCAGTGCGTCGCGGTCCAGGTCGCCCTTCAGCCGCAGGCCGGCGGGAACGTGGTACGCGCTCCCCGCGCTCCCCATCTGCTCCAGGAACCACAGGCGCTGCTGCGCGAAAGAGAGCGGCAGCCGCTCGTCTCGCGCCGCGGGCTCGATGGGCGGCAGTGGGGCGCTCGCGGCCGTATCCAGCCCGTTCGCGAACTCCGCGAGCACGGGGCGGACGAATAGGTCGGCCAGCGCCACCTCCACGTCCAGCGCCTGCCGTACCCGCGACACCACCTGCATCGCCAGCAGGGAGTGGCCGCCGAGCTCAAAGAAGTGGTCGCGGCGCCCCACGCGCTCCACCTGCAGCACCTCCTCCCAGACCCGCGCCACGGCGGCCTCGGCCTCGCCCACCGGCGCCTCGTACTCGCGCGTGGCGAACGCATCGCCCGCGGGAGCGGGGAGCGCGCGGCGGTCCACCTTGCCGGTCTGGGTGAGGGGGAGCGCGTCCAGCCGCACGTACGCCGCGGGCACCATGTAGCCCGGCAGGCACTCCGCGAGGTGCGCGCGCAGGGCGTCAGCCTCCACGTCATCGCCGGCGTAATAGGCCACGAGCCGCCGGTCGCCGGGCACGTCTTCGCGCGCCAGCACGATTGCTTCGCGCACCTCGGGATGCTCCAGCACGCGCGCTTCGATCTCGCCCAGCTCGATGCGGTGGCCGCGCACCTTCACCTGGAAATCCGTGCGCCCCAGGAACTCCACGGTACCGTTCGGTAGCCAGCGCGCGAGATCGCCCGTGCGGTACATGCGCGCGCCTGGCTCGCGCGAGAACGGGTCGGCCACGAAGCGCTCGGCCGTCAGCTCCGGCCGGTTCAGATAGCCCAGCGCCACACCGACGCCGCCGATGTGGATCTCCCCCGCCACGCCGACCGGCACCGGCTGGCCCGCGTCGTCCAGGATGTAGATTCGCGTGTTCCCGATGGGGCGTCCCAGCGGGATGCTCCGCGCGCCCTCGGCTACGCGCGCGACCCGATGCGTGGTCGCGTACGCCGTCGCCTCGGTGGGGCCGTAGCAGTGGATGAGCGCCGCCGTGCCCTCTTCGCGGAGCACGCGCGCGAACGACGACGGGTCCGCGCTCTCGCCGCCGGTCAGCAGCAGGCGCATCCCCGCCAGCGCGGCGGGGATTGCCGCGGCGTGCTGGTTGAAGATCGCTGTGGTGAGGAAGAGCACCGTCGCCTGGTGCACCGCCAGCGCACGCGCGAGCGCCGCGGAGTCCAGCATCGCCTCCCGCCCAACGATCACGATGCGCCCGCCGTTGAGCAGCGGCGCCCACACCTCCATCGTGGAGGCGTCGAACGCCGGGTTCGCGCCGAAGACGACGCGGTCTTCCGGGAGGAACTCCGCGTACCCGTTCTCCAGCACCAGCCGCGCGATCCCGCGGTGCGGCACCACGACGCCCTTGGGCGTGCCCGTGGAGCCGGACGTGTACATCACGTACGCCGCGGCGTCGCTCGTGAGCGGGATGCGCGGGTCGTGCGTGGGGCCTTCCGTGACCGCATCCACGTCGATGCGCTCGCTGCCGGGGAGCTGGAGAAGCTCGTCACCCGACCGGGCGAGCACCACGCGCGCCCCGCTGTCGCCCATCATGAACGCGATGCGCTCGCCGGGGAAGCCGGGATCGATGGGGACGTACGCGGCGCCGGCCTTGAGGACCGCCAGCTCCGCCACCACCAGCTCGATGGAGCGCGGCATCAGCACGGCCACGCGCTCGCCGGGGCGCACCCCACCCACATGCAGGCGGTGCGCGAGGCGGTTGGCGCGGGCGTTCAGCTCGCCGTAGGTGAGCTCCTCATCGTGAGTGACGGCGATGGCGGCAGGGGTGCGCTCCGCCTGCGCCTCGAACAGCTCGTGGACACACCGGTCCGCGGGGTACGCGGTCTCCGTCGCGTTCCACTCCACCAGCACCTGCCGCCGCTCCGCTTCCGGGAGGATCGGGAGAAGACCCACTTCCCCCGCATCATCCGCCGCCATCCCGGCCAGCACCGCGCGCAGGTAGCCGAGATAGCGCTCGACGGTCGCGGCATCGAACAGCGCCGTCGCGTACTCCAGCCCGCCGGCGATGCGCCCGCCCTGCTCGGCGAGCGAGAGCGTCAGGTCGAACTTGGCCGTCACGTGCCGCGCGGCGTCCACGGAGCCGAGCGCCAGCCCCGGCAGCTCCAGGCTTTCGCCCGGCGTGTTCTGCCACGCGAACATCGCCTGGAAGAGGGGCGTGTGCGCCATGCTGCGGGCCGGCTGCACCAGCTCCACCACCTGCTCGAACGGGATGTCCTGGTGAGACTGCGCCTCCAGCGCCCGCGCCTTCAACCGATCCAGCAGCTCCGCCGCACTGGGACGACCGGACAGGTCCACCCGCAGGGCGAGCGTGTTCACGAAGAAGCCGATCAGCCCCTCGATCTCCGTGCGCCCGCGGTTGGCCGTGGGCGTGCCGATGACGACATCGTCCTGACGGGAGAGCCGGCCCAGCGTGGCCGCCCATCCCGCCATCAGGATCACGTACAGGGTGGTGCCGTGGCGCTGCGAGAGCGCCTTGAGGGCCGCCGTGAGCTCCTCGTCCAGCTCCACCTCCGCCAGCGCACCCGCATGGTCCTGCCGCGCCGGCCGTGGACGATCGGAGGGCAGCTCCAGCAGCTCCGGCGCGCCGGAGAGCGTATCGCGCCAGTAATCCGCCTGATCCCGCAGCACCTCGCCTTCGACCCACTTCCGCTGCCACACCGCGTAATCCGCGTACTGCACCGGAAGCGGCGGAAGCGGATCTGCCTCGCTGCGCAGGAAGGCGCTGTAGAGGGCGCTCAGCTCGCGCGTGAGCACGCCCATGGACCAGCCGTCGCTGACGATGTGGTGCATCGTCACCAGCAGCACGTGGTCGTACTCGGCCAGCCGGACCAGCCGTCCCCGAATGAGCGGACCACGCTCCAGATCGAACCCCTCGCCCGCCTCCTCCGCCATCAGCCGGCGCAGCTCCGCTTCGGCATCGGCGTGGCCGCGCAGGTCGTGCTCGGCGAGATGGAAGACACTCTGCTGCACGGGCGCGATCCGCTGCACGGACGCGCCATCGGCCTCCGCGAACGTGGTGCGCAGGACCTCGTGCCGCTCCACGATCCGCTCCAGCGCACGGCGCAGCGCGTCGCGGTCCAGCTCGCCGCGCATGCGCACGGCGGCCGGGATGTGGTACGCACGGCCGCCGCTCCCCATCTGCTCCAGGAACCAGAGGCGCTGCTGGGCGAAAGAGAGCGCAAGCGGGCCGTCGCGGTCCGCCTGCTCGATCGGGGGGAGCTCCGCCCGGCCGGCGGTCTCCAGGCCACGCGCGAAGTCCGCGAGCACCGGCCGCAGGAAGAGGTCGCCCAGGGCCACCTCCACCGAGAGCGCCTGCCGCACGCGGGAGATCACCCGCACCGCGAGCAGGGAGTGGCCGCCAAGCTCAAAGAACTGGTCGCCGCGCCCGACCCGCTCCACCTTCAGCACATCCGACCAGATCGCGGCGACGGCGCGTTCCATCTCGCCCATCGGCGCCGCGTAGGCACGCGACGCGTACGCCTCGCCCGCCGGCGCGGGGAGCGCCCGCCGGTCGAGCTTGCCGTTGGGCGTGAGCGGCAGCGCGTCCATGCGCACGATGGCCGCCGGGAGCATGTACTCGGGGAGCTGCGCCCGGAGCCGCTCCCGCAGCGCCGCGATGGCCAAATCCTCGTCCGCCGCGACGTACGCGACCAGGCGCCGGTCGCCGGGCACGTCTTCGCGCACCACGACCAGGGCCTGGCGCACGGCGGGATCTTCCGCGAGCGCGCTCTCGATCTCCCCCGGCTCGATGCGGAAGCCGCGGATCTTCACCTGGTCGTCCACGCGCCCCAGGAACTCCAGATGCCCCGCGGCGCTCCACCGCGCCCGATCGCCCGTGCGGTACATGCGCGCCCCCGCCTCCGCGAACGGATCGGGGACGAAGCGCTCGGCCGTGAGCCCCGCGCGGCCCAGGTAGCCGCGCGCGAGCAGCGCCCCGCCCAGGTACAGCTCCCCCGGCGTGCCGGCCGGGACGGGCTCCCCGCGCACGTCCAGCACGTACGCCGCGCGCCCGGGAAGCGGCCGGCCGATGGGCACCAGGCCGCCGGGGAGCGTGTCGTGCGGATCGACCTCGAAGGAGGATGCGGTGATGACCGCTTCGGTGGGACCGTAGCAGTTGAGCAGGCGAGTGCGGCCGCCCGCCCGCGCCGCGGAGGCGGGGAGCGCTTCGCCGCCCACGGTCATGATACGCACGCCGGGCAGCGTCTCCCCGGGAGCGCAGGCGAGCACTTCCTGCCAGTACGCCGGCGTGAGGCCCACCACCGTCACGCCCAGCGACGCCACGCGCGCCGGGAACTCGTCCGGGCTCCACGGCTCGGGCCCGCGCAGCACCAGCGCGGCGCCGCGCAGGAGCGGCACCAGAACCTGTTCCAGCGCCACGTCGAAGCCCGCCGAGGCGAACTGCAGCGCTCGGTCGGACGCCACGACGCCCAGCCTGTCCGCCATGGTGGCGAGGTGCGCCGCCGCGGCCCGGTGCTCCACCCCCACGCCCTTGGGCCTGCCCGTGGAGCCCGAGGTGTAGATCAGGTACGCCAGCGTACCCGGATGCACCGCGACCGCGGGTGAGTCGCTCCGCTCCGCGCGGATCGCTTCCGCGTCCGCGTCCACCAGCACGCGGGCTTCCGCACGCACGCGGTTCGCCAGGCCGGCGCGGGTCACCACCAGGCGCAGCGCCGCGTCGGCGGCCATGTACGAGAGGCGCTCGGCGGGAAGGGCGGGATCGAGAGGCACGTAGACGCCGCCCGCCTTGAGCACCGCCAGGAACGCCACGACCAGCTCCGGGCTCCACTCCATGCACACGCCGACCGCCGTCTCCGCGCCCACACCGCGCGCCACGAGGTGGCGCGCCAGCCGGTTGGCGCGCGCGTCCAGCTCCGCGTAGGTGAGCACGTCGTCGCCCTCCACCAGGGCGACGGCCCCGGGGGTGGCGGCGGCGTGCGCCTCGAAGAGCTCGTGGATGCAGGTGCCCGGAAGCTGCGCCGCCGTGCCCCACTCGCCCGCGGCCTGCCGGCGCTCGGCCGTGGAGAGCAGCGGGAGCCGGTCCACGCCCCGCCCGTCGTCCGCGACCATGGCGGCAAGCACGCGCCGGAGGTGGCCCAGGTGGCGCTCCACGCTGGCGGCGTCGAACAGCGCGGTGGCGTACTCGATGTACCCGACGATGCGGTCCCCGGCCTCCTGCAGCGTGAGCGAGAGGTCGAACTGCGCGCTGGTGTGCGGCGGCCGCTCCAACGGGGCCAGGCGCAGCCCCGGGAGTGCCAGGGATTCGCGCGCCGTGTTCTGCCAGGTGAACATCACCTGGAAGAGGGGGCTGTGGGCGAGTGAGCGCGCCGGCTGCACGCGCTCCACCACCTGTTCGAAGGGGATGTCCTGGTGCTGCTGCGCGGCCAGCGCCTGGGCCCTCACCCGCGCCAGCAGCTCGCCCACGCTCGGCCCGTCCGCCAGGTCCACGCGCAGGGCGAGCGTGTTGACGAAGAAGCCGATCAGCCCCTCGATCTCCGCCCGCCCGCGATTCGCGGTGGGCGTGCCGATCACCACGTCCGCCTGGTCGGCGAGCCTGGACAGCACCACGGCCCACCCGGCGAGCAGCGTCATGAACAGCGTGGTGCCGTGGCGCTGGCCGAGGGCCCTCAGCCCCGCCGCGAGCTCCGCGTCGAAGAGCACCTCCACGGTGTCGCCCGCGTGGCTCTGCACGGTGGGGCGAGGGCGGTCGGTAGGGATCTCCAGCAGCTCGGGCGCGCCGGCCAGCGCCTGGCCCCAGAACTCCGCCTGCTCGCGGAGCACCTCGCCCTCCACCCACCGGCGCTGCCACGCGGCGTAGTCCGGGTACTGCACCGGGAGCGGCGGAAGCGGATCCCCCTCGCCGCGGGTGAAGGCGGCGTAGAGAGCGCCCAGCTCGCGCGTGAGAACGCCCATCGACCAGCCGTCGCTGACGATGTGGTGCATCGTCACCAGCAGCACGTGGTCGTCGGCCGCGAGCCGCACCAGGCGGCCGCGTACGAGCGGACCGCGCTCCAGGTCGAACGGGGTGCCCGATTCTTCCGCCGCCAGCCGGCGCAGCTCCGCCTCGGGGTGCGCGTGGCCGGCGAGGTCGTGCTCCAGGAGGTGGAAGACGCTCTCCTCGGGGGACGCGACGCGCTGCTCCGCCTCGCCGTCCACCTGCGCGAACGTCGTGCGCAGCGCCTCGTGGCGCTCCACGATGCGGTCCAGCGCGCGGCGCAGCGCGCCGCCGTCCAGCTCGCCCTGCAGGCGCAGGCCGGTCGCGATGTGGTACGCGGCTCCCGCGCCACCGAACTGCTCCAGGAACCAGAGCCGCTGCTGCGCGAAAGAGAGCGCCCGCCGCTCCCCTGCGGACGCGGGCTCGATGGGCGGAATCTCCGCCCGACCCGCTCCTTCCAGCTCGCGCGCGAAGTCCGCCAGCACGGGGCGCATGAACAGATCGCCCAGCGCCACGTCCGCGCCCAGCGCCTGCCGCACGCGCGAGATCACCTGCACCGCCAGGAGCGAGTGCCCGCCCAGTTCGAAGAAGTGGTCGTGGCGCCCCACGCGCTCCACCCTGAGCACCTCCGCCCAGATCTCCGCGACCGCTGTTTCCAGCGCGCCGGCCGGCGCCTCGTACTCCCGCGCGGCGAACGCATCGCTTTCGGGAGCCGGGAGCGCGCGGCGGTTCACCTTGCCGTTCGCGGTCAGCGGCATGCCATCCAGGCGCACGTACGCGGCGGGGACCATGTACTGCGGCACGCGCTCGGCGAGGTGCACGCGCAGCGCCTCGGCGTCCACGTCCTCACCGACGTAGTACGCGACGAGGCGCCGGTCGCCGGGCGCGTCCTCGCGCGCCAGCACGGCCGCCTCGCGCACGCCGGGATGCTCCGCGAGCCGGGCCTCGATCTCGCCCAGCTCGATGCGGTAGCCGCGCACCTTCACCTGGAAATCGGTGCGCCCCAGGAACTCGATTGTACCGTCCGGTAGCCAGCGGCCCAGGTCACCCGTGCGGTACATGCGCCCGCCGCCGAACGGGTTCGCGACGAAGCGCTCCGCGGTCAGCGCGGGCCGGTTCAGGTACCCGAGCGCCACCCCTGCCCCGCCGATGTGGATCTCGCCCGCGACGCCGGGCGGCACCGGCTCGCCAGCGGCGTCCAGGATGTAGATGCGCGTGTTGGAGATCGGGCGGCCCAGGGGGATGCTGCGCGCGCCTTCGGCCACGCCCGCGATCTCGTGCGTGATCGCAAAGGTGGTCGTCTCGGTGGGACCGTAGCCGTTGAGCAGGTGCCGCGGAGGATTGTTCGCCAGGACCTCCGCGATGATGCGCGGGTCCAGCGCGTCGCCGCCGACGACCAGGTAGCGCAGGCGCGGGATCTGGCTCCTGAGATCGTCCGCGTACTGGTTGAAGAGGCCGACGGTCATCCACAGCACGTCCACGCCGTGCTCGTCGAGAGCGCTTCCGAAGCGCCGCGGGTCGAGCAGCGTGTCCTGCCCGATGACCACGATGCGTCCGCCGTTGAGCAGCGGCGCCCACACCTCCAGCGTGGATGCATCGAATGCGGGATTGGCCGCGAACGCCACCCGGTCGCCGGGCGAGAACTCCGCGTATCCGTTGTTGATCACCAGGCGCGCGATGGCGCGGTGAGGCACCACCACGCCCTTGGGCGCGCCCGTGGAGCCCGACGTGTACATCACGTACGCGGCCGCCTCGCTGTCCAGCGGCACCCTCAGGTCGTGCGCCGGACCGTCCGGCAACGCGCCGACGTCCACGCGCTCCACGGACGGAAGCTCGGGGAGCGCGTCGCCCGCCGCCGCCAGCACGATACGCGCGCCGCTGTCCGCGACCATGAACGCGATGCGCTCGGCCGGGAACGCGGGGTCGATGGGGACATACGCGGCGCCGGCCTTGAGGATCGCCAGCTCCGCCACCACCAGCTCGGTGCTGCGCGGCAGGAGGACCGCCACGCGCGCATCCGCTCCTATGCCCCGCTCGCGCAGATGGTGCGCGAGCACGTTGGCGCGCGCGTTGAGCTCGGCATAGGCCAGCGACCGGTCTTCGTGAACCACCGCGACCGCATGCGGGGTACGCTCCGCCTGCGCCTCGAACAGCTCGTGCACGCACGCGGACGGGTACGCCGCGTCCGTCGCGTTCCACACCTCCAGCACCTGCCGGCGCTCGGCTTCCGCGAGGATCGGGAGGCGGGCGGGCGCCCGCTGCTCATCCGCCACCATCCCCGCCAGCACCGCGCGCAGGTAGCCGAGGTAGCGCTCGGCGGTCGCGCGCTCGAACAGCGCCGTCGCGTACTCCAGCTCGCCGGCGATGCGCCCGCCGTGCTCAGCCAGGGAGAGCGACAGGTCGAACTTGGCCGTCACGTGCTGCGCCGCATCCACCGCGTCGAGCGCGAGCCCCGGAAGCTCCAGACCGGCCTCCGGCGCGTTCTGCCAGGCAAAGAGCACCTGGAAGAGCGGCGTGTGCGCCAGGCTCCGGGCCGGCTGCACCACCTCCACCACCTGCTCGAAGGGGATGTCCTGGTGCTGCTGCGCCGCCAGCGAGCCGTCCTTTACCCGCCGCAGCAGCTCCGCCGCCGAGGGCTCGCCCGATAGATCCACGCGCAGCGCGAGGGTGTTGACGAAGAAGCCGATCAGCCCCTCGATCTCCGCCCGCCCGCGATTGGCGGTGGGCGTCCCGATGACGACATCGTCCTGGCGGGAGAGGCGGCCGAGGGTCGCGGCCCATCCCGCCATCAGCGTCATGAACAGGGTGGCGCCCTGGCGCTGAGCGAGCGCCTTCAGCCCCGCGGTGAGCTCCTCGTCCAGCTCCACGCGTACGGTCGCGCCGGCGTGGTCCTGCACCCGCGGGCGGGCGTGGTCGGTGGGCAGCTCCAGGAGCTCGGGGGCGCCGGAGAGCGCCGTCCTCCAGAAATCCGCCTGCTCCCGCAACACCTCACCCTCCACCCACTTGCGCTGCCACGCCGCGTAGTCCGCGTACTGCACCGGCAGCGGCGGAAGCGGATCCGCCTCGCCGCGCTGGAAGGCGCCGTAGAGGGCGCTCAGCTCGCGCGTCAGCACGCCCATCGACCAGCCGTCGCTGACGATGTGGTGCATCGTCACGGCGAGGACGTGGTCGTCTTCCGCGAGCTGGATGAGGCGGCCGCGGATGAGCGGGCCGCGCGCCAGGTCGAACGGCGCGCTCGCTTCCTCCCGCACCAGGCGGCCCAGCTCCGCCTCGGCGGACAGGTGCCCGCGCAGGTCGTGCTCGGTGAGGCGGAAGCGGCTCTCGCCGGCGGGCGTGATGCGCTGCTCGGGCGTGCCGGCGGCGGAGTGGAAGACCGTCCTCAGCGCCTCGTGGCGGGCCACGATGCGGTCCAGCGCCGCACGCAGCGCCTCGCGGTCCAGCGCGCCGCGCAGGCGGAGGCCGGCGGGGATGTGGTAGGTGCCGCCCAGCTCCCCCATCTGCTCCAGGAACCAGAGCCGCTGCTGCGCGAAGGAGAGCGGAAGCGGCGCGTCGCGGTCCGCGCGCCCGATGAGCGGGAGCTGCGAGCGGCCGGCGCCCTCAAGCAGGCGCGCGAAATCGGCCAGCACGGGACGGGTGAAGAGGTCGGTAAGCGCCACCTCGGTCCCCAGCTCACGGCGCACGCGCGAGATCACCTGCATCACCAGCAGGGAGTGCCCGCCCAGCTCGAAGAAGTTGTCGCGCCGCCCCACCCGCTCCACGCCCAGCAGCTCCGACCAGATCCCGGCCAGCGTGTTCTCGATCCCGCCCTCGGGCGCCTCGTAGGCACGAGCCGCGAACGCGCCGCCCTCCGGGGCGGGGAGCGCGCGGCGGTCCAGCTTGCCGTTGGGCGTGAGGGGGAGCGCGTCCAGCCGCACGTACGCCGCGGGCACCATGTGCTCCGGCAGCGTCGCCAGCAGGTGCGTCCTCAGCGCCTCGGCCTCCAGCGCCTCGTCGCCCACCCAGTAGGCCACCAGGCGCAGGTCTCCGGCGGCGTACTCGCGCACCATCACCACCGCGTCGCGGACCGCCGGGTGCTCCGCCATGCGCGCTTCGATCTCGCCCGGCTCGATGCGGAAGCCGCGCACCTTCACCTGCTGGTCCGCGCGTCCCAGGTACTCCAGGCTCCCGTCCGCCAGCCACCGTGCGCGGTCTCCCGTGCGGTACATCCGCCCGCCGAGGAAGGGGTCGGCCAAGAAGCGCGCGGCCGTGAGCTCGGGGCGGTTCAGGTAGCCGAGCGCCACCCCTGCCCCGCCCACGTACATCTCGCCCGCCACGCCCACCGGCACCGGCTCGCCGCGCGCGTCCAGCACGTAGATGCGCAGGTCGGGGATGCGCCACCCGATGGGGCTCGGCCCCGGCCGCGCGGCGTCGGCCGGCGTGATGGGCCGGTACGTCACGTGGACCGTGGTCTCGGTGATCCCGTACATGTTTACCAGGCGCGTGCGCTCGCCGTTGCGCTCGAACCACGGCTTCAGCGCCGCCACCTCCAGCGCCTCGCCGCCCAACACCACGAAGCGCAGCCGGTGCTCGCCGTCGTCCTGCGCCGCCATCAACTGCCGGAACGCGCTGGGGGTCTGGTTGAGGACCGTGACCCCTTCGGCGCAGACCAGCCGGTAGAAGTCGGCCGGGGAGCGCGCCACGTCCTTCGGCACCACCACCAGGCGGCCGCCGTACAGCAGCGCGCCCCAGATCTCCCACACGGAAAAGTCGAAGGCGAAGGAGTGGAACAGCGTCCACACGTCGCTCTCCCCAAACCCGAACCACTCGTCGGTAGCGGAGAAGAGCCGCGCGACGTTGCGGTGGGTGACCAGCACGCCCTTGGGGCGGCCGGTGGAGCCGGAGGTGTAGATGACGTACGCGGGATCGTCCGGGGTCGCAGCGGAGCGCGGGTTGGACGCGTCGCGATCCGCCCAGGCCGCCTCGTCGTCCAGGCGGACCACCGGGATGCCCGCGTCCTCCAGCCCGGCGGCGAGCCCGCCCTGCGCCAGCAGGACGGCGGGAGCGCTGTCATCCAGCGTAAAGCGCAGCCGCTCCGCGGGATACGCGGGGTCCAGCGGCACGTACGCGCCGCCCGCCTTGAGCACCGCCAGCAGGCCGACGACCATCTCCAGCCCGCGCTCCGCGCAGATCGCCACCCGCGTCCCGGCCGCCACGCCGCGTGCACGGAGGTGATGGGCCAGGCGGTTTGCGCGCGCGTTCAGCTCCTCGTACGTCAGGCGCTCGTCTCTGAAGCTCACGGCCATGGCGCCGGGCGTGTGCTCCACCTGCCGCTCGAACAGCTCGTGGACGCACGCCTCACCCGGGTACGAGACGTCGGCGTTCCACTCCTCCAGCACCTGCCGCCGCTCCGCTTCCGGGAGGATCGGGAGAAGAGCCACTTCCCGCGCCTCATCCGCGGCCATCCCGGCCAGCACCGCGCGCAGATAGCCGAGGTACCGATCGATGGTATCCGCATCGAAGAGCGCCGTCGCGTACTCCACGCCACCTACGATGCGTCCGCCCGCTTCGGAGAGGGAGAGCGTGAGGTCGTAGCGCGCGGTGGCGTGCGGGCCCGCGTCCGCGGGGCGCACTTCGAGCCCGTCCAGAGCCAGGCCGCCCTGGGGCGCGTTCTGCCAGGCGAACATCACCTGGAAGAGCGGCGTGTGCGCCAGGCTGCGCGACGGCCGCACCAGCTCCACCACCTGCTCGAAGGGGATGTCCTGGTGCTGCTGCGCCTCCAGCGCGCGCGCCTTCACCCGCCCGAGCAGCTCCGCGCCCGTCGGCTCGCCCGAGAGGTCCACGCGCAGCGCGAGGTTGTTGATGAAGAGGCCGATGAGCCCCTCGATCTCCGCGCGTCCCCGGTTGGCCGTCGGGGTGCCGATGACGACCTCGTCCTGGCCCGAAAGGCGGCCGAGCGTCGCGGCCCAGCCGGCCATCAGCGTCATGAACAGGGTGGTGCCGTGGCGCTGCGCGAGCGACTTCAGCCCCGCCGTGAGATCCTCGTCCAGCTCCACGGAGAGCAAGGCCCCGGCATGGTCCTGCCGCGCCGGGCGCGGGCGGTCCGTGGGGAGCTCCAGCAGCTCCGGAGCGCCGCCCAGCATCCCCGTCCAGTACTCCGCCTGCTCGCGGAGCACCTCGCCCTCCACGTATCTCCGCTGCCACGCGGCGTAATCGGCGTACTGCACCGGGAGCGCGGGGAGCGGATCGCCCTCGCCGCGGCGGAGGGCGCCGTAGAGGGCGCTCAGCTCGCGCGTGAGCACGCCCATCGACCAGCCGTCGCTGACGATGTGGTGCATCGTGACGGCAAGTGTGTGTTCGTCCTCCCCCATCCGCACCAGCGTTCCGCGGATGAGGGGGCCACGCTCCAGGTCGAAGGGCGCGCTCGTTTCCTCCCCCACCAGCCGGCGCAGCTCCGCGTCCGCCTGTGGGTTCCCGCTGAGGTCGTGCTCGCGGAGGGCAAACGCGCTCTCCCCGGCGGGGGTGATCACCTGCACGGGCTCGCCATCCACCTGCACGAACACGGTGCGCAGCGCCTCGTGCCGCTCGACGATGCGGTCGAGCGCGCCGCGCAGTGCCCCGGCATCCAGCGCGCCGGACAGGCGGAGCGCGGCGGGCATGTGGTACGCCCTCCCGCCACCGCCCATCTTCTCCAGGAACCACAGCCGCTGCTGCGCGAACGACAGCCCCAGCGGCGCGGTGCGGTCCACGGGCGCGATCGCGGGGAGATCCGCGCGCGCGGCGGTGTCCAGCGCGCGCGCGAAGTCCGCGAGCACGGGCCGGGCGAAGAGCTCGCCCAGGGGGATGTCGGCGGCGAGCACGTGCCGCACGCGCGAGATCACCTGGACGGCGAGGAGCGAGTGGCCGCCGAGCTCGAAGAAGTGGTCGCGGCGCCCCACGCGCTCCACGCCCAGCACCTCCGACCAGATCTCCGCGAGCGCCTCCTCGGTGACGCCGGCGGGTGCCTCGTACTCGCGCGAGGAGAGCACCTCGCCCTCCGGCGCGGGGAGCGCCTTGCGGTCGATCTTGCCGTTCGGGGTGAGGGGGAGCGCGTCCAGCCGCACGTATGCGGTCGGCACCATGTACTCGGGGAGCCGCGACATCAGGTGGGAACGGAGGGCATCCGCCTCCAGCGCCTCCCCCGCGAAGTAGGCCACCAGCCGCACGTCGCCGGGCCCGTACTCGCGCGCCACCACGACCGCTTCGCGCACATCCGGGTGCGCGGCGATGCCGGCCTCGATCTCCCCCAGCTCGATGCGGAAGCCGCGCACTTTCACCTGGTGGTCGTTGCGCCCCAGGAACTCGATGCGGCCGTCCGACAGCCAGCGGCCCAGGTCGCCGGTGCGGTACACGCGCGCGCCCGGCTCCGGCGCGAAAGGATCGGGAACGAAGCGCTCCGCCGTGAGCCCCGGCCGGTCCAGGTAGCCGCGCGCGACGCCCGCGCCGCCGATGTACAGCTCCCCCGCTACGCCCACCGGCACCGGCTCGCCCGCCGCATCCAGAAGGTAGATGCGCGTGTTGGCGACCGGCCGGCCGATGGGCGCATGGGCCCGCACGTCCGCGAAGGCGCCGACCTCGTCCGCGGAGGACCAGATGGTCGTCTCGGTGGGGCCGTACACGTTCCACAGCGCGCCCACGCGCTCGCGCAGCGCCGCCGCGAGCGCGGAGGGGAGCGCCTCGCCGCCGCAGAGCGCCTTCAGGCCGTCGCGGCCCCGCCACCCCGCGTCCACCAGCATCCGCCAGGTGGCCGGAGTGGCCTGCAGCACCGTCGCTTCGTGCAGGTCGAGGGCATCCGCCAGGCGCGCGGGGTCGGCGGCGCGCTCGTGGTCCAGCAGCACCACGCGCGCGCCGAAGGCCAGCGGCAGGTACAGCTCCAGCGCCGCGATGTCGAACGCGATGGTGGTGACGGACACCACCCGGTCGGCGGGCTCCACGCCCACCATGGCGCGCATGGAGAAGAGGAGGCTGACCACACCGCGGTGGCCCACCATCACTCCCTTGGGGCGGCCGGTGGAGCCGGAGGTGTAGATGACGTACGCCAGGTGATCGGGCGTGACGCCCTCCGGTGTCGGATTGGTCTCCGGCAGCCCGGCGAGGGGCGCCGCCACGTCGATGGCCGGAATGCCGGCACCCTCGAACAGCCGCGCGAGCGACGGCTGGGTGAGGAGCACGGCCGGCGCGCTGTCTTCCAGCGCGTACCGCAGCCGCTCCGCCGGGTGGGCGGGGTCCAGCGGGACGTACGCGCCGCCTGCCTTGAGCACGCCCAGCACCGCCACGACCATCTCCGCGCCGCGCTCCACGCAGATCGCGGCGCGCACGTCCGGCCCCACGCCAAGCTCGCGGAGGTAGTGCGCCAGCCGGTTGGCGCGCGCGTTGAGCTCGGCGTACGTGAGCGGCTCCTCGCCGAAAACGAGCGCGACCGCGCCCGGCGTGCGCTCCACCTGCGCCTCGAACAGCTCGTGCACGCACGCGCCCGGGTACTCCATCTCCGTCGCGTTCCACGCGTTCAGCACCTGCCGGCGCTCCGATTCCGGCAGCACGTCGATGGCCGCGGACGGCGTGAGCGGCGCGGCTTCCAGCGCGGTGGCCAGCCCCTCCAGCGCCGCATGCACCAGCGCGCAAACCCGCTCCGGCCCGACCGACGCCTGCACCTGCGCCGTGAGCCCGAGCCCGATGCCCAGGTCGTCCACGGAGAGGGTGAGCGGGTAGTTGGTGCGCTCCTCCGTGTACAGCATCTCCACGCCCTCCACGGCGCGCGCCTCGTCGGCGGGGGTGCTGTGGCGGTAGTTGAGGAGGGCGGAAAAGAGCGGCGCGGGGGCCTGCACGCGGCTGCAACGCTGCGCCAGGGCCAGCGGCGCGTGCTCGTGGCGCACCAGGTCGGCGAGGACGGTGTGCATCCGCCGCACGCTCGCCTCCACCCCCGCCTCCGCCACGCGGATGCGCACGGGGAGCGTGTTGATGAAGGGGCCGAGCACGCGGTCCGCGCCCGCGCCACCCTGCATGCGCCCGAAGAGGACGGTGCCGAACACCACGTCGCCGCGCCCGGAGACGCGCGCAAGCACCTGCGCCCACGCGAGATGGCAGAGGCTCGCCAGGCTCACGCCCAGCGCCCGCGCCCGCTCGCGCAGGCGGGCCACCAGCGCCGCATCCACCGCGAGCTTCGCCTCGGCGATCCCGGAGCCGTCGCCGCGCGCGTCCAGCAGCCCGAACGGAGCGGTGGGCTCGTCCACGTCGCCCAGGAGCTGCGTAAAGAACGCCTCGTGCTCGGCGGCGCTCACGCCCAGGCGCACCTGTCCCACGAAGGTGCGGAACGGCAGGGGCGCGGGAAGGCGGCCGGCGTGCCCCTCCACGTGCGCGCGCACCTCGGCCACCAGCGACTCCAGCGTGGTGTGGTCGCCGGTGACGTGATGGAAGAGGAAGAGGGCGAGCCAGCGCCCGCTCGCCGCGTCCCAGGCGGCGTGCACGCGCAGGGTGGGGGCGCGGCGCAGGTCGATGGCGTGGTGGCGCGGGTCGAAGCGCGCGTAAAGCTGCCGCGCCACGTCGCCGTTGGCCGGATCGAGCTCCACCTCTTCCACCGCGAGCGGTGCGCGGCGCCACACCACCTGCACGGGGTGGCGCAGGCCCTCCCAGGCCAGCCCGGTGCGCAGGATGTCGTGCCGGTCCATCACCGCCTGCAGCGCGGCGGCGTACGCGTCCAGCCGCTCGCGGCTGTCGAAGCCGAAGAGGCAGGCGAGGAGGTAGGGATCGCCCTCGCGGGAGAGCAGGTGGTGGAAGAGGACGCCTTCCTGAAGCGGGGCCAGGGCGTAGATGTCCTGCACGTTGGCGGCGCCGCCCGGCACCTCCGCCACGACGGCGTCCACCTCGTCCTGCGTCAGCTCCGCCAGGGGGAGCATCTCCGGCGTGATCGCATCGCACGCGTCGGGGATGCCGTTGGGGGGCACCTGCGCCTCGCCCGCGCCGGCGCTGACGGCGGCGGCCAGCTCGGCCAGCGTGGGCGTGGTGAAGAGGGCGCGCACGTCGGCGTGGAGCCCCGCGCGGCGCATCCGCTCGATCATCTTCACGGCCAGCAGGGAGTGGCCGCCCAGCTCGAAGAAGTGGTCGCGGCGCCCCACGCGCTCCACCCCCAGCACCTCCCTCCAGATCTCCGCCAGCGTCTCTTCCGTCTCGCCCGCCGGCGCCTCGAAGGCGCGCGCCGCGAGCACGTCCGCGCCCGGCGCGGGGAGCGCGCGGCGGTCGGTCTTGCCGCTCGGCGTCAGCGGGAGCGCCTCCAGGCGGACGAACGCGCCGGGGACCATGTACTCCGGCAGCCGCTCCGCGAGGTGCGCGCGCAGGGCCTCCGCATCCTCCGTCCCGGCGTAGTAGGCCACCAGCCGGCGGTCGCCGCTCCCGTACTCGCGCGCCACCACGACGGCGTCCGCGACCGCCGGGTGCTCGCCCAGGCGCGCTTCGATCTCGCCCAGGTCGATGCGGAACCCGCGCACCTTCACCTGGAAGTCGTCGCGCCCCAGGAACTCGATTGTACCGTCCGGTAGCCACCTGCCCAGGTCGCCGGTGCGGTACATCCGCGCGCCCGGCGCGCCGCTGAACGGATCGGGGACGAAGCTCTCCGCCGTGAGCGCCGGGCGGTCCAGGTACCCGCGTGCCACCCCCGCGCCGCCCACGTACAGCTCGCCCACCGCGGCGACCGGAAGCGGACGGCCGGCGGCGTCCAGCACGTACACCCGCACGTTCGGGATGGGGCGGCCGATGGGCGGCTTCCCCGCCTGGTTCGCGTCACACTCGTGGATGGTGGCGCACACCGTGGCCTCGGTGGGGCCGTACGCGTTCAGCAGCAGGCGGCCCGCGGCCCAGCGCCGCACCGCCCCTTCCGGCGCCACGTCACCCGCCAGCGCCAGGGAGCGCAGGGAGGGGAGACCGGCGTCGTCGGGGAGCGTCGCGAGCACGGCCGGGGGGAGCGTCGCGTGCGTGATGCCGTGCGCATCCACCATCTCCACCAGCGCCTCGCCCGCCAGCACCGCGCCGTGCGGCGCCAGGTGCAGCGACGCGCCGCGCGAGAGCGTCACCACCACTTCGGAGACGCAGGCGTCGAAGCTGAACGAGGCGAACTGGAGGACGCGGCTCTCCGGCTCCACCCCGAACGCGCGGACCTGCGCGGCGGCCAGGTTGCACGCGCCGCGGTGCTGCACCATCACACCCTTGGGCCGGCCGGTGGAGCCCGACGTGTAGATGACGTACGCCAGGTGATCCGGCGTGAGCCCCGCGCGCTCCGGGTCCGACGCGGGATACTCATCCCAGCTACCGCCCCCGATCTCCACCACCGGGACGCCGCCGTCCGCGAACATCCCCGCCAGGGAGCCCTGCGCCAGCAGCACGGCCGCGTCGCTGTCGCGGAGCATGTAGCGCAGCCGCTCCGCCGGATACGCCGGGTCCAGCGGCACGTACGCGCCGCCGGCCTTGAGCACCCCCAGCAGCGCGACGACCATCTCCGGCCCGCGCTCCACGCAGATGGCCACGCGCACGTCCGGCCGGACGCCGAGCGCGCGGAGACCATGCGCGAGGCGGTTGGCCCGCGCGTTCAGCTCCGCGTAGGTGAGCGACTCGTCGCCGGAAACGAGCGCGACCGCGTCGGGCGTGTGCCGGGCCTGCGCCTCGAACAGCTCGTGGATGCACGAATCTGCCGCGAACTCCGCGTCCGTGTCGTTCCACGACTCCACCACCTGCGTGCGCTCCGCCTCCGGCAGCACGTCGATGAGGCCGACCGGCCGCCGCGGCGCCGTCTCCAGCGCGGCGGCGAGGCCGGCGAGCGCCTGGTGCATCAGCGCGCACACGCGCACCGGGTCGGCGGGGGCGTGCGCCTGCGCGGTCACCGAGAGCCCATCGCCCGTGTCGTCCACGGACAGGGCGAGCGGGTAGTTGGTGCGCTCCTGCGCGTAGATCAGCTCCATGCCCTCCAGGCCAGGCCGCCCGCTCTGGCGGCCGAGCTCGCTGTGGCGGTAGTTGAGCAGCGCGGAAAAGAGCGGCGCGGGCGCCTGCACGCGGCTGCACCGCTGCGCCAGCGCGAGTGACGCGTGCTCGTTGCGCAGCAGCTCCGCGAGCAGGGCGTGTGCGCCCCGTACGCTCGCCTCCGCTCCTTCCGCGCCCACGCGAATGCGCACGGGGAGCGTGTTGATGGAGGGACCCACGACCCGCCCGCCCCCCGCCCCGCTCTCCATGCGGCCGAAGAGGACCGTGCCGAACACGACATCGTCGCGACCCGAGACGCGCGCCAGCACCTGCGCCCACGCCACGTGGCACAGGCTCGCCACGCTCACACCCAGCCTGCGCGCGCGCTCCCGCAGCCGCCCGGCGAGCGCCGGCTCCACCTCCACCCGCGCTTCGCCGATCCCCGAGCCGTCGCCCTGCACGTCCAGCATGCCGAAGGCAGCGGTCGGCTCCTCCACATCGCCCAACAACCCGGTGAAGAACGCCTCGTGCTCCGCGCGGCTGGCGCCCCGGCGCGCCTGGGCGACCAGCGTGCGGAACGGCACCGGCGCGGGAAGCCGGTGCGCCTGGCCGGTGAGGTGCGCCTGCACCTCACCCAGCAGCACCTCCAGCGTGGTGTGGTCGCTGGCCAGGTGGTGCATCAGGAGGAGGAGCAGCCAGCGGTCCGCGTGCGGATCGCGCGCTACGCAGGCGCGCACCATCGGCGCCTGGCGCACGTCGATGCGGTAGTGGCGCGGATCGAAGCGCGCGTACAACTGCTTCGCCGCGTCGCCACCGCGCTCATCCAGCTCCACCTCTTCCACCGGGAGCGGAGCGCGGCGCCACACCACCTGCAGCGGCTCCGGCACGCCCTCCCACACCACCGCCGTGCGCAGCACGTCGTGGCGGTCCATCACCGACTGGAAGGCGGCCAGGTACCCGTCCAGCCGCGCGCGGCTGTCGAAGCCGAGCACGGTGGGGAGCAGGTATGGGTCCCCCTCCTCCGTGAGCATGTGGTGGAAGAGGATCCCCTCCTGCAGCGGCGCCAGGGGATACACGTCCTGCACGTTCTCCGCGCCGCCGGGCACGCCGGCCGCGATCCCTTCCATCTCCGCCTGCGTCAGCTCCACGAGCGGCACGCGCGCGGCCTCGGTGCGGGCGGCGGCGTATCCGCCCGACTTCAGCAGCTCCAGCAGCGCCTGCTTGTTCTCGCGCAGCAGGCCCACCACCGCCTTGTCGATGACGCGCTTCTTGGACCGGACGACCAGCTCGTCCCCATCCGCCGACAGCTCGATGCCGCTCTCGTTGATCCGGACCAGAATTTCAGCAATGCTCACAGACGGATTTCCTGGATCTCGTGAGTAACGGCGGCGAACCCGGCGAGGGTCGGTGCCGTGAACAGCGCGCGCACGTCGGCGTGAAGGCCAACCTCGTCCATGCGGTCGATCAGGCGTACGACGAGCAGCGAGTGCCCGCCCAGCTCGAAGAAGTTGTCGTGGCGGCCCACCCGCTCCACGCCCAGCAGCTCCGCCCACACCTCGGCCAGCGCTTCCTCGATCTCCCCTTCCGGCGCCTCGTACGCCCGCGCGGCGAACGCGCCGCCCTCCGGCGCGGGGAGCGCGCGGCGGTCCAGCTTGCCGTTGGGGGTCAGGGGGAGCGCGTCCAGCCGCACGTACGCCGCCGGAACCATGTACTCCGGCAGCGTCGCCAGCAGGTGGGTCCGCAGCGCCTCCGCCTCCACGGGCTCACCCACCAGGTAGGCCACCAGGCGCCGGTCCCCGGGCGTGTCTTCGCGCATCAACACGGTCGCCTCGCGGACGGCGGGATGCATGGCCAGCCGCGCCTCGATCTCCCCCAGCTCGATGCGGAACCCGCGCAGCTTCACCTGCTCGTCGTTCCGGCCCAGGTACTCGATGGCGCCGTCCGCGCGCCACCGCGCCACGTCCCCCGTGCGGTACATGCGTCCGCCGTGGAACGGGTTCTCCACAAAGCGCTCCGCCGTCAGCTCGTCGCGGTTCAGGTACCCGCGCGCCACCTGCACGCCGCCGATGTACAGCTCCCCCGCCACACCCACCGGCACCGGCTCCCCGCCCGCGTCCAGCACGTAGATGCGCGTGTTCGACACCGGCCGCCCGATCGGCACGCTCCCTCCCTCCCGCGCCCCCTCGCACCGCCACCACGTCACGTCGACCGCGGCTTCCGTGGGCCCGTACAGGTTGTACAGCTCCACCCCCGGCAGCCGCTCCGCGAAGCGCCTCACCACCGAGGCCGGCAGCGCCTCTCCGCTGCAGATGACCCGCTTCAACGACCCGCACCGCTCCAGCGGCGCGTGCTCCAGGAAGAGCTGCAGCATCGAGGGTACGAAGTGCACCGTGCCCACTCCTTCCCGCTCGATGGCTTCGGCCAGGCGCCGCGGCTCCCGGTGCGCCTCCGGCTCCAGCATCACCACGCGCGCCCCCGCCAGCGGCGCCCAGAACAGCTCCCACACCGACACGTCGAAGCTGACGGGCGTCTTCTGCAGCACCGCCTCCTCCGCCCGCAGCCCGTACGCGTCCTGCATCCACAGCAGCCGGTTGACCACGCCGCGGTGCTCGTTCATCACTCCCTTGGGCCGCCCCGTGGAGCCCGAGGTGTAGATGACGTACGCCAGGTGCTCCGCCGTCAGCCCGGCGGGGCCGGGGTTGCCCGCCGGCGCATCCGCCCACACCGGCGCGTCCAGCTCCAGCACCGGCACCTCCACGCCCGGGAACAGGGCGGCGAGGGAGGACTGCGTCAGCAGCACGGCGGGCGCGCTGTCGGCCAGCATGTACCGCAGGCGGTCGGCGGGGTACGCGGGGTCGAGCGGGACGTAGGCGCCGCCGGCCTTGAGCACGGCAAAGAGCCCGACCATCATCTCCAGGCCGCGCTCCAGGCCAATGGCCACGCGCACGTCCGGCCCCACGCCCAGCGCGCGGAGGTGGTGCGCCAGGCGGTTGGCCCGCGCGTTCAGCTCCGCGTAGGTGAGCGCCTGGTCCCCGAAGACGACCGCCACCGCATCGGGAGTGCGCTCCACCTGCTGCTCGAAGAGGTGGTGGATGCAGAGATCGCGCGGGTACTCCACCGCCGTGTCGTTCCACTCCTCCACCACCTGGCGCCGCTCCGCCCCCGGCAGCATCGGCAGGCGGTCCACCGGCTGTGTGTCGTCCGCGACCATCTCCTCCAGCACGCGCCGCAGGTAGCCCAGGTAGCGCTCCACCGTGGCGCGATCAAAGAGCGCCGTCGCGTACTCCACGCCGCCCACGATGCGCCCGTCCTGCTCCGAGAGCGCGAGCGACAGGTCGAACTTGGCCGTCACGCGCGACGTGGCATCCGCCGGGCTGAGCGTCAGCCCCGGCAGCTCGGCGCCACCCTGCGGCGTGTTCTGCCACGCGAAGAGCACCTGGAAGAGCGGCGTATGCGCCAGCGTGCGCGCGGGCTGCACCGCCTCCACCACCTGCTCGAAGGGGATGTCCTGGTGCCGCTGCGCGTCCAGCGCCCGCTCCCGCACGCGCCCCAGCAGCTCCGCCACCGTCGGCTGATCCGACAGGTCCACCCGCAGCGCGAGCGTGTTGACGAAGAAGCCGATCAGCCCCTCGATCTCCGCCCGCCCCCGATTGGCCGTCGGGGTGCCGATCACCACGTCGTCCTGGCCCGAAAGGCGGCTGAGGGTGGCGGCCCATGCGGCCATCAGCGTCATGAACAGCGTGGTGCCGTGGCGCTGGCTGAGCGCCTTCAGCCCCGCGGTGAGCTCCTCGTCCAGCTCGACGGCGGCCACGGCCCCCGCGAAGTCCTGCTGCGCGGGCCGCGCGCGGTCCGATGGGAGCTCCAGCACCGCGGGCGCCCCGGCGAGCGCCGCCTTCCAGTACTCCGCCTGCTGCCGGAGCCGCTCGCCCTCCACGAACCTGCGCTGCCACGCCGCGTAGTCCGCGTACTGGATCTCCAGCGCGGGCAGCGGATCGGCCTCGCCGCGCTGGAAGGCGCCGTAGAGGGCGCTCAGCTCCCGCGTGAGCACGCCCATCGACCAGCCATCCGAGACGATGTGGTGCATCGTCACCAGCAGCACGTGCTCATCCGGCGCGATGCGGATCAGGCGGCCGCGGATCAGCGGACCATCCTCCAGGTCGAAGCGCGCACCCGCCTCCTCCGCCGTCAGCCGCGCAAGCTCGCTCTGGGCATCGGGATGATGGGTCAGGTCGTGGTCGATGAGCCGGAATCCGCTCTCCTCGGCCACCCGCTGCACGGGCTCGCCGCCCACCTGCGCGAACGTCGTCCGCAGCGCCTCGTGCCGCGCGACAATGCGGTCCAGCGCGCGGCCCAGCGCAGCGCGATCCAGCGCCCCCTGCACGCGCAGCCGCACGGGGATGTGGTACGCCGCACCCACGACCCCGAGCTGCTCCAGGAACCAGACGCGCTGCTGCGCGAAAGAGAGCGCCAGCGGTCCGCTGCGGTCCGCGCGCTCGATGGCGGGCAGTGTGTCGCGGGGGGCCGTTTCCAGCCCGCGCGCGAACTCCGCGAGTACCGGCCGCACGAAAAGGTCTCCCAGCGCCGCGTCGGCGCCGAGCGCCCGCCGCACGCGCGAGATCACCTGCACCGCCAGCAGGGAGTGGCCGCCCAGCTCGAAGAAGTGGTCGTGGCGGCCCACCCGCTCCACCCCCAGGACCTCCGCCCAGATCTCCGCCAGCGCCTCTTCCGTCGCGCCGTCCGGGGCCTCATAGGCGCGCCCCGCGTACACTTCGCCCTCCGGGGCGGGGAGCGCGTTGCGGTCGATCTTGCCGTTCGGGGTGAGGGGAAGCGCCTCCAGCCGCACGAAGACGGCCGGGATCATGTACTCCGGCAGGCGCTCGGCCAGGTGAGCGCGCATCGCCTCCACCTGCACCGCCGCGCCCGTGTAGTAGGCCACGAGGCGCACGTCTCCCGGCGCGTACTCGCGCGTGACCACCACCGCCTGCCCGACCTCGGGGTGCGCGGCGATCCCCGCCTCGATCTCGCCCAGCTCGATGCGGTGCCCGCGCACCTTCACCTGGTGATCGTTGCGGCCCAGGAACTCGATTGTACCGTCCGGTAGCCAGCGCGCCAGGTCGCCCGTGCGGTACATGCGCGCGCCAGCCTCCACGCCGTACGGATCGGGAACGAAGCGCTCCGCCGTCAGCGCCGGCCGCCCATGGTACCCGCGCGCCACCCCCGCGCCGCCGATGTACATCTCACCGGCCACACCCATCGGCAGCGGCTGCAAGTCTCTGCCGAGAATGTAGATGCGCGTGTTCGCGATCGGCCTGCCGATCGGCGCCCGCGCGCCCAGCATCGTCCCCCCGATCTGCTCGGCGGTGGACCAGATGGTCGTCTCGGTGGGTCCGTAGACGTTCCACAGCGCGCCGACCCGCTCGCGCACCGCCGTGGCCAGCGCGGACGGCAGCGCCTCGCCGCCGGAGAGCGCCTTCAGGCCGTCCCTGCCCTGCCACCCCGCATCCACCAGAATCCGCCAGGTGGCCGGCGTCGCCTGCATCACGGTCGCGCCGTGGCGGACGATCGCCTGCTCCAGCAGCGCCGGGTCCGCCGCGCGGGCGGGCTCCAGGATCACCGTCCGAGCGCCGCACGCCAGCGGAAGGAAGAGCTCCAGCGCCGCGATGTCGAACGCGATGGTGGTCACCGACAGGAGCACGTCGGACGGCTCCATCCCCACGGTGCCGCGCATGGTGGAGAGGAGATTGACCACGCCGCGGTGCGCCACCATCACGCCCTTGGGCGTGCCGGTGGAGCCGGAGGTGTAGATGACGTACGCCAGGTGCTCGGGCGTCAGCTCCGCGCGCTCCGGGTTCGTCTCCGGCTGGTCCGCCCACGCGGCGTCCAGGTTCACGAGCGGGATGTCCACGCCATCGAACAGCCGCTCCGTGTCCGTCAGCAGCGCGACGGGAGCGCTGTCCGCAAGCATGTAGCGCAGCCGCTCCACCGGGTACGACGGGTCCAGCGGGACGTACGCGCCGCCCGCCTTCAGCACGCCGAGCAGCGCGGCCAGCATCTCCGGGCCGCGCTCCAGGCATACGGCCACGCGCGCATCCGCCCCCACACCGAGCGTGCGCAGGTGGTGAGCAAGGCGGTTGGCCCGCGCGTTCAGCTCCGCGTACGTGAGATGCGCGTCCCCGAACTCCACCGCGACCGCGCCGGGCGTGCGCTCCGCCTGCGCCTCGAAGAGCTCGTGCAGACACGACTCGGACGGATACGCCGCCTCGGTGGCGTTCCTGGCCTGCAGCACTTCCTGCCGCTCGGCCTTGGCTATCATCGGCAGGCGGCCGATGAACTGGCCGTCGTCGGCCGCCATCGCCACCAGCACGCGCCGCAGGTAGCCGAGGTAGCGCTCCACGGTTGCTCGCTCAAAGAGCGCCGTCGCGTACGTCACGCTCCCCACCACCCGCCCGTCCGCCTCGGCGAGCCAGAGCGACAGGTCGAACTTGGCCGTCACGTGCTGCGCGGACTCGACCGCGCTGAGCGTGAGCCCCGGCAGCTCCAGCGTCTCCGCCGGCGTGTTCTGCCATGCGAAGAGCACCTGGAAGAGCGGGCTGTGGGCGAGGCTGCGCGCCGGCTGCACGCGCTCCACCACCTGCTCGAACGGGATGTCCTGGCGCTGCTGGGCCTCCAGCGCCCGCGCCTTCACCCGCCCCAGCAGCTCCGCCACCGTCGGCTCGCCGGCCAGGTTCACCCGCAGGGCGAGCGTATTGACGAAGAAGCCGATCAGCCCCTCGATCTCCGCCCGCCCGCGGTTCGCCGTCGGCGTGCCGATGACGACATCCTCCTGGCCCGAGAGGCGGCTCAGTACCGTTGCCCAACCGGCCACCAGCGTCATGTACAGCGTCGCGCCGTGGCGCCGGCCGAGCGCCTTCAGGGCCGATGTGGTCTCCTCGTCCAGCTCCAGCGAGAGCGCGGCCCCGGCATGGTCCTGCCGCGCCGGCCGCGCGCGGTCGGTGGGAAGGTCGAGCAGCTCCGGCGCACCCGCGAGCGTCTCCTTCCAGTACTCCGCCTGCTCTTCCAGGACTCCACCCTCCACCCACCTGCGCTGCCACGCCGCGTAGTCCGCGTACTGGGTCTCCAGCGCGGGCAGCGGATCGGCCGCGCCGCTCTGGAACGCGCCATACAGCGCGCTCAGCTCCCGCGTCAGCACGCCCACGGACCAGCCGTCGGAGACGATGTGGTGCATCGTCACCAGCAGCACGTGCTCGTCTTCGGCCATGCGGACCAGGCGGCCACGCACGAGGGGACCCTGCACCAGGTCGAACGCGGCGCCCGCCTCCTCGGCCATGATCCGCGCAAGCTCCGCATCGGCCTCGGGATGTCCGGTGAGGTCGTGAAGCTGGAGATGGAAACGGCTCTGCTCCGCGGGAGCGATCCGCTGCTCGGGATTGCCGTCCACCGTCGGGAAGACGGTGCGCAACGCCTCGTGCCGCTCGACGATGCGGTCCAGCGCGCGGCCGAGTGCGTCGCGGTCCAGCTCGCCGCGGAGGCGCAGGGCGGCCGGCAGGTGGTACGCGCTCCCCGCGCTCCCGAGCTGCTCCAGGAACCACAGGCGCTGCTGCGCGAATGAGAGCGCCCGTCGCTCCTCCGCGGACGCGGGCTCGATGGGCGGCAGCGTGGCGCGCGCGGCCGTTTGCAGCCCCCGCGCGAGCTCCGCGAGCACCGGGTGGACGAACAGGTCGCCGAGCGCTACCTCCACGCCCAGCGCCTGCCGGATGCGCGATGCTACCTGCACCGCGAGCAGCGAGTGGCCTCCCAGCTCGAAGAAGTGGTCCCAGCGCCCCACCCGCTCCACCCGGAGCACCTCGGCCCAGATGCCGGCGAGGATACCTTCCACCTCGTCCGCGGGCGCCTCGTACCCCCGCGTCGCGTAGGCGTCGCCCTCCGGCGCCGGGAGCGCGCGCCGGTCCGCCTTGCCGTTCGCGGTCAGCGGCATCGCTTCCAGGCGCACGTACGCGGCGGGGACCATGTACTGCGGCACGCGCTCGGCGAGGTGCACGCGCAGCGCCTCGGCTTCCACGTCCTCACCCACGTAGTACGCAACGAGCCGCCGGTCCCCGGGCGCATCCTCACGGGCCAGCACCGCCACCTCGCGCACGCCCGCATGCTCCGCCAGGCGCGCTTCGATCTCGCCGAGCTCGATTCGGTACCCGCGCACCTTCACCTGCTGGTCGTTGCGGCCCAGGAACTCGATTGTACCGTCCGGTAGCCAGCGTCCCAGGTCGCCCGTGCGGTACATCCGCGCGCGCGGCGCGCCCGAGAACGGGTCGGCCACGAAGCGCTCCGCCGTCAGCTCCGGGCGGTTCAGGTAGCCCAGCGCCACGCCCTTGCCGCCGATGTAGATCTCGCCCGCGACGCCGACCGGCACCGGCTGGCCCGCGTCGTCGAGGATGTAGATCCGCGCGTTCCCCACCGGCCGGCCGAGGGGGATGCTGCGCGCGCCGTCCGCCACGTCCGTGATCTCGTGCGTGATGGCGAAGGTGGTCGTCTCCGTGGGGCCGTACCCGTTGAGCAGGTGCTTGGGCGGGTTGTTCGCCAGCACGCGCGCGATGGCCCGCGGCTCCAGCGCGTCGCCGCCCACGATCAGGTAGCGCAGGCGCGGCAGCGTGTCCCTGAGCTCCTCCGCGTACTGGTTGAAGAGGCCGACGGTCATCCACAGCACGTCCACGCCGTGCCGGTTCAGCGCGTCCCCAAAGCGCCGCGGGTCGAGCAGCACGTCCTGGCCGATGACCACGATGCGCCCGCCGTTCAGTAGCGGCGCCCACACCTCCATCGTCGATGCATCGAACGCCGGATTGGCCGCGAACGCCACCCGGTCGCCCGGCGAGAACTCCGCGTAGCCGTTGTTGATCACCAGGCGCGCGATGGCGCGGTGCGGCACGACGACTCCCTTGGGCGCGCCCGTGGAGCCGGACGTGTACATCACGTACGCCGCTGCTTCGCTGTCCAGCGCGATGCGCGGGTCGTGCGCTGGTCCCTCGGGCAGCGCATCGGCATCCACGCGCTCGACGGAAGCGAGCGCGGGGAGATCATCTCCCGACCGCGCCAGCACGACGCGCGCGGCGCTGTCCGCGACCATGAACGCGATGCGCCCGGCCGGGAACGACGGGTCGATGGGCACGTACGCGGCGCCCGTCTTGAGCACCGCCAGCTCCGCCGCTACCAGCTCGATGGAGCGTGGCAGCAGCATCGCCACGCGCGCGCTGGGCTCCACGCCGAGCGTGCGCAGGTGGTGCGCGAGACGGTTGGCGCGCGCGTTCAGCTCGGCGTAGCTCAGCGACTCACCGTCGTGGACCACGGCCACCGCGTCCGGCGTGCGCGCCGCCTGCGCCTCGAACAGCTCGTGGACGCACGTGTCCGCCGGGTACGCCGCCTCCGTCGCGTTCCACTCCTCCAGGACGAGCCGGCGCTCCTCGGCGGGGAGCAGGGAGAGCTGGCTGACCCGCTGGCGCTCGTCGGCGGCCATCTCCTCCAGCACGCGCCGGAAGTAGGCGAGATAGCGCTCCACCGTGGGGCGCTCAAAGAGCGAGGTCGCGTACTCCACGCCACCCACGATCCGGCCGTCCTGCTCCGCGAGCGACATGGACAGGTCGAACTTCGCGGTCACGCGCGAGGCCGAGTCCACGGAGCCCAGGGTGACGCCCGGCAGCTCCAGCTCGCCGCGCGGCGTGTTCTGCCAGGCGAACATCACCTGGAAGAGCGGCGTGTGGGCGAGGCTGCGCACCGGCTGCACCCCCTCCACCACCTGCTCGAAGGGGATGTCCTGGTGATCCTGCGCCTCCAGCGCCCGCTTCTTCACGCGGCTCAGCAGCTCCGCCACTGTCGGCTCGCCGCCCAGGTCCACGCGCAGCGCGAGCGTGTTGACGAAGAAGCCGACCAGCTTTTCGATCTCACGCCGCCCGCGGTTCGCCGTGGGCGTGCCGATGACTACGTCCTGCTGCCCCGAAAGGCGGCTGAGGGTGGCGGCCCAACCAGCCAGCAGCGTCATGAAGAGCGTCGCGCCGTGGCGCCGTGCGAGCGCGTCCAGGGCACGCGTCAGCTCCTCGTCCAGTTCCAGCGCCGCGTACGCGCCGGCGTGGTCCTGCCGCGCGGGGCGCGTGTGGTCCGTGGGCAGCTCCAGCAGCTCCGGCGCACCGGCCAGCGTCTGCTTCCAGTAGCCCGCCTGCCGCCGCAGCAGCTCCCCATCGACCCACTTCCGCTGCCAGGCGGCGTAGTCCGCGTACTGAACGGCGGGCTCGGGGAGCGGATCGTCCTCGCCGCCCCGGAACGCCGTGTACAGCGTGCTCAGCTCCTCGATCAGCACACCCATCGACCAGCCGTCGCTGACGATGTGGTGCATGGTCACCAACAGCACGTGCTCGTTCTGAGCGATCCGAATGAGCCTGCCGCGGATCAGCGGGCCCTGCTCCAGGTCGAACGTCGTCCTCGTCTCCTCCTCGCGCAACCGCGCAAGTTCAGCGTCCGGCTTCGCATGCGCGCTTAGATCGTGCTCGACGAGGTAAAAACGGCTCCCCTCCGCCGGCGCGATCCGCTGCACCGGCTCGCCATCCGCCTGCGCGAACGTAGTGCGCAGCGCCTCGTGCCGCGCGACGATGCGGTCCAGCGCGCGGCCGAGCACCTCCCGGTCCAGCTCGCCATCCAGACGGAGCTGCACGGGGATGTGGTACGCGGTCCCGACGGCACCCATCTGCTCCAGAAACCAGAGCCGCTGCTGCGCGAAAGAGAGCGGCAGCGGCTCGTTCCGCGACACCCGTTCGATCAGCGGCAGCTCCGCGAGCGCGGACCTCTCCAGCCCCGCCGCGAAGTCCGCGAGCACGGGGCGAAGGAAGAGGTCGCCCAGCGCCACTTCCACGCCGAGCGTCTGCCGCGTGCGCGAGACGACCTGTACGGCGCGCAGCGAGTGGCCGCCCATCTCGAAGAAGTGGTCGTGGCGGCCCACCCGCTCCACCTTGAGCACCGCCTCCCAGATCTCCGCCAGCGCCTCTTCGCGCTCACCGACAGGCGGCTCGAACGCGCGGTCTACGTGCTCCGCCTCTTCCACGCGGGGGAGCGCCAGCCGGTCCACCTTGCCGTTCGCGTTCAGCGGCAGCGCTTCCAGGCGCACGAAGGCGCTCGGAACCATGTACTCGGGCAGGCTCTCCAGCAAATGCGCGCGCAGCGACTCCGCCGGGATGCTGTCGTCCCCCGCGTAATACGCCACCAGGCGCCGCTCGCCGGACGCATCTTCCTGCACCTGTACCGCCACCCCACGCACACCGGCGTGCTCGGAAAGGCGCGCTTCGACCTCGCCCGGTTCGATGCGGAACCCGCGCACCTTTACCTGGAAGTCGTTTCGTCCCAGGAACTCGACCCGCCCATCCCCCAGCCACCGCGCCAGGTCGCCCGTGCGATAAAGACGCGCGCCCGCCTCCGTCCCGAACGGATCGGGGACGAAGCGCTCGGCCGTCATCCCAGGCCGGTTCAGATACCCCCGCCCCACCGGCACGCCGCCGATGTACAGCTCGCCCGCCACGCCCGCGGGAACCGGCTCGCCGCGCGTGTCCAGGATGTAGATGCGCGCGTTGGACACCGGCCGCCCGATGGGTACGTTCGCCTTCGTCTGCTCGGCGTCGCACACGCGCCCGCTGATGGACGTCGCCGCCTCGGACGGGCCGTAGCGGTTGTGCAGCGTGGCGCCCGGCAGCCGCTCGCGGAAGCGCTCCACCAGCCCCGGCGGCATCGCCTCGCCGCCGCACGGCACCCGCAGGAGATCCGTGCAGTGGACGACCTCCGGCTCCTCCAGGAAGAGCTGGAGCATGGAGGGGACGAAGCTCGCCAGCCGCACCTTTTCGCGGCGAATCAGCTCGACGAGGTAGCGCGGGTCCTTGTTGCCCTCGTGGCGCGGCATCACCACGCGCCCGCCCACGCTCAGCGGCAGGATCAGCTCGTACGCGGACACGTCGAAGCTGAGCGACGCGTTCTGCAGCACGGCGCTCGCGGCCTCGTGACCCCATTCCCCCTGCATCCAGGCCACGCGGTTGACCACGCAGCGGTGCTGGTTCAGCACACCCTTGGGGCGGCCGGTGGAGCCGGAGGTGTAGATGACGTACGCCAGGTGGTCCGGCGTGAGGCCGGGGACCCGCGGGTTCGTGTTCGGCTGATCCGCCCACGCGCTCGCGTCATCAAGCTGGACGAGCGGGATGTTCACACCCTCGAACAGCCGCCCGAGGGAGCCGTGCGTGAGGAGCGCCGCGGGGGCGCTGTCGCGGAGCATGTAGCGCAGGCGCTCAACCGGGTACGACGGGTCCAGCGGGACGTACGCGCCGCCGGCCTTGAGCACCGCGAGCACGCCCACCAGCATCTCCGGGCTCGTCTCCACGCAGATGGCCACGCGCGCATCCGGCCCCACGCCCAGCGAGCGCAGGTGGTGGGCGAGGCGGTTGGCGCGCGCGTTGAGATCCTTGTAGCTGCCCTCGGCCCCTTCCTGCACGACCGCGACGGCCTCGGGCGTGCGCTCCACCTGCGCCTCGAACAGGTGATGCAGGCAGGATGCGGCCGGGTAGGGCGCGCCGGTCGCGTTCCACTCCGCCAGCACCTGGTGGCGCTCGGCCTCGGGGAGCATCGGGAGCTGGTCGAGCGCCTGGTACTCGTCCGCGGCCATCCCCTCCAGCACGCGGCGGAAGTAGCCGAGGAACCGCTCGACGGTAGCGCGCTCAAAGAGCGAGGTCGCGTACTCCACGCCACCCACGATGCGTCCATCCTGCTCCGCGAGGGAGAGCGACAGGTCGAACTTGGCCGTGACGCGTGAGGCGGAGTCCACGGAGCGGAGCGTGAGCCCGGGCAGCTCCAGCTCGCCGCGCGGCGTGTTCTGCCAGGCGAACATCACCTGGAAGAGCGGCGTGTGGGCGAGGCTGCGCACCGGCTGCACCCCCTCCACCACCTGCTCGAACGGGATGTCCTGGTGGTCCTGCGCGGCCAGCGTCCGCTCCTTCACGCGCCCGAGCAGCTCCGCGATCGTCGGCTCGCCCGACACGTCCACGCGCAGCGCGAGCGTGTTGACGAAGAAGCCGACCAGCTTTTCGATCTCTCGCCGCCCGCGGTTCGCCGTCGGCGTGCCGATGACCACGTCCTGCTGCCCCGAAAGGCGGCTGAGGGTGGCGGCCCATCCGGCCAGCAGCGTCATGAAGAGCGTCGCGCCGTGGCGCCGTGCGAGCGCGTCCAGGGCACGCGTCAGCTCCTCGTCCAGCTCCAGCGCCGCGTACGCGCCGGCGTGGTCCTGCCGCGCCGGGCGCGTGTGGTCCGTGGGCAGCTCCAGCAGCTCCGGCGCACCGGCGAGCGTCTGCTTCCAGTACCCCGCCTGCCGCCGCAGCAGCTCGCCATCGACCCACTTCCGCTGCCAGGCCGCATAATCCGCGTACTGAACGGCGGGCTCCGGGAGCGGATCGTCCTCGCCGCCCCGGAACGCGGTGTAGAGGGTGCTCAGCTCCTCGATCAGCACACCCATCGACCAGCCGTCGGAGACGATGTGGTGCATCGTCACCAGCAGCACGTGCTCGTTCTGAGCGATCCGAATGAGGCTGCCGCGGATCAGCGGACCCTGCTCCAGGTCGAACGTCGTGCTCGTCTCCTCCTCACGCAGACGCGCAAGCTCAGCGTCCGGCTCCAGATGGGCGCTCAGATCGTGCTCGGCGAGAAGGAAACGGCTCCCCTCCGCCGGCGCGATGCGCTGCACCGGCTCGCCATCCACCTGCGCGAACGTCGTGCGCAGCGCCTCGTGCCGCGCGACGATGCGGTCCAGAGCGCGGCCGAGCACCTCGCGGTCCAGCTCGCCATCCAGGCGCAACTGCACGGGGATGTGGTACGACGTGCCCACGGCGCCGAGCTGATCCAGGAACCACAGCCGCTGCTGCGCGAAAGAGAGCGGCAGCGGCTCGTTCCGCGACACCGGCTCGATGGGCGGCAGCTCCGCGCGCGCGGACCGCTCCAGCCCCGCCGCGAAGTCCGCGAGCACGGGGCGGAGGAAGAGGTCGCCCAGCGCCACTTCGACACCGAGGAGCTGCCGTGTGCGGGAGACGACCTGAACCGCGCGCAACGAATGGCCGCCCAGCTCGAAGAAGTGGTCGTGGCGGCCCACACGCTCCACCTTGAGCACCGCCTTCCAGATCTCCGCCAGCGCCTCTTCCCGCTCACCGACAGGCGGCTCGTAGGCGCGCTTCACCTGCTCCGCGACCTCCACCCTGGGGAGCGCGAGGCGGTCCACCTTGCCGTTCGCGTTCAGCGGCAGCGCGTCCAGGCACACGAAGGCGCTCGGGACCATGTACTCGGGCAGGCTCTCCAGCACGTGCGCCCGCAGCGACTCCGCCGGGATGCTGTCGTCCCCCGCGTAGTAGGCCACCAGGCGCCGCTCCCCGGACGCATCTTCCTGCACCTGTACCGCCACCCCGCGCACACCCACGTGCTCGGAAAGGCGCGCTTCGACCTCGCCCGGTTCGATGCGGAACCCGCGCACTTTGACCTGGAAGTCGTTGCGTCCCAGGAACTCGACCCGCCCATCTCCCAGCCACCGCGCCAGGTCGCCCGTGCGATACAGACGCGCGCCCACCTCCGTCCCGAACGGATCGGGGACGAAGCGCTCGGCCGTCATCCCGGGCCGGTTCAGGTAGCCGCGCCCCACCGGCACGCCGCCGATGTACAGCTCGCCCGCCACGCCCGCAGGCACAGGCTCGCCGCGCGTGTCCAGGATGTAGATGCGCGCGTTCGAGACCGGCCGCCCGATGGGCACGTTCGCCTTCGTCTGCTCCGCGTCGCACACGCGCCCGCTGATGGACGTCGCCGCCTCGGACGGGCCGTAGCGGTTGTGCAGTGTGGCGCCCGGCAGGCGCTCGCGAAAGCGCTCCACCAGCCCCGGCGGCATCGCCTCGCCGCCGCACGGCACGCGCAGGAGATCCGTGCAGTGGACGACCTCCGGCTCCTCCAGGAAGAGCTGGAGCATGGACGGGACGAAGCTCGCCAGCCGCACCCTTTCCCGGCGGATCAGCTCGACGAGGTAGCGCGGGTCCTTGTTGCCCTCGTGGCGCGGCATCACCACGCGCCCGCCCACGCTCAGCGGCAGGATCAGCTCGTACGCGGACACGTCGAAGCTGAGCGACGCGTTCTGCAGCACGGCGCTCGCGGCCTCGTGACCCCATTCCCCCTGCATCCAGGCGACGCGGTTGACCACGCAGCGGTGCTGGTTCAGCACGCCCTTGGGCCGCCCGGTGGAGCCGGAGGTGTAGATGACGTACGCCAGGTGGTCCGGCGTGAGGCCGGGGACCTGCGGGTTGCTCTCCGGCTGATCGGCCCAGACGTCCGCATCATCAAGTGAAACGAGCGGGATGGCGACACCCTCGAACAGCCGCCCGAGGGAACCGTGCGTGAGGAGCGCCGCGGGGGCGCTGTCGCGGAGCATGTAGCGCAGGCGCTCGACCGGGTACGACGGGTCCAGCGGCACGTACGCGCCGCCGGCCTTGAGCATGGCGAGCACGCCCACCAGCATCTCGGGGCTCGTCTCCACGCAGATCGCCACGCGCGCATCCGGCCCCACGCCCAGCGCGCGCAGGTGGTGGGCGAGGCGGTTGGCGCGCGCGTTGAGATCCTCGTAGCTGAGCTCGGCCCCTTCCTGCACGACCGCGACGGCCTCGGGCGTGCGCTCCACCTGCGCCTCGAACAGGTGGTGCAGGCACGACTCGGCCGGGTAGGGCGCGTCGGTGGCGTTCCACTCCGCCAGCACCTGCTGCCGCTCGTCGTCCGGCATCATCGGGATGCAGTCGGCGCGCTGCTGGTCGTCGGCCACCATCCCTTCCAGCACGTGGCGCAGGTAGCCCAGGTACCGCTCGACCGTGGAGCGCTCAAAGAGCGCCGTCGCGTACTCGGCGCCGCCCTGGATCTGGCCGTCCACCTCCTGCAGCTCCAGCGACAGGTCGAACTTCGCCGTCACGGGCGAGGCGGAGGCCATGTTTCCGAAGGTGAGCCCCGGCATCTCCAAGCTGCCGCGGAAGGCGTTCTGCCAGTTGAGCGTGACCTGGAAGAGCGCGCTGTGCGCCAGGCTGCGCACCGGCTGCACCGCCTCCACCACCTGCTCGAAGGGGATGTCCTGGTGCTGCTGCGCCTCCATCGCCCGCGCCTTCACCCGCTTCAGCAGCTCCGCCACCGTGGGCGAGCCGCTGAGGTCCACCCGCATGGCGAGGGTGTTGATGAAGAAGCCGATCAGCCAGCGCACGTCCTTGCGGCGCCGGTTGGCGGTCGGCGCGCCGATCACCACGTCCGTCTGGCCGGAGAGGCGGCCCAGCACCGTGGCCCACCCCGCCAGCACCGTCATGAACATGGTGGTGCCGTGCCGCTGGCTGAGCGCCTTGAGGCCGGCGGTGAGCGTATCGTCGAGCACCAGCCGCACGTACGCGCCCGTGTGCGACTGGCGCGCCGGGCGGGTGTGGTCCGTGGGAAGCTCCAGCATCTCCGGGGCGCCGGCGAGCACCCCGCGCCAGTACGCCATCTGCTGCTCGAGCACCTCGCCGACGAGCCAGCCGCGCTGCCAGGTGGCGTAGTCGCCGTACTGCATCTTGAGGGGCGGCAGCGGATCGGGCTCGCCGCGCACGAAGGCGCCGTACAGCACCGTCACCTCGCTCAGCCACACGCCCATGGACCACCCGTCCGCCACGATGTGGTGAACGGTGATGACGGCCACGTGCTCGTCGGGCGCCAGGCGCACCATGAGGCCGCGGATCAGGGGCCCGCGCTCCAGGTCAAAGGGCGCGGCCACCTCCTCGGACATCAGCCGGTCAAGCTCCTCGCGGGCATGGGGATGGCCGGTCAGGTCGTGGTCGCGCAGGGGGAAGCGGCACTCGTCGGCCGGGATCACCCGCTGCACCGGCTCGCCGTCCACCTCGTGAAAGGTGGTGCGCAGGGCCTCGTGGCGGTAAAGGATGCGGTCCAGCACGCGCCCCACCGCCTCGCGGTCCATGTCGCCCTTGAGGTGAAGCCACTTGGCGAGGTGGTACGCGGCGCCCATGGTGCCCAACTGCTCCAGGAACCACAGGCGCTGCTGCGCGAATGAAGTCGGCATGTCGCCGGGCAGCCCCAGCGTGACGCCGTCCGCCGCGTCCAGGACCGAGGTCATGGTGCCCCCCGGGTGCCGCACGCCGCCGGCGACGGTCCACGGACGGTCCCGCCGGTCGCGAGCGGGCATGCCGCCACTCTATCTTGTCCCATAATCGGGGCCCGTGGTTCGGATGAGGCGAAGATCACGTCGGGTGGCGGTGCGCGCGGCGAGGGAAGCGGACTCCCGCGGCGGTTGCGCCGCGGGCCCGCGTGGTGCTTGACGAGCCCGCGGGGCACGCCCGTTGAGGGGGGCGCGGCGGCGAGCCATTGGGTTGGGGGGCAAGAATCCCAAACTATACGCCTAAAGTATGGTTGGGAAGCCGAAGGCCCCCCGTAAACGCCGATTGGGCCACAAGATGCAGGGGGCGGCACCGGGAGTGTTCCGCGGTGCGCGCACCAGGCGACGCAACGTTCGCCGCGGCATGGAGATGGCCTCAATCCCGCCCCCGAGCGCGGGCACGCCCGGCGACAGAATTGCGGAGGGGGCGCAGCGCACCGCGCAGTGGCGGCGGGTGAAACGATCGGAGCCCTATCGATATGGACAACGACACGCCGGGCGGGGCTTTTCCGGCCCCGCCCGACCTCGAAAGCATCCTGGGCGCACTTCCCGGGCTCTACCTGGTGCTGCGCGCCGACGCGCCGCGCTTCACCATCGTAGCCGCGAGCGACGCCTACCTGCGCGCCACTCTTACCTCCCGCCACGGGCCGCGCGGGATCATCGGGCGCGGCATCTTCGAGGTGTTTCCCGATCCGCCCGGCCGGCCGGAGGCCACGGGCGAGGCCAACCTGCGCGCGTCGCTGCTGCGCGCGGTGGCGACGGGCGAGCCGGACGCGATGGCCGTGCAGCACTACCCCATCGCCCACCCGGACGGCCGCTGGGAGGAGCGCCACTGGAGCCCGCTCAACACGCCGGTCAGGGACCCGCGCTCGGGGCGGGTCACGCACCTGATCCACCGCGTGGAAGACGTCACCGAGCGGATGATGATGGAATCGGCCCTCGACCGGCTCTCGGCGGACCGCGCGGAGAGCGAGCGGGGGCGGCTGGAGGCGCTGGACGTCAACGAGGCGCTCACCCAGGAGCGCGCCGCCGCGGCACGCGCCCACGAGCTGCTGCAGGACCAGGCGGCGGAGCTGGAGATCCAGGCCGCCGAGCTCCAGGCCACGGCCGCGCACCTCCAGGAGCGCACGGCCGAGGCCGAGGCCGCGCGCGAGCGCTACCACGCGCTGTTCAGCTCCATCGACAGCGGCTTCTGCGTGATCCAGGTGCTGGTGGACGACGCGGGGCGGCCGGTGGACTACCTCTTCCTGGAGACGAACCCCGCCTTCGTGGAGCAGACGGGGCTGGCGGGCGCCGTGGGCCGCACGGCGCGCGAAGCGGTGCCGGGGCTGGAGCCGCACTGGTTCGAGACGTACGGCAGGGTCGCCGCCACCGGGGAGGCGATCCGCTTCGAGAACGGCTCGGAGCCCATGGGGCGCTGGTTCGACGTCTTCGCCTTCCGCATCGGCGCGCCCGAGGAGCGGCAGGTCGCCCTGCTCTTTCGCGACATCACCGCCGAGCGCAGGTCCAGCGCGGAGCGCGAGCGGCTCCTGGCCGACCTGGAGCTGGAGCGCAACCGCCTGGCCGAGGTGTTCCGGCAGGCGCCCACCTTCCTCGCCGTGCTGCGCGGCCCGGACCACGTGTTCGAGCTGGTCAACGAAGCATACTACCGCCTCGTGGGCCGGCGGGAGCTGATCGGGATGCCGGTGTTCGAGGCGCTCCCCGAGGTGCGCGGGCAGGGCTTCAAGGAGCTGCTGGATCACGTGCTGGCCACCGGCGAGCCGTTCGTGGGCCGCGAGATCCCCCTGCTGGTGGCGCGCACCGCCGGGGCCGACCCGGAGGAGCGCTTCGTGGACCTCACCTTCCTGGCGATGGTGGAGAGCGACGGCACCCGCAACGGGGTCATCGCGCACGGGGCGGACATGACGGAGCAGGTGCTGGCGCGCCGCGAAGCCGAGCGCGCCCGCGACGAGGCGGAGGCCGCCCGCACCGACGCGGAGGCGGCGAACCGGGCCAAGAGCGAGTTCCTGGCGGTGATGAGCCACGAGCTGCGCACCCCGCTCAACGCCATCGGCGGCTACGCGGAGCTCATCGAGATGGGGATCCGCGGGCCCGTGACCGCCGCGCAGGTGGACGACCTGCGCCGCATCCAGCGCAGCCAGCGGCACCTGCTGGGGCTGATCAACGAGGTGCTCAACTACGCCAAGCTCGAAACGGGGACGGTGGAGTTCCACGTGGCCGACGTGCCCGTGCGGGAGGCGTTCTCCACCGCCGAGCTGCTCGTGGCCCCGCAGGCGCGCTCCAAGGGGCTGACGCTCGCCTTCCACGAGGTGCCCTCCACCCTCACCGTGCGCGCCGACCCCGAGAAGCTCCACCAGGTGCTGGTGAACCTGGCCTCCAACGCCGTCAAGTTCACGGAGGCGGGCGGCCACGTGGAGATCTCGTGGGAGGCCGCCGGGGACCGCGTGCTGATCCACGTGCGCGACACGGGCATCGGCATCCCCGGGGACCGCCTCCACGCCATCTTCGACCCCTTCGTGCAGGTGCGCAGCGACCTGTCGCGCCCGCACGAGGGCACCGGGCTGGGGCTGGCCATCAGCCGCGACCTCGCCCGCGCCATGGGCGGCGAGATCGCCGTGGAGAGCCGCGTGGACGGCGGCAGCACCTTTACCCTGACGCTTCCCGCGTCCTGAGCGCCGCGCGCGTCCGGGCAGCGGCAAGGGTGCCGCGCGGCGCAGGCACAACCGGTGCTCAGTGAATAAGCCGCGCGAGGCGCCCAGCGCGCCGGTTCCCCGCACGGGGTGCCGGGCTGAGCGCCACGCGGCGGGAGAGCGGCTCGCTGCTCCTGACCCGGCGGACCGGTTGTGGTCCGCGGCACACCCACCAGGAGGAGGCGATGCAGCTTCACGAGTTCATCCTGGCGAATCGCGAGCCGATCCTGACGGAATGGGAGGCGTTCGCGCGCTCCTGCAAGCCGGCGAGCGCCTCCATGGACATCGAGGCGCTGCGCGATCACGCCAACGCGATGCTGACCGCCATCGCCGCCGACCTCGCCACCCCGCAGAACTCCACCCAGCAGTCCGCGAAGTCCATGGGCCGCGGCGTGGACCTCTCCGCGGCGGACACCGCCGCCGAGGAGCACGGTGCGGGGCGCGCCGACAGCGGCTTTACCGTGGACCAGATGGTCGCGGAGTTCCGGGCCCTGCGCGCCAGCGTCATCCGCCTCTGGACCCGCGCGGAGGGCGGCCAGCTCGCGACCTCCGACATCGACGACCTCACCCGCTTCAACGAGGCCATCGACCAGGCGCTCGCCGAGTCCGTCGCCCGCTTCAACCAGGATTTCGACCAGGCCAAGGACGTCTTCCTCGCCATCCTGGGCCACGACCTCCGCACCCCGCTGGGCGCCATCTACACCTCCGCCAGCTTCCTGGTGGACACGCAGTCGCTGCAGGAGCCGGCCCTGAGCCTTACCGCGGGGATCGCGCGCAGCGCCACCCGTACGGTGCGCATGGTGGGCGACCTGCTGGACTTCACCCGCGCGCGCCTGGGCGGCGGCATCCCCGTGGACCGCGCGCCCATGTCCATCGGCAAGATGGTGTACGACGTGGTGGACGAGATCGCCGCCGCGAACCCGGACCGCTGGATCGAGGTGGAGACGCGCCGCGAAGGCGACGGGGAGTGGGACTGCGAGCGGCTCACGCAGGCGATGTCGAACCTGATCGGCAACGCGCTGCAGCACGGTGACGAGGGCGCCCTGGTGAGCGTGGAGGTGACGGGCGCCGAAAAGGAGGTGAACATCGCCGTCCACAACCGCGGCACGCCCATCCCCAAGGAGAACCTGATCGGGATCTTCAACCCCATGAAGCTGAGGAGCAAGGTGGTGGAGCCCGCGGCGGGCGGCCCCCAGGCGAGCCTGGGGCTGGGCCTCTACATCGCCCACCAGATCGTGCAGGCGCACCAGGGCACCATCAAGGTGGAATCCACCGAGGAGCACGGCACCACCTTCACCGTCTGCCTCCCCCGCTACTCGCAAGCGGGCCGGGAAGCACCGGGCTGATCTCCCACGATGTGCGCGCCCGTTGGATCCAGCGCCGCCGTCCCTGACGGCGGCGCGATCGTCTGTAGGGGTGGCCCAGCGTGGTTGCCCGCAGGCGCGGACGAAGCTCACACGGAATCCGTATGGACCGGTGCTGTCGCGGCAAGGCCGGGGGATGAACGCCGGGGGATGAACGCCGGGGGGTGCATCGCCGGGGGGTGCATCGCCGGGGGGTGCATCGCGGGGGATATATCACGGGGGGTTGCGTCGCTGGGCGGTGCGTCGCCGGGGGTTGAAACCCCCGGCTGGAACCACGGGAAGCCTACTGAAGCAGGCTCGCATGGGTCCGGCTACCGAGCCCGCTTCAGCGGGCTTCCCGTCCCTCCAGCGGGGGGATTCATCCCCTCGCGGCGGAGGCGCGGACGGCTGGCTCGGCCGTGCGCCGCGTCCATCCCACCGCACGAGAGCCGGCGGGGCCGCGTGTGCTTCACCCCCGCGCCCGTCCCCGCGACGCACCGGGTCCGCGCCATCGCGCAAGCTCAGCGGAGCAGCGCGTACGCGGCAATGAGAGCGGCGACCACCAGCGCCCCCGCCAGCAGGCGCGCCCGGGCGGGCAGCCGCCGCAGGTACGGGCCGGCCACACGGACAAGAAGCCCCAGCAGGAAGTACTTCACCGCCCGCCCCGCGAGGGCTCCCGCCACGAACGGAAGCAGCGGCACGCCGTAGAGTCCGCCCGCGATCGTGTACGCCAGGTAGGGCACCGGCGTGAACCCGGAGGTCGCGAGCACCCAGAACGCGCCGGCGCGGTACCGGCTGCCCAGCGCCTCGATCGGCCCCGCGCCGATGCTGGCCGGCGCGGACCACCCGGCGCTTCCCTGCGCCAGGTGCCCGGCCGTGTAGCCGATCAGCGAGCCCAGCAGCGACCCGCCCACCGCGATCGCCGCGAGGCGCCATGCGCGTTGCGGGCGCGCCAGCGAGAGCGCCGCCAGCATGGCCTCGGTGGGCGCCGGGAACAGGCACGCCTCCAGAACCGCGAAAGCGCCCAAGATCAGCGGCCCCGCGGGGTGCCAGGCCCACCGCTCGATCCGGCTCCCCGCCGGCTTCCGCGATGGCCGGTGAGACGATCGGAGCAGCCCGAAGCTCACCAGTGACAGCGGAATCACGTGCTCTGGTGGTCCACCGCCGGCTCCAGCCCCCGCCCGCCCGCTTCGCACACGGCGTCGAACTCGTGGGCCAGGTCCGCGAGCGACACCCTGGACATGCGGTCCACGAGCAGCGCCTCCGCCTGCCTGAACACGTCGTCCAGCGCCAGGTTCACCACGGTCTCCACCGCGCACGTCGGGTTGGCGCTGTCGTTCGCCATGGCGAAGATGCGCGGGCTCCCCAGCGCCCGGTGCACGTCGAGGAGAGTGACTTCGCGCAGGTCGGCGCTGATCGTCCAGCCGCCGCCGTGGCCTTTTTCGGACTGCACCAGCCCCGCCCGCCGCAGCCCCGCCAGCGTCCGGCGCACGACGGAGGCGTTGGTCCCCAGCATCCTGGCGATCTGCTCCGACGTGAACGGCCGGTCGTGCCGCGCCATGTGCAGCAGCACGTGAAGCATCCGCGAAAGTCGACTATCCTGTTTCATGGCCTGAATATCCGGGCTCGTCTCCCCAGGAGCAACCCTCCGCACGCGCTGCGGTTGCGGGCGACTGAAGTCGCTGCAACAACTACACGAAGTCCCCCTGCGGGGACTACACACCTCCCGCGGATGCTGGAAGGCCAGTCCGCGGAGGCGGACTTCGTGCTGTTGTTGCCGCGACTTCAGTCGCCAGCCCGCGTCGCGCGGAATAGATCTTCGACCCGAGCAGAAACCCTGTAGTCCCCGCAGGGGGACTTCGTGTAGTCGTTGCAGCGGTTTCAACCGCCCGCTTATCCGCCGCCGAACATGAGCGAGCGGTGCGCGGCGACGCCCGCCATCGCGCCGTCCGCCACGGCGATGGGGATCGACCCGCCGAACCTCGCCGCGTCTCCGCACGCGAACACGCCCGGAACGCTCGTCGCCTTCATCTCGTCGACCCGGATCACGGACCCGTGCGGCCCCTCGTCGAGCTCGCACCCGAGCTGCTCCGCCACGGGCGACGATACGCTGACCCGCGACATCGTGAACATCCCATCGAGCACGACCACGCGGCCGTCGCGCATCCGCACATCCGCACGGTCCCCCACCAGGCTGTCCACCCGCCCCTGCTCCACCGCCACTCCCCGCCGCGCGAGCTCCGCGAGCTGGTCCTCGTCCGGCGTGAACGCGCCGTTGAGGAAGAGGGTCGTCGTGCCCCAGTCCGGCAGCATGAGCGCGTGGTGCATCGACAGCGGCGACGACGCCAGCACTCCGATGCGCCCCTGGTTCAGCTCGTACCCGTGGCAGTACGGACAGTGGAAGACGCTCCGCCCCCAGCGCTCCGCGAGCCCGGGGATGGCGGGGAGCTCGTCCTTCACGCCGGCCGCCACGATCAGGCGCCGCGCCGTCGTCTCGGCTCCGTCCGCGGTGAGCACGCGGAACCCGCCCTCCACGCTCTCCACCCGCGCGGCTTCCCCGTCGTGCCACTTCACCGTCTCGTACGAGAGGAGCTGCTCGCGGCCCGTGGCGACGATCTTCCCCGGCGCATTCCCATCCTGCGTCAGGAAGTTGTGCGACGACCCGGCGTTGCGGTTCCGCCGCTTCCCCGCGTCGACGACGAGCACCGAGCGGCGCGCCCGCGCGAGCGGCAGCCCCGCGGAGAGGCCGGCGTAGCTGCCCCCGATGATGATGACGTCGGTGTCCATTCGAGTAGCCTTTCTGTGGATGGATCTCTCATGTAGCATGCGATGCTGCATGAATACGTATCATCATATGATACATGAACGCGCGGGTCAATGGGACGACCTCATGCGTGATTCACGTGGATCGGTGTTGTCGCGGCACCCCGCGGGTGGATCGCTGCGGTGCGTCGCTGGGGTGCGTCGCTGGGGTGCATCCCCCGGCGCGCATCGCACGGCGCGCATCGCACGGCGCGCATCGCACGGCGCGCATCGCACGGCGCGCATCGCACGGCGCGCATCGCACGGCGCGCATCGCACGGCGCGCATCGCACGGCGCGCATCGCACGGCGCGCATCGCACGGCGCTCATCGCACGGCGCGCATCGCACGGCGCGCATCGCCGGGGGTTGAAACCCCCGGCTGGAACCACGGGAAGCCTGCTGAAGCAGGCTCGCTGCGAGCCCGCTTCAGCGGGCTTCCCGTGGTTCCAGCGGGGGGATTTATCCCCTCGCGGCGGTGGGGCGCCCCCCATTCTCACAGACCCCGTATCACGACACCGATCGCCAGGCGGGGTGGCCAAAGTCCTACAGGCTGCCCTACGAGATCGCGGGACGGGGAGCGGAGGCGGGTGCGACGGCGGGATCGGGGCGGTACCCGTAGGCGACGGCGAGCATCACCGTGGAGACGACGACGTGCGGGAGGTTCAGCATGATGTCGGCCGTCCACGAGAGGTCGTTGACGAAGCCGTTCAGCAGGTAAAAGGTGGCGTCGAGGGCGTAGTAGGAGCCGAACGTCACCAGGAAGAGGCGGCTGGCGCGGTCGGAGTGGAAGGCCGCGGCAAAGGCGGCGAGCGCCGTGAGGCCGTGCGTGATGTCGTCCACGGCGCTGATGGCGAATGCGCCGAACATCATCCGCTCGTGGCCCTGGTGCGGCGAGATCCCCGGCACCCAGCCCAGCGCCACCACCACGACCCCGAACAGCCCCATCGCGAACGCGGCTTTCCTCAGCATCGCATCTCTCCTCAGTAGTCGTAGACGTGGTCCACCCGCATCCGCCCCTCCGCCTCCATGCGGCGCAGAAAGGGGAGCAGGTCGCGCGTGTGCACCTTGAGCACGGGGCGGATGCGCCGCGCGTCGTTGGCCAGCGGCAGGGCGTACAGGAACTCGGCGTCAGGGCCCACGTAGCGCCAGTCCGCGGGCGCGATGCCGGTGACCACGATGTCGTCGTTGCCCGCGATCTCCACGATGGGCACGCTGTCGCGGCGCGCACGGTCCAGCAGCAGGCCGCTGAACGCGGCGTACCGCTCGGCGGTGACCAGCGAGTGGCTGGGCCCCAGCGCGCGCCGCTGCAGCACGCGCCGGTCGCCCGCCGCGAACGAGGCGGTGTCGCCGAACACGACCATGCCGATCTTGAGATCCTCGGGCGCGTACGCGGTGCCGGTGGCCCAGCCGAGCGCGGACGCGTAGCCGGCCTTGATCCCGTACTCCACGCTCAGCGCCAGCCGGCGCTCCCATTTGCGGAAGGCGTGCGGACCCCACAGCGGCACCTCGCTCCACAGCTTCCGCAACTGGGCGCCGAACGGGTAGCGGTACCAGGGGATGGTGTGGATGAAGCGCGCGTAGTCCGCCGCCACCTGGTGCGCGAAGCGGTCTTCATCGGTCGCGCCGCCGCCGGCCGTCCAGGCGCTGAAGCGGCCGACGGTGTTCTCGTACGCGCCGCGCAGGCTGTACTCCACCGAGTGGCTCACGCCGATCACGCCCAGCATGATGCCGTACTGGCTGTTGGGCGGGTTCTCCGCGCGGCTGGCGCGCGATGCGTGGCTCCAGTTGCGCCAGAACTGCCCGATGGACTGCGCGTACGCGAAGCCGTTCGGCAGGCGCTCGCGCGTCCAGTCCGCGTACTCCACGGAGCTGTAGACGATGAACCACTCCGGGTGGCTGAGGTAGCTCTGCGACTCCGGACGGCGGTAGCCGGGGATGCGCTCCACCGTCGCCCGCGCGGCGGGGGCCAGCTCCATGCGCGCGGGGCCCGCGGGGTCGTAGCGGTCCCACAGCCGGTTGCGGAAGCGGTTGTCCGGGTCCAGGCGCCGCTTGAGCGCAAAGAAGCGGTCGGCGCGCGGATAGGCCTGGCGGAACTGGGCGGGGGTGGCGTGCGGCTGGTACGGCAGGTACCAGCGCCCGCCGGACGCCAGCGCCGCGTCCGCCAGCTCGCGCGTCCACGCCGCCACCTTCTGGCGCGACTCGGGGTCCGTGCGCTGCTTGTAGTAGAGGACGAACGCGAACACCTCCTCCGGCGCCCAGGCCAGCAGGGTGCCCGGGTCGGGGGTGGCGTGGCGGATGGAGACGTTGACCACGTTCACGTCGTGGCGCGTAAGCACCTCGCGCATGCGCGGCACGAACGCGTCGAAGCGGCCGATGGGGATGAAGTACTCCTGCAGCACGTAGGTGTACTCCTCCCGCGACGACGGCTCCAGCTCGGCCACGTCGTAGCTCGCCTCGTAGTTGCGCCACACCACCGGCGACTCGCGGTGGAGCCACGGGTCGAGCACGTGCTCGCGGATCTCCTTCCCACCCGGCCACCCGGTGATCACCCGCTGCGCGAACCGGCTCCCCGGGTACGACTCGCGCCGCGGGATCAGCCGTTCCGGGACCGTGACGGGGTCGCCGGTCTGGGTGAAAGTGACCGCGCTTACCCGGTCGTACTCGTTGGGATAGATGTCCGCGTTGTGGAAGACGATCCCGGGGGTCTCGCGGATCGACGCGCGGAAGTAGCGGAGGTACTCGTCCACCGGCATGGTGCGGCGGGTGCGGCGCACGCGCACGTTGGGCGCCAGCTCCAGCGTGGCCTCGGTGATCACGCCCAGCCCGCCGTATCCCCCGATCGCGCCGTAGAAGATCTCCGCGTTCTCGGTGGGCGACGCCGCGATGGCGCTGCCGTCCGCCAGCACCATGCGGATGGAGCGCGCGGTGGACACCACCGGCCCCAGCCCCACGTACCGCCCGTGCACGTTCACCGACAGCGAGCCGCCCACGGTGAAGTTGCCGTACGACTGCATCACCTTCACCGAAAGGCCGAGCGGGTCGATGGCCTCCTGGATCTGCCGCCACGTCGCCCCCGCCTGCACCGTGATGGTCCGCGCCGCGGTGTCGATGGCCACGATGCGGCGCAGGCGGCGCATGTCGATGTGCAGTGCCCCCTCGGTGCCGATCTGCCCGCCCATGCTGAACCGCCCGCCGCCGATGGACACCGGCCCGCTCCCGCCGCGCACCGCCGCCGCGACCTCCGCCTCCGTCGTGGGAGCGATCACTCGCGCGACCTCGATGCGGTTGAGCCGCGTGACGTCGTTGACGGTGGGCCCCGACACCGCCCCGATCACCGGCGTGCGCGCGAGGCCGTAGATGGTCGTCCCCATCGTCAGCAGCACCACCAGGAACACCGCCCACCCGATCCCGCGCGCCACCCTGCGCACCCCGCGCCCAAGCGCGCGCAGATAGCGCCGCCCCCGTGGCGGCGCTCCGTCCGGGCGTGGCTTTTTCGCGCCTGCTGAGGAGCCCTGGTCTTCCGGGGCCGTGGTGGGCTTCATCGCGTGGGGTTGCTCGGGGATGCTTCCAGCGGTGGGACCTCGGCGCAACGATAATGTCCCCCGGGTGCGCCCGCAAACGAATTCTTCTCTCTGTGTCTCCGTGCCTCTGTGTGAGCCCCCTCTTCTACTCTCCGCCCAGCGATCGCACGGGCACGATGGACACGTCGTACAGCCGCCAGTCGAGCGCGTGGACCTCGTGCGCGGCCTGCGCGAGCCGCTCGGTGAGCCCTTCGTCGCCGCGGGGCACGACGAACGCCTCGCCGGTGAGCACGTGCCCCTCTTCGCGCAGCCGCAGGTCCGCCTCCTCCACCCAGTCCATGGCGCGCAGCGCGGCAAGCACGCACTCGCTGAGCGGGTCCGGCTCGCGGCTGCCGACGCGCGTGGGGCGCTCGTCCATGAGGTCGCGCACGCTCTGCGACAGGTTCTTCCACCCGTCGCGCAGGATGTCCAGCGAGATGAGCGCGGCGGCCGCCGCATCGGCCCACCACCACCCTACCCCGATCCCCACGATCCCCACCGCCGCGGCGAGGCCGGTCAGCCAGTCGGCCCGGTTCATGGCCGCGTCCGCGTGAAGCGCCTTGTCGTGAAGGCGCTCGGCGAGCGGAAGCTTCATCCGCCCCAGGATGATGGGCGGGATCACGCTGTAGACCAGCGCCGCGATCATCAGCCACCCCATCCACACCTGCTGCCCGAACACCACCACGGTGCCCACGCTGGGATGCTCGCGCAGGATCAGCTTGAGCACCGCGTCGTACAGCAGCAGCACGCCGAAGCCCGCCAGCGCCACGGAGGCGCACAGGAAGGCGATGGCGACGGTGCGGTGGAAGCCGTACGGAAAGCGGCCGGTGGGAGGCCGGCCCGAGTAGCGCGACGCGATCAGGAAGGCCAGCGGCGGCACCAGGCTGAGGATGTCCTCCACCCACGCCGTCTTCATCGCCTGCGACGAGCCGAGCGCGAAGTACAGCGCCGCGATCACGGAAAGCATCGCCGCGATCGTGGCCCACTCGAGCCGGATGGCGCGGCGGCGGTCCCGCTCCCGCTCGTCGGGAAGCTCGTGCGTCCCGCGCGCCCTCATCGGCTCTCCCTCCGCGGCATGGCGGGGATGGAGCTCCGCCGCGCGTGGAGGAAGCGCTCCACGCGCGTGAGCCACCCGTTCTCCCCCGGCGGCACCGCGAAGACACGCTGCTCCTGGGCCAGCACTTCCCCCGCCGCGCCGAGCCCGAGCCGCTCCAGGCGCCACACCGGCGCGGCGACGGGCCCCGCGAACGCGCCGAGGTCCGCCACGGGCACCGGCACCGCGCCGCGCGCCTCGAGCTCGGCCGCGCCCGCCCTGCCCGGCTCCACGCCCACACGCACCCCCCGCAACGAGCGCCCGGCGGGCACTCCCGCCACGGCGAGCGTGTCCGCGTAGTACGGCCGCGACAGGCCCAGCTTCGGGCTCCAGGGGCTGACGGCGGAGAGGCCGCCGATCACCAGGTCGAGCCCGCGGTGCTCCAGCGCGGCCAGCAGCTCGGACTCTCCCCCCGGCACCCACTCCACGCGCGCGCCGAGCTCCGCCGCCAGCTCGCGCACCAGCCCCGGCTCCACCCCCGCCGCCTCGCCGGACGCATCGAGCGCCGCCCAGGGCGGGTTGTGCACCACGCCCACGCGCACGACGCCGCCCCGCACGCGCGCGAGCGTCCCCTCCGGGTCCCGCGGGATGCCGCACGCGGCGCACACCGCCGCGGTGACCACCAGGATCTTCCCGTAGCTGATCATACGCCTCCGCTGGAGCAAACAGCGCTCCAGCATGCGCTGAACTCCCCTCTGTGTCTCTTTGCCTCTGCGTGAGCCCTGCCGTTGTTCCGCCCAGGGCCGGGCACGATCCGCGCAGTTCGCCGGCAGCGCAACCCGCCCCCCCATTACAGGAGACCGACCGTGCACCCACCGCTCACCGACATCGAAGTGCGCGTTCTCGGCTCCCTCCTGGAGAAGGAGGCCACCACGCCGGACAACTACCCGCTATCCCTGAACGCGCTGCTCGCGGCGTGCAACCAGACGACCAGCCGCGATCCCATCATGCGGCTCGGCGAGGATGCGGTGATCCCCGCGACGGTCGCGCTCCGCCGGCGCGGGCTGTTGCGGCAGATCCAGCCGGCGGGCTCGCGGGTGACCAAGTACGAGCACCTGCTGCGGGAGGAGATGGAGCTGGGCGGTCAGGCGCTGGCGGTGCTGGGCGTGCTCATGCTCCGCGGGCCGCAGACGCCGGGCGAGCTGTTCGCGCGCACCGCGCGCGCGGAGCCGTTCGCCGACCTCGCCGCCCTGGAGGGGGTGCTGGACTCCCTCGTGGCGCGGGAGCCCGGTCCGCTCGTGGCCCGGCTCCCCCGCCGCGCGGGGCAGAAAGAGGTCCGCTATGCGCACCTGCTGGGCGGTGAGCCGCAGGATGTGCCCGCGCCGGCGGAAGTGGAGGACGACCGGATCGCGGCGCTGGAGCGGAGGGTGGAGGCGCTGGGGGCGGAGGTCGCGGAGCTGCGCGCCCAGCTCGGCACGTTGCGCTGAACGACGGGGGCTCACACAGAGTCACAGAGACACAGAGGAGAACTTCCATGGACGAACGGCGATCCCGGCACCCGGCGGAGGATCAGGCGAGTGGCGCGGCATGGCCTGCATCGTTGGCGCTGGTTCGCTACGCGAGCGGGGGAGAGGATGTGTACGCGCGGATGTTCACGGCGGCCGGGGCCGGGCCGCATCCCACGCTCCTTCTGCTGCACGGCTTCCCGGGCACGGAGCTGAACTTCGATCTCGCGCACGCCGCGCGGCGGCACGGGTGGAACATTCTCCTCCCACACTATCGAGGTACGTGGGGCTCGCCCGGCTCCTTCTCGTGGGCGAACGCGATCGAAGACGCGACCGCGGCGTTCCGGTGGATCGGCTCCAACGAGACCCGGGCCCGTTTCCGAGTCCGCCCAGATGCGGCCGCCGTGGCGGGGCACAGCATCGGCGGGTTCGCCGCGCTGCACCTGGCGGCGTCGGTGGATGGCGTGCTCGGTGCCGCGGCGATCGCGGGGTTCAACCTCGGCGCGTTCAGCGCATCCGTAGGCGGTGACGACGGTGTGGCTCGTGCGGCCGCCTTCTGGGCGGATGGCGCGGCCGTGGTCGCGGGCACATCGGGCCTGGAGCTGGCGCGCGAAGCATCCGCACGGGGCTCCGCGTGGGATCTGACTACGCTGGCGGGTACGCTCTCTACGAAAAGGCTGCTCCTGGTGGGCGCGTCGCGCGATGCGATCGCGGAGCCCGCGACCCATCATCTACCGCTGGAAGCGGCCCTGCGGTCGGCGGGTGCCACGTCGCTGACGTCGGTCGTGCTCGATTCGGACCATGTGTTCTCGGAGCTGCGCGTCGAGCTGGCCGAAACGCTGACGGACTGGTTGGCGGGGCTGGGAGAGGGTGCCTGATGCAAACTTCGTAAGAATCTGCTGCCCCTCCGGCGCTCAGCCGGGGTCATCAACACGGTTGCTGAGCATAGCGCCGCTCGATACCCCGTATCCCTCCAACCCCCAAAGAACAGCCGCACCGCCGTCCGGTAGTAGACGGCGGTGCGGCGGGGGCAGCCTTCGCGGTTACGGCGCCGAGATCCTGGGACGGCCCGGGCGGACGTGCGCGGGGGGAAGCGCTCAGTACGAGCGGGCGTACACCACGTCCACGGAGCTGGGCTTGCCACAGACCACGCAGTTGCCCTCCGTTCCGCTCTGCTCGAACGGAATGCACCGGATGGTCACCGACAGCTCCTTGATCCGCTCCTCGCAGGTGTCGGCTTCGCACCATTTGCCGATCACCCACCCCGGCTGGGTCGCGAAATCCTTGTCCGACTCCTCGGTGGTGAAGTGCGAGCTGAACTCGTCGAAGGTGGTCACGTCGCGGCGCACCCGCGACTGGAGAGTGGCACGCGCCTCGTCAAAGTACGTCTGCTGGATCTCGTCGAGGAGCGAGCCGATCTTTTCGACGAACTCCGAGCGCGCGCAGCGCTGGTACTGGTCCGGCGCCATGTGGCGGGGCAGGTACGAGACGTTCTCCTCCGTTGCGTCGCGCGGGCCGAGCTCCAGCACCACCGGAACCCCGCTCTTCACCCACTTCCACTTCTTGTTCCGCGCATCGTGGAGCGAGTCGTCCACGAACACCTCCACCGGCTGCCCGCCGGCGAACGTCTTCTCGCGCAGGGCCTCGGCCACCGAGCGTGCGTACGCGAGGACCTCCTCCGAGCCGTCCTTGCGGAGCATCGGCACGATGACCACCTGGTACGGAGCGATGCGCGGCGGCACACGCAGGCCGTTGTCGTCGCCGTGCGTCATCACCAGGGCGCCGATCAGGCGGGTGGACACGCCCCACGACGTGGTGTACGCGTGCGTCTCGGTGCCGGTCGCGTCGAGGAACCGGATCCCGAATGCGGTGGAGAAGTTCTGCCCCAGGTAGTGCGAGGTACCCGCCTGCAGGGCGCGGGCGTCCTGCATCATCGCTTCGATGGTGAAGGTACGGTCGGCGCCGGGGAAGCGCTCTCCGGGCGTCTTCTCGCCGCGCACCACGGGGATCGCCAGGAAGTCCTCCACGACGGTGCGGTAGACTTCCAGCATCTTCCGCGTGTCGTCCATCGCCTCCTCCTCGGTGGCGTGGGCGGTGTGCCCCTCCTGCCACAGGAACTCGGTGGTGCGCAGCAGCACGCGCGGGCGTAGCTCCCACCGTACCGCGTTCCCCCACTGGTTGATGCGCAACGGGAGGTCGCGGTACGACTGGATCCAGGACGAGAACGACTCGCCGATGATGGTCTCGGAGGTGGGGCGCACCACGAGCGGCTCGGTGAGCTCGCCCGTGGGCACCAGCCGGCCATCGCGAAGCTCGAGCCGGTGGTGGGTGACCACCGCCATCTCCTTGGCGAATCCTTCTACGTGCTTGGCTTCGCGCTCGATGTACGACAGCGGGATGAACAGCGGGAAGTACGCGTTCCGCGCGCCCGCCGCCTTGATCCGCACGTCGAGCGTCTTCTGCAGGGTCTCCCAGATGCCGTACCCCCACGGCTTGATCACCATGCAGCCGCGCACGTGCGACATCTCCGCCACATCCGCATCGCGGACCACGGACTGGTACCATTGGGGATAATCTTCGGTCCGCGTGGGCTGAATCGCGGTCTTCCGAGGAGCCTTTTCTGTGCTCTTGCTCACTGCGCTGTCTCCATTCGTCGTGGATTCGTACCGCCGGCGCGCCAAGCATAGGAGCCACCGATGGCTGCCGCAACTTCGCCACCCGCTTCCGCCCGCGTCAGCCCTGATTCGGCCACACCTGTGGGTAGGCGCCGTCGCCCTGTGCCGAGCAGTAGCTGATGGCCACCGCCCGGCGCCGCAGCGTCGCCGACCGGTTGCCGCCCGCGCCGTGCACGGTCATCCCGTGGTGCACCAGGCAGTCCCCGGGCTCCAGATCGAACGACACGATCTCGAAGCGCTCCGGGTGCGCGTCGAAGTCCGGCATGTCCGGCGACACGGTCTGGAAGGTGGGCGGCTGCGTGTAGCGCTCGCCCGTACGGTGCGAGCCGCGCACGTATCGCACCGCGCCCGATTCGCGGGTCACCACGTCCAGCGCGAACCAGATCGTCCCGACCTCGCCGATCCCCGCCGGATAGTAGGGCCGGTCCTGGTGCCAGGGGGTCTCGCGCGGGGAAAGCGGCTCCTTCACCATGACGGTGTCTTCGTACAGATAGATACGTGGCTCCCCCAGCAGGCGCGAGAGGATGCCGGGAGCGGGGGAGCGCATGCACAGGTCGCGGATCTCCTCCACGCTCTCCGTGAGCATGGAGCGGGTGAAGAACCCGTTCCGCCGCGGATCGTCGGGAGCCGTCGCGATCACCCGCTCGATCGCGTCGCGGAGCCCATCCACCTGATCGGGGGTCAGCACGCCACTCAGCGCGACCACGCCGTCGCGGCGGAACGCCTCCACTTCGGCCATCGACGGCTCACCGCGGCTTTCGAGCAGAACACCCATCGTGCCTCCGGGAGGAAAAGGGAAACGCCGGTCCTGCGTTCGGTCTGATGAGGAGTTTGGAGCATGGCCAGGCTCAGCCCGGGGTCGTTCCCGCCCGGTGAGGGCCTGCTCCCCACGCCGGCCCCAGGCCGCACCGGCGTCACCCCCGGGTCGCGGAGCGAGCGATCCGCCCGGCTCGCGTCCTGGACGCGGCTCACAGGATCGCCGCCACCTCCAATTCCGTGAGCGGCGCCTCTAGGCCGTCCGGCGAAGCGGCGAGGAGGCCCTGCAGTATCTCCAGGTACCGCTCGGCCCAGGCGCATGCGTCCAGCCGGGAGAAGAGCGCCTTGCGGTACCAGAAGTGGAGCGACATCCCGCTGGGCTGCTCGTCCACGATCAGCTCCATCTCGCGCATCAGCGTGGTCTCGTCGTCCGCGAACGGTCGCAGCCAGGGGTCCGTCACCTCGCCGTCCACCTCCGCTACTTCATAGGCGAGGCCCAGGAACCCGGAAGGCTTGGGATAGTTCTGAAGAAGGATGTAGGCGTGGAAACACTCGTTGATGTCCGTTCCCACGAATGGCTCTACATGCCGGATCAGGTCGGCCAGCACGTAGCTCTGGTGCTCGTGGAACCCGGCGAGCGAGTGATGCACCTGCTGCAGCAGCCGGTCCGCGTCCTCGTCGGCACGCACCCGCAGGGGGAGCGGGTTCACGAAAACGCCCATCATCTCCTCGGTGCCGGGAACGTTGCGCCCCGCGGCGGTCGTTCCGAACACCAGGTCGGCCTTGCCGGTGAGGTGCTCGAGGAGAAGGGAGAACGCGGCGACCAGATAGACGAACCTAGTGATGCCGCGCTCGCGCGCCCGCTGGGTGAGCAGCCGTTCCAGCTCCGCGCCCACGGGCACGGAAAAGCGCGCGCCCCGCAGCGAGGCGCCGCCGTCTCCCAGACCGGGTGGAAGCCGCGTGGGCGGGGGCGCACCTTCAAATACGCGCCGCCAGTAATCCCGCTGCGCTTCCACGCCGGTGCCCTGCAGGTAGTTGCGCTGCCACGCGGCGAACTCCGCGTACTGGGGAGCGGGCGGCCCGGCCTCGCCACCCGCGTACGCGGCGTCCAGGTCCCGCATGAAGAGCGTGGAGGACCAGCCGTCGAACGCGACGTGATGGATTCGGACGTGCAGCACGCTCCGGTCGCCCGGGAGGAGGATCAGGTTGGCGCGGAGCGGCACCTCCCGCGCGAGGTCGAAGCGCACGCTCTGCATCCGCTCCGCCGCGGTCGACAGGTACGAGCGCGCCTCCTCCTCGCCCGCGCTCCGCAGGTCCTCCACCGCGAGGTCCGGCTGCCAACCGGCCACGGGAACCATCCGCGCGTCGTCGCCGTCCGCGCGGTACACGCTGTTGAGGACCTGGTGGCGAGCCACCACCTGCCGCAGCGCGCGCTCCAGCAGCTCCGGGCTAACCGCGCCGCGCAGCAGTACGGGCATGTCCAGGTAGCCGAAGCCGTGACGCTCCATGCGCAGCCAGCGAAGCTGGAGCGCCGACACCGGGTACGACTCCTCCATGCGTGCGGGGCCGAGCACTTCGGGCGGTGCCGCGGCCTCGCCAAGCTGCCGCACCCGCTCGCAGAAGCTCCCGAAGTCCTGGGCGCGCAGCATGTCCGAGGCGGATACGCGCACCCCCAGCTCGCGCGTCACCTCCAGCGCCACCTTGATCGCGGACAGCGAGTCACCGCCGAGATCATGGAACGCGTGGTCCGCCCTGATCTCGTCCACCCGGAGCACCTTCCGCCACGCCTGGCGCGCGGCGCGGACCACCGGAGAGTCGTGGGGATCCGCGGCCGGGATCTCCCCCCCGCCGCCGGCCGGCGGCGTGGACGGAGCGTCCGCGTCCAGCCGCCGGGTATGCCGGTAGCGCTCCGCGAGGTCGCGGGTGGAAACGAGCACCCTGCGGCGCGGCAGCAGCGGGATGTGATCCAGCAGCGCCAGCGCGTCGGCAATGGGCATCGCCAGGTCGCCTACGCTGGAGCCGAGCTGGATGCGGCCCTCCTCTGCCCCGCGATCGTGGCGGGTCGCCCAGACGTCCCAGTTCACCGAGATCCACTCCTCGCCCGTACCCGCGCCCAGTGTGCCGGCGATGGCGTCGCATGCCAGGTTCGCGGCCATGTACGCGGCGTAGCCCAGGCCGCCCAGCGCCGTGGCCACGGACGAGAAAACGATTCGCACCCCGAGCGCGCGCCCGTGCAGCACCTCGTGGAGCGCGCGCAGCCCCTCGGTCTTGGGAGCGAGCTGGCGGCGGATCGCTTCGGCGGACAGCTCCGGGAGGAAGGCGAGGAACCGGTCGCCGGCGATGTCGGCGGCCGCGTGGATCACTCCGTCGATGGGGCCGAGCTCGCTCTCCCCGGCGGCGAGCGCTGCGCGCAGCGCGGCGGGGTCGCACACGTCGGCCGCGGCGTAGTGGACGCCCGCGCCCAGCTCCCTCAACGTGCGGAGCCGCGCCTCCCGCACCCCGGCACCTGCGTCAGCCAGCGAGGAACGGCCCACCAGGATGACGCGGCAGGCGAGATCCCGCGCGAGATGCCGCGCCACCTCGAAGCCCACCGCGCCCAGCCCGCCCGTGACCAGGTAGCAGCCCCCGCGTCGGAAAGCGCTTCCGCTCGGCAGGGCGAGGCCGCACGGGGCGAAGCGCGGGACGAGCCGGTCGGCGCCGCGGAGCGCCACGCGCTCTTCCCCGTCGCCGTGCGCGAGCTCGGCCAGGAGGGCGGCGACGCCCAGGGTGGGGTCCAGGTCCACGTGCACGCACTCCACCGTGGGGTCCTCCTGCGGCGCGACGCGGGCAAAGGCCGCGAGCGTCGCGGCGGCCGGGTCCACCTCCTCCGCGTGCGTGGTGGCGATACCCCGGCGGGTCACCACCCACATCCGCGGCGAAGCGGCCATCGCCGCGCGAAGATCGCGCACGACCGAGGCGGCGGCGGCCAGCGGCTGCTCGGCCGGACTTCCGCTCTCCGTATGGCAGAAGATCACGCGCGTGGCGGCGTAGTTCGCGTCCACCATCCCGTCTGGCGCGGCGGCTCCTCCCTGCCCCGGCGTTTCCAGCAGAACCACCTCGTCGCCTTCTTCCCGGATCGCCCGCGCCACCTCGCCGGCTACTCCGTCGTGACGTCCCACCACGAGCCAGCGCTCCCCCGTGGCGAGGTCGCCCGCGCGGAAGCCGATCAGGGGGCGCACGCGCTCCCAGCGCTCGTCGAACAGCCACTCGGCCGGGTCGGCGATGCGGGCCCGTACACCCTCGCCAGCCGTGGACGCCGGAGAACCCGCCGACGAGGGGGCATCGATCCAGTAGCGGCGCCGCTCGAACGGGTACGACGGGAGCGAGACCCGGCGCGCGGGCTGATCCCGATGGAAGCGATTCAGGTCCACATCCGCCCGGTGCCGCCACACTCCCCCCACCGCCCGCAGCACGCCATCGATCTCGGGCGTGAGATCTTCGCGCGGCAGTGTGGGGAGGGCGACGATTCCGCTCCGCCCGGAGAAGTGGAAGCCGGCTAGGCTGGTGAGGCCGCGCCGGGGACCGACCTCCACGAACACGCCGCACCCTGCCTGGGCCATGAGGTCCAGCCCCTCGGCGAACCGCACGGGGTGGGTGAGGTGCGCGGTCCAGTACGCCGCGTCGGGTGCAAGCGCCCAGCCGCCCGTCAGGTTCGACACGTATGGCAGGGTGGGCTGGCCGCCATGGACCCCTTCGGCGATCTCGCGGAAGGGCGCGGCCATCGGCTCCAGGAGCGCGCAGTGGTTGGGGTTGTGGTTCTCCAGCCTGCGGTACGACACTCCCTGTGCCGCGAAGCGCGCCTCCAGTGCGGCGACATCCGCCGCGGTGCCCGCGAAAACGTGGTGCCCGCGGCTGTTGAACGCGGCGAGGTACACGCCGTCCGCCACCCAGGCCTGCGCCTCGTCCCGTTCCAGGAGCGCGCTCAGCATGGCGCCGCGCGGCGCCACCTCGTCCATCAGGCGTGCGCGCGCGGCGACCAGGCGCACGCAGTCGGGGAGCGTGAGGGCACCCGCCACGCATGCGGCGGCATACTCGCCCGTGCTGTGCCCCATCAGCGCACGCGGCCGGATGCCCCAGTCCATCAACTGCACGGCAAGCGCGCGCTCCAGGATCACGATGGAGAGCTGCGCGCCCAGGCTCGAGCGCAGCAGCTCCTCCGCCGCCGAGCTGCCCGGGACGGCGAACATCGCGCGGCGCAGGTCCAGGCGTACGTGCCGGGCCGCTTCCTCGATCCCTTCATCGATGGCGTCGCGGAAAGCGCGGAACCTCCCGTACATCTCCGCCCCGCACCCCACCGCCTGCGCGCCCTGGCCCGGAAAGAGGAAGCCCACCGCGTTGTCCGCGGGCGCGGGCTCGACCACGCCCGCGCGATCCGCGATCTCCGCGAGCCCGTCGGCGAGCTCCCGGCGGTCCGCCCCCACCACGAACGCCCGGTGCTCCAGATGCTTGCGCCCGGTGTTCAGCGTGAGCGCCGCGTCGGCCAGGCGGATGGCCGGGTCGGCCACGCCCGATCGCGCCAGGCGGCGGGCGCTCTCCCCGAGCGCCGCGCGGCTGTGCGCGGAGAGGGTGAGGAGAAACGGGCCGTCCGCATCCCCTGGAAGCGCGGCCTGTGGATACTCCTCCAGGATCATGTGCGCGTTGGTGCCGCCGATGCCGAAGGAGCTCACCGCCCCGCGCAGGCGCCGCGCGCGCGGCTCCAGGCGCTCCACCTCCGTGGGAACGTAGAAGGGCGTTTCTCCCAGCCGCAGCGCGGGGTTGGGCGCGTTGAAGTGCATCGTGGGCGGGAGCAGGCGGTGGTGGAGGGAAAGCGCCGCGCGGATGAGCCCCGCGACCCCGGCCGCGCGGTTCATGTGCCCCACGTTCCCCTTCACCGACCCCAGGGCGCACCACCCCCGCTCGTCCGACGCCCGCCCGTACACCGAAGCGAGCGCCCCCACCTCGATGGGATCGCCCAGCGGCGTGGCCGTTCCGTGTGCCTCCACGAAGTCGATCTCGTCCGCGCCGATCCCCGCGTCGCGCAGCGCGGCGGAGATCACCTCCGCCTGCCCGTCGTGGCTCGGCGCCGAGTAGCCCACCTTGCGGTCGCCGTCGTTGTTGATCGCGCTCCCCCGGATCACCGCGTACACGCGGTCCCGGTCCCGGAGCGCCGCGTCCAGCGGCTTCAGCACCACCAGCGCGGCGCCGTTGGTGGTGTTGGTTCCCCGCGCGTCCGCGTCGAACGGGCGTGTGGAACCGTCGGGGGAGTAGATCAGCCCGTCCTCGCAGAAGTGCCCGGAGCGCTGCGGCACCACGATGGACACCCCCCCCGCCAGCGCGGCCGTGCAGTCGCCGTTGCGCAGGGCGCGGCAGGCCAGGTGCACCGCCACCAGCGAGGTGGAGCACCCCGTCTGCACCGTCAGGCCCGGGCCGCGCAGGCCCAGCTTGTACGAGGCGCGCGTCGCCAGGAAGTCCGCGTCGTTGGCGATCAGCGCGCGCAGGTAGTCCACCATCGTTCCCACGTGCGGGGCCACGTGCGCGATGTAGGTGTTGCCCGCCGCCCCCGCGAACACCCCCACCGAGTGCGACGGGTCACCGGGGGCGAGCCCGGCGTCTTCCAGTGCCTCCCACGCGCACTCCAGGAACACGCGGTGCTGCGGGTCCGTCCAGGCCGCCTCCAGCTCCGAGTAGCCGAAGAACGAGGCGTCGAACGATTCCGCGTCCTCCACCGGACCGATCTTCGTAACCCGCTCTCCCGACGGGCTATCCCGCGGAACCAGCGGAGAACGCTCGCGCTCGGCCTCGGCGAGCTCGCTCAGGCACTCTTCGCCGGCAAGGAGCCGCCGCCAGAGCTCCGCCACGGAGCCGGCACCGGGAAAGCGGCCCGCCATCCCCACGATGGCGATGGGAGCCCCCTCTCCCCCCGCGCTCGGCGCCGGCGCGGCCCGGGTCGCGGGTGCGGCGCGGTCGCCGCCCAGGTGGGCCGCCAGGCGCCTGGCCGACGTGTGCTGGAAGAGATCCAGCGCGGAGACGGGCCGCTCCAGCGTGCGCGCCAGGTCGTCGGCGAGCGCCACCAGCCGCAGCGAGTCGGCGCCCAGGTCGAAGAAGTTGTCCTCCGCTCCCGGGCTCTCCGCGCGCAGCACGCGGCGCACCGATGCCATGACGCGTTCTTCCAGGGACGCGGCGGGTCCGGCCTCCGCGGACCTGGAAGCCGTGGGCCGCATGGACGCGGCGAGGGCCCGGCGGTCCACCTTCCCCGTGGGGCCGGTGGGAAGCGCCGGCCGCTCCGCCCAATGCAGGGGGAGCATGAAGCGGGGGACGCGCTCCGCGAGTGCCTGGCGCACCGCGCGGAGCGTGGCCCCGTCGTTCAGCACGCACCACGCGGCCAGCTCCAGCACGGCGTCGGCGCCCGGAACGGCGATCACCGCGCACTCGGCGACCCCCCGCACCGTGCGAAGCGCCGCCTCCACGTCGCCGGGCTCCACCAGGTGCCCGCCGATCTTCACCTGGTCGTCGGTCCGCCCCAGGAACTCGATCTCGCCCGTCACGAGCCAGAGCGCCAGGTCGCCCGTGCGATACCACCGCGCGCCATCGCGTACGTGGAAGCGCTCCCTCGTCTTCTCCTCGTTGTTCAGGTACTCGCGCGCCAGGCACACCCCCGCGATCCACACCTCGCCCACTACCCCGATGGGCACCCGCCCCCCGGCCGAGTCGAGGATCTGGATGCGCGTGTTGCGGATGGGCCGCCCCACGCTCGGGCGCCGCGGCACCGGGCCCAGAGCGGCTCCCATCTCCAGCGCGGTTACCACGTGCGATTCGGACACGCCGTAGTGGTTGTGGAGGCGCAGCTCCGGACGCGCCGCGAGAAACTCGCGCAGGGCGTCGTGTACGTGGAGCTGTTCGCCCGCCGTGATCACGTCCCGCAGCGTGGGCGGAAGGGCGCGCAGCCGCTCCTCCCCCAGCAGCCGGGTGAGCGTGGACACCGAGAGGAACGCGGCGGTCACTCCCGACCGCCGCATAACCTCCAGCAGGCGGTCGGGGTCCATCCGGTCCGCCTCGTCCAGCATGCAGACGGTGCCCCCCGCCGCCAGCGTGGGGAAGATCTCCTGGAGGTGCACGTCGAAGCACAGCGACGAGAACTGCAGCACCACGCCGGAATGCGCGATGGCGGGCCCGCTCTCGTGCCACTGCAGGAGGTTGGCGATGGCCGCGTGGGTCTGGACGATCCCCTTGGGCCGGCCGGTGGACCCCGAGGTGTAGATCACGTAGATGTCGCCGTCGAACTGATCCGCGGCCCCGGCGCCCTCCGCCGCGGCCGCCGCGGCGATTTCCGCGTGGTCGCGGTCCAGCACCACCCGCAGCCCGGCGTACCCTTCCGCCAGGTGCTCCAGCGAGCTCTGCGTCACGAGCACGGGCGGGACGCAATCCTCCAGGATCATACGCAGGCGCGCGATGGGGAAGGCGGGATCGAGCGGCACGTACACGCCGCCCGCCTTCAGCACGCCAAGCAGCGCGATCAGCATCTCCGGCGAGCGGCTCAGCAGCAGCGCCACGCGGGTGCCGGTCTCCACTCCGGCCGCGCGCAGGTGCGACGCCATGCGGCCGGCCGCTTCGTCCAGCTCCGCGTAGGTGACACGGCGGGTGCCATGGACGATGGCCGTGGCACCGGGGTGCCGGCGCGCGCTCCGCGCGAAGTACTCGTGCACGCACAGCCGCTCCACGGGCTGCACGGCGCCCTCTTCCATGCTCCGCAGCCGCGTTTCCTCGTCGGCGTCGATCCAGCGCAGCTCGGCGGCGCTCTCGGCGCCGCCGGCCAGGGCCGCCACGGCACCCGCGATGCGCTCGGCGGCCCGGCTCACGAGGGGAGTTTCGTTGAGCGACGGTGCGCGCCCGCGCATTTCCAGGCGGTAGTCCGCCCCCTCCCGCGTGACGAGAAGCTCCAGCGCGCCCTCCGGCACCGCGCCACTCTCCGGCATGAGCCAGCTCAGCCGTAGCTCCAGCCCCCCGTCCGGCGGCGCGGCGTCCGTCTGCCGCGGCTCCCGCGCTCCCTGGAGTGCCGCGAGCACGTCCCGGAGCGGCGCGTCCTCCGCGAGAGCGGCGGAGGGGAGGGTGATCCGGAACGCGTCCCCGGAGCCATCGCGCACCTCCAGAGTGGGGCGGCTCCGGTACCGGGCCACGGTGGCGCCCCACAGGGCCAGGGCGGCGAGAAGGGCGACCGCGGGGTCGGTTTCCCACCGGTGGGCGGCACGGTCCACGATCTCGGCTGGCAGCCGGACCGGGTTCGGAGCGGGGCGGGAGGTGGTCATCGAGCACCCTTCGTGGCGGAGCTCAGAGCCGGCGCCAGGCTGGTCCGGGCATCGGGCCGCGGCGCGGTGAGGAAGTGGGCAAGGGCGAGCGCGCCGTCGCGGATCTCGTCCATCGCGACGTGCTCGTCGTCGCCGTGGGCATCGGTCAGGCGCCCGGCGCCAAAGATCACGGTGGGAAGCCCCAGCAGGCGCGCGTACAGGCGTGCGTCGCAGCTCACCAGCCAGCCGTGGCTTCCCTTCTGCCGGACCGCGGCGGAGAGGGCGCCCACCAGCGGCGCATCCGCGGGGAGCATGTACCCTTCCGTGCGCAGCCCGGGGTAGCGAACCTCGTGCGACACCGCGCTCCAGCGCTCCGCGAAGCCGGCGATGCACTCGCCGAAGACCCGCTGGGCGTCCGGCACCGAGTAGCGGGCCAGGAAGCCCATGTTCCCTTCCACGGTGCACCGGGCGGGGACGGAGCCGGGCCACTCGCCTCCCTGCACGCGCCCCACGTTCACCTGCAGCGGGCGCCGCCACACGGCGAAGTCCGGGTCCGCGCGCGCCTCCTCCAGCATGCGGGCTTCGAGCGAGCGCAGCTCCGCGATCAGCTCCATGGCCGCGTGCACCGCGCTCACGCCCTCCTGGTCCGCGCCCATGTGCACGGGGCGCCCCACCACGTCCACGCCAAAGGTGAGGCACCCGCGATGGCCCCTGAACACCTGGAGGCTCGTGGGCTCCAGCACCACCACCTCGGCTGCCTCCACGCCGTGGAGGATCGTGGAGAGGGTGCCGTTCCCCCCGATCTCCTCCTCCATCACCACGTCGATCGACACCGGCCGCGGGGTCGCGATGCCTTCCGCGTCCAGGAAGCGGAGGGCCTCCAGCAGCATCACCAGGTTCCCCTTGGTGTCCGCCGTGCCGCGCCCGTAGATGGCCCCGCCGCGGAGCTCGGGCTCGAACGAGCGGCCGTGGGCGCGCGAGGGCGGCACGACGTCGGCGTGGCAGTTGAAGAGAACTCCGGGCTCGTCCGTGGCGCCCGCACGCGCCGCGCGCAGGTTGCTGCGCCCGGCGGAAAGGTCCGAGGCGGGGTGGAGAGTGTGGGCCGGGTGCGCGGCCACGTCCGGGTGGATGTGCTCGCGACGGGTGCGGAATCCCAGCTCGGCGAGCCACTCCTCCGCCACCCCGTACATCCTGGCCTCGTGCGGTGTCGTGGTGTCGATCCGCACCAGCTCGGCGATCTGCTCCTCGGCGCGTGCGTGCGCCCCCTTCCACCAGCGCGCGAACCGGGCGGCCTGGGGTGGCCGGCTCACGGGCAGACCACGGATTCCGGTTCCGCCGCGCGCCTCGACACGGCGGTGGAGAACCGCAGGTCCGGGTGCGCGCTCCCCCGGGTGTGGAGCGCGAAGCCGATGTCGCCCAGCAGCCGCTGGATCTTCAGGGCCTGCGCGAAGTCCGCCAGCTCCCGGCCCGCCTTCGCGCCCGCGTACGCATCCAGGCTCTTGCGGGTGAACTCGGCGACCTTGAAGATCTGGTCCAGCTCGCCGGGAAAGTCGTCGTTGCGGCACGAGACCGAGAGCACCCGCTCGGCGGGGCCGCCGTGCGTGCCCACCGCGTCGATCGTGAGGGTGTCGCAATCCCAGCGCGGCACGTCGAACTCGAAGCTCGCCTTGTACATCTCGCCGCCGGGCCCGGAGAGGAACACGGTGACCTGGCGATGCCGCTGGGACCACACGAACGACGAGTGCCCGATCACCATGCACCGGTCGGTTTCCAGCAGCAGGCTCACCGAATCGAGCATCCCGGGCGACGCGGGCGCGAAGTCGCTGATGCTGCCGTGGGCCTCCAGTACCGTCCAGCTCTGGAACCCCACGATGAAGTCCACCAGGTCGAGGGGGTGTGAGATCTCCGAGAGCACGCCCATGGTGGGGCGTGTGTCGCCGATGCGGTCCTTGCCCCAGAAGAACTCCACCCGCCGGGGCTGGAGCGCGGGGCTCGCTGCGCGCCACCGGTCGAAGTGCGCCAGGACCGGGCTGTGCCGCTCCACGAAGTTCACGCTCACGAAGCGCCGCGAGAGCGAGTCCGCGAGAAGCAGCGACTCCTCGAGCGTCGCCGTCAGCGGCTTCTCGCTCAGCACCGCTTCCACCGCGTCGGGCAGGGACCCCAGCACCTCGAAGTGCGCTTCCTCGTTCACGGCCAGCACGACCACGTCGGGCTTCACCCGCGCCAGCGCCTCGCCCGTGTCCGTGAAGAGCGCGCACCCCGAAGGCGCGGACGCCAGGCGCGCGGGATCCCGGTCCACCACCCCGGCGAGCGCGTACCGTCCCGGAGCTTCCGCGAGCAGATAACGGAGCGCGCGCGAGTACCTTCGCCCGGCGAATCCGTGGCCGATGATGAGGATGGATTTCATTGGGATTGCCCGAGCTTCGGAAGGGGGGCCGCGGACGATGCTTGCCCGGCCGGGCGCGCCGCCGCGCGCGGAGCGAGCACCGTCTCCATGACCTCGATCCGCGAGTCTGACCGCAGGATGCCGGCGATGGCTTCCGCGACCTCCCCGGGCGACAGCGACGGGGTGGACTCGAACAGGTCGAAAGAGTGGCCGGGGGTGTCGCGGAAGTAGTTGGCGCCGAAGTCGGTGCCGTGGATGTACCCCGGGGTGACCAGGGCCACGCGCATGGCGCTCCCCCGCGCGCGCAGCTCGGTTCGGAAGTGGTCCAGCAGGGAGACGGCGGCGACCTTGGTGGCCGAGTAAACGCCGTTTCCCGGCGTGGGGGAGGGCCGCCGGCTCGCCATCGACCCGACGTGCACGTAGAGGGGGCACGCGGTCTGGAAGCGGAGCACCCCCGAGAGCACGTGCACCAGCCCCAGCACGTTGGTGCCGACGATGTCGCGCCAGGCCGCGGAATGGTCGTCGTCCAGCGGCGCGTAGTACCCGACCGCCGCGCAGTTCACGACCCACGCGAGGGTCCGCCCGGAGAGGGCGCGGAACATCTCGTCCACGGAGCCGGGATCGCGCACGTCGCACCGCACGGCTTCCAGCCCGGGCACCGCGGCGATGTCGCGCCGGGCGGCGGCGATCACCGGCCCGTCGGCCAGCAGCATCCGCACGAGACTCAGCCCTACGCCGCTGGAGCCGCCAATCACCAGTCCGGCGGGAGGAGCCGCGGCGCTCAGAGCGCCACCCGCAGCGGGGGACGCGCGCCCGGCATCGAGATGCGCGGCTCCTCTTCCACGGGCGCGGCGAAGGCGTACGGGTTCCGCGGATCGTCGGGGTGATGCTCCAGCTCTACCCACATCCCGGCGCCGTGCTGCTTGGCAAGCTCGATCAGCAGCAGAATGGCGGCGTGATCCTCCAGCGCCATCCCCGTGGAGTCGAACACCGTCGGCTCGTGGCGCCACGCAGCCACCTCCGCCGCCCGGCGGGTGATCTGGACCAGGTCCGGCCCGATCTCGGACTCGGTGAGCTGCTGGCACTCGCCCTCCACCACGGCCTGCGCCATGAAGTCGGGGCACACCCTGCTGCGCCTCAGGAGCTCCAGGGGAAGCTCCACCTTCCCGGGCAGATCGGAGCCGACGGCATTGACGTGCACGTGGGGGCGCAGCTCCCCGCCCGCGATCACGGGGCCGTGGCCCACATCCACCGAGGTGGCGGTGCACAGCACGTCGGCCGAGCGCTCCAGCTCCTCGCGGGAGACGACGCGCACGTTCAATCCCAGGAACGCGATGCGCTCCGCGAACGTGCGTGCGACCTCGGGATCGCGGTCGTAGGCGAGCACCTGCCGGATCGGCCGTACGCGGGTGAGCGCGTGCACCTGCGTCACGGCCTGCATCCCACACCCCACCATCCCCAGGACCGAGCTATCGGGGTGCGCGAGTATCCGGCTCGCCACCGCCGACGCGGCGCCCGTGCGCAGCGCCGTCGCGAACACGCCGTCCACGAGGGCGAGGAGCCTTCCTGTCCGCACGTCGTAGAGGCTGGTGGTGGCGAGCACCGTCGGCAACTGCTGGGTGGCGGTGTTCGCGGGGTTGTACGCCACGACCTTGATGGTGGCGAGGGACTCGTCCTGCATCACCGGCATCCACTCCAGCACGCCCGGCGAGGGGCTGTGGTGCGTGAATCCCGCCCGCGCCCTCAGGTCGAAGCGGCCGGTTGAGGCGTCGAGCAGAGTGCGGTGAAGGCGATCGATCATCAGATCCATGAGGGTATGGACACCGACGCGCTCCACGATCCGTGCAATGTCACGCGATCCTAGGACGAGTACGCTCATTCTGATCCCTTGCGTGCGGAGTGAGCCTTGAGGTGGGTTCGACCCGGGTGCACCCGGCGGTTCAGCGAAATCGCCGCTACAGGCACCCCCAGCTCAGAAGTATTATCGTGCGGCGGTCTGGAGGGAGGGGAGGACCCTGGTGTGAGCCAACAACATATCGTCTCTGAACGAGCGACAGGGCGGCGAATGGGCAGTTACGACGCGGCCCAACAAACAGACATGCTACATATAGTTTCCATAACTACGTGCCGTATGGGGCAGATCAGGAGGACCCGGTGCCCCCCGGACCTGTTCGCACGCCCATAGTACGGAGGTGAACTTCCGAGGTCAAGCAAAATCATAATCGGATGATTTTGTTGGTACGGTCGGCTCAGGGGGTGGCTTGAATGGCATCCTCGATCCGTCCGCGCCGGGCTGCTCCGCTGACGGAGTGAGATCTCAACTTTAGACTACAGGCGGCGTAGCCGCGGGCCTCCATGATGGCGCGAGAGTGGCGCGAGAGCTCGGGGCTATCCCGCTGCCTGGAAGGCGCCGAGGAGCTCTGGAATCAACGCGCGGCGTGCGTCTTCGTAACCGCGGCAGTCGCGGAGACACTCGTGCGAAGTGGCCGCAGCACCTTGAGGGGTGGCCGAGACGTCTCTCGGCATTCTTCCGGCTGTCGGCGAAGTCGAGATGCACCATGGTAGGGGTGATTCCAAAGGCAAAACCCAACACCTGCAACGGTCGGCTTCCCTCCTCCGCCGTGCTGGCGAATGGGTGCCCAAGCCGGCAATCATTGCCTGACGCCCGGAAAGGCACAGAGGCACAGAGACGAATTCATCTCTGTGCCTCTGTTGGTGCAAGACAATGATGTCGGGTAGTCGGACCCACGGGATTGCTCACGATTCTGAGGGTCCGTTTTTCAATGTCGGGTAGTCGGCAGCAGCAAGCGTCAGAAACGCGCTCACAACGATGTCGGGTAGAGATCACAACAATGTCGGGTAGTCGCGCACCGCTCGGTGTGCCAGCGGGTGGCGAATGGATGGGGTCCATCGGCCACCCGCCGGGGTGCCCACGACGCGTAGCGCGCGTGCTCAATCCCGCCGGTCCCCCGCGATCATATCGTCGACTGGCTTGCGGGCGCGGTTGAACGCGGCCACCTCCGGGAAGAGTCCTGATCCCACGAGCCAGTTCTCCGCCCGCACGGCGAGTTGGGTGAGGACCTGTTGCGGGTGGGAGGGCCGGCCGACATAGCGGCTGCTGTAGCATCCGGGGTCCGCGCTCGTATGCTCCCCGTCGCGCTGCTGGAGGTGCTCACGCCAAACGGAGAGCAGATACTCCATAAGGTCGAAGTGATAGATGTAGTCGCCCTCATTGGGGCAGGTAGGGCGACATCTCTCGCTGCAGCAGGTCGAACATACGGAAACTCAACGGCGCACCCGTCATCCCGTATCGGGGGATACCCTCCTGATCCGCTGGGATTCTGGAAGGTGCTGTCGCGCATCTTCCCGGAGAACACCGCATCCCGCGCTCTGCGCCCGCCACGGCGTCTGCGAGGTGGGCACGTACCGGCGCCACGGCAAGCTGAACGGCGCCTGGCGCGACGTGGTGATCGTGGTGCGTCTGCTCGGTCCTGCGGCGGAGGGTTGAGCACAGACCGTGGCGGGACGGTCGGCAGGGCATCGACCGTCCCGATCCGAACGTCCGCGGGGCCGACGCGCAGATCCGAGGATGAGGAGCGGGGCACCGGCTGCAGTCGGTGCCCCGCTCCGTTCCGTTGACGCTCCCGTTCAGGGCTGCGGATCGCCCACCTTCTCGGCGAGCACGTTGAGCATGTCCATGTCGGGCACGCCGCCCAGAAGCGACAGCGCGTGCTTGGCCAGCTCGCGCGGCACCTGACCCGTCAGGTGGGCCAGGCGCCCGCCGTTGTCGGGAAAGACGTCGAAAATGCCGTACTCGCCGTCGTCCAGGTGAATGGCGAACCAGGCGGTGGTGGCCGGCTCGTCCTGCACCAGTGGCAGCGCCCCGCGAAGGAACGCCTCCACCTGCGCCTCGTGGCCTTGGTGCGGCTTGAAGGTGAGCAGCAGGCCCTTGCGGTCCACGTCCGAGGGCGGTGCGGGGGGCAGCTTGGACGCCAGCACGTCCAGCTTCTGGATGCGGGGCGGCCCCGCCAGCAGCTCGCCGGCGTGGGCCATCAGCGCCGCGGCGACGGGGCCGTTCAGGTGCGCATCGCGCCCCGCGTCGTCGGGAAAGAAGCCGATGATGCCGTACTCCGACCGGCCGAAGCGGACGGCGAACCACGCCGTGGTGGCCGGCTCCTGGTGCACCAGCGGCAGGGCGGACTGGAGGAACTCCTCCACCCGCGCGTCGTTCCCCGGCTTCGCTTCCAGCCGAACGAGCAGTCCCCGTGTCACCATCCGCCCCTCCTGGGTTGATCGCACATCCCGGCCGTCCGCAACGCTCCGGGCGTGAAACGGCAGCCGAGCGGCTCATCGGGTTCGACGGAGGCAGCCGAACACACTGCCTCCACCGCGGCCCCGCAGCGGCCGCCGAGGGCTGCACGTTTCATTCCGTCGCGCATTCCAGCAGCACGGCGGTGGGCGAGTAACTGCACATTCGCCGGAGCGGACCGCGGGAGCGCTCGGCCGTCGGGCGGCGGCAACCTCCGGAGGCCCCGAGTACCCGGGCCAGCACCGCCCCGCGCACGCACGCCGACCCCCTGCTGTAAGACGGCAACGGTGTGGAATTTGCATGCTGCCCTGCCCCCCCTTGCGGGAGCCGACCTACCCGCCGTGGGCACCCCCAACCGGAGAACGGATCATGGGGACAGCAAGCGAGACTGCGGAGCGCGCGAAGGCAATGACTGCCGGGCGCGACGCTGCCCCTGCGCCGCCGGGCGCCGTGGCACAGCGTGAGAGGGTGAACGTGTCCGAGCTGGAGCGGGCTGCCTCCGCGTTACTCGGCGCCGTCCTGCTCGTTGGGTTCATTGGGCGGCGCCGCTCAGCGGGCGGAGCGGCGCTGGGGCTCGTTGGCGCCGAGCTCGTGCGGCGCGGGGTGACCGGGCACTGCGTCGTGTACCAGGCGCTCGGCGTGAGGAACGACCGGGAAGGCGCCGGGGCCGGCGCGGCCGTGGCGGTGCAGCGGTCGATCACGATCGGGAAGTCCGCGGAGGAACTCTACCGGCTGTGGCGCGAGCCCGGGACGGTTGGGCGGGTGCTCGGCGCGGCGGCCCAGGTGACGTCCATCGGCCCTGACCGGATGCACTGGGTCGTGCAGGGGCCGGGCGGGCGGCAGGCGGCGTGGGATACGCAGACCGTCGAGGACCGGCCGGGCGAGGTGGTGCGGTGGGCGTCGCTCCCCGGGGCGGTCGTCCCGAACGAGGGCGCGCTGCGCCTCCGGACTGCCCCGAATGACCTCGGCACCGAGGTGACGCTCTGGCTCCGCTTCGACCCGCAGGCGGTCGCGCCGGGAAGCGCCATGGCCACGCGGTTCGGCGGCGCGCCGGGGAAGCTGCTCGCGACGAAGGCGCTGCACCGGTTCAAGAGCCTCGCGGAGACGGGCGAGATCCCAACGCTCACGCGCCAACCCGCCGCCCGGGACGACGGGCGGGACCGCTAGAGGAGGGAATCCCGATGCGCGCACTCTGCTGGCACGGCGTAAACGACCTGCGGGTCGACACCGTCGCCGATCCTGAGATCATCAACCCCAACGACGCGATCCTGCGCGTCACGATGTCCACCACCTGCGGCTCGGACCTGCACTTCATCGACGGGTACATCCCCACAATGCGGGCGGGGGACGTGATCGGCCACGAGTTCATGGGTGTGGTGGAGGAGGTGGGCCCCGCGGTGAAGAAGGTGAAGAAGGGGGACCGCGTCGTGGTGCCGTCGTTCATCGTCTGCAACCAGTGCTGGTACTGCAAGGAAGGGCTGTACTCGCTGTGCGACAACACCAACCCGAACTGGGAGATGCAGGAGCCGCTGCTCGGAGCGTCGACGGCCGGGATCTACGGCTACACGCACGCCTTCGGCGGCTATGCCGGCGCACACGCGCAGTACGTGCGCGTGCCGTTCGCCGACAACGACTGCTTCCAGGCACCCGAAGGACTGCCCGACGAGCAGGTGCTGTTCCTCTCGGACGCGGCACCCACCGGCTACATGGGCGCCGACTTCTGCGGCTTGCGGGGGGGTGAGACGGTCGCCGTGTGGGGGTGCGGCGGCGTTGGGCTGATGGCCCAGCAGAGCGCGTACCTGCTCGGCGCGGGCCGGGTGATCGCGATCGGCCGTTTCCCGGAGCGGCTGGCGATGGCGCGCGACCATGTGGGAGCGGAGACGATTGATTACACGCAATTCGACGGAATGGGCGGGGTGCTCGAGGCGCTCCAGGAGATGACGGGTGGGCGCGGCCCCGACGCGTGCATCGACGCGGTGGGGATGGAGGCCCACGGCACGGGGGTCGACTACGCGTACGACCGCTTGAAGCAGGCGCTGCGAATGGAAACGGATCGCGCGCAGGCGCTGCGCGCGGCGATCATGGCGTGCCGCAAGGGCGGCGTCGTGTCCGTGCTGGGCGTGTACGGCATGACGGACAAGTTCCCGATGGGCGTGATCATGAACAAGGGGCTGACCCTCCGCTCGGCGCAGCAGCACGGACAGGCGTACATGCCGCGGCTGCTGGATCACGCGGCCCGCGGCGAGCTCGACCCGTCGTTCCTCGCCACCCACCGCTTCCAGCTCGAGGACGCGCCCACGGGGTACCGGATGTTCAAGCACAAGGAAGACGGGTGCGTGCGGGCGGTGTTCACTCCGTGAGCACCGCACGGTCCGGATAGGCGCTCCGTGCGCCTGCGGACCAGACGCGGCCCGGCACGACAATCGGCATCAGGAGGGAAACATGTTCGACAGCCAGGAGCCGGATGGGGTGCGCATCGCCGTGCTCGCGGCGGATGGCTTCGAGCAGGTCGAGGTGACGCGGCCGGTAAAAGCGCTCGAGAAGCACGGGGCCCGGGTCGAGATCGTGTCGCTCCGCCCGGGATCGATCCGGGGCATGAACCTGCTCTACCCGGGCAAGAAGATCCGCGTCGACCGGACGGTGTTCACCGCCGACCCCGACGCGTACGACGGCCTGCACATCCCCGGCGGGTTCATCAACCCGGACTTCGTGCGGCAGAGCAAGGAAGCGCTCGATTTCGTGCGTGCGTTCGAGGCTGAGCGCAAGCCGATCTCGACGATCTGCCACGGCCCGTGGGTGCTCGTTTCGGCGGGGCTCGTCCGCGGGCGGCGCCTCACGTCGTGGCCCGGGATCAAGGACGACGTGCGCAACGCGGGCGGGGAGTGGGTGGACTCCGAGGTCGTGCGCGACGGCAACTGGGTGTCCGGCCGCGGCCCCCAGGACCTCCACGCCTTCGACAAGGCCATCGTCGAGCACTTCGCCCGGGGCGCCGGCCGCGCCGTCCCGACCGCGTCGGGCGCGCCGGGCGACCGGTCTTGGCAGCGGCTCGTTGCCGGCGGGGTCGCGGCCGCGACGGTCGGCTACGCGGCGCGGCAGGCGTGGCGGGCGCGGTAAATGCGGCGGGCCACGCCGCACGGTTAACGACAATGCCCGTCCGAGGGCAGCGGCCACGCTGGCCGCGCTGCTCGGGATCACCGCGCTAGACGTGTACTGCGCCCGGCGCCTTACCAATACGCGGAGGACCCAATGACGACGGCGGCTGATGGGAAGCAGCAGGGCATCCGGGTTCGAAAGAGCATCACCGTGAACCGGCCTGCTGACGAGGTCTACGGGTTCTGGCGGAACTTCGAGAACCTGCCGCGCTTCATGCACCACCTGGAGTCGGTGCAGGTGACCGGCGCGGGGCGGTCGCACTGGAAGGCGAAGGCCCCGGCCGGAACGAGCGTGGAGTGGGACGCGGAGACCACGGAGGACCGGCCGAACGAGCTGATCGCCTGGCGGTCCGTGGAGGGCGCTGACGTGTCCAACGCGGGGGAGGTGCGCTTCGTCCCGGCGCCCGGGGGGCGCGGCACCGAGATCCACGTGGACCTGCGCTACGACCCGCCCGCGGGCAAGCTCGGCGCCCTCGTCGCGAAGCTGTTCGGCGAGGAGCCGAACCAGCAGGTGGATGGCGATCTGCGCCGCTTCAAGCAGGTGCTGGAGATCGGGGAGGTCCTGTACTCGGACGCGTCGATCGCCGGCGGGCTGCACCCCGCCCAGCCATCCGACGCCCCGCTTCCTCCGCGGGAGGACCGCGAGGAGTCGATCCTCGCCGAACGCTCCGCCGATGCGGCGGCCGCGACGAGCAATCGGGACCGCGCCTCGAGCACCCCGCCCGGCGAGCCTCGTCCCACGCGCGCGTAGCCGCGCGCCTGACCCGTCTCGCGATGGGCTCCGTTGCCCGCCGCCCTCGCGCGGCGGGCAACGGGGCAGCCGCCGGCCGCCGGGCCGCGGCGCACGCAGCCTACAGGAGGACGATATGAAGGCGAACTGCTGGATGGGCACGCAAAACGTCGAAGTCCGCGAGGTCCCCGAGCCCCAGATCCTCAACCAGCGCGACTGCATCGTGAAGATCACGAGCACCGCCATCTGCGGGTCGGATCTCCACCTCTACAACGGCTTCATGCCGACGATGGAAAAGGGCGACATCCTCGGCCACGAGTTCATGGGCGAGGTGGTGGAGGTAGGGCGCGCGGTCAAGAACCTCAGGGTCGGCGACCGCGTCGTCGTCCCCTTCACGATCTCCTGCGGGGTGTGCAATGCCTGCCGGGCCGAGGCGTACTCGTGCTGCGAGAACTCGAACCCGATTCCGCAGGTCTCCGAGTCGATCGTCGGCCACCCCCTGTGCGGGTTCTTCGGCTACTCGCGCCTGACCGGCGGGTACGCGGGGGGGCAGGCCGAGTACGCGCGCGTGCCGTTCGCCGATGTGGGGCCGCTCAAGATCGACAACGGCTTCACCGACGAGCAGGTGCTCTTCCTTTCGGACATCCTGCCCACCGGCTACATGGGCGCGGAGATGTGCGACATCCAGGGCGGCGACGTGGTCGCGGTCTGGGGCGCCGGGCCGGTAGGGCTGTTCGCGATGGCGAGCGCCAAGCTCCTGGGGGCCGAGCGCGTGATCGCCATCGACCGCTTCGACTACCGGCTGCAGCGGGCGCTGGACCGGGCCGGCGCGACGGACGTGATCAACTACGAGCAGCTCGATGGCACGACCGTGGTGGAGGCGCTCAAGGAGCTGACCGGCGGCCGCGGCCCCGACAAGTGCATCGACGCGGTGGGGATGGAGGCGCACGCGCCGGGGCTGGCCTACGCCTACGACCGCACCAAGCAGGCGCTCGGGCTCGAGACCGACCGGCCGTTCGCGGTACGCGAGGCGATCATGGCGTGCCGCAGCGGCGGCACGGTCTCCATCATCGGCGTGTACGGCGGGCTGGTGGACAAATTCCCGCTGGGCTCGCTGATGAACCGCTCGATCACCATCAAGAGCGGGCAGACGCACGTGCCGCGCTACATGAAGCCGCTCCTCGGCCGCATCGAACGCGGGGAGATCGACCCGACGATGGTCATCAGCCACACCCTCCCGCTCGCCGAAGCGGCGCAGGGATACGACCTGTTCGTCCACAAGAAGGACAACTGCGAGAAGGTCGTGCTCAAGGCGTGACGGCCGGAACCCGGTGGCCGGGGCGCTGCCCCGCCACCGGGTGAGCCGGCGGATCGACGGCGAGCCGCCCTACTGGCCGCCGACCGCGCGCGGGTGCCCGCCGTGGCCCGCCGTGTCCACTTCTTCCATGCGGTAGGCGAGGGCGGGCGCGAGCGCCGCAATACCCGGTTCCCAGCTCGCGCGCAATTCGAGGTATTCGCGCGCGCCAGCCTCCGGGTCCTCACGCGTGGGGATGCCCGCCTCGCGCAGCCGCCGCAGGGCCTGGTCGTAGCGCAGCCGCCCGCGTTCACGCGACTGTGGGCTGTCCGCCGGCGGCGAATGGTGCACCGGGAAGGTCTGGGTGAGCGTGCGCAGCAGCAAGGCACTGGTCAGCTCAAGCTCCGCCAGCGCCGCGGATTCCCGCAGCCAGCCCAGCTCTCGTGGATCCAGCGCGGTGCGGACCAGCGCGGACGCGTCGAGCGCGATCAGCAGCATGCGCGACGCCGAGTAGTAAGCCTCCTCGAAGCGGAAGTAGAAGAGCACCGGGTAAAAGTGGTGCATCTCCTTGATCGCCGCGAATTCGCCGGCCAGTGTGGACAGATTGTTGTAGCCGCCGTCGAAGCGTCCTTGCGGGCCCCAGCGCGCGATCAGCTCCGCGGCGTCGCCCGTATCACCGCTCTGCGCCTGAATCTTCAGCCCCAGCGCGTTGCGACTGCGCAGGGCCGAGTAGACCTGCATCAGGTAGGTGAGTGTGAGCGACGTCACTGACATGCCCACCAGCGAGTTGAACAGGAACAGCAGCTTGTAGCCCGGGCTGGTCGGGCCGTAGTCGCTGGCCCCCACGATGGACATGCTGCTGCCGCCGACGAACAGCGCGGTGATGAAATCGGTGTCGGTGGCGCCGGAGCTGGATCTGACGCCCGTGCCGAGGGCGGGATGGATCATGAGGCCCGAGCCCAGCGCCAGCAGAAAGCCCCACATCAGCACGAGCGCGACGAGCTGCACGGGACCGCAGTACGTGAGGATGCCTCCGCGCCTTCCGCCGGACAGTCCGCGGAAGACGCGCCACACGCCCCGCTTAAGCCGAGGCGCGAGAAGCCCGGTACCCGCACGCGCGTACAGGACCGTGAGGAACACGTCCAGCAGAGTGATCGCGAGCACGATGCCGCCGGCGAGCGGCTCCAGCCAGTTCCGCATGGCCTGTCTCCCGAATGAGGGATCTGGCCGCTGGCGTGCCGCACCAGACGTGCCAACTTCGGGTCACGTGCTCCCGCTGAACCGGGACACGTACGCTGGCGCCCGCGGCCACCCTTTGACATGGCCCAAAGGCATGCTGCAGTCCGAAGATCGCTTGCCAGCACAACGAGCCTGGGCCACCGGCTCACCAGATCCACCCACGCCCGCCAGCTAAGCGCGAGGGCATCCGGTGGCCGAGGTGGTCGGCGGGTACCTCACGGGCTCGCTGGCGCGCGATACGTGCTCGCCGACGCGGGGTCGTCCCGAACAGATTGTACACCGCGGCGGACTCGCCCGGATACGCCATCGCTTTGGCGTACCGGACGATCCCGCTCAGTAGCGGTTCCTCGGGATACAGCGTAGGGAAGATCGCCGGCATCGGCACACCCCCGCACCGGATTGAATGGTCAGGGGTTGGGGCGGCGCCGATGCGTGCCGCCTCCGGCCGGGGGTATCCCGGTGACTACCCGACATCGAAGCTGACTACCCGAAATTCAGAGCGACTACCCGACATCATTGTTACAGACCACAAGTTGGTACAGAACAATGATGTCGGGTAGTCGGACCCACGGAATTGCTTGTGGTTTCGCGCGTCCGATTTTCAATGTCGGGTAGTCAACGCCCTCATCGGTTCAGAACCGCGTCACAATAATGTTGCGTAGTGACTGCAGCGCCGTGTTCGACGAAGTTCAATCCGAGCGGCATGGGCGCAAGGCGGTTGTTCTCGCGGGATCGGTACGTGTATGAACGCCCTACCAGGCAGGGCGCGCAAACTCCTCGCGGGACCGCGCAAGACGAAGCGGTGCCGCCACGAAGTGCTTTGTTGATCGTCTCGAATCCTAGTACGCCCGGGCGCACACTACAAACTGGCCGGCCCCGAAGTTGACCAAACACCTCCTTTCGTCGTAAGGCTCAAGAGACCCTTGACCCGCATTGATCTGATGTGGGTGCGAGCCGACACGTTAGAAGGGGTGCCAACGGCGTTTGGGTTTGCCCGGCTTCTTCCCGCTCTTCTTCCCCGGCGCCTTCTTGGGCGGCTTCCGCGCCGGACTCTGCTTCGGCTCCGGGGCACGCGGGGGGGGGGGCGGGGGCAGCGTCGCGCGCAGCGCAGCGGCGAGCGGGCGCCCGCCTGCGAAGCGGTCGGCATACTCCGCCGCCCGGGCGCGTGCCCCTTCGTCGGACAGCGCACTCGCGACGGTGCCCGGTTGCCAACCGAACGAGGTGGCGGCGTCCACTAGGCGCCGCCGAAGCCATTCGCAGCGGTCCCACGGCGGCGGGTCGCCGTGCAAGGGCCGGTGCCGCGCCAGGGTCGCCCAACTTCCGTCCCCGAGCTGGTTGCCCGCCGCCAGTGCGTGGACGTGCGGGAAAGTGTCAGCCGCCAGGCGCTCCGCCGACGGGTCGCCGGACCGGAGGGCGAGCGCAAGGGCGAAGGCAAGCTGGCGCTGGCCTTCGTCGCCGGACCGGAGCGAGACGGCTTCGGCCCCGATGCCAAGCCACGGCCGGATCCCGAGGCCGAGGACGGCGTCGGCCTCGGGGTCCAGCAGGTGCACCAGGACACTCCGTGCGCGGCGACCGGGATCCGCATGCCGGCCGAGCCACGAGATGACATCCGGAGTGCGCTCCGCGAGCGCCGCCACCCACTTCGGCAGCCCCGCCGCCGCGCCCGGGGTGTCGAGAGCATCCAGGAGGCCGTCCACGGCGACGCTGCCCGCGACCTCCAACACCTGCTCCGCGGCGTGCTCGTCCTGCCTTGCGACAGCGCTCGCGATCGGTCTCCACAGCTCCGCTTCCCGGCCGAGCACCGATGCAAGCAGGTGGAGCGCGTCCCGGCGCACCGCGTCGGGCAGGCTCCAGAACTCGTCTGCGGCTGCGATCGCCGGCCTTAGCCGCAGCAGCTCCGGCGCCCACAGCGGCTCCGCCCGCAGGAGGTCCACCGCGCCGGCGGGAGCGAGCTCCGCGATCGCGGCTTTGATGATCTGTTCGCCGTACGCCGTCGCGGGCGGATGCCCGATCTCGACGATGGTGCTCACAAGCCGCGGCAGGTCTTCCCGGGCGAGGCGTTCCAGCCGCGTCCAGACTTCCGTCTGGGCGTCGGTGAAGGCTGAGGCATGCGGGCTGCGCGCCAGCGCGGTGATGATGACCTGGTCCGTTTCGTGGGACGCCGCGGCGGCGCGCTGGAACAGCACCTCCTTGAGTCGGCACGCGTCGTCCGGGTCGGGGAACGACCGCCCCACCTCGGCCACGAGCTCAGTCAGGTCCGCGCGTCGGCCGATCAGGGCGTACGTCGCGACCAACCCCCGGAACCCGAGCCGCATGTCTGCCACATCCACCCCGTACCGCCTGAGGAACGCACGCAGTGGGGTTGGGCGGCGAGCCCGGAGATCGCGAACCGCCAGCAGTGGCCAGTCGCCGGCCGGGACTTCGCCAGGGGCATCCGCCGCGACCGTCGCGCCGTCGGTGCGGGTGCGCGTACGGGGGACCACCTGCAGGTCCAGGGTGCGGCGTCGGATGGAGCGCGGCTCGAGCGCGCCGGAGCAGAACGTGAAGGTGCGCCGGAGCCGCGGCCATTGCTGCGCCCAAAGGTCGAGCAGCAGGCCCTCGAACCGCTGTGCGTCGGGCGACAGCAGGTACACCGGCCCGGGTTGCCCGTAAAGCGCAACGACGAGCTGCGCCAGGAGATCCCGTTCGTGCTCGCCCGCCGGAGGCGCGGAGCCGGCCGTGGCGGCGGTGAGCATCGCCTCGTAGCCGCTCAGGTCCGGCGTCGCGCCCGCGGGCCGGACGAAGAGCGGAGTCAGCGAGCCCGGGTGCTCGAGCTTGGCGACGTCGGAGTAGCGCACCAGCAGCGAATGCGTCCAGACAGAACCCGGGCGCTCCATCTCGGCGGCGTACCAGGTGCGCGCGAACACGTACAGCTCGGCGCTGGGGAGCGGGTAGGCGGTCAGGTAAGTCTCGTACCCCTTCGCCATGACCGTGCCCGAGAGGTCGCTGAGGACTCCCATATCCTTCCGCGACGCCGCATCCAGCTCGACAGATGACGCGAGGAGCCGGTGCCCACCCGAGTAGCCGTGGAGGGTCTGGTGGAGTTGGATCACCGAGCGCTCCTCACAGCTTGCCTTCGTCGATTCCCAACAGCCAGCGGATCGGGCGCGTCAGGTCGTTTCCTTTGTGTGCGCCGTCGACGACCACCACCGGATCGGTCGGCTCGTCCGCGTCGCGGAGGCGCTTCAAGGTGGCCGCGTCGGTGATGTCGCCGCCCTGCGCGCTCACGCCGTACGGGCGGACGGCGAAGGCGGAGGCGTTGGCGCGCAGGAATTGGTCGAGCAGGGGAGCTCTCTGCTGGATCCAGACAGCCGGCGTGGTCTTCGGGCGCTGCGGGACCGAGTCCCAGGCGGAAACGACCAACGCGGTCCGAACCGGACGGTCCACGGGCAGCACTTCGCGCTGGAGGAACTGGAGCACCTCAACGAGCTGCACGCTGGTCGGCGCCTGCTCGGGGTCCCATTCGGACGCGGACCCTTCGCCGTCCTCGTCCGGCGGGGTGCCGGGCACGTCCTCGGTGGCACCCTCCACGACGGCGAGCACCTCGGGCGCGAAGACGTCCTCGATGAGCGTCGGCTCGGAGTGGGTGCCCGGATGCAGGAACACCAAAAGCGCGTCGCACCCGCGCGCCATCTCGTCAAACGCGTCCGACCAGCCGCGGTATACCCACTGGTCCCGGAACGTCTCGCCCGCGAGGTCGGGGATCTCCAGCACCCCACGTGTTCCGCTCTGCGGGTCGCGGATCGCCATCACCACCGTCTTCTCCGACCCGGAGCGCGTGCGGCCCAGCGACTCGCGGCGCAGCCAGCGCTCGCGGAGCTTCTCGAGGTACTCGACGTCCCCTTCGATGCCGTCGAGGACGAGCGACCCGGGTACCACCTCCGTCTCCAGGGTGTGCCAGAGCGCGACGATGTACGTGGTCTTGCCGGTCTTCGGAAGACCGATCGCAAGGATGCGGTGGGCCATGGCTCGCTACCCCGGGAAGCGGGTGTACTCGCGCCCGTCGGCAGGCACCTGCAACAGAGGCCGCGGGCGGCTGCGCGTGCGTGGCGCGTCTCCGACCCAGCTGCGCAGAAGCCCGTCGACGCCGTGCCGCGGCTCCACCCCGGAACCCCTCATCGGGCGCGCGGCAACCGTGAGAAGGCGGGCGCGCCCGAAGTGGGGGCTGAACCGGGTCTCGACCTCTTCGCGGATCTTGTCCACGGCGCGGTAGGCGGCCGAGCCCTGCCCCGAGGCGGCGACGTAGTCCCACTTCGAGACCGCCACGTCCACGAACGTCTCGGACCCCACCACCCCGGCGCTCAGCAGGTTCCGCAGCAGGCTCATCGGGTGGCGGCGGGCCGGCTGGCGCTCCGCAGGGTCGAGCAGCTTGCGGCCGTCGATCAGAACCAGGAGGTGGTCCGCGCGGCGGAGTTGGGTGAGAGAGCGCGCCTCGTCCACGGACTCCCGGGCAGCCTCGAATGCTTCGCCGGAGATGTCGGAGAACAATACGGTGTGCTGGACGGTGGCGTCTTGCTCCTCAGCGAGGTCAAGGTGCAGGAAGCGGAGCTCCTCCGACCGCGCCGTCCGCTGAGTGAAGGGCTCGATCCGGCCCGACCCGACTCGCGCGTGGTGGCAGATCTGGTCAAATCCTGGCAGGGTGCGCGAACCCGCGAACATCAGGCCGGCGTAGGGTCCCTTGTGGAACGCGTCCATGAGGCTGGCAAGGATGGTCGTCTTCCCGCAACGCACCTCGCCCGCCAGCACCACCAAGTTGGTCAGCCGCCGCCGCATCAACTCGCGCGCGCCCTCGGCCTCGAGGAACCGGCCATCCTCGAACGTGACCACAGGAGAAGGCACCGGTTCCTGGCTCGAATCCGGCGCCGAGTCCTCATGTTCTGCGCCCTCCAGCCACCGGTGGTACGGGCACTCCTCGGCGGCGAGCCCTTCGAGGCACTGGCCGTCCACCGCGATCGTGCACCCCGCCTGCTCGCACCCGTGGACCCTCACGGGACGCCGCCTTCGGCGCGGACGGCGCGCCCGAGCATCTCTTCGTGGTATACGTGTTCGGCGGCGGCGAGCAGGCCGAACTCGGTGTCTGCGGGGAGCAGCGCTGCCCGGTCGTACGCCGGGGACCAGTCCGCCCCGTCGGCCACATCGAGTGAGCGGCGCACGCCCGCGCGAAACGGGGTCAGGTCTTCGATCCGGGCGTCGGCCCCGCCGACCCAGCGCTCGCGCCAATCCCGGGGGGATGCGTCGACGAGCGCCCGGAGCGAAGTCCCGCCGTCGGCGGAACGCCCCCCGATCCTGAGCGCACGCGCGAGGAGCGACCTGGCCGCAGGCGGTCCGGGGAGCACACGCGTCAGGTCGGCCAGCTCCTTCGCGGCGACGAGGGCGACGGAGTCGCCCGGCAGCTGGTCGAGGGCGTCACCCAGGTCGCGGCTGCGCTCGCCGAACAGCCACCACAGAACGTCCGTTTCCTCCCGGAGGGCGAGGATCGCGGCGCTGTGTGGCTCCGTGGCGGCGCGGGTGGCGAGCTCCGCCACCTGCTCAATCGCCTTGGCGAGCCCAGTGTGCATCGCCTTCACCGCCGCGAGCAGATCGTTTGTCCGCCCCCGGGTCTCGCGCATCTGAACGTCCGCGACCGCCCACTCGGCGGGCAGCGCCGCGACCGCGAGCGGCTTCAGGTCCTTGGCCGGATTCGCCCCGGCCCGGATCTTCGAGGTCCGGTCCTGATGCTCTTCCGACCTCGCCTCCACGGCTGCGTCGTGCAGGTACGTGTGCGCCCGCTCCAGCACGTCCGCGATTGGCCCCCGCACCCCCTTGCCGGCTGCATCCGCACACACGAGCGCGTAAGCCGCGACGTCTGCGTGCAGGCCCGGCGTGCCGAGCAGGGTCTGGAGCGCTGCCCCGGCGAGTGCTACGAGTTCGGCGTCGTTCCCGCGATTCGGGAACACCGGGTCGGTCGCGCGGAAGAGCGCGGCGAAAGCGGCACGCGCGTCGGCGCTGTGCGGCCGGCCGATGAAGATGCGGACCACGTCGAGCCAGTTTGCGGCGGCTGGGTCTTCGACCATGGCCGCGATGGCGTCGCTCCGGGGGCCGACGGTGTCCGACTTCGGTTCCAGGTCGACAATCCGGTAGAAATCGGGGAGGTGCGGGTTCATGAGCGCCGGGGTTCGGGGGACGCCAGTGACTTCAGGACCGCTGCTGCGCTTCGATGCGGCGTTCGAATTCTTCGACCAAGCCGCGCTCGTGCACGCGCAGCAGGACCCGCCGGAACAGTTCCCCTTCGTCGCCCTCGCCCTCGTCCGCGTCGGTCAAGAGGTCCAGATCGAGCGCGAGCTGCAGCCGCACCTGGTACGGGAGGCTGAAGAAGCGGAAGACGACACGGCGCGGGATGCCTGCTGACACGGCGGATCGCGGGGCATCGGGGGGCGCCTGCCCGTCCACCGGTGTCGGTCCGGCGGCGGAGGCGGTTGGTTCCTCGATCACTTCGACGGGGACCGCACCCCCGGGTAAGCCCCGCGGGCGCAGCGGCAGTTCGTACTCGTCGTATTGCTCGCCACTCTGCGTCATTCCCGGTCCGAACCGCGTGTACGCGGCCTGCCAGACCCGCGGCCAGACCTGCACGCGGAGCCGCCGGGGGGCATCTTCGACCCGGATGCGGAGGATGTTATAGCTCGGCTCCCACCCTTGCTCCCACCTGCTGGGCTGCGTCGCACCGGCGAACACGTGCAGGGAATTGTTCACGCGGTCGGTCCGCATGCTGTGCTTGTGCCCGAACAGCACGATCTGCGCGCGGCGCAGGTAGTCCTTGACGGGGTCGCCGTCGATCAGCCACTGCGGCGGGTGGTGGCAAAGGACAAGGTACTCGATCGGCTCGCCCTTGTCATCCTCCTGGGGGAGCGCCACTTGGCGACGACCGAGGATCATCCGGTTGGCCCCCTCGTCGTCTGACGGGCCGGAGACGAGGGCCGAGTTCACGCCCCAGATCCTGAGCTCAGAACCATCGTTCAAGCGGATGCGTTGCTCCCAGTGCAGCGTGGACCCGGTGGCGCACCCGTAACCGCGGGCGAACGCATTGTAGGCCGCGAAGGGAGAGAGGAGCATCGCGGCCGCGGACGGGTCGTTCAGATAACGGTCGAGGCGGTCATCAACCTGCCGTGAGTCTGCTGGGCGGAGCCGCTCGTGCATGTCCTGCAGACTGCGTACTCCCTTCGAGCACGCTCCGGTCGACATCGTGGTTGCCGGGCACCACCCACACGTCGTCGGTCTCGCAGCCGAGACGGCCGCAGAAGGAGTTGAGCCACTCGCGTGCGATCTCGTACTCCTCCTTCCGGCCCGAATGCGCGATGTCGCCGCCCACGAGAATGCCTTCGGCGCGCCCGGCTACTGCTACGACGCGGAGCGCGTCGCTCTGCAGCTCCCGGCGCAGATCGGCGTCCAGGATGCCGGTGGTACCGCGGCGTGGATCGCGGAAGTGGATGTCCGACAGGTGAACCAGCACCAACGCGTCGCGCGTGGAGTCCATCCTCTGCACCGCCTATGTGGGACTGTGGGCCTGGCACTGATCCGCCCAGGGGCGGTGCGAACTGCGGTACCTCTGCCGCCACGCGAGGGCGGGCACCGCGGTACCGTGTGACACGACGCGGTACTGCGTGTCGGCCGCACCGGGTGCACGACCCCGCGCCTCTCCCGGGGGCAATCTGCGAACCACCGATCAAGATCGTCGGTGTGCTCCGGGAGGACCGCGCCAATTGGCCTAATCGGCATCCCTCTCCCGGGTGCGGCTTCAACGGCTTCGCCTCACGGAAGATTATATGTCGTATCGCGGCGTCTTCGAAAGAGACGCCGCTTCCTACGTCGCTGGGATCACAATGATCTCGGGTAGTAATCACAACATTGTCGGGTAGTCGCGCGTACTTCAAATGTGCGTGCCGTGAGCACTTGCGGGCTTTCTACGGGTTGGGTACCATTTTCGTGTTTTTTTCGGTACTACTGCCCCGGAGCGCCATGCGGCACGACACTCGACCACACCCTGATTTCAGCTGGTCGCACTCGAGGGATGGCGCACTGCTGGAGTGCGCCCGCGCGTACTACTGGCGCTTCTACGGCAGCCACAACGGGTGGCTCCGCGACGCGCCGGAGGAGGCGCGCCTGGCTTACGCGCTCAAGCACCTGACGACGCTCCCGCAGGTGTTGGGCATCGCGGTTCACGCGTGCGCCCGCACGTCGGTGCTCGCGGTGCGGGCGGGGTTGGAGCGGCCGGGTTTCGAGACGTTGCTGGCGCTGATATCCGACGCTCTGAACCGCGCGGTGCTCGGCTCCCACCGGCGCGCTGCCTTCCTGCGCGATCCGAAGCGGACCTCCATGCTGCGCGACGCGTGGTACGCGGGGCGCCAGGACAGCGGCGCGCTCGTGGCGGCCGCCACCAAGGGAAGGCGGTGCGTCCGCGCGCTTTGCGACTCGTCCATATGGGAGGAACTGGGGAGGTGCCGGCCGGAGTGGATCGCGGCCGCGGACGCACCCGAGGCGTTCGTCCACGAGGGGTGGCCAGTCTACGCCGGTCCCGACTTGGTGTACCGCCCCGGCGGTCGGCGCGTGGTGGTCCTGGATTGGAAGACGGGCGACGACGGCGACGCGGAGCTCCAGATCCCCACCTACGCGCTGTATTGCCGGAAGGTGCTGGGGCTGCGCTTCCGCGACGGGGAGTGGTTCGGCCGCGTGGTGAACTTGGCGACGGGTGCGGACGAGACGCGCGAAATCACGCGTCTCGATCTGCTCCGGGCCGCGGAGCGCATTCGCGCCAGCGTGGGCGCGATGCACTCGCTCCTCGCCGACGTGGAGGAGAACGCGCCGCGCGCGCGGGAGGCGTTCCCGCTCGCGCCGGAAGACCGGCGCCAGCAGTGCCGGTTCTGCCCCTTCTTCGCGCTGTGCGAGGGTGAGCTGGCGGCGGCGTCGCCGACTGAGCCGTGAGCGCCCTCTTCCCCGAGATCCTCCCCGAGGAGCTGCTCTACAGCGCGCTCGCGCGCTACAGCGACATGATGCGGTTCCCGGGGCAGAAGGCGGTCCTCGACGCTGCGTTCGGGAGGCGCACTGGCATCGCGCCGGTGGAGCTGCCGGGACCGATCGACAGCCTGCTCGCGCGGCTCCCGGCCGGGCACGCGCAGACCGCGGACCGGCTTCTGGACGGCCACACGACCCTTCCGTACTACGCACGTTTCGTGTGCCCAAACCGGATCGTGGAGGCGGCCGCAAGACTACGAGCCCGGGGCAGCATGGGCCTTGCCGAGTCGCTGGGGATCCGGCCAAGCGCGGTCCCGATCGCCGTACAGTTGCGATTCTGCCCCACGTGCGCGGAGGCGGATCGGGACGCGCACGGCGCTGCGTACTGGCGCCGCGCGCATCAACTCGCGGGCGTGCTCGTGTGCCCCGAGCACCGCACGCCCCTGTGGCACAGCACGGTGTCGCGCCGCCCCGCGGCCGGCCGACATGTGTTCAGGAGCCTGGAGAGTGCGCCCGACGGCGGCGCCCCCATCGTCTTCGACCGCCAGGATGCGCCGGTCCTCGTGCGGCTCGCGCAGGACACGCTGTGGCTGCTCACAGGCGGGCGCGCGCCCGTGCAGGCGGCGAAGCTGCACGCGCGGTACCTGGAGCGCCTAGCGGAGCGCGGCTGGATGCGCTCGGCGAAGCAGATCCGCATCGGCGAGCTGCGCGAGGCGTTCGTGGCCCACCACGGCGCACGCCTGCTCACCGCACTCGGGTGCTCGCTGGGGACGCTCACGGGCGAGGACGACTGGCTCGCGCGCCTGGTGCGGAAGCCGCGTGCGGCGCAGCACCCGCTGCACCATCTGCTCCTAACGGAGTTCCTGGGATGTACGATCTCGGAGTTCTTCGCCGACCCCGTCCGGCCCGAACCGAAGGATGCCTCGGCGCAGCCAGCCTTCCTGTGTCCCAACGCCGTGTTCCACGTAGAGGAGCGGGGTGGCGGGTGGACGCACCCCGTGGCCGGGAAGGCGCTGCGATGCTCGGCGTGCGGCTGCACTTTCCGACCAACGAAGACGGCCGGCGCACCGCCCGTTGTTCTGCTCTACGGGTTTTTATGGGAGGCCCGCCTGCGCTCGCTAGTTGCGGATCCGACCACCACGCTGCGGGGCATGGCGCGCTCACTTGGCGTTACCACCAAGACTGTCCAGCGGCACGCAGCGCGGCTGCGCGTGTGGCGTGCGGACTGGGTTGCGCGGCCGACTGTGCCGTCACGCCAGCGTCTCGCCGCGTCGGAAGCCGCGACCCACCGCCGCCGCGCGGAGTGGCTCCACCTGCGCGAACAACATCCGGAGGAGGGTGTGCAGGCGCTCAGGAACCGCTCCCCCGCGACGTACGCGCATCTGTACCGCTGCGACCGGGTATGGTTGGACGAGCACCGCCCGCCGCGCCGCCCAGTCGCGCAGCGAGCGCCGCGGGTGGACTGGGGTGCGCGCGACCGCGAAATCTGTGCACTCGCTGAGGCGGTGATCGCTGCGATGCGCACGCGACCCGGGCGACCTATTCGCGTGACGCGTGGCGGTATAGCGGCACGCATTGGACACGCGACCTTAGTTGAGCAGCACCTTGATCGCCTTCCGCACAGTGCCGCCTGCATCATGGCCGCAGAGGAGAATCGTGAGGAATTCGCACGCCGCAAACTCAAGTGGGCGGAGGCGCAGTACCTCGCTGAACGTCACGCGCCAGCCGAATGGGAATTGGTGAAGCGCGCTGCTCTCCGAAGGGACCTTGCGGCGGCGCTCGCTCATGACATAGTGGCGGCGGTACACCGGCTTGGAGCAGCCGAAACAGGAAACTCTCGCGCCGCGTGAGAAGCCGATTACACGGACACCCGTTCTCGTTGCCATCCGCTGTTGTCCTAGCGGCGGACCGTGTCATGTGAACGCCGAAAGTTGCCGCACGCGTGGCGTGCTGTCGGAGTGCCTTCGACGAACGAATCAGTTCTTGCGTGAAATGGCTGGTCCAACTGGATGGAGGAGAACCCTTGGTAAAACTTGACATAGACTGGCGATTTGTCCCAATAGCTACGGAAGGGCACATCGCGCGTCGGCACGCTGAGGTGGCCCTTAAGCGCCTCACCTCAACACCGGCCGAGCTGCGTTCGCTGGTGCTCGCTGAACTCGACGCAGCCGGGCAGACGCACGACGAAGACGAGCGTAACATCGCGTGGCAGGAAATTTCATTTTTGGAAAACGAATTGCCCCGGCTGGAACTGTATGGTGTTCTATTCGTGCTGTTTGCAGTCTTCGAGTCGGTCGTGAAGCGGCTCCCAAAACTGGTTGTTCCACAGGCCGAGCCGCCCGACCTCAATCGTGAGTTCGTTTCGAATGCTTCTCGGTACTTCCGCAACACGCTGAGGGTACCTCTCTTCGCCACGTCGGCGGATGAGCAGTTTTTCCTCATGTTCAGTGACCTCCGCGCGGCTATCGCTCATGCCGGCGGGGATGTTGCACTTCTGAAAGGGAGGCCGAAGGAGCGCATCAAGAATCAGTGGCTCAGTAAGTTTTCTGGGATTTCCGTAACCGGGTCCTGCCTCGTCATTGCGCCCGATCTCATCCTCGAGTCTGCAAAGCGTGTGGACGAGAGCCTGCGCGGCACGATTGCCCGTCTCAAAGAGGCATACCCGTCGAAGTTGGCCGGCGAGTAAGTTCCGGTCCGGGGTTGGGCGATACGGACGCGTCACATCGGGAGCCGTAAGCGGCGCAAGGAGCGAATGACGGACGAATTGTGGGCTGCAGTGATCGGAGCCGTAGTCGGCTCACTCACGACCTACTTCGGCACGTGGGTTCAACAAGGACGTGAGCGGCGGCGGAACCGGATCTCGCGTGCAACCGTGTTCCTCAGCGAGTTGCGGAACGCTGAAGCGACAATGAGGGAAGTTTACACCAGTGAGGTCGTTGGGGTCATTCCAGCCGGGACACTTGAATGGCTTCTCTCTCCTTCTCCGGACACGCTGGCTGTTTTCCAACCCGGCACGGTGCAGGAACTGCTCGCGTTTGCGGATCATGTACGCGTGGTGAGGACGATTCTCGCCACGTTGGCCGCGGGTACCAAGCCCACCGGGGGAGCCGGCACCTGGCTCAAAGTTAGCGCGGCCGCTGCTGTGAGAAGCGTACCCAACCTGAAACAACGCTTGGAGCGGGAAGGTGGTGTCTACATCCCGACTCCGTTTCCGGAGATGCCCCGGATGGAGGCCGGTTCGACCGGACTTCCAGACCTGCCTCCAAGCCCCTTCCAATCCGCAGAGCGGAATCCTCGGCTGACAAGCGCCACATGACGCGGTGAGCTGTACACTCCCCAAGCGCCCGCGTGGAGAACGCGATCACGAGACCCGGTCTGTTGGTTGGCTCGCGATCAGCATGCGACTATCTTCTCTGCGCGCTCATGATGGTAGAGGCAGGGCGCCCCACTCTTCATTGGGACCAGCAATCTTGGGGGAATCTTCATGCCACCTTCGCTCATCGAGAGTCTCCTGGATTTCTATCGAACCACGCCGGTTAGGCCTGGGAGCGTCGATCTGTTCGCGGTGGGGGAGGATGACTCTTGGACGCGAATGGCAGAGATTGGCGCCTTGCTCTGTCTTGTCGGCCAACCCGAATCCCCGCTGGCCCACGTACGTGTGATTTGGTCTGACCCTGTAACGCCAGAGCTAAAAGCCGCGATCGCTGATCATGCGTGCGAGGTGCTCCGGAAATTCGGTGTGGAAGAGCCGATCGCAGTGCAACTTCTCTCCCGGCTCGACGTCGAGGTCGCGGCGAGTCTAGAGATGAAATCACTGGTAGATCTGATCGGGAGGGGAGCCCCGGGAACAGCTTTCGTGGTCGCGCATGCCGCACGGTACCGCGCGGACGAAGTGCAACCCACTCTGCCCGAAGTGCCGATGAAGGAAGACACGTGGGTTCCTCACCTGACTGCCCTCATGCACGCACTCGGACGGGTGGCAGGACCGGCAGGCTGCTATGTCGCACTCGACGCTGGTGAGGACCTTCCCACGCGGGAGGAGAATCGGGAACAGCTCCGCACGGCGCCGGACTCGGCGGTTTTCGGTGTAGAGCGGCCGAGCCCCGACGCGAAGCGTGCTCTCTTTGAACGGCTTGTCGGCCTGACAGTCGGCGGGAACGTGGGGCAGGCTCTGGAGGAGCTGGACGCCACCAACCAGTTTGGTTCGGTTCAGAAGCTACTGATGCGCATTCAGCTCCTTCGTCGCGCTGGCCTCACTCTGGCGGTCGCGGCCGAGTTGCTCTCTGCGCGTGAACATTTCGGCGAGCTGCTACCCGAGATGCTGCTCACCCTCGCCGGCCACGCCGAATTCACAGGCCAACGTGAACTTGCGGCGGACCTGGTGGCGCAGGCTCTCCCCGAGTTGCGGGCGCGCGAGGATTTGGAGCACGCGCTCGCGATAGCCTCAGGAACCGGATACGAGGACTTGGTCGACCGCGTCGAGACGATGCTCGCGGGTCGCTTTCCTTCATCACCAATCCTTGCGCGGCGGCGCGCGCTCGCCTGCGCGGCCAATGGGGAATTCGCGGAGGCAGCTGCGGTCGCTCAATCCACCACTGCGGTATCGGATGAACTCCGGGCGTACTGGTCGTGGCTGGGAGACAACTTGCAGCACGATTTAGTCGGCGACCTGCAGGCCATACGGCAGGACGCTGACCACCGGTTCCCGGGGTTCACCGAGGAGACGACGGGCCACATCGTACGATCCCTGCTGAGGAACGAGCGGGAGCCCGACGCACTGATGATGCTGCTCGGTGATGGCGATCCGTCAACGGGCCTCTCTCCAGCCGAGGCGAATGGCGTGGTCAAGGCACTTCACCAGATCGCGCTGAGCCATAGTGCTGCCGGGATTCCGGTTGACGTCCTCTGGATAAGCCTCCTGAAGGTCATCCGCACGCTCGCCTCTCGGCCCGGCGACACCGGATTGCGATTCCAGGTGGTGGAGGCCCTCGCTCCGGAACAATTCGGAGCCATTGGGCTCGCCGTAGTAACCCGCATCCTAGAGGTGCTGTCCGACCCATCCGCAGGCCCGTTGCGGAACCGTCCTCACCTCCTCCGATACCGGCCCCACCCTGAAGAGCCCGAGATCGACGCGTTCCTGGACCGAGCGGGGGAGTGGATGAAGCGAACCCCGCGCTTCGTCCTCGGCACGCGAACGTTTCCGCGCGAACTCCTCAGCATCTCCGCCGACGATGCCCTCGCGGTAATAGGAAGGACGGTCGTGTCGGCGGTCTCCGCAGTGGCTATGGATGACGACAGATCGGCTCTCCACGTGGGGCTCGCACTTGCGGTCGCGATCGCGCCCCTCGCGAGCGACACCGATGAGGACCTGGTGATCCTCCGCCTCGCAGTAAGCATGCTCGCCGCTGCGGGCCTGCGCCAGGATGCCCGCGACCTCGCGGAACAGGCGCTCGCCCTCAGCCGCGGGGATGCGGGGCGCACTCGTATGGCCTGGACGATTTTCGCAGAGGCCTACGCGCGCGGCAGCAATCTCGCGGAAGCATTAGTCGGCATGGCTTGCGCACTGGCAGTGCAGCCAGCGGGGAGTTGGGAGGAATCGTGGCTCGACAGCATCCTAATCTCACGTCTCCTGCGGGATCTGAAGCTCGTGGAACTCGCCGAGCCGTTCGTCAAGGCTGCTCGCGACGCGCTCGCGCATATCCCTGATGAAGGCGGAGATCTCGCGAGCCGGCTCGAGACGATCGACCTGGGTCTCGCACTCTTCAAGTACGGGCGGGATGATGCTTGGGACCCGGATCAGCTGGAGAGCTTCCTTGGCCGTGCAGCCGACAATTTGAGGTCGGTGCTGGCGCTGCATGATGAAGCGGGTCCGGCCGCGTCGCTGCTCGCGAACGCGATCCACATCGCCCGCGTGCAGGACGTCATGATTCCGCCGGACGCGGAGCAGGTCCTCGCAGCCGCGCTAGAGGTGGTCGATCCCACGGTACGCACGCTGATTTCGGCCACCGCAGCGAGAGCGCCTTCGGCGGACGAGCTGTTTGACCTCGCGCTGAGAACACAGCCTGCTCGGTACCGTGACGATGTGGGGTTCGACGAGGATCAGCTCGCCGGGATGGCGCGCCGTCTCCTCGGGTCCGAGGCGGCTGTCGCAGACGCGGTGGTCGCATCGTACGCCATTGAGGCGACGGCTGACCATTCAGTGACACCTCCGGGTACACGCGGCGCACTCGACGGAACGGGGCCTCGTCTTACCGCCACTGCGCATGGCGCTGCCGATGCGGCGTGCGAGATTTCGCGCGGTGGCATCGACGTCGTCCTGCTGGGGAACTCTGACACTGGTCTACGCCGCGTCGTGGCATCAGGTGGCGGTCTCCAGAGCGTGGCCGCCGAGCCGGCCGAAGTCTTCGACGTCGAACGGCTGAAGGAATGGTTGCAAGCGTTTCCGATCGCCTACGGCAAAGACGACGCTGACGCGAACACGTTTTACCTGAGCACGGAAGGCATTGGGGTATCTGAACTCCCAGACCGAGCCGTGGTCATCGCAGACACCGAGCTACAGGTCTTCCCACCCGGGTTGCTCCGGATCCGCGACAAATTGGCGGGCGACACCGCTCGAGTGGCGGCGGCGCCTTCACTCGAGTGGTTGCTCGCCGCGCGCCGAGCGAAGCGTAACCCGAGCCGAACGCGCACCGCTTGGATTCCGCACGATCCGGATAATCCAGACTCGCTCGCCCGCCTGGCGGATCGAATGGAAGTGGACTTGACCGCGCATGGATTTGAGTTGACGACGAGCATCGAACCACCGCGGCATCCTGGCGGTGCGGAGATGGCTATCGTGGTCGCCCACGGCGGGGTCGCGGACGCCAATCGCTATTTCCGCGTCGTGAAAAACGACGCCGGCGCGGCTGTTGCCCCGGGGGCGCTCGCATCAGCCTTCGGCGATACCGCGATCGTGGTGCTATTCGTCTGCTCGGCTGGGCGCGTTGATGTGCGGCCCGGTGCAAATGCCGTAGTCGGCCTAGTCCGCAAGCTTCTGGGGAACGGGTGCAATGCGGTCGTCGCGCCACCGTGGCCGTTGGAGACGCTGGTTCCGCCTCGGTGGCTTCCACCCTTCCTCGACGCTTTGGACCGCGGGAGGAATGTGCTGGACGCATGCTTCGAGGCGAACGAGTTGGTGCGCTCGGAGCTTGATCACGAGCCGCGCCGCTGGCTCGCGATGTCCGTGTACGGCGACCCGTATACCACCGTTAGCGGGCCGGAGGAGTCTTAGCATCTGGCGGAGTTCGCCGACGGGGTGTCGCGTGATGCGTCCTCCTCCTGCCGCTCGCCGGCACTTCCGCGCTTGCGCGAAACGCTGACAGCTCGACAACCGACAGCGTGACGTAGCGGCTACATCACGTGCGCAACGTCTGCACACTCGGCTGCCCACGTTGACCTAAACGCGGTGGCTCGTGGTCCATCAACTCCTACGAGCGTTCGTCGCAACCTTGCTCCCCAAGAGGACCATGCCGTTGTCCAAGACCGATCTCGAAACGGAAGCGATCAAGTTCCGGTCGGCACTAGAAAGTTTCCTTCAACTCCACCCTGAGATCAACCTCAGCACGAACATCTTCGATCCAACCCGCGGTCAGTTTCCGCTCGACTGCTGCAAGGCGACGGCTTTCATGTTCGGGCATCACTTGTCCGCCACGGTCAGGCGAGCGGAGCTGACCTACGTGTGGGGACAACGGGGCCAGGACACACATGGTTGGCTCCAACACAATGGGTACATCATCGACTTGACCGCTGACCAGTTTGAGGATGAGGGGCGACCTGTGGTGGTAGAGAAGGTAAACGCGAGCCCCTTCCATGATTCATTCAAGCCGCATCGAATCTGCGCGTTCGACCTGAATGCAGGTCACAACTTTGAGCGGTATGCAGATGAGGTGGCCACGCTGATGCACTGAGATAGGACCGTTCTGGCGCGTCCATCGGTCAGAGGACTATACCGATTTGGGGGCTGAGCAATGCGCTTGAAGGATGCTGTCGAAGCGTTTCAGCGTGAGGACGGAGCGCCGCAGAATTCATATGGCTGGTACCGACGTTCAGCGCGAGAATGCGGATACGCATCTCTTGGTGGTATGCAACTGCCCACCAGCAAGGTCGGCAGGGACTGGCAGGTAGAGGATCACCTGTTTCATGAGGCTGTCCGACGTCATCGTGCCCGCCGACAACGTGTTCGACAGAACACGGAAGCCTATGAGCGGGGAACGATTCTCGGCGCTGACGGTGAATACGTTGAAACTCTGTGGGGCGGCTACCATAGACGTGGAGGGTTCTACACCATCCATAGTCGCTACCCAGGAGAGGGAATATCCTGGTACTGTGCATCGTGCCGGAGACCCGCCGCAAAGGAGCGAGGCAAGGAGGAGTGCCACCGGTGCCAAAATTGGGGGGACTGTGGAAACGACTGTCAGTTGAGCAGAATCGTTTGCAGGAGTTGCGGCTGTGAACTCCAAATGTAGCGGCGCTCCGCGTCCCGCTACGCCTTGAGCTCCATGGTTGGAAATCGGCACAACCACCATCCAACTGCCGCTCCGGCTGGGGAGTACGGCTTGGACGCGGAGGATGGCGTACGTCCGTCGCTGGCAGGCACGGCAAGGTCCAGAAGCACGGGGGCCTGGTGGAAGTGACGAGAAGCTGCTAGTTGGCCGGGATCCGACCTGCATCCTGCGCGTCTTCTTCCCAGGCGAGTGGATCGGGGCCGACTGCGGCCTCTGTCTCTCCCCAGAAGACGGGGACCTCGCCGTTGCGAACCGCGAGCACAGCGCGGTACTCTTCCACCGTGAGATCACGCTTCTCGTGATTGCAGCGGTTGCACGCCCAGACGGTGTTCTCGGGAACTTTCTCGCCACCCCGGCTGAGCGGCTGTAGGTGTTCCCGGGTGCGCCGGCGTGCATCGTTCAGGTCCAACAGCGACTCGCGCGCGAGCATCCAGCACCCGCAGAACCAGCAGTACCGAAAGTTTGCGGTTGTCCGATTTTCCATTCGTCCGACCCTTTGGTGTCTATGCGCAACATCCGCGTTCCGGTGCTCGTGCTCCTCGCCGCGTCTCTGAGTTGTAGAGGGGGCAAAACGCCCGACGGACCCACGTCGGTGGTTGTGCGGCGCGCGCCTGCTGAATACGTCTTCTACGATGTCGCCGGGGACACACCCGGCGCGGTGTGGGCTTCCATGCGCGAGGGGAGCGCTCGTACGATCGGGGGACCTCACTTCGCACGCACAGATTGGAACGTGACGTGGCGAGCACGATGGGGAGGCGCGGCAACCTGCCGGGTCAGATCCACGGACGTGCAGCTAACCGTCCGAGTCACGCTGCCGCGATGGACCCCGCCTGCGGGCGCATCCCCTGAGTTGGTGGCCGCATGGGATACGTTCATGCGCTCGCTTTCGTTACACGAAGCCCGGCACGTGGACATCGCCGCCCGAGCGGTACGGGACCTCCGGCGCGAAGTAGAAGCGGTCTCAGGGCCAGGCTGCGCTGGGATGGAAGCGAGGACTCGCACGGCGGCGGACCGGGTGCTCACGATGCAACGCGAGCAGAGCCGGCAGTATGACCTTCGCACCCGCCACGGTGCCACCGAGGGCGCCGTCTGGCCGCTGCGGCCCGTCGATCCTCCGTCAGCGCAACCGTGACCTGATCCCTCTCGTGCTGCCAGACCATGGGCGCGCCTGCAGTGAACCGCAGGCGCGCCCATGGTTTTTCCCTGGATTGCGCTTAGCGCTACGCGCGGATCCGACGCGTACGGGTGGCCGGGAGCCATATCTGGACGCTCTTCACCGTCCCGATTCCCGGCAGCGGGTGGGTCTCGGCGCGCCGTAGATCCTGGATCACGCGCGGCGCCCACGGAAGTGTCCTGGGTTCCCGCGCACGCGCTGGGCGCCGCACCCGCATCGTGGCAGACGTGGTCGCGGTATCACCCTGCACCCGGCGCATCATCTGGAGTTGCCCTATCGCCTCGGAGAGCGCGCGTGCGTCCGCCTCAGGAGCGATGAGGATGATGTCGTGAGGCGCGGTATCCGCGCGGCGGACAATGCGGAACGGGGCTCCGTTCAGGGTGGCGCGATCGCCAAGGGCCACCATCACCGACACCCGAGTCGGGCGGCCTTGCTGGGCGTCTGCCCGAAACGTCACGCAGCAGGTAAGCGATAGAAGCAAGAGCAAGGTGCGCATCGTGGTCTCCGGTTGAGGATGGTTGACTGGGACACTATTCACAGACGGTGGCTTCGCCTTCCCACCACACCGTCCAGGTGTTTCCGCCATCAAGGCTGACTTCCACGTAGACATACTCGGTGCGGCAACTGCCGCTCCCGCCGGTTCCCGTCTCGCCACCCCCGCCGCCACTCCCGTCCCCCTCACCCCTTGGGCCACAGTCATCTCCGCGCGATCCAGAGTCGTATGGATTATACACCAGCTGGAACTCCTCCTCGCACCCGCCGCCGCCGTAGTTTCCGCTGCGGATCAGCACGGGAATGTCGATCGGGTTCTCCGGTACGACCGCTTGCGCGCCGAACACGATGGGGCCGAGCTCCACTGCACCCCCGCGGCACTTCGCGTTGAAGCGCCCCCGGAAGCGCCAAGTGTTCCCGATCTGATCACTACCCTCCACCGCCACGATCGTCTCGTAGACCGCCAGCCGTAGAATCCCCGCCTTTTCGCGGATGGTACCGCGCCGGTAGCTGCGGAACAGGAGCGGGGGTGGAAGCCGGAAGACTACCGACCCATGGCCGAAGCCCGGATCCCAGTACAGGTTGGCCGTGCTGAAGTGGTCGCGGCAGAACGCGGTTTCGCCGTCGAACAGCTCCACTTCTTGGTACCAGGGCGCGCTGAGCCCTTCCGGAGTGACGTCGAGGGAGTAGCCATCCACTCCGAACGAGGCATCGAGGTCTTCGATGCGCATAACCGTCGTGTTCGGATCCGCCGAAAGCGTGAGGAGATCCGGTCCTCCTGCGGGTACGGGGGCGGTCGGGTCACGGCCCCCGTCGGCGCATGCCGCAGCCGTGAGCACGACGACGCACAACGCGGTACTACGGAGACGTTTGAACACGGTTCCTCCTGGCCCCTCAGGGGGCTACGGTGTAGAGTGAGATCTACGCGCCGCCGAGGGGGATTTCGGCGGTCCGCGCCGCTCGCGCGCACCGACGCGCGTGGGCCTGAGAGCGTCTCACCAGGGCGAGACACAATGCCAATCCGTGACGTGAAGGTGTTCAGCGATGACGAGATGATCGCCGCCTTTTCGATCATTCTTCCGCCCGAGCGCGCACGTGAGGAGGGGTTGGGGTTCAACTCACTCCCAGACCTGCACGGATTCGAGGACGCGACACCAGAGGAGCTTGCTGCGGCCCCAGGCAGCGGACCGCGCTCCTACGACGGTGACCTCCTTGACCTTCTATCGCTCGTCTCCGAGAGCTGCGCTGAGCGAGCATGGCAGCTCCTCGGTGTGGATCGCACGAAAGGCGAGCGTCGCCGAGCGGCATTCCGTCTGCGCGTCGACGAGGCGCTACGGGGATCGAAGTAGTTCGTACAAAAGGACGCTAAATACCCGGCGCAGTGGTGGTCAAGTGGCGCAGGCGAAGACCGCCACCGGGTTCCATTCCGTTGTTTTGGTGTCCCGATGGGAGCGAGAGAGTCGGGGCTGGATAAGTGGCTCGCGCGGTGCGCTGATGGAGCCAGGGCGTGGCTGCCTGACCTGGAGCACCGGAGCGCCGGCCTCGGATTGGACCGGCGCTGCACGGCGCTCGAAGTTTCGTGTTAGTGCATGAGCCTCCTTGTGGACGGTTTCGGGCCAGTGGGATGTCAGACGCATTCGGCCGAGGCGAGGCAAGCCTAATGGCAGGTTCCCCCCCCGCTCACCCGCCTGTGCGTGATCCCACACCGCGTGCGGTATCCTCGCGTTCACTCCGATTTCGATGTGCCCGGAAGCCGTATACGCGCCTGCCAGCGGACAAGCATCTGAGGGGGTTCGAGCTCCACCCCGTCCGGGGGAATGAGCATCCGATCCATCTCGCGTAGCGACACGTACTCGCCTGGACGGCCGATGATCAGATGGTCCAGAACAAAGATTCCGAGCTGCGCCCCGGCGAGCTCTAGATCCGCTGTCACGGCGATGTCCGAGTCGCTCGGGACCAGATCACCGGACGGATGATTATGGGCGAGCAGAACGCCCGCAGCGTTGCACAGGAGCGCAGCTTTGAAGACCTCCGCAGGTGCTACCTGCATCTCCGCGAGTTGTCCCACCGCGGCTACGTGAAGCCCGATGAAGCGCATGTGGGCGTCCAGATACATCGCCAGCAGATGCTCCCGGTCAGGATCTCCAACCGCGTTGGTGAATAGCTCTGCTGCTTCGCGCGGCCCCTCGCAGAAGCGGAACGCCGAGACCACGCTGTGCGTGCGTACCAGCTCGACGCGGTACGCAGGAATACGGTACGCCATCGGGTCCTCGCGCGTAGAAGTCAGCGGGTGCCGAGCCGGATCCTGACCTGCCGTCATGCGGGCCCACGCCGGCGCGTCTGGACGGCTAGCCACTCCCCGACCTGGGTGTAGTCGTCCCGCAGGCGAGCGTCGGATTTTGCCGCGAAGTGCGATACGCGTGCGTATGCCGTTTGCACGCGGTCTACCTTGTCCAGAGCAATCGCAGCCAGTGCGAGATCGACCAGTGCGCGGTCGACTGCGCGGGAGGCTCGTTGGGCGTCCGAAATCGTCCAAACCTCATCCCATGCCTCGGCGATGCTCGAGGGAGTGCCGGGCTCTACTTCGGCACGGGCGAGCAGCGCCATAACCGCCATGCGGTCGTGATCTGCCTCGATGTCCGGGACGAGGCGCCGGAGCGCTTCACGCGCCGCCTGGCGCTCCCCGGTATCGACCCAGAGTCGCGAGAGCGTCAGGATTAACTCCGGTGTCCGGGGGTGATCCTGTCCGAAGGTTCGGAGGGCGAGATCCTGCAGTGGAACGATTGCCTCGCTGTCTCCGGCCGCGATGGCCACCCGGAGCAGACCGAAGACGGCATTTGCCCTCGCCTCCCGCATCCCGTACCGCCGCGAGGCATGCATCGCGAGCGTGTAGAGGCTACGGGCACGGGTAGTCTCGTCGCGCGCGGCGTACACGTCGCCCAGAGTCACCGCCGCGCGACAGTAGGTTCGGTGGTCCTGCGCACGCCTCGCCAGGCCGATTGCGCGCCGGAGCCACGTCTCGGCACGCAACTGATCATCCCACATTCTGGACAACCGTCCTGCTTCGTACGCAGGCCCGGCGCGACTCGGAGTAGCCAGTGAAGCAACCATCGCGAACACGAGTGCCGAGCCGAGACAACTCCGCTCTTCGGCATGCCACGCGATGCGGAGGCACGCGTTCGCGATTACCTCGGCGCCGTCCCGGGCTGGGTTAGTTAGCTGGGCGCCCACAGTCACGAGCAGCGCCCGGAGCGCGGAATCCCCAACGATGTTCAGCTCCGATGGTTCTCCCCGGAATAGGCCACCGCGATGTTTCGGGTCCACTTCCGCCCAGAGCCGCACGTCTCGCGCGGTGCGCCAAAGGTGGAAGCCGAGATCTCCCGGATTTTCAGTGAGCACCACCGCACCCTCCAGAGTCTCGCCGATCCCCCGAAGCAACACCGGTGGGAGACGCCAGGTCCGCGGAGGGGCGCCCGCACGCCGGTTTGCATTTGACACGTTGTGGCGTGAATTCATCGGTACAGAGGGCGAAGTGAGCGCCGCCGCGTGCGTGAACGGCGTACACGCGCGGCTTGGGCGTCAGTGCAGCCAGTCTCTCGTCGGCCGCCCCATCGAACGCGCAGCCTCGCGCAACGCGAAAAGCTCATTCCCGAACGCGTTCGATACCTCGTCGAATGCACCGCGGGCGCGTAACTCTCGCGGTTGCACCCCCATCAGGTTCTTGGCCGCGCTCTTGAGAGACACGGCCGCAGTGTAGCCTGCAGCTCGCGCAGCAGACTCCAGGGTACGCCCCGGGTCGTCGAGCAGATCGGCGGCGAGGAGGAGGCGAAGCCACGCCATGAGGCGCCGAGGAGTAGGCAGGTCGGCCCGCTCGCACCAACGTGGGACTGTACGTTCTTCCACCCCGAGCGAACGCGCGAACTCGGGTCCGTGTCCACCCGCGATCACGACCTCGGCGGCCGTCGCGAGCAGCACTCGCGCCCGGCTCGGTACTCCGCGTGGAAGTGCCCGCTGAAGCAAGCGGTCCGCGACACGACCTCGTACCATGTCGAGGCGACGGTGTACCGCGAGCGGTGTCTCGTCCCGCACCAAGTCGAGCACGTCGGCCACGCCCCACATGAGGAGTGTGCGGATCGTCGCGGCGTCGTTCGGGCCGATCGGGAGGGCGGCTACCACTGCCGCGGAGGGGAACTCTCGTAACAGGTCCCGCACCTCCTCAAGCAGTCCGCCTCTCGGCCCAACCGGGTCCACTACTGCTACCGCGCCGAGTGGAGCTCGGTGGAGCGCCTCACCGAGAGCACGCCAGTCCGGAACGGCCACTACACCGCTGGGCAGGCCTGGCACCGCCTGGAGGGCGGACCGCAGTTCAGCACTGAGGTGAAGGAGATAGACGGGTTTGATTACCGAAGCCATTCCATTCTCGTCCCGGATGTTTTCGCGCCACGACTTGACCGGAAGCCCCCAGCGGGGCAACCGTATCCAGTCCCCGGACCAAACCAACTCCATCGTCCTGGGCACCGACCTCGTACTCCAGGAGTCTCTATGCGCCACACCCGCTTTGCCCTGTCAGCGCTGATCGCCGGCGCACTCGTCTCCGCCTGTTCGCCCGAGACGCCCACCAGCCCTGCCACGCCCCTCCACCCTGCTCTCGATGTGGGTGGCGGTGGAGGATGGATGGGCGGCGGCGGCCGCATCGACACCGGCGCCACCTCTGCCGACGCGGAGGGTGGGGGTTGGATGGGCGGGGGTGGGAAGGTTGCGCCGACCGACAGCACGGGGGTACAGCCCAGGTAGACTTCTGCCGTGCTGCACCGGAAGGTAGGTATCCGCGCGGTCGATACCCGACCGCGCGGACCCTGCCTGTGCAGCGGACGGTGCGAGGATCATCCGAGCGTCCCGCCCGCGCTACCCGGCGCCAGCACGCGCACGAGATCATTCGCCAGCACGCGGGCCTGGCGGACTGCGGCTGGCGATTCAACGGCGGTGGGAGCGGTGGATTCGGCCCGTGCCGCGCGTGCAGCCTCCATCTGGATCTCGGCGGTGAGTCGCACTTCCGAGTCGCCGGTGGCGCTCGCTAGCTCCAGCGCGGCAGAGGCCGCGCGCTCTGCCCGTTCCCACTCTCCGACGCTCAAGTCCGCATGAGCCAACGCTTCGTAGGCGTGCGCGAGCCGGTACGTCCCCTTAGCCCGGCCCGCGTTCTCTACCGCGGCGGTGCGTGCCGCCTCGTAGCGGTCACGTAGCCCGGCACCGGCAGAGGCGCGAGCCAGGTTGCTGGCGGCCAGAGCGCGGTCGTTCGCGCTTGGCACGGCGCCGAAAACGCATTCAAAGAGGGGGATCGCGCGCTCGTGCGCGCCGAGGTGGAGCCAGTAGCGTCCGACATCGTGCACCAGCGCGGGAAGCTGGGGATGATCGGTCCCGTACGCTCCGAGCGCCGCCTGGGCGTGCTCGTACCCTTCGCGGATTCGCCCCGCTTCAGTCGCCAGGTGGAACAGGTGGTGATGCGCCGCGCCCTCCGCGGCGCCGACGCGCCGACGCCGTGCCGTGCGGAGAGCCCGGTCCAGGAGCGCCTCCGCAGCGGGGCGGTTGCCCGTGCGGATGTAGAGGACCGCAAGGCCGATGTACGCCCACGCGTATGAACGCCAGTCTGTCCCGCGTGCAGTCCGGATCGCATGGCGGAACCATGACTCAGCGCGGGCGTGCTCGGCAGTCTCTCGCGCGAGTCGCCCCACCTCAACCGCGAGGGCTGCGTCGCGCGGCCGGAGCCGTGCCGCCGCCTGGGTGAACTCAAGCTGGGTTCCGGGCGCATCGTGCGCCTCCGCCCAAGTCGCGATTCGGCGGCAGGCGTGCACCAGGCGGGTGCTGTCCACATGAACAGGTTCGACGACGAGCTCGGCCAGCACCGCGAGCGGCGCTCGGAGGTCCGTATCAGGATGAACTGCGCGGAGCAAGTCGGCTCGACGGTTGCCGGCGTGGAGCGAGAACAGAGCCGAACGGGACTCCGCAGGCGTGTCGAGCCAGGCGGTGAGGTCGCGAAGCGCCCCATATACGCAGAGGCCACTCGCCCCCGGCAGCTCGTGCAGAATCTTAGCCCCCTCCGCGCGCCCTTCCGCGTGAAGGATCGGTGGAGCCGCCAGGTACGGACGACCCCGGTCGTCCATCCCTCCCTGGGGCTCTGGGTCGCCATTCTCCTTCCGACCTGCTCCTGATCGTGGCATCGTCGGCTCGCACGAGGTCCATATCACTTCGGTACTGTTTCTGCCGGAAAATACCCGCACGGGAGAACCCACGCCAGCGCGGAAAACTATCGCTGTTTTCCTGTCACGACGCGCTTCAATCCGGCGATTACGTCGGCTACGGGCCATCCGCTGCACGAATCTGGTGCGTCCTGCCGCCGCATATACCAGCGCGGCCGCTCAGCCCGCCGGCATCGACCCGCCACTACCCGCCTCCCCTGCCGCTATCGTGGCTCGCCGCGAGCTTGTCTCTGGCACTCGCTGTACCTCCCATCTACCTTTGTGGTGCGACTTGGGCGGCCGGACCGACGGGCGGCGCTGGCGCGCCGCACGGACGCCTCGTATCTCATGCCTCGTCAGGGGAGCGGAATGAGCATGCCGGGACCGCCGCAACACATCACCTTTGTTGATCCCGAAGGTGGCGCCCACAACTTCTATGTGGTTCACGACGAGCTCATGACCACACACGTTTTGGTCGCCGTGGAGAATGTCGAAGGAGGAGGTGGTTACAAGTTCGGTGCGCACGGCCCTGACGAGGAAACCGCGATGGCGAAGCTGCGTGTTGAAGTCGCTCGTGGATTGGCGACGCGCTATCTGGACGGAGGCCATGAAGGACCAAGGCTCCGGGACCGGTGGGTAGCGGGAACGATCGAGCCGACCGGGCTCGTAATCGACGGGAAGTTCTTCACGCCGGACGAATTCCAGGCGATGCTCTACTGGAGACAGGGAAGCTGGTTCCGAATGGAGGTCGGAGACATTATCGAAGCTCTGCACCCGCAGGAAGAACGCTCATGACCCGGCCGGCTCTCCTCGACATCGTCAGCTCAGCCGAGGACACGTTTTACGGTGGTCTCAACCCGGCGAATTCAGTTGGGTGGGAGGTTTGGCGCGCCTTCGAACGTGCGTACGAGACAGGGACAGTCGATGAAATGATGGCCGCGGCGTACGCATACATGGAGTTGAGCCCCGCGGATCGGAACGAGACGGCGTGCGTCCTCGGTTCATTCCTGCTCGCCCGCGGCGAAGCACACGAGGCGCTTCGGGCTTTCAACCTCGCGGCGGAGAACCTGCTCAGCGCGGCCGAGTACCAATCCACCATCATCAATGCGTTAATCGGGCGCGCTGCTGCCCATCTCGCGAGTGGCCGCCCCCATGCCGCCCTTGCAGACGCGGCTGCTGCCGCCGAGATGCACTTCGCGAAGCCCGACTTCTACGTGGGGAGCTCGAATCCCTTCGGTGGCCCGGGATGGTTCGCGCAGATGATGTCCGACTATCCCATCTCCGCGACCCTGCACGAGCTAACCTCGCTGGAGGATCTCGCGACGCCGACTCTCCGGGGGCGGCTGGTCTTCATGGAGTACATGGCCACAGGCGCAGAGAATCAGATCCTTATGGGCGTGGCCAGGCAGCTCCTGGGCGCCGACCCGGTGCTCCAGGAAATCCAGGATCTGAAGGACAGCATGTGAACGGAGGTGGAACACCCGCGCCGCGGCGAATCGGCCGACGCGGCAGCACCTTTCACCACACGAGGCACAGTGGAATCAGGAGTCAAATTCGACGTGGAGGACGTCTCGCTCGACTTCCAGAACGGGCAGATGACGATCAACGGAATCCTGCGTCAGGCCGGCGGTACGCCACCCGAGGTGGTCTGGGTGTGGTCGTACTTCATCAACCCCAGCCTGCCGATCCCGGGGAGCTGGTCCAACGCACCCATCAAGCTGCTCGCCCCGTTTGTTCGCGGCCCCGAGGCGCGGGTGAGTGCGACCGGGCACTTCCACTGGTGGAACAACTCCGATGCTCCGCGTGAAGGTTACTTCGCTCACGTGCGCGTATCCGCAACGGACGCGAATTCGGCGGCAGTTCCTCCCCCCGAGCGCGAGTACGGGCTTGAGGGGGCCGTACCCGTCCGCAATCTCCTTTAGCGGCGGCTTAGGGCGCCGCGCCTGGACTGAGGGGCCGTGCCGAGCGGTGTCGCGACGGCCCAGCGCACCCTCTCGTAGTCTAGGCGGCGCACCCAGCACCGTCGTTCCACGCTCCACGCCATCCTCTGCGGCCACACGGCCGCGCCCTCCGGTGTCGGTTCGCCGCCGAAGATCCAGTCCATCGGGCTGTCCATCGCGCAACCGCGTTCGTCCTGGAACTCCGCCATGCGGTGGTACTCGATCTCCAGCGCCTCCTCGCAAGCGGCGGCTGAACGTCCTTCCACCTGCAAGGGCGGCGCTTCGCCCGCTGCCCAACGAAGCGCACCCAGGTAGGTGCCCGTGTGGCGGTTTTGCCAAACGTACCGGTGCAGGACGTTACGTTCGCATGTTCCATCAGGGCTGTACCAGTCTACGACGCGTGCCGCGTATCGAACACCTCCATTCGCCCACGCCGCAGCGAACGCGGCAGCTGCTCGCAGATCCAGGCTGTCGATGATCCTGGATAACCCCGCCCGGGTCGGTACAGAGGGCCGGAGCTCAGGGGGCATCGGCGGCACGCCCGCCCACGCCGGCGACCAGCCGTCCCCATCTCGGAGGTACCGCGGAGGAAACCCCATGTCGGGATCACGGCCGGCGAGTTCGGCTTCGTACACCCAGCCATCACTCGCTTCGTCGGCATAGTTGCCCTGGCCGACGCGGAACTGCTTCCAATCCAAGAAGCGGGCCTCCAACGCCGCGTGCGCTGCGCGGCGTCCTCCCGGTCCGGCTCGGACGTGGATTCTGTGGAGGATGCGGTCGGTAGTCTCCTGGACCAGAGCGACGCTTCGGACCGTATCACCCACGTACTCTGCCCCGATGGTGAGGATCGCCCGCTCGCTGTCCCCGCTGCGTCGGTAGAGGTCAACCACACGCACTGCTCTGCGGCGCAGGCTGGCCCTGTACGCGCGCTCCATTTCGTCACGCCGACGCCGCTCCTCAGCCTCTCGATGGATACGCGTGCAATCGGCACAGCGCGATTCCGGGACAGGGACAACACGTAGCGTGGGAATCGGCCGAGAGAGAGTCCACGGCCGCGCACCCGCATAGATCTCCTCGCCCGCAGGCACTTCGATCCAGCACACCCCCAGTTCGGTCAGGCGTAGCGCCTTCAGCTCTCCGACCTCGTGGGTGCGGTACACCTCGATCGCGGCGAGTGGAGCGCCGCCACGCATGAGAAGCACGTCGGGGCGGAGTTCCGCCAGCCCACGCTCGACGTGAACGTCGTCCCATCCGCGCACGAACACGGCGGCCCTCTCGCGCGAGCAATCCAGCCCGACCGCCGCGACTCCGATGCATTGCTCCGTGACCCGCAGAACACGGCGGTCAGGGGCCGCTCGCCGGAGCAGGTCCGCGATGTAGAACTTGGTGTTCAGGTGCTCAGCCGTCTCGCCCCCCTTCACGGGGCAGTCGCTGCCGTCGCCGTGGCGGAAATGGTGCGCGGTCTGCTTCCCGAGCACGAACACCACATCGCATTCGCATACAGGGCAGATCGCACGCGGTCGATCACCCCGCCCGAGGTGGCCGAAGGCGGAGATCGGCGCCAGCTCCCCATCTACCACTGCCCAGGCGAGGCGCACTCCGGCTGCGGAGTACCCCCCGCCCCGTGGATCTCCCTGCGTGCGTGTCATCGGTGTCACTTCACCAGTCTCGGACCCGTGCGCCACTCGATCTTCACCAGAACGGGGTTGGGAACAAGGATCGCCACGTGCGTTCGTCCCTTCCGGAGCACGGGCAACCCGTAACCAGGATCCGGTCGGAGGTGGCGGAGAGCGGGCTTCAGATCCTGAAGGAACATGAGCGCCTCCAGATTGGCGCGGGGCATCACCGCCTCGTACATCCGCACTCTCCCAACCGTCTCTGCGGCCGCGAACCACTCCGCGTGTGCCCCCAGGTGCTTCAGGGCGGTCGCCGGGACCCGGACCAAGCACTCTTTCCATTCCTCAGGCAAGTGCTTGAACGGCGTGTGTGAGCGGGAGCGCACTGCCGTCGCGTTCGGCTCAGCCACGCCGGACCGGTGGTTCATTGTTCGTCTTCAGCATCGCGAATTCGGGGATTCGCCGGCGCAGTGCACGCGCGGGTCGCGCGAGTCCGCGCTGGAAGTGTAGTATACAGGTTCCCGCACAGCACGCAGAGGCACCAAACTGGACCTGACGACCGATGGCCGCTCTCACCCGCAGGCAGAAGCAGGTCCTTGACTTCGTGGAAGCCCACGATCGCGAGCATGGGATCGCGCCGAGCCTGGAGGAGATTGCCGCCCACCTGGGACTCTCTTCCGTGTCCAACGCTCACCAGCACGTGGAGGCCCTGATCGCCCGCGGCTTCCTGCGGCGCGATCCGAACAAGAGTCGGGCACTGGAGGTCATCCGCTCGCAAAGCGAGGGGCGCGCACTTCCCTTCCTCGGGTACGTTGCGGCCGGCATGCCGGTGGAAGCAGTGGAAGACCGCGCATCGTTCGATTTCGGCGTGGAGGTCCTTGCGCGGGGCGACCACGTCCTGCGGGTGCGCGGCGACTCCCTCCTGTCCGAGCAGCTCCGAGATGGCGACTACCTCGTGGTGCGAACGCAACACACCGCGCGCGACGGCGAGGTGGTGGTGGCTACGGTGGGCGGGTCTGGAACATCCGTGGGCCGACTGGCGCGCACTCCTGACGGCCGATTGATGGTCGGCGCGGCGCCGCCGGGCGCCGACCGCGTCGACGTCCTGATCCGCGGCGTGGTTACCGGCGTCGTCCGCGTGTGCTGAGGACGTTGCCGCCGCAGACCACGCGCGCGCCTGAGCGTCAGGTGTGAGGTCGCCGGGGGCGTGCGGGGGATGTCCCCCGCACCCCGCGGCTTACTGGAGCGCCGCCACCGCCGGCGCGCCGACCGCCCGCTCCCACGGCACGCTGCGGATCAAGCCCGCGCCACACAGCGCGGCATGGATCGCGTCCGGGTCGGACGCGTGCGCCCGCACCAAGTTCGGGAGTCGCTCATGGACGGGCAGGGCTGGCTGCTCGCTGTCCCCTGCCGGCGATGCGGAGCGGCCAGACGGTGCGTCGTTCGGCGCGGGCTTCCCGCGGCGCGCGCGGGGCGTTGCGGAGGAGCGCGGCGCCTGGGCGGCCTCATCGCCGCGGATGAAGGGCACCGTCTCGATCCCGTCTGGCGCGTCCACGTCACCCCGGCGACGGAGCTTGTCCGTGCGGTGGTGCCGGAGCATGTCGAGCACCGGTCCCGCCTGCACGAAGCTGTCGCGTGCCACCGACTTGATGATCGCGGCGGTCACTCGCTCCGTTCCCGTCGCGATGGCGCGGATCTGCGCCAGCTTGTAGAGCTTCACGACGTAGTCCGTGATGCCCTGCGATCCGTCATACAGCGCCTCCACGATCGTGTCGGTCAGCTCGGCTTTGTGCGCCGTGTACTGGTAGCGCCAAAGCACCTCACAGAACTCGCGCCACCGTCGGCCGGGCTCCGCGCGCCCGAGGATCAGGTCGCCCTGCGAAGCGCCGCGGCGTGCCTGGCGGAACTGCGCCGAGAGCACCGGGAGGGCGTCCACGCCGCCCACCAGAACGACAGGGACACCGATCGTATTGACGAGCGCCACCAGAAAGGAAAGGATCGCGCGGCTTCCGCGAGGGTTCAGGTCCTGCACCTCGTCGAGCAGCAGCATCCCCAGCCCGTGCTGCGATGCGAGGCGCGCCATCGAGGGGATCATTCGATGGATCGCGGCGCTGCGCGCCACGTAGTCGCGGTGGTACCCCGTCTCGATCTGGAGCGGGGCGTGGAGCTCGTCCATCGCCGCGAAGAAGTTCTCGATCAGGGTCCGGATGCTGCCATCGCTCGGGCACTGCAGCGTCAGGTGGACGACCTGCGTCTGCGTGAACGGTCGCCCCTTGTACTCCCGGTGGACGATCACCTGCGGGTACCGGGCGAGGACCATTTCGGTCAGCACTGTCTTCCCGATTCCCGTGGTCCCTAGCAGCGTGAGGCCCGACGCGGACGGTGGCGGCCCCCTCCGGACCGGGCCACCCGTGACGCGGATGTCATTCCCCTTTCCCTCGACGCGCAGCGCGCTCTCCCGCGCGTCTATGGCGCCCTGAAACGAGGCGAGCGTGGGGTTGCGCGCCACGTACCCCCAGCGGATCAGGCGCGAGATCCGCGAGTCCAGCTCGGCGTGCACGGCGAGCGGGACCCGCACCGTTTCGGACAGACCCGCCGCCTTGTGCTCGCGGACCTCCGCCGGTCCCTCGCGCTCGGACGGGTCGTACGATGGGTACATGCCCATCTCCGCCTTGGCCTGCTCCCGAGACACGATCGGGGGTAGCGCCTCAATGTGCGCGTTGTCCTTGAACTGTTCGATCACCTGCTCGTGGTACCTGGCGACCTGTACGCCGCCACCGCCCAGCGGGTTCGTGAGCATGGGACGTCCTCCCTGTTTGGTCAGTCGGGGAACGGGATGTAAGTGTCGTCGTCGTCGGGGTCCGTGTCTGCGACCGGAGCCGGGCGTGGTGCGGCGGGCGGAGCCGGGGTCGCCGGATCTGCGGTGAACGCCTGCTCGGCCCGCCGCGCACGCCGCTCCGCTGACTTCGCCTGCGAGATGTCGATCACCACCGGATCGCGGCCGGGCCCGCCCAGCGCCTCGTCGCGCTCCCGCACCCCCTCCTCGGTGATGCGATCGAGCCGTGCGTGCAGGTCCGCGCGCGCCTGGTGCTCGGGGCCGCGGTCGGTCTGGCGCCGGATCTCCGCGCGGTCTCGATCGTCCTGCACCTCCTCCAGGGTGAGTCCCGCGTAACGCGCCGCGTCCCGCTCGGTCAGCGGGCACTCCTCGATCTGCCGCCCGTGGTCCAAGCGGAGGAACACGCGCGACATGTCGCGCGGGTCGTACGCCACGTCTACCCGCACGCGCGAGCGCCCGGTACCGCGGAGGAACCACCCCTCCTCGCGCCCGGTCGCGCTGTCGTAATGGAGGCCGAAGAGCTGGATGCCCTGCGGCGTCGCGCTCGCCTCTACGCTGGGGAGCAGGTTCACGCGGATGCGCTGCCGGTCCATCGTGCGCCCGGCGCCCACGCGGTTGCGCATCCCCCACTCCCACAGGTCCAGCGGGGTGGGGTCACCGTCCTGCGCCAGCGGGTAGTCCGGCGCGACTTGGGTGCGGATACGCCGCGCGCGGTTGTTGTGCAGGACCAGTTCGATCATCAGCCGCGTGAAGTGCTCCAGCGTGAGCGCCGCGTCCAGGCGGTAGTCCCGGCCGCCGCGAGGGCGCTGCTTGTCCACCCACCCGGGCTGGCGTCGGATGCCGCGCTCGTTGGTGATTTTGAATTGCGCCTCCACGAAGCTCTTGAAATCGGCGCGGAACGGCGGGGTGTTGGCCACGTCGATGCCGAAGGCGGTGACCAGGTGGTCCGATGCCTCGCACAGCATCTCGCCGCGATCGCCAGTGATGGAACGTGGGACGAAGTGGCACGGCCAGTCCTCCGGCGAGATCTCGATCCCGTAGCGCGCGCAGAACTCCACCTTGTCGGTCAGCGCGTTCTCCAGCGCCATCATGGCGCCCAGCCAGGACGGACCCTCCAGGCCGACGTAGAAGCCCACGATCATGCGGGAGAAGTGGTCGACCACCAAGTACAGCACCGGACGCCCGATCACGCGGCTCCGGTCCATTGACGAGAGCAGGTACAAGTCGGCCACCGTGGCGTCGATCAGGTACAGGTCGCACGGCCCACGGGACAGGTGCTCGGTGCTCCCCGGCTTTGCACGGTGCTTGAGGGCGAACTCGCGGTCGCCGTAGCGCGCCCGGAGGTCCGCTTCGGTCTTCCGCTCCTTACCGAGCCAGTAGCAGAATTGCCGGAACGTGGGCAGCTCGTTCGCGTCCCGGAGGACCGGGGTGAGCACCCCGTCGCGGTACTCCAGGCGTGCGTAGAAGAACGTCTCCAGCGTGCGCTGGTGCGCCTCGCGCAAGGTGAGCCGCCGGCGGGCCACCTTCTTTTTCCAGTAGCGCCGCCCGCCCTTCACGATCAGCCGGCGCACGTCGGCCGTGACGTTCATTCCCGCTCGCGTGGGCTCCTGAAGCGCGAGCTTCGACGGGCGGCCGCGCTTGCGCGACCCGACACTCTTGGGAGCGCCGTCCAGGCGGACGCCACAGCGCGTGTACCCGGGTAGGAGCGCGTTGGCCGTCTGCCCGCGCTGCCAGTACAGCCGGAGCCACACGTACAGCTTGCCGAGAGACGTCCCGTGGGCAGCCTGCGCCGCGAGGAGCAGCGGCCCGCGCTCACCCTCGCGCAGGATCGCCTGCCGCGCATCGGCGCCCAAATCCACCAGCGGCCGCAGGATGCGGTAGCGGCCGTCGCGCACCCGTCGGCTTGCCTCCGTCAGATCGCGGTCCGGCCGGGTGTCGGCGGAGAACGGATCGTCTGCGCGCACGCGCAGCGCGCCCGCCGCGAGTCCTGCTTCGAGCAAGGAGATGGGGTGCCACTCGGGCATCGCGTTCGCATCCTGCACGTCGATCAACGCGGCCTGGCCCTCTTCCGCGTCGACGAAAAGGAGCCTGCGCACCAGAGGGAGTGCGCCCACACGCTCCTCCTCCAGCAGCGCGTTGAGGTGCAGCACCGCGGCACTCATGCGCGCCTCCGGGCACGCGCCGACGCCGTACCGAAGTCGAGGGGGAGGGGGCGCCCAGGGTTCAGCGCCGCCGCCAGGTCGGTAGACCACGCCTTCGTCGCCAGCGCGTGCCACACGAGTGCCAGGCACGCGCCGGGCGCGAGCCCCAGCCGCGCGTCGCAGCCGGCGCACACAGTGGCCGTGGGCTCGGACGGCGACGCGGCCAGCTCGGCCGCGAGCACCGCCAGCGCGTCTCCCATGCGCTCCGCCGGTACCGGGTGCCCCTCGGCCGCGCGGTGCGCGGCCAGGAACCACAGGTTGTCGACGAGCACGCGCGGCAGCTCGCGCTCCGTGACGATCACCCAGGGCACGCGGCGGCGCTCCCAGTAGCAGCGCTCGATCTCCAGCTTCTCCAGCGTGCGCGCGTCGCCCAGCTCCTGGAGCTCCTTGACGGAGATCACCACCTCCGGCAGTCCGCCCGACGGCCCGAGCGTCACGCGGAAGTCGGACGTCATCACCACCGGCACCGCGGCGGTCACCCCGTCCCGCTTCCGCGGCGCCTCGGGGTGCCGGTATCCCAGCTCCGCCGCGATTGCCAGCGTCTCCTCCATCGGGTGCAGCGGGAACTGCTCGCGGATGTCGGTCACCCCGTCGTTCCAGTCCAGCAGCGTGAAGCAGTCGCGCTCCAGGTTGCTGAACACGTGGTGCACCCGGTCGACCGTGCGGCCGGGGATCCTGCGCGCCATCCCGCGCGAGCCGAAGCTGCGCACCGTGAGCCACGGCTTGTACGTGGCGCCTTCGCCTTCACCGAACCCCGCCTTACGGCGGCGCTCGATATCGCTTGGACCGCCTCTGCTTCTCGGCATGATAGCCACCTGGAAAGGGATCGTCCCGGGAACCGAAAAAATACCGAAAATCATGCGGGCTGTCCACCCGGCCGCTCCACCATTTGCGGAACGGCCGCCCACCGTCGAAGTCGTGCAGATCTGGGAGCGGGGTAACCCACTCCTCGGGGAGATCGTAACCGTCCGCACGCGCGTGGAGCGCCTGCACAGCGTCATCGAGCGCGGTGCGGAGCGCGGGGCGTTGCCGCGACGCGATCCCTGCCCGCTCGGCGATCTCGTCCTGGGTGGGCACCCGGCCCTCCCGCTCCAGCCATTTCGCCGCCCAGACGATCCGCCGCCGCGCGAAGGCCCCCGCCGATTCGAGCATGGGTCCGAGGATTTTGCGCGTGAACGAATAGCGCGGGTAGCGCTGCACCAGCTTCGACCACGGGGGAAGGTGGCGTGCGACCTCTTTGACGGTCACCCGCACGGGTGCGCCCGGCCACGCCCGCAGCGCCTCCACGATCGTGTGGATCCGGTAGCTCGTCTGGAGGTCGTAGTGTCCCCACGGCACACGCGTGCGCGGCGTCGGCGGGGCGCGCGGAAGCTCCTTCTGGAGCCACTCCGAGTCGGTGCGTCGAAGGTAGCGGTAGGTCTCGGGATCCTTCGCGCGCAGGGCGCGGAGCTCCCATTCCGGGTACGACTGAACGAGCGTGCGCCAGCGCCGGCGGCGGACACGACGACGCTGACGCCGGGCACGCTCGCGCTCTGACAGACGCTGGCCCGATGGACGAGGGCCCCAGGCTCCGTTCCAGACCCGGAGCGTGCGTGCCTCGCTGCGCACCTTTGCGACGCCGACTCCCAGTGCCGACGCCGCGTCCAAAAGACTCAGATCGGGCTGCCGGGCGAGCTCCCGCAGCCTGCGCAGCCACAGGTCCCCCACACGCCGCACGGTCACATGCCCCCGGCTCCCCGCCACTCGTTGACTGTACGCGAATCCGCACGCGGGGCAGTCCACGTCCACGAACCCGAACGAGCGGGTCTCGTGCTCAGAGGGGGCTGCCAGAGGGCGCGGCACGGGAGGATCGTAGCTCGCGCACACCGGGTTGGCACACGGCCCTTCGAGCTGTGCGCGCCGCGCAGGCTCCGGTGGTTCGGGCACAGGTCCGGTGAAGAACTCCTCGGGGGTGGTGCCGAGGAAATGCTGGACAAGCAGATGAAGGAGCGGATGATGCGCCGTGTGTTGCTCACCGCAGAACGAGCTGAGCCAGCCGCCGCGCAGGTGCCGGAGGTGCGGATAGAGCGGCGCGCAGTCCAGCGTGGCGAGGACTTCACCGCGAAACCGGTCGGTGAAATCCCGGTGGAGGTCCATCCCGCGGATTCGCCGTGTTCCATCGATATACCCCCGCTCCTCCAGGCGCGCACGGTAGCGCAGATGCAGCTCCGACAGGTGCGCAGTCGGTATCGGATTATTCAGGAGCCACAGCGACCCACGGGCCACCGCGAGCACAAGGTCAGCTTGTCCTTCTGGCTGCTCGATCAGCGCATGGGGCTCCTCCAGCGCGCGAGCGAGGCTGCGCACGACAGGAGCACCCACTGGAGGCCACTGGTTCTCATACAGGTGGCGGTCAGGGAACCGCGCCGCAGCCGACGACAGGCGCAGCGGGCGCGCGTGGACCGGGCAAACGATGACGCCAGCGAGTTGGTGAACGCGCCGCCAATAAGGCGGGCGGTCCGGGGATGCGAGGTCGTCCTCGACACATGCGTCGCAGAATCGCAGGAATCCTGAAGGGAAGACGAACTCGTCGGGCCATACCTCCTCCGCGGCGTAGCGCCGGCCACGTCTGCGTAGGGGAGAGTGCATATGCAAAAGAGCCTGGCGGAGTTTCCTCGCGCCCGGCTCAGATAGGAAGGAGCGGTGGTAGGGATACGCTGTGTGCCGTTTCGTGAGCCCCATGAACGTGTACCGGTGGCCGTACGGTAGACGTCGCACGATCTCGCCGATTCCAGCCGGAAGCCGCACCTCGGGGGTGGCAGTGGTCCTCCCGAACAGATTGTATAACGCGGTGGACTCGTCCGGATACGCCATCGCTTCGGCGTACCGGACGAGCCCGCTCAGCAGCGGTTCCTCGGGATACAGCGTAGGGAAGATCGCCGGCATCGGCACCACCCGCGCACCGGTTCCACGCGCCTGGGGTCCGGGCGACGCCGATGCGCGCCGCCACAACACCCGAGGGCCTCCACGCGACTACCCGACATTCAAAGCGACTACCCGACATTCAAAGCGACTACCCGACATTGAAGCCGACTACCCGACATCATTGTTTCGCACCATCTGTGTCTCTGTGTGAGCCCCAGCTTTTTACTCGACCGTCACCGACTTCGCCAGGTTCCGCGGCTGGTCCACGTTCGTCCCGCGCAGCACGGCGATGTAGTACGCGAGGAGCTGCAGCGGCACGCTCGCCAGGATGGGGGTGAGCGCGTCGTGGGTGCGGGGGATGGTGATGGCGTGGTCCACCACGTCCACCAGGTCCTTGTCGTCCTCGCTGATCACCCCGATGATGCACCCGCCGCGCGCCTTCACCTCGTCGATGTTGGAGCGCACCTTGTCGTACACGGCGTCCTTGGGCGCGATCACCACCACCGGCATGTCCTCGTCGATCAGCGCGATGGGGCCGTGCTTCATCTCGGCCGCGGGGTAGCCCTCGGCGTGGATGTACGAGATCTCCTTGAGCTTCAGCGCGCCTTCCAGAGCGGCCGGGAAGTTGTAGCCGCGGCCCAGGTACAGGAAGTTCTTGGAGTCCACGTACTCCTCGGCCAGCTTCTGCAGCGCGGGCGCCATCTCCAGCAGGTGCGACACCTGCTCGGGGATCATGTGCATGGCGCGCACGATCTCGCGCCCGCGCGACTGCGACAGCGTGCCGCGCAGCCGCCCCAGGTGCACCGTGAGCATCCCCAGCACCAGCACCTGGCTGGTGAACGCCTTGGTGGACGCCACGCCGATCTCGGGGCCGGCGTGAAGGTAGATCCCCGCGTCCGTCTCGCGGGCGATGGTGGAGCCCACGGCGTTCACCACGCCCAGCGTGGTGGCGCCCTGCTGCTTGGCCTCGCGCATCGCCCACAGCGTGTCCGCCGTCTCGCCGGACTGCGAGATGGAGATGGTGAGCGTGTTGGGCTCCACCACCGGCCGGCGGTAGCGGAACTCGGACGCGTACTCCACGTCGGTGGGGATGCGGGCGATGTCTTCGAGCATGTACTCGCCGATCAGCCCGCTGTGCCACGAGGTGCCGCACCCCAGGATGATGATGCGCTGCACCTGGCGCAGCTCCTCGTCCATCCCCGTGAGGCCGCCCAGCTTCACCCCGCCGTCTTCCGGCAGGAGGCGCCCGCGCATCGTCTCGCGCAGGGTGTTGGGCTGCTCCATGATCTCCTTGAGCATGAAGTGCGGATAGCCGCCGCGCTCCACCTCGCTCAGGTCCCAGTCCACGTGGCTCACCGGGCGGTCCACCGGGCCCTGCGAGGGGCGGTGAACCGTGTAGCCGCCGGGGGTGATGGTGGCCATGTCGCCGTCGTCCAGGTACACCACCTCGCGGGTGTGGGCGATGACGGCCGCCGCGTCGGACCCCACAAAGGTCTCGCCGTTCTCGCCCACGCCGATCAGGAGGGGGCTCCCCAGGCGGGCCGCGACGATCTTGTTGGGGTCGCGCGTGGACACCACGGCGATGCCGTACGTACCCTCGATCTGCTGGAGCGCCGCCTCCACGGCCCTCTCCAGCGACCCCTGCGCGCGCCCCTCGCCCTTCTCGAACATCTCCTCGATGAGGTGCACCAGCACCTCGGTGTCCGTCTCGGACGAGAAGACGTGCCCGCGCCCCTGCAGCAGCTTGCGCAGGGTGCCGGCGTTCTCGATGATGCCGTTGTGGACGACGGCGAAGTCGCCCTTTTCGCTCAGGTGCGGGTGGGCGTTGCGCGTGGTGGGCGGCCCGTGGGTGGCCCAGCGCGTGTGCCCGATCCCGTACACCCCCTCCGCCGGGTCGGCCGCGAGCACCTTCTCCAGCTCCACGATCTTGCCGGCTTCCTTGCGCACCTGGATGACGCCGTCGCGCACCACCGCGACCCCCGCGGAGTCGTACCCGCGGTACTCAAGCCGCTTGAGCCCCTGGATGAGGAGCGGCGTTACCTGCTGCTCACCGATGTACCCGACGATTCCGCACATAGTGCTTCGCCCTTTCGTTTGATTATGGTGCGGGCATCCGCCCGGGGTGGATCTTAGGCCAGGTACGGAGAAGCCGCATGGGTCCGGACAGAAGTCCTAAGTCCTGGGTGGAAAGCGCACCCACGCACTCACGCACTGACGCACCGCTGTTCAGCACTTAGCACCCAGGACCCAGGACTTCTTCCTTCTTACAAAGTGCGGGCCACCCTCACACCGGGAGGGCGGCGCGCAGCGTGTCCACCAGCGCGACCGCCTCGTCGCGCGTGGGGGCCTCGCAGATGATGCGCACGATGGGCTCCGTGCCCGAGGGGCGCAGGTGCGCCCATTTGCGCTCGGCGGCCCACGAGAGGCGGAGGCCGTCCTGGCGGTCCGCGTCCGCGTCGGGGAAGTGGGCCGTGAGCGCGTCGTACACCGCGTCCAGCGGCTGCGACGGGCGCGGCAGCTTCTCCTTGACGATCTCGTAGCGCCCGATCCCCGCCGCCAGGGCGCTGAGCGGCTCCTCGCTCTCGGCCAGGAGCTGCAGGATGAGCGCGGCGGCCACGGGGGCGTCGCGCGTCAGGTGCACGTCGGGGAGGATCACTCCGCCGTTCCCCTCGCCGCCGATGGTGGCGCGCTCCGCCTGCATCCGGCGCGCCACGTTGATCTCGCCCACCGGCGCGCGCACCAGCGTACGGCCCGCAGCCTCGGCAACGTCGTCCAGCAGGCGGCTGGTGGAAAGATTCGTTACGATGGCGCCGGGACGGTGGCGCAGCACCAGCGACGCCGCCAGCGCCAGCGTGTAGTCCTCGCCGATGGCGCGGCCCTCGTTGGAGACCAGGGAGAGGCGGTCGACGTCGGGGTCGGTGGCGAGGCCCACGTCCGCGCCGGAGCTGCGCACCAGCTCCTCCAGCTCCTTGAGGTTCTCGGCCACCGGCTCCGGCTCGCGCGGGAAGAGGCCGTCGGCTTCCATGTTGATGGCCGTCACGCGGCACCCCAGCGCCTCCAGCAGGCGCGAGAAGATGGTTCCGCCCGCGCCGCGCACGCAGTCCAGCGCGACGTTGAAGTTGCGCTGGCGGATGCGCTCCACGTCCAGGAAGGGGATGGCCAGGATGCGCTGGAGGTGCCGCTCCACCGCCTCCGGGTCCTCGCGCCACCCGCCCAGGTCGCGCCACATCGCGCGCGGCACCTCGCCGTCCGCCACGATGCGCATCTCGGCGCTCTCCTGCGCGTCAAGGAACATCCCGCTGGGGCCGATGAACTTGAGGGCGTTCCACTCGATGGGGTTGTGGCTCGCGGTCACGGCCAGCCCGCCCGCGGCGCCCAGGTCCTCCACGGCGAGCTGCACGCTGGGCGTGGGGGCGATCCCCACGTCCACCACGTCGCACCCCACGGACTGCAGCCCCGCCGTGGCCGCCCGCGCGAACATGGGGCCGGACACGCGCGAGTCGCGCCCCAGCACCACGGTCTTGCCGGGCCCGCGGCGCAGCACGTACGCGCCGAACGCGGCGGCGAAGTGGGTAATCACCTCCGGCGTGAGCCCTTCGCCCACGCGTCCGCGGAGGCCGGAGACGCTCACCATCAGCTTCGAGGTATCGATCACGGGCCTGGTTCGGCTGGATGGTTGCGGCGGCGCCGGGGAGCCCGGCGCGCGGAAACGGGCCAATGTGCCTGGCGACTGGCCGGGCGGCAAGCCGGGCCCTTTGCAAGATCGGTTCTCACCCGGAGAGATCCTGGAAAGAGGGTCTCACACAGAGGCACGGAGACACAGAGAGAGGCGGCGTCCGGGTGCGCCCGTCATTCAATTTGGATGAAGAACGGCGGGGGCTCACTTGCCGGGCGGCGGCGGGCGGCTACCTTCCGGCAGACGAAACATTTTTCACGCAGCCGGACCCGCCATGACCGTATCGCTCTACTCCCGCCTCGCCGACACGGCGCGCCGCCTTCCCGACGCGGTCGCCGTCGCGGCGGCGGACTGCCCGCCCGTTTCATTCGCGGAGCTGGATGCCCGCATCGTGGCGTTCGCCGCCGAGCTGCGGGCGCGCGGCGTGGACGGGGGGCGCGTGGGGATCCTGCTTCCCAACGTGGCCGCGTTCCCGGTTGCGTTCTACGGGCTGCTGCGCGCGGGGGCGAGCACGCTGATGCTCAACCCGCAGTACTCGCGGCGCGAGATCAGCGAGTACCTGGCTGACGCCGGAGCGCTCACCGTGGTCACCATGGAGGCGCTGGAGCACCTGCTGCCCGCCGGCGTGGAGGCCATCCTCCTGGAGCCGGCGGAGGGGTGCGTGGACACGCCGACGCCCGATCTCTCGGCGGAGGTCCCCCTGCCCCGCCCCGGGCCGAACGACGAGGCGGTGGTCATCTACACCTCCGCCAACGAGGGGTGGGCGCGCGGAGCCCGCCTCACGCACCGCGGGCTGGGGAGCAACCTCGCCTCCACCATCGAGGCGATGGCGCTCACGCCGGACGACCGCGTGTTCGCGCTGCTCCCCCTGATCCACGCGTTCGGGCTCACGGTAACCATGACGGCGGCGCTCACGGCCGGCGCCAGCATGATCCCCGTGGAGCGCTTCCACCCCGTGCGCACGCTGGACCAACTGGAGGCGTCGCGCGCCACCGTCATCTGCGGCGTGCCGGCCATGTACCTGGCGCTGATCGCGGCGGCCGAGCGCCGCGGGGTGCCCGATCACGAGCTGCGCGTGGCCATCTGCGGCGGGGCCCCGCTTCACCCCGAGGTGGCGCGGCGCTGGGAAGAGATGTTCGGCATCCCGCTGCGCGAGGGATACGGGCTCACCGAGGCGTCGCCCGTGTGCCTCTTCAACCGCGTGGACCGCCCCAACAACCCCGGCAGCCTGGGGCACCCCTTTCCGGGCGTGGAAGTCACCATCCGCGACCCGCGCGGCGAGCCCGTGCCCACCGGCCTCGCGGGCGAGATCTGCGTGGAGGGCGCCAACGTCTTCGCCGGCTACGTGGGCGACGACGGGCGCGACCCGCGGCTCTTCTTCGGCAACGCCCTGCGCACGGGCGACCTGGGCACCTGCGGCGCCGACGGTACCGTGAGGTTCCGCGGCTGCCTGAAGCCCATGTTCACCCGCAGCGGCTTCAACATCTATCCGCGCGAGATCGAGCGCGTGCTGCGCGACGACCCGCGCATCGCCGACGCCTCCGTCACCAACGTCCCCGACGCGGCCAAGGAGAACGAGATCGCGGTCACCATCGTCCCCGCCCCCGGCGCCGAGCTGGACGAGAACGAGGTGCGCCGCATCTGCCGTGACAACCTGGCCGCCTACAAGCAGCCAGCGCGCATCACAATCGAAGCCGCCTAGCCTTTCTCTGTGTCTCCGTGCCTCTGTGTGAGGCCGTCGTTTCCGCCGCGGCCTCCGGCACGGCCGGGTTGGGCGCGGGCATCGGCGCCTCGGCGATGGCCTCCGCGCTCTCGGTGGCGCGCGAGGCGGAGATGATCATCGCCACGGCGCCCACGATGACGGCGGCGGAGATGGCCACGCGCGGGCTGAGCGGCTCGCTCGCCACGGCCCACCCCAGCAGCACCGCCACCAGCGGGTTGACGTACGCGTAGGTGGACGCGCGCGACGGGCTCACCACGCCCAGCAGCCAGATGTACGCGGTGAACGCCACCAGCGACCCGAACACCGCCAGGTACGCGAACGCCGCAACCGAGCGGCCGGAGATCGCCCCCACGTCGATGCGCCCCGCCTCGCCGGTCAGCAGCCCCGCGATCACCAGCAGCGTGCCGCCGCCCAGCATCTGCATGGCCGTCGCCAAAAAGGGGGACGACGGCAGGGGCGCCTCGCGCGAGTAGAGCGAGCCGGCCGCCCAGCTCAGCGCCGCCACCACCACCACGATGGAGCCCAGCAGGTCCACCCGCCCGCCGCCCACGTCCGCCGGCCCCACCAGGATCACCAGCCCCGCGAACCCCAGCACCACCCCCAGCGCCGTGCGCGCGGACGGCCTGCGCCCGCCCGGGCGCAGCCACTCAAGCAGCACGATCCACAGCGGCTCCACCGCCACCAGCAGCGCCGCCACGCCGCTGGCGATGCGGTGCTCGGCCCACACCACCGCCCCGTTGCCCAGCAGCAGCAGCATCCCGCCCAGCGCGAACGCCGAGCGCCAGTGGATGAGCTTGGGCGCGCTCACGCCGCGCCAGCGCATGAACGCGTAAAGCACGGCGCCCGCGCTCAGGAAGCGCGCGCCCGCCATCAGAAAGGGCGGCAGCGTCTCGATGGCGTAGCGGATCGCCAGGTACGTGGAGCCCCAGATCACGTACACCGCCGCGAACGCGCCCAGCACGGCCGCGCGCGAAGGCTTGTCAGCCATGGTCCACCTCCTCCCCCGGAATGGGCAGCGCGGCCGTCTCTTTGACCGTGTCCATCACGATGGTGGACCGGGTGGAGATGATGGTGTCGATGGCGCCGAAGCGCTCCGAGAGCACCACGCTCAGGGCGCGCGCGTTGGCCACGCGCACCTTCACCAGGAAGCAGTCCTCACCGGCCACGTGATGGACTTCCTGGATCTCCGGCAGCTCCGCCAGGGCGCGGGCGGTATTCTGCGCGCCCGCCCGCTCGCTGGCGCGCACGAAGACGAACGCCGTGAGGCCCAACCCCACCGCCTCCGGGTTCACGCGCGCCGCGTAGCCCAGGATCACCCCCCTCTCCTCCAGCTTCCTCACCCGCTCCAGGATCGCCGACGGGGCCATCCCCAGCCGCCGCGCGACCTCCGCGTTGGACACGCGCGCGTTCTCCTGGAGGAGCCCCACGATGCGCAGGTCTGTTTCGTCCATCATTCTCTGTAACCCTCCTTTCTCCGAACATCGTTCTCCATACCGCCTCCGCAATGTACGTACCTGCACCTTGCGTCCGCCAGGAGGGAGAACGATGTTCATGCGGAGGCTCCCTGCGGGGCGCCTTGCCCGGCGCGGCGGCGCAGCGCATCTTCCGCCGCCACGAGCCACCCCAGCCCCCAGAGGAGCATGAGGCACGACGACAGCGCGGAGGCCGCGGCCCACCGCTTCGGGACCCTGGCCGTACACGCCGGGCAGAGCCCCGACCCCACCACGGGCGCCATCATGGCCCCGGTGTACCAGACCTCCACCTACGTGCAGCCGGAGCTGGGGAGGCACACGGGCTACGAGTACGCGCGCACCCACAACCCCACGCGGCAGGCGCTGGAGCGCAACGTGGCCGCGCTGGAGGGGGGCACGCACGGCATCGCCTTCGCTTCCGGGCTGGCGGCCACGGACACGCTGGCCAAGCTGTGGTCCGCGGGCGACCACATCGTCTGCGGCGAGGGGGTGTACGGCGGCACCTACCGCCTCTTCCAGCAGGTGTACGCGCGGCTGGGGATCGAGTTCTCCTTCGTGGACAGCGGCAGCCTGGACGAGATCCGCGCGGCCATGAAGCCCAACACGCGCCTGGTGCACGTGGAGACGCCCACCAACCCCATGATGCGCATCACCGACATCGCGGGCGCGGCCGAGATCGCGCGGGCGGGCGGCGCGCTGCTGAGCGTGGACAACACCTTTGCGTCGCCGTACAACCAGAATCCCCTGGCGCTGGGCGCGGACGTGGTGCTGCACTCCACCACCAAGTACATCAACGGGCACTCGGACATGGTGGGCGGCATCCTGCTCACCTCCAGCGACGAGCTGCACGAGCGCCTGCGCTTCCTGCAGAACGCGGCGGGCGGCGTGCCGGGGCCGTGGGACTCGTGGCTGGCGCTGCGCGGCACCAAGACGCTCCACCTGCGCATGCAGGCGCACAACTCCAACGGGCAGCGCGTGGCGGAGTTCCTAGAGGGGCACGAAAAGGTGGTGAAGACCTTCTACCCCGGCCTCCCCGCCCACCCGCAGCACGAGCTGGCGAAGTCGCAGATGCGCGGCTTCACGGGGATGATCTCCGTGGAGCTGGGCACCATGGAGCGCGCCCGCACCTTTGTGAACAACGTGCGCATCTTTGCCCTCGCCGAGTCGCTGGGCGGCGTGGAGAGCCTGATCGGCCACCCCGCGCTCATGACCCACGCCTCGGTCCCCTCCGAGCGGCGCATGGCGATGGGCCTTTCCGACGCGCTCGTCCGCCTCTCCTGCGGCGTGGAAGACGTGGACGACCTGATCGCGGACCTGGAGCAGGCGCTGGCGAAGGCGTGACGACGGGGCTCACACAGAGACACAGAGGCACAGAGAAGAAGTCGTCTCTGTGCCTCTGTGTCTCTGTGCGAGGATGATCACCACCTGCTACTGGAGCGGCCTGTGAAGATCCTGATCGTGGGGAACGGGGGGCGCGAGCACGCCCTCCTGTGGAAGCTGCGGCGCGACGCGCCGGGAGCGGAGTTCTTTGTGACGCAGCCCAACGGCGGGATGCGGGGGCTCGCCACGCCCGTGCCCCTGGCGCCGGGCGAGATCCAGTCGCTCGCCGGGTGGGTGCAGGCCAACGGCGTCGATCTCACCGTGGTCGGCCCCGAGGGGCCGCTGGCGGCGGGGATCGCGGACCACTTCGTCGATCGCGGGCTCGCCGTCTTCGGGCCGTGCAAGGACGCGGCGGAGATCGAGAGCTCCAAGAGCTTCGCCAAGGCGCTGATGCACCGCCACGGCATCCCCACGGCCGACTTCCGCGTCTTCGACCAGCTCCCCGACGCGGAGGCGTACCTCCACGAGACCGGCGCGCCCGTGGTGGTGAAGGCGTCTGGCCTCGCCGCCGGGAAGGGCGTGGTGGTGTGCGAGACGCTGGACGAGGCGCTTGCCGCCGTGCGCGAGATGCTGGGCGGCTCCGCGTTCGGCACGGCGGGGGCGCAGGTGGTGATCGAGGAGTTCATGCGCGGCGAGGAGCTCTCCGTCTTCGCCCTGACGGATGGCACCGACGTGCTGACCATGCTCCCCGCGCAGGACCATAAGCGCATCGGCGAGGGCGAGACGGGGCCCAACACGGGCGGGATGGGCGCCTACGCCCCCGTCTCGCTCGCCACGCCGGAGCTGATGGAGCGCGTCGAAAGCGAGATCCTGCGCCCCACCGTTGCCGCGATGGCGGCGGAGGGGCGCACCTTCCGCGGCCTCCTCTACGCCGGGCTCATGCTCACGGAAACGGGCCCGCGCGTGGTGGAGTTCAACTGCCGCTTCGGCGATCCCGAGACGCAGGTCGTCCTCCCCCTGCTCCGCTCTTCCCTGCTGGAGCCGATGCTGGAGATCGCGCGCGGCGGCAGCATCGCGGGGTTGCGGCTGGAATGGGAGCCGGGGGCGGCGGCCACCACCGTGCTCGCCTCCGCCGGCTATCCCGGCGACTACACGCCGGGCGCGGACATCCACCTCGCGGACGATCCGGACGTGCTCGTCTTCCACGCGGGGACGGCGGAGGAGGAGGGGCGGCTGGTGACCTCCGGCGGGCGCGTGCTGGCGGTCACCGCGCTGGCGCCCACCGTGGCCGAGGCGGCGCGCAGGAGCCGCGAGGCGGCGGATCACATCTCCTTCGAGGGCAAGCAGTTCCGCCGCGACATCGGATGGCGGGAGATCGCCCGCGCGGAGGGGGGCCATGCCTGAGCTCCCGGAAGTGGAGACCATCGTCCGCGACCTCGCCAACACCGTCCCCGGCCGCGGCATCCAGGAGGTGGAAGTGCTGCGCCCCGACCTCATCGAGGGCGAGTCCGCCGCCGATTTCGCCGCGGCGCTCACGGGCCGCCGCATCGGCTCGGTGATGCGGCGGGCCAAGAACATCGTCTTCGACCTGGGCCGCGGCGACCGGCTGCTGGTGAACCTGGGGATGACCGGCCGTCTCCTCGCCACGCGTCCGCAAGACGAGCTGCCCACGCACCTGGGCGTGAGGATGCGGCTCACCCGCGGGCGCGACCTGCTGTACGCGGATACGCGCCGCTTCGGGCGGCTCTGGCGGGTGGACGAGGCGGGGTGGAAGGCATTCGACGGGCGGCTCGGAGTTGAGCCGCTGTCAGAAGATTTCACCGCCGAACATTTGGAGGAGGCCACGCGGCGGTCGCGGGTGGCGGTGAAGACCTGGCTGATGGACCAGGCGCGCGTGGTGGGGGTGGGAAACATCTACGCCAGCGAGGCGCTCTTTCGCGCCGGCGTGGACCCGCGCCGCCCCGCCAACCAGGTGACGCGCGAGGAGGTGGAGCGCATCCGCGAGGGCGTGCGCGAGGTGCTCCAGGAAGCCATCGACTTCCGGGGAACCACCTTCCTGGACTACCGCGACGCCAGCGGCAACCGGGGCGAGTTCTACGACCGGCTGCGCGTGTACGACCGTGAAGGGGAGCCGTGCACCGGCTGCAGCCGCCCGCTGCGCCGCATCGTACAGGCGAACCGCTCCACATTCTTCTGCGAGGAGTGCCAGAGGTAGCCCTTCGCCTGGGCGCCGCCGGCCGCGCAGGCAACCTTGAGGGCACCTCGATGAACGAGCCCCGGCTCCGCCCCGCCCCTCGCAAGACCCTGCGCCGCTGGCGCGTGCCCCCGGTGCTCACCCGCGGGCCCGAGGTCTTCGAGGGGCTCGCCGTGCTGGACGAGGTGCCCGGGGTCGCGCTCTGGCAGGCGCTGCGCGACGCCACCCTGTGGGCCGAGGCGGCGCCCGAGATTCGCCCCGGCCTCTTCCACCGCCCCGCCGAGCCCGCCTTGGCCGCCCCCGCGCCCGAGATCGCCGCCCCGCTCGCCGAGCTCGCCGCCCTCACCAGCGACCCGGGCGGACGCGACCCCGCCGTCGTGGCGCAGGCGTGCCACGAGATCGCCGCGTGGGCGGAGGAGCGAGGCCACCTGGCAACCGCCCTCGCATTTTCCCAGGCACGCGCTCTCGCGGTGCCATCCGACGCCGATGCCGCGTACGAGGTGGCGCAGCTCGCCCGCCGCCGCTCCGAAGAGGCTCGCGCCGAGACCTGGTACCGCCGCACGGTCGCCGTCGCCCGCCAGTGCGGCGACTGGGCCACCTACTCGCGCGCGTTCCTGGGGCTGGGGACGCTTCACGCGCGCCGGGGGAGCATCTCGGCTGCTCGGCGCTTCCACATGCGCGCGTTCAAGGCCGCCAACCGGAACACCCTTCACGACCTGGAAGGAAGCGCGCTCCACAAGCTCTTTTCGCTCGCCGCCGAAGCCGGCCACCGCCGCGAAGCGCTGCGCCTGGCCCGCGCCGCGCTGGATCTCTACGGCCCGGCCCACCCCCGCACGCCGCGCCTGGCGCACGACGTGGCCCGGCACTGGGCCGCCGCCGGCCACTCCGCCCGCGCCCTGGCCGTCCTCCGCGCCCTCCTCCCCCGCGCCAGCGACCCGTCCCTGCGCCTCGCCGTCCTGGCCGACCTCGCCCGCGCCGCCGCGTCCACGGGCGACGCCCCCGCCTTCCTGGACGCGTGGACGAAAGCCTGGGAGCTCGCCCTCTCGTCCAGGCACCCGCCCACCCGCGCCTTCCTCACCCTGGCCCGCGCCGCCGCCTCCCTCGGCGCCTGGGAGAAGGCCGAAGCCGCCGCCCGCCACGCCCAGCGCCACGCCCCCGCCGAGCGCATGGAATCCCTCCTCCACGCCATCACCCGCCGCGTCCGCATCATCAACACCCCCTCCCCGGAGCCGCCGGACACGACCGCCACCGCCCTCGCCCTGGCCCGCGACCTGGCCGCGGCCCTGCGCTGAAGGGCCTCTCCTCCGTGCCTCCGTGCCTCTGTGTGAGCCCTGTTTTCCCGGTCTTCCATAAAGCACGAACCCGCACTATCTTGCAGCGGTTCGGTTTTTGTTCTCCGCGGCATGGATTCCCCCGCGTGCCCGACTCACATCCCCTCCGCGCCACCGTGCGCGATGCCAAGAACCTCCCCGGCACCTACCGCTTCATGGCGCCGGACGGGGAGATCGTGTACGTCGGCAAGTCGAAGCAGATCCGCACCCGCCTCCTGTCATATTTCCGCGCGCGTCCCGAAGAGAAGGGGCACCGGATCGTGCACGAGGCGGGCTCGCTTACGTGGGAGTACGAGCCCAGCGAGTTCGCGGCCCTCCTGCGCGAGCTGGAGCTGATCAAGCGCTTCCGGCCGCGCCTCAACGTCCAGCACAAGCGCGACGGCCGCTACTCCTTCCTCAAGCTCACCGGCGGGGCCGCGGCGCGCCTGGCGGTGGTCAACGCCGTGACGGACGACGCCTCCACCTACTACGGCCCCTTCCGCGGCGGGCGGCGGGTGGTGGACGCGGTGCGGGAGCTCAACGACGTGCTGGGGCTGCGCGACTGCGCCCTGACCACGCCGATGCGCTTCGCGGACCAGCCGGATCTCTTCGGCTTCGAGCGCACCCCCGGGTGCCACCGGGCCGAGCTCAAGCTGTGCCTGGGCCCCTGCGCCGCCATGACCACCCAGGCCGAGTACCGCGAGCGGGTGGACATGCTGCGTGCCTTCCTCAACGGCGACGCGGAAGAGCCGCTGGCGTGGCTCAACGAGCGCATGCTGGCCGCGGCGGAGCGCTGGGACTTCGAGTACGCCGCCTCCATCCGCGAGCGCATCCGCCGCATGGAGCGTTTGCGCGACGAGTTCGGGCGGCTGCGCGAGGCGCTGGACACCCTCTCCTTCCTCTACCGCGTCCCCGGCGCGCAGGGCACGGACGACCGCGTGTACCTCATCCGCCGCGGCACCGTGCGCGCCGTGGTCTCGGCCCCCGCGTCACGCGCGGAGCGGCGGCGGCTGGCGCGGCTGGCCGAGGAGCACTTCTCTCCGCCGGAGCCCACGGGCGCCCTCGTCACCCGCCACCAGGTGGACGAGATCCTCCTGATCGCACGCTGGTTCCGCTCCAATCCCGACCAGCTTGCGGCCACCCTGGCCCCCGAACGCGTGGACGCGCTCCCCCTCAGCGCGTAAGATGGGCACGGAAGTGCTGAGTGCTAAGTGCTTAACAGCGCCTGTTTTAGGACTCAGGACCCAGCACTTAGGACTCAGGACTTTGCACCGCGTCTATCAGCATCCGGAGTAACTCCGGCCGCCTGGCACACGCGTTGCGCCCGCGCAGGGCGGTTCCGCGTGCGCGCGGCCCCCTGACCATCTGACCAAGGCATCCAGATGCGGAGCATCCTCCGCAACCTGCTCCCCCTCCTGTGCGTGGCCGCGTGCGGCCGCGGCGCCCCCTCGGCCGGCGCGGACGACACCGCCGCCCTCACCGACAGCGCCGCCCGGCAGGAAGACCCGCGCGCCATCTACGGCGCCACCGGCGCGGAAAACATCCGCGTGGTGCCGGTGGAGATCGAGGTGCGCGACCTTCCCAACGGCTGGAACGGGATGAAGATCGCTGCACTGTCCGACTTCCAGCTCGGCCTCTGGCCGGACAACGAGCGCGTGGCCACCGCCGCCGTGCGCCGCGCCGTGGCCGACGGTGCGGACGTGGTGGTGCTGCTGGGCGACTACGTGGCCCGCGGCGGCGACTACGCCGCGCTGGACCGCATCCTCGCCCCCCTGCAGGGCAAGCCCGCCTTCGCCGTCCTCGGCCACGCGGACGAGGACCCGGAGCCCGAGGGCGAGCCGGACAGCGCGCAGATCCTCACCACCCGCGCGCTGCAGCGCAACGGCGTACGCGTGCTGCGGAACGCCCGCGCCCCCCTCGGCCGCAACGGCGACACGGCGTACATCGCCGGCGTGGAGCCCTTCACCCCGCGCAAGCCGGAGTGGCGCCAGGCGGAGATCTACGGCGGCATCCCGGGCGGCCCCCGCACCCCGGTGGTGCTCGCCCACCTCCCGGCCACCGCCCTCTCGCTCCCCACCGACAAGTACGGGGCGATGATCGCGGGCCACACCTTTTGCGGCCGCGTGGAGGTGCCGGGCACCCCGCGCCTCACCTGGGTCAACACGACGCTCTTCCCGGGCACCCCCAACCCGGAAACGCGCCGCATCTACCGCATCCGGGGAAGCACGCTCTTCGTGACCTGCGGCCTGGGCTACGGCTTCGTCCCCGTGCGCTACGGCTACCCGCCGGAAATCGCCATGGTCACGCTGCGCGGCTTCAGCAGCAAGGCCACCCGCGACAGCGTCAAGGCCCCGCCCGCCGAGGCCAACGTGGACTCGCTGATCCAGGTCTACCAGCGCCGCGACTCCACCAGCGTGGACACGACGACTCCCTGAGACACAGAGGCACGGAGAAGACGTTCTTCTCCGTGCCTCTGTGCCTCTGTGTGAGCCCCGCCGTTAGCTGTGCTGCCTCACCCGCTCCAGGACCTCCTCCGCGCGCCGCATCACTTCCTGCAGCTCATCCTGGCGCTCCAGCGCCTCCAGGTGAGCCGCCAGCAGCCGCTGGAGCGCCTCGCGGTACTCGGCCTCCAGCGTGTCCATCTCGTCCTGGTCCAGCGGGTTCAGCGGCATCGCTCAGCGGGTGCTCTGCGCGGAGCTGCGTGCCGGCTCCTGGCACACGGGCCACACGCGCGCCTGCCCCTGCTGGTCCGGCGGGAGCTGCGCCAGGCGCGCGCGCGGCAGCTTCTCCGGCTCCTCGGACGCGAGGTAGACGAGCATCGCCACCATGGTCGCGTTCCGGCGCACCTCGTCGAAGGCGATCTTGTCGTACGTGTCGCGGTTGGTGTGCCAGGTGTAGGTGCCGTAGTCCCACGACAGCGAGCCCAGCCCGAAGCCCGGCGCCCCGGCGCAGATGAACGACGCGTTGTCGCTCCCGCCGCCGCTGGGCAGCCCCGGCGCGTCGATCCTCACCGAGTCCACCAGCAGCCCCGGCATGCGCGAGAACCAGCGGCGGAAGTAGGGCTCCACCCCGGTGAGCCCCTGCATGGACACCTGCACGATGCGCCCCGTGCCGTTGTCCTGGTTGAAGAGCGCCTGCACCCCTTCCACGATGCGCGGGTTGTCCGCCACGAAGCCGCGCGAGCCGTTGAGGCCCTGCTCCTCGCCGCTCCAGTGGCCGGCCAGGATGGTGCGCTTCGGGTTGGGATACACCTGCTTCAGAATGCGCATCGCCTCCATCATCACCACGGTGCCCGTGGCGTTGTCCGTGGCGCCCGAGCCGGCGTCCCACGAGTCGAAGTGGGCCGAGAGCATCACGTACTCGTTCGGCTTCTGGCGCCCGCGGATCTCGGCCAGCACGTTGGACGCCGGCACGTCGCCCAGGAACTCGGCGGTGGCGTCCACCCGCAGCGTGGGCGACTGGTTGTTCTGCACCAGGCGGGAGACGAGCCCGTAGTCCTCGCAGCTCAGGTCAAGCGTGGGGATGCGCTCCGTGCGCGCGTTGAACACCTTGTCCACGCCCCACCCCTGCGACCACAGGTTGGTGATGATCCCCGCGGCGCCGGCGTCCTCCAGGCGGCGCGGGAGGTCGCGGGCCGTGCTCCCGGTGGCCTGCAGGCGGCGCGTCCACGCGGCCATCGCCTCGGTGCGCTGCGCCTTCATGCGCTCGAACGTCTCGGCCGGCGCCCACTTCGCCCAGTTCTCGTCTGGCCGGCAGGTGGGCTGCGGCGCGGAGATGAGCACGAACTTGCCGCGCACGCCGCCCAGCGCCGCGCGGAAGGCAGCGGAGTCGGCCGCGGCGGGGAGCATCACCACGCCCGCCGTCACGGGGCCGCTCGTGCCGGGGCTCGACGCCAGCATGGTGCCCTCCAGCGAGCGCATGCGCGGCGTCATCAGCTCCACGTGCGTGTACCCGCGCCGCCAGCCCCGCCAGGTGCCGTACTGCTGCTCGCGCGCGTCGATCCCCCACCCGCGGTAGGTGGAAGTGGCCCAGCGGCGCGCGTTCGCCATCTCCGGCGAGCCGGTCAGGCGCGGCCCCACCGAGTCGGTGAGCACCTGCGCCAGCCGCTCCACCTGCGACTCGCGCCCCATCCCCATCTGCCAGATGCGCTGCAGCACGGGGTCGCTGGAGCTCCACTCCTGCGCCCCAGCCGGCGAGCCGGCCACCAGTGCACCCACGCCCATCGCGAACGCGACCGATCGTTTCATCGTCCCCCGAGTTGGTTGGAAGCCGCGCCGCGGATGCTGGGCGCTAAAATGTTAGCACTGCGGGATTTGTGGATACCGGGCGCCCGCCGCGCCCCCTGCTACTTCCGCTTCGGGTCCAGCTCCACCAGCCGCGCCGCCACCCGTCCCTCGCCGATCTCCGCCAGCGCGACGGTCACGGGATCGCTGAACCTCACCGGCCCGGCGCTCCCCGGGTTCACGGCCAGCGTCTGGCCCACCTGCCGGATCACGGGCCGGTGCGAGTGCCCGAACACCACCAGCCCCGCCCCTCCATACGCCGCCGCCGCCTTCTCCGGCGTCGGCGCCCCGAGCTGCATCCCGTGAAGCACCACCACGGGAACGCCGCCCAGCTCCACGTGCGCCACCTCCGGCACGCGCTCCCGCAGCTCGAACCCGTCCGTGTTCCCCCACACCGCCGTCACCGGCGCGATCCCCTCCAGCTCCGTGAGGATCTCGGACGGCCCCACATCCCCCGCGTGCAGGATGTGCTCGACCCCCGCGAACACCTCGAACACCTCCGCCCTCAGCAGCCCGTGCGTGTCCGAGATGATCCCGATCTTCATATCCGGTCCCTTTGGCTGGAATCCCCCACCACCCCCCGGCGCGCGCCGCCCCCGCCTCCCACCAGTCCGTTAGTCCACGCAGGTGGACTTCGTGTAGTCGTTGCAGCGACTTCAGTCGCCCGCAACCTACCGTTCCCCGTTCCCCGTTCCCCGTTCCCCCTCCCCTTCCCCGCTCCTCCACCGCCTTCCCAGCGTATGCTCCACCTCCAGGTGGTCCAGCACGCGCGCCACCACGAAGTCCACCAGGTCCGCGATGGTGCGCGGACGGTGGTAGAAACCGGGCGCCGCCGGGAGAATGGTGGCCCCCGCGCGCGTCAGCCGCGTCATGTTCTCCAGGTGGATCAGCGAGAACGGCGTCTCGCGCGGCACCAGGATGAGCGTGCGGCGCTCCTTGAGGGCCACGTCCGCGGCCCGCTCCACCAGGTTGCGCGAAGTCCCCGCCGCGATGGAGGCGAGCGTCCCCATCGAGCAGGGGCACACCACCATCCCCCGCGACGGGGCGGAGCCGGAGGCGGGCGTGGCGCCGCGGTCCAGCGAGTCGTACAGCTCCACCCGCGACCAGTCGCCCGTCGCCGCCTTAAGCGCGTCCAGCCCCTCGATCTCCGTCTCCTCCGCGAGCAGCCGGAGCCCGTAGCTGGAGACGATCAGGCGGACGGGTGTGCCGGAGTCGTTCAGCGCCTTCAGCAGGCGCACGGCGTACGGCGCCCCCGAGGCGCCCGTGATGCCGAAGACGACGGGCTTTCCGCTCACGCGAAGAGCCTTTCCGCCAGCACCATCAGGAAGAAGACCACGGAGATGGCGCCGTTCACGTTGAAGAACGCCGCGTCGATCCGCGAGAAGTCGTCGGAGCGCACCAGGCTCTGCTCGTACACCAGCATCAGCCCGATCACCGCCGTCGCCGCGAAGTACAGCGCGCCGAGCCCCGGCACCAGGAAGCCGACCGCCACGAACAGCGCGGTCGAGATGACGTGAAGGGTGCGCGACACGAGCAGCGCTCCCCGCGCTCCCAGCGCCGCGGGCACGGAGTGAAGCCCCTCCGCGCGGTCGAACTCCATGTCCTGCAGCGAGTAGAGGATGTCGAAGCCGGCTACCCAGCAGAGCACCGCCCCCGCCAGCGCCAGCAGCGCCCCCGCGGGCCGGCTCCACTCCCCCGCGATCGCCAGGTACGCCCCCACCGGCGCGATGGCGAGCGCCACCCCCAGCACCAGGTGCGCCCAGCGCGTGAAGCGCTTGGTGTACGAGTAGAAGAGGATCCACCCCAGCGCGAGCGGCGCCAGCGTCAGGCAGAGCGGGTTCAGCAGCGCCGCGCAGAGAAAGAAGATCCCGCTGGCCACCGCCACCCCCGCCCCCGCCTCCGCCACCGACAGCTTCCCCGCGGGGATCTCCCTCATCCGCGTCCTCGGGTTCCGCGCGTCGATGGCGCGGTCCACGATCCGGTTGAACCCCATCGCCGCGAACCGCGCGGACGTGAACGCCGTCAGGATCAGGAAGATGCTCCTGAGGTACACCGGGTGCTCATAAGAAGCCAGCGTCGCCCCCACCAGCGCGAACGGCAGCGCAAAGATGGTGTGCGGCAGCTTCACCAGGTTCGAAAAGTCCGCCAGCCTCCCGCGCCCGCGGATGTGCTGCCCCTCCATCACGCGATCACTCATCCCGCTCCTCTGTGTCTCTGTGCCTCTGTGTGAGCCGCCTTCGATCAGTCGATCGGCTCGATGCCGAGGCGTGCCCACAGCCCGTCCACGTGCGTCTTCACCTCCGCGTCCATCTCGATCATCTCGGGCCAGCGGCGGGTGAAGCCTTCGTCCGCCCACTTGCGCGTGCCGTCGATCCCCATCTTGCTGCCGAAGGAGGGGTTCTGGGCCGCGTGGTCCAGGTCGTCCACCGGGCCCTTGGTGAACCGCACGTCGCGCTCCGGGTCGATGTTGCCCAGCGCGTACCACCACGCCTCCTGCGTGTTGCGCACGTCGATCCCCTCGTCCACCACCACGATCACCTTGGCCAGCGACATCAGCCCCATCCCCCACAGCCCGTTCATCACCTTGTAGGCGTGCCCCGGGTACTCCTTGCGGATGGAGACGAACACCAGGTTGTGGAACACGCCCTCGGGGGGCATGTGGTAGTCCACGATCTCCGGCATGGTGAGCCGCGCCAGCGGGAGGAAGATCCGCTCCGTGGCGCCGCCCAGGTACACGTCCTCCACGGGCGGGCGCCCCACCAGCGTGGCGGGGTAGATGGGGTCCTCGCGCAGCGTGACCGTGGTCACGTGGAAGGTGGGGTAGAGGTCTTCCAGCGTGTAGAAGCCCGTGTGGTCGCCGAACGGCCCCTCGATGCGGAGCTCCTCGTCCGTGTCCACGTACCCCTCCAGCACGATCTCCGCCTCGGCGGGGATGGTGAGGTCGGCGGTGATGGCCTTGCAGGTCCGCACCGGGTCGCGGCGCAGGAAGCCGCCGAACAGGTACTCGTCGATGCCGGGGGGCAGCGGGGCGGTGGGCGTGTACATCGTCGCCGGGTCCCCGCCGATGGCCACCACCACGGGCATGCGCCCGCCGCGCTTCTTCTTCCACGCGCGGTAGTGGGCGGCGCCGCCCTTGTGCTGCTGCCAGTGCATCCCCGTGGCGTTGGGCCCGAACACCTGCATCCGGTACATCCCGATGTTCTGGATGCCGGTCTCCGGGTCCGAGGTCACCACCATGGGGAGGGTGATGAAGGGCCCGCCGTCGTGCGGCCACGTCTTGAGCACGGGAAAGCGCGTGAGGTCGAACTCGCCCTCCCGCAGGACCACCTGCTGGCAGGGGGGCGCGCCCTTGTACGGCCGCGGCGGCACCTTGGTGAGCTCCGCGAACTTGGGGAGCATCGCCATCTTCCCCCACAGCCCCTTGGGGATCTCCGGCTTCACCAGCTCCGCGATGCGCCTCGCGTGCACCTCCACGTCGTCCACCCCCAGCGCCGCGGCCATGCGCCGCCACGACCCGAAGATGTTGATGGCCACGGGAATGGGGCTCTCCGTGCCGTCCATCAGGATCGGCCGCTCAAAGAGCAGCGCCGGGCCGCCGCCGGGAAGCTTCATCGTGCGGTCGGTGATCTCCGCCATCTCCAGGTCCACCGAAACCGGCTGGCGTATGCGCACCAACTGGCCCGACCGGTCCAGGAAGCGAAGGAAGTCACGAAGGTTCTGGTAGACCATTTATATCAGCCGCCCTCACGGGTTCATCACGAAGAACGAGTCCTGAGTCCTGAGTCCTGAGGCGAAATCCGGCTCGCTCGGGTGATCGTGGGCTACCTGTCCGGAGAGCGCACCCGCCCAGGAGCGTGACCCCAGCCAGGGGCGCCACCCGCCCAAGAGCGCCACCCCGCCCAGAAGCGCCACCCCCCAGGAGCGAATAAATTCGCCGCTGGACCTACGCGAAGACCGCCTTCGCGGTCTGTACCTTCCACCAACGCTGGACCGGACAGTCCCCGCAGGGGACTTCGCGTGGTTCCAGCGGCGAATTCATTCGCTCCTGGTGCCGCCGATCCCGCCGATCCCGCCGATCCCGCCGATCCCGCCGATCCCGCCGATCCCGGCGCTTCCGCCGCGTTCGTCCTGAGCCCTGAATCCCCGAACCCCTCTTCTGACACTCGGCACTCGGCACTCGGCACTCGGCACTCGGCACTCGGCACTCGGCACTCGGCACTCGGCACTTCTTTCTACCCCCGCACGTCCACCTGGTGCGCCACCATCATCAGCAGCCCGTACGACAGGTACGCTACCGCGCCCACCAGCAGCAGCCGCCGCGCCAGGCGCATCTGGAACACCCCGATGTCGTCGAACTTCCCCTCCGGCTTCCACATCGCCATGAAGCCGCGCGCGCCGCCCGTGGAGTGGCGCAGCGACGCGATGATCTGCAGCAGCGCCGAGGCAACGCAGCACCCCACGAACGCCAGGAACAGCGTAAGCGCGAATACCTGGAGCCCCTTCGACATCAGCGCTTCGTCCCCCAGTGCAGCGCGGCGATCCCCCCCGACAGCGTCGTCCACCCCACCTCCGCGAAGCCCGCGCGCTCCATGCGCGCGGCGAGCTCGGGCGGGTCGGGGAACTGGCGCACGGACTCGGGGAGGTACGAGTACGCGGTGTTGTGCTTGGATACTAGCCGCCCCACCGCCGGCAGCACGCGCAGGAAGTAGAACAGGTACAGGCCGCGGAAGGGCTGCCACCCCGGCGTGGTGAACTCCAGGATCACGAAGCGCCCCCCCGGCTTCAGCACCCGCGCCGTCTCGCGCAGCCCGGCGTCCAGGTCGGCCAGGTTCCTCACCCCGAACCCCACCGTGGCGCCGTCGAACGACGCGTCGGCGAAGGGGAGCATCATGGCGTCCGCGCAGGCGGGCTCCACGGGGAGGCGGGCCAGCTTGTCCGCCCCGTGCTCCAGCATGGCGTAGGTGAAGTCGCTCCCCACCACGCGCCCCGCGAACTTGGGGCGCCGGGCGAGCTCCACCGCCAGGTCCAGCGTCCCCGCGCAGGTGTCCAGGTAGGTGCCGCGGGGGGTGCGCTCCCACCCCAGGCGGTCCACGGCCCGGCGGCGCCACAGCATGTCGATGTTCAGCGACAGCACGTGGTTGAGCAGGTCGTAGCGCGGCGCGATGGAGGAGAACATCCGCCGGACGTGCGCGGCCTTCTCCTCCTGGGGCGGAAGGACGGGGGTCTGCGGCATACCGTAAATGGGCTCGCGAGTGTAGAATAGACGCGGAAAGGTACCCCCCGCCGCGGCCGCCAGCAAGGCCGCACCGCCTCCCTGAAACTTCCCGCCGGAAGATGCCGTACCTGGGCAAGGAGGTACGGTTTTCACCCCGTTTCCAACGTTGATCTCAACCGCGCTTACGGACCACGAGCTCGTAGCCCTCGCCCAGAAAGGGAGCGAGAAGGCATACCGCGAGCTGCTCGGGCGCTACCAGCGGCCCGTGTTTTCCCTCATCTACCGCATGCTCCGCGACCGCGAGCAGGCGGAAGATCTGGCGCAGGAGACGTTTGTCCGCGTCTTCAACCACATCGACCGGTACGACCCGAAGTACAAGTTCTCGTCGTGGATCTTCAAGATCGCCACGAACCTCACCATCGACCACATCCGCAAAAAGGAAGTGGCGACGGTGTCCATCGACGGCTCGCGCTACGCGGTGACGGCGGACGAGATCGAGGCGTCCACCATCGCGATCGCCAGCGACGACGAGAACCCGGAGGAGCTCCTGGAGGCCAAGGAGCTGGGCAGCTCGATCGAGGAAGCCATCGGCGGGCTGCGCGCCGAGTACCGCACCGCGATCCTCCTGCGCCACGTGGAGGGCCGCGAGTACCAGGAGATCGCCGACATCATGGGCCTCCCCCTGGGCACGGTGAAGACCTTCATCCACCGCGCGCGGAAGGAACTGCAGGGCAAGCTGGCGCATTTGAGAAGTGCGTGAGTGCGTTAGTGCGTGAGTGCGCTAACTGCTGGCATGCGCACCCACGCACTCACGCACTCACGCACTAACGCACTCACACAGGCACCCGGCGCCGACGCTGTGAAACTCAACCACCCGACGCCCCGTACCACCCGACATGAACGAATGCTGCTGACGATGAGGACACCGTGACGCAAGACACCGCACACCTGGAACACTGGACGCTGGACGAGCTTGCGGAGGGGACGCTCTCCGAGAGGGAGCGGGCCCGGGCCGAGGCGCACCTGCGCCAGTGCACGCTGTGCACGGACGAGCTGCAGGCGTCGCGGGCGGTGATCGAGGCGCTCAGCTCGCTCCCGCGGTTCGCGCCGTCGGTCACCTTCGCCGACGCGGTGATGGCGCGGGTGGTGATGCCCGCCGCCGCCCCGGAGGCCGAGACGGCCCGGAAGCGGCGGTGGGTGCCCCAGACGCGGCGCGGGTGGATGCTGGTGCTGGCGGCCGGGCTGGCGCCGCTGGCGCCGGTTGTGCCGTTCCTGGCCTGGGTGTTCTCGCACCCCGGCGTCACGGTGGGGTCGCTGTGGACCATCGCCAGCGGGTGGGTGATGGAGACGGTGTGGGGCGCGACGGTGCGCGGGGCGGAGTGGGCGCTGCGCAGCGGGATGGCCCAGTCTGTGGTGGAGCTGGCGGGGCGGTTGCCGGGCGGGTACGCGGGGCTCCTCGCAGTCGCGGTGATGGCGCTGCTGGCCATCCCGGTCTCGGGCTGGGCTATGGTTCGTCTACTTCGGACCCCCATGGGGGAACTGGCACATGCACACTGATCGCATCAACATCGGGGTCGCGCTCGCCGCCGTGGCGCTGCTGGGCACCGCCCCGCTTCTTCCCGCGCAGGACACGCTGGTGGCCGGCTCCCGCGCCGAAGCCCCCGCCGCCGAGCCGCGCCACATGGCCGACCGCGTGGTGGTGGGCCGCGACGCGGTGGTGGACGCCGACGAGGTGGTGGACGGCAAGGTGGTGGTGACCGGCGGCGACCTGGTGGTCAGGGGGCGCGTCCTCGGCAACGTCACCGTGGTGGGCGGCGACCTGCGCGTGGCGCCCGGCGCGGACGTGGGCGGGAGCGTGCAGGTGAACGGCGGCAACCTGGACAACGCGGGCCGCGTGGCTGGCGACGCACGGGTGCTGGGCGGCCGGCTGGTCAACAACCGCGGGCAGATCCTGGGCGAGATGCGCGTGGAAGGCGGCGAGGAGCGGGTGGCCGGGCGCAGCGGCGCCGGGGCCAACCGCCTGCGCATGAGCCAGCGCGGCTTCCTGGGGCACTTCAGCGACGGGCTGGCGGGGCTTCTCTCCACCCTCGCGCTTGGCTTGCTCCTGGCCGGGCTGGGCGCCGCGACCGTCTTCTACGCACACACGCGGCTGGACAAGGTGAGCGACTCCGTGCGGGCGGACGCGCTGCGCGCCGGGGCCGTGGGGCTGGCCACCAACTTCCTGCTCCTTCCCGCGTACGTGGTGGGGATCGTGACGCTGGCGCTCACCATCATCGGCATCCCGCTCCTGCTGGTGTTCATCCCGCTCTTCCCGGTGCTGGTGATGGCCGCCGGGGCCTGCGGGCTGGTGGCGGTGGCGCACGCCATCGGCGAGCGCACGGCCGAGCGCCGCGGCACGTGGGAGACGCAGAACCGCAACTCGTACGCGTACGTCTTCACCGGGCTGGGGATGCTGCTGGCGCCGCTGGTGGCCGCCAACCTCCTCAAGATGACGATGTTCCTGGGCTTCGCGGGCGACCTGCTGGAGTTCTTCGCCAAGATGGCGCTCCTGCTCGCGGCCACCATCGGCATCGGCGCGCTGCTGCTCACGCGCGGCGGGATGAGCGGCCCCTGGAGCTGGACGCGCCGCACGCGCGACTACGACCCCATCTTCGACGGCCCGGCGGGCGGGAGCGGGGCCGGTGTCTGAGCGCATGCGCCGCGCGGCCGGCGCCGCGGCCCTGCTGGCGGCGCTGGCGCTCCCCCTGGCGGCGCAGCAGGTGTGGCGGACGATGACCTCCGCCCGGCAGGTGGCGGGGGAGCGGCGGCTGGCCGTGGACGTGAAGTACGGCGCCGGGCGGCTGCGGGTGGAGCCTGAGCGCGGCAACCTCCTCTACCGCATGGAGATGCGCTACGACGAGAGCGCCTCCCTGCCCCTCACCTCGTACGACCGCGCGGCCGGGCGCCTGCGCCTGGGGCTGGACTCCCGCAAGGGGCGCCGCAGCCAGGAGAACCGCCGCGGCGAGGGGCGCGCCACCATCGCCCTGGCCCCCAACGTCCCCATGGCGCTGGACCTGGACTTCGGCGCGGGCGACGCGGACGTGAAGCTGGGCGGCCTGGCGCTGGAGAGCCTCGATCTTTCGACGGGGGCCAGCGAGACGCGCGTGAGCTTCGACCAGCCCAACCGGGTGCAGGCGCGCGCGGTGAAGCTGGAGGCGGGCGCCGCCAACCTGGTGGTCACCCGCCTGGGGAACGCGCGCGCGCAGCGCATCGAGTTCAAGGGTGGCGTGGGCGAGACGACGCTGGACTTCGGCGGGGTATGGACGCGCGACGCCCAGGCCACGGTGAACATGGGCCTGGGCTCGGTGAAGCTTCGCCTCCCCCGCGCGCTCGGAGTGAGGATCCGCAAGGAATCGTTCCTCGCGTCATTCGACAGCAACGGCATGGTGAAGCGCGGCGACTCCTGGTACTCCCGCGGCTACGAGCGCGCCCCCCGCAAGCTCGACATCCAGATCGACGCCGCGATCGGCTCGATCGACGTGGAGTGGATCGACTAAAGATCGGGCTCACACAGAGGCACAGAGGCACAGAGGCACAGAGACGAAGTCATCTCTGTGCCTCTGTGCCTCTGTGTGAGACAAGCTCCGTGACGCGCGCGGCAACCTTGCGGAGGGCCTCGCCGGCCGGGGAGCGGGGCTCGGAGACGACGACGGGGACGCCTGCGTCGCCGCCCTGGCGCACGCGCATCTCCAGGGGCACCTCGCCCAGGAACTCCACGCCCGTCTGCCCCGCCAGGCGCAGGCCGCCGGCGCGGCCAAAGATCTCGTAACGCTCGCCGCAGCAGGGGCATACGAAGCCGCTCATGTTCTCCACCACGCCCAGCACGCGGGTGTTGGTCTTCTCGAACATCTTGATGCCGCGCAGCACGTCGCCCGTGGACACGTCCTGCGGGGTGGTGACCATCACCACGCCGTCCAGGCGGAGCGTCTGGACGAGGGAGAGCTGCGCGTCGCCGGTGCCGGGGGGCATGTCGACGATCATCACGTCCAGCTCGCCCCACTCCACCTGCTCGATGAACTGCTTGAGGATGCCGGCGATCATGGGGCCGCGCATGATGGCGGCCTGGTCCGGCTGCAGGAGGAAGCCCAGCGACATCAGCTTCACCCCGTGCGCCTCCAGCGGCACCAGCCGCTTGCCGTCCGACACCTCCGGCTGCCGCCGCTCGCCGAACATCACGGGCACATTGGGCCCGTACACGTCCGCGTCCAGCACGCCCACCCGCTTCCCCTCGGCGGCCAGGGAGGCGGCGATGTTCACGGCCACGGTGCTCTTCCCCACCCCGCCCTTGCCGGACGAGACGGCGATGATGTGCTTCACCTGGGGAAGGAGCCCCGAGGTGGGCGTGGGCGCGGGGACGCTGCCGGCCCGCGCCGCGCCCTTTTTCATGGGCGCGCCGGTGGAGGGGAGCGAGATGTCGATCTTCACCCGCTCCACCCCTTCCACGCGCTCCGCCGCGGAGCGGGCCTGGCGCACCAGCGTGCCGGGGTCGTCCGCCTGCAGCGCGAAGCGGAAGCGGACCATCCCGTCCTCGTCCACGTCCAGCTCGCGCACGCGCCCGGAGGAAACCACGTCCTCACCCGTCGCCGGATGGATCACCTGCGTGAGGGCCGCGGCCACGCGCCGCAGGACCTGGTCACGCTGTTCGTTCGTCATATCAGGAAAAGTGCGTGAGTGCGTTAGTGCGTGAGTGCGTTGAACTGCAGTTAAGCGCACTCACGCACTAACGCACTCACGCACTTCATCTTAAAAGGCCGGCGCCCATTCGAGCGCCGGCCGCCATCCAGCAGAGCACACCCCCCTCAGACCGCCTGCACCTCGCGCACTTCGGGGATCACCTGCTTGATGCGGCGCTCGATGCCCTGCTTGACCGTGAGGGTCGAGATCGGGCACGAGCTGCAGGCGCCCACCAGGCGGAGCCTCACCACCCCCTCGGGCTCGTCGAACTCCACGAACTCCACGTCTCCGCCGTCGCCGCGGAGGGCGGGGCGGATGGCATCCAGGGTGTCTTCGATCTTCTCGACGATGGTCATGCCGCTTCCGGGACGCTCTGGGGTGTGTGCGCGGTGCACCGCAATGTACCCCGCAGCGGTCACAAGGGTCAAGCGGCGCGGGTGGCGGAGGCGGGGGCGGCTTGGTAGCTTAGGGCCCTCACACGGACCCAGGAGACGAGCCGTCATGAACAGCGTCACGCAGGTTCCCGCTCCGCGCAACGAGCCGGTGCTGTCGTATGCCCCCGGCAGCCCCGAGCGCGCCGAGCTCAAGGCCGCACTCGCCCGCATGGCGGGGGAAGAGATCGAGATCCCGCTGATCATCGGCGGGAAGGAAGTGCGCACCGGCAACACCGAGCGCCAGGTGATGCCGCACGACCACGGGCACGTGCTGGCCACGTACCACAAGGCCGGCCCCCAGGAAGTGCGCCAGGCCATCGAGGCCTCGCGCGTGGCGCAGAAGGAGTGGATGCACTGGCCGTGGGAGGACCGCCTGGCCGTCTTCCAGCGCGCCGCCGAGCTGCTGGCCACGCGCTACCGCCCCGTGCTCAACGCCGCCACCATGCTGGGGCAGAGCAAGACGGCGTACCAGGCCGAGATCGACAGCGCCTGCGAGCTGATCGACTTCTGGCGCTGGAACACGCACTTCGCCGAGAAGATCTACAGCGAGCAGCCCATCTCCGCCCCCGGGATGTGGAACCGGATGGACCACCGCCCGCTGGAAGGGTTCATCTACGCCGTAACGCCGTTCAACTTCACGGCCATCGGCGGCAACCTGCCCAGCGCGCCGGCCATGATGGGGAACGTGGCGCTGTGGAAGCCCTCCAACGCCGCGGTGTTCAGCAACTACTACATCATGAAGATCCTGATGGAAGCCGGGCTTCCGGACGGGGTCATCAACTTCATCCCGGGCGACCCGGGGCCCATCAGCGACATCCTGCTGGCGCACCGCGACCTGGCGGGCGTGCACTTCACCGGCTCCACCACGGTGTTCCACACCATCTGGAAGACGGTGGGCGAGCGCATCGCCTCGTACAAGGGCTACCCGCGCCTCGTGGGCGAGACCGGGGGCAAGGACTTCATCCTGGCCCACGCCAGCGCCGACGTGGACGCGCTGGCCACCGCCATCGTGCGCGGCGGCTTCGAGTACCAGGGGCAGAAGTGCAGCGCCGCGTCGCGCGTGTTCGTGCCGGACTCCATCTGGCCGCAGGTGCGCGAGCGTACGGTGGAGATGCTCTCGCAGATCCGCGTGGGCGACGTGCGCGACTTCCGCAACTTCATGGGCGCGGTGATCGACCGGAAGGCGTTCGACAAGATCACGGGCTACATCCAGCACGCCAGGGAGTCCAAGGGGATCGAGATCATCCACGGCGGCACCTCGGACGACTCGAAGGGCTACTTCATCGACCCCACGCTGGTGCAGGTGGAGGACTCGGCGTACCGGCTGATGTGCGAGGAGGTGTTCGGGCCCGTGCTGGCGCTTCACGTGTACCCGGAGCGCGACTGGGAGCGGATCATGGACGTGGTGGACGCGGGCACGCCGTACGCCCTCACCGGCGCCGTCTTCTCCAACGAGCGCAAGCCGATCGTGGAAGCCGACCGCCGCCTGCGCAACGCGGCCGGCAACTTCTACATCAACGACAAGCCCACGGGCGCGGTCGTCGGCCAGCAGCCGTTCGGCGGCGGGCGGGCGAGCGGCACGAACGACAAGGCGGGCTCGGTGCTCAACATGGTGCGCTGGATCAGCCCGCGCGCCATCAAGGAGACGCTGGCCCCGGCGCGGAGCTTCGAGTACCCGTTCATGGGCGAAGAGTAAACAGACTGGCTCACACAGAGACACAGAGGCACAGAGGAAAAGCATCTTCCTCTGTGCCTCAGTGTCTCTGTGTGAGACTAATCAGTTGGCGCTGTAGTGGATGTCCACGTACGAGTCTTGGCAGTTGGAGCCGCTGAAGCTGAAGCAGGGGTCCGAGAACGAGACGTACGCCACCAGGGTCGTGGGGTAGAAGCGGTGGACGAAGCTGCCGAACCCGTTGAACTTGCCCTCGCCCCAGAAGTCGTTGCTCCACTGGTCCTTTTCGTGGACCTTGATCCAGGTGTCCGTGGAGCCGGAGAACCACATCTGGTCGTGCGCGAACGTAACGTCGTCGTACGCGTAGCCCCACATGTAGTACTCGCCGTCCTCCGGGATCGTGGCGCCGTCGATCTTGGAGCCGTAGCGCCCGGCGTAGTGCTGCACGTACAGCTCGATGCCGCCCACGCCGTCACCCACGAAGTTCTTGTAGCTCTGCAGGTACCCCGAATAGTTGGCGGCGCCGGAGACGGAGAGGCGCGGCGAGCCGGGCGCGGCCTTTCCGTTCTCACCCACCAGGATCGCCGTGCGCACCGGACGCGACGGGTCTTCGATGGTGCGGCGGGCGCCGTTCTCGGCGGCCACGTCGCGCTCGGCCTTGTCCTCGGCCGGGTGCATGAAGATCACGGCCGGCTTCGGCGTGCCTTCGCGGCTGTCGAACTGCGCGCGCGTGCCGTCCGGCGCGAACCCGGTGAAGCGGGTGTCGTCCACGTCCATGTTGGCGGCGACGACGAGGTCGCCCGTGCCCGTCCACGAGCGGCGGTGCTCCACGAACGGGACGTACAGGTCCATCGACGGCAACTGCTGCATCCAGCCGCGCACCACGCTCTCGTCCACCTTCCCCGCCGCCGCCATCGCGCGGATCACGCGCGCGCCCGCCGGCGTGCCGGCGAACTCCTGCAGCACCAGCTTGTGCTCGCTGAACTGCGACGCCTTCATCGCCTCGTGCAGCGCGGTGCGCAGCGAGGGGTCCGCGAGCGCCTTGGCCATCGCGGCGGAGAACCGCTGGAGCGCGTCGGGCGCGGACGCGCTGACGGCGGTGCCGGCGTTCACCCCGGAGGTCGGGGCGTCGTCGCAGGCGCTGGCGAGGATCGACAGCGCGGCGATGGCAGCAGCCGTCCAGCGGGTGTGGCGCTTCGAATCGAGAAGAGGCATGTACGGCTCCTTCGTTGAAAGGATTGGCCTAAAGGGCGGGAACCGGCGGAGATGCGGAGGCACGGGGGTGTGCCTCCGCATCTCTCAGATCAGGTCAGTACGAGCGGTAGTAGATGTCCACGTACGAGGGCGCGCACATCTGGCTCTGCTTGAAGCACGCGGAGTCGAAGGGGATGAGCTGGACGAGCTGCGACGGGTGGAAGCGGTGGACGTGGGCGCCGAACCCGCCGAACTTGCCCTCGCCCCAGAAGTCGTTGTCCCACTGGTCCTTCTCGTGGACGCGGATCCAGGTGTCGCCGACGGACGAGAACAGCATCGCGTCGTGGGCGGTCGTCACGTCATCGTACTCGTAGCCCCACGAGGTCCAGTGGTCGTTCTCCGGGATCGTGGCGCCGTCGATCTTGGAGCCGTAGCGCCCGGCGTAGTGCTGCACGTACAGCTCGATGCCGCCCACGCCGTCGCCCTCGAAGTTGCGGTACTCGTGCAGGTAGCCCGTGTAGGTCGACGCGCTGGAGACGGAGTAGCGCGGGGCGCCCGCGGCGGGGATGACGCTCGCCTTCCCGCTCCCGTCCACCAGGATCGCCGTGCTCACCGGCCGCGACGCGTCCTCGATGGTGCGGCGGCTGGCGTTCTCCGCCGCCACGTCACGCGTGGCCTTGTCCTCGGCCGGGTGGAGGAAGATGACGGCCTGCCTGGGGGCACCCTGGCGGCTGTCGAACTGCGCGCGCGACCCGTCCGGCGCGAAGCCGGTGAAGCGGGTGTCGTCCACGTCCATGTTGGCCGCGACGACGAGGTCGCTCGTGCCCGTCCACGCGCGGCGGTGCTCCACGAACGGGACGTACAGGTCCATCGGCGGCAACTGCTGCATCCAGCCGCGCACCACGCTCTCGTCCACCTTCCCCGCCGCCGCCATCGCGCGGATCACGCGCGCGCCGGCCGGCGTGCCGGCGAACTCCTGCAGCACCAGCTTGTGCTCGCTGAACTGCGACGCCTTCATCGCCTCGTGCAGCGCGCTGCGCAGCGAGGGGTCCGCGAGCGCCTTCGCCATGGCGGCGGAGAGCTGCGGGAGCGCGTTGGGCGCGGACGCGCCTACCGCGGCCGGGTTGTCCACCGGCGTCGTCGGCGCATCGGCGCAGGCGCCGGCGAGAACCGAGAGCGCGGCCACGGAGGCCGCCATCCAGCGGGTGGAACCCGACAAACTGAGTAATCTCATCGGACTTCTCCATCGAGGAAGGGTGGGGTGGGACAATCAGCAGAGAGGTGCTGATTAGGTGAGGCAACCGAAGCTAATGGCGAAAAAACCGGGTCGTCAACGTCCATATGATTAGCAAAGAATTGGCGCGTACCGCCACCTCTCTATGCACCTCTCCCGGGGTTGCGGATCGCGGAAAAAGCGTGATGTCAAGGGAAGATCGTTAGCAAACAATTGGCACGGAGTGAGCATCTCTCCGTGCCGGACGCGAAAGTGGAAATGCGTGCTGTCAAGTGCAATAGCATTAGCAAAGAATGGGCACGGAGAGATGCTCTCTCCGTGCCCCTATTCGCTGCTGGTGCTGGATGCGGCTAGCGGCCCGTCCCCCGCTCGTACCCCACGCGGCAGAAGTCGCGCATGGTTTCGTACGAGGAGGCGCGGCGGCCCGTGAAGCCTCGGCGCAGCTCCGGCTCCACCTCGTCGAAGCTGCGGCCCGCGTACTCCGGGTTGCGCGAGGCCGTGTAGCCGATGACGTAGTAGGTGCGTGCCTGCGGGTAGCTCACCGTCCAGCGCGCCGGGTGCGACTCGTAGTGAGTGCGGTAGTGGGTCTCTTCTTCGTTGGACGAGGAGACCGCCTCGTACACCTTCTTCCCCGCCCACCAGGCGCCGGCCGCGAGCGCGAGGCCGCCCAGCGCGGTCTTCCACTCGAAGCTCTGCCGCGCGTAGTCGCGCACGTCCGCGAAGTTGCCCTTGTGGGCCTGCTCCAGCTCGACTTCCACCTCCTGGAACTCGCGGCCCTGGTTGGCGGGCTGTGCCGCGGCCGCGTGGCCCATCTGGTAGCCGGTGCGGGCCGTTTCGTACGTGTGGATCTCCGGACGCTCGGTGCGCGCCGCGAAGTCGCTCCGGTACACGGTCTCGTGCGTGTCGAAGTCGTCGGCCGCACCCGCGGTGCCCGGCTGCGACCCGAAGCCGCTCCCCACGCTCCCCGTGCCCGACGCGCTGCCGCCGGTGCTGGCGGCGCTCGCCGTGCTGCCGGCCGTGCTCCCCGTGTTGCCGCCGACGCTCGCGCCGGCGGTGCCACCCAGCCCGCCCGTGCTGCCCGTGCTCCCGCCCAGGCCGCCCGTGCTGCCGGTCGCGCCGCCCAGCCCGCCGGTGCTCCCCGTCGTTCCACCCAGCCCGCCGGTGCTCCCACCCAGCCCGCCGGTGCCCGTTGCGCCGCCCAGGCCGCCCGTGCCGCCGCCGGTGCTGCCACCGAGGCCGCCGGTGCCGCCCGTGCTCCCACCGAGCCCGCCGGTGCCGCTCGTGTCGTTCTGATCCATCGTATGCTCTCCCTCTGGATGTGAAGCGCTGCTTCGCGGGCGGCGACCCGGCTGCACACTTCGGACCGCGTTCGTTGCGCGGCGGCGGCGGAGCGGCTATCCGTTCCGGCGAGGCGCTGCGCACACCCACTCCCACCAGGGATCTCCGATGCGAATGCCGCTCGGGTCGTCGATGCTTATCGCGCTGTTCGCTTCCACTCCGCTCGCGGCGCAGGCGGGCGTCGCCACGACCGACGCCGTGCGGCTGCGCGGCGCGCCCTCCGCCACGGCCGCGGCGGTGCGCACACTCGAGATCGCCACGCCGCTGACCATCGAGGGGAGCGCGGCGGGCGAGTGGGTGCGGGTGCGCGCGGCGGACGGCGCCCGCGGCTGGGTGCGGCGCGACCTGACGACGCCCTACGACGCGGCGAGCCCCCTCCCCGCCCTGCGGCGGATCACCGAGCGCTCGCTGGCCCGGGAGCGCGCCCCCTTCGCCACACGCGCGCGGCTGGTGAACGTGCTCACGGGCGCCGCGGGCACGGGAACGCCCGCGGCGCGCGCCGAGATCTCCCTCCTGCGCCTGCGCGCGCTGCAGAAGGCGCTCGACGAGCACGCGGCCGGCGGGTCCGGGGGCAGCCCCCTGCGCGGCGGGCGCATCCGCGCCGACAGCAGCGAGCTGGTGTACGGCGAGCCGCAGGGGCAGTGGTACGTGGGCGCGGACCGCTTCTGGGCGCTCCACGACCGCAGCCGCGCGCTCCCCATCGCCGAGAGCATCGCCTGGCACGCGGCCACGCAGGAGCTGCCGGGCGAGTGCGAAGCGGACCCCACGTGCATCTTCGGCCTCGCGGAGATCACGGCGGCGCGCTACCTGGCGCTCTACCCCCGCGGCGCGCACGCCCCCGCCGCGCGCGGCAAGCTGGCGACGCTGCTGGGCTACGTGGAGGAGCTCACGCGCGACCGCTCCACCCACGCCCAGTTCTGCACGAAGCGCGGCGCCCAGTACACCCTCACGCCCACGCGCGTCCGCGCCATCACCGCCGCCGCCGCGGGCTCGCCGCGCGCGGCCACGCTGCTGCGCACGCTGGCGAGCCGCTGCGTGTGAGAGCGGCGGGAAAGGCAGGGACGACGGGCTTCAATCTTGCCGACGCCCGCGGCCAGGAACCCCCCACGAAAACCCACACGGAACCGGCACACATGGCGGAGCAGCACGTCTATTTCTACGGCGCGGACCAGACGGAGGGGAGCGGTGACATGAAGGAGCTGCTCGGCGGCAAGGGCGCCGGGCTGGCGGAGATGGCGCGCATCGGCGTGCCGGTGCCGCCGGGCTTCACCATCACCACCGAGTGCTGCCGCCACTTCATCCGCACCGGCGGCTACCCGGACGCGCTGCCGGGCGAGGTGGCCTCCGCGATCCGCCGCCTGGAAGCGGCCACGGGCAAGACGTTCGGCGGGGGCGGGCGCCCGCTGCTGGTGTCCGTGCGCTCCGGCGCGGCCGTGTCGATGCCGGGGATGATGGACACCATCCTCAACCTGGGCCTCAACGACGAAACGGCCGCCGCGCTGGCGGCCGAGAGCGGCGACGAGCGCTTCGCCTTCGATTCGTACCGCCGCTTCGTGCAGATGTACGGCAACGTGGTGCTGGGGATCAAGGGCGAGCGCTTCGAGCACCTGCTGGAGCACGCCAAGGAGGCCCGCGGCGTGCGCGAAGACACCGACCTCACGGCCGAGGACTGGCGCGCGCTGGTGGACCGCTTCAAGGCGCTGGTGCGCGAGGCCACGGGCGAAGACTTCCCGCACGACCCGGAGGCGCAGCTCTGGGGCGCCATCCGCGCCGTGTTCAACTCGTGGAACACGCCGCGCGCCATCGCCTACCGCCGCATCAACAACATCCCGCACGAGATGGGGACGGCGGTGAGCGTGTGCTCCATGGTGTTCGGCAACATGGGCAACGACTCGGGCACCGGCGTGTGCTTCACGCGCGACCCGTCCACCGGCGAGCACCGGCTGTACGGCGAGTTCCTGGTGAACGCGCAGGGCGAGGACGTGGTGGCCGGGATCCGCGATCCGCTTCACATCGACGGGATGGCGGAGGCGCTCCCCGGCGCGTACGCGGAGCTGATGGCGGCGCAGCGGCGGCTGGAGGAGCACTACCGCGACGTGCAGGACCTGGAGTTCACCGTGGAGCGCGGGCACCTCTTCCTGCTGCAGACGCGCTCGGCCAAGCGCTCCGCCGCCGCCGCCGTGCGCACCGCCGTGGACATGGTGGACGAGGGGGTGATCTCCATCGAGGAAGCCGTGCTGCGGGTGAAGCCGGAGCAGCTCGACCAGCTCCTCCACCCCTGCATCGACCCCGGCGCCACCGTGCGCGTGCTGACCACGGGGCTCCCCGCGTCGCCGGGCGCGGCGTCGGGGCGCGTGGTGTTCAACCCGGACGAGGCGGCGGAGCGCGGGCCGCACGAGCCCGTGATCCTGGTGCGGCGCGAGACGTCGCCCGAGGACTTCCACGGGATGGTGGCGGCGCAGGCGATCCTCACGGCGCGCGGCGGGATGACCTCGCACGCGGCCGTGGTGGCGCGCGGGATGGGGAAGTGCTGCGTGGCGGGCGCGGGCGAGGTGCAGGTGGACGAGGCGTACCGGCGCTTCCGCGTGGGCGAGACCATCGTGCACGAGGGGGACTGGATCACGCTGGACGGGAGCACCGGGCGCGTGATCCTGGGCCAGGTGCCCACCTCCGAGCCCGAGCTTTCCGATCAGTTCCAGCGGCTGATGGGGTGGGCCGACGGCTTCCGCACCCTGCGCGTGCGCACCAACGCGGACACGCCGCACGACTCCATCGTGGCCCGCCGCTTCGGCGCGGAGGGGATCGGGCTGTGCCGCACGGAGCACATGTTCTTCGAGGGCGACCGCATCGACGCGGTGCGCGAGATGATCCTGGCGGAGGACGGGGCCAAGCGGGCGCTGGGGGTGGCCAAGCTCCTCCCCATGCAGCGCTCGGACTTCGAGGGGATCTTCCGGGCGATGGACGGCCTTCCCGTCACCATCCGCCTGCTTGACCCGCCGCTGCACGAGTTCCTGCCGCAGGGCGCGGCCGAGATCCGCGACCTGGCGCGCAAGCTGGGGCTGGACGCGGCGCGCCTGCGCGCGCGGGTGGAGGAGCACCACGAGTCCAACCCGATGCTGGGCCACCGCGGCTGCCGCCTGGGGATCACCTACCCGGACATCACCTGGATGCAGGCGCAGGCGATCTTCGAGGCCGCCGTGAACGTGCAGAGCCAGGGCGTGCGCGTGTGCCCGGAGATCATGATCCCGCTGGTGAGCACGGCCGAGGAGCTCAACCGCCAGCGCCGCATCGTGGACGACGTGGCGGAGGAGATCTTCTTCCAGTGCGGCACACGGGTGGAGTACCTGGTGGGCACCATGATCGAGCTTCCCCGCGCCGCCCTGACCGCCGACACCATCGCGCAGCACGCGCAGTTCTTCTCATTCGGCACCAACGACCTCACGCAGACCACCTTTGGCCTGTCGCGCGACGACGCCGGCCGCTTCCTCCCCAAGTACGTGGAAGACGGCATCCTCCCCGACGACCCCTTCCAGACGCTGGACCAGGAGGGTGTCGGCCGCCTGGTGGAGATCGCCTCGCAGCTCGGCCGCGGGGTGAAGCCTGACCTCAAGCTGGGCGTCTGCGGCGAGCACGGCGGCGACCCGCGCTCGGTCACCTTCTTCCACAAGGTGGGCCTGGATTACGTCTCTTGCTCCCCCTACCGCGTGCCCATCGCGAGGCTCGCCGCGGCCCACGCCGCTTTGAACTCACACAGAGACACAGAGGCACAGAGATGAAGTCATCTCTGTGCCTCTGTGTCTCTGTGTGAGCCCGCTTTTTAGCTGCGCGCCCGGAAGTTGACGATGGTCTGGGCGCCGTCCGGGCGGATGCCGATCATGGAGACGACGGCGCCGGGGCGCACGCCCTCCATGGCGGAGCGCAGGTCGGCGGCGGTGCGGATGTCGCGGCCGTTGAAGCGCTCCACGCGGAAGCCGGGCATCAACTGCGCGGCGGCGGGGCCGCTGGGGTCCACCGCGGTGACCACCACGCCCGTGGGCGCGTCCATGCGAAGCTGCTGCGCGATCTGCGGGGTCACGGGGGCGGCCTGGAAGCCCAGGCGCTCCACGGCGCTCCCCGCCTCCTCCGGCGCTCCGGCGCCGGAGCGGGCGGCGCGGGGGGTGTCGAAGGTGGCCAGCTTCACCTTCGCCTGCTGGCGGCGGCCGTAGCGCACCACCTCCAGCGCCACCTCGTCGCCCGGCTGCTTGCGCATCACCGTCTCCATCAGGTCGCCGCTGTTGCGCACCGGGGTGCCATCCACCGACACGATCACGTCACCCAGACGCAGCCCCGCGTCGCGCGCGCCCGCCTTGGGCTCGCTGGAGATCACGGCGCCCTCGGGGGCTCGCAGGCCGAACACCTCGGCGTCCGCCGCGGCGGCGTCGCGGATCTCCACGCCCAGCATGGGGCGGTGCACCACGCCGTAGCGGATCAGGTCGTCCGCGATGCGCTTGGCGAGGTCGATGGGCACCGCGAAGCCGTACCCGGAGTAATAACCCGTGGGCGAGGCGATGGCCGAGTTCACGCCCACCACGCGCCCCTGCAGGTCCACCAGCGGGCCGCCGGAGTTGCCGGGGTTGATGGCCGCGTCCGTCTGGATGAAGTGCTCCAGCGGAGCGGTGGCGCCGGTGTTGCGGCCCATGATGCCGATGCTGCGTCCCTTGGCGCTCACGATGCCGGCCGTGGTGGTCTGGCCCAGGGTGAGCGGGTAGCCCAGCGCCAGCACCCAGTCGCCGGTGGCCAGCGCGTCGGAGTTGCCCAGGCGCGCCACGGGGAGGTTCTTTGCCTCCACCTTGAGCACGGCGATGTCCGTGTTGGCGTCGCGCCCCACCACGCGCGCGTCCAGCTCGCGGCGGTCGCTCATGATCACCTTGACGCGCGAGGCGCCGTCCACCACGTGGTTGTTGGTGATCACGTAGCCGTCGGCCGAGACGATGAAGCCCGAGCCGGACGACTGCGACGGGCCCGAGCGCTGCTGCGGGCCGCCGCGGAAGAAGTCTTCGAAGGGCGTGCCGCGCATCTCGGGCGGCACCTGCGCGCTCACCTGGCGCGCGGCGCTCTCCACCTGGATGAAGACGACGGCCGGGAGCGCCGCGCTGCTGGCGGCGCGGAAGGCGCCCGAGAGCGCGTCGGCGGACGGGGCGCCCCGCACCAGGGGCGCGGTGGGCGCGGCCGCCAGCGGACCGCCGCTCTGCGCCTGGAGGTCGGGAAGAGGGTTCTGCGCCGCGTCCGCCAGCGTCAGCCCCGCTCCGAGGCCGACGACCAGCGTGGTGGGGAGAGTGAGCTTGCGTGCGATGCGGTTCATGGCTTCCGGCTCTGGTTCAGGGTCCTTGATGCGCGGCCACGGCCACGCCATCGTATGGAAAATTACACATCAACCATTCCACGGTTCGCCGGCACGGTTAAGCCCGGGTTAGACGTGGATTAGCTGCCTTTAATCTGCACCGGCGCGGGGCCCCGGCGGGCGCGCGGCGGGTATACCATAGACAAACGCCTGGATCCTCCGGGCGCTCCCCGGCACACACTCGTCATGCGCATCCTGATCGTAGAAGACAACCCGCGGATCCTGGCCTTCATCGCGAAGGGCCTGCGCGAGGAAGGGTACGTGGTGGAAACGGCGGCCGACGGCGACTCCGCCTTCGACAAGGCCCGCACGCAGGGCTTCGACGCCGCGGTGGTGGACGTGATGATCCCCGGCCGCTCGGGGTTCGACCTGGTGCGCGACCTGCGCGCCTCCGGCATCGCCCTCCCCGTGCTGATGCTCACCGCGCGCGACCGCACGGAAGACAAGGTGGAGGGGCTGGACTCCGGCGCGGACGACTACCTCACCAAGCCGTTCGACTTCAGCGAGCTCACGGCCCGCCTGCGCGCCCTGCTGCGCCGCCGCGTGGCCGGCGCCCCCGCCACCCTGCGCGTGGGCGACCTGGAGATGGACCCGGCCACCCGCGAGGTGCGCCGCGGCAGCCAGGGGGTGGAGCTCACGCCGCGCGAGTTCTCCCTGCTGGAGTACCTGCTGCGCAACGCGGACCGCCCCCTGTCGCGCGCCACGCTGATGGAGCACGTGTGGGGGATCCGCTTCGACCCGGGGACGAACATCGTGGACGTGTGCGTGAACGCGCTGCGCAACAAGCTGGGGCGCGACCCGGAGCTGATCCACACCGTGCGGGGCGTGGGCTACGCCATCCGCACCCCGGAGCGCGCCCAGTGAACCGGCGCCCGCCGTCGCTGCGGCGAGAGATCGTCGTGGGATACTCGGTGATCCTGCTGGCGGGGCTCACGCTCTTTGCCGGGATCACCTACGCCATCCTGCGCCAGTCACTCGCCCGCACCGGCACGCAGTCGCTGCGCCAGACGGCGGCGGCCGCCGAGCAGCTCATCGCCCCTTCCGAGATCCCCCGCGTGGAGGTGCGCGAGGACCGCATCCCCTCCGCCATGGGCGACGTGGAGACGCTGCGCCGCCGCACGCGCCTGGCCACGGGCCAGGTGGTGGACATCGTGGTGGCGCGCACGGGCGACGTGGAGAAGAAGGCGCTGCAGGCCTTCTCCGTCATCGCTCTCTTCCTGATCCCCCTCACGGGGCTGGCCGCCGCGCTGGCGGGATGGTCCGTGGCGAACCGCGTCCTGCTTCCGCTCAACCGGCTGGTGGCCGCCTCGCGCGAGATCGGCATCGCCGCGCTGGACCGCCGCGTGGACGAGCCGGAGCACCCCGCCGAGCTGCGGGAGCTGGCCCAGGCCTACAACGGGATGCTGGGCCGCCTGCAGCGCGCCGTGGAGGCGCTGCGCCGCTTCACCGCCGACGCCAGCCACGAGCTGCGCACCCCGCTCACCGCCATCCGCGGCACGGCCGAGGTGGCGCTGGCCCGCCCCCGCTCGCCCGAGGAGCTGCGCGACACGATGGGCGAGATGCTGGAGGAGACGCGCTCCATGCTGGCGCTGGTGGAGGACCTGCTGACGCTCGCGCGCAGCGAGGAGGCCTCCGTGCAGCTCCCCGTCGCCCCCGTGGACCTGGTGCCCATCCTGCGCGACGTGCAGGACATCGGGCACGCGCTCACCGGCGGCAAGCCGATCGACGTGCGGCTGGACGCGCCGGAGTCGCTGGTGGTGCGGGGTGCCGCGGGCCCGCTGCGCCGCCTCTTCCTCAACCTCGTCTCCAACGCCGTGAAGTTCACCGAGGCGGGCGAGGTGGCCATCACCGTGCTCCCCGCCGAGGGCGAGGACGGGTTCGTGGAGGTGGAGGTGCGCGACACGGGCACCGGCATCGCCCCCGCCGAGCTCCCCCGCGTCTTCGACCGCTTCTACCGCGCCGACGCCGCGCGCGAGCGGAGCGGCGGCACGGGGCTGGGCCTGGCCATCGCGCGCATGATCGTGGACCAGCACCGCGGCGACATCCGCGCCGAGAGCACGCCGGGGGTGGGGAGCACCTTCACGGTACGCCTGCCGATCGCCGTGAGGAAGCTCGTACCCGAGCCGGTTTGATCTCACACAGAGACACAGAGGCACAGAGACGGCTTCATCTCTGTGCCTCCGTGTCTCTGTGTGAGCCCCGTTTTTACCGCCAGTCCATCAGCATGCGGCGGATGGTGTCGCGGTGGGTGCTCTCGTCCACGATCAGGTTCTCGAGCTGCAGCTTGATGGCGAGCTCGCCCGCCGCCTCCGCCTGCTCGATGCGGCGGGTGTAGCGCTCGATGGTGTCCACCTCGCCCTGCAGCGCGTTCTCCAGCATCTCGCGGTTGGTCTTCGCCATGGGGACCGGGGCGGGCTCCACCGTGGGGGTGCCGCCCAGCGCCACGATCTTGTCGGCCAGCAGCGCGGCGTGCCCCATCTCGTCGGGGATCTCCGCCTCGAAGAAGTCGCGCAGCTCCTGGCGGTTGGGCCCCGTCACCAGCGCGGCGTACGTCCGGTAGAGGATCACGGCCTGGTACTCAGCCGCCAGGTCCTCGTTGAGCCCGTCGATGAGCTCCTTCAAATCCGGCATCTTCCCTCCTGAAAAGTGCGTGAGTGCGTTAGTGCGTGAGTGCGTGGGGTAAGGCGCGAGCCGCTGTTGCGCACTCACGCACTAACGCACTCACGCACCGCTGTTCAAAGCACCACTTCCCGGCGCTCCTCGGCGGACCGGTAGGCGGCTTCCACGATGCGCAGGAGCTGCACGTGCTCGCGCGCCGATGCGTCGGCGGGCTGCTCGCCGCGTACCACGTCCACGAAGTGCTGCAGCTCGTTGCGGTACGAGGCGGTGAACAGGTTCTCGCGCCCCGGGGCGAGCTGCGGCGTCACCTCCGTGAGGCCCGTGGACATCTCGCGGTACACCGCCAGCGGCGACAGCGACGCGGAGCCCGCGGAGCCCAGCACGTGGAGGAACTGGCGGTCCTTGGCGGACAGCAGGTTCCAGCTCGCCTCCAGGTTCACCACCCGGTCGCCCTCCAGACGCAACAGGAGGGCCGCGGCGTCTTCCACTTCGCTCCCTGACACCCGGTGCATCTGCGCCGTGATACGCTCGGCGCGCGGATGGTCCAGGATCCAGAGCGCCAGGTCCAGCATCTGGATCCCCAGGTCCATGAACGCGCCGCCGCCCGCGGCCGACTTCCGCTCGCGCCAGGTGCGCCCGCGCGGCTGGGCGCGGTTGAGCCACCCGGCCTTGAGGTAGAACACGTCGCCCAGCTCGCCGCTCTGCACGAACGAGCGGATTGCCCGCGCGTCGGCCCGGAAGCGCTGGTTCATCGCCACCTGCAGCCGCTCCTCCGCCCCGTCCTCGGTAAGGATGCGCTCCACCCCGTCGGCCGTGAGGGCCAGCGGCTTCTCGCAGAGGACGTACTTCCCCGCCCGGAGCGCGTCGCGGACGTTGTCTTCGTGGCGGTGGCTGGGGGTGCAGACCACCACCGCGTCCACGCTCTCGTCGGCCAGCACCTCCTCGGTGGGGCGCGCGCCGCCGGGCACGGCGAAGCGCTCGGCGATGGTGCGGGCCGTGTGCGGGTCGCGGTCCGCCACGGCGGCCACCTCCACCCCGCGCATGCGCGTGAGGATGGGGAGGTGCACCACCTGCGCGATGGCGCCGGCGCCCAGCACCGCCACGCGCACGTTGCCGCGCGGGCTCATGGCCGCGCCTCCGCCGCGGGCGCGCGGCGCGTGGGGAGGGTGATGCTGCCGCCGATGCCGGCGCCGAGCCAGTTGGCGCCGCCCGCGACCACGGCCCTCACCTCGCCGTGCAGCCGCAGCCCGCGCCCCAGGGGAAGCTGTACTCCCGCCATTGCGTTGAGTCCCGGTGTGATGGCGTCCAAGATCTCTTCCACGAAGGTGTTGTCGATGAAGCCGCCCCCGCCGTTCACCAGGTGCAGCCCGACGCCCGCGCCCACGTACGGCTCCAGCGGCCCCGGCCCGCGCCCCAGGTAGCGCGCGTCCATGTCCAGCGACAGGTCGCTGAGCCTCACCTCGCCCAGCTCCACGCCGGGGCACGGGGTGCCGGCGGCCTCGCACAGCTCCTCCACCCGCGCCTTCACGCGGCTCACCTGGTTGGTGGTGAGGCGCGTGGCCCAGAACGTCACCGAGGGCGACACCCGCACCCGCGGTGCCAGCCGCCCCAAATCGCCGCGCAGGTGGAGGCCCGTTGCGGGCTCGCTGCGCGCGGGCACCACGTGGTACAGCCACGCGCCGATCCCCTGGAAGGCCAGCGTGCGCACCCCCGTCTCCCCCTGCGCGCGGGCCGGCGCGGGGAGCAGGATGCAGAGGGCGAGGAGCAGCACGGCGCAGAGCCCCTCTCTGTGGCTCTGTGGCTCTGTGTGAGGCTTCATCAATAGTGCTTGCGGATCTCCGTACCCGGGTAGTACGCCTGCAGGATGGTGCGGTAGTCCTGCCCGGCCCGGGCGCGGCCCATCGCCCCCACCTGGCACATCCCGATCCCGTGCCCCCAGCCGCCGCCCTCGATCACCACCCCGCCGTCGGGCGACATGCGCACGTCGAACTTGGAGGAGTTGAGGAGGCCGCCCCGGTTGGGCACCAGGATCCAGCGCACGCGGTCCTTGCCCACCGTCACGCGCCCGGCGTCCGTATCGATGAGCATCGCCCGCACGCGGCCGCTGGGGGTGCGCTCCAGCACGCGCATCTCGCGCACGCGGGTGATGCGGCGCCCGCCCAGCGAGTCCGCCAGCGTGCGGTTGAGCGTCGCCACCAGCTCCGGCCCCGTCCAGCGCTCCGTCCAGGTGAAGCGCGACGAGGAGCGGTCGAACGCCTCGCCCGTGGCCCGGTTCACGTCCACCACGGAGACCAGGTAGGGGATGGGCCGCTCGTTCCACACCTCGTCGATGGCGGCGGTGCGCCCGGCGCAGGTGGAGTGGTAGTAGGCCACGATGGGCTGGCCGGAGTACGTGATCACCTCGCCCACGGTGGAGAGCACGGCGCCCGAGATGAGCTCCGTCTCGCCCGTGACGCCGCCGTACACCTGATCTTCGACTGTGGCGTACACGTCGAAGCCCTGCGCGTTGCGGCGGCCCAGGTAACGCACGGCGTACGTGCGGGCGGCCACGGCCTGCGCCTTGGCGGCTTCCAGGATGTCCGGCGTCACGCGCCCCAGCTCCTTCGGCACCACGCCGAGGAGGTAGCTCTCCATGTCCAGCCGGTTGACCAGCGTGAGCCCGTGGCGGGTGCCCTGCTGCACCAGCAGGACGCCGCGGTACGGGTTGTTGCGGACGCGCAGGATGCCCTCGGGGGCCTCCACCGTGAGCGGCGCGCGCAGACCGCGCACCACGCGACCGCCGCTGGTGGTGAGCGTCACCTCGCCGCCCGCGGTCGTGAAGCGCGCCCGCTCGCCCGCGTCCACCCGGGCGGCCTCGCGCCCGTCGGCGCCGCGGACGATGAAGCGGTCGTCGGCGCCCACCTCCACCGAGGCGCTGTCCACAATCAGACCCACGCGCACGGGGGTGGCCAGCGTGGTGACCGCGTCCGGGACACGGGCGGGCGGCGCGGCCGGGGCGGGCGTGACCGGCGCGGGGCGGGCCGGCGGGGGCGCGGGCATCGGACCGCGCTCCACCGGCGGGGGCGGCGCGCAGGCGGCGGCGCCCAGCAGGAGCGCCGCGGCGGCGTTATGCCAGGGCTTCACGGAGCGCCTCGCGGGCACGCTGGATCGTCTCGTCGACATCGTCATCGGTGTGGGCGGTGGACATGAAACCGGCTTCGAAGGCGCTCGGCGCAAAGAACACCCCGCGCCGCAGCACCCCGTGGTAGAAGCGCTGGAAGAGGGCGACGTCGCTGCGCCGCGCGTCTTCGAACGAGCGCACCGGCCCTGCGGCAAGGAACACGCCCCACATCGACCCCAGGCTCCCCCCCACCATCGGCACCCCCAGCTCCGCGGCCCCGGCGAGCAGCCCCGCCACCAGCCTCTGCGTGCGCCGCTCCAGCTCCGGATAGGGATTCTCGTCGCGCAGGATGCGGAGCTGCGCCAGCCCGGCCGCCATCGCCAGCGGGTTGCCGGAGAGGGTTCCCGCCTGGTACACGGGCCCCACGGGCGCGATGTGGTCCATGATGTCGCGCCGCCCGCCGTACGCGCCCACGGGGAGCCCGGCGCCGATCACCTTGCCCAGCGTGGTGAGGTCCGGCCGCACGCCGAACAGCTCCTGCGCGCCTCCGGGCGCCACGCGGAACCCCGTCATCACCTCGTCGAACACCAGCAGCGACCCGTCCGCCTCCGTGATGCGCCGCAGCCCCGGGAGGAAGTCCGCGTCGGGCGGGAGGAAGCCCGCGTTCCCCACCACCGGCTCCACGATCACGCACGCGATCCGGCCCGGGAAGGCGCGGAACACCTCCTCCACCGCGCCCAGGTCGTTGTAGGGCGCCGTGAGGGTGAGCTCGGAGAGCGCGGCCGGCACGCCGGGGGAGTTGGGAAGGCCCAGCGTGGCCACGCCTGAGCCCGCCTTCACCAGGAAGGAGTCGCCGTGGCCGTGGTAGTTGCCCTCGAACTTGAGGATCATGTCGCGGCCCGTGAAGCCGCGGGCCAGCCGCACGGCGGACATGGTGGCCTCGGTGCCGCTGCTCACGAAGCGGAGCCGCTCCATGGAGGGGACGAACTCCCTCACCAGCTCGGCGAGATCCACCTCGCCCGCCGTGGGGGCGCCGTACGAGGTGCCCCGCCCCGCCGCGTCGCGCACGGCGGCGACGATGGCCGGGTGGGCGTGCCCCAGGATGAGCGGTCCCCAGCTCAGCACGTAGTCGATGTACTCGTTGCCGTCCGCGTCCCACAGGCGCGCGCCGGCGGCGCGGTCCACGAAGAAGGGCTCGCCGCCCACTCCCCGAAACGCGCGCACGGGCGAGTTCACCCCGCCCGGCGTAACCTCCTGCGCCCGGCGGAAGAGCGCCGCCGAGGCGTCGCGCCCCTGGGCGGCCGCCATCCGGGCCGGGTTCTTGCCTTCGCCCGCACGTTCCGACTCTGCCATTCAACCCGCCTCAAGGATGGAGCGTATGACCCCGCGCTTCGCTCGTTTGCTTCTGGCCGCGGCGCTGGCCTGCGCCGCCTGCGACGACAACATGGACGACCGCCGCGAGGGCGCCGAAGAGAACGTCCAGCAGCCCGCGCCCGCGGACACCGCCAAGGCGCCCGGCACCTGACCGCCGTGGCACGGGCCCATTATTGCGAACGGCGCCTGCACGCGACACACCTTTCGGAACCAAGTACAGGAACGGAGCCAATGAACAAGCGACTCGGATACCTCTTTCTGGCCCTCGGAGTGATGGTTGCCCCCCTCGCGGCGTGCAACGACAACGCCGAAGACCATGCGGAAGAGGCCCGCGAAGAAGCCGCCTCGGGCGATCAGTCGCAGGCCAAGGAAGAGACCCGCGAGATGAACAAGGATCTCCAGCAGGGCGACACCACCGAGCTCCGCAACTGATCTATATCACACAGAGGCACAGAGACACGGAGAGGTTCTTCTCCGTGTCTCTGTGCCTCTGTGTGAGCATCAGGACCTGAAGTTCCCGAACGACAGCTCGATCCCGAAATCTTCCTTTTTGAGCGTGGAGATCACCGCCTGCAGCTCGTCGATGGAGGCGGAGGAGACGCGCACCTGCTCTTCCTGGATCTGCGCGTTGACCTTTTTGAAGCCCGCCGCCTTGATCGCCTTCACGATCTCCTTCCCCTTCTCCGTCGTGATCCCCTGCACCAGGGTGATCGTCTGCCGCGCCTTGCCGCCGAACGCCTGCTCCACCTCGCCGTAGTCCAGGTTGCGCACCGGCACGCCGCGCTTGATCAGCTTGGTCTGGATGACGTCCACCAGCGCCTGCAGCTTGTACTCGTCGTCCGAGAGCAGGGTGAGCGTCCCGTCCTTTTTGCTGAACTCGATCTCGGCCGTGGAGCCCTTGAAGTCGAAGCGCTGCGAGATCTCCTTGCGCGCCTGGTTGAGGGCGTTGTCGACCTCCTGGAGGTCCACGGTGGAGCTGATGTCGAAAGTCGCCGTCTTGGCCATGATGTTCGATGGTTGGAGTCGCGGCCAATGTACTGCAATCTCACACAGAGGCACAGAGGCACAGAGACGACTTCGTCCCTGTGCCTCTTTGTTATGTGCGAGCCCCGCTTTTTCTACTGGTCGAACACCTGCGTGCCCTGGGGCGGGGTGAAGCTGAACAGGTTGTCCGGCAGCGCGCCGTTCACGCGGATGTTGCGCAGCTCCACGCGGCGCACGGACTCGTTCTCCTCGGTGGTCTCGAAGCGGCGCACCGTGTAGTCCGCCTTGTCCACCCAGATGCGCAGCACCTTGTACGGCGACGCCTGGCGGGGGACGAGAGTGAGCGCGTAGCTGTCGTGCCCGTCCACCGTCTCGCTGCGGTTGAGCGTGGCGACGAAACGCGTGGTGGCGTTGCCGATGAACTGGCGCTGCAGGTCCACCGAGCCGCCGCCCTTGGCGATGCTGGTGCGGATGACCTGCGTGCGGTCCGTGCTCGGGTAGTAGAGCCAGAAGTAGCGCCCGTCCGCCACCATGATGTCGCCCGCCGGCTGCGTGAAGCGCATCAGGAAGCGGTCCGGCTTGCGCTGGTACATCTTCCCCGCGCTGTTCTGCGTCTGGTTGAGCAGCGGCACCCGCAGGCTCTGCACGAAGTCCGCCTCCAGCGAGCGGATGGCGTCCGCGCGCCTCTCGGTGCGCCGCAGGATCTCCGTCGCGTCGTCCAGATCCGCCCCGGCCTTCGCGGGAGCCTCGGCCCTGGCGGCCTCCACCGGAGCAGCCGGCGCGCTGGCCGGCGCCTCAGCGGTATCCCCGCCCACCGCTGGAGCCACCGGTGCAGCCGCGACGGGAACCTCCGGCGCTGCCTGCTCCACGCGCGGACGCGCCGGAGCCACCCCTTCCGCCGGCGAGTCCGCCGAGCTCTCCTGCCCTCCACACGCCGCCACCGCCAGAACCACCGCCGCCACCGCAAAACGAGTCATCACCATCCATCTCCCGAACGAGTTAACCCTTTTCGCAGCTCAACCTTACCCCTGCCCCGCCCTCATCGTTCCTCCCCTCTGTGCCTCTGTGCCTCTGTGTGAGCCCTCACCCCCCGCAGATCACATCGATCTGCGTGAAATCGATCAGCACCTCGCGCGGCTTGGACCCGTCCGGCGGCCCCAGCACCCCGGCGAAGTGGAGCTGGTCGATGATGCGCGCCGCGCGCCCGTAGCCGATGCGCAGGCGGCGCTGGAGCAGCGAGGTGGAGCCGCCCTGGTGCTGCACGCACAGCTCCGCCGCCTCGCGGAACAGCTTGTCGCGCTCGCCCACGGCCTCTTCCGGCTCCAGCTCGCCCGTGTCCTCGGAGGCGCGCACCACGTCCAGGATGTTGGCCTCGCCCGTGCCCTCGGCGGGCTCCAGCCCGGCGGCGAGCGCCTCGTCGCGGCGGATGCGGGCCTGCTCGCGGTACCACTTCATCACCTCCTCCGTCTCTTCCGTCGAGAGGTAGGCGCCCTGGATGCGGACGAGCTCGCTGCTCCCCGGGGGGAGCATCAGCATGTCGCCGTTCCCCAGCAGGGAGTCGGCGCCGTTGCCGTCCAGGATGGTGCGGCTGTCCACCTTGGACGAGACGCGGAAGGCGATGCGGCTGGGGAAGTTGGCCTTGATCAGCCCCGTGATGACGTTGACCGAGGGGCGCTGCGTGGCAAGGATCAGGTGGATGCCGATGGCGCGCGCCTTCTGCGCCAGCAGCGCCAGCGGCTTCTCCACGTCGCCCTGCACCGTCATCATCAGGTCGGCGAGCTCGTCGATGATGACGACGATGTACGGAAGCGGGCCGCCCTTGTACAGCCAGCGGTCGGGATCACCCTCCTCGCCGTCCGCCTCGGGGGAGCGGATGATGACGCCGCTCTCCACGCGCTTGTTGAAGTCCTGCAGGTTCCTCACGCCGTTGACGGAGAGGAGCTCGTAGCGGCGCTCCATCTCCAGCACGGCCCACTTGAGCACGGCCGCGGCGTCGTTGTTGTCCGTGACGACGGGGTGCCGCAGGTGGGGGAGGTCGTTGTACATGCTGAGCTCCACCATCTTCGGGTCCACCATCAGGAACCGCAGCGACTGCGGCGAGTGGCGGTAGACCAGCGAGGTGATGATGGTGTTGACGCACACGGATTTGCCCGAGCCCGTGGCCCCGGCGATCAGCAGGTGCGGCATCTTCGCCAGGTCGGCCACCACGGGCCGCCCGGCGATGTCCTTGCCCAGCGCCAGCGGCAGCAGCGCCTTGCTGGAGCGGAACTGCGAGCTCTCCACCACCTCGCGGAAGAACACCATCTCCGGCGAGGGATTGGGGACCTCCACGCCCACGGCGCCCTTCCCGGGGATGGGCGCCACGATGCGCACCGAAGGCGCCTTGAGCGCGAGCGCCAGGTCCGCCTCCAGGTTCGCGATGCGCGCCACCTTCACGCCGGGTGCCGGCGACACCTCGAATTGGGTGACCACGGGCCCGGTGGTCATCCCCATGATGGTGCCTTCGATCTTGAAGGTCGCCAGCTTGTCGATGAGCACCTGCCCCAGCTTGTCCAGCTCCTGCCGGTTCCTCATCTCGTCGCGGAAGGGCGCCGCCGTCAGCAGCCCCGTCGCCGGCAGGTCGTCCGCCGTGGGATCACCCGCGTCCTCCGGGATCAGCTCCGTCTGCTCCGCGGCGGTGGAGCGCGCCACGGGCTTGGGCGCAACCTTCCCCTTCTTCGGCGGCGCGGGCGCGACGGCGACGGCGCGGTCCACGGTCGTCAGCTCCTCGTCGTACGAAGCGAAGGCGGCGTCGGGAAGGAAGTTCGCGTGCTCCTCCACGATCTCCGCCTCCTCCACCTCGTCCTCTTCCACCGCCGGCGTGCGGGTGTCGCGAGCGGGGAGCAGGAGGCGCGGATCGGGGATGCGCAGCGTAGGCGCGGGGATGGAGGTCGCCAGCGTGCGCGCCTTCCCCCACGCCAGCCGCCCGCCGCCGACGGCAGTGCGCAACGGGTTCCAGCGCACCGTGGCCACGCACAGCCCCGCAAAAACGAAAAAGAGCACCAGCGACGCGCCCACCGTCCCCACCAGCGACGCCATCCCCCACCCCGCCGCGGCCCCGGTCCACCCGGCAAGCAGCGGCGGCGCGGCGATGCGCCCGACGGCCACCGCGATCCCGGCGGGAACCAGCACCATCAGCCCCGCGGCCAGCACGCTCCAGCGCAGCGCGGCAGACGACTCCAGCTTGTCGAACGCCACCAGCCCCCACAGCGCGGCGAGCACGGGAAGCCCCAGCGCGCCCACCCCCAGGAACCCGAGCGTCCCGTGCGCCAGCCACCGCCCGGCGACCCCCACCACGTTGCCGGTGGGAAACACCCGCATCCCCGCCGCCCCAAAGAGGCCGACGGGGACCAGGGAGAGCGCGAGGAGTAGCGCGAGCGCCAGGAGCCCGAGCCCCCACAGCTCCCGCCGCTGCCGGTCGTCCAGTGTCAACTGCATGGGATTGTCCCGCGGAGGAGGTACTGAAGTGCGTGAGTGCGTGGAGTGCGTGAGTGCGCTTAACTGCAGTTCAAACGCACTCACGCACTAACGCACTCACGCACTGCCGTTATCTGCCAGCGTGATGCTGCGGTCGTGGAACAGGGGCAGCACGTCGCGAAGGTCCGTCTGCGCGCAGAAGGCCAGGTCGGCCTCCAGGCCCGCGTCGGCGAGCTGGCGGCCGGCGGCGGTGACGGCGAAGAGGGCCAGGAGGTCGTCGCTCCAGGCACGGCCCAGGGCCAGGGCGGCGCGGGCACCGTCGTTCATCGTCCACACCGCGTCCGGGAGGGCCTCCTGGAGCGCGGCGATCATGGTGCCCGCCGTCACCGCGTCGTCAAGGCCGAAGCGGCCCTCGCGGCCCGAGCAGAGAAAGACGGGCTCGGCGCCGGTCTTCACCAGGTCGGCCACCACGGCGGAAAGGTTGAGGAGGGAGCCCACGATCACCCGCGCCGCCCCGCCCGCCGCCGCCATGGACGAGGTGCCGTTGGTGGTGGTCATCACCAGCGTCTTCCCCGCCACGCGCGCCGGGGTGAACTCGCCGGGCGAGTTGCCCAGGTCGAACCCCTCGATGGTGAGGCTGCGCCGCTCGCCGCACAGCAGCACCTGGTCGCGCCCGAGCGTGTTGGCAAGGCGGATGGCCTCCTCGATGGAGGCCACCGGGAAGATGGTGCGGGCGCCCGCCGCCATCGCCTCCACGATGGAAGACGAGGCGCGGAGCACGTCGATCACCACGACGGTGCGGCCGGCCACCTCGGCGGGGATCGCCTCGGCGGGGGTCATGAACACGTCCAGCCGCATCTCAGGCACCCGCGCGCTCGGCCATCCAGCGTTCCAGGAACTTGGTGTCCACCTCGCCGGCCACGAAGCCGGGGTGGTCCATCACCTGGAGGAGGAAGGGGATGGTGGTGTGAACCCCTTCGATCACGAAGCCCGCCAGCGAGTGGCGCATCCGCGCGATGGCCTCTTCGCGCGTGGAGGCGTGCACGATCAGCTTGGCCAGCAGCGAGTCGTAGAACGGGGGCACGCGGTACCCCGCGTACACGTGCGTGTCGATGCGCACGCCCGGGCCGCCCGGCGGGTGGAAGACGGAGATGGTGCCCGGCGACGGGGCGAAGTTGCGCGACGGGTCCTCCGCGTTGATGCGGCACTCGATGGCGTGGCCGCGAAGGAGGATGTCGTGGTCCGGCACCGAGAGCGGGAGCCCCGCGGCGGCGCGGATCTGCTCCTTCACCAGGTCGATGCCGGTGCACACCTCCGTCACCGGGTGCTCCACCTGGATGCGCGTGTTCATCTCCATGAAGTAGAACGACCCGTCGTCGTTCAGCAGCATCTCGATGGTGCCCGCGCCCACGTAGTCGATGGCCTTGGCCCCGCGCACCGCCGCCTCGCCCATGCGCCGGCGCAGGTCGTCGTCAAGCGCGGGCGAGGGGGCCTCCTCCAGCAGCTTCTGGTGGCGGCGCTGGATGGAGCAGTCGCGCTCGCCCAGGTGGATCACGCGGCCGTGGCTGTCGCCCAGGATCTGGAACTCGATGTGGCGCGGGCGGGCCAGGTACTTCTCCACGTACACCGAGTCGTCGCCGAACGCCGCAGCGGCCTCGTTCCTCGCCATGGTGAAGGCGCGCGCGAACTCGTCGCGGTCCGCCGCCACGCGCATCCCCTTGCCGCCGCCGCCGGCCGCCGCCTTGATCAGCACGGGAAAGCCGATCTCGTCCGCCTTGGCGAGCGCCTCGTCCACGTCGGCGATGGCGTCGGTGCCGGGGACGATGGGGACGCCCACGTCGCGCATGGTGCGGCGCGCCGTGGCCTTGTCGCCCATCATGCGGATCTGCTGCGGCGTGGGGCCGATGAAGGTGAGCTCGCTGCGCTCGCAGATCTCCGAGAACTCGGCGTTCTCGGCCAGGAAGCCGTACCCGGGGTGGATGGCGTCCGCGCCGGTGATCTCCGCCGCGGCGATGATCCGGGGGATGTTCAGGTAGCTCTCGCGCGCGGACGGCGGGCCGATGCACACGTCTTCGTCCGCGAAGCGGACGTGCAGCGACTCGCGGTCGGCCTCGGAGTACACGGCGACCGTGCGGATCCCCAGCTCTTTGCAGGCACGGATGACCCGCAGGGCGATCTCGCCGCGGTTCGCGATCAGGACTTTGCGGAACACGTCTCTCGGGATTATCGGTCCGAACGGGGGTCGGCCGGCGGCCCACCCCAGGTCTCCTGCTCGCCGCTCTCCACGCCGGAGGCGCGCAGCGCGAACTCGCTCGGGTTGGACGCGTAGTGCATCGCCCAGTCGTACGAGATGGCCCCGCGGCGGTAGAGCTCGAGCAGGCTCTGGTCGAAGGTCTGCATCCCGTACTGCACGCGGCCGTCCGCGATCAGCTCCGGGATGCTCTGCGATTCGTCACCCGTGCGGATGAGCTGCGAGATGGCGGCGGTGTTCACCAGCACCTCGGCCGCGGGCACGCGCCCCGGCCCGTCCGCGCGCGGGATCAGCCGCAGCGAGATGATGGCGCGCAGGGCGTTGGCCAGCACCCCGCGGATCTCCGCGTGCTGGTGCGGCGGGAAGAACGAGATGATGCGGCCGATGGTCTGCGCCGCGTCGGTGGTGTGAAGGGTGCTCATCACCATGTGCCCCGTGTCCGCCGCCTTGAGCACCGTCTCCATCGACGGCCGGTCGCGGATCTCGCCCAGCATGATGACGTCGGGGTCCTGCCGCAGCACGTGCCGCAGCGCGTCGTGGAACGAGTGCGTGTCGCTCCCCACCTCGCGCTGGCTGATGATGGCCTTGCCGTCGCGGTGCAGGAACTCGATGGGGTCCTCCACCGTCACGATGTTCACCGCCCGCCGCTCGTTGAGGTAGCGGATGATGGCGGCCAGCGTGGTGCTCTTGCCGCTCCCCGTCACCCCCGTCACCAGCACCAGCCCGCGGGGCAGGAGCGCCACCTGCTCCAGCACCTCGGGCAGCTCCAGCGTCCCCAGCGCGGGCACCTCCATGGGGATGGCGCGGAACGTCATCCCCAGCGTGCCGCGCTGGTGGAAGATGTTGGTGCGGAACCGCCCCAGCCCGCTCACGCCGATGGCGAAGTCGATCTCCTTCTTCTCGGCGAACTCCTCGCGCTGGCGGGGGTTCAGCGTCTGCTCCGCGCAGCGCTTGAGGTCGTCCGGCCGCAGCGTGGCGAGGGGCGTCTCCACCAGCTCGCCCTGCACGCGCAGCATGGGCGGCCTCCCCACCTTGAGGTGGAGGTCGGAGCCCTGCCTGCGCACGAGCTCCTGCAGCGCCTCGCGCAGCACGAACTCGCGCGGGGGCCCGCCCGTGCGCGGCTCCGCGCCGCTCACTGCCTCGGCCATCTCAGGCCGCCGGCTCGATGCGGAAGAGCACCTGCCCGTACTCCACCGGCTCCCCGTTGTCCACCAGGATCTCGCGCACGATCCCCGCGACTTCGGACTCCAGCTCGTTCATCAGCTTCATCGCCTCCAGGATGCAGAGCGTCTGCCCCTTGGAGATGCGCGAGCCGAGCTCCACGTACGCCGGTGCCTCGGGCGCGGGGGAGCGGTAGTACGTCCCCACCATGGGGCTCTTGATCTCCACCAGGTTCCCCGCGGCGGGCGCGGCGCCCGCTGCCGGAGCCGCCGGGGCGGCCGCACCGGCGGCCGGTGCCGCCGCGGGGGCGGGCGCGGGCGCCGGGGCCGCGTGCACCACCTGCGCGGGGGCCGCCTGCGCACTCACGGGCGCGGGGGGCGGGGTCTTGTGGATGCGGATGCGGGTGCCGCCGCGGGCGATCTCCAGGGAGTCGATCCCGCTGTCGTCCACCGCGCTGATCAGGCCGCGCAGGAAGTCGAGGTCGATCATTTCGCTCGCTCGATGTACTTGTGCTCGCGCCGGTCGACGCGGATCATCTCGCCCTCGTTGAGGAAGAGCGGCACCTGCACCACTGCGCCCGTTTCCAGCGTGGCGGGCTTGGTGCCGCCGGTGGCGGTGTCGCCGCGCACGCCCGGGTCCGTCTGCGTTACCTGCAGGGTGACGAAGAAGGGAAGCTCGACGGCGATCACGGACTCGCCGTGCACCAGCCCGTCGCACTCCATCCCTTCCTTGAGGTACTTCAACTGGTCCTCGCCGATCACCGCCGCGGCCAGCGGGATCTGGTCGAAGGTCTGCTGGTCCATGAAGTAGTAGAACTCGCCGTCGTTGTACGAGTACTGGATCGGCCGGTGCTCCAGCCGCACCTCCTCGATGCGCTCGCCCGCGCGGAACGTCTTCTCCAGCACGGAGCCGGTAAGGACGTTCTTGAGCTTGCTGCGCACCACGGTGTTCCCCTTGCCGGGCTTGTGGTGCTGGAACCAGAGGATGCTCCACAGCACCCCATCCATGCTGAGGACCATCCCGTTGCGGAAATCGGCCGTCGTTGCCACGAATCTCTCCTAGTTGCGTGCGGTGCTGCGTAGTTTCGGTTCGGGAGTGCGTAAGTGCGTTGCAGTGCGTGAGTGCGCTTAACTGCCGTTCCTGACGCACTTACGCACTAACGCACTCACGCACTTCTTTTCAAATGCTCCACCAGCCCACGGAGCCCCAGCCGGTAGCTCTCGGCCCCAAAGCCCGACACGACTCCCACCGCGCCGGCGGCGAGATAGGAGCGGTGGCGGAAGCGCTCGCGGGCGAAGACGTTGCTAAGATGCACCTCCACGTACGGACGCGCCACTCCCGCCAGCGCGTCGCGCAGCGCGATGCTGGTGTGCGTGTAGGCGCCCGCGTTCACCACGAAGCCCCTCACGCGCGCCGCCGCCGCCTGCACGTGGTCCACCAGGGCGCCCTCGTGGTTGGACTGGAAGAACTCGGCTTCGGCTCCCAGCTCCGCGGCCAGCGCCGCCACGGCGGCGTTCACGTCGTCCAGTGTCGCACGGCCGTACACTTCCGGCTCGCGTGTTCCCAGGAGGTTGAGGTTGGGGCCGTGTACGACCCCGATCCTCAACGCTTGAGGCTCTGCAGCCACGCCTGGAAGCTCTCAAGATCCTCGTCGTCGTCCGCCGCGGGCGCGCTCTGCGGCGCAGCCGGGGCCGGCGGCGGAGGCTCGGCGGCGGGCGGCGCGGGCGCCGGGGCCGGGTCCGAGAAGAAGTCCTCGAACGAGAAGCCCGCTACGGGCTCCGCGGGCGCGGGGGTCGGCGCCGGCTCCGGCGCGCCGAAGTCCATCCCGACTTCCCACGGCATCGGCTCTTCGCCGGCCGCGGTGCCGCTGGCAGCTTCCGTACCCGCGGGCGCGTAGTCGTCCACCGACAGGAGCCCTTCGTCGCTCGAGGGCTCCGCCGCGAGCCACGGAAGCTCGTCGATCGCGCCCTGCTCGTCGTCCGCCGGGAGCAGCGCCTCGGTCGGCTCGGCGGGGATCGCCCACGGCTCGTCGCCGTCGTTGGCCGGCGTCAGCTCCGGCTCGGCCGCGACTACCCACGGCTCGTCCGCGGCCGGAAGCTCCGGCGCGGCTTCCCACGGCTCGGCGGCGGGTGCGGTCTCCGGCGCGATCTCCCACGGCTGCGCGGCGGGGGCATCCTGTGCGGTTCCCCACGGGTCTGCGGAGGGGTCAGCGGCGGTCCAGGACTCGTCGGCTGGGGCCAGCTCCGGCTCCGTGCCGGACATCCAGGGCTCGTCCAGCGGGGGCTGCTGCTCGGGGGCGCCGAGCGTCTGGTCGTCCCACGACTCAGGCGGCGGCGGCGCGCCCACCTCTCCCTGTGGCGCGAGGCCAAACGGCGAGGGCTCGGCGAAGGGGAGCGGCTCGCCCGTCTCGAAGCCCATCGGCGCGGCGTCGAACGCGAGCGGCTGAGCCTCGAACCCGAAATCAGCGGTCTCGGTGGAGCCGGAGGCGAGCGACTCAGGCTCGCTCTCGATGTACGGCTCCGCGTAGAGCGAATCCGGCACGGCCGGCTCCGCATCGGTCGCGAACGGCTGCGAATCGGATGCGGACTGCTCGGGCTCCGCGTACGCCGCGGGGGCCGCCACCGCCTGCCCGGGACGCCAGGAGAGCACGGACCAGAGATACGTCGCGACCGACTCCGTACCGTCACCCGCGCGGTGCCCGGCACGGGCCGTCTCGGCGGCGGCCAGCTCGGGCGGCGCGGCGAAGGCGGCCTCGGCGGCGGGTTCCGGCTCCGCGGAGTACGACTCGGACGCGGGCGGCTCGGCGGTGAAGCCGCTCAGCGATTCCGCGTAGAACGGCTCCGGTGCGGCGGGCTCCGCATCGAACGCGCTCGCCGGCTCGGCGGGGAGCGGCTCGGGCGTGGCGGGCTCCGCATCGAAGGAGCTCGCGGTCTCGGTGAAGAACGACTCCGGCACGGCGGGCTGCGCGTCGAACGCGTTCACCGGCTCATCCGCGAACCCGTTGCCCCGCTCGTTCCCGAACGCACCGGCCGTATCCGCATCGAACCCATCGCGCGGCTCGCCACCGAACGCGCCGGACGTGTCCGCGGCGAACTCGTTGCCCTGCGAACCGAACGCACCCGTCGTGTCCGTATCGAACCCGCCGCCCTGCTCCCCACCCAACGCACCGGCGCCGAAATCCAGCGGCGCCGTGGGCTCCACCGACGGCGGAGTCCACGCGTCGCGCTCACCGGCGAGCTCGGGCTCCGCAGGCTGCGCATCGAAGGCGGGCGCGGGCGAGCCGTCGAAGCCGGACGCAAAGGAGTCGGCGAACGAATCGCCCGTCGCACCGGAACCGAACGAATCACCCGTCGCGGCGGACGCGAACGAGTCGCCCGCCACTTCATCGCGCGTCGCGCCGAAGCTGGGCACGTCCGCGAAGGGAGTCTCCTCGGAGGAGGAGGCGAAGTCCAGCGCGGGGAGCACCTCGGGGACGTCCGGGTAGGCCTGGGCGTCGCCCGCCACCATGTGCGCGTCGACCGCCTCCAGCCACGCGGGCGTCGTCTGCGGCTCGGAGGTGAAGGCGGGTAGGTCGTACTCGGCCGCGAAAGCGGGCTCCTCACCGGGCGCTTCGGCCGCGTCGCCGCGCAGCTCGTGCTCCAGCTCGCCGAGGCGGCGTGTGAGGGCGGGCTCGTCGCCGCGGCGAGCGATCAGCTCGCGGTACACGTCCGCGGCGCGGTCCACGAAGCCCTGGCGGTAGTACAGCTCCGCCATCGTCTCCGTGACCATCTCCACGTCGTCTTCCGCGGCGTCCTCGTCGTGGAAGGAGCGCAGCTCGGGGAGCGGCTCGGCCGGGATCTCGTCGTCCGTGGCGGGCGTCTCGTCGAACATCCCCCACCCCGCGGCGGGGCCCGTGGCCAGCGGCTCGGGCGAGGCGCTCCAGTCGTCCGTCAGCTCCACCGCGCCGAAGTCCAGCGCGTCCGCGGGCTGCGGCGCGGGCGGGAGGTCGGCGGCGGGGGGGCCGAGGGGCTCGTCCAGGCTCACGTCGCCCCAACTGGCGAAGTCGTCCTGCGCCGGGGGCGGCAGGTCCACCGCGCCGAAGCCCAGCTCCGGCGCCGGCTCCATCGGCTGGAAGGAGGGCGCGTCGAGCAGCTCCTCCTCCTCCTCCACGAAGCGCTGCGGCTCCTCCGCGGCGGGCGCGGGGCTCGGGGCCACGTCGCCGTGGGCGAACGGGTCCCACCCGCCCTCCTGCTGGCGCGCCGGCTCGGGCGCGGGGGCGGACTCCAGCGCGTCCAGCGCCTGGCGCGCCTCGGCGCTCATGGGGTCCACCGCCAGCAGCTCGCCGTACCAGCGCCGTGCCTCGTCCACATTGCCGTTGGAGGCGGCCATCTCGCCCAGCGTGCGCAGGGCGATCAGGTTCTGCGGGTCGATGGAAAGGACGTAGTTGAACTCGTTGCGCGCCTCGCCCAGCGCGCCGCGGTCCGCCAGGCAGCGCCCCAGCAGCACGTGGGCGCTCAGGTAGCCCGGGTGCCGCTTGAGGTTCTCGCGCAGGAGCTCCTCCGCCTGTCCCAGCTCCCCCGCTTCGCGATACGCGGACGCGAGAGGCATGAAGAAGCGGGCCGGGTTTTCACGGTGGCTGCTCCTTAGCTGCTCGATCCGGGCGGCAAGCTCGGGCGAGATTTCGGGCATGGCGGTTCGTGCCTGGGAGGGTGGCGCGGCAGGTTGTGGACAGGGGACGGAAGTTAAGCCGCGCCAGAGGATGGTGTCAACGGCACTGGGACGGAGCGCGCGGCCGGTCACGGAGAAAGTCCTGAGTCCTGAGTGCTAAGTCCTGAGCCAGGAATACCTGCCGCCGAGCACCGGGCGGTTCGCACTCAGCACCCAGGACTCAGGACCCGGGACTTCTTCCCCGGGTTGCGGCGAATGGCCGTGGTAAGTATCTTTGCGGCCTTCACTTTCGCCTATCCGCGGTCCGCGCCCACGCTCCCACACCACCAGCACGCCGCGGCTCCGCGGTGCTCTTCCGGAGTTTGACGCCCACATGATGGAGTTCATCCGCAGCAAGGCCGGGAAGTTCCTCATCCTGCCCACGGTCGTGTTCTTTCTGCTCTTCATGGTGTACGGCATCATCGCCGAGACCGCGCAGACGACCCCCGGCGAGCTGGGGAGCGTCAACGGCGAGCCGATCTCCCTGCAGGCGTACCAGAACGCGGTGGAGTCGCTCACGCAGCAGGCGCAGCAGAGCGGCGCGCGCGTAACGCCCGAGCAGCAGCGCGAGATCCGCGAGCGCGCGTGGAACGAGCTGGTGACGGACATCCTGGTGCGCCAGGAGATGGACCGCCGCCGCATCGGCGTGACGGACCAGGAGATCGTCTTCGCCGCGAAGAACTTCCCGCACCCGCAGCTCGCGCAGCAGGAGATCTTCCAGACCAACGGGCAGTTCGACCTGCGCAAGTACCAGGCGTTCCTGGCCGGCCCGCAGGCCACGGACGAGATCCTGGGCGAGCTGGAGGGCTACTACCGCACCGCGCTCCCGCGCCAGAAGCTGCAGCGCCAGCTCGCCGCCGGCGCCCGTGTGACCGATGCGGAGCTGTGGCGCGCCTACCAGGACCAGAACGAGCGCGCCACGGTGGAGTACGTGTCGCTCGACCTGTCGCGCCTGGCCCCCGGGCAGGTGAACGTGACCGACGCCGAGGTGCGCGCGTACTTCGACTCGCACGAGGACCGCTTCGAGCGCCCGCGCACCGCCCGCTTCACCGTGGCCTACCTGGCCAAGACGGTGACCCCGGCGGACCGGCAGGCGGCGCTCGTGCGCGCGCAGCAGATCCGGCAGGAGGTGGCGGGCGGCGCGGACTTCGCCGAGGTGGCGCGCCGCGAGAGCAAGGACCCGGGGAGCGCCCAGACGGGCGGCGACCTGGGCACCTTTGGCCGCGGGCAGATGGTGGGCGCGTTCGACTCGGTGGCCTTCTCGCTCCCGGTCAACGAGATCTCGCAGCCGGTGGAGACGCAGTTCGGCCTCCACATCATCCAGGTGCAGGAGCGCACCGGCGACCAGGTGAAGGCGCGCCACATCCTGCTCCCCATCGGCAAGTCCGACGAGGAGCTGGCCAAGCTGGACGCCCGCGCCGACTCGCTGAGCGACCTGGCCGAGCGCAGCGGGATGGACCTGGCGGCGCGCGCCGTGGGCGCCACGCTCCGCCGCGGCATCACGGTGACGGACAACCTGCCGGCGATCCCCGGCGTGGGTCCGGCGCTGGACGCGCTGGACTGGGCCTCGGCCATGAGCGACTCGGCCGAAGCCAAGCCCATCAGCGACATCTTCGAGAACGAAAACGCCGTCTTCCTGGTGCAGTTGGAGAGCTACCAGCCCAAGGGGCGGATGTCGCTGGCCGAGGCCACCCCGGAGATCCGCCGCGACCTGGTGCTGCAGAAGAAGCGCGCGCAGGCCAAGGCCGAGGGGCTCAAGATCGTTCAGCAGGTGCGCGCCGGGCAGACGCTGCAGCAGGCGGCGGCGGCGCGCGGGCTCACGGTGGCCGCGGCGGGCCCCTTCACCCGCACCGAGCCCAACCCGGTGCTCGGCCAGGCCAACGCCGCCATCGGGGCCGCGTTCGGCACCCCGGTGGGCCAGGTGAGCAGCGTGGTGGAGACCACCACCGGCCTCTTCATCGTGCGCCCCACGCAGCGCATCCCGGCGGACCGCAAGACGTGGGAGGCTCAGAAGGAGCAGCAGCGCGCCAGCGTGGGCTACCAGCTTCAGCAGGGCACGGTGCAGCGCTGGCTGGAGAGCGCCCGCCGCGACGCCAAGATCGTGGACAACCGGCAGAAGCTCGGGGCGGCGTAGTATAAAAAGAAGGGCTCACACAGAGGCACAGAGGCACAGAGATGAAGTCATCTCTGTGCCTCTGTGCCTCTGTGTGGGGCGGCATCGCCGGGCGTTGAAACGCCCGGCTGAAGGTACGGGAAGCCCGCTGAAGCGGGCTCGGTAGCCGGACCCATGCGAGCCCGCTTCAGCGGGCTTCCCGTGGTTCCAGCGGGGGGATTTATCCCCTCACGTCGGGCGCGGCTCCGGGCCTCAGCTCTCGGCTGAGCTTATCGCTACTTCGGCGTGGAGCGACCACTGGCAGCTCGCGCACTGGACGACGTGGGGGATGCGCATGCGGCCCAGCTCGGTGAAGTCCTGCTCGGTGCCGCAGTGGGGGCAGGAGCCGTGGAGCCAGAGGAGCGTGCGGCGCTCGTTGATGCGGCCCCACGCGCGCAGGCCGCCCAGCAGCAGCACCACCAGCACCCAGGGGATGTGCGGGGGGATGAAGAAGACGGCGGGGGCCAGGAGCCACCACGCCAGCTCTTTGAGAGCGCTCATCCTGCGCCAGCGGCCGCTCCTCTCGATCACGCGGGCCCGCGCCGCGGTCGTCTTGCCGGCGAGCGAGAGGCGCGCCGGCACTTCGGGCACGACGTTCAACGCGACTGCGCGACCAGGATCGTCGCGGTGCCCACGCCGATGGCGTCCCAGGCGAGGTCCAGCATGGAGGCGGTGCTCCCTTCGGCCGTCGTGTCTCCCGCCGCGGCGCGGGCGCGCGAGGCGCGCAGGTCGCGGATCTCCTTGGCCACGCCGATCCCCAAGCCCGTACCCGCGCCCACCGTGAGCGCGGGGCCGCGGCCCAGGCCCGTGGCGCGGGCGCCGCTGGCGGCCAGGCTGGTGATGGCGAAGGACAGCGCGAAGTGCTTGAGCTTGTCTTCGGCGAAGAAGCGGTCGGCGGGGCGCCCCGGCCCCGTGCCGAAGGAAAGGCACAGGCACAGCATCAGCTCGTTCACGTTTTCTCCTCGGTTGCCCACGCGCACACGGCGGACACGGCCCGCCGCCACCCGCGCTGCCATTCCCCGCGCGCGGCGTCGCCGTCCGCGGGGGTGAAGACCGTCTCGTCCGGGCGCGCCGCGTCGAACTCCTCCGGCGTGCTCCACACTCCCGTCGCCAGCCCCGCCAGCCCCGCCGCTCCCCGCGCCGTCATCTCCACCATCGCGGGGCGCCGCACCGGCACGCCCAGCACGTCGGCCTGGAACTTCATCAGCCAGTCGTTGGACGCGGCGCCGCCGTCCACCCGCAGCTCGGGGAGGGCGACCTCCGCGTCGGCCTGCATCGCCTCCACCACGTCGGCGGTGGAGAACGCCATGGCCTCCAGCGCGGCGCGGGCCAGGTGCGCCCGCGTGGTGCCGCGCGTGAGCCCGAACAGGGTGCCGCGGGCCTGCGGCTCCCAGTGCGGCGCCCCCAGCCCCGTGAAGGCGGGGACGAAGTAGACGCCGTCGTTGGACGCCAGGGAGCGCGCCATGGCGTCCGTCTCCTCCGCGTCGTCCACGATCCCCAGCCCGTCGCGCAGCCACTGGACGGCGGCGCCGGCGATGAAGATGGAGCCCTCCAGCGCAAAGGCGCGCTCCCCGCGCGGCCCGCACGCGGCCGTGGTGAGCATCCCGTGGCGCGATGCGACTCGCTCCGTGCCCGTGTGCACCAGGAGGAAGGCGCCGGTGCCGTAGGTGTTCTTCCCCGCCCCGGGCGTCCAGCAGCCGTGCCCGTACAGCGCCGACTGCTGGTCCCCCGCGATCCCCGCCACGGGGATCTCCGCGCCCAGCGCGTCGCCGGCGGTCGCGCCGTACACCTCGCTGGAGGCGCGCACCTCCGGCAGCACCGCCGCGGGGATGCCGAACAGGTCGAGCATCGCCGGGTCCCACGCGCCCTCGTCCAGGCCGTACAGCAGCGTGCGCGACGCGTTGGTGGGGTCGGTGAGGTGCTGGCGCCCGCCGGTGAGCTTCCACACCAGCCAACTGTCGATGGTGCCCGCCGCCAGCTCCCCCGCCTCCGCGCGGCGGCGCCCGTCCGGCACGTGGTCCAGCAGCCACGCCAGCTTGGTGCCGCTGAAGTAGGGGTCGATGACCAGCCCGGTGCGGGCGCGGACCTCGTCCTCGTGCCCCGCGGCCTTGAGGGCGCGGCACACGTCGGCGGTGCGGCCGTCCTGCCAAACCAGGGCGCGGTGAAGCGGCTGGCCGGTCGCGCGGTCCCACAGCACCACCGTCTCGCGCTGGTTGGTGATGCCGATCCCCGCCAGCCGCTCCATCGCGACCCCCGCGTCCGCCACGGCGGCGAGGGCCACGCGCCGCGTCGTCTCCCAGATCTCGTCCGCGTCGTGCTCCACCCACCCCGGCCGCGGAAAGTGCTGGCCGAACTCGCTGTACGCCCGCCCCCTCACCCGCCCTTCCACGTCGATCACCAGGCACGTGACGCCGGTGGTCCCTTCGTCGATCGCGAGAATCATGCGGGGCGCCCGGGTGGGTGTGGATTCGAGAAGCGGGCCTCACACAGAGGCACAGAGACACAGAGGAGGTTATCCGCGCCAGTAGTACGTCGTTCCGTCGCGCGGCGGGAACTCGTCGCGGGCGGGATCGACGGGGCGCCAGAGCGGGTCGCGCGGCTCGTGGGCGGCGGGCGGGCGCACGAAGCTCGTGAGGCGCTCTTCGCAGGCGCCGGTGGCCGCGTAGGCGCGCTGCGCATCGGCCAGCGTGGTGCGGTTGGCGCCCGTGAGGGTCGTCGCCAGCGCGAGCTGCCGCTCGTCGTCTTCCCAGAAGCACACGGGGCAGATCTCGTGCGAGCCGGGCGGCGCGCCGAACACCCGGTGGCCGCAGCAGGGGCACGGGAAGCGCTCGGGGCCCGCCGCGCCGCGCATGCACGCGGGAGAGCTCAGCATCGCTACCCGGCGCGGCGCAGCTCTCCGAAGGCGTAGCGCCAGCCGAAGCGCTCGAACAGCGCCAGCATGTGGACGACGGGGAGCCCCATCACCGCGAAGTAGTCGCCGTCGATCCCCTCCACCAGCGCCGAGCCGAAGCCCTGGATGCCGTACGCGCCCGCCTTGTCCATGGGCTCGCCGGTGGCCACGTACTCCTCGCAGGCGCGCCGGTCCAGCGCGCGGAAGCGCACGCGCACGCGCTCCAGCCCGCTCTCCACGCGCCCGCCGTGCACCACCGCGATGCCGGTGCACACCTCGTGCTCCCGCCCGGCGAGGCGCGTGAGCATCTCCACCGCCTGCTCGCGGCTGCGCGGCTTGCCCAGCACGTCGCCATCCACCACCACGATGGTATCCGAGCCCACCACCAGCGCGTCCTCGTGCGCCCCGGCGACGGCCAGCGCCTTGTCGCGCGCCAGGCGCTCGGCGTGCTCGGGCGGCGTCTCGCCCTGCCGGTAGCTCTCGTCCAGGTCGGCGGGGATGGTGTCGAAGGCCAGCCCCAGGCGGCCGATCAGCTCGGCGCGGCGGGGGGACTGGGAGGCGAGGACGATGCGGGGCGCGAGATCGCTCATCAGCGTTCGAGAACCAGGGTCACGGGGCCGTCGTTGACGAGCTCCACCTCCATCATGGCGCCGAACTCGCCGGTCTGCACCGGGCGGCCGGTGGCGCGCAGGAGCTCCAGGAAGCGCTCGTACAGCGGGATCGCCACCTCGGGGCGCGCGGCCTCCACGAACGAGGGCCGGCGCCCCTTGCGCGCGTCGCCGTACAGCGTGAACTGCGACACCACCAGGAGCGCGCCGCCCGCCTCGGCCAGCGACAGGTTCATCTTCCCCTCCGCGTCCGGGAAGATGCGCAGCCCCACCACCTTGTCCGCCATCCACGCGAGCGCCTCCTCGCCGTCGCCGCCGGTGAAGCCGGCCAGCAGGAGGAGCCCGCGGCCGATCTCGCCCGTGGTGCGGCCGTCCACGGTCACGCGGGCGCGGGAGACGCGCTGGAGCACGATTCGCATAGAAGATGGGCTCACACAGAGGCACAGAGGCACGGAGAAGAGCGCTTCTCCATGCCTCCATGCCTCACGCGTGCGGGCTCAACGGGCGCGCGCGGCGTCCTTCCCCTGCTCGTTGAGCACGTCCGCCAGCGCCATCAGCGCCCCGGTGCCCGCGGCGAGCACGATGGCGGTGCCGAGGCCGCTCTGGCGGCGCACGCGGTACGGAAGGCGCGGGGCGCCGTAGTCCGTGTGCATGGCCTTGCGGGTACGGCTCCTCACCACCTTTGAAGCGGCGGTGCCGATCACCGCCCACAGGATCTTCCGGGAAAGATTCGCCATGACCTCATCCTCCGCGTTGGGGTTGGGCGCCGTGCTTTGCACGACACGGGCCAACCTCCAAGCACGAAGGCACAGAGGAGAACTGCTCCTCTGTGCCTCCGTGTCTCTGTGTGAGCCCCGCTTTTACTGCTTGCAGGCCCCGTTCGGATCCGGCTTCGGCTTGTCCACCACCAGCCGCGCGTCGCGGTTGGCCACGGACTCGGCCACGCCCGCGATGAACCGGCTCACGCCCACCAGCTTGTCGAAGTCGATGTACTGCGCCTCGTCGGTGAGCATGTGGTAGTCGGGATGCCCGCCGGTGGTGAAAAAGGTCACCGGGATCCCCCACCGCGCGTAGTTGTAGTGGTCGCTGCGGCAGTAGATGTTCGTCGGGTGGTTGTCGGCGTCCATCGAGTAGTCGAAGGTGAAGCCGTGGCTCCCCGTGCGGTTCACCTCTTCCACCAGGTCGCCGAGCTGCGTGGAGAGGCGGCGCGACCCCACGAGCTGCAGGTACCCCGCGCCCCCGTTGTCCAGGTCGCCCGCGCGGCCGCGGCCGATCATGTCGATGTTGAGCTGCGCCACGATGGAGTCGCGCGGCACGGTGGCGTGCGAGGTGAAGTACTCGGAGCCGAACAGCCCCTTCTCCTCGGCCGTGTGCCACACGAAGAGCACCGAGCGGCGCGGCGGGCGGGCCGCCATGGCCTGCGCGATCTCCAGCACGCCCACGGTGCCCGAGGCGTCGTCGTCCGCGCCGTTGAAGATGCTGTCGCGGCGCGCGGGGCCCCCGCGGCGCAGCGAGTCCACCCCGGCGCGGAGCTGGGCGAGCTGCGCGGGAGTGAGCTCCGGCGGCTGGTCCTCCGCCCCGCCGCGGCGGAAGAGGCGGTTGAAGACGAGCACCGAGTCGTGGTCCACCGCCTCGGGAGCGATCCCCACGTGGTCGTTGTGCGCGCCGATGGCCACGTACTGGTTGCGCAGGCGCGCATCGGTGCCCGGGAGGATGGCGACCACGTTGCGCGCGGGGAACTCGGTGGGCCGCTCCGTCGCGCGGAAGCCGCCCGTCACCGTGCGCCCGTTCGCCGCCGCCGCACCGGGCTGCAGCGAGGGGAGCGGCGCGCCCAGCAACTGCTCGGCGGCCGTGGAGGTAACCAGCATCACCGGCGGCGGTCCGTCCGCGCGCGGCTCGGCGCGCAGCCCCATCTGCTCTTCACGGAGGAAGCTTACGAACGGGGGCGGCGACGCTTCCAGCACCGCGATGGCGATGCCGGTGGCGCCCGCGTAGCGCTCCATCGGGCCCTGCATCCACACGCGGAAGTCCGGGCGGCCGTTGGGCGCCATGGGCGGCGAGAAGACCACGAACTTGCCGCGCGCCTGCGCGGGGGTGATCGCCGCGGCGTCGCCCCAGCGCCCGCCGTACACCACGGGCGTGGCCTGCGCCGTCATGTACGGAGCGACGTTGAAGAAGCCCGCGATGAGCGGGAGCGGCGCGAAGTCGCTCCACAGCCGCAGCGCGTTGCCGCCCTGCGGCGTGAGGGTGGACTGCGCGTCCACGCTGCGCCGCACCAGCGGGATCGTCTGGAAGAAGGTGCTGTTGTCGCCCGCGGGGCGCAGGCCGATGCGGCGCGCCTCGGCCGCGATGTAGTCCGTCCCCATCACGTTCCCGCGCGTGCCCGCGTCGCGGCCCATCATCGAGTCGTCGGCCAGCACGTACAGCCGGCTCATGGCGTCCTGCCGGCTGATGGCCGCCGTCGTCGGACGCGCGGAGTGCCGGACCGGGCCTTCGCCCGCACGCGGCGCCTGCGCCAGCACGGGCGACACCACGGCCAACGCCAGGGCGGCGCCGGCCGCTCCCAATCTGATCTTCACGCGGTTGCTCCTGAGGAGAGTGATGTCGGTGTCTGAAAACAACGGTGCAAAGTCCTGAGTCCTAAGTCCAGAGTGCTTGATGCGTGGTGGACTGCTGTTCAGCACTTAGGACTCAGCACTCACGTCCATCAGCGCCCGCCGCCGACCGCCGACGGTACGCGAGCGAGCGCGTCGCGCTGGGTGCGGGCGCCGCGCAGCACGCGGAGCGCGGCCTGGAGCTGCGCGTCGCGAGGGACGGTGAGGAGGAAGGAGGCTTCCTCGCCCAGCGCGAGGGAGGTTACGCGGTCCGCGATCAGGCGGTCGATCAGCGGGAGGCCGGCGGTCCAGACGGCGCGGTCCACGGGCATGCCGCGGGCGGCGAGGCGGGCAAAGAGCGCCTCGCGCCATTCGGGGGACACCGCGAAGCCGGGGCGGGCGGTGCGGCCCCACACCAGCGCCAGCTCGGTGAGGGCCTCGTTCACCACCGCGGCACGCGCGGAGAGCGCCTGCACCAGGGCGCGCTCGCCGCCCGCCAGCGTGTCCGGCCTCACCACCAGGTCGGGGGTGATGCCGCCGCCGCCGCGCACCACGCGGCCCGCGTCGGAGCGGAACTCCGGCAGGCGCGCCAGCGCGGAGTCGGAGGGAGCCGCGGTGTCGGGAAGGAGGCGGCCCGTCTCGGACACGCGGCGGTCGCGCTGGATGGAGCGGCCGCTGGGCGTGTACCACTTGGCGGTGGTGAGCTTCATGGCGTACCCGTCCGGCAGGGGGAAGAGCTCCTGCACCAGCCCCTTGCCGAACGACGGGGTGCCGATCACCACCGCGCGGTCGTGGTCCTGCAGCGCGCCGGCCACGATCTCCGACGCGGAGGCGGACCCGCCGTCGGTCAGCACCACGATGGGCTCGCCCGTGGCCAGCGGCCCGCCCTCGGAGCGGTACACCTCGGGCGAGCGGTCGCGGTAGCGCACCTGCAGGATCTCCTGCCCGCGCGCCAGGAACAGGTTGCCGATGCGGATCGACTGCTCCAGGCTCCCGCCCCCATTGCCGCGCAGGTCAAGGATCAGCGACCTGGCGCCCTTGTCCCGCAGCGCGTCCACGGCGCGCGCCACCTCTTCGCCCGATGCCTCGCTGAAGCGGTCCAGCGGGAGGTACCCCACGTCGCCCTCCAGCAGCGTGTTGTAGGGCACCACCGGGATGTGGACGATGGCGCGGCTCACCGAGCGCTCCACCGGAGCCTCGCCCGGGCGCACGAAGGTGACCCGCACGGGCGTGCCCGGGGGCCCCAGCACGCGCGAGGTCACGCTGTCCAGCGGCAGCCCGATCACGCGCCGCCCCTCCACCGCGATCACCCGGTCGCCCACCCGCACGCCCGCGCGCTCCGCCGGGTTTCCCGGGTACACACGGGTGATGACGGTGGTGTCGCGCACCCGCTCCAGCAGCATCCCCAGCCCGCCGTAGCCGTTCCGCAGCCCCTCGCGCTGGAAGGCCGCCAACTCCTTGGGCGTGTACAGCTCCGCGTACGGATCGCCGATGGCGTGAAGGAGCCCGCGCGCCGCCTTCTCGTACAGCGAGTCTTCGGACACGGTGTCCACGCCGCGCGCGGCGATGCGGGTGAACACCTCGTAAAAGAGGCGCTCGCCGTCGTTGCCCTGCCGCTGGAGCATGAAGCCGCCGGCCAGCACGGGGAGCACCATGGCCGCCACGGCGCTCCTGAGCACGGTGCGGCGCGCGGCGCGGCGGGGGTCGGTGTGGCGTCGGGGGTCGCGGACCATGTCGGTGGGCTCGGCGGCGGGTGGGGTCTCGGTGCCAGTGAAATTTTTAGCACGCGAGGGTGGAATGCAAGCTTCGGGCGTGAAGATCGGGTTAGGCCTCACAAAGAGGCACAGAGGCACGGAGAAAAGAACATCTTCTCCGTGCCTCTGTGCCTCTGTGTGGGCCAGGTCAGTCCTGGGCCTGCGTCAGGAAGTTGCCCAGGATGCGGTTGGTGGCGTTCAGCACGGCGAGCGCGGCGGAGCGATGCAGGTTCTCCGTCGCCAGCGCGGCGCCGATCAGGGTGCCGCCGGCCGGGGCGCCGCGCAGCACCGCGACCACCACGTCCGCGTCAAAGGTGCGGAAGCCCTTGATCCCCACCAGGTCGAAGTGCACCTGGTCGCCGAGGATGCCGTGCAGGGCGCGCAGCGTGGCCAGCGCGGCCAGGCGCAGCTCCAGCGCGGCCCCTCCCTCGCCTTCCATCTGCTCGTGGTACGACTGGCCGGCCCACTCCAGCTCCACCTCGGCCAGCGCGCGGCCGGGGCGCGGCATGGACACGCGAGCCGCCACGAAGCGCACCCTGCGCCGCGGCTCGCTCTGCGGCACGTAGGCGAGCTGCAGGTTGGCGCCGTCGGCGGCGAGGCCGTGGCGCGCCAGGATGCTGCGGGCGAGCGCCTCGGTGGGCACCGCTTCGGCGCGCTCGCAGATCAGGTACACGAGGGGGGAAGCACCGTCGTCGATGACCGCGCGACGGACGCCGCCCACGGACTCCAGCTCGGCGCGAAGCTGCTCGCGCGCGGCCGCGTCCAGCATAGTGGCGGACATGGGCAGGGAACAGATGGGGATTGCGGGGTGAGAGCGGAACGTAGCAGCGTTTTGTATCAGCTGTCAAGTGTCACAAGGGCACGGAGAGAACGCTCCTCTCCGTGCCCCTGTGGCTCCCCGCGGCCCCGCGGATGGCGCGCTAGAAGCGCAGCAGCGCGCCCGCGCCCTTGAGCTCCTGCACCTCGTTGGCCGCGGCGAAGGCGATCTGCACCCCCTGCCCCTCGGCCATCCGCACCATCTCCTCCACCACGTCCACCCCTTCCAGCGTGGACGAGCCGTCGTACGGGCACGCCTTCAGCTCGCGGGCGAAGACGAAGCCGCACTGCCCGCAGCGCACCCCGTCCTGCCGGTGGTCGGAGGCGAGCACCAGCGTGTCCACCTTCCCCTCCTGCAGCGCGGTGAGCGTGCCCTGGAAGCCGGCGGTGGCCAGGTAGTCGTGGGCCACGCGGTCCTTGAGCTGCTCCACCACTTCGCGGTTGTGGCGGTCCATGTCGGCGCGCAGCAGCGGCTCCAGCTTCTCCATGACGCCGGCGGCGGGCTCGTCCACCCACATGTTGCCGGTGTACACCACCTTCTGGAGGAGCGAGTCCGGGAGGAAGTCGCGGAACTTGGCCGTGTTCTCCTCCGTCCCCAGCAGCACCAGGTCCTGCGGCCCGTAGCGGTCCACGAACTCCTCCACCTCGGCGGCGAAGTCCTTGAAGAAGTGGCGCATCTCCTCCGCCTTGCGGCGCTGCATGCGCGACTGCGAGTAGCCGCCGGCCTTGACGTGGCTGTTGGTGGGGAGCGGGTTGCCGTGCACCTCGATCTCGTCCAGCAGCGAGCCCAGGTACACGCTCAGGATGCGCACGTGCTCGCGGTCCAGCAGGATCACGCCGTAGTGGTGGTAGCTCTCCAGCACCTGGGCCAGCGGGCCCACCAGCGGGCGGTCCGCCACCACCAGCCGGTTCTGCACGGGCACCGGGAACTGCATCGCCTCGAAGTAGTCGCCGCCGATCTCGGCGTAGATCACCACGCCGCGGTTGGACTGGTCGAAGTCGTCGGCGAGCCAGGCGCGGATGCGCACCGCCAGCGCGTCCACGGCGGAGCCCTCGCGCGACATCAGCTCGGGCTCGATCTCCTCGAGCTGCGCGCGCTTCTGCGTGAGGAACACGTCCCAGGTGCGCTTGTTGTTCTGGTTGACGGACATGTCAAGGAAGAGGGAGAGCACCGGGCGCCCACTCGACTCGCGGGACATCAGCCGCTCGAGGTCTTGCTTGGTAATCATACCGTCCTGTGTTGAAGGGGGCGGGTTCGGCCGCAGGTCCGCCCTGCGCGGCGAGCGTCGGGGCGGTTGCAAAACGGGAGCCATCACCGGGTTGACGCCCTCGCTACCTTTGGGGACGCCTCGTGGGGACGGGGCGCGCGGGGCCCCGGCGGCTCCGCCCATCCGCACCGGAGGGACGAGGGATGACCGAGCTGGACTACGCGGCGATCTGGAACGGGGCCTACAGTTGGGCCGACTACCTGTGGAACGAGGTCGTGCAGCACCGCGACCTGTGGCTGGCGGTGGACTCCCGCGCCGCCGTGCCGCCCGGCGCGCTGGAGGAAGCCGCCCGCGCAGGCGACGGCTGGAAGCTGCTGGTGATCTCGGAGGACTGGTGCGGCGACGCGTCCAACACCGTGCCCGTCATGGCCAAACTGGCCGAGGCCGCGCCCGGCATGGAGCTGCGCGTGGTGAAGCGCGACGAGAACGACGAGCTCATGGACGCGTACCTCACCAACGGCTCGCGCTCCATCCCCCTGGCCGTGGTGCTGGACCGCGACTTCCGCCCCGTGGGCCGCTGGGGCCCCCGCCCCGCCGAGCTTCAGGAGATGGTGCTTCGCGAGAAGAAGGCGGCCCTGCGCCCCATGGACGACATCTACCGCGACGTGCGCCGCTGGTACGCGCGCGACCGTGGCGAGAGCACCGTGCGGGAGATCCTGAACATCATGGGCTCACACAGAGACACAGAGGCACGGAGATAAGTTCATCTCCGTGCCTCTGTGTCTCTGTGTGAGCTTGGTCTTATTTGTTGAAGTTGCCCATCTGGCCGCTCATCGTCACCTGCAACTGCGTGCTGCTGGTGATGCGGGCGGTCACGGCGTAAGGGCTGCCGGACGTGGGCGTGGCGGTGAGCGCCGCGGTGTTGCCGGTGGCGTTGCCGCGCAGTGCATCGCTCACGTCGGAGCAGCTCGCGGCGCCGCAACTGTTGTAGGTGAGCGTGCCCGTCACCGTGCCGCCGGACTCCTGCAGCGCGATGCGGAAGTTCGTCCCTTGCCGGCCCGGGAAGCTCTCCCTGGACCAGGTGCTGTTGAAATTGGGGGACGGGTCGGGATCGGTGCCGCCGCCGCCGTCGCACGCGGCGGTGGCGAGAAGTCCAGCGAACAAGATACGACGCAGCATGGAGCCTCCGGGATCGGGTGAAAGAGTTAGCCGCTTTTCTTCAACGAAAGATAGGGCGAACTCGTGACTCCTTGCGACCCCCGCCCGTCAGAACCCTTCCAGCTCCGCGTTGAGGCGCGCCAGCTCCGGCGCCAGGCCCAGGGCGCGGTAGATCTCCCCGGCGGCCTCCAGGTACGCGCGCGCCTCCGCCGGACGAGCGCAGCGGGCGTGGAGGACGCCGTAGTCGTGGAGGATGGTCGCCTCCGTCTTGCGCGGCAGGGCCCGCTCCCGGCACACGCGCAGCGCCTGCTCGTAGAAGACGAACCCCTCCTCGTCGCGCTGCGCCCGCGCCACCGAGCCCAGCAGCAGGTACACGTCCACCAGGTCCGCCACGAAGCGGTTGAGGATGGCGATCTCCTCGGCGCGGCGGGCCTCGTCCTGCGCTTCCAGCAGGCGCCCCTGCGGGACGAGGGTGTTGCCCAGGTTCACCCGCAGCGTCATCTCCCACTCCGCCTCCGGCAAGCGCGCCAAGGCGTCGCGGAAGACACCTTCCGCGGCCGGGGCGTCGCCGCCCTCCAGCAGCAGGAGGCCGCGGTTGTTGAGCCAGAAGAGGAGCGGGTCCTCCGCGCCCGTGGCCTCGATGCGCTCGCGGGCGCGCTCCAGCAGGCGCTCGGCCAGGGGGAGCTTCCCCTCAAGCATCGCCAGCACGGACAGGTTGGTGTAAAAGGGCCACTCCAGCGAAGGGTCGTCCAGCCGCCGCGCGATCTCCAGCCCGCGCTCGTACCAGGCGCGGGCCTCCGGGCGCTCGCCCCGTGCGTCGCACACGTTGCCCAGGCCCTGGCACGCCACCGCCTGGCCCGCGTCGTCAAGCTGCGCCACGCTCAGCTCGTAGCTCTGCCGGTACCACTCCCCCGCGTCGTCCAGCCGCCCCGCCGCCCGCGCCGCGCGCCCCAGCCGCCGCAGCGCCAGGATGTGCGGCCCCTTCTCGCGCAGGTCGCGGGAGATCTCCAGCGCCAGCGTGTAGATCTGCTCCGCCTGTTCCAGCCTGCGCTCGCCCTCCTCCACCTCGCCGGCGCGCACCAGCGCGTGCGCCGCACCCGCCGCGTCGCCCTCGCCCTGCAAACGCACGGCCTCGATCACCAGCGCGAAGAGGCGCTGCATCCGCTCCTGCGCGCGGGTGAGGATGGCGGGCACCAGCCCCTCCAGGCGGTCCGCGTCCAGCACGCGCTTCCCCACCGTGGCGTACGCGCCCGAGCGCGCCCAGAGCTTCTCCCGGTCCGTGTGCGACGCGCCGATCAGCGCGTCGCTCAGGGGGAGAAACTCGTCGCCAAGCGGTACGAGCGCGAGCGCGCGCTCCACCAGCAGGTGCGTGGAGGCCTTGGACATGGGAGCGTCGAGAGGGCCGGCGGTCAGCCGCCGGCCATGATGTACTTGCCTCCGTACATCGAGAAGTGCGGCGTGGTGCCGGAGAGCACCGTGCCGAGCGCGTTCACGCTGCCGCCCAGCGAGGTCCACGCGCCGTTCTCCCAGCGCGCCACCTCCACCGCCCCGCCGCCCAGCACCACGCCCGTGAGCGGAAAGCGCAGCGTGACCGGGGTGTTGAACTGGATGCCGTGCGGCCCGAACTCCGCCACAACGCGCCTTGCGAGCGCCGCGTCCGACGGCAGGTCGATGGTCACCACCGTGTCGGCGGGAAGCGCGCCGGCCGGGATGTCCACCCGGAAGCCGTTCAGCTCCACGAAGCCGCCCTGCGCCGCGATGATCCGCTTCTCCGCGTGCCGGGTGCCGGTGAGGTCCGGCAGCGCGGCGAAGCGGAGGAGCGACGAGTCGATCACCCCCGAGAGCCCGCGTGCGGCGCCCGCCCGGGGCGCCAGGGGAGCTTCGGAGCAGCCGGCGAGCAGGACCAGCGCAGCGATGGCTGCGCCGAGAGAGCGGCGGAGGTTCACGGCAGTTTCCCTGCGAAGTGGACGTAGTACCCGCGCACGAAGCTCAGCACGCGCCGTGCCCGCCGTGCCCGCATCGCGCAACCCGTTGCGGCGTGTGTATTTGATGCGGAAACACGCCGCGTGGCGCGGATCGCCGGCCACCTGCCGTTGCACAAAAAGCGGGCAGCTTCACAAATCTGGGGATGCGGAGCCCTCCAGCCCGTAGTCGCGCACTTTGCGGGTGAGCGTGTTCCGGTGCACCCCCAGCACCTCGGACGCGCGCCCCATGTGCCCCCCCACGCGCCGCAGCACCTCGCGGATGTGAAGCCGCTCCACCTCGGCCAGGTTCAGCTCCGGCGAGTACCCCGCCAGCGGCGCTCCGTCGTCGGGCGCGGGCGCGCTGGCGGCGGCGCGGAGCTGGTCGAGGGGCAGGTGGTCGGGGAGGAGCACGGAGCCGTGCGCCATCAGCACCGCGCGCTCCGTAACGTTCCTCAGCTCGCGGATGTTGCCCGGCCAGTCGTGCTCGCGGAAGCGCTCGAACACGGAGCGCGCGATGCCGCGGATGGGCCGCCCGTACTGCGCCGCGTGGCGCGCCACGAAGTACTGGGCCAGCAGGTCCAGGTCCGGCCCCCGGTCGCGGAGGCGCGGCAGCTCCAGCGTCACCACGGCCAGGCGGAAGTACAGGTCCTCGCGAAAGGTGCCCTCGGCGATGGCCGTGCGCAGGTTGCGGTGGGTGGCCGCCACCACCCGCACGTCCACGGGGATGCGCTCCTCGCCGCCCACGCGCTCGATCTCGCGCTCCTGCACCGCGCGCAGGATCTTGGCCTGCAGCGCCAGCGACATGTCGCCGATCTCGTCCAGCAGCAGGGTGCCGCGCTGCGCCCGCTCCCACCTGCCGATCTTGCGGGCGATGGCGCCCGTGAACGCCCCCTTCTCGTGCCCGAAGAGCTCGCTCTCCAGCAGGTTCTCGGGGATGGCGGCGCAGTTGATGGCCACGAACGGCCCCGCCCCGCGCGTGCTGTTGCGGTGGATGGCGCGCGCCACCATCTCCTTGCCCGTGCCGCTCTCCCCCAGGATGAGCACGGTGGCCGAGCTCGGCGCCACCCGCCCCACCATCCGGAACACCTCCAGCATCGCCGGGCTCCCGCCCACGGTGGCGTCCACCTCCCCGTCCTCCGCCACGGGCGCCAGCGGCACCACCTCCTCGGCCGCGAACACCTCGCGCAGCAGCACCGCCAGCTCCCCCGGCTCCGGCGGCGACACGAGCACCCCCAGCACGCCGAGCCGCGACGACTCCACCATGAGCTGCATGGTGGGCCGCGCGGCCGTCAGCACCAGCGAGGCGGCATCCACCCCGCTCTCCACCATCCTCGCGACCAGCTCCAGGTCCACCGCGGGGAGGTCCAGCGAGAGCACCACCGCGCTCCACCGCCCCGAGCGCAGCCGGTCCAGCCCCTCCTGCAGCGTCCCACAGGCGTGCACCGGCGCGCGCCCGCCCAGCGCCTCGCGCGCCGCATCGGCCGAGGCAGTGAGCGGGTCGATGACAAGGACGCCGGAAGCAGCCATGCACCAAAATACAGCAAAGCCACAGAGGCACAAGAATCTCTTCTCTGTGCCTCCGTGTCTCTGTGTGACCCTATCCGTTCCTTACCGCTTCACATAGCGCGTCGCCGCGTACGCATCCAGGTACCCGCTCCCCACCTCCCACTCGCCGAAGCCAGCCAGCGGGCGGGCCGTGCGGGTGATGGCGCGGTAGGCCTGGTCCGGCGTCATCGTCCCGCGCGACGCCTGCTCCATCAGGGCGATGGTGCCCGCCACGTGCGGCGCAGCCATCGAGGTGCCGCTGATGCACATGTAGTAGGGGAGCAGGGCCTGCGGGATCGCGCAGTTCCCCACATCCGACGGGAGAGCCGTGCCGCCGACCACCACGCCCAGCGCGCCGCGCGTGGAGACGATGTACGAGCCGGGCGCCGTGATGTCCGGGTGCACCAGCGTGTGCCCGCGAATGCCGCGCGACGAGAAGTCGGCCAGCACCTTGCCCGGGTCCGAGCACTGCGAGCGCGAGTCCGTGGGGTCAGCGATCGTCGTGTTGCACCCGGCGGCGACCGAGATCACCCAGGGGGCGGCGCTGTACGGGTTCAGCGTGTTCTCCCCCGGGCCCTCGTTGCCGGCCGCGAACACCACCGCGATGCCGCGGTCGTACACCTTCTTGGTGGCGACGTTGATGGGGTCGAGCGGGTCGTACTCGCCCGTGCTCCCCCACGAGTTGTTCACCACCTGGATGTTGTACTTCTCGTGGTTGTCCAGGATGTAGTCGAAGCCCGCCAGCGTCCAGAAGACGAAGAGCGCGTCGCCGGCCCCGATCCCCACCAGGTTCGCGCCCGGCGCCACGCCGCGGTATCCGCCGTCGGAGGCCGTGCCGTCACCCGCCGCCGTGCCGGCCACGTGCGTGCCGTGCCCGGAGCTCGTCTCGCTGGTCACCACGTTTTCCACGTACAGGTCGCCGCCCAGCGCGGGGATGCCGTCGCCGAACGTGACCACGTCGTTGAGGTCGGCCACATACTTCACGTTCTGCACGGTGCGCGTGGGATGCTTCACATCGGGGTTGAGCCCGTCGATGCCGCTGTCCAGGATCGCGATCCCCACGCCCTTCCCCGTGTACCCCGCCGTCTGCGCCACGTCCGCGCGGATGGAAGCGATGTTCTCCGCGTAGTAGCGGAGCTGCTTGTTGGCGTACAGCGACTTCACCCCCGGCAGCCCCGTGAGGGTGGCGACCTGCGCCGGCGTGGCCAGCGCGAACACCACCGGCAGGTGCTTGAAGCGGATCACCCCGGCGCCCAGGTTCAGCGCCGCCCGCGACACCGCGTCCGACGAGGTGACGGCCTCGTCGTACGTCACCAGCACCTGCAGCTTGTCGGTGGGGAGCGAGGAGTTGAGGAGCGTGGTGAGAACCGGATCCACCTTCACCAGGCTGTTCACGAGCAGCACGCCGCTCGGAGCCTCGGGCGTAAGGGGGTTCGAGGCATCCTGGCAGCCAGCCAGCAGGGCAACGCAGGCCGCCACCGTCATCAAGCGCTTCATCCTTCCTCTCCGGTTCCGTGTAGTGATCGTTTCACCAGCGCGGCCCACGGAAAGGCAATCAGAGGTCCACCGCGCCCCAAATCTGCAACATGTTGCGGGAGCGCACCTTGCCTCATTCGGGTGCAAACCGCGGCGAGCAACCCTTGCACGTTTTTTGTGCAACCCTTCACAGAAAAGGGGCTCACACAGAGACACAGAGGCACGGAGAAGACCCAATCTCTGTGCCTCTGTGTCTCTGTGTGAGCCCCAAAAACAAAGAAGCCCCGCGGCAGCTTGCCGCGGGGCTTCATTCTTCATGCGCTCGACAGGATTCGAACCTGTGGCCTTCGCCTCCGGAGGGCGACGCTCTATCCAGCTGAGCTACGAGCGCAAAACGATGGGGAGGCGAATAAGCCGAGTTCTGTCCCCGGCGAGCCGGGGGAGGACCATTTCTCTGGGACCGACGTCGCCGCCGGCCTCGTGCAGCCTACCCGTGACTGTGAAGAACCAGAGTCCTTCGCGGGGCGGGCAACCCCTCGTCACTGCTTGGCCTTGCTCCGGGTGGGGCTTGCCGTGCCACGACTGTTACCAGCCGCGCGGTGCGCTCTTACCGCACCGTTTCACCCTTGCCTGTGCCCCCGGCGGGGGCCATCGGCGGTATGCTTTCTGTTGCGCTTTCCGTCGCCTCGCGACGCCCGGGCGTTACCCGGCACCCTGCCCTGCGGAGCTCGGACTTTCCTCGACGCCCAAAGGCGCCGCGGTCCTCACTCGCCTCCCGCACCCGTGTTGTCAATGCGTAATGCCCAGGAGAGGACTCGAACCTCCACGCCGGTTAAGGCACCAGATCCTTAGTCTGGCCTGTCTACCAATTTCAGCACCTGGGCATAGAAACAGCCGGTACCAGGCTTTGGACAGTGCTCTCGAGAGGACTCGAACCTCCACGGGCTTTCGCCCACTAGATCCTGAGTCTAGCGCGTCTACCAATTCCGCCACAAGAGCGAGAGTTGTCCATAGCTGGTACCGACTGGCGGCGGCGTGGGGTGAGCCACGCCGCCTGAGTGCGCCCGGAGAGATTCGAACTCCCGACCTTCTGATCCGTAGTCAGACGCTCTATCCAGCTGAGCTACGGGCGCATACACCATCGGCTATGTCAAAATCGCGCGGTTCGCGCGAATGCACCGAGTAGGAATCGAACCTACAACCTTGGGATTAAGAGTCCCCTGCTCTGCCAGTTGAGCTATCGGTGCGTCGCTACTGGAAGCCCTTCAAGCTAAGCAGTCCAGCCGTTTCTGTCAACCCCGCGCCGTCCCGATTCCGTGCGCTCCGGCCGTCGCGGGCCACGAATATGTAACCCTTGCCCGGTCCCGTCAACCCCTCCCGCGAAGTACGCGGGAGGGGAGCCGAATGGCGTCAGTACGCGGCGTAGCCGGTGACGTCCTGCCCCAGGATCAGGCCGTGCACGTCGTGGGTTCCCTCGTACGTGTACACGGACTCCAGGTTGGCCATGTGGCGCATGGCCGAGTACTCGATGAGGATGCCGTTGCCGCCCAGCAGGCGCCGCGCCTCGCGGGCCACCTCGGTGGCGATGTTCACGTTGTTGCGCTTGGCGAGCGACACCTGCTCCGGCCGCATCGTCCCCGCGTCCTTGAGCGTGCCCAGGCGCCAGGCCAGAAGCTGCGCCTTGGTGATGTCCGTGAGCATCTCCGCCAGCCGCGTCTGCTGGAGCTGGGTGGCGGCGATGGGCTTGCCGCCGAACTGCACGCGGTTCTTGGCGTACTGCAGGGCCTCGTCGTAGCATGCCATGGCCGCGCCCACCGCGCCCCACGCGATGCCGTAGCGCGCCTGCGTGAGGCACATCAGCGGGCTCTTGAGGCCGCCGGACTTGGGGAGCAGCGCGGACTCGGGAACGCGCACGTCCTGCAGCACCAGCTCCGACGTGTCCGAGGCCAGCAGGGAGAGCTTCCCCTTCTGGTCCTTGGCGCTGAACCCCGGCGTGTCCGTGGGCACGATGAAGCCGCGGATGGACTTGGTGTCGTCCATCTCGCCCGTCTTGGCCCAGATGATGGCGATGTTTGCGGTGGAGCCGTTGGTGATCCACATCTTGGCCCCGTTCAGCACGTACCCGTCGTCCGTCTTCTGGGCGCGGGTGATCATCCCGCCCGGGTTGGAGCCGAAGTCAGGCTCCGTGAGCCCGAAGCAGCCGATCACCTCGCCGGAGGCCATGCGCGGCAGGTACTCGTGCTTCTGCTCCTCGCTGCCGAAGGCGTAGATGGGGTACATGCAGAGCGCGCCCTGCACCGACGCAAAGGAGCGGATCCCGGAATCGCCGCGCTCAAGCTCCTGCATGATGAGGCCGTACGAGATGTTGTCGAGCCCCGCGCACCCGTACTCCTCCGGCAGGTTGGCGCCGAACACGCCCAGCTCCGCCATCCCCGGGATCAGCTCCTTGGGGAGGTAGCGGCCGATGTACGCGTCGTTGATCACGGGGAGGAGGTTCTCGTCCACCCACGTGCGCACCGTGTCGCGGATCATGCGCTGCTCTTCGGTGAGCAGCCCGTCTATGTCGTAGTAGTCGACGCCCTGGAACCTGGCCATCGCTTCCGCCGTGTCAGAGGTTTGTATAACCTAGTTCGTTGCCGCAATATAGGCGTCGATGGCAAGCAACAGCAAGGCTCACACAGAGACACGGAGGCACAGAGACGACTTCATCTCTGTGCCTCCGTGTCTCTGTGTGAGCCCCTTCACTCTATGGTGTGCGACCCGTCTCTCTCGGACTCCGGCACGCCCGGCTTCTCTTTGCGGCGGTCGAAGATCGCCCACCACAGCAGCAAGAGCCCGCCCAGCGCCGACACGCCGGCGGTGACGGTGGGCGTGTGGAAGAGCTGCCCCACGCCGAAGCCCAGCAGGATGCCGCCCACGATGGCGGCGAGGACGTTGATCAGGGGGTTCGCCAGGAAGCCCTTCATCGTGCCCCCACCATGCGCGAGCGGATCACGTCGAACGCAACGCGGCGCGCCACCTTGAAGGTGACCCACGCCAGCGCCACCCCCAGCGCCAGCCACACCACCATGAAGCGCGACTCCAGCAGCCCGCCCCACGCCACCAGCGCGTAGAAGGCGAGGGCGAAGAGGAGCGTGGGGAGCCAGGCCACCCGCGTGGAGCGGGAGACGAGGAGCGCGCGGCACTTCGCGCACCACCCGTTGGCGTCCGGCTTCTCCTCCTCGCCGAACTCGCGCCCGCAGACGCGGCAGGGTCCCTTCCCGTCGGCCATGGCTAGAGGCGCCGGATGAGGGCGTCGGTGAACGAGTCGGTGGTGCCGCTCCCGCCCAGGTCCGGCGTAAGGGTGTCGTTCTCGCGCACCGCGCCGGCCAGCGCGGCCTTGATGCGCCGGGCGGGCTCCGCCATCCCCAGGTGGTCAAGCATCAGGGTGGCGCCCAGCAGCAGCGCGGCGGGGTTGGCGATGTTCTTCCCCGCGATGTCCGGCGCGGAGCCGTGCACCGCCTCGAAGATCGCCGCGTCCTTGCCGATGTTGGCGCCCGGAGCGAGGCCCAGCCCGCCCACCAGCCCGGCGATCAGGTCCGAGAGGATGTCGCCGAACATGTTCTCGGAGACGATCACGTCGAACCTCCCCGGATCCATCACCAGCTTCATGGCGGCGGCGTCGATGATCTGGTCTTCGAACTCCACGCGCCCCTCGTACTCCTTGGCGATCTCCTTCCCCATGTCCAGGAAGAGGCCCTGCGTGTACTTGAGGATGTTGGCCTTGTGGGCCAGCGTCACCTTCTTGCGCCCGTTGTTCACGGCGTACTCGAAGGCGTAGCGCAGGATGCGGTTGACGCCGAAGCGCGTCACCAGCATCACGGACTCGGCGGCGGCCCGGGGGTCGTCGCCGATGCCGATGTAGTGCTCCACCCCGCTGTACAGCCCCTCGGTGTTCTCGCGGATCAGGACGATGTCCACGTCTTCGTAGCGCCCGCCGGTGACCAGCGTGTGCGCCGGGCGGACGTTTGCGTAAAGGTCGAACTCCTTGCGCAGCGCCACGTTGATGGAGCGGAAGCCCACGCCGGAGGGCGTGGTGAGCGGCCCCTTGAGCGCCACCCGCGTCTGGCGGATGGAGTCGATGGTCTCCTGCGGCAGCGGCGTGTTGTGGGTCTCCACGGCGGAGACGCCGGCCGGCCTCTCGTCCCAGTCGAACTCGGCGCCGGCGGCTTCCAGCACGCGCACCACGGCACGGGTGATGTCGGGCCCGATTCCGTCACCGGGGATCAGCGTTACGGTTTGCGGCATGTGCGAACGGCCAGGATGAGTGTACAGTCAGCATGCGCGGCGGATGCCGCGGGAATGGAGATCGCCGTGCAAGACGGATGCGAGCGGCTCAGCGGCGCTCCGCGGCAAGCATCCGCTCGGCGAGGGCGGCGGCGGCGCTGGCGAGCGCCTCGCGGCCGAATGCGGGGCGCGGCTCCCCCTCCGCGTCGCCGTGCCAGATGACGCGGCCGTTGCGGGCGTCCACCACCGCGGCGGACATCCTCACGCGCCCCCCCGCGCCCTCCGCCACCCAGCGGGCGGAGCGCGGGATCAGCACCACGCGCGCGTCCGTGAGGGCGCTGTAGCGGCGCACCACGCTGCCCAGCGGGTCCACGATGGTGCGCTCGCCGTGGTGAAGGTACGCGTCGTCGGGAAGGGTGCCGGGGTCCGCGGCGTACCCGGGGCTCCCGCGCAGGGCGCGGCGGAGCTGGTCGGGCGTCACCCACTGCGTGCGCTCGTCGCGCTCCCGCAGCGCGAACACGAGCTCGCTGGTGGCCTCGTCGCGCGTCCCCACCGCCTCCGCGGACTGCACGGGAAGGATCAGCACGCGCTGCCCCCCGAAGTCCATGGCGGCCATGGCCGTGACGGGCGGCGGCGGCGCGGGCGCGGGCGCGGCCGAGGGGGGCGCGGCGCGCGGCGCGGAGCACGCGGCCAGCGCCAGGATCAACAGGAAGCGCTTCACAGGAGATGACCGCCGTCCACGGGGATGACCGCGCCGGTGATGTGGCGCGCGTACTCGGAGCAGAGGAAGAGGACCACGTTGGCCACGTCCTGCGGGTCGCCCAGGCGGCCCAGCACGGCGCGCTCGCGGGCCGTGTCCAGGATCTCGGCGGGCACGCCGCTGGTGAGGCGGGTGGTGCGGATGTACCCCGGCGCCACCGCGTTTACGTTCACGTTGCTGGGCCCCAGCTCCAGCGCGGCGCTGCGGGTGAGCCCCAGCAGCCCCGCCTTGGACGCGCTGTAGTTGGCCAGACCGAACTCGCTGCGGATGCCGTGCACCGACGACACGTTGACGATCTTGCCGTCGCTCTGGCGGCGGAAGAGGGGCGCCACCGCGCGGATCATGTGGAAGGCGCCCGTCAGGTTGGTGTCCAGCACCGCCCGCCACTGCTCGTCGGTAAGGCGCCACAGGGCGCGGTCGCGGGCGATGCCCGCGTTGTTCACCAGGATGTGGATCCCGCCCAGCTCCTCCTGCACGTCGCGCACGAAGCGGTTGACCTCGCCGGAGTCGCGCACGTCGCACGGGGCGTGGTGAACGCGCACCTCCATGTGCTGGATCTCGCGCGCGGTGGCCTCCGCCTCTTCCTTCACCTCCGCCGCGTCGTCGTACTCGAAGTAGTTGAACGCGACGCTGGCCCCGTGGCGCGCGAACTCCAGCGCGATGGCCCTGCCGATGCCCGTGGCGCCGCCGGTGACCACCGCCACGCGGCCGCGCATGCTGCTGCCGAAGCCCAGCGACTTGGGCTGCGTTTCCTCGCTCATCTCCTCCAGCAACTGCTCCACCGGGTCCGACACGCGCACCACCTCGGTGGTGGAGCCGGGCGAGTACTGGGCATGCGGGAGTGCGGTGCGCTCGGAGGGGCGAGGCGGCATCAAGCGACCGGGAGTAGGGGTGCGGAGCGGGTGCGGCGCGCGAAAAAGCTACGGGCGCGGGAAGGGGGGTGCAAGCTCCTGCCTGCGCGTGGCTTCCGGGTGCGGCGCGGGGACGGTTCAACCCCGGCCAGCGCAAGCTCCGCGCCCGCCGCGCGGTAACGCCGTTGTAACGATGGGGCGTACCGCGGGGGGGGCCGGGGACCTTATACCTTCCGCGCGGGCACGCGAGCGCATAGCTTGGGCGCGTTCCCGCCCGATTGGCGGCGGGAGCGCCCCGCATGGGGCAGCGGGAGCGCGGCATGCCGGCGCGCCCGCACCCGACCGACGCAACAATGGAGGATTTGTGGGCCTCTTTCCAAGGGACGAGCAGTTCTTCCCGATGTTCAGCGACATGGCCCGGCGGCTCTCCGGGTGCGCGGAGCTGATCGCGCAGATGTTCGCGGAGCCCGCGCGCATCGACGAGCTGGTGATGGAGATCAAGCGCCTTGAGCACGAGGCGGACGTGATGACGCGCGAGGTCAACGCGCGCATCGACCGCAGCATCGTGACCCCGCTGGACCGCGAAGACATCCACCTCCTGGCCGGCCGGCTGGACAACGTCATCGACCTGCTGGACGGCACCGCGCGCCGCGTGCAGATGTTCCACGTCCGCCAGATGCGCCCCGAGGCCGCGCGCCTTGCCGACGTGCTGCGCCGCGCCGCCTCGCGCATCGTGGCCGCGGTGGACAACCTCAAGAAGCCCAAGCTGATGCTTGAGCACACCAGCCAGCTCAAGGCGCTGGAGGAGGAGGGCGACGCGATCTACTTCGAGGCGGTGCACGCGCTGTTCGCCAACGCGAGCGACCCCTTCGAGGTGATCAAGTGGAAGGAGCTGTTCGACAAGCTGGAAGACGCCATCGATGAGTGCGACCACGTGTCGCACGTGCTGGAGAGCATCGCCATCAAGAACGGGTGACCTCCGTGGACGCAACCGTCCTTTACATCCTGGTCATCATCGCCGTCGCGTTCGCCTTCGACTTCATCAACGGGTTCCACGACTCGGCGAACTCGATCGCGACGGTGGTGGGCACCCGGGTGCTGAGCCCGGTGAAGGCGGTGTTCTGGGCCGCCTTCTTCAACTTCGCCGCCCTTTTCGTGGTGGGCACCGCGGTGGCGAAGACGCTGGGCAAGGGGATGATCGACGTGAACATCGTCACCCCCAGCGTGGTGTTCGGCGGGCTGCTGGGCGCCATCATCTGGAACCTGGTCACCTGGTACTACGGCATCCCCTCCTCCTCGTCGCACGCGCTGCTGGGCGGGTACGCGGGGGCGGCGGTGGCCAAGGCCGGGTTCGGGGCCATCATCCCCGGCGGGTGGGTGAAGACGATCCTCTTCATCTTCCTGTCGCCGTTCATCGGCATGGCGCTGGGCTGGTTCCTGATGCTCGTGGTGCTGTGGCTGTTCCACAAGAGCAGCGCGGGCTTCGCCGACCGCTTCTTCCGCGTGGCGCAGCTCGCCTCGTCGGGCGTGTTCTCGCTCTCGCACGGCGGCAACGACGCGCAGAAGACCATGGGGATCATCGTGGGGCTGCTGGTGTCGTCCAACGCGGCCTTCGCGGGGCAGCAGGGGTGGATGCGGCACCTGTACCTCCCCAACGCGGACCACGTGCCGCTCTGGATCGAGCTGCTGGCCTACACCATGATCTCGCTGGGCACGCTGTTCGGCGGGTGGCGCATCGTCCACACCATGGGCACGCGCATCACGCGGCTGCGCCCCGTGGGCGGCTTCGCGGCGGAGACGGGCGGCGCCATGAGCATCTTCATCGCCACCTACTTCGGCATCCCGGTGAGCACCACGCACACCATCACCGGCGCCATCGTGGGCGTGGGCGCCACCCGGCGGCTCTCGGCGGTGCGGTGGAACATCGCGGGGCGCATCGTGTGGGCATGGTTCCTCACCATCCCGGCCGCGTTCGCGATCTCGGCGCTTTGCTACCTGGTGCTGAAGGTGCTCGTGGCACCCTGAACGGATCGGGCTCACACAGAGGCACAGAGGCACAGAGATTGGTTCTTCTCTGTGCCTCTCTGTTCTATGTGAGCTTTTGGTAACGGGGGCGTCACGTCTTTACGCGTTCGTTACGGTGGTGTGACGCCGTGGTGGGAGTGGGGCGCGAGTGTCCGCACGGGGAATCCCGCCAACACTCGCTTCGGCACCCATGCGCCTCCTTCGCACCGTTACACTCGCGGTGTCGCTCGCCGTTACACCCGTGGGCGCGCAGTCCCCCACCTTCAAGAGCGGCCCGCTGGAGCTTAGCCTGGGCGGGCGCGTGCAGACGCAGTTCAGCACCAGCAGCATGGACTCGGTGCCCATGCAGGACTGGGCGCTGCGGCGCGTGCGGCTGGAGAGCACCGTGCGCTACGGCGCCCGGGCCGGCGGCAGGCTGCAGGTGGAGTTCGCGGGAAACCGCGTGACGCTCAAGGACGCGTACATGCGGTTCTCCCCGGGGCCCGCCCTCAACGTGCTGGCGGGCCAGGCACACCGCCCGTTCGGCCTGGTCACGCAGAGCAGCTCCGCGCTGATGGCGCCCATCGAGCGCGGCGTGCGCATCCGCGGGCTGGAGCACGCGCGCGAGGAGTACGGCCTGATCAGCGAGCTGGGATACTCCGAGCGCGACGTGGGGGTGCAGCTCAACGGGCGCCTTCCCCTCCCGCTGGCGCCGTTCTACGCCGCGGCCTTCACCAACGGACCCACGCACCTGGTGAGCGGCGGCGAGCGCAGCTACCAGCTCACCGCCCGCGCGGGCTTCCGCCCCGTGAAGAGCGTGGCGCTGGCGGGCTCCTGGGGCCGCCGTGACTTCGTGCGGGCCGCCACCGACTCCTCCGGCGCGCGCTCGCGCGGCGGGAGCGCGTGGGCGCTGGACGCGGAAGTGGGCGGCTACCAGCCCGGCGTGCACCTGGTGGGGGAGGTGGTGTTCGGCGACGAAGACCCCTTTGAGGACCAGCACTTCATGGGCGCGCAGGGATGGGTGTCGTACCGCGCCGGCGGGCTGGAGCCGCTCCTGCGCGTGAGCTACGGCGACACGGACGGCGGCGGCACCCTGCTGACTCCGGGGATGAACGTGTACCTGGGAGGGATGAACCGGGTGATGCTGAACCTGGACGTATGGCGCGGCGCCGGCGGCCCGCACGCCGAGAGCGTGAAGGCGCAGTTCCAGATGGCGTTTTAGGAAACGACGGAGGCACGGAGAAGAGCTTCTCCTCCGTGCCTCCGTGTCTCTGTGTGAGCCCAGCTTTTATACGTTGAACGAGCTGCCGCAGCCGCAGCCGCCGCTGGCGTTCGGGTTGTTGAAGGTGAAGCCGGAGCCCTGGAAGGTGGAGACGTAGTCGATCTCCACCCCGCTCAGGTACTGGAGGCTGAACGGGTCCACGAACAGGCGCACGCCGTTCGACTCGAGGATCATGTCGTCCTCGCCCGCTTCGTCCTCGATGTTGAGCCCGTACTGGAACCCGGAGCACCCGCCCGGAAGCACGCCCACGCGCAGGCCGGAAGCCTCGGTGGCGCCCTGCTCCTCCATGTAGCGGCGGACCTCGGCGACGGCCGTGGCGGTCACCGTGATGGGGCCGGTGGCGGTGTCGGTGGTAAGGGTCGCGTTCTCAGTCTGCATTGCAGCCCCCGTGTGAGGTGTGGCGCGGGGCACCCTGCTCCCCCGCTCTACCACTTATTACCCGGCCGCGCGCTGCACGTTTCGGACCGTACAGCGCCGGAAAATCGTCTGAACAAAGATAATTGAAGCGCCGTTCCCGGGCCACCCCGGCCCGGGCCGCGCCCGCTTCTACCCCGCGGTGATGTTGAAGCCGGCGTCCACGTACATCGTCTCGCCCGTGATGCCGGCGGAGAGCTGGGAGGCCAGGAAGAGCGCCGTGTTCCCCACCTCGTCCGGCTCCACGGTGCGCTTGAGGGGCGAGCGCTCGGCGGTGATCCTCATCAGGTCGCGGAAGTGCGCCACGCCGCGCGCCGCCAGCGTGTTGATGGCGCCCGCCGAGACGGCGTTGACGCGGATCCCCTTTGCGCCCAGGTCCACCGCCAGGTAGCGCACGGTGGCCTCCAGCGACGCCTTGGCCACGCCCATCACGTTGTAGCCGGGCACCGCCTTCTGCGACCCGTAGTAGGTCATGGTGACGATGCTGCCCCCCTCCGGCATCATCGCCGAGGCCGCGCGGGAGAGCGAGACCAGCGAGTAGGCGGAGATCTCGTGCGCGGCCAGGAAGTCTTCGCGCCGCGTCTCCAGGAATGGGTTCGCCATCGCCGCCTTGGGCGCGAAGGCCACCGAGTGGAGGAGGAAGTCGAGCTGCCCCCAGCGCTCCTTGAGCGCCGCGAACACCGCGTCGGTCTGCTCCTCGCTGCGGACGTCCAGGTCCATCAGCGGCACGTCGCCCAGCTCCGCGACGGTGCGGGTTACGCGGTCGCGCATGGTCTCACCCTGGTAGGTGAAGGCCAGCTCCATCCCCGCCGAGGCGAGGGCGCGCGCGCAGCCCCACGCGATCGAGTTCTGGTTGGCGACGCCGACGATCAGCCCCTTCTTCCCGGCGAGAAGCCCCGTGAGGGGTGCGGTTTCGGACATGGCGGTGGTCAGGTTCGGGAATCGGTGGACGGCGCGCGGCTGGGCGGCGCCGGAGTCGGCGATGGCGCGGGCGGGGCCGGAGGCGTCTGCCCGGGTGTGGCCGGCGCGGGTGTCCGCGCGGGCGCGCCCGGCGGTGTTTGCGCGGGCGTCTGCGCGGGCGCGGCGGCGGGGGCGCGCGCGGTGCGGAAGCGCGCCGATCCGCCCCCCACCAGCCCCACCAGGTTGCGCACGCCGTCCACGCGGATGGTGTACTGCGCGTCCGGCCGCAGCGCCGCGGCGGCGCGGATGGTGACCGTCTGCGAGGGCACCGGCCCCTGCGCCGCGCCGGCCGCGGCTCGGGCCGTGTCCGCGGCGCCCGGGCGCAGGCCGGGGCGGGCCGCCGAGTCCGGCGCGGCGGAGTCGGGAGCCGCGGCGGCCGTCTCGGCGCCGAGGACGACGGAGGCCACGCGCAGCGGCGTGCTGTCCGGCGAGAAGAGCGTAACCTGCGCGGCCGTGATGGGCTGCGCCGGGTCCAGGAAGTCGTCGAAGCGAACGGTGATGGCCGTGGAGTCCGCCGCCGTGGCCGCCAGGGCGCGCGGCGGCGTCGTGTCCGGCACCACCATGCTGAGCGTCACCGTGGGCTGCGCGCCGGCCGCCACGCGCGTGCGCGCCGTGTCGCGCGCCTCGAACGTCTCCAGCGCGCGGGTGGCGTTGACGTCCGTGAAGGCGCGCACCTCGTACTCGCCCTCCGGGATCTGCGCGAAGGCGAAGGTGCCGTCCGCGCCGGTGCGGGTGGCGTACACCAGCGAGTCCGGCCGGTGGATGGCCTCCACCCGCGCGCCGGAGGCGGGACGCGCCGTCTGGCGCTCCAGCACCGTGCCGGAAAGAAAGGTCTCCGGGATGGCGGGGCCGGTGGAGAAGACGAGGCGGATGGACTCGCCGATGCGGTTGTTGAAGCGGTCCTGCAGGGTGGAGTCCACCACGATCTGGTAAATGCGGTTGGGCTCCCAGCCGCGGCGCAGCGACACGCGCAGCTCGTCGCCGCGCTTGTCCACCGCCACCGCGCTGGTGCGGGGCGACACGGTGACCGCCTCCTCCACCCGCTGCTCCGAGAGCCCCTCGTCGAACACGAAGACGGCGGGCGTGCGCAGGTCCGGGACGCGCGCGAATGTGTCCGGGCGGGTGGTGAGGAGCTGGGGCCCCTGGCGGTCCTCCTCGCCGCCGGTGGGGGCCTCGATGTGCGCGCACGCCGCACCCAGCAGCGCGGCGCACACCATCATCCCCGCCAGCACCCTCACGCGCCGCCCTCCAGCGCCGCCAGCTTGTCCGCCAGCTTCGCCCGCTGCTCGCGGTACGCGGCCACCTTCTCGCGCTCCTTCTCCACCACGTCCGCGGGCGCGCGGCTCACGAAGCTCTCGTTGCCCAGCTTCTTCTCGGTGCCGGCCATGAGGCCGCCCAGCCGGTCGTGCTCGGCGCGCAGGCGCGCGCGCTCCCTGTCCAGGTCGATGACCCCGGCCAGCGGCACGAACAGCTCCGTGCCCGAGCGCAGGACGGCGCTCGCCCCCACCTCGCCGTTTGCCCCGCCCCACTCCACCGCCTCCACGCGCGCCAGGTCCTGCAGGGCCCGCGCGCTCCCCTCGATGGCCGCTCGCGCCGCGCCGCCCGCCGCCGGGATGCGCAGCGGGATGCGGGCGCCCGGCGCGATTCCGTACTCCGCGCGGATGTTGCGGAGCGCGCCGATCACCTCCTGCACCTCCGCGAAGCCGGCCTCGGCCGCCGCGTCCTCGTGCTCGGGGCGCGGGGCGGGCCAGGGCGCCACGATCAGCGCGGGGGCGTCGCCCGCGGCGCGCGGCAGCTTCTGCCACACCGCCTCGGTGATGTACGGCATCACCGGGTGAAGGAGGCGCAGGGCGCCGTCCAGCGCCTCGGCCAGCACGGCGCGGGAAGCGCGCTGGCTCGCCTCGCCCAGGTCGCCGCGCAGGCGGGGCTTGGCCACCTCCAGGTACCAGTCCGCCAGCTCGCCCCAGAAGAACTGGTAGCCGCGCAGCGCCGCGTCCTGCAGCCGGAACTTCTCGAGCGCGTCCGTGGTCTCGCGCACCGCCTTCGACAGGCGCGAGAGGATCCAGCGGTCCGCCAGCTCCAGGTCGTCGCGCACGGCGTCCAGCGGCACGCGCTCGGCGTCGCCCAGGTTCATCAGGGCGAAGCGCCCCGCGTTCCACAGCTTGTTGGCGAAGTTGCGGCCGGGGCCGAACGACTCCTCCAGGTTGTCGGGGTTCACCCCCTGGTCCATCCCCGCCGCGGCGCCGGTGATCATGGTGTAGCGCAGCGCGTCCGCCCCGAAGCGGTTCACCACTTCCAGCGGGTCCACCCCGTTGCCGAGCGACTTGCTCATCTTCCGCCCCAGGTGGTCCCTCACCATCCCGGTGAGGTACACGTCGCGGAAGGGCACCTCGCCCATGAACTCGATCCCCGCCATGATCATGCGGGCGATCCAGAAGAACAGGATGTCGTGCCCGGACACCAGCGTGTGGTTGGGATAGAAGGCGCGCAGGTCCGCCGTCTGCTCCGGCCAGCCGAGGGTGGAAAAGGGCCACAGCCAACTGCTGAACCAGGTGTCCAGCACGTCCGTGTCCTGCTCCACCGCGCCCCCGCACTTCGGGCACGCCGGGGGATCTTCGCGCGCCACGGTCATCTGGCCGCACGCCTCGTTCTGGCAGTACCACACGGGGATGCGGTGGCCCCACCAGAGCTGGCGCGAGATGCACCAGTCGCGGATGTTCTCCAGCCAGTACTCGTAGGTGCGCCCGAAGCGCTCCGGCGTGAACCTCACCTCGCCGTCGCGCCACGCCTGCAGCGCCGGGTCGGCGAGGGGCTTCATCCGCACCCACCACTGGTCCGAAAGGCGCGGCTCCACCACCGTGTCGCACCGGTAGCAGTGGGGCACCGAGAGGGTGTGGTCTTCCACCTTGTGGAGCAGCCCCAGCTCGTCGAACGCCGCCACCACGGCGCGGCGGGCCTCGAAGCGGTCCATCCCGCGGAACGGCTCCGGCACGGCGTCGCTCATCGCCGCCTCCGGGGTCATCACGTCCATCGCCGGGAGCCCCGTGCGCTGCGCCACGTCGAAGTCGTTGGGGTCGTGCGCGGGGGTGATCTTCACGGCGCCCGAGCCGAACTCCGGGTCCGCGTAGTCGTCCGCCACCACGGGAATGCGGCGGCCCGTGAGGGGGAGGTCGAGCTCCTTCCCCACGATGCCCGCGTAGCGCTCGTCGCCCGGGTTCACGGCCACGCCGGTGTCGCCCAGCATCGTCTCGGGGCGCGTGGTGGCCACCACCAGGTACGCGCGCCCGTCCGGCAGCCGCGGGAGCCAGCCGCCGTCCACCCCCTCGGCCACGGGGTAGCGCAGGTGCCAGATCTTCCCCTGCTTCTCCTCCGGCTCCGCCTCTTCGTCCGAGAGCGCGGTGAGGCAGCGCGGGCACCAGTGGATGATGCGGTGGCCGCGGTACACCAGCCCCTTCTCGTGGAGGCGCACGAACACCTCGCGCACCGCGATGGAGAGCTTGGGGTCCAGCGTGAAGCGGGTGCGCTCCCAGTCCGCCGAGGAGCCGATGGCGCGGAGCTGCTGGAGGATGGTGCCCCCCGTCTCGCGCACGAACGCCCACACCCGGTCCACGAACAGGCCGCGGCCCAGGTCGTAGCGCGTCTGCCCCTCCTTGGCCAGGATGCGCTCCACCACGTTCTGCGTGGCGATGCCGGCGTGGTCGGTGCCGGGAATCCAGAGCGCTTCCCTCCCCTGCATCCGCCGCCAGCGGATGAGGAGGTCCTGGATGGTGTTGTTGAGCCCATGCCCCATGTGGAGCATGGCCGTCACGTTGGGGGGCGGGATGGGGATGACGTACGCCTCCTTCCCGCTCTCCGCGTCGGCGCGGAAGAAGCCCTGCTCTTCCCACCAGCGGTAGAGCGCGGCCTCCGTTTCCTGCGGGTTGTACTGCGGCGGAAGCGGCTCGGCCATTCCCCTCGTCTCCGATAGAAAAAACGGGGCTCCGCGCCCCGGCTGGGTCTCTCCAGAAGAAGCCGCAATCTTACCCGCCGCGCCGGGGTGGGTCAAGCGATGCACGGCGTCCATTTCCCTCGTTGTATCGCCCATGGTGGCACCGGGTGCTCTCCGTGGGGTGCGGCCGGGCGGGATGCCGGGCCGCGGGAAAACGAAACCGCCCCCCGGAACGATCCGGGGGGCGGCACCAGGTGCCACGCTCGCGAAGGCGGCAGCGCGTCCGTCAGACGCGCGCGCGGGCCCTCCGCGCCCCAGAAGCGGGCCGGGGGCTGGTAACTCGGCGGGTGCGAAGTGCGAGCGTAGTCATGGTTCCACGGTAATGGTCGGGACCGGTGGCGGTCAACCCCTCTGGCTCACACAGAGGCACAGAGACACAGAGTCAAGACCGGGGAGGGCCGGCGTGGAAGCCCGCGACGTCCACGTGGACTCCGTGGGCGGCGCGCAGGCCGGCGCGGCCGCGGACGGCCAGGTCGGCGGCGGGGACGCGGGCGACTTCGCGGCCGTTGACGAAGAAGATGGCCTCGGCGTCGCCGACGGTCACGCGCAGCTCGTTGGGGCGGCCGCCGCCCTCCGCGTCGCGGCGGATGGCGGGGTGGCGCGTCCAGTCGATGACCACGGGGGTCTCGGCGCCCTGGCGGCGCTTCACCAGGAAGCTGCCGTCGCCGCGCACCAGGAAGTACGTGTACACCTGGCCGGACTCGGGCCCCTCCAGCCCCGTGCCGCCGAAGAGGAGCCCGGTGCCCTCGTGAAGGCGGCCGCTCCGCTTGCGCAGCGTGGCGCTCACCTCGTACGGCGGCGCGAGGTCGGCGGCCGTTTCGTCCCACAGGATGGCGTGCGTGCCCGTCTCCACCGCCAGCGTGTCGCCGGAAAGGGCCACGCCGCTGGCGGCGGGGTTGGCGCGCCACGAGTGCGGGGTGGGCGGCGCGGGCGGCGTCAGCGCCTGCATCGGCTCGCGGGCGTCGCTCGCGCGCTCGGCGCCGCACGCGGCCAGCAGGACGAGAAGAACGAGGAGGATGGGCTTCATGGCTCCAGCGACTTGCGGATCGCGTCCAGCGGGAGGTCGCGCAGGCGGATCTCCAGCGGGACCACGTACTCGGTCTGCGTCTGCGTGCGGACGCGAAAGGTGTCGCGCAGCCGCACCGGCATGTCCGTCTTCACCGGGATGTTGGTGCGGATGGGCAGGCGCACCGTGTACGTGCCCAGCGGCCCCCGCAGCGGCACCGCGACCGTGGTGTTGATGGGAAAGGTCGCGTTGAGCTGGATGCGGTACGTCTGGTCGAAGGGCACGTCGAAGTGCAGCGGCGTGCGCGACGGGATCTTGACCGTGTACTTGATCGTGGCGTCCGAAGTTTCGAGCCGCTCCAGGGCCGGCCCAACCAGCCGCAGCGGGTCCGACAGCTTGGAGAGCAGGATGCCGTTCGCGACCAGCGAAAGGAGCGCGACGGTCAGCGCGATCCACGAAATACGTGATGCGTTCAAATCGGCATCCGGGAAAGAGACCTCACACAGAGACACAGAGGCACAGAGACGATGGAATCTCTGTGCCTCTGTGTCTCTGTGTGAGCCCCGTGGTTCAGCCGACGACCTTGCGGACCTCGGCGGCCAGCCGCGGCACGATCTCGTTGAGGTCGCCCACGATGCCGTAGTCGGCCACCTTGAAGATGGGCGCCTCCGGGTCCTTGTTGATCGCCACGATGTAGCGCGACGAGCGCATCCCGGCCAGGTGCTGGATGGCGCCGGAGATGCCGATGGCGAAGTAGAGCGTGGGTGACACCGTCTTCCCCGTCTGCCCCACCTGCTCCGCGTGCGGGCGCCACCCGGCGTCCACAACCGCGCGCGACGCGCCCACGGCGGCGCGGCCGTGGAAGGCGTCGGCGAGCTCCTCGATGATCTTGAAGTTCTCCGGGCTCCCCAGCCCGCGCCCGCCGGCCACGATCACCGGCGCCTCGGCCACGTCCATCTTCTCGCCCGCCGCCGCGCGGATCTCGCGCACGATGGTGCCGAAGTCCGCGCCCTCCATGGAGACCGGGATCGGCTCCACGGTGCCCGCCTTGGCGTTCTCGGCCGGGTTGAACGAGTTGGGGCGCACCGCGAGCACCGCCGGCCGGCCCGTGACGGTGACCTGCGCGTTGAGCTTGCCGGCGTACTTGGGGCGCGTGGCCACCACCTGCCCGCCCTCCACGGCGAGCGAGGTGACCTCGCTCAGGTACTCCACGCCCATGCGGGCGGCCACGCGCGGCGCCAGGTCACGCCCCAGCGCCGTGGCCGGGAAGACCGCCGCCTCGCACCCGCTCTCCTTGAGAAAGGTGGCGATGACGGTGGTGAACCCTTCCGGGTGGTACTTGTCGAACGCCTCGCTCTCGCCGGTCACCACGCGGTCCGCGCCGTAGCGCCCCAGCTCCGCCGCCACGCCCGCCGAGGTGCCGGGCTTCCCCAGCACCGCCGCCACCACCTCCGTCCCCAGCCCGTCCGCGAGGATGCGCGCGGCCGTCACCACCTCCTGCGCCACCTTGCGCAGCTCCCCTTCACGCGTCTCCGCGAACGCAAAAATAGCCATGGATCGTCAGTTCCGATTGTGGGTTATGGGGAACGGGGAATGGGGAACGGGGAACGGTAGAAGCGAAAAGCCCGGCCCGCCGGGAGTGTCGCCGTTAGTAGTTACCGTTCCCCGTTCCCCGTTCCCCGTTCCCCCTTACAGTACCTTCGCTTCTTCGCGGAGCAGCCGCATCAGCTCCGGCACCGCGTCCGCGCCCTGGCCCACGATGCGGCCGGCCTTGCGCTCCGGCGGGTACGAGAGCTTCTGCGCCGCGGCGACGGAGTCGCCGGTCTCGGCGGGCTTCTCTTCCAGCGGCTTCTTCTTGGCCGCCATGATCCCCTTGAGCGACGCGTAGCGCGGCTCGTAGGCCCCCTTGGTGAGGGTGAGCGCGCACGGCATGCGCAGCTCCACCACCTCGGTGCCGCCCTCGATCTCGCGCTGCGCCACCACCTTGCCGTCTTCCACCGCGAACTGCGTAACGGCGCTGGTGACGGGGATCCCCAGGAGCTCGGCCGTCATGGGGCCGATGGCCTGCAGGTCGTCGTCCACCGCGCGCAGGCCGAAGAGGAGGAGGTCGTACTCGCGCCCCTTCACCTCGGCCGCGAGGGCGCGCGCCACGGCGAGCCCTTCCAGCCCCGCGGCGGACTTCAGCAGGACGGCGTTGTCGGCCCCCATGGCCAGCGCCGTCCGCAGCGTCTCGGCCGATTCAGCGCCGCCCACCGTGACGACGGTGACCTCGCCGGAGCCCGCTCCCTCCTTGTGCTTGAGGGCGGCCTCCACGGCGAACTCGTCGTACGGGTTGAGCACGAACTTCATCCCCGACGGATCGACGGAGCCTCCGTCGCCGGCAATGCGAAGGCGCGCCTCGGTGTCCGGCACGCGCTTCACGCACACGATGCTCTTCACGAGCGCATCTCCTTTGTGGTCGTTCGAGTAACAAGCCGCGCAGAATAGCAAGCCGGGGCGCGGCGGGCAAGCTGTAATCTCACACAGAGGCACAGAGACACGGAGGGGTGCTTCGCTCCGTGTCTCTGTGCCTCTGTGTGAGCCCCGTGGTTAGGGGTTGGTCTCCGGAGCGGGTGGCGCGGTATCGGGGCGCGCGGTGGCCTGGGCACCCGGGTTGACCGGTGCCTGGTTGGTGGCGCCCGGCGGCGTGCTGTCCGAGCTGGAGAGGTTTTCCAGGTGGATGGTGGTGTCCACCAGCCCGGCCCGCGCCGCCTCCTCCGGGGTCATCGCCTTGGCCTCCGCCTGCACCTGCCGCGTGGACGAGCCGTCCATCGGCTCGTTGTTGGTGGTGTCGATCGCGGCGGAGGGCGCGTTGGCCTCGTCGTTCTCTCCCCCGCCCTTGCACGCGGGGGCGAGGAGCACGGCACCCAGCAGGGCGGCACGGAATAGCTTCATCGAACTGCTCCTTGGTGTCAGCCGCCGGGGGATGAATCCCCCGGCTGAGACTACGGGAAGCCCGCTGAAGCGGGCTCGCATGGGTCCGGCTACCGAGCCCGCTTCAGCGGGCTTCGCGCCGTTCCAGCGGGGGGATTCATCCCCTCGCGCCGGGGGCTCGGCTACCACACTCATGCACTGGGCACTGTCTCCCCGTCCCCCAGCCGCTCCGCGTAGAAGCGGCGGACGCGCTCGGCCACCTCGGCGGCGCGCTCCCAGTGCGGGAGGGGGCCGGTGGGGACGGGCATCACCGTGACGTTGGGGCGCTCTTCCAGCTCCGGGAGGCGGCGCGCGGGGGAGAGGCGGCGGCTCTCCGCGGTGCCGTGCACGATCAGCACGGGCTGGCGGAGGCGCAGGTACGTCTCCATCGCGTCCCGCACGAAGAGGCGGCCGTTCACGAAGTCGTCCAGCGGGCGCGCGGCGCCCTCCACACGGGCGGACTCGGCGCCGTACTCCACGTACTCCTCCGGCACCCCGAAGTCGGGCGTGAAGAGCTGGTCGCGGGCGAACTCGAAGAGGCGCTCGGGGGTGGTGAGGCGCTCGTACAGGGCGCGCTGCACGCCGGGGAGCACAAAGAACATCTTGGACCAGAGCCGGCCCACCTCGCCCGGGTCGTCGCCCAGGCCGGCGGGCTCCAGCGCCACCAGCGAGCGCACCAGGTCCGGGCGGCGGCGGGCCACCTCGGCGGCGTAAGTGGCGCCCAGCGAGAGGCCGATGACGTCGGCGCCGCCGGCGGGCCTCACCACGCGCTCCAGGAAGTGCTCGAGCTGGTCTTCCATCACGTCCGGCGTGTAGTCGATCTCCGGCCGGTCGCTGTGGCCGAAGCCGACCCATTCCAGCACGAAGATCGGCCGGTCGCCGCGCGCCAGGGCACGCACCAGGGGGCGCATGTCGTGCGCGGAGGCCGCCACGTTGATGGAGTGGACGAACACCAGCGGCCGCCCCTCGCCCTCGCGCGAGTAGAAGGCGTAGTGCACGTCGCCCCAGGGCACGTACTCGATGCGCATCCCCAGCGCGTTGGGAAGCTCGGTTACGGGGCGCTGGCGGGAGCGCTTGGCCCCCACCAGGAACACGCCGTACGCGGCGAGCGCGGCCGCGGCCGTCAGCCCCGCGGCACGCCCGGTACGCCCCAGCAGCCCGCGTCCGGACTTCTCCTCGCGCGCGGCCTCCAGGCCTCTCTCGCGCCGCCGTTTGCGGCTCTCTTTCGGGTCCCGCTCGTCTTGGTCGGCCATGTCTTCCGTTCCCTTGCAAACAGGAGGCCCGGCGGTAAGCGCCGGGCCTCCAACCTGTTCCGAAGCCCGCCGGAGCCGCTACCGCAGCACCGAGACCGGCCCCACCTGCGCCGGGGGCACCACCGCCGTGCCCGAGGGCGCCCACAGCGTGGACGCGCCCTCGTGGGCCCAGCGCAGCGGCGCCGAGCCGAAGAAGAAGAGCCCGATCACCAGCACCGCCGCCACGCCCACCGCCCAGCGCGTGGGCGCGGGAAGCCAGGTGTGCCGGTGGTCGTCCGCCGAGCGCGCGGGGCGCATGTACATCACCACGATCACGCGCAGGTAGTAGAAGTACGAGATCAGCGAGGCGAGCACCAGCAGCACCGCCACGGGCGCCAGCCGCGCCTCCACCGCCGCGCGCAGGATGAACAGCTTGCCCAGGAACCCCGCCGTGAGCGGGAAGCCCGCCAGCGACAGCAGGAAGATGGAGAAGAACGCCGCCATCCACGGCTTCTGCGACGCGAACCCCGCCCAGTCTTCCAGCGCCACCCGCTCCTCGCCGTCCTCGCGGGAGTTGGCGATCACCATCCCGAAGGCGCCCGCCGTCATGATGGTGTAGACCACCAGGTAGAACAGGAAGGCCGCCACCCCCGCCGGGCTGCTGGAGCTGAGCGCCACCAGCAGGTACCCCGCGTGCGCGATGGAGGAGTACGCCAGCATGCGCTTGACGCTCCCCTCGGTGAGCGCGATCAGGTTGGCGCCGAACATGGTGAGGGTGGCGATGATCACCACCGCCGTCTGCCAGCTCTCGATGGCCCCGCCGAAGCCCACCACGAACACGCGGATGAACGCCGCGAACGCCGCCGCCTTCACGCCGGTGGACATCAACGCCGTCACCGGGGTGGGGGCGCCGTCGTACGCGTCCGGAGTCCACATGTGGAAGGGCATCGCCGCCACCTTGAAGGCGAAGCCCACCAGGGTGAGCGCCATCCCCGCCATGAAGATGGGCCCGAACGGCGCCGCGCCGCCCAGCACCGCCTCGGAGATGCCGCGCACGTTGGTGGTGCCCACCGTGCCCCACACCAGCGCCAGCCCGTACAGGAAGAAGGCGCTGGAGAAGGCGCCCAGCAGGAAGTACTTGAGCGAGCCCTCGGACGAGCGCGGATCCAGCCGGTCGAAGCCCACCAGCACGTAGATGGCCACGGACATCACCTCAAGCCCCACGAACATCAGCATCAGGTCGCGAGCGCCGCCCATCAGCATCATCCCCACGGTGGCGAACAGCACCAGCACGTGGAACTCGCCGCGGTTGATGCCGCGCCGGTCCAGGTACCCCATGGAGAGGAAGAGGGCGAGCGCCGCCGAGCCCAGGTAGATGAAGTTGGTGATCATCCGGAAGTGGTCCACCGCCACCATCCCGTTGGCCGAGCGGTCGCTCACGCCCACCAGCGCAAGGTTGGCCACGGCGGCGAGCACCAGCGCGGCCAGGGAGAGCCAGGCCACGTTGGGGCGCGACGGCTCGGAGCGGTTCCCCTTCTGGAAGACGTCCACCATCAGCACGCCCATGGCACCCAGCGCCAGCACGATCTCCGGCAGCATCGCCCAGAAGTAGTGCGCCTGGCCGCTCAGGTCAAGCACGTCCGGGCGGCCGAGCGCCCGGAAAAGGTCAGCGAACATGAAAGCGTTTCTCCCCTACGGTTGGACGGCGGCGACACCCGGGGCGCCGAAGCCCTGGGGGAGGCGCGATTCCGTGACCTGCTCCAGCACCCGCTGGGCGCTGGGCTGCATGCGGTCCAGGAAGGGCTTGGGGTACACGCCCAGCCACAGGATCAGCGCGGCCAGCGGCAGGAGGATGGCGAGCTCGCGCGCGTTGAGGTCGGGCACGTGCCGGTTGGCCGGCCGGTCCAGTGCGTTGAAGATCGTCCGCTGCACCATGGGCAGCATGTAGTACGCGGCGAAGATCACCCCCGTGCCGCCCACGAACGCGGCGATGGGGTGCGTCTGGAAGGTGCCCAGCAGCACCAGGAACTCGCTCACGAAGCCGCTCGTGCCCGGCAGGCCGATGGTGGTCATGGCCGCGAACACCAGCATGATGGAGAACACGGGGAGCGAGGCCGCGAGCCCGCCGAAGTCGGCGATCTCGTACGAGTGGCGCCGCTCGTACAGCATCCCCAGCAGGAAGAACAGCATGGGCGTGGAGAGCCCGTGGCCGATCATCACCAGCAGCGCCCCCTGCATCCCCTGCAGGTTGAAGGCAAAGATCCCCAGGATCACGAAGCCCAGGTGGGCAACCGAGGTGTACGCCACCAGCTTCTTGGCGTTGGGCTGCACCGCCGCCACCAGCGCCGCGTAGATGATCCCCACCAGCCCCAGGATCATGGCCCACTTCGTCACTCCCGCGCTGTCCGACACGTCCGGGAAGAGCGGGAGGGCGAAGCGGATGAAGCCGTACGTCCCCATCTTGAGCAGCACGCCCGCCAGCACCACCGACCCCGCCGTGGGCGCCTGCACGTGCGCGTGCGGAAGCCAGGTGTGGAAGGGGAAGATGGGCACCTTGACCGCGAAGGCCAGCGCGAACGCCAGGAAGAGCATCGTCTGCTCCACCACCGTGAGCTCGAGCTTCAGCAGGTCGAAGTACGAGAAGCTGGAGAAGGTGCCCCCGGTCATCCCGTTGAAGCGCCAGAACAGGTAGAGGATCGCCACCAGCATCAGCAGCGAGCCCACCGCCGTGTACAGGAAGAACTTGACCGCCGCGTAGATGCGCTCCTTGCCGCCCCAGATCCCGATGAGGAAGTACATGGGGATCAGCACCATCTCCCAGAACATGTAGAACAGGAAGAGGTCGAGCGACACGAACACCCCCACCACGCCGCCCGTGAGCACCAGCAGCGAGGCGTAGAAGCCACGCTCGCGGTCGCGGATGTACGTCCACGACCCCAGCACCATCAGCGGGAGGAGGAGGGCCGTGAGCAGCACCATGAAGAGCGAGATCCCGTCCAGCCCGATGCGGTAGTGGATCCCCCACTCGCGGAACCAGATGTAGTCCGCACACTGCGTCATCGGCACCGACACGGCGGCGCGGAAGGGGCCGGCCACGCCGCCCTCCATCCCGCTCATGCGGCACGAGCCGTTGGGCTCGAAGGCGAAGAAGAGCGGGAGCGACACCGCCAGCTCGATCAGCCCCACCACGAGCGCCGTCCGCTTGGCGTTGCGCTCGCCGCTCAGGTACGCGGCGAGGCCGCCCAGGATGGGGAAGGCGATCAGGAAGGTGAGGATCCAGTGACTCTGGTAGAAGTTCATCGTTCCCGGTGCGTCAGAGGGCGAAAGCGCCGAGGAGAAGGAGCACGCCCACGACGAGCACGAAAGCGTAGGTGTTGGCCTGGCCCGTCTGGACCCGGCCGAAGGCGAGGCCCAGCGCCTGCGAGGTGCGCCCGGTGAAGTCCACCAGCCCGTCGATCACGCGCCGGTCGAAGCCCGCGAAGAAGCGCGCCAGGGCGCGGATGGGGCCCAGGACGAACCGGTCGTAGAGCTCGTCGATCCCCCACTTGTTGTAAAGCGTACGCTCCAGCCCGCCGCGGTACGCCGGATGGTTGTCCGCGTTGCCCAGCGCCTTCCTGCCCAGCAGCGTCCACGCGAGCGCCAGCCCGCCCAGGCCGATGGCGATGGCCAGGAGGATGGGCCACGCCGCGTGGTGAGCCTCGGCGACGTTCTGCACGTTCGCCGCGGCGACCTCCTTCTGGCCCTCCAGCACCGGCTCCAGCCAGTGGTGAAGCGCCGCTCCCTGCCCGAAGTCGAACAGCCCCACGATGGGCACGTGCTCCACGTTAACGAAGCCGCCCAGCAGCGACAGCGTGGCCAGCACGATGAGCGGGAGCGAGAGCGTCCAGTCGCCCTCGTGAAGGTGCCGCTCTTCCTGGGCGCCGCCGCGGAAGCGCCCGAAGAAGGTGTAGATCATCATGCGGCCCATGTAGAAGGCCGTCATCAGCGCGGCGAGGGAGAGCGTGCCCCAGATCAGCCCCAGCCACACGTTTCCATCGACGCGGAGGAGCGAGACGTTGTGCAGGCCGATGGGGTTTGCCCCCTCCGCGCCCAGCAGCGCCGCGCCGATGATCTCGTCCTTGGAGAAGAAGCCCGCGAAGGGCGGCACGCCGGCGATGGCCAGCGTGGCGATCCCCATGGTGATGAACGTGATCGGAAGATACTTCCGCAGCCCGCCCATGTTGCGCATGTCCTGCGCGTCGGCCGGGTTGTGCGTGTGGTGAAGCGCGGCGTGCATCGAGTGGATGACGGCGCCCGAGCCCAGGAAGAGGCACGCCTTGAAGAAGGCGTGGGTCATCAGGTGGAACACGCCGGCCGTGTACGCGCCCATCCCGACCGCCGCGAACATGAAGCCGAGCTGCGACACGGTGGAGTACGCGAGGACCTTCTTGATGTCCCACTGCTTGAGGCCGATGGAGGCCGCAAAGATCGCCGTGAGCGCGCCCACGATGGCTACCACCAGCGACGCATGGGGAGCCAGCGCAAACAGCACCGATGAGCGCACCACAAGGTACACGCCCGCCGTAACCATGGTGGCGGCGTGGATCAGCGCCGAGACCGGCGTGGGGCCGGCCATGGCGTCCGGCAGCCACACGTAGAGCGGGATCTGCGCGCTCTTGCCCGTGGCTCCCAGAAAGAAGAAGAGGCAGATGAGCGTGACGACGGCGCCCGCGTACGGGAGCTCCGGCGCGGCCGCGGTGACCTCGTGGAAGTTGAGCGTGCCCAGGTGCGCGAACAGCAGGAACATCGCCATCAGGAAGCCGAAGTCGCCCACGCGGTTGGCGATGAACGCCTTCTTCCCCGCGTCCGCGTTCGCGCTCTCCTTGAACCAGAAGCCGATCAGCAGGTACGACGCGAGCCCCACCCCTTCCCAGCCCACGAACATGAGCGGGTACGAGGAGCCCAGCACCAGGATCAGCATGAAGAACACAAAGAGGTTCAGGTACGCCATGTAGCGCGGGTACCCGGGGTCCTCCTTCATGTAGCCGACGGAGAAGATGTGGATCAGCGACCCCACGCCCGTGATGATCAGCGTCATCACGATGGAGAGCGGGTCCAGCAGCAGCGCCGCGTCGATCTGCAGCTCGCCCACCGGCATCCAGCTAAAGAGCGTGCTCGGCTCGAACGAGGTGGCGCCCCGCATCGCCAGGAGGTTCATCACCGCCACGGCGAACGCGGCGATCATCACCCCCGGCGCGATGAAGCTGGGCAGGACGTGCGTCGCCGGCTTGGGCCCGTGCGCATGCCCGTGGTCGTCGTGCGCGTCGTGCCCGTGCGCGTCATGCCCGTGGGCGTCGTGCCCGTGCGGGTGCACGTCGTGGGCGGCGTCCACGGGGTTGGGGCGCGTGCCGTGGTCCATCCCCTCCTGCTCGCTCGGCGCGCCGGCCATGGCCAGCGCGGGCTGGCGGGCGGGGGCGTGGGCGTGCTCGTCGTGCCCGTGCGAGTCCCAGTACGGGTCGCCCACGGGGGGGAGCTTGGGGAGACCGCGGCGCGCGGCCATCACGGCCAGGGCGCCGTTGATCACGAACCCGAGCAGCGGGAGCGCCAGGATCAGCCAGGGAAGGACGGGGTGGAAGGCCGCGCCATGCGCGCCCTCGGCTCCGTGCCCTGCCTGCGTTGCCGCGTGCGCGGCCTCTTGGAGGATCGTCACGGGACGCTTACCACCGGAGCAGGCTGAAGTTCTTGACGTCCACCGACTCCCGGTGGCGGAAGGCGGCGATGACGATCGCCAGCCCGACCGCGGCCTCGGCGGCCGCCACGGCGATCACAAAGAAGACGAACACCTGGCCCTGCACCCCGGCGAACGGAGAGAGGGCCACGAACGCCAGGTTCACGGCGTTGAGCATCAGCTCCACGCACATGAAGAGAACGATGACGTTGCGCCGCACGATCACCCCGGCCACCCCTATGGAGAAGAGGAGGGCGCTGAGGATGAGCGGATACTCGACGGGAATGTCGGACATGACCTAGACCGGAGTGCGTGAGTGCGTTAGTGCGTGAGTGCGTAGGGTGTGTCCGTGCGCCTGGCGCGTCGGCAGCCCGCTGCCGTCGGCGCACTTACGCACTAACGCACTCACGCACTTCATCTAAACCTTGCGCTTGGCGAGGACCACAGCCCCCACGCACGCGATCAGCAGGAGAATGGCCGTGGCCTGCAGCGGCACCATGAAGTCCTGGTACAGCGGCATGCCGATGAGCCCCACGGTGCCGTGCATGGCCTGCGCGTTGTCCAGCGCGGCGCGGCCCGCCTGGTTGCCCAGAGGCGGGTTGTACTCGCGCACAAAGGCGCTGGTGAGGATGCCGAACACCCCCAGCCCCGCCACCACCCCGGCCGCCTGCCAGGGCACGGCGCGGAAGTCCACCACGTAGTCGTTCCCCAGGTTCAGCAGCATCAGAACGAAGAGGAAGAGCACCATGATGGCGCCCGCGTACACCAGGATCTGGATGATCCCGATGAAGTAGGCGCCGAGCAGCGTGTAGATGGCCGCGACCGAGAAGAAGGTCCCGATCAGCCACACGGCGCTGGACACGGGGTTCTTGCGCGTCACCATCGCCAGCGCCGACCCGCCCGCGCACGCCGCGAAGAAGAAGAAGAGGATCTGGGTTGCCATGACCGAAGTGCGTGAGTGCGTTAGTGCGTGAGTGCGTTTTGGTGGATCAGTGCGCCAAGTGTGTCAGCAGCCGCGGTTCACTCACGCACTGACGCACTAACGCACTCACGCACTTTTTCATTCCCCTGCCGGGTCCGACGGGTCCCAGAGCAGCGTGGCCGGGTGCGTCTGCTTCTGCAGGCGGTCCAGGTCGTACACGAAGTTGCTGCGCGTGTACTCGGCGTTCTCGTAGTGGTTGCCCACGTGGATCGCCTCCACGGGGCACACCTCCTGGCACATGCCGCAGAAGATGCAGCGGAACTCGTCGATCTCGTAGACGATGGGGAAGCGGTTCCCCTGGTCGTCTTCGCCCGGCACCAGCGTGATGCAGTTGGCCGGGCAGATGGTGGGGCACAGGCCGCACGCCACGCACTTGGCGCGGCCGTCCTCGTGCGTCTCCATCACGTGCGTCCCGCGCCAGCGCGGCGACAGGGGCTTCTTCACGTCCGGGTACTGGATCGTCACGTCGCTCCGGTCGCCCGCCGACTTGGCGAGGTGCCGGAAGGTGAGCGCCATTCCCTTCAGCGACGCCCGGATGTAGCTCGACTTGCGCTCCGGGCGCCGCATCACAACTACCTTAGCAGCCATTGGGTGCAGCTCCTTACGGTTGTGTCGCGCCGCCCACCGCCACGGGACGCCGCGCGGTGCGGCGCCGGGCCAGCTCCTGGGCGTGCGCCCGCTTCGCTTCCATCGCGCCGGTGCCGGCGAGCACGTGCCCCTTGTCCATCACCCAGATCACGGCGGCCAGCATCACCGCGTTCACCGCCGCCAGCACCAGCCCGTACGTGGGGAGGAAGCCGAGCGCCAGGTCCGTCACCCGCACGCCGAACGAGTCCAGCGCCAGCACGGTGGCGGCAGTCACCACCACGGCCGTGAGCGCGGCGGGGAGCATGATCTTCCACCCCAGGTCCATCACCTGGTCGTAGCGGAAGCGCGGCACCGTCCAGCGCACGATCATGAAGACCATGATGAAGAAGAAGGTCTTCGCCCCAAAGAACCCGAGGGTCAGAAGGGTGAGCCACCACTCCGGCCGCTCTCCCACCCACTGCCCCTGCGCGTTGAAGCCCAGCATGTCGTCGCGGCCCCACCCCGGGATGTCCCACCCGCCCAGGAACAGCGTGGCCATCAGCGCGGACACGGTGAGCACGTGCGCGTACTCGGAGATGAAGAACATGGAGAACTTCATCGACGAGTACTCGGTGTGGTACCCGGTCACCAGCTCGGACTCGGCCTCCGGCAGGTCGAACGGGAGACGGTTGGTCTCGGCGAACGACGCGATCCAGAAGAAGAGGAACGAGACCGAGAAGGGGACGGCGAACCAGAGGTTCATCTCCTGCTGCCGGTACACGATCTCCGGGAGGGTCACGTTCCCCACCACGAAGAAGATGGACATCAGCGACAGCCCCAGCGCGATCTCGTACGAGATCATCTGCGCGCCGGCGCGGAGGCCGCCCAGCAGCGCGTACTTGTTGTAGCTGGCCCACCCGGCGATCACGATCCCGTACACGCCCAAGGACGAGAAGGCCAGGAGGAAGAGGATCCCCACCGGCAGGTCCGCCACCACCATGGGGATCACGGTGTTGCCGAGGCGTAGCGGCGAAGCGAAGGGGATCACCGCGAAGGTGACCATCGCGGGGATGATGGAGAGCATGGGCGCCAGCGTGAAGAAGACCCCGTTGGCCTCGGCCGGGTTGGTCTCCTCCTTCAGGATGTTCTTGATCCCGTCGGCGATCGGCTGCCCGAACCCGCCGCGCCCCACGCGGTTGGGCCCCACGCGGTCCTGCATCCACGCGCTCACCTTGCGCTCCAGGAGCGTGAGGTACGCCACGATCCCCAGCAGCGCCACGAACACCAGGAGCACCCGGACGATCGAGGCGATGAGGAAGCCGTTGTCGGAAAGCGGCTGTAGCTGCGAAACGTTCTGCATGGGTGGCCGGGTATGAGCGTAATTCCTAGTATCGAACCGAGTGCGTGAGTGCGTTAGTGCGTAAGTGCGCTTAACCGCGGTTCAAACGCACTCACGCACCCACGCACTCACGCACTTTCTCTTTCCGCGAAGCTCGGCAGCACCGCGCCGCCCTGCGCCAGGCCCGCGTAGTCCAGCCCGCCGAACTCCGGGCGCACCTGCGCGAGCGCCTGGAAGGCGTCGGCGGCGGTGCCCACGGGGGCGGCGTCGCTGATGCCGGCCAGCAGCACGCCCAGGATCTGCCACGCCGGGCGCGCCATCCCCGGCGCCTGGATGGCCGGCCAGAAGCGCTGCACGCGGCGCTGGATGTTGGTGAACGTCCCCTCCATCTCCGCGAACGTCGTCGCCGGGAGGATGAAGTGGGCGTTGCGCGCCGCCGGGCTGGCGAAGTGGCCCACGTACACGTAGAGCGCCGCGTTCGCGCCGAAGTCGGCGGGGGCGTCGGCGAGCTCGTCGCCCAGCACGAAGAGCACGCCGCGGTGGGCGGCCGCTTCCTCGATGCCGCCCGCGCCGTCCGCGCCGCCCGTGCGGGTGAAGCCGAACAGCTCCACCCCGTGCACGTTGGCAGCGCGGTCGTTGCGCAGCGCCAGCGTGGGGAAGCCGGGGAGCACCACCTCTTCACCCGTCTCGCAGCGGTACACGCCCGTGCCGCCGCCCGTAACCTCCATCACGCGGCGCAGGGCGCCGGCGTCCTCGTTGGCCACGAAGGGAGATACCACGGCGCGCGCGTCGCGCACCGGCACGTCGCGCAGGGCGCCGGCCAGGCGGGTGAGCGCGTCGGCCCAGGATACGCCCAGCATGCGGTCGCCGTCGCGCACCAGCGGGGCCTCGATGCGGCCCTCGCGGTTGATCCACTCGTAGTTGAGCCGGCCGAAGTCGCACATCCAGTGCGAGTTCACCGCCTCGTTGGGGCGCGGCTTGATGCGCATGACGGCGTTGTCGCGCGTCTCCAGGCGCACGTTGCACCCCTGCGTGCAGTTGGGGCAGATGGACGGCGAGCGGTCCAGGTCCCAGGCGCGCGCCTTGTGCAGGAAGTCCTTGGAGACGAGCGCGCCCACCGGGCACAGGTCCACGATGTTGTCCGCCCAGATGTTGCCCTCGAGACCCTCGTCGAAGAAGGTGTCGATGACGTTGCGGTGCCCGCGCTGCACCACGGCCAGCCGCTCGTCCTGCGCCACCTCGCGCATGAACCTCACGCAGCGGGTGCACATCACGCAGCGGTCCGCGTGGAAGAGCACGTCGCCGCCGAAGTCGTCGCGCCCCTGCACGCGCTTGGGCTCCTTGAGGCGGCCCATGGCGCGGCCCTCCTGCGCCACGTAGTCCTGCAGCTTGCACTCGCCGCTCTGGTCGCACACCGGGCAGTCCAGCGGGTGGTTGACCAGGTAGAACTCCAGCACGCCCGTGCGGGCCTGCAGCGCCTTCTCGCTCTGGGTGTGGATGACGTTGCCGTCGGCCACCGTCGCGGTGCAGCTCGGCTGCAGCTTGGGCGCCTTCTCCACCTCCACCAGGCACATGCGGCACTGCGCCGGGGCCGAGAGCCCTGGGTGGTAGCAGTAGTGCGGGACGTCCACGCCGGCCATGGCGGCGGCGTCCAGGATGCGGGTTCCCTTGGGAACCTCCAGCTCCATTCCGTCGATGGTGCAGCGCACCATCTCCGGGCTTGCCTTCGGCGTGGCGTCAGCCATGACCGCTTCTTCCTTGACTCAGAGGGCGATGGCGGAGGCGACCGGAACACCGGCGCCCGCGTTCATCATCTCCAGGTACTCGCCCCGGAACTTCTCGATCGACGAAACGATGGGCGCCGCCGCGGCGTCCGAGAGCACGCAGATGGTCTTCCCGGACATGTTGTCCGAGATCTGCAGCAGCGTGTCGATGTCTTCCTGCGAGCCGCGCCCGTTCTCGATGCGGCGCAGGATCTTGGCGGCCCACGCGGTGCCCTCGCGGCAGGGCGTGCACTGCCCGCAGCTCTCGTGGGCGTAGAAGTCCACCATGCGCCGCACCTGCTTCACGATGCTGGTGGTATCGTCCATGATGATCACGGAGCCGCACCCCAGCATGGTTCCCGCCGCGGCCATGGCCTCGTAGTCCATCCCGATGTCCAGCTCGTCCGCCGTGAGCATGGGGACGGACGAGCCGCCGGGGATCACCGCCTTGATGGGCCGCCCGCTGGCCGTGCCGCCGCACATGTCGTAGATGAACTCGCGGAAGTTGAAGCCCAGCGGCACCTCGTAGTTGCCGGGGCGCTTCACGTGCCCGCTCACGCAGAACAGCTTGGTGCCCGTGCTCTTCTCGGTGCCCCACTGCTTGTACCAGTCGGCGCCGTTGGTAACGATGTGCGCGGCGGCGATCAGCGTCTCCACGTTGTTGATGGCGGAGGGCTTGCCGAACGCGCCGCTGATGGCCGGGAAGGGCGGCTTGATGCGCGGCTCGCCGCGGCGCCCCTCCAGCGAGTTCATCAGCCCCGTCTCTTCGCCGCAGATGTACGCGCCGGCGCCGATGTGCAGGGTGATGTCCAGGTCGATCCCCGACCCCATCACGTTCTTGCCGGCGTACCCGGCTGCGTACGCCTCTTCGATGGCGCGCGCCAGGATCTGGGCGGGCTCAAAGAACTCGCCGCGGATGTAGATGTACGCGTGCTCCGCGCGGATGGCGTAGGCGCCGATCAGGCACCCTTCCACCAGCGCGTGCGGCGTCCAGCGGATGAGCTCGCGGTCCTTGAAGGTGCCGGGCTCGCTCTCGTCGGCGTTGCAGAGCAGGTAGTGGGGCTTGTCCGACTTCTGGGGCATGAAGCTCCACTTCACGCCCGTCGGGAAGCCCGCGCCGCCGCGCCCGCGGAGCCCGCTCGCCTTCACCTCGTTCACGATCTCGGCCGGCGACATCCCCAGCGCCTTGCGGAGCGCCTGGTAGCCGCCGCGGGCCTCCCACCCCTTCAGCGTCCGCGCTTCCGGATCGCCGAAGTACTTGGAGAGAACCTGCACCTCGCTCGGGTGCCTGTATGGATAAGCCATGGTTTCAGCTCGTCGGCTGATTCAGGTGCGTAGTGCCCAGGGCCCAGTGCCTGGTGCCCAGTTTTCCGTGCCGGGTGCCCTGCCGGGCGAATAAATTCGCTGCAACAACTGCACGAAGTCCCCCTGCGGGGACTACAGGTCTTCTGTTCGGGCCGAAGGCCCAGTCCGCGCAGGCGGACTTCGTGTGGTTGTTGCAGCGAATTTATTCGCCCGCAACCCGCCGGTGCACTGCCGTTACCAGGCACCGGGCACCGGGTTTACTTCAGTGCTTCCAGAACCGCCGGCACTTCCTCCGGACGGATATTTTCATAGAAGCGCTCGTTGATCTGCACGGCCGTCGGGAAGCCGCAGGCGCCCAGGCACTCGGCCTCGATCACCGTGAAGCGGCCGTCGGGGCTGATCTCGCCCATCTCGGTGCCCGTGTGCTCCAGGAAAGCCTCGAGCACGGCGTCGCCGCCGCACAGGTTGCACGAGATGTTGGTGCACACCTGCACGAGGTACTTACCGACCGGGCCCAGGTTGTACATGGTGTAGAACGAGGCCACGCCCCGCACGTACGCCGGCGCGAGCTGAAGCCGCTCGGCCACCTCGTCCATGGACTCGGGCGAGAGGTGGCCGCGGAGCTCCTGCGCCAGGTGAAGCGCGGGGAGGAGCGCCGCCTGCCGGTCCGGGTAGCGGGTGAGCACCTTGAGCAGGCGCTCCTCGTACTCGCCGGTGAAGATGGGGCCCTCGGGCTGCTTGGGCGGCACCTGGTAGGGCATGGTGCCGGCCACGGACGGGTGGCCGCCGTGCTCCGGGCGCGTGCCCACGTAGCTGATGCCGCGCACGTCGTCCGCCGTGAGCCCCGGGAACTCGCCCGTGTCGCCCGCGAAGCCCGGGTTCTGCTGGGCGCTCGGCCACGACGAGGGGGGAGAGTCCAGCTTTCCTCCATGCTGCGTCATCGGTCGATCTCTCCCAGCACGATGTCCAGCGACGCGTTCACCGCGATCACGTCGGAGAGCAGCGCCCCCTCGATCATGTGCGGAAGCGCCGCGATGTTGATGAACGACGGGCCGCGCACGCGCCAGCGCACCGGCTTGCTCCCCCCGTCCGAGACCACGTACATCCCCAGCTCGCCCTTGGACGACTCCACCGAGAACCACGACTCGCCCACCGGGGCGCGCACGCCCTCCATCACCAGCTTGAAGTGGTGGATCATCGACTCCATGTCGTTCATCGCCGCCGTCTTGGGCGGCAGGATGACGCGGGGGTCGTCGACGTTGATGGGGCCGCCCGGGAGGCGGTGGATCATCTGGCGGAGGAGGCGGATGCTCTGCCTCATCTCCTCCATGCGGCACAGGTAGCGGTCGTAGATGTCGCCGTGCTCGCCCACCGGCACGTCGAAGTCGTACGTGTCGATGTCGTAGTAAGGACGGTCCTTGCGCACGTCGTACGAAACGCCCGAGGCGCGCAGGTTGGGGCCCGAGAGCCCCCAGTTGACCGCGTCCGCGGCCGAGATGGAGCCCACGCCCTGCGTGCGCCCGATCCAGATGCCGTTGTTGGTGAGCAGGGTGTCCACCTCGTCCAGCACGGGGAGGAACCCTTCGATCCACCTGTTGAGCTGGTCGATCCACCCGGCCGGCAGGTCCGCCATCATCCCCCCGATGCGGGTGGACGAGGTGGTGATCCGCGCGCCCGTCAGCGACTCGTGAAGGTCGTAGATCAGCTCGCGCTGCTGGAAGGTGTACAGGAAGACCGTGAAGGCGCCCAGGTCGATGGCCGTGGTGCCCAGCCACAGCAGGTGGCTGAAGATGCGGTCCAGCTCCATGCAGATGAGCCGCACCACCTTGCACCGCTCGGTCACCTCCACGCCCATCAGCTTCTCGACGGACATGGCGTAGGCGCAGTTGTAGATCAGCGGCGCCAGGTAGTCCATGCGGTCGGTGAGCGGGATCACCTGGTTCCAGTCCCGGTACTCGCCCAGCTTCTCGAACGACGAGTGGAGGTAGCCGATGTGCGGGATGCAGCGCACCACGGTCTCGCCGTCCAGCTCCAGCACCAGGCGGAGCACGCCGTGCGTGGCGGGGTGCTGGGGCCCGATGTTGATGAGCATGTGCTCGCCCGCGATGTCCTCGTCCACACGCGCCTCGCCGCCCGCCGTGGGCACGATGGGGGCGTGAACGAGCGAGCCCCCGGCCGAAAGCTCGGGGTTGCGGGTGACGTTGTAGATGACTCTGCGCAGCTTGCTCGACATCAGCCTCCTCCTCCCATGCCGCCGAACTGGGTCTGCCCGGAGTTGGTCTCGGCCGGGCTGAACGGGTCGGGCACCGACTGGCCCAGTACGTGTGCGATCTCCAGCTCCGCCGGCGAGTAGTGGTCTTCGGTGCGCAGGCTTAGCGCGCGCCGCGTCTGCTCGGCCCGGGTGAAGCGCCCGCGCAGCGGGAAGTCCTTCCGCAGCGGGTGCCCCTCGGCGTAGTTGTACGGCATCAGGATGCGCCGCAGGTCCGGGTGCCCGTGGAAGACGATGCCGAACATGTCGTACACCTCGCGCTCCAGCCAGTCGGCCGCGCGCCACAGGTGGTAGACCGACTGGATCTCCAGCCCGTCCAGCGGCAGCTCGGCCTTCACGCGCAGGTTCAGCTTGTTCTCGATGGACCAGAGCTGGTAGACCACCTGCAGCATCCTCCCGCCGCCGTAATCGACGGCGGTGAGGTCCTGCAGGAAGTCGTAGCGGTGCCCCGGCTCGTCGCGCAGGAACTGGAGGATCTCCAGGCTGCGGTCCGGGAGCACGTACACGATGTGCTCGTCGCCGCTCACCAGCTCGTGGCGCAGCACCGCGTCGCCGAAGCGCTCGCGCAGCGCGTCCACCGACGGGTGCGGCGGAAGGTCGCCGGCCTGCGGGGGCGCCCCCGCGTCGCCGGCGTCCGACGGGCGCGGCCCGGAGTCCAGCCCTTCGAGGCCCTTCTTGAATGCGTCGTTCTGGGTCATAGTCCTGAAGTCCTAAGTCCTGAGTCCTAAGTCCTGGGTGCGAACCGCTGTTCAGCACGTAGGACTTAGGACCTAGCACTCGCAGTTTATGGCCTTCGGTCCTGCACCCGCACCACCGCGCCCGTGGACATCAGGCCGCCGGGGCGGTTCTGGTTGGTGGAGTTGCCGAACTGCACGGTGAGGTTGTTCACCACCTGGTCCGGGAGGTAGCTGGCGCCCTCGGGGAGCTGGTCCACCGCGTTCCACTGGTCCTGCGACGTGGGCGACGACTGGCGGATCTTCTCCTGGATCATCAGGATGCCATACATCAGCCCCTCGGGCCGCGGCGGGCAGCCGGGGACGTACACGTCCACCGGGATGATGGTGTCGATCCCCTGCACCATGCTGTACACGTCGAACACGCCGCCCGTGGAGGCGCAGGCCCCCATGGAGATGGCCCACTTGGGGCTGGGCATCTGCTCCCAGATCTTGCGGAGCACCGGCGCCATCTTGTACGAAACCCGCCCCGCGCAGATCAGCAGGTCCGCCTGCCGGGGCGAAAAGCTCATCCGCTCCATGCCGAAGCGGGCCAGGTCGTAGCGCGTGGCCGCCGTGGCCATCATCTCGATGGCGCAGCACGCCGTGCCGAACGGCATCGGCCAGATGGAGTTCTCGCGCGCCCAGTTCACCACCGTGTCAAGCCGGGTGGTGAGGAACGACGGCGAGCCGGAAAAGATCCCCCCCTCGGGGGCCGGCTGCACCGCGTCCGCCGGCTTCACGATGGGCAGCGGATTGGTATTCTCGTTCAGTCCCATTCCAGCGCTCCCTTCTTCCACTCGTAAACGAGCCCCACCGTCAGGATGAAGATGAAGATCATCGCCGAGGCGAAGCCCCCCCACCCCAGCGGCCTCATCGACACGGCCCAGGGGAGGAGAAAGACGGTTTCAACGTCGAACACGATGAACAGGATCGCCACCACGTAGAACTTCACCGAAAAGCGCTCGCGCGTGCCGCCCAGCGGGTCCATCCCGCTCTCGTATGGCGCGGACTTCACCTTGGTCTTCCCCCCGGGGCTCAGCACCGTGGAGAGGATGACCATGCCGATCGCCTGTGCCACCGAAAGCACCAGCATGACCAGGGCGGGAAGGTACGAGCGAAGCATATCGGCGTGCGCCTCGTGGGGCGGTAGTTTGTGAAATCCTTCACTTGTGTGGAGCCGCGCCAATGTACGGCGGCGCCGCGCCACGGTCAAGCGAAGGCGGGCCGTTTTCCCCCTTGCCGCGCGGGGGGGCGGCGGCCTAGCTTGCCGCCCCTGTCCACGCCCTTCCGGCGGAGCCTGCGATACCCCCAATTTCGGATGTTGTTCGGGGCTCCGCGGACGCAACATCGGTTCCCCACCCGGCACACGCGCCCGATGAGCCTCAAATCTGATCGCTGGATCCGCCAGATGGCCCGCGAGCACGCGATGATCGAGCCATTCGAGGACGCGCAGGTCCGCAAGGGAACCATCTCGTACGGCGTCTCTTCGTACGGCTACGACATGCGCGTGGCGCGCGAGTTCAAGATCTTCACCAACGTCAACAACGCCATCGTCGATCCCAAGAACTTCGACGACCGCTCGTTCGTGAACTTCGAGGGCGACGTGTGCATCGTCCCCCCCAACTCGTTCGCCCTCGCCCGCTCGGTGGAGTACTTCCGCATCCCACGCAACGTGCTGACCCTCTGCGTGGGGAAGAGCACGTACGCGCGCTGCTTCAGCGGGGACACGCGCGTCGCGCTGGCGGATGGAACCGCGGCCACGCTCGAGGAGATGGCGCGTCGGTCGGAAGACGGGGAGATGCTCTGGGGCTACGCGATGGGCCCATACGGGCGCATCATGGTTGCGCTGCTGGAGGCGCCGCGCCTCATCGGCCGGGATTCCCTCCTGGAAGTGGTGCTGGACAACGGCGAGCCGATCCGGTGCACGCCCGATCACGAGTTCATCCTGCGAGACGGCCGGCACGCCCAGGCGGGCGACCTGCGTCCCGGCGACTCGCTGATGCCGCTCTACCGTCAGCTCGTGCGGGGCTACGAGTCGGTCTACCAGCCGATCAACGGCCACATCGACCTCACTCACCGCCTCGCCGACGAATGGAACCTGCGGAACGGTGTCTACGAGGCTGTTCCCGGCACGCACCGTCACCACCGCGACGGGGACCGGCGCAACAACATGCCGTGGAACATCGAGCGGATGGATGCGGCCGCACACATTCGGCTGCACAACTCGGAGACGTACGGCGAGGATTTCGACCCGGCCGAGCACGGGGCGGCGATCCGCGAGTCGCTGGCACGCCGCGCTGAGGACCTCGAATGGCGCGAGCACTTCTCGCACGTCCAGAGCGAGCGGGCCCGCCGCTTCTGGAGCGAAGAAGTGTACGCGGACGCCCGGCGGCGGCTCGTGGAGCGCCACCTGGAGAACTGGACGCCGGAGCGAAAGGAGCATCAGTCCGCCGCGATGCGCGCGTTCTTCGCCGATCCGGAAAACCGGGCCGCGCAGGGTGACCGGTCTCGCGAGGTCTGGGAGCGCGCCTCCGCAGAGCGCCGCGACAAGCAGCGCGAGGTCGCTCGCGGGATCAGGCTACGGGCTGAGATCACCGAAGAGGCAGTGCGTGCGGCCCTGCAGGAGACCGGCTCCATCCGCGGCGCCGCACGCCTGCTGGACTGTGACCGCTCGGTCTTCCGCCGCTTCCCCGACGTCGTGGCGCAGGTGCACGGCCGGCCCGGGCGGCGGCCGGTCGCGGAAACGCCCCTGAACCACAAGGTCGTGTCGGTGAAGGAGCTCGCCGGCGACCACGACGTCTACTGCCTCACGGTTCCCGAGGCTGGCAACTTCGCGCTTGCCGCGGGTGTCTTCGTCCGGAACTGCGGCATCATCACCAACGTCACCCCGTTCGAGCCGGAGTGGGAAGGCTTCGTGACGCTGGAGATCTCCAACACCACGCCCCTCCCCGCGCGCATCTACGCCAACGAGGGGATCGCGCAGGTGATCTTCTTCGAGTCCGACGAGCCGTGCGAGGTCAGCTACGCGGACCGCAAGGGCAAGTACCAGGGCCAGGTGGGAGTGACGGTACCGAGACTCTAGTCCCCTCTCCGTGCCTCTGTGTGAGCCCAATCTTCTACACACCCGTATGAACGCCGACAACCTTCCGGTTACGCCCCAGCAGCTCGACGCGATTCGCGAGGTCGTGAACATCGGCGCGGGGCACGCCGCCACCAACCTGTCGCAGCTCACCGGGCTGCGGGTGATGATCTCCGTCCCCCGCATCCAGTGGGTGGCCGGGCCGGCGACGGTGGACTCGCTCCCCGGCGTGGGGGAGCTCGTGCTGATCACCGTGCCCATCGTGGGCGTAACGGAATCGGGGGGCGAGGAGGCGTCGCTGATCCTGGCCAAGGAGACGGCGCTGCGCATGGTGGCGCTGATGATGAGGCGCGACCCCTCGCGCCACACCGAGATCGGCGCGCTGGAGCAGTCGGCGCTCAACGAGATGGGGAACATCGTGTGCGCCGCCTACGTGGGCGTGCTCGGCACCTTTCTCAACCGCGGCGTGATGATCGGCACTCCCGTCCTCGCGGCCGGCGACCGCGAGACGGTGGGGCGTGCGGCGGTGGACGGGCTGCTGATCGAGACCGACTTCACCTTCCTGGACTCCACCTTCGAGGGCGTGTTCGTGCTGAGCCACACCGACGCCTCCTTCGTCTCGCTGCTGCGGGCGCTGGGGTTCAAGGACGTCGCGGAGCCGGCGTGACCCCCTTCTCCGCCGCGGCGCGCGCGGGGCACTGGAAGGCGCTCTCCGGCGAGACGTGGGACCTGCTGGTGATCGGCGGCGGGATCACGGGCGCGGGGGTGGCGCGCGACGCCGCCGGGCGCGGGCTGCGCGTGGCGCTGGTGGAGGCGGGCGACCTGGCCCACGGCACCAGCAGCCGCTCGTCGCGCCTGATCCACGGCGGGCTGCGCTACCTGGAAACGCTCGACTTCCGCTTGGTGTTCGAGGCCAGCGCCGAGCGGAGGCGCCTCCTGGCGCTGGCCCCGCACCTGGTCCATCCCCTCCCCTTCCTCTTCCCCGTGTTCCGCCGGGGCCCCGTCGGCCGGCGCAAGCTGCAGGCGGGGATGTGGCTGTACGACGGCCTCTCCCTGTTCCGCAACATCGCGCGCCACCGCATGCTCTCGCGCAAGGCGGTGGCGGAGGCCGAGCCCGCGCTGCGCACCGACGACGTGGTGGGCGCGGCGCTGTACTACGACGCGTCGGTGGACGACGCACGCCTGTCGCTGGCCAACGCGCGCGGCGCCCACGAGGCCGGCGCCGCCGTGGTGCCGCACGCCGCCGTCGTCGGCTTCATGCGCGACGGCGCGTGGGTGACGGGTGCGCGGGTGCAGGACCGGCTGGGCGGCGCCGTGGCCGAGGTGAGGGCGCGCGTGATCCTGAACGCCACCGGCCCGTGGAGCGACGTGGTGCGCCGCCTGGCCGACCCGCGCGCGAAGCCGCGCCTGCGCCCCACCAAGGGCGTGCACATCATGGTGCCGCGCGAGCGCCTCCAGAACCGCAACGCCATCACCTTCCGCTCCCCCGTGGACGGCCGGGTGATGTTCGTGCTCCCCTGGGGCGACTTCAGCTACGTGGGCACCACGGACACGGACTACCACGGCGCCCCGGACGACGTGCGCGCCGACGAGGCGGACGTGCGCTACCTGCTGGACTCCGCCAACTCCATCTTCCCCGCCGCCCGGCTGACCGGCGAGGACGTGGTGAGCACCTGGGCGGGGCTGCGCCCGCTCCTGGCCCCGCCGGACACGGAGGGCGGCCGCAGCGAGAGCGCCACCTCGCGCGAGCACGAGATCTGGACCGACCGCACGGGGCTCCTGAACGTGGCGGGCGGCAAGCTGACCACCTACCGTGTGATGGCCGCCGAAGCCGCCGACGCCGCCGCCGAGCTCCTGTTCGAGCGCCACGGTGTGGTGAGCGCCGCCTCGGGCACCGCGGACCTCCCCCTCCCCGCGGCGCCACACGGGCCATGGGACGACTTCGCCGCCGGCGTGCGCTCCGCCGCCGCCGGGGTGGGGCTGGACGAAGCCGCCGCCATCCACCTCGCCCGCTACTACGGCGACGAGGCCGCCGCCGTGCTCGCCGAGATCCGCCGCGACCCCGCGCTGGGCACCCGCCTCGTCCCTTCCCTCCCCTACCTGCGTGCCGAGATCGCCTGGGCCGTGCGCAACGAGATGACGCTGACCCTGGAAGACCTCCTGGTGAGGCGGATGCACATCTTCTACGAGGCGCGCGACGGCGGGCTGGACGTGGCCCGCGAGGTGGCGGAGCGCATGGCCGCCGAGCCGGGGATCGGCTGGAGCGCGGCCGAGGTGGACCGGCAGGTGGAGCGATACCGGGCCGCCGTCGCCGCAAGCCGCGGCTTCGCGTAAACAGCGGGCCTCACACAGAGACACAGAGGCACAGAGAGAAGCCGGTGGCGCGACGCGGCTCCTACCCCAACGAGCGCAGGCGTACACCGCGCAAGGCGTCGCTGCGCTACCGCGTGAGCGCGGCGGCGCAGCACCCGCTGCACAGGCTGCAGATCGCGCTCGGCGTGCTCGGGCTGCTGATCGCGGGCGCCACCCTGTTCTACCGCTTCCACGAGGGGATGGGGTGGGTGGACGCGCTGTACATGACGGTGATCACCGTGGCCACGGTCGGCTTCGGCGAGACGGAGCCGCTCTCGCAGGGAGGGCGGCTCTTTACCATCGCGCTGATCGTGGTGGGCGTGGGCGTGGGCGCGTGGGCGGCCGGCAACGCCATCGAGGTGATGCTGGGCCAGACCTACTGGGTGACCGTGGAGAGACGCAAGATGGTGCACCGCATCAAGCACCTGAAGGAGCACTTCGTGGTGTGCGGGTACGGGCGCCTGGGCACGCGCATCGTGCGCGACCTGATGGCGCGCGGCGAGCCGTTCGTGGTGATCGACGAGAAGGCGGAGTTCGAGGAGCGGCTCCTGGCCGAGGGGATTCCGCACGTCATCGGCGACGCCACGCAGGACGGGGTGCTGGAGAGGGCGGGCGTGGAGCGGGCCCGCGGCCTGGTGGCGGCCCTGGACTCCGACGCCAACAACGTGCTCGCCGTGCTCACCGCCCGCCTCCTCAACCCCAAGCTCCTCGTCGTCTCCCGCGCCAACAGCGACACCAGCGAGTCCAAGCTGCGGCGCGCCGGCGCCGACCGCGTGGTGACGCCGGAAGACATCGGCGGGCACCGGCTGGCGCTGGCGCTGCTGCGCCCCGCGGTGCACGACCTCTTCCACGAGATGTTCAGCTTCAGCATGGACGTGGCGGTGGACGTGGGGCAGCTCACCATCCGCCCCGGCTCGGCCCTGGCGGGCCAGACGGTGGCGCAGTGCGACCTGCGGCGCATGCGCAGCGTGAGCATCCTCGCCATCCGCGACACCACGGGCCGCTTCGTGCTCAATCCCGACGCCCAGCGCGTGATCGGCGTGGACGAGACGCTGATCGTGATCGGCCCGGCGGAGGCGGTGTACGAGCTGGAGGCGATGTACGGAGGGGAATAGGCTCACACAGAGACACGGAGGCACAGAGATAGGTTCATCTCCGTGCCTCCGCGTTTGTGTGTGAGCTAAAAGATCGGCCGGACCTCCACCTCGCCCTTCCACCCGGGCCAGTGCTCCTTGTGGAAGTTCATCAGCCACACCGCCTGCTCCACCGCCTCTTCCATCGACGCCGCCTCCACCACGCCGAAGCCGCCCACGACCTCCTTCCCCTCGGCGAAGGGGCCGTCCATGACGGTCACCGCGCCGTCATACAACTGGACGCGCGAGCTCATGGCCATGGGCGCCAGGCCGCCGGTGGCGACCAGCTTGCCTTCGCGCATCGCCTGCTCGCCCGCCGTCGCCATGGCCTGCATGAACTCCGCAGGGGGGGCTCCGACGTTCTCGGTGCACTTCACGAGGTTCATGAATCGCATGCGGTCGCTCCTGGTTCGGTTTCGATTGCCCTCTCTGGGAATACGTCGAACGAGGGGCCGCGAAATCGACAGGGGAGCCTACTTCTGTGCCTCCGTGTCGCTGTGCGCGACGTAGCCGATGCAGCGGAACACGGGCGTGGGCGGGTACTTGGGGAAGCGCGGGTCGGTCTCGGAGAGCTCGCACAGGTAGAAGCGCGAGCCCTTGCGGGTGTCCACGATGCGCACGTTGCGGCAGCTCTCGCAGAGGCCCGCGGGCGGTGCGTACGTCATCCGGCCACGTGCGGGCGGCGCCACGTCTGCAGCGCGTAGCTGAAGAAGAGGAAGACCGCGCCGAAGCCCAGGAAGAGGAGGATGCGGTAGATGGCCTCCAGCGCCGCCAGGTCCACCAGGAAGAGCTTGGCGACCACCACCAGCAGGGTGGCCAGCGCCGTCTTCTCCACCAGCGGCCGCGCGCGCGACATCCCGAAGAGCAGCAGCCCCAGCGCGTACGCGCCCCACGCCACCGTCGCGAAGCCCTCGCCGCCGTCCACCCGCGCCAGCTCGCGCCACAGGAGGCCCAGCAGCGCGATGTGCACGAAGTAGCGGTACGCGAGCATCTCCTGCCGCCGGCGCACCAGGTACGACGCGCCCAGGCCGCAGGCGATCACCACGGCCGCCGTCGCCACGTTGCCCAGCCCGGCGCCCGGGTCCTGCTCCAGGCGGTAGAGAAGCCAGACGCCCGCCACGCTGTACGCCTTGTGCGCCGCCCAGCGCAGCGCCAGGCCGCCCTGCCCGCGCTCCGCCAGCAGGTGAAGCGCCAGCGCCTGCACCGCCAGCGCCGCGAGCACCACGTTCCCCCGCGCCGCGCCGATCATCCCGAAGGTGAGCAGCACGGACGCGGCCAGCGTGAGCACGCGCGCCAGCCGCGCGTCGCGGTGCCACAGGTAAAGCGCGGCCCCGCCGTACAGCGACGCGCACGCCACCGCCGCGCCGCCCCAGCGCGCGCTGGGGAGCGACCACAGGATGCCGGCGAGCAGGATGGCGGCGCCCGCCGGGATCAGCGCGACACCGTACCAGTGCGTCGTGTCCAGGTCCGTCCAGCGCGGTTCGCGCCCCTCGGGCCGCCGGAAGCGCACGGCGAGCGGCAGGAGGCCCGTGCAGATCCACGCAAAGATCCCCGCGGCCTGCAGCACCCACGCGTCGCCGGTCGCCAGGCGGTCGCCCGGGGCCACGTGGTACGCGTAGCGGCAGAGCAGCACCCATCCGAACGCCAGCGTCGTCCACAGCACCCAGCGCCAGCTCCGCTTCACGTGCAGGGCGGCCGTCCACCCCACGATGATGCAGGTGTAGAGCGCAAAGGTGCGCGGCGTGCCGTACGACAGCCCCAGCAGCAGCGGCGTCCCCAGCCCGCCGATGGCGCCCAGGATCCCCAGCGGCGGCTCGTCCTTGCGCAGCGCCAGCCCGAAGGCGAGCGCCGTGACCGCCACCATCCCCACGAACGCGGCCGTGTACCCCACCAGCGAGTACAGCACGAACGCCGCCCATCCCACGATGTAGAACACCGCGATCCCGCCCCCCACCAGCACCGAGCCGAAGCGCCGCTTCTCGCCGATGCGGAGCCCCGCAGCCAGGAGCACCGCCCCCACCGACGCGCCGAACGCCACGCGCACCCCGGGCGTGATCCACCCCATGTCGATGGAGTAGCGGAAGAGGAGCGCCACCCCCAGCAGCAGCAGCCCGATCCCCAGCCGGTTGAGCCAGAGCTGCCCGTCCCACTGCACCGGGAAGGCGGGCCTGGCGCGCGGGGGGACGGGCGGAGGGAGGGCAACCGCGCGCGGCGGCGCGGCTTCGCGGAGAGCCGGCGGGTGCGCCGGCTCGGGGATGCGCCGCGCGAGCTCCTCCACGACGCGCTCCAGCCGCTCCATGCGGGCGGCGAGGGCCTGGTAGTCGTTCATCTCATCCACCCTGGCTTACGGGCTCCCGCCGCTCGAGGAGGTCGTCCTCGGCTTCTTCCCACCTGCGGATGGCCTTCGGGATCTCCGGCGGCTCCACCTCGTACCCGGTCGCGTCCACCAGCGCCTGCGGCGGCACGCGGCCCTCCGGCCCCACGAAAAGAGCCTTGACGATGGCGCGCGCCATCACCTCTCCGCCGCGGGTGAAGCTCTGCTCCATGAAGAACCACCGCTCGTCCCACCCCAGCAGACGCGTGCGCAGCTCGTACGTCTGCCACGGCTCCAGCGAGCGGCGGTAGCGGATGGCGAGCGACGCCACCACGGGGTTCCAGCGCCGCCGCCGCACCTCCTTCACCACGCCCAGGCGGAAGAGGAGGTCCAGCCGCCCCAGGTCCATGAGCGTGAGGTACCGCCCGTTGTTCATGTGGAGGTTGGTGTCCAGGTCGTTGGGAAACACCCGGAACTTCACCACCGACTCGTCCAGCGGCTGCAGGCGCGCGCCGCGGAAGGCGGAGAAGACTACGTACAGCAGGCGGAGGATCAGGTTCATCGAACGGGGAGGCTGCGGGGAGTGCCGCGAGCCGGCAATCTAACGCGAAGCGGGCGGGGCGTGCACCCCGGCCGCCCGCATCTCAGGCCCCCGCAGCCACTTGCGTGCGCCCGGCCCACGCCGAGCGCCCGCGCCCCGCGATCTCCCACTCCGCGTCCACCGCGTCGCCGCTCACCCCGTAGAGCCGCTCCTGCAGGTTCACGGACACGCACACGTGGTTGGGGACGATGCGCACCCGGTCGCCCACGCGCGGGCGCCAGTCGGTGCGGGAAAGGTCCAGGATGCCGTGCTCCTCGGAGACGGCGTGCACCGGGACGTCCGGGCGGTCCAGGAGGGCGCCGTAGCCGCTCGCCTCCGCGCGGATCTCCTCCTTGGCGAGCGCCTTGGAGCCGGCATCCACCACCGCCTGGCCCGGCACCGAGGTGCTTACCACGGTGGCGAGCACGGAGTACGCGCAGTCGTCCCACGCGCAGGCCCCGATCTCGGCCGTGGTGCGGTCGTTGAAGATGTTGGTGCCCGGGCGCACCTCCGTGAGCCCGGCGATCTCGTGCGAGCGCCAGAAGGTGGGCGTCGAGCCGCCGCTCACCACCTCCGGCCGCACCCCCGCCGCGTCCAGCGCGCCGATCCACTCGGCCAGGCGCGCGTTGAGCGCGGCGATGGCCGCGTCCTGCTGGGCGATGGGGCCGCGGATGTGCCCGGCGTAGAACATGATCCCCCGGTACTCCACCCCCTCCGTGGCGGCCGCGCGCCGCGCCAGCTCCACCGCGTGCCCCGCCGAGCCCAGCCCCACGCGCCCCATCCCCGCGTCCAGCTCCACCAGCACGCCCACAGTGCGCCCCGCGCCCCGCGCCGCCTCCGCCAGCGTGTCCAGCGCCTCCGCCGAGTCCAGCCCCACGGTGAGGCGCACGTGCTCGGGAAGGCGCATCAGCCGCTCAAGCTTGCTGGCCCCGAACGGCGGGTACGCCAGGAGGATGTCGTCCACCGCCGAGGCCATCACCTCCGCCTCGCGCGGCGTGGCCACGGTCACGCCCACGGCGCCCATCCGCATCTGCTCCGCGGCCAGCTCGGGCGTCTTGTGCGTCTTGGCGTGCGGCCGCCACGCGAGCCCGTGCTCCCGGCAGTACTCAGCCGAGCGCCGCAGGTTGGCGCGCATCCGCGCGATGTCCACCAGCGCCGCGGGCGTCTCGATGTCGTCTACCTTCATGCAGCCCTTTTATCTGTGTCTCTGTGCCTCTGCGTGAGGCCTCACTCGGGACGGTACGGCGACGCCTTCTGCGTGAGCGTCTGCAGGTACCCGGGGCGCCGCAGGTACCCGTTCTCGCGCATCGACTGCACCAGTTGCGCCTTCTCGCGCAGCAGCATCATCTGCTGCTCGGGGTCGGCCAGGTTGAGCTGGCGGTTGAGCTCGGCCAGGCGCTCCAGGTGGGCGCGCTCAAGGATCTGCGCCACGCTCCCCCGGAAGAACGCCTCGGCGGGCACCATCGTGGCCACCTCGGGATCGCCGCGCAGCTCCTCCAGCAGCGGCTGCACCTCGGGCGGGAAGCGGGTGAGCCATTCACCCTCCGCGTCGCGCTGCCCCTCCGTGTCCAGCAGCCCCTGGTAGAGGGCGCGGTAGAGCGGAAAGGAGAGGATCCCCGGCGCCACGTGCTTGACCGCCTCCTCCACCCAGCGCTCGTCGTGCACCATCAGCAGGAGAAGGGTGCGCTCGGCGTTGGTGCGGATGTCCGCCTTGGCGGGCACGGGCGGCGCGGGCGGCGCGAAGTCCTCCGCGCGGCGCCCCTCGTCGCGGCGGCGGCGCTCCAGGCCCGCGGGCACACGGGGGTCGCGCGCGCTCCCCACCTCGCGCTCCAGCGTCTCGCGGGGCACCGACGTCTTCTCGGCGATGCGGCCGATGTACATCCCCCGCACCAGCTCGTCCGAGGCGGCGCGCACCGTGGGCAGCAGGGCGTCGATCGCCTGGCGCGTACCCTTGATGCTGGAGAAGAAGTCCTTGCGCTCAAGGATCTGGATCTTGCGCTCCAGAACGTCCACCGCGTCGTCCAGGTAGCGGCGGAGCGCGCCCTGGCCCTTGCCGCGCACCAGCGAGTCCGGGTCCTCGCCCTCCGGCAGCGTGGCGACCAGCACCTCCACGCCGGCGCGCAGCAGCTCGTCGCCGGTGCGGAAGGTGGCTTTGAGGCCGGCCTTGTCGCTGTCGTACAGGAGGATGGCGCGCGGCGCGTAGCGGGAGATCAGCTCCGCCTGCTCCTGCGTCATGGCCGTTCCCAGCGGCGCCACGGCGTTCGCCACTCCATGCGCGGCAAGCGACACGTAGTCCATGTACCCCTCCACCACCAGCACCGCCTCTTCCTTGCGAATGGCGCCGCGGCTCCACCCCAGGCCGTACAGGACGTTGCCCTTGTGGTAGACGGGGGTCTCGGGGGAGTTGAGGTACTTGGGCGTCCGCTCGTCCGCCTCGCCCAGGATGCGCCCGCCGAACGCCACCACGCGCCCGCCCAGGTCTTCGATGGGGAAGATGATGCGCGCGCGGAAGGCGTCGTACGGCTCGCGGGCGTTCTTGGACTCCTTGGCGAGCCCCAGCGCCAGCAGCCGGCCGTTGTCGATGCCGTGCTTGCGCGCCGCGTCGCCCAGCGCCGTCCACTCCTCCGGCGCCCACCCCAGCCCGAAGCGCTCCGCCGTCTCGCGGGTGATGCCGCGGCGCTCCAGGTACTCGCGCGCGGGCTTGCCGCGGTCGTCTTCCCAGAGCCGCTTGCGGTACCAGTCCGCCGCGAAGGTGTTGACCTCGTACAGCGGCTGGTTGGGGTCCACCTCCTGCCGCCGCTCGCGCTCGTCCGGGATCTCGATCCCCACCCGCTCCGCCACGGAGCGGATCGCCTCGGGATAGCTCATCCCCAGGTGCTTCATCAGAAAGGTGTAGACCGTGCCCCCTTCCCCGCACACGAAGCACTTGTAGAAGCCCTTCGCCGGATCGACGGAGAAGTTGGGCCCCTCGCCCCCATGCAGCGGGCACGGGCCCCGGAAGGTCCGCCCGGAGCGCTTGAGGCGCGTGTGCTCCGAGACGATCTCCACGAGGTCCGCCTGCTGCCGGACCTGTTCGACGAGGTGATCCGGGATCGGCATCAGGCCAGAAGAAGGCTCACACAGAGGCACGGAGGCACAGAGGAAATGTTCTCTCTGTGTCTCTGTGCCTCTGTGTGAGATTGCCGTTTCTTCATGCGAACTCCACCACCGTGACGCCCGTGCCGCCCTCGTACCGCTCGCCCTCGCGGGCGGTGATGATGCGGCGGTCATTCTTGAGCAGGTCGCGGACGTGGGCGCGCAGGGCGCCGGTGCCCTTGCCGTGGATGATGCGGAACGACGGGAGCCCCGCCATGATGGCGTCGTCCACGGCGCGCGCCAGCGTGGTGCCCACCTCGTCCACGCGCAGCCCGCGCAGGTCCACCTCCGGGTGCGCGTCGGAGGTGTGCGAGTACGAGGCGCTGGGCGCCTTCTTCTCGCGCCCCTGGTCGCCCGCGGGCAGCGGCGAGAGGTCGTCGTGGGGGAGGAGGATGCGGATGGAGCCCGCCTCCACCAGCGCCTTGCCGTCGCGCAGCTCGATCACGGTGCCCGTGCGCCCCAGCGACTCGATGCGTACCCGCACCCCGGCCTCCAGCGCCACCTCGTTGCGCCGCGGCGCGGAAGCGGCCTGCTTGCGCTCCTTGGGAACGCGCTCGCGCTGGCGCGACGCGGCCTCTTCCACGCGGCGGCGGGCCGCGCGGGCGGCCTCGTCGAGCTGCGCGGTGTCCGCGGCGCCGCGCACCTCCTGGATCGCGGCCTCCACCTCCGCGCGGGAGCGGAGGAGGAGGTCGCGCGCCTGCTGGCGGGCCCGGCGCTCGGCGTCACGCTCCTTTTCCTTCAGCGCGCGCTCCCGCTCCTCCAGCTTCTCCTGCAGCGCGCGCGTCTCGGCGAGCTGCCGGTCCAGCGCCATGGACGACTCGGAGAGGCGCTGCTCCTTCGCCTCCAGGTCCAGCAGCAGGCGGGCTACGTCGCGCTCCCCCTGCGGCAGCGCGGACTCGGCGTGCTCCAGCACCGAGGCCGCCATCCCCAGCCGGCGCGCGATGGCCAGGCCGTACGAGCGGCCCGGGATCCCCTTCACCAGGCGGTAGGTGGGCTGCAGCCGCTCCGCGTCGAACTGCAGCGACGCGTTGATCACCCCGCGCTCCTCCGTGGCCAGCAGCTTGAGCTGGCCCAGGTGGGTGGTGGCCACGGTGAACGCGGCGCGGCGCGTGAGCTCGATGAGGATGGCCCGCGCCAGGGCGCCGCCCTCCACCGGGTCCGTACCGCTGCCGATCTCGTCGGTGAGCACCAGCGACTCCCAGTCCGCCCCGTCCATCGCCTCGCGCAGGTTCTTGAGGTGCGCGGAGAAGGTGGAGAGCGACGCCTCGATGCTCTGCTCGTCGCCGATGTCGGCGAACACCTGGCGGAAGATGGGGAGCGTGGAGTGCGGCCCCACCGGCGGCACGATCCCGCTCTGCGCCAGCAGCGAGATCAGGCCGATCGCCTTCAGCAGCACGGTCTTGCCGCCCGTGTTGGGGCCGGAGATGAGCAGCGTGCGCTCCCCCGGCTCCATCCGCAGGTGGAAGGGGACGACGGTGGCGTTGCGCGCCTGCAGCACGGGGTGGTAGCCGTTCACCACCTCGTACTCCTCCGTCCCCGGCGGCAGCAGGCGCGGCACGTGCCCGTCGCTCTTGATGGCGTAGCGCGCGCGGGCGTACACCGAGTCCAGCGCCACCATCGCGTCCAGCGTGGCCAGCAGCGCCGGCTGCAGCGGCCGCAGGCGGGCGGAGAGCTCGCGGAGGATGCGCGTGACCTCGCGCTGCTCCGTGGCTTCCAGCTCGCGCAGGCGGTTCATCATCTCCACGGCCACGGGTGGCTCCACGAAGAGCGTGGCGCCCGTGCCGCTCTCGTCGTGCACGATCCCCCCCACCTCGCCGCGCCCCTCGCGGCGGATGGGGATCACGAAGCGCCCCTCGCGCACCGTCACCGACCCGTCCGGCACCTGGTAGTGGGCGGGCAGCGACGTCACGTACGCCGCCAGCCGCTCCACCAGCCGGTTGCGCGCGCTCTTGATCTCGCGCCGCGCGCGGTACAGCACGGGCGACGCCTCGTCGCGCACGTAGCCGTTCTCGTCCAGCGTCCGGCCGATCTCGGCCTCGTCCTTCTCGGCCTCCACCAGCGCGCCGGCCATCATCGCCAGCAGGGGAAAGCTGGCGGCCTGCATGTGGAAGGCCCGCCGCGTCACCCGCGACGAGGCTAGCAGCGTGGCCACGTCGCGAAGCTGGGTGCCGTCCAGCACCGAGCCCTCCACGCGCAGCTTCCTCAGCGGCTCGCGCACGTCCGGGATCGCGGGGATGTACCACCCCGAGTCGCCGCGCAGGAAGCCGCGCATCTGGTCCACGCGCGCCAGCTCCGGCTCGATCCACCCCAGGTCCGCCGAGGGCTCCAGCGCGCGCACCGCGTCGCCGCCCAGCGCCGACGACGCGTAGCGCGCGACGATGTCCAGCGCATCGCGGTATTCCAGTACGTTGAGAGCGTGCGGATTCATCCGGTTCAGCTTGAGGGTACGTCCGAAAAGTAGCACGCTGTGTACCCGTGAGACACCACCCCGGTTCACCCGAACAATAACCGAATACAGTTCCCGGCGAAAGGCTTTCTTCGCAATCCCGCTGTTGACCGCGCGATCAACAGGCGGTAAATTGACCACATGATCAACAAGAAGCGCGGATCGGAGGAGGAGCGGCGGGAGGAGATCCTCCGCGCGGCGTACGAGGTGGCGGCTCGCGAGCGGCTGGCGGGGGTCACGGCGCGTGCCGTGGCCGCGCAGGCAGGCGTGAGCAGCGGCCTCATCTTCTTCTACTTCGACTCGGTGGACCGCCTGCTCACGGAGCTGCTGGACTGGCTCCTGGCGCGCACCATCGTGGCGAGCGACCTGGACGACCTCACGCTCGCGCCCGGCGACCTCACGCTCGCGCCCGGCGACCCCGCGGCGCGCATGATGGCCGTCATCCGCCGCGACGTGGAAGGGCTCCCGCGGCAGCGCGCGCGGGTGGAGCTCTTCTTCGACTACTGGGTGCTCGGCACGCGCCACCAGGCCGTCCGCGACCAGATCCGCGCCGCACTGGGCCGCTACCGCGACGGCTTCCTCCCCATGGCGGCGGCGATGCTCGAAAGCGACCCCGAGCGCTACCACGGGATGACGCCCGAGGGACTCGCCTCCGTCGCCGCCAGCTTCGTGGAGGGGTGCGCCCTGCAGGTGGTGATGGACCCTGCAGCCTTCGACGTGGAGCGCTCCATGTCCACCCTCTCCGCCCTCGTCCGCGCGCCCGCCCTCCTCTGAGCACAAACACTCCTCCGTGTCTCTGTGCCTCTGTGTGAGCCAACGCTAAACCGTCCGACCCGACAACCCCGAATGACCCAGCAGTCCGCAGAAGAGTTCCACGACGACATCATCTACCCGGCGGCCATCCCTTTCGTGCTGGTGCACCTGGCCTGCCTCGCCGCCCTCTGGACCGGCGTCACCACCACGGCGCTGGTGATGTGCGCCGTGCTGTACGTGGTACGCATGTTCGGGGTCACCGCGGGATACCACCGCTACTTCTCGCACCGCTCGTTCAAGACGAGCCGCGCGGGGCAGTTCGTGCTCGCCTGGATCGCGCAGAGCTCCACGCAGCGGGGCGCGCTCTGGTGGGCCGCCGTGCACCGGCACCACCACCGCCACTCGGACACGGATCTCGACGTGCACTCGCCGCGGCTGCGCGGCTTCTTCTACTCGCACGTGGGCTGGATCTTCGACGCCAAGCACGCGGAGACGGAGATGGACGCGGTGCCGGACCTCGCGAAGCACCGCGAGCTCGTCTGGCTCGAGCGGTGGCCGCTGGTTCCGGCGATCACGCTGGCCATCGCGTGCTTCCTCTTCGCGGGTTGGAGCGGGCTGGTGGTGGGCTTCTTCTGGAGCACGGTGTTCCTCTATCACGGCACGTTCGCCATCAACTCCCTGGCCCACGTCCACGGCAAGCAGCGCTACGTGACGGGCGACGACAGCCGCAACAACTGGTGGCTGGCGCTGATCACGCTGGGCGAGGGGTGGCACAACAACCACCACGCCTACCAGCGCTCCACGCGCCAGGGCTTCCGCTGGTACGAGATCGACCCGACCTATTACGTGCTCCGGGCGCTCTCCTGGGCCGGCCTCGTCTGGGAGCTGGGCGAGCCCCCCGCCGAGGTCGTCAACAACGAGCGCCCGCTGGGCCGCGCCGTCATCGAAAAGGTGGCCCGCCAGCTCGCCGCCACCTTTGAGCTGCCGCACGTTCCCACGGCCGCCGAGCTGCGCGCCCGCGCCGACGAGATGCTGGCCTCCACTCCCTCGATGGATGACATCGTGGCCCGTGCCCTGGATCTCACACAGAGACACAGAGGCACGGAGATGACCTGATCTCCGTGCCTCTGTGCCTCTGTGTGAGCCCATTCTTCTAGCGCTCGCGCTCTTCCAGGTCACCCCAGCGCAGCTTGCGCCGCAGGGTGGAAAAGAAGGTGCGCTCCGGAAACCGCACCAGGCAGACACGGTTCTCGGCGCGTGACACCACGACGCGCGCGCCGGGAGTCAGCCGCTCGCTTTCCTGGCCGTCGATGGTCAGGATCAGCTCCTCGCTGGGCGTGAGCACCTCCACGGTGAGCATCTCCTCGGCGGGGAGAACCAGGGGGCGCACGCTCAGCGTGTGCGGAGAGATCGGGGTGGCCACGATGCAGTCCAGGCCCGGGTGCACGATAGGTCCGCCGGCGGAGAGCGAGTACGCCGTGGAGCCGGTGGGGGTGGCCAGGATGATCCCGTCCGCGCTGTAGCTCCCCACCTCCTCGCGCAGCGCCGTCACCTGCAGCCGGATGACGCGCGCCGAGCCGCCCTTGTGAAGCACCGCGTCGTTGAGCGCCAGGTACTCCCCGCGCACGGCGCCGTCGGGGCCCAGGGAGCGGATCTCCAGCGCCATGCGCCGGTCCAGCTCGAAGTCGCCGCCCAGCCAGCGCTCCAGGGCGGACTCCAGCTCGGAGGGCGGCGCGGTGGTGAGGAAGCCCAGGTGGCCCAGGTTGATCCCCAGCACCGGCACCATGTCGCGCGCCACCAGCCGCGCCCCGCGCAGCAGCGTGCCGTCGCCGCCCAGCGTGAGGAGCACGTCCAGCGTGGGGACGATCTCCGGGTCCAGGAGGGGGGCGCCGGGGGCGACTTCCTGGAGGTCCGCTTCCACGAACAGCTCAAGCCCGCGCTCCTCGGCGAAACCGAGGAGGCGGGCCAGGGCGGCCCCGAACACGGCGTAGCGTGGGTGGCCGACGACGCCCAGGCGCCGCGGCCCCTCGCCGTCAGGCCGTTTCAAGCAGCTTCCGCAGCGGCTTGCCCGCCAGCTCGCGCGCCTGTGCCGCGATCCCCTCGGCCGTCAGGCCCAGCTCGCCCAGCAGCTCCACGCGCTCGCCGTGCTCCACGAAGCGGTCGGGAAGCCCCATCGACGCGCCCCGCACGTGCGGCCACCGCGCCGCCACGTGCGCCCGCACGTACGCGCCGAAGCCGTTCACCACCGTCCCCTCCTCCACCGTCAGAAGCTGCTCGTGGGCGGGAAAGAGGCGCTCCAGTGTGCGCTCGTCCAGCGGCTTCACGAAGCGCGCGTTCACCACGGTGGCGGAGATCCCCTCGCGCTGCAGCACCTCGGCGGCGGCCAGCGCGGGGGCCACCATCGTCCCCACGGCCAGGATCGCCACGTCCTTGCCGGTGCGCAGCGTCTCCCAGGTGCCGTGCGGCACCGGCTCGATCTCGGCGATGGGGCGCGGCAGCGCGGGCACCGTGTCGCGCGGGATGCGGATGGAGAAGGGGCCGTGCTTCCATTCGAGCGCCAGCTTCATCAGCCCGATCAGCTCGTCCGCGTCGCGCGGGGCGGTGATGGTCATCCCCGGCACCGGGAGCATGTAGGCGATGTCCAGCCCGCCGTGGTGCGTCTGCCCGTCGTCGCCCGCGATCCCCGCGCGGTCCATCACGAAGCACACCTGCAGGTCCTGCAGCGCCACGTCGTGGATGATGGAGTCGTAGGCGCGCTGCAGAAAGGTGGAGTAGATCGCCACCACCGGCTTGATCCCCTGCGTCGCGAGGCCGGCGGCAAAGGTAACCGCGTGACCCTCGGCGATCCCCACGTCGAAGAAGCGCTCCGGGTGCACCTTTTCGAAGATGTCCGTTCCCGTGCCGGTGGACATGGCGGCGGTGATGGCCACCACGTCGCGGTCTTCGGCGGCGAGCTCCGTGAGCGCTTGGCCGAAGACGTTCTGCCAGCGCGGCAGCCCGGCGGCGGCAACCTTGAGCGGCGCGCCGGTGGTACGGTCGAAGCCGCCCTGCGCGTGCCACTTCACCTGGTCCGCCTCGGCCGGCGCGAAGCCCTTCCCCTTGGTGGTGAGGACGTGCACCAGGCGCGGCCCCGTCATCTTCCTCACCTGCTGGAAGGTGTCCACGAGCTGGTCCACGTCGTGGCCGTCCACCGGCCCCACGTAGCGGAAGCCCAGCTCCTCGAACAGCATCCCCGGCACGAACATCCCCTTGAAGGCGTCGTCCGCGCGCACCGCGAAGTGCTCCACCATCTCGCCCAGGGTGCCGATGCGGGGCGCCGCGTGCACCAGCCGCTTCACCTCGCTGCGGATGCGGTTGTAGAGCGGCGAGGTGCGCACCTCGGTGATGCGCTTGTGCACGCCCAGGTACTTGTGGAGCGCCCCCACGTTGGGGGAGATGGACATCTGGTTGTCGTTGAGGACGACGATCAGGTCCCGGTCCGTGTGCCCGGCGTTGTTGAGCGCCTCGTACGCCAGCCCGCACGTCATGGAGCCGTCGCCGATCACCGCGATCGACTCGTAGTCCTCCCCGCGCAGGTCGCGCGCGGCGGCGATCCCCACCGCGGCCGAGATGGAGGTGGCCGCGTGCCCGGCGCCGAACACGTCGTACTCGCTCTCGTCGCGGCGCAGGAAGCCGGAGAGCCCATGCCGCTTGCGGATGGAGGGCATCCCCTCGTTGCGCCCCGTGAGGATCTTGTGCGGGTACGCCTGGTGCCCCACGTCCCAGATGAGCTGGTCGCGCGGGGTGTCGAAGGCGCGGTGCAGCGCCACCGTGAGCTCCACGGAGCCCAGGTTGGAGCCGAAGTGGGCGCCCTTGTGGGCCGCCACCACGTCGATCACGCGGTCGCGCACCTCATGGCAGAGGGCGGAAAGCTCCTCGGCCGGGAGCGCACGCACGTCCGCGGGGGATTTTACCTTGTCGAGAAGTGCCACGGGGCTCCTTCCTTCCATTCGCAATGGGCCGTCTGCCTGCAAGCGGTACAATCTAGACGGTGAACCGCACTCAACCAACCTCTGGGAGATGCACGCGCGCCTAACCACCGGCCGTGACTCACCGCCTCTACACTTTACAGCACAAAGCGATCATGCGCAAGTATCGTCGCCGGAACACACACGGGCTACTTCTGAAAGTTGTACTGCCGGAGATGGTTGAAGTTGAGGACATCTACTTTCTGGGATTCCAGGTATTGGGAGAGGCGGAAATCATCCGTCAGGACGAGGAAGTGGCCCCTGGCTTCGTGGAAAATTGCAGTATCGGTTACCCCGAAACGTATAAACGTGGTCTCGCCGGCAAGTGTCGTGGCCTGTGTATGCGACTCGTCGATTGATGACAAGCCTGCCGCTAGCCGAGCAAAAAATCCGTCACGTGTACGGCCCGTCAACTGGCCGGCGAGGTTGCTTACTTCCGTGATGATGTGCGGAGTTGTGATGATTCGCCGGAACTCGCCCAGAACTCGGATGAGAAGTTGATAGTCCGCAATCGTGAACTGCATCGTTCGCTTGAACCGTGCGATATCCGCGGTATCGTGCGCTCCAATGAAGTACAGGAGGAGGAGGTTCGTGTCTACGAGCACCCCTGCGCTCCGGTAGCGAGCAATCTGTACTTCGAGCGTCATGCGGCCGATCTGATCTTCATCGAGCGCACCTGTCCTGACTCCCCATCTACCCTGAAGATCTTGTAGTCCCGCCGCACGTTTCCCCCTACCACGTCCACGAGCGGGTTCAACGCGCGATTGGCGAAGCCAAGTGTGATCAGCCAATCCCGGTCATCGGACGAGAGTTCCACCTCCTCCAACGAGATCGCGACTCGCTCGGTGCCGTACAGTTCCTGCGCGAACTCCGTCGCGGCACGGAACGCCTCCTTGATCGTGATCATCTTGAAGTCCTGGCAGAAGGCGAATGGCGGACTGCGTTACGTTGGCCTGCAAGCGCGGGACTGACTACAACGCAAGACTGCAGGCTGCGTGCACGGCCGTGACTCCGTTACACAAGAAGCCGTTAACGCCGGAACTCCGCGACAACCCGGTGTTTAGGCTAGCTCCGCCGCTCCAGCACGAAACGCGCGAGCGCCTCAAGCTCGGCGGAGGCGATGCGGGCGCCGTGGAGGGCGGCGACGGCCTCGTCCACGCGGCGGGCGGCGAGGGCGCGGGCGCCCTCCAGGCCGTAGAGAGCTGGGTAGGTGGCCTTGCCGGCCGATTCGTCCTTGCCGGCGGTCTTGCCCAGTGCCTCGGCGCTGGCGGTGACGTCCAGCACGTCGTCCACGATTTGGAAGGCGAGGCCCAGGTCCTCGCCGTAGACGGTGAGCGCGGCGACCATCGTCTCGTCGGCGCCGGCGGCGAGGGCGCCCACGCGCAGGGAGGCGGCGAGCAGAGCGCCCGTCTTACGGCGGTGGATGCTCTCCAGCGCCTCCGCGCCGGTGGGGCGTGCCTCGCTCTGCAGGTCCTGGAGCTGGCCCCCCACCATCCCGAGCGCGCCGGAGGCCTGGCACAGCTCCACCGCGATGCGGCCGCGGGTCCGTGCCGTGAGCCCCAGCGCGGCGGCGGCCGTGTCCAGCGTGGCGATGGCGGCGGGGATCAGCGCGGCCCCGGCGAGCGTGGCGCGCGCCACGCCGAAGACGGTATGCACCGTGGGGCGGCCGCGGCGCAGGGCGTCGTCGTCCATGGAGGGGAGATCGTCGTGCACCAGCGAGTAGGTGTGGACGATCTCCACCGCGGCGGCGAGGCGGTACACGCGCTCGTCCGGCTCCCCGGCGGCGGCGCGCCAGGCGGCGGCGCACAGGATGGGACGCAGGCGCTTGCCCGGCGTGGCCAGCGCGTAGCGGATGGGCTCGGCCAGCGTGCCGCCGGCCGACTCGGCCACGTCGCGCACGGCCTCCTCCAGCGCGGCGTTCACGCGCGCACGCTCGCGCGCGAGGAACTCGTCCAGCCCGGCGGCGGGGAGCGGCGTCAACGCTCCTCCTCGAACGGCTCCAGCCGGAACCCGTCGCGGTCTTCCACCAGGAGGCGGATGCGCTCCTCCGCGCCGTCCAGCGTGGACTCGGCGTGGCGGAGCAGGCGCACTCCCTCTTCGAAGAGCGCGAGCGACTCGTCCAGCTCCAGGCCGTCGCCTTCCAGTTGCTCCACGATCTCGCCGAGGCGCTCCAGCGCGCCCTCGAAGTTCATCGGATCGGCCATCCTCCTCCGTGTCTCTGTGCCTCTGTGTGAGCCCCGTTCTTCACGGTTCCGTGCGGGCGCGGACCACGCCATCCGCCACGCGCAGGTCGAACGGCTCGCCCGGCGCGAAGTCGGCGCGCGAGCGCAGCACACGTCCCGCTGGCGAGAGCGGAACGGCGAAGCCGCGCGACAGGGTGGCGAGCGGGGAGAGCGCGTGGAGGCGCCCCGCGAGCGCGGCCACCCCTTCGCGCCGGCCGCGCAGCGAGCGCCCGGCGGCGTCGTGAAGCTCCAGGCGCGCGTTGAAGATCGCCTCGCGCCCGTCCGCCGTCCGCTCGCGGGCCGCGGCGCCGAGGCGGGCGCGCAGCTCCGCCACCTGCCGGCGCACACGCACGCCGTCCGGCACCGCGGCCTCGGCGGCGGCGGAGGGGGTGGGCGCGCGCAGGTCGGCCACCAGGTCCGCGATGGTGAAGTCCGTCTCGTGCCCCACGGCGGAGATCACGGGGACGGGCGACTCCGCGATGGCGCGGGCCACGGCCTCGTCGTTGAAGGCCCACAGGTCCTCCACCGAGCCGCCTCCCCGCCCCACGATCAGCACGTCCGCCACCCCGGCCGCGCCCATGCGGCGGACCGCCTGCGCCACCTCGGCGGCGGCCCCGTCGCCCTGCACGCGCGCGGCGGAGAGCACGATGCGCGTCCACGGGGCGCGGCGGCGGATCACGGAGACGATGTCGTGAAGCGCGGCGCCGGACGACGACGTCACCACGCCCACGCACGCCGGGTACGCGGGGAGCGGGCGCTTGCGCAGGGGCGAGGTGAGCCCCTCCTGCTCCAGGCGGGTGCGAAGCTGGTCGAACGCCAGCTTCCACAGCCCCTCGCCGCGCCCCTCCAACTCCGCCACGACGAGCTGGAACTCGCCGCGCGGCTCGTACAGCGTCACCCGGCCCAGCGCGCGCACCTCCATCCCCTCGGCGGGGGCGGTGGGGAGGCGGCGGGCCTCGTCGCGCCACATCACGCAGCGGAGCTGCGCGTCAGGCCCGCGCAGGGTGAAGTAGACGTGCCCGGAGCGGGCCTTCGTGAAGTTGCTCACCTCGCCCGCCACCCACATGGGCGGCAGCACGCCCTCGATCAGCTCACGCGCGGCGGCGTTCACGTCCGCCACCGTCCACTCGGAGCGCGCGCGCGGAGCCGCGGGGAAGCCGGCCTCTGCCTGGCGCGCGGCGACGGCGCGCGCGGCGTCCTCGTTGCGCGCCTCGTTCATCCCCCGCCGCGGCCGCTCGCTGGCGCCCGCGGACGAGAAGAGGTCGTACGTCACGCGGCGCTCCCCGCTCGGCGGCGGGCGCGCGCGGCGGCGCGGCGCGCGGCCTCCACCGTGTTGCGGAGGAGCATGGCGATGGTCATCGGCCCCACCCCGCCCGGCACGGGGGAGATGGCGGAGGCCACCTCGCGCACCGCCTCGAAGTCCACGTCGCCGCGGATGGTGTAGCCGCGCGGGTCCGTGGGGTCGGGGACGCGGGTGGTGCCCACGTCCAGCACCACGGCGCCCGGCTTCACCATGTCGCGCGTGATCAGGCCCGGCTTCCCCACGGCTACGACCAGGATGTCCGCCATGCGCGTGTGCGCGGCGAGGTCGGTCGTGTGGCGGTGGCAGAGGGTGACGGTGGCGTTGGGGCCCGGCGCCATCAGCAGCGACGCCAGCGGCTTGCTCACGATCAGGCTCCGTCCCACCACCACCGCGTGCCGGCCGTGCGTCGTCACTTCCTCGCGCCGCAGCAGCTCCATCACCCCCGCCGGCGTGGCGGGGAGGAAGCCCGCCGGGTCTCCCACGAAGGCGCGCCCCACGTTCAGCGGGTGGAAGCCGTCCACGTCCTTGGCCGGGCTCACCCGCTCCAGAACCGACTTGGGGTCGATGTGGGGCGGAAGGGGGAGCTGCACCAGGATGCCGTGCACCGCCGGGTCCGCGTTGAGACCGTCGATGACGCCGAACAGCTCCTCGGAGCTGACGTCGGCGCCCAGGTGCAGGAGGCGGTCGTTCATCCCCGCCTCCACGCACGCGCGTGTCTTGCTGCGCACGTAGACCTCGCTGGCGGGGTCGTTCCCCACCAGGATCACGGCGAGGCCGGGTATGACGCCCACCTCGGTGCGCAGGCGCTCGACCTCGGCCGCCACTTCGGCGCGGATCTCGCGCCCGATCCGGGTACCGTCGATGATGCGCGCGCTCACTTCTTCCTGTACTCCCCCTGGAGGACCCGCTCGTAGGGCACGCTCACCCGCTGGATGGAGCGGGCGCGCCCGGTCGTCTCGTCCACGTCCACCACCGCGCCCTGCAGCGTCAGCTCCTCGTCCGCCGGCTGCAGCCGCTCGCCGCGGGCCTGGGTGCGCTGGCGCTCCACGGACAGCTCCGTCTTCATCCCGATCACCCCGCCCAGCCCGCCCGTGAGCCCCAGGTCCGTGATCTGCGCCGTGCCGCCGGGGAGCACGCGCTCGTCCGCCGTCTGCACGTGCGTGTGGGTGCCCACCACGGCCGCCACCCGCCCGTCCAGGAAGCGCGCGAACGCCTGCTTCTCGCTGGTGGCCTCCGCGTGGAAGTCCACCACCACCACATCGGCCTCGCCCTTGAGCTCCGCCAGCAGCGCGTCGGCCATGCGAAAGGGGTCGTCCAGCGGGGCCATGAAGGTGCGCCCCTGCAGGTTGATCACGGCCAGCCGCACCTCGCCCACCTTCACCACCACGTGCCCGCGCCCCGGGTTGGGAGGCGGGTAGTTGCCCGGGCGCAGCAGGCGCGGCTCGGTCTTGAGGAGCGGGAGGATCTCCTTCTTGTCCCACACGTGGTTGCCGGTGGTGATGACATCCACCCCCAGCTCCAGGAACTCGCGGACGATGTCTGGCGTGATGCCGAACCCGCCGGCGGAGTTCTCGCCGTTGAGGACCACGGCATCCGCCCCCACGTCCTTGCGTACCAGCTTCAGAAGCTGCGCCACCACCCGCCGCCCCGGCGACCCGATCACGTCCGCCACGAACAGGATCTTCAATCCCCCTCCCCGGTGTGGATTCCGCGGGCAATTTATCACACGAAAGCACGGAGGCACAGAGAAGAACCGATCTCCGTGCCTCCGTTGTCCCGCTGGGAGCGTCGCCGCTCAGCGCGCGAAGTCTACCGCCTTCGTCTCGCGCACCACCACCACCTTGATCTGCCCCGGGTACTGCAGCTCGGCCTCGATGCGGCGGGCCGTGTCCTCGCTCAGCCGCGACATCTCCTCGTCCGTCACCTGCTCCGGGATCACCATCATGCGCAGCTCGCGGCCGGCCTGGATGGCGAAGCAGCGCTCCACGCCGGGGAAGGAGAGCGCGATCTCCTCCAGCTTCTCCAGCCGCTTCACGTACGTCTCGAACATCTCGCGGCGCGCGCCCGGGCGCGACCCGCTGATGGCGTCGGCGGCGGTCACCAGGAACGACTCGGGGAAGAGGTGGGGCTCCTCGTCGTGGTGCGCCTTGATGGCGTTGAGCACCTGGGGCGGCTCGTTGTGCTTCTTGGCCAGGTTCCACCCCAGCTCCACGTGCGTCCCCTCGTGCTCGTGGGTCATCCCCTTCCCCACGTCGTGAAGCAGCCCCATACGCTTGGCCAGCGTGGCGTCGAAGCCCATCTCGGCCGCCATGTTCCCCGCCAGGATCGCCACTTCCTTGGAGTGCAGGAGCTGGTTCTGCCCGTACGAAGTGCGGAACTTGAGGCGCCCCAGCACCTTGACCACCTCGGGGTGCACGCCGTGGATCCCCAGCTCGTACAGCACCTCCTCCGCGGCCTCGCGCATCCCGTTCTCCACCTCCTTGCGCGCCTTGGCCACCACGTCGTCGATGCGCCCGGGGTGGATGCGCCCGTCGGAGACCAGCTTCTCCAGCGCCAGGCGCGCCGTCTCGCGGCGGATGGGGTCGAAGCCGGAGAGCACCACCGCCTCGGGGGTGTCGTCGATGATGACGTCGATCCCCGTGGCCTGCTCGAACGCGCGGATGTTGCGCCCCTCACGCCCAATGATGCGCCCCTTCATCTCGTCCGACGGGAGGGCGACCACCGACACGGTGGTCTCGGCCGTGTGGTCCGCGGCGATGCGCTGGATGGCGAGGGAGATGATCTCCTTGGCCTCGCGCTCGGCGTTCCTGCGCGCCTCTTCCTTGATCTCGCGGATGCGGTGCGTGGCGGCGGCCTTGGCCTCCTCCTCCATCTGGTGCATCAGTTGGCGGCGCGCCTCGTCGCCCGAGAGCCCGGCGAGCGACTCCAGGCGGTGCTGCACCTCCTCGGCGCGCACCAGGATCTCCTTCTCCTCCTGCTCCAGCCGCTTCTCGCGCCGCGCCACGGCTTCGGCGCGCTGCTCCTGCGCCTGCCCCTTCTCGTCCAGCAGGTGGAACTTGCGGTCGAGCGCCTCCTCGCGCTCCTGCAGCCGCCGCTCCACCCGCTCCACGTCGTCGCGGCGGCGGGCCTCCTCGCGCTCCCACTCCTCGCGGGCGCGGATCGCCTCCTCGCGCCCCTTCAGCACCTCCGCCTTGCGCAGCGCTTCCGCGTCCTGCACGGCAGCCCCGCGGATGCGCTCCGCCTCGTCCTGGGCGGTGGCGCGGCTCGCGCGAAGGCGGCTTTCGAGTACGTTCTTTCCCACGAAGAAGCCGGCAGCCGCTCCCACCAGGAGGGCCGCGGCGATCATCAGGATTTCCATGAGATTGTATCCAGGGCGGGCTTGAGCCCGCGTCTCGTCGCAAATAAATACGGTGGCAGAGAACGCAATCCGCCACCGTCTTGATGCGCGCCTCGCGGGCGCGGCGGCAGGGAAAGCCGCATCCTCAACTTACGTATCTTTGCGAGGTGTTCGCAACCCCGTTACAGAGGGTAACTTCTCCTCTGTGCCTCCGTGCCTCTGTGTGAGATCACTCTTCCGCCGCGCCTTCCAGCACCTCCGCGAGGTCGCCCGTGCGCTGCGCCACCTCTTCGCGCAGCCGCTTCAGCTCCTCGCGAAGCCGGAAGAGCTCGTCGGTGATGGAGAGCGCTGCGAGGGTGGCGGCGCGGAACGGCTCCAGCGTCTGGTAGCCCGGCACGGCGCGGATGGTGGAGTCCACGTGCGCGGCCACGGCGCGGGTGGACTCCGGGGGCAGGTCCGAGCGGAGGACGTGCTTCTCCCCCGCGATCTCCACCGTGACCGAATGGCGCGTACCGGTGCGGCGCGGGCGGGTCACCGGCGGGCCTCCAGCATCGCCAGCTTGGCCATCAGGGCGCGGATGCGCTTGCGCGCCTCGCCCGTGCGGCTGCTGAGCAGCGCGTTCTCCGCGCGCAGGCGGCGCAGCTCGTCGCCCGCGTCGCCGGTGTGAGCGGCGCCCACCAGCTCCAGCTCGCCGCGCAGGCGCATCACCTCGGCCTCCGCCTCCACGGCGCGGCGGCGCCACTCCGCGACCGCCGTCGCCGCGTGGCGGGCGGCGCGCTCCAGCCGCTCCCACCCGGGCGCGGCGGGCTCGGCGGCGGCCTCAACGGCGTCGGACACCGTGGCGCTCCTCCAGCGCGCGCAGCACCCGCTCCACCTCCGCGTCCACCTCCGCGTCGGTGAGCGTGCGGTCCGCCGCGCGGAAGCGCAGGCGCCACGCCACGCTGCGCGTCCCCTCCGGCAGCCCCTTCCCCTCGTACAGGTCAAAGGGGGCGAGCCCCTCCAGCAGCGCGGAGGCGGCGTCCACCAGGGTGGCGCCCACCTGCTCGGCCGACACCCCGTGCGGCAGGAGGAGCGCCAGGTCGCGCTCCGAGGCCGGCTGGGTGGGGAGCGGCACGTAGCGCGTGGAGCGGCGGTCCACCGGGACGTCCGGGAGACGCAGCTCCAGCGTCCACACGGGAGCCGCCCACGCGGGCGCATCCACCCCCGCGGCCAGCCCGCCGCCGCCCAGGCTCCCCTCGCCGGCCGCGACGTTGAACGATGCCCCCACCGCCTCCACCCGCGCCTCCGGGTACTCGCGGGCGAGCTCCTCCAACATCCCCTTGAGGTCCCACACTTCGTAGCTCCCCGCCTCGCCCGTCCAGTGGCGCGGCGCGCGGGCCCCGCTGAACGCCGCCGCCACGCGCCGCTCTTCGTGCGGCACCGCGCCCGCCGGCCCCGCACGGAACACGGTGCCCACCTCGAAGAGCCGCACGTCGCGCACGCCATGGGCGAAGTTGTGCTCCACGCGGCGCAGCAGCCCCGGCGTGAGCGCGCCGCGCAGGAACCCTTCCTCGGCCGAGAGCGGGTTGAGCACGCGCACCTCGCCCGCGCTCTCCGGCGCGAAGCCGGTGGTGCGCGCCTCCAGGAACCCCCATCCCACGAAGCGCTCCGCGATCCGCCGCTCCACCTCCACCTGCGGCGACTCGGGCACGCTGCTCGGGCGGAAGGGGGCAAGCTCGTCCGGGAACGAGTCGTACCCGCGGCGCCGGGCGATCTCCTCGATCAGGTCGATCTCCTCCTCCACGTCGCCGCGGAAGCCGGGGACGGACACGCGCAGCGGCGACTCGGACGCATCCACGCCGAAGCCGATCTCCTCCAGCAGCGTCTGGATCTCCGCCGGGGGCACGCTGGCGCCCAGGATGCGCTTCACCCGCTCGGGACGCAGCGCGACCGAGCGGCGCTCCCAGGGGCGCGGGTCGAGGTCCACGGCGCCGACCGCCTCGCCGCCGGCCACGGCCACGATCAGCTCCGCCACGCGCTGCAGCGCCACCGGCTGCCCCTCCGGGTCCACGCCGCGCTCGAAGCGGTACGACGCGTCGGTGGAGAGCACCAGGCGGCTGCGGGTGCGGCGCACCGTCTTCGGCTCGAAGAGGGCGCACTCCAGGAAGATGTCCGTGGTGGAATCGTCCACCTCGCTGTTGGCGCCGCCCATCACCCCCGCGATCGCCACGGCTCCTTCCGCGTCGGCGATGACGAGGTCGGTGGCGGCGAGGGAGCGCTCGGTTCCGTCCAGCGTGGTCAGCGTCTCGCCGTCGCGTGCGCGGCGGATGCGCACCTGGCCGCCGCGCAGCTTCGCCAGGTCGAAGGCGTGGAGCGGCTGGCCCAGCTCGAAGAGGACGTAGTTGGTGGCGTCCACGATGTTGTTGATGGGGCGCAGGCCCACGGCGCGCAGCCGCGTCGCCAGCCACTCGGGCGACGGCCCCACGCGCACCCCGCGCACGACGGCGCCCATGTAGCGCGGGCACCCGGCCTCATCGTCCACGTGCACCGAGACGCCGCCGATCTCGCCGCCGGGGCGCGTCTCCAGCCGCACGGCCGGGGCGTTGGGGAACGCGGGAAGCTTCACCCCCGCCGCGCCTCCGGGCGCCAGCTCGCGCGCCACGCCCACGTGCGACAGCAGCTCGCCGCGGTTGGGGGTCACGTCGATAAGGAGCCGGTAGTCGTCCAGCCCCAGCGCGTCCACGAAGCGCGTGCCGGGCTCCCACTCGCCGTTCAGCGTCATCAGCCCGGCGTGGTCGCGCCCCAGCCCCAGCTCGCGCGCGGAGCAGAGCATCCCCTCGCTCACCTCGCCGCGCAGCTTCGCCTTGCCGATGCTGATCCCGCCCGGGAGCGACGAGCCGACCGGCGCGAACGGGTAGAGGCGGCCCGCCTCCACGTTGGGCGCGCCGCACACCACCTGCACGCTTTCTCCGCCGGCGTTGACGCGCGTCACGCGCAGCCGGTCCGCGTTGGGGTGCTGCGCCACCTCTTCCACGCGCGCGACCACCACGTCGCCGATCCCCGCGCCGAGGTCCGTGAGCTCGTCCACCGGCGCGCCGAGAAGGGCCAGGCGGTGTGCGATCTCCTGCGCGGTCCCCTCGATGCCGGGAGCGAGGGCCTTGAGCCAGCGGTATGAGACGTTCATGGACAGCGGGGAATGGGGAACGGGGAACGGGGAACGGTGGATGCCGTTCGGGTCCGCAGCCCTATCCGCGTTGTATTTCCTGGTCCGGCGCGATGACCCGGGGGTCGCGCCGGAGATACATTTCGATGAAATCCTCGTACGATTCGGCCAGCGGCACCAGCTCCGCCCCGCCGAGGCTCACGGCCACGGGCGCCGCCTCTTCCGCGAGGCGGACCACGTACGCCCACGTCCACATCGCGTAGTCCGCGACCACGAACCAGCGCTCCGCGTCCGGCGCAGGCACCCACGCCCGCGCCAGCGCGCTCACCTCGTCCAGCGCCCAGAAGCGGATCAGGTCCTGGTCGAGCGCGGGACTCTCGCCATCCACCGCGATCCCGCCGACGACGAGGAAGTACTCGCGCAGCCCGCCCGGAAGCCGCACCCCGTGCCGCTCCTCGAACGCCCGCACCTCCTCCTCCCCCGCCCCGCCGGCGGGCCGGATCCCCTGCTCCCCCCACCGCTCCACCAGCCGCCCGAGCAACGCGGGAAGCTCCCGGGTGTCACCCGTTCCCCGTTCCCCGTTCCCCGTTCCCCGTTCCCCGTTCCCCATTCCCCATTCCCCATTCCCCGTTCCCCATTCCCCGCCCTTACGCGAACTGCCCCAGGAACCGCACGTCGCTCTCGTACAGCAGCCGGATGTCCGTGATGCCGTAGCGCAGCATGGCGATGCGGCCGGGGCCCATGCCGAAGGCGTAGCCGGAGAAGCGCTCCGGGTCGATGCCGGCGTGCTTGAAGACGTTGGGATGCACCATCCCGGCACCCATGATCTCCATCCACCCGGTGCCCTTGCACGCGCTGCAGCCGGACCCGCCGCAGATCATGCACGACACGTCGATCTCCGCGGACGGCTCGGTGAAGGGGAAGTACGAGGGGCGGAACCTCGTCTTCGCGTTCGGCCCGAAGAAGCGGCGGACGAAGAGGGCGAGCGTGGCCTTGAAATCGGCGAAGGTCACGCCCTCGTCCACGGCCAGGCCCTCGATCTGCTCGAAGGCGGGGGCGTGGCTCGCGTCGAACGGGTCGCGGCGGTACACGGTGCCCGGGATCACCACGCGCACGGGGGGCGCGTGCACCTCCATGATCCGCGCCTGCATGGGCGAGGTGTGGGTGCGCAGCAGCGTGCCGTCGCTGAGATAAAAGGTGTCGTGCATGTCCGCCGCCGGGTGATCCAGCGGGAAGTTGAGCTTGGTGAAGTTGTACTCCACCGTCTCCGCCTCCGGCCCGGCGACGCGGCTGAACCCCAGGTCGCGAAAGATCTCGCAGATCTCGTCCACCACCAGCCGCACGGGGTGCACCCCGCCCCGCCACGGCGCGCGCCCCGGCAGCGTGAGGTCCTCCTTTGGCCCCGCGTCCTCCCTGACCGCCTTCTCGGCAGCCTTCGCCTCGACGAACGCGGTCAGCGCATCCCGCACGCGGTTCGCCTCCGCGCCGACGACGGGCCGTTCCTCGGGGGAGAGCTCGCCCAGCCGGCGGAGAATCCCGGTGAGACGTCCTTTCCGCCCCAGGTACTCCACCCGCACGGACTCCAGAGCGTCGGGCGCACCCTGCAGGGCCGCGGCGTCGACCGCGGCGACCCCATCCGACTCCACCGCGCGAAGCTGCGCGATCAGCTCTTCCGTGATGCTCATCGTCCGCGCATCTCTCTGTGTCTCTGTGTCTCTGTGTCTCTGTGTGAGCCCCGCAGTTTCTCAATCTGAACGGCGCCCCCGCGTTTGGCTACCCCGCAACGCACGAGCGGCGCCGTGGAAGGTTCCACGGCGCCGCTGCGCAAAGCCGAATCAGGAGAAGCTCAGCCCTGGTTCGCCTTGGCGGCGCTGGCGAGCTGCTCGAATGCCTGCGGCTCGCGAATGGCGAGGTCCGCCAGCACCTTGCGGTCGATCTCGATGCCGGCACGGCGCAGGCCGTTCATGAAGCGCGAGTACGAAAGCTCGTTCTGGCGCGCCGCGGCGTTGATGCGGATGATCCACAGGCGGCGGAACTCGCGCTTGCGGTTCTTGCGGTCCCGGTACGCATAGCGGCGGGCCCGCTCCACGGCTTCCTTCGCCGTCTTGTACAGGTTCTTGCGGCGGCCGAAGTACCCCTTGGCGTCCGCCAGGATCTGCCGCTTCCGCCGAAGGCGGGCGACGTTGTTCTTTACGCGAGGCATGGGTGCAAACCCTCTCTGGTCGGTTGCGGAATCAGGCCAGGAGGAGGCGCTTCACGCGCTTCTCGTCCGGCTTGGCGAGCATGGTGGTGCCGCGCAGGTTCCGCTTCCGCTTCGGCGACTTCTTGGTGAGGATGTGGCTGTGCATGGCGCTCCCACGCTTCACGCGGCCCTTGGCCGTGACCTTGAAGCGCTTCGCCGCACCCCGGTGGGTCTTCATCTTCGGCATCGGATTACTTCCTTTCTGGCGGCCCCGCCGCGGGCGACGAGGGCCGTTCGGGAGCCCGCACCGAGACCGGAGCGGGCCGTTGAGGTGCACCCGCGGCCGCGGGTGCGGGGCGTGCGCCCCCCCCGTCGTTCGCGGGGGCGGGCCGATCTGAACCCCCACCAGCGGGGGTGGGCCGGTCTGACCCCCCACCTGCGGGAGGCTGAATCGTCTTCAGCGGCGCGAGCATCATCACCATGCTGCGCCCTTCCATCATCGGGTGCTGCTCTACCTTGCTGATGTCCTGCAGCGCCTGCGACACCCGGTCCAGCACCTGCCGGCCGAACTCGGGGTGCGCCATCTGGCGGCCGCGGAACATCATGGTCAGCTTGACCTTGTTCCCCTCTTCGAGGAAGCGGCGGGCGTGGCGCAGCTTGAAGTCATAGTCATGGTCCTCGATACCGGGACGCATCTTGACTTCTTTGATCTGTACGTGGTGCTGCTTCTTGCGCGCCTCGCGCTGCTGGCGCTGCTCCTCGTACTTGAACTTGCCGTAGTCCATGATGCGGCAGACCGGCGGACGGGCCAGCGGTGCGACTTCCACCAGGTCCAGTCCCTGCTCTTCCGCGATCTCCTGCGCCCTTTCGATCGGCAGGATCCCGAGCTGCTCGCCTTCCGGGCTGATCACCCGGACGGGGCTGATACGGATCTGCCGATTCACCCGCACTTTCTCTTGGATGGTGCCGCTCTCCGAATCGGGGAAACAGAAAAGACGGATCTGAAACGCTCAGATCCGTCCACGCGCACACGCACTCCGTGCTCCGTTGGAGCGACGAGTGAGGCGAGGCGCGATGCGCGGACCCGGCAGCATTCGCCCCTTGACGGGAACGAAGCCGAAAGGTGGGGAGCCTGCCGGCCCCCGCTTGTCCAGCAATGAACTGCCGAATTTATCGGGCTCTTCCCGATTTGTCAACTCACACAGAGGCACGGAGGCACAGAGAGCCGTTCTCCTCTGTGCCTCCGTGCCTCTGTGTGTACCTATTCGAAGCCTACCTGCAGCGTGCGCGTCCGCGCCTGCTCCAGGACGCGGTCCGTGAGCACGCCGCGCTCGAGCACCTCCTGCTTGCGTCCGGCGCCGCGCACCCGCACCGCCGCCGTGCCGCCCTCCGCCTCGCGGCCACCGATCACGGCCATGTACGGCACCTTGGCCGTCTCCGCCTCGCGGATGCGGTAGTTGAGCGTCTCGTTGCGGTCGTCCACGTGCACGCGCACGCCCGCCGCCCGCAGCTCCTCGCCGTACTGGCGGGCGGAGGCGGACTGGTCGTCCGAGATGGGGATCACCACCACCTGCACGGGGGCCAGCCACACCGGGAAGGCGCCCGCGAAGTGCTCGATCAGGATGGCGATGAAGCGCTCGAACGACCCGCAGATGGCGCGGTGGATCACCACCGGGCGGTGCGCCGTGTTGTCCTCGCCCACGTACGAGAGGTCGAAGCGCTCGGGCGCCGCGTAGTCGAGCTGGATCGTCCCGAGCTGCCAGGCGCGGCCGATGGAGTCGCGCACGTCGAAGTCGATCTTGGGGCCGTAGAAGGCGCCGTCGCCCGGCTTCAGCTCGTACGCGAGGCCGGTGGACTCCAGCGCGGCCAGCAGCGAGTTCTCCGCGCGGTCCCACATCTCGTCGTCGCCGATGCGCTGCTCGGGGCGCGTGGCGAACTTGGCGGTGGCGGTGAGCCCAAAGGTGGCGTACACCTCGTTGATCAGCGCCACCAGCCGCTTCACCTCTTCCTCGATCTGCGACTCGGCCAGGTAGATGTGCGAGTCGTCCTGCTGGAACTGCCGCACGCGCGTGAGCCCGCTCAGCGCGCCGGACACCTCGTTGCGGTGAAGCACGTCAAAGGTGCAGTAGCGGATGGGCAGCTCGCGGTACGAGTGCTTGCGCGACGCGTACAGCAGGTGGTGCGACGGGCAGTTCATCGGCTTCAGCGAGAAGTCGTGCTCCCCCGTCTCCGCGTCCAGCACCAGGAACATGTTCTCGCGGTACTTGCCCCAGTGCCCGCTCACCTCCCACAGCGATTTGTTGAAGAGCAGCGGCGTCTTCACCTCGCCGTACCCCGCGCGAAGCTGCAGCTCGCGCATGTACTCGTTGAGCGTCTGGTAGATGGTGGTGCCGCGCTCCGTCCAGAACGCCGACCCCGGCGCCGCGGGGTGGAACATGAACAGCTCCAGCTCCCTCCCCAGCCGCCGGTGGTCGCGGCGCTTTGCCTCCTCGAGCTGGTGGAGGTGCTGCGCCAGCTCGTCCTTGCCGAAGAAGGCTGTGCCGTAGATGCGCTGCAGCATCTGCCGCTTCTCGTCGCCGCGCCAGTAGGCGCCGGCGGTGTTGAGCAGCTTGAAGTGCTTGAGGCGGCCGGTGGTGGGCACGTGCGGCCCGCGGCACAGGTCCAGGAAGGGCCCGTTGCGGTACACGCTGATCGTCTCGTCCTCGCCCAGCTCCTCCAGCCGCTCCAGCTTCAGCGGGTCGTCGGCGAAGAGCTCGCGGGCCTCGGCGCGGCTCACCTCGCGGCGCTCGAAGGCGTCGTCCGCGGTGGCCACCCTGGCCATCTCCCCCTCGATGAGCTCCAGCTCCTCGGGGGTGAAGGGGGGGTCCACCTGGAAGTCGTAGTAGAACCCCGCGTCGATGGACGGGCCGAAGCCGATGCCGGCATCCGGCCGCACGCGGCGGACCGCGGTGGCCAGGATGTGGGCCGCGGAGTGGCGGAGCACGCCCAGCGCGTCCGGGTCCTTCTCCGTGAGGATCTGGACCGCTGCGTCGGCGTCGAGGGGGCGCACCAGGTCCACCACTTCGCCGTCCACTTTGGCGGCGACGGCGGCCTTGGCCAGGCGCGGGCCGATGGCTTCTGCCACGGCGCGCACGGGGGCGCCGCGCGGCACTTCGCGCACGGACCCGTCGGGGAGGGAAACCTTGACCGTATCCACGGACTGCTCGGCGATGCTATGGAATGGAGGCCGCCCGGCGCGCGGCCGGGCGGAGTTCAGCGGGGAGTGTAGATGAAAAAGAGCCCGATGGCAACGGCAAGCCCCGCCACGAAGAGCGCGTAGGCCCACGCGGCCTGCATCGCGACGCCGTCGCCGAGCATGTCGTCGTCCACGCGCCGGTGCACGTGTTCGTCGATGGGTTGGATCTCCTCAACGCGTAATAGCATGTTTCCACCACGAGGCAACGCGCGTGCCAGGGGCCGGACACACGCAGGGCACCTTTTCCTGCAACGAAATGATTCACCCCCGGCGTCCGCGCTCCGCGGCGCGCGGGCAAGCTCCACCCGGCCACGGCTGGGCTCGCGGACACTGAAAAGCGGCCGTGAATCGACACCCCGGCCACCTGGCTCACCTCCTCGATCTGTCCGTACCGTGGCAGGAAACATGCGAATCGTCTGCTCCGCATGCCGTAGCAGAACGAGCGCCGGAGTTCCCCCGGTGCCGGTGCGGCACGCGCGCACCTCCGCCCCAGGACACGCCCATGACAAAGCTCCACCTCCCCCCGTTTTCCGCCTTGCTTATCGGGGGAGCTGCCGCGCTGGCCGGCTGCTCGGACCAGCCGGTCGCGAGCGCGCCAGCCGCGCGCGCGAACGTGGCCGAAGCCGCGGCACCCGCCGCTCACCTGGTGGTGTTCCGGAACGAGCGCGCCATCCCCGATGACTTCGCCGCGCAGGTGAGCGCGCTGGGCGGGAGCGTGGACGCGGCGTACGCGGGGCTGGGCATCGCCTCCGTGCGCGGGCTGGGCGAGCAGGGCGTCGCGGCGCTGCGCGGGCACGCGGGTGTGGCCTTCGTGGAAGCGGACGAGAACGTGCCCTTCGACGCGGGGTTCCGCCGCATGGGTAAGGTCGAGGATGTGATCCCCGACACGGAGACCGCCGTGGAGGGAAGGCCGGGGTACTTCTCGGTGCTCTACCGCTGGCAGTGGAACATGCAGGTCATCAACGCCCTGCCGGTGTGGGAAGCGGGCCTGCTGGGGTCGCCGGACGTGACGGTCGCCATCCTGGACACCGGGATCGACCCCACGCTGCTGGACTCGGAGGAGCTGGTGGACCTGGAGCGCTCGCGCTCCTTCGTGGCCCAGGACGACTCCGCGCTGGCGGCGCTGTACCCCGGCTACCATCCCATCCGCGACCTGGACGGGCACGGGACGAACGTGGCGCTGCAGGTGTCCAGCCGCGGCCGCCACTTCGCGGGCGTCACGTCGCGCACCACGCTGATGGGCGTAAAGGTGTGCAGCGTCTACGGCTACTGCGGCTTCGGCGCCACGCTGGCCGGCCTCGCCTACGCGGTGGACGCGGGGGCGGACGTGATCAACATGAGCCTGGGCGGCGGGTTCCTGAGGCGTGACTGCGCCGGGTGCGTGGCCATCATCAGCCGCGCCCTTCGCTACGCGGAGCGCGCCGGCGTGACGGTGGTGGTGGCCGCGGGCAACGACGCGATGGACCTGGACCGCAACGGCGGCTACTACAACATGTTCTGCGGCGCCCCGCACGTGATGTGCGTTGCGGCCACGGGCGCCACCTCCACCGGGCGCGGGCCGTGGGGGCCGTTCACGGACATCGACTCGTCGGCTCCGTACACCAACTTCGGGCGCTCGGCCATCAGCGTGGCGGCGCCGGGCGGCAGCTACAAGCTGAACGCGGACGGCTCCATCCAGACGATGGCGCCGATCCACTCCAACTGCTCGCGCACCGCGATGGTCTACAACCGCCAGACGGGGCAGCTCGACCAGACCATCTGCAGCGCGCTTCCCGAGTCCAACATGTTCTCGGAGTACCTGGGCACCAGCCAGGCGTCCGCCCACGTGGCGGGGCTCGCCGCGCTGCTGGTGGAGCGCCACGGCCGCAACCCGGCGCGCATCCGCCAGGCCATCGAGTCGTCCGCCGACCAGATCGGAAGCTCGGGCAACGATCCGCGCTACGGCCGCGGGCGCATCAACGTAGGGCGCGCGCTCGGGCTCTGAATCTCACACAGAGACACGGAGGCACAGAGACGAATTCTTCTCTGTGCCTCCGTGCCTCTGTGTGACGATCACAGTTGGCGGTAGAACTCGGCGAGCCGGGCGGCGTCGGTGGCGAACCAGCCGGCGAGCCAAGACTGGTAGGCGGCCGCGGCTTCGTGCGCGGGGGCGCGGCCCTGCACGACGGCGGTGATGAGGTGGCCGGCCATCATCCCCGACATCAGCGCCTTGAGCACGCCGTGGGACGACGTGGGGTCCAGGATCGCGGCGGCGTCGCCCACCATGAACCAGCCGCAGTCCGCCACCCGCTCCGCGATCCGCCAGGTGACGTCCGCGCCGCGGGCCGGGCCGCGGCGCGCCATGCCGGCGAACTCGTCCGGCAGCCACTCCGCCGGGGTCTGTTCGCCGTCGAAGCGCACGCGCGTCCACTGGTAGAGCCGCGGCTTCACACGCGCCGTCCACGTCCACCCCTCCGCGTCGGCCACCAGCGCGGGGGCATCGTCGCGGGACGGGCAGTCGCCCTCCACGTACCCGTAGCGGGCGAAGAGGGGCGCGGAGCGGGGCTCGGCCGCCACGCCCAGCGCGCGCCCCAGCCAGCGCGCCCGCCCGGTCGCATCCACCTTCACGCGCGCGGCCACCACGCCGGCCGTGGTCTGCACGCGGCCGTCGTCCAGCACACCGGTGGCGGCGCAGGGACGGCGCACGTCCACCCCCAGCTCGCGCGCACGGGCCAGGAGCAGGGCATCGAAATCGGCGCGCCACACCTGGTAGCCCCGCCACGCGCCGCGCTCGTCGCCCCCGAACCCCTCGAAGCGGCGCGCGCCTCCCCACTTGATCCAGATGCCGGGGTGCCGCGCCCCGGTGACGGCGGCCAGGCGGTCGGCCACACCGAGCTGGGCCAGCAGCGGCTCCACCCCCGGATGGAGCGTCTCGCCGGGCCGGTCGCCGGGCACCGCGTCGCGCTCGCACAGCACCACGCGCACCCCGTTGCGCGCGCAGGCGATGGCCGCCGCGGCGCCCGCCGGCCCGCCGCCCGCGATCAGGACGTCGGTATCGATGTGTCCCGCTTCCACGCGCCCTCGCCCCGTCGGATCAGCACCGTGTTCCCGTCCGCGTACACTATCGCCGTCTCCAGCATCTCCACCAGCACCACCCGCATGTCCTGCGGGTCGGTGGTCTGCCCGCCCCAGCGGAACACCTCGAAGCGGTAGCGGCTGGGCCCGCCGAGCCGTGCGCCCGCCGCCCTCTCCGCGGCGGCGAGGGCCGCGTCGCGCTGGGCGACGGGCTGGAAGGAGCGCACCGCCCACTCGGACTTGAGGCGCATGATCTCGATCATGGCCTTCTCGTGCCCGTCCGGCTCCCCCTGGTGCTTCCGCTCGATCTCCGGATCGTGGATGCCGAGGGCCCAGTACACGTTCGACATCGCCATCACCCGCGCCGTGTACTCGTCGAAGCTGATCCTGGAGGTGAGGGCGGCCGTCATGGTGCCCGGCAGGTCCAGGTAGTCCACCCGCATCGCGTCCGGGTACGCGGCCACCTGCCGCCCGTTCACCATGCGCACCGTGGGGCCGCGCACCCCGTCCCACGGCATGTACCTGCCGCCGACCGAGGGCACGATGCCGATCTCCTCGTCGGTCAGCGGCGCGATGGTGGGCCACGGGTACACGAGGCCGTCCAGCGACTTGGCGGGCTGGAAGGTGCGCGTGGCGTCGGGCGACACGCCGGGCCAGTACGCGCCGTACGCGGCGCACAGCTTCGCGTCTTCCACGAAGGGAGCGCCCAGTCCGTACCCCGCCAGGAACTTCTGCAGCGGCGACTCCGGGTCGCTGAAGTGGATGCCCTGGCTGGTGTCCCACCCCGGATCGAAGATGCCGGGCGAGCTGTCGGGGAGGCCGGTGAGCTCCTCCGGGAGCGGCCCGTTGGGCGGCTGCACGGCCCCGCCCTCTTCCGCGGGGTGCGTGACGAGCGCCGTGACGGTGGTGTCGTTGATGCTGAAGTTGATGGGCAGCGTGACGTTGGCGGCGATGCGCGTCTGGCTGAGCGTGAGCGGCGGAATGGCCCAGAGCGCCTCGCGCACCGGCTCGGGCACGTCGCGCCGCCACCAGGTCATCAGATCGCGCTGGCTCACCCTGGGGAAGAAGTCCGGCGGAGCCACCACCGCGTACGCGGGGATGCGCGTCTGGATCTCGGCCGCGAGCCCGGCGCAGTGCGCCTCCACCCACCCGTCGCCCACGTAGTCCACGTGGTGCTGCGCCTGGTAGTCGCCCGCGCGGATGACGTCCATCATGTCCGGGCGCAGGTTCAGGTTCTCCACCCTGCCGTCCGGGTGCACGCGGTGCCGGAGGTTGAGGTACTCGGGCGCCGGGCGCTGCGTCTCCTGCGCCGTGTCGTACATGTACCCCGGCGACTCGCTCGCCGCGCCGGGAAGCACCTGGGCCGAAGAGAACGCGAGGTTGGCGGGCTCGCCGGTGAAGGCGGGGTCCACCGGGTAGCTCAGGCGCTGGCCCCGGTACTCGGCGACGTTGGCCAGCGGCGCGGGCCGCGGCTCGATGATCCCCGATCCGAACCCGGGGCGGCTGGAGAACGACGCGATCCGCTCGTTGCGGATGACGAAGGGGAACTCCTCCAGGTGCTCGCCGCGCCAGTTGTTCTGGTAACCGTTCACGTCCAGCCACCGGTGGAACTGCGCCAGCGCGTCGTTGCGCAGGTCGCGGCGCACCTCCAGCGCCAGGTTGCGCCCGGCGATGCACTCGGTGCCGTCGAACAGCTTGTGAAGCGGTACCCAGAAGCTCAGCTTCTCGTCGCCCGGCTGCGGGTCCTGCGGGCCGAAGCCGCCCGCCACGCCCTCCGTCTTCATGGCGACGTAGGCCGCGAAGCGCTGCGGCACCACCCGGAACTCGAACGGCCGCCGCGGATCTGCGGACTCGAAGCCGCGGGTGCGCGGGTTGTAGAGCGGCTCCACCGTGCCGATGCGCGCGATGCCCGTGCGCGAGAAGCAGAGCTCGGCGTGGCGGCCGTGCACCGAGTTGGGCGTGTTGCGGTACTGGAGCGCGAACACCACGATCCCGAGCGGCCTGCCGCCGGCCCGCGCCCGCAGGCTCTCCAGCGTGGGAGGCCGCACGCCGTACACGTAGTTCTCGACCGCCTCGATCTCCGCCAGCGTGGGGAAGCCCTGCAGCGCCGCGCCGCTGCGGCCTGCCACCACGCCCGGCGACGCCAGGGCATGGTACAGGAGGCTCCGCTCCGGCGCGCCCGGCTCGATGCCCCGGGTGCCGCGCTCGCCGAAGTCCCCGAACCCCGGGTGAGCCCGGTCGATGCGCACCGCGCGGCTCAACTGCTCCGCCAGGTCGGCGGCCTCCATGTCCAGCCCGCCCCCGGTCACGTCCAGCAGCATGCGGCGCCAACCGAGCGGCCCGAGCCGCGCGCACGCGGCGCGGACGCCGTCCAGCAGCGCCCCCTCGTTGGAAGCGGAAGCGAACTGCCACGCGCCGCTCACCATCACGGTGCCGGCGGCCAGCGCCATCTGCTGCACAAAGGCCCTGCGGCTCGTCAACTGCTCCTGCAGCTCGGACATGGGGAGATCAGGTGCGGGTGGGACCTGCGGATTCCAGCGGGTTCCGTGATTTAATGCTTCCGCGGCGTTTTTGCCAGAACCAGGTGGATACCCGCATGGCTGCACGCTCGCGGAGCTTCCCATCCGCTTCTCTGTCACGTTCTCGCCGTCCTCACCCCGCACGCATGGCGGTCGCGGAACCGGGAGCGATCGGGCACAAAGGTGCTGCCCAGACACCGAGCCAGACGTGCCCCCGGTGCCTCAAACGTGTGTGGGAATCCTAATCCGGAGCGTCGACATCGTTTGAGCCGTCGCACGTGCCTGATCGACCGCGCCGTCGTTCTGCGAATTACGGCACCTTTGTTGCGCTCTATTTGAGGCGTCAACAGATCGTCTGAGGAGGGACGCAACAGCGTCCTGGGTTCCGCGCGTCTGCGCGCCACCCTGTAGTCTCCCGCTGTCGGAGGTGCTCGTATGAAGCGCCACATTTTGCTCGCCGCGTGCTGCCTCGTCCTGGCCGCCTGCGACGACCGCGCTGACCCCGTCTCGCCCATCCGCCCGGCCGGCCCGAGTCTCTCGGCGGCGGGTATCGTGCAGACGAACAAGGTGGGGACGCCGCTCACCCTGCCCACGTACGATCCGGCCGACATCGTTCCGGGGCACTACAACGTGATCTTTCGCAAGGAAGCGAATGCGCGCGCGGTGACCGCGCAGATCATGAACGCGCACGGGCTGGCGGCTTCGCACCGGTGGGACGAGCCCTGGCTGAAGGGGTTCTCCGCCAGGATGACCGACCGGCAGCGCGACCAGCTCAAGCGCCATCCCCACGTGGCGTACGTGAACCCCGTGGTGCTGGGCAAGATCGGGGGAACGCAGAGCTATCCGTGGAACTGGGGGCTGGACCGCATCGACCAGCGCGCGCCCGCTCAACAACACGTACGTCTACACGGACTCGGCGCCGAACGTGAACGTGTACGTGCTTGACACGGGAATCCGCCGCACGCACAGCGACTTCGGCGGGCGGGCGGTGTTCGCGTACGACGCGGTGGACTCCGTGGCCCTGATGACCGACTGCCAGGGGCACGGCACCTTTGTAGCGGCCATCGTGGGCGGAACCGAGTACGGCGTGGCGAAGCGCGCGCGGCTCCACGACGTCCGGACCGCCGACTGCGGCGGAAGGGTGGCCACCAACGATGCCCTTTCCGCGGTGCAGTGGGTCACCCGGAACCACCGCAAGCCCGCGGTGGCCAACATCAGTTGGTACTTCCAGCAGGAAGTGCCGGAAGTGGACCAGGCGATCTACGCCTCCATCCAGGCGGGAGTGACGTACGTGGTTCTCGCCGGGAACGACGGGGTGGACGCGTGCAACGTCACGCCCGCGCACACCCTGGGCACCATCACGGTGGGCGCCACGGACAGCACCGACGCACGTCCCTCCTGGTCCAACTACGGCGCGTGCCTCAACCTGTTCGCGCCGGGCGTGGACCTTGAATCGGCGGGCCACACGAGCGACTATGCCTACCGCGTGGACAGCGGGACGTCGTTCTCCGCGCCGCACGTCGCCGGGACCGCGGCCAACTACCTGGGCCGCAACCCCACCGCGACCCCCACCACCGTCAAGAGCGCCGTGGTGAACAACGCGACCACGGGAGTGGTAACCAACCTGGGGACCGGCTCGCCGAACCGGCTCTCGTACTCGCGATTCTGAGCGGGTCCCAGCCAATTCACGAGGGCGGCGCGCGGGCGGGCGCCGCCCTCCCACGGAGGCCATCATGAACGCGCTCGCACGTTCCCTCGCAGCGGCGGCGGCGCTGGCGGCCTGCTCCCCCGCCCCCGCCGCGCAGACGCGCGCCACCCCACCGGAGGCACGGACCGGCATGCAGCAGGACTCACTCGCCCTCCGCCGTCCCGCCGAAGCGCTGCAGGCATCCTTCCGCTACAACAGCGGCGTGCAGACCGCCATGCGGGAGACGGTCCGCGACGCGGCGGCGTGGCGCGCTCTCTGGACGCGCCTCACCGCGCGCGCCGGCCCCCCCGCCCCCCCGCCGGAGGTGGACTTCGCCCGCGAGATGGTGCTCGTGGCCGCCCTCGGACAGCGGAGCAGCGGCGGCTACAGTATCCGCATCGAGTCCGTGCGCACCGGGAGCGAGCTCGCCGCCACCGTGGTGCAGAGCTCCCCCGGCCCCCGCTGCGGTGTCACGGGGGCCCTCACGGCGCCCGCCGACGTGGTGATCGTCCCCCGCTCCGAGGCGCCGGTGCGCTGGACCGTGCGCGAAACCGTAACCGACTGCCCCTGACCCTGAATGCTGCAGAAACACGGACATGAGTCATCCCGAATTTTGAAGGAGCGGGAGGACCGGGTCGAAGAAGCGGCTCCAGAGGTAGGCGAGCGCCGCACGAAGGCGGTAGAGCGGAGCCGGGGTTTGCCGGCTCCGCTTTCCCGTTCGGTGGCAGAAGCGGTGGATCAGCTCGTCGCGCAGGGGTTGGGCGTCAGGTCTGAGGAGAGTCAGCAGGAAGGCGTGGGCGAGGCTGGCCATCTGGAGCAGCTTGTTGCGAGGGTGGGAGAACCAGAGGCGGGGGCTCTGCATGGCGAGCTCACTCTTCCCGAAGCGGAACACCATCTCTACCTGCCAGCGGCGCGCATAGGCGAAGACCACCGACCACGCCTGTTTCACGGCCTGAGCGGGCTCGTTGGTCAGCAGGTACAAGGGGGCGCGGCCTGAGCCGGGACGCGCAATGACGAGCCAGAGCGGGCCGGGATAGTCCGCGTGGCGTACGGGCAGGGCGAGCACTCCATGCTGCTCCATCTTCCCGCCTTTGACCGGCACGAGACGCCGATCCTGAGTGGGTTTGCCGCGGGCGATCTCCCATGCCTTCATCTGGCGCCCGTCGGGGAGGAGGAGGGTGTAGTCTTTCCTCCAGCGGAGGATGAAGCGTGCCTGCACCCCAGTGGGCGCGTAGATGGACGAGCCGGCCAGATGCGTCAGCCAGGGACCGCCCGCGAAGCCGCGGTCGAAGATGTGGATCACGCTCCGGCCCCAGGAATGTACGCAGTCCCTCAGGAGAAGCGCTTCCTCCGTGCGGCGATCTGAGGCCAAGGCTCCACGGGTGGACCACCAGCGCATGGAGGCCAACACGGGTGGACCCACCCGGCCAATCAAGACGGCGGCGAGCCAGTTCAGCCCAGGAACGAAGACCGGCGGCCCGCCCGGCGGGTTGTAGAAACCATTCTTGGTGCGCTTGAGCCGAGCTGCCTTGCTGCTCCGGACGGAGCCCAGTCCCGGCAGTTGCTCACTCTCGGGCTTCTCCAGCATGGATTCGTCCCAGAGTAGAAGCGCATCCTCCTCCTCTGCGGCGAGCTCCGCCTGACGAGCAGCGGCCTGGCTCCAGATGAAGTCGGAGACCAGGTCGGCGTGCCACTTCGGCGAGTGCAGGAGATCGGAGAGTCGCTTGGTGCCGGCCGGCGCATGCTCGGGCGAGAGGAGCACGCCGCCCAGCTCGGAGAGGAGCAGTCCGCACCCACGTTCGCGGAACTGCAGGATCGCCTGCACGGTGCCGGCAAAGGTACGCACCAAGCGCTTATCCGCGCGCTCGTCCAACTGACTGAGGAGCGGGCCCAAAAACTGCTGCAACCGCTGGCTCAGTGTGTGGGCAAGGGCAGCGGTCGTGGCAGCGACAACTGCTTCGGTCTGCATACAGAGAAACCTCCTCCCCGGCGCCCATCGCCGGAGGGGAGGTTTCTCGCTTCACCTTCCGAGCCATCTCAAAATTCGGGATGACTCATGTCTGTGTCTCTGTGTGAGACCCGCAGTTACAGCTTAGCGACTAGTACATGTCGCCCATGCCGCCCGGCATGCCACCGCCGCCGCCGGCGCCAGCGGCGCCCTTCGGCTCGGGGCGCTCCACCACCACCGACTCGGTGGTGAGCAGGAGGCCGGCGATGGACGCGGCGTTCTGGAGCGCCGTGCGCGTGACCTTGGTGGGGTCGATCACGCCGGCCTGCACCAGGTCCTCGTACTCGTCCGTGCGGGCGTTGTAGCCGAAGGAGTTGCTCTCGTTCTCGCGCACCTTGGCGACCACGATGGAGCCTTCCACGCCGGCGTTCTGCGAGATCTGGCGGATGGGCTCCTCGAGCGCGCGCTCGATGATCCGCACGCCGATCTGCTCGTCCGCGTCTTCCAGCTTGAAGCTGCGCAGCACGGCCTGGGCGCGAAGGAGCGCCACGCCGCCGCCGGGGACGATCCCCTCTTCCACCGCGGCGCGCGTCGCATGGAGGGCGTCCTCCACGCGGGCCTTCTTCTCCTTCATCTCCGTCTCGGTCGCGGCGCCCACGTGGATCACCGCCACACCGCCGGCCAGCTTGGCGAGACGCTCCTGCAGCTTCTCGCGGTCGTAGTCCGAGGTGGTCTTGTCGATGGCGGCGCGGATCTCGTTGATGCGGCCCTTGATCAGGTCCTGCTCGCCGGCGCCGTCCACCACCGTGGTGTTGTCCTTGTCGATCACGATCCGCTTGGCGCGGCCGAGGTCCGACAGCACGGCGTTCTCCAGCTTGAAGCCGACCTCTTCGGAGATCACCTGCCCGCCGGTGAGCACCGCGATGTCCTGCAGCATGCTCTTGCGGCGGTCACCGAAGCCCGGGGCCTTGACGGCCGCGACCTTGAGGGTGCCACGAAGCTTGTTCACCACGAGCGTGGCAAGGGCCTCGCCCTCCACGTCCTCGGCGATGATCAGGAGCGGGCGGCCCATCTGCGCCACCTTCTCCAGCACCGGGAGGAGGTCCTTCATCGACGACACCTTCTTGTCGTGGATGAGGATCATCGCGTCTTCCAGCACCGTCTCCATGCGGTCCGGATCGGTGATGAAGTACGGCGACAGGTAGCCGCGGTCGAACTGCATCCCCTCCACCGTCTCCAGCGTGGTCTCGAGGCCCTTGGCCTCTTCCACGGTGATCACGCCGTCCTTGCCCACCTTCTCCATCGCGTCGGCGATCAGGTTGCCGATCTCCTCGTCGGAGTTGGCGGAGATGGTGCCGACCTGCGCGATCTCCTTCTTGCCGGCGGTCTCCACCGACATCGACTTGAGCTGCGCCACCACCTGCTCCACGGCCTTGTCGATGCCGCGCTTGAGCGACATCGGGTTGGCGCCGGCGGTCACGTTCTTGAGGCCTTCACGGAAGATGGCCTGGGCGAGCACGGTGGCGGTGGTGGTGCCGTCGCCGGCCAGGTCGCTCGTCTTGGTCGCGACCTCCTTCACCATCTGGGCCCCCATGTTCTCGATGGGGTTCTCCAGCTCCACTTCCTTCGCCACGGTCACGCCGTCCTTGGTGATGAGCGGCGAGCCGAACTTGCGGTCGATCACCACGTTGCGCCCCTTGGGGCCCAGGGTGACCTTGACGGCCTCCGCCAGCTGGTCCACGCCCTTCTTGAGCGCGGCGCGGGCGTCGGTGCTGAAAACCAGCTCCTTGGCAGCCATAGTTGTTCTCCTATCTAGAGTTGCGTACGCGGAAGTTCAGAATCGGGATTGCGACTCGGGTGGGGCTCAGCCCACCACCGCGAGCACGTCGGACTCGCGGAGGATCAGGTACTGCTCGTTGTCCACCGTCACCTCGGTGCCGCTGTACTTCCCGTACAGCACCTTGTCGCCCACCTTGAGCTCCATCTCGACGCGCGCGCCGTCTTCCACCTTGCCCGGCCCGACGGCGACGACTTCGCCCTGCTGCGGCTTTTCCTTGGCGGTGTCGGGGATGTAGAGCCCGCCACGCATCTGCTCCGTGTCCTCGAGCGCCTTGACGACGACGCGGTCGGCGAGCGGCTTGACCTTGATCTCAGTCGCGGTGGCCATATGGATGACCCTCCCTGGATTGAGTAATGAGTTGGATGTCTCTGTTAGCACTCTCATGCGAGGAGTGCTAACGGTGCGGGAATGTAGCGTTCTGTTCGGTTCTGTCAAGCAGGGGTCTCACACAGAGACACAGAGGCACAGAGATGACTTCATCTCTGTGCCTCTGTGTCTCTGTGTGAGACCTTTTTTACTCGGAACGGTAGGGTACTTCGATGGTCAGCCCGTCGTACGCGGCCACGGCCTCGGGGAAGACGGCGCGGGCCTCGCGCTCCAGCACGCGCGGGTCGTCCGCGTAGCGCGGGGAGAAGTGCGTGAGGGCAAGGCGCAGCACCCCCGCGTCGGCCGCCACCTGGGCGGCCTCGCGGGCGGTGGAGTGGCCCGTGGAGACGGCGCGCTCCGCCTCGTCGCTCGCGAAGGTGGCCTCGTGGATGAGGAGGTCGGCGCCGGCGGCGATCTCGCGGGTAGCGGGGGTAGGGCGGGTGTCGCCCGTGTACACCACCCTGCGGCCCGGCCTGGGGTCGCCCACCACCTCGGCCGCGCGGATGGTGCGGCCGTCTACCTCCACGTCCTCACCGTGGTGGAGCTTCCCCCACAGCGGCCCCTCGGGCACTCCCAGCTCGCGCACCTTCTCCGCGTTGAAGCGGCCCAGGCGGTCGTGCTCCACCACCGCGTACCCCACCGCGCGCCCCGCGTGCTTGGCGGGGAACGGGACGACGTCGTACACGCCGCGCGCGATCTTCTCCCCCGGCTCCACGCCCTGGATCTTCACCTCGAACGGCACGCGCTCCACGCCCAGCTCCACCGCCTGCCGCAGCGTTCCCTCGGTGCCGCGCGGGGTCCACAGCGTCATGGGCTCCTCGCGCGCCTGCAGCCCCAGCGTGCGCAGCAGCCCGATCACCCCCAGGAAGTGGTCCGCGTGCAGGTGAGTGAAGAAGATGTCGTGGAACCCGAACCCGGTCCCGAACTTCATCATCTGCCGCTGCGTCCCTTCCCCGCAGTCGAACACCAGCACGTCCCCTTCGCGCTGCACCACGAGCGACGAGACGTTGCGGCCAACCGTGGGCCGCGCCGCGGCGGTGCCGAGAAAGGTTATGCGCATGGAACTGAAGTGCGTGAGTGCGTGGGTGCGTGAGTGCGTGGGTGCGCACCGGGGCTCCGCACGGCGGATGGACGGACTTCACGCGCGCGCCACGACCACAGACCCGCACCGGCACCCGTCGTAACGCACTCACGCACTAACGCACTCACGCACTTCTCCTTCATGCCGCCACCACCTCCACCTTCAGCCCCGGCTCGATCTCGGACTTGGGGATCAGCGCGGGCCAGTACGCCATGATCTCCTGCACCGCCGGGCGCCCGCCCGCGAAGCCGGTGACGGACGGGGGGCCGGCCAGCACCAGCGGGGCGATCTCCTTGGTGAAGCGCTCCACGGCGGCGCGGTCCTGGCCGCGCACGCCCCAGCGCACGGTGACCTCGGGGAGGTCGCGCGGCAGGGGGCCGGCGAGCGGGCCGTGGGTGGCGTTCCAGCCCACGTACTCGGTGAGCACCTCGTCGAACTTGAGGCCCAGGCGGTCCAGCCGCTCGCGAAGGACGCGGTCGGCGAGCTGCGCCTTCTCCACGGCGTCGGGCCAGGAGTAGACCAGCGTGCCGATGGCCTTGTAGCCGTCGGAGTAGGCGATGCTCACCTTGAGCATGTCCGTGCGCGGGCCGCCGCGCACGCCGAACACGCGCACCCGGTCCGCGCCGTCGGCCTCCAGGCGAATGGTGGTGAAGTCCGCCACCACGTCCGGGGTGATGTAGCTGCGCGGGTCGCCCATCTCGTAGACGAGCTGCTCCTTCACCGTGGGGAGCGTCACGCGGCCGCCGGTGCCGTCGTGCTTGGTGACCACGAAGGAGCCGTCGGCGTACGCCTCGATGATGGGGTAGCCGATCCGCGCCAGGTCGCTGATCTCCCGCCAGTCGACCAGGTGGTTGCCGCCGCTGGCCTGCGCGCCGCACTCGTTGATGTGCCCCGCCACCACCCCCGCCGCGATGCGGTCGTGGTCGTCCAGCGACCAGCCGAACTCGTGGATCATGGGGCCGTAGGTGAGCGCCGTGTCCGTGGAGCGGCCGGTGATGATCACCTGCGCGTCCTGCCGCAGCGCCTCCACGATGGGCCGCGCGCCGATGTACGCGTTGGCGCTCTGCACGCGGTCCAGCACGGTGGAGAGGGGCTCGCCCGTCTCCATGTTCCTGAGCTCCACCCCGCGCTCCAGCAGGTCCGGCAGCCGCTCCAGGATGTCGTCGCCCGTGATGGTGCCGATGCGGGCGCGCAGCCCCGCCTTGCGCGCCTCCTCCAGCACCGCGTCGCGGCACCCAATGGGGTTCACGCCCCCCGCGTTGGCCACCACGCGGATCCCGCGCTCCACCACGGCCGGCAGGATCTCGCCCATCAGCGGCACGAAGTCGCGCGCGTACCCGAGCTGCGGGTTACGCGAGCGCTGCTTCTGCATGATCGACATGGTGACCTCGGCCAGGTAGTCGAGCATCAGGTAGTCGATCGGCCCGCCCTCCACCTGCTGCTTGGGAGCGTCCAGTTGGTCCCCCCAGAACCCCTGCCCGGAGGCGATGCGGATCTTGTCTTTCATGATTTCGGTGTTCTAGTGGGCCAACTGCAATCTCACACAGAGGCACGGAGACACAGAGAGAAGTTCTCCTCCGTGTCTCTGTGTCTCTGTGTGATGCCTCTGTTTATACGCCCGGCGGCAGCACGAACGAGCCCAGGTGCGGCCCAGGGTTGTTCAGCGAGGTGCGCAGGGCCAGCCCCAGCGCGGCGCGCGTCTCGTCGGGCAGGATCACGGCGTCCACGAAGCCGCGGGCGGCGGCGAAGCGCGCGTCGAGCTGCTGGTCGTAGTCGGCGCGCACGGCGTCCATCTTGGCCTGCAGCTCCGCGTCGGGAGCCTTGCCGGCCTTCTTGAGCTCGTCGAGCTGCGTGCTGAACAGCGCGATCACGGCGGACTCGCCCTCCATCACCCCCATGCGGCCCGTGGGCCAGGTGAAGATGAAGTCCGGGTCGAAGCCCTGCCCCGCCATCGCGTAGTACCCCGCGCCCGACGCGTGGTTGATGGTGAGTACCAGCTTGGGGACGGTGGCCGTGGCCATCGCCTCCACGAAGCGCGCGCCGGAGCGGATGATGCCGCTGTGCTCCGCGTCGGTGCCCACCATGAAGCCGCTCACGTCCTGCACGAACAGGATGCGGCGTGCCGTGGCGGTTCAGCGTCTCGATGAAGAAGGCCACCTTCTCCGCGCTGTCCGCGTACACGATCCCGCCGAACTTGGGCCGGCCGCCGTGCGGGTCCTTGAGCATCCCGCGCGCGTTGGCGATGACGCCCACGGGGATCCCGGCCACGCGCCCGGTGCCGCAGATCATCTCCGGCGCGTAGTCCGCCTGGAACTCGTCGAAGTTGCCCCCGTCCAGGATGCAGCGCAGCACCTCGCGCACCTCGTACGGCTGCCGGTGGTCCGGCGGCAGCAAGTCGTACAGCTCCGCCTCGGGGCGCGCCGGGGGCACGGGCTCGCCGATGGGAAGGGCGCACGCCGCGCGCGGCAGCTCGCGCACCAGGTCGCGGATCTTGGCGATGCAGGCGCGGTCGTCCGCCACGCGGTAGTGCGCCACGCCGGAGATGGCGTTGTGCGTGTAGGCGCCGCCCAGCGTCTCGCTGTCCGTGCTCTGCCCCGTGGCGCCCTTCACCAGGTTGGGCCCGCCCAGGCCCATGAACGACGTCCCCTCCACCATCAGGATCACGTCCGACAGGGCGGGCAGGTACGCGCCCCCGGCGATGCACGGCCCCATCACGGCGGCGATCTGCGGCACCTTGAGGTAGCGCCGCATGATGGAGTTGTAGTAGAAGAGCCGCGACGCGCCGTACTGCCCCGGGAACACCCCGCCCTGGTACGGCAGGTTGACCCCCGCCGAGTCCACTAGGTACAGGATGGGGACGCGGCAGCGCATGGCGATCTCCTGCGCCCGCAGCATCTTGGTGATCGTCTCCGGCCACCACGACCCCGCCTTCACGGTGGCGTCGTTGGCCACGATCACCACCTCGCGCCCGGCCACGGTGCCGATCCCCGTCACCACGCCGGCGGCGGGGGCCTGCCCGTCGTAGCGGTCGTGGGCCACCAGCAGGCCGATCTCCTGGAAGCGCGTGCGCGGATCCACCAGCAGCGCGATGCGCTCGCGGGCGGTAAGCTTGCCGTCGGCGTGCTGCTTGTCGATGCGCTTGGGCCCGCCGCCCTGGCGGAGCCGGGTCTCCAGCTCGCGCAGCTCGGCGGCGAGGGTGCGGGCGCGGCCCTCGGGTGCGGCTGTGGCGCTCACGCGTCGGCGGTCTCCCGGTCGCGCCCGTTCTGCGCGTACCAGTCGCGGATGTACTCCACCGCCGCCGTGGTGGGGGTGCCGGGGCCGAAGAGCTTGCCGATCCCCTTCACCTCCAGCGCGCGCATGTCCTCTTCCGGGATGATCCCGCCGCCGGTGAGGAGCACGTGGTCCACGCCCTCCGCCTCCAGCAGCTCCTTCACGCGCGGAAAGAGCGTCATGTGCGCGCCGGAGAGGATGGACATGGCCACCACGTCCACGTCTTCCTGGATCGCGGCGCTCACGATCATCTCGGGCGTCTGGTGGAGCCCGGTGTAGATGACCTCCATCCCCGCGTCGCGCAGGGCGGCGGCGATCACCTTGGCGCCGCGGTCGTGGCCGTCCAGTCCGGGCTTGGCTACCAGCACCCGGATCTTGCGTTCAGGCATCGTCTGGCTTCAGAAGTAGGTGCGCGTTCGTGCCCTGCGAAGTCGGGGAACATACAGCCGTGGCGAGGAATACGGCAACTGCGGGGAATGGGGAACGGGGAACGGGGAACGGGAACAGACCGGGTTTTACCGTTCCCCGTTCCCCATTCCCCGTTCCCCTTTCTCCTTCCGCGCGATGCAGATCAGATCGTCGGAGCTGTGGATGAAGGGCGCGAGCTCCCAGTCCCCGTACCACTCGACCGGGTGCAGGCCGGCCGCGCGCAGGAGCGCCGACCATTCCGTGGCGCTGCGGATGCGGAGCTCGTGGAACTTCTCGCCGGACTTGGAGCCGCGGCGCCAGCGCGTCCACTCGCGGCTCACCCCGTCGATGGCGTCGAACTCGCGCTCCACCCACACCGTCGCTCCGTCCTCCGTCTCCCACCAGTCGCGCTCCGTGTAGCCGCTCACCGCGTGGTCGCGGTGCATCGTCTCCAGCACGAAGAAGCCGCCGGGGCGCAGCGCGTCGTGAGCCCCGCGCAGCACCCGCAGGTCCTCCTCGTCCGAGAGGAAGTAGCCCAGGGAGGAGAAGAGGGACAGGACCGCGTCGAAGCGGCCCCGGAAGGGGATCTCGCGCATGTCCGCGCGCACCCACTCCACCGGGAGGCCGGCGCGTGAGGCGCGGCCGCGGGCGCGGCGCAGCAGCGTTTCAGAGAGGTCCATCCCCGTCACGCGGAAGCCGGCTTCGGCCAGGGCCAGCGAGTGGCGGCCCCACCCGCACGCCACGTCCAGGATCTCGGCGCCGGGCTCCAGCGGCACCATCTCGCGGATCCCGGCCACCTCGCGCGCCGTGCGCTGGGGCGTGAGGAAGTCGCGGTACAGGTCGATGAAGCTCTCGTCGAAGTACCCCTCCCACCACGGCTCAGCCGGCACGGCCCAGGCGCTCCGGCAGCTCGTCGATCCCGCGGATGGTGTCGCAGTCTCCGCCCGCAAAGCGGCCCAGCGGGTCCACGAGGTAGGGGTGAAGCCCGGCGTTGCGCGCGCCCACCACGTCGATCTCGTAGATGTCGCCCACGTACGCGGCCTCGTGCGGCTCCACGCCCAGCCGCTCCAGCCCCATGCGGAAGATGCGCGGGTCCGGCTTCTCCACCCCCACCAGCCCGGAGTCGATCACGAACTCGAAGTGCGGGCGCAGCTCCAGCGTCTCCAGCAGCGCCTCCACGCGGCCGTCCGCGTTGGAGATCACGGCCAGCCGGTAGCCCAGCCCGCGCAGCGCCTCCAGCGTCGCGGCGGTGTGGTCGCGCACCAGGCTCCACAGGTTGTGCTCCGCGTGCCGCGCCCACAGGCGCTCGGCGATGGAGGGGAACTGCGCGTCCGGCACCCCGATGCGCCGGAAGATCTCCGCGAAGTAGATCTTGCCGCGCGACCTGTCGTCGCCGCCCCGGCCGCCGCGCACCATCTCGTCCAGCACCAGCTTGGCCTCGTACTCGGCGCCCATCAGCGCCTCTTCCGTCGTCTCCACCCCGTGGTCCGCCAGCAGGCGCACCAGGAAGGGGTGGTCCATCCATACCAGCGTGTTGCCCGCGTCGAAAAGGATCGCTTTCATAGCCTCGCCAGGAAATAAGGAGGCACAGAGGGAAGTTCTCCTCTGTGCCTCCGTGCCTCTGTGTGAGCCCCGCCGTTAAAAGAACACCGGCTCCTGGTACGCCCCGAACACCTCTTCCATGGCGTGCCGGATCTCGTACAGCGTGGCGTACGCCCTCACCGCGTCCAGCAGCGGCGGCACCACGTTCTCGCCCGCGCGGGCCGTGTCCTGCAGCACCTTGAGGGTGCGGTCCACCTCGGCCTGGTCGCGGCGGGCGCGCATCGCCGACATCCGCTCGCGCTGCCGGCGCTCGGCCTCCTCGGTCACCTTGAGGAGCGGGATGTCGATCTTCTCGCCCTCGATGGTGAACTCGTTGACGCCCACGATCACCCGCTCGCCGCGCTCGATCTCGATCTGCTGGCGCATGGCCGAGCGGGCGATCTGCTGCTGGAAGTAGCCGCGCTCGATCCCCGGCACCACGCCGCCCATCCCGTCGATCTCGGCGAAGATGGCCTCGGCCTCGGCCTCCATCTGGTCGGTGAGCGCCTCCAGGTAGTACGAGCCGGCCAGCGGGTCGATGGTGTTGGCCACCCCCGTCTCGTGCGCCAGGATCTGCTGCGTGCGCAGGGCGATCTGCACCGCCTTTTCCGTGGGCAGCGCCAGCGTCTCGTCCATGGAGTTGGTGTGCAGCGACTGCGTGCCGCCCAGCACCGCCGCCATCGCCTGGTAGGCCACGCGCACGATGTTGTTCTCCGGCTGCTGCGCCGTCAGCGTGACCCCGGCGGTCTGCGCGTGGGTGCGCAGGCGCCAGCTCTCGGGGTTGGTGGAGCCGTACTTGTCGCGAAGGTGGCGCGCCCAGATGCGGCGGCCGGCGCGGAACTTGGCGATCTCCTCGAAGAAGTCGTTGTGGACGTCCCAAAAGAAGGAGAGGCGCGGCGCGAAGTCGTCCACGTCCAGCCCGCGGGCGATCCCCCGCTCCACGTACTCGAAGCCGTTCCGCAGCGTGTACGCAAGCTCCTGCGCGGCCGTGGCGCCCGCCTCGCGGATGTGGTAGCCGCTGATGGAGACCGGGTTGTACTTGGGCGCGTTCTTCGACGCCCACTCGAACATGTCGATCACCAGGCGCAACGCCGGCTCCGGCGGGTACACCCAGGCGTGCTGCGCCTGGTACTCCTTGAGGATGTCGTTCTGCACGGTGCCGCGCAGCTTGTCGAACGACACGCCCTGCTTCTCGGCCGCCACCATGTAGAAGGCGAAGAGGATGATGGCCGGCCCGTTGATGGTCATCGACACCGAGACCTTGTCCAGCGGGATCCCGGCGAACAGCGTCTCCATGTCGTCCAGCGACGAGATGGCCACGCCGCACTTCCCCACCTCGCCCAGCGAGCGGGGGTGGTCGCTGTCGTACCCCATCAGCGTGGGGAAGTCGAAGGCCACCGAGAGCCCCGTCTGCCCGCGGCCCAGCAGGAAGTGGTAGCGCTCGTTGGTCTCCTCGGCCGTGCCGAAGCCGGCGAACTGGCGCATCGTCCAGAGCCGGGTGCGGTACATCGTCCCGTACGGCCCGCGCGTGAAGGGGAACTCGCCGGGGAGCCCCACCTTCTCGTTGTAGTACGCGGCCTCTTCCGCGGCCGGCGCGGGCCGGTCCAGCGGGGTGTAAAGGGGCTCCACCGCCACGCCGGACACGGTGGTGAAGGGGTCGTCGCGCTGGGGCGCGCGCTCGTAGGCGCCCTCCCACGCGGCCAGCCCGGAGCGCAGGGCGTCCAGCTCCTGCTCCTTGATGCGGATCTGCTCCAGGAGGTCGGCCGGCGGCACGCGCTGCTCCACTACGCTCATGATCTCGTCTCCCTACCGGGTTGGCACCCCAAGTTCTTCCACGATCCGCTCCGCGACCGCGTACGGCGACTCCTGCCCCGCTTCCAGCATGGGGAGGGCGGCTTCCAGGATCTCGTCCCCCCGCCCGCTCTCCCACACCAGACGCTGCAATCGCCGCTCCACCACCGCGCGCACGCGCTCGGCCAGCCTGCGCTGGCGCCGGCGCGAAAGCTCGCCGGATTCTTCCAGGTACACCCGATGCCGGTCCAGCGTTCGCTGGAGCTCGTCCAGCCCCTCGCCCGTCTGCGCCACGGTGCGGATGACGGGGATGGCCCACCCGCCCTCTTCCTGCGCGTGCGCGCGCAGCCCCTCGCGCGCGTGCTTCTGCACGGTCTTCAGCGAGACGCCGTGGTGGCCGGCCGACGCGGGCATGTCGCCCAGCCGCATGTGGAGCATCACCTCGATCTCCTGCGCCAGCTTGTCCGCGCCGGGGCGGTCGGCCTTGTTGATGACGAAGATGTCCGCGATCTCCATCAGCCCGGCCTTCATGGCCTGGATGGAGTCGCCGCTCTCCGGCACCAGCACCACCACGCTGGTGTCCGCGGTGCCCGCGATGTCCAGCTCCGTCTGCCCCACGCCCACCGTTTCCAGGATGACGCGCGCGAAGCCGAACGCGTCCAGCAGGTCCGCGACCTCCTTGCTGGTGGTCGCCAGCCCGCCCAGCGCGCCGCGCGTGGCCATGGAGCGGATGAACACCCCCGGGTCGGTGGAGATGTTGTTCATGCGGATGCGGTCGCCCAGCAGCGCGCCCCCGGTAAAGGGCGACGACGGGTCTACCGCCACGATCCCCACCCGCTCGTCGCGCTCGCGGTACATCATCGCGAGCTTGGAGGTGAGGGTGGACTTCCCCGCGCCCGGCGGCCCGGTGATCCCGATGCGCTGCGCGCGCCCCAGCTCCGCGTGGAGCTCGTGCAGGAGCCGCTCGAACCCCGGACGGGTGTCTTCAACCAGCGATATGGCGCGGGCCAGGGCCACCCGCTGCCCCGCACGGAAGCGCTCAAGCAGCTCCTGCTGCAGCGCGGCCTTGATAGTCTCGGTCATGGGGCGAAAGGTGCCGCGCGCGCCGGGGCACTGTCAAGGCAGCGCGGGCACAGAGCGCGGGTTGGTTTCGGCTTAACGGTTCCGTTCGGGTGCTCGAGATGGCTGTCCATGTAGATCGCTCGGCCGTCCCGCATCCCGGGGCGTTGAAACGCCCGGCTGGAACATCCCCTCGCGTGGGGGTGCGCGCACGTCAGAGAAGCACCTGATGAATTCCTCCCTCTGTGTCTCTGTGCCTCTGTGTGATGCCGCAGTTCCCAGCCTTACGGCGTCACCGAATCCCACACCACCGCCAGCCCCTGCACCTGGATCAGCCGCAGCGGCTGCACCGGGCGCCCCGCGGTATCCGTGGACATGCTGCCGTACCCGATCCGCGTCACGATCAGCTCGCCGCGCGGGCGCCCCCGCGCGTCGGTCAGGCTCACCCGCGCCTCCGCCGGGGTGAGCGCGGTGTTCTCGGTGGACGTCCCCTCGCACTCCTCCAGCGGGCTCGTCCAGATGCGCCGCACCAGCGGGGCGAGGTCCGCGCGCGCCCGCCACCCGCCGATCTCCACCCGCGCCGCCTGCGCCTCCAGCGCGATGCGCGTTCCCCCGCGGATGGCCGTCGCCGGCGCGCCCGCTTCCGGCGAGTACACGCGGTACAGCGTCCCCCGGCGCAGGGGGATGGGGGCGTCATCGGGGAGGTCCCCCCACGACGCCACGCGGTACGGCACACGGCACCCCTCGCGGATCGCCAGCGCCTGGATCACCTCCTCCGGGTACTCGTACCCGCGCAGCTTCGCGCCCATCGCGCGCCCCGCCACCTCCGGGCCGTGGGCGCGGAACAGGTACTCCAGCGAGCCGGTGATGCGCCCGTAACGCTCCGGCGGGAGCGTGACGCGCCGCGCGGAAGCCGCCTTCGGCGGGAGGAGGGGGCGCACCAGCCGTCCGCCGCGCGTCACCCCGGCCTCGGCGAGGGCCGAGCGCAGCCGCGCGCTCTGGTCGCGGCGGGACACGGCCTGCGCGCTCCACGGCCCCACCGAGCTCACCAGCAGCACCGCCCCCAGCAGCGCGGGGACGAGCGCGAGCAGCGGGCGCTGGCGGCGGACGAGGCGCACCGTTCCCACTACGGCCAGCACCAGCAGCGCCAGGAGGATGGCGAGGCGCAGGTAGCGGAACTCCGTCCAGCCGTACTGGTCCTGGCGCACGCCCACGGCCCAGATGGGGAGCGGCAGGAGGGGGAGGAGGAGCGCGGGAAAGGCGCGCACCAGCCGCCCCACCCCGCGCGACTCCGGATCGTCCAGCAGCGGCTCCAAAAAGATGCCGCCCAGCAGCCCCCCAAGTCCCGCGAAAAGGACGATGGGCGAGAGGATGTTCTTCGGCAGGTCGCCCGTCGCCAGCACCTTGAGCGTGTAGGCGAAGAGGATCGCCAGGTACACGACCAGCACCACCGCGTACAGGTAGCGCCCCACCCGGCGCACCGCCGTCAGCGGCACGGACGAGCGGTCCGCCACCTCCACCGCGAGCACCGGCACCCCGCCCGCCACCACCCAGGGCACCAGCGCAAAGAAGACGGCCCCCGCCAGGTCCTGGTAGAGGTGGTCCGGCGCGTCCAGCTCAAAGAGCGACGTCACGGCGGAGACGGCGCCGGCGAGCGCCACGTACAGCGCCGCTCCGTAGAGTCCGACTGTGACGATGCGGGCGAGGAGGAGCGCGTCGAAGCGCCAGAACCTCCACCGCCGCGCCGCCTCGTCGCCGCCGCCCGCCAGAGGAACGAGCGTCAGCGCCAGCCAGGCCGCCCCCGCCAGCGCCATCGTGCGCCACCGCTCCGACGCGAGGTCCGGATCGAAGATCAGCCCCGTGTAAGCGCCCGCGCCCGCCAGCGCCGCCGCGGTCACGCCCCAGCGCACCGCGCCCGAGATCACGCCGCGCGCCCGCAGCACGCTGGCCGCGAACACCAGCGGCAGCGCGATGGCGGCGGCGGCGAACACGCGGATCCACCAGTCGGCCTCCTGCCGGTCCGAGCGCAGGAAGATGGAAAAGGTGACGGCCACGCACACGCCCATCAGCACCTCGGCCGGGGCGTGGACGAACGCGTCTCGTGCGTCGTTGAGGTACGCGCGCAGGGCGGGCAGCTTCATGGCTGGGCCGGGAGGAGGGGAGACACGTGCGGCGGGGGTTGATACTGCTCGGCGCACGCGCCCGGCGCAACCGCGCCGGCAGGTCCATGCAACGTAATTTTCCAGGCACCCCCGGAAACAGAATGCGGCGTCCGGGCACAAACGGACGGTGAGCCGGACGTCGTTGCGAATGCCCGAAAAAGTGAGGCGCGGCGCGGGAAAACGACCTCCAAAAATCTGCAACAAACTGTTACACGCGCAACGAAATTTTGCAAGAAAAGTACGGCATACCGATTGCCTTTTCGGGCCTCCAGAAGGACTCCCACGCACCGAATCCCAAACGATGGCCCGCGGGCCAGGAGGAAGAGATGACCGCACTCTGGAAGGCGTTCAAGAGCGATGAGTCCGGGCAGAGCCTGGTGGAGTACGGGCTGGTGATCGCGCTGGTGGCGCTCGCGGTGGTGGGGGCGCTGATCATCTTCAGCGGCAGGATCTCGGCGCTCTTCGGCCGCGCGGGCACGGCGCTGGACACGGCGGGCACCACACCCAAGTAAGCGCGGGGCGGCGCCGGACGCGGGATCCGGGCGCCGGGTGGAAAAGAGCGATGGAAGGGGTGCGACCTCCGGCTTCACACTGTGATGCTGGCACGTACCACCCTGCGCTCCAAAACGGAGGCCTCATGCTTTCTCTCATCAACACGTCCGTCTTCATCGCCCTGATGGTCGCGGCCGCGGGCATCGACCTGCGCACGGGGCGCATCCCCAACAAGCTGACGGGAGCCGGTCTGGCGGCCGCCTTCATCCTCCTCGCTCCGAGCGGTCCCGCGGCGCTCTGGGGTGGGGTGGCGGGCGCCGCGCTCGCCTTCGCCCTCACCTTTCCGCTCTTCGCGGCGCGGGCGATGGGGGGCGGCGATGTCAAGCTTCTCACGGTGGCGGGCGCGTTCCTGGGCACGGGCCGCGTGCTGCCGGCGCTCTTCTTCACGGCACTGGCGGGCGGAGCGCTGGCGCTGGCCGAGGCGGGCCGGCGCGGGGTGCTCCTCCCCGTTCTCTTCCGCTCGCGCGAGCTGGCCGGGAGCCTGGCTACGCTGGGGCGCACGGGCACGCGGATCACGCTGGCCTCGCCGGGCGCCGTCACCATCCCGTACGGGGTGGCGATCGCCGCGGGGGCCCTGGCGGCGTGGCTCAGGTGAGCACCGCGCGCCGCCTGGCCCGGGCGGACCGGGGGCAGGCGCTGGTGGAGTTCGCGCTGGTGGCGCCGGTGCTCCTGCTGCTGGTGGTGGGGATCTTTGAGTTCGGGCGGGCTTGGAACGCCCTGCAGGCCGTGACCGACGCGGCGCGCGAAGGGGCGCGGGCGGCCGTGATCGCGGACCCGCTGATGACCGACGACTCCGTGCGGGCCGTGGTGCGCAACGCACTCGCGCGCGCCTCGCTGGACGGGGCGCAGGCGGAGATCACGCTCACGGGGGTCAACGCGCTCGCGGGCGAGCCGGCGCGGGTGGAGGTGAGGTACCCGTTCCACTTCGGCTTCCTGAAGCCGCTGGGCGCGGTGCTGGGCAACGGGGGCACCGTGACCCTGGGGACGGCGTTCGTCATGCGCAACGAGTGAGGCGGCGGCTATGAAGAGGCTCTGGATGGTGATGGGGATGGCGCTCGCCTCCGGCGGGGGCGCGGCGTACCTGGCCGCGGGCTACCTGCAGCCGGCCCCGGCCTCCGCCGCGCGGGCGGAGCCGGTGGGCAACCGGGTGGCCGTGGCGGCGCGCGACCTCCCCGCGGGCGCCATCGTGGGCGCGGCGGACGTGCGGCTGGTGCAGTGGCCCGCCGGCGCGCTCCCGGCCGGCTACGCCCGCACCGCCGCCGAGGTGGTGGGGCGCGGCCTGGTGACCCCGCTGCGCGAGAACGAGCCGCTCATGGAGGGCAAGCTTGCCCGCAGGGACGCGGGCGGCGGGCTCCCCATCCTGATCCCGGACGGGATGCGCGCGGTGAGCGTGCGGGTGGACGAGGTGATCGGCGTGGCCGGCTTCGTCACCCCCGGCACCCGGGTGGACGTGCTGGCCACCCTCCCCAACAACGGCGAGCGCGCGGCGGGCACCCGCCTGGTACTGCAGAACGTGCAGGTGCTGGCGGCCGGGCAGTCCATCGCCCGCGACACGGAGGGGAAGCCGCAGACCGCCGCGGTCATCACCCTGCTGGTGCTTCCCGAGCAGGCGGAGATCGTGACCCTGGCCTCGGCCGAGGGGCGCATCCAGCTCGCGCTGCGCAACACGCTGGACGGCGCGCAGGTGACCACGGGCGGCGCGCGCACCAGCGGGCTGCTGGGCCACGCCCAGGCGCCCGAGCGGCCGCGGGAGCCGCGCCCCACCCTGCGCCGCTCCACGGTACAGGCGCCGGCCCGCACGGGCCCCAGCGTCGAGATCTTCCGGGGGAGCGACCGCTCCGTCACCACCTTCTAGCGGGACAGGGCTCATGCGCAACCACCTCCCCATCCAAACGGCACGGGCCGCCGGGCGCCTGCTGGTGCTGGCGGCGGGGATGCTCGCGCTCCCCCGCCCCGCCGCGGCGCAGGCCGCCCCCGCCCAGCGCGTGGTGCAGGCCTCCGAGCGCGTGGTGATCGTGGCGCGCGGGCAGACGGCCATCCTGCTTCAGCCCGTCGCCCTCCAGCGCCTGTCCATCGCGGACCCGGAGGTGGCCGAGATCTTTGCCGTGTCGCCCCAGGAGATCCTGGTGAACGGCAAGAAGCTGGGCACCACCAGCCTGATGCTGTGGGACGCCAGCGGCGCGCGCCGCCTGTACACGGTGGAGGTGACCCCGGACGTGCGCGGGCTGGAGCAGACGCTGAAGACGCTCTTCCCCGCCGAGCGCTTCACGGTGCTGGCCAGCGGCAGCAGCGTGGTGCTCTCCGGCACCATCAGCAGCGCGGGCGTGGCCCGCCGCATCCTGGAGGTGGCCAGCGGGTCCGGCGCCACCGTCGTCAACAACCTCGCCGCCCCCGCCGCGCCGCAGGTGCTGCTGCAGGTGAGGTTCGCCGAGGTCACGCGCACCGCCGTGCAGGAGCTCCGCACCCAGATCGGCGTGGGGGTCACCGGCAGCGGCGGCGGGATCGACGAGGGAGCGGTGCAGACCCTTTCCGACGGGCTCGTGCGCCTCTTCCTGCTGGGCGGCAACGCGCGCATCGAGGCGTCCATCCAGGCCATGCAGTCGCGCGGGCTCTTCCGCAGCCTGGCCGAGCCCAACCTGCTGGCGCTGGACGGGCAGGAAGCCTCCTTCCTGGCCGGCGGCGAGTTTCCCTTCCCCCTGATCCAGGGCGGCGGCAACAACGCCACGGTCACGGTGGTGTGGAAGGAGTTCGGCGTACGCCTGCGCTTCAAGCCCACGGTGGTGGGCGACGGCACCATCCGCCTGCGCATCGCGCCCGAGGTGTCGTCGCTGGACTACTCCAACTCGCTGCGCATCGAGGGCTTCCAGATCCCCTCGCTGCTCACCCGGCGCACCGAGACGGAGGTGGTGCTGCGCGACGGGCAGTACCTGGCCATCGCGGGGCTCCTCAACAACGTGCTGGAGCAGAACACCTCGCGCATCCCGCTCCTGGGCGACCTGCCGGTGCTGGGGACGCTCTTCCGCTCGCGCAACGCGCGGCAGGGGCGCACCGAGCTGCTGGTGCTGGTGTCGCCGCGCGTGGTGCAGGCCAGCTCGGCGCCGCAGCCGGTGCCCACGGGCGAGCCCTCGAGCTGGGAGTGGGACCGCTCGCTGCGCGACGCCCAGGGCGCGGCCCAGCCCGCCGCCCCGCGCCCCGCGCCCCGCTGAGGAGGACGCCATGCCCCGCATCCGCTCGCGGCTGGACGACCGGCAGGGCTCCGCGCTGGTGCTCCTGGTGCTCGGCATGGTGGCCGTCCTGTCGCTGATGGCGCTGGCGATGGACCTGGGGATGCTGCGCGCGGCCCACGGCGAGGCGCAGCGCGCCGCCGACGCCGCGGCGCTGGCCGGGGCCTCCGCGTACATGGAGCAGTCGCCCGACGCGGCCGAGCCGGCGGCGCGCCAGCGGGCGCTCGACTACGCGGCGCGCAACTCCGTGCAGGGCGCCGCCGTGGCGGCGGGCGAGACTACGGTGCAGGTGCTCCCGCTGCTGCGCCGGGTGCGCGTGACGGTGCGCAGGCCGGCGATCCCCACCTGGTTCGCGCGCGCCTTCGGGGTTACCAGCGCCGCCGTCAGCGCGCGCTCCGCGGCCCACGCCATCCCCGCCCCCAGCTCGCGCTGCGTGAAGCCGTTCGTTCCGCCCGACCTGTGGGCCGAGATGGACGACGACCGCAACGAGAACGGCGTGTGGGACCCGTGGGAGCGCTGGGAGTACGAGCCGGAGCGCGGCGACTTCTACAACCCGGGCGGCGGCAACGGCAACAGCGGCAACGGCGGCCAGTCCAATCGCCCGGAGACGGGCTACGGAAGCAGCTTTCGCGGCCCCAAGCTGGACCGCGGGCGCAAGATCATGCTCACGGAGAGCTCGCTCCCCGGCTTCGCCAACCTGTGGGCGATGCCGGACGGCGGAGGGGGCCTGGACATCGGCGGCGCGGCGATCCGCGACAACATCCGCGGGTGCAACGACACGCCCATCGACCTCCGCACGCCCTACGAGCTGCAGAGCGGCCTCAAGGTAGGCCCCATCGTACAGGGCGTCGCCGACCTGATCCTGGGCGATCCCGGCGCGTACTGGGACGAGGCCAGCGGGGAGGTGAAGGGGTCGCGCTTCGCCAACTGGATGGACAGCCCCCGGCTGATCCGCGTGCCGCTCTACGACCCCACCCGGCTCAACTCGAAGCACGACGAGGTACGGTTCACCAAGTTCGCCTGGGTATTCCTGGAGCCGCTCGGCGGCAACCACGACCCGGTGTCCGCGCGGTTCGTGGAAATCGTCCGCGTCCTTCAACTGGTGGAATGATGAGCATCTCCGCACCCCCGGCGCTCCTCCGCAGCGCGCTGATCTCCACCGACGACGCCTTCCGCGCCCGCGTGCGCGAGATCGTGCGTCCGGAACGGGGGATCGCACCCCCGCTGGAGCTCACGGTGCCCTTTACGGAGCTGGGCGACGGGCACCTGAAGGCGCTCCGCGAGTCCGCACCCGAGGTGATCTTTTTGGACCTGGGGGCGCACCCCGCCACGGGGATCAACCTGGCGCAGTTCCTGGCCGAGCAAAACCCGCACGCCCGCCTGGTGGCCGCCGGCCCCGCCCTCTCGGCCGAGGTGCTGATGGCGGCGATGCGCGCGGGCGTGGCCGAGTACCTGGTGAAGCCCGTCGGCCCGGACGAGCTGGCGCACGCGGTGGAGGCGACGCTGCGGCGGATGCGCGGCGCGGTGGCCGAGGGCCCGCAGCAGCCGGGCGAGATCTTCGCCTTCTTCGGCCCCAAGGGCGGCTCCGGCTCCTCCACGCTCGCCACCAACCTGGCCATCCACCTCCACCGGCTCACGGGCAAGCGCACGCTGCTGGCGGACCTGGACCTGGAGCTGGGCGAGGCGGCGCTGCAGTTGGGCGTGGACCCGCGCTTCAACTTCGCGGACATGGTGAGGAACTTCCACCGCATGGACGCGGAGCTGCTCGCCTCCTTCATCGAGCGGCACCACTCCGGCGTGCACCTTCTTTCCGCGCCGTACCACCCGGAGAAGGCGGAGGTGGTGACGGGGGAGCGCATCGCCAAGATCCTCAACTTCCTGCGCCAGCACTACCAGTACGTGGTGGTAGACACCTCCAACTCGTTCTCCCCCGCCACCCTGGCGACGTTCGAGCAGGCCGACCGCATCTTCCTGGTGACGCAGGCGGACCTCCAGTCGCTGCGCAACATCAAGCGGTGCGCGCCGCTGCTGGAGCGCACCATCGGCGCGGGGGCGGACAAGGTGCGCGTGGTGCTCAACCGCTACCGCACCAACGACGCGATCAAGCCCGAAGACATCGAGAAGACGCTGGGGATGAAGGTGCACTGGACCATCGCCAACGACTACGAGGCGGTGGTGAGGTCGGTCAACTCCGGCACCCCCATCGTGCTGAACGGCGACTCCCGCTACGCCCACGACGTGCGCGCGATGTCTGCCGAGATCGCGGGGCTGGCCGGGGCGCCGGCGCCGCTGGGCAACCGCTTCATCCGCGCCGTCGCGGACCCGCTGCTGCGCGTCATCCGGCGCGCCTCCCCGCCCACGCCCGAGGTAGCCGTATGATCCAGGGATGGTTCAGTGGCGCCGCGCCGGCGCAGGTGATGATCGCGCCGCGCACTCCCGCGCCGTGGGAGCTGCCGCCCACCTCGGCCGAGGCGGGCCCCTCGCTGCTGCAGGAGACCAAGGCGCGCATCCACCGCAAGCTGCTGGAGCGCCTCAACCTGTCGTCGCTGGACGCGCTGGACCGAGACCCGGCGGTGGCGGCCATCCGCGGGGTGGTGCACGAGCTGCTGGCGCAGGAGTCGGTGCCGCTCAACTACGACGAGCGCGAGGAGCTGGTGAGGCAGGTGCTGGACGAGATCTTCGGCCTGGGGCCGCTGGAGCCGCTGATGCGCGACCCCGAGATCTCGGACATCCTGGTGAACACCTGCAGCAGCGTGTACATCGAGCGGCACGGCCGGCTGGAGGAGACCGACGTCACGTTCCAGGACGACCGCCACCTGCTGCAGGTGATCGACCGCATCGTCTCGGCGGTGGGGCGCCGCATCGACGACTCGTCGCCCATGGTGGACGCGCGCCTGGCCGACGGGTCGCGCGTCAACGCCATCATCCCGCCGCTCGCCATCGACGGGCCCCACCTCTCCATCCGCAAGTTCAAGCGCGACGCGCTCGCGGGGCAGGACCTGCTGCGCACGCAGAGCCTCACCCGGCCCATGCTGGAGCTGCTGATGGCCGTGGTGGGGTCGCGCCTCAACATCCTGATCTCCGGCGGCACCGGCGCGGGAAAGACGACGCTCCTCAACATCCTCTCGTCGTTCATCCCCTCCACCGAGCGCATCGTCACCATCGAAGACTCGGCCGAGCTGCAGCTTCGCCAGCCCCACGTGGTGCGGCTGGAGACGCGGCCGCAGAACATCGAGGGATCGGGCGAGGTCTCGCAGCGCCACCTGCTGGTCAATGCGCTGCGCATGCGGCCTGACCGGATCGTGGTGGGCGAGGTGCGCGGCTCGGAAGCCATCGACATGCTTCAGGCGATGAACACGGGGCACGAGGGCTCGCTGGCCACGCTCCACGCCAACACCCCGCGCGACGCGCTGGGCCGCCTGGAGACGATGGTGTCCATGGCCAACCTCAACCTCCCCGAGAAGGTGGTGCGCCAGCAGATCGTGAGCGCCATCGACGTGGTGATCCAGGTGAGCCGCCTCTCGGACGGGGCGCGCAAGGTGATGACCATCTCCGAGGTGGTGGGGCTGGAGACGGACATCATCACCATGCAGGACATCTTCGTCTTCGAGAAACAGGGGCTCGGGCCCAACGGCGCCGTGCTCGGTGAGTTCCGCGCCACCGGCATCCGCCCGCGGTTCGCGGACCGGCTGGAAGAGAACGGCATCCAGCTTCCGTCCGACATGTTCGGCCCCGCGCGCCGGGAGGCGTGGTGAGCGGCATGGTGCCGGTGATGGTCGCCGCGGTCTCTGCCGCGCTGGGCACCACGGCGCTGCTGCTCGCCCTGGAGCGCCTGCGCGCGCGCCGCCACCGGCGCGTGGTGCTCCGCCAGCTTCGCACCCTCGAGCACGCCCCAGTGGCCGCCACGGGCGAGCCGCTGCTGCGCTCGGGCCACGGCGACGAGTCGTCGTGGATGCAGGCCATCGCCACCCGCATCCCGCAGCTCCGCGGCGCGGGGCCGCTGCTGCAGCAGGCGGGGCTCGCGTGGAGCGAGCAGCGCTTCCTGGTGTCGGTGGGCGTGGGAGCGCTGCTGGGGGCGGCGCTGGGCTTCGCCGTGGCCGGCGCGGGGATTCCCGCGCTCGTCGGTGGCGTGGCGGGCGCGTCCCTTCCCTACCTGTACGTGCGCCGGGTGCGCACGCGGCGGCTCCACAGCTTCGAGGAGCAGCTCCCCGAGGCCATCGACCTCCTGGGCCGGGCGATCCGCTCGGGGCACCCGCTGACCGCCGGGCTGCGCATGGTGGCGGAGGAGAGCGCCGATCCCGTGGCCGGCGAGTTCCGCCGCGTCTTCGAGGAGCAGAAGTTCGGCCTTCCCTTCTCCGACTCGCTGGCGGGCCTGGCGGCGCGCGTGCCGCTGGTGGACGTCCGCATCCTGGTGACGGCGGTGATGATCCAGCGCGACGTGGGCGGCAACCTGGCCGAGATCCTGGACAACCTGTCGCACCTCATCCGCTCCCGCTTCACCATCCGCCGCCAGCTCCGCACCTACACGGCGCAGGGGCGGATGAGCGGGATGGTGCTGGGGGCCCTCCCCCTGGTGGTGGGCGGGCTGATCTTCGCGATGAACCCCGAGTACATCCGCACCATCTTCGACGAGCCGGTGGGGAGGCTGATGGTGTGGGGAGCGGCCGGGCTGCAGGTGATGGGCTTCCTCTGGATCCGCCGCATCGTGGACATCGAGCTGTGAGGCCCGACCCAGCCGGTGTAGGGGCGCCGTTTCTCATGGAGAATGCTGAATGGTGATTTACGCCATCGCCGCGCTCATCGGCCTCTCGGTGGTGCTCACGGTGCTGGGGCTGGCCGAGCTGGCCGCCGCGCGCCCCCGCCGTGCAGTGGTGCGCCAGCTCGCGCAGCTCGCGCGAAGCGGCGCGGCCGTGGCCGCCGGCCCCGCGCGGCGCGAGGCGCAGTTGCAGCGGTTCGGCGAGTGGCTCCACCGCATCGGCGAGCGGGGGCGCGGCGCGGACCAGGGGCGCACGAAGCAGCTCCTGACGGAGGCGGGGTTCCGCGGGCCCGGCGGCGCCGCCGTGTTCCGCGGCACCCGCATCGCGCTGCCGGTGTCGCTGGGGGGGATGGCTACGGTCATCCTCCCCGTCTTCGGCGTGCCCACGGCGGGGGCGATGTTCGCCGCGCTGTGGCTGGCCGCGGCGGGGTGGATCGCGCCGGGCTTCTTCGTGGGGCGGCGCGCGCGGTCGCGGCAGAGGGAGCTGCAGCGCGCGCTCCCCGACGCGCTGGACCTGCTGGTGGTGTGCGTGGAGGCGGGGCTGGGGCTCAACCAGGCGATGCTGCGCGTGTCGCACGAGATCCGGCACGTGAGCGAGCTCATCAGCAGCGAGCTGGGGCTGGTGAACCTGGAGATCCGCGCCGGCGTGCCGCGGCAGGACGCCCTGCGCAACCTGGGGACGCGCACCGGCGTGCCCGAGCTGCGCTCGCTGGGCGCCATGCTCATCCAGACGGACCGCTTCGGCACCTCCATCGCCCAGGCCATGCGCATCCACGCGGACACGCTGCGCACCAAGCGCCGCCAGCGCGCCGAGGAAGCCGCCGCCAAGACCACCGTGAAGCTGGTCTTCCCCCTGGTGCTCTTCATCTTCCCCGCGATGTTCGTGGTGCTGCTGGGCCCCGCGCTGCTGCAGATCGTACGCGTGCTGGGGGACCCGTGAGGCACGTGCGCGTCGCGAACGCCACGCGGAACGCCGCCCTGGGCTCGCGCGTGGCCGTGGCGGACCGCTGGTGGCTGCGGCTGCGCGGGTTGCTGGGGCGCCCGCAGCTCGCAACGGGCGAGGGGCTCCTGCTGGAGCCCTGCCGCGCCGTGCACATGCTGGGGATGTCGTACCCGCTGGACGTGGCCTTCGTGGACGAGTCGGACACGGTGATCGCGCTCTACCACGGCCTCGCCCCGCGCGCCCGCACCCGCTGGCACCCGGCGCGCTACGCGCTGGAGCTCCCCGCCGGCACGCTGGAGCGCAGCGGGACGGATGTGGGCGACAAGCTGAGCTGGGGGGGGTCACACGGGGGTACTGATACCAGATCCGCGCGGGTCGGAAATCGTGCGCAACCCGTTCAGGAGCGAATGAATTCGCCGCTGGACCTGCGCGAAGACCGCCTTCGCGGTCTGTGTCTTCAGCCGACGCTGGACCGTACAGTCCCCGCAGGGGACTTCGCGTGGTTCCAGCGGCGAATTCATTCGCTCCTGGAGCGCCGCACCGGGTTCCGCCGATCCACCCGGACCTCTTATGAGAGACAGCGAGGAGCACTCCGCTTCCTGCTGGGGCTCGTTCTCGCGCTGATGTACGCGGGCGCGCTCCCGGCCGCCGCGCAGAGCGAGTGCCCCGCCACCTCGCGCGCGGAGCCGCCGCATCTGGACGCGTTCAGCCTGCTCTTCCGCCAGAACGGCGTTTCCTTCCACGCGCGCGTGGAGACCGATCCCGGCACGGCCGGAGGGCGGCTCGTGATCGGCAACGGCAATCCGTACGACGTGGAGCTTACCTACGACGTGGTGGTGGCGGGGAGCGTGGGCGCGGAGACGGCGGAGGGCAAGTGCGTGCGGATACGGGCGCGGGAGTACGCGGTGGATACGGATGCGGGCACCGTGATCCGCTACGAAAAGGGGACGCCTACGGGAGTGCGGGTGCGCAACCTCCGCATGACGCGCGTGGAGCCCGCGCCCTCAGCGGATGCGGCGGTGCGCGCGGCGGCGGCTCCGTCCGCGGCGCCCGCGCAGCTCACGCAGTATCGCTGCGGCGAGGGGGGGACGCCGGGGCAACGCGCGTGCAGCACGGCGTTCATGGCCGCCGCCGCCCGCGCCGCCGCCGAGAGCGGGCGCTTCGCCGGGGTCACGCGCGAGTGCCTGCTGGAGTACGCGACCGCCCAGGAAACGGCCGCGAACCTCATCCGCGCCTCCGACGCGCGCGGCGACAGCCTCCGCCTCACCACCCCGTCCTGCTACTCGCGCGGGGAAGCGCGCTGGGGCTACGAGGAGCTCGCCGCCGCCTGCCCGCGCGGCGAATGGACCTCCGCCAACGCGGGCCGCGTGGACTGCGCGGCGCGCGCGGCGGCCCCGGCCCCGCCACCGGTGCCGGACCCGGTGCGAGCGTCCGAAACCGAAGCCGATTTCCGCCGGGCGCTCACCATCGCCCTCGCGGACGCGGTGCTGCGCGCCAGCCCGGGCGCCTCCCTACGCCCGGTCGCTCCCCCTGCTCCCGAGCCCTCCGTCAGCATCCCGCACATCATCTCGACGATCCTGACCGGCATTATCATGGTCGCGATGACCGCCGCAGGAGCGCTCCTTCTCCTCCCGGTACTCTCGGCCACCTGCCTGTCCCTGGCCTGGGGAGCACAACAACTGGTCTCACACAGAGACACAGAGGCACAGAGATGAATTCGTCTCTGTGCCTCTGTGTCTCTGTGTGAGCCCCGTCCTTACTCCCACTCGATGGTCGCCGGAGGCTTCGAGGAGATGTCGTAGCAGACCCGGTTGATCCCCGTGACCTCGTTGATGATGCGGGTGGAGATGCGGGCGAGGACGTCGTGCGGAAAGGGGTACCAGTCGGCCGTCATCCCGTCGCGGCTGGTGACGGCGCGGAGGGCGCACACGTTCTCGTAGGTGCGCTCGTCGCCCATCACGCCCACGCTGCGCACCGGCAGGAGCACGGCGAACGCCTGCCAGATCTCGTCGTACAGGCCGGCGGCGCGGATCTCCTCCAGGTAGATGGTGTCCGCCTGGCGCAGGATGGCCAGCTCGGGCTCGTCCACGGCGCCCAGCACGCGGATGGCCAGGCCGGGGCCCGGAAAGGGGTGGCGCCCCACCATCTCCTCGGGTAGACCGAGCTCGCGCCCCACCTGCCTCACCTCGTCCTTGAACAGCTCGCGCAGCGGCTCGATCAGGGCGAACTTCATGTCCGCCTTGAGGCCGCCCACGTTGTGGTGCGTCTTGATGGTGGCGGAGGGGCCCTTTACCGATGCGGACTCGATCACGTCCGGATACAGCGTCCCCTGCACCAGGAACTGCGCGTCGCCGCCGAGGCGCGCGGAGGCGTCTTCGAAGACGTCGATGAAGGTGTGGCCGATGATGGTGCGCTTCTTCTCGGGGTCTTCCACGCCGCGCAGGCGCTCCAGGAAGAGCGCGGACGCGTCCACCACCTCCAGCCGGATCCCCATGTGCGCGCGGAAGGTGCGCTCCACGGACTCGCGCTCGCCCGCCCGCAGCAGCCCCGTGTCCACGAAGATGCAGGTGAGCTGGTCGCCGATGGCGCGGTGCACCAGCGAGGCGGCCACCGACGAGTCCACCCCGCCGCTGAGGCCGCAGATCACCTGCGCGCCGCCCACCTGCCCGCGGATCTTCTCCAGCTCGTTCTCGATGTACGACCCCGCCGTCCAGGTGGGATGGCAGCCGCAGATGCTGAAGACGAAGTTGGAGATCATGTCCGCGCCGCGGACGGTGTGGGCCACCTCCAGGTGGAACTGCACGCCGTAGATCTCGCGGTCGTCCGCGCGGAAGGCGGCCCACGGCAGGTCCGGCGTGGAGGCAAGCACGCGGTACCCCGGCGGGGGCTCCACCACGTGGTCGCCGTGGCTCATCCACACCATCGTCTGCTCGCCGGGGGTGAAGCCGGCGAAGATCCCCTCCGGCTCGCGGATCTCCACGTGCGCGCGGCCGTACTCGCGCCGCCCGCGCTCCACCACGCCACCCTCCAGGAAGGTGATGAGCTGCATCCCGTAGCACACCCCCAGCACGGGGATGCCCAGGTGGAGGAGCTGCGGGTCCGCGGTGGGGACGTCTTCGCCGTACACGGACGACGGGCCGCCGGAGAGGATGATCCCGCGCGGCGCCCACTCGCGGATCCACTCCAGCGAGCGGGTGGGCGGGTGGATCTCGCAGTACACGCGCTCTTCCCGGATGCGGCGGGCGATGAGCTGGGTGAACTGCGAGCCGTAGTCGATGATCAGGATGCGGTTGGGATCCACGGGTCGTCCGCCGATGGTGTGCGAAGGCGCCGCGGAGCGCGTCCGGGCGGGCGGCAAAATACGGCGCCCGCGCGGACGCGGCAAAGGGACGCGCCACCCCCTTTCGCAAAGCGCCCCGCGGCACCATTTTCGCGTGCGCCACAATACGGGTGTTTCCGCGTCCGCCCCGCCCCGCGGAGACCTCCCACTCGCCCGCTCCACCACCGCCCGCGCCTTGCAAGTGCAGTCCCCGATGAGCCGTTCCATCCCCGTCGCCGCGGCGGGAATCGCCGCACTGGTGCTCGCCTCCGCGTGCGCCGACCTGTCCGACCGCCCGTCGTCGCGGGCCGTCGCCGCCCTCCGGGCCGAGCTCGTGCCCACGCAGGCCGAGGCCCACCCCGCGCCGCCGCCGCGGCCCACACCGCCGCGGGACCGGGTGCCGCCCATCGTGCGGGGGATCTACGTGAGCTCGTACGCCGCGGGTAACCCCGTGACGCGCGCCAGGCTCCTCGCCCTCACCGACAGCACCGAGCTCAACAGTTGGGTGGTGGACGTCAAGGACGAGGATGGCGTGCGCTTCCACAGCAAGCTGCCGCTGGCCCGCGAGGCCTCGCACTGGGGGAGCATCGCCGTGCGTGACCTGCGCGCGCTGGCGGACACGCTGCGCTCGCACGACATCTACCCGATCGCCCGGGTGGTGGTGTTCAAGGACCCGCGGCTGTCCCGCGCGCGTCCCGACTGGTCCATCCAGACCCCGGGCCGCGAGCTGTGGCGCGACCACCAGCGGATCACCTGGGTGAGCCCGTGGGACCGCCGGGTGTGGGAGTACAACATCCAGGTGGCCGAGGAGGCGGCGCGCGCCGGCTTCCGCGAGATCCAGTTCGACTACGTGCGCTTCCCCGAGGCGTACCGCTCGCTCCCCACGCAGGTGCACCCGCACGCGGCGGGGGACCGCGGCGACGCCATCGCCGCCTTCCTGGCCGAGGCCACGCGCCGCCTGCGCCCCCTGGGCGTAACGGTGACGGCCGACGTGTTCGGGCTGTCGATGAACGAGTCCAAGGACGTGGGGATCGGGCAGCAGTGGGAGCAGCTCTCGTCGCGGGTGGACGGGCTCCTTCCCATGGTGTACCCGTCGCACTACTTCCCCACGCACCTGGCCGGCGTGTCGCGCCCCAACCGCATGCCGTACGAGACGGTGTTCAACTCGGTGGGGATGGGCGTCATCCGCAACCAGCGCCTGGCCGACGCCGGCCGCCAGCCGGCGCGCATCGTCCCCTGGCTGCAGGCGTTCACGGCCACCTGGAACGACCGCTCCTTCAAGTACGGCCCGCAGCAGGCGGCCGCCCAGATGCGCGCCGTGCACGACCTGGGGCTGGAAGACTGGATCTTCTGGCACCCCAGCTCCAAGTACGACGCGGTGGCCGGCGCCTTCGCCCGCGAGTCGCTCCCGCAGGCGCGCCGCTTCACCCCGCCGGCCTCGCTGGTGCGCATGGTGGACCGCTTCGACCGCGAAGGCGCGGCCGCCATCCGCGAACGCGAGACCGCCGTGCCGAGCCAGGCGCTGGGACAGTAAAAGAATAGCTCACACAGAGACACGGAGGCACAGAGGAGAAGTTCTTCTCTGTGCCTCCGTGTCTCTGTGTGAGCTATTTTGTTGCAACGAAATGTACCAATCTGCTCCGGAAACATGTGGCACGTGTCTTCCCTTGAGGAGTTCCGAAGATGCTTTTCGGGAACCGCGAATCAGGAAGCAGGCTCATGATGACGGAGCCGCCGTACGCGTGGGTGGGAGCGGGAACCCTCTTTCTCTCGCTCCTGGGCCTCACCATCTACTTCTGGGTGCTGCGCCGCCGCGCGGAGCGCTGGGCCAACGAGATGGCGCTGCTCTCCGAGAACCTGCGCGAATCGCGCGAGGCGCTGCGCAAGAGCGAGGAGCGCTACGCCGTTGCCGCGGAGGGCGCCAACGACGGGTTGTGGGACTGGGACCTGCTGCGCGACAGCGTCCACTTCTCCCCGCGCTGGAAGCAGATGCTGGGGTACGCGCCCCATGAGGTGGGCGCGGACTGGCACGAGTGGCTGGACCGCATCCACCCCGAGGACCTGGCGGAGGTGCAGGCGGAGATCACGGCGCACCTGGAGGGGCGCACCTCGCACCTGGAGACGGAGCACCGCATGCGGCAGCGCGGCGGCGACTACCGGTGGATGCTCACGCGCGGGCTGGCCGTGCGCAGCGAGGCCGGCACCGTGTACCGCATCGCGGGGTCGCAGACGGACATCCACGCGCGGAAGATGGCGGAGCAGCAGATCCTCCACGCCGCGGGGCACGATACTCTGACCGGGCTCCCCAACCGGCCGTTCGTGCTGGACCTGATCCGCCGCTCCATCGCGCGCTCCAAGCGCCACCCCGCCTACTGCTTCGCCGTCCTCTTCCTGGATTTCGACCGCTTCAAGCTCATCAACGACAGCCTGGGCCACGTGGTGGGCGACGAGTTCCTAGTGGCGATCGCGCGGCGCCTGCAGGCGTGCGTGCGCCCCGAAGACACCAGCGCGCGGCTGGGCGGCGACGAGTTCGTGGTGCTGCTGGATGGCATCACGGAGCTGGGAGACGCCACCCGCGTGGCCGACCGCATCCAGGAGGCGGTGAGCCAGCCCTTCGCGCTGGCGGGGCACGAGGTGTTCACCAGCGCCAGCATCGGCATCGTGTCCAGCATCAACGGCTACGACGAGCCGGAAGAGCTCCTGCGCGACGCGGACCTGGCCATGTACCGGGCCAAGGCGCGCGGCAAGGCCCGCTATGAGATCTTCGACGTGGACATGCACGCGGCCGCCATGGACCGCATCCGCCTGGAGAACGACCTGCGCAAGGGACTGGAGCGCAACGAGTTCCGCACCTACTACCAGCCCATCCTGGCGGCGGACGACGGGCGGGTGGCGGGCTTCGAGGCGCTGGTGCGCTGGGAGCACCCCACGCTGGGCCTGCTGGAGCCGACCTCCTTCATCCCCACCGCCGAAGACACGGGGCTGATCGTGCCCCTGGGCGAGTGGGTGCTGCGCGACGCCTGCCGGCAGACGCGCGAGTGGCAGGACCGCTTCCCCACCCACCCGCCGCTCACCATCAACGTGAACATCTCCGGGCGGCAGCTCCTCGTGCCCGGCCTGGCGCGCACGGTGGACGAGATCCTCTCCGAAGCGGGGCTGGACCCGTCGTCGCTCAAGCTGGAGCTGACCGAGAACGTGCTGGTGGAGCACACGGAGATGCTGGACACGGTGCTCCTCCAGCTCCGCAACCGTGGCGTGGAGCTGCAGATGGACGACTTCGGCACCGGCTACTCGTCGCTCAGCTACCTCCACCGCTTCCCCATCAGCACCATGAAGATCCACCGCAGCTTCATCGAGCGGATGACGGTGGACGACGAGAGCCGGGAGATCGTGCGCACCATCATCACCCTGGCGCACAACCTCCGCATGCAGGTGATCGCCGAGGGCGTGGAGACCGATGCGCAGTACGCCGCCCTCCGCGCCCTGCGCTGCGACTACGTCCAGGGCTTCCTCTTCGCCGACCCCGCACCGCCCCCTCTCGCCGAGCTCCTGCTGACCGCCGAGCTCGTGCCGTGTTGACTCACACAGAGGCACAGAGGCACAGAGACGAATTCATCTCCGTGCCTCTGTGCCTCTGTGTGAGCCCCGCGGTTACAGCATCTCCGCCGCCACCATCTCTTCATAGTTCTCGCGGCGGCGCACCAGGGTGGCCTCGGCGCCGTCCACCAGGACCTCGGCGGGGCGCGGACGCTGGTTGTACTGGCTGCTCATGGAGAAGCCGTACGCGCCCACGGTGTGGATCGCCAGCAGCTCGCCGGGCTTGGGAAGCTCCATGTCGCGGTCCAGCGCCAGGAAGTCGCCCGTCTCGCAGATGGGCCCCACCACGTCCACCCGCGCCATCGCGCGCCCCTGCGACACGGCCGGCTCCACCGCGTGCCAGCCGCTGTAGTGGCTGGGGCGCAGCAGGTCGTTCATCCCCGCGTCGGTGATCACGAAGCGCTTCCCCCCGCCCTCCTTCACGTAGATCACCCGGGTGAGCAGCACCCCGGCCTCGCCCACGATGAAGCGCCCGGGCTCCACCACCAGCTTCAGCCCCGTCTCCGCGATCTCGGGGAGGATGCTGCGCGCGAAGCTGGCGCCCGTGATCCGCTCCTCTCCCTGGTAGGCGATCCCCAGTCCGCCGCCCAGGTCCAGGAACTCCAGGGGGATGTCGTCCTGCTTGAGGTGGTGCACCAGGTCCAGCACGCGGGCCAGCGCGCGCTCGAACGGATCCACCTCCATGATCTGCGAGCCGATGTGCACGTCCACCCCGCGCACGCGGATGCCGGGCATCTTGGCGGCGATGGAGTACAGGTCGCGCGCGCGCTCGTACGCGATCCCGAACTTGGTGGCCGCGTGGCCCGTGCGCGTGTACGCGTGCGGGGTGGGCGTCTCCACGTCCGGGTTCACGCGCAGCGCGATGGGCGCGCGGGTGCCCATGGCGCACGCCAGGTCCGAGAGGGCGCACAGCTCCCCCTCGCTCTCCACGTTGAAGGCGTAGATCCCCGCGTCCAGCGCCGCGGCCAGCTCGTTGACCGTCTTCCCCACCCCGCTGTACACGATGCGCTCGCCCGGGATGCCCGCGAGCCGCGCACGGTGAAGCTCGCCGCCCGACACCACGTCCGCGCCCGCACCCAGCTCCGCCAGCGTGCGCAGCACCCCCAGGTTGCCGTTGGCCTTCACCGAGTAGGCGATGGTGTGCGGCACGGGCGCCAGCGCCTCGTCCAGCTCCCGGTAGCGGTCGCGGATGCCGTTCTTGCTGTACACGTAGAGCGGCGTCCCCCAGCGCGCCACCAGCTCGCTCACCGGGATCTCTTCGCAGTGAAGCACTCCGTCGCGGCGCGGGAACATCTCGACGCTCGCGGTGGGGTCAGCAGTCGCCATGGGCCTGGGATCCGGGAAGATGGTGCGGGGCGGAGCTGGGAAGATAATGCGCGGGGCGGCCTCGTGAAAACCCGTCATTCCGCGTCCGGCCCCAGCGAGGCGAACCACTCGGCGTAGGGCGTGTTCCTGGCCATCCTGCGGTTGAAGTCCGGCGCGCCGTCGCTCCACCACACCGCGCCGCGCTCTCCGAGCGCCACCTTGGCCTCGTCCACCCGCGCCCGTGCCTCCTTGAGCGCCGCATCGTCGCCGCCGCGCCGCGCGGTGCCCACGTCGCGGCGCGCCTTCATCAGCGCCCGCACCCACTCCTCCCTCACGGCCGGCGCCAGCGCGGGATCGGAGCAGCGCCAGAGCCGGCCGCGCACCACGAAGTAGCGGCCGTCCGGGGTGGTCGGGTACCTCATACGGCGGGGCTCACACAGAGGCACAGAGACACAGAGAAGTACTTCTCCGTGCCTCTGTGCCTCTGTGTGAGGGCCTATTCAGTCGAATAACTCCCGCACCTTCAGCGTCCAACCCGGCAGCACGTCCCCACCGTCGAGCACGTCGTCCTCCTTGAGGATCAGGACGTCCGCGCGCGAGCGGTGGACGATGACCGTGCGCTTGGGCGGATCGACGACGACCACCATACGCGTACCCGCGCTGAGGTACTTCTGGACCTTGCCCGCCACTTCGCTGTAGCGGTCGCTCGGCGAGATCACCTCCAGCGCCAGGTCCGGCGCACCGGGGAAGTAACCCTCGCTGCCTTCCGCAAGCGCCTCGCGCTCGGCGGTCACGAAGGTGGCGTCCGGGGCCAGCACGGTGTCCGGATCTGCGGCGATCTTGAATCCCGTCTCGGCGGCGCAGGTCTCCCCCAACTGGTGCATGGATACGTAATGCCCCATGCGGTTTCCGAACCGCATCGCAATCCTGCCGTGTGTATGTCCGGCGGGCGACCTCTCGTGGATCTCTCCCTCGATGAGCTCGCACCGCACGTCGCCCGGCATGTGCAGAAGCTCGTCGGCGGTCACGAGTCGGAATCGGGTGGCCATGGGGACCTCCTGCATCGGATGATCAGTAGCCCGCGCCGGTGCACGGCGGACCGGCGCGGGCATCACGCTCCGGCGAGCTCCGCCAGGGGGATGCGCCGCTCCTCGCCGGTGCCGGTGTCGCGCACCAGCGCTTCGCCCGCGGCGGCCTCGTCGGGGCCCAGCCAGGCCACGCGCCGGGCGTTGAGGGCGGAGGCGTTCTTGAAGTGGCGGTTGCGGCCGGCTTCGGTGAAGGAGTACTCCACCGAGTGCCCCGCGTCGCGCAGGGAGTGCGCCAGGGCGAGCAGGGCGCCGCGCTGCTCCGGCCCCGCCGCGCCGATGTAGTAGTCGAGCACCGGCTTGGTGTCCGGCAGCAGCCCCCGGTCGCGCAGTAGCTCGGTGAGAACCACGTCGCCCATGCCGAAGCCCAGCGCGGGCAGGTCGGTACCCGCGATGCGCTTGAGCAGGTCGTCGTAGCGCCCGCCGCCGCAGATGGCGCGCAGCTCGCCGCGCGTGTCGAACAGCTCGAAGACGATCCCCGTGTAGTACGCCAGCCCGCGCACCACCGTGAGGTCGAAGCGCACGTAGTCGCCCAGCCCCATCTCGCGCAGGAAGCCGAAGAAGCGCTCCATCCGCTCCAGCTCGGGCGCGATCCCCGGCCGCTCGCCGTACGCCTGCGTGACGGCGGCGAAGTCCGTGTGGTCGAAGATGGCGAGCACCGCGGCCGCCCCCTCGGCCGACACGCCCGCCTCGCCGGTGAGGCGCGCGGCGATGGCCTCGGGGGTCTCGCGCTCCAGCTTGTCCACGATGTTGTACGCGAGGACGAGCTGGTCCTCCGGCACGCCCGCGTCCAGCAGCAGCGCGCGCAGCAGGCGGCGGTCCGATACGCGGGCCACGAAGTCCGCCTCCGTGAGCCCCAATGTGCGCAGGATGTCCACGGCCGCTGCCACCAGCTCCGCGTCGGCCGCGACGTCCGCCTCGCCGATGATGTCGAAGTTGAGCTGGAAGTGCTCGCGCAGGCGGCCGCGCTGCGCCCGCTCGTAGCGGAAGAGCTGCGGCATGGAGTACCACTTGATCGGCTTGCGCAGCCCGGCCGCGCGCGCGCCGGCCATGCGGGCCAGCGTGGGCGTCATCTCGGGGCGCAGGGTGATCTCGCGGTCGCCCTTGTCCTTGAAGTTGTAGAGCTGCTGTACGATCTCGGGACCGCTCTTCTCCACGTAGAGCTCGAGCGGCTCCAGCGGCGGCCCGTCGTACTCCTGGAAGCCGTAGCGCCGCGCCACGTCGCGCCACGCCCGCATGATGTGGGTGCGGACGGCGAGGTCGTCGGGGAAGAAGTCCCGGAAGCCGGGGAGTGCGTTGAAGGTAGACATGGCGCGGAATCTACCGCTCCGCGGGCACCCCCAGCAACCGCTTCGGCGGCGGCGCCGCAAGTGCGCCATCATCCAGACGGCCGCGCGCGCCTCGTGGCGGCGGGCGGTTGAAACCGCTGCAACGACTACACGAAGTCCCCCTGCGGGGACTACAGGGTTTCGGCTCACGCTGAAGGCTCACTCCGCGAAGCGCGGCCTGGCGAGTGAACTCGCGGCAACAACAGCACGAACTCCGCCTTCGCGGACTGGACTTCCAGCATCAGCGAGAGGAGTGTAGTCCCCGCAGGGGGACTTCGTGTAGTTGTTGCAGCGACTTCAGTCGCCCGCACGCCGGGCTCCGTCTCTCCCCCGAACGGCGGGGAAAATTCGGGGTTCAGCGGCTTCCGGTCACGAGGCGCAGGTATTCGTCCGCCACGGCCGGGTTGGACGCTGCGTTCCAGATCCGCCGCCGGGGCGCGGTTGCGATGTCCGCGATCACCAGCTCGTCGCCCGTGGCGGCGGCGAGCACCCTGCCGTCAGGAGCGACGATGCCGGATGAGCCGTAGGACGTGAGCTCGGGGGTTCGTCCCACGACGTCGGCGCGGATCACCGACACGCTGTTCTCCACCGCGCGGGCGATGTCCACGTTCCTGGCCTCCATCACCAGCTCCGGGCCCGCTTTACCGGGCGGCAGTCCGTTGTTGGTGGGGACGAACAGGGCAGCGGCTCCGCGAGCGGCCATGATCCTGGCCGGCTCGAAGTAGTTGGAGTCCAGGCAGATGACGATGCCGAAAGTCAGCCCGCCGACGGTGAACACCGGCATCGCGTCGCCCGCGTGGTAGACCGAGCGGTTGATGGCCGGGTATAGCTTGCGGTAGATGCCGAGGACGCTCCCCTCGGAATACACGGCCGCGGAGTTGAAGAGGCGGCCGTGCCCATCCACCTCCGTGAACCCCACGATGGTCGTGACAGTGTCGCTGGCCAGCGGCGCGAGGATCTCGGCCAGTTGACCGCTCTCCACGTCGATGGCGATCTCGTGTGGTCGGGGCGAGTAGTCGGCCAGACCTCCGAGGACGGCTTCGGGGCAGCAGAGGATCTCCACGCCGTCTGCCTCGCACCGCCGGACCTGCGCGCGGATCAGGCCGAGGATCTCCAGCGACCCGCAGGCGGCGAGGGGAGCCTGGTACGCGGCGACTTTCATGGCGGATGGCCTCGGGCGGGGGCGTACGCGGATGGAGGTTCGTTCGTTAGGCCAGAGTCGCGGACGTCACGCGCGTGGATCGACGAAGATGTTGAGCCGCGGCCGTTCCTACGCCGCGCGGCGGTCACGCGCGGGAGCGCGTCGCAGGTTGAGCACGAGCTGGCCGACGGCGCGGATCACGTGCTCGTCGCCCACGCGGAGCAGCGCCGCAAGGATGTGCTTGCACACGCGCTCGCGCCACAGGTGGTCCCCGCAGTCGCAGCGAGGCTGGTTGGGCGTGCGCAGGTCCACCCAGTGCGGCTCGGTGCCGCCGCTCACGGCGTAGCGGCCCGGCCCCACCTCGGTCACCTGCAGTTGAATTCCGCGCTCCAGCCGCTCCAGGTCCACCCCGCCGGAGCGGGGGATGTCGATCAACGAACGAGTCATGGCCTCCCCCCGGTTGCAGACGATTCCCTCCAACGTCTGATACACCGGACGGAGGTCCAGGTTTCGGGAAATTGCCGGTTTTCGGAAGGTTTACGCAGCAAACACGCGGGGCCGGCGGCACGCGCCGCCGGCCCCGCTCGGACCCCGTGCTCAGTCCGCGCCGGAGGGCCGTGGGTGGCTGTGGCCCTGGTTCTTGGACTCGCCCGACGAGTCCGCGTCGCGGTCGGTGCCCGCCGTGGACGGGGTGTGGGGCTTGTCGTCGTGCGTCCCTTTCGGCGTGTGGCCGGTGGAAACGCCGCCGCCCTGCTGGTGCCCTTCCTTGAGATCCGTCATCGCTCCTCCTGCTGCCGGTTGTGCGCGCTCGATGCGAGACGCGGCGGGATCGCAAGAGGTGTTCCGGCAACGGGATACAGTCCGGGAAAGAGGGCCCGTGGAACGGGCCCCGCCGCCCGCCGCGCGAGCCCGTGACGCGCGGGTGAACAGGCCGAAACGCGGGTGTTGCGCGATGCGCGCGGCAGCCTTACGTTCGCTTAGAGCGTGAAGAGGACGAAGCGGCCGGACCGCCGCGCCGTCCGCCACGAGTCGCGGGCCAAAGGAGGTGGGTCTTGAAGATTTGTGATCCACACAACGGTGCCGCGCCCCAACGACGCTCCATCCGGAACGCCCCCGTAGCCACGACTGCTGCGCGGGCGTTTTCTGTATCATCCACCTAGGGAGGTTGGGATGCTCGATTCCGGGATGATCAACAAGATCCAGAAGGCCAAGCAGTACGCCGCCGAGCCCGAACGGATCCACTTCGAGAGCCTTCGCGCCGCGATCGACGGGAACAACGGGAACCACCAGGTGGAGTTCACCGACGGGCACTGGCGCTGCGACTGCGGCTACTTCTCGCACCACCACGTGTGCAGCCACACGATGGCCATGGAGCGCGTCCTCGGGAAGATGGCGCCGGCCGAGATCAGCGCGGTCTGAGAACCGCGGCCTCACACAGAGGCACGGAGACACAGAAGAAACGACAAGACCCCGCAACACGCCGCTGCGGGGTCTTGCGCATGTAGCAGGGGGGGGCTCGAACCCCCGACCTTACGATTATGAGTCGTTGGCATCCCCCTTTTTTCTCCCCGGCCGATTACTACGCAGTCAGCTAAGTATAAGTACAGAGCTATTTACGCTTCTAAGCTGTTCGGGCGCGGGGAGTTGGAACTGTCCCGTGTTTTGTCCCGTGTCCCGCGCCAGTCCCGTGCGGGCTACGCCGGAGTAGGGGGACGCGGGGAATGGGTCGAACGAGGTAACACCCGATCAGAGGATGCGTACGATCTCCCCGAGCAGCACGTCGAGGTCGCGGGAGAAATCTACCTGCGTGCGCGTCGGGAGCACTTCCTTGGTTCTGATCTGCGTGTGCAGATGCGAGTCCGCGATTTTCCGTGCCGAGTTCGACAGGTGCACCATCGACTCTCGGAACGACTTCCCTCCCCCGTGGTTGCTCGCGACCTCATTGAAGGTCTTCGCTCCGAAGATCGGGGGCACATGGTCGATGATCGCACGGGTGAGCATCGCCGTCGCGTGGAGGCAGCCATTCGCCGCGCATGCGTTAAGCTCCTCGCACAACGCCACTAGCCGCCGAAGGTCGAAGTTCGCGTTGCTGATGTCGCGTAGCTCCTGAAGTCGCCCGGTATCCACATAGGTTGTCTCCGTTCTCTGCGGCTGCACTAGAGGCTGCTGGTTGCTTGCTTTCCGCCGTGCGCGTTCTTCGGTCAGGAGGGGCTTGCTCGGTTTCAGCCTCGCTTCTGACGATGTTTGACGGTCGATAGACCAGAGGGTACCGCCCCCAAGTTCAGCGATCCGTAAGAAGCGGGCGGGCGACACTCCCAGGCGCAGGAAGTCTGGAGAGGTGAACACCGCTTTGTCGTGGTCGAACCGCCAGGACCAGAACAACCGGTTTTTGATGTACTCTTCAATCGCATCATCATCCGAAGCGGCTCGGACCTGCCACTGCTCCTGACACGGGGAGAGGCACTCCACGGTTGCCACAGACCCGTCCGAAGGCAGCTCAAGCAGTTCCCCGCGGTCCAGCGACTCTCCAATAGCAGCTTCGCTAAAGTGAACAAAGGCAGTCACTTCCCCGCCATTGTCTGGCAGCCCGTAGACAGACGGCTTCATCCACAGTCGGGCCATACCGTCGAAGACCACGCAAACGCGGCTCTGGACCCCGCTCGGCGCGCCCCGAACGGTGAAGTAGAATCCGTACGCATCGCGGTTCGTTATTCTACCCGCGCCATCGTAGCGTGAAAGTTCTAGTCCCCGGTTTCCATCCTTTGAGACAATCACAACTGGCCCATAACGGAGCGTTTCGTTCTCCATCCAGATACCTACCTTTTCGGGTTAATCGACAGCGACCCGCCGGTGCAAAACCGTCGCGACTACGATTAAGTAGGACACGGAGGGGTAAACAAATACGCAGTGAGGGCCGCCCACGCAAACATCAAGGCCAGCGTTCGCAGCCAGTTCCGCAACCGCATCAGTGCTCGGCCGAGCTGGGGCGGCAGGGCTGAATGATAAATGGGCGTGTATCGGCTGACACCCACGTGGGAACCGTTTAATGTTGCTTTAGAGGCCCACGCGGACCGCACAAGAGACGCAACGACCGGCGACCGCAAACCGGCCAAAGGATCGGCCGGGCTCCCCCAAGCGCGGAAGCTGTACGCCAACGTAGGACGCCGCCCCCTCGTGGGACGGCACCAGACAAGGCCGGGGACCCCTCCATCGTGTGATGGGGGGGGTCCCCGGCCTTTTGCGTCCAGAGGACCCCGATGCCTGTGAAACGTGACCCATCGCGGAACCGCGACCACCAGCGTAGCCTGCGATTCACGGCCGAAGAACTTGCCGGGGTGAACGCACATTGCGAACGGATCGGATGCACGTTCGCTGAGTTCGGCCGGACCTTCTTGCTTGGGGGACGCCTTGCCGTCAGATGGCGTCGGCTACGGCATCGCGGTTCGGCCCACAGCTACTTCTTCCCCTCTGCCGCTGACGCCGAGGGACTGGAACGGAGTAAGCTCAGAATTTCTGATGCGTGTTCAAAGCTCTGTGTGGCCGAACGCTCGCCCGAGATGCTCGCAGCCACGATATGGGCCAGCCGGCGCTTAACGGCAGCCGCCGCTTGGTTGTCGTCCATGTCTTCCGTAACGCCGACTGCCGAGAGGGTATGTGCAGGCATGTGCTTGATCCAAGCGCGCGGTTGGAACGCCGTGAAAGTACCGGCTTTGGCGGCAGAGCGAACCTGGCTCACCATACCACTGACAAGGGCCGTGTAAGTCACTAGGAGCGTGTGAAACTCTTCACCCATGAACGGTAGCGCGTCATCATTCCTCGTGAGAACGGTGTGCATAAACTGGATATCTGTGTCGCTGTCGTGCCTCACGAGGAGTTCACGGAACCCACCGTCTGTGATAAGCCACTCGCGATTGGGGATCGAGTAAGCAAATCCGGCCGACGATCCGTACCGAGCCACTTGGAGGACCATGCCCCACATTTCCTCAGCAACTTGGAGCCGGCGGGCGCCGGCTGCCTGTTGACCCGCGGAGAAGGTCTGCATCGCTCCGCTCAGCACCGTCTGAACGCGCGCCAACTCGCTGCGTAGCACATCGCCGTCGCGCTCGTGCTGTCGCTCCCATGCGTGGATGATTCGCTTCGAGGTGAGCGAACTCACCCAGCCCACAATCGCGGCGAACGCGGCGGCAGACAGAACTTGCGCCGTCAAGAAATTCAGGAAAGTCATGTGTGATTTGGCGGCCGGGGGGGAGCAACTTCCGGGTTAGGCGGATCAAGCCAAGGCGAAGCCGGAGCGTTGGCGGAAGCGGGGAACCGGCAGGCGGGCGAAGCGGCAGGCGGGCGAAGCGGCAGGCGGGCGAAGCGGCAGGCGGGTGCAAAGTGAAGGCCGCACCCCCGATAGGGTGCGGCCACTCCAGGGACAGGGCGTGTGCTGTCGTACCCCGCGAGCGACGTGCCAAGATGGTGAGGCTACAATCGGACCGCACTCGCTCACTTGCCCGCCCCTTGCCCGATGACGGCGGAAATGATTCCGCCGATTACCGCTCCCAGCACCAACAAGATGAGTGCGTCTTTGTTCCTGTTCCAGAACCCTGTCTCGTGCCGGCGAGTCAGGTGGACCCCGCAAAAGACTCGCCGGACCGGGAAAGTGGCGAACCCGATGGCATAGGCCGCAACTGGCGAAAGGGTCAGCGCGCGGTGCCAGTTGGAAGTACCGTCGGGTACGAGCCAATCGATTAGCAACAAGGCGACGCCAAAGATCCACCAGAACAGAAAACGTCCTAGCGGCGGCTCGAAGGCTAGCCGTTGTACTTGATCTCGCACCCGAAACGCGAGCCCACTTGCGAGTTCGGTGCTGCCGGAAAGAATGATATGTCCGTCCTCCACCTCAACTTCAAGCGCCGACCAGCGGTCAGCAGGGTCAACGCCCTTGATGGTAACCTCTTTCGGACGCGCACCAGTGTGCTTGTGCATCTCTTCGAGCGAATCGAAGGCGTAGTTGCCGGCTGAGACTTGGACCTGCAACCCGGCTTCGCTGAACAGGCTGACGATGTCCTCTAGGTCGTCGCGGAAAACGCGAGCTTCCTTCACCGCTACGTAAAGGCGCTTGGATTCAGGAAGGCGTCTCATAGAAGGATTGTCGGTGGAGCTATGGGCAGGTGCCCACTGGTGCATTCGTATCCCGCGACACGGTTCCTTCAACGTAGGGCGCGCACACCCAAGAAACAACGCGTGGGGCACATTCGCCGATCGGACAGCGACACCACCTGCGGTCCAAGTCGTGGGCCAGCTTTCCCAGCCGGGCGGCGGGCACCGCGCATCGGCATGAACCTCCACAGCATCACTCCGCTGCCCGGAGCAGCTTCCAGTCCAGCAGGTGCGCGGCAAGCCCGGCCGCCGTGATCCGCCAGTAGACCACACCGGCCCGGTCCGGGTGGTTCCGGCGCTCCACCAGCTGCCACAGCGCGCACCAGCGTAGATCAGTGCCGTCCACCGCAAGCTTCGGTTGCCCGGTGCGCCGATGGTGGAAGTTGAATAGCTCCACCCTTGTGCCAATCTCCCGGCCCGTGATCCATCCCCGCCCCGCGAACCGCTCCGGAACGGCAGGATCGTTGAATGCCTCGCGCAGCACCAGCAGCGCGCCGCGTTGACGACGGGGCGCGTACACCATCCCGCCCGTCTCGGCGGTGCGCGGGGTCGAAATTGGCTTGTGAGCCTTGGGCACGGCCGCATCCATCACGTCTACCCCACGCTCGCTGATCCTGTAGACCCACACCGGCCGGACCTGTCCGGGGGCGCGCACGTCGGAGCGGTCCACCAGCCTCCGCGCGTGGAGCCGGGGCAGAACCTCCAAGAAGTAACCGCCAGGGTCCTCGTTCAGATCGCTGAGGTGTGCCCACCCCCGGACGCCTCGCAGTTGGTAGCCGGCGCGGTGGATCGCCAGCAGACGCAGGAAGCGAAGTGCGACCCACTCGTCATGTTTCCACCGCCAGCGCGATTCGGGCATGTGTGGCCAGGGTACAGGTTGGCGGGAACGGACACACTTCCGTCCCCGCCGAGTGTAGCCGGCTTCCGGCTGCCCAATAGCCGCGTCCGATGGCCTCTGCGGCGCGCGGCTTCGTTCCCGCCGCACCGCCCCGTCTCACCGCGCGTGACAAGCCGGTGGCGAATACGCCACCTCGCATACTGTGTAACTGGCGCTTTAAGTGCGCCCGCGCCAGTTTCCGAGTGCTTCCCCGATACCCACACCTTCCGGTCAGAGGAAACACAGCCATGAACAGGATTCGCCTCGCCGTCGCCGCGCTTGCCCTTGTCGCCCTCGCTGCCTGTGCGGACGGCTCCACCCCCACGGGCGTAGCGCCTCCTGCCGACCCGTCGTTCACTGCCGGCGGGTTCGGCATCGGCGCGGGAAACGTGGTGCCTACGGACACCACTCTGGCTAGCACCACCACGACGACCGCCGCGCCCGACTCGGCAGAGGGGCGCGGCGGCTTTGGAATTGGTGCGGGGAACTGATCTACAGCGCGGACACCTGCCGCGCATCCGGTTGCGCGGCGGGCACCGCGTCCCCCACCCTGCGCTCCCGTAGTCGGTTCATGAAGAGCGTTCGGAGGCGGGCGACCTGATCCGCCGGGGGTATGATCCCCCGGCGGGCGTCTACACCGTCCAGCACGAGCCGGGCTCGCCGCTGTGCCTCGCGCTCACGGCGGCGCTCTGCCAACTCCAACGCCCGTCCGGCCAGCCGGACGGCGCGCTCATGTTCTCCCATCAACGCCGCACCTTCGGCACAGAGTACCAGGGCGGCGGCGGCGTGCGCGGGCGCGACGGATTCCAGCAGGAGCACGTCGGCCACGGCCTCAATGTGGCGCTCACGCCTGCCGGTGCCACCGGCTGCCTTGGCGATGGTGCCAAGCGCCGCCACGCGCACAGATGGGTGCGTGAGGAAAGGCAGTGTGGCGTCCAGCAGCACCAAAGCATCCGCGTGTGCTCTGAAGCAGGTCAGCAGGTACGCCACATCGTGTGCCAGATGCGGGAGGTCGGGGAACTGAAGCGGGTGCAGTTCGAGCGCCATTCGGGCGTGCTCCGCGGCTGCCCGGAACGTCCCGTCGGCGCACTCCACCAGGAGGAGGTTGTGGTGCGCGTACGAAGCAAATTTGGTGTGACCGGACCAGATCGCAGACGCCCGCGCACGACCGTGCGCACGCCGGGCGCGTCGGGTGTCGCCAACCTCGTAGTAGAGCGACCCGAGCCGCAGGTACGCACGCGTGTGCCATTCCCAGTCCCGCGTGCGCCGGGCCGTGCGGACGGCACGCACAAGCCACAGCTCGGCGCGCTGATCGGCCGCTTGCCGCGTGCAAGCTACCCCTGCGACAGCGGCGGCGCGTGCGCTCGTGGGGTCGGCTAAGGCGGCAGCTTCCGCGAAGTGTAGGGCCGTCTCCGGCATGTGCTCGCCGTCGCACCACTCCGCTACCGTGAGGCAGGCCACGCACACGTCGGCAGGCGTCACAAGGTCGGGGAACCGCACCAGGGCGCGCAGGGTGCGCAGAGGCCCAGCGACGGCCCTCGCGAGCCCTTCCCCTATCTCCACGGCGGCTTCCACGTCCTCTTGTCCAGCAAACAGGCCGCTACGGCTACCAGCGGCGGCCAAGGCCCACAGCCGCACGTCGCGGGCACGCTGCCACAGCAGGACCGCGAGGGGGGCGTCCGATTCCCTGAGCAGGGTCGTTTCGTCACGCGGCCAGACGGGGGCCGGCGGGTAGGCTGGGGCACTCGTGGGCCGTGGGAGCTTAGGTCGCATGGGGTACGCGAGTGGGTGCCGTGCGTTTTGGCCCGTTCGGTCGGGCAATCGTGCGCGCATTTCCGTGACTGTCGGGTTGCGACCTTGCCCCGCCCGCTGTGTGGCTCGCTTCGTCGTCGCAAATCGCTTTCGGCCAACGCTCACACGTAAACACAGTGTACGGCGGGAGAGGTTCTTTTCGCCAGCCTGTATGGTTGACCGCTACGGAGCGGAGCCGTGCGACTTGGCAGGCTCTTCCCGCTCCCCGTCGTGCTGTGCGGCCCGCTTTTGGTTCATAGAGGATGCCGCGAACAGCTCAGGAATTGGGACCTGAGAGTGGAGCGTGGCGATGACGTCGTGGCTTAGGAATGTGCCGAGCAGAAAAACCATGCTCGCCTGTGTGATGGCGTACCGCTCAAGATCGGCCTTCGATCTGGGCGCGCCGCCGGGGTTGTGCACTCCGAGGTGGAAGGTGACGCCGTACAGGGTGCCGTGCAGTGCTTCCGACGCATCTTCATACGTCGCGAGATAGCTAAGGAGCATCATCGCTGCGCTCACTTCGCTGCGTTGCGCGGCCACTTCTGCCATTTCCGGAATGTCCAGGCGCGTCCAGCGCCGCACTTCGCCGCCCTTCTTCCCCGTGAACTGATCTATCGCTTCCTGAAGCCCTGATGTGGCCGCTACATCTACTTGCCCGTTGAACTTCAGCGACACGGCACCGGCCCCGGTCGCAATTTCGCGGTTCAACTTCCTGTAAGCCTTCTGTTTCGAGTAGGCGACGTAGCGGTCTACCTCGTCGCGGTCGCACACGCTCAGGTAAGCAGCCGTCACCATGCGCTCCGCAAAGGCTCGCGACAGCATGATGACTTCGTTCGGAAAGCCGGTCCGAGCGAGAGTCACCATTGCACGGCCAGTGTTGGCACAAGCGTCCAGCAGCGGAAACAGCACGTCCACGCGGTCCCCAATCTCCGCGCGTCCGGTCGCTGACAGCAGGTCGCAATGAGCAAGGAAGCACGCCGCAATGCGCACTACACCTTCAACCGTGTCGAATTCCTCGTTGGTGGGCATCGCTTGATGCTGGAGGGGAACCGTTAAGACGAGTCGCCTGCACTTCCGAACGGTGTGGTAGCCGGATCGGCCAACGGGCTGGAAGTGAAGTCAACACCCCTGGCTTTGAGTTCGTCCAATTCACGAACCAGCTCGCGGGTTTCACGATCGTAAAGCCGCCACTCACGGGGGAGTAGTGTAAGACCAAGGTGTTCCCGCGCGGCTGGGCCACGCGAGAGTTTCGTTCACGATGGACGTATACATCCACCCTGGCGCGGACCAGATGAACGAAGCGGCCGGCGTGGCAGATCGGGTGATGTTCGGCACCTGAGCAAAACCGCCCTGTCCCGTCGTGGTCCCGTCGGGTGGGAGGTCTGAGGCACAACGAAGAACCCCAACAACCGCGATAATCCGCATGGTTGCTGGGGTCTTGCTAAGTAGCAGGGGGGGGGCTCGAACCCCCGACCTTACGATTATGAGTCGTACGCTCTAACCAGCTGAGCTACCCTGCCACTGCGAAGGGCCGGCCCGTGAGGACCGACCCTCCGGTCGGATATAGCGGGGGCGGGATTTGAACCCGCGACCTTCGGGTTATGAGCCCGACGAGCTACCAGGCTGCTCCACCCCGCGATCAGTGCACAGAATGTAGCGCCGCGGCGGTGGATCGTCAAGGCCTCGGCGGCGCCTTCGTGCCCGCTTCCACGGGCACGAAGCGGTAAAGGAGCTCGCCCTCGCGGATCATGCCGAAGCGCTCGCGGGCGATGCGCTCCACGGCGGAGTCCTGGCGCTCCAGCCGCACGGCCAGGCGGCGCAGCGAGTCCACCCCGGCGCGCGCCTCGGCCAGGCGGACCTCCGCGTCGGCGGCGTCGCGGCGCAGGCGCACCAGGTCCCACGCGGAGTACTCGCCCCCCCACAGGGCGTAGTATCCGGCCACCAGCAGCGCGGCGCCGCCCAGCAGGCGGCGCGCGCCGCGCGGGCTCAGCGCCACAGCGTCCGTCCGGGGTAGCGGGCGGCCGACCCGAGCTCTTCCTCGATGCGGAGAAGCTGGTTGTACTTGGCCACACGGTCCGTGCGCGACGCGCTCCCCGTCTTGATCTGCCCCACCCCCGTCGCCACCGCCAGGTCCGCGATGAAGGTGTCCTCCGTCTCGCCCGAGCGGTGGCTCATTACGGCGTTGTAGCCGGCCGAGCGCGCCATCTCGATGGCCTCCAGCGTCTCGGTGAGGGTGCCGATCTGGTTGACCTTGATGAGGATGGCGTTCGCCACACCGCCCTTGATCCCCTGCCCCAGCCGCTCCGTGTTGGTCACGAACAGGTCGTCGCCCACCAACTGGGTCTCGCGGCCGATGGCGTCGGTGAGCAGCTTCCAGCCGTCCCAGTCGTTCTCGTCCAGCGCGTCCTCGATGGAGCGGATAGGGTAGCGGCGGGCCCACTCGGCGTAGAACGTCACCATCTCCTGCGAGGTGAGGCGCTCGTTGGTGGACTTGTGGAAGACGTACGCGCCGTCGCGGTGAAGCTCGGATGCGGCCACGTCCAGCGCCAGAACCACGTCGTCGCCCGCGCGGTAGCCGGCCTGCTCGATGGCGGTGAGGATCACTTCGAGCGCTTCCTCGTTGCTCGCCAGGTCCGGCGCGAAGCCGCCCTCGTCGCCCACGCCCGTGGACTTGCCCTGGCCGTGGAGCACCTTCTTGAGCGCGTGGAAGATCTCCGTGCCCATGCGCAGCCCCTCGGAGAACGAGTTGGCGCCCACGGGCATCACCATGAACTCCTGGAAGTCCACGTTGTTGGCCGCGTGCGCGCCGCCGTTCAGGATGTTCATCATGGGAACGGGGAGGATGTTGGCCAGCGGCCCCCCCAGGTACCGGTACAGCGGCAGCCCGCAGTCGCTGGCGGCGGCGCGCGCGGCGGCGAGCGACACCGCGAGCAGCGCGTTTGCGCCCAGGCGGCCCTTGTTGGGCGTGTCGTCCAGCGCGATCATCGCCCGGTCGATCCCGGTCTGGTCGTACGCGTCCATCCCGCGCAGCGCCGCGGCGATCTCGCCGTTGACGTTCGACACGGCGCCGCGCACGCCCTTGCCCAGGTAGCGCCCCTTGTCGCCGTCGCGAAGCTCCACGGCCTCGTGCTCGCCGGTGGACGCGCCGCTGGGGACCGCCGCGCGCCCAAAGGCGCCGGAGGAAAGGACGACGTCTGCCTCGACGGTGGGGTTGCCGCGGGAGTCGAGGATTTCGCGCGCGCGGATCTGATGGATGGTCGCCATGGATGCCGGGAAGCGGTTCGGCTGAAGTGCGTTACGTGGCTCGGACAGAGGCGCGGAACGTAGGGGCGGATCCGCGGTGTGTCAACGGAAACCGTGGCTCACACAGAGGCACAGAGACACAGAGAGGTTACCGTGGGGCGGGGAGATCCAGCAGCACGCCGGGGGTTGTGAGCGGGGCGGGTGGCTGGGTGAGGGCGCCGGGGAGGGCTTCGGCGACGTCGCGGGGGAGGAGGCCCCTGCCCCGCCCGGCGAGCTCGGCGGCGCGGCCGGCGTAGAAGAGGGCCAGCGCGGCGGCTTCGCGGGGCGCGGTGCCTACCGCCAGGAGCGCTCCCGCCACGCCGCTGAGCACGTCGCCCATGCCGCCGGTGGCGATCCCGGAGTGCCCGGCGACGTTTACGAGCGTCGGGGCTCCCGCTTCGGCGACCAGCGAGGGGGAGCCTTTGAGGAGCACCGTGCAGCGGAAGCGCGCGGCGGCTTCCTCGGCCGCGGCGAAGGGGGCGGTGGTGATGGCGGAGATGGGGCGGTCGAGGAGGCGGCCCATCTCGCCCGGGTGCGGCGTGAGGAGGAGCGGGCGCTCGATCTCGTCGCGCATCTCCGGGTGGCGCGCCAGCAGGGTGAGGGCGTCGGCGTCCAGGAGGAGCGGTGCGTCGCCCCGTGCGAGGCGGCGGAGGAGGGCCAGGGAGTCGTCGTCCGTCCCCATCCCAGGGCCCGCGACGATGGCGTCGGCGGACGAGGCGAAGTCCTCGGGGAGCGCGCCGCGGTCCAGGAAGAGGGCTTCGGGGATGGAGGCCTGGATGATCGCGCGGTTCGCGTCCGGGGAGACGAGGATGGCGTACCCCGCGCCGGCGCGCAGCGCGCCCATCCCGGCGAGGACCGCCGCGCCGGCCATCCCGCCGCGCCCCGCGGCGATCACCACGCGTCCCATGCCGCCCTTGTGCGCGTCCGGCGCGACGGCGGGGAGACGGCGGGCGGCCCACGCTGGCGTGATCAGCTCGGCGCCGGCCGCGGCGAGGGGGGCGAATCCCACCTCCACGGCCACGATCCGCCCCGCGTGCTCGCGGCCGGGGAAGAGGAGCAGGCCGCGCTTGGGCGCGCCGAAGGTGACGGTGAGGGCGGCACGGAGCGCGGCACCGGGCGCGGCTCCCGTGGTCAGGTCGATCCCCGAAGGGCCGTCCAGCGCCACGACGGGGACACCGGAGCGGAGGATGGCTTCGATGGCGGTCGCCTCCGGCTCGCGGGGGGCGCCGCGCGCGCCGGTGCCGAGCAGTCCGTCCACCACCACGGCGGCGCCGGCGAGCGCCGCGCTGAGTTCCGCGGCGGGCTGTACATCCACCTCCCAGCCGTGCAGGAGGGCGGGATCGGGCGGGCGTTTCCCTACGGACACCGCCATCACCTCGCGGCCCCACGCGCGCAGCGTGCGCGCCACCACCAGCGCGTCGCCGCCGTTGTTGCCGGCGCCCACCGCCGCCACCACGCGTCCACGGGGGTAGAGGCGCTGCACGAGGGCGGCGGCGGCGCGGCCGGCACTCTCCATCAGCACGCGTTCGGGGATGCCCGTGTCGCGGATGGAGTGCGCGTCCCAGGCGCGCATCTCGTCGGCGCCGAGCACGGGGACGCGCTCGTGGGCGCGGAAGCGGGAGTGGGGCATGGGGAGGGGCCGCGGGCGGCGATCCGGCTACTTGTAGCTCTGGCCGATGGTGCGGCCGAAGCTGATCTCGCCGTTGTCGATGCGGATGTTGAAGCCGCACTCCGGGTTGGAGCAGACCCAGGCCTTGTAGGTGATCGGCGCGCCGTCGCGGCCGTAGTCGGAAAGGGGGACGAGCAGGCCCTCGTTGCACTTCCTGCACTGCGGGTACTCGCGTACTTCCGGCATGGCGCACCCCCTCCCCTTGCGTTGGCTCCCACTCCCCACACGGCCGCCGACCCCGCGCCGGCGGGGGCGAAACCGCGCCGCAAGGGCTGTTCCAGCTACGAGGCGCTCAGGAAGCCGCGGCAGGCGCGCCAGGGGTAGTTGGACTCGAAGGCGTCCGCGAAGCAGAAGACGCCTTCGAACTCGTTGAGCGAGTCGCCGTCCTGCTTCACCAGGACGCCGCACTCCACCAGCGCGAAGACGATCTCGCCGAAGTCGCGGGTGCCGCGGATGCCCCAGAACTCCAGGACGTGCCGGGCCATGAGGCCGTACCGCTCCATCGCCAGGTCGCGGCACCCCTCGGCCAGCTCGCGGCCGCTGATGTGGCGCGCCTCCCCCACACGCTCGATGGTGAAGTGGAGGGCGGCGAGGACGAAGAGATAGGCGGTGTCGTGGTACGCCGGGAATTGCTTCCGCAGGCGGTCCATGATGGGTTCCGCCAGCACGGATCCCTCCATGCGCGACTCTCCTGAGGGGGTTGCTGTGCCGGGCTCGCCGGCAGAACGGGTGGGCGCGGACGGGCGGATGAACCGTCGCCGAACGCGTGACTCGTGATGAATACGCCGTTCAGGATTCCGCGTTCCGAAAGAGCACACTTTCCCCGATCCGCACCGGCGCCAGCGCCCCCGCCGTGGACTCCCGAAGCTCTTCCCCCAGCACGCTTTCGGCCCCCGCGGGGACGCTGAACTCCACGGTGCCCGCGTCGCCCTCCGGCGCGTAGCCGTGCTCCACCTCGGCGGCCCCCGCGCGCTCCAGCGCCCTCATCACCGCGGAGGTGTGCTCGTACGGGTAGCGCACGGCCAGGCGCACGGCCACGGTGCCCACGCGGCGGGGCGCGGCGGCCAGCGCCTCGGCCGCCGCGTCTCCGTAGGCGCGCACCAGCCCGCCCACGCCCAGCTTGGTGCCCCCGAAGTAGCGCGTGACGATCACCACGCAGTCCGTGACCCCGGCCCCGTCGATGGCCGCGAGGATGGGAGCGCCGGCGCTCCCGTTGGGCTCTCCGGCGTCGTTGGCGCGGTGGACCCCGCCCCGCATCCGCCACGCGCTGCAGTTGTGAGTGGCGTCCCACATCTCCCGCTCCCGCGCGGCCAGCCGGGCGCGCGCCTCCGCCTCGTCCGCCGCGGGCGCGGCCAGGGCAAGAAAGGTGGAGCCCTTGATGCGCGTCTGCGCGACGCCCTCGCCCGCCAGCGTGACGAAGTGGTCGGTCACGCGCCCTGGGGAAGCCAGCGCTGGCCGTCGTGGAGCTCCACCACCGGCCCGTGGTCGCCGATGACGGAGGCGCGGGTGACGAACCCGGTCCGCTCCTCCCACACGTGGAGGAGGCACGAAGGGGGCTCCATCAGCACCGAAAGCCGCTCCGGGCGCGTCAGGTCCGGGAGCATCTGGTGCGCGGTCGACGCGCAGGTCACCGCCACGGTGCCGCGGAAGCGGCGCACCAGCGTGCAGTGGATGTGCCCCGCGGCGACGACTTCCACCTGCGGGTGCCGCGCGACGATGGCACCGAATTCGTCCGGATCGCGGAGCCCGATCGCGTCCAGCACGTCCATCCCGCTCGCCACGGGCGGGTGGTGCATGAAGATGAGCGTCGGCCGGCCGGGCGCCTCCGCCAGCCGCTCGTCCAGCCAGCGCAGCCGCCGCTCGCACAGCTCCCCGTCGTCGCGCCCGGGGACGTGCGTGTCCAGCGCGACCAGGCGCACCGGTCCCGCATCCACCACGTACTGCACGAACCCCGGCAGCGCCTCCGCGCCCTGCGTGCCGAACGCCTCCAGCATCCGCTCGCGGTGGTCGTGGTTCCCGGGCACGACGAGCACCGGCATCGCCAGCGGCGCCAGCAGCTCGCGGAACCGTGCGTACTCCTCGGCCTTCCCCCCGTCGGTACAGTCCCCGCTCACCAGCACCACGTCGGGCGCCGCCGGGAGCCGCACCAGGTGCGCGACGGCCGCGGCGAGCCGCTCCGCCCCCTGCTCCAGCGTGATGTGCGGATCGCTGATCTGCGCGATGATCATCTCTCTGTGTCTCTGTGCCTCTGTGTGAGACCAAAAAAGAACGGGAGCGCGCGAATCCTCTCGCGCGCTCCCGTTCTCATGCCAGCCGCACCGGCGTCAGAGCCAGCTACGAGCGGCCAGCGCGACCACGAGCACGCCCAGCACGCTCATGAAGTCCAGGCGGAACACCACGGGCCCCAGCGTGATGCCAAAGGCCACCAGGTCTACCACCAGCGGCCCCAGGGCGGCCGAGACGGACGTGGTGAAGAAGGTCCGCGCCGTGCTGTCCGGCGTGAAGCGGACGACTAGCTCGGAGAGCAGCGCCCCCAGAATCAGCCCCATCAGCACCACCAGGAGCAGGCGCCCCGCGCGGCGGCGTGTCACCACGTTCATCTCACCTCTCCCCGACCCCCGTGAACGGTTGCACCTCTCGAACGCCGCGCCGTTGCAGGCAAATGCGGTGCCGTCAACGGCGCCGCTCCACCGCGTGGGCGATGCTGGCGCGCAGCGCGTCCAGCGCCGCGCCCTCGGGGAGACCGGCCAGCGCCTCCTCCGCGCGGGCCGCGCACTCCATGGCCGCATCGTGCGCATACTCCAGACCGCCGTGCGCGCGCACCAGCTCCACCACCCGCGCGATCCCCTCGTCGCTCGGCTCCGGATCGCGGAAGAAGGCGTCCACCTCCGCCCGCTCGGCCGCGCTGAAGCGGGTGAGCGCGGCGATCAGCGGCAGCGTCACCTTGTGCTCGCGCAGGTCCAGCCCGCTGGGCTTCCCGGTCTGCTCCGCGTCCGCCGTGTAGTCCAGCAGGTCGTCCGCGATCTGGAAAGCCAGCCCCAGCTCGCGTCCAAAGGTGCGGAGCTGCACGCGGTACGCGGGCGAGCCGGTGATGGCGCCCAGCTCGCACGCCGCCGACATGAGCGACGCCGTCTTGCTGTCGATCAGCCGGTAGTAGTCCGCCTCGCCGAAGTCCAGCGCGTCGTGCGACGAAAGCTGGCGCATCTCGCCCACGGTCATCGCGTTGGCGGCGTCGGCCAGCACGCGGATGGGCTCGATCTGCCCCAGCCGGGTGATCTCGGTGATGGAGCGCGAGTACAGGTAGTCGCCCATGATGATGGCGACCTGGTGGCTCCACAAAGCGTTCACCGTGGGCATCCCGCGGCGGAGCACCGAGTGGTCCACCGCGTCGTCGTGCACCAGGGTGGCCAGGTGCACCAGCTCCACCACGGCCGCCAGCGTCTCCGCCTGCGGCGAGCGGGCGCCCTCCAGCTCGTCGCACAGCAGGAGGAGCCCCGGGCGGAAGAGCTTCCCGCGGATCTTGGCGAGGTACGCGTTGACCTCCTCCACCGGAGCGAAATCCGAGACGACGATGCGCCGGATCTCGTCCACCACGGCGTCGAGCCGTTCGCGGATGGGGGCCTGGATGTCGGAAAGGCGGGGCGGTGCGGTGCGCAGCGTCATGCCGTTGAAGCTTTGGATTTGCCTGACGGATCGCCGCAACCTAACCGCCCGCCCCGGCGGTGTCAAAGTTCCGGGGCGCGCCCGGCCGCCCGCAGCGTCTCCGCGCGCCGCGCGGCGTCGCGGAAGCGGATGTCCACGGAGAGCACGCGCTCGTACAGCTCCACCGCCTGAGGCATGTTTCCCATCGCCTCGTGGCTGCGCCCCAGGTGGTAGAGAACCCCCACCAGCTCCGCGTCTCCCACCTGCGGAAGCCTCAGCGCGCGCTCCAGCACGCGGCTGGCCACGGGGTACTGGCCCTTCTCCACGAAGCACTGCCCCAGAAGCTCCAGCGTGGCCAGCGGGTTGGCGCCGCCGCGCAGCGCCACCTGGAACTCGGCGATGGCCTCGTCGATCAGCCCCATCTCCATGAAGGCGAGCCCCAGGTCGTAGTGGCTCGACGAGTCCTCGGCCTCGATGTTCTCCGCCACCTTCTGGCGGAAGTGGGCCAGCATGTCCGCGAAGTCGCGGTCCTCGTCGCCCGTGGGCTCCTTCTCTTCCACCACGAAGCGGGTAGTCTGCTCGCGCTCGTCCGGGTCGCCCAGGATCAGCGAGCCGAGGTCCACGTACTCCGACGGGGGCGGCGGAGGGGGAGGAGGAGGGGGCGCGGCGCGGCGGGCGGCCTGGGCCATGGCCTCCAGCGCCGCGCGGGCCTCGGGGTTGTACGACTCGATCTCCAGCACGCGCCCGAAGACGGCGCGGGCCTTGTCGCGCGAGCCCGTGGTGTCGAAGTAGCGGGCCAGCGCCAGGTACGCCTCCACCATCGAAGAGCGGTCGCCGGACTTGAAGGCGTACTCCACCCGCTTCTGCAGCAGCACCCCGTCGCCCGGGTGAAGGCGGATGAGCTGCGAGATGGGCCCCACGGCTTCGCGGTAGAGGCCGCGCACGGCCAGCGCGCGGTGCGCCTCGTCCAGCACGCGCCGCACCTCGCCCTCGTCGCCGCGCTCGTGGAGGAGGTCCACCAGCGCGTCGCGCGAGGCGACGTCCTCCGGGTTGGTGGCCACTCGCGAGCGGAGCTGCTCCACCGGGTCGCGCACGGGCGGCGGCTCCACCGTGGGGAGCTGCACCGCGCCGAAGTCGCTCCCCATGTCGATCATGGGGAGCTCGTCGTCGTCGGGGGCGATCAGGGGGAGCTCGCCGCCGTCGTCGTCCTCCCGCGCGGGCTCGTCGTCCAGGCTCACCTCGCCGTACGCGGCCGGGTCCGCGGGCGGCGGTCCCATGTCGAAGTCCAGCAGCGGGAGGTCGTCCTCTTCCTCCGCGGGCTCGGGGGCCGGCGGGGCGGGCTCGGCGTCCGGGCGGCTGAAGTCCATCGAGACTTCGAGACCCTCGATGGCCGGGATCTCCAGGAGACCCTCGTCCGCCTCTTCGCCGGCACCGAACACGGCCTCGGCGGGCGTGGCGGGCGGGGGCTCGGGGGCGGCGGGGAGCGGCTCCGCCACTTCCACGTTCCCCGTGTCGAACACGCCGTAGTCGTCGGCCGCCGGGGCCGCTTCGGCGCGGGCGAGCGGCTCGGTGCTGGCCGTGGGATCGGCGGCGCGGATCTGCTCGCGCACGGCCTCGGCGGCGTCGTCGTCGCCCGCGCGGATCAGCGGGGTGAGGAGGGCGCGAAGCTGCTCCACCGCCTCGTCGCGGTGCCCGTGGGCCAGCAACTGGTCGGCCAGCAGGCGGCGGACCTCCACGTCGTCGGGCGAGAGGTCCGCGAACTCCTTGAGCCCGGCGAACGACTCGTCCAGCTTCCCGGCGCGGCGCATCCGGTCCGCGTACTCCAGGAAGTTCTGGCGCGCGTCGGCCAGGAACCCCTTGGCGGCGCTGATCTGCCCCAGGCGCCGGTAGGTGGCGATGCGCCCGGGCACCAGCCGCAGGATCTTGCGGCACAGCGCGATGGCGTTGTTGTACAGCCCCACGTCCACGTACGCGTTGACCGCCGCCTCGTACGCGTCCACCGCTTTCTCCGTCTCGTTGAGGCGGAGGTGCAGGTCGCCGATGCGGTTCCACAGGGCGATGTCCACCTCGCCCCCTTCCGGGCTCTCCAGGATCTGCCGGTACGCGACGATCGCCTCGCGCCACTGGTCCCGCTGCTCATAGGCGCGAGCCTGGTCCCTCAGCTTTCCGATGTTCGCCATGAGTGTGGGGACGGGGAATCCTGCTACCTGAATCGCGGCCGGGTGATACGTTGCGAAGATAGCGGGGGGCGCGAGGGTTGCCAACAGCGGCTCACACAGAGACACGGAGACACGGAGGAGGCACTCGTCTCCGTGTCTCTGTGCCTCCGTGGGAGAACGCGGTTCACGCGACTTTGACTCCCCCCTTCCATACTCCGGCCACCACCGGCGCCGCCAGCCGGTACGGGATCTCGCCCGCCGACGCGCAGCGCCACAGCACCAGGTCCGCGGGAGCGCCGGGAACCAGCGTGCCGCGCCCGTCCGTGATCTCCAGCGCGGCGGCGCCGCCGGCGGTGGCGGCGCGCAGCGCTTCGGCGGGGCTCATCCCCATGCGCGAGCAGGCGGCCGTCATCACGAAGGCGAGGCTGGGCGTGGGCGACGAGCCCGGGTTGAAGTCCGTGGCGAGCGCGACCGTGGCGCCCGCGTCCAGCAGCGCCCGCGCGGGGGCGAACTTCGGGCGGCCCAGGAAGAACAGCGTCGCGGGGAGCAGCGTGGCCACCGTGCCGGACCCCGCCAGCGCCGCGATCCCCGCTTCCGATACGTCGCCCAGGTGGTCCGCGGATGCGGCGCCCAGCTCCACCGCCAGCTCGGCCCCGCCGCTTCCCTCCAGCTCGTCCGCGTGGATCTTGGGGCGCAGCCCGTGGTCCAGCCCCGCGCGCAGGATGCGCTCGCTCTGCGCGCGGTCGAAGACGCCCGGCTCCATGAAGACGTCACAGAAGCGCGCGAGCCCCGAATCCGCCACCGCGGGGATCATCTCCTCCACCAGCAGCTCCACGTACGCGTCGCGCCGCTCGCGGTACTCCGGCGGCACCTCGTGCGCGCCGAGGAAGGTGGGCACCAGCTCGATGGGCTGCAGCGACGCAAGGCGGCTGATGGCGCGCAGCGTCTTCAGCTCGTCCTCGGTGGAGAGGCCGTAGCCGCTCTTCACCTCGGCCGTGGTGATGCCGTTGGCCAGCAGGTCGCGCAGCCGCGGCAGGGCGAGCTCCACCAGCTCCTCCTCCGTGCGCGCGCGCAGGTCGCGCACGGAGGCGTTGATCCCCCCGCCGCGCCGCGCGATCTCCATGTACGGCACCCCCTGCGAGCGCAGCGCGTACTCGTCCGTGCGCCAGCGGCCGAACACGGCGTGCGTGTGCGAGTCCACCAGCCCCGGCGTCAGCGTGCCGCCCGCGCAGTCCACCTCCGCCGCGCCGGGGAAGCGCGCGCGCAGCTCCGCCTCCGCCCCCACGGCGGCGACGCGCCCTCCCTGCACGGCGACGGCGGCGCCTGGCGCGGCGGCGGACGGGTCCGCGCCGTCGGCCTGGCGCGGGGGGCCGGAGCAGGCGGCGACTTCGGCGGCGCGTACGAAGAGCGTGGTGGAGCCTTGCATCGTTGGGACCTGTAATTGGCTGGGTTTTTGCTCGTGCGCCTCTTCGTGACATTCTGGCGGGGCCCCGCGCGCCGCGTCAACCAGCCCTCTGCAACGTCCGGAGATCCATGGTCCAGGTACCGACGACACCTCCCTCGGAACGCTACCCGGGGCGCCCGCCAGAAGGGCGCATCGTCGTCATCGCGCCCACCCGCGCCGCCTGCGAGACCATCGAGCTGGGCGTGCAGCTCACGGGGGTGGAGACCATCATCAACCGCGAGCACGGCGGGGAGCTGAGGGAGCTGGCCGCCGCCGGGAAGGGCTTCGGCATCGTGGCCGGGACCGGCACCGGGAAGACGCTCGCCATCCGCCCCATCGCCGAGGCCATCGTGGGGCCCGACCTGCGGGTGGGCGTGGTGAACCGCGAGCGCGAGGCGACGCCCGAGACGCCGAGCTGGAACGTGGTGATCGTCACCACCGGCATCGCGCGGCGGTGGCTGCAGGACGACCTGATCGACCGCAACGACGTGGTGATCGTGGACGAGATCCACCAGACCTCGGCCGAGCTGGAGCTGTGCCTGGCGCTGGCCAAGCGCGCCGGGTGCCGCTTCGTGTGGCTCTCGGCCACGGTGGACCCCACCTTCTACGCGGAGTACCTGCACTCCGCCACCGTCATCGAGAGCTCCGCCTTCGACCCGGAGCGGGCGGCGACGGTGAGGATCTCCAACACGCTCAACCCCGGCGCCTTCCTGGGCGACCGCTTCATGCGCCACGTGCGCAAGGAGAAGCGGGGCGTGGCCGTCTTCGTCCCCACGCGCGCGGGCACGGAGCAGACGGTGAAGGCCGTGGCGGAGCGGTACCCGGAGATGCTCACCGAGTTCTACCACGGTGGCGAGCCGGTGGCCAAGCTGCGCCCGTTCCTGGAAGGCGAGGGCGCGCCGCACCCCTTCGTGCTGTCGATGACGGCGGCGGGCCAGTCCGCGCTCAACATCCGTGGGCTGGACACGGTGGTGATCGAGGACGCGCAGTTCACCACGCTCGTCGAAAAGGGGCGCAGCGTGCTCACGCGCAAGCCGCTGGGCACCAACGAGATCCTGCAGATGGCGGGGCGCGTGCACGGGCGCGTGGAGAACGGCGAGGTGTGGATCCTGAGCGAGCGCGACATCGACTTCGGCTCGCTGCGCCCCACCGCGCCCAACTTCCAGCTCGCGGGCGACCCCGAGCGCGTGGCCATGACCTGCGCGGACATGGGCGTGCGCGCCGACGAGCTGGACCTCCCCGTGCCGCTGGACCGCATCGCCTACCGCCGCGCGGTGGAGACCCTTACGCGCCGCGGCCTCATCGCCAACGACCGCCTCACGGACTACGGCCGCAAGGTGGAGGTCCTCCCCGTGGACCGCCCCTGGGGCGAGCTCCTGGTGCAGGCGGACGAGGGGATGGTGCCGCTGGTGGCCGCCATGGCCTCCATCGACTCGCTTCACCGCATGCTGAGGCAGCAGGACAACGACATCAGCCGGTACGTGGTGCCCGGCAGCGACCACCTGACGGCGTACCGCATCTACCAGGACGCGCTGGCCACCAACGGCACGCTGGGGCACGTATACGGCCTCCCGCGGCACGTGTTCGACGCGGAGGCGCTGGCCGAGTGGGCGGACGAGCGCGGCGTGCTGGTGAGGTCCATCGAGGACGCGGCGCTCGCCATCGCCTCCATCTTCCGGTCGCTGGACCTGGAGCTCCCCCGCACCCTCCCCCCGCTCAACCGCGAGCTGGAGCGCGAGTGGCAGGAGCTGCTGGCCAGGGTGATGCCCTTCTCGCTGGTGATCGACGAGGAGACCTCGTGGGGCGAGGAGGTGCGCGTCTCCAAGACCAGCGTGTGCGGCACCTATGGGCCGGTGGCGGGGGAGATCAACTTCTTCGCGGACCGCTTCGGCAAGGCGCGCGGCTCCATCGCGGGCACGCAGCTCCCCTTCAAGCTGCTGATCAAGCACGCCTCCCGCGCCGAGCCGCAGGTGGTGTACGACGTCAGCCACCGCCGCCACCCGCTGCGCCTGCGCAGCTCCGTGGAGTACCACGGCTTCGTGCTGGACTCGGAAGACCAGCCGATCGAGCGCTTCCCCGAGGGGCAGGAGGAGGAGTGCCGCCGCGCCCTGGCCGCGGCGGTGATGGCGGGCGAGGCGTTCCACAAGGACGCCGCCGCCAACCGCGACGCGCTCCGCCAGTTACGCCAGGTGCACCGCAAGTCGGGCGGCAAGGCGGGCGTGAGCGAGGAGGCGATGATCGCCACGATCGCGGAGCAGCTCGGCGGCGTGCGCTCGTACGCGGACTTCCTGGAGACGCCGCTGCGCATCGAGGCGGACACGCTGGTGGACCCGGCGGAGCGCGAGCGGTGGATGTCGCTCCCGGACCACGTGTACCTGGAGGGCCGCGAGTACCCGCTGGACTACGCTTTCGACGATGGAACGCCCATCGTGCGCGCGCGCATCCCGGCCAAGATCCTCAACTACATCGACGAGGAAGACGTCCCCGAGCTCGACCGCCCGCTGCACTGGACGATCACCCGCGGCAAACGCCCGGAGATCCGCGCCGCCACGCTCGAGGAAGCCAGGGACGCCATGCTGCGCGAGCGCCCCGAAGCCCCGCCCCACCGCCCCAAGCGCGGCGGCGGCCCGGACCGCGACCGCGAGCCGGGACGCGGCAGGGGCCAGGGCCGCGGCAAGGGCCCCCGCCACGCCAGCAACGAGCGCGGCCCGCGCGGCGAGGAGGAGGGAGCCAGGCGCAAGGGCCAGCGGGCGCGCACCGGCAGCCGCCGCAAGGGCGGCCGGCGCTAAAAAACGGAGGCACAGAGATGAGCTCCTCTCTGTGCCTCCGTGCCTCTGTGTGAGCCTGCCGTCTACTTCCTGAACTCGTAGAGCGTCTCGATCCCCAGGAACGGGTCGGTGACCTCCACGCTCAGCTTCCCCCTGTAGAGCATCCCGTCGCCGCGGATCCCCACTTCGGACGAGGATGACGGCGCGAAGGTGATGTCGCTCCCGTCCACGGAGTAGGTGCCCGACGCGGTGAACGTCTCCGTCTCCGGCGCGAACCGGTTCTGCGTCTCCGAGAGGCGGTAGGTGCCGGCGAACTGGTAGGTGCGCCCGGCCTCCGACAGCGTCATCGTGGAGCTGAGGATCTCGAAGCGGATGTCGAAGCTCGCGCTTCCGCTGGACGCCAGCCCCTCGTACAGCGTGATCGGCATCTCCTGGCGCGTGGTCTGGCCGTCGTCGAACGACGTCACCAGCCCTGACTCCAGCTCGTAGGTGCCACCGACGGACGTATCGACCCCGGTGCTGTCGTCGCAGCCGGCCAGCACGGTGAGCGCGAGCACGAGCACTGCGCGCGCGGAGAAGGCGGAGAGCTTCACGGTCGGCTCCATTCGTAGGTGGCCCGCCGCGCGGAAGAGCGGCGGCTTCTCATCATCATAGCGGCACCCCTGCCCCGTAAACAACAGCAGGCTCACACAGAGACACAGAGGCACAGAGATGAAGTTCTTCTCTGTGCCTCTGTGTCTCTGTGTGAGCCAATCAGTTACTCGAACATGTCCCACGCCGCTCCCATGTCCTGCTTGGAGAACACCCGGAAGGCGGTAAGCGTGTTGGTGCGCTCGATCCCCTGCACCTGCGCGATCTCTTCGGTGACGATCTCGGCGATGCGCTGGTACTCGGCGACGCGTACGATGGCGATCAGGTCCCAGTCGCCCGAGACGGAGTAGACCTCGGCGACCCCGTCGATGCCGGCGATGCGGCGGGCGAGGGCGGGAACGTCGCCGGGGACGGCGCGGATCAGGACCACGGCGGCAACCATGCGGATCTCCGTTGGTTCGGGTTCAGGGAGCGGGCACCGGCGCGCCGGCCGCGCCCGCCTGCGCCGGAGCGCGGCGGGGGAGCAGCCAGAGCCCCAGCCCCAGTACCAGGGGAGCAAGCACGAGCGGCAGAGTGGCGGGCCTGCCGCCGGTGAGCGCGAAGCGGCGCACCTCCGGCTGCCACAGGAGCAGCACCACCGCGCCGTTGTTGACGAAGTGCATGAGCATGCTCGCGAAAAGCGAGCGGCTCCGCCACACCACGTACCCCATCAGCACGCCGATCCAGGCCGTGGGGAGAAAGCGGATCGCCGTCTCGTTGGAGAGGTGGAACGCGCCGAAGACGAGCGCCGACACCGCCACCGCGCGCGCGGCGGGGAGCTCACGCCCCAGCGACTGAAGCAGCACGCCGCGGAACACCAGCTCCTCGCACACCGCGGGCGTCGCCGCCACCAGCAGCAGGAGCCACAGGGCGCGCCGGGCGTCGGTGGCCGTCACCAGCTTCTCCAGCCCGCCCAGCGCCTCGGCAGCCTGCGGGAAGAACTGGAGCTGGAGCCAGCCAATCCCCCACCCCAGCGGGATCCCCCCCAGCGCGATGAGCAGCGCCGCCGCCAGCGTGCGCCCCGATGGACGGCGCAGCGCCAGCGTGCGGCGCACGTCGAACGGCCCCAGCATCGCGAGCGCCACCGCGGGGATGCCCAGCAGCAGGAGCTCCGAGAGGAGGAGGCCGCGCTCCCCCAGGCCGCCCTGCAGCGCCGAGCCCAGGTGGAAGTAGAGGAGAGCCAGAGCCGCGATGAAGGCGAACGCCTCGCCCGCGCTGGGCACGCCGCGCTCCCCGCCGCGCCACGCCCGCATCCGCGTCCCCCACCCGCCGCGCGCCGCCGAGCCCGAGCCGAACAGGACATCCTCGCGCCCGAACGCGCGCGCCGCGAACCAGAGCGCCAGCGCCGCGTACGCCACCGACGCGCCGAACGCGATCAGCGACGGCCCCAGCCGCGCCGTCCCGGACATCAGGTCGCGGAAGAGGAGCGCCACGCCCGCCACCGGCAGCGCCGCGATCAGCGGAGTCGCCTCGATCCCCGGGAGCGCCACCAGCATCACGGGGACGATGACGGCGAGCTGCACGGGGGTGAGGGCATTCTGCGCCTCCTTGAACGACTGGGAGCGCACCGCGATGCCCAGGAAGAGCGCGGAGAAGAGGATCGCCAGGGGCACGAGGCCGGCCAGCACCAGGAGCGCCGAGCCCCAGGGCAGCGAGAACTGGAGGTTGGCCGCCTTGGCGAAGCGAAAGATCCCCGACTGGAAGGTCAGCAGCATGCTGAGCAGGTTGACCATCGCCGCGGTCATCGCCAGCAGCGCGACAGCCAGGAACTTCCCCGCCACGATGTCGCGCGCGGGGACGGGCGCGGTGAGGAGCGTTTCCAGGGTGCCGCGCTCCTTTTCCCCCGCCGCCAGGTCGATGGCCGGGTAGAACGCGCCCAGCAGCGTCATCAGCACCAGGATGCCGGGGAGGAAGCGGCCCAGCGCGTATCCCCCCGCCTCCTGCGCCGTGGCCACCGACGAGTCCGCCACCGCCAGCGGGGCCGCGAAGCTCTGCGGAAGCCCCCGCGCGGCCAGGCGCCGCGCCAGCAGCGAGTCGCTCCACGCGGCCAGGTGCCCGCTCACGATCTGCTGCGCGCGGCGCGAGCGGTCTTCGGACTCGTCAAAGAGCACGCGCACGCCGCGGGTGGCCTCCGCGGCCGCGGCCGCCTCCACCACCACCGCGGCCTGCACCCGCCCGGCGCGCAGCGCCTCCGGCGTCGCCTCGGCGGCGGGAATGACGCGCAGCAGGGAGTCGCGCGCCAGGAAGTCGCGCACATCGTCCGCGCCGGCCACCGCCACGGCGGGGGGGCGCTCCTCCAGCTTGCGCTGGCCGAAGAGCGCGAGCTGCTCCATCAGCACGAAGAGCGCGGGGTAGAGGAGCGTGGGGACCACGATCATCATGAAGAGCGTGCGCCGGTCGCGCAGCGTCTCCCGCAGCTCCTTGCGCAGCACGGTGCCCACCGTGCGCATCTTCACGCGGCCTCCCGCACGATGCGCAGAAAGGCGCGCGCGAGGCTCGCCTCGCCGCTCCCGGCCACCACCTCGCGCACCGTTCCCTCCGCCACCAGGCGCCCGCCCGCGATGATCCCCACGCGGTCCGCCAGCAGCTCCACCTCGCTCATCTGGTGGGTGGAGAAGACGACGGCGCGCCCGCGCTCGCGCGCGTCCTCCACGAAGCGGTAGATGGACTCGCCGCTCAGCACGTCCAGCCCCAGCGTGGGCTCGTCCAGCACCAGCGCGGGGGGATCGTGCACCACGGCGCGGGCGATGGACACGCGCTGCCGCTGCCCCGTGGAAAGCTTGCCGCACAGCCGGTCCGCGAACTCCTCCAGCCCGAACGCGCCCACGGCCGCCTCCACCCGCCCGGGGATCTCCGCGGCGGCGATGCCGTGGAGCTCCGCGAAGTAGCGCAGGAGCTCGCGGGCGGTGAGGCGGGCGTACAGCCCCATGGACGCCGCCAGGAAGCCGAGCCGCCGCCGCACCTCCAGCGGATGGGTGCGCACGTCGAACCCCGCGATGCGCGCCGTGCCCGAGGTCGGCTCCAGCAGGGTGGCCAGGCAGCGCAGCGCCGTGGTCTTCCCCGCCCCGTTGGCCCCCAGCAGCGCGTACACCTCACCGGCCTCCACGCGCAGCGAAAGCCCGCGCACCGCGTGGAAGTCGCCGTACCGCTTCGACAGCTCCTGTAGCTCGATCATCCCGCAAGATACGATATTCTCACACAGAGACACAGAGGCACAGAGACGAAGTCATCTCTGTGCCTCTGTGTCTCTGTGTGAGCCCAGCGGTTACGGTCTCGGAGCCGCCGGCTGCTGGCTCATCAGCGCCTTCACCTCCGCGGGCGGCTCAAAGGCCGCGGCGGGGATCGGGTCCGTGCTCACCGACTTCACCGTCATCGTCATCTCCTGCCCCATCACCTGCGTGACGGTGCGGGTGGGCATCTTCATCCCGCCGAAGTCCTTGTAGTCCAGCATGCTGACCACGGCCTCCATCTGCCCCATCTGCGAGGCCTGCTTGGTCTGCATCTGCGACATCAGGCCGGTGCCCACGTCGAAGCACGCGAACACGGTGTCCTGCGTCACCGCCACCATGCGCACGCGGTAGCAGGGCTGGCCGTTGGCCGTGGAGCGCTCCACCGTCTCCATGGTGGGGAAGTTGGCGGACATGTTGAGGTTGGAGTCGAAGTCCGCCTGGCGGACGAGCTGGTCCAGCTCCTTGCCCTCCATCAACTGCGCCCCGGCCATGGGGTTCACGGCCCACCCGCGCGCGCCGTCGTAGCCGGTGCGCATGCTGCCGATCCCCGGCATCTCCATGGTCATCACGTACTTGTTGGGGCGCGCGAACTTCATGTCCATCGTCATGGTGCCGCCCATGGCCGGCATCCCCATCTCGGCCACCACGTGGCGGAAGTTCTGCTGCGCCATCGCGCCCTTGCCCAGCGCCTCCACGTAGCGGTCGATGATCTGCTTGGCGGGCGGAAGGTCCTGCGCGGCGGCGCCGCGGGCGGAACAGGCCAGCACCAGCGCGGCAAAGGTCAGGGTACGGCCGAAGCTAAGCTTCATCGGGTCCATCCAGGGTTGCGTGTGTGCGCCCCGGTGCGGGGCGCGTGGGCCGGCGGTTGGCGCCGGCACGAGGTAGGGGCGGCTCAGCGCGAGCCGCCCGCCTTCTGCTCCGAGATCCACCTGAGGGCGGCGTCCAGCGCCGGGTCGCGCCCCGCCAGCAGCGCGGCGCGGGTGAGCGGCGCCGCCACGTCCGGCACCACGCCGGGCCCTTCGAGCCGGTACCCGCCGGGCCCGCGGAAGTCCGCGAAGGCGTGCACCAGCACGTCGCCGTTGGGGAGCTTGGTCGTGATCGACGGAAGCGCCTGCCCCGCCGACGGCGTGCCGAACACCCGCGCGCGCCCCAGCTTCTGCAGCCCGCCCGCGAAGATCTCCGCGGTGCTCACCGAGAGCGCGTCGGTGAGCACGGCCACCGGCCCCGCGAAGGGGCGCACGGACTCGCCGGCGCGGGTGGAGAGGCGCGGGTTGGCCACGAACTGCAGCCGGTCCCGCCGCGTCACCATGGTGCCCAGGGTATCCATCCGCGTCGTGAAGTGGCCGGCCACGCCCATCGCCATGGCCCCCACCCCGCCGAAGTTGCCGCGCATGTCGATGACGATCCCATCCGCGGCGCGCAGCTCGTGCACGGCGTCGTCGATGCGGGTGGCGATGGCCGGGAACCAGTAGTTGAAGCGGATGACGCCCACCGACGCGCCGCCGGGAGCGGCCACTCGCTCGTGCTGCGCCACCACGCGGATGGGCGGCAGGTTGCCGAACCTGGTGAGCACGCCCGGCGCGGGGCGCAGCGCCAGGCGCACGCTCACCGGCCGGTCGCGCGCGTCCAGGAAGCGCGCGGGGACCACGGCGCCCACCCGCCCGCTCAGCTCGTGCGCCATCGCGCCCCACCCGCGCAGCTCGCGCAGGCGCGGGTCGGTGCCCGCGGGGAGCCGCCCGAGCGTGCGCAGCACGCTTGCCGCCTCCGTGGTGCCCAGCCGCTGCACCACCCACCCCGTGCGCACGCCGGCCGCCGCCGCGGCGCCGCCGGGCGCCACCCGCGTCACCAGGAAGCGCTCGCCCACCAGGCGCAGCTCCATGCCGGCGTCGCCGCCGGCGTCGTCGGTGCTCTTTTCGCGCGTGAGCCCCGCCTCCACGTCGGCGGGCAACAGGTAGAAGTGAGACTGGCGCAGGCGGCCCAGCATCTCCTGCACCACGCCGCGAAGCTGCCGCGTGCTGGTGGCGGCCGCCGCCCGCGGGCGGAGCTCGGTGCGCACGGCGGGCCAGTCCACCCCGTTGAAGGTGGTGTCGTAGTGGGTGCGGTGAATGGCCGACCAGGCGGAGTCGAAGGTGGCGAGCGCGGCCGTGGAGTCGAGCGGCGCCTGCGCGGGGGCCGTGGTGGCGGCCAGTGCCACCAGGGCGGGCGCGGCGAGCGTGCGGATGATCTTCAAGCGTGTTCCGGGAATGGGGGGATGGCTTCGGAGGGTACGTACGCGCCCCCCGAGCCGGATGTTTCGCTCACCGCCCGCGGTCCGCCGCCACCGCGCGCACCACGTCGTCGATCCCCGCCTTCATGCGCGACGAGGGCTGGCCGGAGGCGTTGGCGATGATGGAAAAGGTGACCTCGCTGCCGTCGGCGCGCGCGAGGTAGCCGGTGAGCGAGTCCACGTTGCCGATGTACCCCGTCTTGGCGCGCACCCGCCCCGGCAGCTCGGTGAAGCGCGCCTGCAGCGACCCCTTGCCGCCAGACACGGGGAGCGCGTCGCGCACCACGGCCTGGCGCGGCGTGCGGCGGATGTAGTCCAGCAGCCGCACGAAGGCGCGCGGCGTCACCAGATTACCCGCCGCGAGGCCGGAGGCGTCGCGCAGCACCACGTCCGCGGAGTCGATCCCCACCACGCCGGTCAGGAACTCGCGCTCCACGCGCAGCCCCGCGTCCCAGCTTCCCTCGCCGGCCACCTGGCGCGCCACCGTCTTCACCAACTGCTCCGCGAACCAGTTCTGGCTGTTCAGCAGGATGGGGCCGATCGCCTTGTCCAGCGTGGGCGACTGGTGCTCGGCCAGCACGGCTGCGCCGCGCGCGGGGGAGAGCGCCGGGTCAGACACCACGCGCACGGAGTCGCTCGCCACCTCGATCCCGCGCCGCTCCAGCACCTCGCGGAACACCGTGCCCGCGTAGAGCGCCGGGTCCGCCACGGCGAAGTGCTCGGTGCGCGCCGCCGCGCCGGCCGGGAAGGCGCCGTACGCGCGCACGCCGTTGCCGCGCGCGCGCTCGAAGTCCAGCGTGTTGCCGGAGCCCGCGGCACCCGTGGTGGCCGTGTTCTCCAGCGTCACAAAGGACGACTGCGGCTCCCAGGTGATGGCGGGGCGCGTGCCGGGCGCGGCTCCGGGGGTGATGCGGAAGTCGATGGAGTTGTCGTTGAAGCCCAGCGCGGACACGGGCGCGCCGTACCACCAGCGCGTGTCGTACGCTTCCCAGTCGCCGCGCACGTGGTCCGCGTCGAAGAAGCTCTCGTCCGCCACCACCGCACCCGCCACGCGCCGGATGCCGCGCGCGCACAGCGAGTCCGCCAGCGCCTCCCACACCGCCGTGCGCGTGGGGAAGTAGCGGTCGGAGATCATGGGGTCGCCGCGGCCGTACAGCACCAGGTCGCCCTGCAGCACCCCGCCGCTCACCGCGCCCGTGCCCAATACGGTGGTGCGGAAGCGGAAGTCGGCCGGGAGGTGGTGCGCCGCCGTGGCGCTCACCACCAGCTTCAGGCTGGAGGCGGGGATGAAGTGCCGGTCGGCGTTGCGCGCGTAGAGCACGCGGCCGGTGGCGGCGTCGCTCACCAGCACCCCCCAGTGGGCCTGGCGGAGCGCGGGACGGGCGAGGATCGAGTCGATCCGGGCGGCGAGCGCCGTTTGGGAGGTGGCGGCGGCGCGCGGGGGTGCTAGATTCCCGGCGGCGGCGTGCGGCGCCAGCAGGGCAAGGAGCGCCGACGCCGCGGCGAGCCGCAGGGGTGCGAAGAAAGATCGCAAGGAAGCAGGGGTCACGGGCCGGAGACGATGAGCGAAATTCTGTTCGCGGACGACGACGATGCGCTGCGCTCGATGGTGGTGGACGTTCTCACCGCCGCCGGCTTCGCCGTTCGCCCCGCCAGCAACGGTACCCAGGCGCTGGCCGAGGTGAGGCGCGCCGCGCCCGACCTTGCCATCCTGGACTACCGCATGGGTATGCCGGACGGCTTCGAGGTGTGCCGCCAGATCAAGACGGACCCGGGCCTCGCCTGGCTCCCCGTGCTGATCCTTACCGCCGAGCGCAGCATCGAGGACCGCCTGGGGGGCTTCGGCGCGGGGGCGGACGACTACCTGGCCAAGCCCTTCGACCCGCGCGAGCTGGTGGCCCGCGCCACGGCCCTGCTCCGCCAGGCCGCCCGCGGCCGCGACCGCAACCCCACCACGGGCCTCCCGGGCGGCGAAGCGCTCTACGCCGAGGTGGAGCGGCGCCGCGCGCTGGGCGTGCCCTTTTCCATCTGCTACTTCGACCTCGACCACTTCAAGCCCTTCGCGGACCGCTTCGGCTTCGCCGTGGCCGACGCGGCCATACGCGAAGTGGGCGCCGCCGTTTCCGGGGCCGCCGCATCGGGCAGCGACACCTTCGTGGGCCATGTGGGCGGCGACGACTTCGTGCTCCTGGGCCCGCCCCCCGAGGCGCGCCGCCGCGCCGAAGACGCCCAGGCCCGCTTCGCCGAGGCCCTCGCCTCGCACCTCCCCGAGGACGCGGTGGAGGCCGGGAGCTACTGGGGCCGCGACCGCTACGGCGTGGAGCGCTACTTCCCCCTCACCCGCCTGAGCGCCGCCGTTCTGCGGGTGGACCCGGGCCGCTGGGTCTCGCTGGAGCACCTGGGCGAGCGCGTCGCCGAGCTCAAGCGCCAGGCCAAGCAGGAGGGCGGCGCCGGCATCGCCGAGGCGGACCTAATCTAACGAGGCATCACACAGAGACACAGAGGCACGGAGTAACGGAGGGGAACGGGGAATGGGGAACGGGGAACGGTAACCACTTGGGTTTTACCGTTCCCCGTTCCCCATTCCCCGTTCCCCTCTTTCTCAGGCCATCAGGCGCGGGGCCGGCGGGTCGGTGGGCCCCGGCACCTGCTTCAGCTCGGGGAAGTCGTACACGATCACCCCTTCCGGCGTCACGTCGCCCATCACGCGGTAGCCGTCTTCCATGGAAGAAAGCACCTTCTCGGCGCGCGGGATCGTCCAGCCCAGCTCCTGCGCCACCTGCGTCACCGTGAGCCGGCCGCCGCGGCTGGCGGCCAGGCGCAGAACGGGAAGGTGCAGGCTCTCCAGGAGGGCTTCGCGGCGGCGCTCGCGGGCTTCGTTCGCGGAGCGGCGCAGCAGGTACCCGCCCGCGCTGGCCATCAGCCCGATCCCCAGCACCACCGCTTCCGCCTCGGCCAGGCCAATCACGAGCATCAGGGCGGCGAACGCCCACAGCGCCCACGCCAGGCCGCGCTTCGCCCGCCCGTCCGAGCCCAGCTCAGGGGCCATCTCGATGCCGCGCGCCCCCTCGGGAGCCACGGGCGCCAGGTAGCCGCCGCGCCCCCACTTGAGCCCGCACTGGGGGCAGATCCGCTCCCCGCCGCGCAGCAGCAGGTAGATGATGGCCCCGATGCCGCTGGTGAAGACGGTCAGCCCCAGGAGCACGAGGAGGTGGGCGCCCGTGGCGAAATACGAGACGCTGGTGCCGTGGAACCCGCAGCGCGGGCAGACGCGCACGGTGTCCAGCCCCGCCGACGCGTTACGCGCCGCCAGGGTCATCCCCGGCATCCGCCCCACCATAGCACCGCACTGCGCACAGGAAGCGCGCCCCTCGGGGACCCGCGCTCCGCACATCTGACAGGTCATGCTGCGCTCCGTTCGCCGCTCAGATCCGAGTCCCGGGCGGGCTCCCGGGAGGTACAGGGCTTGATACGACCTCGCGCCCGGAAAGATTCACGCGGGATCGGTGCCGCCCCATCCGGGTACACCGCAGCGGATTCCAGTTCCCTTTACGCCTCCCGAGAGGTGCCCGTGCTCCACCGCCGTCTCGTCATTCTCGCCCTGCTGCTCGCCGGGCTGTTCCCCGCCCCGGCTGCCGCGCAGGCCACGCACGTCGTGCTGATCTCCATCGACGGCCTGCGCCCCGACGCCATCGAGGCCGCCGGCGCGCGCAACCTGCAGCGGATGATGCGCGAGGGCGCCTATACCCTGAAGGCGCGCACCATCGTCCCCAGCCGCACCCTGCCGTCGCACACCTCCATGCTCACCGGCGTGCCGCCTTCGGTGCACGGGATCACCTGGAACTACGAGCGCGTCGGCGCCACGGGCGCGGTGCAGGTCCCTACGGCGTTCGACGTGGCGCAGGCGGCGGGGAAGACGACGGCGGGGTTCTTTGGGAAGTCCAAGTTCCGCCACCTCCTCCGCCGCGGCGCGCCGCAGTTCCGGATGGCTCCGCAGGGCAGCGACCTGTGGGCGGCACCGCGCATCACGCAGGAGGTGCAGGACTATCTGCGCCACCGCCGCCCGGACTTCGTCTTCGTCCACCTCACCGATCCCGACATCGCGGGCCACTCAGTGGGGTGGATGAGCGCCCCGTACCGCTTCGCCGTGCGCCGCGCGGACGCCGCCGTGGCGCGCATCGCCGCCGCCGCCCGCCGCGCCTACGACGACGACGTCGTGATCATCGTCACCGCCGACCACGGCGGCCACGGCCGCGACCATGGGACCGAGCAGGACGTGGACATGAACATCCCCTGGATCGCCTGGGGCCGCGGCGTCGCCCCCGGCGAGATCACGGCCCCCGTGAGCACCATGGACAGCGCCGCCACTGCCCTCTGGCTACTGGGCGTCGCGCGCCCGGACAACTGGCTCGGCCGCCCGGTGGAAACCGCCTTTCGGGGACGCTGACGCCGATCCGGGGTATCTATATACAGACACCCCGGCGGCGCACCCCAACCGGCAGGAGCGACGATGCAGGACCATTTCACGCTGGTCCTCCTGCAGTGCGAGAGCTGGTGGGTCGGCTGGGTAAGCGAGATCCCCGCCGTCAACGCCAACGCCGAGACCCGCGACGGCCTTCTGGATAACCTCCGCTGGGCTCTCGACGACGCGCTGGAGGTGAACCGATCCTTGCACGCCGCAGAACCGCAGGCGGCCAGATCCCTGGAGGTGCACCCATGAGCGTCCAAGAACTCGAAGCCGAGCTCCTGAAGCTGTCCAGCCACGAGCGCGCTCGGCTAGCCGAGGTGCTGATCGCGAGCCTCAACGAGGAAGACGAGATCGCCCAAGCGTGGGCAGACGAGGCCGAGCGCCGCTATGAGCAGTTGCGCTCGGGCGAGGTCGAGGCCATCCCCGCCGAAGAAGTCTTTGCACGGCTCCGGACGCGACTGGCGTGAAGGGGCTTGCGTTCCACCCCGGAGCGGAGGCCGAGTTCGTCAGGGGTTTCGAGTTCTATGCCGAAAGGAGCCGCGCGCTGGCGGAGGAGTTCACCGATGCCGTCGATGGGGCACTCACGTTCGTACGCGAAAACCCTGCAGCGGGCACTCCCATCCGCGGAGCAATCCGGCGATGGCTCGTGCGCCGCTTTCCGTACAGCGTCATCTATCGTGAGGAAAGCGACAGGATCTACGTGCTCGCTGTCGCGCCTCACCGGCGGCGTCCCGGCTACTGGCGAGACCGCGCGTAACAACAGGTTACAGTCCAGGCAGAGAGGATCACCTCTATGAGCGCGTCACGCCGCTTCGACGAACGCGATGGTTTACCCTCGACCCGAGTGTCTGATGACCGAGCTGCTGGAGCGGATCACGCTGTACCCGGCCATCCGGAGCGGCAACCCCGTCATCCGTCGGACGCGCATCACCGTAACCGATGTCCTCGAATATCTCGCCGGGGGGATGTCGACCGAGGAGATCCTCTCGGACTTCCCCGACCTCGCACTGGAGGATATCCGGGCGGTGCTGGCATTCGCTGCCCAACGCGAGCACCGACTGTTCTCCGACTCGTGAGGCTGTTCTTCGACGAGAACCTCTCGTTCCGCCTCGTCGCGGCACTCGCGGACGTCTACCACGGCTCGTTGTACGTCCGAGACGCGCGCCTCCTCGGCGTGGACGACCGGACGATCTGGGCGTACCCTGCGGAGCACAGATTGCTGCTCATATCCAAAGACGCGGATTTCTACGAGCGGAGCGTACTGTATGGTGCACCGCCCACGGTGAACTGGCTGCAGATCGGGACCAGCACCGTGCGGGACACGGCGGATCTGCTCCTCAACCAGTATATCCGCGTCCGCCGGTTCAGCGACCATCTAACCGCTACCTTTTTATCAGTGATCGTGCCCTAGTCCAGCACGTTTCTGGATCCTGTTCCACAATTTTCGTTTACTTAGCGTCACGGGTAAGTCGACCGACGTCTGCTCACCTCGCTACCATCGTGTGTGGCGCACGGCCTCCTCGTGCGAGTAGCTGTGTTCGGGAGGCAGGTACCGCACTGGCAAGTGGCTGTCGCACATTCGGGGCACAGCCATGCGCCTGATCTGCTTCTATCGTTCAGACCATTGAAACACACGGAACCATTCACCGTACGCGTTAGACCAGCGTTCCAAGCGGGGCCCTCTGCGTGGACGCGATTCCAAGCCATGCTCCGCACTCGAGATTCAGCGAATGAAGCGCATCCAACCATTCCTTGCACTTGTAGTACTGCTGGCCGTCAGCGGCGGAATCGTCTATGGGATTGGCTTGTTGTCGATGAGGGCTATACGGGCGCTCTCGGGGTTCGAATCCGAGTTCGCCGCAGCACTCGTTGCCACATCGGGTACCGTACTAATTGGCATTATCACGCTCGTCCTCACACAGCGGGAGAGCAAACGCCGAGATATCCGTGAAGCCCACCGCGTGGAGAAAGTCGCAATCTACAAGCGGTTTATGGATACAGCGATTGTGGATATGCTCAAGCGCACGACAGGCGGCACGGAGCTGTCTGACGACCAAATGGTGCAGCTCTATCAAGAGTTTTTCATCACCTTCACCGCAGACATGATCATCTGGGGATCACCGGGCGTGATCCAGGCATTCCGACGTTTTCGAATCGGTACTGCAAATCAACCTCAGAATGCCCAAAACGCGTTGATGCTGATAGACGAACTGCTCCGCGAAATAAGGAAGGATCTCGGGAACAGCAATTGGCGGATCGCGCCAGGTGACCTCTTTAGCGCGTTCTTGAAGGACCCGAATGACATAAAGACTCTTCTGCCGAGCAAGTGAGTATCTGGGTTACCGAGTCCAAGACGGGAGCAATCCGCAGTGAGTGCGTGCGAGCACAAACAGCAGGCAAGCAGAAGGGCCGCACTCCATCAGGAGCGCGGCCCTTTTGACATGCCCAAGCCAGCGGTCAGACGGCCGCGAGCTCCTGCACGTTGTCCAGGTAGTACTCCAGGCCAAGGTGCGTGATCTGCTCCTCGCCCATCAGCCAGCGCAGCGTGTTCTTCAGCTTCATCTGCTGGATGAACAGGTCGTGCTCCGGGTACAGGCCCTCGGCGGTCATGGGGCTCTTGAGGTAGAACGAGAGCCACTCCTGGATGCCGTGCAGCGAGCTGCGCCCGGCCAGGTCCAGGAAGAGCGCCAGGTCGAGCACGATGGGCGCCGCCAGGATGCTGTCACGGCAGAGGAAGTCCACCTTGATCTGCATCCGGTAGTCCAGCCACCCGCGGATGTCGATGTTGTCCCACCCTTCCTTTTCGTCGCCGCGGGGAGGGTAGTAGTTGATCCGCACCTTGTGGTAGAAATCCTTGTACAGCTCGGGGTACAGCTCCGGCTGCAGGATGTGCTCCAGCACCGACAGCTTGCTCTCTTCCTTGGTCTTGAACGACTCGGGATCGTCCAGCACCTCGCCGTCGCGGTTCCCCAGGATGTTGGTGGAGAACCAGCCGTCCAGCCCCAGCATGCGGGCCTTGAGCATGGGCGACAGCACCGTCTTGATGAGCGTCTGCCCCGTCTTGAAGTCCTTGCCGGCCACCGGCACGCCGTTCTTCTGCGCCAGCTCCAGCATCGCCGGGAAGTCCACCGACAGGTTGGGAGCGCCGTTGGCGTAGGGGACGCCCTCCATCAGCGCGGCGTACGCGTAGAGCATCGAGGGCGCCACCTGGTCGTGGTCCTCGTCGATCGCCTTCTCGAAGGCTTCGAGGGTCTGGTGGATCTCGCCGGGGCGGATGAACACCTCGGTGGAGCCGCACCACACCATCACCAGCCGGTCGCACCCCTTCTCTTCCTTGAAGCGGCGGATGTCCTCGCGCAGCGCGTCGGCCCAGGCGCGCTTGCTCTTGCCGGGCTTGACGTTGATCCCCTCCAGCTTCTTGACGTAGCGCTGGTCGAAGGCCGCCGGCATCGGCTTGATCGTCTGCAGGAAGTCCTTGATCGGCTCGATGTGCTCGTACTTGTTGAGCACGCCGGCGTTCAGGGCGCTCTCGTAGGCGTCCTGAGGGAACGGATCCCAGGCGCCGAAGACGACATCCTCCAGCCCGGCCAGCGGGACGAAGTCCTTGATGAGCGGGTGCCGGCCGTCGGTGCGCTTGCCCAGGCGGATGGTGCCCATCTGCGTGACCGAGCCGATGGGGCGGCCCAGCCCGCGGCGCGCCAGCTCCACACCGGCGATCAGGGTGGTGGAAACCGCCCCGAGGCCGGGGAGGAGGATGCCCAGGCGCCCCTCGGCGGGGCGCGGCGTATACTGTTCGGTGCGCATGCGCTACCTGTTGGCGGGGGTGGAAGCCCGGCGCGGCCGCGTGGAAGCGGGGGGCGCCGGCGTTTGGAGGTGACGGTATACCCAGTAGATCCGGTACATCGCCGTGGCGTTGGTGAGCAGCGCCATCGCCCAGATCACGCAGGTGAGGACGATGCCCTGGCGCCACGACCCGAAGAGGAGCGTGGAGCCGCCCAGCAGGATGATCCGCTCGGCGCGCTGCATCAGCCCCACCTTGCAGTCGATCCCCAGCCCCTCGGCGCGGGCCCGCGTGTACGACACCATGAGCGAGCCGGCGAGGGCGAGCACCACCAGGTATACCATCCACGGCTCGCCGATGTTGCGGCCGGTGCCGAGGTAAAGCGACATCACGCCGATGAGGACCACCACCTCGGAGGCGCGGTCCAGCGTGGAGTCGTAGAACGAGCCGAACTTGGTGGAAAGGTTGGCGGCGCGCGCGATGGCGCCGTCCACCATGTCCAGCAGGCCGCCCAGGAGCACCAGCGCCCCGCCCGTGCGGATGTTCCCCAGGAAGAAGGAGAGCCCGGCCGACACGGTGACCAGGAACCCGAGGGTGGTGACCACGTTGGGGTTCACCCCCATGCGGCCGAGCGCGCCCATCGGCCGCTCGATGAGCGGCGCGATGAGGGGACGCCAGGCGCTGGGCTGGAGCTTCATGCGGCGGTGTGGATCAGGACGGGAGGATGATGCGGCTCTGCTCCCCGGCTTCGACGCCCTTGGCGATCTCTTCCTGGATGCGGACCATCAGGCGGTCGAAGTTGGCCTGCGCCGACGCGTACCCCTGGTACACGGAGGAGGTCTGCACCTCGGTGGCGAGGCGCTCGAACTCTTCCTGCTCCTCGATGGGGGGCTCGTTGCCCTGCTCCACCGAGCGCTGGAAGCTCATCTGCAGCTCGTTGAGGCGGTTGAGGCGGGTGACCAGGTCGCGGTCGTCGGCCATCTGCGTGTTGGCGCGCTTGAACGCCTTGTACTCGTCGCTCTGCGCAACCAGGCGGCCCACTTCGCGCGCCTTCTCCCAGATCATTTCCATCCGGTCCCTAGTCCGTTGAAGTTTCCAGCTCCGCCAGGACGATCCGGTCGCGCCCTGAGAGGTCCTTCTCCACGCGCGCGGGGCCGAACGCCCCACGCGCCCCCACCAGCGCGGCCACGGCCGCCCCCTGCCCTTCCCCGATCTCCAGCGCCAGCAGCCCGCCCGGGCGCAGCACTTCCGGCGCGCCCTCCACCAGCTCGCGGATCACGTCCAGCCCGTCCGCCCCGGCAAAGAGCGCCGTGGCCGGCTCCCAGTCGCGCACCTCCACGTCGAGCGAGTCGCGCTCGCCGGTGCCGATGTAGGGAGGGTTGGAGACGAGGACGTCGAAGCGCTCGCCGCGCAGCGGGGCCACGCCGGGGCCCAGGCGGAACTCCACCGGGGCGGCGGGGGCGGCGTGCGCGTGGTTGGCGCGGGCGGCTTCCAGCGCGCCGGGCTCCACGTCGGTGGCCACCACGCGGCCGAAGCTTCCCTCCGTGGCCAGGGCCAGCGCGATGGCGCCGGAGCCGGTCCCCACGTCCGCGGCGGCCAGGCCGGGGCGCCCGGCGGCCCAATCCAGCACGTGCTGGACGAGCTGCTCCGTCTCCGGCCGCGGGATGAGCACGCGCGGGTCCACGCGCAGGCGCAGCTCTCGAAAGTGGGCTTCGCCTTCAATGTACTGCAACGGCTCCCGCTTCGCACGCCTCAGCAGCCGGCCCTTGAACTCCGCCAGCTCTTCGGGGCGCAGCGGCCGGTCGAACTGGAGGTAAAGGTCCAGCCGCTTCACCCCCAGCACGCCGGAGAGGAGCAGCTCGCCGTTGAGCCGCGCGTTGTGGAACCCCTTCTCCCCCAGGTACTCCGCGGTCCACCGCAGGAGCTCCATCACCGTCCAGACGCGCGTCACGCGGCGCGTTCGGACTGCGAGGCGAGCTTCAGGTTCTCCAGCAGCTCGCCCACCTCGCCGTCCAGCAACTGCTGGAGGGCGTGCGTGGTGTAGCCGATGCGGTGGTCGGTCACGCGGCTCTGGGGAAAGTTGTAGGTGCGGATCTTGGCCGAGCGGTCGCCGGTGCCCACCTGCGTCTTGCGCTCGCGGGCGCGCTCGCTCTCCTGCTCGGCCACGCGCATGTCCAGCAGGCGCGAGCGGAGCACGCCCATCGCCTTGTCCTTGTTCTTGTGCTGGCTCTTCTCGTCCTGGCACGTCACCACCAGCCCCGTGGGGAGGTGGGTGATGCGCACCGCCGAGTCCGTGGTGTTCACGGACTGCCCGCCGGGGCCGGAGGAGCGGTACACGTCGATCTTGAGCTCGTTGGCGTTGATGTGCACGTCCACCTCTTCCGCCTCGGGAAGCACGGCCACGGTGGCCGCGGAGGTGTGGATGCGCCCCTGGTTCTCGGTGGCGGGCACGCGCTGCACGCGGTGCACCCCGCTCTCGTAGCGCAGGTCGCCGTACGCGTTGGAGCCGCGCACCACGAAGATGGCCTCCTTGTACCCGCCGGAGCCGCCCTCGGAGGCGGAGAGCACCTCCACCTTCCACCCGCGGCGGTCGGCGTAGCGCTGGTACATGCGAAAGAGCTCGCCCGCGAAGAGCGCCGCCTCGTCGCCGCCGGTGCCGGCGCGCACTTCCACCACGGCGTCGCGGTCGTCGAGCGGGTCGCGCGGGATCAGGAGGCGCCGCACCTCGGCGGTCAACTGCTCCGTCTCCGCTTCCAGCTCGGCCACTTCGGCGCGGGCCATCGCGGTCATCTCGGGGTCGTCGCTCTCTTCCAGCAGCGCGCGGGCGCCTTCCAGGTCCGCCTCCGCCTTGCGCAGCCGGGCGGCGGTTTCCACCGTCTGCGTGAGCTGCGCGTGCTCGCGCGAAAGGTCGCGGAGCCGCTTAGGGTCCGCGTGGATGGCGGGGTCGGCGAGCTGGTCGCCGAGGTCCCGGTAGCGGCGCTCTACTTCTTGGAGGCGGTCGTCCATGGTGCGTTCTTCGCGGGTGCTTGGGTGATCCCGGCACTCGCGCGGGCGGTGCTGTTGTGGTCCAGATACTCGGAGAGCCGGGGCTACTGACCCCGGCTCTCCCATTCCCGCGCGGGCCTGGCTTACTTGGCCTCGCCGCCCGCGTAACGCTGCCGGAAGCGCTCGATGCGCCCGGCCGTGTCCATCAGCTTCTGCTTGCCCGTGAAGTACGGATGGCAGGCCGAGCACACTTCCACGGCGATCTCGTCGGTGGTGGAACGCGTCTCAAACGTGTTGCCACAGGCGCAGCGCACCTGGGTGGCCTTGTAGTTCGGATGGATGTCGGCCTTCATGTTGCACCCGCTCTCAGTTCGGGGTACGCCGATCGCCGCTTACCCCGGACGATCGAAAGCCTTGATAATAGCGGGATTCAGCCTCGAAAGCAATGGCTCACGCAGAGACGCGGAGGCACGGAGAAGTCAATCCAAACCGTAGTCTTGGATCTTGTAGGAGAGGGCGCGCACGGAGAGCTCAAGGATCTCGGCGGCGCGGGTGCGGTTGCCGCCGCAGCGCTCCAGGGCGCGGGCGATCAGGGTGCGCTCCAGCGCCGGGAGGCGGCGCTTGACCGAGAGGTCGCCCTCGTCGTCGCGCACCTCGAACAGCTCTTTGCCGCTGCGCACGTGCGCGGGAAAGTGCTCCTCGGCGATGCGGCCGCCGGAGAGGACGAGGGCGCGCTCCAGCACGTTCTCCAGCTCGCGCACGTTGCCCGGCCAGGGGTAGGCGGCCAGGATGGGGAGCACGCTGCGCGGCAGGTCCGGCGCGTCGATGTGGAGGCGGCGGGCGTGCATGCGCAGGAAGTGCTCGGCCAGCAGGGGGATGTCTTCCGGGCGCGTGCGCAGCGGCGGAACGTGGATCTGCACCACGTTGATCCGGTAGAAGAGGTCGTCGCGGAACCTGCCGGACTTCACCTCTTCGATGAGGTCGCGCGCCGTGGCGGCCAGCACGCGCACGTCCACCGCGCGCTCGCCCGTGCCGCCCACGCGACGGATGGTGCGCTCCTGCACCGCGCGCAGCAGCTTCACCTGCAGCGCCAGCGGCAGCTCGCCGATCTCGTCCAGGAAGAGCGTGCCGCCGTCCGCCTCTTCGAACACGCCCTCGCGCGCACGATCCGCGCCCGTGAAGGCGCCCTTCTCGTGGCCGAACAGCTCGCTTTCCAGCAGGTTCTCGGGGATGGCGCCGCAGTTGACCGCCACGAAGGCGCGCCCGTTGCGCGGCGACGCGCGGTGGATGGCGCGCGCGATGGCCTCCTTGCCGCTCCCGCTCTCCCCCGTGATGAGCACGGTGGAGGGGAAGGGGGCGACGCGGTGCGCCAGCTCCAGCACCTCGCGCATCCCCGCCGAGCTGCCCACCACCCCCTCGGTGCCGGTGAGCTGCCCCACCTCCTTGCGCAGCCGCGCCACCTCGCGGCGCAGTTGCTCGCGCTCCTCCGCCTTGCGCAGGGTGAGGATGATCTCGTCCGCGTTGAACGGCTTGGAGATGTAGTCGTAGGCGCCGCGCCTCATCGCCTCGATGGCCGTGTCCACGCTGCCGTAGGCGCTCATCATGATGACGAGCCCGCCGCCGCCCGCCGCCTGGTAGCGCTCCAGGAACTCCACGCCCCCCAGCCGCGGCATCCTCACGTCGCACAGGATGAGGTCGGGGTCTTCGGCGGCGGCGGCGCGCAGGCCCGCCTCGCCGTCCTCGGCCACCTGCACCTGGTACCCCTCGTCGCGAAGGATCAGCAGGAGGGTGTGACGGAGGCCCGCCTCGTCGTCGATCACCAGAACGCGGCGATTGGTCACTGGTCGGCCTGGTGCGTGGGGAAGCATACGGAAAACGAGGCGCCGCCGCCCTCGGCGGACGACGCCTCGATGCGGCCCGCGAATTCTGCCACCGTGCTGGCGACGATGGCAAGCCCGAGCCCCGTGCCCTCGCCCGGCGCGCGGGTGGTGAAGAAGGGGTCGAAGATGGCCTCGATGTTCTCGGGCGAGATCCCCGCGCCCGTGTCCGCGATCACCACCCGCACCACCTCGGTGCCCGGCTCGATGCGCGTGGCGTCGCGCACGGAGGCGAAGCGGGGGCGGCGCAGGTGCGCGTAGGTGATCCCCGGCGGGTCGTCCGCGCGGCGCGAGGGGATCGGCCGCTCGATCTGGTACAGCTCCACCACCGTCCTCACGCTCAGCTTGCCGCGCCCTTCCATGGCGTTGCAGGCGTTGTCCATCAGGTTGAGGAAGAGCTGGTCCAGCAGGTGCTGGTCGGCGCGGATGGGCGTGGGCTCCTCCGCGAGCTGCACGTCCACCTCCACGTGGGTGAGCCGCTCCTGCGCGCGCAGCAGCCCCACCACGCGGAGCAGCGACTCGTTCACGTCCACCGGCTCCAGGTGGGCCGGGGCGGGGCGCGCGTAGTCCAGCAGGCGGCGCACGATGCGGTCGATGCGGCGCGCCTCGCGCTCCAGCCCGTCCACCAGCTCCGCCTCCGCGCCGCGCTTGCGCAGCAGCGAGGTGTAGCCGAGCACCGCGCCCAGCGGGTTGCCGATCTCGTGCGCCACCCCGGCCGAGAGGCGGCCGATGGAGGCGAGCTTCTCCGCCTGCACCAGGTCGCGCTGCGTGGCAAGGAGCACGCGGTTGGTCTCGTCCAGCGAGTGGACGTTGTGGGCCAGGCGCTCCTGGTTCTCCAGGAGCTGGTCCGTCATGCGGTTGATGGCCCCCGCGAGCGCCGCCAGCTCGCGCGTGTCGCCGGGCGGCACGCGCTGGTCGTAGCCGCCGGCCGCGATGGCCTCGGCGGCCTGCACGGCCTGGGAGAGCGGGCGCACCACGTGGCGGTGGATCAGGTGGCTCCCCAGGAGGATGAAGGCCAGGATGTCCACCGCCAGCAGGAACACGGGAAGGGTGCGCGCGTCCGGCGCCGCGGCGCGCACAACGGTGAGCGCCCACACGGCCAGGATGAGCGCCGCGCCGGCCAGGAAGGCCAGGTTGAAGAGGAGCTCGCCACGCAGAGAGCCCCGGCGCACTTCGCCGGGGCTCTGCCCGCTGCCCGCTCCGCGCGCGTCGGAGGCGCGCCGGGCCCGCGTGTTCAGGCGTCCACCACCTCGTGGGGGCGGACGACCTCCTGCTTCTTCCGCCCGTCGCCTTCGAAGGCTTCCTTCTCAATGTGGTGCCAGAGACGGTCCACCACCGTCCCGATCGGCTCTTCGATCTGGATCAGGCCCTCGGCCATCACCTGCTCCATCGACCTGCGCAGCGCGTGCTTGCTCACCGGCTTCCTCATGGTCCCTCCCGTGAGATGCGTGCTCGACTGCCCCGGGCCCGTCGCCCGGCCGTGCCTTCACAGCTTAACCCCGGGCGGCGGTGTGCGCGAGGGGTAGCTTCTCCGTGTCTCTGTGCCTCTGTGTGAGCCCCGCTGTTTGCCCTTACCCGTTCCCCGCGTTCACAATCACGATCTTCTGCCATAGCTTCGCCGAGAGGCCCGTGGTGAGCGTCTCCCCCTCGTCCACGGCGGCGAGGACCACGGGGTCGTCGAAGTTCTGGGCGTAGAGGGCGGCGAGCTTGCTGTTGAGCGCCAGCATCTCCGAGCAGTAGTCCAGGTAGCGGGAGAGCTCGTAGCGGTCCAGCGTGCGGCGCGGAGACGAGGGGGTGTCGGTGCCCACCTGCACGAGGGTGTCCGGGTCCTTGGTGAGCTGGTGCATGTCCACGATGTGCGCCACCGCGCGCAGGTCGCGGATGAAGCGCAGGGCGCGGCGGCGCTTGACCCGCGCTTCGGCGCTGGCCAGGAAGTAGACGGCGGCGCCCAGCAGGATCAGGTCGTTGATCCCGCTCTCCGTGGCCTGCAGGAACTCGGCGAGGGTGAGCCCCTCCGCGCGCGGGTCGAGGCGCAGCACGAGCGACACAAAGGTCGCGCCCAGCAGCACGATCGCCACCCACCCGCCGATGCGCAGGGGCAGGTGCGGGCGGGCGGCCCAGCGGAGCTGCTCGCCCGTGGCTTCCGCGATGCGCAGCAGGTCGCCCGCGATGCGCTCCAGCCCGCTCCCCGGAAAGCGCTCGCCGATGCGCGTGCGGAGCATGCGCACCGTCGAGATGATCTGGTCCGGGTCGAGCGACGGCGGCATCAGCAAAGTCGTCTCCGTGCGCTACGCGGCGGCCACCGTGTTGCGCAGCACGCCGATGCGCTCGATCTCGGCCTCCACCACGTCTCCCGCGCGCAGCCAGCGCTGCGGCTCCAGCCCCATCCCCACGCCGCTGGGCGTGCCGGTGGAGATGATGTCGCCCGCCTCCACCGTCTGCCCGGCGGAGAGCACCTCGATGATGGCGGGGATGCCGAAGACCAGGTCGCGCGTGCGGCTGTCCTGCATCGTCTCGCCGTTCACGCGCAGGGAGAGCGCGAGGTCGCCCGCGTCGGGAAGCTCGTCCGCGGTCACGATGCAGGGGCCCATCGGGCAGCTTCCGTCCAGGCTCTTCCCCTTGAAGAACTGCTGGTGGCGGTTCTGGAGGTCGCGGGCCGAGATGTCGTTGATGACCGTATAGCCGAAGACGTAGCCGGGCGCGTCGTCGCGCGAGATGTTCGTGCCGGTTCGCCCCAGCACCACCCCGAGCTCCACCTCCCAGTCCAGTTGCTGCGTGAGCCCCGCGTGGAGCGGGATCTCGCCGTCCGGCCGGTTCACGCTGGTCGGGGATTTCGTAAAGAACACGGGGTGCTCGGGCAGCTTGTCCGGCAGCCCGCGCGCGCGGCACGACTCGTACGCGTGCGCCGCGTAGTTCATCCCCAGGCACACGATGTTCTTGCGCGGCCGCGGGATGGGCGCGAGGAGGCGCACCCCGTCCAGCGGCAGCGGCGTTCCCTGCTCCACCGCCGCCCGTGCTTCGGCGAGACCCGCTTCGCCGCGCTCGATCAGCGACAGCATGTCCGGCGCGACGTCGCCCAGGTCCACCACGCCGCCTTCCACCAGCGCGCCGATGCGCTGCGCGCCTTCCGTCTCGTACGTCACCAGCTTCATGTCGGGCTCCAGGTGGATGGAAAAGCGGGGCTCAGGGCTACTATTCTGGGCCGCCGCCCCGCCCGCCGCCAGCACCCGCGGGCCGTGTCTGGCGCTCGGGGAAGCCCTTCGTTAAAGTCTTCCCCACATCCAATTCATTTGCACCCTCTATTATCGAAGGCCCTCATGCGCCGCCGCATCTCTCTCCTGCCGCTGCTCGCCGTCCTCTTCCTCACCAGCTCCGCGCCGTCCGCAAGTGCTTGCGAGATCGGCCCATCCGGCGTCTCCCGCTGCTGCAAGGTGTGCAGCCGGGGGAAGGCGTGCGGCAACTCGTGCATCGCCCGGAACCGCACCTGCCACAAGGGCCGCGGCTGCGCCTGCAACGCCTGACAACCGCGGCGACTCCCACCGCCTATCGCGCGAACGCGACTCCGTCTGGACCGGCGCCCACAGCGTAGGTGCCCACGACCGTGCCGCGCTCCAGGTCCACCACCGCGACCTGGTTGGTGTCCTGGAGCGTGACATACGCGAACGCGCCGTCCGCCGAGATCGTCACGCCCACGGCGGACGCGCCGGGCACGGCCGCGCGCTCCGTGCGCGTTGCGACGTCGATGATGCGGATCACTCCCGCCATGGGAGCCGTGACCACCGCGCGCCGCCCGTCGGGGGTGAAGGCGATGCGGTACGGCATCCCCGGGGCGGCAAAGGTGCCGGCTACGGCCCATTTCTCCGTATCCACCACGCTCACGGTGTGGGCCTGGTTGCTCCCCACCCAGAGCTGCTTCCCGTCCGGCGAGAGGGCGATCCCCTCCACCATCGGCGCCACCTGCAGCACGCGTCCCTGCTTGCGCCCCGCGACGTCGATCTCGGTGACCGTTCCCTCCGCGATGTTGGCCGTGTAGGCGCGCCGCCCATCGGCCGAGAGCGCCACCATGTGCGAGGCGCGCTGGCCCGTGGGGATCGCCGTCTCCACCGCGCCCGAGGACAGGTCCACCAGGAGCACGGCCTGGTTCGCCTCGGAGGTGACCACGAGCTGGCGGTCTCCCGGGAGGAAGGCGACGCCGTGCGGGCGGCGGTACTCGCCCAGCGGCAGGGTGCGCGCCACCGTCCGCGTGCGCAGGTCGATGAGCGAGAGCGACGAGCCCGGCGTGCGGTCGCCGTAGTTGGTGACCACGGCCCAGCGCCCGTCGTGCGAAGTCGCCACCTCGTGCGGCCCCACCCCGACGGGAAGCGTGGCGGTCACCCGGCCGTCCGCGGCGCTCAGCAGCGTCACCGTGTTGTCCTGCTTGTTGGCGACGATCACGGTGCCGGCGCGGCCCTGTGCCGGCGCGGGCGAGCTCGCGCGCGGGGCGCAGGCGGCAAGGGTGCAGAGGAGGAGGATCCGGAAGGTGCGCATGGGCTGCCTCGTGGCTGGGCGGGATACGGCGGCTGGCGCGCTCAAGCTTCCCCCTCACGGCGCGGGGGGCAAGTGGGGCCGAGCGGGCCTTAATGATGGAAACAGCGCATCCGGTTGCGGTGCATCGCCTTAGCGAACGCGCGTCCTCGGCGGCTTAACGAAAAGGTTGTCAGGGCCCGGGATGTGGCTTACACTTCCGGCTCTCCCCACACGCAAGGCGGCCCGCAAGCCGCCCTCGCAACGTCGAGTGGCGCGGCCCCACGGGCCCGTCGCTTCCGCTTCGTCCATCTCCCCCATGACGAACCGCTTCCCCGCCCTGCGCAGCGTGCTGCTGGCCGCCTTCCTCGTTGCCGGCACCGCCGCGGCCGCCGAAGCGCAGACGCGCTCGCGGGTCCTCCCCGAAGCGCGCGCGCCGCAGTTCCGCTACCTGTCGCGCCTGGTGGGCCGCCTGGAGATCCCGGTGGCGGACGTCACCCCCTCGCAGCTCCGCCAGAGCTACAACCAGGGGCGCTCGGGCGGCCGCACGCACCACGCCATCGACATCCACGCGCCGCGCGGCACGCCGGTGCTGGCCGTGACCGAGGGCCGCATCCTGCGCCTCTACCAGCGCGGCAAGGGCGGCAACTCCATCTACCACCTGGACGCGGACGGCCGCACGCGCTACTACTACGCGCACCTGGACCGCTACGCGTCTGGCCTGCGCGAGGGCGCGCACGTGCGCAAAGGCGAGGTGATTGGCTACGTGGGCGACACCGGCAACGCCCAGCCCGGCGACTACCACCTGCACTTCAGCGTCGCCGTCCTCCGCGACCTTACGCGCTGGTGGGAGGGGGAGAACATGGACCCGTACGTGCTGCTGCGCGGCAACTGACCCGCATCACAAAAAAGACACAGAGGCACGGAGAAGATGTTCTTTCTCCGTGCCTCTGTGTCTCTGTGTGAGCCTAAAACAGCGTGACGCCGATGAGAACCTGGTTCCGCTCCAGGTCCGGGCTCTGGTCGTCCGACGCGGAGTCGCTGACGCGGCGATACTGCGCGTCGAGGCCCAGCAGCGAGGTGAGCTGCCAGCGCAGCCCGAGCTGGAAGCCGAGCTGCGTGCGGCTGTCCTTGATCTCCGGGTCGCCGCTGCCGACGTCCTCGTACGTGTAGCGGCCGAGCCCCGCGTGCAGCCCGGCGTACGGCGTGATGGGCACGATGGGGAGGTCGAAGAAGTAGTTGGCCTCGGCAAGCACGCCGAAGCTCTGCGTCTCCAGGTCCGCCTCGCGGGCCCTGCCGTTGGCGTACGCGCTCACGCCCACGCCGATCTTGAACGGCAGGATCAGCTCCGCGCCCAGCGAGAAGCCGTCTTCGTTCGGGATCTCGCGATCGCGGTCCGCGTCCTGGGCGGTGCTCTCGTTGAACAGGTAGTGCCCCTTGAGCGCGAAGCCCGACTGCGCGGCGAGGGGAGCGGAGCCGGCGGCGAGCACCGCGGCGGCGAGAACCGGGAAGAGTTTGCGCATGGCTTCCTGTGTGTGTTGGCGCGGGTCCCGTCAGCGCGGGGTGCCCGCCTCGAACGTCATGAGCGCGCGGTCGCCGCTGTAGAGCACCAGCCGGCCCCCCGCGATGGCGAAGCGCTCCGATGCCGCGAGCGCCTCGATGAACCGCTGCTCCTGCTCCGCCGCGGCGGGCTCGGTGCACGCCATCCGCGTGGTGGCGATGGGCTCCGGAAAGCGGAGCTGGTCGCCCTCCTGGCGGTACGCGCCGGAGACGGAGTTGCAACCCGTGCTCCCGCCCATCCGCGCCCCGGTGGCGTCGAAGCGCAGGTGCGGCTCGCGCCCCGGGATGCCCTCCGCGGCGGGCCGCCCGCCCACCTGCGTCAGCCGCCAGTACGTCCCCTGCAGCGCCTGCGCGGGCCCGGGCGTGGCGACCGTGGGGGTCCTTTCCACGCACGCGGCGAGCGTGGCGAGCGCGAGCATCATCATCGAACGGCGCAGGATCATCAGAACCTCCAGGTAAAGGCGGTGCGGGTTGGGGACTAGCTACCCGGCAACCCGCCCGCGGGGTCCACGCGGCCGCCTCACACGGCCAGCAGCACCTTTCCCGTCGTGCGCCTCCCCTCCAGCGTGCGGTGGGCCTCCGCCGCCTCGGCCAGCGGGAACTCGGCGCCGATGCGCACATCCAGCTCCCCGCGCGCGATCCACCGGAACAGGTCGCCGGCGCGGGTGAGCAGCTCGTCACGCGTCGCGGTGTAGTGCGCCAGCGTGGGACGGGTGAGGAAGAGCGAGCCCTTCTGGTTGAGAAGCTGCGGATCCACCGGGTCCACGGCGCCGCTGGACTGGCCAAAGAGCACCATAATCCCCCTCGGGACCAGTACTTCCAGCCCCGCGGCAAAGGTGGAGCGCCCCACGGAGTCGTAGACGACGTGCACGCCGCGCCCGTCCGTCAGGCGCATCGTCTCGGCGGCGAAGTCGTCGCGGGTGTACACGATCACCTCGTGCGCCCCCGCCGCGCGGGCAAGCTCCGCCTTCTCGTCCGACCCCGCCGTCGCCACCACGTACGCGCCGCGCCGCCGCGCGATCTGCACCAGCAGCAGCCCCACGCCGCCGGCCGCGGCGTGCACCAGGCACCGGTCGCCCTCGCCGAGCGGGCGGGTGGAGGTGGCCAGATAGTGCGCCGTGATCCCCTGCAGCATCACCGCGGCGCCCTGCCGCGCGCTCACCGCATCCGGCAGCGGCACCAGCCGACCCGCCGGCACCACCGCGTACTCCGCGTACGCGCCGATCACCCCGGCCCACGCCACCCGGTCCCCCTCCCGCACCTCCTCCACCCCCTCGCCCACCCCGGCGACCGTCCCCGCGCCCTCCTCGCCGAGCGTGGCGGGGAGCGGCACCCGGTACACGCCGCTCCGCTTGTACACGTCGATGAAGTTCACTCCGGCGGCCTCCAGGCGCACCAGCGCCTCGCCGGGGCCCGGCCGCGGAACCGGTACCGCGTCGTACCGAAGCGCGTCTGCCCCTCCGGGCGCGTGGATGCGGATTGCGTTCATCGTCTTCCTCGTGGGGTCGGTGAGTCGCCGCGCCTCCCGCGATTTGGATGCCTGGAAACGCGGAAGGCGCAGAGATGCCTTCATCTCTGCGCCTCCGTGCTTCCGCCTGCCCCCAGCCTCTATACCATCACGGGCGCCCCGACCGCCCCGGGAAAGAGCGCGGTGAAGGTGCTCCCCTTCCCCGGCGTGCTCTCCGCCCACACGCTGCCGCCGTGAAGCTTCACGATGTTGCGGCAGATGGGGAGCCCCAGCCCCGTGCCCCCCTTTTCGCGGCTGTCGGACGAGTCCACCTGCTGGAAGCGCTCGAAGATCGACTCCAGCTTGTCCGCCGGGATGCCGCGTCCGTGATCGCGCACGCGCAGCCGCAGGTCGCCGCCCACTTCGTCCGCGTAGATCCACACGGTGCCGCCGCGGCGCGAGAACTTGGCCGCGTTCGACACCAGGTTGGTGAGCACCTGCCCCACCCGCCCCGCATCCACGCACACGGTCATGTCCGGCACGTTCACCACCAGCAGCAGGTCGCCCTGCTCGAACAGCGGCCTCACGGTCTCCACCGTCTCCCGCACGACTTCACGCAGCGAGTAGGGGCGCCGGTCGATCTCCAGCTTCCCGGACGACAGCTTCTCCAGGTCCAGCATGTCGTCGATCAGCCGTCCCAGCCGCTCCGCGTTCGACAGCGCGAGCTGCGCCATGCGGGCCGCGCGCTCGGGATACGCCTGCAGCACCCCCCCACACAGCAGCCCCAGGCTCCCGCGGATGGCCGTGAGCGGCGTCCTCAGCTCGTGGCTCACCACCGAGACGAGGTCGTCCTTGAGCCGCTCGTGCGCGCGCCGCGCCGTGATGTCGCGCGCGATGCCGGTGAGCCCCTGCACCTTGCCGTTCACCTCCACGAGCTGCGCGCGCTGCTCGATCCACAGCTCCGTCCCCTCCATCACCAGCGGGATCTCGCGCACCGTGGCGGGCGTCCGCCGCCGAAGCTGGTCGCAGTAGAACCGCCGCACCTCGTCGCGCTGGTCCGGGCGCACCAACTCCATGAACTCCCGCCCCACCAGCCGGGCGCCCAGCAGCGCGCCGGCCGCGGGGTTGGCGTATGTCACCGTTCCCCACAGGTCCGTCTGGCAGATCAGGTCGGTGGCCCCCTCCACCAGGTTGCGGTAGCGCGCCTCGGCGGCCGCCAGCGAGCTGACGTGGAGCGCGCGCAGCTCCAGCAGGTTGCGGATGCGCAGCAGCACCTCGGCCGCCTCGAACGGCTTGGAGAGGAAGTCGCGCGCCCCGCACGCGAGCGCCTGGTGCATCACCGAGGAGCGGTCCTCGCCCGAGACCACCAGGATGGGCACGGCGCCGCCGGTGAGCTCGCGCACCTCCTCCACCACCGCGAAGCCGTCGTGGTCTGGCATGCGCAGGTCCACGATCACCAGGTCCGGATCGATCTCCACGCACAGGATCTTCACCTGCGAGCCCTGGCTGGTGAACGACACCCGGTGGTATCCGGCACGCTCCAGCAGCCGTTTCAGCACGAGGATCACCGATGGATCGTCGTCCGCAACCAGGATCCGGGCGTCGCGGAGGTGCTCCGGCGCGACGAGCGCGTCCGCGGGCAACGGTGGCACCGTGTACCCCGGAGACAGGGTGGTGCGTGCTTTCTTGGGCATCGGGCTCAGTGATGAGGGTGGACCTGCCGTGCCGGTGGAAAGCACGTCGCATGCCCTTTGGTCCTGACACACAAGTGCTTGTGGATCACATACTTAGGATGACGGATCATCCACGGAACGCGTACGGTTTCTTTCCGTCGTCGCGAATCTGTACAGACGGGTGGCTCACACAGAGGCACAGAGACACGGAGAGGAGCGACCAATTCCTGTGCACGTTCACAAGCGATTGCAATACAACGACTTACGATACATGGCGACTGAGGACGTTCAGAAGGTGCACAGCGGGGCCATTCGTCGCCACACAGCTAAACCTTTGCTGCACAATCACTTAGCCGTTTGGGTGATTGGGTGTGCTGGTTGCCTTAGGAGAGGGTGCGACGATTCGTTCACCGCTACCCCACAAGATCATGCGCACCTCTCTCCGCACCTCGCTCAGCATCCTCGCTCTCACCCTGGCGGGATGCAGCTCCCCGACCGGCCCCGGTGGCAGCGAGCCGGCCGCGCCGCTCCAACTGGACCGGACGAGCATCGTGCTGGAGACGATCGGCGACAGCAGCGCCGTCACCGCTACTCTGGGGATGCAGAGCACGCGCGCTCCGGCCATCACGCTCGTCTCGGAGGCGCGCCAGCTCCCCGAGGTGGCGGTGGTGGATGCGGAGGCGCTCGCGCGCGGGGTGGTGAGGGGCATCGCCCCCGGATCGGCCGTGCTGAGCGTGGCCGCGTTCGGCGGGGCGCCGGCGCGCCTCGCGGTGGAAGTGAAGCCGCGGCGCCCCGTGGTGGTGGCGGTGAACGCCTCCGCCGTCGGGGATGGGGACACGCTCCGCCTGCGCGGCTACGGGCTGGAAGGGCTGGCGTCGGTGTCGGTGGGCGGCACGGCGGCCCGGGTGCTGGGTGGAGACGCCAACACGCTCCTGGTCGCGCTGCCGTCGCTGCAGACGGGCGACTGCGCGCCGGGCACCCTTCGCCAGCCGCTGCAGGTGCAGGGAGCCGACGTGGCGCCGGGCATCGCGGTCACGCGCCGCGCGGCGGACGAGGTGAAGCTCGCGCCGGGGCAGTACCTGCAGCTTACGCCGCGCGCGGCGCACTGCCTGCGCCTGGCGCCGGAGCCGGGCGCACGCTACGCGCTCGCCTTCGTGGACACGCGCCAGCTCGCGCGCGCACGTGCGGGGTTCGAAGGGCAGATGTCGGGGCCCACCCGCTACACCGTCACGGTCTCCGAGGCGGGCACCCCGGCCTCGCGCACCATCCTCCCCACCTCGTTCGCATCGCGCAGCTCGGACGCCAGCGAGCCCGCCTCCACCCGCCGCGACGCGCGCCTCTTCACCCGCACCACCCCCTGGCAGGTGGGCGAGCGCTTCCAGACCACCGACCCCACCACCGACGCGCCGGTCACGGCGCGCGTCGCCGCGGTGCACGGCTCCCTGGTGCTCGCCGTCGCCGAGGGGCAGGCGGCCGAGGGGGGGATGGATGCCTGGCTGGCACGCGCGGACACCGCACTGCGCTTCTTCGCGGCGAGTGGCTACGGCATCTACCGCCGCGCGCTTACCTCCACGGCGCCCACCACGAGCGAGGGATCCGGGCAGCTCCTGGTGATGGCGGCGCGTGAGCCGGGAGCCTACGCCGGCTTCAACGAGACGCGTGAGACCGCCGGCGGCGTCCACTCCGTCGTGCACCTCAACCTCTCCGCCGCTCCCCTCACCGCGGCGGGAACGCTGCGGGTGCTCTCGCACGAGGTGGCGCACGCCTGGCAGGCGCAGTACGGCGCCGACACCCGCCCCGCCGGCACGGTTGACGCGCGCACGGGCGCCCAGTGGTCCATCGAGGGCACCGCGGACCTCCTCGCCTGGTGGATGCTGGGCCGCTTCCACGGCATCGACCCCGACGCCAACTGGGACTGGGCGAAGGGCATGGCGCAGCCCTCCACGGTCCCCTACGCCCTCCTCGCCTCCAGCGCGGGCGACGACTTCACCGCGGGATACGCGAGCGCCGCGAGCTTCTGCCTGGACCTGGCCACGCGCATGGTGCGGCGCGGCACCTCGTGGGAGGCGGCGATCGCCGCCGTCGTCCGCGGCTCGCTGGACGGTTGGCACGGCTACGCGGTCTCCGGCGCGCGCCGCGAAGGGCTGTCCGCCCGCGTGCGCCCGGTGCTGGGCGCCGCCTGGAGCCCGGAAGACGCGCTCCTCACCTGGACGCTGAGCCAGGCCGTGGACGACGCCAGCGCCAACGAAGTCTTCCAGAACCGCGCCTTTCTCCGCGCCCACTCGGGCCCGGGCGCCCTCCAGGGCTGGGGCGCGCCCGCCGTCCTCAACACCGGCGGCTCCGCGACGCGCGTGGACGTGGGCGCGGCCGCGCAGGTGTGGGGCAACGCGGCCTCCGTGTCGCCGGTCTACGGCAGCACGAGCTACGTCCTGATCGACGACCACGGCAAGGGCGGTGTCTACTCGCTCGGCGCCGCCTGGAACGGATCCCCGCTCACCGATGTCGCCTGGGCGCTCCTCCGCTACCAGTAGGCTCACACAGAGGCACAGAGGCACAGAGATGAATTCGTCTCTGTGCCTCTGTGCCTCTGTGTGAGGCCAAAAAACAGAAGCCCCCCGACGCTCTCTAGAGCATCGGGGGGCTGATACGTAGGCCGGCGGGTCGCCGGGCGTTGAAACGCCCAGGGACGGGTCGCTGAGACACGGAGGCACGGAGATGAAGTCGTCTCTGTGCCTCTGTGTCTCTGTGTGAGGCCAAAAAACAGAAGCCCCCCGACACTCTCTCGAGCATCGGGGGGCTGATACGTAGGCCGGCGGCGCCGTACTCTCCCACCGGGTGGCCCCGGCAGTACCATCCGCGCGAGTGGGGCTTAACTTCCGAGTTCGGGATGGGATCGGGTGATCCCCCACGCCATGGCCACCGGCCGTACTTGTCTGTCTCGGGATGGGAAGGGTAGTCGGTGCCGGTCAGACACCTGTGCGTCTCTTCGTGCCGCCTGATGAGGCGGGCTTCACAAGCTATTCTGGGGCACGGCCAACTACAGTCGGCCGGCCAAGCCTCACGGGCCCTTAGTACGGCTCGGCTTTGACGCTCGCGCGTCCTGCACCTGCCGCCTATCCACGTGGTCGTCTCCCACGGCCCTTCAGGGGGGCTAAACCCCCGGGAAGATTCATCTTTGGAGGGGCTTCCCACTTAGATGCGTTCAGCGGTTATCCCGTCCCAACATAGCTACCCGGCGCTGCCGCGGGCGCGACAACCGGCACACCAGAGGTTGGTCCGTCCCGGTCCTCTCGTACTAGGGACGGCGTCCATCAATCTTCCAACGCCCACGACGGATACAGACCGAACTGTCTCACGACGTTCTGAACCCAGCTCGCGTACCGCTTTAACCGGCGAACAGCCGGACCCTTGGGACCTTCTCCAGCCCCAGGATGCGATGAGCCGACATCGAGGTGCCAAACCGCCCCGTCGATGTGAACTCTCGGGGGCGATAAGCCTGTTATCCCCGGCGTACCTTTTATCCGTTGAGCGACGGCCCTTCCACGCGGGACCGCCGGATCACTAACGCCTGCTTTCGCACCTGCTCGACCTGTCCGTCTCGCAGTCAAGCTCCCTTATGCGTTTACGCTCTCTATGCGCGATTGCCGACCGCGCTGAGGGAACCATTGCGCGCCTCCGCTACCTTTTAGGAGGCGACCGCCCCAGTCAAACTGCCCGCCTGACACGGTCCCTATCCAGGATTCACTGGACGAGGTTAGATCTCCAACATCGCCAGGGTGGTATTTCACTGATGGCTCCCCGCAAGCTGGCGCCTGCGGATCATAGCCTCCCACCTATGCTACACAAGCGGTGCCGAAGAACAATGTCAGGGTGCAGTAAAGGTGCACGGGGTCTTTTTGTCCTGTCGCGGGTACTCGGTATCCTCACCGAGACTCCAATTTCGCCGAGCGTGTGGAGGAGACAGCGCCCAAGTCGTTACGCCATTCGTGCAGGTCGGAACTTACCCGACAAGGAATTTCGCTACCTTAGGACCGTTATAGTTACGGCCGCCGTTTACCGGGGCTTCGGTTCGAAGCTTCACCCTTGCGGGCTGACCTCTCCCCTTAACCTTCCGGCACCGGGCAGGCGTCAGTGCCTATACGTCGTCTTGCGCGACTTTGCAGACACCTGTGTTTTTGCTAAACAGTCGCTTGGGCCGATTCTCTGCGACCCCCTTCCCCTCCGAGGGGCAAGCCCTCATCGAGTACCGGGGGTTCCCCTTCTCCCGAAGTTACGGGGACATTTTGCCGAGTTCCTTCTCCACAGATCACTCGCGCACCTGAGGCTACTCGCCTCGCCTACCTGTGTCGGTTTGCGGTACGGTCACAAGATGAACTCCCCACCGGGGCTTTTCTCGGCAGCCTGGTTCACATGACTCCATTGTCCCGGAGGACAACGTCGGCTTCAGGTCTCGGCTACCAGGGCCTTTTAGCTCCCCGGACCGCCTACGCCTTTGCACCGGGACGACCAGCGCCCGGCCCATGCTTCACTCCTGCGTCCCCCCTGCGGGTGATAACGCGCATCCTGTGGTTCGGGAATATTTGCCCGATTTCCATCGCCTACGCCCTTCGGCCTCGGCTTAGGGACCGACTAACCCAGGGCGGACGAGCCTGCCCCTGGAACCCTTAGGCTTTCGGTGACGGGGATTCTCACCCCGTTTATCGCGTACTCATTCCGGCATCCTCACTTCTGGCCGCTCCACGGCAAGGTTTCCACCGCCGCTTCTCTGCTACCAGAACGCTCCCCTACCATCTGCACCTTACGATGCAAATCCGTGGCTTCGGTGACAGTCTTGAGTCCCGACCATTATCGGCGCAGGCGCACTTGACCGGTGAGCTATTACGCACTCTTTCAAGGCATGGCTGCTTCTAAGCCAACCTCCCGGTTGTCACGGCACGCCCACATCCTTTCTCACTGAGACTGTACTTCGGGACCTTAGCCGACGGTCTGGGTTCTTTCCCTCTCGTATACGCACATTATCGCGCGTATGCTGTCTCCCGGGGTCCATGAGCCGGGCATTCGGAGTTTGGTAGGAGTTGGTAACCCGGTGGGGCCCCGCGTCCTTCCAGTGCTCTACCTCCCGCTCACATGCCCCGAGGCACTACCTCAATAGTTTTCGGGGAGAACCAGCTATCTCCGAGCTTGATTGGCCTTTCACCCCTACCCACGGCTCATCCCAATCTTTTTCAACAGAAACGGGTTCGGCCCTCCACTCCGTGTTACCGGAGCTTCAGCCTGGCCATGGGTAGATCGCTTCGGTTTCGGGTCTGCGGCCACGCACTGAACGCCCTGTTCAGACTCGCTTTCGCTGCGGCTCCGAGCCATAGGCTCTTAACCTTGCGCGTGACCAGCAACTCGCCGGATCATAATGCAAAAGGCACGCAGTCAGGGGACGAATCCCCCTCCTACCGCTTGTAGGCACACGGTTTCAGGATCTATTTCACTCGCCGTCAGGCGTTCTTTTCACCTTTCCCTCACGGTACTGGTGCACTATCGGTCACGGACGAGTATTCAGCCTTGGAGGGTGGTCCCCCCAGATTCCAGCGGGATTTCTCGTGTCCCGCTGTACTCAGGTGTCAGAGCCACTCGCTTTGGTTGCCTTTCGCCTACGGGGCTCTCACCCTGTTTCGCGGGCCATCCCAGGCCGCTTCGGCTAGACTCCAAACGCGAGCGGAACAAGTCCCGCTCTGATCCTACAACCCCGGATGCACATGGCACCCGGTTTGGGCTGGTCCCCTTTCGCTCGCCGCTACTCAGGGAATCTCGGTTGATTTCTATTCCTGGGGATACTTAGATGTTTCAGTTCTCCCCGTTGGCTCTCCTTGCGGAGTGACGGCCCATGACGGCCGCCGGGTTGCCCCATTCGGAAACCCCGGGATCACAGCCTGCGTGCGGCTCCCCCGGGACTATCGCGGCTTGCCGCGTCCTTCTTCGCCTGTCCGTGCCAAGGCATCCACCGTGCGCCCTTATTTCGCTTGACCGGATTTTCTCCGGCCCCACTCGAAAGCCCGCCTATCCTCTTACGAAGACAGGCGCACACGTAGAAACACCTCAGGTGTTCTGACCTTTCCTTCTACCCTTCCCACACCCGAATTTTCAAAGAACCGGATATCGGGGAGTGCTTTGCTTTGTCGCAGCCCTTCTACGCTCGTGAGCGTTCGGCTTCGAGAGCTTTCATCCAGGCGCAAGCATGCTCGAAAGCATGGCCCCGGGCTACTCGCTGCTCTAAAGGAGGTGATCCAGCCGCAGGTTCCCCTACGGCTACCTTGTTACGACTTCGCCCCAGTCACCGAGCTCGCCTTCGGCGGCTCCCTCCCCGAAGGGTTGGGTCACCGACTTCGGGCGCTCCCGACTTCCATGGCGTGACGGGCGGTGTGTACAAGGCCCGGGAACGTATTCACCGTGGTGTAGCTGACCCACGATTACTAGCGATTCCGGCTTCACGCAGTCGAGTTGCAGACTGCGATCCGAACTTGGACCGGGTTTCTCCGATTCGCTCCCCCTCGCGGGTTTGCTGCGGTTTGTCCCGGCCATTGTAGCACGTGTGTGGCCCTGGGCGTAAGGACCATGATGACTTGACGTCGTCCCCACCCTCCTCCGGTTTGTCACCGGCAGTCTCTGCAGAGTCCTCGCCTTTACGCGTTAGCAACAGCAGATAGGGGTTGCGCTCGTTGCGGGACTTAACCCAACATCTCACGACACGAGCTGACGACAGCCATGCAGCACCTGTGCTAGAGCTCCGAAGAGGGCTCCCGCTTTCACGGGACTTTCTCTAGCATGTCAAGCCCAGGTAAGGTTCTTCGCGTTGCTTCGAATTAAACCACATGCTCCACCGCTTGTGCGGGCCCCCGTCAATTCCTTTGAGTTTCAGCCTTGCGGCCGTACTCCCCAGGCGGGGCACTTAGCGCGTTAGCTGCGGCACGGAGAGGGCCGATCCCCCCCGCGCCTAGTGCCCATCGTTTACGGCGTGGACTACCAGGGTATCTAATCCTGTTCGCTCCCCACGCTTTCGCGCCTCAGCGTCGGACCATGCCCAGCGAGCCGCCTTCGCCCCCGGTGTTCTTCCGGATCTCTACGCATTCCACCGCTACACCCGGAATTCCGCTCGCCCCTACATGTCCCTAGCCGTCCAGTATCCCCCGCGGACCGGAGTTGAGCTCCGGGCTTGAACGGTGAGACTTAAACGGCCGCCTGCGCGCGCTTTACGCCCAGTAATTCCGAACAACGCTCGCACCCTCTGTATTACCGCGGCTGCTGGCACAGAGTTAGCCGGTGCTTCCTCCCCGAGTACCGTCACTTGGCAGGCATTTCCTCCCACCAACGTTCTTCCCCGGTGACAGCGGTTTACACCCCGAAAGGCTTCCTCCCGCACGCGGCGTCGCTGCGTCAGACTTTCGTCCATTGCGCAAGATTCCCCACTGCTGCCTCCCGTAGGAGTCTGGGCCGTATCTCAGTCCCAATGTGGCCGGTCGTCCTCTCAGACCAGCTACGCGTCGTCGGCTTGGTGAGCCGTTACCTCACCAACTACCTGATACGCCGCGGGCCCCTCGAAGCACCCCGCTGTAAAGCGGGTTTCCTCTCCCCGCCATGAAGCAGAGAGAGCACATGCGGTATTAGCCCAAGTTTCCCTGGGTTGTCCCCCGCGCCTCGGCAGGTCGCCCACGTGTTACGCACCCGTTCGCCACTGACAGCCGAAGCTGCCCGTACGACTTGCATGTGTTAAGCGCGCCGCCAGCGTTCGTCCTGAGCCAGGATCAAACTCTCCATGAGTTCAAACAGCTCCTGTGAACAAACGACTGTATCGTTCGTTCGGTTTTCTTCTTCACGTTGATTGCAATCCGTGCGGTGCCTTTCTCAGGCACCTGCAGGCGCGGCAGAGGACGTGATGCCTCCGGCTGATGCGCCACACGGCCGCCCATTCACGTGAAGGGCTGCACAAAGCACTCCCCAATACCCGATTTTTCAATCTCCGCGCGGCGTCGATGCCGCGTCTTTCCCTGCATGGCAACCCGACCCGTTTCACCCGGCCCGTCGCGAAACTAAAAACCTTCGGTGGAGCCCTTCAATGTAACCCCGTTGAGCCGAGGCGTCAACCCCCCGCCGACGTTACTTCCGTCGGGGGCACACAGTATAAACGGCTGGCGCGCGGATGTCAACAGATGCCTCACACAGAGGCGCGGAGAAGTTTTTATCCCTGGATGCGGACGGCGGTGCCCCAGGGGTCCTGCACGACCGAGCTCTCGGCGCCGGGGACGACGATCTCCCACTCGAGGAGGCGCGCGTCGTCGTTGGTGGCCACGGGGGCGCCGACGGCCCAGGTGTTCATCCCCAGGTGGTGGTGATAGCCGCCCGCGGAGACGAAGAGGGCGCCCGGGTAGCTCCACACGACCTTGTCGAAGCCGATGCGCTCGTGGTAGAACGCGGCTCCCTTCCCGAGGTCGTCCACGTAGAGGTGCACGTGGCCGATGACCGTTCCGGCCGGCGCGCCGGTCCAGGGCTCGTCGCCGCCGGCGGCGAGGACTTCGCGCACGTTGAGCGGCGCGGTGGCCATGGCGAGCTGGCGGTCGTGGTGGACCCAGGAGGAGCGGGGGCGGTCGGCGTAGACCTCCAGGCCCAGCCCGTCCGGATCGGTGAGGTAGATGGCCTCGCTCACCAGGTGGTCGGACATCCCGGCGCGCACGCCCGCGTCCCCCAGGTGGCGCAGGAAGCGGCCGAGGGCCGCGCGGTCCGGGAGGAGCACGGCGAAGTGGTAGAGGCCGATGAGGCCGCGGTGCGGAACGGGGCGCGCGCCGGGCCGCTCCCGCAGCTCCACCAGCACCTCGCCGCCGCCCTGCGCGCCAAGCTCCGCGACGCCGCCGGCGCGGGCCAGGACGCTGAGGCCGATCAGCCCCTCGTAGAACGCAAGGGAGCGGTCCAGGTCGGCCACCTGCAGGCGGACGCGTCCAAGCCGCGTCGTGTCCGGCAGGCGGTAGCCGGAGGGGGCGATTCCGTACTCGCGCTCTTCGTTCATCAGGACCTCCGCTACAGGGAGAGCACGCCGTGGTACTTGGCCCAATCGTCCAGCACCATCCCGGCGCCGCGCACCACGCAGGTCATGGGGTCCGGGTCGCGGCGCACGGGGAGGCCGGTCTCCTCGGTGAGGAGGCGGTCCAGGCCGCGGATGAGCGAGCCGCCGCCCGTGAGCACCAGGCCGCTGTCCACAAGGTCCGACGAGAGCTCGGGCGGGGCGACTTCCAGGGCGGCGCGCACGCCGGCCACGATGGCGCGGATGGGCTCGCGGATCAGCTCGCGGACCTCTTCGGAGTGCAGGCGGACGCTGGCCGGGATCCCCGTCACCAGGTCGCGCCCGGTGGCGTCCATCACCTGTTCCTCGTCCAGCGGGAGCGCGGAGCCGATCTGCATCTTGATCGCCTCGGCCGTGGCGTCGCCGATCAGCAGGTTGTGCTGCTTGCGGAGGGCGCCCACGATGGCGTCGTCCATCTCGTTGCCCGCCACGCGCACCGAGCGCTCGGCCACGAGGCCGGAGAGGGCGATGACGCCGATCTCGGTGGTGCCGCCGCCCACGTTGACCACCATGCTGGCCGTGGGCGCCGTGACGGGGAGGCCCACGCCGATGGCCGCGGCCATGGGCTCGGTGATCAGGAACACCTCGCGCGCGCCGGCGGCCAGCACCGCCTGCCGCACCGCGCGCCGCTCCAGCTCCGTGATCCCCGAGGGCACGCCGACCACCACGCGCGGCTTCTGCTGGAACGGCCCGCGGCGGCGCACGCGGCCCAGGTAGTCGCGGAGCATCATCTCGACGAGGTCCACGTCCGCGATCACGCCGTCGCGCATGGGGCGCGAGGCGATGACGCCCATGGGGGTGCGGCCCAGCATCCGCTTCGCTTCGAGACCGGCGGCTACGAGCTTGCCCGTGGCCCGGTCCACCGCCACGACCGACGGCTCGTTGAGTACGACGCCCTGGCCCTTGATCTGGATGAGGGTGTTGGCTGTGCCCAGGTCGACTGCGATATCCGCCATGCCGGTCTTTCTCGAAGGTGGTCCACGGTGCGAGCCGGGCAATCTAACGGCTAGCTCACACAGAGGCACAGAGGCACAGAGAAGAACTTCAACTACGGGAGAATTTTTCTGAGCTCGTTGAGGAGGACGAGGGCGTCGAGGGGGGTGAGGCGGTCCACGTCCAGGGCGCGGATGCGGGCGGCGACTTGGGACGCGGCGGGGTCGGCGGAGGGGACGGCCTCCAGGTGCTCGATGGCGCGGCTTTCGGCGGTGCGGGAGCCCTCGAGGGTGACCAGGATCTCGCGGGCGCGGGCGACGACGGGCGCGGGGATGCCGGCCAGGCGCGCCACCTCGATGCCGTACGAGCGATCCGCGCGGCCGGGAACGAGCTGGTGCAGGAAGACGATGCGGTCGCCGTGCTCGCGCGCCGCGACGCTGAAGTTGACCACGCCCGGGAGCAGCTCGGCGAGCTGGGTGAGCTCGTGGTAGTGGGTGGCGAAGATCGTCTTAGCGCCCACCTGGCCGTGCAGGTACTCGGTGATGGCCCAGGCCAGGCTCACCCCGTCCCAGGTGGCGGTGCCCCGCCCCACCTCGTCCATCAGCACCAGCGAGCGCCGGGTGCCGCCGTTGAGGATGGTGGCGCACTCGCTGGCCTCCACCATGAACGTGCTCTGGCCGCGCACCAGGTTGTCCGAGGCACCCACGCGCGTGAAGATGCGGTCGCAGACGCCCACGCGCGCATGGTCCGCGGGCACGAACGCGCCCACCTGCGCCAGGAGCTGGATGAGGCCCACCTGGCGCAGCAGCGTGGACTTGCCGCCCATGTTGGGGCCGGTGAGCACCACGATGCGCGAGTCCTCGTCCAGCACCACGTCGTTGGGGATGTACCGGTCGTCCGGCATCATCGTTTCCACGACGGGGTGGCGGCCGGCGCGGATCTCCAGGCGGTAGCCGGAGTCCACCTCCGGACGGGTGTAGCCGCGGCGCACCGCGCACTCGGCCAGCCCCGCCAGCGCGTCCAGCGTGGCGACGCGCAAGGCAGCGTCCTGCACGCGCTTGACCTGCGTGGCGAGCGCGCGGCGCAGCTCCTCGAAGGCGCGCTGCTGCAGGGAGGCCATGCGCTCCTCCGCGTCCAGGATGCGGGCTTCGCGCTCCTTGAGCTCCGGCGTGGTGTAGCGCTCGCCGGTGGAAAGGGTCTGGCGGCGCTCGTACTCGGCCGGGGCGCGGCCGGTCTCGGACTTGGGGAGCTCCAGGAAGTATCCGAAGACGCGGTTGTAGCCCACTTTGAGCTGGCGGACGCCCGTGCGGTCGCGCTCGCTGACCTGGAAGTGCGCCATCCACTCCGTGGCGCCGCTGCGCAGGGCGCGCAGCTCGTCCAGCTCCGCGTCGAAGCCGTCGCGGATCACCACCTCGCCGTCCGCGAAGCCGTTGGCCGGCTCGTCCGCGACGGCGGCGTCGATGCGCTCACGGATGTCCTCCAGCGGATCGAGGGTGCGCAGGAGCTTCTGGAGGGAGTCCGTCTCGGACTCGGCCAGCACGGCGCGCAGGCGGGGGAGGTGCGCGAGGGAGCCCGCGAGCGCCCGCAGCTCGCGCGGGGTGATGCGGCCGGCGCCCAGCTTGCCCGCCGCGCGCTCCAGGTCGCGCACCCCCGCCAGCTCCGCGCGGATGCGGTCGCGCAGCGCGCCGTCGTCCACGAAGCCCGCGATGGCCTCCTGGCGGGCGTGGATGCGCGGCAGCGAAAGGAGCGGGCGCAGGATCCAGCCGCGCAGCAGGCGCGCGCCCATGGGCGTGAGCGTCTCGTCGATCACGTCCAGCAGCGTCCCTTCGCCGGGGCGGGCGCCGGGGTCGGCGCGCACGGGCTCCACCAGCTCCAGGTTGCGCCGCGTCATCTCGTCCAGCGCCATCGCCTCGCCCGCGCTCTCCAGGCGCGGCGGGCGCAGGTGGCGCGTGCCGGCCGGGCGCACCTCGCGCAGGTACGAGAGGAGCGCACCCAGCGACCCGACGGCCGCGCCATCCTCATCCCCCAACCCGAAGCCGTCCAGCGACTGTACGCCGTAGTGGTTGCACAGCTCGTCACGGCCGAAGCGAGGGTCGAACGCGACGTCCGGACGGCGGGTCACGCGCGTCCGTTCCGCGCCGGGCACCGCACGCTCGCCCCAGCCGACGGGCAGAAGGAGCTCGGCGGGCTCGAAGCGGGCCAGCTCGGACTCCACCGTATCGGGGGTGGCGGGGGTCACGACCAGCTCGCCCGTGGTCACGTCCGCGGCGGCGAGGGCGAGATTGCCGGACGCATCTTCCGCGAGCGCGGCGAGGAAGTGGTTGCGGCGGCCGGCGAGGAGGCTGTCGGCCATGACCACGCCGGGGGTGACGACCTCCACGACTTCGCGCGGAACCACGCCCTTGCTGTCATCGGCCGCTTCCATCTGCTCGCAGATGGCCACGCGGTACCCCTCGCGCACCAGCCTCTCCACGTACTCGTCGCGGGAGCGGGCGGGGATGCCGGCCATGGGGAGGGCGCCCGCGCCGCGCTTGGCGGTGAGGGTGAGGCCGAGCACGCGCACGCCGATCTCGGAATCGGGGCCGAAGAGCTCGTAGAAGTCGCCCACGCGGATCAGCACCACGGCGTCCGGGTGCTGCGCACGGGCGCGCATCCACTGCTTCTGCACGCTGTCGCCGGGAGTCGTCATCTCACACAGAGGCACAGAGACACAGAGAGAAGCTCTCGGGTCACGAGAGGCCGCGGCTCATGCGCCGCGCCAGCTCGTTTATGGGGATGAACAGTACCGCGGGGCGGCCGTGGACGTCGTGGACGGCGAGGTCCACGCGCACGAGGTCCTTCCACAGGGCGCGGATCTCCTTGTCCGAGAGGGGCTTGCCCGCTTTGATGGCGGCGTGGCAGGAGATCGTCTTGAGGAGGCGGTCCTCGGCCGGGGAGATGCCCTCCGCCGCGTCGTCGGAGCGCACGCCGGTGGAGCGGACGGTGAGGTAGGCATCCGCCAGCTTGTCGATGGCGGCGGCCGGCGCCGCTTCGCCCAGGGCGGCGGGGACGGCGTGCACCCACATCTCGCCGCGCCCGGCGGGGGCCAGCTCGAAGCCCATGCGCTCCAGGTACGGCTTCATCTCTTCGAGGAGCGCCGCGCGGTCGGCGGAGAGCTTCAGCGTCTCCGGGAAGAGGAGGGGCTGAACCTCGGTGTTGCGGCCGTCGCGCTCGTAGCGCTCGCGGAGGCGCTCGTAGTTGACGCGCTCGTGGGCCGAGTGCTGGTCCACGACGAACATCCCGTCGTCCGCCGAGCAGACCAGGAAGACGTTGCCCACCTGGATGAGCGACGCCGGGTTCTCGGGGAGGCCGTGGCGTGGCGCGTCCGGGGCGGGCCGCTCGCGCACCGAGGCGGGGCGGGCCGTCAGCTCGCCGGCCAGCGGGTAGCGGTAGCCGGAATCCGCGGGCGGCGCGGGAGGGTCCGGTGCGAGGGCGGCTTCCAGGCGGCGCGCGGCGGCTTCCGCGGAGGGCGCGGCGCGCGGCGTGGGTACATCCAGCGTGGCCTGCACCGCGGGCTCAGGCGCGCGGGGAGGCGGCGCAGCGAAGCCGGCGACGGCCTCGCGCTCGCCCAGGGCGTAGCGGAGCGCGTCGGTGACGGCGGCCCACACCTGCCCCGCGCGGCGGAAGCGGATGGTGGACTTGTCCGGGCTGACGTTGACGTCCACGTCGCCCACGGGGAGGTCGATGCTGACGATGGCCTCGGGATGCTGGCCGCGCGGGATGATCCCCGCGAGCTCGTTGGCCAGCACGCGGCGCAGCTCGGGGCTCTCGAAGGGGCGCCCGTTCACCAGGAAGGTGTTGCGGCGCGGGCGGCGCACGGCCGCCGAGGGACGCGTTACGTAGCCGGACACGATCACGTCGCCCCGCTCGCCCATCAGCGGGAGGAGCGAGTCCGCGAAGGCGTCGCCGTGCGCCTGACGCACGCGCTCCAGCAGCTCCTCCACGGCGGGGAGGTCCAGGAGCTCGCGGTCGTCGCTGCGCAGTGTGAAGCGCACGTCGGGGCGCGCCACGGCGAGCTGCACCACGGCGTGCACCACGCGCGCGGCCTCGGCGCGGGCGGAGTCCACGAAGGCGCGGCGCGCGGGGGTGTTGTAGAAGAGGTTGAGGACTTCGATGGTCGTGCCGGGGCGGCGCGCGGCGGGGCGCACCTCCTCCACCGTGCCGCCCGCGGCGCGGACCAGCGTGCCGGATTCGTCGTCCGCGCGGCGGGTCTCGATGCGCAGGTGCGATACGGCCAGGACGGCCGCCAGCGCCTCGCCGCGGAAGCCCATGGTGCGGATGCGCCACAGGTCCTCCGCCTCCACCACCTTGCTGCTGGCGTGGCGCGTGAGGCAGAGCCGCGCGTCCTCCTCGTCCATCCCCGCCCCGTCGTCAGCGACGCGAATGGAGCGCAGGCCGCCCTCTTCGATGGATACGGAGATGGACGAGGCGCCCGCGTCGAGCGCGTTGTCCACCAGCTCCTTGACCACCGACGAAGGCCCCGCGACCACCTCGCCCGCCGCGATCAGCGTGGCGAGCGCATCGTCCATCACCCGAATTCGTCCCATGAAGACCGCCCGTGGTGGACCCGTAGAAATCCCGACAATCGTACACTTTCGGCGCGGCGATGTGCCGCGGAACGGCGCCTCACACAGAGGCACGGAGACACAGAGAGGAGCTTTCCGTGGGCGTACGCCCGGTGTTACTCTGTTGGCGAATCCGCGAGCAATCACGCATCCAGGACGGACTGATGACCTTCGAGAAGCAGACTTTCCAGAACGAGACGGTGGAGCTGGACGGGCACACCTTCGTCAACTGCACCTTTCGGCGCTGCGTGATGGTGTTCAGCGGGACGACCGAGATGTCGCTGACCGGGTGCCGGTTCGAGGAGGTGGAGTGGGAGTTCGGGGGGCCCGCGGCGCGCGTGCTCTCCTTCCTGCACGCCATCTACCAGAACGGCCGCGACGGCGAGGAGTTCGTGCGCGCCGTCTTCCGCAACTTCAAGAAGCCGCTGCAGCGGGGCTGACGTCGTCCAGGTTGCGGCCGCGCCACTCGGGGAGCATCAGCGAGCCGGCGATGGCGAGGCCGAAGAAGGCGGCGAAGGTGCCGAAAACCGCCGGCGAGCCGCCGGCGGCCAGGAGCGGGGGGACGGCGAGGGGGGCCAGGATGGAGGCGATGCGGCCGAAGCCGGCGGCCCACCCCGCTCCCGTGGCGCGCACGGCGGTGGGGTACACCTCCGGCGTGGCGGCGTAGACCGCGCCCCACGCGCCCAGGTTGAAGAACGAGAGGAGGCATCCCGCGAAGAGGATGGTTCCGCGCGAATCCGCCATGCCGAAGAGGAGCGCAGCGCCCGCCGAGCCCGCCAGGAATGCGGCCAGCGTGGGGCGGCGTCCCCACTTCTCGATCAGGTAGGCGGACACGGCGTAGCCCGGGAGCTGCGCCAGGGTGATGATGAGGGTGAACTGGAACGACTTCACCAGCGAGAAGCCCCGCGCCGTGAGGAGCGAGGGCATCCAGATGAAGGCGCCGTAGTAGGCGAAGTTGATCCCGAACCACACCATCCACAGCGCCAGCGTGCGCCGCGCCAGCGGCCCGCGCCACAGCTCCGCCAGCCCCACGCGCGCGGCGGGTGCGGGCGGAGCTTCGGGCGCCGCCTCGGCGGGAGCCGCCACGCCGGCCTGCGCCTCGAAGCGGCGGACAATCTCCTCGGCCTCGGCCGCGCGGCCCTTGCTCTCCAGGAACCTCACCGATTCGGGGAGGGCGGAGCGGACCACGCCGGAGTAGAGGGCCGGGAGCGCGCCCAGCGCGAACGCCCACCGCCACCCGTTGTCCGAGAGCGGGATCACGTAGGTGCCGATGAGCGCCGCCAGGATCCACCCCACCGCCCAGAACGCCTCCAGCAGCACCACCACCCGCCCGCGGATGCGCGCCGGCGCGAACTCGCTCACCAGCGTGGACGCCACCGGGAGCTCCGCCCCCAGCCCGAAGCCGATCAGGAAGCGGAAGGCGAGGAGCGACGCCACGCTCCACGAGAACGCGGCCGCGCCCGTGGCCAATCCGTAGATGAGCAGCGTGGCCGCGAACACGAAGCGGCGCCCCACCCGGTCCGCGACGCTCCCCCCCAGGCTGGCCCCCAGCGCCATCCCGATGAACCCCACCGAGCCGATCCACGCCACCGTGGCGGGCGTCAGCGTCCACTGCTGCGCCAGCGAGGCCATGATGAACGAGATCAGCCCCACGTCCATCGCGTCCATCGCCCACCCCGCGCCGGCGATCACCAGCAGCCGGCGGTGGAGCGGGGTGAAGGGGAGGCGGTCCAGCCGCGCGGAGCGGGTGAGGGCGGGCATGCGGGTGGTGTGCGGAGGTGGTTGACTACAGGGCTCACACAGAGGCACAGAGACACGGAGAAAAAGGTTCTCTCTGTGCCTCTGTGTGAGGCCCGCCGTTACTGGTACTGGATGTACAGCGGCTTCGGCTCCAGGCGCAGCAGGTCGCGCGGGGACATCAGCGGGTGGCCGGCCTTCGTGTCGTTCTTGTAGAACAGCTTGAAGCCCGCGTACTGCACCGGCTCGCGCACCACGTACGCCTTGTACGAGTCGCGCTTGAGCTGCGGGGGACCCCAGCCGTCCATGTCGATCACCACCTGCGTTTCGGGGCGCAGGCGGATGGAGGAGGCATTGGTGACCATGGCCTGCGTGAAGCGGTGCACGACGACCACTTTCGGCGGCAGGTTGTACTTGCGCACCAGGCCTGCCAGGTACTCGGTGGCGTAGTTTATGTCCGCGGCGCTCATGGTGCCGATGCGCGTGCCGGGGCGCGCGCCCGTCTTCATGGAGAACTCCGGGTCCAGCCCCAGGTGCACGTCCCGCTCACGCAGGATCCACTCGAAGCGCGGCAGGATGTTGCGCAGGTTGTCCGTGCCGATCTGCAGATCCACAAAGAATACGCCGTTCACCTCGCGAGCCCACCCGTGCACCATACGTACGGTGGAGTCGCGGACGATGGCCCGGTAGTGCCCCGACGTGCCGCGGTCCGCCTGCGCGACCGTGGCGACCAGGTGCAGGCAGGGCATCGCGGGGTGCGCCGGGTCGGCCTGGTTCCAGCGCGACACCTCGCCGCGCAGGCGCCGCAGCATCTCCGCCTTGGGCAGCTCGCCCAGGATGCCCATGCGGCGCGAGGCGGGGTTGCCGTAGTAGCACACGATGCGCTTGGACGGCAGCAGCGCGCCGGGAAGGGCGCGCGGGCTCTCCACCGGCCACCCCATCCGCCTGGCGTACTCCGGGTCCTCGCCCGCACGGGGCGCACTGGCGCGGCGAACGGCGGGAGCCGTGTCGCGCTGCGCCGCCACGGGAGTGGCGAGCGCGGTGACGAACAGACCGAGCGCTGCGATCCGAAAAGCCTTCACGTGGACGTACTCCGGGGTAGGGGCGCGTTGACCTCTGCGGGCGCGCAACCTAGCCGATCCCCGACTGAGCGACAACCGCGTCCCGCAGGTTGCGGGCGGTTGAAACCGCTGCAACGACTACACGAAGTCCCCCTGCGGGGACTACAGGGTTTCTGTTCGGGCCGAGAGTTTGGTCCGCGCGAGGGCCTGGCGAGTGAACTCGCGGCAACGACAGCACGAAGTCCGCCTCCGCGGACTGGTCTTCCAGTATCAGCGGAAGGTGTGTAGTCCCCGCAGGGGGACTTCGTGTGGTCGTTGCAGCGACTTCAGTCGCCCGCGGCGGGCACAGGGAAGCGCCCGGCCTTCACCCCAGCGGGATGGTGACGCGGAAGGTGCTTCCGCCGTGGGGCTCGCTGGCCACGCGCACCTCGCCGCCCAGCATCCAGGTGAGGCGGCGGACGAGGGGGAGGCCCAGGCCGATGCCGGGGCCCCGCTCCACGTCGCCGGGGTCGGCCTGCCAGAAGGGCTCGAAGGCGGTCTCCAGGTGCTCGGGGGCGAGGCCGATGCCCGTGTCCGAGATCTCGAAGACGGCGTGGCCGCGCTCGGCGCGGAGGGTGAGGCGGATGCCGCCGTGGTCGGTGAACTTGACGGCGTTGCCCAGCAGGTTGAAGAGGATCTGGCGCACCTTGTCCGGGTCCGTGCGCGCCGTGGCGGGGCCGGGGGCGACCTCCACCTCCAGCTCCAGCCCCTTCTGCCGCGCCAGCGGCTCCACGAGCGCGGCGCTCTCCCGCGCCAGCCCGCCCAGCTCCACGCTCTCCGGCTGCACCGTCTCCCACCCCGCCTCGGCCCGGCGGTAGCTGAGCGACTCCTCCACCAGCCGGTCCAGGTGGCCCACCGCGGCAAGGATGCGCTCCACGTGCCCCCGCGCCGCCGCGGGGATGGCGACGGGGATCCCTTCCTGGAGGAGGTGCGCGAAGGCCATCACCGTCATCAGCGGGGTGCGGAACTCGTGGGAGATGGAGCCCACGAACTCGGAGCGGGCCCGGCTCGCGCGCTCCGCCTCGTCGCGAAGCTGCGCGTGCTCCACGGCCAGCGAGGCGCGGCGCGCCAGCTCCTCGGCCAGCACGATCTCGTCGCCCGCGAAGGGGCGGCCGCCGCGCGTCCTCACGAAGGTGAGGGCGCCCAGGAGCTGCCCCCGCGCGGAGAGCGGCACCACGAGCACGGCGCGGAGCTGGAGCGCCTGGCGCGTGAGCGGGTCCGGGCCCACGCGGCGCACGTACTCCGGGGTGACCTCGGTGACGTTCACCGTCTGGCCCGTGCGCAGCGCCAGCGCGATGGGGTGATGCGGGTGCTCGGGGTCCAGCGGCTCGGCGCCCAGCCCGGCCAGCGACTCCCGCCCCCGCCCCACCGCCGCCGCCCGCCTCACCACCCGCGCGCTGTCCACCAGGTGCACGCCGCACGCGTCCGCCAGCCAGGCGACGCACAGGCGCGCCATGCGGTCGAGCGCGGCCTCGTACTCCAGCGACCCCGCGAGCACGGCCCCCGCGTCCACCAGCAGCCGGAACGCGCGCGACGCATCCGCCGCGTCCCCCTCGGGCGCCTCCGGGTGCACGGCCGGCGCGTAGGCGCGGGCGAGCCCCACCAGGTCGTCCACCACGAACTCCAGCAGCCGCTCGCGGTCCGGCGGGCTCAGGCGGTGGCGGTGCTCCTCGTAGCGCCGAAGCTCGCGCCGGACGCGCTCGGCCAGCTCACGCTCGTCCGCCGCCCCGCGCGGCGCCGCCTCGTCCAGCTCGTCCGAGAGGCGGGCCATCAGGCGGTGGATGCGGTCCCACAACGACTCGTCGGGCATCTTCGGGCAGGGGTAGGGCGGAAGCACCCAGGACTCACACGGAGGCACAGAGACACAGAACGGAATCCTCTCTGTGTCTCTGCGCCTCTGTGTGAGCCCGCCGTTTGTCAGAATGCACACTGGGAACGGGTATCACTTCTCTCGACCACCGTTCGTGAGGTAGCCGCGGACGAGGTCGGGGAGGGAGCGGATGCTGAAGGGCTTCTGGAGGAAGCCGTTGGCGCCGGCGCCGGCCCAGTGGACGTCGCGCTCGTCGGCGGAGCTGAAGAGGATGACGGGGACGTCGCCGAGCGCCTGGTCCATCTTGAGCACCTTGCAGGCGTCGCGGCCATCCAGGTCCGGCATCATCACGTCGAGGAGGATGACGTCCGGGCGGTCCTGGCGGGCGAGCGAGATGGCTTCGGTGCCGCCGCCCGCCTGCACCACCTGGAAGCCGGCGTAGCGGAGCATCTCGGCGACGAGCGCCGTGATCGCCGGCTCGTCGTCCGCCACCAGGACGCGGGGCGGCCGCATCTCCGTGCTCATCCCGCGTGCGCCTGCCCGGTGAGCGCCGTCTCGGCCTTGGAGAACGGCTTGCCCACGCTGAGGCCCTTGTCCGTGATGATGAACTCGCGCAGCGAGTGGTCGTGCTGCCGCGCGCGAAGCTTGAGGACGGTGATGAGGCGCTTCATCTCGCCGCGGTCTTCCACGTAGCGCATGTGCAGGGCGTTGTCCATGATGGCCGAGAGCTCCACCATCGGCATCTCGAAGCTGCCCCCGGCGATGCGCTGCAGGTCGTGCATCACCACCGTGGTCACGCCCCGCTCGCGCAGCAGGTTGGTGAGCGCGGCCAGCACGAACAGCTCGCGCTCGCGGGGGATCACCGCCTGCCGCAGGTCCTCCAGCGCGTCGATCACCACGCGGCGGATGCCGTGCTCGTCCACCAGCGCCAGGATGCGCTCGAGCTCGCGGTCGGCCAGCAGCTCGGTGGGGGCGCGCCAGTAGATGTGGATGTTGCCCTCGGCCAGCCCGCGGCGCACGGGGAGGCCCACGCCCTCGCCCTTGCGGATCAGCACCTCCGGCGTCTCGTGGTAGCCCACGAACAGCCCCGGCTCGCCCTCCCGCGCGCCCGCCGCGATGAAGGCGAGGCCGGCCAGCGTCTTCCCCGAGCCGGGGGTGCCCACGATGAGCGTGGTGGTGTCGCGGTCCAGCCCGCCGCCCAGCAGCTCCTTCAGCCCCTTGATTCCCCCGTCGATCCCCTCCTCCGCCTCCCACTCCGGCGCGCTCCCGGCGACGTGCCTCTCCATGTGCTCGGCCAGCGACTCGATGCGGGGGTAGATGTGGATGCCCTCGGGGTCGATGCTGAAGGTGTGGCGCCCGCCCACGTGGGCCACGCCGCGCAGCTTGGCCACCGAGAACATCCTCACCTGCCGCATCCTCACCTCTTCCACGCTCATCTCCAGGATGGCGTCGGCGATGGTGAAGGTGGGGTCCGCGGCGATGCCGCCCACGGGCGGGTGGGCCAGGAGGAGCGTGGTCATTCCCGTGACGCCCGCCTGCGCCTCCAGCTCGTAGATGAACTGCTGGTAGTCCATCGGCCGCTCGGAGGCCACCTTGAGGGCGTGGACGCCGTCCAGGATCACCAGCGAGGGCCCGTGCGTGGCCACCAGCCGCCCCACCTCCTCGCGCGCCGCGGCCAAACCGCCGCGGGCCAGCGCCGGGTACAGGCTGGCGTAGTAGAACGAGCCGGGCACGGAGCTGGGATCGAAGAAGGGAAAGGTGCGCGCCTGCGCGATCAGCGTCTGGTGCGTCTCCACCAGCGCCGTGAGGTAGATGACCTTGCCCCCCGCGCGCACGATGGTGGAGCCGATCTGGTGGGCCAGGATGCTCTTCCCCATCCCGGGGCCGCCCAGCACCACGTGGAGCCCGCCCTCGCGCAATCCGCCGTTCAGAAGCCGGTCCAGCCCCGGCACCCCGGTGGGCACCTGCGGCGCCTTCGTGACCCGCCCCGTCGCTTCGCTCATTCCCGTCTCCCATGGTCAGGCAGCGGGCGCCCGCCGCGCGCCGCATCCAGCTCCACCGTGAACACGCTCCCCCGCCCCGGCTCGCTGCGCGCGCGGATCTCGCCGCCCAGGTTGCCCACCAGCCGCTTCGTGATGCCCAGCCCCAGCCCCGTGCCCGGCCCGCACCGGACGCCCGCCCGGTCGCCCTGCCAGAACGGCTCCCAGATGCGCTCCAGCTCGTCGGCCGCGATGCCGCGCCCCGTGTCGCTCACCTCCCAGGTGACGCGGCCGCCGGCCGTGCGCAGCGCCAGGCGCACCTCGCCGTGGGAGGTGAACTTGACGGCGTTGCCCAGCACGTTGATGAGCACCTGGCGCACCTTGTTGGCGTCCGTCTCCGCCGTGGCGCCCCCCGCCGGCACCTCCACGCGGAACTCCAGCCCCTTCTGGCGCGCCAGCGGCTCGATGAGCGCGGCCGTCTCGCGGGCAAGCGACGCCAGCTCCACGGGCTCCAGCTTCACCTCGTCGCGCTCCGCCTCGATGCGCGACAGGGTGAGCACCTGCTCCACCAGGTGGGTGAGGTGCTGCGCCGCCGTAAGGATGCGCTCCGCGTGCCCCCGCGGCGCGGGCGCGATGGGCTCGGGGATGCCGGACACGAGCAGCTCCGCGTACGCCAGGATGGCCGTGAGCGGGGTGCGGAACTCGTGCGACATGGCCGCCAGGAACTCGGACTTCACCTCGCTGGCGCGCTGCGCCTCGCGGTGGAGCCGCGCGTTCTCCACGGCCAGCGCGGCGCGGTCCGCCAGCTTGCGCGCCAGCCACACCGCGTCGGGCGAGTAGCTGCCGGCCTCGTCCCACCCCAGGCACAGCGCCCCCAGCGTGCGCCCCTGCGTGCGGAGGGGCACCACCATCAGCGACGCCCCCGTCTCCGCGTCGCCCGGCGCCACCTCGGGGAGCAGCTCGGGCACGCCGGTGCGCAGCGCCCGCGCCACGGGCCCCGGCAGCGCGCCCGGCGCGACCGGACGGCGGTCCAGCGAGGCGCACAGGACCGCCTCGCGCTCGGGGTCGAGGTGCGCGGCGGCCAGGCGGCGCACCTGCCCGTCCTCGTCCGCCAGGAACACGATGCACGAGTCCGCCACGCGCGGCACAGCCAGGCGCGCGACGCTGGCCAGCGTGGTCTCGTAGTCCAGCGAGCCGGCCAGGATCTCTCCCGCCTCGGCCAGGAACGCCTCCCGCTGCCGCGCGGCCTCCGCGTGCAGGCGCGCGGCCTGCTCCTCCAGCAGCCGGTGCGCCGTGCTTCCCGGGTCGTTCATCGTGCGAGGCTCTTCATGGTCCGGGGGGCGCGCAAGAAGCGCTCCGGGTACGGCACAGGAAGAACGGGCTCACACAGAGGCACGGAGACACGGAGAGGCCGGGGCCTCAGGCGCTCGCGAGGCGGAGGATGATGCCCTCGTCGCCGCGCAGGTGCAGGTCGCCGGCGGCGCTCTCGCCGTCGCGGTCCAGGTGGGTGGAGAGGATGACCGACGCGCCGCGTGCCTGCGGTGGGCAGCGGAAGAGGTGGGCGCGGGGGCCCAGGTTGAGGACCACCAGGAACTCGCCCCCGCGGAGGTAGGCCAGGAGGTCGCCCTCGGCTTCCACGGGCGTGAAGGCGCCGGTGGCCAGCGCGGCCTCGGCGCGGCGCAGCTTCAGGAGGCGCTGGTACAGGGTGAGGATGGAGTGGGGGTCGTCGCGCGCCGCCTCCACGTTCACCCGGTCGAAGTCGTCCGCCAGGGGGAGCCAGGGCTCGCCCGTGGTGAAGCCGGCGCCGGGCTCCGCGCTCCACTGCATGGGGGTGCGCTCCGGGTCGCGCCCCAGCCCCATCCCGGGGACGTTCTTCTCGAACGGGTCCTGCACCCGCTCGGGGGGGATGGGCACGTCGCGCATCCCGATCTCGTCGCCGTAGTAGAGGGTGGGGGTGCCGCGCAGGGTGAGGAGGAGCATGGCCGCCACCCGCGCCTGCGCCGGCCCCACGCGCGTCGCGATGCGGTGCTGGTCGTGGTTGCCCAGCACCCAGTTGGGCCAGCCGCCCGCCGGGAGCGCCGCCTCGTACTCCGCCACCATGCGGGCGATGTGTCGCGCGTCCCACTTCGCCTGCACGAGCTGGAAGTTGAAGGGGAGGTGCGCGCCGGTGAGATCCTCCCCGTAGTACGCCACCAGCCGCTCCAGTGGCAGGTAGATCTCGCCGATCAGCACGCGTTCCGGGTACCCGTCGAAGAGGCGGCGCATGCGGGCGATCACCTCGTGCACCTCGGGGCGGTCGGTGGTCTGCTCGGGGACGAGGGACTGGAAGGGGTCCATCCCCTCGCTCCACTCCGGGTTGCGCGGGTTGTCGCGGAACTCGTCGTCCTTGATCAGGTGCCAGATCACGTCCACGCGGAAGCCGTCCACGCCACGGTCCAGCCAGAAGCGGAGCACGTCCAGCATCGCGTCCACCACTTCCGGGTTGCGCCAGTTGAGGTCCGGCTGCTCCGGGAGAAAGGCGTGGTAGTAGTACTGCCCGGTGCGCGCGTCGAGCTCCCACGCGCTCCCGCCGAAGCACGACAGCCAGTTGTTGGGCGGCCCGCCGTTCGGCGCGGGGTCCCTCCAGATGTACCAGTCTCGCTTCGGGTCCTCGCGCGAAGACCGCGACTGCGCGAACCAGGGGTGCTGGTCCGACGAGTGGTTGGGCACGAAGTCCAGGATCACCTTCAGCCCCCGCCCGTGCGCCTCCTCCAGCAGCCGGTCGAAGTCATCCAGCGTCCCGAAGAGGGGATGGACCCCCGTATAGTCCGCCACGTCGTATCCGAAGTCCTTCATGGGCGACGGGTAGATGGGCGAGATCCACACGGCATCCACCCCCAGCCACTCCAGGTAGCCGAGCCGCGAGGTGATCCCCGGCAGATCCCCCACGCCGTCGCCGCCGCTGTCCATGAAGGAGCGCGGGTACACCTGGTAGATCACCCCCCGCTGCCACCAGAGCTCGTCCATACCCTCACCCGTTCGCCGAAGTAATCCCTGTGCCTCCGTGCCTCCGTGTGAGGCCCGCCGTTCCCGGCACGCGAACTGCGCGCCGCGGCGGCATGATCGAAGACCTCTGGTACCGGAACACCGTCGTCTACAGCCTGGACCTGGAGACCTTCCAGGACTCCGACGGCGACGGCGTGGGCGACTTCGCCGGGCTCGTGCGGCGGCTTGACTACCTGGACGCGCTGGGCGTGGGGACGCTCTGGCTGGCCCCGTTCCAGCCCTCGCCCAACCGCGACAACGGGTACGACATCTCGGACTTCTACGGAGTGGACCCGCGCCACGGCTCGGGCGGCGACTTCGTGGAGTTCATGCACCAGGCCCGCAAGCGCGGCATCAAGGTGGTGATCGACCTGGTGGCCAACCACACCTCGGACCAGCACCGCTGGTTCCAGGAGGCGCGGCGCGACCCCGAGTCCCGCTACCGCGACTACTACGTGTGGTCCAAGAAGCGCCCCTCGGACTGGGACGAGGGGATGGTGTTTCCCGGGGTGCAGAAGTCCACCTGGACGCGCGACCCGGTGGCGGGCGAGTACTACTTCCACCGCTTCTACCCCCACCAGCCCGACCTCAACGTGCAGAACCCGGAGGTGCGCGCCGAGATCCGCCGCATCATGGGCTTCTGGCTGGAGCTGGGCGTGGACGGCTTCCGGGTGGACGCGGTGCCGTTCATCCTGGAGAACGCCGCCCCCGGCCCCGCCAAGGCCACGCTCAACTTCGACTACCTGTTCGAGATGCGCCGCTTCGCCCAGTGGCGCCGCGGCGACTCGGTGCTGCTGGGGGAGGCCAACGTGGAGCCGCCGGAGCACCGCAAGTTCTTTGGGGCGGAGGGCGGCGGGCTGCAGATGATGTTCAACTTCTGGGTCAACCAGCACCTCTTTTTGGCCCTGGCAACCGGCGACACGGGCCCGCTGGCCGACTCGCTGCGCGCCACGCGGCAGCTTCCGCACGCCAGCCAGTGGGCCCACTTCCTCCGCAACCACGACGAGCTGGACCTGGGGCGCCTCACCGAGGAGCAGCGCGAGGCCGTGTTCGCCGCGTTCGCGCCGGAGGAGGAGATGCGCCTGTACGGCCGCGGCATCCGCCGCCGGCTGGGTCCCATGCTGGGCGACCCGCGGCGCGTGGAGCTGGCCAACAGCCTGATGTTCTCCCTCCCCGGCACCCCGGTGATCCGCTACGGCGACGAGATCGGCATGGGCGACGACCTGCGCCTGCCGGAGCGCGACGCCGTGCGCACCCCCATGCAGTGGTCGGGCGAGGCGCAGGGCGGCTTCTCCACCGCCGCCAGGACGGTGCACCCCGTGCTGGCCGACGGCCCCTACGGCTACCCGCACGTCAACGTAGAGGCCCAGCAGCGCGACCCGGGCTCGCTGCTGCGCTGGCACATGCGCATGATCCGCCTGCGCAAGCAGTGCCCCGAGATCGGCTGGGGCGAGTGGACGCTGCTGCGCACCGGCACCCCCGGCATCCTAGCCCTGCGCTACGACTGGCGAGGCCGCTCCGTGGTGGTGATCCACAACTTCACGGACCGCGCGCACGAGCTGCGCCTGCGCCCCGGCGGCGACCTGCTCACCGACCTGATCGCAGAAGAGTCCAGCCGCGCCGGCGCGGGCGGTACCCACAAGATCCTGGTGGACGGGTACGGGTACCGGTGGTTCCGCGTGGGGTGACCTCACACAGAGGCACAGAGGCACGGAGAACAGCTAATCGTCCACCGGCAGCTCCTTGGGCTCGGCGTCGCCGTGGCGGGGGCGGGCGCGCTGGATGGCGGCGTTGAGCTCGCCGCCCAGCAGGAGGATCATGGAGGAGAGATAGAAGTAGGTGAGGAGCACGATGACGGCGCCCACGCTGCCGTAGGTGACGCTGAACCGGCCCAGGTTCTCCACGTACCAGCGGAAGCCGAGCGACACCAGGCCCCACAGCGCCACGGTGAGCACCGCGCCGGGGAGGATGAGCGCCACGCGCTGCTTGACGTTGGGCATCGCCAGGTACACCAGGAAGACGCCCGCCACCGCCCCGCCGATGGCAAGCGGCACCCGCAGCAGCGAGATGGCGTCGTGCACCACCGGCGCGGCGTCCATCTGCCTCAGCACCCAGTGGGTAGCGCGCGGGCCGAACACCATCAGCCCCGTGGCCACCACCACCAGCGTGCCGGAGGCGAGGGTGTACCCGAACGAGTACAGGTACACCTTCCACCACGCGCGCCCCTCGCACACCTCGTACGCCTTGTTGAGCGCGTTCATCACCGACCTCACCCCGCCGGACGCGATCCACAGCGTGGTGAGGATGCCCAGCGAGAGCAGGCCCGCCTGGCGCTGCCCGCGGATCTCGCCCACCACCTTTTCCACCTGCGCGTACGCGTCGCGCGGCAGAAAGGCGCGGCCCTGCGTCAGCAGCCATTCGAAGAGCTGCGGCTGCTCCAGGAAGCTGAAGTAGGCGAGCAGGAAGATGCCGAAGGGGAAGAGCGCGTACAGCGCCTGGTACGCCACGGCGGCGGCGTACGTGGGCATGTCGTCGCGCATGAAGCCCGCGTACGTCTCGGCCGCGACCGTCCGCAGCCGGAGTCCTCGGAGCCCGGGAAACGCCATCCACTCGCCTCGATGTGGGGAACACGCGAACCCAGGCGCGCGCCGGTGCGAGCGCGAGTTCCGGGCCAGCCTCATAGGTCGGCGTGCACGCAGAGAAACGGCGATCTCACACAGAGGCACAGAGGCACAGAGAGAAGAACGAGGGGGACCGAATCCGCCGGGAACCGGAGGGTCCATCTGCTCGCGCAAAGTAAGGCGCATTCGTGCCCTTGCACTTGCGCATTGCGGCGGTTGTCCCACACTGTTCATTTCCCCCCGCCCGTTTCGCGCCTCCAGCCGTACACCCGCCATGGGACACTCCGCCCCGACTCCCGCCGAAGTTTTCTACGAGGTCTTCCTGTCGCACGTCCCGCAGTCCGGCCGGGTGGCGCCCATGCGCCACGACTCGGACCAGTACAGCCCCATCTTCAAGGCGCTGGAGGCGGCCGAGACCAGGGCGCTGCGCTACGCCAGGAACGCGCTGGGGCTGCCCGGCTACCAGGCGATCGGGATGGTGGCGCGCATGGGTGCCGAGGTGGCCCGCTGGTCGCGCGAAGATGGCACGGACCGCGGAGCCCTGCGCACACGGCTGCAGACGGCGGCGGGCGGGCTGCGGCCGCACTGGGACCGCACGGGGCTGCTGGTGGCGGCGCTGATGCACCCGCACCCGCTCCTCAAGGACCTGCCGTGCACCCCCGCCGTGGAGTACGATGAGGGCGGCCTGCGCGCCGAGTGCGGGGAGATGAGGGCGGCCGTGCAGGCGCCCGGCTGGTTCCTGCCAGTGGAGCCCGACCACGCGCGCATGCTCGCGCTGGACCTGGCGCTGCAGCTACGGGAACAGTTCGACGCCTGAACGGCGGGGGCTCACACAGAGACACAGAGGCACAGAGACGACTTCATCTCTGTGCCTCTGTGTTTCTGCGCTTACGGAAGCATCGCCGGGGGTTGAAACCCCCGGCTGGAACCACGGGAAGCCTGCTGAAGCAGGCTCGCATGGGTCCGGATACCGAGCCCGCTTCAGCGGGCTTCCCGTTCCTCCAGCGGGGGGATTTATCCCCCCGCGGCGGCGGCGCACCGGTTCCAGCGGAGTCGGTGTTAGACGGCGCGGGCCAGATAGGGCGCGGTGCGGCCGGCGGAGCGCGCGACTTCGGCGGGCGGGCCGCTGGCGACGACGCGGCCGCCCTCGTCGCCGGCGCCGGGGCCGATGTCGATCACCCAGTCGCTGCCGGCGGCGACGCGCATGTCGTGCTCCACCACCACGACGGTGTTTCCGGCGTCCACCAGGCCGTCGAGCTGCGCCACCAGCTTCTCCACGTCGGAGGGGTGGAGGCCGGTGGTGGGCTCGTCCAGGATGTAGAGGGTCTGGCCGCGCTGGGTGCGCTGGAGCTCGGAGGCGAGCTTGATGCGCTGCGCCTCGCCGCCGGAAAGCTCGGTGGCGGGCTGGCCCAGGCGCAGGTAGCCGAGCCCCACCTCGCGCAGCACCTGCAGCGGGCGGCGCACCTGCGGCTCGTCCGCAAAGAACTCCCACGCCGCGTCCACCGTCATCCCCAGCACCTGCGCGATGTTGCGGCCGCGGTACTCGATCTCCAGCGTGCGCGCTTCGTAGCGCGCGCCGTGGCACGTGGGGCACGGCGCGTACACGCTGGGGAGGAAGAGCAGCTCCACCATCACGAAGCCCTCGCCCTCGCAGGTGGGGCAGCGCCCCTTGGCCACGTTGAACGAGAAGCGGCCCGCGTCGTAGCGGCGCGCGCGGGCCTCGGGCGTGGCGGCGAAGAGCCTGCGCACGTGGTCGAAGAGCCCCGTGTAGGTGGCGAGGTTGGAGCGCGGCGTGCGGCCGATGGGCTTCTGGTCCACGCGCACCATGCGGTGGATGGCCTCCATCCCCGCCGCGATGCGCCCGCCGAGCGGGAGGGGCGCCGCGCTCTCCAGCTCCGGCCCCTCCTCTTCCGCGGCGGGGAGCTCGTGGCCCAGCCGCTCCGCCACCAGCTCCACCAGCGCCTGGCTCACCAGGCTGCTCTTGCCGGAGCCGGAGACGCCGCACACCGTGGTGAGCACGCCCAGCGGAAAGCGCACGTCCAGCCCGTGGAGGTTGTTGCGCGTCACCCCCTCCAGCACCAGCCACCCCGCGGGCTCGCGCGGGGTGCGCGCCGGCAGCCGCTCGTCGCCGAACAGGTAGCGGCGCGTGGCCGACGCCTCCACCTGGCGCAGGCCGGCGGGGGGGCCGCTGTACAGGATCTCCCCGCCCTGCTCGCCCGCCGCCGGACCCACGTCCACGATCCAGTCCGCCTGGCGGATCACGTCCAGCTCGTGCTCCACCACGAAGAGCGAGTTGCCCGCCGCCTTGAGGCCGTCCAACGCCCGCAGCAGCGACTCGGTGTCGGCCGGGTGCAGGCCGGCGGAGGGCTCGTCCAGCACGTACACCACGCCGAACAGGTTGGAGCGCACCTGCGTGGCCAGGCGCAGGCGCTGCAGCTCGCCCGGCGACAGGGTGGGCGTGCTGCGCTCCAGCGACAGGTAGCCCAGCCCCAGGTCCAGCAGGGTCGCCAGCCGCCCCGCCAGGTCTTCGGCGATACGCTGCGCCACCAGCGCCTTCTCCGGGTGCCCGTCTTCCTCCTGGCCCGGGCCGGCGGCGTACGGCGCGACCAGGGCGGCCAAGCGGGCGAGCGGGAGGCGCGAGAGCTCCGTGATGTCCAGCCCCGCGAACTTCACGGAGAGCGGCTCGGGGCGCAGGCGGCGGCCGTGGCAGAGCGGGCACTCGGTGCTCAGCATGTACTGCGCGACGCGCTTCTTCATCGTCGCGCTCTGTGTGTTCGCGAATGTGTGGAGCACGTAGCGGCGCGCGCTGGTGAAGGTGCCCATGTAGCTGGGCTCGTGGCCGCGGCGCAGCGCCTCGCGCGTCTCGTCCGGCGTGAGCCCCGCGTACACCGGCACCACCGGCTGCTCCTCGGTGAACAGGATCCAGTCGCGCTCCTCCTGGGGAAGCTCGCGCCAGGGGCGGTCCACGTCGTAGCCCATCGTCACCAGGATGTCGCGCTGGTTCTGGCCGTGCCACGCGGGCGGCCACGCGGCCACGGCCCGCTCGCGGATGGTCAGCGAGTCGTCCGGCACCATGGAGCGCTCGGTGACCTCGTACACGCGCCCCAGCCCGTGGCAGCGCGAGCAGGCGCCCTGCGGCGTGTTGGGCGAGAACGACTCCGCGTACAGCAGCGGCTGCCCCGGCGGGTAGTCGCCGGCGCGCGAGTACAGCATCCTCAGCAGGTTGGAGAGCGTGGTCACGCTCCCCACCGACGAGCGCGTGGTGGAGCCGCCGCGCTGCTGCTGGAGCGCCACCGCGGGCGGGATGCCGTCGATGGCGTCCACGTCCGGCACCGCCATCTGGTGGAAGAGGCGCCGCGCGTACGGCGACACCGACTCCAGGTAGCGGCGCTGCGCCTCCGCGTACAGCGTCCCGAACGCCAGCGACGACTTCCCGGACCCCGACACGCCGGTGAACACCACCAGCACGTCGCGCGGGATGTCCACGTCCACGTTCTTGAGGTTGTGCTCGCGCGCCCCGCGCACGCGTACGAACTGTTCGTCCATTGGCATCCTGCACAGAGGCACGGAGAAGCCGCTCTTCTCCGTGCCTCTGTGCCTCTGTGTGAGCCCTGCCGTTACGCTCTCAGCGAGTCGTCGATCCGCGTCTCCAGCGGCGCCCAGGCACCGCCTTCCAGCGTGAGCAGCGTGGCGAAGTAGATCTTGCACTCGTGCTCGGGATAGTTGGCGAGCAGCGTGTCCGCGGCCTGCAGCACGCGCTCCTCCTCCACGTCCACGGGCCCGTCCAGGTCCGTGGAGCCGTCCGTGTGCGGGATGCCCGCGGCGTCCAGGAAGGCGGAGAGGAGCGGGACGCGCTGCGTAAGGTGGAAGCCGACGAGCAGGTCCGCGATCAGGTCCTCGCCGAGCGGCGCGCGGAGGGTGGACTCGGCCACCTGCTGCACGGGCCAGCTCTGCACCGTGGCGGGGCGGATGTTGAGCGTCTTGGCCAGGTGGCTGCGCAGCGACACCACCAGGGCGGCGCCGCGGTCCTGCCCCGACGAGCGGATCGCGAGCACGCGCTCCTCGGGCGTCATGGCGCGCCAGATCTTCCGGAGGCGGCGGGTGCGCTCCGTGACTGCCGCGCCCGGGTTGAAGCGGGGTGTGCTCATTCGTCTGTTCCGGGTTGGGTTGATGTTCAGGCGCGACACGCTACCACCCCAACCGGGTACGCACAACTCTCTGTGTCTCTGTGCCTCTGTGTGAGCCCCGCCGTTACCTCACCCTGCGCGCACTCCTCCGCTCGCCGTTCGCCTCCACGACCAGCCCCTCCGCGTTGAAGCGGACCCGCCAGAGCGTGCGCTTCAGGTAGAATTCCGTGTCCGACGTGGGATACATGCGGAACCTCACCTCCCCCGGCATGCGGATGGTGAGCGAGCCGCCGTCGTCGCGCACGGCGATCACGCGGCCCGGCACCAGCTCGTAATCTCCCACGTAGCCCGCGAGGACGGCGGGGGCCACACGCGCCACCGGCAGGGCGAGCGGCGCGCCGCGGCGAAGGAAGTCCAATCCCAGGTCGTCGCCGAAGCTGCCAGAGTTGGCGAGCATCACGAAGCCGATGCGGCGGTCCGGGTCGAAGGCGATCATGGTGCGGAAGCCGGCGGTGGCGCCGCCGTGGCTCAGGATGGTGCGCCCGTCCACCTGCGCCACGTTCCACGCCAGCCCGATCTCCTGCCCCGCCCGGAGGGGCCTGCGCGGCTCGTGCGCGGCGAGCATCGCGCGCTGGATGCCGGTGCGAGCCGGGCGCAGGTTGGCCTTGAGGTAGGTGAGCATGTCGTCCGCGTTGGAGCGCAGCCCGCCCGCGCCCGCGATCACCTCCTGCAGGTCCCAGTACGACACCACCCGTTCGCCGTTGTGGCCCGCTGCCATCCACTCGTTCACCTCGCCGGGGCGGGCGTAGCCGGTCATGCGCATGCCCAGCGGCTCCGTGATGCGCGTCCGCAGAAGATCCTGGAAGGGCATCCCCGCCGCCCGACCCAACGCATGCCCCAGCAGCCCCATCCCCACGTTGGAATACTCGTACTCCGCCCCCGGATCGCGCCGCAGCGTGTGGCCGGAGAGGAAGGCGTACACCTTGTCGGTCGTGAGGTCCGCGTACGGATTGGCGCGGTCCGCGGGCACGTGGTTGTCCGGGATGCGCGTCAGGCCCGAGTAGTGGGTGGCCAGGTCCAGCAGCGTGATCTCCTTGCCGCCGCGCGTGGGGACGCGCACGCTGGCCGGGAGGTGCTTCTGCACGGGATCGGTGAGCGCGACCCGGCCCTGCGCGGCCAGCTCCGCGAGCAGCGCCCCCGTGAAGGTCTTGTTCACGGAGCCGATCTCGAAGAGCGTCCGCGCCCCCAGCGGCCTCGTCCCCGCCCCCGCGGTGCCGTGCGTGTACACGCGGGTAGAGCCGTCCGCCTCCAGGATGCCGAGCACGACCCCCGGCGTCTCCCCGTCCTCTACCAGGTAGCGCAGCATCAGCTTGAGATCCTCGTCCTCCGGCAGCCACCGGGCCGCCGCGGGCGCGGGTGCCGCGGGCGCGCGGGTGGTCTGCGCCGCCGCGGGTGTGCCGACCGCCAGCGCCGCCAGCACGAGGATGATCTTGAGGAACCGGGTGTTCATCGCTTGGTCTCGTTGGTCGAGGTTCGGGGCGGCAGCCGGGCGGTTGAAACCGCTGCAACGACTACACGAAGTCCGCCTGCGCGGACTGGGCCTTCGGCCCGAACAGAAAACCGGTAGTCCCCGCAGGGGGACTTCGTGTAGTCGTTGCAGCGAATTCTAGCGGTCTGCACATCAGTCTGGAGCGAGCTTGTACCCGGAATGAGCGAAATACCCACGTGCATCCGATTCGCTGATCCGCTCGAGCAGAGGACCGAGCGCGAGTTCAAGCGCTTCTGGGCTCCGCAGTGCAGCTGTGCGAAACAATGCTTTGAGCTTGCTCCAGGCCAGCTCAATCGGGTTCAGCTCCGGGCTATAGCGCGGCAGAAACTCCAGTGTACAGCCGGCCGCCTCGACGGCTTTGCGCAACGCCGTTCCGCGGTGGGCCTGGAAGTTGTCCAGCACCAGGGTCTGGCCGGGCCGCATCTGAGGCAGCAGCACTTGTTCGACGTAGACCTGAACCACGTCGGCATCCGCACTGCCTCGGTAGCTCATGGCAGCCGCGATCCCCTTCAGGCTCAGCGCTCCCAGGATCGTCAGCCGCTTGTGCTGCAAGGGAGCTGTTCCCGGAGCGCGTGCCCCGCCCAGCGCACGTGCGCGGGTTCGCACCAGGTTCGTGTAGACCGACGTCTCGTCCAAGAAGACCAGATCCTCGGCGGAACGCTTCTGAACCACTTCGCTTTGGTACGTGACGCGCTCCGCCACGACATCGGGCCGGCTCTGTTCAGCGGCGCGGAGCGCTTTGACTTTTTCGGCGCAGTCTCATCTGCCCCAGCACGCGGCACAGGTGGTCCGGGTGGTAGCGCCGCCCGGTGCGCTCGGCATAGGCGCTCGCGTACTCTTCGAGCGTGAGATCGTTCTGTTCCGCCACCAGCCCGGCCAGAACGCTGCGGTCCAGCTGCGAGGCGACTCCACCGCCGTGGGGCAGGGGTGCGACCCCTAAGCCTTTGGCCCTGCGGCTCTGCCAGGTGTACAGCGTGGACTCGCCGACGCGAAGCAGCTGCGCGATCTCTTCGCGCTTGAGAAAGCCCTCTTCCATCAGCGCCAGGGCTCGCTCACGTAGATCCAAGGAGTATGCAGCAGGCATTTGAACCTCTCCCGATTGAGACGCGATCGGCTCGCCGCATACTTTGAGCCGGTTGCCTCTCCAGTCGGATGCAGACTGCTATCATTCGCCCGCGCCTTCCTGGTGCCTGCGCGCGGCCAGCCACACACCCGCGGCTCCCGTCAGCATCCAGAAGGGCATCGCCAGGACCCAGGCGCGAAAAGAGGGGAGGTCCCGCCAGATCTCCATGCCACGGCCGGCGGGGGTGGTGATCGTCTGGGCGTGGCTCTGGTCGCCCGTGAAGGCGGGCGCGATGCCGAGCGGGCCGTTCACGACGGCCTCCAGCAGGTGGTCCATCCAGAGCACCTCGCCGGCTTCGGCGGCCAGCGTCACCACCATGAAGGCGGCGAAGAGGAAGCCCGCGAACCAGCGCCACGGCCGGTCGCTGGCGAGCGCCACGATGGAGCCGAGCAGGTACGCGATGGTGGCGCCCGCAAAGGGAGTGAGCCACTGCCAGAGCGGGATGCTCCAGCGCAGGGTGCGCATGTCCGCCGGGGTGAGCGCGCCGCCCGCCGGGGTCTCGCTCACCGTCACGACGCGCATCACCTCCTGGCCGATCTCGCCGCCGGTGACCAGGGCCAGGAGGAGCGCCCAGAGGAGGTAGCCCGCCACGGCCACCATGAACCACGCCCAGCCGCCCAGCACCCGGGCCAGGGTGTGCCGCGCGCGGTCCACCGGCATGGCCCACAGGTACGAGCGGCGCGAGGGCTCCTCGCCCTTCCACACGGAGAGCGGCGCGATGAAGCCCAGCACGACGGCCGGAAGCCCCACCACCGGCGCGAAGTCGAAGTCGCCGCCGTCGCCGAAGTAGACCATGGTGAGCCCCAGCGCCATCGTCGCGCCCAGCAGGAGCGCGAGCACGATCATCTCGCGGCGCGTGCGCAGGGCCACCGCGCCGAGCTGCTCGCGGAGCACGGCCGTCCAGGCGGGAGTCGGGTAGGAGGTGTCCATCTCAGGAGTCCTTGCGGCTGAGGAGGGCGAGGGCGGCCTGCTCCAGGGTGAGGGGGGCGGCGGCGCGCACGGTGGCGCCGGCGCGGGCGAAGTGCTCGGCGACCTCGCGCTCCTCGCCCCACACGCTCCAGCGGATCTCGCGCCCCGTGCCGCTGCGCCGGACCACGGAGCCGTTGAGGCCAGGCGCGCCGCTCCACCCCTCCGGCACCTCCGCGCGGTAGCTGCGCAGGTTGCGGTGGAGGAGGCCGCGCGGCATCTGCGCCACCAGGCGCCCGTCGCGGATCACGCCCAGGTGGTCGGCCAGCCCGTCCACCTCGTGCACCAGGTGGGTGGAGACGAGCACCGTGGTGGGCGTCTCGGCCAGGTGCTCGGCCAGGAGGCCCAGCGTCTCGTCGCGCATCACCGGGTCCAGGCCGTCGGTGGGCTCGTCCAGCACCAGAAGGGGCGGCCGGTGTGCCAGCGCCATCGCCAACTGCGCGCGGCGGGCCTGCCCCTTGGACAGCTTCCCGAACGGGCGGTCCAGGCGCAGATCGAAGGCGCGCGCCAGGCGGGCGGCGTATTCGCGGTCCCACCGCGGAAAGTAGACGGCGTGGTGCTCCATCAGCCGCCCCACGCGCATCCACCCGTAGCCCCAGTCGTGCCCCTCGGGGACGTAGCCGATCCGCGCGCGCACCTGCGGCCCGCGCGTGGCCGGGTCCATCCCGAACACCTCGGCCGTGCCCGCGTCGGCGCGCACCAGGTCCAGCAGCACGCGCAGGGTGGTGCTCTTTCCGGCGCCGTTGGGGCCCACCAGCACGTACAGCGCGCCTTCGGGCACCTGCAGCTCCACGCCGTCCAGCGCCGTCTCGCCGCCGAAGCGCTTGGTGAGGCCCCGCGTGGCGACCGCGAAGGCGCCGTCGCCGAGCCGGGTGGGAAGGGGGGTCATGGCTCCTCGGGTGGGGTGGAGGGGTGGGAGGCGGCCTTGCGGATGGCGTCGATGAGCTCCTCCGCGCCGATGCCGTTGCGGTGGGCGTCCAGCAGCGCCCGCTCCGCCACGCGGCCGGCCAGGGCGTGCCGCTCGTCGCCGTTGCCGTGCGCGGGCGACACGAACGTCCCCTGCCCGCGGCGCACGTACACCACGCCGGAGCGCTCCAGCTCCCGGTACGCCTGCGCCACGGTGTTGGGGTTGATGCGCAGCTCCGAAGCGAGCTGCCGCACCGACGGCAGCGGCTCCTCGGCGGCCAGCGTCCCCAGCACCAGCGCGCGCCTCACCTCGTCCATGATCTGGAGGTAGAGGGGCCGCGGGTCGGTCGTGTCGATGGACACCTGCATGGGCACACCCGGTGACATGGTGTATCGGTCTACCGATACACTAATTCGGCACAGCTCCCGCGTCAACTCCTTTCTGTGTCTCCGTGCCTCTGTGTGAGCCCCGTTCCCCTTGACAGCTACAGAAGAGCCGCGCACCTTTTCCTTCAGACAGCTACAGCAACCCTCTCGGAGCAGCTCCGTGGCCCCACGCAACCAGACCGACGCCCTGCGCGGCTCGCTGGACCTGCTGGTACTCAAGACCCTCTCGCTGGAGCCGATGCACGGCTGGGGGATCAGCCAGCGGGTGCAGCAGATCTCAGGGGGCGAGATGGAGGTCGACCAGGGCTCCCTCTACCCCGCCCTGCAGCGGCTGGAGAAGGAGGGGCTGATCGCGAGCGGCTGGCGGACCACCGAGAACAACCGCCGGGCGCGCTACTACGAGCTGACCCCCGCCGGGCGCCGCGCGCTCGGCGCGGAGGTGGAAAGCTGGCGCCGCTTCGCCGCGGCCATGGACGTCATCCTCCACACCCCCTGAACCCCCGCCGCAGCACAGGACCCCCATGAAATGGACGCACGGAGTGCGGGCGCGGCTGCGCCTGCTGCGCGGCAGGGCCGCCGAGGAGCGCATGGACGAGGAGATGAGCTTCCACCTGGAGATGGAGACGGAGAAGTACCTGCGCGAGGGGATGAGCCCCGAGCAGGCGCGCCGCCGCGCGCGCCTGGCGTTCGGCGGGGTGGAGGGGCACAAGGAGGCGATGCGCGAAGGGCGCACCCTGGCATGGACGAGCGGGCTGTCGCTGGACTTCAAGCTGGGCTCGCGCATGCTGGTGAAGTACCCCGGCCTCACCCTGGTGGGCGGGCTGGGGATGGCCGTCGCCATCGCGGTGGCCGCGGTGTTCGACGCCACCGTGGGCGCCGCCAGCTCGCCCATGCCCGTACCGGGGGGCGACCGCATCGTGGCGCTGGAGGTGTGGGACGTGGCGATCAACAATCAGGAGACGCACTTCCTCCACGACTTCATGGGCTGGAGGCAGGGGCTGCGCACCATCGAGAACCTGGGCGCCCAGCGCACCATCTCCCGCAACCTGATCGTCCCCGGCGGCTCCACGGAGCCGGTGGATGTGGCGGAGATGACGGCCAGCGGGTTCGGCATCGTGGACGTGCCGCCGCTGCTGGGGCGCAGGCTGGTGGAGGCGGACGAGGCGGAGGGCGCGGCGCAGGTGGTGGTGCTGGGCCACGACATCTGGCGTACGCGCTTCGGCGCGAACCCGCGGGTGGTGGGGCGCGAGGTGCGGCTGGGAACGGCGGTGCACACCGTGGTGGGGGTGATGCCGGAGGGGTTCGGCTTCCCCCTCAACCACCAGGTGTGGACGCCGCTGCGGCTGGACCCGGCGGGCTACGAGCCGGGGAAGGGGCCGGCGATCGAGGCGTTCGGGCGGCTGGCGCCCGGCGCGTCCATCGGCGAGGCGCGGGCGGAGCTGGCCGCCTACGGCAGGCGCGCCGCCGCCGCGCTGCCCGGGACGCACCGGCACCTGCGGCCGCGGGTGGTGACCTACGGGCCCCACCTGCAGGACGAGTTCCAGGGGTGGGAGATCCCCGTGATGCGCGGGATGGTCACGCTGCTCCTGCTCATCATCGCGGTCAACGTGTCCGTGCTGGTGTTCGCCCGCACGGCCACGCGCACGGGCGAGATCACGGTGCGCACCGCGCTGGGGGCCAGCCGCCGCCGCATCGTCGCGCAGTTCTTTGCCGAGGGAGCGATCCTGGCCGCGCTCTCGGCGGCCGTGGGGCTCGCCATCGCCGCGGTGGTGGTGAACAAGCTGGAGGGGCTCATGGACTCGCTGCTCAGCGGGCTCCCCTTCTGGATGGACTTCCACCTTTCAGCGAGCTCCGTGCTCTTTGCGGTGGCGCTGGCGATGCTGGCGGCCGTGATCGTGGGGATCGTACCCGCGCTGCGCGCCACGGGCACGCGGCTGGACTCGGCGCTGCGCGCGCTGGGCGGCTCCACGGGGATGGGGATGGGGCGCACCTGGTCGCTGCTGATCGTGGCGCAGGTGGCGTTCACCATGGCCATCCTCCCCTCCACGGTCTTCTACGCGGTGGAATTCACGCGCTTCGGCAACCGCGACCCCGGCTTTCCCATGGAGGAGTACCTCAGCACGGATCTGGTGATGGACCGCGGGCCTGCGGGCGAGGAGGGCGCCGCCTTCGAGGCTCGCTACGCCGCCCGCCTGGCCGAGCTGGAGCGGCGGCTGGAGCCGGAGGTGCGCGCGGCCTCGTTCGCCTCGTCGATCCCCGGCAACGAGCCCACCGTGCGCTTCGAGGTGGAGGGGATGGCGTCCGCCGCGGGCCTGGCGGTCAACTACAACATGGTGGACGGCCGCTACTTCCCCGCCTTTCGCAATCCCGTGCTCACCGGGCGCGACTTCGAGGCGGCGGACCTGAGCCCCGCCGCCGCCACGGTGGTGGTGAACCGGGCCTTCGTGCGCGAAGTGCTGGGCGGGAGGGAGGCGCTGGGGCGGCGGGTGCGGCTGGCGCAGGGGTACCGCGACGGCGGCGTGATGCGGGTGCCGGACGGGCTGGAGGCGGAGCGCTGGTACGAGATCGTGGGCGTGGTGGGCGACCTTCCCGCGCGCGCGATGGAGCCGGACGAGCCGCTCGCGCACGTGTACCGGCCCCTCGGCCCCGGCGGCGCGTACCCGCTCAGCCTGATGATCCACACGCGCGGCGCCCCGGCGGACTTCGCGCCGCGGCTGCGCGAGCTCGCCGCCGCGGTCGACCCGGCGCTCCAGAGCCAGGCGCTGCGCCCCATGGAGGCGCTCGTGCGAATGGGCCAGAGCGCCATGCGGATGGGGGCGCTGGCGCTTGGGCTTCTCACGGGAAGCGTGCTCCTCCTCTCCGCCGCGGGGATCTACGCCATGATGTCGTTCACCGTCACGAAGCGCCGCCGCGAGATCGGGCTGCGCGCCGCGCTGGGCGCCCACCCGCAGCGCCTGGTGGCCGGCATCTTCGCGCGCGCCGCCGGGCAGCTCGGCGTGGGCGCGGCGCTCGGCCTGGCGGTCTCCACGGGGATGAACATCCTCACCGACGGCGAGATCACGGGCGGCCACGGCACCATCGTGCTCCCCGCCGTGGCCGCCGGCATCCTCTTCGTCGGCCTCCTCGCCACCCTGGGCCCGGCCGTGCGCGGCCTGCGCATCCAGCCCATGGAAGCCCTCAAGGCGGAGAGTTAGCTATCGTAGTGCAAGCTGGGGAACAACAATCTCACACAGAGGCACAGAGACACAGAGAGAAAAGCGGAAGATCGTCCTCTCTGTGGCTCTGTGCCTCTGTGTGAGCCAATACCCCGCGGCCCCGGGAAGCATCCGTCCCGTCAGCCTCACCATCCGCTGAGGCGCTGCGCGAAGCCTGATCCCACCCGGAAAAACAAGGAGGCCCGGAGATCGTCTCCGGGCCTCCTTGCGTCCGTGTGGCTTCAGTACGAGATCCTGAAGAGCGAGCGGCCCAGGATGATGTGGAGCACGCCGCCGATCCACACCGGCCGGCCCCAGGAGCGCCCGACATCCACCGGCGTGCCCCCGGGCTTCACCACGAACCGGCGTCCGGCGGCGGTGAGGTACGCCAGGTCGCCGTTCGCCCCCAGCGACGAGATCCAGGCGTCGGAGCCGGTCGCGGAAATCTTCGTCACGGTGCCGTCCGGCGCCCGCCGCCACACCTGCATCACGTCGGCGGCATCCGGCTGCGTGTACGCCACCCATCCCCCCTCCGCCCTGAACCCCACCTGGGAATCCGTCTCACGGGCCGAGAAGGGCGTGAGCGCCTCTTCAACGCCCGAGGGACCCACGAGCATGATCCGGTACCCCGCCGGGCTGGTGTCGATCGGGTAGTGCTTCCGGTACACGACGTTGATTCCGTCCGTGACCGGGTAGGTGTTCCAGAGCGGGTCCGCCGCGCTCGTGAGCGGCGTCGTGGCTCCGCCGCGGAAGCGGTGCACGTCGTAGCCCACGGTCCAGAAGACCACGTCTCCGTTGGCCGCCACGTCGTTGGAGTTGTTCCCGGAGCTGGTGGAGACCACGACGTTGGTGCCCGTCTCCAGGTCGCGCCGGATCAGCGTACTGTTCTCGTTCCAGAGGGCGTAGCCACCCTTCACCTCCAGCGTGGAGTGCGGGTTCCCGAACGACGCCACGGCCCCGTCGCGCCAGTCGCGGACGTTGTGCTCGGTGCCCGTCGCGCTCCCCTCGCTGAAGATCGCGCCGCGCGGGGTGAGGAAGGCGGAGCGGATCGTACGCCCCTCCTGCTCGGAAACCGCCTGCACGGCGCCCGTGGCGCGAGCCAGCACCTGTAGCCGGCCGGCGGCGTGGAAGAGCACCCTCCCGGCGTCCGCGTCGAAGATGATCCCCGGTGCGCTGGCCACCTCGGTCCAGGCGGGGCTCGTCTCCACGTAGACCTCCCGCGTGACGATGGTGGTCAGCCCCGCCCGGTCGCGGCCCTCGAAGTTGAGCGTGACCTGGCCCCCGCTGTGCGCCGCCAGCGACACGACCGCGTCCACCGAGCCGGTTCCCTCGGCCAGCGCCGAAGTCCTCCCCGGGAGCCGCACCAGCAGGCTCACGCACCCACGGGGGTCGTCGTCGGCGCACGAAGCCCGCACGCGGATCGTCGGCGTCGCCACGCCGAGCGCGGCCGGCGAGTCCACCTGCAGCACCGGCGGGGTGTCGTACACCCACGTGCCCACGGTGGAGCCCAGGGGACCGCTGGCGGAGCTCGCGGTCACCACCACCCGCTGCGCGCCGTGCGGAAGCCCCTTCAGGTTCACGGTGCCCACCCATCCGGCCCCCGCCGGAGCCAGCGCGAAGGCGCGGCCGCCGACCGCCGCCGTCACGGAGGCCGCTGCCTGCGGCGAAGAAACCGTCACCCGCAGGACGAAGGTGTCGCCCACGAACGCGTCCGCCGCGGGGGAGACGATGCGCACGACGGGGGCGGTCGCCGTGGCGGTGAACCGGGCGCGGAGCGTCCCGACCTCGGCCTCCACCACCTGCTCCCCCAGCGCGGCCCCCAGCGTCCACTGGTTGGAAGCGGGCCCGGCCGTCGGGATGGAGACCGCGCCGGTGAGCGTGCCGCCGCCGGACACCACCCGCCAGCGGACCTCGTGCCCGGAAAGGAGGTTGCCGTACGCGTCCAGCACGGACACCCCCAGCGGCACGGGGAGCAGCGTCCCCGTATTCGCGGTCTGCGCGTCGCCCGACGCCTTGCGCAGCTCCGCGGGCACCCCGGGCGTGGCCTCGGCCGTGAACAGCACGCTGTTGGCGCCGGCCACGCTGGCCGTGGCGGTGCGCGTTCCGGGCGCCGTGCCGGGGTCCCAGGTGGCCGACACCTGCCCCTGCGCGTCGGTGACGGCCGCCGCCGCGGTGATGGTGCCCGCCGACGCCGCCCACGCCACGGCCGCGCCCCGCAGCGGCTGCCCCGCGGCGTTCTGCAGCCGTACCACCAGCGGCTGCGGCAGCGCCGCGCCCACCTCGGCCCTCTGCCGCTCGCCCGAGACGATCACCAGTTGCGAGCCGCTGGGCGCCGGCGTGGCGGCCGTGAACTGCGTGGATACCGACATCCCCGCGAACGCGGTCATCGTCTGCGCCCCCACGGCGTACGCCAGCGTCCACTGCGCCGCGGCCACGCCGCTGGAGTCCGTCACCCCCTCCGCCGGGGTCACGGTGCCCTCCCCCGCCTGCCACACCACCGGGGTGCCCGCCACGCGGTTGCCGTAGCGGTCCAGCACCCGCACCCCCACCGGCATCACCCCGCCGGGGCTGCCGGACAGCGCCGCGGGGCCCGTGGGCGAGATGTTGGCCGGCACGTCCGCCACCCCGAGCGCGCTGAAGACGGCGAACACCAGCCGCTCGCCCGTGGCGGGGTCCACCGCCCGCGCCTCCACGTACTGTGAGTCGCGGGCGGCGGTGCCCAGCGTCCACCGCTCCCGCGCCTCGCCGTCCGCGTTGGTGATCGCGGTGCCCGCGAACACGGCTCCGCCCCCGGCGGTCACCCGGAAGTTGACCACGTGGTTGGCGACCGGGCGTCCGCGGCGGTCCACGATGCGCACCACGAGCGGCTCCGGCAGCTCGGTGCCCACGGTGGCGCGCTGCCGGGCGCCGGACACCACGTCCAGCCGCGCGGGCACGTCCGCGTCGGAGCCGGTGGGGCTGTCGCACGACGCCACGAGGAGCGCCGCGACGAGAAGGGCGGCCGTTCGGCGGAGAAGCATAGCGGGTCTCGCGATGAGCTGCGGGGAGAGAAACACCCGGTAAACTACCCGCGGGCGCGCGCTTCTGTCTACCTCGTCGCTTGACAGGCCGGGAAGGGGGAAACGATACTCCCCTATCCAGCTAAGGAGAACGATGCTCGACAGCGCGGAACTGCTTCCCGGAACCCTGGACCTGCTGATCCTCAAGGCGGTCTCGCTGGGGCGGCTGCACGGCTACGGCGTGCTGCTGCGCATCCAGCAAATCACGGGCGGAGCGCTGCAGGTGCAGCAGGGCGCCCTCTACCCCGCCCTCTCCCGCCTGGAGCACCGGGGCCTGATCGAGAGCGAGTGGGGCATCTCCGACAACAACCGCCGCGCCAAGTTCTACCGGCTCACCCCCCCCGGCCGCGAGCGCCTGGGCGAGGAGGTGGCCGGCTGGAACCGCCTGGCCGACGCGATCGCGATGGCGTTGCGAACGACCTGAACAGGGCTCACACAGAGACACGGAGGCACGGAGATGAAGTCGTCTCCGTGCCTCCGTGTCTCCGTGTGAGCCAGGCTGTTGTGAGTGGAGCGATTCTTGTTGGCAGCCGCTGCGCAGAGCCCGCGCGTGATCCTACCCAGACAACCCAAGGAGTGGTCGATGCCTCTCAGCCGCCGCGACTTCGTCGCCGCCTCCGCCACGACGCTCGGCGCCATGCTCGCGGGGCCGCTGTACGGGCTCACGACGGCGCAGGCCGGCACCTTCACCCCCATCCGCCGCAACGTGGGCACCTTTACGATGCGCGGCGGCACCGTGGGCTGGCTGGTGAACTCGCGCGGCGTGGCCGTGGTGGACACGCAGTTCCCCGCCGAGGCGCGGGCGCTGCTCGCGGGGCTGCAGGAGCGCTCGCGCAACCGCGGCGTGGACCTGCTGCTCAACACCCACCACCACGGCGACCACACGGGCGGCAACGGCGTCTTTCGCGGCGTGGCGCGCCGCGTGGTGGCGCACGGCATGGCGGACCAGCACATGCGCCGCGCGCCGCAGCCGCCGCGCCCGGCCGGCCCGGCGCAGCCGCAGCAGCCCCCCGCGCAGCAGCCGCCCGCCCAGCCCGCTCCGCCGGAGCCGCTGTACCCGGACACCACCTTTACGCACACGTGGTCCGGCGAGGTGGGCGACGAGCGGATCGTGGCGCGGCACCACGGGCGCGGGCACACCAGCGGAGACGCGGTCATCACCTTTGAGCGCGCCAACGTGGTGCACATGGGCGACCTCGCCTTCCACCGCCGCCACCCGGTGGTGGACCGCGCGGCCGGCGCGTCCATGCGCAACTGGGCGCGCCTCCTGCCGCAGGTGGTGAACGCCCACGCGCGCGACACCATCTACATCTTCGGCCACGCCGGCGAAGGGCTCCCGGTCACGGGAGGCGGGGCCGAGCTGCTGCAGTTCCGCGACTACCTGGCGGCCGTGCTCGCCTTCGTGGAGCGCCACGTGGCCGCCGGCCGCTCGCGCGAAGAGATCCTCGCCATGCGCACGCCGCTCGCCGGCTTCGAGGCGTGGGGCCCCTTTGGCCAGCCCGGCGGCCGCGACCCGCTCAGCGTGGCGTACGAGGAAGTCACCACGGGCGCGTAGCACGGCGATCTCACACGGAGGCACAGAGACACGGAGGAGCGCTCCTCCGTGCCTCTGTGCCTCTGTGTGAGTCCGCTTTTGCTCAGCCCGCGGCGGGGAGCCACAGGGTGAAGCACGAGCCCTCTCCCAGGCGGCTGTCGAGCGTCAGGTCGCCGTCCATGAGGCGGGCCAGACGGCGGCTGATGGTAAGCCCCAGGCCCGTGCCGCCCCTGGTGCGCGTGCGGCCGGACTCCGCCTGGACGAAGGGCTCAAAGATCGCGTCCGCCTGGCCGGCCGGCACGCCGATCCCGCTGTCCTCCACGCGTACGAAGGCCCAGGGGCCGGGCCCCTTCAGGTGTGCCTGCGTGTCCGCGTGCGGCGTGATGCCGCAGGTGACCGTCACGCGGCCGCCGGGCTGCGTGAACTTGACCGCGTTGCTGAGCAGGTTGGTGAGGATCTGCCGCACCCGGTCGTCGTCTCCCATGAAGCGCCCGCCCGCGGTGCAGCGGTTCACCAGCACCAGCCCGCGCTCCACCGCCTGCGGCTCCACGAAGGCGAGCGCGGCGGCGACCGCCTCGTCCAGCAGGGCGACCTCGCGGGCGACGTTCATCTGGCCCGCCTCCACCTTGGCCGTGTCCAGCACGTCGTTGATCAGCCCGAGCAGGTGCCGCCCGCTGGCGCGGATGCGCTCCAGTTGCCCCTGCTGCACCGCGTTCACCTCCCCGCTTAGCCCCATCGTGAGCAGGTCCGCGTAGCCGATGATGGCGTTGATGGGGGTGCGCAGCTCGTGCGACATGTTCGCCAGGAACTCGCTCTTCGCGCGGTTCGCGCTCTCGGCCTCGGCGCGGGCGCGGTCCGCCAGCTCGCGCGCCACCGTCTCGGCCGCCAGCAGCCGCTCGCGCTCGGCCTGGGCCTGCCACCGCGCCGTGATGTCGCGAAAGGTGACCACTCCGCCCGTGAGCACCCCGCCGTCGAGCAGGGGAAGCATCTCGTACTCCACGGGGAAGCTCGTCCCGTCCTTGCGCCAGAAGACCTCGCCCTCCACCCGCCGCGCCTCGCCCAGGCGGCGCGCGTGGTACAGGGGGCAGGTGTCCGCGGGGTACGGCGTGCCGTCTTCGTGGGAGTGGTGGATGAGCTCGTGCTGCGGCCGGCCCATCATCTCGGCCGCGCGCCACCCCAGCAGCCGCTCCGCCGCGGGGTTGGCGAACGTCGTCCTTCCCTGCGCGTCCACCCCCAGGATGCCGTCGCTGGTGGCGCTCAGGATGGCGGCGGTCTCGCGCCGCGCCCGCTCCGCCTCGCCCGTCGTCTGCGCCAGGTGCGCGTTGGCCTGGGCCAGCTCCTCGTGGCTCGCCTCCAGCTCGGTGGCCTGCTCCTCCATCGTCTGGTTCTGGATCTCCAGCTCCACCGCCTGCTCCTCCACCGCGGCGCGCGCCTCGTCGGCGGCGCGGCGGGCCAGGAGCAGCTCGTTCTCGAACTTCTCGCGCTCGTGGATGCGCAGAAAGGCCCAGTCGCTCACCGCGAGGCCACCCGCCGTGCGGCGCCGCGCGTTGAGCAGCACCCGCAGGGGCTCGCCCGCGCGGGTGCGGAAGATCAGGTAGATCTCCTCGGCGGAGCCCTGCAGGGAGACGAGGGGGAAGAGGTGGGTCTGGTAGAACATCCTGGCCCCCACGGTGAGGATCACGTCCACCGTGCGGCCCAGGAGATCTTCGCGGCCGTAGCCCAGCAGCTCCAGCGCGGTGCGGTTGGCGGCGACGAGGGTGCCGTCGTCCGCCAGGGAGAGGAAGCCGAATGGCGCCTGGTCCAGCACTTCGTCCAGCGCGCCGCCCTGCCCGGGCTCCGCCATCACCGTCAGGCGTGGGCTCCGCGGAGGTGCTCGCGGATCAGCTCCACCGTTTCCTCCGGATGGCTCATGTGCGGGCAGTGGCCGGTGGCGCGCATCACCCGCAGCGTGCTCCCGGCGATCTCGCGGTGCACGTACGCCCCCACCTCCAGCGGCGCGATCATGTCGTCCGAGCACTGCAGCACCAGCGCCGGCGTACGGACGCGCGCCAGGTCCGCGCGGTTGTCCGCGTAGAACGTCGCCTCCGCGAAGGCCCGCGCGATGCGGGGATCGGTGGAGCAGAAGCTTCTCCGTGAGCTCCTCGCCCAGCTCGGGACGCTCGGGGTTCTTCATGATGTTGGGCGCCAGGAAGCTCGCCCACCCGATGAAGTTCTTGTCCATCATCTCCAGCAGCCCCTCGATGTCCGCGCGGTCGAAGCCGCCCACGTAGCCGGGCGGATCGTTGATGTACCGCGGCGACGGCCCGATGAGCACCAGGCTGGCGAAGCGCTCCGGCTCGCGGTTCGCCGCCAGCACGGCCACCATGCTGCTCACCGAGTGCCCCACCAGCACCACGTCCCGCAGGTCGAGGGCGTGGCAGATGTCCAGCACGTCCTGCGCGTACCCGTCCAGGGCGGAGTAGCGCCCGGCGTCGTACGCGCCCACGTCAGACTTCCCGGAGCCGACGTAATCGAAGAGCACGATGCGGTACTCGTCCTGGAAGGCGGGCGTCACGAAGCGCCACATGTTCTGGTCGCACCCGAAGCCGTGCGCGAACATCATCGGCTGCGATCCGCGGCCGAACACCTTCACGTTGTTGCGCTCCAGTACGTTCACATGGAACCTTTGCACGAGGATCCCGGCGCGTCGCGCGTAAAGATTGCTCCACGAGCCGGTCCGCGCCATACATTGCGCGCGGCGGTGTGCACGCGTACGAGGAAGTCACGACGGGAGTTGAAGATGGAGCCGCACGACCTGGCTGTTCTCCTGGATGCCGCGAACGCCGCACGACGACGCAGCTCCACCGACGCGGAGGCCGAGCGGCGGATCGAGGCGCGCTTCCCGACGCGCGAGACGCTGGCCGTCTACGGCACCCTCGCCCCCGGCCGCCGCAACCATCACGTGGTGGAGCCCCTCGGCGGCGCGTGGAGCGAAGGGTGGGTCGAGGGAGACCTGCACCCGGTGGGGTGGGGCGCGACGCTCGGCTACCCGGCCTTCCTCCCCCGCCCCGGCGGCCCCGCCGTCCCGGTGTGGGTGCTCGCCGCGCCCACGCTCCCCGCCGCCTGGCCCGCGCTCGACGGTTTCGAGGGCCCGGGCTACCGGCGCATCCTGGTCCCCGTGTTCAGCGACGGCCGGCTCCACACCGTCGCCAACCTCTACGCCGCGGCCGGCGAGGCGTAGAACCACGATCTCACACAGAGGCACAGAGGCACGGAGGAGCGCTCCTCCGTGCCTCTGTGTCTCTGTGTGATCCATTCGTCCCTGCACCGCGCGATTGCACCCCCGCCGTGTGCGCCTGGCCCCGCAAAGCCTCCGGCGGCGGCTGCTTCCCATTACCTTCCAGCCAGGAGAAGAAACACGCTCAAAGCACCCCGCCACAACGGCTTGCGATGCACCCGACTACGACCGGCGAGCCACTCCCGCTCGCGCGCGGCATCTCACGGGAGTTTCTCCTCCACCACCGCCTCTGCCCGCGCCGGGCGACCGACGAGGGTGTGCTCGTGGTCGCCGCCGGGCCCGGCGCGCGTGCCGACGCGCTGGACGAGATCGCGTTCGCGTACGGCTGTTCCGCCGTCCTGGAAGACGCCGAGGGCGACGAGGTCGAGCGGCTCATTGAGCGCCTGACGACCCACGCGGAGCGCAGCATCGAGCTCGCGCGCGTCACCGGCGACGACGACCTCGCGTCGGACGTGCGCGACCTGGCGAGCCAGCCGCCCGTCATCCGCTACGTCAACCTGCTGGTGCGCGACGCGTACGACGCGGGCGCCAGCGACATCCACCTGGACGCGGGGCGCAACGGGCTGAGCGTGCGGTTCCGGCTGGACGGCGTGCTCGCGCCCGCGCCCGAAGCCCCGGCGGAGCTCCACCACGCGGTGGTGAGCCGCATCAAGCTGCTGGCCGAGCTGGACATCTCCGAGCGGCGGCGCCCGCAGGACGGCCGCATCCGCGTGCGGCTGGAGGCGCGCGAGCTGGACCTGCGCGTATCCACCGTCCCCACTCTGTTCGGCGAGAGCGTGGTGCTGCGCCTGCTGGACCGCGGCGGGCGGCCCGTGGCGCTGCGCGAGCTGGGGATGCCGGCGGGGGTGCTCGCGCGCACGGAGGCGCTTGCCTCCCGGCCGCACGGGATGATCCTGGTGACGGGGCCCACGGGGAGCGGCAAGACGACGACGCTGTACGCCGCGCTGGGGCTGCGCGCCGCCGCGTCCGAGAAGATCGTGACGGTGGAAGACCCGGTGGAGTACCAGCTCGCCGGGATCAGCCAGGTGCCCGTGCACCGCCAGGCGGGGGTCTCCTTTGGCGACGCGCTGCGCTCCATCCTCCGGCAGGACCCGGACGTGATCATGGTGGGCGAGATGCGCGACCCGGAAACCGCCGAAGTGGCGGTGCAGGCCGCGATGACGGGGCACCTCGTCTTCTCCACGCTCCACACCAGCGACGCGGTGGGCGCCCTGCCACGCCTGCTGGACCTGGGCGTGCCGGACTACCTGGTGGCCGCCACGCTTGACGCGGTGCTCGCCCAGCGCCTGGTGCGGCGGGTGTGCGACGGGTGCGTGGAGCCGTACGCGCCGCCCGCCGAGTCGGTCGCGCGGCTGGCGCGGGGCGCGGATCTCCCCGGGCGCTTCGTGCGGGGCGGCGGATGCGGGCGGTGCCGCGGCACGGGCTTCCGCGGGCGGCTGGGCGTGTTCGAGCTGATGGTGATGGACGACGCGCTGCGCGAGGCGGTGGTGAGCCGCGCGTCCCGTGGAGAGCTGCGCGAGGTGGCGCGGAGCGGCGGGATGGAAGCGCTGCAGGCGGACGGCTGGGCCAAGGTGGCGCGGGGGCTCACCACGGTGGAGGAGGTGCTCCGTGTCGTCCCGGAATAGGCGCGGCTTCACCCTGGTGGAGATGCTCGTGGTGCTGGCGATCATCGCCGTGCTGGCCGCGGTGATCGGCCCCGAGATCTTTCGCAACGTGGGCGACGCCAACCGCGGCGCGGCACGCAGCCAGATTGAGATGCTGGGGCTGGCGCTGGACCAGTACCGGCTGGACAACCACGCGTATCCCACGACCGAGCAGGGCCTCGGTGCCCTCCGCTCCGCGCCCGCCGCCGGCGACCCGCCGCGCAACTGGCGGGGACCCTACCTGCGGCGCCCCATCCCCGGCGACCCGTGGGGACGCGCGTACCTGTACCTCTCCCCCGGGCGCGCCAACCCGTCGGGCTACGACCTCTACTCCCTGGGGCGCGACGGGAAGCTGGGCGGGATGGACGAGGACGCGGACCTCACCTCCTGGGGCGAGGAGCCGCGTCCGTGAGCGCGGCGCACTGGATGTACCGGGCGGTACACCCGGACGGCGCGGTGGAGCAGGGATCGCTGCAGGCGGAGAGCGTGGACGCGGTGCGCCAGCTCCTCTCCGCGCGCGGGCTCTTCCCCGTGGAGGTGCGTCCGGAGCGGAGCGCCCAGGCGAGCCGCCCGCACATCGCCGCGGCGGAGCTCGCGCAGGGGTTGCGGGTGCTCGCCACGCTGCTGGAGAGCGGGCTCCCGCTCGCCCGCGCGCTGGGCGCGATGGACGACCTCGTCCCCCCCTCGTGGAAGCCCGTGGTTCCTCACCTGCGCTCCGCCGTGCGCGAGGGCAAGTCGCTCGCGGCGGCGCTCGGCGCCGCGCCGGTCGCGTTCCCCCCGCTCGTGGTGGGGCTGGTGCAGGCCGGCGAGGCCGGGAGCGGGCTGGCGCACGCCGTGGCCCGCGCGGCCGAGCTGACCGAAGCCGCCGCCGAGACGCGCCGCGCCGTGCGCTCCGCGCTGGCGTACCCGTTCGTGCTCGCCGGGGCGGGCACCGCGTCGCTGGCCCTCCTGGTGGGGTTCGTCCTCCCCCGCTTCGCCGCGATCCTCCACGACATGGGGCAGCAGCTTCCGGCCAGCGCGCGCCTGGTGCTGGGCTCGGGCGAAGCGGCGCGGGCGTGGTGGCTCCCCGCGCTCCTGGCGGTGGCGGGCGCCGTGCTGGCGTGGCGCGCGTGGACGGCCACGGAGGCGGGGCGCGAGCGGTGGCACACCCTCCTGCTCGCCGTGCCGGTGCTGGGGCAGGTGCGCCGGTCCACGGCGGCGGCGCACTTCGCGGCGGCGCTGGGAGCGCTGCTGGAGAGCGGAGTCCCCATCGCCCCCGCGCTGGGGGTGGCCGTCCGCGCAACCGCGGACGAGGCGATCACGCGGCACGTGCTGGACGCGCGCACGGCGGTGGTGGCGGGGGGCGGGCTGGCCGCGTCGCTCGCCGCCACGCACGCCGTCACACCCACCGCCGTGCGCATGATCCGCGCGGGCGAGGAGAGCGGGCGGCTGGTGCCGATGCTGGCGCAGGTCGCCCGCATCGAGTCCGCCCGCGCCGGGGCCACGGTCCGCGAGGGGGTCCAGGTGCTGGAGCCTGCCCTCATCCTGGTGTTCGGAGCGCTGGTGGCGCTGGTCGCCGCGGCGCTGCTGCAGGCGGTGTACAGCGTGAGGCCCGTACCGTGAGCGCGCCGCGCGCGGGGGCGACCCTGCTGGAGCTGATCGTGGCGCTGGCCATCCTGGGGTTGATGGCGGGCGTGGCGGGGGTGGCGTTCCGCGCGGGCGACGGCCTCACTCCCGCGGCCGGGCGTGCCGCGCGCGTGGCCGAAGCGCGGCGCACCGCGCTGGAATCGCGCCGCCCGGTGCGCTTCACCCTGGAGGACGCGGAGGGGACGGCCTTTCCGGACGGACGGGTGCTGGTGGAGGGTGGGGAGGTCGAGCCGCTCACCGGGAGGCCCCGTGCGCGGCGGTGAGGCGGGGGCGGCGCTGCTGGAGGTGATGGCCGCCATCACCCTCCTGGCCGTGGCCGGCGTGGCCGCGGTCTCCACGGCCGCGGAGGCCGGCCGGGCGGTGGAGCGCGCGCGCGACGCCGACCGGGGGACGCGCGAGGCGGGCGCCTTCCTAGATGCCGTGGCACTGTGGACGCGCGACGACCTGGACCGCCGCCTGGGCGAGCGCCCGCAGGGCCGGTGGAAGCTGCACGTGGACCGTCCGGACCGGGAGCTCTACACCGTCGTGCTGGCCGATTCCCTCACCGGGGCCGAGATCCTCCGCACCGCGCTCTTCCGCCCGGAGGCCGCCCATGCGCGCCCCTGACCGCGCCGGCTTCACCCTGATGGAGGTGGTGGTCGCCCTCACGCTCGCGGCGTTCGTGCTGCTGGGCGCGCGTGCGCTGCTCGGCCAGCTCTCCGACGCCGCGGAGCACATCGCGGGGACCGCCGCACACACCGACCGCACGGCCAACGCGGAGGTCCTGCTCCGCGCGCTGGCGGTCCGCGCGGAGGCGCCGCAACCGGCCTCGCGCAGCTTCGCCGGAACCGCGCGGGGGGTGCGCTTCGACAGCTGGTGCGACGTGCCGGCGGGGTGGCTGGAGCGGTGCGCGGTATCGCTCGGGATGATCGCCGTGAGCGGGCGGCGGGTGCTGGCGCTGGAGCTTCCCGACGAGGTGGTCGCGGTGCGGGAGGGGTTCCAGGAGGGCCGCATCCTGTACCTGCGCGCGGCGGACGACGGCGGGCGGTGGCTGGACGACTGGAGCTCATCGACCTCCGTTCCGCTCGCGCTGGGGGTGGTGATGGACGGCGACACGATGATCCTGCGCATCGGGGAGCGCGGATGAACGGGGCGCGTGATGAGCGCGGCTTCGCCCTGCTGGCCGTGCTATGGACGCTGATCGGCGTGGCCACGCTCGCGCTGACGGTGCAGCTCGCCGCCCGCGCGTCCGTGGGCGCGGCCCGCAACCGCGCGGACGCCGCCCGGGCCGCCTGGCTGGCGGAAGGGTGCGCGGAGCGGGGGCGCGCCGCCATCGCCGCCGCCCTCCGCGCCTCCCGCGACGACGCTTCCGCGTGGGACCGCGTCCCCGGCGCGCTGAGCCGGTCGCCGCTCGCGGAAGGGTGCGACGTCGCGGCGCGCGCCGCCGGAGCCGCGCTCGACATCAACCACGCCGACGCCGAGACCCTCCGCCGGCTGATGCTGCACCTGGGTGCGCGCCCCGCGGAGGCGGACTCGCTCGCCGACGCGCTGCTGGACTGGCGCGATGCCGACGGCGAGCCCCGCCCTTACGGCGCGGAGGCCCCGCAGTACGCCGGCCGGCGGCCGCCGCGCAACGGTCCGCTCGCGCACCCGGACGAGCTGCTGCGCGTGCGCGGCTTCGGCCGCTTCGCCGGGCTGGACACGCTGCTCGGCACCGAGCCCGGACGCATCCCGCTGGGCCACGCACCCTCCGCCGTGATCGCCTCCCTCCCCGGCTTCACCCCCGAGGCCCTGGCCCGCATCCGCGATGCACGTGGGCGCGGCGAGGCGGCGGGCGACCTCACGGCCATCGCGGCCGTGCTTTCCGCGAGCGCGCGGGAAGAGATGCGGGCCCACCTCACCGAGCTGAACGCGATGACCTCTCCGCAACCGGAAGCCTGGATCCTTACCGCCCGCGCGCGCAAGGGAGCGCCCGCACTTACCGCCGTGGTGGAGCTCCGCCTGGTGCGCGCTGGCGAGCGGGCCGCGGTGGTGCGCCGCCGCACGTGGGTGGAGTGATGGCGCTCCGCATCGGCATCGCCGTGGCCCCCGGGTGGGTGCGCGCCGTGGTCGTCCGTGGTCAGCGGGTGATCGCGAGCACCGAGCTGGGCATCACACCCGACGACCCCCTGCACGAAGTGGTGGCCGAGGCGCTCGCGGCGGCGCCCGTCCCCAGCTTCCCGCGCCCGCGCGTGACCGTGGCGCTGGGCCCCTCGCTCTCGCAGGTCCGCCGCCTCACCGGCCTCCCGCCGCTCCGCGACCGGCGGGTGCTGGGGCAGGTGGTGCGCGAGGGCGCCTCCAGCTTCTTCCTGACGGCCGGCGCACCCGTGCTCACCACCGCCGTGCGCGTGGAAGTGCCCGGCGAGGTGTGGGCCGCCGCGCTGGACGAGGCGTCCGCCCGCGGCGTGGAGGCGGGGTGCGGCTCCGCCGGGCTGGAGGTGAGCGCGTTCGTGCCCTCCGTGGTCGCCCTGGGGCACCTGATGCGGGACGGGCGCCACAGATGGACGGACGGAACCAGCACCGCCGAGCTGGAGGTGGCCGGCGGCGAGCTCACGGCGGTGCGCCGCGTTCCGGCCGGCGCGCTCCCGGCCGAGGGTGGCGTGCCCGCCCCGGAGCTCGCCTTCCTGGGAGAGCACGCGTGGAGCTTCATGGACGCGTACGCGGCAGCCCTCCTCCCGCAGGGCGAGCCGCTCGTGGTGCGCAGGGGAGAGGGGGGGTGGATGAAGGCGGACGTCCCCCCGTGGCGGATCGGCCTCGCGACGGGGGCGGCCGTGCTGGCGCTCGCCTTCGCCGGTCTCGCCCCCGCGTGGCGCGCGCTGCACGCCGCGGACGCGGCCTCCGCGCGCACGGCCCTCGTGCAGCGCGAGCAGCGGGCCGCCGCCCACTCGCGGCGGGTGCTGGCGCGCACGACGGCCGCGCTAGGTGAAGCGGTGTCGTTCGGTGCGGCGCGCCGCTCCCCCACGCGCCTCCTCGCCGAGCTCAACCGCACGCTCCCCGAGGGAGCCGCCCTGGTGGCGCTGCGCGTGGACACGGCCGGCGGCAGCATCGTGGCGCTGGCCCCCCGCGCCGCCACGGTCGTCGCCGCCATCGAGAAAGCGCCGGGGATCGTATCGCCCGAGATCGTGGGCCCTGTCACGCGCGAAGCCGCCGCCGGCAGGCAGGTGGAGCGTGTCTCGGTCCGGTTCCGCTTCGCCCAACCGGCGCGCGGACGATGAGACCGTCGCTCGACCCGCGGCTGGTCCGCCTGGCCGGCGCCGCTGCGCTGCTGCTGGCGACCGCGCGCGGCGTTCCCGCGTGGGCGCGCTGGAACGAGGAGGCATCCCTCACGGCCGCGGAGCGCGTGGCCGAGGCCCGCGACGCCGAAGCCGCCGCGCGCGCGCTCCCCGCCCTGCGCGACAGCGCCGAAGCGCGGCGGGCGCGTCTGGCGGCGCTCGCCCCCATGCTGCTGAACGGCGAGAGCCCGGCGGCGGCGGCCGCTTCCCTCGCCGCGCTGGTGTCCGGCGCCACCGCGCGGACCGGCGTGCAGGCGGGTTCGGTGGAGCCGCTGCGCCCCGACTCGGCGGATGCCGGCACCTTCGTGCGGGTGCGCGTGCGCGGCGACGCGTCCGGACCTCTCCCGGCGCTCCTCGCCTTCCTGGCCGCACTGGAGGGCGCGCCGGAGCTGCTGTCGGTACGCGAGTGGTCGATCCTGCAGCCCAACGCGGGCGGCCCCGCGGAGCTTCCTGAGAACCTGCGCGTGGAGTTCGTGCTGGAAGGGCTCGCGCTCCCCCGCCCGGTGCCCCGATGACGCGGCGCCGCCTGGAAACGTTCCTGTGGTGCGCCGTGCTCGCGCTGGCCGCTACCGGCTGGATGCGCTGGCGCCGCGCCGTTCCCGCTCCGGGGCCGGACAAGAGCGCACACGTCGCAGCCCCGCTCGTGCTGCGCCGCTCATCGCCACCCCCGGCGCCGCTCATCGCCGAAGTGGCGCGGCGCAACCCGTTCCGCCTGGAACGCTCCCCCGCCCCGCTGGCAGGCGCGGGCTCGCCCGGGATGACGCCGCCCGGGGGTGGAGCCTCGTACTCCGCCTTCCCGCGGAGCTTCCCGTCCCTCGGTCCCATCGCCGGCACGCGGCCGCCGCTCACGGTCACGGGGATCGTGGGCCCGCCGTGGGAGGCGCTCCTGGAAGGCGTTCCCGGCCGGCAGGGAGCCGTGGTCGCGCGCGCGGGCGAGCGTTTCGGAGATCTTCGCATCCGCTCCATCACGGCCGCCGAGGTGGTCGTGCAGGGGCCGGACACCACCTGGCGCCTCCAAATCAAGCGAAGCTGGCAGTGATCCCTCTCCCCGTTCGTCTCGCCGTAGCCGCCGCGCTCTGCGCCGCGGCGCCGCTCCCGGCCCAGGTGTCCGATTCGCCGCGTGAAGTCAGCGTGGACTTCGCCGATGCGGAGCTGCGCGCGGTGGTGCAGTCCCTGTCGCGCTACCTGGACCGCCCCGTGCTCTTCAGCGGCGTGGGGGCGCAGCGCGTCTCCCTGCGTACGCCGCAGCCTGTGCCCCCGTCGCAGGTGGAGGCGCTCCTGCGCAGCACGCTGGAGAGCAACGGCTACGAGCTGGCCACCGACGGCGGCGCCTACCTGGTCCGGCAGAAAGCGGCGGCGGGCACTCCGGCGAGCCCGCTCTCCCGGCCACCCGGCGCGTCGCCGTACCCCGGCACCGGCGGCGTGGAGCTGTTCGTGATCCCCCTGCGCCACGCCCGCGCCGCGGACGTATCCGCCACCATCAACGCCCTGTACGGCCGCGCGGGCGCGCTGGGCGAGCTGGGCGCTGGCGGGCGGAGCGGCACCCTGGCCGATGATCTGCGCGGCAACCGCATCCCTCCCGGCGGCGAGGAGAGCGCGTCCGCCGCCGCGGGGAGCCCGGCGCGCGCCGGGCGCGACGGCTTCTCGGGCAACGTGGTGATCGTCCCCGACGCGCGCACCAACTCGCTCCTCGTGCGGGCCAGCCGCGCGGACTACGAGCTGGTCAACGCCGCCGTCCGGCAGGTGGACATCCGCCCGCTGCAGGTCGTCATCGAGGTGACCATCGCTGAGGTGCGGCGGAACTCCGAGTTCAGCTACGCGCTCTCGGCTCGTGTAGGGCAGCAGGCGGTCCGCGGCTCGTCCAACACCACCGTCGGCGGGGGCCTGGAAGGCTCGGCGCGCGAGGACCTGGTGGTCGCCGCCCGCGGCATCGGCGGGGTGGACCTGGACCTCACCCTGCGGGCCGGCGTCGCGCGGGGCGTCGTCTCCATCCTCAGCCGCCCCATCGTCTTCGCGGCCAACAACGAGGAGGCGGAGATCAACGTGGGCGACCAGCGCCCCTTCGTGCAGCTTCAGCGCACCACCGACGGCGGCGCGCGCGACCAGGTGGTGCAGTACAAGGACGTGGGGACGCGCCTGGCCGTGCTCCCCACCATCAGCGCCGACGGCTACGTGCAGCTGCGCGTGACGCAGGAGGTAAACACCGCCACCAACGAGACGGGCCCGCAGAACGCCCCCATCATCTCCACCCGCTCCGTGCAGACCGCGCTCCTGGTGCGCGACGGTCAGACCGCGGTGCTCGGCGGCCTGTCCGAAGCGCAGCGGCAGCGCGGCAGCAGCGGAATCCCCCTCCTCTCCAGCATCCCCTTCCTCGGCGGCCTCTTCGGCAGCCAGAGCCGCGACGACCGCAACACGGAGCTCTTCATCTTCCTCACCCCCCGCGTCGTCCGCGACGACGCCGAGCTCGACTCCACCACCCACGACATCCAGCGCAACGGCGGCCGCGCGGGCAAAGCCGCGCGCAGAGCGCCGTCCGTCATCGCGCCCGCCGGTAAGAAAGGATCGGCTCCCGCGCCCACCCCACCGGCCGCACCGGTGCCGGGGGCTGCGCCGGTGCCGGTGCTTCCCCAGCAACCGTGAGCAAGCGGGGCGGTCGCGTAGTCCATCAAGATTGGATCGCACACCCTCGGATCAGACGTCACGCGACGACGGCTGCGACTATGATCCCGGTCGATGTGCCGACCACCTCGTCCAGACCTGTGGCATTCGGGCACGGAGTTCGCCGGCGTCCGGGTGGCACTGTGCTCGGCATAAAGGATGTTCGACCCTACACAACCCGACGGCGGACAGTTCACGCACTCTGGCCTGGTAGTTACCCCGGGTGTGGGAACGATCCTCCGAGTCCGATACCACATGCCCCGCCCGAGCAGATGCTCGAGCGGGGCTCTTGTTGATGTCGTTCATACCGGTGGCGGCGCAGAGCACGCGCTGCCGGGTGCAGTCGCCTCACCCCGAAGTCAGCGATGCGGGTGTGCCAGGTTACCACTCCCGACGACCTCTGATCGTATCACGGTTCAGGCGTAACTCGTTGAGGGGCCGTATGGCGACGCTACAGGTTTGCGGCTGCATCTGATGTGGAAGGAACCTCCTTCGAGCATCCATCGCCTGAGGGAGGTTCCTCGTTACACCCCTAGAAGCGGACGTACAACGACGTGCGTGGACTTTCGTCTTAGACCGGAACGCTTACTACATCATGGGGGTCTGCCTCAGCTTGCATATGTACTCATCCGCGAGGCAGGGCAGAACGAGTGTGCCTGACTCGATCTCGTCGGCCAGCAGCCAAATGTCCAGCGCCATCGTGGCTGCATTGAACCGGGGGATGAACCTGCCCCCGACCATGACGGGTGCTCTGCCACGCGTCTGTGACCGCATCCCATTGGGCGCACGGCGGGCATTGCGATACCGGTCAGGTATGGGGTCTGACTCGATGTTCCTGTTCTTTTTCACAGCGTTGGCCGCGTCAGCATCCGTGCTTTCACGTGTGGTTCGCACCTCCTCACCTTTGACCTCAGGCGGGGCCTCCAGCTTACTCCGCGGCGTGGGGGTAGCGTCGTTCCCTGGGGGGTTCAACGGGGGTTCCCCGAGGATAATCGGCCTGGCAAGCGGACCGACATCGAACGTCAAGCAGATCAGGAACCTAGCGAGGCGCATGCACTTGCTCTGGCCGAACGGGTCAGAGAAGCTCACCGGATCGCCACCCGCGAACCCGTAAACATTGAGCCCGCCCGCGAGGCCGATGGGATCCGGCTGGGTGAAGCGGCCGGACTGCGGGTCGTAGTAGCGGTTGCGCATGTACAGGCTGGCCGCTCGCGTCCCGCTTGTTCAGGATCAGGCTCCCGGTCCAGCTGCGCGCTGTGGGAAGCTGCGGCGACTGGTGGGTGCGCGTGAGGTAGCGCGCCGGCCACTGCACCTCCACGCAGTGCCTTACCGTTCCGGGCGCGGTCGGCTGGTGGGTGCCGTGTCCCCCGCTCCCGTTCCCATACGGGTCCGTAGTGCGGGGTTTTTCTTCCTTCTCGATGATTGGGATCGTGACGCATGGCCCTGTGCCGTTGAGGGTGCTGGCGAAGGTCCCGCCGTCGTAGCTGCCCAGCGCGTTGGTGTGCGGGATGACGACTTGCGGCGCCGTGTGGGTCTCGTCGTAGTCGAGGCGCACCAGCATCAGCGGCTTGTCCAGCCCGCCCCCGTGCCGGTACAGAACCCGCCCGTACAGCGGCTGGTCGATGACGTCCACCTCCCCCTGCGGCGGCACTCCGCTGTCGCGCTCCGGGTTGTTGAGCGGCGCGCGGATCTCGGCGACGATCTGGTCGCCGTCCCACACCGTGCGCGTGACCGCGTTGACGCAGTACAGCTCGCACGCCCACGCGTGTGAGGTCCGCGTAAGCACCCGCCGGCCGAGCGCATCGTAGCGGTGCTCCTCGAACGCCGCGCGCGAGTCGTACGACGTCGGCGCACAATCCAGTCTGAAGTTCGTGAACTCGTTCCCCACGAAGCTTCCCGGCTCGGGCACCCCGCCGAATGCGCAGGTTCGCCGGTCAATCACCCGCAGCTTGCCGTCCGCGCCGAACCAGCTGCGCGTGTCCTCGTAGACGCGTGCGTGCTCCTCGCTCAACCCCGGGTACGCCATCAGCCGCCGCGCGGTGAAGCGCACCTGGTTCCCGGCGCGATCGTAGAACGGGGTCTGGAAGGGCCTGAAGTTGTTGTCCCACTCCTGCTGCGAGCCGCTGCGCAGCATCTCCCCGGTGCCCGGCGCGTAGTTCTGCCCCATTGAGTCGCGCTGAACCAGCTCCGTCTTCTCGTTCAGGAACACCTGCGCCGTGCGGTAGCGGTTCCCCAGCGCGTCGTGGAAGTACGTCTCCTCCGTTCCGCTTTGCGAGGTGTACGGGTCCGTGTACGACCACACCAGCGCACCCATCCCGGAGTAGGCGTTCACCGTGGAGTCGCCCAGCGTGTGGCTGCGCAGCATCTTGCCGCGCACGTCGTACTGGAAGACGTCGTGGTGCACCAGGCCGGTGTTGCGAGAGCGGGTCTGCTCGCGCACGCGCCCTTCCACGTCGTACAGCACGTCCTCCAGCACCTGCGCCGCCCCCGCGCGGATGGCGACGCTCGCCACCTGGCCTTCGTTGTTGTACGCGAAGTCCGCCCCGTAATCCTGCCCGCCCACCTGCGCCAGCGCGCCCGTGGCCGCATCGTAGCCGTACGCCGTGCTCCGCATCCACGGCACGTCATTGGTGAGCGCCTGCGGCATCAGCAGCTCGGTGCGCCGGCCGTTCAGGTCGTACCGGTAGTCCATCCGGTACACGTGCGAGAAGGCACCGTCCGCGTAGTTGCGGATGCGCTGCGTCTCGTTCTTGAGCGCGCCGTTGGGGAAGTACTCCCGCTCCACGTGCGCGTCTCCATTGCGCGCCTCGCGCAGGTGGCCCACCGCGTCGTAGTCGAACTCCGAGACCTCTTCCGGGATCACCACTCCCTGCGGATAGTCCGGATGGTTGGGAGCGGAATGGTTGCCCCCGCCGCTCGCCGAGAAGAGCGGGAAGGCCCACCTCCTGTACCGCTCCGTCTTCGCGTTCTGCTCCACGATCACCGTTTCGCCTGGGAAGGTCACCGCGGGCACGGTGCGGCGCCTCAGCCGGTTCAGCACGTCGTACTGCATCACGATCGGCTGCCCCTGCCCGCGCCGGTACAGCTGCACCACGTTGCCGGCCTTGTCGTAGACCGTGGTCTCGGACACCAGCTCGCTGCGCGCGGGGTCGTGCTCGGCGCGCCCGTCCTGGGCGTTGTCGAAGTGCCGGACGGTCTCCTTGGTGCGCCGGCCCAGCGCGTCGTACTCCCACCAGGTGGCGATCTCGCCCGCGCCCGCCTCGTCCGGGTCCGACCAGCGGGCCGTCCAGAGCAGGTTCCCCTCGTTGTCGTACCCGTTCCTCACCCACAGCTTCTGCGCGGGGGCCACGGCGGGCGTCGTCACCCCGTTGTAGGTGCCCGTGCGTGTGAACGCCACGGCCGGGCTCTCCGTCATCGTCTCCTTTACCCGTCCCGCGGCGTCGTACGTGGTCGTGGTCGTCTGGCTCTGCCCGTTGCCCACCGGCACGCTGACCGCGGTGGGGCGCCCCCGCTCGTCGATCCCGTGCAGCGTCGTCACCCCGCCCGGGCTCGTCACCCCGTTCAGGTTCCCGTGGACGGTGTACGAGTAGCGCTCCGGCGCCGCGGCCGCTTCGCTGCGCACCGCGTTCAGCAGCCCCGGCCCGTGCGCCTCGCTCAGGGCGTTGTACGAGAAGCGCACGCCCCGCGCGGGGTCCGGCCCGGTCTGCTTCCACACCGGCTGCCCCGTTTGCGGGTCGTAGCGGGTGATGCTGACCACGCCCATCGGGTCCGTGGAGCGCGTGGGCTGGCGCGGCCAGTTGGGGTCCTCGTACGCCACCTGCGCGACTGCGTCGTGGCCGTCGCCCAGCGGGTTTTGAGAGGTGCTGCGCACCACCCGGCCCAGGTCGTCGTACTCGGCCGTGCTCACCATGCGCGCGCCGTGCGCGCCCGGCGCATCCACCCGCGTGGCCAGCCCGGGAAAGCGCAGGTCCCCGCGCGTCACCATCGTCTCCTCGTGCAGCGGCGTGCGCGCCCGCCGCGGCCCGCCGAAGCGGTCCATCCAGAACAGCGAGTGGTCGTACACGCCGGGCTCGTCGCGCGCGCCGTCGATGGCCGCGTCGGGCGATTCGGGCGCCCACGGCGCGTCCCACAGCACGCGCGTCTCCGCCGGCGTGAAGCGCAGGACGACGTCATCCGCCACACCGGCTTCCATGTCGCGGCTCGCCATCACCAGCCGCCCCGCGGGGTCGTAGCCGTAGCTGGTGCCGCGGTGGTTCCGGTCCAGGTGGCGCACGATGCGGCTGGTCGTCCCCTCGTACTGGTACTCGTCGAAGGTGCCGTCCAGGCCGTGGAACTGCGTGATGCGGTGATTGCCGTCCTGCGGCTGCATCGTCACCGTGCCCGCCTGCGTGCCGGGGATCAGCGTGGGCACGCTCACCCGGTACAGGCGCCCGCGCGGCGAGGTGCTCTCCCCGTAGCCGAAGTAATAGATCGCCTTGTGGCCGTTGTAGCCCGCGGCGGTCGGGATCACCAGCCCCTCCATCTTCCCCTGGGCGTCGTAGAGGAAGCGCGTGTGGTGGTCCAGCCGGTTGACGGTGGCGATGTGCTGCCCGGCGGCGTCGTAGAACACGCGCACCCCGCTGGGAAGACGGCGCATGTAGCGCGCGCCGGGGTAGTCGCTTACCGCGCGTAGCGTATCGGGCCCCCGGTCGAACGTCTGCGCCACCCACGCGTCCGTGCGCCCGGCCAGCGGCTGGTACAGGCGCGTGCTCCCGTCGCCGCCGATCCAGAGGAGGTCCGGCCCCGCGGTCTGCAGCTCCTCCAGCCCCGCCAGCCACCACCCCGCGCCAAAGGGGCTCATGCGGCGGTTCACGAGGGCGCGGCGCCCCTGCATCTTCCAGCTCTGCGACTGCGTCCCGCTGAAGGCGGTCACCTCCAGCGTGTAGTCGTACACCCCCTGCTCGTCGGCCGAGGCGTCGTAGCCGATCGCGATGCGGCGCGCCTGCCCCGCGGGGAACCCCGTTCCGCTCCAGCTGCGCGTGGCGCGCTGCACCGCCGCACCGCCGTTGCGCGAGACGCGCAGGACGGCCTCCACGCGGTCGGCGGCCGACGGAAGCATGACGCGCGCGCCGAACACGGGCTGCGGGTTGGCGTGCTGGCTGTTGTAGACGAGCGTCGGCGTGTGCAAGCGGTTGAGCGTGCGCACCCCGGGGAGTGGGTAGGCCACCTGCAGGTCGCCGCACTGGTAGGCGCCGCCCGGCACGGCCGCAGTCAGGCACATGCCGCGCTGCACGTCCGTGTGCGAGGTGCCCGGCTCCAGCACCAGCCCGGGGCGCCGGTTGTCCCACACCACCACGGGGCGGCCGGGCACCGCGTGGTCGCCGAAGTGGTCCGCGTACTCCGCCGACGAGAGCATCTGCTGGATCACCGCATTCCAGCCGTGCGCGCGCGCGTAGTCGATCCACCCCCAGGCTTGTGCGTCCGGCTCGCGCGCGTTCAGGTGCCGGTACAGCAGGGTGAGCGCGGTGTGCTCGTCCACCGGGTTGATGAAGCGCTGGTGGTACTCCTGCGACTGCGCGAGGTGGCCCACGAGGGCGCGCACGGTGCTTCCCGCGTCCAGTGCGCCCGCGAGCGCGGCCGCCGCGGCGGGGTCCGCCGCGCGCTCCAGGACCTGCCGGTGAACCGCCTGTACCACGTCGGTGCTGGTGGCCGCGTACCCCGTCTCCACCGGGGTGGTGGTGGCGCTCACGAGTGCGCGGCCCGCCGTGCGGGGTGCGGGCGAAGCTCGTCCCGCCACGGTGGTGCGTGCGGGGGCCGGGTCGCGGGACGCGGACGCCAGCGCCAGCGCCGGTGTCGCGAGCAGCACGGCGCCGAGCCCCCATCTGAGAGGATGTCGCATGGGTGTGATGGTGCGGGTGAGGATCAGATCGCGGCCCCGGAGGCCCCGGCGCCGGTACGGCTGCGCCCCGCGCGGAAGTGCGACGCGGCGTGCTCCCCTCCGTGCGCCCGCGGGATGACGGTGGCGCACCCGTGAGCCGCGCCACCGCGATCCGGCGCCACCGCCCCGCGCGTGGCCGGTGCGCGCAGCGGGGGCCGGGACGGCGTTCGGTGCCGGGTCCGGAGTGAGGAGTCACGTGGAAGTAGGCGGCACGCGCCGCGGCGGTCGACTTGTTCGGTACGAGCTTGCACTTTCGCGGGGCAGGCGGCCGCATGGAGGGGCGGGAGGCAAGACGAAACACCCCGCCCGAGCCGTTGCTCGAGCGGGGTGCATTCAAACGGCGGTATCACACAGAGGCATAGAGACACAGAAGGGATCCTCTCTGTGCCTCTGTGTGATACCGCCGTTTGTCCTCCGGCCCTGCATCCATCTCCCTCACCCCACGTCGAACGCCCCCAGCGCCTGCCGGATGCGCGTGCGGTACGTGCGGCTGGAGGTGATGCGGGCGCCTCCGGCGAGCGTCAGCACGTACTCGCCCTGGCCCCACGCCTCCAGCGTCTTCACGCGGTCGACGTTCACGATGGCGCCGCGGTGAACGCGCACGAAGCGGCGGGGGTCCAGCCGTGCCTCCAGGCCGCCCAGCGAGGCACGGAGGAGCTCGCTTCCCGCGCCGGTGTGGAGCTTCACGTAGTTGTCCGCGGCCTCGATCCAGTCCAGCTCTTCCACGCGCACGAACACGAAGCGCTGGCCGCGCTTCACCAGGAAGCGTGTGTGATACTCCGCCGGGCGCACCGTCTCCAGCAGCGCGCGCAGCTGCGACTCCAGCGCGTCGCGGTCGCGCCCGCGGAGCTGCGTCCGCACGCGCTCCACGGCCGCGTGCATGCGCGCGGCGCTCACGGGCTTCACCAGGTAGTCGATCGCGTGGGCGTCGAAGGCGCGGAGGGCGTACTCGTCGTACGCGGTCACGAACACCACCAGCGGCATCGCCTCCAGGCCCACCGCGTTCACCACCTCCAACCCCGTCATCCCCGGCATCTGCACGTCCAGGAAGACGGCGTCCGGCTTCATCTCGTGGATTTCCCCGACGGCCGCGATCCCGTCCTCGCACTCGCCTGCGACCTCCACGTCCCGCTCCTGCGAGAGAAGGGTGCGGACGCGCTCGCGGGCAAGCGGCTCGTCGTCGACGATCAGAACGCGCATGGGCCTCTGTGTCGTTTCGTGGCGGATCTGGGTTCGTACGGACCGCGCGAGGAACGGTGACATTCCGGGATCTGCGGCAGCAGTTCCACGTCCTTCCCTCACGCGACCGGCTCTTCGGCTCAACCAGGACCCCTGTAGTCCCCGCAGGGGAACTTCGTGGAGTCGTTGCAGCGACCTCGGTCGCCCGTCACACCCGGTACGGCAGCGTGATCGCCACCGCGGTGCAGCCGTCCGCGGGCGAGCGGATCTCCAGTGCGTGCTCGGCACCATACATCTGGTCCAGGCGCGCGCGCGTGGTGGAGAGGCCCACACCGCCCGGCCGCGGTACCCAGTCCTCCGCCAGCGCGGGCCCGGAGTTCACCACTTCCAGCAGCAGCTTGCCGTGCTCGCCGCGCGCCGCCACGCGGACCAGTCCCGGCCCGGGAACCTGCGAGATCCCGTGCTGGATGGCGTTCTCCACGATGGGCTGCAGGATCATGTGCGGCACGCGGGCACCCTCCACCGACGGCTCCACCCGCCACTCCACCACGAGCCGGTCACCGAAGCGGCTCTCCTGGATCTCCAGGTAGAGGCGCAGGAACTCCACCTCCTCGCGCAGCGTGACCTCGTCCGTTCCCGAGCGCGTCAGGGTGATGCGCAGCAGCTCGCTCAAGCGCGTCAGCATGCCGTCCGCCGCCACGGGATCGCGGTGCATCAGGGTGGTGACAGCGTTGAAGGTGTTGAACAGGAAGTGCGGGTCCAGCTGCATCTTGAGCACCTGGAGCTGCGATCGCGCTAGCTGGAGGTCCGCCTGCGTGAGCTCCCGTTCGAGGTGTTCAGACTCGCTCGCCAGCCGCGCGGCGGCCGCGGCGCTGGCGTTGGCCTGGCTGAAGAAGCGGATCGAGTATCCCGCGCCGACGAAGCAGGTGAAGATCTGGATGTTGCCGGGCATCGCCACGATCAACAGTAGCAGGTAGTTGGGCATAGGCCAGCCCAGCATCATGTGCGCGATGCTGCTCTGGACGCACTGCACCACCGCGCTCACCGCGCACGCCCCTACCAGGGCAAGCCCCAGGTTGCCGGCGGTTCGCAGCCGGCCGCGTTGAATGGGCACGTGCCACGCGATCGCGAAGGCGAGGAGGCACATCAGCGCAGAGAAGAATCCGTCCGAGGCGGCCACCGCGACCTGTTCCCCCAACGAGATGACGGGGCCGGCCCCCGTGCCCTGCAGCACGCGCGACGCCGTGTACAGCACCAGGAAGAAGAGCCAGTACGCCACGAAAGCGCCCCAAAACGCACGCACGCGCCACGGGAATGTGATTCTCTCGGCACCGTCCCCGTCTCCCTGCGAGGAGCCGGGCCGCGCTTCGGAGGGCTCGGGGGTACGCGCCTCGACGGCGCGGGGAAGGTGTGCGGCGGGCATTTGCTCTGGTTTCCGTGTGGCGTGCTGCCGGCAAGCTTACCGCGTATGGGAGCGCGGGGGGAGTCGTGCGTCGCCAGCCCCTCGTTTCCAGGGGTGGCTCCGCGCTTTCGCGGGGTGAGAAGAAAATTTCAGCGTCTTGAGAGATACGGCATGCCACGAAAAAGCGGAACCCGTGAGCTTCCGCTGGCTACGCGGCGCGACAGGCGTAGCAGGGCGATCTCACACAGAGGCAAAGAGACACAGAGAGGTGCTCCTCCGTGCCTCTTTGCATCTGTGTGAGGTGCTGCTTGCGTCCGGAGGAAGCGCTGCACAATTTCATCCCACCCTCCTGAGTCACCTGGGGCACACGCGCGCCCCCGACCACGCACCCCGTCTATGCACCGTCTGACGTTCAGCTCATGCATCACCGCCGGTTTGTTGTTCACGGCGAGTAGTGTCGCGGCCCAATCCAAACACACCGAGTACAGAGTCGGTGCTGACGTAATCACCAGCGCCATCAACCCGACCTCCGCCGAGAACGCGGGGATCGGGGATCGCGCGTACGGTTTCCAGGTAAGCGGAAGCCTCGTCGCATATCGAGTGCTGAACCTGAATGCCGAGGGCGGGATCATCGGCATGAGTGACGAGGCGGCGTTCACGCAGGAAACCACGGGCGGCGAACGGACCTCAGATGTAGCGGCCGGGATGGGAACGGTCTCCGCTGGCCTGGCGACTCCACCTCTTTCATTCGGTGAGGGCAGCCCGGTCACGTTCTCCGCGGGCGTCAACGCGGGTCAGAGCTGGGTTGGAGTTCCCCCCGCCCGGTGGACACCAAGATAAGCCCGCGGTGTAGGATGTGGGCAGAAGGAGGTGTACATGAGCGGAGCGAAGAAGCGTCAGTCGTACACGCGCGAGTACAAGCTGGAGGCGGTACGCCGCGCGACGGAAGCAGGACGATCGGTGCCGCAGGTGGCGCGCGAGTTGGGGATTCGCACGGACCTGTTGCGCATTTGGAAGCGCCAGAGTGAGGGGCGCGTGGGGCAGGATGCGCAGGACGTCTTCCCCGGCCACGGCAATGTGGCTGGGGAGGAGGGTGAGGTGCGGCGGCTACGGCGCGAACTGGCGATCGCGCGGCAGGAGGTGGAGTTCTTAAAAAAAGCGGCGACGTACTTCGCTCGGGAGTCGCGGTGAAGTACGCTTCGATCCAGGCACACCGGCGGGAGTTTGGGGTCGCGCTGATGTGCCGGGTGCTGGGAGTCTCGCGCTCCGGCTTCTACGCGGCTCAGCGCCGCGGGCCGAGCAAGCGTGCGATTCAGCGGGAGCGACTCCGTCTGCACGTGCGGGTGAGTTTCGCGAAGAGCCGTACGCGCTACGGCAGCCCGCGTGTGCACCGAGATCTGCGCGCAGAGGGCGTGCAGGCGTCCAGGCGGCAAGTCGCGGAGCTGATGCGGGAGGAGGGGCTGCGTGCCACGGCTCGGCGGCGCTTCGTGGCGACCACAGATTCGACGCATGGGCGTGGCGTGGCGGCGAACCACTTGGAGCGCAAGTTCACGGTGGAGCAGAACCCCAAGCCGAACCGGGTCTGGGTTAGCGACCTCACCTACCTACCCACGGCGGAGGGGTGGCTCTACCTGGCGGTGGTGCTGGACCTGGCGAGCCGGCGTGTAGTAGGGTGGAACACGGGCGCGACGCTAGAGGCGAGCGTGGCCGTCGAGGCGCTCACGGCTGCCTTCTGGAGCCGGCGACCGGCGGCTGGGCTGCTGCACCACTCGGACCGGGGCGTCCAGTACGCCTCGGCCGAGTACCGTGAGGTGCTGGCTCAGCATGGGGCTGAGTGCAGCATGAGCCGCAAAGGCAACTGCTGGGACAACGCGGTGGCGGAGAGCTTCTTCGCCACCCTGGAGAAGGAACTCCCCGAGTCGGCTACCTGGCAGACGCACGCGCAAGCGCGGCGTGATCTGTTCGAGTTCATCGAGGTCTGGTACAATCGCCAGCGGCGCCATTCCGCCCTCGACTACCTCAGCCCCGCTGACTACGAGGAGCGGCTGGCCCTTGTATGACGCGCGGGCAGTAGATTGGGAGCAACCCCGGCAGCTCGATGGCCTCAGGTGGCAAACACCGTGGGTGAGCTGGAGCGCCGGGGGGTGCCCGCCCAAGAGCCCGAACCGTTGCCCGGGGGTGAACCCCGCATCCGCAAGGACGGGCGGTGGCGAGCGCGTCGCATCTGCCAGGAGCCTGACACGCCATGCAAAGCACCCCCGAGTTGTTCGTCGGCATCGACATCTCCAAGGCCCGCTTGGACGTAGCCACCTGTGGCGCAACGGCGCAGGCTTGGAGCCTGTCCTACGACGCCGCCTCGATCAGCTCCCTGGCCGCGCGCTTGGTCGAGCTCGCGCCCACGCTGGTGGTCATGGAGGCCACGGGCGGGCTGGAGACCGACGTCTGCGTCACGCTGGCCGCGCACGGACTGCCGGTCGTCGTGCTGAACCCGCGCCAGGTCAAAGAGTTCGCCCGCGCCACGGGGCGCTTGGCCAAGACCGACCGCATTGACGCCGGCGTGCTGGCCGAGTTCGCCCAGAAGCTGCGCCCCGCGGTGCGTCCCCTGCCCGACGAGCAGCAGCGCGCGTTGGACGCGCTGCTGGCGCGGCGGCGCCAGATCGTCGAGATGATCGTGGCCGAGAAGAACCGCCGCCTCCAGGCGCCGCGCCTGATCGCGCTGGAGATCGCCGAGCACATCGCCTTCCTGGAGGCGCGCTTGAAGCAGGCCGACGCCGAGCTGCGGCGCCAGGTCCGGGCGGACGAGGCGTGGCGTGCCCGCGACGCGCTGCTGCAAAGCGTACCCGGCGTGGGGGAGGTGCTCTCGCGCACGCTGCAGGCGTCGCTTCCGGAGCTGGGGCAGCTGGAGCGGCGCAAGATCGCGGCCCTCGTGGGCGTCGCCCCCTTCGCCCGCGACAGCGGCACTCAGCGTGGGCGAAGGCGCATCTGGGGCGGGCGAGCCGATGTGCGCTCGGTGCTCTACATGGCGACCATGAGCGCAGTCCAGCACAACCCAGTCATTCGCGCTTTCCACCAGCAACTGGTCGAGCGCGGCAAGCTAGGCAAAGTCGCCCTCGTGGCGTGCATGCGGAAGCTGCTGACCATCCTCAACAGCATCCTCAAGCACGCGCAGCCCTGGTCGCCGCGGCTCGTCGCCGCCTGACCCTCATCACCGTTGCTCACCCCGAGGGCAGCCTAAACCCCCTGTCCACCGAACGGGGGGAACTCCAATGGTGATCTCACACAGAGGCACAGAGACACGGAGGAGCGCTCCTCCGTGTCTCTGTGCCTCCGTGTGATCACCGTCCTTCAAAACGCCCGCCGGTTCCGCGAGTTACCTTCGGACGATGCTCCAAAGATGCGGCCCAAACAGCAAGACAAATATCGCCACGCTCACCACCTTGAGCACGAGCGACACTCGGTCGCCCTCCACGGGACGCACGCCCTGCGCCGCATTCCACGCCCTGTACCCGACGAGTGCATTCCCAAAGGTGGCAATACCGAGCGCCGTGATAAGCCGCGGCGAAACATCAAACCGCAATCCCCACCAAATCGCGTAACCCCCCGCGGCCGCGACGAGCACCGTCAGGGCAAAAACCGTAACGTACACTCCTCGCTCACTCATCGTTGACACTCCGGTGCAGGTCACACAGGCGCAGCGGCGTAGGGCGCACAGGCGACAGCCGCTTCGAAGATCGCGAGAGAAGCCCAAACTCCCGCAACTGCGGTTCCGACGTACATCGCCTTCTCCTGACCCTCTGCATCCTTCCAACGCTTGTAGTAGAGATCGTTGATATGCACGTCGTACTGAATCACACCGTTCTCGACGTTCTGGCGGTATCCAGCCCAAGCATCATACGCCGCTCGGGAGTTGTTGCGGGCATCCCACGCCATATACGCGGTAACAGCCGTACCGCCGATCGCCGACCATCCACCTGCCCCGAGCTTGACCACCATGCACACTGTAAACGTGACGACTCCTTCCTCGCTATCCGAGCCTTCGAGCCCGCTTCCACCACCATCACCACCGCCGCCCGGTCGCGGGGAAACAGGGAACGGTGCCTCGCATCCTGGGCAGGGCGGAAGGTCGGAGGGCTCCGGCGGCGGCGCGATAACCACGACCGGGTCCAGCACGCATCCGGAGGATCCTTCGCACACCTGAATCGTGATCTTCTCCTGCCGCGCTCGGAACTGATCCGCCCCGCCCCCGTTTTCCACACCGAAGGTTCGGTCCACCCTGCGAAGCGCGCCCTCTGTGTACGGAACGACGCAACTCGCGGTAGTCAGAGGCCGACCGTCCGGGAAGGATCGCCTGTACTCGTAGCGTACTACCCTGCCACCCTGGTCCATCTCCGCTCGCGGGACGAACAGCGTGCCGAGCCGCGTTTGCCAACCGCCCAGGGAAGAGGGTGCGTGCCGGCCGAGCGTGCAGTAGAAAGGCACCTCCCCCGAGTGAAGACCGCGGGCGGACTGCGCGATCCCGGTTACGGGGCTTTGGGCCGGCGCAGAGACAGTCGGTGCGTCGTGACAGGCGGCGAGTACCGCCAGGGGCGCGAAGAGCATGGTAGTGGAACGGGAGATCCATTTCATCTTAGTTCTTTAATTCGCAAAATGGTAGAGTGTCCCCGCACGACAGCGTCGTTGGGCATGAGTACTCCGGCAGTTCGATACAACCCTCCTTACCGGCTCCCCGCCGGTTCTTTGCGATCATGCTTTCCGAGGCGCTCGACGGACAACACCAGTCCCAGTAGCCACCTCGGCACGGGATGTGTGCTCCCACGATGTACGCCCCCGCCGACCTTAGTCAATCCTTTGGAGACTGTTCGTGCCAAGTGGGCCAGCAACACGGATAACAGGTGCCGTTCATACTACCTGTGTTGCTGACTCATTCGGTGCGCTTTAGCTTGCCGCGGTGTTCTTCAACCGCTCTCGCTATGGGAAGCCCATGATCGGAATCCGCTTCGGCGCGCTCCTCTGCGCTGCACTCGGCGTCACCGCGTGTTCATCCAGCCCAACTGCGGACGAGGCAAGGTCCCCAGCCTCGCGCGACAGATTCTCTCCCGGAATCAATGGCACAGCCGTGAATGGCCATCGGTATTGGCCTAGGTTCAGCGCGGGCGGCGGCGCTGCGGGGTCAGGTCACATCACTCCCGTGGACACGACAAACGCCGCCTCCAGCACTGCGGCCGGAGTCGGCGGGACGGCAGGGTCCGGCCACTTGGAACTATCGGGAGGCGCTGCCGGGTCGGGGCATTGAAGTACGGCTACTCAGTCGGTTGGGTACCGCTCTGGGGCAACCACCGTGGGATGTTGGTTCGGGGCGGGTTGCTTCTGGAGCTTGCACGGGCGCCCTCCGCCGTGTGGTACAACGCCGGGGCGCTCATTTCGGTGTCCACGGCCGCAAGATGAAGCACTTCGCGGGCAGCACGCTCGTAGCGGATGCGGTCGTGAACGGCCGCGGCGGCGCGTGCGATGTTCCCCAGTACAAGAATCGTTTCGCGCTGGTGCTCAACGAAAGGTAAGACACGCTCGTAAATTGGTAGCGCGCTGGAGTAATATCCGAGGCTGGACCATAGTAGCGCAGCATCCTGCGCCAGGAGAGGAAACCGTGGGTGCCCGGTTTTGTAGAGCGCGACAGCGCGCTCGGCGTATCCGATTGCCTCGTCCCAACGCTCGGTGTTCAGCGCTGCCACAAGCAAGTTGTGGTACGCCATTCCCATGAGTGACCGCCGCCCAGCTTCGCGCGCCGCTCGAAGCGCCTTCCAGTAGTGCAGCTCTGCAACGTCGTACCGCCCAAGGTCGCTGAATGCGTTTCCATAGCCAAGATGCGCGTTTGCGAAGTCGATCTGCGCGCCCTTTTGGCGCCCGGCAAGGCGCGCGAGCCGTGCAGAACGGCTGTACCACGCGATGGCCCGATGTATCTCACCCACCCGTCGGCAAAGCCGACCGGCGACGAATGCACGGGCAGAGACGTCTGGTTCCGCCCTGGCGGCAACTTCCGCATACTGCACTGCCGTTTCCTTATGTCCCCGCGGCTCCGCCCACCCAATAACCACATCGCATGCGTTAGCAACTTCATGCGCAGACAGCTCATCTGGGGAATCCCACAGAGCGCGTACCACCGCGAACGCGGAGGAAAGCTCATGCATGTCCGGGATGCTGATCAGTTGGTCGGTAGCTGTTCCGATCGGCCGCACGAAGAGCGCTGCGCGTTCTCCGGATCGTGCGCTGCACCATAGCACGAAGTCAGACAGCATGCGCCAAAGCGCCAGTCCCGGTACTGCACTGCACTCGCTCAGCAGTTCCAATTCGGAACGCATTGCGCCTGGAGCTGGTGGAGCTGCGCCGGGACGCGACCCCCTCCGCGGCGCGCTCTGCGCTGTTACAGCGGGGTGCGAGTGGCTCACCGTCCGCAGCTCGGATTCCGGTATATTGCTCATGTGGGTCGGCTGTAAATGCACACGCCCACATGGTACACTCTCAAAACTTCTCGCGCCAGTTTATGGGGCCACGCAGACCGAGCTCGCTAGCGACCCGAGTTCGGTCTTACCTGCCCCGCACTTCACAGCGACCCTGGATCAGATCCCTAGCTGGGCGCACCGCACCCCCATAGCGAGCACCTGGAACGACGCGGGGACTCACCGGCGGGCGGGGTACTGACATCTCCGGGCATTCAGGTGCCACGCTTCACAAATATTGTCGCTTAGCCCCTGCCAACCCGTGCGAATAACCAGCACCCCACCGGGGCGGGTTCACAGGCGATCGTGCGGCGCACGTCCAGTGCAAATGGTTGCGTGAGCGTATGTCGGGGCCAGCGGTGCCTAAAGCACGAATCCCGCCCGGCAGAGCCGGACGGGATTCGTAGGACAGGAGGAACGGACAGCACGAGCGAGCAGGACGGGTGACAAACTGATGGGCGCTGAGGGATTCGAACCCTCGCGACAACCAGGCACAAGCCGATGTGATACAAAGACTTACACCCACCTGTGTGTGACCGTGTGTGTGCCCTTCTGCGCAGCGGAACAAACGAGCGTCACCGACAGGCGAGGCCGGATGCAAGGGCTGGCTCCACATTCGACTTGTTGGCCGCCGGTCAGATCCGCTTGGTCCCGAAGTACCGGCTTCCGGATTCAGAAGGGTCGGTCGTCCTCGGGGAGATCTCCGAGCCGGCTCGCACGCCGCCTCGCTCGCTCTTCAGCGGCCTCCGATGCGTCTACGAACCACGCGTCGTAGTCCATTCCTAACGCAGACGCGACTGCCGGTCCAATCTTCTCAAGGAGTTCCGCCGGGAGGCGAAACTCCGGTTCCCCTCCGTCCTCATCTTCTTCCGTCTCCCCATAGTCGTCGATGACCCTGTAGTGCCGTTTTTCGATGGCCGCGAAGTACGGTTCATCCCTGCAAGGTCCGATGTCGGCCTCGTAATATGCATCGCCTGACTCGCGGTCTGGCAGTTCGGCGAAATCGAACGGAAGGGGCGGCTCAGCAGACAGTCGCAACCACTCTTCCGCGGTCAGAGTTACTCCGCCCCAGGCTTGCCCACCGAACTCATGCGTGAGACCGAAAACCGTGCTCAGGTCCGCAGGACGCCCCCCCGAGCGCGCGTAGAAATAGAGATGGTACATGTTTCCGCCTGTCCCCTCTAATCGAGTGACGGACGTGTAGCCGTTGAGCGGTTGAGTCATGATCGGTGGTGAATGGGCAGGCCCTGGCCTGCGTCGGGCGCGGACGTTCGGAATCAGGCGATTCCGCGGATTCGGAGCCACAATCATGCGCCTGCGATCGCGTTTCCGCCAGCCGCAGCTCGGAGGCAAAAATGTTGTGGAATGCAACGCGTACCCACTCGAACGTGCGAGAACAGATGCAGGCTGAACCGAACCGGGCAGGGCTGACGAACGAACCACCGCCTCGTGTTTGCTGGTGGAGCATTCGTCAGCCGCGCCGCAGTGATCCGTTTCGGTTACAAGCCGGCAGCCACCCCTTCGACGCTGTCTGCATCGCCAATATCAAGATTCACCACGTCCTTCACCTCAGCGGTCTCAACATCATCCTGGATCACTTCCGCAAGCGACCGCCCGTCAACAACTCCTTGGATGAACACGGGACTCAGGTGGTTGTAGTTGTTCTGCTGACTCCCCGCTCCCTTCGTCGTCCAGCCACCACAGTACGACGAGTTACGGTTTGCGTACCACCCGAGCTTGTCGCGCATAACCTCCCACAGGGCTCGATAGGCGTGGAAAGCTCGGGAATATAGTTCCGGGAGCACCTCGTTCGGAGTGCCGCCGGCACGATCGATCTCCTGCCGCGCCATTTCTTCTGCATAGTAGAGCATGTCTCGGGCGTCAGTATCGAGGATGGTGCGTGTCGGATCAAGCGGGCGCGGGAACAGAATGTCCCCCCCGAAGCCGGCGGCCCCACGAGCCGCGAGATACCGGTCAAACTCGGCACGTAGTACTCGGTTGATCGGGATCACCCGGTCGTACCCCTCCTTGTCGTTCTCCCGGCGCCAGTAGATCGCACCGTGAATCCACACGTCCGCCCATTCCCGAAGCGGTTTGTCCTCGCCCTTGCGAGGGCGCATCCGACCGATCGCCGTCTGTACTGCCGCCTTGTCGAGCAAAACGTCGCTTACCTTCAGCGCGCACGTCGCGGACACGCGGTGACTGGTGTGGAAAAGGATCGCCAGGATCAACCGGAACATACCGGGCACGTAGACATGGTGCGGGTACTTCGCCTGCATGACCGCGACGGCCTTGTTCGCGAAACGCATTGTGGCGACGTACCGTTGCGTTGTAGCGGGCTCAAGCTTGCGCTTCTCGAAGTTTCCGAGATCAAGACCCGCGAACGGGTTGACAGCAAGATACGGCCGTCCATGGTTGTCCTTCTCCTTCATCAGACGCCTCACCATCGTTTGGAGATCCTTCAGTTCGCCCGTGACGGTGACCTCTTCGGCGGGCGGGAGATTGCGACGGCCGAACGATGCCGGGAAAATCACGGAGTACGGCGTGTAGGGGGTCCGTTTACGCGGGTTCTCGTGTTCCCTCCGACGAAGCACTCGGCACCCGTTGAAATCAAGGACTTTCTCCCCGTCTTCGTCGCGGACCCAATCAAGGTGTTCACCCCCACGCACTTCATGGTACAACGCCAGGTGACTGGGGGAGGTCGCGTCGACTTGCAAGTCGCCAGGAAAGACGACGAGTGTGGTGTCGAGGATTCGGAGGTTCTTCTGGATCTGACTTGCTGAAAGGCGCTGGTTCTTCTTGCCCCGTGCGTGCACGGACGGCAGACGTTTCGCGTGGTAAGCGAGTTCGCGCCAGTTCAGTGACCCTGATGCTGGTAGAGCGCCATCAACCGGCGCCCCGTTCTCGCGCAAATTGAGGTAATACGAATTCATCTCGTTGCGAGCCCATTCAACCGCATCCGAGCGCAGGTGCTTGCCAGTCGCGATGCGGCGGCTCTTCTTCCCGTGGACCATCTCCACGAGTTCCCCTTCGGCCTCGATAGTCCCCCGTTGACGCTCACGTAGGAGCAGGGTCACGCGGTTCGCCCACGTCAACGCGGCGCTCCACAAGCCTGTTTTTCCGCTAATTCTCTGTTCAACCACAAGTTCGCTGTCGAGCGTCAGGAGCGTGGATTTCCGCTCGTCGCGCTCAATCACCTGTAGCTGTTCTCTCTTGATTCTCGTCATCTTCCAATCCTCGTTTGAGGGCGGGCCAGGCCGCCGATTACCCAGGTTTCGTCGGCCTGCGTGGGGTCAGAGTGGACCCCATGCAGGTCGCCATGTGTCAGTGCGTTATGCACTTCTGCGCAACCCCGTACAGTTAGGAAGCACGCCTCAGAGGGGTGCGCTCCATCAGGGCGCAGGCCGGGGACTGATGCGCGGCCGAAAGTCTCGCCCGCGCGCGCCTTACCGGCTCCTGAGCTTGTTTCTGCGTCTGCACCACGTTGAGTAGCGACAGATCCGCTCTCCTGATCGGAGTCGGGAGTTCATATACCAGAACACGGGGGGCTCCTGGGTCGCCAACGTTGGACAGGTCTCCATCCGCGACCCATCGCTCCAGAGTTCGACGATCCTTCCCGCAGTACTCCGCGGCCTCGGCGAGCGTCATGGATTGCGTCGCGTACGAGTTGTGGAGCCGTTCGATGTCGTCGGCTACACTCAAGAGCAGTCCCGCCTCGTCCTCAAGCTTCCGACGTTGGAGCACGTCGGCGTCCGTTCTTAGGAGCGTCACCAGATCAACCAACCAGATTTGCATCGTCGTGTCTCGTGCTGAGGTAGTCGTCCATGGCCGGTCCCGCTTGGGGCCCGCCGAGAGCGACAGCCACATACCGCTTTGAGCTCGGCGTCCCGAACTCCATCACCCGGGCAATACGGTCGGACGCTCGGTGCGCCCGTCGTGCTGTCTGACCGCACCATACATGGTACTATGCGTCCTATCCAAACGAACGGCGAAAGCCCCCTGTTCGAAGGACTTTCGCCGTTCTAACCGACTGGCACTGTGCTCACCTGCACGGAGCGAATGGGGGTCGCCGCACCCACCGCTCTCGTGAACCATTGCCTACCGAGACCTCCCAACGCATTCCGCTTTCACAACAGTACACCTACTCAGGTCGCGTGAGGCGCGTCTCATCCTCAATCGTCAGACAAACCTCGCGATCCGAACCCGGCAACGGCCTGAAGCAAAAGAGCGGATCTCCATCCGCGCCCGCTTCATAGCGCCCGGGAATCCACCCCCACCGCGACAGGAGGTGAATAGGTTCCCCGGCATGGACCGGGTCCCCGAGCAGGTAGTGTCTCCGGCCGCCAAAATCAGTTCCCTCCTGAAGCGTTGATCCAGCAGGCCCTTTCCGAAATTCCGCGGTGCGGGAAGCGTGCACCTCCAGCTCCATCTTCAAACGCTTGCACTCGCGCGCGAGCGCCTTCCCTGCCTCAACTGTGCGGCTGGGTTCCTCAACTCGCTGAGAGGGACAGGTAGCCTCTCGCGCATCCCAAAGCGCAAAGAGGCTTACCGCCTCATCCACCCGGTAGGCGTCCGACCCGCCCGTGCCCCAATACGAACTGAGGTCCCATTCCTCGATTGCGCGGGATCGTACGAGAAGGAACTCCCGCCAGACCTCGTCCTGACGCCGCTCTATCTCCGCCTGCATCGAGCGCAACGACTCGACCACAGCACTTCGCTCCTCTGGGCCGCGCACTGGTGCCGGAGGCCATGTGGTGAGCGTGGCCATCTGGGACATGAGCCAGTTCAAACTCCACTGCGCATCGCGCAACCGGGAGTGAAGAGCGTTCAGGGTACGGAGACGCTTTTCATACTGCTCAATTGAGCGACAACGCTCGTCCTCTTGCGGTGGGTCGATCATTGTTCCTCGAATTCCGGGTTCAGGCCGCCTCGGGGTGAGGCGGCTTCCCCTTACCTTACCCGGCCACCGCCTCCGAACCGAAGTCCAACTTCCCTGCTGGAGAGAACGCCCCGCTTTGGAGATGAACCACCTCAACTTCGCGTTCCGCGTTGGCGCCCCCCCCAGGCGAACAGACACCACCTGACCCGTCCCAGGGCTTGCGCAAGAGCGTGCACACTTCCAAGAACTGGCAGGAGGGGCAGAATCGGTCGCGTTGTCCCGTCAATGGGAATGCATCCATAGGTGCGACGTTCCGCTCCGGATCTGTCTGAAGTAGTCGCCAACGCCGGATGTCGGACTCTATCCGCGCGTAGGCGTCGTGGATCCCCTCCATCGTGATTCCGAACTCGGTCTCGGAACCGTCCCGCACGTTTACGAGCCGACCTCGCCACTTGCGCGTCCAACGAGCGCCACCGGCGACCATGAACGCGGCGTACGAATGGATCTGTGCGTCGCCCTCGCCTACGGAAGTGGATTCGCCAGTCTTGTAGTCGACCACGTCCACTCCTTCACCGTTGGCTCGGACGTAGGTGAGGTCTGGCGCACCCCACCACGCGCAAGGATGCTGATCGCCGAGGATCTGAATCGCACGGCTCTCGAGTTTCCCAGACACGTCCAAGGAGGAGCGTCCGACACAGGGGAAGATGCTCCTGGACCTCACGGCCGCCCATCAACTGTGGTACGCGGACGATCGTGTAGCGTACGTTTCGGTACAATCGGGGACGGGACCGCTTCACTGCCCCGTCCGATCCGAGCAGTACCAGTTGCTCCTCCAACGCGAGTACTACCTCGCCTACGGCCGACCAGTCGGAGCGCAGGGCCTCGCCGACGCGCTCAACGTTCTTGAGGCGAAGGCTCGCTTTGAGGGCGAGATGCGGGAGGTATTCGTAAGAGTGGGAAGCAAGGGCGAGAAGCTGTACCTCGATCTTTGCGATGGAACCGGGCGCGCCGTCGAGACTGACGCCCGTGGGTGGAGGGTGGTGGATCCGCCGGTCGCATTCCTTCGGTCCGACCAGGCACGGCCGCTGCCAGAGCCGGTCAAGGGGGACGGTTTCGAGCGTCTGCGCCGGAACTTCGCGTTGTCGTAAGACCATCTCGTCCTGATCGTCTGCTGGCTTGTGGCGGTACTCCGGAATACAGGTCCGCATCCGATTCTGGTCATCGAGGGTGACCACGGGTCCGGGAAGACCACACTGACTCGTATGCTCCAGTCACTGGTTGACCCGCGAGTCGCGGGGCTTCGGTCAATGCCCGGAGAGGAGCGCGACCTGATGGTCGGGGCTCGCCGACTCTGGATCTACGCAATAGATAATACGTCCGAAATGTCCGGGAAGATCTCGGATGCGCTCTGCCGGCTGAGCACCGGCGCCGCGTGGACGAAGCGCAAGAACCACGAAGACCTTGGCGAAGTCACCTTCGAGGTTCAACGCCCAGTTATCCTGAATGGAATCCACATGGCGGGTGCGAGAGATGATCTACGTGATCGCGCAATCGTCACCCACCTGCCGACGATCTCCGATGCGGATCGGTGCGACCTCGACACGCTTTGGTCTGTGTTTGAGGCTGACCGCCCTTTCATCCTGGGCTCACTGCTGGATGCGGTGAGCAGTGCAATTCGTGAGTTCCCGGACACTCGGCTGGACCGGATGCCGCGCATGGCGGACTTTGCCCGGTGGGTCACTGCCGCCGAAGAGGGCCTCGGATGGGGACCGTTGGTTGCGCTCGAGGCGTTCGAGCGGAACAGGGGCGAGTCGATTGAGGGGGCGGCCAGTCTCAATCCCGTGGTGGGTGCTTTCCAGTGGGTCGCGAACCGGTTGCAGTCCGGCGCGGTTGCGGAGCAGACTGCCTCGTCATGGCTGGACTTCCTCCGGAATCAGGGACCGCGTGAGTTCATTGAGGACAGAGAGTTCCCGCGGTCGGCCCGCGATCTATCGGAAGCGTTGTCGCGGGCGGAGCCGGTTCTTCATCGGCTCGGCGTCCAGGTTTCGCGCCGCCGCGGCCGTGACCCGAATCGCACGAGGCTGATCGCGATCGCGAACAGCGCGACGGGTTCCTGATCCGATAGATGTCGCTCACTCCTGCGCCCGCGGACGGGCCGCGTGCGACGCGCCGCAGGCGCAGGAGGAGCGGCGACGGGCCTCGGGAGCTTCTGCTCCGCGAAGTACGACGCACTGGACGCACTGGACGCACTGGACACACGCCCGGAGGTGCCCCGTGCGCGCCACACCCGAATGACGATCAAGCCGTTCATCACTCCACAGGTGGGGCCTTCGTCTGCATGCACCGCGCGAGCGACTCAAGCCCGCTCGCGGCAATCGTCACGGGGCGCGTAGCGCCATAGGGTAGGTCACTCCCGATATCGCACAAGATCAGGCCGTCGCAGAGTAGTGCGTGGAACATTCTGATATTGACGATCTTCTTACCGGAATCGTTGGTGATGACCACCGCATCGCCCCTTGGCGCGCGGATCCATGTCGCTTCGTATCCGCACGCAAGTGCTGAGAGGAACTGCGCCTGGGGAATCCTGAGAGCGCGCAACATGAGCTGGACGGTGCGGGGAGAGAAGAATACCTGGCTTCTGATTGAGAAGTCGTCCCTCAGTGGTCGGCAAGCCCGAGTCTCTGATGATTACATACGAACGGCGCGGCGTTCACATCTGCCCAATGCGGGGATGTGTCGCGTGATCGGCCCCACCGGCGCACCCCCCGGTTCGGCCCCCGAACGAGGGTAGACCCTTTTAGCGCGGGTCGTGCGCCTTCCTTTCGGCAGGGGCTCGCGTCGGATGGAACACCGCTAACCGGGTGCAGAGCGGCTTCCGTTCGGTGGGTGCTCAAGCTAAAGTACGCGTCTCCATTAGCCACTTGTTGTGGTTGAGGGTGTCCCGAGACCGGTGATGGACGAACGTCTATGTTAGAACCGACACCAGAGCGGTCGGCGCTCATGCGCCGGGTGCGGCGAGAAGGGACGGATCTGGAGCGGCGAGTACGGCAAACCCTGACCACCATCGGCGCCCACTACCGGCTGAACGTCAGGACCCTTCCGGGCCGCCCGGACATCGCCAACAAGACGCGGAAGAAAGCGATCTTCGTACATGGTTGCTTCTGGCATCACCATGCGGGGTGCGGCCGCGGTCGCATTCCGACACGCAACCAAGAGTTCTGGTCGGAAAAGCTCCAGAAGAACGTGGAACGAGATGAACGGAAGCGCCGGGACCTCGACGAACTCGGGTTCGACGTTTTAGTTTTATGGGAATGCGAGCTCGGTGACCTGCCGGCACTTCAACAGCGACTAAGCGAGTTCTGGTTTGGCGAAACCCGAGATTTACGTGGTGCGCGCTGAGGGCGACACTGACGGCCGCGAGACGGCGCAGAAGGAGATCTTCACAGCGGATTCCGAGAGATCGCCGGTCGAGAGCTTTCGTTTCAACCGGCGGCGCGGAGTGATTGTCCGCTCGGTACTCCGCCGTGATGGATCTCGAAGCGAATCGGAGGTCTCCGTACCTGGTACTGCGACAGTCGGAGACGATCTGGGCGCGGCTTTCGACCAGGCGTGGCTCCGAAGCTCTATTCGGCCGAAGCTGAGACTCCGTGCGCCTGAAGTTCGCCTCGTTGATCTCTTCAGCGGGTGTGGAGGGATGTCGATCGGAGTCGGGGAGGCTTGCCGCGCGCTCGGATACCGGCTGAACGCCCGCCTGGCGGTGGACATTGATCGCACCGCTCTTCGTGTGTACGAGACGAACATCCCGGTCAGTCGCGCAGTGGGAGAACCCATTGAGCGGCTGTTGGATGGGGAGCTGGGCAGTGAGGCGTCGGAGGCGGAGCGAAAGCTCGGACGCGAGCTGGGGCGCGTGGACTTGTTGGTCGGTGGCCCGCCCTGCCAAGGCCATTCGGACCTTAATAACCACACGCGGAGGAACGACTCCCGAAACGCGCTGTTCTTGAAGATGGCGCGATTCGCGGAGCTGTACGAGCCCGATCACATTGTCGTTGAGAATGTGCTCGGTGTCCGCTACGATAGCGGAAAGGTCTTCGAGACCACGTGGAAGTACCTTCAGAAGCTTGGCTACAGCGTCGACGGCGGCATCCTCCGGGCCGAAACGATCGGGGTTCCGCAGACGCGGCCGCGGGTAATCATGCTCGCGTCGAAGAAGGTCTCCGTGAGCGTAGCGGCAACTCGGAGTCGGTATGCCACCGCGCCGCGCGATTTCGCTTGGGCGTGTTCCGACCTCACAGTGGATCCGAACTCCGCCTTTGACCGGCCATCGACCCCGACGGCTGTCACGAAGGAACGGATAGACTACCTCTTCGATAACGATGTGCACGACCTTCCCAACCACATGCGCCCAGCGTGTCACCAGGGAAGTCACACCTACCCGTCCGTCTACGGGCGGATCCGTCTGAATGAGCCGGCTCCCACGATGACGACCGGTTTCATGACGATGGGCCAAGGGCGGTTCACACATCCTACCGAGCGGCGGACGCTGACGGCGCATGAAGGTGCTCGCATCCAATGCTTCCCGGACTGGTTCACATTCGGGGCACAATCACGCCAGGCCTACATCACGCTGATCGGCAACGCGGTGCCCCCAAAGCTCGCGTACGTCCTCGCCAGCGATCTACTTCGCTGACGCGCAAGCGGCTAAGTTGGACGCACATTGATGCACCCGCGCGCAGTTTGCGAGGTTCGCCGGGTCCCCGTCCTGCGTGCGGCGTATTGCCGCTATCCACCGCCGCCCCCCCGGGACGTGCCTTCCTAAGCTAAACGACTCCGGCCAGGCTCCCCCGCGTGGAGACTGGAAGTGAGCGGATTTGATGCCGAATTTGCAGGAACGTCTCCGCGCGACGGGAGGCGACTTGGACGCTATGTTCGACCTGCTGATCCCTGGTCGCAGTCCTGCCGCGGTTCGCCTACGACGCGATGCTGTCGCCCTCTGTCGCGATTCAGGGGCACGTGGCGCACTTCTACTCGGCCCTCCTGGATCTGGGAAATCGACACTGGCTCGCGCGCTTGCGCTCGGTCGATACCTCCACCTCCTCACGCCCGATCGGGCACGTGAGGTTCTGACCGGCATCAGGGTGGACCCGCCGGCCCGGTTCAACAAGCTCTCGATGAACTGGTATGAGGAGGTGTCGCTTACCGGACTCGTAACGGAACTTGCGGACACACAGTTGTTCGGCATTGTCGCTGGAGCGGCCACTGGAGTTGGAGCACGGGCGGGGATATTCCGGCAGGCGCAGATGGGCCACGCCCGTGAAGCTTCCGACGCCGCGCGGATTACCGGCGGCGTAGTGTTCCTGGACGAGATCGGGGATCTACCCGGATCACTCCAGCCGAAGTTGCTTACCGTACTCACTGGAGCGGATGTCGCCCCCGTCGGCGGCGAGAGCAACCCTGACGAACAGTACCGATTCGAAGGGCTTACGCTCGCCGCAACTTGGAAAGATCCGTTCGCTGACGACCTTCTCCGCCGCGACCTCGTGTCAAGGCTCGCGGACCACGTCCTTCACATCCCGTCGCTCGCGGAGCGCAAGCCTGACCTTGACCTGATCGTGGAGGCGGTCGTTTCCGAACTCAAGAGCAGTGGCTCGGCATGGCTCACCGCCAGGGCAAGTTTAAGGGCTGTAGGGTTGGACACCGAGCGAGCGGCGGCGCGCCTGGCCAACTTGGCGGACTTCGCGGTCACTGGCGCCGACCTTGACGCGATCCGTGCCGCTGATTGGGATGAGTACGGCGATTTGCGCGGAATGGCGCAGGTACTCCGCCGGTGCGTCGAACAGGGAATCGGCGTCTCCGAGTCTCTCGAGCGACAGTTGCGGATTCCCACAAAGAAGGGTCCGCTTTCCGACACGGATGCGAAGGACATTGTCTTCCGTCGTATCCTCGCAACTCAGCCTGGGGGGCGCGGATTGCCGGGCGTGCTACAGGCAGTCGAACACGCAATCCGCGAGGAACTCGTTGAAGAGCTGAGGGCGGACCGCGCGAAGCTTGTCGCACTGGCAGGACACCTCGGAGTGGAGGAGCGCGAGTTACGGCGCAGGCTCACTGATGTTTCGCGAAACCGCGGGGACCGCTGAGTCATCCTGTTCGTGGAGCGTCAAGGGTGTGGCCGGAAAGTGGGCTTCGAGCCACTCAACCACGGCTTCCTTGGTCCCGATCCCGCACTCCGTGAGAATTCGAGCTATATCCCCGCCAGAAACGACGATGATCGGCTGTTGATCGTCGCGGAGTTCCGTATACGCGTAGTTGTCGAGATGGGACGTGGTGACCAGGAACCCGAACTCCCGATGTCGGAGGCGCGAGATCAAACGCGAGGTGGCCTCTACGCCTACACCCCGATGTAGGGCATAGCACTTAGCCTCCATCGCGAACGAGATCGCGATGCCGTCCGCTTTCGCCCCGATACGGTACCTCCCTACGGCATCTCTCCCGCCGTCTCGTGATCAACGTGTCACTTCGCAGTCGATCACATTCTCGTCCATCATCTCCAGGATCTTCGCGGCGCACCCCTCAAACGCGTGCGGATCTTGCCGGAAGTACTCGTAGATTGCCTGAATCAAGGCGCGCTCTCTTCCATCCGACGGCGCTTGCTGATGGACCGAGCGGGTCTGGATTGTCGGCAGTGAAACGAGCGGAACTGCGCGTCCCCCGTTGCGCCACTTCAGCCACGGCTTAGGTGCACTCGCACCCGCAGGGTTGCCGTCGAGGATCTCGTCAATCCACGCACGCGACACCACAGGAACATCCAGAATTGTGAATACCGCGCGGTAGTTCTGGAACCGCCGGTCGTTGGACGTTCTCCATACGGCCACGAGGTCCTCGCCCCCTGTGGGGGAGCCAGGCACCGCGAGTCCACGGAATACCACATCACGTCCGCTGGAGCCCTTAGTGAAGACGAAGATGGGGGGGTACCAAAGCGCGAGTTTGAGCTTTCGAATGGAGCCATTCAAAGCAGTGACTTAGGAGCTTGTTCCCTCCCCGGGGTGTGTCGTGCAGTTCTCGCCCCGGCTTCTTGTTGTCACCGAAATAGACGAACGCGCCGGTTGAAGTATCGAGGTGATCCGGCCAGTCAGCATCATCCTGGGAAGAGTAGACGACGGCGAGTTGGTACCGCTGGCCCTTGCGATCACCGCGAATCCGAAATCCACCTTGGTTGCCGCACGGGAGCAGTCGCGCGAGAGGATCGTCGTCCGTGTTGCCAGCCAGGCCTCCGCGGTACACGGCGTCAATCACCAAATTGCACCGTGAGAGATCACCAAATTCGAACACGCTTGCTTCGCTCATCTCGCTTTGACCATTCAGGGGAAGCACGATCCAACGCGGTTCCAGGCCACTCCGACTCACCGGCGACTTCGGGCTCCTGCGGCGAATGAACCAGTGGCACGCACAGACTAATCCCGATCACATGAGCGTACCGCCAGCTTCGTTCAGGTATGCATCGAAAGCAGAGGCGAACTCCGGACGTACCAGAATGAACATTCTGTCGATCTCATTCCCAGCCGCGAAGAAGATCTGATCCTGGAGCTTTCCGCCACGCTTCAAGGTTAGCAACGTGTCGTGCAGGACCTTGATTTCCACTATCAACCCCCGGCTAAGGCCGAGCGCCATCGCCAGGATCGCAACTGACTCGAACGGTGTCTGACCGACCGGTCGCTTAACGATCTGGTACGCCTCCGTGAACATCGCGATAGCTTCGCGCTGAGTTGCAACCCGTCGGTCCGCTCCTTCCGCGAGATGTGCCGCCGCGAAGGCTTTTGCGAAGTCGGCCCAGTACCACTCTGGCTCAAGTAGCCGCTTCGAACCGAGCACCTCCCGGAACTTCATAGGCGCGTCGCTCACGCTGAAGCTCCACGCCTTCCGGGAGCGATCCAACTCTCGCCCGACGAGGCCAGCGTCTACCCGTTTGGATAGAAACCCAAGATCAATCAGTTGTTCGAAACGCGGGATAGCCTGGTGGTCGGCGTTCTTGCGCGACTTCCGTTTCGCTCCCGGGGTCGCCTTACCAGGGAGTCGCGGGAGCGGGAGGGCCGGCCTACTCGGTCGCCGAAGCGGTGTGTCCTCATCCGATAGTTCCCATTCAATTGTCTCGGCGAGTTCCCGTGCCGTGCGGAACCGCGGAAGGTCTGGGATAGGAATTTTCCGATCCGCTCGCCCGAGGACCTCCTTCATTCCCGAGAGGGTGAGTCTATAGCTCTCCACCGCCGAGAGCGTACGCCCGGGTTCGCCCTCACCGAGGTCAGCGACTAACTGCCAAAGCAGTTCGTCTCCTTCCCCGAGATGGTAGAAGAGGTAGGCGCGCTCCGCAGTCGTGATCTCGAACGGATTCCACGCAAACGGATCTCCCGCGAGAAACCGCTCCACAGCACTACCATCGAAAAGGGAAAAGAGAAGCTGGCCCCTCTCCGTGATGCGGTACCCCTTGCCGACCAGCCCGACATTCTGGCCCCAATCCAAGATCTTGTAAGCGGTTTCCTTCTTTATCGGCTGACCCCAGGATGCCGAGCCGGAAATCATCAGCATCGCTTCCGATCGTGACAACTCTCCCCCAACGCGCTCACCCAGCACCTCCTCCGCCGCTCGTCTGAGTGGCGGAGGAGCAGGTACGAACAGGGTGTCGACGACACGCGTGATGATCTGGTCGCGGGGGGTGCCGAAGCGCCCAGTGCGGAGGACCGCAACGAGTACCTTCAGGAGGCCGAGACGGAGGTAAAAGTCTTGTTGCTTCGTCCACCGGAATCGAGCCATCAGAACGCCTCCCCTCCGTGAGCCACCATGCGAGGCCGAATCGTGCCGACTACCAGGCGGGTTGCCGAGCTTACCGAGCTGGAGAAAATGGCTTGCCCCGTATCGAGCGACCGGATCAGCCCGGCAAGATCAAGCGAACGCCCATGGAGCCGGATCGTATCAGGCTCACCGTTCTGAAGTAGTCCGCACACAGCATCAATGTCTTCCTTAACGCTTAGCCGATGCACGATGAAGGTGTCAATCTGGCTTACAGCGGCGCCGCTGATCGCCCCCTTCGGGCGCTGAGTTGCCATCCAGAGCGACAATCCATAATTCCGCCCTTCGAGTACGAACGCATCTATCTCCTTGCGCGTGGCGGATGCTCCGCTTGAGGGCATGAGAATCTGAGCCTCGTCAATCGCCAAGATCGTGCGTGGAATGTGGTTCAGGGCCTCTGCCTCGAGCTGAACGCGTGTAGCATCGTCGACGGCCTGAAGAGCCAGCCTACGGCGGATCTGGCTCGCGTACATCCGGTCACGCCGTAGCTTTCGGATCAGCACGGTCGTGAGTACCGTTCGGATGTCTGCGGGAAGGCGCCCCATGCATAGGATCGTGAACACGCCGGCTTCAATCAACCTCGTCAACGGAGTTCCTGCCCGTGAGCCGAAGAGCGGCATGCGTGCGTACGCCCGCAGGGGCTGAACCACGCTTCGTATGGTCTCCTTGTGGTAAAAAGCCGTGAGATCGTCATCGCCCTCCGCGCAGTCGATTAGATCCTGCACGGCGTAATCCCGGCGCGGCGACATTTGCGCTCCGTTCTGTTGCCACCCAGTCTCCGTCGTCTTGATGTAAACCTCGTCGATCAACCGGCCTCGAGTGTCGTTCACCAGGTCGCAGTCCAGCAGATGCGCCCAGTCTGCGGCATCAAGGTCACTCACGGGGAGTTGGTACGAGAGGAACGCCGGATGATCGATGTCCCATTCGAAGCCGGCCGGGATGAAGGCACGCACGGCAATTGGCTCCACGTCCAGCCCGCCCCACTGGGCAAGGACACCATGTTGCCGAACCATCCCCGCCGGCCCGTCGGGCCGGAGGGGTTCGACGGCGGTCCAGTGAATATCGAGCGGATCCAGAAGAAGCACGGCCCGTGGCTCGGTGTGATTAGCGATACGTGAATCAACGCCGGTCGCGAACCCCTCAAGCATAGAGCCCATCCCGTACGACTTCCCCGATCCCCGCTTGCCCACTTCGAACACCACGAAGTTGTCACTTCCATCGAAGAAGAGACGGTCCTCGTTCCTCCGTTCCGCGACCTTGCCGACCCAGATGAGGTTCTCGCCTTTCGTGCTACCGAGGCGGACCTCACCTGCTACGTGCGGCGCGATGTCAAACTTCTTCATCTCTTAAAATCCTCCACTCTGGATCTCGTTGACGATGTCCTCGTCGATGATCCGCTCGCCCTTCATCACAGCTTTCGCCGCCGCCTTGCGCAAACGCTTGAGCACCTCTCGTGGCTTGTTGGCCAGCTCCTCCGTGACGCACTGGGTCACAAACGCATCCAGCGCCTCAGGTGTGAAGGGATACGCGTCGAGCGCCACCCGGTCTCCGCCGGTGATCGCGAGCAGCTCGTCCGGCACAGTTTCGTCGTCCGCGGTGTCCTGACCGACGGCTACGGTAACCGCGTCCTTCAGCGGCCCGGGCACCGCACCCTTGCGGAAGAAGGTCTGAAGGAACTCCAACACCCACGCGCGAAGTTCGTCGTAGCCGGGGTTCAGGATATCTCTGTAGTTGGTCGAACCGATACGCGTCAGGATCTCATCGCTCACGAGGAGCACAGGGAGATCGTCCCGTGTCTTCGCACCGACGAGGAAGATGAACCCGACACCGACGATCTCGGTCAGCTCGCGCCAGCATGCCGACCAGCTCCAGTACGTGTCTGGGTTAGTGATCTGGTTCAGTCGCTCCGCCTCGTCGATGAAGAAGATGAGCATGCGCTCCTTCACCTCCTGGTACATGTGAGCGAAGCCGCGCATTACCTCGGCGAAGTCACGGCTCACACCGACGGGGTTCCCAAGCCCGGTCAGAAGCTGGTTACGCTCCGCCTTCGTGAGACTCGAATCGCCCCCCAACCACTTCATTGCAAGGCGCACGAACTCGAGCGTCGGGTTCGAGAGCCGCTTGAAGACCTCAAGGATTTCCTCCGATGTGATGATCTCCTCAAGGGGCTGGCACTCGCCGGCGGCGACCTTGCGTTGGAAGGAGATTGCCAGATCGTTCACCTCCTGCGTTCCCAGCGACGTGATCATCTGGTTGAAGAGCGTGGAGAACGCCTCGTTCTTCCGGTACTCAGTGCACTTCACGTACACCGGCTTCACAGGCAGGTCGCGGCGCGCAATCTCGTAGATCAGGTTCTGGCTCTGATGCGTCTTGCCTCGGCCGTAGTCGCCGTACCGCACCGCCTTGTGACCCTCCCCGCCCAGGTGACCCTCCTCCACCCCTTCCAGAAGGTCGTCCCGAAAACGACGATCGCGCTCGCCGAACAAAAACTGACTGTGGGTCTCCGGCTCAAGCCGCAGGTCTCGGAAGCCCGAACGCATGAAAAGAGACTCCGTCATGCTGAGAGGTACCATCTTGGCTCCTTAGGAGAGAGTGACACGTCGAGCCACGCGCTCAATCGTGCTGACGAGGTGCTCGGTCGAGCCCCTCAGGTTGACGCCGAGCTCCAAGTTTCGGCCGATCCCAGCGGCCGTGAGATTAGACGATGTGACCAGCGCCTCGTGGTCCGCCGAGTTTATTCCGAGGAGCGTGTACGCCTTCGCGTGCAAACGATGCTGAAGGATCACCTCTGCTCCCGCCGGGCGCTTCGCGAGCGTGGACTTCATCTTCTCCGCCCCCTCAGGGGTAAGCACCAGCGTGAGTGGTAGCCCACGGTGGGCGGCGCCGAGAACCCGCTCAAGAAGGCGAGCACCGAACTCGTCGACAAATGGGGAACTCACGACCATGCGTCGGAATCGTTCCGGAGAGCGAGCGGCCTTGTCCAGCATTCGCAGAACACCTGCGCCGTCTGCAAGGTGAACCATTCAGCACCGTTTTCTGTCGTTTACCGGGATCGGCATGGTACCTACCCACGCGTCGAGCGTGAGTTTATCCGGAACGCCGGCCTGCTTACTCGGCGGCTTTCATCGTGAGAGCCATCGATCCAGCAGCGTTGCGGGATTCCCTAAAGCAGATACGGTGCCGAAAAGCTAAGTCTTTGCAGGATGGTAGTTTAACGAATTTCGAGCGGGACAGCGTTGCGGATTTTACGACACCTGCCGTCTGAAAGACGACGAATGCCGGCAAAACGCAACGACGGCTCGCCTGGCCGCGCCCGTGGTGTCCCAGGATTGATTGCTGCCTGAAGAGGGCCTCGGAGTAACGCGATCAGACGGTGCGGAAGGTGTGCACCAACAGCCACACCGACATCGGACCAGGGCAGTGGCAATGCGCTACACACAAACCCTCGCCTACCAACCACCGTGTGTGAATGTGTGTGCCGCGCAGCCCGACACGATAGCAGCGACCCGCTCCGACCATCCGACATTCTGCGCGCCAAGATCTATATTCCACAACCACTTACGCGAAAAGGGCCCGACAAGATGTCGGGCCCTCTCTATGGGCGCTGAGGGATTCGAACCCCCGACCCCCTGTGTGTAAAACAGGTGCTCTAACCAACTGAGCTAAGCGCCCTTCTTACCAGATGATGCCCAGCGGGATGAGCACCGCGTACCCCAGCACGAGCAGGAGCGGCGCGGCAACCGTGGAGCCGCCGGCCAGGAGCACGTAGCCCACGATGATGGCCGCGAGCCCGGCCGCCAGGAGCGCCAGGTTGGGAACGGAGAAGCGCAGCGAGCTTTCCGTGTCGCTCGTGGCCGCGGTGGCGGTGCGCGCCGTGGGGCGGGTGCTGGGAGTAGGTCTCGGCATGATGAAAAAGTAACCGGGTGCGCTCCGGGGGGTCAAGCCCCTTGCTCCGTGCCTCTGTGCCTCTGTGTGAGCCCCGCTGTTCCTCAGCGCTCCTCGGGGAGCGGGTACTCCACGTCCACCCCGTCGGCGCGCGGGGGCGGCAGCATGCGCTCCTCGGCCTGCATGGCGGCCATGCGCTCGCGGTTGCGGCGGCGGCGCGGGATCCAGGCGAGGAGCACGACGACGGTGGCCACGGCCCACACGAGCGCCACGTTCCCCACCGCCAGCAGCCAGCCGTAGCGGCGCCGCACGTCCGCGCGCCACTCTTTCTCCAACTGCCCCATCGTCATCCCCCACGTGGACCTCACCGCGCGGTCCAGCGACCCCTCGCGCCGCCAGTTCGCCATCAGCAGCGCGAAGCCGTCCTCGCCGGTGCGGCGGCGCAGGTGCTCCACGGCGGTGGCGGAGAGGAGGTACGCCATGCGCGCATCCGCGGCGCCGCGGGGCCAGCGCAGGGCCAGCGAGTCCAGCGGCGGCGCGCGGCCGGTGAGAAAGGCCACGCGGAGCTGCCACGCGCTCTCCACGTCCCAGCTCCCGGCGGCGAGCTCGGCGTACCCTTCGTCGAACCAGCGGGGGATGTCGCCCGGCAGGGCGCGGCGCAGGAGGACGTGGGCCAGCTCGTGGCGGAGCACCGTGCCGGTCTCCGAGGGGCGCACGGAGGCGGCGGGGTAGATGGGGAGGACGATGAGCCGCTCGTGCGGGAAGGCGACGCCGCCGGCCCACTCCGGGGCCAGGCCGCCAGTGGCCGCGCTCCACTGCCGCTCATCGGCGGCAAGCACGATGGTCGTGGAGTCCGGCGCCGCGGTGGGGCCGAAGCCCGGGAGCAGGAAGGGGCGCCGCGCCACCGCCATCACCTCGCGGGCGAGCGGCGCGTGCCGCGGGGCGTGCACCACGCGCACGCCCCCCGCTTCCAGCACCACCTGCGCCCCCGCCGTCCCCGCCCACAGGAGCACCAGGAGGAGCGCGCGGATCACGCCGGGAAGGAAACCGATTCGCCCGCGTCGAGCTGCTTGAGTGCTTCCCCGCACCGCTCCCCCCACAGGTTGAAGCGGTTCGCCTCGAACCCCTTCCGCCAGGCATCCGTGGCCGAGGCGGCGTTCCCTTCCAGGTAGTAGGCCCGCCCGATCTCCCACCACGCCTGAAGCATGTTGGGGCCCAGCTCCAGCGTGCGGCGGAAGAAGCTCCGCGCGTCCTCGAACATCTCGCGGTCCAGGTACACCAGGCCCATGTAAAGGTTGGCGTACAGCTGCGCCTTGCGGTCCTCCTCCTGCCGGATGGCGCGGGCCAGGTGCTCGATGGCCTCGCCGAAGATCCCCTTCTTGAGGCAGATGTACCCCAGGTTCACCCGCGCCAGCGCGTTGTTGGGGTCGCGCATCAGCACCTTGGAGTAGGTGTACAGCGCCTCGTCGTACTGCTCGCGCAGCATCTGCGCCCACCCCATCAGCGACTCGGCCTGCGGGTCGTTGGGGGCCAGCTCCAGGGCGCGCTCCAGCTCCTTCACGGCGCGGCCGGCGTCGCCGGCGGCGATGGCGCTCCACCCGCGCTCGATGTACGTGGACGAGCCCAGGTGGTCGGCCACGGGAGGGCCCGTGGCCACCGCGCGGGCCACGGGCGGGAGCTGCTTGTAGCGGTCCACCAGCCCGCGGATGCTCTCCTTGAGCTCGCCCAGCCGCTCCAGCGCCGCCTCGGTCTCGCGAAAGAGCCCGACGATCTCCCCGCGCAGCCGCTCGCGCTCGGCGCGCGGCGCCTCGGCCGCGCGCTCGAGCTCCCCCTCGATGCGCCCGCGGCGCTCCTCCAGGGTGGCGAGCAGGTCGTCGAGCGTCATTCCCGCTCTTCGGGCGCCGCGTGCGTCAGGGCGATGCGCTCGTCGCTGGAGAGGATGCGCTCCAGGTCGATGAGCACCACCAGCCGCTCGCCCACGCGCACGATGCCGCGCACGAACTCGGCGGCCAGCCCGCGGATGTAGGCGGGCGGCTCGGACACGGCCGTCTCGGGGGCGCGCAGCACCTCGGTGACGCTGTCCACCACCAGCCCCAGCTTCTCGTGGGCGAAGTCCACCAGCACGATGCGGGTGTCCTCGCCGTACTCCACCTCCGGGGTCTCGAAGCGGCGGCGCAGGTCCACCACGGGCACCAGCGTGCCGCGCACGTCCATCACCCCCTCCACGAACTCCGGGGCGCGCGGCATGGGCGTGGGCGCCTGGTAGCGGAGGATCTCGTGCACGGCGAACACGTCGAGCCCGAACTCCTCGCCGCCCACGCGAAAGGTGACGAGCTGCACCTGCGGCACCACCGCCGCCTGGCGTACGTTTCTCAAGTCTTCTCCCCGTGGGACAGGGTTGCCTGGTCGCGGAGGATCTCCGCCAGGTCGATCAGGTTCACGAGCTGGGCACCCACGCGGGCCACCCCCACCAGGTACCCGCCCGCGCGCGGCGCGGGCCGGAAGGCGCCGGGCGGCACCGTCATCACCTCGTCCACCGCCTCGGCCGCCACCCCCACGCGCCCGCCCTCCGTCTCGGCCACGAGCACGGCGGGGGTGCGCCCCGCGCGCAGCTCCAGCTCCAGCGCGGGTGCCACGTCCACCACCGGCACCAGCTCGCCGCGCAGGCGCATCACGCCCAGCAGCCGCTCCGGCATGTCGGGGAGGGGGTGCACCGGCGTCTTCGTCACCACCTCCTGCACCAGGAGGATGTCGCAGGCGTGAAGCTCCCCGCCGATGCGGAAGGCCACCACCTGCAACTCCTCGCCCGCCGCGGCGCGCTCCGCGAAGCCGGGCGCGAGATCGCCGCTGCTCATGAGATGACCTGGTCCACGACGGCCTCGATTCCCCCGGCGATGCGGTCCAGCGGGAGCACGGTGTCCGCCCATTCGGCGGCGGCCTGCGGCATCCCCCAGATCACGGCGCTGGCGCGGTCCTGCGCGATCCCGCCCCCCCCGGCCTCGCGGATGACGCGCAGCCCGTCGGCGCCGTCGCGGCCCATGCCGGTGAGCACCACGCCCAGCGAGCGGGCGCCGTACACCGCCGCCACGCTGTGGAAGAGGGGGTCGGCCGCCGGCCGCACGCCCCACAGGGTGGGCTCCTGGTCCAGCGCGATCCTCACCTCGCCCCCCTCGCTCACCACGCGCATGTGGAAGTCGCCCGGGGCCAGGTACACGTGGTCGCGCCGCACCGGCTCCCCGTCCTCCGCCTCGCTCACCGCCAGGCCGCCCATCCCGTCCAGCCGCTCGGCCAGGGTGCGGGTGAAGCGCGGGGGCATGTGCTGCACCACCAGCACCGCCGCGCCCAGCGGGTTGCGCAGGCGGGGGATGAGCTCGGCCAGCGCGCGCGGCCCCCCGGTGGACGCCGCCACGGCCACCGCCGCCGACGGCCGCTCCCCCTCGCGCAGCCGCGGGCGCACCGGGGCGGGCGGCACGCGGCGGTGCATGCGCACGGGCACGGCCGAGAGGTTGGCCGAGGCGGCGGCGCGCAGCGCGTCCAGCAGCCGGTCCGCCACCGTGTCCAGGTTCAGCGAGATGGTGCCGGAGGGCTTGGCGATGAAGTCCACCGCGCCGAAGTCCAGGGCGCGCATGGTGGCCTCCGCGCGCTCCGTGGTGTAGGCGGAGAGCATCACCACGGGCCGCGGCGTCTCGCTCATGATGTAGCCCAGCGCGGAGAGCCCGTCCAGCCCGGGCATCTCCACGTCCATCGTCACCAGGTCCGGGTTCAGCTCGTGCACCTTGCGGAGCGCGTCGTTGCCGTCGCGCGCCGTGCCGATCACCCGGAACTCGTCGCCCTGCGAGAGGATGTCGGAGATGACGCGGCGCATGAAGGCGCTGTCGTCCACCACCAGCACGGTGTGCGGCCCGCTAGAGCGTGACATCCGGCTTCCCCACGGACGACACCACCGTCTTCGCCGTGCTCATGCGCACCGAGCGGCCGAAGTCGCGCCCCACCTCCTCGCCCCGGATGGGGATCCCCGCCGCCCCCAGCGCCGCGCGGGCCGCGCGCAGGTTGCGCTCGCCCATGTTGAGGGTGCCGGGCACCATCAGCGCCGCGAACATGGCCGCGCCCCCCACCAGCCGCGCCTCCAGCCGGTCCGGGCGCGCGCCCAGCCGCTTCATCTCGTCCACCAGCGCGGGCACGGCGGTGGTGGCGAACTTGTACGGGTTGCCCGAGTCGCGGGAGAGGGTGGGCTCGGGCAGGAGCACGTGGGCCATGCCGATGACCCCCGCCGCGGCGTCGCTCAGCAGGATCGCCACGCACGAGCCCAGCCCCAGCGTCACCAGCGTGTCGCCCCGCTTCCCGACGGCGTGCTGCGCCACCTTCACGTATTGTTGAGTCAGGGTCATGCGGGACGCTGAAAGATCCGTTCGCGGTTGTTCACGGAGCGGAAGAGCGTGCGCGCCACGCCGATCAGCGTCTCCACCTTGCCCAGCACCAGGAAGCCCCCGGGGACCAGCGCGTCGTAGAAGCTCTTGAAGAGGCGCTCCTGGATCTCCCGGTCGAAGTAGATCACCACGTTGCGGCAGAAGATCAGCGACTGCTCCGCCTGCGGCTCCCCCGAGATCAGGTCGCGCCGCTCGAACGACACCCCCTTCTGCGCCTCGGGGTTGATGCGAAACGGGGCGGCCGGCGAGAACCAGCGCGCCTTCACCGCCTCCGGGGTCTCGGTGAGGGAGAGCTCCGGGTAGATCCCCCGCTCCGCCGTCTCCAGCGAGCGCCGGTCGATGTCCGTGCCGGTGATGCGCAGCCGCGCCAGCTCGGCCGTCTTCCCGTTCCGCTCCGCCCATTCGCGCAGCAGGATGGAGGCGGTGTACGCCTCCTCGCCGCTGGCCGACCCCGCGCTCCACACGCGCACCGGCCCGCGCCCCGCGAAGAGCTGCGGCACCACCTGCTGCTCCACCGCGTTCCACGTCTCGATGTTGCGGAAGAACTTGGTGACGTTGATGGTGAGCGTGTCCAGCAGGAAGTCGTACTCGGCCGGCTCCGCGTCCAGCAGCGTGCCGTACTCCGCGAAGGTGTGCCGCCCGCGCGCCCGCATCCGCACCGCGATGCGGCGGCGCAGGCACTTGTCCTTGTAGAACTGGCAGTTGAAGCCGCGCTCGCGCTCGATCTTGCGCTTGAGCCGCTCCAGCTCCTCGTCGTCGCCCTCCATGTGCAGGGAGAAGAGGGAGGGCGGCGTCCCCAGCGGCTTTCTCGGTTCCATGTGCTAGGGCGGGCCCAACGGAGGCGGTCAGAGGAGGAGAGGGGGAGCGGCCCACAAGATAACCGCCGCGCGCGGATAATGAAAAGAGGGCGCGGGCCAACCGGCCCCCGCCCTCCCTCCCGACAAGCTCCGCATCCCCGCCCCGCCTGGTCACCCTGGGGGCGAGATCAGGTCATCAACGAGGCGACGGGCGCCGCGTACTCGCCGTGGCCTCGATCTCCTGGAACGACCTGCTTCCCGCTGAGTCCGTCACGGTGGTTCCATCGCGGTACACGCGAACCACTCCAGCGGGCGTCGTCCTGGTGCTGACGGGGGTCTCGGTCGCGACCATGCGCTCCAGCCTGGCGATCTTGTCCGGGAGCCCGGCGAGGCTCGCTTCCAGCCCCGAGAGGCTCTTCTCGAGCCCCGCGAGGCCTTCCAGCGACGTCCGGATCTGCGCGCGCTCCGCGTCGGTCGCGCAGCGGCTCGTCCTTTCGCCCGCCGCCGACGTCGAGTTCACCACGGTGCTGCAACCCTGCTGCGCGGACGCGGCGGAGCTGATCAGAAGGGCGGCACAAACAGCGGCAAAATGCTTTTTCATGGAAGGATCCTCTCAGTTGGTTTATATGCGTCACGCATATATGTGCCACGTAGCACCAACTGTCAAGAGGGGCTCACACAGAGACACGGAGCCACAGAGATGAAGTCGTCTCTGTGCCTCTGTGTCTCTGTGTGAGCCTCATCCGCTGCTAAGATTCAGCCGCAGGAGGATCTCGGCGAGCTCGCCCGCGGACTCGGGCGCGATCATCGGCTCCGCGGGGAAAGACGGCGGCAGCTCGATGCCCGGCAGTGCCGCACGCGCCGCGTCGGACACCAGCCACCTGCCCGTGGCGGATGCTACGCGGCGCGGCGTGGTGGGATCATCCGCCAGCACCACGCGCACCCGGTCGCCCGGCGGGTCGCCCGCGATGGTGCGGATGCGGTCGCCGAAGCGCGCGTCGGCGCAGAGCACCGTGAGGCCACCGTCGGACGCGGCGCGCTGGAGCGCGGTCGTGAAGGCGGGGTTGAGGCGCACGACCGCGAACGCCGCGCCGATGCGCTCCGCCACCTCCCGCACCTCCACGGCGTGAAACGCGGTGGTCGCGAGCAGATGGGGCTTCGCGGGGTCGGCGGGCACCTCCTCGTGGAGCCGGTCGGCGTGCACCGCGTCGGCGTGGAAGCCGAAGTCGTCGCGCAGCTCGCGGCGAAAGGTCTCCATCTGGTCCACCGTGGACTCCACGAAGGTGCAGCGGACCTCGCGCTCGGCGGTGCACAGCCGCACGAACGCCGCCAGGTCGGGGAGCGGGATGCGCCGCACCCACGCCTCACGCAGCACCCCCGCCATCCACCGCGCCGTCTCGGCGAGCATGCCTCCATCGACGCGCTCCTGCTCGGCCAGGAACACGCCGGACCTGCCGCGCACCACCACCAGCCCTTCCTCCTCCAGCGTGGCGTACGCGGCGGCAACCGCGCGCAGGTCCACGCCGCTCTCCTCCGCCCAGTCGCGGTAGCTGGGCAGCCGTATGCCGTCGTGCAAGCGACCCATGTGGATCCCCGTGACGATCCACTCGCGGATGCGCCGCGTGAGGTCGTCCCCGCCCCGCTTCGTTTCCGCACGACTCATCGCCCGCTCCTTCGGTGAAGGTGCGACAGTTTGCATCCAGACGCATCAAACTGTTGCAAAAAACGCATCAGTTTAGGTATAGCGTTTGCACAGGCCCGCCCCCCGCCAAGGTTCGGGTAGCCACCCGCACCGGCATCACGAAGCGAAGAGGAAGACGCCCCATGTCCCCATCCCCCACCCGCCACGCGCTCCAGGCAGCGGTCGCAGCGGCGCTGCTCGCGGCCGCCGCGTGCAGCCCCATGCGCAACGCCCAGGCCGGCGCGCCCCCGCCCGCCGGCGCCGACCCCACGCTCGCCCGCTCCGACGCGGACATGCGCGCCGTGATCCAGCAGCACATGGCGCTGGGGCCGAAGCCGATCCCCACGCTCACGCCGGAAGAGGCGCGGCGGCAGCCCACCATCGCCGACGCGGTGCGGGCGCTGCTGCAGAGCCAGGGGCGCAGCACGGCGCCCGAGCCGGTGGGGAGCGTGGCGGACCGCACCATCCCCGGCCCCGGCGGGCCGATCCCGGTGCGCATCTACACGCCCGCGGGCACGGGGCCGTTCCCGCTGGTGGTGTACTCGCACGGCGGCGGGTGGGTGATCGCCACCATCGACACGTACGACAGCTCCGCGCGCGCGCTGGCCAACGCGGCGCAGGCGATCGTGATGTCCATCGAGTACCGCAAGGGGCCGGAGCACCGCTTCCCCGCGGCGCACGACGACGCATTCGCGGCGTACCAGTGGGCGCTGGCGAACGCGGCCTCCATCGGCGGCGACCCCAACCGCGTGGCGACGGCGGGCGAGAGCGCGGGCGGCGGGCTGGCGGTGGCCACGGCGCTGATGGCGCGCGACCGCGGCGTGCGGCTCCCGGTGCACGTGCTTTCCGTGTACCCCATCGCGGACGGCGACACGCAGTCGCCCTCGTACCAGGAGAACGCGGCCGCCAAGCCGCTGGACCGTCCCACGATGGAGTGGTTCTTCCGCCACTACCTGCGCAACGCCCAGGACGCCGCGGACCCGCGCATCTCGCTGGTGGACACCAACCTGCGTGGCCTGCCGCCCCACACCATCATCAACGCGCAGATCGACCCGCTGCGCTCCGACGGCGAGGAGCTGGCGGCTCGCCTGCGCGCGGCCGGCGTGCAGGTGCAGCAGCGCACCTGGCAGGGCGTGACCCACGAGTTCTTTGGCACCGGCGCCGTAGTGGCCGACGCGCGCGAGGCCGTGGCGTTCGGCGGCGGAGCCCTGCGGGCGGCGCTGGCCCGGAGGTAGCTCACACAGAGACACAGAGGCACAGAGACGACTTCATCTCTGTGCCTCTGTGCCTCTGTGTGAGCCCAGCGGTTCAGCCGAGGACGCGCTCCACCAGCTCCAGGTTGGTGCGCACCACCGTGTTCTGCGGATTGAGCTCCAGCGCGCGGCGCCACAGCTTCACGGCCTCGGCGCGCTCCATCCGCTTGTAGTGGATGTTGCCCAGGCGGAAGTACACGTCGTCGCCCAGAGCAGGGTTGAGCTGCAGGGCGCGGCCGTACGACTCGGCGGCCTCGTCGTAGGCGCCGCGGCGGTACTGCGCGTCGCCCAGCGCCTTGTGCACCTGCGGCAGGTCGCCGTCCTCCTCCACCGCGCGGCGGTACGAGGCCTCGGCCGCGTCCCAGTCGCCGCGGCGCTCGTGGACGGTGCCCAGGTGCAGGTGGATGGGGGCGGAGTGGGGGTGGAGCTCGGTGCCCTCCGCGCCCAGCTTCAGCGCCGCGTCGGGGCGGCCGGCGGCGGCCTCGGCCAGCAGGGCGAAGGCGAAGTAGGCGGCGGGGAGGCGCGGCCCCTTGAGCTCCAGGCGGAAGCGGGCGAAGCGGGCCGCGGCCTCGTGCACCTCGCCCGCCTTCAGCAGCAGGATGGCGCGCGAAAGCTGCACCTGCGGGCGCTGCGGGGCCAGCCGGAACGCCTCGTCGGCCGCGAAGCGCGCGTCGCCCAGGCGCCCCAGCCGCTCCATGGCCAGCGACATCCCGTGGAACACGGAGCCGCGCGCGCCCCCCATCTCCGTGGTCTCCTTGAAGTAGCGGAGCGCCATGCGGTCGTCGCCCTTGCGCAGCCCGATCAGCGCCAGGTGGAAGCGCGAGTCAAGGTTCTGCGGCTGCAGCTCGGCCACGCGGCGGAACTCGCGGGTGGCCTCCTCGTACATCCCCGTGCGGTAGAAGGCGATCCCCAGGTTGCGGTGCTCGTCGATGCGGGCCTGCGGCACCTCCTTGAGCTCCGCCGGCGAGCGGCGCCCCACCGGGTGCGCGAAGCCGGCCTGGATCAGCCCGAACAGGGCCTTCCCCACGTCGAACTCCACCATCCCGCTCTCCTCGATCAGGTCCTGCACGCTGCGCTTGCCATCCACCAGCGGAATGATCTTGCGCTGATCGTCGGAGAGCTCCAGCCCGTCCATGGGCTTGGAGCGGTCGGTCTCGAACACCAGGTCCAGCGAGGGGATCTTCTTCTCGATCAGGCTCCACTCGTCGATGCGCCGGGCGCCCTCCAGCAGGAGGTTCTCCGGGTTGATCGACACCTGGAAGGCGCCGGGCTCGGGGCGCTGGTCGGCCTCGAAGTAGAAGGAGCCCTGCGTCCAGGTGAAGAGGAAGTAGACGGCCTCCTCGATCTGGATGCGGATGTAGTGCTCCATCTGCTCGCGCGTGATGGAGCCGCGGCGGATGAGGATCTCGCCCAGCCGCTCGCCCGGGGCGCGGGCCTGCTCGTCGATGGCGGCGAACAGGTCCTTTGCGTCCAGCAGCCCGTTCTTCACCAGCAGGTCGCCCAGCCGGTCGCGCCGGTTGACGATGGAGGCGTAGGTGATGCGCCCGCGGTCGAAGTAGATGTAGCCGAAGTTGGAGCGGTCGGTGAGCGACAGGCACCCCGTCTTCTGCCCCATCGCCAGGAGCTGCAGGACGTCAGGGAGCGAGGCTTCGCGGAGGTTTCCCTTGATCGCCATCTCAGGCCAGCTCCTCGATCAGCCGGTCTTCCAGCGCCACCCACCCCCACGCCACCTTTTCCGCGTTGCTGAAGTACCAGCGGTCCACTGGCGCCGCGGCGGGCTCCTGCGCCCTGCGCCGCTCCGCCGCCGCGCGCGCGGAAAGGAGCATCGCCTCCGCCTCGCCCACGCGGTCCGGGTCCGCCAGCACGGGCGACCCGTCGGTCTTCTCGCCCAGCGCGGCCAGGCCCTCGCGCACGGCGCGCAGCCGGCCCACGTCCGCCGCGAAGCCGGCGAGCACCGCGTCCACGTCGGGCGCCGCGTCGGCGTCCAGGGCAGACTCCAGGCGGCGGGTGCGGATCCCCTCTCCCTCCCAGCGCAGGATGGCCTCGGCCAGGTGCTTGCGCCACGGCGCGTCCTCCACCAACTGGCCCACCGTAAAGGCGATGTCGCTGAGGAAGGCGCTGAACTCGTCGTGCGGCCCCGCGCCGCCGTCGTCGCCCACCAGCTCCGGCACCTCGGCGGCGGACACGGGGGCGCCGCGCTGCGCCTGCATGGCGCCGATGCGGTCCACGCTTGCATGAAGCTCGTGCGCGTTGCGCGCGGGGAGGCGGGCGAGGGCGTCGTCCACCCCCGCGTCCAGCGTCACCCCCTGCCCCGCCGCGTGCCGCCTCACGATCTCCAGCCGCGTCTCGGCCTCGTGGGCGGCCACGTCCACCACCAGCCCGTCGGCCAGGCGGCCGCGCAGGGCGTCGCCCACCCGCGGCAGGTCGGCAGGGGCCAGGGTGGAGGCGAACACCATCTGCACGCCCTGCCGGAGAATCTCGTCCCAGAGCGAGGCCAGCTCGTCCTGGGTGCGCGTCTTCCCGGCCAGCGCCTCCGCGTCGTCGATCACCAGCAGCCCCGCGTCCAGCAGCTCGTCGCGAAACGCGTCGAGCCCCCCCGCCGCCACGGCGGTGCTCAGCCGCCCCGCGAGCCCTTCGGCCGTGTCGAACACCACGCGCATCTCCGGCCGCACGGCCGAGGCGAGGGTGGCCACGGCGCGCAGCAGGTGCGTCTTGCCGGTGCCGGCGGGCCCGTGCACCCACAGCGGGTTGTAGCTGGTGCCCGGCGACTCCGCCACGCGGCGCGCGGCGGCCGCGGCCAGCCGGTTGCCCGGGCCGACCACGTACGTGTCGAAGGTGAAGCGGGGGTCCTGCTCGAACTTCATCGCGGGTCGGGTCGTGGGTAGGGTACGAACATAGCACGAACTACGGGGCTCACACAGAGGCACAGAGACACGGAGAAAACCTCTACGCCACCGTGCGCCCGAAGCGCTGCGCCAGGCGCTTGAGCACCTCGGAGCTGATGCCGCGCAGGGTGTCGAACACGCCGGCGCCGGCCAGGGCCTCGGCCTCGAAGCGCGGGAGGTCGCGGTAGTTGAGGAGGTCGTCCATGGCCTCCAGCGACATCACGTCCGGCAGGTCGCGCTTGTTGTACTGCAGTACGATGGGGATGGTGCGCGGATCCACGCCCTGCTCCAGCAGGTTCACCTGCAGGTTGCGGAAGCTCTCGATGTTCTCGTCGCGCTGCGAGCGTTGCGAATCGGCCACGAACACCACGCCGTCGGCGCCCTGCAGCACCAGCTTGCGGGTGGCGTCGTAGTACACCTGCCCCGGCACCGTGTAGAGCTGGAAGCGCGTCTGGAACCCCGAGATCGTCCCCAGGTCCAGCGGGAGGAAGTCGAAGAACAGGGTGCGGTCCGTCTCGGTCGCCAGCGAAACCATGCGCCCGCGCCGGTCCTCCGGCACCTGGCCGTGGATGTACTGGAGGTTCGTCGTCTTCCCGGAGCGCCCCGGACCGTAGTACACGATCTTGGAGGTGATCTCGCGGGTGGAGTAGTTGACGAGGCTCATGGGAGAAGTAAAAGTGCGTGAGTGCGTGAGTGCGTGAGTGCGTTGTAAGGTCGTGTGTGTGGACCAGGGTATGGTGCACTCCCTCGAGCGCACTCACGCACTAACGCACTCACGCACTGTGTTCCGGGCTTGGCCCTACGCTCCGAAAACATTCTCCAGCCCCGCCTCCAAGTCCCGCTCGAAGGCGCGGGCGTCGGTGGTGGGGCGCGCTTCCTTCCAGCCGGGGAGGGCGGCCACCTCGCTCACGAAGGGGGCGAAGAAGAGCTGCACCAGGCCGATGGACGAGTCTTCGCCGAAGACGGCGATGGCGATGAGGTCTTCGGCGGGGGTGCGAAAGGGGCCGATGAACACCTGCGACGCCGTGCCGCCCTGGTGCAGGTGGTGAAAGCCCCGCTCGCCGATCAGCTCCGCCAGCGCCTGGCTGGAGGCGTGGATCCCCGCGCCCAGCGAGGCCACCCCCATCACGTCCAGCGCCCGGGCGAAGCCGCGCTGCGCCAGCACCTGGCCGCTGCGGTTGATGAGGAGCACCAGCCGCAGCCCCGCCTCGCGCGCGAACTGCTCCACCGGCCCCGCCAGCGCCTCCACGAACTGGGCAAGGTCCGCCCGCCTCACGCCAGCGCCTCCACCACCCGGGCCGCCTCCAGCCGCACGAGGCCCACGTTCACCCAGCTCTCGGCAACCACCACCAGCAGCAGGTCGCCCAGTTGCGGCGGCGCGGCGGCAAAGAGCAGCCCGTCGTCGCCATCCACCTGCACGAAGGCCGCCGCGCCGAAGTCGGCGGCGGACATGGAGCGGCGGGCGCGGCGGAAGATGGAGGCCACCAGCGCCGCCACGGCGTCGCCGGGCACGCCCACCATCAGGTCCTCGGCCACCACCAGGCCATCCTCCACGGCCACCACCATGGAGCCGCGCACGCCGGTCACGCGGTTGACGCGGTCCAGCAGCTCTGCGTAGGCGCTCACCGTCCCCCCATGGCGGCGATGAAGCGCTCAGCGGCCTCGCGGGCCCGCGCCGCCACGCGCAGCACCCACCCCATGGGCACGTCGCGCCGGCCCGCCACCGCCACCATCCCGCCATCGCCGGTGGGCGACAGGCGGACGACGGCCTGCGGAGTCTCCACCAGGATCCCCTTCCACGCGCCCATCTTGAGGTGCCGTACGGCGCGCTCCGCCTCGGTGGATGCGCCGGAAAGGACGGCGGCGATCTCGGCCGCGCGGTCGCTTCCCCCCGCCTGCATCTGCCCCGCCACCACGAAGCCCTGCGCGTCCAGCACCACCGCGCCCACGATGCCGCGCTCGTTGGCCAGCGCGCCGATCTCGGACGCCAGCGCGTCGAACACGCGCCCCCCGTCCCACGCCTCGGGCGCTGGCGCCGCATCCGCCGCAGCGGCGCCGCGCGAGCTGCGCCACGCCTCCTCAAGGGCGGAGCGCACCTCCTGGTCCGTCACGTCGCCGGCCTGGGCCTGCTCCAGGTGGCGCACCGCCGTGGCCCAATCGCCGCGCGCGAAGGCGGAAAGGCCCATCTCGCGCCGCGCGCCCGCGTGCTCGGGGGAGAGGGCGAGCGCGATCCCCCACTCGTCCTCCGCCTTCACCCGGTCGCCGCCCTCACGGTAGAGGAGGCCCAGGAGGTGGTGGGCATCGACGTGGTTGGGGTGGCGCTCCAGCCCGCGGATGCAGAGCCGCAGCGCCGCCTCGCGCTTGCCACTCTCCCAGTACGCGCGCGCCAGCGGGAGAAAGGCGAGCGAGGCGGGGTCGGCCGCCAGCTCGTCGCTCCACTGCCTCACCTGCAGGGGAGTCGCGGTCATCCGGCCTCCGCTTGCAGGGCGTTCAGCAGCACGTCGGCGGCGGCGCGCGCCTGCTCGGCGCGGGCGCGGCGCGTGGCGTCGGCATCTTCCAGGCGCAGGTAGGTGGTCCACGCGTCGCGGGCCCGGCGCAGGTCGCCCGTGTGGGCCGCCGCGAAGCCCAGGTAGTAGTGCACGGAGGCGGAGAGCGGGTCCAGCGCCGCCGCGCGCCCCAGCGTCACCAGCGCCTCGCCCCAGCGCGCCACGCGCCGCTGCGCCTGAGCGAGCAGCTTCCACAGCTCCGGGCGGTCCGGGTTGGTGCGCGTGAGGTCGTCCAGCAGGCGGCGGGCGGCGTCCGGCTGCCCGTCTTCCAGCAGCCGCTCCGCCTCGTCCAGCGCCTCGCGGATGGGGCGCTCCCACGCGGGGGAGGGAGGAGCGACGCGGCGCTCCTCCAGGATTTCCACGACTCCCGTGGACACCAGGCCCCACACGATCTTGGCCACCTCGAAGTCGCCGCGCCCCAGCGCGCCCGCGATCTCCTTGAGCGAGCGCGTCCCGTCGATCTCCGCCAGCACCTCCCACTCGGAGGGGTGCAGGTCGAGCACGGCGTCGTCGCCCGGCTCGTGCACCAGCGCGGGCACCACGCCCATGTCCGGGATCTTGCTCTCGATGGTGCTCCACTCGTCGATCCGCCGCGCCGCCTCCATCAGCAGCGACTCGGTGGGGACGCGCACGGAGACCGGGCCCGGCTGCGGCGGAAGCCCTTCCTCGAAGCGGAAGTAGCCGTCCTTCCACTGCATCAGCTCGAAGACGGCTTCCTGGATCTGGAAGCGGAGCTGCCGCGCCACGTCCTGCGGCGATACCGCCCCCTCCTCCACCAGGATGGCACCGAGCTGCTTGCCGGGCACCCGCGCCTGGATGAGGCGGGCGGCCTCCACGTGGCGCTCGGTCACCTTGCCGGCGCGCAGCAGCAGGTGGCCCAGGCGGTCGGCCGTGTCGCCGAGCTGTGCGCCGATCACCCCGCCGCGGTCGAATTTCACGACGGCGGGGAGGGAGCGCGACTCGTTGGAGACGGTGAGCGTTCCCGTCTTGCGGCTCAGGTCCAGGAGCTGGAAGACGTCGCTGAGCGCGAGCTCGCGGAGAGGTCCTTCGATCGCCATCCGTTCAGGCGTTCTGGAAGACGGTCACGACGTCCAGCGCCGTGTCGATGTTGCCGCGCGCGGCGGCGGCGAGGGGGCTGTCCGGCGCGGCTTCCACGGTGCGCCGCCAGAAGCCGATCGCCTCGCGGAAGCGCCGCTCGGCCGCGGCCAGGGCCCCCAGCCCGAAGAGCGCCTCGGCGCGCGCCGGGTCGAACTTGAGGACGCGCGCGAACGCCTGCTTCGCGTCGGCGGGGCGCGCGTCGTCCATCAGCGCCTGGCCCAGCAGCACCAGCGCGTCCAGGTGGTACGGGTCGCCCGCCAGCAGGTCCACCGTGGTGGCCACGGCCTCGCGGGGGCGGCCGGCGGCGCGCTGGGCCTGCCCCAGCAGGAACGCCGCGTCCGCGTAGGTGGGGAGGATGTCCAGCGCCGCCTGCGTCTCGCGCACGGCGTCGTCCACCCGGCCGCTCTCCAGCAGCAGGCGGCCCAGCTCCACGCGCGCGGCCACGAAGTCCGGGTCCAGCTTCACGGCCATGCGCCACGCCCGCTCCGCGTCCGCCGGGCGGCCGGCGGCCAGGGCGGCGCGGCCCAGGTGGCGCAGCAGCCCCGCCTCTTCCGGCTGCAGCTCCACCGCCCTGCCGAAGACGCGCACCGCTTCCGCCGCGTCACCCGCCTGCAGCAGCGCCTCGCCCAGCACCTGCAGGTTGTCCGCGAGGTCGGGCGCGTGCCCGCGCACGGCCTCGGCGGCGGCGCGGGCGTCGGCGGGGCGGCCCAGGCGCAGCAGGGCGCGCGCCCGGCCGCCCCAGGCGCGGGTGTGGGCCGCGCTCCACTCCGAGCCCTCCAGCCTCACCAGCGCCGCGTCGAAGCGCTCCAGCGCCTCGCCGTCCAGCCCCTGGCGCAGGAACACCTGCGCGGTGAGGAGGGCGGCCTCCACCGGGTCCGCGCCGGCCAGCGCCACGCGGCGGATCTCGCCCAGGGCGCGGTCCAGCAGCCCCTTGGAGATGAAGTCCTCGGCCAGCGCGAACGCGTCGGCGGCGGGGGCCGCGGGGGCGGCGGGCGCCGGCTGCGGAGCCAGCTCGCCGAAGATCTGGTCGAGCGCCGCCTCGTCGAAGGTGAAGCTCTCCACCCGGTCGTCGCCCGCCAGGCGCTCGGCGGCGTCCAGCTCCGGCGCCAGCACCTCGGCGTACTCGTACTGCAGGTCGATGGAGAGCTTGAAGCGCGGCGTCGTGTAGTACGGGTTCAGCTCCAGGGCGCGCTTGGTCTCGCGGAGCGCGCCCTCGAAATCGCCCAGGTTGGACAGGACGAACGACAGGTTGTAGCGCGCCTCGGCGTTGTCCGGGTCCGCGTCCACGGCGCGCACGAAGGCGTTGCGCGCCTCCTCGTAGCGGCGCGTGTCCATCAGCACCGCGCCGATGCCGTTCCACGCCGCCGCCGCGTCCGGGCTGGCGCGCAGGGCGGCGCGGTACGCGTCCAGCGCGGGCCCCTGCCGCCCGGCGCGGATGTACATCAGCCCCCGGTTGCACCACGCGTCCACGAACCCGCCGCGCAGGTTCACCGCCTCGCGGAAAGCGCCCTCCGCCCCCTCCGCGTCGCCGCGGTGGAGGCGCACCACGCCCAGGTTGTTCCAGGCGAGGGCGTAGCCGGCGTCGGCCTGGATGGCGCGCCGGTAGCTGGCCTCCGCGTCCTCCATCTCCCCCGTCTGGTGGAGGCACACGCCGCGCTCGTTCCACAGCTTGGGCGAGCGCTCGTCCTCGGCCAGCAGGCGGTCGTACAGGTCCAGCGCTTCGCGGGTGTTGGAGCGCAGCAGGTGCACCTCGGCCATGGCCTGGCGCAGCAGCGCGGGCTCCTCGCCCCCCTCCAGCCCGCGCGTGAACTCGCGCAGCGCTTCTTCGTACAGCGCCTTCTGGCGGAAGGCGATCCCCAGGTTGTAGTGGGCAAGCGCCTCGCCCGTGGCCACCTCGGGGCGGCGCACGCGCTCGCCCACCAGCTCCTCGTAGCGCGCCACGCTGTACCGGTCAAGCGACAGGTTGGCCTGCGCCTTGGTGTACTGCGGGTTGAGCTGCATGGCGCGGCGCGACGAGGCGGTGGCGCGCTCGTGGTCGCCCATGTCGCCGTACACGAAGGCCAGCACGTAGTGGGCGTCGGCCAGCTCCGGGTTCAGCTCCACGGCGCGCGAAAGCTCGCGCAGCGCCTCGTCGTTGAGCCCGCGGTTGTAGAACAGCTCGCCCAGGTAGAAGTGAAGCACGGCCGAGTCCGGGTCCAGCTCCAGCGCCTGCCCGTACCACGCCATCGCGCTCTCGAACTGCCCCCCCGCCTTCTCCGCCTGCCCCAGCCGGATCAGCGTCTCCAGGTCGCCCGGGTGCTGGGCCAGCACGCGCCGCAGCTCGGCCACGGCGCCGGGGGCGTCGCCGGTGTTGAGGTACGCCTGGGCCAGGCGGGAGCGCGCCCCGGTGTCGCCCGGGTCGTCGCGCAGCCGCTCGCGCAGCTCGGAGATCAGCCGGTCGTAGTAGCCCGTGTTGAAGTAGGCGATCTCCAGGTTGCGCTGCGCCACCACCATCTTGGGGTCGATGGCGAGGGCGCGGCCGAACTGCTGGATCGCCTCCTCGTACAGCCCCTTGTTGAAGTACAGGACGCCGAGGTTGTTGTGCGCGCCGGCGTCCGCCGCGTCGATGCGCTGGGCGAAGCCGCGCAGGATGCGGAGGTCGCGCTCCGAGTGGCTGGGGCGGGCCGCCGGCGGGGCGGATGCTTCGGGCTGCACGCTCAGGCGAGCCGGAGGCTCTGGAGGATGATCTCCAGCGACTCCACGTCGGGGAGGAGGAGAAACTGGCCCTGCACTACCTCTTCGCCCTCCATCAGGAACTCCGTCTGGATGCAGAACACGTAGTCCCGCTCGTGCCCGAAGTTGGTGTAGGCGGTGGTGAGCACCGCGCCGCACAGGTCGATCACCAGCGACGGCACCGACGGCAGGAGCATCAGCCCCATGAAGTCGGAGAGGGCGTTCATGTACGCCGCGGAAAGGATGTTGCCGGCTTCCTTGATGGCGCTCTGCTCCAGCTCGCCGAACACCTGCGCCGTGCCCACGGGGCGGCGCAGGAGGATCTCGGCCAGCCGCATCGCCGAGTTGCGCGGAAAGATGAGGAGGGTGCGCCCGGTGAGGTCGCCCAGCATGTGCATGAGCACCGCGGCCACCACCTCGTCCGCGTTCCCCATGATCTCCGGCACGTCTTCCAGCGGCGTGACCTGCAGGCGCGGAACATTGATCATGATCCGCGAGTTGGTCATCTGCGAGAGCGCCGTGGCGGCGTGCCCCGCCCCCATGTTCGACACCTCGCGGAGACCGTCCAACTGTAAGGCCTGCAAATCTCGCAGATCGAGCATCGTCGGTGCGGGTGGTCGAAAGGAGTTCAGGATGCGGCCCCGAGCAGGCTTCCCGCGTCCAAAATCAGCGCGGGCCGGCCGTCGGAGAGGATGGTGGCGCCCGAAAAGAGGCGCAGCGTGTCCGCGGTCGCGTCGAACGACTTCACCACGATTTCCTGCTGCCCCACCAGGGCGTCCACCTCCAGCCCCACGCGCTGCTCGCCCACTTCCAGCAGCACCGCGGGCCGCTTGCCGCCCTCCGGCCCGCCGCCGCCGGTGCCCAGCAGCGAGCGCAGCGCGATCAGCGGCACCACCTCGTCGCGCAAAAAGGCGACGGAGCGCCCCTTCACCGTCCCCACCTCGCCCTCCAGCAGGTGCACCGTCTCGCCCACGTGGGTAAGGGGGAGCGCGTACGTCTCGCCGCTCTGCCTCACCAGCAGCGCGCGCACGATGGCGAGCGTCTGCGGAAGCTGGAGGGTGAAGACGGTTCCCCGCCCCTCCTCGCTCTCGATCTCCAGCATCCCGCCCAGCGCCCGCACCCGTGTGGCCACCACGTCCAGCCCCACGCCGCGCCCGGACACGTCGGTCACCTTCTCGGCGGTGGAGAAGCCGGGCTTCATCACCAGGCGCTGCACCTCCTCGTCCGCCATGGTGGCGGCCTCGCCCTCGGTGACCAGGCCGAGCGAGAACGCCTTCCTCAGCACCCGCTGCCGCTGGATGCCGCGCCCGTCCTCTTCCACGCGGATGACGATGCGCGACCTTTCGCGGGCCGCGGAGAGGAGGAGCGTTCCCGTCTCCGGCTTCCCCGCCGCGATCCGCTCGGCGGGCGACTCGATGCCGTGGTCCAGCGCGTTGCGGAGGAGGTGAACCAGCGGGTCGCCGATCTCGTCCAGCATGGAGCGGTCGAGCTCGATCTCCTCGCCCTCCATCACGAACTCCACCTTCTTCCCCAGCGAGCGCGCGGCGTCGCGCACCAGGCGGGGGAAGCGGCCGAACACCTGCCCCACCGGCGCCATGCGGGCGCGCATGATCTCCGCCTGCAGCTCGCCCACCAGGCGCGACGCCTGGTCCACCGCCTCGGCCAGCTCCGGCTCCGCGCCGGCCGCCAGCGTGCGCAGCCGGTCGCGGACGATCACCAGCTCCCCCACGCCGTTCACCAGCGCGTCCAGCCGGCGCAGGTCCACGCGGATGTTGCGCGCCTTGGACGCCGCGCCCCCGGTTTCCGGCTCCACGGCGGGCTCGGGGCGGCTCTCGCGCACCTCCACCTCGGCGATCTCGCCCACGGCCAGCAGCGCCTCGCGCACCTCCCCGGCCGTGTGCGGCGTCTGGAACACGAAGCGCACCGCCCCGTCGAACCCCTCCTCCATCATCGCCGCCTCGGAGGGGTGCACCGCCGTGGCCGTGCCCATCTCCCGCGCTCTCCGCAGCGCCAGGAAGGCGCGCACCCCCGGCAGCGGCGAGTCCGGCGCCACGCGGATGCGCACCAGCACGGCGCCCTCCGCAACCGGCGCGTCGTCGTGCGCTTCCTCGTGGCGCGGGGCGGCGCGTTCGTCGTCCCCCGCGGCGGCGCGCAGGCGGGCGAGGAGCGCGTCGATCCCGGGCTGCTGCGCGTCGCCCTCCTCCACGGCCAGCTCCACCGCGCGCTCCAGCGCGTCGGCGGCGGCGAAGAGCAGGTCCACCAGCTCCGGCCCGGCGGCGGCGCGCCCCTGCCGCACGCGCTCCATCAGGTTCTCCATCTCGTGGGCGAGGTCGGCCACGACGCGGTACCCCATCGTCGCGGACATCCCCTTGATGGTGTGCACCGCGCGGAACATCCCCTCCACCGGCTCCGCCGCCCCCGGGTTGCGCTCCAGGGCGAGGAGAAGGTGGTTGATCGCCGAGATGTGCTCGCGCGACTCGCTGAGGAAGAGCTCCCCGTACTGCGAAAGTTCCATGGAAAACAGTGCGTTAGTGCGTTAGTGCGTGAGTGCGTTGAACTGAGAACCGCCGCGTCAAAGCGCACTCACGCACTAACGCACTCACGCACTTCCCCACCGTCATCCCAGTACGCGCTGCACGGCTTCCAACACCCGCGACGGCTGGAAGGGCTTGACGACGAAGTCGCGCGCGCCGGCCTGGATGGCCTCGATGACGAGCGCCTGCTGGCCCATCGCGCTGCACATCAGGATCTTGGCCGTGGGATCGTCCTTCATGATCTCGCGGACGGCGTCGATCCCTCCCATGTCCGGCATCACGATGTCCATCGTCACCAGGTCGGGCTTGAACTGGCGGTACTTGTCCACCGCCTGCACGCCGGTCTCGGCCTCTCCCACGATCTGGAAGCCGGCCTGGGTGAGGATGTCCCCGATCATCGTGCGCATGAAGATGGCGTCATCGCAGATGAGGACCGTCTGGCTCATCGATCTCTCCGGTGGGTTGCTTGGAATGGGGCGCGGGGTGCGCGCCGGTCAGGCTGAGTAGGTGCTCAGGGGTACGTCGGCCTTCAGGCGCCAAGTCGTAAGTGCGTTAGTGCGTTGGTGCGTTTTACTGCTGTTAGCGCACTCACGCACTAACGCACTCACGCACTGCTGTTCACGACTCAGCACTCCCTAGGATCGAGCTGAAGATCTCGTCCGGGTCCACGGCCACGAATATCTCGCCGTCCACTTCGCCCACGCCGCGCAGGTACGCGCGGTCGATGCGCAGGGAGCGGAGCACTTCGGCCGAGGTCTGCAGCGACTCGGGGTCCACCGCCACGATGCGGGCGACTTCCTCCACCGCCATCCCCACCATGCGGTCGTGGTGGTCCACGATCACGATGCTGTGGTCCGGCTGGGCCGACGAGGGCGGGAGGCGGAGGCGGGCGCCGAGGTCGATCACCGTCACGATGCGCCCGCGCAGGTTGATGAGCCCGCACACGTGCTCGCCGCTGCCCGGAAGGGGCGTGTACGGGCGCGCCGGGATGATCTCGCGGATGCGGTCGATCGCCACGCCGAAGCTGTGGCCGCCGGCCACGAACAGCACCACCCGTTCGAGCGCAGCCGGATCGGCGGCGCCTTCGCGCAGGTCTTGGCTTTCGGTTTGGAGCATTGCCGGGCCGGGAGAGCTTTCGCGCGGGAGGTGAGAGGGGAGTATAGCGGGGGGTGCAGGCGGGGTCAAGAAATCGGGGAACGGGGAATGGGGAACGGGGAACGGTGCAAACCAGGGTGTTACCGTTCCCCGTTCCCCGTTCCCCGTTCCCCGTTCCCCCTCTCCCCGCGCCCACTCGGCGGCGGCTTCCAGCTCCGGGGGGAGGGGGGCCTGGAAGCTCAGCTCCTCGCCCGTGCGCGGGTGGAGGAAGTGGAGCTCATAGGCGTGGAGGAACTGGCGGCCCACGCGCTTGGCCAGGCCCGCGGCCCAGGTGCGGTCCGGGCCCGAGACGCCCTTGTGGCGGTCGGCGGCGTAGGTGGTGTCGCCCACCACGGGGTGCCCCAGGTGGAGGAGGTGCACGCGGATCTGGTGGGTGCGGCCCGTCTCCAGGTCGGCGCGCACCAGGTCGGCGGCGCGCCAGCGCTCGATGCGGCGGAAGTGCGTCACGGCGCGGCGGCCGTCGGGGACGATGCCCATCCGCTTGCGATCGGCGGGGTGGCGGCCGATGGGGGCGTCCACCGTGATGCGCTCCTCGGCCAGGTGGCCCCAGGCGGCGGCCAGGTAGGCGCGGCGGATGTCGCGGCGCTTGAGCGCGTCGGAGAGGACGCGGTGGGCCTCGTCGTGCTTGGCCACGATCATCAGGCCGCTGGTGTCGCGGTCCAGCCGGTGCACGATGCCGGGCCTCAGCACGCCGCCGATGCCGGACAGGTCGCCCACGGCGTGGAGGAGGGCGTTGACCAGCGTGCCCGTGGAGTGCCCGGGCGCCGGGTGCACCACCATCCCCGCGGCCTTGTTGATCACCAGCAGGTCCGCGTCCTGGTACACCACGTCCAGCGGGATCTCTTCCGCGGCCAGCGGCGAGGGCTCCGGCGCGGGAAGGGTGACGGTGATGCGGTCGCCGGCGGCGGGGTGGTCGCGCTTCCTGGGGGGCGCGCCGTTCAGGAGGACGCGCCCCTCCTCGATCCACTGCGCGGCGCGGGAGCGCGACGTGTCCAGGCGCGCCGCGAGCCAACTGTCCAGCCGCTCGCCGCCCGCCTCGTCCGCTACCAGCTCCCGCGTCTCTTCAGCGCGCGGCATCCTTGCCGCGCTCCACCTGCTGCTCCTCCCGCCACAGCGAGAAGGCGAGCACCAGCGCGCCGCAGGTCACAAAGATGTCCGCGATGTTGAACACGGGCCAGCGCACGCTGCCGAAGCCCACGTCCAGGAAGTCGATCACCCCGCGCGACGAGCGCACCCGGTCGATCAGGTTGCCGATGGCCCCGCCCGTGACGCCCGCGATGGCGAGCAGCCGCGCGCGGTCCCGCCAGGGCGTGGAGCGGTACATCATCCCCAGCGCCACCGTGGCCACCACGGCCAGCAGCATGAAGACGATGCGCGACCACCCGCCCACGTGGATGCCGAAGGCGGCGCCGCGGTTGTAGATGAAGGTGAGGCGGAAGAAGTCGCCCAGCACCGGCACCGGGTCGTAGAGGCGCAGCGTGCGCAGCACCACCCACTTGGTGATCTGGTCGGCGATGATCACGCCCAGCACCATGGTCACGTACAGCACCACCTTGCTCCGCGCCTCGGCGGGAGTATCGGGGATCGCGCCGCCCACGGCCGGCTCCGTCTGCGTCATCAGCGTCTCGTTCATCTCACTTGGGTTCGGTGGGCGCGACGCGTGCCAGCGCGATCGCCGCCATGACTCCGTCCAGGTCCACCTCGCGGACCGCCTCGTACCCGTCCGCGCGCGGCTCGGGTCCCGTCTCCACCCCGGTCGCCAGCGTCTCCCCCATCACCAGCGCGCGGAACTCCTCGATGGCGGCCACCAGCTCCGCCCCGCCGGACACGCCCAGCCGGATGCGGTCGCTCACCTCCAGCCCCGTGTCCTTGCGCAGCTTCTGCACGCGGTTGACCAGCTCGCGGGCGAGCCCCTCGGCGCGCAGCGCGGGGGTGAGCGCCGAGTCGAGCGCAAGGGTGAAGCCGCCCTCCGACTGCACCACCAGCTCGCCCTTTGCGCCCTGCACGATCTCCAGCTCGTCGCCCGTGAGCGTGTGCGTCTCGCCGTCCGCCTGCACGGTGAGCGGCGCGCCGCCGCGGAAGGCCGCGAGGGCCTCCGAGGTGAGGTGGCGGATGGCATCGCCCACGCGCGGCGTCGCCTTGCCGAAGCGGGCGCCGATCACCTTGAAGTTGGGGCGCGCGCTGAAGGTCACCAGCTCCTCCGCGCGGTCCATGAACGCCACCTGCTTCACGTTAAGCTCGTCGCGCAGGATGGCGAGGAGGTCCTCGTCCGCCCGCACGCCCGCCGGCACCACGCAGTACACCGTGCCCAGCGGCTGGCGTACGCGGATCGAAACCGCCTCTCGCGCGGCGCGCCCCAGCGTGCTGAGCACGCGCACGGCATCCATCCCCCGCTCCAGCTCGCCGTCGATGCGCGCGCGGTCGGCCACCGGATAGTCGGACAGGTGCACGCTGGTTTCGCACAGCGCCCGGTGCAGCCAGTCGGCCAGGAACGGCGCGACGGGGGCCATCAGCCCCGAGACCGTGACCAGCGCCTCGTGCAGCGTGGCGAAGGCGGCGCGCGTGTCCTCGCGGTCCGCGCTGCCCCAGAAGCGGTCGCGGGAGCGGCGGACGTACCAGTTGGACAGGTCGTCCACCACGAAGTCCGCGATGGCGCGCACCGAGTGCGTCAGGTTGAACGCTTCCATGTTCTCCCCCACCGCCGCCGTCACCGACGCCAGGCGGGAGAGGAGCCAGCGGTCCAGCACCGAGCGGTCCGCCGGCTTCGGATCGTCGCCCGGCCGCCACCCTTCGAGGCCGGCGTAGAGGGCGAAGAAGCGGTACGTCTGGCGCAGCGTGTCGAAAGTCTTCCGCTGCACCTCTTTCACACCGTCCGGATCGAAGCGCTTCGGCAGCCACGGGTGCGACGAGGTGAGCAGGTACCAGCGCACCGCGTCGGCGCCGAACTGCTCGATGGCCTCCCACGGGTTCACCACGTTGCCGCGGGACTTGGACATCTTGAGCCCCTCGGCGTCCAGCACCAGGTCGTTCACCACCACGTTGCGGTACGACGGGCCGCGCCCCAGCAGCGTGGAGATGGCCAGCAGCGAGTAGAACCACCCGCGCGTCTGGTCCACCCCCTCGCAGATGAAGTCCGCGGGGAACTGCCGCTCGAAGGTCTTCTGGTTCTCGAACGGAAAGTGGTGCTGCGCAAAGGGCATGGCGCCCGAGTCGAACCACACGTCCACCACTTCGGGCGTGCGCCGCATGGTGCCGCTGCACTGCTTGCAGCCCCAGGTGAGATCGTCCACGTACGGGCGGTGCGGGTCGGGAAGCTCGGCCAGCCCGGTGCGCTCGCGCAGCTCGTCGAAGCCGCCGATGAACTCCAGGTGCGCCGGGTGCTCGTCGCACACCCAGAAGGGGAGCGGAGTCCCCCAGTAGCGGGTGCGCGAGATGGCCCAGTCTACGTTGTTCTCCAGCCACTCGCCGAAGCGCCCGCTCCCCACCTCGGGCGGGTACCAGTTGACCTGCGCGTTGTTGGCGAGCAGCCGGTCCCTCACCTCGGTGGTGCGGATGAACCACGAATCGCGCGCCATGTACAGCAGCGGGCTCTGGCAGCGCCAGCAGTGCGGGTAGCTGTGCTCCTCCTTCGTGGAGCGGAACACCTGCCCGCGCTTCTTGAGCTCGATGACGAGGTCGGTATCCGCATCCTTTACGAACTTCCCGCCCACCAGCGGCAGCGTCGCGCGGAATGCGCCGCGGTCGTCCACCGGCTGCAGCACGGGGAGGCCGTGCTCGCGGCACACCGCGTAGTCGTCCGCGCCGAAGGCGGGCGACATGTGCACGATCCCCGTGCCGTCGTCGGCGGACACGAAGTCGGCGGGGAGCACGCGCCAGGCGCGCTTCACCTCTTCGTCCGGGAAGGCCGCGAGGTCCACCCAGTCGAATGGGCGCCGGTAGCGCTGCCCCACGATCTCCGCCGCCGGGAAGGTGCGCAGCACCTTCGCCTCGGCGCCAAAGAGCGCGGGGACGCGCGCGGCCACCAGCACCACGCGGCGGCCCTCCCAGTCCACCTCCGCGTACTCCAGCTCCGGGTTCACGGCGAGCGCCACGTTGGAGACGAGCGTCCACGGCGTGGTGGTCCACACCAGGAACTCGCGCCCCTCGTCCGTGCCGTCGTCGTTCACCAGCGGCATCGTCACGTACAGCGACGGGTCCTTTACGTCCTTATAGCCGAGCGCGACCTCGTGGCTGCTGAGCCCGGTGCCGCAGCGCGGGCAGTAGGGCAGGATCTTGTGCCCGCGGAAGACGAGGCCGCGGTCGGCGATCTGCTTCAGCAGCCACCACACGGACTCGATGTACTCCGCGTGGTACGTCACGTACGGCTTGGAGTAGTCCAGCCAGTAGCCGATGCGCCCCGAGAAGCGCTCCCACTCGTCCGTGTAGGTGAGCACGCTCTCGCGGCACACCTCGTTGAAGCGCGCGATGCCGATCTCCTCGATCTGCCGCTTCCCCGAGATGCCGAGCTTCTTCTCCGCCTCGATCTCCACGGGAAGGCCGTGCGTGTCCCACCCCGCGATGCGCGGAACGTAGCGCCCCTGCATGGTGCGGAAGCGGGCGACGGCGTCCTTGATGGCGCGGGAGAAGACGTGGTGGATCCCGGGGCGCCCGTTGGCGGTGGGCGGGCCCTCGTAGAACACGAAGGGCTCGCCGTCGCGCGTGCGCTCCAGGCTCTGGCGGAAGGTGTCTTCCGCCTGCCAGCGGCCCAGGATCTCCTCTTCGAGCGCCGTGGTGGACGCGGGAAGCTCGGGATATTTCTTCATCGGCGGCGTGATCGGGAACGGGTGGAAGCCCGCAATATAACTTGGCCTCACACGGAGACACAGAGGCACAGAGACGAAGCCGTCTCCGGGCCTCCGTGTCTCTGGGTGAGCAACGAAACCCTTGCGTACCATGGGGCGCCCCTCTTACATGTTTGGTCCGCAAAAGATGAACACATACGGAAGGGAGATCATGCTCAAGAAGCTCGCGGCGGCGCTGGTGTTCGTGGGGGCACTCGCGGCGTGTTCCGACACGCCCAGCGCGTCCACCCTCAAGCCGGCGGATGCACCCGCGGTGGCGCGTAATGAGGCGATCAGGGACCGGTACATCGTGGTGTTCAGGAACGACGTGCGCGACGTGCCGGGCCTGGTGCGCCAGCTCGCGGGCGGGGCGACGGTCCACCACACGTACCAGCACGCCATCAAGGGCTTCGCGGCGACGCTCCCGGCCGCCGCGGCCGCCGCGCTGCGCAACAACCCCAACGTGGCCTACGTGGAGCAGGACCAGCTCGTGTACCCCACGGTGGCGAGCTGGGGGCTGGACCGCGTCGACCAGCGCGCCCTGCCGCTGAGCGGCACCTTCACCCCTCCGGGCAACGGAGCCGGCGTCCGCGTGTACGTCATCGACACGGGGATCCAGACCTCGCACCCCGATTTCGGCGGGCGGGCCTCGGTGGGCTACGACGCGCTGGGCGGCAACGGGCAGGACTGCAACGGGCACGGCACCCACGTGGCCGGCACCATCGGCGGCGCCAGCTACGGCGTGGCCAAGGGTGTTAGCCTGGTGGCGGTGCGCATCTTCCCCTGCACGGGCGGCACGCCGTGGTCCACCACCATCGCGGCGATCGACTGGGTGCGCCTCAACCGCGTGCTCCCGGCCGTGGCCAACATGTCGTTCGGCGGCGCCGCCACCCAGGCCGTGGACGACGCGGTAAGCAACCTGATCGCCTCCGGCGTGACGGTGGCCGTGGCCGCGGGCAACGACTACGGCTACAACGCCTGCAACATCTCGCCGGCGCGCGTGGGCGCGGCGCTCACGGTGGGCGCGAGCAACGTGTCCGACGTACGGTCCGCCTTCTCCAACATCGGCCCGTGCGTGGACCTCTTCGCCCCCGGCGAGCAGGTGACCTCCGCCTGGCTCTCCGGCGGCTCCAACACCATCGACGGCACCTCCATGGCCTCGCCGCACGTGGCCGGGGCCGCGGCGCTTCACCTGCAGGCCAGCCCGTCCGCCACTCCGGCCACCGTGTCGAGCGCCATCGTCTCGAACGCCTCCGTCAACCGCGTCGCCGGCATCGGCACGGGCTCGCCCAACCGGCTCCTGTACGTGCTCTCGGGCACGGACACGTCGCCGCCCGCGACGCCGTCCACGCTGTACGCCTACATCAGCGGGCCCAACGGGCTGTACGTGATGTCCGGCACCTTCACCTGGAACGCCCACGCCACGGGCGGCACCGGCAGCTACACCTACCAGTGGCAGCACCGTACGGAGGCCGGGTCCTCCTGGACCAACGTGGGCACCAACAGCGCCTCGTACACGCGCACCGTGGGCAAAGCGAACGCCTCGTTCTTTCTGCGCGTGAGGGTGACCTCGGGCGGATATACCTTCACTTCGTCCGAGTTCTTCGTCTACAAGGAAGGGATCTGCGAATTCTGCTGATCCCGTAGCTCGCGGGGAGCGGGGGCACGGAGGACGATCCTCCGTGCCCCCGCTTTGCTTCACCCACTGCTACTTTGGGGCGTATTAGGTGCGGAAGCTCCGTGAACATCTTACAAAATAGCAAGTACAATCACGGCAACAAGTTCCAGGGAACGGTGAGCAATTCTGTGTTTTTAGGACGCCAAAGGGGTTGCGCGTATTTGAATCTCTAGTTTATGATCTACTCGCAGCTAAGGTCGGCAAAGAATCGTATCCGGTACAGTTCGGCCAACAAGTGGGGACGGCGGCCCTGCCGTCCCAACCCGGTTCGCGTGCGCCGCTCCGAGGCGCGCTCCGGGACGACTCACGCGGAGCATGGAGGCGGAGAGTATGCTCAAGCTCAGCAGGCATCTCGTAGCAGCCATCGCGGTCAGCATCGGTCTCGCGGCGTGTTCCGACACGCCCACCGGGCCCGGTGCCGCGCCCATCCAGCCGTCGGCCCCACAACAGGCCAGGGGCAGCGGCGATGTGATCCCGGACCGGTACGTGGTCGTCTTCAAGCGCGAGGTGAACGACGCACCGGGGCTGGCCCGGCAGCTCGCCGCCGCGCACGGCGCAAAGGTGCACCACACCTACCAGCACGCCATCAAGGGCTTCGCGGCCACGCTGCCGGCCGCCGCGGTCAACGCGCTGCGCAACAATCCCAACGTGGCGTACATCGAGCAGGACCAGCGCGTCCAGCTCGTGCAGACCACGCAGCCCTCCGCCACCTGGGGCATCGACCGCATCGACCAGCGCGACCTGCCGCTGAGCGGCACCTACACCTACACCAGCACGGGCGCGGGCGTCCGAGCGTACATCATCGACACGGGCATCGAGACGTCCCACTGGGAGTTCGGCGGGCGCGCCTCGGTAGGCGCGGACTACGTGGGCGACGGGTACAACGGGCAGGACTGCAACGGGCACGGCACCCACGTGGCGGGCACCGTGGGTGGCGCCACCTACGGTGTCGCCAAGGGCGCGAGCCTCATCTCGGTGCGCGTGTTCGGGTGCAGCGGCGGGTCGCAGTGGTCCACCATCATCGCGGCCATCGACTGGGTGCGCTACTACCACGTAAAGCCGGCCGTCGTCAACATGTCGCTCGGCGGCGGCGCCATGCAGTCGGTGGACGACGCCACCCACAACCTGATCAACGCGGGTGTGACCGTGGCGGTCGCGGCGGGCAACTGGAACGACAACGCCTGCAACTACTCGCCCGCCCGAGCTTCCGGCGCCATTACCGTAGGCGCCACCAACTCCGGCGACGCGCAGGCGTGGTTCTCCAACTGGGGTAGCTGCGTGGACCTGTACGCCCCGGGCGAGCAGGTGACTTCCGCGTGGCTGTACGGCGGCACCAACACCATCGACGGTACTTCGATGGCCACGCCGCACGTGGCCGGCGCCGCGGCGCTGTACCTCCAGGGCAATCCGACCGCCCTTCCCGCGACGGTAGGAAGCGCGATCGTCTCCAACGCATCGCAGTACAAGCTTTACAGCCTCGGCACGGGCTCGCCCAACCTGCTCCTCTACACGGGCGGCACCACTCCGCCGCCCCCGCCGACGAACCTGTTCGTGACCGTGACCGGCGACGACTGGCTCTACGGCATCAGCACGGGCTACTGGTACGCGAGCGCGACGGGCGGCAACGGCACCTACAGCTACCAGTGGCAGTTCAGCACCAACGGCAGCACCTGGACCAACGTGGGGACCAACAGCCCCTCGTACTCCCGCAACGTGGCCAACTACGCGCCGTCGTTCTACGTGCGCGCCATCGTGACGTCGGGCGGCTCGTCCGTGACGAGCGCGGCGTTCTACGTGTACCACGAGCCGGGTGAGCCGATGTGCGGTAAGTACTACTGCTGATCTCACACGGAGACACGGAGGCACAGAGACGAATTCGTCTCTGTGCCTCCGTGTCTCCGTGCGAACTTCAACCCATTCATGTGGAGGGAGGACTATGCGGATACGTGGCAAGTGGCTCGCCGTGATCGTGGGACTGGCGGCGTGTTCGGACATGCCGAGCGAGCCCAGCGTCTCGCCCGCGGCACGGCAGACGAACGGGGCGCGCGATGTGATCCCGGACCGGTACGTGGTCGTCTTCAAGCGCGAGGTGAACGACGCACCGGGGCTGGCCCGGCAGCTCGCCGCCGCGCACGGCGCAAAGGTGCACCACACCTACCAGCACGCCATCAAGGGCTTCGCGGCCACGCTGCCGGCGGCCGCGGTCAACGCGCTGCGCAACAATCCCAACGTCGCTTACATCGAGCAGGACCAGCGCGTCCAGGTGGCGCAGACCACCCAGCCGTACGCTACCTGGGGCATCGACCGCGTGGACCAGCGCGACCTGCCGCTGAGCGGCAGCTACACCTACACCAGCACGGGCGCGGGCGTTCGGGCGTACATCATCGACACGGGCATCGAGACGTCGCACTGGGAGTTCGGCGGGCGCGCGTCGGTGGGCGCGGACTACGTGGGCGACGGGTACAACGGGCAGGACTGCAACGGGCACGGCACCCACGTGGCGGGCACCGTGGGTGGCGCCACCTACGGTGTCGCCAAGGGCGCGAGCCTCATCTCGGTGCGCGTGTTCGGGTGCAGCGGCGGGTCGCAGTGGTCCACCATCATCGCGGCCATCGACTGGGTGCGCTACTACCACGTAAAGCCGGCCGTCGTCAACATGTCGCTCGGCGGCGGCGCCATGCAGTCGGTTGACGACGCCACCCAGAACCTGATCAACGCGGGTGTCACCGTGGCGGTCGCGGCCGGCAACAACGCCCAGAACGCCTGCAACTTCTCGCCCGCCCGCGCTCCCGGCGCACTCACGGTTGGCTCCTCGACCTCCAGCGACGCACAGGCGGGGACCTCCAACTGGGGAAGCTGCGTGGACCTGTACGCGCCCGGTGAGCTGGTGACCTCCGCCTGGCTGTACGGCGGCACCAACACCATCAGCGGCACCTCCATGGCCACGCCGCACGTGGCCGGCGCCGCGGCGCTGTACCTCCAGGGCCAGCCGACCGCCCTTCCCGCGACGGTGGGGAGCGCGATCGTGGGGAACGCGTCGCAGTACAAGCTCTACAACCTGGGCGCGGGCTCGCCCAACCTGCTGCTGTACACGCTGAACGGCGGCACGACCAATCCGCCGCAGCCGCCGCCGCTGTCGGCAACCATCTCAGGGCCGAGCGAGCTCTACACCTCGGGCACCTACACCTGGTACGCAAGTGCCAGCGGGGGAAGCGCGTACAGCTATCAATGGCAGCACAGGTTCGGAACGAGCAGCACCTGGACGAACGTGGGAACGAACAGTCCCTCGTACAGCCGCGCGGTGGGGTTGTACTACGGTGGCGAGTTCTACCTTCGGGTGATCGTCACCTCCAACGGCTCCACCGCCACGTCTCCCGCGTACTACGTCTACAAGTACCCGGAAGAGCCGATGTGCGGTAACCAATTCTGCTGATCTCACACAGAGACACGGAGGCACAGAGATGAAGTCGTCTCTGTGCCTCCGTGTCTCTGTGTGAGCCCCGTTTGTTCAGCGCGGGATGCGCAGCTTCTGTCCCGGCTGGATGGTGCTGCTCGCGCCGATGTCGTTCGCCTCGCGGAGCGCTTCCACGCCGATGCCGTACTGGCGCGCGATGCCGTAGACCGTCTCGCCGGCCTTGACCGTGTGCTGCGACGGGCGCGGCGTCTCGCGCTTCTCAGCGCTGTCGCGGGTGGCGGCCGGGCGCGGGCGCGAGCGGGCGGAGTCGCGCGGCTCCGTGGTGGAGCGGGCGCGTGCGGCGCGCTCGGAGGCGACGGCGAGGGGGGCGGACGACCCGGCCGCGCGCGGCAGGCGCAGGCGCTGGCCCACTTCCACGCCCTTGCCGGCCGGGATCTCGTTGGCCGTGCGGAGCTGCGCCGGCGTCACGTCGTACTTCTCCGCGATCCCGCGCAGCGTCTCGCCCGCCGCCACCGTGTGCGTGCGGACGCGGGTCTCGGCGCGCTCTTCCGTGCGGCGCGCGGACGTGCGGCTGGCGCTGTCGGCCCGCTCGGCGCGACGCGTGGACGCGGCCGGCTTCTCCTCGGTTGATGCGCGGCGCGTGGTGCTGTCGCGGCGCTCGGTGCTGCGCGCGGTCGTCCGGGTGGTGCTGTCGCGTCGCGTGGCGGTGCGGGCGCTGTCCCGGCGCGTGGTGCTGTCGCGGCGCGCGGCCGTGCGGGTGCTGCTGTCCGAACGCTCGGTGCGGCGGGTGGACGGGGCCGGCTTCTCCTCGGTGGCGGCGCGGCGCGTGGTGCTGTCGCGGCGGGTGCTGCTGTCGCTGCGCTCCGTGCGGCGGGGGCGCGAGCTGTCCGGGAGGGCGCGGCGCGGGCGCGGCGTCTCGCTCCCGGAGGCGCCGCGCGAGGGGCGCTCCTCCTCGCGGGTGGAGTCGTCGGCGCTCGCGGAGCGGCGGGTGGTGCGCTCCTCTTCCCTGGACGCTGCCTCGGCCTCGCGGGCGGCAAGGCGGCGGGCGGCGGCCTCGCGCTCCTCCACGCGGCGGGCCTCACGCTCCTCGGCGCGGCGCACCTCGCGCAGGCGCTCCTCCTCGCGGCGCGCGGCGCGGGCGCGGCGGGCGTCGGCGCGCGCGGCGTCCATCTCGGGCGTGCTGGGGCCGCGCGGCTCGTCCGAGGCGGAGGCCAGCCGCCCGCGCTCCACCGCCACCGGCCGCGCGTCCAGCGTGCGCACCAGCGGCGCGGGAAGGCGCACGCGGTCGCCGCGGCCCAGGCGCTCGAGCGCGGCGCTCAGGTTGAGCTCGCGCACGCGCTCCACCGGGATGCCGGCGGCCGCGGCCACCTGCGCCACGTTCTCGCCCGCGCGCAGCGTGTACCACGCGTACCCTCCGCCGCGGCGGTACCCGGAGGTGTCGAACGCGGCCTGGAGGGCGGAGCCGCTCCCCTCCGGCGTCCACACCCAGTAGTTGGCCGGCGCGATGCCGCGGTGGAGGTGCGGGTTGAGCTCCGTGAGCTGGGTGACGTTGAGCGCCGCGATGCGGGCCAGCTCGGCCACGGGCGTCTCCACGTCCACCCGGATGCTGTCGGGGCGGTAGCTCTTCACGATGCCGGAGGGGACCGGGTAGCCGAAGCGCGCGCGGTCGCGCCCGATGATGGTGACGGCGTACAGTCGCGGGACGTAGTGCCGCGTCTCCTGCGCCAGGTCGCCGCGCTCCGCCAGCTCCCAGAAGTTGCTGGCGCCGAAGCGGCCCAGCCCCCGGTTGATGCGCCCGGAGCCGGCGTTGTACGCCGCGGCGGCCAGCGCCCAGTCGCCGCGGAACTCGCGGTGAAGCTGGCGCAGGTGGCGCGCCGCGGCGTGGGTGGAGCGCACGGGGTCCATCCGCTCGTCCACCACGTCGTCGATGCGCAGCCCCATCCCCCGCCCCGTGCCCGTCATGAACTGCCACATCCCCACCGCGCCCGCGTGGCTGCGCGCCGTGGGCAGGTAGCCGCTCTCCACCATCGCCAGGTGGTGGAGGTCGCGCGGGATGCCGTACGAGGCAAACGTCTCCTGCACGAAGCCCTCGTAACGGTCGGCCCGCTCGAGCCAGCGGCCGATCACCGCGCGCCGCTGCCCCACCAGGAAGTCCAGCTCCATCTCCACCCAGCGGTTCGCCTCCACCGGGAGGTCGTAGCGCGCGCTCCCCAGCAGGTCGCGCCGCACGGGGCCGGTGGGCGCGCTGGCAAGGGTGAAGCTCTCCTGGATCTGCTCGGGAGCCTGCGCCGGCTGCTGCGCGGGTACACGCGCGGCGACGGGGGCGGGGGCGGCGGCCGGGCGCGGCGGGGGTGCGCAGGCGGCCGACCCCAGCAGGATCGCGAACGAGAGCGCGTGCGCTTTCGCGGGCGTCGTGGGCATGGGCGGCAATGGATCTATGTTGGGATCAGAAGCGCCGCCGGGCAGGAGTCGGCGGCGCGCGCGAGCGAGGTCGAGAGGGCGAAGATAACCCGCGGGAGGGGGGAGGGGTACCGAATGAGCACCGAAGAACCGCCAGGCTCACACAGAGACACAGAGGCACAGAGACGACTTGATCTCCGTGCCTCTGTGTCTCACTTCACGGAAGGCGCAGCGTGGCCGCAACGCGCGTGGGCGCGGCCGTCTGCGTCCCGGCGAAAGCGCCGAGCTGGCCGGAGGCGTTGGAGCCCCAGCAGAAGGCGCTTCCGTCGCGCGTGAGGCCGCACGCGAAATCGGACCCCGGTTCCACCACTTCGAACTGGAGGCCGCCGGAGACCGGCAGGGGGGTGCTCGCGCAATTGAAGGGCGCGGTCGTGTCCGAGAGCCGGCAGCTTTCGGCGGCCGCGGTGGTGCCGAGCTGCCCGGCGTTGTTCGCCCCCGCGCAGTACGCCTGGCCCGCGGCCGTCAGCAGGCAGTTGGGAGTGAGCACGCTGTTCTCCTTCCCCGCCTCCACGCGCGTGAACACCTGCTCGCCGACCACGCGTACGGGCGTGATCCCCTCGTTGTTGATGGTCCCCTGGTGACCCACGCCCAGGCTGCCGTGGAAGTTGAAGCCCCAGCAGTAGGTGCCGCCTTCCGTCGCCACGCCGCAGGTGGTCAGCGAGCCGGCGCTGAGCCACGAATAGCGGAGGCCGCCCGCGACCGGCACGGGGGTGAGATTCTCCGCGGGCGCTCCGGGACCGGTGCCGAGCGTGCGCAGGAAGTTCCGGCCCCAGCAGTGCGCGGCCCCGTCCATGTCCAGCGCGCAGCTCTGGTACAGCCCCACGCTCACCTGGCGGAACTTCAGAGGGGTGTTCACCAGGGTGGGCTGGGGCGCCGCCACCCGCGTGCCGTTGCCCACGTTGCCGTGCGCGTTCGAGCCCCAGCAGTACGCCGTCCCATCCACCACCAGCGCGCACGCCACGCGGTAGCCCACGTCGATGCTCTTCAACGCCTCGAACGTGGCCACCTTTATGGGAGCCGCGCTGTTCAGATACGTCCCGTTCCCGAGCTGGCCCGAGCCACCGGCGCCCCAGCAGTACCCCTCGCCCGACGGCGTCACGCCACACGTGGTGCTGTCGCTCGCCGCAATCATCTCGAACACCTGGCCACCCGCGACGGCCACGGGGGCCGCGCTGCTCGTGGTCGTGCCGTTTCCGAGCTGCCCGTTCGCGTTCGCGCCCCAGCAGTACGCCTTCCCCTCCACATCCAGTACGCACGCGTGCCAGGCTCCCGCGGCGAGCGCCCGGTCCGGCCGCGGGGTGATGTTGATCCGCACCGTATCCGACCGCGCGGCGCTCTCGGCCACGATCTGCGCGGCGCCCACCCTGCGGCCCGTGACCACGCCCGACGCGCTCACCGTCGCCACCGACTCGTCCAGGCTCTTCCACGCGGCCGCCGCGGCGCCGGCTCCCTGTGCGTTTAGCTGGAGCGTCGCCCCGGCGGCTACGTACGTGGTGTCCGCGGAAATCGCCAGCCTGTCGGTGTTCCCGCCCACGGGATCATCGCCGCACGCGGCGGCCAGCAGCAGGACAACGGCGCCCACCGCGAATCTCAACTTCATCTCTCCGTGTCTCCGTGCCTCTGTGTGAGCCCTCAAAGGTCCAGCCTGCGGCAGACCTCCACGAGCCGCCGCGTGTACTCCGCCTCGCGCGCCTCGTCCGCCTCGGCGCCCAGCGACAGTCCGCGGCGGGTGCGCCAGCGGTGGAAGGCGAGCTCGCTGGCCACGCGGTGAAGCTCGCGCCGCGTCTGCCAGCGCACGAAGCCGCCCCTGCGCAGCGCCCCCGCGCTGGCGGCCAGGCGACGGCGCACGCGGCACAGGCACTCCAGCTCGCCCGCGGGGAGGGCGCCGCTCTCCACCAGGTGCTCCAGGTGCTCGCGGATGATCTTTCCCTCGCGCCGCAGCGACGCGCGCACCACCCAGAGCACCCCCAGGAAGGCCGGCACCATCACCAGCCCGTACAGCACCAGGAACCACCCCTCGAACGACGCGGACAGGTTCCACAGCGAGTGGAGGCCCATGGCCATCGAGAGCCCGAATGCCGCGGCCACCCACCCGCGCGCCCGGTGGTGCCCCTCGCGCACCATTCCCAGCCCGATGCCGAACATGCTGGTGAAGAGGGGGTGGGCAAAGGGCGCCATCAACCCGCGCCCGATGAAGGTGACCAGGGAGGTCTGGGTGCCCTCGGCCACGGCCTGCCCGTAGTACTGCACGTTCTCGATCATGGCGAAGCCCAGCCCCACCATCGAGGCGTACACCACGCCGTCCACCACCCCGTCGAACTCGTCGCGCAGCTCGGAGAACAGGAGGAGGAGCGCGAATCCCTTGGCCAGCTCCTCCACGATGGGCGCCGTGAACACGGAGGCGATCACGTCCGCCGTCTCCGCCCCCCACGCCCCGTCCAGCGCGTCCTGCAGGAGGCCGTTGCCCAGGAGGGCGATGAACACGGCCACCGTGGCGCCCCACGCAAAGGTCTGCGCCAGGGTGCGCGCCGGCTCCGGCTCGAACCGGTCCAGCCAGAGCGCCAGCACCACGTACACGGGCACCGGCACCACGGCGATCGCCATCCCCAGCGCGAAGGCGCCGGGGCCCAGCTCGTAGGCGATCATCAGCAGGCTCATGAACCCGCAGAGCACGGCGCCCCAGGTGAGGACGGCGTGCGGGCGCGGCTCCGGGCGTGCCGGGGTGAGGGTGCCGGTGTCCATCGGCGAGGTCAGGGAAGGGTACCGTAGGTGCGCTCCAGCACCTCGCGGCGGTAGTCGAAGATCTCCCGCAGGCGCGGCGTCACCAGCACGCCGCGCGCGAGCCCGCCGCCCGGCGGCAGCGCGTAGTGGACGATGTCCGTCATCTCCACCCCGCCGTCCACGGGCGCGAAATGGTGCTGGTGGTGCCAGAAGCGGTAGGGCCCGAAGCGCTGCTCGTCCACGAACAGCCTCCCCTCGTCCACGTGCGTGATCTCCGTCACCCAGTTGATGGCCACCCCGAAGAGCGGGCGCACCTTGTAGGTGATGATGAGCCCCGCGTACACCCGCTCCGGGAGCGGCGAGGTGACCTGGAAGCCCAGGCTGGGCGGCGTGATCTTGGCCAGGTTCCTCGCGTCCGAGAAGAAGCGCCACGCCTCCGCCACGGTCACCGGGAGCCGCTGGACCACTTCCATCCTGTGAACTTTCATCGGAGCCTCGGGAACGGAGGAGAACCCTTGAGTGCGTGAGTGCGTGAGTGCGTGAGTGCGTTTCTACTGCAGTTGAGCGCACTAACGCACTAACGCACTCACGCACTGCTGTTATCGCGCACATAACGCCTGCGGGCGCGCCAAACGTACACAACGACGCCGCTTCGGACAATCCAGCGCACTCTTGCGATTTCGGTTTCTGTACGGCATCCTCCCTGCGTGTGCGTTGACGCAGACGCCGGACGGAGGTGTGGATGGGAGTGAAGCAGGAGGAGATGTTCGCGGCGGGAGGCGGGGCGCGCCCGCTTCCGGTTCTGCAGCGGCGGGGGGATGCGCTCTTTTACGGGTTGGATGGCGCACGGCTGGCTGCGCCGGGCACCGGCGTAATGCGCGGCACCCTCACGGTGAACCCGTACGTGGGGTGCGAGATGTCGTGCTCGTACTGCTACGCGCCGTACGCGCACGCCTGGCTCATGGAGCGCCTCGACGGACGCCTGGCGGAGGACGCGCCGGTGGCGTTCGACCGCGCGATCTTCGTGAAGCGCGCGGGGGTGAGCGTGGTGGAAGCCGTGCGCCGCAACCCGGGGATGTCCGTGGTGCTCGGCACGGCCACCGATCCCTACCAGCCCGCGGAGCGCCGCTTCGGGATCACCCGCGGCGTGCTGCAGGCGCTGGCCGGGCTGCGCGGCGTGCGCGTGTCCATCACCACCAAGAGCCCGCTGGTGGTGCGCGACATCGAGCTGCTGGAGCGCATCCGTGACCGCGGCGGGCGGGTGGACGTGCACGTCTCGCTCATCTCCACGGACGCGCGCCTGCTGCGCGCGCTGGAGCCGCGCTCCCCCACCCCGGCGCGCCGCCTGGAAGCGCTGCGCCGCCTGCGCGAGCGGGGCATCCGCGCAGGCGTCTTCGCCATGCCCCTCCTCCCCGGCCTCACGGACGCGCAGGAGAGCATCGACGCGCTCTTTTCCGCCGCGCGCGACGCCGGGGCCTGCTACGTGGTGGCGGGGGGCGTGCGTCTCTCCGACCTCTCGTGGCGCCGCTTCCTCCCCGCCCTCCAGGCCCTGCGCCCCGACCTGGTGAGCGCGTACGAGGAGATCATCCGCCGCCGCTCCCCGCGCCGCGCGCGCTACCGCCGCAAGCTGGACGCCCGCATCGAGCTCGCACGCGAGCGCTTCGGCTTCCGCCGCGGCGGCTTCTCCATGCCCAAGCCCCAGGACGCCGAGCCGGCCCAGCTCCCCCTCCTCTAGTTCTCCGTGCCTCTGTGCCTCTGTGTGAGCATCCGTGGGATGCCTTCGTCCCATAACCGGACGGTCGCGCCCACGTCGTTTCCGTGCCCTCACGCCGCAACCTCACACAGATCAACACGATACCCGGACAGCACCCCGCGGTACGGTGGATGCCCATCCCACGTCCAAAATCTCCTGCCCCCCCGAACATCTCCATCGCGATGAAGACTGGCATCTCCTGGCTCGACGTGAAGCTGGGCGCGCGGATGCTGATCAAGAACCCCGGGCTCACGCTGGTCGGCGGCCTGGGCATGGCCGTCGCCATCGCGATCGGCGCCGGCTCGTTCGCCTTCTTCTACTCCCACCTCTACCCCGACCTCGGGCTGGACGAGGGAGACCGCATCGTGGCGGTGGAGAACTGGGACACGAAGGCGAACAACGAGGAGCGCCGCTCGTTCCACGACTTCGCCGCCTGGAGCCAGGAGCTCAGGTCGGTGCGCGAGCTGGGCGCGTTCCGCTCCACCTACCGCAACCTGATCGTGCGCGGCGGGCCGGTGGAGGTGGTGCGCATCGCGGAGATGACCGCGTCCGGGTTCGGCGTGGCGCGCGTACGCCCGCTGCTGGGGCGGCATCTGGTGCCGGATGACGAGCGCGCCGGCGCGGCGCCCGTGGTGGTGATCGGCTACGAAGCGTGGAAGTCGCGCTTCGCGGGCGACGCGGGTATCGTGGGGCGCACGGTGCGGCTGGGCCACGTGGAGCACACGGTGGTGGGGGTGATGCCGGAGGGCTTTGCCTTCCCCATGAACTTCCGCTACTGGACGCCCCTGCGCATCGATCCGTCGCTGTACGCGCGGCGGCGCGGGCCGGAGATCTTTGTCTTCGGGCGCCTCGCCCCCGGCGTCACCCGCCAGGAGGCGCAGGCCGAGCTCACCACCCTCGGCCGCCCGGCGGCCGCGGCGTACCCGGCCACGCACGCCCTCCTCCGCCCCCAGGTGCTCCCCTACACCTACCCGCTGCTGGACATCCAGGACGTGCAGCTCTCGCAGGTGAGCATGATGCAGCTCATGGTGAGCATGCTGCTGGTGGTGGTCGCGGTGAACGTGGCGATCCTGGTGTACGCCCGCACGGCCACGCGGCTGGGCGAGATCACGGTGCGGAGCGCGCTGGGCGCCAGCCGCCGCCGCATCGTGTCGCAGCTCTTCGCGGAGGCGCTGGTGCTCTCGGCGGGTGCGGCCGTGGTCGGGCTGGCGGCGGCGCAGCTCATCCTGCGCATGGGCAACCGCATCATGGACGGCGAGGTGGACGGCCCTCCTTTCTGGGTGGACTACAGCCTCTCCCCCGCAACCGTGCTGTACGTGCTGGGGCTCACCCTCCTCTCCGCGGTCATCGTAGGCGTGCTCCCCGCCCTGCAGGCGACCGGCAGGCAGCTCCAGACCAGCCTCCGCCAGCTCGGCGGCGGCACGGGGATGAGCCTGGGGCGCACCTGGACGGTGCTGATCGTGGCGCAGGTGGGCTTCGCCGTGGCCGCGCTGCCCATGGCCGTGGCGATGGGGTGGAGCGAGGTCCGCCACGCGGGCACCCGCCCCACCTTCGCGGCGGGCGACTACATCGGCGCGTACATGCTGATGGAGCCGGAAGCTCCCCCGGGCGTGGACGCCGATGCCTACCGCCGCGGTCTGGGCACCCGCTTCGCCGCGCTGCAGGCCGAGATCGGGCGCCGCCTGCAAGCGGACCCCACCGTCGCCGCCGTCACCTTCTCCAGCGGCGTCCCGGGCGGCGAGCGCACGGCGCTGGTGGAGATCGACGGCGTGCCGGCGCCGGAGGGTGCGCGCGGGCACGAGGCCGGACTCAACCGCGTCGCCCCCGCTCTCTTCGACGTCCTGGGCGCCCCCATGCTCACCGGCCGCCGCTTCGCCTCCGCCGATCTGGACACGGCATCGACCTCGGTGATCGTCAACCGCTCCTTCGTGCGCCAGTACCTGGGCGGCGCCAACGCGCTCGGCCGCCGCGTGCGCTACGTGGCAGACGAAGACGACGAGACGGGCGGCGCGGCGGGGCGCTGGCACGAGATCGTCGGCGTGGTGGACGACCTCCACACCAACCCTATCGAGCCCGGCCTCGCCGCCGCGCGCCTCTACCATCCCCTCGCCCCCGGCGCGGCCACCGCCGGCCTGCTCACCGCCCGCGTGCGGGGGACCACCCCCGCGCAGTTCGAGTCGCGCCTGCGCGAGATCGCCGCCGCGCTGGACCCCACGCTGCGCCTGGGCGAGATCCGCACGCTGGACGACATTGACCAGCAGGCGTCGCAGGCCCTCCGTCTGGTGGCGCTGGTGATCGTGCTGGTGACGGTGAGCGTCCTCCTCCTCTCGGCGGCGGGCATCTACGCCCTGATGTCCTTCACCGTCTCCCAGCGCCGCAAGGAGATCGGCATCCGCGCCGCCCTGGGAGCGCACCCGGCCCGCCTGCTGCGGAGCATCTTCTCCCGCGCGCTGGCGCAGCTCGCGCTCGGCCTCGGCACGGGCGTAGGCGCCGCCGCGTTCCTCGACCTCGCCACCGGCGGAGAGCTGATGGCCGGCAAGGGCACCCTCCTCCTCCCCGTCGTCGCGGCCCTGATGCTCATCGCCGGCATCATCGCCGCCCTCGGCCCCGCCCGCCGCGGCCTCCGCATCCAGCCCAGCGAGGCCCTGAGAGAAGCCTGATCTCACACAGAGGCACAGAGGCACAGAGAAGAAGTCATCTCTGTGCCTCTGTGCCTCTGTGTGAGCCCCTATCCGTGGACGATCACGCCGGCGCGGTTCATTTCGACGAAATCGGCTGACTCGAACGCCCGCACTACGGTAAAAAGGTTCGACCGGAGGAGCGACTCGAGCTCCGCGTTCGCGATGTTGCCCGTGGAGATCAGCAGCAGCTTCGCGGGCTCGTGCAGGAGGACGAACGAAGCGACGAAGTCCGCGTCTTTCGTCACCACGACGCGGCTCTCGCGAGTGGAGAGCGCGGTGATGGCCGCGTCGGGCGTGCGGTTTCCGTCCGGGAGGTCCAGGGTGTGGATCGCGTCGTGGCCCTCGTCCCGCAGCCACGCGGCCACCCGGCGCGGCAACTGCGCGTCGACCAGGAACTTCATGCGGCGAGTGGATCGATCCGCTTTACACGGCTCAGGCGCGCCGCATACTCGAGGACGGCCAGGATGTCTTCGTGCTCGAGATCCTCGTAGTCCGCGAGGATGTCTTCGTAGCTCATCCCCGCGCTGAGCAGGTCCAGGATCATCTCGGCCGGATAGCGGAGGCCGCGCACAGTCGGCTTTCCGTGGCAGACTGCCGGATCGATCACGATGCGGTCGAGGTGGCTCATCGGTTCTCCAGAGTTCCGCGTGAAGCTTGCGTTTGAAACAGTATACGCAGCGGGCGAGACCCTAACCATACTACGCGGCGCGCGCTTTGCCCGACGCGTCTGCGAATGCGAGATTGGGGATTCGCGGAGCTACGGACACTCGAAAGGGAAGCAGATGGCGCAGAGGACGCTGCTGGTGGGGCTGGCGCACCCGGACGACGAGGTGGGCGCGGCGGGGACGATCCTGGCGCAGCGGGCGCGCGGCGACCGGGTGGTGCTGGTGTGGCTCACGCGCGGGGAGATGACGGAGGCGTTCGGCGCCATCCCGCAGGACGAGGTGGCGGCCATCCGGCTGGAGCACGGTCGGCTGGCCGGCGAGCTCCTGGGGTGCGAAACGCGCTTCCTGGACCTCCCCGACTGCGGCGTGGAGTCCACGCCCGAGAACGCGCGGCGTGTGGCCGAGCTGATCACCGAGATCAAGCCGGACGGCATCCTCACCTGGGGCGACGCGTGGGCGCGCGGGATGCGCCACCCGGACCACCAGGCCACGGGCCGCCTGTTCCGCGACGCGGTCACCCTGGCGCGCATCGCCAAGGTGGTGGCGCCCCGCACCCCGCACCGCATGCCGGCGCCCGTGTTCACCTACCGCGGCGCCCACTCCACCCTCCCCGCCGTCGCGGTGGACGTGGAGCCGTACCTGGACGGGATCTTTGCGCTGGGCCAGTTCTACCTGCAGCGCATCGGCTTCGGCGAGCGCGCGTGGCTGGAAGAGCGCCTCCGCTCCAACGGCAAGCCGTTCGGCCTGCGCTACGCCGAGGTGTTCGACGCCTGGGAATCCAACCCCGGCATCGTCCCCGCCCTCCTCCCCGCGGGCCTGGCCAACGACGAGCACATCCATCCGGACCGCAGGAGCGAGATCGCCCCGTAAAAGCACCGGAGGCACAGAGAGCTGTTCTTCTCTGTGCCTCCGTGCCTCTGTGTGAGCCCGATCAGCTCCCGGTCAGGAAGCCCGGTTGTACACCAGCTTGTACGTGAGCGGCGTCGGAAGCCGCGGCGAGGTGACGGTGACGTTCATCGTCATCGTGCTCCCGTCCGCGCTCACCGTGTACAGGTTCACGCGGCGGCCGTCCTCGGCCTGGAAGGTCTGCTTGAGGTTGCCGCCCTCCCACTCGGTGCTCACGCGCACGCAGTCGCCCTTCATCTCGCGGCAGGTGGCGCCGGTCTCGCGCTGCCACAGCACCGGCTGGCCGTTGGCCGGGCTCGACACCGAGGGGCGGCCCGCCATGTCCACGCGCACGTTGCTCTGGTCGTAGCGCATCACCAGGTTGGGGTACGCCGTGTTGGTGCTGCGCAGGCGGGGCCGGGCGATCTGCCGCACCACCATGTTCATCTTGGCGACGGCGCGGTTGATGGAGGCGTTGAGGTCGTCGCTCTGCGAGCGGTTGATGTTCCACGTGCCCCGCAGGCTGGCCGTAGCCTGCGCGGCGAGCGCGGACGGGAGCAGAGCGAAGAGAAGGACGAGCATGGGAAGCGTACGGGTGCGTTGACGGCGCATGTGTGGACCTCCAGGAGCGTGGGAAGGATGGCGGCGGGCCGCGGGAGGCGCCCGGCTCGGGCCGCCGGCGTACGCGCAATGTAAAGCGCGCCGCGGCGCGGCGGAAGACGGAGATCGGACGTACGTTCTCCCTGGTCTACCCCACGCACCCGCCCCCATGTTCCATGCGGGCGCTGAAACAAGGGGCCCGCGCGCGGCGTACCCCCGCACCAGGCGAGCCCCGCCCGCACCATTCCATCCCAGGCGAGACACCATGCCCGAGCCCACGCGCGCCACGCGCATCCTCACCCAGATCGACTCGCGGAGCTGGGAGCACCCGGCCGACCGCGCCACCCTCAACGCGCTGCGCAAGATCCCCGGCTTCGACGAGGTGCTGCGCGCCCTCTTCGGCTACTTCGGCGAGCGGGGGGTGCGGCTGGCGTTCCTGGCCAACGCGGTGCGCGTCACCCCCACCCAGTTCCCCCGCGTGCACCGGTTGTACGGCGAGGTGGCGCGCACCCTGGACGCGCCGGCGGACTACCCGGTGTACGTGTCGCAGAACCCCGTGTACAACGCCGCGGCGTACGGGATGGAGAAGCCCTTCATCGTCGTCAACTCGTCGCTGGAGGCGGCGTTCGACGACGACGAGCTGCGCTTCATCCTGGGGCACGAGCTGGGGCACATCATGAGCGGGCACGTGCTGTACACCACCATGATGCAGCTTCTCACCATGCTCGCCGGGATGGGGTTCCCCATCGTGGGGCTGGCGGCGCGGGCCATCCTGGTGGCGCTGCTGGAATGGTACCGCAAGGCGGAGCTTTCCTGCGACCGCGCCGGGATCCTCTCCGTGCAGGACCCCGAGCCGGGGCTGCGCGTGATGCTCAAGTTCGCGGGCGGCGCGTCCAGCAGCGCCAACCTGGCGGAGTTCATCCGGCAGAGCGAGGAGTACCGGGAGGAAGGCGAGCTGGCGGACCAGGTGTTCAAGGTGCTCAACGTGCTGGGCTCCACGCACCCCTTCCCCGTCATCCGCGTGGCGGAGATGCGCGGGTGGTTCGAGAGCGGTGCATACGAGCGCATCATTGCGGGCGAATACCGCCGCCGCGGCGAGGCGGACGTGCCCTACCGCGAAGACCTGTCGGAGGCAGCCCGCGCCTACCGCGAGTCCGCCCGCGACACCTTTGGGCAGGCCACCGACGCGGCGCGCCGTGTGGTGGACTCATTCCGCTCCGGATTCGGGCGCTGAACCCGCTACACCCCTGGTAAAACCTGGTGGCAACGAGATTGCATGGAGTGTGACCGGCGCGGACGAGCCGCGCCGCAGCAGTCCCACCGCCATGCGGAGTGCGACTCATGAACAAGGGCGAGTTCATCGACAGGGTGGCCGAAGGCGCGGGTCTCACGCGGGCAGCGGCGGCGCGGGCAGTGGACACGATCTTCGACACCGCGTCGGGCGCGATCTCGGAAGCGGTTCATGCGGCGGGCTCCTTCTCCATCCCCGGCTTCGGCAAGTTCACCAAGAAGACGCGGGCGGCCCGCACCGGGCGCAACCCGCGCACGGGCAAGGAGATCGCCATTCCGGAGCGCGCCACCGTGTCGTTCACGGCGGGCAAGGGGCTGAAGACGGGCACCAGCACCTCGCGCCGCAAGGCGGCGGTCACGGGCGCGGCGGTGGGTGCCGCGGCGGGCGCGGCCACGGCGGCCGCCGCCTCGGGCACCAAGCGCACGGGCGCGGCCAAGAAGAGCTCGGGCGCCTCGTCGTCCTCATCCAACGGGGGCACCAAGCGCGCCAGCGGCAGCACCTCGGACATGAGCGCTTCGGCCACCAAGCGCAGCTCGGGCAGCGCCACCAAGAGCAGCGGGGCCAGCAAGAGCACCGGGAGCGCTTCCAAGAGCACGGGCGGCACCAAGTCCGGCGCCAAGAAGAGCACCTCGTCGCGCTGAGCCACACCAGGGCTCATACAGAGGCACAGAGGCACAGAGGAGTAGTCGTCTCTCTGTGTCTCTGTGCCTCTGTGTGAGCCCAGCTTTTTAAAAGCACAGGAACTGAATGCCTGCCGACTCCGTACGCCGCGTAACCTTCAGGTCCGCCGACATCGTGCGGCTGTTCGGGATCGCCGTCCTCTTCCTGTTCGGATGGCGGTTCTTCTGGATGGTGCACACGGCGCTGTTCCTGGCGCTGCTCGCGGTGCTGATCGCCATCATCCTCCACGTGCCGGCCAAGTTCCTGGCGCGGTGGATCCCGTTCCGGGTGGCGTTCCCCATCGTGCTGGTGACGTTCATCGGCGGGATCGTCTTCCTGCTCTTCAAGATGATCCCCCAGATGGTGACGCAGGGGACGGAGCTGGCCACGCACCTCCCCGCCACGCTGGACGGGGCGGCGGCGTGGTACAAGGAGCGCACGGGGCAGCCGCCCAGCCCGGAGATGGCCGAGTCTGTGAACCGGCAGATCTCGCAGTTCTCGGCGCGCTTCCTCCCGCTCGCCTTCAACGCCATCAGCACGGTGCTGGGGTCGTTCGCCATCATCGTGCTGGCCGCGTTCCTGGCCGCGCAGCCCACGCTGTACCGCGACCTCATCCTGCGCATGGTGCCGCCCGAGTCGCGCGCGCGCTGGGAGCGGCTGTACGAGGAGGCGGGCACCAACCTGCGCGCGTGGGTGATCGGCAAGGCGTGCACGATGGCGGGGATCGGCATCGTCACCTACGCCGGCCTCACCCTGCTCAAGGTGCCCGGCGCGCTGGCGCTGGCGGCGTTCGCGGCGCTGATGGAGTTCATCCCCAACTTCGGCCCCACCATCGCGGCCATCCCCGCGGTGGCGGCGGGGTTCGCGGTGAAGCCGTCCATCGCCGTGTACGTGGCCATCTTCTACTTCCTGCTCCAGCAGGTGCAGAACGCCATCACGGTGCCGCTGGTGGAGAAGAAGGCGGTCAACATCCCCCCCGCCGCTCTCCTCATCTGGCAGCTCATGCTCACCATCGGCTTCGGGATCGTTGCCCTTTTCGTGGCGACGCCGCTCCTTGCCGTGCTGGTGGTGGCGGTGCGCATCCTTTACTTCGAGCGCATCGAGGAGCGCCAGCAGTGGGACCGCCGCGAGCCGCTCGTCCCCACGGACGCGGCCGTCGCCGCGCCGGAGCCGCGGGGGAGTTGACACCCACCCCGCGCGCGTGTATACTGCGGGCTGCGACAACCCACCGCCGCGGTTGAGAGTTCAAAAACGCGTTAGGGACTCGGTCGCAGGACGGTCGGGTCCCCGGCTTGTTTTAAACCCCCTAATCCTTTCTGGAGGTCATTGCGTGGTCGAGATTCAGCTTGGTGAAAACGATCGCCTGGACTGGGCGCTCAAGCAGTTCCGCCGCCGGATGATCCGCTCGGGACTGTTCAAGGACATGCGCCGGAAGCGCTTCTACGAGAAGCCCAGCGAGGCTCGTAAGGCCAAGTCGAAGGCCGCGCAGCGCCGCCGCGCCAAGGATCGCCGCAACGCCCGTCGCGGGCGGGACTAAACCCCGCGTATCCACCCGTCGGTTGGCACGGATTTCCGGACTCACCGACAGACAACACCATCCAGGAGTACGGGAATGCGCACCACCGGCACCGTGAAGTGGTTCAACGACGCCAAGGGCTTCGGGTTCATCACCCCGGAGAACGGCGAGAAGGACTGCTTCGTGCACCACTCGGCGATTCAGGCGCAGGGCTTCCGCACGCTCGCCGAGGGCGAGCGCGTGGAGTTCGACATGGTGCAGGGCCAGAAGGGCCCGGCCGCGGAGAACGTGAGCCGCGTCGGCTGAGCGGAACGGCTTGGCGAAGTGAAGGGGCGCTCCTGTCGGGGGCGCCCCTTCTCGTTTAACCGCGGGCCTCACACAGAGGCACAGAGACACAGAAAAGAACTGGCGCGCGGGCCCGCATCTCGCGTGAGCGAAAGCAATCCGCCGGCCCGCTCCGGGTCAGCGGCACACCACCGGGGAGAACCATGATCCGCTGGAAGGCTCCGCTCCGCGGCGCGCTCACCGCCTGCGGGCTCCTGTGCATGGCCGCGTGCAAGAACGTGGCGTTCGATGTGGACGGGCTGCGGGTGTACGGCCTGGACGCGAGCAACAACCTGGTGGAGTTCGGAACGCGCAGCCCGGACGAGGTGAAGCGCGTGGAGATCCGCGGGCTTCCCGAGGGGGAGACGCTGGTTGGGATCGACTTCCGCCCCGCGCAGGGCTCCCAGGTGGACAGCATGTACGGGGTGGGGAGCAGCGGGCGCGTGTACGTGGTGGACACGGGCGACGGGCAGGCCACCGCCGTCGGCGGCGCCGTGGAGCTGCGGGACGCCGCGTTCGGCGTGGACTTCAACCCCGCCGCGGACCGCATCCGCGTGCACGGAAGCGAGGGGCAGAACCTGCGGCTGGACCCGGCCACGGGCGCGCTGTCCGCGGCGGACGCTCCGCTCGCCTACGCCCCCGGCGACCCCGGCGCCATCACCACGCCGCGGGTGGTGGGTACGGCGTACAGCAACAGCACCTCGGGCGCCACCGGGGCCACCCCCACCACCCTCTACGGCATCGACAGCAACCGCGACGCGCTGGTGGTGCTCGCGTCTCCCAACAACGGCGTGGTGAGCACCGTCGGGCCGCTGGGCGTGAACACGGCGGACGACGCGGGCTTCGACATCGCGACGCTCAGCCCGGGGGGCGAGCAGGTGGGCTTCGCGACGCTCACCGAGGGGCGCGTGTCACGGCTTTACCGCATCGACCTCGCCACCGGCGCGGCGAAGATGGTGGGGCGCATCGCCAGCCGCACTCCCATCCGCTCCATCGCCATCCGCCAGGGCCAGTCGTCGCGGCCATAGATCCGATCGGCGTGCTGGGTGCGTACTCGGTGGAGGGCGCGCAGCGGCGATCCGGCCGCTCGCGCCGATCCAACCGAGAAGGAGGACGGATGATCCGCACCCCACGCTTCCCCGCGCCGCTGCTCGCGGCCGCGCTCGCACTCCTCCTGGCCGCGTGCGGCGACGACTCCACCGGGTCGTCGTTCGAGCCCCAGGGCCGCAGGATCTTCGGGCTGGACGCCGGAGGGAACCTGGTGACCTTTGGCAGCCAGAACCCGGACGAGACGCGCCGCGTTGCCCTCTCCGGGCTGCAGAGCGGCGAGACGCTGGCGGGCCTCGACTTCCGCCCCGCCGACGGCCGGCTGTACGCGGTCGGCAGCACGAGCCGCATCTACATGGTGGACACGCTCACGGCTGCAGCCACCGTCGTGGGCGGCGCTGCGTTCACCCCCGGGGTTGAAGGCACCTCGTTCGGGTTCGACTTCAACCCCACCGTGGACCGGATCCGCGTGCACGGCAACGCGGGCCAGAACCTGCGCCTCCACCCCGTCACCGGGGCGGTGGCCGGGGTCGACACGGCGCTCACCTACGTGGCGGGCGACCCCGGAGCGAACACCACCCCGCGCGTGGTAGGCACCGCGTACACCAACAGCGTGAACGGCGCCACGACCACCGTGCTGTTTGGCATCGACAGCAACCGCGACGTGCTGGTGCTGGTGGGCGCCCCCAACGGCGGGCGGATGACCACCGTCGGCGCGCTGGGCGTGAACACCACCGACGACGTGGGCTTCGACATCGCGGGCCCGGACGCCACGCGTGAGTCGTACGTCACGCTCACCGAGGGCAGCCGCTCGCAGCTCTACACCATCAACCTCTCCACCGGCGCCACTACGCTCATCGGCCGGGTCGGCGGGTCGCCGCTGCGGGGCATCGCCGTAGCGCCGTAACGGAAGCTCACACAGAGACACAGAGGCACGGAGAAGATGTACTTTCTCCGTGCCTCTGTGTCTCTGTGTGAGCCCCTACGCTCTTACGCGTACCGGCACGGATTCGGAGAGCCGCACTTCCTGCGTGGAGGTCACCCGGTTCAGCACCCGGCGGAACCAGGTGGGATCGCGGCGGGCGCCGCCGTGCTGCATCACCAGCTTCGCCAGGGCGATGACCTCGGAGTTGCGCATCCGCACGCACCCGTGCGACTCCGCCTCGCCCAGCGAGTCCACGTCGCGGGTGCCGTGGATGTAGTAGTCCGGGTCGCTGAAGAAGATCTTCACGCGCCCCATGGGGTTGCGCGGGTCGCCGGGGGCGCGCGGAGCCTTGTCGCGCGCCCAGCGCTCGTTGGGCGGAACCCAGCGCGGGTTCCACACGATCCTGCGCGTGGCGAAGTTGCCGCGCGGGGTGGGGTGCTGCGGCTTGCCCACCGCCACGGAGTAGCTCTCCACCACTTCCTCGCCCTCCATCACGTACAGCTTGCGGTCGGAAAGATCGATCGTGATGGCGAAGTCCGACGCGGGGCGGGTATCGTCCCCCGCGGTGGCCAGCGCGGGCACCGAAACGGCGGACACCAGCGCCGCCGCGGCAGCCCATCTCACCAGCTTTGATTTCATAAACCAGCCTCGGGCAACAGGTTACGAGCTGCTTCCACCTGTCCCTCAAGCGAAGTTCGTGCCAGGGGATCGGGAAACAGTTGTAACAAAGCGGCTCAGTACCCGAGGAGGGCGTGCACCTCGGTGCCCGGCAGTGCGGCCCGGCCCTGGAGGAAGAGGAGCTCGATGACGACCGCCAGGGCCACCACCGTGCCGCCCAGCTCGGCCACGAGCGCGGAGGCGGCGCGCGCCGTGCCGCCCGTGGCGAGAAGGTCGTCCACCAGCAGGACGCGCTCGCCGGGGCGCAGCGCGTCGGTGTGCATCTCCAGGGTGCTGGTGCCGTACTCCAGGTCGTACTCGCGGCTGACTTTGGCGGCGGGAAGGCGGCCCGCCTTGCGCACGGGGATGAAGCCCACGCCGAGCTCCACCGCCAGCGGCGCGCCGAAGATGAAGCCGCGCGACTCGATCCCCGCCACGGCGTCCACCCTCCCGCGGAAGTGGCCGGCGAACGCGGCCGTCACCTCGCGGAGGGCGGCGGCGTCGCGCAGCAGGGGCGTCACGTCGCGGAAGAGGATCCCCGCGTGCGGAAAGTCGGGGACGTCGCGGACCAGCTTCTTGAGGTGCTCCACGGGCTCGGCGGGGCGAGAGGGTGCGAGGGGGCGGAAGCGGGCGAATCTACGGCGGGGCACGGGGCGCGACAACGGGCGGGGGCGCGTTGACCGGCGGCGGGGCGCGGGTTATCCTCTCCGCCCCAGCGATCCACGCGGCAAGCGGAGGCAGATGTTCTTCTACGCCATCACGGAGGGAATCCGCGTAACCGCGCAGCCCTTCTTCCTCCCCGACCACTCGGACCCGCAGGAGCCGCGCTACGTCTTCGCCTACCAGATCCGCATCGAGAACGTGGGGACCGAGGCCGCCCAGTTGCGCTGGCGGCACTGGTACATCCACGACGAGGCCGCCGGCGACAGCGAGGTGGAGGGCGAGGGCGTGATCGGCGAGCAGCCGCTGATCCGCTCCGGCGGGGTGCACGAGTACCAGAGCTTCTGCGTCCTCAAGGGACAGCGGGGGCACATGGAGGGGTACTACGAGTTCGAGCGGCCCGGAGGCGCCAGGTTCCGGGCCACGATCCCGCGGTTCGTGCTGCAGGTGTACGACGGATGAAAAACGGGGCTCACACAGAGACACGGAGGCACGGAGAAAAGCTCATCTCCGTGCCGCGTGGTTGTGGCCGCCCGTGAAGTCCGCTCCCTCCGTGTCGGCGCCTTCCAGCACGACGCCGTCCAGGTCCGCGCCGTGGAAGGTGGCGCCGCGCAGGTGGCTGCCGCGCAGCAGGGCGCCGCTGAGGTCCGCGTCCGTGAGGTCGGCGCCGGTGAGGTCGGCCCCCTCCAGCACCGCGTCGCCCAGGTTGGCGCGGCGGAAGCGGGCGCCGGCAAAGGATGCGCCCGGGGCGCGGACGCCCGCCATGTCCGCGGCTTCCAGCGAGGCGCCGGCGAGGTCGGCTTCGTCCAGGTGGGCGTGGCGCAGGTTGGCGCCGTCGAGCTTCGCCCCGTGGAAGGTGGCGCCGCGCATGTCCGCTTTGTGAAGCGACGCTTCGCCCAGGTTGGCGCGGTCCAAGCGGGCACCCGCCAGGCGCCCGCGCGAAAAGTCCGCCCCGAAGGCGTCCGCGTCCGTGAGGTCGGCGCCCTCGAGCACCGGGGGGCGCAGGGTGCCGGAGCGGATGCCGTTGGCGCCGCGCAGCACCGCGCCGCGCAGGGTGGCGCCCGTGAAGTCCGTGTTGCAGAGGCAGCAGCCGGAGAGGTTCGCGCCGTCCAGGTTGCACCCGGCCAGGCTGGCGTCGCGCAGGTTGGTGTGGCTCAGGTCCACGCCCGCCAGGTCAACCCCGCCGAGCTGCGCCGCGGTCAGGTCCAGGCGCGATAGCGAGCGCTCCGGCGAGGCCAGGCGGCGCGCCACCTCGTCGCGCTGGAGGCCCGGCGGCCACGTTGTGGGAAGGTTTGCGTTGCGGCCGGTGCTGACGAGCTGGAGTGCGCGATCGACGATCCCCATGGAGCCTCCGTCTGCGCGTGGTGGAGGGCCGCGCCGTGGCCGGCGGGTACCGAAAAAACGACGCAGGAAGCTTGCCGAGGCACGGAGAGAGGTTCGTCTCCGTGCCTCGTCTCGTCGTCAGTCTTCCAGTTGCGCGTCCAACTGGATGTCCACGCCCGCGAGCGCCTTGCTCACCGGGCACCCCGCCTTGCTGGCGGCTGCCAGGTCCGCAAAGGTCTCGCGGTCCAGCCCGTCCACCTTGGCGCGGCAGGTGAGGCGCATGGTGGTGATCCGGAAGGCGTCGCCTTCCTTGTCGATGGTGCAGGCGGCGTCCGTGTGCACGCGGGTGCCCGGGGTGCCGTTCTGCTCCAGCGCCACGGAGAGCGCCATGCTGAAGCACGCCGCCTCGGCCGCCGCAAGGAGCTCCTCGGGGTTGGTGCCCCCCGTGTCGCCGAAGCGCGAGCCGAACGAATAGCTCCCCCTGATGGCGCCGCTCTCGCCCTCGAAGCTCCCCTTCCCTTCCTTCAGCCCGCCTTCCCAGGTGGCACTCGCTTTCCGTGTGGGCATCCCTCGTCTCCTCGAAGCTGTGATCGGTACCGGCGCACATTCATGCGCCGCGGAGCATTTTCAGCGCCAGAGGCACAGAGACACAGAACGGAATTCTCTCTGTGTCTCTGTGGCTCTGTGTGAGACCGCCGTTCATCACTCCACGCCGCCCATCAGGCGCGCCATGATCGCCTTCTGCACGTGGAGGCGGTTCTCGGCTTCGTCCCATACGCGCGAGCGCGGGCCCTCCAGCACTCCCTCGGTGACCTCTTCGCCGCGGTGGGCGGGGAGGCAGTGGAGGAAGATGGAGCGCGCGGAGGCGGTCTCCATCAGCGCCTCGTCCACGCAGAAGCCGGCGAAGTCGCGCTCGCGGCGGGCGGCTTCCTCCTCCTGCCCCATCGAGGCCCACACGTCCGTGTTCACCACGTCCGCGCCCTCCACCGCCTCGCGCGGGTCGTGGGTGACGACGATGCGGGCGGCGCCGCGCGCGCGCTCCAGGATGGCCGCGTCCGGCTCGTAGCCCGGCGGCACGGCCAGGCGAAGCTCGAAGCCCAGGCGGTAGGCCGCGTTGAGCCACGAGTTCGCCATGTTGTTGCCATCCCCCACCCACGCCACGCGCATCCCCTCCAGCTCCGTGCCCACGCTTTCGCGCACGGTGAGCAGGTCGGCCATGATCTGGCAGGGGTGGAGGAGGTCCGTGAGGCCGTTGATGACGGGCACCGTGCCGAAGCGGGCCAGCTCCTCCGGGTCCGAGTGGTCAAAGGTGCGGATCATGATGCCGTCCACCAGGCGCGAAAGGACGCGCGCCGTGTCTCGCAGGGGCTCGCCGCGGCCAAGCTGGATGTCGCGCGAGGAGAGAAAGAGCGCGTGACCGCCCAACTGGTACGTCCCCACCTCGAACGAGACCCGGGTGCGGGTGGAGCTCTTGGTGAAGATCATCGCCAGCGTCTTCCCCTGCAGCGGGCGCTCGCGGTAGCTGCCGCTCTTCATGCGCGCCGCCAGGTCCAGCGTGCGCAGGAGCTCCTCGCGCGTGAAGTCGGGGATGGCGAGGAAGTGGCGGACGGCGCGTTCGGTCATGGGCGCGTTTCGGGTACGGGAGCGGGTCGCCTGCGACGGGCGGGGCCAAGATAGCACACGTGCGCCGGAGCGACCACACCGCGCCGCAAGCACTTACGCAAGTGATTGCGATCCATTAGCTTACACCATCCGAACGAGCGTTCGAAGCCGTACCTTCCCCGTGCTCCGTACCCGCATGCGCCGCTCCTGGTATCCAGTACTCCTCGTCGCCGGCGCCGTTGCGTGCGACCAGGGAAGCACCGACGCCGGCGTCCAGGTGGCGAGCGTCACCGTTACGCCCGACGCCGGGCGCGTGGAGGTGGGGCAGGACCTGGCGCTGAGCGCGTCGCTGCTGGGCCCCGCGCGCGAGCCCGTGGCGGGGGTCCGCGTGGACTGGCAGTCGCTCAACCCGGCCGCCGCTTCGGTGACGCCGGAGGGGCTGGTGCGCGGCCTGGCGCCCGGTGTGGCGCAGGTGGTGGCGACCGCGGGCGGCAGGGCGGACACGGCGAGCATCACCGTTGGGAGGGAGGAGCTCCGCTCGTTCAACGTCAACTCCGAACAGGGGTGCACCAACCCGGTCTTCAAGAACGCGCGCCAGGTGGCGAGCAGCGCCCGCGCGCTCATCTTCGAGGACGTCACCAACCCGGCGGGCGGCTTCACGCCGGCGGAGTACCAGGAGATCGCCACCTCGTTCGACAACCTGATCTGGCCCGTCACCACGGCCAACTTCGGCGAGCCGTCGGACAGCGACGGCAACGGGCGGGTGATCATCCTCTACACCCGCGCCGTCAACGAGATGACGCCCGCGGGGTCCGCCAGCGTGTTCGGCGGCTTCTACTACGGGCGCGACCTCTTCCCGCGCACCGCCAGCGCGCGGCTGGGCGGGTGCGCGGCGAGCAACGAGGCGGAGATGTTCTACCTGCTCGCGCCGGACCCGGACGGCGCGGTGAACGGCAACAAGCGCAGCAAGGAAACCGTCCGCCGCAGCACGCAGGGGACGGTGGCGCACGAGTTCCAGCACCTGATCAACGCCTCGCGCCGCATCTTCGTGCTCGGCAGCGGCACCAGCGAAGAGACGTGGCTCAACGAGGGGCTCAGCCACATCGCCGAGGAGCTTGTCTACCACGCGGCCGGCGGCACGGGCCCGGGGCAGAACATCGGCGAGACCGAGATCCGCGCGTCGCAGCAGCGGCTGGATGCGTTCAACGGCTTCGCCATCGCCAACTTCGGGCGCTTCCGCACCTACCTGGAGAAGACGGCCGCGCAGTCGCCCGTGGACGCGGACGACGACCTGGAGACGCGCGGCTCCGCCTGGAGCTTCCTGCGCTACTCCGCGGACCGCCGCGGCGGCAGCGAGCGCGACCTGTGGCACGCCCTGGTGAACACGTCGCGGAGCGGGCTGGACAACTACGAGGCGGTGTTCGGGGTGAGCTCGCAGGAGTGGCTGCGCGACTGGACGGTCGCCGTGTACGCGGACGACGCCGTGGGTGGGCTGGAAGGGCGCTTCACCATGCCGAGCTGGAACTTCCGCAGCATCTTTCCGCTGATCACCACCCCGGCGCGCTACCCGCTCAAGGTGGACACGCTGGTGGACGCGGCGGCGCGCAGCGTGTCCGTGCAGGCGGGCTCGGCGGCGTACCTGCGCTTCGCGGTGGCCGAGGGCGGCACGGGCGACGTACGGATCTCCGCCGTGGGCACCGCGGCGACCGGCGACTGCACGGCGCTGCGCCTGAACGTGGGCCAGGTCTTCCAGGGCACCGCCACCACGGCCTCCGCTCTCTGCGTGGGCGGCGGCGAGTACACGCTGATCCCCTTCTACGCCTCGCGCGCCGCGGGCAGCGTGACGCAGATGACGGTGACGGCGCGGGGGATCAGCCTTCCGCTGGGGCCGCCCTCCCCTTCCCGCTCGCCGGCCCTGTCGCAGTCGCTCTTCGACCGCACGGGCGCGGGGCTGAACCCGGAGCTGCTGGACAACGCGGTGGGGATCGAGGCCCGCCTGCGCGCCCGCGAGCGGCGTGAGCTGGGCGTGCGGATCCCCGGCGGGGCGCGGATGAGCTCCTCCGCCGCGGACCCGGCGGCCCCCGAGGTGCGCATCAGCCTGCTGCGCACGAAGTAGCGGACCCCGCCGCGGCACGGGCGGGTACGACCGGGCGCGGGGGCTGGCTTCTTGCGCCCCCGCGCCCGCACTTTCATCCCAGGACTGCCCGATGCGAACCCTCGTGCTGCTGGCCCTCGCGCTCGCCGCGTGCACCCGCCCCTCCTCCGTTCCCCCCGCGGGCGCGCAGGAGGAGCGGGTGATCGGCGTTCCGGCATCGGTGGGCTCCGCGCCCATGAACGTGCGCGTGCTCCTCACCCCCGAGCGCGGCGAGGGCCTGTACGTCACCGGCCCGCTGGCGGGGGAGATCCGCTCCCTCTCCGGCGCGCGCATCGAGGTGCGCGGCCGGCGCGGCCCCGCGCGCACGCTGGAGGCGACGGACTACGACGTGCTCACCGTCAACGGCCGTCCCGCGGTGCTGGGGATGGTGGAGCGCGGCACGAACGGCGGCCTTCAGCTCCGCACGCGCGAGGGCCGGGCGATCCAGCTCCAGTCGCCTCCCCCGGATTTCCGCCCCGGGATGAAGGTGTGGGTGCAGGGGCCCGGCTCCATCACGGTGCAGTCGTACGGGATCGTAAAGAGCTAGTCCTCACACAGAGGCACAGAGACACGGCTAAAGCTCGACGTACTTCAGGCCGCTGCCGGTGTTGAAGAGCACGACGCTCTCGTCGCCGCGCAGCGTGCCGTCCTCGCGCAGGCGGGCGACGGCGGCGGCGGTCGCGGCGCCTTCCGGGGCGGCGAAGATGCCGGTGAGCGAGCCCATGACCGGCGTCCACGCGCGCATCTCCTCGTCGGTCACGGCCACGCCGGCCCCGCCGGAAGCGCGGACGGCGTCAAGGATCAGGAAGTCGCCCACGGCGCGCGGCACCCGCAGGCCGGAGGCGTAGGTGTGCGCGCCCTGCCAGGGCTCGGCGTACACGGTGCCTTCCTCCCAGGCGCGGATGATGGGGGCGCAGCCGGTGGCCTGCACCGTAACCATGCGCGGTCGCTCGGAGCCGATCCACCCCAGCGCCTCCATCTCCTCGAACGCCTTCCACATCCCCACCAGCCCGGTGCCGCCGCCGGTGGGGTAGACGATCACGTCCGGCAGCTTCCACCCGAACTGCTCGGCGAGCTCGTATCCCATCGTCTTCTTCCCCTCCACGCGGTACGGCTCCTTGAGCGTGGACAGGTCGAACCACCCGTGCTCCCGCGCGCCCTCGGCCACGCGCGCGCCGCAGTCGGTGATGAGGCCGTCCAGCAGCTCCAGCTCCGCGCCCAGCGCGCGGATCTCCTGGAGGATGGGCACGGGCGTGTCGCGCGGCACTACGATGTGGGCACGCATCCCGGCGGCGGCGGCGTACGCGGCCGTCGCGCTCCCCGCGTTCCCCGCGGACGGCAGCGCCACCTCGCGGACCCCCAGCTCCCGCGCCCGCGAGATGGCCATGCACAGCCCGCGCGCCTTGAACGACGCCGTGGGGTTCTGCCCTTCGTCCTTGATCCACACCCGCCCCACCCCGAGCCTCTCCGCCAGCCGCGGCGTCTCGATGAGCGGCGTCCACCCCTCCCCCAGCCGCACCGCGTTGGCCGGATCCCGCACCGGGAGCAGCTCCGCGTACCGCCACAGGTCCGCCGGCCTCCCGCGCAGATCCTCGCGCTTCAGCCGCTTCCCGATCGCCTCCAGATCGTAACGCGGATAGAGCGGCTTCTCGCAGCACGGCGAAAGCTTGTGCAGCGTCTCGGCCGAATAGCTGGCGCCGCAGCGGGTGCACTCCAGGTGCGTAGCCCCGCCGGCGGGGAGGTTCTCGTTGGTCATCTTCTTCTCTGTGCCTCTGTGTCTCTGTGTGAGACTGGGGTTCCTCAGCGGCGCGCCGGGCGCGACGCGACGAGCGATTCGGCGGGGGCGCCGCAGGTGGGGCAGTGGGCGTGGGAGCCCTCGGCCCAGCGGGCGCAGGCGGGGCACAGGGTAACGAGCCGGCCCTCTTCCTCCGTGGCGGCGGGGAGGAGGAACGCGGTGCCGTCTTCGCCCTGCACGCGCAGCGAGGGGCCGGAGTAGAAGTGGGCGAGCAGGTCGCGCACGTCCACCTCGGCGGCGTTGTTGACGACGTCTTCGCGGGTGACGGCGGTGCGGCTGCGGAAGCGGGCGTGCTCCGCCTTCCAGGTGCGCTCCACCTGCGGCTCAGGCTCCATCTTGAGCGTGAGGCCGCGGGACTCCAGCGTGTACGAGACGGAGAGGCGGCGGCGCAGGCGGTCGGCGGCGCGCTCCACCTCGGGCCCCGGCGCGAGCTGGCGGCGGTTGGCGGAGTGGATGGAGGGATCGCAAAAGATCACCGAGCGGGCGTGCGACCAGAGCGCGGTCTTCAGGTCGCCCACGTCGGTCTCGGCGACGGCCGTGTAGTCGAACGGGCGGTCCACCGGGCCGATCTCGATGCGCGCGCCCTGCACCCCGGGCGCACCGTCCAGCGCGTCGAAGAGCGCGCGCGCCAGGAGCTCGCGGCGCTCGGCGGGGGAGAGCGGACACCAGAGGTCGGGATCGAGTAGCTCGGGATACGTCATCGTGCGCCGGGTGCGGGTGAAGCGCGCAATGTATCACACCGGGGCACGGAGAGGGAGCTACGCGCGGGCGAGAACGCGCCTGGCGGCATCGAGCCCCGAGGCCACGGCGCCCTCCACCGTGGGCGAGTACAGGTAGTCCCCGGCGAGCGCGATGGCGCCGCCCCGCTCCAGCGCGCCGTTGCGGGCGGCGCGGAGGCGGGCCAGGTAGCCGGGATAGAAGAGCGTCCACCCGTGCCGCCAGGGATAGACACGCACGTCGCGGATGGTGCGCGACAGGGTGGGGAGCGCGTGGGCGAGCTCCGGGAGCACGGCGCGGAGCGCGTCGTCCGGCGAGGCGCCGAGGAGCGATTCGCCCGCCGCGGGCGTGGGAAGTACGAGCAGCAGTCCGCGCCCTTCCGGCACCACGCCAGCGCCCTTGTTCTCCTCCGCGCAGGCGGCGGCCACCACGCGCGTCTCGCCGCGCGGAAAGGAGAGGCCGAAGAAGCGGCCCGGCACGGGCTGGTCCAGGAGGAGCGCCACCGTGGCCGTGGGACGCACGCGCACACCCCGCAGCCACTCGGACGCGGCGGGGAGCGCATCCCCCAGCAGCTCCAGCGCGGCCGGCGCGGGGACGGCGATGACGACCGCGTCGAAGCGCTCGCCCGCCACCTCCACCCCGCCCTCGACCGGAGCCACGGCGCGGACCGCGGCGCCGGTGCGAACCTCTCCCCCGCCCCGCCGCACGGCACCGGCCAGCGCGTCGCAGAACCCGCCGGCGCCGCCGCGCATGGCGAGCACCTGCAGGGTGAGCCCCTGCCGCGACAGCGTGTGGTAGAACCCCGCGCTCGCCTCGTCCGACGCGGTGCCGTACAGGGTGGCGAGCAGCGGGTGGGCGAGCAGGTCCACGAAGTCGCGCCCCAGCTCCCGCTCCCCCCACGCCGCCGCGGACTCGCCGTCCAGCCCCGCGACCGCGGCACGCTCCAGAGCGTCCATGTCCAGCGCGGAGCCATGGCGCTGCAGGAAGGGGAGGTACTGCGCGCCCAGCCTCATCTTGAGCCCCAGCGGCAGCGCCCCCGACGCGAGCATGCTGGTGGGCGACCCGTACACCACCTCGTGCGCCCGCCCCTTCCTCCACAGCGCGTCACGCCCCGGCGCGCGCACCATCTCCCCGCCCGCCCCCACCTCGTCCAGCAGCCCGAGCACGCGCCGGTAGTGAGTGCCGAAGAGCTGCGCCCCCGCGTCGATCCGAAACCCATCCACCACATCGGTCCGCGTGCGCCCACCCACGCCGGCCTCCGCCTCGAACACCACGGTCTCCGCGCCCGCCTTCACGAGCGCATACCCCGCCGCCAGCCCCGCCGGCCCGCCCCCGATCACCGCGACGCGCAAAGCCCCCATCCCGTTCCCCTCCGTGCCTCTGTTCTCTGTGCCTCTGTGCCTCTGTGTGAGCCCATTGCAGTTCCCACGCCTTGCTCCGTCCGGACGTCCGTTCTAGTTTGCTAAGATATTACCACCCACATCCCCCCGAGCACCCCCATGAGACGCAGAGACTTCCTCGTGCAGGGCACCGCCGTCGCGGCGGGGCTCACCGCGGGCTCGGCCCTGCTCCCGGGCCTGGCGTCGGCATCCACTCCCGTGCTGGAGATGGACGACCCGCAGGTGAAGGAGCTGGCGATGCGCGCCGTGGACGCCGCCCGCCGGGCAGGCGCCAGCTACGCGGACGTGCGCATCTCGCGCAACCGCCAGCAGTCGGTGACCACCCGCGAGCGGCAGATCACCGGCTTCAACGACAGCGAGACGTTCGGCTTCGGCGTGCGGGTGCTCGCCAACGGCACCTGGGGCTTCGCCGCCTCGCGCGACCTGAACGCCACCGAGGTGGAGCGGGTGGCGCGGCAGGCCGTGTCGCAGGCGAAGGCCAACTCCGCCGCCATGCGCCGCCCCGTGGAGCTGGCGCCGGTGGAGAAGCACACCGACGCCACCTGGTCGTCGCCCATGCAGATCGACCCGTTCAACGTCCCCATCGAGGAAAAGGTGGCGCTGCTGCTTGCCGCCAACCAGGCCGCGCTGGGCGTGCGGGGGGCGCGCTTCGTCAACTCGTCGATGTTCTTTTTGAAGCAGGAGAAGACCTTCGCGTCCACCGAAGGCTCGTTCATCACGCAGACGCTTCACCGCTCGCTGCCGCAGATGACGGTGACGGCGGTGTCGGCCGACTCCTCGGACTTCCAGAGCCGCCGCTCAAGCGACATCGCGCCGATGGGGCTGGGCTACGAGCACGTGAGGAGCGCGCGGCTGGTGGAGAACGCGCCGCGCTGGGCCGAAGACGCCGTCAAGAAGCTCACGGCCAAGCCGGTGGAGCCGGGGCGCTACGACCTGGTGCTCCTCCCCACGCACCTGTGGCTCACCATCCACGAGTCGATCGCGCACCCCACCGAGCTGGACCGCATCATGGGGTACGAGGCCAACTACGCGGGCACGTCGTTCATCTACCCGATCGCGGACTTCCTGGGCAAGTTCCGCTACGGCCCGGAGTTCATGAACGTGCAGGGCGAGCGCAACTCGCCGGGCGGCCTGTCGTCCATCGGCTTCGACGACGAGGGCGTACGGCCGGACGAGTACCTGATCATCCGCAACGGGGTGATCAACGACCTGCAGACGACGCGCGAGCAGGCGCCCATGCTGTCCGACTGGTCCCGCCAGCAGGGCAAGCCGGTGCGCAGCCACGGCAACTCGTACGCGGAAAGCTGGAGCGACGTGCAGTTCCAGCGCATGCCCAACATCAACCTCCTTCCGGACGCCACGCGCGACACCTCGGTGGAGGAGCTGGTCTCGGGGGTGCAGGACGGCATCCTGATCGACGGCGACGGCTCGTTCTCCATCGACCAGCAGCGCTACAACGCGCAGTTCGGCGGGCAGACGTACATGGAGATCAAGAACGGCAAGATCACCGGGCCGCTCAAGGACGTGGCGTACCAGATGAGGACCCCCGAGTTCTGGAACGGGATGGACGCCATCGGCGGGCGCAGCACGTACTTCCAGGGCGGCGCGTTCAACGACGGCAAGGGGCAGCCCTCGCAGTCCAACGCGGTGTCGCACGGGTGCCCGGCGGCGCGCTTCCGCAAGGTCAACGTCATCAACACCGGGCGGAGGTCGTAACGTCATGGCGCAGCAGAGCAAGTACTTCTCGCGCGACGAGATGCAGCGCCTGGCGCAGCGGGCGCTGGGCTTCAGCACGGCGGACGAGGCGCGGGTCAACATCCGCAGCGGGGTGCGCGGCAACACGCGCTTCGCGGTCAACCAGATCTCCACGGGCGGCGACGTGTTCGACGCCAGCCTCACCTTCACCAGCGCGTACGGGAAGAAGGTGGCCAGCGCCACCACCAACCGCTTCGACGACGAGGCGCTGCGCACGGTGGTGCAGACCAGCGAGCGGCTGGCCCGCCTGGTGCCCGAGGACCCGGAGTACATGGGCGAGCTGGGAGCCCAGCAGTACCCCAGCGCCCAGCCGTTCTTCGACGCGACGGCCAACCTGACCCCCGAGGCGCGCGCCGCGGCGGTCAACGCCATCACGCGCCCCGCCGCCGCGCGCAACCTGGTGGCGACGGGGTTCCTGGACATGACGGTGGGCTCGGAGGCGGTGGCCACCAAGAAGGGGCTCTTCGCCTACCAGGCGGGCACCTCCACCAACCTCACCACCACGGTGCGCACGCCGGACGGCACCGGCTCCGGGTGGGCGGGCGTGGGGCAGCGCGACTGGAGCAAGGTGGACCCGGCGGCGCTGGCCGACCGCGCCATCCGCAAGGCCGAGCTGTCGCGCAACGCGCGGGCGGTGGAGCCGGGCAAGTGGACGGTGATCCTGGAGCCCACCGCGGTGGCCAACCTGGTACAGCTCATGACCTTCGCCATGAACGCGCGGGCGGCGGACGAGGGGCGCTCCTTCTTCTCCAAGGCGGGGGGCGGCAACAAGATCGGCGAGAAGTTCCTGGACCCGCGCGTGTCCATCTACTCGGACCCGGCGGACCCGCAGATCTTCAGCGCGGCCTTCAACGGCGAGGGGCTCCCCAACCGCCGCATGCAGTGGGTGGAGAACGGGGTGCTGCGCAACCTGACGTACAACCGCTTCTGGGCGCAGAAGCAGGGGCGCGAGCCCACGGGCTTCGCCGACGGCTTCTACATGAGCGGCGGCGACTCCACCATCGACCAGATGATCGCCTCCACCGAGCGCGGCCTGCTGGTGACGCGCCTGTGGTACATCCGCCCGGTGGACCCGCGCACCATCCTGTACACGGGCCTCACCCGCGACGGCACCTTTCTGGTGGAGAACGGCCGCATCACCAGCGCCGTCAAGAACCTGCGCTGGAACGAGTCGCCCATCTTCATGCTCAACAACGTGGAGATGATGAGCGCCCCGGTGCGCGTGAGCGCCTCCGAGTCCGGCGAGGCCGGCTCGACGGTCACGGTGCCGGCCATCAAGGCGCGCGACTTCACGTTCACGTCCCTGTCTGACGCGGTTTGATCTCACACAGAGACACAGAGGCACAGAGATGAAGTCGTCTCTGTGCCTCTGTGTCTCTGTGTGAGCCTTCTTTTTAGTTGTTGCGCTCCTGCTCTTCCAGCGCGTCGAACTCGCCTACCAGCTCGGCGTCGGTCACGCCCGAGCCGAGCTGGGCGGCGGGCTTCTGCTGCGTGCTGGGGGCGGGGGGAAGCATCCCCATCTGCTGCTTCATCTCCAGCAGCTTGAAGTCCAGCGCGTCGCCGCCCGAGGCCTGCAGCGCCTTGAACTCGCGCTCCAGCGAGTCGCCGCTCAGGTCCTCGCTCACCGCGGCGGCGGCGAGCGCCTGGCGCTCGTTGTCCTCGATCTTGGTGGCCATCCGGTCGAAGGCGTCGAAGGCCGAGGCGTCCGAGAGGCCGGACATGGTCTCGTGGATGCGCTTCTGCGCTTCGGCGCGCTTCTGCTGGGCGATGAGGAGGTTCTTCTTGCGCGTCGCCTCCTGGATCTTGTCGCTCAACTGGCGCAGGGCGTCGCGCAGGCGCTGCGTGTCCGCCTCGTGGCGCTCCCACGTCTCCAGGTAGGTCTGGGCGCGCCCCGCGTGCTCCTGCTGGCGCATCAGGGCCTGGCGGGCCAGGTCGTCGCGCTGCTGGCGGACGGCGAGCATGGCGCGCTGCTCCCACTCCGCGGCCTGCTTCTGCTCGTCCTCCACCTGCTTCTTGAGCTTCGCCGCATCGGCCATCGCGTGCGCAACCTCCTGCCTCGCCCGGGCGAGCTGGCTGCGCATGTCGTCGATGATCGTGTTCAGCATCTTCTCCGGGTTTTCGGCCCGGGCGATCAGGTCGTTGACGTTCGACCGGATCAGGGTGGACAGCTTATCGAAGATTCCCATTGGGCATCGGTCGGTTCGGGGCGGTCAGCAGTCGCGGAACGGGGCGAGCTGCTCCAGGTGCGACGCCATCGCCATCTGGAACGAGTCGATCACCGCCTGGAATTCGTTCTGGTCGAGGTTCTCCAGCTCCAGCGTCTCGGTGAGCACCACGTCTTCCTCTTCCAGGCCGTACGCGGCGTGCACCAGGTCGGTGGCGTTGAAGCGGAGCAGGCGCTTGTAAAGGTCGGCGCAGCGGCTCTGGTCGTTCGGCACGTCCATCACCTTCAGGCGGAAGACCAGCACCGGCGGCGAGTGGTGGATCACCAGCGAAGGCCCGCCTTCCGCGTGGGCCACCCACATCCCCTCCTGCACCTCTTCGTGGGTAAGCTCCGAGTTGAGCAGGTACCGCTCCACATCCTCTCGCGTCACCATCAGGCCGTCTCCTCGTTGCGCGGGTCGGGGGGAAGCTCCGGCCGTTGGGCACGCTCGCCCTCCGACAGGAGCCGCATCAGGAACTGCTGCTCGTCGCCCAGGCGCAGCACCTGCGCGCTCAGCTCGTCCACCTCGCCGCGCAGCCGGGCGATCTCGGCCTCGTAGTGAGGCGCGATCGCGGGGCCCGCGGTGGACCAGGTGTGGATCCAGCGCGCCAGGAAGGCGAGCACGACGATGAAGATGAGTACGCTGAACATAGTATCCGGGGTGCGTTACGCCCGCACCCCCGTCCGGGTTTCAACGGCGGGCTACTGGGCCGCGCCCGACTTCCTGTCTGCGGGGCGGAGCTGCACCAGCTTCCGCGCCGACGGGGTGGTGGCGAGGCCGCCCCCCGCCGTCTCGCGGAACGCCGAGGGCATGCGCCTCCCCACGTCTCCCATCACGTCGATCACCTCGTCCGCCGTCACCGGGAAGTCCAGCCCGGCCAGCGCCATCTCGGCTCCGGCGATGGCCTGCATGGCCGCCGACGCGTTGCGGTAGATGCAGGGGATCTCCACCAGACCGCCGATGGGGTCGCAGATCAGCCCGAGCATCCCCTGCAGCGTGAGCGCCACGGCCGTGCCGATCTGCTCGTGCGTGCCGCCGTGCAGGTAGGTGACGGCGGCGCTGGCCATGGCCGCGGCCGTCCCCGTCTCCGCCTGGCACCCGCCCTCGGCGCCAGCCAGCGAGGCGCGGTGGGCGATCACGCCGCCCACGCCGCCGGCCACCAGCATGGCGTCGATCAGCCGCTCCTCGCCCAGCTCCTGGAACTCGTCCATGCTCACGAGCACGGAGGGAAGCACCCCCGCGGCGCCGGCGGTGGGCGCGGCCACGATCAGCCCCATGGCCGCGTTCACCTCCAGCGTGGCGATGGCGCGGGCCAGCGTCTCCGTGACGCGCGGCCCCAGCAGCCGCGGCCCGCCCTCCCACAGCTTGCGCGCGCGCCCGCCGGTGAGCCCGCTGGCCGACCTCACCTCGCCCTTGAGCCCCTCGTCGATCGCGCCGCGCATCACCCGCAGCGTACGCGCGATGCGCCCGCGGATCTCCTCCGGCGGCCTGCCGCTCTCGGCCGACTCCGTGTCGAGCACGACCTGGTGGAGGCTGCGGCCGGTGTCTTCGGCCTCGCGGATGAGCGACTCGATGGAACGGTGCATGGAACTGCGGGGAACGGGGAACGGGGAACGGGGAACGGGAGGAGACCCTGCAACTGCGGGGCCGACAGCGAAGTGCGCCGCTTTTACCGTTCCCCGTTCCCCATTCCCCGTTCCCCTCTTCTCAGGAGATTCTCGGGATCGCCCGCGCCCAGCGCAGCCAAGGGAACGACCGGATCGCCGCGAGGGTGGCCTCGCCCACCGGCTCGTCGGCTTCGATGGTCATCAGGGCGTCCTGGTGGCGGCCGGTGCGGTCCACGCGCATGGTGGCCATGTTGATACGGTGGCCCGCGAGGATCGTGGCCACCGCGGCGATGGTGCCCGGCTCGTCGTGGGCCAGCAGGACGAGCGTGTGGTAGTCGCCGCCCAGCGCGACGGGGAAGCCGTCGATCTCGCTGACCTCCACGCGGCCGCCGCCCAGCGACGCGCCGCGCAGCTCCACCTCTTCGCCGTCGCGCGTGACCCTGAAGATGGCGGTGTTGGGATGGGCCTCGTCACCCAGGTCCGTCTCCTCGAAGCTCCACTCGAGCCCGGCCGCGGCGCCCTCGTCGTACGCCTGGCGCAGGCGGAGGTCGTCAGGGGCCAGCCCCACCAGGCCGCCCACGATGGCGCGCTGCGTCCCGTGCCCCTCGCCCGTTGCGGCGAAGGAGCCGTGGAGCTGGATGACCGCGCGCTCCGGCGTGCCGCCCAGGATGGCGCGCGCCAGGAGGCCCAGCCGGCACGCGCCGGCGGTGTGGGACGAGGACGGGCCGACCATGGTGGGCCCCAGGATGTCGAATAGAGAGACCATGCCCGCAATCTATGCTGCGTGCGGCGCCCCGGCCACAGCGCGGCTCAGGTGGCCAGGTCGCCCGGCTCCGCGCGCAGGTGGGCGCAGAGCACGCGGTGGCCGTCCGCGAGGCGCGTGGAGACCGTGACGGCGAGGTCGCCCGTGGGGAGCGGCACGTACGGCGCCGACTCGTAGGTCTCGTCTCCGCCCTCCACCAGGAGGTAGAAGTACTCCTTGAGCGAGTGGTCCGTCCCCCGCCCCGGCGGCGCGAAGATCACCGACTTCTGGCGGAGCACCCGCATCGGGTTGAGCACGGTGCCGGTGAGCTGGGTGCCGGCTTCGTCCAGCACGGCGGCCGAGAGCACGCTGGCGTGCGGCCGGATCAGGTCCTTGAGCGCCGTCTCCAGCTCCTGGCCCCCCTCCAGCCCGGCGGCAAGGGAACGCACCAGGGCGGAGCGCTGGTCCCGGCGCCCGCGGGCGGCACGGGCGGCGCCCACCCGCTCCTCCTTGAAGCGGCGCGCCGCGTCCGCCATCCCCTCCTCGTCCCACCGCACCCCCTCGCCGGGCTCGGGAAGGTAGGGACGGCCCAGCAGGTATCCCTGCACGATGTCGCCGCCGAGCTCCGCCACGGTCACCGCTTCGTCCTGCGTCTCCACCCCTTCGGCGATCACCCAGCCACCCAGCCGCTCGGAAAGCCCCACCAGCGAGCGGAGCACCTCGCGGCGGTGGAAGTCCGCGTCCACACCGCGCACCAGCTCGCGGTCCGCTTTGATGATGTCCGGCTGCAGGGAGGCGATGCGGTCCAGGTTCGCGCTCCGCGCCCCCACGTCGTCCAGCGCCACCAGGAACCCGGCCTCGCGCAACGCCACGGACGCTTCGCGCGCCGCCGCCAGGTCCCCGATCTCCGCTTCGGACACCTCCACCGCCACGTTGCGCGTATCCACGCCGAAGCGCGCCGCCAGCTCGCCCCAGCCGTCCGGCGCCTCCAGCGGGTCGCAAAAGGTGGAGGGGTGGCAGTTGACGAAGAGCACCAGCGCCGGGTCGCGCGTGTGGAGCGCGCGGAAGCTCTCCAGCGCCAGGCGGCGGCAGAGGCGGTCCAGCTCCGGCGCCACCCCGGCCCGCTCCGCGGCCTCGAACAGCGCGGGTGGCGGGATGGGAGCGCCGCCGGCCTGGCAGCGCACCAGCGCCTCCACGCCGATCAGGTCCTGGCGGCGCATGGAGGCGATCGGCTGCAGGTGGATCTGCATCGCGCCCGCGGCGATCAGCTCGTGGATGTCGAACGATGGGGTCTGCTGCATGGAGGGCCTGGGCCGAGATCCGGGTGAGCCGAACGCGGTGCGGTCGTGCACCCATTCACCCGGACAGACCGGGGAGATGCGGGTGGCGGTGGGGCATACGCGGTGCCACCACGGCACCACGGCACGCCGAAACTCTCCCCAACGAACGAGCGCCGCGCGAAGTGCGCGGCGCTCGTCATGACTTCACTCCTCCGCGCCTCCGGCAAGCCGGATGGCGGAGAGCTTCCACTCCGCCAGGCCATCGCGGCGCATGACGAGCGCCATCCGCTCCTTCCCGCTCTCCCGGTCGCGGAAGTGGAGGACGAAGGTGTCCGTGCCCTCGTAGCCCTGGGACAGCTCCAGCTTCTTCGCCTCCTCCTTCACCTCGCCCCGCTCACGGCGCAGGGAAGGCCGCTCGCCGCGCACGGCCGAGGCGATCCCCGACGGCGTCACGAACGAGTCCACCAGCGGGTCCACCAGCACGCCCGCGAACGCCGCTCCCAGCGCGGCGAACGGATTGCGCTCGGCCTTGCGCGAGATCTCCTCCCGCAGCGCGTCGCGCACCTCGTGCTTGACGCTGGCGCGCACGGCCGGGAAGTCCACCATCCGCTCCAGCGCCTGCCGGTCCCCGGCCTCGGCCGCCTGCTGCAGCCGCCGCACGGCCAGGTGCGGCGTGAAGTACATCCACACCGCCACCGCGCACAGCGCGATCGCGGTGAAAGGGCCCAGGTAGCTGCTCTTGCGCATCGGCGGGACCGGTGAGGGTGAATGCGGAATGCGCCTGAAGGTAAGCAAAACGGCGGGGCTCACACAGAGGCACAGAGACACAGAGAGGGGTTACGGACGCACCTCCGCGCTCTCGAACTTCAACGTGACCGGCAGGGATATGCCATCCTCCACCGGGTAGCCCTGGAGCGTCGCCGGAGCGAAGCGCATCGCGGTGATAATGCTCGAGAGCTCGCAATCGAGCCACAAGTCGCCGGTGGTCGGCAAGACGAGCGCGTCCGTCGGCACGCCGTCCGCGGACACGGACACGTGGAGGGTGAAGGCCACTTCCCGCCCGGCCAGGTCAGGACGCGCCTGCAGCAGCGTCTGGGTCAGCTCGCCGAGCACCCGGCTGACGGAGTCGCGGTTGGTGAGCTCGGGGTCTACGTCCGCGTGGTCTTCGATGAGCGCGATGACCGGGGTGGGGCCGCTCTGGAGCCAGATTCTCTGAAGCCACCCATCCAGACGCACAGCCTCCCGCCGCGACTCACTGTTGCGGACTACGGGCGCATGTTCGCCGCCGGGGCCGGGAACTGCAGGTTGACCGGCACCGTGACGGTCACCTTTACGGGGTAGCCGTCGAGCGTCGCGGGCACGAAGCGCATCGTGCGCGCGATGATGAGGATCTCGCGGTCGATCTCGGGCTCGCCGGTGGTCTGCCGGAGCACCGGGTTCTCGGGCTTTCCATCTTCCGACACACGCATCGAGACGATGCTGCTCACCCGCCTCTCCGCGAGATACGGACGCTCACGGAGCAGCCGCTGCACCGAGCCCGCGAGGGCCGTCCCGACGGAGCCGCGGTTGGAGAGCTGCGGGCGCGCCTCCACGATGTCGGCGATCACCGCGATCTTCGGCGTGGGGCCGCTCTGGATCCACACCCTCTGCTCCGACTCGCGCGCGGGGTCAAGGCTCGGGCGGACGTGCGCCCGCAGCAGCGCCGCCATGGCGCGGCCGAACTCCGCCGGGATGAGGCGATCCGAGATCGGGTCCACCCCCTGGAGCGCCCCCGCACGGTCGTACCGCACCATGAAGATCGGCTTGAGCTTGAACTCCCGGGGCGCGAGCGGCGCAGCCAGAAGCGCCTGGTGAAGCGCCGCCGAGTCGATGAACGCCGCCACGGGGAGCGGTGGATCCGGATCGGCGGGGGCTTTCGGCGGAGCCGGCCTCGAGCCCTGAGCAGACGCGGCTCCCGCGCCGAGCAGGGAGGCGGCGAGGAGGACGAACAGGGTACGAGGCATCAGGTCAGCGAAGGGAGCGGGGTTCATCCAGCGAGGCCGCGAAATCCCGCAGCGCCTGGAAGTAGCGAGGGCCGGCGACGGACGCGAGGTCGTTGTGCCCCGCCCCCTCCACCCAGAAGTGGGTGCGGGGCGCGTTGGCAGCCGCCAGGAGTGCCGGGCCGTGCCAGTACGGCACCACCTCGTCCCGCGTCCCGTGGATCACGAGCACGGGGTAGCGGACGTCACGCAGCCGGGCGGCGGTGGCGAAGCGGTCGAAGGGGAAGAGGGGGCGCGTGACCGGTACGCGGAAGGCGCTCACGAAGGTGCTCTCCAGCACCAGCCCCGCGGCTGGGCGGCGGCTCGCCAGGTGCGACGCGATCCCGCCGCCCAGCGACCTCCCGTGCAGGATCACGCGCTCCGGCGGCACGCCGAGCGGCCCCGTGAGGTGCGCGTAGGCCGCGGCCAGGTCCTCGTACGCGCGCGTCTCCGTGGGCGCGCGGCGCGTGCTCATCCCGTAGCCCCGGTAGTCGTACGCCAGCACCGAGAACCCCGCGCCGCGCAGATCCGCGAGGAAGGGGCGCAAGTCGCCCAGGTCTTCGGCGTTCCCATGGCTGAACAGGATCGTGTAGCGCGCCTCCGGATTCGGCAGCCACACGACCGCGATGGAGTCGCCGTCCGCCGTGGGCACCTTCCCCACCCCGGCTGAGTACCCGGGCGCGTGCGGCATGAAGATCAGCCGCTCGGAGTACCACCACACCAGCCCGCCCGCCAGCAGGTAGAGCACGGCCAGCAGGCCGGCCACAGAGAGCGCAAAGGTCCTCATCTCCGGGCCTCCGCATGAGTCACCAGCGTTCCCGAAAGACGGTCGTCGCTCACCAACCAGCGGTGTGAGCAAAATGCGATACGAGACCGTGCGCTAGGTCACAACGTTCGAGGCTCCTGCTCGCTAGTCGACGATTCCGTAATACTCCTCAATCAATTTGGGCAGAACCTCGGTAGCCGTTCCCGTAGTGATTGTGCCTATCCCTGAGAACCCCTTCGCTACCATCCTGCCGAGCCAGCCCGAAACTTTCTCGCCAAACGCCTTCCGCTCCGCCGGCCCGTCCTCGATGATCGCTGCCTCCAACTCATGAATCTCTTCTTGGGACACACCCAACCCGCGCACCTGTGCGAGGAGCCGCACCAAGTCACCGCTTGAGTTCTCGATGACTTGGTTTACGTCGCGGCTGCCCTGCGCGAGATTTCCCACCGTTCCGTAAATATGTGTGTTGAAAACATTCCTCAACTCTGCTGATTCGCGACTGGTGGGCTTCACTTCGTCCGGGTTCACGAATGCCTCCGCTTCGAGGGCGAACGCGAGGATGCGGTTGCGTACCGTATCGACCGTGGAGATGAAAGGGCCCTTCCCCACGATAAGTTGAGCTTGGACCAAAACCATCTGGGTGAGAAAACGTTCCCGCATGTGCGCGATAAGATCCGCTGGCCAGCCGAAGCGCACATGATCGTCGTCACCACGCGCGATTGCCTCAATCTCGGCGATCGGCTGCCGTACATAGGCTTTGCGCGCCCAGTCTCGAAACTCCTTCGGCAGGTTCGCCGCCGGAAGTGGCATGTGGTTAACACCCGAACCGAACGCCCCACGGAAGTCACCCAGCGCATGACCGTAAAAAATACGGTAGGCTGGCAACTCTACATCCGCAGGGTACCCATTCAATTCGTGGCGCACCCACTCGCCCAGCTCAGGGATTCCGGCTCGCGTGGCGAGAATCTGGCACCGACGCAATAAGTCGCTCACTGGGACTGCGGATCCCGCAGCGTCCTCTTGAATCCGCCGGAGTAGTTGAAACGGAGTCACAGTTTATAGGGTGCCCGCGAGTTGAAAACAGTGTCCTTGTTAGAGTAGCGGGGGCAGCCTTTCGCCGCAACTTGCGGAGTTTGGCCGGCAAGTTCCCGAATACCTAAGACCTCGGTGGAGCTCCAGAAAAACGATTCTCAAAATCCATGTACACCTCACGTACAGCATTGACTCTGCTCACCACCCCATCTTGAATCTCCCGCAGGGCGTCGAGACTGTCGATCTCATCCGCTCGATCCATAGAATCCCTCCAAGGAATACTATGAGCCTCACGCGTTTTGATCACGTATTCCAGAGCTGCACACACGTCGTCCGCAAAAAGGATACAGTTCCCCGTAAAGCGGATGAGCTTTTGTCGAGCAAAATTCGCGAACGCCACTCTCTCCGCATCCTCCATCTCACTGAAGCGATCTACCGCAGAAGGCATATCCCAGTCGGCCAGGTTCGTTTGCAGCTCCCTTAGCATTACAGATATATTTGAGGCGTCGATATATGCATGACTCGGCAGCCCAATTATCGGAGCTGTCTGCGCAAAGTTTTGCAAGGTATCGATGCCAATATTTCCGACTTGGCGCGGTTCGAAATCCTCCGGCATGTCTGGAACCCAACGAGCGACTTCCTTCATCCATCCACCTACCCACTCAAACACGAGCGTAAGATTACCGAGTACATGTCGGAGGACAACAGCGGCGCGACGGGTCTCCCAATTGTTGATCGACCGCCATTGCTCACGCTCTGAAACCTCAAGAACATCTAACACAGGACTGTCGTCGAGCATTCCGGCGGAGTATTCCTTCAATCGCTCAACAATGAAACTCTCTAGCTGCTTCCGTTCCTTACCGGTAGAGATACTGTACTGCTCCGAATAATAACCCTTGAGATCAAACGGATACTCGTTTCGGTCGGAGACAAGCATTATTGTGCCCCTCCGTAGCGCATGCCGGACACCCAGTTCGTAAAAAACGTTCGGGTTCCTGCCGCTCAAAACGGCAACCACCAACTCCGCACTGTGGATCCTCCTGATGATTGCCGAAACCAAATTGCCGTGCTTCTTCTCCATGCGCTCTACACGGATCGCAGGGTCGAAAGATGTGACAGCCGCCTTAATCAGTTCGTACACATCGTCGAAATGTGACGAATCGTATACAATCTTCTTTCCATTCAATACAACAGTTTCTGCACCGAACGGCATTATCACAAACACATCCGAGATAGGCATTCAGATATCCGTGATCAGAGTGTAGGCGCCACGATCGGGAAGTTATCGCGTCGCTTTCTTCCGGGCATTCGCCCGCCGAGGGGCACTGGGGCTACTACTCGCGAATTCCGCCGTGTCGAGTATTCCCGCCAAGAACTGCCCCGTGTACGAGCGCGGCTCCCCGGCCACCACCTCCGGCGGCCCGGCGGCCACGATCTCGCCGCCGCGGGGGCCGCCCTCGGGGCCCAGGTCGATCACCCAGTCGGCCGTCTTGATGACGTCCAGGTTGTGCTCGATCACGAGGACCGTGTTGCCGCGCTCCACCAGGCGGTGGAGCACCTCCAGCAGCATGCGCACGTCCTCGAAGTGAAGGCCGGTGGTGGGCTCGTCCAGGATGTAGAAGGTCTGGCCCGTGGCGATCTTGGAGAGCTCCGTGGCCAGCTTCACCCGCTGCGCCTCGCCGCCGGAGAGCGTGGTCGCGCTCTGGCCCAGGTGGATGTAGCCCAGCCCCACGTCGGACAGGGTTTGCAGGTGGCGCTTGAGGCGCGGCACCGCGTCGAACAGCTCCAGCGCGTCGTCCACCGTCGCCTCCAGCACGTCGGCGATGGTGTGGCCCTTGTAGAACACCTCCAGCGTCTCGCGGTTGTAGCGCTTGCCGCGGCACACCTCGCAGGGCACGTACACGTCCGGCAGGAAGTGCATCTCGATCTTCACCAGGCCGTCGCCCTGGCACGCCTCGCAGCGCCCGCCCTTGACGTTGAAGGAGAAGCGGCCCGGCGTGTAGCCGCGCATCTTGCTCTCCGGCAGCTCGGCGAAGAGGTCGCGGATGGTGGTGAAGAGGCCGGTGTACGTGGCCGGATTGGAGCGCGGCGTGCGGCCGATGGGGGACTGGTCGATGTCCACCACCTTGTCCAGCAGCTCCAGCCCCGTGATGCGGTCGTGCACCCCGGGGACGGACTTGGCGCGGTAGAACTTGCGCCCCATCGCGTTCCACAGGATGTCGTTGACCAGCGTGGACTTGCCGGAGCCGGACACGCCCGTGACGGCCACGAAGCACCCCAGCGGGATGCGCGCCTCCACGTTGCGCAGGTTGTGCTCGCGCGCGTTGTGGATGACGATCTCGCGCCCCGGCTGCGGCGCGCGGCGCTCCGCGGGGACCTCGATGCGCACCTCGCCGCGCAGGTAGGCGCCGGTGAGGGAGCGCGGCGCGGCGATGATGTCGTCCACCGTGCCCTCGGCCACCACCTCGCCGCCGTGGCGGCCGGCGCGGGGGCCCAGGTCCAGCACGTAGTCCGCGGCGCGGATGGTGTCTTCGTCGTGCTCCACCACCAGCACCGTGTTGCCCAGGTCGCGGAGCTGCTGCAGCGTCTCCAGCAGGCGCAGGTTGTCGCGCTGGTGGAGGCCGATGGAGGGCTCGTCCAGGATGTAGAGCACGCCCACCAGCCGCGAGCCGATCTGCGTGGCCAGGCGGATGCGCTGCGCCTCGCCGCCGGAGAGCGTCTCGGCGGAGCGGCCCAGCGTGAGGTACTCCAGCCCCACATTCACCAGGAAGCCCAGCCGCTCCGTGACCTCCTTGAGGATGGGGAGCGCCACGTCGGCCGAAAGGCGCGGGTCCCCCTTGAGCGCCTGGAAGAAGTCGTGCGCCTCGTTGACGGGCAGCCCCACCACGCCCCCCAGCGAGCGCCCGCCCACGGTGACCGCGAGCGACTCCGGCCGCAGCCGCGTGCCCCCGCAGGTGGTGCACGGGAGGGTGGACATGAACTCCTCGAGCGTCTCGCGGATGGAGTCGCTCGACGAGTCCTGGAACCGCTGGGCCACGTCGGCCACGATCCCCGCCCACTTCATCTTCTTCCCCCCGTTCTTCACGGAGGCGCCGTTCAGGAGCAGGTCGCGGACGTTGTCCGGCAGCTCGCTCCAGGGGGTGCCGAGGTCGAAGCCCAGGTTGTCCGCCAGCCCCTGCAGGATGGTGCCGCGCAGGTGGCCGCGCGGCACTCCCCAGGGGAGCACGACGCCCTCCAGGATGGAGAGCGACTGGTCCGCCAGCAGCAGCTCCGGGTTGGGCTCCTTGCGCGTCCCCAGGCCGCCGCACGCGGTGCAGGCGCCGTAGGGGGAGTTGAAGGAGAACTGGCGCGGCTCCAGCTCGGGGATGTTGATGCCGCACACCGCGCAGGCGTAGTGCTCGGAGAGCATGTGCGTCTGCGGCTCCGCGCCCTCCAGGTGCGCCACCACCTCCACCACGCCATCGGCCGCGCGCAGCGCGGTCTCCACGGCGTCGGCGATGCGCTGCCGGTTGTCTTCGCGCACCACCAGCTTGCGCTCCACGTAGATGGAGATGTCGTGGTTGGCGCGGCGGGCCAGCTTGGGCGGCTCTTCCAGGCGGTGGATGGCGCCGTCCGTGCGGGCGTGGCTGAAGCCCTTCTTGCGCAGCTCCTCGAACAGGTCGCGGAACTCGCCCTTGCGGCCGCGCACCACGGGGGCCAGAACCTCCACCCAGGTGCCGGGGGCTGACTCCATCAGCCGGTCCACGATCTGGGTGGCGCTCTGGCGCTGCACGGGGCGGCCGCAGTTGGGGCAGTGCGGCGTGCCGGCGCGCGCCCACAGCAGGCGCAGGTAGTCGTACACCTCGGTGACGGTGCCCACCGTGGAGCGCGGGTTGCGCCCGGCCGTCTTCTGCTCGATGGAGATGGCCGGCGAGAGCCCCTCGATGGAGTCCACGTCCGGCTTCTCCATCATCCCCAGGAACTGGCGCGCGTACGCGGACAGCGACTCCACGTAGCGGCGCTGCCCCTCGGCGTAGATGGTGTCGAAGGCGAGCGACGACTTGCCGCTCCCGCTGAGCCCGGTGACCACCGTAAGCTTGTCCCGGGGGATGCGGACATCGACGTTCTTGAGGTTGTGCTCGCGCGCGCCGCGTACGATAAGGTGTTCTTCGCTCATCCCGAAAATTTACCGCAGCCCGCCCCTACTTTCAACACCCGCGCACGGGCAACCCGGTTGACGGACGCTCGTTCGAACCCTACTTTTGCCGTCGTGGCCCCTGGGCACCCTCCGGAGCACGCCGCTCGCAACCTCCCCGCACCACGTCCCGACGAAACCCTCCAACTGCTTACGGCGCAACAAGATCGCTTCCCGCAAACAGTTGACGGACGCCCGTTCGGGGGTTATAATGAGTGGCGTTCAGGAGCCATCGCTCCGGCGTTCCCGCAGCAGTGCCGCACGCAGTCCCGCAGACTCGAAAAAGGCACCCCGGTCGCGAGGCCGGTCCGCAAAGCCAGGGGTCTCCCGCAGACCGCCCAGCCGCCGAGGTAGATGAGATCTGCATCCTCGCAGATTCCTCACCCTCCTTTTTCTTCTCGGAGCCCGCAGATGAAACGTCTCACGTCTGTTTCCACCCTCGGTTGTGTACTGGCCGGCAGCCTTGCCGTGACGGCCTGCTCGGACGATGCCGCAAGCCCCACGGGTCCTTCGGCAGCCGCGCCGAGCCTTTCGCAGTCGGCCGCCGGCGGCTCGTCGCTGGTGCTCTTCCGCGGCAGCGCGGTGCCCGCGGACTTCGAGGCGCAGGTTCAGGCGCTGGGCGGCACGGTGGCGTACGCGCACGCCGGTGTGGGCTTCGCGATGGTGGACGGGCTGGGTGAGGCGGGGATCTCGCAGCTCCGCGGGATGAGCGGCGTGGCGGACGTGCAGGCGGACAACGAGTTCACCCTGAAGCTGCCGCGTGCGGCCGCCCAGGCGGAGACGGGCGCCGAGATCGCCGACATGGCGATGAGCCAGGCCAACCCGGCGACCGCCGCGCGCTACGTGTGGCAGTGGAACATGCGCGCCATCGGCGCCCAGAAGGCGTGGGCCGCGGGCAAGCTGGGCTCGCCCAACGTGACGGTGGCCATCCTGGACACGGGCCTCGACTACGACGCGCCGGACCTCAACGGCCTCGTGGACCTTTCGCGCTCCCGGTCGTTCGTGGCGGGTGACAACACCATCACCTCCACCTACTTCCCCACGCGCAACCAGATCTCCGACTACAACGGGCACGGCACCAACGTCGCCACGCAGGTGAGCAGCAAGGCGGTCGCCCTCGCCGGGGTGACCTCCAAGACCACGCTGATCGGCGTCAAGGTGCTCGGCGCCAGCGGCAGCGGCTCGCTGGGCAGCATCCTCTCGGGCATCACCTGGGCGGCGGACAACGGCGCGCACGTGGCCAACATGAGCCTGGGCGGCGGCTTCGCCAAGGCGGGGAACGGCACGTACGTGGCGATGATCCAGCGCACGATGAACTACGCGAAGCAGAAGGGGATGCTGGTGGTGGTCGCCGCCGGGAACGACACGGAGGACCTGGACCACAACGGCAACATGTTCAACACCTACTGCGGCACCGTGCACGTGGTCTGCGTGTCGGCGACCGGGCCTTCGTCGGTGACGGCCAGCCCGGATGAAGTCTCCAACTTCACCAACTTCGGCCGCTCGTCGATCACCGTGGCCGCCCCCGGCGGCAACTACCGCCCGGACTTCGCTCCGTCGGCGTGGCTGTGGGGCAACGACATCGCCTCGTGGGTCTGGTCGTACTGCAGCAAGACCACGCTGGTGCTGAGCCCGACCGGCACGGTCCTGGGCTACGCCGGGTGCCAGGGCGGCAACCGCCTTACGGGCAACGTGGGCACCAGCCAGGCGGCGCCGCACGTGGCCGGCCTCGCGGCCCTGCTGATGGCCGAGCACGGCACGGGCAACGCCACGCAGATCAAGCAGATGATCGTGAAGTCGTCGGCCGACCTCGGCCAGAACGGGACGGACCCGTACTACGGCGGCGGGCGGATCGACGTGGGGGCGGCGCTCGGGCTGTAAGCCTGATGTAACCGCGGGCTCACACAGAGGCACAGAGGCACGGAGAACTTCGGTTCTTCGTGCCTCTCTCGTTTGATGGGAGTTTTCCAGGGGCTCAGGAGGGGACATAACGGGATGTCCCTGCGGGAACGGTGCGGACGCCCCCGCGGCGGGGGGTGCGCACCGCGCAAGGGCAGACAAGAACAGGGAGGCACGGAGAACTCAGGTTTTCCGTGCCTTCTTGTTTATGCGGGGGCATTTAACTGATTGCGGCGCAATAAGATTTGCCGAAAAAAACCTTTGACTTCGCTTGCGTTTCGCGCCTATGCTGGGAGGGAGATCTGCACCTTCGCAGACTCTCTTTTCTCTCTTTTCCGGAGCCACCGCATGAAAACTTTCTCGTCAGTTTCCACCCTCGGCTGCGTGCTGGCCGGCAGTCTCGTTCTCGGTGCCTGTTCGGATGATGCCACCAATCCCGCGGCGCCCGCGGCGGCCGCGCCCAGCGTGAGCCAGTCGGCCGCGGCGGGCTCGTCGGTGGTCCTCTTCCACGGGAACGCGATTCCCGCGGGGTTCGCCGAGCAGGTGCAGGCGCTGGGCGGCACGGTGGCCTACGCGCACGCCGGGGTGGGCTTCGCGCTGGTGAACGGGCTGGGTGAGGAGGGCGCCGCGCAGATCCGCGGGCTGAGCAGCGTGGCCGAGGTGCAGGCGGACGTGGAGCTCGCCCTGGACGTGCCGCACGCCGAGCAGGGCGGGATGGCCGCGGAGGCGCCGATCACCATCATGAGCCAGGCCAACCCGGCGACCGCCGCGCGCTACGCGTGGCAGTGGAACATGCGCTCCATCGGCGCCGACAAGGCGTGGGCGGCCGGCAAGCTGGGCTCGGCGGACGTGACGGTGGCCATCCTGGACAGCGGCATCGACTACGACGCCCTGGACCTCAACGGGCTGGTGGACCTGTCGCGCTCCCGTTCGTTCGTGGCGTCGGACAACGCCATCACCTCCGCCCTCTTCCCCACGCGCCACGAGATCTCGGACTACAACGGGCACGGCACCAACGTCGCCACGCAGGTCAGCAGCAAGGCGGTGGCGCTGGCCGGCGTGACCTCCAGGACCACGCTGATCGGCGTGAAGGTGCTCGGCGCCAACCTGCGCGGCTCGCTGGCCAACGTCCTGGCGGGCGTCACCTGGGCGGCCGACCAGGGCGCCAACGTGGCCAACATGAGCCTGGGCGGCGTGCAGCCCCGGGCCGGCACGGGGTCGCTCACGTCGCTCATCCAGCGCACCATGGCCTACGCGAACCGGAAGGGGATGCTGGTGGTGGTCTCCGCCGGCAACAGCTCCACGGACATGGACCACGACGGCGGCTTCCTGAACGTGTACTGCGGCACCGCGCACGTGATCTGCGTGTCCGCCGTGGGACCCTCCACCCCCACCACCAGCCCCGACGAGGTGTCGCAGTATACCAACTTCGGACGCTCGTCCATCGACGTGGCCGCGCCCGGCGGCAACTTCCGCGCTGACTTCGCTCCCTCGGCCTGGCCGTGGGGCCTCGGCTCCACCTCCAACGTGTGGTCGCTGTGCACCAAGACCCTGCTGGCGATCGACTCCTTTGGCAACGTGCTGGGGCTGGCCGGGTGCCAGGCCGGCAACCGGCTGTTCTTCCAGGTGGGCACCAGCCAGGCGGCGCCGCACGTGTCCGGCCTCGCCGCCCTGCTGATGGCGGAGCACGGCACGGGCAACATCTCGCAGATCAAGCAGATGATCATGAAGTCCGCGGTTGACCTGGGCCAGACCGGCACCGACCCGTACTACGGCAGCGGCCGCATCGACGTGGGCGCGGCGCTGGGCCTGTAACCAAGGGGCTCACACAGAGACACAGAGGCACGGAGAAAAGTATCTTTCTCCGTGCCTCTGTGTCTCTGTGTGAGCCGCGCCGTTTCAGAGCCCCTGCGGCACCAGCACGTGCACCCCGCCGGCCACCGCGCGCACAGAAAGTGGCGTGACGCCGATCGGCTCCCCGTCCGTCTCGGTGATGACCGGCGAGTCGGTCTCGATGTGGATGTCCTCCGCCTGCAGGTAGAGGAGGCGGTTGTCGCCGGCGTAGCGGCGGCGCGCCATCCGCCACAGCATCCCGGCCACATCCGTGAGGCTGCGCGGCGCGAAGACGCAGACGTCCAGCTTGCCGTCCTGGAACGACACGCCGGGCGCGATGCTGAACGCCACGGAGCGCATGCGCGACGCGATCTGGCCCATGTTGGCCACCAGCACCATCGCCGCGTTCACCTCCAGCGTCTCCCCGTCCGCCGTGATGTGGTAGCGGGTGGAGGGCGGGGTGATCCCCGTGCGCAGCCCGGCGTACAGGTACGCGCCGAAGCCCCAGCGGTCCTTGAGCTCCCGCGTGGCGGCGGCCATGATCGCCGCGTCCCACCCCGCCCCCGCGGTGACCGCGAAGTAGCGCCCGTCCGCCAGGCGTCCCAGGTCGATGGGGGCGGCGCGGCCGTTGACCACGATGTCCACCGCGCCCTCCACCGAGACGGGGATCCCCAGGTTGCAGGCGAGCTGGTTGCCCGTGCCCTTGGGGATGATCCCCAGCGGGATGTTCGTTCCGGCGAGCCCGGTGATGACCTCGCCCACCGTGCCGTCGCCGCCCACGGCCACCACCGAGCGGTACCCGGCGCGCGCGGCCATGCGCGCCATCTCCTCGGCGTCGCCGGCGCCGCGCGTCTCCAGGATGTCGAACCCCGCCCGGCGCGCGGCGAACGCCCCCGCCAGCGCACGCACGGCGCGGTTGGTATCGACCTGCCCCGCCGCGGGGTTCAGCACCACCAGGTGGCGGGAGCCGTACGGGTGTGGGAGTGGATAGATCAAGCGCGGATGCGGGGTCGCCGGGGGAAAGGAGTGCGTGAGTGCGTCAGTGCGTGAGTGCGTTTTTAATGCAGTTGGCGCACTCACGCACTAACGCACTCACGCACTGCGCCACCCTGCATGAACGTTCGCCACAATCTCAGTATAAGTCCCGCTGCAAGCCGTTCCTAGCGCGCGGTCCAGTCGTCGCGCTTGGGCTCGCGGCCTTCCCACTCGCCGCGCTGCGTCTCGAAGCCGTCGCGGCCCATGATGCCGTAGGTGAGCTGCTTGCCAAGCTCTACACCCGGCTGGTCGAGCGGGTCCACGCCGTACAGGAAGCCGGCGTACACCGTGGCGATCTGCAGGAGCATGAACACGCCCCCCAGCGAGCGCGCGTCCACCCGCGGCAGCTCGATCATCATGTTCATCCGCCCGCGCCGCGCCAGCGCCGCCTCGGTGGCCAGCATCTCGGTGCGCAGCAGGCCGCCCAGCGTCTGGCCGCCCAGGTACCCCAGCTCGCCCAGGTCGGGGTACACGTTGGGGATCTCCACGTCGATCTCCCGCTCGGCCTCGGCCATGAAGGTGATCGTCTTGTCGAACGGCCCCTCCACGTAGAGCTGCACCTGCGAATGCTGGTCGGTGGCGCCCAGCGACTTCACGGGGGTCGGCCCCACGAACACCTCGTCGCCGCCGCGCGTGCGCTGCTTGCCCAGGCTCTCCGCCCAGAGCTGCCGGAACCAGTCCGCCACGTCGCGCAGGCGGTCGGAGTAGGGCATCATCACGTGGATGGGCGCGCCCGCCTCCGTCTGCGCCAGGTACTGCAGCGCGGCGAACAGGCCGGCGGGATTGGAGCGCAGGTCGTCCGTATCGCAGCGCTCGGCCATCTCGCGCGCGCCGGCCAGCAGCTCGCGCACGTCGATCCCCGCCATCGCGGCAGGGAGGAGGCCCACGGCGGAGAGCACCGAGAAGCGGCCACCCACGCTGGCGGGGATGGGGAGCGAGGCGATCTCCTCGTCGTTCGCGAGCTGGCGGAGGACGCCCTTCTCCGGGTCGGTGGTGAAGAGGAGGTGGCGGCGGTAGGCATCGCCCAGCTTCTCCTGCAGCCGCTGGCGCACGATGAGGTACTGCGACATCGTCTCGGCCGTGCCGCCGCTCTTGGAGACGACGTTGAACAGGGTGCGCCCCAGGTCCAGCCGGTCCAGGAAGGGCCCGATGGTGGCCGGGTCCACGTTGTCCAGCACGTGGATGCGGGGGAAGAAGTCGCGCTCCTCGTCGCTCAGCTCGTTCCACGACGGCTTGAGCAGCGCCGAGCGCAGCGCGATCATCCCCAGCGCGGACCCGCCGATCCCCAGCACCACGAAGTCCGAGAACGCCTGCCCCGCCCCTTCCGCGAAGCTCTCGATGGCGCTGACGGTCTCGTTCTCGTCCGTCAGCGCAAAGAAGCCCATCTCCCCCGACTCGCGCCGCCTGCGCGTGTCCGCGTGCGCCTCGCGGAACCGCTCCGCCATCCCCTCCAGCGCCGCGGGGTCGATACCGCGCCCGCCGAGCCGCGGGGCGAGCATGTTGTTGTAGTCTAGTACGATGCGCGACATGGCCTGGAAGAGTTACGTGAGAGAAGGAACAGCAGGGCTCACACAGAGGCACGGAGACACAGAGAGATGGGCCTACACCTCCACCACCAGCCCGTCGTACGCGCCGAAGACGCCGGGGGGGAGGCGGCGGTCGAGCTCGGCCTGGCTCACGCGGTGGCTCAGGTGCGTGAGGTAGGTGCGCTCGGCGCCCACGCGGGCGGCGGCTTCCACGGCTTCCTCCACGCTGAAGTGCGTGGGGTGCGGGCGGCCGAACCAGAGCGCGTTGAGCACCAGCACCTTCACCCCCCGCAGCGCCTCCTCCGTGCGCGGCGGGAGGAGCTTGCCGTCCGTGATGTAGCCAAGGCCCCCGACGCGGAACCCCATCACCTCCTCGCGCCCGTGCGGCACGGGAAGCGGGAGGATGTCGAAGCCCGCCACCGTCGCCGGCTCGTACGCGCGCACCTCGCGGAGCGCGCCCTCGGGCTTGGAGGTGCCCTCCAGCGGCCGCAGCGTAGCGTCGAACACGTAGCGGAAGCGGTCGCGGAGGGTGGCCGCGCAATCCTCGGACGCGAACACCTCCAGCGCGCCGCGGCCGCGCTCGGAGAACACGCGCAGGTCGTCCACCCCGTGCACGTGGTCCGCGTGGCAGTGCGTGTACCACACGGCGTCCACGCGGCTGACGCCGGCGGCGACGAGCTGCAGGCGGAGCTCGGGCGGGGTGTCCACCAGCAGCCGCCGTCCGTCCTCCTCCAGCAGCGCCCCGTGCCGCGTGCGCCGGTCGCGCGGGTCGGGCGAGCCGCACACCTCGCAGTCGCACCCGATCACCGGCACGCCAAAGGAGGTGCCGGTGCCCAGGAAGGTCAGACGCACGGGACAGCCGGGAATGGGGAACGGGGAACGGGGAACGGGAACAGCAGGACGGCGACCGGCGGCCGACGGTGTTCGCTTCTACCGTTCCCCGTTCCCCGTTCCCCGTTCCCCTTCTTCACACCACCTCCACCTGCAGCAGGTTCGTCGTTCCCGGCACGTGGATCGGGTAGCCGGCCGTCACCACCATGCGGTCGCCCGGGGAGCCCAGGCCGCGCGCCACCACCTCGGAGCGCGCGTAGTCCATCATCTCCTCGAACGTCGTTTCCGCGGAGCAGAGCACGGGGATGGTGCCCCACACCAGCGCGAGCTGGTTGTAGGTGCGCTCCGTGTCCGTGATGGCCAGGATGGGCACCGGCGGGCGGAACGACGACACCACGCGCGCCGTGGAGCCGCTGCTGGTGAAGGTCACGATCACGGGCGCCTGCAGGCGGCGCACCGCCTCCACCGTGGCGCCCGCCACCGCGCGCTCGGTGGGCGTGTGCCCGTCCGAGCTGATGGTGATGGGCATGTCGTAGTGCGGGCCCGCGTCCATCACGTGCGAGTCCTCGATCTCCTGCGCGATCCTCACCATCGACTGCACCGCCTGCACCGGGAACTTCCCCGTCGCCGTCTCGGCCGAGAGCATCACCGCGTCCGTGCCGTCGATGATGGCGTTCGCCACGTCCGACGCCTCGGCGCGCGTGGGGCGCGGGTTCTCGATCATCGACTCCAGCATCTGCGTGGCCGTGATCACCGGGCGGGCGCTGAGGTTGGCCATCTGGATCATCCGCTTCTGCGCCAGCGGCACCTTTTCGAAGGGGAGCTCCACCCCCAGGTCGCCGCGCGCCACCATCGCCGCCGCGGAGGCGCTCAGGATGGCCTCCAGGTTCTCCAGCGCGTGCCCCTTTTCCACCTTCACCACGATCAGCGGCCCGTCTTCGGGGATGCGGCTCACCAGGTCCAGCACGTCCTCGGCGGAGCGCACGAAGGAGAGGGCCACGTAGTCGAGCTTCTGCTCCAGCGCGAACTCCAGGTCGCGCAGGTCCTTCTCGGTGAGCGACGGGGCGCTCACCCGCACGCCGGGGAGGTTGATCCCCTTGTTGGAGGTGAGCGTGCCGCCGTGGATCACGCGCATGGTGACCCGCGACCCGCTCACCTCCTCCACGATCAGCTCCATCAGCCCGTCCGCCAGCAGCACCACGTCGCCCACGTCCACGTCGCCGGCGAGCTGGGCGTAGGTGGTGGGAAGCTCGCTCCCCTGGTGCTCCCCCTCGGGCGCGAATGTGATGGCGTCGCCCGGGTGCAGCTCCACGCCCTCCTCCGGAAGCACGCCCACGCGGATCTTGGGGCCCTGCAGGTCGCCCAGGATGGCGATGGGACGCCCCGCCGCCCGCGACGCCTCACGCACGTTGCGGATGGTCTCGGCGTGCCGCTCCTGCGTGCCGTGGGAAAAGTTGATCCGGGCCACGTCCATCCCGGCCGCGATGAGCGCGGCGACGCGCTCGGGCGACCAGGACGCGGGTCCCAGCGTGCAGACGATCTTGGTACGTCGGTTCATCGGTCTCGCTTTCGTTGACGTGCGAGGGAGACATTCTGCCCCCGGTGTCGTTGCGGCGGCAAGGGGCGGGCCGCAGAACCATGCGGAGGCACAGAGACGATTTCATCTCTGTGCCTCCGTGTCTCTGTGTGAGCCTTTTTTCTAGCGTTCCTGCCCGCCCAGGTGGCCCAGGATGGCGTTCAGCCTCTGCTCGCGCGTCTTGAGCGCTTCGCGGAACTCGTAGTTGTCAGTCCCTGAGATCTCGGAGTGAAGGTCCGAAAGGTACGAGCGCAGCGCGTCGGCGAGCAGCGCCGCGTCCTGGTCGTCCAGAGAGAGTTGAGTCATCCCGGCTGCTCCATTGCGATGTTTGATGTGACGCACGATCCCATTCCGCCGCCACGCAAACGCCGTACGCACACGGAAACTGCGTCTATTTACCGATCGGTACAGCGCGCCCGCACCTCCGCCACCAGCGGCGGGAGGATGGCGCCCGCCGCTCCCCGCAGGAACACGTCGGCCAGGCCCGTGAGCTCGCTGGGCTCCGGGTTCACTTCGATGATGGCCGCCCCGCCGCGCCGCGCCACGTGCGGAAGCTCGGCCGCCGGCCACACGGTGCCGGAGGTGCCCACCAGGAGGAGCGCGTCGCAGCGCTCGGCCTCCTCCCACGCGCGGGCGACGGCCGCTTCCGGCAACATCTCGCCGAACCAGACCACGTCCGGCCGCAGCGGCGAGCCGCATTGGGGACAGGGCGGCGGATCGATGTCCTCGCCTTCCGGGATGTCTCCGGAGAAGGGGTGGCCGCGGTCCAGGCAGCGCACGCGGCGGATGTTGCCGTGCAGCTCCACCACGTCCGCCGTGCCGGCCTCCGCGTGCAGGCCGTCCACGTTCTGCGTGACCACGGTTACCGACGGCAGGATGCGCTGCAGCTCGGTGACCGCGAGGTGGCCAGCGTGCGGCCGCGCCTCCGTCACGCGGCGGCGGCGCCACGCGTACCATCCCCACACGCGCCGCGGGTTCGCGCGGAAGCCGGCCTCGGTGGCGAGCGCCTGCGGATCGAACTCCGCCCACAGCCCTTCCATCGCGTCGCGGAAGGTGGGGATGCCGCTCTCCTTCGACATCCCCGCGCCCGTGGACACCACCACGCGGCGCGCGTTCGCCAGGTGCCCGGCGGCGCGGACGAGGTCGTCCACGGCGCTACCCGCGGTGCACGGTTTCGCCCGCCACCATCGTCAGCACGCACTTCATCGACAGCAGCTCGTCGGGCGCGACGGCGAGGGGGTCGCGGTCCCACGCCACCAGGTCCGCGTCATAGCCGGGGAGGAGGCGCCCGCGCCGCCCGCTCTCGCCCGCGGCGAAGGCGGGCCCCTCGGTGTAGGCGCGCAACGCGGCCTCGGCAGAGACGGAGTGCTCGGGGAACCACCCGCCCTGCGGCCCGCCATCCCAACCGCGGCGCGCGACGGCGGCAAAGAGCCCCGGCCGCGGGTCCGCCGTCTCCACCGGCACGTCCGAGCCGAACGCGAGCACCACCCCCGCCCGCTGCAGCGCCGCGATGGGGTAGGCGCCGCGCGAGCGCTCGTGCCCCCAGTGCCGCTCGGCGGCGGGGATGTCGGTCATCAGGTGAACGGGCTGCATGGAGGCCACGATCCCGGAGCGGGCAGCGCGCTCCCACAGGTCGAGCGGGCAGAGCTGCACGTGCTCGATGCGGTGCGGCATCGACCGCGGCGCCGGCACGCTCCCCATCACGTCGATCGCCAGCTCCACCGCCGCGTCGCCGATGGCGTGCACCGTGGACGCGATCCCCGCCTCCGCCGCGCGCCGCACGTTCTCGCGGAACTCGTCCGACCCCAGCGTCTGGATGCCGAGCTCGTCGCGCGTCCCTTCGTACGGCGCGCGCATCCACGCGGTGCGCGAGCCCAGCGCGCCGTCCAGGAACATCTTCACCCCGCCCATGCGGATCCACTCCCCGCCGAACCCGCTGCGCAGCCCCACCTCGATCGCCGCGTCCAGCCGCCCCAGCGGGATGGACTGCAGCACGCGCAGGCGCAGCACGCCGTCCTCCCGCATCGCCGAGAAGTCCTCCAGCCCCGTCACCTCCACGGAGTGCACCCCGGTGAGCCCCATCGCATGCGCGGCCTTCTGCGCATCCAGAAGCGCGTCCCTCACCTCCGCCGCGGACGGGACGGGGAGGTGGGCCTCGATCAGCCACTTGGCGTTCTCGAAGAGCAGCCCGTTCGGCTCCCCCGCCGCGTCCCGCCCGATGGTGCCGCCCTCCGGATCGGGCGTGTCGCGCGTGATGCCGCACAGCCGCAGCGCCGCCGAGTTGAGCCACGCCGCGTGGATGTCGTGGCTCTCCAGGTAGCACGGCCGCTCGGGACATACCGCGTCCAGCTCCCCCTTGGACGGCAGCCGCCCCCACCGGTGCCCATCCCACCCCAGCCCGCGGATCCACCCTTCCCCGCTCCCGCACGCCGCCGCCACCGCCGCCACCCCCTCTTCGGGCGTCCGCGCCGCGTTCAGGTCCACGCGCCTCCGGGCCAGCGCCCACAGCGTCAGGTGCACGTGCGCATCCGTGAGCCCGGGAGTGACCGTCGCCCCATCCAGCCGCTCCACGGCGAACCCCGCCCGCGCCTGCCCTCGCACCTCCTCCTCGCTCCCCGCCGCCGCCACGCGCCCATCCCGCACCAGCAGCGCCCGCACCGGCGCATGCGCCCCCAGCACGTGGATGCGATCCGCCACCACAATCAAATCACTCATCATCTCTCATGGATCGAGAGACACAGAGGCACAGAGACGAATTGATCTCTGTGCCTCTGTGCCTCTGTGTGAGCCCATCCGTCACATCCGCGCGACCACACCTTCCACCAGCGCCGTAAGACTCGGCTCCGCGCCGCGCGCCGTGGCGATGATGCGCGTGATGTCCGCCTCCTCCAGCGCGTCGGGGAGGCACGCGTCGGTGATGATGGAGATCCCCATCACCCGCATCCCGCCGTGCACCGCCACGATCACCTCGGGTACGGTGGACATCCCCACCACGTCGGCGCCCATGGTGCGCAGCATCCGGTACTCGGCGCGCGTCTCCAGGTTGGGCCCCGCCACCGCCACGTACACCCCGCTGCGCAGCGGGATGCCCCGCTCCGCCGCCACCTCCCGCGCCAGCTCCCGCAACCCCGCGTCGTACACGGCGGATATGTCCGGGAAGCGCGGCCCCAGCGCGTCGTCGTTGGGGCCGATCAGCGGGTTGTCGCCCAGCAGGTTGATGTGGTCGGCGATCAGCACCAGGTCGCCCGGGCGCCAGAAGGGGTTCATCCCCCCGCACGCGTTGGAGACCACCAGAGTGCCCGCGCCCAGCGCCTTCATCACCCGCACGGGAAAGGTCACCTGCTGCAGCGAGTATCCTTCGTAGCGGTGGAAGCGCCCCTGCATCGCCACCACCGGGCGCCCGCCCAGCCGCCCCAGCAGCAGCCGCCCGGTGTGCGACTCCACGGTGGAGAGGGGGAAGTGGGGGATCTCCTCGTACGGGATCTCCGCCTCCACCTCGATGCGCTCCGCCAGCCCGCCCAGCCCCGTCCCCAGGATGATGGCCGCCTCCGGCCGCAGCGTGCTCCGCCCCTGGATGGCCCCCGCCGCCTCCGCGATCCGCTCCGTGAGCTCAGACACCGTCGGCTCGCTCCTCGCTCTCGGCGGGCTCGGCGCCGCGCTCGTTGCTCTCCCCTTCCAGGCGCGCGATGGTCGCGGTGAGCCCCTCCTCCTGCTCGATCTCGCCGAGCTGCCGCTCCACCATCGCGCGGAAGATGCGCAGGAACCTCACGCGCTGCCCCTGGATGCGCCTCAACGCCTCCAGCGCGGCCGACACCTGGCGCTTGGCGTCCGCCACGATGCGGTCACCCTGCGCGCGGGCCTCGCGCAGGAGGAGGTCCGCCTCGCGGCGGGCCTGCTCGCGCATGTCCTCGCGAAGCTGCTGGGCGGAGACGAGCGCCTCGTTCATGGCGCGCTCGCGGTCGCGGTACTCCGCCATGGAGCCGGACATGGCGTCCACCTTCCCGGCCAGCGCGGAGTTCTCCCGCACCATCTCCTCCATGCGGTTGACCACCACGTCCAGGAAGTTGTCCACCGACTCCGGGTCGTACCCCCGCATCACCTTGCGGAAGTCGCCCTTCTTCTTGCGGACGTCGAGCGGCGTAAGGTCGATCATCCCCGCTCCCCAAAGAGAACCGAGCCCACGCGAACGAGGGTGCTTCCCTCCTCCACGGCGAGCTCGAAGTCGTTGCTCATCCCCATCGAAAGCTGCCCCCCCACCCCGGGAAGCTGCCGCCGCGCGTCGTCCAGCAGCTCGCGCGTGCGGCGGAAGGCGGCGCGGAGGGTGGCCTCGTCGCCGGTAAAGGGCGCCATCGTCATCAGCCCCTCCACCCGCATCCCCGGCAGCTCCACGATGCGGCCCAGCGCGTCCACCAGCTCCGCGGGCTCGAACCCGCCCTTGGTGTCCTCGCCGGACGCGTTCACCTGCACCAGCGCGCGCACCTCCGCCCCGCGCTTCACCGCCTCGGCCGAGAGCGCCTCCGCCAGCCGCGCCGAGTCCAGCGAGTGGATCAGGTCGAAGAGGCCCACGGCCTTCCCGGCCTTGTTGCGCTGCAGGTGCCCGATCAAGTGCCATCCCACGGCCGCGCGCCCCACCTCGCCCACCTTCTCCTCCAGCTCCTGCACGCGGTTCTCCCCCACGTCGGCCACCCCGGCCGCGAGCACGGCGCGCACGGCGTCCGCCGGGTGCGTCTTGGTGACCGCCACCAGCGTGACCTCGTCCGAGCGCCCGGCGCGCTGCCGTGCCCGCTCGATCCTCTCCCTGACCTCCGCGACTCGCGCCGCCACTTTCGCCGCATCCATGGTTTGGGATTGTAAACCGGCGTGGCGGCGCGGGCAAGGAACGGCGATCTCACACAGAGGCACAGAGACACGGACAAGACCTGCTCTCACGCCGTCGCCGGCACCTCCCCCCGCAGCAGGTCGCGAAGCTGGTCGGGCGTGAACCCGCGCTCCAGCCTTCCCCGGTGCGCCAGGGAGATCAGCCCCGTCTCCTCGGACACCACCACCACCAGCGCATCCGTCTCCTCGGAGAGGCCCAGAGCGGCGCGGTGGCGGGTGCCGAGCGTGCGGTCGCTGACCGGCGACTGCGTGAGGGGGAGGATGGAGCCGGCGGCCACGATCTCGTCGCCGCGGATGATGGCGGCGCCGTCGTGGAGGAGCGAGTAGGGGGTGAAGATGTTCTGCAGCAGCGCGGACGAGACGCGGGCGCGCAGCGGCGTTCCCGTCTCCACGTACTCCCCAAGCCCCACCCCGCGCTCCACGGCGATGATGGCGCCGGTCTTGTTGCGCGACAGGTCCTCGCACGCCTCGGCGATCTCCTCGGCCACCTGGTTCCCCTCCAGGCGCGAGAAGCCGCGGAAGAGGCGGTTCTGCCCCAGGTGCGCCAGCGCGCTGCGCAGCTCGGGCTGGAAGACGATGAGCGCCGCGATCACGCCGAAGCGGAAGAACGTCTCCAGCAGGTACTCGATGAGCTGCAGGTGTACGAGGCGCGCCAGCCCGTACAGCGCCACCAGCGACGAGAGCCCCAGCAGCATCTGGATGGCGCGCGTCCCCGCCAGCAGCACGAGGATGCGGTAGCAGAGCACCGCCACGATGGCGATCTCCACCAGGTCCGTCCACCCGGGCGTCAGGAAGCCGAAGCGCGCCGTCCACTCGCTCACGGCGCCTCCTCGATGCGCAGGATGCTCCACGCCACGTCCAGCGCGTGGCGCGCCGTGCGCACGTCGTGGACGCGAAAGATGCGGGCGCCGCGCGCCAGCCCCGCCACGCACGCCCCCGCCGTCCCCGCGTCCCGCTCGTCCGCGGGGATGCCACCCAGCAGGCGCCCGATGAACGCCTTGCGCGAAACCCCCAGCAGCACCGGGTATCCCAGCCGCCCCAGCACCCCCAGCCGCGCGATCAATTCAAGGTTCTGCTCCGCCGTCTTGGCGAAGCCGATCCCCGGGTCCAGCGCGATCTTCTCGATCCCCGCCGCGCGCGCGCGCTCCAGCGGCCCCGCGAGCTCCGCCGCCACCTCCGCCGCCACGTCGCCGTACACGGCGTGCGACTGCATGGTGGCCGGCGTGCCGCGCATGTGCATCAGCACCAGCCCCGCCCCCGCCTCGGCCACGACGCCCGCCATCGCGGGATCGCCCAGCGCCGACACGTCGTTCACGGTCCCGGCCCCCGCCCGCAGCGCCGCGCGCGCCACCTCCGCCTTGCGCGTATCCACGGAGACGGCCACGTCCAGCTCCGCGCGCACCGCCTCGATCACGGGGAGCACGCGCTCCATCTCCTCGGCCGCGTCCACCTCCGCCGCGCCGGGCCGGGTGCTCTCCCCGCCCACGTCCAGCAGGTCCGCCCCGGCGGCCACCATCTCCCGTGCGCGCGCGAGGGCCGGCCCCGCATAGCGGAACCGGCCCCCGTCGCTGAAACTGTCGGGCGTGACGTTCAGGATCCCCATCACGACCGGACGGCCGAGGTTCCAGGAAGCAGTGCCAGGTGCCAGAAGAGATCCTCTCTGTGTCTCTGTGCCTCTGTGTGAGACTACTTCACGCCAGCCGCGGCTTCAGCCCTTCCACGCCGATCGACGGCCGGTCCTTGACCGGGGGCGCCGTCGGCAGGTCCGGCGGGCCGTAGGTGGGCTCGGGCCGCATGGGCGGGAGCTCCTGGCCGTTCACGAGGATGTCGATCTCCTCGCGCCCCAGCGTCTCGCGCTCCAGCAGCGAGAGCGCCAGGCGGTCCAGCAGGTCGCGGTGCTCGGTGATGGTGGCGCGGGCACGCTCCAGCGCCTCGTTCAGCACCCGCCCGACCTCGGCGTCCACCAGCTCCGCCATCTTCTCGGATACTTCGCGGCGCTGCCCGAAGTCGCGGCCCAGGAACACCTCCTGGCTGTTCTCGGAGATCGCCACCGGGCCCACGGCATCCGACAGGCCCCATTGAGTCACGTAGCGCCGCGCCACGCCCGTGGCCCGCTGGATGTCGCTGGAGGCGCCCGTGGTCACCCGCTCGCGCCCGAACACCAGCTCCTCGGCGATGCGCCCGCCGTAGCACATGGCGAGCTGCGCCTCCAGCTCCTGCCGCGTCACGGATACCCGGTCGTCTTCCGGCAGGGTGAAGGCGAGCCCCAGGGCACGCCCGCGGGGGACGATGGTGAGCTTGTGGAGCGGATCGTTGCCCTGGATCTTGAGCGCGCACACGGCGTGGCCGGCCTCGTGGAAGGCCGTGAGCCTCCGCTCCTCTTCGCGCATCACCAGCGAGCGGCGCTCGGCGCCCAGCATCACCTTGTCCTTGGCGTCCTCAAGGTCCGCCATGAACACCATGTCGCGGTTGCGGCGGGCGGCCAGCAGGGCGCCCTCGTTCACCAGGTTGGCCAGGTCGGCGCCCACCATCCCGGGGGTGCCGCGGGCCAGCACCGGCACGCTCACGTCCGGCGCCGTCGGGATCTTGCGCAGGTGAACGCGCAGGATCGCCTCGCGCCCCTTCACGTCCGGCGCGTCCACCACCACCTGGCGGTCGAAGCGGCCCGGGCGCAGCAGCGCGGGGTCCAGCACGTCCGGCCGGTTGGTGGCGGCGATCAGGATCACGCCGTCGTTCCCCTCGAAGCCGTCCATCTCCACGAGGAGCTGGTTGAGCGTCTGCTCCCGCTCGTCGTGCCCGCCGCCCAGCCCGGCGCCGCGGTGCCGGCCCACGGCGTCGATCTCGTCGATGAAGATGATGCACGGCGCGTGGCTCTTCCCCTGCTCGAACAGGTCACGCACGCGCGACGCGCCCACGCCCACGAACATCTCCACGAAGTCCGAGCCGGACATGGAGAAGAAGGGGCGCCCGGCCTCGCCCGCCACGGCGCGCGCCAGCAGCGTCTTGCCGGTTCCGGGAGGGCCGACGAGGAGCGCCCCTTTGGGGATGCGGCCGCCCAGGCGCGAGAAGCGCTTGGGGTCCTTGAGGAACTCCACGATCTCCTGCAGCTCGAACTTGGCCTCCACCGCGCCGGCCACGTCCTCGAACGTCACGCGCGGCGTGTCGCCCGTGAGGAGCTTGGCCTTGCTCTTCCCGAACTGGAAGGCCTTGTTCCCGCTGCTCTGCATCTGGCGGAAGATGAAGACCCAGAAGCCGATCAGGAGGAGCCAGGGGAGCGCCTTCATCAGCCCCACGCCCCAGTCCATCTCTTCCTTGACCGCGGCGAGGGGGACCTTGGAGGCGTTGATCTCCTTCACCAGCTCCTCGTCGGCGCCCGGGGGCACCAGCAGGGTGAACTGGTTGGCGGCGGCGCCGCGCCCCGTCTGCAGCGGGGTGCGCGTGGTGCCGCGCAGCTCCCGCTCGCCCACGAACTGCACCTTGGTGACGTTCCCCGAGGCGAGCTGGGCGCGGAACTGCGAGTAGTCGATCTCCGCGGTGGGCACGGCTCGGCTCGTGTTGAGCGTCACCAGCCCGATGGAGACGAGGACGATGACGGCCCAGAAGGTCGCCGTGCGGGTGGCACGCCCCCAGCGGGAGGGCGGCGTCGGTGTACCGTTGTCGCGATCGGCCATTGTATCCCCTTCGCGCTCGCGCGGCCCCGGGGGGCCGCGGGCGCGACGCAGACTTTGCGTGACGGGCCGCGGATGCGGACCGGCCTACAGGCTCCCGATGAACGGCAGGTTCCGGAAGTCCTCCGAGTGATCCAGACCGTAGCCGATCAGGAACTCGTGCGGTGCGTCGAAGCCCACCCAGCGGGGCTCCTTCACCAGGTTGGTGGCGATGTGCTTGTGAAGCAGGGTGCACACCTCCAGCGTGCGCGGCTCCCGCTCCTCCAGCATGGGGAGGAGGCGGTTGAGCGTGGTGCCGCTGTCCACGATGTCCTCCACCACGATCACGTGGCGGCCGCGGAACTCCGCGTTGGGATCGTAGAGCAGCTTCACCTCGCCCGAGCTGGTGGTGCCGCTCCCGTAGCTGGAGGCCACCAGGAAGTCCACCTGCAGCGGCCGCGTGATCTCGCGCACCAGGTCGCTCAGGAAGATGAAAGAGCCCTTGAGGAGCCCCAGCACCAGCACCGGCTCGCCGGGCGGAAGCTCGTCGGCGATCTGGCGCCCCATCTCCCGCACGCGCTCGGCGATGTCGTCCGCGCTGTAGACGATGCGCTTCAGCGCGCGGCCGCCGGTGCGGGCCAGGGTCAGATCCGTTTCAGGCATCGGTGATCGTGATGGTGATTGCCGCCTCGCCCGGAAGGGGCTCGGCGTCGGCCGCGCGGGCCAGCCCCGCGGCCCACAGCACGCGCCCCTCCGCGTCCGCCAGCACGGGAACCCGGCCGCGGCCTGCGCGGGGGATGCGCGCCTCGAGGAACAGCTTCTTGAGCTTCTTGGTGCCCGCGCGGGTGCGGACCCGGTCTCCCGGGCGCCACCCGCGCAGCGTGAGCGGAAAGCGGAGAGCCCTCTCCGCCAGCTCGTCTCCGGCGCCCCAGCGCACCCGCACCTCGCGCCCGCCCACCCGCAGGGCGCCCTCCCCCGCCGGCCCGCCCATCACCAGGGTGCGGTCCTCCGGGGGCGCGTCCCCCACCGGCTCCACCCACGCCACACCGAACTCGGTGCGGAGCTGGTGGGTGCCGCCGGCGAGCAGGTGGACGCGGCCGCTGCGTGCCCTGCTGATAAACTGGAGTGCCGAGCGAGTTCCGGCGCGCCCGGGAACCACGCCGAAGCGGCGGAGCACCCCGCGCAGCACGCGGGCCGCGACGGGCCAATCATAAGCGGCCAGACGGTCCCGAACAAGCGCGGCACCCTCCCCTTCCCACTTCACCGCCTCGCGGGCCGCGCGCCGCACCAGCACCTCCCACTCCTCCTCCGCCGCCCGGGCGATGCGCGCCAGCCGCACCAGGCTGCGCCGCGCCCCCGGGGCGAGTTCCTTCTCTATACGCGGGATCAGGTCGTTCCGGATGCGGTTTCGTGCCGGCCCGGACGCGCGGTTGGTCGGATCGGCGCGCCAGCGCACCCCGTTCTCCCGCGCGTAGCTCCTCAGCTCCGCCCGCCAGAAGGGGAGCAGCGGCCTCACCAGCCCTCCCTCCCCCGTCTCCGGGATCCCCGCCAGCCCCGCCACCCCCGTCCCCCGCAGCACGCGAAAGAGCACCGTCTCCGCCTGGTCGTCCGCGTGGTGCGCGGTCGCGAGGTGAGTCGCCCCGCTCTCCCCCTGCGCCCGCCGCAGGAACCGGTAGCGCGCCCGGCGCGCACCGTCCTCCGTCCTGAGCGCCTCCGCGGCCACTCCCTCCACCAGCGGCACCCCCCACGCCCTGCACAGCCCCCGCACCCAGCGCGCGTCCGCGTCGCTGCCGGGCCGCATCGCGTGGTCGAAGTGCGCCGCCGACACCCGCACCCCGCAGGCACGCAGGAGGTGGAGGAGCACCACCGAGTCCATCCCCCCCGAAAGCGCCACGAGCACGTGCCCGTCCTCGAAGCCGAGGGCGCGCACGTGCTCCTGAAAGCGAGCGGAGAAATCGGTCCGCGGGATCAACTCCTCCGTGTCTCTGTGCCTCTGTGTGAGCCCCGTTCGTTCAGGCCGTGCCGATGCCGCTGGCCCCGCCGCGCTGCCCGCCCACGGTGTCCAGCGGCCGGCGGCGGGCGCTGTTCACCCGCAGCTCGGAGCGTACGCCGCGCACTCCGTCCACGTCCCACGCGTCGTCGGTGGCGTAGCGGATCTCGTCGAAGTCGGGGAGCTCGCCGCGCAGCGTCACCACGCCGTTGCTCACCTCCACCGTGATGGCCTCGGCATCCACCCAGGTGTCGTAGAAGAGGGCGTCTTCCACGTCCGTCTTCAGCTCGGCGTCCGGGCGCTGGCGCTTGCGGAGGCGCTGGTGGTACGGACCCAGGCCGTAGCGGGCGGGGCCGTACGTTCCATCGTCGCCGGACACCTCGGCCCCGCGGAAGCCGCCGTCGTACCCGGGCGCGGGGCGGAACCCCTGCCCGCCGGACGCGCTCCCGGAGGGACGGTTGAACTGGTTCCCCTGGCGGCCGTAGCCCCCGTCGTATGGCGGCATCGTCTTCCCCTGGTCTGGCGGTGTGCGGATCTCGGGCGGGGCGCTCAGGCGCGCAACAACCGCGCCAGCCATGGCTCCATCGCCTCCGGCGGCACGCCGGGCGGGAGCGGACGGCCGGCCGTCTCGTGGAGCACGCGCGCCAGCCGGTCCGGCCGGTCGCTCACGATGCCGTCCACCCCCCACGCCAGCAGCCGCCGCATGTCCGCCACTTCGTCGATGGTCCAGACGTGCACGGCCATGTTCATCGCGTGCGCCTCCCGCACCCAGCGCGGGCTGAGCACCTGCAGGCTGCCGTGGCGGTCGGGCATCTGCCACGCGTCCACCGTTGGGCGGAAGAGGCGCGCCAGCCGCAGCTTGTGGAGCGCGAAGAAGGCGTACATCTCCTGCGACGCCGCGCTGGTGGGCCCGGCGTACGAGGCGAAGCGCGCCCGGTTATTCCGGTCCCCCGCCGCGATCAGCACCCGCTGCTCCGCCCCCAGCGCCCGCACCGTCTCCCACACGGCCTCCTGCGCCCGCGCGTCCTTGATCTCCACGTTCACGCGCGCGTGCGGCAGCGCCTCCAGCACCTCGCGCAGCGTGGAGATCCTCACCCCCGCGCCGCGCAGGGGAAAGCTGGCGCCGCCGTCCGGCGTGTACCGGTACCCCGCGTCCAGCTCCGCCAGCTCGCGCGCCGTCATGGCATCCACCCGCCCGCTCCCGTCCGTCGTGCGGTCCACGGTGGGATCGTGGATGACCACCGCGTCGCCATCGCGCGTGGGCTGCACGTCGATCTCCAGCAGGTCCGCCCCCCACCAGTCCAGGGCGCGCCGGAAGGCGAAGAGGGTGTTCTCGGGAGCGAGCCCGGAGCCGCCGCGGTGGGCGATGAGGAGGGGCGCGCCGGCGAAGTAGCGGAAGCCCGGACGGGGCATGGCGATACCGATCAGGGCGGGGGATTCAAACAGAGCCACAGAGACACGGAGACGACTTCATCTCTGTGCCTCTGTGGCTCTGTGTGAACCCTGTTTTTACTGTTCGAGCGCTTCTACCTCGGCCGGCGAGAGCCGGTACAGCCGGAACAGCACCAGGTCCACGAGCTGCCCGCTCATCATCCGCTCCCACACCACCTTTTGCGAGTCGGCGCCGGACTCCAGCTCCTGGCATGCCTCGGCGTAGCGCTCGGCCACGAAGGTGAGGATGTCTTCCACCGCGTCCGGATGCGGGCGCGCCGGGGAGAGGGCGTCGGCGGGGACGCGGTCCACCAGCAGGCCGTCCACGAAGGCCAGGAAGCCGGGGAAGACCATCTCGGTCATGTGCCCGCCGGCGACGGCTTCTTCGTCGGTGAGCTGCTCCCAGGAGAGCTCGTTCCAGTACAGATCCTCCGCCTCGCGGCGGATGAAGACGAGCCGTCCGGCAGGGAGCGCCTCCGCGCCGGGAAAGGCGTAGGGAGGGCGGCCGATCGCGTCCAGGATGCGGGCGCGGCGCTGCTCCACGAAGGTCTGCGCGGGGCTGACGGGGGCGGCGGGCTTGCTCATAGGGACGGGGTGGCTCCGTGCTGCCTTGCTTCGGGTGCGGGTTTTCGAGGCCGGTCAACTTAGGCCCGCGGGCGAAGCGTCGCAACCAGACCCGGGAGGTCCGGCGGAGCTCAGGCGGTGCGCTGCTCCCGCTCGGGCGCCGTCTCGCGCCGCGCGGACTCGAGCTGCTCGGGCGTCACGCGCGCCTCGGCCAGCTCGGCGCGCTCCAGGTCCGCGCCGGTGAGCGTGGCGCCCTCCAGGTTCGCCCCCGTGAGGTCCGCGCCGTTCAGCTTGCACCCGGAAAGGTCCGCCTCCGAAAGGTCGGCGCCCACCAGGTTGGCCCCGGTGAGGTTGGCTCCTTTGAGGTCGGCGCCGTGGAGCTTGGCCCCGCCCAGGTCCGCGTGCTCCAGCGTGGCGTACTCCAGCATCGCCCCGCCCAGCTCCACCCCGCGCAGGTACGCGCCGGTGAGGTTTGCGCCCTTGAGGCTGGCCTTCTCCAGGTCCGCCCCGGTGAGGATCGCGCCCTTCATGTACGCGCCGGTGAGGTGGGCCCGCTTGAGGTACGCCCACTCCAGGTACGCGCCCTCCAGGTAGGCCCATTCCAGGGTGGCGCGCTCCAGGTACGCGCCCCACAGGCCGGCGCTCTTGAGGTAGGCTTCGGTGAGGTTGGCTTCGATCAGGTCGGCGCCCTTGAGGTCGGCGCCCTCCATCTCGGCCCCGCTCAGGTTGGCGCCCTTGAGGTTGGCGCCCGCGAGCTGCGCCCCGCGCAGCGCAGCGCGCTCGAAGTTGGCGCCCGCCAGGTTGGCCCGCTCGAGCTGCGCGCCGTCCAGCACCGCGCCGCGCAGGTTGAGGTGCCCCGACGCGACCAGCATCCAGAGGTCCCGGTCCGACAGGATGCGTTGCTCCATGCGCTGCTCCTGGCCCGGGGCGCCCGGGGCCGTGGGGGAAGAGGAAGAGATCGGGGCTACGGCTGCCGCGCCGCGGCGCGCTGCGGGGCCAGCTTCCAGCGCATACGCCCGGCCCAGCCGCAGCGGGCGCAGCTTCGCACCGGCGTGGCGGCGGCCAGCGCGCAGAGCTGGTCCAGCCGGCTGCCGGCGCCCCGCGCGCCGCTGGTTACGGCGCGGCAGTGGGGGCACTCCGGCGCGTACGGCAGGCGGCCCAGGTAGAGCGCCGCGGCCGCCGGTGCGGCAAAGGCGGCGAGCGCCACGAGCAGTACGATCGTAAACACCGCTCCTCCACGCGAAAGCCCAGCAGCCGCGCGCCCCCCGCGCCCGGCCTGTACAGGCCTTCTGCAATGCCCGTTCCGCGCCGCTCGCACGGGGCTTGCGGAGCGCCCGCCGTCCTACTCGACCACGCGAGACCGGAGGGCGACATGGCACACGGGCGCGGCTACGACCGGAGCTTCGGGTACGGCCGGGACTTCGGAGGGAACCGGGGCTTCCGCGCGGGTCCGCGGGCGGGGTACGACCGCGGCTTCGCGCCGGGGCGGTACGACCGCGGCTACGGCGGCGGCTTCACGCCGGTCCCCTTCGTCCCGTTCGGCTACGACCCCATGATGGGGCCGATGATGTGGCCCATGCCGCTGCCGTACGGGGCGGACATGCGCGCCGCAAACCCGGGCTTCGGCTACGACCGGGGCTTCCGCACCCCGCCGCGCCACAGCCCCGCGTACGGGCAGGGCGGCGACCGCGCCCTGCGCGCGTGGGCCGAGCGGTTCGGCTACGACGTCGAGTTCAGCATCCCGCCGCGCCACCGGCCGCGGCGGTAACCCACACCAGGAGCAGAGATGTCCAAGCGCAACATCGACCCCGCGTTCGACCCCGAAGAGATCGAGGACGGCGACCCGCTCGGCGAGCAGGCGTTCGCCGAGGCCGGCTTCCAGGACGCGCCCAACGGCGGCCCCGACTTCTCCGCCCCGGGCCTGGTGGACTCGGCGGACGACAAGACGCCCGGCGGCTACGGCCAGAAGGTGGCCGGCGTGCCCGAGAGCCAGCAGCACGTGATGAACACGCCCAGCGAGCAGCACCCCGACTCGGACAACGTCGTGGTGCACGAGCGCGGCGGCGAGTCCAAGGGCGACCCGGCCGTCGGGGGCACCCGCCCGGAGTAAACCCTTCCGGGAGTGAGGCCGCCGGGCGCCCGCGGGTGCCCGGCGGCCTTCGCCCGTGCAAAGTTGCGCGGAGCCGCCGTTTGGTCAAGAAACCTTTCGACATCGACGAGATCTTCCGCCGCCTGCGCACCGCGACGGCCCCCTTCGCGCGCGCCGCCCTCTTCGAGCTGCGCGACGAGGGATTCGCCTCCGCCTTCGAGCAGCTCGTGGCGTGCATCCTCTCCGTGCGCACCCGCGACGAGACGATGCTCCCCGTGGCGCGCCGCCTCTTCGGGCGCGCCCGCACCCCCGCCGCGCTCGCGGCCCTCCCCCTGGACGAGCTGGACGAGCTGATCCGCGACAGCACCTTCCACCGCGCCAAGGCCGGGAACCTCCTGGAGATCGCCCGCCGCGTGGTGGACGAGCACGGCGGCAACCTTCCCTGCGACGAAGCGGTGATGCTGGGCTTCCGCGGCGTGGGCCCCAAGTGCACCAACCTGGTGATGGGCATCGCCTGCGACGAGCCGCGCATCGGCGTGGACATCCACGTGCACCGCGTCACCAACCGCTGGGGCTACGTGCAGGCCCCCACCCCCGAGGCCACCATGGCCGCGCTCGAACAGGTCCTCCCCCGCCCCTACTGGGTGGAGATCAACGAGCGGCTGGTGCCCTTTGGCAAGCACGTGTGCACGGGCCGGCTCCCCAGGTGCTCCGCCTGCCCCCTGCTGGAGTTCTGCCGCCAGGTGGGCGTCACCGAGCACCGCTGACCAGCCGGAGTCCGATCCACCGGAGGGAAGCCGCGTCGTTCCGGTCACACCGTCGGAGGGATGCTCGCTTCTTGCATCCTCCGACGACGCGGCCAGCCGACGAGGCCGGCGACGGATCCATGCACGGCCTCTAGCAGACAATCCCCGCATTCCGCCATGGGCCATTCCGCTGACTCCGCGACCGCAGGACCGGCCCGGCGCGATCTGCGAGCCGGACGCGCGGCCGTGGCGGGCGCGGTGCTCTTATCGGGCGTGTTCATGGTGGCCTGGGTGCGCCGCCACTCCACGGCGGAGCCGCCGAGCGCCCTCTACGCCGCGTTCTTCCTTCCGCTCTTTCCCCTGGCGGCGCTGCTCGCGTGGGACGCCGCGCGAACGCCGGGGCTGGATGCACGAGGCCGACGGGCGTGGCGCGGCCTCGCGGCGGCGAACGCCCTGCTGGGCGTCAACAACCTGCTGTTCATGGTGGGGCAGCACTTCCACCCCGCGTTCCGCACGCCCTGGCTGTCACTGGCGCTCCAGGCTGCGTGGTACGTGCTGCTGTTCGCCGCGCTCGCCCGCCTCCACACCCGGCCTGAGACGGGGCTGGAGCGGGCGACGTTCTGGCTGGACGCGGTCACGGTCTTCGTATCCGGCGTACTGATCCTGCTGTTCGTGTTCTCGCGTACGCCGGGCGACAGCTCGCTGGCCACGCCGCTCTCGGCCATCTCCACGATCGGAGTGCCTGCCCTGAACGGCGCGGTGATCTTCGCCGCGATGGTGGTGGTGCTGCGCCCGGCGCACGGCGTTTCCGTGTGGGCGGTTGGGATGCTGGCCGCGAGTGTGGCCCTGGCGGTGGTGGCGGACCTCGGGTACGGGCGCACCGCGCTGATCGGCGCGCACCGGGGAGGCAACTGGTACGACCCGCTGTACATGTTGGCCTCGCTCCTCGCCGTGGCCGCGCCGCATCTGCAGCGCGAGGGTGCGGGAGCGACCCACCGGGCCCGGCCGGGGACCGCGGGCCGGTCCAGCATCCTGCCCTACGCCGCCGTCACGGCCGTGGTGCTCGTTGTGGTGCTGGAGGTCGCGCGGCACGAGAGCGACCTCCTGGGACGCCTGGTGCTCGGCGCGGCGCTCCTGATGCTGCTCATCATGTCGCGCCAGCTCATCGCGCGGCGGCACCTGGATCTCATCACCCAGCGCGAGCGGTCGCGGGACATCCGGTTCCGATCCCTCATCGAGCACGCGGCGGACCTCACCACCATCAGCACGCGGGACAGCACCATCCTGTACCAGACGGGCAACACGCGCCAGGCATTCGGCGACGCGCCCGAGGGGCTGTGCGGCCGGCCGCTCGCAGAGCTCGCGCACCCGGCTGACCGCGAGCGCGTGGCCGACGCCATCGCAAAGAGCACCACCACGCCCCTGCCGCTGCGCTGGCGATCGCGCCACCCGCAGGGGGCGGAGCGTGCGCTGGAGAGCATCGTGGCCGATCTCTCGCACGTTCCGGCCGTGGGCGGCGTAGTGCTGAACACGCGCGACGTCACGGAGCAGACCGCGCTGGAGCTGCAGCTTCACCAGATGCAGAAGCTGGAAGCGGTCGGGCTGCTGGCGGGCGGCATCGCGCACGACTTCAACAACATCCTGGCGGCGATCCGGGCGAGCGCCGAGCTGCTGGACGCCACGGGCGACGACCCCGCATCGCGCGCGCTCGAGGTGCGGGAGATCACGGCCGCGGTCGGGCGGGGGGTGTCACTCGCGCGCCAGCTCCTCGCCTTCGGGCGGCGCGACTCCATCCAACTGCAGCGGTTCGATCTGCGGGACGCCGTCCTCTCCATGCACGGGATGCTGCAGCGGCTCATCAAAGGGGACCTCCACCTGGAGGTCGTGGTTCCGGAGCGGGAGGTGCCCGTGATGGGCGACCGCGGTCAGATCGAGCAGGTGGTGCTCAACCTGGCGGTCAACGGGCGCGACGCGACTCCGCCGGGGGGCAGAGTGGAGATCTCCGTGTCCACGCGCGATGCCCCGGCCACGCACACGGGTGGGGGCGCGGGGCGCCTGGCGGTGCTCACCGTGCGGGATACGGGGCACGGGATGTCCGCCGAAGTGCAGGCGCGCATCTTCGAGCCTTTCTACACCACCAAGCCGCGCGGCTCCGGCTCCGGCCTGGGCCTCTCCACGGTGTTCGCCATCGTGGACCGGATCGGCGGGAGGGTGGCCGTGCACAGTGAGCCGGGTGAGGGGACCACTTTCGAGGTCGCGCTCCCGCTCGCCGGCGGCGCCGAGGCCCAACACCCCGGGTGCAGCCGCGCGCGGGCGGGCGAGGTCATTCTCGTGGTGGACGACGAAGCGGCGATCCAGCGGGCGGTGGAGCGCTATCTGTCGCGGCTCGGCTACACGGTGGTCACGGCGGAGAATGGCGCGGACGCGCTCCAGCACATCAGCGACCCGGCGCGCCGCATCGATCTGATGCTCACCGACCTGGCGATGCCGGGGTTGACCGGAGCCGAGCTCGTCGCGCGGGCACGCGCGCTCCGCCCGTCGCTGCGGATCGCCACGACCTCCGGCTACGGCGAGAAACACGGTGTCCCGGATGGAGTCGTCGCACGGCACATCGCGAAGCCGTTCGAGCTCAGCGCGCTCGGCGAGACCCTCCGCGAGATCCTCGACGCGTCGCGGTGAGCGGCGGACGAACAAAGAGGCACGGAGATAAAACTCATCTCCGTGCCTCTGTGTGAGCGTTCCCGCGCTATGCCGCCCGCGTACGCCTCCGCTGCCGCCCGAAGGCGAGGGAGGGAGCCGGCTCCGGCTCGGGACCCCACATGAACGCGAGATGCGGACGCACGGGAAGGACGGGCCCTCCCTGCACCACGATCCCCACCAGCTCACGGGAGTCGGCTGCGAGATCGTCGGCGGATGTATGGGGATCGATCATGATGGACCTCTGGAGAATGGACCGCGCTTGCCTGCGCCACTCCCCCAGTGCACGGCGCGTACCCTCACGGCCGCGAACGTATCCCACACCGCCGCAACGACTTACGCCCGCGCCGCCGGGCGGCGCGAGGCGATGTGTATCCGATTGCGATCAGGAGATGTGTTCAACCGACACGCGCCAGCGGAGACGCGGGCTCGTCGGCTGCCTGGGGAGGCGGGGGGGGCGTAAGGTCCGGCGGGAAGAGCGGCGCGTTGAGGGCGGCCAGGCGGTGCGCACGCCAGGTGCGGTAGCCGGGCAGCTTGAGCAGGCGCGCGATGCGCTTGTCGATGGCGTGGCAAATCAGGAGCTCGGTGAGCTGGTACTGCCCCGAGTCCGTCACGCGCAGCTCGCGCACCACCTCGTCCGCCATCCGCAGGATCTCGGAGCGAGGGATCTCGTCCTTGTAGTTCTCGACCTGTTCTTCCACCCAATCCAGATACGCGCGGCGCATGGACTGGGGTGAGTGCTGGAGCATGAACTGACCGGTACGGGCGGAGTAGCGCGGTGCGGCGCGGAGGGCGGTCTGCGGCGCTTTCGAAGGTAAATGAAAGCCGCCTCCGGATCAAGGTTATTGCGCGGAGAACTGCGCCATACAACTGTTGCAGAAGGTTTCACCTTTGCGGTCCGTATCGGCCAGGTCGCGCGACGGGTACATCACGCAATCCGGGTCGCCGCAGTGCTCGGCGCCGGCCAGGTGGCCCAGCTCGTGGACGGCGGAGGTGACCAGCCGCGGCCAGAGCAGCGGCACCCCGTCCGGCGAGGGCGCGCGCAGCGAGCCCAGCCCCACCACCGCGCAGGGCCCGGACACCGTCGCTTCCCCGAACACCACGTCGTAGCCCGGCGCGCAGAGCTGCGCCTCGGCCACGCCCAGCCACCAGTGCTCGCCCGGCGCGTCGCCCGCGCGCTCGGCGCGCTCCAGCAGCGCGTCCACGATGGGCCCCGACTGGTAGCGCCCCCGCTCCCCGTCCCACCACTCGGGCTCCAGCGGCAGCGGCGCGCCCGGCGTGGAGACGGTGCCCAGCCGCCGGTCCAGCTCGTGCCCCAGCGCCTCCAGCAGCCCCGCGTCCGCGTTCCCCACCGGCACGATCTCGATTCGCCGCATCCCGCTCCTCTCCGTGTCTCTGTGCCTCTGTGTGAGATCAGCTACTCTCCATGCCGTAGCGCAGCAGCTTGCGGTACAGGGTGGAGGGGTCGATGCCCAGCACCTCCGCCGCGCGCGTCTTGTTGCCGCTCTCGGACTGCAGCACCCAGTGGATGTACGCGCGCTCCACGATCTCCAGCGTGGGGTTGGGCGGGAGCGCGGCGCTCACCAGCGGCTGCGGGGCGCGCTCCGTGATGCGCGTGGGGAGCGTGGCCACCTGGATCTCGCCGTCGGCGGTGAGCACGGCGGCGCGCTCCAGGGCGTTCTCCAGCTCGCGCACGTTGCCGGGCCAGTCGTAGGCGGCCAGCGCGTCCATGGCCTCCTGCGACAGCACCGGCGTGGGGCGCCCGCGCCCGGCGGCGAAGCGCTCGAGGAAGAACGAGGCCAGCAGCGGCACGTCTTCGGCGCGGTCGCGCAGCGGGGGGAGGTGGAGGGTGATGACGTTGAGGCGGTAGTAGAGGTCGCTGCGGAAGCCGCCGCGGCGGATCTCCTCCTCCAGGTCGCGGTTGGTGGCGGCCACGATGCGCACGTCCACCGGCACCGGCTCGGTGGAGCCCACGGGGATCACCTCGCGCTCCTGCAGCACGCGGAGGAGCTTCACCTGTGTGGCGGGCGACATCTCGCCCACCTCGTCCATGAAGAAGGTGCCGCCCTTGGCCGCCTCGAACAGCCCCTGCTTGTCCCGGTGCGCGCCGGTAAAGGAGCCCTTGGTGTGGCCGAAGAGCTCGCTCTCCAGCAGGCTCTCGGGGAGGGCGCCGCAGTTGATGGATACGAACGGCCCGTCCGTGCGCCCGGACACCTCGTGCAGGTACTTGGCGAGAACCTCCTTGCCCGTGCCGCTCTCCCCGGAGACGAGCACGGTGGAGTCGGTGGGCGCCACCGTCTCGGCCGTGCGCAGCACGTCCAGGAAGCGGCGGCTGCGGCCGATGGGGCGCGCCGCGTCGCCGCGGTCGCGGCGGCGGATCTCGGTCTTGAGCGCCTGGTTCTCGCGCTTGAGCTGCCGGCTCTCCGCCGCGCGCCGGCAGATGGCCACCATCTCGTCGTTGGCGAAGGGCTTCTGGATGTAGTAGAACGCCCCCTCGTTCACCGCGCGGATGGCCGTCTGCAGCGACGCCTGCGCCGTCATCAGGATCACCGGGAGCGACGGGTCCAGCTCCTTGGCGGCCAGCAGCACCTCCAGCCCCCCCACCCCGGGCATGCGCACGTCGCTGAGCACCACGTCGGGCCGCAGCTCCTCCATGCGCGCCACGCCCTGCTGCCCGCCCACCGCCGTCTCCACCGTGAACCCCTCGCGGCGGAGGAGGATGCGCAGCGTGTCGAGGATGGCCGTCTCGTCGTCGATGACGAGGATCCTAGTCGATTCGCTCATGGACCAAAGATCGGGTACGGGAAAGGAACGGCTGTCTCACACAGAGGCACGGAGACACAGAGAGAAGGAATCATCCCTCGCCGCTCCCGTCGAGAGCCGGGAGGTAGAGGGTGAAGGTGGCGCCCCAGCCGTCGCCGCGGGGCTCGTCCACGAACACCGCGCCGCCGTGCGCCTCCGCGGCGCGCTGCACCAGCGCCAGGCCCAGCCCCGTGCCGCCGGGGCGCAGGGTGAAGAACGGGTCGAAGACGTGCTCCACCTCGCCCATGGGTACGCCGGGGCCCGTGTCGGTAACGCGCACGCGCACGGCCCGCGTGGTGCTGAGCGCGGTGGAGAGGAGGTCGGACTCCACCACGTCCGCCTCCACCAGCACCGTGCCGCCGGGGCCGGCCCACTGCGCCGCGTTCAGCACCAGGTTGAGGAAGGCGCGGTGGAGGAGGTCCTCGTCGCCGCGCACCTCGGCCTCGCGGGCGCCGGGGGTGCACTCCAGGCGGATGGTGCGCCCCGAAGAGTCCGGGTGGGGGCGCACCAGGTCCACCGCGTGGCCCAGGATGCGCCCCACCGGGAGCGGGGTGGAGGCACGCAGCTTCACCCGCGCGAAGTCGATGAACTCGGTGAGCAGGCGGCTCAGGCGGTCGGACTCGCGCACCACCAGGCCGCGGAGCACGTCGCGGTCCTCGGGGTCGATCCCCTCGCCGGCGAGCTGCTCGGTGGCGCTGCGGATGGAGGCCAGCGGGTTCTTGATCTCGTGCGCCAGCGACGCGCTTAGCTCCGCCACCGCCTCCAGCCGCTCGGCGCGGCGGCGCAGCGCCTCCATCCTGCGGCTCCCCGTGATGTCCTGGAAGATGGCCGTCACCGAGGGGGGCTCCGGGTCCGGCCGCTCCACCACGGTGGTGCTCACCCCCAGCACCATCCCGTCCCTTCCCTCCCCCGTCTGCGAGCGGCGCACGCCGGTGCGGTTGCGCAGCGAGCCTTCCAGCAGCTCGCCCAGCCCCGGCGCCGCCTCGTCCAGCACGGCCAGCACGGGCTTCCCCAGGTACTCGTGCGCCGGGAGGTCCAGCAGCTCCGCCGCCGTGGGGTTCATGTACACCAGGTGCCCGTGCCCGTTGAGGGTGAGGATCCCCGTGTGGATGCTGGCCAGGATGTCGTCCGTGTCCAGCCGCAGCAGGCGCAGCTCCGTCTCCACCTCGCCCAGCACCGTGCCGGTGTGGCGCAGCCGGTCCCCCAGGTACCCCGTGACCAGCGCGACCGTGGCGAAGATAAGGATCTGGATGAACACCCCGGCGTCCAGCGTGTGGGCGCTCCACACCACGTCGCCAAAGTAGAGCAGGCTGGCCAGCACGGCGATCAGCATCCCCCCCACGATGGGAAGGAGCACGGCGCCCGAGAAGATGGCCAGCACGAAGAGCGGCGCGAAGCTGCTGTCCTTGCCTCCCGTGAGGTGCACCACCACCGCCACCATGAACACGTCGAACACCGTCTGCGTGTAGCGGTAGGCGGGGCCCGGCTCGCGCCGGGCGATGTGCGTGTACCAGAGCGACGCGCCCGTCACCAGCAGCGCGGTGACGAAGAGGAGCGTGGCGGCCAGGGTGGTGCCCGGCGGCGCGTCTCGCCACGCCCACGCGGCCGCCACGAAGATGGCCGCCGCCACGCACAGCCGCGCCATGTACACCCACGCCAGCAGGCGGCGGGGCTCCGGCAGGGTGCCGGTGGTGAATCGTCTCTGGCGGGCCATGCGGCGCGGGGAGCGGGGCGGTGCGCGTGGAACAGGTGAAGCGGGAACCTAACACGGCCCCCCACGGTGGCACAGAGGCACGGGAGGGACCACTCGGGCCCCGTCGCGTGTACAGGGGGCGGCGCGTGCCGAACCACCTCCACAGCGAGCCTCCGATGACACACTCCCGCGGCCTTTCCGCCGCCCTGCTGCTCCTGGCCGCCTGCGCGGCCCCCTCGGGCGAGTCCCGCCCCGACGAGGGCGCCCGTCCCAGCGCGTCCGTCCACGCCTCGGCGGCGCACGCGGAGGGCACGGCGCGCGCGCCGGGCGCCCAGGCCGCGGCCTCCGCGCTGCTGGCCGTGGTGTACAAGACGCCCACCTGCGGCTGCTGCGCCAAGTGGGTGGACCACCTGCGCGGCGCCGGCTACGAGGTGGAGATCCACGACGTGGAGCGGGTGGAGCCCACCAAGCAGGAGTGGGGCGTCCCCGCCAACCTTGCGTCGTGCCACACGGCCAAGATCGGCGGCTACGTCTTCGAGGGCCACGTCCCCGCGGACGTCATCGCGCGCGTGATCCGCGAGAAGCCGCAGATCGCCGGGGTCGCGGTGCCCGGGATGCCGATGGGGTCGCCGGGGATGGAGGGGCCGCACAAGGACAGCTACGACATCATCGCCTTCGACCGCGCGGGGAAGACGAGCGTGTACGAGAGCCGCTGAAACGGCGGGGCTCACACAGAGGCACAGAGGCACAGAGAAAAGGAGGCACGGAGTGGTTCTCCGTGCCTCCCCCTTTTTCATGCGCCCACCACCACCACCCGGCCCGTTCCGCTACCTGCGGGCACGCATCTCCGGCTCCCGGCTCTCGCGCCACGACGACGCCCGCATGGTGTCGTCTTCGCGGAGCCGTTCCGCGAACTCGTGGCGCTCGTGCTCCGTCAACTGCTCCACCCGGTAGCCGCGCTCGCGGATCAGGGGGATGTCGCCGTCCGTCCTGTGTCGGTCCATATCGGTCCTCCTAAGGGGGGGTGATCGGCGGGCGGAGCGCGCCGCACGTACCGTGCCCCCGGGACCGGCTCCGGTCACTCGACGGTACGCATCGTGTATGCTCGCCGATGCGTCCGCACCGCCGCGGCACAGCGCGTTCGTGGAGGATTGGGAGAGTGCCGATGACAGGTTTCCGTGTGCGCGCCCGGTGGATGCTCGTCCTGCTCGCAACGGTCTCGTGCTCGCGCGACGAAGCAGCCGAGCCCGCGCGCCCCGGCGACCCGCCGCGGGCGGCGGAGCGCCGCGCGCCCGCCGTGCAGCCCCTGCCTGTGGACGCGGCGGGGCAGGCGTGGGTGGACCAGCAGCTCGCCGGGATGGGGGTGAGGGAGCGGGTGGCGCAGCTCGTCTTCCCCTGGATCTCGGGGCGCGAGGTGCCGGAGGAGGCCACGCGGCTCGCGCGCTGGGCGGGGCAGGAAGGGGTGGGCGGGGTAATCGTGTCCACGGGAACGCCGCGCGCCATCGCCGCCAAGCTGAACGCGGCGCAGGGGCGGGCGCGCGTGCCGCTGCTGGTGATCTCGGACCTGGAGACGGGGCCGGGCATGCGCCTCACCCCCGGCGGCACCCACATGCCGGCCGCGATGGCCTTCGGCGCGGCGGGCGACGAGGGGCTGGCGCGCGAGGCCGGGCGCATCACGGGGGTGGAGGCGCGGGCGGTGGGGATCCACGCCACGCTCGGCCCCATCCTGGACGTGCAGTCCGACCCCGCCAACCCCATCATCAACGTCCGCTCCTTTGGCGAGGACCCGCGGCTCGTGGCCCGGCTGGGGACGGCGTGGGCGGAGGGCGCGCGCGAGGGCGGGCTGCTGGTGGTGGGCAAGCACTTCCCGGGGCACGGCGGCACCCGCTCGGACAGCCACGTGGGCCGCGTGGTGGTGCGCGCGGACTCGGCGCGGCTCTTCAACGCGGAGCTGGTCCCCTTCCGCCGCGCGGTGGAGGCGGGGATGGCGGGGGTGCTGGTGGGCCACATCGCCGCCACGGGGCTGGAGGGCGAGGACGCGCCCCCCGCCTCCCTCTCGCCGCGCATGGTGGTGGGCGTGCTGCGCGGCTCCCTGGGCTTCCGCGGGCTGGTGGTGACGGACGCGCTCAACATGGGCGCCGTCACCCGCGACCACTCCCCGGCCGAGGCCTCCATCCTGGCCCTGCTCGCCGGCGCCGACGTCCTGCTGCAGCCGCCCGGCCCGGAGGAGGTGATCGACCAGATCGTGCGCGCCGTGGAGTCCGGCCGCGTCCCCCGCGCGCGGCTGGACGACGCGGTGCGGCGCGTGCTGGCCGCAAAGGCCGTGGCGGGCCTCCACCGCGGCGCGCGGGTGGACGCCGCCGCCCTGGCGCGCGTGGGCACCGCGCCTCACCGCGAGGTGGCCCAGCGCGTCGCCGACCGCTCCGTGGTGGTGGAGCGCGACGCGCGGCGCCTCCTCCCGCTGAAGCGCGGCGCGCGGGTGCTTCACGTAACCTACTCGCGCACGGGGCGCGGTCCCGCGGGCGCCACCCTGCAGCGCTACCTGGCGGAGAGCGGGATCGCCGCCGAGCACGTCCGCGTGAGCCCATCCACGCCCGCCGCGGCCTTTGCACGCCTCTCCGCGCGCGCCCGGAGCGCCGGCGTGCTCCTGGTGAGCGCGGAGGTCGCGCCCTTCCAGTACCAGTCGCTGGGCGTGTCGGGCGGCTTCGCTCCCTTTGTGCAGGCGGCGGCGCGCGCGGGGGTGCCGGTGGTGGCCGTGTCGCTGGGGAGTCCGTACCTGATCAACGCCTTCCCCGCCGTGGGCACGTACGTGCTGGCGTGGGGGCCGCACGCCGTGTCCGAGCGGGCGGCGGGCCGCGGGCTCACGGGCGCCCAGCCCTTCCTCGGCCGCCTGCCGGTGACGATCCCCGCCGCGCGCTGAGCACCTTGCCGGGCCCGCGCACGGGACCCTACCTTCGCCCCACACCCGCTACCGAGACCAAGACGATGCGCCACCTCCTCGTTCCGCCCGCCATCCTCCTCCTGGGCGCCTGCTACGCGCCGCAGGCGGTCCAGGTCCCCTCGTACGAGCCCCGCGCCGTCGCCATCCCGGCCGAGTGCGAGGCGCTGGTGCAGCGCGCCGCCGCCCCGGACGCGGCGCTCACCGAGGCGGAGTTCCAGCGCGTCTCCTTCTGCCAGCACCAGCAGCTCCTGCGCGCCCAGGAAGAGGAAGCCGCGTCGCGCAAGCTGGAAGCCCACGCCCGCACCGCCGGCGTCGTGCTGCAGGCGGCAACGCTCGTCCTCGGCGCCACCATCGCCGTCATCACCTGGGTTTTTTGACTCACACAGAGACACAGAGCCACAGAGACGACTTCATCTCTGTGGCTCTGTGTCTCTGTGTGAGCTAATTCAGCTTCCGGAAGCGAGCACCCTGCGTGCGCCCTGCCACCACGACCGCCGCGGCACATCGCTCTCGGTGATGCGGCCCGCGTAGCTGCTGGCGTGGATGTACCGCCCGTTGCCCACGTAGATGCCGATGTGCGAGATCCGCCCGCCGCGCCCAAAGGTGAGCAGGTCGCCCACGCGAAGCTGCGACACGTCGCGCGGGACCTCCTGGCCCATCCGCGCCTGCTGCGCGGAGGTGCGCGGAAGCTGCACGCCGGCCAGGCGCATCACGTGGCGCACGAAGCCGCTGCAGTCGAAGCCCGTCTCGGGGCGCTCGCCGCCCCACACGTAGCGGCGGCCCATGTACGAGCGCGCGCGGGTGACCACCGAGTCCGCCGTGGCGGAGGAGGCGGTCTCGATCCCGAGATAGCGCTTGATGTAGATCTGGGCGGAGGCCGGAGCGGGCGTCGCGAGGATCGCGGAGCAGACGGCGAGGAACGGAAGACGGCGGAGGGCGGAACGGGTACGATCGGTCATCGAGCTCTTCTGGAATCGGTTCGCGCGCCGCAAACGTACGGGCGGCGCATGGGCAGGTGACCCCGTGCGAAAAAGGATTGGGAGTTCGTGAAGGGCGGCAGGATACAGCGATGGAGGCAGCCTGTCAACACTTTCCGATCTGCTACCGTCGCAGCGGCGGCACACGGAAACCGCGGCGGAGTACGCTTACTCGTTGCGACGAAACAACTTGCGCGCGCGGAGTCGGGCACCCGCTTACAGGGTGGCCTCAACTCTGCATAGGGTTGGGGTCGAAGCAATCGAGATCCCGAACACGAGGGAAGAGGAATGGAAGGACCGACCGGCGGCGAGCAGACGCGGGGGCGCCCCAGGAGGGTGCTGAAGCGCGAGGCCGCCGTTTCCATCGCGATCCGCCGCCAGCGCTCGGCGGTCGCGGAGCTGTACGAGAAGCCGCTGGAAGAGCTGTCGCCGGAAGAAGTGAAGAAGATGCGCACCGCGTTCCTCTTCGGCTGAAGCGCCGCGCAGCTTGACGCCGCCCCCGGAATGCGCTAGATTGTGGGAGCGAAAGAAGTTCAGTCATCGGACCTGGACGCGAAGCCGTCCGGGTCCGTTTCTGTTTTCTGCCGCCGCGCCGCGCGGGGCGCATGCAACCCGCGTATTACGGGCAGTCGGTGAGTACGGAGATACCGCACCTCTGGCAGTCAGTACAACACGATCAGGAGTACGGTATTATGCGTAGCATCGGCACCGTGAAGTGGTTCAACGACGCCAAGGGCTTCGGCTTCATCACCCCGCAGGACGGGCAGAAGGATTGCTTCGTCCACCACTCGGCGATCCAGGGCAGCGGCTTCAAGTCGCTCGCCGAGGGCGACCAGGTGGAGTTCGACATCGTGCAGGGCCAGAAGGGCCCGGCCGCGGAGAACGTCAGCCGCGTCGGCTGAGCCGAACGGATGTACCCAGGCGAGCACCTGGGGAAGAGCCGCCCCGAGCACATCGGGGCGGCTCTTTTTGCCGGCGGGAGCACCCACATGGAGCGCAGATGAGCGAAGATCCGAATCCCCTGACGGACGAGCAGGAGCGCGCCCTTCGCCGCACCCTGGGCAGCGCCCCCGGCGTGGAGATCGTGATGCTGGTGCCGGCCACCCACTTCGTGCGCATCGAGGGCCGGCGCGCGATGGAGCTGGACCACACGCACTTCCTCCCCGGCAACCGCGCCATCCGCTACGCCCGCGACGGGCAGCGCCTGTTCGTGGCCGACGTGGCGGTGTAGGCGCACCGGTGCCCATGCGAGAGCTGACGGTGGACGGCGGACGGTGGACGGTGTGGGAAGTGCATCCCCGCCCCGCGGAGGACAGCGCGGGCGTGGGCGTGCGGGAGGGGTTCACGGGGGGGTGGCTCGCGGTGCAGGGCTCCGGCCACAAGCGCCGCATCTCCCCCATCCCCGCGCAGTGGCAGAGCTGGACGGACGAGCGGCTGGCCGACGCGGTACGCGCCGCCGCGCCGGTGGAAACGAGGCCGGGGTACTAGAGTGCTGAGTCCTAAGTCCTAAGTCCTGGGTGGAAAGCGCACTCACGCACCGCCGTTCACGTCCGCCACGACGCGGACGGTTCCCCGGCAAACCAGCGGGCAGTCAAGCAGCATGCAGGCGAGCGGAACGAGGTGGGGACGGCCCTCCCGCTCCATGGACGGCTCCCGGAATCCACTCCGGCACCGGGGGCACCCGGCACCCAAAGCACTGTGAGGTCGGCGATGCAGCTTCAGAACGGCTCCAATGACGAAGGGCTCCGGATCGGCCGCCACTCGGCGGACGGCGACACCCTGGTCTTCGATCCCGCGCATTCCACGGCCGGCGCCACGAACGTAGAGCTCTTCAGCCTCACCCAGTTCCGCAAGCGCGCCTTCCCGCAGCGCGTGGTGGAGGCCCGCATCGAGGAGATCGTGGACCCCGTGCAGCGCGCCGAGGCCGAGGCCCGCTACCGCGACTGGGCCGCCCTCAAGGCCGAGCGCGACCGCGAGCTGGAGCGCGCGCAGGAGACCAGCGTGGCCAAGCGCCACGAGCACATCCTGGAGAACCACCGCCGCTTCCTGGAAGGGAACGGCATCGCATACCAGGGCGTGCAGGACAGCGCCACCAAGGTGACCGGGGGCTCGCGCCGCCGGCCCAAGAGCGCCTGCTCGCGCTGCACCACGCCGCTCGACGACTTCGTGGGGCTGCGCTGCGTGGCCTGCGGGGCGGTGCTCTGCTCGTGCGGGGCCTGCGCGTGCACTCCGCCGCGGGGCACCGAGTAAAAGACGGGGGTCACACAGAGGCACGGAGGCACAGAGATGAATTCGTCTCTGTGCCTCTTTCTTTGTTCGCGGCAGGGGGATTGCACTGGGGGGGCGCGCGGCGGCGGGCGATGGGCCCGCCGCGTGAACTCCGAGGGAGGATGTGCTACATGGCCGAGATGACTGAGATGAAGGAGCTCCTGGTCCACGAGCTGGGGGACCTGCTGTATGCCGAGAAGCGCTTCCTGACGGCCACGCGCACCCTGGCGCGCGAGGCGCAGGACCCCGAGATCCGCGCCCGCGTGGAGCAGCACATCGGCGAGACCGAGGGGCAGATCGAGCGGCTCAAGGCGGCGTTCGCGGCCATCGGCGAGCCGGCCAAGGCGGAGAAGTGCGACGCCGCCATCGGGCTCAAGGAGGAGCACGACTCGTTCAAGAGCGAGGAGAAGCCCTCCAAGCAGATCCTGGCCGCGTTCGACCTGGGCTCGGGGCTCCGCATCGAGCACTACGAGATCGCCGGCTACCGCACCGCCATCGGCGTGGCCAACGCGCTGGGCGAGTCGGAGTGCGCGCGCATCCTCCAGGAGAACCTCAACGAGGAACTGGAGATGGCCTCGTTCCTGGAAAAGAACGCGCCCAAGGCGCTCAAGCGCGTGGCGGCGGAGCTGGCGGGCTGAACCGCGGGCTCACACAGAGGCACGGAGGCACGGAGAAAGATCATCTTCTCCGTGCCTCTCGGTGTCTCAGCGGCGGTTCAGGAGGGTGTCGATGCGGTTCCACTCCTGGGTCAGGTCCGCGCGGTCGTCCGCCTCCATGTCCGATCCGCCTTCCTTCATCAGCTTCATCAGCCGGTCGCGCCGCTGCTCCAGCTTCACGCGCTCCGCGTCGCTCAATGCCGCGTCCGCCATGATCCGCCTCCTTCGGGTGGATGGGTCTTCCCGCCGCAGATGCACAATGCTGGCCCTTCACTCCAGGTCCACGGCGGGGAGCGAGAGGATGAAGACGCTTCCGCCTCCCTCGCGCGGCGCGTACTCCAGCGTGCCGCCCTGCGCGTCCGCCAGGCGGCGCGCGATGGAGAGGCCGAGGCCCGCGCCGCTGGCGTCCGGGGTGGCGCCGCCGGCGCGGGAAAAGGGCGCGAACATTCGGTCCACCTCGGCGGCGGGGATGCCGGGGCCGCGGTCGGCCACCTCGATGGCCAGGCGGTCGCCGCGGCGCACGGCCACCACGTCCAGGGGGGTGAGGGGCGGGGCGTACTTGTGGGCGTTCTCCAGCAGGTTCACCAGCACGCGCAGGCTGTGGACGAAGTCGAAGCGGGCCAGGGGGATCGCCTCGCCGCCCTCGATGCGCGCGCGGATCTCCCGGCCGCCCAGCGAGCCGGAGACGCGCTGCAGCGCCGCCCCCAGCAGGTCCTCGGCCGCCGCCACCTCGGGGCGCACGCGCAGCTCGCCCGCGTTCAGCAGCGACAGGTCGAGCAGGTCGGCCACGAAGCGGTTGAGGCGGTCGGCCTCTTCCTCGATCACCACCGCGCGCTCGTCCCCGCCCTCGCGCATCTCGTGGGCGAGCGCCTTGATGGTGGTGAGCGGCGTGCGCAGGTCGTGCGACACCGACGCGATCAGCGCGTCCTTGAGCCGGTCCGCCTCGCGCAGCGCCTCCGCGCGCTCCGCCTCGGCGGCCCTGCGGCGGGCGACGTGGGCCAGGTGCGTGGCCGCGCCCGCCACGGCCAGGAAGCTGAAGAGGACCAGCCAGTCGAGCGGGTCCGCCACGCCAAAGGTGTGGAACGGGGGGAGGAAGAAGAAGTTGAAGCACAGGAAGGAGACCACCGCCAGCGCCAGCCCGCGCGCCCGGCTCCCGCGCACGCTGGCCGCCAGCACGAGCAGGAGGTACGAGAGGGCGACGTGCGCCTCGTCGAGCTGGGCGCGCAGGGCGGCCATCCCCGCCGTGAGCGCGGCCAGCGCGGCGAGCCACGCGGCCCACGCCAGCGCCTCGCGCGGCGTGGCCACTCAGTCCAGCGCCCGGAACCGGTACCCCACGCCCGGCTCGGTGGTGATGAGGCGCGGGCGGATGGGGTCCGCCTCGATCTTGCGGCGCAGGTTGGCCACGTGCACGCGCAGGTACGCCTGCGGATCGCCGCCGGAGCGGCCCCACACGGCGCGGAAGATCTGCTCGTGCGTCATCGTCCCTCCCGCGTGCGCCATGAAGGCGCGCACCAGGTCCCACTCCGTTGGAGTCAGGTGGATCTCCTCGCCGCCGCGGGTCAGCACCCGGCGCGCCAGGTCGATGCTGAGCCCGTCCACCTCCACCGCCCCTGCCCCGCCCGGCCGCGGGATGCTGCGCGCGCGCCTCAACTGCGCCCGCACCCGCGCCTGCAGCTCGGCCGTGCCGAACGGCTTGGTGACGTAGTCGTCCGCGCCCACGTCCAGCAGCCTCACCTTCTCCTCCTCCGAGTGGCGCGCCGAGAGCACCACGATGGGCGCCGACGACCACTTGCGCAGCTCCGCGCACACGCTGATCCCCGGCACGTCCGGCAATCCGAGGTCCAGCACCACGAGGTCCGGGCGCTCGGCGGCGGCGCGGTCGATCCCTTCGCGCCCCGTGGCGGCCTCGATCACGCGCACCGACGCGTCCGCGAGCGCGTGCCTCACCACGGCGCGGATCTGCGGCTCGTCGTCGATCACCAGGATCGTGGCTTGAGTCATGGAAGGGGGCTCACACAGAGGCACGGAGACACAGAGAGAGCAGGATCATAGCTCCACCTGGGCCCCCAGCTCCACCACGCGGTTGGGCGGCAGGCCGAAAAAGGACGTGGCGGTGCGCGCGTTGCGGCTCATCACGGTGAACAGATGTTCCCGCCACAAAGCCATGCCCGGGCGCTTGCTGGGGATCAGCGTCTCGCGGCCCAGGAAGTAGGTGGTCTCCGCGGGGCGCAGGCTGAGGCCCTCCGCCTTCACCCGCGCCAGGGCGTCGGGGACGCACGGGTCCTCCATGAAGCCGTAGGCCAGCACGATGCGGTAGAAGCCGCACCCCAGCGCTTCCACGCACACGCGCTCCGCGTCCGGCACCTGCGGCACCTCCTGCGTCTCCACGCTCAGCAGCACCACCTTTTCGTGGAGCACGCGGTAGTGCTTCAGCGAGTGGAGGAGCGCGGGCGGCGTGCCCGTGCGGCTGCCGTACATGAACACCGCCGTGCCGGGCACCCGCGCCACTCCGCCCACGTCTTCCAGGAACAGCTCCAGCGGCAGCGTCCCCTGCTGCATGCGCTCGGCCAGGATGCGCCGGCCCGTCTTCCAGGTGGAGAACAGCGCGAACACGCCGGCGCCCACCACCAGCGGAAACCAGCCGCCATCCGGGATCTTGACGATGTTGGCGCCCCAGAACGCCAGGTCCACCGCCAGGAAGAAGCCCGTGAAGAGCACCCCCCACCAGCGCGGCCACTTCCATCGCTCCGCCGCCACCACGGAGAGGAGCAGCGTCGTCACCACCATCGTGGTCGTGACCGCCACGCCGTACGCCGCCGCCACGTGGGTGGAGCGCCGGAAGCCGAGCGTCAGGCCGATGCACGCGATCATCAGCAGCCAGTTGACGCTGGGGATGTAGATCTGCCCCCGCGCGCGCCCGGAGGTGTGGAGGATCTGCACGCGCGGGATGTACCCAAGCTGCACCGCCTGCATGGTGAGCGAGTACGCGCCGGTGATGAGCGCCTGCGATGCGATCACCGCCGCCGCCGTCCCCAGCGCGACCATCGGATACAGCGCCCACTGCGGCACCATGCGGTAGAACGGGTTCTCCACGGCCGACGGGTCGCGGATCAGCAGCGCCCCCTGCCCGAAGTAGTTGAGCAGCAGCGCCGGCAGCGCCACGAAGTACCACGCGGCGCGGATCGGCTTCCGCCCGAAGTGCCCCATGTCCGCGTAGAGCGCCTCGCCCCCCGTCACCACCAGGAACACGGAGCCCAGCACCAGGAACCCACTGTACCCGTTCGCCGCGAAGAACCTCACCGCGTACAGCGGGTTCACCGCCGCGAACACGGAGGGCGTGCGCACGATGTGCATCACCCCCAGCACCGCGATGGCCGCGAACCAGAGGAGCGTCACGGGCCCGAACAGCTTCCCCACGCGCTCCGTGCCGTGCCGCTGGATGAGGAAGATGGCGGCCAGGATGACGATGGTGATGGGGACGATGTACGGCTCCAGCACGGGCGTGGCCACCTCCAGCCCCTCCACCGCGGAGAGCACGGACATCACGGGGGTGATCATCCCGTCTCCGTACAGCAGCGCCGTGCCGAACAGCCCCAGCCCGATCAGCACCCGCCGCGGGCTCCCGCGCGACGCGCCCACCGGCGTCACCAGCGAGGTGAGGGCCAGGATGCCGCCCTCGCCGCGGTTGTCCGCGCGCAGCACGAACACGGCGTACTTGATGGAGATCACCAGCACCAGCGCCCAGATGATCAGCGACAGCACCCCCAGCACGTTCCCCGGCGTCGGCCGGATGCCGTGCGCGTGGTGAAACGACTCGCGCACCGCGTACAGCGGGCTCGTCCCGATGTCTCCGTACACCACCCCCAGCGCCGTGAGGGAGAGCAGCGCCAGGTAACGTCCGCGCGGCTCCCCCTCCCCCTCTATGTGATCCGCCACGTTCGCGTCTCCAGTTGAGATCCGGCCCCGGCATGCGCCTGGACCCACTGGATACTACCCACGCGAAGCGCCCCGGGCCTCCTCTTCCGATAAAGTCTTTGTGCTTTCTTTACGCGCAGAGGCACGCGGAACCGGGGGTTCTGCGTGCCTCCTGCCCTGCACTTTCCGGGACCTACCCGGCGCGCGGGGGATCGGCTCCCGTGCGCGCGGGCACCCGCACCGGAGTCAAGCGGGCGCGGGCTTCTCGCAAGCGGCCGCGTGCTCTCGCTCCGCGCAGCGGGGGCAGAGCGGGACGCCGCCCGCGCTGCCTTCGAGCAGCGCCTCCGCGGTCTGGAGCAACGCCTCCACCTGCTCGCCCGCGAGCGCATAGTACGCGAACCGGCCCCTCGCTTCGCGGCCCACCAGCCCGCAGTCCAGCAGACAGGCCAGGTGGTTCGACACGCCCGGCTGGCTCAGTCCCGTCTCCTTCGCCAGCTCGCCGACGCTCCGCGGCCGAGGGCGAAGCGCCTCCAGGATCGAGAGGCGCGAGGGATCGGACAGGCCGCGGAAAAGCTTCGCCCTGGAGGCAGCGGAGGTCGCGGTCATCGGCACGAGCGGCGGAGGGCGGAGGGTCGCGCTTTACGCATCACCATCCGGTGATATAACCAGGAGATGATGCTCTCGTCAAGGAGCTCCGCGCCGTCTGCGGCGCCGCACGGGCGGACGGCTTCGCGATGGCGGTTCGCGGCGCCGGATGGCCGGTTCGGGGGGTGCAGGGCCCACGCGGCAACTCGCTGGCCGCAAGCGCGCTCTTGCTCGAGAGCCCACACTTACGTATCATCGTACGGGGATATTGTCTCTTTCTGGGTTCCCGGTGCTCACTCTGCTTCCATGACGTCGGCGCTCGCGCTGAAGGAGAAGCTGCCCCGCGGCTACGCGGCCCCGTCGCCACGGCGTGCGCCGCGGGTGCGAGATCTCTGCGTGCTCCTGCGTCGCATCATCGCGGCGCTGGCGCTCCTGACCTTCTTCGGCTCCGGGGCGGAAGCGGTGGAAGGGATGCTCCGGGATGGAGAGGTGCACCACGGGTCCGGCGCCCAGGCCGCGGCGCACGCCGGCGCGGGAGGGGAGCACGGGCACGAGGATGGTCCGCTCTCCAGCCATTCGGAGCACGACGACGGGCACCAGCACGGCACGAGCACCGATCACTGTACGCACCAGCACGGAACGGCTCTCCCGCCGGGGGAGGACCCGGCCCCGCGGATCTCCCCCGCGGTCGCGCTCGTTCCGGATGCACCGGGCCGCCCGGCCCGGATCTCCACTACGCTCTTCCACCCTCCCCGAGCGTAGCCTCTCACTGCCCGCGGACCCGGATACCGGGTGCTCCGTGGGGCAGCGTCGTTCTCCCAACAAAACCGACGATTGACCTCCGGGGCTGAGCAGGCCCGGGGCGCGCGCATGCGTGCACCCGTGTCCAGCTCGCGTCCGGGGGTCGCAACGAGAGGCTACGGATGCCACCGATTTCGGTACGCACCGCCTGCGCCCTCGGACTGCTGGCCGCACCCCTCGGGGCGGCCCCGGTCCGCGCGCAGGCACCCACACCCCCCGCGCCAGCCGCGGCGGACACACTCACCCTTACCCTGCAGGAGGCGCAGTCGCGGGCCCTGCGGAGCAGCCCGGCGTTCCTGGCGGAGGCACAGGCGCTCGCCATCGCGCGGGGCCGGCTGCGCCAGGCGCGCAGCTATCCCTTCAACCCGGCGCTGGAGCTGGAGGCACCCGGCGCGGCATCGGGCGAAGGCCTTGGCGTGTACCAGGCCGCGCTGGCCCAGGAGATCGAAGCGCCCGGCCGCACCCGGCTCCGCGCCCGCGCCGCGGGGCTGGCGCTGGACCGCGCGGGCGCCGAGGTGCACGACGCGGCACGGCTCGCCGTGGCGGCCACGGGCGAGGCCTTCTACTCGGCCCTGGCGGCGGAGCGCCGGTTCGCGGTGGCCGGGCAGATCCTCGCGCTCAACCAGAGCCTGCTCGCCGCCATCCGCACCCAGCGCCGCGAGGGCGAGATCAGCGCGCTGCAGGCGAACCTCGCCGAGATCGAGGTGGGCCGTGCGCGCGCCCGCGTGCTCGCGGAGCGGCGCGAGCGGACGGCCGCGCTGATAGAGCTGCGCAGGCTGGCGGGCATCGACCCGGACCAGCCGGTCCGGCTTCACGACACTCCCGCGGCAGGGCCGCCGGGTGCGCTCCGCACCGACACGCTCGTGGCGGGTGCGCTCGCCGCGCGCCCGGATCTCGCGGCCGGCGCCGCGGCCGTGCGCGAGGCGGAGGCGCTCGCGTCGCTCGCGCGCAGCGAGTCCACACCCACCCTGCGCGTGGCGGCGATCACCGAGCGCGACCAGGCGGGTGGAGAGGCCCGGCTCGGAGTGGGTGTGGGAGCCGCGATCCCTGCTTTCAACCGCAACCGGGGGGCGTTCGCGGCGGCTCGGGCCGAGGCGGCACGCGCGGCGTACGCGCGGTCCGCCACGGAGCTCCGGGTGCGCGCGGAAGTCACCCAGGCCGCGCAGGCGTACGCCGCCGCGGCGGAGGAGGTGTCGGTCTACGAGTCCGACGTGCTCCACCCCACGCGCGCCAACCAGGCGCTGCTGGAGACCGCGTACCGGGCGGGAAAGATCGACCTCCCCTCGCTTCTGCTCGTCCGCAACCAGCTACGCGAGGCCGAGCTGGGCTACTGGGACGCCTGGCTCGCGTTCCGGCGCGCGCGAGTGCGCCTGGAAGCGGCGACCGGGGCGTCTCTCGCCCGGTTCCCGGCTGGCGCCCTCCACGGGGAGGCGGCCCGATGACCCGGAGAGCCGGCGGGGCCCAGGGCGTGTGGATCGTGGCGCTCACCGCGCTCTCCGCGTGCGGCGGGGGCGCAGCGGAGCCGGAGGCGCACGGGGCACCGGAAGAAGCCCACGCGGACGCGCCCAGGGACGTGGTGAAGCTGGAGCCGGACGCGGTTGACGCGTCCGGCATCCGGGTCGGGACGGCGGGGAGCGGGCGGGCGGGCGACCTGGCGCTCACCGGTGCCATCGGGTACCACCCGGACCGCGTGAGCCACGTGGGCGCACGCACGCCGGGGCGCATCGTCCGCCTGTCGGCCGACCTGGGCCAGCGGGTGCGGGGCGGGCAGGTGCTCGCGGTGCTGGAGAGTCCCGAGGTGGGCGCGGTGCGCGCCGAGCTGCGCGAGGCGCGCTCCCTCCTGCGGATCGCGCAGGAGGGGTACGCCCGCGAGCGGCGCCTGGAGACGCAGGGGATCTCCAGCCGCAAGGAGCTGCTGGAGTTCGAGGCCGGCCTGCGCCGTGCGGAGGCCGCCGTCCAGTCCGCGCGCGACAAGCTTTCCGCGCTGGGAGGGGCGGGCGGGAGCGGGAGCCAGTTCGCCGTCCCGTCTCCGTTCGCCGGCTCCGTGGTCGCCCGCGATGCGTCGCTGGGCGAGATGGCCGGGCCCGCGGACACGCTCTTCACCGTGGCGGACCTTTCCCGCGTCCGCGTGGAGCTGGAAGTGTTCGAGCGCGACCTGGGTGCCGTCCGGCCGGGGCAGGCGGTCGCCGTAACGGTGGCCGCCTACCCGGGCCGCACCTTCCAGGGACGGATCGCCTCACTGGGGGACGTGCTGGACCCGGAGAAGCGCACCATGCGGGCGCGGATCGACGTATCCAACGACGGGCGCCTCCTCAAACCCGGGATGTTCGCCACCGCGCGCGTGGCCACGGGCGCCGCCACGGAGGTCGTCACCGTTCCCCGCGACGCGGTGCAGGAGATGGAGGGCCGCACCGTGGTGTTCGTCCCCGGCGCGCGCGCGGGCGAGTTCCGTGTGCGCCCGGTGCAGCTCGGCGATCCGGTGGACAGCGCGTCCGTGGCCGTACGCGGCGGCCTCCGGTACGGCGAGCGGGTGGTGGTCGCCGGCGCCTTCACGCTGCGCTCCGAGCTCGCCAAGGGCGAGATCGGGGAGCACGGGCACTGAGGGGGCGGCGATGAGAAGAGTCATCGAGCTCGCTCTCGGCAACCGGCTGCTGGTGCTGGGCGCGGTCGCGCTGCTGGTGGGCGTCGGGACCTGGTCGGCGCTGCGGCTGCCCATCGACGCGGTGCCGGACGTGACCAACGTGCAGGTGCAGATCAACACCAACGCGCCGGCGCTCTCGCCGCTGGAGGTGGAGCGGCAGATCACACTGCCCGTGGAGCTCGCCATGTCGGGGCTTCCCGCGGTAGAGGAGGTGCGCTCCCTCTCCAAGTTCGGCCTCAGCCAGGTGACCATCGTCTTCCACGAGGGAACCGACATCTACTTCGCGCGCCAGCAGGTGCAGGAGCGGCTGCAGGAGGCGCGGGAGGAGATCCCCGGGGAGCTCGGCACTCCCGCGATGGGCCCGATCAGCTCCGGCCTCGGCGAGGTGTTCCAGTACAGCGTGGAGTCGCGCACGGTGGACCCGATCGAGCTGCGCACGCTGCAGGACTGGGTGGTGGCCCCGCAGCTCCGGGGCGTCGCCGGCGTGGCGGAGGTCAACTCCTTCGGCGGGTTCCAGAAGCAGTACCAGGTGCTCGTCCGCCCCGATGCGCTGGTGCAGTACGGCCTTACGCTCCAGCAGGTGCTGGACGCGGTGGCGGCCAACAACCAGAACGCCGGCGGCGGCTACATCACCCGGGGCGCGGAGCAACTGGTGATCCGCGGCGTGGGCCAACTGCAGGACCTGGCCCAGATCCGCAGCGTGGTGCTCTCCAGCCGCGGCGGCACGCCGGTGAAGGTGGGCGACGTGGCCGACGTGGTGATCGGCTCCACCATCCGCCAGGGCGGCGTGACCAGGGACGGACGCGGCGAGGTGGTGACCGGCATCGTGATGATGCGGATGGGGGAGAACGCCCGCACCGTGGTGGATCAGGTGAAGGAGCGCTTCGCCACCGCCGCGGCCACCCTGCCGGACGGAGTTGAGCTCCGCGCCTTCTACGACCGCACGGAGCTGGTGGAGCGCACTATCGCCACGGTGGAGCGCAACCTGGTGGAGGGCGCAGTGCTGGTGGTCGTGGTGCTCTTCCTGGTGCTCGGCAATCTGCGCGCGGCGCTGATCGTGGCGCTCGCCATCCCGCTGTCCATGCTCTTCGCCCTGAGCCTGATGGTGAAGGCCGGCATCGCGGGGAGCCTCATGAGCCTGGGCGCGATCGACTTCGGCCTGGTGGTGGACGGCTCGGTGGTTATGGTGGAGAACTCCATGCGCCACCTCTCCGGGCGGAAGGAGGAGGACAGCTTCGCGCGCACGGTGCTCGACTCGTGCGCCGAGGTGGCGCGGCCGATCCTCTTCGGCGTCGGCATCATCATCGTGGTCTACCTCCCCATTCTCACCCTGGAGGGGGTGGAGGGGAAGCTGTTCCGGCCCATGGCGCTCACGGTGGTGTTCGCGCTCGCGGGCTCGCTCCTCCTCACCTTCCTCCTCACCCCTGTCCTGATCTCCTTCTTCCTCAAGGGCAAGGTCGAAGAAAAGGACGTATGGCTGATGCGGCAGGCCCGGCGCGCCTACCGCCCCGCCCTGGACTGGACGCTGGGGCATGCGCGCCCGGTGCTCGCCGGCGCGGCGGGGCTCGTGGTGGTGGGCTTCGCCTGCATCCCGCTGCTGGGCTCCGAGTTCATCCCCCGCCTGGACGAGGGCTCTTTCGCCCTCCAGATCCTGCGGCTGCCCAGCGTCTCGCTGGAGGAGTCGTCGCGCCAGGCCGGCGTGGTCGAGCAGCGGCTGCTGGCCGCCTTCCCGGACGAGATCGCGGACGTGGTCTCGAAGACCGGGCGCGCGGAGATCGCCACCGACCCGATGGGGGTCAACATCAGCGACGTGCTGGTGATGCTGAAGCCGCGGGACGGGTGGACGCGGGTGGAGACCAAGGCCGATCTGGAGACCGCCATGACGGCTGAGCTGGAGAAGATCCCCGGGATGGTGATCTCCTTCAGCCAGCCCATCGAGCTTCGCGTCAACGAGCTGATCGCCGGCGTCCGCTCGGACCTGGCCATCAAGATCTACGGCGACGACCTGGAGGTGCTGGGGGAAAGGGCGGACGCAGTCGTGGCCGCGGTGTCGCGGCTGCCCGGCGCCACCGGCTTCAAGGCGCAGCAGGTGGAGGGCCTGCCGCAGCTCCAGATCACCGTGATCCCGGAGCAGCTCGCGCGCTACGGGATCAACGCGGCCGACGTGATGCGGACGGTGGAGGCGATCGGCGGCGCCCACGCGACGGAGGTGCTGGAAGGGCAGCGCCGCTTCGCGCTCACCGTGCGTTTTCCGGAAGCCGCGCGCCGGAACCCGGAGGCGATCGGAAAGCTGCTCGTGAGCGCCCCCGCCGGGGAGCGGGTGCCGCTCGGCCAGCTCGCGCGCATCCAGGTGGTGCAGGGCCCCGCCGAGATCAGCCACGAGAACGGCTCGCGCCTCATCATCGTGGAGGGCAACGTGCGCGGCCGGGACATCGGCGGCTTCGTGGCCGACGTGCAGCGGCTGTTCGCGGGCGGACAGATCCGGCTCCCGCCGGGCTACCGGCCCGGCTTCGGCGGCCAGTTCGAGAACCTGGAACGGGCCAGCCGGCGCCTCTTGCTCGTGGTGCCGCTCTCCCTGCTCCTTATCTTCCTGCTGCTGTTCACCGCCTTTCACTCGCTGCGGCAGGCGGCGCTGGTCTTCACCGGCATTCCGCTCGCCGCGGTGGGCGGCGTGTTCGCCCTGCTGCTGCGCGGGATGCCGTTCAGCATCTCGGCCGGCGTCGGCTTCATCGCGCTGTTCGGGGTGGCGGTGCTGAACGGCGTCGTGATGGTCTCGCACATCAACGAGCTGCGCGCGCGGGGGCGCCCGGTGGATGACGCGGTGCGCGAGGGCGGAATGACGCGGCTGCGGCCCGTACTCACCACGGCGCTGGTGGCGAGCCTCGGCTTCGTGCCCATGGCCCTCTCGTCGGGTGCAGGCGCCGAGGTGCAGCAGCCGCTCGCCACCGTCGTGATCGGCGGGTTGTTCACCAGCACCCTGCTCACCCTGCTGGTACTCCCGCTCCTTTACCGGCTCTTCACCCGGGAGGCGACGTAGGCTCGCACAGATGCACAGAGGCACGGAGAACCGCGTGGTTCTCCGTGCCTCTGTGCCTCTGTGTGAGCCTGTCCGTTCTTTACTGCACGGCCTTGATCATGTCGAACATCGGGAGGTACATGGCGACCACCATGCCGCCGATCACCACGCCCATCACCACGATCATGATGGGCTCCAGGATGGAGGTGAGCGCGCCCACGGCGGCATCCACCTCGTCGTCGTAGAAGTCGGCGATCTTGGAGAGCATCTCGTCCAGGCCGCCGGTCTGCTCGCCGACGTTGATCATCTGCACCACCATGGGCGGGAAGACGCCGGAGGTCTTGAGCGGCTCGGAGATGGTGGCACCGCCGGCGATGGAGGCGCGCGAGGCCATCACCGCGTCGTGGATCACGCGGTTGCCGGCGGTGCGGGCCGTGATCTGCAGGCCCTCCAGGATCGACACGCCGGACGACACCAGCGTGCCCAGCGTGCGGGTGAAGCGCGACACGGCGGACTTGCGGAGCATGGAGCCCAGCACCGGCATGTTGAGCATCATCCGGTCGATCAGCAGTTGCCCGCCGTCCGTCTTGTAGTACTGCCGGATGGCGAACACCGCGGCGATCAGCCCCACGATCATCAGCCAGAGGTAGCTCTGCAGGAAGGCGCTGGCCGCCAGCACGGCGCGGGTGGGGAGCGGAAGCTCCAGCCCGGCGTCGATGAAGATCCCCGCGAACACCGGCACCACCTTCCACAGCAGGATGGTGGTACAGGCGATCACCACGAAGAGCATCACGGCCGGGTAGGTCATGGCGCTCTTGATCTTGCGCACCAGGGCGTCGTTCTTCTCCAGGAACACCGCCAGGCGCAGCAGGATGGTGTCCAGGATACCGCCCGCCTCGCCGGCCGCCACCATGTTCACGTACAGCTCGGTGAACACCTTGGGGTGCTTGCGCATCGAGTCGGCCAGCGTGTTGCCGCTCTGGATGTCGTTGAGCACCTCGGTGATGATCTTGGCGAACGCCTTGTTCTCGGTCTGCTCGGCCAGGATGGTGAGGCTCTGCACCAGCGGGAGCCCCGAGTTGATCATCGTGGCGAACTGGCGGGTGAAGATCACCACCTCACGGGTCTTGATCCCCGTGCCGAAGGAGATGTTGATCTCCTTGGCCTTGGTGTTGACCGTTACCGGCCGCAGGCGCTGGCGGTGGAGAAAGCCCACCACCTCGTCGCGCGTCGGCAGGTCGATCTCGCCGCTGAGGATCTCGCCGGTGCTGTTCCGGGCGCTGTAGGCAAATACGGGCATGGAGGACCGCTGGGGATACGGGTGAAACTGAAGTGCGTTAGTGCGTTTGTGCGTGGAGTGCGTGAGGAACAGAAGTGCCGGGTGCGGTCACTCACGCACTCCACGCACTCACGCACTTCAGGGCTGTACCGACTCTCCGACCGACTTCAGGAACTCGTTGGGGTCCGACGAGGCGCGGACGCACTCCTCCAGCGTCACCTCGCGCTGCAGGTAGAGCTCGCGGAGGGCGTCGTTGAGGGTCTGCATGCCGTGCTTCTTGCCGGCCTGCATGATCGAGTAGATCTGGTGCACCTTGTCGTCGCGGATGCAGGCGCGGATGGCCGGCGTGCACACCATGATCTCCGCCGCCATGGAGCGGCCGCGGCCGCGGGCCTTGGGGAGGAGCTGCTGCGTGACTACGCCTTCCAGGGTGAAGGCGAGCTGCGCCCGCACCTGCGGCTGCTGGTGCGCCGGGAACACGTCGATGATGCGGTTGATGGTCTCGGCGCACGAGTTGGTGTGGAGCGTGGCCATGCACAGGTGGCCCGTCTCCGCGATGGTGAGCGCCGCCTGGATCGTCTCCAGGTCGCGGAGCTCGCCCACCAGGATCACATCCGGGTCCTGCCGCATCGCGTACTTGAGCGCGCGGGAGAAGCTCTGCGTGTCCGCCCCCACCTCGCGCTGGTTCACCATGCACCCCTGGTGGCGGTGGATGAACTCGATCGGGTCCTCGATGGTGAGGATGTGGCCGCGCCGCTCCTTGTTGATCTTGTCGAGCATGGCGGCCAGCGTGGTGCTCTTGCCGGAGCCGGTGGGCCCCGTCACCAGCACCAGCCCGCGCGGACGCTCGGAAAGGCTCTTCACCACCGGCGGAAGGCGCAGGTCCTCGAAGGTGAGGATCTTGAACGGGATCTGCCGGATGGCCAGCGCCACGCACCCGCGCTGGCGGTACACGTTGCCGCGGAAGCGCGCCAGGTTCTGGATGCCAAAGGAGAAGTCCAGCTCGTCCTCGGTCTCGAACCGCTTCTTCTGGTTCTCGGTGAGGATGGAGTAGGTGAGCTGGAGCGTGTCCTTGGGCGTGAGGATGAAGTCGGTGGAGCTGTCGGTGATGTGCCCGTCCACGCGCAGCTTGGGGCGCTCTCCGGCCGTGATGTGAAGATCGGATGCGCCGCGCTCGATCATCTCCTCCAGCAGGGAGCGGAGGTTGATGGTGGTGCGGGCGGCTTCGGTGGCGACGCTCATCGGGCTCCTGCGGTAACGCGGAAGAGAAGGACTGCGGGCGGCGGCGCGCGAGGCCGGTCCGTGCACCCTGCAAGGTCCCTTGCAAGATGCCGCGGAGCACGCGGCCCGGATGCGTGTCGCTGCGCGATTTACGCGGTTTGAGGGGGGTACGTAACCAACTATCGTGCCGGGGGAACGAAGTGCGTGAGTGCGTGAGTGCGTGAGTGCGCTGAACCGTTGTTAACGCACTCACGCACCAACGCACTCACGCACTTCCCCTCCTCACCCCGCGGTCTCCTTGAGCACTTCCTCCATCGTCGTGATCCCCCGCGCAACCTTTTGCATCCCGTCCATGCGCAGGGTGAGCATCCCCTCGGAGACGGCCTGGGCCTGGAGGTCGGCCGTGGAGGCTTCCTGCAGGATCATCCGGCGCAGCGCGGGCGACATCGCCATCACCTCGTACAGGCCCTGGCGGCCCTTGTAGCCGGAGCCGTTGCAGGCGTCGCAGCCCTTGCCCCGGTAGAAGGTCATGGTGGCGGCCTGCTCGGGCGGGATGCCCGCGGCGCGCATGTACTCGTCGGGGTACACCACGGCCTCCTTGCAGCCGCTGCAGATGCGGCGCACCAGGCGCTGCGCCGTGATCAGGTTGACGGCGGAGGCCACGTTGAACGGCTCGATCCCCATGTCCACCATACGGGTGATGGTGGAGGGGGCGTCGTTGGTGTGGAGCGTGGAGAGCACCAGGTGGCCCGTGAGCGCGGCCTTGATCCCGATGCTGCCGGTCTCCAGGTCGCGGATCTCGCCCACCATGATGATGTTGGGGTCCTGGCGCAGGAACGCCTTGAGCGCCGCCGCGAAGGTCATCCCGATGTCCGTGCGCACCTGCACCTGGTTGATCCCGTGCAGGTTGTACTCGACCGGGTCCTCGGCGGTCATGATGTTGACTTCGTGCGTGTTGATCTTGGAAAGGGCGCTGTACAGCGTCGTCGTCTTTCCGGAGCCCGTGGGGCCGGTCACCAGCACCATGCCGTACGGGTTCATGATCGCCGCCATGAAGTCCTGCTCCGCCTTGGGCTCCATCCCGAACTTCTCGAGGTCGAGCGTCAGGTTGCCCTTGTCCAGGATGCGGAGCACGATCTTCTCGCCGAAGAGCGTGGGCAGCGTGGACACGCGGAAGTCGATCACGCGCTTCCCCAGGCGCAGCTTGAGGCGCCCGTCCTGCGGCACGCGCCGCTCGGCGATGTTGAGGTCCGACAGGATCTTGAAGCGCGAGATGAGCGCCGCCTTCATCTTCATGGGCGGCCGCATGATCTCCTGCAGCACTCCGTCGATGCGGTAGCGGACGCGGATGTCCTTCTCGTAGCACTCGAAGTGGATGTCCGACGCTCCCTTTTGCACCGCATCGGTGAGGATGCCGTTGATCAGCTTGACGACCGGTGCCTCGTCCACCGCCGCCGCCAGCGCCACGGCGGACATCTCCTCCTCGCGGTCCTCGACGACTTCGATGTCGTCGGACTCCATCTGCTTGAGGAGGTCGTTGATCCGCTCGTCGGACTGCTCGTACTCGCGGTCGATCGTCTTCTTGAGGGTGAAGTCCCCCGCGATGACGGGCTCGATGTCCAGCCGGGTGATGAACTTGAGGTCGTCGATCACCCCCAGGTCCGTGGGGTTGGACATCGCCACGGTAAGGGTGCGCCCCACCCGGCGCAGCGGCAGCACCTGGTGCTTGGTCGCGATCTCGGTGGGGATCAGCTTGAGGATCTTGGGATCCAGCTTCACCCGCTCCAGGTCCACCGCCGGCACGCGGTGCTGCCGCGCCAGGGCGCGCACCAGGTCCTGCTCGGCGAGGAAGCCGAGCTTCACCAGCGAAAAGCCGACGCGCGTCCCGTTGGCACGCGCGTCGTCCAGGGCTCGCGAGAGCTGCTCCTGGTTGATCAGGCTTTCGCGTACGAGCTGCTCGCCGATGCGGTCAGCAGCGGGGGCGGATACTGCCATGGGCCCTCGGTGGGGAAAGACGCGCCGCCCGTGGGGAACCTCCGGGGCGGCGCATTCTGGATGGGTATGGGTCGAAAGGTGCGGGGTAAGCGCGTGCGGTGTCAAGGGGTAGCCACTGCCCTCCCCCGCAGCCGCCCCACCAGCGCCGGACCGATCCCCGGCACCGCCTCCAGGTCGTCCAGCGAGCGGAACCGGCCCTTCTGCGCCCTCCACTCCACCACCCGCGCCGCCAGCGCCGGCCCGATCCCCGGCAGCGCGTCCAGCTCGGCGGGTGTCGCGGCGTTCAGGTCGATGGGGCCGGCGGGTTCCGGCGGCCGTTCGGCCGCTCTCCCCGTCGCGGCGCCCCCCGACGGCGGACCCGCGGAGGCCACGCGCGCGGGCGCCGGCGCGAGGGTGAGATGCGGGGCGATCCCCGCCAGGAGCGTGGGGCCCACGCCGGGCACCGAGTCAAGGTCCGCCAGGGTGCGGAACGGGCGGTGCGTGGTGCGCCAGGCGACGATGCGCTCGGCCAGCGCGGGGCCCACGCGGGGCAGGCGCTGCAGCTCGTCGGCGGGGGCGGTGGCCGGGTCCAGGCGCTCGCCGGGGGCCAGCGGGCGGGAGCGCAGGCCCGCGCGCTTCACGCTGTCGCTGGTGGCGGCGCGCAGGCGGGAGCCGGCCTCCGCCTCTTCCGCGGCGCTCCAGGCGGCGGGGGCGGGCGCGGGGCGCAGGGTGCGCGCGGCAGCGCCGGTGGCCAGGAGGAGCGCCACCACGCCCAGCGCGAGCCGCTCCTGCGGCGTGGCGCTCACGGCTTCTCCGCGTACACCAGGGCGGCGAGCACGGCGCCCACCGCGCCCAGGCTCTCGCGGCGCACGGCGGGGAGGTGGTCGTCCACGGTGCGCCACAGCTCGTTCTCGCGCCCATAGTCGGGGTCCATCACCGCGGCGGTGGGGATCCCCGCCCCGTTGAGCACCTGGTGGTCGCCGGGGAGCGCGGCGCCGGTGCGCGTCAGGAACACGGAGTCCATCCCCGCGGCACGGGCCGCGGCCCACACGCGCTTCACCGCCGCGGGCGCGGCCTGGGCGGACGAGGCTTCCATGGGGATGCGCAGGTCGGCGTCGCCCACGCGGTCCACGTACACGGCCCAGCGCGGCCGGTAGCCCGCCGGGAGGTTTGCGGCGAAGTGGCGCGCGCCCAGGCCGCCCTCCAGCCCGTCGGTGAAGAGGATGTCCACCCCCACGGCCGGCGGCGTCTCGTTGAGGATCTGCGCGAGCTCCATGAGCACCGCGGTGCCGGACGCGCCCTCGTTTGCGCCGGGAACGGGGCGGCGGCGCAGGTGGTCTTCCGGGTCGCGCGTGGCGTACTGGGGCGAGTCCCAGTGCGTCACCAGCAGCACGCGCTCGGCCGCGCCGGGGCGCCAGCGCGCGAAGTAGTTGGCGTGGCGCCGCTTGGCCTCGCCGAACTCCTGCACGACGAGAGTATCCGCGCGAAAGCCGAGCTGGCTCTTCATCCACGCCCGCTGGCGCCCGTGCGGCGGCAGCCCGGCCACCCGCGGCCCGAACGCCACCTGCTCCCCCAGGTGCCCCCACGCCAGCTTCGCGTCGAACGCGCGCGGCGGCGGGGCCTGGGCCTCGCACGCGGCGAGGGCGGCAAACGTAAGGGCGCAGAAGGGACGCAGGCGGCGGCGGTGGGCGTTCACGGGACGATAATGGTGTGGAGGGAGCGGGCCGGTTGAAGCAACCTGTCGCGTGGGGTATGTTAGAGAAGCCCGCAAAAGGCGGCAAGTCCTTGTGATAAAACGATGCGAATCCTGACCCGATACTTGCTCCGGGCGCACCTGGGGCCCTTCTTCTTCGCCTTCGTGGCGCTTACCGGCGTGGTTTTGATCAACACGCTCGCCAAGCGCCTCGCGGAGCTGGCCGGAAAGGGGCTGCCGCTGGGGGTGATCCTGGAGTTCTTCGTGCTGGCGCTTCCCGCGGCGGTGGCGCTCACCTTTCCCATGGCGGTGCTGGTGGCGGTGCTCTACACCTTCTCCACCTTCACCGCCGAGAACGAGAGCATGGCGCTGAAGGCCAGCGGGGTGGACCTGCGCCGCCTGCTGGTGCCGCTGCTGGTGGCGGCCGGGGTCGTCACCGGGGTCATGGTGTGGTTCAACGACCGGGTGCTCCCCGAGTCCAACTTCCGCTGGAGCCAGCTCTACCTGGACATCGCGCGCAAGACGCCCACGCTGATCCTGGCCCCGCAGACGCTCAACCGCATCGCCCCCTCCAACGCCACGGGGCAGGTGTTCTACATGCGCGCCGCCCGCATCGAGCCCGGCACCAACCGGCTGTGGGACGTCTCCATCTACGACGTCACCAACCCGTCGATGGTGAGGACCATTTACGCGGACTCCGGGCGCGCCCTCTTCAACCGCGCGCAGACGGACCTGGTGATGAGGCTGTTCAACGGCCACATGCGCGAGGTGTCGCTGGACGACCCCAGGGTGTTCCGCCGCATCGACTTCCAGGAGCAGCGCTTCGGCATCCCCGGCGTGGGCAACCTGCTGCAGGCGGACGGTGCGGGCGGCGCCGGCTACCGCAGCGACCGCGAGATGAGCATCGGCATGCTGGCGGCGCACGTGGACACGGTGAAGCGCGAGCAGCAGGCCTCGCTCAAGCGCGCCCGCGAGATCGCCACGCGCGACCTGGCGCTCTCCCTCCCCGGCGCCAGGCGCACGCCACCCAAGGTTGCGCCCAGCTCCGGGATCATCCCGGCGGAGGCGGGCGACGCGCGCGAGCGGGCGCGCCGCACGGCCGACGAGCTGCAGGCCTCCCGCCGCCGCGCGGCGGACCTGGAGCGCGAGATCAGCGACTACCAGGTGGAGATCCACAAGAAGTACTCCATCGCCGTGGCCTCGCTGGTCTTCGTGCTGGTGGGGGTGCCGCTGGCGCTGAGGTTCGGCGGCGGGGGGATCGGGATGGTGATCGCCACCAGCATGGTGATCTTCTCCGTGTACTACGTGGGGCTGATCGGCGGCGAGTCGCTGGCCGGGCGCGGCTTCGTGAAGCCGTGGATCGCGATGTGGGTGGTGAACGCAGTGATGGCCGTGGTGGGGGTCGCGGGGCTGGCGACCACGGGGCGCGAGTCGGCCACGGGGCGCACCAGCGCGTGGGAAGGGATCGCGCAGGCGCTGCGCGGGCTCACGGGGCGGGGGGCCAGCGCGTGAGCATCCTTTCGCGCTACGTCGCCCGCCAGTTCCTGGCCACCTTTTTCATGCTGGTGCTGGGGCTCCCGCTCCTCTTCATCATCGGCGACATCACCGACAACATCGACAAGTACATCGACCGGGGGGTCACGGGCGGGCGGCTGTTCATGGCGTACGTCTACCAGTTTCCCCTGTTCGTGCTGTACGGCTTTCCCATCGCGGCGCTGGTGGCCACCGTCTTCACCATCGGCGGGATGACGCGGCACCAGGAGATCACCGCCGCCAAGGCCGGGGGGATCTCCTTCTACCGCCTCTTCTTCCCCATCCTGGTGCTGGGGCTGCTGCTGGTGGCGGGCGCCTTCGGGCTCAGCGAGCTGGTGCCCATCACGCTGGGGAAGCGCGCGGTGCTGCTGGGCGAGCAGACCTCGTCGTCCAAGGGCCCGCGCCTGAGCTTCGTGTACCAGACGGAGCGCGAGGGGGTGCTCACCGCCCGCCGGCTGGACCCCACGGGCGGCGAGATGAACCAGGTGGTGCTTGAGCGCAACGCGGCGCGCGGGCAGCCCGGCATCCACCGCATGGCCCAGCGCGCCGCCTGGACCAAGCGCGGCGGGTGGAAGCTGTACCAGGGCTACACGCGCATCCTGCACACGGACGGCCGCGAGGTGACGGCGCGCTTCGACTCGCTGCGCGTCCCCGGGCTGGTGGAGGAGCCGGAAGACTTCCTGGGCGAGCCCAAGGAGCCGGAGCAGATGCGCTACGCGGAGATGTCGCGCTTCATCGGCGCCATCGAGCGCTCGGGCGGCGACGCCAACCCGCTGCGCGTGGAGCGCGGGCAAAAGATCGCCATCCCCGTGGCGGTCATCATCATCATCATCTTCGGCGCTCCGCTGGTGACTTCGTCGCAGCGCGGCGGCACGGCGTATGGCGTGGGCGTGTCGCTGGGGGTCACCATCATCTACCTCCTCCTCTTCCGCGTGGGGAAGGCGCTGGGCAGCAGCGGCGCGGTGGATCCCGTGATCGCGGCGTGGGGGCCGAACGTGCTGTTCCTGGTCGCGGGGATCATTCTGATGTTCCGGGTGCGGACGTAAGACACGGGGCTCACCCAGAGACACGGAGGCACAGAGGAAGAACATCTTCTCTGTGCCTCTTCCTTGCAGAACCCCGCCGCGCCGTTGTACCCTGCCCGAAGTGCTTACTGGAAACCCCCGGCTCTTCCTCTCATGAGACTTCCTTTCCTGCTCGCCGCGCTCCTTTTCTCGTCGAACGCGCAGACCGCGCCGAGCCCGTCGTTCGCCGAGCCCTCCCTTTCGCCCGACGGGCGGGAGATCGCGTTCGCGTCCGGGGGCGACATCTGGACGGTGCCCGCGCAGGGCGGCGAGGCGCGGCTCCTGGTGTCGCACCCGGCCACGGAGTCGCGGCCCGTGTACTCGCCGGATGGCAAGCGGGTGGCGTTCATTTCCACGCGCACCGGGAACGGCGACATCTACGTGCTCGATTTCGCCTCGGGCGACGTGAGCCGCATCACCTGGGACGACGCCAACGACCAGCTCGACGGCTGGTCGCGCGACGGGCGCTGGCTGTTCTTCACCAGCACCAGCCGCGACGTGGCGGGGATGAACGACGTGTACCGCGTGAGCGCGTCCGGCGGCACCCCCATGCGCGTGGCCGCGGACAGGTACGCCAACGAGTTCTTTGCGTCCCCCGCCCCCGGCGACTCGGTGCTGGCCATCACGGCGCGCGGCATCTCGTCCGCCCAGTGGTGGCGGCTGGGGAGCAGCCACATCGACCAGTCGGAGATCTGGCTGGTGAGGCCCGCCAGCGGCTCGGCGCCGCCGCGCTACCAGCAGGTGACGCAGGGCGGCGCGCGGGAGCTGTGGCCCTCGTGGAGCCCGGACGGGCGCACGCTGTACTTCGCATCGGACCGCGGCGGGGCGCAGAACCTGTGGGCGCACCCGCTGGGCGGCGCGCCCCGGCAGCTCACGCGGTTCCGCGACGGGCGCGTGCTGTGGCCCAGCGTGTCCGCGGACGGGCGCACCATCGTCTTTGAGCGCGACTTCCGCGTGTGGACGCTGGACCTGGCGAGCGGGCGCGCGGCCGAGGTGCCTATCGTGCGCCGCGGCACCCCGGCCGGGCCCGCCACCGAGCGCCTGGTGCTCAACGACGGCATCCAGGAGCTCGCGCTGTCGCCCGACGGGAAGAAGGTAGCGTTCATCGTGCGCGGCGAGGTGTTCTCCGCCGCCAGCCGCGACGGCGGCGACGTGCCGCGCGTGACCACCACGCCCGAGGTGGAGTCGCAGGTCACCTGGGCGCCGGACAGCCGCCGCCTGGCCTACGTGTCGCTGCGCGACGGCGCCTCGTCCATCTACCTGTACGACTTCGGCACGCGCGCGGAGACGCGGCTCACCCGCTCGGCGGCGGGCGACCACTCGCCGCGCTTCTCGCCGGACGGCAGGTCGCTGGCGTTCGTGCGCGGGGGCACGGAGCTGCGCGTGATGGAGCTGGCCTCGCGCCGCGAGCGCGCGCTGGCGACGGCGGCGCTGGAGCGGGCGCCGCTCACCTCCGACCGCTCCATCGCCTGGTCGCCGGACGGGGAGTGGATCGCGTACTCGGCCACGGGGGACCGGCTGTTCCGCAACGTGCACGTGGTGCCGGCGGCGGGGGGTCCCAGCCGCCCCGTGTCGTTCCTGGCCAACTCGTCCACGGGCGGCACCATCTCGTGGAGCCCGGACGGCAGCTATCTCCTGTTCGAGAGCGGCCAGCGCACCGAGCGCTTCCAGCTCGCGCGCGTGGACCTGGTGCCGCGCACGCCGCGCTTCCGCGAGGACCAGTTCCGCGACCTCTTCCAGCAGGAGAACCCGCGCAACCCCACGCCCCCGGCCGACACCGCCGCCCGCACGCGGCAGGACTCCGCGGCGGCGCCGGCGCGCGGCCGCCGCATCGTGTTCGACGAGATCCGCCGCCGCCTCTCGCTCCTGCCGGTGGCGGTGGACGTGGGGTACCAGGCGATCAGCCCGGACGGCAAGCAGGTGCTGCTGATCGCGGGCGCGGCGGGGCAGCAGAACCTCTACCTCTTTCCGCTGGACGAGCTGGCGCGCGACGAGCCGGTGGCGCGGCAGATCACCTCCACACCCGGCCCCAAGGGCGACGCGCACTGGTCGCCGGATGGAAAGGAGATCTACTACCTGGACGCGGGGCGCATCCAGTCCGTAACGGTGGAGAGCCGCGCCGTGCGGCCGGTGCCCGTGGCGGCGGAGATGGAGGTGGACTTCGCGCGGGAGAAGATGGCGGTGTTCGAGCAGGCGTGGAGCTACCTGCGCGACCACTTCTACGACGAGCGCTTCCACGGCGCGGACTGGAACGCGGTGCACGCCCGGTACGCGCCCCACGTGTCCGGCGCCCGCACCCCGGACGAGATGCGCCGCGTGCTCCAGTTGATGGCCGGCGAGCTGAACGCGTCGCACCTGGGCGTGAGCGCGCCCGGCGGGTCCAACCCGCCGTCCACCGGCCGTCTCGGCCTCTTCTGGGACGCCGCGGAGTACGAGCGCTCCGGCCGGCTGCGCGTGTCGGAGGTGGTGCCGCTGGGCCCCGCCGACGTGGCGGGCGGCATCCGCCCCGGCGACGTGCTGCTGCGGGTGGAGGGCGTGGCCATCACCCCGCGCACCAACCTGGACCAGCTCCTCGCCTTCCGCACCGGGCGGCGCACGGTGCTGCGGGTGGCGTCATCGGGCGGCGCCGAGCGCGACGTGGTGGTGCGCCCCGTGAACGCGGCGACGGAGAAGGGGCTGCTGTACCGCGAGTGGGTGGAGGGGAGCCGGCGCTACGTGGAGCGCGTGAGCGGCGGGCGCCTGGGGTACGTGCACATGTTCGACATGAGCGAGGGCTCGCTCTCGCAGCTCTACGTGGACCTGGACGCGGAGAACCACGGCCGCGAGGGCGTGGTGATCGACCTGCGCAACAACAACGGCGGCTTCGTGAACGTCTACGCCACGGACGTGTTCGCGCGCCGCCCGTACCTCACCATGCAGCCGCGCGGGATGCGCTCCGCCCCCGCCCGCGGCCAGCTCGGCCAGCGCGCGCTGGAGCGCCCCACCGTCCTGGTCGTCAACCGCCACTCCCTGTCGGACGCGGAAGACTTCACCGAGGGCTACCGCACGCTGGGCCTGGGCCAGGTGGTGGGCGAGCCCACGGCCGGCTGGATCGTCTTCACCTGGAACGTCCCGCTGGTGGACGGCTCCGTGGTGCGCCTCCCGCGCGCGCGCATCACCGACAACCGCGGCCAGAACATGGAGCTCAACCCCCGCCCCGTGGACGTCCGCTCTCAGCGCGCCATCGGCGAAAGCTACCTCGGCCGTGACACCCAGCTCGACGCCGCGGTGAGCACACTCCTCAAAAGATAATCTCACACAGAGACACAGAGACACAGAGGCACAGAGAAAAAGCATCTTTCTCTGTGCCTCTGTGTCTCTGTGTGAGCCTACTTACTGGTACTGGATGTACAGCGGCTCCGGCCAGAGCTGCAGGAGGTCCCGCGGCGTGGTGAGCGGGTCGCCCTTCTTGGTGTCGTTGTGGTAGAAGTTCTTCCACCCCGTGTACTGCGCCGGGTGCCGCACGATGTAGTCGCGGTACGAGTCGTACTTCAGCCAGGGCGCGCCCCAGCCGTCCATGTGCATCACCAGTTGCACCTCGGGGCGCAGCTTCACGTTCTGCACGTCCGGCACCATCCCGCGCGTGAAGCGGTGGATGATGAGCAGCTTGGGCGGCAAGTTGTTCTCCTGCACGATCTTGGTGAGGCGGTCCATCACCCAGTTGATGTCGGCCGCGTACATCGTCCCGATCTTGGCGCCGGGGCGCGTGCCGCCGCGCATGTAGAACTCCGGGTCCACCGCGAAGTGCACGTCCGGCTGCTTCAGGATGGAGTCGAAGCGCGGCATGATGCTGCGGATGTCGTCGGTGCCCACCTGCACGTCCACGAACAGGATGCCGTTGATGGACTGCGCCATCTTGTGGATGGAGTCCACCACCGCGTCGCGGATCTGCGTGCGGTACTTGCCGGACGGGCCGGGATCACCCTGCGCCACCACGGCGATCAGGTGAAGGCCCGGGACCACCGGCGTGGTGGGATCGGCTTCCTTCCACGCGTTCGCCTGGCGCTGCAGGCGCGAAAGCATCTCCGCCCGCGGGAACTCGCCGAGCGCGCCCATCCGCTTGGAGGCGGGGTTGCCGTAGTACACCACCACCCGGTTGCACGGGAGGATGGAGCCGTCCTTGAAGGCCGGCATCTGCGGGTACCACTTCTGCTCCTTGGCGAAGAGCGGGTTCTTCCCCGCGCCCGGGCGCTTGGCCGTGGAATCGGCGGTGAGCGCCTGCGCCGCCTGGTCCAGCTTCTGCTGCCGCTGCTGCTGGCACTGCGTGGCCTGCGCCGCGGTGTTGCCGAACTTGAACGCCGTCGGCTGCGCCGCGGGGGCGTTCGCCGCCGGGGTTCCCGCCGGCGTTGCGCCCGCGGCGGGCGCGGCGCCCTTGGCCTCTCCCTTCCCCGCCTCTCCGCCGCTGTCCCCGCCGCACGCGGCCAGCGCAGCCACCAGGAGAGCGGCGCCGGTGCCCTTCCACAACGATCTCGTTTCCGTCACGGCAATCTCCTTCGATGAGCGGCCCCGGGGGGCCGCGAATGTCGGACTTGCGCCCTCCGCGCAGGCGGCACGGCGGCGCTCCTGCAAGGTTCGTGGCAGCGCGCGTGCGCTATTCGCGAACTGCGTGCCCGCGCGCCGCCAGGTACCGCCGCGCCTCGGCAAGCGTGTACTCACCGAAGTGGAAGATGGAGGCCGCCAGCACCGCGTGCGCCCCCGCCGCCAGCCCCGCGTCCAGGTGCTCCAGCGCCCCCGCGCCCCCGGACGCGATCACGGGAATCCGCACCGCCCCGCTCACCGCGCGCAGCAGCTCCAGGTCGTAGCCGTCGCGCGTGCCGTCGCGGTCCATGGAGGTAAGGAGGATCTCGCCGGCGCCCAGCGCCTCCACGCGCCGCGCCCACTCCACCGCGTCCACCCCCGCCGCGCGGCGCCCGCCGTGGGTGAACACCTCGTAGCCGCTCTCCGTGCCGGAGGTGCGCGCGTCGATCGCGACCAGCACGCACTGCGAGCCGAAGTGCGCCGCCGCCCGCGCTACCAGCTCCGGGTCGTCGAGCGCGGCAGTGTTCACCGACACCTTGTCCGCGCCGGCGCCGAGGATGGCCACGAAGTCGTCCACGGACCTCACGCCGCCGCCCACGGTGAAGGGGATGAAGATGGACTCGGCCGTGCGGCGGATGGCGTCCAGCATCGACGCGCGCCCCTCGTGCGACGCGGTGATGTCCAGGAAGCAGAGCTCGTCCGCGCGCTCGGCGTCGTATCTCATCGCCTGCTCCACGGGGTCCCCCGCGTCGCGCAGCCCCTCGAACTGGATCCCCTTCACCACGCGCCCGTCGCGCACGTCCAGGCAGGGGATGATGCGCTTGGCTAGTGCCACGACAGCTCCCCGAGGCGCGCGAGCATCCCCTCCGAGAGTACGCCGCGGTACACGCCCTCCACCGGCCCCCGCAGCATCAGCGCGAAGTCGTCGCGCACCTCCACGTGAAGCACGCCGCCGGGCATCCTCACCTCCACGCGCCGCTCGCTCACCATGCCGCGGCGCACGGCGGCGGCGGCCACGGCGCACGCGCTGGAGCCGGATGCGCGCGTCTCCCCCGCCCCGCGCTCCCACACCCACGCCTCCACGGCGCCCGGCTCCACGGGCACGGCGAACTGCACGTTGGTGCCCCGCGCGAAGGCCGGGTGGGTGGAGAGCTGCGGCGCACGGCGGCGGAGGTCCTCCACGTCCACCTCGTCCACGAACACCACGCAGTGCGGGTTGCCGATGGAGACGGTGTTGATGAGCACCGCGTCGCCCGCCTCAAGCTCCAGCGCCTCGTTGTCCACCTCGCGGTCGGGCCCGTCCAGCCCCACGTCCGCGCTGCGAAAGGAGGCGACTCCCATCTCCGCCTCCACCATCAGCACCCCGCCGCCCATGTCGCCCACCACGGTCATCCCCACGATCCCGCCGGGCGTCTCCACGGTGAAGGGCACACCCACCTGCACCTCGCCGCGCCCCAGCAGGTACGCGGCGAAGATGCGCAGCCCGTTGCCGCTCTTCTCCGCCTCGCTGCCGTCCGGGTTGAAGATGCGCAGCCCGAAGTCGGCCACGGCGGACCCGGTGCGCCCCAGGATGCCGTCCGACCCCACCCCCGTATGCCGGTCGCACACCAGCCGCACCGCCGGGGGCGTCAGGCCGAACGGGAGCCCGTCCATCTCCAGCGCGATGTAGTCGTTGCCGAGGCCGTGGCCCTTGAAGAACTCGCTCATCTCATCTTCCGGGAAGAACAGCGGCTCACAAAGGAACGGGGTGAGTCGCCGTGTTGCGTGCGCTTCTCCAGGAACGAATAAATTCGCCGCTGGACCTACGCGAAGTCCGCCTTCGCGGACTGTCCCCGCGGCTATGCTCGAAGAACACAGTGCCCGCAGGGGCACTTCGCGTGGTTGCAGCGGCGAATTTATTCGCTCCTGCTCGGCCCTGCCCGGCGGATCCGGCACCCACTCGATTCAACCAGATTCGGAATCACGGGGAGGCACAGAGATCATAGCCGCGCGAAATTGCCCAGGATACGGAGCCCATCCTCCTGGCTCTTTTCGGGATGGAACTGGATACCCCACACGTTCCCGCGCCGCACAATGGAGGCGAAGGCGTCGTCGTAGGTGCAGCGCCCCAGCACGTGCTCTCCGTCCGCGTCCAGCATCCCGTAGGAGTGAACGTGGTAGAAGTAGCGCGCCTTGGGCCCGGCGACGCCTTCAAGAACCGGGTCGCTCTCCGCGGCGCGCACGAACTCCACCGAGTTCCAACCCACGTGCGGCAGGGGGAGGTCGGTGCGCAGGCGCTTCACGGTGCCGGGGATGAGGCCCAGCCCCGCGACGCCCGGCGCCTCTTCGCTGGCGTCGTAGATCAGTTGCATCCCCACGCAAACGCCCAGAAAGGGCCGCTCGGCGGCGATGAACTCGCGAACCGCGTCCGCCAGGCCGCTCTCCTCCAGCCGCGTCATGCACTGCCCGAAGTGCCCCTGGCCCGGAAGGACCAGGCGGTCCGCCCCGCGCGCCACGGCGGGATCGGAGGTGAGCGTCACCTCGGCGCCCTGGTGCTCGAAGGCGCGGGCCACGGAGCGCAGGTTCCCCGCCCCATAGTCGAGCACCACCACCTTCACAGCGCCCCCTTGGTGGAGGGCACCTCGCCCTCGCGGCGGGGGTCCAGGCGCGTGGCCGCGTCCAGCGCGCGGGCGGCGGCCTTGAACGTCGCCTCCACGATGTGGTGCGCGTTGTCGCCGCGGATGCCGTCCAGGTGCATCGTCAGCCGCGACTCCATGGCGAAGCCGCGCCAGAACTCGGCCGAGAGCGCCGCGTCGAAGTCCCCGATGCGGGGCTGGTCCGCCGGGAGCGGCACCTGGAAGTGGAGGAAGGGGCGGCCGGACACGTCCACCACCGCGCGCACCAGCGCCTCGTCCAGCGGCACGGCGGCGTCGGCGTAGCGCACGATCCCCTTCTTGTCCCCCAGCGCGTCCAGGAAGGCGCCGCCGAGCGCGATCCCCACGTCCTCCACGGTGTGGTGCGCGTCGATGTGCAGGTCGCCCGTGCACTGCACGGCCAGGTCGAACATGCCGTGGCGGGCCAGGGCGTCCAGCATGTGATCGAAGAAGCCGACCCCCGTGGCCACTTCGGCCTTGCCGGTGCCGTCCAGATCCACCCGCACGCGGATCTGCGTCTCGCGAGTGCTGCGCTCGCGCGTTCCCACCCGGCTCATCGCGCCTCCTCCATGATGGCGCGCACGGCGCCCAGCAGCTCGTCGTTCTCCTCCGGCGTGCCCACGTTGGCGCGCAGGCAGCGCTCCAGCATCGGGTATCCGCTCACGTCGCGGATCAGGATGCCGTGCTCGTCCAGCAGCCGCTGGAAGAGCTCCTTGTGAGTGACGCGCGGCGACTCCACGCGGAAGGTCCAGAAGTTGGCGTCGCTGGGGAAGACACGCAGGCCCGGGATCTCGCCCATCGCGGCGATCATCCGGTCGCGCTCCTCGCGCAGCTTCGCCACGCCGGGCTCCAGCAGGTGCCGCGCGCGCAGCACCTCGGCGGCGGCCACCTCGGTGAAGAAGTTGATGTTGTAGGGGAGCTTGGCCTTGTTCACCTCGGCCGCCAGCACCGAGTCCGCCAGCATGTAGCCGGCGCGCAGCCCCGCCATCGCCATCGCCTTGCTGAAGGTGCGCAGCACCACCAGCCGCTCGTGCCCGCGCAGCAGCGGGATGGCGTCCGCCCCGCCGAACTCCACGTACGCCTGGTCCACGAGAATCAGCCCCTCGCTCTCGTCGTGGATGTGCGAGATCTCGTCCAGCGAGAGCGCCGCGCCCGTGGGATTGTTGGGGGTGCAGAGCACGACAACGGCCGCGCGGCTCTCCCTCGCCGCGCGGATGATGGCGTCCACGTCGAACCGCAGCTCCGCCGTGAGCGGCACGGACACCACCTCACCCCCGTTCACCTCCGTCATCAGCCGGTACAGCGTGAAGGTGGGCTCCGGGATGACCACGCGGGTCCCCGGCCCTACCACCACAGCCAGCGTGGACTGGATCAGCTCGTTGGAGCCGTTCGCCACCAGGATCCCCTCGGCCGGCCACCCGGTGGCCTCGCTCACCGCCCCGATGAAGCTGGAGGCCACGAACGGCGGGTACCGGTTCCATGGCCGGTCCGCGAGGATGGAGGCGATGCGCGCCTTCACCTCGTCCGGAACGTCCCAGGGGTTCTCGTTCTGGTTGAGCTTGATGCGCGGCTCGTACGGGCGCAGCGTGTACGCCCCCATCGCGCGCACCGAGGGCTTCACCAGCCGCAGCAGGTCTTCGTTCAGAAAGACTCCTCCGTGTCTCTGTGTGAGTCCTGCTGTTTCAGCGGCTCACGTGGATGATCTGGTCACGGCGCGTGCCCACGGACACGAAGCGGATCGGCACCTCGGTGAGCTCCTCGATGCGGCGCAGGTACGCCTGGGCCGCGGCGGGGAGATCCTCCCAGCGCCGTGCCTCGGACGTGGAGCTCTGCCACCCCTGCATCGTCTCGTACTCCGGCTCCGCCTCTTCCAGCAGCCCCAGGTCGCCCGGGAAGTCTTCCAGCGACTCCCCGCCCGCCCGGTACCGCACCGCGATCTGCAGCTCGGGGAGGGTGTCCAGCACGTCCAGCTTGGTGACGGCCAGGCCGGTGAGCCCGTTGACGCGCGCGGCGTACCTCACCACCACCGCGTCGAACCACCCGCAGCGCCGGGGGCGCCCCGTGGTCGCGCCGAACTCGCCGCCCAGCTCGCGGATCTGCTCCTGCATGGGCGACGGGAACTCGGTGGGGAGCGGGCCCTCGCCCACGCGCGTGGTGTACGCCTTCACCACGCCGAACACCTCCGCCACCGCCGTGGGCCCCACGCCCACACCCAGCGCGGCGCCGCCGGCCGTGGTGTTGGACGAGGTTACGTACGGGTAGGTGCCGTGGTCCACGTCCAGCAGCGCGCCCTGCGCCCCTTCCAGCAGCACCCGCTCGCCCGCCCGGATGGCGTCGTGGATCACGCGCCCCGTATCCACCATGATCCCAAGCAGGCGCTCGCGGATGCCCATCACCTCCGCCACCAGCGCGTCGGCGTCCACGCGCTCGTCCGTGTCCAGCAGCGACAGGCGGTCGTTGACGCGCGCGGCGGCGGCGCGCAGGCGCTCCTCGGCGCGGGTGGCGTCGCGCAGGTCGGCCACGCGGATGCCCTGGCGCGCCACCTTGTCCTCGTACGCCGGCCCGATCCCCCGCCCCGTGGTGCCGATCTTCCCGGCGCCGCGGCGCTGCTCGGCCGCGCGGTCCAGGAGCTTGTGGTACGAGAGGAGGAGGTGCGCCCGCCCGCTGATCCCCACGCGCGCGGCGGCGTCGATGCCGCGGGCGGTGAGCTTGTCCAGCTCCTCGAAGAACTGGAAGGGATCCAGCACCACGCCGTTCCCCAGCAGGCAGCGCCGGTCCGCGTGCAGGATGCCCGAGGGGATCTGGTGGAGGATGAACTCCTCCTCGCCCACGTGCACGGTGTGGCCGGCGTTGGCGCCGCCCTGGTACCGCGCGACGATCTCCACCTCTTCGGCGAGAACGTCCACGATCTTCCCCTTCCCCTCGTCTCCCCACTGGGAGCCGACGATCACCACACAGCCGTTCTTTCCAGTCATCTCGTACCGGAGGAATTGACGAGTACACAGCCCCGCCGCAAAGGTGGGCCGGGGATCACCGCGGTGTCAACTGAATGGCCTCACACAGAGGCACGGAGACACGGAGACACTTCATCTCTGTGCCTCTGTGTCTCTGTGCGAGCCCAGTGCTTCGAGCGCGTCGCCCACCGTGTGCACCGAGCCGGTCACCAGCACGGTGCCGTACGGCGCCATCGTGGTGGCGCGCTGCAGGGCCGCGGCGAAGTCTGGGATCACCCGCACCGGCACGTCCAGCGACCTCGCGACCGCCTCCGGGTCCCAGCGGCGGGAGTCGGGGGCGGTGGGGGCGATGGTGAGGATGGCGGCGTCCACGCGGGCCAGGAGCGGGGGGAGCATGGCCTCCCAATCCTTGTCCGAGAGGATGGCGGCCAGCAGCACGCGCGGACGCGGGAGGTCGAGCTGGTCCAGCGTGGCGGCGAGGGACCGCACGCCCGCCGGGTTGTGGGCTACGTCGAAGATCCAGGTGAGGCCGTCGATCACCTCCACCTGCATGCGCCCGGGCCAGCGCACCCCCGCGAAGCCGTCCGCGACCGCGTCCCACCCCGGGCGGAGATCGTCCGGGAGGATGCCCAGCAGCTCCGCGGCCAGCGCGGCGTTGCGCGCCTGGTGCTCGCCCGGCAGGGGCACGCGCACGTCCCGCTCGCCCCAGCGCGCGGAGGCCAGGCGGAAGCGCGTTCCCTCCAGCGACACGCGCACGTCCTCCACCCGCGCCACGTCGTCCAGCGCGTAAAAGGGAGCGCCCACCTCCTCCGCGCGGCGGCGCAGCACCCCCAGGGGGAGCGGCTCGCGTTCGGCGGTGACGGCGGGGACGCCGGGCTTGAAGATGCCGGCCTTCTCCCACGCGATCTCGCCGGGCGTGGTGCCCAGGAACTCCGTGTGATCGATGCCGATGTTGGTGACGGCGCACGCGGCGGGCGCGATCACGTTGGTGGAGTCCAGCCGCCCGCCGAGCCCCACCTCCACCACCGCCGTGTCCACCCCCGCCTCGGCGAAGCACAGGAACGCGATGGCCGTGGTGGCCTCGAAAAAGGTGGCGCCGGACTCCTCGATGGCGGGACGCAGGCGCGCCTCGCACGCCAGCAGCAGCTCGCGCTCCACCGGCCGCCCGCCGATGCGGATGCGCTCGGCGAAGGAGACTAGGTGCGGCGAGGTGTACAGGCCCGTGGCGCGGCCCGATGCGCGCAGGGCGGCCTCGCACAGCGCGCTTACGGAGCCTTTGCCGTTGGTGCCGCCCACGTGGAGGGAACGGAAAAGCCGGTGTGGATCACCCACACCGGCGAGGAGCGCCTCCGTTCGTTCCAGCCCCCAGCGGATCCCGCCCGTGGGCCGGGCGAAGAGCCAGGCCCCGGGCTCGTCCGGCTTGGTCACGCCGCGTCGGGGGCCGCGTCCAGCGCGAAGTCCTCCACGGCCGGCAGGGCCAGCATGTGGCGCAGCAGGCGAGACACCTCGCGCTTCATGCGGCGGCGGTCCACGATGCGGTCAAGCATCCCGTGCTCCAGCAGGAACTCGGCGCGCTGGAAGCCCTCGGGAAGCTCCTGCTTGATCGTCTGCTCGATCACGCGCGGCCCCGCGAAGCCGATCAGCGTCCCCGGCTCGGCCAGGTTGGCGTCGCCCAGCATGGCGTACGACGCCGTCACGCCGCCCGTGGTGGGGTCGGTGAGGATGGAGACGTAGGGGAGCCCCGCCTCGTCCATCTGCGCCAGCACGGCCGAGGTCTTCGCCATCTGCATCAGCGAAAAGATCCCTTCCATCATCCTCGCCCCGCCGGACGCGGAGACGATGATGAGCGGCTGCTCCTTCTCCAGCGCCCGCAGCCCCGCGCGCGCCAGCTTCTCCCCGACGACGGACCCCATGGAGCCGCCGATGAAGGCGAAGTCCATCACCCCGATGGAGACGGGAATGTCGTCAAGCTTCCCCTCGCCGGTGATGACGGCCTCGCCGTGGGCGCTCTTGCGCTCGGCGGCGGCCAGGCGGTCCTTGTACGGCTTCAGGTCCACGAACTTGAGCGGGTCGCCCGAGCGCAGGTCCTTGTCGCGCTCGCGGAACGTGCCCTCGTCCATCAGCAGCGACACGTAGCCGTTGGCCGGAAGCCGCAGGTGGTGCGAGCAGGTGGGGCAGACGTTCCAGTTCTCCTTGAGCTTCTCGCGGTACAGGATGTCGCCGCAGGCGGGGCACTTCTCCCACACGTCGCCGGGCAGGTCGCGCCGGTCGGTCGCCTGGAGGCGAGTCTTGGGTTTGCGGAACCAGGCCATTGAAATCGAAAGAAGAGGAAGTGCGTGAGTGCGTGAGTGCGTGAGTGCGCTGGCTGCGGTTCGACGCACTCACGCACCCACGCACTCACGCACTCGCTATCTCGCCGTCTCCGCGGCTATTCGCTGCACCACCGCCATCGCGACGATGTTGAGCAGCAGGAACGAGCCGCCGTACGAGATGAAGGGGAGCGGGATGCCGGTGATGGGCATGATCCCCACCGTCATCCCCACGTTCACCAGCACGTGGGCGAACCAGCTTCCCAGCAGGCCGATGGGCACCAGCGAGGCGAACGGGTCGCGCGAGCGCTCGGCCACGCGGATCAGGCGCCAGAAGATGAGGCCGAAGCCGGCCAGCACCGCCAGCACCCCGATGAACCCCGTCTCCTCGCCCACCACGGCGAAGATGAAGTCCGTGTGCTGCTCGGGGAGGAAGGCCAGGCGCTTCTGCGAGCCACCCAGGAAGCCCTTCCCCCACAGCCCCCCGCTGCCGATGGCCACGCGCGACTGGATCAGGTTGTACCCCGCTCCCCGCGCGTCGATCATCGGGTCAAGGAACACCAGCAGGCGGTTCTTCTGGTAGGGCTTCAGCGTGTTCCACATGGGGAGCGCGATGCCGCCCGCCAGCGCGTTGGCCAGCCAGATGGACGCCTTCTCCGAGAGGAAGGCGTCGCGGTACAGCAGCATCACCAGCAGCACCACGATGTACACGCCCCACATGATCGGGTTGATCGATATGAAGAGCGAGAGCGCGGGGCTCACCAGGAAGAAGATGGTGATGAGCGGCGTGCCGGCCCAGAACAGGCACCACACCAGGATGGAGCCGAACACCATCGCCGAGCCCAGGTCCGGCTGCGCAAGCACCAGCACCATGGGCACCATCACCACCACGATGGGCTTCCACAGCGCCCACAGCGTTCGCGGCGGCTCCCGCCATTCGCCCAGCACGCGCGCCAGCATCATGGCCGTGGCCAGCTTGGCGAGCTCGGCCGGCTGCAGGCGCAGCGGGCCGATCACGATCCAGCTCTTGATGCCGCCCGTCGTCTCGCCGCCGGAGCCGATGATGGGCACCAGCAGCAGCAGGACGAGCGACAGGGCGTACGCCGGCTGCGCCGCCCATTCCAGCCACCCCACGGGCACGCGCAGGATGAGCGGCACGAGCAGGAGCGAGAGGCAGAACCAGATGATCTGGTTGCGCCACGCGCCCTGCGCGCGGGTGTAGCCCACGTCCACCACGCCCGCGCTGAACACCATGGCGATGCCGAACACCGCCATCCCCACCACCAGCGCGAAAAGGAGGGGGTCTCCCAGCCGCAGCGCCCGGTACCTTCTCATAAACGGCTCCCTACACCAGCGCGCGATAGACGGTTACGGCCGCCAGCCCCGCCGCCGCGGCGTAGAGAGCCGCCAGCGGCGAGAGGGTGAACAGCACCGAAGCGGGTCCCGCCAGGCCGCGGGAGACGAGGACCCCGTAAAGGAATACGTCGAACAGGTACTTCCCCAGCCCCAGGAAGGCGAGGAGGAGCACCGGCGAGTCGCCGGCCAGCACCTCGCGCGAGCGGGCGGCCAGGTAGCCGAGCACCGCCAGCACCAGCGCGCTCGCCCCCATGGTGAAGGGGTTCATCGCGCCGTCCAGCACTCCGAAGAGCACCCCCAGCCCGGCGGCCCACCCGGCGCGCATCCGCCGCGCCGCCAGCAGCAGCGCCACCGTGAGCAGGTCGGGGACGAAGAAGCCAAGGGCCAGCCCCACCCGCAGCACGAAATGGAGGATCACCAGCGCCGCGATCAACCCCACGAACTGCCACCGCGTACCTTCCGTCATCGAATCGTCCGCCGCTCGTCAGGGGTTGGCCGGGGCCGGAAGCCCCTCCGGCACGCGGGGCGCGCCCGGGTCCACCACACGCCCGGGAAGCTCCGGCGTGGGGTCCACGATCGCGGGGCGCTGCTGCGGGCGGGGCGCCGGGCGGCGCGCGGCCGGCCGGGGCCGCGCGGGCGCCATGGGCGTGGCCGCGTCGGGCGACACGGCCTGCCCGGCGCGCGCGGAGTCGCGCCGCACCTCGGCGCTCAGGCTCACGCCCCACGCCGCCGCCAGGTCCTGGTCCGTGTTCGCCCGCGTGGGCTGCCCCAGGATCAGCACGTGCGACATCTGCGCGGGGCTCACCAGGGGGCGGATGTAGTACACGCGCTGCCACCCGCCCTCGGCGCGCCCGGCGCCCGTCACGCGGCCCACCGGGATGCCGCGGGGGTACAGCCCGCCGTCGCCCGAGGTCACGATCAGCGACCCGTTGGGCGGCTGGGTGTGGAAGGCCACCGGCGTAAGCGCCAGCATGCGCTCGCCCCGGGGGCCGTTGCCGGGCTTGGCGATCCCGTACGTCTCGCCGTCCTGCGTCATCACGCTCACCCCGAACTCGGGGTGCGTCCAGTCGATCCCCACCGACGAGCGGTCGCTCAGCCGCCACACGCTCCCCACCAGCCCCTCGGCGGTCACGATGGCCGCGGCCGGCCCCACGCCGTCGCGGGCGCCCACGGAAAGCTGCAGCGTGCCCGTGGCCCCCACGCCGCGCCCGCGCCCGGCCTCGGCCGGGACGAAGGAGTAGCCCAGGCGCTCGCGGAAGCCCAGCATCGCCCGCAGCTCGCGGTTCTCCTGGGCGAGCGTGGCCTGCCCCACCAGGAAAGCGGCGAGCGAGTCGCGCTCGGCGCGCAGCGACGCGGCGTCGCCGAAGCGCCCGGCGCGGTCCGCCGCGCCGCCCTGCATCGCTACCACGGGGAGGAGGGCGGAGTTGCGCACCCCCGTCGCCAGGCCGTTGCGGTACGGGTCGGGCAGGTTGAACAGCAGCAGCGCAAGCACCGTGAACCCGGCGGCGATCCCCAGGTCCCGCTTGCGCCCGCGCTCTCCCGCGCCTCTCAGGTAGGGCCGGAATGGACTCACGTCGTCAACACTCCTCTGTACTTCTGTACGTCGTCCAGGATGCGCCCGGCGCCGCGCACCACGCAGGTGAGCGGCTCTTCGTCCACGTGGATGGGGAGGTTGGTCTCGCGCTGGATCAGCACGTCCAGCCCGCGGATCAGCGCCCCGCCCCCGGTCATCACGATCCCGCGGTCCACGATGTCGCTGGCCAGCTCCGGCGGGGTGATCTCCAGCGCCCGCCGCACGGCCTCCACGATGGCCTGGATGGGCTCCTGGATGCACTCGCGGATCTCCTGCGAGTGCACGCGCACCGTCTTCGGGATGCCGGAGACGAGGTCGCGCCCCTTCACGTCCATCTCCCGCTCTTCGCCGGTGCTGAAGGCGGAGCCGATCTGGATCTTGACCGCCTCGGCCGTGGCCTCGCCGATCATCAGGTTGTAGTTCTTGCGCAGAAAGGTGACGATGGCGTTGTCGATCTCGTCGCCGCCCACCCGGATGGAGGTGTCGCACACGATGCCGCTCAGCGCGATCACCGCGATCTCGGTGGTGCCGCCGCCGATGTCGATCACCATGTTGCCCGTGGGCGTCTCCACCGGCAGCCCCACGCCGATGGCCGCGGCCATGGGCTCGGCCACCATGTACACTTCCTTGGCCCCGGCGGCGTGGGCGCTGGACCTCACGGCCCGCCGCTCCAGCTCCGTGATGCCGGAGGGAACGCCCACCACCATGGTGGGCTTCAGCTTCAGGAAGCGCTTGGAGGTGACCGTCTCCAGGAAGTAGCGGAGCATGATCTCCGTTACGTCCACGTCCGCGATCACGCCGTCCTTGAGCGGGCGCACGGCGGTCACGCCTTCGGGCGTGCGCCCCAGCATGCGCTTGGCCTCCAGCCCGATCCCCTTGATCTTGTTGGTGGCCTTCTCCACCGCCACCACCGACGGCTCGTTCAGGACGATCCCCTCGCCCTTGACGTACACCAGCGTATTCGCGGTCCCCAGGTCGACGGCGATGTCGTTGACCGGGATGAAGTTCCCTTTCTTAAGCCAGCTGAAGGCCATTGCTTCCCGAGGCTGTGCACCCGTCGCGGCGCGCGCGAGCGGGACGGACTGGGCAGGCGTAGCACCCTGAAAACGGGTGGGTGAGGTGAACCCGAAAAGCTACGCCCCCCCTCTGGCGCACGCAACCCGGCGGAATCCAGGTCTCGCGCATCGCGGGCGGGCACATGCACGGCCCATGCCTACCGTCCAGTCGAGCCGAATCCCTCCGTTCCGCGCTCCGTGGGGCTCAGCTCGCCGGTCTCCTCCACCGCCGGCGTCTCGAAGCGTGCGAACACCAGTTGGGCGATGCGGGTGCCGCGCGGGATGGGCACCGGCTCGGTGCCGGCGTTCCACAGGATCACCCGCAGCTCGCCCCGGTAGTCCGGGTCGATGGTGGCGGGGGTGTTGGGGAGGGTGAGGCCGTGGCGCAGCGCGAGGCCGGAGCGGGGACGCACCTGGCACTCGATGTCGTGCGGAAGCTCCATCTCCAGCCCCGTGGCGACCAGCCGGCGCTCCCCCGGCTCCATCACGAAGTCCGGCTCGGCCGAGGCCACGTCGTACCCGGCGGAGCCCTGCGTCTGGCGCGCGGGGAGCGGGAGGTCCGGATTGCTGGCGAGGCGGCGGAAGCGGACGATCATCACAGTTCCGTGAAAAGAAGGCTCACACAGAGACACGGAGGCACAGAGAAGATGTTCTTTCTCCGTGCCTCCGTGTCTCTGTGTGAGCCCCGCTGTTTACCCGAGGACGCTGTTCAGCTCCACCAGCGGCAGCCCGAACGCCTCCGCCACACCCCCGTACACCACCTGCCCGCGAACGACGTTGAGTCCCAGCGCGAGCGCCCGGTCCTGCCGGCAGGCTTCCTCCCAGCCGAGGCGCGCCAGGCGGGCCGCGTACGGGAAGGTGGCGTTGGTGAGCGCCAGGGTGGAGGTGCGCGGCACGCCGCCCGGCATGTTGGCCACGCCGTAGTGGATCACGCCATCGATCTCGTAGATGGGGTTCTCGTGCGTGGTGGCGCGGATCGTCTCCACGCACCCGCCCTGGTCCACCGCCACGTCCACGATCACGGCGCCCTTCTTCATCCGCTTCAGGTCCTCACGCAGCACCAGCTTGGGGGCCTTGGCGCCCGGCACCAGCACGGCGCCCACCACCAGGTCCGCGGACTCCAGACGCTCCAGGATGTTGTGGCGGTTGGAGTAGATGAGCTCCACGTTCGCCGGCATCACGTCGGAGAGGTAGCGGAGGCGGTCCAGCGACAGGTCAAGGATGGTGACGCGGGCGCCGAAGCCCGCCGCCATCTTGGCCGCGTTGATCCCCACCACGCCGCCCCCGATGATCACCACGTTGGCCGGCGCCACGCCCGGCACGCCGCCCAGCAGCATGCCGCGGCCGCCGTAGTACTTCTCCAGGTACTTGGCGCCCGCCTGGATGGCCATGCGGCCGGCGACCTCGCTCATGGGCGTGAGCAGCGGGAGCTCGCCGTTGGGGAGCTGCACCGTCTCGTACGCCACCGCCACCGCGTTGGAGTCGATCAGGGCGGTGGTGAGCGCCTCGTCGGCCGCGAAGTGGAAGTAGGTGAAGAGGAGCTGGTTGGGGCGGATGCGCGGGTACTCCACCGCGATCGGCTCCTTCACCTTCATGATCATCTCGGCGCGGGCCCACACCTCTTCCACGTCGTGCATCGTGGCGCCGGCGGCCTCGTACTGCGCGTCTTCGAAGCCGCTGCCCAGGCCGCCGCCGCGCTCCACCATCACCCGGTGGCCGGACTGCACCAGCGCCTCGGCCCCCGCGGGGACGAGCGCGATGCGGTTTTCGTTGGTCTTGATCTCTTTCGGAACCCCGATCAGCATGAGCGGTCTTCGCCTGATGGGAGGTGTATCGCAAGCGCCCGCGAAAGCCGCGGGGCGGGCGGGGGCACAATATGGCACCCCCGTCCGCATTTGGAAACAGCGGGCTCACACAGAGGCACAGAGAAGATGCGCGTCAGCGGAAGTGCTTCAGGAACGCCGCCGCGAAGTGGGAGCGCTGCACCGAGGCCTTGTCCAGCTCGTTCCCCCACCAAACACCGTCGCTGTTCGCGAGCAGGATCAGGGTGAGCCGCTCCGCGGGCACTTTGAGGTAGAGCGCGGAATACGCACCCTCCCACAGACCGGAGTGCCACACGACGCGGCGCCCGTCCACGTCCTGCACGAACCATCCCAGTCCATAGGGGAGCGTGGCGCCCGCGGAGCTTCGCCCCGGCGTCCACATCCGCGTGCGCGAATCCGCGCCCAGCAGCCGCCCGGCGTCCAGCGCCTGGTCGAAGCGGGCCAGGTCCATCACGGTGGAGATCACCCCTCCCGCGGCGCCATCCCCCTGCGGCGGCGGCTGCACCGAGCGGACCACCGCGCCGAGCGAGTCCACCCGGTACGGCTTCGCCAGAGCGGCCGCGAGCTCCGGCGGGAGCGGGAGGGCGCGATGCCTGCGCGCGGAGCGGAGCATCCCCGCCGGGCCGAACACCTCGCGCGCCACCAGCTCCGAGAACGGCGTTCCCGCCATCTCCGCGATGGGGCGCGAGGCCCACGAGTACGAGGGCGGATTGTAGAAGAAGCGCTCCCCCGGCTCCCCGTTCGCCGTCATGGAGAGCACGTGGCGCAGCGTGAGCCGCGGGTCCGCGCACGCGTAGTCGCGGAAAAAGATCCCCGGCGCTCCCTTCACGTCCGCGCAGAACGCGTTGAAGTTGCGGTAGCCGGACATGGGCCGCTCCAGGTCCAGCACCCCCCTCTCCACCAGCCGCAGCGCCACCACCGCCGAGATCGGCTTGGTGACGGACGCGATGTCGTACGGCGTGTCCTCCGTCGCGGCGACGCGCGCCTCCACGTCCGCGTACCCGAAGCCACGCGCCAGGACCACCTCGCCATCGCGGATCACCGCCACGGAGAGCCCGGGAATCTTTTGCGCCTGCCGCAGCGAGTCCACCTCCGCCACGAACGCGTCCGGCGACGCGGGCCTGGGCAGCGTGGCGCAGCCGCCCACGAGACTCACGCAGATACACAGAAGCACAGAGATGAAGTCATCTCTGTGCCTCCGTGCCTCTGTGTGAGCCCCGCTGTTACGCGGGCGCGTCACCCTTCTGCGCCAGCTCGGCGAGCGCGGCCTTGCGGGAGAGCCGCAGCCGCCCCTTCTCGTCGATCGAGAGGAGCTTCACCTGCACGGCGTCGCCCTTCTTGAGCGCGTCTTCCGTCTTGTCCAGGCGCCCGTCCTGGATCTCGGAGATGTGGAGCAGCCCCTCGGTGCCGGGCAGGATCTCCACGAACGCCCCGAAGGCGGTGGTGTTCTTCACCACGCCGTCGTAGATCCGGCCGACCTCGGCCTCCTCGGTCATCCCGGCGATCATCCGGCGCGCCATCTCGCCGGCCTCGCGCCCCACGGCGGCGATGGTCACCGTGCCGTCGTCGTCGATGTTGATGGAAGCGCCCGTGGACTCCTGGATCGCGCGGATCGTCTTCCCCTTGGGCCCGATGATCTCGCCGATCTTGGCCACGGGCACCTTGATGGTGATGATCCGCGGCGCGTACTGCGACATCTCGGGGCGCGGCGCGGCGAGCGCCTTGTCCATCTCGTCCAGGATGTGCATGCGGCCCGTGTAGGCCTTGCGCAGCGCCTCGCGCAGCAGGTCGATGGAGAGGCCCTCCTCCAGCTTGATGTCCATCTGGATGGAGGTGACGCCCTCGCGGGTGCCGGCCACCTTGAAGTCCATGTCGCCCAGAGCGTCTTCCGAGCCCAGGATGTCCGTGAGGATGGCGACGCGGTCCCCTTCCTTGATCAGCCCCATGGCCACGCCGGCCACGGCCGCGCGCATCGGCACGCCCGCGTCCATCAGCGCCAGCGAGCCCGAGCACACCGACGCCATCGACGACGACCCGTTGCTCTCCAGGATGTCGCTGACGATGCGGATGGTGTACGGGAATTCCTCGTACGCCGGGAGGAGCGGCTCAAGCGCGCGCTCCGCCAGGTGCCCGTGCCCGATCTCGCGGCGCGAGGTGCCGCGCACCGGGCGAACCTCGCCCGTGGAGTACGGGGGGAAGTTGTAGTGGAGCATGAACGACTTCTTCTGCTGCGTGGGGAAGTCGATCGTGTCGTACGCCTGCTCGTCGTCCTGCGTGCCGAGCGTGGCGGTGCCCAGCGACTGCGTCTGCCCGCGGGTGAAGAGCGCCGAGCCGTGGGCGCGCGGCAGCACGCCGGTCTCCACGGTGATGGGGCGCACCTGGTCCGTGCTGCGCCCGTCGCTGCGCACGCCCTCGGCCAGGATCATCTCGCGCATGGTGCGCTTCTCGAGGTCCTTGAACACCGAGCCGATGTCCTTGTCGCCCTCGGGGAACTCCTCGGCCAGCGAGGCGGCGATCTCGGCGCGGGCGGTGCTCAGCGCCTCGGCGCGGCCGTGCTTGTCCGCGATGCGCATGGCCTGCGACACGCGCTCGGCGCCCAGCGACTCCACGCGGCCGCGCAGGTCGGCGGCCACGGCCTTGGGCGTCCACTGCATGGTGGCCGGCTTCTCGATCATGGCCACCACTTCGCGCTGGATGCCGATCAGCTCGCGGATCCACGCGTGCGCGGCCACCAGGGCGTCGGCGATCTCGTCCTCGCTCACCTCATTGGCGCCGCCCTCCACCATGGTGATGGCGCTCTCGGTGCCCGCCACGATCACGTCCAGCGAGCTGTAGGCGAGCTGCTCAAAGGTGGGGTTGAGCACCCAGTGCCCCTGGATGCGCCCGATGCGCACCGCCGCCACCGGCTCCGCGAACGGAATGCGGGAAAGGGCCAGCGCCATCGAGGCGCCGGTCACCGCCAGCACGTCGGCGTCGTTCTGCTGGTCTGCCGAGACCACCGTGATGAACAACTGCGTCTCGTTCGCGAACCCTTCGGGGAACAGGGGACGCAGCGGCCGGTCGGTGAGACGGGCGGCCAGGATCTCCTTGTCCGAAGGGCGCCCCTCGCGCTTGATGAACCCGCCGGGGAACTTCCCCGCGGCGTAGGTGCGCTCGCGGTACTCCACGGTGAGGGGGAAGAACGGGAGGTGGGTCGGGTTGTCCTGCGCCGTCGCGGCGCACAGCACCATCGTCTCGCCGAACTGCAGGGTGCACGAGCCATCGGCCTGACGGGCCATCTTGCCCGTCTCGATGATCAGCGGGCGCCCCGCGAATTGCCTTTCCAGCTTTGCCATTTTCTCGTTCCGTTCTGCAGGATTGCCGGGGGAGGCCGCGAGCGGCACCGTGCTCCCCCGTGCACACGGCCCGCATATCGTCTTGTTTTTCCGCTTCTTACCAGCGCGCGAAGGCCGCACGGGGGTGTGCCCCGTGCGGCCTTGCGAAAGCTATGTGTGCATTGCCGCGGCGCTCGCGCGGACGGCCGTACACGGCGCGCCTGGGCGCGCCGCCAGCATCCCGCGGAGCTTCCGCCGGGCGGCCAATCTCAGTGGCGCAGCCCGAGGTCCGCGATCAGCGCGCGGTACCCGTCCAGGTCGTTGCGGCGCAGGTAGTCCAGCAGGCGGCGGCGCTGGCCGACCATCTTGAGCAGGCCGCGGCGGCTGTGGTGGTCCTTCTTGTGCTGCCGGAAGTGGCCCGTGAGGTGGTTGATGCGCTGCGTGAGCAGCGCCACCTGCACCTTGGTGGAGCCACGGTCGTTCTCGTGGAGCTGGTACTTCTTGAAAATGTCTTCGCGCTCGAGCGTCTCGGCCACGATCGGAACCTCCAGAGGAGTCTTTGCTGATCAGGAAGTAGCCGACCCTTCGATGCTTCTTGATGGAAACGTCGCTGGATCAACTTGCAAGCCGTGGAATCTAGCGGCATTTGCCGGTTTGCACAACTGATTGGCTCACACAGAGACACAGAGGCACAGAGACGACTTCATCTCTGTGCCTCTGTGTCTCTGTGTGAGGCCCTGTTCAGGTGAACCCGAGGATCTCGCGGCCGCGGAGGACGTCGCCGTGCATGGCCTGCACGAGCGCCTCGGCGGAGGTGAAGGGGAGGATGTCGCGGATGCGCTCCACGAATTCCACGCGCACGCGGTCGCCGTAGATGTCGCCGCTCCAGTCCATGAGCCAGAGCTCCACGGTGGGGGCGAAGCCGGCGAATGTCGGGCGCGGGCCGAGGTGCAGGAGGCCCGGGATGCGCTCGCCGCGCACCCAGCCGTGCACGGCGTAGATGCCCTCGCGGGGGAGCATCTTCTCCGGGTCGCCCACCTGGATGTTGGCGGTGGGGAAGCCGAGCTCCCTTCCTTTCTGCTCGCCGCGCACCACCACGCCGTCCAGCGTGTAGGCGCGGCCCAGGAGACGCCCAGCGGCCGCCACGCCGCCCTCGGCCAGGAGACGGCGGATGCGGGACGAGGAGATCGGCTCGCCATCCACCTCCACGGCCTTCACCACGTCCACCGCGAAGCCCATCTCGTCGCCGATCTGGCGCAGCGTGTCCACGCTCCCCTCGCGGTCGCGGCCGAAGCCGTGGTCGTAGCCGATCACCAGCTCGCGCATCCCCAGGCGCTGCACCAGGATCTCTTCCACGAAGCGGCGCGCGGGGTAGCGCTGCAGCGTGCGCGTGAAGGGGACGAAGACGGCGTACTCCAGCCCGCTCTGCGCCAGCGCCTCGCGCTTCTCCGCGACGGTGGTGAGCAGCGGCGGCGCGTGCTCCGGGCGCACGATGCGCAGCGGGTGCGGGTGGAAGGTGACCAGGATGCTGCGCCCGCCCACCCGGTCCGCGCGCCGCCCGATCTCCTCCAGCACCTCGCGGTGGCCGCGGTGCACGCCGTCGAAGGTGCCCACGGTGATCACGGCCGGGCGTCCGTCGCGCGGCACCGCGGGGGGGAGCGAGGGGTCGATGGCGAACTCGTCCAGCCCCGCGGGGTCGTTCGTGCGGCGGCGGTGAGTCACGCCTCCTCCGCCGGAAAGACCTTGCGCGGCTTGACCGCGGCGCCCGCGCGCTCGCCGATGGCCAGCAGCCGCCCGTCGGCGGCGGCAAGGGCCAGGGGCACGCCCTCGGGCACGTCCGGCGGGGCCGGGATGGTGCGGCCGAAGCCCAGCGCGGCGGCTCCCGCCTCGTCCACCGCCACGCGCGGCAGCTCCGCGAGCGCATCCAGCGGGGTGAGCAGGGCGGCGCGCACGCGCTCCTCGTCGCCCAGCGCGTCCAGCGGCACGGCTCCATCCACCGAGTGCACACCTACCGCCGTGCGGCGCAGGGCGCGCAGATGGGCGCCGGTGCCCAGCGCCTCGCCCGCGTCGCGCGCGATGGCGCGGATGTAGGTGCCGCTCCCGCACACCACCTCGAAGTCCACCTCCGGCAGCTCCACGCGCGTCACGCGGATGGAGTGGATGGTCACCGTCACGGGCTTGCGCTCCACCTCGCCGCCGCGGCGCGCCACGGCGTACATCCGCTCCCCGTCCACCTTTTTCGCCGAGTACACGGGCGGAAGCTGCTGGATGGTCCCCACCTGCCGCAGCAGCGCGCCCTCGATGGCTTCCGCGGAGAGGCCGCGCCACGCGTCGCTCTCAGCGACGGTCTCGCCGGTGTGGTCGTCCGTGTCGGTGGTTTCGCCCAGGCGCAGGGTGGCGGCGTAGGCCTTGGAGAGCCCCGTCAGGTACTCGGACAGGCGGGTGGCCTGGCCCACGCACACCAGCAGGAGACCGGACGCAAAGGGGTCCAGCGTGCCGGTGTGGCCCACCTGACGCGTACGGAGCGCGCGGCGGACCAGCGCCACCACGTCGTGGGAAGTGGGGCCGACGGGCTTGTCGACGGGGAGAACGCCGTTGAACAACGGGGAATGGGGAACGGGGAACGGGGAACGGGGGACTCCGTCGCGAAGTCCCCCGGGCGGGCTACTCGTCGTCTTTGGGAGCGAGCGAGCTGTCCGGCGGCGTCTCGTGGAGGCGGTCCAGCGGGAGCGCCTCGCGGAGGAGCTGCTCAATGCGCTGGGCCTCCTCCAGCACGCGGTCCTGCTCGAAGTGAAGCTCCGGGATGCGCCGCATGTGGAGGCGCTGGCCCAGCGCCATGCGCACGAAGGGAGCGGCGCTGCGCAGCCCGGCCAGCAGCTCCTTGCGCTCTTCGTCGCTGCCCAGCGCGGTGAAGTACACCTTGGCGTGGTCCAGCTCCGGCGAGCACTGCACGGCGGTGATGGTGGCAAGCGACACCCGGGGGTCGCGCACCTGGTCGCGCACCAGGAGAGAGATCTCTTCCCGGAGCTGCTCGTTGATTCGGTCGGTTCGCTTGAAGCGCGGCATGGAAAAACGGGGAACGGGGAATAGGGAACGGGGAACGGTGGAAGCGAACAGCATGCCGGGCCGGCGACATCGCCGCTCGCGGTTACCGTTCCCCGTTCCCCGTTCCCCGTTCCCTTCAGTAAAAAGTCGTGTACGAATCCACGATCCGCGCCCGCCCGTCCATCTCCACCATGCTGTCGCACGAGGAGAGGACCTGCTGGGCATGGCGCCGGTCGCCCGAGACCACGCAGACCGCGATCTCGGCCCGCTGGTGCAGGTCTTGGTGGCCCGTCTCGGCGGCCGAGACGTTGAAGCGCTGGTGGAGGCGGTCCTTGAGGCTCTTCACCACCTGGCGCTTGTCCTTGAGGGACTGGCACCCGGCGATGTGGAGCTCCCACACGACCACCCCCACCGTCACGCCTCAGCTCACGCGTTGCGGGCGGCTTCCTCGGCGGCGGCACCGGCCAGCGTGCGCGCCACTTCCTCCACCCGGTAGCACTCCAGGACGTCGCCGATCTTGATGTCGTTGAAGTTGGACACGTTCAGACCGCACTCGAAGCCCTCGCGGACCTCGCGCGCATCGTCCTTGAAGCGCTTCAGCGACCCCAGCTCGCCCTCGTAGATCTGCACCGCGTCGCGGATGACGCGGATGCGGCCGCGGCGCTCCAGCACGCCGCGGGTGACCATGCAGCCGGCCACCGTGCCCACGCGCGGCACCTTGAAGAGCTGGCGAACCTCGGCCGTGCCCAGCAGCACCTCGCGCTGCTCGGGCGACAGCAGGCCCTCCATCGCCAGCTTCACCTCGTCCACCACCTCGTAGATGATGTTGTAGAGGCGGATGTCCACGTCTTCCCGCTCGGCCACGGAGCGCGCTTCGCCCGTGGGCCGCACGTGGAAGCCGACGACGATGGCGCTGGAGGTGGACGCCAGCAGCACGTCCGACTCGTTGATGGCGCCCACGCCGCGGTGGATCACCTGCACCTGCACCTCGGTGGTGGAGAGCTGCTCCAGCGAGTCGCTGAGCGCCTGCACCGAGCCGTCCACGTCGCCCTTGATGACCAGGTTGAGCGTAACGCGCTCGCCCTTGGCCAGCATCTTCGACAGGTCGGTGAGCTTCACGCCGCGGCTGCGGATGCGCATGCGCTTCTCGCGCTCCAGCCGCTGGCGGGTCTGCGCGATCTCGGCCGCGCGGTCCTGGTCCATCGACACCATCTGGTCGCCGGCGTTGGGTACGCCGGGAAGGCCGAGGATCTGCACCGGGATCGCCGGGCCGGCCTCCTGCACCGGGTGCTGGCGCTCGTCCAGCATGGCGCGGATGCGGCCGTTGTAGAGGCCGCACACCACGTGGTCGCCCACGCGCAGCGTGCCGTTGGTGACGAGCACCGTGGCCACGGGGCCCTTGCCGATGTCGAGCTGCGCTTCGATCACCACGCCCGCGGCTTCGCGGTTGGGGTTGGCGCGCAGGTCCAGCAGGTCGCTCTGCAGGAGCACCTTCTCCAGCAGGTCGTCCACGCCCATGCCGCGCTTGGCGGACACCTCGGCCGACATCACGTCGCCGCCGAAGTCTTCAAGCACGATGCCGTGCTGCAGCAGGTCCTGCTTCACCCGCTGCGGGTTGGCGTCCGGAAGGTCCACCTTGTTGACGGCTACCACGATCGGCACGCCGGCGTTCCGGGCGTGCGAGATCGCTTCGATGGTCTGCGGCATCACCGAGTCGTCGGCCGCGACCACCAGGATGACCACGTCGGTCACCTCGGCGCCGCGGGCGCGCATCGCGGTGAAGGCCGCGTGGCCCGGGGTGTCCAGGAACGAGATGGCGCGGCCGTCCTGAAGCTGCACGTGGTACGCGCCGATGTGCTGCGTGATGCCGCCGGACTCGCCCGCGATGACGTTGGTCTTGCGGATGTAGTCAAGCAGCGAGGTCTTGCCGTGGTCCACGTGGCCCATGACCGTGACCACCGGGGGCCGGGCGCGCAGGCTCTCCTCCGTGTCCGCCTCGCCCTCCTCGTCCGCCATGTCCGCGGCGTACTCCTCTTCGCGGATGGCGGCGAAGCCGAACTCGTCAAGCAGCAGCTCGATCTGGTCGAAGTCGAGGCGCTGGTTGATGGTCACCATCAGCCCGAGGTTCTTGAAGGCCGAGCCGATGATCTGGCTTGCCGGCACGTCGATGAGCTCGGCCAGCTCCGCCACGGTCAGGAACTCGTTGACGCGTACGGTGGTGGCCTCCTCGGTGCGCTGCCGCTGAAGCTCTTCCTCACGGCGCTCGTGCTGCGTGGGGCCCAGGTCCCGGCGGCCGCGGCCCTTCTTCCGGCGATCGCCGCCGCCCTGCATGGCGGCCATCGTCTTCTGGAAGTTGGCGTCCACCGCCCCCTGGTCCACCGCTCCCTTCCCCTTCTTGCCCTTCTTCTTGTCTTTCTTGCCGCCGGCGTTGGCGCCGGCGCCCGGGGTGTTGCGGGCCGCGCCCGCGCCGTCACCGGAGCGGGGGGGACCGAAGTTGCCCGTGCGCGCCGACGTGGGCGCGGCGCCGGTGCGCGCCGGCATCGGCGGTGCACCCGCGCGCGCCGGGCGCGGCACGAAGTCGTTGGGGCGCGCCGGACGCGGGGCGTCCGTGGGCGCTCCGCCCCGGTTCTCGGCCGGGGGACGGCGCTCGCCGCCCTGCCCCGGACGGCCGGCGGGCCCCTGCGGGCGCACCGACGGCGGGGTGGGACGCGGCGGGGCGCCGGGGGCCCCGGCACCGGCGGAAGCCGCCGGGCGCAGCGGCTCGCGCTGCGGGGGCCGGGGCGCGTCGGGCCGCATTACGCGGTCCGGGCGCGACCCCTCGGGCCGGTCCGGGCGGTCCGGGCGCTCTGGACGGGCGGGCGCCGGGGGGCGCACCGGCGTGGGCGCGGCCGGGCGCGGCGGCGCCGCGGTCTCGGCCACCGGTGCCGGGGGTGCCTCCTCGGCGGCCGGCTCCGGCTGCGGCTGCGCGACGGGCGCGGGCGCGGCGGCCACCGGCTCCTCCACGGGCGCGGCGGGGGCCGGTGCGGCCTCCGCAACGGGCGCCTCGGGCTCGGCCGGGGGGGGCACGGAGGTGTCCACCACCACGGTGACGCCCCGCGGCGGAGCGCCGCCGGTGGTCACCAGGTCGGCCCCGCGCTCGGCGGCGGCTTCGGCGGCCTCGGCCTCGATGGCCTCGGCTGCGTCGGCCACCGGGTCGGCGGTCGAGTCGGCGGCGGTCTCGGGGGTCCCCCCCTCCACCTCTTCGCGCTTGCGGCGGCGCCGCTTGGGCGCGCCCGCGCTGTCGCCGATGGCGGCTTCCAGTGCCTCGCCCACGTCCTTGTGGCCCAGGCGCCGCTCTCGCTCGATCACCGTACGGATCCGGGCGACGTGCTCGTCGGCCAGGTCCGTCATGTGGCTGCGGACGGGGATGTCCATCTCCCGGAGGAGGTGCACCAGGGACTCAGCGGGAACGCTCAGTTCCTTGGCGACTTCGAACACACGCATCTGTTCAGCTATCTCCGTTCCTCAGCCCTGCGGTGATGAGAGCGCGGCCGCCAGCACGGCTGCCCGCTTCGCGAAGCTATCGTTCGTGATTCCAACAGCCGAAACCGGGCCCCGCCCAATGGCGAAGCCCAGCGCCTCCCGCGAAAGACACACGTGGAAGGGGACTCTGCGCGCCTGCAGCAGCGGCACCAGCTTCTGTGCCTGCGCCGGGGCGGCGTCGCCCGCCAGCAGCACGGCGAGAACCTCGCCGTCGCGGACCGCCTTGCGGGTCATGTCCGTGCCGTGCACGAGGGCGCGGGCGCGGGCCGCGAGCCCCAGCAGGTCTGCCAGGGCCCGCTCCGGCGGCCGGGTGGGACGGGGAATCCCCTCGTCCACGTCAGCCCGAGACCGGGAAATTCTCGGCGTCGTCGGCGGGTGTCAACCCCTCGCCGCCGCCGCCCGTGCCGCCCGACGTATCTTCTTCCGCCAACGACGTATCTTCTTCCGTCATCGACTCGATGATCTCCACCAGCCGGTCCGCCTCGGCGGCGCCGATGGCCGGCACGCGCAGGAGGTCGTCGCGGTCCATGTCGATGATGTCGTAGAAGGTATTGTACCCCGCCGCCTCCAGCGCGGCCAGCGTGGCCGGCGCAAGCTCGGTGAGGTCGCGGAGCGCGAAGTCGCTGCTCTCGTACTCCCCCTCTCCGCCGCCGCCGAACAGCGCTTCCTCGGCCCCGCGCTCCAGCCACTCGCGCGAGCCGAACAGGTCAAGCTGCCAGCCGATGAGCTGCGATGCAAGGCGCACGTTCTGCCCGTTGCGGCCGATGGCCAGCGAGAGCTGGTCCTCGTCCACGATGGCCGTCATGGTGCGCGTCTCGTAGTTGCTGAGCACCTTGGCCACGCGCGCCGGCGCCAGCGAGCGCTTGGCGTAGATCTCCGGGTCCGGGTGCCAGGGCACGATGTCGATGCGCTCGCCGCCCAGCTCCTGCACCACGGCGCGGACACGCGACCCCTTCAACCCCACGCACGCGCCCACCGGGTCGATGGACTCGTCGCGCGACGACACGGCCACCTTGGTGCGCCCGCCCACCTCGCGCGCCGACCCCTTGATCTCCACGATCCCCTGCTGGATCTCGGGAACCTCCAGCTTGAACAGCGCCGCCACGAAGAGCGGGTCCGCGCGGGAAAGGATCAGGCGCGGCCCCTTGGGCGTCTCTTCCACCTTTTTGAGCACCGCGCGGATCGTCTCGCCCTGGCGGAAGCGCTCGCGGGGGTTCTGCTCCTTCCACGGGATGATGGCGTCGGCGTCGCGGGCGCGGTTGAGGAGCACCACCAGCTTGCCGCGCTCCACCTGCTGCACCTCGCCGGAGAGCAGCTCGCCCACCCGGTGCTCGTACTCGTCGCGGATCTTCTGGCGCTCGCCCTCGCGCACGCGCTGCAGGATGCGCTGCTTGGCGGCCATCACGGCGTTGCGGCCGAACTGGGCGAACTCCACCGGCACTTCCATGATGTCGCCGACCTCGAACTCCGGGTCGTCCCAGCGGGCTTCTTCCAGGGAGATCTGGCGCGAGGGATCTTCCACCTCGCCCGTGACCTCCTTGAGGACGGTGATGTCGATGCGGCCGGTGGCCTCGTCGACGTTGATCTCCGCCTCCACGTTGGGGCCGTAGCGCTTGGCCAGCGCGGCCAGGATGCCGTCCTTGATGAGCTCGTGCAGCTCGTCGCGGGAGATCGCCTTGTTGGCGGTCATCTCGCGAAAGGCCGCGAGCACCTGCGTCGCGTTGTTCATGCCGTCATTCCTCAGGATTGGTCCGGCGCACGGGGCGCTCCTTGCGCTCCCACCGGTAGACCAGGTTCGCCCGGTCGATCTCGCTCAGCGGGATCTCCACTTCTTCGCCGTCGCCGAGCTGCAGCGCAACGCTCTCGCCGCGCAGGCCGGCCAGCTTCCCTTCGATGCGCTTGGCGCGCCCCGCCAGCGGGGCCTTGCCGCGCAGCGCCACTTCCTGCCCCGCGAAGCGGTCGTAGTCGCGCGGCCTCACCAGCGGGCGCTCCACGCCGGGGGAAGACACCTCGAGCACGTAGCGCTCCGACAGGTCTTCGCGGGCGTCCAGCATGGGCTCCAGCGCGCGCGACACGGCCGCGCAGTCTTCAAGCGACACCCCCGGGTTTCCGGGGCCCGGCACCGAGTCCGGCCGGTCGATGTAGAGCCGGAGGATGGGCCGCGCGGCGTTCCCCGCCTGCTCCAGCTCCACCATCTCCAGCCCCATGGCCTCTACCTGCCGCGCGACCTCGTCGGCGAGGGGGGTTCCCGGCATCCGCGCCTCCGTCCCCGGATAGATGCAATAAAAAAAGCGGGGCAACCGCTCCCCACTTCGACAGACGGTCCGCCGGGGGGGCGTCCGCCAAACCATCGAACTGAATACAATACAGGCAATTGCGTGCCGCGTCAAGGCGAAACGGCAATCTCACACCGAGGCACGGAGGCCTGGAGAGGGCTACGGGTCGCGCTCCAGCTCGCGGACGAAGCGCGCCACGTCCCGCGCCTCGCGGTCGTCGTCCCGCAGCCGCTCGTGCTCCATCTGGAAGGCGGCGAGCGCGGCGGCGAGGGACGCGCGCGAGTCCGGGCCGCGGAGCGCTTCCAGCGGCTCCGGGGAGAGCGGCGCGTTGCGGCGCGGGTCATCGGCGGGCCCGATGCCGCGGATGGCCTCCAGGGCGTCCTGCACCACCAGCGCCTCGCGGAGCTCGTCGCAGCCGTGGAGGAGGCCGCGGAGCTGATGGAGGCAGCGCTCCCCCTCGGGGCTCGCCGCCGTCTCCTTGTCCCGCTTCAGCGCGTGGAGCAGCCGCTCCCCCTCGCCCCGCGCGGCGGCGAGACGCTTCATCTGCTCGGCCGTGTCCGCGCCGCCGTGCCGCTCCACCACAGGAACGAGGCGCCGCTGCCAGCGCATCACCTCGATCTCCCACAGCCCGGCCACCTGGCGCGTGCGCTGCCTCTGGAGCACCTCGCCCGCGTGGTTGAGCTTCTCCCGCACCTCCGCGAGCGCGCCCCCGCCCCGCCCCGCGTTGAGCAGGGCGCGCGAGGTGGCGAGCCGGTCGTGCTGCTCCCGGATCTCGCGCAGCCGCGCGAAGATGCGCTCTTCGTCCTCCCGCAGCTCCGGCGCATCGTCCCGGGAAAGCCGCAGCGCCGGGAGCTTGATGCGCGCGCCCTGGAGGGACGGGAGGCGGTGGAGCCGCCAGCCGAAGCCGCGCGCCACGAAGTGGAACGGCAGGGCGACGGCGAAGGCCCAGACGAGCGCGAACCCCAGGAACCGCGCCGGCGCGATCACGGCCGCCGCTCCCGCCGCCCCACCCGCCGCGAAGGCGGCGGCGAGCACCGCGGGCCTGCGCCAGCCGAGCGCGAACCCCGCCGCGGCCGCGGCGCCCAGCGCGCCTCCCCACGCCCAGCGCAGGACGACGAGCTCGGCGACCGCGAGCACGAACGGCATCTGCACCGACAGGCACAGCGCCGCCGCGACCGCCGCCCGCCCCGCCGGCGGAGCCTTGCCAGGGGCTTCCCTCACCGGCCAGGGGCTCGTCTCCGGCGCGCGGGGAGGCCGCCCGCAGCTCCAGCACACGTCGTCGCCGGGGCGGCCGAGAACGCGGCACGAATCGCAGGGCCTCAGCTCCACGGCGGGGATTTCCTCGCGGCGCTCATCGGGTGGCGATACACGGACGGTCGTGAGTGGAATGGCGTGGGGAGAATCGAAGGTGCCTCACAATATCGTACGAGCAGACAAACCGCGCACCCCGTTCCCCGTTCCCCGTTCCCCGTTCCCCGTTCCCCGTTCCCCGTTCCCCTAATCCGCCGACGCGTCATAGTACCGCCGCATCTCCGACGCCACGCCGTCCAGATCCGGAAAGAGCCGGCGCTCGTCGATGGTGACCAGGTCGAGCTGGTCGCGCAGGTGGTTGATGCGCGCGGCGGGGATCACGTACCGGGTGAGCGCGTCCAGCACACCGTTGTCGCGCAGGATCTGGTCGAACGACCGCGTCTTGTCGGTGGAGATGGTGAAGGCAGCGGCCTGCACCACGATGCGGTTGTCCAGCGCCGGGGGGTCCAGCATGCAGGCCAGCTTCACCGCGCCCTCGGCCTCGTTGAAAAGCCCCCAGAGCGAGTCGATCCCCTTGCTCCGCAGCACTTCGTCCAGCTCCTGCACCAGGAAGGCGATGGGCGGCAGGCCGAAGTGCTCGTGAAGCCGCGCCCAGTCCAGCCGCCAGATCACGCGGTCCAGCTCCGGGTCGCCGCCCAGCGTGGCGAAGTGGGCGGCCACCAGCGGCGAGTAGCTCCAGTCCAGCAGCCGCGTGGGGAGGCCGTGGTGCTGCGCGGTCACCAGGATCTCCCACTCGTTTGCGGGCTGCTGCGGGAGGTGCGGGCGCGAGTAGCGGATGAAGTTGCGGAGGATGTGCTCCTCCAGGTGCGCCTTGCGGTGCGGCGGATCGATGCCGCCCAGACGGTCCAGGCTCGTCAGCAGCCCCCAATCTGCCCACTTGGAGCCGCGGAAAACCGACGCCGCGCGCAGGCGCCCGCTGGCCCGGTCGTACTCCGTGGGCGTGGTGCGGTCCACCAGCTCGCCCAGCGTTTCCACCCGCACCTCTTCGATCCCCTCGAACGTCCTCGGCCGCTGCATCCGTGTGCCTCCCCGTGGGCGGTTGTGGCGGCCGGGTCACGGAAGAAGCGTTCCTCACACGGAGGCACGGAGACACAGAGGAGAACGTCAGCGCTCGCGGACGCGCACGGTGCCCCGGTCGAGCCACGCCAGCACCACGCGGTCGCCCGCGGCCGCCAGCGCGGGGGAGCGTCCCTGCGCCGCCACGGCCGCCGCGCGCCCGCCGACGCGGGCCAGGGAGAGGGCGCCGTCGGCGGACCGGCGGTCGTCCCAGGCCACCCACACCTCGCCGCCGGACGCGGCCAGCGACGCGCGCGACGGCGGCACCCAGCCGCCCGCCAGGACGGCGGACGGGGCGGCGAAGGAGCGGCCCGCGTCGTCCGAGCGGGCGTGCCAGAGGCCCTGCCGGCCCTCGCGGCCCGTGTACCACGCGACGTGCACGCGGCCCGCTTCATCCACCGCCACCGACGGTCCCGCGTGCGGGCACCCGGGGAACACCCACCCGTCCGCGTGCACCCGCACAGGGGCGCCGAACGCGCGCGCACCCGGGGCCAGGCGGGCGAGCACCACGTCGCGCACGTCGCCCGCGAACACCTTGCGCCAGGCCACGTACACGCTGCCGTCCGGCCCCAGCGCCAGCGAGGTGCGGCAGCAGGGGCAGACTCCATCGTCCACCACCCACTCGCCGCCGAAGGTGCGCCCGCCGTCCGTGGAGCGCGACACGCGGATCTCGCCCTGCGGCGCGGCCGGGTCCTCGGGCTCGCCGCCGTGGCCGCCATGCCCGCCCGTGGCCCGGGGACGGGAGGCGCGGTAGGCGTCGCGGCGGCGCGAGTCCAGCCACGACACGTACACGGCGCCGTCCGCCCCCACGCGCAGGTCGTGGAAGGTGTGCGAGGAGGGGAGCCCGCCCGCGTCGTCGTTCACCGTGACGGCGGGGGCAAAGGTGCGCCCGCCGTCCGTGGAGCGGGCCAGGCGCAGGTCGCTGGCCGGGAAGCGGCGCCCCGGCACCTCGCGGCTGTTCTGCCAGAGGACGTACACGGTGCCCTCCGGCCCCACGCCCACCTGCGCGGGCGCCTGCTCGTGCGGCGCCGCGTCGCCGCGCACGTCGTTCACGCGCACGGGCGCGCCGCCGTCCAGCCGCGCCAGGTACACGTCCGACGTGCCCCGCGCGGTGGACACCCAGGCCACGTACCCCGCGCCGCCGCGCGGGTCCAGCGCCGCCGTCGGGTTGCCGGCGTCGCGCGCGGCCAGCGTCCGCTCCGCGCCCAGGGGCGCCGCCCTCCACGCCGCCACGCCCGCCGCGGCACCGCCCGAGCACAGCAGCACGGCGCAGGCGACGATCGTCTTCCTCACGGCTGCCTCCCCACGCGAAGCTGCAGGCCGGCGTACACGCTGCGCGGCAGGCCGGGCGCGTACTCCGGGCCGCGCTGGCTGCTGGTGTACGACGCGCCGTCCGCGTAGCGCTCGTCCGTGAGGTTGTTGACGCGCAGCGTGGCCTGCAGCGCGCGCGTCAGCGGCAGGGCGGCCGAGGCGGCGAGCAGCGAGTGCCCGTGGTAGCGGTGCTCGTTGGCGGCATCCATCCAGTACGCGCCCACGTGCTGCCACTCGCCGGACAAGCGGGCGTCGCGCAGGGAGCGCGGCGCGTAGCTCAGCCGCACGCTCCACAGGTCGCGCGGCGCGGACTCCATCTCCTTTCCCGCGAAGGAGACGCCGGTGCGCGGCGTCCACTCCTCGTACTTGTGGCGCGCGCGGGAGGCGCTCACGTCCGCGCGCACCCCCGCGCCCAGCTCGGCGCCCACCCCCAGCTCCACACCGCGGTGCAGGGTGTGCCCGGCGTTGACCGTCTCGCGCGTGTTGGCGGCCGGGTCCACCAGCGTCAGCACGTCGTCGCGCACGTCCATGCGGTAGACGGCCAGCGTGTACCCCAGGCGCCCGCCGATCTCGCCGCGCGCGCCTGCCTCGTAGCTGTCCGCGCGGATGGGGCGCAGCTCCAGGGTGCCCGCCGAGCGGCCGGCGCGGAAGAGCTGCCCCTCCGACGGGGCGCGGAAGCCGTGCGAGTACGACGCGAACAGGTTGGCGGCGCGCGACGCCTCGTAGGTGGCGCCCAGCTTGGGGCTGAGGTGGCCGTACTCCACGCGGGCGTCGTCCGGGCGCCGGTAGGCCCCGGTATCCGCCGCCGCCAGGTGGTTGTCGTAGCGGTAGCCGATGCGGTCGTAGCGCAGCCCGGCCGTGACGTTCAGGCGGGGCGCGGCGGCCACCTGCGCGTGCAGGTAGGGAGACACGCCCAGGAACGCGACGTCGTAATCGTACGTGCGCTGCCCCAGGGTGTAGCTGCGGTAGAAGGGATCGCCCGCGCCGCCGGGGGACGACACGACGCGGTTCTCGCGCCGGAAGCCCGGGCTGTAGTCCACGTCCGTCCCCGCGATCAGGCGCGTGCGCAGCGGCTCCACGTCCACGCGGTAGCGCGCCACCACGCCCAGCGAGCGGTGCCCGGTGGTGTAGATGGTGGGGTCGTAGGAGAGCGACCAGTCGGGGAGGATGTCCATCTCGTTCCAGCGCACGAACGGCGTAACGCTCACCAGCGACCGCGCCCCCGGCCGCTCCCAGGCGGAGGAGAGGCGCAGCGCGCGTACCTTGCGGAAGGAGATGGGCGTGTAGTTGCGCGTGGGGTGCGCCTCGTAGTCGGCCGCCATCAGGGTGGAGGCCCCGGCCGTCTCCTGGTCGATGCTGGAGGCCGCCAGCACCGTCTTGAGCGAAGCGCCGCCGAAGAGGTGGTCCCACCGCACCGTGCCGCTCTGCCGGTCGTACGCCGTGTTCTCCCGCCAGCCCGACGAGCGCGTGAGGTTGAGGTCGGCGCGCACGCCGTCGCGGGGGCCGCGCGTGGTGGCCGAGGCCAGCACGCGCCCCCAGCCGAACGCCCCGTTCTCCACGAACGCCTCCGCCCCCGGCCGCGCGGAGGGGGCGCGCGTCTCCACGTTCACCACCCCGCCGATGGCGTCGCTCCCGTACAGCGCGGTGGCGGGGCCCTTGAGCACCTCCACGCGGTCCGCCTGCGGCACGTTGATCTCGTACAGCGCGTTGTGATTGAAGAAGCCCGTGGAGCGCGTGGGGATGCCGTCTTCCAGGTACAGGTAGACGGGGTTGGTGGTCTTGGGCTGGCGGATGGCGGTGGTGTGCCCCTCGCCGCCCGTGGCGCTCACCCACACGCCGGGGATGCGCTGCATGATCTCCGACGGGTGCGTGGGCCGCGCCGCGCGCAGCTCGGCGGAGGAGACCACGCCCACCGACGCGGGCGTCTCGCCCAGGCGCCGCACCTCGCGCGTGGTGCTCACAATCACCGTGGGGAGCACGACGTTCTCCTCCGCGAGCGCGAAATCGGCGCGGGCGACGTCTCCGGCGGCCACGCTGACCGTGCGGACGGTTGTGGCCAGCCCCACGCGGCGGGCCGTGATGCGGTGCTCGCCCCCGGAGAGGCGCTGGATGCGGAACCGGCCGCGGGCGTCGGTCACGGCGGAGACGACTCCGGCGCGGACTTCCACCCCGGCCAGGGGCTCGCCGCTGGCGGCGAGGGTGACGGTGCCCTCCACGGCGCCGGTTTCCTGGGCGGGTGCGGGGCGCACGGCGAGGGTGGCAAGCACGGCCAGTGCGGCCGCGATGCAGCGGATGCGGAACAAGGTCCACCTCATGGCTGGCGATTCGATCCACGCCGCGGCCGGACCGGCGGAATGCCGGCCCCGGGTGACCACGGGGGATGGAGGTAGCTCAGCCTTGCGGCGGACCCTGCGCGTACGGGAGGAAGAACGGGGGGACGGTCGGTGCGGCCCACTCGGCGCGCGGGAAGAGGGCGGGCCCCGCCCGCACCAGCGCGACGCGGAGCCCGGCCCCGCCCTCGTCCGGTGGCAGGAGGGCTCCGCTCGCGGAGGGGCACCCGCTGGCGCAGGTGCACCCGCCGTGCTCCGGCGCGGGCGCTTCGTCGTGCCCGCCGCCGTGCTCGCCGTGCCCGCCCGCATCCGCGTGCGCCGCGGTGCCCCCGCCGTGGTGGGGGCACGCGTGCAGCCCGGCCGCTTCCCCGCCCCAGGCGAGGAAGAAGAACAGCGCGGCGAGCAGCGCGGAAACCCGGGAGAACGGAGAGCGGTTCACCCGTCGAATATGCGCGCGGCGGGAACGCTGGGGAATGGTGCCGTTCTCGCCGGAGATGCGGGGGATTTCCCTACGCGCTCGGCGTAGCGGCAGGATCATCCGCACGCGTCGAGGCACTCCAGGAGCGAATGAATTCGCCGCTGGACCTACGCGAAGGCCGCCTTCGCGGCCTGTGCCTTCCGGTGAGGTAGGACCGGACAGTCCCCGCAGGGGACTTCGCGTGGTCCCAGCGGCGAATTTATTCGCTCCTGGAACGGTGCCGCACGATCATCCACCGACGCAACCCTGGTCTCACGATCGAACCTCGAGGAACGCGTCAGCGTCCGCATCGAAGAGGATTGGTTAACTTGCCCGCACCCCCGCCACGGCCATCTGCCGCGCCGGCGAGCCGCCGCGGTGCGAGAAGAAATCCGGCTCGCCGCACAGGGTGCAGTGCGAGGAGAGGGTGATGTGGTCCGGCAGGAGCCCCTCCGCCATCGCGCGCCCCGCGATGGCGGCGCGCAGGTCGATGGGGGTGTTGGACGCGGGCGGCTCGCGGTCCGGGTAGACGCCCGCGTGCACCTCCGGCCCCACCTCGTAGCACTCGCCGCAGATGGCGGGGCCGCAGTGGAGCCAGAGGCGCTCGGGCGGCGCGTTCCAGCTCTCCACCAGGCGGTGGATGCCGCGCTCCACGATCCCCGCCGCCGTCCCCCGCCAACCGGAGTGCAGCAGGGCGAGGGCGCTCGTCTCCGGGTCCAGCACGAAGACGGGGACGCAGTCCGCCACGCCGACCGCCAGGAGCAGGCCCTGGCGGTCGGAGGCGTGGCCGTCGAAGCGGTCCATCACCACGATGCCGGGCGCGCCGCGCTCGCGGTGCACCCAGATGTCCGCCTCGTGCACCTGCCGCGCGTGCGCGACGGTCTCCATCCCCGTCGCGCGCAGCAGGGCACGCCAGCGGTCCAGCGCCGGGCCCACCGGCTGGCTGCCGGCGAGGCCCAGGTTGAAGGGATCGGCATCGTCCCCGCGCCCCGTGGTTCCCTGCACGATGGCGGGGAAGCGCTCGGCCCACTCCGGGTGCACCCACAGCGGCACGTCGCCGGGCGCGCGCACCTCGGCCACGGAGCGCACGTCGCTCATGGCATCCGCTGCTCGATGGGCCCCTCGCCGCCGGGACGGTCGTCGGGCCCGGAGGAGGGGAGGAGCGCGCCGCTCCCGCCCTCCAGCCGGCGCCGCAGCTCGGCGACCTCGGCGCGCAGGTCGTCGAACTCCTTGCGGGACACCCAGTCCAGCCGCTCCCGCACGTCCCCCACCGCGCCCTGCGCGCGGGAGTACACGTCGGTGAGCGCCTGCTTGGCCCGCTCCGGCTTGAGGTCGCCGCGGTCCACCGCCTCCTGCAGCGTCTCCTCCACCGCCTCCTTGAACGCCGTCAGGACCCCGATCCCCGTGCGGATCCCTTCGCCGATCCCCGGCCGCTTGCGCTGTTCGTCTGTCAAGGTGAGTCCGTGGTGCATGGTGTGGAACAGGGGGAACGGGGAACGGGGAACGGGGAACGGTAGAAGCGAACAGCCTGGCTCACCCGGGGTGTCGCTGTTTGTAGTTACCGTTCCCCGTTCCCCATTCCCCGTTCCCCGCGGTTCAAGTGCGCGAGTCCGTCTTCTCGATCTCCGCGCCCAGCGCGCGCAGCCGCTCGTCGATGCGCTCGTAGCCGCGCTCGATCTGCCCCGTGTTGTAGATGTCGCTGCGCCCCTCGGCGCCCAGCGCGGCGATCAGCAGCGCCATGCCGGCGCGGATGTCCGGGCTCTCCACCGGGGCGCCGCGCAGGCGCGCGGGGCCGATCACCAGCACGCGGTGCGGATCGCACAGCACCAGGCTGGCGCCCATCGACACGAGCTTGTCCGCGAAGAACATGCGGCTCTCGAACATCTTCTCGTGGATCAGGATGGTGCCCTTGCACTGCGTGGCCGTGGTGAGCGCGATCGAAGTGAGGTCGGCCGGGAACTGGGGCCACGGGCCGTCGCCCAGCGTGGGGATGTGGCCGCCCATGTCCATCTGGATCTCGGGGCTCTGGCCGCCGGGGATGAACAGGTCGTCGCCGCGCACCTGGATGTCCAGCCCCAGCCGGCGGAAGCCGATCAGCGTGCTGTCCAGGTGCTCGATGGCGGCGTCCTGGATGGTGATCTCGCCGCGCGTGACGGCGGCCAGCCCGATGAACGAGCCGATCTCGATGTGGTCCGAGGTGATGCGGAAGCGCCCGCCGCCCAGCCGCTCGCGCCCCTCGATCTCCAGCGTGCCCGTGCCGATGCCGTTGATGCTGGCGCCCATCCCCACCAGCATGTGGCACAGGTCCTGGACGTGGGGCTCCGCCGCCGCGTTGCGGATGCGCGTGGTGCCCTTGGCCAGCGCCGCGGCCATGGCGGCGTTCTCCGTGCCCGTCACGCTGGGCTCGTCCAGGAACATGTCCGCCCCCTTGAGCCCCCCGTCGGCGCGCAGGCCGAAGAAGCTGGGGTCCTCCACCACCTCCGCGCCCAGCTTGCGCAGCGCCAGGAAGTGCGTGTCCACCCGCCGCCGGCCGATGACGTCGCCGCCCGGAGGGGGAAGCTGCATCCCGCCGGTGCGCGCCACCATGGGCCCGGCCAGCAGGATGGAGGCGCGGATGCGCGCCGCCTGCCCCGCGTCAAGCTGCTTCTCGCCCACATTGGCCGCGCGCACGCGCACCTCGTTGGGCCCCGTCCACTCCGTCTCCGCGCCCAGCACCTCCAGGAGGTTGAGCAGCGTCACCACGTCGCGGATGCGAGGTACGTTCTCGAGGAAGACATCTTCGTCCGTCAACAGGGTGGCGGCGATCATGGGCAGCGCCGCGTTCTTGTTGCCGGTGGGGCGTACGACGCCGTTCAGCGGCTTGCCGCCGTGGACGATGAACTTGGGCACTCTCGGGCTCCGGATCGTGGGATGTGCGCCGACCCGCGACGTCGCCGGGGTGGCCGCGCCGCTGGGGAAGGCGGCGTAGCCGGGCGCAAAGATCGTGCACGGCGCGCGGCGGCTTGCTTGACACCCCTTCGCCGCGTGGGATAAGATGCGCGAACTGTTTCCGCAAGCATGGAGGGCCGTGTGCAGCTCCTGATCGCCGTGGTGAACGAGGAAATTACGGAAGAGCTCCTCGCCGGCTTCCTGGAGCTGGGCGTTACGGGCGCCACCGTAGTGCAGAGCGAGGGGATGGGGCGCCTGCTCGCCAACGAGGTCCCCATCTTCGCCGGGCTGGAGCCGCTGCGCACCGCCCGCCCCCGCAACCACACGCTGTTCAGCGTGATGGACGAGGACAAGGTGGACCGGGTGATGGCCCTGGTGCGCGAGGTGTGCGGCGACCTGGACGGCCCCTCCACCGGCATCGCCTTCACCATCCCCGTGTCGCGGGTGGAGGGGCTCTCCGGGGAGCTGGGGCTGGGGTGACCGCCTGGGGCCCGGTGGTGCGGCTGCAGGTGGAGCAGATGGCTCCCGTGCTGGGCGACCCGGACGCCAACCTGGCCCGCGTGGCCCTGGCGCAGGCGGACGCGGCGCGCGACCGGGTGGACGTGGTGCTTACCCCCGAGCTGGCCATGACCGGCTACGACGTGCGCGACCGCGTTCACGAGCTTGCCGCGCCGGAGTCGGACCAGCCCTTCCCCGCCCTGGCCCACGGCCCCGAGGTGGTGCTGGGCACCATCGAGCACGACCCCCGCTTCGTTCCCTACAACGCCGCGCTGCACCTGCGCCACGGCCGCGTGCTCCACCGCCACCGCAAGGTTCACCTCCCCACGTACGGGATGTTCGAGGAGGGGCGCTTCTTTGGCCGCGGCGACCGCGTGCGCGCGTACGACGCGGGCGGCGGGTGGCGCGTGGGGCTGCTGGTGTGCGAGGACCTGTGGCACCCCGCCCTCGCCTACATCCTGGCCGCGGACGGCGCGCACCTGCTGATGGTGCAGTCCGCCGCGGCGGGGCGCGGCGCCTGGGCGGGGGGAGCGGGGGGCGGGCGCTGGGCCTCGCGGCAGGCGTGGGAGCACCTGGCCTGCGCCGCCGCCGCCGCGTACGGCGTGTACGTGGTGCTGGCCAACCGCGTGGGGGTGGAGGGCGGCTCCGTCTTCTCCGGCGGCTCCGTCGTGGTGGCCCCCGGCGGCGAGATCGTGGCCCGGGCGGACGACATGGCCGAGGACCGCCTGGTGTGCGAGCTGTCGCTGGCCGCCGTGGCCGCCGCCCGCCGCCCCTTCTCCGTGCCCCGCGACGACCGGCCGGAGCTGGTGGCGCGCGAGCTGGCGCGCATCATGGGGGAGCGGTGAGCGGCGAGGGCCCGCGCGCGGCGCGCATCGGCGAGATCGTGGGCGCCGTGGCCCGGCAGTGCCTGGCCGACCGGGGAGCCCGGCGCGTGGCGCTGCTCCACGACGCATCTCCCGAGGCGGAGCTGGCCGCGCTGATGCTCGAGCGGGCGCTGGGGGAAGACGTGGTGGTGCGCGTGGCGGTGGAGGAGGCGGAGCTGGAACCGCTCTTGCAACTTGGCGGGCCCAACCCGCGACTACGGGACGAGGCACGGCGGATGAAGGCGCGCCTGGTGGAGGGCGCCGTCGCCGCGCACCCGGCGAACCGCACGGAGCTGCTCCTGTGCGCCCACTTCCCCCCGGAGACCCTCCTCCCGCTCGGCGACCTGTACGCCAGCGAGGTGGCGGAGCTGGCCGGCGGGTGGTCCGCGTCGCCGGAGGTGCGCTCGCTGGCCGGGGCCGCGGGCGGCATCGAAGCGCTGGACGCCGCCCTGCGCCGCTGGCTTGAAGGGCGCGACCCCGCGGGCCTGGGCGAGCTCCCCGTGGAGGTGGCCAACCGCGTCCAGCGCCACTTCCGCGCCGGCCGCGCCGCGCGCCTGGCCCCGCGCGTGATCCCCAAGATGGGAACGCGCACCATCGGCGTGGACCTGCTGGAGTGAGGGGGGAAGTGCGTGAGTGCGTGAGTGCGTGAGTGCGCTTCCGTCGTACCGTACCTGCACGCGGCGGGGCTTTTGTAGGGGCGCGATTCATCGCGCCCGCGCCGTCCGGCCGCGCAAATCATCCGCAGCGACCGGTGCGGCGAGCCATCTTCACCCGGGGGGAAGCGGCGGGCGATGAATCGCGCCCCTACAACCTCGGGCGCGTCCGTTCCCAACGCACTCACGCACCAACGCACTCACGCACTTTCTTCTGGAGCTACCCGTTTGACCCTTTTCGAAACGCTGACCAGCATCGCGCAGATCATCATCGCCATCGCGCTGCTGGGGTTCGGGATCCTGCTGCTGGCGGCGCTCTTTCTCGCCTACAAGCTCTACGGGCAACTGAAGCGGGCGGCGGAGAAGCTGCGGGTGGACGTGGACCCGGCCGTGCGCAACGCCGTGGCGCTGAGCGAGACGGCGAAGCAGATGGCAGCGACCGTGCAGGGGAACGTGGCCGAGATCAGCAAGAACGTGGCAGACGCCAACCAGCGCATCGGGCGCGTGGTGGAGTCTGCCGAGCGGCGGGCGGCGGAGATCGGCGCGCTGCTGGACGTGGCGCAGGAGGAGGCGGAGGAGCTTTTCGTGCGCACCGCCTCCACGCTGCGCGGGGTCAAAGCGGGCGCGGGCGCCTTCCGCCACTCGCGCGGCGGCGACCCGATGGACCACGAGATCAGCGACGACGAGCTGGAGATCCGCATCCGTGCGCGCGACGCCGGGCACGTGCCCGGCGTCCGCTAGCCGACCCAGGAGCAGAGGAACCATGCCGCGACAGGACACGAACGACTTCCTCACCGCATTCGCCATCGGCACGGCGCTGGGGGTGGGCGCCACGCTCCTCCTGCGCCCCCGCCCCAAGAGCGCCCGCGAGCGGCTGATGCGCGAGCTGAAGCCCGCCCGCGGCGCCCGGCGCGCCGTGCCCGCGGACGCGGTGCGCGTGCGCCCCCCCGCCGAGGTGCGCGAGGCCGAGGTGCTGGCCGACGAGGTGATCTCCGTGGGGCGCGAGCTGCTCGACGAGTTCCGCGACGAGGTGCAGCGCATCCTCTCCGACGCGCGCGACCAGCTTCGCGGCGCCACCGAGGAGATGGACGACGACCTGGACGCCGAGGCGCACGGCCTCGACGGCTCGCGGTAGCGGAGGAGGTGGAGCCCTGCTCGCCGCAGCCGTAATCGCCGCGCTCCTGCTGGTGCTGCTGCCGGACCCCGCCTACGCGTGGGGCCCGGCCACCCACGTGTACCTGGGCCAGACGCTGCTCGCCAACCTGCACCTGGTGCCCGAGGCGGTGCGGGTGCTGCTGGCGGCCCACCCGTGGGACTTCCTGTACGGCTCGCTGGCGGCCGACATCTCCCTCGCCAAGAAGTACGTGCCGGAGGGGCGCCACTGCCACCACTGGCACGTGGGCGAGGAGATCCACGCCACGGCGCCTTCGGACCGGCTGCGCGCGGTGGGGCTGGGATACCTGTCGCACCTGGCGGCGGACACCATCGCGCACAACTGGTTCGTCCCGCGGCAGCTCCTCCTCACCTCGTCCACCAAGGGGCTGGGCCACTCGTACTGGGAGGTGCGCATGGACAAGCACCTGGGCGAGGGCTACACCCGGCTGGCGCGCAGCGTGGTGATGGACCACGACCACACGGCGGCCGACACCCTGTTCGACCAGGTGCTGTCGTCCACCCTGTTCTCGTTCCGCACCAACCGGCGCATCTTCCGCGGCCTGATCCGCTTCCAGGACAACGACCGCTGGCAGAACGTGTTCGGCACCCTGATCACCAACTCGCGCTGGGAGCTCTCGGACGAGACGGTGCAGGGGTACGTGGAGCGCTCGTTCGACTACGTGGTGGACTACCTCAACCGCCGCGGCGAGGCCATCGCGGCCGGCCTGGACCCCATCGGCGACCGCAACCTGGCGCTCAGCAAGCAGGTGCGGCGCATGGCGCTGCGCGACGGCGCCTGGACGCGCCCCGAGCTGCTGCGCGAGATGGCCGAGGAGTTCTTCCCCCTCCCCGACGTCCCCTTCTCCTACCTCCGCTCCGCCGCCGAGCCCTCCGCCAGCCGGTAGGCCCCCACGGCGTAGCACACCCCCAGGAGCACGCAGACGGCGGAGGTGACCACCATGAAGGTCATCTTCGCCCTGAGCTGGTTGGTGTACACGTCGTCCACCAGCATCACCACGGGCACGCCCAGGATGCCCCGCGCCAGGTACACCGCCGCGATCAGCGCGAGCGCCAGCCGCAGCAGCGGAAGCCGCCGGATCAACCCCGCCCCCGAGAACGCGTACAGCGCCCACACCGCCAGTATCGTGGCGATCCCGGCCGTGACGACGCTCGGGTAGAGGTAGCCGCGCGCCGCCATGCGCGCCATCTGCTCGCCCGCCCCGAAGAAGCGGTACCATTCGGCCCCGCCCACGATCATCGCCACGTGCAGCAGCGACGCCGCCGCGGTGGCTGCCCCGCCGTACACGAGCAAGCGATCGCCACGCATTTCAAGATCCCCATTGCACGGAAGGCACGGCGATGATGTCATCTCCGTGCCTCTGTGCCTCCGTGTGAGCCCCGCCGTTTCAGTCCCCGTGCGCCGGCCGCCCTTCCCCCGCCCCGAACGAGCCGGTCGCCAGGAAGCGCGTCACCAGCCGCCGCACGTCGCCGCGGTTCATGATGAAGGTATGGCGCGAGCGGACCACCACGTGCTCCCGCTCCCCCTCCAGGTGCGACTCGGCGACGGACACCTTGCCGTCGCGCTCCCCCGCGATCACGCCGACCTCGGCCGCCGCGGGCAGGGGGAGGCGGCGCGCCGTGGCCGTGGAGTCCGTGCGCAGCTCGCGGATGGGCGGGAGCAGCCACCCCACCCATGGCGTCATGCGGTCCGCGGCGCGGGAGCCCTGGTTGGGCGGCGCCAGCATCACCACGCGCCCGAGCTGCGCGGGGGGATCGTGGGCCAGCGACCAGCGCACGATGATGCTCCCCAGCGAGTGGGTGACGAAGTGCACCCGCGGCGCCGCCCCCTGCCGCAGGCGCACCGCGTCCGCAAGCTCGCCGCCCAACTCCGGCACCGCGCGCGAGGTGCTGGAGTACCCCCAGTTCACCACGCGGTACCCGGCGCCTTCCAGCGTGCGGCCCATCATGTACATCGACAGGCGGCTGCGCCCCATCCCGTGCACCAGCACCACCAGCTCGCGCTCGTCGCCCGGCGCGGGCGCCTGCGCCTGCGGCGTGTGCGCGGCACCGGACGCGATCACCGCCAGCAGCCCGAACATCCCAAGAACACGGCCCAGCTTGAAGAGCATCGCAACGGACACGGATCAGATCCCGGATTGGTCAGAGTGGCACGTGGATGGGTGTGTACGGGCACATGCCGGGCCAGAGGAGCTGCTTGGCTCACACAGAGGCGCGGGCATCACCGTTGCGGGCGACTGAAGTCGCTGCAACAACCACACGAAGTCCCCCTGCGGGGACTACACGGTTCCGGGTGAACCGTCAGGATCAGTCCGCGGAGGCGGACTTGGTGCTGTTGTTGCCGCGAGTTCACTCGCCAGGCCCCGGTTCCCCCTGCGCGAGACTACACTTTCGGCCCGAGCAGCAACCCGGTAGTCCCCGCAGGGGGACTTCGTGTAGTCGTTGCAGCGGTTTCAACCGCCCGGCTGGGATGCCGGCCAGCTCACTCCCACTCGGCCGGCCAGCTCACTCCCACTCGGCCGGCCAGCTCACTCCCACTCGCGCTCCAGGTTGGCGTAGCGCAGCACCACCTGCTTGCGGCCCACGGTGTCGAAGTCGATGGTGGCGCGGACGTCCTTGCCCGCCCCGCCCAGCTCCATCACCGTGCCGGCGCCGAACTGCGGGTGGCGGACGCGGGCGCCCTTGATGATCTGCGGCGCGTCCTGCGAGTCCGAGTAGTCCACCTGGTAGCCGTCGTCGTCGGCGGGGGCGGCCAGGGGGGCGGCGGAGCCGAAGATGCGGTCGCGGCGCGAGCGGAAGTCCGGGGAGACGAACTTCCAGGGCTGCGAGTACGACGAGGTGCGCTCCAGCACGCGCGGGGTGCGGCGCGTCTCCACCAGCTCGTCGGGCACAGATTCCAGGAACGACGAGGGGACGGCGTCCATCCACTGCGCGCCGCGGCGGCGGCGGCGGGCGTGGAGGAGGTAGAGCTTCCGCTCCGCGCGGGTGATCCCCACGTAGAAGAGGCGGCGCTCCTCCTCCAACTGCTCCGGCTCGTCCATGGCGCGGCTCATGGGGAAGAGGCCGTCCTCGAGCCCCGCGATGAAGACGAAGGGGAACTCCAATCCCTTGGCGTTGTGGAGCGTCATCAGCGACACGGCGTCGGCCGTGGGGTCGTGCTGGTCGATGTCGGCCACCAGCGCCACGTGGCCCAGGAAGAGGTCCACGGCGCGCGGCGTGGCCTCCCCCATCTCCTCCAGCTCCATCATCAGCTCGGGGTCTTCCTCGTCCAGCCGCCGCTGCAGGTCCGCGGCGCCGGCGATGAGCTCCTCCAGGTTGGCGATGCGGTCCTCGCCGTCGGGACCCTCGTCCTTGAGCGACTGCACCAGCCCGCTCTCCTTCACCACCTCGCGCAGCAGGTCGGGGATGGGCATCCCCAGCTCCGCCAGCGCGGCGTGCTTGCGGATGAGCGAGGCAAGCTCGGGGAGCGCCTTGGCCGCCGCCCCGCGGATGCCATCCACCTGCCCCGCCCCCTCCGCCGCCGCCAGCAGCGACATCCCCGCGCGCCCCGCGTGCTCCGCCAGCCGCGCGACGGACGCGTCGCCGATGCCGCGGCGGGGGACGTTGACGATGCGCAGGAACGACTCGTCCGCGGCGGGGTTGGCCACCAGGCGCAGGTAGGCGAGGGCGTCCCTCACCTCGCGCCGCTCGTAGAAGCGGGTGCCGCCCACCACGCGGTAGGCGATGCCGCGGCGGCGCAGCGCCTCTTCCATGGCGCGCGACTGGGCGTTGGTGCGGTACAGCACCACGAAGTCGCGCAGGCTCAGCTCCGGGTCGTCGCCCTGGCGGGCGCGCACCTCGTCCGCGACCCACTCGCTCTCGTCGCTCTCGTCGGCGGCCTCCACCAGCGAGAGGAGCTCGCCCTCCACGTTCTCGGTGCGGAGCGTCTTCCCCTTGCGGCGCAGGTTCTCGGCGATCACGCGGTTGGCGGCGGCCAGGATGTTCTGCGTGGAGCGGTAGTTCTGCTCCAGCCGCACCACGTGCGACTGCGGGAAGTCCTTTTCAAACTCCAGGATGTTCCTCACGTCGGCGCCGCGCCACCCGTAGATGGACTGGTCGTCGTCGCCCACCACGAACAGGTTCTCGCTCCCGTTCTCCTTCACCAGCTCCTGCAGGAGCACGTACTGCGCGCGGTTGGTGTCCTGGTACTCGTCCACGAGCAGGAAGGGGAAGCGCGCGCGGTAGCGCTCGCGCACGGCGGGGTGCGTGCGCAGCAGCTCCACCGGCTTCACGAGGAGGTCGTCGAAGTCGAAGGCGTTGGCGTTCTTGAGGGCCGTCTGGTAGCGCCCGAACACGTCGGCCACCACGCGCTGGAAGGGGTCCACCGCGTGCTCCGCGTACGCCTGCGGCCCGGTGAGCTCGTTCTTGGCGGACGAGATGGCCGAGTGAACGGCGCGCGGCGACCACTTCTTGATGTCCAGCCCCAGGTCGTCGCGGATGATGCGCTTGATGAGCCCGTCCGCGTCGTCCGCGTCGTACACCTGGAAGGTGGGAGTCCACCCCAGCCGCGTGGCGTCCCGCCGCAGCATCCGCGCGCCGATGGCGTGGAAGGTCCCGATCCACATCCCCGTGGGCTCCCTCCCCAGCCGCGCGCGCACGCGCTCGCGCATCTCCCCCGCCGCCTTGTTGGTGAAGGTGAGCGAGAGGATGCTGCCGGGGTCCACGCCCATCTCCTCCACCAGCCACGCGATGCGGGTGGTGAGCACGCGCGTCTTGCCCGAGCCCGCCCCCGCCAGCACCAGGAGCGGCCCCTCGAAGTGCCCCGCCGCCTCGCGCTGCTCGGGGTTCAGGTGCGAAAGATCTACCGCCATTCAGATACCAGTGAAGTAGTGCGTGAGTGCGTTGGTGCGTGAGTGCGTTTGCAGTGCTGGAACGCACTCACGCACCAACGCACTCACGCACTTCTTCATCCCGGCGCCGCCGGCAGCGTGATCTCGAACGACGCGCCGCGCTCGCCCGGCTCCGTGGGGCGCAGCGTGAGCCTGCCGCCGTGCACGTCTTCCACGATGCGGCGGGCCAGGGAGAGGCCCACGCCCCACCCGCCCTTCTTGGTGGAGACGCCGGGCTCGAACAGGGTGCCGCGCACGGCGGGCGCCACGCCGGGCCCGTCGTCGCTCACGCGGATGGCCACGCGCCGCTCGCCCTGCGCCTCCGCCTCCACGCAGATGCGGCCGCCGGTGCCCGCCAGCGCGTCGAGCGCGTTCTTGACCAGGTTCTCCAGCGCCCATTCCAGCAGCACGGCGTTGGCGAGAACGGGCGGGGTGCCCTCGGGCACGTCCACCTCGATCTCCACGGTCCTGCCCAGGCGCGGCAGGCGCACGCGCATGTAGCGCTCCAGCAGGCGCAGAAGGGTGCGCACCTCCACCGCCTCCGTCTGCACGGGCCGGCCGATCCACTCGAAGCGGTGGGCCACCTTTTCCAGGCGGTCCAGGTCCGCCTCCATCTCGGCCGCCACGGCGGGGAGCGAGGCCATCTCTTCGCGCTCCTCCGGCGGAAGGCGCAGGATCTCCACCCAGCCGGCCAGCGACGAGAGCGGCGTGGCCATCTGGTGGGCGGACTCGCGCGCCATGGCGGCCCAGATGCGCTCGCGCTCCGTGCGCGTGTTGTGCCTCACCATCCACCACGCCGCCACCAGGATGCCCGCCAGCGCCGTCACCTGCAGCCAGGGGATCCAGCGCAGGCGGCGCACCGTGGGCGAGTCGCCGTAGTAGGTGGTGCCCAGCGCCGGCTCGCTGAGGGGCGGGTTGCGCCGGCCCAGCTCGCGCGCGTACGCCCTCACCCGCGCCGCGTCTTCCGGGTCCGCCAGGTCCGCCTGGAAGGGGAGGTTGATGGCGTACGCGGGCACCCCCTCGTCGTCCAGGTACACGAAGGGGACGTCCAGGTCGCGCATGGTGGCCGAGAGCTTCCACAGCGTCTGGAGAGGCGCGTCCTCGCTGGGGTCGTTGAGGCCGCTCAGGATGGCCGTGACCATTCGCGTGTGCACGGTGGCCTCGCGGCGCATCTCGCGCACCAGAAGCTGGTTGTAGATGACGTACGACGCCAGGATCGCGGCGGCCATCAGGCCCAGCAGCGTCGGCCACAGGCGGCGGCTCATGGCAGGGGCACCGCGGAGGAGGGGGAGGGTCGGGGCGCGGCGGGTGCCGCGCCCCGGGTGCGCTACGCCGCGCCGCCGCCCGGCGCCGCGATCCGGTCCGTGCCCAGGTACGGGCGGAGCGCCTCGGGGATGAGCACCGAGCCGTCTTCCTGCTGGCCGTTCTCGATCAGCGCCACCACCGTGCGGGGGAGCGCCACGCCCGAGCCGTTCAGCGTGTGCACGAACTCCGGCTTCGCCCCCGCCTCCGGCCGGAAGCGGATGCCGGCGCGGCGCGCCTGGAAGTCGCCGAAGTTGGAGCAACTGCTCACCTCCAGCCAGCGGTCCACCCCCGGCGCCCACACCTCCAGGTCGTACGTCTTGGCGCTGGAGAACCCCGTGTCGCCCGCCGCCAGCAGCAGCACGCGGTAGGGGAGCTCCAGCAACTGCAGCACGCGCTCCGCCTGCTCCACCAGCCGCTCCAGCGCCTCGGCGGACGCGTCGGGCCGCTCGAACCTCACCATCTCCACCTTGTCGAACTGGTGGAGGCGCAGCAGGCCCCGCGTGTCCTTGCCCGCCGAGCCGGCCTCGCGCCGGAAGCAGGGCGTGTACGCCGTGTAGGCGATGGGGAGCCGGTCCGCCGCCAGCAGCTCGTCGCGCAGCAGGTTGGTGACCGGCACCTCGGCGGTGGGGATCAGGAAGAGGTCGTCCGCCTCGATGCGGTAGGCGTCGTCCTCGAACTTGGGGAGCTGCCCCGTGCCCGTCATGGCGTCGCGCCCCACCAGGAAGGGAGGCTCGATCTCGGTGTAGCCGTGCTCGGTGGTGTGCAGGTCGAGCATGAAGTTGATGAGCGCGCGCTGCAGCCGCGCGCCCATCCCGCGGTACACGGGAAAGCCGCTGCCGGTCACGCGCGCGCCTGCCGCCAGGTCCAGCATCCCCAGCTCGGCCGCCAGCTCCCAGTGCGGGCGCGGCGTGAAATCGAACGCGCGCTTGTCCCCCCAGCTCCTCACCGTGGCGTTGGCCTCCTCGCCCCCCTCGGGCACCGACGGGTCGGTGACGTTGGGGATGCGCAGGAGGATGGAGTCGCGCTCCTCCTCCACCGCGCGTACGCGCACGTCGATCTCGGAGATGCGGTCGCCCACGGTGCGCATCTCGGCCACCAGCGCGTCCGCGTCTTCGCCGCGGCGCTTGCGGTCGCCCACCTCGCGCGACACCTGGTTGCGCCGCCCCTTGAGCGCGTCCGCCTCGGACACCAGGGAGCGGCGCTCGGCGTCCAGCGCGCCCAGGCGCTCCACGGCGGCGTCGGTCTCTGCGGGGTTGCCGCGCGCGGCGAGTCGCGCGCGAACCCCGGCGGGGTCGTGCCGGATCTGCTGTAGGTCGAGCATCAGTCGTCCGCCAGCCGCTCGTCGTCGCAGTTGGCGTTCACCACCACGTACACGCGCGCCGTGCCCGCCGCCGCGTCCAGGTTGAGCACCTGGAGCTTGCCGTAGTTGAAGCACTCGCCGAAGTCGGTGCTGTACTGGCGCGTGCGGTAGGTGTACGCCGAGCCCTGCACCAGCACCACCGCGCTGTCCGAGTACGTGGACCGGTTGCGCGAAGCCTCGTCGATGTCGTCGAACGCCTGGTCGCTGCGCGCCAGCCCCGGGCGCAGGCTGCGCGAGCGGGTCTCCACCGGGATCAGGGTGAAGGTGCTCCCGCTCTGCCGCAGGGCGTAGTCCCACACGCGCGCGAACTGCGGGCGCTCGGGAAACACGGTGGACGGGCGCGAAAGGTCCAGCGCCGAGGGCGCGTCGGCGGCCGCGGCGGTGGGGGCGCGCAGCACCAGCGTGTCCGCCCGGATGGCGGCCTCGTTGAAGAAGCTGTTGTCTTCGCACGCGGCCGTGGCCCCCAGCGGGAGCACGGCGAGGAGGATCAGCAGAAACCTGCGCACGGTTCTTCCTATCGTGAGATTCGACTGCGGTTTGCGCGCGGAAACGGAACGCGCCCGACTCGTGCGGGCGCCGCGGGAATCCTAGCCCGCGCGCGAGGGTCACGTCAAGTACACCACAGGGGTTCCAGGGTTGACGCGTCCACGGTGCACGGGTACGTTGACGACCTACGCCCCGCCCCCTTTCGCAACCCCGGAGACCCGCGCCATGTCCGAGCTCGACGACGCCCTGCATGCCCTCCGCGCGCACCCGGGGGTGGAGCACGTGCTGGTGCTGGGGCGCGACGGCCTCCTCATCCAGCACAGCGGCGACGCGGCGCTGGACGCGGAAACGGTGTCCGCCATGGTTCCCGGCATCGCCCAGTCCGCCCGCGCGCTGGGCGAGGCCACGGGCGCCGGGGCCGCCTCGGTGATGGTGGCCCGCATGGAGCGCGGCGTGGCGGTGGTGTCGGTGCTCTCGGACGAGATCCTCCTGGCGGTCCTCCTCCGCGACGGGGTGGGCTTCGCGCCCCTGCTGCACGAGGTGGGTACGCGCCGCGAGGCGCTCGCCCGCCTGGTGTGAGGCCGCCCGCATGACCGACTCCTTCCCCGAGACGGCGCTGCGCCGCGTGCTGGTGGCCGACGACGAGCCCCACATCGGCCGCATCATCCAGCTCAAGCTGGAGCAGGGTCCCTACCAGGTCACCCTGGTGGCCGACGGGCGCGAGGCGCTGGACGTGCTCCTCTCCGACGAGCCCATCGACGTGGTGCTGCTGGACATCATGATGCCCTACGTCTCCGGCCTGGAGGTGCTGGCCGAGGCGCGCGGGATGGAGCACCGGCGCGACACGCCCGTCATCATCCTGACGGCCAAGGGGCAGGACGCGGACCGGCACCAGGCGCTGGAGCTGGGCGCCACGGACTTCTTCACCAAGCCGTTCTCCCCCAAGAAGCTTCTCGCCCGCGTGGACGAGCTGTTCGGCGGCCCCGGGGAGCCCCCGGCCGAGGGCTGATGGAGAAGCGGGCTCACACAGAGGCACAGAGACACGGAGGAGTGTGACTGAGCATAACGGCGCCGCCGCCCCGAACCCACACCTCTGGACGGTGATCCTCGCCGGCGGTGTGGGTTCTCGCTTCTGGCCGGTGAGCACCCCCGCCCGCCCCAAGCAGCTCCTCCCGCTGGCCACGGAGGAGCCGCTGATCCGCGACACCGTGGACCGCATCCTCCCCCTGGTGCCGGCGGAGCGGCTGCGCATCCTCACCGGCGAGCGCCTTGCCGCGCCGCTGCTGAGCGTGCTGCCGGAGCTGGGCCCCGGCAACCTGCTGCTGGAGCCGCGCGCCGCCGGCACCGCCCCGGTGCTGGCCTGGGCCGCGGCCGAGCTGGAGCGCCGCGACCCCGACGCCGTGATGGTGTCGCTCCACGCCGACCACGTCATCGCCCCCCCGGAGCACTTCCGCGCGCTGATCGCCCGCGCCGCCGAGCTGGCGGTGGCGCACGGCCGCCTCTTCACCATCGGCGCCGTGCCCACGCGCCCGGAGACGGGGTACGGCTACGTGCGCATGGGCGAGGCGCTGGAGGGCACCGAGGCCGGCCCGGGCGAGCCGGGGTACCGCGTGGCCTCGTTCGTGGAGAAGCCGGACGCCGCCACCGCCGCCGGGTACCTGGCCGCGGGCGACTACCTGTGGAACACGGGCCTCTTCGTGTGGCGCGCCGCCGACCTGCTGGACGAGATGCAGCGCGTCTCGCCCGAGCTGGCCGAGATGATCCCCATCCTGCGCGAGGGCGGCACCGACGAGTTCTTTGCCCGCGTCCCCACCATCTCGGTGGACAACGCGGTGCTGGAGCGCTCCGAGCGGGTGGGCGTCGTGCGCGCCACCTTTGACTGGGACGACGTGGGCGCCTGGGACGCCGTGCGCCGCACCCGCCCCGCCGACGCGGACGGCAACGTCACCCTGGGCCCCGCCTACGCGGTGGAGTCGCGCGGCCTCACCCTGTATGCCGACGACGGTCCGGTGGTTGCGTTCGGCGTCGAAGACCTGGTGATCGTGCGCACCGGCGGCGTCACCTTCGTCGCCCACCGCGACCGCACCCCGGACCTCAAGCAGCTCCTCGCCCAGCTCCCGGAGGAGCTCCGAAACCTGTGAACCGCGGGCCTCACACAGAGGCACAGAGCCACAGAGAGAAGTTCCCGCACCAACGCACTAACGCACTCACGCACTTCGGTTAGATGCCTGACCTCGCGCTCTACCTCTTCGACGACGCCGTCTCGCGCGGCTGGGAGCCCTTCGCCCTCACGCGGCCGGGCGGCGAGCTCCGCTTTGGGGCGATGACCTTTCGCGAGCGCGCCGAACGGCTCTTCGGCGGGCGCGTGGTGGCGCACCTGGCCGCCGATCACCTCGCCGGCTTCGCGGAGCCCGGCGCCGCGCCCGTCGCGGGCTTCACCGGGCTCCCCGCGGAGGGCGACCGGCTCTTCCTGGCGGCGCGCGCGGTGCCCGCGTGGGGGAGCGGCGACCTGTGGCGCGAGCGGCGCGGCGGCGCGGGGCCCGTGCTGGTGGGCGACGAGGTGATGGGATGGTACGCGCCGGCCGGCACCCCCGCGCCCGACGCGGAGTGGTTCACGGAGCCGGGGCGCCACCCCGACCGCACGGGCGCCGTGCAGCTCCCCGGGCGCACCCTGCGCCACGTGTGGGAGCTGATGTCCGAGGGCTTCGGCCAGGTCACGGTGGACGTGGCGGGCCTATTCCCCACCCCGCCGGCCACCTCCCTGCCCCACGGCGTGCACTGGTTCGGCGAGCACCCCATCGTGCAGGGGAGCGGCGTGAGGATCGAGCCCGGCGTGGTGATCGACACCACGGGCGGCCCGGTGTGGCTGGACGACGAGGTGCAGGTGCGCGCCTTCTCGCGCATCGCCGGCCCGGCGTACGTGGGGAAGCGCAGCATGATCCTCGGCGGGTCGCTGGAAGCGTTCTCCGTGGGCGAGGTGTGCCGCATCCGCGGGGAGCTCGCGGAGAGCATCTGCCTGTCGTACGTCAACAAGGCGCACGACGGGCACATCGGCCACGCCTACCTGGGCTCGTGGGTGAACCTGGGCGCGTTCACCACCAACAGCGACCTCAAGAACAACTACGGCACCGTGCGCCTGTGGACCCCGCAGGGCGAGGCGGACACGGGCGAGATCAAGATGGGCTGCTTCCTGGGCGACCACGTGAAGACGGGGATCGGCCTGCTCCTCAACACCGGCACGGTGGTGGGCGCGGGGAGCAACCTGTACGGCGCGGAGATGCCCCCCAAGTACGTGCCGCCCTTCAGTTGGGGAACCGGAGAGGAGCTATCGGCGTACCGGGTCGACAAGTTCCTCGAAGTCGCCGAGCGGGCCATGGCGCGCCGCAAGGTGGAGCTCGCTCCCGGGGCTCGCGCGCAGCTCGAAGTGGCCTGGAAGCGCGCGCGCGGAGCGTGAACTGCGGCCTCACACAGAGGCACAGAGACACGGAGAAGAGATGAACCCTCCACGCGTACCGGCATTCACTTGAAGGTCACTGTTCTGGGTAGTGGAAGCAGGGGGAACGCCGTCCTGATCGAAGCGGACGGCGTGCGCCTCCTCGTGGACGCCGGCTTCAGCGGGCGCGACCTGGAGCGGCGCCTGGCGGCCGTGGAGGTGGATCCGTCCACCCTTACGGCGCTGCTGGTGACGCATGACCATAGCGACCACACGCGCGGGATGGGCGTCGCCGCGCGCCGCTGGGGGCTCCCGCTCTACCTCACCGACAAGACGCGCACCGTCTGCCGCTCCCTGCTGGACGGCAGCGAAGATGTGCGCGCCTACTCCAGCGCCGCCGAGGTGGAGATCGGCGGACTGGTGGTGACCCCGTTCCTGACCGTCCACGACGCGGCGGACCCGGTGGCCGTCACGGTCACGGAGCGCGCCACGGGCGAGAAGCTCGGCATCGCCACCGACCTGGGCCGCGCCACCGCGCCGGTGCGCCACGCGCTGCAGGGGTGCGACATCCTCGTCCTGGAGTCCAACCACGACGAGATCCTCCTGCGCGAGAGCCCCTACCCCTGGTCGGTGAAGGCGCGCATCGGAGGCAGCCACGGCCACCTCTCCAACCGCGCCGCCGCCGAGCTCGTCCGCGAGCTTCATCACGAGGGCCTCTGCGCGGTCATCCTGGCCCACCTCTCCGAGCAGGCCAACGACCCCGGCCTCGCCCGCGACACCGTGGGCGAGGCCCTCGGCCGCCGCTACCGCGGCACCCTGCAGGTCGCCACCCAGGAACGCCCGCTCGACCCCATCGACGTCTCCCGCGTGCGCACCGCGCGCCTGCCCGTGCAGACGTCGCTGTTCTGACTCCGCGGCGGCACTCCCACGCAGCGAGCCGGGGGTTTCAACCCCTCGCGGCGGAGGCCCACCCATCCCAGTGGAGCCGGTAGCGTTCCCTGGCCCTGTAGCCGTAGACGCGGTGGCCTGATCCGCGCGGCGCACCTTCCCGCCGACAGAACCGATTCGGCGACTCCGCACGGGGAAGATCTTCACAGCGCCTCTTCGTAGACGCTGTTAATTCCTGATCCAGCCGGAATTCGCAAGACCGTGTCTCCCCACGCATCGCCGGAGTCAGCACGTTTCCTGCGGTCGCGACTTTCGGCGCCAGCGGATCGGGATCACCCGTTCGTGAGAGGCTGCCGTGGCGCCCGTGGGGGTTCCGCGTCCTGCTCGGAGGCACCGGCCCGTGAGGCTTCCGCATGGACGGACGGAGGGTGACGTTAAGCTGCTGGTCGGTCGGCTGAGCGCGGCCGTACTGATGGTGGCAATGCTTTACGCCGTCCTGCTGCTGCCGTTCGCGCGGCCGGGGCCGGGCTTCCATGCGGCGGTGGACGGATGGCTCAACGTCGTGGTGCGGCTGGGGATCGTCGCGGTCCTGTTCGTACGGAGCCAGGTCGACCGGCGGGAGCGGGCGGCATGGCTGTGCCTGTGCGGCGCGCAGGCCGTAAGCCTCGCGGCCAGCATCGCGTACTTCGTGCACTACCGGCACGTGCCGCAGGGCGCGTCCGTGACCTGGGCGGACGTGGGCTGGCTCGCGTTCTACCCCCTGCTGTACGCCGGCGTGGTGCTGCTGCTGCGCGCACGTGCCCCTCGCATGATCCCCAGCCTGTGGCTCGACGGGCTCGTCGCCGGGCTGAGCGCCGCGGCGCTGGCTGCCTGCTTCTTCGCGGGCGGCGAAGGGCCGTTCGCCGGCGCGGAATCGGCCGGCCTCGTCGGCTTCTACCCGCTCGCGGACCTGATCTTGCTGGCGCTGAGCGTCGCGGCCACGGCCATCCTGGGCAACACGGCGGACCGGGTGTGGTGGCTGCTCTGCGGCTCCTTCGTGACGTTCGCGGTGGCCGACGCGCTCTACGCCGACGCGGTCCTCAAAGGCTCGTACGCCACCGGGACGCTGGACCTGGGATGGCTGGTGGCGCGGCTCGGCCTGGTGGCCGCGGCCTGGGTGTCCGTCCAGCCGTATCCGCGTACCCAGCCGGCGGAGTTCGAGCGCATCCGGGTGCTCGCGGTGCCGGTCGTGAGCCTGCTGGTGATCCTGGGGCTCCTCTTCTACGGCACCGCCGCGGGGATCCCCGTGCTCGCGGCGAGCCTCGCCTTGGCCGCGGGGGCCGCCGTCGTGGTGAGGATCGTGATGACGTTCCGCGAGGTGGGCGCCCTGGCCGAAGCCCGCCGCCAGGCCCGCACGGACGACCTCACGGGGCTCCCCAACCGGCGCGCGTTCACGGAAGGCGTCCACCGCGCGCTGCGGCGGCGCGCTCCCGCGAAGCCGCTCGCGGTGCTCGTCCTCAACGTCGATTCGTTCAAAGGGGTCAACGACACCCTCGGCCACCACCGGGGCGACGAGGTCCTGGAAGTGCTCGCGTCGCGCCTCGGGCTCGTAGTCCGCCCTCCCGCCATGGTCGCGCGCATCGGCGGCGACGAGTTCGGCATCCTGCTGGACGCCGCCGACGCACGCGCCGCCGAAGGTGTGGCGGAGCGGCTCCGGCGGGCGTGCCGTGCCCCCTTCACCATCGCCGCACGGACGCTGACCCTCGACGCCAGCGTAGGAATCGCCATCCATCCGCGCGACGGCGACGCGGTGTCGCTGATGCAGCGCGCGGACATCGCCATGTCCGCCGCGAAGGAGCACCGGCTGGGGCAGAGCTTCTATCGCCCCGACTACCACCAAGCCACCCGTGGCCGGCTCGACGCGGTGGAGGAGATGCGCGGCGCCCTGGCCGCCCGCCAGTTCGTGCTCCACTACCAGCCCAAGGTGTCGCTGGATGACGGCAGGGTGGTGGGCGTGGAAGCACTCGTCCGCTGGCAGCATCCAACCCAGGGTCTGCTCGGCCCGCACATGTTCCTGCGCCAGTTGGAGCGCGGCGGGCTGATGCAGGATCTCACGCTGTCCCTCCTCGACCAGGCGCTGGCCCAGTGGAGCGTGTGGCACCGGCAGGGGAAGTCGCTCTCGGTGGCGGTGAACCTGTCGGTAAGCGACCTGCTCAACCCTTCCCTGCCGGACCAGGTGGCGCGCGCGCTCGGCCATTACGGCGTCACCGCCGGAGCGCTCATCCTGGAGCTGACCGAAGACCTCCTGCTCGTGGACCGCTCGCAGGGCCGCGAGGTGGTGGGAACGCTCTCCGCGCTGGGCGTCTGCGTCCAGATCGACGACTACGGCACCGGCTTTTCGACTCTCGGCTACCTCCGCGACTTCCCTACCCTGCACGGCCTGAAGCTGGACCGCTCCTTCATCGAAGGGGTGGCGAGCGACGCGCGCTCCGAGGCCATCGTGGCCTCCACCATCGCGCTGGCCGCTGACCTGGAGCTGGAGCTGGTCGCGGAGGGAGTGGAGGACGAGGCCACACGCGAGAAGCTCGCGGAGCTTGGATGCCCGCAGGCGCAGGGTTATCTTTTCGGCCGTCCAGTCCCGGCCGCGGAGGTGTCGTTCGGACGCGATGTCAGCCGTCCCGTCCCGCTGTAGACCGCCCCGCCCGTGCCCCGAGCCGGCCGGCGAACCCCGCACCGCTACAGTCTCGCCCGGATCCCGCCCGGGCGGTGCCCGCTCCGAGCATCTGCAGCCCGCCATGCGCCATCCCCACGTCTCTGCCGCTCTCGTAGCCGCCGCCTTCGCCGGCTGCGCGGCGCCGCCCGTGCACGACCCACCCGCGCGGCCCCAGGTCGCCCTCGCCGACTCCATCCCGTATGGGGACGGGATGACGGACGGCGTCCTGCGCCGCTTCGTCGTGACGAACGGGGAACGGCGGGACACGGTGCCCGGCGTGCTCGTCGCCGACCTGCCCATCGTAGGTCCCGGCGGGGCCGTGTACGGCATCCGCATGCGTGAGGAGCTCGCTGTAAGTCCTTTTGCCTACGACCCTTCGACCCGTCGAATCCGCGTCCTGCCCAGGCCTGAGGGATGGTCGGAGCCGACCCGGCCGCGGCTGTCCCCCGACGGGCGCCACGTCGCCTATCTCGCGGAAGGCGCCGGCGGCAGGGCGCACGCCGCCGTCGCCACGCTCCCGGGCGCGCGGGTGGTCTATCTCGGCCCTCCCGCCGTGCTCCGCGAAACCGGCGCTGGCGTGGACGACATCACCTGGCTGTCGCCCCACCAGTTCGAGATCCGCGTGTACATGGGCGGCGCCACGGGAGGAATCCAGCGTGTGCGTGGCTCCATCGCTCCACTCGCGGTCCAGGTGGACACGCTCCACGAGCCGTGGGAGCTTGGCCAGGCGCCGATGTAGTGGCGGTGCACCCCCGAAGCCGGGCTCAACATCGTGATCCAGGAGCTGCTTCCTCGCGGAAGCGCCGCTTTTCGCCGTCTCTCACAACAGCGGGCGCAACGGTCCGATGCGACCTCGCCCGGCTGCGATCCGCTGAAGCCATGGATCTTCCGTCACGCTGACCGCGTTCGCGGAAGATGTAGATCGTCCAAACCAACCCGGCCGCACCGGCTCCGCGGTCGGCAGCTCGGATCCCCGGACGCGAGGTGAACGTGAGCAACCCGCCTGAGTTTCCCACCGAGAACGAGGATGCCGACGCCGAAGAGGACATCCTGCACTGGGTCACTTCCCACGTCTGGAGCGGGAAATACGGTGCGGAGGAGATCGCCCTGTCGGTCGAGGACCAGTTCGACGAAGCGGACGCGCCGGATGGAGACTGGCTCCGCCAGGTGATCGGAAGCGCAATCGCCGCCAAGCGGAAGGAGGAGCAGGCCTGGCCGCCGGTGACCGACTGCGACCGCCTTGATCGCGCGTTCGAAAACCTGGCACGGCAAGGAGGCATCGCCCTGCACATGGCCGGCTACACACAGTCCGATGGACTGTCGGATGTGGAGGACGTCTACGTCGGCTCTGGCGGCGAGAGCTCGCGATACGCCGGGCACTGCTTCTACACGATGCAGGATCAGGAGGGCGCCCTGGAAGGATGCGGCCTGTTCATCGGGTTTGGGCACCTCTCCGGGGACGATGAGAAGGGCGTCGAGTTCGGCCGCATGGTGCGCGCCGCCCTGGAGCGAGAGGGACTGCGCGTGGAGTGGGACGGTACGATCAGCACGCGGCTGCACGTCGAGGGGTTCCGCTGGCAACGGCGCACCCCGCGATAAAAAGGCAGACGCTCCGCGCACCCTCCTGCGCCGTCGAATCCGATAAAATCGCCGCCTGGAGACGAACTCGATGGCCGAGAACAAGACAAAGCCGACCGACGCCAGCATCGACGATTACATCGGCTCCAGGGCGAGCGAGCCGCAGCGCGCCGACTGCAGGGAGTTGATGACTCTGCTCCATGAAATCACCGGCCAGGAGCCGAGGATGTGGGGCCCGAGCATCGTCGGCTACGGCTCGTATCGCTACACCTATGAGAGCGGACGAACCGGCGAGGCGCCCCTGGTCGGCTTCGCGATCCGGGGGAGAGACCTGGTCATCTACGTGGATGCGGAAGGGGACGATCAGAAGGCGCTCCGCTCCAGGCTCGGCAAGCATTCGATGGGCAAATCGTGCCTGTACTTCAAGCGTCTTGCGGACCTGGACACGTCCGTGCTGGAGCAGTTGGTGGCGAACTCCGTCACGACGGTAGAGCAGCGTCACGCGCCGCGCACCGCCACCTGACACCCGCTGGAGCGCACGTACCCCGGCATCCGAACTCCCCTGGGAAGTGCATGGCCGGTGATCTCGCGTTGCTGGAACTCCACGTCGAAGCGCTGTTCACGCACGACGCCGCCAATCAGATGGTGCGCGTACGCGAGCACAACGGCGCGCCCGCGCCGCGGTTCTACCTTGGCCGAACCGCGAGCCGCGTGGTGCGCCGTTACCGCGACGATGTGGACGACACGCTCCGCCGCGAGCTGGAAGCGGCATCCGCGGACGAGCGCGCGCCCACGAGGCGGGTGTCGAAACGGCCGCGGACTTCCGCGGGCGCGGGTACGCTCCGCGCGTCGTGGCGGCGTGGGCGAGCGCGGTGCGGGCGCTCGGCGCCGAGCCCCTCTACAGCACCTCGTGGCGGAACGCGGCATCGTGGGCAGTCGCGCGCAAGCTGGCGCTGGTGCAGTTCGGCAGCGATCTGCACCTGACCTGAGGGCGCGGTGCCGCCGAACGTGTTGCACGTCGGCGAAAACCCTGGACTGTGTTCGTCGCCACGCTGATCCTCGGACGTAGGTAGGATTATCTCCACCTCTGAGCCCATCCCTGGACTTTGTACTTGAACCTTGGATAGAAGCTGATGACGACCTCACTAGCTACCATCATGTTCTCGGCACCGATACCAGGGCTAGCGAATTTGGCCGCGTCATACGTAGCTCTCGCCGTGGCGGTTATCAGCGCGATGGTCTCTCTCTTTCTTAATAAGAAATCGCGTGCGAACAGCCTTGAAATCGAGGCGCTAAAGGCTCGACTGACGGAAAGGGCGAGCGAGAGGGATGCGCGACGCGATTACGAGTATGAGGCGCGTAAGCGTCTATATTCCGATATTGAGCCATTGCTTTTCCAGTTAACGGAGGCCGTCGAAATTGCGCTCCGGCGCGTCTCCTCGCTGGCGGTAAATGCTCGCGAAGGTGCATTGAGTGAAGACTCCACTTGGCTGACGGTGATGACCGAGTACTACGCCACTTTCACGATGTACCAATTCATCCTCCCTGCTGCTATTCTGCGTCTAATCCAAGAGAAACTAACATTTGTCGATTTCGGTGTAGACAAGAAGCTTCACTTGCAATTCCGAATTGGAAAGCAGATCTATGGCCTGTGGCGGGCCGATCATGACATCCGCCGTTCCGGTAGAGAATTAGAATATAAACCGTATGCTGAGAATGCACGCCACCTACGTCTCGAAAATCCGCAGGGATACTGGAAGCAGGGTATCGCGACAGGACACCTTGATATCGTGACATCAGCATTCATCGTTCGAAGCGGTGAGACGGTGCCCCGAGTACTGACATATGAAGAATTCACGCGTCTGATGAACGGAGAAAGCCGCCCTGCTGCTTTCGAACCGCTAATTGACTTGTTCAGGGGGTTTCATCCCTTTAATCGTCCCGTGCTGTGGCGTATTCTTGCGGGGCAGGCGATGCTTTACAGAGCGCTCCTCGACCTCCGCGACGGCGCCGACTCGGAGAGCTTTCGGATTCGCAGTTTTTCCGAAGTGGAGATCGTGCGACATTTTGACTGGCGCGAGATTCCCGGTATTCCGGTAGCGGAACTCGTCGAGCCATTTGACGCTGCAGCAGAATACCTGTGCGGGCAACTCGGCGCTTCGATAATCGAGATCCGCAATGACAGATACGCTTGAGGGGTGGTCAGCGGAAATCACGATAGCAGCAGGCGATTCCGCGTTCGGCTGCCAATCATTTCCCGAATCTCTGCGTCTCTACCGGTGAACCGTTCGCCATTGCCTGGGAACGCGCCGTACCCCGGCCGACATACCGCCTAAGGCGGCGGAGTCGCAGTTCCCACTGAACCAATCGACGCGGCCGCTCAGTGGATGCCGTTCCCCGAGGAGCTGGTGAACATCGCGTTGCACTTGCGCCGGCTGTTGGGATCGGCCGGATCGTAGACACGCCCGTTGTGAGAAGACTGTGAGGTCATCGAGTTGATATGGAAGGTGCGAGGGTCTGTGTCTGGTTCACGGCGGGCCACTGCTGGATCTGCCCCACCACCGTACGGCCATGCATTGCTGCAACGTAGGCCACCAGAGGCCGCACACGCCTGAGCCCAATTACCCGGCGCTTAGACCTGAAACCGGAGCGAAGCACCATGTGCCGAAACATCAAGACGCTGGCCAACTTCGAGCCGCCCGCGACCGACGACGAGGTGCACGCCTCCGCGCTGCAGTTCGTCCGGAAGCTGAGCGGGACGACGCACCCTTCACGCGCCAACGAAGAGGCCTTCAACCGGGCGGTCGAGGAGATCACCGCGAGCGCGCGGCGGCTCATCGACTCTATCGAGACGAAGTCGTCGCCGCGGAATCGGGAGGAGGAGGCACGGAAGGCACGGATGCAGTCGGCGAAACGCTTCGGCCCCTCTGCCTGACACGGGTCACAGGGGAGCGCGGCATCCAAACGGCAGCGCTCACACAAAGGCACGGGGACATGGAGGAGCATTTCTCTCTGTGTCTCCGTGCCTCTGTGTGACCCTGCTGTTCCGCTCGTATGGGACGCGGATTTCAGTGGCTGGCGTGCTCCGCGGCGCTGGTGAACATCGCGTTGCACTTCTGGCGTCCGTTGGGGTCGGAGGGTGGCGCGTCCGGGAGAGCCGAAGGCGCGGGTGCGATTCATCGCGCCCCAACAGGAGGTTGTCGGAGCGGCACGAAGCTTCCGCCACCGACCCATGGTCAGCGGAGCGGGAGGCTGTGGTGTGGCCCCCGTGAGGCCGACGATTCGCTTCCGCTCGCGGACGGGCGCAGCGGGAGGCTCGCCATGCCTTTGCGCAGCCGACTCATGGAACCGATCAAGATCTTTCGCGACCTCACCACGCTGGACGGCACCGCGTACATCGAGCTGCTGCCGGGCGGGTACCGCGGCTCCAGTTGGAACGTCGGCTCGGTGTTCCTTACCGAGGAAGTGTTCGGGTACTTCGAGCACATCGTCGAGCGGCACGAGCCCCGGTTCGACCACTTCGCCTTCGTAGACGTGGAGCGATCCACCTGGAACGCGATCCTCCGCGACTTAGGCGAGCTTTCGCGGGCACTTCGCACCGCCGGTTCCGTTGACGACGTTGCACCGTCGATGGGATTCTTTTACCTGGGGACGAAGAAACAATTCGCCGCCTCGTTCCGCGAGAACGCGGATGCGCTGGCCGCGCTGCTCGACGAGCTTCGTCAGTGGCTGCAGGAGCAGATGTCCCATCACGACATCGTAGCGGTGCTCGGCATGTAGCCGGTGGCGACCGCGGCGAGCAACAGGGGAGCGGCACCATGGGAAAAAGCCCGGCGGATGACGGCGAAGCGGCTTCGCGGCGGATCGATGCGAGGATCGCCGCGCTGGACGATTGGCGGGGGACGACGCTCGCTCACGTGCGCGCGCTGATCAAAGAGGCGGACCCGCACGTGGTGGAGGAGTGGAAGTGGAGCGTGCCGGTGTGGTCGCGCGACGGGCTGATCTGCACCGGCGAGGCGTACAAGAGCGCCGTGAAGCTGACCTTCGCCAGGGGCGCGTCCCTCCACGATCCTTCCGGGCTGTTCAACTCCAGCCTGGAGGGGAAGGTCAGGCGCGCCATCGATCTGCGCGAGGGCGGCGAGATCGATGAGGATGCGTTCAGGGCGCTCATCCGCGCCGCGGCGGCTCTGAACGCCTCGCCGAAGCCGTAGCTCGCGGTGCGTCCGCCGCGGGTGGGTGGATGCGCGGCGCGCGGACCCCTGGATGAGCGTCGCCGCACACGGCGGAAGCATGCCCGTGGGGCGGCGCCACGCGGCGGAATGGCGCTGCTCTTGCTCCACGCCGCCGCGTGATCGTCTACCTTTTGGACCTGCTCGGGGTGGCGGTCTTCGCCATCAGCGGCGCGCTGGCGGCCGGGCGCAAAGGCCTGGACCTGCTGGGCGTGCTCGTCATCGCGGTGGTCACCGCCATTGGGGGCGGCACCATCCGCGACCTCCTCCTGGACCGGCACCCCATCTTCTGGATTGCCGACCCCACGTACCTGGTCGTCATCACCGTCGCCGCGCTGCTCAGCATCGTCTACGTGCGCCTGCGGCCGCCGCCGCGCAACTCGCTCCTCATCGCGGACGCGCTGGGCCTGGCGCTGTTCACCATCACGGGCGCGCAGATCGCCGAAGACGCGGGCCTGTCCACCATCATCGTGGTGCTGATGGGCACCATCACCGGGGTGGCGGGCGGCGTGCTCCGCGACGTCCTCAGCGCCGAGGTCCCGCTCATCCTGCGCCGCGACATCTACGCGACCGCCGCCATCGCGGGCGCCTCCGTCTACCTGCTGGTGCAGGCGGCCGGCTACGCCCGCCCCGCCGCCGCCGTCATGGGGATGGCCGCGGTCGCGGTCCTCCGGCTGCTGGCCATCCTGCGGGGCCTTCGCCTCCCGGTATTCCGCCTGCCCCAGGACCCGCAGTGACTCGTGAGCTCCCGCTGTCATCACGGCGCGCCGCGCACGCGCGCAACTGAGCATGGCCGGCGGATCGTTGCGGGTTCCCTTCAGCGCTCCCGTATCATGAGCAAGCTCCTCTGCAGGTGCGGCTACAGCATCGTAGACCAGACCGACTTCCTGCCGCACAAAGCCGAGGTCCTGGGCGACCAGGACTCCGAACAGATCTGGGACGCGGCCGCGGAGTCGGTCGCGGACTTCTTCGCGCGTAGCAGTGCCGAGGCACGAAGCGAGTGGGTCACGCTGCACCTTCATGCGCGGGAGGGCGCCGCCGCCGATCCCGCATCGGTCGTCTACCAGATCATGAAGCGCGGCCCGCTGCGCCTCGGCCGCACCCTGTACGAGTGCGCGTCGTGCGGCCGGCTGTGGCTGCAGGCCCAGCCCGGTGAGAACCGGTGGATCAGCTACTCGCCGGACGAACCAGGCACGCGGAGCGTGCTACGATCCGCCGAGCAGGCGCCATGATCTCACACAGAGGCACAGAGGCACGGAGAAAGACATCTGAGCCTTGCCCGATCATCTCTCCATAAATATACTGGAACTGTACGTCATCGTTTCCAGAGCTCGCCTGTTCGTCCACCATCAGGAGGGGGAAGATGCGGAAACACACTCGCTTGTTTGCGGCCCTCGGGTGCAGTGCGCTGCTGTCCGCGGGATGTGGGGAGAATCCCACGGAGCAGCGGACCGAGACACCCGACGCGCTGGTGGAGGCCGTCCGGGCGCTCGGATTGCGCACGGACATGATCGAAGATCACGGCAGCTTCCTGCTGGTGGAGGGCGACATCTACCTGCCCAAGGCGAAGCTCCGCGCGTCCGCAGGGGGGCGGCCGGCCGCGCCGGGGCAGCCGCGGTACCAGTACACCACCACCAGCATGGTTTCTTCGGGGGTGATCAGCCAGATCAAGGTGGACCTCTCCGGCCTCAGCTCGCAGCCCGGCTGGCAGAGCGCCGCGCGCGATGCGATCGCGTACTGGAGCGCGATCACCGACGCCAACGTGACCCTCGTGGAGGGCACGCCGGCGCAGATCACGGTGGCGACCACCTGCACGTCGTCCAACGTGGCCGCGTTCGCGTCCTTCCCCGGGGGCGGCAATCCGGGGAGCACCATCCACGTCAACACCTGCTTCGCGTACTCCACCAGCAACGCCCAGAAGGTGCACAACATGGTGCACGAGTTCGGGCACACCATCGGCTTCCGCCACAGCAACTACACGCAGATGGGGGAAAGCGCCGGGACGGTGGGCGCCAACCACGTGTACGGCACCCCGACGAGCGGCAACGCCACCGGCTCGGTGATGAACGGCGGAACCGCGCTCAACTCGTGGGCGGGCTTCGCCGCCTCCGACCTCACGGCCGTGCGCGCGCGCTATCCGCTGCCGGGACCGTCGGGGCTCACCGTCACCGACTCCAACGGCACCCCGCTGGTGAGCTGGAACGCGGCGAGCGGCGCGACGGGATACACGGTGTCGCTGATCAACTTCAACACCGTCAACGGGAACTACCAGAACCACTTCTTCTCCACGCTCGGCACCACCAGCGGCACCTCGTACCTGGACACGAACAACACGTACACGGGTGTCTACGAGTGCAACTGGGATTGGGGCTGGGAAGGCCAGACGCAGGGTGTGTGGTACGAGTACGCGGTGCAGGCCACGTACGCCAAGGGCAATAGCCCGATCCTGTACTCGCGCCACTACGCACCGATCGCATCCTGCTGAGCAGACCGGTCTCACACAGAGGCACAGAGGCACGGAGAAAGCTGGGTTTCTCCGTGCCTCTGTGCCTCTGTGTGAAACCGTTTTACCGTCCCGCGAGCCAGACCGGGTACCAGTTGGGCCCCGGCGCGTGCGTCACGCGTGTGGGGCGCGTGCCGTCGGCGCGGGCCACGTACACCTGCAGGGTGTCGCCGCGCGTGAGCGTGAACGCCAGGTAGCGCCCGTCCGGCGACCAGGCGGGATCGTCGAGCGAGCCGAGGCCGCGGGCGCGCACCTCGCCGCGGAAGCCCGTGGTGACGTCGCGGATCAGGATGCGCGACGGCTCGTTCGCCTTGCGCCGCACCCAGGCGACGCCGAAGCCGCGCGGCGACCAGGCCGGCTTGTCTTCCATCACGTGAGGATCGGCCGGCTCGTCCGAGAGCCGGCGCACGGCCTTGCCGTCGGGGTAGCTCAGGTACACGCGGTCGCTCCCGTCGCGGTCGCTGAGGAAGGCCAGCAGCCCGCCGTCGGACGACCAGCGCACGCCCCACTCGTCGCGCGGGGTGTGGGTGATGCGCTCCTGCGCGCTCCCGTCCGGGCGCATGCGGTACAGCTCCGACACGCTGTCGCGGCTGGAGCCGAAGACCACCCAGTCGCCGCGCGGCGACACCACCGGCCGGAAGTTGCCCTCGGGGTTGCTGGTGAGCGCGCGCACCTGACCCGTGCCGCGGTCCAGGCGGTAGACGTCGCGGTACCCGTCGCGGGTGTTGGATTCGTACACGAGCCACTGCCCGTCCGGCCCCCAGCTCGGGTTGCGCATCAGCGCGCCGCGCGGCCCCAGCGGGCGCAGCGGCGCGTCGCCGCCGGGCGCCACCCAGAACCGCTCCACCCGCGTGGGACCCTCTCCCTCCAGCGAGATCACCAGGAGCCCGGAACCGTCGCGGGTGACGTCGCCGGGGAAGTCCTGCGCGGGGCGGCGGGTGAGGCGCCGCTCTTCGCCGGTGGGTCGTACGGCGTACAGCTCCTTGTTGCCGTCGCGCTCCGCGATGAAGGCGATGCTCCCCGCGGTGGAGCCGCGCTCGGCCAGCGAGAGCGTATCCGCCGGATCGGCGGGGAGCAGGGCGAGCGCGGGCGGGGCGGCGGCGCGGCCGGGAGCGGCACCGGCGTCGGCGCCGCAGGCCGCCAGCACCAGCATGCACGGAAGGGCTCGGAAGAGGTAGGGCATCGGAGCTCTTGAGAGATTTCGCGAGGGCTCCGAACCCGGCAGCCCAGGAGAGCCCTCATCATGGATCAACGGCGCGGCCGGCCCGGACCGTCCGGGCCGGCCGCGCTACCATCGCCTGCTACTCGACCTTCACCGCGTCGGCGATCACCACGAAGCCCTCGGTGGTCCAGCGGGAGAGGGAGACCCGGTTCCACCCCGCCGAGAAGCTGTAGCTGCCCAGCGACTGCCAGGCGCCCCCGCCCGTCTGCTGGTTGATCGAGCGGCGCCCGACCTCCGCGCCGCTGGCGTTGTACATGATGAACGGCGCGCTGGCCGAGCGGTTGGTGCCCGAGGTGTACCAGGTGGACACGGCCTTGGTGGCCGCGGCCGGCAGGTAGAACTCGAAGTTGGCCGCGTCGCTCACCGGCGAGGTGCTCGCGTAGTAGTAGCCCGAGCCGTAGTACCCCGCCGAGCCCGCCGACGAGATCCAGTTGGCCGAGGCCGAGAAGCGGGCCGTGGTGCCGCCCGTGCCGGCGTGGCTGTCTACCGTGATGGCCGCGCCGCCGGACGTGCCGCCGTTCACGCACGTGTTGATCTTGCTCATGTAGTCGGCCCAGGGGAAGCCCTGGCCCGGGTCGTGCGCGCGGTTCACCGGGTCCGGCTGGTAGTGGCCGATGATGTGGTCGCGGTCGCGGATGATGCCGCGGCTCTTCACGATGTCGCAGGTGAGCTTGACCGAGGTGTTGTACTGCACCGCGGGCCACGGGCCGTACCCGTTGCTGCCGTACGAGAAGCCGCCGTGCTCGATGCCCACCGAGCGCGGGTTGGTGGGGTAGCCCTGCCACGACTTGCCCACGTGCCACGCGGTGTTGTCCTCGTCCACCAACTGGCGAACCTCGGCCACGCCGCCGCCGATGTCCGTCTGGCCCACCACGTAGTGCGCGGACACGCCGGACGCCGTGTTGGTGAGCCAGCTCCAGCAGCCGCTGTAGTTGCCGGCGCAGGTGTGGATCACCACCAGCGCGGTGGAGTACCCGGAGCGGCCGGAGCTGTAGTTGGGCGACGCGGTCCAGATGGCCGGGCCGTACTCCGCCGAGAGGCGCGGGCCCGTGGGCGGGGCGCTGATGGCGGGGCGCACGCCCGGGTGCGAGCCGAGCGTGGCGTGCGGCGCGTCGGCCACGCCCGCGCGCAGGGTGTGGTACACGCCCGCGCGCACGTACTCCGCCTTCGCCTCGGGGTTCGAGATCCCGCTGAAGGTGGCCACCGCCGGTGCCCAGGCGCCCAGGTCGGAGCCGGACACGTTAAGCGCCTGCCCTTCGGCGCGCAGCAGCGCGGCGCCGGCGCGGATGCTGGCCTCCACTTCGGTCTGCGCGGCCTCCACGCTCACCCCCGCCAGCCGCGCGCCGCGCTCCAGCCGCTCGCCGCGCAGGGCGAAGATGCCGAAGGCGGGCGCCAGCCCTTCCATGTCGCTGTGGTCGCCGCGGGCGAACTGCCACCCCGTCTCGGTGAAGGCCACGGCCTTGAGCAGGTCCGCCGGCACCCCGAACTCGCTCGCGGCGCGCGCGAACATGGGGTCGAGGCGGGCGGCGGAGGCGGCCGGCTGCTCGGGCCGGTCGGACCGGGTGGGTGCGTCGCAGGCGGCGAGTGCCGCCGCGGCGCTTACGACGAAAGCCAGAGTACGCGCGTTTCGCATGAGCTCCGTTCAGGTGACGGGTTCCCCCTGGGCACGGCTGTTGTGGGGTGCCGCCGAGTGGTGCACGACAGGGGCCCCGCGCACACCTCCCGCCTCACTTCTCTCAAGTTCTTGCGGCATCCACCGTTGCGGCGTCCCCGCCCGCTCGCCCCCTTTGCGCCCTGCCGCACCAATCTGTGCACCCGTGCACCAGATTGGTGCTCACACAAAGGCACAGAGGCACGGAGAAGAACTTATCTCCGTGCCTCTGTGTCTCTGTGTCTCTGTGTGAGCCCAGCCGTTTACGCCGCCTTCTCTTCCTTCTGCTTGCAGTCCAGGCAGTAGCGGGCGTGCGGGAGCGCTTCCAGGCGCTCGAAGGGGATCGGGTTCTTGCACGAGTGGCAGATCCCGAACTCCGCCGGGTTGTTGATCAGGCGGCGCAGCGCCTCTTCCACGCGGTAGAGGTAGCGCCCTTCCTTGCTGGCGAACAGGAACGACTTCTCGCGCTCCATCGCGTCGGTGCCCTGGTCCGCCATGTGGAACGAGTAGCTGGAGAGGTCCGCGTCCGCGGAGTCGCGGGTGCGGGACGACTGCTCCTGAAAACGGCCAAGAGACCTCAGCGTCTTCTGTCGCTCGCGCATCAGTAGACGCTCGATCGTCTCGAGCTGTGTCCGATCCATGCCGATCTCACTGATGATGGGTGGGAAACTGGGCTGGACGCGTGGGGCGGAAGGGGAGCGTGCTGAGGCGTTCCTGGTCGCACCGCCTGCTGCATAGCGAAACTCACGAATCTAACGGAATCGCCCGTTTCCGTACACCCCCACCCGATCATCCCCCGAAGCTTCCCTCGATCCAGCGCACCACGTCGTTGCCGTTGGCCCACAGCATCAGCGCCACCACGATCAGCAATCCGAGCTGCGAGAGCCGGATGCGCGTCTCCACCGAGAGCGGCCGACCGCGCACGGCCTCCACGGCTAGGAACATCAGGTGCCCGCCATCCAGCACCGGGATGGGGAGCAGGTTGAGGACGGCCAGGTTGATGGAGAAGAAGGCGAGGAAGCTGAGGAACGCGTCGAGCCCCATCCGCGCCGTCTCGCCGGACGCCTGCCCGATGGTGAGCAGCCCGCCCATGTTGCGCGCCGACGTCTCGCCCGTCACGAGCTGGCGCAGCGCGTCCAGGATGGCGACCGTGCCCTCCCACGTGTCGCTGAAGCCGGCCTTGACCGCCTGCACGGGGCCCACCGAGCGGCGCACGAAGTCCACCTGCGGCTGGCGCACGCCGATCTTGCCGACCTTGATGGTGCCGCCGTCCTCCCCCGTCTCGCTCTCGGAGGTGGGGGTCAGGGTGAGGCGGACTCGCTCGGAGCCGCGCACCACCTCGATGGGAAGCGGCTTTCCGGGGCTGGTGCGCACCACGCGCACGAAGTCGTTCCACCCCTTCACCGGGCGCCCGTTGATGGCCGCCACGCGGTCTCCGGCGCGGATCCCCGCCTTGGCCGCCGCGTCGCCGGGGATGACTTCGGGGATCACGGGGGGAAGGAGCGGCTCCAGCCCGCGCGCAAGCTGCACGCGCCCGCTGCGCCCCGCGGGCACGTCCAGCGTCACGGTGCGCCCGCCCTCCAGCGCCACCGGGAGCGGGCCCGTCTCCGCGTCGCGGATGGCGCGGATCACCTCGTTGAGCGACGCCACGGGCTTGCCGCCCACGGCCACGATGCGCGAGCCGAAGGGGATCTTGGCCGCCTCGGCCGCGGCGCCCACGGCGGTGGCCGGGTCCGGCGTGGCCACGCGCGTGTCGGGGATGATGCGCTCGCCGTACGCCGCCGCCAGCGCGCCGAACACGAGCACGGCGAAGAGGAAGTTGACGATCACGCCGGCGGAGATCACCATGGCGCGCGCCCAGAGGGGCTTGGAGTCGAAGGTGCGCTCCGGGTCCACCGGGTCCTCGCCCATCCCGCCCTCCAGCACCGACTGGGCCTCGTCGTCCTCCATCCCCGCCATCTTCACGTAGCCGCCCAGCGGGATGGCCGAGATCACGTACTCCGTCTCGCCGCGCTTGAACCCCACCACGCGCGGCCCGAAGCCGATGGAAAAGCGGGGCACCTGGATCCCCACCCACTTGGCGGCGAAGAAGTGCCCCGCCTCGTGGATGGTCACCAGCACCCCGATCACAACCAGGAATGACGCAATGGTCAGCAGCACGGCAGATAGTCCCGCACGAAGGTTTCCGTCGTCCGTCGGGCCCAGGCATCCGCCTCGAGCACGGCCTGCAGCGACTCCGCGGGCCCGCCGCGCCAGCGCTGGAGGGTGTCGCCCACGGCCTCGGCGATCCCCGGAAAGCCCAGGGTGCCGCCCAGGAAGTGGGCCACGGCCACCTCGTTGGCCGCGTTGAAGACCGCAGGAGCGGTGCCGCCCTCGCGCCCCGCCTGCACCCCCAGCCCGAAGGCGGGGAAGCGGTCGTGCCCCACGGCCTCAAAGGTGAGCGCCCCCGCCGCCACCGGATCGAAGCGCCGGCACTCGTACGGCAGCCGGTCCGGGTAGCTGAGCGCGTACAGCACCGGGAGCTCCATCGTGGGGAAGCCCATCTGCGCCAGCACCGACCCGTCCACCATCTCCACCATGGAGTGGATGATGGACTGCGGGTGCACCACCGCCTCGATGTGCTCGTACGGCAGCCCGAAGAGGAAGTGCGCCTCGATCACCTCCAGCGCCTTGTTGGCCAGCGTGGCGGAGTCGATGGTCACCTTGGACCCCATGTCCCACGTGGGGTGCCGCAGCGCGTCCGCCGGGGTGGCCGAGGCGAGCATCTCCGGCGTCCACGCGCGGAACGGGCCGCCGGAAGCCGTGAGCACCAGCCTGCGCACCGCGTCCGGCCGGGTGCCGGCGAGGCACTGGAGGATGGCGCTGTGCTCGCTGTCCACGGGCAGCAGCTCTCCCCCGCCCTCCCGCGCCGCCTCCATCACCAGCGGCCCGCCGCACACCAGCGACTCCTTGTTGGCCAGCGCCACACGCTTCCCGGCGCGCAGCGCCGCCAGCGTGGGCTCCAGCCCCGCCGCCCCCACCACCGCGTTCAGCACGATGTCCGCGTCGGGATGCGTGGCCGCCGCCAGCAGCGCCTCGCGCCCGGCGCGCCACTCCGTCCCCCCGCACGCCCCCGCGGGCACCTCCCCCTCCGCCACCACGGCGAGCGCGGGGCGGTATCTCTCCGCCAGGCACGACAGCGCCTCCCCGCGCGTCGCCGCGGTGAGCGCCACCGCGCGGAAGCGGTCCGGGTGCTGGTCGAGCACGGCCAGCGCGCTCCGCCCGATGGAGCCGGTCGCGCCGAGAATGGAAACGCCCTTCAACTCTGTGCCTCTGTGCCTCTGTGTGAGATCGTCACACCCCGACGACGTACCGAAAGAAAGCGTACCCGATCGGGAGGGTGAAGAAGAGCGAGTCGAAGCGGTCCAGCGCGCCGCCGTGGCCGGGGAGGAGCGTGCCCGAGTCCTTGACGCCCACGTCGCGCTTGAAGAGCGACTCGGCCAGGTCGCCCACCTGCGACGAGACCGAGATCAGCACGCCGAACACCGCCGCCTCCACGATCCCCACCTGGTAAGACGGGAAGCGCGCCAGCAGGTACGCATACCCCACCGCCGAGAGAAGGGTGCCCACCAGGGCGCAGGTGGCCCCCTCGACGGTCTTCCCGGGGCTCACCTTGGGGATCAGCTTGCGCTTCCCCCACGTGCGCCCGCCGAAGTACGCGAAGCTGTCGTTGAGCCAGGTGAGCACCACCGGCGCCAGCAGCACGGCCGTGCCGTGAAGGGGCGAGTGGATGCCGGGAAGGTGGCGCAGGAAGAGGGCGAAGAGGAGGAGCGAGGTGTACACGGCCCCGAACACGGTGACCGCCACCGAGAGGAGCGGCTCGCCGGCCACGCCGCGCGCCCATATGGAGCCGGTGCACGCGGCCATCACCACCACCGCCACGACGCCGAAGAGGAGCGGGTTGTCCAGCCCGCGCTCCGGCATCCACGCCGCCGCGGCCACCAGCGCGACGGCCCCCGCCGCGCCCAGGGAGGGGAGCGCGCGGGGGCCTTTCATCCCGGTCATGCGGAACAGCTCGAGCGCGGCCAGCACCGACGCGGCGGCGAGCAGGGCGGCCAGCACCCAGCCGCCGAGGTACATCGCGCCCACCGCCACGGGAATCCCCACCGCGGCGACGAGCGAGCGGGTCAGCGTCTCCGATCTCGCCACGGCGTCCTCAGCTCGCCAGCACGCGCCCGAAGCGGCGCTCGCGGTGCTGGTACTCGTGGATGGCGCCGAAGAGGTGCTCGCGCGTGAAGTCGGGCCACAGCACGGGCGTCACGTGGAGCTCGGCGTAGGCAAGCTGCCAGAGCATGAAGTTGGAGACGCGCATCTCGCCGGAGGTGCGGATCAGGAGGTCCAGGTCGGGATCGCTCGCGGTGTACAGGTGCCGCGAGAAGAGCGCCTCGTCGATCTCGCCGGGCACCAGCGTCCCCTCCAGCACGCGCTCGGCCAGGCGGCGGGCGGCGGTCACGATCTCGGTGCGCGAGCCGTACGAGATGGCCAGGTTCAGCCGCAGCCGCTTGCCGCCGCGGGTGTGCTCCACCAGCCCCTCCATGGCGCGCCGGGTGCGCGGCGAGAGCTGGTCCGCTTCGCCGATCATGTGCACCTCCACGCCCTTGCCGCGCAGGTCCTCGCGCTCGCGCCGCACGTACAGCTCAAGCAGCGCCATCAGCGCCGACACCTCGGCCGGCGGGCGGCCCCAGTTCTCCTGCGAGAAGGCGTACAGCGTGAGCACCTCCACGCCCGCGTCCGAGGCGGCCTCCACCACCTCGCGCACGGCGCGCATCCCGGCGCGGTGCCCAAAGGTGCGCGGACGGTTCCGCTGGCGCGCCCACCGGCCGTTGCCGTCCATGATGATGGCGACGTGGCGGGGAATCTCTCCGCCGCTGCGGATCTGCTGGAGGAGGTCGCTCGACATGCGGGGAAGATGGACTGCGAGCCGGGGTTTGTCAAAGCAAGCGGTTGCTCACACAGAGACACGGAGGCACAGAGAGCGGTTCTCCTCTGTGCCTCCGTGTCTCCGTGTGAGCCCCCCGTGTCAGACCTCCATCACCTCGGCTTCCTTGTGCTTCAGCGTCTCTTCCACCTTGGCGATGTACTGGTCCGTCAGCTTCTGCACCTTGTCCTGCTCGCGGCGGATGTCGTCCTCCGACAGGCCTTCCTTCTTCTGGCTGGCCTTGATGTCGTCGTTGGCGTCCTTGCGGGCCTGGCGGATGGCGACGCGCCCCTCCTCGGCCAGCTTGTGGAGCACCTTCACGAACTCCTTGCGCCGCTCCTCGGTGAGCGCCGGGATGGGGATGCGGATCACCGTCCCGTCGTTGGACGGGTTCAGCCCCAGGTCGCTCTCGCGCAGGCCGCGGTCGATCTCCTTCAGCAGGCTCTTGTCCCACGGCGTCACCGTGAGGAGGCGCGGCTCGGGAGCCGCCACCGTCCCCACCTGGTTGAGCGGCACCTTGCTGCCGTACGCCTCCACGCGCACCGAGTCGAGCAGCGCGGGCACGGCCTTGCCGGTGCGAACGCTGGCGAACTCGCGGCGCAGCGCTTCCAGGGCGCTGTCCATCCGCTGGCGGGCCTTATCCAAGCTGGGCATGGCGTTCGATTCGCGAGTTGAGAGGGTTCAGCCGTGTACCAGGGTGCCTACCGTCTCCCCGCGGATGGCCTTGGCCACGGCCTCGGGGTCGTCCAGGTTGAGCACCAGGATGGGGATGTCGTTGTCCTTGCACAGCGAGAGCGCCGCCGCGTCCATCACCCCCAGCTCGCGCGAGAGGGCGTCCAGGTAGGTGATCTCCGGGATGAACACGGCGCTCGCATCCTTTTTCGGGTCGGCCGAGTAGATCCCGTCCACCTTGGTGGCCTTGATGATGACGTCGGCCTCCATCTCGATGCCGCGCAGCACCGCCGCGGTGTCGGTGGAGAAGTACGGGTTCCCCGTGCCCCCGGCGAACACCACCACGCGCCCCTTCTCCAGGTGGCGCATGGCGCGCCGGCGGATGTACGGCTCCGCCAACTGCTCCATGCGGATGGCGGTGAGCACCCGCGTGTGCACGCCCTTGCGCTCCAGGATGTCCTGCATCGCCAGGGCGTTGATGATGGTGGCGAGCATCCCCATGTAGTCCGCCGAGACCCGGTCCATCCCCTGCGAGGATGCCGTGGTCCCGCGGACGATGTTCCCCCCGCCGATCACCAGGCCGAGGGCCACGCCCATGTCGTGGACGCGCTTGATCTGCTCCGTGATCCGGTCGACCACCGGCGGCGAGATCCCGAACTTCTGGTCTCCGGCGAGCGCCTCGCCCGAGATCTTGAGGAGGACCCGCTGGTACTTGAGACCTTCGGTCCCCTCCGGGACCTCCGCTGTCGGTGGCCGGCCCGCCATTACTGCTCGCCCAGTTGGTAGCGGACGAAGCGGCGCACCTCGATCTTCTCGCCCGTCTTGCCGGAGATCTCGTTGATCATCTGGCCCACCGTCTGGTCGGGGTTCTTGACGAAGGGCTGCTCCAGGAGCACGCTCTCCGCGTAGAACTTCTCCACCTTGCCGTCCACGATCTTGTCCCAGATCTGCTCCGGCTTGCCGCTCTCGCGCATCTGCTCGCGGTACACGTTGCGCTCGCGCTCAAGCACGTCGGCCGGGATCTGGTCGCGCGACACGGAGGTGGGCGCCGCGGCAGCGATGTGCATGGCGATGTCGCGCACCAGCGCCTGGAACTGGTCGTTGCGCGCCACGAAGTCCGTCTCGCAGCCCACTTCCAGCATCACGCCGATCTTGCCGCCCATGTGGATGTAGGCGCCCACGGAGCCCTCCTTGGCCTCACGGTCGGCGCGCTTGGCGGCCTTGGCGGCGCCGCGGGTGCGCAGCAGGTCGATGGCCTTCTCCTGGTCGCCGCCCGCCTCGGTGAGGGCGTTCTTGCACTCCATCATCCCCGCGCCGGTGCGTTCGCGAAGCGATTTTACGTCCTGGGCAGTGAAGCTCATTGGCCGTTCCGTATCTTCAGAGGTCCGTAGTCACAGTGCCGCGCTCCCCGGGGGGGGAACGGCGCGGCTGCAAAAATCGGGGCCACGAGCGCTTCGCGCCAGTGGCCCCGAGAAACTACCTGGCCGCGGGCGCGGTTACTCCGCGTCGCCGCCGGTATCGCCACCCTCGGCCTGCGGCCCGCCCGCACCCGTGCGGCGCTTGCGGCGCGGGCGGCGCTTCTGGCCGTCGCGGTCGCCGCGGTCGGCCGGGGCGCCGGCGCCCGTCTCGGTGGAGTACGAAGTCACCTCGGCCTCGTCGGCGCGGCGGCGCTCGTCGGCCGGCATGGCCATGCGGGCCTCGTGCGCGGCGTCGGCCATGGCGGCCGACAGCACGGTCACGGAGCGGATGGCGTCGTCGTTGCCCGCGATGGGCACCGTGAGCACGTCCGGGTCCGCGTTGGTGTCCGCGATGGCGATCACCGGGATGCCGAGCTTGTTGGCCTCGGACACGGCGATGCGCTCCTTCTTGGCGTCCACCACGAAGAGCGCGCCGGGAAGGCGGGCCATGTCCTTGACGCCGCTCAGGTACTTCTCCAGGCGCTCACGCTCGCGGTCCAGCATCAGGCGCTCCTTCTTCGTGTAGAAGTCGAAGGCGCCCTCCTCCTGGCCGCGCTCCAGCTCGCGCAGGCGGCGGATCTGCTTCTTGATCGTGGCGAAGTTGGTGAGCATCCCGCCCAGCCAGCGCTCCGTCACGTAGAACGAGTTGCTGCGCTCGGCCTCGCTCTGGATCACCTGGCGAAGCTGCTTCTTGGTGCAGACGAAGAGGATGCGCTCGCCGCGCGACACGATGCTGCGCACCAGCTCCTGCGCGAGCTCGATCTGGCGGAGCGTCTTCTTGAGGTCGATGATGTAGATCCCGTTGCGCTCCGCGAAAATGAAGCGGCGCATCTTCGGGTTCCAACGGCTCGTCTGGTGTCCGAAGTGGACGCCGGCTTCGAGCAGCTCCTGGATGGTCGGCTGGGCCATGCTCTGTGTTCCGTAGTTACCGGTTTTCCCACGGCGCCCCTCGGCGCCCCGGGCTTCCACCGCCTGTCATCCGCCGCTTCGACCGCGCGTTGCGCGGCACCCGGAGCAGCGTAGGGCGGTGTGCAGGATCGTACCGCGTTCTCGAAAGCGGCGCGGCGCCGGCGCGGGCCCTGGGGCCCGCCGCCGGCACCGCTCGCCTCCGGCGCTCGCGGTTAGCGCTTGGAGAACTGGAACTTCTTGCGGGCGCCCGGACGGCCGGGCTTCTTCCGCTCCACCTCGCGCGGGTCGCGCGTAAGCAGGCCCTCGGGGCGCAGGCGCGTGCGGTTGGTCTCGTCGACCTCCAGCAGCGCGCGGGCAACGCCCAGGCGGATGGCGTCTGCCTGGCCGCGGAGGCCTCCGCCGTTGACGTTCACCTTGACGTCGAACTTCCCTTCGTTCTCCGTGGCCACCAGCGGGCGCTGCGCGCTCTGCCGGAGGACGTGGCGGGGAAGGTAGTCTTCGATGGTGCGCCCGTTGATCTCCCACGTCCCGTTCCCGGGGCGGAGGTACACGCGCGCCACCGACGTCTTGCGGCGCCCGATGGCGTGGAACTGTTCAGTAGCCATTTTCTAGGTGCCGATCAGAAGGTGAGAGTTTCCGGGTTCTGCGCCTGGTGCGGATGCTCGGCCCCGGCGTACACCTTGAGCTTCTTCCGCATCTGGCGGCCCAGGGCGTTCTTGGGGAGCATGCCCTTGACGGCGAGCTCGATGACGCGCTCGGGGTGGCGGGCGATCATCTCCTTGAAGGGGATGAACTTCTCGTGCCCCATGTACCCGGTGTGCTTGAAGTAGGCCTTCTGGTCGGCCTTGTTGCCGGTCAGTTGGACCTTGTCGGCGTTGATGACGATGACGAAGTCGCCCGTGTCCAGGTGCGGCGTGTACGTCGGCTTGTGCTTGCCGCGCAGCACGCGGGCAACCTCGGTCGCGATGCGCCCCAGCACCTTGCCGCCGGCGTCCACCACGAACCACTTGTGCTCGATCTCTCCGGCCTTTACCGCATACGTCTTCATGATGCTCCCCACTCCGCCGCTCCGGCTGGCCGGTGACGCGGAATGCCGGCCACGCGCCGGCGTCTGATGTAAGAAAAAATCTCCGCCACCGGAGCCTCCGGGGCGGGCATAGCGTGGGACACTACAGCCCGATAGCATACCGGTTTTTCCGCCTCCTGTCAAGATGGCTCACACAGAGACACAGAGGCACAGAGACGAATTCATCTCTGTGCCTCCGTGTCTCTGTGTGAGCCCCCGCGGTTACTCGTGCCGCAGCGCCTCCACCGGATCGAGCCGCGCGGCCTTGCCGGCCGGGTACAGCCCGAACAGGATCCCCGCGCCGCCCGCGGCGGCGATGGAGACGACCACGGCCCACAGCGGGATGGTGGCCTTCACCGGGGTCACGGCCGAGATCGCGGCGGCCAGCCCCGCGGCCAGCGCCAGGCCGATGGCGCCGCCGATCACCGTTACGGTGACCGACTCCACCAGGAACTGCCACAGGATCTCGCGCCGGGTGGCCCCCAGCGCCTTGCGCACCCCGATCTCGCGGGTACGCTCGGTCACCGAGATCATCATGATCCCCACCACCCCCACGCCGCCCACCAGCAGGCCGATGGACGAGAGCACCAGCAGCACCATGCGGATGGCCAGCGTCACCCGGTCGAAGGTGGCCTTGAACGACTCCTGCTTCACGAGCGCGAAGTTGTTCTCCTCGCCCGGCTCCAGCCCGCGCTGGCCGCGCATGGCGGCGGTCACGTCGTCCATGGCGCGCTCCTGCGTGTACCCCGTCTCGGGCACCACCAGGAACTCCATCCAGTCCGCGTCGGCCTCCAGGTCGCGGATGGCCGTGGTGGTGGGCACCACCACCCAGTTGGACTGCGCGCTGGTGAAGATGTTGTCCTTCATCTTGTACACGCCCGCCACGCGGAACTCGCGCCCCTTGATGCGGATCAACTGCCCCACCGCGCTGCTCCCGGGGAAGAGCTGCTCCGCCAGGTCGGGCGCCAGCACCGCCGTGTGGGCCGTGCGCTGGTCGTCCATCGGCAGGAAGTTGTTCCCCTGCACGAAGTCGCCCTTGGTGTACTCCACCCAGTCCGCGGTGCGCCCCATGATCTGCACGCGGCTCACCGCGCGGGGCCCCACCCGCACGTCGCCGCCCGCGTCGATGGACGAGGTGACGGTGCGCACCGAGGGGAGCGCCTCGATCATCTGCGCGTCCGCGAAGGTGAGCGAGGGCTTGCCGTACCAGGGCGGCTTACCGGAGCCGTTGTCCACGAACTTGAGCTCCGTGGGGTCGAAGCGCGCGGCTACGAAGTTGTTGGGGCCGATGGCGTCCAGCCCCTCCATCACCATCCGCTGGAAGCCGGTGATGGCCGCCGCCATCGTCATCACCGTCGCCACGCCGATCACGATGCCCAGCGTGGTGAGGAACGCCCTCACCTTGTTGGAGCGCAGTGCGTCGATGGCGATCCCGATCCCTTCGCGGGTCGAAGTAAGGTTCATCGCTTCCTCAGTCCGCCCGCAGGGCGACGATGGGGTCCAGCCGCGAAGCGCGGTAGGCCGGGTACACGCCCGCCATCAGCCCGACCCCCACCCCCAGCCCGATCCCCAGGGCCACGGAGCCGAGCGAGACGCGCGCCGGGATGGGCGACACCGCCGCCACCGCGTACGCCAGCGCCACCCCCGAGAGGATCCCCAGCACCCCGCCGGCGCCGGAAAGGGTGCCGGCCTCCACCAGGAACTGGAGCAGGATGTCTTTGCGGCGGGCGCCGAGCGACTTCCTCACCCCGATCTCGCGCGTGCGCTCGCTCACGGACACCAGCATGATGTTCATGATGACCACCGCGCCCACCACCAGCGAGATGGTGACCAGCAGCGGGAGCGCGGTGAGCAGAAAGGTGGAGATCTTGTCCCAGAACCCCAGCGCCTCGTCCGCCGTCTCCAGCATGAAGTCGTTCTCCTCGCCGGGGGCCAGGCGGTGCCGCTCCCTCATCAGCCCGGTGAGCTCGCTCTGGCCGCGCGCCATCAGCTTGGCGTCGGGAACGCGCAGGTAGATGTCTTCCACCACGTTGTTGCGGAAGAGCGAGCCGTTGACGGGCGAGCGGATGGGCGTGACCACCATGCGGTCCATCGACATCCCGAACAGCGACCCCTGCTTCTCGATCACGCCGATGACGCGGTAGGGGATGTTGACGATGCGCACCTCCTTCCCCAGCACCGGCAGCCCGTCGAAGAGCTTGTCCGCCACGTCCTGCCCCAGCACCACCACGGGCACGCCGCGGTCGGCCTCGTTGGGGGTGTAGCTGCGTCCGCGGGCGATCTTGAGCTCGCGCACGTTGAAGAAGTTGGCCGAGGCGCCCACGATGTTGACGCCCTCGATCAGCTTCCCCCGGCCGTCGCCCACCTTGCCGCCCTCGTCGTACGCGTACGCCACCAGCCCGGGCGTCTTCACCCGCTCCTCGATGTAGCGCGCGTCGTCGTGCGTAAGGGAGGGGCGGCGCTGCCAGGCGCGCCACGTCTTCTCGTCCACCGGCCCGCCGCCCACCGAGGGGAGGCGGCGGACGTTGATGGTGTTGAAGCCCAGGATCTTGCCGGCGAACTCCTCCTTCATGTACGCGTTCATCCCCGTGATCAGGGTAATGACCGCGATCAGGAAGGTGACGCCCACCACCGTGCCCAGCACCGTGAAGAACGCGCGCAGCTTGTTGGCGCGGATCATCGCCAGGGCGATCCGCACCGCCTCGCTGGAGTTCATGGCCTCACACCTCCGACAGGGCGTGCGCGGAGGGCGCCAGGGCGCCCACGTGCACGCGCGCCTGCTGCCGGTCGCTGGCGATCACGCCGTCCTTGAGCATCACCACGCGGTCGGCGTGGGCCGCGATGTCCGGCTCGTGCGTCACCATGATGATCGTCTGCCCCTCGGCGTGCAGGCGCTGGAAGAGCGCCATGATCTCCTCGGAGGTGCGCGAGTCCAGGTTGCCGGTGGGCTCGTCCGCCAGGATGATGGAGGGGCGCGTCACCAGCGCGCGCGCGATGGCCACGCGCTGCCGCTGGCCGCCCGACAGCTCGTTGGGGCGGTGGTCGAGCCGGTCCGCCAGCTCCACCGCGCGCAGGGCCTCGGTGGCGCGCTGGCGGCGCTCCGCCTTCCCCACCCCGGCGTACACCAGGGGGAGCTCCACGTTTTCCACCGCCGTGGAGCGGGGGAGGAGGTTGAAGGTCTGGAAGACGAAGCCGATCTCGCGGTTGCGGATGCGGGCCAGGTCGTCGTCCTTCATCCCCGCCACCTTTTGGCCGTTGAGGACGTACTCCCCGCCCGTGGGCGTGTCCAGGCAGCCGATGAGGTTCATGAAGGTGGACTTGCCGGAGCCCGAGGGACCCATGATGGCCACGTACTCGTTGCGCCCGATCACGAGGTCCACCCCGCGCAGGGCGCGGACGATCTCCGAGCCCATCTGGTACTGCTTCTGGAGCCCGCGAACTTCGATGAGGGCCGCCGGGGTGCTCACTTGGCCCCCTTCGCGGCGCCGCCCTCGGGCTGGCCGGCGATCCTCACCGCGGCTTCGTGCTCCAGGTCGCGCACGGCCTGGTAGCTGCCGGACACCACGGTCTCGCCGCCGCGCAGGCCCTTGCGGATCTCGAAGTAGCGGTCGCCGGCGATGCCGATTTCCACGGGCACCCACGCGGCCTTGCCGTCGCGCACCACGAACACGCCCGTGATCTCGCTGCTGCGGCGCTCGCGGGCGTCGGCGGCGTCCTGGCTGGGCACGGTGGGCGCGGCTTCCTCGCCCTCGTCCGCCTGCTTGAACTTCTTCCCTTCGCGGTCGCGCACGGTAAGGGCGATGATGGGCACCGCCAGCACGCCGCGGCGCGACTCGGTCACCACGTCGGCCGTGGCCGAAAGGTCGGGGCGCAGCGAGGGGGGCGGCGTGTCCAGGGTGATGACCACCTCGAAGTCCACCGACTGCTGGTCGCTGGTGGCCGCCGCGCCCACGCCCTGCACCGCGCTGTTGCCGATGCGGGTCACGCGGCCGCTGAAGGCCTGGTTGGGGAAGGCGTCGATGCGCACCGAGGCGCTGTCGCCGATGGTCACGTTGGGGACCTCGGTCTCATCGACCTTGATCTTGGCTTCCATCACCGACAGGTCCGCCACCGTAAGGAGCAGCGAGCCGGGGTTGTTCATCGTGCCCATCACCGCCGTCTCCCCTTCCTCGATGTTGAGGCGGGTCACGCGGCCGCTCATGGGCGCCACGATCACGGTCTTGGCCAGGTTGTCGCGCGCCTCCGAGAGGGCGGCCTGCGCCTGCGCCACGGCGAAGCGGGCGGCCTGCATCTCCGCGCCGGCCACCTCGCCGGAGGTGCGCGCCTGGTCCAGCTCCTGGGCCGAGATCAGCTCCTTGCCCTGGGCCAGCATCTCCGAGCGGCGCACGTCGTTCTGCGCCTTCAGCATCTGCGCGCGGGCCTGCGCCTCGCGGGCGCGGGCCTGGGCCACGGCGGCCTCGGCGCGGCGCATGGCGCTCTGGTACTGGCTGGGGTCGATGCGGAGGAGGAGGGCGCCCTTGTCCACCCACTGCCCCTCTTCCACGGCCACCTGGATCACGCGGCCCATGATGTCGGCCGAGATGTCCACCTTGCGCTTCGGCTCGATCTTGCCGCTGGCGGTAACCACCTCCACCAGGTCACGGCGCGACACGGCCTCGGTGCGCACCTCGGCGCCCGCGGGGCCGCGCTTCGCCATCGCCACGCCGGCCACGCCGCCCACCGCCACCAGGAGCCCTGCTGCGATCATCAACTTGCGAGACATTCTTCGATTCTCCCGTCCGGCACGGAGCCGGAGGCGTGTGGGTCAGCGGAGGGACCGTCCGACCAGCGCCTCGAGCGCGGCCAGCGACTTGTGGAAGTTGTAGATGGCGTCGATGCGGGCACGCTCGCTCTCGCGGAGAGAGGTGAGCGCGTCGGTGACCTCCACCGAGCTCGCGGCGCCCAGGCGGAAGCGCTCCTGCGCCAGGCGCAGCTCTTCGCGCGCCCGGTCCACCACGCGCTCCTGGAGCTGCGCGGCGCTGTACGCGGTGCGCAGCGCGAGCAGTTGCGTCTCCACCTCGGTGCGCAGCCGCAGTTCCTGCGAGCGAAGCTGGAGCTCGGCGTCCTGCGCGCCCACGCGGGCTTCCTCGATCCGCCGCTCGCGCTGCAGGCCGTTGAAGATGGGGAGCGAGAAGGTGAGGCCCGCGGCGAGCGGCTGGCGCTCGTAGCCGAAGGGGAAGCGGGGGTTGGCGTCGCGCACGGCGGCGCGCACGCTGTCCGCCACCGCCGGGTTGCCGATGTCGAAGCGGGAGCACGACTGCGGCGACTGCCCCAGGAGGGCGGCGAGCTGGTTGCCCTGCACGCACCCGGAGTAGCGGTTCTCGGTGGTGGAGAGGGCATCGTCGTACAGCGGGTTGAGGTTGCCCGCGCTGTACACCGACCCGCGCCACCCCGCGTTGAGGCTCACCGAGGGGAGGTACTGCGAGCGCGCCGCCCGGATGCCGGTGCGCGCGGCCGACACGTTGGCGCGCGCCGAGGCCAGGTTGGGGTTGTTCCCCTTCGCCATCTCCACCAGCGCCTCCGCCGTCCAGCGGGGCTCGAACAGGGTGAAGGTGGAGCTCAGGCGCGTGTCCGCCGGGATGGACTGCCCCATCGCCTGCCCCAGCCGCAGCACCTCGGTGGCGTACACGTTCCGCTGCTGCAGCAGCGCCACCTCGGCCTGGCCGCGCTGCACCTCGGCGCGGCGCAGGTCCAGCGGGGTGCCCACGCCCACTTCCAGGCGGGCCCGGGCCAGCCGCTCGTGCTCCACGGTGCGCGCGACTTCGCGCTCCGCCTGCGCGGCCTGCTCGCCGGCCTGCAGCGCGGTGATGTACTGCTGCGCCACCTGGCTCACCATGTTTGCCTCGTACCCTTCCACGCGCCGCGCCGTGGCGTTCTCCTGCGCGCGGGCGATGCGGGGCTGCATCAGCTTGGCTCCGCTGAACTCGTAGCCCAGCCCCAGGTAGTACCCGGAGGAGTAGTACTGGGGCCGCACGCCGAACACCTCGGACCCGAAGCGCTGCACGCCGGAGCCCGTGTAGCCGAACTCGGCCTGGGCGCTGGCGGAGGGAAGGTAGAGGTCCGCGCGGGCGGAGCGCACGGCGGCGCGGGCATCGCGCTGGTCGTTGCGCTGGGCGAGGAGGTCGGGGTTCCCCTGGCGGGCCGTGGATACGGCCTGCTCCAGGGTGAGCCCGGGCGCCGGCTGCTGGGCGGCGAGCGGCGCGCCGAGTGCGGCCAGGGCAGCCAGTGCCAGGACGCCGGTGCTGCGGCGGTGGATGTGCATAGGAGGCTTGCGGATGGAGGTACGAGCTGCGGGCGGACGCGCCGTGGATGGACGCATCTACGGGTGCCGCGAGGGAAAGTTTCAGGAGGCCCGCTTACACGCGCCGGTCTCGTGCGGGCACACCGCGCGATGGGCGTTCAGCGTTGCAATATAACGATTTGCGACAGATCGGGGAACCGGCGGGCGGGGGCGCTTCGAAGCAGCGGAACGACGCTTTCGGGGGTGAGAGCACACAATGTAGCGCAAACAGATGAATTGTGGAATCCCCCAAAAGAAAGAGGCACAGAGGCACGGAGAATCGCTTCTTCTCCGTGCCTCCGTGCCTCCGTGCCTCCGTGCGAGCCTGCTTTTTAGCGGGGCAGCTCGGTGCGGACGGCGCGGTAGCCGCGGTCCGGGATCTCCACGCGGATCACGCGGTTGAGCGCGTCCACCCACACGTGCTGGGGGCCGGCGCCCGTGGGCTGCACCACCAGGTGGTAGAGGGCCACGCGGGTGCCGTTCACCTCCACCTGCTCCTCGCCGCGGCTGGTGACGGTGGCCATCACCTGCCGGTTCTCGCGCGGCACGATCACGGGCACGCGCCCGGAGCGGGTGCGCTGCGCCAGGAAGAAGTAGTGGTGGGCCACCCCTTCGTCCAGCACCAGGGCGCCGCTGCTGGCCGCGTACTCGCGGAGCTGCTCGCCGGCCGCCGTCACGATGCGCGCGCTGAAGCGCCCCTCGCCCACGTTCCCCACGATCTTGCGGGGCGAGTCGCCGCCCACGTCCACCTGGTACGAGGTGGGGTCCGCCTGCAGGCCGCGCGAGCGCAGCCGCGGCGTGAGCTCCAGGCTGCCAGTGGGGAGGCGCAGGGAGATCTTGCCGCTGGCGGTGTACTCCGACGTCTCGCCGCTCCCCACCTGGCGGATGGTGAACTCCTCCGTCCCCACCTCGGTATCCTGCACGTATACGCGAAAGGTGCCCTGATCCGACGCGCCGCTCTGGGCCGCGGCGGGCGCCGAGGCCAGCGCCGCGAGGGCGAAGAGGGCGATCCTGGATAGCTGCCTGGTCATCATCTGCTCCCGGAGACGCGAGCGTCCCGTGGTGTGGAGGCCCACCGCGGCGCGGATGGGCCTGCGGGTGGTACCCCGGCGGGGGTGGCGGTGTTTCCCTGCAAGGTGCGTCCCGCGGGCGAAACCCTGCGCGCCGGGCGGGTTACGGAAGGAAGTGCGTGAGTGCGTTGGTGCGTGAGTGCGCTTGAACCGCGGTTAAACGCACTCACGCACTAACGCACTCACGCACTATTCTCCCTCGTCGCGCGGGGGAGCGATGAACACCTTGTGACGGATCTTCTGGAGGATATGTTCGTACATCCGCCGGCCCTTCTCCGCCGTGGCCCGCGTGGGCTGGCCCACCGAGCCGGGGCACCCCGCGGGGAGGCGCTTGAGCTGGCCGCGCGTGAAGCGGCGGAACTCCTCGGCGCCCATCAGGAAGTCGCGCGCCGCTTCCATCTTCACCCGCTCGGGGTGCAGGTGGAGGAGGATCGAGGTGAGCGCCTCTCCCCCGTGCTCCGGCCCCCGCGCCCCCTCCAGGAATTGCGACAGGTCCACCGAAAGCGCGTCCACCACCCGGACCCGCGCGTGAATGGCCCGGATGGTGGCGATGGCCTCCACGTGCGGCTCGTGCGGCGACGCCGTGATGGCGATGAACTCGTTGAAGCCGTGCGCCGCCCACGCCGCCGCCACCTCGTTGAGGGCGCGGTGAAGCGTCTTGGCGCGCAGCGCCGCCGTGCCCGCGTAGTCCTTCTCGGCGGGCACGTTGACGCCAAAGGGAAACACGGGCGCGCGCAGCACGCCGAACTCCCGCGCCAGGTCGCCCGCCAGCGCCTCCACCACGCGGGTGCCCGCGCCCAGGGGCAGGTGCGGCCCGTACTGGTCGCACACGCCGATGGGGATGATCAGGCGCCGCTCCGTGGCCAGGCGCCCCGCCACCTCGCTCCACGGGAGGTCTTCGAGCGCGTAGCCGGGATGTGGTTGCGACATGCGTAGCCGGGTTGAGGGAGCGGCGGCCTGGGCCGGCGCGTGGGGCGCCACGCTGACGCTCGCCGCGTGGATCCTGCGCCTGTCGCCGGGGTGGCTTGCCGCCGCGGCGCTGGGGTGCGTGGTGTGGGCCGTCGCCGCCCGCGCCGTGGGGCGCTCGTGGCGCGGGTGGATCACCGCCGCGCTCGCCGTGGCCGTCATTATAGGGTGCGGCTACCAGTTCCGCCTGGGGCAGGGCGCCCGCGACTGGGAGCGCGTCCGCTCCGCGGACGAGCTGCGGGCGGCCGACGAGCTGCGCCAGGGGCTGGACGACATCTTCGACCGCGACACGCTGGCCGCCGCCCAGGCCGCGCGCGCCGCTGGCGGTGCGCTCGGCGCGAACGAAGCGCTCTTCGACCGCCTGGAAGGCATCCGCCGCGAGCGCGGGGTGACCGCGCTGGCCGTGTACGAACCGGACGGGTCGCCGCTGGTGTGGGCCGGCGAGCACCGCGGCACCGTGCCGGACTCGGTGCGCGCGGGGCTCAGCTTCTCATCGTATTCCGCGGGGCCCCTGTTCGGCTACGTGTACTTCACCCACCGCCTGGCCAACGGGCGGGTGGCGGTGGCCGCCGAGCTGCTGGAGGCGCACATCGAGGTGGGCGAAGGGACCCCGCCGTACGCGGAGACCTTCGAGGAGCGCTTCGGCGTGGCGCCGCGCTTCACCACCCCCGAGTTCGCCCCGCAGGACTCGGCGTGGGACTGGAAGGGGTACCAGGGGCGGCAGATCCTGAGCGTGGTGTTCACCACGCTCACGCAGGAGCGCTGGCGCGAGCGGGTGGCGCTGGCGGGGCGCTGGGCGGTGGCGGTGGCGTGGCTGCTCTCCGTGCTGCTGCTGGGTGGCGCGTGGGCCCGCACGGGCCGCGGATGGGGCGTGCCGCTCGCCGCGGTCGCCGTCGCCCTCTTCGTGGTGCCGCTGGGGGCGATGGGGGCGCCCGGCGGCCTCTTCTCCCCGCTCGGCTTCGTGCTCCCCCTCCCCGGCGACCCCACGCTGGGGCAACTGCTGGTGGTGCTGGGGGCGCTGGCGGTGGGGCTGCTCTCGCGCTCGCGCTCGCTGCCGCTGGCGGACCGCGTGCCCCTGCCCGCGCGCGTGCTGCTGGCCGCGGGGGCGCTGGTGGGGGCCATCGCGCTGGTGCGCGCGTCCGCCTCCGCGGGGGCGCTGGCGGAGCAGCCGGCGGGGGGGCTGGCGCTGGTGGCCGCCACCGCGCTCCTCGTCGCCCTGCCCCTGCGCGCGCTGCTGGGCGAGGGCGAGGGGCGCGAGTCGCCGCGGTGGCGCTGGGAGCTGGTGGCGCTGGCCGTGGTGCTGGCGGGTGCGCTGGGCGCCGGGGTCGTCGTCTGGTGGCGGCCGGGACGCGAGCTGCCGGTGTGGACGGCGGCGCTGTGGGCCGTCCCCTTCACCCTGGCGGCGACGGGCGTGGGGCGGCGCGGCGCCGGGCGGGGCGCGCTCCTTCCCTGGGCGCTGGCGGGGTGGATCGCGGGCTCCGTGGCCCTTCCCCACCTGTGGCTAATGCACCAGGACGCCCGCCTCACCGAGGCCGAGCGCGACCTGGGGCGCCTGGGGATGCAGGCCGATCCCTTCCTGGACTTCCTCCTCCGCCAGTTCGCGGAGCGGGTGCTCTTCTTTGGCGCGGAGGGGCGGCAGGGGGTGAGCCTCCTCTACCAGTCGTGGGTGGAGAGCGGGCTGGCGGACCAGGGGTACGAGGCGCGTGTAACGCTGTGGCAGGGCGAGTCCCCCACGGCCGAGCTGCGCCTGAGCGACGCGCAGATCCCCGCCGACCGCATGGCCGAGGTGCTGCGCACGGCGCGCCTGGCGGAGGAGCCCACGGTTCAGCGCTTCACCGACTCGGACCACCTGCACTACCTGCTTGCCGTGGCCCTCCCCGGCGGGCAGACGGTGTCCGTGGCGGTGCCGCCGCGACGCTACCTGGGGCGCTCCACGGCGCTGGCCCGCTTCCTGGACCCGGAGGCGGAGCAGCGCGGGGCGGACGCGGTGACGCTAACCCTCGTGCCCGCGGCGGGTCGGGCGGCGATCCCGCCCGGCGCCATGCGCTGGGTGCGGGCGGACAACGGGTGGCGCAGCGAGGCCGCGGTGCGCTTCCCCGGCGGGCCGATGCACGCGCACCTCCTGGTCCCCGCCCCGGCGTCCAGCATCCTGGCGGCGCGGGCGCTGCTGGCGCAGGTCCTCATCCTGGGCGTGCTGGTGACGCTGTGGGCGGCGGCGCGCACCCTGTGCGGCGAGCCGCTGGGGGTGGCGTCTGGCCAGTGGCGCGGCGTGTGGAGCTTCCGCGGGCAGCTCACGATGGCGCTCTTCGCCTTCTTCCTCCTCCCCATGGCCACCTTTGGCGGCACGGCGTTCCGCGCCCTGTCCCGCGAGGTGGTGAGGACGGCGGCGGCGGTGGCGGAGCGCGGCCTGGCCCAGGCGGTGAGCGAGGTGCAGGGCTCCACCCTGGCCGAGGTGTCGCAGCACGTGGGGATCGACCTCCTCCTCTACCACCACGGCGTGCTGGCGGAGGCGGCTTCGCCCGAGGTGATCGACCTGGGGCTGTACCACACCTGGCTGGCCCCCGCCACCTACCTTCCCTTCGCGGTGGGCGAGGCGGTGGAGGAGCGCGAGGAGCGCCGCCTGGCCGGGCAGCCGTACCTGGTGGCGTACCGCCGCCTGGGCACGGCGGACGTGCTGGCGTCGCCCACGCCGCTGGCGGCGGGCGAGATCGCGCGGCGCCAGCGGGAGCTCACCGACGTGGTGCTGCTGGCGGGGCTGCTGGGGGCCGTGCTCTCGGTGGTCCTGGCGCTGGGGGTGGGGCGCGCGTTGTCGCGCCCCATCGAGGGGATGAGCCAGGCCGCCGCCCGCGTGGGCGAGGGCGACCTGTCCGTGCGCCTGCCGGAGGAGCGCAACGACGAGTTCGGGCGCCTCTTCCACGCCTTCAACGAGATGGTGCACGGGCTGCGCGAGACGCAGGCGGAGCTGGTGGGCGAGAAGCGGCGCACGGAGGCCATCGTGGCCGAGGCGGCCACCGGCGTGATCGCGCTGGACTCCACGGGCCGCGTGGCGCTGGTGAACCCGCGCGCCGGGCAGATCCTGGGCGCCATGCCCCAGGCGGGCGAGCCCATCCCCGACGACCGGCCCCTCCCGGCCGCGGTGGCGCAGGCGGTGCGCGGCTTCCTGGGCTCCGACTCGCCTTCGGAGTGGAGCGAAGAGCGGGAGGTGGAGGGGCGCGTGATCCGGCTGCGGCTGCGCCCGCTTCCCGTGCGCAGCGGGCCACCGGGCGCGGTGGTGGTGCTGGAAGACGTGACGGCCGAGATCCGCTCGGCGCGCGTGCTGGCGTGGGGGGAGATGGCGCGGCAGGTGGCGCACGAGATCAAGAACCCGCTCACCCCCATGAAGCTGGCCGTGCAGCACGTGCGCCGAGCCTACGCGGACGGGCGCCACGACTTCGGCGCCATCCTGGAGCGCAATGCGGAGGCGGTGCTGGGCGAGATCGATCGGCTGGGCGAGATCGCCCGCGCCTTCGCCCGCTTCGGCACCCCGGCCGAGACCGCCGCGGGCGTGGAGTCCGTGAGCGTGGCCCGCGTGGCGGACGAGACGCTGGCCCTGTACCGCGGCGGCGGCGACGAGGACGTGCGCTACGTATTGGAAGTGCCCGCCGACGCGCCGCTGGTGCGGGCGCGCGTGGGCGAGCTCAAGGAGGTGCTGGTGAACCTGCTGGAGAACGCGCGCGCCGCCATGGACGGTGCCGGCGGCGAGATCCGCATCGCCGCCGCGCCATCCGGGGGCGGCGAGTGGCTGCACCTGGACGTGTCCGACAGCGGCGAGGGGATCCCGGCCGAGCTCCTCCCCCGCGTCTTCGAGCCCCAGTTCTCCACCAAGAGCAGCGGCACGGGGCTGGGCCTCGCCATCGTGCGCCGCCTGGTGGAATCCTGGGGCGGCGAGGTCACGGTGGACTCCACCGTGGGCCAGGGCACCACGGTGCACCTGCGCCTGCGCGTGGACGGATGAACGGCGGTCTCACACAGAGGCACAGAGACACGGAGAGAAACGAGCGGCGCGCGTTTCGCGTGGGAGCCGGGGCCGGGGGGCGGGATTTCGCTTTTTGGCCCCGCCGCTTACTTTGTCGCCGGGCCGGGACGCCGGCCCGTGGCACGCCGCTCTCACCGGGTCCATGGCAAGCAAGCGCATCGTTCAGACCACGGCCGTCACCCTGCTGGCCATCGCCGCGGCGGCCGCCGTGGGCGTCCTCCTGGTCCGCGACCAGATCAGCCGCCACCGGCGGGACCTCTTCTCCCCCCACCCGCTTCGCCGCCTCGCCGCCCTCGAGTACATCGGGAGCGAGACCGCGTCGGTGGACGCCATCCTCCTGCTGCGCGACTTCCTGGCCTGGGAGCCGCGCCCGCTGCTGCGGCGGCGGGCCGCGGCGGTGCTGGCGCAGCTTGAGGAGTCCCTTTCCGCCCGTTCGGCGCCGGAGGTTGCGTGATGGCGGTGGGTTCGTCGAGCTGGTCCCTTGCGGAGCCCGATTTCCACCGCATCGACCGCATGCTGCAGGCTTTTCTTTACGACTCCAACGCCCGGTGCGCCCTGCTGGTGGACCGGGCGGGGCAGCTCGTCACCACCTCGGGAGAGAAGCCTGAGTTCGACTCGGTGGCGTTCGCGTCGCTGGCCGCGGCGGACTTCGCGGCCAACGACCAGCTCGCCACCATGATCGGCGAAACGGAGTTCTCGTCGCTCTTCCACCAGGGAGAGCGCGAGTCCATGTACCTGGCGGACGTCGCCCGGCGCGTGATCCTGGTGGTGCTCTTTGACAATCGGACGACGCTGGGGATGATCCGCATCAAGGTGAAGGGAGTGGTACGCGAGCTGAGCGAGGTGTTCCGCGAGATCTTTGAGCGCAGCGGCACGGCGCAGGCGGGGGTGCACATGGAAGCCGGCTTCGCGGACGAGGCGGAAGACGAGATCGACCGTCTCTTCGGCGACCTGTAAGGAGACGGCCCCATGTCGATGATCAACTACGCCTCGCGCGAGATCAACTGCAAGATCGTCTATTACGGCCCCGGGCTGTGCGGCAAGACCACCAACCTGGAGTACATCTTCGAAAAGGTGGCGCCCAACACGCGCGGCAAGCTGATCTCGCTGGCCACGGAAACGGAGCGCACCCTTTTCTTCGACTTCCTCCCGGTGGACCTCGGGTCCATCCGCGGCTTCAAGACGCGCTTCCACCTGTACACGGTGCCGGGGCAGGTGTACTACAACGCCTCGCGCAAGCTGATCCTGAAGGGGGTGGACGGGGTGGTGTTCGTGGGCGACAGCCAGGTGGAGCGGCTGGACGCGAACATCGAGTCTATGCACAACCTGTACGACAACCTGTCCGAGTACGGGCTGGACCTGCGGGAGATCCCGTTCGTCATCCAGTACAACAAGCGCGACCTCCCCAACATCTCCTCCATCCAGGAGCTGCAGGAGCAGCTTAACCCCAACAACGTGCCGTACTACGAGGCCGTGGGCGTGCGCGGGATCGGGGTGTTCGACACGCTCAAGGCGGTGAGCAAGCTGGTCATCAAGTCCCTCAGTTGAGGGCCCGATGAGCACGCTCAACCTCCCCAACAGCATCACGCTGGGCCGCATCGCCCTGGCGCTGGTGGTGGGGCCGATGATCATGTACGATGGGTTCGCCATGCGGCTCGCGGCGTTCATCGTCTTCCTGGTGGCCGCCTTCTCGGACCTGTGGGACGGGCACCTGGCCCGCTCCCGCAACCTGATCACCGACTTCGGCAAGCTGATGGACCCGCTTGCCGACAAGCTGCTGCTGGCCGCTACCTTTTTCCCGTTCTACCTGCTCTCGCACGGGTGGGAGCCGGCGACCCCCTTCCCCTGGTTCGGCGCCATCCTCCCCCTGTGGGTGCTGGTGGTGATCTTTGGGCGCGAGCTCTTCATCACCGTCTTCCGCGGCTTCGCGGCGCGGCGGGGCGTGGTGCTGGCGGCGGGGAACGCGGGAAAGCTGAAGGCCGTCTTCCAGAACATCTTCGTGGGCGCGGCCATCTTCTGGTACGCGCTGCACTCGGCCGCGCGCGAGCGGGACTGGGCGGGGATGCCCACCTGGGACGGGATGTGGGTGCCCTTCCACCGCTGGTTCACCATCGTGGCGCTGGCCGTGGCGGTGATCCTCACGGTGTACTCGCTGGGCGTGTACCTCAACACCTTCCGCTCGCTCAACCTGGGCCGGCGGGAGACGCCGTGACCCTCGCGGGGCCGCCCCCCGCGCCGCGCTCCGCCTCCGTGCGCGCGGCCGACGGCACGCGCATCCACTACCTGGCCTGGTCCGCTCCCGCCCCGCGCGCGCACCTGCTGCTCTCGCACGGGCTGGGCGAGCACGCCGGGCGCTACGCCCCCTTCGCCGCGGCGCTGGCCGCGCGCGGGATCGCGATGTCCGCGCTGGACCACCGGGGCCACGGGCGCTCCGCCGGGCAGCGCGGCCACGTGAAGCGCTTCTCAGTGTTCGCCGAAGACTTCGAGGCGTTCCGCAAGGCCGCCACGGCAAAGGACCCGCGCGGCCTTCCCGTCTTCGTGCTGGGCCACTCGCTGGGCGGGCTGATCGTGATCCGCTGGCTGCAGGCGCACCGCGCGGCGCCGCTGGCGGGGGTGATCCTGTCCGCGCCGCTGCTGGGCGTGGCCCTCAAGGCGCCGCGGTGGAAGCTGGCCCTCTCCGGCTTCCTCTCGCGCTGGATCCCCAACGTGCCGTTCACCAGCGAGATCCATCCGGAGAAGCTGTCGTCGGACGAGGCGTACATCCGCTCCTACCGCGACGACCCGCTGGTGCACGCGCGGGTCACGCCGCGCCTGTACACCGAGCTGATGGCCGCCACCGGGGCCGCCTTCGCGGAGTGCAGCGCCCTCACCGAGCCGCCGGTGCTGGCGCTGATCCCCGGCACGGACGAGATCGTGGACGCCGCCGCCACCTCGCGCTTCGCCGAGTCGCTCCCGGGGGAGGTACGCGTGCTCCACTACCCGGAGATGCGCCACGAGGTGTTGAACGAGGCCGACCGAGCCCGCCCCATCGGCGACGTGATCGCCTGGATCGACAGGAAAATCGGCTGATCCGCTCTCTGTGCCTCCGTGTCTCTGTGTGAGGCCGCTTTTCCTGCCATTCTGACGGATTTACCTGGCACCCCGATTGCTCAACCCGGGGCTGCACGGGTATTCCCTCTCGCTTGTCCCGCGGATCAAGAACCGCCCTATGACCGATACGACCGAAGGCTCGGCCGCCGAGGCGCCGCAGAGCCCCGAGACCCCCGATACGCAGCCCGAGGCCGCCGCGCAGCCCGCCGGCGACCCGGAGCTCAGCTCGCTCCGCGACCGCCACCTGCGGCTGGCCGCGGAGTTCGACAACTATCGCAAGCGCGTGGAACGCGAGCGCAGCGAGACCGCGCTCCGTGCCCAGGCGCAGCTCCTGGAGCGCCTCCTGGAGCCGCTCGACGACCTGCAGCGCATCGCCGACTTCGACCCCGCGACCACGCCTTCGCAGGCGCTGCACGAGGGCGCGGAGATGGTGGAGCGCAAGTTCCTGCGGGCGATGGAGTCCGCCGGGATGGAGGTGGTGGAGGCCGACGGGATGGGCTTCGACCCCGCCATCCACGAGGCGCTCACCACCGTCCCCACGGCGGCGGCCGAGGAAGACGACACGGTGGCGCAGGTGTTCCAGAAGGGGTACCGCTTCAAGGGGCAGCTCCTGCGTCCCGCCCGGGTGGTCGTCCGCAAGTTCAACGGCTGACGCGGGCGGGCCCGTGGCCACTCAGACGAAGGACTTCTACCGGGTCCTGGGCGTGGCGGAGAACGCCACCGGTGACGAGATCAAGAAGGCGTACCGCAAGCTCGCCAAGCAGTACCACCCAGACGCCAACGCCAGCGACGCCGCCGCCGCCGAGCGCTTCAAGGAGGTCTCGGAAGCGTACTCGGTGCTCTCGGACGACGCCAAGCGCAAGCAGTACGACCAGATGCGCAAGTTCGGCGGGCTGGGCGGCGCGGGCGGCTTCCGCCCCGGCGCGTCCCGGCCGGGGGGCACCGCGGGCACCAGCCAGACCTTCTCCTTCGACGACCTGGAGACGGGCGGCCTGGGCGACATCTTCGGCTCGATCTTCGACTTCGGCGGCACGCGCAAGCGCCCGGGTGGGCGCACGGGGCCGTCGGGGCCCGTGCGCGGCGAGAACATCGACTACGCGGTGGAGATCCCCTTCCGCACGGCGGCGCGCGGGGGCAAGATCACCGTGCAGGTGCCGGTGACGGACGAGTGCGCCGTGTGCCACGGCACCGGCGCCAAGCCTGGCACGGCGGTCAACACCTGCCCGGAGTGCAAGGGCGCCGGCACCATCACCTTTGGCGGCGGCGGCTTCGGCGTCACGCGCCCCTGCCCCAACTGCATGGGCAAGGGCAAGGTGCCCGCGGACCCGTGCGCCCGCTGCAACGGGCAGGGCCAGGTGCGCGAGGTGAAGGCGGTGAACGTCACCGTGCCCGCCGGGGTGGACAACAACTCCAAGGTCCGGCTGGCCGGCCAGGGCGAAAAGGGGAGCGCCGGCGGCCCGGCCGGGGACCTGGTGATCACCTTTCGCGTGCTCCCCGACCGCTTCTTCACGCGCGACGGGCTGGACGTGAGCGGCGACGTGCACGTGAACCTGGCCCAGGCGATGCTGGGCTCGCGGGTGAAGGTGAGGACGCTGGACGAGAACCCCGTGGTGATCAAGATCCCCGCCGGCACGCAGCACGGAAAGCGCATCCGCGTAAAGGGGTACGGGATCGAAAAGGGCGGCCGGCGCGGCGACCAGTACATCCGGGTGATGGTGGACCTTCCCGAAGAGCTGACGGAAGAGCAGCGGCAGAAGTTCGAGGACTTCGCCGCCGCAGCCGGGCTCAAGCACTGATTGAGGAAAGATGAGCGTAACCTTTACCGACGAAGAGCTGATCACCTGGGAAGCCTACGCTTCGGGCGGCCGCTTCGGCCTCCCGACGAGCCCCAAGGTGGTCTTCAACTGCCTCTCCGACCCCGCCCGCCGCGCCCGCTACGTGGAGCTAAGCGGCGGCGACGAGGCCAAGGCCGAGGAGCTGGTGCACGAGTATCCCGAGGCCACCCTGCGGCAGATGCTGAGGGAGTCGCGGGAGCTCGACTGAAAAAGAGGGCTCACACAGAGACACAGAGGCACAGAGAAGAGGTTCTTTCTCTGTGCCTCTGTGTCTCTGTGTGAGCTATACGATGCGTCCGCCGCCCAGGACGACCGGTCCGTCGAACAGGACCGCGGACTGGCCGGGGGTGACGGCGCGCTGCGGCTCGTCCAGCGCGAGGCCGATGGTGCCGCCGGCGAGGGCGCGGACGGTGGCGGGGACGGCGGCGGCGCGGCTGCGGATCTGCACCTGGATGGCGGCGCCGAGGGCGGGCTCCGTTGCCAGCCAGTTGAGCTCGCCGATGCTTACTTCGCGGCGGTCCAGCTCCTCGGCGCTGCCCACGACCACCTCGCGCGTGTCCGGGCGCGAGCCGAGGACGTAGAGGGGGAGAGAGCGCCCGCCGGGGAGGCCCTTGCGCTGGCCCACCGTGAAGCGCGCGAAGCCGGTGTGGTCGCCGACCACCTCGCCCGTCGTCGTCACCAGCTTGCCGGGGGCGAGGGCGGCGTGGCCGGGCTCCAGGCGCTTCTCCAGCACGTCCACGTAGTTGCCGGTGGGGACGAAGCAGATCTCCATGCTCTCCGGCTTCTCGGCCGTCGTGAGGCCGAGCTCGCGGGCCTTTTCGCGCACCTCCGGCTTGGTGAGCTCGCCCAGCGGGAACATCAGCTTGGGGAGGATCTCCGGGGGGAGCGCCCAGAGGAAGTAGCTCTGGTCCTTTTTGGCGTCCACTCCGCGCAGGAGCACGGCGCGGCCGGCGGCGTCGGTGCCCATGCGCGCGTAGTGGCCGGTGGCGATGGCGTCGCACCCCAGCATGGCGCCGCGGCGCAGCAGGTCGCGGAACTTGGTGTTGCCGTTGCAGCGCACGCACGGGTTGGGGGTGCGCCCGGAGGCGTACTCCCGCACGAAGTCGTCGATCACGTCGCGCGTGAACTCCCGCTCCACGTCGAACACGTAGTGCGGGATGCCCAGCCGGTCCGCCACGCTCCGCGCGTCCATGATCCCATCCAGGCCGCAGCAGCTCTTCCCGGGGCCATTGCCCTCCGCCTCGGAGTAGCAGAACGTCTTCATGGTCACGCCGATCACGCGGTGCCCCTGCTCCACCAGCAGCGCCGCCGCCACCGACGAGTCCACCCCGCCCGACATCGCCACCAGAACCGTGCGCTTCTCCATCGTACTCCCCTGCATCCGCTGAAGGTTCGCTCCGACAAGTGTGCCGTACTGCGGTGTCGCTTCGCGGCCGTTTGCAGACACCGCAAGGACCAAATGCCTACTTCGACCGTACCGAGCTTGTCGCTGTGCGCCGTTCCTCCTACACTTTGCGCATGGACAAAATTCCACTTGCCGAAATCCTGAAGCTGACCGTCGCCGAGCGCCTGCAGCTCATCGAGCGCATCTGGGACAGCATCGCCGCCGACCCCGAGCCCGTCCCGCTGACGGAGGCCGAACGGGAGGAGCTCGACCGGCGTCTCGCGGAAGCGGAGGCGAGCCCCGGCGTGGGTCGCTCGTGGGCCGACGTCAGAGCGGGGCTCGTCGGCGCGACATGATTGGTGTCGGTCTACCCCCGCCGCGAGGGGATGAATCCCCCCGCTGGAACCACGGGAAGCCCGCTGAAGCGGGCTCGCGAACCTGACCAATCCGAGCCCGCTTCAGCGGGCTTTCCGTTGTTACAGTCGGGCGTTTCAACGCCCGGCGAACGCGGCGCCACCGCCAAAAGGCACCGGGAACCAGAATCACGCACGCACGCGCGCCACCACCTGCGGGAACACCTCGAGCACCCGCTCCACCTCTGCCTCCGTGGTGCGCCAGCCGAGCGAGAAGCGCACGGAGGGGCCCGCCATCTCGGCGGGGAGGCCCATGGCGAGGAGGACGTGGGACGGCTCGACGGCGCCGCTGGAGCAGGCAGAGCCGGAGGAGGCCGCGATCCCTTCCAGGTCCAGCGCGGCCAGGAGCATCTCCGGGTCCGCGCCGGGGATGGAGAGGCTGCTCACGTTGGCGAGGCGCTCGGCGCCGGAGCCGTTGACGCGCAGCTCCGGCACGCGCTCGCGCAGGCCCACTTCCAGGCGGTCGCGCAGGGTGCCCAGGCGGAGCATGGACGACTCGCGCTCCGCTTCGGCGGCCTCGGCGGCGGCGGCGAAGGCCAGGGCGCCGGCCACGTCCTCCGTGCCGGGGCGGAGGCCGCGCTCCTGCCCGCCGCCGTGGACGAGCGGGGCCAGGCGCGTGCCGCGGCGCACGAAGAGGGCGCCGATCCCCTTGGGGCCGCCCACCTTGTGCGCGCTGAAGGAGAGGAGCGCGGCCGGCACCCGGTCCGCGCGCACGGGCACCCGGCCCAGCGCCTGCACCGCGTCCGAGTGGAACACCACGCCGGCGGCGGCGCACCGATCCGCCACCTCGCCCACCGGCTGCACCACGCCCGTCTCGTTGTTCGCCCACATCACCGACACCACCGCCGGCTCCTCGGCCAGGAGCGCGTCCAGCTCGTCCAGCCGCACCACGCCCTCCGCGTCCACCGGGAGGATGCGCACCGGTGCGCCCGACGCGTGCACGGCCGCCAGCACGGCCTTGTGCTCCACCGCCGAGCAGGTGACCGGGGCGCCGGGGAGCGTACGCGCGCGGCCCAACACCGCGAGGTTGTCCGCCTCCGTGCCGGCGCGGGTGAAGACGATCTCGCCGGGCGCGGCGCCGATCAGACGGGCGATGCGGGCGCGCGCGTCGTCCAGCAACGCGCGGCTCTCGCGTCCCCAGCGGTGCACGCTGGAAGGGTTTCCCCACGCGCCGTCGAGCGCGGCCAGCAGCGCGTCGCGCGCCTCCGGCCGCAGGGGCGAGGTGGCCGCGTAGTCCAGGTATACGGGTGTGTGCATGCCTTGCGGGGTGCGGGCGCAGCGTTGATAAACGCCAGCGGGCATTTGGTTTCGCGCGGGCGTGGGGTTGACCCGCGGGATCGCCGGGGTACATTGCCGGGAAGAGCCCTGTCCCCCGCCCCGCGACCGCCCATGATCCCGCCCCTGCCCGAGGCGCAGCCCGCCATCTTCCGCACCACGGTGCACGGCACCCTGTTCGGCGACCGCGCCGCGCACCTGGCGGATGTAGTGGAGGGCGACCCGCTGCTGCTGGTCCCCGACCCGCCCATGGAAGACGAGCCCCAGGTTTGGGTCCACCGCGCGACCGGCGACCCGGTGGGGCACCTGCCGCCCGAGATCAACCAGTGGCTCGCCGTGTGGCTCCTGCGCGGCGGCAAGGCGACGGCGCACGCCGTGCGCGTGGGCGGCCCCGAGGAGCCGAGCTGGAAGCGCCTCCTCATCGAGGTCCACTGCGCCACGGCGTGAGCCGCTCAGATGCTGCGCACCGACAGCCCCACGACGTCCTCCACCTCCATCGTCTCCGCGATGTGGAACGGCTCGCCGTACTCGGTGCGGATCAGCGAGCCGTAGCGGGCCGCGTGCATCCGCACCTGATCGTAAAGCGGGCGGTCTCCGCCGGGAAAGACCTCCCCGCCCCACGTCTTGCCGTCGAACTGCGAGGCGTAGCAGTGGATGGCCTCCATCTTGGTCTCCATCTGCCCGGTGACGTCCACCACGAAGCTGGGCTTCACCGCGTCCTCACGGAAAGCGAGGGCGTACAGGAGCTTGTGGGGCCGGTGCGGCTCGCCGGGCGCGTCGAAGCGCTTGAGTCCGGCCAGGAAGCATGCATCGTAGGCGAGCTGCGACGCGATGCGGTGGTCCGGATGGCGCCCGTTGGGGAACGGAAGGATCACCACGCGCGGCCGGAAGGCGCGCACCAGCGCCACCACCGTCCGCCGCGTCTCCGGCGTGTTCTGCAAGCCGGCATCGGGCAGCCCGGCGTTGCGGCGCACCGCCACCCCGAGCACCCGCGCCGCGGCCTCGGCCTCCTGCCCGCGCAGCTCGGCACTCCCATCCGTCCCCGTCTCCCCCGCCGTGAGGTCCAGGATCCCCACACGGTGCCCCTGCGCGGCGCTGCGGGCCAGCGTCCCCCCCACCAGCAGCTCCGCGTCGTCGCGGTGGGCGGCGATGCACAGCAGGTCCACGGATTCGTCGGTCACGGAAGTCGGTGTAAGGGGTGCGTTTCCCTCAGGACGGCCGAAGAATGCCGCCCCCCCGCCCCCCACGCAAGAAACAGAGGCACGGAGATCTTGTCTCCGTGCCTCTGTGCCTCTGTGTGAGCCCTGCTTTTAAATCAGGTCAGGAACGTCTCCAGGAACCGCGCCCGCGACTGGTGGCGCAGCCGGAGCAGCGCCTTCTCCTTGATCTGCCGCACCCGCTCGCGCGTGATGGCGAACTTCTCCCCGATCTGCTCCAGCGTCATCGGCTCCGCGTCGCCCAGGCCGAAGTAGAGGCGCAGCACGCGCGACTCGCGCTCCGAAAGGGTGCCCAGCGCCTCGTCGATGGAGCGCTTGAGGGCGTCCTCGTAGACTTCCTCGTCGGGGCCGGGAGAGAACTGGTCGGAGAGGTAGTCGAGAAGCTGCCCATCTTCGCCGGGGACCAGCGGGGCGTCCAGGGAGAGGTACACCTGCGACATCGCAAGCGCGTGGCTCACCTCGTCTTCCGGCACGTCCAGCTCGCTCGCGATCTCCTGCAGCGTGGGCTCGCGTCCCAGCTCCTGCGTCATCGCCGAGGAGCGCCGCCCGATCCGGTGCACCGCCCCCGCGCGGCTCAGCGGCACCCGCACGATCCTGGACTGCTCCGCCAGCGCCTGCAGGATCGCCTGCCGGATCCACCAGACCGCGTACGAGATGAACTTGATCCCCTTGGTCTCGTCGAACTTCCGCGCGGCGCGGATGAGCCCGATGTTCCCTTCGTTGATCAGGTCCGAGAGCGAGACGCCCTGGTTCTGGTACTTCTTCGCCACCGCCACCACGAAGCGCAGGTTGGAGCGCACCAGCCGCTCCAGCGCGTCGGGCTCGCCGTCGCGGATGAGGCGCGCCAGGCGTGCCTCTTCGGCCCGGTCGATCAGCGGGTACACGCTGATCTCGCGGAGGTACTGGTCCAGCGATTCGGATTCGGAAGCGACGCGTTTGGCGGGGCTGAACGTCATGACTTGCTCCGGGAGGCGAAGCATGCACGCAGAGGAGGGGCCCTGCGGGTGGCGCAGACAGGCAGCGCGGGAGCGAGCGCGGAACGAGCCGCGGAGATCGCCGGGAGAGGACCGCGCGGCCAGGGGAGGGGACAGGTGCGTCCACCCACTGGGCCACCGCTTGAGTATGTAACCGCTCCCCGCCAAGTGTCAACCCCCCGCCGTGACAAAAGGGTTGACTTTAGGAAATGTCGGGAACGGTGGCGGGCGAGGTGCGCAACTTTTGCCGGGTTTCCGGTACGCTGTTGCGCAGCGGTGTCCCAAAATGGCGGAGCGGGCGCGCGGATGATCCGCGCGCCCGCTCCCCTGCCCCTTCCCGTCCCTTAGCGGATGACCTCGCCGATGCGAGCCCAGCGCACCGCGGTGAGCCAGGAGAACTGCTGCGAGATGTCTTTCTCGAACGAGTAGTAGACGAACATCGGCCGCCCCTTCACCGCCGACTCGCTGAAGAAGCCCCAGTAGCGGGAGTCCTCGGAGTTGTCGCGGTTGTCGCCCAGTGCGAACAGCTTCCCCGGCGGCACCACGATGGGGCCCCAGTTGTCGCGGGTGGGACGATAGCGGCGCCGCGCGCGCAGCGTCCCCGCCACGAAGTCCTTTTGCCAGAGCATCCGCGGCTCAAAGGGATCGCCCAGCGGGTCCACGTGGCGCGTGTACGGCTCGGGCACCTGGTGGCCGTTCAGGAAGAGCACCTTGTCGCGCATCTCCAGCGTGTCGCCCCCCACGCCCACCAGCCGCTTCACGTAGTTGCGCTCGGGATCGTGCGGGGGGAGGAAGACGAGCACGTCGCCGCGCCGGGGGTGCGAGAAGGCGGGGAGGCGGGTGTGGGTGACGGGGATCTCGGCCCCGTACACCGCCTTGTTGACGAGGAGGAAGTCGCCCACCAGCAGCGTCCCTTCCATGGAGCCGGTGGGGATCTTGTACGCCTCCACCACGAAGGTGCGGATCCCCAGGAAGAGAACGAGGGCGGTGCAGATCGCCTTGGTCCACTCCCACATCCAGCGCCCGGTGGACACGGAGGGGGCCCGGGGCTCCGCCAGCGTCCTGCGCCGCTCGAACGGTTCGTCCATCGTCTGCTCGGTTCTGCGGTACAGCTAAGGATGCCCGATCAGGTACGTACACGCGATCTTCGGACCCGTTCCGGAGACAGGAAGTGCGTGAGTGCGTTAGTGCGTGAGTGCGCTTGAACAGCAGTTAAACGCACTCACGCACTAACGCACTCACGCACTTCAGTACGGCGAGCCGCCGTAGTTGTCGATCTGGGCGCGCTGCAGCTTACCGGAGTAGTCCACGTAGCACACCTTGGTCTCCGAGTAGAACTCGTACACTTCCCAGCCGCCCTCGCGGTGGCCGTTCCCCGTCTGCTTCACGCCGCCGAAGGGGAGGTGCGCCTCGGCACCGATGGTCGGCGCGTTGACGTAGGTGATGCCGTTGTCCAGCTCCTGCATCGCGCGGAAGCTGAGGTTTACGTCGCGCGTGTAGACGGAGCTGGAGAGGCCGTACTTGACCTCGTTGTTGATGCGGAACGCCTCGTCCGGCTCCGTGAAGCGGATCACCGAGAGCACCGGGCCAAAGATCTCCTCGGTGGCCAGGCGCGAGCCGGGCTTCACGTCCGCGAAGATGGTGGGCTCGATGAACCAGCCGTCGTCCACCCCGTCGCCCGTCGCGCGGCCGCCGCCCGTCACCAGGCGCGCCTCGGAGCGGCCAATCTCGATGTAGCTTTCCACCTTTTCGCGCGCGCGCTCGTTGATCAGCGGGCCCACGTCCACCCCGTCTTCCACGCCGTAGCCCAGCTTCAGCGCCTTGGCCTTCTCCGCCAGGCGCTCCACGAACTCGTCGTGGATGGAATCGTGGAGGAGGAGGCGGCTGGTGGCGGTGCAGCGCTGCCCCGTGGTGCCGAACGCGCCCCACAGCACGCCTTCCAGCGCCAGGTCCAGGTCGCCGTCGGCCATCACGATCTGCGCGTTCTTGCCGCCCATCTCCAGCGACAGCCGCTTGTGCGACTCGCCGCAGGCGCGCCCGATGATGCTGCCCGTGGCCGTGGAGCCGGTGAAGGAGATCGCCGCCACGTCCGGGTGGTTGACGATGGCCGCGCCCGTGGGGCCCTCGCCGTGCACCAGGTTGACGACGCCCCTGGGAATCCCGGCCTCTTCGAGGATCTCCACCAGGAGCTGCACGGTGTGGGGCACGTCCTCGCCCGGCTTGATCACCACCGTGTTCCCGCACACCAGCGCCGGGAACATCTTCCAGGTGGGGATGGCCAGCGGGAAGTTGAACGGGGTGATGAGCCCGCACACGCCGATGGGGCGGCGGTACGTCATCGCCCACTTGTTGCTCAGCTCCGACGGCACCGTCTTGCCGAAGAGGCGGCGCCCCTCCACGCCTGCGTAGTAGGCGGTGTCGATCCCTTCCTGCACGTCGCCACGCGTCTCGGTGAGCACCTTGCCCATCTCGCGCGTGGCGGCGGTGGCGATCTCGTCCTTGCGCTCGCTGAGCAGGTCGCCCACGCGGCGCAGGATGTTGCCGCGGTCCGGCGCCGGGGTGCGCGCCCAGCCCGGGAACGCGGCCTTGGCCGCCGCCACCGCGCGGTCCACGTCGTCCTGGCCCGACTTCGGCCACAGCCCGATGACCTCGGACCAGCGCGCCGGGTTGCGGTTCTCGAAGTACTCGCCGGAAGACGGCTCCACCCACTCGCCGCCGATGAAGTTCCTGAACTTGTCCGCCATGATCTGCCCTGTGCTGGGGATTGCCGGGATTTGCCGCGCGGCAATCTAACGTCGGCTCACACAGAGACACAGAGGCACAGAGACGACTTCATCTCCGTGCCCCTGTGTCTCTAGATGAAAGCGAGGGTGAGGGTGGCCGCGCCGGCCAAGATCGCCGACCACATCGCCCACAGCTTGTAGAAGGCCAGCTCCGGGTGCAGGCGCTTGTAGAGCCAGGCCAGCGCCGCGCCGCCGCCAAAGGTGCAGATCATCCACACCACGGTCAGGGCCAGCCAGCCGAGCGCGCCGAGCTCGCGCATCAGCCTTCGCGCACCAGCTCGTAGCGCTCGATCTTCTTGTACAGGTTGGAGCGCGGCATGTCCAGGATGCGGGCTGTTTCCGAGACGTTCCAGTCGTTCTCGCGCAGCTTCTGGATGATGAAGGCGCGCTCGGCCGCCTCCTTGAACTCCGCGAAGGTCTGGCAGGAGAGGAGGTCGGAGGAGAGGCCGCCGCCCTTCATCTGGCCGGAGACCAGGAGGTCCACATCGTCCGCGGCCACGGCGGGGCCGGAGCTCAGGATCATGAGGCGCTCCACCGTGTTGCGCAGCTCGCGCACGTTGCCCGGCCAGTCCATGCGCTGCATCCGCTCCAGCGCCTCGTCCGTGAAGCGGCGCGGCTTCACGGCGCCCTCGCGGGAGTAGCTCTCGGCGAAGTGCTGCACCAGCATGGGGATGTCTTCGCGGCGCTCGCGCAGCGGCGGCACGTGCAGCGGGATCACGTTGAGCCGGTAGAAGAGGTCCTCGCGGAAGCGCCCGGCCTTGATCTCCTCCTCCAGCTCCTTGTTGGTGGCCGCCAGCACGCGCACGTCCACGCTGATGGGCTTGGCGCCGCCCACGCGGGTGACGATCCCCTCCTGCAGCGCGCGCAGCACCTTGGCCTGCGCCGTCAGCGACATGTCGCCGATCTCGTCCAGGAAGAGGGTGCCGCCGTCGGCCAGCTCGAACTTGCCGGCGCGGTCCTCGTGCGCGCCCGTGAACGAGCCCTTCATGTGCCCGAAGAGCTCGCTCTCGATGAGCTCGGAGGGGATGGCGGCGCAGTTGAGCTCCACGAACGCCTTCTCCGCGCGGGGCGAGAGGCGGTGGATGGCGCGCGCCACGAGCTCCTTGCCCGTGCCGTTCTCGCCCGTCACCAGCACGCGGGCGTCGGTGGGGGCCACCTTTTCGACGCGGTCCAGCACCTGGCGCAGCGCGAACGAGCGGCCCACGATGGCGTGGCGGCTCTCCACCTCGCCGCGCAGGCGGGCGTTCTCGGCCATCAGCCCGTTCTGCTGCAGCGCGTTGCGCAGCACCAGCAGGGTGCGGTCCGTGTCCAGCGGCTTCTCCAGGAAGTCGAAGGCGCCGCGGCGCGTGGCCTCCACGGCGGTGTCGATGGTCCCGTGCCCGCTGATCATCACCACCACGGCCTGCGCGTCCATCTCGCGCAGGTGCGTGAGCGCCTCCAGCCCGTCGGTGCGCGCCATCTTCACGTCCATGAAGGTGACGTCGGGGCGGAACTCGGTGAACACGCCGTACGCTTCCTGCGCGCCGGCGGCGGTGCGGACCTCGTGGTCCTCGTACTCGAAGAGCTGCGCGAGGACGCGGCGGATGCCGTCCTCGTCGTCCACCACCATGATGCGGGCCATGTTCGGTATCCGGCGGAGCGCCGCTAGTTGGGCGAGGGGGTAAGGATCATCTCCCCCCCTTCCACCTGCGCGGACGCCACGCCGGGAGGAAGGGTGAAGGGAAACTCGTTGGGCCCGGCTCCCGGCTCGTCGCGGCGCCCCAGCCCCTGCAGCGCCTGCGCGTAGTACGTCTCGGGCACGGGGAAGCGCGCGAACGACACGTCCTGCACGTTGAGCGCGGCGTGCCCGGGGCGCAGCGTGCGCAGCGAGCCGCTCACCGTTACGTCCGCCGTGTCCGGAAGGAAGCGGCGCGCCTGCTCCAGCTCCGGCGACCTGGGCAGCAGGCTGGTGGGGATGCGCCCCGAGAGCTTGAGCGTGTTGTCCACGAAGTCCACGGCCGGATCGCGCAGCGGCCCCGTGAGCCCGGCCAGGTCGTAGCGCAGCAGCGAGGTGAACTCCACGTCGCTGAGGTGCACCGTGTCTCCCGACTCGCGCATGCGCGCCAGCTTCTCCTGCGCCTGCTTCGCCGCCTCGGGCGAGACCTTGGTGGCCGCCTCGCTGCGCGACCCGCCCAGCCCCGGGATGCGGTCGCGGAACACCCACACCGCCAGCGCCAGCACGGCCAGGATGCCGACTACGCCCAACATGCCGCCCCGTCGTCTCGCCATCGTTCCCCTAGAAGAAGTGCGTGAGTGCGTGAGTGCGTGAGTGCGTGAGTGCGCTGATAACCTTCTGTCATCCTGAAAGAGCCGGCGCGCCGTCGCTCGGCTCACGCTCCGCACTCTGGCCGCGGTTGGAGGATCTCCTCTCGGGCGGCAGAATGCCGTGGCCGCGAGACCGGAATCGAGGCACCGTACAGTAGATCCTTTGTTCCGCGCCACGGTCCGGTCTCATGCCCCGTCAAACGTCCGCCGCGTCACTCAGGATGACAAACGGGGGAGCGCGTCAGCTCCGGTGCTCCTGCGCGCACTCCACGCACTAACGCACTCACGCACTTCCGTTCATCCCTCAACGGCGGCGCTGCCTCCAGACACGAGCCCCACCCGGATCAGCGCACCGTCCTACCTACCCGCTCCCGCCTGACTTGTTTCCGCGACGGCGCGGGCGGCGTGGTCGACATCCGCCTCCGTGGTGGCCCAGCCGACCGAAAAGCGCACCGCGCCCGTGGCGTCCGTGCCCAGGATGCGGTGGGCTTCCGGCGCGCAGTGGAGGCCCGCGCGCGTCATCACGCCGTGCTCCCGGTCCAGGCGCGTGGCGAGCACGGACGGGTCCACCCCTTCCACCGTGACGGTGACGATCCCCACCCCGTCCGGCGCCGCGGGGGAGAGGAGGCGCACGCCGGGGATGCCGGACAGGCGCTCGCGCAGGCGGGCCTTGAGCGCCATCTCGCGCGCGTGGATCGCTTCCACGCCCCGCGCGAGCACCCACTCCACCCCCGCCAGCAGCCCCGCGATCCCGGGGCCGTTCTGCGTCCCCGCCTCCAGCCGGTCGGGCATGGCCGCGGGCATCTCCGCCGACTCCGATTCGGCCCCCGTGCCACCGGAGAAGACGGGGTCGATCTCCAGCCCCTCGCGCACGTACAGCCCTCCCGTGCCCTGGGGCCCCAGGAGGCCCTTGTGGCCCGTGAAGGCGAGGAGGTCGATGCCCATCTCGCCCACGTGGATGGGCAGGTGGCCGGCGCTCTGCGCGGCATCCACCAGCACCAGCGCGCCATGTGCGTGGGCGCGGGCGGCGAGCTCGGCCACGGGCGCGGCGGTGCCCAGCACGTTGGAGGCGTGCGACAGCACCAGGAGGCGCGCGCCGGCCAGCGCGCGGTCCGCCTCGTCCAGGTCGAAGTGTCCATCGGCGAAGCCGGAGAGCACCGTCTCGGCCACGCCCAGCCGCGCCAGGGCGGCCACGGGGCGGCGCACCGCGTTGTGGTCGTACCGGGTCCGCACCACCCGGTCGCCCGGCCGCAGCACGCCGGAGAGCGCCGCGTTGAGCGCGTGGGTGGCGTTGAGCTGGAAGGCGATGCGCCCCGGATCGCCCGTCACGCCGAAGAGGCGCGCCAGGGCACGGCGGCAGCGGAAGACGATCCGCCCCGCCTCCACGGCGCGGCGGTGCCCGGCGCGTCCCGGGGTGGCGCCCACGTCGCGCAGGTATGCCGCCACCGCGTCCGCTACCTCCGGCGGGCGCAGGGCGGAGGTTGCCGCATAGTCCAGGTAGACGGTCATTCCGCCGGGGCGAGGTCGAGCGCCACGTAGCGGAACCCCAGCGCCTTCACCTCCGCCGACAGCGCGCCGTCGTCCTCCGCGAGCCGCTCCCACGAATCAGCGGGGACCCGGACGGCGGCGATCTCCCGCTCGTGCCCCTCCACCGAGACCACCGCGCCCGCGAAGCCGCGCGCGGCCAGCAGGCGCTCGGCGCGCGCCACGCGCTCGTCCGCGCTCACGTCGCTCCTATCTGCACCAGGCGCACGACCTCGCCCGCGCCGAGCCCCTCGTTGAGCGCGCCGCGGCGGTACCCCTGCAGGTCCAGCAGCGCGCGCCGGAACCCCGCCGCGCGGATGGCCCCGTCGATCTCCGCGCGCTGCGCGGCGACGCGCGCGGCCTCGGTCGGGTGCACCTCCAGCCGCGCCACGTCGCCGTGGTGCCGCACGCGGAAATCGCGGAACCCGAGCGCGCGCAGCGCCACCTCCGCCTCCTCCACCTGCCGGAGCCGCCGCGGCGTGACGGACAGGCCGTACGGCAGGCGCGAGGCGAGGCAGGGCGCGGCCGGCTGGTCCCAGGTGGGGAGCCCCAGCTCGCGCGACCAGGCGCGGATCTCGTCCTTGGTGAGCCCGGCCTCTAGGAGCGGCGAGCGGACGGCGTTCTCGTTGGCCGCCACGGCGCCGGGGCGGTGGTCGCCCACGTCGTCCGCGTTGGAGCCGTCCAGCACGGCCGCGAAGCCGCGCTCGCGGGCCACCTCGCCCAGGCGCCCCCACAGCTCGCTCTTGCAGAAGTAGCAGCGGTTGCTGGGGTTGGCGGCGTAGCGCGGGTCGTCCATCTCCCGCGTCTCCACCTCCAGCCACGGGATGCCGAACCGCGCGGCCACGTCGCGCGCCGTGTCTTCCATCCACGACGCGATGCTGTCGCTCTTCCCCGTGACCGCAAGCACGCGCGCGGGGCCGAGCAGGTCCACGGCCACCTTGGCCAGGAACACCGAATCGACCCCGCCGCTGTATCCCACCACCACCGAGCCGCACTCGCGGAGGATCTCCGCCAGCCGCCCGCGCTTCACATCCGCGCTCATCGTCCTTCCCGTGTCCGCCGGAACCCTGTGGATGGCACCAAGATAGGCGCCACCGGGCCCCCGCCGCCAGCGGCGGCGCGCCGCGTCAGCGCTGCGGCACCGGCGCGGACGACCCCGCGCGGAGGTGCGCCGGAACCCGGCGGGCCCGCCCCATCAGCTCGAACACGATCACCGGCACGGCCATGGGGATGGAGAGGAAGAGGGCGATGTCCGCCACGTTGCCGGGCGGGAGCCAGTACGGCGCCCAGTAGAAGGAGAGGAAGTCCGTCACCCCCCAGTGGATCACCCGCTCCCCCAGGTTCCCCAGCATCCCCCCGAGCGCCACGCCCACGAACAGGGACGCGTACGTCCGCTGCGCGCCGGGCAGGCGGTGCCCCCGGCCGATGATCTGGAGGATCACCACCACCGCGACCACCGCGGCCACCAGCGCGATCAGCTTGCGCGTCCCCAGCGGGAAGTCGCCGTACAGCCCCAGGATCATGGCCTCGTTCCGCACGTGCCAGAACGCCACCCGTCCCGGGATCACCTCGCGGAAGGCCTCCAGGGGAATCGACGCCGCGATCGCGGCCTTGGTCCCCCAGTCGAGGAGCGCGATCGCGGCCCCCATCGCCAGCGCCGGCCGCCAGCCGCGCACCGGCTCCCGGTCGGACGCCCGCCGCCCCGGGGAGTCCTCCCCCCGCGGCAGCCGGCGGCGGAACCCCATCATACGCCGAAGCGCGGTTGCGGCTGTTTCCTTCATGAGCGGTGCTGTGCGGGTTCCCGCGATCCGCGGCGGCGGATCATCTGGCGGTCGCAAACATCAAAATACGGGCCGGTCGATTTGGGGGGCGCGGCAGTAACGAAATGGCTCACACAGAGGCACAGAGACACGGAGGAGGGTGTCCTCACAGGCTACCCCGCATGGCCCCGATCCAGCGAGCGGTACTGGATTGCTTCGGACACGTGCGCCGTGCCGATCTCCGCGGCGCCCTCGAGGTCGGCGATGGTGCGGGCGATCTTGAGGACAGGCTCACAGGCGGCTATACTGGTTCCGTCCAAGTCGAGCGGCGGTGGTGAGGGGGTGTTCCCGTCTCGGTAGAGGCGGCCCCCCCGGCAGCGCGGGGGCTCGACTTGGAATGGCCGGCCTCCCGAGCGCCGGCATGTTTCCCTCCCCCCGCGCTGCCGAGAGATGATGTCGCTGAGCCCGCATTGCCAGGGGTTGTCCCCCTGTCCCACTCGCGCCCTGTCCGCGGGTGAGGGTGCCACTCTTACGTCTATAGGGCGTGAGGGGGCAGAGGTGTTCCCACCGTCCCCCTCTCGGAACTTCTACCGAGAGGTCTCCATGAGCCATGCAGCTCGCCGCCGCGCCGGTCAGGGCGCGGCCGCCGTCGTCGGGATCGACGCCGGCAAGATGAAGCACGCGCTGGTCGTTCGCCCCCGGGGAGGAGAGGACTCCAAGCCTCTGGCGTTCCCCGTGACCCAGGCGGGCTTCGACAAAGCGGTCGCGTTCATCCAGAAGGCCACCGGCGAAGCCCCGCCTGGGACGGTGCTGGTTGGGATCGAGTTCGCAGGGAACTGCGGATTCACCCTCGCCAGCTACCTGGACCGCCTGGGCTACCCGGTCGTCAGCGTCATGCCGTTCGACTCGAAGCGGTGGAAGGATGTGATGCACCGCTCGGCCCTGAAGACGGACGAGAAGGATGCGGCCACGATCGCTGACCTGGTCTACCACGGCAAGTACGTCGCCTTCCCGTTTCTCCACCCTGTGCACTACGAGCTCAGGCAGCTCATGAGCGCGATGGACCGCCTGACGCTCCAGCGATCTCAGGTGGTGCAGCGCCTGCGCGCGGTGCTGCACGTGGCCTTCCCGGAGTTCGAGAAGCTGTTCGGCGAGTTCTCCAGGAAGCACACGGCGATCGCCGTTCTCGAGCGGTTTCCGAATCCTCGTGCGCTGCTCGTTGCCGGCCGGGCCGAAGTGCTGGAGGTGCTCCGCTCGGTGAGCAACGGCCAGTTCAAGGAGAAGAAGCTGGAGTCGCTCTTCGAGGCCGCCGAGAGCTCGATGGCTCTGCCTTTCGAGGAGGGTGGGGCTGTGGTCGAGATCCCCATCCTGGTGCAGCAGATCCGCTCGCTGAACGCGCACCGCGAGACGATCGAAGCGCAGATGGTCGCCCTCCTGGAGAAGCTCCCTGAAGCGCCCTTCCTGCTCTCGGTGCCCGGGGTCGGACCGCTGACCGCTGCCGTGTTCCTCGGCGCCGTCGGTGATGTTCGCGCCTACCGATCGGCCGAGCAGGTGTTCAAGCTCGCCGGACTCAACCTTGTTGAGACGTCGAGCGGGATGAAAGAGAGCCGGAAGCGGATCTCAAAGCGTGGGAGGGCGTCGCTCCGCAAGCACCTTTACCTGCTCGGGATGCGGCACACAGTCCAGGCCTCGCCCTACCGCGCCCACTATGATGCACTGCGCGCGCGCGGCGTGAGCTACAACTCCGCGGTCATCGTCATCGCGCGCATGATCGTCCGCGCGATGTTCGCCGTGGCCCGCGACCGCGTTCTGTTCGATCCGATGAGATCGGGGGCGTTTGCCCGCGACCGCGCGGGAGCGCGCACCTCGCAGCCCGACGCGGCCTGATGGCGTAGCTGGATCCGTACTCGTTCTGCAGATCAGGACTAAGAGGGCGACACGACTGTAGGGGCGCCGCTGCAGTGACCCCGTGAGTTACCCAAGCCCGCCTGATCGAAGAGCCTGCTAGGAACCTCGGGTTTGAGCCTTTGGAGGCGCAGCGGTTGCGCGACCTCGTAGACCTAACGCTTGAGGACGCCGGCTCGGTGGAGTGGGGATGCACGGACCTTCCATGCAGCGTTCCGCGGAAAGCGGAACGCCTGGCCGCGCCTTGGCTGTTGACCAGGTGGCGGGCGGGTTGTACCTTGCAGGCCGTTTCCCTGGCATCGCGCGGAGGCCGGAGCGAACTGTTTGGGCGCCCTAGCTGCGACCCTGTGATTTACAGTGTGGCCACGCGCGGTGTCAGGGTTGGTCTGGGACGGATGCTCGACGCTGTACCCACCGCGCTGAGGCGGGTCATGCGACCTCGTTGAGGACAGCGAGCGCGGGTAGCCGTACCGACCTTGATGAGCACAGCAGGGGTGTGCCATCCATGAGTGCTCTGGTTCTCCGGAACCAGAGCACTTCTGTGTTTGGCTGAACGGAAAGTCGCTCTACCGCACCCCGGTTCCACCGCGGCGCTCCCACGCGAGGAGGTTGATCCCCATGCACCAGGTGTTTGCCATCAAGCTGCCGGAGTTTGCTGCGTACTAGAACCATTCGCGTTGTGTGCCGGCGGCCAGCATCGCGGCCTTGATGGCTGCGCAGCTCCAGGGGGCCGCCCAGCGCACGCCATCCCTGTCCTTCCACGTGATCCAGTTGCGGCGTCCGCACCTGGCGCGGCGCTGGATTGCATTGCCGTCGGGATCGCGGATTAGGCCGTTCACCGCAGTAGGCATTCAGGCCCCCTTCTGCTCGAGCAGTCGTGCGTTCCATTCTTCGCATGTGCGCGCTGCTTCGGCGTAGACCATCTCGGCGTCGCTGGTGGATCCCTTCACCCGTGCCACCACTTTCCCACGCTTCAAGCCCTTCCCTCTGGATTTGGGGAGCCACTGGAAGATGCCGACGCTGAACGTGTCGAACCGGACTTGGGTGGATGCTGGCGCGCACTGGCCGTCATAGTCCCACTTCCCCACTTCCGGGGTGCGCCCGCTTACGCTGCTTGACGTGGTGCTCATCCTGTTCACTTCCTCGGTCAGCGGCCGGGCTCGGGTGCGTTCATGGCGGCGGCGTGCGCCCGGCGAACGATGCGTTCCTGAACGTAGAAGCCGTTTGACGAGATTCCCTGTACGGCTTCCGCGCAGGAATGCCGCTGATCCCGCGCGATCTCCTTGAACAGTGTCAGCAGCCGCGCCTCTCGGTCTTCCTGCGACCCCGCGCCGTTCACGATCTCCAGCGCTTCCGGCACCCGCTCTATCAGCGTCTTCATGGTCTGTTCACTCGTTCATCATGGGTGCGGTCGGTGCCGGCTGTTGCAGCGCGCTCCTCCTCCATTTGGAAGGTCACAAAGTGACTTATGAACTTCCGTTCTGTCGGGGGTTGGCTCTATGCAACGTGATTGTGGCCACTACCCGACATCGTTATTCCGCAACGCGTGCGGCGTCCGTGTAACGCCAACGTCGCCTCCGCGGCTGCGCCGCTACGGCGTTCGTACTATCCCTCGCTCTGGGACACTGCAAAAGAAAAGAACTGCAGGCGTGTCGCCGGAGGGTGAGGCGCAGGGCCGGGTATCCAGGGTGACGGGCCCTTCGGCCCGTACGGAGGGACCTAGCTAACGCGGTGGTAGGCGCGGGCGGAGAAGCCCAGCCGGGCGATGGCGGTGCGCAGGAGCGCGTCGCCGGCCTCGCCGATGCGGCAGAACTGGCGCAGGTCGCGCGGGGTCATGTGGGCGTTGGCGTGGACGTCAGGGCGTTTGGCGAAGCGGCACAACTGGATCTCGCGCGCCCGCCGCACCCGCTCGCGGATCGCCTCCGAGGGCTCGCCCGCGCGCCCGTCCGTCAGCTCGCGAAAGGGGACGGCGGGGACCTCCACGTGCAGGTCGATGCGGTCCAGCAGGGGGCCGCTGACGCGTGCCATGTAGCGCTGCACCGTCTGCGGCGAGCACGTGCAGCGACGCTGGACGTCGCCGTGGTGGCCGCAGGGACAGGGATTCATCGCCGCGGCCAACATGAACTTCGCGGGATAGGTGAGCGAGATGGCGGCGCGCGCCAGTGAGACGAAATGATCCTCCAGCGGCTGTCGCAATACCTCCAGGACGTTGCGGCGGAACTCGGGGAGCTCGTCCATGAAGAGGACGCCGTGGTGGGCCAGCGACACCTCGCCGGGGCGGGGGTTGGAGCCGCCGCCGATGAGGCCCGCGTCGGAGATGGTGTGGTGCGGCGCGCGGAAGGGGCGCGTGGCGACCAGGGAGCGCCCGTTGCCGAGGAGCCCGGCGACGGAGTGGATCTTGGTGGTCTCCAGCGCCTCGTCCAGCGTCAGTGGCGGCAGGATGCCGGGGATGCGGCGCGCCAGCATCGTCTTGCCGGAGCCCGGCGGGCCCACCATCAGGATGTTGTGGGCCCCGGCCGCGGCCACTTCGAGGGCGCGCTTCACGTGCTCCTGCCCCCGCACGTCCGCGAAGTCCGTGTCGTAGGTGGAAGCGGTGCGAAAGAGCGCATCCCGGTCCACGGTGGCGACCGGAAGCGACCCCGCGCCTTCCAGGAAGCGCACCACCTGCAGCAGGGTGCGCGCTCCGTGCACCTCCACCCCTTCCACCACCGCGGCTTCGGCCACGTTCTCTTCGGGGAGGATCAGCCCCGCGAGCCCGGCGTCGCGCGCGGCGATGGCGATGGGGAGCGCGCCGCGGACGGGCCGCAGCCCGCCATCCAGCCCCAGCTCGCCCACGAGCATGAAGCGCTTCAGGCGGTGTACCGAGTGCATCTGCCCCGTACTCGCCAGGATCCCCATCGCGATGGGAAGGTCGAAGGCGCTGCCGTCTTTTTTGATGTCCGCCGGAGCCGGCGGAACAAATCCAGAAAACCGGCTACAGGCCTGCGGGGGGTTCCGTACCCGGTCCCTCGGAACCCCCGCCGTGCATAGCATTGCGTGGTGACGGGGGGACCCGATGAAACCCCGGTCCGGCCGGGAGCCGTCGGATGATCGGCACCTCCAAATCCTCACTGCTCCGATGAGCATCTGGTACGCCGCTGCGCTCGGGATGGACTATGGGCTGACTTTCCCCTTGTCGACCGTAGCGGCGACGATCTGGACTGCAGCCTTCATCCGGGCTGGCTTCGCCGCGCCGCGGAGCGTCCACGGCCTTCAGGTGCACGGCCGAGGGCTTCGTATTCTAATGTGGCAAGCGTCATTCGCTCTCACCTACCTCTGCGCCGAAGTGCTCCGGCACATCGGAGTTGGCGATCGTCAAGCGCTGTGGCTAAGTACATGTTTCCTGACCTTCTTCGCTACTTGGGAAATCATCGATCTGCTGCGAGATTGAGGTGATCCTGCCGGCGAAGTGCGCAGTCGGCCGAGCCGCCGTAGCACACCAAACGGCGAGCCACCTCAGCTCAAACGCATCACCCATGCGCCAGCAAACGTCTCAGTCTTCGAGCATCGGACGGTGGACAGCTCGCCTACTCGTTGCCGCTGCGGCACTCTTCGCCCGTCCCGAAGGTGCCGAATCACAGACCGAGCTCCGCACCCACGTAGATGAGGTGTTCGCGCGCGCCCAGCCGCTGAGTGGCAGGGTGCACGGCTACAAAGGTACGATTACCGAGTTCAACGCGGTGTATCTGGTGCTGGACACCGGCCCCACGAGTCTGATGTTCCGTCCAGAAGAAACCGAGCTCGTCATCCTCGACGAAGCACACGGGGTGGAGGATCTCGAAATCCAGGAGCGGTATTGGAGTCGATCCCGGATCAGCGGAGTCCACGCGAGCCGCCGCCGACTGGTGATTCGGGACACGCGAGGCCCAAGGCGAGACTCGCTCTATGTCGATCTTCCAAACGGTACGGGTGCCAGGCTGGTGACGGGAACGGTCATGAGGCTGAAGCCGAGTTACCTGGTGATTCGATCCGACTCTGGAGAACTCCTCCTCACGCCCCGAGTCGCCCGCGGGCTAAAACTAGACCAGCACGCCGACTCGCACGAGATTGACGATGATGCCTACGATGACACGGCAGCAGCACGGCGGGGCTGGGAGCACATCGCGCGCGAATACTGGCGCGCAGACAAACCTTTAGCCGTTCGGATTGTGCAGGGGACACCAGGCGGGTCGGTGTTCGGCGCGTTCGAGTGGATGTCTGCCACTGTCGCTTCGATCGGCGCGGTGATGCTCGCCGGCTCCTTCCTCGTTCTTCTCGGGGTACGGCTCCATGACGCACGCGTGCAGACTCGGTACGACAAGGAACTCGAGCGAGCCGAACGTCGGTTAAGCATCCAGAAGCAGGTGCGTGAGAGCGGGCCGTTGAAGGGACTGCGCGTGCTGCGACGGCAGACCCGCCCCCCTCCGCGCAAAACGTCTCTTCTCCGGACCGTGATCTTTCCCGCATCGCGCAAGGTCGACCGTCGCGCCTCCCGCATGGGTTGGAACGCAGCACTCCGGGGTAACGGAGCCCGCCACCGGTTTGATCAGCGCCATCCGTGGGTGGCGCTACTCGCGATTCTGGCCTGCATCGCACTTACCGGGTTCTCCACGTATTGGCACCTCTCTGGAACCCGATTCATCCTACGGGGCGGGTTTGCACCCACGTACACCCTGACATTTGCTTTGTCTGCGCTCCTCGCAGGCGTTTCGTTCTTGTGGTTGTTCCGACTCGTTCCAGAAGTATTTCTGTTCTGGGCCGCATTTCGGTCGATTCGACGCCCACGCACCGCCCCATTGTTCGCTCGCGCCGGCAGCTTGGCAGTACGAACACGGACCACGGTCTTCCATCTGCCCATCGAGAACTTGCGGCATGTTTCCGCGGACGGGGCGCAGCTGATCAGTTTCACAACGCATGAACGCGAGACCCTCCACAACCTTGCCGCCCCGGGGTGCATCGAGGCGCTGGACGCGTACGACGGGACGCGCTGGGTCGCCCAGATGTACAGGCCACATTTCACCAAGATCAGCTACTCACCTGACGGTGAGTCCACGATAACGAGTTCGATCTGAGGTTCAGGGACGGCTCAGCGAGGTGCCAGCGTCGTCGGTGGTACCGAGAAGGCCCGCAGGGTTGACCAGGCAACGGGACCGCATACGTCCACCCTCCTCCGCCGCGTGCCCCGCGAAGATGTCGGCCGTACATGAGGTCAGGAGTGCCCTGCCGCGGGACACCGCGGTTGTGATACTCGTCGCGCGGTCGGTTCCGCAGCGAAACGATGATCGGGCCTTCACGGTTCAGACGGTGGTAAGCGTCTATTCCTACCTACGAGAGCCTGATGCGCGATCCGGGCCCCTCCGGAGCCGCTTACCCGGCTGACACGGCGAACGTGTGAGGACCGGAGCTTCTTGACAAAAGTTTGTAGGGGAAACAAGCTGCACGGGTCTCCCGGTGCAGCGCTCGCAGTGGGCAGAGCGGTCACACCGGTGGATGTACGCCACCGCACTGGAACTTCACCCTCCCCTGCGCCCTTGACATCTCCTTCCGCCGTGGCGCACGCACCAGTCAGCGCGCAATTGAGGCTACTGCTCGCGGCTCGCGGGTTGGAGTGTGCCGACGGCCGGCCGCTTTACGAGTACCGCGCGACTGACGCAGAGCTGGACGGCATCCGCAGCACATTCGAAACTGAGTTGCTTCCGCGTATCTCCGCGGGGCGGATCGACCCGGCCGTAGCTCAGGGTTTCTGTCTCTGGGCGGCCGAGTGGTGGCGCTGCCACCACGAACGTGGTCCATGGCGCTGGGCAGAGCTGCTTCGCGCCGCCGGGTGCAGTGAGCTGGACACTGGTCGCCCCGGCTACAGTTATCTCTGCAGCCTCGTCGCATCCGGGGTGGTAGGCTGGGGGCGCAAGCTGCTGCGCGTAGGGCATGCGAGGGAGTTCCTGCTCACCCTCGCGTGCGAGGGTGGGTTGCCGCTGCGCATGGTTCGGCGCGAAGAGGGAAACCTCAGGCGGTACCTGCGCGCGCTGCTTGAGGAGATTCGCATCTTCGGCACCACGGGGGCCGCCGCCACAGAACTCGCTGAACGCACCGCCGGATACCTTCCCAGGAGCTTGCGAAACGAGGTCGTATATCGCCTGGCCGGCGACCTCGCACATGCACTGTGGAATCTGCAGGTGAGGGTAGGCGACACCCGCACCCCTTCACGCGATCTGGACGAGGTGGTCCCGGGGTGGCGCGACCGCCTCCCGCTCCGCCTGGACGACGCCACCGCCGCCTTACTCGTCGACCACCTGCTTCAAGACGCGGTGCGCATCGCGCGCAACCCGCACCAGGAAGTGCGGTGGACTCGTCACCTGGAACGCAGCGGTGACGTGTGGAAATTGGCGGGGGAGCTAGCGCTGCCGTCTGTGCTCTACGTCGAAACCGCGGTGGAGCTTCTTGGGATCGGAGGTTCCGAGCCGACACCTCCGCGCTTCGATCTACTGATGCTGCCCGATAGCGGGCGCCCTGCTCTCCTCGCGCTGGCCACCTCGCGCGTAACCCGCACGGGCGAGACCGTCTATGGCCTTGAGCACACGGGGACGCACGGCGCGCGAGCCACAGGTGCGGACGCAGCGGGCGCCCGGTCACTGCTGGCGCGCGACGGCGCCCGCGAGTTTAGCGGACGTGCTTTCGCGGGTGCCGGAGTGCTGGAAGCGGAGCTGCCCTGGATCTTCGTGCCCGCAACGGACTCGCAGCGACCGGCATTCGCTGGCCAGGGCTCACTGTCGGTGCGCGCCCCCTTCGCCTGGGTATCCGTGCCGGACGGGTGCACACCCTCGGCGGCGCCGGGCGAGGCGTGCACCCCCGCCGGGGCTATGGAGGCTCCGGTGCGTACCGTGTTCCGCGTCACCGGCTGCGTGACGTTCGAGGATCCGCTGGGGAACCACTTCCGCGTACGTACGGCGGTGTCCACCGCAGAAGAGGCGAACGAGTATTGGCTGGACGGCGAGTGTACGGAGGTGGGTCGCACCGTGACGCGGGTGTTCATAGGCGTGCCGCGGCTCCGAATCCGGGACGCCCACGGGCAGTCCAGGAGTGTTCACACCAATGAACTGATGTGGGTGCCCGAAGGCGTCCCGGCTGGAGCGCAAACAGTGGGGACCTGGGTGGGGTCTGGTCGACTGCGGCACGTAGTCGGCGGAGAGGTTCGTTTCTCAGTCGGGGTGCAGATCCTTCCGGAGTGCGCGTCCATCCGGTTTCTACCCGCCTTCGGCGCTAGCGAGGGCGCAATCGAGTTCGCCGGTTGTGGCACGCCCGAGCTGGCAGTCGTGGCCCCGGGCGCCACGGTGTGGAAAGCCGTTGGCGGCGAGCCCTTGCGACTGGTGCTTCGATCGTCGGCCGAGCCGCCCTCCTGCGTTGATGTCGTGCTCGCGTGGCCAGGGCGTGGCCGGATGAGCCTCTCCCTCCCATTCCCAGCGGTTGGAGGCGGGTTCTCACGTCCAGATGGGCAACGGCTCGAGAGCGGTGCCGTAGTCACGCTCGGACGCATCGCCGGTATTCGCGCCGCAGCTATGGTGCCGCAGGCGGGTACCACCTTCTACGTCGAGGGTACGGTGCGCGGAGAGCATGCCGCCCACCTGCCCGCCGGCCAGAGGACCTTCCGCGCCGAGATGGCGGAGCTTCAGCGCGGCCGCTTCGAACTGGACCTGGGACGCCTCTACCTGGACGTGGCACAGCGGCTCGCAAATGGTGCAATCGACGCTGAAGTCCGCCTGCGTGTCCAAAGCAATCAGGCAGGAGACGCGCAGTCGCGGACGCTTACCGTGCGCCAATTCGATCTGCAGCTCGAGTACGACGCGCCTTCGGCATCACTCCGTATTGCTCCTGACCTCCTCCGCACACTTTCGCCCGAGGAGGTCAGCGCCCTCCGGGTCCGCGCCGTTCCCCGGTACTCGCCGGACGGCCCGGAAACGCCACTCCCCCGGGCGGGCGCCGGAGCATGGGCGGTTCCAGACTGCTTTGACGGCGACGGTCCCTGGCTCCTGCTAGGTGAGCACGGGGATTGGTTACGGGTAGCGCCCTTTACCTGGCCGCCCGGTGAGCCAGACGACGCGAACGACCCTGAGGTGCTCGCAGCCGCGGCCGACGCGCCGGGGTGGAAGCGTGTGGACGCTCTGATTGAATGGACGGCCACGATCCCAGCGGGCGTGTTCCCCGCCCTTCGCACAGTGGCTGACGCATCTGACGCAGCGGCGCTCGCAGCGGTGCGGGCGGGGAGCGCCGCGGAGGCAACATGGCGCGCCCTGGAGCGGTGTGGATGCGACTGGCTGGAGGTCCCCCGACGCGCCTGGGAACGTGCGCTGGATGTCTACTGGGCCGGGTTGCAGAGCGTGGCCGACGAGCTCGGCACAGCTCTGGGCGCGGCCGACGCTCGCCGGATGCTGGAATCTGAGCTCGACCGCCACATCGCACCCATCTGCGAGCGGCTGCCCTGGCTCGCTCCGGTCTTTGGGTTTGCGCGAAGCCGCCTGCTAGGTGTTCGAGTGCCACGCGAGACGTCGGCACTGGTTGACGACGTGGCGCGGAGGATTCTGTCTCAACGCAGGGAAGACGCTGTTCGTGCGTGCCCGGCGTTCGAAGTTCATCCGCGCGAGCTGCGCGCGATCCCCGGCTTCGCCAGGCTGCGGGAGGAGCTCAACTCACGTGCTATGAGCCCGGGGCTGTGGGTGAGCGGTGCCCGCTATGCGGACCCGGAACGATTCGGCTTCGCGAACGCCCCCGTGCTTGCCGCCCTGGCCGCGCTCACGGGGTATCCGCTCCCCCCGGAGACGCGTCGGGCCATACGTGACGTACGCCACGTGCGTCCGCGCTGGTTCAGCGATTTGTACGAACAGACCTTCCTGCTCGCTCTCGGCGCGATCGAGCGGGAGAAGTCCAACCGGCTGACACAATCATGACGCGACCGACTGCGGAATACTTCTTCACGTCCCTGAACCAGGAGCTGGGGCGGCGATCCTCCAGCGCCATCCTCGGCGCGCTCGGCCCAGCGTCGTCTCCTCTGCGCGCGCGACTGCGGGAAGTACTTCAGGCCGCGCCGGGTGACGGCGCGAGCTTCCTGGCCGATCCGGTTCTCGAGCCAATCTTCGACTGGACGGCCTCGCCCCACACGATGTCCGAACTCGCCAACGAGGGGCTGCTAGACCCGGATCTGGTGAGGGCGATGGACGCGCGGCCGAATGACCACTCGCTCTTGGACTACCGTTTTCCGGCAGAGCGGCACCCGTTCATGCACCAGGAGCAGGCGTGGCGGACGCTGCGGGGTGGGGAGCCCCACTCGGTCCTCGTCACCAGCGGCACAGGGTCGGGAAAGACGGAGTGCTTCCTGGTTCCGATCCTGGACGACATGGCGCGGGCACGCCGCGTGGAAGGCCGCCTCACGGGGGTGCGCGCGCTTTTCCTCTATCCGCTCAATGCCCTCATCAACAGCCAACGGGACCGGCTGCGGGCGTGGTGCGCGCCATTCGACGGCGACGTCCGCTTCTGCCTCTACAACGGAGAGACGCCAGAACGCGCGGGGCGCGGCGCCGCCCGCGCGCCGGAGCAGGTAGCCGACCGGAAGACGCTCCGCGACGACCCTCCGCCGATCCTAGTGACCAACAGCACCATGCTTGAGTACCTGCTGATCCGCGCGGAAGATCAGCGGATCGTCGAGCCCTCTCGTGGGAAGCTCCGCTGGATCGTGCTGGACGAGGCGCACACCTACCTGGGCTCCCACGCGGCCGAGATGGCGCTCCTCCTGCGCCGCGTTCTTCACTCGTTCCAGGTAGACGCATCGCAGGTGCGGTTCGTGGCCACTTCAGCCACCATTGGAAGCGGGAGCGCTGAGGACGAAGCTCGGCTCCGCAGGTTCCTGGCGGACCTGGCGGGTGTGGACCAGGGACAGGTCACCGTACTTCGCGGTCACCCCGTGCGGCCCGAGCTCCCGGAGAGCTTCGCGACCCTCAGCGCCTCCCTGCCCCCTCTTGAAGATCTAGCCGCCCTCCCCCCAGAGGAGCGCTTCGAGGCACTCGCGGCAAATCCAGGTGTCCGCGCGATGCGCCAAAGGCTGCTGCATTCCCCGAGAGGGGCGGCGACGCTGTCGGAGCTCACCCATGCGCGGCGGGGCACCCTGTCGGACGAAATCGAGGCGCAGCCTGTAACGGTTCAGGATCGTAACACCACCGGCGCACTGGTAGACCTGTGCACCGGCGCCGTGCGGGCAGGCGAGGCACTCCTCCGCGCACGAGCCCACCTCTTCCATCGCACACACGCCGGGCTCTGGGCCTGCCTCAGCCCGAATTGCCCCGGCCGCGCCGCAACCGCGCTGGATGATCCCGACTGGCCCTTCGGCATGCTGTACCTGGAGCGGCGACAGTCGTGTGGCCTCTGCCACTCTTTGGTGTGCGACATCGTTCTCTGTGACGAGTGCGGGAGCGAATATGCCGCGGCTCAGGCTGTCACCGACGAGAATGGCCGGTCGCTGATTCCGCGCGACCCACAGCAGGTCTCCGACGCCGACGAGTACCTGGAATTGGTGGAAGGCGATGAGGACGACGAGCCGGCGGCGGAGTCAAACGGGTTCCCCCGCCTGCTGACCCCGCTCGGAGCGCGCGGTAGCGCGCCCGTTCGGATTGCTCTCGCCACTGGAAGAGTGATCCCTGATACCACGGACGGCGAAGCGGCTGTGGGAACGGCGCGTTTTGGAGAGGTGTTCTCAGAATCCGCGCGTACCCACGCGCTGCGCTGCCCGCGCTGCGGGCAGGCTGGAGCAGCACCCGGGAGAGTTGTTCCGTGACACCCGGCGCGGCGGGCCTTTCTTTCTCCGTGGCATCATCCCGCTCCTCCTGGAGTACACGCCCCCATTGGAAGCTGGTGCGCGGTCCGTACCGTCCCTGGGGCGGCGGCTGATCACCTTCACGGACAGTCGCCAGGGCACCGCCCGCTTCGCGCTCGACGCGCAGCTGGACGCGGAGCGCAATTTCACGCGCAGCGTCGTCTACCACCAGCTGGCCGCGCGCCGGGTAGCCGCCACACGTGAACAAGGACCCACAGCCGCTCTCGAGGCAGATGTGGCTGCGCTGGAGGCGGTGCCAGGGGTGCATGAGAACCCGGTGCTGCGGAAGATGCTGGCACAGAAGCGCGAGGCCCTACGGGCAGCACGGACACCCGTTCTAGGGACTCTGTCATGGAGTGCAGCCCGAAGTCTGCTCGCCCATGAAGAAGTGGTCCGCACGTGGATGCGCGATCACTGGAGCCACGTACCGATCGCGCAGTGGGATGCAGACGCTCGCGCGGAACTGATGCTCCTCAGGGAATTCGTGCGTCGGCCTAAACGACAGAACTCTCTCGAGACCCTCGGATTGGCGGCGGTGGACTACCCGGCGCTCCACGGCGACCCCCCGCCCCCCTGGACTGCGCGCTCGCTGGAATCGACGGAGTGGCGCAACTTTCTGAAGACCGCCGTGGACTTCACCATCCGCGGACGCACGGCCGTGCAGGTGAGCGACGACCAGCTGCGTTGGCTCGGCGTGCCGGTGCGGCGCAAGACGCTCCAGGGCCCGAGTTCACCGCGCGGCGTGGAACGCGCCGTGTACTGGCCGACCGTGGGAGGCTCCCGACCTTCCAATCGCCTGATCCAGCTGCTGGCGCGCGTGCTCCACGTCGACGCCGCAGATTCGGCGATCGACCAGTGCCTCCTTGCGGCATGGCAGCAGATTTATCCGCTACTGACACCCACCTCCGGCGGGTTCCTGCTCAACCTGCAGGAGCAGGCGGTACTCCGCGAGGTGCGCGATGCCTGGCTCTGCCCGGTCACCCGCCGTGTGCTGGATACGACGGTATGCGGCGTCACGCCATACGTCTCCGACCTGCTCGGCGCCACGGGAGGCCTTTGTACCCCGGTGCGAATGCCGGAACTGCCGGTGCCTTTCTGGCGCGACATCGAGGGTGCGGACACCCCGCGCCCGGACGTGGAGGCGTGGGCAGAGAGTTCCGGCGAGATCGCTTCTCTTCGGACCGCGGGAGCTTGGAGTGACCTGGCCGACCGGATCGTCCGCTCCGCCGACTATTTCCAGGCTGCCGAGCACTCAGCCCAGCAGAGCGGCGCCCGGCTTCGCCAGCTGGAGGAAGGATTCCGTGCCGGGAGAGTAAATCTCCTGAGCTGCTCCACCACTATGGAGATGGGGGTGGACATCGGCGGACTTGCGGGCGTCGCCATGAACAACCCACCGCCAAGCCCCGCCAACTACCGCCAGCGTGCGGGCCGCGCCGGCAGGCGCGGTGAGACGAGGGCGTTCTCCCTCACGCTCTGCAAGAACAACCCACATGGCGAGTGGATTTTCAGACGTCCCATGTGGCCGTTCGAAACCCCTGGACACGTCACCGAAGTTTCACTCGGGAGTGAGCGAATTGTGCAGCGTCACGTGAATTCCATGGCGCTCACGAGGTTTCTTGCAGATACGATGGGAAGCGGCATGCTCCCGCGCCTGGAAGCTGGTGCATTCTTCGAGGGTGCGGACACCTCGTCCGACACGCCATCCGAGCGGTTTGAACATTGGCTTCTGGAGGCAGGCCCGGCCGATGAGTGGCTGCATGCGGGACTCGAGCGCCTCGTGCACGGGTCCGCTCTGCAAGGAGTCTCACCGCGGAGGCTGCTCGCCAATGCGTACGACGTGATCCGCACGCTCGCCGCGAAGTGGCGGGCAGAGCTGGCCCCGCTCCAGCGCGACCTCGGCGGCTTCAGCGACTCGCCCGAGGACCGCGCCCCACGCCGCGCCGTAGAGCTGCGCATGGCGCGGATGCGAGGCGAGTACCTCCTTCGCGAGCTGGCGTTGCGCAACTTTCTTCCCGGCTACGGGTTCCCGACTCAGGTGGTGCCATTCGTCACCACCACGGCAGAGGACCTGAATGGGCAGTCGCACCGACACGGCCCAGGGATACGTGACGATAACCGCAGCATGTCACGCGGGTACCCCTCGCGCGACCTTTCGGTAGCCCTTCGCGACTACGCTCCAGGCGGCACGGTGGTGGTGGACGGGCGAGTGCTGGAGGTTGGTGGGCTCACGCTCCACTGGAATGTCCCGGTGAATGACCAAGCCCGGGGGATCCAAGCGATCCGTTGGGCATGGAGGTGCTCCCGGTGCGGGGACGCGGGGACGTCTCTCAGGCGGCCGGAGACGTGCGCGTCAGAGGCGTGCGCCGGGCGCATGCAGGCGGTGCGCCCACATCCGTACATCGAGCCGTCCGGTTTCGCCGTCGACATCCGCCACCGACCGACCAACGACCTGACGCGCAACGAGTATCTCCCGGTGGAGCAGCCTTGGATCACCGAGGTAGACGTCCCGTGGCAGGCTCTCCCCAGCCCCACCCTCGGGCGGTACCGCTACACCCCTCACGGGCGGATCTTCAGCTTCTCGCGCGGGCGAAACGCCGGCGGCTACACCCTGTGCCTGCGTTGCGGGCGGGCGGCGTCGGAGGACGGACCCGCTGCGGAAGAAGTGCCGGAGGCGATGAGATCCCACCGCCCACTACGTGGGACCGCCGATGTGGGCGAGGATGGCCACACCTGCCGCGGCAACGAATCCACGACCCAGGTGCAGCGCGGGATCTGGTTGGGCGCGACCAAGGAGACCGACGTATTCGAGCTTCAGCTCCGGCACGCGGAGAACGGGCGTTACATGAGCGGCCGGAACGCCGCCAACTCGTTGGCCGTGGCGCTCCGGCAAGCCCTCGCCGAATCGCTGAACGTGGAGGAACGGGAAATCGGGTGGGCATGCACTGCTACGCAGGTGGCCAGCACGGGAGAGGACACCTGGTCCATCACACTCTTCGACACGGCGACCGGGGGTGCCGGGTTCGTGGCGAGCGCCCCCGCAAGTCTCCCTCGCCTTTTCGCGCGGGCCCGCGAGATTCTGCGTTGCGTGCGCAACTGCGACGGGGCGTGCCACGCCTGTCTCCTCACCTACGACACCCATCACCACGCGCCGAACCTGGACCGGCGCCCGGCGCTCGATCTCCTCAGTGACGCGTTCCTTGCGGGGCTTCGACTACCGGTGGAGCAACGGATGTTCGGCGATGGAACGATGTTAGAGTTCGAGGCGCTTCCCGCGGCACTGCACCGCGAGTTGCGGTCCGCGCAGATCCTCCGTCTCCATTTGGGCGGGGCTGCGGACACATGGGAGCTGGAGGCCTGGCCTCTGGACGAATGGGTGCGTCGGTGGTCCGCGGACGGCGTGGAGGTGGAAGTTGTGGTACGCGAGTCGGTCTTGGCCGCTCTGGACAGACCCTCGCGCGGCAGGCTCGCCTCTTGGGCGGACGCAGGAATCGCGCGCGTCTACACGACTCCCGAAGCGTCGCTGATGGAAGGGGAGGGCCGGTTGATCGCGGAGGTCGGCAACGCGGCTGGCCAGGTCCAGTTCGGCGTCTTTGACGAAGCGGCCCGGAGTCCGGGAGCCGAATGGGGGATAGGGATAGAGAGTGCCTACGTGGTCCGCTCGCCTCGTGTGGCGCTGGAGGCCGGAGCGCCTTCAGGTGCTACCCTCCGCAGCGGTGTGGAGCTGCGGGGCACCCCGCCGGGGAACGCAGTGGCCATGACACTACTTCATGAGCTTGACGGTCCGGTTGAAGCGGTAGGAGACAAATTCTGGGAGACTGTGCTACCCGTTGCGCCAGACGCGGCTTCAAGACTCAGCGCGGCCGTGCCAGTCGCTTCCATCGAATACATGGATCGGTACCTCCTGACACCGCTTACGTTTCGCCTGCTGGTCGAAGTGATCCGTGTGCTCCGCGCTCGTTATCCCGAGGCAACGGAAGGCGCTGTCCTGTCCGTCACCACGTCCCCAACGACCAGGAAGAAAGCCGGCGCATGGCTTGATGACAACTGGCCGGAATCCGTCGACGGTGACTCGGTGCTAGCGACGATGGCGGCCGCGTTCCACACGACAGCGTCGCTCCGCGTTCTCCCCAAACCGGAGATTCCGCACGCCCGGGAGCTGTGCTTGCGATGGACCGACGGCTGCGTCTGGATCGTAAGGCTTGACGAGGGATTGGGGTTCCTTCAGATCGACGGAGCAAAGGTCCCCTTCGACACGAATAGCCTTGGTCAGGAGCTAGCGGGTGAGCTCCAAAACGCCACTTTCGCGGTTGAAGGGCGCATTGACACGGCTGTTTACGTGTTCGGCGTCGGGACCGCAGCCCCACCTGCGGCGTGATTCCCGCCCTGTGGTCGCGGCTGGCCTTCCGCGCCAACCAGCCGTGACTCCGCGGACCGGATCGGAGGGGAAACCAAGAAGGCGTGCATACGCGCACGTGTTGTCTGTACGCCGGGTTCGGCGCCTCGGAAACCTGGATTGAACAAGGAACGATGAAAGTCTGGCAGGTGGCAACGGGGGAGGCGGGGCGTGACTATCGCGAACTATTCTTCGCACACGATCTAATGATTCTCGGGCCCAGCCACAAAGGTAGTGCGGCGGATGGCCGGTACGCTGGCGGGAAACCGAACTCAGCCGCCAGCCAAGTCAATGCGTTCGCGCTCGGTCCCGCGCCGGGAGACCGGGTCCTCATGCGGTACGGCCGAGAGGTAATCGGCATCGGCCGAATCCCCGACGACCCTGCGGATCAGTATGAGTTCGACGAGGCATTTCGTTCAGTGTACGGATGGGATCTTTGCCACAGGCGCCGGGTCAAGTGGGCGACACCCGTAGAGTTGGGCGAGTTGGCCCGAGTCTACGCTGGCGTGAAGCAAAAACCGTCTTTCACACGCGTGCACGAGCCCTGCATCGTGTCGGGCGTTGCCGCCTTCCACGACGAATTGTTTCGGGAGCCGCTCGCGTCATTGCCCCGGGTAGACGCCCGCCTTTACACAGAGGAGGAACTCGGCGTCGAACTTTTCCGCGCTGGGGTGAGCAATTCGAGTATCGAAGCAATCCTTGCCGCGTTGCGGCAGGCCGAGCGCCTTACCTCGTGGTATGGATCCGGTGGCGCTGGGCGCTTTCCGACGGAGCACGAAGTGGTTTCCCACATCGTGCTGCCGCTCTTTCTCAGCCTCGGCTGGTCGCACCAGCAGATCGCAGTGGAGTGGAACCAAGTGGATGTAGCTTTCTTTAAACGCACACCGACGACAGCAGAGAACTGCGTCATGATCCTCGAGGCGAAAGGCCTCGGAAGAGGCCTCGGGGACGTACTAGACCAGCCACGTCGCTACTGTGAGACGCTCGGACTCAACAACGCTCGCTACATCGTTGTCACGGACGGTGCTAACCTGTTCACGTACGCGAGAGAAGGCGACGGATGGGGGCTTGATCCGGTAGGTTATGTGAGCATCCGCAGCATGCAGCATGAATACGTGCTCCCGAAAGGGACCAATCTCATTGAGTCATTGGTGCGTCTGCAGCCAAACGCCGTATAGGCCTGACCAAACCTAGCAATCTGGACCGACCGAGGCACTCGCGGACCCGTGGGCTCAGCCTTTCGTCCAAATGGATGCTGTACATACCACCCGTGGCTGTCTCGGCTACCAACCCGGGTTGCCCCCCCGAGCTCGCATTGGCTTGGAGGTGAGTGGAAGGCAAAAGCGAGCAGACCAGGTAAGGGTGCTGGCCCGGTGGCGACCCGAACGATACCGGTTCAGCACCAGCGGTCGTCGCTCGGCAACGCAGATCGAATTGGGAATCGTTGCGGGTCCAGCACTGGCCGGCCAGTGGAAAACATAGCATCTTGTAGACCCTATCTAAGCCCTTGCCCCCAACCATCCTTCGCACATGTCGGCCCTGAAAGAACACCATCTTCAGCTGCTTGCAGATCTGATCCGCACCGGAGGTGCCCCGGCGGATGACGTAGATGGCCGCTTTCTGAGGCCCCTGCGAGCCGCTGGGCTCGTGTTGATTCAGGCCGGCCGTGTCGTGCCGACTGCTGCAGGAGTCGGTGTTCCTACTCCCCCGCGCGCAAGCCACATCGCATCGGTATCGCCCTCCGCGGATGCTGGCTCCTTGTCGGAGGCGGGAGCCGACGCCTTGCGGGCCGTGTGCCGACAGCCTGGAGGAGTCCTCGCCGACCACACTGATGGGCGTGTCAAGAAAGCACTACTGTCACGAGGCCTCGTCTCGGAGCAGAATGGCTGGCTAGTACCTACGGACGCGGGTAAGCGCTATTACGAAACGAATGTACGGAAGCGGCGACGTAGCCTGAACGGATTCGATGCGACTGCCGCAGGATCTCGCGCCGAGGTCCTCCACCGGCACATTGAAGGGCTGGAGAGCGTGCTTCCGTCTGATGTCGAGCTTATGGTCGGTGATATTCCATGCCACGCGGATGACATCCTGGCCGCGCTACGAGGGCACGCCCGGGCCCTTGAGCGACGATCCTCCGACCGCATGCGGTAGAGGCACCTCACGAGCCGCTCCGCCCCGCAGCGGAGGTGCACAGTGATGGTGCATCGCTGTGACTTCGACCGACCCGTCAATGGCCCAGCAACGCCAACGATCGGATGCCTCCGAAACTGCCGTGAAGGAGAATTCTCGACCCTGAACACGTGGCGGGCATGGGTGCGCGGCGGAGTACCGTCAAATTTGAAGGGTACTTGGAGTTCCCCCGCGGGAGTGGACAGGGGGTTAGGCGGCCCTCGGAGTGAGGGCGAGCCCCGCTTCGTAGGCGGCCGGACTGAGATAGTCCAGGCTGGAGTGCCTACGCTGCGTGTTGTACCAGTGGTCAATGTACTCGGCCACCGCGCGCTTCGCCTCGGCGTGCGTCTGCCAGGCGCTCCGCTCGACCAGCTCCCACTCCAGCGTAGCGAAGAAGCTCTCGGCCACTGCGTTGTCCCAGCAGTTCCCCTTGCGGCTCATGCTCGCCTGGATGCCGTGCTGGCTCAACATCTCTCGATACGCTGCCGAGGCGTACTGCACGCCACGGTCGGAGTGGTGGATCAGTCCGGCCGCGGGCTTGCGCCGCCAGATCGCTCCGCGCAGCGCCTCCAGCGCCAGATCGGTCTCCAGTGTGGGATGCAGAGAGTAGCCCACCACGCGCCGGCTCTTCAGGTCCAGCACCACCGCCAGGTAGAGCCATCCCGCGTGCGTGGGCAGGTACGTGATGTCACTGACCCATACCCGATTCACGCTCTTGCACTCCTCCACCGCGAACTGCCGCTCCAGCAGGTTCTCCGAAATCCGGTGCGGGTGTGATGAATCGGTCGTCGCGCCGCGGAAGCGCCGTCGTGCACGCGCACACAGCCCCTCCTCCCGCATCACACGCTCGACTCGCTTGCGGCTCACGCGCACCCCCTCCTCGCGCAGCTCCCGATGAACTCTCGGGCTGCCGTACGTGCCGCGGCTCCTGCGAAACGCGGCACGCACATGCACCCGCAGCTTCAACTCCCCTCTCGGCTCCCGTGCCGCTCGGGCCCGCCGCTTCCACTCGTAGTACCCAGCCCTCGACACCTCCAGCACCCGGCACATCGTCTGAACCGGGTACTCGGCGGCGTGTGCCGCGATGAAGGCGAACCTCAGCGCAGCTCTCTGGCGAAGAAGGCCGTGGCTTTTTTTAGGATCTCGCGCTCCTGCCGCAGAATCTCGTTCTCCCGCCGCAGACGCCGGAGCTCCTCCTCCACCTCAGGAAGGCGGCCGTTGCCGGGGAAGATGTCCTTCGCCTTCAGCCCCGCACGTCCCTCGGCAGTCTTGATCCAGCTCTGCAGCGTGTCGACCCGCACGCCCAGATCCTGCGCGACGCGCGCCTCCGAGAGACCTTCCTCCTTCACCAGCCGCACTGCCTCGATCTTGAACTCCGCCGTGAAACGGCGCCGCTTTTGCTCGCTCATTCAGACACCTCCTCTTGGGCCTGCGGCTTCTACACCGCTGGCTTATCTCGGTGTCCACTGCCCGGGGGGAACTCCAACTTGCGATCTTGGCTTTAGTGGGTGAGTAGTCGCGCTCCAGAGCGCGGCTCCATCCCGCTCGCGTGCATAGAGGCCCCCTTATGGATGCTCGCATCCATAAGGGGCCGCCTGTGGCGCTAATCACGCGTACTCGCGGGTTGCTCCGCGGGAGCCATGTATGGCGTGTGGAGCTCTTCGGAGTGCCACCGGTTATGGCTGGGGAATGCTGTATTGAGCGTACCTACCGAGCGCGCGAATCTGGGTCGGCGTGCCCACGCCCGCACGGCCCGATTTGCGTGCTCCGGGATGAAGGAACTTGCCGGCACCACTGTCGGAGTTGTAAGCTTCCCAGTGTAATCCCTCTTTTTTCGGTCATCTTGGACAGCGGCCAATAGGCGCACGCCCTGGGGGCGGTTGTGCCTGCCCGTAGCCAACCGCCGGGCGTGGCCACGCTGCGCGCGTTCGCTGCCGCTCGGGTGGGTAGCGCAGGTATGCGTGCGACTGCACGGGATGTAGGCCTCCGTCCCAGTGGGCTCCAGTACTTCATCGACGGAGGCAAGCCCCACGCAGCGACCCTGCGCAAGCTCGAGGACTGGTACCTGCGCAACGTGAACCGCCAGGAGGTATCCGACGGAGACATGGAGTTGGTCGCGATGGGGATCCTCGTACGCGGACTTCCGGTGCATCGGCGCGGCGAGGCGATGCACCGCACCCTGGCATTCTACCGCGACCTATACCTGTCTCTCGGCACCACACCTCCCAGTTGGCTTTCCAAGCCGATTGACGGCGAATAACGCCCTTTCGGTCTCGGAGAATCGCAGGCCCCCGGCTCGGGATTGTGCCGGGGGTATCGTGTATCGCCGAGGGGCCCCGAGGCACCTCAGCCTCGGGCACGCTGGCGGGAATCTCCTCTGTGCTCCTCCGGCATGAGTGGTTCACGGCTAGATCCAACCACGCGGAAGTCACTGTGGCAACGCAGACACCCTGCCCTGCGATGGGGCGATCAGCGAGGCGCGTGCGGGCCGCGACCGGGCTGGCGTACCGCACGGACAGGCAGGCCCGGTATCACGGGTGGAGGAGATCGACCGGTTCAAGTTGCGTGGAGCAGCAGCCGACGACACAGTACGCCTGCGGAGCCGCGACCCGCGAGAACACGCTCCTGAGGGGCTGAAGGGATGGAACCACCCTAGAGCAGAAGGCCAGCGTGCGTGACCACGGGGGCGGGGCGTACACTGCCGGATTTCTAGGCCGGCCCAGTGATCCTCGACAGACCCGGCCGTTTCTGGAGGCCGGGGCTTAGAGCGACAAACCAACGCTCCCGTACCTGGTGCAGGGACATAAGACGTCCAGTCGGTTTGAGTCCATTAGCCCACGTATCCCGCCGGGAGACACAGTCCGGGGGAGGAGATCGACACTTCTGGAGCCACGGATGAGTTCCTCTTCACCGCGCGTGCTGGCACGAGATTCAAGACTACCCGATCCTCACCTAAGGGGTGTTCCAGCGCCATCAAGGTACACGAAACCGAGAGCTACGCCGCGGAAGTGCCAGGATCCGTCTGCCGGCCGACGGGACCTTCAGCTCCGCCGCCGGGACTGATTCGACGCGGGAGCAGTAGCACTCGGGCCACACGGGTTGGGCGACGCGGGAGGGCGACTCGGGGCCCCCGAGTCGCCCTCCCGCGTTTCGCGACTGGCGACCTCCGTTCCAGCACACTCGATTTAGCGAGTCTGTGACGACGCCAGTTCGCGGGCGCGAGCCGGTTCCCTGCACACCTCGAACAGCGTTGCTCTGGGAAATCCCCGCATTCGGATCTTGCGACACGGGCTGTGCCAAGAGCACCCAAGTGCGCTTTGCCGAGAATCCGCGCTTGCTAGCGATTGTGCGTAGTGCGGCAGCCTGTCAGACTCACGAGACGCTCTTCGACTGAGTACTTTTCCCCGGCCAGAACGAAACCCGCAAGCGGCAGAGCCGAGCGGAGCCACCCGCTCGTCAAGGGTGTCCCCCAGGCACAACTGCGGGTCTCGCCGGAGGCGTTTCCACTGTTCCTCCGTCAGCACGGCACGCGCGGCGTTTGCTTCCTCCTGTATGTTCGCGCGAAGTTGCCTCGCTGCGTCGCGGGCAGCGATCCGCTGCGGCCTCGCAGATCCCCGCCTTGGCTGCGGTGCCGATCCAGAACCGGGCCCCGCTGCCTCTGACCGGCGCTCCTCTTCGTAGACGGCTCGCCGCTCCGCGGCGATGAGGCTGCGCAACTCCCCGTTCTCTGCGGCCGAGCGCTCTTCCAGCCGCTGAAGCACGGCGACCTGACGCGGCGTCAATGAGAGTTCCACCGTCCGGGCGAGAAGAAATGTGGCGGGGCCAGGAGCGGCATCGGCCCGGGGAGCGGGCGCCTCCTGAGCCATCAAAGGTGTGGCGCAGAGCAACGTCGCCAGCAGTAGCACGCGAACTTCCATCTTTCTCCTTGTGGAGCGAGTTTGAACGGTCTGCAGGTGAGATTTGGCTTGGGACCCGGCAGCCTATGAGCGAACACTCCCTTGCCTACCCTTCTCGTGCAGTGGTCCGATATCGAGAACTAGTTTATGATGCGGCCCGCTCGGCACCGAGAGGATCTGCGAGCGGACCGTCACCAACCATGTCAGGTTTACCCTTGGGTACACCACCCGAAGCTCCCTGGTGAATGGTGGAGAATCGAACTTCTCACATGCTACAGAACAACCACGCCTCAAACGTCCAAGAAGCGATCCGCTTGCGAGGAGGTCGGATTGCTACGATGCAGTCGCCCCGGCTCCGCGTGATGCTGAAGCTCCCGGCTCTACCCCTTAGGCCATGCTTGTTGTCCTCCGATGTCGCCTGTACACTACGGGCGTGAGAGGAACACGCGGCGCGGCTAACCAGGATCGCGGACCACGAGTGGATTGGAGCGCGAACTTCAACCTTCTATATCATACTTGGATGCCTGCCTATCTAACTGTCTTGGGGCAACGCTCGGATCGCGCTGAAGTCTGGCGCATAGTCCACGCGCTCGGTCTGCCGGTTTCGCCAATTCCGAAATACGCCGATCAGAGCACCTGGTCCACTATTCACATCGAGCAAGGCGGGGCGACCCTACGGCTGAGCTGGCGCGATGTCGAGCAGAATCGAGCGGAGATCTCGCAGATGCGGTCAGGGATGACCGGGTACTTTCGGCGCGCCTCAGCAGCCGACCCAGCCGTGCGGCGCCGGGCGATGCAGACCGCGGGATCATTCGTTTGCGCAGTCGGGATTGTAGCAGAACCCGATTTTCGCGCTTCCGGTGACTATGACCTCGTGTGGGCGATAAGGGAAGCCGTACAGGGCCACGTCTGGAATGGGACTGGCCTGGTGCTGCCGGATGGACGATTGCTCCTCGATGGAGAGGGGAATTCCGACCTTCATCCTCAGGGCGGCGTATCAAAATAAGATGGACGACTCAATCGGCCCAGCCATAGGCAGACCGGCTAACGCGAGACGAACCGGCCGCTGTGCCTCCGGCTACGAGCTGCAGAGGGACGGAGGAAGGACCCAGAGTTCGATCTTGCCTCCGCGCCACCGAGAACCATAACATGGGTATGTCCGCCCATGCCCACGAAGCTTCCACCAGCACCCAAGAGTCGACGCCTACATGGAGATCCGCAGCCAGTTCCCCCCAGCCACACCGCAAGCAATCGCATCGTTCGAGTCAGCGGTCGGCGCGTCGTTGCCGGAATCGTTCATCGAGTTCCTCCGCCGGCACAACGGGGGGGCTCCCGATCCACAAGACATCGTGATTTCGGAGGAGGAAGGCACTACTGACGTGCAGATGATCTTCGGTCTGAACGATGATAAGGACTACGATCTGCGCGTTAACGCCGACATTTACCAGGGACGGATTCCCCGCCAGATGCTCGCGATCGCGACTGACAGCGGGGGAAATCTTTTTTGCCTCTCCCTTGCTGCTCCAACTTATGGCGAGGTGTTCTTCTGGGACCACGAGCGAGAAACTGATCCCGATGCACCTAAAGAGCTCAGTCTCACTCCCGTCGCGGGATCATTCGATGCGCTCCTCGCCAACCTTGTGGAAACCGAGTATCCCGATTTGGGTGAGGCAAAAGCGTCGAACCTGTGGATAAAGCCCGGCTTTCTAGAAAAGCTGCGCCGGGGGGATTTGTAGTGACGATGTCGCTCGTAGATGATGGAGCGCCCGGCTATTCCTACAGGCTCCTGCACTGAGCATAGATCCGCGCGGCTGCAAGCTCTTACAGCGCCCGCACCGGATAGTGTCGCGCTTCAGCACAGCATGCATCCCGTGGCGTCTCTGTTATGCACGCCGCGGGATGCATGCGTATTACTGGTTCACCCACGCCTGGCGGCATACTCGCGATCGAACTTGTCGTGGCGTGCTACTCGCACGGCGCGTCTCCATCACGGTGAAGCGCGAATCCGCCCAGATGGCCTGTTTTGCCGTGTATCTCCTTAGGCACGAGTTGCATCGTCCGCTGGTTCTGATGGTGATGCCAGGTGTAGCCCGTCGGCACACTCCGGCAACCGATTTCCTTGTTTGCGAGCATGAAGTCCTTTTTCCGATTTCCCGTGAATTCGATGTCAACCGAAACCACGGCGACGCCCGAGAAGTCGGGAAAGCCGTTCTGATCGAAAGGAATCTTGGTGACAGGGTGTCGACTCCCCGCGAGGTGGCCATTGATGATGCGCCTCGAGACAACCGCAGCGCCATTGGTAAGCACACCCTCGATACCCCCCTTTACCGATTCGAGAGTCGCCGCGGTTTCCCCACACGTCTCCGACGTGCATAGTGCCGCCAGCAGCCCCATCCCCTGCGCGACTACCCGATCGAGACCCGTCGATTCCTCGGCGGCGTCCGCCCAGGCGCGAACACTCAGATCGCCTTGGTCGCCGAGCAGCGTGAGATACTCGTTAGTGGGTGGGCAGAGACCCGAGGGGTCCGAATAGGTGAGTGGATCGTTCCTAACGTACGCGTAGAGGTTCGTCTCTCCGCTGGCGAACCCGATCGGGTCGCGTGCCGTCCAGCGACCAACCTCCGCGTCGTAGTCGCGAGCACCGAACCTGGTGAGCCGGGTTTCTGGGTCATACAGTCCCCCACCATAGCCAAACGGCTGAAACCCAGGATTACTGTCCCGCTCCACTCTTCCCCAGGCGTCGTAGTCGAGCCGCTGGACAACGACACCCGTCTCTACCTCCACCACCAGTCGGATGCTGCCCGTGTGGTCCGCCACGAGGCGATACGTCTTGCCGCCTCGGGTCATGTACGACGGAACATCGCGCCCGGCGTATACGAACCGGCTCCTGACCTGACCGGTACTGTCGAGTTCGGCTGCTACCCTCAACGCTCCGGAGTACAGATAGCCCTGTACGAAGCGACCGTCGATCCGGCGTCCAACCCGGCGGCCAAGAGCGTCGATGATGTATTCAACGCTTCGCCCGCCCGGCAGCTTCACCGCGCGTAGGGCACCCTGTCCGACATACTCGTAGCGCGTGGTGTCCGACCCCAGGGCTCTGTATGCGAGGTCTCCGCCGGCGGTGTACCCGTACTTAACGGCGCCGTACGAGACGAGGCGATCCTGCGCGTCGTAAACACCCTCGACCGCGCCGCCCAATCCAACAGTACGGGTGCGATTCCCATTCTGATCGTACTGGTAGCTGGCCGCGACGGAGCCGTTCCGCGACACCTCAACCAGGCGGCCGGCAGAATCGCGACTGAACGCGAAGGTCGTGAGCTCCCCGAGAACGTTCTCGGTCAGACCTGCCAGGCGGCCCAGAGCATCACGCCGGTAGCTCACCGAGTAGATCTCGCTCGAGCTCTGAGATGCGGACGATGCAGTCAGCCCGCCATATCGGTCGAATTCGGCCGATGTCGTCAATGCACCCAGAGTGGTTCCCACCATCCAGCCGGAGGTCGGGTCGCGGCCGACCTCCATTGCGCCCGCACGGATTAGACGACCATCCAGGTTGTACTCGTATCCAATCCCATGTGCGCCGTTGATGCTATCCGACTTCACACGAAAACCGTCATCATAGCCTACGGAGTAGCTACCGCTGACTGCACCATTCCAGTGTGTTGAAAGCGGAAGGGGGCCATCGTAAGTCAACGACATCCCGGGCCCGCTTGTGGAAGCAACGCCAACAACACGCCCGCTGACTGGATCATACGTGATGCTGCCAGTCGCATCCGGTCGGATCACTCGGAGAATTCGGCCGCCATCGTCGTACTCGAACGTGGTTGCGCGCCCATCAAGCCCCACCGCTTGCTGGAGCTGTCCATCCGGCGTGTACGAGAACCGCGCCGCCGAGTCAGGGGTAACACCCGGCGGCACATAGGATCGGAGCCGCCCCCCGGCATCGTATTCCATCCGGTGCCCGGGCTGCCCAGGCGCAGCGAGCAGAATGACGTTTCCTGCCGAATCATACTCGACGCGGGTAGTTCCCCCGCCAGACACCACCTGCTCCACGAGCCGGTCTGAACTATCATACCGGAAAGTACGATTCGTTCCGCTGACGTCCGATGTACGCGCGACCCGGCCTGCATCGTCGTAGGCGATCCCACGGGAGCGACCACCCTGCCGGATCGTAGCGAGCCGCCCGGCCGCGTCGTATCGGCGCTCCACCGGAAGCAGGCCAGGAACCCGGGTTTCGATATACCTCCCCAACGAGTCCCGGAGACTGGTGACCACCCTGCCAGAAGGCGAGACCGTTGAGGTCACGCGAGACGCAACGTCGAAGCTCTGAACGAAAACTCGGTTGTTGACCAGGAGAGTGTCGTGCTGGGCGACCAGTGTTGCCCGGTCCATCGGATCCAGCTGCACGGAACGACGCTGGAACACCGTTAACTTGCGTCCCGCAGGAGTCGTCAGCTCAGACTCTGAGATCGTCGGGGCGCCCATCCCAAATCGAGGATCTCCACGAACGACCGTGCGTGTAGTGGTACCGTCGGCGGCGAATCCTCGCACCGTGCCGTCCGTGCTTCGTTCAACCACCGAGCGCAATCCCGCAGGGTCGATGGTGATGTGCTGCACAGCACCGTTCGCCAGTCGCTCGGTAAAGAACCGATTGGTGCGCCCGAGCGGAGAGGAGAGCACGCCCCCAACCCCGCGTGCGGTGGCGAACCGGCTGAGTATCTGAACGGTCCCGTCCGGGCCCTCGTCTCGCACAAGGCGTCCCGCGCTGTTGTACTCGAAGCGGTGTGATGCGCCCCACGGCTCTCGTTTCGACGCGAGTAATCCCGCTCCGGTGTACTCCAGGAGGACCGCTCCCGTACCTGGGTCAGTCACGGCCCGCAGGTAGCCGTTCGCGCCAATCATGAGCGCAGTACGGTGCCCGTATGGTCCGACGACGGCCGTCGCCGACCCATCGCTGGTGCGCTCGATCCTGGTCACCTGCCCGGTCCCGTCGGTCACCTGCACGAGCAGCCCGGCCGCGTCGTATCCGAATTCCCACAGACGTGCCCCGGTAAGCGCATCCGCGGTGCGAAGATGCCGGCCATTCAGATCGAAGGTGAACAACTCCATGCCGTCCTTCGACGGCACAACGAGCCGTTGCTCCGATGACGACGGAACCGCGCGGTCTATCCGCCGGATCAGCGCGCTCCAGCTGTCCGTGAAGTATACCTTGCTGTCCGGCCCCACCGTGACCCCGCTCGGGAGGTTGAGCCTCACCTGGCGAGCGGCGGCGCGGTTGCCGCACCCGGGGTCGCCCGACTTCGTGTTGGTCCACGAGCTGTAGCCGCACGACACGGTGCCCCCACCGGCCACGTTGGTGACGATCCCGTCGGGGCTGATCCGGCGTATAAGGTATTCGGACTGATCGACCACGTAGATGCTGCCATCGTCGCCGACCGCCACGTCCGTCGACTCCACCGGGACCTCCCCGACGGGCTTGCCGTCACCGCAGCTCGCGTCCCCCGTCGCTCTCCGGTAATCCCAGCAGCTCATGCCCCGGGTGGTCGACAGGGTCGTGATCATCCCCGCGGGATCGATGCGCCGGATGCGGCTTCCATTCGCCACGTACAGGCTGCCGTCGGGCCCCAAGTCGAGCCCCGTGGGATAGCAGGTGCGTGCGTCCACGGCCAGGCGCCCGTCGCCGTTGCTTCCGCACGTCCCGTTGCCCAGCACGGTGACGATGCGCCCATCGGGGTTCACCCGGCGGATGCGGTGGTTGCTGTAATCGGCGATGTAGACGCTGCCATCCGGCGCCACCACCACCTCGTCCGGCTCGAGCCCCGCCGCGGTGGCGGGACCGCCGTCGCCCGAGTACGCCCAGTTCCCGTTGCCCGCTACCGTGGTGATGACCCCGTCGGGCGTCACGCGACGAACCCGGTTGTTGGACATGTCGGAGATGTACAGGCTGCCGTCCGGGCCGAGCGCCACAGACTGTGGCTGGCAGAGCTTCGCCGCCACGGCCGGTCCCCCGTCCCCGCTGTACCCGCAGGTGCCTGTTCCCGCTACCACCCCGATGATCCCATCCGGGCCGACCCGGCGGATCTGGTGCGTCGGCCAGTCGGCGATGTACTGGCTGCCGTCGGGACCCACCGCAACATCCTCAGGCCACTCGAAACTCGATTCGGTCGCCGGGATGCCGTTCTGGCACTCGGCAGGCGTACCCGGAAGCTCACCACACTCAAACCCGTTGCCCGCGACGTTAGAAATCTCTCCGTTCACGCTCACCGCGCTCACGCGTTGCCCGTCGCCCATGCGGAGCACCTGGCCCGCGGGGTCGTAGACGTGGTGGATTCCCACCGTCCACCCGCCCCACCCCTGCCCCCGCGCATCCCACACCTCCGGGGCCGCGGGCGCCTCTACCCCAATGACGCGGGTAGTCCACCGCACATCGTCCTCGCGACCCCGACTGGTCACGACGGCGCACGAGATCGGAATCCACCACCACCCGCGCCCCTGCACCGTGCAGTTCTGGGTGAAGAGGGTGTAAAACTGTGGGTACACGTAACCAACCTTGTACCTGAGCGGCTGGCGTCCCTGCACCGGACGGCCGTACACGTCTTTGCCGTCCCACAGGAAGGAGTACGCGGCACCGGCAGCCGCCAGCACGGAATCTTCGAAAACGCGGCCCGCGACCTCGATCCGTATCCGGATGTGGGTTCCTGCCGGGGGTGTAACCGTGCCTCCGGTCAGCGGGATCGTGAGGATACGCCCCGCCAGATACCCGGGCGTGCGGTTGCTCCAGTAGTAAAGTGAGAGCGGGGTGCCTCGGAGGGAGAGAGTCTCCCCAAGGGCCTGGTTCTCACAATCGATCACTGACCCCGAGCGGCAGTTCGGATCATCTTCCCGGTCGTCCGACTTTGGATCGTCGGGCGTAGGTGGCTTACCGTCCGCATTATTGCCCGAATCCGGGACCCGGTTGTCGAGCCAGCTCATGAACCAGGTGAAGATCGGGTTGAAATCCCAGATCGAGAAATGGGATACCTGGCCGCGCCACACTGTGGCTCCGGGGGGGTAGAGCTGCGCGATGCGGGCTCGCTCCTCCTGCGTGATCCCCAGGACCGTGAGAGCAGCCTCGCTCTCGGGAGCGCCGTCTCCATTGGCGTCGATCCCGGCAAGGCCCCCCTCGGGCTGCAGGATGCGCAGGACCACTGCGTTGTCCTCAGGCTGCCACGCCGCGCGACCGAGATCGTAGTAGCCCGCTGGAACCCGCACACCTACCGGGAATTCCAGGAAGTTGTCCAGGTAGAAGGCGACCGGCTTAGAGAAGCGCACACTGGTGGCGTTCAGCGCACGCGCCTCGTCGAGGCTCAGGTCCACGGCGTACGTGTAGGCGACCCCCGGTGGAAGGGGACCGGGCATCGCCGCGCGGCCGTTTGGGCCTACCGTCACCTCCGTCGCCCGTACCGAGCCGGACGCGAGTGGGCGCTCCGTACCGTCCGGCAGCAGCGCGACCGCCTGTGTCCCTGGTGCGAAGAGGAGTGTCGCCTGCCGGCGCCCGTCCGCGTCTTCCACCACGCTCCCGCGGGCCACCTGGATCGCCGTGGCCGCCGCTCCCAGCTCCACCCGCGTTACCGTGGGGTCCAGCGGGACAAGCGCCACGTCGTCGGTGGCCGCGTAGTTCTGCCAGGGCACGGTGGCTTGACGCTGCGCGGGAAGATACCCGGTCCGTTCGAAGTCCAGCGTCACCTGGCCGCCGCCGTTGACCGCCAGGTCGAACATGCCGTCCGCCCGGCTGATCGTCTGACCGTACTCGGGGTGGCCACGCACACTCACCCTTACGCCGGGTAGCGCTCCCCCGTCGCGAGCCCGTACGTGGCCTCTAACCACCGCTGCACGTGCCCGCTGGATGGTCCCGGGTTGCACGCGCGTCTGGATCGGGTCCGTGCCCGTGTAGAGGAAGGCGGTACCGTCCGCTACACTGGTCGCCACGCTCGCGTCGAGCCGCGTCGCCACGGCGGCCGGATCCGGCGGAATGCGCACATCGCTCGCGCGGCGCGTCACCGTGCGGTTGGACGTGGCGGTGTTTCCTACCGCATCGGTGGCCGACACGGCTACTGTGTTGGCGCCAGGCTGAAGCTCGAGCGCGTGCTGGAAGCCTCCGGCCTGGGAAACCGTCACGTCGGTGCCATTGACCTTCACCGACGAGAGCGCCTGGTCCACCACGCTCCCCTGTACCATGAGGGTGTCAGCGTCCGTCTCCATCCCCTCCGTCGGCGACGAGAGCGTGATGACAGGGGCCTGTGTATCGAGCGTGACTTGCCGGGTCACGCTCGTGCTGTTCCCCGCCACGTCGGTGGCGGTAGCGGTGATGAAGTTGACGCCTTCCACCAGGGCGACTGGGCCGCTGAAAGAGCCGGATGCGTCCACCGTGAAGGGCACGCCATTCACGTTAAGGGTCACCGTCATCAGGTCTGCCACACTTCCGCTCACGACGGCGGCGGCGTCGCGGACCCGGCCATCCTCCCTGGGGGCAGAGAGCGTGAGGACGGGCGCTCGGGTGTCGCGAATCACCCTGCGGACGATCTCGACCCGGTTGTGCGTCGGAGAAGGATCGCCGAGGTCCACGACCTCGACCTGGCGCGCGGCGGCATCTTCGGCAACAACCCGGATCAGGTTCTCGCCCTCGCTGGGAAGCGGTACGCTCGTGGAGAACGCACCGCCGGCTCCAACCGGAACCGTGTCCCCATTGATGGTCAGTGTCACCGGCGGAGTATCATCCACCGCGGTGCCGGCTATCTCCACCGACATAGCCTTGGTGACCAGCCCTTCTACCGGACCGGCGATTTGCAGCGCGGGCGCGGCGGTATCCACACTCTCGACGCTCAGCACGAGGGTGGACGGCGCCGCGCCGTTGAGCACGACCCGGAGTTCGTTCACCGGTTGCAAGGCGACGTCAAATTGCCGCTTGACGACGGCCGGGCATTGGGTGAAAGCGTCGCGGATGCATGCAGGGAAGATCCTCACACCGTTCAGGAAGACGCGGTCGTCCTCCGCACCGCTGTCGATTTGCAGCCGCCCCTGCGTGCTTTGTGCGGCCGCGGTGGCGAACGTGTCGATAACGGTGACCGTCTGCTCCGCAGCCTTCTGGAAGCCACGCCGGTAGAGCGGCGCGTCAGGAGGGCGGACTCGCAGCACCCGCGCGCTCAGGTAGCGCGTGTTCTCACCTTTCACCTCCACCTGAAGCGTGTTGATCCCGTCCGCGATCCAGATCTCCGGTGACAAGACCGCCGCGGCGGATTGGAAGTCTGTGCGCGTGAGAAGTACCACGCCGTTCAGCTTCACGACCGCGTCGGTGACCCGGTGGTTCCCATCCGCCGCGCCGTTTGTGACCTCCAGGACGTAGCGCGCCTCGGGATCGTGATATTCCGTGAACTGCTCCACGTAGTGCGCGGTTCCCTGCGCTGCCGTGAGGCGTCTGGGTCCGAAGATGATTACGGTGTCCGCTGCGGAGGAGTGCGCGGACACCCCCGGCGTACCTCGCCTCGCGAGCGCCGTGGTGCCGAACCCCAGCAACACGAGAAGCCCAGCACAGAGGGCGAGGATGTGGGAAGAGCGAAGGCGGGAGGGAAGAGCACAATGTAGGCGGGGCGGCATCAAACGGGGCTCCAGTGAAGACAAATGGACGCATACGGTACTACCCGTGCAGTCGCGTGCTCGGGGTAGTGTGAACGGAGACGGACGGCGTAGGAAGGATCAGGTTTCGGCGGGATTCCGGCTACGACTAAATGCAACATGGACCGGGCGGGCGCCGGCTCAAGCTCTCAGCGCGGCGCATGCGGAGAATCCTCAGGGCGCACAGAGAAGCGCGCCGCGTACGGGCGTGGGAACCGCCCTTGGAGCAAGGAAGCGCAACATAATACAACCAGCCAGATATGAGCTGTCAACTGTGGCGAAACGACACCGCACTGCGGGTTTGATCGACACCCCCGGTTCGGGCACAGCACGTACGAATGGGCGGAAGTGGAAAATCGACGGCTGTGTACTCGAACGAATGCCGATGATGGCCAGCTTACACATGAGTGCATCCAGAATTTCCCATGCGCGCACCGCCGGATCGCGCCGCATGCGTTGCAGGCTGCCAGGCAGGAGGGTGGCGTCGGCGCATACGGACGTGCTGTAGCCGAACAGCTGTCCAGCCCCGCCTCGGTTACTACCTCCGTGCGGTCCTGCACCTCCACTGCTCTACGGACCCCTGCCGCGAAGGAGCGCCGAGCGCACCTTAAACGCAAGCGGGCGCACTGAAATGCGCCCGAGACTAGCGAGCGACCAGATCTCTCCTCAACCTTCCTGCGCAACAGTTCGACGCGACCCACGCACAGGAGGTGCGACATGCACGATCAGACGCTCGAGACAGGCAAGATCGCTTTGGAGGACTACGCACCAGTTCTCCGCGTTCGCGGAAACCGCATCGTGGTTGAAGACTTCTCCGCACTCCCTCCGATCCCGCGTCCACTACAACCCGCGCGTAGCGTTATTCAGGCGCGTCGGTGCGGGACCTCGCTGTCCGCGCATCCCGTTCTGTGCAAGCGGGGTGACACCTGCGGCTGATACATTCGAGACCGATCTTTTGCACGGCGCGGCTATGGCGCCCTCTGTCGCGTGAACCGGGACCTGGCTGGAACTATGAGCAACGCCCCTAGCAGCGATGCAGCCTGGATGAACGCCGGGGTAAACCGCGACGAGGTTCTGTGTGCCTTCGCGTGTACACGGACAGGTCTCGACTGGTTCGTCTAACTAGTATCCAGCCGGAAACAGCGGAAAAGCGGACGGGGGTCGCAGCGCAAACAGAGCGCGGACCCGTTGCGACTTTTTGCGAGCCGATCGGTGGGTGCGGTTCCGCCCCTATTAGGGCAAAGATGCAGGTAGAAGCCGCGCGCCGGCACACGCCACCGTCGAGGCCGCCGCCGTGGCGCCTTCGGCCCGGAAGTCCAATGTGCGCACAAACGACGGATCAAGGACTACGACTACGTTGCGCAGAAAGTGGTTCTTAGGATCGAGCTCCTCCTCAAGCATTTAATGGAAGAGCGTCGGCCCAGAGCGGTTGCAGCCGACCATCCTAGGAGCCGTGGGAGCATGGGCGGATCTTCACCACACACTAGCCTTCGACTCCTTCCTGCGGATGGCGGATCCACGCTTTATGCAAATGAACTTCTAGGTTTCACTCCCTTCCGACTCCCGCGTGCCCTCTACTGCCAGTGCCCGAAGACTGCGGTTGAACCGCTTGTTCCAACCCCAGGTAGAAGACCTCTCGAGATCCCGTGATCGAGCGCCCGGTAGGTACGCCGAATCCGGCCATGTGACGATCCTCTGGCGCGGGCTCTACGCACCCGCTCTGAATTGAGCCGCTTCGGATAGCGATCTGTCCACTCCGCAGGTCGGCTCCCGCGCCCCTCAAAAGCAGAACAACAAGCGCGCACTCCGGGCATCCCGGGGTGCGCGTTCGGCTTCAGCCGGTGCCGCCCTCGCGTCTACATGGCAGAACGAGGGAGGCACTCATGGAATCAAGGGTCAGCGGCCGAAATTCGGCCTCACATCCCTGGTCGCACAGCCGAGAGATCACGCTCCGGACCTGCGCCCGCCGCTACTACTACCGGTACCTGCTCACGCCGGGCGGCTGGAAGCGAACGGCTCCCGCCCGCGTGCGGCTCGCGTACGTGCTCTCGCGGCTCACCACGCTCGATCTGGCGCTTGGAAGCGTGCTGCACGCGTTGGCCGCACGGATCGCGTGCCGGGTACTCGCGGGCCACACGCCACCATCCGCGGAGGTGCTACGGGAATCCGCGCGCACACAGCTCAACACTCTCGTGCGGAACGGGCGGGACTTGGCGGCCTTCGCCGCCGACCCGGCGGGCCATCCGGTCCTGATCGAGGCATATTACGATCGGGAGCTCCCAGACGCGCAGATCGAACGAGTGCGCCAGAAACTGGAGCGTTGCACGCGGCACCTGGCGGAGAGTACCGTGTGGCCCGAGCTCGAGCAGTGCGCTCCCGAGCAGGTCCACGCCATTGATGCGCCGGCGGCGTTCTCCTTCGCGGGGACCACGGTGTGGGCGGCGCCCGACCTCGTCTACACGCCGGCAGCCGGCCCGCCGATCATCATGGACTGGAAGAGTGGCCGGGTGGGTATCGACGGCGCGGCCGAGCAGTTGAGCCTCTACGCGTCCTTTGCGCACGTGCATTTGGGCATCAGGGCGCCCGCGAGCGGCTATGAGGGACAGGTGGCTGACCTCACCAGTGGAGAACGCTGGAGCATTCCTCTCACGGCCGACGCGATGGCTGCGGCGGAAACCCGCGTCCACGAGGGCGTTCTCGCGATGTCCACAATGCCCACGGATCCGGGGCAGCCCGGCACCGAGGCTGCCTACCCCCGGACAGCCGACCGCGTGACATGCCGGAGCTGCCCGTTCTGGGCGCTCTGTGAGCCGGATTTCGGCTCGTGACCTGCATCCCTCCTCCACTCGGCGCGATGCGTACCTTCCCCGACTTCTCCCCTGATTGGCCGCTGCTCGCCACCCTGCACCGCGCGCAGGGCGGGGAACGCCACGCCCAGGAGAAACTCCTCGCCACGCTGCACATTCCCATCCGCAACTACGTCAGTGGCCACACGGGCCACATGCCGGACGGCGGGGATCTCGCGGACGACGTGGCGCAGGAGACCCTGATCCGCATCGCCACCCGTCTGCAGTCGTGCAGGGCCACCACGGATCCTCAGGTACTTGCCTGGGCCCTCGCGATCGCCCGGACGCGCCTGATCGACTACCTGCGCCGAGTCGAGCCAGGGATCGAGCGGCTAGAGTTCGAAGTCGCCGAGCCAGACGGCGCGCGAGGGCGAGCACCGGAGCCTGACGGGGCGGCGCTCGGGAGCATCCTCCGGAAAGTCGTCCGCAGTCTCCCACCCGAGACCCGAGCCCTGTTGGAACTACGAGTGGACCACGGTGAGTCGTGGTCCGATATCGCGAGCGTGCTCCGCACCACTGCTGCGGGGGCTAAACGCCGGTTCCAGCGGGCCCAGGCTCGGCTGCGGCGCGAGCTCGACGCACAGGCCGACAGACTCCCGGTGCGACAGAGGGAAGCAGTACACGAGCGTCTGCGGAGGCTGAAATGATCGGCCTTTCCGCAACTCAGCCCAGTTACTCAGCACGCATTCACTCGCGTCCCTTGTCGTTGCGCGTTCGGGATAGTACCTATCCCTCACGGCACGCTCCCCTGGACATGATCATGCTACGCACCTTCTTCCGTCACTTGGCGGCGCGCCTCCGCGGGAGCCCTCCGCCGATCTCCGAGGCGGACATCCGCCGGGGTCAACTCGCGCTGTCCTCCGCTTCCCCGGAGGAGAAGAACCGCGCGCGTGAAGCCGCAAGCCGCGCGCTCGACGCGGCGAGTGGTGCCGCCCGTCCTTCGCGCGGCAGCGACACACCCCTTCGCTAGACCCTCCTCGGGCATCCTCCCCGCCCGGACTTAACCCGGCACGCCGCTGGGTGTACAAGGTGACCAAATTATTTTAGCTTCACCCCAGCACGACTGCTCCTGCAGCCGAGTTCAGCCGCTGCGTCCTCCCACGTCGTGCCTTTATACGTCTACTTCCCCAGCCGCGTCCGGTTCGATGCTTCGTGCCTCCTTTGGACTCCTACTCATCTCCGTCGCGATCTCTACGCCTGTCACCGCACAGGTCGAGGGCTGCGCCGCCAGAGTCACCGCCCGGGGAAACCCGGTCACGGGCCGCACGCTCTCGCTCGTCTACGAGTACCCGGGCACCCGTGCGGACCAGGCGTTCGTATCCCTGCGGCGAGCCCTGGAGTCGGCACCCGATGCACTGATCCCGAGAGCAACCCTGCAAACCGTGGATCCCAGCCGGGGCGTCATCACCGGCCAGCAGGTGCCCCGTGGGGCGGCCCGCCCGGTGACGCTGGAGGTAACAGTGGTCTCGCTGCCCACCGGGACCACGCAGATCACCGTGACCAACCGGTTCCCCCCGGCCCTCTTCGCGGATTCTCGCCAGTGGGCACAGTCCTACTGCACATTCCTGGGCAGCCTCGCCGGGGGCTCCGTGAGCGGGAGCGGTGGACCGGTTCCACCGATTCCCGGATCTCCCTCCAGGCCGGCTGCGAGCGCGATGACCGAGGCCGACGCCCTCTCGCGCGGGTTCCCGACCGGGAGAATCGTCCGCGGGGAGCTTTCATCCCCCTCTGAACGAGACATCTACGCGCTGAACATCGCGGCGGCGGACACGTTCGTGTACGACGTGGAGATCGCGCCCGGCGGACAGTTCGGAGTGCTCGACGAGCCGCTCCAGATCCGCATCCGAGAAGCTGCGACCTGGGCGGACGTGAAGGGCGCAGATCTGCAGATCCGGGGTGGGTTCGCTGCGGTAAGCCCGTTCGTCCTCCAGCCGGGCCGTTACCAGGTCCTGGTGGGGTACCGCGGAACCGGCGCTCCGACTCGACTGCCCTACTCCGTGCGCGTCAGCCGCTACCGCGGCAGTGTGGAGTCCGGCTCATCCGCCGTCACGCCGGGGGCGGCGTACGAAGGACGGCTCGACTACCCCGGCGACACAGATATCCTCACTTTCCGCGTCGCGCGCGGCCAGGAATACCGTGTGCGCGCAGAGCTGCTCGACCCCTGGTCCAACCATCCCCACATCCCGACGCAGTCGATCTACATGTTTGGGCTGGATGCGCACGACAACCTCTCCGCCAGCTTCATGCTCTCCCCCACGGAGCGCTCACGGGAGTTCACCGACTGGCACCGCGCAGATGCGGGAGGCCTACATCGCGTGATGGTAGGACCCTGGTCGGCAGTGGATCTCACGGCCGACAACCCCTACTCGGGCCGCTACCGGCTGACTGTCGAGATTCGCAACTGAGCAAGGTGGGGCCGGCGACCACCGTTCCAAACCGCCGCTCAACGTGCATGGGGACGCCACCGTTGCCATCGTGGCCGTGCCAGGCGCGCCGCAACCGCCGACACGCCACACATCCCAGCCATCCGGCCACGCAACCTCGGTGCTTCACGCTCCCTCTTCCTTCCATTCCGTGATGAGCTTCCTGCTCCGCACTGGTGCGATCCTCCTGGCCGCCGCGGCAGGCGCCTGTGCCGACCCCGAGTCACCCTCAGAAGAGAACTCCGCGCGCGCGGTCGCTGCAGACCTGTCCACGCGCGAGCAGTGCACGACATTCCAGTACGCCGGGAGGCGTGAAACCGGCTTTCCCACCGTGTTTCCGCTGGTGGATACGATCACGACGCGTTATGCGAACAACTCCCGATGGCAACCGTATCGCGAGTACCTCGCCGGCATGTCCAGCGCCGGCCTGGTTCGCGTTACGGAGAGGCCGATCAACGACATCCTCGGGCCCGGCACGGAACTCCGCGTGGAGGTGACCAAGAAAGGACGCTCCGTCTTCCAGCCCGTCGTGGACACGATCTTCCCCTGGGTCAACCCGACCGAGCGCGCAACCAAGCGGCTCTGCTTCGGAACGCCGGAGCTCGTGAAGGTCACCAACTACACGGAGCCAGGAAGCGGGATGGACGGAGCTATCACGATGACGGTCGAATACACATACCGAGCGAAAGCCCCCGAGTGGCTAGTGCCTCAGCTCGGGAAGGTGGATCGGACCGCCGACCGCGTCCTCAAGGTCGCCCAAGCACCCCGTCCGGCCCGGGCCCGCCTCGTCCTGAAGGCGAATGGATGGGAAGTGGTCGCGAACTCGCTGCAGTAGTCACGCTCTCCAAGAGGAGAGCGCCGAGGCTATGGGAAGAGGTACCCCATGCCGCCGCCATTCATCACCGTGGGATTAGATGCCATTAAACAAGGCCGCGCGCCCTTCCTCAAGGCGGACGCAGTAACGGCACACTTGAGCGGGTATGAGATAGGTCAACCAGACAGCCGTGTACGACATCTTCCACCTCTGCGGGAGCCTTGAAGGAGGTTACCAGAACCAAACGCACCGACGCTTCTCCGATCCGTGCGTTGACCACCGCCTGATGCGCAGTAGAATTCCAGAGGGTCCGCCTGGACTCGTGATCCCAGTCACTCCAGCACGGTTTGCAGGGCCGCGTCGCGACCCTGGGTGCACTGCTACTCTCCTCACGCCGCCAAGCTGCGCGTCAAGTCTGTCGTGTTCCCCTCCGCATCTCGGGGCCGGGAGCGCTACCGTGCGGCCGCGAGTCGAGGTCGGGTCGGATCTGCCGTCAATCAGTTGTGGCCAGACAGGACACGTCTGGGTGATGGCCAACTTCTGCAGCGATGTTCAGTTCGGGCTAGAGCCTGTTATGAACTAAGTGTTTGCTGGGGTGTCTCTTGCGGGCATGAGCGAGCGCAAGCCCTACCCCAGCGACGTGTCGGACGACGAGTGGGCCTTCGTGGCCCCGTACCTGACGCTGATGGACTCGAACGCACCGCAGCGGGAGCACTCGCTGCGTGAGGTCTTCAACGGCCTGCGCTACATCGTGCGCAGCGGCGCTACCTGGCGCATGATGCCCCACGACCTGCCGCCCTGGGCGGCGGTCTACCAGCAGGCCCAACGCTGGCACGCGGCGGGCTCGTTCGAGGCCATGGTCGACGACCTGCGCACCCTGCTGCGCCTGGCCCAAGGGCGCAAGCCGCAGCCCAGCGCCGCCATTCTGGACGCCCGCACCTTGCAGTCCTCGCCCGAGAGCGGCGAGCGGGCTGGCTACGACGGCCACAAGAAGCGGCGTGGGAGCAAGGTGCACTTGGCCATCGACACGCTGGGCCACCTGCTGGCGCTGCACGTCACGCCGGCCAACGAGCAGGAGCGGGCACAGGTGAGCGAGTTGTGCGAGCAGATCCAGGCGGTCACCGGCGGCAGCGTGGAGCTGGCCTATGTGGACCAGGGCTACACGGGCGAAGAGGCTGCCGAGGCGGCCGCGGAGCACGGCATCCAACTGAGCGTCGTCAAGCTGCCGGAGGCGAAGAAGGGCTTTGTCCTCCTGCCGCGCCGCTGGGTGGTCGAGCGCAGCTTCGCCTGGACGGCGCGCTTCCGCCGGCTCGCCCGAGACTACGAGCGCCTGGCCAGCTCGCTGGCCGCGCTCCACTACGTCGCCTTTGCCATGCTCATGCTCAGCCAGTTCGCCCGCTCCGCCGCGAGTTCATAACAGGCTCTAGACAACGCGGCGAGTTCGCGGAGGGAGCCCTCGGTGACATCGCTCCCCCGGCGATCTAATCGGGTACAGTTCGCAATCACAGGAACGACACACCCAGTGGGACCTGTCTCGCACAGCCGGGGCTTCGACGGTTCCCTCAAGCCACGCTGCCCGCCCGCTCTCTTCCCACTTAGCCAGCTCGAGAACTCAAAAACCTTGCGGAAAGTGTCGTCGCGAAACAAGCTTCGGAGCCACTTTTGGTGATCACTGCAGCATGCCCCCCGCTCCACTTCCCACCTCAAGCATGAGTTCCCCGATGCGTTTTAGCGGCGTACTGGCAGGATCTGGGCGAATGGCGCGTGCGATCGCCATCGGCCTTCGTGTCACCATGATTCTCGCCTACGAAGACTCTGTAGGCTCGACGAGCATCCCAACAACGCTGGCCCTAGTTCATGAGATGGGCCAGACAGGTGTCATCGGGCTATCCCTACCCCGCGCGCCTGTCGTGCGCGTTACGGACAACTCGGGAAATCCAGTGAAGGGAATCCCGGTCACATGGCGCACAGAGACGGGTGAAGGAACCCTGGTCCCCAGCGTGTCGACATCGAATGAGGCTGGGGATGCGTCCACATCTTGGACGTTCGGATCGATCGCGGGCTCACAACGAGTGTCCGCCACTGTAGACGGGCTCACTCCTGTGTTTCTGGAGGCTACAGCAACCCCCGGACAGATCGCAGCCCTCAGTATCCGGGGATCTACGGATACTCTCGGGGCTATTGGGGATACGCTGAGGCTGGAGACACTCGCGAGCGACCGTTTTGGCAATCCGGTCAGCGGGAGCTTCGCGTGGGCATCTACAAATCCGAATGTCGTCGAAGTCGACAACTCCGGGCTGGCCCGTGCACGCGACAAGGGATCCGCTCAGATATCCGCTACGCTGACCGGAATGGCCGCAAGGAAAGACGTTCACGTCACCGCGACTGCGGTCGCGGCGGATGTCGGATCGGGAGGTGGCGCCGTGACCCACCCTTGCGGCGCCCAGATCACGGTTCCCGCTGGTGACTCGGTCTCCGTCCGGATTGAATGCGCATGCCTCGGAGAACTATGTGGCTCATCGTCCCATCCGAGCGCCACGACCGATTCGCCGCAGGTGTGGTGTTCGTCATCGTGAGCCTCGGTATCGGCGATTTGTTCAAGGTTCGCGTGTGGACTCCGCAGGCAGACTCACTCGGGGGAGGGCTCGCCGCATGCGTTCTGCTCGCGCTACTCACCGCTGTCCTGCTCTGGGCGGTTTGGACCCAAGCCATCTTATCTTGGCGCACGATCTGGAAGGACTTCTTCCGTGCGTGGTTTATCCTTGTACTGCTGGTCGGATCACTTGTCGGAGCGGTGCGGCTGATCACCGGAGAGGCCGTCATAGCAACTAGTCCCTCAGGGATAAGCTTCCCAGCGACTGTGCAATCGGTCGGGCTTGGACTCGCTGCACTCGCGACCGCGCTGGGTATGTGCATTCCTCGATTCGGACATCATCACGGTATGGACTTACGTACCGTTCGTTCAACTCGAGATCTGGCGTCTCGACTGATGTGGGCACTGGTCGACGGCTGTCCATCGCTATCTCGGGGAGGAATCAGCCGTCACGAGCCACTCTCGGAAGAACAGCTGGGCACCCTTAAAGGATCGCTCGCTTTCCTCCGCGATCTCACTGAAGAGAAGATAGCGCTGCTTCCCTACGAAACCGATCGGGAGGCTCTCCGGAACTGGGCGAAGTCGGCCGCTGCCCTACACTCGCAGTTGGTCAATCGCGCACCGCGGGATCTTTGCACCCGTCAGGTACGCAGCGTCGTAGAGGACCTCCTACTTGACTTCCACCTGAACCGAGGCGGAAATCGATGACGTCTCCACAGGATGCGTTCATCGCCGTTCTGGACGGCTCAGCTCCCGAAGATTGGGAACTCTGGAAGCATCCGTTTTCCGAACTCAGTGTGGCAATCCACGCCATTGAGCCTGACCTAGATGAACGGGAACGGTTGTACCTAGATGTTTTTCGCCCATACGTCGTGACAGACCCGCCGGAGCTTCTCTTGAGCCGATCGCCAGCGAATACCGCGAGATTTGTAGCGGCAGTCGTCGACGGGCTCAACCTGGATCTGGATCCAGAAAAGGCGCAGCGCCTCATCGACCGTTTCTCCAGATTGTGCGCCCTCATCCGGAGTGCTGAGGATCCGATCTGCTGTCGGCTCAGATGTTTCTTTATTTTCATCGTCGGGGACCGCGTCCCGACAAAAGAGCAATCGTCGCTTCGGCATGCCTTGGAAACCGAAGTGATCCGAATTCTAGACCTTCCCCTGGAGAACATCGAGGCGGGTGTGGCGGTCGCCTCCTCACCGAATGGGTTGGAAGAGCTCCGTGATTCGTGGTTTAACAGTATCCGCTACATGCTCCGGAAACTCGGGCAACGGCACCTGAACTCGAGGAGGTGAGAACATGAACTCCAAACATGTCTCCTCTTCCACGGCGGCCAGAAACGCCCTCAAAAGCGGTGTCGACCAGCTTGCAGACGCCGTCAAGGTTACTTTCGGCCCCAAGGGCCGGAACGTGATCATCGAACAGAAGCTCGGCTCCCCCATCATTACGAAGGACGGGGTGACCGTCGCCAAGGAAGTGGAGCTCGTCGACCCCATCGAGAACATGGGCGCGCAAATGGTCAAGGCGGTTGCCGCAAAGACGAGCGATCTAGCCGGCGACGGTACCACCACCGCGACCATCCTAGCACAAGCAATCTTCCGCGAAGGTCTCGCGCACATCGCCGCCGGTGCGAACCCGATGTCAATGAAGCGCGGCATCGACAAGGCCGTCCGGTGCGTCGTCACCGAGCTTGCGCGAATCTCTGTACCCGTCCGCGAGGTCGCGGCGGCCGACAGGCGCGGCGTTCCAGCCAGGATCTCTCCCGTTCAGGTACAGCTTGGAGAGATGGCCGAAGAACTCGGGCTTCCTACACTGCCTAGGGAGATTGCGGATCACCTGGTTAGCGTCGATCACCCGTTGCCCCGGCTGTTCTGGATGCTCGCTCCGCAAACAGGCTACACTGCGGCGCAGCTACGGCGCCTCGCCGCCGCCGCGCAGACTTGGTCGTTCGAAGCCATAACTGCGACCTCGTCTTCGGCGCATCGATCGCCCGCGGAGCTGCTCTGGCTGCAGCAGGATCCGCTCGCCCGAGTCGGGACCATTTCGGCCAACTCCGACGAGGAGGTCGGCGGCTTGATCGCTGACGTGATGGGGAGGGTAGGAGCGGAAGGGTACATCACCATCGAAGAGGGCAAGAGTATTCGAACGACCGTGTCGATTGTGGAGGGGATGCAGTTCGATCGTGGTTATCTGTCGCCCTATTTCACGACTGACCCCGCCCGCATGGAGGTAGTACTCCAAGACACATTCATCCTCGTTCGTGACGGGAGAATCTCGTCCTTGAAGGAGCTATTGCCTCTACTGGGGAAGGTCGCGCAGACGGGGCGGCCGCTCCTTCTGGTCGCGGAAGACGTGGAGGGTGAGGCCCTTGCGACCTTGGTGGTGAACAAGCTCCGCGGCACCCTCAGGCTTGCGGCGGTCAAGGCGCCCGGCTTCGGAGAACACCGCAAAGGGATGCTGCAGGATGTCGTGGCCATGACCGGGGGGCAACTGGTCTCCGACGAGGGCGGCCTTACACTCGCGAACGTTGATTTATCCCACTTCGGCAGCGCCAGAACCGTCGTCATCACCAAGGATAGTACAACCATCATCGGCGGTGCCGGTGACGAGCGACAGATTCAGAGTCGGGTAGGGGCGCTACGCACCCAAATCGACAAAGCCGATTCGGATCTCAATCGAGAGAGACTGCAGGAGCGACTCGCTCGGATGGTCAGCGGCGTTGCAGTGATCCAGGTCGGTGCACCGACGGAATCCGCGATGAAGGAGAAGAAGGCCCGTATGGAGGACGCTCTTCGTGCCATGCGCGCTGCGATCCAGGAGGGTGTCGTTCCTGGCGGTGGAGTCGCACTCCTTCGCGCCCAGCGAGCCCTTCGGGACTTTGACTCCGATGACCCGGACGAGAGGACGGGGATGGGCGTCATCAAGCGTGCCCTGGAGGAACCTATGCGGCAGATTTCACAAAACGCAGGGATCGACGGGGCGATCGTGGTGGCGACGACTCAGTTAAGCCAGAACACGAATTTCGGCTACAACGCCCTCACGGGCACATACGAGGATCTCGTGGACGCGGGCGTGATCGACGCAACCAAAGTCACGCGCACGGCGCTGCAGAACGCTGCGTCGCTCGCGGGACTGCTCCTCACCACGGAGTACGCGTTCGCCCATCGTCGTGATCGAACAGAAGACACCACTGAATCGACAGTCAGGAGCAGCGGAACAGTGGCCGGCGCGTACTGAGGGAGGGGTCGAAACTGGGGTGAAGCCGAGACGGCGCAGTACACCCCGATGGCGCGTGAGTGGATGACATGAGAGGGGGAGAAGACCGCGGACGCGGCGGTGCCTTACCGGGTTGTGTACCCATTCCGAGCACAACTGCCGGCGCCATGAGAACCCGTGCGACCCTATTCTGCACGTAATGGGGTAGCGGCGCGCGGACCCCCCTTGCTTTGGTCCACTACCAGCCTGGTGCGGTCATTGACCGCTGGAGGACGTTGATTGATCCGACTCGTCGGTTGACGGCGTCTGACCAGATTCCACCGTAGCTGGAGATTCCTCCATGTTTTGACTCGGTATGCCTACCGCGTCCGGAGCTCGCGGGGGTCCCTCAGGCGCAATTCTCTCCTCGCCGGGAAGTAGAGTCGAAACGCCTCTCTGCCCCTCGAAGTTAGCGCTGGAATCTTCAATGGCGAGACCGCTCCTGTCATCAACGTTCCGGTCACGTGTTTCATTCGGTTCCTTCTGCAGCGGTCCACTCGCTTCGGGACCTGAACCGGTGTCCTGAGAACGTTCCGCTGTGCCCGATGTGGCTAAATTGACGTCGACAGAAGCTTGCACCGCGGTCGCCGTCATCCGCACGCTTACCGCTACGAGCGTTGCATCGTCACTCAGCGCCTTCTCGGACTGGAAACGCGAAAATAATCGATCTGTCGCATCTTTAAGACTACCGGCGACTAGCTCATTGAAAAACCGGTGACTTCCACCACCGCGTCTTAGGTCTCGAAGCACGTATTCGTTGAAAGGTACTCCGTCAGTACATAAAATGCACAACTCTCCAGCGGTGATCTGAAAGGTGCCGGCAGCCAGCCTTCCCATGATACGCCCGGCGGAGCAGTCGACAAAAGAGTAGACGCGCCCTGAATTCTCGACTTGTATCGGTTTGCCGTGGATCTGGCTGGTGAGGAACGTGTCGGGGTACACGTCCATGATAGGTCCTGGGTATGCAATGTATATCGGACTATCACCAGCCGCCGCGAACATTGCGTCTACGATGCCGGGCTTTATTTCCTGCAGGACGACCGCCGTCAAGGTCGCTTCCGCAGAACCTCCTCCGGTCCAATTCGCCGCAGCGCTTTCTAATCTCTCTTTCAGACGCCGCACGAAGGAATGGAGATGCTGGCTCGGCTCTGCACGGAAAGCGTTCAGAGCACAATCGAGAGCAGTCTCCGCCGCTTTGAGCGGATCATCCGAAGAAGTAATCCCGTCCGCGACTGCCACGAAGACGATATCTCCCTCGCGGTGAGTCGCGGATGCGTCATGACCGTGTGATCTGTTGTCTGTGAGCGTATAGAAATCGATCATATGTTAATCCTATCGCGCTGCAGAATTCAGAAACTGCTGAACGCTCTGTATCGGGGGCAATGCTCGGGGGTTAAGAAAACCACGCTCGATCCACTGTCGGAACGTGGATAGGATTGTTTCCTTGCCATCCAAGCAGTTAATGAAGCCGGCATACCGCCGCTGGTCGACCATGGACAGAGCCTCCCGATCCGCTGGCGAGGTCACCCTCGTCCGCGAAGCCGCTACGCGCTGAAATGCAGATGGAACGAGCCAAGCGAAGGGGACCCCACCCCAAGTGAGGGCAAACAGGGCAATACAGATCGCCTGCCAACGCGCAGCCGATCGGTAGTTACCGCTGAATGGGGCGGACACGGCGCCCGCGTCGGGCCGAGGATACCATGCTGGAAGTAGCCATAGGTTGGGTTTTCCGAAGGCTGAGGGCTCGGTCACCCAGGTATCAACGTGCGATCCGTACCGGGCTTCAGCATCCCGATTCAACAAACCCGCACCCTCCAGATCAATCAGCGTCACTTCACGCACAAAACCATTCTCGATCTTGACGAGTACGTTGTCGGGGTAGACATCCAGGTGAACGAATCCGTTGAGTTCCAGTGTGGTTAACAGGCGCACAAGCCGACGAGCAATCTCAAACCGTGCCTGTGCGGGGGGGCGAGGGGTAGCAGTCAAGCTTTGGAGCGATCCACCATCACTATAGCGCCTCAACAGGAGGAGGCACTTTGGCCCAGAACGATCAAGCGCATCATAGGTCGCATGGGTCGGAGTATACGCTCGGAGTGTCTCCAGTGATCGGCGGATCGCATCACCAGAGTCTAGCAACCGTATTCGCGAGTCGAGATATCTCGCCAGGTTTGCGAAGATGGCTAACTGACGGTGGACATCGGCGGGGCGGTGGACATCCGGCAGCTCCTTGACACAATACGAGTCATTACCATTCACCGAAGCTCGACAGACGCGCCCCTGGCCGCCTGAGTGCAGCTTGGTTGGAATCATCTCAACGCTGACGCGCCGTGAACCACCTATTTCAGTGAACTCAATTGCCACGCTTCGTCATCCGGTGTGAGAGACCACATCGATGAACAGTCGGATCAACTCCTGATACTCTCGATCCTCGGCATCAACCTTTATTACCAGGCAGGGGCGCGTCGATGCTGGAGCCGTCTGAAGATGCTGCCGAAGGCCGGCCTTGGTGAACCTGTCCAAATCCTTCGCGTCAGCTTCGGTCGCGATCTCAGTCAGGAGTGGTAAATCGACGGAGTTGCCGATTCCAACACATGCCAGCCTGATGCGCCTGCTTTCCAGCAACGCGCGTTCGACTGCGATGGTCGCTGCGGAATCGATCACTGATTGGCGGTCGTTTGTGTCCTTGCCATCAGTAATCAGCACGATCAGCGCATGCCACTCGGACGCTAAATCGGCATTGGACGGATCTGTGAGGACATCGTCGACCAATTCAACCGACACGCTCAGTGCACGTGAGATATTCGTACCGTTGCCGGAGGCATTCGCACGGTACTCGAAACCAGACGAGAGGATGTATTCCGCTGCGTGCTCAATATGAGCCATCTTCGCATTCCGTATCCTATGCACAAATGGGTCGCCTGCGAAACTGACTAGCGATACGAAGAATGAATCGCGAACATTGGATTGTCTGAGGCGTTCCACGACTCCACGTAAAACTTCGCTTAGATGCTCGCTTTTCCGGCGAGAGTCGTACGTTTCGCGTGCCCCGTCCTCATCACGGTGCATGCTCCCTGATGCATCTAATGCGAAAACGATCAGGCGAGCCTCAAGGGACTGGACGAGCTGATTTTCAGAAGGTAGTATTTCCATACCGGTGTCGTCTCCCTCCTCCTGTTGAGCAGTAGCAGCCTGTCCCTGTCCGGCGTCGCTCGCGCGGCGGGAAAGTCGCTCGCCGAAGAGCTCTACCGTGTCGGGAATCGGTACTGCGAACGAGCGATCTTCGTCACGCGGGAACGTGAACGACAGTTGGTCCCCAAGCGCCAGTACACGGATTAACTTGGGGAGTTTCCGGCGTTTTGCGTGTTCCTTGTAACGATCCCCATGCAGAACAACGTACCCCCCCACTGCCTCCGCGCTCACCAGGAGCGGGGCGTCCGCGTAGGGAGTCATCGTGATCGCGCCACGAGAAACCGAACGCAACCGAGTTAACACCTCCCATTCTTCCGGCACCCCTCTTTTCCTGAGATGATGCTGAATCGAGTCGTCGAAAGCGGCCGTTGGCGCGAAACCCTGTTCGCGTAGGACGTCGAAGATGCAGGCGAAGATAAAGACACTCGGAAGCCCGTCTGACGAAACGTTTAGAAGGAGATTGCTGCCGTCAAGGAAAGCTCTGGGTGGACTCATGGTTCAGTGGCGAGTGCGCGGTGGCTGAATGCGAATTCCCTGGATGTTGTGTATGGAAAGCCGCCTCACAATCCCCACACACTAGCTTCTTCCTGGCGAAGCCGCAATCCTATGCGCGCCAATATTTAGTGGACCCTTTCACATAACCGGAGTGCCGAACTTGGTATCTCCCTCGGCAAGTGGGTAATGCTAGAACCATCCCGCGGCAGACGCTAATCTCCATGTCCTCACCCCACACGCGTGGAGCGGCATCGGGCCCATCCGCGACAGACAACTCGTGAATGCTGCAGGGTGGGTTTCCCTTCTCCTCGACAGAGTCGCATCGTGCTTCTACTCCGCACCACTTTCGGGCGTTCGCGAGGGAGGAGTCGTTCAGATCGCCGTTGGGACGTCTGCTTCCGGGTTCATTTGCGGGAACGCGTACACAAAGGGCCGGGATGCAACCCGATATCCACGTGATGCAAGCTCCCTTCGCACGGCGGGCAGGTCCCCTGGGACTAATGGGGTGCGTCGTAGGTAGAAGTCCCGCACCGATCCCGCGTCGCCGCCTCCTGAGTGCCACGCGACTTCGCGGCCACGGAATTGGTACTCGGCAAGGTCAGCGGCGACCTGGGCGTCCTGCCAAGGTCCCGATTCGAATGCGTCGGGCGGGACCCTGCGCCTGGCCCCGATCGCTCGCTTCCAGGCAACCAACGCGCCCGGGTCGCTCGAGAGATGGACGAGCAAACCAGCGGTACGCGCGCCTTCGCCCAGCAGCGGTAACGCGAGTACAGCGGCGATCCGAGTCGGCATGGCGGACTGCGCCAGCGCAGCCACGGAGTGTGCCTCCGCGTGCCCGCCGGCATCCTGCCGGCCGCGCCATAGGTACGCCCCGCCTCCATCCAGAACCGCGGAACGGGTGAGCGCAACAGCCTCGCGCCGCCCGGCAGCAACCAACCCGAGGCGCCGTAGCTCCACGGCGGGTGCCTCGGCCGCGCCGATGAAGAACAGCAGTGACACGCGGCCACGCTGCGCTGCATCATTCCCAGTTCGGCGTGGGTACACCCGCTCAATAAAGCGTTCCGGCGTGTCCGCGGACAGCGCGAGCTCCACTCCCGCCTTCGTAACTGCGTGGCGCAGCTCCTCCCGTCTTCGCTCCTCTGGTTCGACCACGATCACGCGGAGCGCCTCGCCCCGCGGCCGATGGGGTCCACTCGTGCGGCTGGCGATCTCGAGCGCTGCGGCCAATCCGTCCGGAAGCCCGTTTGCGGCGCTTCCAGGGCACAGGTCGACGAACACCGGCATGGCGGGGTCGCGCCAGCTCCAGAGCGCACGCGCCGCCCAGACCGGGAGGTAGCGCCGGATCCACCACGCCTTCCGCGCCTCCCAGGTGAGATCTCCGTCCAACGAAGGCGCATCCGCGATGGGAGTAGGCGTTACCTCGGGGCGCGTCGACGGCAACCGAGCGGCTCTCGGTGGAAGCGGCCGGAGCGCACGGAGCGGGGCAGCCAGGTGGGCGCGGTACCGTCCCTCGCGACGCACGATCAGGCGCGCGCCCCGTGCACCACGCCAGGCGGTGAGGGATGCGGCCGCGCGGCGGAACGCGGTGCGGCCCATGCCGGAGATGCCCAGCAAACGCCGCTCTACGGAAGACAGACTCCTCTCAGGGGGAGCGTCGGCGCCCCCCGGCACCGCCGCCCACGCGAACACCAGGTGACGCGCGGCCTCCCCTGGGAGAGCCGCCCAGAAGCCTCCGTACGCTAACTCGGCGGGGAACAACACGTACGGCTCTCCCGGCGTAGCGTAAAGGTCAGTCCGGAGGCGCAGCCACGTTGAGCGACGGGGATCCCGAGGATCCTGGCCGCTTCGTTGTTCCACCTCCACCAGGCCCTCACCCGCGAGCCCAGCGAGCGCGACTCGGACGCTGTCCTTGTTCAGACCGGATAACCGGGCCATACGACGAGTCCCAAGCCGCACCCACGCTGTCCAGCCGGACTCGGCCGTTCGCTGTCCCGGAAACGCGTGGAGCGCAAGCACAGGCAGGAGCGAGCCCGCAGCGCCCCCGCCACGTGCACGTTCCCCGCACCGCCAGAGACTGGTCCACACACCCTCTTCCACTATCCGGATCGGGCAACGCCAGAAGCGTCCGTGGAAGCGCTCCAGATCGGCGTTGTTGAACTCCCACTGAACGGCTGGCGCAAAGTTTGGTCTGCTCGTATCGCCCCCTTGTAGCGAAACCTCGCGGACTCGTTGTTCCGCGAAGATGGGCCTTCGCGATTGGCCGTCACAGATCAATGGCGCCTACGGGCTGGACGAACAGGATCGGATGACAACGGTGCCGGGCGAATCTGGATCAGCGATTCTGGCACCATCACGGCAGAACCGCGCCCCTTTCTACGGCAACGCCCTCCTCCGATCGTCGCGAGTTTGGCCATCCCTAGGAGGTTGGTCGCCAGCTTCTTTGAATCGCGGACCCAGTCGCCGGTTCTCCTTGAGCGATCCGACGCAACGCTCGAAGATGTTGCGCCGCCGGTAGAGTTCGCCGCGCCGACCCAGCTTCGGTCGAGTACCTCTACATCTACCGTGTGAGCCTTATACATAAGTGCGTCTGCACCAAGCCGCTCCACGAGTTGACTTCGGGCGGGAACGCCCGCTATGCCACACCTCCGTCCAGAATCGTGATCGTCGTATCCCCGGCGCCGCCGAACACGGTGAACAACCCCCGGATGATGTCCATGGCGGCCGCGCTGGAGCCGACCACGCAGGGTGCCGGGGCCGTGGTCCCCGGCAGCAGGCAGCCGACGGTGTCCTCGGGGTAGTTCCCCACATGCAGCTGGACGTTCGCCCATCCCGGCACGTCGGCCAGCTCTAGGCGCCAGCCTCGCGGACCGTCCTCGCGGACCGTGACCGCGTACGTCCCGGAGGGAATTGTGGTGATCCCAGGCACGTCGGCAACCGGTCGGGGCTCCATCACGTAGCAGGTGACTGTCGGCTTGTCCTCCCCATCGACTTGCGTGAGCAGGTAGCCGCGCGTGCAGTTCACTCCTACCTCGGAACGCTGGATGTGGATACTGAGCATTGGTTCCTGGCGGTTGATATGGGAGGCTTCAGCTTTCAGCATCCCCGGGAGCAGGATTGACCGCGAGCGCCGGGAACACGCCTCGGCACGTCGTGCAGAGATCGCTATCCGGGCGGCTCACAGCTCGATAGTGACCCGCACGGGGCGATGATCCGAGATCCGGTGAAGGTTCTCGATGCGGTCAGCCGACTTCTTCTCGGGTGTAAGGGGGTAGTCCCGCTCGCCCAGCCACTCCCGGGTCACACCGGCCGCCTGCATCCAGGATTCGTCGTGATCGAAGGCGTACACCCAGGGACCGTCGACCACCTTGGTCTTCGGGGAAGCAATCACGTGATCAATCACCATTCTGTCCAGGTGAGTCGTCCAGCGCTCGATCTCCGGGAGCGGCGCCTCCTGGGGAGAGGGGAGCATCGCGGATGCGAACCTCGGCGCCGGCCATGACCAGGACGATAGAGCCCCGCCCGGCACTAGCGACCGAAGCGCTGCGTTGCCGCGAACGGCGTTGAAGTCGCCGATCAGGACTGTCGGCTCGTCGGCCTGGCGCGCTTTCCCGCCCGGCCCAATGGGGGCGGCGGTCGTGATCCACTCCGTCAGCCCCCTCATCTCCTCAATCCGGACGTCGTCGTCCGGCGTGGTGTCCTTCGATCCCACCGTCAGCACCCCCGATTTGAGATGCACGCCGATAACGGTGAACGGGGTCCCTCCTGGAACCCTCAGCCGCGCGGCGACAGGATCGCGCCTCCCCTTGGACGCAGGGGCCGCGTCCGGCATCCGCGCGGTGCCGGCTTCGACCAGCTCGAGCCTGTTGCCGTCGAAGGCGACGACGACCTTCATCCCGTCCTGCTGGTCGGCGCCGCTCGCGGTCCACCGGCCGGCCGTGTCCCGCAGGCGGTACGACCGGGTGGGGATCAGATGGGAAAGGAGATCCTCAAGGTCCGCCAGGTCCAAGATCTCCTGGAAAACGAGAACATCGGCGTCCAGCCGCCGGATGACCTCCCGGATCTTCCCCCGGTCCGCCTCGGATCTGCGGTTCCCGACGAAGGACGAGGACGGATACCAGTAGATGTTGAACGTCGCGATGCGCAGTTCCATGCGGAGGCTCCCTGGTCGGGTGGGTGTACGCAACTCCCGAGCAAAGTACGGTGGATCCGAGTCGCAGGAAGGCCGAGCCGAACTCCGGATCTTCGGGGCGTACTGTGACTGCTGGAAGTACGAGCGAGCCATCTGTCGAGGGGCGTCCCGCACGATCAGCCGTGACCGCGTGGACGATGCTCGCCGCCGGGCAGCGCCCTGGAAGCACCCGCGCGCCCGGGGGGGGGCGTTCCGAGCCACCGGCGGACGGATCCACTGCGCCACCCGGCGCTCCTCTCCGTCAGGTGTCGCGGCCCGGCAGGGCACGCGCGGAACGGCGCGCCTCCTCCACCTGGGCGGCGCGCAACGCGCGGCCGACCTCCCGGGACCGGGTGGCCGGGAGCGCCGGCGTCGTGACCCGGGCCGCCGTGACGGTACGCCCAAGGCGGAGCGGTGGGCGCGCCGTAAGTGTCCGGTGCAGGACCCGGACACTCTCCTCATCCCGACGATATGTATACGTGATCTGGATCCGAATATCCTGGAACTCGGAGGTGAGAATCGGTGACTCCGGGTCAACAATCAGCGCCCAATCGCTCGCCGGGGTGAGCCCTTCGGCCGCATTGTAGAACTTATCGGCTTCGGCGACGATGAGATTGCTGTCGATCACCTGCGGGCCCCACTCGATGCGGCGCAACGCGCCCCACTCGTCCAGCTGATCGCCGGTGCCGGCGTGGAAGAGCACGAGCTTGAGCCGGTCGGGGCACTCCTGCGCGAGCAGCGCCGCCCGGTGCGCCTCCGCGAGACGGTTCGCCTCACGCCGGTCTCCCAGCGTCTTGGGGGAGAACAGCACAACGGAATCGCTTACTTCCGGCGCGGCGATCGGAGGAGAGCTCTCGATCCGGGGGTGGACGGTGACCTGCTCGATCTTGAACGAGTGGCGGATACCCCTTCCCTGGATGCGGACGCCACCCACCTGTGCCAGCGTGGTTCGGAACCGCAGTGTGCTTGGGACGGGATGCTTCCGGAACGCCGCCCACGCGTCCGGGTAATCGTGGCGAAGCGAGATGGTGATGCTGTCGCGGTAACAGACGGTCGCTACGAGATCGCGCACCAGTTGGAGCGCCTCGGGAATGGCCTCCATCAGATCCGCGGCCAGCAGCATGTCCCGGTGGACGTTAGTCCGGTCGAACTCGCCCGCGGTTGTTCCGGGAGACAGCTCCAGCAGCGCACGGAACGGGTCCAGTTGAGGCCAGCGTTGGAACATCTCTGCTAGCGGCGCATCGAACTCGTACTCGAAGCCGCGCTGCAGCAGATAGAGCTGATACGTGAGGAGCTCGAGCTGGGTCCAGGTTCGGCGGTAAATGGAGCGGCGGAGGTGGATCGCGCGCTCGGCCGCGGCGTCCGCCAGGTCGGCGAGCGCCTCCGCCGCCGAGGCGTCGTCCTCCAGGCGCGCCTGCTCGTCCCGGGCGACGGCGAGCTCCAGCTCCAGCAGCTCCCGCTGGTGCCGAGCCTCACGTGCGTCCCGGTCGAGCACGCGAGACTCCGCCTCCGCAGCTTCAACGACAGCCGCACCGAGCTCGCGGTTCTTTCCTCCCACCAGCCAGTCGTTGATCAGCGTAGCGCCCTGGATCAGGAGCCCGGCTACCGGGTAGGCCGCGGACACCGCCATGAGGATCGCCTGCGCGGACGGATTTGCCATCAGCTCGTTGACCTTGTCGGGGGGGAGCGGGGCTCCCTCCCCAGTCGGCGACGTGGTGATCCATTCGTCGTTAGGTTCCGCGAGAGACTCTTTCAGCGTCTCCTTCAGCTGGTCCTCACGCCCTCTGATCCCCTGCAGCTCCGCCCCGGCGGGCGCGGGCGCCTCCGTGGCGATTAGGGCACTGGCGGCGAAGGTGCGCCGGTATCGGTCCCGCTCGCCAGCGACCAGGTCGTCCAGGCCTCGGGTGAGCTTGAGCCCGGGCGGAAGCGCGACCTCCGTCCTGGCGAGGATCTCACCGAGCAGACCGGCCCTGCCACCCACCTGTTGGCCCATCTGCTCGGCGAGGAAGGCTAGTGTCTCCGCCGACAGACGGAGGTTCTGGACGAACTGTCTGGATCCCTCGAGGAAGAGGGTGCGGATGTCCTCGTTCACGAGCAGTGCATCCTTGAAGGCCTCCTGGAACTCCCTGCGACTCGTGCCCGTGAAGTTCTCAATCCCGTCGTCCAGGAACGAGCGGACCACGGCGTGCAGGTCGTCGAAGCGCTCCCGCCCGAGCGCCTCGATCCCGTCGTCCACCTCCTCCGCGACCGTTTCCAGGATACGGGCGAGAGCGGCCAGCGCTTCGCCCGTCTGGCCCTGCGCGTTCGCGGCGGCCTCCCTCATCCGCGCCTCGATCGTCGCGAGCAGGATCCTGGCGCGAGCCGCAGCGTGATCCGACCCTGCGGCGATCTCCGCCACGCCCCGCTCGAAGTTGCTCCCGGTGGTGAATTCGAGATCGAGCAGCCGGTCGATCGGGAACTGCACACCCCCGATGACGCCACCCAGCCGAGCCGCGAGCTCCGCGCCGAGCTTGCGCGCTGCACCCTCTAGGGAACGGTGCCGAGCCGCACCCAGGGAGGACCGGGTCGTCTCTGCGGCTACGGCGCGGAGAATCAGGGCGCAGCCACGGAGGCTGCGGCTGGCGGCACCGGCATCCAACCCCGACACCGGCACATCGACGAATCGGAACCCGAGCAGCTGGTTCTTGAGGTCGTCGCGCAGCCGTTCCATCTCGCTCTTCGCCACGGTGCTCGTCGGCAGGCTCAGGGTCGCCAGGGCACGCACCAGATCCTCTGCGCGGACCATGTCCTTAAGCGCCCGGCCCCCCACATCCACGTTGGCGGCGAGAACCTTCTTCAGGATCGCTTCATTCGCCTTGCCTGTGAGCTGATAGCGGGACACCAGTCCGCGCAGGTCGTCGGCCGTCTTCAGGACCTGCTTGGCCGCGCCGTCCGCTTCGTTCTTGAGATCGTTCCACACCTCGGCGATCTCTCCGAACGGGACTCGGCTACGCACCAGCTCCTCGACGTCACGCCCGAACCGTTCGACAGCGTTGTCCAGCAGCTCCCCCCCGGCCCGCTTGATGGAGCGGCGCGCGAGATCGTCGAAGCCCACTCTGCCGTTGCTGACATACTCCTCGAACGCTCCGCCAATCTCTCCCTGCAGCCTGCCGCGGAACAGGTCCTCCTGCTGGTAGCTGCCGAAGGCGAGCGCGACGACCTCCTCTCCGTACACGCCGAGCGCCGCGCGCAGCGGGTTCTCTCCGGCAGACATCCGGCGGATCGACTCGGCGGCCTTCCTGGCGTGCGCCAGCGCACCGGCCGGCACGGCCTGCAATGCGGACTGCATCACCAGCTTCCCGATGTCGGCCGCGGCCGCGCTCTGCATGTGCTTTCCGTCGTTGAACTGCTGGAGCGCCTCGCCGAGCTGGCGCCCCACTTCGCGCCGCCGGCCGTTGATGGCGGAGAGGGTCTGGTCGATGTCGGCCAGCGAGCGCGTGTAGCGCTCCTGCTGCAGGCGCACCTGCCGGATGCGGTGCGCCGCGTCCGTTCTCTGCCGCGACGCCAGTAGCTCTTCGCGCAGCCGGGCCTCCATCCGATCATCGACGCTGTCCGCCAGATCGAGGCTCCGCCGGTACTGATCCAGGGTGCTGCGGAACTGATCCGTGAGCACCCGCAGGCGCCGGGGTGGCGCCTGAGTCAGGAAGCGGCCGTACGGATCGCATCCTTGGTCCAGCCAGGCCAGCCGGAGCTGCACGCGCCGCAGCAGCGTATTCACCTGCGCGCGATCAGCCGGCGAGGTGGTGCCCTCGTTATCGGCCGCCAGCTTGACCAGGGCGCACAGGGCTTCGTGGAGTCGCTCCCCGGCGGACCGGGCGTCTCCCCGGGCGACGTACCGGTTCGCCAGCGCGAGCAGGGCGACGCACGAGTCGGCGAACGGCTCGTCGTGGAGGATCGTCTCCCATGCGCCCAAGCTCCCGGCGGCGAGGGTCACCGGGAGGATGCGTCCGTCCGAGACGGGTGCGCCGGCAGTCTCGCCCTCCGCGCGCACGGGCGGCGGCGCGACCTTCATCAACCCGTCGATCTCGTCGCTCACCCGCGGGGCTCCCGGGGTGTGGAGGATGGGGAGCCCGGCCCGATCCGCGCGGAGCCACGCGGAAGAGCCCCCTTCCAGCGGCGGATCGGCGGGCTCCGGTGCCACCTCGACTCCCAGCAGGTAGTTGCTGACGCGCTCGGGGAGCGCCAGGGCACGAACCGCCCGCTCCCATTCGGCGTCGGCGCTCTCGCCCGTCGCCTCGTCCTTCGCGCCACCCGGAGCTTCCTTCTTGCGGATCGCGCGGAAGATCGAGGTGGCGCGCACGGCGACCTCATCCGCCAGCCCGGCCAGCTCGCCCCCGCGACGCCAGAGCGCGATCCCCGCGCCCGCGAGTACGAGGACGGAGGCGCGGTACGGAGCCGCGGCGCCCTCGCTGGCGCCCCGCAGCTGCTCCGCGAGCAACGCCAGAGTCCCACGGGCGACTGCCAGGATGCGTGCGCCCCGGCTCGAAGCCGGGTCTTCCTCGGCGGCGGTCGAGCGCTGCCAGGCGGCCAGCTCGCGCTCCAGGGCTTCTACCGCCGAGGGAACCGCAGCGAGCGACGCCCCGGCCGCCGGGTCGGCTAGGTGGAACGCCGCGGCCGCCACTTTGCTCACGAGGACGTCGAGGCGGGCACGAGGGAGCGGCGCGAGGGTTCGTTCATCGGGAAGCACCCCCGACGCTAGCCAGCGGGCGACCTCGGGGAGCTCGCCCGCGGCGGCGAAGCCTGAGCTCGCCACAATCCAGTCGTACGCCAGGGTGGCCATCCCGCTCGCCACGACAGGGCGCGCGAGCGCGAGAGCAAGCCTCGGCTCCCCCACGGACCGAACGAGGGCGTCGAGCCACGCCCCGGTCAGCGCGCCCTCCACCCCTTCGCCGCGTTCCGGAACGGTGCCGGCCCCCCCGCTGCCGTTGGACGCGCGGGCCGCGATCGGCGGGTCCAGCTGAAGCGACTCAAGCGTCTGCGGGAAGCGGGCGAGCGCGGCCGCAATCCGAACCGCACGCCCGGGGTCCACGTCGGGAGCGAGCGCGGCCAGCGTACGGAACGCTGCCTGCACCGCTCGGGGCCTCGCCTGGGCACTCCCCGCGATACCGCCGCCCCGCCCGTCGGCCGTGGCCGAGAGCAGGGCGGACGCCGCGAGGGCATGCACTTCCGCCAGATCAGGCGGTGCGGCCGCCCCACGGAGCAGGGGCGCCACGAGGAAGCTGTCGTAATGGCCGGCGGCGATGTCGTAGAGGATCGCGAACGCGGCCCGCTCGTCTTCGTCGGGAGCTTGCGCGGCCGGCTCGGCGACACGTCGGCCGAGCTCTTCCGTGAACGCTCGCACCAGCGCCGCCGGAAGCGCCCGACTCCGCAGGGCCCATCGCATATCGTTCGCCTGCACCTGCCGAAGCGACTCAGGCCGCAGGTTGAGGTGGAACGGCAGGTACGCGCTCGCCAGCGACGCCGCGCCTCCAATCAGGTGAACGTCCCTTTCCAGCACCGCGTCGCCATCGACCGCGGTCCCCGTCGGCACCAGCTCCACCCGGTGCTGCCACCACGGTCCGCTCTCGTCGTTCAGCATCCGGGCGATCCGACGATCGTCCACGTCCATCGCGCGCACCAGACGAGGCGCCGCATCGTGGTACTGAAACCGGATCCACACGTCTGGGAGCGCGTCGTCCGGGGGAGTGGCCTCTCGCGCTGCAGGTTGCGGGGCCGTCTGGTTCAGCGCGCCCGCCGCGTCACGGACGGCATGCGCCAGCCAGAGCCGCATCTCCCGGATCCGCTGCGTCGCCTCGGTCTCGGAGTCCTCGCCTGGGCGAGTGTCCACCCCCTCGTAGATCAGGTCAAGAACATAGGCGACCCGCTGCTGATCCGCCGCTCCGGGCGCACTGCGGCCGTAGACCAGCCGTTCCAGGCGGAGCCGGGTGTCCTGCACACGGCAGCCGGCGGTGATCTGGTTCCCGGACGCATCGCCGAAGTCGAGCGTGAGGACCGTCGGGCCGCCGCTGGTGATTCGACGCAGGAAGAGCCGGTCGCCGTCCACCGCGGCAACCGGCGGGTAGATGGGCGAGCCACGCTCACCCGCCAGGCGCTCCAAGAGCGGGAAGGAGCAGGCGAGCAGGGGGTTTTGCACCCACTCCGTCACCGACGGGAGGACCCGGGGCTCGCCGGACGCGCCTTCCTGCGGGCGAAGGTCATAAAGCGCGCCGACCACGAGCTTTCCCTGCTCGGTGAGCACCTCGTCGCGAAGCTCCAGCTGCCTGTACAGCTCGTTTCGTGTGAGGAACCGCTCCGTGTCCCGGAGGGCACGGCCGTTCTTCGAGTTCGGATTGAACAGGAACGGGGTGGGATCCTCCACGACCTCCCCCGCGGCCGACTGCTGGCCGATCGGGAGCCAGCGGAAGCCACTCGCCACGGCGCGAGAGCCGAGGCTCCGCGCCCCAACCAGCTTCGTGTCGTCGCCCTCCCTTGCGTTGTTCAGCGCCGTCGAGACTCGCACGTCCACGTTCAGGAGCCCGACCAGCGTGTCGGCGCCACTCCCCGACGAGGGATTGCTCACCGGAAGACGGCCCCCGGTGTGGAATGGATTCGCCTGCACGCGTACCACGTCGTCCATCAGCATTGCGAGCGTGTACGACGCCTGCAGGCTTGGCGCGGTCAGGTAGCGGAATCGGGACAGTCGGCGGCACATCCGGAAGTGGATGGCGGCGCGCTCCAGCGACTCCGTCGTGTGGCGCAGGTACTCCAGGCGCCCGAGCGCGTAGTGCACATCGTACTGCTTGATCCGGTCCAACTGATCCACGTCCGCGACATCGCTCCGCACCTGATTCTCCACGCGCGTGACCGCGAGCATACCCCCGATCAGCGCCAGCCGGTAATAGTCGTACGCGCCGACCTCATCCCGCTCGGCGGCGGAGGGGGCGGCGGAGCCGAGGCGCGCCACCATGGCCTCCACCGTGGTGACCTCCTTGCCCCTTGGCGAGAAAAGGATTCCGCTCAGCTCCCGGAGTTTTCCCAATTCGTAGAAGAGCGAGATCCGGTCCCTGCCGTCGGTGCTCTGGATCGCCGAGGCGAAGAACCTCTGCGCCTCCTCCGTGCTTCCCTCTAGGAGCGCCACCTTGGCGCGGAGCACCCAGCCGGCACCGAAGTCTGCCTTCCCCCCCGCCGCGGGAGTCACAGACCACTCGCCGAGCCACGCAGCGAACCTCCGCCAAGGACCGGGGGTCCGGATCCCGTCGCCGTTCAGCCGCTCCAGAACTCTCGTCCCGACACTCGCGAGGTCGGAAAATGCTCTGATCCGCTGTCCCTCCTGGCTCGGCAGGCGGAGCGGGAAACGTTGCGATAGTCGGGCGGCGAGGACGGTGGGAAAAGTCGAGTCGAGATCCTTCTCCACTTCATTCTGAATGGCCTGGATCTCGGCGATGAACCGCTCGATCCGCAGGGTCGGATCCACGCTGACAGAGATCGCGAAATTACCGGAGTTGTCCCCGGGGTTTCCATCGCGCGCTTCCTTGAGCACACCGGCCAGGCGCAAGTCACCGACCATGAGCCCCGAAGCTTCGGGGATAGCGAGCTTGACCAGAGTATCACGGACCTCGCCCCATCCGACGTCGCATAGTTCGCCCGTATCGGCCACCTGCAGGGCAAATGCGGAGGGAAGCTCCGCGGGCCCTCCCTCCCTGTGGTCGACCTCCTCGTCGGTGGAACCGCAGGCACCCGCGGTTCTCCGCACGTTGTGAACATAAACCACCTTCCCGGAGAGCGTGACTGCGGCTACCTCGCCCGGTTGGAGCCGGATCGGGTAACGCTGCCACCCCGAAGAAGCCAGGAGCACCCCGTTGAACGACAGCCCCGTCGACTCCTTCTCGACAAACGGAAATGCGGGCAAGCCGTCGGGATCGGAGCTCATGGCGAGGTCTCGGTCGAAGTGGAGGCGCTCCGCTCGGCACGTCGGTTGAGGGCCGGTGACGGTGTGGGTGCCGCAGGCCCCGGTCGACTTGCGGGCACCGGTTGCCAACGAGCGAGCAGCAACGGCAATCGCCGGTTCTGATCGGAGTGGCGCGTGTCGCCAAGAGCGTGGAACGCGCGGGAGAAGTGAGGGGCAGGCGCTGGTTCGGAGCGAACCGATGCAGCCCTTCCAGCCCCCTTCCAGCGCGGAGGGACGTGCCTGCGATCCTGGAAGTCGAGGGGGTTAAGAGCGCGGGGTTAGGCTCCGGCCGCGCCACAATCTGGTGCTCGAAGTCATTGTTGTGCCCGCAACTGGGCCTGTCAAGAACATTGGAGGAATCCGACGGCCCATGGCAAGAACGCCCGGATCCTGAGGCCGCAACACCTGGGTGCTCGTTGGCAACCGCATCTGCAGCGCCCCCGCTCCAAACACCCTCCCCGGCGTAGTTGCGCGGCAGTGGCAGTAGCGCCCCGGAAGCGCTCCAGATCCTCGTCCTCGGAATCCGACTGCACCGCTTGCGTGAGCGTTCGCTATCGCGCAAAGCCGGCCGCCGGGGCGCCGCACGACCTCGCTGTTTCACGGCTGGATTTTTCGCTGTTTGGGACGGTAGTACCGCTCCATCGCACAGCGAACAGATCACAGAAGAACAAACAATCACGTACTCCATTCCATCTCCACCCCGCAACACGCTCGCGCATGCAGCACCCGCACCCGGGCGCAGCGCGCGGCGGTGCCACTGCACCGTCCTTAGAGTAGCGTGCGTTTTGAGTTCGCGGCGCGAGCTGGACCCGGGGAGACACCTGCCTCACTCACCCGTCCCCAGGACAGCTAATGCACCCACCGAGCCCAGGCACCGCGGACCAGGCTGCGGTCTACGTCCGAACCGCGTCGGGGGACGCCGACTCGATCGATGAGCAGCTCCGCGTCTGTCGCGCCTTCGCGACAACACACGGTTACGAGCTGCGCGATGAGCACCAGTTCATCGACAACGGCGCCAGCGGCCAAACGACCGACCTGCCCGGGTGGTCCCGGATGCTCCGGGAACTGGATTCGCCCGCCGGCCCCACGTTTCACGTACTCGTCCTCACCGATCTCAGCCGTGTGGCGCGCTCCGAACCCAAGCTCATCGAGCACTGGGTCAACCACCTGGCTCAACTCGGCGTGCGCATCGAGTGCGCAGACGGCGCCTATCCGCAACCTGTGTCGAAAACCGCGGCCAGCGGCTACTTCCGGGAGCGGATCGAGGCGGCTCGCGCGGACTGGGAGCGTACCGATGTGGGTGAAAGGCTGCCGCGGGAGCGAGCGCAGGCACGGCTGCGCTACGCGGTCCGGTACTTCAGCAGTCGCGCGCCGTACGGTTTCGTCCGGGTCCCCGAGCACGACACCCCGGACGGCTGGCAAGAGGCCGCCCGTACCGGGAACTGCTGCCTCACCGCGGCGACCGATGGGTCCGCAGCAGTGGTTCAGCGCATCTTCACGTGCCTCGCCGGCGGCCAGTCTCTCGGTCGCATCGCTGCCGAGCTCAACGAGAGCGGGACCCCGGCACCGCACGGCGCTGCGCGATGGACGCGGTCCCACATCGCCCGGATCGCCCGGAACCCGATCAGCGTAGGTGACCTGGTCTGGTCTGTCGCAGGCCCGCGTGATGGTTCGCACACTGCCGAGGGGTGGGTCGCCAACCCCCCGGTCACCCGCGCGTTGTTCGACCAGGTCCAACTACGCCTGAACCGCCGCTAGGCACGCCCGCAATTCTGTGTGGACTTCAAGTCCTCCGGGCGGAACCGCTCCGCTCGGAGGACTCGGTCGCGCACCCCGCGCGTCGGGCGCAGTCCAGCCGTGCGGCGGTGCCGCCGGCGCGTCCTATAGACGGAAGTGACATCGGTCACCGTCTGAGGACACCACGTGCCGAATCCCCAGAGGCTGCGTAGGCCCCGCGGCCGCCCACGCGCCACCCCGCCAGAGCCGACGGTATGCCTGCTCCGTAGTGCCGAGCCGCTTGACGTTGGCAGGCTCGCCCGGCTCCTTGCGCGCCATCTCGCCGCACGCCCCCCGTGGACACAACCAGAGGACCAGCCTCCCAACCCAAAACCCCACAAGAAAAACATTCCATGACATCGAATCAGCCGCCCTCTGTGCCATCGAACCCCGAGGAACCTCAGCACCCGCGCCCACGACTCATGGAGGCCGGCTTCTACGGACGCGTCTCCGGGGACTCGGAGGAATCGGTCGACATGCAACTCGCCCTCGCGCGCGAGTTCGCCGCCCGCGACGGGTACTTCATCCCGGACCGCAACGTCTACACAGACGTTCGAGTCTCGGGCGCTCGGGAGGACCGCCCCGGGTTCATGCGCTTGGAGGCGGACGTTGTCGGCCGAGTTGTCGGCTTCGACCGCCTATACGTCCGTGACCGCCAGCGATTTGCGCGCTGGTTGAACCCGCGCCTGTTCGGCTTCTACATCGTCCTCTTCGAGAGGAACGGACTCATCGTCCGCTTCTGCGACGTCGAGAGGCATGTCGACTTCAAAGATGGCGTCACCGACGCCGACATCGGCCTTTTCCTCATGGAGCAGGTCGAGAACATCACCAACGCGAAGGAGCGCACTGACATTGGGCGCAAGATGCGCCGGGCTCGTCGCCAGCACATGATCAACGGCGCCTGGCCGGCCGGCAACTGGGCCTTCGCCTTGGACCGCGTTCTCGTCAATGTGTCCACGGGTGAGGTCGAGTGTTTCGTCCCGTGGGGGCAGAAGCTCATGCGCCCCGGGTTCCGGTACGAGCTCCGCTTCGCGACGGACCGGCGAACCGAGGCGATCAAGCTCATCTTCCAGCGGATTGAGGAGGGAGCCTCCCTGCGCGCTGTCGCCACGGAACTCGCCCAGCGCCAGCTTCCTCCCCCCTCGGTGCCATTCAAGCGGAAGCCCCCGAAACGTCCGCCCCGTTGGAGCGCGGCTGCTGTCTCTCGCATCGCGCGGAACCGCATCTACACCGGCACGCTCGCCTACGGCAAGTGGCAGCACCCCGACCACTGGCGTACCGATGATGCGGCGCTTCCCACACAGGACGGTACTGACCTCATCATCCAACGAGACCGCGTTCCAAACCCGCCCATCTCCCACGAGCAGTTCGCCACCGTCCGGGGAATCCTCGAAGGTCACTACTTCGCTTGGGAGCGCCGCCGCACCACATCTCCGAAGTACCTCCTCACCGGGATGGTGCGCTGCGCCGTCTGCGGGCGTGTCCTACACGGCACCGCTGGCCTTCAGTCCATCTACCAGCACCTCCCGCAGTACGTTGACTACGAGTGCACGGAAATTTCCAAGCGCATCCACGGCCTCGACCAGCTCGTGCTCGACGCCATCCGGGAAGTTGCGCTTGACCCAGATCTGGAGCGCCTCATCCAACACGAGCTGCGCGGCTTCCAGAGCGACGCCTCGGCACGCACAGAGGCCAGCATCGCGACGCTTGAGGAGGAGCTCGGGGCCGCGAATACGAAGCTCGGACTCCGCGAAGGCGACCTGGAGAAACTGACGGAGAGGGACGCACGCGATCGCGCCTGCAAGCGCGTCGACGAACAAACCGCCGAGGTCGCGCGCCTTAAAGCCCAGCTCGCGACCGAACACGCGAACCGCGATTCGCTCGCCGCCACCGCCAGCGCGGAGTCCCACCTCCTCCGCCAGCACACCGTCATCCGAGACATCCTCGACTCCGGCGACCTCACCGCCAAGCGCATTCTCATCTCCAACATCGCCGAACGCATCTCTGCTCGCCCGTCGACACGCGAAGTCGAGATCGCTCTCCGCTACAACTAACCACGCGCCACCACCTTCAAGGGTACCCTATGCTGAACCCTTCTCCGTACCATTTTCGCTTTGTCTTAACCGGTGGTAGTCTGTGCGCGGCACGTAGTGCGGCCTCATGTGCGACCCGGCACGTCCCATCTCTGTACCGCCCCCCAACCCCACAGTTGACGGTGCCGGTCCAGCGTCCCTCAGGTGAGCATGCACTGCCACCTGGAGGTTCTGTGCCTTCGCGTTCCAGATCCGGGCGTGCCCGCGGCCCCCCGCGGGTCACCCTGCCGGCGTGCACGCTCCGCCTCGTGCGGAGCGCCGAACCGCTCGATGCGGGTCGGCTTGCGCGGCCTCCTCGCGCGCCACCTGGCCGCGCGCCACCCACAGCCCCCGGAGGACCCCGACCTCACCCGGATGGCCGCAGACCCACCACCCCACCCTCAGGAGCACACATGGAGCAACCGCTGGCCCAAGCACCAGTCCGCGCCGCGCTGTACGCCCGCACGGCGCGCGCCGACGCCAATGCGATCGCGGATCAAATCCGCGCCTGCCGCACCGCTGCGGCCAATCGCCGCTACGAAGTCCACGACACCGACGTCTTCGCCGACGACGGGGTGAGCGGCGCCACACACGACCGCCCGGCCTGGAGGCGCCTGCTGGCGCAGGTGGAGCGGCCCGGCGGACCGGAATTCAGCGTCCTGCTGGTCTCCGATCGCGCCCGCCTCGGCCGGTTCGTCGATCCGCGGATGCACAGCTACCTGATCGTACATCTCGAGCGACACGGCGTTGGGGTCGAGACGGCGTGCGAGGAGCGCCCGCATCTGCCGCCGGGCGATGGGATCGGCGCGTTTATCCTCGATCGGGTCGGACACGTGGCCGCGGAGCACGAACGTCGCGAGCGGGCCAGCCGCATGGCGCGCGGGCGAGAACTCGCGCAGTAGCGGCGTGAAGGACGCTTCGTCGCGGTCGCCCATACGGGTTCGAACGCGTGCCCGAGCATCCGACCCCCGAAGGGTGGCGCGAAGCGGCGCTGTCTAACAACTGGCGCCTCGCTCTGGCCACCGACTGGACGGTTGCCGTCGTGCAGCGCATTTTCGCGGCTGTCGCGGGCGGGAAGACGCTCAAACGTGTGGCGACGGAACTCAACGCGAGCCAGGCCCCGCTCCCGCGCGGGGCACGCGCGTGGACGGCGTCTCGAATCCGCTCCATCGCGCGGAACTCGATGTACGTCGGGGACCTCGTCTGGTCCCGCCGGGGAGCCGAGGGCGGCACGCACACGGTCTCCAACTGGCTGCCGGACCCTCCGGTGGACCGGGAGATGTTCGACCCAGTACAGCAGCGCCTCCAGGATCGTGTCCTGATCCGCGCTGCGGCCCCACGGAGTGCCGGCGCCGTGACGTAACGGGAGCGCAAGCCAGTCCGTGCTGCACGGGCTGCCTTGCGCTCTTCGGCGCGGAGTGCCTCGTGCAGCTCCCAGCATCTCAGCCCCGACATACTCACCCAACATCCTCAACCCGAAAGAACAAGCATCCGCAAACCTCAATCCTCAACCCTGATGTCAAACGCGCCCGACGCCCCCACGCACCCGCCCGCGCAACTCGTCGAGGCCGGCTTCTACGGCCGTGCCTCCGGCGATTCCGAAGAATCGACCGAGATGCAGCTCACGCTGGCGCGCGAAGTCGCGGCCCGCGATGGCTACTCCGTCCCAGACCGCAACGTCTACACGGATGTCAGAGTTTCCGGCGCCCGGGAGGATCGCCCCGCCCAAGTACCTCTTGAGCGGCATGGTTCGTTGCGCCGTGTGCGGCCACCTCCTCCAAGGCGTTGACGGCGACCGCGCTGTATACCAGCACGTGCCCCGTTACGACGACTACGAGTGCACCGAGATCCCCAAGCGCATCCACGGCCTCGATCAGCTCGTCGTCGACGCCACCCGCGACATTGCCCTAGACCCGGACTTGGAGCACCTGGTTCAGAGGGAGCTCCCCGCTTTCCAGGGCGATCGCTCCACCCGGGCCGCGGCCAGCATCGGCGCCCTCGAGGAGAACCTCAAGAATCCCAACGAGGAACTGGAGACCCTCGAAGGGGACCTCAAAAGTCTTTCTCAGGCGCGCATCGGCGCCCTGAGGCGCATCGATGACCAGTCAGCGGTGGTAGCGCAGCTTGAGACCGAGCGCAGCAATCACAACTCCGTCGCCTCGGGCTCCAGCGCCAACTCGCTCCTTCTCCCCCAGCAGCCAGCGATCCGAGACATCCTCGGCTCCTGCGACGCCGCCGCCAAACGCATCCTCATCTCAAACATCGCCGAGCGCATCTCCGCACGCCCCTCCACACAGGAGGTGGAGATCGCCCTCCGGTACAACTAACCCTACCCCAACCACGCGCCAATCACATGCACCGCGCTGCCGACCCGTATCATTATCGCTTTGTCTTGTCCGGGGGTAGTGCTACCCCCGGACAAGACCCAAAGAAAATGCATAGAAAGATAGGAGTGGCGGCGCGGTACGGGGGCGGGCTGCTGGTGGTGGTGCACATCCGGGCGCCGCAGCAACCGCGGCTGGGCGCGACGCGGAAGCTGCTGCGCGAGCTGGCGGCGCTAGAGAAAGCGAAGGAGCCCGCGTTGGCGGCCAAGGCAAAGGGGCTGAAGCTGTACCTGGAGGGATACCCGACTGAGGAGGTGTGCGCGGTAGCCGGACTGACCCCAGGGAAGGTCTGGAGTATGGCGTCCCAGGTCCGGAAGAAGGGCGTGATCACGCTGGTACGGACCTACGGGCGCCGGCTGCGACGGCGGATGACCGCCGAACTCCGCGCAGAGCTGGGGATCCTGGCGAGTGAGATGAGCCCTGTGGGGAAGGTGGCGGGGGCCGTGTGCCTATATGTGGACGGCGTGGAGCCCGAGGAGGCGCTTGCGAGGGCGGGCATCCCATACGTGCACCTCCAGTACCTCACAGACAAGGTGCGGAAGGGGGGCACTGCCTATCTGCAGCACCGGTTCGGGAGCGGACGCGGATGGCATAAGGAGTACGAGTGGCCGGAGGGCGGGCCCCGCAAGCGACGGAGCGAGCGGGGCCTGGCTGCATCCAGGGGTGAGGGATGGTGCGCGGCGGCCGCGCAGCCACCGCCTGAACCCGTTGAATTGACTGCGGCCGATGACACTGATACGCCCCGTCCCGGAACTCCCGATGGCGGGGCGGATTCGTTGGAAGACCCGAAGGGGTGACCTGAAGGGAACGCCGCGCCGGCGCGAAGAGGCCCCGCGCCCGACACAAAGCCTCGGGACCCTGGCTGCGGCGCCACGCGCCCTGCTCAGGGCGGCGGTGCCACTCCTCCGTCCAGTGGGGGGGCGTCGGCACCGTCTCGCGACTAGGCCTGGAGCCATGCACAACGGGATGGACAGGAGCGTTGCTGGAGTGGACTGCCGCTCCAGCACAGAACGGCAGTCAACCAAATCGAATAGGAGAAAACAGAGGGCAGGCCGAAAGCGGGCCGCCGCATACGTGCGGTCCTCCCTGCTACGCCGAGGCCCGGTTCCGAGGCAGACCGCGGCGCTCCTCGCGATGGCGAGCGAGATGGGATACACACTGGGCGAAGACGACAGCTTCGTCGACCGCGGCGCAGGGACAACCTGGGCGAGCGCCTCCTGTTCAGTTCGAGAGCGATCGAGTGCTCACCCGGGCAACTCCCTCATGTCTTCAGGGAGATGGAAAAGAACGCGGCCGGCTTCCACCGGATCCCGATCGCTTCAGCGGGCGTGATCTCATCTGGAATGGCTCGCTTCTCTACGTCCTCCGCGTCCTCACCATCTCGCGTGATCAGTAGTTCCTGTCTCCGACCAACGTGCACACCGCCAGTCACTACGAACCGATCAATCACGCCCATCGAGAACCCGGTAAACGGCTCGGGGAGCAGCTGGTCGCGAACCGATCGAACCGCAACACCGAAGCTCGCAAGGACCGATGCTCCGGGAGCCGGCTCCCAGAACGAAATATTGTACTGTAAGGACGGACTGAACGTGCTGAGCCCGCCGCGGTGTCGGTCGGCATACGTTTGATAGGTGGAATCTTCACCGATCAACCGAGTCACCCGCTCGTAGCTCGGCTGCGGCAACCCTGTAATTAGTACTCCAGTCGAGAAGAACGAACGGTAACGCCGCTCCACGCGAAACTGCTGCACGATCTCACGGGGTTGCGCTGAGGTGCCGGGGCGCGGAACAAGGTTGAGGGTGAGCTTCGCACTTTCAGTCTCCTGCGTGGCCTCGGTCGTCGAGGTCCACGTCTGTCCTCGCGCACTCTCGAATGCGCTGTATTGCGCGTTGATACGGCGCATGTCGGCCGCTTGGCCCGGCAGATTGGCAGACAACGTGAATTCGGCTCTCCGCAACGCAGCCAGCCGCTCTCGCTCAGCGCTCAGCTGACTCACCAGTTTCTCGCGTGCGGCGCGAAGGGCATCGGTGTCGATCTTAGCAATCTCAGATTCGGCCGCACGCAAGTCGGTCTCCCCACCGCTAAGCTGCGCCCGGATGGAGGGGAGAGCCTCGTGCTGCGTCACCAATTCGTCCACCAGAGTAGAACGCACGGCATCCCATTCCCGTAGCAGCGAACCGCCGTCCCACCCAGCTCCGAGTCCGCACGGTGGATTGTCGACAGACTGGATGATGGAAGCGGCTTGGTCCGAGTGACGTTTGGCGGACCCAAGCGCCTTGGTCGCCTCGTTGAATGCCGTCCCCGCGCGGCTGATTGCATCGGAAGCTACCTTCAAAGCCACTTCAGCCGCTCCTGGCCGACCGGCCGGGTTACCCGTAGCTGGCGCTGCCGTCGCGACGGCCGGAGGCAACTCGGCTTTTTGCGGTGCGGGTGCCGGGGCCAAGCTCCCGATGAACGTTTTGGTGTCCAGTTTACCTTCGACCGGCTCCAGGGTCGCGGTGAGCCCGCTATAACAGAAGGGATTTAATCCACTGACCACCACCGTAAGATCCTTGCCGGCACTCATGCGCGTGCCGCCAACTTCACCCGTAGCGATGCGGTAGGTGCGTTGTGCCGCGATGCCGGTGGAGCAAAGAAGTGCTGACAATACAGCGACGCTGAGAGGACCTGCACATTTCCGAGTTCGTTCGTAGTGCATGGTTCCTTGTCGGGTTAGGAGGAGAATCTAGAACCCCATCGGCTCACAACAGCGTCAACTCAGTGTCGCGCGCGAAGGTCGAAGGACGGAGAAATGTTGAAGAAGATGTTCCCCACACACTCCACTTTGACCCGGGCGCCCCGTCCGCCAACGGCCGGAAGCGCCGGAATGAGTACGTGCTCCTGACCGTCATTCGCGGTGCGTTCGGAGAGCGTCTCGGTGAATCTTCCGCTCCGATCCGCGTCCAGCGTGATCCGTACGTCGACGCAAGAGATCGGATCACCGTTCGTCCCCGCCGTATCCCACCGGATGAGGATCGCGTCTCCGCGCTGCACGCGATCATCCTGAAGGGGCCGCGTGACTCGAAAGGGACCAACCGGCTCGCCGTCAAGCTTGGCGATCACCTCGACCTCTACGTCGGCGGTGGCGAATGCACCGCGGCCGTCGCGCGCCGTCACCCGGAAGCTCAGCGGACGCTCCGCGCCTGGCCGCCGGTCGGACGCAGGCAATCGCTCAAACTGCGAGGTCGACCTCGTCGTGAGGTCCTGCATCCGCGGGAACACCCGAACCGAGTCCCTGGACGGAGGATAGGACCTAAACGTCGGCCGGAGTTGCCCGGCCGTTGCCTCATCTGGAGGCGCAGCATGCGGCGCCCAGCCAGGTCCGGCGTAGAATTCTTCCCAGGTATAGGTCAGCCGGTCTCCGTCCGGGTCCGATCCGGTCGCACTCAGGGCGAACGGGGTGTTGGCCGGGATACGCCAGGTGGACTTGGCTTGGACTGTTGGCGCACGGTTCTGAATTGGCGTGCGCACCCCGCACTGGGCGCGCTGGAGGTGGGCCGAGATACGGGCCAGCGAGCTCGTGTGGAAGTAGCTCCCTGACTCGGCTTCGACGTTGCTCCCCCTGCATATTCCCGCATACCCCATGACGGTACTTCCGCTTCCTGGCTCGAACGCATCCTCGGCGCTGCGGCTGAACTCCGTGCAGGCGCCGGCGTCCGCCGAGTTGAAGGTGTGCCTTGCATCGAACTGGTGCCCGATCTCATGCGCGACGTAGTCGATCGCGAACACCTTAGGCGTGAGCGCCTCTACCGCCGTGGCCCCCTGTGCCTTCCGTGCATCATCGCAGACCGATGCGAACTCGCCTTGGCCCCCACCCGAGCCCGTGAATACATGCCCGATGTCGTACCCTGCGGGAGTGAGCGTTCGGTCCAGAACCACCTGGTTCCGGGCCAGTAGCGCATCGCTGACCGAGGCACCGCTGAAGGGGTCCGTGGAAACGAAGATCAACTCGCGCTGCCGCGGAACGAATTGAAACCGGATCCCGAGTTCGCGTTCATATAGCGCCTGGACCTGATTGATGGTCTGGACGATCGCAACCAGCGCCGAATCACGAATGGTTTCATCGGAGACAGGTCCTCTCATACGATCCCTAAACCGCCTGGTAAACCCGGTGGTCGCGGTGATGGCGATTCGGAAGGTGCGGCGCTCCGGCCGAAGCGTAGCTGCTTGGTCCGGGACTATCGGGATCGGTCCAGGCGCCGGTCCCGCCGGTCGCGTGTTCCTTTCGAGCCTGAGGGGGCTCACCGGTGCTGGCAGTTCATCTTTGAACACGCTCACGTGCACCGGTTCCCCGGCGGCCGAATCGCTCGGCCTCGCTCCGCGCTCTTCCTCGGAGATCGGCTCGATGATCCACACCCGTTCGCCTCCGAGAACGATCCCGCTGATCCCCGCAGCCGTCACTGAGAAGCGGGTAGACAGGGATGGATCATCGATGCCGCGTCCTGAGTACGTACGCAAATCGCCCACGTGCGGCGCGAGTTCCGCGGGGAGCATCGGTGATTCCGCGACCCGGAACCGCTCGAATCGCCGCGGGAGGGCGACGCCAGGCATGGGGAGGAGGACCTCCACCTGCTGGTCTTCTGAAAAACCCGCGTCGATGTCGGACGGAGCGTGCTGGAGAATTTCACGGAGAGCCGGGCGAGAAAGGCGATTGAGCCTCGCCGACGGGACCTGAAATGCACGTGCCCCCTTCAGGTCACCGAATTCCGCCTGCGGAACCGGGTCCCAGAGCGGCTTCGAATCCCCCGTCTGGCAATGAATGGGCGTAGAGCGCAGGACAGCCAGCAACAGGACCGACAGCTTGAAGCCTCGGCTCCACATAATACCTCCGTGCGATTAAGTGACGTGCACAGGGACATCCATGGACGGACCGGTCATGGTCTGGTTCGCGTGTACCTCATCGGTTCGAGCCGGGAGAAAATCGGGGGATCTGAATGGGCACGCCGCCTCCTCGACCCTCATGCGCGATTTCGAAGCGCGTCTGACTTCGGGAGTCTTAGGAGCATCTACTTCTTCGAGGTCGCCGGCTCAAGACGTGCCGAGCGCAAATAAATGGTTGCAACTACGCGGCGCAAGGTTTTCGAGAACAGCCCCGGCGCGGTAGCAGCGTCCTATCGATATCCATACTGCACCTAAATCAACTCACCGGAACCGAAGCCTCACGAGGATTTAGGGTTGCTCGCAAAGTTGAGGAGCCAACAGGGAGATGAGCGAGAGTGCTGAGGGACGGGCATCCACGTCCACAAGACGAGTGCACGATTCCGCTCATCTCTGTTCGGCAGAGAAAGATGGGTTGGTAGAGCCCATGCGTCATATAGGAGCGCGGTGGACGGCAGCCTCTTTTCTGCGGCTGTCTTGTGTCGCTGTTTGGGACCTTAGGACCGGTTCTTTTCAGCAGCGACAGGCATAACCAAGAGAACAAGTAAATAATGAGTCCAACTCATCACTGATCACGTGCGCCGGGCCCTACCAAGGCATCTTCAGTTCTGAAGGCAGAACAGCACTGCAAAACCCACAAGAACAAGACCTGATCGACCACCCTGCGCTCTCCCCCTGGAAAGCAGCAGCATCCGCCCCGCACCGGTTCCCACCGGCCTGCGGGGCGGGACCGTTTCTGGTCCTGCCTCCAGCCCGCCCAGCCACAGTGACCAACCGTAGCGATCCGCGCCGGACAAGCCCGCGCGCCACCGCGATCCCCGTGGACCCCGCGTTCGCGGATTGGCTTCGGCGTTACGTCGCGCTGGTCGTCTCCCAGGCCGCAGACGGAACCGCCCCCAAGTCTCCCGCGCGCGAAAGTGTCGTACCGCCGCATCGCGTCAATGAGTAGTCGGGCAGCAGGCGCGACCGCAGTTCTCGTCGCCACCCCAACGCTCGCGCAGCCGCAGCGCTGGCGACGCGGAGCTCATCGGCCGCACTCAACACGGCGGAGAGCCAGGCGGGGCCCGGTGCCGCCGCTCCGTCCTCCGGGTGCAAGACACAGAACCTTTCACTTACCCTCACGTCTTCATGCTCTCACTAGCACAACCACCTGCCCACACCGATACGGTCGGCTATGTGCGGGTCAGCAAGCAGGAGCAGGCGGCGGAGTCGAAGACCTCGCTCCAGGACCAGAGGGACGCGATCACAGCGCTGGCGATGCGTCTGGAGCGCGAGCTCGTGCCCCGGGCTGTGTTCGAGGACTGGGCGTCAGGTGGTGACGTCGATGGAAGGCCAGGGTTCAAAGCTCTGCTAGCATTCTGTCGCGCACATCCTCGGCCCAAGCGCAGCCCCGGCCACGCTCTGTTCCTGAATCACACGCGGTTCGGCCGCTTCGACGATCCCGACGAGCACGCGTACTGGCGCTTCGAGCTGGCGAGACATGGCTGGCAGGTCCGCTTCGCCGAGAACGACGAGAGCCGGGACAAGACGGCTCGGCACGTGATGAACAGCATTGGCGCGGCTCAGGCGACGCAGTACCGGGACAACCTCCGCGAAAACTGCAAACGTGGTGCGCGCGGCACCGCGGTCCAGGGGTACTGGCAGAACGAGGCCCCAGTTGGCTATCGCCGGGTGGCAATTGCGCCCGGGCGGGAACCGGTAGTCCTGAAGATCGGCCGGTTGAAGGCGAAAGACCAGAAGGTTCGCCTTACGCCGGCGGGGAACGGAGAGGAGCGTGCGGTCGTGGACGCGTTCGAGACGTACGCCCAGGGACTCACGTCCATCTCGAAGCTGGTGCCGGTAATGCGGCGCCGCGTACCCCGGCTCAGGTGGAGCGTCGCCAGCGTAAGCCGTATGCTCCGGAACGAAACATACCTCGGACACGTCATCTGGTGCCGGCGCCCACACGACAAGCTCGAGCGCCTAGAACAGCGGGTTCGGCCCGAAGCAGAGTGGGTGTTCGCGAGAGATGCACATCCGCCCCTCGTGAGCCAGGAGCTTTTCGACCGCGTCCAGACGCGCCTTGCGCAGAATCGAAAGCGGACGCGCGCCGTGGCGGGCGGGTACCCACTCTCCGGGCTGATTCGCTGCGCGACATGCGGAGAGCCGTACGTGGGCTCCGGCGGCCCGATTAACCGGCGCGACCCATCCGACCCGGATCGATATCGGTTCTACGCCGACCGCGGGAGTCACCCGGACCGGGGAGGATGCCCCGGCCGTACAGGTACGCTACAGAAGCGGATCATCGAACCGCTTGTTGTGGCGGAGGTGGCGCGGGTAGTTGGAGACGAGCGCGTGCAGGTGCTGATCCGCGATGAGATCGACCGGTATCTCACAGCGTCCCGGGAGGGAGCCGGGAGCGAGATCGGCGAGATGGAGGCTGCCGAGCGCCGCCTACTCGGGGCGCGAGAGAATCTGGTCGCGGCGATCGCCTGCGGCACACTCACGGCCGACGAGGCGGATACGCGGATGAGGGACGTCCGGTCCGAACTTCAAGCGACACAGGCGGGGTTGCGCCGACTACGGACGTTGTCCACCGCACCCGCGGACGGCCTAGCAGAGCGCGAGCGGCTCGTGGCTCTGGCGGCAGATTTCGCCGGCCGCGCGAAGCGCGCCACGGGTGCCGCACTCCGTGAGCTCATCGAGCCCTGGATACAGTGCGCGATCTTCGACAAGGAGACGCGCGAGCTGGTTCTCTCGATCCGTCCAATCCCGAGCGGCGGCATGCCTGGACTCGGTGCCGCAGTCGTCGCGGAACAGCGGGTACTCACGCTTCCGTGCCTGCGCCCCAGGAATGGGGAGGGTCGACGCCGGTACGCATCGAGTTCTGCGACAGCGTAAGCGAGCGCCCGGGGCTCGCACGGCACTACGCGCGCCTCCTCGGGTTCTCGGAGGGTGTACGAGAGGGACCACGCGGCCAATGTCGTGATGTACGCTCCCCTCGGGGCGTGCGGACTCCGGGTTGAACCCGCGCTACGCGTGTGGAGCTACCGAGGCCAGCGCCCGGCCCGGACGCCCAAGTCTGTCCGGTATGCGTCCCCGTTCTCAGTGGCGAACTCAGACGTCGCGGAGACCGTGTACGTCCGTCGTGGGGAGTACACGTAGTCGTCGGCTGCCGATTCGGTGATGTGGTTGAGGAAGCCGAGTGTTCGGGGTGATACCCGGACGACGTGCCCGGGATTGTAGTGGTGCCCGACCACGCTGATGCCTCGGCAGAGCGGCATGATCACGTCGAACCGGGGGTCGTCAAATCGCGCCTGTACCCCCGGAGGCAGGTTGCGGTTGTTCAGAAGGCTCACGGGCCGGTCGCTACAGACGAAATCAAGCCCATCGGGTGCGAGCAGCAGGGACCAAGAGCGTGTAGCCAGAAGCTTGACGAGTATCGCTGCGCGACCGAGGACACCCGCGACCAAGAAGTAGTCCCGGTCAAACACCGCACGGATCCCCCCACCCCGGATCCGCGACCGCAGGGCCTCCAGGTCCTCTATGCTGTCCGTGGCGCGACCGCGGTTCCTCCAGTCATTCAGCATGCGCTGGTGTACCTCGGGCGTGATCTCGCCCGCGAGCCTCTTGCGTAGGTGCAGATCGAGCGCATCAGTGAGGCTTGCCATCTCTCCGGGGGGGCGGGACGCGTTGAGGGCTAGGAGGTGGAGTAGGATGTCTCGCTCGGGGCCGACCGGGAGGGTTTCGCTCGTGATCACCCTGCGCAAGACAGGCGCGATCTTGCCCTCGACCGCCGCGAAGGCATCCTCGAAGTCGTTCGGAGAGAACGAGGCGCCTTCAGGGGTGAAGAGATCCCGCTGGTGTCCGGCCTCACCGGCCTTCGCCCGCCAGCTGCGCGATTGCCGCTTGCTGTGGACGTGCAGGAAGCCGGATTGATCGCCGGTGAGTGTGAAGCCGGCGAGGAAGAATCGCGATAAGAAGTGCGCCTTGCGTTTCCGCTGCATACCCGGTTGTCCCACCGCGTGGGTCGTTGGAGTGGGGTCCCGCAAGCCAGAAATGTACCCGAGGGGTCGCAACCGTACGCCTCAAGCTGGTGGGACGGTGCCTTCCACGAAGCCGCCCCTTTCTAGCATGCCGCGCCACCCCGGCAGCTCACCCGCATGGGAATTCTGAATCGCCAGGCGGTATCGGTGGCTTCGCCGTTCTGCACTCCCAGCTGGCCTCACTCACCCGGAACGGTTCAGGTCCGGCTCTACGTAAGCTCATCGCGCCGTGACTCAAGGACGCGGTTGCCGACAAGGAGACGTGCGAGCCGGTTCTCCTCATCCGCTCCGTCGCGAGCGGCGGCAGGGTGGGGCTGGGTGCCGCGGTCACGGCTGAGCGGCGCGTGCTCAGGTTGCCAGCCCTGAGCGCCAGAAAAGGCGCAGGTCGGCGCAGGTATACTGCGCGCGTGAGGAACTTGGCGTGAACGAGCGCAGTCCGCGTTGAATCGCGGTCGTGCTGGTTCGACGTGTTGAGGGTAGCATGGCGGGACGCCAAGAAGCATGGCTTCACCTCGAAATCGCGTATTTGAAGGGCTATCCGGAGCACGCTGCGGTCGTCAGACTTGGTGCACCCTTTCACTGGAGGCGTGCCATGGCTGAAGAATCCTCGACCGAGGTCACCCTGCTGCAGCGCGTGCTCGCAGATCCGTTCGAAGATCCCGAAGGATTCCATCTGGCTCAGTGGATGAAGCACCTTCATAACAGCTACCCCTTTTGGAGCTTCCAACCCGACGCGTACGCCCGATCCCAGAGCACCGAACTGCCGAGTACGTATCCTCTCGGCCGGATCATCGGGTCCCTCGTCGTAGACGACGGCATTCTCGCGCACTCGGGCGGTTGGCTGCCGGAGCTAGACGCGGCTCTTGACCAGAGGCGCTTGCGTCTGGCGCACGGCGAGCACCAGATGCTGCACGAGTACCGGGACGAGACTGGACTCACGGTTTTGTACTCAAACTCTCCGCAGTTCCTCACCCCACCCGACCTCGCAGGATACGAGGTCGTGGACGATGATGGGGGGTCCGCCTATGTGTCTCCGTACGAGGACGTGGGGCGGGAGATTGCGGACGCGGTCGAGGCCAGGGACAACGGAACCACCAAGGCCGCACGCGCAGAAGGAGCAGAGCAGCTACGCAGCCTCCTGGAGCGACTTGGAGTTCTACGTGCGCGCGGGCGGCCCCGCCGCAGACCAACGCCCGAGCTGCTCGAGAAGCTTATTGGCGAAGGGGAGCGTCTGATCCATCTCCTAACGGGCGCCCTGGGCATACCGCCGTCTCCCCGCGCAGCCGAGTCCCTCACCGCTGCGGGTGCGAAGGGTGACGTTCAGCTATGGGCCGAACGCCTCGCCCTGCCGGTGTTCTCGCGGTTCGAACTGGAGCGCCTGCAGCGGCCGGCGCGCTGCAATGCGCGGATGCTCGCGGCGTTCGTCATCGCACGCCGGATCGGAGTTCCGCCGACTGCATTGCTGCGCGAGGTCTTCGGGCCCTCTTACGCGGTGAGGTACGAGCGCCGGCTGAACCCGCTGCTCTGACCCCGTTCGTGGCGTGCTGAGGGTAGCCACGACGGCGCTGAGTCGCTTTCTCCGCCAATACGCCGGCGCTGTACGGAACGCGCCGCTCTCGCGCCCCTGGGGACCCGGACGAAGTGTGTAGCGCACGACGCAATTCCCGGTCGCTCGCCTGCCCACACAAACCCGCGACGTCCAGCACCGACCAGCCCGGACGTCCAACGCCAGAGCCCGCGCCAACCCAGTGTCGGTGCTCTGTCGCCGTTCGGAACCAACCACGCTTCGCACGGCGCTCGGCAGCATGGACGGCATACCTCCCGGACGGCCGCGGCGGCGGAAGCGGTGATTGTGCTGCGACTGCTTCGGGCATCCAAGTCAGAAGTTGCGCCTGCCCAGACGGCTGAACCAACCGAATTCAGCCAGGCATCGGGGCCCGTCTCGCCCAGGCGGCCGAAACCATGCGCCATAGATGCGCCACCACGCACGCTAAGGGCGTGCGCGGTGGGCCAAGTTCGGTTGCGATGCACAGCATTTTCCTGCATCTTGTGTGGGTACCGGTCTCTGTTCCGACTGCTCTCACAGGAACTCCATGCTACCGACCCTCTCCGGTCCTGCGCGGAGTCCCTTCTCGCGATCCCCGGCCCCTCGGAACCACACCGGGCCCGGACGGGGTGTGCACTCGGCCGTCGGCCCCGCTCACGCACGCCAGCGTACGCCCCGTGTATCCCCGCGTCTTGGAATCCACGCCCTCTGCGAGGCTCGTCCTGCCCTGCACCTGGTGCACGGCTTCCCTGCCGGCGCCGCGTCGTCACGCAGAATGCTCCCCCGCGAGCCCGCTACGGCGCCGAGAACATCAGCTATGCCACATATACCGGAAGTAGTGTATGCCTAACCGCAACATCCTTCTGATCGAGCCCGGGTACAAGAACAAGTACCCGCCGTTGGGCCTTATGAAGATCGCGCAGTATCACGGTCCTCAGGGGAAGCGGGATCGCGTCCACTTCGTCAAAGGCGAGGATCCCTCGGTCTTTGAGAAGGCGTGGGACAGAATCTACGTAACGACGCTATTCTCGTTCGAATGGAAGAAGATCTCCACGTCGATTGATTACGCGATCGCCGCGGCGAACGGGAACACCGACCGTGTGTTCGTCGGTGGAATAGCCGCGTCGCTGATGCACGAGCGATTCATCGCCGAGCCGCGGTGGCGCGGTGTCCGTTTCATTCGTGGGCTGCTGAACCAGGCCCCGGCGCTGTCGCTCCAACTGGACGACTTCGCTGGAGAGCTCTACAGCGAGGACGTGACCGGGAAGCCGATCGAGGACCATGTACCCGACTACAGCATCCTGGACCAGATCGAGTACCGCTACCCGGTTCGCGACGCCTACTTCGCGTACGCCTCACGCGGTTGCATCCGCAAGTGCTCGTTCTGCGGCGTTCCCAAGCTCGAGGGGGACCTCCGAGAGTCAGCACCCCTGACGGAGCTGGTCAACTCGGTGGAGCGCCTGTACGGCCCGAAGAAGGATTTGGTCCTGATGGACAACAACGTGGTCGCGCTACCGCAGTTCCGCGACGTCATCGCCGAAATCCGCGACCTCGGATTCCATGCCGGTGCGAAGCTCGCCCGAGGACGCGTTCCCGTGCAGCGCCGCGTGGACTTCAACCAGGGAGTGGACGCACGAATCCTGTGCAAAGACCGGATGTATCTGCGGGAACTCGCGACCATCTGCCTCAGTCCGCTGCGCATCGCCTTCGACCATCTCGGCCTCAGGAAGCCTTACACTCAGGCGGTAGAGTACGCGCACGAGTTCGGACTCACCGACCTGTCCAACTACATGCTGTACAACTTTCACGACACGCCGGCCGACCTGTTCCAGCGCATGCGGCTCAACGTGGAGCTCAACGAGCGACTGGGGATTCGCATCTTCTCGTTCCCGATGCGCTTCCAGCCCACCGACAGGCCGGACCGTGGACACATCGGGGAAAAGTGGAACCGGCACTACCTCCGCTCCATGCAGGTCGTGCTTCAGGCCACCGGTGGCATCGTGAGCGGCTCTCCACAGTTCTTCAAGCGCGCCTTCGGCGACACGTACAACCAGTTTGAAGACATCCTGATCCGTCCGCACCGCATGATCTTCAACCGGGTCTATTTCGAGGAAGGCGGCGGCAAGGCCGAATTCGAGCAGTACTCCCGCGATGCTGCGCGACTGAGCGCGAGCGAGCGTGCCGAGCTGCTCGGCCTTCTGGCCCTGGGAGATCCGGCCGAGTACCAGGAATATGCCCGAGCACTGGGCGGATCAGCGGTCGCGCGTGTGCTCGAGCACTACCTCCCGCTCTCGCGGGCCGAGGAGCACGATCTCTGGGCGCGCGCTCGCGCGGAACGCGAAGCCGAACTCGCCAGGGCGGAGCGTGTTCCCGAAGAAGCACTGGTCGAGGATGCGGGCTTGTACGACGAAGGAGACTTGATCCCCGGAGAAATGGTCTCGGCGGCCGCGGTGCTCGCGTGAGGACCCCGGTCGCCGTCCGTGGACGACCACGGCCAGATCCTCCAGCTGCAGCTCCGGATGAAGTGATCGTCGGGAAGGACCTTCTGGAGCTCGTCAGCACCGCGATGTACACCGAGCCACTCACGCTCTACCGGGAGTACGTTCAGAACGCAGTCTGACGCTATCGACGCAGCCTGCGAAGCAGGCGCCTTGCCGTCGAGAGCCGCTGGGCGGATCGAGATCCGTCTTGACCCCGTTGGGCGAGTAGCCTCAGTCCGAGACAACGGAATCGGCATCCCCGTGCAAGCTGCCATCCGCGTGCTCAATTCGTTCGGTGCGAGCGAAAAGCGGGGTCTCGGCGTACGCGGCTTCCGCGGGATTGGTCGCCTCTCAGCGCTCGGTTTCTGCCAAACCCTCACGTTCACGACCAAGGCGTCAGGCGAGAGCGTGGCCACCGAGGTTCAGTGGGACTGCCGACGGCTGCGGGAGCTCCTCCGGGACGCGGAGTACGACGGGAGCCTCAGTGACATCGTGCGCCAGGTGGTCGCGACGCGAACGTTCCTGGCCGAAGACGCAAACGACCACTACTTCGAGGTTCGGCTCGGCCATGTGGTCCGCGTGAACGGGGACGCTCTGCTAGACGAGTACGCAGTGCGCCGGTACCTGGCCCAGGTGGCGCCTGTGCCGCTCTCTCCCGATTTCCCTTTCGCGGAGGCGATTGGCGCGGTTTTGAACCCGCACGTACAGGGGGGCCACTTCGAGATCCTCGTCGGTGACAGTCCTGAGCCGCTTGTACGCCCGCACCGTGCTCACTTCCAGGTCACCCCTACCAAGCGCGACACGTTCGTGGAATGGGAAGAGATCGAGCTGCTCGATCCAGATCTGCCGACGCCGGTCGCGGTTGGATGGATCGCCCACCACAACTACCTCGGTGGAATCACCGCGGAGCCTGAGATCAGCGGAATCCGCGCCCGTGTGGGTGACATCCAGGTCGGAGGTAACGAACTGTTCGCCGGGATCTTCCCGGAACGGCGGTTCAACAACTGGGTTGTCGGTGAGATCCACATCCTGGATCCGCGAATCGCGCCAAATGGGCGCCGGGATGATTTCGAGCACCACCCTGCGGTAGCCTCGCTGCACAACCTGCTCGGGCCGCTGGGGCGAAAACTCGCACAAAAAACCCGGGACAGCTCGAAGCACCGCGCCCGCATCAAAGCCTTCGATATGGCTGCGGCTACCGCCGAGGGAATCCTCGCGACGCTGGAGGAGGGACTCGTGCGTGGGAGGTCCACGGAGGGGTTGCTCCACGAGGTACGGGGGAGCATCCAGGCCATGGAGCGTGCCCTGGGCTCGGAGCTCTTCGCCCCCGATGACTCTGCCGCGCGGATGGCGCGCCTCAGCACCGTGGTGCAGCGATACGAGCAGGTGCGCTCCGCTTCACCACACCCGCAACATCCGCTGCAGCACCGGCCCAAAGCCGAGCGAGATCTCTACGACCGGATGGTAGGTATCATCTTCGAATCGATCGGAGACACAGCCGCAGCCAGAGCACTGCTGGAGCAAGTCGCGCAACGGGTCGCGTTGACCTGAAACACAGGAGAGACAGCGGGCGCGCCACAGAATTCCGTGGCGCGCCCGCTGTCTTTGCCGCCTAAGCTTCGGTCAGTGGTCCGGCGCACGAGGGGACTAGCGTGCTCCCACGCCGCGTCAGAATGCCGGATATGGTTCTGCCATCACAGGGCGAGCGCCTCGAGACGCTCCCGAGCTTCCGTGCGCAGAGCCAGTTGTGCTTCCTTATCCAACGCGGTGGTCACTGCCCTGTCCAGCGCGGCGAACACTTTGCCGGCCACCTTCGGAGGCCAGTCCACCTCCAAGCCGAGGAGCATATTTGAGAGCGTAGGGACTGGACCCTTAGGACGAGGATCAGAATCCGTCTCCTCGTCCGTCGGGTCATTCGGCTGATCCTCGTCGTCATCTCCACCTGGATCACTAGGGCCATCCTGATCATCACCAGTGTCACCACTCAGGCGCGCTTTGACAGCTTTCGAGTTCATGATCTCGGAGCGCTTGAGCACCGGGACGGCGCCGTATTCGGCACATAGGCGGTCGAGTTCTTCGTCCGTGTCCTCGATGGACGTTTCCTCGCGCCGCACGATCGTTCTGAGGACGGTTTGGCGGCCCTCAATCCACCCACTGATCTTCTTGAACATCGTTCTCAGTTCCCCCGTCAGCCTCTTGCGCGTCGGGGAGTCCTCGATATTTGCGCGTTCCGCGCTCGGTCGCAGCGCCGGATGCACCACATGCAGCTCGCCAACAAGGTGCTGATACAGGATGCCGGAGCCCGCACGGCCCCAGAGCTTCCGCACGATGTCCACGGTTCCGATCCCGAAGCCCTTGATCCGGATCTGGATGCCGTGGGGGTGCTTCCGGATGGCTCTGGGCTCCTTGTGCACCGCGAACCAGAGCACCGCCATCTTGCCCACCCCAGGGGCGCGAATCTCACGGACCACGGGTCGAAGGAGTTTCCGGAATGCGTCCACGTAGAAGTCGTGAGAGCTTCCCTTCACACCCGGGTCCTTGTCGGCTAGGGTGAGGTCGACATGGATCGCCGAACGGTCAACACCATGCGCCTTCAGCTGCTTGATCAACTCCTCGGCGTGCGGGTGCCGCGGCGCGAAGTGCAGTGGCACGGCGCGCTGCAGGTACTCGGTGAGCTCATCCAGATCCGAAAGCGCGGATACCAGGTGCGCCTGAGGCTTCCTCAGGCGCACCAGTGTGAAGGCTCCACCCTCGTCCATCGGAGCCTCCCCCTCGAAGAGCTTGATCTCGGTAAACCGGGTCAGTGCCTCCTGGAGCGACATCGCGGTCGGCGGCGTCGCCGCGGCTCGCTTCGTCGCCTCGCGGCGCATGCGACGGAAGTTGAGGGTCAACGAGTACACCTCGTCGCCTCCCTTGGGACGGGTGATCATCTCCAGCAGCTCACACGCGGCATAGGAGGCGTATACTCCGATCCCTCGGAACCCAACCGAGTGCGCGTCTTTGGCCGAAACAGCTACCTTCCGTGCCCCGTCCAGACCTTCTGGCGTCATCCCGACGCCATCGTCGCGGATCCAGATCTCGTCCTCCCGCAGCACGATCCTGACGCGCTGGGCCTTGGCGTCAACCGCGTTCTGGATGTATTCGCGAACGATGTCGAGCACATCGCTGTAGAGAGCGCCGGATACAATGTCGAGCAAGTTCGCACCGACGTGCTCCGGCCCGACCTGAAACGAGTACACTCCGCGTGGGTCTCTATCCATCCCCATGCTCCATGTGGGTCGAAGGCAGTAGCCGGACCGCGAGATTAGGCCCAAAGTAGTTGCTCCGGGCCAGGCGTGCCAGTTACGTTGCAGTTTGAGTCGGTCTGAAATGGTACAGTTGCCGTACCAACCCACATGAGGTGCGAGCGAACGATGTACAAACGTTTTGTGGGACCCGAAGGACGTCGCCTGCTCATCGGGGCGTTGCGGTCGCAGCCACTCGCGCAGGGACAGGAGAATCTCGCCACCGCTTTCGCCGACGCCGGCGAGGTCAAGCGTTACGGCGTTGGCCAGCCGGTCATCTCGCAAGGTGAGGACGGCAACTCACTCTTCCTCCTCTGCGCCGGGAGGGTTTCAGTTCGGGTCCACGGCCGTGAAGTCGCGGTTCGTCAGGCAGGAGAACACATCGGGGACATGGCGTTGCTCGAACCCTCCGCTCCGCGTTCCGCCACGCTCGTAGCGCTGGAGGAGACAGTGGCGCTTGAGATACCCGAGGCCAACGTCCATGCACTCGCGATCGATCATCCCGAGCTCTGGCACTCGATGGCGCGGGTCCTCGCCGCACGGCTCCGGCAGCGAGATGCGTTTGTGGCTGCACGCGGGACTGAGCCCCGCCTGTTCATCGGCAGCTCCTCGGAGGGGAAGGATGTCGCGGACGCAGTACAGGCGGCGCTCACATCTTCCATGTATGCGGAGGTATGGACGAACGGGATCTTCAAGCCAAGCCTCCAGACGCTCGAAGCACTGGAAGCCCGGCTACACGAGTTCGATTTCGCGGCGCTGGTGCTTTCTGCAGATGACGTGGTCCGCAGTCGAGGCAAGCAGCGCTGGGCTCCTCGCGACAATGTCCTCCTCGAAGTGGGCCTGTTCTGTGGAGCGTTAGGCCGAGAACGCACCTTCATCTTGGCGCAGAGCGATGCGGATCTGAAGCTTCCGTCCGATCTCTACGGACTGACGCTTCTCACGTACAAGTCGGGCTCGCTCGCCGACCTCGGCGCGCGCCTCGGTGCCGCATGCACCGAGATCCGGAAGGTGGTGCAGAGCGCCGGGCCTCGGTAGCGGTGAGCCTCCGCGACGAACTCCGCGGGAGCGTCCAACGGATGCTCCGCGCGGAGTGGACGGTGAGGAACGCGCGGACCGTTCCGACGGTCCGTAGCCTGTCGCTCACGAACCAGGCCGCGCGATTCCGAGGAACAGTACTCTACGCCGACCTCGCTGACTCAACAGGGCTGGTAGATGCACGGGACCCGCACTTTGCCGCTTCCGTTTACAAGGCATATCTTCATTGCGCCGGCCGGATCGTCCGGGCGCGCGGTGGCGTCATCACCGCGTACGCAGGCGATCGCATTATGGCGGTCTTCAGGGGGTCCGATCAGGGCTCCCGGGCGGCAAAAGCCGCGCTGCACCTGAACTACGCGCGGACGAAGATCCTGAATCCTGCTCTGAGGGAGCGGTTTCCGGGAGAGGACTATGAGGTGAACCACACAATCGGAATCGACACGAGCATGCTGTTCGCCACACCGGCGGGGGTACACGGGGCCCGAGATATGGTTTGGGTCGGTCGCGCCGCGAACTATGCCTCAAAACTGAACAGCCTGCAGTCGTCGCTCCCTATCCGGATCACATTCCCGGTATACTCCGAGATGGGGGCAACGCTCCGATCCTGCAACGGCCAGAACATTTGGACGGAGAAAACTTGGCACGATCGCCCGCACATGCGTGTTTTCGCAACGCGTTGGATCTGGCCGATGTAATGGTGGGACCGAGAACCACTAGAGGTTCCAACCCGGTCGCTCCAGCCCTAGAACGCCGCACGCATTAACAGAAAGCGGCGAGCTGCCGAAGCTCGCCGCTTTTGTCATTACCCTTGTCCACCCACCCGGCCATGAATACGAGCCGAACATGAAGCTGAACGGGCCAACTGGGATCGTTACAGGCTTTACGCGGACTGACGTGCGGGTTCATTCGCTCCTAGTTCACGGCGAATCCGTTGGTATGTACTTGGGTCGACAAATGAACTGACCACGTCCAGCAGCTCCCGAAGGATCTCCGTACGGAGCCGCTCGCGGAGCGGGAGGATACGATCATCCTTGTCCGTAAACTGACCCATCAGCATCCGCGCCTGCCGCTCGATGCTCTCGACTGACCTTGACGCTTCCCGAAGCCGGTCGACCGTGTTCTCGCTCGGCTCCTCCGCAGCTTCCTGTGAAACCTCATCTTGGTCATCAGCAGAGCGCAACGCTGCGATGAGGCTCTGCCGCAACTTCTTGGCAGTGGCCATGTTCTCCACCACCTGATCGTAAGTCGCTTGTGTGTTCTGGATGAGAGACTCACTACGTGCCAACAGCTTATCGACGTCCGCCAAGATCTTTTCGGAGCTGTTCTGCCGCTTCTTTGAAGCCTGGTACGCCGCCCTGCTGAGGTCCGCACAAACGGAGGCGATTAGCGCTGCCTTGATCGCTCCCCAGGACGCGTCCTCTTCGAACCCGTCGCGTCGCGCGTTCGGAACCACACACCGTGGCGCAATGTGAATCTCACCGATGTACCACCGGTTGAACCGGTCATAGGAGGGCTGGTATTCACGGAAAAGGGCGTCCATGATCTCAGTCCCGTCGACTTGAATGTTCCGCACGCGAATCCGAAGCCCGCGGATCAGTTGATCGGTCACCGCAGCAGGCTTGCTAAGCTCCCCATACCAAACAAAGTAACGCCCATCGCTGTCGGCGTAGTACTTGATTCCTTCGATCTGAGCCAGCCCCTTGCTGATCTTCACTTCATCGCTATATGCCTTGAAGATCGGTTCTTTCTGCTCACCATGTGAGACGTACACGTCGATTGTCTCCATCGGCTCACCGAACGCGGCTCGATAAGTAGCTTCAACTTCCTTCCGCAGTTCCCAATCCGGGTTGAACGGGACTGGGACCGTTTCGCTCAGGTACGCGGAAACCGAATCCGGGTCGGTGAACTCCTGTGGAGCCTTTCGCAAGCCGCGAAGTGAGACTTCAAAATAGTGTGACTCTTCGGCAACACCGCCAGATGTCCGAATCGTCACCGCTTCGTCCATCAGGGTACCTAAGTCCAAATCGCTCCCGCCTTCTGGCTTCATGGCTTCCAGAAGCATCTGGCAATCGAACTGCACGATCGACTCGATTGCCTCGCCCTGGAAGCTCGTACGAAACACGAGCTCGTCACAATATGCCATTCCGGCAAGCCGCCCGATTCCCCGAAACCCCGCGTCTTTTAGGCGGTCCTTCTTCGATGCTCCGATTGAGGTCAACGTCGTCCATGCCTGAGTGGCGGGGACGCCAATCCCGTTGTCCAAGATCTTCAAGGCGTCCTCCTCGATGGTGACTGTTACTTCACCCCGACCGGTCAACCGACCCTGGCGACGGGCCATCCTGATGCCGTCGAACGCGTTTTGTATGTACTCCCTGAGCGTGTGGCGAGGCTCCCCATACATGCCTAAAGTAAGCGTCTCCAGTACAAACGCGCCGACACGTGGGATGGGCCGCCTCAGGTCGCCGCGCTGCGTCTCCTCGATCAGGTCAGTCATCGTCGTTCTCCTCATCCGCGAAAGGTGCTAGTCCACCTTCGCTTTCGGGGTCCAGAGCGGCCAGGGCCGCCTTAGGTAGCCATTCAAAGGTATGCTTGTCGTACTTGTTCGCGAGCTCCTCAACCGGCACGAGGTATTCGCGCGCAAGAAGAGTGCGGAGTTCCAGCCCAGTGCAGGTAGTTGAAGATCCTTGGCTAAGGAGAGCGCTCAAAGTACGGGAACTCTCCAACGGGGCATCTACGAGCGCCGTATACCCTCCCAGACGTATGTCTTGGATGCGTACCGGACTGCCCTTCGCAGCTTTCGAGTGAGACAATTCATATGAGAGCGACCCCTGAGCCGCTCCAGGTACATAGGGTAGCTTAGCACCCGCTTCGACGATCAAGTCATGGAGAGTCACGAACGCTCGACGAAAGCGAGGGTCCTGCTCCAGTAGGAGTGCGGTTCGCGCGAGAGTTCGGTCAGGTCGTGGCCGCAGTTTTCCATACGGGTCGAAGTACGCGGCCGCGGCCAGCGCGAGCGCCACTTCGTTGAGGGCTACCTCTTCGAGAACATCCGCCAGGTCCACAACCAGCCCAACGACGTTACTCGATACGCCGGGAATTTCACGAATGGTGACTTCGGCGAGGAGCCGGCCGAGGCTGATCGGGCTCATAGTCCCCGCTGTGAGCCCTGCCGCCCAGTTCGCCACCACAGCCGGCTGCTCGTCGAGCGGTGCGCCCAAAACGTCACTCATTTCATCCTGCGGCGGATGACCGACAACCGAACGCAGGCCTAGCGGCAGCGCTGCAGATACGGGTTCTGGCGCACGCGGACTCGGGGGACTGGCTGATCGCTGGACCACCGGTTTCGCTGCGCGAGGCGCTCCGTCGGGCTCTCCTACGCGGATCCAGAATAGCTGCTGCAGCCGGTCGCGTGGGTACGTCACCTCGATCAGACGCGCCGTCGGTATGGCTCGTCCGTCCCGGTTTGCGGCATACGCTAGGTTCGTAGCCAGGAAGCTGGGGCTCACAATGTACATGCGCGACGCTGGCGCACGCCGGGCAAGTTCATGAACGAGGAGGGGGTGTGGGAGGCGCACGTCCAGGCCGAGTGTGATGACCGTCGCTTGTCGCTTGGTAGTGCCGTTACGCACTGATAGTGCTTTCGAGATCCAATCGTGTTTCTCATCACGTGAGACGAACACCGCGCGTCGTGGCCGAGGTCCCACACCCGGACCGGCTGCGGCCAAGTCCCGCACGATCTCCTCCCAAATCACCACGTCCCCCGAGCCGTTCTCGGGCTTGTTGTCCTTGAAACCGGGTGGAACGCGGTGGGTCCCTCGAAAGTCGCCTACAAGACTCAGCTTCCGAAGAATGGGATCAAGGTTGCTTTCCAGCAGGCGCTCGTTCGCGAAGGCCACCACCAGCTCCGTAGAGCGCTCGAAGTCCGTATCGCTGAACTTTACGAACTCCGCAAGCTCACCGAGTCGCTTGGACGTAGTTTCAAATTCATGCAGATATACTTCGCGGCTGGTGAACCCCGACGCGAAGCAATGCGCATCGTCTGCCCGCTCCATCGCGACCGTGGAAAGAGCGGTTCTTCCCGCAAGTCCATTGACGACCATCGTGTTCACGTTTTGCGCTTCGGTCCTCGCCTGAATGTGGCGGTGGAACTCGTGCGCGACCCACACCGGTACCCGCACGGTTTCGGGCGGTCGGGCGCGGCACCACGCAATGAACTCATCGCGCGCCCCTGCTGCGATGCGCGAAAGCCACATTAGGAGCGAGGTGTCTAGGTACAGGTAGGTGTCATCCGCTTCCAGCGCATCGGCGAGTTCGTCCATGTACGCCTTGTAGTCGCGTACGATCGGATCGAGTTGCATCAGTGCAGGGAACCCAAGTTGGATGTTGAATCGGGACGTCCCCCGACGCCCACGTCCGCGGCTGCACACGAACCCTTCAAGTGGCACACCGGGCGCGTTCGGTTGTGCGCGCCGGGGCGTAGAAGTCGAGTCTTGATAACCCGGAAACTAAGAGGTTGCCTGTACCTGAATCCCCCAAAATGCGAGGCGCGCTAGACAGGAGAACTCGTCACACCACAAGAGCAGCATCGTCTTGGGCGCGACACACGATGTGGGTTTCCCACTATGTTAGTTCTTAGCAGCCGCACCAGCTTATTCAGAAGGCCCAACTCCAGGTTGACCCGTACACGTCGACATCGCCCATCGCGGGCCAGCGATGTCGCTCCCATACCGCATTCCCCTCCCGAAAGCGAAGGGCATCGGGCAGCGCCCCGTAAACGCGCTCGGTTACCCACGTTGCGACGTCCCTACGGCACTCCGCGAGCTTTGCGGCGTGATTCGCCGCACGTCCGACCCAGACTAGATCGTTTGCTCCTCGGATTCCCTGCCGGGCAACGAACAGAGTACTTGTGTCGATTCCGACAGCGTGCCGCACTGCATAATCGCAGCCGGGGTGGCGCACCTTTAGTGTGGGAATGATGAACTCGAGGCGTGCATAGTTGATCTGCAGCCCTGCCTTAACCGCGGTGAGTTCCTTGGAAGGACCCACGAACACAGCCATGATGCGGTCGCCATCGTACGCTGTCACGGCTCCGCCCGCTGATCGGATGATCTTGGCAGCGCAATGTAAGTAGGACTTGTAGATCATCGCCGACAATTCCGGAGGGTACCGGTCAACCAATTGTGTAGAATCGACGAGGTCCGCGTAGAGAACGGCGCCTTCCAGACGAATGGCGTCGTTGCCGAGCCCGAGGTCCTCCGGCACCGGTACCTTACTCTCGCTCCGCACAGTCCAACGCGTCCCGAACGTTTGCGACACCGTGGACTTGAGATCCTCAGAGAGCCCCATCGTGTCCCATCAGGTGGAAGTCATGTCGGTGTTAGCAGGAAGTTCCCAAAACGCTCGCTCGACGACACGTCACAAGGCACGCGGCAAGGATCGAGACCGGGCTAGTATTCGCGCAATTCAGCGGTCCCACTCAACAGCGCGCACGAGATGCCAGAAGGCAGCGTCGCAATTGCCCGCTCCCCTCGCGCGCCAACTTCTCGGTCTATCGGAACCTCGCGAGCGAGTTGGTCGTCCGCAAGCCGAAAAGAAGCCTCACCCGCTTCGGGACCCTCCGCCTGAGACAGGGTGCGGATCGTTGATACGATCGCAGGTTAAGCTTGACTACGATTGTTCCTGTGTCGATTTCGATGATCCGGAGACTGGCGCGCGGTGTCGGTGTCTCGTGAACGAGGCGCGATAGCTCCACTTCCGAGCGTGGAGATCGGTCGCGCAGTCGTGTCCTGGCATTCTCGTGACCGGTGCCACCCAGCGCTATCCGTCCGCGGCGAGCATGTGCCGCGTTCCGGCGACAACCATCATCCAACTTAGGACGGCTTTCCACTGGCGCTCGGTTCTACCCACCCGCGTATCGATGACCCAGTGGCCCTCACCCTCAGACTGAGCGCACGCGATTCCGTGGGCCGACCATCCTAGGAATGAGGGAGCCGACGTCGTGGGAAACGACGGCAGCCAGTCCGTCAACAGGTGGGCGCTGATCTCACCCAGCGAGAGGGGCAACGGCTCGGGAAGAGCGGCGCCCACCTTCCAGAGTCTGTATGCGTATGTCCACGGAATTGTTGATACGCGCAAACTTGCAGCAGTCAGTACTACCCCACATTCAGGTTGCAGCAGGCAGAAGCTGATTAGGGGAAAATCGCTGGGACAACCGCTGAACCGGGTGTCCAGACTCGAGCCTCTGCCTGTGCACAGTAGGGTGGTCGAAGAGTACCGACCGCTCCCGCACTGACGAGATGGCGCACTAACAGTGGGAAAGCCCATTCGTCAGAGTGGCACTATGCGCGAGCGCCGCACCTGGGACTACATCGCTGGAAGGCACGGATGCGATGCGGCTTTTCGAGCGTGCGAGGCGAACCTGGGCGCCCGTTCAGGTGGAGATGCGCTTAGGTACCACCCAAGATTGGCGACTCGTGGGCTGTGCGCAAGCACCGCATATTGGATGACGCGGCAGGAAAGCGGCAACACCGCGGCAGCGACCCGGCACATATCGATAGAGCACAGGTATAAGTTCGGCCGTACCGCCCCGGTAGCCATACGTCGTGAATTGAACGCGAAACGCGCGTGCAGCGCGAGTTGCCCTCGCGGCGCTGCCATGAAACTCGGGTGTACTGTAGTTGCACTGTCGGAGCCAAACGCGATTCACGCGCAAGGCTTTGCAGGACACGCGTCGAAGCCCAGCCCCCCTCACCGCCTCGAGAATATGCACACGCCCGAATACGTTCTGCTTTCGACTACTCCGCTGGCGCCAGGTTGATGGTGATGCGCTTGGGCGGGACGATGTGCCCGCTATTCTGGACCGCGGCGATCACCCGCTCGCGTCCCTCCTTCACCGCGCCCTGCGGCAACCCGACGGTCGAGAAGGCGGGTAGGCCGCTGGCCACGTCGGCTTCCACCGTGACGAGGTAGGCGTGGATGCCGAGGACGGCGCCGGAGAGGGCACGAGCAAGCACGCGCGGGGAGCCGGGGCAGAGGTCGCGGAAGAGGGCGGACGGGGCAACCATCATCCGGTTGCGGCACCGTGTCAACCGATGCAACGAAACGAGTTACAACGGTGGCGCCAAGCGGGTGTCGGGCGTTCCCGCCCCGTCGGCTCATCGCACCGGCGGTTCGGTGACAATCCTCTACGGAGCGCCCCGCAGACGCCTTCCGCGGCACGGCCCCGTGACTATCGATCGGCTTCGTTTCATCACACAGACACACAGAGGCACAGAGACGACTTCATCTCTGTGCCGCTGTGTGAGCTTACCTTGTTGGTATCCGAGAGAACAGAAAGTGCTGAGTGTTGAGTCCTTAACTGTGTGTAACACCACCCTGTCCCAAGGCAAACCCACACATGCCCCTGCTCCCCACACGCTGGATCTGGTTCAACGGCGAAATGATCCCGTGGGAAAGCGCCACGGTGCACGTGATGACCTACGCCCTGCACATGGGCTCCTCCATCTTCGAGGGGATCCGGTGCTACGACACGCCCCAGGGGCCGGCCATCTTCCGCCTCCACGAGCACGTCCGCCGGCTCGCCGACTCGGCGCGCATCTACCGGATGGAGCTGCCGTTCGGCATCGAGCAGGTGACGGAAGCCTGCCACGAGGTGATCCGCGTGAACGAGCTGCGCGGCGCGTACCTGCGGCCGCTGGCCTGGCTCGGCCTGGGCGAGATGGGCACCAACCCGATGGGCAAGCCGGTGGAGATGATGGTGGGCGCCTTCGAATGGGGCGCGTACCTGGGCGATGAGGGGCTGGAGAACGGGGTGGACGTGTGCGTGTCGTCGTGGAGGCGGCTGGCGCCGGACACCATCCCCACCATGGCCAAGGCGGGCGGCACCTACCTGTCGTCGCAGCTCATCAGCCGCGAGGCCAGGACCAACGGCTTCGCCGAGGGGATCGCGCTGGACTCCAGCGGCTACATCAGCGAAGGATCGGCCGAGAACCTGTTCCTGGTGCGCGACGGCGTGCTGTTCACGCCGCCCTCCAGCGCCGCCATCCTCCCGGGGATCACCCGCGACGCCGTCATCACCCTGGCGCGCCACCTGGGCTACGAAGTGCGCGAGCAGGTGCTCCCCCGCGAGGCGCTGTACGTGGTGGACGAGATGTTCTTCACCGGTACCGCCGCCGAGGTCACGCCCATCCGCTCGGTGGACCGGCTGCCGGTGGGCGACGGCAAGCGCGGCCCCGTCACCGCGCACATCCAGGAGCACTTCTTCGCCCTCGTCCGCGGGCAGGACGAGGACCGCTGGGGCTGGCTCAGCCACGTGCGGCCGAGGGCGGCGGCCGGGGAAAAGGCGGCCGCGCACGCGCTCGTGTAACCACATCATCCAGACCAGGAGCAATCATGGGCATCGCACCGGCCACCGGCACGCTGGTTCACGACCTTTTCAGCGCCATCGACGCGCGCGACTTCGAGCGCCTGCGCGAGATCTGCCACCCCGAGGTGATGTACGAGCGCCCCGGCTACGAGCCGTTCCTGGGCATCGAGCGGCTGCTGAAGTTCTACCGCGAGGAGCGGGTGATCGCGAGCGGCGACCACCTGCTGACGGCCGTGCTGGTGAACGACACCCACGGCGCCTGCTGGGGCCGCTTCGTGGGCAACCACCGCGACGGCAGCGACATCGACGTGGAGTTCGCGGACACGTACGTGCTGGAGGACGGCAGGGTCCGCGGCCGGAAGTCGTTCTTCTACCAGCCGTCGGTATGAGCTTCGCCTGTGCCCTGTAGCCCTCGCTCCTCGCACCCGGCACGCCGTGCTCCGCCGCCCGCAACCCACGACGATCCATGAGTGCTTCCAGAAGACTGCCCCTCCGCGGCGTGCGCGTTCTCAACCTGGCCCCCAACCTCCCCGGTCCCCTCGTCGCCGCGCGGCTCCGCGGCCTCGGAGCCACGGTCACCAAGGTGGAGCCGCCGGCGGGCGACCCGTTCGAGTCGATCTGCCCGGAGTGGTACAGAGCCATGATCGCGGGCCAGCGGGTCCTGAAGCTGGACCTCAAGGACGGGGCGGCGGCGGACGGCTTCCTGGCGCACCTGCGCCGCGCCGACCTGCTGATCACCTCCAGCCGCCCCTCGGCGCTCCGCCGCCTCGGGCTCGGCTGGCGCAGGCTCCAAACGATCAACCCGCGGCTCTCGCATCTCGCCATCGTGGGGCACGCCGCGCCCGACGATGAGGTGGCGGGCCACGACCTTACCTACCAGGCGTCCGCGGGCCTCGTGCGGCCGCCGCTCCTCCCCCCCACGCTCCTGGCCGACATGGTCACGGCCGAGCGGGGGGTCGCGGAGGCGCTGGCGCTCCTCGTCCGGAGATCCCCCGGGGCGCGCACCGTGGTCGCGATGTCGGAGGTCGTCGACGACATTCTCGCGCCGCTCCGCTACGGGCTCACGGCGCCCGGAGCGCTGCTCGGCGGCGGAAGCCCCGAATACGGCCTGTACGAGACCGCCGACGGCTGGATCGCCCTCGCCGCGCTGGAGGCGCGGTTCAAGGAGCGGCTCCAGGCGCTCCTGGGCGTGCCGGCGGACGACCGCGACGCCCTGCAGGCGGTGTTCGCCCGGTCCACCGCGCGCGAGTGGGAGGATTGGGCCGCCCAACACGACATCCCTCTCCGCGCCGTCAGGATGGCCAGAGACACAGAGGCACAGAGATGAAGTCATCTCTGTGCCTCTGTGTCTCTGTGTGAGCCCTCTTTTCTACTGCAGCTCTCTGCGCCCGTTCAGCGCCTCGGCGATGGTCACGCCGTCCGCGTACTCCAGGTCGCCGCCCACGGGCAGGCCGCGCGCGATGCGGGTGACGCGCACGCCCAGCGGCGCGATCAGCTTGTTGAGGTACAGCGCGGTCGCCTCGCCTTCCACGCTGGGGTTGGTGGCCAGCACCACCTCGCGCACCGCTCCCTCGCCCACGCGGCGCAGCAGCGGGGTGAGGTTCAGCTCCGCGGGCCCCACGCCGTCCAGCGGCGACAGGCGCCCGCCGAGGACGTGGTACAGGCCCCGGTACTCGCCCGTGCGCTCGATGGCCATGATGTCGCTGGCCTCCTCCACCACGCACAGGGTGGTGCCGTCGCGCCGGGTGCTGCGGCAGATCTCGCAGGGGCTCTGCTCGGTCAGGTTGCCGCACTCGGTGCAGGCGCGCACCTTCTCGCGCACGCTCTGGATGGCGCGCGAAAGCTTGCGCGCCTCCTCCTCCGGGGCCTTCAGGAGGTGGAAGGCCAGGCGCAGCGCCGTCTTGCGCCCGATGCCGGGAAGGCGGGCGAACTCCCCCACCAGCTCGTCGATGACGGACAATCAGACGCCCGGGAAGGGGAACGGCAGCGACAGCCCGCCAGACACGCGGCGCATCTCGGTGTCGTACAGCTCCTGCGCGCGCGTCTGCGCCTCGGAGACGGCGGCGAGCACCAGGTCTTCGAGCATCTCCACGTCGCCCGCCTGCACGACGGAGGGGTCGATCTTGATGGCGCGGATGCGGCCCCGCCCGTCCGCGGTGGCGGTCACCATCCCGCCGCCGCTGGAGGTGGAGACGGTCTTCTGCGCCAGCTCGCCCTGGAGCTGGGAAAGGCGGGCCTGCACCTGCTGGCCCATTTCGAGGATCTGCTGGAAGTTGGTCATCTCGCGTCCGCCGCGGGTGGAGAAAAGATGCAACGCGCCCTCCCCGCGCCCGCTGCGGATGCACTCCGCACCGACGGGGAACGCGCCTTCATTCGACGAGCTCTAGGTCCCACGCTTGTACCGCCGCCGCCAGGGTCGGTTCCCCCTCGGTGAGGCGGCGCAGCTTGTCGCGCCGGGCGCTCTCGGCCGTGATCCGGTTCCCCCCCGAATCCTCCACCGCGGCGGCCCCGCCCACGGCGAACGCGAGCCTCACGTCGCTCCCCAGGCGGCGCCCCATCGCCTCTTCCAGCGGCTTGCGCGCGGACGCGCTCCCCAGCCGGTCCATCACCGGCGAGCCGGCGGGGAGCTCCACGCGCACCTCGCTCCCCTGCACCGCCAGCCGCGCGGGGCGCAGGAAGAGGCTCATCCCCGCGGGCACGCCGTCGCCCTCCTGCAGCAACGATGCCCATGCCCGCCTCACGCGCGCCGGGTCCAGCCCCGCGGGCATCTCGCTGGGGAGCGGCGCGGGCTCCAGGTCGTACGCCGCGGACGGCGAGCCGCGCCCCTCGTCCGGCAGCGCGATCGGCTCGAAGTCCATGTCGTCGCGCCCATTGGCCGCCGCGGTCGCCGCCGCCGCCGCGCCACGCTCCCACGGCGGGGTCGCGCGCGACGGGCGCTCGGCCGGCGCGGACCGTTGCTCGGGCGCGGACCGGGGCTCCGGTGCGGGCCGCTCCGGTACCGGGGCAGGACGCGGCACGACGGCCGGCGCCATCGGCGCCGCGAGCTCCGCGCGAGGAGCGGGCACGGGTGCCGCCGCTGACCGTCCGGGGTCGGCGGATGTGGGTACCGGCGCATGCCGTGCGATGTCGGCGGACGAGGTCACCGGCGCGGACCGCGCGAGGTCAGCGGACGATGGCGTCGGCGCAGCCCGGGCGACATCTGCGGACGACGGAGCCGCCGCGGACCGCGACAGGTCAGCGGACGGCGCCGGCCGGGCGGGCTCGGCGGGGGGCGCGGCTACGGGCGGGCGGGCGGGCTCGGGGGTAGGGCGGGCGGCGGGCTCACTGGCCGGCCGCCCGCCCGCCGCGTTTCCCCGGGACGCGCCTCCCGCCGGGGCGCCGCCCAGCAGCGCCAGGACGTCGTCCAGCACCACCGTGCTCTCCAGGTACGCGAAGCGCAGCAGGAGAAGCTCGATGAGGATGCGCTGCTCGCCGCTCTTGCGGAAGCGGCCGTCCGCGTCCAGCTCGGCCACCTGCGAGAGCATCCGCAGCAGGTCGCCGGGGGAGAAGCGCGCGGCGGCCTCCGCCACGGCCGCGCGCTGGAACTGCGGCACGGACTCCGCCTCGCCGCCGCCCAGGCGGGTGATGAGGAGGGCGCGGAGGAAGTCGGCCAGGCCGCGGTAGAACTCGGCCAGGTCGTACCCTTCGTCCATCATCCTCCCCACGAACCGGAAGACGTCCGCCGCGCGGCGCTCCGCCACGATGGTGAACAGCTCCAGGAACACCTCCGTCCCCACCAGCCCAAGCACGCGCCGCACGTCCTCGGCGGTCGGCGTCCCCTCGGTGAACGAGAGCACCTGGTCCAGCAGCGACAGCCCGTCGCGCATCCCGCCGTCGGCCTTCTGCGCGATGGGGAGGAGCACCTCGTCGCCCGCGCTGATCCCCTCGGCGCTCAGCACCTCGCGCAGGCGGCCCACCAGGTCCGCCGTGGCGATGCGGTGGAAGTCGAAGCGCTGGCAGCGCGAAAGGATGGGGGGCGCGGCCTGCTGGATCTTCTGCGGCTCGGTGGTGGCGAAGACGAAGATGACGCGTGGGGGCGGCTCCTCCAGGATCTTGAGGAGCGCGTTCCACGCCTCGCGCGTCAGCATGTGCGCTTCGTCGATGATGTAGATCTTGAAGCGGTCCTCGGCCGGGGCGTACATCGCCCGGTCGCGCAGGTCGCGCGCGTCGTCCACGCCGCGGTTGGAGGCGGCGTCGATCTCCACCACGTCCAGCGAGGTGCGCCCCGCCCAGATGCGCCCGCACGAGTCGCACTCGCCGCACGGCTCGCCGTCTTCGCCCCGGTTGGGGCAGTTGAGCGCCATGGCCAGCACGCGCGCCAGCGTGGTCTTCCCCACCCCGCGCGGCCCGCAGAACAGGTAGGCGTGCGCCACCCGGTCCTTTTGGACGGCCGCGCGCAGCGTCTGCGAGACGTGCTCCTGCGTCGCCACCTCGTGGAAGTGGCGCGGACGGTAGGTACGGGCGAGTGCGGTGCGAGACACGGCGGCCTGGACTGCGGGTGCGAATGGGGCGGCGGGGCGCGGCCCGGGGCAATATACCGACAACGGGGGTGGAGGTTCAACGGACCGGCTCACACGGAGGCACGGAGGCACAGAGATGAAGTCGGATTCCGTACCGCTGCCGCGGAGCGTGAGAGAGGCAGCGGAGACCGGTTGACATAAACATATGCGTAAATTACAATTTGTTACCCCGCAACAACTTATCCCATCTGGAGCCTTCCCGAATGAAGAAGCTGGTTTACCTGTTTTCGGCCGGCCTGCTGCTGGCCGGCTGCTCGGACATGACCGCGCCCGCGGACCTCACCCCCGAAGCACCCAGCCGCAACGTGCAGTACTGGGGCACGGACGCGGATTCCGATGGAATCGACGACGGCACCGAGTGGGACCTGGCCAACCGGTACGCGCCGGTGCTCAGCATGCCCAACCTGATCGAGCGGTCGAGCTCCACCCCGGGCGACTGGGCGTGGCCGGCCACGATGGACTACTACCTGCCGCGCGTCCGCATGCGGATGCACCACGACAACTGCCCTGACCACCAGATGTTGAGCGAAGGGTACGTCAACTCGTACAGCATCACCCGCCAGTCGCACCAGCGGGCGGCTTCGTACCTGGCCTGCTCGCACTCGGGCGCCACCTACTACTCCAACCGCGACTGGGCCGCCGAGAACCACTTCTTCCTGCAGCCCAAGGACGATGGGGTGCACCAGGGCGTCCGCAACCCGGACGAGTGGAAGGTGTACTTCCACGCGTACCGCAACAACATCGGCGGCATCAACATCCAGTACTGGTTCTTCTACGCGTACAACGACTTCGCGGGCGGCTTCAACCACGAGGCGGACTGGGAGCACATCAACGTCAAGCTCCGCTCGGACTACACGCCGGAGGGGGCCTACTACTCGGCCCATCACGACGTGGCATGGCACCCGTGGTACAACGTGGCGCGCCTCGACGACACGCACCCGCGCGTCTGGGTGGCCGACGGCTCGCACGCCAGCTACGCATCGTTCTACGGCTGCAACACCACGTTCGTGTACGGCTGGCAGGAGTCGTGCTGGGACCTGGACACGCAGCGCTGGTACACCTGGAGCGGAGGCCGCGGCGGCAACATCGGCTACCAGGGCGCCGGGCTGGTGAACATCGGCGAGAAGGCGACCCCCATGCAGGGGCAGGAGTGGATCCAGTACTCCGGCCGCTGGGGCGAGCTGGGCAGCGGGCTCACCTTCGGCGGCACGGACGGCCCCCGCGGCCCCGCCTACCAGGGGAACTGGACGCGCGACGCCTACGTGGCGCCCAGCGGTGGCGGCGGCTACACGAACGAGTGCAACGGCGAGTCGCAGCCGACCAGCCCCACGCAGTTGATCCCGGCCTGCCCGCTCTGAGCCAGAGCGCGCGGTGATGAGGAGAGGGGGAGCGCCCGCGCGGCGCTCCCCCTCTTCTTCGTTCCGGACCCGGAACGGCTCTTGCGCGCCACCGGGCGGTCCAAGACGGGGGCGCGGGCGGACCGGGCCCTACCTGCACCGCGAACGGAGGTGGACGGATGGATGGGTATGATCGGGGGTACCGGCCGGGCGCCGGCGGGCGCGGATTCGCCCGCGGCATCGACCGCAGCAGCTACGACTACCAGTTCGGCGCCAACCCGGAAGCCTTTCGCGGCCCCCAGGGCGGGTTCGGCGGGCGCAGCTTCGCGGGCGACGAGGTAGGGAGCTACGGCGGCGAGGCCGGCCCGTTCGGCGGCTACTCCGCGGGGCGCGGCCAGGGCGGATACGGCCAGGGCTTCGGCGGCGGCACCTTCATCGGAGCGGAGGGCGGCGCCACCGCCGGCTACGGCCGCGACGCCGACGACCTCGCCGGCCAGGACGAGCGCTTCGCCGGCGGCTGGGGCACGGGCTACACGCGGCCCGGGTACGGCCAGGGCGGCTTTGGCGGGTACGGCAGCCAGGGCAACTACGGGGCTCAGGGTGGCTACGGTGGCCAGGGCGGATACGGCGGCCAGGGTGGCTACAGCGGCCAGGGTGGCTACGGCGGCCAGGGTGGATACGGCGGCCAGCGCCCGTACGGCGGTCAGGGAGGATTCGGCGGGTACGGCGGCCAGGGCGGCTTCGGCGGATACCGTCCTCAGGGTGGCCAGGGCGGATACGGGCAGGGCGGCTATGGCGACTACCAGCGCGGCGCCTTTGGAGGCGACTACGAGGCCGGCAACTACGGCGGGTTCCGCGGCGGGCCGGGCGCCGGGCGCGGCTTCGGCGGGTACGGCGCGGACTACGGCGGCGACATGGGGAGCTACGACGTGGACTACGGCGGCGCCTTCATGGGTGGCATCGCCCCCGGCGGGTACGAGGGAAGCTTCGGCGGGTACGACGCCGGCTACGGCGACTTCGGCGCGCGCAGCGGCGGATCGGGGATGCTGCGCGGCTTCGGCGGCGGAGCGCCGCGCGGGTACGACCGTGGCTTCGGCGGCGGGTACGCGCAGGGGCCGTTCATGCCCGAGGAAGCGTACCAGCGGCACCCGGAGTACAACCAGCCCCCGCAGCACCGCGGGATGGACAGCGTCGGCTACGGCTACTCCGCCGCCATGGACGAGGACCCGTCCGACGACGACATCCTCCAGGGCGTGCGCGCCCGCCTGCAGCAGGACCGCTGGGTAGACGCCAACGCCATCAACGTGGCAGTGGAAGACGGCGTGGTGACCCTCACCGGCGAAGTGGGCGACTTCATGGAAGCCCGCTACGCCTGGGACGACGCCTGGGAGACCCCCGGCGTGCACGGCGTGATGAACTCCCTCACCGTGCGCACGGACCTCCCCCACACCCCCCACGGCGACGTGGTCCCCCAGTCCACCGCCCGCGCCGAAGGCGAGGACGCGTAAACAGAGAAACGGAGGCACCGAGATGAAGTCATCTCTGTGCCTCCGTGCCTCTGTGTGAGCCCAATCGGTCTAGTGAGCTTCCCGGTTCCCGTACCCATCCGGCACCGGGCGGTAGGGCGGCTCGTACGCCGTCCCCTCTTCCACCGACCGCCCCACGTCGTGCGTGCCGTAGGTCTGCTCTTCCAGGTCCTCCATCAGGTGCCCGGCCGTATCCGACTGGTACTGGAGGTTGGGATCGCCCTGCTGGTCCGCCACGTCCACGTCGTGCATGTACGCGTCGTCCGCCGCTTCCGGGGCCTCGCCGCGGTGAAGCTCGTCCACGATCAGCTCGTTGTTGAGCTCGGCCACGCCCACCACGTCCAGCAGCGCCTGCGAGGCGATGGAGACCTCCCCGTCGCTGGAGACGCGGCCGGAGAGCGTGACGCGCCCCTCGCGGACGGTGACGGTGATCCACCCCATGTCCAGCTCGGGATACTCGCTGAGATGCTGTACGACGACGTCGTAGATCTCGTCGTCGGTCATCCCCGTGAGGTCGTACGGGTTGAAGTCAGCCATGCCCCCTCCGTGCGGTTCAGAAGTGGAAGGCCGCCCCCACCGTCACGCCGGCGTTGCCCTTCCACACGTCGATGTCTGCATTGCGGTTGGTCGCGAACCCCTCGGGCACTCCCAGCCGCCAGAGACGGTAGCTCAGCTCCGTGCGCAGCGACACGCGCTGCGAGAGGAATACGTCCAGCCCCGCACCCGCGCCTACCGCAAAGGCGGGGCCGAAGTCGAACCGCTCGTCCTCCGGCAGCACCCGCTCCGCCGCCTCGGTGCCGCCGATCTCCGTGACCGCCCCGCCGGTCGCCACCAGGAAGGGCGCGAAGCCGCGGTAGGTGCGGTCGCCGGTGAGGTGGAAGCGCAGCCCGCCCTCCAGCATCAGCAGCGGCGCGCTCACCGTCTCGCCCGTCTCCAGCGGCTCCTCGAACACGGAGTCCTGCCCCTCGGCGGCCGAGATCACCCGGCGCTCGCTGGGAATGAAGCTGAAGGTGACCTCGCCCGAGAGCGGCCCGCCGAAGCGGCGGTTGTAGCGCGCCGACACGATGGGCGCCGAGCGCGCCCCGAACTCGGCCGAGCGCAGCGAGTCGAGCTCGATGGTGGGATCGGTGAACAGGTAGCCGCCCAGGATCTCCACCGACGACTTGCGCTCGATGTACTGGAAGGGCGAAGGAACGCTCTGCGCCTGCACGGTGCCGGCGGCCAGGGCGAGGATCGCGAGCGCGGGTAGTACGGTCCGCGAGAATCGGTTCATCTGGATGGCTGCGAGAGTTGGGTCTGCTGCGACGGCCCTTATAGGCGCGGGAAGGTATGGTTTGTTCCATTCGGCGGCAATGAAGAAGTGCGTGAGTGCGTTGTAGTGCGTGAGTGCGCTTAACTGCAGTTCAACGCACTCACGCACTAACGCACTAACGCACTCACGCACTAACGCACTTCCCGCAGATCGCGGCCGGTCATCGCGGCGGGCTGCGGAATGCCGATGATTCCGAGGATCGTCGGCGCCACGTCGCAGAGGGCGCCGTCGTGGAGGGCGGCGGCCGTGCGGCGGCCTTCGGGCTCCACCAGGACGATGCCCACCGGGTTGGTGGTGTGGGCGGTGTGGGGGCCGTTGGTGGTGGGGTCCCACATCTGCTCGCAGTTGCCGTGGTCGGCGGTCACCAGCAGGGTGGTGCCCGTGTCGCGGCAGGCGGCGAGCACCTGGCCCAGCCCCTCGTCCACCGCCTCCACCGCGCGCACCGCCGCCTCCATCACCCCCGTGTGGCCCACCATGTCCGGGTTGGCGAAGTTGCACACCAGCACGTCGTACTTCATCGAGCGGATCGCCTCCACCAGGCCGCGCGCCACGTCCGGCTCGCTCATCTCCGGCTGCAGGTCGTAGGTGGCCACCTTGGGGGACTGCACCAGGCGCCGGTCCTCGCCCGGGGGAGGGTCTTCCACGCCGCCGTTGAAGAAGTAGGTGACGTGCGGGTACTTCTCCGTCTCCGCCGTGCGGAACGACGACAGGCCGTGCGCGGCGAGCACGTCGCTCAGCTTGTCGGTCAGCGGCTCCGGGGGGAAGGCGGCGGGAAGGGGGAAGTCCTCGTCGTACTGGGTCATGGTGACGAGCTCCACCCGCGGCGGCGCCGGGCCGCGGTCGAACTCGGCGAAGTGCGGGTCGGCCAGGGCGCGGGAGAGCTGGCGGGCGCGGTCCGCGCGGAAGTTGAAGAAGATGGCGCCGTCGCCGTCGCGCAGCAGCCCCGCGGGCGCGCCGGCGGCGTCCACCAGCACGCGCGGGTTGAGGAACTCGTCCGTCTCGCCCGTCTCGTACGCCTGGCCCACGGCCTCGATGGGGTCGTCGATGAGGAGCCCCTCGCCGTACACCATGGCGCGGTACGCCCGCTCCACGCGGTCCCAGCGGCGGTCGCGGTCCATGGCCCAGTAGCGCCCGCACAGCGTGGCCACCCGGCACCCGCCCCGCTCCCCCGCCCGCCCGAACAGCTCCGCCAGGTAGCCGCGCGCCGAGCGCGGCGGCGTGTCGCGCCCGTCCAGGAACACGTGCACGCGCACGCTGGGGAGCGCCTCGCGGTCCGCGAGCTCGCACAGCGCCAGCAGGTGCTCGTCCACCGCGTGCACCCCGCCGGGGCCGATCAGCCCGATGAGGTGAAGCGTGCCCCCGCGCTCCTTCACCCCGCGCATCACGCGCAGGAAGGCGTCGTTGGCCGCGAACTCCCCCGTCTCGATGGCGTGCGAGATCCGCTGAAGCGACTGCCTCACCACCCGGCCGGCACCCAGGTTCATGTGGCCCACCTCGCTGTTCCCCATCTGCCCCGGCGGCAGCCCCACGGCCGGGCCGTGCGTGGTGAGCCGGGCGCGCGGGTAGGCACCCTCCGCCCAGAGATGGCGCCAGGTGGGATTGTCCGCTTCCGTCACCGCGTTGTCCGGTGCGGGCTCGCGCAGCCCCCAGCCGTCCAGGATCACCAGCGCGGCGCGGGAACGGGGGGGCACGGTGGCGTCGTTCTGGGGCATGGATGACGGAAACATTAGGTGACTTGACGGGAGTGGCGGAACGTGCATAAGTTATTCCCCACTCCGGTTCGTGTCGCCGAATCTACTCCGCGCCAGGACGCTTTCGCCACCCCGGCGCCGCGTCCACGGGCGTCTCCCCGCCCGTGCGCGACCGGCCCGTACCCGGCACCGCGCGCCCCTCGCGCCACCGCACCGCATTCTCCTGCGCAGCCCGCTCAGCGACCCACGGCAGGCCCGGCCCGCGCCGAGCCCCGCCCGAAACGCGCCCACACCGCCAGGAACCTCGATGCCCGCTCCGATCCGTGCCCTCGCGGCGGCCCTCGCCGCCGCCACGCTCGGCATGTCGCCCGCCGCACGCTCGCTGGCCCCGGTCACGTGGACCACGGCCGAGCCGCGCGCCGCGCCCGCGCCGGACGCGGCGGTGCGCCTGGCCGGGGAAGCCTTCGGGCGCAGCGGGCAGTTGCGGGTGGTGGTAACGGACACGCGCCGGCCGCTGCGGCTGCCCATGGAGTGGACGCTGGAGCGCCCCGCCGAGGTGGCGTACCGCTGGGTACCCGTGGGGCCCGCGCGCGCCGGGGTGCTGGGCGGCGAGCTGCGGCTGGCCTCGGGGCTGGTGGCCCCGGCCGACCCCGGCGTGTACCGGCTGGCGCTGAGCGCCGCCGGGTGGCGCCAGGAGGTCAGCGAGCTCAGCGTCATCGCCCGCGTCCCCTTCTCCGAGAAGCGGGCCGGGTTCCTGAACGGCTACCGCATCGGCAACTACGAGACGGAGACGGAAGGGCGCAGCGACGAGTACGCGCCGCCCCCGGGCTTCATCGAGGTGACGCCGGAGAACCAGGACCTCCAGGTGTCCACCCACTTCCGGCTGCGCAACTTCCTCACCAAGGACCAGTTCGGCGTGTGGCCCAAGTACCTCGCGCTTGACCTGCGCCTCATCGACAAGCTCGAGCTGGTGATCCAGGAGCTCAACGCGATGGGGGTACGGGCGGAGCACATGGCCGTGATGAGCGGCTTCCGCACGCCGGCGTACAACATCCAGGGAGTGGGCGAGGGCGGCCGCGCGCTGCTCAGCCGCCACACGTACGGTGACGCGTCGGACGTGTGGGTGGACAACGACCGCGACGGCTACATGGACGACCTCAACGCCGACGGCCGCCGCGACACGGACGACGCCCTGGTGGTGCAGCGCGCCGTGGACCGCGTGGAGGCCCGCTACCCCGAGCTCACCGGCGGCGCCGGGGTGTACGTGGACAACGGCGCCCACGGGCCCTTCATCCACATCGACGCGCGCGGCACCTTTTCGCGCTGGTAGCACCCCATCCGCGCGGGCGGCGAGCACTGCCGCCCGCGCGGAATCGTGTGGCGCGATAGCCATTTGTTTGTCCCGCGCACCATCTGTTCACACGATCTCCTCCTCCCCCTGCGTGCGCGCGCCGCGGGCGGCCGCGGCGAAGGACTCCGGCACGAGCGGCTCCGGCCGCCCGGCGGCTCGATTCTTCGCGCCATACTCTGCGAATCGGCGTGACCTCGCGAAGCGCCGCGCGGGGCTTCCGGGGCCGGCGACGGCACGGCTCACTCGCGGATTGCGTTAATAAACGTCCTGCCCCTGCTCCCTCTCTCCCACCCTCCCCGCCCGGGACACCGGATCGGCACCCCATGACTTCTCCTAACCGCCCGCAGTACGTACATTTCCCGCAGGGGCTGTCCCTGTTTCCGAGCACCCGAACTCTTGAGCCGGCCATGCTGGTTGTGATGAGGCACGATGCCACCTCCGACGACATCCAGAACGTCGTGAGGACGATGGAGGAGCTGGGGTACGAGGCGCGCCCCATGCCCGGCAAGCAGCGCACCGCCATCGGCCTGGTGGGGAATGACGGCAAGGTGAACTCCGACCGCCTGGAGTCCCTTCCCGGCGTGATGGAGGTGATCCACGTGTCGCAGCCGTACAAGCAGGTGTCGCGCGAGTGGCGGGACGAGCCCACCATCATCACGCTGGACAACGGCACCCGCATCGGGGGCGACGAGGTGGTGGTGATGGCCGGCCCGTGCGCCGTGGAGTCCGAGGCGCAGATCCTCGCCATCGCGCGCCGCCTGCGGGACGCGGGCGCCACCATCCTGCGCGCCGGCGCCTTCAAGCCGCGCACCTCGCCCTACGCCTTCCAGGGCCTGGGCGAGCCGGGGCTGCGCCTGCTGGCCCTCGCCCGCGAAGAGACGGGGATGGCGATCGTCACCGAAGCCGTGGACGCCGAGAGCCTGGACCTGGTGGCCGAGCACGCGGACATGATCCAGATCGGCGCGCGCAACATGCAGAACTTCTCGCTGCTCCGCCGCGCCGGCCGCACGGGGAAGCCCATCCTGCTGAAGCGCGGGATGGCCGCCACGGTCAAGGACCTGCTGATGTCGGCCGAGTACATCCTTGCCGAGGGCAACGGGCAGGTGATCCTGTGCGAGCGCGGCGTGAAGGGCTTCGACACCCACACGCGCAACCTGCTGGACCTCACGGCCATCCCGGTGGTCAAGTCGCTCTCGCACCTCCCCATCATCGCCGACCCCAGCCACGGCACGGGGCTGCGCGCCAAGGTGATCCCGATGGCGCGCGCCGCCGTCGCCGCCGGCGCGGACGGGCTGATGATCGAGGTGCACCCGGACCCGGAGCGCGCCATGAGCGACGGGGCGCAGTCGCTGTACCCGGACCAGTTCGATACGCTCATGGAGCAGATCGGCACCATCGCCGAGGCGATCGGGCGGGAGATGGCGGAGCCGCTCACCGCCGTGGGTTCGCACCGCGCGCGCTGAGCGTGGCCAACAAGCCCCTGGGCGACCGCGGTGAAGAGATCGCGGCGCAGCACCTGGCCCGCGCCGGATGGACGGTGACTCACCGCAACTTCCGGCTCGGGCACAAGGAAATCGACCTCGTCGCGCGCCGCGGCGAGGTCGTTGCGTTCGTGGAGGTGAAGACGCGCGCCGGGCTGGGCTACGGCCACCCACTCGAAGCCATCACCGCCAGGAAGCGCCGCGAGATCGCGCAGGTGGCCGGCGCGTGGATCGAGCGCTTCGGCGGCCCGCGCGACGTGTACCGCTTCGACGCGGTCGCGGTGCTGGTGCGCGGCGGCGAGCCCGAGGTGGAGCACGTGGAGGATGCGTGGAGGCTTTGACTGCGGACCGCGTGCGTAATCGGCCGGATCGGTGGATGTGAGCCACCGTACCCGCGAGTCGTACCCAGGAGCGAATGAATTCGCCGCTGGGCCTACGCGAAGACCGCCTGCGCGGTCTGTGCCTTCCACCGGGAATAGACCAGACAGTCCCCGCAGGGGACTTCGCGTGGTTCCAGCGGCGAATTCATTCGCTCGTTGGGGCGCGGCGAGCGTCGCCAATGTACCCGGCACCCACCTCACACAGAGGCACGGAGACACGGAGAGGGTCTTCGGAGCGATCCTGGCGGGGGGGGCGAGCCGGCGGTTCGGGGCGCCCAAGGCGCTGGCGGCGGTCGGGGGGAAGGCGATCGTGGAGCGGGTGCGTGATGCGCTCAGGGCGGTCGCCGGTGAGATCGTGCTGATCGCGAACGAGCCGGCGCTGTTCGCGGAGCTGGGGATGGAGCGGCGGGGGGACGCGGTGGCGGGCGTGGGGCCGCTGGGGGGGATCGTGACGGCGCTGCGCTGGGCGGCGGAGCGCGGGCACCGCGGCGCGCTTTGCGTGGCGTGCGACATGCCATTCGCCTCCCCGGCGCTGCTGCGGCGGATCGCGGAGCGGGCGGGCGACGCGGTGGTGGTGCCCGAGAGCCGCGGGCGGCGGGGGGTGGAGCCGCTCTGCGCGTGGTACCCCGCGTCGTGCCTCCCCGCCGCCGAGCACATGATCGCGGAGGGGTCGTGGGCGCTGCACGAGCTCGTGCGCACGGTGCCGGCGGTGCGCGTGCCGCTGGCGGAAGTGGAGCTCTGCGGCGATCCTGAGGTCCTCTTCCTCAACGTCAACACCCCGGCGGACCACGAGCGTGCCCAGCAGATCGCAGCAGGAGCCTGACGTTCCCCCCGCCGTGTGCGTGGTAGGGAAGAAGAACAGCGGCAAGACGACGCTCCTGGTGGCGCTTGCCGCGCGGCTCAAGCGCGACGGGTACCGCGTGGCCACCATCAAGCACGGGCACCACGCCTTCGAGGCCGACGAGCCGGGGCGCGACAGTTGGCGGCACTTCAACGAGGGCGAGGCGGAAGCTTCCATCATGTGCGGCACCGGCAAGGTGGCGCTCACCCTGCGCATCGACGGCGAGCCGGACCCGGAGCGGCTGATCCGCGACTTCTACGCGGGGCGCGGCTACCACGTGGTGCTGGTGGAGGGCTTCAAGCACGGCGCGCTGCCCAAGATCGAGGTGTTCCGGCGGGGCGTCCACGCCCACCCCATCCACGATCCCGCCGACGCCGCCGGCCTGGTCGCGTACGTGACCGACGACATCGGCCTGCAGTCGCGCGCCGCGTCGGCGGGGTGCTCCGTCATCCCCCTGGAGCAGGGCGGCGCGCACGTGGCCGCCGTCGCGCGCCTCGTCGCCTCCCACATCATCCGGCGCGATGAGCGCTGAGCGCGCCGCGGACTGGATCTCCGCCTCCCAGGCGCTGCGGGCGATGGTGGATGGCGTGGCCCCGCTGGGCGCCGAGGAGCGCCCGCTGCTGGAGGCGCTCGGCTCCGTGCTGGCCGAGGACGTGGCGGCCACGGTGGACCTGCCGCCCTGGGACAACAGCGCCATGGACGGGTTCGCCGTGCGCGCGCGGGACGTGCGCGGCGCGTCGCCCGAGTCGCCGGTGACGCTGCGCGTGGTGGACGACGTGCCGGCGGGCCGCTTCGCCTCGCGTCCCGTGGGCCCCGGCGAGACCATCCGCATCATGACCGGCGCGCCCGTACCCTCCGGCGCGGACGGCGTGGTGCGCGTGGAGCACACCGACGGCGGCTCCGGCATCGGTACGGCCGAGGGGCGCGTCGCCATCCTCTCCGACGCGGACGCGGGCCGCAACGTGCGCCCCCGCGGCGAGGACGTTACGCGCGGCAGCGTGGTGCTGCGCGCGGGTGCCGTGCTGCGCGCGGGTGAGATCGGCGTGGCGGCGTCGCTGGGGAGGGCGCGGCTGCGCGTGGTGCGGCGCCCCGTGGTGGCCGTCGTGGCCTCCGGCGACGAGCTGGTGACCGTCGACGGCTTCGCGGAGGTGGAGGCGGGGCGCCGCATCGTATCCTCCAACAGCTACTCGCTGGCCGCGGCGCTGGCGGAGGCGGGGCTGGAGGCGCGCGTGCTGGGCATCGCCCCCGACGACCCGGAGGCGCTCCGCGCGCGGCTGGAGGAGGCGCGCGGCTGCGACGCGCTCATCACCACTGCCGGCATCAGCGTGGGCGAGCACGACCACGTGCGGCGCGTGATGGCGGAGCTGGACACCGAGGTGAGCTTCTGGCGCGTGCGCATCCGGCCGGGCTCGGCGATGGCGTTCGGGAGGGTGGGCGCGCTGGGGGGCATCCCCTGGTTCGGCCTTCCCGGCAACCCGGTCTCCACCGGTGTGACCTTTGAGCTCTTCGTGCGCCCCGCCCTGCTGCGCATGTGCGGGCGCGCGCGCATCTTCGCCCCCGCGCACCCCGCCGTGCTGCGCGACCCCTACCCGGTGCGCGGCGACCTGATGCACTTCCCCCGCGTCGCCACGCGCCGCGAGGCGGACGGCACCCTCTCGGCGCGCCTCACCGGCTCGCAGAGCTCCGGCGTCTCCAGCTCCCTCGCCGCCGCCGACGCGCTGGCCCTGGTCCCGCCCGGCCGGCGGGGCGACACCGCACGCATCGTGCACATCGGCGGCTCTCCCCTGGTGGAAGAGCCGCCGTTCTGAACAGCAATCCCACACAGAGGCACAGAGAGATGGACCGCGACAACCTGATGGATTTCGCCGTGCGCACGGCGACGGAGGCGGGCAAGATCACTCTGGAGCACTTCGGGCGCGCCGCCGTGGAGTTCAAGGGCGACGGCAGCGAGGTGACGGTGGCGGACCGGGCGGCGGAGGAGTACATCCGCGGCGTGCTGCGCGACGCGTTCCCCGAGGACGGCATCGTGGGTGAGGAGGGGGAGGACGTCTCATCGCGGAGCGGGCGGCGGTGGATCGTGGACCCCATCGACGGCACGCGCTCGTTCAGCTCGGCCGTGCCGCTCTACGCCGTGCTCATCACCCTGGAGGAGGAGGGGACGCCGACGCTCGGATGCTGCCACCTCCCCGTGCTGGGTGAGTCGCTGGTGGCGGCGCGGGGCGCGGGAGCCTGGCTCAACGGCCGCCCTTCCCGCGTCTCCGGGTGCGCGGAGCTGAGCGATGCGCGTCTCGTCACGAGCGGCTTCGAGTACTGGCGCGACCACTCCACGGACGAGCACCGCGCCGGCTTCGACCGCCTGCTGCGCGGCACCCGCTTCGCCCGCACCTGGGGCGACGGCTACGGCTACTTCCTGGTGGCGACGGGGCGCGTGGACCTCCTCTGCGACCCCATCTCCGGCTCGTACTGGGACTACGCGCCCATGGACGTGATCGTGAGCGAGGCCGGCGGCCGCTTCACCCAGTTCGACGGCTCCCCCGTGGGTTCCTGGACCCCCGCCCTCGCCACCAACGGCCTTCTCCACGAGTCCGCCGCCGCGGTCATGCGCGGATAAGAACGGGGCTCACACAGAGGCACAGAGGCACAGAGAAGACGTTCGTTCAGGGAGGCGTCCCGCCTCCGGTCGCCGGACCCTCGGACTGGGTGCTCTTGCGCTGCGGCGTGCGGCCGAAGCGGTAGGTGAGGCTCAGGCTGGCGCTGCGCCCGCCCCACGACGAGCGGCTCTGCGACGTGCCCGCGAAGCTGGGGTCGCGCGATGTGAAGCGGGTGCGGTAGATGTCCAGCGGGTCGGTGAAGCGCAGGTTCATCGACGCCTTGCGGTTGAACAGCTCCTTGCGGACGCCGAGCTCCGTCCACGGCGTGGTGGAGTAGCGCCCCTGCACCGACTCGCGCGGCGAGTTGAGCCGCACCGAGCCCTGCACTCCCCATCCCCGCCCCGGCTGCAGCGTGGAGTTGGCGGTGAAGAAGTAGCTGCTCCCGCTGCGCGAGTACGCGCTTCCCAGCTCGCCCGCGTCGCGCTCGTCGTGGCTGGCGCCCACCGACGCGGAGGCGTTGCCCCACGACGCGGGGCTCAGCGAGGCGTTCAGGGTGGTGCCGTAGCTCTCCACCTCCGCCAGGTTCCGCGGCACGGTGGTGGCCACGCCCCCGGTGCTCACCGTGCGGATGTACTCCACCTCGTTGTCCGTGCGGCGGTAGTAGGGCGCCAGGCGCAGCGTCACCGCGCGGGCGCGCCAGCTCAGGTCCATCCCCAGCGAGTGGGTGCCGGCGGGGTCGAGGTCCGGGTTGCCCAGGCGCACGTTCAGCGGGTCGTTCTGGGTGACGTACGGGTTGAGGTCCCAGATCCACGGGCGCCGCACGCGGCGGGAGTAGTTGAGCCGCACGGTGCGCCCCGGCTTGATCTCGTAGCTGAGGTTGGCGCTGGGGAAGACGGAGAAGAAGTCGCGGTCGAAGCCCGGCTGCGCGTTCTCCATGCGCGGCGCCAGCTCCAGCCGCGTCATCTCCGCGCGCAGGCCGCCCTGCAGCGACAGCCGGCCGATCTTGTGGCTCAGGTTGGTGTAGGCGGCGTGCTGCGTCTGCAGAAAGCGGTACGACACGTCCGTAACCTGGCTGGGATCGAGCGCGTCGAAGGGGGCGAACAGGCGCAGCGTCTGGTCGTTTTCCTGGTCCTCGCGGCTGCTCCGCACGCCCATCTCCACGCGGCCGCCCTTCCCCGGCAGCGGGCGCATGTAGTCGGCCTTGGCCATGAGGCTGGTGCGGTCCTCGCCGCCGCCCGTCAGGCGCAGGTCGGAGAGCGGGTCGCCCGTGTCGATGAGGCGCATGGAGGTGATCTCCTCCACGCGGCTGAGGTTCTCGTCTCCCGACCCGCTCCTGCGCACCTCCACCGAGAGCTCGTTCCGCTGCGCCTCCACGATGCGGCGGAAGCCGAGCGCCAGGTCGGTGGCCGTGAAGTCGGCCTCGAAGTCGCTCACCCGGTCGTAGATGCGCGTGGGGGCCTGCGCGGCGTCCAGGATCTGGTTGTGCGAGTATCCCTCGTTGCCCCACCCGCCGCGGTACGCGCTGGCGCTGGCCCACAGCGTCTCGATCTTCCCCACGGCGAGCTCGGCCGTGAGGTCCGCGCTGCCGTGGAAGTTGTTGCCGGAGGTGCGCCGGTCCTGGTCCAGGAAGGTGACCGGGGCCGCCAGCAGGTTCTCGCGCCGCTCGCGCGACTCGTCGTCGAAGCTCATCAGGCGGCTCGACCCCCCGCCGAAGAGCGTCAGCGGGCCCCGCTGGTAGGCGATCTGCCCCGAGAGGCCGTTGCCGCCGCTCGTGGCCGCGTTCAGCGAAAGGCTGCCGCCCAGCCCCAGCTCCACTCCCCTGCGCAGCACGATGTTGACGATGGCCCCTTCGCCGCCCTCGAACCGCACGGACGGGTTGGGGATCACTTCGATGCGGTCGATGCGGTCGGCGGGGAGGTTGCGGATGAACTCGGTGAGCGCCTCGCCCCGCAGCGGCGAGGGGCGGCCGTTGATGTGGATGGTGACGGGGCGGTTCCCCACCATCTTGATGTTGCCGTTGAGGTCCACTTCCAGCTCCGGCAGCGTGCGCATCACGTCCGCCGCGCCGCCCACCGCCGCGGGCATGTCCTTGATGCTGTACACGTTGCGGTCCTCGGCGTGGACCACCGGCGGCCGCTCGGCGCGCACCTGCAGCACCTCCAGCTCCACCACGGCGGCCATGCGCAGGTCGCCCGCGTCCGCCATTCCGCCCCCCGCCGGCACCGTCACCGGTTCGGACTGCGTCGCCTGCCGGCCCCTGTGGCTGGCGCGCACCACGTAGCGCCCCGGCGCAAGCCCGGTGATGCGGTAGCGTCCGTCCGCCCCCGCCACGCCCCTACCCGCCGCCGCGGTATCCGCGCCCAGCCGCGCCACCACGGCCGCTCCCGCCAGCGGCCGCGACGTCTCCGCCGCCACCACGCGCCCCTGGATGCCGGACGCCTGGGCGGCGGCGGCGCGCGGGCCCAGCACCAGCAGCACCGGGACGATGAACCGCACGAGGATCTTCATGGTGGGCAGTGGCGGGACGTGAGTGGTTTCCTTCTCGGTGCCTCTGTGCCTCTGTGTGAGGCCACTACCGCTTGCCAGACACCCACACGCTCCCGCGCAGCCAGAAGCGCAGCGGCGCGTCCGCGGCGCGGGTGATGCCGATGCGCGGCCCGGTGGCGACCTCGCCGTCCGGGATGGCGCGGCCCGCGGCAAACCAGAGGGGCGGGCCGTCCATGAGGCCGCGGTTCTGGGCGCGGTCCACGCCCAGGGCACGGGCAAGCTTCCCCGGCCCGCGCATCAGCTCCACGTCGGGACGGCCGGGGCGCCGCTCGCGCGCGGTCTCGATCCCCTCCAGCGGCCGGGCCGCGCGGACCAGGACGGCGGCGGGGAAGCCCTCGGCGCCCGTCGCCACGTTGATGCACCAGTGCATCCCGTAGATCAGGTAGACGTACGCCGTTCCCGCGCGGCAGAACATGGGATCGTTACGCTCCGTGCGCCCGAAGCGGATGTGCGCGTGCGAGGCCTCGTCGTCCGGCCCCGTGTACGCCTCCGTCTCCACGATCTCCCCCACCACCCGCGCGCCGCCCGCCTCCGACACGATCAGCGCGCCCAGCAGCTCGCGCGCGACCACGTCCGCCGGGCGGTCGTAGAAGGAAAGGGGGAGCGGCGCGGGCTCCACAACGGCCGAGCGCCGCGCCCGGGAATCCCCGGACGCGGCGCTCGGCGCTTGCTGATCCCTCGGCATCACTCCGCCGGCGAGCCGTTGCCCGCGCGGCCCCGCCCGCGGCCGCGGCCGCCGCGGCGGCTCCGGCGCTTGGCGGCACCCTCGGCGTCGCTCTCCGGCGCCGGGGGCGTGACGGCGGGCGCTTCCGGCGGAGTCTCCTCCCCCGGAGGCGGCGTGCGGTCCGCGCCGCGCGCACGGCTGCGGCGCTTGGCGGGCGGAGCGCTCTCCTCCGCCGGTGCCGGAGCTTCGGCCGCCGGAGCCGCGGGGGCCTCCGCGGCGCGCGCACGGCCCCGCCCACGGCCGCGCCCGGTGGCGGGTGTCTCCGCCGGAGCGGCGGCCTCCGCCACCACGGCGGTGCCCAGCAGCGTGGGATCGGTGTCGCTCACCACGGCCTCGGCCTGCGCCGCGGTGCTCTCCTCCGCATCCACCCGCGCACGCCCGCGTCCCCGCCCGCGTCGCGCACGGACCGGCTCGGCGGACGTCGCCGCATCCCCCAGCAGCGTGGGATCGGTGTCGCCCACCACCTCGTCGGCGAGCGCGGCGCCCGTCTCCGAGGCCGTCTCCGCCGGCGCGGCGGTGGCGGTCACGTCACCCACGAGCGTGGGATCCGTGTCGCCGACGATCTCCTCCGCCAGCGCGGCGACGCTCTCTTCCTCGCGCCCGCGCCCGCGTCCACGCCCACCGCGGCGCCCGCGCGAACGGCGGGCCGCACCGCTGCCTTCTTCCGCACCGGAGTCGGCGCCGGTTGCCTCGGCGCCTGCATCCGCGGCAGGTGCTTCCGCGGCCGGAGCTTCGGCCGGAGCCTCTGCACCCGGTGCGTCTGCAGTCGGCGCTTCGGCCGGAGCCTCCGCGCTCGCCGCTTCGGCAGCCGGTGCTTCGGCCGGAGCCTCGGCAGCGGGCGCTTCGGCGGCGGGCGTGTCAGCCGCAGGGGCCTCGGCGGCGGGTTCCGGCGCAGCGGACTGCGCGCGGTTGGGGTCGCCGTCAAACTGCTCCAGGAGGGTGCCCGAACGGCGGTCGCCCAGGAGCTGGCGAACGGCGCCCGGATCTTCCTCCATCGCGCGGAAGACGTTCTCGCCAAAGGTATCCACCATGGCTTCGGCCGTCTTCCGCCCCACGCCCTTGTAGTTCCCCAGGTACGCCAGCGCTCCGTCCCGGTCCGTCGGGAACTCGAACGCCGCCGGCCGGGCGGCCGGAGCCGCCGCGGCGGGGTGGGCCGCTTCGCTCGCCGGAGCGGACGTCACCAGGCCCGGCACGTCGATCACCTGCCCCGGAAGGAGCGGCGGCGGGCCCGAGGGCACCCCGCGCCCGCCCCGCCCGCGCCCGCGTCCAGCAGCCGGTGCGGAAGCCGCCGGAGCGGCAGGAGCCGCCGGCGCGGTTTCGGCCGCGGCCGCGGGAGCTTCCTCCGCGCGCGGAGCAGGAACTTCCTCCGTGCGCGGAGCCGGAGCTTCCGCGGCGGTGGACTCATCCCCGGGCACCTGGCCGGGGAGCAGCGGCGGCGCGCCCGCATCGGCGCCACGCCCCCTGCCCCGCCCGCGCCCACGGCCGCGCGGCGCTTCCGCCGGAGCGGCTGCCTCATCCACCGTCGCCGTGTCGGCGGCGCGGGCGGGTGCGGCACCTTCGGCCGCCGGCGCGAGCACCGGAGCCGGAAGGCGCCCGCCACCCGCGGGGAGCGCGACCTCGAAGCGCCCCTCGCCCGCCTGGCGCATGTCGACCACGTTGTCTTCGTGCGCCTGGCGCAGGAAGCGGCTGAACTTGCTGAAGCCCAGCTCCCCCTCGTCGAAGCTCGGCTGCATCTCGAGCATGCGGCGCTTGACGTCGCCGTCGCGCGCGGCCTGGCCCGGCCCACGCACCAGCGCGCGCACGGCGTGCTGGAGCAGCGAGTACGCGTTGCGGCGCGGGTCCACGTCGCCCCCGCCGGCCGGAGCCGTCGCGGGAGCAGCGGCCTCGGCGGCCGGAGCGGCAGCCTCGGGTGCGGCAGACTCGGCGGCCGGCGCGGCGGCCTCAGGCGCGGGAGCCGCCGTCTCGGCGGCGAGCTCGGCCGGAGCAGCCGTTTCGCTGGCAGCGGCGGGCGCTTCGTCGCGCGGAGCTTCCGCGGCGGGCGCCGGGGTGCCGGCCACTTCCGTCAGGTCCAGCACCTGCCCCGGAAGGAGCGGCGGCGTGCCGGCGGGTGCACCACGGCCACGGCCCCGTCCACGGCCGCGCGGAGCGGCAGCGGCGGGCGCGGCGGCCGGAGCCTCCTCGATCGGCGCCGGAGCGGCGGCGGCCGGAGCCGCGGCGGGCTCTTCGGTGGCCGGAGTGCGCGGGATGTCCACCGAGAAGTCCAGATCCGGCTCGCCCTGCGCGGCGCCCTCGGAGCCCTCGGCGAAGCGCGAGGGGCGCGGACGCTCGCGGTCGCGGCCCCTGCCGCGGTCCCTGTCGCGCCCACGGCCGCGCTCACGGTCGCGGTCGCGCGGCGGAGCCACCGGCGAGGTGAAGCCGCCCGTGGCGCCCTCCTCCTCCACCGGGATCACCTCGAACTGCCCCGCGTCGTCGCGGCGCAGGCGGATCAGGCCGCGGTCGCCCGCGCGCTGCACGAACTTGGAGAACTTGCCGAAGCCCGCGTCCTTCTCGTCGAAGCCGGGGTCCAGCTCGATCATCACCTGCTTGAGGCGGTCCACCCGCATGGAGTCGCCGCGGCCGGCCATCACGCGCGCGGCGCGGCCCACCAGCACCCACGGGTCCTCGGTGGGGCCCTCGCCCACCACGGCGCGAGAGAGGCCGGTGAGGGCGTGGTACGAGTAGTACTCGTCGCAGTTCTTGACGATCAGGTCGCTGGCCGACTCCCGCATCCCCACGCCGATCACGTACTTGCCGTGCTCCTTGAGCTTCATCACGCAGCTCGAGAAGTCGGAGTCGCCGGTCAGCAGGATGAAGGTGCCCATGTCTGGCCGCGTGAAGCAGAGCTCCATCGCGTCCATCGCCATGCGCAGGTCCGTCGTGTTCTTCTTGGCCGAGCCCCACGACGGGGCCCAGATCATGTCGATGTTCGCCTCGGTGAGCGGCACCACGTAGTTGGGATAGCGCCGCCAGTCGCCGTAGGCGCGCCGCACGGCGATCTTGCCGCGGAACACCTCGTTGTTGAGCAGCGTCTGCAGCTCGCGCCCCAGGTCGCCGTGCGCGCCCACCGTCACGTTGTCGAAGTCGATCAGCAGCGCCGCGCTGCGCGTGGGCGGCTGCATGTTGTTCTGCGGTCCCTGCGGGCCCCGCATGCTGTAAGGGTTGTTCATTCGGTTGATAATCCGTCGTTCGTCGTTGGATGCGACGAAACCCCTCCGCCTCTCCCCGCGCGACCGCTGGATGGGCGGGCGGGGAGACGGTGGGAGGGGTCTCGGTCGGTTCAGGGCGACGGGAGGGCGTGCGGCGCGCTCATGGTCGTCGGCTCGATTCGCCGGCGCTGATGATGCGCGCGAGCTCCACGCGCCGCACCTTGCCACTTCCCGTCATGGGAAAGCTGTCGAGGAAGCGGACCAGGTCGGGGACCTTGTAGTCCGCGAGCACCTCGCGGCAGAACTCCTTGATCTCGCCGCCGGTGACGATCGCCCCCTCGACGGGGACGATACAGGCGCAGGCCATCTCACCCAGGATCTCGTCCGGGAGCCCGACCACCGCGACGTCCAGCACGGCGGGGTGGGCGTGCAGCCGGTCTTCCACCTCGCGGGGGTACACGTTGAACCCTCCGCGGATGATCATCTCCTTGCGCCGGCCCAGGATGTGGAGGAAGCCCTCCTCGTCCAGCATCCCCAGGTCGCCGGTGGTGAAGAAGCCGTCGGCGGTGAGCACCTGGGCCGTCTCGCCGGGCTGGCGGTAGTAGCCCCGCATCACCCCCGGGCCGCGCACGGCGATCTCCCCCACCGACTCTTCGGGGAGAACGGTGCCGTCCACGTCCAGGATCACGACCTCCGTGCCGTCCAGCGGGCGCCCCACGGTGGTGCGCTGCTTGGAGGCCGGGTCGTCCGGCCGGGTGACGCTCACCAGCGTACCCGTCTCGGTGAGCCCGTACCCCACGCAGATCCCCGGCACCAGCTCGGCCCGGATGCGCGCCGCCACCTCTTCCATCACCGGCGCCCCGGCCACCACGCCCGTGCGCAGCGCCGAAAGGTCGCGCTCGCCCCGCGAGGGCTCGCGCATCGCCAGCACGAAGGAGGTGGGGACGCCGTGGTACACCGTCACGCGCTCGCGCTCCAGCAGGCGCAGCGCCTCCTCCGGGTCTTCGCGCTCCTGCAGCACCAGCGACGCGCCCGCCGCCAGCGTCCCCAGCACGCCCATCCCCAGCCCGAAGGCGTTGAAGAGCGAGCCCACCCCGGCCACCACGTCGTCCACCGTGACCCCCACCACGTCCGCCGTGGCCGCGGCGGTCGCCATGAGGTTGCGGTGCGTGAGGCTCACCCCCTTGGGCTTCCCCATGGTGCCGGAGGTGTAGAGGATGGCGAACAGCTCGTCCGCCGTCCCGGGGTGGCGCGGGTACGGGCGCCCCTCGCCGCTGGAGACCAGGTCCTCGAACTGGTGGATCCGGTCGTCGTACCACAGGTCTTCCTCGCCTACCGACACCACGTACTGCAGGTCCGGCAGGGCGGAGAGGAAGCCCTCGTAGCGGGCCAGGTAGTCCACCCCGTCCCAGTTCTCGGCCGTAACCACCACGGCCGTCTCCGAGTGCCGCAGCATGTACTGCAGCTCCGGCGTGGTGAACTTGGGATTGAGGGGAACGATGATGGCGCCCAGCTTGGCGGCCGCGAACACCGCCACCACGAACTCGGGCCAGCTTGGGAGGGTGAGCGCCACGCGGTCGCCCGCCTCCACCCCCAGCTCGTGGAGGGCGGCGGCCAGCGCGTCCGACCCGGCATCCACCTGCGCGTAGCTCAGCCGGCGGTCTCCGAAGGCGACAAAGGTCCGCTGCGGGTTCTCGCCGGCACGCAGCGCGAGGCTGTCTGCCACCGTGAGCTCACCGAAGCGGTCGCGTAGCGCCATGGATCCTCCGTGCGGGTGAATAAGGCCACCGGGCCAGAACGCGACAAACATACACGCCCGTACCCGGCGCCGTCAAACGGCCAAACTGCATGGCTCACACAGAGGCACAGAGGCACAGAGGGAGAAGGATCGGGCAGAGTGTCCGTCGTTCTCGATCCCCGGAGCGCTCACGTTGCGTTTGTTGCGTATGGAATGAGCTTCGGGTTAGATTCGCCAGGTTGATACTCACGTGCATAGGAGCGAGAACATGGCAACGGAAGCCGAATCCACCCGCGAGATCCTTGCCGCCCTGGACCCGGCGGCCACCGGAATCGACCGTTCGGCCGCCAGGCGCAGCGCCGCGGCCCTTCTCGGGCTGCCGGAGGGAGCGACCGTCACCGTCAGTGCGACAGGCGGGTTCCGAGCCGCGCTCCCTCCCTCCGTGGTCGGCATGGTGGCGACGCTCCTCCAGGAGGTGTCCGCGGGGCATGTAGTCGCGCTGGTCTCGGCTGCCCCTGAGGTGACGACGACTCAGGCCGCCTCACTGCTGGGAGTATCGCGGCCCCACGTCACCAAGCTGGTCGATACGGGGCGTCTTCCCGCGCGGATGGCGGGGTCGCACCGCCGCATTCGGCTCGTGGATCTCGTCCGGTACAAGGCGGAACGGGACCGGCGCCGTGAACTGGTCGACGAGGTCGTGGACATGAGCCAGGAGCTGAACCTGTACGAGCTCCAGGCAGCCGAGCCCGCCAAGCCACGCCGAACGAGGAGGTGATCCCTGCCAGCCATCCCGCCCCCGCGTGCGCTGCTCGACGCGAACACCCTGTTCGGCGCGCTCACGCGAGACGTGCTCCTCACGCTGGCGGAGGATGACTGCTTCGATCCGTTCTGGAGCCAGCGGATCGAGGACGAATGGACACGCAACCTGGTCCGCAGGTATTCGCTCCCCTCGGGCCAGGTGGCACGCACGGCCGCAAAGATGAACGACGCGTTCCCCGAGGCGATGGTCGCCGCCGCACCTGAGCTGGAGACGCATTTCCCTCAGGTGCACCCTGGGGACCGGCACGTGGCGGCCAGCGCCCTCGCCGCCCGCGCCACGCACCTGGTGACCTCCAACGGCAAGCACTTCCGCGACCCGGCGCTCGTCGCGGCGTGCATCGAGGTCATCACCGCGGACAGGTTCGTCGAGAGGCTCATCCAGGAGGATGCGGCGACCGTGCTGCAGCTCATCGACCGTCTGCGCAGCCGGATGACGCGCCCGGCTTACGACCGCGCCGCGTTCCAGGATCTCTTCCGCCGGGCGGGACTGCGGAGGTCTTCGCGTCTCCTCCCAAAGGCATGAGCCGCAGTCCTCACACGGAGACACGGAGCCACACAGAGGAACTCTTTCCTCTGTGCCTCTTTGCCTCTGTGTGAGCCCCCTCCCCTACTACCCTCCGAACTTCTTCGGGGGTATCTTCCGCCCCCGTTTTGGAGTGCCGTTCCCCGTACCGCAGGGCCGCGTTTGCAGCACCTCCCGCACTACCTCCGCGACCTCAATCCCGAGCAGCGCGAAGCCGCGCTGGCCACCGAGGGGCCCGTGCTCATCCTGGCCGGCGCCGGCTCGGGAAAGACGCGCACGCTGGTCTTCCGCATCGCCCACCTGCTGCGCACGGGCGTGGACCCGCGCAGCATCCTGGCCGTCACCTTCACCAACAAGGCGGCGCTGGAGATGAGGGAGCGCGTGGCCAAGATGGTGGGGAAGGAGGCCAAGGGCGTCCTCCTCTCCACCTTCCACTCGCTGGGCGCGCGGCTGCTGCGCGACCACGGCACGCGCATCGGGCTCCCCAAGGACTTCGCCATCTACCCCACCGGCGACCAGGCGCAGCTCGTCAAGCGCATCATCTCCGAAGAGGTGCACGTGGTGGCCACCGCGGGCGAAGACTCGTTCGACGCCAAGAAGGTCCTCTTCCAGATCGGCGACTGGAAAAACCGCATGGTGGACCCCGCCGGCGCCGCGCAGGAGGTGGCCTCCGGCCGGCTGCGGGGCAACCGCACGGACGACTACGCCGTGCTGGCCGCGGCTGTGTACCCGCGCTACGAAGCGTCGCTGCGCGCCGCCGGCGCCTGCGACTTCGACGACCTCCTGCTGCTCCCCGTGAAGCTGCTGCGGGAGGACGCGGAGGTGCGCGAGAAGTGCTGGCGGCGCTGGCGCTACCTGATGATCGACGAGTACCAGGACACCAACGGCGCGCAGTTGGAGATGGCGCGGCTCCTCAGCGGCCCCCTCAAGAACCTGTGCGTGGTGGGCGACGACGACCAGTCCATCTACGCCTGGCGCGGCGCGGACGTCCGCAACATCCTTGACTTCGAGCGCCAGTTCCCGGGGTGCAAGGTCGTGGTGATGGAGGAGAACTACCGCTCCACGCAGCGCATCCTGGACGCAGCCAACGGCGTGATCGCCCACAACACCACGCGGCGCGACAAGCGTCTGCGCACGGGGAACGGGCCCGGGCCCAAGGTGGACCTGTGGGAGTTCACCGACAACGGCCAGCGCTCCGCCGAAGAGCAGGAGGCGGAGATGGTGGCGCGCGAGATCGGCGTGCGCCGCTGGCACGAGCAGCTCAAGTGGAGCGACTTCGCCGTCCTCTACCGCACCAACCTGCAGGCCAAGCCGGTGGAAGAGACGCTGCGCGCCGCCAACATCCCGTACCGGGTGATCGGCGGCCAGAGCTACTTCGACCGCAAGGAGGTGGCGGACGCGGTGGCCTACCTGCGCGTCATCATCAACCCGGCGGACGAGGGCTCGCTGCGCCGCATCATCAACTACCCCACCCGTGGCATCGGGCGCACCACGCTGATGAAGCTGGTGGACGCCTCGCGCGAGGCCGGCCGCCCGCTGTGGGAGACGCTGCGCCGGGTGGACGAGGTGGAGTCGGTGAGCCGGGCGCAGCGCGAGCCGGTGAGGCACTTCGTGGAGACGCTGGAGGAGCTCCAGCTTGAGTACCGCGCCACCGAGGCCGCCATCGCCGCCGGGCAGGTGGGCGAGCGCACGCTGATGGGCTTCGCCAAGGAGGCCATCCGCCGCCTGCGCCTGGAAGAGGCCGTGCGCGCGGACAATGCCAAGAGCGAGCGCGCCGCCGAGGTGCGCGTGGACATCCTGCGCGAGTTCGTGGCCTCCATCGGCGTGTACGAGGAGCGCACCTGGACGGCGCAGCCCCTCCCGGACGAGGAGGACGACTGGAATCCCCCCGCCCTCCGCGAGTTCCTTGAGCGCATCTCCCTCTCCGAGGAAGACGACCGCAAGGACAAGGAGGACGACGAGCCGGACCGGGTGACGCTGATGTCCATGCACGCCGCCAAGGGGCTGGAGTTCACCCACGTCTTCATCATCGGCCTGGAGGAGGACATCCTCCCCCACTCCCGCAGCGTGCAGGCGGTTACGGACGAGAACGGCATCGACCCCATCGCCGAGGAGCGCCGCCTCTTCTACGTGGGCATCACCCGCGCGCGCCACCGCCTCACCCTTTCCGGCTGCGCCACCCGCCGCCAGCGCGGCGACTCCATCCCGCGCCAGCCCTCGCGCTTCCTCAGGGAGATCCCCGTGGAGCTGCTGGAGCACCGCTCCGGCCAGACCCGCACCTCCCTGGCCCCGGAGGAAGCGAAAGAAATGAAAGAAAACTTCTTCGCCCGCATGAAAGAGATGCTGGGCTAGCAAAGCCACAGAGGCACGGAGAAGAAGTTCTTCCTCCGTGCCTCTGTGCCTCTGTGTGAGCCCCGCTTCTCCTTACCCGCCCCGCACCAATCTCAGCTTTACCTCGCGCGCGATCGCCGTCTCCAGCAACCCGGTGCTGCTGCAGAGAAGCGCCCCGCCCCGCTCGCCCGTGGCGGTCGATGCCTGCACCCGCGTGCTGAGCCGGCTGGACTCGTCCATGGGCGTAACGGTGGAGAGCACGGACAGGCGCACCGGCTTGGTGTCCGCCATGGAGCCGCCCATCGGGTTGTCCGCGCACCGCACGTACTCGGACACGGGGCGCCGCCCCAGGCGGCGCGTGGCGGTGAAGTAGGTGTTCCCCAGCTTCCGCTCGGCGGCGCTCGCGCTCGCCACCTCGATCCCCACCGCCGCGTAGGCCGCGGGGAGCAGCGCGTACACCTCGTCCGCCGTCAGCGGGATGACCTCGGACACGGCCCGCTCGGCGCGCGTGTCCGGCGTCTCCGCCAGCCACCGGTCGCCCGGCACCCGCGGCCCCGGGGCGGCCGTGGGCTCCGCCGCGCCGCTCCCGGACGGCGCGCACGCCCCCAGCGCCAGCAGCCCAGCCGTCAGAATGGATCTCACCCGCCGCTCAGCCCTGCACCAGCGCGAGCTGCACCGCGCGGGCGATGGCCGCCTCCAGCGCGCCCGTGGTGTTGCACGGGGTGGTGCCGCTCTGCTCCGCCGTAGCGTACGCGCCGCGCACCACGGTGCGAAGCTGGCTCGTGCTGCCGGACGGGATCACGGTGCTCACCACCGACAGGCGCACGGGGTACGCGTCGGCGGCGGGCCCGCTGAGGCCGGAGGTGCCGCAGTCCAGGTAGCTGGAGAGCGGCGCGCGGCCCAGGTTGCGGCGCACGCGGATCTGCGTGTTCCCGCCGGTGCGGTTGGGCGGATCCGAGGTCACCAGCTCGATGCCCACGGCGCGGTACGCCTCCGGCAGCACCCTGAACACGTTGTCGGGCGTCCCCGCGATCGCGACCGGCGCCAGCCCCACATCGGAGTAGGTGGTCACCGGCGTGGTGACCGTCTGCCCGGTGGAGGTGGTGGTCGTCACCATGGTGGTGGTGCGCTCGGGCGGCGCCGACCCGCCGGTGCCGGCGCCCGCGGTGGCGCATGCGGCAAGCATGGCGAGAAGGGCTGCGGAAGACAGCGTACGGATCATTGGACCCCCGATTTGGCGGCGGAAAAGAGGCGGCGCCAGGACCGGCGCACGCGTGAAAACGGCGGGCGAGAACCTGCGTATAGCAGTCCTGGGTCCTGATCTGGACGGGGCGCGTGCTGCGGTTGCGGGCGAATGAATTCGCTGCAACAACCACACGAAGTCCGCCTGCGCGGACTGGGCCTTCGGCCCGAACAGAAGACCAGTAGTCCCCGCAGGGGGACTTCGTGTAGTCGTTGCAGCGGTTTCAACCGCCCGGCGACGACACGCACCGATTCTCCCGGATTCCCTATGAGTCCCAAACTGCGGTCCATCAGGCACTTAGGACTTAGGACTTAGGACTCAGGACTCAGGACTCAGGACTCAGGACTCAGGACTCAGGACCCACGCCCCCCCCGCAACCGTGCGAGGAGATCCTCGATGTCCGGCGGGAGGGGGGCTTCGAACGCCATCCGCTCTCCCGTGGCGGGGTGCTGGCACGAGAGCCTCCAGGCGTGGAGCGCCTGCCGGCGGATCAGCGCGGGCGCGGCCCCGCCGTACGCGCGGTCGCCCAGCACGGGGTGCCCCAGGTGCGCCATGTGCACGCGGATCTGGTGGGTGCGCCCCGTGTCCAGCTCCAGCTCCAGCAGGGTGGCGCCCTCCAGCCGCTCGCGCACGCGGAAGCGGGTGCGGGCCTCTTCGCCGCCCGGGCGCACGGAGCGCAGGCTGGGGTTCTGGGGGTGCTTGCCGATGGGCGCCTCGATCATCCCCTCGGCGTCGGCAACGTCGCCGCGCACCACGGCCAGGTACTCGCGCCGCAGCGTGCGCTCGCGGAGCTGCCGGTCCAGGTGCTGGTGCGCGAAGCCGCTCTTGGCCACCATCAGCAGGCCGCTGGTGTCGCGGTCGATGCGGTGCACGGGGCGCACCCGCACGGCGATCCCCTGCCGCTGGAAGTGGTAGGCGATGCCGTGCGCCAGCGTGCGCGTGTGCTCGGGCGAGGTGGGGTGCACCAGCACCGAGGCGGGCTTGTCCAGCACCAGCACGTCGCGGTCCTCGTGCACCACGCGCAGCTCCATCTCCACCGGCTCCACGCCGTACTCCTCGTGCTCGGCCAGGCGCGCCGCCACCACGTCGCCCGCGCGGACCTTGCGGGCCAGGAAGCCAGGCTTGCGGTTCACCAGGATGCCGCGCCCGCGCGTGAGCCGCTGGATCATGCGCCGCGAGATCCCCATCCGCCCGGTGAGGATCTCCTGCACGGTGCTCCCCGCCTCGTCCGCCAGCACCGTGTGCTCGGACCAGCGGCGCGGCGGCGCGGCCGGGCGCTCGTCGCTCACCTCAGCCCCGGCCGCCGGCGGCCAGCACCTGCGCCACCGTCTCGTCCGCCACCGGCGCGCCCCAGCGCCCGTCCCGCGCGGCGGGCACGCCCACCCCTTCGATCAGCGCGTACTCCACCCGCCCGTTGCGCGCCTTCTTGTCGCTGCGCGTCCACCCGATCACGTCGGTGGAGCTGAACTCCAGCGGGATGGAGGTGGGGAGCCCGAGCTGCGTGAGCACCCGGCGCAGCCGCGTGGCCGTGCCCTGCGCCGTCACGCCGATGCGCTCGCCCAGGCGCGCCTCCTCCACCATCCCGATGGCCACCGCCTCGCCGTGGAGGAGCTGGTAGCCGGAGAGCGACTCCACCGCGTGCCCCAGCGTGTGGCCGAAGTTGAGGAGCTTGCGGGGGCCCGCCTCGCGCTCGTCGCGCTGCACGATCTCCGCCTTGATCTCCACCGACCTCACGATGAGCCTGCACAGCGCGTCCATGTCGCGGGCCAGCAGGCGCGGGGCCGATTCCTCGATCCACTCCAGGTACTCCGGGTCCGCGATGGCGCCGTGCTTCACCGCCTCGGCCAGCCCGGCGCGCAGGTGCTCGTCCGGGAGGGTGGCGAGCAGGTCCGGGTCGATGATGACGCAGCGGGGCTGGTGGAAGGCGCCCATCAGGTTCTTCCCCGCCGGCGTGTCCACCCCCGTCTTGCCGCCGACCGACGAGTCGATCATCGCCAGCAGCGAGGTGGGCACCTGCACCAGCGGAAGGCCGCGCATGTAGGTGGCCGCCACGAAGCCGCCCAGGTCGCCCGGCACCCCGCCGCCGAAGGCGAGCACCGCGCAGTCGCGCCCCAGACCGGCCTCCATCATGGCGTCGCACACCAGCGCCCACGTCTCGCGCGTCTTGCGCGGCTCGCCGGCGGTGAAGGCGAACACGTCGGTGCGGTAGCCGGCGGCGTGGAGCATCCGCGACAGGCGCACCGCGTACAGCTCGGCCACGCGGTCGTCGGTCACCACCGCGTAGCGCTGCGCGGGGCAGAACTTGGAGAGGATGGTGGCGATGGAGCCAAAGGTGCCCGTCCCCACCAGGATCTCGTATCCCTGCTGCTTGTCGGGAAGGTTGACCGCGATCCGCTGCTTCGTGCTCATCTCGTGTCCTCCGCTCGCTGCGAGGCGCGGCGGTCCAGCCCCACCCCCAGCACCGTTTCGTCCGCGATCCACCGTACCAGCGCCGCGGGATCGTTGTGCACCTCCGCCGCCTTGCGCCGTATGGCGTGCGCGGCGCACCCCCGGCTCAGCACCTCGGCCACGTGCGCCAGGTCTTCGCCGTCGCCCAGCCGCTCCGCGTGGCCGGAAAGCCGGTCCGCCAGCCTCCCCACCGCTTCGCGCGCGGGCTCCGCGCGCGGCGTGGGCGACCACAGGTCCACGAACTCCGCCTCGGTGCCGTCGCGCGAGGCTCGCCACGCGTTCTCGCCCAGCAGCGCCTGCAGCACGGGCGCCGAATGGTCCGGCTCGGTGAGCGTGCCGTCCACCACGCCGGCCACGATGGCCCGGGCCAGCGCCGCGGCGGCCACCGCGTCTTCCAGCCGGGGCGTGACGTCGGTGACGCGGAACTCCACCGTGGGGTACTTGTGGTGCGGCCGCAGGTCCCAGTACACCCGCCCCGGCCCGTCGATGCACCCCGTTTCCCGCAGCCACCCCATCAGCTTCTCCATCTCCTCCGTCCCCTCCAGGCGCGGCGGCGGGCCGGAGCGCGGCCAGCGGCGCCAGATGAGGGAGCGGTACGAGGCGTACCCCGTGTCCGCCCCGCCGTACCAGGGCGAGCTGGCGGTGAGGGCGAGGAGGTACGGGAGGTAGAGGCGGGCCACGTTCGCCACGCGCACACGGTCCACCCAGGGGGGCACCCCCACGTGCACGTGCATCCCGAAGATGGCCTGCGTCTCGGCCAGGGCGCGGTACTCGGCCCGGATCTCCTGGTACACGGGGTCCGCCGTGAAGGCGTACCCCTCGGCGGGGCTGAACGGGTGAACCCCGGCCGCCACCACGCGCACCCCTGCGGCCTCCGCCGCCACCGCCGCCTGCAGCCGCAGCCGCGCCAGGTCGTCGCGCACGCAGCGCGTCCCCTCGCACACGCGGGTCTCCACCTCCACCGTGTGCTGCTGCATCTCCGCCTTCAGCTCGTCCGTCCAGTCCGCGGCGATCACGTAGCGGGAGCGGCCTCGCAGCTCCCCCGTCACCGGGTCCACGAGCTGGTACTCTTCCTCTACCCCTACGGTGAGCTCTTCAGGGGATGCGGTGCGGTGCGCCAAGGGACAGGTCACAGAGTTAGTGGGTTGCCCCGCCCGGGGCAAGTGCGTGCGGGCCACCGCAAAGCAACTCCCGCGCCGCTCGGCGGCAAGTAGACGAAAGGCACGGAGACGTGCTGTCTCCGTGCCTCCACGCCCTTCATCCGCCGCCGGAAACCGGCGCGGCGGTCAGCTCCCGTGGCGCGTCCAGATCACGATGACGCCGCACGACGCATCGCTGGCGTTGAACTCCGCGGGGAGCTGCGCCACGCTGGCGTACACCTCCACGGCCTCGATCCGCTCCGGCTCCACCAGGTCGTTCAGCGTCACCCCGCCGCGCCCGCCCCCGCCGGTGGAGACGCGGGTGCCGTCCATGAAGAAGATGGGCTGGCACATCTCGGCCTCGCCGCGCTGGGTGCGCGAAAACGCGCCGTTGGATTGCGCGCGGTCAAAGGTGACGTACTCGTTCCCCTGGCGGTCGCGAAAGATGCGCACCCCGGGCACCTCGTCCAGGATGGTGACGAGCCGGTTCCCCCGCCGCTTCTCGAAGTGGTCGCGCTTGAAGAAGCGGCCGTGCCCGCGCTTCTCGCGGTCGTAGAAGCCGGACGTCTCCAGCGAGGCCACGCGGGGCACCGCCTGCCGCGCGACCACCGTGAGCGGAGCCAGCGTCACCGGCTGCGTGGAGATCTTGAGCTCCACCTGCAGCGCCTCGCCCGCGGCCATCGCCACCTCCTGCGAGGTCGCGGGCTGGTACCCCGTGCGCTCCACCCGCACCCGGTAGCTCCCCGCCCCGCGCAGCGCCAGCGAGAACCCCCCGTCGGCTCCCGTCCGCGCCCGCACCGTATGCCGCTGCGCTCCCCCTTCCACGATCACGCTGGCCTCCGGCACCGCCTCGCCCGAGGCGGCGTCCACCACGCGCCCCTGGATGGACTGCGCCTGCAGCGCGGCGGGGAACGCGAGCGACAGAACGATCAACGTCAACAGCTTCATGGGGCACCGGCGGAAGGATGCGAAAAGCGGCGGCACGGCGGCCTCTGTGTGCCTCCGTGCCCCTGTGTGAGCCTAGATCCGTTGCTGCGTCCAGATCACCACCACCCCGCACCCCTGCGACCCCGCGAAGCGCGCCGGGGTCTGGCTGGGGCCGCGGTACACCTCCAGCGCCTCGATGGCGGCCACGTGGATGATGTCGTCGATGGCCTCGGGCCGGATGAGCGGCTGCCCGTCCACGAACACCGCGGGCGGACACACCAGCCCGCCCCCCGAGCGCCCCAGGGTGATGGCGGGGCGCCCCTGCACCGTGGCGCGCCGCACCCCCGGGAGCAGGGCCAGCACGTCCGACATCCGGTTGCGGTTTCCCTGCTGCACGGCCTCGCGGCGCATGAAGGTGCCGGGCGCGTTCCGCTCGCGGTCGTAGAACCCCGCCGCCTCCAGGTACCGGCTGCGGGGCGCCTCGGGACGGCTGCGGATGGTGAGCGGCTCCAGGTCCACGGCGCCGGCGGAAAGGTGAAGGTCCGCCTGCAGCGCCTCGCGCGGGGCCAGCGCGAACACGGCGGTGGTGACGGCGCGGTACCCGATCCGCTCCCCGCGCAGCCGGTAGCTGCCCGGCGCCCGCACCTCCAGGACGAAGTGCCCCGCGGTGTCCGCGAGGGTGCGCGCCACCACGCGGCCGGAGCCGTTGAGCACGGTCACCGCCACTTCGGGGATGGGGCGGTCGGTCGCGCGGTCGATGACGCGCCCTTCCACGGTCTGCGCGAGCAGCGGCGCCGGGGCCGCGAGGAGAGCTGCGAGAACGAGCCGGCAGAGGGAACGCATGGGTCTGCTCCGGGCCTGGGGTCCCGGCCCGGGACGGGGTGTCCCGGGTCGTGGGGGATACGGAAAGCGGAGGGATGGCCCGCGCGCGCGAGCTGCTCCAGAGTTAGCGCCAGATACGCTTCACTGCAAGCACTTCGTCACCCGGGCGGGGTGAGCGGGCCCACGCGCTCCACCCGCTCCAGCCCCACGGCGGCGGCGAGAAGCTGGAGGGCCGTCTTCCCCAGCACGGGGTGCCGCCAGCCCGGGGCGATCTCGGCCAGCGGGTGGAGCACGAACCCGCGCGTCGCGATCCCCGGGTGGGGCACGGTGAGCGCCGGGGTGTGGATCACCCGGTCCCCGTACGCCAGCACGTCCACGTCGATGGTGCGCGGCGCGTCGCGGAAGGTGCGTACCCGCCCCAGCCGCGCCTCCACCGCCTGCACGGCGCGCAGCACTTCATCGGGCGGCAGGCGGGTGCTGCCCGCCACCACCAGGTTGTAGAAATCGGGCTGGTCGCGGAACCCCACCGGCTCCGTGCGGAACACGGACGACACCGCTTCCACCTGCACGGCCCCGCCCAGCGCCCTCACCGCCTCGGCGAGCTGCGCCAGCGGGTCGCCGAGATTCGCCCCCATCCCGAGTAGAACGTGTGAGCTCGGCAGTTTCTGTCCCCAAAATGCAAAAACGGTTTGTACGCGGAGGCGCGGAGAAAGCGGGTCCAGCTTCGTCTGTGCCTCTGTGCCTCTGTGTGAGCCCCCCCCGATCCGCACGAAGGGGGTGCCGATCCCCCGGCACCCCCTTCGTCTCGAACCTTCTACCTAGCGTGCTGCGGACCGCCCGTTACGGCTGGGTGGTGACGCAAGCGCTCGCGCTGTAGTTGGTGTTGTTCTGCTCGTCGAACGGAACCGGGTACGCCACGTCGTTCCCGTAGGTGCCGCCGCGGAAGTGCGTTCCGGTCGGGAAGACCGGGGTCTTGATGCCGTACACGCGGATCAGCCGGCGCAGGTCGCCCTGGCGGTGGCCCGTGTTGTACAGCCACAGCGCGCGCTCCTGGAACAGCATCGCGCGGCGGGCCTCGGGGGTGCCCGGGTCCGTCAGCGGCGCCAGCGTCGGCGACGCGAACACGGTGGTCCCGAACTGCTGGCGCTGGTCCCGGTACAGGATGGGAAGCAGCGTCGCCACCTGCGAGCGCAGGTTGTTGAGGATCGCCAGCATCTCGTCCGAACGGCCCGCGAAGAGCGCCGCCTCCGCCTCGATCAGGCGGGCCTCGACGCCGGACGCAAGGGGCACGTCCGAGTCGTTGGTCGGGTAGTTGTTGTTGATCCAGCAGGTGATCGTGCCGGAGAAGCAGGCGAAGTTGGCCGCCGCACGCCCCTGGTACGGCACCCGCGGGTCCATCAGGCCGCGGAACGCGATACCCTCGGCGTCCGTCGCCGTGGTGGCCGGCAGCGTCGAAAGGTTGCCCGTTCCCGTGGGCTGCGGGCTTCCGGCGTCCGGCCGGAAGGCCACGGTCGCGCTGACCTGGCCGCCTTCCAGGTTCGACACGCCGTAGCGGCCGTTCCCTTCAAGCTGGAACATCGGGTTGTTCTCGGCGGCCACGTTGGCCGAGTGCTCCAGGCGGAACACGTAGCCCGTGGGCACGATCGACGCCGGCACCGCGGCGGCAGCCTCGGCGTACTTGCCGAGGTTGAGCAGCGCGCGCGCCTTGCCGATGGAGGCCAGACGGCGCTCGTTGGCGATCGCCGACGTCGCCGAAGCGGTCGCCGGGTACGTGGGAGCGAACACCAGCGCCTCGTTGAAGCGCGCCACCGCCGTGTCGTTCATCTGCGGCGTGGTGAGCGGCGTGCCGCCCTGGATGTCCGTCGGGTCGATGGGGCCCGTGTCCGGAATCCGGCTGAACGGCACCGCGCCGCACCAGCCCTCGCTCAGCGTGACGTACACGTACGCCTCGATGGAGCGGAGGCGGGCACGCGAGATGGAGTCCGCCGCCGCCGTGGCCGGCAGGGTGAACTGCTCCACCACCGCAAAGGCGCGGCGCGCGTTGAAGCGGGCCTGCTGGAGCCGGTTGAACGCCGGGTCCGAGATGTTCGTCAGCACCGGCGCCTGCAGGTTGCGCTTGTCGGCAGCCTCGCGGGTGGTGAACGTGTCGCCGTAGTACGCTTCGTCGGAGATCACCGCCGACGAGGAGAGGAACGAGTCGTCGCCGAAGCCGCTGTAGCCGCCCACGAACTGGCGGAAGGCTCCGTTGACCAGCGCGGGCACCGCGGCCGCGTTGTTGAGGTCTTCCGGCCGAAGCTGTGCCGGATCCTCTACCGCTACCAGCTCGTCCGTGTCGCACGCGGCCATCGGCAGCGTGAGCGCACCGGCGAGGAGGAGGGCGGGAAGGGGCCGAAGCCCCTTCCGCTTGAAGTTGTATCGCGTCATCAGGTTCGACCGGTTAGAAGTTGAAGTCGAAGCGGAGCTGGTACAGACGGACCGGCGGCTGCGTGTTGAACTCGTTCTGGCTGAAGCCAGCGCCACCGCCGCCCTCGTTGATCTCCGGGTCGAGACCGGTGTAGTCCGTCCACGTCTTCAGGTTGCGGCCCGCGAGCGAGACCGACGCGCCGCGCAGCCCGGTGAAGCGGCCGGCCAGCGCCTCGGGCACGCCCAGGCGGATCGACAGCTCGCGCCACTTCACGAACGACGCGTCCTGGATGTAGCCGAACGGCGTGGCGCCGAACTCCGGGAACTGCGCGCCGATGTACGCCGCCTGCTCTTCGAGCGTGGCGTTCGGGTTGCCGAGCGCGCTGCACTGGCTGAACGAAGCGCTCGTCTGGCCCTGCGTGCGGCAGCGGAAGTACGTGGTGTAGTCGAGCTGCTTGTTGCCCGCGCGGCGCTCGAACAGCGTGGAGACCGTCAGGTTCTTGAACAGCGTGAGCTCGCCCGACAGGCCCTGCGTGTTCGTCGGCAGCGCCGGCCCGATCAGGGTCTGCGCCAGCGTGTCGCGGGAGAAGCCCTGCGCCAGGCGGCTCGAGCTCGTGGTGGGCACCACCAGGAAGCGCGACGAGTCCACCTTCACCTCGGAGCGCGACAGCTTGCCGTCGCCGTTGGCGTCGTTGTACGTGTACGGAAGCGCGTAGAACGCACCCGTGGCGTACCCCTCACGGTGGGCCTGCGCACCGCGGTTGAAGGAGATCGGAGCGATCCCCTCACCCAGCTCCTCGATCTCGTTGCGGAGCGTGGTGGCGGTAAGGCGCGCGTTGAAGCGGAAGTTGTCGCGCTCGAGGATGCGGGCGGAAAGGCCCAGCTCCTGGCCCCAGTTGCGGACGCTGCCCAGGTTCTCGAACACCGAGCCCGTGAGGCCGGCGGACGGCGGAAGGTTGCGCGCGATGAGCGCGTCTTCCGAGCGGCGCGTGAAGTACGTGTAGTCGGCCGAGATGCGGTCGCCGAACAGGCCGATGTCGAAGCCGCCCTCGTACTCGGTGGTACGCTCGGGCTTCAGGTTCGGGTTGCCCGTGCTGGTAAGGATCAGCGACGGAAGCTCGAGGTTGCCGCTCTGCACCACGCGCGAGCCGAAGAACGTCTCGGCCTGCCCGAACCCGGGGCGCTGGCCCGACTGGCCGGCCGCGATGCGGAGGCGAAGCTGGTTGAGGAAGCCGATCTCCGGGAAGAAGGGCTCGTCCGAGAGCACCCACGAAGCGTTGGCCGACGGGTAGTAGATCAGCCCCGACACCAGGCCGCTGTTGTTGTCCGCGCGAAGGCTGGCGGCCACGAACAGGCGGTCGTTGATGGCGAACTCCTGGCGGGCGAAGGCGCCCAGCGTGCGGGCGTCCGTGTAGCTCTCGCTCACCGCGAAGAGGCTGGTGGTCGCCGCGCAGGAGCGGGTGCCGCCCGGGATGCCGGCGCCGAAGCAGTTGATCTGCTCGAACAGCGAGCGCTGGAAGCTGCCGCCCAGCGTGGTGGTCGAGACGACGTTCGGCGTGAGGTCGAAGGTGCCGACCGCCGACGCGTTGGCCGTGTACTGGTAGTTGTTGGCGCGGTACGCGTCGCGGAAGCCCAGCGTGTACGTGGACGACAGCGGGAAGTAGTTCGGCTCCGTCGTCTGGCGGTCGTACCGGGCGAAGAAGTCGAGGCCGGCGTTGCCGTTCAGGCGCAGCCACGAGAGCGGCGTGTAGTTGCCGTTCGCGCCCACGATGAAGCGGTCGACCGCCTGGTCCGCCGTGAGGCGGCGCTGGTCCGCGAAGTTGTAGCCGAAGTACGAGCCGCGGCGCGTGCCGGGACGGCCGATGGTGTCCGACTCCATCCCCGGGAGGTACTGGGCGGTGCCCAGCGCCAGGTTGATGAGCGGGCTGAACACGCTGTTGTCGCTGGACAGGCGGTTCAGGTCGCTCTTCACGTACGAGCCGTTGATGGCGATGTTCGCCTGGCTGCCGACCTTGGCGTTCAGGTTGCTGCGCAGGCTGATGCGCTCCAGGTCGTTCGGGCGCAGCACGCCCAGCTCGGTCTGGCGGTCACCCGAGATGTAGTACGTCAGGGCCTCGCTGCCGCCCGAGACGCTCATGCCGATCTTGGAGGTCGAACCGTCTTCGAACGGCGTGGTGCGCGAGTCCGTGAACGGGTTGAACGACGACGTGAGGCTCTGCGTGCACGCGCCCGTGGTGCCCGGGGCGAGCGCCGCCAGGTAGTTGGGGCACAGCGCGTACGGGGCCGTGGCGCCGAAGTTGTTGCGGGTGTTCAGGAAGCCGCCGCTGGGCAGGTCGTACAGCGGCTCGTTGCCGGTGCCGAACGACTGCACCGTGACGAAATTGTCCGGGTAGTCGGTGACGTCTTCCGAGCGCCCGCCCTCCACGTAGCCCTTCCACGACGGACGGCCGGCGCGGCCGCGGCGCGTGGTGATCAGGATCACGCCGTTGGCGGCCGCGGTCCCGTAGATGGCCGAAGCGGCCGGCCCCTTGAGGATCTCCATGTTCTGGATGTCCTCGGGGTTGATGTCGTTCAGGCGCGAGTAGTCCTGCCCGCCCAGCGAGATGCCGCCGCGGCTCGTGGAGGAGAGCACGCCGTCGATGTAGACGAGCGGGTCGTTGGAGAGCGAGAGGGAGTTGGCGCCGCGGATGCGGATGCGCTGGCCCGAGCCCGCCTGGCCGGTGGCGCCCTGGAGCGTCACGCCCGCCACGCGGCCCTGCAGCACGTCCGACACCTGGGTGATGGGGCCCTTCTCGAGCTCGGCCACGTTCACCTGGCCGACGTTGGTGCCGACCTCGACCCGGCGCTGCGCCTGGCCGGTCACCGCGTTCACCACCACGCCCTCGAGGGCGATGGCGGAAGCGGCGAGGGAGAAGTTGGCGGTGGCGGTCTCGCCGGCCGCGACCGTGACGGCGCGGCTGCCGGCCGCGCGGCCGATCACGCTCACGTTGAGCGTGTACGAGCCGGGGGCGACGCCGGTAAGCCGGTAACGGCCGCCCGCGTCGGTCACCGTCTGGCGTGCCGTGCCCGCGATGCGCACCTGGGCGCCGCTGAGCGCCGCACCACTCTCGGCCGCGGTCACCTGGCCCGCGACTTCACCGCGTGCCTGGGCGCGCGCGACGGCCGGCGAGAGGGCCGCCAGGCCCGCCAGTGCGATGAGCATCGTCGCGCTACGCGTACGAAGCTTCCTCATACTGATCCTCCTCATCGTTTGCTGATCCGGCCGCGTGGACGGGATTGTCCTCACGGCCTGCTCGTCCCACACCGACCCGACGCCTTGCACGCACCTCCCGTTGAAGAGTGGCGAGTTGACCCGCGCGGACCCGTGCATCCCTCGTGGCAGGAGAGGGGGGTTCTCGTTCGAGCGGACGTTCGTATGACCGACCGCCGCATTCGTGAGTCGCCTGCCAGGAAGGCCCAACACCTACATTGTTAGTGCGAGATTACTGATACATTAGCGTAGTATCAGAATGGCGTCAATCAGGACCGGATCGTGACAAGAACGAGCTATCACAATGCGCCACAATGTGCAGTGCACAACCCTGGAAATCCGCGCAGACCCTCACTTTTTCCGCGGAATGGGGCTTCAGCGCCACACCACCCGCGCGAAGTGCCTTTTCCCCTTCTGAAGCACCTGCTCGCCCGCCGTCTTAATCCGCGCGTCGCGCGCCGCCACCTTCTCGCCGTCCACCTGCACCGCTCCCTGCTCGATCTGGCGCTGCGCGTCCGCGTTGGATGCCGCCAGCCCCACGCGCACCAGCAGCTTGGAGACGAGCACCTCTCCGTTCTGCGCGCCCAGCGCGGGGTCGTCCGGCGACAGCTCGTGCACCGGGATGTCCTCGGGCACCTCGCGGCGGCGGAACACCTGGTCGAACCGGTCCGAGGCGGCGGCCGCGGCGGCGGCGCCGTGGTAGAGCTCCACGATGCGGGCGGCGAGGGCGCGCTTGGAGGTGTACGGGTTCGCCTTCACCCCTTCCAGCGCCGCGCCCAGCTCCGCCGCGGGGAGCCCCGCCGCCAGCCGCCACCACTCCTCCAGCAGCGCGTCCGGGATGGACAGGGTGCGCCCGTACTGCTGGTCCGGCTCGTCCGCGAGGCCCACGTAGTTGTCGTAGCTCTTCGACATCTTGTGAGTGCCGTCGGTGCCGCGCAGCAGGGGCATCAGCAGGCACACCTGGGCTTCCTGGCCGTACCGCTCCTGGAGGTCGCGCGCCACCAGCAGGTTGAACTTCTGGTCAGACCCGCCCAGCTCCACGTCCGCCTTCAGCACCACCGAGTCGTACCCCTGCATCAGCGGGTACATGAACTCCACCACCGAGATGGGCCGCCCCTCGTTGTAGCGCTTGCTGAAGTCGTCGCGCTCCAGCATCCTGGCCACCGTGTACTTGGCCGTGAGCTCCAGCAGGTCCTTGAGCTGAAGGGGGCGGAGCCACGACGAGTTGTACTCGATGCGCGTTCGCTCCGGGTCCAGCACCTGGTGAACCTGCTCGGCGTAGGTGAGGCCGTTCTCGCGGACCTCTTCCTCCGTCAGGGGCGGGCGCTGGTCGTTGCGCCCCGTGGGGTCGCCGATGAGGGCCGTGTAGTCGCCCATCACGAACACCACGTCGTGCCCTAACTCTTGAAACGTCCTGAGCTTGCGTAACGAGACAGCGTGCCCGATGTGGAGGTCAGGCCGGGTGGGGTCGAAGCCCTGCTTCACCACCATGGGCCGCCCTTCGCGCGCGGAGCGCTCCACCTTGCGCGCCAGGTCGCCCTCGGGGACGATCTCCAGCGTGTCGCGGCGGATCTCGTCCATCTGCTCGTTGACGGGCGCGAACCGGGGAGACGACGACATAGATACGACGCGGGTCACATGGTCGGATTGCATTGGGGAACATCGGAGTGTATCCCGCCTGCCGTCCGCCCCGCAAGACCACGCGGGGCGATCTTTCTGCAAACGGTGTACATCCTGCTGAGCGGCGCTCACCACCCGCGTACACGGAGACAGATGACGGAGCCGGTTTTCACCTTCGACACGACGCACCACGCGCTCTGGGCGGAGGAGGTGGCGCGGGAGGCGGGGATCCCCGTGGAGGTGATCCCCGCCCCGCCCGCGGCCCAGGCGCGCTGCAACCTGGCGCTCGCCGCGCTGGCGGAGGACGTTCCGCGGCTGGCGGACGAGCTACGGGCGCAGGGCGTCCCCTTTGGCGTCCACGGTGGTTGAGGATACGGCGGACCAGCGGGTGAAGTACGCCTCCATCCAGTCGTAGATGGTGGCCATCCCCTCCTGCATGCGGCGCATGGCGGCGTCGCGCTCCGCGGGCGGCATGCCCAGCGCGTGGCGCAGGCGGAGCGAGCAGCCCTCGGGGTCGTACGGGTTCACCATCACCGCGCCCGCCATCTCCTCGGCCGCGCCCGCGAACTCGGAGAGCACGAGGACACCGCGGCGGTCGGTCTGGCTGGCGACGAACTCCTTGGCCACCAGGTTCATCCCGTCCTGCAGCGACGAAACGACGCACACGTCCGCCATGCGGTAGAGCACCGCCAGGCGCTCGGCCGGGAGCGACTGCTTGAGGAGGTGAACGGGGCGCCACTCGGCGGTGCCGAAGCGCTCGTTGATCTCCCACACCTGCCGGTCCACCTTCTGGCTCAGCTCGTCGTACGCCTCGATGTCGCTGCGCGAGGGCACGGCCACCTGCACGAAGGTGAAGCGCTCGCGGAACTCCGGGTAGCGCTCCCACAGGAACTCCAGCGCCTTGAGCTTCTCCGGGAGCCCTTTGGAGTAGTCCATCCGGTCCACGCCCACGCCGATCATCCCGCCGCCGGGCGCGTAGCGGGCCCGCAGCCGCTCCATCTGCGCCTCCACCCCGGGTGCCGCCGCCGCGGCGCGGAAGTGCTCCACGTCGATGGAGATGGGGAAGGCGCCGGCGTGGCAGACGTGCCCGTCCAGCGTGGCCGTGCGCGCGTCCCAGTCCACCTGCGCGCCCGCGATCTGCTGGGCGCAGCGTAGGAAGTTGTCCGCGAAGTTCGCCAGGTGAAAGCCCATGAGGTCGTTGGCCAGCATCCCGCGCAGCAGGTCGGCCGCGTGGGGGCCTAGGCGAAAGATCTCGTACGGGGGAAAGGGGATGTGCCAGAAGTGCGCGAGCGCCAGCTCCGGCCGGCGGCGGCGCACGTGGAGCGGGGCCAGCGCCAGGTGGTAGTCCTGGAACCAGACCACGGCGTCCCGCTCGCGCACCTCCTCCAGCGTGGCCTCGGCGAAGCGCCGGTTGACGCGCCGGTAGCGCTCCCAGTGGCGGGCGCGGATGCGGGTGAGGGCCGGGCGCAGGTGGCAGAGGGGCCAGAGAAACTGGTTGCTGAACCCCAGGTAGTAGTGGGTGACGTCTTCCTGCGACAGCCGCACGCGGCGCAGGGTGTAGGCCGGCCTCTCGGGCGGCACGCGCACGCGCCCCTCCGCGTCGGCCGCGTCCGAGTCCGCCTCGCCGCTCCCCCACGCCACCCAGGTGCCGCCCAGCGCCTGCATCAGCGGGTCCAGCGCCGAGGTGAGCCCGCCGGCGGGGCGCAGCACCTCGATCTCCCCCACCTCCCGCGACCAGCGGTGCTCGTACGGCTCGCGGTTGGACACCACCACCAGCCGCCGCTCGCCAAAGAGCGAGCGGAAGAGAGGCTCGAGCTGGTGCGGCGCGATCGGCATGCGGCCCTGGGGATGCGAGGGACCCGCCGACGGCGGCAACGCCCATGCCATCCGCCGAGCTGCTCCCTCGCACGGAGACACGGATAAGACGTTCTCCTCCGTGCCTCCGTGTCTCTGTGTGCGGCCTGCGGTTGCGGGGCCCGCGACGCGGGATGTACATTACCGCCCTCCCCGGAGCGTGCCCGCGCGCTCCGGGCGGCGAACCACACCAGGAGGCTCTCGGCATGGCCGACTCCAGCAAGACGGTGCTGCTCGTTGAAGACAACGAGGACAACCGCACGGTCTACCGCACCATTCTCGAGCACTTCGGCTACCGGGTGATCGAGGCACGAAACGGCGAAGACGGCGTCCGCATGGCCCGCGAGGACCACCCGGACCTGATCCTGATGGACATCTCCATCCCCCTCATCGACGGGTGGGAGGCCACCAAGATCCTCAAGGGCGACGCGGCCACGGCCAGCATCCCCATCATCGCGCTCACGGCGCATGCCCTCGCCACCGACCGCGCCAAGGCGCAGGAAGTAGGGTGCGACGGGTACCTGGCCAAGCCCTGCGAGCCCCGGCGCGTGGTGGCCGAAGTGGAGCGCTTCATCGGCGCCGGGCGGGAGGCCAACGCTTGACGGAGGCACCCATCCAGGCGGACCAGCCGGAGCGGACGCGCATCCTGGTGGTGGACGACGTTCCCGACAACGTCGACATCCTGGATGCGCGGCTTTCGTCGCGCGGGTACGAGGTGGTCACGGCCACCAACGGCCAGGAGGCGCTGGACCGGGTGCACGGCGAGGCGCCGCACCTGATCCTGTGCGACGTGATGATGCCCGTCATCGACGGCTTCGAGGTGTCGCGCCGCATCAAGAGCGACACCTCCCTCCCCTTCATCCCCATCATCCTGGTGACCGCCAAGGACACGGCGGAAGACATCGTGGAGGGGCTGGAGGCGGGGGCCGACGACTACATCTCCAAGCCCTACAACTTCAAGGAGCTTGAAGCGCGGGTTCGCGCCATGCTCCGCATCAAGCGGCTGCAGGACGAGCTGGACCAGAAGAACCGCGAGCTGGAGGTGGCCAACAAGCGCCTCCGCAAGCTGTCCATCACCGACGGGCTCACGGGGCTGTTCAACCACCGCCACGTGCACGAGCTGCTGCGCGACGAGTGGGAGCGCTCGCTGCGCAGCGGCGAGCCCGTGGGCGTGGCGATGCTGGACCTTGACCGCTTCAAGAGCATCAACGACACCTACGGCCACCCCACCGGCGACGTGGTGCTGTACGAGACGGCCCGCATCATCAGCGAGACGGCGCGGGAGATCGACATGGTGGGGCGGTACGGCGGCGAGGAGTTCATCGCCATCCTCCCCAACACGGACGAGGAAGCCGCCGCCCACTTCGCGGAGCGGGTGCGCGAGGCGGTGGAGGCGCACCTCTACCGCGACGAGGACAACGAGATCCACATGACCGTTTCGTGCGGCGTCGCCTCGGCGCCGCTGCAGGGGACGGACTCGCCCGAGGCCCTCCTCAAAATGGCCGACGAGGCCCTCTACAGCGCCAAGACCAGCGGCCGCAACCGCGTGATCCGCTCGTCCGAGGTGCCCGCAGCGGAATGACGCCGCCCGTCCCGCCGGAGGCGGCGGCGCGCGCCGCCGAGCTCCGCGAGCAGATCGAGCACGCCAACCACCTGTACTACGTCCTGGACGCGCCCACTCTCTCGGACCAGGAGTGGGACCGGCTCTTCCACGAGCTGAAGCGCCTGGAGGAGGAGCACCCCGAGCTCCGCACCCCCGACTCCCCCACCCAGCGCGTAGGCGCCGAGCCGGCCAGCAAGCTCGAGAAGACCGAGCACCTGGCCCCCATGCTCTCCCTGGACAACGCCTTCTCCCCCGAGGAGCTGCGCGCCTGGGAGCAGCGCAACGCGCGCATGGCCGCCGAGGTGCTGACGGCCGGCTACGATGTGGAGCCCAAGATCGACGGCCTCGCCATCGCCCTCACCTACGAGGACGGCGTGCTGGTGAAGGGGGCCACCCGCGGCAACGGCACCATCGGCGAGGACGTCACGCGCAACCTGCGCACCATCCGCGAGATCCCCCTGCGCCTGCGCGCGGACGGGGTGCCGGTTCCCGCGCGGATGGAGGTGCGGGGCGAGGTGTACATGCCGCTGAGCGGGTTCGCGGAGATGAACGCCCGCCGCGCCGCCGAAGGGCACAGCACCTTCGCCAACCCGCGCAACGCGGCCGCCGGCGCGGTGCGCCAGCTCGACCCCGGCATCACCGCTTCCCGCCCGCTGCGCTTCTTCGCCTACGCCGTGCAACTGGATCCGCGCTCCCCGGCGCGGCTGCCGGTGAGCACCCAGACGGAGCTGCTGGCCGCGCTCCGCTCGTGGGGGCTCCCGGTAAACCCGCGCGTCGCCCGCCACGACGACCTGGAGGGCGTCCTGGGCCACGTGGAGCGGTTCGAGACGGAGCGGGGGGCACTCGACTACGAAGTGGACGGCCTCGTCGTGAAGGTCGATCCGCTGCGCCTCCACGAGGAGCTGGGCGTGGTGGGCGGGCGCGACCCGCGCTGGGCCACCGCGTACAAGTACGCGCCCAACGAGGCCACCACGCGCCTCAACTCCATCGAGATCAACGTGGGGCGCACCGGAGCGCTCAACCCGTACGCCGTTCTGGAGCCGGTGGAGATCGGCGGCGTGGTGGTGAAGCTGGCGACGCTCCACAACGAGGAAGACATCCGGCGCAAGCAGATTCGCGTGGGTGGCCGGGTACGGATCAAGCGCGCGGGCGAGGTGATCCCGCAGGTGATCGGGCCCGTGCTGGAGGAGGGCGAGGAGCGGGGGGAGGAGTTCGTGTTCCCCACGGAATGCCCCGCCTGCCACACGCCGGTGGAGCGCCCCGAAGGCGAGGCGATGGTGTACTGCCCCAACTCCGCCTGCCCGGCGCGGATCTACTGGGGCGTGGTCCACTTCGCGTCGCGCTCCGCCATGGACATCCGCGGGCTGGGCGAGGAGCGCATCCGCGTCTTCCTGGAGCGCGGCCTCCTCCATGACGTGGCGGACATCTACGCGCTCACCGAGGAGCAGCTCCTCGCGCTGGAGGGGTTCAAGGAGAAGTCCGCGCGCAACCTGCTGGACGGGATCGCCGCGTCGAAGGAGCAGGGCCTGTCGCGCGCCCTCTTCGGCCTGGGCGTCCGCCACGTGGGCGAGCACGCGGCCGAGCTGCTGGCCCGCCACTTCGGCAGCATCGACGGCATCCTCGCCGCGTCGGTGGACGAGATGGTGGCGGTGCACGGGATCGGCCGCACCACGGCCGAGGCGCTCCACGGCTGGGCTCAGGTGCCGGGCAACCTGGAGATCGTTCAGAAGCTGAAGGATGCCGGCGTGGTGCTTACCGAGGAGCGCGGCGAGGCTCCGACGGGCGAGTTCACCGGCTACACCTTTGTCATCACCGGCACGCTCCCCTCGCTCACGCGCGACGAGGCCACGAAGTTCATCGAGCAGCGTGGCGGCCGCGTGACGGGGAGTGTCACGAAGAAGACGGACTACGTGGTGGTGGGTGCGGACGCCGGCTCCAAGGCCGCAAAGGCGCAGGAGCTGAGCATCCCCCAGATCGCCGAAGCCGACCTCCTCGCGCTCCCCCCGGTGCTCGCGGAGGAAGCCGTCGCCAAGGCCGCGGCCGCCGTCGCGAAAGCCGAGGCCAAGACCGCGGCAGCCGCCGCCAAAGCTGAAGCCGCCGCCGCGAAAGCCGCCGCCAGGGCCGAAGCAGCCGCCGCCAAGGCCGAGGCAGCCGCCGCCAAGGCCGCAAAGAAGGCGAAGCCCGCCGCGGACGAATGAATCTTCTCTCTGTGTCTCCGTGCCTCTGTGTGAGCCCCATCCCTTCGTCCCCCGCCACACCCGACCACCCATGAACACCACCGCCCGCTTCGTCCGCGTCCCCGCCGAGCTGTTCTCCACCGTGCGGCGAGCCCTGGTGCGCGACCGCGAGCCGATCGAAGCCGTGACCCTCCTGCGCGAGGTGGGCTACGAGCTGGGCGGCGCCGTGGACTCGGGGCTGCGCGAGCACGTGACCGGCGCCACCGGCGTGGACCCGTACGCGCTGGACCCGGAGCGCTTCTGGCAGACGGCGAGCGGCTACTTCGAGGAGCTGGGCTGGGGCCGCGTGGAGCACCAGCGCGTGCACCCCGGCGTGGGCGCGCTGGTGCTCGCGGACTGGATCGAGAACGGCGCCGACGGCGGCCCGCAGGGCTCCCACATCTCCACGGGTATCTTTACCGACCTCCTGGGCCGCATCGCGGGAGGCGCCGTCGTGGTCATGGAAGTGCCGGTGGATGCCGGCCGCACGCGCCTCCTGTTCGGCGCGGGCGAGACGCTGGGCGCGGTGTACCAATCTCTCAGCACGGGCGCCTCGCTGGACCAGGCCCTCGCGAGCCTCGGCTGAGAGAAAAGTGCGTGAGTGCGTTAGTGCGTGAGTGCGCTTAACCGCGGTTCAAACGCACTCACGCACCAACGCACTCACGCACTTCCGAACGCAAGCCGCCACCCGCACCTCACCCTCATCCATGCCCCGCATCATCGCGCTGGACTACGGCGAGCGCCGCATCGGCGTCGCGGTGTCGGACCCCACGGGGACGATCGCGACGCCGCTTCCCACGTTCGAGCGGCGATCGGGGAAGCGCCCGCCGTGGCCCGAGATCCAGCGCATCGTGAAGGAGTACGAAGTGGAGGAGGCCGTGGTGGGGCTGCCGCTGGAGCTGAGCGGCGAGGAAAGTGCCTGGACGGCGGAGGTGCGCGCGTTCGGGGCGGAGCTGGCGCGCCGCACCGGCCTGCCCGTGCACTGGATGGACGAGCGGATGACCTCCATCATCGCGGAGCGCAACGTGCGCGGGAGCGGCCTCAAGAAGACGCAGCGCGAGGAGAAGGGGCGCATCGACGCCGCCGCCGCCGCGCTGATCCTCGAGAACTTCCTCAACCTGCGCCGCAACCAGGCCCGGCAGTCCGAGACATGACCCGATCCATCGCCTTCGCGGCGCTCTTCGTGCTCGCCGCCGCGTGCGGCGGCGGCGGCAGTCCCTCGGGGCCGCCGGTGCGCTTCACCGTGCCCCCGGGCAGCGGCCTCTCGGTGATCGCGGACACGCTGGCCGCGCGCGAGATCGTGCCGTCCGCCTCAAGGTTCAAGATCTACGCGCGCACCAAGGGCGCCGCGGCCCGCATCCAGCCCGGCGTGTACGAGGTGCGGCGCGGCACCGGCTTCGCCGAGATCCTGCGCAAGCTCACCACGGGCGACGTGGTCAAGACGCGCGTGGTGATCCCGGAAGGGTGGACGATCCAGCAGATCGGCCCGCGCCTGGCCGCCGCCGCCGGCATCCCCGCGGACAGCGCGCTGAAGCTGCTGGCGGGCGAGGACGCGGCGAAGCGCCGCAAGGTCCCCGGCCCCACGCTGGAGGGGTACATCTACCCGGCCACCTACGTCTTCCCCCTGGGCACCCCGGTGGACCGCATGGTGGACGCCATGGTGGCCCGCTACCGCCGCGTGTGGACCCCCGCCATGCGCGCGCAGGCGCAGGCGCTGGGGCTGGACGAGCGCGAGGTGGTGACGCTGGCCTCCATCGTGGAGCGCGAGGCCAAGGTCTGGAGCGAGCGCCCCACCATCGCGGCCGTGTACCACAACCGCCTGAAGAAGCGGATGCGCCTGGAGGCCGACCCCACCGTGCAGTACGCGCTGGGCGGCAACCGCGCGCGCCTCCTGTACCGCGACATCGACTCGGTGGCGGACAACCCGTACAACACCTACCGCCACTTCGGACTGCCGCCGGGCCCCATCGCCTCCCCCAGTGCGGGCGCCATCCAGGCCACGCTGCAGCCCGCCCCGGGCGACTTCCTGTTCTTCGTGGCCCGGCCCAACGGCACGCACGTCTTCACGCGCAGCCTGGCCGAGCACAACGCCGCCAAGCGCGCCTCCCAGGCCGAAGCGCGCGCGCGCCGGTGAACCTGTCGCTCATCGTCGTCACGGACCCCGCGGTGCCCGCCGGGCGCACGCTCGTGGATGTGGTGCGCGCGGCCCTGCGCGGCGGCGCGCCCGCCATCCAGCTCCGCGCCAAGGACGCATCCGCCCGCGACACCGCGCTCCTCGCCCGCGAGCTGCTCGCGGAAACCCGTGCGGCCGGCTCCCTTCTCTTCATCAACGACCGCGTGGACGTGGCGCTCGCCGCCGGCGCGGACGGTGCGCACCTGGGCGACGAGGACCTCCCCCTGGCCGCCGCGCGCCGCATCGTCCCCCCCGGCTTCCTCCTCGGCATGTCCGCCGACAGCGTGGAGCTCGCCCTGCTGGCCGAACGCGACGGGGCCGACTACCTGGGCGTCGGCCCCGTCTACGGCACGGCCAGCAAGGCGGACGCCGGCGCCCCCATCGGCACCGCGCGCATCGCCGAAGTCGCCGCCGCCGTCCGCATCCCCATCGTGGGCATCGGCGGCATCCACGCCCACAACGCCGCCCCTGTCATCCACGCCGGCGCCGCCGGAGTCGCCGTCATCTCCGCCGTCATGCACGCCCCCGACCCCGAAGCCGCCACCCGCGCACTGCTTTACTCACACAGAGGCACAGAGGCACAGAGATGACCTGTTCTCTGTGCCTCTGTGCCTCTGTGTGAGCCCCAATCAGTCCCGGATCCTGCTCTCCAGGTTGTACTTCGACAGCATGCGATGGATCGTCTTGCGGTCGATGCCCGCCGTGCGCGCCGCCTGCGAGATGTTGCCGTTGTGCCGCTTCAGCAGGTCCTGCAGGTACTCCTTCTCGAACACCGTGATCGCGTCGGTCTTGGCGTCGTGAAAGGGCTGGTCCGCATTGAAGATGGACATCGGCCGGGTGCCGCCCGCGGAGGCGCGCTGGTTGAGCTCCTCCGGCATGTCTTCCACCCCGATCTCCTGCCCGGGGAGGCACATCGACACGATCCGCTCCACCACGTTCTGCAGCTCGCGCACGTTCCCCGGGAAGTCGTACTCCGCGAGCTCGCGCAGCGCCTCGGCCGAGAAGCGCAGGTTGTCGCGCTCGTACTCCTGCGCGAACCTCCGCAGGAAGTGCTGCGCCAGCGCCGGGATGTCTTCCTTGCGCTGCCGGAGCGCGGGAAGGCGGATGGGCACCACGTTGAGGCGGTAGAGGAGGTCCTGGCGCAGGGCGCCGTCCCTCACCGCCTGCTCCGGGTCGCGGTTGGTGGCCGACACCCAGCGCACGTCGATGGAGATCTCGGACTCGCCGCCCACGCGCCGGATGCGGCGCTCCTGGATCACGCGGAGGAGCTTGGCCTGCAGCTCCATGCTCATCTCCGAGATCTCGTCCATGAAGAACGTGCCCCCGCTGGCCACCTCCAGCAGCCCGCGCCGCTGCACGTCCGCGCCGGTGAAGGCGCCCTTCTCGTGCCCGAACAGCTCCGATTCCAGCAGATGGTCCGGGAGGGCGGCGCAGTTGATGGCCATGAAGGGCCGCGGGGAGCGCCGGCTGTTCGTGTGGATGGCGCGCGCGATCAGCTCCTTGCCCGTGCCGCTCTCGCCCGAGATGAAGACGCTGGCGTCCGTGGGGGCCACGCGGCTCACCACCGAGAACACCTTCTGGATGGCGTCGCTGGTGCCTACGATGTTGTCGAAGCTGTACTGGCGCTTGAGCTGGTCGCGCAACTGCGCGTTGTCGCGAACCAGGCGCACCTGCTGCGCCGCCCGGCCGATGAGGATGCGCAACTGCGTGGCGGTAAAGGGCTTGGGGATGTAGTCGTAAGCGCCCGCCCGGATCGCCTCGACGCTGGAGTCCACCGTGGCGAAGCCGGTGATCATCACCACCAGCGTCTCCGGCGCCTGCTTCTTGATCTCCTTGAGCAGCGCCAGCCCGTCCATGTCGGGGAGCATCAGGTCGGTGAGCACCACATCCGGGTGGTGCCTGCGCACCACGTCCAGCGCGTTGCGGCCGCGCCCTTCGCTGTACACCGCGTAACCCTCGCTGGAGAGGATCTGGCTGCAGCTTTTGACCAGCAGCTCCTCGTCGTCAACGATGAGCACGCTTACGGGGAGAGCGTTGTCGGAGGTGTCGCTCATCGAAGGAGCCAGAGGGAGGTGCGGCGCTATGTTGCGGCGGAGGCATCTAATTGCGGTGGTAGCAGTATACCAGCGCCAGAGGGCCGATGCAACGCCGCCCCCCGCCGCCCCCGGCCCCGCCCGCGCGATCCGTTGGGGCGGCCGCGGTCACAGAATGGGGACGAACGGGTGCCGATCGGGGCGGTTGCCCTCGCGCAAACGCTTCCGGTGTCGCATGATTAGGCACGACCGCGCGCTGCCGGGACGATTCGCGCAGCCACATCGGGGCACTCCCCCGCCCCGCCGTGTTCCGAAACGACGCTTCATGGCCGAAGTCCGTACCGACTCCCCCCAGGCCCTCCGCCCCGGCCCCGCACGGCCCGCTCCGCAGCCGCCCGAGATCCACGCGCTGGCGGGGACGGAGCTGGAGCGCTTCCTCCAGCGCCAGAAGGCCGGCAGCGGGCTGCTGAAGATCGACCTGGAGGCGGAGCTCTGCCAGATCCTGGAGCGCGCGTGCGAGCTCGTGCCCTCCCAGGCGGGCTCGGTGTTCCTGGACGACCCGCTCCGCAAGGTGGACGATCGCGCGGCAAACGACCTGTACGTGGTGGCCTCCTTCGGCGCGCGCGACGATTCGCAGCCGGGCACGGTGCTCCCCGCCGGCGAGGGGCTGCCGGGCGAGGTGTACACGAGCGGGCGCCCGCACCTGTTAGACGACGGCGTGGCGCGCGGGAGCCTGGCGCACAGCGCGGTGGCGGTGCCCATCACCATCGGCAGCACGGTGTGCGGGGTGATGGAGCTCTGCAACCGGCAGGGGGGCGGCCCCTTCACGCCGCAGGACCTGGCGATGCTGGAGATCTTTGCCGGCTACACCTCGTCCACGCTGCAGAACGCGCTGGACGCGAAGCGCGCCAACGAGCTGGCCAAGCGCGACGACCTGAGCGGCCTCTACAACGACCGGTGGATGCACGTCTGCATCAGCGACATGATCGCCGAGACGGACGCCGCGCAGGGCGAGTGCGTGCTGATCTTCATGGACCTGGACCACTTCAAGAACGTCAACGACCGCTACGGCCACCTGGCGGGGAGCCGCGTGCTGCGCGAGGTAGGCTACCTGCTGCGCCGCGTGGTGGACTGGGAGAGCGCCATCCTGTGCCGCTACGGCGGCGACGAGTTCGTGATCGGCCTCCCCGCCACCCCGCTCGCGGAGGGTGCGGCCGTAGCCGAGCGCGTACGCGCCGCCATCGCGGACGCAACGTACCTGGACCGCGAGTACGGCCCCGACCTCCCCCCGCTCTTCCTGCGCGGCGTCATCACCGCCTCCCTGGGTGTCGCGTCGTACCACGCCGGGAAGTGGACGGGCACCGTTCACGACCGCGAGTCCATCCTCCTCCGCCACGCCGATTCGGCGATGTACGCGGCCAAGGCGCAGGGAAAGAATTGCGTGGCTACGAGCTGATTGGCCTCACACAGAGACACAGAGGCACAGAGATGACTTCGTCTCTGTGCCTCTGTGTCTCTGTGTGAGGCCAAAACGACAGAAGCCCCCCGACGCTCTCTCGAGCATCGGGGGGCTGATACGTAGGCCGGCGGCGCCGTACTCTCCCACCGGGTGGCCCCGGCAGTACCATCCGCGCGAGTGGGGCTTAACTTCCGAGTTCGGGATGGGATCGGGTGATCCCCCACGCCATGGCCACCGGCCGTACTTGTCTGTCTCGGGATGGGAAGGGTAGTCGGTGTGGTCAGACACCTGTGCGTCTCTTCGTGCCGCCTGATGAGGCGGGCTTCACAAGCTTTGTTGGGGCACGGCCAACTACAGTCGGCCGGCCAAGCCTCACGGGCCCTTAGTACGGCTCGGCTTTGACGCTCGCGCGTCCTGCACCTGCCGCCTATCCACGTGGTCGTCTCCCACGGCCCTTCAGGGGGGCTAAACCCCCGGGAAGATTCATCTTTGGAGGGGCTTCCCACTTAGATGCGTTCAGCGGTTATCCCGTCCCAACATAGCTACCCGGCGCTGCCGCGGGCGCGACAACCGGCACACCAGAGGTTGGTCCGTCCCGGTCCTCTCGTACTAGGGACGGCGTCCATCAATCTTCCAACGCCCACGACGGATACAGACCGAACTGTCTCACGACGTTCTGAACCCAGCTCGCGTACCGCTTTAACCGGCGAACAGCCGGACCCTTGGGACCTTCTCCAGCCCCAGGATGCGATGAGCCGACATCGAGGTGCCAAACCGCCCCGTCGATGTGAACTCTCGGGGGCGATAAGCCTGTTATCCCCGGCGTACCTTTTATCCGTTGAGCGACGGCCCTTCCACGCGGGACCGCCGGATCACTAACGCCTGCTTTCGCACCTGCTCGACCTGTCCGTCTCGCAGTCAAGCTCCCTTATGCGTTTACGCTCTCTATGCGCGATTGCCGACCGCGCTGAGGGAACCATTGCGCGCCTCCGCTACCTTTTAGGAGGCGACCGCCCCAGTCAAACTGCCCGCCTGACACGGTCCCTATCCAGGATTCACTGGACGAGGTTAGATCTCCAACATCGCCAGGGTGGTATTTCACTGATGGCTCCCCGCAAGCTGGCGCCTGCGGATCATAGCCTCCCACCTATGCTACACAAGCGGTGCCGAAGAACAATGTCAGGGTGCAGTAAAGGTGCACGGGGTCTTTTTGTCCTGTCGCGGGTACTCGGTATCCTCACCGAGACTCCAATTTCGCCGAGCGTGTGGAGGAGACAGCGCCCAAGTCGTTACGCCATTCGTGCAGGTCGGAACTTACCCGACAAGGAATTTCGCTACCTTAGGACCGTTATAGTTACGGCCGCCGTTTACCGGGGCTTCGGTTCGAAGCTTCACCCTTGCGGGCTGACCTCTCCCCTTAACCTTCCGGCACCGGGCAGGCGTCAGTGCCTATACGTCGTCTTGCGCGACTTTGCAGACACCTGTGTTTTTGCTAAACAGTCGCTTGGGCCGATTCTCTGCGACCCCCTTCCCCTCCGAGGAGCAAGTCCTCATCGAGTACCGGGGGTTCCCCTTCTCCCGAAGTTACGGGGACATTTTGCCGAGTTCCTTCTCCACAGATCACTCGCGCACCTGAGGCTACTCGCCTCGCCTACCTGTGTCGGTTTGCGGTACGGTCACAAGATGAACTCCCCACCGGGGCTTTTCTCGGCAGCCTGGTTCACATGACTCCATTGTCCCGGAGGACAACGTCGGCTTCAGGTCTCGGCTACCAGGGCCTTTTAGCTCCCCGGACCGCCTACGCCTTTGCACCGGGACGACCAGCGCCCGGCCCATGCTTCACTCCTGCGTCCCCCCTGCGGGTGATAACGCGCATCCTGTGGTTCGGGAATATTTGCCCGATTTCCATCGCCTACGCCCTTCGGCCTCGGCTTAGGGACCGACTAACCCAGGGCGGACGAGCCTGCCCCTGGAACCCTTAGGCTTTCGGTGACGGGGATTCTCACCCCGTTTATCGCGTACTCATTCCGGCATCCTCACTTCTGGCCGCTCCACGGCAAGGTTTCCACCGCCGCTTCTCTGCTACCAGAACGCTCCCCTACCATCTGCACCTTACGATGCAAATCCGTGGCTTCGGTGACAGTCTTGAGTCCCGACCATTATCGGCGCAGGCGCACTTGACCGGTGAGCTATTACGCACTCTTTCAAGGCATGGCTGCTTCTAAGCCAACCTCCCGGTTGTCACGGCACGCCCACATCCTTTCTCACTGAGACTGTACTTCGGGACCTTAGCCGACGGTCTGGGTTCTTTCCCTCTCGTATACGCACATTATCGCGCGTATGCTGTCTCCCGGGGTCCATGAGCCGGGCATTCGGAGTTTGGTAGGAGTTGGTAACCCGGTGGGGCCCCGCGTCCTTCCAGTGCTCTACCTCCCGCTCACATGCCCCGAGGCACTACCTCAATAGTTTTCGGGGAGAACCAGCTATCTCCGAGCTTGATTGGCCTTTCACCCCTACCCACGGCTCATCCCAATCTTTTTCAACAGAAACGGGTTCGGCCCTCCACTCCGTGTTACCGGAGCTTCAGCCTGGCCATGGGTAGATCGCTTCGGTTTCGGGTCTGCGGCCACGCACTGAACGCCCTGTTCAGACTCGCTTTCGCTGCGGCTCCGGTCCAGAGGACCTTAACCTTGCGCGTGACCAGCAACTCGCCGGATCATAATGCAAAAGGCACGCAGTCAGGGGCCAAAGCCCCCTCCTACCGCTTGTAGGCACACGGTTTCAGGATCTATTTCACTCGCCGTCAGGCGTTCTTTTCACCTTTCCCTCACGGTACTGGTGCACTATCGGTCACGGACGAGTATTCAGCCTTGGAGGGTGGTCCCCCCGGATTCCAGCGGGATTTCTCGTGTCCCGCTGTACTCAGGTACCCAGACCATCCGCTGGGGACATGTTTCGCCTACGGGGCTCTCACCCTGTTTCGCGGGCCATCCCAGGCCGCTTCGGCTACATGCTCCATGCAGACGGGACATGCCCCGTCTGGGCCCTACAACCCCGAAGCCACAAGGACTCCGGTTTGGGCTGGTCCCCTTTCGCTCGCCGCTACTCAGGGAATCTCGGTTGATTTCTATTCCTGGGGATACTTAGATGTTTCAGTTCTCCCCGTTGGCTCCGCTTGCGCGGTGACGGCCCATGACGGCCGCCGGGTTGCCCCATTCGGAAACCCCGGGATCACAGCCTGCGTGCGGCTCCCCCGGGACTATCGCGGCTTGCCGCGTCCTTCTTCGCCTGTCCGTGCCAAGGCATCCACCGTGCGCCCTTATTTCGCTTGACCGGATTTTCTCCGGCCCCACTCGAAAGCCCGCCTATCCTCTTACGAAGACAGGCGCACACGTAGAAACACCTCAGGTGTTCTGACCTTTCCTTCTACCCTTCCCATACCCGAATTTTCAAAGAACCGGATATCGGGGAGTGCTTTGCTTTGTCGCAGCCCTGCACGCATGCAGGCGTTCGGCTTCGAGAGCTTTCATCCAGGCGCAAGCATGCTCGAAAGCATGGCCCCGGGCTACTCGCTGCTCTAAAGGAGGTGATCCAGCCGCAGGTTCCCCTACGGCTACCTTGTTACGACTTCGCCCCAGTCACCGAGCTCGCCTTCGGCGGCTCCCTCCCTTGCGGGTTGGGTCACCGACTTCGGGCGCTCCCGACTTCCATGGCGTGACGGGCGGTGTGTACAAGGCCCGGGAACGTATTCACCGTGGTGTAGCTGACCCACGATTACTAGCGATTCCGGCTTCACGCAGTCGAGTTGCAGACTGCGATCCGAACTTGGACCGGGTTTCTCCGATTCGCTCCCCCTCGCGGGTTTGCTGCGGTTTGTCCCGGCCATTGTAGCACGTGTGTGGCCCTGGGCGTAAGGACCATGATGACTTGACGTCGTCCCCACCCTCCTCCGGTTTGTCACCGGCAGTCTCTGCAGAGTCCTCGCCTTTACGCGTTAGCAACAGCAGATAGGGGTTGCGCTCGTTGCGGGACTTAACCCAACATCTCACGACACGAGCTGACGACAGCCATGCAGCACCTGTGCTAGAGCTCCGAAGAGGGCTCCCGCTTTCACGGGACTTTCTCTAGCATGTCAAGCCCAGGTAAGGTTCTTCGCGTTGCTTCGAATTAAACCACATGCTCCACCGCTTGTGCGGGCCCCCGTCAATTCCTTTGAGTTTCAGCCTTGCGGCCGTACTCCCCAGGCGGGGCACTTAGCGCGTTAGCTGCGGCACGGAGAGGGCCGATCCCCCCCGCGCCTAGTGCCCATCGTTTACGGCGTGGACTACCAGGGTATCTAATCCTGTTCGCTCCCCACGCTTTCGCGCCTCAGCGTCGGACCATGCCCAGCGAGCCGCCTTCGCCCCCGGTGTTCTTCCGGATCTCTACGCATTCCACCGCTACACCCGGAATTCCGCTCGCCCCTACATGTCCCTAGCCGTCCAGTATCCCCCGCGGACCGGAGTTGAGCTCCGGGCTTGAACGGTGAGACTTAAACGGCCGCCTGCGCGCGCTTTACGCCCAGTAATTCCGAACAACGCTCGCACCCTCTGTATTACCGCGGCTGCTGGCACAGAGTTAGCCGGTGCTTCCTCCCCGAGTACCGTCACTTGGCAGGCATTTCCTCCCACCAACGTTCTTCCCCGGTGACAGCGGTTTACACCCCGAAAGGCTTCCTCCCGCACGCGGCGTCGCTGCGTCAGACTTTCGTCCATTGCGCAAGATTCCCCACTGCTGCCTCCCGTAGGAGTCTGGGCCGTATCTCAGTCCCAATGTGGCCGGTCGTCCTCTCAGACCAGCTACGCGTCGTCGGCTTGGTGAGCCGTTACCTCACCAACTACCTGATACGCCGCGGGCCCCTCGAAGCACCCCGCTTGAGAGCGGGTTTCCTCCACAGGCCATGAAGCCCGTGGAGCACATGCGGTATTAGCCCAAGTTTCCCTGGGTTGTCCCCCGCGCCTCGGCAGGTCGCCCACGTGTTACGCACCCGTTCGCCACTGACAGCCGAAGCTGCCCGTACGACTTGCATGTGTTAAGCGCGCCGCCAGCGTTCGTCCTGAGCCAGGATCAAACTCTCCATGAGTTCAAACAGCTCCTGTGAACAAACGACTGTATCGTTCGTTCGGTTTTCTTCTTCACGTTGATTGCAATCCGTGCGATGCCTTTCTCAGGCACCTGCAGGCGCGGCGAAGGACGTGATGCCTCCGGCTGATGCGCCACACGGCCGCCCATTCACGTGAAGGGCTGCACAAAGCACTCCCCAATACCCGATTTTTCAATCTCCGCACGGCTATCAAGCCGCGTCTTTCCCTGCATGGCAACCCGACCAGTTTCACCCGGTCCGTCGCGTGTCTACCAATCTAACCGCTACCGCCGTTTCCGTCAACCCCTCTTTTTCCAACTTCCGCCGCACCCAGACCGCGGCGAACTCCTTGAAGATACTCGGTTTATTCGATCTCGTCAAGGGTAGAAACGAGGGTTTTTGTTTTCTCGTTTCCGCTGTCCACGTTTCGAGCGACAGCCGATCAAGATATCCGCGAGATACAAGAACGTCAAGGGCCCGTAGCGAAGTAGAGAGACACTGGAGAAAAGGTGTTTCGCGGGGGGCACCGCCCTTGCCCTCGCACGCTGGCCCAAACGCCGTACAACTCTCTTGATCCGTGTGAGATGCAACATCTTCATCGCCTTGCTGAAGTGGCGGGGGTGCTCCCCAGCTACGTGGACCAGACCGGGACCGAGACGCGCACCACCTCCCACCGGACGCGGGTCGCGCTGCTGCGCGCGATGGGGATCGATGCGGCCACCTCGAACGACGCCGCCGCGGCTCTCGACGAGTGGGAAGCCCGGGACCGCGCGCGCCTGCTGGCGCCGGTGCGCGTGGTGCGGCGGGATGATCCCGAGGCCGCTTCGGTGACGGTGCGCGTGCCGGAGGGGACGGGTCGCGTGCAGTGGGTGATGGAGGTAGGCACGGAGGACCGGATGGCGGGCGAGGGGACGCCGGAGAGCGACGGGACGCTTCGTCTATCCCTCACGGAAGTGCCACCGGTGGGTTACCACACGCTGCGGGTGACGGTGCGGCGCGACGGCGAGGAGTGGAAGGGCGAGCAGTCGCTCATCGTGGTGCCGGAGACGTGCCCGAGCGTTCGCGAGGTGGCCGGGCAGGACCGCGTATTCGGGGTGATCGTCAACCTCTACACGGTGCGCAGCGACACCAACTGGGGGATCGGCGACATCGGCGACCTGGGGAGGCTGGTGGAGTGGACGGCGGAGGTGGGGGGCGCGTTCGTGGGGGTCAACCCGCTCCACGCGCTGCGCAACCGTGGTGACGACATCAGCCCGTACAGCCCGGTGAGCCGCGTCTTCCGCAACCCCATCTACATCGAGGTCCCCGCGGTGCCTGGCTTCGCGGAGTCCGAGGAGGTGCGGCGGATCGTGGAGTCGGCGCAGTGGCGGGCGGAGATGGAGGCGCTGCGGGCGAGCGAGGAGGTGAAGTACGAGGAGGTGATGGCGGCCAAGCGGCGGGTGCTGGAGGTGCTTTACCGCGAGCACACCCGGGGCGCCGAGTACCGGGAATACTTGGAGGCACAGGGGGAGGCGCTGGCGCACTTCGCCACCTACGAGGCGCTGGCGGACCACCTGGGGAGCGGCGACTGGAGAGGGTGGCCGGAGGAATTCCGCGACCCGCGCTCGGCGGGCGTGGCGGAGTTCGCGCGAGCCCACGCGGAGGAGATCGGCTTCCACCAGTGGCTGCAGTTCGAGCTGGACCGGCAGTTGGGCGAGGCGGCGGAGCGGGGGCGGCGCGCGGGGCTGGCGATGGGGCTGTACCAGGATCTGGCGATCGGCACCTCGCCGGCGGGGGCGGACGTGTGGGCGGACCCCCACCTGTTCGTGACCGGCGCCAGCATCGGCGCGCCGCCGGACGAGTACTCGGCCGAGGGGCAGAACTGGGGGCTCCCCCCGCTGGACCCGCGCGCGCTGCGCGAGGACGCGTACCGCTACTGGGTGCGGCTGGTGCGCGCCTCCATGCGGCACGCGGGGGCGCTGCGCATCGACCACGCCATCGGGCTGTTCCGGCAGTTCTGGATTCCCGAGGGCGCCGCGGGGAAGGACGGGGCGTACGTGCGCTTTCCGGTAGAGGACCTGCTGGGCATCCTGGCGCTGGAGGCACGGCGGCACCGCGCGCTGGTGGTGGGCGAGGACCTGGGGACCGTGCCGCCCGAGGTGCCGCCCGTGCTGCGCCGCTGGGGGGTGCTGTCGTCGCGCGTCTTCTACTTCGAGCGCGAGGGCGACGAGTTCCGCCCCGCCGCGGAGTACGAGCCGATGTCGCTCGCCACGGCCAACACGCACGACATGGCGACGCTGGCGGGGTTCTGGCGCGGGCGCGACATCGAGGTGAAGCGCGAGGTGGGCGTGATCCCCAGCGACGAAGCCGCCGAGGAGCAGCGCCAGGCCCGCGAGAGCGAGCGGCGCGCCATCCTGCAGCGGCTTGCCTCCGAGGGCGTGCTGCCGAGCGCGGACGAGCCGGAGAGCAACGTGGAGCTGCGCGGCGCCGTGCACGAGTTCCTGTCGCGCACGCCCGCTGCGCTGGTGGGGGTGAGCCTGGACGACCTGCTGGGAGAGGCGGAGCCGGTGAACGTGCCGGGGGTGGGCCCGAGCGAGTTCCGCGCCTGGACGCGGAAGCTGTCGGCCCCCATCGAGGCACTCGCGCGCGAGCCGCGGGTGCGGGCCGCGCTTCCGGAGACGAGGAGGGGATGAACAGCGGCCTCACACAGAGGCACAGAGACACAGAAGCGCCCCGGTACTTTTCAGGGGGCGCGGGTGATCACCAGGCCCTGGGACGGAACGCTGCCGCCCAGGAAGGAGCCCGCGCGGTCCACCTGCACGCGGATCACCACCTGCCCCAGCGAGATCAGCGCGCTGTCCGCGCCCACGAAGCGGACGTTCATGGGGCGCGTCTGCCGGCCGGGAATCCCCAGGATCTGCACCTGCGCGCTGTCGCCGCCCATGGCGCGGGCGCGGCGGATGATCTGCTCCAGCGACGACGGGCTGGGATTGACGTACGCCACGGCGCCCCGCGTGGTGGCGAACCGCTCGGTGGTGGGCGTGCCGCCGGTCGCGGTGACCTGGGAGGTGGCGCTGTCGCCGCGCAGGGTGACGACCGCGCGCTGCGCCGCTGCCGTGTCCGCGCCCGGCGAGTAGGCGCGCAGCTCGATGCGCGTCACCGATGCGTCCGGCGCCAGCTCGGAGGTGTACGACACGCGCCGGTCGCCCGACATGCGCATGTCCGCTTCCAGGCGCGTGGCCGTGCGGGTGAAGCGCTCCCGCGACACCGTGTCCGCGCCCCGCATCTGGTAAAAGGTGCCGGTCTGCGGCGCTGCGGCGACGGTGGCGGCGGGAGCGGAGGTGCCCGCGCCGGCGCTCGCGGCGCAGGCAGCGAGGGCGGCGAGCGAGAGTGCCGCGATGGTGCGTTGCATGGATCCTCTGGGGGGTTGGGGGGGAGGCGGGTGGGGCGGCCTAGAAGACGCGCAGGTTGACGTACTTCCGGGGGTTGGCCTGGATGTCCTCCGCCAGGGCCCCATAACGGGCCACGGTGGTGTTTAGATTCGCGGCGGCCGTGTTGAGGTTGTTGTAGAGCGCCTCGTCCTTGCTGAGCTTGCCCAGCGTTCCCTCCCCCCGGTCGATGCGGCCTACGATGCCCGCGAGCGAGCGGCTGGCGGCGTCCAGGGAGCGGGTGGCGGCGTCCAACTGCAGCGAGATGCTGTCGGTGCGGGCGATGGCGCGCGCCAGCTCGGGGCGTGTGGCGGCCCCCTCCACCCCCGCGGCGGAGCGGCGCAGGGAGCTGGAGACGCCCTGCAGCTCGCGGCGCTGCTCCGTCGCCAGGGCGGAGAGCTGCACGAGGAGGCCCTGAAGCTCGGTCGCGCTGGTCTGCACGCTCCCGATGGTCTGCTGGCTCAGCAGGGCCTGCGCCCGGCCCAGCACGGTGTCCGCGCGGGTGCCGAGGGCGCCGGCGGTTGCCATGATGTCCGCCGAGCCGGCGGCGGGGGGGGCGGGCTTCACGACGTCACCGTCCGCCAGCCGCTCGCGCGAGCGGCCCGGCTGGATGGTGGCCACCACGCCGCCCAGCAGCCCGTTGCTGGTGAGGAGCACGCGGGAGTCGGCGGGGACGGGGTACTCGCCCTCCAGCTCCATCCGCACCCGCACGCCGTTGTCCTGGATCTCAAAGGAGCGGATGCGGCCGATGTTGACCCCGCGCAACTGCACGGGATCGCCCTTGCGGATGCCCCCCGCCGTCTCCACCAGCGTGCTGACGTAATACCGGCCCCGGAAGGTGCCCGGGTCGGTGAGGAGGAAGAGGGCGAGCAGCACGGCGAAGATGCCGCCGAGAACGAAGAGGCCCACCTGTACTTCGCGGCGGGGGGAGCGCGTGACGCTCATCGCGTTCCAGAGTAAAAGGGAAATGGACTCACACAGAGGCACAGAGACGACTTCATCTCTGTGCCTCTGTGCCTCTGTGTGAGCAATATCAGTCGCCCCAGGCCGGCTCGGGAGCCAGGCCCGCGTGGTCCCGCTCCTCGCGCAGCTCCTGCTCGCGCGACGGCGACACCAGCTTGCGCTTCACCCATCCGCCGAAATCGTCGAAGTAGGTGTAGGCCACCGGCACCACCACCAGCGTGAGCAGGGTGGAGGTGATGAGCCCGCCGATCACGGCCCGCGCCATGGGGGCGCGGAACCCGCCGCCCTCGCCCATCGCCATGGCGACGGGAAGCATGCCGAAGATCATGGCCAGCGTGGTCATCATGATGGGGCGCAGCCGAACCTCGCCCGCCTCCACCAGCGCCGTCCAGCGGTCCTTGCCATCCGCGCGCCGCTCGTTGGCGTTGTCCACCAGCAGGATGGCGTTCTTCACCACGAGGCCCATCAGCATGATCAGGCCGATCATGGACATCATGTTGAAGGTGTCGTCCGTGAGCAGCAGCGCCAGCAGCACGCCGATGAGCGACAGCGGCAGCGAGAGCATGATGGCGAACGGCTGCGTGAACGACTCGAACTGCGACGCCAGGATCAGGAAGATCAGGATGATGGCCAGGATGATGGCTTCCAGCACGTAGCCCACCGTCTCCACCATCTGCTCCGTCTCGCCGCCCAGCGTCACGCTGTACCCGGCCGGCATGCGCACGTCCGCGATGGCGGCCTGGATCTGCGTGGAAGCCTCGGACACCGAGAGATCCGGCGTGGTGCCCGCGGACACGGTGGCCACGCGCTCCAGGTCCTGCCGGTCGATCTGCGAGGGAGCCGTGCCCTGCACGATCCGCGCGACCTGGCCCAGCGGCACCGTGACCGCCGCGCCCGCCGCGTCCCGCCGCCCGGTGGTCACCGGGAGCGAGGTGAGGCTGCTGAGCGAGCTGCGCTGCTCCGGCGCCACCTGCACCACCACGTCGCGCTCCTCGCCCGTGGGGTCCTGCCAGGTGGTGGCCGTCTGCCCCGCCAGCAGGGGGCGCACGGTGCCGGAGATCTGGCCCACGTCCAGCGCCAGCTCGTTGGCCACGTCGCGGTCCACGTCGATGCGGTACTCGGGGCGCGGGGCGCCCAGCGAGCTCTCGATGTCCACCACGCCGGGGATCGCCTTCATCTTGGCGGCGATCTGGGCCGAGATGCGCTGGAGCTCCGCCACGTCCGGCCCGCGCAGGTTCACCATGAGGGGCTTCTGCGCGCCGCCCACGCCGCCGGCGTCCAGCACGGCCACGGTGGTGCCGAAGTAGCCGCTGAGGGCGTTGCGGGCCGCCACCATCACCTCGTCCTGCGAGCGCTCGCGCTCGTCCGGCTTCACCAGCTTGACGTACACGTTGCCGCCCGTGACCGTGCCGGTTACGCCGGCGCCCACGGTGGTGTACGTGTAATCGACCCCGGGGATGCCCTTGAGCCGCGCCCCGATCTCCTCCGCGCGCTGGCGCGTGTAGGCCAGCGACGAGCCCTCGGGCGTCTCAAAGGTCACCGCGAACTCGGAGTTGTCCGAGTCCGGCATGAAGCCGCCGCCGATGAGGGGGAAGAGCATCATGGCCCCCACGAACGCCGCCGCGGCCAGCCCCAGCGTGCTCTTGCGGTGCCCCAGCGCCCACTCCACCACGCGGCGGTACTTGGCCGCCTGCCGGTCGAACCAGCGGTTGAAGGTGGCGATCACGCGCGTGATGGGGTTGCGCGACGGGGTGTGCGAGGCCGAGTGGGCCTCCACGCCCCACCACGCCGCCAGCATGGGCGTGAGGGTGAAGGATACGAAGAGCGACACGAGCACCGCCCACGCCACCGTCATGCCGAACTGGTAGAAGAAGCGGCCGATGATGCCGCCCATGAACGCCACCGGCACGAACACCGCCGCCACCGAGAAGGTGGTGGCCATCACGGCCAGGAAGATCTCCTTGGTGCCCACGTTGGCGGCCGTGAAGTGGTCCTTCCCCATCTCGCGGTGCCGCACGATGTTCTCGATCACCACGATGGCGTCGTCGATCAGGATGCCGATGGAGAGCGAGAGCGCCATCAGCGACAGCACGTTGAGGGTGAACCCCAGCGCGCTCATCAGGATGAACGACGAGATCACCGACACCGGGAGCGCCAGCGCCGTGATGGCCGTGGCCTTCCAGTCGTTGAGAAACAGCATCACCACCACGATGGTGAGGATGGCGCCCAGCACCAGTTCGTGGATCACGTCGTCCACCGAGCGGCGGATGCTCACCGAGTTGTCGCGGATCACCTGGAGCTGCGTCCCCTGCGGGAGCGTGCCCTGGATCTTGGCGATCGCCTCGTTGACGCCGTCGGCCACGGCCACCGTGTTGGCGCCGGACACCTTGAGCACGTCCATAGAGACGGCCCGGGTGCCGTCCACCAGGGCCAGCGAGCGCTCCTCCTCGGTGCCGTACTCCACGCGCGCCACGTCGCCCAGCCGCACGGGCTGGCCCTGGCGGTTGGCCACGATCACCTGCGCGAACTGCTCCGGGCGCACGATGCGGCCGGTGACGCGCACAAGCTGCTCCTGCGACCCGCTCTCCAGGCGCCCGGCGGGGACCTCCAGGTTCTGCCGCTGCAGCGCGCCCATCACCTCTTGGGCGGAGACGCCGGTGGCCTGCATGCGGTCCGGCTGGATGAAGACGCGCACCTCGCGCGCCAGCCCGCCGGCGATCTGCACCTGCCCCACCCCGCTCACCGACTCGAGCTGGCGGCGGATCCCCTCGTCGGCCAGCGTGGTGAGCTCGGCGATGGGGGTGGTCCTGGACGACAGCGCCAGCGAGATGATGGGCTGCGCCGAGGGATCGAACTTCTGCACCACCGGCTGCTCGATGTCGGCCGGCAGGGTGCGGCGCACCGCGTCGATGCGGGCGCGGATGTCCTGCGACGCCTGGTCGCCATCGCGCCCCAGGTCGAACTCCACGATCACCTGGCTCACGCCTTCCAGCGAGATGGAGTTGATGCGGTCCACCCCTTCCACGGGGTTGAAGGCTTCCTCCAGCCGCTTGCTCACTTCGCGCTCGATGGTCTCGGGCGAGGCGCCGGGATAGACGGTCTGCACCGTCACCACCGGGATGTCCACCTCGGGAAACTGGTCGATGGGGAGGCGGCGGTAGCCAAAGATCCCCAGCACCATCAGCCCGAGCATGAGCATGGTGGTGAACACCGGCCGCCGGATGGCGAGGGCGCTGAGCCCCCCGCCCGCGGCCTCTTTTCCGTTTACATCACTCATGCTCAGCTCCCGTTGTTTGCGGCGCGCACCACCACCCGCGCGCCCTCTTCGATCTCGCCCGGCGCCACCAGCACCTGCTCGCCGGCCGAGAGGCCCTGCGCCACGGCCATCATCCCGCGCGCGTCGTCGCGCTCGCCCAGGGTAACCACGCGGCGCTCCGCCTTGCCATCCTTCACCACCCACACGAAGGACTCGGTGCCCGCCGTGCGGATGGCCGCCGCCGGCACGGCCACCGCCTGGCGGGTGGTGCCCGTGAGCACGCGCCCCGTGGCGAACAGCCCGCCGATGAGCGACCCGTCCGCGTTGGGCAGGTTAAGCGTCACGCCCACCTGCCGCGTGGTGGGGTCCGCCACCGGGTCCACGCGCGACACGGTGCCGCGGAAGGCGCGGCCCGGCTGCGCGTTGAGCGTGAACTCCACCGGCTGCCCCTGCCGCACCGCGGCAGCCTGCTCCACCGGCACCTGGCCGCGAAGCTGCAGCGCGCGGGAGTCCACGATGGTGAGGAGCACCTGGCCCACGCTCACCGCCTCGCCCGGCTCCACCGTGCGCTCACTGACGCTGCCCGTGATGGGCGCCACCACGCGGGTGCGCGAAGCCTGCTCGCTGGCGCCCGCCGACGCGGCGCGCGCCGCGGCCACCTGGGCCCGCGCCGCCTGCACCTGCGTCTCGGCCGCGCGGAACGAGATCTCGCTCATGGCGCCCGCCTCGTGGAGGGTGCGCGCCGACTCAAGCTGCCGCTGCGCCTGGGCCAGCGCCGCCTGGGCGCCCGCCACCTGCGCCGCGGCGCCGCCGGCCTGGCTCTGGATCCCCTGCGCCTCGATGCGGGCCAGCACCTGGCCCTGGCTCACGCGGGTGCCGCGGTCCGCGGCCAGCCCCGCCACCACGCCCGGCACCTGCGCCTTCACCTGCACCATGCGGAACGGCTCCAGCGACCCCGTGAGCGCCACCCCGCCCTGCAGCTCGGTGGTGCCCACCGTGGCCACGTCCGTGGGCGCCAGCACCACCTGCGGCGCGGCGGCCGCGGCCGTGTCGGCGCGGGCCTCCTCGGCCGTGCTCCCCCCGCCGCCGCACCCCGCCAGCACCAGCACCAGGGCCGCGGGAGCGAGAACGCGCGGCATATCGATCTTCATCACCGTCTCCAGTAGGTTGGGTTGCGTCTTCACGGGGCCACCGTGCCGGCGGCGGCGCGCTGCACGCGCGCGGTGGCGATGCGCAGGTCGGCCGTGGCCTGCGCCAGGTTGCTGCGCGCCTGGAGCAGCTCCAGGCGGGACTGCGACACTTCGAGCTGCGTGGCCAGACCCCGCTGGTAGCGGAGCACCGTCAGGTCGTACACCCGCTGGGCCGCCTGCACCGTGGTCTGGCGCGCCTCGATGGCGGCGCGGGCGCGCTCGGCCTCCCCGCGCGACTGCTCGTACTGCACCTGCACGCCTTCGCGGAGCTGCTCGAGCTGGATGCGCGCGCGGTCCGCCTCGATGCGGGCCTGCTGCAGCTCGGCCGCGCGCTGGCCGCCGTTGAAGATGGGCACCTGCACCGCCAGCGTGGCCGCCGCGTCGCCGCGCGACCCCTCGTTGAAGCCGAACACCGACGACGGCTGGAGCTGCCGCCCGTAGTGCGCCTGCAGCGACACGTTGGGGAGGTACGCCCCCTGCGCGATGCGGATCTGCTGCTCGCGGATGGACACCTGCCGCTGCGCCGCCGCGATGGACGCGCGCCCGGCGGTGGCCTCGGCCGCGGCGAGGGTGGCCGCCGCGTCGGCCGGGGCCTCCAGCGGCGAGGTGAGCCTCAGCGGCTGCTCCAGCGGCAGGTCAAGGAGGCGCTTGAGCTCCAGCAGCGCCAGCTCGGCCGCGTTGGTGGCCTGCACGAGCTGCGGGCGCAGGTTGTCGCGCGAAACCTGCGCGCGCAGCACCTCCAGGTCGCTGGACTCGCCGGCGCGCTGGCGGAGCTGCTCCTGCGCCAGGAACGCCTCGGCCTGCTGCAGCGCCGCCCGGGCGAACCCGGCCAGCTCCTGCGCCAACTGCGCCTGCGTGTACGCGCTCCTCACCTGCAGCTCGATGTCTGCCCGGCGCTCGGCCAGCCCCAGCTCCGCCGCCGCGCGGTAGTCGCGCGCGATCTGGAGCGCGGCGCCCGTGCGCCCGCCGGAGTACAGCGTCTGCGAGCCGCTCACGGTGGCCGTGTAGCTGTTCACCTGCCCGAACGGGAGGTCGCTGAACAGCGCCCCGATGCCGCCCAGCCCCGCCAGCGGCGTGTTGCGCTCCAGGTACGCCACGCGCTCCGCCAGCGGCGCCGTGCTGTCCGGCGAGAAGCGGAGCGAGTCCGGGATGGAGATGCCCCCGCCGCCGCCGAAGGGCGACTGGAAGGTGCGCGTGTAGGCCAGGTTGGCGTTGAGCTGCGGGAGGGCGGCGGAGCGCGCCGCGGTCACCTGCGTGGCCGCCAGCCGCACTTCGCTCTCCGCCAGCCGTACGTCGTTGCTCTGCGAGAGTGCGCGCGAGAGCGCCTCTTCCAGCGAGATTCCCACCGTGTCCCGCGCCGAGGCCGGTGCGGCCGGTGTGGCCTGCGCCGGGAGGGCCCGCGGTGCCCCCGCCGCCAGCGCGGCGAGGAGGAGGATCGATCGTCTCATTCCGTTTATCTTCTTTCTCTGAGGGCGCGCGTGCGCCGCGATGTTGTTCGGAAAGGGGTTACCGGGCCGCCGCGCCGCGCCGGAGCTGGCGGAGCGTACGCTCCACGCTGCGGATGGCGAACGAGTGGAGCCGGCACAGGGTGCGGAACCGCTCGCACACCACCGGGTGCTGCGCCGCCGGCGTGCGCGAGCCGCGGTCGGCCGCGTCGCGCAGGCGCCGCATCCATTCCAGGCGGCGCTCCAGCATCATCACCGCTCCATCGGGGCGGGCGCGGTAGTAGTCCCGCCGGTCGCCCGGGCGGCTCACCCGCTCCACGATCCCCCACTGCTCCAGCAGCCGGGCGTTGGTGCTGATGCTGGCCTTGCTGGCCTGCACCCGCTCCGCGATCTCGTCCAGCGCCAGGTCGTCCGGGCTCAGCAGGAGCAGGGCGGCCACGCGCCCGGCGATGCGGGAGCCGCCGTCCTGCTCCACCAGCCGGGCGAAGTACTCGATGAAATCGTTCTCCAGGGCCAGCTCCGCGCCCGCAAGTACAGTCTGTTCAGTATCCATTAAACGCTCTGGGGATACGAATTCCCCCGCTCGTGGTTTCATCATTCGCGGCCGCGCAGCTCCTCCTGGAGAGCCAGCAGCGAGCGGATGGCGGCGCGGTTGAAGTCCGCCGTTCCGTCGAAGCGCTCCGCCACTTCGCCCGGGAGCGGGTCCAGCCGCTCGCGGGCGCGCTCGATGCGCTCGATGAAGAGCTCGATGCGCGAGACCTGGCGCTGGATGAGCCGGTCGCGCATGTCCGGCGCGATGCGGTAGAAGTCCCGCCGGTCGCCCGGCCGCGTAACGCGCACGGCCACGCCCCACACTTCCAGCAGGCGCGCGTTGGAGCTCACGCTCCCCTTGCTCACCTGCAGCCGGTCGGACAGCTCGTCCAGCGAGCAGTCGCGCTCCCCCAGCATCAGCAGTCCGAAGAGGCGGCCGGCGATCCGCGGAACCCCTTCTTCCTCGAAGTGCCGGCCCATGATCTCGATGAATTCGTCCTCGGCCTGCGACATCGCTCCCCGGGTTCTGATTGGCTGACTGAAAGCTAAATCGGCCGCTGCGTTTAGTCAATACTGAACGTACGATATACAGATGTTGTCACACTGAGGCACGGAGACACAGAGAGAGAACGCTTCGTGCAGCGGGGCGCGGCGACTTCGGCCAAAGGAGAGGCGCGTGGGAGTTCCGGACGCGGTGGTGGTGGGATCGGGGCCCAATGGGCTGGCGGCGGCCATCGCGCTGGCGCAGGCGGGGCGCTCGGTGGTGGTGCGGGAGGCCGCGGACACCATCGGCGGGGGGATGCGGACGGAGGAGCTCACGCTGCCGGGGTATCTGCACGACGTCTGCTCCATCGTGCACCCGCTGGCGCTGTCGTCGCCATTTTTCCGCACGCTGCCGCTGGCGGAGCACGGGCTGGAGTGGGTGCACTCCCCCGCGTGCCTCGCGCATCCCTTCGACGATGGCTCGGTGGCGCTGCTGGAGCGCTCGCTGGAAGCCACAGGCGCCACGCTGGGCCCCGACGCGCGCGCGTGGAAGAAGCTGCTGGGGAAGTGGACGGAGCGGTGGCTGGTGCTGGCGGAGGACGTGCTGGGGCCGCTGGAGTTTCCCGATCACCCTTTCATGCTCGCGCACTTCGGACTGTACGGCCTGCGCCCCGCATACGGCCTCGCAAAGGGCGCGTTCCGGGGCGAGCGGGCCCGGGCGCTGTTCGCGGGGAACGCGGCGCACTCCATGGTCCCGCTCACGAAGTCGCCCACCGGCGCGTTCGGGCTGACGCTGGCCGCCGCCGGGCACGCGGTGGGGTGGCCCATCGCGCGCGGCGGCTCGCGGAGCATCGCGGGCGCGCTCGCTTCCTACCTGCGCTCGCTGGGCGGCGAGATCGTGACGGGCGCGCCGGTGGGGAATATCGACGAGCTGCGCGGCGTGCGCACGATCCTGCTGGACCTTACGCCGCGGCAGGTGCTGCGCATCGCGGGGCACCGGCTGCCGGCGCGCTACCGCGGGCAGCTTGAGCGGTACCGGTACGGCGCCGGCTCGTTCAAGATGGATTGGGCGCTTTCCGAGCCCATCCCGTGGCGCTCGCCGGAGTGCCGCCGCGCGGCCACCGTGCACCTGGGCGGCACGCTGGACGAGATCGCCGCGTCCGAGCACGCGCCGCTGGCCGGCCGGGTCCCGGACAAGCCGTTCGTCCTCCTGGTGCAGCCTACCCTCTTCGACCCCTCGCGCGCGCCGGCGGGCGGCCACATCGCCTGGGCATACTGCCACGTCCCCTTTGGCAACGACGTGGACATGACGGAGGCGATCGAGAGCCAGATCGAGCGGTTCGCGCCCGGCTTCCGCGACGTGGTGGTGGCGCGGAGCGTGATGCCCCCCTCCGCCCTGGAGCGCCACAACCCGAACCTGGTGGGCGGCGACATCAGCGCCGGCGCAATGACGCTGCGCCAGGTGTTCTTCCGCCCCGCCCCGCGCCGCAACCCGTACACCACTCCCGTGCCCGGCCTCTTCCTCTGCTCCGCGTCCACGCCACCGGGTGGGGCGGTCCACGGGATGTGCGGGTTCTACGCGGCCCAGGCTGCGCTCCGGCACCACATGACGGCGCCGGAGAACTGACTGGGCTCACACAGAGGCACAGAGACACGGAGAGGCGCTCACTTCCGCTCGCCAGCGTTCGGGCAGTAGAGCGCGTTGCCGGTGGGAACCGCGTGACGCGTCGGAGGCGCGTATGGCCGGGGCGGCACGGCGGGCGCGAAGTGCGCGCCGATGGAGTCGAACGGATCGGTGGGGGTCCACGCTGGGGGGATCCGAAGGTCCACCCCGTCCGCCGCCGCCAACTCCACCATCCGTGCGATGCCCCGCGCGACGTCGTCGCCGGCGTATCGGGTGGCCTTCAGGCGCCTGTTCAGGCTGCGGAAGAAGTCGTCCCAGTGGATCAGGATCACGCGCCGAGCGCCGGTCGCGCGCACGACCTCGGTCCAGTACGCGTCGACGGCGGGCATGGACTGGTGCCCCAGGCCACCGATCGCGAGGTAGACCACGTCGGCGCGGCGGCCGTGTAGGGCACCCGGCTTGTATCCGGCGGTGCTCTGCACCAGGATGGTCCTGCCGCGGTGACCGATAAACACGGAGTACACCAGGCCGGTCTGCCACCTCCTCGTCTTCGCCGGCGGCTGGAGCGCGTCGTACACGGCTCCAGGGAAGCGGTCTGGCGGCCCGTGCGCGGACTCGATGAAGGTCAACTCGAACTCCCCGTACTGGACCGGCATATCTTCCCGGACTACCTGGGTCTGGTCCTCGGGAAGGCGGATTCCGAGTCCAAGCATCTGGACCGACCGTGATCCGACCAGCGTGGCCCCGCTGAGCTGGGCCCAAACAGGCGAGTCCATCGCGTGATCGTAGTGTGCGTGGCCAGCGAACACCGCCGCCAGTTCTGGACGCCGCAGGCGGTTCCATGCGCTCACGATGCGCCGGCAGTTGGGACTGATGCCGAGCAACCCAACGCTGACCAGCCCAGGACGACTGACGAAGCCGTCCATGAGAATCGACGTCGAGTTGCGGGCCGTGAACAGCAGCGAACTGGTGCCGAGGAAGCGGACAGTCAGCTCCGCCGTGGAATCAGCCTCCTGCACCAGGGGATCGAACGGCCCCATACTCGGGCGCGCGAGGGGAAAATGGGTGCATCCTTGCCCCAGGAGGAGCCCCGCCGCGATGCTGCCGGCGGTGAGCCAACGGACTCCGGCGGGCGAGACGCGAGAGCGGAGCATCGGGACTCCGGCGGGCATGGGGTCGGAAGAGAACGGTGCCACCCAGGAAGAATGTTACAAAACGGGCGCGTGCGGAAGGATGAAGCTATCTGGGGAGTCCGGGGCAGCTTCTGGTCGCTCTGCGACAGTCACACTCGTCCATCTGCGGCGCTTTGTTCCGTGATCCGTCGCCTGTACATTGCGCCGGGCCGCCCATCCGATCTCCCCTCTTGCATCCCATCGCCATGACAATCCGCCATTTCCTCCTCGCGCTCGCCGCGCTCTGCGTGATGAGCGCCTCTCCCGCCGCCGCGCAGTCGATGGACCCCGCGAAGTGGGTGCTGATCGAGGCCGACAACGTGTTCATGGACACGTCCACAGTCGCACCGGCGAACAGCGGCGGACAGCGGGTGTGGATTCGGGCCGTGTTCGAGGGGGAGCTGGATTGGCCGCGCCATCCCGAGGTCAAGTACAACGCGATCTATTACGAGCGCGTCTACCGCTGCGACGCCTTCCAGTGGGTAACGCTGCGGCACCAGGCGTATCTCAACGACCGCATGGTGCGCGACATGCCTAACATCTTCGCCGGGATCATGAACGACGGGCGCAACAACCAGGCGGAGGCCTTCGCGGCCGTCTGCGAGCGCATTTCCGCGACGAAGCCTCATGACGCTGCGGCAGGTGTTCTTCCGTCCCGCCCCGCGCCGCAACCCGTACACCACTCCCGTCCCCGGCCTCTTCCTCTGCTCCGCCTCCACGCCGCCGGGCGGGGCGGTCCACGGGATGTGCGGGTTCTACGCGGCCCAGGCAGCGCTCCGGCACCGCATGACGGCGCCGGAGAACTGACCGGGATCGGTCAGTAGCTGCAGCGGTACCGGCGGCTGGCGGAGGCCGTCCCGCTGCCGTCGTGCACGGTGGCCGTGATGGTGACGGTCTGGCCGCTGTAGGTGTAGCAGGGCGTCGCCGAGCTGATGGTGCCGGTGCCGTCATCGTTGGGGACGGCGTTGGACCAGCTCCAGGTGTAGTTTCCCGAGCCGCCCGAGGCGGTCGCCTCGCAGTAGCCGTACTCGCAGTACATGCTCACCGAGAGCGTGGAGGATGAGGGCTGGCTCGTGAAGGCGGCGAGCGCGGCGGCGACGGCCAGGGTGGCGAGCGAACGTGCGTACATGAGCGTCTCTCCTCGTAGGTGAATTAACAAGCGTCCGAAAAGGATACGCATCAGAGGTACACGCAACAAGCCCCTTGTCCTCACACAGAGGCACAGAGACACGGAGGAGACGACTTCATCTCTGTGTCTCTGTGCCTCTGTGTGAGCCCAATCCTTTACTGCGCCACCAGATCGTAATCGAACCGGCCGGTGCGGGCGGATTTGGCGACGGTGATGATGACGAACTTGGACGTGGGGGTGTTGCTGCGCTCGGCCACGCTGCCGATGGGGACCAGGACGTTGGCCTCCGGATAGTAGGTGGCGGCGCAGCGGCGCGGGATGGGGTAGGCGACGACGATGAACTGGCGCGCCACGCGGGTCTCGCCCTGGAAGTGGCTCGTGAGGTCCACCACGTCGCCGGGGGCGAGGCCCGCGTCGCGGATGTCGGACTCGTTCATCATCACCACGCGGCGCTCGTTGTAGATGCCGCGGTAGCGGTCGTCCAGGCCGTAGACGGTGGTGTTGAACTGGTCGTGGCTGCGCATGGACATCATCACCAGTTGCCCGGGCTCCAGGCGCACCGGGTTGATGCGGTGGACGGTGAAGTTGGCGCGGCCCGTGGTGGTGGTGAACTCGCGGCGGTCGCGGGGGAGGTTGGGGAGGGTGAGCTCGCCGTCCGCGCGGATGCGCCGGTTGTAGCCCTGGAAACCGGGGATCACGCGCTCGATGCGGTCGCGGATGAGGTCGTAGTCCGCGACGAGCGCGTTCCAGTCGATGCGGCTGCGCCCGCCCAGCGTGGCCGTGGCCAGGCGCGCGACGATGGTGGGCTCGCTCAGCAGGTGGTCCGACGCCGGGTCCAGCACGCCGCGCGACATGCGCACGACGCTCATGGAGTTCTCGGCGGTCACGAACTGCACGCCCGTGGCCTGCACGTCGCGCTCGGCGCGGCCGATGGTGGGGAGGATCAGCGCCTCGCGCCCCGTCACAAGGTGGCCGCGGTTGAGCTTGATGGAGACGTGCGCGGTCAGGCGGCAGCGGCGCATGGCGGCCGCCGTGTACTCCGTGTCCGGCCCCGCCGACAGGAAGTTGCCGCCCATCCCAAAGAAAACCTTCACCTTGCCGGCGTGCATCGCCCGGATGGTCTCCACCGTGTCGTAGCCGTGGTGGCGCGGGGGCGAGAAGCCGAACTCGCGCTCGATGCGATCCAGGAAGGCCGCCGGCATGCGCTCCCAGATGCCCACCGTGCGGTCGCCCTGCACGTTGCTGTGGCCGCGTACGGGGAGCGCGCCCGCTCCCTTCTTCCCGATGCTCCCCTTGAGCAGGAGGAGGTTGACGATCTCCTGGATTGCGCTCACGGCGCTGGGCTGCTGCGTGAGCCCCATCGCCCACGCCACGATGATGCGCTCGTGCGCCATCACCAGCTCCGCCACGCGGCGGATCTGCCCGCGGTCCACCCCGCTCTGCTCCACGATGAGCTCCCAATCCTCGCGGCGCAGGTCCTCCACGAACGCCTCGTAGCCGTGCGTGTGCGTGCGGATGAAGTCGTGGTCGAACACGGTGCCGGGGCGGCGGTCCTCCTCCTCCAGCATCTCCTTGAGCACGCCCTTGAGCAGCGCCACGTCGCCGGCGATGCGCACGGGAACAAAGAACTCGGCGATGGGCGTGCCCGCGCCCACCAGCACGCCCAGCGCGCGGGTGGGGTGCTTGAGGTCCTGCGGGTGCTTGAAGTGGTTGAGGCCGGTCTCGGGGAGCGGATTGATGGCGATCACCTTGCCCCCGTTGCGCCGCAGCCGCTGGAGCGCGGTGAGCATGCGCGGGTGGCACGACCCCGGGTTCTGCCCGATGCTGATGAGGAGATCCGCGTTGTGCACGTCGTCCAGCGTGACCGTGCCCTTGCCGATGCCGATGGCGTCGGTGAGGGCGCTGCCGCTGGATTCGTGGCACATGTTGGAGCAGTCCGGCAGGTTGTTGGTGCCGAAGTGCCGCACGAAGAGCTGGTAGAGGAAGGCCGTCTCGTTGGCCGTGCGCCCGGAGGTGTAGAACGCCGCCTCGTCCGGCGAGACGAGGGCGTTGAGCTCGCGCGCGATCATGGCGAACGCCTCGTCCCAGCCGATGGGCTCGTAGTGCGTGGCCCCGTCGCGCAGCACCATGGGGCGGTCGATGCGGCCCTGCTTCGCCAGCCAGTAGTCCGACCGGCGGGAGAGCTCGGCCACGCTGTGGCGGCGGAAGAAATCGGGGTCGATGAGGCGGCGCGTGTTCTCTTCGGCCGTCACCTTTGCGCCGTTCTCGCAGTATTCCGCGAACATGGGGCGCTCGCCGGCGGGCGGATCGGGCCAGGCGCAGCTCTGGCAGTCGAACCCGCCCTCCTGGTTGAGCTTCTGCAGCATCCGCGCGCCGTCCACCGCGCCCATCTCGTCGAGCACGTACTCCATCGCCACGCGCACGGCGGTGACCCCGGCGGCCGTCGTCATCACCGCGCCCGTGCGCAGCCCCGTGTGCTCCTCGGGCGTCTGCGCGACGACGGGGCCGTGGAACGCCTCGTCCGCGGCGGTGGCCGGGGGCTCGCCGGCGCGCGACATCTCGCGGCGGATGCGGCCCTCGCTGGCGAGGTCGATCTTGGCGGCTTCCCAGGCGTCCGGCTGCGGCTTGCCGCCGGCCAGGTCGCCGCGGATGGCGCCTTGCTCCGGCTCCACGGAGCCGCGGGCCTCCAGCTCCTCGCGCTCCGCGGGATCGATGTTGCTGTGCTCGGTCATCGCTGCTCCTGTGGGTGTGCGGCACCGGGGCCGCCGCAAAAAACATACGGCGATCTCACACGGAGGCACAGAGGCACGGAGGGGGATGCACGGGAGTTGCAGGAGCGCAGGACCCGGAGGTGGCACATGGAGAGGCGCACGCCCGAAGAACGCCAGCGCTTCGCCCGCGAATCGGCGGAGCGGGCGGAGGCCAAGCAGATGAATGCCGCCGCCGTGCACGACCGGGTGGCGGCGCGCGGCACCGCGCGGGACGAGGCGCTGATCCGCCGCGAGGTCCGCCACGCCACCGACACGCTCGCGCGGCTGGAGCGGGACGAGGCCGGCGACCCGCCCCTCGACGACCCCTTCATGCGCGAGCAGATCGCCTCCATGCTGCGGGAAGGGTGGAGCATGGAGGAGCTTGAGAGCGTCGGTGTGACGCGCGAGATGCTCTCGTCGCTGGGGATCCTCCACCACCTCAGGGAAGGCTGAGCTGCCGGGCGGTTGAAACCGCTGCAACGACTACACGAAGTCCCCCTGCGGGGACTACAGAGCTTTTGCTCGGGCCGAGAGCTCGGTCCGCGCAGGTGGCACCGCGGCCTGGCGAGTGAACTCGCGGCAACGACAGCACGAAGTCCGCCTTCGCGGACTGTTGCTGAAGGTTCAGCCGGAACCCTGTAGTCCCCGCAGGGGGACTTCGTGTAGTTGGTGCAGCGACTTCAGTCGCCCGCAACAGGCCCGGTCCAGGACCGTTTCCCATCACTCCCTCGACGCTCCCCTACATGGCTGACGATCAACCCCTCTGGAAAGCGGGCTCGCAGGCGGAGCGCCTGGCCGAGCTCACGGCCGAAGACCCCGCGCTCAAGGAGGCGCCGCTCAGGCGCGACGTGCGCTCGCTGGGGAGGCTGCTGGGGCAGGTGATCCGCGAGCAGGAGGGCGATGAGCTGTTCGAGGCCGTGGAGCGGCTGCGGCACCTGGCGATGGGGCACCGCGAGCTGGAGGCGGAGGGGACCGGCGGCATCACCGACGACGAGCAGATCCGCGACGCCGAGCGGATGGTGGGCGGGCTGGAGCTGCGCCAGGCGTACCGTCTCACCAAGGCGTTCTCCATCTACTTCGAGCTCACCAACCTGGCGGAGACGCAGCACCGCAAGCGCCGCCGCCGCGCCGCCCAGCTCCAACCCGGGGGCGAGGCGCAGCCGGGAACTATCCGCGGCACCCTCCGCCGCCTGCGCGACGCGGGGGTGAGTCGCGACGCGGCGCTGGAGTTCCTGGCGCGCGTGCGCGTGGTGCCGGTGTTCACGGCCCACCCCACCGAGGTCTCGCGCCGCACGGGGCTCTTCAAGCGCAAGCGCATCGCCGAGGCGCTGGAGCGGCTGGACCGCCTTCCCCTGCCCCCCGCGGAGGCCGCGCTCCACGAGGCCGCCGTCGCGGCGGAGATCACGGCGCTCTGGCAGACGGACGAGGTGAGGCGCCGGCAGCCGGCCGTGACGGACGAAGTGCGGATGGGGCTGGACTACTATCCGCAGGTGCTCATCCCCACCCTGCCGGGGCTCTACTTCGAGATCGCCGATGCCTTCGAGGCCACCTACGGCGAGCCTGTACCGCCGCGCTCGCTGCCGCAGGTGGTGAGCTTCGGCTCGTGGATCGGCGGCGACCGCGACGGCAACCCGTTCGTGACGCCGCAGGTTACGCGCGAGGCGCTGCAGCTCGCCCGCGAGACGATCCTGGACTACTACGTCCGCGCGCTGGAGGAGCTCACGGAGCGGCTGAGCGCGTCCACGCACCAGGTGGAGGTGACGCCGGAGCTGCGCGAGGCGCTGGACCGCTACGCCGGGTCCGTGCGCACGCTGGACGCGCAGCCGGAGACGCGCTCGGTCACCGAGGTGTACCGGCGCTTCCTGGGCTACGTGGGCGGTCGGCTTCACGCGGCGCGCAACGACTCCGCCAGCCCCGCCGCGTACCCGGACGCCGCCGCCTTCCTGGCCGACCTGCGGCTGGTGCGCGAGAGCCTGGTGAGGAACCGCGGCGAGCGGCTGGCGCGCCTCCTCCTGGGCCCGCTGCTGCGGCAGGTAGAGACGTTCGGCTTTCACCTGCACGTGCTGGACATCCGCCAGCACGCCCGCGTCCACGCCCGCGCCCGCGAGGAGCTGCTGGGCGGCGACGGCGCGACGCTCTCCGCCGCGCCGTCCGAGGACACGGTGAAGCTGCTGGACACCATGCGCGCGGTGGCCGACCTGAAGCGCGCCTACCCGCCCGAGGCCATCCAGCAGTACGTGATCAGCGGCGCCACCTCCGTGGAAGACATCCTCACCGTGGTGCGCCTTGCGGAGCTGGCGGGGGTGCGGGTGGAGGCGGCCGAGGGCGACCCGGGGCTGATGCCCGTGCCCCTCTTCGAGTCCATCGAAGACCTGCGCAACTGCCCCGGCATCTGCCGCGAGCTGTGGATGCGTGCCGACTACGCGCGTCTGCTGGACTCGTGGGAGCGGCGGCAGGAGGTGATGCTGGGCTACTCCGATTCCAACAAGGACGGGGGGATGCTCACCAGCACCTGGGAGATCTTCAAGGCGCACCGGGCGCTTCACGAGGTGGCGCGCGAGTGCGGGGTGCGGCTGCGGCTCTTCCACGGGCGCGGCGGCACGGTGGGGCGCGGCGGCGGGCCCACGCACCGGGCGATCAGCGCGCAGCCCCCGGGCGCCTTCGAGGGGGAGCTGCGCATCACCGAGCAGGGCGAGGTGCTCAACTGGAAGTACGCGGACACGGTGCTGGCCGAGCGCAGCCTGGAGCTGATGATCGCCGCGTCGCTGGAGGTGCTGGCGCAGGGCGCGGGCGGCGCGCCGCGGGTGGAGCGCTGGGAGGGGGCGATGGAGGCCATGTCCGCCGACGCGTACGCCTTTTACCGCGAGCACGTGTACAGCAACCCGGACATCCTCCCGTACTTCCAGCAGGCCACGCCGGTGGCGGAGCTGGAGCACGCGCGCATCGGCTCGCGCCCGGCCAAGCGCGGGGAGAGCCGCGGGCTGGACGACCTGCGCGCCATCCCCTGGGTGTTCGGGTGGATGCAGAGCCGCCACGTGCTCCCCGCCTGGTTCGGCGTGGGGTGGGCATTCGAGCGCTTCGCCGCCCGCGGCGATGCGGAGGCGGCGCTGCTGGGGGAGATGATGGCCAATTTCCCCCTCTTCCACGACCTGGTGCGCAACGTGGAGATCGGCATGGCCAAGGCCGACCTCTCCATCGCTCGCCGCTACGCGGACCTGGTGCCGGACGCCGAGCTGGGCGACCGCGTGTTCATGATGGTGGCCGGCGAGTTCGAGCGCACCCGCCAGATGCTCCTCCGCGTCACCGGCCAGTCCCAGCTCCTGGAGGAGAACCCGGTGCTCGCGCGCTCCATCCGCCTGCGCAACCCGTACGTGGACCCGATGTCCCTGATCCAGGTGGGCCTCCTCCGCCGCCGCCGCGCGGGCGAGGAGAGCGACGAGCTCAACTACGCGCTGGCCGCCACGATCAACGGGATCTCGGCCGGCCTCCGCAACACCGGTTGACTCACACAGAGACACAGAGGCACAGAGAAGAAGTCATCTCTGTGCCTCTGTGCCTCTGTGTGAGATCAAGGTGCCGGCGCGTCGAGCGCGGTGCCGTAGAAGGTGAGGAAGCTGGAGACGAGGCGGTCGCGCGACTCTTCGGGGGGGAGCGGCGAGTGGGCCCAGACGTGGTGGATGGCGCCGAGGAGGTAGTGGAGGCGGCGCGCGGACTCGTCCGGGGGGAGGTCGGGGCGCGCGGCGGAGAAGGCGGCCAGAAAGGTTGCGACGAAGGTGGCCTGGTGCAGGCGGTACTGCTCCCACACGCGCGGGTCCGTGTCCGCGCGGAGGCGGCTGGCGAGGCGGGCGAAGCGCGGGTGCTCGAAGCACAGCTCCAGCGCCGGCACCGCCAGGGCGCGGAGGACGCCCGCCGGGGTGCGCGGGGCCGACTCCAGCAGGGCGAGGCGGGCGGCGTTGAGCGGCTCCAGGCGCCGCGCGAGAAGCGCCTCGATGAGCGCCTCGCGCGAGCCGAAGTAGTAGCTCACCGCCGCCACGTTCACCCCCGCCGCCGCGGTGATGGCCCGCACCGACGCTTCGGCCGCGCCGCGCTGGGCGAACAGGCGCTCGGCCGCGTCCAGGAGCGCTTCGCGGGCGCTCCGCCGCGTCTCGGTGCTCATGCCTCGGCGGCCAGCGGCGGGCCGGCCGCTTCGCGCCGCACATCGCGCGGGCGTGCGCCGGCGGTGGCGTGCACGAGCAGCGTGGCGAGCCCCATGGTGCCCACCGTGAAGGCGAGCGAGCGGGGCGAGTGGTCGTAAAACGAGCCCACCACGAGCCCGGAGAGCGCGCCGCCCACCGTCTGCAGCGAGCCGATGACGGAGGACGAGACGCCGGCCAGGCGCCCGTGCGGGGCCATGGCGGCCGCGGTGGCGTTGGGCTGCACGAGCCCCATCCCCAGCATGTACACCATCATGGGCACCAGCACCCCCGGCAGCCCGCCCGCGCCCAGCGCCGCCAGCGCCGCGATGGTCACCCCGGCCGCGAACACCAGCAGCACGCCCACCCGCAGCAGCCGCGCGGACTCCATGCGCCGCACCAGCACGCGGTTGAGCGTGGCGCCCGCCAGCAGCGCCGCCGCGGGGAGCGCGAAGAGGAGCCCGAACAGCTCCTTCGGCACGCCGAACGCATCGATGAACACGAAGGGCGAGCCGCTGATGTAGCCGAACATCCCCGCGTACGAGAAGCACACCGTGAGCACGTTGCGCAGGCTGGCGGGGTGCGTGAGCACCGTCCAGTAGCTGCCCAGCAGCGCGGGCGCCGCCTCCGCGTGTCGCGTGCGCGTCTCGGGCAGCAGGCGCCAGCACACCGTCCACAGGATGAGCCCCGCGGCGGCCAGGGCGAGGAAGATGGACTGCCACCCCGCCAGCCCCAGCAGGTATCCGCCGATGGTGGGCGCCACCAGCGGCGCCACGATCATCACCTGCGTGATCTGCGACAGCACGCCGGACGCGTCGCGCTCGTCGAACGTGTCGCGGACGATGGCGCGCGCCAGGATGGGCCCCACACTGGCGCCCAGCCCCTGCACGAAGCGCGCGGCCACCAGCAGCGCCAGCGACGGGCTCCCCGCGCAGGCGAGCCCCGCCGCCTCGAACAGCGCGAGCCCCGCCAGCAGCACCGGCCGCCTCCCCACCCGGTCCGACAGCGGCCCGCACACGAGCTGCCCCACCGCGAACCCCGCCAGGAACATGCTGAGCGTGAGCTGCGTGGACCCCACATCCGCCCCGAACACGCGCTGAAGCTGCGGCATCGCCGGCAGGCTCATGTCGATGGAGAGCGCCGTGATCCCCGTGAGCCCCGCCAGCATCGCCACCAGCAGCCCCTTCCCTACACCTTTATCCATCATACAAAGCCACCTATTCAAACAGTCGTTTAAAACACCTGCTTGAATATAATTGGCTACGCACAAAAAGAAAGGCACAGAGACGACTTCATCTCTGTGCCTCCGTGCCTCTGTGTGACCCCTTCTCTTTACTTGCGCCCGAACGTGTACACGAAGTTCACGAGCGGAAGGCAGCATTCCGCGCCATCGTTGCCGATCAGCGCCCCAAGCCCCGCGTCCGCCGAGATCCGCTCGCCGAAGAAGCGCAGGCCGCCCGAGATCAGCGCGCCGCTCTCGCCCGGGACCAGGTAGTTCTCGCTGAGCAGCTTGAACTGCGGCCCCGCCCGCATCTCGCCGCCCACCATCACGATGGGCTGGTCGAAGAACTCGCCGTCGCCGAACGCGAACCCCACCCCCCCGGTGAGCGCGTTGTCCCGGTCGCCCCACGTGCCCACGCCGTACGCGATGCCGCCGAGGTCCCCTTCGGCGAACCCGGCGAACACGCCGGTGCCCACGTTGAGCCGCTCGCCGCGGATCAGGGTGAGCTTGGGCGCCACGTACGCGAACTCGCCGATGGCGCCGGGCACCACCGGCGTTCCCGCCGCGAAGGTGAAGCGGTCCGTGACGCCGTAGGTGAGGAAGGGGAAGAAGAGCTCGTACACGCCGAAGTATCCCTCGCCCGCCGCCAGGCTGCGCCCCGTGGGAGCGAAGAAGAGCCGCGTTCCCGTGGGGTCCTCGCGCACCACCCGCCCCTCGCGCACCCGCACGGGGAGCGCGGAGCGGATCTGCGCGCGCTCCAGCTCCACCCGCACCCCCGCCTGCGTCACGATGGTGACGCGCTCCCCCGCCACCGCCTCGATGCGCCCGATGAGCACCGACCCGTCCGCCAGGTGGATCTCGCGGAGCGTGTCGCTCGCCGCGGGCAGTGGGGTCTGCGCGTGGGCACGCCCCGGCGCGGCGAACGCTCCCGCAAGGGCGCAGAGAATCGCCAGCACGCGCGCGAGCGCGCGGAAGGAATTGGCCATGGGTGTCTCGGGAATCGGGGGTGGATCGGAGGGAAGGACCCGCGGGGCAAAGCTAGGCGCGCACCGGCGGGCGGAGCAATCCTGTCCCGCCACGCCATAATCTTATCGTCATCCTGCGGGAACGCTCAGCCCCGCTGCGCGCCCACGGAGGTCCAGCGCCGGGCCTCGTCCATCACGCGGCGCGGCTCCACGGGCTTGGCCAGATAGGCGTCGCAGCCTGCTTCCAGCGCCTTGGTGCGGTCTTCCTGCATGGCGTGCGCGGTCAGGGCGATGATGGGGATGCTGGCCGTCGCCTCGTCCGCCTTGAGGACGCGCGTGGCCGCGAGCCCATCCATCTTGGGAATGGAGATGTCCATGAAGATCAGGTCCGGCAGGGTGGCGCGCGCCACGCTCACGGCCTCCTCGCCGTCCCAGGCGGAGACCACCGTGAAGCCGGAATGCTCCAGGATCGTGCGGTAGATCGCCTGGTTGTCGGCGTTGTCTTCCACCAGCAGGATCGTTGCGCTCATTATGGTTGCTGCGGCAGTGGGGGCACCGGCGTGCCGGCGGCGCGCGGCGGGTGGGGGGAAACAGGTGGGGGATGGCACGCACGGAATCTAACGGGAGAATGGACGGGAGTCCATCAGAATGCTCCGCCGGGCGCGGCGGACGGGGTGCGCCGGGCGCCGTGAGACGCGCCTGTACGTACGGCTCTTGCAAAGGAGCCAAGCACCACCGTCTCGGTTCCGGGCGGGGTCCTCGCTCTCATTTACGGACGACCCGGTGTCACTCTCTACGGCAGGCGACCGCGAGCGCACCCGCTTCCGCGCCGTGATCGACCAGTTTCCCTCGGCGGCGGCGGTGCTGGAAGGCCCGCGGCACCAGTTCGTGGCCGCCAGCGACGCGTACGTGCGCATCGCCGGCGGGCGGGAGCTGCTGGGGCGCGACTTCGTTGACGCGTTTCCCGAGCTGGTGGAGCAGGGCTTCCCCGCCCTGCTGGACCGCGTGTACGCCACGGGCGAGGCCGCCTCCGGCACCGGCGTGCGCGCCGAGTGGGACGCGGACGGCGACGGCGAGATGGAGTCGCGCTTCGTGGACTTCACCTACCAGCCGCTGCGGGGCGGCGACGGGCGCGTGTGGGGGATCGTGCTGCACCTCACCGACGTCACCGCGCGCTACGAGGCGACGGCGGCGCTGCGCGCCAGCGAGGCCCACTTCCGCGCCGTCTTCGAGAACGCCGCCATCGGCATCTCGCTGGGCGGGCCGGACCTGGCGCCCATGGCCATCAACCCCGCCCTCGCCCGCATGCTCCGCTACTCGCTGGAAGAGCTGCGGGCCGCGGGCTTCACCGGCATCACCCACCCCGACGACCGCCCCGCGGACGCGCTCCACTACGCCGAGCTCCTCTCCGGCCGTACGGACAGCTACCGCGCGGAGAAGCGCTACATCCGCAAAGGCGGCGGCACCGTGTGGGCGGAGGTCACCGTGTCGCTGGTGCGCGGCGACGACGGCACGCCGCTGTACGCCATCGGGATGGTGCAGGACCTCACCGAGCGCAAGCGGGTGGAGGCGCTGCTGCAGGAGCAGGCGATCGAGCTGGAGCACCAGGTGGAGGAGGCGCAGACGCTCAACGAGGAGCTGGAGAGCACCAACGAGCAGCTCCGCACCGCCAACGAGGAGGCCGTGGCGGGGCAGACGCGGCTCGCCTTCCTCTCCCGCGCCAGCGAGATGCTGGCCTCGTCGCTGGACTACGAGAGCACCCTGCGCAGCGTGGCCACCCTGGCCATCGAGCAGCTCGCGGACTGGTGCGTGGTGGAGATCCGCGGGCCCGGCGGCGTGCGCGAGAGCCGGTACGTGGCCCACCGCGACCCGGACAAGGTGGCGTGGGCGGACGAGATCGGCCGCCGCTACCCGCCGGACCCGGACTCGCCCACCGGCACCCCCGCCGTGATGCGCACCGGGCGCTCGGAGTTCTACGGCCACGTCACGGACGAGATGCTGGCCGCCGTGGCGCGCGACGACGAGCACCTGCGCATCCTGCGCGAGGTGGGGTTCACGGGCGCCATCATCGTCCCCATCGCGGTGCGCGGGCGCACGCTGGGCACGCTGTCGCTCATTTCGTCCCACCACGGCGGGCGCCGCTACACGCAGGAAGACCTGGCGCTGGCCGAGGACCTCGGCCGCCGGGCGGGCACGGCCATCGAGAACGCGCAGCTCTTCCGCGAGACGGAGCGCGCCGCCGACCGCTCGCGCCGGCTGCAGGCGTTCGCGGCGGCGCTCAACGAAGCGGCAAGCGTGGCCGCGGTCGCGGAGGTGTGCGTGGTGCACGGCATGGACGCGCTGGGCGCGGGCGCCGGGTCGCTGGGCATCCTGGTGGAGGGCGGGAGCACCTTTGAGATCGCCCACTCACGCGGCTATCCGCCCGCGTCCACGGAGCGGTGGCGGCGCTTCCCGCTCCAGCCGGGGAGGCCGCTCTCGGACGCGGTGATCGACCGGAGCCCGCGCATCCTGGGCACCCCGGCGGAGCTCGCGGGCGCGTATCCGGACCTCCAGGCGGAGTTCGCGGACGCGGGCGCGTTCGTGGGGATCCCGGTCTCCGCGGGCGGGAGCGTGCTGGGCGGCCTGTCGTTCACCTTTGCGCGGCCGCAGGAGTTCGACCCCTCGGCGCGCACCTTTCTGCTCACGCTGGGCGAGCAGGCGGCGCAGGCGCTGGAGCGGGCGCGGCTGCTGGAGGCCGAGCGGCACCTCCGCGCGCGCACCGAGATCCTGGCCGAGGCCGGCGGCGTGCTGGCGGAGTCGCTGGACATCGAGAGCACGCTGGCCGCGCTGGCCCGCCTGGTGGTGCCGCGCGTGGCGGACTGGTGCTTCGTGGAGCTGCTGGGCGCCGAAGGGCGCATCGAGCACGCCGTCATCCACCACGGCGACCCCGGGCGGGTGGCGTGGGCGCGCGACCTCCTGGCGCGCTACCCCATCGACCCGGATGCCGCCTACGGCACCCCGCAGGTGCTGCGCACCGGGCGGGCCGAGATCGTCGCCGAGTTCCCCCCGGAAGCGTACGCGATGGTGGCGCGCGACGAGGCGCACCTGGAGGCGTTGCGGTCCTCCGGCTTCGTGTCGCACCTGTCGCTGCCGCTGCAGGTGAGGGGGCGCACGGTGGGCGTGCTCTCGCTGGTGACTGCCGAGTCCGGCCGCCGCTTCGCGGCGGACGACCTGGCGTTCGGGCAGGACCTGGCGCACCGCGCGGCGCTGGCCATCGACAACGCGCGGCTGTACGAGGCGGAGCGCCAGGCGCGCGAGCTCGCCGAGGTGGCGAACCGCAGCAAGAGCGAGTTCCTCTCGGTGATGAGCCACGAGCTGCGCACCCCGCTCAACGCCATCGCGGGCTACACCGAGCTGATCGAGATGGGGATCCACGGCCCGGTCACGCCCGCGCAGGCGGATGCGCTGCTCCGCATCCAGCGCAGCCAGCGCCACCTGCTGGGCCTCATCGACGACGTGCTCAACTACGCGCGCCTTGAAGCGGGCACCACCCGCTACGCCCTTGAAGACGTGCGGGTGGAGGGAATCCTCAGCGCCACCGAGGCCCTGGTCGCCCCGCAGCTCCGGGCCAAGGGCCTGTCGTTCGACGCCGACTGCGACCCCGCCCTCGCCGTGCGCGCGGACCCCGAAAAGGTCCGCCAGATCCTGCTCAACCTGCTCGGCAACGCCATCAAGTTCACGGAGCGCGGCGGCCGCATCTCCGTGGCCTGCTCCCCGGCCGGCGACTTCGTGGCCATCACCGTATCCGACACGGGCATCGGCATCTCTCCCGAGCGCCTGGAGAGCATCTTCGAGCCATTCGTGCAGGTGGACGCCCGCCTCACCCGCACGGAGGAGGGCGTCGGCCTGGGCCTCGCCATCAGCCGCGACTTCGCCCGCGGCATGGGCCCCGGCGCCGACCTCACCGTGGCCAGCACCCCCGGCCGGGGAAGCACCTTCACCCTCACCCTCCCGCGCGCGGAATAAATTCCTTCCGCCAGCCTTGGCACGTGACGAAACGGGAGTGGGAACAATTCAGGGGGTGGCTCGTCTGAGCCGCCCCCTCAATCGTCGTCTTCCTGTTGCCCGCCAGCCCCCGCGCCCGGACGCTAGTCGCACGCGGTCAGAGAAAGCCGGGGTCTGTTGAATCCCGTCGCGTCCGAGGCGTGCGCTTCGCGCGCGCTGTGGGCGCGGGTCGCTCACCGTAGAGGGGTATCCCGACCTCGCGAACGTCGCTCACCGGGATCTTGGGATTGTTCCAGTCCCAGGACTTTTCACCCGGTTTCTTATTCTTGTTCCTCTCGTACCAAACAGTTTCCCAGCTAGAAAACAGGTGCTCGAGGGCCGCAGGATCGACGCGATAGATTTCCTGTATCTCAATGTCGCGATACGTCGCGAACACCCACTGAGCAGCACGATATTTCGCCAGGATGCCGGGATTTAGGTGGTGGTGCGTAGAAAAACCCTGCCGCTTGCTAATATTCAGCGTCTTCAGCTCGTACTCTTGCCCAGTCTCCGGGTCTACCGCGTCGTTGCCCTCACGACCCGGCAGGTTCGTCAGCCCTGTCAGGAGAAGCACTTGCAGCAGCTTACCGCCATTGTCTTGAAAGATGTCCCTGATGCCATGCTCGTTCGCGAGCTTCTCATACTCGCGAATGCATGGCAGAAGTGCGTCCATTCGCTCTTTATCCGGGTGTGGCGTCATCACGCGGCACTGCCGGAGACGAGTTGTGCGATGGAAACACCGACTGCGGCGGCGAGCTTTTCCATATTGTCGATGGAGACGTTAACCTCCGCGCGCTCCACCGCGCCCATGTAGGTACGGTGGAGCCCAGCGCGTGCAGCCAAAGCCTCTTGCGACAGCCCCAATGATTCTCGGGCCTGGCGGAGGTTGCGTGCGAAGATCGCGCGGGCGGAATCGTTGGGCATGGCCCGATCTTAGGGCATCCCTTATCTTCCATCTACAGCTTTTATATAGCATCGCTGCCCCTGCCCTCCTGACCCGAGCCGACTGCAACCTTGCTAAACGGGAGCTACACCCCTGCCTACTGCACGCGGCTTGGCGCGGCGTACTGTGGCGACTCGCAACAACTGTTGGAAGCCGTGCCTGACGGGACTGTTAACCTCGTGATGACGAGCCCACCGTTCGCGCTTCAACGACAGAAGGAGTACGGAAACAAGGATCAGGCGGAGTACGTCGAATGGCTCGCGGGTTTCGCGGAGGTCGTCAAACGTAAGCTTCGGGACGACGGAAGCTTCGTCCTCGACCTTGGTGGTAGCTACCGCAAAGGAGTGCCTTCGCGATCCCTCTACCCGTTCCGCGTGCTGCTCCGATTCTGCGACGAGTTGGGGTTCAAGCTGGCCGAGGAATTCTATTGGTATAACCCTTCGAAGCTTCCAAGCCCAATCGAATGGGTGAACAAGCGTAAGATGCGCGCGAAAGATTCGGTGAATACGCTTTGGTGGTTCAGCAAAACGGATTGGCCGAAAGCGGATGTGACGCGAGTTCTCGCTCCGTACAGCGACAGAATGCAGAAGTTATTGGAAGACCCGGAGAAGTTCTATCAGCCGAAGGTACGTCCGTCTGGTCATGATATCGGGAAGGGATTTGCGAAGGATAACGGCGGCGCGATCCCGTCGAATCTGCTCCAGATACCAAATAGCGAGTCGAACGGGCAGTATATGGCAGGGTGTAAGGTTGTGAGTGTGAAAGGACACCCCTCCCGTTTTCCAGCGAAGCTTCCGGAGTTCTTCATAAAGTTCCTGACTGACCCGGGCGACATTGTGGTGGACATCTTCGCTGGGAGCAACACCACAGGCCAAGTTGCAGAAGCGGAAGGGCGGCGCTGGCTATCTATCGACACGGACCTTGGCTACGTCGCGTGTTCCGCGTTCCGGTTCTTACCTCGCGAGCCGAACGAGGATGCGGTGCGTTCGATACACGCGCGGATCCTCGATGGGGAGTTCGTGGACCTCAGTTCGACTATCACTCAGCCGAGCCTGTTCGGGATGTGATTGGTTCGCGTCCGGAACCACAGCATCTCGTCCTTTGATCGGTGAACTCCTACGACTCGCGGTGCGATTTATTTGCGCGGCACACGCATTGGGCGGCGCGATGGTTTTACCCGCTCCCAGCATGTTGAAATTAGCAGACCGGAATGCACCTCCACTTGAGCAGGCGGGCGCTTAGAACGCCAACTCAGATTTCCTGGTACAGTTAGGAGAGGGACCGACATAAGTCATCGCGAATTTTGAGATGGCTCGGAAGGTGAAGCGAGAAACCTCCCCTCCGGCGATGGGCGCCGGGGAGGAGGTTTCTCTGTATGCAGACCGAAGCAGTTGTCGCTGCCACGACCGCTGCCTTTGCCCGCACACTGACCCAGCGGTTGCAGCAGTTTTTAGGCCCGCTTCTCAGTCAGTTGGACGAGCGCGCGGATAAGCGCCTGGTGCGTACCTTCGCCGGCACCGTGCAGGCGATCCTGCAGTTCCGCGAACGTGGGTGCGGACTGCTCCTCTCTGAGCTGGGCGGCGTGCTCCTCTCGCCCGAGCATGCGCCGGCTGGCACCAAGCGACTCTCGAATCTCCTGCACTCGCCGAAGTGGCCCGCCGACCTGGTCTCCGACTTCTGGGTCGAATCCGTGCTGGAGAAGCCCGAGAGTGAGCAACTGCCGGGACTGGGCTCCGTCCGGAGCAGCAAGGCAGCTCGGCTCAAGCGCACCAAGAACGGTTTCTACAACCCGCCGGGCGGGCCGCCGGTCTTCGGAGGAAGCGCTTCTCCTGAGGGACTGCGTACATTCCTGGGGCCGGAGCGTGATCCACATCTTCGACCGCGGCTTAGCCGGAGGTCCCTAGCTGACGCATCTGGCCGGCTCGTCCATCTACGCGCCCACCGGGGTGCAGGCACGCTTCATCGTCCGCTGGAGGAAAGGCTACACGCTCCTCCTCCCCGACGGGCGCCAGATGAAGGCATGGGAGATCGCCCGCGGCAAACCCACTCAGGATCGGCGTCTCGTGCCGGTCAAAGGCGGGAAGATGGAGCAGCATGGAGTGCTCGCCCTGCCCGTACGCCACGCGGACTATCCCGGCCCGCTCTGGCTCGTCATCGCGCGTCCCGGCTCAGGCCGCGCCCCCTGGTACCTGCTGACCAACGAGCCCGCTCAGGCCGTGAAACAGGCGTGGTCGGTGGTCTTCGCCCATGCGCGCCGCTGGCAGGTAGAGATGGTGTTCCGCTTCGGGAAGAGTGAGCTCGCCATGCAGAGCCCCCGCCTCTGGTTCTCCCACCCTCGCAACAAGCTGCTCCAGATGGCCAGCCTCGCCTACGCCTTCCTGCTGACTCTGCTCAGACCCGACGCCCAACTCCTGCGCGACGAGCTGATCCACCGCTTCTGCCACCGAACAGGAAAGCGGAGCCGGGAAACCCCGGCTCCGCTCTACCGCCTTCGTGCGGCGCTCGCCTACCTCTGGAGCCGCTTCTTCGACCCGGTCCTCCCGCTCCTTCAAAATTCGGGATGACTCATGTCCGTGCCTCTGTGTGACCCTTCTTTTCTACCTCGCGAAGCCCCTGAACACCCCCACGGTCCTCAACGCGAGCGCCTGCGACGGTCCCACCCACTCCACGTTGGCCACCACGCGCCGCCGCCGCTGGAAGTCGTCGCTCACCATGGGCGCCGCGGCGAAGTCGTCGGCCAGGTCCGCGGGCACCAGCAGGAGGAAGTCCTCGCGGCGAGCGTCTCCCGCGCCGCCCCACTTGCACTCCGCGCCCGGGATGCGCCCCTCCACGGCCAGCGCTGCCACGGCCGCCTCCACGGGGGCGTTGGCGTTCACCTCGTACGACGTGGGCGCCTCGCAAAAGAGCTCCGCGCGCACGGTGCGGCCCCGGGCGGCGGCGCCCTCCAGCATCAGCCGCTCGAACCCGGCGGCGCCCGAGGCCTCGCGCACGGGCTCGCCGGCCGGATGGTTGACCTCGCCCGGCTCCTGCTGCGCCACGGGGGGTGCGCCGGGCGCCCGCTCCGCCAGCGGCGGGTCGTTGGTGCGGGCGCGCTCGCCGCCGCCGCGCATGGCGCCCCACAGCAGCATCAGCGCCAGCGCGCCGGCCACGCCGTAGGCCGCGAACGCCCAGGGACGGCGCCAGGGCGGCACCGGCGCGCGCCGCTCCACGTTCCTGCGGTCGGTGCCTCGGCGGTCCGCGTCTTCGCGCGCCTTGCGGGTTGCTTCGTTGGGTTGGCTCATCGCGGGGAAAGATACGCAGGGAACGCGCCGCCACGGGGCGGCCGGGGGCACAGCGGGACGGGATCAGGCCAGCAGCTTTCTCACTTCGGCGAGCAGCGACAGCGGGTCCAGCGGCTTGGCCAGGTAGCCGTCGCACCCGGCGGCCAGCGCCCTCTCGCGGTCTTCCAGCATGGCGTGCGCCGTAAGGGCGATCACGCGGATGGCCGCCGTGGCGGGGTCGGCCTTGAGGACGCGCGTGGCCTCCAGCCCGTCCATCACCGGCATCGACACGTCCATGAACACCAGGTCCGGCTGGTGCGCGCGGGCCTCTTCCACCGCGGCGCCGCCATGCGCGGCCGTGCGCACCGTGTAGCCGTGGTGCTCAAGGATGGCCTGGTAGATGTCCAGGTTGTCGGCGTTGTCGTCGGCCAGCAGGATGGTCGGCACGATGGCGGGTGCGCGGGGAGCGGGTGTGGTCGTGGAGCCCTCAACATACCCCGCGACGCGGGCCCCGGCCATGCATACCCGCCGAATCGCATTCGGTTGCGCCTTCAGCCGCGGCGGCTCCCCTTCCCGCGCTTCTTCCTGCGGGTACGGAAGGGCACGTACTCGGCCGCCGACACCTGGGCGGACCACCGCTCGTCCAGCGCCCCCACCAGCTCCGCCGGGGTGATGTCGTCTTTGAGCCGCACCAGGTACTCCAGCACGGCGGGGCGCTCGTCCGTCCGCCGCACGTGCACCAGCCGCCAGTCGCGCGCCGTGTCGCCCAGCGCCTCCTGCACGGTAAGCCGCGCCATCTCCGGCGCCACGGTGTGCACCAGCAGGATGCCGTCGGTGCGCATGTCGCCGTCGTGCTCGAGCATCCGCCGCCGGATCTCGCGCTGCGACGGGGGGTCGTCCGCCACCATCAGCTCCGGGTTGCCCACGGAGAGGATGCCGGTGCGCCCGTAGCTGCCGCTGTAGATGGAGCCCACGTTGTGCTTCCACACCAGCAGCACCACCACGTTGAACGCCAGCGACATCGCCAGCGCCACGTCCAGCGCCTGCACCCCGGCCGACAGACCGATGGCGATCACCAGGAAGATGTACACGGCGTCGCGCGGGTCCTTTAGCGTGTTGCGGAACCGCACCGCCGCCACGATCCCCGCCAGCGAGAACGCCAGTGCGAGCGAGTTCTTGACGACCAGCGCGATCCCCGCCACCACGATGGGGAGGATGATGACGGACGACACCAGCGCCGGATCGTAGCGGAAGCGCTTGGTGAACATGTACACCCACGCCACCGGCACCACCAGCGACAGCGCCCCCGCGATCACCAGCAGCGTGGTGAGCGCCCGGTGCAGCGCCTCGCCCAGCGACAGCCGCGCGCCGTAGTCGCCCAGTGTGGGCGCCCCGCTGAGCACCGCCGGGTCGCCGGCGCCCTTCCCCAGATCCGGGAGGAGGACGGGCGAGATGAACGCGTCGCGCGCCAGCGGCACCCAGAAGACGAGCGCTCCCATGATCACGACCAGCACCAGGTAGTACACCATCAGCCGCATGAACGGCGCTCGCCGCGACTCGGCGAGGCGCTCGAGGAGCCCTCGTCGCGGCGCGGGGGACTGCGGGTTGGTGGCCATTTCCGGTGGGGTCTGTCGGCGGGAGACTTCGGGGGAGCGGGAAGAATACGCGCGGACGGACGGAAACGGCAATCTCACACAGAGGCACGGAGGCACAGAGATGAAGTCGTCTCCGTGCCTCCGTGCCTCTGTGTGAGCCCCAACGGGTCGCTACAGGGTCGATACGACGGAGGGAAACAGCGCCGTGAGCAGGATCAGCCACTCGCGGGGAGCGAGGCTCCGCTGGGTGCCCAGGTGCGCCATCCATGCGACGAGGCACCACCCAAAGAACATCAGCGAGTAGTTGAGCAGGCGGCTCCCCACCAGCTCCGGAGGGGTGAGCGGCTCGAACACCGACATGATCACTCTCACGGAGATCATGATTCCGTAGAGCGATACGATCAACAGGACCCAGTGGAGCTTTCTGAAGCGGTCCGCCGTGAGCGCAGAAGGCATTCGTCACTCCCTCATGCAGCGAGGCTCGGTTTCAGGAGGAGCACGGCCATCGCGAGAACCTACGCCGGCGGTTGCGTGAAGTCACGGCCACGAAGCTGGCGCACCATTAGAGTAGTCCCACGACACTCGCGATCCAGAGGAGCGCGCCGGCACCTACACCGATGATTGGGAGTGTCGTGCTGGGCGCGGGCACCACGGCGTAGCGATATGCCCGGTAGTTCATGCGCGCCAGTAGCGATCCGAGAACGATGACCATAATCGCGATTATCGCTCCCTGCCATCCCAGCTTTTGTAGAATGCTCCAGATGAGCATCGCGCACCCCGCAGCCATCAGGGCGAGTGACATCACGAACAGCGCCTTCCAAGGTATTCTACGCACAACCTGCTCCTGACGCCGTTCTCGACGGGTTTATCAGATGAATGCAACCGCACAGGCAATTACAGAGACGAGCAGGATGAGCCACTCCGACGGAGCGATGTTTCGCCGAGTACCCCTGTACGAGATCCACGCGATGATACAAGACTCACAGATCATCAACGTGTACTTCAACACACGCCGCCTGAGAACATACGCAGGATCGTATGTCGCCTCGAGAAGCGTTTCGAACAGACCGCTTACGGAGAGAGTGAGCCCGATGATTGACGCGATCCAGAGGATCCCGAGGAGCTTCTTGAACCGTTCCGCTCCGCGCGTGGCAGGCATTTCCCTCGTCATCATTGTTGCCTCACGGAGTTGGAATCAGAACGGTAGCTCCGCACGCGATCGCGGCACCGGCAAGTGCGAAGTAACTCGTATTTGTCGCCTCGCTCACGGCACCTGCGGCATCTTGCTGACGCTGGTATGCCTGTTTGTACTGATACTCGTAGAGCTGCTGGATGAAGGGGCTCGCGTTGTTCTCGACGGTGGCCCGCCACAGACGCTGAGTTCCCTGGGCGTTCTGGTAGGCGCGATACCACGCGTCGAACTTGTCCGCGACCTGCCATATGGAGTAGTTGCTGCCCACCATGGCCAGGATGCACGCACCCCAGAGCAGTGGACCTTGCTCGTATGCGCTCCCGCTGCCACCACTGCCGCCGCTGGTGCCTCCCCCGCCATCGCCCCCGCCGTCGGTATTTCCGCCGGGGTAGTAGTTGCACGCATCGCAGGGAGGGATCTCGGGGGGCGGCGCGACGACGACGAGCGGGTCGATGAAGCACCCCGTCTCTTCGTTCGTGACGCAGTCCTGTGTGGTGATCATTCCCTGCCGCTCCTGGTACTGCTCGGCTCCGCCACCCTTCTGGACGCGGAAGAAGCGGTCGAGGCGGCGGAGGGCGGCTTCAGTGTAGGGGACTACGCAGTCGGCGGCGGAGAGGAGCTTGCCGTCGGAGGTGGAGAGGCGGTACTGGTAGCTCACCGTTCGTCCGCCAGCCAGCTCGGCGCGGGGGAAGAACAGCGTGTCGAGGCGCGTCTGCCATCTTCCTTCGGCGGCCCGCTTCCCCTGGACGCAGTAGAAGGGAACCTCTCCCAGATGCTGGCCGGCGGAGGTGGTTGCGTGTGACGGGTCGCGCGGCGCTGTGACTACTGCGGTGGGGAGGTCGTGACAGGCGGATAGAACGACGAGAGCAGCACAGAGCACTCGGGAGGCACCGGATTTTGTTTTCATGATCCCTGTCGCATTAAGTGAGAACTCGCTGAAAACGTACTGCGTAAACCCGCGAATCAATGGTACTACGGGATAAGAACGGCTACGATCATCGTGCGAGAAATGGTACATCTTTGCGGCGGACGGGGAGTTTCTGGTCCTCCAGTGGGTCGGGGGGATGAGATCCGCCTCCGTTGGCGGATGGGAAGTGCTGCTCGGGCGAAGAGTGATGTTCGTGAGTATATTATCTGGAAAGGAGCTTATCAATAGGCCAGTACAGATTCGCCATCAACCGGCAAAATACCCACGCCCGTAGCCCCCGAGGGTGCGCGCACATCGAGCGGCGGGTTTCTGTCCGGACAATCGGGGCGGAACGGCGGTCCACGAACGCGAAAACGGCACCCGTAGGGGTGCCGTTTCCGCGTACAGACTCGTTCCTGCGGGAATGGGCCGGGTGGGACTCGAACCCACGACCTAGCGATTAAAAGTCGCGTGCTCTACCAACTGAGCTACCAGCCCACGGGCGCGGCAATATAACGCGGAGGGGGCGGCGCCTCAACCGGCACCGCCGTGCGCCTAGCGCTTGGTGATGCGCATGCCGTTGGGCGCGACGCCCGGCTCCGGCCGGGGGGGCGGCTTGGGGGCGTTCCCCTGCCCCGCGCCGCCGCGGCGATCGGGGGGGCGCGCGCCGCCCTTGGGCTTGCCCTCGCCGCTGCGCATGCTGAGCGCGATGCGCTTGCGGGGCACGTCCACCGAGAGCACGCGCACGGTGACGCGGTCGCCGGCGCGGACGGCGGCGGAGGGGTCCTGCACGAAGCGGTCGGAGAGCTCGGAGACGTGCACGAGCCCGTCCTGGTGCACGCCGATGTCCACGAACGCGCCGAAGGCCACCACGTTGGTCACGGTGCCCTGCAGCGACATCCCCTCGCGCAGGTCCTCGATCTTCTGCACGTCGTCGCGGAAGGCGGGGGCCTCGAAGGCGTCTCGCGGGTCGCGGCCGGGCTTGCGCAGCTCGGCCAGGATGTCCTGGAGGGTGGGGAGGCCGACCCCTTCGCCTACGTAGCCCTGCGGCTGGATGCGCGCGATGGCCGCCTCGTTCCCCACCAGCTCCTTCACCGCGACCTGAAGGTCGCCCGCCATGCGCTCCACCAGCCTGTAGCGCTCCGGGTGCACGGCGGACGCGTCGAGCGGGTGGTCGCCGCCTCGCACGCGGAGGAAGCCGGCCGCCTGCTCGAAGGTCTTGGGGCCCACACCCGGCACCTTGAGGAGCTGCGAGCGCGAGCGGAAGGGCCCCGCCCCGTCGCGGTGCCTGGCGATGCGCTGCGCCGCCGTGGGCCCGATTCCCGCCACGTACGAAAGGAGCGCGGGCGACGCGGTGTTGACCTCCACCCCCACGCGGTTCACGCAGCTCTCCACCGTCTCGTCCAGGCGCCGCTTGAGCCGGGTCTGCGACACGTCGTGCTGGTACTGGCCCACGCCGATCGACTTGGGGTCGATCTTCACCAGCTCCGCCAGCGGGTCCTGCAGCCGCCGCGCGATGGAGACGGCGGAGCGGAGGGTGAGGTCCAGCTCCGGGAACTCCTCGCGCGCAACGTCGGACGCGGAGTACACGGAGGCGCCGGCCTCGTTCACCATCACCACCACCGGCCGCCGCTCCGCCGGGATCTCGCGAATCGCGTCCTTGACCAGCTTGTCCGTCTCGCGCGAGGCGGTGCCGTTGCCCACGGCCACCAGCTCCACGCCGTGCTTCTCCACGATGCGGGCGATGTCGTGGCGGAAGCGGTCTTCCTGGTGCAGGTACGCCACGCCGGTGGCCAGCAGCGCGCCGGTGCGGCTCACCACGGCCAGCTTGCACCCGGTGCGGAAGCCCGGGTCCACCCCCAGCACGGAGCGCTCGCCCGCGGGCGAGGCCAGCAGGAGCGCCTCCAGGTTCTGCCCGAAGATGGCGATCGCCTCCTCGTCCGCGCGCGTCTTGAGCTCCATCCGCACCTCCACCTCCACGGAGGGGGCGAGGAGGCGGCGGTGGGCGTCTTCCACGGCCAGGCGCATCTGCTGGGGCGCGCGGTGGCCGTTGGCGAAGCGGCGCAGCAGCCCGCCCACGATCTCCTCGTCCGGCGTGACGATGCGGGCGGTGAGCACCTCTTCCGCCTCGCCGCGGCGGATGGCCAGGATGCGGTGGCCCGGGAGGAGGCGTACGGGCTGCGAGAAGTCGTAGTAGTCCTGGAACTTGCTCGCCTCGCCCTCGCGCCCGCGCGCCACCTTGCTCTCCATCACCCCGCGCTCGCGCACCTGCTCGCGCACCCACGCCCGCGCCGCCGCGTCTTCCGCGATGCGCTCGGCGACGATGTCGCGCGCGCCGGCCAGCGCATCGTCGGCCGTGGCCACGCCGCGCTCCGCGTCCACGAAGCCGGCGGCGGCGGCGGCGAGCTCCGCGTCCGTGCTCGCGCCGCTCCACAGCCGCTCGGCGAGGGGGGCCAGGCCGCGCTCGGCGGCGATGATGGCGCGCGTGCGGCGCTTGGGCTTGAAGGGTAGGTAAAGGTCTTCCAGCGCCTGCTTGGTACCCGCGCGCTCGATGGCGGCGCGCAGCTCGGGGGTCAGCTTCCCCTGCTCCTCCACCGACTTGAGGATGGCGGCGCGGCGGTCGTCCAGCTCGGTGAGGTACTCGTGGCGGTCGCGGAGGTCGCGGAGCTGCACCTCGTCCAGCTCCCCCGTGGCCTCCTTGCGATAGCGCGCCACGAAGGGGATGGTGTTGCCGGCCAGGAGCAGCTCCAGCGCGGCCCGTACCTGCGGTGCGCGGAGCCCGAGCTCGGCGGCGATTCTGTCTACGTACGGCAATGAAGTCTTCTCTGTGTCTCTGTGCCTCTGTGTGAGGCGTCAGTTCAGTTTTCCGCGCGTGGCGATACTCGCCCCGATGGCCGCCGCCACGATCTGGAAGAGCACGGCGCCCGCGGCGGACGCAGGGGCCACGCTCCACTCGGCCGCGTTCAGCGTCTCGCCGGCCACCAGATTGGCGACGAACCACACGACCACGGAGAAGAGCCCGATCCCCACGCCGTGCAGGATGGGCGCGGCGCGGACGCGGATGCCCGTGAGGTAGCCGCCGACCAGGAAGCCCGCGAAGACGGCCAGCAGCACCCACCCCAGGCCGATCTCGCCCGCGCGGGCGACGATCCCCACGGCGGCGAGCGCCAGGAGGATGGCGGACATCACCGCCACGCCGATGAACCAGCCGAAAGCCACCCACGACGGACGGACGTTCTCGAGATGCTCGGTGTGCATGGACCCGTTCAGGGAAGCTGGGATTCGAGGGTGAGGCGCACCGGGGCGAACGAGATGCGGTGGTGAGGCGTGGCGCCCTGACGTGCGAGGGCGGCCAGGTGCTCGGCGGTGCCGTACCCCATGTTGCGCTCCCAGCCGTAGCCGGGGTAGCGCCGCGCCAGCCGCTCCATCAGCCGGTCGCGCGTGACCTTGGCCAGGATGGAGGCCGCCGCGATGCAGTGGACGCACGCGTCGCCCTGCACGATGGCCGTGTGCCTCTCCCTCCCCAGCTCCGGCACGGGGAGCCCGTCCACCAGCAGGTGGTCGGCGGGCACGGGAAGGCGCTCGATGGCCCTGCGCATGGCGAGTGCCGTAGCCCGGCGGATGTTGATCCGGTCGATCTCCCGCGCCGACGCGGCGCCGATGCCGTACGCCACGCACGACCCGGTGATCCGCTCGATCAGCGCCGTCCTCTGCGCCCCCGATAGCCGCTTGCTGTCCACCACGCCGGGGATCCAGCACCCCTGCGGCAGGATCACCGCCGCGGCCAACACGGGCCCGGCCAGCGGCCCCCGCCCCACCTCGTCCACCCCGGCCACGAAGGGCATCCCCTGGTCCCAGAAGCCGCCCTCCGTGGCGAGCAGCTTCCGCAGCCGTGCCGCGGACGGACGGCGCGGGCGCTTGGCAGAGGGCATGGCGATCCGGAAGTTGAGGATAGAATATCACACAGAGACACAGAGGCACAGAGACGACTTCATCTCTGTGCCTCTGTGTCTCTGTGTGAGCCCCGGTGTTACTTGGCGCCCGGACGCGCGGTGCGGCGCTCGCGGATGCGGGCGGCCTTGCCGCGCAGGTTGCGCAGGTAGTACAGCTTGGCGCGGCGCACGCGGCCCTGGCGAACCACCTCGATGTTCTGCAGCATCGGGGAGTGCAGGGGGAAGGTACGCTCCACGCCCACACCGCCGGAGACCTTGCGGACCTTGAAGGTCTCGTTGACGCCGCCGTGCTTGCGCGCGATGCAGACGCCTTCGAACGCCTGGATGCGCTCCTTGTCGCCCTCGCGAACCCGCACGTTCACGCGCAGGGTGTCGCCGGGGCGGAAGTCCGGGAGGTTGTCCCGGAGATATTCCTTCTGGGTTTCCATGAACGGATGCATCGCTCTGCCTCGTTTGTGTTGAAGTGTGAGAGGTTGAGGGGACCGCGCTCCGCGGTGTGTTTCCCCAACGTCAACTCGTTTCCGGACGCGCCAGCAGCTCCGGACGCCGCTCGCGGGTGAGGCGCTCCGCCTCTTCCCGCCGCCATGCGGCGATGCGCGCGTGGTCCCCCGAAAGGAGCACCGGGGGCACCGCCATCCCGCGATACTCCGCGGGGCGCGTGTACGAGGGGGGGCTCAGCCACCCGTCGTAGAACGAATCGGTCGCGGCGGAATCGTGGTCCGAGATGGCTCCCGGAAGGAGCCGGACCACGGCGTCCACCACCGCCAGCGCCGGGATCTCGCCGCCGGAGACGATGAAGTCTCCCAGGCAGATCTCCTCGGTCGCCAGCCCGTCGGCCACCCGCTGGTCCACGTCCTTGTAGTGGCCGCACAGCAGGGTGATCTCCGGCTCCAGCGACAGCCGCACGGCGTCTTCGTGCGTGAACCTCTTTCCCCGGGCGGACATCAGGAGGATGGCCCCGGGGGGGCGGTCGCGCCCCTCCGGCGCCAGCGACTCCACCGCCTCGAAGAACGGGGGCGGCTTCATCACCATCCCGGCCCCGCCGCCGAACGGGTAGTCGTCGGTGGTCTGGTGCCGGTCGTGCGTGAAGTCCCGAAGCTGGACCAGGTTGTACTCCACCAGCCCGGCCGCCGCCGCCCGCGCGGGGATGCTGAGCCCCAGCGGCCCCCGGAAGAAGTCCGGGAACAGGGTGACGACGTTGACGCGGAGCTTCACAGCTCCAGCAGGCCCGGGGGGGCCTCCAGCTCCAGCACGCCGGCCGCCACGTCCACCCGGCGGACCATGGCCTTGACGAAGGGGATCAGCAGCTCGCCCTTCCCCTGGCGCTCCACCACCAGCAGGAAGCCGGAGGGAGCGTCGTACAGCTCCCTCACCACCCCCACGGCGCCGTCGTCCGCCATCACCCGCAGCCCAACGAGCTGGTGGAGGAACACCTCGTCCTCGTCCAGCGGCCGGGCCTCGCCGCGGGGGATCAGCAGGGTGAGCCCCCGCAGCGCGTCGCCATCCGACTCGCGCCCGTGCGGATCGCGCGGGCCGATCTCGGCGGCCTTCACCAGCATCCCGCCCTTGAAGGGGCGGGCCCGCTCGATGGTCAGCGACCGGTCGAGCGGACGCCCTTCCGCGTCACCCACGCGGATGACGCGGCCGGCGGCGAAGACGTCCTCCGGGTGGTCCGTCTCCAGGCGGACGTACAGCTCTCCCTTGATCCCGTGCGGCTTCTGCACCGCGCCCACGATCAGGAAGTCCCCCTCGGCGCCGGCCACGGGGTGGGTGCTCAGCCCGCGTTCTCTTCGGTCGCGTCGGCGGCGGGCGCCTCCGCGTCGGCCGCGGGCGCATCGTCGCCCCCGCCCGTCACCGCTTCAACGGCGCTGCGCACCGTGTCCGCAACCGCCGAGGCGGCGCTGGAAGCCGCGTCGCTCACCGCGCTGGCGGCCGACGAAGCCGCGTCGCTCACCGTGCTGGCGGCGGACGAAGCCGCATCGCTCACCGAGCCGACGGCCGACGAAGCGGCGTCGCTCACCGAGCTCGCCGCCGACGAAGCCGCGTCGCTCACCGAACCGGCGGCCGACGAAGCGGCGCCCGCGGCCGAGGAAGCGGCACCCGACACGGCACCGCTCACGGCACCCGCGGCCGAGGAAGCGGCACCCGACACGGCACCGCCCACGGCACCCGCGGCGGCGGAGGCCGCACCGGCCACCGCGCCCGCGGCGCCCTTCACGGCGCGCCCGGCGCCCTTGGCGGCACCGGAGGCGGCGGTCGTCACCGTCTCCACCACGCCCTCGGGGACGGGCTGGAAGACGCCGCCCTTCTTGAGCAGCGAGTTCACGGTGTCGGTGGGCGTCGCGCCCTGGCCGAGCCAGTACAGCGCCTTGTCCCGGTCGACCACGAGGGTCATGGGGTTGGTGGTCGGGTTGTAGTGGCCGATGTTGGCCACGAACCGGCCGTCGCGCGCGTTGGCGCTTTCCGCGATGACGATGCGGTAGTGCGGGGCCTTCTTACGGCCCATCCGGCGGAGGCGCATCTTGAGAGCCATGCTCTGTCCCTTGTGGTGAAACCGGTGGCGTCCAGCCCGTGCGGGCCGCGGAATGCGGCCGTTGCTCGAAAAGGTGGGCGGACGATCGAAAAGCGGGGAATGGGGAACGGGGAATGGGGAACGGTAACCAACTCGGTTTTTCCGTTCCCCGTTCCCCGTTCCCCGTTCCCCTACATCCGGGGCATCCCGCCCCCGAATGGCAGCTTGGGCATGCCGCCCTTGGGCATCATCCCCTGCAGTCCCTTCATCTGCTTCATGAACTTCTGCATCTCCTTGAACTGCGCCAGGAGCCGGTTGATCTCCATCACCGGGCGGCCGCAGCCGCGGGAGATGCGGGCGCGGCGGCTGCCGTTGAGCATCTCGGGGCGGCGGCGCTCCTGCGGGGTCATCGACAGGATGATCGCCTCGATGTGCTTGAACTGCTTGGGATCCACCTTGACGTTCTTCAGCATCTTGCTGTTCACGCCCGGGATCAGCTTCAGCAGGTTCTCCAGCGGGCCCAGGTTCTGGAACTGGCGCAGCGCGACGAGGAAGTCCTCCAGGTCGAAGCGGCCCGAGCCCATCATCTTCTTCTCGAGCTTGGCGGCCTCGTCCTTGTCGAACGCGCGCTCCGCCTTCTCCACCAGCGAGAGCACGTCGCCCTGCTGGAGGATGCGGCCGGCCATGCGCTCGGGGTGGAACTCCTCCAGCCCGTCCAGCTTCTCGCCCACGCCCAGGAACTTGATGGGCTTGCCGGTGACGCCGAAGATGGAGAGGGCCGCGCCGCCGCGGGCGTCGCCGTCCATCTTGGTGAGCACCACGCCCGTCACGTCCAGCGCCTCGTCGAAGCCCTTGGCGACGTTCACCGACTCCTGGCCGATCATGCCGTCCGCCACGAAGAGGATCTCGTGCGGGCCGACCACCTCCTTGAGGCGGCGGAGCTCGTCCATCAGCTCCTCGTCGATCTGCAGGCGGCCGGCGGTGTCGAAGATGACCACCCGGTCGCGCTCGCTCTTGGCCAGCTCAAGCGCGCGGCGCGCGATGCCGATGACGTCCTTGGAGCCGGGCTCGGCGTACACGGGCACGCCCACCTGCTCGCCCAGCGTCTGGAGCTGCTCCACGGCGGCGGGGCGGTACACGTCGCACGCCACCATGCGCGTCTGGCGCATCTCGCGCTTCATGCGGCGGGCGATCTTGCCGGCGGTGGTCGTCTTGCCGGACCCCTGCAGCCCCACCATCATGATCACGGTGGGGGGGAGGGGCGCCAGCGCCAGCGGCGAGCGCTTCTCGCCCAGCATGGCGGTGAGCTCCTCGTGCACCACCTTCACGATCTGCTGGCCGGGCGTCACCGACCTCAGCACCCGCTCGCCCAGCGCCTTCTCTTCCACGCGCTTCATGAAGTCGCGCGTGACCTGGTAGTTGACGTCGGCCTCCAGCAGCACGCGGCGAACCTCGCGAAGCCCCTCGCGGATCATGGGCTCCGTGAGGACCCCACGCTGGCGGAGGCCGGAGAATACGCCTTCGAGCTTGTCGCTGAGCTGGTCGAACATCGACGCCACCTGGAAAAGACGAAAACGCCGCCCGCGCTCCGAGCGCGGGCGAGCGAGTGGTGCACAGCCCGGTAATATAGGCTGCACGCCCGATTTGGACAACCCGCACAGATCCGCAACGGCGGCCTCACACAGAGGCACAGAGGCACGGAGAAGGACCAAACCCGTTCCCCATTCCCCGTTCCCCGTTCCCCCTCTTCCAAAGTGGCGAGTGGATTGCATTGAGGCGCAGCCGAATCGCGGGCAGCGCCCCCATCACGAACGAGAGGCCTACTTGGACACCGCACGCCGCCCGACGGGGCTGCCTGGACTGGACGAGGTACTTCACGGGGGCCTGATCCCCGAGCGGGCGTACCTGGTGCGCGGCGGGCCCGGCACCGGCAAGACCACGCTGGGGCTCCATTTTCTCCTCGCCGGGCTGGCGGCGGGCGAAAAGGTGCTCTTCATCACCCTGGAGTCGGCCGAGGCGCAGCTTCGCGAGGACGCGGCTTCGCAGGGGCTGGACCTGGGGGGGATCTCCTTCCTGGACCTGAGCCCCACGCGCGAGTTCTTTGCGCAGAACCAGAGCTACGACATTTTCTCCCTGGCCGACGTGGAGCGGGACCCGACCACCGAGCGCATCGTGAAGACGGTGGAGGAGCTGGGGCCGCAGCGCGTGTTCGTGGACGCGGTCACCACCCTTCGCTACATGGCGTCTGACGCGTTCCAGTTCCGCAAGCAGGCGCTCTCGTTCGTGCGTTACCTGGTGGAGCGCGGCGCGACCGTGCTCATGAGCTCCGAGCCCACCGACAACGCCCCCGACGACGACCTGCGCTTCATGGCGGACGGGATCATCGACCTGGTGCTCTCCGGCGCGCACACTACGCTGCGGCGGACGCTGTGCGTGACCAAGCTGCGCGGCTCGGACTTCGAGGGCGGGCCCCACTCCATGCGCCTCACCGCCCACGGCATGGAGGTGTACCCGCGCCTGGTGCCCGCCGCCCACGAGCGGGAGTTCGTGGCGGAGATGATCCCCTCCGGCGTCGAGGCGATCGACGAGATGCTGGGGGGCGGCATCGAGCGGGGCACGATCAGCATCCTGAGCGGCCCCAGCGGTGTGGGGAAGACCACGCTCGGCATCCAGTTCATGGTGGCAGCCGCCCGGCGCGGCGAGCGCTCGGTGGTCTACGCCTTCGAGGAGCAGAAGAACACCCTCCTCCACCGCTGCGAGGGGATCGGCGTGCCGGCGCGCGCCATGGTGGAGGCCGGATCGCTGGCCGTGGTGGAGGTGGAGCCGCTCCGCTTCTCGCCGGGCGAGTTCGCGCTCATGGTGAGGCGCGAGGTGGAGGAGCGCGGCACCCGCATCGTGATGATCGACGGGATCGCGGGGTACCAGCTCACCCTGGCCGGCGACGACCTGGTGGTGCACCTCCACGCCCTGGGCCGCTACCTGAAGAACATGGGCGTCACCGTGATCTTCATCAACGAGGTGAGCTCCATCACCGGTGACTTCCGGGCGACCGAGACGGAGATCAGCTACCTATGCGACAACCTCGTCTTCCTCCGCTACCTGGAGGTGGACGGGGAGCTGCGCAAAGTGATGGGCGTGCTCAAGAAGCGCCTCAGCGACTTCGCCAAGACGCTGCGCGAGTTCGAGATCACCTGCGACGGGCTGCGCATGGGCGAGCCCCTGGCGGGGCTGCGCGGCGTGCTCACCGGCACCCCGGAGCGGGGCGATTCGCAGCCCGGTCCGCCATGAGCACCGCCCTCCCCGCCGCCCAGGCGGGCACACCTGCCTCCGCGGGGCTCCGCCCCCGCATCCTCCTCCTGCTGGACCACCGCGAGAACGGGGCGCTGCTGGCCGGCGAGCTCGCGCGCGACCACGAGGTACTGGCGGCCGACGAGCACCTGGACGAGGACGTGGACCTGTGCATCGTGGACGGGCGTGCGCTGGACCGCCTCTGGGAGCGGGTGCAGGAGAGGCGCGCGCGCGAGCAGCCCGCCTTTCTCCCCGTGCTGCTGGTTACCTCGCGCCCCGGCGCCAAGATGGTGACCCGCCAGGTGTGGCGCGGCGTGGACGAGCTGATCGTGACGCCCATCGAGCGGCAGGAGCTGCGTGCGCGCGTCGCGATCCTGCTGCGCGCGCGCACGCTGTCGCTTGAGCTGCGCCGGCGCGGCGAGGAGGCGAGCTCGATGGCGCAGCGCCTGGCGGACCGCGCCAGCGAGATGGAGAGCCAGGCCGCCCAGCTCGAGGCGCAGACGCGCGAGCTGCGCTGGAGCGCGGAGAAGCTGGCCGAGCGCACGGGGGCGGCGGAGGAGGCGAACCGGGTGAAGAGCGAGTTCCTGGCCACCATGAGCCACGAGCTGCGCACCCCGCTCAACGCCATCGGCGGCTACGCGGAGCTGCTGGAGATGGGGGTGCGCGGCCCCATCACCGAGCGCCAGCGCGAGGACCTGCAGCGCATCCAGGCGAGCCAGCGGCACCTGCTGGGGCTCATCAACGAGGTGCTCAACTACGCCAAGCTGGAGACGGGCGCCGTCCACTACGACGTGGGCGACGTGGCCGTGCGCGCCGTGCTCACCTCCGCCGAGGCGCTGGTGGCCCCGCAGGCGCAGGCCAAGGGGCTGGAGCTTGTGGTCAACTCGTGCGACGAGCAGCTCACAGTGCGCGCCGACGCGGAGAAGCTCCTGCAGATCCTGGCCAACCTGCTCTCCAACGCCGTCAAGTTCACCGGGGCCGGCGGGCGCGTGACCCTGTGGTGCGGGGTGGAGGGGGAGTCGGTGCTCTTTCGCGTGAACGACACCGGCATCGGCGTTCCCGGCGACAAGCTGGGCGCCATCTTCGAGCCCTTCGTGCAGGTGCGCTCGGACCTCACCCGCACCGCCGAGGGCACGGGGCTGGGGCTGGCCATCAGCCGCGACCTGGCGCGCGCCATGGACGGCGATCTCGTGGTGGAGAGCACCGTGGGCCAGGGGAGCACGTTCACGCTCACGCTGCCGCTGTCACTCCATCGATCAGAAGGCGAAGTGCCAAGTCCCGCGCCCAGGAGCGAATAAATTCGCCGCTGGAACCACGCGAAGTCCCGTACCGGGACTGTCCGGTCCAGCGGTGGTGGAAGGCACAGACCGCGACGGCGGTCTTCGCGCAGGTCCAGCGGCGAATTTATTCGCTCCTGGTTCGGCGGGACACAGAGACACGGAGGCACGGAGATAGCTTCATCTCCGTGCCTCCGTGCCTCCGTGCCTCCGTGCCTCCGTGCCTCCGTGCCCCCGTGCCCCCGTGTGAGGCCTATTCCGCGAACAGGATACGGATGGCGACGATGAGGCCGATCAGCAGGCCCAGGCCGCCGCCGATGAGGGCGCCGGTCATCACGGGCCACACCAGGTCGCCCTGCTGCTGGTAGGCGACGAAGCCGCCCACGAGGGCGCCGAGCACGGCCAGCACCAGCACGTTGCGGATCACCGCGAACAGGGCACGGACCACGCGCACGGCGAGGCCCGCGCCCGTCGTCACGTACGGGCGCAGCTCCTCCGCGCGCTCCAGCATCACCTCGCGCGGGTCGCGCTCCGGGACGTACGGGGGCTCGGGCGGAGGACGCACGCGGGTGCGCCTGCGCCGGGGCGGCTCGGGGCGCGGCGCGGGCCTGGGGGTGGGCACCGGCGCGGCCGGCGGCGTGCGGCGCGGGGGCGTGCGGCGGGCCTCCAGCTCCGCGGCGCAGCGCGGGCACTCGGGGCCGCTCAGCCAGCCGATCTCCGCGCTGTGCACCCGGCACCAGTTGCGCAGCGTGGTGCCGCACACCTCGCACTCCACGATGCGGGCGTCGTCGTGCTCCACGCCGCAGTTGGGGCAGCGGGCGATGATGCGGCTCACGCCTCCCCCTCCGCCGCGGCGGGCTCGGGGTACACCTCGCGGATCAGCTCCGCGGGGATGAAGAGGCGCCGCACCTCCGGGAGCTCGCCGCGCACCCAGCGCGCCACCACGGGCACGCGCTCGTACGGCCCGAACACCTCGCGCGGCAGCTTGTGCGAGAGGGTGTTGATGGTGAGCACGGGGTGCGCCGCCCACGCGGGGTACACGGCGAAGCGCTCCTCCACGTGGTCGTGCCCGCGCAGCATGCGCCCCACCGGGCGCCCCAGCCGCGTGGCGAGCTCGCAGAACGCCGCGAAGTCCTCGCGCCCGAACTCGCTGCCCCGCGTGGTGCGGTTGGGGATGCGCTTGCGCGCGCGCGGGTGAGCCCGCAGCCACACGAAGTCGCGCAGCACCCGCGGGTCGTTCCAGTCGCGGCTCTCGGCCAGCTCCGCGTGCAGGTCCGTGTGCGGTATCCCCGCGTGCACCACCAGCAGCCCATCCGGAAAGAAGAGCGCCCGCGGTGCCCTGCGGAAGAAGTGCACGATCAGCTTCCCCAGACGCGCGGCCCAGGGGTGGCCGGCGTCCACCTGCTCGTTGAGCCAGTCCGTGAAGTCGGAGGGGAGCACGGACGACTTGAAGCGCCCGTCCTCGTACGAGAGCGCCTCGTCGTGGTTGCCCGCGATGAGAGTGACGCGCATGGGACCGTCGAGCACCAGCTCGAAGATGCGCAGCACCACCTCGGCGGCGTGCACCCCGTCGTCGAACAGGTCGCCCAGGAAGACGATGCGCGCGTCCGCGCCGCCGCCGCTGCGGTCGATGTGCTGCAGGGCGGTCTCCAGCGCCAGCAGGTCGCCGTGCAGGTCGCCCACGAACCACACCTCGCCGAGCGGCCAGTCCTCGCCGATCTGCACGGCCTGGTCGCCGGGGCCCGCGGCGTACTCCTCGAACGCCAGCCCCAGCGGCCCGCCGCCCGCCACGCGCTCCTCCATCCGCGCGATCACCCGCTCCGCGCGCTCGCCGGAGACCGGAGCGACGACCTCGGCGCGGATGGCGCTCCAGTCCAGCTCCCGCACCTCCAGCACGTTCAGCCCGCTCGCCGGTGCAGCGGGTGGGTTTGGACCGGCGGGCGCGCTCTCCTGCTCCGCCGCGGGCGAGTCCGGCTCACTCCCCTGATCAACCGCGTTTGGAGATGCCGGTGCATCCGCGGGAACGCTTCCCTGCTCCGCCGCTTCGGGCGCGCCGGGCGGCGTGGTCCCCTGCTCCGCCGCCCCGGACGCGGGGGACGCAGGTGCGACGTGCGGCGTGCTGCCCTGCTCCACCGTGTCGCGAGCGGGCCAGCCCGAGTCCTCGTTCGCGCGCACCGCCGCGTCCGCGGCCGGGGGTTCGCGCACGGGTGCGGACGTGCCCCCGGGCGACGCCGGGGAAGCGGGGGGTGATGTCTCGTCCGGGCCCGGAGCGGGCTCGTTGTGGCTATCCGTCACGGTTCGCTCTCGACGCGCAGGCGCAGGCGGGTGGGGCCGATGGAGATCACGGCGCCCGCCGCCAGCGGGGCAGGCGCGCCGGCCAGCGCCGCGCCGTTCAGGAATGTGGGGTTCTTGGCCCCCGGCGCGGGGGCGATGCTCCACCCGCCCGCCGCCAGGTCACGGGCCAGGAGGAACTGCGGCTCCGCGGCGTACACGTGGTCGCCCCCGGCAAAGGTCTGCAGGAGATGCTTGCCGATGGCGGTGTCCACTCCCACGCTCAGCCGCTTCGACGTTTCCTCCGCCACGAGCACCAGCTTCCCCGCGCGGGTGAAGCCGCACGCCTCGCAGCGGAGGGTGTTGCCGTCCTCGTGGACGAAGCCGCACTGCGGGCACTTCCAGGCCATCGCCTCAGACCGCGCGCGCGGTGAGCGGGAGCTTCACGATCCCCTTGGCGGCCCGGCCCACGGCGATCACGTCGCCGTCGTGGAGCGGCTGCGGCGCGGTGATGGGCTCGCCGTTCACCAGCGTCTCGTTGGTGGTGCCCGGCGCGGGCACGATCTGCCAGGTTCCGTCCGCCCCGCGCTCCAGCGTGAACTGCTCCGTGTCCCACACGTTGGAGTCCTCGCCGAACTGGCGGACGATGTGCTTGCCCATCGGCGTCTTCACGCCCACCGTCATCGCCTGCCCCGACTCGGACACCAGGTGGATGCGCTCCGACTTCAGCACTCCGCCCGGCGGGTCCGCCGGCAGCGTGCGGGGCATATCCCCGTGCCCCGGTCCCGCGTCCGCGGGCACCGCGCCCGCCGCGGCCGCATCCACCGGCGCAGCGGACGCGTCGGCCGCAGCCGTTCCCGTAGTACCGGCGGCCGTCGTGGACGCGTCCGCCGGCGTGCCCGACGCTACATCAACCGCCGTCGTGGACGCATCCGTCGAAACCGCACCCGTCGAAGCCGTGCCACCGGTCGCCGTGGACGCGTCGGTCGACGCCGCACCGGCCGCAGCCGCGTCAGTGTGCGTCGCGGAGGCATCCGTGGTGGGCGTACCGAACGCGCCCGCGTCGGTGGGCGTTGCGGACGAAGCCGTACCGGCCCCAGGCGTGTCGGCGGGCGTTGCGGGCACGTCGGCCGAAACCGTACCCGCCGAGCTCGCATCCGCGGACGTCGAGAAAGCGCCGGCCGGCGCGGCACCCCAGGCGGGCGCCGCGGTGCCGTCAGTCGGCGTGGTGCCCGCGGAGCCAGCATCCGCCGATGCCGCGGTCGCGCCGGTGGGAGCGGTTCCGCTCGTCCCCGCATCGACCGACGTAGTCGTGCCGGAGGGAGCCATCCCGCCCGTGCCCGCATCGGCCGGCGGAGTCACGTCGGTAGGAGCCGTTCCGCTGGCGCCCGCACCACTGGGCGTCGTGGTGGCGCCGACTGAGGTCGCGCCCGTGGAACCCGTGGAGGCCGACGCGTCGGTCGCTCCGGAGCCCATCGACGGCATGCCGGATTCGAGCGTCGCGTCCGGATCGGCGGGCGGCACGGCGTCGGTGGTGCCGGTGCCGGTGGTCGCGCCGCCTGCCCCGGAGGTGCTGGAGGTCGAGGCGGCGGTCGGGTCCGCGCTGCGCGTGGCGCCCTCCTCGGTCGGCGTGGCGCCCAAAGCGGCATCCGCGGCCGGCGGAACCGGGGGCGGCGTCGCGGGGGTCTCCGGGCTCGTGCTCGGGTCGGGTGCGGGGGTGTTATGGCTTTCCGTCACGGTCGGTCTCCACACACGGTCACGACTGGGTCGGCCTCGATGAGGATCATCGCGCCCTCCTTCGCCTGCGGTCCCTGTGGACCCATCCTGTAGGGGCGCGATTCATCGCGCCCACATCCTGCCTGCCCTCAATTGCCTGCCCGCGGCTCCTGGATCACCCGGCGCCCGCCGGATGCTGCATCGCGAACCGAAGGTGCGGGCGCGATGAATCGCGCCCCTACAACGACCTTGCCGCGCGGCACCTCCCGCCACCCGCACCCGCCGCGCGGCGCGCGCCGCCACCCGCGGCCCGGCCGGAACCCCGTAGTCCCCGCAGGGGGACTTCGTGTAGTCGTTGCAGCGGTTTCAACCGCCCGCCCGCGCCGTGAGCGGCAGCTTGGCGATCCCCTTGGCCGCGCGCCCCACCGCGATCACGTCGCCGTCGTGGAGCGGGCGCGGCGAGGTGACCGTCTCGCCATTCACCAGCGTCTCGTTGGTGGTGCCCGCCACGGGTACGATCCGCCAGGTACCGTCGGGCCCGCGCTCCACCACGCACTGCTCCGCATCCCACACGTTGAAGTCGTCGCCGAACTGGCGGACCATGTGCTTTCCGAGCGGCGTGCGCGTGGCCATGGTCATCGCCTGCCCCGACTCGCCCACAAGCTGAATGCGGTCCGAGCGCAGCGGCGCGCCCCCGGAAGCCGGCTGCGCGCTCGCCGGAGCCGGCGGAGGCGGCGCGGGCGCGGGTGGCGGCGACGGGGGTGCCGGTGCGGGCGGCGCGGCGACCGGGGGCGCGGCGACCGGGGGCGCGGCGACGGGCGGCGGCGCCGGAGCGGGCGGCGCTGCAGCGACCGGCGGCGCAGGCGCGGCGGGGGCCGGGGGCGGCGCGGCCGGGGCGGCGACCGCACCCGCGCGGCCGGTGAGCACGTCGCGCACCTCGCCCGCGGTGGGGCGGTCCTCCGGACGCGGGGCGAGGCAGCGGTGGATGATGGCAGCCACGGCCTCGTTGCTCGCGGGCGCCGCAAAGGCGCCGGCCAGCACGGGCGGCTCGGCGGCGTGCGCGAGCGCCTTCTTCGCGTACTCGCCCTGGTCATCCGACCAGTACGGGTGCCGCCCGGCCAGGAGCTGGTAGAGGATCAGGCCGCAGGTGAACACGTCCGACGCCGTGCCCGGCGTGGCGCCCGCGGTGAAGTGCTCGGGAGACCGGTAGTTGTCCGTGCCCACGTAGCCCTGGAACCCGTGCCAGGGCGCCGTCTGGTCCGTGAGCACCGAGAAGTCCACGTCGATCAGCTTGAGCTGGTAGCCCGCCGCGATGGACGGGTCCTCGATCAGGAAGGCGTTGTCCGGCTTGAGGTCCGCATGCGCCACCTTTGCCTTGTGGAGCGTGTGGATGCCGGACATCAGCACCTTGGCCCAGATCACGTGCTGCTCCCACATGCGCGCGCTGAACGGGGCGGCGGGGGCGCGCCCGCCGTTCGCGGCCGCCTCCTGCTCAAAGATCCCGCCCAGGTCCGCGCCGTTCTCCACGAACTCGAAGACCTGGAAGTAGTTGCGCCCGCCCCACACGGCCTCGAACGCGTCGATGGCGCGCACGCAGTAGTTGCGCGCCGGGCTCTCCGCGATGCGCCGGTTGAGCTCCTTCTGGTAGCGCACGTAGTCGCGGTACCACTCCACCGTCACGGCGGGCGACTTGTACTGCTTGAAGAACACGTGCTGCCCGGAAGGGCCGGTCGCGCCGTACGAGATGGCCATGGCCCCGGGCCCGAACACCTTGGTGATCCGGTACCCGTTGATCTCGTCCCCCACCTTGAGCTTTTTCGCCATTTTAGAGCCCGGGACTCACACAGAGGCACAGAGCCACAGAGGACCCTTTCCTCTCTGTGTCTCCGTGCCTCTGTGTGAGATTGCTGTTCAAAGCGCGACCGTCTCCGCCGACTTCGAGACGCTGGCGGCGAGCTGCCGCAGCGTGTTCTTGAAGTTGGCCTGGTCGGTGGTGAACTTCACCAGCGCCTCCTGCGGGTTCATCCCCGGGTACGAGATGGCCTCCCACTCGGACTTGTCGATCTGGCTGAGCTCGTCGTAGCCCGGCATGTCCGGCGCGAACAGGCTGAGGATGACGCGGTTGTTGATGACGGCGTTGGTCACGTCCTGCACGCCGCCGCCCTTGGCCTCGGGGATCACCATCGCCGGCTTGAACGAGGCGTCGGTGAACACCACCACCACCCGCGCCGCGTCGCTGCGGTAGCGCCACTTGGTGGCGTCCAGGCTCTGCGCGCCCTTCTCCGTCTGCCCCATGTTGGAGACCTTGAAGAGCGCGTCCAGCAGCGACTCCGGCTCGTCGTCGCCGCCCTCGGCCACCAGGCCGGCGAGCTGCGCGCGGAGCGCCTCCACGTCGGTGACGAAGGGGTTGTCGATGAACGGCTGCGCGTCCGCCTCGAAGTCGCGGTAGCCCACCGCCTTGGCGCGCCAGTCGCGCACCGGCGACACGTTGTTCCCCTCGCCCTTGCTCAGCGTCTCCACGAAGGTGCCGATGTTGGCCTTCAGCGCGTCGATGGCCGGGGCCATGCTGCCGGACACGTCGATCAGGAAAACGATGTCCGCTACACCGCGGGTCTTGGTCTGCTGCTGGTCCATTTCGCTTCTCCGTTGCGAGGTGCGGTCGGGCCGCTATGCAGATTCTGGTCCGTTGAAGATCAGGCTCACACAGAGGCACAGAGACACGGAGAGGGACTCACCGGGGCAGGGTGAAGGAGAACGTGGTGCCCTGCCCCGCCGTGCTCTCCACGCGGATCTCGCCGCCGTGCGCCTCCACGATGCCGCGCGCGATGGCGAGGCCCAGGCCGGCGCCGTGGCGGTTCCCCTCGCGCACCTTCCAGAAGCGGTCGAAGACGTGGGGGAGGCTCTCCGGCGGGATGCCGGAGCCGGAGTCGGCCACGGAGATGCGCACGAATTCCTCCTCCGGCTGGGCGCGCAGCTCGATGCGCCCGCCCGCGCGGGTGAACTTCACCGCGTTGCCGATCAGGTTGCCCAGCACCTGCAGCACCCGCGTGCGGTCCACGCGCACGAGCGGGAGATCGGCGGGGAGCACGAGATCCAGCCGGTGCTCGGCGGCGACGGGGGCAAAGAGCTCAAGCGCTTCGCCCAGCAGCACGCCGGGGTCGTGCGGCTCCGGCTCCACGGCCAGGCGCCCGGCCTCGATGCTCGCCACGTCCAGCAGGTCCTGCCGCAGCCGCTGCGTCTGCGCCAGCGCGTCGCGGATGCCGGACACGCGCTGGCGGATGGGGTCGCCCTCCGGGACGAGGCGCAGCAGCACGGCGGCGTTCACGGCCGCGGCGCTCAGGTAGTTGCCCAGGTCGTGCGACACCACGCGCAGCACCTCGTCGCGCGCCTGCACGGCGGCCTCGGCGGTGGCGCGGGCCTCCTGCTCGCTGCGCAGAAGGCGGACGCGCTCCCGCTCCAGCCCCTTGCGCTCGATGGCGTAGCGGATGGAGCGCGCCAGCAGCGGACCCTCCACGCGCCCCTTGGCCAGGTAGTCCTGCGCCCCGGCGTGCACCGCCTGCAGCGCCAGCCGCTCGTCGTCCGTGCCCGTCAGCACGATGATGGGGATCTCGGGCGCGGCGTCCAGCATCCTGCGCACCGTGTCCAGCCCGTGCGCGTCGGGAAGGGAGAGGTCCAGCAGCACCACGTCGGCGGGGGATTCGGCCAGCAGCGCCGCGGCATCCGCCAGCCGCTCCGCGTGCGAGAGGACGAAGGGAAAGCCCTCCGCCTCGCGCAGCGTCTCGCGCAGCAGGCGGGCGTCGCCCGGGTTGTCCTCCACCAGCAGGATGCGGACGTCGTCCATCAGCGCGATTCCGTCGGCAGCTTGACGATGGTGAACCAGAACTCCTCGATGGACCTCACCACGGTGATGAACTGGTCCAGGTCCACCGGCTTGGTGATGTAGCAGTTGGCGTGGAGGTCGTACGCCCGCGCGATGTCCTGCTCCGCCTGCGAGCTGGTGAGGATCACCACGGGGATGTGCCGCAGCGTGGCGTCGCCCTTGATCTCCTCCAGCACCTCGCGCCCGCCCTTGCGGGGGAGGTTGAGGTCCAGGAGGATCAGGTCCGGGCGCACCGCCCGCGCGTAGCCGCCCTCGCGGCGCAGGAAGGCGAGCGCCTCCACCCCGTCCGGCGCCACGTGGAGGTTGTTGTGGACCTTCCCCTCCTTGAGCGCCTCGCGGGTGAGGCGCACGTCGCCGGGGTTGTCCTCCACCAGGAGGACCTCGATGGGTCTGCTCATCATGGGTGGCCTGCGGGCGCGTCGGGGAGGGTGAAGAAGAAGGTGGTGCCCGCGCCCGGCTCGCTCTCCAGCCAGATGCGGCCGCCGTGGCGCTCCACGATCTTCTTGCAGATGGAGAGCCCGATCCCCGTTCCCGGGTACTCGGCGCGGGAGTGGAGCCGCTGGAAGATGACGAAGATGCGCTCCTGGTACTCGCGCGCGATCCCGATCCCGTTGTCGCGCACGGAGAAGACCCACTCGTCCGCCCCGCGCCGGGCGCCCACATGGACGTGCGGCGCCTGCCCGCCGCGGAACTTGATGGCGTTGGCTACCAGGTTCTGGAAGAGCTGGCCGAGCTGCACCCCATCCGCCGTCACGGTGGGGAGCGGGTCGTGGGTGACCGTGGCGCCGGCGTCGTCCATGGCCGGGCGCAGCGCGGCGAGCACGCGCTGGAGGATGGCCTCCGCGTCCGCGGGCCCGGCCGCCACCTGGCGCGTGCCCACGCGGGAGTACGCCAGCAGGTCGTTGATCAGCGCCTGCATCCGCGTGACGCCGTCCACCGCGTAGGCGATGAACTCGTCCGCGTCCGCGTCCAGCCTGCCGTGGTAGCGGCGCGCAAGGAGCTGCGTGTAGCTGGCCACCATGCGCAGCGGCTCCTGCAGGTCGTGCGAGGCCACGTACGCGAACTGCTCAAGCTCCGCGTTGGAGCGCGCCAGCTCCTCCGCCTGCCGCGCCAGCACCTCCTCCGCGCGGATGCGCTCGGTGATGTCGCGCAGCACGGCCGTGTAGATGCGGGCCCCGTCCACCTCGATGCGCGAGATGGACGCGTCGGCCGGGAAGATCTCGCCGTTCTTGCGCAGGCCGGTGATGTGGCCGCGCTCGCCCATGCGCCGCGCCGCCACCGGCCCGTCTCCGAACTCCCTCACCTGCGCCTCGTGCGGCCCGCGGGAGGCGGGGGGGATGAGCATCTTCAGCCGCTGGCCGAGCGCCTCGTCCGCCGTGTAGCCGAAGGTCTGCTCGGCGCCCTGGTTGAAGAAGATGATGCGCTGCGCCTCGTCCACCGACACGATGGCGTCGGTGGATATGGAGACGATCCCCGCGAACTTGGCTTCGGAGAACCGGAGCGCCGCGATCAGCTCGTCGGGTTCGGGCATCGATGGATCGGGTAGAGGTCTACAACTGGGCTCACACAGAGGCACAGAGGCACAGAGAAGAAGTCAGGCGCTACCGCATGTAGGGCGCCACGTTGCCGGCGATTTCGCGGAGCTCGGCTTCCGTGAGGGGGAGCGTGTTGCGGAACGCCTCCCAGGCCTCGGAGGGCGGCGCGTCCGAGGCGTAGAGGATGCGCGCGGTGCCGATCTGGCGGATGCGCGCCACGATCTCCGCCCTGTCCTCCGGCCGGGAGTAGCTCCAGGCGCCCGAGATGTCGAAGTAGAGGTTGCGCGCCGCCGGGTGGCGCGCGGCCACCGCGTCCGCGTACACGGCGAGCGCGGCGCCCGCAAAGGTCTCGCCGCCCCAGAGGTGCGCGATCTGGACCGGCACGTCCGGCGCGGCCGCCACGAGCTGGTTGAGGAACACCTCCGCCTCGGCGCGCCCGTAGGTGTCGCCGGGCCGCACGTGGATCACCATGGGCATGCGGTACTGGTTGGCGGCGCTCATGATGCGCCGCACCCGGTCGACCTGCGCGGGGTCGTGGAACTTCATCTGCGCCGCGTTCAGGTGAATCTTCAGCCCGCGAAACCGGCCGCTGGACGCGCAGCGGTCCAGCTCCGCGCGGGCATACTCCCGGAGCGGATTGACGCTGCAGAACGCGGCCAGCCGCGCGGGAAAGCGCGCGACCTGCTCCGCCGTCCAGTCGTTTTCCTCGCGCACCCGCAACTCCTCGCCCGGCATCGGCTCCGCGAGCCCGGCGCCGAAGTAGTACGCATCCGACATCACCACGGCCCGCCGGATTCCCACGGAGTCCAGCCTCTGCACCAGCATCTCGGCGGTCACCGGGGCATCCAGCGCCGGGCCGGGGAAGAGCTGGCTCTCGGACCGGATGCGCCATCCGCCCGCGGGCGTGCGGGCCAGCGCCAGGTGGAAGAACGCAAAGGGCTTCCGGGTGCTGTCCGCCTCCACCGCGAAACCCATAACCTCCCCGCCCTGCCCGTCGATCCGGTAGCGGGCCGCTCGCAGCCGGTAGGGCCCCGTGTAGGTGCCGAGATACGCGGCGATGGAGTCGCGCCCGCTCATCGACGCATAGTTGTTGGAGAACACCGCGTCCTCCGCGAAGAGCTTCGCCAGCTCCAGCCGGTCGTTCCAGCTCCGCTCCCGCGCGCGCAGGAAGCGCTCGAGCGCCTCCGGCAGCGGGACCTCGGCGAGCTTGGACTCGGCGCCGGCCCGGCTCAGCAGGTGCTGGTGGTGATCCACCAGGGGACGGAACGGGGTGCCGACGCCAGGACGATCGCCCGCGCGCACCGCGCAGCCGAGCATCACGGGCACGAGCAGCAGCATCCACTTCATGGTCGCCTGGGGTGTTTGCGAATGGGGCTTCGGGTCTCCTCAGGATGGCCGCGGACGTGAAAGGGTTTGATGAAAAGGCACGGGGATGAAGTCATCTCCGTGCCTCTGTGTCTCTGTGTGAGCCCCCTTACCGCGGCTTCAGCAGCCCGTTGTCCAGCGCGAATCGCACCAGCTCCGCGCGATGGGCGAGCCCCAGCTTCTGCATCAGCCGCGAGCGGTAGGTATCCACCGTCTTGGGCGAGAGAAACAGCTTCTTCCCCGTCTCCACCGAGCTGTACCCCTCGGCGGTGAGCTGCAGCACCTCGCGCTCGCGCTCGGAGAGCTCCTCCACGGGGCTCGCTTCGCCGCGCGCCTCGGCCTTGCGGAAGCCGTTGAGCAGCAGCTTGGTGGCGCTGGGGTAGAGGAACACCTCGCCGCGGGCCACCGTGCGGATGGCGGAGATCAGGTCCTCGTCCGCGCTGGTCTTCTTTACGTACCCGCTCCCGCCCGCCTCCAGCACGGGGAGCAGGTATTCCTCCTCGGCATGGGAGGTGAGCACCAGCACGCGCGCGCCGGAGCCCGACGCGGCGATCTGCCGCGTGGCCTCCAGCCCGCCCATCCCGGGCATCCCCAGGTCCATGATGACCACGTCCGGCCGCACGGCGCCCACGCGCTCGATCGCCTCCTCGCCCGTCCCCGCCTTCCCCACCACCTCCAGGTCCGGCTCCAGCCCCAGGAGCGCCTCCAGCCCCGCGCGCAGCACGGCGTGGTCGTCTACCAGTAGGACGCGGATGGAGTCGGACATGGTCGCCTCGTGTTCCGGGATCGCGGTGGGAGCGCATCAAGATACGCTGCCCCGCCCCTCCCGGAAGTGGGGCGCAGCCGGTGCCGCGTGTCAGGTTTTTCTGGACGCGCGGCCTCGACGGAAAATGAAGTGCTGGGTCCTGGTACATTGCCAGCACGGGCGACTGAAGTCGCTGCAACGACTACACGAAGTCCCCCTGCGGGGACTACAGGGTTCCGGCTGATGCTGGAAGGCCAGTCCGCGTAGGCGGACTTCGTGCTGTCGTTGCCGCGAGTTCACTCGCCAGGCCGCCGGGGGTCCGCACCATCTCTACCGGATCCCCTGGTGATGGGTCGCGGCGAGAATGGAAAGAGCCGTCCCGTCGACCATACAGCGCGGCTCACCGTACGCGGCGCGTGACCGGCCGGAACGGGGCCGCCTGAGCACTCCGGGCACCATCCACACGGGTGCGCCGCACCTGGCATCACCTCTTCTCCCAGCTCACGCCGTCGTACTCGAACGGGAGGCGCACCACGCGGGCGGCGGAGCCGGCGGAGACCACGCACATCAGGTGCACGAGGAGAGCGGGGGCGCCCACGAGCACGTAGCACGCGGCCACGATCACGAACCAGCTCACGCCCACCGCCGCGCGCCCCTTGTACACCTGCCCGGCGCCGGGGATGACCAGGCTCATCAGCGCCGCCGTGGCGTGAAGGTACTTGCGGCGCACCTGCCAGCGGCGCGGCTTGCGGCTGGACGAGCGCTTCTCCACGCGGTAGCGCGCGGCGGGCGCGACGCGGCGCTGGCACGCGTCGCACCAGCCCGCCTCGGTGGCCTCACCGCCGCACCTGGGGCACGAGATCGCCGTCATTGGGGTCCTTGGGTCGGGAGCCGCGCAGCCGGCGCGGGAACGGCATGCTTCAGGCAGGGCCGGAAGCCGGGCAACACAGCGGCAGACAGAGGAGGAGGCGCTTGACCGAGACACCCGCGTTCACGGAAGCCGTCCGGGAGATCCTGGACGGGCTCCGCCAGGGCAACCCTTCGCACGCGCGCCTCAACGGCGCCGCGTTCCGCATCGACCAGTTGGGAAGGAAGATCCACGGCTTCGGCTGGGCACGGGACGGCGAGATCGCCGAGTGCTTCACCGCGGCCGTGCGCGAGCTGGGCGGCTCGCACGAGCTGCCGGAGGAGGCGCGGGGCGGCGCGGTGGACCAGGCCATCCGCCACCTGGACGCGGCGCTCGCCCACATCGAGCAGGGAGGGACGTCGGCCGCGGGCTAGTCCCCCGGCGCGGGCGGCGTTCCCGCGCCGCGGCGGGTGGCGTAGCGGCGCCCGCGCACCCGCTGCTCCGTCGCGGACAGGTTCGCCGGCTCCTCGGGGCCCTCTTCCCCCGGCGCCAGCTCGCGCGGCGGCAGGCGCATGGTGAAGACGCACCCGCCCTCCGGCCCGGATACGAGCGCCACCGTGCCGCCCAGCAGCTCCGCGAGCTGGCGCGTCACGGCGAGGCCCAGCCCCGTACCGCCCACGCGCCCGTCCGTCTGGTCCACCTGCCAGAACGCGTCGAACACGTGCTCCGCGTTCTCGGGCGCGATGCCCATCCCCGTGTCCGCCACGCGCAGCAGGACGGTGCCCTCCGCCATCTCCACGTCCAGCCGCACCTCGCCCTCTTCCGTGAACTTCACCGCGTTGGCGGCCAGGTTCAGGATGATCTGGCGCAGCTTCCCCACGTCGGTCAGAAAGGGGATGGGGCCCACGGGGATGTCCAGCACCAGCCGCAGCCCCTTGGCGACGGCGAGCGGCTCCACGATGGCCGAAACGTCGCGCACCAGGCGCGCCAGGTCCACCTCGCGCAGGCGCAGCGCGGAGCGTCCCGCCTGCTGGCGCGCGAAGGCGAGGATCTCTTCGATGAGCGTGAGCAGGTGGTCGCTGGCCGCGCGGATGCGCCCCACCTGGCGCCGCTGCGTGTCGGTGAGCGGGGCGGAGGTCTCGTCCGTGAGCAGGTCCGCGAAGCCCTGCACGGCCGTGAGCGGCGTGCGGAACTCGTGCGAGATCGTCCCCAGAAAGGTGGTCTTGGCGTGCTCCGCGGCGGCGGCTTCGTAGCGCGCCAGGTTGGCCTCGCCCAGCAGCTCCTCGGCGCGCTGCGCGGTCATGGTGGCCGCCTTGCGCGCCGCCTCCGCCACCCGGTGCGCCTCCTGCGACGCCGCGTAGAGCCGCGCGTTGTCCACGGCCATCGCGCAGCGCCTCCCCAGGTCCTCGGCCAGCAGCAGGTCCGCGGGGTCGTACCGGCGGCGGTCGTCGGACACGAAGGTGATGGCGCCCAGCGTACGGCCCCGGGCGCACATGGGCACCATCAGGAACGACTGAGCGCCCAGCGACCGCAGCATCGCCCGGTGCTCCTCCCGGGCGATCCCCTCCAGCACCTCGTCGTACGCCACCACGAACTCGGACTCGCGCGTGCGGATCACCCGCGGCGCGCCCAGCGGGTCGTCGCGGTCGGGCGGGTGGCTCTCGTAGAACTCGCGGGCGAGGAGCTGCTTGTCGGGATCGGGATGGATGACGGCCACGCGGCGGATGGTGTCGTCCGGCTCCACCACGTCCACCATGCACCAGGTGCCGAAGTGGGGAAGCGCCATCCCCGCCCCGGTGGCCAGCGTCGTCTCGTAATCGAGCGATCCCGCCAGGCAGCGGCTGGTTTCGGCCAGGAAGGCGAGGCTGGCTTGGGCGGACTGCGGCATACGGTCCCGGGGCAGGTGGAACCTCCCTGCGTCGCACGAACCGAGCCGCCTCCCTTTTGGCTCACACAGAGGCACGGAGGCACAGAGGAGAACTTCCTCCGTGCGTCTCAGAGATCCAGGTCGATCTCCAGCGCGATTCCGTGCTGGTCCCAGGGGTCGTCGAAGTAGTCGCGCTGGAAGAGGTAGTAGAGCTCGGCGTCGGCGCCGCGGCCGAGCGGGGCGGCGAGGCCGGCGGCGGCGACGTTGCGGGTCCAGCGGCGGTCGGGCCAGGTGTAAAAGGCCTCGTTCCACACCATCCACTCGGCGCCGTCGCGGATGGGGGCCGGCAGCGCGAGGCGCAGGCGGTGGCGGAAGCGGGTGGAGCGCTCGTCCTCCTCGATGCGGCGCTCCACCCGCGCGCGGTTCTCCACGCCCACCCGGCCGGGGCGGGCGGAGGCTTCGGCCTGCAGGGTGAAGCGGTGCTCGACGCTGTTGGGGTCGGCGTTGGCCAGGAAGCGGTAGCGCGGCTCCACCTCCAGCCACGACGCGGGCTTCCAGGGGAGGCCGACGCCCGCCTCGCCGCGCACGCGCCGGTTGGCGGAAGCGTCCGCCGCGCGCAGATCCGTGCCCACGCTCAGCACCACGTGCCGGTGCACCGGCACGTCCGCCCGCACCTCCAGCCGCGCCTGGCGGTCAGACGACTGCGCGTGCAGCGGCGCCGCGCCCGCGAGGAGAATCAGCGCGCACCCGGCCCGCGTCATCTCAGCGCGGGAGCGGGCAGGTGGCGCGGGTGAGGGTGGCCGGGTTCTTCTTCTTGCCCCCCTCGCTCGCCAGGAAGACCGCGCCGTCCGCGCCCAGCGCGATTCCCTCGCCCTGCGCCTCGCCCGCCGCGCTCAGGTCGAAGCGCACCGGCTCCCCCGCGCCGCCACCGGTGACGGCCCCCGCGGGGTAGAACGCGACCGACTTCAGCGTCCGGAGCGCCACCCAGCGTCCGTCCGGGGAGCGGTCGGCGCCGGTGATGCGCTCGGAGCGCGCCACCTTGCCCGTGCTCAGCGCCTTCACGCGCTCGAGGCGGGCGGTTCCCGTGGCGCCCTGCGGGAAGCGGTAGACCGCGATCGGCCCCGTCTCGCCCTTGGTGACCACGTAGATGCGGCCGCCGCCGTCCACGAACAGGGCCTCCGCGTCCTGCGGGCCGTCCGGGTAGGTGGCGTGGATGGCCTCGGCGGGGGCGCTGGTGCCCGCGGCCGGGTCCGGCTCCGCGACGCGGTAGACGGTGATCCGCTCGCGCGAGGCGTCGTTGTCGCCGATGTCGGCCAGGTACAGGCACGAGCCGGAGGCGCACGGACCCACCGCGATGTCCTCCCAGTCCCGCGCGCTCGCCCCGGCGATGCGCACGGTGCCCCGCACCTGCCCGTCGGCGGAGACCGCGAGCACCTCCGGCTGCCCCGCGTCGGAATGCGTCCAGAGGATGCCGCCGCGCCCCAGCGCCACGCCGCTCGCCTCGTGCACCGCGTCGGGAAGCTCCATCGGCTCGCCCTCCACGCGGCACACGGCGTCGCCTGCCCCCGCAGGCGCCTCGCCACGCACCGCGAACGGCGCCGCCGTCTCCGTCCCGCTTCCGTGCGACCCCAGCCCGCTCCCCCACGCCACCGCCCCCAGCGCCAGGATCGCGACGAGCACGAAGGCGCCCAGGCGAATCAATCCACTCTCGTTCTGCATCCTCATATCTCCCGCAAGCGTGCGTTCTCCGGCCGCGAAGTCTTCTCCGTGACTCTGTGCCTCTGTGTGAGCCCCGCTGTTCTTCAGTCCCCCGGCTCCTCGGCCGCGCGGGCGCCCTGGGCGGCGACACGCGGGTCGAACACGGCGCGCTGCTGCGGGGTGAGAACGGCGCGGATCTCCGCGTACGATCCGTCCGCGATGGCCTGCATCTCCGGGAGGCGCGCGGCCCAGTACGCCTCCAGGCGCTCCTCCTGGCGGTCCAGGATGCGGTCCACCTGCTCCCGCTGGTCCCCCGTGAGCCGCACCCCGTGCAGGAGGCGCTCGTCCGGGCGCGCGTCCTCGTCCAGGAAGTCGAACCAGTCGAGGCCCAGCGCCTCCTCCACGGCCATCCCGGCCAGCCCGCCCGTGGCAAAGGTCAGCGCCAGGAGCACCGCGGCGACCGCGCGGGGGCGGCGCATCAGCGGAAGCTCCAGCGCGACACGGTGCTCAGCAGCTCGGCGCCCGTGGGCCCCCGCTCGCCGCGCACCGCCTGGCCGGAGAGGTGCACCAGGCTCTGCACCCGCTCCGCGCCCGTCTCGCGGCGCTCCAGCATCCACTCCACGGGCACCAGCACCAGGACGACGGCCGCCGCGGCCGCCAGCACCGGGCGGCGCCACTCCGCGATGAAGGCGAACGGGTCCGCGCGCTCCCGCAGCACGAGCTCCACCCGCCGCAGCGTGCGCTGCACCCCTTCGTCCCAGCGCGCGCCAGGCGCCAGCGCGGAGAAATCGATCCGGTCGTCGTTCATTCTCCCTCTCCCATGAGTCCACCCAGGAGGCCGCGCAGCCGCCTGCGCGCGTGGTGCAGGTGCGACCGCACCGTGCCCGGCGGCATCTCCAGGCGCTCCGCGATCTCGCGGTGCGTCCATCCTTCCAGGTCGTGAAGCAGCACGATCTCGCGGCGCTCCTCCGGCAGCTCGCCGAGCGCCGCCAGCAGCCGCTCCCGGAGCTGCGCCCGCTCCGCGTCGTCCGCCGGCGAGGGGAGCGGGTCCGCCAGCGGGACGCTGCCGATCTCCAGGTGCCGCCCCGCGCCGTGGTCGCGGAGGTGGTTGCGGCTCCGGTTGCGGGTGATCTGGAAGAGCCAGGCGCCGAAGCGCGCGGGCTCCCGGCAGTCCCCGATGCGCTCGATGGCGTACACGAACGCGTCCTGGCACACGTCCTCCGCCGCGGCTACGTCGCCCACGATGGAGAGCGCCACGGTCCTGCATGCGCGCAGGTATCGTTCGGCCAGCCGGCCGGCGGCGTCGCGGCTCCCTCGCCGCACCCGCGCCACCAGCTCCGCGTCGGTTTCAGCTTCCATCACTCACCAAGGCACGTGAGACCCCGAAAGTGTTGAGCTCTCACACAGAGGCACAGAGACACAGAGAGGATTTCGTTCTGTGTCTCTGTGCCTCTGTGTGAAACCGGAGCACTTGCCACACCACAATTGTACTATTACAATACGACAAACAGCACGATACAATACCCATATCTCCGCACTCACATGAACCGCGAAGCCTGGAATCCCGTCGTGACGGCCGGTGAGGGCCCGCTCTACCTGGCCATCGTGGACGAGCTGGCGGACGCGATCAGCACCGGCACGCTGGTGGCGGGCGACCGGCTCCCCACGCACCGGGAGCTGGCGCGGCGCGTGGGGGCGTCGCTGGGCACCGTGACGCGCGCGTACGTGGAGGCCGAGCGGCGCGGGCTGGTGGAGGGCCACGTGGGGCGCGGCACCTTTGTGCGCGACCTCACGGACCTGGAATCGTACTCGCCCATGGTGGACCGGGACCAGATCGACCTCGGCCCCACCGCCGTCCCCATGCACCCGGGCGACCCCGGGCACCGCGCGCTCGGAGCCGCGCTCGCCGACCTGGGATCGCGCGCGGACCTGGTGGCGCTCAGCGGATACCAGCACTCCGGGGGGACGATGCCCCAGCGCCGCGCCGGCGCGCGCTGGCTGGCGCTGCAGGGCGTGGACGCGCCCGCGGAGGAGGTGACGCTGTGCGGCGGCGCGCAGCACGGCACCCTGCTCCTGCTGGCGCAGCTCGCCGGCGCGGAGGGGGTGCTGGTGGAGGAGATCACCTACCCGGGCCTGATCGCGGCGCTGCGGTGGCTGCGCATCCCCGCGCACCCGGTCTCGCTGGACGCGGACGGGCTGGTGCCGGACGCGCTCGCGCGGGCGGCGCGCGAGACCGGCGCGCGCGTGCTCTACTGCACGCCCACGCACCACAACCCCACCGCGGCGGTCACTCCGCTCGCGCGGCGCGAGGCCATCGTGGCGGCGTGCCGCGAGCACGGCATCACCATCATCGAGAACGGCGCGCTGGCCCCGCTCGTCCCCGGCGCGCCGCCCCCGCTGGCCGCGCTCGCGCCGGAGCGCACCTGCTACGTCAGCACCCTCTCCAAGGGCGTGCTCCCGGCGCTCCGGGTGGGCTACGTGCACACGCCGCCCTCCGTCTGCGCGCCGCTGGACGTGGGCGTGGGCGCGACGGTCTGGTCCGCGTCGCCGCTGCTGGCGGAGGTCGCGACGCGGTGGATCGAGGGGGGCACCGCCGAGTCCATCCGCGACTGGCGCCGCGCCGAGGCGGCGGCGCGCGAGGCGATGGCGGCCGCCGCCCTGCAGCCGTACGGCTACCAGCAGCGCGAGGGGGCTTACTTCTCGTGGCTTCCCCTCCCCGACCATCTCCCCGCGCTGGGCGTGGTGGCCGAAGCCGGGTCGCGCGGCGTGCTGATCGGCCCCGCGCACCTGTTCGCCGCCCGCCCGGGCAATGTCCCCAACGCCGTTCGGCTCTCGCTGGCCGCCCCCGCGTCGCGCGAAAAGCTGGCGCGCGGGCTGGAGGTGGTCACCGAGATCCTTCGCAACGGAATCACCCACGCCGGCCCGGTGATGTAGCCGCGGCGCGGCCCGACCTCCCTCCTTCCCGTTCGCCCCATGCCCATCATCACCCAACGCCGCGCCGCGCGGCTGCTGCTCCCCCTCCTGCTGGCGGCGAGCACCCCCGCCGCCGCCCAGCAGTCCGCTCCCGTAACGCCGCCGCCGCCGGGCGCGAGCTTCGAGACGCGGCTCGCCTACGCGCGGGCCGTGAGCTCCCCCGCGCAGCTCATCCAGGGCGGAGGCACGCGGCTCCCGCGCACCGGCCTCGCCACCACCGGGAACGAGCTGGGCGCCCCCGAATGGTTCCGCGACGGAGCGCGCATGCTCCGCTGGTCCACCTCGGGACCGCACGCGCGGACATTCGTGATCGTGGATGGCCGCGTCCGCACTCAGACTCCCGTGCTGCCGAGCGCGGAGCTCCGGGCGCAGCTCGTGGCCCTGCTGGGGCGGGAGATCGAGCTCCCGGGCCGCGGCGCCGGGATCAACTTCGCCCTGCGGCGGGACCAGGAGGGGATCCATTTCCGCCTGGGCGGGCGCCCCTGGTCGCTGGGCTTCGCGGACCGCCGCGTGGTGGCGGCCGACACGAGTGACCCGGCCGTGGTGGCGCTGGGCCTCGGCAGGCTCTCCCCCGACGGCCGCTGGGTGGCGATGGCGCGCGAGGGAGCGCTCACCGTCTCCGGAGCGCGGGGGGCCGTCGTGCAGCGCCCGGGGGAGAAGGAGTACGAGTGGATGCTTCCCGAGCAGGCCTGGTCGCCCGACTCGCGCTTCCTCGTGGCGATGCGCACCGACCAGCGGAGCGTGCACCGCATCCCCCTCGTCGACTACAGCACGCCCATCGAGTCGGTCACGACCGCGCCGTACGCCAAGGCGGGAACACCGCTCGCCCGCACGGAAGCGTACCTGGTGGAGGCCGCAACCGGACAGGTGAAGCAGCTCCCGGCGCTGGAGGAGGGGTACTACCACGCCGTCGGCTGGCGGCCGGATGGGAGCGAGGCGCTCCTCCTGCGCCGCTCGCGCGACGGCAAGGTGCTGGAGCTGATGGCGGTCAGCCCGCGGACCGCCACGGCGCGCACGGTGCTGCGTGAGGAGAACCGCGCCACCTTCGTCACGGACCTGAACTTCGACGACAGCGGCTGGCGCAGCCAGCTCACTCCGCTCCCCGACGGCTTCCTCTGGGCATCCGAGCGCGACGGGTGGCGCAACCTGTACCTGTACGCCTGGGACGGCCGTCTCGTGCGGCGGGTGACCCGCGGCCGCATCGTACTGCACCAGGTGCTGCGCGCCACGCCGCGCGAGGTGTTCTTCCAGGCGTCCGAAGACGGCGAATCGCCCTACGACCGTCACGTCTACCGCGCGCCGCTGGCGGGCGGGACGGCGAAGCGGCTTACGGAAACGCCGGGCATCCACAACGCCAGCGTATCGCCCACGGGCGCGTGGTTCGTTGACGTGCACTCCTCCCGCGAGCGCCCGCCCGTGTCCGAGCTGGCCGCCGCGACCGGCGGCGGGAGCCGCTTCGCCTACCTGCACGCGGACGCGAGCGAGCTCCTCCGCGCCGGGTACCGCCCCCCGGAGGGGTTCACCGCCCTGGCGGCCGACGGCGTGACCCGCATCCACGGCGTCCTCTTCAAGCCGCACGACTTCGACCCGGCGCGGCGCTACCCCGTGATCAACTTCGTGTACGGCGGCCCGTTCCTGTCGGTGGTCCCCTGGGGATACGCGGGGTGCCAGTGCACGCCGGCGGGCGGCATGGACGCGGAGGCGAACGCCATGGCGCAGATGGGCTACGTGGTGGTGATGGTGGACACGCGGGGCACGCCGGGCCGGGGCAAGGCGTTCCACGACGCCACCTACGCCCGCATCGGCACCTCCGAGATCCCCGACCAGGTGGCCGCCATCCGCCAGGCCGCCGCGGCCCGCCCCTACATGGACCTGGCCCGTGTGGGCATCTACGGCGCCTCGTGGGGCGGCTACTACTCGCTGCGCGGGATGCTGACCGCACCGGACTTCTACCGCGCGGGCTACGCGTGGGCGCCCGGCTCGCCCTGGGAAGACGCGAGCGTCAACGAGCCCAACCTGGGCCTCCCCGCCACCGACTCCACCGTCTACCCGCGCGCCGCCAACGAGCCGCTGGCCGCCAGCCTGCGCGGCGCGCTCCGCATCGCCCACGGCACGTCCGACATCAACGCCCCTCTCTCCACCACCATGCGCATGGCCGACGCGCTGATCCGCGCCAACCGCCCCTTCGACCTCATGATCTTCCCCGGCCAGGGCCACAACCTCCAGCAGCCCCACTACGACTACCTCTTCACCGACGCCATGCGCTTCTTCGAAACCCACCTGCGCTAAAAAACGGAGGCACAGAGGAAGTTCTCCTCTGTGCCTCCGTGCCTCTGTGTGAGCCCCGCTGTTTAGTAGCGGTAGTGCTCCGGCTTGTACGGCCCGTCCAGCGGCACGCCGATGTACGCGGCCTGCCCCTCGGTGAGGCGGGTGAGCTTCACGCCGAGCTTGTCCAGGTGCAGGCGCGCCACCTTCTCGTCAAGCACCTTGGGAAGCGTGTACACCTTGCGCTCGTACTTGCCCGAGTTCTGGTGGAGCTCGATCTGCGCCATCACCTGGTTGGTGAAGGAGGCGCTCATCACGAAGCTCGGGTGGCCCGTGGCGCAGCCCAGGTTCAGCAGGCGGCCCTCGGCCAGCATCATCACGCTGTGCCCGTCGGGGAACACGTACTCGTCGTACTGCGGCTTGATGTTGATCCGCTCGATCCCCTTCTTCTTCAGGCCGGCCATGTCGATCTCGTTGTCGAAGTGGCCGATGTTGCCGACGATGGCCTTGTCCTTCATGCGGGCCATGTCATCAACGGTGATGATGTTCTTGTTGCCGGTGGCGGTGATGAAGATGTCCGCCGTCTCCACGACCTCATCCAGCGTCGTCACCTGGTACCCTTCCATCGCGGCCTGGAGGGCGCAGATGGGGTCGATCTCGGTGATGATGACGCGGGCGCCCTGGCCGCGCAGCGCCTGCGCGCACCCCTTGCCCACGTCGCCGTAGCCGAAGATCACCGCCACCTTGCCGGCCAGCATCACGTCCGACGCGCGCAGGATGCCGTCGGTGAGCGAGTGGCGGCAGCCGTACAGGTTGTCGAACTTGCTCTTGGTGACCGAGTCGTTGACGTTGATGGCCGGGAAGAGCAGCTCGCCCGCTTCCATCATCTGGTACAGGCGGTGCACGCCCGTGGTCGTCTCCTCGGAGACGCCGCGCAGGTCGGCGGCCACGCGCGTCCAGCGCTGCGGGTCCTTGGCGATCTCCTGGCGCAGCAGCCCCAGGATGACGCCCCACTCCTCGGCCTCGTTCTCCTCGTCGAACGCCGGGATCACGCCGCTCTTCTCGTACTCCACGCCCTTGTGGACGAGGAGGGTGGCGTCGCCGCCGTCGTCCAGGATCAGGTTGGGGCCGGAGCCGTCGGGCCACATCAGCGCCTGCTCGGTGCACCACCAGTACTCCTCCAGCGTCTCGCCCTTCCAGGCGAACACCGGGGTGCCCTGCGGGTTCTCCACCGTGCCGTCCTTGCCCACCACCACCGCGGCGGCCGCGTGGTCCTGGGTCGAGAAGATGTTGCACGACACCCAGCGCACGTCGGCGCCCAGCTCCACCAGCGTCTCGATGAGCACGGCCGTCTGCACGGTCATGTGCAGCGAGCCCATGATCTTGGCGCCCGCAAGCGGGTTCTGCCCGGCGTACTCGCGGCGCAGCGCCATCAGCCCCGGCATCTCGAACTCGGCCAGGCGGATCTCCTTGCGGCCGAACTCGGCCTCGCCCAGGTCGCGCACCTTGTAGGGCGGGCGGCCGGCTTCCTGCGCGGCGCTGAAGGCATGGACCATCTCGGCGACTCCGCTCACGGTGCTTCTCCTGTTGAGTTGTTTTCTCTGTGCCTCTGTGCCTCTGTGTGAGGCCCTTCTACCTACCCGGGCTTGCGCGCGGAGGCGGCGAACAGCGTGGGGCCTTTCGCCGCCGGGTCCGGCGGGAGCGGGACGTAGCGCGGGGGCGCGAAGCCCGCGGCGCACAGCCAGCGCTCCATCTGCTCCGCGCCGAAGCCCTGCCACACGTGGCCCATGGTGTGGCGGAACTCGTCGCGGTCGTGGGGCATCATGTCCACCACCACCAGGCGTCCGCCGGGGCGCAGCGCGCGGAATGCTTCGGCCAGCGCGGCGGCGGGGTCGGCCAGGTAGTGGAGCACCAGCGACGCGACGGCCGCGTCCAGCTCGCCGTCCGCCACGGGGAGCGCTTCCAGCTCGCCGGCGCGCACCTCCACGTTGGGCGCGGTGGCCAGGCGTGCGCGCGCGGCCTCCAGCATCGCCGCGGACGCATCCACGGCCACCACCCGCTCCACGAAGGGGGCGAGGGCGCCGGCCAGCCGACCCGTGCCGCACCCCAGGTCGCCCACCGTCCACTCGTCGGCCACCAGGGCGAGCAGGCCCACCAGGTCCGTGCGCTCGCCGAACAGCTCGGCGCGGAGGCGGTCCCACTGGCCGGCGGAGGAGGAGAAGAAGGCGCGCGACTGCGTGGTGCGCTGCGCCAGCACGCTCTGCAGCCGCGCCGCGTCCTGCTCCGCGGCGGGGAGCGTGGCCACCTGCTCGCGCACGATCCGCCACAGCCCGCGCGCGGAGGGGTCCAGCCGGTCCGTCTCCATCCGGTAGCGCCGGCTCGTGCCCTCGGCGCGCGACGACACCCAGCCGTCGTCGGAGAGCAGCTTGAGGTGCCGGCTCACGGTGGACTGCGGAAGCTGGAGCACCGCGCACGCCTCCCCCACCGTCAGCTCGTGCCGCTCCAGCAGGAGCAGGATGCGGCTGCGCGTGGTGTCGGCCAGGGCCGACATGCGGTCGAAGATCGCGGGGCTGCTCATTTATCCGTTCATCCGGCTGGAATGATACAACACCCTCGCGGGGGTGTCAAGCGCGGGCGTGGAACGGGGATGCGCGAACGGCCGCCCCGCGGGTGCGGGACGGCCGTCCGGATGCTGAAGCGCCTTGCTTTTAGCGGCGGGCGATCTGGAAGCCGACCACCCGGCCAGCCGGGTTCACCACGCAACTGCCGCTCGTGCGGCCCACGGCCCAGCGCACGCCGTGGTTGCCGTTGCGGTCGGTGCCGCGGTAGCTCGCCACCACGTCCGCCGCGCGCACGTTGCGGTACCGTTCGCGCACCACGTTGCGGCACATGCGCTCAGACTGGTTGGCGATGGCGCGCGCGGAGCGGTTGTTCCCCCGGTTCTCGCGGTTGTCGCGGTTGTCGTAGCCGCCGTTGTTGTTGTAGCCGCCGTTGTTGTAGCCGCCCTGCACCTGGCGCCCGCCCACGCGGAACTGCGCCCGGCACCCGCGCGCCACCCAGATCCCCCGGTTGTCCGTGCCCCAGCTCTGCCCCTGGATGCAGTCGGAGCTGCTGATCTGGCGGACGAGGCGAACCCCGCCGCGCGTGTCCACGTCGCAGCGCGTCACGTTGGAGCTGTGCGACTCGCAGGTGATGGTCTGCTGCGCCTCCGCCTGCGACGGCGTGAGGGTGAGGAGGCCCGCGAACGCGAGCGACGACAGGGCCAGCACTGTCTTGCGGATCATGAGTACCTCTGCTGTGATGTGTAGGCGTTGGAGGAGCTACGCACATCCGTGCCTCTCCTGGCACTCACGATTGGCAATGGACGCACCACAAGCCCGGCCGGGCACCCGCGAAGCCAGGATTCTCCCGCGAATGCTGGCGAAACGGCGGACGAGAGCCCGTTCACCCGGCGCTCCGGGGCACCACGCCCTGTCCTTGCCACAGGCCATTCCGCCGCGCGGACGGAGGACGCCCGCGCCCCGCTGGCACACGCCGCGGGCGCGTGGTACATTTGGGCGAGCAACGTCCACCCGAACCGTACCTGACCATGTTCGCAGTCCTCTGGCGCGGCGGGGTGTTCCTCGCCCTCACCGGCGTGGTGTACCTCGTCTGCCTGCAGCTCATCAAGATGGAAGCGCGCCGCGAAGCCCGTAAGCGCATCCGCTGAAAGCTCGGCTCACAAAAGACACGGAGGCACGGAGAGGAACTTCTCTCTGTGTCTCCGTATCTCTGTGTGAGCAGATTTTCACCTGAACGACGGACGATCCATGCACCTGCTGAACAAAGTGGCGCTCGCCGCCGCGCTCGTGGCGAGCGTACCCGCCGCGGCGCAGACGCCGCGCGACATCCACTCCTACGCCCGCCCCGAAGAGGCGCGGGTGACGAACGTGGACCTGGACCTGCGCGCGGACTTCGCGGCCAAGCGGCTCTCCGGCACCGCCGCGCTGGACGTGCAGGCCGCCCCCGGCGCCGGGCGCATCGTCCTGGACACCCGCGACCTCACCATCCAGGCGGTCACGGACGCTCGTGGACGCCCGCTGCAGTGGTCGATGGGCGCGGCGGACAGCATCCTGGGCCGCCCTCTGGAAGTGCGCATGCCGCGGGGCACGCGGCGCGTGGTGGTCAGGTACCAGACGTCGCCCACGGCCGGCGCGCTCCAGTGGCTCACGCCCGCGCAGACGGCCGGCAAGCGCCACCCGTACCTCTTCTCGCAGGGCCAGGCGATCCTCACCCGGAGCTGGATCCCCACGCAGGACAGCCCGGGGATCCGCCAGACGTACTCCGCGCGCATCACCGTGCCGCGGGAGCTGCGCGCCGTGATGTCCGCCGAGATGCTGACGCCGCGGGGCGAGGCGGTGGCGGGGGGCCGCGCCTTCCGCTTCCGCCTCACGCAGCCGGTGGCGCCGTACCTGATCGCGCTGGCGGTGGGCGACCTCGCCTTCCGCCCGCTGGGGCCGCGCACCGGCGTGTACACGGAGCCGTCGATGCTGGAGCGGTCGGCCAACGAGCTGGCCGACGTGGAAAAGATGGTAACGGCGGCCGAGGGGCTGTACGGTCCGTACCGCTGGGGGCGCTACGACCTGCTGGTGCTTCCGCCCTCCTTCCCCTTTGGCGGGATGGAGAACCCGCGCCTGACCTTCGCCACGCCCACCATCCTGGCGGGCGACCGCTCGCTGGTGTCGCTGGTGGCGCACGAGCTGGCGCACTCGTGGTCCGGCAACCTGGTGACCAACGCCACCTGGGCGGACTTCTGGCTCAACGAGGGGTTCACCACCTACTTCGAGAACCGCATCATGGAGGCGATGTACGGCCGCGAGCGCGCGGCCATGCTCGCCAGCCTGGGATGGCAGGAGCTTCAGGACGAAGTGGCCGCCGTGGGCGGGCCCGCCTCCGCTGACTCGCGCCTGCACCTGGACCTGGCCGGTCGCGACCCGGACGCCGGGATGACCAACATCGCCTACGAAAAGGGCGCGGCCTTCCTGCGCACCCTGGAGGGCGCGGTGGGGCGCGAGCGGTGGGACGCCTACCTGCGCTCGTACTTCGACCGCAACGCCTTCAAGCCGATGACCACCGCCGGCTTCCTGGCCGACCTGCGCGCCAACCTCATCCGCGGCGACGCGGAGCTGGAGCGCCGCGTGGGGATCGAGCAGTGGGCCTACCAGCCCGGCATCCCGGCCAACGCGGTGGTGCCGCAGTCCGGCGCCTTCGCGCGGGTAGAGGCGCAGGCGCGCGCCTTCGCGGGCGGCTCCGCGGCCGCGTCGCTGCAGACCTCCGGGTGGACCACGCAGGAGTGGCAGCACTTCCTGGGCGCCCTCCCCAAGCAGCTCACCCCGGCGCAGCTCGCCGACCTGGACCGCGCGTTCGGCCTTTCGCGCCAGGGCAACAGCGAGATCCTCTTCGCCTGGCTGCAGACGGCCGTGCGCAACCGCTACGAGCCCGCCGTCCCCGCGCTGGAGCAGTTCCTCACCAGCCAGGGCCGCCGCAAGTTCGTGCGCCCGCTCTTCGCGGACCTGATGGCGCAGGGCGAGTGGGGGCAGACGCTGGCGCGCCGCATCTACGCCCGCGCCCGCTCCGGCTACCACCCGGTGACCAGCGGCTCGGTGGACGCGATCGTCAAATAAGAGGGGTCACACAGAGGCACAGAGCCACAGAGAGGGGTTCTCCTCCGTGTCTCTGTGCCTCCGTGTGAGATTCAGTGACGCGGGCGGTGGGATGCTCGTCCTTGGCAGAAGGCGGTGCGCGGAAACGTGCGGACGAGGAGGTGCGAGTGGCAGACGACACACGCGACGACCGGTGGCTCCGGGAGCGGATCTCCCAGATCCTGGAGCATGGCTGGAGCATCGAGGAGCTGGAGGAGATCGGGATCACCCGCTCCATCCTCGCCCGCCTCGGCTTCCGCGACGACCACCCGCGGCTCTTCGATCCACCGAAGCCGCTCCCCCGCAAAAAGGCCGCGTCCCGAAATTCCCGGGACGCGGCCTCTGCGTTGTACTCAGTGCGTATGTGCCTCTCTGTGAGCCGCCCCGCCGCGGGCGGTTGAAACCGCTGCAACGACCACACGAAGTCCCCCTCCGGGGACTACAGGTTTTCTGTTCGCGCCGAAGGCCCAGTCCGCGCAGGCGGACTTCGTGTAGTTGTTGCAGCGAATTTATTCGCCCGCAACGCCCGCGGCCCCCTTACTGCCCGGCGACCGCAGCCGCAATCAGCGGGCCGTGCAGCTTGCCGTTTTCGATGAAGATCTTGTTGGCGTCGTGACCGCTCACCACTACGCCGGCCACGAACACGCCGGGGACGTCCGTCTCCATGGTGGCGGGGTCGTGCACGGGAACGCCGGTGGTGGGGTCGATGGTCACGCCCAGGTCGCGCAGCATGCGAGGGTCGGGCTCGTATCCCGTCATCGCGAGCACCCAGTCGTTGGGCAGCGTGCGCTGCTCGCCCGTGTCCAGGCTCTCCACCACCACCTCGGCGGGGCGGATCTCCACCAGCCGGTGGCGCCACAGCGCGGGGATGGAGCCCTCCTCGATGCGGTTCACGATGTCGGGCCGCACCCACGGCTTCACGCCCTTGTCGATCCCGTCGAAGATGTGCACCAGCGTCACCCGCGCCCCCTCTCGCCAGCAGAGGAGCGCCGCGTCGGACGACGAGTTGCCGCCGCCAACCACCACCACGTCCTGGCTCCAGTACGGGTACGGCTCGTCGAAGTAGTACTTCACCTTGGGGAGCTCGGCGCCGGGGATCTCCAGCCGGCGCGGGTTGTCGTAGTAGCCGGTGGCCACCACCACGTTGCGCGCGCGGTGCACCCGCTCCCCCCCGCGCCCCCGCGTGTGAAGCGCGAAGCCGCCGTCCTCGCGCGTCACCTCCAGCACCTCCTCGTACTGGCGCACGTCCAGCCCGTAGAACTCCGCCACCTTGCGGTAGTAGCGGAGCGCCTCGCGCCGCGACGGCTTGTCTCCCGAGGTGGTGAAGGGGAGCCCGCCCACCTCCAGCTTCTCCGGCCCGCTGAAGTACGTAACGTACACGGGATGGTCGATCATCGCCTGCGTGATGGCGCCGCGGTCGATGAGCACGCAGCTCAGCCCCGCCTGCCTCGCCGCCACCCCCACCGCCAGCCCGCACGGCCCCGCCCCGATCACCGCGATGTCCACCACCTCGCCCCCCGCTCTTCCCGTCACCTGTCCTCCCTCGCTGGTCGATGCGCCGCCGGGCGGCAAGCACGTGAAGTGCCGCCGCCCATCCTCCCCCGTACACGCTCTGTGCCGCCACCACCACAGCACCGCTCGCGCGTCGCGGCCATTTCCACTGACATGCGGCCACCGGGCTGAATCATCCCCCGCCCGGCGAAGTGATCTCTGTGCCTCTGTGCCTCTGTGTGAGCCCCGTCCTTTAAGCCCTCAGCGCCTGCTGGAAATCCGCGATCAGGTCCGCCGCGTCCTCGATGCCGAGTGACACGCGGATGAAGCCGTCGCGGATCCCGTTGGCCTCGCGCTCGTCCGGAGTCATGTGCGCGTGCGAAGTGTGGCGCGGCTCGGAGACCAGCGTCTCCACGCCGCCCAGCGAGGGAGCGAGCTTGGCGAGCCGCAGCGCGCCCACGAAGCGCGTGCCCCCCTCTCCCCCGCCCTCCACCTCGATCCCGATCATCCCCCCGAACCCGTCCAGCATCCGCGCCGCGAGGGCGTGGTCCGGGTGCGACGGAAGGCCGGGGTAGTGCACGCGCGCCACGCCTTGGGCCCCCTCCGCCCAGCGCGCCACGGCCATCCCGTTGGCGTTGTGGCGCTCCATGCGCAGCGCCAGCGTCTTGATGCCGCGCTCCAGCAGCCAGCACGCGTGCGGGTCGAGGGTCGGCCCCCACACCCGCGCGCGGTCCCGTACCGCCGCCATGCGCTCGTGCGAGCCGATCAGCGCCCCCGCGGTCACGTCGCTGTGCCCGCCGAGGTACTTGGTCGCGCTGTGCATCACCAGGTCCGCGCCGTGCTCCAGCGGCCGCAGGTTGATGGGCGACGCAAAGGTGGAGTCCACGATCACCACGGCGCCGCGCTCGTGCGCCGCGTCGCTGATGGCCCGCAGGTCCAGCACGCGCAGCAGGGGGTTGGAGGGCGTCTCCCCCAGCACCACCCGCGTCTCGGGGCGGAAGGCGCTCTCCCACCCCGCGGTCGTCATGTCCACGTACGTGGTGCTGATCCCCAGGCGCGACAGCTCCCGGTCCAGCAGCACGCGCGTGCCGCCGTAGATGGCGTTCGTCGCCACCACGTGCTCGCCCGCCCGCAGGCACGAGAGGAGCGCGCACGCCATCGCGGCCATCCCGCTCGCCAGCACCATGGCGTCGTCCCCGCCCTCCAGCGCCACCAGCCGCTCCGCCAGGGCGAGGTGGTTGGGCCCGTTCCCGTACCGCGTATACAGCACCTCCCCCTCCCCCGACGGATCGCCGTAGAAGGTGGTGCTCGGCACGATGGGGCTCACCACCGGCGCCCCCACCTGGGCCGGCGGCTCGCCGGAGTGGACCGCGCGCGTGGAGGGCCCGGAGAAGCGGTTGCTCATTGTTTCCATTATGTGGGACACCCACAAAGCCACAGAGACACCGAGAGCGCTCCTCTCTGTGTCTCTGTGCCTCTGTGTGAGATCATTCGTCCAGCAGCGCCGACAGCGGCGACACCGTGCCGTCCGCGTGCGGCACCACCACCCGCTGCACCATGAAGCCGGTAAACGTCGCCGCAATGGCCTCTTCGGCCAGCCCCGTCTCCGCCACCAGCTCGGCGGCGGTGGCGCGGCCTCGGCGGGCGAGGGCGTCCCACGTCACGCGGTGCACCGGGTTGGCGCCGCCCAGCAGGTGCACGTAGCCCTCGTCGTCCTCGGCCACCAGCAGCAGCTCGTGGCGCTCCAGCACGGCCTCGATGGCCTCCACGTGGTGCTCCTGTACGCCGCGCACCACGAAGTACGCCTCGGCCGGGCGCTCCTCCCCCAGAAAGCGGAGGAGGAGCTTGGCCACGATCTCGTCCGCGCAGGAGTAGTCCAGGATGCGGACCTGCGAGAAGTCGAGGATGGAGAGGCAGAGCGACGGCCCCGTCTCCATCTCCGCCAACTGGCTCTCCACGCCCGAGCGGATGGCCCGGCCCGTGGGCCGGGTCACCAGGTTGCTGAAGAGCGAGGTCACCGAGCGGCGCGGCGCGAAGCGGTCGGGCATCCGGAGAGCCTGCGCGGCCACCTCAACCCTGCGCGTCGTCGGCGACGGTTACACGCTCCATCTTGTCGCCCGCGCGGATCTGGTTCACCACGTCCATCCCCTGCGTCACCTTGCCGAACACGGTGTGCTCGCCGTTCAGGTGGCGGGTGTTCTGCTCGCTGAGCACGATGAAGAACTGGCTGCCGCCCGTGTTGCGCCCGGCGTGCGCCATGGAGAGCGCGCCCACCTCGTGGCGGTGCGGGTTGCCCTGCAGCTCGCACTTGATGGTGTACCCCGGCCCGCCCGTGCCCACGCCGCGCTCGTTGAGCCCGGCCGGCCCCTTGGTGATCGGGTCGCCGCCCTGCACCACGAAGTCGGGGATCACGCGGTGGAAGATGATCCCGTCGTAGAAGCCGTCGCGGGCCAGCTTCTCGAAGTTGCCCGCGGCGAGGGGCGCCTCGCCGTGGTACAGCTCGGCGGTGAAGCTGCCCTTGTTGGTCTCAAAGGTTACGGTCTTCATGGGATGTCTCGGGTGCGTGGTTGCGTAAGTGCGCGGCCGGGGCCGCGTTCAGGGGCGTGCGCGCAGGCCGCGGGCGCGCGCGGGCGCCTCGGCGGCCGGGGGCGCGGGGTCCTTGGCCGGCAATACGATGAGGATCTGCGCGCCGGGGAAGGGTGCCAGGTCCTTTTCCATCGGCACCCCGTCGGCCCAGTCGGGGACGTCGGCGATGCGGGCGGTGCCGCTGCGGATGGCGATCTTGCCTCCCCAGCGCCCCACCTTTTTGCGGATCTGCTTGAGGCCCTGGCCGCGGCCCGGGTCGCGGAAGCGCGTGACTCCGTGGATGAACGCCGCCTCCAGGGCCGTCGCGTCGCCCCAGCGCTCGCCGAAGCGGGCCGCGTGCTCGCGCTGAAGCGACCCGCGGAAGCCGATCCCCAGGTCCATCACCGCGATCACAGCCACGCGCCGCCCCGCCTCGCGCCGGCTCCAGTCGTACGTCTGAATGGCGACCCAGCCGGGGGCGTCCGCGTGCTCGATGATGTTCTGCGACACCTCGCTCAGCAGCATGCTGAAGCCGATGGCGTCCGCCCGCGAGTAGCCGAGCTGCTCGCTGAGCAGTGCGGAGATCCGCCCCTCGTTGAGCACGTCGATGACGCCGTGGACGTCTTCGTGGCTGTCGATGACGGTGATGGGGAGGAGCACCGACGGCCCCTCGCCCCGCCGCCCCTTGGGCAGGTTGTGGAGCTCGAAGACGTGCTCGGCCGCCGCCAGGAACCCCATCCGCCCCAGGTACCCCGTCACCTCGGGCGCGGTGGGGAGCTGGAGGATGGGGCGCGAGTCCGGCGTCCCGAAGTGCTCGCCGAGCGCCAGCAGCCCCACCATCCCGTACGGATCGGCGAAGCGCACGTGGCGCGCGTCCACCAGCAGGCGCTCGTCGCCCGCGGTGCCCGCGCCCTCGATCAGGCGGTCGAACGCGTCGGTATCCAGCGTGGGCGGAACTTCTAGCACGCGCGTCACGGGCGGCGCTCCAGGGGGTTCGGCATGGGGGCAAGATACCACGCGCGGCGGGGGAACGGCAATCTCACACGGAGGCACAGAGGAGGGGCGCCGAGGGAGTGGCGCTGGAAATGCGGCAGATCGGGGTGCCCTCCAGAGGAGCCATGCGCCCACCCGCCGCCGCACATGAGCCGCAAACGCCGCAGGACCGTCCCGCCTCCCGCCGAGCCGCACGAGCCGCCGGGGCCCGTTGAGATCTTTCACGCGGGATGGCAGGGGATCAAGGTGCGCTTTACCCAGGCGTGGGTGGTGCTCGCGTTCGCTCCGTGGGCGCTCTGGGCCGCCACCGACCTCGCCTTCAATCCCGCGCCTGACGTCGACGCGTCGGGCGAAGTGGTTTCCTGGGGCGCGCGCTACTTCGCGGCGGCGCTGGTGTTCGCGGTGGGCGTGGGGGGCGGCGTGGGCTTGCTGGTGTACGGCTGGTGCTACGTGACGCGCGTCGTGTGGGACCCGGAGGCAGACTCCTGCCGCATTACCCTCGCGGGGTTTGGCGTGCCCGCGCGGCTTACCCTGCCACGTGCTACCGGGCAGCGCTGGAAGCACCACGAGGGGAGGTCCCGCGGGGGCGGGATCGTCGTGAACGCTCCCTGGTGGGGGATACGTGTGCCCGGGCGGTGGCTCCCGCTGATCCTGGACCAGCAGGGAGACCTGTGGCACCCACTGATCGCCGACCGCGTGCTGCTGGGCGGCGGCAGCGATCTCAGCCGGTGCATCGACGACGGCCGCAAGTCGCGGATCGGCCCGGAGACGAAGCGGTACCTGGAGTGGGTGGAGGAGATCACCCGTCCCAGGGAGCCCGGGCACGACCCGGCGGGGTGACGCGGCGCCTACGGCGCAGCCGCCAGGCGGGCCAGGTGCTGGAACAGCCCGCTCGTGCCGCGCATGCCCATCTTGCGGGCGGCGGCGGCGTGGGCGCGGGCCGCGGCGCCCTCCCAGCCGTGCCCGCCCAGCAGCGAGGCGAAAAAGGTGGCGCCCCACACGTCGCCGCACCCGGTGGGGTCTCCGGCGGCGGGCTCGCAGGGGTGGCGGCCACCCTCGGCGGCACCGCACTCGCGCGCTTCCGCCCAGCCGCGCGGGTCGGCGGGGGTGCCGGCGCGGTGGAGGATGGTGGCGCCCCCGGCCCCGTGCGTCACGGCTACCACGCGCGGGCCCGCTTCCATCAGCGTCCGCGCCGCGTCCGCGTGCGGGGCCAGCATGCGCAGCTCGTCGTCGTTGAGCTGCACCCCGTGGAAGCAGGCGGCCCAGCGCTCCCATTCCGGGAGGTGGCGCAGCTCGCGCGTTCCCGCGCCGGGGCAGCCCAGGAAGAGCGAGTGAAGGTCCGTGTAGAGCGGGCCATCAAAGGAAGCGCGCAGCCGTTCCGTGGCCTCCAGCCCCATCTCGTAGCCGGTCACGTAGTTGACGTACAGTGCATCCAGCCCGGCCACGCGCGGCGCCAGCTCCTCCCACGTCCACGCCTCCACCCCGCCCGTCAGCCGCTCGCCGCGCCGCGCATCGTCCGTGTAGCGCAGCTCCACCCGGTTGTTAGGCTCCGCCGCGACGACCACCCCTGACTCCGCATCCACCCCGGGCAGCGTGGCGCAGAAGGCGCGCGCCTCGTCTGCCATGTCCGCCCCCACGCGCGCCACCACCACGATCTCCCACCCCGGCGGACGCGCGGCCGCGGCCGCGGCGAGCGAGTACGCCAGCCCGCCCCAGCTCTCAAACGGCCGCCCCGCCGCCTGGTCCTCCAGCGTCCAGATGCGGTCCCACACGAAAGTGCCCAGAACACCGAGCCGAAGCGCCATCGACCTTCCTCTCTGTGTCTCCGTGCCTCTGTGTGAGCCCCGCTGTTCAGACGTTCCCGTAATTCTCCTTCTTGAACACCCCCGCCGCCCCCACCACGCCCGCCGTCCCCGGCAGCTCGGCAGGCACGATGCGGCAGCACTCCTGCGCGGAGCGGAAGGCGCGGCGGCGCACCTCGGCGATCAGCGGGGTGAACAGGTGGTCGCCCGCGCGCGTCACGCCGCCGGCGATCACCACCATCTCGGGGTTGAGGATGTTGATCATGCTCGCCACGCCGGCGCCCAGGAACTTGGCGGTGTCCTTCATCACCTCGGTGGCGTACGGATCGCCCTCCACGGCCGCCTCGTACACAGTGGCGGCGGTGATCTCCTCCAGCTTCCCGTCCACCATCTCTTCCAGCACGGACTCGGCGCCCGCCTCGATCCCCTCCGCCGCGCGCGCGGCGATGGCGGGGCCGCTGGCGTACTGCTCGAGGCACCCGTAGTTGCCGCACTTGCACTTGCGGCCGTTGCTGTCGATGGTCATGTGGCCGATCTCGCCCGCCACGTCGCTGCACCCGTGGTAGATCTCGCCGTTCAGCACGATGCCGCCGCCGATCCCCGTGCCCAGCGTGAAGCCCACGAGAGAGCGCGTGCCCCGCCCCGCCCCCAGCCACCACTCGCCGTAGGTGGCGCAGTTGGCGTCGTTGTCCAGCGTGCAGGGCAGCTTGACGGCGTTGGCGATCAGGTCGCGCAGGGGAAAGTTGCGCCACCCCAGGTTGGGCGTGTTGATCACCGTGCCCGTCTTGCGGTTGAGCGGCCCCGGCGAGCCGATCCCCACCCCGGCCACGGCGTCGCGCGTGGTGTCGTGCGCCGCCACCACCTCGGCGATGGCGTCGGTCACCATGTGGGAGATGCGGTCCACCACGAACTTGGCGCCGCGCACCGAGTCGGTGGGGAGGGTGCGCAGCCCCAGCACCTCGCCCCCCTCGATGGGCACCAGCCCCACGACGATGTTGGTCCCGCCCAGGTCCACCCCTACGATCCACCGCTTTTCGGCCTTGCCGGGCGTCATACGCTCTCCTGCTGGGATTGGTCGGCCAGCTCGGCCAGGCCGCGCCGGGCGCGCGTCCACCCTTCGCGGCGGATGCGGGCCCTGAGCTCGCGGTTGGCCTGCCACCGTGCGCGGTCCACGTACGGCCGCTCGTGGTGCAGGTGGAGTACGGGGGCGCGGAAGCGGATCTGCTTCCCCCGCACCCCCGCGTTCTCCAGGCACTCCCCCACGGCGCGGTCCAGCCCGCCGTAGGCCATGTCCATGTCGTACCCGTTCACCCGGAAGAGGTCGTCGCGCCACGCGGACGCGTTGTGCCCGTTCCAGGTGGGGCGCGTGGGCGTCGCCCGGTCCAGCGCCGCCGCCAGCGCGCCCTGCCCCACCAGCCGCAGCGCGTGCCGCCCCGGCCGCCACCCCTGCGCGCGCAGCCAGCGCACGTCCGCCACCCGCCCCGCGCGCACGTCCTCGGCCGTGATCGCCGCCGACACCTCCGCCGGCAGCTTCAGGTATCCGCCGGAGAGGAAGCGCCCCCGCTCCGCCAGCCGCAGGTGGGTCTCCACGAAGTCGCGCCGCGGAATGCAGTCCCCGTCCGAGAACACGACGTACTCCCCCGCCGACTCCAGGATGGCGCGGTTGAGGATCTCCGTCTTCCTGAACCCCCGGTCCTCGTGCCACACGTGCCGCACGTCCAGCCCCCCTCCCTCCCCACCCTCTCCACCACCTCCCGCGTCTCCCCCCCCGACCCGTCGTCCGCCACCACCACCTCGAAGTCGCGCCGCGTCTGCGCCGCGTACCCCCACAGCACGAGCTCCAGCGCTCGCGGCTGGTTGTAGGTGGTGAAGATGACGGAGGCGGTCACGGGAAGAAGTGCGTGAGTGCGTTGAAGTGCGTGAGTGCGTTAGAAACAGAAGTGCTGAGTGCACTGACGGGGCCCTCGCGTCCCGACCTCCTCCCCCAAACCGCTGCGGGAAGAGGCGAATCCTCGGTATGCGCCCGCACCCGCCCCTCACCAGCACCGCGGCTGGCGCAGCGTGTGGTCGCGGCTGGGTGGCGGGAGTGCGCCCCCTCCCCACGCTCCCCCGCACGCGGGGGAGGGGGACGGGGGGTGGGGGCCCTTTCCAGCGCACTCACGCACTAACGCACTCACGCACTTCCCCTACTCCCCCACCCGCAGCACGGCCAGGAACGCCTCCTGCGGGATCTCCACCGTACCCACCTGCTTCATCCGCTTCTTGCCGGCCTTCTGCTTCTCCAGCAGCTTGCGCTTGCGGGAGATGTCGCCGCCGTAGCACTTGGCGGTCACGTTCTTTCGCATGGCCGAGATGCTCTCGCGGGCGATCACCTTGTTGCCGATGGCGGCCTGGATGGCCACCTCGAACATCTGGCGGGGGATCAGCTCCTTGAGCTTCTCGGCGATGTTGCGGCCGTACTCCTGCGACTTGTCGCGGTGGATGACGACGCTGAACGCGTCCACCGGGTCGCCGTTGATGAGCATGTCCAGCTTCACCAGCGGGTTGGCGCGGTAGTCGGACAGGTCGTAGTCGAACGAGGCGTAGCCGCGGGTGGCGGACTTCAGCTTGTCGTAGAAGTCAAGCACGATCTCGCCCAGCGGCAGGTCGTAGGTGAGCTCCACGCGCTGCGGGTCCGGGTAGCTCATGCCGCGGAACTCGGCGCGGCGCTCGTGCGCCAGCTTCTGCACGCCGCCGATGTAGTCCGCGGGCACCAGGATGCGCGCGGCCACGTACGGCTCCTCGATCCGGTCGATCTTGGTGGGGTCGGGGAGCGCCGACGGGCTCTCCACCCAGCGCTCCTCGCCGTCCGTCATCACCACGTGGTACTTCACGTTGGGCACGGTGGTGATGATGTCCAGGTCGAACTCGCGCTCCAGCCGCTCCTGGATGATCTCCATGTGAAGCAGCCCCAGGAAGCCGCAGCGGAAGCCGAAGCCCAGCGCCAGCGACGTCTCCGGCTCGTAGGTGAGGGAGGCGTCGTTGAGCTGCAGCTTGGCCAGCGCGTCGCGCAGCTCCTCGTACTGCTCGGTTTCCGTGGGGTAGATCCCCGCGAACACCATCGGCTTCACCTCCTGGAAGCCGGGGATCCCCTCGGCGGCCCGGTTCTCGGCGTCGTAGATGGTGTCGCCCGAGCGCGTGTCCGCCACGCGCTTGATCCCGGCGATGATGTACCCCACCTCGCCGGGCCCCAGCTCGTCCAGCGGCTGCCGGCCGAGCTGCAGGTACCCCACCTCGTCGATGGGATACACGTTCTCGTTGGCGCCGAAGCCGATCCTCATCCCCTTGCGGAACACCCCGTCCACCACGCGCACGCTGGGCACGGCGCCCAGGTACTTGTCGTAGTACGAGTCGAAGATCAGGGCGCGCGGCGGGGCGCTCGCGTCGCCCTTGGGGGGCGGCACGTTCCTCACCACCGACTCCAGGATCAGGTCGATGCCGATCCCCGCCTTGGCCGACGCAAAGATCACCTCCTCCGGGTCCACCCCCAGCAGCTCCACCAGCTCGTCGCGGCGCCGCTCGGGCTCCGCGCCGGGAAGGTCGATCTTGTTGAGCACGGGGATGATCTCCAGCCCCGCGTCCATCGCCAGGAAGAGGTTGGAGAGCGTCTGCGCCTGGATGCCCTGCGACGCGTCCACCACCAGGATGGCGCCCTCGCAGGCGGCCAGCGAGCGCGACACCTCGTACGTGAAGTCCACGTGCCCCGGGGTGTCGATCAGGTTCAGCTCGTAGCGCTGGCCGCTGCGCGCGGAGTACATCATCCGCACGGCGTTCAGCTTGATGGTGATCCCGCGCTCGCGCTCCAGGTCCATCGAGTCGAGCACCTGGGCCTTCATCTCGCGCTGCTGGAGCGTCCGCGTCGTTTCCAGGAGCCGGTCGGCCAGGGTAGACTTCCCGTGGTCGATGTGGGCGACGATGCAGAAGTTTCTAATGTGCTCGAGAAGCACGATGCAGGTCCCGTCATGGTAAGCGTTTGTCATGGCACAACAGGCGTACAAGCTACCCAATCCGCGGGGCGATTGAAAGGGCACGTGCCCCGGGACCGGCGCCGATCTTGCCCCGCTGGGGCGCCGCTGGCCAGCTCCGCCTCCCCTTTCGCGCGGGGCTCGCGCGGCCAAGATCCCAGCATCCGTCCACCCGCGGCCCGGCAATCACCGCCGGCGCCGAACCCCGATCCGCACGAGCAGACCCATGCATTTTGCACGACTGGTGGCATCCTGCGCGGCCGCAGCGGCCGTGGCCTCGCCCGCTCTCGCCCAGCTCCCCAACACCCCGCGCTCGCTGGGGATGGGCGGCGCGTACGTGGCGGTGGCGCGCGGGCAGGAGGCGCTCTTCACCAACCCGGCCAACCTCGCCCTCCCCGGCAACGAGCACACCTCCGCGGCCGCCCCGCAGATCACGCTGGGCGCCACGCTCAACGGCATCACCTTCGGTGACGCCAACGACCTGCGCGGCTTCGACGACCTCTCGTCCGAGCAGCGCGCCGACATCCTGGGCCGCATCCCGGACGAGGGCACCTCGGCCGACATCGACCTGCGCATCCCGGTGTTCTCCATGTCGGTGCGCCGCGCCATGTTCGGCGTGACGTACAACATCACCGGCCGCCACGGCGTCTCTCGCGACGTGGCGGACCTGGTGCTGAACGGCGTGGACGTGCAGCGCCTCGTCCCCGGCAACGCCAACCCGTACGACGCCCAGGACATCCTGGACCGCTCGCAGGGGTACCGCGCCGCGTACTGGGACTTCGCGGGCGGCTACGCGCACCGCGTGGGGCCGGTGAGCCTGGGCTTCGTGGGCCACTACCTGCGCGGCGGCCGCCTGGTGCGCTCCGGCGCCATCGACGTGGACACGGTGCTCTCCGTCACCGCGCCGGACGTGCGCGTGACGTACGCGGGCGTGCGCCGCGAGGGCGCCACCGGCTTCGGGCTGGACCTGGGCGCCGCCCTGCGGCCCACCCCCACGCTCACGCTGAGCGCCGCGGTGGCCAACGTGGTCAACACGCTGGAGTGGAAGGGCGACCGCGAGATCTACAACGTGGTGCTCAACCGCGAGAACTACCGCAACGGCGACCCGGACCAGATCCGCAACCAGTACGCGGAGAGCGGACGCCCCGTGGAGGGCGCGGACCCCGTGCTGCTGGCCCGCGCCCAGGGCCTGCTGGCCGACCTGGACGTGGGCGCGGAGCTGGCCCCCACCCTGCGCGCCGGAGCCGCCTGGGAGCCGCGCGCCGGCACCACGGTGGCCGCCTCGTACCAGGGCGAGCTCTCGGACAGCCGCCTGCTCGGCCCCTGGAACCGCTCGCTGAGCGTCGGCTGGCAGCAAAAGGTCCCCGTCGTCACCCTGCGCGCCGGTGCCGCCACCGACCTGGAGAGCGGCGCACTGCTCGGCGCCGGCCTCTCCCTGGGCCCGCTCCACCTGGGCGCCGCCCGCGTCTCCGGCAGCGCCGAGGGCAACTCCAGCCAGCGCGGCTGGATCTTCACCTTCGGCCTCGGCGGCCGCACCAACAGCACGATGGACTGAAGAAGAAGGCTCACACAGAGACACAGAGGCACGGAGAACTACGCTGTTCTCCGTGCCTCTGTGTCTCTGTGTGAGCCCAGTTCTTTACCGCGTCATCCCACGCACTTCCTGCAGCCCCTTGGGGTCCCAGCGCGGACGCTCGGGGGCGTTGGCGATCTCGTTGACCAGGTAGAGCACCATCCGCGAGATGCGGGTGGCCTTGTCCGCGTCGATCTTGTCCACCTCGTCAGAGGGGCGGTGGTAGTCCGGGTGCACGCCGCTGAAGAAGAAGATGGAGGGGATCTCCTTGCGCGCGAAGTTGAAGTGGTCCGAGCGGAAGAAGAAGCGCTCCTCCGGCCACTTGTCGTCCGCCAGCGTAAGCCGCAGCTCCGGGTGCGCGGCGGCGGTGCGGTTGGCCAACTGCCCCAGCGTGGAGTAGTCCTTCCCGATCACCACCACCGTATCGGCGTGGTTGCGGCCGATCATGTCCACGTTCACGTTGGCCACCATCTGCGCCAGCGGCAGCGTGGGGTGGTCCGAGAACCACTCCGAGCCCAGCAGCCCCTTCTCCTCGCCGCTCACGTGCACGAAGACGATGGAGCGCTTGGGGCGCTCGCGCATCATGGAAAGGGCCTGCGCCACCTCCAGCAGCCCCGTGGTCCCCGACGCGTCGTCGTCCGCGCCGTTGTAGATGGAGTCGCCGTTCACCGCCTGGCCCACGCCCACGTGGTCCATGTGCGCGGAGAGCACCACGTACTCGTTGCGCAGCCGCGGGTCGCTCCCCGGCAGCACGGCGATCACGTTGGGCGCCATGCCGCGGTCCAGCTCCTCCTGCGGAAGCCCCACCGTGGCCGTAACGCCGGCGAGGGCCACCGGGCGGAAGGTGGCGGCGGCGCCGCTCGTCCACAGCGTCTCCAGCGACATGCCGGCGCCGGTGAACATGCGGCTGGCGGCGTCGTAGCTCACGTACAGCTCCGGGTAGCCGGCCTCGCCGCCCAGCACGCGCCCGCCGCGGGTGGCGCCGGCGCCGTACTTGGCGATGCTGTCGGCCGTCCAGGTGCGATCCAGCACGTGCACCACCGCGGCGGCGCCCGCGCGGCGGGCGGCGTTGCGCTGGCGGTTGCGCTCCAGGCGCCAGTCGCGCGTGGAGTTGCCCGGCAGCGCCACCACCACCACACGGTCGCGCATCGTTCCCTCGCCCAGCGCGGCGTCCGCGCCGCGGCCGGCGTACACCAGCCCGGCGGAGAGGGGCTGCGTGGTGCCGCCGGTGCCCCAGTAGTCGCGGCCAAGCTGCAGCGTCTGGCTCCCGCCGCGGCCGGCCAGCTCCAGCCGCGCGCCGGTGGCGCTCAGACGGCGCAGCGGGTACGGGTACCACTGGTAGTACGAGCGGTTCTCGCCCCCCGGCTGCAGCCCGAACAGCTTGTGCTGGTTGACCAGGTACGAGGCCGCGATGTTGAGCTCGGGGCTGGGCGTGTCTCGCCCGCGCATCGCGTCCGACGACAGGAACTCGATGCGCGAGTACACGTCGGACGAGGTGATGGTGGCCACCGCTTCCTGCAGCGACAGCGTACCCGGCGCGGCGGGCGCGGGGGTGGCCGCGGCCTGCGCGGCGGCGTGCGGAACGGCAACCGCCGCGCTGGCGGCGAGCGCCAGCGCGGCGGAGATCACTACGGACGGGCTTCGGTTCATTGCGACTGCCTGGTGAGGGGTGTGGCGGGCCTCACCGGGCCCGCCGGCCTACTCCGACGGCGGCCTCACCCGCGGCGAGGACCGCTCCGCCGGGGCGGATTCTCTGCTGGGACGCTCCTGGCGCGGGGGAGCTTCGCGCCGCGGCTCTTCCCGGCGCGCGGCCGGCGCTTCCCGGCGCGGCGGCGGCTCGGCCCGGCGCGCCCCGCTGGACGCTTCCGGCGGGCGGCGCTCAAAGGTGGGGCGCGTCCGCTCGGGGCGCGTCACCCGCGGCTCCTGCTGCGCGTCGCGGTCCGCCGTGTAGCTGCCGGCGCCGCGGGCGGCGGGCGGAGCGGGGCGGCGCGAGTCGGTGCGGCGCCCGCCCGCGTCGTCGCGCACGTCGGTGCGCTCCTTGTACCCGTGCGTGGGCTGCGTGCGGCGGGCGTACCGGTCGTCGTAGTAGTAGCCGTTGCTGCGCGACGCGTAGTACACGCGCCGGTCGCCGCGGTAGTACCGCGTATCATAATAGTAGGGCACCTGCACGAGCAAAACGCGTACGCGGTCGCAACTGTCGTAGTACGTGTTGCGGTTGCCGTACCACGACCCGTAGTTGTCGTAGCAGGCGTAGCGCGGGTGCGTGTAGCGGCGCCCCACGTGGTAGCTGTAGTAGTCGCTCTCGCTGTACCCGTAGCCCCCCGTCAGCATGCGCTCGAAGCGCTCCATGGCGCGGAACGGGTCGCCGTACACGCCGTACTCCGAGCTCCACGAGCCCGTGCGCCGGTAGTAAAGGTCGCGCAGCACCCGGCCGTCCAGCGGCTCGTCCGAGGCGATGGCGAGCACGTACCCGATGCCGTAGCCGCCCCTCACCGAGAGGTACGAGTAGCCGCGCGGGTGAAGCAGGTGCACGCGCCCGCCGCGCAGGTAGCCGTCGTCGCCGGGCGAGCGGGGGTGGAGCACCTCCACGTCGCCGTTGGTGTCGATGTGGAGCACCGCCACGTACGCGTCGCGGTCCGTGCGCACGAGCACGCGCGAGCGGTCGCCCACGCGGAACACGTCGCGCTCGTCGTCCATCCACACGCGCACGCCGGAGCGGCCGTACTGGTCGCGGCGGTCGTAGCCGTCCTGCTGGCGGTCGTCGAAGCCCGCGGAAAGGTGCACCGCGCCCGGCGCCTGGAACGGGCCGGGGGCGAGATCTTCCACGGGAGCGCTGGGGCCCGGAACGGCCCGGGAGGTGTCCGCGACGGAAGCCGCGCCATCGGAAGCGCCGAGGGCGAGCAGGGTGAGCGCCGCGAGGAGGGTGGTACGCATCGGATGTATCTCCAGTAAGGCGGGAAGCTGCACCCATCACCGAGCAAGCGCCGTTCCCACCCGCCCCATTATTCCAAGCCTTTTTGCGATAACGATTTACACTTTCCGCCGCGCTCCCGCCCCTCCACGCCTGTCCCCGCCCGTGGACGCGCGTTCCCGCGATGTGGACGGGCGGGGGCCCTCACCCGGCAGCTTACAGCTGCCACCCTCTCCCAGAAACCGCCCTGGGAGAGGGGACTACTTCGCGCGCGGCAGGCAAGCACCGGCTGCGCGGATGGATGAGGCCCTCTCCTCCCGGCCTCCTCCCCAAACTGCTGGGGGAGGAGCCGCATCTTCAGTGTCAGCACGCGCCCGTGCACCGCGCGCGCAGCGGCCGCCGCGATCCACGGGCGCGGCTGGACGGGTGGAGTGCGCCCCCCTCGCCCAAACTTGGGAGAGGGGGGTTGGGGGGGTGAGGGCACTTTCAGCACGCTCCCCCCGTTCCCCGTTCCCCGTTCCCCGTTCCCCATCCCCTGGCCCCGGATGTGCTCCGAACCTATGTTCTTCGCTCCGGCAAACTTCGCGGCCGGCCCGCATTGACCCATATCAGGAACGCCTGAGATCCCGATGGCGACCACGACCAAGAAAAAGCCCGGCACCGAGAGCGCGCTCGACCGCGACACGCTGCTCGGCATGTACCGCACCATGCTGCTCTCCCGCCGGCTGGACGACAAGGAGATCCAGCTCAAGGGGCAGAACAAGATCTTCTTCCAGATCTCCGGCGCCGGCCACGAGGCGATCCAGGTGGCCGCGGCGGCGCACTCGCGCCCCGGCTACGACTGGTTCTACTTCTACTACCGCGACCGCGCCTTCTCGCTCGGCCTGGGGATGACCGCGCTCGACCACCTCCTGCAGGCCGTCGGCGCCGAGGCGGACCCGTCGTCCGGCGGGCGCCAGATGCCCTCGCACTGGGGGCACAAGGCGCTCAACATCGTCTCCACCTCGTCGCCCACCGGCACGCAGTTCCTGCAGGCCGTGGGCACCGCCGAGGCGGCGATGCGCGCCCGCAAGCTGGGCGAGCCGCTGGTGGAGACCACGGGCGCAAAGGAAGACGAGGTAGTCTTCGTCACCACGGGCGACGGCACCACCTCGGAGGGCGAGTTCTGGGAGAGCCTCAACTCGGCCGCCAATCTCAAGCTCCCCGTCGTCTACATCGTGGAGGACAACGAGTTCGCCATCTCGGTGCCGGTGGAGGTGAACACGGCCGGCGGGAGCATCTCGCGGCTCGTGTCGTCGTTCCCCGGCCTGCTGGTGATCAACTGCGACGGCACCGACCTGGTGGACTCGTACGACGCCATGGGGCGCGCCGTGGAGTACGCCCGCACCGGGCAGGGGCCGGCGCTGGTGCACGCCAAGGTGATCCGCCCGTACAGCCACTCGCTGTCCGACGACGAGCGGTTCTACAAGACCGACGTGATGAGGAACGAGGAGGCCAAGCGCGACCCGCTGGTGCGCGCCGCCAAGCTCCTGGTGGACGGCGGCCTCGCCACGCAGGACGACCTGGCCGCCATCGACACGGAGGTCAACGACGTGGTGCAGCGGGCCACCGACGAGGCGCTCGCCTCGCCGCAGCCCGCCGCGTCCACGGCCATGCAGTACCTCTTCTCGCCCGACGTGGACCCCACGGCCGAGCAGTTCGACACCGAGGACGACCCGCGCTTCACCGGCGGCGAGACCACGATGGTGGACCTGATCAACGCCACCCTCCGCGACGAGATGCGGCGCGACCCGCGCATCGTCGTCTTCGGCGAAGACGTGGCGGACGTGTCGCGCGAGGAGATGATCAACGACGTCAAGGGGAAGGGCGGCGTCTTCAAGGTGACGGCGGGGCTGCAGCGCGAGTTCGGGAGCACGCGCGTGTTCAACTCGCCACTCGCCGAGGCCAACATCATCGGCCGCGCGGTGGGGATGGCGGTGCGCGGGATGAAGCCGGTGGTCGAGATCCAGTTCTTCGACTACATCTGGCCGGCGATGATGCAGATCCGCGGCGAGGTGGCCACCATGCGCTACCGCTCCAACAACGCCTTCGCCTCGCCCATGGTGATCCGCACCACCTACGGCGGGTACCTCAAGGGCGGCTCCATCTACCACTCGCAGACGGGCGAGTCCATCTTCGCGCACTGCCCGGGCCTGCGCGTGGTGCTCCCCTCCAACGCGGTGGACGCGGCGGGGCTGCTGCGCACGGCCATCCGCTGCGAAGACCCCGTGCTCTTCCTTGAGCACAAGCACCTGTACCGCCAGGTGTACAACAAGGGCAAGTATCCCGGCCCCAACTTCATGATCCCCTTCGGCAAGGCCCGCACGGTGCGCGAGGGGTCGGACGTTACGGTGATCGCCTGGGGCGCGCTGGTGCAGCGCTCGCTGGTGGCCGCCAAGCAGGCTGAGGACCAGTTCGGGATCTCCGCCGAGGTCATCGACATGCGCACGGTGACCCCGCTGGACATGGAAGCGGTGGCCGCCTCGGTCAAGAAGACCAACCGCCTGGTGATCGCCCACGAAGACTCGCTGTCGTGGGGCATCGGCGCCGAGGTCGCGGCCCGCGTGGCCGACGAGCTCTTCCCCTGGCTGGACGCGCCGGTGAAGCGCGTGGCCTCGCTGGACACCTGGGTGGCCTACGCCCCGCAGGTGGAGCGGGCCATCCTCCCCGAGCCCGAAGACGTGCTCAAGGCCATTCAGGAGACGAAGGCCTTCTAACAGCGGGGCTCACACAGAGACACAGAGGCACGGAGAAGAAGTTCATCTCCGTGCCTCTGTGTCTTTCCAGGGGTTGACGATGGCGACGCCACGCTCGCGGCAGTCACGCTCGTTTCGGGTTACCAGCACGAGACCGTGGATCGTGGCCGTCGCGAGAAGGAGTCCATCCGGCACCGAAAGGGTGCGGCCGGTGCGTACGCTCTCGGCAACCAGGCGTCCCCATTCTCGCGCGACCGGAATGTCCACCGGCAGTACACGGTCCCGGAACTGCTCGTGCACCTCGTGCTCGTACCACCGCGTCAATACGTCTCGCCTGGGCCCGGGGTGCATCTGGAGCACGCCTTTCTGGATTTCCCCGAAAGTGATCACGCTGACGGACAGCTCCGCCAGGGGACGTTCGTCGAGCCAGCGCAGGAGCTGAGGCTCGGGGCGCGGACGGACCGGCTCCGAGACCACGTTGGTATCGAGGAGAAAACGCACCGGCATCAGGAGTCCACGAGGTCCGGGCTGTTGCGAACGCCCGCTTTCACCGGCTCAGAAGGAGGCATGTGCCCCCACATCTCGTTCCTGACCCGGTCGAAAAGGTCCTCCGGGAGGTCTCCCTCCCGGACCGCGCGGGCAAGCGGGGAGTTCCTCATGAACTCAACCAGGCTCGGCCGCGGACCAGCGGGAGGCTCGTCTGTCTTGCGCCCCACCAGCGACTCGTACTCACCTTCGCTGAGCACTACCACGGCGGCGTGATCTCCACGTACACGCTGCGGCTCGCCCGCCAGTACGCGCCTCATCACCTCCGTGAAGCAGCTCCGCGCGTCCCTCGCATTCCACGTGTTCATCCGCTTCCTCCCCGCTCCCGTTCCCGCTCCACGCTGCCCGGAGTCGAAGGTAATCGAAGCGCTGAAAGGCCGGCAACGGGGCAGAAGAAAGCGGATCTGCTGGTGTCGCAAGCAGATCCGCACGTTGGGGCCACGGGTGGTACAACGAGGCACGGAGACGACTTCATCTCCGTGCCTCTGTGTCTCTGTGTGAGGCTTCAGTACATGGCGATGGCGCTGCCGCTGGGCTCGGGAGCGCTGCCGGAGCAGAGGGCCACGATACGCGTGGCCACCGTTTCCGGCGCCGTCCAGGCGGAGGGGTCGGCGTCCGGCATGGCGGCGCGGTTGGCCGGGGTGTCCAGCGTGTCCGGGAGCACGGCGTACGAGCGGAGCGCCGGGTACTCCTCGGCGATCACCTCGGTGAGGGTGACCAGGGCGGACTTCGCCACGGCGTAGGCGCCGTTGCGGGCCCGCCGCTCGCGCGCGGCGCGCGACGACACGAAGAGGATGGTGCCTCCCTCCCCCAGCACCGGGAGCGCGGCGCGCGCCACCAGGTACGCGGAGCGGAGGTTGAGGTCCATCATCCGGTCCCACAGGTCCGTGGGGGTGTCGCCCATCAGCACGCCGCCGGACCAGGCGCCCACCAGGTGCGCCACCGAGTCCAGCCGGCCCGTCCACTCCACCGCCTCGCGCACGGCCGCGGCGGCACCGCGCTCGGTGGTCAGGTCCAGGAAGCAGGTGTCCACCTGGCCGCTGAACTCGTGCGAAAGGTCGTCCAGCGTGTGCGCGTCGCCCTTGTGGAGGGGGACGAAGACGCGGTGGCCCGCCTGGAGGAAGGCGCGCGTCACGACGCGGCCCAGGTTTCCCGCCCCCCCGGTGACCATCGTCACCGGCCCTGCGTTGTCAGCTTTCGCCATGGAGACGGCCGGTAGCGTGGGTGAGCTTGTTGAGGCGCTCGGCAAGCGCCGGTGTCAGGTCGCCGGCCCGGAAGCGCCAGCCCCAGTTGCCTTCTACGGTGCCGGGGACGTTCATGCGGTCCTCGCTCCCCAGCCCCAGCACGTCCTGCAGCGGCACCACCGCGAGCGCCGCGGGCGACTGGAAGACCACCTCCATCATCCCCCAGTGCACGGCCTTGTCCGGCGCGTCGGTGAGCCGGCGCAGCCCCACGCGGTCTCCCTGGGAGGCGCAGCGGTACCAGCCCAGCGCCGTGTCGTTGTCGTGAGTCCCCGTGTACGCGACGGTGTTCGCCTCGTAGTTGGCCGGGAGGTGCGGGTTCCGCTCGTCGTCGCCGAAGGCGAACTGGAGCACGCGCATCCCCGGGAGGCCCAGCGACTCGCGCAGGGCGTCGACTTCGGGGGTGATGACCCCCAGGTCCTCGGCGATCAGCGGCAGCGGCCCCAGCTCCTTCGCCACGGCGGCGAAGAGGCGCGAGCCCGGGCCGGGCTTCCAGGTTCCGTTCAGCGCCGTCTCCTCGTGGCCCGGCACCTCCCAGTACGCCTCGAAGCCGCGGAAGTGGTCCACCCGCGCGAGGTCCACCCATTCCAGTGTACGTCGGAAGCGCTCCGTCCACCAGCGAAACCGCCCGCGCCTCATCACGTCCCACCGGTAGAGGGGGTTCCCCCACCGCTGCCCCGTCTCGCTGAAGTAGTCCGGCGGAACGCCGGAGACCACCGTGGGCTCCCCCTCCGCGTCCAGCGAGAAGAGCTTGGGGTGCGCCCACACGTCGGCGCTGTCGTGCGATACGAAGATGGGGATGTCGCCCACGATGGCGACGCCCGCTTCGTTTGCGTAGCGGCGCAGCGCGCTCCACTGGCGGTCGAAGAGGAACTGGCCGAAGGCGTGCCGCTCCACGTCGTCCGCGTACTCGGCGCGGGCCTTCCGGAGCGCCGCGGCCTTGCGAGAGCGCAGCCCCGCTTCCCAGCTCGTCCAGGGCGAGCCGCGCGCGTCGCGCAGGGCGCGGAAGAGCGCGTAGTCCTCCAGCCAGTACGCGTGCTTCTCGCGGTACGCGTCGAGCTCCTCGCGCAGCCCGGGCGCGCGGCCGGCGCGGAACCCTTCGTGGGCGCGGCGCAGCAGGCCGTCGCTGCGCACGGCCGCCGCGGCGAAGTCCACGCGCGGCGCGTGCCCGGCCTCGTCGTCGCCGTCGTCCAACAGCCCGTCGGCGGCCAGGCGGGCGGCGTCCAGCAGGAGGGTGTTCCCCGCCATCGCGGAGAGGCCGTTGTAGGGCGACCCTCCCTCGTTGACGGCCACCAGCGGGAGCATCTGCCAGAGCCCCTGCCCCGCCGCCTTCAGCCAGTCCACGAACCGGTATGCTTCGTCCCCCAGGGTGCCGATGGGGCCGCCGGGGAGCGAGGTGGGATGAAGGAGGACCCCGCTCCGCCTGCGGTCAATAACGCTCTTCATTCAGCACCGGCGACGGGTAGAGCGGAATGCCCCCCACGGGGAGGACGTACACCACCTCGGCGCGCTCCAGCGCCACCGCCGCGCCCGGTGCTTCGCCCTCCTGCGCTGCATCGTCGCGGCAGACGCGGAAGAGGCGGTACTCGCCCTCCTTCTGGCTCTCCGGCGCGAGCTGGGCCAGGGGCACCTCGGCCGCGGCGTCCGCACGCTTGTTGACCAGGATCCACCCGCGCGTGGCGGCCGGCGTGTCCGCGGCGTGTCGCTCGAGGACGAGAGTATCGCCCTGTAGCCCGCCCACCGCGCGCAGCACGCCCTCGCCCTGTAGCAGCGGGTGGCCGGCCTTGAGCTCGTTGACGCGCTTCACGAAGCGGCGCAGGTCCATGGCGCGCCGCTCCCAGTGCGTCGGCATCGTCTCCACCACGTTCACCTGCCGGCGGAAGCCGAACTCGTACCCCACGGGCATCATGATCCCCGCCGAGAACGCCGCCGCGAAGGCGTAGCGCTGCCGCTGCACCGCCTCGTCGCCGCCCGTGTCCGCCGCCAGCCGCGTGGTGTCGTGCGTCTCGGGGAAGGCCACGCTGGGGGCGATGGTCCTGAACTCCTCGTGCTGCTTCAGCGCCCATGGCTCGCTGAAGTCCCACCACTTGGAGGAGTTGAAGAAGAAGTCGAACCCCGCGTCCGCCAGCGAGGCCACGTCCTCGGTGGGCGCGCCCAGCGTCTCGGCGAAGAAGCGCACGTCGCGGTTCACGCCGCGCGCCTCGTCGATCAGGTGGCGCCACAGCTCGGACGGCACCTTGTACGCCGCGTCGCAGCGGAAGCCCTCGAAGCCCAGCTCGATGGACTCGCGCACCAGCGTGGCCCAGTACGCCCACAGCTCCTCGCGGCCGTGGCGCGTCTCGTTGTCGATCTCCGCCAGGTCGCCCCACACGGTGACCTTGCCGGGGTCGTCCGGGTCGCGCACGAAGGGGCTCTGCACCTCGCCCCGCTCGTCGCGCACGTACCACTCCGGGTGCTCCTGGATGAGCGGCGAGTCCTTGGCCGTGTGGTTGATCACCAGGTCCATCATCGGCCGCACGCCCAGCGCCGAGATCTCCGCCAGCGCGGCGCGGAGGGGCTCCAGGCTGAGCGGGTCCGCGCCGGCCGGCACGAACAGCGGGTTGAGGCGGCGGTACTCCTTGACGGCGTACAGGCTGCCGCTGAAACCAGGGTAATGCCAGGGGTTGAGGTACAGCCAGTCGAACCCCATGTCGCGGGCGCGGCGGGCGTGCTCCGGCCAGCGGGTGGTGGGGCCCACCAGCCGCTGGAAGAGGTTGTAGATGCGTGGGGTCATGCCGCGCCCCCCAGGATGGAGCGGATCCCCTCCAGCGGAACCCAGATCCAGTCCGGGCGGTTGTTCATCTCGTACCCCAGCTCGTACACGGCCTTCTCCAGCTCGAACACGGCCAGGGTGCGCGCGAACACCTCCGGGTCGGCCGGGACGATGGGCGAGCCGGCCACCGTGGCGCGGTAGGCGCCCAGGAACAGGGTGCGCGCCTCGCGCTCCCACGCGGCGGACCAGCGCTCCAGCGACATGCGCGTGCGGTAGTCGTCCGTGCGGAACTCCTTCATCGCCATGCGCACGGCATAGTTGAAGGAGCGCAGCATCCCCGCCACGTCGCGCAGGGGCGAGCCCTTGGCGCGGCGCTCGGCCAGCGGGCGCGCCGGCTCGCCCTCGTAGTCCAGGATGTACCACTCGGACCCGTCGGGCCCCGCCGTATCGGCGCGCAGCACCTGGCCCAGGTGGTAGTCGCCGTGGAAGCGCGTGCGCACGGTGCCCGCTTCCTTGAGCAGCCGCAGGTCGTCGCCGCGCTGGCGGAGGTCGGCCGAGGCGCGCACCACCGCCGACAGCTCGTTGAGCAGCGACGACGGGAAGGCGCCCGGGATCTTTTCGAGGCGTGCCCCCAGCTCGCCCAGCACCTCGTCCACGTGACGGGTGAAGGCGTCCGCGTACGCGCGCACCTCGGCGTCGCCCACGGGCTCCGGCGCGAAGTCCGGCTCGTCCGCCCCGGCCGAGGCCAGCGCCAGGTGGAGGCGCGCCGTGGTGGCCCCCAGCCGCTCGATGGAGGGGAAGAACTCGCCCGCCATGCGGCGCACCGCCTCCTGCCCCGTCACCGTTTCCGGGTCCGCGGCGCTGCGCGAGGCGGCGCCCAGGTAGCGCTCCAGCGCCTTGAGCGCCACCGTCCACGCATCCCCCTTGTTGGGGATGAAGGAGAAGAGGCCCGCGACGGACGCCGGCTCCCCCGCCCCCTGGTGCTCGATCCACCCGCCCAGCGCGGGCAGGTTGCGGAACGAGGTGCGCTCGGTGAGGAAGCGCGTCACCTCCAGGTCCGGGTTCATCCCCGCTTCCAGCTTGCGGAAGACCTTGAGGATGGCCGTGTCGCCCACGATGAGCGACGTGTTGCTCTGCTCGGCCGAGATGGGGCGGATGGGCCCGCGGTGCTCGTCGAGCGCCTCGAACGCGGCGCCGCGGCGGGCCACCAGCCGACCGTTCTGCCCCTCGATGACCGCTTCATCGCGCATGGCGTCCAGCAGCGCGCCGGCGAAACGGCGGTCGTGGAGCGCCTCGAACACGCGGAACTCCCCCGCCTCGGTGGACTGCGAGACGATGGCCTCCGGGCTCACCCCCGGCTGCAGCGTGGGGTGAAGCGAGAGGGGGAGGAAGTAAAGCTCCGGCTCGCCCTCCTCGTACTTCACCCGCAGCACGGAGGCGATGGCGCGCGGGCCGCGCTCCGGGCGCACGATGGCCTGGTCCACCAGCTCGGTGACCAGGATCTCGCGCGCCTTGCCGCGGAACCAGCGCTGCGCCCGCAGCCACTCGTGCGGCACGGACGACACCATCCCCGCCAGCACCCCCGCGTCTTCGAAGACGCGCGCCTCGGCCTCCGCCCACTCGGCCGGCACGTCGTTGCCCGCGTCCGCTTCCACGCGCACCGGGCGCAGGCCGAACCAGAAGAAGCCGTACGGGCTCAGCGTGAGCGCGTACGGCGTCTCGTCCACCGGGAGGAAGGGGGTCTGGCCCAGCAGCTCCACGGGCACGCGCCCCGCGAAGCGCGAAAGGTCGAGCCGCACCGCCTGCGCCGTGCCGGACAGGTTGTTGACCACCAGGATGGCGTCGCCCTGGTACTCGCGGATGTACGCGAGCACGTGCGGGTTCTCCGGCTGCAGGAACTCGATGGTCCCGCGGCCGAAGGCGTGGTGCTGCTTGCGCACCTGGATCAGCCGCTTGGTCCAGTTGAGCAGCGAGAAGGGCGAGCGCTCCTGCGCCTCCACGTTGATGGCCTGGAAGCCGTACTGCGTGTCCGAGATGGGGGGCAGGAAGAGGCGCGCCGCCTCCGCGCGGCTGAAGCCGGCGTTGCGGTCCGGCGACCACTGCATGGGCGTCCTCACCCCGTCGCGGTCACCGAGGAAGATGTTGTCGCCCATCCCCAGCTCGTCGCCGTAGTACACGATCGGCGACCCCGGCATGGTGAAGAGGATCGAGTTGAGGAGCTCGATCTTGCGCCGGTCGTTGTCCATCAGCGGCGCCAGACGGCGGCGGATGCCCAGGTTGAGGCGCATCCGCGGGTCGGCGGCGTACTCGCGGTACATGTAGTCGCGCTCCTCGTCGGTCACCATCTCCAGGGTGAGCTCGTCGTGGTTGCGCAGGAACATGCACCACTGGCAGTCTTCGGGGATGGGCGGCGTGCGCTCGATGATCTCCACGATGGGCTTCCGGATCCCCTGCCGCACCGCCATGAAGATGCGCGGCATCAGGGGGAAGTGGAACGCCATCTGGAACTCGTCGCCGTCGCCGAAGTACGGGCGTACGTCGTCCGGCCACTGGTTGGCCTCGGCCAGCAGGACGCGCCCGGGGAAGTTCTTGTCCAGGCGGGTGCGGAACTCCTTGAGGATCTCGTGCGTCTCGGGGAGGTTCTCGCAGATCGTCCCTTCACGCTCGATCAGGTACGGCACCGCGTCCGCGCGGAAGCCGTCCAGCCCCCGCTCCAGCCAGAACTCCATCACCTGGAACATCGCCTCCTTCACGGCGGGGTTGTCCCAGTTGAGGTCCGGCTGGTGGGCGAAGAAGCGGTGCCAGTAGTACTGCCCCGCCACCGGGTCCCACGTCCAGTTGGAGGGCTCCGTGTCCGTGAAGATGACGCGGGCCTCCTTGTACTGCGTGTCGTCGTCCGACCACACGTAGAAGTCGCGCTCCGGCGAGCCCTTGGGCGCGCGGCGGGCGCGCTGGAACCAGGGATGGTCGCTGGAGGTGTGGTTGAGCACCAGGTCCGAGATCACGCGCAGGCCGCGCCGGTGCGCCTCCTCCATGAAGCGCGTGAAGTCGTCCACCGTCCCGTACGAGGGATGGATGTTGTAGTAGTCGGCGATGTCGTACCCGTCGTCGCGCAGCGGCGAGGGGTAGTACGGAAGGAGCCAGATGACGTCCACGCCCAGGCTCTGCACGTAGTCCAGGCGCTGGGTAAGCCCGGCGAAGTCGCCGATCCCGTCGGCGTTGGAGTCGTGGAAGGCTTTGACGTGGAGCTCGTAGAAGACGGCGTCCTTGTACCAGCGCGGATCGGAAGCGCTCAACGGGGGCGTTCTCCTCGTACGGGTCGTGCCGTCCGATGCGTTCGGGCCGGCTCAGGGGGCCGCCGCGCTGCAGGAAGTGCGCCCATCGTTATCTCACACAGAGACACAGAGGCACAGAGATGAATTCGTCTCTGTGCCTCTGTGTCTCCGTGTGCGAACCGGGGATTTTACCGGGCCGTCACCAGCTCGCCGCCGCGCACCACGCCGATCAGCACCGGCTTGCGCTCCACGTCGCCGTTCCGGTCGAACTGGATGATGCCGGAGACGCCCTGGTGGGCATCCTCGCCGCGCACCTTTTCCAGTTGGGCGCGGATGGCGGCGCGGTCCGAGCCGGCCTTCTCGATGGCGTCGCGCAGCAGGTACACCACGTCGTACGTCTGCGCCGCGCGGTGGTCCGGCGACTTGGCGAAGCGGCGGCGGTACTCGGTCACGAACTCGCGCGCCCGCGGCTCCTGGCTGTCCGCCAGGAAGGCCGAGCTCACGAACACCCCCTCGCCCACCCGCCCCGCGTCTTTGACCCCGGTGATGCCGTCAGAGCCCATGATGGGGCCGGTGAAGCCCAGCCGGCGCGCGGCCTGGATGATGGTGACCCCCGCGTCCGCCTGCCCGCCGATGACCAGCGCGTCGGCGCCCCGCCGCATGGCGCGCACCAGGTACGCGTCCAGCGACTGCGGGTTGCGGATGGCCGCGGGAAGGTAGGGGTCCGACGAGACGATCTGCCCGCCCTGCTGCCGGAAGGCGGACTCGAAGGTGGAGGTCACGCCCTGGCCGTACTCGTCGTTGGCGTACAGCACCGCGGCCTTGCTGCTCCCCAGGCGGGTGCGCGCGTGCCGGGCCAGCGCGGGCGAGAACTCCAGGTCCGTGGGCGTCACCCGGAAGGTCCACGGCCCCGCGCCGGTGAGGGCGGGCGCGCTGGACGCGGGCGAGATCTCCACCACGGGCTCGCCGGGCACGCTGTCGCTCACCGAGTTGTAGATGGTGGCCGCTTTCACGGATACCGCCGAGTTCACGTGGCCGATCACCGCCACCACGCGCTCGTTGGCCCGCAGGTCGCGCGCGACCTCGATCCCCCGCTTCTCGCTCTTCTCGTCGTCGACGATCACCAGCTCCAGGAGGCGGCCGTCGATCCCGCCCTTCTGGTTGATCTCTTCCACGGCCATCTGCGCCGCGTTCTTCACCGATATGCCGTTGGCTTCCTTCATCGGCCCGGCCACGCCGAGCACGATCTTATCCTTATCTCCGCCGCACGCCGCAAGCAGGAGCGCGCCCAGGGAGGCGAGGAGGGGGAAGCGCATTGTCGTCTTGAGGTGCATCGAAGTGCTTAGGGTAGGGGATCTTCGGGCGAGGCTTCCACGGACTGGCGTGCCGCGGCCAGCCACTCGGGGGCGAGCCCCGCGTCGGCGTGCGCGGACTCCAGCACAGACAGCAGCCGGTCCAGCGCTTCCGGGTGGCGGCGCGGAGGGAGCGCGCCCGCCAGAAAGCGCAGCACGGCCAGGGCGCTCTCGGCGGTCGGGGGCTCGCCCGCGGCGGCCCTCTCGAACGCCCAGCGCTCAAGCTTTCGGAAGGTGCTCTCGGCTGGCGCGGTGCCGGACAGGAACTTCTGCAGACCGGTGGGGCTCATCCCCACCTGCCGGGCCGCGTGGCGCAGCGACCGCTCGGCTACCTGCTGCTCCACGGCTTCGCGCAGGCGGGCCAGCGGTGCGGCCCCATCGTTCGCCGCCATTGACGCGCTCGGTACAGGGGACTATACTGCGGGTGTCCACTCTGTCTACTTTTGGGTGGGGTTCCTGAGAAAGAGTATATCGGACGGGGCCGCTCCCGCAAGGGTCCCTTCCGTGAACATGCGGCGCGCGCCCGCCCGGCGCGCACGTGCAGCCCTCCTCCCATGGCGCCCGCCGCGCCGGCGGGAGCACAACCCGGAGGCCGTCATGGAACCAGCGACACCGCGCGGCGCGCGCTTACGGGCGCGCACTCCACGCCGTAACACGATCCGGCGATGGTGCATACCCCCCGCCATCCTGCGCGAGCCGGACGAAACGCTGGAGGGCACGGGGATCCTGGAGGAGCACCGCGGCGAAGCCGGGCTCCTCCTGTGGCACTCGCTTCGCGACGTTACTCTCTGGGCGGCCGTGTCGCCGGAGGAGCGGGCCGCGCTCTTTGCACCCCCCGCGGCGGCGGAGCGGCTGCGCCTGCTGCGTGCCGCGGGGGTGGAGCCCACGCTGGAGGTGTCGCTCACCACCCTGGCCGCGCTGGTGGGCAACCCCTCGGGCGCCAGCGCGGAGATCGTGACGCTGGTGTGCCTGCAGGTGTCGCGCTGGGCGCAGGAGCACGGCGCGCCCAACACCACGCTCGCCTTCGCCCAGGCGGGCGCGCTCGCCTCCCCGGAAGACGCGTCGGCCGCGCTGGCCGTGGGGGTGCTGGCCCTGCACTTCCGCCGCCTGCCCCGGGCGGAGACGTGGCTGCGCCGCACGGTGGGCCTGGCGCGGCGGCGGCGGGACTGGTCCGCGTACGCGCAGGCGTGGGTGGAGCTCGGGCGGCTTTACACGCGCCGCGGCTCGCCGGAGATCGCGCGGCGCGCGCTCATCAAGGGGCTCCGCGCCAGCCGCCGCCACGGGCTTCTTTCGATCCGCGCCACCGCACTGCACGGCCTTTTCTTGCTCACCCTGGAGACCGGGGACTTCGACGACGCGGAGCGGCTGGCGCGGCTGGCCATGCGCGCCTACGGCCGGGGCAGCGCGCGGCAGCCCGAGCTCCAGCACGACCTGGCGCGCCTGTGGGTTCACCGCGGCTCGTACGACCGCGCCCTGCCGGCGCTGCAGAAGCTGCTCCCCACCCGCGTGAACCCGGACGAGCGCGTGCTCACCCTGGCCCTGCTGTCGCGCGCCGCGGCCGGCGTGGGGAACCGCCCGCTCTACCAGGAGATGTGGTGGGACGCGTGGACGCTGGTGGAGCGCGGCGGCGACGACGAGACGCTGGCCCGCGCCCTCCTGGAGATGGCGCACGCGTCGGCGCTGCTGCGCGACGCGCCCCGGCTGGACCAGGCGTGCCGCCACGCCCTGCGCGGCCCCCTGCGCCGCGCGGAGCCCCGCGTGCTGGACGAGGTGGAGTCGCTCGCCGCCACGCTGCGGGCGCCCATCGTCCATTGATCCGCTCCGAAGACGAGGTGGTGGAGGGATGCCTCCTGGTGGCGGAGCTGGGGGAGGCGGCCGGGCTGGCCGTGTGGCGCGCCCTGCGCGACGCCCGCGGCGCGGAGCCCGCGCCGCCCGGCCGCATCGACCGCCTGCGCGGCCTCCCCCTGCCGCAGGAGCTGTGGGCCCCCCTCGCCGTCGTCGCCTGCGCGGCAGACGGCATCGGCCCGGCGGACGAGCTGCGGCTGCGCCACGCCTGCCGCCGCATCGCCCGCTGGGCCGAAGCGAACCGCGCCTGGCGCACCGCCCTCGCCTGGGAAGCGGTACTGGCCACCCAAAAGGGCTCACACAGAGACACAGAGGCACGGAGATGAAGTCGTCTCCGTGCCTCCGTGTCTCTGTGTGAGATTCGCTTTTATCGGCGATCCGTGCCGCACTCCCGCATCAGCTTCTGCTCCGAGAGCCGCCAGCCGTTCCCCTCCTTGCGGTAGCGGAGCCTCCATACCCGGTCGCAGATGATGGTGGGGAAGGCGCGGCGGTCGGTGACGTAGCCCACGACGATCATGGTGATCTGGCCCTCCGTGCCCCGCACCACGTTGGGCGACACGTAGGTGCCGTACTCGCGCACCCAGGTGCCGCCCAGCCCGCCCTGCTCCTCGCTGTCGATCAGGAGCACCTGGTTGGGGTCGGCGATGCGCGGCTTCCCCAGCAGCTCCATCATGCGCGCGACGGGGATGGTGTCGCCGCTGGCCTGGGCGGCGCGCTTGGCGAAGCCCTTCACGTCCACCCAGCGCGGCCCGTCCGAGGGGCGGCCGAGCTGGTGGGTGCGCGTGTCTTCCTGGATGAACTTCACCACCTGCCGCACGACCGAGACGTACTCGTCCTGCGACGGCCGCGGGCCGGTGCAGGCCGCCAGCAGGGGGAGCGCGAGGAGGAAGAGGGAGCGGGTTCGCTTCATGGGCCTGGCGTGGAACGGGTGTGGATGCGGCACTCTGCCCAACGATAACCGCGCGGGCGCGCCGCGCAACCGTGCGCCCTCCCGCCGCGGCGCGCGGGGCGATACGTTGAGCGCGAACGGAGCGCACCCACCCGCACGCGAGCAAGGATGAAGTTCTGGAGATTGACGCCGCGCCACGACACCCTCTGGTGGTGCGTGGACGGCAAGGACCCCTGGCAGCCGTACCACGAGCGCGTCTTCGGCTTCGTGGTACGCGCGGCCGACGCCGAAGAGGCGCGCTGGCTCGCCCACCAGGCCGGCGGCGAGGAGAACGGCGCCATCAACGGCATCCGCCCATGGCTCGACGACAGCTACTCCACCTGCGAGGAGCTCGCCGGCGACGGCGCGGCGGAAGTCCTGCTGGTCAACTTCCGCCACTGATACGACCGGAGGCACAGAGATGAACCACTCTCTGTGCCTCCGTGCCTCTGTGCGAGCCCCGCTGTTCAGACCCAGGTACGCTGGATCTTGCTGATGCCGTCGATGCGGCGCTCGGCGATGCGGTCCGCGGCCACGTAGGTGGGCACACCCTCGGCCTCGGCCAGCGAGAAGATCTCGATGAGCGTGGTGTAGATGTCGCCCGCCTTGCGCATGGAGCGCTCGGCCGACCACCCGTTGAGCTCGCCGAACACGTTGATCAGCCCGCCCGCGTTGATCACGTAGTCCGGGGCGTACAGGATGCCGCGCTTGTGCAGCTCGTCGCCGTGGCGGGCCTCGGCCAGCACGTTGTTGGCGGCGCCAGCCACGATCTTGGCCTTGAGCTGCGGGATCGTCTCGTCGTTGATGGTGGCGCCCAGCGCGCTCGGCGCGTACACGTCCACCTCGGCGGAGTAGATCTCGTTGAGCCCCACGGCGCGCGCGCCGAACTCCTTCACCACCGTCTGCACGCGCTCCTGGTCGATGTCGGTCACCACCAGTTGCACGCCCTCGGCCGCGAGGTACTGGCAGAGGTAGAAGCCCACGTGCCCCACGCCCTGCACGCTCACCGTGCGCCCGTTCAGGTCGTCCGACCCGAACTTGGCGTGCGCGGCCGCCTTGATGCCGCGGTACACGCCGTACGCCGTCACCGGCGACGGGTCGCCCGAGGCGCCGTGGCGGCCGGTGACGTGCTCCGTCTCCATGGCCACGAACTCCATGTCGTCGGGCGAGGTGCCCACGTCTTCGGCGGTGATGTAGCGGCCCTTGAGCGTTTCCACGAAGCGCCCGTGCGCGCGGAAGATCTCCTCGCGGCGCGTGGTCTTGGGGTCGCCCACGATGACGGACTTGCCGCCGCCCAGGTTGAGCCCGGCCACGGCGGCCTTGTACGTCATCCCGCGCGACAGGCGAAGGGCGTCGACGAACGCCTCCTCGTCCGACCCGTAGTTCCAGAAGCGCGTGCCGCCGAGCGCCGGCCCGAGCACGGTGTTGTGGATGGCGATGATCCCCTTGTACCCACAGGACGGCTCGTGGCAGACGACGATCTGCTCGTGCTCGTGCTCGCCCATCATCGTAAACAGTTCCATGCCCTGGCTCAGTGCAGAAGTGCTTGGAGTGCGTGAGCGGCCGGTGCCCTGGCGGCTCACGTGCCGGCGCGGCGGCGCCGCGCGGTAACCTACTGCCGGTAAAGCTCGCGCGCGATAACCGTGCGCTGTACCTCGCTGGTTCCCTCGTAGATCTCGGTCACCTTGGCGTCGCGGAAGAGGCGCTCCACCGGGTACTCCTTGACGTAGCCGTAGCCGCCGTGCACCTGCACGGCCTCCGTGGTCACGTACATCGCCGCCTCCGAGGCGAACAGCTTGGCCATGGACGACAGCTTGCTCACGGGCTCGCCCGCGTCCTTGGCGGCGGCGGCGCGGTGGGTGAGCGCGCGGGCCGCCTCGATGCGCAGCGCCATGTTGGCGAGCTTCCACTGCATCCCCTGGAACTCGCGCACCGCCGTGCCGAACTGCTTGCGCTCGGCCGCGTACGAGAGCGAGTGCTCGAGCGCCGCCTGCGCGATCCCGGTGGCCAGCGCGGCGATCCCCATGCGCCCGTTGTCCAGCCCCTGCAGCGCGTAGATGAACCCCATCCCCGGCTGGCCCAGGAGCTGGTCGTCGGCCACGAACAGGTCCTTGAAGGCGATCCCCACCGTCTCCGAGGCGCGCTGCCCCATCTTGTCTTCCTTCTTCCCCACGATGTACCCCTCGGCGTCCGTGGGCACGATGAAGGCGCCGATCCCCTTGGCCCCGCGCCGGTCGCCCGGGGTGTCGGTGCGGGCCATCGCCACCATCACGTCGCCGAAGCCGCCGTTGGTGATCCACGCCTTGGCGCCGTTCAGGATCCACCCCCCGTCCGTCTTCGTGGCCTGCGCCGCCAGCGCCGCCGCGTCGGACCCGGCCTCGGCCTCGGAGAGGGCGAAGCCGCCCAGCAGCTCGCCGCGCGCCATGGGCTTCAGCCAGCGCTCCTTCTGCGCGTCGCTGCCGTGGGCCAGGATCATCTGGGTGGGGAGCGAGTTGTGCACGCTCATCGCCACCGCCACCGACGCGTCGCCGCGCGCGATCTCCTCCAGCGCGGTAAGGTAGGTGGTGGTGTCCATCCCCAGCCCGTCCCACTCCTCGGGGATCAGCATCCCCAGGAAGCCGAGCTCCCCCAGGCTGCCGATCACCTCGCGCGGGAAGTGCGCGTCGCGGTCCCACTCTTCCGCGTGGGGCCGCAGCTCGCCTTCCGCGAACTCGCGGGCGAGGGATTGGATCTGTAGCTGTTCCTCGGTCATTGCCGCCAGATGCGTGAGTGCGTTGGTGCGTCAGTGCGTTTTGCCCCGGCGCGCGGGTGCAAATGTCCTCAGGCGTTGGGCGCGTAGAAGCGGAGCAGCCCGCACCGGGTGCAGCGCAGCGTCACGATGGGGATGCGCGCCCGGTTCTTTTGATTGAGGCCGGCGTTCATCCCCAGGAAGCGCGCCATCTCCGGCGCCCCTTCCACCCACTCCGCCACGATGCTGGCGTTGTAGTCGCCGCGGTCCGCGAGGTAGCCTTCTTCCACGCGCCCGCCGCATTCGGTACAGGGCCGGTTCGCCATTCCGCCTCCGGGGATGAGTGCGTGAGTGCGTTGGAGTGCGTGAGTGCGCTGGCTTCAACGCACTCACGCACTAACGCACTCACGCACTCCTGTAGTCGTAGAACCCCTCGCCCGTCTTGCGGCCCAGCTTGCCGGCGGCCACGTACTTCCGCAGCAGCGGGCAGGGGCGGTACTTGGGGTCGCCCAGGCCGCCGTGGAGCACTTCCAGGATGGCGAGGCAGGTGTCCAGGCCGATGAGGTCCGCCAGGGCGAGCGGGCCCATCGGGTGGTTCATCCCCAGCTTCATCACCGTGTCGATGGCTTCCTTGTCCGCGACGCCCTCCATGAGGCAGAACACCGCCTCGTTGATCATGGGCATCAGGATGCGGTTGGCCACGAAGCCGGGGTAGTCCTGCGCCTCGGCCACCGTCTTCCCCAGGCGCTCGGCGAGCTGCACCGTGGTGCGCGTGGTCTCTTCGGAGGTGGCGAGGCCGCGGATGATCTCCACCAGCTTCATCACCGGCACCGGGTTCATGAAGTGCATCCCGATCACCTGGGCCGGCCGCTTCGTCTCCGCGGCGATCTCGGTGATGGAGATGGACGACGTGTTGGTGGCCAGGATGGCGTGGGCCGGGGCGTGCTGGTCCATGTCGCGGAAGATGCGGAACTTGAGGTCCCGGTTCTCCGTGGCCGCCTCCACCACCAGGTCCGCGTCCGCCACCGCCGAGAGCTCCGTGGCGGAGGCGATCCGCCCCAGCGCCGCGTCGCGGTCGGCCTCGGCCAGCGCGCCCTTTTTGATCTGCCGGTCCATGTTGCCGGAGATGGTGGCGCGCGCCTGGTCCAGCGCCTCCTGCCGCACGTCCACCATCGTCACGTCGAAGCCGTTCTGGGCGAAGACGTGAACGATCCCGTTCCCCATCGTCCCCGCGCCGATGACGGCGACTTTCTTGATCTCAGCCATGCTCCAAAGGGTCGGAGGTACAGAAGTACCGGGTACTGAATCCTGAGTCCTGAACGGAACCCGGCGTTGCGGGCGGCTGAAGTCGCCGCAACAACAGCACGAAGTCCGCCTGCGCGGACTCGGCCTTCGGACCGCGCAGCGACCCTGTAGTCCCCGCAGGGGGACTTCGTGTGGTCGTTGCAGCGGTTTCAACCGGCCGCGCGATCCTGAACCGCAGTCCCGCACCCAGGGCTCAGCACCCAGGACTCAGGACTTCTCCACTTCGTCACTTCCGCAGCGCCCACATCAGGAAGTAGATGCCGATCAGGAAGCCTCCCAGCGCGACCGTCCACGCCGCGGGGTTCCCGTAGCGCGCGCCGCGGGCCTTCTCTTCCTTGGCGCGGGCGCTGCGGGCCTGCGGCACGCCGCCGCTCTCCACCACGTCGCGCAGGGTGATCATCTTGGGGCCCGCCACCCACGCGGCCGCGCCGAAGAGGATCGCCATCACTCCCGCGGTGAAGACCGCGAGTAGCCAGACGCGTGCGCGGTCCTCCGGCGTCACCAGGCCGAGCTGGCGAAAGGGGAAGAGCACGGGGATGAGGCCGGCCAGCGCCACCGCTACCCCCAGCGCGCTCCCCCAGAAGGTCAGCGCGCGCCGTTCCACCCGCCCCCCAGCCGTGTGTCCACCAGCGGGCGCAACTCCCGCATCCGCGCCGACTCGGTGAGGCGCGGCGTGCGCAGCATCCACGCCGTCCCCGCGACGATCACCAGCGTGGCGGCGAGGCCCGCCTCGGGCCCAAAGGGGCCGCCCGTCCACCAGTCGGCGCCCAGCTCGCGGGCGCTGTAGAGCGGCGTATCGAGCTGCATCCCGCTCACCGGGAAGTCCAGCAGGGCAGACATCACCCAGTTCCACGCCAGGTGCAGCGCCGTGGCGAACCAGAGCGAGCGAGTCCGCAGGTACGCCACCGCCAGCATGATCCCGGCGAGGAAGATGTTCATCACCGCCAGCCAGGTGACGTTGGGGTTGGTGCCGTGCCCCCACGCAAAGAGCGCGGACGACACCAGCACCGCCGGCCACACGCCGATCCCCTGCACCAGCACGTGGAAGGGGTAGCCGCGGAACACCACCTCCTCCGCCGCCGCCGCCACCGCAAAGGTCGCCAGCGCCCCGGCCAGGGTGGCAGCATATTCGGGGACAGTCCCCGAGTCGGCAACCCACCGCGCCGATCCGGCCACCACAAGGAGCAAGACCGACCCACCGAGCAGCCCGCCGCCCACCCCGAACCCGCCCACGGTCTCCGCCACCGCCCGCCGCTCGGCCGCGAAGCCCAGTGCGCCGAAGGGACGGCCTTCTACCCAGCGGAGCATCACGTAGCTGGCCGCGAGCACCGCCAGCAGCACGGCGGCGAACCCCTCCACCAGCTCGCTGAGCAGCCCGCTCATCACGATCACGGGCAACGTCACCATGTAGCCCACCACGGTGGCGAGCACGAAAAGCAGGATGCGCCAGCCGGCCCGCACCCCGTGCGGGCCGACGAACGCATCCGTTCGCCGCGCGGGCTCGGCCGGCGCGGGGCTGTTCATCAGCGGTCCAGCAGCTCGCCCGCGCGCCCGCCCACGCGGCGCGCCACCAGCAGGGCGATCCCCACCTTCACCAGGTCGGCGAGGAGGAAGGGGGCCACGCCGAGCGCCACCGCCGCCGTCACCGAGCCCACCACCGCCAGCCACACCAGCCCGCCGGCGTAGATGGCGGCCAGCGCGGCCAGCAGCCCGCCCAGCATGCGCCCGGTGCCGCGCCGCGCGCCCAGCCCCGCGAGCCACGCCGCCGCCGGGTACGCCATCAGGTAGCCGCCCGTGGGCCCCAGCAGGTACGCCGCGCCGCCGCCGGCCACGAACACCGGCAGCCCGGCCACACCCGCCAGCAGGTACAGCATCTGGCTGCGCGCGCCCAGCCGCGAGCCGAGCACCGCGCCGGCCAGCAGCACGAAGAGCGGCTGGAGGGTAAAGGGCACGGGCGTCCCGGGAAGGGGAATGGCCACCTTGGCCCCGAACGCCGTCGCCGCCGCGAACGCCACCACGCCGATGGCGCGCCGCAGCGGCCGCGAGGTCACGAAGTCGGTACGGGTAAGGCTTTCGCGGAACGTGTTCATCATCTCGGTTTCAGCTCGATGGAGAGTAGGAGACCTCACACAGAGGCACAGAGACACGGAGGAGTGTTTTCTTTCCGTGTCTCTGTGCCTCTGTGTGAGCAATTAGACCCGCTCGACCGACAGTGCCACCGCGTCGCCGCCGCCCAGGCAGAGCGTCGCGAGGCCGGTCTCGGCGTCGCGGTCCTTCATGGCGTGGAGGAGCGTGGTGAGCACGCGGGCGCCCGAGGCGCCGATGGGGTGGCCCAGGGCGACGGCGCCGCCGTTGACGTTGACGCGGTCCCAGTCCCACTCCAGCCCCTGGCCGTTGGCGAGCGCCTGCACGGCGAACGCCTCGTTGGCCTCGATCAGGTCGAAGTCGTGGATGCCGGTGCCGGTCTTCTTCATCAGCCGCTTCACGGCCTGGATGGGGGCGAAGAAGAGCTCGTTGGGCTCCACCGCGCCGGTGGAGTAGCCGGTGACGCGGGCCAGGATGGTGAGGCCGTTGGCGCGGGCGTACTCCTCGGAGACGACGAGCACGGCCGAGGCGCCGTCGTTCATGGACGACGCGTTGCCGGCGGTCACCACCGGGTCCGTGACGTTCTTGGGGGCGTCCTTGGCGAAGGCGGGCTTGAGCTTGCCCAGGCTCTCCATCGACGAGTCCGCGCGCGGGCCCTCGTCCTCGCTCACGATGGTGCTCCCCTTGCGGCCGGCGATCTCCACCGGGACGATCTCTTCCTTGAACTTGCCGGCCTGCTGCGCCGCCACCGCCTTGCGGTGCGAGTTCACCGAGAACTCGTCCGCCTGCTGGCGGGAGATGCCGGCCTTGTTGGCCGTGTACTCGGCGTGCCCGCCCATGTGCACCTCGCAGAACGAGCACCACAGCCCGTCGCGCACCAGCCCGTCCACCAGCGTCTGGTCGCCGAACTTCACGCCGTTGCGCATCCCGTACACGTAGTACGGAGCGTTGGACATGCTCTCCTGCCCGCCGGCGAGCACCACCCGCGAGTCGCCCGCGCGGATGCCCTGCGCGGCCAGCATCACGGCCTTCAGCCCGCTGCCGCACACCTTGTTGATGGTGAGCGCGGACACGGCGGAGGGGAGGCCGGCCTTGATCACGGCCTGGCGCGCGGGGGCCTGCCCCACCCCGCCCTGCACCACGTTCCCCATGATGACCTCTTCCACGTCTTCCGGCGCGATGCCGGCGCGCGCCACCGCCTCGCGCAGCGCGATCCCGCCCAGGTCGGGCGCGGAAAGGGACGAGAGGCCGCCCAGGAAGCGCCCGATCGGCGTGCGGACGGCGCTTACGATGACGGGCGTGGTCTTCGGGTCGCGAGCGATATCGATCATGGTTTCGGTCCGTGCTGATGGTGAACAGCGTGAGTGCGTGAGTGCGTGAGTGCGTGGAGTGCGTAAGTGAACTGCCTTTAGCGCACTCACGCACTGACGCACTCACGCACTTTCTTCCAGCCTTACCCCCTTCCCATCCGCCACCGCGTAGCCCCACGCGGTCTCCGGATCGTGGTTCGACACCAGCAGCCAGCGGCGGTCCAGCGCGCGGCGCAGCAGCTCGCGCTTCGACTCCAGCGTGACGAGCGGCTCCACGTCGTAGCCCATGATCCAGGGGAGCGGGAGGTGGGCAAAGGTCGGGAGGACGTCGGCCAGGAAGCACGCCGTCTCGCCCGCCGACCTCACCAGCACCGACTGGTGGTGCGGGCAGTGGCCCGGCGTCCTGTACACCGAGATGCCGGGGACGATCTCCACGTTCCCTTCCACCAGCTCCAGCCGCCCCGCCGCCAGCACCGGCTCGTAGTTGTGAGGCAGGTAGCTGGCCTGCGTGCGCTCGTTGCCGCGGTGCGCCCAGTCCAGCTCGCCGCGCTGCACGTAGTAGCGCGCGTTGGGAAAGGAGAGGCGCACCTCGCCGTCCTCGTCGCGGTACGTGTTGCCGCCCGCGTGGTCGAAGTGGAGGTGGGTGTTGATCACCACCCCCACGTCTTCGGCGCGGAAGCCCGCGGCGGCGAGGGAGTCATGGAGTACGTCCGGGCGTCCGGCGGCGGATTCGTTCTCCACGCCGTAGATGCCGCGGAACTTCTCGTCTTCCTTGTTGCCCAGCCCCGTCTCGATCAGCACCAGCTCGTCCGGCGTCTCCACCAGCAGGCAGCGCAGCCCCAGCGGGATGCGGTTGCGCTCGTCGGCGGGGATGCGGCGCTCCCACAGCGGCTTGGGCACCACGCCGAACATGGCCCCCCCGTCCAGCCTCTGGATGCCACCCTCCAGCGCGTGGATGCGCAGGTCGCCCAGCGTGCGCGTCCTCACCCCTTCCGTCACGCCACCTCCATGCTGCGCGGCGACGCGGCGCGCTTGCGGCTCGGCTTCGGCTTGCGCTTCCCCAGCAGCGCCTCCAGGGCGTCCCAGTCGTGGATGCCGCGGTCCTCCAGCATGTCGATCAGCCGCAGCAGCACGTGCGCGGTGGCCACCGCGTCGTCCAGCGCGCGGTGCCGGTTCTCGATCTCCAGCCCGAAGTACACGGCCAGCGCGTCCAGCCCCCGCGACGGCAGGTGCGCCAGCAGCTTGCGCGACACCTTGACCGTGCAGAGCTGCCGCCCCGCGGGCCGCACGCCGGTGGCCAGCTCCATCTCGTGGCAGAGGAAGCGCCAGTCGAAGGCCGCGTTGTGGGCCACGAACACGGCGCCCTCCACCGCCTCGCCCACGCGGTGCGCCACCTCGCGGAAGCAGGGCGCGCACGCCACCATCTGCTGGGTGATCCCCGTGATGGAGGTGATCATCCCGGGGATGGGTCGCTGCGGGTTCACCAGCGTGGAGTAGCGGTCCACGATCTTGCCGCCGGACACGCGCACGGCCGCGACCTCGGTCACCCGGTGCCCGCCCGAGGGCGAGCCGCCCGTGGTCTCGAAGTCCACCACCACCCACTCCTCGTCGCGCAGCGGGCGCAGGCGCGCCGGCGCCGCCTCGGCCAGCGACCACACGCCGTCGCCAGACACGGCGAAGCGCGCGTCGGCGCCCAGCAGCGCCCAGATGGCGCGCGCCGCGGCCGCACCGCCGCCCGTGATCCCCATCACCTGCTCCGCCATCTGCGGCGTCGTGCGCGGGCCCGTGGCCAGCAGTTGCAGCGCCCGCTGCGCCAGCGACCCCGAGTGCTCGAACCTCAACCCGTCCGGTGCTTCCGTGCCTGCCATGTTCTTCCCTGCTAACGGAAACGCTCGTGCAGCCACACCCTGGCGATGGATACACCGCACCGCCCACAGGGTCCGCCGCGCCGCGAGACAGCCGCGGATAATAGCCGCTCCCCGGAGGCTCGGCAACGCCGCCCCGATACACGCACGAAGCGGCGGGAGGCGCCGGAGATCCTCTTCTCCACGCCTCCCGCCGCCCCGGTGCTTCCGCCCTTCAGCGCGCGTTGAGCCCGAACGAGAGCCCCTCCAGCTCCAGCGTCACGTCCACGTTGCGCAGCGTGACCGCCTCGGGCACCCGCAGCCTCACCGGCGCGAAGTTGAGGATGGAGCGCACCCCCGCGCGGATCACGCGGTCCACCACCCCCTGCGCCGCGTCGGCGGGCACGGCCACGATGGCGATGTCGATCCCCTGCTCGCGGAGGATGCGGTCCATCTCCTCGTCCGGCAGCACGGTGAGCCCGCCCCACGACGCGCCCACCTTGGCCGGGTCCGAGTCGAACACGGAGCGGATCTGGAAGCCGCGCGCCTCGAAGTCGCGGTACGAGAAGAGGGCCGAGCCCAGCTTCCCCGCCCCGATCAGCGCCACCTTCCAGGTGCGGTCAAGCCCCAGGATGGTGCGGATCTCCCGCAGCAGCTCCCGCACGGAGTACCCCGTCCCCCGCTTCCCGAACGAGCCGAACAGCGAAAGGTCCTTGCGCACCTGGGCGGACGTGGCCCCTCCGCGGCGCGCGAGGTCACCGCTGGAGATGGTCTCCACCCCCGCCGCGTCGGCCTCCTGCAGGAACCTCAAATAGAGCGACAGCCGGCGAACCGCCGACTCCGAGATCTTCTTCATTGGAGCGACCCTTGTGAAATCATTCACAAGATATCCCGCAACCCTGGGACCGTCAACCGCGATCGCGCTTAGAGCCGGTCCTGCCAGCGCCGCGGATGTCGCCGCTGGTGTACCACCGCCAGGACGAGCACGTACTCGGGAGTGATTCGGTAGAGCAGGCTGTAGGGGAACCGCCGCACGACGAGCTTGCGGACTCCGGGTGCAACCTCCGCCCCCACCTGCGGGTTGAGCGATAGGCGCCCCAACGCATCCTGTATCTCATCCGTCAGCCGATTGCCCAGCCCAAGCTTCTCGAGCTCCAGGTAGCGAGCCGCTTTCGAGAGGTCGTTCCTGGCTTTCGGAAGGAGGACTACATCGGTCACGTACCGTGCAGCTCGGCACGCACCTGGGCGAGAGCTTCGGACACAGAAACCACTTCGACCCCGCCGGCGAGATACTCCCGGTAGCGCCGATCCGCTTCCTCGATCCAGGCGCGCTCCACCTCTGCCGGATCCTCTACCTCGTCGATCTGGGGGGCCATGAGATCCTCGCACTTGAGAGACGTCGCGACACGCTCAAGATAAAGGCTTTAGGGCGGATATAAAGGGAGCACCAGGAAGTGGTACGCGGTGTGGCCAAAAACAATCTCACACAGAGGCACAGAGGCACAGAGAAGAACTTATCTCTGTGCCTCTGTGTCTCTGTGTGAGGCCAGGCTGTTGGCGATGCGTATGAAGCTCTCCGGGGAGAACGTCTCGGGGCGGTGGCGCAGGTCGATGCCCAGTTCCGCCTCCAAAGCCCCGACCTGCTCGGGGGAGAGGTGATAGGCGTCGCGCAGGATGCGCTGGAACTGCTTGCGGCGCTGGCTGAAGGCGGCGCGCGTCAGGTTGCGCAGCGCGGCCTCCTCCTCGGGCTCCAGCCGCGCCGGCTGGTGCGGGGTGATGCGGATGACCGACGACATCACGTCGGGGATCGGCCGGAACGCTTCGCGGCTGACGTTGAGGACGCGCTTGGCATCGGCCACGGAGCGCACACCCACGGCCAGCGCGCCGTACGTCTTGCTCCCCTCCGGCTCCAGGATGCGGTCGGCAACCTCGCGCTGCACCATCAGCACGATCTCGCGCGGGCGCGGGCGGCGCTCCAGCAGCGAGAAGAGGATGGGCGTGGTGATGTTGTACGGGATGTTGCCGATCACCTTGAGCGCGGCGATGTCGGAGGTCACCTCCTCCAGCTCCACGTCCAGCACGTCGCGGTGGATGATCTCCACCGACGGATCTCCCGCGTACTCGGCCTGCAGGCGCGCGGCGAGGCCGTTGTCCAGCTCCACCAGCACCAGGCGGCGCACGCGGCCGGCCAGGTGGCGGGTGAGCGCGCCCACACCGGGGCCGATCTCCATCACCTCGTCGTCCGGCCCCGGCTCCAGCGAGTCCACGATGCGGCGCTGGATGTTCTGGTCGATCAGGAAGTTCTGCCCCAGCGAGCGCTTGGCGCGGGGCAGCTCGTCCGGATACGGGAGCTGGCGGAGCTCGCGGCGGCTGGTCACATCCTCACCAGCACGGCGGTGCGGTCGTCGGCCGGGATGTCGCGCGCGCCGCCGGGGCTCGCGAAGAGCTGCTCCATCAGCCGCTCGCACGGCTCCCCGCGCCGCTCCGCGATGCGGTTCAGCAGCGTGCGCTCGCCCTGCACCTCGCCCTCGCCCAGCGCGTCCGAAAGGCCGTCGGTGAAGAGGAAGAGGAGGTCGCGCCCCGGCTCCCACTCCACCTGCGCCTCGCTGTACGCGTCCAGGTCCACCATCCCCAGGGGCAGGTCGGTGGCGGAAAGGCGCTGCGGCTCGCCCTCGCCGGGGATGCGGAAGGCGTGCGAGTGACCCGCGTTGGAAAAGGTGAGGGTGCGCTCGGCGGGGTCGATGACGCCGTAGAAGAGCGTCATGTACATCTCCGTGGTCTCCAGCTCCTCGATCACGGCCTGGTGCGTGCGGCGCAGCACCTCGCCCGGGCGGTCGCCCTCGGAGGCGTGGATGGCCACGGAGCCCATGGTGAGCGCCATGATCAGCGCCGCGCCGAAGCCGTGGCTGCTCACGTCGCCGATCAGCACCCCGAGACGCCCGCCCGGCAGGCGGAAGAGGTGGTAGAAGTCGCCCCCCACCGATTCCGCCGGGGCGCAGCGGGCCGCCACCTCGGCGTACGAGGCGAACTGCTCCACCTGCGGGAGGAGCTTCAACTGCAGGTCGTGCGCGAGCTCCATCTCGCGCACCATCCGCTCCTGCCGCAGGCTGTCCGCGATCAGGCGGTTGTTCTCCACCGCGGCGCCGATCTGGCTGGCGATGGCGGAAAGCAGCTTCATGTCGCCCGCCGAGAACCCCTCGCCCATCGTGCGCCCGCTCACGTTGATCACCCCCACCGTGCGCGCCTCCCCCTCGGGCGGCGTGTACGACACGGGCACCGACAGGAAGGCGCCACGGTGCTTCGCTTCGCCCACGAAGTCGGCGCAGTCGCCGCGGTCCCATTCGTCGTCGGGGCCCAGCAGGATGGGGCGCACGGAGCGGAACACCTCCGCCGTCACCGAGCAGGGGTCGGTCACCGGCACGGGATCGCGCTGCCCGTCGCCCCCCTCGGCGGCGGTCAGGCGCAGGAGGCCGGCGTCGGCGTCGTGCACCCAGAGCGAGGCGCGCTGGGCCCCCACGATCCCCGCCACCTCGGAGAGGATGGTCTGCGCGGCGTCGTCCAGCGAGATGATGGAGCCCAGGATCTCGCTGATGGAGTAGAGGAGGTTGATCTCCTCGTACCGCTCCGCCATCTCCCGGCTGAAGGAGCGGATCTCGTCGTCGTGCCGGCGCACGCGGGAAAGGGTGTTGGCCAGGAAGCGCGCCACCGCCTCCCCCGCCGCCGCGTCCACCCCCGGCAGCTCGGCCACGAACGCCGTCCCCGGCACCTCCACCGGGCACGCCGGCGCATCGGCTCCGGCCGCGCCGCACACCAGCGACCAGCCGTCGCCGGCGCGCACCCACACGCGCCCGCCCGGGTACGCACGGCAGAAGTCGTCGAGGACTTCGCGCGCGGCCCGGGGGATGGCGGGGGCGGGGGTCGGCAGGGCGATCATGGGGTGCGGGTCAGCTCGCGAGCGGTTGCTGCTGCTTCTCGCGGAATAAGGTGAGGCGGACGCAGTTGCCGCACTCGTTGAAGTCCACCGCGTCCATCAGCGAGCGGATCAGGAAGAGCCCGCGCCCGCCGGTGGCCTCCAGGTACTCGGGAAGGGTGGGGTCCGGCACGTGCGCCGGGTCGAAGCCGTCGCCCTCGTCGCGCACCACCACGCTCACGCGCTCCGGGTCCAGCTCCACTTCGACGCGTACGCGCTTCCCGGGGTCACGCCCGTTGCCGTAGATCATCGCGTTGGCAAGCGCCTCGGCGATGCCCACACGGAAGTTCAGCGTCAGCCGCGAGCCGGCGAAGTGGTACTCGCGGCAGCGGGAGACGAGGTACGATACGGCCGTGTCGATCTGGCGCAGGTCGCTGGGAAGCTCCAGCGCGAACGCGGTGGGCTCCGCCGTGGCGGCGCCATTTCGCTCGTTCATCTCAGCGTTCCGCGCGGGGCGGCGCGTCGGGAGCGTGGATAGCACGTCGCGCCGCGCCGGGGAAACGTCCCCCGCCGCGGCGCCCGGTGTAGGGGTGCCGCGCGGCGCGCTCAGAAGCCGGAAAGGGCCGCCTCGCGGGTGTCCGCGATGTTGAAGAGCGTGTCGAGCTTGGTGAGCTCGAACAGCGTGCGCAGGTCCTCGTTGAGGTTGGCCAGCCGCAGCTCGCCGCCCTGCTCGCGGATCTTCTTGGAGAGCGACACCAGAACGCCCAGGCCGGACGAATCGATGTACCCGGTGTTCGAGAAGTCGATGAGGAACTTGCGCTCCCCGCCTTCCAGCTCGTCGAGCACCTTCTGCTTAAGCTCCTGGCGGTTGCCGACGATCAGTTGTCCGTCTACGTCCACGACCACCACTCCGTCCTGCTTGTTCGTCTGGAAGCTCATGGCTCCTCGGTAGGGTCCACGGTTGGGTTGAAGGCCTGCGCATCCGCACGACGGGGGCAAGGCATGTGCCATCCACCGCCCACGGCGCGCTGCGGACAGGGTACGGCACCGGGGGCTCCGGCGCAACCGAAGTTCACCAAAATCTCACACAGAGGCACGGAGGCACAGAGGAGAACGGCTACAGGACCTCCGCGATCACCCCGGCGGCGGTGCGTGCCCAGGCGTCCCAGTTGTGGCGCGTGTCGTACACGCGGCGGGTGGAGGCGACCAGGGCCGTGTAGCGGACGCGGTCGGCCAGCAGGGCCTGGATCGCCGCGGCGTACTCGGCGGCGGGGGCGCCGGGGGGGAACAGGAAGCCGCTCCGGCCCTCGATCACGGCGCTGGCCACTCCGCCCGTGTCGGTGGCGAGCGAGGGGGTGCCGTGGGCGGCGGCTTCGCAGAAGACGATGCCGAAGCACTCCTGGCGCGTGGGGAGGAGGAGGAAGTGCGAGCGGAGCAGCAGATCGGCGAGCGCGGCGGCCTGGGCGGGGTCGTTCTTGTCCAGGCGGGGGATGACGTGCACGACGGCCGGGTCCACGGGCCGGGGCGGGACGCAGCCGCACACCACCAGGCGCGCGGCGACGCCCCGGGCGCGGAGCTCTTCCACCACCCGCAGCGCCGTGTCGCCGCCCTTGCGGGCCCAGTCCACGCCCAGCAGGAGGAGCTGGCATTCCTCGGGCTTGTGGGCGGCGAGCCCTTCCGCGGGCGGCACCGCGTCCAGGTTGGCGCCGAAGGGGGCGATGCAGATCTTTTCGCGCGCCACGCCGTAGTCGTGGCGCGCGGACGCGGCGGCCCACTCGGAGGGGTACATCACGCGGGCCGCCCGCTCCAGCGAGCGCCGCTCCATCGCGTCCGCCTGCGCCGCGTGCGCGGGGGTCAGGGCGCGGAAGTCCGGGTAGTAGCTCACCATCGAGCGCACGGTGGAATCGGAGGCGTAGACGATGGGGAGATCCGTCTCCAGCTCCGGCAGCACCTCGCTGGCGACCACGGCGAACACCACGTCGTACCCCCGCAGGCGCCCGCGTGCGATGCGCGCGTAGTCGCGGGCGATGGAGGGGCGGTGGTGCTGCGGGTGCGCGGTGCCCACCGTCGCGCGCTGCACCAGGTGGCGCAGGCGGTGGAGGCGCGCGACCGGGGATTTGAGGGGGCCGATGTAGCCGACCGTGCCCGCGTGCCGCTCCAGCGCGCGGGCCATGTAGAAGGGGATTCCCGACCACGTCGCGCGCTCGCGCGCGTCGCCCACGGTGACGAAGGCGATCCGGGGGCGCGTCATTGCGCCATCAGCGCCGTGATGCAGGCGACGTTGACGATGTCGTCCGCGGACGCGCCGCGCGACAGGTCGTTGCAGGGGCGGGCAAGGCCCTGCACGATGGGCCCCAGCGCCTCCGCGCCGGCCAGGCGCTGCACCAGCTTGTAGGCGATGTTGCCCGCGTCCAGGTCGGGAAAGATCAGCACGTTGGCGCGGCCCGCCACCTCCGAGCCCGGCGCCTTGCGGCTCGCGACGGACTCGATCAGCGCCGCGTCCGCCTGCAGCTCGCCGTCCGCGGCGATGCCGGGGTGGCGCGCGCGGAAGAGGGCGAGCGCCTGGCGCACCTTGTCCACTGAGGGCCCGCCGGCGCTCCCCAGGGTCGAGTACGAGAGGAAGGCGACGCGCGGCTCGTCGCCAACCACGCGCCGCCGCGCATCCGCGGCCGCGGCGGCGATGTCCGCTAGCTGCTCGGCGGTTGGGTCGGGGACCACGCCCGCGTCCGAGAAGGTGAGCACCTCCGGCTCGCCGCGGAAGGCGGGGACCACCATGTAGAACGATGACGACACGGTGCGGATCCCCGCCGCGGGGCCCACGCCCCACAGCGCAGCGCGGATCACGTCGCCCGTGGCGTGCACCGCGCCCGCCACCGAGCCGTCCGCCTCTCCCGCCGCCACCATCAGCGCGGCGAAGAGGAGCGGGTCGCCCGCGTGGCGCAGCGCGTCCTCCTCCGTCATCCCCTTGCTCCGCCGGCGCTCGTACAGGCGCGCCGCCAGCGTCTCGCGGCGTGGATCGGCGGCGGGGTCCACGACTTCCACCCCGGACCCGCCCAGGTCCGCGGCGGTGAGCGGGCCGCCCAGCACCACGGGGCGCGCCAGCCCCTCGCGCGCGATGCGGGCGACCGCCTCCAGCGTGCGCGCGTCCGCGCCCTCGGGAAAGACCAGGCGGCGCGGCTGGGCGCGGGCGCGCTCGTGGACCCCTGCCAGGAAGCTCACGATGCGCGCCCCTTCACGCGCCTCAGCACCGCGGGCGAGAGGAACGGCGCGACGTCGCCGCCCAGCGCGGCGATCTGGCGGATCAGGGTGGAGGAAACGTGCGCGTGGATCGGGTCAGGCGCGAGCACGACGGTCTCCAGGGTGGGGAGAAGGCGGCGGTTCATCACCGCCATCTGCGACTCGTACTCCCAGTCCACCACCCCGCGCACCCCGCGCACCACCAGCCCCGCGCCCGTCTCGCGCGCGAAGTCCACCAGCAGCCCCTGGAAGGCGGCCGCCTCCACGCGCGGCTCGTCCGCGAAGGCTGCTCGGATCATCTCCACGCGCTCCTCCACGCCGAACATCCCCTGCTTGCTCGTGGTGGGCGAGTGGGACACGGCCACGATCACGCGGTCGGCGAAAGAGAGCGCCCGGCGCACGATGTCCTCGTGGCCGAGCGTGAGCGGATCGAACGAGCCGGGGCAGAGCGCGACGCGCGGGGCGGTCATTCGGGAGCCGGGATGAAGGTGAGTGCGGTGTCCCCATAGCGGCGGGTGCGTGCGCCGGGGAGCTCCGGGATCTCGTCGTTGCGGCCGTGCTCGATGCACAGCAGCCCCGCGAACGGCACGGCCGCGAACGCTTCCGCCAGCGCCGCGGCGAAGCCCTGCGCGTACGGCGGGTCCGCGAACGCCACGTCGAAGGCGCCCGCCTCCAGCCCCGCCACGTAGCGCACCGCGTCCGCCCGCACCACCTCGGCGCGGGGGGCGGCTCCCAGCGCGGACAGGTTGGCGCGCAGGCTCTGCAGGGCGGGCGGGGCCTGCTCCACGAAGGTGGCGTGCGCCGCGCCGCGCGAGAGCGCCTCCAGCCCCAGCGCGCCGCTCCCCGCGAACAGATCCAGCACGCGCGCACCGTCGAGAAAAGGATCGACGGCGCTCATCCACGCCTCGCGCACCCGGTCCGTAGTCGGCCGCGTTCCCCGCCCCGGCGGCGCCACCAGCCTGCGCCCACCCCACTCCCCCGCCACGATTCTCATGACGACGGGGGAACGGGAACGGGGAACGGGGAACGGAAAAACCCGGGTTGTTGCCGTTCCCCGTTCCCCGTTCCCCGTTCCCCTGTTCCGCCGGGCGCACGTCCACCAGCTTGGCCTGGGCGGTCGTGCGGCCGTTCCAGGTGTTCTCTTCCAGCTTGAATGCCACGTCCAGCGGGCCCTCCGCGATGGCGCCCATCCGGTCCGCCATACCGAAGCCGATGGCGTCCAGGGTGTGGCCGAACGCGCCCAGGGTGAGCTTCAGGTGACCCTGGCCTACCACCCGAGGCGCGCCCACGACCCCAACGCGCCGCGCCGCGAACACGGGCGTGGAGTTGCCCATCCCGAACGGGCCGGCGTGGCGGATCAGGCGCGCGAGCTCCTCGTTCGCCTGGTGGAGCTCCACCTCCAGGTCCACCCGCACCTGGGGGATCAGGTCGTCGTCTTCCAGGAAGTCGCGGGCGCGCTGGTCGAACGCGGCGCGGAAGGCGTCCACCCGTTCGGGGCGGATGGAGCACCCGGCGGCCATCCGGTGCCCGCCGAAGCGCGCCAGGTGCTCCGAACAGTCGCGGATCGCGTCGTACAGGTGGAAGCCCGGAATGGAGCGGGCGCTCCCCTTCCCCTCGTTCGCGCCGTCCAGGGCGATCAGCACGGTGGGGCGGTGGATGCGCTCCACCACGCGCGACGCCACGATCCCGATCACCCCCGGGTGCCACCCGTCCGCCGCCAGCACCACGCCGCGGTGCTCGTCGGGGTCGTACTCCGTCTCCAGCTTGAGCAGGGCGGCGCGCAGGGTGTCGCCATCGACCGTCTGGCGCCAGCGGTTCTCGTCTTCCAGCGTGGCGGCGATGGTGGCGGCCTCGCGCTCGTCGTCGGTCACCAGCAGGCGCACGCCGCGGAGCGCCTCGCCCATGCGGCCCACGGCGTTGAGGCGCGGGGCCAGCACGAACCCCACCTGCGACGCGGTGATCTCGCCCTTGTCGGCCAGCTTGGTGACGCGCAGCAGGGCGCGCAGCCCCGGGTTGGGGGTCTGCGGGAGCACCTTGAGGCCCCAGCGCACCAGCGTGCGGTTCTCGCCCACCAGCGGCGCCAGGTCCGCGATGGTGGCGATGGCCACCAGGTCCAGCAGCCCGTGCAGGCGCGCCTCGGGAAAGCCGAGCTCGGCCGCGAGCGCGCAGCACACCTTGTACGCCACGCCCACGCCGGCCAGCCCCTTGTCCGGGTACCCGCAGTCCGCGCGGTTGGGGTTGACCACCGCCGCGGCCGCCGGCAGCGTGGGGCCGGCGGTGTGGTGGTCGGTCACGATGACGTCGATCCCCGCGGCGGCTGCACGATTCACCGCGTCGTGCGCCACGATCCCGCAGTCGCCGGTAAGGATCAGCGTGGCGCCGCACCGCTGCGCCTCGCGGATCCCCGCGTCGGACAGGTCGTAGCCGTCCACCAGGCGGTGCGGCACGAAGGGGAGGGCGCGCAGCCCCATCATCCCCAGCGCCCGCGTGTACAGCGCGGTGGAGCAGATCCCGTCCACGTCGTAGTCGCCGTGCACCAGCACCGTCTCCGCGGCGTCGCGGGCACGGCGCAGGCGCGCCACGGCGTCGCCCATCCCGGCCAGGCGGGAGGGCGCGTGAAGTTGCCCCGCGTTGGGGCGCAGGAAGCCACGCGCCGCGTCCGGCTCCACGAGCCCGCGCTGCGCAAGGATGCGGCAGAGCACGGCCGGGAGCCGCAGCTCGCTGCACAGGTGGGCTACGGCTGCGGAATCGGCGGGCTGGGGAAAGACCCAGCGGCGGGTGGCGACGGCGGCGAGCATGCCCCAAGCATAGCCGGGCCCCGGCGGATCGGGCAAGCCGCCCCGCCGAGGCCGGTGCGCAGGAAGGCCCCTACCAGGCGCGTGCGAAGAACATCAGGATAGCGCCCAGGGCCAGCAGCACGCACACGCCGATCACCACGTACTGCATGGCGCTGCGCCCGGGGCCGGGCACCGGCTCCTTGACCTGGGGAACGGGCTCCGACCCTCCGTCGAAGGGGAGGTCCTTGTGGTCGTCGGGCGTCAGCCCTCCCCTGGATCCGTTGGCCACGTCGCTCGCTCCGGCAGTCGGTTTCTTCATGCGCTCAGGTGCGCGGTGGTGGAGCAACCCGCATGCCGCTTCCGCCGCGGGCGCCGTGTCCGTAGCTTGGCGGGGCACGCGCGCTTTCCGCTCCCTTCCACACCCGCCGCACGACGATGCTTCCCCTCCGCGAGCCCCCGGTGCTCCACACGGCGCGGCTTACGCTGCGGCTTCCCGAGGCGGACGACGCCGAGGCCATCTCCCGCTACTTCGACGAGAACCGCGAGCACCTGGCCAGCACCCGGCCGCGCATGGACGCGGAGTTCTTTACCGCGGACTTCTGGCGCGCGCAGGCCCAGGCCAGCCGCTCCGAGTTCCGCGGCGACCGCTCGCTGCGCCTGTTCATGTGGGAGAAGGCGGACCCCGGGCGGGTGATCGCCAGCGCCAACTTCACCCAGTTCGTGCGCGGCGCCGCCCAGTACTGCGTGCTCGGCTACGGCATCGCGTCGGACCGCGAGGGACACGGGCTGATGCGGGAAGGGCTGGAGGTGGCCATCGAGTACGTGTTCCGCGACCTGAACATGCACCGGATCATGGCCAACTTCTTCCCGTGGAACCGCCGCAGCGGCGGGCTGCTGCGCCGCTTGGGCTTCGTGGTGGAGGGCTACGCGCGGGACTACCTGTTCCTGGACGGCGAGTGGCAGGACCACGTGCTCACCAGCCTCACCAACCCGAGCTGGCGGCCTGAGAGGTAATTGGGCTCACACAGAGACACAGAGGCACGGAGAACAGTTCATCTCCGTGCCTCTGTGTCTCTGTGTGAGCCCCTAGCGCCGCCGCGGCGGCGGAAAGTTGATCGTCTCCCGCGGCATCGTCGGCTGCGGGTTGGTGGGGGCGGGCTCCGGCGCCGGGAACTCCTGCGGCGGAGGCGGACCCTGCGTGGGCGGCGGTACCGCCTTCGGCTGCGGACGCGGCGCGGGAGGCCGCGGGCGCGGAGTGGCCGCGGGCGGCGGCGTCACGCGCGGCGGCTGCGTGGGCGGCACCCCGGCGGGCGGCACGGCTGCCGGCGGCACGGCTCCCGGCACCACCGGCGGAGGCGTGGAGGCCCGGCGGATGGAGTCCATCCGGATCGAGTCGCGGCGGATGGAGTCCAGCGTCGCCGAGTCGGGCGGCACGATGATGGGGGCGCCGCCCAGCAGCCGGGTGAAGGGCGCGCCGCGCGGCCGGCGCACGAACGCGGCGCGGGTGCGCGGAGGCCACCGCTCCACCGACGCCAGGTTGGTGAGCTCCAGCCAGAGCGTGTCCCTTTCCACCCGCCCGGCCACGTACTGCTGCACCCCGCCGCCCGCGAAGGCGATCAGGGAGAAGACGCCGTCGCGCCGCACCTCGCCCGTAAAGGGGAGCACGTAGCGCCCGGGGACGCCGTACTGCCCCGCCACCGAGTCCAGCCGCTGCGTAAGGAAGCGGAACTCCCCCGGCGGAACGAGCTGGTAGTCGCTGTTGGCCTGCGCGGCGCTGTCGCGCTCCTCGATCTCCCACCCCGCGAAAAGCCAGCGCCCGCCGACCTCCGGGAGCCCGGCCCGCCGCTCCGGCGAGGGGCGCTCCATGGGTGGAAGGGGCTCCACCTCGTCCCGCCCGCACCCCGCCGCGGCGGCCGCCAGCAGCAGCCCCGCCCACATCGCTCTTCCCCGTCGTCCGGCCACGCCTCTCTCCCTGTTGGGTATGGATCGCACGCATGCCCCGCGCATCGTCCGTGCCGGGGCGGCGGCGAATGGGGCTACACGCGCGCGCCGCCAGGAGTTGACACCCCCCGGCACCCTCCGTAGCTTGAACGGTGCGGGCCGCCGAACGCGAGCCCGCGCAATCCCCAAGCCGCCACAATAGACCGATGGTCACCACAGCACGGCCGCGGCACGAGGAGACGGACGCCGTCCTGCGCGAGGCGCTGGAGGCGAACGGGCAGCGCTTCACCGACCAGCGCTCCGCCGTGTACCGCTTCCTGCGCTGCACCGACGAGCACCCCACCGCCGACGACGTGTTCACCGTGGTCCGCGGCGAGATCTCCGACATCTCCCTCGCCACGGTGTACAAGGCGCTGGAGACGCTGGTGAGCTGCGGCCTGGCCGTGAAGCTGTCGTACGGCGACGGCTCGGCCCGCTACGACGCGCGCACCGACGAGCACTACCACTCGCGCTGCCTGCGCTGCGGCGTGGTCCGTGACGTGCACGCCGCCGAGCCCGCGTTCCACCCGCAGGTGAATGTGGGCAACGGCTTCCGCGTGGAGGGCTTCCGCGTGGAGGTGGTGGGCTACTGCGCGGGCTGTGGCCGCTGACCCAACCCGCGCCCCCGCGCCGACGCTCCCCGCGGGGAGCGTTTTTCGTTTCCGCCACCGAGCGCGCCACGATGCAGCCCCCCGCCCCTCCCTGTCAACCCGACGCCGCCGCCTGGCCCCTGGGCCCCGCCGGCGAGCCGCGCCCGCTCCCCCTCGTCCCCGCGGAGATTCCCGGCTTCCGCGGCGAGGTGCTGGGCGGCGAAGCGCGCCTCCCCTTCGGCGAAGCGTCGGGGATCCTGCGCTCCCTTCCGGACGCGGTGGCGATTCCGCAAGACGCGGACGACGTGGCGGCGCTGGTGCGCTGGGCGGCGGCGTCGCGCACGCCGCTCGTCCCCCGCGGCGCCGGCACGGGGATGCCGGGCGGCAACGTGGGGCGCGGTGTCTCCGTGGATCTGGTGTCCCGCTTCCGGGCCGTGCTGGAGGTGGATGCGGGGCACGCGCGCCTCCTCCCGGGGTGCACGCTGGCGGAGCTGAACGCCGCCTCCGCGCCACACGGCCTTCACTTTCCCGTGGACCCGTCCAGCGCCGCACGCGCCACCCTGGGCGGGATGATCGCCAACAACTCCGGCGGCGTCCACACCGTGCTCCACGGCTCCACGCGCCGCTGGGTGCACGCGCTTGAGCTGGTGCTGGCGGATGGGGAGCGCGTGCGCGTGGAGCGGGGCGTGCCGCCGGAGAGCCCGCGCCTTCGCGAGATCCTGGCGGAGGTGGATGCGGCCATCGAGCCGCACCGCGCAACCATCGAGGCGCGCTGGCCGCGCGTGCGCAAGAACTCCTCCGGCTACGCGCTGCGCGAGTACCTGCAGAGCGGCGACGCGGTGGACCTGCTGGTGGGGAGCGAGGGCACGCTGGCGCTGGTGACGGAGGCGGAGGTGCGCCTGGCGCCCGTGGCGGCGGCACGCGGCCTGGCGCTGCTGGAGTTCACGGAGCTCCCCGCCGCCGCGGCGGCCGTGCAGCGCGTGCTTGAGCTGGGGCCCTCCGCCTGCGAGATGATCGACCGCACCTTCATCGACCTGGTGCGCGGCGGCGGCGAAGATCCGGGCTACCCCCTGCGCGAGGGGCTGGAGGCGATCCTGTTCGTGGAGATGGAAGGCGCCTCGCGCGGCGAGGTGGAGGCGTCGCTGGAGCGGGTACGCGCCGCGTTGGGCGGCGTCGCCGACCGCGTCAGTGTGGCCGTGGACCCGGCGGAGCAGGAGCGCTTCTGGCACGTGCGCCACGCGGCCAGCCCGCTGATCGCGAAGCTGGCCGGCGGCCGCATCTCCATGCAGTTCATCGAAGACGGCGTCGTCCCCGTGCACCACCTGGCCGACTACGTCCACCTCCTGCGCCGCGTACTGGCCGCGAACGACCTTCCCGCGGTCATCTTCGGCCACGCGGGCGACGCAAACCTTCACGTCAACCCGCTGGTGGACGTGGGCGCGCCGGGGTGGAAGGCGCGCGTGGAGGCGATCGTCTACGAGGTAGCCGAAGGTGTGGCCGCGCTGGGCGGCACCATGGCCGGCGAGCACGGCGACGGCCGCCTGCGCGCGCCGCTCATCGAGATCATCTGGGGCGCCGAGCTGGTAGACTGCTTCCGCGCCGTGAAGTGCGCCTTCGACGCCCTCGGCATCCTCAACCCGGGCGTGATCCTCCCCCTCCCCGGCCAGCGCCCGCTCGACGCGATTAAGTTCTAGGGGCTCACACAGAGACACAGAGGCACAGAGAAGAACTAATCTCTGTGCCTCTGTGTCTCTGTGTGAGAAACGATCCGGCTGAGGGTGACGACCTGCCCGGTGTGGCGCTGGGCGTGCTCGGCGGCGTGGAAGATGAGGCCCTGCACGGTGCTGGGGAGCTGGAGACGGCCCACGCCGCGCGGGAGGAGGAGATCGGCCTCGGGCGTCGCGCGGAGCTGGGCGAGGGCGTGCTCGACGGCCTCGTCCACGGCGTGCAGGAGGTCGTCCACGGATGCGCCGGGGTCGGGCTCGGCGCGGAGGTAGGCGAGCTGGGCTTCGGTGAGGGGCTCGCCGCGGGCGTAGGTGAGGAGGCGGTCGATGACGCCCGCGACGTGGCGCAGGTGGAAGCCGACGGAGGCGGCGCCGGCGGGGCGCGCCCACAGCTCGTCGCCGGTGAGCCCCGCGGCGACGCGGGACAGGTCCTCGCGGGCGCCGGCAAGGGCGTGCGCGGCGGGCATCAGCAGCGGCGGCACGCCGGCTATGGGGCCGCGCAGCCAGACCTCGGGCTCGCTCATGGCAGCTCTCTCTGCGTGGGTGCGATGGCCAGGCCATCGGCGATGGCGGCGATCTCCTCGGCTTCGCGCCAGGCGGCCTCCAGGGTGCGGAGCTCGCCCTCCATCGCGCGCCGCTCCTGCTCTTCGTGCAGCGCCATCTCCAGCGCCAGGCGGTCCACGTAGCGGATCTTGGCCAGCCCGCCCGCGCGGCACGCGTCGTCCAGGACCGCGGCGGGCCCGCCGCGGCGCTCCAGGCTCTCCACGGCGGAGCGCACGTAGCTGGAGCTGGCGCCGATCTGATTGCTGCGCGCGCACGCCACCGACGCCAGGCTGTGCGCCGCCGCGCCGGTGAGCTCGGCGGGCCCGGCGTCGCTCTCGGTGACGACGCGCAGCTCGTCGCCGCCGCCTTCGAACGACACGCCCCGCAGGTGGCGCACACGAATCGGCGCGCCCTCGTCCGTCAGCCCCACCACGCGGCGCAACTGAGACCGCGACCACGCCACCGCGCCGCCGACGTACACCAGCGGCGCAGCGGCCGCCACCGCGAACCCCGCCAGGCCCAGCGAGGCGACCGACGCGACCGCCGCGACCCCCATCCCCAGCGGGCTCACCATCATCAGACCCCCTTCCAGCAGGTCCTGGCGCCGCCGCCGCACCAACTGCGGGGCGTAGCGCCACGCCGCGAACTCCGGCCGCAGCGGGCGGCCCACGCGGATGAGCACCGGGCCATCCGCGGGGCGCGCCATCCCGAAGTTCTCGGTGGTGGTGCGGCGCGAGGTGTCGCGGAAGATGCGCTCACATTCCTCCAGCGCCTCCCATCTCTCCTCCACCGGGCTCAGGTTCCACCGCGCGCACGAGCGGCAGACGGCCCACAGGCGCCCGCGCTCCGGGTCGAACGCCAGGCGCTCGCCCACGGGGAACGCTTCCACGCGCGTGTTGGCGCCCAGGGGCCGGTGGCAGTAGAGGCAGGTGGAGTACATGGCTCATCCGGGGTGAGAGAGCTCGGCGCGCACGATCTCCGACAACGCTTCGGGGGTGTTGAGCGACGGGTCGTCGGTCACGCGCTCCAGCAGGTCGCGCAGGATCTCGCCCATCGCGGGGCCCGCGGGAACGCCGAGCCGGCGCAGCTCCGCCCCGCCGATGGCCAGGTCGCCGATGGTGAGGGCCGGAGCCGTCGCCAGCATCCGCCCCACGCGGCGCCGCAGCGCGAGGAGGACCGTGACTCCCACGGACGACCGCAGCTTCGGGGAAACCTCATCGGCCCCACGCGCCTCTACGTCAGCCATCGCCAGGCGCAGGAGGTCAGACACGTACCCGGCGCCCACCCGGCGCAGCCAGCGGCGCAGCTCCGGTTCCGGCGCGTCCGGGGACGGTATCCCGGAGTGCTGCGCCACCAGGTGCACCGCCCGGTCCGTCTCCGCGTTGGAGAACTTGAGGCGGCGCAGCAGCTTGAACGCCGTCGCCGCGCCCGACGCGGCGTGGTCCGCGAACGCGTCGTCCGCCGTGCGCGCCTTGCCCACGTCGTGGAGGAGCGCGGGGAGGCGCAGGGCCGCGTGGCGGCGCGGCAGGGCGTCGGCGGTCGCCAGGAGGTGGGTCCACACGTCCGCGGCGCCGTCCGGCACCCCGACGCACGCCTGCAGCTCCGGGTAGAGCGAGGCCAGCGCGCCGCACTCCTCGTACAGCCGCAGGGCGGCCGAGGGGCGCTCCACCTCGCGGAACACCTTGAGCAGCTCCTCGCGCACCCGCTCGGCCGACAGGTTGGGGAGGTGCGGCGCCGACTCGCGGCACGCCTCCCAGGTGGCGTCGTCGATGCGCAGCCCGAAGCGGGCGGCGAAGCGCAGGGCGCGCAGCACGCGCAGCCGGTCTTCGCGGAAGCGCTCGCGCGGGTCGCCCACGGTGCGCAGCACGCCCTGGCGCAGGTCCGGAACGCCGCCGTGCGGATCGCGCAGCTCGCGGGTGAGCGGGTGCCAGGCCACGGCGTTGATGGTGAAGTCGCGCCGCTGGAGGTCTTCCTCCACCGTGTCCGAGAAGCTGACCACCGCGTGGCGCCCGTCCGTCTCCACGTCGCGGCGAAAGGTGGTGACCTCGTACATCCGCCCGTCCTTGCCCAGCACGCCCACCGTGCCGTGCGCCACGCCTACGGGTACCGTGCGGCGGAAGATTCGCTGCACGTCGCGCGGGCGGGCTGCGGTGGTGAGGTCCCAGTCGCCGGGGGTGCGGCCGGCGAGCGCGTCGCGCACGGCGCCCCCTACGGTCCACGTCTCGAAACCCGCGTCCTGCAGCGCGCGGGTGATGCGGACGACGTCGGCGGGGGCGTTCAGCTCCGGCCGTGCATCGGGTGCGGCCACGGGCTACGCCCTCGTGAAGGCGGAGGTGCGCCGGCGCGCGCTCCCGTCCCAGAGGCGCCTGACCGCGCGGTTTACGCGGGCGCCGCCGGTGCGGGTGCGCCCCTTCGGCGACTCCGCGATCGTGTCGAGATCCCTGGCCTCAGCCATCCCCATCCCCCCGTGGCACCGCGCCTGACGTTTCGAATGCAAACACATCCGCTGCAATGGCTTGGCGAATCGTGGATTCTTAATTACCTTTTAACTACGCACTCGCACTCCCCCTCAACCGCGCCCTCGATGACCACTGCAGATCTCGCCCCGCAGTCCCGGGCCAGCCACGCCTTCCTCTCGGCGCTCTCCACCTTCCGCGCCACCGGCCGCCCGAACGAGCGGATCTCCTTCGACCGGCTCTCCCCGCCGGTGAAGGTGGAGCGGACTCTGGCCAAGGTGATGGTAGAATACCCCGATCTGGCGATCGAATCAATTGAAGTGCGTGGCTCGAGCGGGTGCGAGTTCTTTCGCGGGACCGCGGTGATCCGGACGGCTTCCGAGGAGCGGCACGTGCGCTTCTACTGGGACTGCAAGTGGCGGGCGGAGCAGCAGGGGTGGACGGACTACTTCGGCTTCCCTGACCAGACGCGCGCGGCGCGCGAGTTCGGGTACGACTGCTTCAGGGTGTGGCAGGAAGAGCCGGTGCTGATGGCCGAGGCGATTCTGGTGTAACGAACAGGGCTCACACAGAGACACAGAGGCACAGAGATGAAGTCGTCTCTGTGCCTCTGTGCCTCTGTGTCTCTGTGTGAGCTCTCTTGCAGCCGGCGCCCACGCGCCCCACGTTGGTGCGCTTCTCTCCACACGCCTACCCTCGCGCACTCAACGATGAACCACACCATAAGACTTTCGCCCGACGAGCTTTCGAGGCTGGTGGTGCAGGCGGCCGTCAACGCGGACGAGCAGGGCTACTGGGCGGCGCCCGGGAGCGCGGCGGAGAACGCCGTGGCGCACCTGACGCGCTTCCTGGGCGTGCTGGCCGGCGGCGACGACGACCTTAACACGCGCGAGCTGGAGCTGTTCGGCCAGGTGTTCCGCGCGGCGACGGGCGGGCACACCAGCGACGACGACCTGCGCCGCTCCGTGGCCGAGAGCGTGCGGCTGGCGGACGACCCGGACGCACTCCACGACTTCCTTACCGCCACCCCGGCGTACATCGAGGCCGTGGCGGCCATGGACCGCGAGCGCGGAACCCAGAACACGGACCAGGTGGTGACGGCGCTGAGCGGCCTCGGCCTGTCGATGCTCGCGGCGGACGGGCGGGCGGAGCCGGAGGAAGACTCCATCTTCACCACCCACCTCGAGCACCTGCGACGGCTGGTGTCACACAGAGGCACGGAGGCACAGAGATAGGTTCATCTCCGTGCCTCCGTGTCTTCTCCGCGTGAGGTTGCTTACTTGACGAAGAGCATGTCCCGGTAGGTGGGGAGCGGCCACATGTCGTCGGGGACCACCTTTTCCAGGCGGTCCACGGCGCTGCGCACGGCAAGCATGGCCGGCACGATGTTGTCGCGCATGTGGTACGCCTTGGAGTGCACGTCTTCGCCGCCCAGCTCCGCGTTCTGCGCGCGGAGGGTGTCCAGCGACTCGCGCAGCTCGTCGATAAGGCCGTTCAGCTCCTGCAGGGTGCTGTGCAGGCCCCTGGCGTTCAGCTTGATGTCCGCGGCGCGCTCGGCGGCGGCGAGCAGGTCGTTCATGTAGCGGAACGCCGCCGGCAGCACCATCGTGGCCGCCACGTCCGCCGTGGTCTCGCCCTCGATGTTGATCGTCTTGAAGTAGGTCTCCAGCGCGATCTCGTGGCGCGACTCCAGCTCGCGGGGCGAGAGCACTCCGTACTTCTCAAAGAGCGCGCTGTTCTTGTCGCTCACCATGGTCTCCAGCGCGTCCAGCGTGGTGCGCAGGTTGAGGAGGCCGCGGCCGGCCGCCTCTTCCTGCCACGCGTCGCTGTAGCCGTCGCCGTTGAAGATGATCCGCTTGACGCGGCGGATCTCGGTGGCGATGAGCTGCTGGAGGGCGTCCTCGAAGGAGGTGCCCTTCTCCACCGCCGCTTCCAGCTCGGTGCACAGCTCGTCCACCGACTCGGCCATCACGGTGTTGAGCACCGTGGCCGGCCACGACACGGACTGCGACGAGCCCAGCGCCCGGAACTCGAACTTGTTGCCCGTGAAGGCAAAGGGCGAGGTGCGGTTGCGGTCGCCCGCGTGCTGCGGGATGTGCGGGAGCACGGGGGTGCCCAGCCCCATCAGCCCGCCCTGCTTGCTGGAGGTGGCCGTCCCGCTCTCCTCGATCTGCTCGAACACGTCCGTGAGCTGGTCGCCCAGGAACACGGAGATGATGGCGGGCGGCGCCTCGTTGGCCCCCAGCCGGTGGTCGTTGCCGGCGAACGCCACCGCCGAGCGCAGCAGGTCCTGGTGCCGCTCCACCGCGCGCAGCACGGCGGTGCAGAAGAAGATGAACTGCATGTTCTGGTGCGGCGTGTCGCCGGGCTCCAGCAGGTTGGCGCGGTCGGTGCCCAGCGACCAGTTGAGGTGCTTGCCGCTCCCGTTGACGCCCGCGAACGGCTTCTCGTGCAGGAGGCAGGCGAGCCCGTACTTCCGCGCCACCTTGCGCAGCGTGATCATCACGAGCTGCTGGTGGTCGGCCGCAAGGTTGGCGTTCTCGTAGATGGGCGCCATCTCGAACTGCCCCGGCGCCACCTCGTTGTGCCGGGTGCGCAGCGGCACGCCCAGCTTGTAAAGCTCGCGCTCCACCTCGGTCATGAAGGCCAGCACCCGGTCCGGGATGGAGCCGAAATAGTGGTCTTCCAGCTCCTGCCCGCGCGGCGGCTTGGCGCCGAACAGGGTGCGCCCGGTGGTCACCAGGTCTGGCCGGCGGTAAAAGAACTCCTGGTCGATCAGGAAGAACTCCTGCTCCGGCCCGCAGGTGGCCATCACCTGCTCCACCTCTTCCCCGAACAGCCTGAGCGCCCGCCGCGTCTGCTTGTCCAGCGCGCCGATGGAGCGCAGCAGGGGGATCTTCACGTCCAGCGCCTCGCCCGTCCACGACGCGAAGGCGGTGGGGATGGAGAGGTAGCACCCCGCCGGCGTGTCTACGATGAAGGCGGGCGAGGTGGGGTCCCACGCCGTGTAGCCGCGGGCCTCAAAGGTCGCGCGCAGCCCGCCCGAGGGGAACGACGACGCGTCCGGCTCGCCCTGGATCAGCTCCTTGCCGCTGAACTCGGCCACGGCGCCCCCGCCCACGTTGGGCGTGATGAACGAGTCGTGCTTCTCGGCCGTGGAGCCGGTGAGGGGCTGGAACCAGTGGGTGAAGTGCGAGGCGCCGCGCTCGGTGGCCCACTCCTTCATGGCCAGCGCCACGGCGTCGGCCACCGACGGGTCCAGCGGCTCGCCGCGGTCCACGGTGTTCATCAGCGCCCTGAACACCTGCTTGGGAAGGCGGGCGCGCATCTCCGCCAGCCCAAAGGTGTTCTTGCCAAAGATTCCTTCGATGTCCATCGGGCCGCGCGCGGCGCCGTCTCCGTTCTTCGCTTCGGCTTCCCAGGTGGCGGCGGCCAGGGTGTCGAAGCGGGCGGCGGTCTTGGGCATGGGACTCATTCCTTCTGCTCGGGTGGGCGGGCTACCGCTTCGGGGCGGACGCTCTCTCGCTGCTGGCGCGCGGCTGAAGGCCGAGCGCGGCGGTCTCCTTGATCGTCGACAGGACGATGCTGGTGTTCGTCCACTGCACTCCGGGCCAGCTCTGGATCTCCGCGAGGAGCTCCTCCAGCCCGGAGGTGGTGTCGGTGCGCACCTTCAGCAGGTGCGACCCCTGCCCCGTGATGGAGTGGCACTCCAGCACCTCGGGGTGCGCCATCACGCGCGACCTGAACTCGTCGTAGTACGCGGACCCCGCGATCCCCACCGCCAGGAACGCCGTCACGTCGCGCCCCAGCAGCTTGGGATCGATCACGGCGGTGAAGCGGCGGATGATCCCCCGCTCCTCCAGCTTCCTCACGCGCTCGCCCACCGCGGGCGAAGAGAGGCCCACGGCCACGGCGAGGTCGTGCTGCGAGACGCGCCCGTTCTCCTGGAGCATCTCCAGCAGGCGCACATCCACATCATCAAGGCGGCTCGGAGCGTTCACTTAACTTTCTTAAGCAAGAGTACCAAACCGCAAAACTTTCGCAAACGATAGCATCGCCTCGCCGACTACGCAAGAGTGGGGCTCACACAGAGGCACAGAGGCACAGAGAAGAAGTCGTCTCTGTGCCTCTGTGCCTCTGTGTGAGTCCTTTTTTCTACGCGGTGTCGAAGCCCATCACCACGTCGGAGAAGGTGGCGGCGTACACGGAGCGCGCGCCCGCCGCGGGGGAAGCGAGGAAGTGGCCCGCGGGAAAACGGTGCTGCGCCACGAGCTTGCCGTCGTCCGCGGCGAGGAGGGAGAGGGTGCCGTTGACGGAGCCGATGGCCACGCGGCCGTCGCTGACGGCGGGGGAGGAGTCGTAGATCTCGCCGCCCGTTTCCGTCATCCACAGCTCGCGCCCGTCGGCGGCGGAGACGCAGCGAACCTGGCCCCGGTCGCCCAGGCAGCCGATGTAGATGCGGTCGCCCGCCAGCGTGGGCGAGGAGTAGCCGACCTTGTCGCCGGGGGCGGTGAAGCGCCAGAGCGGGGCGCCTGTGGCGGCGTCGAAGGCGTGGAGCACGTTGTCGTTGGAGGGCACGTACACCCGCCCGCCCCCCACCGCCGGCCCGCCGATGGCCGGCGAGTACGCGAACGACCTGTCCGTGCACTGGCGCCGCCACAGCTCGCGGCCGGTGGCGGCGTCCAGCGCGTACAGGTTCCGGTCCCACGCGCCCAGGTAGAAGCGCTCGCCGTCGGTGGCGGCGGGGCTCTGGGCGAACGCCGTGTCGCCCGCCGGCAGGGCGAAGCGCCAACGCACGGCCCCGGTGCGCGCATCCAGCCCGTACACCGTGCCGTCGCCCGAGGCGATGGCGGCGATCCCCCGCGCCACGGCGGCCGAGGCGTACACCGGCCCGCCCGTCTCGCGGCGCCAGCGACGCGTTCCGCTGCGTGCATCGAAGGCGTACACCGCGCCGTCCGCGCTTCCCACGATCACCCGCCCCTCGTCCAGCACCGGCGACGAGTGGCAGTAGCCCCCCGTGCGCGCCGTCCAGAGCGGAGTGCCGTCCGCGGCGCGCAGGGCGGCTACGGAGCCGTCCATGGCGCTGGCGAAGAGCACGCCGTCCGCCAGCCGCAGGTGCGACATCACGCCCCCGCTCAGCCGGCGCTCCCAGCGCGGCCGCAGGGCGTCGTCGGTGCCCGCCACCCGCACGCCGAACGCGCGCTGCGCGCCGCCGTTGCCCGCGCGCAGCGAGAGGAGGTGGGCGCCGGGGCGCAGCCCCGCCGTGGGCGCGCCGGCCAGCGGGAGGGGAGCCCACACGCCCTCGTCCCAGCGGAACTCGCGGGCACCCTCGGCGCGGGCGGGCACCACCGCGCCCGCCGCCACCAGCGCCACGGGCACGCTCCACAGGGGACGCGCGTCGCGGCGCGGAGCGAGCGGAACGGTGAGAAGGGGGCGCAGCTCGGGCGCTTCGGCGGTGCGGCGCAGGAGGCGGACCTCGCCGGCGCCCCAATCCACGTCCACCCGCTGGTACGAGCCCTGGTAGAGGCCCTTGTTCATCGTCCCGGCGATGCCGTTCCAGTTCCAGAGCAGGTCCTGGTGGCCGTGGCCGTTCAGGATCAGCTTGACGTTGTACGGCTCAAGGATGCGCAGCAGCTCGTTCTCGTTGTCCACCATCACCCGGTCGCGCCCCACCCAGTGGTGGGTGAACACGAACACCGGCGTGTCGCGCCCCGTGCCGCGCAGCTCGCGCTGGGCCCAGCGGAGCTGCTCGCTCTCGAAGTGACCCCAGTGCGAGAGCGGCACCGAGCTGTCCAGCAGCACGAAGCGGCACCCCTTGTGGCTGAACGCGCGGAACGGCTCGCCGCAGTAGCGTCCGAAGATCTGCGGGCCCAGCGGCGACCAGCGCACGTCGTGGTTGCCGGGGATGTGGTGCACGGGAAAGCGGACCCCCTCCAGCACCCGCCGGTACGCGTCGTACTCGCCGCGCCAGCCGTAGTCCGTCACGTCGCCGCCGTTGACCGCGAAGTCCGGGCGGATGCCGGTGGCGATCTCCTCCACCAGCGTGCGGCACTCGCGCTCGTTGCGCCCGCCCAGCGCCAGGTGCGTGTCCGAGAAGAACGCGAACGAGAAGGCCCGCGGCGGCAGCGCGAAGCCCGGCCGCGGCGCGAGCGCGGCGGCGACGCCGGCCTTGAGGAAGTCTCTGCGGGTGAGGATCACGGCAAGGGGGATGGGGAACGGGGAACGGGGAACGGGAGCGGCTCATCGGTGCCCGCGGGTTCGGCGCGCTACCCGCTGGACACGCGGCGCCGGCTGGAGCCTGGCGACTGAAGCCGCGGCAACGAAAGCACGAAGTCCGCCTCCGCGGACTGGTCTTCCAGCATCAGCGGGAGCTGTGTAGTCCCCGCAGGGGGACTTCGTGCAGTTGTTGCCGCGACTTCAGTCGCCAGGCTGCCAGTCCATCCGAATGCGCGTGGGGAGCCAGGCGCGGCTATTCGCCGTAGCGCCCGGCCTCCACCACCTCGCGCACGCGGGCGAGGTCGTCGCCGTAGACGCCCAGTGCCAGCATCAGCTCGATGCGCGCCTGCTGGCCCGTCATGTGGTCGGCGAAGATGGCGCCCATCTCGCGCAGCTCGTGGCCGCCGCCGGGGTAGGCGTACGTGTCCAGCACGCGCCCGCGCGCCGAGCGCGACGCCACCACCACCGGCCGCCCCGCATCCACCCAGCGCCGCAGGCCCGGAACCACGGCGGGCGGCACGTTGCCGCGCCCCAGCGCCTCCAGCACGATGCCGCGCGCGCCGGAGTCCAGCGACGCCTCCACCAGGCGCGCGTCCATCCCGGCGACCACCTTCACCAGGTCCACGACGGTGGTGGGCGTCTCCGGCTCCAGCGCGCGCTTGCGGCGGCTTTCGCGGTAGAAGAGGACGCGCCCCTTGTCCGTGATCCCCAGCGGACCCCAGTTGGGCGAGCGAAAGGTGCCGGCGGCCTCGGTGTGCGTCTTCACCACCTCGGCGCCCTGCACGATCTCCTCGTCCATCACCACCATGGTGCCGCGGCCGCGCGCGTCCGGGCTGGCGGCCACCTCCACGGCGCTCATCAGGTTGGCGGGGCCGTCCCAGGAGAGCTCGCTGGAATTGCGCATGGCTCCCGTGATCACCACCGGCGTCTCGGCGGGGAGGGAGCGGTCCAGGAGGTACGCCGTTTCCTCGATGGTGTCCGTGCCGTGCGTCACCACCACGCCGTCCACCCCGCCCTCGCCGATGGCGTCCAGGATGGCGCGGCGCAGCTCCCACATGCGGTCGATGGTCATGTGCGGGCCGGGGTAGCGCCCGAACTCGCGCACCTCCAGCCGCGCCACGCGCCCCACGTCCGGCAGCGTGTTGAGGATCTCCGCTCCCGAAAGGCGCGGCACCGCGCCGCCGCGCTCCGGGTCGATGCGCATGGAGATGGTGCCGCCCGTGGCGATCAGGACCACCCGCGGAAGTTCAGCCACAGAGCACGCTCCCGCCGTTGACGTTGAGGATCTCGCCCGTGAGGTGCCGCGCCAGCGGGGAGCAGAGGAATACGATGGGCCCCGCGACGTCGTCGGCAGAGGCCACGCGGCCCAGGGGGATGGCGGCCTCGATGCGCGCGCGGTCCGCGGACAGGGGAGCCGCCACCATCTCCGTGTCGATCCACCCCGGCGCCACGCAGTTCACCGTAACGTCGCGCCGCCCCAGCTCCACGGCCACGGACTTGGTGAGGGAGATGACGGCGCCCTTGCTCGCCGCGTAGTCCGCGTGCCCCGCCTCGCCGCGCTGCCCGGCGGTGGACGACACCAGCACGATGCGGCCGCTGTCCGTAACGCGGCCCGCCGCCAGGCGCACGCAGTGGAAGATGGAGTCGAGGTTCGCGCGCATCGTACGCGACCACTGCTCGTCCGCCATCCCGGCGATGGGCACGTCGTCCGGCGGCCACACCCCGGCGTTGCCGATGAAGAGGTCCACCCCGCCCAGTTCCTCCTGGCAGCGGTCGAACAGGAGGCGCGCCCCCTCGGCCGTCCCCAGGTCGGCGGCGTGCGCAAAGGCGCGTACGCCCAGCGCGCGCAGCTCCGCCACCACGGCGTCCGCCTCGCCCGCGCGGCTCAGGTAGCCGATCCCCACGTCCGCGCCGGCGCGGGCCAGCAGCAGCGCCGTGGCGCGCCCCACCCCGCGCGACCCGCCGGTGACCAGGGCGCGCCGCCCCCGCAGGTCGATGCTCAGGCCGGTGTCCACTTGCCCCCCAGCTCGCGCGCGTGGTTCCGCTCCGTCCCCGCGATCTCGCGGAGGAGGGCGGCGGTATGCTCGTCCAGCGCGTGGCCCAGGAGCGCTTCGTAGCGCGCCACCTCGGCCTCTTCGCGGGCGCGGGCGGCGGGCTCCCATCCGTCCATGGCCGCGGGCTCGCCCTTCATCCCGCCGAGCTCCGCCAGCGCCGCGCCCAGCTCCAGCAGCCGGGCCGTGAGGCGCGACAAGTGGTGCTGCTCGTCCGCGTGGAGGTCGTTGAAGCGCTCGGAGAGGGCCGCGTCGCCACGCTGCTCGGCCTCGGCGGCCAGTGCGCGGTAGAAGAGCGCCTGCGCCTTTTCGGCGGCGCGGGCCTCGTGCAGGAGCGTGAGAGTTTCTGCGTCCACAGGCATCGGAGGTTGGGGTGACCGGGACAACATAACCGCTGCTCACACAGAGACACAGAGGCACAGAGAAGAACCGCTCTCTGTGCCTCCGTGTCTCTGTGTGAGCCTTTGTTACGACGGCTGCGGCGGGCTCGCCGGGCACTCGCGCTTCACCGCCTTGAAGAACCCCACCAGCGTGCCCGCACGGTTGGGGAGGCGGCCCATGCGCCCGTCGGGCTTCAGGGTGGGCATCACGTCCACCGTCACCACGTCCGCCTGGTAGCGGCCCGAGGCGAGGCCGTCTTCCACCGCGTCGATCGTGAGCGTGCCGCCCCGGACGCGCGCCTCCAGCCGCTCGGCGTCGGGGTCCGGGTAGCGCTGGAGCATGGCGTTCATGCCGAAGCCGCCCGGGAGCGCCTCCTGGCGCAGGAGCCAGGCGCCCGGCTTCACGCCCCCCGGCGCGCCGGTGAACGCGATCATCACCTTGCGGCGCTCGTCGTGCACCAGGAGCGTGGAGCCGCCGGGGGCATCGCAGTACCACGCCGTTCCGCGCATGGGGCCCTCGATGGAGCCCGTGGCGCGCCCCTCGAAGTCGCCCGTCTTTTCGCCGCAGCCGGCCAGCAGCAGGCACGCCGCGAGCGCCCCGTGTCTCATCCGCATCGCTCCACCCATTCCACTTCGGGAAGGCGGCCGGCGCGGAAGCGCGTCACCACCTTGCCGTTCGTCTCGAAGATGATGCGGTGGCCCGCGTCGGGGGTCACCACCAGGGAGTGGCCGGGCGTGTACTTGTTGGGCTGCTCCTTCACGCGCCCCTCGTACAGCTCGCGGATGTGGGCGTCCGTGTCGCCGATGCGGGCGCCCTCGGCGGTGGCCACGCGCCCGCTGTCCACGTCGATGCGCGCCACGCGGCCGCCGTTGGCCATCACGCCCACGCCCGCGGGAAGCCGGCCCGCCTGCACGTACTCGCACGTCTCCTTGGCCTGCGGCCCGCCGGAGACCTCCACGCCCAGCGCTTCAGCGGTGGTCATCCCCACCCGCACCCGCCCGATCCCGCGCGCCGTCACCGTCCACCCCGTGTCCTGCGGCGCGCTCCCGCTCCGCGCGCCGGGAGTGACCGCGACGATGGGCTCGTCCTTGCCGGTGGGGGCCGGCTCGCTCCCCCCGCACGCCGCGAGCGCCAGGCACCCGCACACCATCCACCCGAGCCTATCCATCCACCGTCTCCTGTTGCAGGCGTAAGAACAGCGGGATCACACAGAGACACAGAGGCACAGAGAAAGAACAATAGATCCGTGTCGTTTTCTCTGTGCCTCTGTGTCTCTGTGTGAGAAATAAATCCCCGGGTGGGCATTCATCCCCGCTCGGCGAGCTCGCCCAGGCGCCCTCCCCCGCCCCACCGCACGGCGAAAGCGGCCAGGCCGTGCGGGTCCAGCTCCGCCTGGGCCTCCAGCGCGTGGGTGAGCAGGGCGTCCGCGGCGAGGAGGGACAACGCGTCCTCGCGGCCGCCCGACCCGCGCAGCACCCGCTCGAACAGCGACATCGCGCCGGCGGCGAGGGCCTCCGGCGCGGCGCCCTCGTCCGGCACGGCGGCGGACATGGCGTCCAGCAGCTCCGGGGGGGCGCCGGCCAGGTGCTCGGCCAGCCAGAGCCGGGCGGCGCTCACGCGGGGGCGCGCTCCGCCAGCATGGGGCGCACGATCTCCGGCACACGCTCCAGCGCCGCGGGCACGAGATCCGGCTGCGACACGCCCGCCTGGGCAATGTGAGGCTTCCCGCCGCCCTTGCCGCCCGCCAGCGCCGCCACCTCGCGCACCACCCGGTCCGCGCGCACGCCGCGCGTCACCATGTCGTCGGTGGCCACGGCGACGAGCGCGGCGCGGCCGTCGAACGCGGCGGCGAGCACCGCCACGCCGCTCCCCAGCCGGCCGCGGAGCGCGTCGCCCAGCGTGCGCAGCTCGTCCGTGTCCGCCACGTCCACGCTGGAGGCGATCACGAGGGCGCCGTCCACCTGGTGCGCGGCCTCCAGCAGGCGGCCGATGACGTCGGCGCCGCCCTGGGAGCGCGCGCGCTCCAGCGCCTTCTGCAGCTCGCGCCCCTCGCCCAGCACCTGCTGCAGGCGGGGGAGCAGGTTGTCCTCGCGCGTCTTGAGGAGGGCGGCGGCCTCGCGCAGCGTCGCCTCGTCGCGGCGCACGCGCTCGAACGCCTGCGGGCCCGTGACGGCCTCGATGCGGCGCACCCCCGCCGCCACCCCGCCCTCGGAGACGATGCGGAAGAGGCCGATCTGGCCCGTGGTGCGCACGTGCGTGCCGCCGCACAGCTCCATGGAGACGCCCGGGATGTCCACCACGCGCACTACGTCGCCGTACTTCTCGGAGAAGAGCGCCATCGCGCCCATGCCGATGGCGTCCTGGTAGCCCATCTCGCGCGGCTCCACGGGGGTGTTCCCCCAGATGGCGCGGTTCACGCGCCCCTCCACCTCGCTGATCTCGGCGGGGCTCATGGGGCCGCTGTGCGAGAAGTCGAAGCGCAGCCGGTCCGGCGCCACCAGCGAGCCCATCTGGTGCACGTGCTCGCCCAGCACCCCGCGCAGCGCGGCGTGCAGGAGGTGGGTGGCGGTGTGGTTGCGCTCGGTGTCGCGGCGGGGCGGCTCCTCCACCTCGGCGCGCACCACGCCCGGCGCGAAGTCGCCCTCCACGGGGCCCACCACGGCCACGCGCCCGCTCACCTTTCTCACCTCGTCCACCCTGAGCGTCCAGCCGTCGCCGCGCACATGGCCGGCGTCGGACACCTGGCCGCCGCTCTCCGCGTAGAACGGGTTCTCGCGCAACTGCAGGGCGACGCGCCCGTCTTCCATGCGGCGGAAGGCGAGGACGTCCGTGTCCAGCGAGGTGGCGCGGTACGCGGCGAAGTCCTGCTCCGCGTCGCCGGTCGCCTCCCACCCATCCGCCAGCGAGTCGGCGCCCGCGCCGATCCCGGAGGCGGCGCGGTCCTCGCGCGACCGGCGGCGCTGCGCCGCCAGCTCGGTCTCGAAGCCCTCGGTGTCCACGGAGTAGCCGCGCTCCGCCGCCATCAGCTCCGTGAGGTCGGGCGGAAAGCCAAAGGTGTCGTACAGGCGGAAGACCTCAGAGCCCGCCACCGTGCCGCTCCCGCCGGCGGGGGCGATCTCGTCGAAGCGGCGCATCCCCGCGTCCACCGTGGCCAGGAAGCGCTCCTCCTCCGCCCGCGTGTTGCGCAGGATGTACTCGCGGCGCGTGAGGAGCTCCGGGTACACGCCGCCCATGCGCTCGATCACCGCCTCCACCACGTGCACCAGCGTGGGCTCGCGGCGGCCCAGGAGGTACGCGTGGCGAACGGCGCGGCGCAGGATGCGGCGCAGCACATAGCCGCGGCCCTCGTTGGAGGGAAAGACGCCGTCGGCCAGGAGGAAGGCCGTGGCGCGCCCGTGGTCCGCCAGCACCCGGTACGATACGCCCTGCGGCGTGTCGTAGACGTACGGCACGCCCACCGTCTCCACCGCGCGGTCGATGATGTCGGTGAAGAGGTCCGTGAGGTAGTTGGCGCTCACCCCCTGCAGCACGGAGGCAAGGCGCTCCAGCCCCATCCCCGTGTCGATGGAGGGCGCGGGGAGCGGGTTGAGGTTGCCGTCCGCGTCGCGGTCGTACTGCATGAAGACGAGGTTCCAGATCTCCAGGAACTGCCCCTCCTCCCCCAGCTCCTCGAACTGCTCCTTCGTCACTTCGGTGCCGCGCGCGCCTTCGGGGCGCAGGTCGAAGTGGATCTCGCTGCACGGCCCGCAGGGGCCGGTGTCGGCCATCTGCCAGAAGTTGTCCTTGTCGCCCAGCCGGAAGACGCGCTCCGGCTTCACCCCGGCGATCTCCAGCCAGAGCCGCTCCGCCTCGTCATCCGTGTAGTGAACCGTCACCCACAGGCGCTCCTTGGGGATGCCGTACTCCACCGTGAGCAGCTCCCACGCGAAGCGGATGGCGTCCGCCTTGAAGTAGTCGCCGAAGGAGAAGTTGCCCAGCATCTCGAAGAAGGTATGGTGCCGCGCGGTCACCCCCACCTGCTCCAGGTCGTTGTGCTTGCCGCCGGCGCGCACGCACTTCTGCGAGGTGGAAGCCCGCGTGTACCCGGGGTTCTCGGCCCCCAGGAACGCCTTCTTGAAGGGCACCATCCCCGCGTTGACGAACAGCAGCGTCGGGTCGTCGCTCGGCACCAGCGAGCCCGACGGGCGCACGGTGTGCCCCTGCCGCGCGAAGTAGTCCAGGAAGCGGGTGCGGATCTCGTCGGAGCGCATGTATGAAGACCGGGAGGAGTTGGCTAAGGGTGTACGCTGCAACATAACGCGCGGCGGGGGCGCGGTTCAATGGCTCACACAGAGACACGGAGGCACAGAGAAGAACTTCTTCTCTGTGCCTCCGTGTCTCTGTGTGAGATTCTTGCTACTCGGCCGGCTCGCCCACGGGGGCCGGGTGGCGCAGGCGCACGCACTTCACGCGGCGCTCCTCCACCTCTTCCACGCGCAGCTCCCACTCGCCCTGCACGCCGGGCACGCCCACGATGTCGCCCTCCACGGGCACGCGGCCCAGCGTGCCGAAGACGTAGCCGCCCAGCGTGTCGAACTCTTCGACGGGAAGGTGCAGGTCGAAGCGGTCGTTGACCTCGGAGAGGGAGACGGCGCCGTCGATGAGCGTGTCGCCCTCGGGGGTGGGCTCGAACTCCGGCTCCGCCACGTCGAACTCGTCGTTGATCTCGCCGACGATCTCCTCCAGCAGGTCCTCCATCGTCACCAGGCCATAGGTGCCACCGAACTCGTCCAGCACGATGGCAAGGTGAACGCTCTGCTGGCGCAGCTCGGAGAGGATGTCGCTCACCGGCTTCGTTTCGGGGACGAAGTAGGGGGGGCGCATCACGGCCCGCATCTCGAACCCGGCGCGCCGCTCGGCGTCGCGCAGCAGGGGGAAGAGGTCCTTGATGAGCACCACGCCCACGATGGTGTCGATGGTCCCCTCGAACACGGGGAGACGCGAGTGGCCCTCCTCGAAGAAGACGTCCAGGAGCTGCTCGAACGACGCATCCACCGGGATTGCGGCCATGGCCGTGCGCGGCGTCATCACCTCGCGCGCCACCGTGTCCGAGAAGCCGAACACGCCGCGGATCATCTCCCGCTCCTCCTCCTCGATCTCCGTGGGGTCGCCCCCGGCGGCGACCAGCATCCTCAGCTCGTCGTCCGGCTCGTTGAGGTGGGCGAAGCCGGCGCCGTGAAGCCCCAGCGGGCGCAGCGCCAGCCGCACCAGCCAGTCCAGCGGCTTCAGCACGGGCCAGCCGATGATGGAGAGGGCGCGCAGCAGCGGATATCCCAGCACCGCGGCCACGTACTCCGACCGGTGCACCGCCACCAGCTTGGGGATCTGCTGCCCCAGCGTGGCGTGAAGCGCCGCCACGAGGCCGATGGCGATGGCGTCGGCGGCGGACGCGGAAAAGCCCGCTCCCAGCCGCGGGAGCAGGTACGCGCGCGAGGCCGCCACGGCCACGATGCCCAGCAGGATGGAGATGAGGCTGCGGCCTACCTGGCCGGCGAAGAGCAGCTCCTCGAGCTTCCCCAGCGCGGGAAGGACGCGCGCGGCGCGCGGGTCGCCCTGGCGGACGTGCTGCTCGATTCGGGTGCGGCGAACGGAGAGGAGGGCGAACTCGGCGGCCACCAGGATGGCGTTGGCCAGTACGAGCGCCGGCACGGCGAGGATGCTTAGACTGCCGGGGTCAGGGTCCATGCGAGGTGCAAGTAGGAAGGGAGCCCGGACCATCCAGGCTCCCCAGGGCGCGCGGAGGGCCGGTGCGCCGATGCTCCGGCGCGGCTCCGGCCCTTCCGTGCGGCCGCCGCGTCAGGCCGCGGCGGTCTCGGTCTCGGCGTCGCTGTTGGCGTTGGCGATCACCGGGCGGCAGAAGCGCAGCCCGATCCCCGACAGCTCCTCCAGCTCCGCCTGCGTCAGCGCGGGGTACCGCTCCCCCAGGAAATCTACGGTATCCTTCATCCACTCCACCTGCTGCTCTTCGTCGGCGCGAAGCACGCCGCAGCGGTGGATGTGGCTAAACAGCTCGTTCCGAGCCTCTTCGATCGCCGAGGGCGCCGAGGAGCGCTGCGGTGGCTTCCGATCACGGTCACGGTTTCTGCTCAAAAGGCCTCCAAGTCGCGAACGAAGAACCCCTCGCGCGCGAGGGGACGGATGTGCGTTGAAAATGTATGGTAATCTAACAGTTTTCCCGCGTTTTGGAAACTCCTCCGCCCGCGCGGGTCCATCCCTTGCTACCCTCCGGCCGCACACGCGGGCCGGGCGGTCGCGGCGTGAAACGAAGGACGAAGTGCTGAGTCCTGGGTCCTGAGTGCTAAGTGCTGGACAGCAGTGCGTGAGTGCGTCAGTGCGTGAGTGCGCTTTTTCACCTGGGACACAGGACTCAGGACTTAGGACTCGTCACTTCGTCTTTTCAGTACCTACGAGAGCGTAACCAATGGCGCGGGGCGGGATCGGGCGGGGGCCGGTGCGGCAGAACTGGAGGTGGGAGAGCGCGCGCAGGTGGTGGCGCACTCTGGGGATGCGCGCGTCCATCGCCGACGTGGGGCCCTACCGCGTGCACTGGGTGGAGACGGGGACGGGCGCGGAGACGGTGGTGCTCATCCACGGGCTCAGCGGCTCGTCGCGGTGGTGGCAGCGCAACGTGCCCGCGCTGGCCGAGCGGTACCGCGTGGTGGTGCCGGACCTGATCGGCTTCGGGCGCAGCCGCTGCCCCGGTCCCCTCCCCGCGATGCCTGATGTGGCGGACCTGTTCGCCCGCTGGATGGACGCCGCACGCACCGGTCCCGTGCACCTGGTGGGGCACTCGATGGGGGGCCACCTGGCCGTGCACGTGGCCGCCCGCCACCCCGAGCGCATCCGCCGGCTGGTGCTGGTGGACTCGGCGGGGCTCCCCCGCCCCCTCACCGTGCGCGCCCTGGTCAGGTTCGTGTACGAGCTCGCGCCGCCCAAGCAGTGGGGCGACCCCGCCTTTCTCCCCGTCATCTGGGGCGACGCGCTCACCGCGGGGCCGCTGGCGGTGGCGCAGGGGCTGCGCAACATCCTGCGCGACGACGTGCGCCCCCTCCTCCCCAACCTGCGCGTTCCCACGCTGGTGCTGTGGGGCACGGGCGACGCCATCGTCCCTCTGGAGCACGCGCGCATCTTCCGCGACACCATCCCCGGCGCGCGGCTCGCCCTGATCCCCGATGCCTTCCACAACCCCATGGTAGACCGGCCGGAGGTGTTCAACGGGCTCCTGGCCTCCTTCCTGGCCGGCGAGCCGGTGGGCGAGTGATGAGGCCGGGCGAGGCGCTGGGCCGCGCGGCCGCGCAGTGGGCCGTCACGCGCCGCGTGGAGGTGAACGGCATCCAGGTGCGCTACCGCGAGGCGGGGAGCGGCCCCGTGCTCGTGCTGGTGCACGGCCTCGGCTGCTCGGCGGACTACTGGGTGCGCAACGGCCCCCCGCTGGCCGCCGCCGGGCTGCGCGTGCTCGCCCCCGACCTCCCCGGCTTCGGCCGCACCGAGGGCCCCTGGCGCGGCCTCACGGTGGACGAGCAGGCCACCGCCCTGGCTGACTGGTTCGACGCGCTGGACCTGCCCCCCGCCGTGTGCGTGGGCCACTCCCTGAGCTGCCAGGCCGTCGTCGACCTCGCCGCCGACCACCCCGGCCGCGCGCTGGCCCTCGTCCTCGCCGCCCCCACCGGCGACCGCAGCGAGAAGCGCCGCATCCGCGAGATCGTCGGCTTCGCGCTCGACGCGACGCGCGAGCCGCTCTCCCTGGTCCCCTGGATCGCCGAGGCCTACCTGCGCGCCGGCCTGGTGCGCTGGTTCCTCACCTGGTGGAAAGCCAAGCACCACGACCTCTTCGGCACCGCCGCCCGCGTCGCCCTCCCCGCCCTCGTGCTCGTCGGCGAGCGAGACCCCGTGGTCCCCGTGCGCTTCGCCCGCTCGGTCGCACGCGCGCTCCCGGATGCGCGCTTGCAGGTGATCCCCCACGCCGCCCACGCCGTGATTTTCGACGCGGCGGAGCGCTTCAACGCGGCGATCCTGGAGTTCATGCGCGAGACAGGGCACTCAATACCCGAGCTGCAGCGGACGCCGTAGTACGGGAGGTGAGGGCTGGATTCCGCCACCCGCACAACGAATCGATTAGCCCCTCACGCACGCTATCCGGATGCACGCGCTGATGTGCCTAACTGTGTACCGGCGTGGCGCAATGGAGGTGGTTCGCCAAGTGAGTGCTGGACGGAGAAACGGAAAGTCGAAGTCGCCTCTACCGCCTCGGTTTCTGAGTTCCCGCTAATCCGACGGGGCAAGCTGGATTTCCCACTTCGTATCGTCGGCCATCAACAGGAAGAACACACCATCCAGCAACCGCATTGCCCGACTGAAAGTCGGCTTCTCCTTGAGAGCGAGTTCGTGCACGACCACATGGCGTAAGCGAAATGCCTCCTCCACATCAGCAAAGACGCTTGGCCATACCTCGATCAGGCTGTCCGGGGAGTCGGCCAATACGGGCGCATTTCGCACAGCAGCCAGATAGTCAGCGCCCATCAGCGTAGATAAATGCCGATTGACGTCGCCCAAACTGCTGATGGGCAGAAGGTGTGACACGAACTCGCCGACCGACACGGCGCCCTTCTCCATCCTGAGTAGCGTGGGGAGGTCAAGCTTCACTTCATCCAGTCCTCTGGCATTTGCACGGAAAGGATCTCCATGATCAATGAGGTCGCGGATGACCATCCGGTAGTACCCTTCGATGCAAGCGACGAGACCGACAGGAATGTAGCGAAGCAACTCGAGGCGGCCATCATCGCTACTGGACCCATGGTTTCTAAGAAGACGGAACGCTTGGTATAAGGCATGCTGCCGGCGATGAGCCAGTTCCCAGCGTTGGCCTCGCTTATGGTTTCGAGACCGCTTCGCTAGGATCTCTTCAACAACGTCTCGCTTCTTTCCCATTCGACCGCGCATACCAAGGTTGATGATGGGCGCACTACCCGGTCTAGGCAGGCGCGACCCGACAATGACAATCCGTACCTGACAGGAGGAAGGATCGCCTGCGGCTGCTCATTTTCGGGCAGCACAGGTGGCCTCGCACCTCAACGTCCAAGCGTGCGGGGCGGGGGCAAAAGCCTGTAGTCGCATGAAAGCATGGACGACTTTGCGTCTCCCCAGCCGCTTGTTAGGCGCCCCGAGACCTGCCGCTCTCACCAAAGAGAAGAAATGCTTCACCCGTCATGGCTGCCGCTCGCTCGCAGATATCTAAGAAGTAATCACGCAGATAAGATGTTTGGAGCCATGCGTAGTAATTAGTGATTTGCAGGCGCTCACCGAATGGCGTGTGTAAGATGGCAACCATGTGTCCTTCCTCTTCAACACTACGCGAACGATGGCGAGTCGAGAGGTAGATTTTTCCGGAAACGATCCTCTGCAGGTCCACACGATCTCTGGAATCAGTGAGCAAACCGCTCGCGTGCATCAAACAATTGCGGATCTTCAGGGCAGCGTTAACCTGCGGCCAGAGTGCGGGTGCCGAAGTGTCTACTCGCAGGCTTCGGAGGTAGTCTAAATATCGCGTCACACCTTGGTTGCGTCCATTAATTGGCTGTCCCGTCCGCATCTCTAGCACTTTGGCTAGTTGCAACAAGTAAATCTCGAAGAGCGATGTGGATGTGAAGAGATTCCCGGTCGCCATCAGCATCGGAAACACACGATAGAGCTTCCGTGACTCGAGAGCCCATCGGAATCCCCTGATATCATCGCACTCTTCCTCAAGCTTTCGTTGTTCGATCTGCTCTTGAAGCGCGATGAATTCGGGAGCCTTCCAAATGAAATCAAGGGTATCGTCAAAGCCGAGATGCGCATCTTGGCAGAGTGCCTTAAGTGAACCGAAGTGACTACCAGACATACGGTGATGGGTGCTTGGGATGAGGGCACCTGACGTCCAAGAGGCGAGGATTCGGAGCCGCTCAGGGGACATCCGCGAAATCACGAACGACTGCGGCATCCGCGACAGCCGATTTTTAGGCACCGAAGGGCGAGCACCAGACTCAAGCGGGAGGTGCTACGCTCCAGATAGCTAATCATGGCGACGAGCACAGGTCAGATTCTTAATCGGCCGCTGCGATCAGCGCAGAGCGAAGTTCGCGGACGAGAAGCTGAGTTCCACCCCGCAGAAACACCTGAGACCTTCGTAGGGATGTCCCTGCATCCTCACGCCTCAAGTTCTGCAAGCCTGCGTTTGGTTTGCTTCAGAGCAGCCTGCTCCTCCGCATCGTCTTCGAAGATGCGAAGGTCCCGGCGAAGGCACCGCCTGAGGTGGTGGAACGCCTCCCAGAATCACCCTTACGTTACTGCTCCTCAAATCCCTCGCGGCAAAGAATGCAGCCTTTGTAGAACCCTCTTCATCTGCGGAGCCGGAGATCAGGAGCCCCCCCCCACGGGAGTAGTACCAACAATTAAGCTTATCCTGCACAGGACGCAGGTTCTGCGCTATCTCACCAGGGCGATAAGTTGATATCCCTTCTAAGCAAGTCCAAAGCTCTTGGTAGGCGCTGATTCGTGCCGCTTCCACCTGAGCGGCCGAGCTAGCAAGCGCAAGTAACTTCGTCCGCTCGATACGGTATCTCCGCCGCTCCGCCCAAATGGCGATTATGCCCGCAAGTAGTCCACCGAGGAGACCACCGAGGACACCAATCAGCCCGTTCAGCACATCCGAACTCATGGGATTCTCTCCAGTGGGATAGATTAGCCGACTAGGATCCTAGTTAGACGGGATACAGGATGCGCGCAACGTTATAACTCCGCGATCACACATCATTTCCCCGGTTTAGCACGGAATCCCGCCATAATGTTCTCGAACGGCGATTTACCTCGATTCCGGTTACGCGGCGCCAGGCAGCCATGATTCACGAGCGATCTGCCCGCGTCCCTCTGCCGCTTTAAGGCGGAATGGCGTCCGGATCACTCTCGGCCGCCGCGTCTCATCCCATCCGCCGACCGTTGAAGGCCGCGCCGCGCTACAACCGCTCTACCACCGCCCACGCCAGCAGAGGCAGCATGATCTCGTGGTGGCCAGTGATGTGGAAGCCGCGGCCGCCGCCGGTGCGGGTGGGGCGCTCCACGACGTTGACGCGGGAGCGGTAGTGGAGCTGCATGTCGAGGTTGCAGGCGGTGAAGCGGCGGGGGCTGCCGTCGTGGAGGTTGCGGGCGACGGTGAGGGCCTTGAGGAAGACCTCGGGCATGATCACGGCGGAGCCCACGTTGATCACCACGCCGCCGTCGTCCAGGCGCGGGAGGGCGGCGGCGAGGACGCGGAAGTCGCGGTGGCCCGTGGCGCCGATGGCGGCACCGTCGGCGGCGGGGTGCTGGTGGATGATCTCGGCGCCGAGGGCCGGGTGGAGCGTGTAGGGGATGCCCAGGCGGTGGGACTGGAGGAGGAGCGAGAGGTCGGCGTAGGCCAGGTCGTCGCGGCCCTCAAGGTCGCGGGCCAGGGACTCGCCCATCCCCCATCCCCGCTGCATCCCGTTCGAGATGGCGTCGTTCATGTCCTGCCCCGTCTCCTCCGCCATGCCGAACGAGCCGTCGGCGAGGCCCGCCTCCACGTCCTCGCTGGTGCCGCCCCAGCGCGCCATCTCGTAGTCGTGGATGCCCGCCGAGCCGTTGGAGGCCAGGTGCGACACGGCGCCGCGCCTCATCAGGTCGATGAGCAGCGGCGCCAGCCCCGTCTTCACCACGTGGCCGCCCAGCATCCACACCACCGCGCGCTCGCGCCGCACCGCGTCGGCGATGGCGTCGGCGACGGCGAGGAACGACTCGGCCTGCAGGATGTGGGGGAGCGAGTCCAGGAAGGCGGCGAAGGTGCGCTCCTCCGCCAGGTCGGGGACGGCGGCGGCGAACTGCTCCGCGAGCACCTTGTTGGGGCGGGCGCCCACGGGGACGGTGCGCACCAGCGAAAGGTCCGCCGCCGGCGGGGGGCCGGTGGCGGACCGGAGAGGAGTCGGGTCGTCGGTCACGGGATGGGTCCGGGGGGTCAGCGCGGGGGGCGGTAGCTCTGCAGGTGCATGGTGAGCGAGCCCACCAGCGGCACCTGGCTGCTGATCATCACCACAAGATGGCGCTCGTCGTCCGTGAAGTAAACTTCCGCGCGCCCGCCCTCGCCAAAGATGCCGCGGGTGCGGATCACCGGGCGCACCACCACCGTGCGGAAGCGGCCGGCCGGCACCTCGATGGTCTCGCGGCGCACCACGCGCAGCACCACGGGGTTGCCGTCTTCCTTGAAGTAGTCGCGCAGCGTGTACGTGGTGCCCACGGTGAGCGGCAGCGTGCGCGCGTGGTACAGGAACGACAGGTCGTCCAGCGGCTCGTTGGTGGGCAGCGTGCCCGTCTCGCCGTTCTCGCGGCGCCAGGCGCGGCGCTCCGGGAAGAAGTCGTACGTGCGGTTGCGGCGGTAGCGGACTTCGTGGAGCTGCTGGTGGAAGCGGCGCGAGTAGAGCCCCGCCGTGTCGATCCACGTCTCGTACAGGTCGTTTACGCGCGCGCCGGGGATGCCGCCCTGCACCGTCATGCGCGCGCGGTACGCGGGGCGGCCGTTCACCATCTCCACCCCCACCATCTCCAGCGAGCCGCGCCCCACGCCCACGCCGGCCAGCTTGAGGCGGTACTCCGCCCGCTCGCCGGGGCCGTACGGGTGCCGCGGCGCGGACGCCTGCCCCGCCGCGGCGAGCACCGCCACACTCGCGGCGGCGATCACAGCCCTGCCCAGCCTGCCCATCGACATGAATTTCATACCGCTATTCTTTCGCCGTCTCGGTTTTCGCCCGTTCGCCGCGCCGGGGCGGCTTCGGCCCGCCGTCGGGGGCGGGTGCCGCCGCCTGGGGGGCGGGAGCAGGGGGGCGCCGCGGTGCGCGGCGCGCCAGGTTCCACACCTCCACCACCGTTCCCCAGGGGTGGAAGCGGGTAGTGCGGTCGCGCCGCGTGTAGCGAAGCGACACCTCCGCCACGTCCGCGCGGCGGACGTGCGGGGTCACGGCCAGGAGGAGCTCCACGTTCGCGGCCCAACCCGGGCGCGAAAGGAGGGGCTTCCCCTCCGACTCGGCCAGCGCGCGCTTGAGCACGGCCACACGGTAGGCCCGGAAGCCCGAGAGCGGGTCGCGGATCTCGCGCGGGATCGCGCGGCCCGAGAGCAGCCAGGGGAGGCCGCGGCGGGCCCAGCGCTCGGCGCGGGGGCGCTCTGCGTCCGTGGTCGCCACGGTGGTGCCCACCACGTCCGCGCCGCCCTCCACCTTGCGCACCAGCGCCGGGATGTCGTCCGGCGACTCGGTGAAGTCGCCCTGCAGGACGATGGCGATGTCGCGCTTGGGGTGGGTGGAGCGGGCCACGGCCTCGCGGAGGAGGCGCTCCACCGCCGCCGGGTAGCCGTGCGTGCGCTCGTTGCGCAGCACCGTGAGCGGAAGGACGCGGGCGTACGGCTCCAGCACCTCCTGCGTGGCGTCGGTGGAGCCGTCGTCCAGCACGATGAGGTGGAAGTCCCGTCCGAACTCCGTCATCACCTGCCGGACCTTCCAGAGCAGCACGCCCACCGTGGGCGCTTCGTCGAGCGCCGGGATGCAGATGTAGATCACGCCTCGTCCTCTTGCGGTGCCGCGCGCTCTGCGCTTCGTGTGTTGTCGGTACCCTCTCCCGGGTGGGCGGGTTCCGGTGGCGGCTTGCTCTTCCAGCGCCGGTGGAACCAGAAGTACTGCTCCGGCGCCTCGCGGATCTCCGCCTCCAGCCGCGCCGCCAGCGCCGCGGTGAGCGTCTTCACGTCCGTCTCCAGGTCGCCCGTGCGGGGCGGGTCCACCGGCTCTCCCGCCACCCGGTAGCGCCCCACGGAGCCGGGAAGGCGCCGCGCCACGCAGGCGAAAAGGGGCGCGCGCAGCTTGAGCGCAAAGAGCGCCGGGCCGCGGTGCGTGCTGGCCGGCCTTCCGAAGAAGGGGACGAAGACGCCGGAGCGCCGCGCGTCCTGGTCGCCCACGATCCCCACCACGCCGCCCTTGCGCAGCACGCGGGGCACGCGCGAGGGCGCCTCGCTCTGGTAGATGGTCTCCACCCCCAGGCCGCGGCGCAGCCCGTCCAGCCGCGCGTCCACCAGCCGGTTCCCCTGGCGGCGGACGATGGCGGCGATGGGGATGCCGCGCGCCGCCACGGCCGCCGCCGCGATCTCCCAGTTGCCGTAGTGGCCCGTCACCAGGATCACGCCGCGCCCCTGCGCCAGCGCCGCCTCCAGCTTGCCCCAGTCCTCCGTGACGTCGGTGCGCTCGATCACCGCCTCCCGGTCCAGCTTGGAGAGGCGGAGGATGGCGGCCGCCTCGCGCCCCAGGTGCTCGTACGCGGCGCGCACGGTGGCGCGGATCCAGACCTCGTCGGCGGCGGGATAGGCGAGGCGCAGGTTGGCCTCCACCACGGCGCGGCGGATGCCCAGCCCGTGCACGATCCTCCCCACGCGCCGGCCCACGGCGTCCGCCGCGCCCTCGGGGAGCGTGGCGACGGCGTTCTCCAGCGTGCGGGCGAGGGCGTACTCGACGCGGTGGGAGGCGGTGTGGCGTACGACGGAGTCAGTCAAACGGCAATCTCACACAGAGGCACGGAGACACAGAGAGAAGCCGGGAATGGTAGCACCTGCGCGTGCTCCGCGTCTACGCCGGGAGCGTGGAGGCGCGGGGGACGCGGCCGGCGCCGTGGTGGCTGACCGCGCGCCCGACGCGCTCCAGCACGTCCGCCACGGTGATCTGCTCCATGCGGCCGTGGCGCGGGTCCCAGAGCGAGGGGTCGGGGGCGGCGCCGGGCTCGGTGTAACGGTCCACCCACAGGTCGTGGAAGGCGCGGTACGGGCCCACGCGCCAGGGGTTGGTGTGGCCGTACAGCCCCACCGCGGGCACGCCCAGCGCGCGGGCGATGTGCACCGGGCCCGTGTCCGGCGCGATCACCAGGTCGCACCCGGAGAGGGTCCACATCAGCCGCCGGATGCCGTCGCCCATCGCCCACACGGGAGGGACGGCGGCGCGTTCCGAGATCTCCCGCGCCAGCGCCACCTCGCGCTCGCCGGGGCCGCCCACCAGCACCGCGCGGAACCCGAAGTCGCGCTCCAGCGCGTCGGCGACGGCGGCGTAGCGGTCCGGGAGCCAGTCCTTTTTGCGGTTGGCGGAGGCGGGGACGAGCGCGGCCACGGGCCGGCCGTCCAGCGCGCCGAAGAAGGCGGCCCGCGCGCGGCGCTCCTCGTCCGTGAAGGGGATGCGCCACTCCAGCGGCTCCGGGCGGGGGACGCCGAGCACGTCCAGGAACTGGAGGAACATCTCCTGGGTGTGCGCGCGCGGCCCCGCGGGGAGGTGCCGGTTGGAGGCGAGCCAGACGCCCTCGAACGAGCGTCCCCGGTCGAAGCCGACCCGGACCGGCGCGCGGGAGAGGAGCGTGGGCCATACGCTCTTGGTGTACACGTTCAGGTTGAGGGTGAAGTCGAAGCGCCGGCCCGCAAGCGCGCGCGCCAGCCGCGCCACGCCGCGCACGCCATCCTTCTTCCGGTACACCACCACCTCGTCGATGGAGGGGTGCGGATGCAGGACGGGCGCGGGCATCGGCTCCACCACCCAGGTGATGCGGTACCCGTGGTCGCGCAGCGCGTTGGCCACCGGCAGGCCGTGGACGACGTCACCGAGCCCCGTGAGGAGGACGATGCAGACCCGCTTCTCCACCGCCTACCCCTCCGACGTGAGGTACGAGAGCTGGAGGAGGATGAGCTGCCGCAGCGGGTGCCACTCCGCGACGGCCCGCTCCACATCGTCCTCGCGCGTGAAGACCTTTGCGACCGGCGAGGCGAGCACGGGGTACGCGCGGCGCTTCTCCTCCATCATCGGCGACGCGACCACGGTGCGCCACTTGGGCCACGGACCCTGCCGCGCCCGCAGCTCGCCGGCCGCGACCGCGCGCACCCCTCGCGCCACCCGCAGGCCAACCGTGAGCGGGAGGTTGGCCGCACGACCGAAGTACGGGAAGCGCCAGCGCGCGTGCGGCACGTGCCACGAGCGCGCCAACAGGGGCCGCACCGCTTCGTGGAAGAGCGCGCGCCCCCGCTTCCAGCGCAGCGGAGCCGCGGCGGCCAGCTTCACCAGCGCCACCGAGTGGTACGGCTCGTGGCTGGCGAAGAGGCGGCGGTTGCCGTGGAAGTTCGCGGAGTGCTTGCGCTGCGTGAACGGGTAGAGACGCTCCCACTCCCCCGCCGTCTCGGGCCGGATCTCGGCCAGCGCGGCCCGGTACGCCGCCCTCCGCTCCGCCACCGCCCGCACCACCTCCGGCCGCATCTCCGGTGCGTCGGGGATGGCGGATGCGCCCGAGTGCTCGCCCTTGAGGAACGAGTCGGACGAGAGGCCGCCCAGCACGAGCGGGAGGTGGCGCAATCCCAGCGACTCGTGGAAGCCGTAGCCGTGCACGTCCATGAACAGGTTGCCGCTCCCCAGCAGCGCCGCCACCTCTTCCAGCCCGCGCAGGTAGTGGTCGGCCCGCCGCGCGCCGAAGGTGAGCTCAACACCGTAGGCGCGTGCCGCGGCGCGGGCCACGCGCACCTCGCGGTTCTCCCAGTCCGCGTACACGAACGCGCGCACCTCCGGCCCCGGCGGCATGGCGCCGAGCACCGCCCGCGCGTCCTCGCCCCCGCTCAGCAGGATGCCCACCGCCTCCAGCTCGCCGCACGCCTCGCGCAGGTTCTGCCGCAGCCCCTCGCGGAGGGCGGCGGCGGCCTCGGCGCGCGCAGCGTACGGGTTGGCCTCGGTGGGGCGCCAGTACGTGTGTTCATCATCCCGCCACCCGTCCGCGAAGGTGCGCGCGGTAGCGGGCGGAAACTGGGTGACGCCGCGGAACAGGGTGTGGGGAAAGGTGCAGCTCACGTTCAGCAGCAGGTCGGCCGCCGAGACCTCGTCCACGTCGCGGTGCCGGCCGGACGCGCGCGCCACCGCGTCCGGGTGCGTGCCGATCACCAGGCCCCCGTCGTCCGCGTGGTAGACCGGGACGAAGGAGGCGATGTCGGTCACCACCAGTCCCCCGCCCGACCGGTCCACGCGCAGCGCCGCGAAGCCGCTGTCCAGCCGCTCGTCCCACGGCTGCGCGGGGCCGCGCGCGAGCAGGTCGTGCACGGCCATGCGGCGCGGTCCGCTCGCCGCCAGCCCCGGCGCGTGCGGGGCGATGCGCGCGATGGGGGTGCCGGCCAGCACGGTGAGCGAGCGCTCGTCCTCCACCAGCGTCTCGCCGTCGTGGTGGGCGCGAGCGACCGCGAGCGAGCCCCAGTCGCCGTGCCGCTCCACGATCTCGGCGGACACGGGGCCGAGATGGCGCTGCAGCACCCCCCGCAGCTCGCCCTCGGGGCGGCGGCGCGCGGCGAAGACGAAGTCGCTCATCGAGCATCCCCGCGGAGCACGGCTTCCACCCCCTCCACCATGCGCTCCACGCTGAACCACTCGCGGATGCGGCGCCGGGCCTCCTCCGTGCGGGCGGCCACATCGGCGGGCGCGGTGTCCAGAGTGTCCAGAAGCTGGCCCAACGCACTCGCCAGCGCATCGGGCTCGCGCGCGGGGACCACCCACCCGGCCGGTGGCTCGCCGCCGAGCGCGAGCGGCACTCCGCCCGTGTCGGTGGCGACCACGGGGACGCCCAGCGACATCGCCTCCAGCATCACGTTGGCCAGGCTGTCCTTGCGGCTGGCGAGCACGAACACGTCGGCGGAGGCGAGCACCTCGGGCATGTCGCGGCGGTGGCCGAGGAAGCGCACGCGCCCCTGCACCCCCAGCCGCTCGGCCCGCCGGCGCAGCGCCTCCGCATCCGGCCCGTCGCCCGCGATGGCGAGCCAGGCGCGGCGATCGCCCAGGCGCGCGAAGGCGTCCAGCAGCACGTCGAAGCCTTTGCGCTCCTCCAGCCCGCCCGCGCTCACCAGCAGGCGCGTGCCGGGCGGAAGGCCGAGCTCCGCGTGCAGCCGGCGGGGACCGGGCGCCACGGGCTGAACGGCGTTGAGCACCAGGTGCACGCCACCCGGCGGGATGCCCGGCGTGGCGGCGGTCCAGCGGTCGCGCACGTCGGGCGAGTTTACGACCAGGGCGTCCACGCCGCGGCGGAAGGCGAGCTGGAAGGCGCGGTGCTTCCCAATGCGGCGGGGGATGCCGAGCCGCGCCACCACCCTGGGCACGCCCGCCAGCCGCGCGGCCAGCGCCGCCGTGGGGATGCGGTTCCAGGTGGCGAGCAGCAGCGCGTCCGGCCGCTCGCGGCGCAGCCACAGGACGAAGCGCGCGAGGTTCCACGCGTCCAGGTCGCCGCGGGGACGCACGGAGGTGGTGCGCACCCCCGCGCGGCTCAGCGCGTCCGAGAGAGGCGCATCCGGATCGCACGACACCACCACCTCGTGCCCCCGCCCCGCGAGCCCCGCGGCGATCAGCAGCGTCTGCCGCTCGCTGCCGCGTAGCTGCCGTGCGCTGTTGTGGATGGCGACCTTCACGGCGCGCCCCCCGCCAGCACGCGCTCCCACCGATCCAGCATCCCCTCGTAGCTGAAGCGCTCCGCCGCCCGCTCGCGCGCCGCCTGTCCCATCCGCGCGCGCAGCTCCGGGCCTTCCAGGATGGGGCGGATAGCCGCGGCAAGCTCCGCGGGCTCCCACCCGCACACGACGCCGGGCACGCGACCGTCCGCGAGCGGCTCCAGCGCGTCGTCCGCGCCGCTCACGGGGGTGCTCACCACGGGGACGCCGCTCGCCAGCGCTTCCAGCATCGCGTTGCTCAGCCCCTCGGTGTCGGAAGCGGTCACGAAGACATCCAGCGCGTCCAGCACGGCGCCGGTATCGTCGCGGTGGCCCAGCAGGTGTACGCGCGGCGCGATCCCCAGCTCCTCCGCCAGCGCGCGCAGCCGCGCCTCCCACCCGCCGGAGCCCGCGACCACGCAGTGCGCATCAGGCAGGAGCGCGACGGCGGCGAAGAGCCGGTCCAGCCGCTTCTGCCGCGCAAGCCGCGCCACCGTGCCCACCACGGGCGCGCCGGGCGCGATCCCCAGCTCGCGGCGCAGCGACCCCGGCCGCGCGACGGCGGGCGCGCCGACGCCGTTGTGGATCACCGTGGCGCCGGCGAAGCGGCCCTGGATGCGCGACGCGTTCACCACCACCGCGTCCACCCAGCGGGCGAGCGCAAGGCGGTACTTGGCGCTGCGCGGCGTATCCGTCTCCAGCCCCACGCGCGCCACCACCCGCGGCACGCGCGCCCCGTGCGCCGCCAGCGACGCCAGGAAGAGCTTGCGAAAGGTGCCGACCAGGAACACGTCCGGCCGCAGCGCCCGCAGCCGCCGCGCCATCCTGAGCGCGTGGTGGAGCGCCGCGTCCCCGCCCAGCGGCAGGATCTCGGTGGCGAGCCCGTGCTCCCCCGCGCGCCGCGCCACCAGCTCCGCGTTGCACAGGAGGAGCACGCGGTGCCCGCGCGCCTGGAGCCCCGCCAGCAGGAGCACGGTGGCGCGCTCCGCCCCGCCCCAGATGCGGGCCCCGTTGTGCGCGACGATGAACAATGAAGAAGTGCGTTAGTGCGTTAGTGCGTGAGTGCGTTGTTCATTTTTCTGTGCCTCTGTGTCTCTGTGTGAGCCCTTCAGGTAAAGAACTCCCGCACCGCGCCCGCCACGTGCGCGAGCTGCGCCTCGGTGAGCTCGGGGAAGACGGGGAGCGACAGCACCTCGCGGGCGGCGCGCTCCGACTCCGGGAACTGGCCGGGACGGTAGCCGAGGTACGCGAAGCACTCCTGGCGGTCCAGCGGCACCGGGTAGTACACGGAGCTGCCCACGCCGCGCGCCTTGAGGTGCTCCTGGAGGGCGTCGCGGCGGCCGTCCAGCACGCGCAGGGTGTACTGGTTGAAGATGGACTCGTTGCCGATGTGGAGCACGGGAAGGGTGATCCCCTCCACGCCGGCCAGCGCCTCGTCGTAGAACTCCGCGTTGCGGCGGCGGCCGTCGCTCCAGCGGTCCAGGTACGGGAGCTTGGCGGAAAGGACGGCGGCCTGCAGCGCGTCCAGCCGCGAGTTGAAGCCCACCTCCTCGTGGTGGTACATCTGCCGCCCGCCGTGCACACGCAGCTTCCGCAGCCGCTCGGCCACGTCGCCGTCGTTGGTCACGATCATCCCCGCGTCGCCGAACGCGCCCAGGTTCTTGGTGGGGAAGAACGAGAAGCAGCAGGCGTCGCCCAGCGAGCCCGTGGTGATCCACCCGTCGCCGTCGCGCTGGCGGGCGCCCACGGCCTGCGCCGCGTCCTCGATCACGGCCAGCCCGCGCCGGTCGCCCAGCGCGCGGAAGGCGCGCATGTCCGCCATCTGCCCGAAGAGGTGAACGGGCATCACGGCGCGCGTGCGCTCCGTGACCGCCGCCTCCGCCGCCGCGGGGTCCAGGTTGAAGGTGTCCGGCTCGATGTCCGCGAACACGGGCCGCGCCCCCGCGTTGTGGATGGCGCCCGCCGTGGCGAAGAAGGTAAAGGGCGAAGTCACCACCTCCTCGTCGCGCCCCACGTTCAGCGCGCGCACGGCCAGCAGGAGCGCGTCCGTCCCGCTGGCGCACCCCACCGCGTGCCCCACCCCCAGCTTGGCCGCGATCTCCTCCTCGAACCGGTCCACCACGGGCCCCAGGATGAAGCGCTGGTCCTCCACCACCCCCCGCAGCGCCTCCATCACGTCGTCCGCCACCTCGCGGTACTGCAGCGTAAGATCGAGCAACGGTACTTGCATATTTCTCAGGTCAGTCAAGATTTCGAAGGTAGTGCGTGAGTGCGTTAGTGCGTGAGTGCGTTTCACAGCAGTAAAGCGCACTCACGCACTAACGCACTCACGCACTTACAGTTCTCGCCTCGTCGCCGAACTGCATCTCGTACAGCCGCCGGTACGTGCCGCCGCGCGCGAGGAGCTCCTCGTGCGTGCCGCGCTGCACGATGCGGCCGCCCTCCAGCACCACGATCTGGCTGGCGCGGCGCACGGTGGAGAGGCGGTGGGCGATCACCAGCACGGTGCGCCCCGCCATCACCTCGTCGATCGCCTGCTGCACCAGCCGCTCACTCTCCGTGTCCAGCGCGGAGGTGGCCTCGTCCAGGATCAGCAGGGGCGGGTCGCGGAAGAGGGCGCGCGCGATGGCGATCCGCTGCCGCTGCCCGCCGGAAAGGCGCGCTCCCTTCTCGCCCAGCACCGTGTCGTACCCTTCCGGGAGGGCGGCGATGAAGTCGTGCGCGTTGGCCGCCCGCGCCGCCGCCTCCACCCGCTCCTGCGCCGCGTCCGGCACGCCGTAGGCGATGTTGGCGCGCACCGTGTCGTGGAAGAGGATGGTCTCCTGCGTCACGATCCCCAGCAGCCCGCGCAGCTCGGCGAGGCGCAGCTCGCGCAGGTCCGCGCCGTCCAGCGTGATGCGGCCCTCGGTGACGTCGTGGAAGCGCGGCAGCAGGTCCGCCAGCGTGCTCTTCCCCGCCCCGCTGGGCCCCACCAGCGCCACCACCTCGCCCGGCCTCACCTCCAGGTCGATCCCGGAAAGCACCGGCGCGCCGGGGACGTACGCGAAGCCGGCTCCCTCGAAGCGGATCGCGTCGTGGAAGCCGCCCACCGGGCGCGCGCCGGGGGCATCCTTTACCTCCACCGGCGCGTCCATCAGCTCGAAGGCGCGCTCGGCCGCCGCCAGACCCGGCTGCACCACGGAGGGGAACTGGGCGATGAACTTGATGGGCGACATCAGCTTGCCGGCCAGCGTCAGGAACACCAGGAACGACTGGGCCGTGAGCGACCGCTCCGCCAGCACCAGGTAGCTCCCGTACCACAGCAGCACCAGGATGCACGTCGCGGTGATCATCTCCGTGGCCGGCGGGAAGAACTTGCGCCAGCGCTCGTTCTTCACCCACGCCTTGTACTGGCCCCGTGTCAGCCGCCGGAAGCGCTCCGTCTCCCACTCCTCCGCGCCGGACGCCTTCACCAGCCGGATGCCGCTCACCGTCTCCTGCACCTGCGAAGCGACCTCGCCCGTGGCGTTCAGCACGCGCAGCACGCCGCGGCGCAGCCGCTTCCGCAGGCGCGCCCACAGGCCCAGCATGGGCGGCAGAAAGAGGGCGGAGACCAGCGTCAGCTTCCACGACAGCAGCACCATCACGCTCAGCGTGGCCACCGCCTGGAAGATCTGCGAGATCAGCTTGGAGACGTTCCCCGTCACGATCCCGCGCATCTGCTCCACGTCGTTGGTCACGCGGGAGATCACCTGCCCGGTGCGGGTGCGCTGGAAGAAGGGGAAGCCCAGGTGGAGGAGGTGGCCGTAGATGTCGTTGCGCATGTCGCGCGTCACCCGCCCCTCCACCACCGAGATGCCGATCTGGTAGATGTAGAGCGCGATGTTCTTCACCAGGAACACGGCGAAGAGAAAGCCCACCACGTTGCGCAGCCCTTCCATGGGCGGGCGCCCCACCACCAGCCAGCCCACGGACCACCCCAGCAGGCCGCCCATCGGCCCGCCGCCCGAGAAGAGCGCCGCGCCGCCCGGCACCGCGTCCCCGCCGAACAGCAGGTTGAGGAAGGGGATGAGCAGCGTGAACGAGAACGCGTCGAGCGCCGCGTACACCGTCATCGCCAGAATCGCCCAGGCGAAGAGCGCCAGGTGCGGTCGTACGTACCTCAGGATGCGCAGGTACAGCTTCATCGCGGAGTCAGCAGGGCCACGGGAAGGATCATCTCCTCCGGTGATACACCGCCGTGCAGGAAGGAGCCCCGGTAGCGCGCCTGGTACTGCCGCAGCTTGGTGGGATAGACGAAGAAGACGTCTTCCAGCGCGATCAGGTAGTTGGTGGCCGCCTTCCCCGGCGGGAACCGGAGGGCCTTCTCATCCTTGATCGTCATCGCCAGCGTGCGGTCCTCCGCCCGCAGGTCCGCGCCGAACTTGTAGCGCAGGTTCTGCGTGGTGTCGCGCTTGGCGAAGACGGTCGCCGGGCGGTGGCAGTGGATCGAGCCGTGGTCCGTGGTCACCAGCACGGGCACCCCCATCCGCAGCGCCTCGCGGATGGCCATCAGCGCCTCGGACCTCTCGAACCACTGGCGGGTGAGGGCGCGCAGCGCCTCCTTGTCGCGCGCCACCTCCAGCAGCACCGTGCTCTCCGAGCGGCCGTGCGTCAGCAGGTCCACGAAGTTGAAGACGAGCGCCGTGACCCCCGGCTGCGCCAGGTGCGCGGGGAGGCGGCGCAGCATCGCCTCGCCGTCGCCCGCGTCGAACACCTTGTCGTAGTGCACGGGCATGTTGAGCCCCGTCAGCCGCTTCAACTGCTCGCGGAAGAGCTCCGCCTCAAAGGAGTTGAGGCTCCCCTCCCCCTCCCACCCCCACCACCCGGGCACCCGCTCGGACACGCCGTCCGGGTACATCCCGCTGAAGATGGCGTTGCGCGAGAAGGGTGTGGCCGTGGGGAGGATGGAGTAGTAGAGCGCCTCCTCCACCTGGGCCAGCGGGTCCAGGATGGGGAGCAGGGCGCGCCACTGGTCCAGCCGCAGGCAGTCGATCACCACGAAGAGCACCGAGCGGTCCTTCCCCACCAGCGGCGCCAGGAACTGGGGGACGATGTCCACCGAGAGCGGCGGAGCGCCCTCGCCCCCCTGCGTCCACTCGCCGTACACGTCCACCACGTAGCGGCAGAACTCGCGGCGGAAGTCGTCCAGCAGCGTCTCCAGCGCGGCGAGCAGCCCCGTCTCGCCGGCGTCGCGCAGGCGCAGCTCCCAGTCCACCAGCTCCGAGTACTCGTGCGCCCACTCCCGCCAGTCGCGCGGCTCGGCGCGGCGCGTGTTGAGCTCGCGGAAGCGCCCCGCGAAGTCGCGCGCCACCACCTGCTGCTGGATCGCCTCGCCCTCCAGCAGGCGGGTGACCACCGAGAGCACCTGGCGCGGCGAGGTGGGCTTCACCAGGTAGTCGGCCACGCGGCGGCCGATCGCCTCGGTCATGGTGCGGTCTTCCTCGCTCTTGGTGATCATCACCACGGACACGCGAGGGTCCAGCTTGCGCAGCTCGTCCAGCACCTCCATCCCCGAGCGGCCGGGCATCTGCTCGTCCAGCAGGATCAGGTCGTACGGCGACAGGCGCAGCAGCTCCAGCGCGTCGTCGCCGTTGGAGACGGCGTCCACGTGGTAGCCGCGCCCCTGCAGGAAGAGCAGGTGCGGGCGGAGGAGATCGATTTCGTCGTCGACCCAGAGGAGGCGCTTGACCGGAGCTGGCATAGCGGTGGAAGCTAGGCCCCCGAGGGGTGCGGGTCAACGCGAGCGGTTTGACAGTGCGGTCCGCGCGGCGCACCTTGGCGGCATGACTCACACAGAGGCACAGAGGCACGGAGAAGAGCACTTCGCGCACGTCGCGGTGGGCCGCGCGCGGCTGCGGGTGCGGCGGGGATTCGAGGACGTGGCGGGGGTGCTGGTGGCTGCGTGGGAGGGGCGGGCGGAGGAGTGGATCGGCGGGGGGCGGGCGCCGCACCCGGTGGTGGCGCTGCCGGATGGGGGGCGCGCGGTGGTGAGGCGCTTCCGGCGCGGCGGGATGGTGAGGCACCTGAACCGCGACCGCTACTTCGGCGGGCACCGGGCGGCGGAGGAGCTGCGCGCGACCGAGGCGGCGCGTGCGGGGGGCGTGCGCGCGCCCGAGGTGATCGCGGCGGGGAGGATCGCCGCGTTCCCCGGCTACCGCGCGATGATCGCCACGCGGCTGATCCCGGACGTGCGCGACGCCGCCGCGGCGTTCGCGGACGGAGCGGAACGCGCGGCGGTGCTGTGGGAGGCGGGGCGGCAGATCGCGCGGATGCACGCCGCGGGCGTCGCGCACCCCGACCTCAACCTGCGCAACCTGCTGGTGGGGAAGCCGGGCGAGGTGTGGGTGATCGACTTCGACCGCGCGCTCGTGGTGGAGGGCGCCGTGCCGCGCGACCGGCGCCGCCGCGACCTGGACCGGCTGGCGCGCTCGGCGGCCAAGCTCGGCTTCCCCCTCTCCGCCGCCGGCCACGCGGTGCTGCTGGACGGCTACCTGGACGGGGCGCCGGACCTGGGATAGCGCTCCAGCGCCAGCGCCACCTTCGCGGCCACCTCGTCGGGAGCGATGCGCTCCATGCGGCCCGTCCGGTACTCGGCCGACACCGGATAGTCCTCGCCGGGGTCGCCGTACGCGTCGATCATCAGGTCGTGGAAGCGGCGGTAGGGGCCCACGCGCTTCGGATTGGTGTAGCCCATCAGCGAGACCGTGGGCGTGCCCAGCGCCACGCCGATGTGAAGCGGCCCCGTGTCCGGGCTCACCAGCACGTCCACGCGGTCCAGCAGGTACACCAGCTTGCGCAGGTCCCATTCGAGCAGGTCCAGCGGCGGGTGCGCGGCGGCCGCGCGGATCGCCTCGGCCGCCGCCAGCTCGCGCGGCGAGCGCCCGCCCACCAGCACCGTGCGCAGCCCCACCGCCGCCAGCCGGTCCGCGAGGGCGGCGTAGCGCTCGGCGGGCCACTCCTTGGCGGGCTTGCTCGTCCCCACCACGAACGCCACCGTCGGCCGCGGGTCGTCCGGGAGCGCGCCGGCGTAGCGGGAGCGCTCCTCCGCCGTGGGCCCCAGCCGCCACTCCAGCAGCGGCGGAACGCCCAGGTGCTCCAGGAACTCGAAGTACTGGTCCTGCACGTGGCGCTGCCCGCGCGGCGGGATGCGCTCGGTGGTGAAGAGCCAGTTGGCGTCGCGCGCCCGCGCGCGGTCGAACCCCAGCTTGCGCGGCGCATCCAGCACGCGCGCCACCAGCCCGGCCTTGAGGTACACCTGCAGCGCGATCACCAGGTCGAAGCGCTGCCCCGCCGTGGCGCGGCGCACGTCCCGATAGGCGCGCCACCCGCGCTTGCGATCAAAGATCACGAACTCGTCCACCGCCGGGTGGCCGGCGACGAGCGCGTGCGGGCCCGGCTGGATCACCCACGTGATGCGGCAGCCAGGCGCCGCCGCGCGCAGCGAGTTGACGACGGGCAGCGTGTGCACCGCGTCGCCGATGGCGCTCATCATCACGATGGCGATGCGGGCGCCGGAGAGGTGGGGAGCCGTCAACGCGCTACTTCCCGGTCCCCAGCGCGGCCCCCATCAGCGCCCCCAGCACCGCGGGGACCACGACCGCCGCGTACTCGCGCGCGCCCATCTGTCCCCCATCCTCCACCACCGCCAGGAACAGCAGCCCCACCGCCGCCCCCGCGGCCCCGCCGATCAGCGCCCCGCGCTTCGGCGAAGCGGCCCGGAGCACCGGCTCCCGCGCCGCCTCCACCCGCACCGTCAGCCGCGCGTCCGCGGGTTGGCGCACCAGCGACTGGGCGGCGAGCCCGCCCGGCATCAGCAACGCGGCGCAAATCAGTAGACGAACGATCATAGATCACTCCCGGTTCAAGGAAAGAAGCTCCCCTCAAGTAACCCGCACCCTCCCCCTCTCCGCAACTCCCCCGCCTTTCTCCGTGTCTCTGTGCCTCTGTGTGAGCCCGCCGTTCCAGCCTTGCGGCCCGCGCACGCGTGGAGCACCTTGTGTCGATCCCCTCGATCGCACCACACCCAAGGCATCCCCGATGACCGGAACCGCCGTCCGCACCCTCGCACTCGCGGCACTGGCCGCGGCCTGCGGGCCCACGCTCCCCCAGCCCAATCCGACGGTCGCGCCCGCGCAGGCCGCCCCGCGCCCCGCCGCGGCGCCGGCGGACTGGGTGCTGCGCAACGGCAGGATCTTCGTGGGCGACAGCGCCGGCACGGTCGTGCAGGCGATGGCCGTGCGCGGCGGGCGCGTGGTGTACGCCGGCCCCGACGCGGGCGTGGCGGAGATGGCGGGCCCGCAGACGCGGCAGACCGACCTGCAGGGGCGCCTGGTGACGCCGGGCTTCAACGACGCGCACATCCACTTCGGCGCGGGGGGGGCGTCGCTGCTGGCGGTGGACCTGGGCGGCACCCGCTCGCTGGCCGAGATCGAGCGCCGCGTGGCCGCCGCCGCCGCCAACGCGCAGCCCGGCGAGTGGATCCAGGGGCGCGGCTGGGACCATACCCGCCTCCCCGCCTCGGAGCTGGGGCCGGGCGGCTGGCCCACCAACGAGATCCTCAACCGCGCCGCGCCGCGCAACCCCGTCATCCTGTCGCGCGTGGACGGGCACACCTCGTGGGCCAACCGCGAGGCGCTGCGCATCGCCGGCGTCACCCGCACCACCCGCGCCCCCTCGGGCGGCGAGATCGTGCGCGACCCGCGCACCGGCGAGGCCACGGGGATCCTCAAGGAATCCGCCGAGAGCCTCGTGTCGCGCGTGGTGCCCGACCCCACGCCGACCCAGGTGAGGCGAGGCATCCGCGCGGCGATGGAGCTTGCCGCGCGCACCGGCGTCACCAGCGTGCAGAGCGACGTATCGGCCGCGGACGTGGAGGCGTACCGCGCCCTGCGCGCCGTGGACTCGCTGACGGTGCGCGTGTACGGCTGGTTCCCGCTCACCCGCCAGTCCATCCAGGAGCTGCAGGCGCGCGGCGTCACCGCCCCCACGGGCGACGAGTGGGTGCGGCTGGGGATGGTGAAGGGGTACACCGACGGCACGCTGGGCTCGCGCACGGCGGCGATGCTGGAGCCCTTTGCCGACGACCACTCCACGCGCGGCCTCCCGCAGTACACCGAGGCGCAGCTCGACTCGCTGGTGGGCGCCGCGGACCGGGCGGGGCTGCAGGTGATCCTGCACGCCATCGGCGACGCGGCCAACCGGCAGGCGCTGGACGCCTTCGAGCGCGCGGCGCGCCAGAACCCGCCGCGCGCGCGCCGCCACCGCATCGAGCACGCGCAGGTGCTTGACCGGCGCGACATCCCCCGCTTCCGGCAGCTCGGCGTGATCGCGTCCATGCAGCCCACGCACGCCACCAGCGACATGCGCTGGGCGGAGACGCGCATCGGGCGCGAGCGGGCGGTGGAGGGGGCGTACGCGTGGCGCACGCTGCTGGACTCGGGGGCCGTGGTCATCTTCGGCACCGACTTCGCCGTGGAGCCGATGGCGCCGGTGGAGGGGATCTACTCGGCCGTCACGCGCCAGAGCCGCGAGGAGCCGGGGGTGCCGCCGGGCGGCTGGCTCCCGGAGCAGCGCCTCACCCGCGCGGAGGCCATCCGCCTCTACACCGCCGCCTCGGCGTACGGGGAGTGGGAAGAGGCGCGCAAGGGCACGCTGCGCCCGGGGATGCTGGCCGACTTCGTGGTCTGGTCCGCCGACCTCCTCACCATCCCGGACGCGGAGATCCTGAAGGCCGTGCCCACGATGACGGTGGTGGGCGGGCGCGCGGTGTACAGCCGCCCGTGACGGCACCCGCACGCAAGCGGGGGACGACCGACCACGGCGACCTCGCGCTCGTCCTTACCGGCGGCGGGGCGCGGGGGGCGTACCAGGTGGGCTTCCTCCGCTACCTGTCGCGCGCGTACCCGGAGCTGCACATCCCCATCCTCACCGGGGTGTCCGCGGGCGCCATCAACATCGCGCTCCTGGCGCAGCACCACGGCACCTTTGCGCAGGCCACCGACGAGATGGCCGCGCTCTGGGCCGAGCTCACCCCCGAGCGCATCTTCCGGGTGGACACGGGGGCGCTGCTGGGGAACATGGGGCGCTGGGGGATGAAGCTGGCGCGCTCCGGCCGCGGCGAGTCCCGCGCGCGCGGCGTGGTGGACACGGAGCCGCTCCACTCCTTCCTGGAAGAAGCGCTCTGCCCGGTGGACGGCGAGCTCACGGGGATCGACTACAACCTTCACCGCGGCACGCTGCGGGCGGCAGCCATCGGCACCACCAGCTACACCACCGGGCAGTCGGTGATCTGGGTGCAGGGACGCGAGATCGAGACGTGGGAGCGCCCCCAGCGGCGCAGCGTGCAGGCGCGGCTGCGGGTGGAGCACGTGATGGCCTCGGCCGCCCTCCCCCTCTTCTTCCCCGCCGTGCAGATCGGCGACCACTGGTACGGCGACGGCAACGTGCGGCTCACGGCGCCGCTCTCCCCCGCGCTTCACCTGGGCGCGCACAAGATCATCGCCGTCTCTACCCGCTACAACCGCGACTTCGCGGAGGCGGACCAGCCGCAGGTGCGCGGGTATCCGCCCCCGGCGCAGGTGATGGGCGTGCTCTTCGACGCGGTCTTCCTGGACCTGATCGACCAGGACGCGCTTCGCATGCAGAAGATGAACGAGGTGCTGGGCCGCGTTCCCAAGACGCGGCGCGAGGGACTGCGCGTGGTGGAGCTGATGGTGGTGCGCCCCTCGTGCGACCTGGCCCGCATCGCCGCCGAGTACGAGCCGCGCCTCCCGCGCCCCTTTCGCATGCTCACCCGCGGCCTGGGCACCAGCGAGACCGCCGCGCCTGACGTCCTCAGCATGCTCATGTTCCAGGACGACTACGTGAAGCGCCTGATCGCCCTGGGCGAGGAAGACGCCGAGCGCCGCGCGGAAGAGATCGACGCGTTCATGACCTCGAACGGCGACTGAAGGCCTCACACAGAGACACAGAGACACGGAGAAGACACCATGACGCGCTACATGATCATGTTCCGCGGCGAGACCGACACCGAAGCGACGGCGCCGGTCTGCAAGGAGTCCCCCGAGATGCGCCACCTGATCTCGCAGATGGCGGACGAGGGGATCCTCCTCTCCACCGAGGGCCTGCGCGAGAGCGCCCGCGGCTTCCGAGCCCGGCTCTCCGGCGGCAAGATGAGCGTGCTGGACGGCCCCTTCGCCGAGGCCAAGGAGCTCATCGCCGGCTACGCCATCGTCCGCGCCGACTCCCGCTCCAGCGCCCTGCAGATCGCCGAGCGCTTCCTCCGCGTCGCCCCCGAGGGCTCCTCCGCCGAGGTGCGTGAGGTGCTGGAGACGGCCGATGCGGACCACGTCGCGCGGAACCCGCAGGCGGGTCTGGTCACCGCGCTGCGCGCGTCCTGAAGCTTGCCGCGTCGTGCGTGGATCTTGCGATGCGATTCGAGATCGTCGGTCCCGTGCGGGAAGCGGAAACCATCGCCGCGGGAAGCGGCATCCGGGAGCTTGCGCGATTGCGCAGAGTGTACGGGCCGGGCCACTGGCGAAAGCGGAAGGGCTTCGCGAACGTTCAGATGGCCGGCGGTGAGATCCGCGGCGCGGAGCTGCACTGGTACGAGGCGACCGGGATCGGGAAGAAAGAATTCAAGATCAAGCGTTTCACGGACTGACGATCATGGCCACCTCCGACATCCCAAACGCGCGCTTCGCGGTCTGCATCGAGAACGAGGAGCATCCCGCGTCGCTGGAAAAGCGCAAGCTGTACCCCGTGCTTCCGGATACGGACGCGGCCACACTCGGCTTGATCCGAGTCGTGGACGAATCGGGGGAGGATTACCTGTACCCGGCGGAGCACTTCCTGGTGCTACCCCTCTCCCCCGCAGTGGAGCAAGCCCTGCTGAAAGCTTCATAGCCGAACCCACACAGAGACACAGAGGCACAGAGATGAAGTCGTCTCTGTGCCTCTGTGCCTCTGTGTGAGCCCCGTTGTTACGCGATAACCGTGCGCCCCTCCAGGTAGTCGCGCAGCATGCCGTCGCTCCCCAGCACCATCTGGTCGTACGGGAGCTCGGCGGGGGCGAACGCGTGGATCTCGCTGATCTCCAGCGGGTCCCCGATCCGCGTTTCGCCCTTTACGTGGACCTCCACGAGCACCGTGATGGAGTGCGAGCGGGGATCGCGGTCCGGCGCCGAGTACACGCCCACCAGGCGCCCCACACGCACCGCCTCCAGCCCGGACTCCTCCCCCAGCTCGCGCAGCGCCGTCTCGCGCACCGTCTCCCCCCAGTCCATCAGCCCGCCGGGCAGGACCCAGCGATCCGAGTCCACCCGGCGCACCATCACGATGCGTCCGTCCTCGCGCAGGGGCACCACGGTCACGCTCATCAGCGGATGCCGCACCACCAGGCGCACCGCGGCCCTCAGGTGGCGCCATAGCTGCCCGCCGCGCTTCGCCCGCTTCCTGCGGTCCTTCAATCGCACGTTCATCGGAGCCTCGCCGCTACGGGTTCGAGTGCAGTGCCGGCGACATCCTGCACATGCCGCTCCGCGAATCCGGAAAAGCTGGGATCACACAGAGGCACAGAGACACGGAGGAGGTGCTCCTCTCCGTGTCTCTGTGCCTCTGTGTGAGATCGCCCCTCAGGGAGGCGTCGGCGCGGGCGGCTGGCTACCCGGGGCGGCGCCACCGCCGGCGGGGCTGCCCGTCACGCTGTCCGGATTGTGGTTGAGCATCTCCGTGTCGGCCGTGCCCTCCGCGTTGACCGCGGAGCCCGGGCCCATCGACGGCGCCTGGCTCCCCGGCGCCGCTCCGCCGCCGGCCGGGCTCCCGGTGGCGGGATCGGGGTTGTCGTGGAGCGTCCCCGTGTCCGCCGTCCCCTTCTCATCCACCGCCTCGCCTCCGCCACCGCACGCCAGCGCACCGGCCACCGCGACCAGCGCCGCGACACGGACGATCGAGCTCCTCCACATGGGCAACTCCGTAGCTCAAGGGTTCACGGCACACCTCCACTTCCCCCGCGTGGCCGGGCGAGCACGCAACCCACCTGCCAGCACGGGATCAAGCAGAGGAACCGCGGTAATCCACTGCTCATCCCCCGCACGTGGCGAACCGGGGAGCGGCTTTCTATCCTACCGCGAAGGCACTCCGCAGCACCTCTTCCGTCCTCCTCCTCTCACTCCCCGGTGGCTCATGAAAGTCGTAGCGCTTCTGCTGTGTGGCTCGCCGTGCGTCGCGGGTGTGGCCGCGCATGCGCAGGAAGCCCATTCGCACGGGCCCGCACCCGCGGCGGCGAGAGGGCCCGGAGGGACGCTTGCGTGGCAGGCGGGGCCGGCGCTTGCGAGGGGGCGCGACCATCACAGCACGGCGCTGGCGGAGAACGGCGAGGGGGCGTCGCTGTTCGTGGCGGGGGGGACGGATTACGCCGAGGTGTTCCAGGACGTGTGGCGGCTGCGCCTGCGGCGGGATGGGACGGCCGGGAGCTGGGAGCAGGCCACGGCGCTGCCGGGTCCGCGGGCGGGAGCGGGCGTGTCCGCGGTGGGAAGCCGCCTGGTGCTCACCGGCGGGTTCCACATGGACCCGCAGCGGTCCAACGCGCGCCAGAATACGAGCACCACGTTCGTCGCCTCGCTGCGCGCTGACGGATCGATCGGGGAGTGGAAACCGGCGGCGGCACTGCCGGGAGTGCGATACCACCACGCCAGCGCGTCGCACAACGGCTGGGTGTACGTGACCGGCGGCATGGGCGAGCGTCTCGCCGAGCCCACGGTGTTCGCGGCCCGCGTGGGCGCGGACGGAACGCTGGGCGAGTGGGCGGCCCTCACCCCGATGCCGAACCCCCGCTCCCACCACAGCAGCTTCGTGCGCGACGGGCACCTGTACATCGCCGGCGGCCTCGCCAACCACCCGGGCCTGCCCATGCTGCACGTGGACGTCAGCCGCGCCAGGATCAAGGAAGACGGCACCCTCGACCGCTGGCAGACGGTCTCCTTCACCCCCCACGCGTACGCCACGCACTCCAGCTTCGTGGCCGGCGACTTCCTCTACATGGTCGGCGGCGTGGAGGACAACGTGCGCTTCACCGACGCCATCTGGCGCGCACCCTTTCTGGCCGAAGGCCGCATGGGCCCCTGGGAAGAGGTGAAGCCCGGCCTCCCCGCCGCGCGCGCCCACGTCCACAACACCCCCGTCTGGAACGGCCGCGTGTTCTCCGTCGGCGGCTCCGCATCACGAAAGGTGCGCACCGAGCTGGACATCGCCACACTCCCCTAAAAAATCACACACAGAGACACAGAGGCACGGAGAAGAAGTTCTTTCTCCGTGCCTCTGTGTCTCTGTGTGAGCCAAATCAGTCCAGGTCCTTCGTGTTGTCCTCGATCGCCCGGTCGATCAGCTTGTGAAGCGGATCGATGCCGGCGCGCTCCGGGATCTCCTTCACCTGCACCCGCACCGTCTGCAGCCCCGCGCGGATGCGGTGCTTGGCCAGGTACAGCGGCACGTCCTTGTCGGCGCCGAACACGCCGATCTCGATGCGGTCATCCAGCGGCACCTCCGTTTCCGTGCCGAGCGAATCGGCGCGCACCTTACGCGCGCGGACGCGGAGCTCCACCTGGTAGCGGCCGGGGGCGAGGCGGCGGTAGGTGGCGCTCTCGGTGCGGTTGTCGTACAGCGTCACGCTCTCGAACAGGTCGCCGATCAGGTAGCGCAGCGAGTCCGGCGTGGCGGCGCGCAGGTGCACCAGGAGGTCGCGCGAAGTGGGGTACGGCGGGCCGCGGAACTTCCACTGGTCCAGGAAGGAGCGCAGCGCGGCGTTCACCCGCGCCTCGCCGATGTAGTCGCGCAGGGCGTACATCGCCAGCGCGCCCTTGTTGTAGTGGATGTACTGCTGCTGCTCCACCAGGGCCAGCGGCATCTCCGCGCGCCCCTCGCTGCCGCGCCCGCGCAGGTACTGGTCCAGCTCGTAGCGCAGGAAGCGGCCGATCTGCGCGCGCCCGAACTGGCGTTCCATCACCATGAGCGCGCTGTACTCGGAAAGCGTCTCGCTTAGCATGGCCGCGCCCTGCACGTCGGCACCCACCAACTGGTGCCCCCACCACTGGTGCGCCACCTCGTGCGCGGTCACGAAGAACGGGTAGTCGATGTCGTCCTTGCGCACGTCGGCGATGAAGCCGATCCCCTCGGAGTAGGGGATGGTGTTGGCGAACGACTGCGCGAACTCCGCGTAGCGCGGGAACTCCAGGATGCGGACCTGGCGGTGCTGGTACGGGCCGAACTCGGCCGTGTAGTAGTCCAGCGACTTCTTCACCGCGCCCACCATCCGGTCCACGTTGTAGCCGTGCGGCGGGTGGTGGTACACCTCGATGGCCACGTTCCGCCACCGGTCGCGCCGCACGGCGTAGCGGCCGGAGAGAAAGGCGTAGAAGTTCAGGATCGGCGCGTCCATCCGGTAGTGGAAGTAGCGCCGGCCGCCCTGCGTCCAGCTCCGCTGCAGGTACCCGGGCGCCACCGCCGTCTGGTCCGCGTCGGTCACCACGGTGGCGTCGAAGGTCACCCAGTCCGCGTCGCGGCTGATGAAGTTGACGTTGCGCGCCCGCGCGTCGCCGATGCTGGGCGTGCGCGGGCGGCGGGCCAGGCCGTGCTGCTCGCGGTCGCCCTCGCCCGTGATCTCCCCCTCCGGGTTGTAGCCGATGCGGGGGAGCGTCTGGTTGTTGATGAACGTCCCGTTCTCCACCACCGGCCCGTAGCGTGGCTCGTCGGTGAAGCCGGGCGTCTTCACCGCCACGTCGAAGCGGAACTCGGCCGAGTCGCCGGGGAGGATGGGGCGGGCCAGGCGGTAGATGTAGTACCCGCCCGCCGAGTCCCCCAGTACCCGCGTGGCGGGGCGGTCGAAGGCGAACGAGCCGATGTGCATGTCGCTGGAGATGTCCACGTGCACCGAGTCGATGCGCGACGCGGTGCGGTTGTGGAGGCGGTACGTGCCGCGCGCCCTCAGCTCCTGCGCCTTCGGGAAGATCTCCACCAGGAGCTTCACCCCCGTCACGCGCGGCTGCGGCGCCCACTCGAAGCGCTTGTAGCGCCGCTCGTAGCGAAGCTGGATCGCCTCAGACTCGTCGTCGCTCGTCCACGGGTTGAGCACCGCCGTGTTGTAGACGATGAACCCGCCCGTCCCCATCACCAGGAGCCCGGCCAGCACCGACACGGCCAGGAGGGGGCGAGTGGTGCGCATCCGCGCGAGCCGCATCCGCCACCCGCCGCCCCGCTCCTCGCCCCGTGGCCAGAAGAGGTTGGAGACGATCGCCAGGAGCACGGCCACGCCGCCCCAGAAGAGCGCGTACCCGCTCCACGCCCCTTGCGCGCCGTTCCACCCGTTCATGTCCGAGTACTGCAGCGTGGGGGTGGAGGCGTACACCAGCAGGTTGTGCTGCGCCACGATGGAGACCACGATGGGCCCGGCCACGTAGTACACCAGCATCACGAAGTGGCCCACGTACTTGTGGTTGGAGAGCGTCTGCACCGCCATCGCAAGCACGATCAGCGGCAGGTACGTCCCCAGGAGCTGGTGGACGAAGAGGGTGGTGAGGTACTGGCCGATCTCGAACCGGAAGTAGCCGCGCGACGCCTGGATCATCATCCCGCACACCATGCACGCCGCCAGCAGCAGCGTAACCGCCACGGTGAGCGCCGCCGTCTTCGCCACCAGCGGCACCCAGGTGGGCACGGGCGCCGCGTCGTGGAGCTGGTGCGTGCGCCGGTCGCGCTCCATCCACACCAGCTCGCCGGAGTAGAAGGTGATGACGATGAGCACGAACAGCGCGAAGCTGCCTCCGAGCGTATCCAGCACCTTGTAGGTGACCGGGAAGGTGCGCGTGCCGTAGATCTCGCCGATGTCGCCCCCCACCAGGAGGACGAAGAAGAGGCAGAAGCCCACGATGATGGCGAAGTACACGTTCCCCACCACGTCGCGCAGCGAGCGGCGGAAGGTGGCCGCCAACTGCAGTGCGTGCGCGTGCCCGTCGAAGGTGCGGCGGGCGCGCGGCATCACCACCGGCGCGTCGTCGTCCGCGGTGCGGCGGCTGCCGGAAGGCCGGTTGAGGTCGCGCTCGTCCGCCGCGTGCGCGAAGCGGAAGCGGTGAGCGCCCCACGCGAACACCGCCGCGCCCACCGAGAGCCAGAGCGCCCGGTTGAGCAGCAGGAGAGGCGGCAGCGGGAGGAGCGCGCGGTTCTGCTCCGTCACCGTCCAGTAGCGGGTGGAGCGCAGCGTGGGCGCCACGCCGAACGGGTCCACCATGTAGAACAGCCACTCCTCTTCCACGGCGCCGGCGAACAGCAGCGCGATCGCCCATCCCACCAGCAGCCCGAACCCGCCCACGTACGCCGGCAGCATCCGCCGCGACACCGCCGTGAGCACCAGGAAGAGCGCCGCCGTGAAGAGCAGGTTGGGGAGCGTCACCACCGCGATGGCGTGCAGGTACGCGCGCGGATCGAACGGCCCCACCCGGCTCGCGTCCACGAACGGCGACGCGGCGGCCACCGCGATCCCGAGCGGAATCGCCAGGAAGATCACCAGGTTGGCGGCCACGGCGCCCACGTAGCGGCCGGCCAGGTACGCCCACTTCGGCACCGGCGTGGTGAAGAACAGGGGATACGCCCGCGTCTCGAAGTCGCGGAACACCGCCGTCCCCGCGATGGCGGAGGTCACGGGCACGCCCAGTATCCCCAGCGTGAGCATCAGCGTGGTGATGCGGATGGGCGAGTTGGCCAGGAGCAGGTCGCTCCCGATGTCGAACTCCTGCCACGCCCCCGCGCGCGACGAGGTCACCGTCCACGCGATCAGGAACAGGATGCCGAAGTAGACCCAGGTGGAGATGCGCCGCAGGTGGTGGCGGATCTCGAACCCCGTGATCCCCCAGAACGCGCTCATCCGTCCTCCCGCGGCGCGTCCTCACGACGGCCGGTGATCGCCTCCGTCGCGGTCGGCGGCAGGTCGGCCGGCGGCGTGCTGGCTGCGGCCGGCAGCGGCGGTGGCCCGGCGGGCGCTGCGCTGGCGGAAGGCGGCGGCGCCTCGGGGGCCACCGGCGTGCTGGCGGAGGGCGGCAGCGGCGGCGGCTCGGCGGGTGTCGGCGGACTGACCGAGGGCGGCAGCGGCGGCGGCGCGGCGAACGCCGGCTCCGCGAACGGCGCCGGGACCTCGGAGGGAGGAAGCGGCGGCGGCTCGTCGCGGCGCGGCGCGTCCCCGGCGGACGGGAGCGGGGGCGGGGACAGCGGGTTGAACCAGTCGGTCGGGCCGATGTCGTCGGCGGTCGGCGGCGCCGCAGCTTTGGGACGCGGGGGCGGAAGGACGAGGGGCGGGAGGGGCTCGGGCTCGACGGCGGCGCCCACGCCGGGCGACACCTCGATCCCCTTCATCACCGTGAAGTACACGTCCTTGAGGTCCGGCTCCACCGGCTCCCACGAGGGATCGGGGGGCGCGTCGCCGTACACGTGCACCAGCGTGCGCCCGCCCACCAGCGTCGTGGAGATCACGGGGAGCGCCTCCTCCACCCTGGGCAACTGGGCGCGGTCCACGCCGCGGCGCCACACGCGGCCGCGCAGCGCCTCCACGGCGCGCATCGGCTCGGCCTCCAGGCGGATGGAGCCGCGCTCGATGATGGCCATGCGCGTGCACAGCTCGCTCACGTCCTCCACGATGTGCGTGGAGAGGATGACCACCGCGCGCTCGCCCAGCTCGCTGAGCAGGTTGAGGAAGCGGGCGCGCTCCGCCGGGTCCAGCCCCGCGGTGGGCTCGTCCACGATGATCAGCCGCGGATCGCCGATCAGCGCCACCGCGATCCCGAACCGCTGCCGCATCCCCCCGCTGAAGCCGTCCAGCCGCCTCCGCCGCGCCTCCCACAGGTTGGTCTGGCGGAGGAGGGCGGCCACCGTGTCGCGCCGCTCGCTCTTCGACGTGATCCCCTTGAGCAGCGCGAAGTGGTCGAGCATCTCCTCGGCCGTGGAGCGGGGATACACGCCGAACTCCTGCGGCAGGTACCCCAGCGTGCGCCGCAGCGACTCCTTGTCGCGCAGCACGTCGATGGGCCCCAGCCGCGCCTCGCCGGAATCTGCCTCCTGCAGCGTGGCCAGGATGCGCATCAGGGTGCTCTTCCCCGCCCCGTTGGGCCCCAGCAGCCCGTACATCCCGGGCCGGATGGCGAGCGAGATCCCGCGCAGCGCGTGCACGCCGTTCGGGTAGGTCTTGGAAAGCTGCGTGATGACGAGGTTCACGGCGCGGGGTGTGGCGGGGGGATGGGAGAAGCCCTTCTCTCTGTGTCTCTGTGCCTCTGTGTGAGCCCTCTTCTCACGGCTCGCCCGGCGGCCGGCGCGGGATGGGGCGGCGGGTGATGGCGGCGAGCTCCTGCAGGAACAACCCCACGTTGACGTCCGCGGTGACGCTGGCGGAAAGCGCGCGGAGCGGGCGGCGGATCGTCGGCTGCGTCGCCGGCTCGCCGTAGGTAGGCGGCCTCTCGTCGAAGCTGCCGACGGCGCCGGTGAGCTCCAGGGACGCGGCGAACGAGCCCTGCCGCCGGCGCAGCGCCAGCGAAGGCGCCCAGTACCGGGGCCGCACCTCGCTCGGCCCACCGTCCAGCCCCACGCTGCTGTCCGTGAAGTCGCTGCGGCGCACGTACGCCTGCGTGGTGTACACCTCGTACCCGCGGCCGAACGTCTGTCCGGCCTGCACGTACGGCATCACGTAGTCGGCCGACGTCATCACCCCGCCCCCGTACGCCCACTCCCGGCGCGCGGGGAGCTGCAGGTACGCGTCCACCTCCACGCCGTTCCCCACCGAGAGCGCCAGCGAACCGGCCACCCCGCCCGGCTTCCCCGTGAAGCCGTAGCGCGCGTATGGCGTCCAGGCGGGGGTGATGACGTCCGGCGCGGTCGCCGTGTCCTGGCCGATGAGGAGCCCCAACGCGCTTCCCGCGAACAGCCCCGGCTCCACGCGTGGCCCGTGTGTAAGCACGGGCGCGCAGGCGGGCGCCAGGGCCAGCAGGAGGAGCGCCGCCCAGCCGCGCCTCAACCCTCCCTTTCCAGCATGGGGATGCGCACGCCTTCGCGGCGCGCGGTGTCGATGGCCGTCTCGTAGCCGGCGTCGGCGTGGCGGATGACGCCCATGCCGGGGTCGTTGGTGAGCACGCGCTCCAGCCGCTCGCGCATCTCGGGCGTTCCATCGGCCACGATCACCTGGCCCGCGTGGAGCGAGTAGCCGATCCCCACCCCGCCGCCGTGGTGGAACGACACCCAGCTCGCCCCGCTCGCCACGTTCACCAGCGCGTTGAGGATCGGCCAGTCGGCGATGGCGTCGCTCCCGTCCTTCATCGCCTCCGTCTCGCGGTACGGCGACGCCACCGAGCCCGTGTCCAGGTGGTCGCGGCCGATGACGATGGGCGCCTTCACCTCGCCGCGCGCCACCAGGTCGTTGAGCGCCACGCCGAACTTGGCGCGCGCCCCCTGCCCCAGCCAGCAGATGCGCGCCGGGAGTCCCTGGAACGCCACCCGCTCCTGCGCCCCGCGGATCCAGCGGTGGAGCAGCTCGTCGTCCGGGAACAGCTCGAGCACCAGCTCGTCGGTGCGGCGGATGTCCTCCGGGTCGCCGGAGAGCGCCACCCAGCGGAAGGGGCCCTTCCCCTCGCAGAAGAGGGGGCGCACGTACGCCGGCACGAAGCCGGGGAAGGCGAAGGCGTCCGCGAAGCCGGCCTCGTGCGCCTGCGCGCGCAGGTTGTTGCCGTAGTCAAAGGTCACGGCGCCGCGCTTCATCATCTCCACCATCGCCTCGCAGTGCACGCGCATGGAGGCGCGCGAGCGGCGCTGGTACTCCTCCGGGTCGCGGGCGCGCAGCTCATCGCCCTCCTGCAGCGAGAGCCCGGCGGGGAGGTAGCCCACCAGCGCGTCGTGCGCGCTGGTCTGGTCCGTGAGCACGTCCGGCGTCACCCCGCGCCGCACGAGCTCGGGGAGCACCTCGGCGCAGTTCCCCACCAGCCCCACGGAGAGCGCCTCGCCGCGGTCGCGCGCCTCCAGCGTCCAGCGCAGCGCCTCGTCCAGGTCCGCGGTCATGCGGTCGCAGTAGCGCGTGGCGATGCGCCGCTCGATGCGCCACGGGTCCACGTCGATGCACAGGGCGGCGCCGCCGTTCATGGTCACGGCCAGCGGCTGGGCGCCCCCCATCCCGCCCACGCCGCCGGTGAGCGTCCACGTCCCCCGCAGGCTCCCGCCGAAGTGCTGGCGCGCCACGGCGCCGAACGTCTCGTACGTCCCCTGCAGGATCCCCTGCGTGCCGATGTAGATCCACGAGCCGGCCGTCATCTGGCCGTACATGGTGAGCCCCTGCCGCTCCAGCTCGCGAAAGGTCTCCCAGTTGGCCCAGCGCGGCACCAGGTTGCTGTTGGCGATCAGCACCCGCGGCGCGTGCCGGTGCGTCCGCAGCACCGCCACCGGCTTGCCGGACTGCACCAGCATCGTCTCGTCGTCCGCCAGGTCGCGCAGGGTGGCGACCATGGCGTCGAAGGCCTCCCACGACCTCGCCGCGCGCCCGGTGCCCCCGTACACCACCAGGTCTTCCGGCCGCTCGGCCACGTCGGGGTCCAGGTTGTTCATCAGCATGCGCAGCGCGGCCTCCTGCTGCCACCCCTTGCAGGAGATCTCCGTGCCGCGCGCCGCGCGGATGACTCGGGGCTCGATGATGGTGCTCATATTAACGAGGACGGGTAGATGGCCACGCGTGGATGCGGTAGTGCTTCACGCATCGTCGGTGACCGTGTTAGTTGGCCTGGTTCCGCTTGCCGGACGCTGGCCTGCTCATTTGTAGATCCCAGAGGAACCACTCGCCCGACCAGTGTATCCGCCACCAGTGCGCCTGCTGTGACGAAGCGGCTCCGAGAAGCCCCACCACACAGGGAAGGGTGACCTGGACGTTCGAGAGATAGACGCTCAGCGCGTTCATGGCTCTCGGTGGGGAGCTGGCTCGATCCAGGAGTTCGGAAGCGAGTGTATCCCAGGTGTCTGGTCCGAAGGCCACAGGCACTCCTCTCGCCGCATCGGTGAGTGCGACCGCCTTCGTCGACACACCTTCGATGAATACAGCCCTGCGATTCCGGAGGTATACCACGACGCCTATCAGCGCCAGACCGCCGGGATCACGCTGCCACTTCGCCGGAATGTCCACGTTTTCCACGGCCGCCCCGGTGAAGAAGCCCTCACCAATTTTAGATGGAACGCGGTGAAGCGCACCATCGGGACCAACCGCGTAGTACCAGGTCGTCGCGGCCAAACCCTCCATTGAGGGAAGCGGCGCCACCCAGTCAGCCGCTTCATCGATCTCGCTGATGAACTGGCGAATCTCGATCGCGGCCTGGTAGATATCGCCTACCTCTAGATTCAGGTCGGACGCCATCCGCTGGAACGGCTCGGCCCAGTGCTCCGGCACTTCGAAGAACGGCGGCCATGCATGTGTGCCCCGATGGGCGAACACAGCCTGGCAAGCGCGCTTGACCTCCTCATGATCCGAAACCCACCCGCGCAGCAACAGGAGGTCGATCAGATCCCGGAAGCGCTGGTTGCGCCGTCCCGGAGGGGGCGGCAGGGTCATCCCATGAATCTTCTGCGCGACATGGTACGGGAGCGAGAGACACGGAAGGACTTCGGGACCATGGAGGCCCAATGGATCGAGCGGAACCGCTTCGACCAGTTCCACCTCGGCTCCATCCTCCTCGTCTCGGCCAACGTCTACCTGGATCGTTCCCCACGGCTTCCCCAGGTACTGCAGCGCCACCTCTACCCGGACCGCGCCGTTCGGCATGACCTCCGGCTGCGATCGCAGGCGGAACGTGAAGCCTTCGTACGCGCGCTGGAGCGCTCCCTCCAGTTCTGCCGCCGGGTCGGAGCCCCCGAGCAGGATGAGGTCGAGGTCGCGAGTCGCCCGCGCGAGGTGCCTCAGCCGCATCTCCAGGGCAACACCACCTTTGATGGTGAACCGGCGCCCAGCCCCGTCGTATCCGGCTCTCTCCAGCGCCCCACCAAGGATCATGTGCGACACCCAGTTCCGCACGCGCGAGGGTGGCTGCTCCAGTTGGCGCGCGTACGCGTCCACCCATTGATTGAGAATGCGGGCGGAGCGCGGTGGCTTCCGTCGGGTCATGGCGCGGGATAACCGAGTTCGCCGCGGATGCGCTCCGCATCACGCGATGAGAGGAACCCCTCGCGCTCAGCGTCGCTGATCGCCTGCTCCAAGATCTCACCGCCGACATGGGCGGCGAGGCAGTCCCGTATGGTGCGCTCGACCCGTGTCACTGGAATCCCGTCAAAGAGATCCACGTCGTTGTGGTGAACGTCCGCAACGTGGAGACGAAGCCGGCTCGGCGGGCGCCGCCGGATACGGTGACCGGGCGGAACCGTGAGGTGAATGCGGTCAGGATTGCTGTCCGAAATACCGTACAGCGCAAGTGCCGATTCGTGCGAGATGATCCCTACCACCCCGGCGGGCCACAAGCTCGCCTCCATGTACTCGGCAAGCGGGCTTACCGGGAACTGGACAAGCTGGTACACACCAAAGCTGACCCTCTCAATGGTCTGGCGCCGCTCCATCATTACCAGCGCCATTGTGCTCACCCCCGCTTCACGTGCCTGACGCGTCGTGACATATCCGTGTTGGTCAGCGGCGATCTCGTAAATGCGGTTGTACGCTTCACCAGACATAGACTCTCCGGGACGAAATATAACAATACGTTATATTCCATCCGACACGGGCGCCATAGCGTTGTTCAGTCGGCGTCCTGCCACAGCTCGGAGACGCGGATGGCCAGCGTGGGTCCGCCGGGGTGCGGTTCCCAGGTGAACGACTCGTCCCCGCTCAGGCAGAGGCGCGGGCGCAGCCGGTTCTGGGGTGTCCAGATCGCCAGCTCGCGCTTCAGCGGGTCCACGATCCAGTACTCGGGCACCTGGAAGTGGGCGTAGCGGGCACGCTTCAACTGGTAGTCGATCGTGGACGTGGCGTTCGATACCACCTCCACGATCACGTCCGGCGCGGCTTCGACGCGCCGTTCCGTGACGATGTGCGCCCGCTCGCCGCTGACGAACACCAGGTCCGGCTGAACCGCGTCGCCATCCTGAAAGGTCACCTCGACCGGCGCCTGCAGCACCTCGCCGAGCTGGTTGTCTCCCACGAACGGCTTCAGGAGGCTCGCGACCCGTTCCACGATCTGCTGGTGCTCACCCGTCGCGGCCGGGCTGGTGTAGCGCTCGCCCTCGATGATCTCTGTCCGTTCGCTCATCGCACCTCCCTGGAGGAACCCTCTCTGTGGCTCTGTGCCTCTGTTAGGAGTTACGCAGTTGGTGCGTATGGACTTACCTTGTTCGCATGAACGCACCCAAGGTGAACGAGCGCGACTACATCCAGTTTCTGATCGCGAGTCCGCGCGTGGTGAGCGGCACGGAGGCCGCCCGCGTGCAGCCCGCGAGTGAGGCGCAAGCGCCGGCGCACGATGCATTTACGCGTCTGTTGCACCGGCTGGAGCCTGATCCTGCCCTTCTGTGGGAGGAGGCGCGCAGCCAGGTTCAGCGGAAGTGGGGTGTGCTGGTGCTCGACGACACCACGCTGGACAAGCCGTACGCCCAGCGTATGGATCTGGTACGGCGCCACTGGTCAGGCAAGCACAACCGTGTCGTCGACGGGATCAATCTGCTCACCCTGCTCTGGACGGACGGCGAGCGCTTCATCCCGGTGGACTACCGCATCTACGACAAAGAGAACGACGGCAAGACGAACAACCAGCACCTGCGCGACATGCTGGAAGTTGCCTACACGCGCGGGTTCGAGCCTGAATGCGTGCTCTTCGACACCTGGTACTCCGCGCTCGACAACCTGAAGGCGGTGCGTGCCTACGGCTGGAAGTGGGTCACCCGGCTGCGGTACGATCGCAACGTCAACCCGGATGGGACCGGAAATCGGCAGGTTGCGGAGTGCTTGATCTCACCCGAAGGCGCGCGGGTGCACCTGAGGGGCTATGGCTTCATCCGCGTCTTTCGGATCGATTCCAAGAACGGAAACGCGAAGGACGCGGATTACTGGGCCACCAGCGAGGAGGCGCTGTCGGAAGCGGAGCGAAAGCGCTACGCCAATCTCGCATGGCGGATCGAGCAGTACCACCGCGGACTCAAGCAGTTCTGCGGGGTAGAGCGGGCTCAAGTCCGCTCTGCCCGTGCGCAGCGCAACCACATCGGCCTCTCCATCCGTGCCTTTCTACGCCTGGAGAGGAACCGGATTCGCACCCGGATGAGCTGGTTCGAGGCAAAGGTGAGCATCACGCGCGAGGCGGTGCGCGCTTATCTTGCCAACCCCCAGTTCACTCTGAAGGCAACTGCGTAACTCCTATCTGTGTGATCAATCGAGGCCGCGGAATAGCTCCGCCATTTCCACACCGAGCGTTGGCCCGCCCGGAACCGGCTCCCAATCGAAACGGCCGGTGACCACTGCGGAAGGGTGCGATGCGTCTTCCGCGAGCTGGTACACCTCCATCTGCTGCGTGCGCGGATCGATGATCCAGTACTCGGGCACGCCGAACAGGGCATATCGCTCGCGCTTGATCCCGCGGTCGCGGAAAGTGGTGGAAGGCGAGAGTATCTCGACCACCAGATCGGGTGGACCTTCCACGCCACGCGCGCTGATGATCTCCCTGCGCGCGCTCCGAACGAACAGCAGGTCCGGCACGAGGTAGTCACCTTCGGCGAAGATGACGTCGGTCGGACTCGCCAGCACGTTCCCGAGCCGGTGGGCACGAACGAACGACTTCAGCAGCGGGAACAGCTCTCCGAAGATCGCCTGGTGCTCCGTGCCCGGGCTGGGACTCACGACCAGCTCCCCCGCGATCACCTCGTAGCGGTTGCCGTCGTCGGGAAGACGCTCGAACTCGGCGTAGCTCCAGTGCTGGAAAGCGGGCCTCGTCGCCATGGGAACCCTCCTCAGATGGATGAGCCCGCGCACCCGGGATGCCGTCGATCACCGAACTGTGCCGGGTGTCTCCTTCTACACTGCGATCGCTACATCTCCGCCATCGCACCCACGCGTACGAACTCCGTCGTCCGGGAGATCAATCGAGATCGCGAAAGAGCACCATCAGGTCCAGCGTGAGCGTGGGCCCGCCCGGCACCGGCTGCCAATCGAGAGTCCCCGAGGTCACCGTCGGACCTTCCGCGTCCACCAGCGGCCGGTACACCTCGATGAGCGCCGACCGCGGATCGATCACCCAGTACTCCGCGACCCCGTAGCGCGCGTATCGCTCGCGCTTGATCCCGCGGTCGCGGAACCCCGTAGAATCCGAGAGTACTTCGACGACCAGATCGGGCGGCCCCTCCACTCCTCGCTTGCGGATGATCGACGTACGATCGGTCCGGACGAACAATAGGTCCGGGACGAGGTAGTCCCCCTCCGCGAAGAGCACGTCGAACGGCCCCACGATCAGCCGGCCGAGCTTGTGCGCGTCCGCGAACACGCGCATGAGCACGTGCAGGCGGCCGATGATCTCCTGGTGAGAGAAGTCCGGGCTGGGGCTCACGACCAACTCTCCCGCGATGACTTCGTAGCGGTTGCCGTCGTCGGGGAGACGCTCGAACTCGGCATAGGTCCAGTGCTGGAAAGCGGGCTTCGTCGCCATGTGAATCCTCCTCAGATGGATGAGCCGCCTTCCGGGCACCCGCCGTGCCGCGGATCCCCGAATCGAGATACCGGTCCCTTTCTACGCGGTACGCGCACACTGAGTAGCCATGTGGCTATGCGTCTGCTGCCACGCCCACGATGTGCCGCACCGAAAGCGTGAGCGACGGGCCGCCCTCCACCGGCTGCCAGGTCAGCGTGTCGGTCGCGACCTCGACCGGCTCATCCGGGCTTTCCGCGAGCCGGTAGACCTCGATTTGGCGCAGGTCTACATCCACGACCCAGTAGAGCGGCACCCCGTAGAGCGCATACCTCTCGCGCTTGATCCCGCGGTCGAGCAGCGCCGTGGAGGGCGAGATCACCTCGACGACGAGGTCGGGAGCGCTCTCGATCGCACGCTCCGAAACGATCGCGGCGCGATCCCGCCGCACGAACACCACGTCCGGCACCAGGTAGTCGCCATCCGCAAGGAGCACGTCGGTAGGGGCCGCGTACACCTCACCGAGGCCGTGCGCCTGCGTGAAAACCTCGAGCGCGGATGTCAGCCGTACCGCGGCGCGCTGGTGTCTCGGACGCGGAGAGGGGCTCACGACCAGTTCCCCCGCGATGACTTCGTAGCGGTTGCCGTCGTCGGGGAGACGCTCGAACTCGGCATAGCTCCAGTGCTGGAAAGCGGGCTTCGTCGCCATGTGAATCCTCCTCAGATGGATGAGCCGCCTTCCGGGCACCGGCCGTGCCGCGGATCGCCAAATCGGTACGAGTGTCCTCTTCTACCCCGCTACCGCCACATCTCCGCCATCGCACCCTCGCGCACGATCTCCGCCGCCGTCTCGATGTCGGGCGCGAGGACGCGGTCGGCGGTGAGCACGGGGATGCGCTCGCGGAAGAGGCGGTAGGCGCGCTCCACGCCGCGGCCGGGGCGCAGCGGCTCGCGGTACTTCAGCCCCTGCGCCGCGCAGAGAAGCTCTATCCCCAGCACCGTCTCCACGTTGCGGAGCACCTGGCGCGCCTTGCGGGCGGAGGTCATCCCCATGGATACGTGGTCTTCCTTGTTGGCGCCCGTGGGGATGGAGTCCACGCTGGCGGGGTGCGAGAGCGTCTTGCACTCGTTGACCAGCGCCGCGGCCGTGATCTGCGCGATCATAAAGCCGCTGCACACGCCCGGGTCGTCGGTAAGGAAGGGGGGGAGGTCGCCCGAAAGGTCGGGGTTCACCAGGCGCTCGATGCGGCGCTCGGAGATGGAGGCCAGGTCCGCCAGCGCGATGGCCAGCAGGTCGAGCACCTGCGCCACGGGCTGCCCGTGGAAGTTGCCGCCCGAGACCACCAGCCCGCCCTCGCCCTCGTCGGGGAAGACGAGGGGGTTGTCGGTGGCGCTGTTGCACTCCGTCTCCAGCACCTGGCCGATGTAGGCGAAGGCGTTGCGCGCGGCCCCGTGCACCTGCGGCATGCAGCGCAGCGAGTACGCGTCCTGCACGCGCGGGTCGTCGTGGCGGTGGCTCTCGCGGATCTCGCTCCCGGCAAGCAGGGCGCGCAGGCGCTCGGCGCTGGCGGCCTGGCCGGGGTGGGGGCGGGCGCGCTGGATGGCGGGGTGGAAGGCATCCGGCGTGCCGCGCAGCGCCTCCAGCGACATCGCCCCGGCCACCTCCGCCGTCTCCACCGCCCGCTCGGCCCCGCGCAGCAGCAGCGCGCCGATCCCCGCCATCACCTGTGTGCCGTTGTTGAGCGCGAGCCCCTCCTTGGCCTGCAGCCGCAGCGGCGAGAGCCCCGCCCGGCGCAGCGCCTCCGCCCCGGGGATCACCTCGCCCCCCACCTCGGCGGCGCCCTCGCCCAGCAGCACGAGCGCCAGGTGGGAGAGCGGCGCCAGGTCGCCCGAGGCGCCCACGGAGCCCTGCTCGGGGATCACGGGGTGGATGCCGTGGTTGAGGAGCGCCACCAGCGCGTGCACCACCTCCGGCCGCACGCCGGAGAAGCCCTTCGCCAGCACGTTGGCGCGCAGCAGGGTGATGGCGCGCGTCTCGGCGCGGGGGAGCGCGGGCCCCACGCCGCACGCGTGGCTGCGGATGAGGTTGAGCTGCAGCTCCTCCACGCGCTCCACGGGGATCACCGTCTCGGCGAGGCGGCCGAAGCCGGTGGTGATCCCGTACACCACGCGCTCGTCGCGCACGGCCGCGTCCACCACGGCGCGCGAGCGGAGGATGCGCTCCTCCGTGCCCGGGGCCAGCGCGACCTCCACAGAGGTGTCGGTGGCCACGCGCTCGATGTCTTCGAGGGTAAGGGTGTCGCCGTCGATCTCGATCCGCTGCCGCACGGGAAAGCTCCGCCAGGAAGTGTGGGGTGGGGGCCCTCAACATAAGGCGGCGGCGGCGGGGCGGCCAACCCCTTGGCTCACACAGAGACACAGAGGCACGGAGAACAGCGTCGTTCTCCGTGCCTCCGTGTCTCTGTGTGAGCTAAAAGGATCAGCGGCGGTCGAGTCGCGGCTCGTTGGCGATGAGCTGCACGGCCCAGTCGAACACCATCAGCGAGCGGTTCTGCTGGTCGCTCCCCAGCAGTTGCACGCGCACCACACCGTAGTGGGTGGTGCCGCCGCTGCCGTTGAAGGCGATCACGTAGCTGCTCTCCGGGGAGAGGGCGACCGGCGTGGTGGCGTAGCCCGCGGTGGGCGCGCGGGTCACGGCCACGCACTCCGGCCCCGCTCCCGGCCCGCACGCCAGCGCCGTGGTCCGCCCGGCGTCCACGATGCGCGCGCCGTTCAGCGGCACCATCCGCCACCCGCTCCCGTCGCGCTCCAGGCGCCAGTGCGCGTCAGAGGCGGTACCGCTCACCACGCCGGCCGTGGCGCCCTGCACGTTGAAGCGGAAGCCGCTCTGCGCCGCGTTGTCGCTCAGCGCGTAGACGAGCTCCGAGGTGCGGTCGGGGCGCGCGACGGCGGTGACTTCGGCGCTGAGCGCGCTCACGCGGCCCAGCGTGTCCACCGCCGCCACGCGGTAGCCGTACACGGCGCCGTTGCGGGCGCTCAGGTCCACGTAGCCGTCGCCGTCAGACTCGCCGGCCGGGTACAGGTAGTCCGCGCGGTCGTTGATGCGCGTGAGGTACACGCGGTAGCGGCTGACGTTGGCGCCGTTGCCCGTGTCCGTCCAGCGCAGGTACACGGCGCTGTCCAGCCCCACCGGCGCGTCCATGCGCGGCGCCACGGGCGTGTTGGAGGGCGCCACGTACGCGGACACGGATGAGCTCGGCGCCTCCTCGTCGAACTCCTCGTCCGCGGTGGCGACGTAGTACTGGTAGCTGGCGTTGGGCTGCACGTTGCGGTCGCGGTACGTGCACCCGTTCTCGGTGCACGACGTGACCGTGGCGATCAGCGTGAACCCGGAGTCGCCCGGCCGCCGTCCGTAGACGCGAAAGGGCTCGTAGTTCCAGCTCGCCGCCGGGTACCAGGTGAGGTCCACGGCCGGGTACCCCACCGGCTGCCCGGACGAGGTGAACCCTTCGAAGACCCACGCATACTGCGCGCTCAGGTCTTCCGGTGCGTCCAGGCGGTCGCCCACGAAAATGGTGTCGTCGTCGCACGCAGCGGTAAGCAGGAGCGCCGCGAGCGCGGTGATGCGTAAAGAGGTGCGCATGGCCGTGTGGTGCTGGAGGGTGCGGTACCGTCGGGTGCCGCCCTCCCCAGGGGCAACGCCCGTTCCGCTCCGCACGCCTTTCCTCAACCCATTGCACCCCAACACCTTGCCCCCTTATCCCCCAAACGCCCCCCGCCCGCCTTGTCCGCCCCCATGGAAAACCTCTGTCCTGACAACAGGACAGAGGCACCGAGAGCCTTTCTCTCTGTGCCTCTGTGCCTCTGTGTGAGCCCCTTCTTTTACCGCTCCGTGCGATTCACCGCCGGCCTACGGTTCTCGCTCCCCGCCGGCCTGTCGATCCCCAGGTCCCGCTCGTTGTAGTCCGCCTTCAGGTCCGGCAGGTCGATCAGGTGCACCCGGAACCCGAACGACGTGTTCCCGTTGGGCGCGCGGCTGAAGTCGAAGTTCGCCTCCCAGCGGTACAGGTCGCGCTTGAAGTGCAGCGAGTGCGCCGCGAACTCCCCCGAGGTGAGCGAGTACTGGGTCGTCCAGTTCACCGCCCAGTTCTTGGAAGGATAGAAGGTGAGCCCGCCCTGCAGCGACTGGTCGCCGCGCTCGAAGCGCCCCGGCGTCACGTCGCCCGTGGTGCGGCGGGTGCGCGCCAGGTTGTAGTTGAGGTTCAGGTTCCAGGGGCCGCCGCCGGTGCGCTGGTTGTTCCCCGTGAAGGTGGCGCCGCCCGGCGGCACCGCCGCCTGCGTGCCCGCCGTGTCCGCCATGCGCCCGCGCTGCTCCGCCGGGGTGCGCTCCTGCTCCGGCCGCCCGCCGAAGCCCAGCCGCCGGAAGAGCGCGGAGTTGGCGCCCAGCGAGAACGACGTGTTGAGCGAGGTCAGGTACGGGCTGAAGGCGCCGCGCTGCACCCGCCCGTCCTGCCGCCGGTCCGCGAACAGGTCGTGCGCCGTGGTGAAGGTGAGCCCGCCCAGCAGGTCCGAGCGCACACTGTTGGTCACCTGCTCCGTCTCGAAGCGGTAGCCCACCGTGTCGCGGGGCCCGAACGAGTAGCCCACCGCCGAAGTGGTGAGCGCCAGCAGCGTGATCTTGCGCGCCTCCTGGGGCGTGGCCGCGTTCCCCAGCGAGCGCGCCGAGTCCGCCATGGAGTCGCCGCGCACCGGGCGCGGGGTGCGCACCTTGGCCTCGAAGGTCTGGTCCAGCCCGATGGAGACGCGGTTGACCGTCTGCCCCACCTGCTCGCCGAAGAGGAGGCGCTGCGCGAGGCTCGCCTGGCCCACGCCCGCCGCGGGCGAGAAGGTGTAGCTGGCCGAGGGGCGCAGGTGGTGGCGCACCGCCGAGTAGCCGGCGAACCCCGGGAAGAACCCGTACAGGTCCGTGCTGAGCCCCGCGCCGAAGTTGATGCGCGCGGGCTCGCCCACCATCGTGCCGTACACGCCGCTCAACGCGGAGTCCAGCCCCACCCCGCCCACGGTGTCGCCCGGGGTCACCAGCGTGTCCGCGCGGATGTAGCGCTGCTGGAGGGAGATGGTGGGGGTGAGGCGCGTGGAGCCGATCAGCGCGATCTGGTAGCCCGTGCTCGCGGTGAGGTTGAGCGTCTCGCGCGTGCGCCCGCCCAGCGGCCGCAGCCCGCCGGGGATCGGCAGGTCGATCCCCACCCCGGCCGTGTCCAGCGCCGGGAGCGAGTCCGTGCGCTCGAACTGGTACTGCAGCGAGGTGCTGAGCCCCAGGTCGCCGAACTGCAGCGTGGGGCTGGTGTTGAACGAGTACTGGTCCTGCCCCGGGCGGCGCTGGAAGGGGTCGCCCGAGGTGAAGGAGCTGCCGGACCCGTTGAAGCCCAGCGTGAGCGTGGCGTCGTTGTACCAGCGCCGGTCGTCGGCCGAGGCGGCCGGGAAGAAGGTGATCGGCTCGATGGTCAGCCCCAGGCTGGGGGTGAGCGTCACGTCGTCGTTGGCCAGCGACTGCCGCCGCGAGACCGTGGTGGAGAAGTTCCCCCAGTCCAGCCGCCGCGTGAGGGCGAGCGACGAGTTGAGGTCCTGCGTCTGGCGGAACGGGTCCACGGTGCGGTTGCGCTCGAACTGCGTGCTCTTGGCGAAGTCCAGCGACGCGTTGAGCGAGGTGCGCTCCGTGGGCTGCCAGGAGGTGCGCCCGTTGAGCGTGTAGGTGAAGCTCTCGTCGATGCGGTTGTACGCCACCAGGCCGAAGCTCCCGTCCAGGAAGCGTCGGCGCCAGCGGTAGTCCAGGTTGGCCGCCACGCTGGTGTACGTGCCGCTGCGCCACCCGCCCGCGATGGAGGCGCCCATGTACGGGTTGAGGGCGAAGTAGTAGCCGATGTTGCTGATCTCGCGCCCCGTGCCGCGGTCGTTGGCCCCGGCCGAGTGGGTGCGGAAGATGTCGTTGAGCTCGAACTGGGGGATCAGGAAGCCGCTGCGCCGCCCCCGCTCCAGGTCCTGCACGATGAAGGGGAGCGCCATCACCGGCACGTTCTTGAAGTACAGGTACGCCGGGCGCCCCACCAGGATGCGGTTGCGCACCACCATGATGCGGTCCGCCTTGAAGTGGTACGCGGGCTCCGGCCGGTCGTCCGAGGTGAACTCGCTGCCGCGCGCGTAGATCCTCTTCCCCTGCTCTTCGGAGGTCACGTCGCCGCGCACCAGCCAGGTGCCGTTCTCGTTGATCTTGGTCTGCGCGCCCTGCACCGAGGCGCGCTGGCGGTCCAGGTCGTAGAACATCGTCTCGCCCACGATGGGCTCCTCCTGCCCGCCGGACACGCGCGGCTTGCCGTACGCGGCCACGGTGCTGGACCCCTCCTGGTACACCAGCGAGTCGCGCGCGGCGAGGGTGCGCCCCTCGCGCGTGACCTGCGGGTCGCCGCGCAGGCGCAGCGTGCGGTCCGCGCCCGTGAACTGCGCGCTGTCGCCCGCGTACTCCACGGGCACGTACCCCTCGAGCTGGAGGAGGCGGTCCACCAGCGTGTCGGCCGGGGCCGGGGGGCGCTGGCGGGCGCTGTCCGTGCGGGCCGTGTCGCGGGCGGTGCGCGAGGTGTCGCGGGCCGGGCGCGGGCGCGGCGTGGTGTCGCGGCGCAGCGCGGGCACCGTGTCCAGCGCGGCGAACGGACGCGCGACGGCCCAACCGGGCCGTTGGGGGCCGGTCGCGGCCCGCAGCACGGGGATGGAGAGCGCCGCCAGGGCGGCGCACGAGAGAACGACTGCTCTATGTTTCACGCGAATCCGCGAAAGGGTACAGCCAGAAATGTGGATGCGGGCGCGGCGGAGCGGAACCGCCCGCGCCGCGCCCTCACCGATTCTTCACGCCTCCGCGGCCGCCGCGGCGATCCTGCGGCGCGACACCATGCGCGAGAGCATGATGCTGAACTCGTAGAGGACCAGCAGCGGCACCATCATCATCAGCGTGAGCGTGATGACGTCGCCCGGGGTGAGCAGAGACGAGAGCACGGTGATGATCAGGATGGCGTGCTTGCGCTTGGCCGCGAGGAACTCCGGGGTCACCAGCCCCAGCGCGGACAGGATCAGGATCACCACCGGAAGCTCGAACACCGCGCCGAAGGCCAGCAGCGTGCGCGTGACCACGTCCAGGTACGGCCCCACCGTGATGGACTGCTCCAGCGCCTCCGTCTGGAAGCCCATGGTGAATTTGAGCGTCATGGGGAGCACCACCGTGTACGCGGCGTACACCCCCATCGCAAAGAGCACCAGCCCCATGTACAGCGCGGGCACGATCACCCGCTTCTCGTTGGGGAGCAGCGCCGGCCCAAAGAACGCCCACACCTGGTACACCACGATGGGCGAGGCCAGCAGGAAGCCCACCACGATCGCCAGCTTCACCGTGATGAAAAAGGGCTCGGTGGGGCTCAGGTACTTGAGCTTCCCCCCGCCCAGAAAGGGCTCCACCGGCTTGATGAGCAGCCCCAGCACGTTCAGCTTCATCACCAGCAGGAAGCCGATCCCCGCCCCCACCACCACGGCCAGCAGGCTCCACAGCAGACGCCAGCGCAGCTCCTCCAGGTGGTCCAGAAAGGGCATCTCGTCACCCACCGGCGACTTCCGTCTCAGCATCGTGCTCCGTTGGCGATTGAATTCTCACACAGAGGCACGGAGACACGGAGGAGAGTTCTTTCTGTGTCTCCGTGCCTCTGTGTGAGATGGCTGTTACCCCGCGCCCGCCGCCCCGGTTTCCTCGTCCGGCTGCAGCGGCAGCTCGCGCTGGAAGCGGCGCACCTGCGTCTGCGCCTCGCGCTCCGCCAGGTCGCGCAGCTCGCGCGAGAACTCTTCCGGGTCCTGGAAGTTGCGATAGACGGAGGCGAAGCGCACGTACGCCACGTGGTCGCGCGAGCGCAGCCGCTCCATCACCATCTCCCCCAGCTCCTCGGAGGTGACCTCCGCCTCCTCGCGGTGATCAAGCTCCCGCTCGATCGCCTCCACCAGCGTGTCGATCTCGGCCGGGGTGATGGGCCGCTTCGCGCAGGCGATCTGGATGCTGAGCAGCAGCTTGCGCCGGTCGTACGGCTCGGACTCGCCGTCGCGCTTGTGCACGGTGAGCGGGCGCTCTTCGATGTACTCGTACGTGGTGAAGCGCCGGCTGCAGCGCAGGCACTCCCGCCGGCGGCGCACGGCGCGGCCCTCGCGGCTGGTGCGCGAGTCGACCACGCGGTCGTCGCCGTGATGGCAGAAGGGGCAGCGCACCGGCGCCCCGTCAGGTGCGCGGCGTACCCGCCAGCTCCCGGCGCGCGTCGGCGGCCTCGGGGCTGCGCGGGTAGTCCGCGATGATGCGGTTGAAGCGTGCGCGCGCCTGCGTGCGGTTTCCCCGCCCCGCCTCCAGCCGCCCTACGCGCAGCAGCGCCGCCGGGGCGCGCGGCGAGGTGGGATACGTGTCCACCACCTTGCCATACGCTTCGATGGCCCGCTCCAGATTCCTCCCCTGCGCGTACGTCTCGCCCACGTAGAACTGCGCGTCCGCCGCGCGGGGGTGGCCCGGGGCCGCGCGCAGGAACTCCTCGAACCCCGCGCGCGACGCGTTCATGGAGCCGCGGCGGAAGGCCCCCAGCGCCGCGTCGTACATCTCCTGCGCCCCGCCGGAGGGCTCCTCGCCGGGGCCGGCGGCCGGCGCGTCGTCCGCGCTGTCCGCCTGGGCGGTGCTGCGCGCCTGGGCGGCGGCGGCCTCGGCGCGGCGGGCTTCCTCCTCGCGGCGGGCGAGCTGCTGGCGGAGCTGCGTGAGCTGCTGCTGCCCCTGCCCCGTGAGCTCCTGGATCTGCACCAACTGCCGCTCGATGGCCACCAGCCGCGTGGAGACGTCGCCGCGCAGGCGCACGTTCTGGTCCGTGAGCGAGTCCAGCAGCGCCTGGTTGCGGCGCAGCACGTCGCGCAGCAGCGTCTCCTGGCTGGTGCGGTCCGCCTGCATCTGCGTGCGCAGCTCCCGGATGTCGCGCTGCGTGGCCAGGCACCCGCCCAGCAGGGGCAGCGCGAGCACGGCCAGCGCCGCGCGCCTCATCGTGCGCCTCCCGGCGCGGTGGTGATGCGCCCGCCCGCGATGGCGAACTCCGCCCGGCGGTTGCGCGCCAGCGCGGTCTCGCCGTCCGCGTCGTCCAGCGGGCGCTCCTTGCCGTACGACAGGGTGGTGAAGCGCGCTGCCTCGATGCCGTACGCCCCCAGCCACGCCTTCACGGCCTCGGCGCGGCGCTGGCCCAGCGCCAGGTTGTACTCGGTGGAGCCGCGCTGGTCCGCATGCCCCTCGATGCGCAGCCGCACCGTGGGGTTGGCGCGCAGGATCTCCGCCTTGGCGCGCAGCCGCTCCTCCGCCTCGCCGCGGATCTCGTCGCTGTCGTACTCGAAGTAGATGATCTCGGTGAGCGCCTCGCGCACGGGCGCCAGCAACGCCTCGCGCCCCCGCTGCTCGATCAGCTCCTGCTCCTCCCGCAGCCGTGCGTCGTTGGCCCGGCGGATGGAGTCCGCGCGCGCGGCGTCGCTGCCGGTGGTGGCTCCCGCCGCGGTGCTGTCCGCGCCCGGGGTGGGCCCGGCGGCGGCGGGGCGCTTGCGGCAGGCGCCCATCGCGAGCGGGATGAGGGCGAGGGTGACGGCGTGGCGAAGCTTCATCGTGGATCTCTCCTGGAACCGAAAGGTGCGAGGCGGAACGTTGGGGCGCGGCGGCGGTCCGCGCCAGTCTGGCGGTTGAGACCGCAGCAACGACCACACGAAGTCCCCCTCCGGGGACTACCGGTTTGCCGTTCGGGCCGCAGGCCCAGTCCGCGCAGGCGGACTTCGTGTGGTTGTTGCAGCGAATTTATTCGCCCGCAACCTAGAGGAAGCCCAGGACCGCGCGGAGGATGGCGATGGCGGCGCCGAGCCCGAAGCCGCGCAGCAGCGCCCGGCGCCAGTGCCGCCGCTGCCCCGCGTAGTCGATCCCGGCGAAGATGAACCCGTACGCCATCACCCGGAAGACGAACTGGGCGACGTACGGACCCGCCAGGCTCAGCAGCGCCAGCGACAGCAGGATCCCTACGGCGTACCCCGCCAGCAGCCCGTACACCCCCCACAGCAGGCGCCGGCCCCAGCTAGGCTCTTCGTCCTTTCTCTGTGTCTCCGTGCCTCTGTGTGAGGCCATCACCGCCCCGCCGCGCGCACGAGCACCGGCGACCAGTCGGGCAGCCCGTGCCCGCGCCCGCCGATCAGCTTCCTCACGCGCCCCGTCTTGGTGTCCAGCACGAACAGCCCGCCCCCGTCGCGGTCCGGCGACGCGAACACCAGGTGGCGCCCGTCGGGAGCCCAGCTCGGGTCCTCGTTGCGGTTGCCGCTGGTGAGCAGGCGCGGCCGGTTGCCGTCCGCCTCCACCATGGCGATCTGGTGCGCGCCGCCCACCCGCGTGTGGAAGGCGATGCGCCCGCCCACGGGCGCCCAGTCCGGCGAGGTGCTGTAGCCGCGGTTGCCGTACGTGTAGTCCGATACGAGCCGGGCCTCGCCGCCGCCCGCGCTCATCACGTAAATCTGCGGCTCGCCCAGGCGGTCGGACACGAAGGCGATGCGCGCTCCGTCCGGCGAAAAGCTGGGGGAGAGCGAGTCCGAGCGGCGGCCGGAGGTGTGCGCGCGGAATCCGCCCGCGCCCACGCTGGCGACCTCGGTGTTGCCCGCCACGCTGGCGGCGAACGCCACGGTGCGGCCATCCGGCGCGTACGAGGGGGTGATGTTGAGCCCATCGCGCTGGGAAAGCACGCGGTCCGTGCCCGTCCCCAGGTCGCGCTCGTACAGCGCGGGCACGCCGCCGCGGTACGACGTGTACGCGATGCGCCCGCCGTCCGGCGACCAGGCGGGCGAGAGGGCGATGGAGCCGTCGGAGGTCACGCGCGTGGCGTTCTCCCCGTCCGAGTCCACCAGGTAGATCTCCTTGGAGCCGCGCCCCTGCGTGACGAAGGCGATGCGCGTGGCCGCGATCCCCGCCTCGCCCGTGGCCCAGCGCACCACCGCGTCGGCGGCGGCGTGCACGGCCATGCGGAAGCGGCGGTCGCCCGGCGCGGGAAGGTCGAAGCTCCCCTCGCCCTTGCTCTGCCCGTACACGGCGTCGTGCAGGGCCAGGCGCAGCGTGCTGCCGCCCCCGCGCGCGGTCAGGGTGCCGGTGAGCACCCAGTCCGCACCGCGCTCGCGCCACAGCCCCAGGTTCAGCGGCTCGCCCGGTCGGGCGCCGGCGGCCTCCGCCATCTTGAACTGGTCGCTGAAGTCCAGGTCGCGCCTCACGATCTCCGCCGAGGCGGCGGCGGCCTCCGCCAGCTCCCCCCCGCCCGCGAACGGCAGAACCACGAAGCCGGACAGGTCGCCCACCTCGTACGTGGCGCGCAGCCGCACCACGGTGGTGGAGTCCTGCGCCGCGGCCGGGGCGGCCACCGCGAGGAGGGCGACGAGGCCCAGTAGGCGCCTCATCTCCGTGCCTCTGTGTCTCTGTGTGAGGCCAGTCGTTTCACTCGGTCACTGGGAGTTGGGAGCCATCTCCACGCACAGCGGGAGCGACTCGCGGTTGAACTCTGCGGGGATGGGCCCGAACGCCTTGCGCAGCGCGGCCTGCTCCACGGACTCGATCAGCGCCATCCGGAAGGCGATCCCGCCGCCGCGCTGCCGCTCCACGTGCACGTCGTCCACCGTTCCGTCGCGGAACACGGTGAAGCACACGTCCGCGGCGCCGGCGTTCCCCTCGGGGCGGCGGAAGAAGCGGCGCACCTGGCGCGGGATGTTGTTGCAGTACTCCTGCGACGGGCAGCGGATGCCCGCCGTGCGGATGTTCAACCCCTCACCGCCCGCGGAGTTCGCGTCCGGGTTGCGGCCCGTGGCCGCCCCGCGCGTCCCCTGCCCCGCGCTGCGCGGCCCGCTCCCCGCTCCGGTGCTGCTCCCGCCCGCGGCCGGCGCGTCCTGCTTGGGCGCGGTGCGCGGGTTCCCCGCCGCGTTGGGGCGCGCGGGCGTGGCGGCGCCGGGGCGCGTCGTGCCCGTGGCCGGCGTGCTCGCCTTGGACGCCGGCTCGGCCGCCTTTGCGGGCTCGCGGCGGGGCGGCGTGGCCTTGGGTGCGGGCTCGCGCGGAGTCGCGGCTTTCGGCGTCGGCTCGCGCACGGGAGGCGCTTTGGGCGTGGGCTCGCGGAGCGGAGGCGTGGCCTTCGGTGCCGGCGTGGGCGGGACCGGCGCGGCTTTCGGGGCCGGCGCGGGCGGAGTCGGCGTGGCCTTGGCGGCCGGCTCGGGCTCGGCCGGCGGCGCGGGGGCGGGGACGCCGGCGGGAGCGGGGCCGCCCACGTTGGGTGCCGGCTCCTCCGCCGGGGGCTCGCCCAGCGCCGTGGGCGGGGGGGAGACGATGCCGACGCTGTAGACCGTCACCTTCTTGGCGGGCGCGGGGCCGCCGGTGGCGGTGAGCGCGGCCAGGGCCACGAGGCCCACGTGGATCGCCACGGAGGCGATCACCGCCGCGCCGGGGCGTCCCCGCTCGCGCTGCCGCCGTCCCCACATCCGCTTACGGCCTCCCGCCCGCCGGGGTCTCCGGCTCGGCGATCAGGCCCACGGTGGCCACGTCGGCGCCCTTCATGGCACCCAGCACCTGCAGCACGCGGCCGTACGGCACCGCCTCGTCCGCGCGCAGGTACACGTTGTCCGCGCCGCGCTCCTTGACGATGGCGGGGAACTGGGTGTTGAACTCCTCCCACCGCACCGCCGCCTGCCCCACGTAGATGCCGCCCGACTTGTCGATCGACACCACCACGCCCTCGGACGAGGCCACGGACTGCGTCTGCGCGCGGGGGATGCTCACCTCCACGCCGCCCTGCATCATGGGGGCGGTGATGATGAAGATGACGAGCAGCGTGAGCACCACGTCCACCAGCGAGGTGACGTTGATCTCGGCGCTGTAGCCAAGGTCGTGTCCGCGCCCGCGGCCGCGACGGCGGGGCACTAGATGCGCCCTTCGCGGGCCAGCGTCGCGATCAGCTCGCTGCTGATCCCCTCCAGCTCGCCCATGAAGTCGTTAAGCTTCCCCGTGAGGTAGTTGTAGGCCATCGCCGCGGGGATGGCCACCACCAGCCCGCCCGCCGTGGCGATCAGCGCCTCGGCCACGCCCGGCGCCACCACGCTGATGCTGCTGGAGCCCTCGCGCGCCACGCCCATGAACGAGTTCATCACCCCGATCACCGTGCCCAGCAGCCCCAGCAGGGGCGACACGGTGGCGATGATGGCCAGCCACCCCACCCCGCGCGCCGCGTCGTCGCGCTCCTCGCCCTCCTCCTTCTCCAGCACGATGCGCAGCACCTCGAGCTGGGCGGGCGACAGGCCGCGCACCTCGGTGCCCGCCCGCGCCGCGCCGGGCCTCATCTCGCGAAAGAAGCCCAGCCCGCGCTGGAAGAGGCGCGTGAACGGCGACGCCTCCATCGTCGTGACGGCGTGGAAGGCGTCGTCCGTGGTCTCGGCCCCGCCCACGCGGCGCATGAAGGTGTGGCTCTCGCCCTTGAGACGCCGGAACTGCAGGATCTTCCACACGATCACCGCCCACGAGGCGAGCGAGAGGATGGCCAGCACGGCCATGATGATCTGCGTGGAGGCGGTGCCCTTCGCCACCATCTCCCACGCGGTGGCGAACTCGCTGTGCTCGGTCTGGATGATCATTCCGGTGGGTCAGTCTTCGTGGGGAGCGCCGTCCGGCTCCAGCTCGAACAGGTAGCGCGCCGTGTCCAGCACGCCGGTGCCACGTCCGTCGCCGGCGGCCTGGCGCAGGCGCACCGTGGGAGCGTGGAGCAGCTTGTTGAGGAGCGAGCGGGTGAGCGCGTCGATGGCCTGCTGGTCGCCCGGCGACAGGTGCTGGAGCGAGCGGAGCGCGCGCTCCACCTCCGCCCTGCGCACGCGCTCGCCGTGGTCGCGCAGCGCGCGGATGGTGGGCACCACGGCCAGCGACGAGTACCAGCTCCAGAAGTCCTCCACGCCGGCGCCCACGATCTGCTCGGCGGCGGGGAGCTCGGCGCGGCGCCGGTCCAGGTTGCCGGAGACGATGGCCTGCAGGTCGTCGATGTCGTAGAGGAAGACGTTGGGCTCCTCGCCCACCTCCGGCTCCACGTCGCGCGGGAGGGCGATGTCGATGATGCACAGCGGCCGCGCGGCGCCGTGGGGGAGGGCCTGGCGCAGCCGCTCGCGGGTGAGCACGGGGTGAGGAGCCGCGGTGGAGCAGATGACGATGTCCACCCCCGCCAGCGCGGAGCCGAACTGCTCCCACCTCACCGCCTCGCCGCCCCAGCGCTCCGCCAGCTCCCGCGCCCGCTCCCAGGTGCGGTTGGCCACGATGGCTGTCCTCACCCCCTCGGCGCGCAGGCACTCCAGCGTGGTCTCGCTCATCTCGCCCGCGCCCAGCACCAGCGCGCGCCGCCCCTTCAGCGACCCGAAGATCTTCTTGGCCAGGTCCACCGCCGCGGACGACACGGAAGCCGCGCCCACGCCCAGCCCCGTCTCGCTCCGCACCTTGCCGCCCACGCCCAGCGCCGTCTGGAAGAGGCGGTTGAGCGCCGGGCCCACGACTGGCCCCGACGGAGCGGACGTTTCGCGGGCCATGGCGTACGCCTCGCGCACCTGGCCCTGGATCTGGGGCTCGCCCAGGATCATGGAGTCCAGGCCGGACGAGACGCGGAAGAGGTGCTCGGCGGCGCCGCGGTCGCGGTGCACGTACAGGTGGCGCGCGGCGGCCTCGGGCGCCATCCCCACGCGCTCCGCCAGCACCGCGTGCGCCACGTCGGCCGCGTCCGGACCGGCGAGGTAGACTTCGGTGCGGTTGCAGGTGGAGAGCAGCACCGCCTCCGCCCCCGTGTCTTCAGACAGGGAGATGAGGGCGCCCGGAAGCTCGGCGCGCCCGAAGGCGAACCGCTCACGGAGCTCGATGGGCGCCGTGCGGTGGCTTACTCCTACGACTGCGAGAGGCATCGGCCGATGCGGAGCTCCACGTCTTCGTCCCGGCCCGCGACGGCGTCGTCCACGAACTCCGGAGTGATGAGATCGAACCAGAGCGCCCGGCGGCGCTCCTCGTCATGGGCGAAGCGGCTCTGCAGCTCGCCCCGCAGGGTGGCCAGGCGGCGCGCGGCGCGCCCCAGCCCCGGCGTGACCACCGCCTCCAGCCGCTCGCGGAGCCGCCGCGCCAGCAGCGGCGCCGCCCCGCCGGTGGAAAACGCCACCGTCACGTCGTCGCGGCGGATGACGGAGGGCAGGTGCACCAGCGACCCGGCCCCGTCGTCGGCCACGCTCACCAGGGCGCGCTCCGCCTCCGCCTCGCGCGCCACTTCCGCGTTGACCTCCGCCCGGTCCGTGGCGGCGAACACCAGGTGAAAGCCGCGCGCGTCGCCCGCCTGCCACCGCCGCGCGCGCCACGCGAGCCCCTGCCGCTCCACCAGCTCGCGCAGCTCCCCGCACAGCTCCGGCGACACCACCTCCGGGCGCCCGCCGGCCTCCACCACCCCGCGCGCCTTGCGCAGCGCCACCGCCCCGCCGCCCACCACCAGCACGCGCAGCCGCCCCACATCCACCAGCAGCGGAAGCCGCGCGCTCACGCGCCCTCCGCTCTTCTCTGTGTCTCTGTGTCTCTGTGTGAGCCCCGCATCACAGGAACCCGCCCGTGTGCGTGGAGGTGCCCACGCGCAGGAGGACGTACGAGATCACCACCACCGCGAAGCCGAGCACCGAAACCAGGGCGCCGCGCCGCGCCTGCCGGCTCCCGCCGGCGCGCACCGCGAGCGCCACCACGAACACGAGCCAACTGATTACCCCCCACACGATCTTGGGGTTTCCGATGGCCATGGGGTGCTGGAAGCGCTCCGTCCACGCCCATCCGACGAGCAGCGCGGCGGAAAGGAGCGGGAGACCGGCCATCAGCGCCACGCGGCCGATGCGGTCCAGCGTGTCCAGCGGCGGGAAGAACCGGAAGATCGCGCCAAAGCGCCGGCTCTTCAACTCCCGGAACTGGAGGAGGTACATCAGCCCGGCCGCGAACGACACGGCCAGCGCGGCGTACCCCAGCATCGCCAGCACCACGTGCAGGATGAACCAGGGGCCGCGGAACTCCAGCGCCTCGCCGTCCGGCCGCACCCCGGCCGCCTGCGCCGCGGCGGCGACGGCGGCGGCCACGGGCACCAGCACCAGGCCGAGGGGGCCGGTGCGCCCCAGCGTGGCCACGCCCAGCGACCCCAGCGCGATCAGGAAGCCCAGCACCGACAGCGACGGGGCCAGCCCCACCAGCGGGGGCTCGCCGAACTGGCGGATGTACGCCGCCAGCGCCGCCCCGTGGGCCGCCACCGCCAGCGCGAGCGTGGTGGTTGCGACGGCGGGGAGGCGCCGGTGGGTACGCGCGAACGAGATTCCCAGCAGCGCCGCGGCGAGCGCGTACAGCGCCACGGCAGCCAGGTGAAGGAGATCGGTCATCGTATCCCTACAAAGTGCAGGCGCCCTCCCCATAAGGGAAGGGCGCCGGAACCCGCGGACCGCCGTGCCGAGCCCGCGGGCTCATGGCATCCGTGCGATCCGGCGAACCGGCAGCCCCGGGCGGATCGCCGGCTGCTCCAGCGAGGTGATCCGTACCGTGGCGGTGCGCTCCGTCACCTTCACCACCTGCATCCGCCCCACGCGGATCTCGGGGCGGCTCCCCCAGCTTCGCGCCTCGCGCGGGAGGTAGGCTTCGAACTCGTCGCCCTCGCGCACGCCGGCCTCGCGCCCCACGTCCAGGAAGCCGTACTCCTGCGTGGCCACGATGGGGTGCGCCGTCTCGAACCCCAGGATCCGCCCCTGCAGCCCGGTGGCCGCCACGGGCCGCACCCCGGCGGGGACCGCGAAGCGCGCCGCGAGCATGGCCACGTCGCCCGGCCGCACCTCGTCGAAGATACGCACCATCACCGCCGTCGCCACCCCGTCTTCCACGGCGGCCACCGTGGCCACGCCCGTGGACTCCCACACGCGGCCGGCGGGGCGCAGGTCGCGCGCGGGCCGCACGAAGTGCACCCGGTCGCCCACCTGGGCCTCCACACCCGGCGCCAGCGCTACGTACACCTTATCGTACGGATGGATTCCCGGCTGCCGGTCCAGCGCCACCTCGGTGGGCGACACCACCTCGGCCAGGCGGCCCATGGCGGTCACTTCGGCGTCGGGAGCCACGAACGAGGCGCGGTAGAAGTCGCCCTGGGTGACCACCGGGTACGGCTCCGTGCTGGCGCCGATGATCTGCCGGTCCTCCGCCTCGTTGTTCGGATAGAACACCGTGCGCCCGTCGCGCGGCGCACCCTCGTCCGCGGCGCCGGCGCCGCCGGGCAGCACCAGGCGCTCGGCCGGGTAGATGCGCGCCGGGTCCTGCACCACGTCCGTGTTGAGGCGAAAGATCTCGGGCCACAGGAAGGGGTCGCTCAGGTACGAGCGGGCGATCTCCCACAGCGTGTCGCCGGGGCGGACAACGTGCACCCGCTCCTGCGCGGGCGGCTGCTGCTGTGCGGCGACGGGTGCGGCGGCGGCGAGGCCGAACGCGGCAAGGACGAGTGACGATCTCACGGGACCTCGGGAGGTGGCGCGCGGGCAGGCGGTGCTGCGCGGGTATGCCGGGCGCGCGGCGGGAGCCGGGCGCCGGGGTGCGGCTGGACGTCGATATGCGCGGGACGGTTACAGAGTAATCCGCCCCCGTGCCCCCCGCAAGCCGAACGGAAGTGCCCGGCGCGGCGCCACGACGCCCCGCTCCCGGCCGTGATGCCAGCCGTGTGCCGCCCGCGCACCCCGTCGCCATGTACAGCGCGCGCACCGGCTTACGCCCGCGAGCACACCGCCGCGCCGCCCTCCGGGGGCGCCGACGTTGCGCGATCGGGAAAAGTTTGCGTGCGGAGGGCGGAAACACGAAGGCACCGGAACCATGAAGTTCCAGTGCCTCTTCTCAGGGATGCGGATACGGGGAAGCGGGCTGCGCGGCGTGCCGTAGCCGGTCGAGTGCCTCGTCCGGCCAATCGCTCCACCCGGACGGCGGGTCGGGTAGCCGGCGCTGGTCGCGGCCCGACTCGAACCAGAGCCACGCGTGGCCGGTGTCGGCCGAGAACAGCGGCACCGCCCCATCCGGCTCCACCTCCCACGCCTGCCAGTTGTTCCCCTCCGCATCCGCGAACACCCGGACTCCCATGGTCGTACCCTCCGCACAGGTTGCCCCCGTGAATCAGGCAAGTACCAGGCCACCCCCGGCGCGCCAAGTGTATGTACAACGTGTACTTGGGACGGGCCCTCACCCGGCAGCTTACAGCTGCCACCCTCTCCCAGTAACTGCCCTGGGAGAGGGGACTACTTCGCGTGCGGCGAGCAGGGGACGGGGCGCAATCTCTTTATCGGTCGTGACCCGCCCCTCGCCTGGGCCGCGGCTCCGCTGCCCGCTCGGCACCGCACCCAAGCATGGAAATCGCCCCCTCGCCCATTTATGGGAGAGGGGGTCGGGGGGTGAGGGCCTTCCATCAGCACGCGCCAACCCTGCTCGCCGCGAGCAGTTCTCCCCCTCCCCTACGCTCCCCCGCACGCGGGGGAGGGGGCCGGGGGGTGGGGGGGTGGGGGCCCGCCCCTTACACCGTCCCCACCGCCAGGTGCACGGGGATGCCGCCGTTGCGCGTCTGGAAGGCGTCGGCGAAGGGGACGTCCACCTGAGCGTCCAGCCGGGCTTCGGCGGAGAGGAGGGCCAGCGTCCAGCCGGGGGCGCGCTGGCGGGCGGCGTGGCCCAGCGCCGCGTACAGGTTGCGGAGCGCCTCCGTCTCGCCCACGCGCACGCCGTAGGGCGGGTTGGTGACGATCCAGCCGCGGCCCGCCGGGGGATCGATGGCCGAGACGGGCGCGACGGCGAGGGCGAGGTCGTCCAGCACGCCAGCGCGCGCGGCGTTGGACGTGGCGGCCTCGATGGCGCCCGCGTCGCGGTCGGAGCCCTGGATGGGGGCGGGGGCGGCGGGGCGGATGGCGTCGCGGGCGCGCTCCACCACGCGGCTCCAGGCGGCGGGGTCGGCGTCCGGCCACTCCTGGAAGGCGAAGCGGCGCGGCTCGCGGTCCGCGTTCGCCAGGCCCGGCGCGATGCCGCGGGCCATCAGCGCGGCCTCGATAGGGATGGTGCCCGAGCCGCACATGGGGTCCAGCAGCGGCGCGTCGCCGGGCCAGCGGCTGCCCAGCAGCGAGGCGGCGGCGAGCGTTTCGCGCAGCGGCGCACGGGCCAGCGCCTGCCGGTACCCGCGCAGGTGAAGGAGCGCGCCCGACGAGTCCGCGCGCACGATGCACGCGTCGCGCACGAACCTCACCACGAAAAGCTGCGCGTCGGATGCGTCGTCGTCGCCCTCGTCGTCGCGCGCCACCTCCGCGCCGGCGAGGGAGCCCACGCGCCGCTCGATGGCGTCCAGCACGCGCTCCGCGATGGCGCCTTCGTGGTACAGCTTGGACTTGCGGGAGGTCACGCGCAGCCGCACCGCGCGCCCCTTCCCCACCCAGCGCTCCCACGGGATCTTGCGGGCGTGGCGCTCCAGCTCGAAAAAGGTGCGCGCCCTGAACTCCGCCGCGCCCACCGTGACGCGGCTCGCCGTGCGCAGCCACAGGTTGGCCGCGTACAGCTCCTCCGCCGTCCCGCTCCACGCGACCCCGCCCTGCTCCGGCGCGCCCTGGATGCCCAGCGCGCGCAGCTCCGCCGCGGCGAGCGGCTCCAGCCCCGGCGCGGTCGCGGCAAAGATGGAGAGCGGATTGGAGGTCATAAGGGGCGACTGGGTTAAAGCGAAAGTGCGTGAGTGCGTTGGTGCGTGAGTGCGTTGAACTGCAGTTGAGCGCACTCACGCACTAACGCACTCACGCACTTGTTCGCCGTCACGGCTCCAGGTCGTACTCTTTCAGCTTGCGGTAGAGCGTGCGCTCGCCCATCCCCAGCATCTCGGCGGCCCGCCGCCGGTTGCCGCGGGCCTCGCGCAGCGCCACGGTGATGGCCTCGCGCTCCATGTCCGCCAGCGTCATCCCGGGGCGGAAGACCACCACGCCGCGCTCCTCCTCTTCCGGCTCGGGGGGCGCGGGCACGATGGGGGCGCCCAGGGGGATCACCGGCTGGCCGTACGGCGCGTATCCCGTGGCCGCGGGGAGCGCCACCGGCACCCGGTCGCGCGTGCGGATCTCCTCCACGTCGCGGCGCAGCTCTTCCAGGTTCATGCGCAGGTCGTACAGCGTGCGCAGCACGAACTCCAGCTCCGGCGAGGGCACCGGCGCGCCCTCGCCGGGCTGTGGGGCGACGGGGCGCGGGGCCAGCACCGGCAGGAAGGAGCCGCCACGCTTCTGGCGCACCTCCGGGGGGATGTCCTGCGGGCGGATGACGCGGCCCGGGGCCAGCACCACCATGCTCTCCACCAGGTTGCGCAGCTCGCGCACGTTCCCCGGCCACTCGTACTCCACCAGCAGCCGCAGCGCCTCCGGGTCGATCCCCACGAACGGGCGGTCGTGCTGCGCGCTGAACTGGCGGATGAAGCGGTCGATGAGGAGCGGGATGTCCTGCTGGCGCTCGCGCAGCGGCGGCAGGTCGATGCGCAACACGTTGAGGCGGTGGTACAGGTCGCGGCGGAACTCGCCGCGCATCACCTGGTCGCGAAGGTCGCGGTTGGTAGCCGCCACCACGCGCACGTCCACCCGGATGGACTCCTCGCCGCCCACGCGGCGGAACTCCCGCTCCTCCAGCACGCGCAGCAGCTTGGTCTGCGTGGCCAGCGGCATCTCCCCCATCTCGTCCAGGAAGATGGTGCCGCCGTTGGCCAGCTCGAACAGGCCCTTGCGCAGCGCCGACGCGCCGGTGAACGCGCCCTTCTCGTGCCCGAAGAGCTCGCTCTCCAGCAGCGTCTCGGTGAGCGCGGCCACGTTGACGGCGATGAACGGCCGGTGCCGGCGCGGCGAGAGGGCGTGGATGCCGCGCGCCACCAGCTCCTTGCCCGTGCCGCTCTCGCCCAGCACCAGCACGGTGGAGTTGACGGGGGCGATCTGGACGATGCGCTCCAGCACCTCCTCCATCTGCTCCGTGTCGCCCACGATGCCGATGATCTCGCGCAGCTCCTCGCGCTGGATCAGGCGGCGCCCCACGAGCGCCACCTCGTCCGGCTCCACCGGCTTGGGGAAGCAGTCCGTGAGGCCGATCTCGCGGCACACGTCGCGGCCGGTGGGCTCCGTGGGCTCGGTGAGGCCGATCACCGGGAGCCGCCCGCGGTCGTGCGCCTGGCGGATGAGCGAGCGGGCGCGCCGCTCCCGCAGCCCGCCCGTGATGACGAGCAGAACCGGCTCGCCGACGGCGTCGGCGAGCGATTCGCCGGAGGCCAGCAGCTCGGTGCGCATCCCCGCCTCTTCGAAGGCGGCGCGCAGCCGGACGGCTGGCTCCAGGTCTTCCGTGGTGATCAGGACCGCGTCGGCCACCGGATCACCCGTGGCGTGCGAGCATCACGAGCGGACCGTACCCCCCGTGTGGAAGGGCGGGCGAACCACCTCCGCCGGCACCGCCCTGTCGCGGATCACGATCCCGATCTCCGTCCCCGGCTTGGCGGCCGCCACCGGCACGTACGCCAGACCGACGCCGTAGCCCAGCGTGGGGCTCACGGTGCCGCTGGTGACCTCTCCGGTGCGCTCTCCGCTGAACTCCACGGGGTAGCCGTGCCGCGGGAAGCCGCGCTCGCGCAGCTTGAAGCCGGCCAGCCTCACCTTCACACCCTCCTCCTTCTGGCGGCGCAGGGCGTCGCGCCCCACGAACTCGCCCTTGTCCAGCTTGGTGACCCACGCCAGCCCGGCCTCCAGCGGCGTGCGCGCCTCGTCCAGGTCGTTGCCGTACAGGGCGTACCCCATCTCCAGCCGCAGCGAGTCGCGGCACCCCAGCCCCGCGGGGAGCAGCCCGTCTTCGGCGCCCGCCTCCAGCAGCCGCCGCCACAGACGCGCGGCGTGGCCGGCCTCCACGTACAGCTCGAAGCCGTCCTCGCCCGTGTAGCCCGTGCGGGAGATGATGGCCGGGATGCCGTCCACCGTGCCCTCGGCGAACCGGTAGTAGCGGATGGAGTCCAGGTCGTCGCCGGTGAGGCGCGCGAGGATGGACTGGGCGCGCGGGCCCTGCAGCGCCAGGAGGGCGATGTCGTCCGTGCGGTCGCGCAGCTCCACGCCGAAGCGGTCCGCGAAGCGGGAGACCCAGGCCCAGTCCTTTTCGCGGTTGGAGCCGTTCACCACCAGCATGTAGTGATCGGGGAAGCGGTAGACGAGCAGGTCGTCGAGCAGCTTGCCGTCGTCGTTGCACAGGGTGGAGTACTGCGCCTGCCCCACCTCGATCTTGGACGCGTCGTTGGTGGTGACGTACTGCACGAACTCCAGCGCGCGCTCGCCGCGCACCTCGAACTCGCCCATGTGCGACACGTCGAAGAGCCCCGCCGCCGTCCTCACCGCCTGGTGCTCGGCGGTGATGCCGGCCGGGTACTGTACGGGCATCTCGTACCCCGCGAAGGGGACGATCTTGGCGTTGAGGGCGACGTGCTCCGCGTGCAGCGGGGTGCGGTGCAGGTTGGCTTCGGCCATCGTTGCGCAGCTCGGTCTGGGGGCTCCGGATAGGTGAGGGGGGAAGGTAACACGCGGGGCGGACAGGCGCGAGAATGGGGAACGGGGAATGGGGAACGGGGAACGGTAACAGCTTGGGTTTACCGTTCCCCGTTCCCCGTTCCCCGTTCCCCTCTTCACCCCAGCCACGGGGGGCACTCGGTGCCCTGGGCCGCATACAGCTCGCGCAGGGTGCCCATCAGCTCGCGCAGGGTGCGCTCGCGGCGGTCGGGCGGGAGGTCGCGCACCAGGGTGCCCAGGGCCACCGCCACCCCGTCGGCCGAGAGGTCCAGGTGCGACTGGGTGCCCTCGCGGTACCACCACTCCACCAGCTTGCGGCGGGTGTTGGAGTAGGGGGTGCCCCCGGCGATGAACTTCTCCAGGCCGGACGGGCTCATCCCCACCTGGCGCGCCACGGCCCTCAGAGAAGTGGCGTGCACCCGGATCGCGACGTTTTCCCGCAGTTGGTCGATCGACGCGGTGAGCGATTCATCCATGGGCCTGGCGCGGGCGGAGGTGGACGGAATGGACGCCCTTATCCTAGCAGGTGAAACGGGGGTGCACAACCTGGTTTGTGGTGCGGCAGTTGGCGTGTGCGGGGCGCTCCGAAATCGCGGTAGACGAGCCCGACTAAAGCAGGTAGAATGCGCCCATAGAGGAAATCACGCCACATCCCAGGGGACCCCATGGACCCAGCATCCCGTGCCCCGGTGGAGCCCCCGCCCGCCGAGGAGCCCGGCACAGACCCCGCGCCCCTGCTCCCGGAGGGGGTGGCCGCGGCCGTGGAGCGCGGCCTGCGCTACGTGCAGGGGTGGGTGGAGGGCGGGGCCGCGGCGTCCGCCGCGGGGGAGATCGCGCTGTGGGAGCGGGAGCTCCTGCTGGGAGAGTGGGACCCTGGAGCGCGCCTCCCCCTGGCCGTGCTGGCGCGCGAGCTGGGCGATCCGGCGGGCGCGGAGCGGGAGCGGGTGGCGTGGGCGTGCCTGTGCGTGACCGAATGGGCGCTGGAGAGCGGGGCGGTCTCCGCCGGGCTCGCCTTCGCGGAGGCGGCTGCGCGCGCGTGGCCGGAGCAGGGCCGCTACGCCTGGGCCGCCGGCCGGCTGCTGCGCGCGCACGGCCGCGAGGCCGCCGCCGAGACGTGGCTGCGCCGCGCCGCCCAGCTCTCCGAGCGCGCCGGCGACTGGGAGGGGCAGGCCCGCTCCCTCACCGAGCTGGTGGGCTCACACAGAGACACGGAGGCACAGAGATGACTTCGTCTCCGTGCCTCCGTGTCTCCGTGTGAGCCCATTTTCAACCCGGCGGCGGGATAGAGCGCCGCAGCTCCACGAGCCAGTGGGGGACGGGGGCGCCCCGGTCCGCGCAGTGGCGATGAAGTACCTCCACCAGCTCGCTCGCCACCGCCCCGCGCTGGGGGACTGGCAGGTGCTTGGTGAGGAGGTCCAGCGCCGCGGCGGCGGTCTGGGCCGTCAGGTCGGTATGCTGCCGCTGCGCCTCGCGGACGTACCACTCGGCCAGCTTGCGGGCCGTCTTCACGTACGGGTCCGCCCCGTCCAGGAAGCCGCGCAGCCCGGTGGGGCTCATCCCGATGTCGCGGGCGGCCTGGCGCAGCGAGGTGGAGTCGACGAAGAGCCGCGCAGCCTCACGGAGGGTCTCCAGAGACGCGGCATCCCTCGGGGGCGGCGTCAAGGGGCCACTCCCGGTGCGACCGCCCACTGTGCGGTCTGTCCAGTTCCAGTTCGGTTACACTGGAAAGACTATGGCAGATCTGGCCTCCCCACAAGCCCCGGCTCGCTTGCGGCCAGCGCACCGCACGCAAACGCGCCCCCCGCCGCGGCGCGGCAGGGGGCGAAAACGCGACCAAATATGTACTTACGGCGCCTGCTGCTCCGCCGTGCCCACCGCCCCCGGTCCCCGCGCCAGCACCAGCAGGTCCTGCAGCCGCTCGTCCCGCCGGCTCCCCGCGCTGGGCACGCGGCGCGACTCCGTGGTCCGCGAGCCGTGGGCCTGCGCCTCGGCGTACAGCAGGTCGCCCGTCTCCGTGACCAGGAAGCGGCTGGCGTCGCCCGCGTCCGTGCTGAGCTGGATCAGCGTGGCGCCCGCCACCTGGTACACGGAGGCGTGAAGCTGGTCCCAGCGCCCGGCGGAGGGGCGGAAGACCGCCACGGGAAGCCCGCGCGTCCCCTCGGGGATGGTGCGCAGCGCGGGGATCAGGTGCTCCTCCATCCCCACGTCCGCCACCGCCCAGCGCACGTTGCGGGGGATGGGCACCAGCTCGGTGCGCGTGCCGGAGACGTGCAGGCGGCCGCCGCGGCGCTCCACGTCCAGCGCCACCTCGCGGTCCGCGCCGGCCAGCTTCACGGCGTAGTGGCGGGGGAGGTCCAGGTCGAACTCGCTGCGCGCCGTGCCCGTGAGCCCGTCGCCGCGCCGCATCCCGGACTCGACGCCGTCGCGGGTGCGCGCCACCGTGTGGGTCACGAGAACCTGCTCGCCCACCATGGTGAGCGAGGTGTCTGCCTGTGGGGAGCGGGCGAGCGGTCCCTGGGCGGAGAGGGGCGCGGCGGCCAGCAGTGCGAGGAGCCCGGCGATCGTAGTGCGCATGGTGCGGGGCCTTCCGGGGTTCGTCGTACGCGCCGGGCTACCGCTTGCGGCGCTTACGCCGCGCGACTTCCAGCGCCTTGTGCATCCACGGGCGGAGACGGTCCGGGTCTTCCAGCAGCTCGGCGGGGAGCTCGTAGTACTGCATCGGCTTCGAGTCGCCGCCGAACGGGCGGAACGGGCCCATCCCGGCGGCCTCGAAGTCCGCGCGGTTGGTGTCGTCCACCTTCAGGTACACCGTGTCGCCCGCGATCAGCGCAAAGAACAGTCCGCGGGAATAGATCCCCACCCCGCCGAACATGGCGCGCGCCGTCACCGGCTCCACGCGCTCCAATTGCTCCAGGACGAAATCCCGGTACTCCGCGGATACCGCCATGGCTAGTTGGCGGCCCGCGTGGGCACCGCCCAGTAGAAGGTGCGCTGCGAGCGCGGGTCGATCACCAGGTACCCGGCGTCGCGCGGGTGCTCCACCCTGTAGACGCGCACCTGCTTCCCCTGCCCTCCCTGCAGCGTGCGCGGGCTGATGGGCCACCAACTGCTCCACCCGGGCGTGGGGAGCGGCACCCTCCCGATCTGGGTGCTGTCCAGCGGCTGCATCCCGGCCGTCATCGCGGCGAGCGTCGCCGAGTCGGCGGTGAAGCGCAGGAAGCGGCGGCCCTGGCTGTGGCGCTCGTAGATGTCCGTGGCCGTCGCGGGGAGGAAGGCGGGCACCCACTCCCCCGCGTCGGCCGAGGCGCGGGCGGCGGCGGCGGTGGGGTATTGCCGGTCCGGCTCCACCTTGCCGCGGCAGTACGCGGGGATGAGCGCCACGGTCACGATGATGGCCAGCACGGCGAAGGCCAGGACAACGTTGTTCCTGCGCGGGGACTGCTGGGGCATTCCGTTACTCAGGGTTCGGTGCGAAACAGCCGGCTCGCGGGGCGGAGCGATGCCTACGGCCGGGCTGGGGGGATCTGGCCGCGGGCGCGGGCGCGGGCCAGGATGGCGTCGCTCAGCTCCTTGGCGTGCGGGCGGAGGCGGGCCTGCGTGATGCGGCGCACCTCGGCCGCGAGCGCGCCCTGCACGCGTATGGTCTTCTGGCCCACCGGGGTGCGGTAGAAGGCGGCGAGCTGGCGCGCCTCCGGCTCCGTGTAGGTGCGCGCGTACACGCGGACGAGGTCTTCCTTCATCTCCGCCCAGCGCAGGTGGCGCCGCGCGTGCGCCACCATCATCCCCTCGTACTCCGCCATCGCCGGCTGGCGCGTCACGGCCGCGCGGATCTCGGCCTCCACCCCGGCCGTCATCTCGCGCTCGGCGCCCACGGCGGCGAAAAGCTCCTCGATCGCCGCCCGGTGCGACGGCGCCACCGCCTGCGCCGCGGCGGGGCGGGCGGCGCACGCGGCCAGCAGCACGACCATCCAAAGATGCTTCTTCACGGCCATCCTCCGTGCGGGAAGAGCGGAACCCACGGCGCCGTACCGCCGGCGGGCGCCGTGGGTTCCACGGACGTCAGCCGCGGGTGCGCTCCAGGAGGAGCATCATCAGCAGGCCGAGCACCGCCACGCCCTCCTCCGCGGGGGTGAGGTCCGCAACGCGCTCCAGCCGGAACACTCCCTGGAACATGGCGGGCTCCTTGATGAGCTGCAGCGCCATGCTGCCGTCCGGGCGCTTGACGTTGTACTTGGGGTGGAACATGTAGCCGGTGAAGAGCCCCACCACCGGGATCTCGCCCACCAGCTTGTCGATCACCTTGACCCACGGGTTGTCTTCGCGGATGTCGAACACCGTCTCGCCGTTGCGCCCCACCTCGTAGTGGAGGCGCCACAGGGAGCGCATCCCCTTCCCCTGCAGGTGCCCGATCTCCACCCCCGCCGCGTCGCGGATGGTGTAGCGCGCCTTGATGTCGATCACCCGGTCCGCCTGGACCGTGTAGAGCAACTGCGTCTGCGCCTCGTCGCCGTACACGCTCACCGCTTCCTTGAGCTTCATCAGCTTCTGCCGCACGTAGAGCTGCAGATGGTCGTCCGCGTCGCGCACAAAGATCTGCGGGGCGAGGGCGATCTTCTTGAAGGTAAAGCTGAGGGGAAAGCGCATTCGCTGCTCCAGGAGTCCGGGTAGGGAGGCGTTACTGCGGTGGAGTGAAGTTGGCTGTCGGGCGCGCCCCACGCAACAACGGCGGGCTCACACAGAGGCAGAGAGACAGGGAGAGGGAACTGTTGTTTCAGGGCCAGCCGGGCGGGCGGTCGAGCGGCTCCACGGCGCGCGTTTCGTCCCAGTGGATCACGGCGTCGAACTGCTCGGGGAGAACGGCCTCGAAGTAGTGGCTCACGCGCTCCGTGCGCGGCGCGTAGATCACGCCGATCGCGCGCTCAAGGCGCGGCTCCATGAGCGCTTCGCGGGCGGCCCCTTTGCGCAGCGGGAGGTAGAACCGGGGGATGCCGGTGGCGTGGAAGACGGCCTCGTAGCTCTCGGGGAGGGAGGGGCGCACCTGCTTGTGCTCCACCGGCGCGTCCCACTCCGAGGCGGCGGCAACGGTGCCGGTGTGGGTGGTGAAGCCGAGGAGGAAAGCATCGTCCCCGCGCCGCTCGCGCACGAGCTGGCCCACCGTCCACTCGCCCTCGGCGCCCATCTGCGTGGCGCGCGCGTCGCCGATGTGCGAGTTGTGCTCCCACACCACCGCCTTCGTGTCTGGCCCGAAGTGGGCGAGGAGGGCGTCGAGCGTGTCCGCCATGTGGCAGTCGCGCAGGTTCCACGACGAGTCACGGCGCGAGAACATGGAGCGGTAGTACTCCTCCGCATTCTTGACCAGGCGGGCGTTCTGCTGCGCGTGGAAAAGCTCGTCCTCCGGAAGCCCGCGCGCCTCGCCGGCCAGGCGGCGCAGCTCCACGAGCTGCTGGAGGGCGTGGTCCTGGCAGCTCTCGGTGATCCCCATCTGCGCCGTGTAGCCGTACGCCTGCGGGTCCTCGCCGAAGTGCTCGAAGCAGCCGTAGCGGTAGCGGGCGCGCTGGGCGGCCTCCGGGTCCGTCTCCTCCAGGTAGCGCAGGACCTCGGAGATGGAGGTGAACATCGAGTACAGGTCCAGCCCGTAGAAGCCCACGCGCGGGCTCCCCTCGCCCAGCTCCTGGTTGTACTCGCGCAGCCAGTCCACCAGGTTCAGGACCTCCGCGTTGCGCCACATCCAGGTGGGGAAGCGCTGGAAGTCGCCCAGCGCCTCGACCGCGCTGGCGTCGTCCCCCGCGCCGCGGACGAAGCGGTTGACGCGGTACGCGTCCGGCCAGTCGGCCTCCACCGCCACCACGGTGAAGCCCTTCTCGGTGATGAGGCGCTGCGTGATACGGGCGCGCTCGCGGTAGAACTCGTGGGTGCCGTGCGTGGCCTCTCCCAGCAGCACCACGCGCGCATCGCCGATCTCCTCGAACAGCGCGTCGTAGTCGTGCGCGTGCCCGTCCAGCGGCCGTGCCTCCGCGCGCACCACGCTCGCGATGCGCTCCAGCTCGTTGCTGCTCATGGATCGTCCTCGTCGTGTGGGATCGGCTCGCCCGCGGCGCGGCGGATCCCCCGGGCCAGCAGCGGCGCCAGCGTTACGGTGCGCAGCCGCATCTCCTCCACCCGCCGCTCGGGGATGGAGTCGGTGAGCACGATCTCTTCCACGCCGTGAACAGCCATCCGCTGGCAGGCGTCGCCCATCAGCAGCCCGTGCGTGGCCACCACGAAAAAGGGCCCGCTCGCCCCCGCCCCGCGCAGCGCCTCCGCGCTCTCGGCGATGGTGCCGCCGGTGGAGATCATGTCGTCCACGATCAGGCAGGGCCGCCCCCGCACGTCGCCTACGATGTGCGTCACGCGCGTGCGGGTGCCGCTCTCGCGGTGCTTGCTGAGCACGGTGAGCGGCAGCCCCAGCCGCTCCGCGAACTCCGACGCCGTCTTCACCCGCCCCGCGTCGGGCGACACCACGGTGGTGCCCGCCGGCAGCCGCCCGCGCAGCGCCCCGCACAGCAGCGGCACGGCGGACATGGTGTCCATGGGGATGCGGAAGAACCCCTCCATCTGCGCCGAGTGGATGTCCACCGTGAGCACCTGGCTGATGCCGGCCGCCTCCATCAGCGCGGCGACGAGGCTGGCGGTCACCGGCACCCGCTTCCCATCCCGCTTGTCTCCCCGCGCGTAGCCGAAGTAGGGCACCACGGCCACGACCCGCGCCGCCGCCGAGCGTCGGCACGCGTCCGCGAAGGCGAGCAGCTCCACCAGGTGGTCGTTGACGGGCGGCGCGGTGGACTGGATGACGAACACCTCGCACCGCCGCACCGAGCGCCCCAGCCTCACGGTAAGCTCGCCGTCCGGAAAGCGCTCCACCTCGCACGGGGAGAGCGGAACGCCCAGCTCCCGCGCCACGGCCTCCGCCAGCGCCGGGTTGGCCGTTCCGCCGAATAGGATCGTGTCTTCGCGCACCTTGCTCCGGGGTCTGGGGGACGCGCTCGCGTCGCAGAGTATGTGCCGGAGAAACGATCGCATCCAGATCGGGCTGAGCGGAGGTTGCGGGCGAATAAATTCGCTGCAACAACTACACGAAGTCCCCCTGCGGGGACTACACACTTCCCGCTGATGCTGGAAGACCAGTCCGCGGAGGCGGAGTTCGTGCTGTGGTTGCCGCGAGTTCACTCGCCAGGCCGCGGTGCCGCCTGCGCGGAGTAGACCTTCGGCCCGAACAGACACCCTGTAGTCCCCGCAGGGGGACTTCGTGTGGTCGTTGCAGCGGCTCCAACCGCCCGGCTGCCGTGCCTGGCTCGCACAGAGACACAGAGGCACAGAGAAAGAACCTCTTCTCTGTGCCTCTGTGTCTCTGTGTGAGCCTACGGTGTTTCCGGCGGCGGCGGCGTGGGCGGCTCCCCCGTGGGCGTCGACTTTTCGCCCGGCGCCGGCTCGGTGCGGGGGCGGGGGCTCTGCACCGCCTCGTCGCGGCGGCGCGAGCGGCCGTACTCCCAGCGGCGGCGCACGTCCAGCGAGCCCTGGTAGTCGCGGTTGCGCAGGTTCTGCTGGAGGATGGGGTCCCGGCGCACCGGCTCCACCGCGGCGCGCAGGCTCAGCGTGCGCGTGATCTCCCAGTCCAGCGCGAGCCCGAAGCGGCGCGCGCCGGTGTCGGTGGAGAAGAGGTTGAAGATCTGCGCCGTCAGGAAGACGTCGTCCACCAGCTCCTTGCCCGCCTCCAGCGACACGGAGCTGAAGATGCTGGTGCCGCTCGACAGGTCGAACGCGCCCAGCCCCGCGCCCGTGGGCCGCGCCCTCACGCGCACGTAGTCCACCAGCCCCGTGCGGATCAACTGCTCCTCGAGCTGACGGGTGAAGAGGTTGGCGAAGATCTCTTCCACGAACACGCCGCCCACGATCTGCGACGACAGGGCCTCGAACGCCGTGCCGGCCGTGGCGCTCTGGCGCCCGAAGACGAGGAGCGAGGCGATCTCCGACGCGGGGAGCGGCTGCCGCGTGTTGGCGCTGAGCGCCACCTGCGGGTTCTGCACGGTGCCCGTGAGGCGCACCTGCACGGTCACGTCTTCGCCGCCCAGCTCGGGGTCGCGCACCTGGTACTCGGCCAGGATGTCGAGGCCCGGGTTGAACTCCGGCGTGCCGTAGAACCTCACCAGCCCGGAGCGGATCTCGAACTCGCGCTCGATGGGGCCGATGGCCAGCGTGTACGTGCCGCGGCGCGCCTCCAGGTCGCCGAACACGGCGTAGGTGGGGCTCCCCGGCGGCTGGTCCACCAGCAGGTCGCCGCCGATCTGGATGCGCGCGTCGGGCGACTGCAGCCACACGTTGTCGCCGATCCCCACGCGCAGGTTGCGGGGCCGCAGCGCCGCGAAGAGGGCGGACGCACCCGAGGGCGCGCTCACCGTGTCCGCGCCGATCTCGCCCACCTCCGCGCCCAGGATGTCGCCCTCGCGCTCGGCGCCGAACTCGGGGAGGAAGATGGTGCCGTCCTCGATCCTCACGCTCCCCGTGGCCGCCACGCTGGGGTAGCGGCCGGAGATGGCGAGCCGCGCGTCCGCCTCCAGCTCGGCCACGTCGCGGCGGTTGATCACCTGGAAGCCGTCCATGAAGACGCGCACGTACACGTCCGGCCGCGCCGGGTCGTCCAGCCGCACGGTGCCGTCCAGGCGCGCGACGCCGTTGCCGGAGCGCGCCACCAGCGAGTCCAGCCGCACCAGGCTGCCGTCCAGCGAGAGCTGCCCGGCGATCCCCGTCCAGCGCACCCCCAGCGGGAGCACCGTGAAGGCGCCGCCGTTGAGCACGGCCCCGCCGCCCACGCGCGGCCTGCGCAGAGTGCCCGTGACCTCCACCCGCGCCTGCGCCACCCCTTCGCCATCCTCGAGCGTGGGCACGGCCGCGGCGACCAGCGCCAGCGGGAGCGAGTCCGCGGTGAGGGTGGCGGTGAGCGCCCCGTCGCGCGCCAGCTCGAACTGGGGGACGGTGCCGCCCAGCGAGACCACCATGGGGATGCCCGCGCGCAGGTCGAAGAGCTGCCGGCCGCCGAGCTGCGCGCCGCCGGTGAGGTTCATCCGTCCCCCGTCGTAGCGCCCCACCACCGTCATGCGGTCCAGGCGGAAGCCGCGCACCAGCAGCGAGTCCACCCGCGCGTCCAGCGCGATGAGGGGCGACGCCACGGGGCCCGTGATGGCGGCCGTGAGCGTGAGCGCGCCGCCGATCTCGGGGATGGCCGCGTTGGGCGCCAGGCGGCGCACGTCGGCAAGCTCCAGGTCCGTGATGCCGATGCGCAGGTCCGCCACGCCCGAGGGCGGCAGGGTGCCGTCGGCCTCGATGCGCCCGCGCCCGCCGTCCGCGCGCTGCAGGGCGAAGTTCTCCACCGCCAGCCCGCGCTCGCCCCAGCCCAGCCGCGCGCGCTGCACCAGTTGCCAGCGCGTGTCGCCCAGGCGCAGCGCCAGGGTGTCGAAGATGGCGCCCGTGGGCGCGAGCCCGTCCAGCTCCAGCGTCCCCGCCGCGGCGATGTCCGTCTCCGGGTCGCGGCGCGCGGCCAGGGTGAAGGTGGCGCGGGCCGGCGTGATGTCGGTCGCCAGCCGCAGCGCGTCCAGCCGCTGCCCGCCGAACTCCAGCTCGGTGCCGTCCAGCGTGGCGCGCCCCGTCCACGCAGTGCCGCTGCGCAGGCCGGAGACGTCGAAGGCCAGCGTGGCCGCCGCCATGGTGCCGTAGCGCAGCCCGCGCCCGTTGCCCCGCGCCGTGACCGTCGGGTTGCGCACGGTGCCCACCAGCGTGCCCCGCGCCTCCAGCGAGCCGGCCAGGTCCGGCAGCGTGTCGCCGCCGGGGATCAGGGGGCGCAGCGCCGCCAGGTCCGGCGCCACCAGCACGAAGCTGAGCGGCGTGGTGGTGGGCGTGGTGAGGCCGATGGCGCCCGTGGCCGAGAAGCGGGCCCCGCGCAGCGCGAAGTCCAGCGTGTCCACCCGCAGGATGCCGTTGCTCGCCTCGATGCGCGCCAGCCCCGCCTGCAGCGGGTAGCGCCCGATGAGCGACCCCGGCTCCGCGCGGAAGTTGACCGTCCCCGCGAATGTCTCGGGCGTGGTGCCGCGCCCCTGCACGTCCAGCGTGCCGGTGAGGCGGGTGCGGGGGAAGGAGGTCATCCCCGGGAGCCCGCTCACGTCCAGGTTGGCCACCGAGCCGCGCACCGCGTACGAGGGCACGGTGCCCGCCGCGTACCACCCGCGCACGTCCAGCAGCCCCATCTCCCCGCGCAGCGCCACGTCGAAGCGGTACGGCTGCCGCCCGCCGCCGGAGAAGGCCACGGGCCCCGTGACCGGCGAGGGGAGGAGGTCCGGGCGGCCGAAGAGGGAGCCGATCAGGAAGTTGTCCACCCGGCCGGCCACGTCGAACTGCGCCGGGCTGCCGCCTGGGCGCCGCACCGTGCCGCCCAGCGCGAAACTGCCGGCGCCCTGCGCCAGGTTCACCGCGAAGCGCATGTCCTCGGTGGTGCCGCGGGCGCTGAAGGTGCCCGTCATGCGCCCCTGCGCGGCGGCCGGCGCGTCGCGCAGCACCGTCGCGGCGCGGAACGCCTCCACCGAGCCGCTCACGTCGAAGCGCGGCAGCGCGCCGCCCAGCGCCAGCGAGCCGCGCGCCGCGATGCCGCCCGCCGCGCCCTGCAGGTCGGCGCGGAAGCTCACGTTCTCCGCCGTGCCGCTCACCGCCAGCGGGCCGCTGAGCGTGGCCGAGCGGAAGGGGAGCGAGGGGAAGAGCTCGGTGAGCGTGGCCAGCGCCAGCGGCTCCGCGCGCCCCTCGATGGAGTAGCGGAGCGGCGGCCCCATGCCGATGGTGCCGGACAGCCCGCGGATGCGGCTCTCGGGCGCGTCGCCCACGCGGTACGCCAGGTCGCCGCCCGAGATGCGCAGCGCGCTCAGCGGGCCGGAAAGGATGGCGCCGCCGCGGATGGCGCCGCGCAGCATGTCCGCGCTCTCCGGCGCCAGGGGTCGCAGGGTGGCGAGGAGGAGCGGCTCGGCCTGCACCCGCATCCCCTCCAGGCGCAGCGGCGCGTTCCCCGACGCCAGGCGCACGCGGCCCACGGCGGTGAAGACGGAGGGCGGCACGCCCGGCGTGTCGCGCGGCGTGATGCGCGCGGCCACGTCCACCTTGAGCGCTCCCTCCTCCGTGACCACGGTGCCGCTGACGGTGCCCGCGAACTCGGTGCGGTCCAGGTAGCCGAGCTGCTCCAGGTCGGACAGCCGGATCTCGTCGAAGGTGAGGCGCGTGTTGCTGAGCTGGGGCGACTGGCCGGGGGCCATGATGGCCGTGAAGTCGCCGCCCAGGCGCGAGCCCAGGATGCTCACCCGCGCGTCGCTCACCGCGAACTGCGTGCGCCCGCCGCTCAGCGTGCGGATCCCCAGGCCGAACGACGCCGTGCCTGTGGACGGCACCGCGATCCCCATCCCCTGCAGGTCGCGGAAGTCCAGCCGCCCCACCTGCAGGTTGACGTCGTACGCCATGGCGTCGCCCGTGGACCTCATCGTCCCCGAGCCGGCCAGCGTGGAGTACGGCGTGCGGAGCTCGTTGAGGGTGAAGCGGATCACCTCGTCGCCGCGGTCCTCGAACACGCCGCGCATGGCCGCGATGCGCGTGTCCGGGTTGGTCACGTCGGCAGAGGCGCCGCCGATCTCCACCTTCCACCCCTGGTTGCCGCCGATGCGCACGTAGGGGAGCACCGCGTCCAGGTCGTTGAGGTACGACACGCGCACCCAGCGCCCGCCCTCGCGCCTCACCTCCGGCTGCTTGAGCCCCGCGAAGCGCCCGGTGGGGGCCGCGGGGCGGCTCTCCAGCGGGTAGGCGATGCGGGCGCGCCCGTCCACGATGCGCAGGTTGCGGATCTCCATGGCGCGCGCGGCGGGCTCGCCGCCGGCACCCACGGCGCGCACGGGGGCGCCGCCCGCCTCCACCGCCACGATCTGGAAGACGTTCCACTCCCCCTTTGCGTCCTGCGCCAGGCGCAGGTCGGGGCGCACCACCTCCGCGTCGCGGATCTGGTAGGGGCCGGTGCCGTTGACGGACGACGCGTCCAGCGTGGCGCGGGCCTGGGGGGCGCTCACGATGGTGTCGCCCGCCCGGTCCAGGAAGGCCACGTTGCGCAGCGTGATGGCCAGCGAGCCGTCCGGGTTCACGCGCTGCAGGTCGAACGCCGCCCGCGGAAGGCCCAGGCGCATGCTGATCTGCTCCTCCACCACCCGCATCTGCTGCGTGCGGCGGACGAACACGTACACCGAGCCGATGGTGAGCGCGAAGCCCGCCAGCAGCCCCAGCAGGAGCAGGCCGATGCGTCCCAGGCGGCGGCGCGGCATCAGAACGTCTGCCCCACCGAGAGCTGGAAGATGAAGCGGTTGAGGTCCAGCGGACCGCCCCGGCCCTCCGGCCTGAAGTTGGTGTTGATGGGCGTGGGGATCAGCCGGTCGTTCTCATCGATCTCGTACAGCGTCCCCGTCTCCGGGTCGTACGGGTTGTAGGCCACGTCCACGCGGATGGGCCCCACCGGCGTGGCGTAGCGCAGCCCGACGCCGGGGGTGATGCGCAGTCCGGGATCGCGCAACTGCCCCGCCTGCCGCGTGGCCGGGTCCCACACGCGCCCCGCGTCCACGAACGCGGCAAGCCGCAGCGCCTCGCGCAGGAAGGGCGAGGGCGCAGTCACCTCCAGCGTGCCCAGCAGGGTGCGGGTGCCGCCCGTGGCCGAGCTCAGCGTGTCCACCGAGAGGGTGGTGACCTCGCGGTCGTCGCGCAGGCGGGTGCGCTGCACGTACACCTGCGGCCCCAGCTCGTTGCGGGGGAAGCCGCGCACCCCGGCCGGGCCGCCGCCGTAGAAGCGCCGGTTGGGGGGGATGTAGCCGTCGCCCGCCAGCACGCCCTGGAAGAAGGTGCCCGCCGCCAGCCGCGCGGAGCCGATGATGGTGCCCGTGAGCCGGCGGTACACCGTGCCGTCCGCGTACACGCGCAGGTACTCGTCTTCGGAGCCCAGCGCGCCGGACGCGTAGTCCACCGTGGTGCGCAACTGGTGCCCGCCGCTGGGGAAGGGGTCCAGCCGCACGCGGTTGCGCAGCAGCGAGGTGTTGATGGAGTTGGACCAGCGCGCTTCCTTGAGCGTGGCGATGTCCTCGCGGTTGCACACCTCCAGGGCCACGCAGAAGAAGAAGTCGTTGGCCTCCGTGCGGGACCTTTCCACCGTGAAGGTGGTGGAGAAGAGCGTCCCCGGCGCCACCTGGCGGACGAAGCCGGCCTGCCCGCCCCGCGCCTTGCGCAGGTACAGCCCCACCTCGGTGATGCGCTCCGCGTAGGCGCTGGCCAGGAACGAGGTGCGGATGCCGAACAGGCGCGGCTGCACGAAGTCCGCCGCCACGCGGTAGTTGAGCGAGCTGGCGATGGTGGTGTCGATGGCGGTGGAGGTGGAGTCGAGCTGGAACTCGTCGCAGAGCGGCGTGTCGCGCAGCCCGTCCACCGCCCCCGCCGCCCCCAGCTTCGACACCAGGCCGGACACCTCAAGCCGCCGCGCGCCGCCCAGGAAGTTGCGGTCCGTGTGGCTGCCGCGCGCGCGCAGGCAGTCCTGCGTGCCGTACCCCGCGGACACGTCCACCGCGTAGCGCGCCGCCTCCGCCACCCGCACGATCACGGTGGAGCCGATGCTGTCCAGCTCGAGCTGCGCGCTGTCCGGCGTGAGCTGGAGCGAGTCAGGCGCCACCTCCACCGAGGCGAAGTCCACCAGCTCCAGCTCGAACAGGTTGCGCTGGCTGCGCGAAAGGTCCGCCGCGCGCAGCAGCCGCCCCTCGCGGATGGCGATCTGCTGGCGCGCCGTGCGCTCCGTGATGCGGTCCAGCCCCGCGAACAGGATGGTGTCCACCGTCACCAGCGGCCCGGTGTTGGCCACGAGCTGCACCTCCGCCACGTCGGCGATGGTGTCGATGGAGTAGTTGCGGAGCACCTGCGCGTAGGGGAAGCCGCGGTCCAGGAGGGCGTTCCTCACCGTGTCCACCGAGGCGAGGAAGTCGTTGCGCCGGAAGGGCTCGCCCACCTTGAGGGGGAGCCGCTCCGCGATCTCGCCCGCCGTGTCCGCGCGCTCCACCCCCTGCACCTCCAGCACGCGCAGCGTCACCAGGTCGCCGGGGGTGATGCGGAAGCGCACGTCCACGCGCCCCCCCGCCACCTCCTGCACGTCGGGGACGACGCGGGTGCCGTAGTAGCCGTTGTCGCGGTAGGCGAGCTGGATGCGCACCACGTCGCGCGAGAGGAGCGCCAGGTCCAGCGTGGGCCTCGTCCTCCCGAAGCCGAAGGGGCAGATGGGGAGGATCCCCAGCACCTTGCACGACGCGCCGCGCGTGGTGACCGCGCGTTGGAGCGTGTCTTCGCCGATCTCCAGCTCCCCCTCGAAGCTCACGTCGCGGATCTCGCGCCCCGCGTACTGCGCCAGCCCCGGGAAGGGGCCCGACGGCGCGCCGCCGCCTCCCGCGCACGCGGCGAGAAGCACCATGGCCGCAAGGAAGGCGAGGGCGTGGAGTGCGCGGCTGGGGCTTCTGCGCTCGGGCGCAGCGTGCATCGTTTACGCGGGGGAAGGCGGCGTGCGGTGGCGCTCCCGGGGGTGCCGGAGCGCCGCGTCCCGTAGTGACGGGTGGCAATCTACTGCGTGGCGCGGGCGAGGCAATGCAGCAGCCTCTCCCCACGCGCGTGGACGTTCCTGCGGCGGTGTACCCGCGCGCGGAAACGCTCGTTCCCGTTTGGTTCTCCGTGCCTCTGTGCCTCTGTGTGAGGCCGCCGTCCTTTCGCTCAGCCAGACTCCGCCGGCGGAATGCGGATGGTGTCCACCGGCACGTCCGGAAGGAAGATGGTGTCGCGCGGCCCCGGCGTCACCGGGTCGCTCACACCGGCGGGCTCGCGGGGCTCCCGCTCGCGAGGCGCTGGTTCCCGGCGTTCCGGCTCGCCGCGCTCCTTCTCGCGCGGCCCGGTTTCGCTCGGCTCGGGCTCGCGGCGCGGGAGGCGAGGGAGCGGGTCGGAGACCGCGGGCAGGCCCACGCGGCGCTTCACCTCCCTCCAGATCTCCGCCGACTTCTCGCGCACCCACTCGCCCAGGGCGGCCTCCACGGCCTCGGTGGCGCGGGCCCACCACTCCTCCAGCCCGGGGCCGCGGGCGGTGCCGCGCGGGCACACGGCGGGGGGGACGGCGCGGCGCAGGAAGTACTCGTCGTACGCGTCGCCGCGCGCGCGGCAGCCGGGCTCGATCACCCGCAGCCCGGCGAAGGCCACGCTGCGCTCCACCACCCCACCCGGCACCCCCCACTCCTCCGGCACGCGCCCGCCCGCCGCCGCGCGCACCACCCGCCCCCACACGGGCGCGGCCAGCTCGCCTCCGGACCCGCGCGCCGCGATGGGGCGCGGGCGGTCGAAGCCGATCCACACGGAGCCCACCACGTCGGGCGTGTAGCCCACGAACCACGCGTCGGTGGCGCCGTTCGTCGTCCCCGTCTTCCCCGCGGCGGGGCCGCGGAGGCCCACGTCGCGCGCCTTGCGCCCCGTGCCGCGGTCGATCACGTCGCGCAGGGCATCGGTCACCAGGAAGGCGACGCCGGGGTCCACCACGCGGCGCCCGCGCACGGCGGGCTCCCACAGCACCTCGCCGGCCTCGTTCTCCACCCGCGTCACGAAGCGCGGCTCCACGCGCGTGCCCAGGTTGGCGTACGCGGTGTAGGCGCGCACCAGCTCCAGCGGCTTCACCGCCGCCGCGCCGATGGCCACGGAGGGGAGCGCGGGGATGTCCGAGGTGATCCCCATCCGCCGCGCCTCGCCGCGCACGTCGTCCAGCCCCGCGCGCTCGGCCAGGCGCACCGCCACGGTGTTGACGGACCAGCGCAGCGCGTTCCTCACCGTCACCGGCCCGCGGAAGCGCCCGTCGAAGTTGCGCGGCTCCCACACGTCGCCGCCTGGCATCTCGCGGCGCAGCGGCGCGTCGATCAGCGTGTCGGTGAGCGCGACGCCCGAGCGCAGCGCGGCGGCGAACACGAAGGGCTTGAACGCCGAGCCGGGCTGCCGGAACCCCGCGGCGATGCGGTCGAACCCGCTCTCATCGAACGAGCGGCCTCCCACCCAGGCACGCACGTCGCCGGTGCGCGCGTCCAGCAGCACGGCGCTCCCCTGCAGGTACGGCGTCTCCGCGCCGCCCTTGAACGCGGCCCGCTTGGGCGCCGTGAAGCGCCCGAACGCGCCGGCCTCCACCCGCTTGAGCTGCGCCTCCAACTGCGCCTCGGCCGCGGCCTGCGCGCGCGGGTCCAGCCCCGTGCGGATGCGCAGGGCGCCCGTGTACAGCTCCTGCCCCATGCGGTCTTCGAGCACGCGGCGCACCTGCTCCACGAAGTAGGGAGCCCGACGCCGCTCGCGCCGCGTCTCCAGCCGCGCCAGGCGCAGCCCCGCGCCCCGCGCCGCGTCGCGCTGCTGCGGGGTGATGCGCCCCTGCTGCGCCATCAGCCCCAGCACCAGGTTGCGCCGCGTGACCGAGCGGTCCGGGTTGCGGCGCGGGTTGTACGTGGTGGGCGCCTTGGGGAGCCCCGCCAGCAGCGCGGCTTCGGGAAGCGTGAGCCCCGTGGCGTTCTTGCCGAAGTAGATGCGCGCGGCGGACTCGATGCCGTACACGCCCTCGCCGAAGTAGATCTGATTTAGGTACGTCTGGAGGATCTGGTCCTTGGAGTAGCGGTCCTCGATCTCCATCGCCACGCGGATCTCCAGCACCTTGCGCCGGATGGTGCGCTCCGAGGCGGGAAGCCGGTCCGGAAAGACGTTGCGCGCCACCTGCATGGTGAGGGTGCTCGCGCCCTGGCTCCTTCCGCCCGGGATGAAGTTGCGCGCTGTCGTCCCCAGGAAGCGCCGCCAATCGACGCCGTGGTGCCCGTAGAAGCGCTGGTCCTCCACCGCCACGAACGCCTGCGCCACGTGCTTGGGCAGGCGCGCGAGCCTCACCACCTCCCAGCGCACGGGGGTGAGGCGCCCCAGCACCCCGCCCCGCGCGTCGTACACCACGGCCGCGCCGCCGGGCTGCAGCGTGGCCACACGCCTCACGTCCGGGCACCCCATCACCCCGCACCGCTCCCACGCGAACGCCGGAATGAACCCCAGCAGCGCGAACCCGCCCAGCACCCACCGCCGCCTGCGCGGGTGCCGCAGCAAGGCACCGAGCCCGCCCAGCGTGCCGTCCAGCAGCGCCAGGGCGAAATCGGCATCCTTTCTGGCCGTGGCGCGCAGCCACTGCACCGGGTGCCTGGCCGCGAAGCGCGCCTCGCGGAGGTACCCGGCCCAACGATCGCGCACACGCGGGAAGTACCCGCCCCGGTAGATGCCGCGGAGGCGGGGCTCGTGAGGGGTTTCGCTCATGGGACTACCGAGAACTGCACAAAAGAGGCCTTCACCGAAGACGGATGCGTGAGCCCCTGTTGCGGGCGACTGAAGTCGCTGCAACAACCACACGAAGTCCCCCTGCGGGGACTACACAGTTCCCGCTGATGCTGGAAGACCAGTCCGCGAAGGCGGAGTTCGTGCTGTTGGTGCCGCGGGTTTACTCGCCCGGCCGCGGTGCCACCTGCGCGGACTGAGCCCTCGGCCCGAGCCGCGAACCGGTAGTCCCCGCAGGGGGACTTCGTGTAGTCGTTGCAGCGGTTTCAACCGCCGGAAGACCCGGCGTCATCTCACGAGAGCGGAAGGCGCAGGGTGAACACGGAGCCTTCGCCCGGCACGCTCCTGAGCGTCAGCGTCCCGCCCAGGAGGTGGGCCAGGCGCCGGGAGATGGGGAGGCCCAGCCCCGTTCCGCCGTGCCCGGAGCCGCCCGTCTGCTCGAACTCCTGGAAGACGCGCTCCTGGTCTTCAGGGACGATGCCGGGGCCCGTGTCCGTGACGTGGATCTCGGCCCAGCGGCCGTAGGTGGCGAAGCCGGCGGTGACCGAGCCCCGCTGGGTGAACTTGACCGCGTTGGACAGGAGGTTGAGCACGATCTGCCGCGCCCGCCCCGGGTCCGTCGTCACCACCAGGGGGCCGGGGGTGTCCAGGACGAGGTCCAGCTCCTTGGCGCGCGCCTGCAGCTCCACCGTGGCGGCCACCTCGCGCAGCAGGGAGCCCAGCTCCGTGGGCTCGGGATGGATCTCCAGCTTCCCGGCCTCCAGCTTGGAGATGTCCAGGATGTCGTTGACCAGCTCCAGCAGGTTGCGCCCGCTCCTCACCACCCGCTCCAGCGCGTTGCCCTGGTCGGCCGAGAGGTCGCCGTACACCCCCTCGCGCAGCAGCTCGCCGTAGCCCAGGATGGCGTTGAGGGGCGTGCGCAGCTCGTGGCTCATGGAGGCGAAGAAGCGCGACTTGTCCGTGATGGCGCGCTCCAGCGCCGCCGCCTGCTCCTCCAGCACGCGCGCCTGCTGGCGCGTCTGGGCGTGGAGCACCGCGTTGTCCAGCGCCAGGGTGGCCTGCCGGGCCAGCAGCTCCAGCAGCCGCACGTCCTCGGGCGAGAACTCGCTTCCGGCGCCGCGGAAGACGGCCAGCAGCGCCGGGCCTCCGCTGGCGCGCGGAACGCACACGGCCGCGCCCGCGCCGAACGGGATCGGCACCCACTCGCCACTGCCGGATGCGGGGAGGGCGACCGCGGGCGCCTCGGGAGCGCAGGAGACGCGCTCCAGCACCAGGTCCACCAGCACGAAGAAGCGCGAGTCCTGGGGAGTGACGCCCACACCGGCGCGCACTTCGGGAACCGAGCCGTCGCCGGGGAGGTCCAGGATGACCGTGTCCGCGCGGAAGGTACGCGCCACCCGCTCGGCCACCCCGTCGCCGAGCGCCTGCAGGTCCTGGCTCTCCAGCGCCAGCCCGGAAACGTGCGCAAGCGCGGAAAGCTCGTCGTAGCCGCGCTTGATGCGCGCCATCACGCCCACGCGGGCAAGCAGCTCGGCGCGGCTGCACCCCTTGCTGAGGAAGTCGTACGCGCCCAGCTCCAGCCCGCGCACGATCAGCTCGTCCGAAGGCGACTGCGCGGTGAGGAGCAAGATGGGGATGGGAGCGGTGACGGGGTTCTGCTTCAGCCGCTCCACCACCTCGAACCCGTCCATCTCCGGCATCTGCAGGTCCAGCACGACCACGTCGGGGCAGCTCTCGTGCGCGCGGTCCAGCCCCTCCTGCCCCGACGACGCCGTCGTCACCGAGTAGCCGGCGGAGTTCAGCATGGCGGCCACGGCTACGCGCGGCACCTTCTGGTCGTCGATCACCAGGACGCTGCTCATCGCTGCACCCCCACCATCTCGGCCAGTGCGCCCGCCATCTTGCCGAGGGGATAGTCGTGCTCGGCCACCAGGCGCGCCGCGGCCGGCATCCCGTCGATCACCGCCGTCTCCGCGCTCTCCGCCAGGGCGCGGCCGCCCGCCTCGCGGATGCGCCCCAGCCCGGCGGCCCCGTCGCTCCCCATCCCCGTGAGGATCACTCCCACGGCGCGCCGCCCCGCCACCACGGCGGCCGAGTCGAAGAGGAGGTCCACGCTGGGCCGGTGAAGCACCCCCGGCTCGTGCCACACGCGCACGAACAGCGATCCGTCCGCGCCACGCTCCAGCCGGATCTGCTTGCCGCCCGCCGCGATCAGCGCGCGCCCCGGGACGACGATGTCGCCATCCACCGCCTCGGTGATGCGCAGGCCGGCGCGGCGGTCCAGCCGCTCGGCCAGCGTCTCGGTGAAGCCGGCGGGCATGTGCTGCGCCACCACCACCCCCGCCGCGAAGCCGGCCGGGAGCGACGGGAGGAGCTCGGCCAGGGCGCGCGGGCCGCCGGTGGAGGCGCCGATCACCACCACCTCATACTCGCCGGGAGGCACGGCGCGGGCGGGCGCGGCGGAGATGGCTTCCCGCGGGGCCGGGCGCGGCGCGGGGGCGGGCGCGGCGCGCGCGGCCAGGGCGGCGCACACCTTTTCGCGCAGCAGGGGGGCGAGGGCGTGGATGTCCATCGACGTTCCCGCGCCGCTCTTGTCCACGAAGTCCACCGCGCCCGCTTCCAGCGCGCGCAGAGTGACCTCCGCCCCGGCGCGCGTGTGCGAGGAGAGGAGGAGCACGGGGGTGGGGAACTCGCGCATGATCCTCTCCAGCGCTCCCATCCCGTCCAGCCCCGGCATGTCCACGTCCATGATGACCAGGTCGGGGCGCAGGTCGCGCACCTGGCGCACGGCTTCCTCGCCGTCGCGGGCGCTGCCCACCACGGACACGTGCTCCAGGGGCGCCAGCATCCGCTCGGTGGCGCGGCGCACGAACGCGCTGTCGTCCACCAGCAGCACCCGGGCCGGCGTCATGCCCATTCCAGCGGCGGGCCGGAGAGAACCGCTCTCCCGGCGTCTCCGCGCCTGCGCGAGAGGCGATCTTTCGTCACTCCGATCCTTCGGGACGGCGGTAGAAGAGGGCTCCCGGGCGGCGCTCCAGCCGGAAGGGAACGGGGACGTGGCGAAGGCTTTCCGCGTGCCCCAGGAACAGGTACCCGCCGGGCGCGAGGGCCTGGTACAGCCCCTCGCCGGCCTTTCGCACGCCGTCCCCGTCGAAGTAGATCATCACGTTGCGGCACAGGACCAGGTGCTGCGGCGGCATCGGCTCCCACCACCGCGGCCTCACCAGGTTGGCCCGGCCAAAGGTCACCAGCCCGCGGACTTCGGGCTTCACCTCCCATGCGTCGCCGCCCCGGGGCTCGAACCAGCGGCGGCGCCAGGGCTCGTCCGTTCCGCGAAAGGCGTGCTCGCCGTACACCCCCGCCTGCGCCCGCGCCAGCGCCTGGCCGTCCACGTCCAGCCCCGTCACCCGCACCCCGGCCGGGCCGAACAGCCCGCTCTCGCGCGCCAGGATGGCCAGGGTGTACGGCTCCTCGCCCCCCGCGCACGCCGCCGAAAGGATGCGCACCGGGCCCGTGCGCCCCGCCGTGCGCGCCAGCGCGGGGAGCACCTCGTCGCGGATCACGTCCAGCGTGCCGCGCTCGCGGCAGAAGTAGCTCTCGTTGTTGGTGAGATGGGGGACGAGGTGCTCCCGCTCCGCCTCGCGCTCCGGGTGGAAGCGGAGGTGGAAGAGGAGCTGCTCGAAGCTTTCCAGCCCCAGCGCGGCACGGCGCGGCTCCAGCCGGGTGCGCAGGATCTCGCGGCGCTCGGCGGGCCAGCGGAACCCGAACTCCTCCGCCAGCCACTCCGCCCACATCCTGAACTCCTCGTCGGAAAGGGTCGTCCGCATCACTCCTCGCCCAGCGCGCGCTTGGCGGCCCTGCGCACCAGCGCGTCGGGGTCGTGCTCGCGCACCCGGCGCAGCGGGGCGAGGGCCTCGGGCGCGTGCAGCCGCTCCAGCGTGCGCACGGCGGCCAGCCTCACCCGCCAGTCCCCGTCTTCCAGCGCCGTCACCAGCCGGCCGGTGGCGGCGGGCGGCGCCAGCTTGCGGAGCGAGATGGCCGCCACGCGCCTCACGTCGCGGTCCGGCCCGTCCAGCCGCGCGGCCAGCGCGGCGGCTCCGCGCGCGTCGCCCAGCTCGCCCAGCGCCGCCAGCGCCGCGGCCTCGGTGGCGGGGTCGCCGGCGGCCAGCACTTCCAGGAGCACGTCCAGCGCCTCGGGCGCGCCCGTGCGCCCCAGCGCGCGCACGGCGGCGAAGCGGGCGCCCGGGTCGCCCCCGCGCGCCAGAGCGGCCAGCGGGGGCACGGCCTCCGCGCCTCCCGACGCGCCGAGCGCGGCCACCAGCGCCCTCACCACCCCCGCGTCGCGCTCCACGCGCAGCGCGGCCACCACCGAGGCGCGCGCCTCCGGGTCCGGGCAGCGCGCGATCCCCTCCGCGGCGGCGCGGCGGGTGTCCGCGTCCGGGTGCGCGAGGAGCGGGGCCAGGAGCTCGCACGCGCCGCCGGGGACGCGCCCCAGCGCCAGCGCGGCCCCGGCGCGGCGCGCCGGATCGTCCAGCATCTCCACGAGCACCGGGCGGGCTCCGGCGGCGGGGTGCGCACGCCCCAGCGCCTCCGCCGCCACCCCGCGCACCTCGGCGTCGGGGTCGGCCAGGAAGGCGCCCACGCGCTCCACCGCGCCGCGGTCCGGCAGCGCGGGAAGGGCGGCGATCAGCTCCTCGCGGCAGGCGCCGGACTCGTTCTCCGCGCGCGGCAGGAGGGTGGCGAGGGCCACCGGGGGCGGAAGCAGGCCCAGCGCGCCCGCCGCCGCCGGCCCGCGCTCCGGGTCGCCCACGGCGTCGGCGAGCGCGGCGGCGGCCTCGGGCGTGCCGGCGGCGCCCAGCAGGATGGCGGCGCGCGCTCCTTCGCCGTCGCGGAAGCGCCCGGCGAGCCACGGCACCTCGCGCGCGGCGGCGGCGCGCAGCCACGCCGGCACCGGATCGGGGGAGGCGGGGAGGAGCGCCGCGGCGGCGTCGAGGGCGGCGCGGCGCAGCTCCTCGTCGTCCGCCTCGCCCGGGGCGCGCAGGTGCGGGAGCCCGGCCGGATCGCCCAGCTCGCCCACCGCCTCCACCGCCGCGGCCGCAAGCATGGGATCGGAAGCGGCCTCGCCCAGCACGGGGAGCGCGCGCGCCGCGCCGATGCGGCCCAGCGCGAAGATGGCGGCCAGGGCGCGCCACGGGTCGCCCGCACGGATGATGGCGGCCAGCGCCTCCACCGAGCGCGGATCGCCCAGGCTTCCCAGCGCGTCCGCCGCCGCCGCGGCCACGTTTGCCACGGGATCGGCTAGCGCGGCCTCCAGCGCCGGGCGCGCGGCGGGGTTGGCGGACTCGCCCAGCGCGGACGCGGCCAGCACGCGGACGTCCCCGTCCGGGTCGTAGCGCGTGAGGCGGTCCAGGTGGCGGAGCGTGGAGCCCGCCCCCCCGGCGTTGGCAAGCGCGGCGAAGGCGGCGCGGGCGGCGTTGCGGCGGCCCGGGTCGGCGCCGTCGCGCAGCGCGTCTTCCAGCTCGGGGAGCAGCGCCTTCATCTCGCGCAGCCGCGCCAGCGCGGCCAGGGCGTGCTCGCGCACCCAGGCGCGCTCGTCCGCCACCTGCTCCAGCGCGAGCGCGGCGGCCTCGCGGGCGCGGCCCTGCCGCAGCAGGGAGCGCAGCTCCGCGGCAAGGGCGTCAGACACGGAAGCGGCTCGTGAGCTCGGTGAGGCGCGCGGCCTGCTCCGCCACGTCGTGCGACGCCCTCTGCGCCTCGCGCACCGAGATCTGCGCGGCGCGCGCGCCCTCGGCGATGTTCTCGGTGGCGCGCAGGATCATCTCCCCGCCCCGCTTCTGCTCGCCCGTGGCCGCGAACACCTCCTGCGTCTGCTGGTTCATGTTCTCCGTGGCCTGCACGATCTGCCGCGACGCGATGGACTGCTCGCGCGTGGCGATGCGCACCTCCTCGGAGACGCGCTGGATGTGCTGCGTGGCTTCCTGCGCCTGGCGGGCGGCGAGGATCTGCTGGTCGGTGGCGAGCGCCACCTCGTGCATCAACTGGCTGGTGCGGGCGGCGGAGTCCACGATCCGCTCCAGCGCGGCGGACGCGCCCTCGGCCAGCGTGATCCCCTGCTGCGTGCGCTCGGCCACCGCGGCGCTCGACTCCACCGCCGCCTCCACCCCGCCGCGCACCGTGCGGATGGTGTTGCCGATCTCGCGCGCGGACTCCACGGCGCGCTCCGAAAGGCGCCGGATCTCCTGCGCCACCACCGCGAAGCCGCGCCCGTGCTCCCCCGCGCGCGCCGCCTCGATGGCCGCGTTGAGCGCCAGCAGGTTGGTCTGGTCCGCGATGTCCTCGATGGTCTCGGACACCTGCCCGATGGACTCCCCCTGCCCGCCCAGCACGCGGATGCGGTCCGTGAGGCGGTTGACCTCGTCGTGGATGCGGCGCATCCCCTGCACCGTCTGCCCCACCGTCTCGCCCCCCGTGCCCGCCGCCTGCTCGGCCTCGGCGGCGATGCGGCGCGTCTCCTCCACGTGGCGACCCACCTGCTGGATGGAGGCGGCCATCTCCTCGATGGTGGCGGAGGTCTGCTCCACCGCCGTGCCCAGCGAGTCCGCGCTCCCCGCCGTCGTCTCGATGGACTGCCCCATCTCCGCGATGGAGGAGGAGGTCTGCTCCACGGAGGCGGCGAGCGACTCGGCGCTGGAGGCCACGCGGGTGATCTGCGCGGCGATCTCCTCCATGGAGGTGGATGTCTGCTCGGTGGCGGCCACCTGGTCGTCCACGGTAGCGGCCAGGCGCTGCGACGAAGCGGCGATCTGGTCCGCCGCCGCGGCGGTCTGCACGGCCGCCGTGCTCACCCCGCCGATGGCGGCGCGCAGGTCCGCGGACATGCGGTTGAGCGTGCCGGTGAGCTGCCCCACCTCGTCGCGCCGCGTGGTGGGCAGGTCGCGGGTGAGGTCGCCCGAGGCCACGCCCCCCGCGAACCCGACCGCCTCCTGCAGCGGCCGGGAGATGCGGTCCGCCAGCATCCACGCCGCCCCCAGCGCCGCCGCGATCCCCAGCAGGGTGAGGATGATGGCGCGGTCGCGCACGGACGAGGTGGCCGCCCGCACCGAGTCGCGCCGCGCCTGGGCCAACTGCTGCGCGCGCTCGTCGAAGCGCGTAAGCATGGCGCGGGCGCGGGTGGCGCCCCGCCGCCCGATCCCGCTCTGGAAGAAGCGGATCACGGAGTCCACCGGCGGCCCGCCCGGGCGCAGCGTGGCCTCGCGCAGTGCCATCCCGGGGGTGGCCACCGAGTCCACCCAGTTGGACGCCAGGGTGGCCGCGGAATCCAGCCGCGCGCGCTGCACGCTGTCGCGCACGAGCGTCCCCGCGCGCTCGAGCTGCCGCTTCACCCGCGCGTCCGCCTCGGCGTACAGGGTGCGCGCGGTGTCCTGGCCGGAGAGGAGGAAGTCGCGCAGCGCCAGGGTGCGGTCTGCCAGCGCGATCTCCAACTGCACCGCCTCGCGCTGCACGGCCTCGGCGCGGCGGGACTCGGCGTCCAGCGCCCTGATCCCGCGGTCCTGCGCCCACACCGAGATGGCGATGATCGCCATCAGCAGGAGGACGGGGAGAAAGGCCAGCAGGATCTTGTTGCGCACCCGAATGTCGTCGAACCAGCTCATCTCGCCTCTCCGCCCAGGACCCGTTCAAGATCCAGGAGGGCGATGCGCCTTCCCGGTACCGGCTCCACCACCCCCGCCAGCCACCCCGCCGGGAGGGCCGCCTCCGCCTCTTCCGGCGGCGGCGCCAGCGCCCCGCCCGTCTCCACCAGCCCCTCCACGCGGTCCACCAGCAGCCCCACCGCCTCCCTGCCGCGCCCCCACACCACCACCATGCGCCCCGCGCGCGCCGCGGGCCCCATCCCCAGCCGCGTCCCCAGGTCCAGCACCGCCATCACCGTTCCCCTCACCTGCGCCACGCCGCGCACGTCGGGCGGGGGAAAGGGAACGCGGGTGAGCGGCACGGGGCGGAGCACCTCGCGCACCGTGGCCGAGGGGATGCCGAACTCGGCGGCGCCCAGGCGCACGGCCAGGGCGCTCACCCCGGCCCGGCGGCCATGCGCGCTTCCAGGGCGGCCAGCAGCTCGGGCGGGGTCCACGGCTTGGCGAGGAAGCCGTTGGCCCCGGCGGCGCGCGCGGCGGCCTGGTCCTCCTCCGACTGCTCGGTGGAGCACACCAGCACGGGGACCTGCGTCATCCCCAGCTCGCCGCGCAGGCGGCGGGTGAACTCCAGCCCGTCCATGTTGGGCATGTTGACGTCCACCACCACCGCGTCCAGCTCCGGGTCGCGCGCGGCGGCGTCCAGCCCCTCGGCGCCGTCGGCCGCGAAGGCCACGTCGAAGCGCGGGCCCAGCACCAGCTTGTACATCCTCACCATCATGGGGCTGTCTTCCACCACCAGCACGCGCCGCCGCCTCTCACTCGCCACCCGGCCCTCCCCGGTACAGGTCCACGTTCAGCTCCAGCATCTCCTCCGGGTCCAGCAGCAGCACCACCCGCCCGCGCGCGTCCACCACCGCGCCAGACACGCCGCGCGGGCTCCCCAGCAGCGCGGGGAGCGCCCTCACCGTGGCGGTGGACTGGGCCAGCAGCCGGTCCGCCCCCAGCGCCGCGGTGCGCGTGCCCACGCGCAGCACCAGCAGGTAGCGCGGGTCCGGCGCCGGCGCCCACCCGAAGACGCGGTCCAGCCTCACCAGCGGCATCGCCTCGTCCCTCACCTCCACCATCTCGGCGGGCCCCACCCGCCCCGGCGCGCCGGCCCGCAGCGTCTCCTCCACGTCCAGCGCGGGAATGGCCAGCGTTTCGCCGCCCGCGTGGAAGAAGAGCACCGGCACCATCGCCACCGTGAGGGGAAAGTAGAGGACGAAGCGCGTGCCTCCCTCGTGGCCTTCCTCCACCTGCACGTGCCCCCGCATCCGCGCCACGGCGCTGCGCACCACGTCCAGCCCCACGCCGCGCCCGGACACCTCGTCCACCTCGCTGCGGGTGGAGAAGCCGGGGCGGAAGAGGAGCTCGGCGACGGCGTCGTCGTCCGGCGTCTCGTCGGGCGCAACGAGCCCCTGTTCGCGGGCGCGCGCCAGGATGCCGGCGCGGTCCAGCCCCCGCCCGTCGTCCTCCACCTCGATGCGCACGCGGTCGCCCTCCTGCGCCGCGGCCAGGCGGATGAGCGCCGTCTCCGGCTTGCCGGCGGCGGCGCGCTCCGCGGGCGTCTCCACCCCGTGGTCCACCGCGTTGCGCACCAGGTGCAGGAGCGGGTCCAGCAGGGCGTCGGCGGTGGCCTTGTCCAGCTCCGTCCCCTCCCCTTCCAGCTCCACCCGCACCCGCTTCCCGCGGTCGCGCGCCAGGTCGGCCGCCAGCGTGGGGAAGCGCGAAAAGACGCGCGCCACCGGCACCAGGCGCAGCGAGGTGGCCGACCGGCGCACGGCGGACGAGGCCGCCTCCAGCGCCTCCAGCCGGTCCGCGAGCGGGGCCCACGCCTGCGTGCCGCGCAGCCGCGCCCTTTCCCCCGCCGCCCACTCGCGCAGGCCGTCCACGGCGCGCGTCAGGTCGTCCACCTGCGACAGGAGGGGATCCAGCCGCGCGTAGGGCACCCGCAGCGTCTCCTCGCGGAGGTCCTCGGCGCGGGTGGGCGCGGCGGCTTCCGGTGGGGCGGCTTCGTCGGGGGCGGGCGCGTCCTCGCCGGGGGCGCCCAGCAGCTCCGTGCGCAGCTCGGGGAGGGGGGCGAGCGCGTCGTCCTGCTCCGGCGTGCCCGCGCGGTCCACGGCGCGGTGGAGGGCGGAGCTCACGCGCTGGAGCACGGAGAGCGGCACGGGGGCGTCCGGAACGCGGAACACCTCCTCCACCGCGTGCACCATCTCCTTGAGGGGGTGAAGCCCCAGCATCGCCGAGTTCCCCTTGAGCGTGTGCAGCGCGCGCAGCAGCTCCGCCCGGCTCTCGCCGGTGAGCAGCGCCCTCCCCTCCAGCGCGAGCAACGCCTCGTCGAGCCGCGCCAGTTGGGCGCGGCCCTCGTCACGGTAGTCGACGAAAAGCTCGGCTAGGTCAAAGATGTCGGACAGCTTTCTCTCCCCGGGGTGAAGCGGCGCGCCAGCCTCCCGCGCAATCCTTTGACCACCAGCTCACAAAAGCGCGGAGGCACAGAGAAGAACTCGTCTCTGTGCCTCCGTGTCTCCGTGTGAGCCCCGCTTTTTCGCTACACCACCTTGAGCAGCTTCGCCAGCTCTTCCTGCGAAAGCTCGCCCACCTTGCGGCCGCGGCTGGAGCGGGCCTCCTTCTGTGCGGCGCGCTTGGTGAGCGGCATGGCCGCCTCCTGCGCCGGCGCCGCCTGCTCGCCGTCCTCGCCGATCACCAGCGGCGTGTCCGCCACGAAGAACGAGTAGCCGGGGACGTTGACGCGCGGGATGCGGGCCCCCAGCAACTGCTCCACCGCCGCCACGTCGCCGATCTCGCCGCCGGACATCAGGGTGATGGCCACCCCCGTCTCGCCGGCGCGCGCCGTGCGGCCCACGCGGTGCACGTACCCTTCCGGGTCCTTGGGCGCGTCGTAGTTGATGACGTGCGAGATGCCGTCCACGTCGATGCCGCGCTGCGCCACGTCGGTGGCCACCAGCACCTGCACCTCGCCGCTGCGGAACGACTCCAGCGCGCGCACGCGCTGCTGCATGTTCCGGTCGCTGTGCATCGCCTCTACCTTGATGCCGGCGCGCGACACGGCCTGGGCCACGCGGTCCGCGCCGAACTTGGTGCGGCAGAACACGATGGCGCTGGTGAACTCGGGCTTGCGCAGCAGCTCCAGCAGCAGCCCCGTCTTCTGGCGCGCGTCCACCGGGTACACGAACTGCTCCACCCCCTCGGCGGCCTGCACCTTGGGCGCGGCCTCAACGGTGATGGGGTCGCGGAGGATGTCGTACGCCAGCGACTTCACCGAGTTGGGCATGGTGGCGCTGAAGAAGAGCGTCTGGCGCCCCTCCTTGGGCATCCGCCGCATCACCTCGTTGATCTGCGGCCGGAAGCCCATGTCCAGCATCCGGTCCGCCTCGTCCAGCACCAGCACCTCCACCTTGGAGAGGTCCAGGTTGCCGCGCTCCAGGTGGTCGATCAGGCGGCCCGGCGTGGCCACGAGGATCTCGTAGCCGGCGCGCAGCCCGCGCATGTCCTTGTCCAGCGGCACGCCGCCGTACACCACGCCCACGAAGAGCTCGCTGTTGCGGGCGTAGTCGCGGGCGGACTCGGAAACCTGGATGGCCAGCTCGCGCGTGGGGCAGAGGACGAGGGCGCGGAGCCCTTCCTTGCCGCGGAGCCGGTGCAGAGTGGGGAGCATGAAGGCGGCCGTCTTGCCGGTGCCCGTGGGGGCCCGGCCCAGCACGTCGCGCCCTTCGAGCGCGGCGGGGATGGCCTGCTGCTGGATCGGCGTGGGGATCTCGTACCCAAGCGCCGTGACGTTCCGGATGAGCTCCGGAGCGAGGTTCAACTCGTTGAAGTGCATTTTTCCTTGTAGGTGGCCCGGGCTCTTCCCTCCGGGTCCGCCGCTGTGTCGGCGCGGGCGTGAGTGCCCGTTGCGCCGTGTATGTTGTCGTCCGGAATGGACGTAGTGCCCAGAAGAATCACACGCCGTTGGGGGCGCGGGGCACAACTGCTGTATCGTGGTCGGTCCCAAGTCCTTCAATCTAATGGAAAACAGGCATTTACGCTACGGACGGCACCGCGTTTCCCACACAAGGGCATGGAGTCGCGGAGGAGGCGTCCACTCCGTGCCTCTGTGTCTCCGTGTGAGGACCGTTTTTCGCGGTCGGGGCATAGCGGCTCGGTACGGCCGCCATTAACTTGTCGCGGCTTGCCGCACGCTTACCGCGCGCGGCTCACCAGGTGCACGAGAAGTGTAGACCCATGGCTGACCTGCGCGATTTTACCGGCCCCAACGCGGCCTACGTGCTGGACCTGTACGACCGCTTCCTGGGCGACCCCGCCTCGGTGGACGAGGGGTGGCGCACCTATTTCGCATCCTTTGCCCCGCCCGCGGAGGGCGTGGCCACGGCTGCCACCCACGGCACGGCGACGGTGGACGTGGACCACGTGGTGGCGGCGCGCGAGCTGGCGCGCTCCATCCGCGCGCGCGGGCACACGGCGGCGCGGCTGGACCCGCTGGGCTCCGAGCCGCAGGCGGACCCGGCGCTGGACCCGGCCTTCCACGGCATCACCGAGGCGGACCTGGCGGCGGTCCCCGCCTCCGTGGCCCGCAGCGTACCCGACGGCACCCCGGACGCGCTGGCGGCCGTGCGCTGGCTGCGCGGCATCTACAGCGGCCCCACGGGCTACGAGTTCCTCCACCTTCCGGACGCGGACGAGCGCGGGTGGCTGCGCGACGCCATCGAGAGCGGGCGCTTCAACCAGCCGCTCCCCGCGGAGCGCCGGCGCGCGCTGCTGCAGCGCCTGTCGCAGGTGCAGGGCTTCGAGAACTTCCTGCACCGCGCCTTCTTCGGCCAGAAGCGCTTCTCCATCGAGGGGACCGACACCATGGTCCCCATGCTGGACGAGATCATCCGCGAGGCGGCCGGCGCCGGCGCGCGCGACGTGCTGATCGGCATGGCGCACCGCGGGCGCCTCAACGTGCTCACCCACGTGCTGGGCAAGCCGTACGAGCTGATGCTGGAGGCCTTCCTCAGCGCCCAGCTCGTCCCCGGCGGCGACGAGGCGCAGAACTCCGACGAGTCGTCGGGCGACGTGAAGTACCACATGGGGTGGCAGGACGAGCGCGAGGTGGAGGGGGCGCCCCTGCGCGTTACCCTTTCGCCCAACCCCAGCCACCTGGAGTTCGTGAACCCGGTGGTGGTGGGGATGGCCCGCTCCGCCCAGGACGACACCACGGGCCCCGGCGCGCCCAGGCTGGACCGCGCCGCCGCCGTGCCGGTGCTCATCCACGGCGACGCGGCGTTCCCGGGCCAGGGGGTGGTGCCGGAGACGTTCAACATGATGGCGCTCCCCGGCTACACGGTGGGCGGCACGCTCCACATCATCGCCAACAACCAGGTGGGCTTCACCACCAACCCGGAGCAGGACCGCTCCACGCGCTACGCGAGCGACCTGGCCAAGGGCTTCGAGGTGCCCGTGGTGCACGTGAACGCGGACGACGCGGAGGCGTGCATCAACGCCGCCCGCCTGGCGCACGCGTACCGGCAGCGCTTCGGCAAGGACTTCGTCATCGACCTGGTGGGCTACCGCCGCTGGGGCCACAACGAGGGCGACGAGCCGCTCTTCACCCAGCCGCTGATGTACGGCGTGATCAGCGGCCACCCCACCGTGCGCGACCTGTTCGCGCAGCGGCTGGCGGGCGAGGGCGTGGTGACGAAGGAAGAAGCGGACGCCATGCTGCAGGGGGTGATGGAGGAGCTGGGCGCCATCGTGGACCGCATCAAGGGCGGCGACCACGCGGCGCACGGGCACGACGAGAAGCCGTCGCGCAACGGCAAGCACTCCATCGACACCTCCGTGCCGGCCGAGCGGCTGGCGGCGCTCAACGACGCCATGCTCGCGCGGCCCGAGGGCTTCACCCCCAACGCGCGGCTGGAGCGGGTGCTGCAGAAGCGCCGCGACGCGCTGGGGCCGGAGGGCGGCATCGACTGGGGGCACGCGGAGGCGCTGGCCTTCGCGTCGCTGCTGCAGGACGGCACGCCCATCCGCATCACGGGGCAGGACGTGGAGCGCGGCACCTTCAGCCACCGCCACGCCGTGCTCAACGACGCCGTCACGGGCAAGAAGCTCAACGTCTTCCACCAGCTCGCGGACGCGCGCGCCACCTTCGAGATCCACAACTCGCCGCTCAGCGAGATGGCGGTGATGGGCTTCGAGTACGGCTACACCATGGCCGACCCCACGGCGCTGGTGCTGTGGGAGGCGCAGTTCGGCGACTTCGTGAACGGCGCGCAGGTGATGATCGACCAGTACCTGGCCGCGTCGTACCAGAAGTGGGGGAAGACGAGCGGGCTGGTGCTCCTCCTGCCGCACGGCTACGAGGGGCAGGGGCCGGAGCACTCGTCGGCGCGCCTGGAGCGCTTCCTCCAGCTCTCGGCGGAGGGCAACTTCCGGGTGGCGTACTGCACCACCTCGGCGCAGTACTTCCACCTGCTCCGCCGCCAGGCCGCGCTGCTGGCGCACGACCCGCGGCCGCTGGTGCTGATGAGCCCCAAGAGCCTGCTGCGCCACCCGCTGGCCTCCAGCCGCCTGGAGCAGCTCACGGCCGGCGCCTTCCGCCCCGTGCTGCTGGAGGTGCCGGAGGAGCGCGCCGCCGGCATCACGCGGCTGGTGCTGTGCAGCGGCAAGGTGTACGTGGACCTGGTGGGCACCGGCGACGAGCAGCGCGCCGAGCGCGCCGCCATCCCGGGCGTGGAGCGGGTGGCCATCGGCCGCGTGGAGGAGCTGTACCCCTTCCCCGAGGAGCAGATCGCGAAGGCGATCGCCACCCTCCCCGGCCTGCGCGAGATCGTGTGGACGCAGGAGGAGCCGCACAACATGGGCGCGTGGAGCTTCGTGGCGCCGCGCCTGCGCGAGCTGCTCCCCGAGGGCATGGAGCTCAGCTACGCGGGCCGCCCGGACCGCGCCTCCCCCGCCGAGGGCTACGCGCACCGCCACACCGCCGAGCAGAACCGCATCGTGCGCGCGGCGCTCTCCGACGCGCCCGACGCGGCGCCGGTGAGGGCGGGGCTGATTGGGAAGAGGAAGTGAACTGCGCGGGAACGGGGAACGGGGAACGGGGAACGGTAAAAGCCGAACAGCCCTGCTCACCGAGGGTGTCGCTGTTGGGAAGTTACCGTTCCCCATTCCCCGTTCCCCGTTCCCCATCCCCTAGATTCTGGAGCGTATCCCGATGCCGGTTGAGATCCGCGTACCGCCGCTGGGCGAGTCGGTGGTGGAGGCCACGGTAGGCCGCTGGACCAAGCAGCAGGGCCAGCCCGTCGCCAAGGACGAGATCCTTGTGGAGCTGGAGACGGACAAGATCACCGTGGAGGTCGCCGCGCCGCAGGCCGGCGTCCTGGGGCGGATCGTAAAGAACGAGGGGGAGTCGGTGGGGCTCAACGAGCTGCTGGCCGAGCTCGGCGACGCGACCGGCGCCGCGGAGGCCCCGGCCGCTCCGGCCGCTCCGGCCGCCCAGCCCGCCGCCGCCGCGCCCGCAGCGGCAGCGGCCGCGCAGCCGGAGGTGGCGGCCGTGGGGCAGGACGCGCAGACCTCCCCCGCCGTGCGCACGCTGGCGGCGGACAACAACCTGGACCTGGCGCAGATCCGCGGGTCCGGGCCCAACGGGCGCATCACCAAGGAAGACGTCCTCAAGGTGATCGAGGACGGCCGCGCCCGCCAGCAGGCCGCCCCGCAGCCGGCGGCACAGCCCGCTCCCGCGGCCCCGCAGCCGGCCCCGCGTCCCCAGCCCGCACCCGCCACGCCCGCCGCGGCGCCTGGGCGCGAGAAGCGCGAGCGGATGTCGCGCCGCCGGCAGACCATCGCGCGGAGGCTGGTGGAGGCGCAGCAGACCACGGCGTCGCTCACCACCTTCAACGAGGTGGACATGAGCGCCGTGATGAAGCTGCGCAAGGACCGGCAGGACGCGTTCGTGAAGCAGAACGGGATCAAGCTCGGCTTCATGTCGTTCTTCGCCAAGGCCGTGGTGGGCGCGCTCAAGCAGTTCCCGCGCATCAACGCGGAGATCCAGGGCGACGAGATGGTGCTGAAGCAGCACTACGACATCGGCATCGCCGTGGGCGCCGAGGAGGGACTGGTGGTGCCCGTGGTGCGCGACGCGGACAAGAAGGGCTTCGCCGCGCTGGAGAAGGAGATCGCGGAGCTCGGGACGAAGGCGCGCGACGGCAAGCTGACGCTGGAGGAGCTGCAGGGCGGCACCTTCACCATCACCAACGGCGGCACCTTTGGCTCCATGCTCTCCACGCCCATCCTCAACCCGCCGCAGGTGGGGATCCTGGGGATGCACAACATCGTGGAGCGTCCCGTGGCCGTGAACGGCGCCGTGGAGATCCGCCCCATCATGTACGTGGCCCTCACCTACGACCACCGCATCGTGGACGGCAGCGAGGCCGTGCGCTTCCTGGTGACGGTGAAGCGGATGATCGAGGACCCGGTCACGCTCCTGCTGGAAGGCTGAACGGCGGGGCTCACACAGAGACACAGAGGCACAGAGACGACTTCATCTCTGTGCCTCTGTGTCTCTGTGTGAGATTGCAGTCAGCCGGACGGCAGGATAACCTTCTAACGACCCTAACGAACTAAGAAATTATGGCTGACGAACTGAGTTTCGACCTGGTGGTGCTGGGCGGGGGGCCCGGCGGGTACGTGGCGGCGATCCGCGCGGCGCAGCTCGGGTTCAGGACGGCGTGCATCGAAAAGGAGCCGGCGCTGGGCGGCACCTGCCTGCGCGTGGGGTGCATCCCCAGCAAGGCGCTGCTCGACTCGTCGGAGCTGTTCGAGCAGATCCGGCACAAGGCGCAGCTTCACGGCATCCGCGTGGAGGGAGCCACGGTGGACGTGCCCGCCATGCTCGCCCGCAAGGACGGCGTGGTGAAGTCGCTCACGCAGGGCGTGGCGGGGCTCTTCAAGAAGAACAAGATCGAGTGGATCCGCGGCTTCGGGCGCATGACCTCGCCCGAGACCATCGAGGTGACGGGGGAGAGCGGCACGCAGACCGTCCGCGGCAAGACGATCATCCTGGCGCCCGGGTCGGTGCCCGTGGAGCTCCCCTTCCTGAAGTTCGACGGGGAGCGGATCATCGACTCCACCGGCGCGCAGTTCATCCCCGCCGTGCCCGAGCACCTGGTGATCGTGGGCGGCGGCGTGATCGGGATGGAGCTGGGAAGCGTGTGGCTGCGGCTGGGCGCCAAAGTGACCATCCTGGAGGCGATGCCCACCATCCTCACCGGGCTGGACGGCGAGGTGGTGAAGACGGCGGACCGCGTCTTCCGCAAGCAGGGCTTCGACATCCGCACCGGCGCGCGGGTGACCGGGGCCGAGCGGCGCGGCGACAAGGTGCTGGTGAGCGTGGAGGGGCAGGAGCCCATCGAGGCGGACTACCTGCTCGTTTCCGTGGGCCGCCGCGCGTACACGGACGGGATGGGCTTCGAAGAGGTGGGGATCCGCCTGGAGCGCGGCGTGATCCAGGTGGACGAGAGCTTCCGCACGGGCGTGGGCAACGTGTTCGCCATCGGCGACGCCATCGGCGGGCGGATGCTGGCGCACAAGGCGGAGGACGAGGGCGTGGCGGCCGTGGAGATCGCGGCCGGCAAGCACGGCCACGTCAACTACGACGCCGTGGCCAACATCGTCTACACCTGGCCGGAGATCGCCTCGGTGGGCGCCACGGAAGAGGAGCTCAAGGGGCGCGGCGTGGAATACAGGACGGGCAAGTTCCCCTTCCTGGCCAACGGCCGCGCCAAGGCCATGGGCGAGACGGACGGCTTCGTGAAGATCCTCGCCGACGCCCGCACGGACCGCATGCTGGGCGCGCACATCATCGGCCCGCGCGCGTCGGACCTGATCGCGCAGCTCGCCACGGCCATCGAGTTCCAGGCGTCGGCCGAGGACATCGCGCGGACGGTGCACGCGCATCCCACGCTGCCCGAGGCGGTAAAGGAAGCGGCGCTGGGGGTGGATGGGCGGATGATCCACCTGTAGAACAGCGGGGCTCACACAGAGACACAGAGGCACGGAGATGGGCTTCAGATCCGCCGCGCTCGCCCTGCTGCTCCTCGGCGGCGCCGAGGCCGCCGCGCAGACGCCGCCCGTGGCGCGCATCGTCCCCAGAGCGGACACGACGCTGGGCGACGTGCGCATCGACAACTACGCCTGGCTGCGCGACGACCAGCGCCACGACCCGGCGGTGATCTCGTACCTGGAGGAGGAGAACCGCTACACGGAGGCGATGACGCGCCACACCGCGGCGCTGCAGGAGAAGCTGTTCCAGGAGATGAAGGGGCGCATCCGCGAGACGGACCTGTCGGTGCCGGAGCGCATCGGTGGGTACCTGTACTACTCGCGCACGGAGACGGGGAAGCAGTACCCCATCCTGGTGCGCCGACGGGTGGCGGCGGGGGCGCGGGAGGAGGTGCTGCTGGACCAGAACGCGATGGCCGAGGGGAAGCGCTACTTCGGGCTGGGCGCGTACGAGGTGAGCCCCGACGCGCGCATGCTGGCGTTTGCGGTGGACACCACGGGCGCCGAGCGCTACACGCTGATGGTGAAGGACCTCACCACCGGGCGCATCCTGGCCGACCGGGTGGAGCAGGTGAACGGGAACGTGGAGTGGGCGGCCGACAACCGCACCCTCTTCTACGGCAAGAGCGACGCGGCAAACCGCCCGCACCGCGTCCTCCGGCACACGCTGGGTACCCCCGCCGACGTGGTGGTGGCCGAGGAGCCGGACGAGCTCTTCACCCTCGCGATCGGCAAGACCAAGGACGGGCGCTACCTGCTGGCGTCGTCCACCAGCTTCAACTCGGCCGAGGTGCGCTACCTGCGCGCGGACCAGCCGAACGGCACCTTTCGCGTGGTGCGCCCGCGCGCCGCGGACCTCCTCTACGATGTGGAGCACCACGGAGGCCGCTTCCTGATCACCACCAACGAGAACGCCCCCAACTTCAAGCTCGTGTCCGCCCCCGAGGCGGACCCGCGCGCGGAGAACTGGCGCGACCTGGTGCCCGCCAGCGACTCGGTGCTGCTGGACGGGATGGACGTGTTCCGCAATCACCTGGTGCTGTACCAGCGCCAGAACGCGGTGAGGACCATGCGCGTGGTGAGGCCGGACGGTAGCGGCGGCTACCCGGTGGACTTTCCCGAGCCCGTGTACACCTTCCGCCCGGCCAGCAACCCGGAGTTCGACTCGCCCACGGTGCGCTTCACCTACACCTCGCTGGTGACGCCGCCGGCCGTGTACGACTTCGACCTGGCGCGCCGCACCCGCGAGCTGAAGAAGGCGACCGAGGTGGTGGGCGGCTACGACCCCACGCGCTACGCCACCGAGCGCAGTTGGGCCCGCGCGCCGGACGGGACGATGGTCCCCGTCTCGCTGGTGTACCGCAAGCCGCTGGTGCGCGACGGGCGGCGGCCCATGCTGCTGTACGCGTACGGCTCGTACGGCAGCAGCACGGACCCGGCCTTCTCGTCCAACAACCTGAGCCTGCTGGACCGCGGGGTGGTGTACGCCATCGCCCACATCCGCGGCGGGCAGGAGATGGGGCGCGCCTGGTACGACCAGGGGAAGCTGCTCAACAAGAAGAACACCTTCACGGACTTCATCGCCGTGGCGGAGCACCTGGTGCGCGAGCGGTACACCGCCAGCGACCGGCTCGCCATCCGCGGCGGGAGCGCGGGCGGGCTGCTGATGGGCGCCGTGGTCAACATGCGCCCGGAGCTGTTCCGCGCGGTGGTGGCCGACGTGCCCTTCGTGGACGTCATCAACACCATGCTGGACGCGTCCATCCCGCTCACCACGGGCGAGTGGCTGCAGTGGGGCAACCCCAGCCAGCCCGAGTACTACGCGTACATGAAGAGCTACTCGCCCTACGACAACGTGGAGCGCAAGGCGTACCCGGCGATGCTGGTGACGGCGGGCCTCAACGACCCGCGCGTGGCGTACTGGGAGCCGGCCAAGTGGGTCGCCAGGCTGCGCGCCACCAAGACCGACCAGAACCCGCTCCTGCTGCGCACCAACATGGGCGCCGGCCACGGCGGCGCCTCGGGCCGGTACGACGCGCTGCGGGAGATGGCGATCCGCTACGCGTTCATCCTGGACCAGTTGGGCGTCCGGGACTGAACGGAAGTGCGTGAGTGCGTGAGTGCGTGAGTGCGTGAGTGCGTGGGTGCGTGGGTGCGCTCAACGGCGGTTCAACGCACTCACGCGCGTCTCTCCCTACCCGGAGTTCTCACCGATGGCTTCCCGCTCCGATGATAAAGCGGGCTGGGTGCGGCGGAACCGCCGCCGGCTCGCCCCGCTGGCCCTGGGGGTCGTGTACGGGATCACCGCGCGCATCCTCTTCGGCGTGGACGGCCTGAACGAGGTGTTCGCCGTGATGGCGACTTCGTTCATCTACGGCGTTCCGTTCGCGCTCGGGTTCGTGGTGGTCTGGACCGCGCCGGAGGAGCTGAGGCGCTCGTGGGCGTACGCCGTCGCGGGACCGTCCGCCGCGGCGTTCCTGACGCTGCTCACGGCGCTCATGATCGCGTACGAGGGGCTGATCTGCGCGGTGTTGATCCTGCCCGCCTTCGTGATCATGGGCTCCATCGGCGGCCTCATCGCGCGGGTGCTGATCGAGCTGCTCGTCATCCGGCGCGGCTTGCACGCGTTCACCCTCGCCTCCGTCCTCCTCCTTCCCTACCTGATGTCGCCCGTGGAGCGGCGGATGGTGGCGCCGGAGTCGTACCGCACGGTGGAGAACCGCGTTCGCATCCAGGCCAGCGCGGACGAGGTGTGGCGCCACATCGCCCGCGTGCCGCCGATCCGGACGGACGAGTACGGCACCAGCTTCGTGCATCGCATCGGCTTTCCGCGCCCGCTGGAGGCGACCCTCTCGCACGAAGGCGTGGGCGGCGTGCGGCGCGCCACCTTTGAGCGCGGCATCCTCTTCCTGGAGACGGTGACGGTGTGGGAGCCGGGGCGAACCCTGTCCTTCACCATCCACGCGGACTCCACCACCATCGCCCGCGCGGCGCTTGACGAGCACGTCACGGTGGGCGGCGAGCACTTCGACGTGCTGGACGGCACCTACCAGATCGAGCCCGCCGGCCCGCGCGAAGTGGTCCTCCGCCTGCGCAGCACCCACCGCCTGAGCACCCACTTCAATCTCTATTCTTCCTGGTGGACGGACCTGGTCATGAGCCAGATCCAGAGCAACATCCTGCAGGTGGTGAAGCACCGCAGCGAAGCCGCGCCGCACTGACGCGCTCACGCACTCCTCTCCCGGGGTGCGTTGCTTGCACTGCCTCCGGCCTCCCTCACGGATGGAGTTGGAAGCATTGTCGCTCGCGCCGGCCGTCGCACTCTGTCTGCTCCTCGTGGCCGCCGACCTGGCGATGCGGGCGCTGCGCATCCAGCTCTTTTTGAAGGGAGCCGGGCACCCGCTGCCCTATCGCGAGGTGTTCGTGCTGAACGCCTTCGGCGACGCGGCTTCCGTGGTCACGCCGCTGCGCATCGGCGGGGAGCCGGCGCGGCTGGGGGGGATGCTCTTCGCCGGGGTGCCGGCGGCGGCGGCGATCCCGCTGCTCGCGGTGGAGGTGATCAGCTACTCGGTGGTGGTGGCCGGGGGGGCGTTCATCGCCGGGCTCTTTTACGCGCCCGGGTGGTGGCGGGGGGTGGGGCCGGGGATCCTCCAGTCGGTGAAGTGGGCGATCCCCTGGCTGATCGCCGTAGCGGTGCTGAGCGTGGTGCTGTGGTGGGTGGTGCGGCGGCGGCGCGCGCGGGGCAAGGCGCCCAGGGTGCGCATCGCGTGGGGATCGGTGCGCGGAGCGCTGGGGTGGCCGCTGGCCGCCAGCGTGCCGCTCACGCTGCTGAGCGTCGCCTGCCGGGTGGCGGTGCTCCCGGTGCTCGCGCAGACCCTCCCCGCCCCGCCGCCCGTGCACGTGCTGGCGGTGAGCTCGTTCGCGCTCATCTACGGGCAGCTCTTCCTTCCCACGCCGGGCGGCGCGGGCGCCATCGAGCTCGCCTTCTCCAGCGGCGCCGCGGGCGACCTGGGGGGCAGCCTGGGCACCGTGTTCATCCTGTGGCGCGCCTGCACCACCGGCATCCCCGTCGTGGTGGGCTTCGGGCTCGCCATCCCCCACTACGGCCTGGCCGCCGTGCGCCTGGCGCTGCGGGGGCGGCACGCGCACCGGTGATCTCACACAGAGACACAGAGACGAAGTCATCTCTGTGCCTCTGTGTCTCTGTGTGAGCCTAGCTCGTGATCCTGCGCACGAACGCCGAGTCCGGCTTCACGCACTTCGCGTGGGCGTTGCAGGCCCAGTCCACGCCCAGGGGGAGGACGCGGTCGAGGAGGGCGCGCACGTTGCCGCGGTTCTCGGTGGAGTTCTCCGTGAAGATCTCGTCGGCGGGGCTGATGCCGCCCACCAGGTGCCAGGAGAACGCGTCGCCCATGAAGAGGACGCGGCGGAAGAGGTAGGCGCTGTGGCCGGGGGTGTGCCCGGGGAGGAGGTAGGCGCGCAGCGTGTCGCGCCCAAAGGTGAACACCGTGTCCGACGCAAAGGGGCGCAGGTGCACCTCGCCCATCCACGGGGCGGGGTTCCCCAGCACCGCCTCGCCCGTGCGCGACGGCAGGTCGCCGTGGCGGGACGAGCCCTGGAAGAAGGGCGCCTCCGCCGCGGACAGGTGGAAGCGCGCGTGCCGCACCGCGCGCCAACCGCCGATGTGGTCGCGGTGCGAGTGGGTGATGAAGACGTCGGTCACATCCTCGGTGCGGGCGCCGAGCCGGGCCAGGGCACGGCGCAGGTCGTTCCCCGCGCCGTACCATCCCAGGTCCACCACCACCACGCCGCTGTCCGTGCGCGCCGCGTACACCATGCTCTGCCACGGGGGCGCCGTCGCCACCGCGTGGGAGCGCGAAGGCTCGTTCACCGCCTGCATGTTCATGGTGCAGGCGGTGAGGAGCAGTGCGGCGAGGGCGATGCGGATACCTCTCATACTCTCTGTGTCTCTGTGCCTCTGTGTGAGCCCGCCGTTCCTCAGCCGCCCCCGCCGCCCGCCACGCCGCCGCCGGGGATCCCCGGCTCCGTCATGTCGCGCACGTTGAGCACCTGGTCGAGCTGCTCGTCGGAAAGCAAGCCGCGGCGCTTCACCACGTCGCGCACGGACTCGTAGTTCTTGGCGGACTCCTTGGCCACGGCCGCCGCCTCGTCGTAGCCGATGTACGCGTTGAGGGCGGTGGCGATGGAGGGGTTTCGCTCCAGCAGGTCGCGGCAGCGCTGGCGGTTGGCGCCGATCCCATCCACGGCGCGGGTGCGGAAGGCGTCGCAGCCCTGCGCCAGGATGGCGACGGACTGCAGGAAGTTGTGGGCCATCACCGGCATCATCACGTTCAGCTCGAAGTTGCCGTGCTGGCCGCCCACCGTGACCGCCACGTGGTTCCCCATCACCTGGGCGCACACCATCATCAGCGCCTCGCTCATCACCGGGTTCACCTTGCCGGGCATGATGGACGAGCCCGGCTGGATGGCCGGCAGCGTGATCTCGGCCAGGCCGGAGGTGGGGCCGCTCGCCAGCCAGCGGATGTCGTTGGCGATCTTGAGCAGCGACACCGCCAGCGTGTTGAGCGCGCCGGATGCGGAGACGTACGCGTCCTTGGCGCCCTGCGCCTCGAAGTGGTTCTCCGCCTCCCGGAAGGCCAGCCCGGTGAGGTCGCTGATGCGGGCGATGGCGAGCGCCGGGAAGGCGGGGAGGGCGTTGGTGCCCGTGCCCACCGCGGTGCCGCCCAGCGCCAGCTCCGCCAGCTCCTCGCTGGCGGCGCGCAGCCGCCGGATGCCGTGGTCCACCTGCGACGCGTAGCCGCCGAACTCCTGCCCCAGCCGCACGGGCGTGGCGTCCATCAGGTGCGTGCGCCCGCTCTTCACCACGTCGTCGAAATCGGCGGCCTTGGCCAGCAGCGCGTCGCGCAGGCGCTCAAGCGACGGCACCAGGTCTTCGTGGATCGCCACACGGGCCGCCACGTGCATGGCGGTGGGGATCACGTCGTTGGAGCTCTGCCCCATGTTGACGTGGTCGTTGGGGTGAACGCGCGCGCCGCCCTCGCGGAGCTGCGACGCGCGGGTGGCGATCACCTCGTTGGTGTTCATGTTGCTGGAGGTGCCGCTCCCCGTCTGGAAGATGTCCAGCACGAACTGGGAGTCCAGCCGCCCCTCGATCACCTCGTCGGCCACGCGCACGATGGCGTCGGCCAGCTCGCGGTCCAGCTCGCCGAGCTCGGCGTTGGCCTGCGCGGCGGCCTTCTTGATCGTCCCCAGCGCGTGGATGAAGCGCCGCGGGAAGCGGATGCCGCTGATGGGGAAGTTCTCCACCGCGCGCTGCGTCTGGGCGCCGTACAGCGCGTCGGCGGGCACCTTCATCTCGCCGAGCGAGTCGCGCTCGGTGCGGAACTGGGCGTTGCTATCCGTCATGGCTCCTCGTGGGTCGCGGGCAGCGGCCGCGGGGCGGCCGGTATGTTGCGCGGGATTATGGCGGGGCCGGCGCTCCAGCGCAAACCGGCTCCACCGGTACGCTTGCCTGTCCGGCTCCGGGGTGCTAAAGATCAAGCACACCGACGTTCCCCCGCACACCCGCTGCCATGCACCTCCGCCGCTTCGCGCTCTGCGCCGCCCTCCCCCTGCTCCCCGCGCTGCTGGCCGCGCAGGAGGTGCAGGGGCGCGTCACCACGAGCGGCTCCGGCCGGGCCGCCGGCGCCCTGGTGGAGCTGCTGGACGCGTCCGGCCGCCCCGCCGCCAGCGCCGCCGCGGACAGCACGGGCGCCTTCCGCGTGCGGGCGCCCTCCGCCGGGAGCTACCAGTTGCGCGCCGGGCAGGTGGGGTTCCGCAGCACCCAGTCCGCGCCCTTTGCCCTGCGCGCGGGGGAGCGGATCGACCGCTCGCTCTCCATCACCGCCAGCGTGGTGTCGCTGGAGGGGGTGTCCACCCGCGGGCGCCGCCGCTGCGAGGCCACGCCCACGAGCGGCGAAGCGCTGTCGCGCGTGTGGGAGGAGGCGCGCAAGGCGCTGGTGCTCACCGCGCGCACCGCGGCGGACTCGTCGCTGGCCTATGATGCCGCCACCTACATCCGCACCACGCGCGCGCGCACGGACTCGGTGCTGGAAGATTCCATGAAGGTGGTGAGGATCGTGGGCGCCATCCCCTTCGCCAGCGCGCCGCTGGCCGAGCTGGACCGGTACGGCTTCGTGCGCAACCTGCCGAGCCGCGCCCTCTACTTTGGGCCGGACGCGGACGTGCTGCTCTCCGAGCGCTTCCTGGCGCAGCACTGCTTCTCGCTGCGCACGGGCACCGGCACCGAGGCAGGGCTCATCGGCCTGGTGTTCGAGCCGGTGCCCTCGCGCACCCGGCCGGACGTGAAGGGCGTGCTCTGGCTGGACGCCAAGAGCTCCGAGCTGCGGCGGCTGGAGTGGGGGTACACGCGGGTGCAGGCCCCCGCCAAGTTCGCCCCGCAGGGCCGCGCGGATTTCGTGCGCCTCCCCAACGGCGCCTGGATCATCAGCAGTTGGCGGCTGCGCATCCCCAACTCGGTCCCCAACGCCAGCGTCAGCTCCGGCCGGTACGCGCTGCGCTATTCGGGGGTCGGCCAGGTGCGGGAGATGGGCGGCTCCGTGGTGCGCGTGTGGACGGTGCGGCGCGAGGCCGCGCCCTGAGAGTGTCCCACGCAGGCATCATCATCACCGTGACGAAGACGATCCCACCCCGCACGCCCGCACGCATGCGCCGCCTCGCCGCGCTCTGCGCCGCCCTCACGCTCGTCCCCGCCCTGCTCGCCGCGCAGGAGGTGCAGGGGCGCGTCACCATCTCAGGCGCCGGGGCGGCGCGCGGCGCACTGGTGGAGCTGCTTGACGCGGCCGGCCGCCCCGCCGCGAGCGCCGCCACGGACAGCACGGGCGCTTTCCGGGTGAGGGCGCCCGCCGCGGGGAGCTACCGCCTGCGCGCGGGGCAGGTAGGGTACCAGAGCACCTCCTCCGCCCCCTTCGACCTGCGCGACGGGGAGCGGCTGGGCCGCTCGCTCGTCATCTCTCCGCGCACGGTGACGCTGGAGGGGGTGCGCGCGGCGGGGCGACCGCGGTGCGAGGCCACGCCCACGAGCGGCGCGGAGCTGGCGCGCGTGTGGGAGGAGGTGCGCAACGCGCTCGCGCTCACCCTGCGCACGGCGGCGGACTCGGCCATCGGGTACGACTTCGCCACCTACACGCGCACCACCAGCACGCTGACCGACTCGCTCCTGGAAGACACCACGAGCTTCGTGCGCATGGTGGGCGGCATCCCCTTCTCCAGCGTGCCGGCGGGCGAGCTGGAGCAGCTCGGCTTCGTGCGGGCCACGGGCGGCAAGGTGACCTTCTTTGGCCCGGACGCGGAGGTGCTGCTCTCGGACCGCTTCCTCTCGCAGCACTGCTTCTCCCTGCGCGAAGGGAGCGGCACCGAGGCGGGGCTCATCGGCCTGGCGTTCGAGCCCCTGCCCTCGCGCAGCCGGCCGGACGTGAAGGGCGTGCTCTGGGTGGACACGAAGAGCTCGGAGCTGCGCCACCTGGAGTGGGAGTACACGCGCGTGCAGACCCCCGCCAAGTACATGCCGCGCGGCCGCGCCGACTTCGTGCGCCTCCCCAGCGGCGCCTGGCTGATCCGCGGCTGGTGGCTGCGGCTTCCCGCCGCGCAGGCGCGGGTGCTGGGAAGGCGCAACCGCTTCTCCCTCGTCTACCCCAACGTGAACGGCACGCGCGAGGTGGGTGGCATCGTGGCGCGGGTGTGGGCGGCGAAGTAGAACCGCAGCTCACACAGAGACACAGAGGCACAGAGATAACTTCATCTCTGTGCCTCTGTGTCTCTGTGTGAGTCCTCCAGCAGTTGGTCCTGCGTGGCGTCCAGGGCTTCGAGGGCCTCGGCGGCGGCCTGCATGCCGGCGCCGTAGAGGAAGACGGGGACGCCGGCTTCGCGGAGGTGGTCGGCCACGTCGATGCGGTCTTCGAAGGCGCAGACCAGCTCGTAGCGGAGGCGGAGGCGGGCGACGGCTTCCACCTTGAAGTAGCCGGCGGGGCGGCCGTCGCCCTCGGGGCGCATCACCAGCTCGTCGTACTCGCCCAGGCCGTTCGCCTCCAGCCAGCGCTCCGTCTTGGGGCGCGTGTACTGGGGGCGGCCCGTGAGGAAGATGATGCGGTTGCCGGCGGCATGCATCGCCCGCAGCACCTCCATGGAGGCGGCGATGGGCGGGTCCTGGTCGATGGCGTCGAAGTACGAGCGCCAGTCGCGCGCGCGCCCCGCCTCCACCTCCACGAAGTGGGCGCGCGCCCGGTCGTCGGACAGGGTGCCGTCCAGGTCCCAGACCACCGCCTTGGGCTTGCGGGCGTCGCTCACGGTCACCCCTTGGGGCGGGAGGGGCGCACCTCGATCTTGGACGGCAGGGTGCGCGCGGGCATGGCGATGAGGTCCATCACGATCTGGGCGATGTCTTCGGGCTGGATCTTCCAGGCGTCCGCGTCGCCGGGGTCGTGGTTGTTGAAGTGGGTGGCGACGCTCCCCGGCATGATGCAGGTGACGCGGATGTCGTCGTGGCGCACGTCCAGCATCATCGCCTCGCTGAAGCCCAGCAGGCCGAACTTGGATGCGTTGTACGCCGCGCCCCCCGCGAAGGCGTTGCGCCCGGCCAGCGAGCCGATGTTGATGATCCACCCGCCGCCCCGCTCGCGCAGCCGCGGGATGGCCTCGTGGCAGCAGAAGAAGACGCCGTCCAGGTTGGTGCCGATCACCGTGTGCCACTCGTCGGCGGACATGCCGTCCACCGTGCCGAAGATGCCCACGCCGGCGTTGTTCACCAGGATGTCCACCCCGCCCAGCTCCACCGCGGCGCCCATCAGCCGCCGCACGTCCTCGTGCCGGCGCACGTCGCAGGCGACGCCCACCGCGCGCCCGGGGCCCACCTCCTCCAGACGCCGTGCCGCCTCGCGCACCTCGTCGTCGTTGCGGGCGGACACCACCACGTCCGCGCCCGCACGGGCCAGCGCCTCGGCGATCGCGTAGCCGATCCCCTTGGTGCTTCCCGTCACCACCGCCACCTTGCCGCGCAGCTCCACACTCATTCAGATCTCCGGGTTCACGTTGTCCGGCGCGGGACTGCAAAAGAGCGGCCTCACACAGAGGCACAGAGGCACGGAGACGAGTTCATCTCCGTGCCTCTGCGTGTGCTAGCGGGCGGCCATCTGCTGGGCCATCTGCAGGTGCATGGCGACCATGGCCCGCTCCTGCTGGTGCATCGCCATCATCCCGTCGCGCGTGGCGGGCATGGACGTGCCGGCCGCGCCGTGGTTCATCCCCGCCATGCCCCCGTCGTTGGCGGAGGTGCTCCCGGCCGCGCCGCCGCCGGCCGGCATCCCCATGCTGGCCATCACGCGGTCCATGTTGGCGAGCGTCATCTGGTGGGCCATCACCTGACGGTTCATGAAAGCCGGGTCGAAGCCCGGGCCCGTCGTGCCCTGCAGCATCTGCATGGCGCGCATGTGGTCTTCCACCATGGGGCGGCTGTGCGGGTGCGCCATCAGGGCGGCGCTGATGCGGGCCATGTCCATCCCGGCGGTGCCGCTCGCGCCCGCCGTCCCCCCGCTCGCGGCGCCCATGTTGGGCAGGCTCATGCCCATGCCGTTCATCATCTGCAGGTCCATGCGCAGGGCGGCGCTGTGCTCGTTGATCATGCGCTGGGCGAACTCGCGCGCCGGGGCGGTGGTGGCGCGCGTGAGGGCGAGCTGCGACTCCTCGATCTCGGCCACGTGCGAGGCCATGGAGATGGCCATGAGCGCCTGGTGATGCGGCACCATGGCCGGCGACACGCCCGCGCCGCCGGTCATGCAGCCGCTGGCCGCCAGGGACACGATGGCGGCGAGGCCGAGGGAGCGTACGGAGCTGCTGAAATTCGACATGGGTTTCCTCCACTGTGCGTTGCGCCGGGCCACGGCGGCGGTGCCGGAGCCCTCGTCTTCGCCCCCGCCGGCCCGGCGAGGGAGGCGGTGCGCGGGGCAACACGTGTTCCGGGATGCGCCACACACCGCGAAGCGTGTCCGCGTCTGTTTCGGCAAGCGGCATGAAGCGCGTATCTATTTACATAGAAGCCACTTAGAGGGCGCGCGTGGGACGACCGCGCCCTTCCCTGGCCCGAGTTCTGCAAAAATGCGCGGCCATGCCCAGCGACCCGACCTCCCGCCCGGCCCATTCCGAAGCCCACCCCGATCCCCAGGCGACGGGGAATCCGGAGGGGCTTCCGCCCGTTCCCATAGGCACTCCCACGCGCGAGGCGGTGGAGCGCGAAGCCGCGCTGCGGCGCGGGGCCCAGGCGGCGGCCGGGGCCCCGCCGCCCCGCGATCCGTACACGGGCCGCGGAACGCCGGAGCTGGCGCACCGCGCCTTCGCCGCGCTGGCCGAGGATTCGCGCGACTTCGCCATCTTCCTGATGGACCCGGACGGGATCATCACCTTCTGGGGAGAGGGCGCGCGCCTGATCAAGTGGTGGTCGAAGGCGCAGGCGGAGGGCGGGCACCTGCGCCTGCTCTACCCGGACGGGGGCTCGGAGGACGGGACGGCCGAGGCGCACCTGCGGGAAGCGGCGGAGACGGGCGAGTACACGGGCGAGGGGCAGCGCATCCGCGCGGACGGCTCCACCTTCTGGGCGGGCGTGAGCCTCACCGCCCTGCGCGACGACGCGGGCGAGCTGATCGGCTTCGCCAAGGTCACGCGCGACCTCACGGCCCGCCGCGCCGCCGACGCCGTGCTCAAGGCCACCAGCGACGAGGCGGAGGACGCGCGCCGCCAGGCCGAGGAGGCCAACCGCGCCAAGAGCCTCTTCCTGGCGACCATGAGCCACGAGATCCGCACCCCCATCAACGCCGTGATGGGGTACGTGGACCTGCTGGACCTGGAGATCGCCGGTCCCCTCACGCCGCAGCAGCGGGGGCAGCTCGGCCGCATCCGCGCCAGCAACATGCACCTGCTGGGGATCATCGACGAGGTGCTGGACTTCTCGCGGCTGGACGCGGGGCGCGTTACCCTGGCGCGGCGCGCGGGGCGGCTGGACGCGCCGGTGGACGCCGCGCTGCAGATGGTGCAGATGCAGGCGGCGGCCAAGGGGGTGCTCCTCTCCGACTCCGTCTCGGCCTTCGCGGCGGACGTGCCGTACTGGGGCGACGAGGACCGGGTGAGGCAGATCCTGGTGGTGCTCCTCTCCAATGCGGTGAAGTTCACCCCCGCCGGCGGCCGCATCACGGTGAGCGCGGGCACCTCGCACCAGCCCCCGGGCGAGGCGCAACTGCAGGGGCCCGGCCCGTGGGTGTACGTGCGCGTGGAAGACACGGGGCCGGGGATCGCGCCCGCGAGCATGGCCGCCATCTTCGAGCCGTTCGAGCAGGCGGACATGGCCCTCACCCGCCAGCACGGCGGCACTGGGCTTGGCCTCACCATCGCCAAGCGGCTGGCGCGGCTGATGGGCGGCGACCTCACGGTGCGCAGCCAGGCTGGGCTGGGGAGCTCGTTTTTCCTGTGGATACCGGCCGCGGCGGAAGAGGCGGCCGAGTCCACCCTCTCCGGCACCGACGAGATGGACCCCACGCGCCCCGGGCTGCTGGACGCGGTGAGGGACGCGGTGCTCGTGGAGATCGAGCGCATCCTCCACGCGTACGTCGCGCGGCTGCGCGGCGACCCCGGCACCCCCAGCGCGCACGCCCTGAGCGAGGCGGAGCTGGAGGACCACCTGGCCACCTTTCTCTCCGACCTGGCGTCCACCCTGCGCACGGTGGACCTGGCCGCCGGCTCGGAGGGGGACCACCTCAGGGACGGGATGGCGATCCAGCGCTCCATCGCGGAGCGGCACGGCGCGCAGCGGCGCCGGCACGGGTGGAGGGAGGAGGAGGTGCGCCGCGAGTTCGAGATCCTGCGCGAGGAGGTGGGGGCCGCCATCCACCGGCGCGTGCACCCGCCACGCCGGGAAGAGCTGGACGACGCCGCGGACGCGGTGGAGGCGTTCATCCGCGCCGCCGAGCGGGTGAGCCTGTCCAGCTTCGCCAGCACCGAGGTCGCGGGCGACTGAAGTCGCGGCAACGACTGCACGAAGTCCCCCTGCGGGGACTGGCTCCGCGGGGCCGGGCGGGAGGGCAGCGGGATCCGGGGAGGGCTGGCTTTCGCATCCGGAAGGACGTGGTGCACCGGTGAGCTTCCCCGGCCCCGCCGCGCAGGAGCGAATGAATTCGCCGCTGCAACCACGCGAAGTGCCCCTGCGGGCACTGGGTTCTTCGAGCCGTAGCGCGCGGGTACAGTCCGCGGAGGCGGACTTCGCGTAGGTCCAGCGGCGAATTCATTCGCTCCTGGCTGGGCGCACGCATCGCGCCCGGCTCACGCGGCGTTCGGTATCATGTGGCAGGCGCGCGGGTCACGCGCGGGATCTCCGGGGCCCGACAGGCGGGGTGTGGCACGCAAGGTGCCCCGAGTCTTGCCGGAGGATGCGGCGGGGCATAGCTTGCCGCCGGTCTGCCACGACCCCGGCCATACCGGCGAAAAACGCTTCCGGAGATAGAAGGATGAAGATCGCGATCATCGGAGGGTTCCTGATCACCCTCCCCGCGCTGGCGGCCTGGATCTACTCGGCCATCACGGGCAACTGGCTCCTCTTCGGCGCGGCGTCGGTGGTGCTGTGCTACAACCTGGCGCCGTTCGCGGTGGTGGCGATCATGTCGAAGAAGGCCAAGATGGGCGACGACATCACCGGCCACTGAGCATCAGCGGACGACGCGCACCTCGCGCGTCTCCAGCACCAGCAGGCGCCCCCTGACGTCCCACGCGGCGTCCGGGGGCGCTTCGCCTTCGCGGGCGATCACACGCCCGTCCGCCGCGTCCAGCACCCGCACGCCGCCCCCCTCGCCGCGCGCCAGCACGGCCAGCTTGGCGCCGGACGGCGAGGCGTGAAGGGCATCGACCCGCTCCAGCCCGTCCAGCGACACGCGCCACACCTCCTCCACCCCCGCCGTGGTGTGGCGGAGGGCGAACACCGCGTCGTCGTCCCACCCGTACACGCGCCCGTCCGGCGACGGCTCCAGCCCGCGCACGGGCGCCGGGGCCTCCCAGGTGGCCAGGATACGCCCGCTGAACGCGTCGCGCACCTGCACCGCGGGCACCAGGTCGCGCGCGTCGTCGCCGTTGAGCGCCACGTACACGCGGTCGCCGAGCGGGGAGATGGCGAGCGCCCCGGCCGTGGACCCCGCCTCCGGCCACCCCCAGCGGGTGGTGAGGAGGGTGTCCAGCCCCAGCACCCCGCCCAGCCGCCCCGCCGTGAACGCCCAGCGCCCGCGCGGGTCCACCACCATGGGCGCATCGCGCCGGGCGCGCCGCTGCGCCACCACCTTGCCGGTGGCCGCGTCCAGCGCCGCCAGGTCGCGGGGCCCGCGGGTCACGTACACGCGCGCGCCGTGCATCCCCAGCACCCGCGCGGGCGCCCCGGGGAGCGCGAACCGGGCCGCCACGCGCCCCACCGTGTCCATCACCGTCATCCGCCCCTTCTCCCCCACCCACACGCGCCCCTCCCCGTCCACCGCCAGCGTGGCCGCCGCGGTCACGGGCTCGGGGAGCGGGATGCGCTTGAGCGTGGGGATCTCGCCGCCCTCCTCGCGGCACGCGGCGAGGGCCAGGGCGAGCGCGAGCGTCCAGGCGCGGCGCGGGGGGAACGGGGAACGGGGAACGGGGAACGGGAACGACAAACCGCCACCCCCTCCGCGCACGGGGCCGTTCGCTTCCACCGTTCCCCGTTCCCCATTCCCCGTTCCCCAAACCGGGCCGTCCGTTGTACATTCCCCGCCACGCGACCCGCCGCATCCCTTGCCACGCCCCATGAGCATCCCCGATCGACTCGCACTGATCCGTTCCGCGCTCGATGAGTCCGCGCGCGTGAAGCTGGCCCTCCGCGACCAGGCGCCGGATCTCCTGCGCATGGCCGATGCCGTGGCGGACGCGTTCCGCGCCGGCAACCGGCTTTACGCCTGCGGCAACGGCGGCTCCGCCTGCGACGCCATGCACCTGGTGGAGGAGCTGGTGGCGCGATACAAGCGCGAGCGCCCCGGCCTCCCGGCGCACCACCTGATGGACGCGCCCACCCTCACCTGCTGGGCGAACGACTACGACTACGAGTCCGCGTTCGAGCGCCAGGTGGAGACGATGATGAGGCCCGGCGACGTGCTCGTGGCGCTGAGCACCAGCGGCAACTCCGCCAACGTGCTGCGCGCGGTGCGCGCGGCCGGCGGCCGGGGCGCCGTCACGGTGGGGCTCACGGGGCGCGACGGCGGCGAGCTGGCCGGCCTCTGCACGCACGCCTTCATCGTGCCCGCGCAGGACACCGCGCGCATCCAGGAAGCCCACATCACCCTCATCCACCTCCTCTGCGAGATGGTGGAGCGCACCCTGTTCTTTCCCGAGGCGGACGCATGACACTCCCCATCCACACGCCGCCGCTCCTGGCCCTGGCCGCGCTGGCGCTCGCCGCCTGCGGCGGCGCGGACGACTCCGCGCGCGACGCACGCCGCGCCACCGCCCGCCGCCAGTCGTGCGTGGCCGTGGAGCTTGCCGTACGCGCCAACACCAACCTTTCCGCGCTGGACACGCTGCGCGCGGGCCCCGCGCCCGGCCTGGTGGAGACGCTGTACCCCTACCAGAGGGCCTACTTCGACTACGCCAAGCTGCGCGAGCGCCAGACCGCGTGGGCGGACTCCGCCGCCAGCTCGGAGGCGGACTCGGCGCGCTACGCGGGCGAGATCGCGCGCAGCATGCCCCAGCCGCCGGCGCCCGGCACCCCGCAGGCCAACGCCGCCGCCACCTACGAGCGCGACTTCGCCGCGGTGATGTCCAACCCGGACCACCCGTGCAACCGGGCCGAGGGCGAAGAGCGGTAACGGGGCCCGCACAGGGGCAGCCGGCAGCCGCGGGCGACTGAAGTCGCTGCAACAACTACACGAAGTCCCCCTGCGGGGACTACACGGTTCCCGCTGAGGCTGGAAGCCCAGTCCGCGGAGGCGGACTTCGTGCTGTTGTTGCCGCGAGTTCACTCGCCCGGCCGTGGGGCCGCTTGCGCGAACTGAGCCGTCGGCCCGAGCCGCAAACCGGTAGTCCCCGCAGGGGGACTTCGTGTGGTCATTGCAGCGGTTTCAACCGCCCGGCGGTTGGGAGCGCACGAAGCCTTTCTGGGGAGGAGAAGAAGATGGCCGTCCTTCACCTGCTGGGAACGGGCGCCGCGGCCAGCGACGCGCGGCGCACCACCACCATGCTCGCGCTGGAGAGCGGGGGCGGGGTGGTGCTGATCGACTGCGGGGGCGATGTGATCCAGCGCGCGCTCGCGTCGGGGATCGATCCGGAGGCCATCGAGGCGCTGGTCGTGACGCACGAGCACCCGGACCACGCGGGCGGCTTCGCGCTCTTCATGGAGCGCATCTGGGTGATGGGGCGCAGGCGGCCGATCGCGGTGATCGGCATCGAGCCGGCACTGCGGCAGGCGCGGCGGGTGCTGGAGGCGTTCGACACGTCCGGCTGGGACCTTCCCGCCATCGAGTGGCGCACGGTGGAGCATGCCGCCGGCGCCGAGGTGCTCCGCGACGAGCGCTGGACGATCACCGCCGCGCCGGGCGTCCATTCCGTCCCCACCATCGGCGTGCGGGTGGAGACGCCGGAGGGCGGCTCGCTGGCCTACTCGTGCGACACGGAGCCCACGCCCGCCATCGTGGAGCTGTCGCGCGGCGTGGACCTGCTGGTGCACGAGGCCACGGGCGCCTTTCCGGGCCACACCGGCAACGAGGGCGCCGCCGCGGTGGCCCGCGAGGCCGGCGCGCGGCGCCTGGTGCTGGTGCACCTGCCGCCGGACGTGGACGACGGGCAGCTCGCGGAAGCGCGCGGCATCTTCCCCCACACCGAGTTTGGCGAAGACGGAGGCCGATATGAGTTCTGACCGCAGGGCCGCGCTGGTTGCCGCGTGCGCGGCGCTCCTCGCCGCCTGCTCGGCGCGCGCGGCCTCCCCCGCCCTGGCGCCGGACCCGCAGCCGTGCACCGTATCCGCCGCCAGCCGTATGGAGAACGTGCAGCGGGTGGACCCCACCATCCGCGTGGACGTGCGCTACGCCACCCGCAACAACTTCACGGGCGAGCGCCTCCCGGGGTACGACCATCCCCTGGCGCTCCTGCGGCCCCCGGTGGCCGAGGCGCTGGGGCGCGTACAGGCGCGCCTGCGCGCGGAAGGGCTGGGGCTCAAGGTGTTCGACGGGTACCGCCCCGTGCGCGCCACCCTGGCGATGGTGGAGTGGGCCGAGCGCACCAACCGGCGCTGGGTGCTGGACCAGGGGTACGTGGCCCGCGAGAGCGGCCACAACCGCGGCCACACGGTGGACCTCACCCTGGTGCGGCTGGACACGGGCGAGGAGCTGGACATGGGCACCGCCTACGACACCTTCAGCGAGGCCGCCCACACCGCCAACGCCACCGGCGCCGTCCGCGCCAACCGCGACCGCCTGGTGGCCGCGATGAACGCAGAGGGCTTCGAGAACTACGCGAACGAGTGGTGGCACTTCCGGCGCCCCGGCGAGAACTTCAGCCCGCTGGACCTGCCGCTGGGCTGCTATCGCTGAGAACCTCCTCTCTGTGTCTCTGTGCCTCTGTGTGAGCCCGCTGTTCTCCCTTGCGCGCGCACGCGGCGCCGGGGCAGATTGGGCGCTTCCTCCAACGGGTGACGCATGGCGGCCGTGACGGTGTTCTCGGACTTCACCTGCCCCTTCTCGTACGTCACGGAGGCAGCGCTGTGGCGGGTGGAGGACGAAGGGGACGTCGTCGTGGAATACCGGGCGTTCGAGCTCCATCCGGCGCCGGCGCGGCTCCCCCTGGGCGGGCCCACGGTGGAGGTGGAGGCGGCCCGCTCCCTCGCCGAGGCGCTGGGGATCGAGATGCGCACGCCACCGGTGGCCGCGCGCACCCGCAAGGCGCACGAGCTGGCGCGCTTCGGGGCCGCGAAGGGGATCGGGCGGCCCCTGCGCGCGGCCCTCTTCGCCGCGTACTTCAGCGAGGGGCGCGACATCGGCCGCATCGACGTGCTGGTGGAGATCGCCGCGGCGCTGGGGCTGGACGCGACCGAGAGCAAGGTGGTGCTGGACGTGGACACCTTTGCCGCCGGCGTGGAGCGTGACAACGCCGAGGCGCGCCGGCTGGGGATCGCCGGCACACCGGCGCTGCTGCTGGGCACGGGGGCCGGCCTGCGCCTGGCTACCGGCGCCCTTTCCGTGGACGAGCTCCGCGCCCTGCTGGCCGGGGCCGGCTGAACCGAGACTACCGCGAACCCGCGATCATCGATGTCTGATTACGAGCGCAGCACAGTGGTCCCCATCCGCGAGGTCTTCCGGCTCGCCGACGAGATCTTCACCCAGCGCGCGGAGCTGGCCCGCACCGAGGAGTCGCGCCACACCGTCACCTGGACCGGCGGCGAGGGCACCGTGACGCTGGACGTGCACCGCCACGGCCCGTCGTCCATCGTGGTGGCGCGCACGGACCGGCTGCGCACCTCCAAGCTGGACATCGTGGTGCGGCACCTCCTCAACCAGCTTCCCTACCAGTACGGGGATCCGCCGCGCGAGTAAACAGCGGGCTCGCACAGAGGCACGGAGACACAGAGAGGGGAGGCCTCCGTGTCTCCGTGGCCCGGCAGTTTTTCCTTGACAGGCGCGGGGCGGCTCCTTATTTATCCGATAGGTTAATTAACCGAAGGGTGAAACAGATGGAGCAAGACGACCTCAGCGCCACCTTCGCGGCCCTGGCGGACCCCACGCGGCGGGCGATCCTGGCGCGGCTGAGCACGGGCGAGGCGACCGTCACCGCGCTGGCGGAGCCGTTCGACATGAGCCTGCCGGCCGTGTCCAAGCACCTCAAGGTGCTTGAGCGCGCGGGGCTCATCGAGCGAAGCCGCGAAGCCCAGTGGCGCCCCTGCCGGCTCCGCGCCGAGCGCCTGCGCGAGGTGGACGAGTGGATGCAGCAGTACCGCCGCTTCTGGGAGTCGCGCTTCGGGCGGCTGGACGAGTACCTCCGCCAACTTCAAGACAGGGAGCAGAGCGATGACGCTGGGGACCGATAGCGCCGCCGGGGAGCGGGAGATCGTGATGACGCGCGTGTTCGACGCGCCGCGGGAGCTGGTGTTCGACGCGTGGACCGACCCCGTGAACATCGACGCGTGGTGGGGGCCGGACGGGTTCACCACCACCACGTTCGAGCGCGACGTGCGGCCGGGCGGGACGTGGCGCTACGTGATGCGCGGCCCGGACGGCACCGACTACGACAACCGCATGGTCTACCAGGAGGTCTCGCGGCCCGAGAGGATCGTGTACCTCCACGGCCACGACGTGGACGACGACCCGGCGCGCTTCGAGGTGACCGTCACCTTCGCGGACCTGGGCGGCCGCACGGAGATGACCACGCGCACGGTGTTCGCCACGGCCGAGCAGCGCGAGCAGACGGTGAAGTTCGGCGCCGTGGAGCTGGGATACCAGACGTGGGCCCGCCTCGCCGCGTACCTGGCCTCCTGATCCCCCCACGCGAGTCTCCATGTCGATCTTCGAAGCGTCTCCTTCGCCCTGGACCGGGCGCATGCTCGCCATCTTCCGCATCGTCGCGGGCCTCATCTTCATCACCTCCGGAACGATGAAGCTGTTCGGCTGGCCGCCCATACCGGTGGCCGGCGAGCCCCCCATCGAGCCGATGTCGCAGATGTGGATCGGCGGGGTGCTGGAGGTGTTTGGCGGGGCTGCGATCGTCATCGGCCTCTTCACGCGCCCGGTGGCGTTCGTGCTGGCGGGAATGATGGCGGTGGCGTACTTCCAGTTCCACGCGCCGCAGGGCATCTTCCCCACCAACAACGGCGGCATCCCGGCCATCCTGTACTGCTTCTTCTTCCTCTACCTGGTGTTCGCCGGCGCCGGTGCCTGGAGCGCCGACGCCGCCATCGCCCGCTCGCGGCGTGCGTGACGCGTACGATTTGAACCGTGTCGATTTCGCCGCCTCTCGTTCGACGTAAGGGTTGGAAGTGCTTCCCAACCCGTCGAACAGGGAGACCGACGATGCGATTCATCATGTTGGCGAGAGCCGGCCCCGGCCGCGAGGCGGGCGAGGCGCTCCTCAGCGAGATGGGAAAGTACAACGAGGAACTGGTGAAGGCCGGCGTCCTCCTTGCGGCCGAGGGGCTTCACCCGGCGTCGCGGGGCGCGCGCGTGAGGTTCTCGGGTGACACGCGCACCGTGGCGGAGGGGCCGTTCCCGCCGGAGCGCGGCCCGGTCGCCGGGTTCTGGCTGATCCAGGTGAAGTCCCGGGAAGAGGCGGTGGAGTGGGCGAAGCGCTGCCCCAATCCCACCCCCGGGAGCGACGCCGAGATCGAGATCCGCCAGGTGTTCGGCGCGGACGACCCCGGCGCCGAGCGGCCGGGCCAGCAGTGATCCCTAGGGCCTCGCGACCTCCGCGGGGCCCCTCAATCCCAAACCGATGGAGACGAAAATGGAAGAGCGCGTACACGGCGTGGTCCCCTACCTGATGGTGCGTGGCGCCAGCGACGCCGCCGAGTTCTACAAGCGCGCCTTCGGCGCCGAAGAGCTCGCCCGCAACGCCGGCGAGGATGGCAAGCTCATGCACTGCCACCTGCGCATCAACGGCGCGGACGTGATGATGTCCGACGAGTTCCCCGAGCACGGCTACGCGCTCCCCGAGGGCGGCCCCTCCGGCGTCACCCTGCACCTGGCCGTGGACGACGCGGACGAGTGGTTCACCCGCGCCGTCAACGCCGGCGCCACCGTAACCATGCCCATCGCCGACCAGTTCTGGGGCGACCGCTACGGCCAGGTCAGCGACCCCTTCGGCCACGGCTGGTCCATCGGCTCGCCGAAGAAGGGATAGAAGAAGTCCTGGGTCCTGAGTCCTGAACGGCAGTGCGTGAGTGCGTGAGTGCGTGAGTGCGCTTTTCACTTAGGACTTAGGACTTGTACCGAATCCGGGTGAATCGCCGGGTGATGTGCGCTTCTCCAGGAGCGAATAAATTCGCCGCTGGGCCTACGCGAAGCCCGCCTTCGCGGACTGTCCCCGCGATTATGGCTCGAAGAACACAGTGCCCGCAGGGGCACTTCGTGTGGTTGCAGCGGCGAATTTATTCGCTCCTGCTCGGCGCTGCGCGGCCCTGCGCGGCCCTGCGCGGCCCTGCGCGGCGGATCCGGCACCACCCGATTCACCCGGATTCGGTCTAAGAACTTAAGGACTCAGGACTCAGGACCCAGGACCCAGGACTTCTGTCCGATCCCGTCTGACGACGGGCGCGCAACGACCCTCGCCGACCCCGAAATACCTTCGTGACCGCAACCGACATCCATCGCACCATCGACGCGGTCTGGAGGATCGAGTCCGCGAAGCTGATCGCAGGGCTCGCGCGCATGGTGCGCGACGTGGGGCTGGCCGAGGACCTGGCGCAGGACGCGCTGGTGGCCGCACTGGAGCGGTGGCCGGCGTCGGGGGTGCCCGACAACCCGGGGGCGTGGCTGATGACCACGGCCAAGCGCCGCGCCATCGACCTGCTGCGCAAGCGCACGCTGCACGAGCGCAAGGAAGGGCAGATCGCGCACGAGATCGAGACGCAGCTCGAGATGGCGGTGCCCGACCTGGACGCCGCCCTCGACGACCAGGTGGGCGACGACCTGCTGCGGCTGGTGTTCACCTGCTGCCACCCCGTGCTCCCCACCGAGGCGCGGGTGGCCCTTACGCTGCGCCTACTGGGCGGCCTCACCACCGAGGAGATCGCCCGGGCCTTCCTGGTGCCCACGGCGACGCTGGCGCAGCGGATCGTGCGCGCCAAGCGCACCCTCACCGAGGCGCGCGTCCCCTTCGAGGTGCCCCGCGGCGCCGAGCTGGCCGAGCGCCTGTCGTCCGTGCTGGGCGTGGTGTACCTGATCTTCAACGAGGGTTACTCGGCCACGGCGGGGGACGACTGGACGCGTCCCGCGCTGTGCGAGGACGCGCTGCGCCTGGGCCGCATCCTGGCCGAGATCGCGCCGCGCGAGCCGGAGGTGCACGGGCTGGTGGCGCTGATGGAGATCCAGGCTTCGCGCCTGGCCGCGCGCGCCGGACCCACGGGCGAGCCCGTGCTGCTGCTGGACCAGGACCGCGCGCGCTGGGACCAGCTCCTCATCCGCCGCGGGCTGGTGGCGCTGGAGCGCGCGGAGGCGCTGGGCGGGTCGCGGGGGCCGTACGCCCTGCAGGCCGCCATCGCCGCCTGCCACGCCCGCGCCCGCACCGCGGACGAGACCGCATGGGAGCGGATCGCGGCCCTTTACGACGCCCTCTCGCAGCTCGCGCCTTCGCCGGTGGTGGAGCTCAACCGCGCGGTGGCGCTGGGGATGGCGTTCGGCCCGGAGGCGGGACTGGAGATCGTGGACGAGCTCACCGAGGTGCCGTCGCTCAAGGGGTACCACCTCCTCCCCAGCGTGCGCGGCGACCTCCTCTTCAAGCTGGGCCGGCTGCAGGAGGCGCGCGCGGAGTTCCTGCGCGCCGCGTCGCTCACCCGCAACGCGCGCGAGCAGGCGCTCCTGCTGGAGCGCGCCGCGGCCTGCGCGGAGGGCGCGCATGGGTAACCTGACCCGTTCCCTTTGCGCCCTCAGCCGCCTATGCATTCATCCATCCCAGACCATCGAGACGCAGCCGCGAGAGGACCTCACCATGATTGCATTCCGATGCCAGCCGCCGCCCGTGAAAGGTGCGCTCCTCCCCTGCCCCTTTTGCGGCGGCGCGGCGGCGGTGGAGCCCGACCCCTGGCACGGGGAGAGCGCGCGGATCACCTGCGCCAACGACGAGTGCGCGGTCTCTCCCAAGACCGAGTACCTGCTGCTGTGCTTTGGCGACGAGATGCGCGAAGCCTGGAACCGGCGCCCCTCCCGCGCGCTCGCGCACCAGCCGGCGGCGTGAAAAGCGGGCTCACACAGAGACACGGAGGCACAGAGATAAAACCTTCTCGGTGCTTCCGTGTCGATCCCGCCGCGCGCCGTTCGTCGCACTCATAAGAAGCGGAAAAATACCCGGACTGGAGGGCACGGCGATGAGCGCGACCACGGCAAGCTTGGGAAGGGTGAGCGGCACGAGGCGTCCGCTGCGGAGTGTGGGGGCGGTGGTGGCGGGGCTGCTGGTGATCGTGGTGCTCTCCACGGCCGCGGACGCGGTGCTTCACGCCACGGGCGTCTATCCGCCGTACCCGCAGCGGATGTCGGACGGGCTCTTCGTGCTGGCGACGGCGTACCGCATCGCGTTCGGGGTGGCCGGGTGCTACCTGACGGCGCGGCTGGCGCCCAACTGGCCGCTGGCGCACGCGCTGGTGCTGGGGGCGGTGGGGACGGTGCTGAGCACGGCGGGCGCGGTGGCGATGTGGGACTACGGACCGGCCTGGTACTCGCTCGCCATCATCGCCATCTCCCTTCCCTGCGCCTGGGCCGGCGCCCGCCTCCACACCCGGAGCCACACGTGAAGCAGATCGCCCCTTATCTCAACTTCGACGGCAACTGCCGCGAGGCGATGACCTTTTACCAGCGCTGCCTCGGCGGCACGCTGGAGGTGATGTCGATGGCCGATGGCGGCTTCGACGCGCCGCCGCACCTCAAGGAGCGCGTGGCCCATGCGCGCATCAGCCAGGGCCCGGCGGTGCTGATGGCGTCGGACACCATGATGGAGGGGCCGCCGCTCCAGCACGGCACCAACGCGTACATCAACGTCCAGTGCTCCACGCCGGAGGAGCTGGACCGGTACTTCGCCGCGCTCGCCGAGGGCGGAACGCCCAGCGTGCCGCCGCACCAGGCGTTCTGGGGCGACCGCTTCGCCATGCTCACGGACCGCTACGGCGTGCAGTGGATGTTCGTCTGCGAGCCCGCGCAGCCCTGAATCCTGAAAGGAGACCCACCATGGCCACCGCCGAACCCGCCCTCGCCACCACCGTCACCACGCCCAGCGACCTGGAGATCGTGCTGACCCGCGTCATCGCCGCGCCGCGCACCTTCGTCTTCGACGCGTGGACGAGCGCGGAGCACCTGCCCCACTGGATGCTGGGCCCCGACGGGTGGACGATGCCCGTGTGCGAAGTGGACCTGCGGCCGGGCGGGGCGTGGCGCTCCGTGTGGCGCAGGAACGACGGCACGGAGATGGAGATGAGCGGCGTGTACCAGGAGATCGAGCGGCCCGCCCGGCTGGTGAGCACCGAGTCGTGGGGCCCCGCCTGGCCGGACACGCTCAACACGCTGGTGCTCACCGAAGAGGACGGGCGCACCACCATCACCAACCGCATCCTCTACACCACCAAGGAGGCGCGCGACGCCGCGCTCCGCACGGGGATGGTGTCCGGCGTGGACCGGAGCTACGACCGCCTGGAGGAGTACGCGCGCACGGCCGCGTAAAGGCGAGTCCTCCTCCTTGCCTCTGTGCCTCCGTGTGAGGAAGGCTGTTCGTGGAGCGCCGCGTAGAGCACATTACATCGGGCGCGACTGCGCGCGTGCAACGGACGACCGGAGATCCATCGTGAGTGAAGGCATCACCGAAGCGGCGGAGCTGGCGCCCGCGCCAGCCACGCCCCCCGGGCGGAAGTACGACCGCTCCATCGTGGAGGGGGCGCTGCGCCCGGCGGTGTGGAAGCTGGCCTGGCCCGCGATGCTCACCAACATCGTGGGCGGGCTGCAGGGGATCGTGGACCACGTGATGGTGGGGCACCTGGTGGGGTTCGCGGGGAACGCGGCCATCGGCGTGGCGTTCCAGATCTTCATCGTGGTGATCGTCTTCATCAGCTCGCTGTTCAGCGGGATGAGCGTGCTGGTGGCGCGCTTCGCCGGCGCCAACGACCCGGAGAAGGTGGACCGCACCGTCTACCAGGCGTTCCTCACGGCCATCGGCCTGTCGCTGGGGATCATGGCGCCCGCGGGGTACTTCCTCACCCCCACGCTGCTGGACCTGGTGAACGCGGCGCCCGCCGTGAAGGCGGAGGCGCTGCCCTTCCTGCGCGTGATGTTCCTGTTCGGCAGCGGGATGCTCGTGTACTTCATGCTGGGCGGCGCCCTGAGGTCCGTGGGCGACGCGCGCACACCCATGGTGCTGGGGATCGCCATGACGGCGCTGAACCTGGTGCTCAACCCCATCCTGATCCTGGGGCTGGGCCCCATCCCGGCCTACGGCACCACGGGCGCGGCGCTGGGCACGGTGATCGCCTCCGGTCTGGTGGCCGTGTACGCGGTGGCCAAGCTGTGGTTCGGCGGATGGGTGGTGTCGTTTCCGCGCGGGGCCGCGCTGAAGCCGGACTGGGCCATCATCCGCGCGCTCTTCCGCTTCGGGCTCCCCACCGGGATCCAGGGGATCGCGATGAACGTGGGCGGGGTGCTGATGCTTGCCTTCGTGGGCTCGCTGGCCCAGAGCGCCGCCGCGCAGGCCGCGTTCGCCGTGTCGTACTCGCAGCTCTTCTCGCTCATCACCTGGACGGCGGTGGGGCTGATGGGCGCCGCCGCGTCGGTGGCCGGGCAGAACCTGGGCGCGGGGAACCCGGACCGCGCGGCGGCGGCGGTGCACGAAGCGGCGCGCTTCGCCTTCGCGGGGGCCGCGGCCATCGGCCTCATCTTCCTCATCTTCCCTCGCCAGCTCCTGGCCGTGTTCGGGATGAACGAGCCCGCGGTGGTGGAGATCGGCGTGCAGTTGCTGAGGGTGCTCAGCCTGAGCGGGCTCTTCATCGCCGTGGCGCTCACCTACACGGGCGGTCTGCAGGGCACGGGCGACACGCGCAGCCCGCTCTACATCTCCATCGTATCGCAGGCACTCGTTCCCCTGGGCATCTGCTTCGTGGTGCAGCAGACGAGCACGCTGGACCCCATCGACATCTGGATCGCCATCCTCGTGGGCCACATGATCCGCTGCGTGCTCAGCATCCTGCGCTTCAACCAGGGACGCTGGCGCGGGATCGTGGTCGACTTCGCCCCCGCCGCGCGCTAGCGGCAGCCTCCCTCCACGGAGCCCCATGACCCAGTCCCTGCATCCCCCCGTCGTAACGCGCGAGGAGTGGGTGGCCGCGCGCAAGGCGCTGCTGGCGAAGGAAAAGGAGGCCACGCGCGCCAACGACGCCCTGAGCGCCGAGCGCCGCACCCTCCCCATGGTGGAGATCGGCAAGGAGTACCACTTCGAGTCGCGCGAGGGGCGGGTGCGGCTGCTGGACCTGTTCGAGGGCCGCGGCCAGCTCATCGTCTACCACTTCATGTTCGATCCGGAGTGGGAGGAGGGATGCTCCGGCTGCTCGCACTTCGCGGACAGCATCGGCCACCTGGAGCACCTCCACGCCCGCGACACCTCGCTGGTGCTCGTCTCGCGCGCGCCGCTCTCCCGCATCGAGCCCTTTCGCGCGCGCATGGGGTGGACGCTCCCCTGGGTGTCGTCGCACGGCAGCGACTTCAACTACGACTTCCACGTGACCATCGACGAAGCCGTGGCGCCCGTGGAGTACAACTACAAGGACAAGGAAGAGCTCGCCGCGCTCAACCTGGACTACGAGATCGCCGGCGAGATGCCGGGGATGAGCGTGTTCCTGCGCGACGGCGAGCGCATCTTCCACACGTACTCCACCTACGCGCGCGGCCTGGACCCGATGCTCACCACCTCCCAGTTCCTGGACCGCACCCCGCGCGGACGCCAGGAAGGCTGGGGCGGGATGCCGGACCTGGACGGCCTCGGCATGGCCTGGCTCCGCCACCACGACCGGTACGACCAGAAGTCCGGCTGCTGTCACTGAACAGCAGGGGCTCACACAGAGACACAGAGGCACAGAGATGACTTCGTCTCTGTGCCTCTGTGTCTCTGTGTGAGCCCCGTCAGTCGAACCGGTAGCGAAGCCCGAGCGTGACGTCGAAGTGGGGCTCCGTGGGGAAGCGGACGCGCCCGTCGGCGACCAGGCTGAACTGGCGGCGGAGGGCGATGCGCAGCCCGCCGCCGGCCGAGAACACCGGCTTGTCCGTGGAGCGCTGCGTGGGGCCGCGGAAGCGCGCCCAGCCGGCGCCGGCGCCCACGTACGGCACCACGCGCCCGCCGGGAAGCCGCGCCTGCGCCTGGGCCTCGAACACGGAGGTGGCGGAGCGCGGCACCTCGTCCACCGGGTCGGCGACGGAGCTGCCGGCCTCGATGAGGAAGATGGGCGAGACGGGGAACTCGACGCGGATGGAGGTCACCACCGCCAGCGCGGCCCCGCCGTCGTAGCCGCGGGCCCCCACGCTGAGCGAGACCGCCCGCTCCTGCGCCCGTGCGGGGATCGCGAGAACGGCCGCGACTACGGGAATGCAGAGTAAACGCAATGTACGCCTTCGGTTGAATTGTTCCGGGCGACATCCGCCCGACTCGCTTGCGGGCGACTGAAGTCGCTGCAACAACTACGCGAAGTCCCCCTGCGGGGACTACAGACCTTCCGCTGTTGCTGGGAGACCAGTCCGCGAAGGCGGACTTCGTGCTGTCGTTGCCGCGAGTTCACTCGCCAGGCCGCGCTGCGCGGATTAGATCTTCGGCCCGAGCAGCAACCCGGTAGTCCCCGCAGGGGGACTTCGTGTAGTCGTTGCAGCGGTTTCAACCGCCCGCCGGCTCACCATCCCCCCTCCCACACCTCGTCCGAGTGCTCGCCGAGCGCGGGGGGCGGCCGGTGCAGCGCGGCCGGCGTGCGCTGGAGGCGCAGGGGCGACGCGATGCTTCCCACCCGACCGAACGAATCGCCCTCCATCCACCACACGCCCTCTTCGCCGAGGGCCGGGTCGCGCAGCGCCTCGCCCACCGTCTGCACGGGGGCGCAGGGGACGCCCGCCTCCTCCATGCGCGCCAGCCAGTGCTCCGCCGGCGCGGTGCCAAAGAGCGCGGCCAGCGTGCCGACGACCGTGTCCCGGTGCTCCACGCGGCCGGGGTTGGTGGCGAGGCGCGGGTCCGCTCGCAGCTCGTCCGCGCCGATGGCGGAGCACAGGCGGCGCCACTGCGCGTCGTTGCCCACGGCAACCGCGAACGAGCGGTCGGCGGCGTCGAACGCCTGGTAGGGGACGATGGTGGGGTGGGCGTTCCCCCAGCGCCGCGGCTCGCGCCCGGTGACCAGCGCCGCCTGCGTGACGTTCGCCAGGCCGGCCAGCGCCGAGTCCCACAGCGACACCTCCACCCGCTGGCCGAGCCCGCTGCGCTCCCGCTCGCGCAGCGCCGCCAGCACGGCGATGGCGGCGTTCTGCCCCGTGAGCACGTCCACCACGGCCACGCCCACCTTGGAGGGCCCGCCCTCCGCCTCGCCGGTGATGGACATCCACCCGGCGCGCGCCTGCACGGCGAAGTCGTAGCCGGGCCGCCCCGCCTCCGGCCCGTCGCTGGCGTAGCCGCTGATGGTGCAGAAGACGAGCCCCGGGTTGCCGCGCGCGAGCTCGTCGTATCCCAGGCCCCACCCCTCCAGCATCCCGGGCGCGAAGTTCTCCACCACCACGTCCGCGTCGCGCGCCAGCCGCCGCACCAGAGCCTGGCCTTCGGGGCTCTTGAGGTCCGCCGCCACCGAGCGCTTGTTGCGGTTGACGCAGAGGAAGTACGCCGCCTCGTGCCCCGCCCCGCCCTCGGCCCAGGGCGGGCCCCACTGGCGCGTGTCGTCGCCGGTGCCGGGGCGCTCCACCTTCACCACGTCCGCGCCCAGATCGCCCAGGACCATGGTGCACAGCGGCCCGGCGAGCACGCGGCTGAGGTCGAGCACGCGCAGGCCTTGCAGCGGCGGGGCGTCTGGGGGCATGAAGGCTCTCTGTGGCTCTGTGCCTCTGCGCGAGGCGATCGGTGGGGGCCGCGCAGGATACCGGCCAGGCCTGGACACGTCAACCGCCGCGCTGGGCAAACTCCTTGCGGGGGGCTATCTTTCCCGGCTTTTCGACCACGGCGACACTCACCGGACAGACAGATATGGCTTCGTTCAACGACCTCGGCCTTCGCGAGCCGCTCCTCGCCGCCCTGGAGGAAGCGGGCTTCGAGCGCCCCACCGCCCTCCAGCAGGCCGCCATCCCCATCCTGCGGCGCGAGGGGAACCTGGTGGCGCGCGCGGCCAGCGGCGCCGGCAAGACGCTGGCCTACGGGCTGGGCGTGCTTGACCGCATCGAGGCGCGCGCGGACGACGAGGCCGAAGAAGGAAGCGAGACGGAAACCGGCACCCGCGTGCTGGTGCTCGCGGCCACCCCGGAGCACGCCCTGCGCGCCACGCTGGAGCTGGTGCCGCTGGCCCAGGCCGTGGGCCTTACCGTCACCGCCTCCGGCCGCGGATGGGGAACCGCGGCGGGCGACGCGGACATCCTGGTCGCCACCCCGGCCGAGGTGCTGGAAGCGGTGAGGACGTCGGGCGTGAAGCTGGAGACGCTGGAGGCCATCGTGGTGGACGGCGCCTCGGAGATCGAGGCCATGGGCGGATGGGACGCGGCGGAGACGCTCTTCGACCACGCCCCGCGCGGCGCCCAGCGCGTGCTCTTCACCGCCGACTTCACGCCGGGCGTGGAAGACATGGTGGACCGGCGCATCAAGCGCGCCCTCCGCTACCCGCCCACCCCCGCCGTTCCCGACGCGGAGCCGGCGCAGGCCACGGGCGTCTTCGGCTACGTGATCGTGTCCGAGCGCGAGAAGCTGGAGACGGTTGCCCGCCTGCTGGGCGGCGACCGCGACGGCGACGCGCCCCCCGTGCTCGTGTGCCGCAGCGAGGAGCGGGCGGCGCAGGTGGCCGAGGCGCTGGCTCTGCGCGGCTTCATGGCGGGAGACGCGGACGATGAAGACGTGGACGTGGCGGTGATCTCCTTCGGCGCGGGGCCCGAGGAGCTGGGGGGGCAGTTGGGCGGCAACCCGGCCACGGTGATCTCCTTCGACGTGCCGCCGGACGAGGCGACGCTGCGCGCCCTTCACGGCGGCGAGATGACGGGCTTCGTCCTCCTGCTGCCGCGCGAGCTGGCGCACCTGCGGCAGATCGCCGGGCTGGCGCTGCTGGACCCGCGTCCGGCCGGCATCACCGGCGAGGAGCCGGCGGGGCGCGACGAGGTGAAGGCCTTCCGCGACACCATCCGCCGGGCGGTGCGCGAGGAAGACCTCTCCGCGCAGATGCTGGTGCTGGAGCCGCTCTTCGAAGACTTCACCCCGGCCGAGGTGGCCGCGGCCGTGGCGGCGCTCCTCCGCCGCAAGCCGCCGGTGCAGGCCGCCGTGGCCGCCCCCGCCGCCCCGGGGGCCCGCGCCGCCTCGGGCTCCCGCGCCGCCGCCCCGGCCCCCGAGCGCAGCACGGCCGGTGGCGCGACGGCCGCGTACGCGCGCCTCTTCGTGAGCATCGGCGAGCGGGACGGGGTGCGCCCGGGCGACCTGGTGGGCACCATCGCGGGCGAGACGGACATCCCCGGGTCGCAGATCGGCAAGGTGGACATCCGCGACACCTTTTCCATCGTCGAGGTGCCGGCGAACCTCGCGGAGCGGGTGATCGCCGCGCTCAACGGCACCACCATCAAGGGCCGCTCCGTGCGGGCCGACCACGACCGCGGCAACGCGCGCAAGCCGGGCGGCCCCGGCGGCCCGCGCGGCCCCCGCCGCGAAGACCGTGGCCCGCCGCGCGGTGGCGGCGACGGCGGGTTCCGCCGGCCGCCCAGCCGCAGGCCGCGCGAAGACTGATTGGGCTCACACAGAGGCACAGAGACACGGAGAGCGGGTTCTCTCCGTGTCTCTGTGCTTGCGCTCCAAGGCGGGATTCTGCTACTCTTTGCTCTCCCGCGTAAGCCGTTGGATCTCCGCAGCCAGCAGCGCCGGCGTAGGCGCGATTCCCAGCTCCCAGAGGGTCTCTTCGGCGCGGCGGCGCAGCTCCGGCTCGGTGGAGCGCACGCGCCGCGCGGCGCGCTCCTCGGCCAGGGTCAGCGGGCGCGGCGCCGGGGGGCGGGCGAGCTCCACCTGGAAGCCGCCCCCGCCCGGGAGCGGGGCGAACGACTCCACCAGCTCGCCGGTCAGGCCGTGAAGCAGGTCTTCCACCTCGCCGCGCAGCACGGGCGGGCCGGCGGAGCGGTTGCCGCGGCCGGTAACCAGCAGCACGGTCCTCACCCCGTCCGCGCGGCGGGCGCGCAGCCAGGCGTCGGCGCGGATGCGGGCGTCGTCGCCGGTGAGGCCGTGGAGGTCCAGCAGCGGGTGGAGCGAGCCCCACGACGCCGCGGTGGGGTCTTTGCGCTTGCGAGGCACGCGTCAGGGATCAGGTGGGGCGGAAACGAAGAGAGCCACGGCACCGGGCCGTGGCTCTCCGCACCGCACGCCGGGACGGGCTCAGGCGCCCAGGCGATCCTTGAGGCCCTTTCCCGCGCGGAACGCCGCGTTGGTGGAGGCGGCGATCTGGATCTCCTTGCCAGTACGGGGGTTGCGGCCCGTGCGCGCCTCGCGCTTCTTGGTCTCGAAGCTGCCGAAGCCGGTGATCGTGATCTTCTCGCCGCTCCGCAGCGCCTCGGCGATGATCCCGTTCTCCACGGAGAAAAGCGCGTCGACCACCTTGGTCGCTTCGGTGCGGGGCAGGTTGGCGCGGTCGCTCAGCTTCGCGACAAGTTCGGCCTTGTTCACCAGGGAGCTCCTGTGATGGGGGTGAGAAGCGGCGCGTCCGGCGCCGTTCGGACCCAAGAGTAGGACCCCTCCCTGCCTACGTCAAGAGAGATTCCAGTGCCCGAATCGCTAGCCGCCACGCCGCTCCCGGCCGCGGAAGCCTCTCCGCGGGAGCTGCAGGCGGCGTACGACATCGCCCACGCGTTCCTCACGGCGACCACCCCGGACGAGGTGTACCACCTCGCCCTGGAGCGCGTTTCGCCCCTGGTGGGCGCCGCCTTCGCCAGCGTCTTCGTGCGCGACACGCCGGAGGAGCTGCGCCTTGCCGCCGCGTGGAACTGGCCGCCGCAGTACGAGGACTTCCTGGACCAGATGCGCGTGCGCGTGGGCCTGGGCCCCACCGGCCGCGCCGTGGCCGAGAACCGCGCCATCGAGGTGCTGGACATCCCCAGCGACCCGCTGCTGGAGGACTGGCGCGAGATCGCGCAGGAGCTCGATTTCACGGCGTCCGTCTCCCTGCCGCTGGTGGCGGACGAGACGCCGGAGGGGGCGATCACCTTCTACTTCCGCACCTCGGACACGCTGCGCGAGACGGACAGGTCGCTGCTGAGGCTGGTGGCGGACCAGCTCTCGGCCACGGCGATGAAGGCCCACCTGATCGACGACCTGCAGGAGGCCAACCGGCGCCTCCGCAAGCAGAACGTGGAGCTGGAGGCGCGCTACCGCGAGGCGGAGGAGGCGCGGCGGCTGAAGGGCGAGTTCATGGCCAACATCTCGCACGAGCTGCGCACCCCGCTCACCGCCATCCTGGGCTACACCTACCTGCTGCGCGAGGGGATCGGCGGCGAGCTGTGCGAGGAGCACCGCGGCTCGGTGGACAAGATCGAGTCGTCGGGGACGGAGCTGCTGGGCCTCATCAACGACCTGCTGGACCTCACGCACCTGCAGCTCGGCCGCCTTCCCGTGCAGCCGGAGACCACGGACGCCGTGGCGCTTCTGCACGCCGTGGGCACGCACGTCACCCCCGCGCCGGCCGCGGGGGTGGAGGTGGTGCACGACACGCCGGAGGTTTCCGTCCCGGTGCGCACGGACCCGTCGCTGGTGCTCCGCATCCTCCGCCACCTGGTCTCCAACGCCTTCAAGTTCACCCCCGCCGGCCGGGTGACGCTGCGGGTGCGCGTGGTGGCCGGGTCGCCGTGGACGGAGGAGGCGCAGGCCACCGGGAGCACCCTTCACCGCGTGGTGTGGGAGGTGGAGGATACCGGCATCGGGATCGACGACGCGCAGATGGAGGGAATCTTCGACGAGTTCCGCCAGGTGGACGGGTCGCCCACGCGGCGCTACGGGGGAACGGGGATCGGCCTGGCGCTCTCCCGCCAGCTCGCGCGCCGCCTGGGAGGCGACATCGCGGTGCGCTCCACGCCGGGCCAGGGCTCCGTCTTCTCCCTGTCCGTGCCCGCCGGGCTGCGCGGCCCGTGAGCTTCGCCACCGTCGTCTTCGACTGCGACTCCACGCTGGCCCGCGTGGAGGGGATCGACGAGCTGGCCGGCGCGCACGCCGCCGAGGTCCGCGCCCTCACCGAGGGTGCGATGGCCGGCAACATTCCCCTGGAGGAGGTGTATGCACGCCGCCTCCAGGTCATCCGCCCCACCCGGGAGCGCGTGGACGCCCTTGGCCGCGAGTACGCGGGCGCCCTGATGCCGGACGCGCGCGAGACGGTCGCCGCCCTCCGCTTCCTGGGCAAGACGGTGCGCGTCCTCTCGGGCGGCCTGCTCCCGGCGGTGCGCGCCGTGGCCGCCGAGCTGGGGATCGGGGAAGCGGATGTGGGCGCGGTCGGCGTGCGCTTCGACGAGGCGGGCGCCTACGCGGGGTTCGACGAGGCTTCGCCGCTCGCCCGCAGCGGCGGCAAGGCGGAGGTGCTGCGCGCCTGGTCCCTCCCCCGCCCCTCGCTCCTGGTGGGCGACGGCGCCACGGACCTGGAAGCCCGCCCCGCCGTGGACGCCTTCGCCGCGTACATGGGCGTCGCCTTCCGCGATGCCGTCGCCGCCGGCGCCGACTTCGTGCTGCGCGACCCCAGCCTCGCCCCCGTCCTCGCCCTGGCGGCCGGCGACGCGGACCGCGCCCGGCTCGCGCACTCCCCGTACGCCGGCCTGCTGGCGCGCGGCGACCGGCTGCTTCGAAGAGAGTCCTAAGTCCTGAGTCCTGAGTCCTGAACCGTGCACGACGCCACACTCCACACCCTCGCCGTCGGCGACCTCCGCGTCAGCCCGGGCGACCTTCCGCTGGGGCAGAACCGCAAGCGGGTGCTGCTCACCGAGAATGGCAAGACGCGCACGGTGGGCACCGCCTGCGAGGTCCTTTCCATCTCCAACGTGCGCGGCGTGCTCAGCCTGCGCCGCGTGCAGACGCTGGACTCGCGCGAGCTGGGGATGCTGCGCGTGGAGGTGCTGATGTCGCCCTCCACGTTCGCGCCGCTCCGCTCCCAGTCCGCCGGCCTCCTGGGCGACTCCGCCGTGGCGTACGGCGACGGCCTCGTCCACGGCTCCGTCGCCGAGACCGCCGTCTCGCACCCCCTCGACCGCCCCGTCTTCGACGCGTGGGCCGTGGAGGTCATCCTCCGCAGACTCCCGCTGGACGAGGGATACGCGGTGGAGATCCCCGCCTACGTGTGCCGCGACCGGGCCGTGGTCGCCGTCACCGCGCGCGTGGAATCGCTGGACGAGCTGTCGGCCGGCGAGCCCGCGTGGCGCGTGGCGGTAGACTTTGGACGCCTGCGCAGCACCTACTGGGTCGGCACCGAGACGCGCGCCTTCCTCCGCCAGGACCTGCTCCTCTCCTCCGGCGCCACGCTCAGCTTCGTAAAATAAGGGGCTCACACAGAGACACAGAGGCACAGAGATGAAGTCGTTGGAGTTCCCCCCGGGCAGTGGACACCGAGATAAGCCAGCGGTGTAGAAGCCGCAGGCCCAAGAGGAGGTGTCTGAATGAGCGAGCAAAAGCGGCGCCGTTTCACGGCGGAGTTCAAGATCGAGGCAGTGCGGCTGGTGAAGGAGGAAGGTCTCTCGGAGGCGCGCGTCGCGCAGGATCTGGGCGTGCGGGTCGACACGCTGCAGAGCTGGATCAAGACTGCCGAGGGACGTGCGGGGCTGAAGGCGAAGGACATCTTCCCCGGCAACGGCCGCCTTCCTGAGGTGGAGGAGGAGCTCCGGCGTCTGCGGCGGGAGAACGAGATTCTGCGGCAGGAGCGCGAGATCCTAAAAAAAGCCACGGCCTTCTTCGCCAGAGAGCTGCGCTGAGGTTCGCCTTCATCGCGGCACACGCCGCCGAGTACCCGGTTCAGACGATGTGCCGGGTGCTGGAGGTGTCGAGGGCTGGGTACTACGAGTGGAAGCGGCGGGCCCGAGCGGCACGGGAGCCGAGAGGGGAGTTGAAGCTGCGGGTGCATGTGCGTGCCGCGTTTCGCAGGAGCCGCGGCACGTACGGCAGCCCGAGAGTTCATCGGGAGCTGCGCGAGGAGGGGGTGCGCGTGAGCCGCAAGCGAGTCGAGCGTGTGATGCGGGAGGAGGGGCTGTGTGCGCGTGCACGACGGCGCTTCCGCGGCGCGACGACCGATTCATCACACCCGCACCGGATTTCGGAGAACCTGCTGGAGCGGCAGTTCGCGGTGGAGGAGTGCAAGAGCGTGAATCGGGTATGGGTCAGTGACATCACGTACCTGCCCACGCACGCGGGATGGCTCTACCTGGCGGTGGTGCTGGACCTGAAGAGCCGGCGCGTGGTGGGCTACTCTCTGCATCCCACACTGGAGACCGATCTGGCGCTGGAGGCGCTGCGCGGAGCGATCTGGCGGCGCAAGCCCGCGGCCGGACTGATCCACCACTCCGACCGTGGCGTGCAGTACGCCTCGGCAGCGTATCGAGAGATGTTGAGCCAGCACGGCATCCAGGCGAGCATGAGCCGCAAGGGGAACTGCTGGGACAACGCAGTGGCCGAGAGCTTCTTCGCTACGCTGGAGTGGGAGCTGGTCGAGCGGAGCGCCTGGCAGACGCACGCCGAGGCGAAGCGCGCGGTGGCCGAGTACATTGACCACTGGTACAACACGCAGCGTAGGCACTCCAGCCTGGACTATCTCAGTCCGGCCGCCTACGAAGCGGGGCTCGCCCTCACTCCGAGGGCCGCCTAACCCCCTGTCCACTCCCGCGGGGGAACTCCACGTCTCTGTGCCTCTGTGTCTCTGTGTGAGATTGCCGTTGGCCCGCACGCCGCCTAGCTTTCCGGCTCGCCCACGCCCCTACTCGCATCCTTTACGACCGTAATGCACCGTTTCTTCCTTCCGGGCCCCACCGAGGTCAGCGTAGAGGTGCTGGCCGCGATGACGCGGCCCATGATCGGCCACCGCGGGTCCGAGATGTCGGAGATCCTGGCGGGGTGCGATCCGGTGCTCCGCGCCATCTTCCGCACCGAGCGGCCCGTGTACGTGGCGAGCTCGTCGGCGACGGGGCTGATGGAGGGCGCCGTGCGCAACGGCGTGCGCAGGCGCGCGCTGGCGCTCACCAACGGCGCGTTCAGCGAGCGCTTCCGCGACCTGGTGGCGGACTGCGGGCGCGAGGTGGAGACGTACGAGGTGGAGTGGGGCGAGGCGCACGACCCGGATGAGCTTCACCGCCGCCTGCGCGCGGGCGGCTTCGACGCGGTCACCTTTGCCCACTCCGAGACCTCCACGGGCGTCCTCAACCCGCTGCGCGACCTGGCCGAGGCCGTGCGCGCCGCCGAGCGGGACACGGGCGGCGAGATCCTGCTGCTGGTGGACGGCGTCACCAGCGTGGGCGGCTCGCTGGTGGAGATGGACGCGTGGGGGCTCGACTTCCTCCTCACCGGCTCGCAGAAGGCGATGGCGCTGCCGCCCGGCCTCGCGTTCGGCGCCGCGTCGGAGCGGATGATGGCGCGGGCGGCGACGCTCACCGGGCGCGGCCAGTACTTCGACCTGCTGGAGTACGACCGCTACTGGGGGAAGCACCAGACGCCCACCACCCCCGCCCTGTCGCTGATCTACGCCCTGGCCGCGCAGTCGCGCCGCATCGCCGCCGAGGGCGTGGAGGCCCGCGCCGCGCGCCACGACGCCATGCGCGAGCGCTGCCTGCACTGGGTTGCGGAGCGCGGGGAACGGTGGGGGCTGAGCCCCTTCGCCGCGGAGGACCGCCGCTCCCCCACCGTCACCACGCTGGCGGTGGACGGGCCGGTCGCCGCGCCGGAGATCGTGGCGCGCCTGGGACGCGCGGGTTGGACGATCGGCGGAGGATACGGGAAGCTCAAAGACACCACCATCCGCATCGGGCACATGGGCGACCACACGGTGGAAGGGCTGGACTCGCTGCTGGCGGCGACGGAGGAGGTGCTGGGATGAGCGAGCCGCTCTTTCGCGTGCTGGTGACGGACGAGGTGGACCCCGAGGGGCTCGCCCACCTCCGCGCGCACCCGGACATCGAGGTGGACGAGAAGCCCACGCGCCCCCTGGCCGAGGTGATCGCCGGGATCGGGCGCTACGACGCCTTCGTGGGCCGCAGCGCCACCAAGGTGACGCGCGAGCTCCTGCAGGCGGGCGACCGGCTGAAGGTGATCGGCCGCGCGGGGGTGGGGGTGGACAACATCGACCTTCCCACGGCCACGGAGCTGGGGATCGCCGTCATCAACGCGCCGGGCGGCAACACCGTGTCGGTGGCGGAGCTGGCGTTCGGCGTGCTCCTCTCGCTGGTGCGCCACATCCACACGGCGGACGAGTCCATGCGCGCGGGGCGCTGGGACCGCTCGCGGCTGGGCGGCTCGGAGCTGCGCGGGCGTACGATGGCCATCGTGGGGCTGGGGCGCATCGGGAGCGAGATGGCGCGGAGGGCGCGCGCCTTCGGGATGACGCTGGTGGGCTTCGACCCGTACGTCTCGCCCGCGCGCTTCGAGGAGCTGGGCGTGGAGCGGATGGAGCGCCTGGCCGACGCGCTGGACCGCGCGGGCGTGCTCACCATCCACACGCCGCTGAACACCGAGACCACGGGGATGATCGGCGCCGCGGAGCTGGCGCGGCTGGGGCGCGACGCCATCGTGCTCAACCTGGCGCGCGGCGGGATCGTGGCCGAAGACGCGCTGCTGGACGCGCTCACCTCGGGGCGCATCGCCGGCGCGGCGCTCGACGTCTTCACGGTGGAGCCGCTCCCGGCCGAGCACCCGCTGCGCCGCATCCCCAACCTGATCCTCACGCCGCACCTGGGCGCATCCACCACCGACGCGCAGCGCAGCGTATCGGTGGAGGCGTGCCTGGCGGTGCGCGACGCGCTGGTGACGGGCGACCTGAGCGCGGCCATCAACGCCGCGGGGGTGGGCGGCTCCGGCTGGGGCGAGCTGCGCCCCCTCCTGGCCCTGGCGGACCGCCTGGGACGCCTGGGGCGCGCCCTCCTCCCCGGCGCCGTGAGCGCGCTGGAGCTTCGCTACACGGGCCCGCGCGGCGAGCAGGCGCCGCGCCCCCTCCTCCTTTCCGCGCTGCAGGGCACGCTGCGCGACGTGGTGGACCGCCGCGCCATCAACCTGGTGAACGTGCAGCACGTGGCCACGGAGCGCGGCATCGAGTCCGCGTCCACGCACGTGGCGGGGCGCGGGGAGGTGGGGGAGGAGGTGGAGCTGCGGATGGAGGCGGGCGACCGCATCATCCGCGTGGCCGGCGCGCTGCTGGGCGAGACGCACGGCCGCATCGTGCGCATCGGCGCGTTCCGGGTGGACGTGGCTCCGCGCGGCACGCTGGTGGTGCTGCGCAACCGCGACGTCCCCGGCGTCATCGGCCGCGTGGGCACGCTGCTGGGCGAGGCCGACGTCAACATCGCCGAGTACCACCAGGCGCGCCTACAGGTGGGAGGCGAGGCCCTCGCCGCCATCACCGTGGACGGCCGCATCCCCGCCGACGTGCAGCAGCGCCTCGCGGACCTGCCGGAGGTGGTGGACGTGCGGCAGGTGGACATGGAGTGAAGAAGTGCGTGAGTGCGTCAGTGCGTGAGTGCGCTCAAGACATAACGCACTCACGCACTCCCGCACTCACGCACTTTACATTGCCCGGCGCTCCGCTACTTTCAGCACGCACGCACCCTATCCACCCACACGAGGCATCCATGAGCATCCGCGAGTGGCTCAAGCAGCGGATCACAGAGCGCGCCGGGCAGGGTGAGGGGAGCGACACGTTCCTGGCCCGCCTGGTGTTCGGCAAGGAAGAGCCGCGTCCGCGCGCGCTCGGCGAGTACGACACGCGCTCCTACCCGCCCGAGCTGATCGACCAGCTCCGCCGCCGGGGCGAGGTGACCGAGGAGGTGATGGAGATGGACTTCACCACCGCCCAGGCCCGCCGCGACGCCATCCCCAGGCTCCAGCAGCTCCTCTACAAGTACCCGCACCCGGTGCTGTACGAGGCGCTGATCCACGCCTACGCGGACTCCGGGCGCTGGGACGAAGCGCGCGGCGTGGCGTACGCCGCCCGCGAGCGCCGCCTGGAGTGCTCCAGGTCGCAGTATCCCGAGATCCGCTCGGAGACGGACCGGCTCAAGGAGTGGACTCCCGCCCACGTGGACGAGCTCCGCGCCGAGCGCGAGGGAACGCCGCCGCCGGAGCAGCCGGCGGCCTGAAAACGGGGGCTCACACGGACACACGGAGGCACGGAGGAGAGGTTCTTCTCTGTGCCTCCGTGGCTTGGTGCGGGCGCCGCGATTCGGGGCACACGAAATGCGCCTGGCTCTTCGCAAACACACCCATACCGGCGGCGAGCAGACATGGCGACGGAATCAGCGATCCCCTCCCCCTTCGAAGACCAGGTCCTCGCCCATCTCCGCAGCGCCGAAGCGGCGTACCGCGCGGAAGAGCGGGAGCGCGCGCGCGAGCTGGAAGAGCTGGAGGCCACGCGCGCCGCGCTCACCGAGTCGCAGACCCACGCGCGGCTGCTGACGGCGGAGCTGGACGCGCAGCGGTGGAACGCGGAGCGGGAGCGGCAGCGCGTGGAGTGCCTCAAGCAGGCCATGCGCGAGATCCACGGCGCCCTCTTCCACGGCGACGTGTACACGCTCATCCTGCGCGCCTGCCTCACCATCAGCGGCGCCACGCGGGGGATCTACGTAACCTGCACCCGGCCGGACGGGCCGCTGCGGGTGCGCGCGCACATCGACATCCCCGCCATGACGGGGGCGCCCCCGCCGCCCATGATCGCGGAGCTGTGCCGCGAGGTGCTCAAGAAGAACGACACGCTGGTGTGCAGCGAGCAGGACACGGCGGCGCGGATGCGCGGCGACGAGCCGGAGGGGCTCAATTTCCGCAACTGCGTGGCGGCGCCCGTGGTGCTGCTGGCCAACCTGGACGGCGTGGTGCTGGCGGCCGACAAGATGGAGGGGGAGTTCGACGACCGCGACATCGAGGCGCTGCTCAGCGTGGGCGACCAGGCCACCGTGGCCGTGCGCAACCGCCACCTGGAGCGCGAGCTGCAGACGGCGTACGTGCACACGGTGACGATGCTGGCCGACGCGGTGGAGGCCAAGGACCCGTACACGCACGGGCACTGCGAGATGGCTTCGCGCTACGCCCGCCTGGTGGCGCGGCGGCTGGGGCTCTCGGAGCACGACCAGGCGCTGGTGTGCTACGGCGCCCTCCTCCACGACGTGGGGAAGATCGCGGTGAGCGACGGCGTCCTCAACAAGCCGGGCCCCCTCCTTCCGGAAGAGGTGGAGCTGATGAGGGCGCACGTGCGCGTGGGCTACGACCTGCTCAATAACGTCCCCGCCCTGCGCGACGTGGCCGACGTGGTGCTCCGCCACCACGAGCACTACGACGGCGGCGGCTACCCGGACGGGATGAGCGGCGACCAGATCCCCATGCCCGCGCGCATCGTCTCGGTGGCGGACGCGTACTGCGCCATGATCACGCGCCGCAGCTACAAGGACGCGTACCCGGACGCCGCCGCGCGCGCCGAGCTGCGCCGCTGCTCCGGCACCCAGTTCGACCCCGTGGTGGTGGATGCCTTCCTCGAGGTCCTCGAGAGCCCCGAGTCCCGCGATCCGGACGACGATTCCTTCGCCGAGTGCGGCCTCCTCCCCGGCTTCGAGGCGATTCAGCAGGGCGCATAGCCCACACAGAGACACAGAGGCACGGAGAACGATGCTGTTCTCCGTGCCTCTGTGTCTCTGTGTGAGATTTTTTCAGTTCGCCCGGGCGTGGGAGCGCAGGGTGTGCGTGGCGCCCCGGTGGCGCTTGGTCTCGTACAGCCTGCGGTCCGCTTCGCGGATCATGTCTTCGGCCGTGTCGTAGCTGCCGTCGTACTCCACCACGCCGGAGCTGAGCTCCACGCGGCCGGCGAGCTGCTTGATCACCCGCTGCACCAGCGCCGCGGCGCCCTCGCCGTCGCCGCCGGGGAGGATCACCAGGAACTCGTCGCCGCCGTAGCGCACCACCACGTCCGAGCGGCGGGCTTCGCGGCGCAGCGTGTCGGCCACGGCGCGCAGGAGGCGGTCGCCGGCGGCGTGGCCGCTCTGGTCGTTGACCTCCTTGAAGCCGTCCAGGTCCAGCGCCACCAGGGCCAGCGCCTCGCCGCGGGTGGCGGCGGCCCACACGTGGTCCATCACCACCTCCATGTGGCGGCGGTTGGCCAGGCCGGTGAGCGGGTCCGTGAGCGACAGGCCGCGCACGCTCTCGATGAGGCGCACGCGGCGGATGGCCATCTCGGCCTGCAGCGCCAGCGCGCGGAGCACGTCCCAGTCCTGCGGCTCGAAGATGCGCTCGTCGCGGCGCTCGGTGAGCACCAGCATCGCGTCGTCGCCCACGGGCACGTGCGCAACGAGCGCCGTCTGCGGGTCGCCGAAGAGGGGGGCCGCGGCGGGAACCCGGCCCTCGCGGCGCGCGTCGGCGGCGATCAGCAGGCCGGGGCGGGCGAACACGTCGTCCCACAGCAGGCACAGGCGGTGCTCGCCCTGGCGCGCGCAGCGGGCGGTGGGGGCGCGCAGCATGCCGCGGTCCGCGTCGCGGGCCAGCCCCTCGGCCGTGTAGCCGCCCACGATGTGGAGGGCGTGCTCGGCCAGCGCGCACAGCACCTCGTCCTCATTTTCCGCCGCGTTCAGCGCTTCGAAGTACGCGATCAACTGGTCCGGCAGGAGCTGGCGCTTGGCCTCGCGAGCGCGCTGGCGCCGGAGCGCGGCCGTGCCCCACGACACCCGGTCGCGCAGCTCCGCGTCCTGCAGCCCGCGGGGCACGCGGCACGCCGAGCTCCCCGCCACCAGCATCCCCTCGCCGTCGGAAGCTTCCAGGAGCACCAGCAGCTCGAGGTCTTCGAGGCACGCCGGGTCCGCCCCGCGCGGCGCGCGCCGGCCGGAGACGACTTTGGCCGCCAGCGGCGAAGGCACGTGCAGCTCAGAGTCGCCCCCCAGGAACCCCGTGGGTGTGGCGAGCACGAGGCTCAACTCCCGATCTTCCACACGTCGCTGTCGCATAAAGCTCCTTCGCGAGCAGAACAGGCGGGGCCCCAGCCGGCGGAACACACCCGAGATCACAACGGTAAAGCTTTAGTCTGGAATGAGATGCGAATATACGCGTGTTTCCGGGGGAGGTCAACACGTGTCCTCGTTCAGGGACATGCAGGGTGCCCAGCGGCGCGCGACGCCCCGGAGCCCACGCTTTCCGGGGCAGCAACTCGCGTTCCCGCACCCAATCGGCCCCTCCTTTGCGGTGGGGCGCGTGAAGGCTCCTGACCGTGCCGCGGCTCCGCGAGTGCGCCGCGTGCCCGTTTCCCCAACCGAACCCACGATGATGCAGAAGCGTTCCACCGTCCTCCTGCTCGCGGCGGCGCTGGCCGGCTGCGGCACGGCCGGCACCGCCAACCAGGCCACTCTCCCCGCCCCCGCGCCGCAGCCGGCGCCGGTGGAGCAGACCGTGGGCCTGGCCCCGGTGGCCACTACCCCTTACGACACCATTCGCGCCCGCCCGTTCGACACGGGGCGCATGTGGACGTTCGACTTCCCGCCGCTTGACTACCTGCAGCGCACCTACGGCTTCCGGCCCACGCAGCAGTGGCTGGACAACGTGCGCCTCTCGGTGGTCCGCTTCGCCACCTGGTGCTCGGCCTCCTTCGTGTCGCCGGACGGGCTGCTGCTCACGAACCACCACTGCGCGGTGCCCACGCTGGACCCGGTGCAGCGCTCGGGCGAGAACCTGCTCACCAACGGCTTCCTCACGCGCGCGCGCACGTATGAGAGGCGTGTGCCGGACCTGTTCGTGGAGCAGCTCGTCTCCATCGAGGACGTGACGGAGCGGGTGAACGGCGCGGCGGGCGAGGGGACGCAGGCGGAGCGGCAGGGGCGGCAACTGGCGGTGCGCCGCGAGCTGGAGCGCCCCGACTCGGCCAGCCGGATGCGCTACCAGGTGGTGGAGTTCTACAACGGCGGCCGCTACAGCCGCTACGGCTACAAGCGCTTCGACGACGTGCGGCTGGTGTTCGCCCCCGAGCAGAAGATCGCCTTCTTCGGCGGCGACCCGGACAACTTCAACTATCCCCGGTACAACCTGGACATGGCGCTGTACCGGGTGTACGACGAGAACGGGCGCCCCTTCCGCCCCGCCAACTACCTGCGCTGGAGCGCCACCGGCGCCCGCGAGGGAGACCTGGTGTTCGTGGCCGGCAACCCGGGGACCACCCAGCGCCAGCTCACCAACGCGCAGTTGGAGTACCTGCGCGACGTGTCGCAGCCGGCGCAGCTTGCCGTGCTCAACGCGCAGCGCACCGCCTTCCGCCGCATCGGCGAGGCGAACGCGGCGCGCGGGCTGGAGCTTCGCGACAACGTGTTCAGCATCGAGAACTCCATCAAGGCCGTCACCGGCCGCCGCGAGGGTGCGCTGGACCCGGCGCTGTACGCCCGCAAGGTGGACTGGGAGCGCAACTTCCGCGGGGCCGTGCAGGGGAACGCGGAGCGCAGCGCGCGCTACGGCACGGCGTGGGACTCCATCACCGCGCTCCAGGCGGAGAAGCGCCGCCTGGCGCCGGGGCTGCTCTTCAACGCGTACCTGGGCTCCGGCCCCATGGGGCAGGCGGTGGCGCTGGTGAGGGCCGCGGGGGGTGAGGGGCAGTTCACCGGCGCGGCCACCGCGGCGGACCCGCGCCCGCGCGCCGAGCAGGCCATCGAGCTGGCCGAGCTCCTGCGCGTGGCGCAGCAGAACGTGCCGCAGGACTCGGTGCTGCGCACGGTGCTGGCCGGCCGCACGCCGGACGACGCGGCCACGCAACTGGTGAGCTCGTACACGCTGGCCGACACCGCCGCGCGCCGCGCGCTGGTGGCCGGGGGTGCCGCGGCCGTGCAGGCCTCGGCGGACCCGGTGGTGGCGCTGGCGCGGCAGGTGGTGCCCATCGTGGTGGCCCGCCAGCGCGCCCTTGCCGCCATCAACACGCGCGAGACGGCGCAGCGCAACGTGCTGGGCCGCGCCTTCTACGAGGTGTACGGCACCGACGTGCCGCCCGACGCCACCTTTACGCTGCGACTGGCGGACGGCGTGGTGAAGGGGTACGAGGCGGACGGCACCATCCACCCGTGGAAGACCACCTACTACGGCCTCTACAACCGCGCGTACGGCTTCGACCAGCGCATGGCCGACTTCGAGCTTCCGCCGCGCTGGAAGACGCCGCCGGCCGCGCTGCGCCTGGAGACGCCCTTCAACTTCATCTCCACCAACGACATCATCGGCGGCAACAGCGGCTCGCCCATGATCAACCGCAACTCCGAGGTGGTGGGGCTGATCTTCGACGGCAACCTGCAGTCGCTGCCGGGGAACTTCATCTTCGACGAGACGCAGAACCGCACGATCTCGGTGCACTCGGCGGGGATCCTGGAGGCGCTGAGGAACGTGTACCGGGTGCAGCACCTGGTGGACGAGCTGGTGCCGCGCAGGTAAAAAGCTGGGCTCACACAGAGGCACGGAGGCACAGAGGAGAACTTCCTCTGTGCCTCCGTGGCTTTTCGGGCGATTGAAATCGCGGCAACAACCACACGAAGTCCCCCTGCGGGGACTACAGAATCGCTGTTCGGGCCGAAGGCCCAGTCCGCGAAGGCGGACTTCGTGTGGTTGTTGCCGCGAATCTATTCGCCGCGACGCGGGGCCAGGCTCAGTCCGCGGTCTCGGCTTCTTGCGGGTGGTCCATCCACTCGTGGGCCCAGGCGCCCAGGGCGTCCACGGCGGCGGCGAGGGCGCGGCCTTTTTCGGTGAGCTCGTACTCCACGCGCACCGGGGTCTCGGGGACCACGCAGCGCTCCACCACGCCCTCCTGCTCCAGCTCGCGGAGGCGCTCGGAGAGCATGCGGTCCGTGATCTCGGGGATGGAGGCGCGCAGGCCGGCGAAGCGCGTGCGCCCCTTGAGGAGCACGAAGATGATGGCGCCCGTCCAGCGGCGGCCGACGAGCTCGATGGCGCGGTGGAAGCGCGGGCAGAGCGAAGCGTGCGTGTTCATGGCTTCTAGGATAAAGAGATACGGGGTCTTGACGCAATCTACTTCCTTTTGTATAGTTGATACACAAAAAGCAGTCAGAAGTTCACGCGCCGGCCGATCAGCGGCCGGACCCGACCGAAAAAGACCATGACCGACACGACCATCGACTTCCTGAGCGTCCGCGAAGCGGCGGAGCAGCGCCGCTCCATCCGCAGCTACGAGCCGGGTCCGATCCCCCGCGGGGAGCTGGAGGAGATCCTGGACGTGGCCCGGCGGGCGCCTTCGGCCTTCAACGTGCAGCCCTGGCGCTTCCTGGTGGTGGAGACCCCGGAGCTCAAGACGCGGCTGGCCGCGGCGGCCTTCAACCAGCGCCAGGTCCACTCGGCGCCGGCCGTGATCGTGCTGTACACGGACATGGAGGGCGCGCTCGCGGACCTGGACTCCATCGTGCACCCGGGGATGGGCCCGGAGCAGCAGGAGGGCTTCAAGGCGACCGTGCGCGGCATCTTCGGCCCGCAGTCGGTGGAGGAACGCGAGACGTGGGGCGCGGGCCAGGGCTACATCGCCCTCGGCTACCTCCTGCTGGCCGCCGAGGCCCGCGGCTACCAGACCTCGCCGATGACCGGCTTCGACCCGGCCGCCGTCAAGGAGCTCCTCGACCTGCCGGCCAACGCCCGCATCCCCGCCCTGGTCGCCATCGGCCACGCGGCGGAAGAGGGCTTCCCGCAGCACCGGCTGCCGCTGGAAAGCCTGGTGCGCGTAGCGTAAACAGAAGTGCGTGAGTGCGTGAGTGCGTAAGTGCGTTTTACTGCTGTTAGCGCACTCACGCACTCACGCACTCACGCACTTAGGACTTAGGACTTAGGACTTCTTCCCCCGGAACCCCGATGAAGGTCGAGATCTATTCCGACGTCGCATGTCCCTGGTGCTACATCGGGAAGCGGCGGTTTGAGCAGGCGCTGGCGGAGTATCCCGGCGCGGACGAGGTGGAGGTGGTGTACCGGCCGTACCAGCTCGATCCGGGGGCGCCCGCGACGGCGCGGCCGCTGCTGAAGGCGCTGGGCGAGAAGTTCGGGCCGGGGGCGGCGGCGATGGCCGGCAACGTGACGGCGGCGGCGCGGGGCGAGGGGATCACGATGGACTTCGAGCGGGCGCTGGCCGCCAACACGCTCGGCGCCCACCGCCTCCTGCGCCTGGCCCAGCACGAGCACGGCGCCGCGGTGCAGCACGCCCTCGCCGAAGCGCTCTTCGCCGCCCACTTCACCCACGGCGCCGACATCGGCGACGCGGAGGTGCTGGCCGGCCTCGCCTCCGGCGCGGGGATGGACGCGGAGCGCGTGCGCGCCTACCTCGCCTCGGGCGAGGGGCTCGCGGAGGTGCGCGAGGAGATCCGCGCCGCGCGCGAGATCGGCGTCACCGCCGTGCCCACGTTCGTGTTCGAGGGGAGGTACGGCGTGCAGGGCGCGCAGCCCCCCGCCACCTTCCTCCAGACGATGGAAGCGGTGGCGCGCGAGAGCGCCTGAGAAGCAATCTCACACAGAGGCACAGAGGCACGGAGATGAAGTCATCTCTGTGCCTCTGTGCCTCTGTGTGAGCCCAAAGCCGTGCACGGACATTGCGTTGCCCGCGCGCCCCGGCCAAGCGAGAGGCGATGAACGAAAGGAAGCTGCGCATCCTGGTGGTGGACGACGACCAGGTGGACCGCATGGCGCTGCGGCGCGCGCTGGCGCGCACCGACGTGGCGCTCACCATCCGCGAAGCGGAGGCCGTGCTCCCCGCCATCGACCTGCTGGCGACGGAGGGGTTCGACTGCGTCTTCCTGGACTACAACCTCCCGGACGGCGACGGGCTCACCTTCCTGCTGGGCGTGCGCGCGGCGGGGATCGAGGTGCCGGTGGTGATGCTCACGGGGCAAAAGGATGAGCGCATCGCGGCGCGGCTCACCGAGTCCGGCGCCGCCGACTACATCGCCAAGGGCGAGCTTACGCCCGAGCGGCTGGCCGAGAGCCTGCGGCGCGCACTGCCGTGACGCCATCACCCGAGGACGAAGTGAACCCGACCGAGACCCTGGCCGACGCCGCTCACTACCGGCGGCAGCTCGAGACGGTGGCGGAGAACGCCACGCTCGCCCTCTTCATCATGGACGAGCACCAGCGCTGCACGTACATGAACCGCGCGGCCGAGCACATGACGGGCTTCTCGCTCGCCGAGCTGCAGGGGAAGGCGCTCCACTACTACGTCCACCACACCCGGCCGGACGGGTCGCCCTACCCGCTGGAGGAGTGCCCCATCGACCAGGCCTTCCCCCAGAACATGCGGGAGAGCGGCGAGGAGGTGTTCGTCCACAAGGACGGCCACTTCTACCCGGTGGCGTTCACCGCCAGCCCCATCCGCGACGGGGAGCGCACGGTGGGCACCATCATCGAGGCGCGCGACATCACCGAGGAGCGGCTGGAGGCGGCGGAGCGCGAGCGGCTGGTGGCGGAGCTGAAGATGGAGCGCGCGCGGCTCGCCACCATCTTCCAGAACGCGCCGGCCTTCATCGCCACCCTGCGCGGGCCGGAGCACGTGTTCGAGATGGCCAACCCCGTGTACTACCAGGTGGTGGGCCACCGCGACATCGTGGGCAAGCCGGTGCGCGAGGCCATCCCCGAGGCGGTGGAGCAGGGCTTCGTGGCGCTGCTGGACCAGGTGTACGGCAGCGGCGAGCCCTTTGTGGGGAACGGGCTGCGCATCGCGCTGCAGCGCACGCCCGGCGCGCCGGCGGAAGACCGCTTCCTCAACTTCGTCTACCAGCCGCTGACCGCGCCGGACGGCTCCATCGCCGGCATCCTGGCGCACGGGGTGGACGTCACGGAAGAGTTCGAGGCGCAGCGCCGCATCGAGGAGCAGGCCGCGGAGCTGGAGGCGCAGAAGGAAGAGCTCCAGCTTCACGCGGCGCGCATGGAAGAGGTGCAGGTGGAGCTGGAGCTCTCGGGCGAGGAGCTGCAGCAGGCCAACGACGCCCTGCTGCGCGAGCGCGCCCAGCTCGCGGCGCTGGTGGAGCACGCGCCGGTGGGGATCATCATGGCCGAGGCCCCCACCGGGCGCATCGTGATGGGCAACCGCCGCGTGGAGGAGATCTTCCGGCACCCGGTGATCCCCTCGGCGGGGGTGAGCGAGTACGGGATGTGGCAGTCGCGCCACCCGGACGGGCGACCGGTGCAGGGGCACGAATACCCGCTGGCCCGCGTCTTCACCACCGGCGAGCCCGCGGGGCCGGACGAGTACCTGTACCAGCGCGGCGACGGCACCGAGGCCTGGGTACAGATCACCGGCGTGCCCCTGCGCGACGGGCACGGGCGGCTGGTGGGGGGGATGGTGGTGGTGGACGACATCGACGCGGAGCGGCGCGCGCAAGAGGAGCGCGAGCGGCTGATCCGCGCCCTGCACGTGGAGCGCACGCGCCTGCGCACCATCCTCACCGAGGCGCCGGCGCAGATCGCGGTGCTCAGCGCGCCCGGCTTCGTCTTCGAGTTCGTGAACCCGCCCTACGCCGTCAGCGTGGGGAACCGCGAGCTGATGGGGCGGGTGGCGATGGAGGCGCTCCCCGAGCTGGCGGACCAGGGCTTCAAGGAGATGCTGGACATCGTCTACGCCACCGGCGAGGGGATCGCGGTGGACGAGATGGCCGCCTCCGTGGACCGCCGCGGCGACGGGGTGCTGGAGGACGGCTTCTTCAACCTGGTGCTGCAGCCCCTGCGCGACGCGGACGGCGCCGTCACGGGGATGCTGAGCCACTCCATCGACGTCACCACGCAGGTGCGGGCGCGGCAGGAGGTGGAGCAGTTGGAGGAGCGGCTGCGCCTGGCCGTGGAGGCGGCCGACGTGGGGATCTTCGACCTGGACGTGACCACGGGCTCCATCAACTGGGACGCGCGCACGCGCAGCATCTTCGGGGTGGACGCCGAGAGCGAGCTGGACGTGGACACCTTCCTGGACCGCATCCACGTGGACGACCGCGCGGCCGTGGACGAGGCCATGCGGCGGGCGCTGGACCCCGCGGGCGGCGGGGAGTTCACGGCGCTCTACCGCGTCGCGCGCCCGGAGGGGGAGGTGCGCTGGGCCCGCGCCGTGGGCCGCGCCTATTTCGCGGGCGAGGGAGACGAGCGCCGCCCCGTGCGCTTCCTGGGGACGGTGCAGGACGTGACCGCGCGCCAGGCGGCGGAGGACGAGCGGGAGCGCCTGATCCACGAGATGGAGACGGGGCGCGCCCGCCTGGAGCAGATCTTCACCGAGGCCCCGGCGCTGATGGCGCTGTACACGGGCCCGGAGCACGTCATCACCCTGGTGAACCCCACCTGGGAGCGCACCGTGGGGAAGCCGGGCGCCATCGGCCGCCCCTTCCGCGACGTCTTCCCCGAGTTCGAGGGGAGCGGCCTCTTCGAGATGCTGGACGAGGTGTACGAGACGGGGATGCCCTTCGTGAACCCGGAGGTCAACGTCCCCATCGAGCGGTTCGGCAGCGGCGTGCTGGAGGACAGCTACTGGAACCTGGTGTGGCGCCCCCTGGCCGGCGACGGGCCGCACGGGCGCGACATCCTGGTGCACGCGGTGGAGGTGACGGCCCAGGTGCTGGCGCGCCGCGAGGTGGAGCAGAAGGCGGACGAGCTGGCCCGCGCCGCCCGCGCGCTGGAGGCCAGCAACCGGGAGCTGGACCAGTTCGCCTACGTGGCCAGCCACGACCTCAAGGCCCCGCTGCGCGGCATCGCCAACCTGGCCACCTGGATCGGCGAGGACCTGGGCGACGCGGTGGAGGGCGAGGTGGCGGAGCACCTGCAGCTCCTGCAGGGCCGCGTTCACCGCATGGAGGGGCTGATCGACGGCATCCTCCAGTACTCGCGCGCCGGGCGCGTGCGCGAGGAGCCCGCGCGGGTGGAGGTGGCGGAGCTGCTGGACGAGGTGGTGGAGCTGCTGGCGCCGCCGGAGCACGCGAGCGTGGAGGTGGCCGGCGAGATGCCCGTGCTCCACACCGAGCGCCTCCCCCTTCAGCAGGTGTTCATGAACCTGATCGGCAACGCGGTGAAGTACGGGGGCGAACGGCCGCGCATCCGCATCACCGCGCGCCCGGCCGGCGACGCGTGGGAGTTCGCGGTGCGGGACGAAGGGCCCGGGATCGCGCCCGAGTACCACGAAAGGATCTTTGGGATCTTCCAGATGCTGGAGGCGCGCGACCGGGTGGAGGGCACGGGGATCGGCCTTTCCATCGTGAAGAAGCTGGTGGAGAGCCGCGGCGGGCGGGTGTGGGTGGAATCGGCGGAGGGGGCCGGGAGCACCTTCCGCTTCGTCTGGGGGCGCGCTCCCGGCGACGACGCTCCGGCGCGGGGGAACGGCGGATGATCCCGGCACACGACGTGTTCCCCGGCGGCAGCGAGATGGCGGGGCGCTGCCGCGCGCTGGACTGGGCGGCCACGCCGCTGGGCCCGGTGGAGGGGTGGCCTGCGGCGCTGCGCTGGGCGGTGCGCACCTGCCTGGAGTCGCCCTTCCCCATCAACCTGTGGTGCGGCCCGGAGCTGGTGCTGATCTACAACGACGGGTACCGCCACGTGCTCGGCTCCAAGCACCCCTCCGCGCTGGGCCGCGGCGGCGCCGAGGTGTGGCGCGAGATCTGGCCCGGGATCGCGCCGATGTTCGAGCAGATCCGCGCCGGCGGCCCGGCCGTGTACGCGGACGACGCCCCCTTCGTGGTGGAGCGCGCCGAGCATCCCAGCGATCCGGCCCATCCCGGGGAGCCGAACGCCTGGTTCACCTTCGCCCTGAGCCCCGTGCGCGACGAGGCGGGCGAGATCGTGGCCTTCATCAACATCGTCTCCGAGACCACGGGGCGGCTGCTGGCGGAGCGGGCCACCGAGGTGGCGCGCAGGGAGGCGGAAAGGTCCGAGGCGCGGCTGCGCGACGTGTTCGTGCAGGCCCCGGCGTTCATGGCGGTGCTGCGCGGCAGCGACTTCGTGTTCGAGTTCGCCAACGAGGCCTACTACCAGCTCGTGGGCCACCGCGAGCTGCTGGGGCGCCCCGTGTTCGAGGCGCTCCCGGAGGTGCGCGGGCAGGGCTTCGAGGAGCTGCTGACGGGCGTCATCGAGACCGGGGAGCCGTTCGTGGGGCGCGAGGTGCCGGTGCGGGTGCTGCGCACGCGCGGCGGCGAGTGGGAGGAGCGCTTCGTGGACCTGGTGTACTACCCGCTCAGCGAGGCGGACGGGACCCGCTCCGGCGTGGTGGCCCACGGCTCGGACGTCACGGAGCAGGTGCTGGCGCGCCGCGACGTGGAGCGGAAGGCGGACGAGCTGGCCCGCGCCGCCCGCGCGCTGGAGGCCAGCAACCGGGAGCTCGACCAGTTCGCCTACGTGGCCAGCCACGACCTCAAGGCCCCGCTGCGCGGCATCGCCAACCTGGCCACCTGGATCGGCGAGGACCTGGGCGACGCGGTGGAGGGCGAGGTCGCCGAGAACCTTCGCCTCCTGCAGGGCCGCGTTCACCGCATGGAGGGGCTGATCGACGGCATCCTGCAGTACTCGCGCGCGGGGCGGGCGCGGGAGAAGCCGGGGCGGGTGGACACGGCGGAGCTGGCGGCGGAGGTGGTGGAGCTGCTGGCGCCCCCGGCGCAGGCCCGCGTGGAGGTGGCCGCGGGGATGCCCGTGCTGCACACGGAGCGCCTCCCCCTCCAGCAGGTGCTGATGAACCTGGTGGGGAACGCCGTCAAGTACGGCGGCGCGGAGCCCGTCGTCCACGTTTCGGCGCGGGACGCGGGCGGGGCGTGCGAGTTCGCCGTGCGCGACAGCGGCCCCGGGATTGCGCCGGAGTACCACGACCGGATCTTCGGGATCTTCCAGATGCTGGAGGCGCGCGACCGGGTGGAGGGAACGGGGATTGGCCTTTCCATCGTCAAGAAGCTGGTGGAGAGCCGCGGCGGGCGGGTTTGGGTGGAGTCGCAGGTAGGTTCCGGGAGCACCTTCCGCTTCCTGTGGCCGGCCACGCACGAGGGGAGCTCAGGCGAATGATCGAAAAGGTGCTGAACATCCTGCTGGTGGAAGACGACGAGGTGGACGTGATGAACATCCGCCGCGCGTTCAAGAAGGGGAACATCACCAATCCCCTGTACGTGGCCGGCAACGGCCTGGAGGCGCTGGAGGTGCTGCGCGGCGACGAGATGCCCCGCTCGCGCCGCCTGGTGCTGCTGGACCTCAACATGCCGCGGATGAACGGCATCGAGTTCCTGCGCGAGCTGCGGGCGGACCCGGAGCTGAGCCCCACCCCCGTGGTGGTGCTCACCACCTCCGACGCGGAGCGCGACAAGGTGGAGGCGTACAACCTCCACGTGGCGGGGTACCTGCTGAAGCCCGTCACCTTTTCCAACTTCTGCGAGACGATGGCCTCGCTCAACAAGTACTGGGCGCTCGTGGAGATGCCGTGACCGAGCCCGCCGCGCCGCAGGCTTCACCGCTGCGGCTCCTGGTGGTGGACGACGACCGCGTGGACCGCATGGCGATCCGCCGCGCCCTGGCGCGCACCGACCTTGACGCGCGGGTGGACGAGGCGGAGACGCTGCCCCAGGCGCTGGAGCGCGCGGTGGCCGGCGGCTACGACTGCCTGTTCCTTGACTACAACATCCCCGGCGGCAACGGGCTCACCCTGCTGCGCGCCATCCGCGCGGCGGAGGTGGAGGCGCCGGTGGTGATGCTCACCGGGCAGGGCGACGAGCGGGTGGCCGTGGAGCTGATGAAGGCGGGCGCCGCGGACTACCTTCCCAAGGAGGGGATCACGCCGGAGCGCCTGGCCGCCTCCCTGCGCTACGCCGTGGAGCTGTCGCGCGCGGAGGCGGACGCCCGCCGCGCGCAGGAGGAGCTGCGCGGGAGCGCCGAGCGCACCCGCTTCCTGGCCGAGGCCAGCCGCGTGCTGGGCGACTCGCTGGAGGTGGGCGACACCCTGCGCGCCGTGGCCCGCCTCTCCGTGCCCCTGCTGGGCGACTACTGCGTCATCTACCTGGCGCAGGAGAACGGCGGGCACCGCGGCGTGGCGGCCGCCCACGCGGACCCGGAGAAGGAGCCGCTGGTGCGCGCGCTGGAGCAGCGGTTCAGCCCGGAGGCGGACCACCCCACCAGCTACGTGGCCGAGGTGATCCGCGGCCGGCGCACGCGCCTGGTGGGCTCCCTTCCGGACGAGCACCTCGCCTCGGTGGCGCGCTCGCCGGAGGACCTGGCGGCGTTCCGGGCGCTGCAGCCGGAGGCGGGGCTGTTCGTGCCGCTCTTCGCGCGCGGGCACGCGCTGGGGGCCATCGGCTTCGTGCTCACCCGCCCCGGCGCCGCGTTCACGGACGCGCAGGTGGAGCTGGCCGAGGACCTGGCGCGCCGCGCCGCCACGGCCATCGACAACGCGCGCCTGTTCGAGGAGGCGGCAAGCGCCCGCACCGCCGCCGAGGAGGCGAACCGGGCCAAGAGCGAGTTCCTGGCCCGCATGTCGCACGACCTGCGCACCCCGCTCAACGCCATCGGCGGCTACGCGCAGCTCGTGGAGATGGGGGTGCAGGGCCCCGTCAACGACGCGCAGCGCGAGGCGATGGGGCGCATCATCCGCGCGCAGGAGCACCTCCTCACGCTCATCAACGACATCCTCAGCTTCGCGCGGCTGGAGGCGGGGCAGGTGCAGATCCACCTGGCCGAGGTGGCGCTGCAGGACACGCTGGTCGAGCTGCGCCTGCTGGTGCAGCCGCTCTTCGCGGAGCGCGGCGTGGCCTTCGAGGTGCGCCCGTTCCCCGCCGGCCTGCACGTGCAGGCAGACGGCGAGCGGCTCATCCAGGTGCTCCTCAACCTCCTCACCAACGCCGCCAAGTTCACCGACCCCGGCGGCCTCGCCTCCGTGGAGTGCGAGGCGGACGCCGACACCGTCACCCTGCGCGTGAGCGACACGGGGCGCGGCATCCCCCCCGAGCGCCTGGCGGCGATCTTCGACCCGTTCGTGCAGGCCGGCAACTCCGACGCGGAGAAGCGGCAGGGCGTGGGGCTGGGCCTGGCCATCAGCCGCGAGCTGCTCCGCCTGATGAACGGCACCCTGGCCGTGGAGAGCACCGTCGGCGTGGGCACCACCTTCGTCCTCACCCTCGCCCGCGGCGACGCGCCCGTGGAGCCGATCCCGGCGTAACGACCGGGCTCACACAGAGACACAGAGGCACAGAGGAGTGAAAGGGGCGCATCGGCTGCATTTGAGGACATCGGCGGATCGATCTTTGCGCGCCTGATTGTGCGCCGCGCGACGCGCGGATAGCCTTGGCGGATGCTTCCATCCGTCTACATCGAGAGCAGCATCGTAAGCTACCTCGTCGCCCGGCCCAGCCGGGACGAAGCGATGGCCCGGCGCCAGCGGCAGACGCGCGATTGGTGGGAGAACCGGCGCGGCGGGTTCAGGCTGTTCTCGTCGAGGTTCGCGCTGCGCGAGGTGCTTCGCGGCGAGCCCACGATGGCGCGGGAGCGAGCGGCATCGCTGAAACAGGTCGTGTTGCTGCGAACGCCGCACGAGGTGGAGATCCTGGCCCAGGCGCTGGTCGCGAACGGGCCGCTGCCGGGCAAGGCCAGGCCAGACGCGATCCACATCGCCGTCGCGGCGGTGAGCGGGCTCGACTACCTGCTGACGTGGAACTGCCGGCACATCGCGAACCCGCGGATGTATCCCACCATCCAGCGGATCTGCCGCGTGCACGGGTTCGAGCCGCCGGTCCTGTGCACTCCGGACGACCTTTTGAGGAGGTGACGATGCCGGACGAAGAGCCCATGGGTCTGAACGACCCGGACTACGAAGATCCGATCCTGTTGGAGCTCTGGCGGGTCCGCGAAGAGATCGCGGCGGAGTTCAACCACGACATCGTCGCGATGATCAGGTCGGTACAGGAAGAGGAGCGCCGGTCGCCCGCGGAGATGCCGGGCCACCGCTAGACCGAAGGCTCACACAGAGGCACAGAGGCACAGAGACGAATTCATCTCTGTGCCTCTGTGTCTCTGTGTGAGCCCGGTTGGCTCGCGACGTGCCAATCCACCCGGCTCCTCGGACACGGAAACGGGCAATGGAAGGCTTCGGCGCGGCTCCGCACCACGACGTGCTGGCGCTGGTGATACAGATCGCCCTGCTCCTGCTGGTGGCGAGGGCGCTGGGGGAGGTGGCCCAGCGATTTCGCCAGCCGGCGGTGGTGGGGGAGATCCTGGCGGGGATCCTCCTGGGCCCGTCGCTGCTCAGCGGATTCTTCCCGGCGCTGGGGCAGTGGATCGTGCCCCACAACCAGGTGCAGGGGTACCTGCTGGAGGTGGTGAGCCTGTTCGGCGCCATGTTCCTGCTGCTGATCACGGGGCTGGAGACGGACCTGCAGCTCATCCGGCGGCAGGCGCGCACGGCGCTGGGGGCGTCGCTGGGCGGCATCGTGGTGCCCTTTGCCACGGGATACGTGCTGGGGCTGTACATCCCCGACGACCTGCTGGCCAACCCCGAGCGCCCCATCGTCTTCGCCCTCTTCCTGGCCACGGCGATGTCCATCTCCGCGATCCCGGTGATCGCGAAGGTGCTGATGGACCTCAACCTGATGCGCCGCGACGTGGGGCAGACCATCATCGCCGCGGGGATGACGGACGACGCCATCGGGTGGATGCTCCTTTCCGTGGTGCTGGGCCTGGCGGGCGGCGAGGCGACCGGCGCGGGGAGCGTGCTGATGGCCGTAGGCAAGGTGCTGGGCTTCATGGCGCTGAGCTTCACCGTGGGCCGCTGGGCCGTGCGCCACGCGCTCAACTACGTGCAGGACCGGGCGGTAAGCCACCACCGCATGCTGTCGCTGGTGATCGTCTTCACATTCGCCTGGGGCGCCCTCTCGCTGGCGCTGGGGCTGGAGGCGATGCTGGGCGCCTTCGTGATGGGGATCCTCTTCGGGCAGATGCCGCGGCTCCCCAGCCGGGTGTTCGAGGGGGTGGAGCAGATGGCGATGGCCGTGTTCGCGCCCATCTTCTTCGCCGTGGCGGGGCTCAAGGTGAACGTGCGCACCCTGGCCGAGCCGCGCCTCATCGGCATCGCCCTGCTGGTGATCCTGGTGGCCAGCTTCGGCAAGGTGGTGGGCGGGTACGCCGGCGCGCGCCTGCTGGGCCGCCGCGACCACTGGACGGCGCTCAGCTTCGGCGTGGGGATGAACGCGCGCGGCGCCATGGAGATCATCATCGCCAGCATCGGCCTCTCCATGGGGCTGCTGACGCAGGAGATGTTCTCCATCATCGTGGTGATGGCCATCACCACCTCGGTACTGGCGCCCCCCGCGCTACGCTGGACGCTGAGCCACGTGGTGCCGGAGAAGCACGAGCTGGAGCGGCTGAAGCGCGAGGAGCTGGCGGAAGGGAGCCTGATCGCGGGGGTGAAGCGGGTGCTGGTGCCCGTGCGCTGCCGGGCCGGCGAGCGCCGCTCCCTTTTCCGGCTGGAGGCGGAGCTGATCCGGCAGATGCGCGCGCGCAACGCCGTGGCCGTCACGCTGTTCAGCGTGCTGGAGGAGTGCGACCGCGTGGACAGCGAGGAGTTCCTGGACCGCGTCTCCTCTTCCTTCCCCGGCGCGGAGCTCACCCGCAAGGTGGTGGAGGGCAAGGACATCGCCCGGCTGATCCTTGAGGAGGCGGAGAACGACTACGACCTCATCATCCTGGGCGCTCCCGCCTCGTCCGACGGCGCGGAAGAGCTGTTCGACCCCATGGTGGACTACCTGCTGCGCATGTCCCCCTGCCCCACCATGGTGGTGAAGGGGCGGCTCAGCGAGCAGAACTGGCCCCCCTGCCGCATCCTCCTGCCCACCAACGGCTCCGCCGCCGCCCGCGCCGCCGCGGACGTGGCCTTTGCGCTCGCCCTGGAAGAGGACCGCGAGGTGCTGGTGCTGAACGTGGTGGAGGCGCGCCGGGACGGGCGCCGGCTGGACCTGGGCGGCGAGGAGATGCGCCGGCAGATGGAGGCGGCGCACGCCATCGTGCACCAGCTCTGCGTGATGGGCGAGGCGCTGGGCGTGCGCACCACCACCGAGGTGCGCGCCGGCGCGTCCCCCGAAGGCGTGATCCTTGAGCTCGCGCGCGACGGCATCGACCTGATCGTGCTGGGCACCGACCTGCGCCCCGCCTCGGACCGCCTCTTCCTGGGCCCCAAGGTGGAGGAGGTGCTCAACAACTCCGCCTGCCCCGTCGTGGTGATGAACGCCTCGTGATCTCACACAGAGGCACAGAGCCACAGAGAGATCAACTCTGTGGCTCTGTGCCTCTGTGTGAGGCTTCCGGCAGCCGGAGCGTGAAGGTGCTCCCCTCGCCCGGGGCGCTGCGAACGGTGAGGTCGCCGCCCATGGCGCGGGCCAGGTCGCGGCTGATGGCCAGGCCCAGGCCCACGCCCTCGCGCGGGTTGCTGAGGCGGCGGTCCACCTGGATGAAGGGGTCGAACACCGTCTGCTGCTTCTCCGGGTCGATCCCCGGGCCGTTGTCGCGCACGCGGATCTCCACCCACTCGTCCGCGATGCTGCAGCTCAGCCGCACCCAGCCGCCGGGCGGGGTGAACTTGATGGCGTTCCCCACCAGGTTGAGCAGCACCTGCCGCACGCGCTCGTCGTCGCCCACCACGCGGTACGCGGGGTCGCACTCCTCCACCGCCAGGGCGATCCCCTTGGCCTCGGCCAGGGGGGCCACGAGCGGCTCCACGCTGGCGAGCAGCTCGTTCGCCACCAGGGGGCGCAGGTCGAAGTAGATCTGCCCCGCCTCTACCTTGGCGAAGGCGAGCACGTCGTTGATGAGGGTGAGCAGGTGCTGCTGGCTGGCGCGCACGCGGGCCAGCGCCCCGTGCTGCGCCTCGGACACGGGGCCGTGGATCCCCAGGTCCACCAGGTCCACGTAGCCGCCGATGGCGTTGAGCGGGGTGCGCAGCTCGTGGCTCATGGAGGCCAGGAAGTCCGCCTTGGCGCGGTTTGCCGTCTCCGCCTCGGCGCGGGCGGCCTCGGCTTCGGCGCGCTCGCGGTCGCTCTGCTGGAGGAGGCGTTCCACCTCGCGGCGGGCGAGCACCTGGTCCGTGACGTCGGTGCCGTGCGCGATGATGCCGGAGCGCGTGCCGTCCGCCTCCACCATGGGGAGGTACGAGAAGTCGACGAACCTTTCCTCGGGGGTGCCGCCCGGGTCGCGCGAGAGCTGGATGGGGATCTCGCGCCCCACGAAGGGCTCGCCGGTGTCCAGCACGCGGTCCAGCAGCTCCACGAAGCCCTGCTCCACGATCTCGGGGAGCGCCTCGCGCGCCGGCTTCCCCACCACGTCGCGGTGCCCGATGAGCTGGAAGTACGCGTCGTTGGCCAGCTCGAAGACGTGCTCCGCCCCGCGCAGCACGGCCAGGAAGGCGGGCGCCTGCTTGAAGACGTACTCCAGCCGCGCCCGCTCCACCTGCAGCTCCCGCAGCAGCCGGTCGCGCTCCGCCTGCAGCGCGCGGGCGCACACCTGCTGGGTGGTCTCATAGCAGTTGATGAGCACCGCGCCCACCTCGCCGCTCTCCACCAGCACGGGGCTGTACGAAAAGGTGAAGTACGCCTCTTCCGGCTCTCCGTGGCGCAGCACGCGCAGCAGGAGGTCTTCGAAGTACACCGTCTCGCCCTTTCGCACCCGCTCGAAGAGGGGCCCGATGTCCGCCAGGATCTCCGACCAGCTCCACAGCACCGAGCGCCCCAGCCCGGCCGGGTGCTTCTCGCCCATGATGATGCGGTACGCGTCGTTGTAGATCTGCAGGAGGTCCGGCCCCCAGCACAGGTTCTGCGCGATCCCCTGCCGCACCACCATGGCCGCGGCCGTCTTCAGGCTGCGCGGCCACCCCTCCACGGGCCCCAGCGGGGTCGCCGCCCAGTCCATGGCACGGCACAGCGGCCCCATCTCCCCCTCCGCGGGGAAGATGACCTCGGTTTCGCGGACCGCCGCTCGAACGTCCATGCCGGTCGCACAGGCAAGTCAGGGGCCTTGGGCTCACACAGAGGCACAGAGGCACGGAGAACAGCGTCGTTCTCCGTGCCTCTGTGCCTCTGTGTGAGCCATCTGTTCCGTCAGGCCGCGGCCAACCGCCCCGTGTGGCCGGCGCGGGCCAGCTCGCGCTCGCGGATGCGGCCGCCCAGCCAGGCGTAGGGGAGCACCAGCGCCAGGGCGAGCACGTGGTACCACGCGGGAGCCGTGTTCCAGAGCGCGACGGTGTTGACGACGTTGAAGACCAGGCCGAGCACGCCCAGCGCCATCGCGTGCGCCATGGGGCGGCTGGGGGCCAGGCGGGCGGCGAGGTAGCAGCCAAAGGTGGCGAACAGCGCCACGTACACCTGCATCAGCAGGAGAACCGGCACGCTCCTCACCGCGCCGGACGCGTCGAACACCTCCGGCGCAAAGTAGCGCACCACGTAGTCCGCGCCGACGGCCAGCGCGCCGATCACAAAGAAGCCGAGCAAGACGACACCGATACTGCGAAGCATGGGAGACCTCCAGGTGGGAAGGGTGCTGCGGGGGGGATGCCGTCCAGTATGCGCGCGCGCCGCGCCGCACGCAACAAAAAAAGGAGGCACGGAGAAGTTCTTCTCTGTGCCTCCGTGCCTCTGTGTGAGCCCGGTCCGTTCAGATCACATCCACCCGGGATTCTGCGTCAGCTCCGGATTGGTGGCCCGCGCCGCGGCCGGCACCGGGAAGAAGCGGTACTTCTCTTCCACCACGCCGCCGCTGAGGCCGATCTTGGGAACGCTGTTCTGCCAGGGGGAGGCGTTCAGGTTCTCGCCGCCCTGCGCCACCGCGCGGCCCAGGCGCATGTGGCGCTCCACCCGCGCCTTGGACCACTCCCAGTGCCGCTGCATGTCGAAGTAGGCATGCCCCTCCAGCACGAACTCGTAGCGCCGCTCGATCTGCACCGCCTCGCGGAACTGCTGCTGGCTGAGGCCGCTCAGGGCCGGGAGCCCGGCGCGCGCGCGCACGGCGTTCACCGCGGCGTACGCCTCGGCCGTGGGGCCGCCCGCCTCGTTCACCGCCTCGGCCAGCGTGAGCAGCACGTCCGCGTAGCGGATCAGGACGATGTCGTTCTCGTCGCCCGCGCCCGTGGTGGCCTGCGGGTCCAGGTACTTGGCGAAGAACGGACCGCCCGACGGCGTGCCGAAGTTGTTGAGCGCGGTGGTGGTCTGCGCGTTGCTCAGCCCCGCCATGGGGCGCGACCAGGTGAGCGTGCCCAGCGTGGGGTGCGTGTACGTGGTGAGCACCGTGCCCGCCTTGCGCTTGTCCGCGCTGGCCCAGTCGCGGTAGAACGGCCACTCCGGGTAGAACGAGATGCCGCCCGGCTGCACCCCGCTCAGCCCCGAGCCGATGGGGGCCACGTGCTGCGCCAGCCGCCCGCCCAGCCCGGACACGCGCGTGAGCTGCACCGCGAAGATCACCTCCGCGTTCATCTCGTTGTTGAGCGCGAAGATGGTGGCGAAGTCGGGGAGCAGCCGGTGGCGCCCCCCCGCCGTCACCCGCCGCGCCTGCTCGGCCGCGGCGTTGAACGACGCCGCGCCGCCGCCGTGCACCGCCGCGAACTGCAGGTGCACCTTGGCGAGGAGCGAGCGCGCCGCGTCGCTGGTGGCGCGCCCCGTGTTGGCGCCCGCCACCCCGGCGTACGTCAGCGGCAGCCGCTCGGCCGCGTACTCCAGGTCGTCGATGATCGCCTTGTACACGTCGGCGGCCGGCGAGCGCGGGAGGTTGAGGCTGCCCGTGGGGTCCACCGGCTGAAGGCGCAGCGGCACGTCGCCGAACAGGCGCACCAGGTTGAAGTAGTGGATGGCGCGGAGGAAGCGCGCCTCGGCCACCACGCGGTCGCGCAGCGCCGGCTCCATGCTGGCGATGGCTGGGACGCGGTCGATCACCAGGTTGGCGCTGCCGATGGCCGAGTACGCGCACAGCCAGGTGCTGGCCAGGTACGGGTGCTCGGTGGTGATGTTGAGCGCGTCGATGCCGCCGCGGTCGTGCGTGGCGCCGTAGCGCGACGTCACCGTCTCGGCCGGGTACTCCACCAGCATGATGAAGTTGCGGCCGTAGTAGTCGTCGCTCCCGCAGTTGAGCGGAGAGACGAAGCCGGCGTACACGCCGTTGACGGCGGCCAGCGCGTCGTCCGTGTTGCGGAAGAAGTTCTCCGGCCCCACGAAGTCCTCGGGGACCTCCGCCAGGAAGCCCGAGTCGTCGCAGGCGGCCAGCCCCAGAACCAGGGCGGCGGCCGCGGCGGCTACGTATCGCTTGATCATCCTGTGCTCCTCAGTAGCCGACGTTGAAGCCGACGGTGACGGTGCGGGCCAGCGGGTACGCGCCCACGTCCACGCCGCGGTTGACGTTGCCCACGCCCATGCTGCTGACGTCCGGGTTGTAGCCGCTGTACTTCGTCCACGTGTGCAGGTTGTTGCCGCTCACGTACACGCGCGTCTCGCGGAAGCCGCGGCGGGCGGCCCAGCGGCTGGGGACGTTGTAGGCGAGCGTGAGGTTGCTGAGCCGCAGGAACGACCCGTCCTCGATCATCGTGTCCACGTAGTTGGAGCCGATGGACTGCGAGGCCACGCCGATGCGCGGGTACTTCGCGTCCGGGTTCTCCGGCGTCCAGCGGTCGTAGAAGCGGTCGCGGGTGATGTTGGTGGACGGGGCGCCGCTCTCCACCCGGATCAGGTTGAGGTTGAGCACGTCCGCGCCGAACTGCCCGCTCAGGAGCGACGACACCTCGAAGCCGCGCCACCCCACGCTGGTGCTCCACCCCAGGTTGTAGTCCGGGTTGGGGTCGCCGATGTAGGTGAGGTCAAGCTCGTTGATCACGCCGTCCGGCTTCCCCTCGGGCCCGCTCAGGTCCAGCACGCGCGACTCGCCCGCCTGGAAGCGGCGGTTGGGGAGGGTGGCCGAGTAGCTGGCCGCCTCCGCGCTGTCGCGGAAGAGCCCGTCCGTCTTGTAGCCAAAGAACACGCCGATGGGGTACCCCACGCGGATGTTGCTGCCGGGGAAGTTGAAGTTGGCGCTGATCCCCTGCACGCGCAGGATGTCCAGCCCCCCCAGGTCGAGCACCTCGTTGCGGTTGCGCGAGTAGTTGAAGCTGTTCGTCCACCGCACCGTCTCGCGCCCGTCGCCGCGCAGGGCGTTGAGGCCCACGCTCAGCTCGAACCCGCGGTTCCGCACCGCGCCCGCGTTGCGGAAGGCGTTGCGGAAGCCCGTCTCGTAGGGGAGCTCGATCCTCATCAGCAGGTCTTCGGTGCGGCGGTTGTACACGTCCGCGCTCACCGTCACCAACTGGTCGAACAGCCCCAGGTCCACGCCCGCGTCGAACTGCTTCGTCGTCTCCCACCCCAGGTCCGTGTTGGCCAGGCGCGTCTGGCGGTACCCCGGCACGATGACGCCGCCAAAGGTGGTGGTGCGGCCGCCCAGCGAGGCCAGCGACTGGTACGGGGTGATGGCCTGGTTGCCCGTGGCGCCGTACGAGGTGCGGAACTTCAGGTCGCTGACGGCCGCCACGTTGTTCTTGATGAACGGCTCGTCCGATGCGCGCCACGCGATGGCGCCCGAGGGGAAGAAGCCCCACTTGCGGTCCGGCCCGAAGCGCGACGACCCGTCGTAGCGCCCCGTGAGGGTGAAGATGTAGCGGCCCAGCAGGTTGTAGTTCACCCGGCCCAGGTACGACACCATGGTGGTGCGCGTGGCCCCCGAGCTCACCGTGGGCCCGCCGGAGCGGTTGCCCGAGCCGACGTCCTCGAAGTCAAGGATGTCGCTGATGAAGTTCTCGTTGAGGATGCTGGTGCTGCTGCTCTCCTGCCGCTGCCGCGTGTAGCCGATCACCGTGTTGAGCGAGTGGCTGCGGCCGAACATGCGGTCGTACGACAGCGTGTTCTCGTTGAGGAACGAGGTGCTCTCGTTGCGCCCGCGGATCGCCTGCCCGCCCACCTGCTCGCCGCGCAGCGTCTCGCGCGGCCAGTAGGTGTCGCGCGTGCGGTCCGTCACGTTGGCGCCCAGCGTGGTACGGAAGCGAAGCCCGCGCGCCAGGTCCAGCTCCGCGAAGGAGTTGGTGAGGATGCGCGTGTCGCCGAGCTGGTCGTCCATGTTCTCCAGGACGGCCACCGGGTTCATGATGTCCTGCGGGGTGAGCGCGATGGGCGCGTCGTCAAGCATGTTGCTGTACGTGCCGTCCGCGCGCCGCACCGGCAGCGTGGGGATGGACTGCAGCGCCGCCGCCACGGACGACATGTCGTTGCCGCCCACCGCGCCGTCCGTGGGCGCGAAGTTGGTGGCCACCCGGCTGCCGGTGAGCGTGGTGCCCAGCCGCAGCCGCCCGCGGATGTCCTGCGACAGGTTGAGCCGCACCGACATGCGCTGGAAGTCGGAGCCCATCACCACGCCCTGCTGGTCGAAGTAGCCGCCGGACATGGCGTAGCGCGTGGCGTTGTCGCCGCTGGTGCCGCCCGTCACGGAAAGCTGGTAGCTCTGCAGCCCGGCGTTGCGGAAGATGCGGTCCTGCCAGTCCGTGGTCTGCACAGACGCGGGGTCCGCGTAGATGGGGTCCAGGTTCTGGCTGAGCGCCCAGTCGTTGGCGAACTGCGCGAACTCCGGCCCGTCCAGCAGGTCGTAGCGCTGCCCCACCGACTGCGTGCCCGTGTACGCCTCGAAGTTGAAGCGCGGCGCCCCCGCCTGCCCGCGGCGCGTGGTGATGAGCACCACGCCGTTGGCCGCGCGCGAGCCGTAGATGGCCGTGGCAGACGCGTCCTTGAGCACCTCGATCGACTCGATGTCGCGCGGGTTGAGCGAGGTGAGCGGGTTGGTGGGCACGGTGATCCCCGCCGTGCGCCCGCCGCCCAGCCGGTTGTTGTCCGCCGCGTAGTCCACCTCGATGGGGAAGCCGTCGATCACGTAGAGCGGCTCGTTGCTCACGCCCTCGCTCACGGAGGTGCCGCCGCGGATGCGCACCGAGATGCCGCCGCCCGGCGCGCTGGACGCGGCGGACACCTGCACGCCGGGGGCGGTGCCCTCCAGCATCTGGTCCACCGAGGTGATCGGCTTGTTCTCGATGGCCTGCGTGTTCACCGAGCTCACCGCGCCCGTGAGGTCGCGGCGCCGCTGCGTGCCGTACCCCACCGCCACCACCGCCTCGAGCTGCACCGCCTCGGCCGCGAGCGTGAAGTTGACGGTGGCGGTCTCGCCCGCGCCCACGGTCACCGCCTGCTCCTGCTCCGCGTATCCCACGCGGCTGGCGCGCACGCGGCGGCTGCCCGCGGGCACGTTGCCCAGCGTGAAGGTGCCGTCAGGCGCCGTCACCGTGCGCACCTGCGTGCCCACGACGGTCACCGCCGCGCCCGAGAGCGGGCGCGCCGCCTCGCCGCCCTCGGTTACGCGGCCCGTGATGCGCCCGCCCTGCTGCGCCGCCAGCTCCGCCGGCAGGAGCGCGAACGCGAGGAGGCAGAGGAGTGTGGCTGTCCATCTCATCCTGGACTCTCCGAAAGAGGTGACCGTGAAAGGTCGGGGTGGGACACCGCGGCCGGGCTGGCTGCGCGGACAACGATATTGTACCAACAACGGACAAATCATTTGGGACGTGTCCGCGCGCCCACCCTTCCACAGGGTCAGATCGGTCGCGCGGCAGGCCTGCGGTGTAGCGCTGAGAGCATTCGACGGGATTTGTTCTCTAAGAGAACGAATGTTCGAACAATGTACACGGCCCGTCGTGAGAGCGCAATCCCGCCGTTACACAGGGGTTTCTCTCCGTGTCTCCGTGCCTCTGTGTGATCCAGTCAGTTCGGCGTCCACCCGCCGAGCACCGCGCCCAGCGTGTACCCGCCGCGTTGCTGCGGCGTGAGGCGGCGGCGCTCCGGTGCGTCGGCCGCGCCCGGGCCGGTGCTGCCGTGCTCAAAGAAGCGCGCGTCCGCCGGCTGGTTCACCACCACGTTCCCCGCCGCGTCCCGGCTGTTCATCGGGTCCCAGCCGCGCGGGGCGATGTGGTCCTCCATCCAGGTGTCGATGAACACCGCGCTGCCGATGGCGTGCGGGTTCCCCGACGGGTGCCAGGGGCGGCCCAGCGTGACGGAGGCGGGCGCCATCGACGGCTTCTCCTTCCTCAGCCGGCTGCGCAGGAAGACGAAGCCGTGCGGCTGCGACACCAGCGTGCTGGGCGCCGTGATGAAGCCGTTGTTCGTGGCGCTCCCCCGGTCGCGCGAGATGATGTCCGCGTCGTCGAACACCGCCACGCCCGCGCCGAAGATGAAATCGACGCTGCCAGACACGGTGCAGCGGTTGAAGTAGCTGCGGCCCGCGTTGGGAAATAGCGTGTCCTGGTGGCCGGTGATGGCGCACTCGCGAAAGACCGCGCGGTCGCTCCCCTCGTCCAGCATCACCGCCACCGCCTGCGAGCCCTGGATCTTGCTGGAGTCGCCCTCGGTCCGGGCGTTGTTGGCCAGGTAGTCGAAGGCGTTCTCCACCGTCATGCGCTCCAGCCGGAAGTCCGGCGCGGCCACGCGCAGGGTGAAGCTCCCCCGCGTGCCGTACGGCCACCCGCCGGGGCTCAGGTGCCCCGCGGCGGCATCGTACGTGAGCACCGTTCCGTCGCGGCTCTGGCCCACGAAGCGCACGTTGGGGCGGTCCACCGTGAGCTTCTCGCGGTAGCGCCCGTCGCGGATGCTGACGACAAAGGGCGCCGCGCCGTCCGGCGCCGCGGCCAGCGCCGCGCCGATGGTGCGGTAGGTCTGCACCCCGCGCACGGCCGCGCCGTCACTCCCGCGGTGAGCCGCGTCCACGGCCACGGTGTGCGAGCGGGCGGGGACGGCGCGGGCGGCGGGCTGCGTGCGCGCCCAGCGCTCGTAGCGGCGCAGGGTGGTGGCCGGCTCGTCCCCGTACCAGGCGTAGCCGCGGCTGCGCTCCGGGTCCAGCTCGTCGAAGCGGTAGCGCACCACCCCGTCGCGGTTGCTGAACATGGGCCGGTTGGTGCCGATCTCGTAGAAGCGCGCCCAGATGGGGCCGGCGCCGGGCCTGGCCGTGAGACCCCCGCGGTAGCTGTACTCGTAGCCGTACACCGCCGTGTCCCGGAACCACTGCACCGCCCCGCGCACCGCCGTCACCAGCCGCGGCTGGGGGTTGTCCACCGTGAGCAGCAGGTTGACGATGGCGGCGCTCTCCCGGCCGGCCAGCGAGGCGTGCTCGTAGGCGCGGGCGCGGGCGGGCTTCAGGGTGAGCGGGTCGTGCTGCTGGCCCCACGCGGTGCGGCGGCCGTCCACAACCACCTGGCTGGCGAGGATGCACTCCACGCCGCGGCGCAGGCTGTTGGCCGCGCGCTGGCGCTCCGCGGGCTCCGCCGCGCCCAGCTCGCCCCGCGCCACGTCCTGCATCACGCGCAGCACGTTGACGATGGCGTCGTCGTTGTAGGTTGCGGCGTCGTGGTAGCCGCCCACCAGCGGGTACACCTGCGGCCAGCACCCGTTGGGAAACTGCGCTTTGTACAGGTACTCCAGCCCTTTGCGGAATGACGCCCGGTAGCGCGCGTCGCCCGTGGCCGCGGCCGCGCCGCCCAGGAAGCGGAGCTGCGAGGTGGTGGAGTTGTTGTCGATGGTGCCCACCCAGCTCCAGTTGCCCTCGCTGGCCCAACTCTCCCCCGCCCTGCGCGTGCGCGTGAACTCCATCCGCTTGGACCACCCGCCGGCCGGCGTCTGGAAGGAGACGATGGCGTCGGCCACCTGGCGCGCTTCGGGGGTCGTCCAGTACGCCCCGGTCATGCGCGATTCCACGTTGAAGCCGTCGCCGTGAGGAGCGGGGGTGGCCTTCTCCAGCCCCGCGGCCCGCAGCTCGGCCGCCATCGCCGCGCGGTCCGCGGCGCGCAGGCGGGCGGACTCGGCCAGGTAGCGCTCCCACGCCGCCCGCTCCGCCGCCGGCAGCGCCGCGACGCGCGCCGGGGCCAGCAGCTCCTCCGCGCGCTCCTGCGCGGCGAGGGAGGTGGCGGCGAGGAGCGCCAGCAGGATCGGGGTGCTTCGCATGGGCCTCACCGGGTGGGGGCGGGGGCGCCCGCCGTCTTGAGGAAGCCCGCCAGCCCCAGCCCGATCTCGCGGACCCCGTCGGCGGCGAGGGCGGCCATCACCTCGGCGCCCCGTGGCGAGAAGTGGGTGTTGTCATCCACCCCCTGCGGGTAGTTGGCGTTCTCCCCCGCCCTGAGCTGCAGGAAGAGGCCGCGCGAGCCCTCGGCGCCGTGGCGGCTGAGGGCCGCGGCGCTGCTGCGGTGCATGTCCAGCAGCGGCACCCGCTGCTCGGCCGCCACGGAGCGCACCAGCTCCGGGTACTCGCCGTGGGTGTCCACCAGTGTGCCCCGCGCGGCGAAGCGGCGGCGGCGCACCGGCGTCAGCAGGACGGGGTTCGCTCCTTTCGCGCGCGCGTCGGCGACGAAGCGCACGAGGTTGCGGCGGTAGTCCGCGGGGGGCGTGTAGCGGTCCGTCTTCTCCACCGCCGCGTCGTTGTGGCCGAACTGGATGAAGACGTAGTCGCCCGGCCGCAGCCGGTCGAGCACGGCCTGCCAGCGCCCCTCCTCGATGAAGGTGCGCGTGCTGCGGCCGTTACGGGCGTGGTTCTCGATGCGGACCTGGTCCACGTCGAAGTACTGCTGGAACGCCTCGCCCCACCCCGTCTCGGGGCGCCTGGTGACCAGCTTCTGCGCCATGGTGGAGTCGCCGGCCAGGTACACCGTCACCGGCGGCGCGCCCGAGAACGCGGCCACGAGCAGGAGCGGGAGAACGCGCAGGAATCGCATGGCAGTCCTTTCTCTCTGTGTCTCTGTGCCTCTGTGTGAGCCCTGCTGTTCCATCTTGCGTTCAGGACCCGATGCGGAAGTAGTCGAAGTCGGCGTATCCACCCTCGGCGCTCCCCGCGGGGCGCGTGGCGAAGAGGCCGAGCTTGGCGCCGATCCAGCGGCCCTCCCGCGCCTGGAACGGCTCGCCGATCTCCGTGAAGCGCACGCCATCGCGGCTGTACGAGAAGCGGCAGAGGGCGCCCGCCGTCATCGTGACACGCAGGTACGCGGCGGAGCCGGGGACGCGGACGGTGCTCTCGGCGGTGCCCTGGTGCGCGTTGGCGGCGCGGCCCTGCACGATCTCCACGCCATCCGCCGTGCGGGCGAGCGCCAGGTAGGCGTAATCGAGCCCCATCACCAGCAGACCCGCCCGCTCGCCCGCCACGCGCCCCTGGAAGTCGATGCGCGTAGTGGCGCTGAGCTCCTCCGCCGGGATCTTTTGCGTCAGCAGGCTGGGGACGGGCCACAGGTTGGCCGGGGCCGGCTGCGCGTGCAGGCGCAGCGAGCCGCCCGTGACGGAAGCCCACTCCGCGCGCGGGTTCGCCTGCCACTGCCACTGCAGGCCGAGCCCGCCGTCGAACTCGTCCGAGGTCGCGGGCGCCGCCGCGGGAGACCGCCGGGCGACGCGGGGCAGGCGGAACGCGGCCACCGGCTCACCCGTGCCGTCGCCGTCGGCGTCGCGGCCCATCACGGGCCAGTCGTCCTTCCACACCATCGGCTGCAGGTGGACGATGCGGCCGTACGGGCCGCGGTCCTGGAAGTGGAAGAACCAGTCTTCGCCCTGCTCCGTCTCCACCCACGCGCCCTGGTGCGGGCCGTTCACCGGCGTGCTCCCCTGCGCCAGGACGATGCGGTCCTCGTACGGACCGTACACGTTCCGCGAGCGCAGCACCGTCTGCCACCCGGTGGGCACCCCGCCCGCCGGCGCGAAGATGTAGTACCAGCCGTTGCGCTTGTAGAGCTTGGGCCCTTCCATCGTGGGGTGCCGCACGGAGTCGCCGAACACGAGGCGGCCTTCGTCCAGCAGCCGCGTGCCGTCCGGGCTCATGCGGTTCACGTGCAGGATGTGCTTGATCCCCGAGCGGCTCCGCGCGAAGGCGTGCACCAGGTACGCGCTGCCGTCCTCGTCCCAGAGCGGCGCGGGGTCGATCCACCCCTTCGCCGCGTGCAGCAGCACAGGCGCCTCCCACGGGCCGCGCGGATCGCGGGCGCGCACCCGGTAGATCCCCCGGTCCGGATCGCCCCAGAAGATCCAGAACCAGCCGTCGTGGTGGCGGATGGAGGGCGCCCACACGCCGTTGCCGTGCTGCACGGAATCGAACGCCGCGTCCGGAAAGCGCTGGATGGCGTGGCCCACCAGCCGCCAGCCCACCAGGTCGCGCGAGTAAAGGATGGGGAGCGCCGGGAACTGCCCGAAGCTGGACGCCGTCATGTAGAAGTCGTCCCCCACCCGCACCACGTCGGGGTCCGAGTAGTCCGCGAACAGCACCGGGTTGCGGTACTGCCGCGTCGTGGCGCAGCCGGCCAACAGCAGCATCACACAGAGCCACAGAGGCACGGAGAAACGCCTCATCAGCCGTCCACCGCCGCCGGCTCCAGGCGCGGGGCGAGCAGGTGGATGATGACCCAGGCCGTGACGTACGCCAGGCCGCAGACCATGAAGATGATCGAGTAGTTGTTGCCGGTCGCTTCCAGGATGCGGCCCGTGGCGCGCTGGAAGAGAACGCCGCCCATGGCGCCCGCGAAGCCGCCCAGCCCCACCACGCTGGCCACCGCGCGGCGCGGGAACATGTCGCTCGCCGTCGTGAACAGGTTGGCCGACCACCACTGGTGCGACGCGGCGGCCACGCTCACGATGGCCACGGCCACCCACAGGCTGCCCGCGTGCGGCGCCAGCATGGTGGGCACGATGAGGAGCGCCGGGATCAGCAGCGCCACCTTGCGCCCCCAGTTGACCGACCAGCCGCGCTTGATGAGCGCGCTGGACACCCACCCGCCGCCCACCGAGCCCACGTCCGCCACCAGGTAGATGGCGATGAGGGGAAGGGCCACGCCGGCCAGCTTCACCCCGAAGTTGGCGTCCAGGAACTTGGGGAGCCAGTACAGATAGAACCACCAGATGGGGTCGGTGAAGAACTTCCCCAGGATGAACGCCCAGGCCTGGCGGTGGCCCAGCAGGCTCAGCCAGCGCACGGGGGTGGTGGGCTCCTCCGGGTCGCTGCGGATGTAGGCGAGCTCGGCGGCGGACACGCGGGTGTGGCGCTCCGGGTCGCGGTACAGCGGGAGCCAGAAGAGGAGCCACACGAAGCCCAGCGCGCCCGTGGCGATGAACGCCACGCGCCACCCCCAGTTGAGGGCGATCCAGGGCACCGTGAGCGGCGCCACGATGGCCCCCACGTTGCTGCCCGCGTTGAAGATGCCCGTGGCGAACGCGCGCTCCTTCTTGGGGAACCACTCGGCCGTGGCCTTGATGGCGCCCGGGAAGTTGCCGGACTCGCCCAGCCCCAGCGCCCCGCGCGCGATGGCGAAGCCGTTGGCCGTGCGCGCGAAGGCGTGCGCCATGGCGGCCAGGCTCCACGCCACCACGGCGAAGGCGAAGCCGCGGCGCACGCCCACCCTGTCCAGCAGCCGCCCCATCCCCAGGAAGCCCAGGGCGTACGCGAAGCTGAACCAGGAGACGATGTCGCCGTACTGCGTCTCCGTCCACCCGATCTCGCCCTGCAGCGTGGGGGCCAGGATGCCCAGCACCTGCCGGTCGATGTAGTTGATGGTGGTGGCCGCGAAGAGCAGCGCGCAGATCGTCCAGCGGTAGCCGAACCCGGGCGGCGGCGGCACGTCGGCCACCGGCACCGAGTTGGTGTCCGCGTTCACCGCGTCGGGGGCGGGGGTGGAAACAGGGGTCATCGTTCGCTTCCGGGTGGGGGTAGCCTCGTACCGTCACTCTGTGTCTCTGTGCGAGCCCGCTTTTCTACGATGCGCTAAGCACGCGCTCCACCTCGTCCGCGGAGACGCGGTTGAAGTCGCCCGGGATGGTGAGCTTGAGCGCGCTGGCCGCCGTGGCGAACTCCAGCGCGTCGTGGCGCCCGCACAGGAGGGCGTAGATGAGCGCGGCGGCGAAGCTGTCGCCCCCGCCCACGCGGTCCACCACGCGCACCTGGTAGCGGCGGCTCTCGTGCAGCGTGGCCGAGCGCCGGTCGTACATCGCCGTGCTCCACCCGTGCTCGCTGGCGGACACCACCTCGCGCCGGGTGAGCGCCACCGTGGCGATCCCCAGCTCGTCCGCGATCCGCTCCGCGCTCGCCCGCAGGTCCGCCGGCGACTCCGGGCCGCCGGGGGTGCCGATGCCCAGCATGGCCGCCGCCGCGCCGGGGTTCCCCACCAGCACGCTGCTCCCCGTGACGAGTGGGCGCATCACGGGCTGGGGGTCGCGCCCCTTCCACAGGGCCGGGCGGTAGTTGAGGTCCACGCTCACGCGCACGCCCAGCGCGCGGGCGGCGGCGGCGGCCTGCGTGGCGGCCCGCGCGGGCCCCTCGCCCAGCGCCGGGGTGATCCCGGAGAGGTGAAGCCACTCCGCGCCGTGGAGCAGCCCCTCCCAGTCGATCTCCGCCGGGTCCAGCGCGCTGAACGCGGAGCCGGCGCGGTCGTACACCACGCGCAGCGCGCGCAGGTCGGCGCCGGACTCCACGAAGTAGATCCCCAGCCGCTCGCCCCCGCGCACGACCCCCCGCACCCCCACTCCTTCGGCGCGCAGGGCGGAGAGCGCCGCGTCGCCCACGGCGTTGGCGGGGAGGCGCGTTACGTAGTCGCTGCGCACGCCCAAGTGGGCCAGGCTCACGGCCACGTTGGCCTCGCTCCCGCCGAAGTAGGTGCGCAGGCCGGGCGACTGGAACAGGCGCTCGTCGCCCGGCGGCGACAGGCGCAGCATGATCTCGCCGAAGCAGACGACGCGCTTCATCGGGGAGCTCCCGCCAGCCCGGCCCGCGCCATCGCCACCCCGCGCGCCACGGTGCGCGCCCGCTCGGTGAGCGCCGCGAAGTCGCCCGCCGCGGCCAGCGCGGGGTCAGCCAGGGCGCTCCCCAGCCCCACCGCCACGGCGCCCGCGTGCAGCCAGTCGCCCACGTTGTACGGGGTGACGCCGCCGGTGGGGATCAGGCGCAGAAAGGGCATGGGGGCGAGCACGCCCTTGAGGAACGCCGGCCCCAGCGTGTCCGCCGGGAACACCTTCACCGCGTCCGCGCCCGCCTCGTGGGCCCGCAGGATCTCCGTGGGCGTGAACGCGCCGGGGATGGCGGGTACGCCCATGCGGTGCGCCTCCTCCACCACCTCCGGCTTGAAGACGGGGCTCACCACGTAGCGCGCCCCGGCGTCCACCGCGCGGCGGGCGGAGCCCGCGTCCAGCACCGAGCCCACCCCCACCAGCACCGCGTCGCCCAGCTCGCGGGACGTACGTTCGATCAGGCCCAGCGCGTCGGGCGTGGTGAGCGTGATCTCCAGCGCGGAGACCCCGCCCGCGTGCAGCGCGCGGATCGCGCGGAGCGCCACGTCCGCCGAGCGCATGCGGATGACCGCCACCGCTCCTTCGGCGCAGAGCCGGGTGAGCGTGTCCTCCCGGGTGGCGGCCGATTGCATTGCGTGCATCAGTGAATTCCGTTTGCGGTGAAGGACGGCGATCTCACACAGAGGCACAGAGACACGGAGAGGAACCGCTTATTCCGCACGGGAGCCCGCCGTCTGCGCCAGGTGGGCTTCCAGGGCCGCGGGGATGCCCTCGCGGTCCGCACGGGCCAGGTGCGCGGCTACCGCGTCCGCGAAGTCGCGGCCCAGGTCCGCTCCCCACAGGCCCTCGTCCGCGCAGGCGGCGCGCGCCACGGCTTCGGGGGTGGCGGCGGCGCTCCACAGCGCGCGCAGGCGCCCGGCCTGGTCGTCCGCGGGCACGTTCCCGCGAGCCGCCTGCAGGTCGCCGCGCATCAGGAGGAGGTAGGCCGCGAAGCCGAACGCGAGGGAATCGGGCACCGCGCCGGTGCGCTGCGCGTACTGGAGGATGGAGGGGACCACGCGCACCCTCGTCTTCATCGTCCCCTGCAGCGTGATGTCCCACAGGGCGTGGTGGATGTAGGGATTGGCGAAGCGGTCGAGCACCTCGCGGGCGAAGCGGGCGGCGCCCGGCGCGTCCACGCCGGGGAGGATCTCCTCCAGCACCGCGCGGCGGAGGAAGCGGCCCACCGCTTCGTGCTCCACCGCCTCGCGCACCGTGCGGCACCCGGCCAGCAGCGCCACCGGCACGGTGATGGTGTGCCCACCGTTGAGGAGGCGCACCTTGCGCTCGCGGTAGGGCGCCACGTCGTCCGTGATCACGATGCGCGGGTCCGCCTCCGCCCAGCCCAGGCGCGCGCGGGCCGCGGGGCCTGCCTCGATGGCGAAGAGCGCGTACACCTCGGAGGTGGTCACCAGCCCGTCGTCGTAGCCCAGCTCCCCGCGCAGCCGCTCCGCCTCGTCCGCCGCGGGAGCGCCGGGGACGATGCGGTCCACCAGCGTGTTGCAGAACGGGACGGCGTCGCGCACCCAGCGCGTGAAGCCCGCGCCCAGCTCCCAGCGCTCCGCCAGGGCGAGCACGATGTCGCGCAGGCGGTCGCCGTTGTCCTCGATCAGCTCGCAGGGGATCACGGCCACGCCGCGCGCGTCGTCGTACCCAAAGGCGCGGGCGCGCTCGTACAGGAAGCGCGTGAGCTTGCCCGGAAAGGAGCGCGGCGGGGCCAGCTCCGCCTCGTCGCCCTCGTCCAGCGCGATCCCCACCTCGGTGGTGTTGGAGAAGACCAGCTCCAGCAGCGGGTTGCGCGCGCAGGCCAGCACCTCGTCCCACTCCGCGCCCGCGGAGAGCGCGCGGCTCACGGAGGCGATCACGCGGTGCTCGCGGTGCGGAACGCCGTCCGCGATGCCCTGCACGGCGAGCGTGTACAGGCCGTCCTGCTCGCTCAGCACCTGGTCCCGCCCGCTCCCCGTGGACCCCACCATCACCACGCGCCCGCCGAAGCGGCCCTCGCGGTTGGCCGTGTCCAGGAACGCGTCCACGAAGCCGCGCAGGAAGGCGCCGGTGCCGAACTGCACGGCCTTCTCGGGGAGGTCGAGCAGCGCGGGCGCGGGCACGCCGATGTCACGCCGGGCCTGGAAGGCGGGCGAGGTGACGAGGGCGCGGTCGAGGCGCGGAGTCATGCGGGGCATCCGGGGAAAGATGGCTCACACAGAGGCACGGAGGCACAGAGGAGGAGCTTCACAGGGTGACTCCTTCCTTCCAGATGGCGATCTCGCGGTAGCCGTGGAGCTCGTTGTTGGTCTGGAGGCCGGACGCGACCTCCAGGATGCGGGCGAAGAGCTCGTCGGCGAGGCCTTCCAGGGTGGCTTCGCCCTCCAGCAGCGCGCCGGCGTTGAAGTCGATCCAGTGCGGCTTCTTCGCGGCGATGGCGGAGTTGGAGGAGATCTTGATGGTGGGGACCGGGAAGCCCAGCGGCGTGCCGCGGCCCGTGGTGAAGAGGAGGATCACCGCGCCGCTCGCCACCATCGCGGTGGACGAGACGCCGTCGTTGCCCGGCGCTTCCAGCAGTGAGAGTCCGCCCGGCGCGGCGGGCTCGCCGTAGCGGAGGACGCGGCGCACCGTGGCCTGGCCGCCCTTTTGGATCGCGCCCAGCGACTTCTCTTCCAGCGTGGTGAGGCCGCCCGCCTTGTTGCCCGGCGACGGGTTCTCGTACACGGGCTGGCCGTGGCGGAGGAAGTACTCCTTGAAGTCGTTGATCATCGCGGCGATGTCGGTGAAGACATCCTCGCTCTCGGCGCGGTTCATCAGCACCTGCTCGGCGCCGAACATCTCCGGCACCTCGGTGAGGATCACACCGCCGCCCAGCGCCGCCACCCGGTCCGCGATCCGCCCCACGAGCGGGTTGGCGGAGATGCCGCTGAAGCCGTCCGAGCCGCCGCACTTGTGGCCCAGGATCAGCTCGGAGGCGGGGCACTCCACGCGGCGGTCGTTCTCGATGGCGCGCACCAGCTCTTCCACGGCCTCGATCCCTTCCTCCACCTCGTCCACCACGTCCTGCGTGTTGAAGAAGCGGATGCGGCTCCCCTCCACCTCGCCGGCCAGCGCCAGGAGCTCGGCCATCTGGTTGTTCTCGCACCCCAGCCCCAGCACCAGCACGCCGCCCGCGTTGGGGTGGCGGATGAGGCCGGCCAGTACGCGCTGCGTGTTGTGCAGGTCGTCGCCAAGCTGGCTGCATCCGTACGGGTGCGAGAAGGCGTGCACCCCGTCCACCCGCCCCGCGAAGCGCTCGCCGGCGGCGCGGGCGATGCGCTCGGCCGCCGTGTTCACGCAGCCCACCGTGTTGACGATCCAGATCTCGTTGCGCGTCCCCACCCGCCCGCTGGCGCGCCGGTAGCCCAGGAAGGTGGGCACGGGGTCCGTGGGCTGCTCCGCGCGGGGCACCGGCTCGTAGCGGTACTCCAGCGTGCCGGAGAGGCCGGTGCGCAGGTTGTGCGAGTGGATCCACCCGCCCGCCGGCACCGCCTCCGTCACGTTGCCGATGGGGAAGCCGTACTTCACCACCGCCTCGCCCGGCTCCAGCGCGCGCAGGGCGATCTTGTGCCCCGCCGGCACCTCGTCCCGCAGCGCCAGCGTGGCGCCTTCGACGCTCACCTCGTGGCCGGCGGGGAGCGCCACCGTCGCCACCACCACGTTATCCGCCGGGTGGATGCGGACCACTTCGGGGCGGGTCGCCATCACGGTGGCCATGTCAGGGCGCCCCGAGCCGGTAGGTCTCGCGCACCAGGTCGTAGGCCAGCGCACGGGCCATCTCGCGCGCGTCGTCCATGTCCACCACGTGGCGCGAGACGAGCCCGGCCAGGTAGTTGGCGTCCACGCGGCGCGACAGGTCGTGGCGCGCCGGGATGGAGCAGAAGGCGCGCGTGTCGTCGTTGAAGCCGGCCGTGTTGTAGATCCCCGCCGTCTCGGTGGTGCGCTCGCGGAAGCGCTTCATCCCCTCGATGGAGTCGTGGAACCACCAGGGCGGCCCCAGGCGCAGCGCCGGGTAGTGCCCCGCCAGCGGCGCCAGCTCGCGCGCGTAGGTGCTCTCGTCCAGCGTGAAGAGGATGAGGGTGAGGCGCGGGTCGTTGCCGTAGGCGTTGAGGAGGGGGCGCAGGTTGCGGGTGTACTCGGTGGCCACCGGGATGTCCGCGCCCTTGTCCAGGCCGTAGCGGTCGAAGATGCGCCCGTTGTGGTCGCGCAGCGCGCCGGGGTGGAGCTGCATCACCATCCCGTCCTCGCACGACATGCGCGCCATCTCCATCAGCATGTGCGCCTCGAAGCGGGCCTGGTCCCCCGCCGTGGCCGCGCCCTCCAGCGCGCGGGCGAACAGGCGCTCGGCCACCTCGTGCGGCAGGCGCTCGGTGCGCGGCTCCAGCACCGCGTGGTCCGTGGCCACCGCGCCCAGCGAGCGGAAGAACGCGCGCCGCTCCTCCAGCGCCGCGATGAACCCCGCGTAGTCGCGCACCGGCGCCCCGTGCGCGCTCCCCAGCTTCCCGATCTCCTCGCGCCACCCCGGCGCGGCGATGCGGAACACGGCGTCGGGGCGGAAGGTGGGGATCACCCGGCCGCCCCACCCCGACGCGCGGATGGCCTGGTGGTGCTCCAGCGAGTCGCTGGCGGCGTCGGTGGTGGTGAGCACCTCGATGTTGAAGCGGTCAAACAGCGCGCGCGGCAGGAACTCCGGCGACGCCAGCTTCTCCGCGATCTCGTCGTAGATCCCCTGCGCCGTCTCGCCCGACAGCTTCTTCCTCACCCCGAACACCTCGTGCAGCTCGTGGTTGAGCCACACGCCCGTGGGGGTGCCGCGGAACAGGTGGTAGTGCTCGCCGAAGAGCTGCCAGATCTTGCGCGGATCGCTCTCGGTCGGCGTGCCGTCGCGCGTGGGGACCCCCAGGGCTTCCATGGGGATGCCCCGCGAGTACAGCATGCGGAAGATGTAGTGGTCCGGGATGATGAGGAGCGCGGTGGGCTCCGGGAACGGCTCGTTCTCCGCCAGCAGCCGCGGGTCCACGTGGCCGTGCGGGGCCACGATGGGCAGGCCGCGCGTCTCTTCGTACAGCGCGCGCGCCACCCGGCGGATGGCGGGGTCCGCGTCGAAGAAGCGGTCCGGGTGGAGAACCAGGGCGTCGTCCCCGCCGCCGGCGGCGTGCGCCTGCGACGCGGGGTTCACGAGCGTGTCCATGCAGGATCTCGGGATTTGTTTATGTTACGAACATTGTACACGCGCGGGAAACCGGCGCGCTACCTGTCGGACGAGATGGTTTGCAGCATCGCGGGCCTTGCGTCCAGACCGCGTTCACCCCAATTTGTTCTCAGGCAGAACAAAACGCAAGGGGAGTGCATCAGAGGCCCTCTCACGGCACCTTGTAGCAGGCACCTCTCTGTGTCTCTGTGCCTCTGTGTGAGCCCCGCTGTTCTGAACCAGGACGGTCATGAGAAAGATCAACACGCTGGATTTCAAGCGCGCCACCCGCACCACGTCGCGCGACATCAACCGGCAGATCCTGCTTAACCTGGTGCGCGAGCACCAGCCCATCTCCCGCGCGGACCTGGCGCGCCGCATGGAGATCGGCCGCGGCATGGTGACCACGCTCACCAGCGAGCTGCTGGCCGAGGGTGCCATCATGGAGGGCGCCGTCGGCGAGGCGGCCCGCGGCCGCAAGCCCACCATGCTGTACGTGCGCACGCAGGACCGGCTGGTGATCGCCGTGGACGTACGGTTCAGCCGCACCTACGTGATGCTGGGCGACTTCTCCGGCTCGCAGATCGCCATCGAGAACTTCGAGACGGTCACCTCGCCGGCCGAGCTCGTCACCGAGATCGCCCGCCGCATCGACCGGCTGGTGGAGACGTACGCCGCGCGCTGGCAGGTGGAGGGGATCGGCCTGGTGGTGCCCGGCATGGTGGACCGGCAGACGGGGCGCATCCTCAACTCCCCGCAGCTCGGCTGGCACGACGTGGACATCCGCGAGGCGCTGGAGGCGGCCGTGGGGATGCCCGTCAAGATCGAGAACGCGCCCATCGCCTGCGCCCTGGCCCACATGTGGATGGGCGAAAAGGGCGACGGCGCGGGCGACTTCGTGTACGTCACCGTCTCCGACGGCGTGGGCGCGGGGATGGTGGTGAACGGGCAGGTGGTGCGCGGCCACGGCAACACGGCGGGCGAGTTCGGCCACATCACCCTGAACCCGGACGGGCCGCGCTGCCTGTGCGGGTCGCGCGGGTGCTTCGAGGCGTACACCTCCAACCTGGCCACGCTGGCCCGCTACCTGGGCGCCCAGGACCTCTCCCCGGCCGAGTCCCGCGAGCTGCTGCGCCGCCACGACGTCACCTTTACCGACCTCGTGACCCGCGCGCGCACCGGCGACGAGCGCGCCCTGGACGCCATCCGCGAGACGGGGCGCTACCTGGGCCTCGGGCTCTCGATGATCGTCAACGCCCTCAATCCGTCGCGCATCGTGCTGGGCGGCGAGATCACGGCCGCGTGGGACCTGGTGGCCGAGCGCGTCCGCAGGGAGGTGGCCGACCGGGCCCTCACCCGCACCGCCGCCAACACCCCCATCATCCCGGAGCAGACCAGCACCCACCCGCGCCTGCGCGGCGCCACCGCCATCGTCGCCGCGCCGCTCTTCGCCGCGCCGCAGGTGGCGTAACACCATGTCTCACACAGAGGCGCAGAGACACGGAGAGAAGGCCTCGTCTCTGTGCCTCTGTGTCTCTGTGTGAGTCCGCTGTATCGAACCACGCGCACCCGAGGAGCTGAATGCTGTACGATGACCTGTCCCGCCGCGGCTTCGTCCGCGCGCTCTCCCTGGGCGCGGGGGCGGCCCTGCTGGGCCCCGCGTTCCTGGCCGGGTGCGCGCACGGCGGCGGCCTCGCGGACGGCGAGCGCACCGGGTGGGCCCGCGTGCCCTCCATCCTGGCGCGCATCCGCCCCCCCTCCTTCCCCGCGCGCGACTTCGCCGTGACCGACTACGGCGGCGTGGGCGACGGCGCGCGCGACAACACGGACGCGTTCCGCCGGGCCGTGGCGGCGTGCGCGGCGGCGGGCGGCGGGCGCGTGGTGGTGCCGGCGGGGCGCTTCCTCACGGGCCCCATCCACCTGCGCAGCAACGTCAACCTGCACGTGTCCCAGGGCGCCACCATCGCCTTCAGCCAGGACCCGAAGGCGTACCTCCCCGTCGTGTTCACGCGCTGGGAAGGGATGGAGATGATGGGGTACTCGCCCCTCATCTACGCCTTCGAGCAGGAGAACGTGGCCATCACGGGCAAGGGCACGCTCGACGGGCAGGCGACCACCTCCGTGTGGTGGCCGTGGAAGGGCGCCTGGAAGACGCACCCCGAGTGGGACCGGGTCCCCAACCAGAAGCCCGCCCGCGAGCGCCTGGGGGTGATGGTGGAAGCCGGGACCCCCGTCGCGGAGCGCGTGTTCGCCGAGGGGTCGTACCTGCGCCCGCAGTTCATCCAGCCCTACCGCTGCCGCAACGTGCTGGTGGAGGGGGTCACCATCATCAACTCCCCCATGTGGGAGATCAACCCCGTGCTCTGCCAGAACGTGACGGTGCGCGGCGTGTCGGTGGTGAGCCACGGCCCCAACAACGACGGGTGCAACCCCGAGTCGTGCCGCGACGTGCTGATCGAGGGGTGCCTGTTCGACACGGGCGACGACTGCATCGCCATCAAGTCCGGCCGCAACGCGGACGGGCGGCGCATCAACGTGCCCAGCGAGAACATCGTCATCCGCGGCTGCGAGATGAAGGACGGGCACGGCGGCGTGACGCTGGGGAGCGAGATCAGCGGCGGGGTGCGGCACGTGTTCGTGGAGAACTGCCGCATGGACTCGCCCAACCTGGACCGGGCGCTGCGCTTCAAGAACAACGCGATGCGCGGCGGCATCCTGGAGCACGTGTACATGCGCAACGTCACGGTGGGCGAGGTCAAGGACGCGGTGCTCTCCGTGGACCTCCACTACGAGGAGGGGCAGACGGGGCCCTACCTGCCCGTGGTGAGGAACGTGGAGCTGCGCAACGTCACCAGCCGCAAGAGCAACTACGCCGTGTACATGCGCGCCTATCCGCGCTCCGAGATCTCGGACATCAGCATCATCGGCAGCCGCTTCGAGGGCGTGGCGCGCGGCAACGTGGCCGAGGGCGTCAAGGACCTGGAGTTCCACGAGGTGCTCATCAACGGCACCCGCGCCACTCCCACCTCGCACCCCGCCCCGCAGAAGTCCACCGCCGACCTCCTCCCCAGCGACCGCCGTCTCCCCGCGGCCGCACCGGTGCCGCGATGACGCGAGAATTGTCCGTGACCCAGGCGACGGTGGGCATCGCGAGGCCGGGTATCGCAACGCCGGATGCGCCGGCCGCGTCGACGTCCGCATCGACGTCCGCATCGACGTCCGCATCGACGTCCGCACCGCCGGGGGCTGAAGCCCCCGGCTGCGACTACGGGAAGCCCGCTGAAGCGGGCTCGCACACGTCCGGCTACCGAGCCCGCTTCAGCGGGCTTCCCGTGGTTCCAGCGGGGGGATTCATCCCCTCGCGGCAGCGCGGGACATCTCCCGGATACGGGATGAGAAGCACGACACGCAGGCGGATCTCGCGGGCGGCGAGGTCGTGCGCCGGTGCCCTCACGGCGGCCCTCCTGCTCGCGCTCCCGGCCGAGGCGCAGATCGCCCACCTCCCGGCCGCGCAGCAGCTCGGAGAGGGGTCGCGCCAGCCGGCCGACGCGCCCGTCGCGATCCCCAACGCCGCTCCGCGCGCGCGGCGCTCGCCGGACGGGCGGCCGTGGTCCGTGCGCATCGCCCAGTCCGTGATGCGGCGCAACCCGCAAACACACCGGCGGTGGGACTACACGGCGGGCGTGGTGCTGGGCGCCATCGAGCGCGTGGGCGTCGCGCGGCGCGACGCGGCGATGCTCGCGTACGTAAAGACGAACATCGACCAGTTCGTGAAGCCGGACGGCACCATCGAAGGGTACGACCTGGCGGAGTACAACCTCGACGAGGTGGCGCCGGGACGCCTCCTCTTCGGCCTCCACCAGCGCACGGGCGACGCGCGCTACCGCCGCGCCGCCGACACGCTCCGCGCGCAGCTTCGCACCCATCCGCGCACGGCGGAGGGCGGCTTCTGGCACAAGAAGATCTACCCGCAGCAGATGTGGCTGGACGGGCTCTTCATGGGCGCGCCCTTTTACACGCAGTACGGCAAGACCTTTGGCGAGCCGGCGGCGTTCGACGACGTGGCGCGCCAGTTCCTGCTGGTGACGCGGCACACGCGCGACCCGCGCACCGGCCTGATGTACCACGGCTGGGACGCCGCCCGCGCGCAGAGCTGGGCAGACACGGCCAGCGGCCTCTCGCCCAACTTCTGGGGCCGCGCGATGGGGTGGTACATGATGGGGCTGGTGGAGACGCTGGATCACTTCCCCGCCACCCACCCGGACCGCCCCGCGCTGATCCAGGCGCTGCGCGGCGCGGCCGAGGGCATCGTGCGCGTGCAGGACCCGGTGACGGGGCTGTGGTGGAACGTGCTGGACGAGCCCAACCGCGCGGGCAACTACCTGGAGGGGAGCGCGTCCAGCATGTTCGTGTACTCGCTGGCCAGGGCCGCGCGCCTCGGCTACATCGACGCATCGTACCGCCGCGTGGCGGAGCGCGGCTTCGACGGCCTGCTCACCAACCTGGTGCGCGACCTCCCGGACGGCACCTCGTCGCTCGTCAACGTGGTGCAGGTGTCCGGGCTGGGCGGCAACCCGCGCCGCGACGGCTCCCCGCGCGACGGCTCGTACGCGTACTACGCCAGCGAGCCGGTGGTCGCCGATGACTACAAGGGCGTCGGTCCCCTGATCCTCGCCGCGCTGGAGCTGGACCGGTGACGCGCACCACGCTGGACCGCTTCTCCCTCGCCGGCAAGCGGGCTCTCGTCACGGGGGCGAGCCGCGGGCTGGGCCAGGCCATCGCCGTGGGGCTGGCCGAGGCGGGCGCGGACGTGGTCTGCGCCAGCTCTCGCCGCCCGGGCACCGACGAGACGGCGGCCTACGTGCGCGCCGCCGGGCGCGACGCATGGCAGGTGGAGGCCGACCTCGCGGACCGCGCCGCCGTCCTAGCGATGGCGGACGCGGCGGAGGAAGCGGCCGGCCGCATCGACATCCTGGTGAACAACGGCGGCACCATCAGCCGCCACCCGGCGCTGGACCACCCGCTCGAGGAGTGGGACCGCGTGCTGCGCACCAACCTGGACTCCGCCTTCGTCCTTTCCCAGCGCCTGGGCGCGAAGATGGTGGAGCGCGGCGCGGGCAAGATCATCAACATCGCCTCGCTCCTCTCGTTCAGCGGCGGCATCACCGTGCCCGGCTACACGGCCAGCAAGCACGCCGTGGTCGGCATCACCCGCGCGCTCGCCAACGAGTGGGCGCGCTCCGGCGTGCAGGTCAACGCCGTGGCCCCCGGCTACTTCCGCACCGACAACACCCAGCGCCTGCAGGACGACCCCGTCCGCTCGGGCGAGATCAGCGCCCGCATCCCCGCCGGCCGCTGGGGCGAGCCCGAAGACCTGGCCGGCGCCGTCGTCTTCCTCGCCTCCCCCGCCGCCGACTACGTCAACGGCCACGTGCTGGTGGTGGACGGCGGCTGGATGGCGCGATGAAAAAGTGCGTGAGTGCGTTAGTGCGTGAGTGCGCGGTCCGAGCGCGCTGACGGGGGCCCTCACCCCCCCGACCCCCCTCCCCCAAACCGCAGGGGGAGGGGGGCGCACTCCACACATCCAGCCACACCCGCGCCCCCTGCGGCGCCGCAGGGGCCGGGACTCTGGCATACACAGAGGATGCGCCTCCTCCCCCAGCAGTTTGGGGGAGGAGGACGGGAGGAGAGGGCCCCTCTCCGCACGCTCGGTCCCACGCACTAACGCACTAACGCACTAACGCACTTACAGGATTTCATGCACTACCTTCCCTCGCCCGAACAGACGCGGCGCATGACCACCGAGGAGCTGCGCGCCAGCTTCCTGGTGCCGGACCTCTTCCAGCCCGGCGCGGCCACGCTGCGCTTCGTGGAGCTGGACCGCGTGGTGCTCGGCGGCATCGTTCCCGCCGGTGCCCCGCTGCGCCTTGAGGCCCCGCCCGAGATGGCCGCGGAGTTCTTTCTGGAGCGCCGCGAGGCCGGCATCCTCAACGTGGGCGGCCCCGGCCGGGTAACGGCGGACGGCACCGGGTACGCCATGGCCGCCCGCGACGGCCTGTACCTGGGCCGCGGCACCCGCGACGTCTCGTTCGCGAGCGACGACGCCTCCGCGCCCGCGAAGTTCTACCTGGTCAGCTACCCCGCGCACGCGGCCTACCCGGCCGCGCACGTCCCCGAGAGCGAGGCCAACCTCACGGAGCTGGGGAGCGTGGAGCAGGCCAACCAGCGCCGCCTCCGCAAGTACTTCCACCCGGACGGCGTGCGGACGGCGCAACTGGTGATGGGCGTGACGGAGCTGCAGGCGGGGAGCGTGTGGAACACGATGCCGGCGCACACCCACGCGCGCCGCACCGAGGTCTACCTGTACTTCGACGTGCCGGAGGACGCGGTGGTCTTCCACATGATGGGCGAGCCCGCCGAGACGCGGCACCTGGTGATGCGCGACGCACAGGTGGCGCTCTCCCCGGGTTGGTCCATCCACTCCGGGTGCGGCACGCGCAGCTACACCTTCTGCTGGGCGATGGGCGGCGAGAACCAGGTGTTCGCGGACATGCAGGGAGTCGCCATGGAGGATCTCCGCTGATGAAGACGACCCGCATCGCCGCGGTCCTGCTGGGAGCCGCGGCCGCCCTCCCCCTCCACGCGCAGCGCCGCGACGCGCTGGTGGTGCGCGCCGAGAACCCGCTCGCCGCCGAGCGGCCGGACGAGACGCTCTCCCTCTCCTGGAGCGCGCTGCGCCAGGCGCTCCCCGCCGCGCAGCCGGGGCGCGTGCGCGTGGTGGATGCGGGAACGGGCGTGGAAGTCGTCTCGCAGCCGCTGGACGCGGACGGCGACGGCACCACGGACGAGCTCCTCTTCCAGGCCAGCTTCCGCCCGGGCGAGACGCGCGAGTTCGTGGTGGAGCCCGCCGCCCCCGCCGCCGCCAAACCCCGCGTGCACGCGCGCCACGACGCCCACCGCGACGACGTGGCGTGGGAGAGCGACCGCATCGCCTTCCGCATCTACGGGCAGGGGCTGTGGCAGGCGAAGGAGTTCGAGCCGCTGGTGAGCAGCGGCATCGACATCTGGCCCAAGCGCGTGCGCGACCTGATCGTGGACCGCTGGTACGCCAAGGGCCACGACCAGTACCACCGCGACACGGGCGAGGGCGCCGACTTCTACTCCGTGGGCACCACGCTGGGCGCCGGCGGCAGCGCCGTGTGGCGCGGCGGCACCCTCCACCGCGCCCGCAACTTCAAGTCGCACCGCATCATCGCCGACGGGCCCGTCCGCGCCGTGTTCCAGTTGGAGTACGAGCCGTGGGACGCGGGCGGCGTGCAGGTGTCCGAGAGCAAGCGCGTGAGCATCGACGCGGGGCACAACTTCTTCCGCCAGGAGATCACCTACCGCGCCCCCGGCGACGCGCCCATCCCGTACGCGGTCGGCACGGTGAAGCGCACGGGCCTCGTCGGCGCGTCCAGCCGCGCGGGCCCCTGGGCCTGGGTGAGCACCTGGGGGCCGGTGGAGCTCAAGAACGGCGGCCACGGCCAGCTCGGCACCGTGGTGCTGATGGAGAAGGCGCGCATGGTGGAATCGCGCGAGACGGACGACCACTACCTGGCCATCTCCACGGCGCGCCCCGGCGTCCCCACCGTGCAGTACGTGGGCGCGGGATGGACCGCCAGCGGCGACTTCCGCTCCGTGGAAGACTGGTGGCGCGCCGCCGACGCCTTCGGCGCGCGGCTGGCCAACCCGGTCAAGCTCACGCTGCGCCCCACCGCCCTCCCGGCCGCGCGGTGAAGCGGGAGATGACCCGGCGGGAAGCGCTCGGCGCGTTGGGCGCGCTGGCGCTCCCGCTCGGCCCTCTCCCCCGCCCCGCCGCGGCGCCCCGGACCGACGGTCCGGATCTCGGCAACCTGTACGGCACGTTGGAATGGATCGGGCGGGAGAGCGCGCCCACGCTCTCCTTCCTGGACCCGCGCTGGCGCTCGCTGGATGCCTGGAAGGCCGCGGCGCGTCCGGCCCTCCTCCAGCATCTCGCCTTCGACGCGGACCCGCTCCCCCTGCGCGCCGAAGCCGTCGCGCGCGAGGAGCGCGACGGCTTCACGGTGGAGACGATCCGCATCCGCGCCTCGCCTGCGTACGACATCCCCGCGCGCGTGCTGGTGCCGCACGGGCGCGTGGGGAGGATGCCGGCCGTGGCCGCGCTCCACTGCCACGGCGGGCAGTACGCCTGGGGCGCCCGCAAGCTCGTCTCCGGCCCGGACGATCCGCCGGCGCTCGTGGAGTACCGCGAGCGGCTCTACGGCCGTCCCTACGCCGAGATCCTGGCCCGGCGCGGCTTCGTGGTCCTGGCCATCGACGCCTTCTACTTCGGCGAGCGCCGCCTGCGCCCCGAGACGCTGGACGCCGCCGACGTCCCCGCCGAAGCGCGCGACGCCTTCCGCTCCCTCGCGACCCTTCCGCCCGGCGCCGAGCGCACCGCCGCCGAGAACCGCGTGGCGGGCGCGTACGAGGCGGTGGTCGCCAAGACCTTCCTCGCCTCCGGCGCCTCCTGGCCCGGCCTCCTCGCCTGGGACGATCGGCGCGGCATCGACTACCTCGTCTCCCGGCCAGACGTGGACCCCGCCCGCATCGGCTGCATCGGCCTCTCGGGCGGGGCGCTGCGGGCCGCGCACCTCGCCGCCGCCGACCCGCGCGTCCGCGTGGCGTGCGTGGCGGCGTGGATGACGGAGATGGGCGCCCTCCTCCCCGAGCACGCGCGGCGCCACACCTGGATGGCGTACACCCCCGGCCTGCGCCGCGCCCTGGATCTCCCGGACGTGGCCGCGCTCGTCGCCCCCGGCGCCCTCCTGGTGCAGCAGGCCTCGCGCGACGCCCTCTTCCCCGCCACGGGGATGATCGGCGCCGTGGACAAGCTGACCCGCATCTTCGCCAAAGCCGGCATCCCCGAGCGCTTCCGCGGCACCTTTCACGACGAGCCGCACTCCTTTCGCGCGGCCATGCAGGACGAGGCGTTCGCCTGGCTGGAGCGCTGGCTCTGAGCGCCCACGGCGTGATACGGCGTCCGGGTAGACCGGTGCGCGCGGATGGCGGCCCTCACCCCCCCGACCCCCGCTCTCCCAAAAATGGGAGAGGGGGGCGCACTCCACCCATCCGGACGCGCCCAGCGCTCCCGTCGTCTGCGGCCAAGCAGACGCCTCCCCGAAGAAAAGGTGCGTGGAAATCGCCCCCTCGCCCATTCATGGGAGAGGGGGTCGGGGGGTGAGGGCCCTCTCCGCCCCCACCGAGCCACCCAGATCCGCTACGCGCCCTAGCGGTCCTTGTGGCGCCGGAACTCGCCTTCCTTGCTCGCGCGGTGCCACTCCATCTCCTCCTCGGTCACCGGCTTGATCAGGATGTCCGATGCAAGCCAGGCGGTGAGCGAGAAGGGATAGAAGAAGAAGGGGAGCGTGGCGATGAAGGCCAGCCCGCCCCACTGCAGCAGGTCCCACGGCACGTCTGGCCAGGTGAAGACCAGGATCGCGACGACGACCGCCAGGAACGCCAGGCCGCAGAGCACGTAGTTGAACATGATCCCGCCGAGGAAGAAGTCCTCCTCGCCGCGGTCGGTGCGCAGCCCGCAGGCGGGGCACTTCGTCTTCAGCTTGAACCAGGTGCGCAGCAGCACCGTCTTGCCGCAGTGGGGGCAGCGCAGGGTGAAGCCGCGCGCGTAGAGCCGCAGCGCGCGCCCCACGCTGAGCTCCTCGTACTTCCTGGCCGGCGGCGCGGGGCCGCGTGGGTTCGGATCCATGATGACTTCCCGTTTCGCGCGCTCCGGGCCGGCCTCACCGCGAGGCCGGCCCGCGCCGCATCAGTATGCCACGCCGAAGCGCCTTCCGACATGCTGCGGGCGCTCCAGCTCGTCCAGCAGGGCCACGGCGTAGTCCTCGTACGAGATCACGCTGTTCCCCTGCTCGTCCGTGATGAACTGGTCGATGGTGGTGCGGTACGCCCCCGTGCGCTCCCCCGGCTGGATCACCGCCGCCGGGCTCACGAAGGTCCAGTCCAGCCCGTCCGCCTCGGTGCGGTACACGCGCAGCGACTCGCGCCCCTCCTCCGCCTCCGCGCGGTACGCGTCCGGGAAGCCGGGCGAGTCCATCAGCGCCACCCCGGGCGCCACCTCCAGGCTCCCCGCGCCGCCCACCACCAGCAGCCGCTTCACCCCCGCCTCGCGCAGCCCGGCGATCAGCCCGCGCGCCGCCCCGCTCAGCGTGGGCGCGTCCCCCGTCGTCCCCGGGCGGGGCGAGACGGAGCTGATCACCGCGTCCGCCCCGCGCACCACCGATGCCACGCTCGCCGCGTCCGTGGCGTCGCCCTGCACCAGCGTCACGCGCGGGTCGGGCGCCTGGGCGCGGGCGGGGTCGCGCACCACCCCCACCACCTCGTGCCCGCGCTCCAGCGCCTCACGCGCGATTCGCTGCCCCACGTGCCCCGTCGCGCCGAAAAGAATCACTCGCATCGCTGCCCGTATTCCGTTCCAGGGCGGCCTCGGCCGCCGGTGAGCGCCGGACCCGTCGCCCGGCGAATGTATCCACATCGGTAACACATCAGATCACGCCAAACCTCAGCCCGCCGCCCCCACGTCGTGGGCCAGGTCCGCGATCGTCGTGCGGTCCAGCTCCGCATCCAGCACCCGCATCGCGGCCTCGAAGCGCCCCTCCAGCAGCCCCTGGATGCTGCGCCCCACGGGGCACGCGGGATTGGGTGCCTCGTGGATCGCGAACAGCCCCTCGTCCTCGTCCCGCATCGCCCGCCGCACGTCGCGCAGCGAGATCTCCGCCGCCGGCCGCGCCAGCAGCGCCCCGCCGCCCGTCCCCATCCGCGACACGGTGAGCCCCTCCTTCGCGAGCGTCCCCAGCAGCCGCCGGATCAGCGACGCGTTCGTATTCACGCTCCCCGCGATGTACTCGGACGTGACCGGCTCCCCCCCGCTCTGCTCCAGCAGGGTGAGGATGTGAACCGCGACCGCGAAGCGACTGTTCATATGCCACATCCTACCCAGGGTGTGTATCCATGATAGTAACACATCCCCTCGCAGTCAACCTCCTCTGTGTCTCCGTGCCTCTGTGTGAGCCCCGCCGTTGATTGACACGCCCATACACTCTCGCTACCGTTGGACGCCCGCCGGCGGCGCCCCTGTGCGCCGGACCGGACCGGGAACGTTGCCCAGAAGCGCGGAGGTCCGCATGCGGATGGTCCTGATCGGTGTTCACCTCAATCGAACCGACGGGACCGGAGTGTATCCGCATGTCTACCACCACCGACGCGCGCATCGTCGCCGAGCGGCTGGCCTACGCGCCGGCTGACGGCCGCGAGCTCTTCACAGACCTCACCCTCTCCTTCGGCCGGGAACGCACCGGCCTGGTCGGCCCCAACGGGTCCGGCAAGACGACGCTCGTCCGCCTGCTGGCGGGCGAGCTGAGCCCGTTGCGGGGCACCGTGCACCGCGCGGGCGCCGTCGCCGTGCTCCCCCAGGACTTCCGGCCGCCGCCGGAGGCACCCCTCGCCACCGTCCTCCGCGTCCACGAACGGCTCGCGGCGCTCCGCCGCGCCGAGTCGGGCACGGCCACCGCGGCCGACCTGGACCTCATCGCCGACGATTGGGACCTGCCCGAGCGCGCCGCCGCGGTGCTGGCGCGATTCGGGCTGGCGCACCTGCCGCTCGGCCGCCCCGTGGGCGCGGTGAGCGGCGGCGAGGCCACCCGCGTGGCGCTGGCGGGGCTGGCGCTGGGCCGCCCCGACTTCCTCCTGCTCGACGAGCCCACCAACCACCTGGACGCCGCCAGCCGCGCGGCGCTCTACGCCTTCGTGGAGGGGTGGACGGGCGGGCTGCTGTGCGTGAGCCACGACCGCGCCCTCCTGCGCCGCATGGACCGCATCGTGGAGCTGTCCGCGCTGGGCGTGCGCGTCTACGGCGGCGATTACGACTTCTACCGCGCCCGCCGCGACGCGGACGATGCCGCCGCCGCGCGCGAGCTGGAGAGCGCCCGCGCCGCCCTGCGCGTGGCCGAGCGCGAGGCGCGGGAAGCGCGCGAGCGGCAGGCCCACCGCGAGGCGCAGGGCCGTCGCGACCGCGCCACGGCCAACCTCCCCAAGATCCTCCTGAACCGCCGCAAGGGCCAGGCGCAGGCGACCACCGCCCGCATCAACGCCGCCACCGAGCGCGCCGCCGAGGAGCGCCGCGCCCGCGCCCGGGAGGCCCGCCAGCGCGTGGAGGAGCGGGAGCGCCCCCGCTTCGAACTCGCCACCACCGGCCTCGCCGCTGGCCGCGTCGTGCTGGAGATGGAAGACGTGACGGTGAGCTTCCCCGGCGCCGCCCACCCGGTGCTGGACGGGGTGTCGCTGCGCATCGCGGGCCCGGAGCGCGTTGCGCTGGTGGGCCCCAACGGCAGCGGCAAGACCACGCTGCTGCGCGTGCTGCTCGGCCGCCTCTCACCCGACTCCGGCACCGTGCGCCGCCTGCCGGACGACGAAGTTGCGTACCTGGACCAGCACGGCGCGCCGCTGGCCCCCGCGCGCACGGTGCTGGAGAACTTCCACTCGTTCCATCCGCGCATGGACGCGACGGCGGCGCGGTACTCCCTCTCGCGCTTCCTCTTCTCCCACCACGCCGCGCTGCAGACGGTGGGCACGCTCAGCGGCGGCCAGCGCCTGCGCGCCTCGCTCGCCTGCGTGCTGGGCGGGGAGCGCCCCCCGTCGCTCCTGGTGCTGGACGAGCCCACCAACCACCTGGACCTCGACGCCCTGGAGGCCCTCGAAGCCGCCCTCCGCGCCTACGACGGAGCCCTGGTCGTGGCCAGCCACGATACGGCGTTCCTCGAAGCGATCGGCATCGGCTCCTCTCTGTGCCTCCGTGCCTCTGTGTGAGCCCGAACTCCCGCGAGGGGCTGAAGCCCCTCGCTGGAACCACGGGAAGCCTGCTGAAGCAGGCTCGCCGCGAGCCCGCTTCAGCGGGCTTCCCGTTCCTCCAGCCGGGGGATTCATCCCCCGGCGGTGCGGCGCGCGCCCCACACCGGGCACCAACGACGCCGGTTATCCTCTGTGCCTCCGTGCCTCTGTGTGAGCCCCCAAAACGAAAAACGGCCCTGGCTCGCCGAAGCGAACCAGGGCCGTCTGTCTTTCCTACATCGCACGGAGGCGGAGGGACTCGAACCCCCAAAGGCTTGCGCCCGCCGCATTTCGAGTGCGGTGCCTTACCAATTAGACTACGCCTCCAGATCCTGCACACAGTCGGGACGGCCGGATTTGAACCGGCGACCCCTCGCTCCCGAAGCGAGTGCTCTACCGGGCTGAGCCACGTCCCGAAACAACCACCTGCGACCACCGAGCGGACCGGGTGGGATTCGAACCCACGAGGGCTATTCACCCCACACGATTTCCAATCGTGCTCCTTAAGCCACTCGGACACCGGTCCAAACGCGGAGCGGAGAGGGCGGGATTCGAACCCGCGTCTGCCTTTTGGGCAGGACGGTTTAGCAAACCGTTGGTTTTAGCCACTCACCCACCTCTCCAAACCCGCAACCTGAAGCCGAAAGTAGCCCCCCCAGGGATCGAACCTGGACTTTCCTGAGTCAGAGTCAGGCGTGTTGCCAATTACACCAGAGGGCTATGTTTTGCAAGCGGGAGACGGGGCTCGAACCCGCGACCCTCAGCTTGGGAAGCTGATGCTCTACCAACTGAGCTACTCCCGCACGGCGACCAAAAACTAACGCCAGATCGGCGATTTGAACAGAGCCACCGGTCGGGATTGAACCGACGACCGCTCGATTACGAATCGAGTGCTCTACCACTGAGCTACGGTGGCGCTCTCCCGTCACAAGTGGAGCTGAGGGGAATCGAACCCCTGACCTCTGCAGTGCGATTGCAGCGCTCTACCATCTGAGCTACAGCCCCGGCACACAGTCACCGGCAGTGGGCGGTACAAGACTCGAACTTGTGACCTCCACGATGTCAACGTGGCGCTCTAACCAACTGAGCTAACCGCCCGGGCCTGCACGAAGTGGTGGGGGTAGGATTCGAACCTACGTAGGGCGAAGCCCGGCAGATTTACAGTCTGCTGCCATTAGCCACTCGGCCACCCCACCATGTACTCGCCAAACTATGGAGCCGAGGGGAATCGAACCCCTGACCTCTTGAATGCCATTCAAGCGCTCTCCCAACTGAGCTACGGCCCCTTGCCACCCGCCCCGGGAGGGCGGGCATCACCAACCCGAATTGTCAAAAACGCTCTTCGCTTATCTCAAGCGGGGCCGACGGGACTCGAACCCGCGACCTCCGGAGTGACAGTCCGGCACTCTAACCGACTGAGCTACGGCCCCTTGGGTACTGCTCCGGGGACTCCTCCCCGGCCCTTCAGAGCGGGCAACCGGGCTCGAACCGGCGACCTCAACCTTGGCAAGGTTGCGCTCTACCAACTGAGCTATGCCCGCGTGTGTCCAGCGCTCCCACGGGGAGTCGAACCCCGCTCTCAACCTTGAAAGGGTCGTGTCCTAACCGATAGACGATGGGAGCCGATCGCTTTCAAGTTTCCCACACAAGCTCGCGATGGGACTCGAACCCATGACCTCTTCCTTACCAAGGAAGTGCTCTGCCGGCTGAGCTACGCGAGCAACGCCCGGGTCCCGAGCTTGTCCGTCAGTACCGCTACGGGGATTCGAACCCCGGTTTCCGCCGTGAGAGGGCGGCGTCCTAGTCCCCTAGACGATAGCGGCATATCGCTGTTGTCCGCACACGCCCGGAGGGAATCGAACCCCCAACCGCCGGTTTTGGAGACCGGTGCTCTACCAATTGAGCTACAGGCGTACAGACTTCTTCAACACCAGATGGCCAGGGAGGGAGTCGAACCCCCGACACTGCGATTTTCAGTCGCATGCTCTACCAACTGAGCTACCTGGCCCCGTACCGGCTTCCCCAACAAAAAACCGCCCGGCATCGGCGGCGGGGTTTGGGGCTATAGCGGGGGCGGGATTTGAACCCGCGACCTTCGGGTTATGAGCCCGACGAGCTACCAGGCTGCTCCACCCCGCGACAAGGACCGCAAATTTAACGTGCCCCAACCCGTCCGTCAACCCCCCTCGCTGCGCATCCGCCGCGTCGCGGGCAGCCGGCCCGCTGGGGAGCCAATAACATATTCCGTTTTCTCAGAAACGGAAGCCCTTGACAGAAATCCAGTTCTGGTTACGGAGAAAACAGGGCTCACACAGAGGCACGGAGACACAGAGAAGAGGGGGCTGGTTGCAGCGCCTGGCAAACAGGTGTATGCTGGGGGGATCTCCTCACACAATCCTCACCCGACCTGATGGGAGCCATGAAGCCATCTCTTCACCGTGGTGTGCTCTGGGTGCTCGCGGCGGCCGTCGTGCCGGCGGCGCTCGGCGCACAGGGGCTGCAGTACCCGGAGACGCGCCGCGCCGACCAGGTGGACGTGTTCCACGGCACGCGCGTGGCCGACCCGTACCGCTGGCTGGAGGACACGGACGCCCCGGAGACCCGCGCCTGGATCACGGCCCAGAACCGCATCTCCGACGCGTACCTGCAGGCGATCCCGGAGCGCTCCCGCATCATCGGGCGGCTCACGCAGCTCTGGAACTACGAACGGTACGGCACGCCCTTCAAGCGCGCCGGGCGGTACTTCTTCTGGAAGAACAACGGCCTGCAGAACCAGTCGGTGCTCTACACCGCCGCGTCGCTCACGGGCGAGCCGCGCGTGGTGCTCGATCCCAACACCCTGTCGCAGGACGGCACCATGGCCGTCTCCGCCATCTCGGTGAGCGAGGACGGGCGGCGGCTGGGGTACGGCGTGTCGTCCGGCGGGTCTGACTGGCAGGAGCTGCGGGTGCGCGACGTGGCCACGGGCACCGACCTGCCGGACCGGGTGAAGTGGGTGAAGTTCTCGGGGATAAGCTGGACGCACGACGGGCGCGGCTTCTTCTACGCGCGCTACCCGGAGCCCACGGGCAACGCGCTCACCTCCACGGTGCGCAACCAGAAGCTTTACTACCACCGCCTGGGCACGCCGCAGACCGCCGACGTGCTGGTGTACGAGCGCACGGACCAGCCGGACTGGGGCTTCGGCGGCTTCGTGACCGACGACGGGCGCTACCTGGTGGTGAACGTCACCCAGGGCACGGACCGCCGCAACCGCGTGCACATCAAGGACCTGGGCAGCGCCGCCAACCCGCGCCTGGACGCGCAGATCGCCCGCGTGATGGACGACTTCGACGCGGACTACAGCTACGTGGGGAACGACGGCCCGCTCTTCTTCTTCCAGACGGACCAGGACGCGCCGCGCGGGCGCGTGATCGCCGTGGACCTGCGCACGCCGGCGCGCGACCGCTGGCGCACCGTGGTGCCGCAGGGGCCGGACGCGCTGAGCAACGTGACCATGGCCGGCGGGCGGCTGGTCGCGCAGTACATGCACGACGCGGCCTCGCGGGTGCGCATCTTCGAGAAGAGCGGCACCCTGGTGCGCGACATCGAGCTCCCGGGCCTGGGCTCGGTGGGCGGCGTGAGCGGCGACGCGGACGACCCGGAGCTGTTCTACTCCTTCGCGTCGTACCTGAGCCCGAACACGGTGTACCGCCACGACGTGCGCACGGGGCGCTCGGGCGTGGTGTGGGCGCCGCGCGTGGGCTTCGACGCCAGCCAGTACGAGACGCGCCAGCTCTTCTTCCAGAGCAAGGACGGCACGCGCGTCCCCATGTTCGTCACTCACCGCAAGGGGATGGCGCTGGACGGCAACAACCCCACCCTGCTCTACGGGTACGGCGGCTTCAACTCCGCGGTCACCCCCGGCTTCGCGGCCAGCGTGGCGGTGTGGCTGGAGATGGGCGGCGTGTACGCCGTGGCCAACATCCGCGGTGGGAGCGAGTACGGCGAGGAGTGGCACGCCGCGGGCACCAAGGAGCGGAAGCAGAACGTCTTCGACGACTTCATCGGCGCGGCGGAGCACCTGGTGGCGCAGCGGTACACGTCGCCGGCCAAGCTGGCGATCTCCGGCGCGTCCAACGGCGGGCTGCTGGTGGGCGCGGTGCTCAACCAGCGCCCGGACCTGTTCGGCGCGGCGCTCCCCGCGGTGGGGGTGATGGACATGCTGCGCTTCCACAAGTTCACCATCGGGTGGGCGTGGACCTCGGACTACGGCTCGCCCGAGGACGCGGCGCTCTTCCCGGCGATCTACGCGTACTCGCCGCTCCACAACATCAAGCCCGGCACGCGCTACCCCGCCGTGCTGGTGACCACGGGCGACCACGACGACCGCGTGGTGCCGGGCCACTCGTTCAAGTACGCGGCGGCCATGCAGGCGGCTCAGGCGGGCCCGGCGCCCGTGCTGATCCGCATCGAGACGCGCGCGGGGCATGGTGCGGGCAAGCCCACGCAGATGCAGATCGAGGAAGCCGCTGACCGGTGGGCGTTCCTGGCGAAGAACCTGGGGATGCGGGTGGGCTTCTAAAAGACGGGGCTCACACAGAGGCACAGAGGCACAGAGATGAACCAATCTCTGTGCCTCTGTGTGAGCCTTCTTTTCAGCAGAGGTAGCGGCCCTCGTCTGCCAGCTCTTCGAGGAGGCGGCCGGTCTCGTTCTCCTCGTCGGCGGCGCGGCGGAGGGCGGGGGTGGCGTGGTGGCGGGCGCCGCAGGTGCTGCAGGCCAGGTAGGGCTGGCGGTAGAAGGCGACCTCGGCCCAGTTGCCCGTGCACTCGGAGCGCACGTGGCGCAGGTTGTGGCCCTCGTCCACCGAGATGCGCTCCTCCTCCGCCTCGGTGAAGGCTTCGAGGCGCGGCTCGAAGTGGCAGTGGAAGCAGGTGAGCGCATGCGGCAGGTTGATGGCGGCGCCGCGCGGCAGTTCCAGGTCGCGGGAGCAGCGCGGGCACTGACCCGCGAACCACCTCACCCGGTACCGGCGCGAGAACCAGAGGGCCAGGTACGCCCCCGTGCCGAAGCAGAGCACCGGCCACGGATAGTGCGGCGGCACCCAGAACGACCAGGGAGCGATCCCCCAGAAGACAGCCAGCGAGAGCGCCGCCGCCACCAGCCGGAACGGGAGCGGGCGATACCACAGCCCCACGCGCGCGGGAGCAGGCGGGTACGCGCGCAGGATCAGATGAACCGGCGGAGCCTGAAAGCTGCTTCTCATGGCGGCCCAGGGGTTGTGTGTCGAGGCTGTTTCGCAACATACACACACCGCTCCGCAAAGCAAAGGCACAGAGACGACTTCATCTCTGTGCCTCCGTGTGAGCTTACCCGACTACCAGGTTCACGAGCCGGTCCGGGACGAAGATCACCTTTCTCACCTCCTTCCCCTCCATGAACTTCTGGACGTTCTCGTCGGCCGCGGCGGCGGCGCGGGCGTCCGTCTCGGTGATGCCGCGGGGCATGGGCATGCGCGCGCGCACCTTGCCGTTCACCTGCACCACGAACTCCACCGTGTCCGCCATGGTCTTGGCGGGGTCGTAGCCGGGCCACTCCGCCTCGTCGAAGATGGAGCCGGTGTGCCCCGCCCTCTCCCACAGCTCCTCGGCCAGGTGCGGCGCGAAGGGGGCCACCAGGCGCACCAGCGGGTCCACGGCCGCGCGCTCCGGGGTGCGGCCGCCCGTGCGCACGGCGTTGAGGTACTCCATCATCGCCGCGATGGCGGTGTTGTACGAGAGCACCTCCAGGTCGTCCGTCACCTTTTTGATCGTGGCGTGGAGCTTCTGCTCCACCGCCGGGTCGATCGGGCGGTCCTCGGCCGACAGCACCGCGTCCCACAGGCGGTTGAGGAAGTTGTACGGCCCCGAGATCCCCGCGTCGCGGAAGTCGCCCCCCTCCTGGTACGGCCCCAGGAACATCAGGAAAGTGCGGAACGTGTCCGCGCCCCACTCGGCGATGTAGTCGTCCGGCACCACCACGTTGCCGCGCGACTTGGACATCTTGGAGCCCTCCTTCACGATCAGCCCGTGCGCCCGGAAGCGGGTGAACGGCTCCTCGAAGTCGATGTGCCCCAGGTCCTTGAGCGCCATGGTGACGAAGCGCGCGTAGAGCAGGTGGAGCACCGCGTGCTCGTTGCCCCCGATGTAGCTGTTCACGGGGAGCCAGCGCTTGGTGATCTCCGCGTCGAACGGCACCTGCTCGTTCCCCGCGGACGGGTAGCGCAGGAAGTACCACGACGAGTCCAGGAACGTGTCGGACACGTCGGTCTCGCGCCGGGCCCGGCCGCCGCACGAGGGGCAGTCGGTGAGGTACCACTCCTCGTGGCGCGCCAGCGGCGACACGCCCGAGGCGTCCGGCTTGAAGTCTTCGATGGCCGGCAGCAGCACGGGGAGCTGGTCCTCCGGCACCGGCACCGTGCCGCACTCGTCGCAGTACAGGATGGGGATGGGCGGGCCCCAGTAGCGCTGGCGCGAGATCGTCCAGTCGTGAAGCCGGTAGTTGACGCGCGAGGTGCCCGCCCCCTGCTGCGAGAGCAGGGTCGGTGATGGCCATCTTCCCCGTCTCCACCTCCAGCCCCGTGAAGCGGCCGGAGTTCACCAGGCGCCCCGTGCCCGAGTACGCCTCGGTGAGCGGCGTGTCGCCGTCGTCGCCCTCGCCCGCCACCACGCGGCGGATGGGGAGGCCGAACTTGGTGGCGAACTCGAAGTCGCGCTCGTCGTGCCCGGGCACGGCCATGATGGCGCCCGTGCCGTACTCCATCAGCACATAGTCCGCGATCCACACGGGGATCTCTTCGCCGCTGGCCGGGTTGAGCGCGCGGGCGCCCGTGTCCACGCCGGTCTTGGTCTTGTCCGTCTTCTTGCGCGACACCAGGTCGGTGGCGGTGGCCTGGCGGCGGTACTCGTCCACCTCGGCGCGCCGCTCACCGGTGGTGATGCGGTCCACCAGCGGGTGCTCGGGGGCCAGCACCATGTAGGTGGCCCCGAACAGCGTGTCCGGCCGCGTGGTGAAGACGGAGACGGCCAGCGGCTCGCCCGCGTCCTGCCCCACGATGGGGAAGCGGATCTCGGCCCCCTCGCTGCGGCCGATCCAGTTCTCCTGCGCCTTGCGCGTGGTGTCAGACCAGTCGATGTGCTTCAGGTTCTCCAGCAGCTTGCCGGCGTACTGGGTGATCTTGAAGAACCACTGGCTGAGGAACCTCATCTCCACGGCCGTGCCGCAGCGCTCGCACTCGCCCCCCACCACCTGCTCGTTGGCGAGCACGGTGTTGCAGTTGGGGCACCAGTTGACCGCGGCCTCCTTCTTCTCCGCCAGCCCGCCCTTGTAAAGCTGCAGGAAGATCCACTGCGTCCACCGGTAGTAGTCCGGCGTGGTGGTGTCTACCGTGTGGCTCCAATCGTACATGAAGCCCACGCGGCGCAACTGGCGCGTGAAGCGCTCCACGTTGCGCGGGATCAGCTCGCCGGGGTGGATCCCCTGCTTGAGCGCGAAGTTCTCCGAGTGGATGCCGAAGGCGTCGAAGCCGATCGGCTCGAACACGTCGTACCCCTGCAGCCGCTTGAAGCGGCCGAAGACGTCGGCGCCCGTGAAGGCGTAGATGTTCCCCACGTGAAGCCCCTCGGCCGACGGGTAGGGGAACATCATCAGGTTGTAGAAGGGACGCTCGGCGGAGCGGAGCTCCTCCGCCGTCCACGTGTTCGTCCCCCGCTCGTCCCAGCGCGCCTGCCACTTCCGCTCCACCTCGGCGGCGTGGTAGCTGCCGCTCTTCTGCTCGCTGCTCATGGTCTTCCCGGTCGCTGAAAATCGGGCCGCCGCCGCGGGGGATTCCCGCGGCGGCGGCCTGTTGCCACTCCCAATCTATTCCACCGCCCCCGATTGACAACCCCGCACGGGCTCTACGCGTGCGCGACCTCGCCCGTGAGCTCCGCGGGCGCGTCGTCCGCGAACGCGCCGCCCAGGCGGTTCTCCACCCGCCGCGTGAGCCAGGTGCGCACCGGGTTGAACCCCAGCGCCACCACGCCGCCCGCCACCGCCGCGCCCAGCCCCTCCGACAGGTGCAGCACCTGCACGATGAACGACGAGGCCACGTTCTCCACCACCGCGAAGAGAAGTGCGCCGCTCACCGCCATCATGGCGTACACCGTGGTGCGCTTGAGGGCGAGGCGCGGGTCGAGCGCGCCCTGGAAGAAGATGGCGAAGGCGAGGCACACCACCATCACCAGCACCGAGAGCGACTGGCTGATGTTGGTGGCCACCAGCACGTGCGACGAGACCTCCATCTCCGACGCCGGGACGCCGGACGTGGCCGCACGCCCGCCCATCACCATCCCGTACCCCATCGCGCCCAGCATCACCACGCCCAGCCACACCATGGAGTACAGCCCCTGCACCACCCACAGGATGCGGCGCTGGCCCACCGGATCGGCCACGGCGTAGCTGGCGCGCAGCAGCCCCACGCCGCGGTACAGCGTCCACAGCATCAGCGGCACCAGCGCCACGTGCCAGAAAAGCTGCCCCGTCGCCGTGCCGACCCCCGCCGCGGCACCCGCCGCCGCCGCGCCGCCCCACACGGCCGCGGGGCTCAGCAGCGCCCGCCGCGCGCGGCTCACGGGCCTGGCCACACGCCCCCGGCGCTCCGCACGCACACGGTCGGCCGCTTCCAGGTCCGCCAGCGTGAGCGGGTGGGGGAAGAGCGCGGCGAAGCGGATGAACGCCCCCAGGTACACCCACTGGATGGCGCTCTGCACCACGATCACCGCGGAGTACGGCACTCCCGCCCGCGCCACGATGTACGCGGGGAAGAACGCGGTGGACAGCAGCAGCGCCAGCGCGCGCGTCTCCGCCCGTGCCCCCGCGCGCCACACCAGCGCCAGCGCGAGCCCCACCGCGGCCACGCACACCAGCCCCTCCACGTACAGCTCGGCCGCGGGGGTGCCGAGCTTCCCCAGGTTGACGCCCGCGGACGAGGAGAGCGCCGCGTTGAGCAGTTGCCGGTGCGCGGAGATCACCTGCGGCCGCACCACCCCGATCAGCGACTGCACGATGCTGGCGGCGCAGAGCGCGGTGAGCGCGACCTGGAAGATGCGTACGCGGGGGGAAGTGCTCATGGGGCCTTCTGCTGGGAACAGAGGTTTGCGGGGAAGGTGGAAGGTAATCGCGCCGCCCGCCCCGCACAACGAATTCAGGGCGGGCGGTTGAAACCGCTGCAACGACTACACGAAGTCCCCCTGCGGGGACTACACGGTTCCTGTTCGGACCGACGGCTCAATCCGCGCAGGCGGCACCGGCGGCCTGGCGAGTGAACTCGCGGCAACAACCGCACGAAGTCCGCCTCCGCGGACTGCTCTTCCAGCATCCGCGGGAGGTGTGTAGTCCCCGCAGGGGGACTTCGTGTAGTTGTTGCCGCGACTTCAGTCGCCCGCAAGCGCGCGGATCAGCGTCGATCCTGCTACCCCATCACGCGGTGCGCCCTTCCATCTAGGGCGCCAGCGCCGCCACGGCCGCGTACGGGTCTGCCCGGTTGGCGCGCGCGGCGGCCGTGATGTCCGCGATGGTGCGGCGCAGGTCGCCGCCGCGCGAGCGGTACACGCGGTCGAACAGCTCCAGCCGGTCGTAGTAGATGCGGCGGGAGATGAGCGTGGCGTTGTTGAGCGGGCCGCGCGTGAAGCCGGCGAACGAGCCGGCCTTGAAGCGCGGCTGCACCTCGGCCGTGAAGCGCTGGCGGGCGCGGGTGAAGACGGCTTCGCGCTCGCGCAGCTTGTCCGCGCGGGTGAGCTCCGCGCGGGCGTAGACGGCCTCCAGCTCGTCCACCAGGCCATCCAGGAACTCCCCGAACACCACGTCGTCGTCCCACGAGGCGGCGGCTTCGCGGCAGCGGGGGCTGGCGGCACCCTCGCGCGCGCAGAAGAAGTGGATGGCGCCGCGCCCGCCCACGAAGCTGGCGAAGCTCTCGTTGAACGCCACCTGCCCCGGCGCGAAGAAGGTGTTGTGGGTGAGCTCGTGGATCACCGTGTTGCCCAGCGACACCTCGTCGTAGCGCAGCAGGGTGGAGAGCAGCGGGTCGTTGAACCACCCCAGCGTGCTGAACGCCGCGGTGGGGCGCACGTAGGTGTCGAAGCCCTGCCGCTCCAGCTTCTCCGCGGCCTCGGCGGCGTCCTGGGGATCGAAGAACCCCTTGTACGGCACGCGCCCCACGATGGGGAACCACCAGGTGTGCGCCTGGAAGCGGTCCTTGTGCGCCGCCGAGAGCACCATCGCCAGCGTGTCCGACTTCACGCGGGTGAACAGCGTGTAGCTCTTCCCCGCCTCCAGCCCCAGCGAGTCGCGGGCGAAGACGCGCGCGTCCTGCACCACCACCAGCTTGCGCCGCGTCTCCGGGTCCGTGGCCGAGTCCGCCACGATGCGCGCGATGGGGCGCCGCCGCGCGAGGATCTTGGCCTCTTCCCAGCTCGCGCGCAGCACGTACCCGGGCGAGCAGGCGGACGCGGTGGAGGCGAGGGCGAGCGCGAGGAGGAGCTTGGGGAGGTGCATGCGGCACAGGGCTGGGCGGTGAATGGATCGTCGCTCATTTGCAAGATAAGGTAAACTGCGGGCTCACACAGAGGCACAGAGACACGGAGGAGTGTTTCTCTCCGTGTCTCCGTGCCTCTGTGTGAGTTCGCTTTTACCGCACCCACTCAGCGGGACGCCACCTGCGGACGGAGTTGATCAGGTAGATGGCGTCCGCGCGGTCCAGGTCCGCCGGGCGGAGGACGCGCTCGTGGAGGTCGCCGCGGGCCAGGAGGTGCGCGCGGAGGACGCCGGGGAGGAGGCCGCTGTCGAGCGGGGGCGTGCAGAGGGCGCCGTCCAGGCGGACGACGAGGTTGGCGAGGGTGGACTCGGTGAGCTCGCCGCGCTCGTTGACCAGCAGGACGTCGTCGCAGTCGGGGCGCGCGGCGCGGCGGCGGTCGTACGGGGCGCGGCGGGTGGTCTTGTGGAAGAGGAGCGGGTCGCGGCTGTCCACCGGCTCGGTGGAGATGGCCACGCGTGCGGTGGCGGGCACGGCGTCCAGCGGCGCGGACTCGACCGCGAGCTCGCCGGAGCGGTCCAGGAGGAGGCGGATGCGCTGGGGGCCGTCGCGGAGGTGGCGGTGGAGCGCGCGGGCGGCCTCCGCGCGGTCGAAGCGGAAGCCGAAGTACGCGGCGGAGCCGGCCATGCGGCGCAGGTGGCCGTCCAGGAGGAAGAAGCCGGGGCCGGGCTCGTACAGCAGCGTTTCGAGGAGGCGGAAGTCGTTGGGGGGGTGGCGGGTGAAGGCGGCCTTGTCCAGGCACTCGCGGTACTCCGCCGCCGCGTCCGAGTCCCAGGTGATCCCGCTCCCCACGCCCAGCTCCGCGCGGCCGGCGGCGCGGTCCACCACCACCGTGCGGATCGCCACGCTGAACACCGCCTCCCCGGGCGACGCGAAGCCGATGGCGCCGCAGTACACGCCGCGCGGCTCGTCCTCGGCGGCGGCCAGGATCTCCATCGTCCGCACCTTGGGCGCCCCCGTCACGCTGCCGCAGGGGAAGAGCGCGCCAAAGAGGTCGGGGAGGTCCGCGCCCACCCGCGCGCCGATGGTGGAGGTGAGCTGGTGGACGGTTTCGTAGCGCTCCGCCTCGAAGAGACGATCCACCCGCACGCTCCCGAACTCCGCCACGCGCCCCGCGTCGTTCCGCAGCAGGTCCACGATCATCAGGTTTTCCGCGCGCTCCTTGGGCGACGCGCGCAGCTCCGCCGCCAGCGCCGCGTCCTCCGCGGGGAAGCGGCCTCGGGGGCGGGTGCCCTTCATCGGCCGCAGCTCCAGCTCCCCGCCCGCCACGCGAAAGAAGAGCTCGGGCGACGCGGAGACGATCGCCCGCCCGTCCACCTCCAGGTACGCGCAGAAGGCGGAGCGCTGCGCGCGGCAGAGGCGCGCGTAGAGCGCCGCCGGGTCGCCCCTGAACGGGGCGCGCAGGCGTACGGTGTAGTTGGCCTGGTACGTGTCCCCCGCAGCGATCAGCTCGCGGATGGCCGCGACGCGCGCGTGGTACTCCGCCTCCGCCGTCCCGATCTCCCACTCCCCCAGCTCGAACCCGCCCTCCGCCTGCGCCTCCGGGTCCGCCTCCTCGCGCGCCTCGAAGAGCGCGAACCAGGCGAGCGGAAGCCCGGGTTGCGGCGCGCGGGTGGCGAGCGCCGCATCGAACGCCGGAGCCGCTTCGTACGCCACGAACCCCGCCGCGTGCAGCCCCTCCGCCGTCGCCGCCTCCACCTCCGCCAGCACCCCGCGCACCTCCTCCACGCGCTCCGCCCGCACCACCCGCCGGAACCCCGAGAAGCGGAACGAGCGCGCCCCCCGCAGCGGATCGAACGAGTCGAACCGCACGAGGGGCGCTCCGGGGACCTCTCTCTGTGTCTCCGTGCCTCTGTGTGAGCCCGGTGTCACACGCCTTCCACCGGGTGGGGCATGGGGCGCGGCTGCGTCATCTTCTCGGGGGAGAGGATCTCGTCCAGCTCCACGCGCGACACCCAGCCCTTTTCGCAGATCAGGTCGCACACGCTGGCGCCGGTCTGCAGCGCCTCCAGCGCCACGGCGGTGGAGCGCTCGTAGCCGATGTAGGGGACCAGCGCCGTGACAAGGCCGATGGAGTTCTCCACCATGGCGCGCAGGCGCTCGCGGTTGGCGGTGATGCCCACGATGCACCGCTCGCGCAGCACGATGGCGGCGCGGGTGAGCATGTCGGTGGACTGGAACAGGTTGAAGCCGATCACCGGCTCGAACACGTTGAGCTGGAGCTGCCCCGCCTCGGCCGCCATGGTGATGGTGAGGTCGTTGCCCACCACCTGGAAGCACACCTGGTTCACCACCTCCGGGATCACCGGGTTCACCTTGCCCGGCATGATGGAGGAGCCCGGCTGCATGGCCGGCAGGTTGATCTCGTTGAAACCGGTGCGCGGCCCGGACGAGAGGAGCCGCAGGTCGTTGCAGATCTTGCTGAGCTTGACCGCCACCCGCTTCAGCACGCCGGACACCTGCACGAAGGCGCCCGTGTCCGCCGTGGCCTCGATGAGGTCGGGCGCCGTCTTCAGCTCCAGCCCCGTGACCTCGGAGAGGCGGGTGCACACCAGGCCGGCGTAGCGCGGGTCGCTGTTGATCCCCGTGCCGATGGCCGTGGCGCCCATGTTGGTCTCGCGGATCAGCGCGGACGCCTCGCGCAGCCGGTCCATGTCTTCGCCGATGGTGACGGCGAAGGCGTTGAACTCCTGGCCCAGCGTCATGGGCACCGCGTCCTGGAGCTGCGTGCGCCCCATCTTGAGGACGTCCGCGAACTCGGCGCCCTTGGCGAAGAAGGCGTCGCGCAGCTCGCCCAGCGCCCTGATCAGCTCGTCGATCCCCCAGTGCCCGGCTAGCTTGAGGGCGGTGGGATACACGTCGTTGGTGCTCTGGCTGAGGTTGACGTGGTTGTTGGGGTGCACGAAGTCGTACTCGCCCTTGCGGTGCCCCAGCAGCTCCAGGGCGCGGTTGGCGATCACCTCGTTGGCGTTCATGTTGGTGGAGGTCCCCGCCCCGCCCTGCACCACGTCCACCACGAACTGCTCGTGAAGCCGCCCGTCGCGGATCTCGCGGCAGGCGCGCACGATGGCGTCCGCCACCTCCGCCGGGAGCAGGTCCAGCTCGCGGTTGGCGAGCGCCGCGGCCTCCTTGATGGCCGCCAGCGCGTGGATGAGGTGCGGGTACTGGGAGACGGGGATCCCCGTGATGGGGAAGTTCTCCGTGGCCCGCAGCGTCTGCACCCCGTAGTACAGGTCCACCGAGAGCTGCCGCTCGCCCAGCAGGTCGTGCTCCGTGCGCAGCTCGCCGGAGAGGTAGCCGCTCCCGCGCCCGCTGAGCAGCGCGTTGGCGTAGCGCAGCCGCGACGAGATCACCTGCGCCGCCGCCGTCACCAGCTTGCCGTACAGCAGCGGGTTGTCCGCGGCGATCACGTCCACCGCCGAGCGGGGGATCTCCACCAGCTCCGCGTCCTCGGTCACCACACCGCTGGTGGAGTGCGGGTAGTCGTCCAGCAGGCTCCCCTCGCCGAACGACTCGCCCTCGGAAAGGACGTGGAGCACCTGCGGGCGCCCCTGGAAGCCCTTCACGATCTGCACGCGCCCCCGCACCAGGATGCCGAACGCGCGGCGCGGCTGGCTTTCGCGGAACACGTACGCGCCGGCCGGGCACTGCTTGGTGTGCGCGTGCGCGGCGAGAAGGGCGAGCTCCTCGGTGCTCAGCGAGCGGAGGAGCGGGTGTGCGCGGAGCACGGAGACGACGGACCGGTCCATGGTGACTGCGGGAGCGGGTGATGGGGAGCGGGGAGCGGGAAGAGCGCCGCGCCCGAGCGCTGTAACCTGTCCCCTCGCCGTGGCCCACGCAACCCGGTGCGTGGAACGGAGATTGCACCCCCACGCCGCTCCTTGGACCAAGCATGGCCCGCCTTCCGCGGGCCCGGTGGGGACCACGAAACGGAGGGTCACATGGCGATCTGGGACCGCAACGACAACGGGAACCGCGGCATGAACAACCTGGGCGGCCGTGCCCGCAACCTGGCCGACCGCGCCGGGAACGCGATGCGCCAGGGGATGGACCACATGCAGAACCGCGGCGGCTACGACCGCACGGACTACAACGCGGGCCGCGCCACCGGCGGCTGGAACGGCGACTCGTACGGCGCCGGCGGCCAGATGGGCAACAACATGGGCCGCCCCATGCAGAACGACTACGACCGCGACTTCACCTACCGCGGCACCCCCGGCGGCAACGTCAACGGCGGCCTGGGCCGCGACCTGGGCTACGGCTACGGCGCGGGCGACCGCGACGAGATGGGCCGCGCCTCCATGAACTACGACCGCGGCTACGGCGCGGGGCGGATGAACACCGGGTACGACCGTGGCTACGCCGCCGGCGGCGCGGGGATGGGGTACGACCGGAACTACCAGGGCCGCAACCAGACGGACAACGGCGACCCGTTCGGCGACCGCCAGCAGCACACCCCCTTCCGCGTGATGCGCGGCCACGAGGGCAACAACAACATGAACCGCGGGATGATGGGGCGGGGCGGCTACGACAGCAGCTTCGCCTTCGGCGCGCAGGGGATGGAGCGCACCGACATCAACCGCGGCGACCGCGGCAACCGCCTCTCCTCCGACCGGCTGGACCGGCAGGACGAGAGCTACCGCTCGTACCAGGGCTACGGCCAGGGTCTGAACAACGACCCGTACTACAACGCCGACCAGGCAGGCGGCTACGACAGCAACTACCGGAACCGCCGCGACCGCGACTGGTTCTAAAAAGCGGGGCTCCCACAGAGACACGGAGGCACAGAGGAGAAGTTCTTCTCTGTGCCTCCGTGCCTCTGTGTGAGCCCCTTATCCCTGCCCCATCCTCCGCTTCAGCTCGGCGAGCTGGTCTTCCACGTCGGGGCGCGGCGGCGCGGGGTCGAGCTGGGCATGGACGCCGCGGCGGCGCAGCTCGGAGACGAGGATGAAGCGGTTGGCGTCGGCCTCCTTGTAGCGCTTCATCATCTCGTCGGACTCGCGGCGGCGAAGCTGCAGCTCGGCGTCGGCGGCGCGGGCCTTTTCCTCCAGTACGGCCACGCGCATCCGGTGGCGCTCCGCGAATTCCTCGGCCACGCGCACCGTCTCCGCGTCGCCGATGCGGGCGGCCATCCCGCCGCGGCGCACGGCGTCGTCCAGGGCGCGGCGCTCGCGCTCCAGCTCGGCGGTGGCGGCCTGCACGTTCTTCTCGTACAGCGGCAGGGCGGCGCGGGCGTCCACCATCTCGCGGCGCATGGAGGCGAGAAGGCCCGCCACCTCGTCCGCGGGCTCGCGGCGCGAGGCCTCTTCCAGGAACGAGGCCCACGAGCGGGAGAAAAGGTCTTTCAGGTCGTCCAGCATGGGCGCGGCGGGGAACGGGGGACGCGTGGAGCGGGCGCCCCAAATGTCGGCCCGCGGGGCGCGCCAGGGCAAGGGGCGGGGCGGGCCTGATCCTTGCCTTGTCGCCGTCACCGACGACCAACCGAGAGAACACATGGCCAAGACCGAGCCGGATCCCGTACGCCTTCCCCGCATGGGAAAGCTCTCCAAGGAGGAGCAGAAGTCCATCACCCACGGTGGCTTCTGGATCCAGGAGGCGGAGCGGGAGATCTACAAGCGGGCCCTCAACGCGCTCAACGAGGCGGGCGTGCCCTACGTGGTGGCGGGTGCGTACGCCATCTACGAGCACACCGGCATCTACCGGCAGACCAAGGACCTGGACCTGTTCTGCGAGCCCGCCGCCGTCATCCAGGCGATGGAGGTGCTGCGCAAGGCGGCCTTCCGCAGCCGGCTGGAGCAGGGCCACTGGCTGGCCAAGGCGCTGGACGACCCGTACTTCATCGACATCATCTACGGGATGGGGAACGGGCTGGCGCTGATCGACCGCGACTGGTTCGAGCACTCGTCGCCCGCCATCCTGGCCGCCACCCCCGTGCGCGTGGCGCCGGTGGAGGAGCTGATCTGGCACCGGCTGTTCATCAACGAGCGGCACCGGCAGGACATGGCGGACATCGCCCACCTGATCCTGTGCAAGGGCCACCTGATGGACTGGCGCCGCCTGGTGGACAAGACGGCCGAGCACTGGCCGCTGCTGCTGGCCCAGGTGCAGATGTTCCGCTACGTGTATCCCGGCTACAGCGACCAGGTGCCCACCTGGGTGCTGGACGAGCTGCTGGAGAAGGCCCGCCAGGACGCCCACCGGCGCCCGGCCGAGGGGGAGGCGCACGACCTTTCGCGCGGCACCCTGATCTCGCGCTTCTCGTTCGCCATCGACGTGAACGAGTGGGGCTTCCACGACGAGCGCGAGACGCTGATCCGCGCGATGGAGAAGCACCCCGCCGTGCTGGCGCTGGAAGCGGCGGACGTGTGGGACGAGCGTGCTTCCACGGAAGAGCAGGAGGCGGCGCACGAAACACCCGACCCTGCGGCGGAGGAGTGACGGATGACGGCTGCCGGTGACGAGGCACGGCTGAGGGAAGAGCGGCGGCGCAGGACGGACCCGCGCCCGGACGTGGTGCGCATCGCCGCGGTGGGCGACTTCCACTGCGGCGTGGAAGACGTGGGGAAGTACCGCGAGCACTTCGCGCGCGTCAACGAGGAGGCGGACGTCCTCCTGCTGGCCGGCGACCTCACGCGCCGCGGCACCCCGCCCGAGATCAGGGTGGTGCTGGGCGAGCTGGCCGACGTGCGCATCCCCATCCTGGCCGTGCTGGGGAACCACGACCACGAGTCCGGCCGGGTGGAGGAGGCGAAGGCGCTGCTGCGCGAGAACGACCGCATCCACCTGCTGGGCGCGGAGCCGTTCGAGCTCAACGAGCACGTGGGGATCGCGGGGGTCAAGGGGTTCATGGGCGGCTTCGGCCGCTGGACGCTCACGGCGTTCGGCGAGGCGGCCACCAAGGAGTTCGTGGGCACCACCATCGAGGAGGCGCAGACGCTGGAGTTCGCGCTGCGCCGCCTGGCCACGCCCATCCGCGTGGTGCTCCTCCACTACTCGCCCACCGTGGACACGGTGATGGGCGAGCCGGAGACGATCCACGCCTTCCTGGGGAACGACCGGCTGGCGGAGCCCATCGACCGCTTCGGCGCCACGGTGGTGTTCCACGGCCACGCGCACCACGGCACCTTCAGCGGCAAGACGGCGGGCGGGGTGCCCGTGTACAACGTGTCGCTGTCGCTGATCCGGCAGGAGGGGGTGGGCGAGATGTACTACATCTACGAGATCCCCATCCCCGCCGACGCGCGGCGGGAGGAGCCGGCCACGCTGGAGCCCGCCCCCGTTACGACCGGCGCTCCAGAAAGCGCATGAGCGCGGCCTCTTCCGCGTAGAAGCGCCCCGGCAGGCTCGCCTCGCCGGGGCGCTCTGCGTTCCTCATCAGCGGCGCGATGGTGTGGCCGCGCTCGTAGCGCTCGAACACGGCCGGGTGGATGTACGAGCTGCGGCACACGGCCGGGGTGTTCCCCAGCTCCGCCGACACGAGCTTGCAGGTGAGGAGGGTGTTCTTCTTCGCCTCGCTGGCGTTTTTGGGCGGCCCCAGCTCGGCCAGCACGGTGGCGGCGCGCACGGTGCCGCCCCAGGTGCGCAGGTCCTTGCTGGTGAAGCGCTTCCCCACGATGTCCTTGATGTACTCGTTGACGTCGCGCGAGGTAACGGGGCGGATGTGGCCCTCCTCGTCCCGGTACTTGAAGAGGCGGGGGCCGCGCAGCTCAAGGATCTCCCTCATCACCTCCACCAGCGGCGTATCGGCCACCACCTGGCGCTGGTGCACGTCCTTTTTGCCGCGGTAGCTGAAGACCAGGTTGTCGCCGTCGATGCGCAGGTGGCTCTTGCGCAGGGTGGCGAGCCCGAAGGTCTTGTTCTCGGTGGCGTAGCGCTCGCTCCCCACGCGAAAGGCGCCGCGCATCATCAGCCTCACCACCGTGGCCAGCACCCGCTCCCGCCCCACCCCTTCGCGCCCCAGGTGCTCCGCCGTGACCTCGCGCAGGCGGGGGATGCAGTGCGCCAGGTCGATGAGCTTGCGGTACTTGCGCCGCGAGCGCTTGGCCGAGAACTCCGCGTTGTAGCGGTACTGCTTCCTCCCCGCCTTGTCGATCCCCGTCACCTGCACCTTGGCGTCGGGGTCGGGCGAGATCTCCACGTCCGTCCACGCGGGGGGGATCACCAGCGCGCGGATGCGCGCCAGCGCGGCGGGGCTCCGCAGCGGCTTGCCGTCGCCGCGCAGGTAGCCGAACCCCTCCTCGGGCGTGCCGACGCGGCGCCAGGGCCGCTCTTGGGTCGCTTTCTTTGCCATATGCGGGAAGGGGTATACAAGGAGCGGGCCGGGCGGATGAACGGCGGGGCTCACACAGAGGCACGGAGACACAGAGAGAAGCACCGGCCCCGGGTTTGCTCACGCTTCATCCAGGATCGCGCGGCTCCCGAGGCCGCCCAAGGGAACGAAGTGAAAGGATGAGGTCCCGTGGAGCAGAACTTCGAGCGCCCGCTGATCGCCGTCACCACCTCGCTCGCGCCCACGGGGTCGCACGGGCTGCCGGGGGTGAAGCTGAACGCGCAGTACATCGCGGCGGTGGAGGCGCCGGGGGGGGCGTCCGTGCTGCTGACCCCGTCGCACGACCTGGCGTCGGTGGAGCTGATCGTGGGGCTGGCGCACGGGCTGGTGCTGACGGGGGGCGAGGATGTGGACCCCGCGCGCTACGGCCAGGCGCCGCACCCCACCGTGACCTCCGTGAACCCCGCGCGCGACGCCATGGAGCTCGCCGCGCTGGAGGCCGCCCTGCGCCGCGGCATCCCGGTGCTCGCCATCTGCCGCGGGATGCAGCTCCTGAACGTGGGGATGGGCGGCACGCTGATCCAGGACATCCCCTCCGCGCGGCAGGGAGGTCGGCTGCACGAGCAGGAGGCGCCCGTGGACAAGGGCTGGCACCCGGCCACCGTCGCCGAAGAGACGGAGCTTTCATCCATCCTGGGCACCCACGACCTGTTCATCAACTCCTTCCACCACCAGGCGGTGGACGAGCTGGGGAGCGGCCTGCGCGCCTCCGCCTGGGCCGACGACGGCGTGGTGGAGGGGATCGAGGGCACCGGCGACGCCTGGATCTGCGGCGTGCAGTGGCACCCGGAGCGCGGCGAGGCCGAGTCTCCCGAGGACCAGCGCGACCCCAACCGCCGCCTGTTCTGGGCCTTCATCCAGGCCGCCCGCGAGTTCGCCGCCGCAACCGTTTAGGCTCACACAGAGACACAGAGGCACAGAGAAGAAGTCGTCTCCGTGCCTCTGTGTCTCTGTGTGAGCCCTAGTCCAGAATGTCGAACCGCTCCACTTCATCCAGCGGGAACTCGTCGCTCTCGCCGGTCGCTACCCGGCGGGCGCGGAGGATGTCGCGGCCGTAGCGGGCGCGCACGTCCTCCGGGATCACGATGTGCTCCGTGCCGCGGCGATAGAGCTGCACGCGTGTGCCGTCCATGATCGCGCGCTCCAGCCGGTCCAGGTCGCCAGGGGTCCACCTCATCCCGCGGAGTCCGGCGGCGGCGGGGTGGTGTCCGTTGCCGGCGCGGGCCTGGCGGTGTCTCGCGGCACCGAGTCGCGGCGCGGGGCCGCGGCCGGGGGCGGCGCGGCGGGGCGCGGGGCCGGCGCCGGGGGCGGGGTCGCTACGCGGGGGGCACGGGCCAGGCCGCCGCGCACCGCCTCCGGGCGCACCGAGATGTAGTAGTCGCGGATGAAGAGCGAGTCGATGCGGGTGAAGCCGCTGTCCGGCAGGTCGCCGAACTTCACGCCCGGCGTGGGGCGCGGAAGGCCCACGTCCAGCGAGTCGATCCACGCGTCGAACTCGGCGCGCGAGATCTTTTGCAGGTAGCCCTGGAGTTGCACCGCGCTGCCGGGAAAGTAGGGCTGCCTCACCGTCTGCCCCTTGGGCACCGGCTCCACGCGCACCAGGATCCAGCGGCGCGGGTTGGCGGTGCGCACCCACACGGCGTTCCTCACCGTGCGGCTCTCGGCCGTGCCGTTGACGCGCAGCAGGCGCCCCAGCTCGCGGTCTTCCAGGGGGAGCGCGGTGGAGAAGTCTTCGCTCTGCATGGGGACCACCTGCGCGCGCTCCCCGCCGAAGTTGGCCTTGGCGCCCACCTGCACGCCGGGGCGGTCCGTGGCGTCGCCCAGCACGAAGGCCGAGGCCCACACGGCCAGGGCGAGGGCGATGATCGCCAGGGTCCAGATCCAGAGCCGCTGGTTGCGGCCGCGTACGAGCCGGATGTCCATCGTGGGTCCGCGAAGGGTGGAGGGCGCGCGCCGGAACCGGCGCTCCGCCCCTGGTTTACAAGGCGCGTCCGCTTGCTCGGTGGCGCGCCGATCCGTTATCATGGACGGCCGCGGGCACCCGTGCCCGGCGGTCTCCCTGCTGCAATCCGACAATCCCACGGAGGAAGAAGCGTGCCCCGACCCGCCCCGGCGGCCAAGAAGCGCTCGTCGCTCACGCCCCTGTACCTGCTCCTGGGCCTCATCGTCGTCGCCGGCGCCGGGGTCCTGTTCACGCAGACGCGCCGCGCCGCCGCCAACGCCGCCAAGGAACCCGTCGCCGTCAACATCAGCCCGGCGGAGCTCCAGCGCCTCCCGGGGATGAGCATCGGCCGCCCCGACGCGCCCCTCACCATCCTGGAGTTCGCGGACTTCCAGTGCCCCGGCTGCGGCCAGTGGGCCACCTTCATGGAGCCGGTGATCAAGGAGCGCCTGGTGAACACGGGCAAGGCCCGCTACGTGTTCTACGACTTCCCGCTCCCCATGCACCCCAACGGCTTCATCGCCTCGCGCGCGGCCCGCTGCGCCAACGAGCAGGGGAAGTTCTGGGAGTACCACGGCGCCCTGTTCAGCAACCAGGCCCGCTGGAGCCCGGAAGAAGATCCCATCCCCATGTTCACCGAGATGGCCCGCGGCGCGGGTGTGGACTCGGACCGCTTCGAGGAGTGCCTGCGCTCGGACCGCTTCGCGCGCGAGGTGTCCGAGAGCGTGAAGCTGGGTGAGTCGCTGGGCGTGGGCGGCACCCCCACCATCTTCGTGAACGGCCAGCGCCTGCAGAGCGTGCCGGCCAACTACGCCGCGTTCGAGGCCGAGCTGGAGAAGATCGCCCCGGGCTCCACCGGCTCCGCCCCGGCCCCGGCCGCCGCCGCGCCGGCCGCCCCGGCGCCCGCCGCCGCGCAGTGACGACGTCGGAGGCGGCGCGCCGCTCGGAGCTGCCCGTGGAGGCGCACGACGAGCCCTCGCCGCCCGCCACGCGCATGGGCATCGCCGTGCTGTCGCTGCTGGGGCTCTTCGTGTCGCTCTACCTCTCCATGTACAAGTGGGGGATGATGGGCGCCATCCAGTGCAGCATCGGCGGGTGCCAGACGGTTCAGAACTCGCCCTGGTCGGTGTTCCTGGGGCAGCCGGTGGCCGTGTGGGGGCTGGGAGCGTACATCACGCTCCTGGCGCTGGCCATCGTGGGGCTGCAGCCGCGCTTCATGAACGAGCGGTGGGTGGCGCTCGCCATCTTCGGCATCTCGGCCGTGGGCGTGCTCTTCTCCGGGTGGCTCACCTACCTGGAGGCGGCGGTGATCCACGCGTGGTGCCAGTGGTGCGTCGTCTCGGCCATCCTCATCACCCTGATCTTCTTCCTCTCGGTCCCGGGCCTCAGGAGGGCCCGTTGACCGTTCCCAACGCCGGAGGCACGATGTCGGAAGCGCCGGGCCACACCGTTCCCGTCCGCCTGGTGTTCGCGGACCAGGGCACGTTCCACAATGAAACGGTGCACGTGCAGCAGAGCGTCCTCAGCCGCTACGACCGGCTGATCGACCTGCTGCGCGAGGAAGAGAGCGTGACGCAGCACATGTACCTGGACATGCAGCGCCTGGTCTCCGCCTACGTCGTCGGCGACGAGCACTAGAAGCAATCTCACACAGAGACACAGAGGCACGGAGAACGAGCTGTTCTCCGTGCCTCTGTGTCTCTGTGTGATGCTTTCTACTTGGGCGCCAGCGCCGCGTCCAGCTCCGTCTTGAGCTGCGCAAAGGTGACGGCGCCGTTCAGCAGCTTGTTGCCGTTGACGATGAAGGCGGGGGTGCCGCCGATGCCGGCGCCCGAGGCCTTCATGGCGTCGCCTAGGATGAGCGCGGCCACGCGGTCGTTGGCGGTGCAGTCGCGGAAGGCGTCCATGTCCAGCTTCAGGTCGCTGGCGAAGCCCTCGAAGCGCTGCGCCGCGTCCGCCGCGCCGCCCCACTCGCGCTGCGTGGCGAAGAGGCGGTCGTGCATCGGCCAGAACTTGCCCTGCGCGCTGGCGCACATCGACGCCTCGGAGGCGGCGTAGGCGCGCGCGTGGTTGGGGAGCGGGTAGTGCACGAAGATCATCCGCACCTTGCCCGTGGCGATGTACGCGCTGTCGAGCTGCCGGTACGTGGTCTCCGTCCACTGGCGGCAGAACGGGCACTGGAAGTCGGAGATCTCGATGAGGGTCACGGGCGCCCCCACCGCGCCCTTGGACCGTCCCTCCTCCGCGCGCGCGGGCAGGGAGTCGAGGCTGGCCTGCGAGGCGGCGCCCCGCGCGGGGGCGGACCCCTGCGCGCACGCCGCGCCGGTGCCGGCCAGGAGGAGCGCGAACGCCGCGAGCAGGTGGCGGCGGGGAGAGTTGGTCGGGTTCATGGGGAGTCTTCGGTGAGGTGGGCGGCCGCGGCTGCGCGTGCGCGCTCCAGTGTCCATTCGTGCGCCGGCGGCGGGGGCCAGCTCCCGGCTCTCGCCGCCGCGGCCAGCTCCTGCGCCTCGCGCCGGGCACGCGCGGCGGTCTCCGCGTCGGCCCAGCCGCGGCGCTCGGCTTCGTCCAGCTCGTCTTCGTCCAGCACCTGCACGGCCCCGTCGGCGCCCAGCCACACGTCCAGGCACAGGTCGGTGGTGGCCCAGCGGTCGCCGCTCATCTCCACGGGGGTCAGCACGTTGGCGTAGAACCCCGTAAAGGTGCCGTCGCGCAGGTGGAAGCGGCCGATGTCGTGCCAGAGCCCGCGGAAGGTGAGCCACACCACGGGGGCGCCGGGCTCCAGGATCACCCGCTCCCCGGCGCGCACCGGCTTGGGCAGCTCCGCCGCCTCCAACAAGGTGACCACGCAGCTCCCGTCGTCCGCCAGCAACTGCTGGCGGAAGAGCTGCTCGCGGCCGGGGAGGCGGCGGTAGCGGATCTCCACCCGGCGCGGCTCGGCCACGGCGGCGTCACACCTTGCTGTTGGGCGTCTCGACGGTGGCGGTGCCGTCGTTGTGCGGCACCAGGTGCATGTCGCCGAAGATGTGCGGCGCCTCGTCGCGCAGGCGGCCGAGCACGGCCCCCGCCAGACGCCGGATCTCCACGTCCGCCGTGGCGCTGCCGCGCATCTCCACGAAGTGGCGCCAGGCGCGGGCGTTGCCCGTCATCACCAGCTTGGTCTCCGCGCAGTTGGGGAGCACGGAGCGGGCGGCCTGCCGCGCGCGCTTCTTCCTCATCGTCGCCGGCCCGCTGTCGCCCACCACCTCCGCCATCTCGTCCAGCAGCCGGCGGTACGCCTCCAGCGCCCCCTCGCACGCCTGCTCCCACGCCCGGTACGCATCCGTCCCCTCGTCGATCTCCGGCGGCACCACGAACGCGATGTCGGACTCGTCCACGTACCTCTGACTTAGCTGGGAATAGGACATTCCTGCTCTGTGTCGCACGAGCTCGTGCGTGAGGGAGCGGCTGACGCCTTCGATGAGGAAGGTGAAGACGGCGTGCTCCAGCACGCTGCCGTGCTTCACCTGCAGGATGTTGCCGAGGTACGCCTCGTTGCTGGTGCGCCCCGCGATGGTGCGGTGCCCGCCCTCCAGCCCGGCGTCTTCTCCAAAGGAAAGATAGCAGAGGCGCCCCGCGAACTCCGCCAACGCCTCGCCCGGCACGTCGCTGTCGCTCTGCCAGCGGATGTGCTCCGGCGGGAGGAACTGCTGGCGCGCGATCAGGGTCACGCGCGGGGCGCGGATGATGTGCATCGGGATCGGCATTCGGGTTGGATGTGCTGGGCGCCACAAGGTAGACCAGCGCGTCCGGGCGGACAAGGCGCCACCTCTCTCCGTGTCTCCGTGCCTCTCTGTGAGATTGCCGTTTCGCCGCGCCCGCCACAACTTTCCGCGCATGCGAATCGCCTCCATGCTTTCCAGCGCCACCGAGATCGTGTACGAGCTGGGCCTCCAGGACCACCTGGTGGCCATCTCCCACGAGTGCGACTACCCGCCCGAGGCGCTGCGCCTGCCGCGCGCCAGCCGCGTGCGCTTCGACCCCGAGGGGCTCACCAGCGGCGAGATCGACGCCGAGGTGAGGCGCTGCATGGCGGAGTACGGCAGCGTGTACGCGCTGGACGTGGACGCGCTGCGCGACGCGCGGCCGGACCTGATCCTCACCCAGGCCGTGTGCGAGGTGTGCGCGGTGCCCACCGGCTCGGTCAACGAGGTGGTGGACGCGCTCCCGTCGCGCCCCGCGGTGCTCTCGCTGGACGCGCACACGCTGGAAGAGATCCTCCGCACCGTGGCGCAGGTGGCAACCGCCGCGGGCCAGGCGCGGCGCGGCGACGAGACGGTGGCGCGCCTGCGCGGGAGGATGGACCGCGTGGCCGAGGCCGTGGCGGGGCGCCCCCGCCCGCGCACGCTGGCGCTCGAGTGGCTGGACCCGCCCTTCGCGCCGGGCCACTGGATCCCGGAGATGATGGAGCGCGCGGGCGCCGACTCGCTGCTGGGCACCACCGGCGGCCACTCCGTGGAGATCCCCTGGGCGCAGGCCGAAGGGCTGGACCCCGACCACCTCCTCCTGATCCCCTGCGGCTACGGCCTGGAGCAGTCGCGCGCCGACGCGGACCGCGCGCGCGAAAAGCTGCGGGCGCTGGCGCCGGGCGCGCTGGCCGGGGGCCGCGCCGCCATCGGCCACAGCGCCTTCTTCAGCCGCTCGGGCCCGCGCGTGGTGGGCGGCATCGAAGCGCTGGCCGCCTGGCTCCACCCCGGCGCCCTCCCCGCGGAAGCGATGGGCGGGCGGCTGGAGCGCTGGGAGTAGCCGGGCGAGTGACCTCGCGGCAACAAGCGCACAAAGTCCGCCTCCGCGGAGTGGTCTCCCAGCATCATCCGCAACCGTGTAGTCCCCGCAGGGGGACTTCGTGTAGTCGTTGCAGCGACTTCAGTCGCCCGCAACTTGCACAGGCGCGGCGCCGAACGCAGGTGAACCGCCTAAAACACTGCCGGAGGTCGTGCCATGCGTATCCCCACCCGCGTACACGGGGTGCTCGACTACCTGATGGGCGTGCTGCTGATCGCCGCTCCCTGGCTGCTGGGCTTCGCCACCGGCGGGCCCGAGCAGTGGGCGCCGGTGGTGGCCGGCGCCGCAGCCCTGCTCTACAGCCTCTTCACGGACTACGAGCTGGGCCTGGTCCGCAAGATCCAGATGCCCGTGCACCTGCTGCTGGACGGGCTGGCGGGGGCCGCGCTGATCGCCTCGCCCTGGGTGCTGGGGTTCGACGAAAAGGTGTGGATCCCCCACGTGGCCGCGGGGGCGCTGGAAGTGGTCGCCGCCTTCTTCACCAACACCATCCCAACCTATGAGCGCAGGCGCGCCCGTTGAGCCACACCTGGACCTCTTCGGGCTGGACGTAGACGACGTCCGCACCCGCTCGCGCATCCAGGCGTACGCGGACGAGGGCCGGGGCGTGCACCCGGTCCCGCTCGCGCGCGGGCTGGAGCTCTACACGCGCTGCCAGGCCGCCCAGTCGCCCACCGACACCTCCACGCCGCTGGTGTGGATCGACGTGGCCGCCCCCGGCGAGCAGGAGGCGCTCTTTCTGCGCGACCGCCTGAACTTCCATCCGCTGGCGGTGGAGGATACGGTGCGCGGCCGGCAGCGGCCGAAGCTGGACCGCTACCCGGGGTACTTCTTCCTGGTGTTCTACGCGGCGGCCATCAACGAAGACCGCCAGCGCATGGCGCTCCACGAGGTGCACGTCTTCATCGGGCGGCGCTACATCGTGACCGTCCACGACCACGAGATCTCGCCGCTCAACGAGGTGCTCGTGAGGTGGCGCGCCAACGCGGAGGGGTTCGTGAACGTGGGGGCGCTGGCGCACGCCATCGTCGACACCATCGTGGACGGCTACTTCCCGGTGCTGGACCACTTCGCGGACCGGGTGGACGAGATGGAGTCGCGCATCTACAGCACCAGCACCGCCGGCCAGATCGCCTCGCTGGAGGAGGTGCTGGGGATGCGCCGCGAGCTCACCACGCTGCGCCGCGTGCTGGGGCCGGGGCGCGAGGTGCTGGGCACCCTGGTGCGCCGCGACCTCCCCTTCCTGTCGCCCGACCTGATGCTCTACTTCCAGGACGTGTACGACCACTCCATCCGCGTGGTGGAGGAGACGGAAGCGCTGCGCGACCGCCTGGGGATGGCCATCGAGGCGCAGATGACCGTTTCGAGCAACCAGCTCAACCAGACGATGCGGCTGATGGCGGCCTGGTCCATCATCCTCATGGCGATGGCGTGGGTGGCGGGCGTGTACGGGATGAACTTCCACGTGATGCCGGAGCTGCAGTGGCGCTACGGCTACGAGTGGGCGCTGGGACTGATGGCCGCCATCGGCTCCGCCATCTTCTTCTACTTCCGCCGCAAGCGCTGGATTTAAGCCTCACACAGAGGCACAGAGGCACAGAGATGAGTTCTCCTCTGTGCCTCCGTGCCTCTGTGTGAGGCATTCCGGAACTTCGTCATCCATGATCCAACTCCACACGCTGGGATCGCTGGACCTCCGCTCATCCCAGGACGAAGAGCTTCGGCAAGTCCTGGCGCAGCCCAAGCGCTTCGCGCTCCTCGTGTATCTGGTGGTGGCGGGACGATTCCACCGCCGCGACACCCTGTTCACCCTGTTCTGGCCGGAGTCGGACGCGGAGCGGGCGCGGAGCTCGCTGCGCACGGCCCTCCACTTCCTGCGCCGCGCGCTGGGCGCCGAGGTCATCGCCAGCCGCGGCAGCGAGGAGGTGGGGGTGGCGCCCGGCACGGTGTGGTGCGACGCCGCGGCATTCGAGGCGGAGCTGGACGCGGGGCGCGCGGAGGCGGCGCTGGAGCTTTACCGCGGGCCCTTTCTGGCCGGGTTCAACCTGGCGGGGATGGGCGAGTGGGAGCGCTGGCTGGGCGACGAGCGGGAGCGCCTCCACCGCCGCGCCGTGGAGGCCGCCGAGTCGCTGGCCGCGCGTGGCGAGGAGGAGGGTGACCCGCGCGCCGTGATGAGGTGGGCGCGCCACGCCGCCGCGCTTGAGCCCGACGACGAGGGCACCCTCCGCCGCCTGATGAAGCGCCTGGCCGCCATCGGCGACCGCGCAGGGGCCATCTACGCCTTCGAAGAGTTCTCAAAGCGCCTCCGCGCGGACTGTCAGGCCGACCCGTCGCGCCAAACATGCGCACTCGCCGACGAGATCCGCCGCGGCGCCGCCGAGCCCGATCCCGCCCCGCCCGCCGGCATCGCAGCCACGGGAGCGAACGGGCGCACCGGCGGGATGCCCGCGAGGTCCGCTGCGGTGGATGAAGGGCGAGTCGCGGTGGATGCCGGATCGCTGGCGACCAGCGCGAGGCCCGTCGCGTCCGATGCACCGACGGTGGTCGATGATCCGGACGCAGCTTCGGTCGCGCGGGGGCGAGGCGCGGCGGATATGGCACCGCTGACGCTGGACGCGCGGGTGGTGGACGGGGCGACGCCGGCGGTGGATACGCGGGCGGTGGATACCGGGCGCGCTACGGTGAATGCGCCCCCATCCGCATCACACCCCAGAACGGCTCCGGCGCAGGCGCCGCCGGAAATGGGCGGAACCGCACCCGCGCCACGGCGTGCCCGGCGCTGGCGGTGGGCCGCGGCGCTCGCCATCGTGCTCTGCGCGGCGGTCGCGGGGGTGTGGCGGTACGCGAGCCGTCCGGCGGGCGGCGCGGCACTCACGCGGGTGGCCGTGCTCCCGTTCGCCGTGTACGGGCGCGGGGAGCTGGCGTACCTGCGCGAGGGGATGGTGGACCTCCTCTCCGCCAAGCTGCACGGCGCCGGCGAGCTGCGCAGCGTGGACGCGCGCGCCCTCCTCTCCTCGCTGGAGCCCGGCGCCACGGCGGGCCCCACCGGCGCCTCCGAAGCGGCGCGGCGGCTGGGCGCCGGGCTCTTCGTACTGGGGAGCGTGGTGGACGCGGGGCCGCGGCTGCAGTTGCGCGCCGTGCTCTACCGCCGCACCGCGGAGGGCACCGCTACCGAGGCCGACGCGGCGGTGGAGGGGCCGCGCGACTCGCTGCCGCGCCTGGTGGACCGGCTGACGGCGCAGTTGCTGGCGGGGCGGCTGAGCGGGCCCGGCGCGCGGCTGCAGCGGCTGGCGGTGCTCACCACGCCCTCCGTCCCCGCCCTCAAGGCGTACCTGCAGGGGGAGAGCGCGCTGCGCGGCGGCCACTACGGCGCGGCAAAGGAGGCGCTGGAGCGCGCGGTGGCGGAGGACAGCACCTTCGCGCTGGCGTGGTACCGCCTCTCCGTGGCCGTGGCGCAGTCCGGCGAGCGCACGGGGACGGCGGCGCGGCAGGCCGTGCGCTTCGCGGAGCGGCTGGAGCCGTACGACCGCCTGCTGCTGCAGGCGTGGCTGGCGGCGTGGCACTTCCGCTACGCGGAGGCGGAGCGGATGTACCGCCAGGCCGTGGCCGCGCGCCCGGACGACGTGGAGGCGTGGAGCCAGCTCGCGCGGGTGCTCTTCCACGGCGGCGCGCCGCGCGGCCAGCCCGCGGCCGAGTCGCGCCCCGCGTGGGAGCGCGTGCTGGCGCTGGAGAGCGACAACCTGGACGCGCTGGGCTACCTTGCCCGCATCGCCCTGGCCGAGCGGCGGCTCTCCGACGCGGACACGCTCCTCTCCCGCGCCCTGCGGCTGAACCCCGACGGCGACCGGGCGCTGGTGTGGCGCGGGTATCGCGAAGTCGCGCTGGGCGACGAGCGGGCGCTGGCGGCGGCGGCGGCCGGGCTGCGGCGGGAGAGCGACCTGGGCGCGTGGGTGACCGCCTGGCGGATGGTGGAGGACACGCAGAGCCCGGACGCCGCCCGCCCGCTGGTGGAGCCGCTGCTGGACCCGCTGCGCCCCGTCCGCATCCGCGCCAGCGGCCACGTCCTGCTGGCCCACACGGAGCTGGCGCGGGGGCGGTGGAGCGCGGCGCGCCCCCACCTGGACTCGGCCGCCGAGCTGGACCCGCGGGTCGCGCTGCAGGCCCGCGCGCAGCTCGCCGCCCTCCCTTTTCTCCCGGTGGACGGCGAGGCCGTGGAGCGGGTCCGCGCCGAGCTGATGGCCCTGCCCCGCGGCCTGGCGGACGCGCCGCCGGGGGTGGAGCCCCGTGGACCCTACGCGGGGGCGCTCTACCCCGAGCTCCAGCTCCACGCGCTGGGGCTGCTGGAGGCCCGGCGCGGCGACCACGCGGCGGCGCTGCGGTACGCGCGGCAGCTCGACGGCTTCCATCGAGTGGCGCCCGGGCTGCGCATCCGCGGGCCGCTGCTGGGCGACGGCCTGCGGGCGCACGTGGCCTGGATGCGCGCGCGCCCGGCCGGCGGGCTGGCGGTGATCGACAGCGCGTGGCAGGAGTTCGACCGCAAGCCCGAGGTGTACCCGTACCTGCTGGACTCCGGGCACCCGCGCTTCCTGCGCGCCGAGCTGCTGCGCATGGCCGGGCGCGACCGCGAGGCGCTGCGCTGGTACGGCTCGGTGGCGGAGCACTTCGACAAGAGCATCGTGTACGCGGCCCCCGTGCACCTCCGCACGGCCCAGATCCTGGACCGCCTGGGCCGCGGCGCCGAAGCGGCCCGGCACTACCGCCGCGTCGTGGAGCTCTGGGGTGATTGCGACCCGGCCTTGCGCCCCGTCGTGGAGCAGGCGCGCCGCCGGCTTCATCAGCTCCAAGCCACGTCCGGTTGAGTCTCGCCCGGGGGTTGCGGGCGAATGAATTCGCAGCAACAACTACACGAAGTCCGCCTGCGCGGACTGGGCCTCCGGCCCGAACAGCGACCCGGTAGTCCCCGCAGGGGGACTTCGCGTGGTCGTTGCAGCGGTTTCAACCGCCCGCTCCGACGCACCGATCCTCCCGAATTCCGCAACGATCACCATGACGAGAACCTGCACCCTGGCGCTGCTGGCAGCCGCCTGCGCGCTCCCCGCCGCCGCCCAGGCCCCGCGCCCGGACTCCGCCTTCGACCTCAGCGTGCGCAACATCATGCGCGGCGAGGGCCTCGTGGGGCGCTCGCCCGACGAGCTTCGCTGGGCGGAAGACTCGCGCACCGTCTACTTCCGCTGGCGCGATCCGGCCGCGCGGGACACCACCACGCACCTGTACCGCGTGCGCGCGGCGGGCGGCGCTCCGGAGATGGTGCCGGACAGCGTGGCAGAGCGGGTCGTCCCGGCCCAGAACGGCGACTGGACGGTGGGCCGCACGCGGCGCGCGTCCGAGCGAGCGGGCGACATCTACGTGGTGGACGCCACGGGCGCCGAGCGCCGCATCACGGACACGCCGGCCCGCGAGCGCGGCCCGCACCTGTCGCCGGACGGGCGCACCGTCTACTTCCTCTCCGGCAGCAACGTGTACGCGATGGAGGTGGCGGGCGGCCCGCTGCGCCAGCTCACGGACCTGCGGCTGGAGGCGGCGCCCGCCCGCGACACGGCCCGCGGCCAGCGCCGCTACCTGGAGAACCGGGAGCGCGAACTGCTGGACGTGGTGAGCGACCGCCGCGAGGAGCGCCTCCACCGCGCGCGGCTGGACTCGCTGCGCGCCCGCGTCCCCGCCGTGTACCTGGGCCGCGACGCCACCCTGCAGTCGGCCGAAGTCTCGCCTTCCGGCCGCTACCTGCTGATCACCACGGGGGCGCGCGCGGAGGGGCAGCGCACCACCATCGTCCCCAACTACGTCACCGAGAGCGGCTTCACCGAAGACATCTCCGCGCGCACCAAGGTGGGCGACGCGCAGGCGGCCGGCCGAGTGGGGATGCTGGAGCTGGCCACGGGGCGCATCTCTTGGGTGGAGGCGGAGAAGGAGCGCCGCCCCTCCGTCACCGCGCTGGGATGGGCGCCGCGCACCGACCGCGCCCTTCTGCTCTCCGTGCCGGACGACTTCAAGGACCGCTGGATCTACGTGGCGGGCCCCGACGGGCGCACCACGCTCATCGAGCACCTGCACGACGACGCCTGGGTGGGCGGCCCGGCCTTCTCGCAAGCGGGATGGGTGGATGACGGCCGCGTCTGGTTCATCTCCGAGAAAACGGGCTACTCGCACCTCTACACGGCCCCGGCCGCGGGGGGCACGGCCACGCCGCTCACGCAGGGGAGCTGGGAGGTGACCGACGTGCAGCCTTCGGCGAACGGGCGGCGCTTCATCATCACCACGGGCGAGACGCACCCGGGGGAGCGCGGCCTGTACGCGGTGAGCGTGGAGGGCGGCCCGCGCACCCGCCTCACGGCGAACGGGGGGTGGACCGAGGGACGCGTGTCGCCGGACGGCCGCTGGGCGGCGCTCCTGGTTTCGTCCGCGGACACGCCGCCCGAGCTGTACCTGATGCCGGTGGGGCGCGCGGCGGCGGCGCGGCGGGTGACCTCGTCCACCACGGCCGAGTTCCGCCGCGGCCCCTGGATCAAGCCCGAAGTGGTGAGCTTCCGCGCGCGCGACGGCGGAATGGTGTACGCGCGCATCTACCGGCCGCGCGAGCTGGGGGCGGCGGCCAACGGGGCGGGCGTGCTCTTCGTGCATGGTGCCGGATACCTGCAGAACGCCCACCGCGGGTGGAGCACCTACTTCCGCGAGTACATGTTCAACCACCTCCTGGCCTCGCGCGGGTACACAGTGATGGACGTGGACTACCGCGGCTCGGCGGGGTACGGCGGCGCGTGGCGCACGGGGATCTACCGGCACATGGGCGGCAAGGACCTGGCGGACCATGTGGACGCGGCGCGGTGGATGGTGGCCAACGAGGGGGTGGACGCGAAGCGGGTGGGGCTGTACGGCGGATCGTACGGCGGCTTCATCACGCTGATGGGGCTTTTCACCGAGCCGGACGTCTTCCGCTCGGGCGCGGCGCTGCGCTCCGTGACGGATTGGGCGCACTACAACCACCCGTACACGGCGCGCATTCTCAACCAGCCGCAGAACGACACTCTGGCCTACCGCCGGTCCTCGCCCATATACTATGCGGAGGGGCTGCGCGGCGACCTGCTGATCGCGCACGGGATGGTGGACACCAACGTGCACTTCCAGGACGTGGTGCGCCTCACGCAGCGCCTGATCGAGCTGGGGAAGACGAACTGGGAGCTGGCCGTCTACCCGGTGGAGGACCACGCCTTCACGCGCCCGGAGTCGTGGGCGGACGAGTACCGCAGGATCCTCGAGCTGTTCGAACGCACCCTCCGGTGAGCCCCGAACACACGCTTCAGATCCACCGCCGCTGATCCCCCGGCCCCCCTGCTTCCGGCGCGGACCTTGCCCCGGTACCCGTTCTCCCGGCGGGCACCGAGCGGGTCCGTGAGGAAGCGGGGGCCAAAATCCTAATTTCGTAAGTGTTTGCGACGGAGACTTTTCGGCACGCGGGTTGCAACCAGCAGGGTCAAACGGGAAAAGGTCAGACGCAGGCGAAGCGCCGGAGAGACCGGCGCAACGTAGCCACCTCAGGGGGACCCATGAACCGCATCGACCGTGAGCTCTCCGACGCGCTCCCGCAGCCCAAAGGTCCGTTCACGGACGCGGAGGCGCTCGAGCTCCTGATGGCGTACCGGAAGGACCCCTCCAACGTCCCCTGCCCCATGTGCGGCCCGGGGAACATCGAGGTCCTGGCCTTCATCGAGCCGCAGATCGACCCCAACGGCTTCGCCTCGGTCACCGACCCGGAGGGCGAGTACGCGGCGGCCCTTTACTGCCACAAGTGCTTCCGGGCCGTGGGCATCCTGGCCGGAGTGGGACGCGAAGAAGGCTGAGCCCCGCCGCGGTGGCGCGCCGACCTGACCGATCCCGACGAACGGCATCTCACACAGAGACACAGAGGCACGGAGAAGAAGCTCTTCTCCGTGCCTCTGTGTCTCTGTGCGGGAATTCGTGCCGGTGGCACGCGGCACGCATCGCCACGCGCCGCACCGCCGGGGGATGAATCCCCCGGCTGGGACCATGGGAAGCCCGCTGAAGCGGGCTCGGTAGCCGGACCCGTGCGAGCCCGCTTCAGCGGGCTTCCCGCGTTTTCAGCGGGGGGTTTCAACCCCTCGCGGCGGCCCGGCCTGACCTGTGAGCTAACGCGTTACCCGCACGCTCCCGGAGAGCAGCGTCATGGGGCCGAAGGTGGGCTGGCCGAGGAGGCCGGCGTTGACGCCCACCGTGCCGTTGAGGCGGTACTGGAGCGGGCGGCCGGTGACGGCGTTGAGGATGACGCCGCCCAGCGCCGGGATGTCGTTGAAGTTCACCGAGATGTCCAGCGGCACCACCGTCTCGCCGTTGGCGGCCAGGGGCACGCCCAGCGGGAAGTTGACCCGCGCCGCCTGGCGGCCTTCCAGCTCAAGCCCGCCGGCCAGGGTGCTGAGCGTGAGCGCCAGCGGGTTGGGGTTGCTCACCCGCGCGTACAGGCGGATGGCCGCGCCGCCGCTGGGGCGCCCGGGGGCGGGGGGAAGAAGGCGGAGCTGCGCCTGCTGCCCCTCGTCTACCCGGAAGGTGGGGGCGCTCAGCACGTTGCCCAGCCCGCCCAGCGACGCGCAGCCGGGAAGGAGCACCAGCACCGCCAGCAGCAGCGCGCGCCGGAGCGGAACCGTTCTCTGCATCTGCATCTTGTTTCGCCTCAATGGGATACGGCACCACGAGCCGCCACGGCGGCCACCCGTGCCCGTACCTTTGCAAGAGCGGAGCCCCGCACCGGCGCACGCGGGCGGAGCGGCGGAAACCCGCGTGGCGGCTCGGTTCGGGGTGGAATGGAAGGTGCATGGCGCACGGGTTCCCGTCCACCGGGGCGCCCGCCGCAGGGGACAGCGGCGCGCCGCCGGAGGGGACGGATGGCGAGACCAGGATGGGCGGGCGCCGCGCGGTGCGGCTCCACTGAATGCACATCACGAGGAGGGAGCGGTGGATACGGACATGACGCGGCCCGGAGGCGGGGCGGCACCCGCGGTGTCGGAGATCGTGGACGGGCTGAACGATCTGCTCCAGCTCGACCACGACGCCATCGGTGCGTACGACATCGCCATCGAGAGGCTGGAAGACCGCGACCACGCCAACCAGATCCTGGGCTTCCGGCGCGACCACGAGCGCCACATCCAGGAGCTGAACGAGCTGATCGCCACGCTGGGCGGCGCGCCCAAGAACCACCCGCACCTCACCGGGCCCTTCAAGCAGGCGATGCAGGCGCTGGGCGCGCTGGGCGGCGACAAGGGCGTGCTGGTGTCGTTCCGGCAGAACGAGCTGCAGGTGCGCAGCAAGTACGAGACGTACGCGGCGCGCGCCAACCACTGGCCGGCGAACGTCAAGCGCGCCATCGACCGCAACGCGCTGGACGAGGAGCGCCACTACCGCTGGGTGGCCGACGCGCTGCAGGCCATGGGCGTGGGGATGGGCGAGGGGCCCGAGATCGACGCGGCCACCGCGGCGCGCGAGCGGGTGAACCTCCACGGCACCACGCTGGACAACGCCCGCGAGCGCATCGCCGACGTGGCGGGAACGGCGCGCGAGCGTGCCTCGGAGCTGGCCGGCACCGCCCGTGAGCGCCTGGCCGACGTGGCCGAGCGCGCCACCGACCTGGCGGGCACCGCGCGCGAGCGCGCCTCGGAGCTGGCCGGCACGGCGCGCGAGCGGATCGTGGACGCGGCCGGCAGCGTGCGCGGCGGCCACGGCGACGCGGGCGCCACCGGCTACACGGCGGGTGCGCCGGCTTCGGGCGGCAGCCGCATCTCCGGGCTGCTGGACATGGAGGAGGGGCCGCTGGCCCCGCACGTGGAGCGCGTGCGCGGCGGGGTGGGGACCGCCCGGCAGGGCGCGGTGGACGCGACCTCCACGCTGGAAGAGCGCATCCGCAGCAAGCCGGTGCAGATGCTGCTCGTGGCGGGTGTCGCGGGATTCGTAGTCGGCCGTCTTCTTCGCTAGGAGCAACGATCCATGGCAGAGACTCGTGATCCGTTCGGCGAAGACCGGACGATGATGAACGGCGCGGACCGGCTGCCGGCCGGCCACGCGCTCCCGGGCGCCGAGGGCATCCGCCCCGGCGACTCCACGGTGTACAACGAGGGCGGCGAGGTACGCGCCCCCGCCACCACGGGCGGCACCACCGGCGCCGCGAGCGACGACCCGGACGCCACGCGCGCCGAGATCGAGCAGACGCGCGCCCGCATGTCCGAGACGATCGACGAGATCGAGGAGCAGCTTCTCCGGAAGCGGCAGGCGATCGAGGAGAAGCTGGACGTGAAGGCGCAGGTGCGCGAGCGCCTGGCCCCGGTGCGCGACCGGCTGGCGCCCATCCAGGAGCAGGTGTACCGCCGCCCGCTCGCCATCTTCGGCGGGGTGTTCGGGGCCGGGCTGGTGCTGGGGTACCTCACCGGCGACGACGACGACGACCACAAGTCGTACGACCGGGAGTACGGCGGCGCGCCGGACAAGCACTCCCGCCGCTGGGAAGAGCAGTCGCGGCGCCTGATGAAGCAGAACAGCGAGCAGGAGCAGGAGATCGTGCGCCTGCGTGCCCGCCTGGAAGCGGCCGAGCGCCAGGCCGCGCGCGAAGCGGAGGTGGAGGACACCCACACCGGGTGGCGCCGCTCGCTGGGGAGCGCCATCGGCGGGGTGTTCGGCACGCTGCTGGGCCAGGTGCGCGGCCGCACCGAAGAGGAGTACGACGTGGAGGTGGAGGTCCGCGCCCCCCGCGACACGTACTCCCCGTCCGCCACGTACGAGAGCGGCTCGTACCCGCGCCGCGGCTACGGCGGCACCGGCTACAGCGAGAGCGAGTACGGCGGCACCGGCTACACCGGCGGCCCGTACGGCGGGGGCGACTACCCGCAGCGCGGCTTCAGCCAGGGCTCGCACTACGACCGCGGCCTGGAGGACGACGCCGACTTCGGCGCCACCGGCTACGGCACGGGCGAGCAGGGCTTCGGCGGCTACCGCTCCAGCCTGGACCAGCCCGACGGCGACTCCGGGAACCAGCTTCCCGGCTGACCCCAGGAATCACACGGAGACACAGAGGCACGGAGATGACTTCATCTCTGTGCCTCTGTGTCTCCGTGTGATAAGATAACTTTTCGGAGCGGCGGGCGAGGGAGGAGCCAGAGGAGGACGGCGGCCACGTACACCGGCCGCCCCACGTCCAGCAGCGGCGGCACCGCCAGGAGCGCCGCCCACCCGGCCGAGGCGGCGAGCTGCCCCCAGCGCGCGCGGCGCAGCGCCACGGCCTGCCCGCGCCGCTCGGCCAGGGTGGTGAGGTCGCCGCGGCGGGCGCTGGCCTCGGCCATGCCGGCGGCGGCCGTCTCCTCGGCCACGGTGATCCCCACGCGCAGCAGCGAGCGCCCCAGCCGCGCCAGGATGGCCAGCACTCCGAAGACGGCGATGAGGCCCCCGACGGGCCCCGCGGTCAGATCCACGAGAGAGTTGTTCACGGGGGCATTTTCGCTCCCCCCGCCCCGGCCCGCAACCTCGGCTCCATGTACGAAAAGAATCCCCGCGTCATCGAGACGGAGCTGCCGCACGAGCTGATCCTGCTGGACCCCGGCACCGGCGAGATGTTCAGCCTCAACGAGACGGGGCGCCGCGTCTGGCGCGCCCTTCCCGCCGCGTCCTCGGCGGAGCTGGCGCGCGAGCTGGAAGCCGCCCTGGAGGTGGACGCGGAGACCGCCGAGCGCGACGTCCGCGCGCTCCTCGACCGCCTCCGCGCCGCGGACCTCATCAGCGCGGGATGACGGAGCTCTCCGTCCTGGGCCGCACGCTGCGCGCGGACGGGCTCTCTCCGGCGCTGGACGCATGGCTGCGGAGCCACTGGCAGTTCGATCACGAGGTGGAAGACGCCGGGTTCCTCATCACGCTCCAGTGTTGCCCTGCGCCGCGCGACTGGTCCCCCGCCACGGCGCCCCCGGTACGCGCGCCGGGCGTCGAGCTCCCCTGCCACGTGGTGGGCGACGGCCACTGGCGGATCGGCGATGCGGACGCCGGGGTGCGGCTCCGGCTGCACGGCGGCGGGAGCGAGATCGCCTTCTGGGGCGCCGAGCCCTCCCCCGCCCTCTTCGTCGCCCTCTACGAGTCGCTGCGCGCGAGCGGCCTTGTGCCGCTCCACGCCTCCGTGCTCGCCCGCGACGGCGAGGCCACGGCGCTCACCGCCCGCAGCGGCACCGGCAAGAGCACCACGCTGGTGCGGGCGATCCGCGCCGGCTGGGAGCCCATCGCAGAAGATTTCGCGTGGCTGGAGCCCGGCTCGCTGCGCCTCTTCGGCTGGGACCGCGGCGTGCACCTGTGGCCCGACGCCCGGCAGCGCTTCGCCGCCGGTCTCCAGGGGTGGAGCCAGGGCCCCGACGGCAAGCTGTTCCTCCCCTGGGAAGCGCTGGGGGAGCCGCGCCCGCGCGTGGCCCGCCTCGGCACGCTGGCGCTGCTGGACCGCGACGACACCCGCCCCTCCGCCTGGGAGCCGCTCCCCCCCGCGACGCCGTCCGCGCCCTCTGGGAAGCCATCGGCGTCCCCCTCTCCGCTACCTCGCGCCACGCGGTATCCGCTCTCCTCCCCGCCCTCCTCCCCCGCCTCCGGCTGCGCCGGCTGGTCCTCGGCAGCAGCCCGCTCCCCCTCTGACACTCACCTCCGTGTCTCTGTGTCTCTGTGTGAGCCATCCGTTGGGTAGACGACGTTGACCTGGTAGAGCTGCCGGTTGGCGGGCTCGCCCAGCTCGGGGAGCACGGACCCGTCGAGCTCCACCCAGGCGTGCCCCAGCATCCCGGCCCCCTCGCGCCGGATGCCGCTCACGAAGCTCGCCGGCCACCCCTGGCTCCTCAGCTCGGCGTAGATGGCCAGCGAGCGCACCAGGCAGTCGCCGCGCGGGTTGTAGGGAGCGAGCCGGGAGAGATGCACGATGGCGCGCACGGCGTGGTAGCGCTCCCTGGGGTCGCGCCGCGCGTGCAGCGCGGGGGGCGTCATCGACGCGAGCATCTCGGTGAGGCCCGTCTCGCGCTGCACCGCGCGGCGGGCCTGCAGCAGGCGCAGGGCGGCGCGCGCGGCGGCGGGGGCCCAGCGCGGGAGGTTCACCAGCGCGTCGGCTCCCTTTTGCAGCGGGCCGATGGGGCCGCGCTCGGCCAGCGCGGCCACGTCCCACGCCCAGCGCTCCCGCCGCGGCTGCGCGTCCAGGCGCAGGCGCCCGGCCTCCGGGTCGCAGCGCTCCAGGAAGCGGCGCAGCGCGCCCGTGGCGCCCAGCTCCCGCGCGCGGGCCACCAGCGCCGCGCGGGGCACGCGCCGCGCGAGGAGGCGGAAGTCGATGGGGTCATGCGGCTTCAGCCGCCACCGGTCGCCGCCCCAGCAGCGCTGGAGGACGAGGCCCACCAGCAGGGCGTCGGTGTCGCCGGGCTCGCGGATGCGCGCGCCGTCCCACATCCGCTCGCGCGAGCCGCTCCACACCGCGCCGGTGATCCGCTCCGGCACGCCCGTCCAGGGAAGCTCGCTGTGGATGGCGAAGCGGTGGAGGTCCACGCACACCTCGCCCGCCGGCGAGTGGAGGGTGCACACGTTGTGCGCGTACGGGCGCCCCGTATCCGCCTCCTCTCGCCACCCGTGCGCGCGCGCCGCCTCGCGGGCGCGCTCCACCTGCGCGGGCCTCACCACCACGTCCACGTCGCCGTGGAAGCGCGCGCCGGGGGCGGGGTAGACGAACTCCGCCAGGTGGAAGCCCTTGAAGAGGAGCACCTCCACCCCCGCGTCGTTCCACGCGCGCAGCAGCGGGAGGAGCTCCGCCTTCACGCGCTGGTGCCGCGCGAGCGAAGCCAGGTAGTCGCCGCGCAGGGCGGCGCGCTCCGGGTGCTCCGGCGGGAGCACCGTGTACGCGTACGCCGCCAGCGCCGCGCGGCGGAGCTGAGCGGCGGGGGGAGCGGGCTGCTCCGGGTCCAGGAGCCAGGCTTCGAGCGGATTCATCGCAAGACAAGAAGATGGGCTCACACAGAGACACGGAGGCACAGAGAATACCTCTCTCCGTGCCTCCGTGTCACTATGCGCCCCGCGGTGAGGTTACGGCGCCTCGCCGAACAGGACGGTGCTGCCGGTCACCGCGTCCAGACGCCCGTCGCCATCGAGGTCCCCCAGCGAGATGGGAGAACCGCCCGCGCGGTAATGCCGCGCCGCGGCAAGGCCGCCGCCGTCACCCAGCAGCACGCTCACGGTGCCCGAGCCGGAGTTGGCGGTCGCTACGTCCAGGCGCCCGTCCCCGTTCACGTCGCCCATCGCCACGCCGAGCGGGTCGGCGAGCACCGGCCTGGCCATGGTAGACGTGAAGCCTCCGCTCCCGTTGCCCAGCGACACGAAGACGGCGTCGGCGTCGATCGTCACCCGGGCCAGGTCGAGGCGCCCGTCGCCGTTCACGTCGCCCAGCGCCACCGCTCCGGGGCTCCGGGCGGCTTCCAGCCCCGGGGTGGCCACCGTGAACCTGCCCGTGCCGTCGCCCAGCAGCACGCGTCCGGTCGAGGTGGCGACGTCCAGCTTGCCATCGTTGTTCAGGTCCCCCAGCGCCACGGCCTGCCGCGACACGGGGCCGCTGAACGCCGCCGGCGGGCCGAAGCCGCCGCTGCCGTCGCCCAGCAGCACGACCACGTTGTCCTGGCTGTAGTTGCCGGTCACGATGTCCAGCTTGCCGTCGCCGTTCACGTCGCCCAGCGCAATCGTCCAGGGCGTGGAGCCGGCGGGAAAGCGCGTGGGCTCGGAGAAGCTGCCGCTGCCGTCGTTGAGGTTCACCCCCACGTGGTTCCTGTCCTGGTTGGCCGTCACCACGTCCAGCAGCCCGTCGCCGTTCACGTCGCCCAGCGCCAGCGCGCGGGCGGAGCCGGCCGCGCTCCACTCCCGGGCGCCGCTGTAGCCGCCACTCCCATCGCCCAGGCTCAGGAACTCGATGGAAACGGCGTCCAGCTTCCCGTCGCCATTCACGTCGCCCAGCGCGAGGCCCCCGCCGGCGACCGGTTCCTGCGCGGGGCTGCCCGTGCCGGTGCCCAGCAGCACGCCCACGTAGCCGCCATTCGAGCCGAAGGCGTCGAGCCGTCCGTCCCCGTTCAGGTCGCCCACGCGGGGGTCAAACCGGATCGTGGCGCCGGTCGGCGGGCCGAAGCCGCCCGCGCCGTCGCCCAGCCGCAGGCGCGATCCCACCAGATCCAGCCGGCCGTCACCGTTGAAGTCGCCCAGCTCCACGCCGCTGGGGCCGCCCAGCGAGGGCCCCGCCGTGAAGCCGCCCCCGGCCGTGGCCAGCAGCACGCCGCCGCCGGCCGACACGATGTCCGTGCGCCCGTCGCCGTTCAGGTCGCCGAAGCCCAGCATGCGTGGGTTGCTGGCCGGGTAGCTGGCCGCCGCGGCGAACCCGCCGGAGCCATTCCCCGCCAGGATGCCCACGGTGCCGGAGCCGGCGTTCCCCACCGCCACGTCCACTTTGCCGTCGCCGGTCAGGTCGGCCAGCGCCACGAAGCTGGGGGAGGCGCCCACCGGGTACTCCGCCCGCGTGGGGAAGCCGCCCGCGCCGTCGCCCAGCAGCACCGTCACCCTGTTGGTGTCGATGTTGGCCGTGGCCATGTCCAGCTTGCCGTCGCCGTTCACGTCGCCCAGCGCCACCCAGCGAGGGGCGGTGAAGATGCGTACGGACGCGAGCGCCGTGAAGCTGCCGTCGCCATCCCCCAGGTAGATGCTCACGTTGTTGGAGGCGGTGTTGGCCGTCACCACGTCCAGCCGCCCGTCGCCGTTCACGTCGCCCACCGCCAGCGCCATGGGGTTCGTGCGCACCGCCGTGTTGACCGGCGCCCCGAACCGCCCGGTGCCGTCGCCCAGCAGTACGCTGATGGACGCTCCGCTCACCGAGACGTAGCCCAGGTTGCCGTCGGCGTTGACGTCGCGCGCCACCGCCGCCCGCGTGGGTCCGTCGATGGGGAACACTTCGGCGGCGTAGCGGCCTGTCGCCGGCGCCGTGGCTGTGCGGAGCCGCGCCACGTGCGGGGTGCACGCGAGCCCACTCGTCAGCGAGACCTCCACCTCCTCGCCCGGAAAGAGAGTGCCCGCGTGGCTGTAGGTGACGGTGCTCGTGCCGTTGCCGCTGTAGCTGCCGTTCAGGAACGCGCCCGCGCTCTGGAAGGTGTGCACCGCAAAGGTGCCCGGCCCCGCGCCCGACACGCTGCCGTTGAAGGTGGCCGCCAGCGACGCGTCGCGCGCGATGAAGCTGCCGGCGCCCGTGTACGGGTTGGGCGAGAGCGAGGCGAACGCCACTCCGTCGCTGCCGATGTGCGACGTGGGGGCCTCCCGCGTCCCCGCCGTCCGCACGCTGCAGAGGACGATGTGCGGGATGGGCCCGCTGTAGCCGCCGCCGGGAAAGATGCGCGCCTGGCTCGCGTTCAGCGACGCCGCGCGCGCCTCGAAAGCCGGCTGCCCCGCCCCCTGCTCCTCAATGGACTGCGTGATCCGCGTGACGTCATCCTCCACCGCCAGCGCCAGGATGCTGATGGTGAACGGGTTGTTCGCCGCGCTGCTCTGCGTGGGGAAGCGGTACGCAAAGGTCACCGCCCCGTCGTACTGCTCAGGCGCGGGCGAGGCCGGCAGGTCGCGCGTGGCGGTGTTGTCCGCGCGGCGCGTGACGAAGCCGTAGGGGAAGCGGTTGGTCACCGACGGGGCGCCGCTCATGTCGATGGCCGCCACCTCGTCTTCCGTGTACGCCTGCAGCACGTCCGGGTACTGCGGCGCCAGCCCGCCCGTCCCGTTGTCCGCCACCGCTCCGGTCGGCTTGAGCTGCGCCGCCAGCGCCGGGTCCGCGGGAGTGCCGTCCTGCTTCAGGAAGCGCAGCACCGGCGTTCCCGGCAGCGTCCGCGAGTCGGACACGGGCACAAAGGTGACGTTGCGCAGCACGCGCGCGTTGGGCGTGCCGTCCGCCATCGCGTTCCGCACCCGGAAGACGGCCTGCAGGTAGCGCTGCCCGCCCGCGTCCACCGTGGAGGTGGTGCGCAGCCCGAGCTGGATGGTGCCGCCCGGCACCGCACCCGGCACGGCGGCCACGGAGCGGCTCGCGCCCCCCGCCAGCCCCGCGGGCGTCACGGTGGCGCTCATCTCGCCCGTGCCCAGCCGCGTGAAGGTGATCTCCACCAGCCCCAGCGCCCGCGGCGCCTCGGGGGCCGGCTTCACGCGCGGGCCGGTGGGGTCGTCCGCGCACGCGGCGAGCGCGGCCAGGATCAGGAGGGTGGAGCGGAATCGCATCGGAACCCGCGTTGAAGGGGAAGCGCCGCGGGGAGAACGGATGGACTCACGCAGACACACGGAGTCACGGAGGAGACGTCCCTCCGCGACTCCGTGTCACACACAGTGCGGCTCATTGCAAGGTCACGGAGCCTGGCCGAACAGGATGGTGTTGCCGGCCACCACGTCCAGCCGCGCGTCGCCGTTCACGTCTCCCAGCGCGACGGAGTTGGCCCGGTAGTGCCTGGCCGGAGCGAAGCCGCCGCCACCGTCGCCCAGCAGCACACTCACGCTGCCCGCGCCGAAGTTGGAGGCCGCGATGTCCAGGCGCCCATCGCCGTTCAGGTCGCCCACCTGTACTCCGGCCGGGCCGGAGAGTACGGCCAGAGCCACCGTGGAGGTGAAGCCGCCGCTGCCGTTGCCCAGCGACACGTAGACGAATTTGGCGTCCAGGGTCGACCGGGTGAGGTCCAGACGCCCGTCGCCGTTCACATCGGCCAGTACCGCCGATCCCTCGCTCCTGGCCGCGGCCACTCCCTGCGAGGCCACCGTGAACCGGCCCATCCCGTCACCCAGCAGCACGCGTCCCATGGAGGTGGCGATGTCCAGCTTGCCGTCGTTGTTCAGGTCGCCCAGCGCCACGGACTGGCGCGACACCGGGCCGCTGAACGCCGCCGGCGCTCCGAAGCCGCCGCTGCCGTCGCCCAGCAGCACGACCACGTTGTCCTGGCTCCAGTTGCCGGTCACGATGTCCAGGTTCCCATCGCCGTTCACGTCGCCCAGCGCGACCCTCACGGGCGCGTTGCCGGCGGGGAAGCGCGTGGGCTCGGAAAAGCTGCCGCTGCCGTCGTTGAGGTTCACCGCCACGAAGTTCCTCGTTCCATTCGCGGTCACCGCGTCCAGCAGGCCGTCGTTGTCGACATCGCCCAGCGCCAGCGCGGTGGCCTGGCCGGCCGCCGGCCACTCCCTGCCGCTCGAAAATCCGCCGCTCCCATCGCCCAGCCTCACGGACCCGGAGACTGCGTCCAGCTTCCCGTCGGCATTCACGTCAGCCAGCAACCCGCCAGCGCCGCTGGCCGCACCGTCCAGGCCCGCCCCGGTGCCCAGCAGCACGCCCACGTAGCCGCCGTACGAGCCAAAGGTGTCGAGCCGTCCGTCCTCGTTCAGGTCGCCCACGCGCGGGTCGAACTCGATCGCGGGGCCGGTCGGTGGGCCGAAGCCGCCCGCGCCGTCGCCCAGCCGCAGGCGCGATCCCACCAGGTCCAGCCGGCCGTCACCGTTGAAGTCGCCCAGCTCCACGCCGCTGGGGCCGCCCAGCGCGGGCCCCGCCGTGAAGCCGCCCCCGGCCGTAGCCAGCAGCACGCTGCCGCCGGCCGACACGATGTCCGTACGACCGTCGCCGTTCAGGTCGCCGAAGCCCAGCGTGCGCGGGTTGCTGGCCGGGTAGCTGGCCGCCGCGGAGAACCCGCCGCTGCCATTCCCCGCCAGGACGCCCACGGTGCCGGAGCCGGCGTTCCCCACCGCCACGTCCACCTTGCCGTCGCCGGTGAGGTCGGCCAGGGCCACGAAGCTGGGGGAGGTGCCCACGGGGTACTCCGCCCGCGTGGGGAAGCCGCCCGCGCCGTCGCCCAGCAGCACCGTCACCGTGTTGGCGTTGATGTTGGCCGTGGCGAGGTCAAGCTTGCCGTCGCCGTTCACGTCGCCCAACGCCACCGACTGCGGGGAAGTGAAGATGCGGACACTCGCGAGGCTGGTGAAGCGGCCATCGCCGTTCCCCAGGTAGATGCTCACGTTGTTGGAGGCGGGGTTGGCCGTCACCACGTCCGGCCGCCCGTCGCCGTTCACGTCGCCCACCGCCAGCGCCGCGGGGCTGGTGCGCACCGCCGTGTTGACCGGCGCCCCGAACCGCCCGGTGCCGTCGCCCAGCAGCACGCTGATGCCGGCCCCGTACACCGACACGTAGTCCAGGTGGCCGTCGGCGTTGACGTCGCGCGCCACCGCCGCCCGTGTGGTGTCCTCGATGGGGAACACTTCGCCGGCGTAGCGGCCCGTCGCCGGCGCCGTGGCCGTGCGGAGGCGCGCCACGTGCGGCGCGCAGGCGAGCCCGTTCGTCAGCGAGACCTCCACCTCCTCACCCGGAAAGAAAGTGCCCGCGTGGCTGTAGGTGACGGTGCTGGTCCCGTTGCCGCTGTAGCTCCCATTCAGGAACCTGCCCGCGCTCTGGAAGGTGTGCACCGCAAAGGTGCCCGGCCCCGCGCCCGTCACGCTGCCGCTGAACATCGCCGCCAACGACGCGTCGCGCGCGATGAAGCTGCCCGCCCCCGTGTACGGGTTGGGCGAGAGCGAGGCGAACGCCACTCCGTCGCTGCCGATGTGCGACGTGGGGGCCTCCCGCGTCCCCGCCGTCCGCACGCTGCAGATGACGATGTGCGGGATGGGCCCGCTGTAGGCGCCGCCGGGGAAGATGCGCGCCTGGCTCGCGTTCAGCGAAGCAGCGCGCGCCTCGAACGCCGCCTGCCCCGCCCCCTGCTCCTCGATGGACTGCGTGATGCGCGTGACGTCGTCCTCCACCGCCAGCGCCAGGATGCTGATGGTGAACGGGTTGTTCGCCGCGCTGCTCTGCGTGGGGAAGCGGTACGCAAACGTCACCGCCCCGTCGTACTGCTCCGGCGCCGGCGAGGCCGGCAGGTCGCGCGTGGCGGTGTTGTCCGCGCGGCGCGTGACGAAGCCGTAGGGGAAGCGGTTGGTCACCGACGGGGCGCCGCTCATGTCGATGGCCGCCACCTCGTCTTCCGTGTACGCCTGCAGCACGTCCGGGTACTGCGGCGCCAGCCCGCCCGTCCCGTTGTCCGCCACCGCTCCGGTCGGCTTGAGCTGCGCCGCCAGCGCCGGGTCCGCGGGCGTGCCGTCCTGCTTCAGGAAGCGCAGCACCGGCGTTCCCGGCAGCGTCCGCGAGTCGGACACGGGCACGAAGGTCACGTTGCGCAGCACGCGCGCGTTGGGCGTGCCGTCCGCCATGGCGTTCCTCACCCGGAAGACGGCCTGCAGGTAGCGCTGCCCGCCCGCGTCCACCGTGGAGGTGGTGCGCAGCCCGAGCTGGATGGTGCCGCCCGGCACCGCACCCGGCACGGCGGCCACGGAGCGGCTCGCGCCCCCCGCCAGCCCCGCCGGCGTCACGGTAGCGCCCATCTCGCCCGTGCCCAGGCGTGTGAAGGTGATCTCCACCAGCCCCAGCGCACGCGGCGCCTCGGGAGCCGGCTTCACGCGCGGGCCGGTGGGGTCGTCGGCGCACGCGGCGAGCGCGGCCAGGATCAGGATCGTGGAGCGGAAGCGCATCGGGTACCTGCGTGGAAGGGAGAGCGTCGCGGTGAAGCCGGCGCGGTCGTCGTTCTGATCCATGGCCCGCCGAAAGCTCCGGTCCGGGCGGGGAACGGAGCGCCGGACGGGCTCAAACAGAGACGCGGACCGCGCTGGTGACACGGAGGCACGGAGAAGACGTTCCTCCGTGCCTCCGTGTCACAACGCGGTCCGCGCGAGGTTACGGCGCCTGCCCGAAGAGCAGCACCTGGCCGGCGGAGATGTCCAGCCGTCCGTCGCCGTTCACGTCGCCCAGCGTGATGCTGCCGAACGAGCCGGAGCCGTAGAGCGCCGTCGCCGGGAACCCGCCGCTGCCGTCGTTCAGGAGCACACCCACGCTGGGGAAGCTGGAGATGGCCGTCACGATGTCCAGCCGTCCGTCGCCGTTCAGGTCTCCCAGCGCCACCCGGTACGCGGCAACCGTCGGCCAATTGGACACGCTGCTGAAGCCGCCGTTTCCGTCGCCCTGCAGCACGGCCACGTTGCTGCCCCGGACGGACACCACGTCCAGGCGTCCGTCGCCGTTCACGTCGCCCACCGCCACCCCGCCGCCGACGAAGGAGGAGGAGCGCGTGAAGCCGCCCTTGCCATCGCCCAGCAGCACCCGCCCCCTGGAGAGCACGATGTCCAGGCGGCCGTCGTTGTTCATGTCACCCAGCACCACATCTTCCCGCTCGGGGTTGGAGTCGACGTAGGTGTTCGCCAGCGTGAACCCGCCGCTGCCGTCGCCCAGCATCACGCTCAGGTAGTTCTGGTCGATGTTGGCGGTGACGGCGTCCAGCCGCCCGTCGCCGTTCACGTCGCCCAGCGCCACCGACCCCGGATTATTGGGGTTGGAGAACACCCTGCCCGCGGCGAATCCCCCGTTGCCATCGCCCAGGTGCACGCTCAGCGTCCTGGAGGTGCCGGTGACGATGACGAGGTCCAGCCGCCCGTCGTCGTTCACGTCGCCCACCGCCAGGTCGGTTGCGCCGGGGCGGGTCGCGAACTCGATCACCGGCCCGAACCCGCCGCTGCCGTTGCCCAGCAGCACCAGGCCCGCGGGAGCGAACGTGATGCCGTCCAGCCGTCCGTCGCCGTTCACGTCGGCCAGCACGGTGCCGCCGCTCTCGGCCGGCTTGGCGAAGCCGCCGCTGCCGTTGCCCAGCAGCACGCCTACGTAGTTGGCGCTCACCCCCTGCACGCTCGATGTCGTCGGGGTCGCCGTGACCAGGTCCGGCCGGCCATCCCCGTTCAGGTCCCCTACCGCCACCACCTCCGGCGAGGTGAAGCCCGTGAGATAGTTGCTCAGGGGCCCGAAGCCGCCCGCGCCGTTGCCCAGCGCCACCCTCAGGTCATTGGTGACCAGGTCCAGGTTGCCGTCGCCATTCAGCTCCACCAGCACCACCATGAAAACGGGGCTGCGGATGACGGCCTGGGTCCCCGAAGTGAAGCCCCCGGCGCCGTCGGCCAGCAGCACGGCCCCGCTGGTCGCCACGATGTCGGTCCGCCCGTCTCCGTTCACGTCGCCCAGCGCGAACGACCGCGGAGCCTCGCCCGCCGGGTAGGTGAGCATGGCCGCGAAGCCGCCGCTGCCGTTCCCGCGCAGCACCCCGATGTTGTTGGAGCTCCTGTTCGACACCACGATGTCCAGGTTGCCATCGCCGCTCACGTCGGCCAGCGCCACGAACGTGGGGGCGCTCCCCGCCGGGTACCGCACCGCGGTCGCGAAGCCGCCGCCGGCCAGCGCCAGCAGCACGCTCACGCTGTTCCCGTCGGCGTTGGCGGTGACGATGTCCAGCCGTCCGTCGCCGTTCACGTCGCCCACCGTCACGGAGCGCGGGCTCGCGAGCACGCGGTAGGTGATCCTCGTGTAGCCGCCGCTGCCGTCGTTGGTCAGCACGGCCACGTTGTTGGAGGCCTCGTTGGCGGCGACCAGGTCCACCCGCCCGTCGCCGTTGAGGTCGCCCGCCGCCACCGACACCGGGTTGCCGCCCGTGCCAAAGGTGACCGCGGGGGCGAAGCGGCCGGTGCCGTCGGCCCGCAGCACGCTCACTCCGCCCAGCCGGTTCGCGGTGGCGACGTCCAGGTCGCCGTCGCCGTCCAGATCGCGCACCACCACCGCCGCCGGGCCGTTCCCCACGGGGAACTGCTCGCCGGGGTAGCGGGTCGCGGCGGGCGCCGTGGCCACGCGGAACCGCGCCACGTGCGGCGCGCACGCGAGCCCATTCGTCAGCGAGACCTCCACCTCCTCACCGGGGAAGAAAGCGCCCGCGTGGCTGTAGGTGACCGTGTTCGTGCCGTTGCCGCCGTAGCTGCCGTTCAGGAACGCGCCCGCGCTCTGGAAGGTGTGCACCGCAAAGGTGCCCGGCCCCGCGCCCGTCACGCTGCCGCTGAACATCGCCGCCAGCGACGCGTCGCGCGCGATGAAGCCGCCCGAGTACGGATTGGGCGCGAACGAGGTGAACGCCGCTCCGCCGCTGCCGATGAACGCCGTGGGGGCCTCGCGCGTCCCCGCCGTCCGCACGCTGCAGATGACGATGTGCGGGATGGGCCCGCTGTAGCCGCCGCCGGGAAAGATGCGCGCCTGGCTCGCGTTCAGCGACGCGGCGCGCGCCTCGAACGCCGCCTGCCCCGCCCCCTGCTCCTCGATGGACTGCGTGATCCGCGTGACGTCATCCTCCACCGCCAGCGCCAGGATGCTGATGGTGAACGGGTTGTTCGCCGCGCTGCTCTGCGTGGGGAAGCGGTACGCAAACGTCACCGCCCCGTCGTACTGCTCCGGCGCCGGCGAGGCCGGCAGGTCGCGCGTGGTGGTGTTGTCCGCGCGGCGCGTCACGAAGCCGTAGGGGAAGCGGTTGGTCACCGACGGGGCGCCGCTCATGTCGATGGCCGCCACCTCGTCTTCCGTGTACGCCTGCAGCACGTCCGGGTACTGCGGCGCCAGCCCGCCCGTCCCGTTGTCCGCCACCGCGCCGGTCGGCTTGAGCTGCGCCGCCAGCGCCGGGTCCGCGGGCGTGCCGTCCTGCTTCAGGAAGCGCAGCACCGGCGTTCCCGGCAGCGTCCGCGAGTCGGACACGGGCACGAAGGTGACGTTGCGCAGCACGCGCGCGTTGGGCGTGCCGTCCGCCATGGCGTTCCGCACCCGGAAGACGGCCTGCAGGTAGCGCTGCCCGCCCGCGTCCACGGTGGAGGTGGTGCGCAGCCCGAGCTGGATGGTGCCGCCCGGCACCGCACCCGGCACGGCGGCCACGGAGCGGCTCGCGCCCCCCGCCAGCCCGGCGGGCGTCACGGTGGCGCTCATCTCGCCCGTGCCCAGGCGCGTGAAGGTGATCTCCACCAGCCCCAGCGCGCGCGGCGCCTCGGGAGCCGGCTTCACGCGCGGGCCGGTGGGGTCGTCCGCGCACGCGGCGAGCGCGGCCAGGATCAGGATCGTGGAACGGAAGCGCATGTCGTTGGACCTTTTACGGTGAGGGAGGAAAGCCTAGACGTTGCTCGCCCTCTCCGCATCCGGGAGGAAAACGCCGGTGATGATGATGCTCTGCTGGAGCGTAAGCGCGCTCCAGGTGCCCAGCGGCTCGAGCACGGGGGGCGTGTACGGCGCGCGCACGGGCGCGGGCACCGCTTCCGGATGGTCAGGATGCGTCATGATGGGTCCCCACGGGAAGGATGGACTCGCTCAACATCGTACAAGGGTACAAGCACGCGCACCCTCGCACAATCAGCCCGCACAACGACTGGCAGGCACAGAGACCGGGGGTCTCTGTGCCTTTTGTCTCCATCCGTGAGCCGCGGCTCAGGTGCGGCCGATCGACACCACTTCGGCGACCACGGCCCTGCGTCCCCAGTCTGACGCTTCGCGACAGGAATCCATGTAGATGTCGATCTTGTTCCCGCGCACGGCGCCGCCGGTGTCCATCACCACGAAGACGCCGATGGGCCGCCCATCCGGGTGCGAAACGCGCACCACCGAGCCCAGCGGGAGCACGCGCGGGTCCGCCGCGGCCATCCCGTCGCGGGTGCGCACCCCGGTCCTCATCATCCCTTTGAGGCAATACGCCGTGGAGCTCATCTCCATGCGCCCGCGCACCGCCACGGCCGGCTCCGCGCGCGTCGCCACGGCGTGCTCGGCGCGGTGCTCCGCCTGCACCTCCGCACGGATGCGCGCCTCGATGGAGCGGATCAGCTCCGCGCTCGGCTCGGCGGCGACGGGAGCGGCCACCGCCGGGCGCACGAACGCGGCCGGCGCCGGCGCGGGGGCGATGGCCTGCTGCGGCGCGCAGGCCCACGCGCCGATGGTGGCGGCGAGCACCACGAAAACGACGGCGGGGGTGGCGATGCGGACGGTGCGATGATCCATGGCGGCGTCTCGCGGCGGGGGGGGGAGCCCGCCGCGGCGAGGCGCGGTCAGGGCGTCGGGAGGGGGCGCTCGTCGCCCAGGAAGAGGCGCGAGCGGCGGTACCGTACGAGTGCGTGGGTGAGCACCAACTTTAGCAGCACCGCGAGCGGAACCGCAAGGAGCAGCCCCACGAAGCCGAAGAAGAACCCGAACACGGAGAGCGCCAGGATCACCCACACCGGGTGAAGGTTCACGCTCTCCCCCACGATCTTGGGCGACAGCACCGCCCCGTCCAGGAGCTGCACCACCATGAACACGCCGATCGCCTTCCCCAGCCCCAGCAGCGGGTCGGGGGTGAACAGCGCGATCACCAGCGCCGGGATCAGCGTTAGGATCAGCCCCACGTAGGGGATGATGTTGAAGATGGCGGCCATGATGCCCAGCAGCAGCGCGTACGGAAAGCCCAGCACCAGCAGCCCCAGGAAGGTGAGGAGCCCCACCACCGCGGACGACGTGGCGTTCCCCCGCAGGAAGCCGTACAGCAGCCGGTCGTACTCCCGCGCGAACGACAGCACCCCCGCGCGGCGCTGCACGGGGATGATGTCCGCCAGGCGCGCCGTGATGTTGGGCCAGTCGCGCAGGAGGTAGAAGGTGAGGATGGGGGTGAGGAAGATGTAGCTGAGGATGCTGAGGATGGTCCCCACCCCGCGCCCCAGCCCCAGCACCCCCGCCCACGCCGCCCCCGCGATGGCCGACTGCCGCTCCTGCAGGTACGCCACCATCTGCTCCGGCTGAATGGAGCGGAGCCGCTCCACCAGCGCCTGCTCGTCCACGCCCGGGATGTCGCGCCGCAGCACCTGCGTCTGCAGCCCCTCCACCCAGAGCGTGGCCCGCTGCAGGTAGGCGGGCGAGTTGCGGATGAACTCCCCGATCTGCCCGCTCAGCGCCGGGATCCCCACGAAGATGACGAGCCCCAGGATCACCACGGTGGGGATGGCCATGATCAGCGTCCCCCAGCTCCGCGAGATCTTCCGCCGCTCCATGCGCGTGACCAGCGGGTGCTGGATGTACGCGAAGGCGAGCGCCAGGAGGAAGGGGGCCAGCAGGAACCCCGTGGCGTTGAGCGCCCAGACCAGCGTGAGCACCCCCGCGGCGCTCACGATCAGGATGTAGAGCCGCGTGCCCTGCAGCGGCGCGATCACGAACAGGAGGAGGAGAAAGACCAGGAAGGGACTGAGGATCCCCCGCACCGTGTAAAGAAAGATCCCCAGCACCACCACCACGATCACCGAGTGGACGATCTGCCAGTCGAAGTGCCGGTTCTTGCCGGGCTCGGGAGCGGGGGTCATCTCTGTGTCTCTGTCCCTCTGTGTGAGATCGGTGGCGTCAGTGCGCGCCACGCAATTGCGTAGCCGCAAGGCGTAACACCTCGCGCGCGTTGTCGTACGAGATGGAAGCGATGGCCTCGTCCAGGGGTAGCCACAGGCACTCGGTGATCCCCTCCTCCTCCTGCGGGCAGGTGTCGCCGGCGGGGCACTCGATGAGGTAGAAGTGGCAGTACTTGTGGATCAGCCGCCCGCGGAAGCGAAAGAACCAGTCGATGGTGTGGAGGCGCGGCCCCAGCCGCAGCTCCGTGAGCCCCGTCTCCTCGGCCACCTCGCGCAGCGCGGCGTCGGCGGCGGTCTCCTCGCCCTCCAGGTGCCCCTTGGGGAAGCCCCAGTGGTGGTAGCGGTCGCGGATCAGGAGCACGTGGGGAACGGGCCCGCACCAGCGGTAGATGACGCCGCCCGCGCTCGTTTCCACCACGGCGCGCCCGCCGCCCCCGCAGTCGCCCCGGCCGCGCCGCCGCTTACCCACCGCGCAGCCCCTGCACGATCTGCACGGCGTTGGTGGCGGCCCCCTTCCGCAGGTTGTCCGCCACCACCCACAGGTGGAGCGTGTTGGGGACCACCGGGTCCTTGCGGATGCGCCCCACGAACACCGCGTCGCGCCCCGCGGCCTCCCACGGCGTGGGGTACGCCTCGGCGCCGCCCTGCAGCAGGATGCCGGGGAAGAGCGCCAGCGCCCGCCGCGCCGCGTCGGCCGAGAGGTCGCGCTCCGTCTCCACCATCACCTGCACCGAGTGGCCGATCTCCACGGGCACGCGCACGCAGGTGGCGGCCACGGCGAGGTCGGGGAGGCCCAGGATCTTGCGGGTCTCCTCCATCATCTTCCGCTCCTCGCCCGTCCACCCCTCCGCGTCGAAGTCGCCGATCTGCGGGATGACGTTGCCGGCGATGCGGCGCGCGAAGGGCGACCCCTCCACCGGCTGCGCCACGCGCGGCAGCGTGAGCCCCTCGCCGCCGTTCTCGCGGCGCAGGGTGGAGCGCCCCGTCTCCCCCGCCCCGCTCACGGACTGGTAGGTGGTGGCCACCACGCGCTTGAGCCCCGCGGCCCTGTGCAGCGCCTGGAGGGCGACCACCATCTGGATGGTGGAGCAGTTGGGGTTGGCGATGATGCCGCGCGGCCGGTGGCGCGCCGCCGCCAGGTTCACCTCGGGCACCACCAGGGGCACGTCGGGGTCCATCCGCCACGCGGACGAGTTGTCCACCACCACCGCCCCCTCGCCCGCCGCCACGGGGCCCCACTCGCGCGAGCGGTCGGCCCCGGCGGAGAACAGGGCGTAGTCCACCCCGCGGAACACGCCGGGGCGCGGCACCTCCACCGTCCACTCGCGCCCGCCCCACTGCACGCGCTCGCCGGCCGAGCGCTCGGACGCCAGCAGCGTGAGCCGCTCCACGGGAAGGCCGCGCTCCGCGAGCACGCCCAGCATCGTACGCCCCACCGCGCCGGTGGCGCCCAGAACCGCCAGGTGCATGGTCAGCGCTCCGCCACGTTGGTGTCGCCGCCCGCCGCGCCCAGCCCGAAGGCGTCGTGGAGCGCGCGCAGCGACTCGTCTTCGCGCTCCGCGTCCACCAGCAGCGAGATGGAGATGGACGAAGTGGAGGCGCCGTGCACCTCCACCCCCGCCGCGTGCAGGGTGCGGAAGGCGCGGGCGTACACGCCGGGGCGCCCCGTCATCCCGCTCCCCACCAGGGTGACGCGGGTGAGCCCTTCGCGCACCTCCACGCTCCCGCTCCCCAGCCGCGCCGCCACCTCGCCCGCCACCTGGCGGGCCCGCTCCAGCGCGTCGCCGGCCACGGTGAGCTGAACCTGCATGCGGCCGCCGCCCTCGTCCGCCTCGCTCACCATGTCCACGCTCACGCCGCCGTCGGCCAGGGCGCCCAGCAGCTCGGTGGAGGAGGCCATCCCCGCGGGAAGGCCGCGCAGCACCAGCTTGGCCTGCCGGGCCGCGGAGGCGAGGCCCGTGAGTACGAGGTCTTCCATCGCGCGGGGCATGGCGGTGATCAGGGTTCCGGAAGGGGTGTCGTCGTCCGAGAACGACGAAAGGACGCGGATGTCCACGCCGAAGCGGGCCGCGATGTCCACGGCGCGCGCATGCATGACCTGCGCCCCCGCGGAAGCCATCTCCAGCATCTCCGCGTGCGAGATCTCGCGGATGACGCGCGCGCCGGGCACGCGCCGCGGGTCGGCGGTGAACACGCCGGGCACGTCGGTGAAGATCTCGCAGCGGTCGGCGCGCAGCGCGGCGGCAAGGGCCACGGCCGTGGTGTCCGACCCGCCGCGCCCCAGGGTGGTGATCTCGCGCCCGGTGCTCATCCCCTGGAAGCCGGCCACGATGGCCACCATCCCGTCCGCCAGCGCCTCGCGCACGCGGTCGCCGCGGATCTCGCGGATGCGGGCCGCGGTGTGCTGCTCATCGGTGATGATGGCCGCCTGGCTCCCGGTAAAGGAGCACGCCTCGGCCCCCTCCTGGCGGATGGCCATGGTGAGCAGCGCCGCCGCGATCCGCTCCCCGGCGGTCAGCAGCATGTCCATCTCCCGCGGGTGCCGGCTCCCGGCCCGCTCCAGCCCCGTCACCGAGCTTGCAAGCTCGGTGAGCTCGTCCGTGGTGTGCCCCATCGCCGAGACCACCACCACCAGGTCGTCCCCGCGCCGCCGCGCGCGCGCCACCCTGCGCGCCACCGCCTGGATGCGCTCCGGCGTGCCGACCGAGGTGCCGCCGAATTTCTGGACTACCAGCGCCATGGAAAAAAGTGCGTGAGTGCGTGAGTGCGTCAGTGCGTGAGTAACATCAAGCGCACTCACGCACTAACGCACTCACGCACTTCGGTTAGAAGACCTGGACCTGCCCGATGTACTTGGCCGGGTTCTGCTGGATGTCCGCCAGCAGGCGGCGCATGGTGACGATGGCGCGCTGCGTCTCTTCGTAGAGCGCCGGGTCGGTTGCCAGGCGGCCCAGCGTGCCGTTGCCCTGCTGGATGGCGGTGATGGCGGCGCTCAGCGCGGTGGTGGCGCGGCGCGCCTCCACCAGCGTGGGGCCCACCTCGCCCAGCGCGGGCTGCAGCGCGCTGATGGTGGCGTTCAGCGACGTGGCCGTGGCCCGGAAGGCCGCCACCGTGCTGTCCACCCCCACCAGCACTCCGGGCACGCCGCCGGCCGAGGCGCCCAACTGCGCGCTCAGCGTCTCCAGGTTGGCGCTGGCCCGGCGCGCGTTGGCCAGGATCGCCTGCACGTCGCCGCGGTTGATGGTGGTGCGCACGTCCGTGGCCGTGGCCGAGAAGGTCTCGGTGGTGCGGCGCACGTTGGAGGTGGACTCCAGCACGTTGCGCGACACCTGGTCGTAGGTGCGCGTCTGCTGGCCGATGAAGCCCTCCAACTGGTCGCTCACCTCGCTGACGTTCTCCAGCGTCTGGCGGATCTTGACCGCCGTCTCTTCCGTGAACGCAAGCTGGATGCGGTCGGAGAGCGTCTCGATGTCGCCCGAGATGCGCGCCGCCACCGCCGTGAGCTCGCTGATGTCCGGCAGCGCGGCGCCGGGAAGCACCCGGCCCCGCTGCGTGCTCACGAACTCCAGGTCCGGGTACTGGCCGCGCGACACGATCTGCGCCATCCAGTCGCCGAACAGCGACTCGCTGGCCAGCAGCACCCCGGCGTCGCTGGGCATCACGATGTCCGGCCTCACCGTCATGGTCACGAACACCCCGTCGCCCCGCTCGGAAAGGCGGATGGCGGTCACGCGGCCCACGTTCACCCCGCGCACCTTTACGGGGTTGCCCTCTTCCAGCGCGCCCACGCCGCGAAAGGTGGCCGTGATCTCGCGCTCGTCGCCCGCGAACGACTGGCCGCTCAGCCACACCGCGCCGGCCAGCGCCGTCAGGATCCCCGAGATCACCACCAGGCCCACCAGCGCCTCGTTCTTCCACTTCATGGCTTCCTCCCTTTGCCGTCGGACCGGTCCCCGCCCATCGGCAGGAGCTCTTCCGCGTCGTGCCGCAGCCCGGGCTCGCCCTCCACGAAGGCGCGCACGATGGGGTTGCGCGATTCCTGGAACTCCTTGGGCGTGCCCACCTCCACCAGGCGCCCCTCGTACAGCATCCCGATGCGGTCGCTGATCGTGTAGGCGCTCTTCATGTCGTGCGTGATCACCAGCGACGTTACCCCCAGCTCCTGCTTCATCCGCAGCACCAGCCGGTCGATCACCGTGGTGGTGACGGGGTCAAGCCCGCTGGTGGGCTCGTCGTACAGCAGGTACTTGGGGCGGTACGCGATGGCCCGCGCCAGCCCGGCCCGCTTCTGCTGCCCGCCCGAGAGCTGCGACGGCAGGCGGCTGCTCATCCCCGCCAGGTCCACCAGCGCCAGCGACTCCTCCACCCGCTCCTGGATCTGCCGCTCCGTCATCCCCCCCTTCTTCCGCAGCCCCATGGCGACGTTGGCGCCGATGGTCATGGAGTCGAAGAGGGCGGCGAACTGGAAGACGTACCCCATGTCCAGCCGCAGCTTGAAGAGCTTGTCGCGAGCCATGGTGGGCACCTCGTTCCCGTCCACGTGCACGGTGCCCTGGTCGGGCTTCATCAGCCCCACGATGTGCTTGAGCGTGAGCGACTTGCCGGCGCCCGAGAAGCCCACCAGCGACATCGTCTCTCCCTCGTCCACGTCCAGGTCCAGGCCGCGAAGGATCTTCTTCGTCCCGAACCCCTTGTGGACCCCGCGAAGCTGGATGCTCACTGGAGGAGCACCAGCGCCCAGAAGGCGTCCAGTACCAGGATCAGCATGCTGGCGAGCACCACGGCCCGGGTGGTGGAGATCCCCACCCCTTCGGCGCCGCCGCGAGTGCTGAAGCCCTGGTAGCACCCCATCACCGTGATGGTGAGGCCAAAGGAGATGGACTTGATGACGCAGTACGCGATGTCGAACGAGTCGTAGAAGAGGCGCGACCCCCGGATGAACTGCGCGCTGGTCATGTCCAGCACGTTCATGGAGGTCACCCAGCCGGACATGATCCCCAGCACGTTGGCGAAGATCACCAGCAGCGGCACCATCACCAGCCCCGCCAGCACCCGCGGCACCACCAGGTACGACATGGGGTTGTACGCCATCGTCTCCAGCGCGTCGATCTGCTCGGACACGCGCATGGTGCCGATCTCGGCGGCGATGTTGGCCCCCACGCGGCCGGAGAGGGCAAGCCCCGTGAGCACGGGCCCCAGCTCCAGGATCATCGTCTTGGTGACCAGCGCGCCCACGAAGTAGAGCGGGATGGCCCCCGTAAAGGTGTACGATGCCTGCAGCGCCAGCACGATCCCCGTGAACGCGCTCAGGAAGAGCGCGATGGGGAGCGAGTCCACCCCCAGGCGCCGCATCTGCATGATGGTGAGCGGCCCCCACGTGCGCATGTCGGCCAGCGCCCGCACCAGGTCTCCGCAAAAGCGGGAGAAGTGGGCGAACGACGTCAGGAACCCGAGAATTGCGGAGCCGACGGCGGCGAAGGGGAGTGACCAGTTCATGGGCGCAAGATACGAGCGAACCCCGCGCCGGGCCAGCATCGGACTGACCGGGACGGGGTGCGGAAGGGCGGAGGGGCCGCGGCCGGCTTCAACCGGCGGCTCCCCCCAGCGCGCCTTCCCAGTCACCCGGAGCAAGACGGATGCCCGTGAAGAAGCGCCCGAACTCTCCGTACAGGGCGCTGGCCTCGTCGTACCTCATCTCGGTGACGATGCGCTTGAACTCCAGCGGGTCGCGCGCGAACAGGGTGACGCCCCACTCCCACTCGTCCAGCCCCACCGAGCCGGTGATCACCTGGAACACGCGCCCGGCGTACTGCCGCCCGGTCATCCCGTGGTCCCGCATCAGCCGGCTGCGCTCCGCCACGTCCAGCGTGTACCAGTTCTCCGCCCCCGTGCGCCGCTTGCTCATGGGGTAGAACGACAGGTACCGCATCCCCTCCGGCACCTCGGGGTACAGCCGCGAGCGCACGTGGGCCGACGCGAGCTCGGCCTCCCGCGCGGCTTCCACGGCCGTGCGGAAACCCGGCGAGCGAGGCTCGTGCTCCTTCGCGGCCTCGGCGGTGGCGTGGTAAAGCCCCGCCTCGGTGACGGAGAGGTAGTCGTACACGGGCGCCAGCAGGGCGCCCAGCTCGGAGGCGCGCACGCGTGCCTGCACCTGGGCCAGCTCGTCCAGCGTGGGGCGGAAGTGCACGAACAGCAGCTCCGCCCCGTCCCCCGCCACCACGCGGAAGGCGTCGCTCCACCCGGCGGAGGGGGAGGAGAGCTCTTCCACGAGGCGGCGTGCGGCGGCGGCCAGCGCGTCGCGCCCCGCCGCGTCCAGCGCGCGGATGCGGGGCCAGTCCAGGGCGAACACCTGGTGCAGTGCGTACCAGCCTTCGAGCGTGGCCGGCGGTATGGCGGGCATGGCGGCGATGATAGGGGAGAGTGGTTCAGGCGGTGACAGGCTTCAAGTTAGCCCGTGGTGCGGCGGAAAGACAATCCGCTCCCGCGGGTGGCGCTCAGGGGAAGATGGCGCCCAGCCGGCGGGCGCGGAGCGCCGCGGCCACCCGGCCGCGCTCCGGGGGAAGGAGCGCGTAACGCCACCCCAGCGGGCCCAGCACCAGCAGCGCCAGCACGCAGACCGCCGCCCGCACCGCGAGCGACTGGGGGAGCGACACCGCCGCCAGCGCCGCGCCCGTGGCGCCCAGCGCCACCGCGGCCCAGCGCAGCATGCGGCCGCTCCCGGGGAGGAGGCGGTGCGCGAGCGCCAGGAGCAGCGCCGTGTCCAGCACCATGCGCACCGACCAGGCGGCCGCGGCCCCCTGCACGCCGTAGCGGACCGCCGCCAGGTACAGCACGCCCATGTACACGGGAAGCTCGGCCAGGTGGAGCTTGGCCGTGAGGTCCGGCCGCCCCGCCCCCTGCACGGCGACGCCCGCCATCTGCCCCACGCAGTTCACCAGCATCCCCGCCGCCAGCCAGCGCAGCACCGGCGCCCCCTCGCGCGCGAACTCCGCGCCCAGCCACAGGTGGAGCCCCTCGGGCGCGAAGGCGGCCAGCACGAGCACGGCGGGGAAGAGCGCCGCCACGTTGGCGCGCACGGCGCCGAACAGGATGCCTGCGGCCCGCCCGCGGTCGCGCGCGAAGCTGGTGGCCAGCGCGGGGAACACCACACCCGCCACCGACCCCGGGATCAGCCACAGCTTGGTGATCAGCTCGTACGGGGTGACGTAGTACGCCACGGCGGCCACGGGGAGCAGGGCGCCCAGCATGAAGCGGTCGCCGTACGTCATCAGCGGCGTGACGATGTTGGTGACCGTCATCCACCCGCCGAAGCGCATCAGCGGGCCCACCAGGCGCGGGTGCACGGCGATCCGGGCGCGCATGCCGGGAACGATGCGCGCGCAGAACGCCAGGTGCACCGCCCACCCCGCCACCCGCCCGGCCACCAGCACGCCCACCACGGGCACCAGCGAGCGCGAGAAGGGGAGCACCGCCAGCGGCCCCAGGTACGAGAACATCCCCGCCGGGATGCGGATGGCGTTCACCACGTCGAAGCGCTGGTACGCCTCCAGCACCCCGCGCGCGCCCCCCGTGCTGATCACGAAGGGAAGGCCCACGGCCAGCAGGTACATGCTGCCGATGGTCTCCGCGTGCAGCCGCGGGGGCACGTTGAGCGCCCGCGTGACCAGCCAGGGGGAGACGGCCGCCAGCAGCAGCGCCCCCGCCACTCCCAGCGCGGACATCAGCGCCAGCGCGGTCCACACCACCTCGGGCAGGTCGCGCGCGCCGGACGAGGCGCCCAGCCGGTCGGCCACCACCTGCGTGAGCGCGCGGCTCAGCCCAAGGTCGAAGAGGCTGAAGTAGCCGATGACGATCCACGCCAGCGTGAGGATGGCGAAGCGCTCCGTGCCGATGGAGTGGATCAGGACGGGGATGGTGGCCACGGCGGCCACCATGGGAGCCGCCTGCCCCACGAGGTTCCACAGGGTGTTGCGGGCGAGCAGGCGGCCGCTGGTGTGCGTCATGGGCGGGGTGCGGGGAGCGTGCGGCCGCGGGGCCGGCCGCGTGCGCGGCGGCCAAGGATACGGGCACAAGCGGAGCTTTGGCAACCGCTTGCGCACGGGCCCCGCCGCCGCGTTCCCCCGGCCGGCAAAAGGGCACGGAGGAAGCACCAGGGTACCGGTTTTGCACGGCCCGCGGAGGTGAGCCGCGCTCATTTTCAAGGCGTAAAACGCGTAAGCCGTTGCACATCGCGCACTTTCGCGATAGATTCCGTGTCCGGACCGTCCGGAGACAAGCACGCAACCCGTTACCCCGCAAGCGCATGGATACTGCCGCGCTCTCCCATCCGCTGATCATCCAGGGCGGCATGGGCGTCGGAGTCTCGAACTGGGTTCTCGCCAAGGCGGTCGCCATGCGCGGCCAGATGGGCGTGGTCTCCGGAACGTGCATCGACTCGCTCCTCGTCCGCCGCCTCCAGGACGGCGACATCGGCGGCCACATCCGCCGCGCCATGGAGCACTTCCCCATCCCGGAAGTGAGCACCCAGGTGCTCCGCAGCTACTTCCTGCCGGAGGGGCGCGCCCCGGGCGAGCCGTACAAGGCGGTGCCCATGTACCGCCAGGTGGTGAGCAAGGTGCGCGAGCAGCTCACCGTGCTCTCCTCCTTCGTGGAGGTGTGGCTGGCCAAGGAAGGGCACGACGGCATGGTGGGGATCAACCTCCTCACCAAGGTGCAGATGCCCAACCTGGCCACGCTGTACGGCGCCATGCTGGCCGGTGTGGACTACGTGCTGATGGGCGCCGGCATCCCCAAGGACATCCCGGGGGTGCTCGACCGCTTCGCGCGCCACGAGCCCGCCTCCATGAAGTTCGAGGTGGAGGGGCTGGAGCGCGGCGAGGCCGAGCACCTCACCTTCGACCCGCGCGTGCACTCGGCGGCGCCGCCCATCGACATCGTGCGCCCCTTCTTCCTCCCCATCATCGCCTCCAACTCGCTGGCCACCATGCTGGCGCGCAAGGCGAGCGGCCGGGTGGACGGGTTCATCATCGAGGCTCCCACGGCCGGCGGGCACAACGCCCCGCCCCGCGGCGAGGTGATGTACAACGACCGCGGCGAGCCGGTGTACGGCGAGCGCGACGTGGTGGACCTGGAGAAGATGAAGGAGCACGGCCTTCCCTTCTGGCTGGCCGGCGGCGCCGGGAGCCCGGAGAAGCTGGCCGAGGCGCTGGACGCGGGCGCGGCGGGGATCCAGGTGGGTACCCTCTTCGCCTACGCGGACGAGAGCGGCGTTACGGCCGAGCTCAAGCGCGACGTCATCCGCCAGGCGCAGGAAGACACCATCGACGTGGTGACCGACTCGCGCGCTTCCCCCACGGGCTTTCCGTTCAAGGTGGCGCAGGTGCCGGGGACGCTCTCGTCGCTCCCGGTGTACCAGCAGCGCGAGCGGGTGTGCGACCTCGGCTACCTCCGCGAGTCGTACCGCGACGACCGGGGCCGCGTGAACTACCGCTGCGCCGCCGAGCCGGTGGACACCTACCTCAAGAAGGGTGGGAAGCTGGAAGACACCGTCGGCCGCAAGTGCCTGTGCAATGCCCTGTTCGCCACCATCGGCCACGCGCAGGTGCGTGAAGAGGGTGTGGAAGAGGCGCCGCTCATCACCAGCGGCGACGAGCTCAAGAACATCCGCCGCTTCATCGGCTCGGACCGTACGGGCTACTCGGCCGCCGAGGTGGTGGAGTACCTGCTGAGCGGGGTGCAGCGCATGGTGCCGGGCTTCGCCGGCGCCCACCAGGCCGCCAGCACCTGAGCCGCGGCGCGGGTGGATGAAACGAGAGGGCCCCGGGGAGCGTTCCCGGGGCCCTCTCGCGTCGCCGCCGGAACCGCGATCTCACACAGAGGCACAGAGGCACGGAGGAAGCGAGCGGAGGCCGTTATCTGGCTTTCTCGCGGAGCTCGACGGGGGTGGGCGGATCTTGCGCCCTGGCCAGTTGCTCCTCCATCCACTGCTGGCGTTGTTCAAAGGTCATCCCGGCGATCTCGCGGTTGATCCGGTCGCGGATGTCGCGCAGCATGCGCACCGCACCGACGATCGGTTCATTTTCCATAGCGCACTACCTCCGCTGGGGTCTGGATCTCGACCGTCGGACGGCCTTCCTGCAGGTTCACGGCGTTGTACCCGTGGATGCGCCGTTCATTGATGATGTGCTTGAAGTTCCAGCTCGCCAGGACGTCGACGCCATGCACCGGCGCCGCGGCGATGTGCTCGGCATCCGCCTGCATGGACCGGCTCAGTACTCCCGCGACGATGTAGCGCTTGGCCAGCGCGACCGCTTCGCGGGTGATCGGGACGTCCTCGCGATGGGCGGGCGGAATTCTCTCCAGCACGCGCCGGACTGCCGCCGGCGCTTGGTGCAGCTCGAACAGGACCAGTTCGGATACCACGGCGATCAGGTCGCCCGCCGAGAACCGGTCGAAGAGCTGGACGGATGCGGCCTGGAGCTCGGGCTCCAGGCAGCCGCCCACTACGGATGTGTCAATATAGACGCGTGGCGGTTTCATGGGTCAAGGGTAATGGGGCTCCCCTGGGCCATACCAGCCACATTTCGGAGCGCGCGGATGGGGCCTGGCGCCACACGGGCGGAGTGCGGGCGGGCACAATCGGGCGCTGGGGTGTATCTTGGTGCGCGGCGCGCGGACGGGTCCGCGCGCGGGCGCCCGAAACCAACACTGGCTTCATGGAACAGCAATCCCTCGGGCTGGTGGTGGCCTTCTCGGCCGGCCTGCTCAGCTTCCTCTCGCCGTGCGTGCTGCCGCTGGTGCCGAGCTACGCCACGTTCATCACCGGGATGAGCCTGGACGAGCTCCGCGACGCGGAGACGGGCCGCACCCGGCGCGCGGTGCTGGTGCACGGGGTGCTCTTCGTGCTCGGCTTCACGCTGGTGTTCATGATCCTGGGCGCGTCGGCCACCTTTCTGGGGTCGCTGCTGGCGTACGCCAGCCGCTGGGTGGAGCGCGCGGGCGGGGTGCTGCTGATCCTGTTCGGGCTGTACCTGCTGGGGGCGCTGCGGCTTCCCGGGGCCGGGCGCGAGTGGCGCATGCACCTGGCGGACAAGCCCGTGGGCTACCTGGGTACGCTGCTGGTGGGTGTCACCTTCGGCGCGGGGTGGACTCCGTGCATCGGCCCGGTGCTGGGCGGCATCCTGACGCTTGCCGCTACCCGCGGGAGCATGACCCAGGGGATGGGGCTGCTGGCCGTGTACTCCGCCGGCCTCGCGATCCCATTCCTGCTCTCCACGGTGCTCATCGAGCGCTTCCTGACCGGCTTCAAGCGCGTGCGCCACTGGCTCCCCTGGATCAACCGCACCAGCGGCGCGCTGCTGCTGATCCTGGGGGTGCTCATGTTCACGGGCTCGTTCTCCACGCTCTCGGCGCTGCTCTCCAGGTGGACGCCGGAATGGCTCGCGTCGCGGCTGTAGGGGAGAGTGCGTGAGTGCGTAAGTGCGTGAGTGCGTTTAACTGCTGTTACTTACGCACTCCACGCACTAACGCACTCACGCACTTCCCCTCCGCTTGCGCCACACCCCGCCGCGCGCGCAGATTCCGCCGCCGCAGCGCACCCACACGCCGAGGCCCATGCCCGAGACCGTTCGCATCCTGCTGGTGGACGACCACGCCGTGCTCCGCGCGGGGCTGCGGGCCCTGCTGGAGGCGGAGCCCGGGTTCCAGGTGGTGGGCGAGGCCGGCACGGGGGAGGACGGCGTGCGCCTGGCCGAGCAGACCCGCGCGGACGTGGTGGTGATGGACCTGTCGATGCCGGGGATGGGCGGCCTGGAGGCCGTACGGCAGATCGCCGCGCTCAACCAGGGGACGCGCGTGCTGGTGCTCACCATGCACGGCGAAGAGGAGCACCTCCTCCCCGTGCTGGAGGCCGGCGGGAGCGGGTACGTCACCAAGATGAGCGCGGACGAGGAGCTGATCGAGGCGATCCACACGGTGGCGCGCGGCGACGTCTTCCTGTACCCCAGCGGCGCCAAGCTCCTGCTGCGCGGCCTCAAGGCCAAGGCGGAGCCGGGCGAGGAGGACCCGCTGGACCGCCTCACGGACCGCGAGCGCGAAGTGCTGTCGTACACCGTGGAGGGGTTCAGCTCCAGCGAGATCGGCAAGAAGCTCTTCATCTCGCCCAAGACGGTGGACACGTACCGCGCCCGCATCATGGAGAAGCTGGGCCTGCGCCACCGCAGCGAGCTGGTTCGCTTCGCGCTGCGGAAGGGGCTGCTGAAAGCCGAATGACTGCGCGGGAAGGGGGAATGGGGAACGGGGAACGGGGAACGGTGAAAACCAGGCTGTTCCCGTTCCCCGTTCCCCGTTCCCCATTCCCCGTTCCCCAACAAGGAGGTTCCGTGGCTCGCAGGGTAGTCGTCACCGGGGTGGGGATGGTCACGCCGCTGGGGTGCTCCGCGCCGGAGACCTGGGAAGGGCTGCTGGCCGGGAAGAGCGGCGTGGGGCCGCTCACGAAGTGCGAGCTCCCCGGGCTCGCGCCGGAGATCTCCATCGCCGCCGAGGTGAAGGGGTTCTCGCCCGACCCGGTGATCGACCGCAAGGAGGCGCGCCGGATGGATACCTTCATCCAGTACGCCATCGTCGCCACCGACGAGGCGATGAGGAACGCCGGCTTCGCGGGGATCGGCACGGTGCCGGACCCCGAGAACACCGGCGTCCTGATCGGCTCCGGGATGGGCGGGCTCGTGAACATCATGGAGACCCGCGACCTGATCGAGCAGAAGGGGATGGGCCGCGTGTCGCCCTTCTTCATCCCCGCCAGCATCATCAACCTGGCCGCCGGGCAGGTGGCGATCCGCACCGGGGCGCAGGGGCCCAGCTACGCCCCCGTCTCCGCCTGCGCCAGCAGCAACCACGCCATCGGCGAGGCGTTCCACGCCATCCAGCGCGGCGACGCGGACATGATGCTCGCGGGCGGCACCGAGGCGTGCCTCACCCCCATCTCCTTCGCGGGGTTCGCGGCGGCGCGGGCGCTGGCCACCTCGTACGACACGCCCGAGACGGCGAGCCGGCCCTTCGACGCCACGCGCAGCGGCTTCGTGCACGCGGAAGGCGCCGCCATCCTGGTGATGGAGGAGCTGGAGTCCGCCGTCCGGCGCGGGGCGCCCATCGTGGCGGAGGTGCTCGGCTTCGGGATGAGCGGCGACGCGTACCACATCACCGCGCCCCCCGAGAACGGCGAGGGCGCCGCGCACGCCATGCGCCGCGCCCTGCGCAGCGCCGGCATCACGCCGGAGCGGGTGGACTACATCAACGCCCACGGCACCTCCACCCCCGTGGGCGACCTGGCGGAGACACGCGCCATCCGTGGCGTGTTCGGCGCGCACGCGGACCGGCTCGCCGTGTCGTCCACCAAGTCCATGCTGGGCCACGCCCTGGGCGGCAGCGCCGCCATCGAGGCCGGCGTGGTCGCCTTCGCCCTGCACGAGGGCATCCTGCCGCCCACCATGAACCTGCGCACGCCGGACCCGGCCTGCGACCTGGACTACGTGCCCAACGAGGCGCGCCGCGTCCCCATCGAGATCGCCATCTCCAACTCGTTCGGCTTCGGCGGTGCCAATACGTCTCTGGTGCTGAAGCGCTGGAACTGAGGGGGCTCACACAGAGACACAGAGGCACAGAGAAGATGTTCTTTCTCTGTGCCTCTGTGTCTCTGTGTGAGATTGTTTTATCGGTTGGGCTCGGAGATGCGCTCCAGCGTGTTGGCCACGCGGCGCGAGCCCGCGTCGCTGTCCAGGTCGGTGGCGACGTCGGCCTGGGCCACGATGCCCACCAGGCGCCCTTCGCGGTCGGTGATGGGGACGCGGCGAACCTGCTCGCGCTCCATCAACTGGAGGACGTTCTGGACGGAGTCGTTCTTGTTGCAGGTCTCCACGTCCGTGGTCATCACGTCGGAGACGCGGGTGGTGGAGGCGTCCAGCCCCTCGGCGACGGCGCGGATGGCGATGTCGCGGTCGGTGATGACCCCGCGGAGGCGGCGGTTCTGCTCGCTCTCCACTACCGGGATGATGCCGACGTTGAGGTCGCGCATCTTGCGCGCGGCGTCGGCCAGCGACGCGTCCGGCGTGACGATCTCGGGGTTCTCGGTCATGATGTCCGCGGCGCGCATGCGGCGCAGCTCGTCGCCGCCGCCCTGCTGGCCGCCGTACCCGCCGCCGCCGTACATCCCACCGCGGCCCTGCCCGCCCATGCCGCCCGGCCGGCCGCCGAAGCCCTGCTGGCCGAAGCCCTGCCCGCCGCCGTACCCGCCGCGCCCGCCGGCGTAGCCCCCGCCCTGCCCGGCGAACCCGCCGCCGCGGTTCATCCCGCCCTGGCCGCTGGAGAAGTCCTGGTCGTACGCGCCGCCGCCGGTGCCGAAGCCGGTGAAGCCCTCGCGGCTCTGGTTGCCCGCGCCGCCCGCCGCGTCCGCGCCCATCCCGTTGTACCCGTTGCCGGAGCCGTCAGCGCCCATGCCGCCGTAGTCGCCGCGCCCGGTCTGCCCGCCGAAGCCGCGGCCCTGGCCCGGGCGGAAGCGGTCGAAGTCGCGTCCATAGTTCGCCATTCTTGATCTCCTCTGCTGGGTGGTCGCCCACCGGTCGCGCCGCGCGCGCCGGAACCTGTCGCCGGATGGCGGGGTGCGGGGTGGGTGCAAGACTCGCACCGGACAGGGAGGGGGAACGGGGTGCTAAGTGCTGGGTGCTGAGTGCTGAACAGCGGTGCGTGAGTGCGTGAGTGCGTGGGTGCGCTTTCCACCCAGGACTTAGGATCTGGACTCAGGGCTTCTCGCGGTGTCGCGGCCGCTGCGCAGCAGGATCGCCAGGCCGATGATGCCGATCAGCGCGAAGCTGAACCACTGGATGGCGTAGCCCAGGTGCGAGCCCTCGTCCAGCGGCGGCGGGGGCACGGCGACGGGGAGGGAGCGCGCGGCGCCACTGTCGCCGGCGAGCTGCAGGTACATGGGGAGGACCGGGCGCGCGACGCGGCGGCGCGCCTCGCCCAGGTCCAGGCGGCGGTAGGTGGTGTCGCCGCGCGGGGATACGGAGCGCGAGCCCCGGTCTTCGGTGACGGGCACCATCTGCAGGGAACCGCTCAGGGTGACGGTGCCCGCGGGGGGCGCGGCGGGCTGGGCGGGGGTGGACGCGTCGGCCGCGGGTACCCAGCCGCGGTTCACCATCAGCACGATGCTGTCGCCTTCCAGGAGCAGGGGCGTGGCGAGGTGCACGCCCGGGTTGCCGGCCTCCACGCGCGCGCGCAGGATCATCTCGCCTTCCGGGAGATAGCGCCCTCGCGCGGTGGCGCGGCGGTACACGAGACGCGCGGGATCGCGCCGCATCTCGGCGGCCAGCGCGGCGTCCACGGGGCGCGGGGGCTGGCTCATCCCGGCAATGACCACCGCGTTGCGTGCACGGCGCTGCTCCAGGCGGTCGAGCTGCCAGAAGCCGAGCCGCACGCACAGGGCGCACGCCGCGAGAATGAAGGCGGCGCCCAGGGCGCCGCGCGGGGTAAGTCGCATCATCGTAAACCGCTGCCTCGCACAGAGGCACAGAGACACAGAGGAGTCAGAACAGGAAGCCCGCCAGCAGCGCCGGGCGGAGAAGCGACCGCACGGGGCGCACGTCACCTGTCACGCCGATGATGGCGTCGCCCAGCGCGGGGCGGCGGACGAAGCGGCGCGAGACGAGGCGCAGCAGCGCGGGGCGCGATACGAACGCCTCCACCAGGTGCTGCACCCGCTCGCCGGGGCCGAACGCACGGCGGCGGGCGCGCTCGTACGGGGCCAGCGCGGCGGCGGAAAGGTCGCCGGCGCGCAGGGCGGCGGAGGCGGTGTGGGCGGCGAGCTCGGCGCCGCGCAGGGCGCGAAAGATCCCCTGCCCCGTGAACGGATCGTAGTACCCCGCCGCGTCGCCCACCAGCAGCGCGCCGTCAGCGACCGCGCGGCGCACGGGGAAGTCGAAAGGGCCGGTGGCCAGCACGTCGTCCACCCGGCGCGCGCCGGTGAAGCCGAAGCGGCGCAGGGCGTCGTCAAAGAACCCGGCCGGATCGCCCGCCACGTCGTGCGCCTCGCCGCCGGCCACGACGACCGTGACGTTGCAGCGCCCGCCGCCCACCTCGGCGATCCCCACGCAGCCGCGGCCCAGCGCGCGCAGCTCGCCCCACCCGCGGCCTTCCACCCCCGTGACGTGCGCGGTGAGGGCGAGCTTCCGCAGGCGGGGAGCGCGGCGCAGCAGCTCCAGCCGCCGCACCACCACGGAGCGCAGCCCATCCGCGCCGACCACGAGGCGCGCGCGGATCTCCTCGCCCGTCCCCATCCGCACGCCCACTACGCGCCCGCCCTCGCGCACCACGTCCGCGACGCGGGCCCCCGTGCGCACCTCCGCGCCGCACGCACGCGCATGGCCCAGGAGCACGGAGTCCAGCACCTCGCGCTCGATCCCGATCCCGTGCACCCCGCCCGGGAAGCCCCCGCGGAAGCCGTCCTCGCTCCCCGGCCGGATGCGCCACCCGTCCAGCCGCGCGGGCCGGGTGGCATCGACCGCGTCCCACGCGCCGAGCGCATGCAGCGCGGCGACGCCGGCCGGGTTCACGCACTCCCCGCACGCCTTGCGGCGCGGAAACTCGGCGCGGTCCAGCACGAGCACGGCGTGCCCGGCGCCCGCGAGCCTCGCCGCCGTCGCCGCCCCCGCGGGGCCCCCGCCCACCACCACGGCGTCATACACGAGGCCACGCCTCTCTGTGTCTCTGTGCCTCTGCGTGAGCATCCTGGGACCAGACCAGCGCGACGCGGAAAGGCACGTGCGCGAACGCCTCGGCGCCGCGCAGCCCGGCCCGTGCGGCGAGCGCGCGAAGGTCAGCGGGGGTGAAGGCGCGCTGCACGGAGAGCGGGCCGTCGTTGCGCGTGATCGGGTGCGTGCGCCAGAAGGTGGCGGCCAGCAGGCGCGCGCCCACGTACGCCAGGCGCGTGCGGTGAAGGTCGTTCACGATCGCCCCCAGCCGCGCCACCCGGTCCAGCTCGCGCAGCACGCGCACGCACTCCTCGTCCGAGTCGAAGTGGTGGAGCGCGGTGGAGCACAGCGCGAAGTCGAACGAGCCGTCCGCGTACGGCAGCGCCAGCGCGTCCGCGGGCTCGGCCGTCACGTCGGGATCGGCGGCGACGCGGGCTCGGGCCTCGGCCAGGGTGGCGGGGTGCGCGTCGGTGGCGACCACGCGGATGCGCACGCCGCGCCGCCGCCCCCACGCCGCCACCTCCAGCGGGATGTCCGCCGAGCCGGTGGCCACGTCAAGCACGCGGTACTCGCGCCGCGGATGCCGCTCCACCAGCCGCGCCAGGTGGTGCAGCACCACGCGCGTTCCCCCCAGCCAGCGGTTGACGCCGCGCAGGTCCGCCAGGCTCCGCGCCAGCTCGCGCGGGTCGGCGTCGGGCGCGTCCATGCGCTCCTCGCCGGCGATGCGCGGCATGGCCAGGAAGCTTTTCTGTGTCTCTGTGCCTCTGTGTGAGGCCGCCGTTTCTTCTTTCACTGGACGGCTCCGGGCCGCCGGTCCGGCTCCACGTGCACGATCACGTCCTGCGCGCCCAGGCGCTCGGCGACCTCGTTCTCCACCCGGTCGGCGATGTCGTGCGCCGTCTCCACGTCCAGCCCGCCGCGCACGGCGATGGTGAGCTCGGCGAATAGGGCACCGGGACGGCCGCGGGAGCGCACGTCGTACACCTGCCGCACCCCGCGCACGGTGCCGGCCACGTGCGTGATCTCGTCCGCCTCCACCGCGCGCTGGTCCACCAGCACGGGCACGGCATCGCGGATGATCCCCCACCCCGTCCGCGCGATGAGCGCGGAGACGACGAGCGTCGTCCACGCGTCGCCGTTGGGAACGCCCAGCTCAGTGAGGCCCAGGCCGGCGAGCACGGCCACCGTGACCCACACGTCGGCACGCAGGTGCGCCGCGTCGGCAAGGAGAAGGTCGCTGCGCAGCGCCTCGCCCTGCCGGCGCTCGTAGGCGGAGGCGATGAGGCCGATGGCCAGCGACGCGCCCATCGCGCCCACCGCCACGGTGGCGTCCAGATCCGCCCGGCCGCCGTTGAGGATGCGCGAGATGGCCCCGCGCACCAGCTCGGTGACGGTGATGGAGAGGAAGGCCACCATCGCCAGCGCGCCCAGCGTCTCGAACTTGGCGTGGCCGTACGGGTGCTCCTCGTCCGGCTCCGCGCCGGCCACGCGCGCCAGCACGATGGCCACCACGGTGGTCAGCACGTCCAGCCCGGAGTCGATGGCGCCGCCCAGCACGGCCAGCGACCCCGCGCGCACGCCGGCGTACGCCTTCACCGCCACCAGCACCAGCGACACCACGAGAACGGCGTTGAGCACCCGCCGCACCTCGGCCGAGCGCCCGCGCGTGTCGTCGCCGTCCAGAAGAGGCTTCATCACCCCACCAGCGCGCGGCGGACCTTCTCGGCCGACGCTTCCATATCGGCCGCGATCTCCCCTTCGTCCAGCGTGGCGAGCACGCCGTCGCGAAAGAGGACGCGCCCCTTCACCACCGTGAGCACCACGTCGGAGGCGCGCGCGGCGTGGAAGACGGCCGCCTCGGGCGAGTGCACGGGGCGCACGTGCGCGCCGGCGAGCGACACGGCGCACAGGTCCGCGTCCTTGCCGGGTTCCAGCGTGCCGACGCGGCCCTCCAGCCCCAGCGCGACCGCGCCGTCCAGCGTGCACAGCTTCAGCAGGGCGGCGGGTGAGAGGATCTCGTGCGACGCCAGACGTCCGCGATGAACCACCGAGGCGATGCGCGCCTCTTCCAGCAGGTCCAGCCGGTTGTTGCTCCCCACGGAGTCCGTCCCCAGCCCCACGCGCACCCCGGCGTCCAGCAGCTCGGGATAGGGGGCGATGCCGTGCCCCAGCTTGGCGTTGGCCACCGGGCAGTGGGCGACGGCGCACCCGGCCTCGGCCACGCGCAGGATGTCTTCCGCGTCCAGGGTGACGCAGTGGATGAGGAGGGGGCGCGCGTCCAGCACGCCCAGCCGGTCCAGCATCTCCACCGTGGTGCGGCCGCGCACGGGCGTGTCGATGCCGCGCGCCCGCAGCCCCGGCGCGAAGTCCCCGTCGCCGTGCGCCACCAGCGCGCGCTCCGCGGCGGACTCGGAGGCGTGCACCGCCATGGGGAGGTTTTCGGCCAGCGAGTACTCGGCCGCGGCGCGGAAGAGCCGGTCGGAGACGGTGTAGGGCGCGTGCGGAGACACGCCGATCCTCACCAGCTCCGTCTCGTCGCGGCGCAGCAGCTCCACGGCGGCGCGCAGCTCGGCCATGGACTCGGCGGCCTGGGCCGGATCGGGCCCGAACACCTCGCGGTACAGCACGCCGCGCATCCCCGCCTCGCGCAGCGCCACCGCCCCCGCGGCGGACGACTCGGTGGCCGCGAGCGTCGTCATCCCGGAGCGGATCGCCTCCACCATGGTCCAGCGCGCGGCGGCGCGGTAGTCCGCGTCGTCCATGGCCACCCGCTTGGTCCCCACCAGGCGCAGGATCCAGTCGCGGAAGCGCAGGTCCTCCAGCGCGCCGCGAAAGAGCGAGAGCTCGGGATGGGCGTGCACGTTCACGAGCCCGGGGAGGAGAGCCGCCTCGCCGAGCTCCACCACCTCCGCGCCGGGCGGCGGCTCCAGCGCCGCGCTGGGCCCCACAGCCGCGATGCGCCCGTCCGCGCCCACCATCACCGCTCCCGCGCGGATCGGCTCCAGGGCCACGGGCAGCACCCACGCCGCGCGGTAAATCGTCGGACTCATTCGCATGCCCCCCGCCTCGTGCACGCCCCGTTCCATCTCACATAGAGACACAGAGGCACAGATTTTCTCTGTGCCTCTGTGTCTCTGTGTGAGCCCGATCAGTTGGGGAAGCTGAAGAGAGACGCGCTCAGCGCCCGCCGGCTGCTGCGGCGGATCTGCGCGTGGTCGTCCGCGGCGCCGCGGCCCACGGCCTGGCCGATGCCCAGCGACACCTGGATGCCGCCGGGCTGGAAGCGCGGCGCCACCGGGGCCGCGATGTCCAGCCGGTAGGTGCGGCGCGAGCCCGGGGGGAAGGCCACCCGCAGCCCCACGCCCACGCTGGCCTGCACCGGCGACTCGGTGCCGTACAGGTCGCCCCCCTGCCAGATCTTCCCCACGTCCACGAACGCCGCCGAGCCCACGTCGAACAGGCGCGGATACGGCCATCCCAGGTACATGCGGTGCTCCAGCGTGGCCACGGCGCGGCGCTCGCCCATGAAGACGTGGGGCCGGTATCCCCGCAGCCCCGCGCGGTTGCCAAGGGTGAGCTGGAAGGGGACCGTGGTGCGCCACCCGCCGTCCGCCATCACCGAGGCGACGAACGTGGAGCGGCTCTCCGGGCCGGGGCGCCAGTACGCCCACCCATCGGCCTGGCCGAAGAGGTTGCGCCACTCGAAGCTCCCCACGGGCGCCGCGTAGTCCCGCCGCCCCTCGGCCACCAGGCGCACCCCGGCCAGCACCCCGCCGGGGAGGTTCCCCGCCGCAAAGAACCCCACGTCCACCGCCAGGTCGTCGTCGTCCGAGAGCGCGGCGAGGCTGCGGCCGATCCCCACCTCCGCCTCCACCCCCAGCCGCACGTCCTCGGCGCCGCGCACGGCGTCCAGCGCGCGGTGGCGCTCGAACCACACGTTGCGCTGGCCGGCCAGGAACACCATGCGCAGCGACGACACCGAGTCCAGCCCGAACACCTCGCCGCCGCCCGGCACGGGCACGGTGATGGGCGAGCCGCTGGACGAGCGCAGGGAGTCGCGCGGGTACACCGTCCAGTCGCCCGCCAGCGCCACGCCAAAGAGCGTCAGGTTGCCGCGCTGCCCCAGCCGGAACACCGTCCCCACGTCGAACACGCGGCGCTCCTCGGGAAAGAGGAAGCGGCGCGGCCGCCCGTCCTCGCCGGGGATCCAGAACTCGAAGTTGTTGGCCTCGTGCTCCACCTGCTGGCGGAAGGCGAAGCGCCCCGCCTCGCCGCGGAAGGGCCAGGCGAGGCGCTGCTGCACCCCGTACCCCACCGGCGTGCGCTCCAGCGACACCTCCGCGTCCAGGTGCGTGCCGAAGAGCTGGCGCGTGGCGAAGGCGGCGCCGTACACGCGCTCCCCCTGCCGCTCCTTGACGAACGCGGACACCCGCAGCCCGCGCCCCAGCAGGTTGTCTTCGCGCAGCTCAAGCCCGCGCAGCCCCACCTCGCCGCTCTCCACCTGCGGCTCCAGCCGGGTAGACCACTCGTCGCGCGTCTCCACCACCACGTGCTGCGTGCCGTCCGGCTGCTCCACGGCGAACACGTCCGCGTCGGCCAGGAAGGGGGTGCTGCGCAGGATGCGCTCGGAGTCTTCCAGGAGCGCCGGGTCGTAGCAACCCCCCTCCTTGAAGAGCAGCTCGCGCCGGATCACCGTCTCGCGCGTGCGGATGTGCGCGCGGTTCGCGAGCCGGTACGCCCACCCGAAGCGCGAGTCCAGCTTCCCCGCCTCCGTATCGAACACGGAGCGGTTGTCCACGAAGAGCTGCGAGATGCGCCCCCCCGGGCACTCGCTGTCCTGCGCCGCCAGCGCACGCGAAAAGAGCGCCCCCGCCACCAGGGCGAGCGCGCAGCACGTGCGGGCGGAACAACGCGGGATGGGCAACCTCGAGCCTCGCGGCGAAAGGGGTACCCTGGAAAGTAGCGATGTGCAGTCCCCGGCGGCAGTACCCACCAAAGCAAAAAGACACGAAGAACTCATCTCCGTGTCTCTGTGCCTCTGTGTGAGCCCTTCTGCTAGTCGCCGACCGCCATCCTGTCAGCCGCCAGCCGCGCCAGCACCTCTTCGGCGCGCGCCTGGTCTTCCACGGCGCCCAGCTCGCGGAACATGTCGCGCGCGCGCTCCAGGTACGCCTGGCCCTCTTCCTCGCCCCCGGTGCGCAGGCGCAGGTCCGCGTACTGGGCGAGCGTCTCCGCTTCCAGGTACGGATACCCCTTGTCGCGGGCGATCTCCAGCGCCTTCTCGAAGAAGGTGAAGCCGTCCACCTCGGCGCGCACCCGCGCCACGTTGCCGCGGGCGTAGTACATCCGCCCCAGCGCGTACGGCGACCCGGCCGCGATGGCGTGCTCCTCGGCCACACGCGCCCAGTCCTCGGCCAGCGTCAGGTGCCCTTCTTCGCTCAGCAGCTCCGCGATGTCCGACGCGATGACGGCGCGCAGCGTGGGGGGCACCGGGAGCTCCAGGGCGCGCTCGTACGCCACGCGGGCCTCGGCGCGGCGCCCCTGCACCACGCGCAGGTGCGCCTGGTTGTGGAGGCACACCCCGAGGTCGCCCGGCGAATGCACCGCTTCCCAGGTGGCGAAAGCGCGCTCGAACCAACGCTCCGCCTCGTCGATCCGCTGCAGGCGCGTGGCTACGTTGCCCAGGTTGTTGAAGATCTGCCCCTGCTCCAGCTCGAACGAGCCGGACGCCTCGGCCAGGCGCAGCGCGTCCAGGTAGTACTGCTCCGCCTCTGGCCAGCGCCCCTGCCACAGCGCCACGTTGCCCACGCCGGTGGTGGCAACCACCTGTCCGTGCGGATCGCCGGAGTGGCGCGCCAGCTCGGCGCTGCGCTCGTAGTGCGCCGCGGCCTCGCGGAACTCGCCCAGCGCCAGCGACACGCGCGCGATGCGGCGGAGCGCCAGGATCTGCGCGCCCTTGTCCGGCAGGGGGAGGGAGAGGCGGAGGGCGGAGCGGTAGCACTCGCGGGCGCTGCGGGCGCGGCCACCCGACTCGTGGCGCTCGCCCAGCGCCACCATGTGCCGCGCGGCCTCGTCCACCTCGCCGCCGAAGTAGCTGCGGAAGAGGGGGAGCAGCCCCTCGTGCAGCGACACCACGTACTCGCGGAGCGCCGCCTCGGCCTCGCCCACGGAGCGCTCCACGTCTTCGGGCGTGAGGATGCGCTTGTCGACGGTGGCGTACGCACTCGAGCTGTCCCAGGCCCGCCGGGGGTCCGGGACGGCCGCGCCGATCAGGCGCAGGCGGAGCACTTCCAGTTCCTCGAGCCCCGGGAGGAGCGCGAGCAGCTCCTCGACCGTGGCGTCCGAACGCTTCACGCTTACGATGCCGTGGTTCAGCCGCCGGACGACGACATGCCGCCGCCCATGAACGCGGTGCCGTACGTCGAGAAGTGCCACACCTGCGTCGTCACCCGCAGCCCGTCGGCGCTGAGCGTGCCGCCCTGGTCCACCCACAGCTTGGTGGACTCGTCGTACCACAGCGCCTTGGCCGCGAAGCCCTCGGTGGTGGTGCCGGCGTAGGGAAGCTCGATGGTGATGGGCTGCGCGAACTTGACGTTGTGCGGGCCGAACTCGGCGAGAGCGCGCTCGGTGCCTTCCTTGGGGAGGCTCAGCGAGAACATCGTCACCTTGTCCACCGCGCCCGCCGGCACCACGATGCGGAAGCCGTAGTACTCAAGCGTGCCGCCGCGGGGCCCGATCCACGCCTTGGCCCAAAGGTTCTCGGGCCGGTTGCGGGGCTCGCGGTACTGCGCCACCGTCTCCACGTTCTGGATGGAGAGCATCGTCTCGCCCCCCGCGCGCGCCTCTACCGGGGGAGCCATCCCCGCCTGCGGCCCTTCCATTTCCGAGCAACCAGCCGCCAGCGCGAGCATCGGCACCACACCGACCAGGAAACGGCGAAGACGCATGCGTACCTCCGGAACGGGAATAGGGATCTGGGATGTCGAGCGGAAGAGGCGAGTACGGCGCCCTTTAGCGGGCAAAAGTGAACAGATTTTACAAAGGTAACGGAAGCCCCTCAGGGCGGCAACGAGCCCGCGAAACAGGGGAACAGCGGGGAGCGGGCGTGCCGGGGAGGCCCCCACCCCCCGACCCCCTCCCCCGCGTGCGGGGGAGCGTGGGGGAGGGGGCGATTCCCACGCTGCGGTGCGGCACCGGGAGACCGCGGAAGCCGCGGCTCAGCAGAAACCCGCTCGCCGCGCGAGGCCGCGGATGCGCCCCCTCCCCCGCATGCGGGGGAGTGGGGACGGGGGGTGGGGGCCTTTCCGTCCGCGCCCCCCACCTTTCCTGCTGTCCCCGTTCCCCGTTCCCCGTTCCCCGTTCCCCGTTCCCCGTTCCCCGTTCCCCTCAGGTCTCTACCGCCAGCCGGTACTCCGCGATCTTCCGCCGCAGCGTATTCCGGTGGATACCCAGCCGCTCCGCCGCCATCGTCAGGTTGTTCGCGGTCTCGGCCAGGGCGCGGCGGATCATGCGGCGCTCCATCTCCTCCAGCGTCACCAGCGGCATCTCGGCGGACTCGGCGGCGGCGGGGCGCGAGGCGGGCGGGTGGAGGATGTCGGCCGGGAGGTGCTGCGGGAGGAGCACCTCGCCCTCGGACATGACCACGGCGCGCTCCATGGCGTTGCGCAACTGCCGCACGTTGCCGGGCCAGGGGTGCGCGCGCAGCGCGGCGAACACCTCTTCGGCCACCGCCCGGATGGGGCGGGCATGCTCGCGGCAGTAATGGGCCACGTAGTGAAGCGCCAGTTGGTCCAGGTCCGGCCCGCGGTCGCGCAGCGGGGGGAGGTTGAGCGTGACCACCGCCAAGCGGTAGTACAGGTCCTCGCGGAAGCGCTCCTCGCGCACGGACTCGGCCAGGTCGCGGTTGGTGGCGGCCACGATCCTCACGTCGATGGGCACCGGCGAGCCCGCGCCCACCCGCTCCACCTCCCGCTCCTGGATGGCGCGCAGGATCTTGCTCTGCAGCGCCAGCGACATGTCGCCGATCTCGTCCAGGAACAACGTACCGCCGTTGGCCCGTTCGAAGCGCCCTATACGGCGGCCGATGGCCCCGGTGAAGGCGCCTTTCTCGTGGCCGAAGAGCTCGCTCTCCAGCAGGTTCTCGGGGATGGCGGCGCAGTTGATGGCCACGAACGGCCCCTTTGCCCGCCGCGAGCGCGAGTGGAGCACGCGCGCCACCATCTCCTTGCCCGTGCCGCTCTCGCCCAGCACCAGCACCGTGGCGTCGCTGTCCGCCGCGCGGGCGATGGACTTGAACACCTGCATCATCCCCCCGCTGGAGCCCACGATGGTGGCGTCTCCGCGCCCCGGCTCGGGGAGGGGGCGCAGGCGGCGCACCTCCTCGATGCCCGCCAGGATCTCGCGCACGCGGCCGCGCGGGAGGGGCTTGGGGAGCACGTCGTGCGCGCCCTGCCGGATCGCCTCCAGCGCCAGGTCCATCGACGGGTGCTGCGACAGGAGCACCACGGGCGCCGAGCCGCCGTCGCCGCGCAGCCGCCCCAGGATCTCCATGCCCGCGTCCGAGAAGTCGGCGTCCAGGAGGATCAGGTCCCACGTTCCGGTCGCGATCAGGCGCAGCCCCTCGGTGAGGCCGCACGCGGTGTGCAGCTCCGCCGCATCCAGCTCAGGTTCGAGCGTTCGACCGACGCCGCGATCTGCGTCCAGAAGGAGGACCTTCAAGGCCAATGGGGTGCGCTGGTGTACGGGATGCGGGTGATGCCGATTATAGCCTGCGCGCCTGGGGGGCGCAAACGGGCATTAGCTGGGGATGCATATTATTACCGATTCCGAGAGCCAATGTCCAGCATGTTCTGTTACACGAGGAGAAGGGACACGGAGAGTGCGCACTCTCCGTGTCCCTTTGCCTCCATGGGGGCCGCTGCTTACAGCGCCGCCTTGTAGAGCAGGCGGTTGGGCGTGCCCGTGATGTTGCTGCGGATCACGTTGAGCGTGGAGTTGTTGACCAGCCACGAGTTGATGGTGGTCTGCGTGGCGTTGCCGTTCACCGCCTTGTACAGGGCGGCCACGCCGGCCACGTGCGGCGACGCCATCGAGGTGCCGCTGATGGTGTTGGTGCCGCCGTTGAGCCAGGTGGAGGTGATGCTCACGCCCGGCGCGTAGATGTCCACGCAGCTCCCGTAGTTGCTGAACGAGGCGCGCAGGTCCGTGCGGTCAGAGGCGCCGACCGTGGTCACGGCCGGGGCGCTGGCGGGCGACACGTTGCAGGCGTTCTGGTTCTCGTTGCCCGCGGCCACGGCCAGGTACACGCCCGAGTTCACCAGGTTGGTGACGGCCGTGTTCTGCGCCGCGGAGTAGCCGCCGCCCAGCGACATGTTGGCCACCGCCGGGTTGGTGCGGTTGAGGCGCACCCAGTCGATGCCGGCGATCACGCCCGAGCTGGAGCCGCTGCCCTGGCAGTTGAGCACGCGCACGCCGCGCAGGCGAACCTGCTTGGCCACGCCGTACGTGGCGGAGCCGATGGTGCCGGCCACGTGCGTGCCGTGCCCGTTGCAGTCCTGCCCGTTGCCGCCCAGCGCGTCGTACGACGCGGCCGCGCGCCCGCCGAACTGCGCGTGGGCCGTCTGGATGCCCGTGTCGATGACGTACGCGTACACGGTGGAGCCGGTGCTGGTGTAGTTGTACGTGCCGCTGAGCGGAAGCGCGCGCTGGTCGATGCGGTCAAGGCCCCAGGTGGCGCCGCTCTGGACGGTGGCGCTCTCCACGCGGGCGTCCTCTTCCACGTACTCCACCGCCGGGTTGTGCTGCAGGGCGTTGAGCTGGCCCTGGTTGAGCTCGGCCGCGAAGCCGTTGATGGCCGCAGTGTACACGTAGCGCGGCGACACCTGGGCGACGGCCGCCACCGAGCGCGGATCTGCGCCTTCCTTCAGCACCACGACGTACGAGCCGGGGATGGCGCGGCCCGGGGCGGCGGCGCGTACGGTCTCACCCGGCGTGGGGCGGGCGGAGGTGGGGTCCTGAGCGTCGGAGCAGGCGGCGAGAGCCAGCGCGCTGCCCAGGAGGGCAAGGGTACCACGGTTCATGGAGGTGTCCTCTGGCGGTGATGAATCGCCGGCCGCCCGGAGTTGGGCGGCCGGTAGGGGTACTGCACTACAGCGCGGCCTTGTACAGGAGGCGGTTGGGCGTTCCCGTGACGTTGCCGGTGATGACGTTGAGCGTGGAGTTGCTGATGAGCCACGTGCGGATGGTGGCGTACGAGGCGTCGCCGAAGGTCGCCTTGTAGAGCGCGCCCACGCCCGCCACGTGCGGCGAGGCCATGGAGGTGCCGCTGATGGTGTTGACGGCCGTGGTGCTGGTGTGCCAGGCGGAGGTGATGCTGGTGCCCGGCGCGTACAGCTCCACGCAGCTCCCGTAGTTGCTGGACGACGCCCTCGCGTCCGTGCTGGTGGAGTTGCCCACGGTGGTGACGTTGGCCGCGCGCGCCGGCGAGTAGCTGCACGCGTCGGAGGCGCTGTTGCCCGCGGCCACGGCCACGAACACGCCCGCGTTGGCCAGGCGGTTGACGGCGTCGTCGGTGGCCTGGCTGGCCCCGCCGCCCAGCGACAGGTTGGCCACCGCCGGCTTCACGTGGTTGGCCGTGGTCCAGTCGATTCCGGCGATGATGGTGGAGTTGGCCGCCCCGCCGCTGCAACTGAACACCTTGACGGCGCGGACCAGCGCGCCCTTGGCCACGCCGTACGTCTTCCCCGCCACCGTGCCCGCCACGTGCGTTCCGTGGCCGTTGCAGTCCGACGCGTTGCCGTCGCCGGTGGCGTTGTACACGTTCTGCGCGCGGCTGCCGGCGGTGGTGGCGAACTCCGCGTGCGCGGCGTTGACGCCCGTGTCGATGATGTACGCCTTCACGGTGGATGCGGTGGTGGTGTAGCTGTAGGTGCCGCTCAGGGGCCGCGCGCGCTGGTCGATGCGGTCCAGCCCCCAGGTGGCGCCGCTCTGGATGGCGCTGGGCTCCACGAGCTGGTCTTCCTCGATGTACGCCACCGCCGGATTGTTGCGCAGCGCGTTGAGCTGCCCGCCATTGAGCTCGGCCGCGAAGCCGTTGACGGCCGCCGTGTACACGAAGCGCGGGTCGGCCTGCGCCACCCCCGCCACGGCGCGGGGATTGGCGCCTTCCTTCAGCACCACGATGTACGAACCGCCGATCCCCCGCCCAGGCGCGGCGGCGTGCACCGGCGCCCCGGGCGCCCGCAGGGTGGGCGTTTCATCGGAGCAGGCGGCCAGCGCGGCGGCGGCGCCCAGGAGTAGCGTGGTGCGGTGGAAGCGCATGGGATCGGCTCGTGTGAGTGGCTGTTCTGGATGGCCCCCAACAAGGCACGCGACGAGCCAAACATCGCCACAAGCTAAGCAGTTGCCGCACAACGGCTTGACATTTTGGGTCCGGAAACCGGTGCGGCGCACTTTGGTGCACCCCTCACCAAATCGCAGCACTCGTCGGAAACTGAACGCAAAGTGCGCACGCCCGCCGGGACGCGAAGAGCTCCTCTCCGCGTCTCTGTGCCTCTGTGTGACCCAAGCCGTTCCCTGCTGGCGGAAAAGCCCCGTGGCGCTTAGTTTTTCGGCCTCCGCCCGCGCCCCGCCCAGGGGGCACCCCGCGCGCTTTGCGGGGTATCATCGGCAGCCCGCGTATCTGCGGGCGAGACCGACGCTTACGAGATTACAGGCACGCTGTAAATGGCCGACGACATCACGCCGCCCGAGCAGAACGAGTTCGCGGACGCGCCTGCCCGCACGGGCTCCAAGGTCCTTCCCCGCCTGATCGAAGACGAGATGCGCGAGTCGTTCATCGACTATTCGATGAGCGTAATCGTGCAGCGCGCCCTTCCCGACGTGCGGGACGGGCTCAAGCCCGTGCACCGGCGCATCCTCTTCGCCATGCACGAGGCGGGGCTCTCGCCCACGCGCGCGTTCAAAAAGAGCGCGACCGTGGTGGGCGACGTGCTGGGCAAGTACCACCCGCACGGCGACTCGGCGGTGTACGACTCGCTCGTGCGCATGGTGCAGGACTTCTCCCTCCGCTACCCGCTGGTGGACGGGCAGGGGAACTTTGGCTCCATCGATGGGGACTCGGCTGCCGCATACCGGTACACGGAAGCGCGCCTCGCCCCCCTGGCCACGGAGCTGCTGGCGGACATCGACAAGGAAACGGTCGATTTCTCCCCCAACTTCGACGACCGGCTGGTGGAGCCGCGGGTGCTTCCCGCGCGCGTCCCCAACCTGCTCGTCAACGGCTCCAGCGGCATCGCCGTGGGGATGGCCACCAACATCCCCCCGCACAACCTGCGGGAGGTGGTGGACGCCTGCGTTCACCTGATCGACAACCCCGAGGCCACCAGCACGGACCTGCAGGCCTTCATCCGCGGGCCGGACTTCCCCACGGGCGGCGTGATCTACGGGCGCGAGGGGATCCGCGAGGCGTACGAGACGGGGCGCGGTCGCGTGGTGATCCGCGCGCGCGCCCAGATCGAGGAGCGCGAGGACGGGCGCGGCGACCGCATCGTGGTGACCGAGGTTCCGTACCAGGTCAACAAGGCGCGCCTCATCGAGCACATCGCCGAGCTGGTGCGCGACCGCAAGCTCGAAGGGATCAGCGACCTGCGCGACGAGAGCGACAGCCGCATCCGCGTGGTCATCGACCTGAAGCGCGACGCCATCCCCCACATCGTGCTGAACCAACTGTTCAAGCACACCACCATGCAGAGCACCTTCGGGGTGATCATGCTGGCGCTGGTGGACGGGGTGCCCCGCGTGCTTCCGCTGCGCGACCTGATCTTCCACTTCCTTGAGCACCGCCACGAGGTGCTGCGCCGCCGCAGCGAGTTCGAGCTGCGCAAGGCTCGCGAGCGGGAGCACATCCTGGAAGGGCTCAAGATCGCCGTCGACCACATCGACGAGGTGATCGCCATCATCCGCGGCTCGGACACCACGGAGGCCGCCGGCACCAGCCTGCGGGCGCGCTTCGGCCTCTCCAACCGCCAGTCGGACGCCATCCTCAACATGCGGCTGGCGCGCCTCACGGGGCTGGAGATCGAGCAGCTTGAGGCGGAGCTGGGCGAGGTGCGCGCCACCATCGCCAACCTGCTGGACATTTTGGGCAACGAGGAGCGCCGGCTCACCATCATCAAGGAAGAGCTGCGCGAGGTGGCGGACCGCTACGGCGACGAGCGCCGCACCGACATCCTGGGCGACGCGGGCTCGTTCTCCATCGAGGACCTGATCCCCGACGAGGAGATGGTCATCACCGTCTCGCACGCCGGGTACATCAAGAGCCAGCCCACGGCGGCGTACCGGGCGCAGGCGCGCGGCGGGCGCGGCATCAGCGGCGTGACCACCAAGGAAGCGGACTGGGTGGAGCACCTGTTCCTGGCGCGCACGCACGACTACCTGATGTTCTTCACCCGCGAAGGGCAGTGCTACTGGCTCAAGGTGCACGAGATCCCGCAGGGGTCGCGCGGCAGCCGGGGCAAGCCCGTGGTGAACCTGATCAACGTGGAGCCGGACGAGAAGATCGCCGCGCTGGTGCCCGTGCGTGAGTTCTCGCACGACAAGCACCTGATCTTCGCCACCCGCAAGGGCGTGGTGAAGAAGACGGCGCTCTCCGCCTACGGCAACCCGCGCAAGGTGGGGCTCAACGCCATCAACGTGCTGGAGGGCGACGAGCTGATCTCGGTGCAGATCGCCGGGGGCGACTGCGAGGTGATCCTGGCCACGAACGAGGGGATGGCGATCCGCTTCCCCGAGGGGCGCATCCGCGAGATGGGGCGCGCCACCACGGGCGTGCGCGGCATCGACCTGCAGGGCGACGACCGGGTGATCGGGATGGTGGTCACCAAGCCCGGCACCACCCTGCTGGTGGTGACCGAGACGGGGATGGGGAAGCGCACCGACGTGGACGCGTACCGCCTGCAGAACCGCGGCGGCAAGGGCGTGATCAACATCAAGACCAGCGACAAGACGGGCCGCGTGGTGGCGATCATGGAGGTGCACCCGGACGACGAACTGATGCTCATCACGCGCCAGGGGGTCATCAACCGCCAGCCCGTGAACGGCATCCGCGTGATCGGCCGCAACACGCAGGGCGTCAAGCTGGTGAACCTGGGCTCCAAGGACGCCGTGATGGACGTGGCGCGCGTGGTGAGCGAAGACGCCACCCCGGAGCCCATCGTCTCCGACGAGCCCGAGACCACCGAGATCGTCCCCTCGGTCGCCCTGGAAGACGACCTGGGGCTGGACGACGACGAGGAAGATTACACGGACGAATAAAAGGGCTCACACAGAGACACAGAGGCACAGAGAAGACGGTCTTTCTCTGTGCCTCTGTGTCTCTGTGTGAGCCCCTATCTCCTGCGGCGCGTGGGAGGCCTGCGCGGCTTCGGTTTGGGCTTGGGCTTGGGCTTGGGGCGCGCGGAGACGGTGCCGGGGCGCGGGGAGACGACGATGTCCGTGATGGAGCGCACGGCCGCGGTGTTCACGGACTGGCGCACGGCGTAGATCTGGTCCGAGGTGCCGCGGTCGTAGGTACGGTTGGTGAGGATGATGACGAAAAGGTCGCGCAGCGGATCGATCCACATGGAGGTGCCGGTGAACCCCAGGTGGCCGAACGAGGTCGACGAGAAGAAGTCGCCGGCCGACGAGCGGGGGCCGGGCTTGTCCCATCCCAGCCCGCGGTTGCCGGGGAGGCCCTGCGGTGCCGCGAAGATCCTCACCGTGCGCGGCGACCACACGCGGCGCGCGCCGTACGCTCCGCCGTTCAGCAGCGTCTGCGAGTAGACGGCCACGTCCATGGCGGTGGAGAAGAGGCCCGCGTGGCCCGTGACCCCGCCCAGCCGGAAGGCGTTGGCGTCGTGCACCACCCCGCGGATCACGTACGGCCGCTCGGAGCGGAGCGCGGTGGGCACCGTCACCGGCTGCACCAGCGGCGTGGGCGGATCGTACTGGGTGCTCTCCATCCCCAGCGGGCCGAAGACGCGGCGGGCCAGGAAGAGGTCCACCGGCACCTCCGCGCGGCGGCGCACCACCTCGGCCATGGCGATCATCCCGAAGTCGCTGTACTCCATCTTCTCGCCCGGGCTGTACACCAGCGGCGTGCGGAACACCCGCTGAAGCGCCTGCGCCGGCTCGCGCGCGTCGGAGAAGAGGTCGGCGCCGGCGGGGAGGCCGGAGGTGTGGGTGAGGAGGTGGCGGATGGTGATGCCGCCCCGGTCGCCGCCCCGGAACTGCGGGATGTAGCGGCGCACCGGCGCGTCCAGGGGGAGCATGCCGTCGTCGGTGAGCGCCATGGCCGCGGCCGTGGTGCCCACCACCTTGGTGAGCGAAGCCAGGTCGAAGAGGGCGACCTCCGGGTCCAGCGGCCTGCCGCCCACGCGGCCGTAGCCCGTGAGCTTCACCAGCTTGCCGCGCCGGCCCACCGCGACCGCGCCGCTGGTGAAGACGCCGGCGTCGATGGCCTGCCTCATCAGCCGGTCGATGCGGGCCAGCGAGTCGGCGCTCATCCCCGCGTCGTCGGCCGGGGCGCGCTCCAGCGTGCGCGCGGCGGGCCAGGCCAGCGGGCGCGGCGCCACCTCCTCGCGCACCAGCGCGCCGGCCACCGCCCGCGCGGCCGCCCGCTGCGCCTCCGGCCCCGTCCCCCACGCGAGCACCACCGAGGGGACGGCCGGGAGCGAGTCCGCGGGGGTGGGGAGAAAGGAGACGTAGACGATGCGGCGCGAGGCGGTGTCCGCCGGGGCGGCGGTGCTGTCGCGGCGGACCGTGTCCACCGGCGCCGCCACGCCCGGGAGGCGCTCCACCACGCGCGGCGCCGCGCCGGGGAGCGCCACGGCCACCACGCAGGGCGCCGCGTTGGCCGGCCACTGCGGCAGCGCGGAGAGGGGGCCGCGGCGGGCCACCCAGGGCGTGCCCAGCGCGGCCAGCCCCCGCGTGCGCCGCGCCAGCTCGGCCGTGAACTCGGGGAGGCGCGCGTCCCGCGGCAGCACGAGCACCGTCTGCGCGCAGCCGCGCAGCAGGGTGGCGGGGCGCGTTCCCGCCACGTTCACGGCGCGCCCGTGCAGCTCCTCGGCCAGCCCCAGCGCCTCGGTGCCGCGCAGCGCGGCGGGGACGGTGGAGAGCGAGTCCGTGCGCGGCCGCTGCACCCCCAGCCGCTCCTTGAGGGCGAAGATGCGGCGCAGCGACTCGTTCAGCCGCGCGGCGGAGAGGGTGCCGGCGCGCACCGCCGCCTCCAGCGCGTCCACCACGGCGGCGGGGTGCACCACGCCCACCAGGAGGTCCGCCCCGCCGGCCACCGCGGCCACGGGCGCCTGCGCGCCGAAGCGGGCCTGCAGGGGGCTACCGGGGCCCACATCGGCCACCAGCAGGCCGTCGAACGCCAGGTCGCGGCGCACCACGCCCGCCGACGCCACGGGCGACAGGGGGAGCGGCACCGAATCGCCCGTGAGCGAGGGGAGGGCCACCCACCCGAGCTGCACCCCCAGCACGCTGTCCTGCACCGCCGAGCGCAGCGAAGCCAGAGCGCCCGCGTCCAGCGCCGCGCGGTCCCACCTCATCACCGGCGCCACCGGCCCGCGGCGGGGCGGCTCCAGCGCCGTGACGATGGCGGGGAGCCCCGCCTGCCGCAGGTCGCGCAGGAACTCGGCGGTGGCCGCCGGGCCGCCGTTGGCGGTCACGCTCCCCAGGCTGCCGCCCACGGGATCGGGGAGGCGCGGGCCCGGGATCCACGCCACGTCCACCCCCACCGCGCGCGCCTCGGCGGCGACGGCCTGGGCGGCGCGGGTGTTGATGACGGCCGGCCCCAGCTCCGCCGGCGCGGGGAGCTCCGTCCCTCCCTCCAGCACGCCGCCCAGCCCGCGCTCCAGCCGCGCCAGCACCAGCGGCGGAATGGCCGAATGGCGGCGCAGCGAGTCCAGCAGCGCCGCCGTGCGCCCCGCCTCGCCCCCCGAGATCTCCACCCCGCCCACGCCCGGCGTGTCCGTGAGCGCCAGCGGCACCCCGGAGGCGGGCACCACCACGCGCGCCACCACCATCTGCGCCGCCTTCTGGCGCAGGGTCAGGCGCGCCATGCGCTCCGCCGTCCAGGGGCTCTCTTCTGGCGGCTTGCCGCACGCGGCGAGCGCCAGCGCCACCAGCGCGGAGCGGAAAAGCAAAGAAAGCTTACACGCGGGAGCGTGGGGAAGGTCTCCCCTCCGGGCACGCGGAAAGGGCCATGCGGGCACACGTCTCATGGAGCCTGCCAGTACCAACGGGCCAATAAAACACGCTCCACCAAAGGTTTGGCGGGCGCGTCCCCGCAGGGCTGGCATGAACCGGACCCGCCGCGCTGGGACACCCCTGGTGCATCGGTTGCGGCACCGGTGCCTCAATGGGCGAATAGGGGCGGATAAAATTCGCGGAATTTTCAGCAGAGAGGGTGGGTCGGGCGGTGGTCTGGCTTTTGCCGCCTCCGCGTGCGCCGGGGCGACCCGGCTCCCCTTTCTGGACCCGCCACACGTCACCCGCCCGCGGGTACCGCGGTCCGCCTTCTTCTCCATCCGTGAGCTCCACGCCCGGGCGCCGCGCCGGAAAAAGCGCGCACTCTCAGCCGCGCAGACCGCGCACCGGGCCGGAGCCTGATTTCATCCAATGAGCGATTCCCCCGCCACGGTGTTCGTCGCGGACGACAACGCGTCCATCCTGCAGGGCCTGGAGCGGGCGCTGCGGGCGAGCGGATACGACGTGCACACGGCCACCAACGGCCTGGCCATCATGCGCCTGCTGGAAGAGGCGCCGCGGCCGCCGGACCTGGTGCTGCTCGACGTAATGATGCCGGAGATGAGCGGGCTGGACGTGCTGCGCAGGCTCCGCACGGAGCCGCGCTGGGCGGACGTGCCCGTGGTGCTGATCACCGCCACCAACGACGGCGCCCTCCCCGTATCCGCGCTGCGCGACGGGGCGGTGGACTTCCTCACCAAGCCCTTTCGGCTGGACGAGCTGCTGGCGCGCGTGCAGTCGCACGTCATCCGCAACCGCGAGCTGCGCCGCGTGCGCGAGCAGTCGCGCATCCGCCTGGAGACCATCGACCTGATCCGCGAGCTGAACCGCGTGGTGACGGCCGACGAGATGTTCCACCTCGTCACCTCGCGCACCGCCCGCATCCTGGGCGTGGGGCGCTGCTCCGTGCTGGTGGTGGAGAAGGGGGAGGACGTGGCCCGCGTGGCCGCTTCGTCCGAGGAAGGGCCGGTGGACGGGCTGGTGCTGCGCCTGGCGGACTACCCGGAGGTGCGCGAGGCGCTGGAGACGGGCGAGCCGGTGCACCTTCAGCACGCCCCCTCGTCCGCCCTGTTCGACGAGGTGCGCCGCGGCTGGGAGGCGCGCGGCTTCGTGCGCCCCCTGCGCTCCGTGATCGTGGTGCCCTTCCCCATCAGCGACACGCTGACGGGGGTGTTCGTGGAGCGGGCGACGATGGACGAGCCGGAGCTGGGCGAGGAGGCGTTGGAGCTGGGCGTGCGCGTGGTGGAGGCCATCGTGCAGGCGTGCGGCCGGGTGCAGGTGTTCCAGCGGCTGGTGGAGCAGCGCGAGCGCCTCCACGACATCGCCAACACGGACGAGCTCACGGGCTGCTCCACGCGCCGCTCCCTCCTCCTCTACCTGCAGGCCGAGATGGACGCCGCGCGCGACCGCGGCGACACGCTGAGCGTGGCGGTGCTGGACCTGGACCACTTCAAGCAGATCAACGACAGTTGCGGCCACATCGCGGGCGACGCCGTGCTGCGCGCGCTGGGCGCCTGGCTCACCGCCGAGGGCTCCGTGCGCCCCCACGACCGCGCCGGCCGCTACGGCGGCGACGAGTTCGTGGTGGTGCTCCCCGGGATGGACGCGGACGGCGCGCGCCGCTTCGCGGAGCGCGCCCGCACTCACATCTCCTCCATCCCCTTCGTGTTCGGCGAGGTGGCGGTGCGCGCCACGCTGAGCGCAGGCGTGGCCTCCTGCCCCGACTGCGGCGTCCTTACCGGCGACGAGATGATCGCCGTGGCCGACGCGGCGCTGTACACGGCCAAGGAGCGCGGCCGCGACCGTGTGTGCATGGCGCGCGAAGCCGGCGTCGCATAAAGAAGGGGCTCACACAGAGGCACGGAGGCACAGAGATTACTTCGTCTCTGTGCCTCCGTGTCTCTGTGTGAGCCTTTTTTATTTGAGGACCCCGCGCTGGACGGCGGCTTCGAGCGGGGTTGGGACGCTGTAGTAGGTCTCGCCCATGCGCGTGGCGAGGTCGCGGACGCTGTCGGCGCGGGCGTTGTAGAGATCCACGGCGGTGGCGTAGCGGCCGTGGATCTGCTGGAAGCGGCGAAGCTGGCTGTTGCGCTCCACCACGTGCTGGTTGTAGCGCTCGATCTCCTTCTTGTACGACCCGTACACCGACGCGGGCAGGTAGCCGTGCGACTGGTAGCGGTTGTAGCGCATCAGCGACTTGCGCTCCGCCTCCAGCCGGCGGTCGTGCTCCTCCACCACCGCCTGCTGGCGGCGGCTCTCGGCGCGCGCCAGGGTGAGCTCGGCCCCCGAGTCCAGCAGCCGCTCGCGGATCTCCCCCACCTGGCGGCGCTCGTCGCGGTACGCCACCCAGCGATAAAGCTGCTCGCTGAGCTTGACGCCCACGACCACCAGGAGCACCAGGAGCATGAAGCGCGGGGTAGACTTCATCGGGGCGAGCGGGGAGCGCGGGGACGCAAGATACGTGGCGAACGGAAGATGCAAATTCCTGCTCCGCCGCGCAACAGGCGGGGCCTCGCGCGGGCGCGCGCGTAGAAACACATGTGTGCACGGCATGCATCGTGCAGCGTAAGGCGAGTCTCGACCAGGGCGCGCAACGGCGCCCGGCGCGACGGAACCAGAAGGAGGAGAACACGATGCAGCAGAGCCGCCGACGTCCGCCGCCGCCCTGGGAACGCGCCGCCCCCCGGCACCCGGTGGGCCGTACGCGCCGCCGCTTCGCCGACGTGCCGGACGCCCCGCGCTACCGCCGCGCCTACGACGGCGCGGGCGACCGCCGCATCGACGGCGAGCGCCGCGTGACGGACGGCGTGCGCCTCAGCCGCCGCCAGCACACGGGCGTGATGGGGAACTTCCGCCGCGCCCCGGTGCGCGACGGGCTCATCGGCCTGGCGATCGTGGGCGCCGCGGCCCCGCTGGCCATGTCGCGCCTGGACGCGCTGCGCACCGACGGCTCGCACGAGCAGATCATCCCCACGGCGTCGGCCATCCTCCCCCTGTCCGACCAGGCGGTGGGCTCGGCGTGGCGCGCCGCCAACGCGGAGGCCGCGGCCAAGGCGGAGGCCACCGTGGCCAGCAAGGGCACGGAGCGCGAGACCTACATCCAGCAGAAGGTGGAGCGCTACAGCGAGATGGGGCTCGACCGCAAGCTGGCCGAGAGCATCTACGACCTCGCCCTCAAGGAGAACATCAAGCCGGACGTGGCGTTCGGCCTGGTGCGCACCGAGAGCGAGTTCAAGACCTACGCGACCAGCCACGTGGGCGCCATCGGCCTCACGCAACTGATGCCGGCCACCGCCCGCTGGATGCGCCCGGGCGTGCAGACGAGCGAGCTGCGCAACCCCGAGGTCAACCTGTCGATCGGCTTCCGCTACCTCAGCGAGCTCATCGAGAAGTACAAGGGCGACGAGCGGCTGGCGCTGCTGGCCTACAACCGCGGCCCCGGCACGGTGGACCGCGTGCTGAAGCGCGGCGGCAACCCGGACAACGGGTACGCGGAGGCCGTGATCACCGGCGAGGGCGTGCACAAGTAACCGCGCGTCTCACACGGAGACACAGAGGCACAGAGGAGAACTTCTCCCCTGTGCCTCTCCTCGTTCAGGGGCCCGCGCGGAGGAGGAAGGCCCACTCCCAGCCGTCCGGGCCGCGGGTGAAGCCGGAGCGCAGGTCGGAGTAGCCGCGCAGCGTGGCGAACTCCGGGGGCGCGGCCCACACGCGGGTGTCGGGCACGGCGATGACGCCGCGGTCCAGCAGGCCGGGAAGGCGCGCCAGGTCGCCCGCGCGCGGGCCCGAGAGGGCGGAGACGGAGGCCAGCACCCCCTCCGGCCCGCTCAGCGCGTGGACGAAGCTGCGCGCCATCACGGGCTGGAGGGCGGCTACATCGCGGCGCCGGGCGGCCTCGCGCACGGCCAGGACGAACTCGGCCAGGTCGCCGCCGCGCGCGTCGGCGGGGGCGTACGGCACCCAGATGACCCGCGCGCGCTCCGTCCACCCCACCGGCGCGCCGGGGCAGACGAGGCAGCGCAACTGAAGCGAGTCGCCCGCGTCCTGCAGCACGGCGAGCCGCATCCCCAGGTACGGAAGGCGCGTGGGCACCGGGCCGCGCAGCAGGGTTCCCGCCTCGCGCGTCCACACCTCCGTGGGCCGCGCCGGGGGAGGCGACTGCGGCGCGGGCGCCAGCTCCGGGATCACGGGCGCGGGCGGGGGCGGACTCGCGCACGCGGCCAGGAGCAGGAGGGCTGCGGCGAGGTATGGAGCTCGTGTCATCGGCCTGTCGTTCGGCTGCCGGGAGGGGGCCGCGGTTTTCCGCGCCGCCGGGAGCTAGTAAATTCGCCCGATCCGTCCCGAACGCAACCCGCGGCCCCGGAGCCGACGCTGAATCCCGCCCCGCTCGCCCTGATCTGCTCCGTCCCCTTCGAGTGCGCCGCGCTCCTGGCGGCCCTCCGCGAGCGCCGCGACGAGGCCATCGGCCGCAAGCCCGCGTGGAGCGGGCGGCTGGACGGTGCGCCCGTGATCCTCTTCCCCGCCGGGATGGGGAAGACCAACGCGGCCCACGGCGCCACCGCGCTGCTGGAGTCGCGCGAGGTGAGCGGGATCATCGGCTTCGGGGTCGGCGGCGCGTACCTGGGGTCTGGCCTGGAGCCCGGCGACGTCGCCCTCGCCTCGTCCGCCGTGTACGGCGACGAGGGCGTGGCCGCGCCGGACGGGTGGCTCTCCACCGAGGGGATCGGCATCCCCCTGGTGGAGCGAGGCGGCCGCCGCTGGTTCAACCGCTTCGACGCGGACGCCGCGTGGGTGGAGGCGGCACGCGCGGCGCTGGCGGCGGCGGGGATCGCGGCTCGCGTTGGCCCCTTTGTGACCGTCTCCAACTGCTCGGGCACGGCGGCGCGCGGCGCGGAGCTCGCGGCGCGCTTCGGCGGCGTGGTGGAGGGGATGGAGGGCGCCGCCCTGGCCCACGTCGCCACGCTGTACGGCGTCCCCTTTTTGGAGCTGCGCGCCATCAGCAACGCCGTGGAGGACCGCGACCTCTCCCGCTGGCGCCTGCGCGACGCGGCCGAGGCGGCGCAGCGGGCGGTGCGGGTGGTGGTGGGTGGCCCTCACCCGGCGGCCTGAGAGCCGCCACACTCTCCCAGAAACTGCCCAGGGAGAGGGGACCTGGGGTTGGGTGCGCGCGGAGGGGCCTGCAGTCGGGCGAAGTCTCGAACATACAACGGCGGTGGGCGCGTGGACGATTCCGAGGAGCTGAAAGGGCGGCTGCTGGAGGTGATCGCGGCAGGGGGAGAGGTCGGCGACGGCGCATTCGACGAGCTGGCGCGGGGCGTGTTCGCGCACCAGCTCGCGTGCAACGAGCCGTACCGCCTCTTCTGCGAGCGGCGCGGGGCGACTAACGAGAGCGTGGGGTCGTGGGAGGAGATCCCCGCGGTGCCGACGGATGCGTTCAAGGCGGCGGCGCTGGTGTGCGGAGACCCGGCGCGCGCGGCTGCGGTCTTTCGCACCAGCGGGACCACGGCGGGGGCGGAACGGCGCGGGACGCACTACCTCCCCGACCTGGCGCTGTACGACGCGGCGCTGCGGGCCGGCTTCCGCGCGCACCTGTTGCCCGACCAAGCGCGGCCCCGCTTCGTGTCGCTGGTGCCGCGCGCCGCCGAGGTGCGCGACTCGTCGCTCTCGCACATGGCCGCGGAGGTGATCGAGGACTACGGCGGCGAGGGGAGCGCGTACTTCATCTCGGCGGATTTCGGGATCGCGCACGACGAGCTGGCGGCGGCGCTGGGCGGCGCGGAAGGGCCCATGTGCGTGCTGGGGACGGCGTTCGCGCTGGTGCACGCGCTGGACGGGATGGCCGCGCGGGGAGAGATCTTCCGGCTGCCGCCGGGGTCGCGGGTGATGGACACCGGCGGCTTCAAGGGGCGCTCGCGCGAGGTGACCCGCGCGGAGCTGTACGGCGCCATCCACGAGCGGCTGGGGATCGCGCCTGAATGGTGCGTGAACGAATACGGGATGACGGAGATGTCGTCGCAGTTCTACGACGGCGCCGCGGGCACCGCGCTGGCCGATCCGTCCGAGCGGCTGCACGCGGGCCCCGGCTGGGTGCGCACGCGGGCCACCGACCCGGAGACGCTGCGCATCCTCCCCCACGGCGAGGTGGGGGTGCTGCGCCACTGGGACCTGGCCAACCTGCACTCCGTGGCCTGCATCCAGACCTCGGACCTGGGCGTCACCTCGCCCGGCGGCTTCCGGGTGCTGGGGCGCGCGCAGGGGGCCGAGGCGCGCGGGTGCTCCCTGGCGATGGACGACCTGCTCAGCGCGCTACACGGGCGCTGAAGCGCCGGCGCAGCGTGTACGCCAGCCCCACCAGGACCGCCGCGACGGCGGCGCCCACCGCGGTCTGCTTTACCAACTGGCCGAAGTGGACGGGCTCGAACAGGCTGAACAGCGCGTCGCGGAAGCCGCCTTCCGTATCGAAGTACACGCGCGGGAAGAACTTGCCGATGGCGTACGGCTGCGCGCCGCTGAACGGCCACCCCAGCATCAGGTTGGTGGGGCCGGTGTCGTCGAGCATGTCCACCATCAGGTGCGAGCCGTAGCCGAGGCCCGCCACCAGCGCCCAGCGCGGGCCCGCCAGCGCGTACGCCGTGAGCGTGAGCACCACGACGGCGGAGATGCTGTGCGAAAAGGTGCCGTGGTACGCGGCGCCGCGGCCCATCAGCAGGCCGATGACGATGTCGAAGTCGGGCGACACGGCGAGGAAGCCCGCCAGCGCACGGGCGCGCCAGCGCGGCAGCGGGGTGTTGGCCGTGGCCACGTCGGCCAGCGCGGCGCCGATCAGGAAGTGTGCGGGAGGAAACGACATCCGGGATGTGCGCGGGTGAAAAGCCGGTCCCCTCCGGCATCAACCGTTCCAACCGCTGGCCTCACACAGAGACACAGAGGCACAGAGATCAGCCCAGCAGGGTCCTGACCACGCGGCGCAGGAGGGCGTAGGTGCGCGGGGTGTAGGGGAACCAGGCGAGCTCGCGGCGCATGCGCACGCGCGTTTCGGCGACGGACTTGATCTGGGAGAACTCGAGGAGGCCCTCGTCGCCCATCATGCGGCCGAAGCCGCTCTGGCGGACGCCGCCGTACGGGAGCTCGGGGATGCCGAAGTTGGCGAGGGCGTCGTTCACCATCACCATCCCCGCGGGGATGCGGCGGGCGATGCGCAGGCCGCGCGCGCGATCGCGGGTCCACACGCTGGCGTTGAGGCCGAAGGGGCCCTCGTTGGCGATGCGCACCGCCTCTTCCTCGTCGCGCACGCGCACCAGCGGCAGCACGGGGCCAAAGGTCTCGCAACGGTTGAGGGCCATCCCGGCGGTGGCGTCCAGGATCAGGGTGGGCTCGTAAAAGGTGGCGCCCGCTTCCTCCCGCGAGCTCCCGCCGCTGGCGATGCGCGCGCCCTGCGCCGCCGCGTCGTCCACCGTGCGCTGGATGATCTCGCGCTGGCGCGGAAAGATCAGCCGGCCCACGTCCGCATCGTCCCCCGTCCCCACGCGCAGGCGGCCCATCTCGGCGGCGACGGCGGCGGCGAAGCGGTCGTAGATGCGGTCGGGGACGAGGGCGCGCTCCACCGACATGCACACCTGCCCCGCGTTCGCCATCGCCCCCCACACCACGCCGGCCGCGGCGCGCTGGAGGTCCGCGTCTTCGCAGATGATGGCCACGTCGTTGGCGCCCAGCTCCATCACCACCGGCGTCAGGCGCTCGGCGGCGCCCATCAGGACCTTCTTCCCGGTCTCGCCGCTCCCGATGAATACCAGCTTGTCCACGCCGGAGCGCACCAGTGCCGCTCCCACGTCGCCCATCCCGTGCACCACCTGCACGAGGTCGGGGTGATCCGGGATCGCTTCGCGCACCAGGTCGGCCACCCAGTCGCCGCAGCGCGGGGTGACTTCCGAGGGCTTCAGCACCACGGCGTTGCCCGCGAACAGGGCGCTTATGGTGGGGATAGCGGGGAGCGAGAAGGGGAAGTTCCATGGGGAGATGACGCCGATGACGCCAAAGGGCTCGTAGTGCTTGGTGCCGCGCCGGTTGAGCATCAGCGCCCCCATCCTCACCCGCCGCGGGCGCAGGACGCGCGCCGCCCGCCGCTCGTACGCGCGGATCAGTCCGGCGACGACGATCACCTCGTGCCCCAGCGCCTCCACGCCGGGCTTCCCCGTCTCCTCGCGGATGGTCTCCACCAGCGCGTCCATGCGGCGGACGAGGGCGCGCCTCACCCCGCGCATGCGGCGGGCGCGCTCCGCGGGCGGCAGGGCGCCCCACGCACGCTGCGCCGCGCGGGCGCGCTCCACGGCTGCTTCCACCTCGCTCATGCGGCTCCCAGGGTGAGTGCGCCCGCGCTGCCGGCGCGCCCCGCGGGGTGGCGCTCGGCGATGCGCCCGGCGACGACGGATGCCAGGGCCATGATGGTCTCCTGCGGGTTGACGCCGGGCGCGGTGGGGAGGAGCGATCCGTCCACCACGTACACCCCCGGCGCGCCGAAGCGCTCCCCGTGCGGCGTGCACCCGGCCGTGCGCGGATCGCGCCCCATGCGGCAGGTGCCGTTGACGTGCGCAGACAGCACGCCGAGCTCGTTGGGCCCGGCCGGGAGCGTGGCGATGCGGGCGAGGTCCGCGGGGGTGCGCAGCGGGCGGCCGTGGGTGTGAAGCGTGCGCGCCTCCTCCGCCCCCGCGGCAAGGTGGATGCGCGCGGCGGCCTCCATCCCCCGCGCCAGCCGCGCGTGCTCGGCGGGGCCCAGGCGGTAGCGGATGCGGATGCGGCCCGCGCGGTCCACCCGCACCTCGCCGTTGGAGGCGTGCCGGTCCGCGCCGTCGCGCACCAGCACGATGAAGGTGGCGGAGCGGCGCAGCGACTCCATCCCCTCGCGGTGCTCCGCGCCGAAGCCGGGGTACGCGACGGCCGCGAGCGCCGGGTAGTAGGGCGGGCACTCGATCCAGAAGCCGTACCCGTCGTCGCCGCGCTGGAAGTGGTCGCACACGGCGGAGAGGGGGATGCCGCCCGCCGGGTACGTCTCGCGCCCGTAGCGCCCCACGACGGCGGTGGTGGGGTGAAGGCGGAGGAAGCGCCCCACCCCGCCGCCGCCCATCCCCGAGCGCTGGAGCAGTGCCGGCGTCCCCACCGCGCCCGCGCCCAGCACCACGATGGGCGCCTCCACCACCACGCGCCCCCGCGGCGCGCCGGTGAGGCGGTCCAGCACCGTGGCGTGCACGCGCTTGAGCGGAGCGCCGCCCCCGCGCTCCACCCGCTCGATCCGCTCCGCGCGCACGTCCGCGTACAGGCGCGCGCCGGACGCGAGCGCGGCGGGGATGAAGGTGGCGGCGGTGCCCTGCTTGGCGTCGTAGCGGCATCCCAGCCCGCAGAACCCCGAGCGCACGCACCCCTGCGCGTTGATGCGGCCCGCGCCCGCGCTCCATCCCAGCGCCCGCGCGCCGTCCAGCAGCGCGCGGTTGGCGGGGTTGTGCGCGTCGCCGGGGACCTCGCGCGTGTGGGTCTCGTCCTCGATGCGCGCGAAGACGGGGGCCAGCTCCGCCGCGCTCATCCCCTCCGCGCCGTGCTCCGCGCCCCACTCGTCCAGCACCCACTCCGGCGTGCGGAGCATCAGCATCCAGTTCACCGTGGTGCTGCCGCCCACCGCGCGGCCCTGCAGGATGGGGATGGACAGGTCGTCCGTGGCACGCGCGCCCGCCTCGGCGTAGAGGCGCGTGGTCATGGCGCCCTCGTCCTCGGTGAAATCCTCGCCGCGCCAGTGGCCGCCCTCCTCCAGGATCACCACCTGGTGCCCCGCCTCGGCCAGCCGCGCCGCCGCCACCGCCCCGCCCGCCCCCGTGCCGATCACGCACACGTCCGCCCGGATGCGCGTGTCGGTGCCCAGCCGCGCCCCTTCCGTGATCCCCCGCTCCGCCCCCAAGACGCGCAGCTCGCCGGCGGTCGGGCGCACCACGCGGGGCGCGATGGAGGTCGCTTCGGGGTCGGCGCCCGGCAGCGGACCCTCCCAGGGCACGGCGGGCTCGCGGGTGTGGAGCGGGCCCAGGTAGCCGATGGACGCGTGGCTGGCCGGGCGGGCGTAGTGGGTGGAGAGGATGAGCCTGCGCAGCGCCTGGAAGAGGGTGCGCACGGGCGGCAGGGCGCTGGTCTCCATCTCCCGCAGCCGCGCGTGCTGCCCGCGCGCGTCCAGCCGGGTGAAGCGCCGCAGCGAGCCGTGCCCCACCAGCGCCGTGGCGGGATGGTCCAGCAGCTCCAGGATGATCCCCACCCGGCGCGCATCGGCCGGCGGCGCGGTGGCGAGGCGCTCCCGCACGGCCCGCGCGAGCTCCGCGGCGGCGGGGTCCGGCGCGTCCGCCAGGGGGACCATGCGCCGGCAGAGCGCTTCGAGCACCGCGAGCCGGGAGGGGGCGAGGTTCATCGAGCCGACGGTGTGGGGAGGCGTGCGCGGGATGCCGAAGCTTAGACGCACGGGGCGGCGGCGTCAACGCGGCGGGCGGGCGCAAGCTCTTGCCGCGGTGCACCTTGCCGGGTCCGCAACTTGCAACCGGGCGCTCCCCCGCCCCACCGGGGGCGCCGATTCCAGAGTTCTCACCCGGGAGGAACGCGATGCCAGGCTACGGACGCGACTACAACAACGGCGGCGGCTTCATGGACCGCGTAGGGAACGGCTTCCGCCGCATGTTCGGCGGCGGCAACGACTACAGCCGCGACTACGGGGGGTACGACCGCAACTACTCCAACCGCAACTTCGGTGGGTACGGCGGTAGCGCCTACTCTGGTACCGAGGGGCACGGCTTCACGGGCCAGGGCGGCTACGGCAGCGGCGCCGGCAACAGCTTCATCGGCGGGCACGGTGGGTACGGGAGCCAGGGCGGCTTCGGCGGCGGGTACGGCAACCAGGGTGGCTACGGAAGCCAGGGCGGCTACGGTGGCCAGGGTGGCTACACCGGGCAGGGCGGCTACAGCAATCAGGGTGGATACGGCGGCGGGTACTCTGGGGGCGGGAGCCAGCACTACGGCGGGCACCTGGACCCGGACCGCGTGCGCTTCGTCCGCTACGACCGTGACTTCGGCGGGCAGGGCGGCTACAGCGGCCAGGGTGGGTACTCCAACCAGGGCGGGTACAGCCGCGGCGTGGAGTACGACAACGACTACCCGTCGGCCGGGCGCGACGTGAACCGCGGGCCGCTGGGCGGCGGCGGGTTCGGCAGCGGCGGCGGAGCCGGCTCGTTCGGCGCCGGCGGCGCGGGCCAGCGCAGCAACGTCGGCGAGTGGGGCGACTACGGCGGCGGCGCGTACGGCGACACGGGCGCGTTCCGCGGCGCCAGTTCGGGCGGCATCGAGCCCGGCCGCTACTTCCGCGGCTACGGCGTGGGCAGCGCGAACCGCTACTCGCCGTACTGACAACAGCCGGCTCACACAGAGGCACGGAGGCACAGAGAACTTCTCTGTGCCTCCGTTTTCATTCGAACAGGTCGGGCGTGTCGCTGGCGCGGCGGCGGCGCGGCGCGCGTACGACGGGCTCCTCGGGAAAGATCACCACCGCGTCCGGGTGGGCGAGCGAGCGGTAGATGGCGCGGCCCTCCTTGCGGAGCACCGCCAGCGCGCCGCGCACCTCGTCCGGCGTCAGGTCCGAGTCGGTGAGCCCCGCGAGCACCTCGCGCAGGGCGAGCGACTGGCCGCGGTGGCGCTCGGCCAGGAGCACGGCCGCGGCGGCGGGATCGGGGCGGCGCGCGGGCTCGGGAGGCGCTTGCGCGGCGCCGAACAGGTCCAGCGCGGGAGGGGGCGCGGGGGGCTCGGTGGATGGCGGGAGGAGGACGGCCGCCGCGCGGTCCGCCAGGCCGGCACCCTGCACCGCCGCGTTCAGCGCCAGCGCCGCCGCGGGCTCGGACGCCACCAGGAACAGGTACGCGGCGGAGGCGTCCTCGCCGGGGGCCACGCGGGCGCCCTTGAGCACGCGCCCCTCCGCCGCCCTCTCCAGCCGCGCGCGGAAGCGCTCCACCACCCCCTCCAGCGCCTCCCCCGCCCGGCCCTCGCGCTCCGCCGCGCGCCACGCCATCACCCACTCGTGCCGCGCGTCGCCCAGCAGCGCGGAGCACCCTTCCACGATGCGCCGGGCAAAGGGCGGCAGGTCGGCCAGCGGGCCGGTGAACTTCCCCTGCTTCTCGTAGTCCGTGTGCGGAAAGCGGAGGAGCAGGTCCGTTCCCGCGTCGCCGAGAACGGCCTCCAGCAGCGGCCAGGGGAGGCGGCGCGCGCTGGGCGGCGCCACCCAGAGCAGCGCGCGCGTGGGCTCCTCGAAGGCGAGCACGACGTCGGCCACGTTGCGGAAGTCCGCCTCCACCAGCGCCACTTCGCCCGGCTCCAATTGCGACGGATCGTCCGTGTCGCGTATGCGGTCGCCCCACCCGAGGGCCTCCAGCTCCGCGCGCAGGCGGGCGAGGAGGCCGGGATCTTCCTCCACCAGCACGGCGCGCGCGTTCTCCGGCGCGGCCTCCAGCACCGCGCGCACCGCCGCCACCGCCCGCGAGGGCCCCTGCCGCCCCGGATCTCCCACGCCGAACACGTACTCCGCCCCGGCGAACGCGTCCACGTACACCATGCGCGCCGGATCTCCCTCCTCCGCGCGCACGGCCACGCGCGCCGCGTCGCGCGCCCACGCGCCGGCGAACGCGGCGAGCACGGGGTGCAGCGCGGCGTCTAGGGAGGGCGGCGGAGCGGGCTTCACTGCGTGCGGCAAAGGGCGCGGGGTGGACGTTGGACGCGGGCGGAGTCTACACCCGAACCCAAACCGAAGCAACCCGGCCCGCGGGTTGCTGCAGGGCGCGCCGGGACTTCAACAAGAGGAGGAACGCCATGGACGCCACCACCTCGCGCAAGGCGACCGTCGCCTGCCCGTCGTGCGGAAAGCTCAACCGCGTGGACCTCGCGCGCGCCGGCGACCGGCCCAAGTGCGGCGCGTGCGGCCAGGCCATCGCGCTGGATCGCCCGATCGCGCTGACGGACGCGACCTTTGACCGTGTGGTGGGCGGGTCGGATGTGCCCGTGCTGGTGGACTTCTACGCGGACTGGTGTGCGCCGTGCAAGATCATGGCGCCGGTGCTGGACGCGGTTGCGCAGGCGCGCGCGGGCTCCGCCCTCGTCGCCAAGCTGGACACGGACCGCAGCCCCCGCATCGCGGCCCGCTTCAAGATCGCCTCCATCCCCACGCTGATCGCCTTCCGCGGCGGGCGCGAGGTGGGGCGCGAGCTGGGCGCCATCCCCCGCCCCCGCCTGGAGGCGCTGCTGGACCGCGCCTAGCCCTGCGCCCCCGTGCCGCCGTGCGGGCTCAGCTCCACCGTCCAGCCGAGCCGCGTGTCCGGCGCGAGCGAGGTGGCGACGGAGCAGTACTTGGTGAACGACAGCTCCGCCGCGCGGTCGGCGTGCTCCTGCGTGGTGTCCGCCGCCACGCGGAAGGTGAGGTGCACGTCCGTGAGGCGGCGCGGGGGAGTGGGGGCGCGGGAGAAGCTCACCGACACGGAGCAGGCGCTCGGCGGCGTGCGGCGCTTCTCCAGGTATTCCACCACGTCGATGGCCGCGCACGAAGCGATGGCCACGACCAGCGCGTCCACGGGGCTCGGCGCGGCCGCCTTGTCGCCGTCCAGCAGCATGGCGGGGCCGGCGGGCGCGCCGCCGCGGTAGCGCATTCCGCCTTCCCACACCACCTCGATCGGGTACTCCGAGGGCACTCCTTCGGGCATGCCGCCTCCTCCACAGGTCTGGATCGCGTAATCGGACGCGTGAGGATAACAGGACCGGCGGGGCTCACACAGAGGCACGGAGACACGGAGAAGAGCGTCAGAGCCCGGCTACGTACCCCTCGACCAGCCCCCGCAGCCATGCGTGGATGCCGCCGTTGGTGGCGAGCACGCGGCCGGACTGCAGCGGCTCGTCGGCGTCGCCGGGCCAGCCGGTGACGCGGCCTCCCGCTTCGGTCACGAGAAGGATGCCGGCGGCGACGTCCCAGGGGGCGAGGCCGATCTCGAAGAAGCCCTCCAGGCGCCCCGCGGCCACATAGGCCAGGTCCAGGGCCGCACTGCCCGCGCGGCGCACGTCGTGGGTGGAGCGCACCGCGTCGGCCACCAGTTGCATGTAGGCATCCAGGTTCCCCTTCCCGGACTTGAAGGGGAAGCCGGTGCCCAGGAGGGCGCGCGCCGGATCGGCCACCGGGGTGACGCGGATGGGCGCGCCGTTGAGGAAGGCGCCGCCGCCGCGCACGGCGTGGAAGACCTCGTGGAGGAAGGGGGCGTGGATCACCCCCGCGGCGGGGCCCGCGTCGTCCACGAAGGCGATGCTCACGCACACGAACGGGTGGCCGTGCACGAAGTTGGTGGTGCCATCCACCGGGTCCACGATCCACCGCCGCCCGGACGTCACGGCGGCCGAAGAAAGCTCCTCGCCCACCACGGCGTCGTGCGGGAACGCGGCGCGGATGCGCGCGGAGACCAGGCGCTCCACCGCCTCGTCCACCTCCGTCACGAGGTCGGCGCGCCCTTTTTCGCGCACCTGGTCCGCGCCGGTGCGGGCGGCGATGAGCTCCGCGGCTTCGCGGGCGGCATCCATCGCCAGGCGCAGCTCGGGGGTGGAAGCAGGGGTCATGGACAGATGAGTGCTCGCGGGTGTGGGAACTTACTGCGCGGTGCGGGGATACGTGACCCGTGGCCCGCGCGCGCCGCGCACCGCCGCACTGGCGCGGCGCCGAGGGCGATGGTACATTGCCGCTTCCGCGCACAAAAGCCAACCCGTCGCAGCGAAGCAGGGCCCGGTCGTACGTCCGAACCGCGCCCACATCCAATCAACCCGTCACGGTCACGTCATGGCAAACACCCCCGCCCCGGAGTCCTCGAGGGAGGCAGCGGCCACGCTGGACCTCCCCCCCTCGGAGACCGGCTTCGCGGCCGCGAACGACACGCGCTTCTTCGGCCACCCGCGCGGTCTGGCGACGCTGTTCACCACCGAGATGTGGGAGCGCTTCTCGTACTACGGGCTGCGTCCGCTCCTGGTGCTCTTCATGGCTGCGGCGCTTACCGAGGGCGGCTTCGGGCTCCCGCGCGACCAGGCGTCGGCCATCGTGGGCATCTACGGGGCCTCGGTGTACCTGGCCTCGCTCCCGGGCGGGTGGATCGCGGACCGGCTGCTGGGCCTGCAGCGCGCCATCTTCATCGGCGCCGTGCTCATCACGGGCGGGCACCTTTCCATCGGCATCTCGGGCGTGGCGGGCGCGGGCACGGCCGGCAAGGCGCTGTTCTTCCTGGGGCTGATCCTGATCGTGTTCGGCACGGGGCTGCTCAAGCCGAACATCTCGGCCATCGTGGGCGACCTGTACCCCGAAGGCGGCGCGCGGCGTGACGCGGGCTTCTCCATCTTCTACATGGGGATCAACATCGGCGCCTTCCTGGGCCAGCTCATCACCGGCGCCCTGGGCGAGACGGTGGGGTGGCACTACGGCTTCGGCGCCGCGGGCGTGGGGATGCTCTTCGGCCTGATCGTCTACGCCATGTCGGCCAAGAAGACGCTGGGCTCCATCGGCTCGGCGCCCACGCGGCACCCGGACGCGGCCGTGCAGGCGCGCCAGGAGCGGCAGGTGAAGCTGTTCACGGGGATCGGCGTGGGCGTCATCGCCCTGGTCTTCATCCTGGCGCTGGCGGGCGTCTTCGTGCCGGACGCGCAGGTGATCGGTCAGTCGATGACCTTCGTGCTGGTTGGGCTGGCGGTGCTGTACTTCGCCAACGTCTTCATGTTCGGCGGGCTGAACGGCGACGAGAAGCGGCGCGTGGCGGTGATCGTGGTGCTCTTCCTGTTCGCGGCCATCTTCTGGAGCGCGTTCGAGCAGGCGCCCACCTCGCTCAACCTGTTCGCGGCGGACTTCACGGACCGCAACATCGGCGGCTTCGAAGTGCCGGCCACGTGGTTCCAGTCCATCAACTCGTTCTTCGTGATCGCGTTCGCGCCGGTGTTCGCCGCCATCTGGATCGGGCTGGGGAAGCGCGGGATCGACCTGTCCAGCCCCGCCAAGTTCGCCATGGGGCTGTTCTTCGCGGGCCTGGGCTTCTTCATGATGATCTTCGCCGCCAACGCCGTGGTGTCCAGCGGCGGCGCGATCAAGGTGTCGCCCTGGTGGCTGGTGGGGAGCTACTTCTTCCAGACCATCGGCGAGCTGTGCCTGAGCCCGGTGGGGCTGTCGTCCATGACCAAGCTGAGCCCGCGCAAGTACGTGGGGCAGATGATGGGGATCTGGTTCCTGGCCTCGGCCGTGGGCAACCTGATCGGCGGCCTGGTGGGCGGCCACGTGGACCCGGAAAAGCTTGAGCAGATGCCCACGCTCTTCACCACCACCACCGCGTCGCTGATGATCGCGGCCGTGGTGCTGGCGCTGCTGGCCATCCCCATCCGCCGCATGATGGCCAACACCCCCACCGACGGCTCCGCCGCGCACTGAGCGCCGCCGGAACGCCGGTGCACCACGGACGGGGCCCGCGCAGTCGCGGGCCCCGTTCGCCGCTGTGGAACGCGCCCGCCGCAGCCGTTTACTGAGGGTGGAGGCGGGGGAACGCGTCCCCCGCGATGCACGGGATGAATGACGATGCTTACCGACGAGCAGATCGGCGAACGGATCCGGGGGCTGGGCCTGGAAGAGGAGTACCTCCGCGAGCTCCTGGCCTCCCTGGGCTTCGACCCCTCCGACGGCTTCAACGCCGACTCCATCGCCGCCTTCGAGGGCGCCACCATCGAGGAGCGGCGCAGGGCGGCGCTGCGCACGCTCGCGCTGGCTCCCGAGTGAGGGGAATGGGGAATGGGGAATGGGGAACGGGGAACGGTAACCCCTTATCGGTTCCCGTTCCCCGTTCCCCGTTCCCCATTCCCCCGCCCTTCATGTTTCACGTAGATCCCGCCGATCCCACTCCCGTCGAAGCCCAGCTCGTGCGCACCGTGCGCTCCGCCCTGGGCGCGGGGCTCCTGGCCGCCGGCGAGCGGCTCCCCACCGTGCGCCAGCTCGCCGTGGAGCTGCGCGTGGGCGCCAACGCCGTGGCCCGCGCCTACGAGGAGCTGGAGCGGCAGGGGGTGATCGAAACGAAGCAGGGGGTAGGGACCGTAGTGTGTGCGTCGGCCGGCGAGATCCGGCACGACGAGCTGCTGCGCGAGCTCGCGGCGCTGGAAGACACCTTTCTGCGCGAGGCGAGCGAGTTAGGTTTCTCGCTGGACGAGGTCATCATCCACCTGGACAGCCGCCGCCCGCGGTAAAAAGGCACCCGATGCCCGGCACCAACATCGTCTCCACCTCCAAGGGGAACATGATCGCCGCGCAGACCAACGCGCCGCGCCCCAACTTCCTCTCCGCCATCGCCTTCGCAATCCCCACCGTGGCCAGCGCCGTGACGGCCGCGGCCATCGACGCCCCGCTCATGGCCATCGGGGGCGTGGCGCTCGGCATCGTGGCGGCTCTCTCGCCCAAGATCGCGCAGCACTGGGAGCGCGCGGTGGTGCTGCGCTTCGGGCGGTACCAGGGGCTGCGCGGGCCGGGGCCCTTCTTCGTGATCCCCTTCGTGGACACCGTCTCCGCGTGGGTGGACCAGCGCACCGTGACCACCGCCTTCACCGCCGAGGAGACGCTCACCTCGGACACGGTGCCCGTGAACGTGGACGCGGTGCTCTTCTGGACGGTGTACGACCCGGAGAAGGCCGCGCTGGAGGTGCAGGACTACACCGCGGCCATAAGCTGGGCTTCGCAGACGGCGCTGCGCGACATCATCGGCCGCACCTCGCTCTCCGAGCTGCTGCGCGGCCGGGTGAGGATCGAAAAGGAGCTGCAGGCGCTCATCGACGAGCGCACCACGCCCTGGGGCGTCACGGTGCACTCGGTGGAGATGCGCGACGTGGTGATCCCCGCCGCCCTGCAGGACGCCATGTCGCGCGAGGCGCAGGCGTCGCGCGAGAAGTCGGCGCGCATCATCCTGGGCGAGGCCGAGGTGGCCATCGCCGAGCTTTTTGAGAAGGCAGCCGAGCGCTACCGCGACAACCCCACGGCGCTGCAGCTCCGGCAGATGAACATCCTGTACGAGGCGCTGAAGCAGAAGGGCGGGATGATGGTGATCCCCAGCAGCATCGTGGAGTCGATGGGGCCATCCGGGGTGATGAGCACCGCCGCGCTGGCGAGCCAGGCCCAGGCGCAGCAGCAGGACACGCCCGCCGCCCTTCCGGAGGCGCCGCCCGTGCTCCCCGCCACCGGCGATCTGCGGATCTTCGGAGCCTGAAACGGCGGGCTCACACAGAGACACGGAGGCACAGAGGAGAACTTCTTCTCTGTGCCTCCGTGTCTCTGTGTGAGCCCCAGGGGTCAGGCCAGCCGCCCAACCGCGAAGACGAGCAGGTCCGTGGCCGGGGGCGCGGCGCCCAGGCGCCGCAGCATGGAGGCGATCTGGCCGCGGTGGTACGTGGAGTGGTTGACGGCGTGGCGCAGCAGCGTGGCGAGCGGGAGGGTGGCCCCGGAGCCGTCCAGCAGCGTGTAGCTGACCGGCCGCGCCAGGTCGCCCTCTCCCAGCGAGCGGAGGAACGCCGCGCGCTCGCGGGCCACCTCGCCCAGCACGCCCCGCAGGATCTCCGGGCTGGGGTCCGCCATCCACGCGGGCCGCCCCTTTGGCGTCTCGCCCATGCACCGCATCAGCCAGATCCGCTCGGCGCCCACCACGTGCGCCACCAGCCCCAGCAGCGTCGGAAACGCCCCTCCCAGGTCCTCGCTCCACGCCGCCCCCCGCAGCCCCGCAGCGCACGAGAGGAGCCGCTCGTTCGCCCAGTCGTTGTACTCGAACAGCTCGAGGGCTTCGTGTGGGGTCACAGTCCAGTGGCGAACGGGTGGATGCAGGGGAAGCGCTCAGCGCCGGCTCCGCCACCGACGTGGGCTCTGACGCCAGTGGACGCAGCCGAGCACGACGATCTCGTCGCCCACGACGCAGAAGATCAAGCTATACGGAAAGCGCCGCAGAAGCGCGCGGCGCATCTCACGGTGGATGGCCGGGAAGTGGAAGGGGGCGCGCTCGACCGATGCAACGGCTGCGTCAAGCATGCGCAGGAACTCCGCGCTCAGTCCGGCTCGACGCTCCTCATACCACTGGGCGGCGGCGGCGACTTCCTCCAGCGCTTGCGGGCGCCAGACGAGCCGGTGGCTCACGCGCCGAAGCGCTCGCGCAGCCGTGCCCGTGCCACATCCGCAGGGATGGCGGAAGCAGGGTCGGCGTGATGCTCGGCCAGACGCGATTCCAGATCCTCGAGCTGGGCCGGGGACAGCGGCAGCGCCTCAGAGGCGGCCGGGATGCTGTCCCAAAGATCCTGGGCCAACTGGATGCGTTCGGCTTCCGAGAGCTTCAGGAGCTCGGAAAGTGAGGTAGACACGGCATCAGGCTCCGCGAAATGTTCGACGGCGTCGGACAACAATGAATCTCACACAGAGGCACAGAGGCACGGAGATGACGTGGTCTCTGTGCCTCTGTGTCTCTGTGTGAGCCCGGTGGTTATTCGCCGTACGGCACCCAGATGTTCTTGACGTGGGTGGCCTGGCGGAGGAACTCGGGGCCCTCGGCCTGCTCGGCGTTCTCCCAGTCGCGCGGGCGGCCGTAGCTCACAAAGGTGCGCTTCATGTTGCCGGTGGAGAGGCGCTCCACCATCGTGCTCCCCTCCGCGCCGCCGAAGTACCACATGGAGTCCACGTCGTCGTGGCCCGCGAGCGTTTCCGCGAGCTCGTCGCGCATGCCGGTGACGATGTTCACCACGCCGCCGGGGACGTCCGAGGTGTCGAGCACCTGGTAGAAGTCGGTGGCGGCGAGCGGGTGGCGCTCGGAGGGGAGCACGACCACGGTGTTCCCCATCGCGACGGCGGGGGCCACCAGCGACACGAAGCCCAGCAGCGGCGCCTCGTCCGGGCACGCGATCCCCACCACGCCGATGGGCTCGTGCATGGCCAGCGTGACGTTGCGGAAGGGGGTGCTGTGCACCGCGCCGTCCCACTTGTCCGCCCACGCGCCGTATGTGTAGAGGCGGCGGATGGAAAGCTCCACCTCGCGCGCGGCGCCCCCCTCGTCGCCGGTGAGGGCGGCGATGCGGCGGGTGAACTCGTCGGCGCGGGCGGCGAGGTTCTCGGCGAGGTAGTAGATCACCTGCGCGCGGTTGTGCCCCGTACTCCTGGCCCAGCCGGAAGCCTTGTGCGCCGCCTCCACCGCGTTGCGGATGTCCTTGCGGTTGCCCAGCCCCACCTCGCCCACGGAACGCCCGCCCGCGCCCACCACGGGCATGGAGTAGCCGCTGTCCGGCCGCGCCTGCTTGCCGCCCACGTACAGCTTGGCCGTACGGTCGATGGGCGGAAGAGAAGGTGCGTGAGTGCGTGAGTGCGTAAGTGCGTCCACGGCGTCGGCCACCTTCGCCCGCACCTTCTTCACCCGTTCCCCGTTCCCCGTTCCCCGTTCCCCGCCCTCCTTCTCCCACTTCGCCTTCACGTACTCCCACAGCCCCTCGCGCCCGCCCTCGCGCCCGTAGCCGCTCTCGCGGTACCCGCCGAAGCCGGAGGCCGCGTCGAACAGGTTGGTGGAGTTCACCCACACCGTACCCGCCTTGATGCGCGGGGCGATGTCCAGCGCCAGGTTGATGTTCTCCGTCCACACGCTTGCGGCGAGGCCGTACGGGGTGTTGTTGGCCAGCGCCACCGCCTCGTCGGGGGTGCGAAAGGTCATCAGCACCACCACGGGGCCAAAGATCTCCACCTGGGCCACGGTGGAGGCGGGCGACACGTCGGTGAGCAGGGTGGGCGGGTAGAAGCACCCCTCCTGCGGGCAGCTCCACGAGGGCTGCCAGAGGGTGGCTCCCTCGTCGCGGCCCTGCTCCACCAGCCGGCGGATGTTCTCGAGCTGCACCGGGGCTACGATGGCGCCGATGTCCACCGCCTTGTCCAGCGGGTCGCCCACGCGCAGCGTCTCCATGCGCTCGCGCAGGCGGGCGACGAGGCGCTCGGCCACGCCCTCCTGCACCAGGATGCGCGAGCCGGCGCAGCACACCTGCCCCTGGTTGAACCAGATGGCGTCCACCACGCCCTCGATCACGCTCTCCAGGTCCGCGTCGTCGAAGACCACGAAGGGGCTCTTGCCGCCCAGCTCCAGCGACAGCTTCTTCCCGGTCCCCGCCGTGGCCGCGCGGATGATGCGCCCCACCTCGGTCGAGCCGGTGAAGGCGATCTTGTCCACGTCCGGGTGCTCCACGAGCGCCGCGCCCGTGCGCCCGTCGCCCGTCACGATGTTGACGACGCCCGGCGGCAGCCCCGCGTCGCGGCACACGTCCGCGAAGAGGAGCGCCGTGAGCGAGGTGAACTCGGCCGGCTTCAGCACCACCGTGTTCCCCATCGCCAGCGCCGGGGCGATCTTCCACGACAGCATCAGGAGGGGGAAGTTCCAGGGGATGATCTGCCCCACCACGCCCAGCGGCGCGTAGCCGGGCATCTCCGTCTCCATGAGCTGCGCCCACCCGGCGTGATGGTAGAAGTGCCGGGCCACCAGCGGGATGTCGATGTCGCGCGACTCGCGGATCGGCTTGCCGTTGTCCAGCGACTCCATCACGGAGAAGAGGCGCGAGTGCCGCTGGATGTGGCGGGCGATGGCGTACAGGAAGCGCGCGCGGCCGTGCCCGCCCAGCGCCTGCCACCCCGGGAGGGCGGCGCGCGCGGCGGCCACGGCGGCGTCCACGTCGTCGGCGCCGGCCTGGGCCAGGCGGGCGAGCGGCTTGTTGGTGGCCGGGTTGTGCGTGTCGAAGTACTCGCCGCCCCGCGGCTCCCGCCACTCGCCGCCGATGAACAGTTGCGTGGTTCCGCCCCGTTCCTCCAGCCAGCGCAGCGCGGGCGTCGCGCTCTCGGGGGCGGGGCCGTATTCCATGGTGTCGAAGATCTCGGCGATGCTCATCGGTCGGGTCCATCCGGAGGGTGGCGGGCGCGGAAGCCGCGCTGGAGGAATTATACAGCGAGGCGGACGCGCGCGCACGCGGAAGGTTTGGGGACCGGGGAGCGGAGCAGGTGTTCTCCTCTGTGTCTCCGTGTCTCTGTGTGAGCGCCGTGGTCCGCCGGTACCGCCCTTGCACGCCCGCCACGGCTCACACTTCCACCGATGCCGATGACCAGCTCCGATCCCACGCCCTCCGCGCCCGCCGAGTACGGATACTTCGACGCGCAGGGGCCGCACCCCGTGCCGCGCGAGGAGCTGGTGCGGATGTGCCGCGAGGAGCCCATCCCGCGGCTGGTGTGGACGCCTGGGTCCGCCACGCCCACGCCGCCGGAGGAGGTGCCGCTCCTGCTGGAGGCCATCCGCGAGCGGCTGGCGGGCGGCGCGAGGACGCAGGCGATGATCGCGGGCGTCATCATCGCGGTGCTCGCCTACCAGCGCTTCCAGACGGGGGAGCTGTACTACGGCTCGCCGTGGTCCGTGTACCTGCTGTTCGGGGTTGTGTGGGCCGGGATGCGGGTGCGCGAGTGGATGACGTCGCGCGCGCTTACGCCGCAGGGGTTCCGCGACCTGATGCGCCAGGCGGAGGAGTCCGCGGTGCTGCGCAAGGTGCCGGTGGTGTACGTGCGCTGGGTGGCGGGGCTGATCGTGCTGGGCGGCGTGGCGCAGTGGGTGGCGGTGCTCGCCAACTACCCCGATCACGCGGTTCACGGCGGCGCCATGGTGCCCGAGGAGATCCGCGACGGCCAGTGGTGGCGGCTGCTCACCAGCGGGTTCCTGCACGGCAACATCATCCACTTCGGCGTCAACTTCATGGCGCTCCTCTCGCTGGGGCGCGAGACGGAGGTGCTGGCCCACCGCGCGTACCTGCCGCTGGTGTTCCTGGCCGGCGTTCTCGCCGGGTCGCTCGCCAGCTTCGCGATTCCGCCGGACGCGTCCTCGGTGGGCGCGTCCGGCGGGCTGATGGGGCTGATCGGCTTCCTGGCCGTGCTCGGCTACCGGCGGCGGGAGGCGGTGCCGGCGGGGTTCCTCGGCATGGTGCTGCTGAACCTGGCCTTCATCGCGGGGATCGGCATCGTGGGCTTCCGGCTGATCGACAACGCCGGCCACGCCGGCGGCCTGCTGGCCGGCGTCCTGCTGGGCGCGCTCTTCATCCCCACCCTCCGCGCCCGCCCCACCTGGACCACCGGCCGCGGCGTGCAGGTGGCGGGGTACGTGTCGCTCGCCATCCTGGTGCTCGGCGCGGCATGGACGGCGATCGTGGTGGCGCTCCCGGTGCTGTAACGGCGGGTCCCCACACACAGGCAGGGAGACGGCTTCATCTCAGGGCCACCGGCTGTTATACTGGGGAGCGGTAGCACGGTATTCGCAAGTGCTTTCGCCGTTCCACGTTGTCCCCGAACGGCACACACGGATGAACCAGACGATTCGCACCTTTTGCCGCGCCGTTCCCGCGGCGCTGCTGGCACTGGCGTTCGCCGCGCCGGCGCGCGCGCAGGACGGCCCCCGCGCCCCCGAGAGCGCGGACACCGGCCGCATCGCCTCGGCCACGGACGGCCGCCCGCGCGGGCTGGTGACCACGGACGAGCTGATCGAGGACCGCCTGCGCCGCATGGGCGTGGTGAACCCCGATCCGGCACCGCGCCGCCCCACCTCGCGCGCGGACTCGCTGGCCTGGGAGCGCCACCGCCGCGCCGCCGCCGCCGCCACGGGCAAGCGCATCGTGGTGTCCATCTTCGACCGGCGCCTGTGGCTCATCGAGGGCGCCGACACCCTTCTCTCCGCCCCCGCGGGCGTGGGGATGGGGATGGTGAGGACCACCGGCGGGCGCCTGATCGACTTCTCCACCCCGCGCGGGCGCCGCACCGTCATCAAGATGGAGGAGAACCCGCTCTGGATCCCGCCCGACTGGCACTACCAGTCGCTGGCGGACCGGGTGCGCCAGTTTCCGGCCGGCGGCGTCACGCTCAAGGAGGGCGGGCGCGTCATCCGGCGCGGCGAGAACCTGGGCATCCTCAAGGACGGCGAGTTCGAGATCCTCCCGCCGGAGCACCCGCTGATGTGGGACGGGACGCTGTACATCCCCCCTTTTGGCACGGTGAACCGCAGGGTGCCCGAGGTGCTCGGCAGGTTCAAGCTGGACACGGGCGACGGGTACTTCATCCACGGCACCAACGACCCCATCGCGATCGGCTTTCCGGCCACGCACGGGTGCATCCGCCTGGACGAGGAGCCGCTGACGTTTTTGTACGAGAACGCAAAGGTGGGGGTGCCGGTCTACATCTACTGAGAACAGCGGGCTCACACAGAGGCACAGAGGCACGGAGAAGAGGTTTTTCTCCGTGCCTCCGCGTTTTTCAGCGCATGAGCACCGCCGTGTACACGCCGAGCGCCACCACCACGGCGGCCGAGTACACCACCGTGGTGAGGAGGGTGGCCGCGGCCGCGAGGAGCATGGCGGGGAGCAGGCGCATCTGGAAGAAGCCCTGCGCGGCCCACCCCACGTAGAGCGTGGTGAGGAGCATGAAGAGCCCCGTGGACGCCTCGTACGAGAACCCCACCGCGACCCCCGCCAGGAGCGATGCCACGAAGAGCAGCGAGACGTGGGCGTACGCGTACAGGTTGAACACGGCGTGCTCGGCCACGTTCATCCCCGCGCGGCGGAAGAGGAGGCGCGTGGCGATCGCCGAAAAGGGGACGCTGGCCGCCATCACCAGGTTCATGTAGGTGCGCATCATGTCCGCCCCCCGCCGCAGCGCTTCGGCCATGCGGGACGCGTGCGGCGAGTCGTGGGTGGCGCCCACGATCATCTCCGCCTCCATGTGGGCGGCGGCGCCCGTGGCGACGTACGCCAGCGTGGTGATCGTCGCCATGATCAGGAAGTACTTCACGGGGTTGGTGAAGCGCGCCCTGTCCCCCTCCACATACGCGCGGATGGCGGCGCCCGGCCTGCGCGACAGCTCCAGCGCGGTGAAGAGGAGCCCCCGGTTCATGTCGAAGGCGTCCGCCACCATGTGCCCGCCCACGGTGCGCAGCGTCAGGCGTCCCTCGCCGGCCCGCTGCCCGCACTGCGCGCAGAAGGGCCCGGACAGGGCCGCGTGGCAGCCCGCGCAGTGAGTAGCCATGTGATATCCCGCGTATGAGAGAGGCACAGAGACGAAGTAATCTCTGTGCCTCTGTGCCTCTGTGTGAGCCCCGCCGTTACGCCATCGGATGCCGGTGCGACGCGGAGTACCGCCCGGTGACGTGGTGCTCGAGCTGGCGCTCGATGTCGTTGAGGAGCGACGAGGCGCCGAAGCGGAAGCGGTCCGCCTCCAGCCAGCGGCGGCCGAGCTCCTCCTTCATCATCATCAGCCAGTCCAGCGACTGCTTGGCGGTGCGGATGCCGCCCGCGGGCTTGAAGCCCACCTCGTGCCCCGTGCGCTCGCGGTACTCGCGGATGCAGCGCGCCATCACCAGCCCCACCGGGAGCTCCGCGTTGCGCGACTCCTTCCCCGTGGAGGTCTTGATGAAGTCCGCGCCGGCCATCATCGCCACCACCGAGGCGCGGGCCACGTTGCGCAGCGTGGCCAGCTCGCCCGTGGCCAGGATCGCCTTGAGGTGGGCGGGGCCGCACGCCTCGCGGAACGCCTTGACCTCGTCGTACAGCGCCTGCCAGTTCCCCGTGAGCACGTGCTCGCGGGTGATGACGATGTCGATCTCCTCCGCGCCGTCGGCCACGGAGGCGTGGATCTCTTCCACGCGCTGGCGGAAGGGCGAGAGCCCCGCCGGGAAGCCGGTGGACACGGCGGCCACCGGGATGCCGGAGCCCGCCAGCGCCTCCACCGCCGTCGCCACGAAGCGGTGGTACACGCACACCGCACCGCAGTGGATGGGAAGCTCCGTGGCGCCCAGCGCCTCCAGGATCTCGGGGCGCAGCGGGTTGCGGGCCTTTGCGCACAGGCGGCGCACCGTCCCCGGCGTGTCGTCGCCGGAAAGGGTGGTGAGGTCCATCAGGGTGATGGCGCGCAGGAGCCACGCCGCCTGCCACTGCTTCTTGACCGTGCGCCGCCCCGGCAGGGTGGCCGCGCGCCGCTCCACCGCGCTGCGGTTGACGCGCACGGAGCTGACCCAGTCCAGGTCCAGCGGCACGCCCGGGTTGCGGTCCTCGTGGACGACGATGGAGGTGCCGGACGGAACGGCGACGAGTCGGTTGGGTTGCGTAGCCATGATCGATCGTTGGTGAAGAGTCCCGCCTAAGATACGGCCTGCCCCCCCACAAAAACAGAGAGGCACGGAGACGACTTCATCTCCGTGCCTCCGTGCCTCTGTGTGAGGCCCTATGCCGTCGTCAGCGCCTCGCGCCAGCGCGTGAGGCGCGGGGCCAGCGTGCGGCCGTCCGCCGTGGGGCGGTAGGCGGAGAGCGAGACGAGCGACGGGCGCTGGAACGAGCGCCAGCGGCGCGTCCCCACCTGGTCGCCCGTGTCGCGGGCCAGGGTGTGCAGGCGGCTGCGCGCGTGGTCCTTTTGCGGCGCGTCGCCCCAGGCGAGGGCGGCGAGCATCGCCTCGCGCGCGGCGGCGGGGTCGCCCATGGAGAGCACCACGCCGGCCAGGGCGTGGGCCACGCGAGCCCGGTCCACCCCGTCCGGAAAGCGGGCGGCGGCCAGGCACAGGTCGCGCGCGGCCCCGCGGCGGTCACCCCGCGCGCGGCGCACGGCGGCGCGCTCCTCCAGCCCCACCGCCGCGGACTCTCCGTCGCCCGCCCGCAGCGCCGCGCGGATGGCGCGGGTGAGCCCCCGCTCCGGCTCCGCGCCCACCACCGCCTCGCCCACCGCCGCCAGCCGCGCGATCACGCCCGAGCCGCCGTCCAGGTCGCGCGCCGCGCAGTACAGCGCCAGCGCCCGCTCCCGGTCGCCCAGCTTGCGCGCCAGGCGCGCCGCGTGGAGCGCCGTGGACGACGACGCGGTGTCCATCTGCAGCGCCAGCGAAACGGCCGCGTCCGCTTCGGGAAGGCGGCGGGTGCGCTCCAGCTCGCAGGCGTACTGCACCAGCGGCGCCGCCACGCGCGCGCAGGGGTCGTGGAGCTCCAGCACCGCCAGCACGCGGGTGAGGATCGACTTCTCCGGCGACCTCTCCAGCCCCTCCACCTCGCGCCGCGCCCGGCGCAGCACGAACTCGTCCGCGATGCCGGCGGAGGCACGCTCCACGGCCGCGAGCACCAGCGCGCCCGCGGCCGCGCGCCGGCCACGCTCGCCGCGCTCGGTCTCGGAGATCTGCAGGAGCGCGGCCGCGGCCGCTGAAAGGGGCGAGCTCATCATCATCCACTCTGGTTGAGAATTGTTCTCAACGAATGTACCCGCACTCCCCTCCCCTGTCAAACCCGCGCGCAGCAGAAAGGGCTCCCCGTGTGGGGAGCCCCTCGTCTGTGTAGCGCCTGCGCACCGTTACGGGCGCGGGCGCTGCGATCCTTCGGGCGTGTAGGTGCCGCAGTGGGCCCCGTCCGGCCCCACCTTCACCTCGATCTGCCCCGCGTGGCACTCGTGGTGCTCGTTGAACTTGCAGTCGGTCACCGTGCAAGCCGCCACCACCGAGGTCTGGGCCGAGGGCTGCTCCTGAGCATTCTGCATCGCCGTATCATCCTGTTCGAGTTCAGGTCTCCAGCGTTGCTCTTCGTTAAAGCAAGACGCGGGCCCAAACCCCCGAACCACAACGACTTGCGAATCATTCTCAAACAGCGGTCCTCACACAGAGACACAGAGGCACGGAGAAAACAATCTTTTCTCCGTGCCTCTGTGCCTCTGTGTGAGCCCCCTATCTGTTGGACAGCGCCTGGAAGTTCTCCGCCCGCCTCAGGTACTGCTGCGCCGCGTCGCGGCGCCCCGTCATCTCCTGCCCCGCGGCGAGGGCCGAGAAGGCGTAGAAGTAGTGCATGGGGATGTTGCGCGTGGCGTCGTCCGTCCAGTGGGGCCGCTGCTCCACGCCGTGGAACTGGAACACCTCGTTCACCAGCCGCTGGTTGCGCTGCACGTTCAGGTACTGGCCCAGCACGGCGGAGTAGTTCTGCCCCTCGGGCATCTTGAGCGTGCCGGGCGCCAGGTCCTGCGGGCCCACCAGCTTGAACACCATCCCCTGCCGCTCGATGAACGGGTACAGGTTCAGGTCGAACTGCACGTTGGTGGTGCCGGCGAAGTAGATGGGCCGGTCGCCCCACGCGCCCTTGACCATGGTGAGGAGGAACTGGTCCGCCGGCAGGATCGGCTTCTGCGCCGGGATCACGGCCTGGATGCCCCGCGCCTCGAAGACCATCTCCTGCGGCGTGTAGAACGCGCCCTGGTTCACCACCGCCTTGATCTCCGCGTCGGTGAGCGGAAGGATGCTGCGCGTGGGGGCACGGCTCCCGTTGTAAAGCTTGGGCCCGTTGGCCTGGTCGTAGGCGCGCTGGCAGGTGATGCGCGTGGGGTCTTCCGCCCACTGGTTGGGGCGCGCGCACGGCTTGGTGATGTCGCGGAGCTGCCGCGCGTACCAGTCCGTGTTCAGGTACGACAGCACGATCACCGTCACGTCGCGCCGCACCCCCTCCACCTCCTGCACGTACCAGAGAGGGAAGGTGTCGTTGTCGCCGTTGGTGAAGAGCACGCCGTACGGCTCCACCGACTGCAGCATGTTGTACGCGAAGTCGCGCGCCGTGTAGTCGTTGCGGCGCGACGCGTACGGCCAGTTGAGCACGAGCGGGATGGCGCCCAGCAGCAGGATGGGCGCCGCCAGGTACGCGGAGTTGCGCCGCCCGCCCAGCGCCTCGGCCAACTGCTGCCAGAGCACCGTGAGCCCGATCCCCGCCCACAGCCCCCACAGGGAGAACGAGACCAGGAAGAAGTAGTCGCGCTCGCGCACCTCGCTCAGGTCCGGGCTCAGGTTGTGGGCGCGCACCTGCATGAACCCGTACTTGAAGTTCATGTAGAAGACGAGCCCCACCGAGAGCGTGCCGAACAGGGTGGCGATGTACGCGAAGCTCTTGCGGTCGCGCCGGTAGTGCTCGGCCGCGCCGAAGCCGCCCAGCGCCAAAAAGATCATGGTGACGAAGATCCGCCCCGACCCGAAGTACCCGTCCGCGCCGCCGATGGAGCGCGCCCACTGCCAGTCGAAGTACTGGAAGTAGTTGGCCATCTGCGCCGTGAAGGGCGCCTGCCGGTCCGTGACCGGGGGCTTCTGGTACTGGTCGCGGGCGAGGGACGCGAACAGGTCCGGGCACTCGCCCGGCAGGTGGATCTTGCCGAAGCCCACCACGCTCACGATGGCCGAGCTGAGGCTGGGGCACGACGGCGCCGCCTCGTTGATCACCGGCTGCAGGTTGGAGCGGATGGGGAGGAACAGGTGCACCGACAGCCCCAGGAACCCGAACAGCACCGCGAACGCGTAGATCCGCCAGTTGGCGAACACGCGCGGCTTCACCATCGCAAAGAACACGGCAAGCGCGGGCGCGGCCAGGAACGCCATCAGGTGGTTGCCCACCGAAAGCGCCAGGATGAACGCGATAAGCACCAGCGCGTTGTCGTCGTGCCACTGCTTGCCGCGCGCGGCGCCGCGCACGGGGCGCCCGCCGTGGTTCTCCACGTGGTCGCGCCACAGGAAGGCCACCCACGTCATCACCGCGATGGTGAAGAGCGACACGGTGTACACCTTTTCGTTCACCGTGGCCTGGCTCCACACCGTGTACGCCGTGGCCGAGATCAGCACCGACACCGCCGCCCCGCCGTGCCGGTACAGCCCCCGGTCCGTGAAGGTGGTGAGTACCCGGTGGACCACCAGGTACCAGAAGAACATCGTCCCCGCCGTCATGAAGGCGGAGAAGAGGTTGATCCGCACCGCCGGCGACAGCCCGAACGGCGAGAGCATCACCTCCCACGCGCGCGCCAGCACCACGAACAGCGGGTTCCCGGGCGGATGGGGGATGCCCATGATGTGCGCGGTGGCGATGTACTCGCTGGTGTCCCAGAACCAGGTGGTGGGGCCCAGCGTGATGGCGTACAGCGCGAACACCACGGCGGCGGCCGCCAGCGCGAAAAGGTACGGCGGGCGCGGCACGGCCGGCTCGACGGCTGGAGGCGTGGAGACGGGGGTGTGCGCGGTCGGGGCGACTTGGCTCATGGACCTTGGCCGGTCGGATCGGGGGTGGCGGAAAAACTCTCGAAAATAGCCAAACGGCAGGGGATAGGGAACAGGGGTCATCAAAATCTAAGCAACGGCCTGGCTCACACAGAGGCACAGAGACACAGAGAGGGGAACAACTATAAGTATAGTTGACAGAGAGGAGGGGCCGCGTTACCATCTACTAAACACTTAGTAGGAGGCGGGCGATGGAGATCTCGTTTACGGAACGCGAGCTGGACGTGATGGGGGTGCTGTGGGAGGAGGGGAGCGCCACGGTGGCCGAGGTGCGGGAGCGGCTGGCGGATGAGCTGGCGTACACCACCGTGCTCACCGTGCTGCGCACGCTGGAGGAGAAGGGGTACGTGGGCCACACGGAGGAGGGGAAGGCGTACCGCTACCATCCCACGGTGGCGCGGCGGGAGGCGGGGACGAGCGTGCTCAAGCGGCTCACGCGCAAGCTTTTCAAGGACTCGCCCGAGCTCCTGCTTACCCACCTCGTCTCCGACCGCGCGCTCACCGCCGAAGAGCTCGGGCGGATGCGGCGGCTCCTGGAGGAGCGCATCGAAGAGGAGAAGCCATGACCGCCTGGATCCTGTACTCCCTCGCCCTCGCGGCGCTGGCCGGGGCCGCGGCCCTGGCGGGCGAGGCGGCGATGCGGATGTACCGCCGCCCCACGCGCTGGGTGTGGGCCGCGGCGCTGCTGGTGTCGTGCGCGGGGCCGGTGGTGCTCGCGGCGCGGCGCCCGCCTCCCTCTGCGTCCGCGGCCGGAGTGCCCGTGGTGGTGGGGCGCGGGCGCTGGTGTCGAACGCGCGCACGGGTACGCCCTCGCTCGCGCGGCGGGTGGAAGCGGTGCTGCCGGTGCTGTGGGTGGGGGCTTCGGCGCTGATCCTGGCAGGGATCGCGGCGGGGGCGCTGGTGATGAGGCGCAGGCGCGGGCGGTGGAGCGCCGGGCGGCTGGCCGGCGTGCCCGTGCTGGTGTCCGCGGAGGTGGGGCCCGCCGTGGCCGGCGTGGTCCGGCCGGAGATCGTGGTGCCGCGCTGGACGCTGGGGTGGGCGGAGCCCCTTCAACGGCTGCTGGTGCGCCACGAGGCCGAGCACATCCGCGCCGGCGACCCCCGCCTGATCCTGGCGGCCACGGTGGCGGCGGCGCTGGTGCCGTGGAACCCGGCGGCCTGGTGGCAGCTTCGCCGGCTGCGGCTGGCGGTGGAGATGGATTGCGACACGCGCACCCTGCGCGGCGGAGCGGACGTGGCCACCTACGGCGACCTCCTCCTCCGCGTGGGCGCCCTTGGCTCGGGCGTGGCCTTCTCGGCCGCCGCCTTCGCCGAACCCCGTTCCTTCCTGGAGAGGAGAATCCGAGCCATGACTTCCCGTCCCCCGCGCAACCGCTCCACCCGCGCCGCCGCCTTCGCCGGCCTCACGCTGGGGGTGGCCAGCGCCGGCTACGCCCTCCCCGCCCCGTCGGCCCCGGAGCTCTTCGACCGCCTCTTCGCCCAGGAGCGGCCGTCGCGCACCGTGCGCGCCGTGCTCCACGACACGGTGCCCGTGCTGGACATCAGCCAGGTGGACACGCCGCCCCAGCTCACCAACGCGGCGGAGGTGTCGGCCGCCATCGCCGCCGCGTATCCGCCGGCCGCGCGCGCCGCGAAGATGCGGGGGATCGCCATGGTGGAGGTCGTGGTGCAGGCGGACGGCACGCCCGTCATCACCGAGCCCAGCACCGAAGCCCCCGACTCGCACGGCTTCATGACCGCCGCCCACCGCGCCGCCCGCCAGATGCGCTTCCGCCCCGCGCGCAAGGGAGGCGTGCCCGTCGCCGCGCGCGTCCGCATCCCCGTCTCCTTTGTCCCGGACGGCGTGGAGCTCTCCACCGTCATCACCGAGACCGTCCGCACCGTCCAGGTGGACACCGTCGTGGTCCCGGCCGGCGGCACGCCCCCGCCCCCCGAAGCCGTCCGCGTGCCGGGCACCACCCGGCGCACCGTGCGGGTAGACACCGTCCGCGTACCGCCCGACAACGTTTCGGGAACGGTCCTGCTCCCCACGCGCGCCCCCTGAAAAGCAAGCATCACACAGAGACACAGAGGCACGGAGAAGAAGTTCTTCTCTGTGCCTCTGTGTCTCTGTGTGAGCCCAGCCGTTTACATCAGCTCGGCTTGGTCAGCGTGAACGTGTACGAGCCGCTGCCGGTGTACGAGGAGATCACCCAGCGGTAGTACGCGCCGCCGGTGCCGCTGTACGTGATGTTCTCGACGGACGAGGCGCTCTCCGAGCGGGCGACCACGGTCCACGAGGAGCCGTTCCACTTCTGGAGCACCAGGTCGAAGTCGGTGCCCGTGGGGCCCTGCAGCGCGCCGATGTGCGAGCCGGCGTTGGCGCTGTAGTAGTACGTGCCGCCCGGCTGGATGGCCGACGCGCCCGTGCCGCTCAGGCTGCCCGTGTAGGTGGTGCCACCGGTCGGGGGCGGCGGGGTGGTGGTCTCGGTGGTCAGCGTCGAGAAGAGCAGGCGGTTCGGCGAGCCGGTGCCCAGGCTCGTCACCTTGTTGGCCGTCGCCGTGGTGATGATGGCGTTGGCCACCGCGGCCGGCGTCGCGCCCGGCACGCCCTGCAGGTAGAGCGCGGCCACGCCCGCCACGTGCGGCGAGGCCATCGAGGTGCCGCTGATGGTGTTGGTGGCGGTGTTCCCCGTGTACCAGGCGGAGGTGATGTTGTTGCCCGGGGCGAACACGTCGAGGCAGCTACCGAAGTTGCTGAACGAGGCGCGCGCGTCCGTATTGGTGGTGGCGCCCACCGTGATGGCCGCCGCCGCGCGGGCCGGCGACACGTTGCAGGCGTTCTGGTTCTCGTTGCCCGCGGCCACGGCCACGGTCACGCCCGCGTTCACCATCCGCTGGATGGCGTCGTCGGTGGCCTGGCTCGCGCCGCCGCCCAGCGACATGTTGGCCGCCGCCGGCTTCACGTGGTTCTGCGCCACCCAGTCCATCCCGGCGATCACGCCGGAGTTGGTGCCGCTGCCCGCGCAGTCCAGCACGCGGATGCCGTACAGACGGGCGCCCTTGGCCACACCGTACGTGTTGCCGCCCACGGTGCCGGCCACGTGCGTGCCGTGCCCGTTGCAGTCGTCGGCCGCGCCGCCGTCCACCGCGTCGTAGCCGCTCACCGCGCGGCTCACGCCGTTGGTGACGAACTCGGCGTGCGCGAAGCGGATGCCGGTGTCGATGACGTACACGTTCACGCCCGCGCCGGTGGGGGTGTAGGTGTAGGTGGTGTTGAGCGGAAGGGAGCGCTGGTCGATGCGGTCCAGGCCCCAGGTGGCGTTGCTCTGGGTGGCCGTGGCCTGCACGAGCGCGTCCTGCTCGATGTAGTCGACGTTGGGGTTGTTGCGCAGGGCGTTGAGCTGGCCCTGGTTGAGCTCGGCCGCGAAGCCGGTGAGCGCCGCCGTGTACACGAAGCGCGGGTCAACCTTGGCGATGGCGGCCACGGAGCGCGGATCGGCGCCCTGCTTGAGCACCACGACGTACGAGCCCGGGATGGCGCGGCTGGTGGCGGGGCGGACGGCGACCGGGGAGCTCGAGACCGGCGACTCCGGCTGGTCCGAGCAGGCGGCGAGTGCGGCGAGTACTGCGGTTGCGGCGAGGGGCTTGAAGCGCATCAGTTCACCTGTCCAGGCGGGTGGGGTGCGTGCCGGGCGCCCTTTTTGGCGTCCCGGCGGTACTTCTCGGCAGCTCGTGCGACGCTGCCGAAGAAGCAGCCGCGCTCACACGTCCGTCCTGCTACCCCCTCCTAAGGCACACCCCGGACCGAAATCCACCAAACCTTAAACCACACCCCTACAACTACTTACGCATTTCACCCCACCGCGCCCACCGCGCGAGAATGGTGCACCGTCCGTTTCCGCGCACCACAATGGTGCGCCCGCCCGCACCGCTCCTTCTGTCCACGTTCAAGAGTGTGCGCCCCCTCCTCCGTGCCTCTGTGCCCCAGTGTGAGCCCGCCGTTCCGTTGTTCATGGCAGTGCATTTGCTTTCCATCCCCGAGCGAGCCACGCCCACCCATTCACGCACCCGAGTGACCGACCTCCACGCCCTCCCTTCCCCCCCCACCGCCCGGGCCTCCGCCTCGCGCACGCTGGTGCGCTACGCGGAACGGGCGATGGTGCGCTCGTCGGACGCGGGGCAGATCCCCGGCAACTCCGCGCGGCTGCTGGTGGACGGCACGCAGGCCTTTCCCGCGTGGCTGGAGGCCATCGCGGGCGCCACCCGCTGGATCCACCTGGAGAACTACATCATCCGCGACGACCTCACCGGCCGCCTCTTCCGCGACGCGCTGGCGGAGAAGGCGCGCTCGGGGGTCCCGGTGCGGGTGCTGTACGACTGGGTGGGGTGCTGGGCCACGTCGCGCGCGTTCTGGCGCCCGCTGGTGCAGGCCGGTGCCGAGGTGCGCTCCTTTGCGCCGCCCCGGGTGTCGGACCCCCTCCACTTCATGCGCCGCGACCATCGCAAGGTGGTGGCGGTGGACGGCGAGTACGCGTCGGTGGCGGGGATGTGCATCGGCGACGAATGGGCCGGGCTGCCGCACGAGGGGATCGCCGCGTGGCGCGACACGGGCGTGGAGTTCCGCGGCCCGGCCGCCGCCGCCATCGACCGCGCCTTCGCCCGCACCTGGCGCGCCGCCGGGGCCCCGCTCCCGCCCCACGAGGTGCCGGACCCGGAGCAGGTGGCGCCGCGCGGCGACGTGGCCGTGCGCGTGGTGGAGGGCGAGCCCGGCAAGAGCCGCATCTACCGCCTGATGCAGTTCGTGGCCGTGGGCGTGGAGCGGCGCCTGTGGATGACCGATCCCTACTTCGTGCTCCCCCCCGCCATGGTGGAAGCGCTCGCCTCCACCGCGCGCGACGGGGTGGACGTGCGCGTGCTGGTGCCCGCCTACAACAACTGGCCCATCGTGGGGGGGATGTCGCGCGCCGGCTACCGCCCGCTGTTGGAGGCCGGGGTGAGGCTCTTCGAGTGGGAGGGCCCCATGATCCACGCCAAGACGGCCGTGGCGGACGGGATGTGGACGCGGATCGGCTCCACCAACATGAACCTGGCGTCACTCCTGGGGAACTGGGAGATCGACGTGGCCGTGACGGACCGCGCCTTCGCCGCCGAGGTGGAAGCGCTCTTCCTCTCCGACCTGGAGTCGTCGGTGGAGATCGCGCTGCGCACCTCCCCGGTGCCCGGCGCGGAGTTCAAGGAGCGCCGCGCCACCGAGCGCCTGGTGATGACCGACGCCCAGGACCGCCGCCGCCCCGAAGTGGCCACGGCCCGAAAGGCGCGCGCCCGCTCCTACCGCGGCACCGAGATGGGGCGCATCCTGGGCCGCCTGGCCCGCGCCGGCAGCGTGCTGGGCCGCGCGCTGGTGGGCGAGCGGCTCATCGGGCGCGAAGACACCGGCTGGGTCACCGCGCTCGCGGTCATCCTGCTGCTCCTGTCGGGCGCCGGGATCATGGCCCCGCGCCTCCTCGCCTGGCCCCTGGCGGCCGTCCTCTTCTGGCTGGCCGTGGCCGCCATCGTCCGCCTCGCCTCCCGCGGCCGCCCGGCCGGGTAAAGGGGCTCACACGGAGACACGGAGACACAGAGACGAGTCCGATCCTGCGCCAAATCCGGGTGCAGGGTTGAATAACTTGTTGATGTGCACTATGTTACGTGCACGGAGCGGCGGTGGCGAGCGCGGCTTCGGCAGGATCCCACCCTCGCCGGCTGGCAGTTTCCGCAACACCAGGCAGGTCCGCAGGACCCCGCGGTACCCCCATCAAGGAGGATGCATGGAGTTCAGGACGGCTTGGCCGGTCGCGATGTTGCTCGGCAGCGTGTTGGGCGCCGCCGTGCTCGCCACGGACGGCCCGGATGCACGGACCCGTGAGGCGGTGCGCAAGGGGCTTTTCGCCGAGCGCACGGGGCTTTTCGCCGCCACCGAGGCCGATGCAGCCACCACGTCCGCGAGCTTCGACATCCCGGTGGTGCGCAACGACGCCGTGCAGCGCTTCGTGAGGATCTTCACGGGGAGCCAGCAGGACGACATGGCGCTCTACCTCAAGCGCTCCGGCCGCTACGAGGAGATGATCCGCGGCAAGCTGCGCGACCGGGGGATGCCCGAGGACCTGCTGTACCTCTCCATGATCGAGAGCGGCTTCAACACCAACGCCCGCTCGCGGGTGAGCGCCGTGGGGCTGTGGCAGTTCATGGCCCCCACCGCGCGCGACTACGGCCTGCGCGTGGACTCGTACGTGGACGAGCGGCGCGATCCGGAGCGCTCCACCGACGCCGCCCTGCGCTACCTGACGGACCTGCACAAGCAGTTCGGGGCCTGGTACCTTGCCGCCGCGGCCTACAACACCGGCCAGGGCCGCGTGGAGCGGGTGATGCGCCAGGTGACCGGGCGCGAGAAGGGGAAGGACGGCGACTTCTGGCGCATCCGCCACCGCCTGCCGCGCGAGACGCGCGAGTACGTGCCGCAGATGGTGGCGGCGGCGCTGGTGGCCAAGGAGCCGCACAAGCACGGGCTGGGCAACGTGGAGCGCTGGCTGCCGCTGCAGGTGGACTCGGTGGACGTGCCGGGCGGGGTGGAGCTGGAAGTGGTGGCCTCGGCCATCGGCTCCACCGAGAAGGAGCTGGCGCGCCTGAACCCGCACCTGGTGCGCAAGATGACGCCCCCGGGGAAGAAGTCCTTCACGGTGCGCGTGCCCCGCGGCCGCGGCGAGCGCTTCGCCGCCGAGTTCGAGCGGGTCAAGGTCGAGGCGGATGCCCGTGAAGCCGCCCGCGCCGCCGAGCGCCGCGCCGCCGCCAAGCTGGCCGAGGCCCGCCGCGCCGAGACGCGCCGCGCCGAGGCCCGCGTGGCCGCCACGCGCCGCGCCTCCCGCGCCAAGGTGGCCACCCGCGCCCGGGCCCACACGGTGCGCCGCGGCGAGAGCCTTTGGACGGTCGCCCGCCGCAACGGCACCACGGTCGCCCGCCTGCGCCAGGCCAACCGCCTGAGCAGCTCGCGTCTCCGCCCGGGCCAGAAGCTCACCATCCCCCGCGCCCGCTGAGCCCTCTCCGCAGCGCAGACAAGGCCGCCGCTCCCACCCGGAGCGGCGGCCTTCTTCGTTTGCCCGCCCGCGCGGGAGCGGCTTAGATTCCCGCCATGCCCTTTCTCTGCGTCTCTGTGCCTCTGTGTGAGGCCCGCCGTTGACCGGACCGCGGCGCGCGCTCCTCGTCTTCCTGGACGGCGTGGGCATCGGCCCGGCGGACGCGGCGGCCAACCCCTTCGCCGCCGCCCGCCTGCCGCGCATCCGAGAGCTGCTGGGCGGCCGGCTTCCGGTGGCGGACGCGCTGGACGCGGAGGGGCGCATCGTGGCGGAGCGCGCCGTTCTCGCCGCCGCGGACGCAACGCTGGGCATGGAAGGGATCCCCCAGAGCGGCACCGGGCAGACGACGCTGCTCACCGGGCGCAACGCGGCGGCGCTGTACGGGCGGCACTTCGGCCCGTGGGTGCCCACCGGGGTGCGGGAGATGCTGGCGGCGGAGAACCTGCTGGTGCGGGCGCAGCGGGGCGGGCTCACCGCGGCCTTCGCCAACGCCTACCCGGTGGCGCTCATCGAGGCGGACCCGCGCATCTTCCGCCGCCCGGCCGCCCCGCCGCTGGCCGCCCGCGCCGCCGGCGTCCTGGTGCGCGACGTACCCGAGCTGGCGGCGGGCGAGGCCGTGGCCTCCTCCATCACCAACGACCGCTGGCGCGAGCGCACGGCCGAGGTGGCGCCGGTCACCGCCGCGCAGGCCGGCCGCAACCTGGCCGCCATCGCCGCCACGGCCGGCGTGACGCTCTTCGCCCACTACGACACGGACCACGCCGGCCACCGTGGCGGCATGGAGGGCGCCGTGGCCGCGCTGGAGCGGGTGGACGCGTTCCTGGGCGGGCTGGTGGACGCCCTGGCGCCGGACACGCTCCTGGCAATCTCCAGCGACCACGGCAACGTGGAAGCCGTGAACGAAGGCCACACCCTGAACCCCGTGCCCGTGCTGGCGCTGGGCCCCGGCCGCGAGGCCCTGGCGGAGCGCATCCGCTCCATCGCGGACGTCACGCCCGGCATCCTTGCCCTCCTCGGCATCCCAACCGACACCGATCCGTGAGCTCAACACCCATCCGCGCCGTCCTCTACGACTTCGACGGCACGCTGGCGGACAGCACCGAGCTGATCATGCGCTGCTACCGCCACACCATGACCACGCACCTGGACGCGTGCCCGCCGGACGAGGAGTGGCTGAGCGGCTTCGGCACGCCGCTGGCCGACCAGATCGCCCGCTTCGCCCGCACCCCGGCCGAGGCCGCCGCGATGCTGGACACCTACCGCACGCACCAGGACGAGCTGTTCGAAGCCGAGCTGCGCCCCTTCCCCGGCGCCGAAGAGACCCTGGCCGAGCTCGCGCGCCGCGGCGTGGCGCTGGCGATCGTAACCAGCCGCCTGCGCCGCGCCACCCTGCGCGGCCTGGACGTATGCGGTCTCGCGCGCCACTTCCCGGTCATCGTGACCCCGGAAGACGTCGCCAACGCCAAGCCCCACCCGGACCCGGTCCTCCTGGCCCTCCGGCACCTGGGCGCCGCCCCCGCCGAAGCGCTCTTCGTGGGCGACTCCCCCCACGACATCGCCGCCGGCCGCGCCGCCGGCACCCTCACCGCCGGCGTCCTGTGGGGCCCCTTCCCCCGGGCGTCGCTGGAGGAAGCCGCCCCGGACTTCCTTCTGACGCGCCAGGACGAGGTTCTCGGGCTCCTGTAAAGCGGGGGAACGGGGAATGGGGAACGGGGAACGGTAGAACCCCAGTTGTTACCATTCCCCGTTCCCCTTTCCCCGTTCCCCGTTCCCGTTCCCCGTTCCCCATTCCCCGTTCCCCGTTCCCCGTTCCCCGTTCCCCGTTCCCCGTTCCCCGTTCCCCGTTCCCCGTTCCCCGTTCCCCGTTCCCCTACGTTTTGCGCAGTCCGCCCGCCCCCGCTATCTTGCCGCGCCGCGAGCCGGAAAGCGGCCTCTTTCTCTAATCGAACCGTCTTCTGGACAGGAGCTGACCGTATGCGGATGCTCGTGCTCGGCGCGGGCCTGCAGGGTTCTGCGTGTGCCTACGACCTGCTGGCCAACACGGACCACGAGGTGGTGATCGCCGACCTCAACGTCGACGCGCTTCCCGCCTTCCTGCACCCGTACATCGGCGGCCGCCTGACCGTGAAGCGGGTGGACGCCAACGACCGCATGGGGATCCGCGACGCCATGGAAGGCGTGTCCGCGGTGATGAGCGCCTTCCCCTACTACTTCAACCTGGGGATGGCGGTCGCGGCGCTGGACTCCGGCGCGCACTTCTGCGATCTGGGCGGCAACACCGAGATCGTGCTTCAGCAGAAGGGGCTCCACGAGCGCGCGCGGGAGAAGGGGCTCAGCGTGATCCCGGACTGCGGGCTGGCGCCGGGGATGGTCAACATCCTGGCCGAGCACGGCATCCGCAGCCTGGACACGACGCGCGCCGTGCGCATCTACGTGGGCGGCCTGCCGCAGAACCCGCAGCCGCCGCTCAACTACCAGATCGTGTACTCGCTGGAAGGGGTGCTGGACTACTACACCACCCTGTCGTGGGTGCTGCGCGACGGGCGCCCGGTGCAGGTGGCGGCGCTCAGCGAGATCGAGGAGCTTCCCTTCGCGGGCGCCGGCACGCTGGAGGCCTTCCACACGGCCGGCGGGCTTTCGGCGATGGCGCAGCGCTACGAGGGCCAGATCCCCTCGATGGAGTACAAGACGCTCCGCTATCCCGGCCACGCCAAGGCCATGGAGACCATCCGCGAGCTGGGGCTGCTGGGCCTGGACCCGGTGGACGTCAAGGGCCAGAAGGTGGCCCCCCGCGACCTGTTCATCTCCGTCGTCGGCCCCAAGCTGCGCAAGGACTACCAGGAGAGCCCGGACCTGGTGGCCCTCCGCGTGGAGGCCGAGGGCGACAAGGACGGCGTCCCCACCCTGCTCCGCTGGGACCTGCTGGACCGCTTCGACCCCAACACGGGGATCACCGCCATGATGCGCACCACGGGCTTCTCCCTGGCCATCACCGCCGCCCTCCAGGCCGCCGGCGACATCGAGCCCGGCGTGTGGACCCCCGACGAGTGCATGCCGGCCGCCGCCTACATCGACGCCCTGGCCCAGCGCAACGTCGTGATCCACGAGCACCGCCTCTCCCCCGCGTAAAAAGAAGTCTCACACAGAGACACAGAGGCACGGAGAAAAGCATCTTTCTCCGTGCCTCTGTGTCTCTGTGTGAGACTTCTTCTTTAAGTGCGGAACTCGCTCACCAGGTCCCGCATCTGCTGCGCCGCGTGCAGGAGCTCGGCGCTGGAGGCGGACATCTCCTGCGTGGCGGCCGACTGCTCCTCGGCGGCGGCCGATACCTCTTCGGCGCTGGCGGCGTGCGACTCGGAGGTGCTGGCGACCTCGGCGACCGCGGCCTCCACCCCGTCCATGGCGGAGCGGTTGCGCTCCACGGCTTCCTGAACCTGGCCGGCGGCGAGGCGCACCCCGTCCACGGCGGCCAGGATCTGCTCCAGCGCGCTGTCGGCGCCCTTGGAGACGTGCTCCACGTCGGCCACCTTGGTCTGCCCCTGCGCCATGGTGCCCACCACGCCCGTGATGCGCGAGCGGATGGCGCCCACGTTCTGCGCCACCTCCTGGGCGGCGCGCGCCGAGCCCTCGGCCAGCTTGCGCACCTCCTCGGCCACCACCGCGAAGCCGCGGCCGTGCTCGCCGGCGCGGGCGGCCTCGATGGCGGCGTTCAGCGCCAGCAGGTTGGTCTGCCGCGCGATGCCGGTGATCGTCTCCACGAAGCGGTCGATCTGCACCGAGGTCTGCTCCAGCTCCGTCACCTGGTTGGCCGAGGTCTGCACCACCTCGCGGATCTCCAGCAGGCGCTGGAGCGCGGTGGAGACCTCTTTGCGGCTCCCGGCCGCCACCAGGTAGATCTGCTCGCTGAGCGCGCTCACCATGGTGGAGGCGGTGGAGATCTCGCCCGCGCCGCGCTTCATCTCGCCCAGCGCGTCCTGCGCCGCCTGCAGCCCGTGCGACTGGCTCTCCGCGCCGCTGGCGATCCCCACCATGGCGGTGGCCACCTCGCCGCTGGAAGCCGCCACCTCCTCGCTGATGCTGGACAGGTCAGAGGCGAAGGCGGAGATGCGCTCGGCGGTGGTCACCGTCTGCCCCACGATGTGGCGGAGCTTGCCGGCCATCCCGTCGAACGCGCCCGAGAGCGCCGCGAACTCGCGCTTCATGGCCGTGCGCCCCGTGCCCTGCAGCCGCAGGTCGCCCGCGCCCAGCATCTCGGCCGAGCCCATGAGCTGCGCCATGGGGATGGTGACGCTGCGCACCGTGGCGCGCACCGCCGCCAGCGCCAGCAGCCCCACCGAGAGCGACAGCCCCAGCAGGAGCGCCTTGCGCTTCCACGCGTCGTCGCGGAGCTGGTGGAGGGTGGTGGTCACCTTTTGCGCCTGGCGCGCGCTCACGCGGCGGATGGCGCCCTGCAACTGCTCGGTGCGCGGGCGCACGGCGGCCACCCGGCTCAGCGCGCCGGCGCGGTCGCCCACGTCGGCCTGGGCGTGGGCCAGCGCGTACTCCACCTCGATCTGCGAGTGGAGCTCGTCGATGGCCGCCACCTCCTGCTGCTCGGAGATGCTGAGGTTCTCCAGGTCGCGGTAGCGGCGGCGCTGCTGGTGGGCCTGGCGCCCCTGCTGCGCGAACGACTGCTCCACGGCCGGCGACGGGCTCAGCAGGTAGCGCTCGCCCGCGTTCATCTGCCCCAGGATCAGCGACTCCAGCGAGGTGCCGATCTCCGAGCTCTGCTGGAGCGCGCCGAGCTGCCCCTCCGCGTTGCTCACGATGCGGTCGATGGTGAACCAACTGAACGCCGCGCCCGCCAGGATCAGCACGCAAAGCGAGATGCCGAACGCCCAGAGCTGCTCCTGCAGCGTGCGAAAGAGCGAGAAGCCCCGGCGCGGCGGCGCGGGCGGGCGGCGCTCGGGGCCCGGGACGGGGCCCACGCGCGCGGAATTGGCGGAAGGCTCGGGCGCGGTAGCCAGGGCGGCACCGTGCGAACCCGATGAAAAGGGCGCTGTCATGTACGGGGGAGCTTGCTGGAGGAAGGGCGGGTGTGGCGCATTCTATCCGGTATGATGAACGATTGTCAACGCGGCCTGCATCCTCGCGCCCGCGGCGCGGCTGGGCGCGGCGCGGCATTCGGGCGTGGCATGGAAGCGGGGATGCGTTACGGCCTTGAGGCGTCCTGGGAGGATGAACAACGGTACGCTCGCCAGCGTCCATTTGTCAACCGTCGTTGCAGATGGAGCCGGGGGCGGCTACGTTCGGCCCATGCATCATTTTAGCACCTCCGATCCAAGCGCGCGCATCGCGCCATGAGCGACACAATTTCCGCCGCGCAGGCCGAAGACGAGGCCCACAGCAAGGCGTACGACTCCAACCTCCTGCGGCGCCTCGTCCGCTACCTGGTGCCGTACCGCGGGCGGGTGGGGGTGGCGCTCCTCCTGCTGGTGGTGCAGTCCGCCACGCAGCTCGCCGGCCCGTGGCTCACCAAGGTGGCGCTGGACGACGCCATCCCGCGGCGCGACGTCCACTTTCTCCTCCTGCTCGCGGGAGGGTACGCGCTCTCGCTGCTGGTGGGCTTCGCCTGCGAGTACGGGCAGACGCTGCTCACCACCTGGCTTGGGCAGCGGGTGATGTACGACCTGCGCACCGAGGTGTTCACCCACCTGCAGCGCCTCTCCCTCCGCTACTTCGACCGCAATCCGGTCGGGCGGCTGATGACGCGGGTGACCAACGACGTGGAGCAGCTCAACGAGGCCTTCTCCTCCGGCATCGTGAGCGTCTTCGGCGACATCTTCACCCTGGTGTTCATCCTGGGCGCCATGGTGCAGCTCGATTGGCGGCTGGCGCTGGTCACCTTCACCGTGCTCCCGCTGGTGGGGGTGTCCACTTTCGTCTTCCGCGCGCTCATCCGCACGGCGTACCGCGACATCCGCGTGCGGCTGGCGCGCATCAACAGCAACCTGCAGGAGAGCGTCACCGGCGTGCGCGTGCTGCAGCTCTTCGGGCGCGAGCGGGAGGCCACGGAGCGCTTCGGCGTCATCAACCGCGACCACCTGGACGCCAACCTGCGCTCCATTACCTACTACGCCCTTTTCTTCCCCGTCATCGAGGTGCTCACCGCCGCGGCGCTGGCGCTGATCCTGTGGTACGGCGGGGGCCAGACGCTGCAGGGCGCCATGACGGTGGGCACGGTGGCCGCCTTCCTCCAGTTCACGCGCCGCTTCTTCCGCCCGCTGCAGGACCTCTCGGAGAAGTACAACATCCTGCAGGCGGCCATGGCGTCGTCCGAGCGCATCTTCGAGCTGCTGGACACGGAGCCCGAGATCCGCGACCCCGACGCGCCCCTGCGCCTCCCGGTGCCGGGGCGCGGCGAGATCGAGTTCCGCGACGTCTGGTTCCGCTACGGCGAGGGGTCGGGCGAGGGCGAGGCGGCCCCGCAGTGGATCCTGCGCGGCGTATCCTTCCGCGCCGCGCCGGGGGAGCGCGTGGCCATCGTGGGCGCCACGGGCGCGGGCAAGAGCACCATCATCAACCTGCTGATGAGGTTCTACGACCCGCAGCGGGGGGAGATCCTGTTCGACGGGGTGCCCGTGTCGCGCGTGCCCGTCAAGGAGCTGCGCGACCGCATCTCGCTGGTGCTGCAGGACGTCTTTCTCTTCAGCGAAGACGTGCAGCGCAACATCCGCCTGGGCCGCGACGACATCCCGGACGAGGCGGTGCGCGCCGCCGCCGCGCGCGTGGGCGCCGACCGCTTCGTACAGCGCCTGCCGGACGGCTACGCGCAGCCGCTGGGCGAGCGCGGCACCTCGCTCTCGGTGGGCGAGCGGCAGCTCGTGAGCTTCGCGCGGGCCCTGGCCTTCGACCCGCAGGTGCTGGTGCTGGACGAGGCCACCTCGTCGGTCGATTCGGAGCTGGAGGCGCAGATCGACGAGGCCCTGCTGACCCTGATGCAGGGGCGCACCTCGCTGGTGATCGCCCACCGCCTCTCCACCATCCAGCACGCGGACCAGATCCTGGTGCTCCACCACGGCGAGCTGCGCGAGCGCGGCACCCACGCCGAGCTCCTGCGCCGCGGCGGCCTCTACGCGCGCCTGTACGAGTTGCAGTTCGTGCGCTCGGCGGCGGGCTGACCGGCTTCACATATCAGATACGGAGAACTGACGATGAGCGTGGTTTCCTGGGACCAGCTCCCCGACGATGCGCGGGTGTGGATCTTCGCGGCGGCCCACCCGCTCAGCGAAGCGGAGAGCGCGTCGCTGCTGCGCGGCGTGGATCACTTCATCGGCGCCTGGGCGGCGCACGGCGCGCCGGTGCGGGGCGCGCGCGACTGGCGCCACGGCCGCTTCCTGCTCGTGGGCGCGGACGAGCGGGCCACCGGCGTCTCCGGCTGCTCCATCGACTCCCTCTTCCACGCCCTCGCCTCCGCCGAGTCCGCCACAGGCGTCTCGCTGCGCGACTCGTCCCTCGTCTTCTATCGCGACGCCGCCGGCGAGATCCGCTCGGTCCCCCGCTCCGAGTTCCGCCGCCTCGCCGCCGCCGGCGAAGTCACCGCGGACACCCCCGTGTTCGACAACACCGTCACCACCGCGGGCGACGTGCGCACCGGCCGCTGGGAGACGCTTCTGCGCGACTCCTGGCACGCCCGCGCTTTTCCCATCCCCGGCTAAAAACAGGGCTCACACAGAGACACAGAGGCACGGAGAACGACGCTGTTCTCCGTGCCTCTGTGTCTCTGTGTGAGCCCAGCAGTTTACTTGCGAACCACCGGCTCCGGCCCGCGGCGCACCATCTCTTCCATGCGCCCCACGAAGGTGTCGTCCCCCGCGCGGCTCTCGCCGAACAGGCCGTCGCCGTTGTCGCCGGCGTTGCGGGCGGGGGCGTACAGGTTGAGCCACAGGTCGAAGCGCTCGCCCATGCGCAGGCACGCGTAGAAGTAGTTCCCGCGCTCCGCCTTCCTGAGCAGGAACAGGTCGGCGAGCACGGCGGTGATGGAAAACCAGAACATGATGAAGCCCTTCACCCCATCCAGCAGCAGCTTGATGTGGAAGAGGACCAGGTCCCGGAGGAGGATCACGGCGCGTACGTGCTGGTGTTTCATCGTCGATTCTCTGCGAGCGGGTGGACCTTCCGACCCGGGCTGGTACGGCGGAGCCGGGTAGCCGGTTTCAGCAGTCGGCCGCGACCGCCGCCCCCAGCGGCACGGCCACGATCATGGCGCCGTCCACCACCTCGTTGCGGATGTGGCTCAGCACCACCAGGGCGGCCAGGGTGGAGACGGTCCCTCCCAGCGCGCCGCGCAGGATGCGCTCGCTCCGCGGGCAGTCGCCCTGGAAGTCGAGCACCCCCGCGCCGATCCCGCCCATGATCATCGCCCCGCCGCCCGCCCCGATGATCACGGGGAGAAACGAGTCGTCCCCGCGCGCGGCGTTCACCGCCACCCCCAGCACGGCCCCGCCAAAGAACCCCAGCGCCATCCCGCCCGCCGCCGTGAGCGTGCGGGTGGCGAGGCGCGTCTCGGTGCTCCCCCGCGGCCCGGGGACGGTGTCGCGCGCGCTCCACTCCATGCGTGCCGACAGCAGCGGCTCGGTGCGGCGCTGCGCGGCGGCGGGGAGGGCGAGCGGGAGGAGGGCGAGCAGGAGGAGGGGGGTTTTCATCGGCCTGGGGGGAGGGGAGCTACTGGCGCACGTCCACGATCAGCCGGTTGGGGGTCGGCACCACGAGAACGCGGTAGGGGTTGGGAGTCTGCACACCCATCACGATCTCGATCATCCCCTCGAAGTCGCAGATCATCTCCACCTCGCGCAGCACGGGGGTGCGCGGAACGATCTGGCGCTGCTGCACGGTGGCGCGCCCGGCCTCGTCGTGCGCCTGCGCCGAGCGCATCCGCACCAGGAGGAAGCCCTGCCCCGCCACCGGCACCGGATCGCCCGAGCCGCAGGCGTGCACCGGCGAGTCCACGTACTCCACGTGGTACGGCGGCACGGCGTCGGGACCGAAGTCAAGCACCAGCCGGTCGAAGCCGGCGTTCTGCCCCACGCGCATCTCGCGCAGGGTGGAGGCGGAGCCGCCCTCGCGGCCGCCCTGCCTCGTGGCCACGCTCCACTCCGGCTGGCCCGGCGGATTGCCGCGGGGCGCGGCGGGCGTCGCCGCGCCCGCGGGCGCCGGCGTCGTGTCGGCGGGAGCGGCGGCGGCGGGCGGGGTGCCGGGCGCGGCGGGGGTGGTGTCCACGAAGGCGGGCGCGCGGAACTCGCCCGTGTCCGTGGCGGCCAGCCCGGTGGTGGTGTCCGCCCCGGCCGTCTCCGCGCGGCGGCGCTCGGTGGCCTCGCGCAGCTCCCCCCCGCCGCCGCCGCACGCGGCCAGCAGGAGGAGGAGAAAGGTGCCGGCCCGCTGCGAATCGATCATCATACGCCTGTCGTTTGCGTGGAAGCCGCGGCGATGCGCCCGCCGCCCGCGTACACGTTGAAGCGCGAGCCCCGTACGAAGCCCGCCAGCGTCATCCCCACCGACTCCGCCAGCTCCACCGCCAGGCTGCTGGGCGCGGACACGGCCGCCAGCACGGGCACCCCCGCGCGCGCCGCCTTCTGCGCGAGCTCAAAGGAGAGCCGGCCGCTGGCCAGCACGATGCCGCGCGCCAGCGGAAGCTCGCCGTTGAGGAGCGCGGCGCCCACCACCTTGTCCAGCGCGTTGTGCCGCCCCACGTCCTCGCGCAGCCGCACCAGCTCGCCCTCCGCCGTGAACAGCGCCGCGGCGTGGAGGCCGCCCGTGCGCTCGAACACGGCCTGCGCGCTGCGCAGCCGGTCGGGAAGGGAGAGGATGACTTCGGGAGATACCACCAGGTCGCTGGCGATGGCGGGGCACGCGGGGCCCAGCGCGTCTTCGATGCTCGCCTTGCCGCACACGCCGCACGCGGAGGTCACGGCGAAGGCGCGCGCCGCGAGCGAGGCCGGGTCCCACGCGGCGCCCAGGGCGAGCACCACGTTCACCACGTTGAAGTTCTGCTCGCCTTCCACGCAGTAGCGGATCGCCGCCACCTCCTCCCGCGACGAGACGATCCCCTCGGCGAAGAGGAAGCCGGCGGCCAGCTCGAAGTCCGCGCCGGGGGTGCGCATGGTGACCGCGACGCGCGTGGCCGCGCCCTCCGGCACCCGCCCGCCGCGAAGATCCGCCGCGCGCACCACGCGGATCTCCAGCGGCTCTTCCGTAGCCAGCAGGTCCGCGCGGGTGCGCCGCGCCACACCGTCGTCCCCCACGGAGAGCTGCTCCACGGGGCGGCGTACGGTGCTGGCGCGGCGCGGGTGCGAAGCCATGCCCCAAAGGTGTGAGCGGCGCGCCAGCCCCGCAAGCCACGAAGGCACAGAGACGGCTTCGTCTCTGTGCCTTCGTGCCTCGGTGTTGGACCGTGGCTACGGCTGGTCGAGGTCGCGCTGGGCCTTGCCGAAGGTGTCCTGCACCTTGCCCTTGAGCTGGTCCAGCTTGCCTTCGCCCTGGAGGCTGGTGTCGCCGGTAAGGCCGCCGACGGCGTCCTTTACCTTCCCCTTCAGGTCCGTGGCCTTCCCCTCGAGGGAGTTGTCGAGGCCGCGCTCGGTCAGGCTGCGTTCATCCATCGTACCCTCGCAGTGCTGGGGTTCCCCGCGCCGGCCGCATCCGGCCGGCGCTCGCAACACACTGGGGCAAAAGCCGTTCCGTGAATCACGGGGACGCCGTCCGGCCGCTCAGGGCCAGGGGGAGGAGGAGGGCCGCCGCGCCCGCCAGCGCCGCTCCCGCCAGGAACGCCGTCTCCGCCCCGAACCCCTCCCACAGCGCGCCGAAGAGGAGGCTGGCCGGGAGCGCCACGAGCCCCACGACGAAGTGGTAGGCCCCGAACGCGCGCCCGCGCAGCCCCGCCGGCGCCATCGCGGCAACCAGCACCTTTTCCGGCGCCTCGGTGAGCCCGTAGAAGAGGCCGTAGACCAGGAAGAGGGCCCACGCGTGCCAGGGCGCCCACGCCGCCGCGAACCCGGCGTACACCCCCGCGTACACCAGCCACCCCGCGATGATGGCCCCGCGCGCGCCCACCCGGTCGCTGAGACGCCCGCCCACCAGGCTCCACAGCGACTTGCTGGCGTGGAGGGCACCCCACAGCAGCGGGATGAGCGCCGTCGCCACCCCCAGCTCCCGCGCGCGCAGCAGCAGGAACGCGTCCGACGCGTTGCCGAGCGCAAAGAGCGCCAGCACGCCCAGCAGGCGCGGAAAGCGCGGGCCCAGCCCCGAAAGGCGCACGTCGGGCGCGTCCCGCACGGCGGCGGCGCGGGCGGGGCGCGGGTCGCGCACCATCCACACGGCCACGGCCACCGTCAGCAGGCCCGGGACGAGCGCCAGCGCGAACACGCGGCGCAGGTCGCCCGGGTAGAGGAGGAGGATGCCGGTGGCGAGCAGCGGCCCCACCACCGCCCCCGCGTGGTCCGCCGCGCGGTGGAGCCCGAACGCCTCTCCGCGGCGCGCTTCGGGGACGGACTCGGCCAGCAGCGCGTCGCGCGGGGCGGAGCGCAGCCCCTTCCCCACCCGGTCCGCCATGCGCACCGCCAGCACGTGCCACCCCGCCGTGGCCACGGCCACCAGCGGGCGCCCCAGCGCCGCGATCCCGTACCCCCACGCCACCAGCGCGTGGCGCCGACCCAGCCGGTCGGACGCCCAGCCGCCCGCCAGCTTCAGCAGGCTGGAAAGGCTCTCCGCCGCCCCTTCCACGACACCGACGAACGCCGCCCCCATCCCCAGCGACCCGGTGAGGAAGAGGGGGAGGAGCGGGTAGATCATCTCGCTGGCCGCGTCGTTGAGCAGGCTCACCACGCTCAGCCAGAGCACGTTGCCGCGCAGCAGCGGCGCCCGCGCCCCGGGCGTCACGACGGAATCCTGTGCATCCCGGAAGTCTCCATCGCGAGAGAGTCGAGGGCAACGACGCGGCGGCAACCTAACGCAACGGCCTTCAGCGCTCCACCCGCGACGCGCTACGGCGCAATGGGTGCGGGGTGCGGGCGGGTGCCCTTTCCTTTTCGCTCGTCGGGGCCTATCGTGGCAGCGAGGCCCGATCCGCCCGGCCCCGCCGGCATCCCCCCGCCGGCGCCAGACCGAGGAGAGCCGCACATGAAGCCCGTCGCCGCGCTCATCCCCATCGCCGCCCTGTGCATGGCGGCCTGCGTCCCCACCGTGCGGCGCGCACCCACCCCCGACCTCGGCCGGCCGGAGGCGGTGTCGCTGTCCGGCAACCCGCTCTATTCCCCCGAGCTCCCCCTGGAGCGGCGCACCCGGCTGGAGGCGGAGCTCGCCGGGGCGCGCCGCGCGTACGAGGCGAACCCCGCCAGCGCCGACGCCGTCATCTGGTACGGCCGGCGCACCGCGTACCTGGGGCGCTACCAGGAGTCGGTGAGGATCTACACGGAGGGGATCAAGCGGCACCCCCGCGACGCGCGGCTGTACCGGCACCGCGGGCACCGCTTCATCACCCTGCGCCGCTTCGGCCACGCCGCCCGCGACCTGCGCCGCGCCACGCTGCTCACCGCCGGCCGGCCGGACGAGGTGGAGCCGGACGGGATGCCCAACGAGCAGAACGTGCCGCTCAGCACACTGCAGGGCAACATCTGGTACCACCTGGGCCTCGCCCACTACATGCGCGGCGAGTGGCCGCGCGCGGCAACGTCCTTCCGCCAGGCGCTGGCCCGCTCGCGCAACGACGACAACGTGGCCGCCGCCACGAGCTGGCTCTACCTGTCGCTGCTCCGCGCCGGCCGCACCGCCGAAGCCGCCCGCGTGCTGGAGCCGGTGCGGCCGGACATGAAGATGGTGGAGAACATGGCCTACCTCCGCCTCCTGCGCCTGTACCGCGGCGAGCTCCCCCCCGACTCGGTGCTGGCCGACGGCGGCGCGGACGCGGCGGACCTGGCGGCCCAGAGCTACGGTGTGGGTGCCTGGCACGTCGCGAACGGCCGCCGCCGCGAGGGCGAAGACATCCTGTGGCGCGTGGTGCAGGCGGAAAACTGGACCCCCTTCGGCTACATCGCCGCCGAGGCGGACCTCCACCGCATGGAGCGCCAGGGCCGCCCGTAACCTCTCCGTGCCTCCGTGTGAGCCCCGCCGTTTCTCCACCCCCAGGGAACCCCGCGCACCCGCGCGGGGTTCTTAAGCTCTGAAGCATTCCCCGTCACACACACCGCTGGAGATCACCCGATGTCGCCTGGCACCGTCGCCGCGCTCCTCTTTCCGCTCGCGCTCACGCTGGCCCCCGCGCCCGCCGCCGCCCCCGCGCCCGTGCGCGCCGAGGCCGTGGCGCCGATCACCTGGCAGATCGACCAGTCGCACTCCGCCATCAGCTTCCGCATCCGCCACCTGGTGAGCCGGGTGCGCGGCGGCTTCAACGACTGGAAGGGCACCATCGTGGCCGACCCGCAGAACCTGGCGGGCGGCTCGGTGCAGGTGGAGATCCGCACGGCGAGCATCGACACCAACAACGAGCGCCGCGACAACCACCTCCGCTCGGCGGACTTCTTCGATGCGGAGAAGCACCCCACCATCACCTTCCGCAGCACGCGCGTGCAGTCGCGCGGCCGCAACATCACGGTGGCGGGCAACCTTACGATGCACGGCATCACCAAGCCGGTGGTGCTCACGGGGCAGATGGGCGAGGTGGGCGGCGTGGCCGGCAAGCGCCGCATCGGCTTCGAGGCCACCACCACCATCAACCGCAAGGACTTCGACGTCACCTGGAACCGCGCGGCCGAGGGCGGCGGCGCCGTGCTGGGCGACGAGGTGGAGATCACCATCGACATCGAAGCGGTGGAGCAGGCCGCCTCCTGAGCGGCACTCCCGCGAGGTGAACGGAGGGGCACGGAGAAGCCGCGGCTTCCCCGTGCCCCTTTGTTCACGTGCGAGGGCTCCCTTTTTGCGTCGTTCGCGCCTCCCATCATACCCCGCACACGCACCGGTATGCCGCGAACCATCCTGCTGGCCGAAGACCACGAAGACAACCGGTTCGCGCTGCTCACGGTGCTGCAGCGGGAGGGGTACGCCGTGCTGGGCGCCCGCAACGGCCAGGAGGCGGTGGAGATGGCGGCCGAGCACTGCCCGGACATGATCGTGATGGACCTGTCCATGCCCGTGATGGACGGCCGCGCGGCGGTGAGGGTGCTGAAGGCCGACCCGCGCACCCGCTCCATCCCGGTCGTCGCGCTCACGGCCATGAGCCTCACCGTGAGCTTCGAAGAGCTGGAGGCGGAGGGGTTCGCGGGGCTGCTCACCAAGCCCTGCATGCCGCCGCGCCTCCTCGCCGAGGTGCGGCGGCGCATCGGGCCGCCCGAGGGGCCGGGGGCCGAGTCCGGGCTGGCGCGGGCCGGGTCGCCCTCCTAGCTGCTGGGCGAGAGCTCGCGCAGGTAGGTGAAGGGATAGATGCCGGTGCGGTGCCCGTCGCTCCAGTCGAAGCGGAGCGCGTAGTCGCCCACGTACTCCACGCGCGCGGGGTACACGTCAAGCGGCACCGTGGCGGGATCCAGGATGGGGCGGCCGGACATCTCTTCCACGCAGGCGGCGCAGGGGCAGCAGAGCCGCAGGTAGCGCGGCGGGTAGTCGCTCACCACCCCGTCGCGCCAGCGGATGCGAAGCTCGCTGCCGTCCTCCGTCGGCCCGATGTCGGCGGGCGTCGATTCGTCGCGCATAGCTCCTCGTGCTGATAGGTTTTCCGGGGCCTACAGGTAGCCGCCCCGCCCCGCGCGCGCAACCACCGTATGCCGGACCCGCTCCGGCGCAACCGCAACGCGAGACAGAGAGATCCGTGGAGCTGACCTCCAAGCAGCGCGCCCACCTGCGGGCGCTGGCCCACCACCTGAAGCCGGTGGTGCAGATCGGCAAGGAAGGCGTGACCGACGCGGCCGTGCGCTCGGCGCAGGAAGCCTTCAACACGCGCGAGCTGGTGAAGGTAAAGGTGCAGGAAGCGGCCCCCGCCCCCGCCCGCCAGGCCGGCGAGGAGCTCGCCTCGCGCGTGGAGCAGGCCACGCTGGTGGCCGCCATCGGCCGCACGGCCATCCTCTACCGCCCGGACCCGAAGAAGCCCGAGATCCACCTGCCCTGATCTCACACAGAGGCACAGAGCCACAGAGAGAAAGTCTCCTCTCTGTGGCTCTGTGCCTCTGTGTGAGACCCGCTTTTAGTAGATGTAGACCGGCGTGCCAAGACTCACGTTCTTGTACATCCAGAGGATGTCGGCCTTGTGCATCCGGATGCAGCCGTGGCTGGCGGCGGAGCCGATGGACGCAGGGTTGTCCGTCCCGTGGAAGTAGTACCCGTCGTACATCTCCAGCTTGGCGACGCCCAGCACGCCCTTGATGGCGCGCTGCGGGCTCCCCCAGGGCGGGATGATGACCTTGCCCCCGCGGATGGGCGTGCGCCCGGCGGGGAAGCCGGCGAGCGCGTTGGGCGAGGCATTGCTCATGTCCACGATCCCCAGCCCGTTGTTGCGCGCGATCTCCACGTAGTGCCAGTTGGGCGGAACCCAGACGGGGTCCAGCTCCTTGTGGGTGATGGACATGCGCCCGCGCGGCGTGATGAAGCGCTTGGTCTTCCCCTCGATCACGACCGTCTTCCCCGACCCCACGGCGACCGCGGCACGGTACAGCGTGTCGTCGCCGCGCAGGTACAGCATCCGCCGCTCCGCCAGCGACACCACGATGTAGGGGCGGTTGCGCGGGGCCAGCTCCTCTTCCCGGGCGGCCAGCGCGCGCTCCTTCTCCGCTACGCTCTGCACCAGCTCCGCCTCGCGCTTGCGCACGAACTCCAGGGCGCGGGTGTCGTTGAGATAGGCCATCTCCGTAACGCGGCGCGTGAAGCGCTCGTTGACCGCCCACGCCGCCGATGCCGCGAACGCCCCCGCCGAGAGCAGCACCCCCAGGATCAGGAGCACCGCCTTCCACGGATGGTCGTGGATGATCCTGCGCACGCGCCCCGGCGGCGTATAGTTGCGCCTCTCGGGCACGTCCTCCGGCCTTCTCTCCCTGTATCTCTCACTCATCTCGCGTCTACTCCCTCAAAGCAGTGCCTGGTGCCCAGTGCCTAGTGCCCAGTCCAGATCCCGCCCGTTCCCCGTTCCCCGTTCCCCGTTCCCCGTCAGTAGATGTACACCGGCGTCTCTTCCTTCACCGCGTCAAAGATCGCGCCCATGTCCCGCGCGCGCGCCTGGAAGGCGGCGGGCTTCACGCGGCCCTTGAGCGGGCCCACCTGCGGCTCCGTGTGGATCTCGGTGCCGTCGTCAAGGCGGATGACGTACGAGCCCAGGCCGCCGGCCACCCGCCGCTCCGTCTCGGCCGGGATGGGCATCCCCTGGTGCACGTACACCCACTCGGGCACCGTGTACACCGGGTTGCGCTGCAGAGCCGCCACGCGGCGCTCGCCCACGGGGCGCACCACGCGCCAGGTGCGGCCGTCGGGCGCCCTCACCGCCGCGTCCGGGCCTATCTGCAGCTTGGCGCGGCGCAGGGTGGCGCGGCCGTGGCGCAGCTCCAGCACCGAGTCCGCGATCACCACCGCCAGGTGCACCTTCTTCTGCTGGAGCGAGCGGATGCGGATGTCGCGCTGCAGGATGGCCATGGCGAGCTGCGTGCGCTTGCCCCGCTGGGCCAGCACCGAGTCGCGGGTGGCGCGCTCCGCGGCCGTCATCTGCGCGTTGAACTGCGCCGCCTCGCTGCGGTAGCGCGGCACGCGCGAGGCGATGGCCGCCGCGCCCGCCAGGAAGAGCGCGGCAATGGCCAGCGAGCCCCAGAGGAACACGGGATGCTCACGCCAGAAAGGCCTGCGTGTGGTCGGTTCGCTCATCCGTGGCGTCGTGTCGGGTTGGGGTGGTGTGCTGCGCCCCCGGTTTGCAAGACCCGTTCCGCTTACTTGTTGCCATTCGGCCACTTATAACGATTGGACGAAGCTTGGAAGCCCCGCGCTGGCGCGGCGGGGCCCGCGCGCGCAAGTTGTGGCGGTGCAGCTCCTTCAACCGCGAGAGAAAACCGAGAGATGGCGCGTACCTTCTGGATCCTGGGATGCACCTTTGGATTGATCGCCGTGGGCGCCGGCGCCTTCGGGGCGCACGCCCTGCGCGCACGCCTGACCCCCGACCTGCTGGCCGTGTGGGAGACCGCCGCCCGCTACCAGATGTACCACGCGCTCGCCCTGCTGGCGGTGGCGATGGCGGCTTCGCGCTGGCCGGGGGGCGGCTGGGCAGCGCCGGGGTGGCTCTTTACGGGCGGAATCGTGATATTTTCGGGGAGCCTCTACGTCCTCGCCCTCTCCGGCGTGCGCTGGCTGGGGGCCGTCACTCCGCTGGGCGGGGTGGCGCTGCTGGCCGCGTGGGCGCTGCTGGCGCTGGCCGGGGCCCGCGCGCTGAGCGCTGTCCCCGCCGTGTGACGCAGCCGTCCGCGCCGGGCGACGCGCGGCGGGGCGCGGGCGGGCCCGCGAGCGCGCAAGCACATGCGGCGCAAGCGCTTGCGTGTGGCGCCCTCCCGGTGTGACGTTTGCAGCAAGAAAAACCAGCAACTGGCGGCGATCCAATCGTATCCCCGAGGAGCACCATGAGGCGAAGCATTGCTACCCTGCTCCTTCCGCTGGCGGCGCTCTCCGCGTGCGCCACCGCGGGAGCCGACGGCGTAACTCCCCTGCGGGCGGGCTTCGAGAGCGGGGGCTCGGCCTCGCGCCAGCACGCCCTGCGCGTGCGGCTCAGCGACCTGGGCGGCGACCTGCGCGTGGAGCTCAACCGGCGCGCGCACATCGCGGTGTTCCAGGTACTGCCCGGCGAGGGGGTCGCGCTGGTTTCTCCCTTCGGGCCGCGGGAGATCGTCAACTCCGGGTACACGACCGTCGCCACGCGCTTCGAGGCCAACCGCTTCTGGCGCTACGACGACATCGCCCGCCGCCAGTTCACCTCGTACGGTCCCTTTGGCACGCAGTCCGGGCTGTACGGGCGCTCCGCGTACATGGCGGGCCCGCGCCACCTGCTGGTGGTGGCATCCGACCGGCCGCTGCGCATCAGCCGCTTCACCAACTCGCGCGGGATGCTGCGGCGGGTGATGGGCACGGCGAGCTACACCTCGCTCAGCAGCCGCCAGGTGATGGACGACCTGTTGGCCACCATCCTGGAGCCGCAGCCGGAGGCAAGCTGGGACGCGGACGTGCTCACCGTGTGGCCGGAGCACGACAACCTGCGCGTTCCCAACGGCAACCTGTACCGGGTGCGCTGCCCGAGCGGCGCCATGGTGTGGGTGCCGCTGGAGCTGGTGAACGCCGCCTGCCGCGACCCGGAGCGCGTGGCGCCGCCCCTGCAGCAGCGGCCGGACAGCGTGCCCGCGCGCGACTCCGCCGGCGTGCGCGTGCCGGGTGGCCGCCGCCCGCAGCCGGAGCCCGTCACCGGGCCCGAAGTGCCGCGCATCCGCATGGCGGAGCTGCAGGCCGGGCTGAAGCCGCGCGGGCCGCGGCCGGTGCCGGGGATGCGCGAGCGTCCCTTCCGCCTGTCGGAGCTGCGCCAGGACCTGGCGTACCGCCGCATGCGCCGCGAGGACGGCGGCGGGCGCCCCGGCGTGATGGGCTCGGGCGTGATGAGCCCCCGCTCGCCCCACGTGGAGCGCATGCCCGGGATGGGGAGCGCCTCGCGCCCGCAGGAGGCGGGCAGCGGCACCCCCGCGTACTCGCCGCCGCGGCTGGAGCGCCCGATGTCGCCCGCGGGCTCGGGGAGCGCGGGCTCGGGGAGCACGCAGCAGGCGCCGCGCGAGAAGCCGTCCGCGCCCGAGCGCACGGGCGAGGCGCCCACGTCGCAGCCCTGACCGGCACGGCCTAGAAGCGGGGCTCACACAGAGACACGGAGACACGGAGAGAAGGCTTTCCGTGTCTCCGTGTCTGTTGCGAAACGAGGGGACGATGCTGCGGGTGATCCAGGACGAGGTGACGGCGTGCCGCAGGTGCGAGCGGCTGGTGGAGTGGCGCGAACGCGTGGGGGCCGAGAAGCGACGTGCCTATCGTGACTGGGAGTACTGGGCCCGGCCCGTGCCCGGTTTCGGGGACCCCGATGCGAGGCTGCTGGTGCTGGGGCTGGCGCCGGCGGCGCACGGGGCAAACCGCACGGGGCGGATGTTCACGGGCGACCGCAGCGGCGACTTCCTGTACGCGGCCATGCACCGCGCGGGCTTCGCCAGCCAGCCCACCTCGCGCGACCGCGCGGACGGGCTGCGGCTGGAGGGCGCGTGGGTGAGCGCCGCCGTGAAGTGCGCCCCGCCGGAGAACAAGCCCGCCACGGACGAGCGCGACGCCTGCCTCCCCTTTCTCCTCCGCGAGATCCGCGCGCTCACCCACCTGCGCGCCATCGTGTGCCTGGGCGGCTTCGGGTGGGACGCGGCGCTGCGCACCCTGCGCGAGCTCGGCTGCCCCCTCCCCGCCCCCCTCCCCCGCTTCAGCCACGGAGTGGAGGTGCCGCTGGAGAACGGCCTCACCCTGATCGGCTCCTATCACCCCAGCCAGCAGAACACCTTTACGGGGCGCCTCACCCCCGCCATGCTCGACGACGTCTTCGCCGCCGCCCGCCGCATCGTGGGGTAACACCTCCGGTTCTCCTCCGTGCCTCTGTGTGAGATCGCTTTTTTCATCCGCTTGATATATCGTGTACGCGCGCAGTTCCCGCCGTTCTACCCGCACACCACACCTCCATGACACTCCAGGGCTCCGTCCGCAGCGCACCCGCAGGGATCAAAGGGTTCGATGCCAACGTAGTGATCTCCGCTTCCGTGGCCCGGCAGTTCGTGGCGGCGGGGTACCAGTTCGCGGTACGCTACGTGGGGCGCACCCAGATGGCGTCGCACGACCTCACCACGGCGGAGGCCAACACGCTGCTGGAGGCCGGGCTGGCGGTGATGGCGGTGCAGCACGTGGAGGCGGGGGAGTGGATGCCCTCCGGCGACCTGGGCACCACGTACGGACGGAACGCGGCGCAGTTCGCCACGGCCATCGGCATCCCCGCCGGCGTCAACGTGTGGCTGGACCTGGAGAGCGTGTCCGGCTCCGCCGCCGAGGCGGACGTGGTGGCGTACTGCGACAACTGGTACGACCAGGTGGCCGCCGCGGGGTTCACCCCCGGCATCTACGTGGGGTGGCAGCCCATGATCCCCAACAGCGACCTGTACACCCGGCTCAAGTTCAAGCAATATTGGGGAGCGTACAACGTGGACGCGGTTATCCCCCACCGCGGCTGGGTGATGAAGCAGACGCCCGCCCACCAGCAGGTGGCCGGCATCGAGCACGACGACAACTTCACGCACGTGGACGGCGAGGGCGGCCAGGTGATCTGGCTGGCCCCGGCGGGCGAGCAGTCCGCCGCCGTCTTCGGCACTCCGTACGCCGCGCAGGGCTGAAGCCTCCTCCTGTATCCCCGGGCCGAAACCGCGGGCCCGGGTCTCCGTAAGTCATTCCGGGGACGCCTCCTCCAGTCCGGAGGGGCTCCCATCCCCGATCCGAGCCACCCGTGGAAAACGCATTCCTGATCTGCGCCGTGCTGGGGGGCGCCATCCTCGTCCTGCAGCTCGTGCTGGGCGCGGCGGGGCTTGGCACCCACGCGCTGGACACCATCGACGCGGACGCGGACCACGACTTCCTCAGCATCCGCGCGCTGGCGTCGGGGCTGGCCTTCTTCGGGCTGGCGGGGATGTGGGTGCAGGCCACGGGGCGCGGGCTGTGGCTGGCGCTGGCGGTGGCCGCCGTGGTGGGCGGCGCGGCGCTCACCGTGGTCGCCTGGGCCATGCGCCAGATGATGCGGCTGGAGCGCGACGGCACGGTGCGGATGGAGAGCGCCGTGGGAAGCCCGGCCACCGTGTACCTGGGGATCCCGGGCGGCACCGCGCCGGGAAAGGTTCACCTCACGCTCGGCGGCCGCACCGTGGAGTGCCAGGCGGTCTCGGCAAAGCCCCTCGCCACGGGCACCCCCGTGGTGGTCGTAGACGTCCTCGGCCCGGGGACGTTGGAAGTGGTTCCCTCACCCATGCTGGGAGGCTCCATCGATGTATCTCTCTAGCTCCGTCGCCCTGCTCCAGATGAGCCCCAACGCCATCCTGGGGAGCGGCGCGCTCCTGGGCGTGGTGATCGCCTTCGGGTTCGCGGTCTTCCTGGCCAGCCGCTACCGGCGCTGCCCGGCCAACAAGGTGCTCGTGATCTCCGGGATGGTGGGCGGGGGCAACTCCGCCAAGTGCATCTCCGGCGGCGGCGCCTTCGTGTGGCCGGTGATCCAGGAGTTCGACTACCTGACGCTGGAGCCCATCCAGATCGACATCCCGCTCAAGGACGCGCTCTCGTTCGAGAACATCCGCGTGAGCGTGCCCAGCGTGTTCACGGTGGCCGTGGGCACCGAGGAAGAGGTGAGGCAGAACGCCGCCATCCGCCTCCTGAAGCTGGACCAGAACCAAGTGAAGCGGCAGGCGCAGGACATCATCTTCGGCCAGCTTCGCCAGGTGATCGCCTCCATGAGGATCGAGGAGATCAACCGCGACCGCGAGTCGTTCCTGCACAACATCCAGACCTCGCTGGAGCCGGAGCTCAAGAAGGTGGGGCTGGTGCTGCTGAACGTGAACATCACCGACATCAACGACGAGTCGGGGTACATCGAGGCCATCGGGCGCAAGGCGGCGGCCGAGGCGGTGCAGAAGGCCCGCGGCGACGTGGCGGACCAGGAGAAGATCGGCGAGGTGCGCGTGGCCGAGGCCGAGCGCGAAAAGGTGATCCAGGTGGCCAACGCCACCAAGCTGCGCGAGATCGGCACCCGCGAGGCGGCGCGCGAGCAGGCCGTGCGCGTGGCCGAGCTCAACAAGGAGCAGAAGGTAGGCGAGGAGACGGCCGCGCTGGAGCGCGAGGCGCAGATCAAGGAGGCCCAGCGCCAGCAGGCCGTGCGCATCGCGCTGCTGGACAAGGAGCAGATCGTGGGCGAGCAGACCGCCGCCTTCGAGCGCGACGCCGCCATCAAGCAGGCCGAGCAGAAGAAGCGCATCGCCATCGCCAACGCCAACGCGCTGGCCATCGCGGGCGAGGCGCAGTCGCAGGCGCAGATCGTGGCCACGCAGGCGCAGCTCAAGGTGCGCGAGGCCGAAGCCTACCAGGTGGCCGAGGGCCGCAAGCGCGAGGCCGAGGCCGCCGTGCAGGAGGCGCAGAACCGCGCCATGGCCCGCGCCGCCCTCGCGGACGCGGAACGGGTGGAAGCCGAGCAGCGCGCCACCCTGGAGGCCCCCGCCAAGGCCGAGAAGGCCCGCACCATCGTGGAGGCCGAGGCCGAGGCGGAGAAGCGCAAGCTGGGTGCCCAGGCGGAGGCCGCGGCCATCTACGCCAAGCTGGAGGCCGAGGCGCGCGGCCAGTACGAGATCCTGGCCAAGAAGGCCGACGGCCTGCGCCAGATCGTGGACGCCTGCGGCGGCCCGCAGCAGGCCTACCAGCTCCTGATGCTTGAGCACATGGACACGCTGGCCACCACGGCGGCCACGGCCATCTCCAACATCAAGTTCGACAAGGTGGTGGTGTGGGACGGCGGCAGCGGCGGCGCCGCGCCCAACTTCCTGCAGGGGATGACGCGCACCCTGCCCCCCATGATGCAGGTGATCCGCGACATCGGCGGCGTCGATCTGCCGGGGATCTTTGGCAAGCTGGCCGAAGAGGAGGCTCCCAAGGAGGAGCGGCGGGCGCCCGAGACGCTGGTGGTGGCGGACTAAAAGACAGGCTCACACAGAGACACGGAGGCACAGAGAAAGAACAAATCTCTGTGCCTCCGTGTCTCTGTGCGAGGTATTTTCCTTTCGGGAACCGCCCGCGCGAGTTAATCATACGGGACGCACCCGCCCCCCACCCACCGGAGCCGCGCCGATGCAGAGCTTTCCCTGGACCTCGCAGTACGCACCCGGCACCCGTCCCGAGATCCCCGATTCGGGGTTCCGCCACATCCCCGAGATGGCGCGCCGCTCGGCGCAGAAGCACGCCGCGGCGCCGGCGTTCACGCAGTGCATGCCCAACGGGATGACCGGCACGCTGACCTACGCCCAGGTCGACCGGATGTCGGACGAGTTCGCCGTGTACCTGCGCGGAACGCTGGGGCTCGCCGCGGGCGACCGGGTGGCGGTGCAGATGCCCAACTCGCTGGCGTACCCCATCGTGCTGTTCGGCATCTTCAAGGCGGGGTGCGTGGCGGTGAACACCAACCCGCTCTACACCGCGCCGGAGATGATCCACCAGTTCTCCGACGCGGGCGCGCGCGTGCTGGTGATCAGCGACCTGTTCGCCGACCGCCTTCCCGACGTGCTGCCGAAGACCAAGGTGGAGACGGTGGTGACGGTGCGCATCACCGAGTTCTTCCCCACCCTGCAGGCGGCGCTCATCCGCACGGTGCTGCGCTTCGTGAAGAAGCAGCTTCCCCGCACCACCGTGCCGCACACCACCTTCCAGGACGCGCTGCGCGGCGGGCGCGAGCGGGCCGGCGCGGGCGTGGAGCGGTACCTGGACGGGGTGGGGCCGGACACGCTGGCGGCGCTGCAGTACACGGGCGGCACCACCGGCGTGAGCAAGGGAGCCATGCTCACGCACGGCAACCTGCTGGCGAACACGGCGCAGATGCTGGAGATGAACTCCAAGCTGCTTGAGGAGGGGAAGGAGACGGTGCTCACCGCCCTCCCGCTCTACCACATCTTCGCCTTCACCTGCAACCTCCTGCTCTTCTACCAGATCGGCGGCCACGACATCCTGATCCCCTCGCCGCGGCCGGTGAGCAACCTGAAGGCGGCGTTCGACAAGTTCCCCATCACGGCGTTCACGGGGGTCAACACCCTGTTCAGCGCGCTGGCGGACGAGGCGTGGATGACGCAGAGCCCGCCCAAGCACCTCAAGTTCTCCGGCGCGGGCGGGATGGCGCTTCACCCGGCGGTGGGCCGCAAGTGGCAGGCGGTTACGGGCAACCAGGCCGTGGAAGGGTACGGGCTCACCGAGACCTCGCCCGTGGTGACCTTCAACCCGGTGGGCGTGGTGGTGAAGGAGGGGAGCATCGGCATCCCCCTTCCCTCCACCGAGGTGCGCTGCGTGGACAACGACATGAACCCCGTGCCCCAGGGCCAGCCCGGCGAGCTGGTGGTGCGCGGCCCGCAGGTGATGCCCGGCTACTGGCAGCGCCCGGACGAGACGGCCAAGGTGCTGGCGGACGGCTGGCTGCGCACCGGCGACATCGCCCAGATGGACGACGACGGCTTCTTTCGCATCGTGGACCGCCAGAAGGACATGATCCTGGTGAGCGGCTTCAACGTGTACCCGAACGAGGTGGAGGAGGTGCTGGCCCGCCACCCCGCCGTGCGCGAGGTGGGGGTGATCGGCGTGCCGGACGAGCGCAGCGGCGAGGCGGTGAAGGCGTTCGTGGTGGTGGGCGACGCCACGCCCACCTCCGACGAGCTGATCGCCCACTGCCGCGAGTCGCTCGCCTCGTACAAGGTGCCCAAGCAGATCGAGTTCCGGCCGGATCTGCCCAAGAGCCCCATCGGCAAGATCCTGAGGAAGGACCTGAGGACCAAGGCGAGCGTCTAAAAACGGGGCTCACACAGAGACACGGAGGCACAGAGATGACTTCATCTCTGTGCCTCCGTGTCTCTGTGTGAGATTCAGATGGGGGCGTTGGCGGGGATGCTGGCGCAGGCCAGGGGCTGCGCGTTCTGCGTGCCGTACACCGCCAGCGCGTGCTCGCCGTTCATCACCGTGGCGGTGGGGAGCGGGACGGTGAAGGTCTGGCCCGCGACCGTGGCGCCGCCCACCTGCACCTGGCCCACCTCGGCGACCTGCGCGCCTAGCTGGCTGCACGGGCCGCGGTTGATGGAGACCCGGTAGCCGCCCGCGGCGCCCGTGGGGGCGTTCACGGAGATGTTGAGCGTGGTGCCCTCGCCCGCGGGCGTCATGCTGAAGTTGCCGCTGACGCCCGAGTTGTTGAGCGCCGTGAGCGCGCCGGCCTGCGACATCCCGCTCACGGGGTCGCGGACGTTGCGCGGAGCGCCCGGGTTCTTGCCCGACTCGTCCGCCTCGGCCGCCTGGTGCATCTGACGCTCGTCCTGCGCCTCGCCCACCTTGTGCTCCTGCGTGGCCGGCTCGCCGTCTTCCACCGGGCGGCCGCCGCGGGAGCACGCCCCCGCCGCCGCCAGCGCCAGCACCGCCGCCACCCTCATCGTCCGTCTCATCGGCTTCCCCTTTTCCGGTGCGTCACGTGTGGCGCTGCCGCGGGGCAAGAGGCATTCCAGGGTACGCTACACCGCCATCGCCCTGCGCGCCGCCTCCAACTGCTCCGGCCGGCCGATGTCCAGCCACAGGCTGCCGTCCACGCGAAAGGGGAGCACGCGCTCGCCGGCGCCGGCCAGGCGCAGGTACGGGTCCAGCACGGAGAAGGCGCCGCGCTCCGTGAGCAGGCCGAAGATGCGCGGGGAAACGACGTGCACCCCCGCGAAGGGGAGCGCCTGCACCTCGCCCACGGGGGGGCGCACGCGAAGGTCCAGGCCCTTCGTCTCGTCTTTGCGGCCCAGCAGGCCCTCGTCGTCGAAGAGGAAGGCGCGCGTGCTGGGGCGGTGGAGCACCGCCAGGGTGGCGAGCGGGTCGCCCGCGTCCACGTGCGCGGCGTACATGCCGCGCAGCGGGAGGTCGGTGAGGATGTCCGCGTTGTGGAGGATGAAGGGCGCGTCCTTGCGAAAGAGCCCCTCCGCGGCGAGCAGGGCGCCGCCCGTCTCCAGCGGCACGTCTTCCTCGTGCGAGATCACCGTCTCCACGCCGAAGTCGTGCTCGGCCACGTAGCGCGCCAGCTTCTCGCCGTGGTGGTGCGTGTTCACGATCAGCCGGTCCGCCCCCGCTTCCACCAGGCGGCGGGCCACGCGCTCCAGCATGGGCATGCCGCCCACGTCGATCAGCGCCTTGGGGGTGTGGTCGGTCAGCGGGCGGAGGCGCGTCCCCAGCCCCGCCGCCAGGATCATGGCGTCCACGGCTACGCTCCGACCGTGGCGGCTTCGGCGGCGGCGGCGCGGCGCGCGGGCCACTTCCCCTCTTCGCGGTGCGAGAGCACCACGTTCACCGAGGGGTAGTGGCGGCGGAGGTGCCCGGCCAGCTTCTCCGCGAAGTACACCGAGCGGTGCTGCCCGCCCGTGCACCCGAAGTACACGCTGAGCGACTGGAAGCCGCGCGTGAGGTACACCCCCACCTGCCGCTCCACCAGCTCGCGCACGTTCTCCCAGAACTCCGCCGTCTCGGGAAGCGTGTCCAGGAACTCGGACACGGGCTCGTCGCACCCGCAGAGGGGCGCGTACTCCGGGTAGCGGCCGGGGTTGTGGACGGCGCGGCAGTCGAACACGAAGCCGCCCCCGTGCCCGCCCGAGTCGTCCGGGTAGCCGCCCTTGTACGAGAAGCTCCCCACGTACAGCGTAAGCCCGGGGAGGGGCTTGGGCTGCGACTTCCGCAGCGCCGCGTTGTTGCAGATCCGCTCGAATACGGCGCGCAGCTCCGGCAGCTCCAGCGCCACGAACCCCGTCTCCAGGATGCGCTCGATGTTGCGGATGGCGCCGGGCACGCTCTGCAGGAAGCGCGGCTTGCGCTCAAAGAAGCCGCGGTACCCGTACGCGCCCATCGCCTGCATGATCCGCACGAGCACGTAGCCGCGGAAGTGCTGGCGGAAGCGCTCGCGGTCCACCCGGGGCAGGTGCTTCTGGAGGTTGTCCAGGTAGTGCTCCAGCAGCCGCTCGCGCAGCGCCTCGGGGATCCCGGCCTTGGGATCGTACAGGAGCGACGCCACGTCGTACTGGAGCGCGCCGCGGCGCCCGCCCTGGTAGTCGATGAACCAGGGCTCGCCCTCGCGCAGCATCACGTTGCGGCTCTGGAAGTCGCGGTACAGGAAGTGGCGCGTGTCCGCCGCCAGCAGGAACGTGGTGAGGCGGCGGAAGTCCTTCTCCAGCCGCGCCTCGTTGAAGTCCACGTGGGCCAGCTTGAGGAAGTGGTACTTGAAGTAGTTGAGATCCCACAGGATCGACTGCCGGTCGAACGCCGCGCGCGGATAGGCGACCGAGTAGTCCACCACCTGCCCGCCCTCCACCTGGAAGCGGGGGAGGATCTCCAGGATGCGCTCGTACACGGGGATCATGGACTCCGGGAAGTCCGCCCCCGGGTCTTCCGCGCGCGCCGCCACGATGCTGTCGAACAGGGTGGTCTCGCCCAGGTCCTCTTCCAGGTAGATCCCCGCCTCCTCGTCGGCCGCGTAGATGTCCGGCACGGGGAGGCCGATGGAGCGGAAGGCGCGCGTGTACGACAGGAACGCGCGGTTCTCGTCGCGGTCCGGCCCCACCACGGCCACCGACGTCTCCATCTGGTCGCCGATGACACGGTACATCGCGCGGCTGGAGCCGTCGCCTTCGATCTGGAGGATGGAAGCCGGCGGCTTGCCGAACTTCTCCTCGAACAACCGCATGAAGATCTGCTCCACGGGACCCGCTCGGACTGGCGTTGCTTGAAACCTACAGGAGGATCAGGATACGCGTGCAACCCCAGTGCCGCGACGCCGGGGTGATTTCAACTCCGTGGCTCTGTGCCTCTGTGTGAACCCCGTTCTTGTGATCCACGCCGGGTGCCATTATTTTGGCACACCCGCGTTCATCCCTTCCATCCTGATGCGCCATGCCCTCCCACACCGAGCTCAGCCGCCGCGAGCGGCAGATCATGGACGTGATCTTCCGCCTGGGGCGGGCGAGCGCGGCCGAGGTGCACGAGCGCCTCCCGGACGCGCCCAGCGCCACGGCGGTCCGCACCCTGCTGCGCATCCTGGAAGACAAGGGGCACCTGCGCCACGAAAAGGATGGCCCGCGCCACATCTACCTCCCCACGGTGCCGCGCGACTCGGCGCAGCGCTCGGCGGCGGCTCACCTGCTGCGCACCTTTTTCGGCGGATCGCCCCGCGCGGCGGTGGCGGCACTGCTGGACCTTTCCGAGCGCCCGCTCACCCCCGCGGAGCGCGAGGAGCTGGTGGAGATGATCCGCCGCGAGCGCGAGGAGGGGCGGTGAACACGTGGATGGCGCTGGACCCGGTGTGGAGCCCCGAGTGGGCATGGCTGCGCTACGCCACCTCGCTGCGCGCCACGCTGCTCCTGGCGATTCTCGCCGCGGCGGCCCTGCTCCTGCGCCGGGCGCCCGCCTCGCTCCGCGCGCAGCTTTGGGCCGCGGCGCTCATCGCCCTGCTCCCCCTCCCGGAGCTGCGCGCGCTGCCGCTGCACTGGAGCGCCCAGGTGGTCCCCCCGCTCCTGGCCGGGCCCATGATGGAGATCGGCCGCACGATGGTGGCGCAGAGCTGGCCGGGGGCGCTGCGCCTTCCGTGGACCTCGGTGCTGGGGATGGCGTGGCTGGCGGGCGCGGCCCTGGTGCTGGCGCGGCTCTTCTGGGGGTGGGGCGCGCTGGCGGCGCTGGCGCTGCGCGCCCGCCCCGTGCACGACGCGGAGTGGAGCGCGCTGCTGGCCGAGTGCTCCGCCGCGCTGGGGGTGCGCCGCCGCGTGCGCCTGCTGCGCGCGGCGGGCATCGGCACGCCGCTCACCTGGGGCACGCTGCGCCCCGCCGTCGTACTTCCCGCGGATGCGGACGGGTGGCCGGTGGCGCACCGGCGGGCCGTGCTCCTCCACGAGCTTGCCCACGTGCGGCGGCTGGACTGCCTGCTGCAGCTCTTCGCGCACCTCACCTGCGCGCTCTGGTGGTTCCACCCGGGCGCGTGGTGGGCCGCGCACCGCCTGGGCACCGAGCGCGAGCGGGCCTGTGACGAGCGCGTCCTTCGCGCCGGCGTGCGACCCTCGGACTACGCCGAGTGCCTCCTGCGCATCGCCGACTCCGCGCGGGGCACGGGGGCGGTGGGTCCGGCCATCGTCGCCGCCGGCTTCCTGCGCCGCTCGCAGCTTCGGGTGCGGCTGCGCGCCATCCTGGGCTGCGCGGCGCGCCCCGCCCCGTCGCGCGCGGCGTCTCTGGCGACCGCCGCGTCGTGCGCGGTGCTGGTGATCGTGGTGGGATCGATGCGCCTCAACCCCCGCCCGGACGTGCTCCGGTCCTCCCTCGCCTCCGCCGACTGGGCCGAGCGCGCGTTCGCCGCCGAGAGCATCGCCCGCTCCGGCGCCCCGGCCGACCTGGATGCGCTGAGCGCCGCCCTGCGCCACGAGCCGCACCGCGCCGTGCCGGCGATGGCGCGCTTCGGCGCGCGGCTGCGGCCGGAGTCAGAGCGCGGGCGGGTAGCGCTGGTGAGGTAGGGGGGGCCTCACCCGGCAGCTTACAGCTTCCACCCTCTCCCATAAACACCATGGGAGAGGGGACTACTTCGCGCGCGGCGAGCCGGAGGCGGGGCGGGCGGAGGGGGGCCCTCACCTCCCGTCCTCCTCTCCCAAACACCTGGGAGAGGAGGCGATTTCCACAGATGGTCGCGGCGAAGCTGCTCCCGCCCGGCAGAAGCTCCTGAAAGGTACGGCCGCGGCTCGATGGCTGGAATGCGCCCCCTTCTCCCAGGTGTTTGGGAGCGTGGGGGTCGGGGGGGTGAGGGCCACCTTCAGCACGTTCCCGCCATTGCACTCAGCCCACGTTTTCTGTTGTTCGTGGATGCCAAAAAATTGGCATCCGCATCCCGGGCGATGCGGCCGCAGCGCTCGTTCTCACCTCGAACGGATGACTTCCATGCTCTCGCTTCACAGGATGATCGTTCCCGCGGCGCTGGCTGCCATGATCGCGGCGCCCGCGCACGGGCAGGGGCCGCGCGGGGTGCTGTGGGATTCGTACGCGCGGGCGGCGGAGGTGCTGCGGCAGGGAGCCGAGGCGCATGGCGGCGCGCAGGCGATCCGCGGGCTCTCGGCGGCGGCGTTCCGGTGGGAGGGAGAGGACTACGCGCCGACGCAGGGGCGCGTGCCGGCGGCCACGTGGGACACGGCGGGGAACGGGCGCGGCGTGACGAGCGACGTGCGGGTGGACTTCGCGCGCGGACGGTACGCCTGGGACCGCGAGTTCCGCTTCGGCGGCGGATACCTCAACGCGATCCGGGTGCTGGGGAACGGGAGGGAGCTGCTGAGCTACAACCACCAGCCCGGGCGCGGGATGGGCGGCACCACGTACCAGCGCGACACCACGGGCACACCGCAGCGGCGGACGCTCTCCTCGCTCGCCGGGAGCATGCCCGTGCTGCTGATCCGCCAGGCGCTGGAGCGATCCAACACGCTCCGCTACCTCGGCCGGTCCGGCGACGGGGCGCACGTCGTCACGTACACCACCTCCGAGGGCGACCCGGTCACCCTCCACTTCGACACGGCCACGCACCTCCTCACCCGCCGCGACGACCTGGGGGCCGGCTCGCTGGGCGACGAGGTGGACGCGGTGCACTTCGCCGGGTACGAGCAGGTGGGCGGGTTCTCGGTGCCGCGCCGGCTGGAGCTGCGCTGGAACGGGCTGCTGGCCGGGCGGCAGCGCCTGGTGTCGTTCGCGCCGGCGGCCGAGCTGCCGGACACCCTGTTCCGCGTACCGGCCGGCTACACCACCCCGTCCGCCGGCGGCCCGCCCGCGATGACGCGTGTGGCGGAGGGCGTGTACTACGTGGAGCGGATCGGCGGCGGGTACCGCTCGCTGGTGGTGGATACGGAGGAGGGGGTGGTGGTGGTGGATGCGCCGCTCAACCCGGACGCCAGCGGCGCCGCCATCGCCCTGATCGAGCGCACCCTTCCCGGCCGGCCGATCCGCTACCTGGTGGTCACCCACCACCACGGCGACCACATCGGCGGCATCCCCGCCTACGCGGCGCGCGGCGCCACCATCCTGGCGGCACCCGGCAGCGAGGCCTACCTGCGGCGCATGCTCACCGTGACGCGCACGCTGGGCAGGATCGGCGCGGCGCCCGCGGCGGCATCGCCGCTCACCATCGAGACGCTGGCGGGGCGGCGCACCATCGGCCGGGGGGAACGCGCGGTGGAGGTGCTGGACGTAGGCCCCACCTCGCACGCCGCCGCCATGCTGGCGGTGTACGTCCCCTCGCAGAAGCTCCTCTTCCAGGGCGACCTCCTGCGCATCAACGAGCACGGTGGCCCCGTCGCCGCCCCGGAGGCCGCGCGCGACCTCGCCGCCCTCATCCGCCGCTTTCGCCTGGACGTGCGGACGATCGGCTCCGTCCACGGCCTGAACGGGACGATGGACGACGTGCGCTGAGCGCAATCTCACACCGAGGCACGGAGATGAAGCCGTCTCCGTGCCTCCGTGTGAGCCATCTTCGGCCCGTGCCTTGCCGCTGGCCCTGCCGAACCCTCACCCATGCGCGCCATGCCCAACCGCCTCGCCCACGAGACCAGCCCGTACCTCCTCCAGCACCGGGACAACCCGGTGGACTGGTACCCGTGGGGCCCCGAGGCGCTGGAGCGCGCGCGGGCGGAGGACCGGCCGATCCTGCTCTCCGTGGGGTACTCGGCGTGCCACTGGTGCCACGTGATGGAGCACGAGTCGTTCGAGGACGAGCGCACGGCGGCGCTCATGAACGAGCACTTCGTCAACATCAAGGTGGATCGCGAGGAGCGGCCGGACATCGACTCCGTGTACATGGCGGCCGTGCAGGGGATGACGGGGCACGGCGGGTGGCCGATGACCGTCTTCCTCACCCCGGACGGCACGCCGTTCTACGGAGGCACCTACTACCCGCCCGAGCCGCGCCACGGGATGCCCTCCTTCCGCCAGGTGCTGGCCGCGCTGGCGGATGCCTGGCGGTCCCGCCGCGGCGAGGTGGACCAGAGCGCGGCCGAGATCCGCCGCTCGCTGCAGCAGGGGATCGCCACGGGAGCGCGCGGGGCGCTCTCCACCTCCATCCTGGACCGGGCGGCGCACCACCTGGCCACGCGCTTCGATCCGCGCTGGGGCGGCTTCGGGAGCGCGCCCAAGTTCCCGCAGCCGATGACCATCGAGGTGCTCCTCCGCCACTGGAAGCGCACCGCAGGGCCCGAGGCGCTGCAGATGGCCGCTCACACGCTGCGGCGCATGCACGCGGGCGGGATGTACGACCACGTGGGCGGCGGCTTCGCGCGCTACAGCGTGGACGAGGAGTGGCTGGTGCCTCACTTCGAGAAGATGCTGTACGACAACGCGCTCCTGGCGCAGGCCTACGTCCACGCCTTCCAGGCCACCGGCGACCCGGAGTTCCGCCAGGTGGCGGAGGAAACGCTCGGCTTCGTGCTGCGCGAGATGACCGGCCCCGAGGGCGGCTTCTACTCGTCGCTGGACGCGGACAGCGAGGGGGTGGAGGGGAAGTTCTACGTGTGGTCGCCGGACGAGATCGACGCGGTGGCGGGCGCGGACGACGGGGCGCTGGTCCGCGCCTACTTCGGCGTGACGGAGGCGGGCAACTTCGAGGGGCGCAACATCCTCCACACCCCGCGCGATCCCGTGGAGGTGGCGGCGGACGCGGGAATCACCGTGGAGGAGCTGATGGAGGCCGTGGGGCGGGCGCGGCCCAGGCTGTACGACGCGCGGGCGGCGCGGGTGTGGCCGGGGCGCGACGACAAGGTGGTGACCGCGTGGAACGCCATGATGCTCCACGCCTTCGCCGATGCGGCGCGGGTGCTGGACCGCGCCGACTACCGCGAGGCGGCCGAGCGCAACGCGGAGCTCCTGCTGGGCACGCTGCGGCGGGACGGCGAGCTGCTGCGCACCTACAAGGACGGCCGCGCCCGGATCGGCGCCTTCCTGGAAGACCACGCCCTGCTGGCGGACGCCCTGGCCGCGCTCTACGAAACCACCTTCGACGCGCGCTGGCTGCGCGAGGCGCGCGCGCTGGGCGAGCGCATGCTCGACCGCTTCTGGGAGGAGGCGGAGGGCGCGTTCTACGACACCGCGCGCGACGCGGAGGCGCTGGTGGTGCGCCCGCGCGACCTGTTCGACAACGCCACCCCGTCCGGCAACTCCGCCGCCACGCTAGCCCTGCTGCGCCTTGCCGACCTCACGGGCGAGGAGCGCTTCCGCGCGGTCCCCGAGCGGGTGCTGGCGAGCTTCGCCGATCCGCTGGCGCGCTTTCCGGGAGCCTTCAGCCACCTGGTGACCGCGCTGGACCGCTTCCTTGCGACCCCGCAGGAGGTGGCCATCGTCGGCCGCCCCGGCGAGGCGGAGACGGACGCGCTCCTGCGCGTGGTGCGCGCCGCCTACCTCCCCAACACCGCCGTGGCGCTGCGCCGGCCGGAGGAGGAGGCGGAACTTGTGCCGCTCCTCCAGGGTCGAACGCTCGTCGATGGGAAAGCGGCGGCGTACGTGTGCGAGCGCTTCGCCTGCCAGCGGCCGGTGACGGCGCCCGACGAGCTGGCCTGGCAGCTCGGGGTGGAGGTCGTGTAGATGCCCCCGTTGCGGGCGACCGCAGTCGCTGCAACAAGAGCACAAAGTCCGCCTTCGCGGACTCGCTCCTACAGGCCGAGCGGAAAGCCTGAGTCCCCGCACGGGGACTTCGTGCGGTTGTTGCCGCGACTGCAGTAGCCCGCTCCTTGCGCCCGCGGCACCCGGGGCGGATCTTTGCCGCCGCGGTTTCCCCAACCAAGGACGACCGATGAAACGCCTGCTCGTTTCCCTGCTCCTCGTCCCCACGCTCCTGGGCTGCTCCATGAACAACCCGCGCGAACCCGGCGCCGGCAACGGCGGCGCAGCTCCGGGCGGCAGCGCGCCGGGCGGCAACGCTCCCAGCGGCGACGCGCCGGCCGCGGGCGGGCCCATCACGGTGGAGCTCCGCCAGCGCGAGCCGGGCACCGCGGCCGACGCGGCCACCGGTGGCGCGGGAACCGTGACGGTGGGCGGCACGGTATCCACGCCCAACCCCTGCCACACGCTCTCCGGCGCGGCGGCGCGGGAGGGGAGCACCCTCACCCTGACCGTCACCGCCCGCTCCAACGCGGACATGTGCATCCAGAGCATCGGGTCGCTGGGCTTCGACGCCACCCTGCGCGGGGTGCCGGCGGGAAGCTACACGCTGCGGGTGGTGCACACCTACCCGGGCAGCGGGTGGGAGACGAAGACGGCCATGACGCAGCAGGTGCAGGTCCGCTGACCCACGGTCTCGCCGCGCCACGCGGCGAGACCGCCTCACCCTCCCGAGCCTCCCGCCCATGCTCCAGAACCACCTCCGCGCGGCCGCCGCCGCGCAATTGCTCGCGCTCCTCGCCTGCGGAGCCGCGACCGCCCAGCCCGCCGCGGGCGACGGGTGGACGGTGCCCAGCCGGCAGGCCCCGGCGCCCATCTCGCGCCAGGAGCACGCGCAGCGCCGCGCCAGGCTGGCGGCGGAGATGGGGCCGGGCGTGCTGGTGGTGCTCGGCAACGACGAGCCGGACGCGGACTACCTCTCCTTCTCGCAGAACTCACCCTTCCGCTACCTCACCGGGATCACGGAACCGGGAGCGGCGCTGGTCATCGACAAGCGCGGCGGCACCGCGCGCGAGATGCTCTTCGTGCTCCCGCGCGACGCCTCGCGCGAGGTGTGGGAGGGGGCGCGGCTGGGCGCGGAGGCGGCGGGCACGCTCACGGGGATGCCGGCCCGCTCGCGCGAGGCGATGAAGGCCACGCTGGACTCCATGCTGGCGAGCCCCACCACGCTGTACATGGTGTCGCCCCTCAGCTCGGACGGGAGCCGCTCCGAGTGGCAGCGCCCGGACCAGCAGTTCGCCACCCGCCTGGCCGAGGCGCACGCGGGGACGCGGGTGCAGTGGCTGGACCGGGAGCTCTTTCGCATCCGCGCGGCCAAGTCGCCCGCGGAGCTGGACCTGCTGCGCCGCTCCATCTACATCACCCTGCTGGCCCACCGCGAGGCGATGAAGGCCGTGGAGCCGGGGATGAACGAGTTCGAGATCCGCGCGCTCATCGAGGGCACCTTCCGCCGCAACGGCGCGGACGGGTCGTCGTTCGGCACCATCACCGGCTCGGGCCCCAACTCCACCACGCTCCACTACCGCGCCGCCGACCGCTACATGCAGCCCGGCGAGACGCTGGTGATGGACATCGGCGCGTGGTACCGCGGCTACGCGGCGGACGTCACGCGCACGGTGCCAGTGAGCGGCCGCTTCACCCCCGAGTCGCGCTCCGTGTACGAGATCGTGCTCGCCGCGCAGAAGGCCGCCGAGGCGCAGGCGCGGCCGGGCGCATCCTTTGGCGCGCTGGGGCAGACGGCGCAGCGCGTGGTGGCCGAAGGGCTGGCGCGGCTGGGGCTGATCGAGTCGGCCGCCGCCACCTACGACTGCGCGGGGCGCGGCGGCCAGACGGGGACGTGCCCGCAGGCCTCCCTCTTCTACCTGCACGGGCTGGGGCACGGCATCGGGCTGGACGTCCACGACCCGGACCCGATGTACTTCGGCCCCCTGCAGGTGGGGAGCGCCTTCACCATCGAGCCGGGGATCTACGTGCGCGCGGACGCCCTGGACTACCTGCCGGACACGCCGGGCAACCGCGCGCTGCGCACGCGCCTGGCCCCCGCGGTGGCCCGCTACCGCGACATCGGCGTGCGCATCGAGGACGACTACTTCATCACCCCCACGGGCGCCGAGCGCGTCACCGAGGGCGCCCCGCGCGAGATCGCCGAGATCGAGGCGCTGATGGCGCAGCCCAGCGAGTGGAACCGCACCCGCCGCCCCGAGGTGGTGGAGTGGTACCGCGGCACCACCCCGCGCTGACGCGTGGCCTCCGTACCCTTCACCCTGGCGCCGGAGCAGCGGCAGCTCGTGTCGGGCTCCGAGTCGCAGATCGTGAAGACCCAGGTGGTGGGAGTGGCGACGCTGGATGACGACGCCCTGCGCCTGCAGTTCCGGGTGATCGAGGGCTTCTGGCGCTACCGCGGCGGGCAGGTGGAAGACGGGATCGAGGAATCCGGGGTGCACGAGCTGTCGGTCCCCTTCCGCTCGCTGCGGGCCGTGCGCGTGGCCGGCTTCGCCTGGTGGCCGCGCCTGGAGATCGCCGTCGCGGACATGCGGGCGCTCGAAGGCTTCCCGCGCGCCGCCACGGGCGAGGTCTCCCTCCGCATCCGCCGCCGCGACCGCACCGACGCGCGCGAGCTCGCCTCCCAGGTGGAGTACGTGCTCGCCGAGCGCCTTCTCGCGCCGCCGGAATCCCGATGAGGGCTCACACAGAGACACAGAGGCACAGAGGAGTGCCCTTCTCCGTGTCTCTGTGCCTCTGTGTGAGCCTGCTGGGGTGCGCGCAGGCGATGCCCGCCACGCAGGCGGGGCCGATGCTGGACGCGCTCTTCGCGCCGCCCACCAAGGCGGAGGTCGCGGAGGTGGAGGCGGAGTGGGCGCGGCGCGACACCGGGGCGCACGGCTACCGCGTGGAGCACGAGCGGCGCGACGGGCGGAACGGGCGCACGCTGGTCGTGTCGCACACGGTGGATGGGGTGCGCCACTACGGGGCCGTGCGCGTTCCCGGCGGGGCGCGGGGGCGGCGCCTGCCGGTGCTGGTGATCAACCATGGCGGCGAGGGCGGGGCGACGGGGTTCCACTTCTTCCACTCCGGCCCCGTGGCGCGCGAGTGGGTGCAGGTGCTCCCCTCGTTCCGCTCGGAGCGGCTGCGGCTCACGCCGTTCCGCGCCTGGAGGTCCGAGGGGGCGCCGAGCCCATGGGACCGTGACGTGGACGACTCCATGGCGCTCCTTTCCAGCGTGCTCGCGCACGTGCCGGAGGCGGACAGCGGACGGGTGGCGGTACTCGGGCGCAGCCGGGGCGCGGGCGTGGCGCTGCTGATGGCCGCGCGCGACCGCCGCGTGAAAGCGGTGGTGGACCTGTACGGGCCCACCGACTTCTTCCTCCCGCAGGTGCGCACGCTCGCCCAGCGCGCCGTGGGCTCGCGCATCCCTCGGCTGCCGGGCGCGGGGTACCTGGCCGACAGCGTGCTATTCGCCCTCCGAGACGGGCGCACCACGGTGCCGCGCGCGCGGCGGGAGCTGCTGCGCCGCTCCGTGGTCTACTTCGCGGACGAGCTGCCGCCGGCGCAGGCTCACCACGGCACCGACGACCGCAAGGTGCACATCGCCCACGGCGACCGGCTGGACGCGGTGCTCCGCGCGCAGGGGCGCGACAGCACGCAGTGGCGGTACTTCCGCTACCCCGGCGGCGGCCACGGCGCGCGGCACCTGCGCGGCTACCGGCGCCGGGTGGAAGCCTTTCTGCGCCGCGTCAGCGACCCGGCACCCTCCCCCACCACCGCCATACCCACGAAATGACCCCCTTCCGCTACTACGGCGGGATCGACTTCAGCGGGGCCAAGGAGCCCCTCTCCAACCTGTGGACCGCGCTGGGCGAGGAGCGCGACGGACGGCTCCACGTGCGCTGGCTGCAGCCCCACCCCTTCCGCGAGGATCTGCGCTCGTACGTCGCCGGCGGGTGGCGGAAGACGGCCGGCGCGGACGCGGCCGAGCGCGTGCTGTGGGGCGCGGACTTCCCCTTCGGCCTTCCGGGCGCCGCGGCGGAGCGGCTGGCGGGCGGGCGGCGCGCGTCGTGGGCCGCCGTGGCCGCGTGGGTGGCGGACCGCCCGGCGGACGAGGTTCGCGACGCGTTCCCGGACCTGGTGAAGACGCCCCGCGCCACCGACGGCAACGGCGCCATGGCGCCCTTCGACCTGCGCCTCTACAAGCAGACGGTGGAGGGGCTGCGCTGGCTCCACGAGCTGCGCGACGAGGCCGACGTCTCCATCATCCCCCAGGCCCCGGCGGACGCGCCCACCACGCTGGTGGAGGTGTACCCGTCCGGCGCCGTGAAGGACCTGGGGATCAAGGGCTCGCGCGTTCCCTCGCGCCCCGGCGAGGTGAGGGCGCGCCCCGCGGGGATGCGCACCTTCTTCACCTTCGAGCACCCCTCGCTGGAGGCCATCGCCTGCACGCTGGAGGATGCGCGCGACGCGTGCATCGCCGCGCTGGCCGCGTGGCAGTGCCGCGAAGACCTGGACCAGCCCTTCCGCGCCTCCCGCGCCCCCGAGGAGACGCTGCGGCTGGAGGGGTGGATCTTCCGCCCGCCCGCGGCGCTGGGGTAGCGGTCAGAACGGGCCAGCGCGGCGCGTTGCATGGAGGTGCCGGTCACATCCCTCTCCCCGACCCCGGAGAGCTCCATGCCGCATGCCTTCGTTCGCGCGCTGTGCTGTGCCCTGCTGGCTTCCCTCGTCGCCTGCGCGGGGTCTGCGCAGACCCGCGGCGTGCTGGAGGTGCGCGTGGTGGACGCCACCACAGGCGTGCCCATCGCCGTGGCGCGCGTGACGCGCGCCGGCATGCGCGGCGCCTACGCGGTAGACTCGCTGGGCACGGTGCGCATCCAGGGGCTGGCGCCGGGCACCCACCGCTTCCGCGCGGAGGCGCTTGGCTACGCCGAGGCGGAGGTGCGGTTGGAAGTGGAGATGGGGACGAGCGCCTCCCACACCTTCTCGCTCATCCCGGAGCCGGTGGAGATCCAGGGCGTCGTGGGTCGCGCCGGGGCCGTCTCCGCCGCCGTGCGCGAGATCGAGGCGCGCCGGGAGCGCCACCGCGCGGGCGGCCACTTCGTCACCCGCGAGCAGCTCAACGGGCGCGAGGCGTCCAACCTCGCCGGGGTGCTGCGGAGCGAGATGCCGGGGCTGCGGCTGGTGCAGGGGCGCGGGAGCGAGACGTACGCCGCCAGCATGAGGTCGCTGCGCCCGGGCGCGCTGCGCGCGGGGAGCGGAGGCGGCCCCTGCTTCATGCAGATCTACGTGGATGGCACCAAGGTGTTCGGGCACGGGAGCTCGCCCCCGCCCCCGCCCGACCTCAACATGTTCTTCGTCCAGAACCTGGAAGCGCTCGAGTTCTACCCCAGCGCCGCGAGCACCCCGGTGGAGTTCAGGAACGGCTCGGCCGCATGCGGAACGCTCGTGATCTGGACGCGCCGGGGCTAGATCTCACACAGAGGCACAGAGGCACGGAGAACGAGCTGTTCTCCGTGCCTCTGTGTCTCTGTGTGAGCCCTAGGATCTTTGCGGAAACGGCGGCGGGGCGGCCACCGCGCGCCGCGAGCGCGTCTCGTCCTCGCCCACCTCGGGCACCGTCCAGCGGAAGTACACCACGGTGATGGCGATCCAAAGCATCAGCCCGCCGGGCACCCACATGATCACCCCGCCCAGCCGCTGGTCGTCGAGCGCCGAGATGGCGAAGAGGCGCGGGGCCTCCACGTACCAGCGGTAGAGCTCGCTCTGCGAGAAGGTGATCAGCGCCGCCGACACCATCATGGGGATGCCCAGCACGAACAGGTAGATCATCTGGAGCGGCGCGGGGATGCGCGGGAGCTCCTTGAGCGGGCTCATCACCGGCCACCACATGATCGTGCCCGTCACCATGATCATCAGGTGCATGGCCACGTGCACGTCGTGGTTCCTCATCATCAGGTCGTACGGCCCGGGGAAGTGCCAGGCCAGGAAGATCGTGTTGTTGAGCGCGAACGCCACGATGGGAAAGGTGAGCACCCGCGCGATCGCGCCGATGGGCCGCACCCGTATGGCGGGGCGCAGCAGCCAGCCCGGCATCCCGTACAGCAGGAAGGGCGGCATGATGAGGATCAGCACCAGGTGCTGAACCATGTGGGCGCTGAACAGGAAGTAGTCGCTCAGCTCGTGCAGCGGCCCCTGCAGCGCCAGGAACATCAGCGCCATGGCGAAGGAGAACGACGCCACCTTGCGCCCCGGCACCGGCGTGGCCCCCGCGAACCGGCCGCGCAGCGGGCCGATGAGCGCGAAGTACGCGGCCCCCACCAGGAGCCACCCCACCATGAACTGCGAATATACCTTCCACTCCGTCCAGGAAAACGACTCCTGGTGAAGGAGCGCGAGCGTCATCGTCGTCATACTGCCTCTTTGAGTTACTGCCCAACGCGACGGGAGCGGAGCGGGTTGGACTTCCCCGCCCCGCCCCGATGACTGGAACTGAGGGGAATGGGGAATGGGGAACGGGGAACGGTAAATTCGACACGGCGACACCCCCCGGCCGGCTGGGCGGTTCGCTTCTACCGTTCCCCGTTCCCCGTTCCCCGTTCCCCGTTCCCCGTTCCCCGTTCCCCGTTCCCCGCTTCTACGACCCCAGCGCCGCGCCCATCCGGGGGAGCACCTGCTGCGCCACGTACAGCGCGCCGATCACCAGGATGGCCAGCATGGCGGGGAAGATGAAGATCCCCGTAAAGATCTTGCTGTCGAACTTGAGGTGCATGTACCAGAGCACCACGATCAGGAACTTGGCCGCGGAGAGCACCGAGATCACCAGGGCGGCCAGGCCGGCGCTCAGGAGACCCCAGTCCTCTTCGGCGTAGTACGCGAGGATCTCCACCACCGTCATCACGGTGAGGATCAACCCGATCATCACGTACTGGCGCGGTCCCGGGTGGGAGTGCTGGTCGTGCGCGATCTCGCGCTGTTCGCTGCTCATCGTCGGTTCACTTGATCAGGTAAACGAGGGCGAAGATCACGATCCAGATCACGTCCACGAAGTGCCAGTACAGGCCCGCGATCTCCACGCTCATGGAGCGCTCCGGCCCCAACTGGTGGCGCACCGCCAGGATGCCCAGCGTGCTCAGGTAGATCACCCCCACCAGCACGTGGGCCCCGTGGAACCCCGTAAGCAGGAAGAAGGTGCTCCCGAACAGGTTGGTCTGCATCGTCAGACCGGCGTGGATGAAGTGGTTGAACTCGTACGCCTGGAAGCCCAGGAAGACGAGCCCCAGCCCGGCCGTGGCGAACAGCCAGGTGATGGCGCCCTTGCGGTCGCCCCGCTGCACCGCGGCCAGCGCCAGCACCATCCCCAGCGAGCTCATCAGCAGCACGAAGGTGCTGATGGAGGTGAGCGGGATGTCCAGGATCCCCTCTTCCCACACCTTGCCGCTCAGGTCGCGGCCGGCGTGGGGGAGCGGCCCGGTAAGGCTCCGCCCCTTGTACGCCAGGTAGGTGGCGATCAGCGACCCGAAGAGGAGGCACTCGGACCCGATGAAGGTCCAGAACGCCATCTTCCGGCTGTCCAGCCCGGTGCTGGTGTCCAGGTGCGCGGGGTTCGCGGCGTGGTCGGCCGCGTTCACGATGCTCACTAGCTTATTCCTCCGTCCCGAGGCTCGGGGTCATGGGCTCAGTGCCCGGGCTCGAAGGCCCACTTGAAGATGGAGACCGCCACCAGCACCACGCCCGCCACCGAGAGGAACCACAGGTTGTGCAGCGCCCCGTCCAGGTTGCGGAAGATCAGCGAGCCGAAGGTCATCAGGATGCCGAACGCCAGGATGATGGGCCAGTACGACGGGGGCGGCAGGTGGATGCCCAGGTCGTGCGCGCTCATCTTGCTCTCGGAGTCGGGGTACTCCACCTCGCCCACCTTGGTGCCGCCCATCGTCACCGAGTTGACGTCCTCGGCCACCTTGCCGTGCGGGATCCCCGGCTCCTTGCTGGCATCCGCCTCCCACAGCGGCATGCGCGAGTGGACGATGGGGATGTCGCGGAAGTTGTAGACCGGCGGCGGCGACGGGATCGACCACTCCAGCGTGGCGGCGCCCCACGGGTTGTCGCCGGCCAGCGCGCCCTTGCGGGCGGAGCGGATCACGTTGAACACGAACACCAGCGTGGCCAGCGCCATCACGTACGCGCCGATGGTGGAAAGGAAGTTCATCCAGTTCCACCCCAGGTCGCCGGGGTAGGTGAAGGTACGGCGCGGCTGGCCGTACATCCCCAGGAAGTGCATGGGGAAGAACGCCATGTTCATCCCCACCAGCGTCCCGATGAAGTGCGCCTTCCCCAGCTTCTCGTCCAGCAGGCGGCCGAACAGCTTGGGGAACCAGAAGTAGATCCCCGAGAACAGCCCCAGCACCGTGCCGCCAAAGAACACGTAGTGGATGTGCGCCACCACGAAGTACGTATCCGTCTGCTGCAGGTCCGACGGGGCCACCGAGTGCATCACCCCGGAGATCCCGCCCAGGGTGAACATGGCGATGAACGCGATGGAAAAGAGCATCGACGTGGTGAAGCGGATGGAGCCGCCCCACATGGTTCCGATCCAGTTGAAGATCTTGATCCCCGTGGGGATGGCGATCAGCATGGTGCCCAGCGCGAAGAACGCGTCGGCGATGGGGCCCAGCCCCACGGCGAACATGTGGTGGCTCCACACGCCCCACCCCAGCCAGCCGATGAGCACCGAGGCGAACACCATCACGTTGTAGCCGAAGAGCGGCTTGCGGCTGAACGTGGGGATCACCTCGCTGATCATCCCGAAGATGGGGATGATGAGGATGTACACCTCGGGGTGGCCGAACATCCAGAAGAGGTGCTGCCACACCAGCGGGTCGCCGCCGCGCGAGGTGTCGAAGAACGTCGTGCCGAACATGCGGTCGAACATGAGCTGCGTGATCGCGATGGTGAACACCGCCATCGCCGTCACGATCAGCACCTGCGTGATCAGCACCATCCAGGTGAAGATGGGCATGCGCATAAGGCGCATCCCCGGGGCCCTCATGTTGAGGATGGTGACGATGAAGTTGAGCCCGGCCAGGATGGACGAGAGGCCGACGATCTGCAGGCCCAGCACGTAGAAGTCCACGTTGGGGCCCGGGTTGTACTGCCGCTCCGTGATGGGCGCGTACGCGAACCACCCCACGTTGGGCGCCATCTTGGTGACCGCCGCGAACAGCAGCATCAGCCCGCCGAAGAAGTACACCCAGTACGACAGCGCGTTGAGCCGCGGGAAGGCCACGTCGCGCGCGCCGATCTGCAGCGGAACGATGTAGTTGAAGAACGCGGCCGTGAGCGGCATCAGCGCCAGGAAGATCATCGTCAGCGCGTGCTGCGTGAACATCTGGTTGTACGTGTCCGCGCTGATGAAGGTGTTCTCCGGCACGATGAGCTGCGTGCGGATGAACAGCGCTTCCACGCCGCCGACCAGGAAGTAGAAGATCGAGGTGAAGAAGTAAAGGATCCCGATCCGCTTGTGGTCGACGGTGGTGATCCAGCTCCACACGCCCGTTTCGTTGTGCGGTGCGGCTGCATGTGCGTGCGGGGCAGCCACGGTCGCGGTCGATGCCATTCCTACTCCATCAGGTTGCGGCGCCGCGGGTGGCGCCGGGAGTCACTGGGTGCGCGGCCCCGCCGCGCGCGCGGCGGAGCGCCCGTCTCACTGCAGCGTCTGCAGGTAGGCCACGATGAACCGGATCTCCTCGTCCTTGAGGTTCAGGTTCGGCATCTTGGACCCCGGCTTCACCTCGGGCGGGTTCTTCAGCCAGCGCGAAAGGTTCTCCGCGTTGTTCTCCAGGATCCCCGCGGCCAGGGTGCGGCGGCTCCCGAAGTGGGTGAGGTTGGGGCCGGTGCGCCCCAGCGTGGCCGAGTCCTTGGCCGCGGCGTACTGGATGACGTGGCACCCGGCGCACGCGCCCTTGGTGACCAACTGCTTGCCCAGCGCCACCGCCGAGTCGCGCGGGGTGGGGGCCGGCCCCGCCTCGTTGCGCAGCCACTGCTGGAAGCCCTCGGGCGTGTGGGCGATCAGCCTCATCTTCATCAGCGCGTGCGAGTCGCCGCAGAACTCGGCGCACTGCCCCAGGTACACCCCCGGCTCTTCGGGCGTGAAGTTGATCGTGTTCACCCGGTTGGGGACCACGTCGCGCTTGCCGCCCATCTGCGGGATCCAGAACGAGTGGAGCACGTCGCCCGAGGTCATGCGAAGCTGCACCGGGGTGCCCACCGGCACGTGGATCTCGTTGGCCGTCACCACCGTGTCGCGCCCGCCGTTCACGGCGTAGCGATACTCCCACCACCACTGCCAACCGCGCACCTCCACTGTGAGGGCGTTGGCCGGGGCCTCGCGCTGCGTGGCGAAGATGGTGCGCACGGTGGGCACGGCGATCGCCGCCAGGATCAGCGCGGGGATGAACGTCCACAGCAGCTCAAGGCGCGCGTTGCCGTGCACCTGCTCCGGCTCCGGGTGGCCCGGCTGGTAGCGGAAGCGCCAGACGATGTAGCCCAGGAGGCCGAAGACGAAGAGGCCCACCAGCACGCCCAGCACCAGGGTGTACTTGAAGAGCCAGTCCGACTGCCGCGCGAACTCCGTGGCGGGCGCGAAGGTCGTCTGCGGATAGGTCTTCAGGTGGTCTTCCCCGCACGCCGCAAGGAGCGCGGCGAGCGTCAGGCCGAGGGCCGGCATCCGCAGGGAGTACCCGGAGCGTTTCGCTCGTGACTTCATGGACGGTGGGGTGTCGGTGATCGGATACGGCGTTCGCCCCCGGAAGGGCGCGGACAAGCTCGTGTTTCCGGCGCGCCCGCGCCGGGAAAACGGCATTATAGCCGGGGCCGATGCGAGCCGCTAGGCCCGCACTTTCCCTCCGCGCACACGGGCGCACGGATGGCAAATCCTGTTTCGGCCGGAGGAATGTAGTGCGGCGTGGCGGGTGCGTCTGTAGGGAAGCGCCCGACACGGCGGTAGGGGACGAAGTGCGTGAGTGCGTGAGTGCGCCAGTGCGGGGGCCACTCGCGCACTCACGCACTTCCACGCACTGACGCACTTCTGTTACTGTTGGTGCATGGCTCCACCTCGGATGAACGGCGGCCCACGGGGCAAGGCTCCGCCCACGTGGGCGGAGCGGTCGCGCGCCATGCGCAACCTTCCGCCTTTTCTGCGGATGGTGTGGGAGACGCACCGCGGGTACACGGCGGCCATCGTGGCGCTGCGGGTGGTGAGGGCGTTTCTGCCCATCGCCAGCCTGTGGCTGGGGAAGCTGATCGTGGACGCGGTGGTGCGCTCGGCCCAGTCCGGGCAGCCGGAGTGGAGGCGGGTGGCCACGCTGGTGGGGCTGGAGCTGGCCGTGGTCGCGGCGGGCGAGCTGATGGCCCGCGCGGGGGCGCTGCTGGAGTCGCTGCTGGGCGACCTCTTCTCCAACCGCATGAGCGTGCGCCTGATGGAGCACGCCGCCGAGCTGGACCTGCAGCACTTCGAGGATCCCACCTTCTACGACCGCCTGGAGCGCGCCCGCCGGCAGACGGTGGGGCGCATCTCCCTCCTAAGCCAGCTCCTGGGGCTGGGGCAGAGCACCATCACCCTGCTCACGCTGGTGGGCACGCTGCTCGCCTTCTCGCCCCTGCTCTTCCTCCTGCTGGTGGCGGCGGTGCTCCCCTCGTTCCTGGGGGAGACCCACTTCGCGGCGCTGGGATACTCGCTCCTCTACTCGTGGACGCCCGAGCGCCGCAAGCTGGACTACTACCGCCTCATCGCCGCGTCGGACAAGACGGCCAAGGAGGTGAAGCTCTTCGGCCTCTCGGGGTACCTGATCGACCGCTACCGCGTGCTGGCGGACGACTTCTACCGGGCCAACCGCGCCCTCGCCATCCGCCGCGGGATCGTGGGGATGGCGCTGTCGCTGGTGTCCACGCTGGGGTACTACGCGGCGTACGCCACCATCATCTACCGCGTGGTGCTGGGGCGGCTCACCCTGGGCGACCTCACCCTCCTTTCGGGGACGTTCTCCCGCTCGCGCGACCTGATCCAGGGGATGCTCCTCTCCACCAGCGACCTGTACGAGCAGGCGCTCTTCCTGGAAGACCTCTTCATCTTCTTCGGGATGCGCCCGCGCATCGCGCGCCCCGCCCACCCCCTGCCCTTCCCCCGCCCCATCCAGGAGGGGTTCGAGTTCCGCGACGTCTGGTTCCGCTACCCGGGGCCGGCGGAGACGGAGGAGGTGGTGCCGGGCGACGACGCGGCGGGGTGGGTGCTGCGCGGGATCTCGTTTCACGTGGCGCCGGGGGAGCGGCTGGCGCTGGTGGGGGAGAACGGCGCGGGGAAGACGACGCTCACCAAGCTCATCACCCGGCTGTACGACCCCACGCGTGGCGAGATCCTGCTGGACGGCCGCCCGCTGCGCGACTACGATCCGGCGGAGCTTCACGCCAACGTGGGCGTCATCTTCCAGGACTTCGTGCGCTACGACATGGCGGCCGAGGAGAACATCGCCGTGGGCCGCATCGCGATGCTGGAGGCGGACCCCGAGGGCTCGCGCGCGGCCATCGAAGACGCGGCGCACCGCTCGCTCGCCGCCGGGGTCATCGAGGAGCTTCCGGAGCGCTACCGCACCATGCTGGGGCGGCGCTTCGAGGGTGGCGTGGATCTTTCCGGGGGCCAGTGGCAGAAGGTGGCGCTGGGCCGCGCCTACATGCGCGACGCCCAGCTCCTGATCCTGGACGAGCCCACCGCGGCCCTGGACGCCCGCGCCGAGTTCGTGGTCTTCGAGCGCTTCGCCGAGCTCACCGAGGGCAAGATGGCCATCCTCATCTCCCACCGCTTCTCCACCGTGCGCATGGCCGACCGCATCCTGGTGCTGGAGCACGGCGCGGTTCTGGAAGAGGGCACCCACGACTCGCTGGTGGCCGCCGAGGGCCGGTACGCGGAGCTGTTCGCCCTGCAGGCCGCGGGGTACCGGTAGAAGAAGTGCGTGAGTGCGTGAGTGCGTGAGTGCGGTCGGCGCTGATGGGGCCCTCACCCCCCATTCTCCTCTCCCAAACCGCTGGGAGAGGGGGCGCATTCCAGCCCTCCAGCCGCCACCACGAATCACGCGAGCCGCGGCACGCGTGACGGCCGGTACACCGGCGGACACAGAAGATGCGCCTCCTCCCCCAGCAGTTTGGGGGAGGAGGTCGGGAGGAGAGGGCCCCGTCAGATAGCACCGCACTCACGCACTCACGCACTCCACGCACTCCCCTCCCCATGCAGCCTGCACCCGTCCGGCTCCCCTTCATCCGCCTGGATCGCGAATGGGTGCCGTCGTTCCAGGCGTACCCGTTCAACCTCCCCGCGGTGCGCGCGCTGGAAACGCTCCACCTGCACCCCGCCGTCACCTTTCTGGCCGGCGAGAACGGGTCGGGGAAGAGCACGCTGCTCGAAGGGGCCGCCGTGGCGCTGGGGCTCAATGCGGAGGGCGGCGGGCACAACATCCGCTTCGCCACACGTACCTCGCACTCCGTGCTCCACTCGTACCTGGACCTGGGGCTGGAGGGGCGCAGGCCGCCCGACGGCTTCTTCCTGCGGGCGGAGAGCCTGTACAATCTCGCCACAGAGGTGGAGAGGAGGGACCGCGAAGGCGCCTTCGGCGGGGCGCTTACGCATGCGTACGGCGGGCGCCCGCTTCACGAGATGTCGCACGGCGAGGCGTTCGCGGCGCTCTTTGAGAACCGGCTGAGCCGGCCCGGCGTATACCTGCTGGACGAGCCGGAGGCGGCGCTCTCCCCCGCCGCCCAGCTCGCCCTGCTGGGCACGGTGCACCGGATGGTGCGCGCCGGCTCCCAACTGGTGATCGCCACCCACTCGCCCATCCTGCTGGCCTACCCGCACGCGTGGATCTACGCGCTGGGCGCCACCGGCATCGCCCGCACGCCGTACGAGCGCACCGAGGCCTACCGCGTGACCCGCGAGTTCATGGCGGACCCCCGCAAGGCGCTGGACGGGGTGCTGGCCGGCGCCGAAACGTAGAGCAAGGACGCACTTTGCCCGCATGACCCTGTTCCCCGGGCCGAAACGTTCTTACTTTCTGGCCGGAAACAGTGCCGGCACGCGACGGTTTCTCCTTCTCATCCCACCAGGGTCCGATGAAGCTTCCCACCTCCGCGCGCCCACGCCAGGCCCGCTGCTACGTCCCCGCCCCCCCGCTCACGCGCACCGGGAGCGCCGCCGAGGGAGCCGATCTGCTGCGCGAGATCGACGGAGAGCGCGGGGTGGTGCTGTGGGCCACGCTGCGCGACGTGATGCTCTACCTGTCCGTGCCCGCGGCGGAGCGTGGGTCGCTCTTTCCGCCGGATGCGGCGGCGGAGCGGCGCGCCGAGGTGGCGGCCGCGCGGGTGGAGCCGGAGCTGTGGGCGCCCCTCCTGGTGGTGGCGGAGATGATGGAGGACCCGGCGGGCGCCAGCCGGGCGCGGCTCGCCCACGCCTGCCGCGCCATCGCGCGCTGGGCGGAGGGGCACGCGCCCGCCACCCGCCTTGCGTTCGCGCAGGCGGCCGCGCTGGCGCGCCCGGGCGACCCGCGGCTGGCCCTTTCCACGGCGCGGCTGGCCCGCGACGCGGCGGACCACGCCCGCGCCGAGACCTGGTTCCGCCGCGCCGTGAAGCTGGCGCGCGGCAGGGACTGGGAGGCGTACGTGCGCGCCTTCCTGGGGCTGGGGATCATGTACCACCGCGGGGGCAACTACCCCGCGGCGGGGGTGGTGGTGGACCGGGCCCTGCGCGCCGCGCGCCGCCGCCGCCTGCGCGCCCTGCAGGGTGACGCGCACCACGAGCTGTTCGTCATCGCGCTGGGGGGGCACCGCACCGCCAGGGCGTACTCGCACGCCGGCGCAGCGCTGGAGGCGTACGGGCCAGACCACCCGCGCGTCCCCTACCTGGCGCACGACGTGGGCGTGTGCTGGTTCGAGACGGGGAGGTTCGACCTGGCGCTCTCCGTCTTCGAGCACCTCCTCCCCTGCTTCGCCACGGCGGCGGAGCAGGTGCGCGTGCTGGCCAACATCGCCCGGGCCGCGGGCGGCGCCGGCCTGCGCCAGCGCTACGAGGAGAGCCGCGCCGCGGCCATGGAGATCCTCGCCGCCTCGCGGGACACGGCGCCCGTGGAGGCCGAGCTGCTGATCATCATCGCCCACGGCGACAACTCCATGAGCGAGTGGCGGCGCGCCGAGACGGCGGCCGCCCGCGCGGCCCAGCTCGCGGCGGCGCAGGGCGCCAGCCAGCTACGCCTGCTGGCCGAAGCGCAGTGCGAGTGCGCCCGCGCCGGACGCGCGCTGGGCGTGGCCCGCGCCGAGGCGGAGCCGCTCGCCCGCAACGCGGAACGGCTCGCGCACGAGCTCACCCGCTCGCTGGCGCGCCGCACCCGGGTGGCGGCCGCGTTCTGACCGCGGCCGTCAGTTCCCGCTGCCGAAGGTCCCCAGCCCTCCCTGGAGGCGCGCCGCCTCGGGACCGGCTTTGGTGCTCGGCCCGGTGATGCCGTCCGCGCTGCAGGCGGCGAGCATGGAGAGCAGGAGGGCAAGGGGAAGCATCCGCGCGATCTTCATCGTTCGACTCCGGTTTTTTCGAGGGTTGGGCGGGGAGGGTCGCGGAAAGGTGCGCCCGCGCGTGGCCGAAGGTCAAGACGCGTCGTAAAACCTACCCCCCCTGGGGACAGCGTATGCAGGCGGTCATCCGGCCGGTCTTTCTCCTTCACGACGATGCCGGGCTCAGGTCGCGGCTGGCGGGCGTGCTCACCGCCGCGGACTCGCTGGTGCGCGTCGCGGACTGGGAGGCCCTGCGCGCCGCGCTGCGCCGCGCCCCCGCCACCGCCATCTCGGTGGTGGACGGGATGGGGACGCTGTGCGAGCTGCGGGTGCTGCTGGAGGAGCTCCCGTCCGCCACGGTGCTGGCGGCGGTGTGCCCCGGCCCCGGCCACGGCGACCTGCTGCGCACGCTGTTCGCGCTGGGCGTGGCGGACGTGATCGTGATGGGGCGCGAAGACACGCCCCCCGCGCTGGCCCGCCGCGTGGACGGGGTGCGCGCGCGCATCGCACACCGGCTGCTGGAGCGGGCGCTCCCCCGCAACATCCCCAGCCGCTCGCGCGCGCTGCTTGCGGTGGCGGCCGAGACGGTTGCGGCCGGCGGGCTGGCCCCCGAGATGGCCGCCGCGCTGGGCGTGAAGGAGCGCACCGTGCTGCGCTGGTGCGAGCGCGCGGAGCTTCCGCCGCCGCGCCGCCTTCTGGCGTGGCTGCGCCTCCTGATGTCCGCCGACCTGCTGGACGACCCCGGCCGGAGCGTGAGCGCCATCGCCGAGGCGAGCGGCTACGCGAGCGGGGTGAGCCTGAAGGCCGCTTTCCGGCAGTTCGTGGGGTCCACCCCGCGGGAGGCGCGGGAGCGGGGGGCGTTCGACACGGTGGCGGGGGCGTTCGCGCGCGAGCTCTTCCAGTTGCGCGAGGCCGCGCGCGACCAGGGGAGGCCGGAGAAGACCTGGCTGAACTGAAGACAGCGGGCTCACACAGAGGCACGGAGGCACGGAGATGAGCTTCATCTCCGTGCCTTTTGCGCGTCAGCGAGCCGGAAAAGCGGGGTCGGAGCGGAGCTGGCGGATCTGCCAGAGGTGGCGGCGGTCGTGGGCCAGGAGCAGCGCGAAGGCGTCGCCCAGCTTGAGGCGCAGGAGCCGGGATGCGGGCGAGGCCACGCGCGCCTTGTTGAGGCTGATGCCGCCCGCGGCGTGGAGGCGCTCCTCCAGGGCGGCGTGGGTGGCGTGGTAGCCCGCGCGCTCCTCCCCCCAATTGCGCGCTCCTTCGGACACGAAGACGGCGGGCGTCCTGACGCGCCGCTTCACCGGCGGCTCCATGAAGCGCACCATGAACCCGCCCACCAGCCCCGGCGTGTACCGCTCGAAGCCCGTGTTCCCGCGTGCGCGCGCGGCGGCGATGGCCGCGTCGATGGCTTCGATGTAGCGCGTGTTGAGCGTGCGCAGGTGGCTCACGTTCTCGCCCACGGACCAGCGCCCGGGCTCGGGGGCCCACCCGAGCTGCGCGTCCGACAGTCCGTCCAGCAGATCGGCCGCGTCGGCGCGCACCGTGTGCAGCTCGCGCCCGAAGCGCGCCAGCTCCGAAGAAGGATAGGCAACGGCCGTGGTGAGCATCGGCTTCCTCCTGATCGGGTGTGTGGGTTGCGGGGGCATGATAATCGTGTCGGCAACGGCGGGGAAGAGCGAAGATGGGAATGTGGCTGGCGTCCTCGGAAGCCCTCACCCCCCCGGCCCCCCTCTCCCATAAATGGGCGAGGGGGGCGCACCCGCACTCCCTGCCGGCGACCGTGGTTTCCTCTGCGCCGCGACCCCGCCGGCACTTCAGCCGCGCGCGGACGCGTGGAAATCGCCCCCTCGCCCATTCATGGGAGAGGGGGCCGGGGGGTGAGGGCCCTCTCAGCGCGCTCCTCTCCTCCGCCTCTGGCACGCGCGTTGCTCCCTCCCCGGGGTTCGGCGGCGCCTGCCGCAAACTACGTGAGCGAGAGAACCGGACCCTTCGATGGCCTTGCACCTCTTCTCCACGCCCGTGCAGTGCACCCACTGCGGCACGGTGGTGGATGACCCCACGCTGGAGCGCTGCCCCAACTGCGGCAACCTGCTCAAGGAGCGCCGCGCACCCCGCCGCCTGGCCGGCCTGGAAGAGCGGTACGGGAGCATCCGCGTGCTCCTGGCGGTGCTCCGCTTCCTCGCGGTGATCATCCTGGTGATCGGCGGCGTGGCCTTCTTCGGCGCGCTGGGCGACGACACCGGCGGCGGGATGGCGGGGCTCGCCTTCCTCCTCTCGGCCGTGCTCGGCGCGGTGGCGATGTTCTCCATCGCCGCCTTCTTCGAGCTCACCATGGACGTGGAAGAGAACACGCGGGCCTCCTTCCGCCTCCAGCAGCAGTTGCTGGAAGAGATGCAGGAGTCGCGGCGCGGCACGCCCGCCGCCGCCGATGCGCCCACCGTCGCCGCGGCGCCGGCGCAGGACGCGCGGGCGGCCGGGCTATGACGATGAGAAGGACTCGTTGGGCCGCGGCGCTCGGGGTGGCGCTGGGCGGCGCGGCGGCATCGGCGGGGGTGGCGCGCACGCAGGCGGCGGCTCCGGCCGCGCAGCCCGCCGCACCGGCGGCACAGCCCGCGGCGCCCGCGGCACAGCCCGCCCCGGCCAGCACGGGCGGGGGGCCGCTGCAGGCGCAGGCGGACGCCATCGTGCCCAACAAGGGCGAGTGGACGATCATGGCCTACTCGCTGGACCGCAACCAGACGCTGTTCGCCATCAACGCGAACAAGCCGATGATCCCGGCCTCCAACAACAAGGTGTACTCGGCGATCTGGGCGCTGTCGGTGCTGGGGCCGGATTACCGCTTCCCCACCGACCTGCTGATCAACGGCAGCATCCAGGGGGGCGTGCTGCAGGGCGACGTGGTCATCCGCGGCTCGGGCGACCCCGGGTTCGGCTACCCGTCGTACGAAAAGGACAACATCGACCCGCTGCGGGTGATGGCGCGCCGCCTCAAGCAGCTCGGGATCAGCCGCGTGACGGGGAGCGTGATCGGCGACGCGACCATCCACGACCAGCAGAACTTCGGGCCCGGCTGGCCCACGGACACGGGGATGGGCGCCGCACACTACGCGCCCACGGTGAGCGGCCTCCCCTACCAGCGCAACATGCTGTGGGTGGAGCCCAACGGGCAGGGCCCCAACGGCTTCGTCCTTCACCCCGACGTGCCGGAGATCCCGGTGGTGTGGCAGAGCCGCGGCGGGCGCGGGTACGCCGTGCGCCGGCCGGAGCAGGACACGGTGCGGCTGCGCGGCGGCATCGGCCGCCCGGGGACGCGCTTCCCGGTGGGCGCCTTCGAGCCGGCGCTGCTGGCCCCGGCGGCGCTCCGCCAGGCCATGCGCGAGGCGGGGATCCAGGTGGCCGGCCCCGTCAAGCTGCAGCGCACTCCCCGCGGGTCCAAGCTGGCCCACCGCCACCTGTCGCTGACGGTGGCGGACATGGTGCCGCAGCTCAACCAGCACTCGGACAACTTCTTCGCCGAGCACTTCTGGAAGGCGGCCGTCGCCAAGAGCACCGGGCAGGGAAGCTACACGCGGGGCGGGGCCGCGTCGGCAAACTTCTTCCACCGCCAGGCCGGGGTGCCGTTCGGGCAGCTCTGGCAGGCGGACGGGTCGGGGCTCTCCAACCAGAACCGCACCAGCGCCAACTCGCTGGTGATGGCGCTGCGCTACGCGGACCGGTCGCCCTTCTCCAAGACCTTCCACGAGTCGCTGGCCGTGGCGGCGGACCCCAAGGGGACGATGAAGCGGATGTTCAACGGCACGCCCGCGGCGGGGAACCTCCACGCCAAAACGGGATACATCCGCCAGGTGCGCTCGCTCTCGGGGTACGTGAACTCGGCCAGCGGCGAGCGGATCGTCTTCTCGATGATCTACAACGGCCGCAACACCTCGGGGGCGCGCGGCGTGCAGGTGTCCCTCGGCAACCTGATGGCGGGCTACCGCCGTTAGCCGCGCGTCCCAACCGACCTGGGGAATTCCGGGGCCCGGCCGAGGGATTGGCCGGGCTCCAATCGTTTGCGGGGCTCACACAGAGACTACGGAGCGGCGCGATGGACACAGCGGACGCGCGGTACCCGATCGGCAGGTTCAGCCTGGATGGCGAGATCAGCGCGGTGAGGCGGCTGGGCTGGATCGCGAGCATCGCCGCGATGCCCGCGCGCTTCCACGTGGCGGTGGACGGCCTCTCTCCTGGGCAGTTGGACACCCCGTACCGCGAGGGCGGGTGGACGGTGCGCCAGCTCGTGCACCACCTGCCGGACAGCCACATGAACGCCTACGTGCGGCTCAAGCTGGCGCTCACCGAAGACAACCCCACGGTGAAGACGTACGACGAGGCGCTGTGGGCCGCCCTTCCGGACTCGGTGACCACGCCGCCCGCCGTGTCGCTCGCGCTGCTGGAGGCGCTCCACGTCCGCTGGGTAGAAGTGCTGCGCGGGGTGGACGAGAGCCAGTGGCGGCGCACCATGAACCACCCCGAGCGCGGCCCCACGACGCTGGAGCAGCAGCTCGCCCTCTACGCCTGGCACGGCGACCACCACGTGGCGCACGTCACCTCGCTGCGCGAGCGGATGGGGTGGTGAGGCCGCGTTGCAGATGAATACGATGGCAGAACCAAACACGCTGACGCTGGGCTATTCGCCCTGCCCCAACGACACCTTCATCTTCGACGCGCTGGTGCACGGGCGCGTGGAGGCGGGGGGGATGCGCTTCACCGAGCGGCTGGAGGACGTGGAGACGCTCAACCGGCTGGCGGCCGGCGCCGCGCTGGACGTCACCAAGATCTCGTACGGCGCCATCCCCCACCTGCTGCGCGACTACGTGCTCCTGCGCAGCGGTGGCGCGCTGGGGCGCGGGTGCGGGCCGCTGGTGGTGGCGCGCCGCGAGATGAGCATGGAGGAGCTGGCGGGGGCGCGCATCGCCATTCCCGGCCGCAACACGACGGCCAACCTCCTCCTGCGCCTCTTCGCCCCGGAGGCGGCGCCGGGGGTGGAGCGCGTGTACAGCGACATCATGCCCGCCGTGGCGCGCGGCGAGCTCGACGCGGGGCTCATCATCCACGAGTCGCGCTTCACCTACCCGCAGCACGGGCTGGTGCGCGTGGTGGACCTGGGCGAGTGGTGGGAGCGCACCACGGGCCTCCCCATCCCGCTGGGCGGCATCCTGGCGCGCCGCTCGCTGGGAGAGGAGGCGATCCGGGGGATCGAGGACGGCATCCGGCGCTCCGTGGAGTACGCCTTCGCCCACCCGGAGGCGTCGCGCCCGTACGTGCGCGCCCACGCCCAGGAGATGGACGACGCGGTCACGCAGCAGCACATCGACCTCTACGTCAACCGCTTTTCGGTCGATGTGGAGGAAGAGGGCGCCCGCGCCATCGAAGCGCTGTTCGCCCGCGCGCGCGAGGCGGGCGTGATCGACGACGAGGTTCCGTCGCCCTTCCGGTAAAAGCGGCTCACACAGAGGCACAGAGGCACAGAGACGACTTCATCTCTGTGCCTCTGTGTCTCTGTGTGAGCCCAGCAGTTAGTCGTGCGATCGGCGGATCGAAACCGGCCGGCCCTTGATGGCCGCGCGCGACATGGCGCGGATCACGTGGTCCGCGTGCTCCTCGGCCACCTCCACGAGCGTGAACTGGTCCGCGATCTCGATGGAGCCGATCCCCTCGGCGGGGATCTTGGCCTCGCCCACGATGGCGCCCACGATGTCGCCCGGGCGGATGCCGCGGCGGCGGCCCACGCTGATGAAGAGGCGCGTCATGTCGCCGCGCGGGCGGCGGCCGCGGGGCGGGCCGTCGCGGCCGGGGCCGTCGAAGCCGTCGCGGCGGCCACGTGGGCCGCGGCTGTCGTCGTGGGGGCGCTGCGGGCGGTTCTCCCACTGCGGGATCTCCACCTCGTTCTCCGGCTCCTCGCCGCGCGTGGCGTCGGCGGCAAGCTTGGCGGCGGCGGCGGCGATGTCCAGCGGATCGTAGTCGTCGGCCAGCGTCGCCACGATCTCGCGGTAGCCGTCGAACTCGTCTTCCTCGATCGTCTCGCGGATGGCGGAGCGCAGCAGCTCCACGCGGCGGGCGCGCAGGTCGGCCACCGTGGGGACGCGGGCGAGCTCGATGGGGCGGCCCACCACCCGCTCGATGCCGCGCAGCAACCCCTGCTCGCGCGGCTGCACCAGCGTGATGGCCGTGCCCTCGCGCCCGGCGCGCCCCGTGCGGCCGATGCGGTGGACGTACACCTCGGGCGTCTGGGGGATGTCGTAGTTGATGACGTGGCTCACGTGCTCCACGTCCAGCCCGCGCGCCGCCACGTCGGTGGCGATCAGCAGGTCGGCCGTGCCCTCGCGGAAGCGCTTCATCACGCGGTCGCGCTGCGCCTGATTGAGGCCGCCGTGAAGCGCCTCGGGGCGGTAGCCGCGCACCGAGAGCGCCTCGTTCAGCTCGTCCACCTCGTTGCGGGTGCGGCAGAAGAGGATGGCGGAGGTGGGCGCCTCCAGGTCCAGCACGCGGGCCAGCGCCTCCAGCTTGTAGGGGCGCGGCACCACGTACGCGGCCTGGCGCACCAGCGGCGTCTCCAGCCGCGGCGCGCGCACGGTCACGCGCACGGGGTCCGTCATGTGCCGGTCCGCGAGCTGGGCGATGCGGGGCGGGAAGGTGGCCGAGAAGAGCGCCGTCTGCCGGCCCTCGGGGGTCTCGGTGAGGATCGTCTCGATGTCCTCGATGAACCCCATGTCCAGCATCTCGTCCGCCTCGTCCAGCACCACGTACTTCACCGCCGACAGGTCCAGCGAGCGGCGGCGGATGTGGTCCAGGATGCGCCCCGGGGTGCCCACCACCACGCTCACGCCGCGGCGAAGCTCGCGGAGCTGGCGGTCGATGGCCTGCCCGCCGTACACGGCCAGCACGCTCACGCCGCGCCCGGCGCCGTAGCGGTGGGTGGCCTCGGCCACCTGCACGGCGAGCTCGCGGGTGGGCGCCAGTACCAGCGCCTGCACCCCGCGCTGGCTGGCGTCGATCTTCTGCACCAGCGGCAGGGCGAAGGCGGCGGTCTTCCCCGTGCCCGTCGCGGCCTGGCCGAGCACGTCGCGCCCCGCCAGCAGAACCGGAATGGCCTCCACCTGGATCGGGGTGGGCTCTTCATACCCCAGGGCGTCCAGCGCCTTGAGGATGTCGGGCTCCAGCCCGAGGTCGGTAAAGACGGGTGCGGGTGCTTCGGTGGTCGGCTCGGTCAACTTATCTATCTCCAATCGGCGGATTTTCGTTTACAATCCTCCAATCTCGCGCAAAGACACCGAACTAGCAATCTCACACAGAGGCACAGAGACACGGAGGAGTGTTCCCTCTCTGTGTCTCCGTGCCTCTGTGTGAGCCCATTCAGTACCCGTAGGCCCCGACATCCGGCTCGTGCGCAAAGGCGCGGAACGCCTCGGCGGGGTCCGGGTGCGTCTCCAGCAGGCCCCGCACGCGGCGGAAGGAGAGGCGCAGCATCCGCTCGCGGAGCATGTCGTCCGTGGGGGAGGGGGGCTGCATCAGCCACCCGGGCGCGTACTTGTCCGTGGTGGGCTGCGAGGGGGCGTTGTCGATCCCCTCCTCCGGCGGCGCAACGCCCAGGCCGCTGCGCACCAGCTCGAAGGCGAGGCCCGGATCCAATCCTTCTTCCACCGCGATGTCGTACATCATGTCGGCGAGCTCGGGCGACATGCCGGCACCGCGCGCGTCTTCCATCAGCTCGGCGCGGCGGCGGATGCCGTCTCCCTCGCCCGAGCCGTCGGCGTCGTGGCCGATGAGGCAGCTTGAGCTGCCGAAGAAGGTGTCTTCCGCGCGGCGGCGGCGGCGGCGCTCGCGGTACGCCTCCAGCACGTGGTCCGCGTGGGTCTCGGTGTCCGTCCTCGGCATGTCGGGCTCGCTCACGTCTCCTCCCAGGTCGTTTCGGCTCCGCGCGGGTCGCCCGCGCTGGATGCACGGCGACGCGGCAAGGGACGGACCACACGGAACGCTCTCTGCGGTGAGGTAAGAGATGCGGGCGGTCGTGCGTTATAGAAAGCGTTGCCCGCGCGAGGCCTGGACGGAACAGGACACATCATTCCCCTCGAGAGGACACTCAGTGGCGGACATCCGGGTGGAGCGGCGGCCCAAGATGGGGAAGTGGCCGTGGGCGGTGGGGCTGCTGGTGCTGGCGCTCGCCATCTGGGCCCTGGCCGAAATCCTGGGCGAAGACGACGGCGACGAGATCGTGGACGAGCTTGACCGGGGCGCCGCGACCGCCCCGCGGTGACACGGCGGGACCCCGCGGAGGCTCTCAACATTTTGTCCGCACGCGGGGTACGGTAGATGCATTGTACAACGTCGGGCGCGGACCCGGGCGGCGCGGCAGGATACCGCGCCCCGCCGCGCGTGCACTGACGGTCCCCCATGGCCGGGTAGAGGAGAATCCATGTCCGTTCTGAGCCGACGCGCCACGCGTTGGGCAGCCGCGCTCTGTGTGAGTGTGGCAACCGCGGCGTACACCACCCCCGCAGACGCCCAGTACTTCGGGCGGAACCAGGTCCAGTACCGCGAGTTCGACTTCCGCATCATGCGGACGGAGCACTTCGACGTGTACTTCTACCCGGAAGAAGAACAGGCCGCCCGCTACGCCGCCCGCTACGTGGAGCGGTGGTACACGCGGCTGTCGCGCGTCCTCGACTACGAGTTCGAGAACCGGCAGCCGCTCATCATGTACGCCAGCTCGCCGCACTTCCAGCAGAACACCATCACCGGCAACCTGGGCGAAGGCACCGGGGGCGTGACGGAGGTGTTCAAGCAGCGCATCATCCAGCCCTTCGGCGGCACCGTCCAGGAGACGGACCACGTGCTGGGCCACGAGCTGGTGCACGCCTTCCAGTACGACATCACCGGTGCCGGGCGCGCGGGGGCGGGGCTGGACCAGGCGGCGCAGCGGCTCAACAACCCGCTCTGGTTCACCGAGGGGATGGCCGAGTACCTGTCGGTGGGCCCGGTGGACCCGCACACGGCCATGTGGCTGCGCGACGCGGCCCTCACCGGCCGCCTCCCCTCGCTGCGCCAGCTCAACTACGACCCGCAGTTCTTCCCCTACCGTTGGGGGCAGGCGCTGTGGTCGTACATCGGCGGGCGCTGGGGCGACGCGGCGGTGGGGCAGATCCTGAAGCAGGTGGGCCAGGGCGTGCCGTACGACGCCGCCTTCGAGCGCATCCTGAACACGGAGCTGGACGCGATCGTCGAAGACTGGCAGACCTCCATCCGCCGCACCTACCTGCCGCTTCTCACCAACCGGCGCGAGGCCCGTGAAGAGGCCCGGCCCCTGGTGACGCAGCGCGGGCGCGGCGGGCGCTACAACGTGGGCCCGGCGCTCTCGCCGGACGGGCGGCAGATGGTGTTCCTCTCCGACCTGGACGGGCTGGACGTGGAGCTCTTCCTGGCCAATGCCGAGACGGGCGCCATCGTGAGGCGGCTGGTGAAGGGCCCGGCGTTCGACCCGCACTTCAGCTCGCTCCGCTTCATCAACTCGGCCGGCGCCTGGGCGCCCGACAACCGGCGCTTCGTGCTCTCCGCCCAGCGGCGCGGCGAAGACGTGCTGGTGACGCTGGACACGCGCAACGCCAACGTGATCCGCGAGTACCGCATCCCGGGCGTGAGCGAGATCTCGTCGCCCACCTGGTCGCCGGACGGCGCGACCATCGCCTTCTCGGGGAACAAGGGGGGGATCACGGACATCTGGTCGGTAGAGGTGGCCACGGGCCGCTCGCGCCAGCTCACCAGCGACGTGTACGGCGACCTGCAGCCGGCCTTCTCGCCGGACGGGCGCACCATCGCCTTCGCCACCGAGCGCGGGGTGGCGCTCGACTCGCTCCGCTACCAGCGCGACGTGCGCGTGGCGCTGCTGGACGTGGCTTCGGGCGAGGTGAGGATCGCGCCGGCGCAGGACCGCAGCAAGAACATCAACCCGCAGTGGACGCGCGACGGCGCCGGGGTGCTCTTCATCTCCGACCGCAGCGGCATCCCCAACGTGTACCGGGTGGAGCTGGCCTCCGGGCGGCTCACGCAGGTGACCAACCTGTTCACGGGGGTCAGCGGCGTCACGGCGTTCAGCCCGGCGCTCAGCTCGGCCAGCCAATCGGACCGGGTGGTGTTCTCGGCGTACGAGCGCAGCAACTTCAACCTGTACTCCATCAACAACCCGGCGGAGCTGGCGGGCACGGAGCCCGCGGCGCCGCAGATCTCCAACGGCGTACCGCTTCCGGCGCTGCTGCCCCCCTCGCCGCGGCCGGTGGAGCCGGCGTTCAACCGCGTGCTGGCGGTGCTCGCCGACGTGTCCAGCGGCCTCCCCAGCGAGGAGCAGGCGGCGCAGTACGTGGTGCGGCCGTACCAGCCGCGCCTGTCGCTCGACTACCTGGGGCAGCCGCAGGTGGGCGTCTCGGGCAGCACCAGCCCCTACCAGCGCGGCGGGGTGTACGGCGGCGTGGGCGGCATCTTCAGCGACATCCTGGGGCGCCACACGGTGTACGGCACCATCCAGGCGCAGGGGCGCATCGAGGAGATCGGCGGGAGCGCGGCGTACATCAACCGCGCCAACCGCTGGAATCTGGGCGCGGCGGTGCAGCGCTCGCCGTACATCGCGGGCGGCTACTCGCAGGACCCGCAGACGGGCGCCATCAACCGCATCACCTACCGGCTTTTCGACACCAACGTAGCGGGCCTGGCGCAGTACCCCTTCTCGCAGGTGCACCGGCTGGAGTTCTCGGCGGGGGCGCGGCGGATCTCGCAGGACATCCGCACCGAGGGCTTCACCCCGCAGGGCGAGTACATCGAGGACCTTACCCCGCTGGAGTCGTTCACGCTGGGCGAGGGCTCGGCGGCGCTGGTGTACGACAACTCGCTGTTCGGCTACACTTCGCCGTTCGCGGGGCAGCGCTACCGCTTCGAGGTGGCGCCCACCATCGGCACGCTGCAGTTCACGCAGCTCACGGCGGACTACCGGCGCTACCTCTTCCTGCGCCCGCTCACCCTGGCCGTACGCGGCTGGCACTTCGGGCGGTACGGTCGTGACGAGGCGTCGCTGAGCCCCATCTTCCTGGGCTACCCGCAGATCATGCGCGGCTACTCGTACGGCAGCGTGATCGACGCGTGCGACGCGGCACGGGGCACCGGGAGCCCGAACGCCGCGCCGGAAGAGTGCCAGGTGCTCAACCAACTGATCGGCAGCCGGTTCGCGGTGGCCAACGCCGAGCTCCGCTTCCCGCTGATCCGGCAGGCGGTGGTGGGCGCGGGCATCGGCCTGCCCCCCATCGAGGGGATCCTCTTCGCGGACGCGGGCACGGCGTACGGCGACGTGCAGGGCCCCAACAACTCCGTCGTGGAGACGCGCCCCAACTTCCGGCGCGGCGTGGCGCCCGGCGACGACCGCGGGCTGTTCACCAGCGCCGGCATCGGGGCGCGGATGAACCTGTTCGGCTACGCGGTGCTGGAGGGCGTGTACGTGAACGCCTTCGACCGGCCCACCGGCTGGCACTGGCAGTTCTCGCTGCAGCCGGGCTTCTAAACGGCCGGGCTCACACAGAGGCACGGAGGCACAGAGAAAGAACATCTTCTCTGTGCCTCCGTGCCTTGTGACGCCCGCGGTGCCCGCGTAATATCCTGCGCATGACAGACCGTCCCCTTCCCGAGAGCCGCGAAGCGCGGCGCCGCGCGATCCTGGAGTCCGCGGTGCGCGTGTTCGCGGAGCACGGCTTCTTCGCCGCCCGCATCCGCGACATCGCGGCGGGGGCCGGGGTGGCCGAGGGGACCATCTACCTGTACTTCGACGGCAAGGACGACCTCCTCCTCACCGCGTTCCGCGACAAGGTGGAGGAGTTCTGCGCGTCTGCCCGGGAGGCGCTGGCGCCCGAGCTGCGCTTCGAGGAGAGGCTGGCGCGCTTCGTGTCGCTGCAGTTCGAGAGCATCGAGGCAGACCCGCCGCTGGCCACCGTGCTGCTGCTGGAGAGCCGGCAGTCCAGCAAGTTCTACGGCGGGGCCGTGCGCGACGTGATGAGGTCGTACGCCGCCGCCATCGACGCCCTGCTCGCCAGCGGCCAGCACTCCGGCGAGATCCGCGCGGACGCGGAGATCCCCCTGGCGCGGCGGATGCTGATCGGCGCGCTGGAGGAGATCGAGCTGGAGTGGCTGCTGGGCGAGCAGTCGCGCCCGCTGGTGCCGATGGCGCCCCGCGTGGCCGCCGCGTTCTACCGCGGGCTGGCCGCGGGCGGCTGATTCGCGCCCGGCTGGACAGCGGCGCGGAGGCACGATAGAATACGCCCGCGGCCCTCCGTGGGGCGCTCAACAGCGTAACGAAACGAGCGAGCGAGTCATGGCCGATCTGAACGTCCGCAGAGAGACGGAGCCCGTGGTCGAGGACGACTACTCGATGGGCGAGGTGCTCCTCTGGGTCCTCGGGATCCTGATGATCCCCCTGGTCCCGATCCTGATGGTGGCGTTCCTGACGCCGTTCAGCGGGATGTAACTGCAGGTCTCACACAGAGACACAGAGGCACGGAGAAAAACGATCTTTTCTCCGTGCCTCTGTGTCTCTGTGTGAGCTCAGTCCGGTGCCCTGCCGGTGGTGCACTGCTCCACCACGGTGCGGGCGTCCTCGTCCACCACGCCCGATTCGAAGTAGGCGGAGGGGAGGAGCCGGCCGGTGCCGGAGCGACGCGGGTCCTGCGACGGGGCGCCGAAGCGGCGCTCGGAGCGCACCGCCAGCACGGGGCGGGCGTCCGGCGCCGGCTCCAGGCGGGCGATGATGATGGCGTGCACCACCATGTCCTGCGAGCCCGAGCGGAACGCCTTCTCCGCGCGCAGCTCCCGCCGGCGCGGGAAGTAGCTGGCCGTGTAGCCGCGCTGCTCCAGCACGAGCGACGCGCACCCCATGGTGCTCTCCGTGGCGAAACCGCGCGCGGACCCGGGCGTGGGGCGCGTGGTGGCGCAGCCGGCCAGCAAGAGGGCGGCGGCCAAGAGCGGCGTCTTCATCGTTCGGGCATGGTTGGGCGTGTGCCCGTCGGCACGCGCACGCCGCCGGGGGTTCCGGGGGGACGCCAGGTGCGCGGGCGCGCCATCTCCGGGAGCTCCGGCCGCTTCACGGGGGAGCGCTCGGCGGCCGGCTCGTCCGCCTTCTCGCGCCCGGCGGGGCGCGGCTCGCCCGCGGCCAGCGCGGGGGTGCCGATGAGGGGCTCCAGCTCCTCCGCGGTGGCGACGGCGGCGGGGCCGATGCGCTCCAGCCGCGCCACATCGCCCCCTTCCCCGCCCCACACGCGGCGGTGCACGATGCGCGTGGCGCCCGCCCGCACCGACACCTTGCCGAGATCCACCGTCTCCACCACGCCGCCGTCGGCGGCGAGCACCTGGATGCTCACCTCGTGCTCGCCGGGCGGCAGGGTGAGGCGCGCCACCGAGATGCGGTCGGGGAGGAGCGACCAGCTACGCGTGTCCGCGCGCTCCATGGCGTTGCCGGCCAGGTTCACGGCGCGCGCCGCCAGCCAGCCCAGCGCCTCGCTCTCCCTGTTCCCCTTCCGCTCCGCCTCGCGCGCCGCCAGGTACTTGGCGACGCCGCGCGTAACCATGCGCGCCACCATGGCCGGCCGCTGCGCGTCCCACCGCCGCGCGACGGCGGAGGAGAGGTCGGCGGCGGAGCTGGCCACGGCCAGCGTGTCGCCGTTCAGCAGCAGCCGCACGGACGAGGGGGCGCACGCCTCCAGCCGCGGCACGGCCCAGGCCAGCTTGAGGATGTGGGCGCCGTCCAGCGCGTCGGCCAGCAGGAAGCGCTCGTCCAGCGTGGAGCCCCAGCGCCCCTTCTCGGCCAGGTTGGACAACAGGTGGGCCGCCACCCGCGCCGTCGCGCCCGTCACGCGGGCCGCGTCGCCGCTCTGCAGCCCCTCCACCTCGCCGGGCGGGATGGGGACGTGGATGTCGGCCGCGGCGCGGTGCGCCACCCATCCCTCCTCCACCAGCACCACCAGCTCGCCGTCACCGCTGCCGGCCTCCAGCGCGGGACCGGCCACCCGGTAGCGCGCGGCGGCCGAATCGGCCACCTCGCGCACGCCGGCCGCGCGCGCGGCGCGGTACAGGTCCACGCCCAGGGCGGCGGGCGGGGCGGCGGCGTCCAGGGCGCAGGCGTCGTAGCCGCGCTCGGCCTGGCGATAGGAGACCAGCGCGTCGCGCCGCTCCCCCGCCCCGTCGTACATCAATCCGGTGAGGTACTGCACGAACGCCTCGCCCACGCACGGCTCGCCGCTGCCGCGGCGCACGCGCTCCAGGTACGCGTTTGCCTTGCGCGCCTCCACCAGCGCGCCGTCGCCGGCCCCGAGCGCCGCGTAGTTGAGCATGCGGTAGTACGGGATCATCGCCATCTCGGCCGGCGGCGGGGTGTACGCCGCGAGCGCGTCGTTCACCAGCACCATCCCGGCCGTGCGCGTTACGGAGCGGGTGTAGCGGCGCTCGGCCTCTTCCTCGGCCCACGCGAAGGCGGCGTTGCTCTGGTCCCAGCGCCCCGCGTGGTGAAGCACCACGCCGCGCTGAAGCTGCCGGAGCAGCTCGTCGCGCGGCCCGGCGCGGCGCTCGTCCAGCAGGTGGAGCGCCGAGTCCGCCTGCCCCGCCATCAGGTAGTGGCGCAGCCACGCGTCGGCGGGCCCCAGCGTCTCGCTGAGCAGCGGCGAGTGCGCGGGGAGCGCCTCCGGGGCCGGGCGGGCGGGATAGCGCGCCCCCCCGGCGCACCCGGCGAGCGCCAGGGCTAGAACGGCCGCGCCCAGGGAGCTTCTCATCGTCCGCGGCGCTCCAGCACCACGATGCGGTCGCGCGCCTCGGCGGCGGCGGCGTACAGGTGCGCGTACGCCTGGCCGTAGGCGTTGATCCGCTCCAGCTCAAGCTGGTGCAGGAAGAGGCGGTAGCGGATGGCGGCCTCGTAGGGGCGGAGCTGCTTGTCCAGCGCCCGCGCGATCCTCAGCGTCGTCTCGGGATTGTTGGCGTCGATCACGTCCGCGCGGTCGTAGCGGTCCAGCGCCGCGCGGAAGTCGCCGCGCGCCGCGAAGTCGTCGCCCTCGCGCAGCAGCGATGCGGCGCGGGCCCGCGAGCGGCCGGCCGGGGACGCGTCGGCGGGGGTGGCCACCAGGCGCACGCCCTCCGGCTCCTGGTACGCAAAGGAGCGAACGCGGCCGTCTTCCAGCGTCACGTACGCCACGGGCGCCACCCGGTCCGCCGGGGGGCGTGCCTCGTCGCGCGCGGCCAGGGTGGTGGTGCGTCCGGCGCCGCGCTCCTCCCACGCGCCGGCGCCGCTGCGCGTGGCGGCGAGCACCTGCGCCTGCGTCATCCCCAGCGCCAGCTCGCCGCGCGCGACGGCATCGCACACCGCGGGGGTGCAGGCGGCGAGGGCGGCGGCCTCGTTCCGCCGCCGCTCATCCGCCAGCCGCTCGCGCTGCGACTCGCCCTCGTCACGCGCGCGCGCCACCACCTCGTCGCTCCGCGAGGGAACGACGGCGCCGTTGGGCTGGATGGCGCGGACCGGCTGCATGCGGGGCCCGCACGCGGCGGCCGCCGCCAGCAGCGCCAGCACCATGAGGTTCTGTTTCATCGAAGAACTCCTGCAAACGGGGCTCACACAGAGACACGGAGACACAGAGAAGTGGCGCACTCACGCACCCACGCACTCACGCACTTCCCTCACAGGCCGAAGCGCGAGCGCTCCACGTACTTCTTGATCTTGTGCTGGCCGGTCCACTCCTTGGCGTTGGTCTCCAGGTTCACCAGCGTCATGTCGATCTGGTAGAGGACCACGCGGCGGCCGCCCTCGCGGTCTTCCACGGACTCGATGTCGCCCTGCAGCATGTAGTTGGCGCCACGCTCGATGCCCATGCGCGCGCGGGTGCCGGCGGCCGCGTTCTCCTGCTGGTCGTCGCGCTCGGCGCGCACCTCGCCGCGCTCTTCGGCGCTGGCCACCACCTGCACCTGCCCGCTCCCCAGGTACGCCCGCTCCAGGTCGCGCACGAAGGCGTTGACCGGGATGTGCTCCATGCTGCGGTTGCGCACCGAGCCCACGATCAGGGTGGGGCGGCGGCCGCCGTGGGCGCGCGCGTACTCGAGCGCCCAGCTCTCGCGCTCCGCAAAGGTCTCGCGGATGATGGCGTCGGCGGCCTGGCGGCTGTCCACGTCGTTCCAGCGGCCGGAAAGGTCGATCTGCTGGTCGGGGCTCAGGCGGGTCACCTGCTTTCCGCATCCGCCCGACACCAGTACGACGGCGGCAAGGGCGAGGGCAGCGCGGCGGAGGGCGCGTGCTTGGGTCTTCATGGGATCTCCCGAACGGGTTGCTGCGGAGGAAGGGGGCTGCCTGCTGGGGTCGTGGCATCGCATCGGGCGTACCGGCGCGGGCCAGGAATGCATCCGAATGTGGCGTAAACACTTACGTTCCGGGCCGATCTATGCCCGGTGGGGCCGTGTCATCCGTGGAGGACAAATCGCGGGCTCACACAGAGACACGGAGACACAGAGAAAGCTTCAGCGGCGCAGGAGCGGGTCGCGGCGCGGGCGCGACATCAGCCAGCCCACCAGGATCATCCCCACGCCCAGCACGGCCAGGAACAGCCAGTCGTAGAGCGGGACGTGCACGGGCATGTCGCGCACGTGGTGGAGACCGAGGAGGTGATGGTCGATGGCGCCCTCCACCAGGTTGAAAATGCCCCAGCCCAGCAGCATCTGGCCGGTGAGCGCGCGCGGGCCGGGGAGGGGGTGGCCGCGGCGGGCGTGCGCCCAGAGCATCAGGATGCCCACCATCGTCAGCACCCAGGTGCCGGCGTGGAAGAGGCCGTCCCACACCATGTTGCGCTTCATGGCCTCCATGGTGTGCGGCGGGAGCACGGCCGAGCCCATGTTGTGCCACTGGAGGATCTGGTGGAGGATGATCCCATCCACGAATCCGCCCATCCCGATGCCGATCACGATGCCGCTGCGCGTGCGCGGGCCGTACCTGTTCATCGGCATCAGAAGCCCGCCGGCTGGCGCGTGTGCCAATCGGTGCGGCGCTGGTACTGCGCTGCCAGGGCGATCACCTTCGCCTCGTCCCACGCGCGGCCCGTGAGCGACAGGGAGGTGGGGAGGTTGTCGCGGCCGAAGCCGTTGGGGATGGCGATGCCGGGGAGGCCCAGGAGGTTGGACGCGGCCGAGATGGGCTCGCCGCCGCCGGGTGCGTCCGTGTACGCCTCGCTGAACTTCTTGCCCACGGGATACGAGACGGTGCCCCGCGTGGGGTGCGCCACGGCGTCGAAGCCGGTCTCGGCGAAGAAGCGGTCCATCGCCTGGGCCGCGGGGGTGCGGATGCGCAGGGCGCGCAGGTAGTCCTTGGCGAACACCACCTGCCCCGGGTAGCCGCCGATGCGGTCCTCCGGGGCGGTGAGCTCGTGCACGCGACCGCTCTCCACCAGCTCCTCGAAGATGCTGGCCGCCTCCGCCTCGATGATCAGCGACGCGGCGGCGCCGTACGGGAACTGCGGGAGGGTGACGTCGCGCACCACCTCCGCGAACTCGGCCATGCGCTGCACCGACGCCTCGAAGTTGCGGCGCACCTCCGGCTGCGAGCCCTCCGCCAGCCCCTTGAGCACCCCGATGCGGGGGCGGCGGGCGGGGCGCGCGGGCGTGGCCGTGTGCCGGTACGGGCGGTCGGCCGAGGCGTCGTCGCGCGGGTCCGGCCCGGCGATGGCCTGCAGGATCACGCCCGCGTCCTCGGCGGTGCGGCACATGGGGCCGACCTTGTCCATCGTCCACGACAGCGCCATGGCGCCCGCGCGGCTCACCCGGCCGTAGGTGGGGCGCAGCCCGGTGATCCCGCAGAACGCCGCGGGCGTGACGATGGAGCCCCACGTCTCCGAGCCGATGGCGAAGGGGACGAGCCCCGCCGCCACCGCCGCGCCCGGCCCGCTGGACGAGCCGCCGCTCCAGAACTCCGGGTTCCACGGGGTGCGGCCGGGGCCGGTGAAGGAGGCGTTCGCCTGCTCGTATCCCATGCCGCCCGCCAGCTCCACGGAGGCGAGCTTGGCCACCAGCACCGCCCCCGCGGCCTTGAGGCGCGCCACCACGGTGGCGTCTTCGGCGAAGCTCTGCTCGCGGTACGGCTGCGCGCCCCAGGTGGTGGGATACCCGGCCGCCGCGATCAGGTCCTTGGCGCCGTACGGAATGCCGTGCAGCGGGCCGCGATACCGCCCCGCCTCGATCTCCGCGCGGGCGGCGCGCGCCTCGGCCAGCGCCCGCTCGCGCGTGAGGGTGACCACGGCGCCCAGCCGCGGCCCCAGCGCCTCCAGCCGCTGCAGCGCGAGCTCGGCGAGCTCCACCGGGTCCAGGCGGCGCGCGCGCACCCGCGCGGCGAGCTCCGTGAGCGGCAGGTACAGCGTCTCGGCGGGGATCACCGCGAGCCTCCGCGGTACGCGCGGAACACGGTGGACGGCTCGGTGGCGATGGGAAGCTGAAAGCGGCGCAGCGCCTGGGCGCCGTTGAGGTTGCCCTCGATCCCCTTTCTCACCTCCTCCCACTGCTCGGAGCTCAGCCGGTCGCGGTACTTCACGCGCAGCACCTCCATCAGCTCCTCGGCCATGGGGTCGCGCTGCTGCTCGTTCTGCCGCTGCGGCGGAGCCGAGGGCGCCACGGGCGCGGCACCGGTGGTGGCGGTCGGGGCGGCCACCGGCTCGGGCTGGCTCCCCGCGCACGCGGCCAGCGGCGCGAGGGCTGCGGCGGCCGCCGCGGCCGTGAAGCCGCGGCGGGACAGGTTCTGGGGATCGGACGGCATGGCGCTCGGAGATCAGGTGCGTTCGGGGGATCTCCGCAATGTGGGAGTGCCGTACGGAAACGGCAATCTCACACAGAGGCACAGAGGCACGGAGAAGAGCGCTGCCGTCAGTCGCAGCGGCGGGCCAGGGCGGCGGCGGCTTCGGCGCGGGGGAAGAGCGCGTGGGCGGCCTGGGCGTGCTCGCAGCGGCGGGCGCGGGAGGCGCGGCCCCGGTAGCCGCGGGCCAGGCGCAGGTGAATGCGGTAGCTCCCCGGGTCCAGCCGCGAGGCCTGCTCCAGCGCGCGGTTGGAGCCCTCGGTGGAGAAGAGGTGCATGGCGCCGATCTGGGCCGCGCTCTTTGCAGTGAACGCGCCGAGCACCGCCAGCAGCGCCATCATCCCCAGCACCCGCCCGCCCCCGCCGATCTCGGGCGACCAGCGGCCCTCCTCGCCCGAAGCCAGCGCGCCGAGCGAGGCCCAGATGAGGAGCGAGGGGAGCGGGAGGAGGAGCACCGCGTCGAAGGCGCCCACCACCAGCGTCGCCACCAGCGTGGAGGCCAGCGCGAGGGCGACCAGGCCCTCGTCGGCGTCGCGGGCGGTGCGCATCCGCTTCCAGGCGGTGCCGGCAAGCCCCGCCATCGCCAGCACCAGCAGGATGAAGGCGGGGAGGCCGCGCTCCGCGATCAGCGCCACCCAGTCGCTGCTGGGCCAGGGATTGGAGGTCATCCCGCCCTCCCGCGGGTCCATCGAGGGGTCGCGGCGCTTGGCGTAACCGGGGTACGCCACGGGCCAGTTGCCGGGGCCCACGCCCAGCACGGGGTGCTCCGCGGCCATGCGCAGCGTGTTGGCGTACTGGATCAGGCGTCCCCGCCCGCTCCCCTCCTGGTAGTTGACCACGCCGCGCGCCGTCTCAGTGTACGGGTTCTCGCTGTTCCAGCGCAGCTCGTTGGGGACGATGAGCGCCACCGCCACCCCGCCGCCGGCGAAGAGGAGGAGGATCAGCAGGCGCACCCAGCTCCGCCCGTCGCGCCGCACGGGGCGCACGATGAGCCACCCCAGCACCAGCACCGCCAGCGCGGCGATCACCCCCAGCCACGCCGCGCGCGAGCGGGTGAGCACGAGCACCGCCGCCAGCGCCGCGAACCCCACCGCCCCCAGCGCCAGCCCCGGCCCGCGCCACGCCCGCAGCGCGCACACCGCCAGGACGGGGAGCCCGAAGGCGCAGAGGTGCGCCACGAAGTTGCGGTTCCCCAGCGTGCCGCCCGGCGCCCGGTTGACGCTGAACACGTCCAGCCGCACTCCGTACGTCTGCGCCAGCGAGGTGAGCGCCCCCAGCGTGACGGCGATCCCCACCGCCACCAGTACGGAGCGGGCGAGCCCGGAGCGCCCCAGCGAGCGCGCCACCCAGAACACCACGATGCCGGACGCGCTCACCCCCAGCGCCCGCATCCCCGCCCACGGGTTCTGCGCCGCCGCCGCGGAGACCGCCCCCAGCGCCAGGTACCCCGCCAACAGCAGGTCCACCCGCCCCACCGCGAGCCTCCGCGCCGCCCCCAGGCACAGGATCCCCGCCAGCAGCGCCGTGAGGTGGAGCACCAGCTCCTTGGGCACGAAGAAGCGGTCCAGCTCGAACACCCGGTACGTGGCCGCCCCCAGCACCACCGCCACCGCCCCCGCCTGCACCACGCGCAGCGCCAGCTTCTGCGCCCGGCTCTCCCGCGCCGGGTAGATCAGCGTGGACTCCCCCGCGGCGGTGTCGTAGATGGCGGGCCGGCGTGGGTACGATGACATGTCGGGTGGGCTGAAAGGTTTAGCTCGCGCGGAGGAGGGGGCGCATCTTCTGCATCACCCGGAGACCCGGCCCCTGCCTGGTCCGCAGTGCCTGCACCCGCCGCAGAACTCGTGGAAATCGCGCGCGAAGTAGTCCCCTCTCCCAGGGCAGTTTCTGGGAGAGGGTGGCAGCTGTAAGCTGCCGGGTGAGGGCCCCGCAGTATGCCTCCCCCGATGTCCCGTCGCAACGTGCACCCTGCGTCCCCGGCCGAAGATCCGCTGGTCGAAGATCCGCCCGCCTACGCCCCGCTCGCCCTCCAACCGCTTGTCAGACGCCGCCGCACCCGCGGATCGCCTGGCGCACGCGCGACTCCACCATGCCGCAGTCCAGCCACTCCGGGCTGCGCGTCACGGTGATCGCCAGCGTCCCCTCGCCCTCGTCCCAGCGGTACTCCGCTTCCACGCTCATGAAAGCCACGCGCCCGCTCGGGCCCTGGGGCGTGGGCAGGCCCATGCTCGCGGCCTGCTGCATCAGGCAGTCGTACACCTCGCGGCTCACGCCGCTGAAGCTCATCGTGGGGCAAGACATTCCGTTTCTCCTGGGCACCTGGTTCCGCGGCGCGCGGCGCAAGGCGAGTGCCGGAACGCGGGAGGCACGGAGACGACCCGCATCCCCGCGCCTCGGTCTGTTACTCCGTCCGCGTGAGCTGGCGGCTGGGTTGCGGCGCCGCTCCACGGGGATGACCGCCGCGCCCGGATGGACCGGAAGCCCGCCCCGGGTTCTCGCCACGGTCCGCATCACGATCCCGCCGGCCGTCCCGGTTCCTGCCGGGGAAGCCATCGTACAAGGATCCACCGCTCAGGGAGCGGCGAGCAGCGCGTCGAGCGCTCGCCGGTCCAGGTACCGCCCGCGCAGTACCACGGCGCGGATGCGCTGCGTGTTGCGGATGTCGTCCAGAGGGTTGGCGTCCAGCAGCACCAGGTCCGCCTCGCGCCCCGCGGCGACGGTGCCCGCCGAACGTTCCACGCCCATCGCGCGCGCGGCGTACAGCGTGGCGCCGCGGAGCGCCTCCAGCGGCGTGAGGCCGCCCTGCTCCACCAGCACCCGCATCTCCTCGTGCACGCTGGAACCGGGATACACGAGGGACACGCCCAGGTCCGTGCCCACCAGGATCGGCACCCCCGCCTCGCGCGCCAGGCGCAGGTCCGCGAGCTGCCGCCGCTGCGACCCCGCCCAATCGGCGGGACCCTCCAGCTTCTTGAGGTCCAGCCCGAACTTCCAGAACGCGAGCAGCTCGGGCGACAGGTGCCGGCGGCGCGGGTCGATGCGGTTGAGCGTGTCCGCGATGACCGCGTAGGCCACGCTGTCCGGCGTCTGGCGGTAGGCGATGTCCGTGAACAGGGTGGCCGTGATGGCCGTGCCGCGGCGGGCGAGCCGCGCGAGCTGCGCGCGGCGCTGGGCGGGGGGCGCGCTCCCCAGGCTCAGCGTCACCGTCTCCATGTGCTCGATGCTGCGCATCCCCGAGTCCGCCGCCTCGCCGATGGGCACGTTGCCCGGCGCGTGGCCTACGAGCGGCATCCCCCGCCTGCGCGCCTCCGACGCCAGCGCGCGGAACTCGTCGCCGCGCACGTTGCGGAACTTGGCCAGATCGACCCCCAGCCGCCGCAGCGAGTCCACCGCGGCGCGCGCTTCGGCGGCCGAGGCCACGCGGTAGCGCGGCGACACCTGCAGAAAGGGGAAGGAGCCCAGCAGGCTGTCGCTCGTGGTCAGCCGGAGGACGCGGTCCAGCCACCACGAGCCCTCCAGCGTCGGCCCCGCCAGGTACAGCCTCGGCCCCACGAGCGTCCCCGCGTCCACCCGCCTGCGCCACGCCAGCAGGTCGGGAAGCCGCCCGCCCAAGTCGCGCACGGAGGTCACCCCGTTCGCGGCGTAGACCGGGAACGCGCGCGGCCCCGCGAAGCTGATGTGTGTATGGGCATCCCACAGCCCGGGGACGAGAAAACGGCCCGCGGCGTCCACCACCCGCGCCCCGGCGGGCACGCCGCGCTCCCCCGCCCGCGCCACCCACACAATCCGTCCGCCGCGCACCAGCACGGTGCGGTCGCGCAGCACGAGCCCGCTCTCCACGTCCACCACGCTCGCGTGCGTGAGCGCGAGATCGCCCGGCGCGCGCCCCCGCCACGCGGCACCCGCCGCCACCATCGCCAGGCCCAGCAGCAGAATCGGTCGGAACAGCTTCACGTAACGCCCGCTTGTGAGGATTGGTACGGGGCCTCGAAGCAACGGTAGGCACGGCCGACATCGTAGCCTGGCGAGTGAACTCGCGGCAACAACCGCACGAAGTCCGCCTCCGCGGACTGATCCTGACGGTTCAGCCGGAACCGTGTAGTCCCCGCAGGGGAACTTCGTGTAGTCGTTGCAGCGACTTCAGTCGCCCGCAACCGCGCTCGAACCATCCGGTTACCCGCATGGAGCTGATCCGGCCGAGCGCAGCGGGTCACGGTACGCAGCCCGTGCGCGTGGCACGAACTGAATCGGACGAGACCGATTCACCGCCTCCCGCACCACCGCCGCCACCCCTGCCCGGCCCCGCCACGGTGGCTCGTAAGTATGGGCTTTCGCTCACCGCGCGCCACCGTCAGATCGTCCTCACGACGACGTATGGTCATGGCATCCAATCTGACGTATGCTATGACTGTGCGATCGTCCCTGGCCAGGAGCGAATCATGTCACGAAAAAGTGTCATTCACAGCGACCCCGGGATTCTGGGGGGTACACCCGTGTTCGTGGGTACGCGCGTGCCCCTCAAGAACCTGAGCGACTACCTAACCGCGGGTCACCCGCTCGATGAATTCCTGGACGACTTCCCCGGCGTCACGCGCGAACAGGCGATCGCGGCGCTGGAGGAAGCAACGGAGGCTCTGATCCAGAGTGCGCGTGCTGCTTGATGAATGTCTGCCCCGGAAGCTCCGGCTGGAGCTCCCAGAACATGAAGTGAAAACAGTTCGGCAGGTTGGTTGGGGCAGCACGCGCAACGGCGCCCTACTCCGGCGGGCGGCGGCGGAGTTCGATGTGTTCGTTACCATCGATTCCAACCTGGAGCACCAGCAGAACACCGCCACCCTCCCGTTGCCGGTCGTCGTGCTCATCGCCTATACGAACGAGATCGGCGTCCTGCGGCTGCTGATGCCGCAGCTTCGAGCCCTCCTCCCTTCAGTGGAGCCCGGCCGGCTGTACCACGTGGGGCCGCCCGGGCCTAGGCGCTGACACCCGGTTCCGCCCGCGCCACCACCCCCTGCGTGCCGTTCACCCGTACGACCTCGCCGTCGCGGAGCGCGGAGAGGGCACCGTGGACGGCCATGATGGCCGGGATGCCCACCTCGCGCGCGGTGACGGCACCGTGCGAGAGGGGACCGCCGCTCTCGGTGATGACGGCGCAGGCGGAGTAGAAGAGCGGGGTCCAGGCCGGGTTGGTGGTGCGCGCCACCAGCACCGAGCCGGGGGTGAAGCGCGCGAAGTCTTCCACGCTGTGCACGCGGCACACGGGACCCTCCGCGGTTCCGGGGGAGCCGGGGAGGCCGCGGAGCGCGCCCTCGGGCGGGGGCGCGGACTCCTCGCCGTACACGCGCGGCGGGGCGGTGCGGAGCTGGGCCTCGTACGCGGCGCGGTTGTCCCGCGCCTCGGCGGCGGCGGCGAGGTCGGAGGCGGTGCCCTCCACGAGGCCGTGGAGGGTGGCGCGGCGGAGGAAGAACACGTCCTCCGGCACCGCCAGCACGCCGCGCCGCACCAGGCGCTCGCCCAGCGACACCACCGCCGCGCGGAAGGGGATGGTGAGGCGCGTGGTCTGGTAGTGCTCCAGGTCGTCCAGGCCCGTGTAGGCGCGGGTGAGGCGCAGGAGCTCCGCCGCGAAGTTGCGCAGCCCCTCGGGCACCTCGGCCAGCAGCTCGCGCTCGGCCCGCGACTGGCGGGCGCGCAGGTCGCTCTCGCGCGCGCCGGGGTCGTGCACGTCGTCGCGGGCGGCCATCAGCCGCAGGTTCTCCAGCACCGTCCAGGGCTGGCCGGCCCAGGTGGGGTGGTACGCGTCGAACTCCACCTCGCGGTGGCCGTGGTTCTCCAGGAATCGCCCGAACGCCGCGGCGAAGCGGGGGAAGCGCGCCAGCATCCCCTCGTCCCAGATCCGCCGCCGGTCCGTGCCCGCCAGCAGCTCCGCGAGGGCGGCGTCGGCGCGGATCATCCGCTGCAGGCGGTACAGGTCCGCGTTCACCAGGTTGGTCTTGGTGTCGCAGAACGAGGTGAGCCCGTCGTAGAGAACCGGCGCGCGCTGCGGCCCCACCAGCATCCCCAGCATGCGGAACAGGGTGCGGTGGAGGATGCCGTGCGTGATGGAGATGGCGATGTTGGGGAGGAAGTACTCCCGCCCCAGCGCGTCCACGGCGAGGACGTGCCTCCACAGCTCCGCGTCGGTGAACCGGTCCAGCGGCGCCGAGCCCAGCCGCCCCAGCGCCAGGAGGTAGCGGTCCAGGTCGCGCGCCCACGCCACGGGCAGCTCCTGCACCCATCGGTAGCGGTCGATGAGCGTCTGCCGCATCTCCGAGAGCTCCTCGATGCTGCCGAAGCTCACCTGCTGCCCCGCCGTGAACAGTTGAACCGCCGTCTGGTTTCCGTAGATGAAGCCGTCGAAGCGCTCGAACCAGGTGCCCTCGTACGGCGGAAAACCCATCATCTCCAGCGAGTGCGCCAGCGACTCGTGGAACCCCGGCGTGGTGAAGTCCCACGTCAGCGGGGTGACGGGGCTGGGGAAGCGCTCGGCGGACTCGTCGCGCGTCCAGCGCGCCGGGAAGCGCGTGACGGGGCGCGACTGCAGGAGGTAGAGCGTTCCCCCGGCCGTGGCCCACTCCACGTCCTGCGGGAAGGCGTAGAAGCGCTCCACCCGCAGCATCAGGCCGTGCAGCTCCGCCAGCTCCGCGTCGGAGAGCGCAGGGGCCAGACGGCGCGGCTCCGGCACCTCCACGTGCGCGGTGCCGGTGGGGGTGCCCACGATGGCGTGCGTCTTGTCCGCGAGGGTGCGCTCCAGCACGGCGCCGTCCTTTTTGGCGATCACCCACTGGTCCACCCCGCCCTCGCCCGAGACCACCGTCTCGCCCAGCCCGTACGCGGCGTTGACGACGATCTGCCCCAGGTCGCCGGTGACGGGGTGAAGGGAGAAGGCGACGCCCGCCACCTCGCTCTGCACCATGGTCTGGATGACGACGGCCATGTCCGCCGCGTCCGGCGCGATGCCGCGCTGGTGGCGGTAGCGCACCGCGCGGTCCTCCCACAGCGACGCGTAGCAGCGGCGGAGCGCATCCACCACCTCGTCCACGCCCGGCACGTTGAGATACGTGTCGTGCTGCCCCGCGAAGGCTGCCCCCGCGCTGTCTTCAAGCGTGGCGGAGGAGCGCACCGACACCGGGCCGGCCATGAGCAGCTCCGGCAGCCGCGCGCGCAGCTCGGCCTCCAGCGCCGGGGGGAGCGGGTGCGCCACCAGGGCCCCGCGCACGCCCGCGCACCCGGCGTGAAGCGCCGCATCGCTCCCGAAGTCGAGCGCCGCGATGCGCGGATGCGCCTCCACGGCGCCCTCCACGAACGCGCGGTACGCCGCGGCCGCCACCACCACGCCGCCAGGCACGGGGAAGCCGCCCTGCGTGAGGCGCGCCAGGCTCGCTCCTTTCCCACCCGCGACGGCGGCCTCCCCCGCGGCGGGATCGGCGAACTCCAGGAGATACTCGCTCATCTCTGTGTACCTCTGTGTGAGCCATCCAGCTCGGCGGCGAGCTGCTGGATGCGGCCGGTGATCTCCCGCGCCTCGCCCAGCAGCGCCCGCTGGTGCGACGGGCGGCGCAGGAAGAGGAGGAAGGTGCGCACCCGCCGCCACACCCCGCCGGCACGATCGCGGTAAAGGAGCGCCACCGCCCCACCCAAGGGGAGCGACAGCGCGTAGAAGAGCGCCATCCACCCTCCCGCCAGCGCGGCGACGGCGCCGGTCTGCAGCAGGTAGCAGAGCGGGACCACGGGGAGCGCCAGGAAGACGGCGTTGGAGGCGAAGTGGTCGCGGTCGGTGGACATCTTGCCCACCAGCCCGCGCAGGATGGCGTAGGGGAGCGCGTGGTTGATGGCCCCCCACAGCGCCAGCGGCGCCCCCACCAGGAGCGTCTCCATCTCGCGCACCACGAAGAACGCCGCGCGCGCGGGGCCCATGGGCAGAAAGAGCTCGCGCGCGGAGATCCCCAGGCGGCGCAGCTTGCGGAAGAAGCCGTCCACCGACGCCTCCAGCGCGGCCAGCTCCGCGCCGCGGCCCGCGCCGAGCCAGGCGCGGCCCGCCTGCAGCCGGTGCACGGTGCGGATGCGGGTGGCCACGTCCGCCGGCTCGTCGCGGTGGATGGCCGGCGTGGGCGCGCTCGCCACCTCCAGCAGCTCCGTGGCGCGCCCCACCCGCCCCGCCTCTTCCTCGCTCGCGAAGTTGGCCGTCAGGGCGCGGATGCGCGTCTCCATCTCGTCCGTGAGGGCGCGCGGGTGCGCGTCCGGGTGGGCGGCGCGCCACGCGGCCGCATCGAACGCCTCCCCGAACACCAGCGCCGCGGACGAGCGGAAGCGCTCCTTTGCGTCGTAGTAGATGCCCACGGGGACCACCGCCAGCGAGCCGTGCTCGGCCACGTAGTCCAGCGCCACGCGCGCCGCGCCGGTCTTGAAGGGCCGCAGCGCCGCGTCCGAGTGGCTGATCCCCTCGGGGAAGATGCACACCGCGCCGCCGGACGCCAGCCGCCGCCTGCATTCCGCCAGCGCGTCCACGTTGCGCGCGGTGTCGGCGCCTTCGTCCTGGGCGCGGTGGAGCTCCACCACGCGCATGGCGGCGATCAGCGGGCGCAGCAGCGGGTTCCTGCGCAGCGTGCTCTTGGCCGTGAGGCTCACGGGGCGCGGAAGGCGCGTGAGCACCAGCAGCCCGTCCACGAACGCGTTGGAGTGGTTCGCCACCAGCAGCGTGGGCCCCGCCGTGGGGACGCCGGCCAGCCCCTGCACGTCCACGCGGCGGAAGAAGGCGCCCAGCGACGCCGCCCACGCCGCGCGCACGGCACGGTACGCCCACCCCGCGCCGCGCAGCCGCACGGGCCGTGGATCCGCCCCCCACACCGCCGCCGACGCCCGCAGCGCGGCCCACGCCAGCGCCGCGCCCGCGAACAGGTCCACCAGGTAGTGGTAGCGCAGCACCAGCGTGGCCGCGGCGATCCCGGCCACCAGCGGCACGTAGATGAGCCCGCGCAGGCGGTTGCGGTGCGCCAGGTCGAACATCGCCGCGTAGCACGACGCGCCCAGGTGAAGGCTGGGGAACGCGCCGTGCGGCCCGCCGAACCCCTCGATGGAGCGCAGCACGGCCGCGTGGAAGAACCCGCCGGGCGCCAGCGGCACCAGCTCGCCGGCGAGCTGCACCACGGGCCCGCGCGCCGGCACGAACAGGTATCCCAGGAAGGAGAGGGCGTACAGGAAGGCGAAGCCGGTGACGAACTCGTCGCGCTCCCGCGCCGGGCGCCCCACCAGCCCCAGCAGCACCGTCATGTACAGGTACGGGATGAACGCGCCGTAAAAGAACGAGAGCGCCTCCACCCATCCGCCGCCCACGTGCTGCAGGAGCTCCGCGGGCGAGGTGGCGCCCAGGAAGAGCGCCCGGTCCGCGGCGGCCAGCGCGGGATCCGCCAGCCACCGGATGGCGCGGAAGGCCACGTGCCCCAGCGTGGTGTAGAGCACGAACATGGTGTTGATGACGGCCACGCCGCGCAGGTACGGCACCCACGCCGCCCCCTCGCGCCGCGCCATCCACCACGCCAGCGCGGCGAACCCGCCCAGGAGCGCCGCGTGCCCCAGGAACGCGCCCCCCACCGGCCGCCCCGCCGCCGCGCTCACCCCCAGGGTGGCCGTCACGACCACGAGGATCGCCAGCGTCGCCGCGTCCGCGGGGTGAAACCGGTGCTCCGTGTGAGGCGCGCTGTTCTTCATCCCACCATCCTAATGGTGTGCCGGGCGCCGGAGAACGGGTGATTTGACCCCGCCCGCGCGGACACCGATAATGTCATCCCGCGCAACACTCCTCGCAGGGAGACCATGACCGAGACTCTCGCTCCGCCCGCCGCGCAGGCCGCCCCGGTATCCGGCCCCGCCGCGCCGGGACGCCTCCTGTCGCTGGACGTGTTCCGCGGGATCACGGTGGCGGGGATGCTCCTGGTGAACAACCCGGGGAGCTGGAGCGCCATCTACCCGCCGCTGAAGCACGCGGAGTGGCACGGATGGACCCCCACCGACCTCATCTTCCCCTTCTTCCTCTTCATCGTGGGCGTGGCGATGGCGTTCTCGCTCATCCCCGCGGCGGAGCGGGGGGTGCCGCGCGGAGGGCTGATGAGGAAGGCTGCGACCCGCGGGGCCAAGCTGTTCGGGCTCGGGCTGCTGCTGGCGGCGTTCCCGTACTACAACCTGGACCTGGCCCACCTGCGCATCCCGGGCGTGCTGCAGCGGATCGGCGTGGCGTTCGTGGCGGCGGCGGCGGTCGTCCTGTTCCTGAGGCCGCGCGCGCAGGCGTGGACCGCGGCGGCGCTCCTGCTGGGCTACTGGGCCGCGATGATGCTGGTGCCGGTCCCGGGCTTCGGCGCGGGGGAGCTGGGGAAGGAGGGGAACCTGGCCGCGTACCTGGACCGCGCGCTGCTCGGCACCGACCACCTGTGGGCATCGGCGAAGACGTGGGACCCGGAGGGGCCGCTCAGCACCCTGCCGGCCGTCGCCACGGTGCTGCTGGGGGTGTTCGCGGGGCGCTGGCTGCGCTCGGAGCGTCCGCCGGCGGAGAAGGCCGTCGGGATGTTCTTCGCCGGGAACGTGGCACTGGTGGCGGGGCTGGCGTGGCACGCCGTCTTCCCCATCAACAAGAACCTGTGGACCAGCAGCTACGTGGTGTTCACGGCGGGGATGGCGCTCAACTTCCTGGCGATGTGCTACTGGATGGTGGACGTGCGCGGCCACCGCCGCTGGACGCGCCCCTTCCTGGTGTTCGGCGTGAACGCGATCGCCGCGTTCTTTCTTTCGGGGTTGATGGCGCGCATCCTCACCCTGGTGAAGCTCCCCGCGTCCCCCGAGCCGGTGGCGCTCAAGACGTGGATCTTTGACCACCTGTTCGCGTCGTGGCTCGCGCCGGTCAACGCCTCCCTCGCCTTCGCGCTCTGCTTCGTGCTCTTTTGGACGGGCGCCATGGAGATCCTGTACCGGCGCAACATCTTCTTCAAGGTATGAGCCGGGGGTACGGAGGCATCGCTGGGGGTTGAAACCCCTCGTGGCGGGGGCTTCCCGTCCCTCCAGCGGCGGGATTCATCCCCTCGCGGTGGGGGCGCACCGGTTCCAGCGGCGGGATTCATCCCCTCGCGGCGGAGGCGCAACGATTCCAGCAGATCCAGATCAGGACTTGGAAACCATGAACGATCAAGACATCGCGGGCGTCCTCGACTTCCTGCGCGCCTCGGAAGCGCTGAAGACCGCCACCCGCAGCGCGTGGACCTCGGCCGGCCAGCCCGAGAGCGTGGCCGAGCACACCTGGCGCCTCTGCCTGATGGCGCTCGTCCTCCACCCCAGCTTCCCGGGCGTCGATTTCGCGCGCCTGGTGAAGATCTGCATCGTCCACGACCTGGGCGAGGCGATCGGCGGCGACGTGCCCGCCCCCGAGCAGGCGCGGCGCGGCGGGAGCAAGGCCGAGGACGAGCGCCGCGACCTCGTCCACCTCCTGGCGCCCCTCCCCGCCCCGCTGCGCGACGAGATCACCGCGCTGTGGGACGAGTACGAGGCCGCCGCGACGCCCGAGGCGAAGCTGGCCAAGGCGCTCGACAAGCTGGAGACGATCCTCCAGCACACGCAGGGCGCCAACCCGCCGGACTTCGACTACCGCTTCAACCTGGGATACGGCCGCCAGTACACGGCCGAGCCCGCCCTGGTCGCCGCCCTGCGCGCCGTGCTGGACGAAGAGACGGAAAGGCTCAGCCTCACACAGAGACACGGAGACACGGAGAGGAACTGATCTCCGTGCCTCTGTGTCTCTGTGTGAGATTCCTAACGCCCGACCGTCGAGGGGATGGTGAGGGTCACCTGCTGGTCTGGCCGCACGTAGAGCTCGAAGCTGGTCGCCGTCCGCTGGTTGCCCACGGGGTCCACCAGGAAGCGAAGCTGCTGCCCCAGGCCCACCGCGGAGCCGGGGATGCGGAAGACGGCGTTGGACAGGCTGTTGACCAGCCCCAGCCGCATGCGGGCGCCGCTGGACTGCACGACGAAGATGTTCATGTCCAGCAGGGCGTCGTTCTGCACCTTGACGGTGGCTCCGCGCGCCGCCGGGCCGGGGTCGCGCGGGGGCTGCGAGGGCCCGCAGGCGGCCGCCACCAGGAGCAGGAGCGCGGCGAGGGAGAAGCGGATCTGGGTGCGCATGGGTGGTTCGTGGGTTTGAGGTCGCTTCATCGGCCAGGGTACGACGGCACCGGCACCTGCCACTGCCGGAAGAGCGCGAGCCCCACCATCACCATCAGCAGCAGGGCGAAGAGGATCATCGTTCCGTACAGGCACCCCGTGAGGCCGCACCCGCCGGGGGGCTTGGGGTTGGCGCCCGCCTCGCGTGGCAGGGGGACGATGCCGTCCGGGAGGTCGTCGTGGGGTGGTTTCCGCAAGCGTGTGCCGGGGTGTTGGGTTCAGCGGCCGAGCCGCTCGATCTCGTCGGACTCCACGGCGCGCGTGCCGCTCACCCCCTCGCGGGCCAGCCGCACCATCGCCGCCGCCACCGTGTCCGCGTGGATGGCGCGGTATCGCCGCAGCGGGCCGCGCAGCAGCGGCGAGAGGAGGGGAGCGACCCGCTGCGCCAGCGCCTCCGCGGGGCGCCGCTCGTCGCGCTCGCCCAGCAGGAGCGAGGGACGCAGCAGCGCCACGCCCTGGAAGGGGAGCTCCGCGACCGCCGCCTCCGTCTCGCCCTTTACGCGGTTGTAGAAGATGCGCGACCCCGCATCGGCGCCCGCCGCGGTGACGAGGAGAAAGTGGCGCGCCCCGGCCGCGGACGCCACCCTCGCCGCCTTCACGGGAATGTCGTGATCCACGCGCCGGAACGCCTCCTGGGACCCCGCGGCGGCGATGGTGGTTCCCACGCAGCAGAACACGTCGGCCCCGGCGAGCTCCGCCGCGTGCTCGTCCAGCAGCCGCTCCACCTCCCCGACCCGCTCCACCAGCCGCGGATGCGCCCTCCCGCTCGCCCGCCGCCCCAGCGTCGTCACCCGCCCGTACGCCGCATCCCCCAGCAGCCGCTCCAGGCAGTACCCGCCCACCATCCCCGTCGCCCCCAGCAGCACAGCCGCACGTTGCTCGCTCACCGGACCTCCATCCCAAGAGACACTTCACACTGCACCGCCACGGCGTCCGCCGCAAGCGACATCCTCCTCCGTGTCTCTGTGCCTCTGTGTGAGCCCGCCGTTCATCCCCCGTACAACCCACGATACAGCGCGATGTTGCGCGTGAGGATCTTCACGTAGTCGCGCGTCTCCTCGAAGGGGATGCGCTCGGTGAAGAGCTCCGGGTCGCGCGCCTCGGGGAAGCGGCGCCAGCGGGTGACGCGCACGGGGCCCGCGTTGTAGGCGGAGAAGACGTAGGGGAGGCTGCCGTCGTACGCGCGCATCTGCGCGGCCAGGAAGCGGATCCCCAGGTGCACGTTGATCTCGGGGTTGAAGAGCATCTCCGGGTCCCAGCCGGAGATCCCCGCGCCCGCGGCCAGGCCGCGCCCCGTGGCCGGCATCACCTGCATCAGCCCGCGCGCGCCCACTGGCGAGTGCGCCCGCGGCCTGAACACGGACTCCTGGCGGGTGAGCGCGGCGATCAGGTACAGGTCCAGCCCCCGCTCGCGCGCCTCGGCCTCCAGCACGGGGCGGTACTGCAGCGGATAGAGCACACGGAGGAGGCGCGCGTTGGGCTTCTCCCCCTTCCCCTCCAGCGCGCGGGCGATGCGCACCCCGTGCGCCGTCCACCCGCGCGACGCGAGCGCCTCTCCCAGCGCGTAGCGCGTGGCCACGTCGTCCGCGGCGGTGCGCACCACGCGGTCCACCTCCGCCTCGGCGTCCGTGTGGAGGCCGGCCTCGCGCAGGAGGTCGGCGGGGCCCAGGGCGGCGGCCATGCGCGTGGCGAGGTCGCGGTCCACCGGGGGCGCGTCCGCGAGGGCGGCGGGCCAGTATGGCGTGTTGAGGCGGCGCGCGGCCATCACCGTGTAGTACGACACGGGCGCGCGGGTGCGCAGCTCGGACCAGCGCTCGCGGGCCCCCGCCGCGTTGCCGGCCGCGTGGTGGGCGCGCCCGGCCCAGTACGTGGCCTGCGCCCACCCCTCCGTCTCCGTGGTGCGGGCGCGCAGCCCGTCCCACAGCCGCGCGGCGCCGGCCGCGTCGCCGCGCAGCAGGGCGGCCCCGCCCAGGCGCATGGAGGCCAGCGCGGCGCGGGGGCTGGAGGGATGCCGGTCCACCACCTGGCGGTACGCGGCGGCGGCCTGCGCGTCGCGCCCGGCGTCGTCGTCCAGGTCCGCCATCAGGTACAGCCCGTCCGCCGCCTGCGGCGACGCGGGGAAGCGCGCCGCGAGCTGCGCGAACGCCTCCCGCGCGCTCCCCGGCGCCCCGCGCAGCCGCGCGCGGCCCAGGTAGTACAGCGCCTGCGGCCCCGTGGGCGCCGGCAGCGCCGTCAGCGGCGCGAGCGCGGTGGCCGCCTCCGCGTGCTGGCCGGCGGCGAAGAGCGCGCGCCCCATGCGCAGTTGCACGGCGCCGCGCTCCGCGGGCGTTCCGCCGCCCGCGGCCAGCCACGCGCGGAACTGCGCCGCCGCCTGCGCCGGGCGGTTGCGCCCCAGCCACGTCTCGGCCAGCGCCATGCGGTCGGCGGGGGTCAGGCCACCGGCGCGCTCCAGCCCGGCGGCGGCATCCCCCGCCCCGCCGCTGGTGGGCGCCGCCGCGAGCGCGGCCCGGAAGTCGGCGCGGGCCGTGGCCGTGTCGCCCGACGCGAGCGCGGCACGGCCCGCCGCCGCGCGCTGCGACGCCCGGTCCGTCTCGGACTCCGTCGCCAGCGCCAGCACGCGGGCGCGGGCGGAGCGCGGGTCGCGCGCCCGGGTGTACGCCTCCACCAGCGCCGCGGCGGCGCGCCCGGTGGGCACCCGCTCCGCCTTCCCCAGCAGGCGCGCCACCTGCGCCGTGTCGCCCGCGGGGGCCAGCGCCTCGGCGGCCAGCAGCGAGGCCCACGGCGCGGCGGACGACGAGCCGGGGCTCATCCGCCCCAGGGCGGCGATGCCATCCTGCGCGCGCCCCGCCCGCAGCAGCACCAGCGCGTGCCGCAGCTCGGCGACGGTGCGCTCGGCGCCCGGCGCGCCCCCCGCGGGACGCGCGCGCAGGTAGCGCTCGTACCCCGCCGCCGCGTCGCCCCAGCGCCGCTCCTCCTCGTGGGCGCGCGCAAGCAGGTACCACCCGTCGCCGCCCCCCGCGGTGTCCAGCCACGGCTTGCCGTCCAGCAGCGTGCGGGCGGCATCCCACGCGCCCCAGGCGGCGTTGGCGCGGGCGGCCACCAGCACCAGCTCGGGGTCCGAGTCCGCCTTCACCAGCTCGCGCAGGCGGCGCGACGCCCGCCAGTTGCGCCCCTCGCGCAGCAGCCGCGCCACATCGGGCGGAAGCTCCACGCCGTACGCGGCTGCGGCCTCGGCCGGGGTGGGCGCGCTCGGCACGGTGCCGGGGGTGGCGCCCGCCGCCGCGGCGGACGACGCGACCGGCTCCTCGGTGCGCGGGTCCCGCCCGGTCAGCCGCGAGGCCGCCCAGATCAGCGGGAGCAGCAGGAGCATCGCTGCGACGAGGATGTAGCTCTGGCGACGGTTCATTCTACGGGACAACGGGTGGAAACGGCCGCAAATCGCGTTCGGTGCGGGGCTTGCGAATCACGTGCCCCCATCACGGAGTGGCGGCTCCCATGGGTGTTCACCGGGAGGACGGATGGAGCACGGCGACGCTTTCAGCGGGGCGGAGCAGGCGGTCCAGCACGGGGTGGAGTGGCTGCGCCTGGGGGTGGAGACCATCGGGGCGCTGGTGATCGCGGCGGGGATCGTCGCGGCCATCTTCCAGTTCCTCAACACCTGGCGCACGGGCGCCCCGCGCAGCTACACCGCACTGCGCCTCACCCTGGCGCACTACCTGGGGGTCGCGCTCGAGTTCCAGCTCGCGGGCGACATACTCTCCACCGCCGTCTCCCCCACCTGGGAGCGCATCGGCAAGCTGGCCGCCATCGCCATCATCCGCACGGGCCTCAACTACTTCCTGGCCAAGGAGATGGAAGCCGAGGAAGCCCACCTGCGAAACCGGGCCTCACACAGAGACACAGAGGCACAGAGATAGCTTCATCTCCGTGCCTCTGTGTCTCTGTGTGAGATCCTTATTGGAGGACTGGCAACCCGCCTTCGAAGCCCGCCCCCAGCGGCACCTTGATGCACGCCGCGAAGTGGCCGCCGCCCTTGTCCGCCAGCGGCGGGACGATCTTGGCGCAGTCCGCGTCCTTGAGGGGGTGCGGGCAGCGCGGGTGGAAGGGGCACCCCGACGGCGGGTTGGCCGGCGAGGGGACGTCGCCCTGCAGCACCACGCGCTCGCGCTTGATGCGCGGGTCGGGGATGGGCACGGCCGAGAGGAGCGCCTTGGTGTACGGCATCAGCGGGTTGCGGTACATCTCCCGCGACTCCGCCAGCTCCACGATGCGGCCCAGGTACATCACCGCCACGCGGTCGGAGATGTGCTCCACCACCGACAGGTCGTGCGCGATGAAGACGTAGGTGAGCCCCAGCTCCCGCTGCAGGTCCTGCAGCAGGTTGATCACCTGCGCCTGCACGGACACGTCCAGCGCGGACACGGGCTCGTCGCACACGATGAGGTCCGGCTCCACCGCCAGCGCCCGCGCGATGCCGATGCGCTGCCGCTGCCCGCCCGAGAACTCGTGCGGGTAGCGCACGGAGTGCTCCGGCCGCAGCCCCACCACGCGCAGCAGCTCGGCCACTCGGTCGTTGGCCTTCTGCCCCTTGGCGATCCCGTGGATCCCCAGCACCTCGCGGATGGTCTCCGCGATGGTCATGCGGGGGTTGAGCGACGAGAAGGGGTCCTGGAAGACGATCTGGACCTTGCGGCGCATGCGGCGCAGCTCCGCCTTGTCCATCTTCACGATGTCGCGCCCCTCGAAGTGCGCGCTCCCCGCCGTGGGCTCGATCAGGCGCAGGATGCTGCGCCCCATCGTGCTCTTGCCGCACCCCGACTCGCCCACCACACCCAGCGTCTCACCGCGGCGCAGCGAGAAAGACACCCCGTCCACGGCCTTCACGTCGCCCACGTGGCGGTTGAAGAACCCCTTGTGGATGGGGAAGTACTTCTTGAGCCCGCGCACCACCAGCAGCGCGTCGGCGGGCGGCTCCATGTCGTCCGGCGTGGCGCCGCGCAGGTCGCTGTCGCCCTTGGCCGGGGGGAGCACCTCGCGCCCCGGCGGCTCGGGGATGCGGGCCACGGGCGCGCGCCCCTCAGCGCCCTCGGTCACGGGGCCGCGCTCCACTCCTTCGCCCACCAGCGCGTCGGCCGGGCGGCCCGCCTGCGAGCCGCCGCTGCGCACGCCGTCGCCGGCGCCCTGCCCCCCGGCGGGGGTCGGTCCTTCGGGAGTCGCCGGCATCAGATGCCCTCCGCGGTTCCCGCGTCCACGTCGTCCGGCGAGCCGGCCACCGGCGCCACCGGGCCGCTGGCGGACACGGCGCCCGCCGGCGTAAAGCCGCCGCCCGCGCGAACCACCGCCTCGCGCTGCTCGGGGTTCTCCACCAGCCAACACTTGTTCTTGCGCCCGGGGCCGATCTCGAACAGGGGCGGCTCCTCGTGCAGCGTCTTGTCCCAGTGGTACGGGCAGCGCTCGTAGAAGCGGCACCCGCTCGGCCAGTTGGTGGGCGACGGCACCACGCCGGGGATCACCGCCAGCCGCTCTACCTGCTCGCCCAGCTTGGGCATGGAGCGCAGCAGCCCCTCGGTGTACGGGTTCTGCGGGTTGTGGAACACGTCGTCCACCGAACCCTCCTCGAACACCTGCCCGGCGTACATCACGATCACCCGGTCGCACGTCTCGGCCACCACGCCCAGGTCGTGGGTGATCAGGATGATGCTCATCCCCAGCTCGCTCTTGAGCTTGTTGATCAGCTCCAGGATCTGCGCCTGGATCGTGACGTCGAGCGCCGTGGTGGGCTCGTCGGCGATCAGCAGCTTGGGGTTGCACGAGAGCGCCATGGCGATCATCACGCGCTGCCGCATCCCGCCCGAGAGCTGGTGCGGAAACTCGTCCACCCGCTGGTGCGGGATGGGGATCCCCACCAGCTCCAGCATCTCGATGGCCCGGGAGCGCCCCTGCTTCTTGTTGAGCCCCTGGTGAAGCCGCAGCGACTCCACGATCTGGTCGCCCACGGTGAACACGGGGTTCAGCGAGGTCATCGGCTCCTGGAAGATCATCGCGATGTCGTTGCCGCGGATCTGCCTCATGCGCGGCTCCGTGGCCCGCGCGATGTCTTCCATCTCCCCGTTCTCGCCGCGGAAGAGGATGCGCGACTCCGGCTGGATCTTTCCCGGCGGCTCCGGGATCAGCCGCATGATGGAGAGCGAGGTCACGGACTTGCCGCTCCCCGACTCGCCCACGATCCCCAGCGTCTCGCCGGGGTTCACGTGGAACGACACGCCGTCCACCGCGCGGGCGAGCCCCGCGTCGGTCTTGAAGTAGGTCCGCAGGTTTTCCACCTGCAGGATCGGCCCCGCCCCGCCCCCGTTCGTCAAATCAGCCCCCATTGCTTGAGCACCGGCTTCAGCCGCGGCATCTCGTCGGTCCACAGCCAGGACCGGATCGATCCACGTCCCATCGTACCCATCGCCATCAAACCGGCCCCCACTGCTCCAAGACCCACGACTGGCGGGGAAGAGGCGTTTGCCAGAGCCAGTCCACCGCGACCCACATTCCGGGCAGCACGCCGCTCCGCAGCACGGCCGGCTCCCCCGGATCGAGCGCCTCGTAGCGGCCCGCCTCCGTCAGGCGGTATGCATCGACTCGCTTCCGCTCGGGGTCGATCAGCCAGTACTCGCGGACTCCCGCGCGCTCGTACTCTCCGAACTTCACCTTGCGATCGCGCGTGCGGCTCTCCCGGCTCACGATCTCGATCACCAGGTCGGCGGGACCGTCGAAGAACGAGTCCGTCATCCGGTGCGCGTTCGCTGCCGCCACGAAGTAGAGATCCGGCTCACGGGCCGCGCGCTCGTTCGTGCGCATGGTGACCGGCTCGCCGAACACTTCCCCCAGCCCGCGGTCCTCGGCGTACGACTGGATGACGGAGCTCAGGAACCGGGTAAGCCGAAAGTGGTGCGGCTTCGCGGGAGTCGTGACGAAGACCTGCCCGTCCACCCACTCCGCGTGCACCCCCTGGTACGCTTCGAGGAACTCCTCGAACGAGAGGGTGTCGTCGGGAAGCGAGAGACGCGTGGCCATGTCACGTCCTCAGGCGCGGGTCGAGCGCGTCGCGCAGGCCGTCGCCCAGGAGGTTGAAGGCGATCACGGTCAGCACGATGGCGATGCCGGGGAAGGTGGCGATCCACCACGCCTCGATCAGCGCGTCGCGGCCGTCGGCCACCATGTTCCCCCAGCTCGGGGTGGGCGGCTGCACGCCGAGCCCCAGGAACGAGAGCGACGCCTCGGTGAGGATCGTCTGCCCGATGCCCAGCGTGGCGGACACGATGACCGGCGCCATGGTGTTGGGGATCACGTGGCGCGAGATGATCCGCCAGTCGCCCATCCCCAGGGCGCGCGCCGCCTGCACGAACTCCCGCTCGCGCAGGCTGAGCACCTCGCCGCGCACCAGCCGCGCCGTGCCCATCCACCCGGTGAGCCCCAGCACCGTCACCACCAGCCAGATGGAGGGCGAGAAGAGGGCGATCACCACGATCAGCAGCACCAGGCGCGGGAACGACAGCATCATGTCGGTCATGCGCATGAGCAGCGTGTCCACGAAGCCGCCGAAGTAGCCGGCCAGCGCCCCCACCAGCGTCCCCAGCGTCACCGAGATCCCCACGGCGATGAAGCCGATGGTGAGCGAGATGCGCGACCCGTACAGCACGCGCGAGAAGATGTCGCGCCCGAACTTGTCCGTCCCCATCAGGTGCTCGAGCGACGGGGGCAGGTTGCGGGTGAGCACGATGTCGCCCTGCTGCGCCGGGTCGAACGGAGCCACCAGCGGCGTCACCAGGGTGATGACGTACAGCAGGATCATCACCGCGAGGCCCGCCATGGCCAGCCGATTCTTCTTGAAGTGCCGCCCGGCGATGGACCACTGGCTGTCGCCGCGCGCCCTGACGGTGCCCGCGTTGCGCCGCCGCACGCCGCGCACCGTGAGGTACGCCAGCCCGATGGCCATGGCGGCAAGGGTGGCGGCGGCCAGGTACAGGTCCGGGGTGATGCGCCCGCCGCGCCCCATCCCCCACAGCCGCTCGCGCGACAGGAAGAAGAGGGAGAGGACGAAGCCCCAGGCCAGCACGGCCATCACGATCCCGGTCCACGCGGCGCCGGCGGGGCGCACGCTGGCGCCGCCCTGCGTGGCGGAGGCGCCGGGAAGGGGCTCGGGCGGGGAAGACTCTACGTTGGGAGATGCTCGCATCGGGCCTTATTCCGTACGGATGCGCGGGTCGACCACCGCGTAAAGGACGTCCGACAGCAGGTTGCCCGCCACCACGATGGCGGCGATCACGAAGGACGTGGCCATCACCATCGGGTAGTCGCGCTGGAGGATGGCGTCCACGATCGCGCGCCCCATCCCCGGCCACCCGAAGATCGTCTCCACCAGCACCGCGCCGCTGAGCAGGAAGGGCAGGTACAGCCCCAGCAGGGTGATGATGGGGATCAGCGCGTTTCTCAGCGCGTGCTTGAACACCACCGTGCGCTCGCTGAGCCCCTTCGCCCGCGCCGTGCGGATGAAGTCCTGGTGGATCACCTCCAGCATGGACCCGCGCATGTAGCGCGCGACGCCCGCCGCCGAGCCGATCCCTAGCGCCGTGGCGGGGAGGATCAGGTGCATGATGCGGTCGGTGATCTTGCCGCCCGTGCTCAGGTAGTCGTACTCCACCCCCGTCATCCCGCTGGCGGGGAACTGGATGGGCCACCCCGCCGTGTTCGCCTTGAGCGAGAAGATCAGGATGAGCATCAGGGCGAACCAGAACGACGGCATCGAGTAGAAGAACAGCGCCACGAAGGTGAGCACGTTGTCCGCGATGGAGTACTGCCTCACCGCCTGCACGATGCCGATCAGCATCCCCACCACGAAGATCACCACCAGCGAGATCATGGTGAGCTGGATGGTGTTCCACAGCACCCCCGGCAGGATCTCGCCGATGGGCCTCATCTGCCCGAACGAGTAGCCGAAGTCGCCGCGCACGAACGACCACAGCCACTTGAAGTACTGGATGTGGAGCGGCTGGTCGAGCCCCAGGTTGCGCCTCATCTGCTCGATGACCTCGGGGGCCACGTTGGGCGAGAAGAAGCGCGCCGTGGGATCTCCCGGTGCCAGGTGCATCACGAAGAAGATCAGCGTCAGGATCCCCAGCAGGAGGGGGATGGCGCCCAGGATGCGGCGCAGCAGGTATCCGATCATCAGTGCCTGGGACTTAAGTGCCGAGTGCCGAGTGCCGAGTGCCGAGTAACAGAAGTGCTGAGACGTAAGTGCGTGAGTGCGTTTGACTGCAGTTAGCGCACTCACGCACTAACGCACTCACGCACCGCTGTTCAGCACTTCCCCCCGCCCTCTGCCGCGGCGCGCCGTTCCTGCACGATTCGCTCCGCGGCGTGGGGCGGGGGCGACGGCTCAGCGAGTCTTCGTCCAACTGGCTACGCTTACGAGCTTGCTGCGCGGGTCCATCTGCACGTTCTGGATGCGGCGGCCGATGCCGGCCATGTCGTCGATCCAGAAGAGCGTGGTCATGGGCTGGTCCTGGTGGAGCAACTGGGAGAACTGCGCCCAGGTGGCCTTGCCCTGCGCCGGGTCGTCCGTGCGCATCCCCGTCTGCATCAGTTGGTCCAGTTGCGGGTTGCAGTAGCCGGTGCGGTTGGGCGAGCCCTTCTTGCGCGCCTCGGCGCACGAGAAGAGCGCCACCGGGTCCACGCGGAAGGTGTCGAGCACCCAACCCGTGATCACGGCGTCGTACTCGCGCGACTTGTGCTGCTGGAGCATCGTCTGGAACTCGATGGTCCTCACCTGCGCGTCCGCGCCCACCTGCTTGAGCTGCTGCTGCACGAAGGCGGCGACGTCCTTGCGCAACTGGTTCTCGGAGTTGGTGAGCAGGATGAAGCGCAGCGGGCGGCCGTTCTTCTCCACGATCCCGTCGCCGTTGGTGTCGCGCCACCCCGCCTGTGCCAGCAGTTGCTTGGCCGCGGCGGGGTCGTAGCGGTCCGCCTGCGACAGGTTGGTGTACATCGGGCTCCAGGGCGGGATCACCCCGTGCGCCGGCGACCCGAAGCCGCGCAGCAGCCCCTGGATCATCTGGGGCTTGTTGATGGCCATCCCCAGCGCGCGCCGCACGTTCGCGTCGGTGAACGGCTCGCGCTCGTTGTTCCACCCCACGTAGTAGAACTCGCGCGAGGGGAAGTTGCTGAGCCGGTAGCCGTTGCCCGCCTGGCTCTTCACCTGCGCCGCCTGGTCGGGGAGCAGCGTCCACCCGATGACGTCGGCCGTGCCGTTCAGCAGCTCGGTGACCAGCGTGGTGGCCTCGGGGATCATGCGGAACACCACGCGGTCAAGCTTGGGGCGCCCGCCCAGCGCCGCCGGGAAGGCCGGGTTCGCCTCCAGCACCAGGCTCTGCGTGGGGCGGAACTCCGCGAACTTGAAGGGGCCGCTCCCCACGGGCTTCTGGTTGAAGGGGTGCTGGGTGAGCTGCTCCGGGGCCACGTTCCCCAGGATGTGCTTGGGGAGCGGCGACCACCAGAAGTCTTCCAGCGCCTGCCCGTGCGGGTTGGTGAAGGCGAAGCGGATGGTGTACGGGTCCACCACCGTGGCGGACTTCACCTGCGTGAGGTACACCGAGCCCACCAGCCCCGAGGTGGCCTTGGGGTTCTTGGCCAGGTCGAAGGTGAACTTCACGTCTTCGGCCGTCACGGGCTGGTTGTCGTGCCACTTCACGTCGCGGCGCAGCTTCAGCGTCACCCCCGTGTCGCCGTCCATCTGCCAGCTCTCGGCCAGGTAGGGACGGGGCTGAAGCTTCTCGTCGAACTGGATGAGGGGCGTGAAGAGCATGTACCGCTCGATGTCCTGGACGGTCGACGCGGTGTTGGTGACCGGGTTGAACGACTGGACGTTCCCCAGGATCCCCACGATGGCGGTGCCGCCCTGCCCCGCCCCGCCGGTCCCGCCCTTTCCGTTCTCGCCGCCGCCTCCGCCGCCGCACGCGGCCAGGAGTGCCAGGGCTCCCACGATGGTGAACGCTCGAGGTGCGTACGCTGCGGGCATGCCGTGCCTCTGCCGGGACTGGGTGTGTGCGCGGGGATCTTGCCCCCGCCCGAAGGTCAACCGCCCCCTACCGATGCCAGGTCCATGCCGGGCTTGCGTAGCGCTCCGCCAGCACAGCCGCGCGCTCCCTCTCGCGCGCCCCCGCGGCGCCCTCCCGCACCTCCGCGCCGAGCGCCTCTCGCCACCCCTCCGCGAGCGCGGACGTGAGCTCTTCCCACGCCGGCGCGCGCCCCAGCAGCGGCACCAGCGCGGCCGGGCGGTCCCCCTCCGCGGCCGGCTGGCGCAGGAGGGCGGCCACCTCGCCCTGGTCGTCTTCCAGCGGCAGCGAGCCGTGCTGGAGGATCACTTCGCCCAGCCTCCGCTGCGCGCTCCCCACCAGCTTGCGCCCGCCCGCCACCACCTCCCCCGCCACCGGCTCCGCGAAGCACGGCGCCAGCGAGGGGACGGGGGCGCGCCTCCCCGTGTCCCCCTGCACGGCCGCGTCCACCCCCAGCCGCCGCAGCCCTGCCACCAGCGCGCGGTTGATGGCCGTGTACGCCTCGCGCGGCGAGCCCAGCAGCGTGGCGGGGAGCGCCGCGCAGTAGGTGAGCTCGCGGTGGTGGAGCACGGCGCGCCCGCCCGTGGGCCGCCTCACCACGTCCCACCCGCGCGTGCGGACCGCCTCCAGGTCGTACAGCCCCGCCGCCGGCTGGTTGCGCCCCAGCGACAGGCACGGCGGGCTCCACCGGTAGAACCTCAGCACCGGCGCGCCCCCTCCCGCCACCGACTCGGCCAGCGCTTCGTCCAGCGCCATGTTCCACGCGCCCGCCGCCGGTGGTGTGTCGATCAGCCGCCAGTGCATCGGTTAAGCCGGTTAGAAGCCTCACACAGAGACACGGAGGCACAGAGAACGGTTCATTCTCCGTGCCTCCGTGTCTCTGTGCGAGGCTGTTTGTCAAGCGCTCTTCCGCTGAGCGTCGAGCAACCCCTTCATCGGCTGAAGGTGCCGTTGCTCTTCGTAGTAGCGGTGCATCGCGCCGATGTCACCGTTGAACCGAATCGAGAACTCTTCGCGGATCTGCCGGATCTCCGCGAGGATCGGATCGTCGTAGTCGGGATCGTTGAGGTTGATCTCGTCGTCTTTGCGCATAGCGTCACCTCCTCAACAGGTCGTCGGGCGTGCACAGGATGGGCGGCTCGAACCCATGGGCACGGCACACCTTGGCGATGGTCGCATACATCCGTGGATTGGCGATGTGCCTGCAGTTCCACGTCAGCAGGATGTCGAGCCTGTTCACTGTCGCCAGCGCTATGTGGTCCGCGTCCTATTCCGCTCGCTTGGGCAACGGTCCGCGTTCCACCAGCGCCCTCGTCAGAACGTCTACCGCGGGGTCGATGATCAGCAACGGGATGCCACGCAGCGCCTGCGTTCTCCGCCGCACCATCTCTGGTTCGCCGCTAGTGGCTTCCCGCATCACGACCTCCGATGCGAAAAGCCTGTACCCGGCGCGGCGGGCAGCCCACCATTCGCGAGTCTGGCGCTGGCGCGCGGCCATGATGGCATCGCGGCTGGGGCGGGCGACCAGGTAGCTGACGATGCTGGTCTCGGCGTACACGGAGGGTAGCATCCGCCAAGGCTACTCGCGCCCCGCGCAGGGCACAATCGGGCCCGCAAAAGTCGATCCGCGGATGGCCGCAAACGCAGCGGGGGCGCCCCTTTAGGACGCCCCCGCTCGCAATCCGCCAGCGGCGGTTTCCTCTGTGCCTCTGTGTCTCTGTGTGAGCCCCGCCGGTCAGATGTCGAGGGACTTGCCGGGCGTCAGCACCTCGACGGTGGCGCGGGCGCCCACGAGGCGGCGGAACTCCTCGGGGTCCTGGCGGATCAGATCGAAGGTGTCGTAGTGCATGGGGACGACCGTCTTCGGCTCGATGAACTCCACGGCGCGGGCGGCGTCTTCGGGGCCCATGGTGAAGTTGTCACCGATGGGGAGGAGGGCGACGTCCACCTGGCCGCGCAGGAGCTGCATGTCCGTGATCAGCGCCGTATCGCCCGCGTGGTAGAAGCGCAGCCCTTCGGGCAGCGTCAGGAGGAAGCCGGCGCAGTCGGTGGTGAAGGCGCCGTCGTCGTCGCCGGCGATGCTGCCGGTGTGGAGGGCGGGGGTGAGCTTCACCCGGCCGAAGGGGAACTGGTGCGCCCCGCCGATGTTCATCCCGTGCCCCTTCTCCACGCCCTGCGTCTGGCAGAACGCCACCAGCTCAAAGGTGGAGACGACGGTGGCGCCCGTCTGCTTCGCCAGCTTCACGCAGTCCGCGAAGTGGTCCGAGTGCCCGTGCGACACCAGGATGTAGTCCAGCTTCCCCACCGCGTCCGTCTTGATGTCCGCCGAGGGATTCTCATCGAGCCACGGATCGAACATGATCCGCGTGCCGTCGCCCGTCTCGAGCGTGAAGCAGGAGTGGCCGTGCCAGGTAAGTCGGGACATGCGGAAGGGGCCTCCGGGAAAAAAGAAGTGCGTGAGTGCGTGAGTGCGGTAGTGCGCTCAACTGCGGTGCAACGCACTCACGCACTGACGCACTCACGCACTCGTCGTTCATCCGATCAGCTTCTCGTACGCCGCGGCGTCCATCAGGGCGTCGGCGGCCGAGGGGTCGTCGGCGCGGACGCGGATCATCCACCCCTCGCCGTAGGGGTCGCTGTTGACCTTGGCGGGGTCGGCGTCCAGCGACGCGTTGACCTCCACCACCTCGCCCGAGATGGGGGAGTACAGGTCCGAGACGGCCTTCACGGCTTCGATGGTGCCGAACGACTGCATGGCCTCGACGCGCGCGCCGGCCTTGGGAAGCTCCACGAACACGATGTCCCCCAGCTCGCCCTGGGCGTAGTCGGTGATCCCCACCGAGAACACGCCGTCGGCTTCGGGCTTCAGGTATTCGTGCTTCTCCGTGTATCGCAGATTCTGCAGGACGTTCGCCATCGCTGGTTCCTCGCGCGAAAAATAGGGGATGACCGTTCGCCGGACACGATACGCGCCCCCGGCGGGGCCGGCAAGCATCGCCCGAGGGAACACCGGCGGCTCTGCGACGTACCGGGAGGTGCGCGGCGGCCCATCGCCCGCCGCACCCCACCCGAGTTGTGAACCGTGATGAGCTTTCCCGGTGCCGCGCACCGCCCCGAGACCGACGCCCGCAACCGCGCCATCCGCGACCTGCGGCGCGCCCTGGTGGACTTCGGCAACGCGTTCGACCTGATGAAGGGGATCGAGTGCGACTGCGACGACCCCACGTGCCCCAACCGCACGCCCCAGACGATGACCGCCGAGCGGCTCATGGACTGGCTGGCCGATGCGTGGCACGGCCTGGCCGGGTGCGGCCACGTGGGCGAGGAGGTGCCCCCCACCCCCGAAGCGCTCCGCGAGCGCAACCGCTGGCTGGTGGCGCACTTCGCCCGCGAGCTGGAGGTGATGGGCGACGAGGGGTGGAGGAACGTGCTTGCCCGCTTCCGCGACGCGGCCGTGACGCCCCTGTTCGAGGAAGCCGCGTCGCTGGTGTCGCACGGCGTGACCGAGAACTTCCCCGAGGCCGAGGAAGACCCGGAGGGGCAGCGCGCCCTGGGCGCCGCCAACGCCTGGGCCGACGCGTGGGCGCTGGACGACGCATCCACCGACGACCTGGAGACGGCCGTGGAGTGCGGCGCGCTCGCCCTCTTCGGCTTCGGCATCGCGGACCGGCGGCTCACCGAGGCGCTGTACGAGCCCTTTGCGGCCGCGGTGCCGCTGAACGAGCTCGTGGTGCAGGCGAGATCGGGTGCTCCCTGAAGAAGCGGGGCTCACACGGAGGCACGGAGGCACAGAGACGACTTCATCTCTGTGCCTCTGTGCCTCTGTGCGCCAAGGGTTTGCGACAGCTTGACGCACCGGCTATTTTTTCGCACCTCATCCCCCGCAAGCTCCAACGGAGTCGCTGCCGTGAATAGATCGGTTTTCGCGCACACGGACACCTTTGTCCACCGCCACATCGGGCCGGACGAAGGCGAGATCCGGCAGATGCTGGACACCCTGGGCTATGAGTCGCTGGACGCGCTCATCGGCGACACCGTGCCCGCCTCCATCCGCCTGGGGCGTCCGCTGAACCTGGGGCCGGAGCGGAGCGAGTACGAGCTCCTCTCCGAGCTGCGCCAGATGGCGTCGAAGAACCGCGTGTTCCGCTCCTTCCTGGGGATGGGGTACCACGACTGCATCGTGCCCCCCGTGATCCAGCGCAACATCCTGGAGAACCCGGGGTGGTACACGCAGTACACGCCCTACCAGGCCGAGATCGCGCAGGGCCGCCTGGAGGCGCTCCTCAACTTCCAGACGATGGTGGTGGACCTCACGGGCCTTCCCGTGGCCAACGCCTCGCTGCTGGACGAGGGCACCGCCGCCGCCGAGGCCATGGCGATGGCGTACGGGATGGCGGGGAGCGCCGAGCGCAACACCTTCTTCGTCTCGGACCACTGCCACCCGCAGACCATCGACGTGGTGAAGACCCGCGCCGCCGCCCGCGACATCGACGTGGTGGTGGGCGACGCGGAAAAGTTCGACTTCAAGGCGCCCGTCTTCGGCTTCCTCCTGCAGTACCCGGCCACGGACGGCGCGGTGGTGGACTACGGCGCCTTCGCGCAGCGCGCCCGCGGGGAGGGCGCCGCCGTGATCGTGGCCGCCGACCTCCTTTCGCTGGCCCTGCTCACGCCCCCGGGCGAGTGGGGGGCGGACATGGTGGTGGGCACCACGCAGCGCTTCGGGGTGCCGCTGGGCTTCGGCGGGCCGCACGCGGCCTACTTCGCCTGCCGCGACGAGCTGAAGCGGCAGATCCCGGGGCGCATCATCGGCGTCTCCACCGATTCGGAGGGGAAGCCGGCGCTGCGCATGGCGCTGCAGACGCGCGAGCAGCACATCCGCCGCGAGAAGGCCACGTCCAACATCTGCACGGCGCAGGTGCTGCTGGCGGTGATGGCCGGGATGTACGCCGTGTACCACGGGCCGGACGGCATCCGCGCCATCGCCGGACGGGTGCACTCGCTGGCCCGCGTGGTGGCCGAGGGCGCCCGCCGCCTGGGCTACAAGGTGGTGCACGAGAACTACTTCGACACGGTGCGCATCGACGTGGGCTCGCGCGTGGACACGATCATGGCCGCCGGGCGCGACCGCGGGATCAACCTGCGCGCCATGGACGACCGCTCGCTGTGCATCGCGCTGGACGAGACCACGGGGGAGGAGGAGATCGAGACGATCCTCATCTCCCTCAACCGCGGCTCGCCCGTGGGGTTCACGGCGCGCGAGGTGGCGGACGGGCTGGGCGACGAGACGATGCCGCTGGCCCGCACCACGCCGTACCTGGAGCACCCCGTCTTCAACCGCTACCGCAGCGAGACGGAGATGCTCCGCTACATCCGGCGGCTGGAGTCGCGCGACCTGTCGCTCACGCACTCCATGATCCCGCTGGGGTCGTGCACCATGAAGCTGAACTCCACCTCGGAGATGTTCCCGGTGAGCTGGCCGGAGTTCAGCCGCATCCACCCCTTCGCCCCGCGCGAGCAGACGGAGGGGTACCGCGAGCTGTTCCGCCAGCTCGAGGCGCAGTTGGCGGAGATCACCGGGTTCGCGGCCGTGTCGCTTCAGCCCAACGCGGGCAGCCAGGGCGAGTACGCGGGGCTCCTGTGCATCCGCGACTACCACGAGTCGCGCGGCGAGGCGCACCGCAACGTGTGCCTGATCCCGGGCTCCGCGCACGGCACCAACCCCGCCAGCGCGGTGATGGCCGGCATGCGGGTGGTGGTGACGGGCACCGACGCCCGCGGCAACGTGGACGTGGACGACCTGCGCGCCAGGGCCGAAGAGCACTCCGCCAACCTCGCCGCCCTCATGGTGACCTACCCGTCCACGCACGGCGTGTTCGAGGAGGAGATCCGCGAGATCTGCGACATCGTGCACCGGCACGGCGGGCAGGTGTACATGGACGGCGCCAACATGAACGCCCAGGTGGGCCTCTGCCGCCCGGGCGACTTCGGCGCGGACGTGTGCCACCTCAACCTCCACAAGACGTTCTGCATCCCCCACGGCGGCGGCGGCCCGGGGATGGGGCCCATCTGCGTGGCGGAGCACCTGGCCCCCTTCCTCCCCGGCCACCCGGTGATCCCGGTGGACGGGCGCGAGCACGGCGCGGTCTCGGCCGGCCCGTGGGGGAGCCCCAGCATCCTCCCCATCTCGTGGGTGTACATCAACCTGATGGGCGCCGAGGGGCTCACGCAGGCCACCCGCGTGGCCATCCTCAACGCCAACTACATCGCCAAGCGGCTGGAGGAGCACTACCCGGTGCTCTACCGCGGCACGCAGGGCACGGTGGCCCACGAGTGCATCGTGGACCTCCGCCAGCTCAAGCAGAGCGGCGGCATCGAGGTGGAGGACGTGGCCAAGCGCCTGATGGACTACGGGTTCCACGCCCCCACCGTCTCCTTTCCGGTGGCGGGAACGATGATGATCGAGCCCACGGAGAGCGAGGCGCTTTCCGAGCTGGACCGCTTCTGCGAGGCGATGATCTCCATCCGCGAGGAGATCCGCGCGGTGGAGCTGGGGATCGCCGACCGGCGCGACAACCCGCTCAAGAACGCGCCGCACACCATGGGCGCGGTGATGGCGGACGAGTGGAGCCACCCCTACTCGCGCGAGCAGGCGGGCTTCCCCGCCCCGTGGAGCCGCGAGCGCAAGTTCTGGCCGCACGTCGGGCGCGTGAACAACGCGGCGGGCGACCGCAACCTGGTCTGCTCGTGCCCGCCGATCGAGATGTACGCGTCGGTCTGAACAGACGGGCTCACACAGAGGCACGGAGGCACAGAGAGAAACCGCCGCTGGCGGATTGCAGGCGGGGGCGTCCTAAAGGGGCGTCCCCGCTGCATTTTAGGCCAACCGCGGATCGACTTTTGCGGGCCCGATTGTGCCCCGCGCGGGGTGCGGATAGCCTTGGCGGATGCTACCCTCCGTCTACATCGAAACGAGCATCGTCAGCTATCTCGTCGCCCGGCCCAGCCGCGACCCCATCATGGCCGAGCGCCAGCGCCAGACCCGCGACTGGTGGACGAACCGGCGCGGCGGGTACCGGCTGGTCACATCGGAGATCGTGGTCCAGGAAGCCGCACGCGGCGATCCGGTGATGGCGCAGCAGAGAGTGGCGAGGCTCTCCAGCGTCCCGGTGCTGCGCGTAACTCCGGAGACGACCGCCCTCGCGGATGCCCTGGTGGCGCGCGGGCCATTGCCGGCTAAGGCGGAGACCGACGCGCTGCACATCTCGCTCGCCACACTTGCGGGGACCAGTTATCTCCTGACGTGGAACTGCCGGCACATCGCGAATCCGCGAATGTACCCCAGGATCACGCGGATCTGCAGCGAGCGTGGTCACAAGCCGCCGATCCTGTGTACCCCAGACGAACTGCTGAGGAGGTGAAGATGCAGGACGAGTCCCGCCTCAACGTGAACGACCCAGAGCATGTCGACGAGGTTCTCGAGGAGCTTTGGCGGATTCGCGAAGAGATGGCAGCCGAGTGGAACCATGACCTTTCCGCCGCAGTCGCCTACTTCGAAGAGCAGCGTCGGCTGCATCCCATTGAGGGACTGCTGCCCAAGAGCGCTTGAACAACGGGCTCACACAGAGACGCAGAGGCACAGAGAATGAAACGTTCTCTGTGCCTCCTTGTTTTCCGCCCTTCCACCCCGCGCGCCGTGACCTACGAGTGCGAGTACTGCGGGTCGCGTTATCCCGCCGAGTACCGGGTGTGCGAGCGTTGCGGGGCGGCGCGGCTTCGCCCCGTCCCGCCCGCCCCTCCCACACCCCCACGCAAGCGGCGTGAGGACACGGTTGACCGCTCCGGGAAGGCGCTCGCGGTGGTCGCGTGCGTGGTGCTGGTGGCCTGGTACGGGAGCTTCACCCGGCGCGCGCCGATTGGCGCGGACGGGTGGCCGGAGCGGGAATACTGCCGGGGCAGCCCGCACGCACCGAGGAAGGAGGCCCGCGCGCCCGCGCCGCTCCGCTATACGACACGGGGCGTGGAGCCGCGCGCCCGGCCCGAGGCGGACGCCCCGCCGCTGGCGCGACTTCCCCCGGGCGGCGAGGTTCGCGCGTCCGGCGCGGGCGCGTGGCTGCGTGCCACGACCGCCGGGGGCGCGCCTCTCGGCTACCTTCCGGCCGCGTCGCTCCGCGCGGAGCCTCCAACGACCGACGAGCTGCGCCGCCTCTCCGCGGCCGACCGCGCGGCGCTGGAGCGCGTGCTCCTCGCCGGCCTGGAGCGCCGGCGGAACGCCACCACCACCCGCCTCCGCCCAGCCGCCGCGCCCGACTGGCGGAGACTCGGCGCCGTCCCCGCCGACTCCATGCGCACGCAGGACACGGCGTGGACGCACCCCGCCGCGCGCCCGCCCTTTGCGCTGTTCGCGGAGGTGGAGGAGAGGGGCGATGCCGCGCACCTGGTTCTCGTCGCCGGCGAGGCGCTGGACCGGACGATGTGGGACGCCGTCACCTTCCTCCCGCATCCGCCGCCGCGGGACTCCGCCTGGTTCCGCGGCCGGCACACGCTGGAGGTCACGGGCCCCCTGATGGGGAAGTGGCTCGGCCCCCGCATCAAGGCCGTCGTCTTCTCCCCGGACTCCGCCCAGCGGGCGACCGCGTGGCGCGCCGCGTCGGCGGACAGCGTGGAGATGCGGTTCGCGGGGGGCGCGTGCACCCTTGCCTACATCGTTCCCGAACCGGAGAAGGAGCGCCTGCGCCAGGTCCTGCGCCTGTACGACCTGAAGCGCTCACACAGAGACACGGAGGCACGGAGATGAGTTCTTCTCTGTGCCTCCGTGCCTCTGTGTGAGCCCCTCACTCCGCCCGCAGCGCAGTGATGGGCGGCACGCGCGCGGCGCGGCGCGCGGGGAGGTAGCCGGCCAGGGAGGCGACGGCGCCGAACACCGCCAGTACGGCCAGCAGCACGGCGGGGTCGGTGGCGCTCACGCCGTACAGCTCGCTGCGCAGGATGGGCGTGGCGGCCATCGCGCCCGCGAAGCCGAGCACCAGCCCCGCCCCGGCCAGCCGCAGCGTCTGCCACGTCACCCACCTCACCACGTCGGCCGGGCGCGCGCCCAGCGCCAGCCGCACGCCGATCTCGGGGGTGCGCTGCGCCACCACGTACGCCATCACCCCAAAGATCCCCACCGCCGCCAGCACCAGCGCGGACGCGGCGAACACCGCCAGGAGCACGGCGTTGAGTCGCTGCCCCTCCAGGGTGCCGGCCATCATCTCGCGCAGAGTGCGGAAGCCCATCCAGGGGCCGGTGCCCGCCACAGGGATCTCCGGCTCCACCGCCAGCACCGCGCGCCGCAGGGCGGGCACCACGCGCGCGGGATCGCCGTCGGTGCGCGCCAGCACCACGATGTGCGTCCACGGGTCCCAGGTGTAGGGGACGAAAACGGTGGGGCCCGGCTCCGTCACCAGGTCCTGCTGCCGCTCGTCTTCCACCACGCCCACCACGCGCGCCGCCATCGGCTCGCCCATCCCGGGGCGCGACTGGGCGGCGCGGAAGAGGGTCACGTCCTGCCCCACCGCCTCCTTGCCGGGCCAGAAAGCCTTCGCCAGCGAGCGGCTCACCACAACCCCGCCGCCGGGGCCCGCCAGGTCTGTCTCCCGCAGGAGCCGGCCGCGCAGCAGGCGGCTGCGCATGGCGGAGAAGTACTCGGGCGACACGGAGCGGTAGAAGACCAGGTCGCCCTCCGCCGGCGCGGGGCCGGAGGTCCGCACGCGGGTCACGGCGCTGCCCCCCGTCATGGGGATGTGGTTGGCGAGCCCCGCGTGGCGCACGCCCGGCACCGCCGCCGCGGCCTCGCGCAGCCGCCGGTACAGCTCGCGCGCCGCCGCCTCGTCCGCATAGCGCGGCTCGGGCGGAAAGACGCGCAGGGTGACGACGTTGTCGGGGTCGAAGCCGGCGTCGGTGGACTGCAGCCGCCCCAGCCCGCGGATGAGGAGGCCCGCGCCCACCACCAGCATCAGCGAGAGCGCCACCTCCACCACCACCAGCGCCGCGCGCCCGCGGGTGGCCGCGCGCCCGGCCCCGCCCTGGCCGCCGCGCAGCGCGCCCGCCAGGTCGCCGCGCGAGCCGCGCAGCGCCGGCACCAGCCCGAACACCAGCACCGTCCCCAGCGACACGGCCAGCGCGAAGGCCAGCACGCGCGCGTCCACCGAGACCTCCGCAAGCCGCGGGAGGGCGTCCGGGGCGCGGGTGCGGAGGAAGCCCACCGCGGCCACGGCGGCGGCGGCGCCCACCACACCCCCAGCGAGCCCCACCAGCGCGCCCTCGGCCAGAAGCTGGCGCACCAGGCGTCCCCGCCCCGCCCCCAGCGCCGTGCGGATGGCGAGCTCGCGCCGCCGCGCGGTGGCCTGCGCCAGCAGCAGGTTGGCCACGTTTACGCAGGCGATGAGCAGCACCAGCGCCACCGCCGCCCCCAGCATGGCCAGCCGCCCCTGCACGCCGGGGCCGATCGCCAGCTCGCGCGCCGAGAAGAAGCCGGCCCGCGTCCACCCCGCGTCGCCCGCGCCCTCCGCCACCAGCCCGGCGGAGAGCGCGTTCATGCGGGTGCGCGCGGCCGCCTCCGTGATCCCCGGCTCCAGCCGCGCCACCACCTCGCTGTCCACGTGCACCCGCGGGTCCGCGAGCAGTTTGGCGCGCTCGGGCGGGAGACCGCCCACGGGGATCCACATGTCCGCCCAGACGGGGGCCACGAAGCCCGGCGGCATCACCCCCACCACCGTGAACGGCCCCTCACGCGTGGAGAGCGTGCGCCCCACGGCCGAGCGCTCCCCCGCGAAGTACCGCACCCACAGCTTGTGCGAGAGCACCGCCTCGCGGTCGCCGGACGGGGTGCGCCCCAGCAGCGGACGCGTCCCCATCACCCGGAAGTAGTCGCCGCTCACGAAGGCGCCCACGAAGCGCTGCGGCCCCTCGGTGCCGCGGATCAGCACGTCCTCGCCCCGCACGAAGGCCAGGCGGGCAAAGGGCGCCGCGCGCCGCCGCCACTCCTGGAAGGTGGGGTACGACGCGGAGCGCATCTGCCCCTGGGGCTGCGCCTCGAAGAGGGTATAGAGGCGCTCCGCCTGCGGGTAGGCCAGGGGGCGCAGCAGCACGCCGTCCACCACGCTGAACACGGCCGTGGTGGCCCCGATCCCCAGCGCCAGCGTGAGCACGGCGGCGGCGGTAAACCCGGGGGTGCGGCGCAGCGAGCGGGCGGCGTGGCGAAGGTCGCGCCCCAGGTCGTGCAGCGGGCGGGCGGCCTGCTCGTCGCGGCACGCCTCCTTGTGCCGCTCCACCCCGCCGAACGCCAGCAGCGCCCGCCGCCGCGCTTCGTGCGGAGCGAGGCCGCGTGCGAGGTTGGCCTGCGTCTCCATCTCCAGGTGGAAGCTCAGCTCGTCGTCCAGCTCGCTCTCCACGCGGCCGCGGCGGAACAGGGAGCGGAGGTACGCGCGGATCATGGCGTGGCCAGGATGAGGTCCACCGCGGACGTGAAGCGCCGCCATCCATCCACCTCGCTGGCGAGCTGCTCGCGCCCCAGCGGGGTGAGGAGGTAGAACTTCGCCCGCCGGTTGTTCTCCGACGCGCCCCACTCCGCCGCGATCCACCCCTTCCGCTCCAGCCGATGAAGCGCGGGGTACAGCGACCCCTGGTTCACCTGCAGCACCTCCTGCGAGATCTGCTGGATGCGCTGCGAGATCCCCCACCCGTGCATCGGCTGCAGGGTGAGCGTCTTCAGGATCAGCAGGTCCAGCGTCCCCTGCAGCACCTCGTGTTGCGAAGCCATCCGGTCTTCCCCTGTCGAGTGTCTAGGGGGAGAAGCTAGGAAGCTCCCTGTAGGATGTCAACAGGGCTCACACAGAGACACGGAGGCACAGAGACGTGCTCTCCGTGCCTCCATCTGAGCTGCCCGTCAGGCGACAGGCGCGAGGCGCGGGATCGATTCCAGCTCCTGCACCCCGGGCGCGTGCATGGCGTGCCACAGATCGTACACCTGCTGGAGGTTCAGCCAGAACTCCGCCGAGCTCCCGAACAGCCGCTCCAGCCGGAGCGCCGTGTCGGGCGTCACGGAGCGGCGCCCGTTCACCACCGCGTCCAGGCGCTGGCGGTTCATCTTCAGCAGTTCTGCCGCGCGCGTGATCGTAAGGCCATGCGGACGGATGAACTCTTCCAGCAGGATGACACCCGGGTGCTCCGGCTCCCGGTGCGTGGGTACGCGCAGCGTCATTTTGATGCCTCCCCATAGGTACCGGTCAGTGGTAATCCACCACCTCGACGTCCTCCGCCCCCGCCGCCGTCCACGTGAAGCACACCCGGTACTGGTCGTTGACGCGGATGCTGTGCTGCCCCACCCGGTCGTGCCTCAGTGCCTCCAGGTGGTTCCCCGGCGGAAAAGCCAGGTCCTCCAGCCGAACCGCGGCGTCGATCATCGCCATCTTCCGCTGCGCCTGCTTCGCCAGCTCGGACGGGATCGTCTTACTGGCCGCCCGGCTGCGCACGCCATTGAACACGTCCTCCGAACCCTGGTCCCTGAAGCTGGCGATCATGGATGGCTCCGCTACAGTGTCGGCTCAAAGATGTAACGTGGAACGAGTCACGTGTCAACAACCGCGAGGCACAGAGACGACTTCATCTCTGTGCCTCCGTGTCTCTGTGTGAGCTTATCAGTTCAGACTGCGAACGAGGGGCTGCGCGCGCGCCACTGGCGGGCCGGGAGGCCCAGCATCTTCACGAACAGGCGGCGCACCCCGCGCTCCACGGCCCGGCCGACCGGCTTCTCGCCCGCGACGGCGGGGCGGGCCTCGCCGCGCAGCCAGCGGCGCAGCTCGTCCAGGTCGGACATGGAGAGCGTTTCCACGTCCAGCGTGGCCAGGTAGTAGAAGCGGCCGCGCTTGCGGGGGCGCAGCGTGGGGGCGAAGGCCACCTGCAGCGCCGCCTCCGCGGCGGCAAGCGAGGGGAGGGTGCGCTGCACGCGGCCATCCTCCACCACGTACCCTTCGTCGAGCGCGCTGCGCAGCACGGCAAGCGAGATCTCCTGCGTGCCCTCCAACTGGTCCAGCACGTCGCGCCTCCACAGCTCCACGCGCAGGTGAAGGCGCACGGGGAGCCCGGAGGCGAGGGCTTCACGCAGGTCGCGGTCGCGCAGGGGCCCGTTCACCCTCACCACGGGGCGCCACTGCGCGGACGGGCTCGCCACGCCCACCGCGAGGGTGCGCTGCTGCGCGCGGAGCGGAACGGGGATCAACAGCCCCCCGGCCAACAGGAGGAGCACCCACAGGGTACCGCGGAGAAGCGAAGTCAAAAGCGCGAGTTCAGCCGTACGAAGAAATTGGGGCCGCGGCTGGGCCGCACGAACCGGCCGTCCGCCGCCACCGGGAAGGCGGCGTACACCCCCAGCCGCCCCACCAGGATGCCGGCGCCGGCGTCCACCGCGTCCTGCCGCGGGGCCCCCAGGTCGCGGGCACCCCACCCGCTCCCGGCATCGGCAAAGAACACCCACCCCAGCGTGCCGTCCCACACCCCGTTCAGGCGGCTCTCCGTCACGCCGCCGCGCTCGTCGGTGCGGCGGCTGAAGTCCACGCGGAAGTCCACGTTGCCGCGGTACTCGGCCTGCACCAGCGCGATCCGCTCGCACCCATACGACCCGTAGAACGCCTGCTCCGCGGGCTCGCGGCCCGGCAGGGGCGCCACGCGCACCACCTCGCCGCGCGCGCCGCAGTCCAGCGACAGCAGTCCGAAGCCGGGGAGCGAGCCCTCGCCCCCCATGGTGTGCTCCCGCTGCGGGGGAAGCTGCCCGCCGCCCAGCCCGCCCGCCCCCAGCAGGCGCAGGTTGAGCCGCGCCGTGGGGCTGATGCGGTTGTAGCGGCGCAGGTCGAAGAAGCCGTGCGTGAAGAGCCCGTAGCGCCGCTCGGGCCGGGTGGTCACCACCCCCGCCAGCGGACCGGAGAGGGCGGTCACCACCAGCTCCGGCTGCCCCAGCGTGCTGCGCACGGCGCGCTCCAGCTCGCCCTCGAAGTACCACCCCGCGGAGGGATCGTCCTCGTCGCTGCGCGCGTCCCAGCCCACGCGCGCCACCAGCGAGTTGAGGTCGCCGCGGCCGGCGAAGGGCTGCGGCCGCCACATCTCGCTGTTGCGGAAGATGGTCCACGGGTTCCCCGCCACCAGCGGCAGGTGCCGCTCCGCGCGGAACTCCAGCGTGCCCGTGAAGGGGGAGCGCCGCGGCGACAGCGTGGCGAACACGCTGTACCCCTGCCGCTGGTAGTGGTCGCGCGAGTCGCGGTGGAAGATGAAGGTGGAGAGGCTGTTCTCCACGTTGGGAAGCTGCCACCCCTCGATGGGCGACACCACCGACCTCACCGCGCCCCCCACCCGCAGCAGGCGGTGCCCGCCCAGGAACTGCTCCGCCTGCACGTCGCCGCCCCAGCGCTCCACGCCGAAGCCGGAGCCGGCCTCGGTGCGGAAGATGGCGCGGGCGCGCAGGCGGAAGGGGTTGCTGCCGCCCGTCTGCGCCACGGGGCCAAAGGTGATGGGGAGCCCCTCCACGCGGTTGTAGCTCCCCTCGGTAGCCAGCACCAGGCGCGTCCGCGCGCGGGGCCGCTCGCGCCGCGACGCGTCGTCCACCGTGTCGAACACCACCCGCGCCTCGCTGAGCACCAGCCGCTCGCCGTGGCGCGTGTACTCCAGCGGCGCGGAGTAGGCCACCATCTCGCCCTCCACCCGCGCGCTGTCGCCGCCCACGATCTCGCCGCCCACCACCGTGATGCTGCCGCCCACCACGGCGCCGGGCACCAGCTCCAGGTCGCCGTTGATCACCACCACGTCGCCGTCGATGCGCCCGGCCACGGCCAGCGACCCGTCCAGCACCGCCACGTTGCCGGACACGGTGCCGTCCACCGGGATGCGGGTGCGCCCGTCGAAGTGGAGGGTACCGGGGTGGTTGTAGAACGCGGCTACGCGCTCCGCCACCTCGGCCGGAACGCGCACGAAGGTGATGGCCTGCGGAATGGTGTCCTGCTGGGCCAGTGCGGGGAGTGCGGCGCCCAGCAGCGCGGCGGCCAGGCCGAGCGCACGGATGCTGCGCATGGTACCTCCAGAAGCTTGGAAAGCAGTTCCTGACCTACGTTTGCAGCCGTTGCAAGGGCAGGCCGCATGCCCCGCCCCGGTTCGGAGCTAAGGCGTTTTCATCGATGGACTTAGCTTGATCCGCCGGAATCTCTGCTCCCGAAACACGTGTCACAACGACGCGCGTCATCCTGGAAGGTGTATCATCCGCGGGCATCGGGCAACCGCGTGGCGCACACAGAGAGACGGAGGAGGGGCTCAGCGGTCGATCCCCAGGCGGCGCATGCGGCGGTACAGGTTGGCGCGGTCCGTTTGCAGGCGGCGGGCGGCCTCGGCCACGCTGCCGGAGGCGGCCTCCAGGGCGCCGTTGAGGAGCTCGCGCTCGTACACGTCAAGGCGGTCGGCCAGGGGGCGGTCGTCGTCGTCGCGGTAGGCGGGGCCGCCGTCGGCCGGGGGCGGGCCGCCGCCGGCCAGCAGCGCGCGGATTTCGGCCGGGCCCACCTCGCCGTCGGCGTGCAGGATGGAGAGGCGCTCCAGGATGTTGGCCAGCTCGCGCACGTTGCCGGGCCAGGGGTGCCTCACCAGCGCGTCCATGGCGCCGGCCAGCAGGCGCGGCGGGCGGAGGCCGTTGGAGGCGTGGCGCCCCAGGAAGTACTCGGCCAGCAGCGGGATGTCTTCGCGGCGCTCGCGCAGCGGGGGGAGGTGGATGGGGATCACGTGGAGGCGGAAGAACAGGTCCTCGCGGAAGCGCCCCGCCGCCACCTCGGCGCGCAGCTCCTTGTTGGTGGCGGCCAGGATGCGCACGTCCACCCGGATGGGCTCGTGCCCGCCCACCCGCTCCACCTCGCCCCCCTCCAGCGCGCGCAGGAGCTTGGCCTGCGCCTCCAGGCTCAGGTCGCCGATCTCGTCCAGGAAGAGCGTGCCCCCGCTGGCCAGCTCGAAGCGGCCGCGGCGGCGCTCCGTGGCCCCCGTGAAGGCGCCCTTCTCGTGCCCGAACATCTCGCTCTCCACCAGGTCTCGCGGGATGGCGGCGCAGTTGAGGCGCACCAGCGGCCCGGAGTGGCGCTGCGACTGCTCGTGGATGGCCGTGGCGACGACTTCCTTCCCCGTGCCGCTCTCGCCCGTGATCAGCACGCGCGCGTCGGTGGGGGCCACGCGCTCCACCACGCTCCTCACCGCCTCCATGGCCGGGGTGCTCCCCACCATCCCGTCCGCGCCGCGCAGCTCGGCGCGCAGGGCACGGTTGACGGCGCGCGTGCGGCGCAGCTCCAGCGCCGAGCGCAGGGAGAGGAGCACGGCCTCCGGGGCGAGCGGCTTCTCCACGAAGTGGAAGGCGCCCAGCTTGGTGGCCCGCACCGCGTCCGAAAGCGAAGCGCGCCCGCTCATCATCAGCACCGGCACGTCGGGCGCCGCCTTGCGCAGCTCGGGAAGCACCTCCAGCCCCGTGGCGTCGGGCATGTACAGGTCCATCATCACCGCGTCCGGCTCCTCGCCGCGCACCTCGGCCAGGGCGCCGCGGCCGGAGCCGGCTTCGCGCACCTCGTAGCCTTCGGCGCGGAGCAGGGCCCCCAGCATCCGGCGGATGTTCGGCTCGTCGTCTACGATCAGGACGGATTGCATGGGGCGGGGCGGCGGGTGGGGGAAAAGCTCTTCTCAGTGCCTCTGTGCCTCTGTGTGAGGCGATCTTCTAGGCAGGCTGCGCGGCGATGGCTTCGGGAGCGAGCGGCAGCACCACGCGGAACTCCGCCCCGCCCTCGGGCCGGTTGCGGGCCGAGGCGCGGCCGCCGTGCGCCTCCACCGCCTGCTTCACCAGCGCCAGCCCCAGCCCCGTGCCGCGCGACTTGGTGGTGAAGTCCGGCTCCCAGATGCGCTCCAGGTTCTCCGGCGGGATGCCCGGGCCGGCGTCCAGCACCCTCACCTCCACCCATCCCTCGGCCGCGCGCGCCACCACCTGCACGGCGCCGGGGCGGGCGTCAGGCCCCACCGCGTCGCCCGCGTTCAGCAGGAGGTTGGCGAAGGCGCGGCTGAGCGCGTCGTAGTGGCCGTGCACCATGGGCAGCTCCACCGGCACGCGCAGCCGCGGCGCGGAGGCGGCGGGGAGGTGGGTGCGCAGAAGGTACTCCAGCAGCTCGCGCAGGTCCACGTCGCTGGGCGGCCCCTCGGGGAGCCGGCCGAACTGCGCGAAGGCGCGCGCGAGATCCTCCAGCCGCGCGCTCTCCTCCGCCAGCGTGTCCAGCGCCTCGCGCTCCGGCGCGGACGCCGCCGCCGCGCCGCGCTCCAGCGTGCGCAGGGCGAAGCGGATGGGGGTGAGCGGGTTCTTGAGCTCGTGCGCCACGCGGCGCGCCATCCCCACCCACGTCCTCATGCGCTCCGCCTCCAGCTCGCGGGCGCGAGCCTCGTCCAGCTCGCGCGCCATGCGGCGGAAGGCGTCGCGCAGCACCGTGAACTCGTCGCCCGCGTCCTGCGCCGCGTCCGTGTCCGGCAGCGGCTCGCCGCGGGCCACGCGCCCGGCCCACCCGGCCAGCTCGTCCACGGGCTGGGAGAGGCGGTGGCCCATCCGCCGCGACGCGCGCACGGCCAGCCCGGCCAGCACCAGCCCCACCAGCGCCCCCACAACCGTCAGCCACACCACGGCGCGGCGCAGGATGAACTCCCAGCGGCGCGCGTTGGTCACCGACTGCTCCAGCTCCGCGCGGTGGGCGTGGGCCGCCTCCACCAGCGCGGGGTCGCGCGACGCCTCGGCGGCGCGGATCAGGCCGCCCCCGCTGTCCGCCACGCGCTCCCACGCCTGCACCGTGTCGCTGAGGGCCGCGGTGCGCAGCACCACGTACGTTCCCCCCGCCAGCAGCGCCACTGTGGGGAGCACCGAGAAGAGGACCAGGGCGCGCCGGATCCGGCCTTCAAAGGATCGACGCTGGGCCATGCGGGATCTCGCGCGGGTTGACGGGGCGGCGCGGGGGCGCGAAGCTCCCGGCCCTGGATCGGAAAGGTACGCCCCGCCGCCGCGCGGGAGCAAGCTTGCCCTGCAACGGGAGGGAAACGGGTGACGGCGACCGAGGCCGAGCTGCGCGGCAGCTTCGAGCTCCGCGAGGAGCGCTTCGACCACGCGGGGTGGAGCGCCTCGCTCCTGCTGCCACGCGCCGCGGACGAGCTGATCGACGAGCGGGAGTTCGAGGCCGACGAGCGGCTCCCCTACTGGGCCGAGCTGTGGCCCTCCGCCCGCGTCCTTGCCCGCCACCTGCTGGACGCCCCTCCCGCCGAGCCCGCCGCGCTGGAGCTGGGGTGCGGCGTGGCCCTCCCCGCGCTCGCCCTGCGCCGCCTGGGCACCGACGTGCTGGCGACCGACTGGTATGATGACGCACTCCGGTTCGCCCGCGTCAACTCGGATCGCAACGGCCTGGGCCCGCTGCGCACCGCCCTCCTGGACTGGCGCCACCCGCCCGGCGGCGCCACCTACCCGCTGGTGGTGGCCGCCGACGTCCTCTACGAGCCGCGCAACGCCACCCTCCTCGCCGACCTCCTCCCCCGCGTGGTGGCCCCCGGCGGCCGCGCCCTGATCGCCGACCCGGGGCGCGTCTACCTCCCCGAGTTCCGCAGCCTCCTGTACGCCGCCGGCTGGCGCACCTCCGAGATCGACCGCCGCGAAGAGACCAGCGACCCCGCCACCGGCGCCCGCAGCACCGTGCGCGTCTGGGAGGTGCGTCCGCCCGCCTGACGGCGGGCGGTTGAAACCGCTGCAACGACTACACGAAGTCCCCCTGCGGGGACTACAGCTTTTCCGCTATCGCTGAAGACTCAATCCGCGCAGGGGGACCGCGGCCTGGCGAGTAAAGTCGCGGCAACAACAGCACGAAGTCCGCCTTCGCAGACTGGTCTTCCAGGATCAGCCGCAACCGTGTAGTCCCCGCAGGGGGACTTCGTGTAGTTGTTGCAGCGACTTCAGTCGCCCGCGACCAGATCCGTTGACAACATCTATATGCGTGATGCATATATGTGCCGCGCACATCCATGTATCACCTGACAGGAGTCCCGCATGGGAATGGACCGGGAGAGACCCATCGAGCGGTTCCTGCCGCTGCGGCCGGTGGAGTTCGACATCCTGCTGAGCGTGGCGGCCGGCGAGCGCCACGGCTACGGGATCATCCAGGACGCGGAGGCGCGCGGCGCCATCATCGTTCCCGACGTGGGGACGCTGTACCGGGCCCTGCGGCGCATGCAGGAGCAGGGGCTGATCGTGCCCTCGGACCGCCGCGAGGCGCCGGACGCGGGGGACGAGCGGCGGAACTACTACGCCATCACCCCGCTGGGGCTGCGCGTTGCCCGCGCGGAGGCCCGGCGCCTGGCCGCGCTCATGCGCGCGGCGCGGCTCGGCGGCCTGCTGGAGGGGGTGGCGCTATGAGCGAGGCGCGCTGGCTGAGCGCCTCGGAGCGCTGGATCCGCATCCTGCTCCGGCTATACCCGTCCGACTTCCGCGAGGAGATGGGCGGCGCGGTGAGCGAGGCTTACCGCGACCGCTGCCGCACCGCGCTCCGGGGGGGCGGGCCCGCCGCGCTGGCGTGGGTGTGGGTGCGCGCGCTGGCCGATTCGCTGCGCAACGGACTGGGCGAGCGGGTGCGCCCCGCGGTGGCGTGGCCCCGCAACGGCAGCTTCGGGCAGGACGCGCAGCGCGTGGTGCGCCGCCTCTCTCGCGCGCCGGTGTTCGTGCTGTCCATGGTGGGGCTGCTGGCGGTGGGGCTGGGAGCGTTCGCCACCGTGTACGCGGTGGTGGACCGGGTGCTCCTGGCACCCCTCCCCTACCGCCAGCCGAACGACCTGTACTACGTATGGCGCGACTACACGTGGATCGGGATGAACCGGGGATGGCTCGCCGGTACCGACGTCGCGGAGCTCGCCAAGGTGAAGGGTGTCGTGGAGGGCGCGGTGGCCCTGGAGCGCGACCAGGCCACCCTGACCGGTGTGGAGGGGACCGAGCCCCGCGAGATCGCCGTCCTTTTGACCTCTCCGGGGTTCTTCCCGCTCCTGGGGGTGAACCCCGCGCTGGGGCGTGGCTTCGCGTCCAACGAGTATGGCCCGGGGAGCCCCCGGACCATCGTGCTGGGTCACGATCTCTGGCGCGACCAGTTCGCCGCCGACCGGGGCGTGATCGGCCGGGAAGTGCGGCTGGGCGGCGAGCCGTACCGGGTGATCGGCGTGATGGGCCCCGGCTTCCGCTTCGTGCGGCACGCGTCCCCCGCCCCCCCGCAGCGGGCGGACGCCTACACCACCCTTGAAGTCGATCTCGCCACGACGAACCCCGGCCACGGCCAGTTCGGGGCGCTGATCCGCGCCCGGGCCGGAACGCCGCCCGCCACGGTGATGGCGGCCGTGGACGCCGTGGGAAAGCTGGTGGACCGCCGCGACTTCGAGGGGGAGGGGCTCCGCCTTCGAGGGGCCGGCCTCAAGGACGACCTGGTGGACCGCGTGCGGCCCGCGCTGGTGGCCCTCGGCCTCTCGGGCTTGCTGCTCGTGGTGGTGCTGGGCGTGAACATGGGGACGCTCCTCCTGGTGAGGGCGGCGCAGCGGGAGCGGGAGTTCGCCATCTCTCGCGCGCTCGGCGCCCATCCCTCGGCCCTGGCCCGGGCGACGCTGCTGGAGGGCGTCATCCTGGGGGCGCTGGGAGGCGCGTGCGGCGCGCTCGCGGCGGTGTGGGGAACGCGCGCGCTCGTGGCACTCGCCCCCGAAGACCTGCCGCTGCGCGAGTCCATCGCGGTGGACTGGCGCATCGCCCTGACGGTGACGCTGGTAGGCGCGGGGCTGGGGCTTGCCGCCAGCGCAGTGCCGGCACTTGCCACGGCGCGGATGCAGCTTTCGGGGCTGATGCGGAACGCGGCCGTACGCGGCGGCGGCGGCGGGCACGGCCGCATGCGGCGCGGGATGGTGGTACTGCAGGTGGCGCTCTCCCTGGTGCTGCTGAGCGCCGGAGGGCTGGTGACGCGGAGCTTCGAGCGGCTCCTGCGCGCGGACGCGGGATTTCGATCCGTCCGGCGTGCTCACCTTCAAGGTTCCGCTCTCCGGGGCCGGGTACGACTCCGCCTCCACGGTGCTCGCGACCTTTGCCCGCATCCAGCACGAGCTTTCCACGGTGCCGGGGGTGGAGGCGGTGGGCGCCACGTCGGGGCTCCCGCTCTCCGCCGGCGCGGATCAGAGCGGAGCGGCTTTCCCCGGCGCGCCGGGCAACACCGGCGATCCAGACCTGGACCAGCCCATGGTAGACGTCCTGCGGACGCGCGGGGACTACTTCAAGGCGATGGGGATCCGCTTCGTGGCGGGGCGCGGGTTGGGCGCCCCGGGGGCGGGCGGGGGACGCGAGGTGATCATCGACCGGATACTGGCCGAGCGCTTCTTCCCCGGCCGCAGCCCGATCGGAGCCAAGATCTCGATGCTGAACGACTCGGCGCGGGTCGTGGGCGTGGTGGATCACGCGCGCCAGTACGACGTCTACCAGGACGGGCGCCCGCAGGTGTACTGGCGCGACGAAGAGTACCCGGAGGGGTCGCTCTACTTCGCGATGCGCACGGACCGCGACGTGGCGAGCCTGACCCCCTACGTGCGCGCCGCGATCGCACGGGTAGACCCGGGGCTCGCGCTCTCCGATTTCCGCACGATGGACGAGCGGGTGGGCGACGCGCTCCGGCAGCAGCGGATCGGCGCGGTGCTCATCGGCGGCTTCTCGCTGGGAGCGCTCCTGCTGGCGGCCATCGGGCTGTTCGGCGTGGTGGCGGGCTCCGTCAGCCGGCGCCGCCACGAGCTGGCGGTGCGCCTGGCGCTGGGCGCGGAGCACGGGCGCGTGCGCGGGCTGGTGCTGCGGGAGGGGGCGGTGCTCATCCTCCTGGGCGTGCTCGCCGGCATCCCCGGCGTGTACCTGGTGGGCCGCGCCATCCGCGGCGTGCTCGTGGGCGTCTCCCCCTCCGACCCGCAGACGCTGGCCGGAGCCACCTGCAGCCTGGCCCTCGTAGCCCTGGCCGCGTGCTACCTCCCCGCCCGCCGCGTCACCTCCATCGAGCCCGCCCGCGCCCTCCGCCAGGAATGAAAACGTCTCTCTGTGCCTCCGTGCCTCTGTGTGAGCCCGCCGTTCGCCGTTAGATTCAGGACGTTTCGGACACCGCAGATCCCGATCTCCTGAAGCGAAAGATGGGACCCAGACCGCGCAGAAGGACCGTCACCGCCAACGTGGGGGGCGTGCTCGTGGGGAGCGCGCACCCCGTGGTGGTGCAGTCGATGACCAATACGGACACGGCCGACATCGAGGGAACGGTGAGGCAGGTGGCCGCGCTCTGGCGCGCGGGGAGCCAGATCGTGCGGGTGACGGTCAACAACGAGGAGTCCGCCGCCGCCATCCCGCACATCGTGGAGTTCCTGCGCATGCGCGGGGTGGACGTGCCCATCGTGGGCGACTTCCACTACAACGGCCACCTCCTCCTCCACAAGTACGAGGACTGCGCCCGCGCGCTCGCCAAGTACCGCATCAACCCCGGCAACGTGGGCGCCAAGCGCCACGACGAGAACTTCACCGCCATCGTGGAGCGCGCGGTGGAGTTCGGGAAGCCGGTGCGCATCGGCGTCAACTGGGGCTCGCTGGACCAGGCGCTCCTCACCGAGCTGATGGACATCAACGCGGCCCGCCCCGAGGGGCACCGCAAAGACGCCAAGACGGTGATGATGGAGGCGATGGTGGAGAGCGCCATGCGCTCCGCCGCCCTCGCCGAGCGCGTGGGGCTGCCGCACGACCGCATCCTTCTCTCCGCCAAGGTGAGCGGCGTGCAGGACCTGGTGGCCGTCTACCGCATGCTCGCGCCCCTTTCGGACTACCCGCTGCACCTGGGGCTCACCGAGGCGGGGATGGGCACCAAGGGGATCGTGGCCTCGGCCGCCGGGCTCAGCATCCTGCTGCAGGAGGGGATCGGCGACACCATCCGCGTGTCGCTCACCCCCAAGCCGGGCGGCGACCGCACGGAGGAGGTGCACGTGGCCCAGCAGATCCTGCAGTCGCTGGAGCTGCGCTCGTTCACCCCGCAGGTCACGAGCTGCCCCGGCTGCGGGCGCACCACCTCCACCTACTTCCAGAAGCTGGCCGAGGACATCCAGGCCTACCTGCGCGACCAGATGCCCGTGTGGCGCGACGCGCATCCCGGCGTGGAAGAGATGAAGGTGGCGGTGATGGGCTGCGTGGTGAACGGCCCCGGCGAGTCGAAGCACGCCAACCTCGGCATCTCCCTCCCCGGCACCTTCGAGGAGCCCAAGGCCCCCGTCTACGTGGACGGCGAGCACACCGTCACCCTCCGGGGCGACCACATCGCCGAAGAGTTCAAGCGCATCCTGGACGACTACGTGGAGTCGCACTACCCGGCGCGGCTGGCGGAGCCGGCGGGGGTGTAGCGGCTGGGGCAGGCGGATGCGGGGAAACGGAAGCGGGGCCGGCGACGATCGCCGGCCCCGCTTTCGCCGCTCCGGAGGCGTCGGCGAGCCATTGCTGATGGACAGGGACGAACGCCCCGGATAGGTTGCCCGGTGCGGGCAGGCCGACCTTTCGGACAATCGGTCCGCGGGCTGGGTCACCCACGATACGGAGGCACCGTCATGGGCATCTTCGGCAGCATCCTTTCCACACTCGGCCTGGGCTCCGATCCGAAAGCCCCGAAAGCTCCCGCTGCTCCGGCTGCCCCCGCCGCTCCGGCCCGCGTCCCTTCGCCGGCTGGCGATTCCATTACCGGGACCCCGAGTGCCGGTGCGATCCCAACCCCCGCGCCCGTCGCGGTCGTGGACGTGGTAGCCGACCTGGAGAAGCGTGCGGCGGCACACCCGGGGAAGCTCAACTGGCGGTATTCCATCGTCGACCTGCTCACCCTGCTCGGCATCGACAGCAGCTTCGCCGCGCGCAAGGAGCTGGCGGTGGAGCTGAACTGCCCGCCCGAGCTGATGGACGATTCCGCCAAGATGAACACGTGGCTGCACAAGACGGTGCTGGCCCGCATCGCGGCCAACGGCGGCAACATCCCGGGCGATCTGCTCGACTGAAGGCCCACCCGCAGCGGAAGGACGGCCATATGCAGATGATGGATATCCTGAATCAGGCGGGTGGCATCGGCGCCATCGCCCAGCAGCTCGGCATTCCCGAGTCACAGGCGTCGGCGGGTGCGGCGGCGCTCCTTCCCGCGATCCTCGGCGGCTTCAAGAAGCAGGCACAGTCGTCGCCCGATGGCCCGGAGGGACTCGGCGGCCTGCTCGGCCAGCTCGGCGGCCCGGGTCTGGCGGATCAGGTCGTCAGCCCTGGCCCGACTGACGCTGCCCCCGGAGATGCCGTGCTGGGTCAGATCTTCGGCTCAAGGGAGGTGAGCCGCACCGTGGCCCAGTCTGCCTCCGCGCAGTCCGGGCTCGATCCCGCGTTGCTGAAGCGGATGCTGCCGCTCCTTGCCATGCTGGTGGCCGGGTACATGGCACGCCAGGGCGGCGGCGCGGGTGCCTCATCGGCGGGCGGGGGTCTGCTGGGCGGACTGCTCGGCGGGCTGCTGGGAGGACAAGGATCGCGCGCGCCGGGTGCGCAGGGCGGTGGCGGCCTGGGGGGCATGCTGGACCTGAACGGGAACGGCAACCCGCTGGACGACATCCTCAACATGGCGGCGCGCGCCCGCGGACGGTAAGTACACGTCCCGCGGGTATGCGCGGCGGCCCCCGGCTCACGTGAGCCGGGGGCCGCCGCGTTTTCGGGCGGCGACGACCGTGATCCAGTTGATCCGCGCCGTTTCACGGGGCGAAGTGCTTCTGCTTCAATTCACCCTGTCCCGGCGAATTGAGGCACGCCAACCTCGGCATCTCGCTCCCCGGCATCTTTGAGAAGCCCAAGGCCCCCGTCCCCGTGAACGGCGAGCACACCGTCACCCTCCACATCGCCGAAGAGTTCAAGCGCATCCTGGACGACTACGTGGAGTCGCACTACCCGGCGCGCCTCGCGGAGCCGGTGGGGGTGTAGCGGCTGGGGTCGGCGGATGCGGGAAAACAGAAGCGGGGCCGGCGATCGTCGCCGGCCCCGTCTCAGCATGTTGCGATCACGTGCCGACCGGCTCTTCGACCCACAGGTCGTCACCGTCGGATTGCCATGGCCGTATGTGCCTGATGATTTCTACTGTGCATCTCGACAGTTCCCGGAGGAATGCCGCCTCGGTCGCGTCTGCGGCGATCTGGTCCAGGACCCGGATGATTCGCGTTTGGTAGTCCGTGGGGAGCTCATGCAGCGACTTGTACTCGGCATGCAACACGAGCTCTGGCATGCAGGGTTTCCCGCGTACTCGCGTGAGCGCCTCAACACCATTCCACGGAATTGCGACCTGTATGTTGTGCTGGCGAACGAGCAGGTGAAGGCTGAGCGCCCGGGCGCGGGGCCCCGCAGCCCTGTTGGCGGCAACCCCGAGCGCGGCATCCACGATCTCGCGGCTCCTGTTTGCGGACGCGGCGAAGAAGTAGGCGCGCAGGGCGACCGTGTCCGCTGCGGCGTCGACCCGGGAAAGCTCCTGCGCGAGGGCTGCTGCCCCAGCGGCTCCGCACTCGGCCAACCTCCCCTCGGTGAGAGCCCAGCGATGCGCGGCGGAGCGCGGATCGGAATTGAGCTTATTGGCCGCAGTCCTGCACTCGTGCGGTGTCGGAGGGTCGGGCGGCATCCCCTGGGCGACAGCCGGGGTGCTTGCGATGAACAAGCACATCATGGGAACTGCGGTACGCATGCTGTAGCTCCGGTTCTCGATCATCTGTCGTGTTTGTTGTTGTCCAGAGTGCATCCGAGCGCCGCGAACACAAGAGGTGTATCAATGGCGTCGAACTGGCGCTGAATCCTGTTGTGGATACCGAACTCGAATCGATTCCAGATCTGCGTCGCCTGATTACGAAGGGCCGCCTCGTCGCCCGCGATCGATAATTCCTCGAGCTTTTCATGGAGCTTCGCCTGGCGAAAAGCCTCGTTGGCTTTCCCGTAGTGGGAATTCGCCTGCATCGCGACTCCTTCATGTCGCTGGACCGAAGCGCGAAACGCAGCAATATCGCGCTCCCGGCACGTCCCTGACCCTCTACCGTTCTGGTCATCATACCAGTAATTCCACGGGAAATAGCCCTGTGCACTGAGCGTTCCCGTGACATTTACATCGAACAGCGCCGGATGGAGATGAACGTTCGGACGCATCAACTGAACCGAATCCGGCAAGAACGATCGCCCGGCGTTCGGGCCAGAGTTGATCACATGTACCGGGAGTGCACCGAAGTAGGTTGTGAATTCGTCCGAGACCAAAATGAACCGACCGTACCCATTCGCGTCGGGCGGGTACGGGGACATGTTCAATGGATCGACCGTGACCACCACCCTGGGAGGCTTCGTCAACTGCATCACAGGCCACTGCCGACGCTCAACGCGGATCTTTGCCTTGCCGGGAGCGACCGCGCGATCAGCAATCGTTCCGCGCACCTGCACGGTGCCGTCCTTCACCATGACTCCCCGCCATTGGGTGGAGGTCACATCACCATCCTTCCGCTCCTCCCCTTCGAAGCTCCACCCGATGATCTTGAGCTCACCCGGCCCGCCCGCGGTGTCCCTGCTCGCGGTGCAGGTGATTTCCTGCGCGCGGACGACGGGGTCCGGGGAACAGGTCAGCGCGATCCGGGGCTCCCGTTGGGGAGGCGGCGGGGGCTGGGCTCCGCGCATGCGCCAGATCTGCACCGTCTGCGCGCCCGAGAAGTCCCAATAGGCGTCGGACCCGGCGCGGGAGACCTCGATGGTGCCCGGCCCCTTGGCGATGGCCGCGAGGGCCAGGCTCTGCGATGGGGTCCCCGCGCCGTTTACCCGGTAAAACAGGCGCAGGTGCCCGTCGTGCCCGCCCGAAGGTCCGCCCACGCCGCCGGCCGGGCCGGCCGAGCCGCTCCGCTTCGCGCAGTACCAGTAAAATACTTCGGCGCAGTTGCTCCACCCGAGATCGTTCAGCGAGAACGACACGACTCCCTCGGGGACGAGGTACGCATACTCGCCCGGAGCGAGCGTGACACCGGTCGACGTCCAGGGTACCGACGCGTCATCGATCTTCACCGGAACGTCGAAGACGCTGACCACCTCATATCCAGCGAGCGTCAGTTGCGCCGTGTCGAAGTCCAAGGCGCGGCGCGGCCCCGCCGGGGCGAGCGGATCGGTGGGAACACGCTGGTCGCAAGCGGCGAGCGCCAGCAGGACGGCGAAACCGCCGAGTAGTCGCGAAGTGGTCGCCATGCGGCGCCTGCGGAAGGGTGGGCTGCGGAGGCGGATGCGAAACGGCCCCGCGCTCCGGGGACGGGTGCCGGCGAGGCACACGAATTCCGAAGTGACGGGGCGCATTGAAGCGGCGTCTTGTAGAAGCTTCGGCAACTGGGCTGTCTCGGGACGAGACCCCTGGCTTTGCGGACCGGCCTCACGACCGGGGTGCTATTGTCGGCGGATACAGATTAGGCGAGGACACGCGTCAGGTCAATCCTTGCGCGCGCGGGGTGCCGGCACGGCGACGCCTCAGCGATCTCCTCTGTGCCTCTGTGTCTCTGTGTGAGCCCGTTGTTGGCGCAACTCCTGCATTGCCGCGCGGTTTGCGCGCCGGTCTACCACCCCTCGCGGCACGGCTCGCCGGCGCACGCGCAACATCCCCAACCAGCATCATGGCCGAGACGGAAGCCCAGGACGACCTTCAGGCGCGGGTCGAGCAGATTGGCAGGGACATGGGCGCCGAGCGCGTGGCGTGCTGCATGTTCGACTACCACACCCGCGAATGGTGGGACCTGGCGGGCGACGAGTGGTTCCACGCCGCCAGCACCATCAAGGTACCCATCCTGGTGGGGGTGTTCGGGGCGATCCACCGTGGCGACCTGGCCCGCGAGAGCCGGGTGCACGTCCGGAACCGCTTCCTGAGCGTGGCCAGCGGCGCCCCCTTTCGCGTGGAAGCATCGCGCGACGCCAACTCCGTGGTCCCCCAGCACCTGGGGCGCACCATGAAGGTGGACGAGCTGTGCTTCCACATGATCGTGACCAGCAGCAACCTGGCGACCAACCTCCTGGTGGACCTGGTGGGGCTGGACGCCCTGCGCGCCTCCGTGCGGGAGCTGGAGATCGACGGGGTGGAGCTGGAGCGCGGGGTGGAAGACAACGCGGCGTTCGACGCGGGGATCAGCAACCGCGTGACCGCCCGGGGGATGGTGAAGACGCTGCGCCACATCGAGGAAGGGACCGCCTTCTCGGTGGAGGCATCGGCGCGGATGCTGGAGATCATGCACGAGCAGGAGTTCCGCAGCGGCATCCCGGCCGGCGTGCCGGACGGGGCCAAGGTGGCCAACAAGACGGGGGAGATCTCCACCGTCGCGCACGACGCCGCCATCGTGTACCTTCCCGGCCGAAAGCCGTACGCCATCACCGTGCTCACCGAATGGGAGCCGGGCGCCAGCGGCCGGCACGACACCATCGCCCGCATCTCGCGCGCGGTCTACAACCACCTGACCGCCGCGGGGAAGAAGAATGCCTGACGCGACGGTGCTCAGGATGGTGGACGGGACCACGCTGGGCGCCGAGTACCGCGCCGTGCTGCGCCCCGGCGAGCTGATGAGGGACCGCACGCGGCGCTTCCGCCGCCTCCCGCGCTTCTTCTACGAGATCCCCTCGTGGGACGTGGCGCTGGACACGCAACTGGCCCCGCACTTCCAGTTGTGGGAGTTCATCAACGTGGACGTGCGGGAGACGGAGCTGCTGCGGGCTTCGTGGCCCCGCTACATCCCCTGCGCGGTGTCGCTGCTGGCGGCGTACCTGGAGCTGCTGCGGCAGGAGGTGGGGACGTACGTGCACGTGGCGGCCAACGGCGGCTACCGCTCGCCGGCGCACCGCCTGTCCGGCCACGCGTCGCCGCACCTGTGGGGCATGGCGGCCAACATCTACCGCATCGGCGACGACTGGCTGGACGACGAGCGCAACATCACCCGCTACGGGCGCATCGCGCAAAAGGTGCTCCCGGGGATCCGGGCCCTGCCGTGGGGGCACGGCGTGGGCGAGACGGACGACCAGCTTCACCTGGACCTTGGCTACACGGTAGTGGTTCCCTCGGACGCTCCGGGAGAGGAAGACGCGGAGCCGTTGCCGGACCGTGAGACGGACGATACCAGAACCGCCGAGGTTGGGGCGCAATGAGCATAGAGACGAAGAAAGGCGCCGGGACTTCGGCGACGGGAGCGGCGGGCACCGAACGGCTTCAGCTCGCCGCCATCGGGATGGAGGCGGAGTTTTCCGTGCTCGTGAACGACGAGCCGGTGAGGCCGGAAGACGTGTTCGGAGACCCGCGCGCCTTTGTGCGCGGCAACCTGATGCACCGCGTGGGCACCTCGTACCACCTCCCCACGGGCGGGGCGGTCTACTTCGACACGGGCGTCATCGAGGTGGCCACGCCGGTCATCGAGATCGAGCGCGGGTGCGCGGCGCGCGCCGGCCGCTCGCTGTGGGAGAGCATCCTGTACCTGCGCGGCGAGCTCGACGCGTGGGAGCAGCGCAAGGGGCACAACGTGAAGCTGGTGGGGTTCAGCACGCACTACAACGTGTCGTTCGAGCTCCCGCGCGCCCAGCAGGGGCGCAGCCGCACGGTGCACAAGCTGGCGCTCCTGCTGTCGTACATCCTCCCCGCGCCGGTGATGATGCTGGCGGCCAACCGCCGCTCCACCGGGGTGGGGGTGCGCCCGCGCGGCGACCGCATCGAGATCACGGCCGACTTCACCCCCAGCGCGTCGCTGATGATCGCCACGGGCACGCTGATCGCCGGCATCGTGCGCGAGGTGATGACCTGGCCCTCGTTCGAGCTGGAGATGCTTGATCGGATGAGCCTTCCCGTGCTGAGCGGGTACCGGCCCATCCCCCACACCTCGCGCAAGGGGTGGCTGGCGCGCCACGACACCTTCCCCACCAACCCCTTCCAGGCGGACGTGGACGCGCCGCTCTGGACCACGCGCGACGGGCGCAAGCTGAGCCTGCGCGCCATCGCGGGGCTCACGGTGAAGCACTTCTGGCACCCCATCCGGCGCATCTCGGACCCGTTCACCTTCCGCCTCATCGGCTCGGTGATGCGCGGGCGCGCGCCCTCGCTGCTGGACCTGGACGACCGGCCGGAGGAGTACGAGGACGTGGGGCGGCTCTGCACCTGGGACAACCTGTTCCCCGAGCGCGAGCTGTCGCGCAGCCGCTACGAGCGGGTGCTGATCAAGGCCATCTCCGGCCAGAAGCTCACCATGCGCGGGCGGCGCTACACGCCCACGGGGATGCGCGGGTGGAGCGCCGTCGTCTTCCGCGGCGACGACGACCACCGGCGGCACGTGTTCGGGATCGACTACCTCCTGAACCACCTGCCCGACTGGGAGCGGCCCGCGTCGCGCGGCGGTTGAGCTGATTTGGCTCACACAGAGACACAGAGGCACAGAGGCACAGAGAAAGAACATCTTCTCTGTGCCTCTGTGTCTCTGTGTGAGCCCTGCCCGTCAGGTTACCGGTTCATGCTGGCGATCACGCGGGCGGCCTGGGCGTTGAGGCTCGCGGCCATCGCCGGGGTGAGCTGGCGGCCGCCGGACATGGCGTTGACCTGGTTGAGGAACGCCTGCATCTGTCCGTTCGCGGCGCTCAGGCTGCCCTGGGCGAGCGAGGCCTGCGCCGCGTTCAGCGTGGCCGAGAGGGCCGTCGTGATGCCGTTGGGGAGGCCGGCGTCGCTGACGCTGCGGAGCAGCGTGGCCCCGATCGCCTGCTGCGGCGTCCACACGGTCACCGTCGCCGTGCCGGAGCCCACCCCGCCGTCGTCGTCGCGCACCGTCACGGTAACCGTGTGCGTGCCGGCGTCGGTGTAGCGGTTGCTGAGGGAGAAGCTCTTGCCGTCCAGCGCCAGCGGCTGCGAGCCGAAGCCGTAGTCCACCGTCGCCGTCCAGTTGTCCGGGTCCGCGTCGGCGAAGGAGCCGGCGGCGGCGTAGCTCTCACCCTGCAGCAGCGTGGCGCCGGCGAGGGCCGAGATGCCGGGGGCGATGTTGGCGATCACCACCGTGCTGGTGCGGGTGTCCGTCAGGTTGGCGGCGTCGGTCACCGTCAGCGACACGGTGTAGGTGCCGGCGCGCAGGTAGGTGTGCGTGGCCTGCGCCGTGGTGGCCGTGTTGTCCGCCGAGCTCGCGTCGCCGAAGTTCCAGGCGTAGCTCTTGATGACCCTGCCGTTCGGGTCGCTGGACGTGCTGCCGTCGAAGGCCATGGCGACGCCCTTGTTGCCCGTGGCGGCGTTCACCGGAACGGCCACCGGCGCCGCGTTCGGGTTCTGCCCCGTGAGCGCGCGGTAGGTGTTGATGCGGCCCGCGCCGGTGCGGTTGTCCCAGCCCGGAGCTTCCAGGTCGTCGGCGGTCTCCTTGATGCGCTGGCGGATCGCCGCGGCGTCGCGGGTGCCCGTGGCGTACAGCAGCGCGGCCAGGCCGGCCACCTGCGGGGTCGCCATCGACGTGCCGGCCTTGAAGCCGAACGAGCCGTCGCCCGCGTTGCTCGCGGCAAGGATCAGGCTGTTCCCCGTGTTGAGCGGGTTGCCGTCGCCGCCCGGAGCGGAGATCTCGATCTGCGGGCCGTAGTTGGAGTAGCTGGCCTTGGTGTCGCCCCAATTGGTGGCGCCCACCGCCATGCACTCGTCGAAGCGCGCCGGGTAGCCCACGCCGCCGCCGTACGCCGCCTTGCCGTCGTCGTTCCCCGTGGCGCACACCGGCAGCACGTTCTTGCTGGCGGCGTACCGCAGGGCCGCAAGCTGGGCGGCCGAGCCGCTGCCGTCCGGGTTACCGCCGAAGCTGCCCAGGCTCATGTTGATGACGTTGGCGCCGTTGTCCGCCATCCACACGATGCCGTCGGCCGTGGCCGAAGACGGGCAGGTGCCCGCCGAGTTGCACACCTTGCCGACGAGGATCTTGATGTTGCGCCCGTACGCCACGCCCGGCACCGCCGAGGTGCCGATGCCGGCCGCGATGCCGGCCACGTGCGTGCCGTGGCTGTGGTCGTCGTTGTAGTTGGTGACGGCCACGCCGTCGTTCAGGAAGCGGCGCCCGCCCAGGATCTTCCCCGCGAACTGCGAGTGGGTGGAGCGGATGCCCGTGTCCAGCACGCCGATCACCGCCGAGCCGGCGAAGGCGTTGCCGCCCAGGTAGTCGAACGTCTCCGCCCAGTCCACGTCCGCGTCCGCCTTGGTGCTGGCCTGCGAGAGAACCATGCCGGTGTTGTGCAGGTCCCACTTGTAGGCGAAGAACTGCCCGTCCGGAAGGGTGCAGGAGGTGGCCACTTCACAGGGGCCCACCTTGGCGATCCGGTCCACCTCGGCGAACTCGACGTTCGGGTTGTTGGAGAGCTGCGCGGCGATCTCCGCCTCTTCCCCCACCGGAACTTCCAGGATCTCGGTGCGCTCCAGGAGCATGTCCGCCTTCTTGCGCGCGCGGTGCTGCTCGGCGACCTCCGAGCGCGCCGCGCCCGGACGGAAGCGGACGATGATCTGCCCGGGGACGATTTCCTCGTCCGCCGCGCTGGCATTCACCGCGACTGCACCGGGGCCGAGCGCGCCGCGCCCCGCCACCGGATTGAGATCGGAACACGCGGACAGACCGGCCAGACCGGCCAGGAACAGGGGCGCAGCACGCTTCATGGGGTTCTCTCACGGGGGATGGGGACGTCTTCGGCGGGATCGCTCAGCACCAACTGCTACTGAACGCCACTCAGTTTAACCGCACCCACCGAATTCGTCAAGTGTTTCATCCGCTTGCGAGACAACGTCTTAGGCATCACACGGAGACACGGAGGCACAGAGAAGATGTTCTTCCTCTGTGCCTCCGTGTCTCTGTGTGATGCCCTTTTACGCCAGCGCGTCGAGCAGCTTCCCGTGGATCCCGCCGAACCCGCCGTTGCTCATCACCAGGATCACCTCGTTCCCCTTGAGCTCGGGCACCAGGCGGCGCACGATCTCGTCCGGGTCCGGGATGAAGTCGGCGGGCTTGCCCGTGGCGCGCCAGGCATCCACCAGCTCGTTGGGGTTGAGCGCCGTGTCCGCCGTGTAGCGCTCGGGGTGGAAGAGGCCCGCCAGCACCACGCGGTCCGCCGCGGCGAAGGCGTCGCGGTACGAGTCCTGGAATTCGCGGCGCTGCGCCGTGTACGAGCGCGGCTCGAACACTGCCACGATCGGCCGGCCGCGGAAACGCTGGCGCACCGCCTCGATGGTCTCGCGCACGGCGGTGGGGTGGTGGGCGAAGTCGTCCATCACCGTCACGCCCCGCGCCTCGCCCCGCACCTCCATGCGCCGCTTGACGCTGCGGAAGGTGCGCAGCCCCTCCAGCACCCCCGCCCGGTCCGCGCCGATGAACTCGGCCACGGCGATCACGGCCAGGATGTTCCTCACGTTGATGGCGCCCGTCACCGGCGTCTCCACCACGCCCCACACCTCGCCGTCGTGAACGGCGGTGAAGCGCGTGCCCTCCGGCCCGAACTCCACGTCGCGCGCCGTCCAGCGCGGGTGCTCGCCGTCGCCGGCCACCTCGCCGTCCGCGTAGCCGAACGACTGGAGCGGGGCGAACGACTTGGGCGCCAGGTCGCGCACCATGGGCGAGTCCCACCCCGCCACCAGCGTGCCGTTGCGGGGCACCAGGTTGATGAAGCGCGCGAAGGCGAAGCGGTACGCCTCCTCGTCGCGGTAGATGTCCGCGTGGTCGAACTCCGCGTTGTTCACGATGGCCGCGTAGGGGAGGTAGTGCCACATCTTGGGCCCCTTGTCGAAGTACGCGGTATCGTACTCGTCGGCCTCGATCACGAACCAGGGCGAGTCGGTGAGGCGGAACGAGGTGCCGAAGTTCTCGGCCACCCCGCCGATGAGGAACGACGGGTTGAGCCCCGCCGACTCCAGCGCCCACGCCAGCAGCGACGTGGTGGTCGTCTTGCCGTGCGTGCCCCCCACCGCCAGCGGCAGCCGAGTGCGGAGGAACTCTTCCTTGATGGTGGCCGCGGCCGAGGTGTAGGGGAGGCGCTGGTCCAGCACCGCCTCCAGCTCCTCGTTGCCGCGCGAGATGGCGTTGCCCACCACCACCCAGTCCGGGCGCGGCTCCAGGTTGGCGGCGCCGTACCCCTCTGCGTAGCGGATCCCCAGCTCGCGAAGCTGGTCCGACATCGGCGGGTACACGTTTTCGTCCGAGCCCGTTACCGTGTGCCCGGCGGCGCGCAGCAGCCCGGCGAGCGACGCCATGGCGGTGCCGGCGATGCCGATCAGGTGGTAGTGGCGGGGTGCGGCGGCGCGCACCACGGGACGGGGGGTATTGACGGGAGGCTGGCTCATTCGTTCCCTTGCAGGCTGCGGTTGACACGCGCGCTCCTTTGCGAGGAGCGTGCCCCTGCCTCCGGCCCGGTTCTGGCGGTGGCGTCCGGAAGTGCCGGATGCACCCCCCTGCCCCTCCCCACGCGCTTCCCCCGGAGGACCCATGCGCGTTCGCAGCTTCCTTGCGCTCGCAACCCTGTGCGCGGTCGCCGCCGCGTGCGAGAACGACCCAGTCGGCTCAGGCTGCCGCGACGTCACCAACGCCACCGCGTCCACCCGCGGCGACACGGTGCTCACCGCCAGCGGCCTCCGCTACGTGGACCTCACGGTCGGCACCGGGACCGTGGTGGAGAGCTGCCGCGGCGTGGCGGTGCGCTACGTGGGCCGGCTGGAGACGGGCGCCGTGTTCGACAGCGTGCCCACCAACGCCTACTACCCGTTCACCCCGGGCGTGGAGCCGCTCATCGCGGGCTTCGAGCAGGGCGTGGTGGGGATGAAGGTGGGCGGCGTGCGCCGCCTGATCATCCCGGCCAGCCTGGGCTACGGGGCAGAGGCGCAGCCGGCCCGCGGCACCTTCTCGGGGATCCCCGCCAACTCCACCACCATCTTCGACATCACGGTGCTCGAGGTGGAGCCGTAGCCGCGCCCATGAGCGACGATGGCCTGATCGCCGTGAACGACGGCCTGTGGATCCCGCGCGCGGAGCTCACCTACCGCGCCACGCGCTCGGGCGGGCCGGGCGGCCAGCACGTCAACACCAGCTCCACGCGCGTGGAGCTGGTGTGGGACGTGGACGCGTCGCCCAGCGTGACGGACGAGCAGCGGGCGCTGATCCGCGGGAAGCTGGCCAACCGCATCAGCGGCGAGGGAACGCTGCTCCTTGCGGCCAGCGACCACCGCAGCCAGTATCAGAACAAGGAGGCGGTCACGGAGCGCTTCGCGGAGCTGCTGCGCGAGGCGCTGGTGGTGCCCAAGAAGCGGAAGAAGACCCGCCCTCCCCGCGGCGCCGCCGAGGCGCGGCTGCGCGCCAAGAAGCAGCGGTCGCAGATCAAGAAGATGCGCGGCGGGCCCTTCGAGGAGTAGCCGCGGTGTCAAAATGCACCCGGCTGGATCGTTCTCCGTACACCAGGCCCGGTCCCGCGCCGGGCGCCACCCCTCGCCCCACGTAACGCCATGCGAGCCCTCAAGCTGTTCGGCGCCCTGTGCGTCTGCGCCACCGCACTCGCGTGCGAGGCAAACGACTCCACCGGCATCTTCTGCGAGCCCATCTCCAACGAGACCGCCAGCACCCGCGGCGACACGGTGACCACCACCACCGGCCTCCGCTACCGCGACCTGCAGTTGGGCTCCGGGGTGACGGCCTCGCCGTGCAAGGGCGTCACCGTCAAAACGGTGGGCCGCCTGCAGAACGGCGCCGTGTTCGACAGCACCCTCACGGGCCAGGCCGGCTTCTTCGTGCCGGGCGTGAAGCAGATCCCCGTGCGCGGTGTGGAGGAAGGGGTGCTGGGGATGATGGAAGGCGGCACGCGGCGGCTGATCATCCCGCCCTCGCTGGGCTACGGCTCGGCGTCGCGCCAGGCGGCGGGCACGGGCTTCGTGGACATCCCGCCCAACTCCACGCTGATCTACGACATCACCCTGCTGGGGGCGACGCCGTAAGCGGGAAGGCGGTCCAGAAGGCGAAGAGGCACGGAGAAATTCTCTCCGTGCCTCTTCTTCATCCCACCGTCCATTCGCAGGCTTCGGCGCCGCGGGCCTGGCAGCTCGGGTGGCTCACCGGGTGCTCGCGGCCCGTGTACTCGCGAAAGAGCTCGGAGAGGGCGCCCGCGTAGAAGGCGCAGGCGGCGCCCCCCGGGTCCGCCCGGTAGGTGAGGGCGCCCACCATGCGCACGGTGGCGGGCCTTCCCCGCACCTCCAGCCACGCCGTGCCCTGCAACTGGCGCAGGAGGCGGCGGGCGGCGCGCCGGGCGCTGCGCACGGCGAGCGCGGGGGGAAGGATGCGCACCACGCGGCGCGCGGGCCCCGAGCGCTCTTCCCAGATGCGGCGGGCCACGCGGCGGCCGGCCTCCTGGAAGATCTCGTCCGCGTCGTGGCGCTTGATCACCAGGCGGATCAGGTCTTCCACGGTGGCGGCGGTCTGCGGGCGCTTGCGGCGCACCTCGCCGCGGAAGCGGTGGATCTGCGCGAAGACGACGTCGCTGAGCCCCAGGCGGCGCGGCATGCTGGCCGTGAGGTCCTCCCCCTCCAGCAGCTCCTCGGGCCGGTCCATGTCCCGCAGCGTCTCCAGGAGGAGGAGGGGGAACAGGGGGGTCACGCTCGGCTTGTCTTCGCTGGCCCCGCGGATGGCTCGCGTGTTCGGCATCTTGCGCGTAGGAGTGTGGCTGGGCGAACGGCGGGCGCCAATCTCGCCCGTGCGCGGGGTCGCTGGCAACCCTCGCGCCGTGCCGGGGCGGGCCTGCCTCTTGCAAACGCGCGGGGAGCGCGCGGGCGGCGGGTGCCGGGCCGCGCTCCTTCCCATTCGTTTCAGCGCCCGGAGGCCGCGTGGCAGATCCCAACCAGAACCCCACCTGCGTCTTCTGCCGGATCATCGGCGGCGACGAAACGGTGAGCATCATCCACGAAGACGAAGAGGTGATCGCCTTCCTGGACGTACAGCCGCTCCACCGCGGGCACGTGCTGGTGGTTCCCAAGGCGCACCACAAGAACCTGTTCTACGTGCCGGAAGAGCTCGCCACGCGCACCTTCGCCGTGGCCAAGCGCATCCTCCCTGGGCTGCGCCGCGCCACCGGGTGCCGCGCCATCAACCTGTTCTCGCCCAACGGCGCGGACGGCGGGCAGGACGTGTTCCACTTCCACCTGCACCTGATCCCGGTGCCGCACGGCGCCCCGTTCCCGCTGCAGCTCCCCGATCCCGACGCCGAGGTCCCCTCGCGCTCGGCGCTGGACGCGATGGCCACGCACATCGTGCGCTCCATCCACGACGAGCAGGACGCGGAGGCCGCTCTGCCCGCGGACGCGGCGATCCCACGCTGAAAGACGGGGCTCACACAGAGACACAGAGGCACAGAGAAGATGTTCTTTCTCTGTGCCTCTGTGTCTCTGTGTGAGATCAGGCGTATGCGCCGCTCGCCGCCGTGTCGGCGATGGGCATGTTTCCCTCGCGGCTCTTGAGCGCGGCCTCGGCGGCGGTGTCCACCTCGGCGGTGACGTCGGCTTCGATGGACTCCAGGCGCGAGCGGTCGACGCCCTCGTCCACCAGCCACGTCTCGAACATCCCCACCGGGTCGCGGCGGCCCCACGTCTGGAAGAGCTCCGGCTCAAAGAGGGCGCGGGCCTCGCGCTCGTCGTGGGTGGCGTGGCCGCCCATGCGGAAGGTCTCGGCCACCAGCAGGGTGACGCCCTCGCCGGCGCGGGCGCGGTCGGCGGCCAGGCGGGTGGCGGCGAAGGCGTCCAGCACGTGGTTGCCGTCGAACACGGCGCCGGCCACTCCGTACATCGCCGGCCAGTCGTGGAAGGAGCCCGCCGCGTGCACCTTGAGGCGCGTGCCCAGCGCGATCTGGTTGTTCTGGATGATGAACAGGGCCGGGAGGCGCCGCACGGCCGCCAGGTTGATCCCCTCGTGGAACGCCGCCGTCTTGGTGGAGCCGTCGCCGATCCACGTCATCCCCACGCGGTCCTCGCCGCGGATCTGGAAGGCGAGCGCCACGCCCGCGATCACCGGCACCACGTCGCCCACGTGCGAGATGGGGGCGAGCACCCCGTAGTCCAGGTCGCCCACGTGCAGGTCGCGCCCCCCCGCCGGCGCGTCGCCCGTGCCCAGGTAGGTGCGGAAGATGTCGGCCACCGGCATCCCGAACTCGTGGCAGGCGCCGCAGTTGCGGATCATGGGCGCCACCACGTCGCGCCCGGGGCCGGACCTGCGCAGCGCGTGAACCGGCCCGATGGTGGCCGCCTCCTCGCCCACGCCCAGCCACGCCTTGGAGATCACCCCGCTCTTCACCCACCGCTTGAGCGCGATCTCGTGGAGCCGGTTGCGCAGGAGCCCCGCGTACATGGCCAGCAGGTCGTCTTCCCCGATCCCGCGCACCACCTCGCGACGCTCCGGGTCCGCGTCGATGCGCGCGCGGAAGTCGCGCATGGTCTCGGGGTCCGCCTGCCAGTTGTGGTACTCGGGCGGATCGTACGCGGCGAAGCGCTTCATGGTGCGTTGTTCTGGTGTTTGCGAAAGTCGGCGGGCCGAGAGCATACGCCCGCCCCGCCCCCAACGCAATCCTCACACAGAGACACGGAGGCACAGAGATGAAGTCGTCTCTGTGCCTCCGTGTCTCTGTGTGAGACTGTTGACGCGGCGGCTCGCGCGCGGCTACGCTTCACACGCCTCCTTACTTCTCTGAACCCTCTGCCTAGCGAATGAAGAGCCCCGTCGTGGCAGGCTGGATCGAGCGGCGCGTCCTGGTGAACTACCGGGTGGAGCCGGATGCGCTGCGGGAGATCCTCCCGGAGCCGTTCCGGCCCCGCCTGGTGCGCGGCCAGGCCGTGGCGGGGATCTGCCTGATCCGGCTGCGCGCCGTGAGGCCGCGCGGGCTCCCGGCGCTGGTGGGGATCGGCTCGGAGAACGCGGCGCACCGCATCGCCGTGGAGTGGGACGGCGAAGACGGCGTGTGCCAGGGCGTCTACGTCCCCCGGCGCGACACCTCCAGCGGGCTCAACGTGCTGGCGGGCGGGCGGCTCTTTCCCGGCGTGCAGCGCCGCGCGCGCTTCGACGTGCGCGAGTGGGACCGCGGGCTGAGCGTGGCCGTGCGCAGCCGCGACGGCGAGACGCGCATCGCCGTGCGCGGCCAGGTGGCGCGCGCGCTGCCGCGGGGCTCGGTGTTCGCCTCGTTCTGGGAGGCCTCGGAGTTCTTCCAGCAGGGCGGCCTGGGCTACTCCCCGCGCGGCGACCTCGCCGGCTTCGAGGGGATGGAGCTGCGCACCGAGGGGTGGAGCGTGGAGCCGCTGGAGGTGGACGTGGTGGAGAGCAGCTTCTTCGACGACCGCGCGCGCTTCCCCGAGGGCTCCATCGCCTTCGACTGCGCCCTCCTCATGCGCAGCACGGCCCACGAGTGGCACGCCCGCCCCGCCCTCGCCTCCCGCAAGGCGCTGGTCCCGGCCTTCTGACGGGCGACTGAAGTCGCTGCAACAACTACACGAAGTCCCCCTGCGGGGACTACACGGTTCCGGCTGAACCGTCAGCACCAGTCCGCGGAGGCGGGCTTGGTGCTTTTGTTGCCGCGAGTTCACTCGCCAGGCCCCTGCGCGGAATAGAGCTTCGGCGCGAGCGGAAACCCTGTAGTCCCCGCAGGGGGACTTCGTGTGGTCGTTGCAGCGGTTTCAACCGCCCGCTCAGCCCGCGCGCGGCGCCCAGAGCACGTGCCTCACCCGCAGCGCCATCATCAGCGCCACCACCGCGAGCGACGTGGTGAGGCCCAGCCAGATGCCGGTGTGCGCCAGCGGCGTGCGGAAGCCCAGCAGGTACCCCACGGGAAAGCCCACGCCCCAGTAGCCCACCAGGGTGAACCACATGGGGATGCGCGTGTCGCCCGCGCCGCGCAGCACGCAGATGCCGGCGGCCTGGGCGCCGTCGAAGAGCTGGAAGAGGGCGGCGAGGAGGAGGAGCGTGCTCCCGATCCTCACGATCTCGGGGTCGCGCGTGTAGAGGCCGATCACCGCCTCGGGCGCGGCGACGAAGAAGAGGGCGCAGCACGCCATGAAGCCGAGCGCGAGCACGTAGGTGGCGAGCGCGGCCCGGTGCACCGCGCGCCGGCTGCCCGCGCCCAGGTGCTGCCCCACGCGGATGGAGCCCGCGATGCTGGCACCCAGCGGCACCATGTAGGTGGTGGTCGCGATGTTGATGGTCACCTGGTGCGCGGCGAGCTGCACCGGGCCCAGCCACCCCATCATCACCGCCGAGAGGGCAAAGATCCCCACCTCGGCGCCGAGCTGCGCGCCCACGGGCACCCCCAGCCCCAGGATGCGCCGCAGCCGGTCCGCGGCGGGCCGCAGCGACACGCCGCGGAAGGGCTGGAGCCCCGGGCTGCGCAGCACGTAGACCACCATCCCGACCAGCATCGCCCAGCGCACCGCCGAGGTGGCCAGGCCGGAGCCCACCACCCCCAGCGGACGCACCACGCCGGGCACGCCCCAGATCAGCGCGTGGTTGGCGATGATGTTCAGGATCACCCCGGCCAGCGTCATCCACATGGCCGCGCGGGTGACGCCCATCCCCTCCAGGTACTGGCGGAAGGCCATGAAGAGCATCAGCGGCAGCACGCCCGCGGCGAGAGCGGTGAGGTAGTCTCCCGCCAGCAGCGCCACCTCGGGCGCCTGCCCCAGCAGCAGCGCCAGCCGCCGGCCGGAGAGGGAGACGAGCGTGGCCGGGATGGAGAGCGCGAGGGCCACCCACAGCCCCTGCACCAGCACGCGCCGGCACTCCCCCCGGTCGCCCGCGCCGAACGCCTGGCTCACCAGCGGGATCATCCCCATCACCACCCCGTTGCACATCACGATGAGGGTGAACTGAACGGCGCTGGCGAGCCCAGCCGCCGCCAGCGCGGTGGCGCCCAGGGGGCCCACCATGATGGTGTCGGTGGTGTTCATGGCGATCCCGCCGAGCTGGCTGGCCATGATGGGCCCGGCCACCCACGCCAGCGCGCGGAGCTCGTGGAGGAAGAGGCGCGTGCGGCGGCTCATGAAATCGTCTCACACAGAGGCACAGAGACACGGAGAGAGGCTCCTCTCCGTGTCTCTGTGCCTCTGTGTGCCTTGCTGTTGGGTCAGTTGCGTTCCTGCGGCGCGGGCACGCCCAGCGGACGCGCCTCGCCCGACGACAGCAGCGCCTCGGCGAAGTCCTGCCGCTCCTCCATCACGGAGAGGCGGTGGTCGATCCCCGAGAGCAGGTCGCGGATCTGCGACATGTCCACGGGCGGGGGCGGCGGGGCGGGCTTCAGCCGCTGCTCCGCCATCACCTCCAGCAGGCGTCCCAGGCGCTTGGAGATGGGACGCAGGATGAGCACGGCGCCGGTGGTGATGATGCCCGTGGTCATCACGATCATGGGGGCGAGCTCGGGGCCCATGGCGGTCTCCTTCGGTTTACGGATGCGGCTCGGTTCGCCGTGCTACGGCGTGCGCGCGCCGGGTGTTTCACGCGGGGCCCGCGGGCGCTTGCCGCCGGCCACGAGCTCGTAGCGGAAGGCCATGAGCCCCGCGAACACCCCCGCGAACACCAGCGGCTCCCGCACGTCCTTTTTCACCAGCAGGAAAAAGTGCAGCACGCCCAGCCCGGCGGCAACATACACCAGACGGTGCAGCTTCTGCCAGCGCTTCCCCATCCGCCGGATGGCCCCTTTGGTGGACGTGAGCGCCAGCGGAAGGAGGATGAGGAGCGCCACGAACCCCACCGCGATCCGGGGGTGCTCCACCACGTCGGCCACGATGAAGCCCCAGGAGAACGACTGGTCCACCAGGTAGATGGCGAAGTGGAGCACGGCGTAGAAGAAGGAGAAGTTCCCCAGGATCTTCCGCGCGCCGATCACCGCGTTCCACCCCGTGAGGCGCCGCAGCGGGGTGATGGCCAGCGAGCACATCAGCAGGGTGAGCGCCCACCAGCCGGTGAGGTCGGTCACCGTATCGATGGGGTCCACCCCGATCCCGCCGGCGCCCAGCACGGCCAGCGGCGTGAGCCCCAGGAGCCACGCCGCCGGCTTCACCAGCCGGGCTGGCGCCACCTAGTAGTACCTCCGCAGGTCCATCCCCCGGTACAGCGACGCCACCTGCTCGCCGTAGCCGTTGAACATCAGCGTGGGCCGGCGCAGGTAGGTGCCGATGCGGCGCTCGCGCGCCTGGCTCCAGCGCGGGTGGTCCACCTGCGGGTTCACGTTGGCGTAGAAGCCGTACTCGCTGGGCGCGGACACGTTCCAGGCCGTGCGCGGCTGCCGGTCCGTGAAGCGGATCTTGACGATGCTCTTGATGGACTTGAAGCCGTACTTCCAGGGCACCACCAGCCGCAGCGGCGCGCCGTTCTGCGCCGGGAGCGCCTTGCCGTAGAGGCCGGTGGCGAGCAGCGTGAGCGGGTGCATGGCCTCGTCCAGCCGCAGCCCCTCCACGTACGGCCATTCGAGCACGCCGCGCTGCTGCCCCGGCATCTGCCGCGGGTCGTGGAGGGTGGTGAACTCCACGAAGCGGGCATTGGGGGCGGGCTCCGCGCGGGCCAGCACGTCGCGCAGCGGGATGCCCTGCCAGGGCACCACCAGCGACCACGCCTCCACGCAGCGCAGGCGGTAGGTGCGGTCCTGCACGCGGTTGGCGCGCACCAGGTCGTCGAAGGCGTAGCGCCCCGGCTTGCGGCACAGCCCCTCGATGCTCACCGTCCACGGGCGGGTGCGCAGGAGGCGCGGCGCCAGGCGGGCCGGGTCTTCCTTGTCCACCCCGAACTCGTAGAAGTTGTTGTACTGGGTGATCTCTTCGTACGTGTTCGCCTTGTCCTGCGCCCCCTCCGCGTCCGCGCACGCGGCCAGCGACGCGGGCGCCACCACGGACGCGAGCGCCGCCGCCGCCGCCGTCCCGATGAAGGAGCGCCGGTTCACGTACACGCTCTCCGGCGTGATCTCGGAAGACGGGATGTCGTCGGGCTTGCGGATCAGCATGGACGGCCTTCGGTGGATGGTTACCCTACGATACGTCGGTGCGGGGCACGCCGGATTCGGGCCAGAGAGTGCGTGAACGGAAGTGCGTGAGTGCGTGAGTGCGTGGGACTACGCTGGCGCCTGCGAAGGCCCCCACCCCCCCGACCCCCCTCCCCCGCGTGCGGGGGAGCGTGGGGGAGGGGGGCGCACTCCAGCCATCCAGCCGCGCCCGTTACCCTCGCGCCCCGCGGTTCACCTGAACCGCGGCACCACACGCGGCCCATCGCCGCGCCTACACCGCGAATGCGCCCCCTCCCCCGCACGCGGGGGAGGGGGACGGGGGGAGGGGGCCCTCTCAGCGCCCCAACGCACTCACGCACTCCACGCACTCACGCACTTCCCCTCGCCAGCGCCTCCAGGCGCGCCACGCGCTCCTCGGTGGGCGGGTGCGTGGAGAAGAGCCGCGAGAAGCCGCCGCCGTGCATCGACGAGAGCGGGTTCACCTGCGCCAGCGGCGCCGCCGAGGGCGACACGTGCATGGGGATGCGCTCCGCACCCGCCTCCAGCTTGCGCAGGGCGTGGGCCAGCGACAGCGGGCGCCCGCTGATCTGCGCGCCCACCGCGTCCGCCAGGAACTCGCGCTGGCGCGAGATGGCCATCTGGATGATCCCGGCCGCGATGGGGGCGAGGATCATCATCAGGATCGCCCCGATGGGGTTGCCCCCCTCCTCGTCGTCGCTGCCGCCGAAGATGGCGCTCCACATCCACATCTGGCCCAGGCTGGAGATGGCGCCGGCGATGGTGGCGGTGAAGGTCTGCAGCAGCATGTCGCGGTTCTTGATGTGCGCCAGCTCGTGCGCGATCACCCCTTCCAGCTCGTCGCGCGTCACCAGTTGCACGATCCCCTCGGTGACGCACACCACCGCGTTCTCCGGGTTGCGGCCCGTGGCGAAGGCGTTGGGCTGCATGTGCGGCGCGATGGCCACGGTAGGCATGGGGAGCCCCGCGCGCTGGCGCAGCCGGTCCACCATCTCGTACAGCTCGGGCGCTTCGGCGGCGGTGACGACCTGCGCGTTGTACATGCGCAGCACCATCTTGGCCGACGCGAAGTAGGCGAAGAAGTTCATCGCCGCGGCCATCACCAGCGCGATCATCATCCCGCCCTGCCCGCCCATCGCCCCGCCGGCCATCACGAACAGCGCCGTGAGCCCGGCCATCAGCCCGAAGACCTTTACGTTGTTCATCGCTCCCGCTCCTCGTGGGTGCCCTACGCGCGAAGGCGAGACCTTCGCGCGGCCGGTGCTCGCGCACCGGCTACATCGCGAAGGTCTCGCCTGGCTCACCGTGGAGCCTGACCGGACCGTGCGCCCGGGGGCGCAGTCTTGACGATCCGGTCACGCGGGCTGTCGGCTCCCGCGTGGCTACTCCCCTTCCATGCGCCCCGAACCATGCAACACGCATACCGTGTTGCCGCTGCCATACTTGCGCACTTCGCGCCAGCACGGCGGGAACGGGGCGTGCTGTGTCGTACCGCCGACCCGCGCGTACGTTCCCCGCACCCCGCATCCCATGACCGCAGGCCGGCTGTTCCTGGGCGTCCCGCTGGACGCGGAGCTCCGCGAGGCGCTGGCCGCCCACCTGCGCCGCGCCTTCCCCGCCGGCGTCCCCGGGCGCGCCGTGGTGCCCGCCAACTGGCACCTCACCCTCCGCTTCCTGGGCGACACCGACGCGGAGCAGCACCGCCGCCTGGTGGAAGCGCTGGAGGCCGCCCCGCTGGGCCCGCCCTTCGCGCTGCGGCTGGGCGGCCTGGGCGCCTTCCCGCGCCCCCGCCGCGCCGGCGTGCTCTGGGTGGGGGTGGACGAGGGCGCCGCCGACCTCAAGCGCGTCGCCGCGCTCGCCGAAGAGGCCGCGCGCCACGCCGGCTTCCCCGCCGAGCGCAAGCCCTTCTCGCCGCACCTCACCGTGAGCCGCCTCAACCCCGCGCGCGACCTGGAGGAGACGGTCGCCGCCGCCCCGGCCTTCGGCGGGAGGATGGATGTGGGCGAGGTGGTTCTCTTCCGCAGCCACCTGGGCGCGGGCCCGCCGCGCTACGAGGCCATCCGGCGGTTCGCGCTCTGAAGTTCTTCTCCGTGTCTCTGTGCCTCTGTGTGAGCCCCAGGCACGGAAATCTCACCGCGCGGCGGCGGACACTGAAACGGGAGATACCGCGATGCAGCTCGAAGGAAAGGTGGCGCTGATCACGGGGGGCGGCGAAGGGATCGGCCGCGCCTCCGCCCTGCTGATGGCCAAGGAGGGCGCCAAGGTGGCCGTGCTGGGCCGCCACCGCGAGAACCTCGATCCCGTGGTGGAGGAGATCGAAAAGGCGGGCGGCGAGGCGATGGCGGTGCTCGCCGACGTCAGCAAGGCGGACGAGATGGAGAGCGCCGTGAAAGAGGTGGTCGGCGCGTGGGGGCGGCTGGACGTGGTGTTCGCCAACGCGGGCGTCAACGGGGTGTGGGCGCCCATCGAGGAGCTGGAGCCGGAGGAGTGGGAGAAGACCATCTCCATCAACCTCACCGGCACCTTTCTCACGGTGAAGTACGCCACGCCGCACCTCAAGAAGCGGGGCGGCTCGGTGATCGTGAACTCGTCCATCAACGGCACGCGCATCTTCAAGAACACGGGCGCGTCCGCGTACGCGTCGTCCAAGGCCGGGCAGGTGGCGTTCACCAAGATGGTGGCGCCCGAGCTGGCGCCGCACGGCGTGCGGATCAACGTGATCTGCCCCGGCGCCATCGAGACGGCCATCGACGACAACACCGAGCAGCGCCACCTGGAGAAGGTGAAGGTGGAGGTGGAGTTCCCCAGCGAAGAGTCCAAGTACCCGCTGACGCGCGGCCCCGGGAGCGCCGAGCAGGTGGCACGTGTGGTGCTGTTCCTGGCCTCGGACGCGAGCGACCACCTCACGGGCACCGAGATGTGGGTGGACGGGGGCGAGTCGCTGCTGGCGGGAACGTAAGGAGGAGTGCCGGGTCCTGAGTGCTGAGTGCTGAACAGCAGTGCGTGAGTGCGTTAGTGCGTGAGTGCGTTAGTGCGTGAGTGCGCCTTAGGACTTAGGACTTCTGCCAAGACACACCCTGGGGGACATTTGAAGATCCTGCTGCTTTCGGATGAGCGGCTCCGCGTGCAGGGCGGCGTGGGGCCGCTGAGCGTGGAGGCGGACTCGGCGGAGATGACGTACTCGCCGGGGCACATGCTGGCGAGCAGCCTGGCGGTGTGCACCTACTCGGTGCTCCACTCGTGGGCCACCAACGCGGACCTCCCCGCCGACGACCTGGCGGTGGAGGTGGGCTACGCGTACGTGGAGAAGCCCCACCGCATCGGCACCATGGAGGTGTCGCTGGTGTGGCCCTCGCTCCCCGCCGAGCGGCGGGAGGCGGCCAAGCGCGCGGCGAGCCTGTGCACCATCCACCGCACGCTGCACGCCCCGCCCGAGATCACCACAGTGGTGGCGGCATGAGCTTTCCCGTCGTGCACTTCGTATTCGGCGGCAAGGAAGCCCTGGCCGCGGGGATGGGCCGCCCGTACACGGTGGTGTTCGACGGCCAGTGCAAGGTGTGCACGCGCCTGGCCGGCGTCCTCCGCAAGTGGGACACGGCCGACGAGCTGGAGGTGATCCCCTTCCAGAACACCTCCGTGCTCACCCGCTTCCCCTGGATCCCCAGCGAGGCGTACGGGCAGGCGCTGCAGCTCGTCGGTCCCGGGGGCAAGACGTGGCAGGGCGGCCACGCCATCGAGCAGCTCCTCAAGATCCTCCCCCTGGGCGGCGCCATCGGCTGGGTGTTCAAGATCCCCTACTTCGGCGTGGGATTCGAGCGCTTCTACCGCTGGTTCGCCGCCAACCGCTACCGCTTCGGCTGCGGCGAGCACTGCCAGCTCAGGCCGCTCGACATCGACTTCGGGGACAAATAGGGCTCACACAGAGACACAGAGGCACAGAGATGAACTGATCTCTGTGCCTCTGTGCCTCTGTGTGAGCCCTTCAGTTAAGGTTGTACAGAGGTTATATTTGGCGATGGAAATCGCCGCGAAGCTTTCGATCCTCGCCGATGCAGCCAAGTACGACGCTTCGTGCTCCAGCAGCGGCGCGAAGGGGCGGAAAGGCGGCCCAAAGGGGCTGGGGTCCACCGAGGGGACCGGGATCTGCCACAGCTACACGCCGGACGGACGGTGCGTGTCGCTGCTCAAGGTGCTGCTCACCAACTACTGCATCTACGACTGCCAGTACTGCATCAACCGCCGCTCCAGCGACGTGCGGCGGGCGCGGTTCAGGGTGGACGAGCTGGTGTCGCTGGTGCTGGACTTCTACCGGCGCAACTACATCGAGGGGCTGTTCCTGAGCTCGGGGATCATCCGCACGCCCGACTACACGATGGAGCAGCTCATCGGCGTGGCCAAGACGCTGCGGCGGGAGCACGGGTTCGCGGGGTACATCCACCTGAAGACGATCCCCGACGCGTCGCCCGAGCTGCTGGACGAGGCGGGGCGGTGGGCGGACCGGCTGAGCATCAACGTGGAGCTCCCCACGCAGGAGAACCTGGACCGGCTGGCGCCCGAGAAGCAACTGGTGCAGATCACGGGCGCGATGGGGAGGATGAAGGAGCGCATCGCGGAGGCGAAGGCGGACGCGGCCCCGCGCGGGCGCCTCCCCCTCTTTGCGCCCGCCGGCCAGAGCACCCAGATGATCGTGGGCGCCACCGACGCGACGGACACCACCATCCTCCACACCGCGTCCGAGCTGTACGAGGGGCCGCAACTGAGGCGCGTGTACTACTCCGGCTTCTCGCCCATCCCGGACGCGTCCGCCGGGCTGCCGCTGATCCCCACGCCGCTGATCCGCGAGCACCGCCTGTACCAGGCGGACTGGCTGATGAGGTTCTACGGCTTCGAGGCGCGGGAGCTCACCACCACGCAGGCTCCCAACCTGGAGCTGGGCGTGGACCCCAAGACGGCGTGGGCGCTGAGGAACCGCGAGCGCTTTCCGGTGGACATCAACCGCGCGGAGCGGGAGGAATTGCTGCGCATCCCGGGGCTGGGGACGCGCAACGTGAAGCGCATCCTGGCCGCGCGGAAGTGGCACCGCATCCGCCTGGCGGACCTGGCGCGGATGCGCGTACCGCTGCGGCGCGCCCTTCCTTTCATCGTCACGGACGACCACCGGCCGCGCCTGCTGGGCCCGGACACGCTGGACCTGCGCGACCGCATCGCGCCCAAGGGGGCGCAGACCGACCTCTTCGAGACGGCGTTCGCCGCCCTGCACGGCGAGCTCTGACGCTACGCGAGCTCGCGCATGCGCCTGCGCATCCGCGACCGCTGCACCAGCAGCCGCGAGCGCTCCCCGTGCTCGCGCGCGTCCGCGACGAGCTCGCGGCTGGTCCGCAGGATCTCCTCCACCTCGCGGATCAGCCCGGCGGCGCGCGCGCTCTCTTCCGCGTCGCGGACGGCGGCGTGTGCCCGCTCGTTCAGCGCGGCCATGCGGGCAAGCTGCGCCCCGATCTCTTCCTGCAGCGACCGCGAGCGCAGGGCGGCGAGACCGAGCTGTACGGCGATGTCTTCGGCCGGATACATCGTGGCAAGTTCCTCGGGTGCGGAGCTTGGCGCGCTGGTGGCGCCCCGGTTCCCCGGTTCCCCGGTTCCCCAGAAGGTTCGGCGGAGGACTGTCGCACCGCGTGTTCCGCCCGGGTCGCACGGCGCGGCCGCACTCCCCGCACTGTGACCGTGCAACGTTCTTGCTCCCCCGGAGGCTGCTCCGCATGCGCCGCATCACCATCGCACCGACCTACGAGGGGTGGCGGACCGCCGCGCGCGGGCTGCTGGCCGCGGGCGTGGAGCCGCGCGGCCTGCTGTGGGAGGAAGCGGACGACGACCAGGGCGCGCTCCCCGGCCTCGTGGAAGAGGCGGCGGGGGCGGAGGGAGGAACGGCGCGCGTGCCCCGCGCCTTCCTGGAGCTGGCGGAGGCGGGGGCGTGCCACTCGGACGCGGAGCGGTGGGCGCTCCTCTACCGCGTGCTGTGGCGGCTCACGCACGGCGAGCCGCGGCTGATGGAGATCGCCATGGACCCCGACGTCCACCGCATGCTGGCGATGGAGAAAGCGGTGCGCCGCGACGTGCACAAGACCAAGGCGTTCGTCCGCTTCCGCGCGGTGGACGTGGAGGTGGGGCTCCACTACGTGGCGTGGTTCGAGCCGGACCACCGCACGCTGGAGCGCTCGGCGCCCTTTTTCGCCGAGCGCTTCGCCTCCATGAGCTGGTCGATCCTCACCCCGCGCCGCTGCGCGCACTGGGACGGCGAGGAGCTGTGGTTCTCCGCGGGCGTGCCGCGCTCGTCCGCGCCCGGCGAGGACGCGCTGGAGGGGCTGTGGCGGACGTACTACGCCAGCGTCTTCAACCCCGCCCGCATGAAGCCGAAGGGCATGCGCGCCGAGATGCCCCTCCGCTACTGGCGCAACCTGCCGGAGGCGGAGCTGATCCAGGGCCTGATGCGCGACGCCCCCGCGCGCGTGCGGCGGATGATCGAGGCGCAGCGGGCCGAGGGCGAGCCGTAGCGGAAATGCTTGCTGGGGCGGAGGGCCGCGGGTACGTTGCGGCAGCACGCCCATCCCCCCGAACGCCCCGCCTCGTGAACCTCATCACTCCATCCCGCGCCGGCCGGGCGCTCTTCCTGGGCCTCGTCTTAGGCGCCGCGCGGCTGCACGGGCAGACCACGGAAGAGCCCGCGCCCCAGCCGACCCCCGCCGGAAGGGAGCTGAAGCTCGTGCCCGGCGTGCGCTACGGCGCTCCGCTCGGGGCGTCCGTCTACGGCGGCGTGGTCCTGGGCCGCAAGGACGCTCCCGGCATCGAGGGTCCGTCCGTCTTCGGGGAAGCGGCGCAGGACGGGATGCGGGTGTCCGCCGGGATCTCGTCCGTGAGCCTGGGCGGCACCCTGCGCGCGCAGCTCAGCTTCATCCGCACCTGGAACACCCACGGCGACATCGAGGCGAACCAGTCGTTCATCGGCCCCGAGATCGCCGTCGGCCTGATCGCGGGGCTCACCGCCGGCCACTACTGGCGCATCGGCGACGGCGGCGGCAAGTCGCGGTTCTTTGCGATCGGCTCGTTCATCGGGTTCTGATCGCGCGCGGAGGGCCCCTCCCCTTCGGTGCCGCTTAATGAGCGTCCCATTAGACCGCAAAAAAGTGTTGCGTCCGGCGCGGGCAAATGCTACTTCTTTAGCAGTTTGATCCCTCCCGCTTCCCTGCACCTCTCCCTCAGGAGTACCCCTCGTGAAACGGTTGATCGTTCCCGCGCTGTGCGCCGGCCTCGCCGGCTGCGCCAGCGCATCGGCCAAGAGCGCTCCGCAGGCCGGGCCGCGCCCCGCCGGCGGCCCCGGCGCGCCCACCACGGCGGGCGCTGGCGCCGCCACCACGGCCGCCGCGCGCCCCGCCGGCATGGCGGACACCACGCGCCGGGCGAGCCCCTTCAAGCCATGGGCGGAAGTCACGCGCGACGCCAACCACCGCGCGGGCTTCTTCGACACCTACGAAAAGGGCGACCAGCTCCTGCTGGCCATCCCCAGGGACCGCCTGGGGAAGGACTTCCTGATGGGGATGCAGATCGCGCAGGGGATCGGCGCCGCCGGGCTGTACGGCGGCACCATGCTGGGGATCTTTGAGGGCGCGGTGGTGTCGCTGGAGCGGCGCGGCGACCGGGTGTTCCTGGTGCGCCGCCCCACGCGCTTCACGGCCCCCGAGGGCTCGCCCGCGCTGGCCGCGGTCAATACGTCGTTCGGGTCGTCGGTGCTGGAGTCGGCCAAGGTGGAGTCCGTGCGCGACGACGGCACCGTGCTGGTGAACGTGTACGACTGGATGGTGAGCGACCTTTCCGGCGTGGGCGAGCGCGTGCGCTACGGCCTCGCCACCCCCGGCGCCCCGGGCACCCCGCCCGCCATCGCGGTGGACAAGGCGCGCAGCCACCTGGAGTCGGTGAAGGCCTTCCCGGAGAACGTCAACATCCGCGCGAAGCTCACCTTCCGCCCCAACAGCCCGGCCGACCTTCCCTCGCTGGCGGACGGGCGCTACGTGCCCGTGACCGTGGCGTACACCTTTGCGTCGCTCCCGGCGCAGCCGATGCAGGTGCGCGCGGCGGACGACCGCGTGGGCTACTTCATGACGGTGCGCCGCGACTTCTCGCGCGACGACGACAACTTCTTCGTCCGCAACGTCAACCGCTGGCGGCTGGAGCCGGGCGAGCGCGTGGGCAACCGGGTTCGCCCGGTGAAGCCCATCGTCTACTACCTGGACCCGAACATCCCCGAGGAGTACCGCCCCGCCCTCAAGGCCGGCGTGGAAGCGTGGAACAGCGCCTTCGAGGCCGCCGGCTGGCAGGACGCGGTGCGCGCCGAGATGCTCCCCGCCGGGGCGGACGCGGAGGACATCCGCTACCCCACCCTGCGCTGGAGCACGTCGGACCAGCCGGGCTACGGCGCCATCGGGCCCTCCATCGTGGACCCGCGCACGGGTGAGATCCTGGACGCGGACATCCTGTTCGAGGCCAACATGGTGCGCGGCTTCAAGCGCGACTGGCGCAGCACGGTGTCGCCCAGCGCCGCGGTGGAGGAGATGTTCGCCGAGCGCGGAGCCGCCTCCCTGGGCGAGCACGCGGCGCTGGCGGGCGAGCTGGGGGCGCAGGGCTCGCTGCTGCGCGCCATGCTGGCCGCGTCGGGCGAGATCGGGCCCAACGACGCGGTGCCGGCGGAGTACGTGGCGCAGGCGCTGAAGTGGGTGGCGATGCACGAGGTGGGACACACCCTGGGCCTCCGCCACAACTTCCGCTCCTCGGCAGACACGCCGCTGGAGAAGCTGCACGACCGCGGCTGGGCCGAGACGAACGGCATCTTCAGCTCGGTGATGGAGTACCCGGGGCTCAACCTTACCCCCCGCGGCACGCCGCGCGGCTACGTGTACAACCCGGGCGTGGGCTCGTACGACCGCTGGGCGGTCACCTACGGCTACACGCCGGACGCGGCCCAGGCCGCGCGCGTGGCCCGCGAGGCCGCGCTCCCCGGCCACGCCTACGGCGCCGACGAGGACGCCGGCGGCCCCGGCGCGCTGGACCCCACGGTGAACCCGTTCGACCTGGGGCAGGACCCGCTGGTGTGGGGCCGCGGCCGCGCGCAGCTCATCGCGGACATGTGGACACGCATCCCGCAGCACGTGATGACCGACAACGGCCGCTACGCCGACCTGACGGATGCCTTCAGCTCGCTGCTGGGGCAATACGGCCGCGCGCTCTCCACGGGTGTGAAGTACATCGGCGGGCAGTACAGCTACCGCGACCACATGGCGGACCCGCAGGGGCGCGCCCCGTTCGTGGCGGTTCCGCGCGAGCGGCAGCGTGAGGCGCTGGCCTTCATCACCGAGTACGGCTTCGGGCCGGGCGCCTTCGCGGTGCCGCAGGACGTGCTCTCCAAGCTGGGCGCCAACCGCTGGAGCCACTGGGGCGAGCAGACCACGGTCAACGGGCGCATCGACTACCCGTTCCACGAGCAGGTGCTGGGGATGCAGACGGCGCTGCTCAACGGGATCACCTCGCCGATGACCTTTGCCCGCATCCGCGACGCGGAGCGCAAGTTCGGCAGCGCCGCCACCCTCCCCATCCCGGAGCTGATGGAAGAGCTCACGCGGGCGGTGTGGGCGGAGGCGTACACCCCGGGCCGCAGCGTGACGTCCATGCGCCGCGACCTGCAGCGCGCCTACCTTGACCGCATGACCACCATCGTGGTGACGCCGCCCGCGCGCATGCCGGCGGACGCGCGTGCAGTGGCGCGGGTGCGCCTGATGGACCTGCGCGGCCGCATCTCGCGCTCGCTGGCGGCGGGCGGGATGGACGCGTACAGCGTGGCGCACCTCACCGAGGCGCGCGCCCGCATCGACAAGGCGCTGGACGCGGGGCTCGAAGCAGAGAGATAAGAAAAAAGGGCTCACACAGAGGCACGGAGGCACAGAGAGGTGTTATTCTCTGTGCCTCCGTGCCTCTGTGTGAGTTAAAAAGGATCTTTGATGAAAGAGCACCACACCCCCGACGGCAAGTTCCGCCTTCCCTGGCCGGTGGAGGGGGGCGACAAGCGGACGCAGCTCCAGGTACTCCAGTGGATGGGCGGGCGCTTGCTGCGCGGGCGCCCGCCCAACCCCGGGCCGGGCGAGCTGCCGCTGGCGCGCTCGGAGATCGCGTCGCCGCGCGCGGATGCGGGGGAGATCCGTGTGACGTGGGTGGGGCACTCCACCTTTCTGATCCAGGCGGGCGGCATCAACCTGCTCACCGACCCGCACTGGAGCCTGCGCGCGTCGCCGTCGCAGCGCGTGGGGCCGGCGCGCTTCGTACCGCCGGCCATCGCGTGGGAGGCGCTGCCGCCCATCGACGCGGTGCTCCTCTCGCACGACCACTACGACCACCTGGACGAGGACACGGTGCGGCGCCTGCACCAGCGCTTCGGCGCGTCGGTGAAGTGGGTTACGCCGCTGAAGTACGCGGACTGGTTCGCGCGGCTGGGGATCCGGGGGATCACGGAGCTGGACTGGTGGGACGAGGCGGAGCTGCCGGGCGGCGTGCGCGTGACCTGCGCCCCCGCCCAGCACTGGACGCGCCGCTCGGTGCGCGAGTTCAACGACCGCCTCTGGGCCTCCTTCGCCCTGCGCCTCCCCGACGGCCGCGGCATCTACTTCGCGGGCGACAGCGGCTACTTCGGCGGCTACGGCGAGATCGCGCGTCGCACGGGCCCCTTCGACGTGGTGCTGATGCCGGTGGGCGCCTACGACCCGCGCTGGTTCATGAAGCCCGCCCACATGAACCCGGAAGAGGCGGTGCGCGCCTACCAGGACCTCGGCGGCCGCGGCGCCTTCGTCGCCATGCACTGGGGCACCTTTCGCCTCACCGATGAAGACCCCCTGGAGCCCCCTCTCCGCACCCGTGCAGCCTGGGCCGCCGCGGGCCTCCCCCCGGAAGATCTGAAGGTGATGCGCCACGGGGAAACGATGCGAAGAGTGCGTTAGTGCGTAAGTGCGTGAGTGCGCTAACAGCAGTTAAACGCACTCACGCACTCACGCACTCACGCACTTCAGTGTGCCGTCGTCGCGCGCCCCGTATCCTGCCCCGCCGGCGGAACTCCGCCCGGCGTGGTGGGCGAGGGGTTGCTGTCCGGCGGGGTGGTGGCGGTGGAGCCGACGGGGGGGTAGGCGTTGGGGACCTGCTGGCCCACGGTGGCCGAGTCCTGGCGGCTCACGGGGTTGGCTCCCTGCGCGGCGTCCGTCTCGTTGTCGGTTTCGTTGTGCTCGCCGGCGGCGTCGCACGCGGCGAGGGCGAGCAGGGCCGCCAGCGGGAGCGCGGCAAGGGTACGGGTGCGGAGCATGTCGCCTCTGCGGTCGGGTTCGGTTCGGGCACTGCGGTCGCGGGGCGGTTCAGCATCCACCGTACCAGCGCGCGCCGAAGCGGCGCCGAAAGCTTGCGCGCCCCGCGCACGCGCCGAACATTTCACCTTCCTGCCACACCCATCCGCGACCGCCCCCGCCCATGCCCGACGACCTGCCCCTTTCCGAGCGCGAGCTCGCCGCGCTGGAGGCGCTCGCCACCCAGGCCACCCCCGGCCCCTGGGAAGCGCAGACCATCCTGGACTTCCAGACGGGCGACGCCACCCGTGCCGTCACGCACCTCCCGCGCGGCGCTGACGAGCCGGTGTTCGTGGTGGAGCGCGAGTCGGATCTTTCCTCCGCCAACCAGCGCTACATCGCCGCCCTGCACCCGGACGCCACGCTGCGCCTGCTGGGCGAAGTGCGCCGCCTCCGTGCCCTGGAGGAGCAGGCGGACTCGGCGCACTCCATCCTGCGCCACCTGGGGGACTTCCTGGAGCAGCGCGGCCTCGCCCAGCAGGCGCGGCGCTTCGTGGAAACCCGCTCGCAGGTGGAGCACCTGCACCCGGGCGCCCTCCCCGCCCCGCCGCTCCCCTCCCGCGCCACGCAGGCCTGACCGGTGCCGATCCCCGACGCCGCCACGCTGCGCCGCGCGCTCGACGACTACCCGGCCGTGATCGAGCGCCAGGGTGTCGCGAAGCTCCCGGACCTCGACCGCTGGTACCGCGACGAGCTCCCGGCCCTGATCGCCGCCCGCGAACCCGCGCACCTGACCCATCCGGAGCTGGTGCGCCTTACCGAGTGGAAGATGGCCCGCGGCGTATGGCGCGCGCCCAACCTGGTCCTGGTGCGCAACAACGCCCCCGCGGAGGTCGAAGAGACCAGCGCCCGCGCCCTCTCAAAGATCCCCCACCCCACCGCCCCCATCTCCGAGCTCGCGAAGCTCAAGGGCGTGGGCCCCGCCACCGCATCGGCGGCAGCCGCGACCGCAGCCCCCGAAGTCTACCCCTTCTTCGACGAGCCCGTCGCCGCCCAGCTCCCCGGCCTCGGCCCCGTCGCCTGGACCCTGGGCTACTACGCCCGCTACGCCGACGCCCTGCGCGCCGCCGCCGGGGAGCTGGGAAGCGAATGGACGGCAACGCTGCTGGAGCGCGCGATCTGGTCCCACGTCGGCGGCAAGATCGGCAACTGAGATCAGGGACCGAGCAGCGTTCCGACCTTCTGCAGTACCTCGCGGATCACGGAATCGGGTGCCCGCGCCACGAGCTCCGCCTGCCTCGCCCGCCAGTCGAGGCTCTTGAGCTGATCCGCGAGCACCACCCCGCTCACCTTGCCGCCCGGGGGCAGGCTCACCTCGAACGGGTAGCCCTTCGCCTGGCCCGTGATCGGGCAGAGCAGCGCCAGGCCCACGCGGCCGTTGTACGGCGCGGGCGACACGACCAGTGCGGGTCTCCGTCCCGCCTGCTCGTGTCCCGCCTGAGGGTTGAACTGGATCCAGACGACATCTCCGCGCGCGGGGATGTAAGATGTCACCACGCCTCGTCTCCCACCGCTGGACCCGTGTCGGCCTCGCGATGAAGGTTGTCCGCGGTGATCCGCGAGAGCAGGTCATCCAGCCTGTATTCCGGATTCGCGAGCGGCGTAACCACCAGGCGCCCCTCTTCCAGCGTGAGATCCACCTCCGCTCCCTGGTCGAGCGCCGTCTCGGCCGCAAAGGACTTGGGAATCCGCAGCGCCAGACTGTTGCCCCACTTCTGTATCCGCATGCGCATCTTCACCTCCCATTGGTATCTACATAGAAGATACCAACACGTACCCGCCTCACGCAACAACCCCGGTTCACCCAAAGCCACAGAGGCACAGAGAAGAAGTTCTCCTCTGTGCCTCTGTGCCTCTGTGTGAGCCCCTTTTGTTACACGTCCCGCATCGCGTCGATGTTGATGACGCGCTCGGCCAGCTTGGTGAGGCTCTCGTCCGTGGCGCCTTCCTCGTCCAGCGTCTGCTGGATCAGGGTGGCGTCCTGCTCGCGGCCCAGCAGGCGGGCGTAGGTGCGCACGCAGCCGTAGCCAGCGATCTCGTAGTGCTCCACGCGCTGCGCGTTGGCGATCATCGCCGCGTCCAGCACGTCCGAGTCGCCCTTGTCCTTCACGGTATCGTTGGCTTCCTTGAGGAGGCCCTCCATCCCCTTGCAGTGGTGCCCCGAAGCCTTCTCGTCCAGGTCCTTGAAGATCTGGTCGAGGCGGCGCACCTGCTCTTCGGTCTGCGTGACGTGCGACTCGAAGGCCTGGCGCAGCTCGGGGTGCTTGGCCGCTTCGGCCATCTTGGGAAGCGCCTTGAGGATCTGGTTCTCCGCGCTGTAAAGGTCGCGTAGCTGCTCCACGTACAGGTCCCGCAGCGTGTTGAGCGCCATGGTCGTCTCTCCTTGCGTCGTAAGCTTCCATCCCTTCGCGTCATGCGGCGGGGCGGCGGGCTATCGCACGCCCCGTGCCGGGCTCAGGGCCCCGCCAGCCCGCGCAGCGCATCCTCCAGCGCGGCGCGGTGGCGGCCGGAAAGCTCGTGCGGCGAGGCCCAGCCGCGCGCCATATCCAGCGCTTCGGCCAGCACTTCGCGCAGGGCGGGGGTCAGGCGGCGCTGGTCGTCTTCCAGCAGCCACGCCTCCAGGGCGAGCTCCAGGGCGCGGCGACCGGCGGCGCGGGCGGCGGGGTCGTCGCCCAGCTCGCGGAGCGCCTCCGCCTTCTCGGCCGTGACGCGCGCCCACAGCGTCACCCGCTCCGGATCGCGGATCAACTGGGCGGCGGTGGGCGCGTCCAGCCGCACGGCGACGGCGGCGGCGGGGCCCAGGATCTCGTCCACGGCGCCGTCGGCTTCGCGCACGGCCTGGTTAGGCTCGCCGGCCTGGCGGCGCTTGAGGATGCGGCGCAGCACCTCGAAGGCCTGCTCGATCATCCGCAGCAGGTAGTCCTGGCGAACCGGCATCACTCACCCCCCGAGGGTGCCGTAAACACGGCAATGGTGTTAAGTTAAGAGGTCCGGCCGATCTGGGCCGGCCGTCGCCGCACGCGGAACGCACCGCGGGGGCGACTTTGCGCGGAGTGGCGCCACTGCGCCGCTCCGCTTCTCGTTCCGATGGTTTCATGCCTTTCAACAAGCTGCAGCTCCACCCGACGCTCCTCAAGGGGATCAAGGAGCTCGGGTACACGCGACCCACGCCCATCCAGGAACAGGCCATCCCGCCCGGGCTGGAAGGGCGCGACGTGCTGGCCTGCGCCATGACCGGAAGCGGCAAGACGGCCGCCTTCCTTCTCCCCATCATCCAGCGGCTGATGGACAAGCCCCGCGGCACCACGCGGGCGCTGATCCTCACCCCCACGCGCGAGCTGGCGGCGCAGATCCACCAGGCGCTGGAGGAGCTGGCGGTGCACACGCCCGTCACCGGCGCCGCCGTGTTCGGCGGCGTGGGGATGGGGCCGCAGGAGCACGCGTTCCGCAGCGGTGTGGACATCATCATCGCCACGCCGGGCCGCCTGCTTGACCACTTCAAGCAGCCGTACGCCAAGCTGAGCGGCCTGGAAGTGCTGGTGCTGGACGAGGCGGACCGCATGCTGGACATGGGCTTCCTCCCGGACATCCGCCGCGTGCTGAAGCACCTTCCCACGCAGCGGCAGACGCTGTTCTTCAGCGCCACCATGCCGCAGGCCATCGCCAAGCTCTCGGGCGAGATGCTGAAGCAGCCGGCGCTGATCAACCAGGAGCGCAAGGCCACGCCCGCGGTGGGGATCACGCAGGCCATCTACCCGGTGGCCGAGTCGCTCAAGGCCGAGCTCTTCCTGGAGCTGCTGAAGCGCGACGAGATCGGCAACGTGATCGTGTTCACGCGCACCAAGCACCGGGCCAACCGCCTGGCGGACTTCCTGGAGAAGCACCGCATCCCCAACGCCAAGATCCACGGCAACCGCAGCCAGCCGCAGCGCACCGAGGCGCTGGCCGGCTTCAAGAGCGGCAAGTTCCGGGTGCTGGTGGCCACGGACATCGTGGCCCGCGGGATCGACGTGGAAGCCCTTGAGCACGTGGTGAACTTCGACGTTCCGCACGTGCCGGAGGACTACATCCACCGCGTGGGCCGCACCGCGCGCGCCGAGGCCACGGGCGACGCCTACACCTTCGTTTCGCCCGAGGAAGAGGCGGACCTGCGCGCCATCGAGCGCGCCGTGGGGAAGAAGCTTCCCCGCGTGACGGTGGACGGCTTCGACTACGCCCGCAAGCCCGCGGAGCGCTTCGAGGTGCCGCTCGCCGAGCGCATCGCCGAGATCCGCGCCCGCAAGAGCGAGGAGCGCGCCCGCGCCAAGGCCAAGGCGGAGCGCAAGGCCCAGCGCGAGGCCGAAGGCCCCGCCGCCAGCCAGCGCCGCCCCTCCAGCGGCCCGGCCCGCCCGTCGAACGGCCCGGCCCGCCCCTCCGGCGGCAACGGACGCCCCGCCGAGGGCGGCCGTCCGCGCAACGACCGGGGCGGCCAGCAGCCCCGCTCCGCGTCCGGTGACGGGCGCGGGCAGGGTGGACGCACCGGGCACGGCGGGCGCGGACGCTCCGGCGGCCGCCCCACCGAGGGTACCGCCTGACCGCTTTCGAGCGGTTCGCCACAAAAGACTTGATCGCCTGACCTTCCGGGTGCAAGTTGTACGGGTGAAACGTACAGCTCGCACCCGGAGGCACATCCATGAAGAAGCTCAGCGTGTCCGAAGCGCGGGCGAAGTTGTTCGACCTGGTGGAGCAGGTCACCGCCGATCCGCAGGAAGAAGTCGTCATCGAGCACCGGAGCCAGAAAGGGCGCGCGGTGCTGGTGGACGAGGGCCACTACGAGTACCTGAAGGCACAGGCGGCCGGGCTCAAGCAGATTCGCGAGCGTCCGTTTCAGCTGAGAGGGAGCATGCAGCTGGCCGTGTCGCCCGAGGAATTCGACGAGTGGTTCGAGCAGAATCGCCGTGACGCTGCAGAGGCCGCGGACCGCAAGTTCGACGACCTGTAACGCCATGAGCTCGCTCGCCGTCACGGACGCGCACGCCCTGATCTGGTACGCCCAGGATCGCACCCGAAAGCTGGGGAGCGACGCACGCCGGGTGTTCGCGGCGATGGAAACGGGGGCGGCGCTGATCTACGTTCCCGCGCTGGTGTTGGTGGAGGTGGGCGAGGCCGCCGTAACGGGCCGTGTGTCGCTCCCCTACGGGTTCGAAGACTGGGTCGAGAGGATGCTCGCGTCTGGTCACTTCCTCGCCGTGGATCTCACCTGGGAGATCATCCGCCGCGCCGAGCGCCTCCGCTCCATCCCCGAGCGCGGCGACCGCCTGATCGCGGCGACCGCCGTGCATCTCGGGCTCCCGCTCATCACGCGCGACCCGGCCATCGCCGCCGCCGGCGTGGAGGTCATCTGGTGATTCCCTTCGATGCGGTTCTATGATACGGAATCCGAATGGACCGGTGCTGTCGATGCATCACCGGGGGGTGCATCGCCGGGGGTTGAAACCCCCGGCTGGAACCACGGGAAGCCTGCTGAAGCAGGCTCGCGTGGGTCAGGGTATCCGAGCCCGCTTCAGCGGGCTTGCCGGCCCTCCAGCGGGGGGATTCATCCCCTCGCGGCGGAGGCGCACCGATTCCAGCGGACTTGGTATGAGACACCTTCATCTCGCACTCCTCCTCGCGCTCGGCGCGTGCGTATCGTTCACGCCGGTGCCGCGCGAGGGGATGCTCGCCGTGCAGCAGGAGGCGTGGTGGATGCGGGTGCGCGCGCTCTGCGGCAAATCCTTTGAAGGGCGGCTGGTGGAGGGGAACGCGACGGACAGCGCGTTCGAAAGGAACCGCCTGGTGATGCGCGTGGACGACTGCCGGCCGGAAGAGATCGGCATCCGCTTGCACGTGGGGACCGATCACTCGCGCACCTGGTTCATCCGCCGCACCGCCGACGGGCTGCACCTGAGGCACCGCCACCTGCACGAAGACGGCACCGAGGGGCAGCCCACCGGCTACGGCGGCGGCACGCGCGGGCCTGGGACGGCCGAGCGCCAGGAGTTCTACGCCGACACGGCCACGGCCCGCATGCTCCCCGCCGCCGCGCGCAACGTGTGGACGATGGAGGCGGCGCCCGGCCGCGTGTTCGGGTACGCGCTGCGCCGCGAGGGCACGGACCGCCGCTTCCGCGTGGAGTTCGACCTGCGCAGCCCGCTCGCCGCGGGGCGCTAGGAAACTCGCGCGGCCCCACCCGCGTACTACCTGCACCCGGGACGCGCGCCGCGCGCTCCCGCGCCCGCACCGCAAGCCGAAGAGACGATGTACGGGATCGCCGGACTGCTTACCGGACGCACCCTTGCCGGCCGCTACCGCATCGACGCGGTGATCGGGCGCGGCGGGATGGGCGCCGTCTACCTGGCCACCGACGAGCGCCTGGGGCGCGAGGTCGCCGTGAAGGTGATCGGCGCCGGCGGGGTGGACCCGTCGGAGCACGCTCGCCTGCGCGCCCGCTTCCATCGTGAAGCGCGCGCGGTGGCTTCGCTGCGCCACCCCAACGTGGTGGCCGTGTACGATTTCGGCACGGACACGGAGGTGGACCTCGACTTCCTGGTGATGGAGTGCCTGCGGGGCGAGGACCTGGCGGCGCGCCTCACCCGCGGCGGGGTGCCGCCGCTGGGCGTGGCCATCTCCATCCTGCGCCAGGCCGCGCGCGGGGTGGCCGCCGGGCACCGCGTGGGGCTGGTGCACCGCGACATCAAGCCCGGCAACCTCTTCCTGGAGACGGGCGACGAGCCGGACGAGCCGCACGTGCGCGTGCTGGACTTCGGCATCGCCAAGCTGGAGGCGGACGACGGCGCCCTCACCGCGCTCACCGAGTTCGGCCGCGCCCCCTTCTCCCCCGCCTACGCCTCGCCCGAGCAGATGCGCGGCGACGTGGAGGTGGGCCCCGCGTCCGACGTGTTCAGCCTGGCCGCGGTGGGCTACAACCTGGTGACGGGCGTGCGCCCCTTCACCTCGTCGGACCCCGAGCGCGCCGCGCAGGAGGTGACGGCGGCCGTGCGCGCCCTCCCGCAGCGCGCCCCGCAGCTCCCCGGCGACCTGTACGCGGCGCTGGTCCGCGCGCTGGCGCTGTCGTCTCGCGAGCGCTTCCGCGACGCGGCGGCCTTCGCGGAGGCGCTGGGGGTGCCGCAGACGGTGGCCCGCCCGGTGGCGCCGCCTCCCGTAGCGCGCGCGTCCGTCGCCTCCGAGCCCACGCTGATGTTCTCGGACGAGGAGGACTTCACGCAGCTCCACGCGGAGCCCGCGCGTCCGGCCGCGCCGCGGCCCGCCGCGCCCGCTCCTCCTGCTCGCCCCGCGTTCGTGCGGCCCACGGCGGTGTCGGTGGAGCCGGCGGCCCCCGTGCGCCCCGCCGCGCCGCCTCCCGCGGCCGACACACCGGACGCGCCGGTTCCCGAGCGGCGCCAGCCGGGGGCGATGGGCCGCTTCTTCCGCGCGCTGTGGGACTTTTCGGTGTCCACGATCGTGGTGGGGCTGTTCGTGGGCTCGTGGGCGCTCGCCGCCTCGGGCGTGGTGGACGAGGACGGCGCGCGCGTTCTCTTTGGCGCGGTGGCCACGGTGATCTTCACCCCCTGGGCCGTGCACCGGCTCACGGGGCGGCGCGGGCGCGCGGGGGTCGGCGTGCTCGGCTCCGCCGCGGCCACGGGTGCCGCCGTGCGCTGGGTGGGGCTCGACGCGGACCCCGCGATCCTGCTCGCGGCCACCTTTGGGCTGCAGGTGGTGACGTGCTTCTTCCTGGCGTGGCTCACGCGCCGCAAGCCGCGCGAGGCGCTGACGGTCTAAAGCGCGGGGCTCACACAGAGACACAGAGGCACAGAGATTCAGTCATCTCTGTGCCTCTGTGTCTCTGTGTGAGCCCAATTACTTCCAGCCGCGCAGATCTGTAGCCAGCGCTCCGAAGCCGCCGGGGAAAGTAGCCTCGAGCGCGTTGATGTCCGTCGAGAGCCGCGTAGCGGCAACCTTCGCACGCTCGGTTTCGAGGGCAAGCGACGGCCGCGAGGTGCCGTACACCATTTCCTTCAGCTCCGCCTTTTTATAAGGGAACTTTCCGTCGCGCAGGGCACGGGCCCACGCGGCCTCGTTGACGTGCGGACGGATGCCCTGAAGGTACCACGCCTCGATAGCGGGAACCGCAATCCCAATCGCTACCTGCAGCGCAGGGCGACCCACTCGCTCTGCCAGCCGCGCCTCCGTTGCGGTTCGGATGCGGCGTAGTTGGCAAACTCGGCACTCTGGCTCCCCACCAACGCGCTCGTCGTGGCCGGGAACGTGGACGACCGAATTGTCCGAGTCGGCGACTACGATCAGCCCCTCGGCGTCGGTCTGAAAGTGTAAGTGCTTCATGGCCGCCGGAAACACCTCGGCGACGGATGGCCACCCGCGAGATCGAATCTTGAGCGGCGCTGGAGTGATGGTTTGAACGCCCAACACCGCTTCTGCGAGGAGGCGGACCGCCGCCTCGTCGGCTGGCGATTCGCTGAGGACGGCTACCTTCATGGCGCCACAGGCACGCCGCCGAGAATCCCGCTGTACCACGCATCACCGAGGCTCACATCGTTCAGAAGCTCGGCCAAGTCCGGCCTGTCACTGAGGCGGTGGAACTCGGACCCATGCTCCGTCTTCTCCGCGATGATGATCTCCTCAGGATGATCTTTATGCAGATCGAGCATGAAGGGAGAGTGCGTCGTCACGATCACCTGAACGGGCGCACGGTCGATCCCGAACGATTCTGGGTACGACAGGCGGTAGAGCGCGTCTTGCACGTCCCTGTACAGTCGCGGGTGAATACCGCGGTCCGGCTCCTCTAGACCGATGATCGTCGCGGGATCAGGGAGGTACGAGAGCGTGAGCAGCGCCAGCGCGAGAAGGACGCCCTGCGACAAGTCAGCCGCTCGTATCGGGTGCTGTCCGTCGCGAGTGCGTAGCATAAATCCTCGCTGTCCGGCGGCAGGCGTCTCGAAGAGGATTCGATCAAACTCTGGGAGAAGCCGCGTAACTTCCTCGTTGAGTTGCTCGAAACTCTCAGGGTGCTCATCTCGCATTCGGTCGAGTACGCCTGCGAGGCCACGACCGTCCGAGCTGAGTTGCATCTGGGGCTCAAGTTGGACGGGCGCCGCAATCGCATCTTCGTCGAAAGAATAGACCTGCGCTCGCCGGATACTCGTCCAAGCTGCGACGAGCACCTGATTCGTCATCGATTGATGGTCCATCTCGAATCTTCCGGCTCCAGTCGCGATCCATGGTAGAGCGTACGTCGCATGTTCCACCTGATCAAGCCACTCCATTTCAACTACAACTGGAGCCGTATCCGACGAAGTGCTCAGACTGCGCACCTGAGAAGCATAGAAATGACGCCTTTCCGACATCAATTGAAGCCCCGCGAGAAGCGTGCTCTTCCCGCTTCCGTTCGGGCCGACAATGAGGTTGTATGGGCCCAGCTCGACGCGGGTGTCCCGAAGCGCCTTGAAGTTCTTGAAGTGAATCGCCGTGATCATCGGGAGCCTGCCGCGTGGGGCGCGGGAAACGATTGGGCCTCTGACAGATTCATCGCCTCCGCGATGCCTGATGTCAAGGCGGATAGGGGATGGCCGGGCCAGGTGTCTGCGAACGGGGGCGGGATAGCACGAACGCGCGCGCCGCGCTATGCTGTCCGCAGCGACTCAACGCGTGTCCACTCCGCTTCCCAGGATGAACGTGCTCGTCCGCTTGGTACCTCTCGCGCTGCTGGCGTCCGTGACGCTCGCGGCGCAGCAGCCGGCCCTCACCGGGTACTCGCCCGCCGCCGCGCAGCGGGAGCGCGCGGCCGAGGCCGACGCCATCCGCCGCCCGGCGCCGGAGCGCGCCCGCGCCCACTCGCGCATCCTCTCGGCCGAGACGCACGTGGCGGGGACGCCGGCGCAGGCGCGCACCCGCGACTACGTGATCCAGCAGATGCGGGAAATGGGGCTGGACACGGAGGTGAGGACCTACAACGTGTACCTGCCGCACGCCACCTCGGCGCGGGTGTGGCGCGTGTCGCCGGGGCCGCGCGAGCTCCCCACCGGCGAGCCGGCGGTGCCGGGCGACTCCACCTCGGCGCTCGCGCAGTACCCGGCCGCCAACGGCTACAGCGCCGCGGGCGACGTGCAGGGGCAGGTGGTGTACGTCAACTTCGGGCTGGCCGCGGACTACGCGCGGCTGGACTCGCTGGGCGTGTCCGTGCGCGGCAAGATCGCGGTGGCGCGCTACGGGCGCTCCTTCCGCGGGATCAAGGCGCGCGAGGCGGAGCGGCACGGCGCGCTGGCGCTGATCCTGTACAGCGACCCGCAGCAGGACGGGCCGGGCACGGGCACGGCCTACCCCGGCGGCCCCATGCGGCCGGGCACCGCCATCCAGCGCGGCAGCGTGTTCAACGGCAACGGCGACCCCACCACGCCGGGCGTGCCCTCCGTGCGCGGCGCGCGGCGCACGGCGCCCACCTACGGCAACCCGCAGCCGCGCGACACCACCCCGCGCGGCCGCGACCCCCGCCGGCGTGACCCGCGCCGGACGGACCCCGACCGCGAGGAGCGGGCGGCGCCCATCGTGCTCCCCATCCCCAGCATCCCCGTGGTGGCCATCGGCTACGACAACGCGGCGGAGCTGCTGCGCGGGCTGGCCGGGCGCGAGGTGCCGGAGGCGTGGCAGGGCGGCCTCCCCTTCCGCTACCACGTGGGCGCCGGGCCGGTGGTGGCGCGCGTGGCGGTGGAGACGGACGCCCGCACCCCCGCCGCGTACAAGCAGATCTGGAACACGCTGGGGACGATCCGCGGGAGCGAGTTCCCGGACGAGCTGGTGCTGGTGGGCGCCCACCGCGACGGGTGGGGCCCCGGCGCGGCGGACAACGTGAGCGGCACCGTGTCCGTGCTGGAGGCCGCGCGCGCCGTGGCCGAGCAGGCGCGCGCCGGCAACCGCCCGCGCCGCACGGTCGTCTTCGCCACCTGGGACGCGGAAGAGTGGGGGCTGATCGGCTCCACCGAGTTCGTGGAGCAGGACTCCGCGCGGCTGGCGCGCGGCGCCGCGGCCTACTTCAACATCGACGTGTCCGCCACGGGGCCCAACTTCGGCGGGAGCGCGTCGCCGTCGCTGCGACAGCTCGTGCGCGACGTGGCCCGCACGGTGCCGGACCCGTCGGGGAATGGGAACGTGTACGAGGTGTGGCGCCGCACCGCCGGCCTGGCCGCCGACTCGCTGGAGCCGGCCATGGGCGACCCGGGCGGCGGCTCGGACTTCGCCCCCTTTTACAACCACCTGGGGATCCCGCACGCGGACTGGGGCTTCAGCGGGCGCTACGGCGTGTACCACTCCCAGTACGACTCGTTCAACTGGATGACGCGCTTCGGCGACCCGGACTTCCGGCGCCACACCGCCGCCGCGCAGATCGCCGCCACCATGGTGCTGCGCATGGCGAACGCGGACGTGCTGCCGTACGACTACGCCGGCTTCGCGCGGCAGATGCGGCGCTACCTGCCGGCGCTGGACAGCACCTTCCGCGCGCGCGGGTACACGGCGCTCAACACGGACGCGCTGCGCGGCGCCATCGACCGGATGGAGCGCGCCGGGGTGGGAGTGGCGCGGGCGCGCGACGAGGTGCTCGCCGCGCGGGTGCCGGACCGCCGCACGCTGGAGCGCGCCAACGCCTCGCTGCGCCGCGTGGAGCGGGCGCTCACCCGGCCGCGCGGGCTGCGCTCGCGCCCCTGGTTCCGCTCGCTGATCTACGCGGCGGACGAGAACAACGGCTACGCCAACCTGGTCTTCCCCTCCGTGCAGGAGGCGGTGCGCGCGGACGACCGGCGCCTGGCGGAGCGCGAGCTCGGCGACCTGGCCACGCGCTTCCTGGTGGCCACCGACGCGCTTCTCAACGCCCGCGACATCCTCACGGGCGACGACCGGCGCTGAACAGGGGGCTCACACAGAGGCACAGAGGCACAGAGATGAAGGCGTCTCTGTGCCTCTGTGCCTCTGTGTGAACCCATTCTTTTCTGGCGGTGCGGCTCGCGATCTGCACACTCCACGGACATGAGCGAAAATACGCCCCGCGAGGGATCGGTGCTGGCGCCCGACGTGGACCCGGACGCGCGGGCGCGGCCGGTGGAGGAGGGCGCGCCCGTGCCGGACCTGGCGCGCACCGGCGACGCCGTCAGCGGGCGCCGCGCCACGCCCGTGGGGATCACGGTGCTGGCGGTGCTGGCGGTGGTCTACTCGCTCCACTTCGCGCACGAGCTGCTCCTTCCCATCACCTTCGCGCTGCTCCTCAGCTTCCTGTTCAGCCCCGTGGTGAGGATGCTGGCGCGGTACCACATCCGCCCGCCGCTGGGCGCGGGGATCGTGATGCTGGTGCTGCTGGGGACGGTGGGGCTGGGGGCGTACGAGCTGTCCGGCCCGGTGCAGAGCTGGGCCACGGAGGCGCCGCAGACGCTCGCCTCCGCGCGGGAAAGGATGGGGAGGCTGATGAAGCCGCTGGAGCGCTTCTCCCGCACCGCGGAGCAGGTGGAGAACGCGACCAGTGCCGGCGGCGGCACCGCCGCGCCGCGCGAGGTGGTGGTGCGCGGGCCCAGCCTGATCTCGCGCCTGTTCGGCACCACGCAACGCTTCCTCACGGGGGCGCTGGAGGTGATCATCCTCCTCTACTTCCTGCTGGCCTCGGGCGACCTCTTCCTGCAGAAGCTGGTGAAGGTGCTCCCCCGCGTGCGCGACAAGCGCAAGGCGGTGGAGATCGCGCGCGCCACCGAGTCGTCCATCTCCACCTACCTGCTCACCACCGCGTTCGTCAACATCACCGAGGGGATCGCGGTGACGCTGGCCATGTACCTGCTGGGGATGCCCAACCCGGCGCTGTGGGGCGCGCTGGTGGCGGTCTTCGAGTTCATCCCCTACCTGGGCGCCACCATGATGGTGGGCATCCTCACCATCGCCGCCATCACCTCGTTCGACAGCACGGGGCAGGCGCTGATGGTGCCCGCCGCGTTCCTGGGGATCAACCTGATCCAGGGCAACCTGGTGAGCCCCACCCTGCTGGGGCACCGGCTGGCGCTCAACCCGGTGGCCATCTTCGTGGGGCTGGCGTTCTGGTACTGGGTGTGGGGGATCCCCGGCGCGTTCCTGGCCGTGCCGCTCATGGCCACGCTCAAGATCGTATGCGACCACGTGGAGGCCCTCGCCTCGTTCGGCGAGTTCCTGGGCGGGCGCGACGAGGGGGAGCGGCGCTCCATGGTGCGGTCGGGCTGAGCTACTCCGCCTCTTCCAGCAGCGCCGCGGTGAGCACCTCGCGCGTGACGGGGGCCAGGCGCGGGGCGCCGGGCCTGGGCGTGGCGGCGAGGAGGGGGAGGTGGGTCTGCATGGCGGTGCGCAGGGCGGGGTCCGCGCGCAGGGCCAGGCGCAGCGACTTCATCTCGCGGTCCGCCTGCGCGTCCGCGGCGGGGTCGCCGGCCAGGCGCGCCATCCCCACGTTGCACGCGCGCCCCAGCAGGGTGCCGATGTGCTTCATCGTCTCTTCGCGCTCGCCGCGCGCCTTTCCCGCCGCGAGCTCCTTCTCCACGGCGGTGCGGTAGCGCTTGCTCTGGTCGTAGAGCGCCTTGGAGATGGCCATCGCCATCGTGCGGGGGTCCATCACCGGTCGGTCCATCGACGTGTGGGCTCGGTTGAGGTCAGGTGGAGCGCAGGAAGCCCGCGATGAGCTCGTTGGTGCGCTCCGGCGCGTCGGCCATCACCCAGTGGCTGGAGTCGGGGATGCGCTCGATGCGCAGGTCGGGCACCCAGCGCTCCAGCCCCTCGGTGTTGCGCTCGGAGAGCGCCTGGTCGCGCATCCCCCAGATCAGCAGCGTGGGGGCGCGCACCGGCACCGGCCGCGGGCGGGGGACGCGGGCCGCGCGGTAGTAGTTGAGCATCGCCGTGAGGGCGCCGGGCCGGGCCGCGGCCTCCTTGTAGCGGCGGATGTCCGCGTCGGTGAAGGCGCCGGGCCTCACCGGGTCGTAGCGGAAGATGCGGTCCAGCAGGGCGAAGCCGTCGCGGCGGATGGCCCACTCCGGCAGGGCCGGGAGCTGGAAGAAGTAGACGTACCACGAGCGGAGGAACTGGTCCAGCTTGCGGATCTCGCGGCTGAAGATGGCCGGGTGCGGCGCGTTGATGATCACCAGCCGCTCCACCACGTCCGGGCGCAGCATCGCCACGTACCACGCCACCACGCCCCCCCAGTCGTGCCCCACCAGGTGAACGCGCTCCGCCCCCAGCGCGCGCACCAGCCCCACCACGTCGTCCACCAGGCGCTCGATGGTGTAGTTGCGGTGGCCGGAGGGCTTGTCGGACCGGTTGTAGCCGCGCAGGTCGGGCGCCACGGCCCGGAACCCCGCCGCGGCCAGCGCCGGCAACTGGTGCCGCCACGCGTGGCCGTTCTCCGGGAAGCCGTGGAGGAGGAGGACCGGCGCGCCCGCCCCCGCCTCGATCCAGTGAAGGCGCACGTCTCCCACCTGGGCCCCGCCCTCCGTCCACCCGTCCGGCATCGCGCCTCCCGGTGCGGAGGCACAGATGTGCTCCTCTGTGCCGCCGTGGCTCTGTGTGATCGGAATCTGAATGGATCGGTGCTGCCGCGGCAACCCCGGGGGGTGAACGCCCCGGCGGGAACCACACGCAAGGGGCTGAAGCCCCCCGCTGGGACCACGGGAAGCCTGCTGAAGCAGGCTCGCATGGGTCAGAATCCCGAGCCCGCTTCAGCGGGCTTCCCGTCCCTCCAGCGGGGGCTTCACCCCCTCGCGGCGGAGGCGCACCGATTCCAGCGGAGCCGGTATGGGCCCTGTTGCCTACCGGATGGAGCCCTGCAGCTCCCGCGCGTCGGCCAGGTGCTGGGCCACGGCGGGGCGCGCCTTCTCCAGCATCGCCTTCATCTGCGGGTCGCGCGCGTTGGGGATCAGCATGGTCTCCAGCGCCTGCAGCGTGGCCCCGTGTGCCTGAACCTGGTGCGCCACGTACGCGGAGTCCAGTTGCCGCCCCGTCATCGCCTGCATGGCCTGGATGGCGCTCTGGGCGGTCTGCTTCATCTGCGTGCTCTGCGCGTTGTCTTGCGGCGCGAGCCCCTTGGACTGCAGGAGCGCCTGCATCTCCTGCTCCATGCGCGTGTGCTCGTCCACCATGCGCTGGGCGAACTGCTTGACCTGCGCGTTCTCGCCCTTGGAGAGCGCCACCTGGCTGCTCTGGATCTCGTCCTGGTTGGATGCCGATGCCACCGCGGCGATGTTGGCGTCGGTGAGCTGCCCCGCGACGGGCGTCTCGCTGCCGGTGCCGGGCGCCGGCGCCGCCTGGGGCGCCTCGGACGCGGGCGGCGAGACGGCGGCGGTGGTGGAGTCGCCTTCCCCGCCGCGGTTGTCGGCGGAGCCGCCGCCGCACGCGCCCAGCGCGGCGATGCAGGCGAGCGCGGCGATGCTGCGGAACGATAGGGTGCGCAGGTTCATGGGTCCTCCGGTCGGTTGGTTGGGGCCGCGGAGGGAACGGTGAGCCCGCGGCCCGAGCGCGCCGCGGGGTGCGCAACTTCGGTGCTCGCCAGGCCACACGCTCAGCCCAGCGCCTCCGTGAGCGACCCGCCCGCCTCGCCGGTGCGCCGCTGCACGGCGACGGCGCGCTCCAGCAGCGTGGCCAGCTCCTCGTCGCCGAGCACGTCCCACCCCTCAGGCACGGGGCCCAGGCGGCGCTTCTCCTCCTCGCACTCGAAGACGAGCCAGCCCTGCACCAGCAGGTCCGCGCTCTCCCCCGTCATCCGCATGCGCGCGTCGAAGGTCGGGAACACGTCCCAGACCGTCCACTCGCGCTCCCCCACTGTCAGGATCCTCATCGGCATGACGGCGGGCACCGCAAACGTCATGCGCACGGGTCGGGGGAACGGCGGGCTCACACAGAGGCACAGAGGCACGGAGGAGGTTGCGTCACGCGGCGGGCCAGGCGCCCAGGAGCTGCCGCACGAGCACCAGTTGCCCCACGTGGTAGGCGGTGTGGTCCGCCACCACGAGGATCTCGCGGAGGTACGTCTGCGTGGTGCCGTGCGGCGTGACGGCCGACAGGTTCACGTCGCCGTCCAGCGCCAGCCGCTGGAGGCGCTCGCGGTCCTCGTGTACCGCCGCGATGGCCGCCTCCCACGCTTCCGCACTGGGGGGCTCCGGGAACGGGGGCCAGTAGCCGGCGGGCCACTCCATCTCGTGGTACTCGTCCGCCACACAGAAATCCAGGATGTCGCGCTGGGCGAGCCGGATGTGCTCCACGAGCTCCCAGGGCGAGTGCGGCAGTCCGGCGGGCCGGGTGCCGCGAAGGTGCGCCGGGAGGCCACGCACGGCTTCCTCGAAGGATACGTGCGCGTCGGACCAGGCGAGGGAACGGGCAAGCACGTCGCGGATCGCGGATTCAGCGGGCATCGTTGGGTGGTTTATCGGCATACTCCGTGGCGCACGCAAGCCGCATGCGAGACGATGCTCGCCCGTTCCTCGGTAATGCAGTCCACACGCACGGCCGGCAGTGCTCGCCCGGGGCGTAGTTCGCGGAGCGCTTACCCGCTGCCATGGACCGGGAGCCCGGCTTTCCCTGTCCAGAGAGAGGCGTATGCCGCGAATGGAATGGCGAAGATGAGGGTAATGAAGGCAGGCTCGGATTCCGCACTGGTCAGAATGATGGAAATGCAGCAGAGCACGATCCCGACGCTAGTCGCCCACCGGTACGCTATAGGATTTGCCGACAACAGGGCGGCCAGGAGAAGCGCGAGTCCGCTGCATCCCGCGATCTTGATGCGCAATGGGAAGTCGGGAACAACCATCATCAATGCGACCGGGCCGACTCCATGCCCACGGGCAATGGGAACGATGCAGTAGAGCACGGACAGAAACATTGCGTGCACCACCCGTTCACCGCGCTTCATGGGCGGAGTCCGGCGCAGGCTGCGCGGAGGGCGCCGGGCCGCATGCCCCCGGCCCGGATGCTTACTTTCGCCCTCAGCGCTTGGCGTCGGCACGGACGGGCTGGCAACGCGAATGATCCGACGACGCGGGAACTTTTCCTCCTCGGGCCGGCATGGGGCGCCGCAGCGTGCGCGGAGAGAACCCGTCTGTCCATATTGAGCTGGTGTTCGTGAGGATGAAGAAGGACCACTTACGAACCGCCGGCTCCATGCTCCTCGCGGCGGGAGGATGCCGGAAAAGTTGGCGCTGCATGGATGATCAATGCTCAAAATTGCCACGATCAGTGCTCCACGCCCCCGAAGCGTCTGGCCGCCGCGGAGAGAGTGGAGCGGGTTTCGAGAACGGACGTTCAGGGCTGACGCGTCCCGGCGGCCGCTGCCCGGGTGCGAATCAGGACGACCCCATGCTCCCCAGTTGGCCCGTACTCGGCAATCGCCAGCGCGGGCTTCACCACGTCGATCCGGTCGATGTCGCCCGGCCGGAGACCGCTTGCCAGTACCTCCTCGTGCGACAGCCGCTCACCGTCCACAATGAACAGCGGTTGAGGCGTGCCCGGCGGGGGTGGCCCCAGGCAGTTCAGCCGGAAGGTGGTGCCAGGCCGCGGCTGTGTCGCCGGCCCGACGATCTGGTCGGCGAGGCAGCCCTGCAGGAGCAGGGTGCTCCCGAGGCCGGCGAGTAGCCGAATCATTTTCATGCGCCGGATCTCTCATTCCGAGGAGCTTCGGCTGTTCATGCGAGCCGGAGCGTGGCCGAGCGGACGGACTCGGAGCTAACGCATCACCGGGTGCGTCCCACACATCTCACTGCTCAGCCGCCGACCGTGCGACCGTGTACGACAGCGTCACCATGCCGCTCGCATACGCTTGCGTGTAGGCGAGGGCTAGAACGGTGGGCAGCCCCTTCCAAACCTCCATCTACGCAAACGACTGCAAACCCCAACAGACCGAGTTCCCCAAACGCACGAATTTCTCGTGATGTGGGTTCAGGTACGCGGCCGACGGCTCGTCTGGCGTAGGGCCGCAGGATTCTTCTGGTGTTCCAGCGCGTATTTGCGAGCATCTGTCATGAACCATTCGAGCATCTCCCAGTTGCTCACCTTCGTAGCTTCGTTTCCCATGCTCCTGCGAATTTCGAGGAGGAATTGTCCCAGGAGAGCCATCAATTCACCGCCGTCAGCGGGACGTGCCGAAGTACTTGCAGCGTGCTGATAAACGTATTGCATCAGGTTGTTGTATGACCGGACAACGGGATCAGAACCAACTAAGGACAGTCGAAAGCCCTGCTCCCGGTACTCTAACGACAGGAGTGCGCGTGATCCAGTCTCGTTTCTATCTTTCCCCTTGTTCTTGGGATCAGATTCCCATGCCGCATCAGTCATCAACAAAATGATGAAGGGTTTGAGGATCGCGTAATACGTACTGATGGCATCCTCACGCAGTTTATCCTCCAGTGCAAGCTGGCGCTTGACACGGGTCCGAAGTCGCCACCCGATGCCTGTGAGTAGGAGGACAAGGATCGGTGTTGTGACAGCCCCGAAGGCTGTCAGATAGTCCAGCCACGTCTTTTCTTTCATTGCACTGTAAACTCGCTGTTCTTTGTCATATTGCCCCTGAAACAACCGCTCCCGCTGTGTCCATCGTGAAGCCACGCTAAGCGATAATATCCGGTGCGTTACACGATCGTAGAGCGACGGTTTACCCGACCGTGTACGACAGCGTCACCATGCCGCTGGGATACGTGTGCGTGCCGGCGAGCGCCAGCGTGGTGCGTGGGGCTCCCGGCGGCAGCAGCGGCACGCCGCCGCCCAGCAGCACGGGGACGATCGTGACCTCGACCGTATCCACCTGCCCCGCGGCGAGCAGGCTCCGGAACAGGCCGCCACCGCCGAACAGCCAGATCTCCCCCTCACCCTGCTCCGCGCGCAGCTCGGAGACCACGCGGCCAACGTCGTCGCCCACGATGGTCACTTCGGGGTGATCCTCCGGGCGCAGGGTGCGTGAGACGACGTACACGCGCGTTCCGGGCGCCCACGGCAGCTCGCCCTGCCGGGCGATCTCGTAGCTGCGCCGCCCCAGCAGCACCGTGTCCACCCTGGCGAAGATGCCCGCGAAATCGACGGTGGGGTCGTTGGGAATCCAGTCGTATTCGCCGTTCGGGCCGGCGATGTACGCGTCGAGAGTGGCGGCCACGTTGTAGCGGACCGGGCGCATGCATCCTCCGCTTGAGGGTAACCTGTCAGCTCGCCCGGCTGGCGAGCCAGGCGGGATAGCTTAGCGAGTTGTGAGTGCCCAGGGGAATCCCCGGTGCCCCGCCGTTCGCCTCCAGGAAGACGGGGAGCACGGCCTGGAGCGTCGCGGCCACGCCGTCCGCCGGCCCGAACGCCTCGAAGCCGAGGGAGAACCACGCGCGCGGATCGTCGTCCAGGCGGACGCGGGTGAGCTCCACGTTGCAGCCGGCGCGCGGGAACGGCTTAGCCTGTGGCCGCACTTCCGCCGGGGTGCCCTGATCCGCGGAGAACTTCCGCAGGTAGCGCTCCTTGTGCACCTCCACCCACGTGCCGCTCTGGTGGAGCTCCGCCTCGAGCGCGCGCAGGCCGTCGCTCCCAAAGGACCACTTCACCCAGCGGTCCGCGCGCCCGGTGACGCCGAACGCCGTCGTCAGCTCGCGGGGAGGGTCCACCAGGCCCTTGATCTCCAGCTTCCCCTCCCGGAGCTTCACCCCCACCGTCTCGCACTCGGGGAACACCAGGTACGAGTCCGACCGGACCTCGGGCTCCAGCGTCTGGCCGCCCGCGAACCAGCTCAGCACCTCACCGGGGAGCGGGCCATCGGCGTACCAGCGGATCTCCGCGCTGTGAAGCATCAGGGCACCTGTGGGATAGGACGCGGAGGCACGGAGACGAAGTTGTCTCTGTGCCTCCGTGTCTCTGTGTGAGCCCGCCGTTACCGCGCCGCCACCAGCTCCTCGCGCTCCTTACGGCTGGCCTCCACCACCCTGGGCACCTCGTGCGCGGGCACCTCCTCGTACGCGTGGAAGGCGCGCGTGTGCGTGGCGCGGCCCTGCGTGAGCGAGCGGAGGGTGGTGGAGTACTTGTACAGCTCGGACTGGGGCACCAGGGCGCGCAGGCGCTGGGCGCGGCCCGCGGGCTCGATCCCCAGGATCTGGCCGCGGCGCTGGTTGAGGTCGCCGATCACGTCGCCCAGGAACTCCTCGGGGGTGATGACCTCCACCCGCATCACCGGCTCCAGGATCACGGGCTGCGCGCGCTCGGCGGCGGCCTGGAAGGCGAGCGAGCCCGCCACCTTGAACGCCGCCTCCGACGAATCCACCGTGTGGTAGCTGCCGAAGTAGACCTCGGCCTCGAAGTCCACCATGGGGAAGCCGGCCAGCACCCCGCGCACCGCCGCCTCCTGCACCCCCTTGTCCACCGCGGGGATGAACTTGCCCGGGATCACCCCGCCCACGACGGCGTCGGTGAAGCGGTAGCCGTCGCCGCGGCTGAGCGGCTTGATGCGCACGTGCGCGTCGCCGAACTGGCCGCGCCCGCCGGACTGCTTCTTGTGCCGCCCGTGCCCCTCGGAGACGGCGCGGATCGTCTCGCGGTAGGGGATGCGCGGCGCCTTCACCACCACGGACACGCCCGTCTTGCGCTTGAGCCGCTCCAACTGCACCTCCAGGTGAAGCTCGCCCAGGCCGCGCGCGATGGTCTGGCGCAGCTCCGGGGCGTACTCGGCCGAGAAGCAGGGGTCTTCCTCGTGGAGCTTGTGGAGGCCCACCGAAAGGCGGTCCTCGTCGCCGCGGTTGGCGCTCTCCACCGCCACGGCGATGTCCGGCTCGGGAAAGCGGATCCCCTCCAGGACGAGCGGGTGGGCGGGGGAGCTCAGGGTGTCGTTGGTGTGCGTGTCGCGCAGCTTGGCCACCACGCCGATGTCGCCCGCGCGCAGCTCCTCCACCTCCATCCGGTCGCGCCCCTGCGGCACGGACAGGTGCGAGAGCTTCTCCGCCTTGTCGCGCGTGGCGTTCCCCACCTCGTCGCCGCTGCGCACGGAGCCGCCGAAGACGCGGAAGTACGACAGCTCGCCCACATGGGGCTCGCTGGTCGTCTTGAACACCAGGGCGCAGAACGGGTCCGAGTTGAGGCCGCGCAGCTCCACCGTGGTCCCGCCGCGCCCCTCGGCGGGCTCGGCCGGGCGCTCCTGCGGCGAGGGGAGCAGCTCCACCACCTTGGTGAGCAGCGCGCGGATGCCGTACGTGAGGGTGGGCGCGCCGCAGAAGAGCGGGTACAGCTCGCCGCGCAGCATCGCCTGCTTGAGGGCGTGGACCGCCTCGTCGCGGGTGATGGTGTCGCCCTCCAGGTAGTGCTCCAGCAGCGTGTCGTCGGTGGCGGCGATGGTCTCGATGAGCTCGGCGTAGTAGCGGTCCACCGTGGGCTGCAGCCCGGCGGGGATGTCGCGCTCCTCGTACTCGCCGGTCTGCGTGCCGGGGATGTAGAAGTGAGCGCGGTCCGAGAAGAGGTTGACGATGCCGTTGAACCCCTCGCCGCTCCCGATGGGCACCTCCACGGGGATCGCCTTGGGCGTGAGGTGCTCGCGCACGTCCTGGTACACCCGCTCGAAGTCCGCGTTGGGGCGGTCCATCATCGACACGAAGAGGATGGCCGGGAGATTCCGCTCCGCGATCAGCTCCCACGAGCGCTCGGTGCCCACCTCCACCCCGCCGGGCGCGGAGAGCACCACGATGGCGCCATCCGCCACGCGGGCGCCGGCGCGCGCTTCGCCCAGGAAGTCCAGGTAGCCGGGGGTGTCGATGAAGTTGACCTTGGCGTCCAGCCAGGTGGCGTGCGCCACCGAGGTGTTCATGGAGCAGCCGTGCGCGATCTCTTCGGGGGTGAACATGGTGAGCGCCGTGCCGTCGGCGGCGGAGCCGTGGCGGCGGGTGGCGCCGGAAGCGTGGCAGCAGGCGTCGATCAACGTCGTCTTCCCCGCCCCGCCGTGGCCCACCACCACGACGTTGCGGATGCGGTCCGTTGTGAATGAGGGGGCTGACGCCATACGCACCTCCGGGCAAGGGATGGTGGAGGGGGCCCAACGAGGGGACGCTGGGCAAGGTGCCCGGCCGCCGTCCGTCCAGTCAAGGAACTCGAACGGCGGCGGGCGGTGCTGCTGCCGGCGCTTGGAGATCGCGCATGCAAGAAATGTACGGCGGGTGCGGAGGGGCCCCCACCCCCCGTCCCCCTCCCCCGCGTGCGGGGGAGCGTGGGGGAGGGGGCGCAGGCTCTGTCCCTGCGCGACGTTGTGCTTCCGCGCTGACGCGGCGTTGCAGGGGCGTGATTCATCACGCCCGTGTCGTCCGCGCGCCACGAACGACGTTCGGCGCACCCAGGCGGGCCCCCTCCCCCCATCCCCCTCCCCCGCAAACCGCGCGGGAGAGGGGGCGCATCCGCCGTGGCGGCGCGGCGTGGTCGAGGCGGGGCGTGCGCGGGATCGAAACGGCGGGCACTGAAGATGCGCGCCTCGCTGCATCCCGTTCCCCGTTCCCCGTTCCCCGTTCCCCGTTCCCCGTTCCCCGTTCCCCGTTCCCCACTCCCCCTTGGACCCCAACTGGCTTCGCTGGTCCCGACGCATCCACGCGCTGGCGCAGAACGGCCTCACGTATACCGAGGGCGTCTTCGACCGGGAGAGGTACACGGAGCTCAACGCGATCGCGGCGGAGATGATGGCGGCGTATGGAGATACGACGCCCGAGCAGGTGCTGGGGCTGTGGGCGGAGGAGATCGGCTACGCCACGCCCAAGGTGGACGTGCGCGCCGCCGTGTTCAGCGACGGCCGGGTGCTGATGGTGCGGGAGCGCGCGGACGGGCGCTGGTCCCTGCCCGGCGGGTGGGCGGACGTGGGGGACACGGCGCGGGAGTGCGTGGAGCGCGAGGTGCTGGAGGAGGCGGGGCTCACCGTGCGCGCCACGCACCTGGCCGCCGTGCACGACGGCAGCCGCAACGGGCACCCGCCCGGCCCCTACTCCGTCTACAAGCTCCTGTTCGTCTGCGAGGCCCTGGGCGGCGTCGCCACCCCGAGCATCGAGACGGACGAGGTGGGCTTCTTCGCGGAGGACGCGCTCCCGCCGCTCTCGCAGGGACGCATCACGGCGGCGCAGATCGCGCTCTGCTTCCGGCACCAGCGCGACCCCGCCCTCGCCACGGAGTTCGATTGATGAGCGTGAGCATCCACGTGCTCGGCCCGGGCGACGCGGGCAGGCTGGAGCGCGTCGCGCCGGAGGTGTTCGACGAGGAGGTGAGCCCGGAGTACACGGCGGAGTTCCTCGCCGACCCGCGGCACCACCTCGTCGTCGCGCTGGACGAGGACGTCGTGGTCGGCTTCGCGTCCGGTGTGCACTACATCCACCCGGACAAGCCGCCGGAGCTCTTTGTGAACGAGGTGGGCGTGGCAGCCGCGCATCAGCGGCAGGGGATCGCCCGGCAGCTACTCCAGGCCCTCTTCGCGCAGGGCCGCGCCGCCGGGTGCGCGGAGGCGTGGGTGGGCACGGACGTGTCCAACACCACCGCGCGCGGCCTGTACGCGTCGGCGGGCGGCGTGGAGGCGGCGGAACCGTTCGTGATGTACTCGTTCGACCTGGACGCGCGGTGAGGCGGCCGTCCACTGATTGGGCTCACACAGAGACACAGAGGCACAGAGACGACTTCATCTCTGTGCCTCTGTGTCTCTGTGTGAGGCCTAATAAAGCAGGAAGGGCTTGCGGCTCTCCGCGAACGCGGCGGCTTCGCGGTCCCACTCGTCGAGGAGGGGGGCGAGCCGGCCGGCTTCGATAGCGAGCTTCACCTTGTCGGAGCCGGTGAGGCGGTCGATGGTGCGCGTCCAGGCGAAGTCGCGCGGGTGCTGGCGGCGGACCTCGTCGATGAGGAGGAGCGAGGTGCGCACGGGGCGGTAGGCGTGCCGGTCCGTGATGGCGAAGCGGATCGCCGGGATGGTCTGGCCCGGGAACTTCGCGGCGGTGCGCTCCACCGGCATGGTGATGGCCTCGAAGCGGATGCCCGGGAGCCTCTTCTCGTTCATGATGCGGGTGACGCGCGGCGCGTCGAGCCAGGGGGCGCCCACCTGCTCGAAGGGGCGGTCCGTGCCTCGCCCCTCCGTGATGTTGGTGCCCTCGAAGTACACGGAGCCGGGGTAGCTCTTGAGCGCGGCCGGGGAGCGGAGGTTGGGCGAGGGGTTCACCCAGGGGAGCCCCGTCTCCTCCAGCCACTGCGAGCGCCGCCAGTTGGCCACCCGCGCCACCCGCAGCTCCGCGCCGATGCCGTGCTTCTGGTTGAAGAGGGTGGCGAGCTCGCCCACCGTCATCCCGTGGCGCGCGGGGATGGGGTACATCCCCACGAACGAGGCGAAGCGGGGGTCCAGCAGCGCACCCTCCACGATCTCGCCGCCGATCGGGTTCGGACGGTCGAGGACCACGAAGGGAATCCCCTTGCGCGCCGCGGCCTTCATGGCGAGCGCCATGGTGGAGACGTACGTCCAGGTGCGCCCGCCCACCTCCTGGAGATCGTAGACCAGCACGTCCACCCCCTCAAGCATCTCCGGGGTGGGCCCGCGGTCCTCCGCCAGGTACAGCGAGTGGATCGGCACGCCCGTGCGCGGGTCGGTGGCGTTCTCGATCCTCACCCCCGCCTCCGCGTCGCCTCGGATGCCGTGCTCGGGGGCCAGGAGCGCCACCAGCTTGAGCTGCGGATGGCGCGCGATGAGGTCGATGTCCGGAGTCCGCGCGCGGTCGATCCCCGAGTGGTTGGTGATCAGGCCCACCCGCTTCCCCCGCAGCTCCGCGGGCACGTCCGCCAGGAAGGTCTCGATGCCGGGACGGACCACGGAGTCGGCCGGCGTGACAGCGGCGGCGGGCGCGGGAGCGGCATCGGAAGCCTGCGCGCACGCCGCCGCCAGGAGCAGCATCGGGATGAAAGCTCTCATCTCTGTGTCTCTGTGCCTCTGTGTGAGCCAATCAGTTGGCCAACGCCCCGGACGCCGCCCGCAGCACCAGCGCGGCCACGTCGGCCAGGCGGTGCTCGCCCTTCTGGAGCACGCGCGAGGCGGTGCGGGACAAAAAGCGGCGCTCCGCCTCGGTGAGGCTCTTGGCTGAGAGCACCACCACCGGGATGCCGGCCAGTTGCGGGTCCGCGCGCATGGCGGCGAGCACGCCGAAGCCGTCCAGCACGGGCATCATCAGGTCCAGCACCGCCACGTCGGGCACCTTGCGCCGCATCTCGGCCAGCGCGCTCTCGCCGTCGGGCGACTCGCGGACGGACACGCCGGCGGCGCCCAGGAAACGCGAGGCCACGCGCCGCGAATCGGGGTCGTCGTCCACGATCAGCACGTCGCAGGCGGTGATCCCCGGGCCCTCGGCGGGGGGCGGCTCGCCGCGCACGGCGGTGGCCACGGCGCGGGTGAGCTGCCCCGCGCTGAACGGCTTGGGGACCAGCGACACCCATCCCAGGTCCAGCCCCACCTGCGGCTCTCCGGCCGCCTCGGCGGGGATGGAGGGGAGGAGGAGCACGGCGGTGGAGGCCAGCTCCGGCACCTCGCGGAGGGAGTAGGCCGCGTTCCAGGCATCGCCCCCGCCCGCCACGTCCAGCACCACCAGCGACGCCTGCTCGGAGCGGGCCAGCTCCGCCACGCCGGCCACGTCCGTGGTCCACACCAGGCGCACCGCGGGGTGCACGCGCCCGGCGAGCTGCTCCAGCGCGTCCGGGTCGCGCCCGAAGGCGGCCACGGTTACCTGCGGGCGCGGCTCGGGGCGGCGGGCCTGGTCCATCCGGTCGCCGTGCCCCTCCACGTCCTCGGGGCGCAGGGGGCTCCCCGCCTCGGCCGAGGGGATCGCCAGGGTGAAGACGGAGCCCACGCCCGGCTCGCTGCGCACCGTGACCACCCCCTCCATGAGCCGCGCCAGGCGCTGCGAGATGGCGAGCCCCAGCCCGCTGCCGCCGCGGCTGCGGGTGAGCTTGCCGTTGGCCTGGTAGAACTCGTCGAAGATCATCGGGAGCACCTCCGGGGCGATCCCCACCCCCGTGTCCTCCACCGCGATCTCCACCGTCTTGCCGCGCGGCGCGCAGCGGATGGTGACCGAGCCCTCCTCGGTGAACTTGATGGCGTTCCCCACCAGGTTGGTGATGATCTGGCGGAGGCGCTGAAGGTCGGCCTGCACGTGCGGGAGGTCGGGCGTGCACGGCTCCACCCGCAGCTCGATTCCCTGCGCGTGGGCGCGGCTCTCCAGCAGGGCGGCCACCTCCTCGATGACGGCCTGCAGGTCCACGGGACGGATGTCCAGGTCCAGGCCGCGGGCGTCGGCCTTCGCCAGGTCCAGCACGTCGTTGATGAGCTCCAGCAGGTGGCGCCCCCCCACCTGGATGCGCGCCACGTGGGGCCGCTGCCCCTCGCCCAGCTCCCCGCCGATCCCCATCTCCAGCAGGTCCGCGTAGCCGATGATGGCGTTGAGCGGGGTCCTCATCTCGTGGCTCATCACCGCGAGGAACTGGTCCTTGGCGCGGGTGGCCTCCGCCAGCTCGCCCACCTTGGTCTGGAGGATGTTCCTCACCATCTCCAGCTCCAGGTTGCGCACCTCCAGCGCATCGCTCTTCTCCTCCAGCGCGCGGGTGCGGGCCTGCAGCTCCAGCTCGATGGCGTGCTTCTCGATGGCGTTGGCGAGCACGCGCTCGAGCCCCTGGGACGTCATCGTCCCCTTGACCACGTAGTCCTGCGCGCCGCCGTTGAGCGCGGCAACCGCCACCCCGCTCTCGTCCTGCCCCGTGAGCATCACCACGGGCACGGGGAGGGGGCGCGCGCCCAGCTCCCGCAGCACCTCCAGCCCCTCCATGTCCGGGAGGTGGAAGTCAAGCAGCACCAGGTCCGGGCGGGAGGCGCGGAAGCGCTCAAGCCCGTCCGTCCCCGTTTCCGCCTCCACCAGCACGAACGGGGTGGCCGCGCCCCGCAGGAGCCGGCGCACGGCGGCGCGGTCCTCGGGGCTGTCGTCCACGATCAGGATCGTCCGTGCCTGCGCTCCGCTCATCCCTTCACTCCTGGTGCGTTGCGGGCCCCCACCCCCCGTCCCCCTCCCCCGCGTGCGGGGGAGCGTGGGGAGGGGGCGCATTCTCCGTGTCGGCGCGACGATGGGCTCCCGCGCCGACGCGGTTTTGTAGGGGCGTGATTCATCACACCCGCACTCTCCCCGCCCGACGGTCTCCGCCCGCCGCGCCCACCCGCGTGTCTGCCCGTGGCCTGCCGCGCGGGGCGAATCCGGCCGAGATCACTCGGCGGGCGGGGCGGGGTCGCGGCGCTTGCCGGTGGTGAGGGCCTCCACCACCTCGTCCGCGTCCGCGGCGCCGGTGAGCACGAAGACCGTGCCCTCCACCGGGATCACGTCCGCGAGGGGGGTGCCGGGCGCGGGCTCGCCGGAGAGGGTGAGCAGGCCGTCGTGGTCCGTTCCCAGCTCCAGCTCGTCGGCCGAGCCCAGCATCCCCTCGGACACTTCGCCGCGGAGCTTGCCGCGCTTGATGCGGGTGCCGTTGGGGAGGGTGGTGCCGCTGCGCACGAGGGGGTAGTACGCACCCGCCTGCACGTTGCCGGCACCGGTCACGATCTGCAGCCGCTGCTCGCCGCCGTCGTCCACCACGCACACCTTGAGCCGGTCCGCATTGGGGTGCTGGGCGAGCGATTCCACCCGCCCCACCACGATGGGGCGCAGCAGCTCCGCCAGCGGCACGGTGCGCTCCACCGTGAAGTCCAGGGCGCGCAGGCGGGCGGCCACCTCTTCGGCGTCGTCGGGAAGGGTGGGGACGCGGGAGCGGAGGTAGAGCAGGCTCAGGTTCACGGCTTTCTCCATGGAGTAGAAGATTGTGGGTTTGCGCGGCTATGCCGGTTGCGTGCCGCGCGCGAACGGCGGGGCTCACACAGAGGCACGGAGACACAGAGAGCTAGCATACGTCGTGCGTAGGCGAGTGACAGAACCGTTACACACAGCCCCGAGACACTGAGCCGGCAGATGCAGGCAAGACCCCGCATGGAGGCGTCGCACCCGGTGTACGGGCTGGCGCGCGCGCTCGTCCGCTTCGTCACCGCCCGGTGGAAGCGGCTCGCCGTGCTCTTTGGCGGGGTGCTCGTGCCCCTCTTCGCGTTCGGCGAGCTGGCGGAGGACGTGTGGGTGGGCGGCGTGTTTCCGTGGGACGCGCCGGTGCTGCGCTACGCGCACTCGCTCCACACCCCCGGCCGGAACGCGGCGATGGAGGTCGTGAGCCTGCTGGGGTACGAGTGGGGGGTGCTGCCGCTCATCCCCATCATCTTCCTCCTCCTCTTCTTCCTGCGGCACCGGGGCGACGCCCTCTTCTTCGGGGTGGCAGTGGGGGGCGCGGGGGCGCTGAACCAGGGCGCCAAGATGCTCTTCCAGCGCGCGCGCCCCGACCTCTGGCTCTCCCCCGCCCCGGCGCCCGAGCACACCTACAGCTTCCCCAGCGGTCACGCGATGGGGTCGATGGCGCTGGTGGCCGCACTCGCGGTGCTGGCGTGGCCCACGCGCTGGCGCTGGTGGGCCATCGTCGTGGGCGGCGCCTTCACCTTCGTGGTGGGCCTTTCGCGCGTGTACCTGGGCGTGCACTATCCCTCGGACGTGCTGGCCGGCTGGCTGGCGTCGATGGGCTGGGTGATCGGCGTGAGCCAGATCGCCTACGGCCGCCTCGCCAAGCCGACGCCGGCCGCCACGCCCGCCGCCGCGGGGCGCGATCCGGCTGGCCCCGCATGAAGGCTCCTCCGTGTCTCCGTGCCTCCGTGTGGACTGCCGTTCCTTTCCCTGGAGATGAATGCGCGCGTTCCTGATCCTCGCCGTCCTGATGCTGCCCGCGTGCGCAGGCCAGCGCGGTGCGTCCCGACCCGACCGAGTGACGCGGGTGACCTCGGCGCTGCGCTCCGAGCTCACGGTGCGCGGGCGGGCGGCGCCGGAGACGTTCTCGCTGGCGGAGCGCATGGCGCGCTACAAGGTGCCGGGCGTGTCGATCGCGGTGGTGGAGGGCGGGCGTCTCGCGTGGGCGCGCGGCTTCGGAGTGCGGGAGGCCGGCACCGCCGATGCCGTCACCAGCGGCACGCTCTTCCAGGCGGCGTCGATCTCCAAGCCCATCGCGGCGACGGGGATGCTGCGCATGGTGGATGAAGGGAAGCTCGCGCTGGACACGCCCGTCAATGACTACCTGGTCAGCTGGAAGCTCCCCGAGAACGCGTTCACGGCGCGGGAGAAGGTGACACTGCGGCGCCTGGTGTCGCACAGCGCGGGGCTCACGGTGCACGGGTTCGCGGGGTACGCGGCGGGCGCGGACGTGCCCAGCGTGCCGGAGATCCTGCACGGGAAGGGGCCGGCGAACAGCCAGCCGGTGCGCGTGGACGTGGTGCCGGGATCGATGTGGCGCTACTCGGGCGGCGGGGTCACCATCGAGCAGCTGGTGATGACGGATGTCGCCAACGAGCCGTTCCCCGCGCTGATGCGGCGGCTGGTGCTGGAGCCGGCCGGGATGACGAACAGCACCTTCGAGCAGCCGCTCCCCGCGGCCAGGCGCGGCGCGGCGGCCTCGGGCCACTCCGCGGGCGAGGTGATCCCCGGGCGCTGGCACGTATACCCGGAGATGGCGGCGGCGGGGCTGTGGACGACGCCCAGCGATCTGCTGAAGTGGGCGATGGAGATCGCGGCGGCGCGGGGCGGGCGCTCCACCCGCGTCCTGTCCGAGTCCACCGCCACCGCGATGCTGACCCTACAGAAGGGCACCAGCGGCCTGGGGCCCACACTGGGCGGGCGTGGCGACGGCTTCAACTTTGGCCACGGCGGGGCCAACGCGGGCTTCCGCGCCCAGCTCGTCTACTTTCCCGCGACCGGCCAGGGCGCCGCCGTGATGACCAACGGCGACGGCGGCGACCGCCTGGCCCGCGAGATCCTCCTGGCGCTGAGCGCCGAATACGGCTGGCCCGCGTACGGCGAGATCCATCCGCTGGCCGTTTCCCCGGACGCGCTCGGCCGGCACGCGGGCGACTACGCGATGGAGCAGCCGTACCGCGCCACCCTCACGTTCACCCGCGAGGAAGGGCGCCTCGTCAAGGAAGCGAGCCCGCTGCTGGGCCCGCGCGAAGAGGTCGTGTTCACGGCGCCCGGGCTGGCGCGCGGGACCCAGTCGGGCATCGAGTACACCTTCCATCCAGACCGCGTGGAGATGCTCGGGCTAGCGCTGACGAGACCGTAGCTCCCGGAGCCACGCGGGGAGAGCGCTCCTCCGTGTCTCTGTGCCTCTGGGTGAGATTGCTGTTCCCCGAACCAAACGAAATGCCCGCTCCGGGTGTATGGACCCCGGGGCGGGCGCTTGTCCGTCTCTGTGGGTGCGGGTAAATTAGCACCCTTACCCGACGGGCACGTTCGTACAGAAGGGAAGATGCACCGAACCTGGATCGCCGCGCGCGCCGCCGCGCTGGCCCTCTTCGCCTGCGCGCTCCCGCTGAGCGCGCAGGATACGCTGTCTCTATCTCTGCCCGAAGCCGTGAGCCGCGCGCAGGCGGGCGACGAGGTGCAGCTCGCCACGGGGCGGGTGGACGCCGCTACCGCCGCGGTGGGGAGCGCCGCCGCCGCGCGGTATCCGCAGCTTCGCGTCAACTCCACGTTCAACCACGTCTACGAGAACGCGCGCGCGCAGGCCGTGGGGCAGATCTTCAACCAGCCCAACAGCTACGGCGCCAACATGAACCTGTCCGTGCCGCTGTACCAGGGCGGGCGGGCCTCGCTGGGCCAGCGCGCCGCCACCCGCCTGCGCGACGCCGCGGGCGCCGAGGTGGAGAGCGTGCGGGCCGACGTGTCGCTGCAGGTGCTGGCGGCGTACCTGGACGCGCTGCTGGGCGACCGGCTGGTGGCCATCCAGGACACCAACCTGTCGCTTGCCGACGCGCGGCTGCGGCAGATGGAGCAGTTCGAGCGCTCGGGGCGCGTGGCGCGCTACGACGTGCTGCGCGCCCGGGTGGAGCGCGCCAACCTGGAGCCGCTGGCCATCCAGGCCCGCGGCAACCGCGAACTGGCGCTGCTGGAGCTGCGCCGCCTCGCCAACCTCCCGCAGAACCAGCCGCTGCGCCTGGTGACGCCGCTCGCCACCGCCGAGGCCCGCCTGCTGGCGGACGAGGTGGGGCGCTACGCCGCGGCGCAGGACTCCGCGTGGCTGGCCGAGCTGCCGGCGGTGCGCGCGGCGCGGCTGCGGGTGGAGGCGGGGCGCGCCACGGCGCGGGCCGCCGCGTCCAACTACCTCCCCACGGTGTCGCTCAACGTGGTGTCCGGGTACCAGGCGTTCCCCTCCACCTACCAGCCGCCCCTGCGCTTTGGCGCGCTGGACACGGTGGAGTGCCCCGCCGGGTCGGACGCGGGGCGGGTGTGCACGCAGCAGAACGGCGGGTGGTTCTCCGACCGGTCGCTGGGGCTCACCCTGAGCTGGCCCGTGTTCGACGGCTTCCGCACCCGCAGCGACGTGCGCCAGGCGCGCGCCCAGGCGCAGATCGCCGAGGTGCAGGCGCAGCAGGCGCGCGAGGCCGCGCTGGCGCAGGCCGCGCGGGCGCGCACCGAGCTGGCCACCGCCCGGGCTACCTTCGAGGCGGGGCGGCAGGCGGGCGCGGAGGCCGAGGAGGCGTTCCGCCTGGCCAACCTGCGCTACACCCGCGGCCTGGGGACGCAGCTCGAGGTGTCCGACGCGCAGCTCGCGCTGCTCACGGCGCGCACCAACGAGGCCCGCGCCGCGCACGAGATGTACCTGGCGGCGGCCGGCGTGGCGCGCGCGCTGGGCCGGCCCGTACCCTTCCCCGGCGGGGCGGCATCCGCCCCCAACCCGTGAGCCCGTCGATGCAGCTCCAGATCCGCACCCTCCGCGCGCCCGCCCTGGTGGCGGCGGCGCTCCTTGCCGCCGGCTGCTCCAGCGACGCGGGGGCCCGCGAGGCCGCTCCGGGCGGGGCCGGCGGGGGCCGCGGCGGCGGGCCCAGCGTCACGCTGGCCGCCACCGACGTGGCCGCGCCGCGCCGAGCCACCCTGGAAGACGCCATCGCCGTGACCGGCAATCTGCAGCCGCTGGAGCGGGCCGAGGTGCGCGCACGGCTGGAGGGCGACCTGGAGGGCGTGTACGTGCGCGAGGGCGAGCCGGTGCGCGCCGGGCAACTGATGGCCCGCTTCGAGGCCAGCGAGCAGGCCGGCACCGCCCGCAGCGCCGTGGCCGACGTGGCCGCCGCGCGCAGCGAGCTGGGGACGGCGCAGTGGAACCTCGATCAGTCGAAGGAGCTCTACCGGCAGGGCGCCGTGCCCGAGCGCGAGGTGCGGGTGGCCGAGCAGGCCGTGTCCGCCGCCCGCGCCCGCGTGGCCGCCGCCGAGTCGCGCCTGGGCACGTCGCGCAGCGAGGTGGGCGACACGCGCGTGCTGGCCCCCACCAGCGGCATCGTGGAGAAGCGCACGGCCAACCCGGGCGAGCACGTGTCGCGCGGCGCCTCGCTCTTCACCGTGGTGCGCGGCGACGTGCTGGAGCTGGCGGCGGCCGTCCCCGAGCGCAGCGCGGCGGGTGTGCGCGCCGGGCAGCCGGTGAGGTTCACGGCGGACACGCGCGAGTTCACGGGGCGCGTGGCCCGCGTGGGCCCCTCGGTGGACCCCGGCTCGCGCGCGGTGACGGTGTACGTGCAGGTGCCCAACCGCGACGGCTTCCTCAAGGCGGGGACCTTCGCCAGCGGGCGCATCGTGTCCAACACGCTCGCCGACGCGCTGGTGGTGCCGGCCGCGGCCATCCGCGAGGCGCGCGAGGGCGGCAGGCCCTTCGTGTACCGCGTGGTGGACGGCAAGATCGACGTGGCCGAGGTCACGCCGGGGCTGGCCGACGAGGCGCAGGGGCTGGTGCAGGTGAACGGGCTGGCCGAGACGGACCGCGTGGTGGTAGGGAACGTGGGGGTGCTCGGAAAGGGGATGACGGTGCGGATGGCCGGCGAGGGCCGGTCCCGCGGCGGCCGCTGAGCGGGAGACGACCATGTTCCTATCCGACGTATCGATCCGGCGGCCCGTATTCGCCACCATGATGATGGTGACGCTGGTGGTGCTGGGCCTCATCGGCTACCAGCGGCTGGCGGTGGACGAGTACCCGGACATCACCTACCCCGTGGTGGTGGCGCAGACCTCCTACCCCGGCGCGTCGCCGGGGGTGATGGAGCGCGAGGTGTCGCGCCCCATCGAGGAAGCGCTCAACACGGTGCAGGGGATCCAGGAGATCACCTCCACGTCGAGCGAGGGGAGCTCGCTGGTGCGCGTGCAGCTCCAGCTCGGCGTGGACGTGATGGCGGCGCAGCAGGAGGTGCAGTCCAAGGTGGCCCGCATCCGCCGGCAGCTCCCGGAAGACATCGAAGACCCGGTCATCATCCGCTTCGATCCCAACGAGCGGCCCATCATGTCCATCGCGGTCCAGAGCGCGGACCGCCCCATGCGCGAGCTCACCGACCTGGCGGACGAGGTGATCTCCACCCGCCTGGAGGCGATCCCGGGCGTGGGCGGCGTGAACCTGGTGGGCGGCACGGACCGCCAGATCCGCGTGCAGTTGGACCCGGACGCGATGCGCTCGTACGGCGTGTCGCCGCCGCAGGTGGTGCAGGCGCTCCAGCGCGAGAACCAGGAGGTGCCCGCCGGGCGCGTGCGCCGCGGCGACCAGGAGCGGCTGGTGAGGATCACGGGGCGCGTGGAAGACCCGCGCGCCTTCCGCGACATCAGCGTGGCGGTGAGGAACGGCGTTCCCGTGCGGCTGGGCGACGTGGGGACGGTGGTGGACGGCACGGCCGAGGCCCGCAGCGCGTCGTTCCTCAACGACGGCCGCGCGCTCTCGGTGGAGATCCTCAAGGTGAGCGGCACCAACACGGTGGACGTGGCCGAGCGGGTGCGCGCCGAGATCGCGTCCCTCTCGCGCCAGCTCCCGGGCGACGTGCGGATGACGGTGGTGAGCGACGACTCGCGCCGCATCAAGGAGTCGCTGGCCTCGGTGCAGCACGAGCTGATCCTGGGGGCCATCCTCTGCATCGCCATCATCTACCTGTTCCTCAACTCCTGGCGCTCCACCATCATCACGGGGCTGGCGCTCCCCATCTCCATCATCTCGGCGTACTTCGGGATGTGGATGTTCGGCTTCACCATGAACACCATGACGCTGCTGGCGCTGTCGCTCGCCATCGGCCTGCTGATCGACGACGCCATCGTGGTGCGAGAGAACATCGTGCGCCACGTGGAGATGGGGAAGGACCACCACACGGCCGCCCGCGAGGGCACCAGCGAGATCGGCCTGGCCGTGTTCTCCACCACGCTTGCCGTGGTGGCGGTGTTCATCCCCGTGGCCTTCATGGGCGGGCAGATCGGGCTGATCTTCTTCCAGTTCGGCGTGGTGGTGGCGTTCGCGGTGATGGTGTCGCTCTTCGTGTCGTTCACGCTGGACCCCATGCTCTCCAGCGTGTGGCCGGACCCCGAGGTGGAGCACGCCAGCAGCAAGCGCGGCAACTTCATCCAGCGCGGGGCGCGCGCCTTCAACGACTGGTTCGAGCGCGTGGCGGACCGCTACCCGCGCGGGCTGGCGTGGGCGCTGCGGCACCGGCTGGCGGTGGTGGGCGTGGCCGCGGGCACCATCGTGGGGTCCATGCTCATCATCCCCACGCTTGGCTTCACCTGGGTGCCGGACTTCGACGGCGGCGAGTTCAACGTCAACTTCCGCGTGGCGCCGGGGTCGCGGCTGGAGTACACGGTGGGCAAGGGGCACGAGATCGCCACGCTGCTGCGCAAGCAGCCGGAGGTGGAGTTCACCTACATGTCCATCGGCGGCGGCTTCCGGGGCTCGCCCAACAACGGGCGCGTGTTCGTGAAGCTCAAGGAGAAGAGCGAGCGTTCCCGGTCGCAGCAGGAGATCTCGGACGCGCTGCGCGGCACGCTGCGCGGGCTGCCGGGGGTGCGGGCCAACATCACGGGCACGCCCACCATCTTCGGCGGCTTCCGCCAGCCGATCCAGGTGAACGTGCAGGGGCCGGAGCAGGAGCGCCTGAAGCTTGCCGCCGAGCAGGTGATGGAGGTGCTGGGCAACGTGCCCGGCGTGGCCGAGCCCACCTCCAGCGAGGAGGGGGAGATCCCCCAGCTCGACGTGGACGTGGACCGCGAGCAGGCGTGGGCCGCCGGCGTGGGGATCAGCTCCATCGCGGCCACCCTCCAGCCGCTCTTCACGGGCCAGCGCGCCACCCAGTGGGAGGATGCGCAGGGCTACACGCACGATGTGGTGGTGGTGTATCCCGACTCGGTGAGGACCTCGGCGGCGGACGTGGCGTCCATCGTGGTGCCCAGCAGCAACGTGGACCCGGTCTCCGGCCGCCCGGCGATGATCCCGCTCTCGCAGGTGGCCACGGTACGGCCGGGCGTGGGGCCGCAGCAGATCGAGCGCTCGTCGCTGGAGCGGCAGATCTCGCTCTCGGCCGGCGTGGTGCCCGGCTACGCCACGGGCGACGTGGCCAACGCCGCGCGCGAGGCCATCGACGCGGCGGGGCTCCCCAGCGGCTACCGCGCCGTGTTCCGCGGCGACGCGCAGAGCCTGCAGGAAACCAAGGGGTTCGTGCTGGCGGCGCTGGGGCTGGCGGTGGTGTTCATCTACCTGATCCTGGCCTCGCTCTTCGGCTCGTTCCTGCAGCCGCTCTCCATCATGCTCTCGCTGCCGCTGTCGTTCATCGGCGTGGCGCTGGCGCTCCTCCTCACCGGGGGGAACCTCAACGTCTTCACCATGATCGGCATCATCATGCTGATGGGGCTGGTGACCAAGAACGGCATCCTGCTGGTGGACTTCGCCAACCAGCAGCGCGAGGAGGGGATGGGGCGCACCGATGCGCTTCTTTCCGCGGCGCGCATCCGCCTGCGGCCCATCATCATGACCACGGTGGCCATGATCTTCGGCATGGTGCCGCTGGCGCTGGCGCTGGGCGAGGGCGCCGAGCAGCGCGCGCCGATGGGGCGCGCGGTGATCGGCGGGCTGATCACCTCCACCCTGCTCACGCTGTTCGTGGTGCCGGTGGTGTACACCATCCTGGACGACTTCTCCGGCTTCTTCAAACGGAAGCGCCCGGTGCAGGCGCACGTGCCGGTGGCCCACCGCCCCGAGGCGGCCGCGGCGGACTGAACGGCGGGGCTCACACAGAGGCACGGAGGCACGGAGAACGACGAGGTTCTCCGTGCCTGTGGCTTTGTACCCGTGCCGCCGCGAGGGGATGAATCCCCCCGCTGGAACGACGGGAAGCCCGCTGAAGCGGGCTTCCCGTAACTTCAGCCGGGGGTTTCAACCCCCGGCGGGACGCACGGCGGGTCCCCGGCGGGTCCGTGGCGCATATCTTCCAGCGGTTCCCAGTCCGACTGTCGGGCCAACCTCGTCTCCAATCGGTCGCGAAATTATGGAATGGCTGTTCTCCGGTGAAGCGCTCGTCGCGCTCGCCACGCTTTCGCTGCTCGAGATCGTGCTCGGGATCGACAACCTCGTCTTCCTCAGCATCCTGGCGGGGAAGCTGCCGCCGGATCAGCAGCCCCGCGCGCGCAAGATCGGGCTAGGGCTGGCGCTGGGGATGCGGGTGGGGCTGCTGCTGGTCATCACCTGGATCATCGGGCTCACGCGCCCCCTGTTCACCGTGCTGGGGCAGGAGATCTCGGGGCGCGACCTGATCCTGCTCATCGGCGGGCTCTTCCTGCTGGCCAAGGCGACTACCGAGATCCACCACAAGCTGGAGGGGGAGAGCGCGGGGAAGTCCACCACGGTGCGGGCCACCTTTGGCGCCGTGATCGCGCAGATCGTGGTGATGGACCTCATCTTCTCGCTGGACAGCGTCATCACCGCCGTGGGGATGGCCGAGGACATCCGGGTGATGATCATCGCCGTGGTGATCGCGATGGCGGTGATGCTGGCGTTCGCGGAGCCGCTCGGCCGCTTCGTGCAGGCGCACCCCACGGTGCAGATGCTCGCGCTCTCCTTCCTGCTGCTGATCGGGATGACGCTGGTGGCGGAGGCGTTCGAGGTGCACGTGTCCAAGGGGTACATCTACTTCGCGATGGGCTTCTCGGTCTTCGTGGAGGTGCTCAACCTCAGGTTCTCCAAGAAGGGGAAGCCGGTCGACCTGATCGACGGGTAGCCGGGCGATGAAGTTCGTCCCCGCCCAGCTCGCCGCGTACCTGCAGGTGCGCTCCGCCCGCCGCAACCTGCGGGTGCTGAGCAACTACGTGATCGTGCTGCTCCTGATGATCACGGCCTACAGCGTCATCTTCCACTTCCTGATGGCGGCGGAGGGGCAGCGGTTCTCCTGGATCACGGGGGCCTACTGGACGCTCACGGTGATGAGCACGCTGGGCTTCGGCGACATCACCTTCAAGAGCGACGCGGGCCGCATCTTCTCGATGGTGGTGCTCCTCAGCGGCGTGGTGTTCCTGCTGATCGTGCTGCCGTTCGCCTTCATCCAGTTCTTCTTCGCCCCGTGGCTGGAGGCGCGCTCGGCCATGCGCACGCCGCGCAGGGTGCCCCCCGGCACCAGGGGGCACGTCATCATCACCCACTACGACCCCATCGCCGTCTCGCTCACGCAGCGGCTGTCGTACCAGGGGCGGCCGTACTGGGTGGTGGAGCCAGACGTGAAGTCGGCGATGGACCTTCACGACGCGGGGATCAAGGTGGTGGTGGGCGACCGCGACAAGGTGGAGACCTACCGCGCGCTGGGCATCGAGCGCGCGGCGCTGCTGGTGGCCACGGGCGACGACTACGTGAACACCAACACCGTGTTCACCGCCCGCGAGGTGTGCGGCGACGTCCCCATCGTGTCCGTGGCGCGCGCCGAAGACTCGGTGGAGATCCTGGAGCTGGCGGGCTCCACCCACGTGCTGCACACGCCCGAGATGCTGGGGCGCGCCCTGGCCCGCCGCACCCTGGGCGGCGACCTGCGCGCCAGCGTCATCGGACGCTTCGGCGACCTTCTGATCGCCGAGGCGCCCGTCACCGGCACGCCGCTGATGGGCAAGCTCCTGGCCGACAGCCACCTGCGCGAGGCTACCGGGCTCACGGTGGTGGGCGTGTGGGAGCGCGGCCACTTCCGCATGCCCACGGCGGACACCGTGCTCGGCCACTCCACCGCGCTGGTGCTCGCGGGCACGGAGGCGCAGATGGACACGTTCTCCGACCTGATGGCCATCTACAGCGTGCAGGACGCGCCGGTGGTGATCGTGGGGGGCGGCCGCGTGGGGCGAGCCGTGGCCCGGGCGCTGGAGGAGCGCGCGGTGCCCTGGCGCATCGTGGAGCAGAACCCGTCCATGATCCGCGACGAGGAGCACTACATAGAGGGCTCGGCCGCGGACCGCGACACGCTGGACCGCGCCGGGCTCGCGCACGCCGCCGCCGCGGTGGTCACCAGCAACGACGACGCGGCCAACATCTACCTCACCCTGTACATCCGGCGCCTGCGCCCGGAGCTGCAGATCGTCAGCCGCGCCACGCTGGAGCGCAACGTGAGCACCCTTCACCGCGCCGGCGCGGACTTCGTGATGTCGTACTCGTCCATGGGCGCCAACGCCGTGTACAACGTGCTGGAGCGCGGCGACGTGGTGATGCTGGCCGAGGGGCTGGAGGTGTTCCGCTACCCCGTGCCCCCCGGCCTCGCCGGCCGCCCGCTGGAGCACACCGACATCCGCGAAGCCACCGGGTGCAGCGTGGTGGCGCTGGAGATGGGAGGCGAGGTGCAGGTGAGCCCGCCCCCCGACGTGCCGCTCCCCCGCGGCGCCGAGCTGATCCTCATCGGCACCACCGAGGCCGAGCGCAGGTTCGTGGAGCACTTCGCCCGATAAAAAAGAACTCACACAGAGACACAGAGGCACAGAGAAGAACTTGTCTCTGTGCCTCTGTGTCTCTGTGTGAGCCCCGCCTTTTTCAGCGCACCAGCTTGGTCTGCGGCACCCCCAGCAGGAAGTGGAGCTCGCGGCGGAGGCGGCGGGCCCACGCTTCCTCGTTGTGCGCGCCCCCCATCTCCACCACGTACAGCAGGTCGGTGCCGCGGCGGTAGCCCTTGCGGGTGAGGAGGTCCTTGAGCTGCCGCACGTCGGTGAGCTCCTGCTTCCCCTCCTGCGTCCCCACGTCCACGTACACGCGGCCGGGCACGAAGGGAGCCTGCTCCACGAACTCGTAGATCCTGCGCTCGCCGTACCAGAGCGCGGGGCTCATCACCCCGCAGAACCCAAAGGTGTCCGGGTTGCGGAAGAAGGCGTACAGGGAGATCAGCCCGCCCATGGAAGAGCCCGCGATCCCCGTGCTGCGCCGGTCGGCGCGGGTGCGGAAGTCGCCGTCGATGATGGGTTTCACCGTCTGGACGATGAAGTCCAGGTACAGGTCGCCGCGGCCGCCCTTGTGGTGCTTGGGGTCCGCCCAGGGCGAGTACTCGTCCAGCCGCGCGTCGCCCATGTTGGGGAGGGCCACCACGATGGCCTCCAGCCCATCGGCGCTGGCCGCCTCAAGCGTCTGGTCCACCTCCCACTCCGCGCCGAACGAGGTGGCGCGGTCGAACAGGTTCTGCCCGTCGTGCATGTAGAGCACGGGGTAGCGGCGCTCCGCGTCCGTGTGATACGACGGCGGGAGGTACACCAGCACGTCGCGCTGGTTGTCGAGCTGGGGACTGTGAAGCGCGTCCAGCTTCTTCACCGTCCCCACCACCGTGTGCTCGGCCCCGTCGTCCTGCGAGGGGTAGTCGTGCCACTCCCGCGCGGCGGCGGTCTCCTGGGGCATCAGCGTATCCGTGCTCAAGTTCTTCTCTGTCTCTCTGTGTGAGCCGGCGGCTACGGAATCCGCCGCCCCGCCCGCTCCTCGTCTTCGTCCGCGATCATGTTCTCGTTGCGGTCGTCGGGAAGCACGGGCCCCGGCGGATCGTCCGAGATGTTGAGCGGGTCGTGGCTCACCTCGTCGCCGTGCGCCGCCTTGGGGAACATCAGCGACCCCACCACGGACAGGACCAGTACCCCCGCCACCACGCCCAGCGAGATGCCGATGGGGATGTGGAAGACGCCCGACGCCAGCATCTTGACCCCGATGAACACCAGCACGATCGCCAGCCCCAGCTTGAGCAGGTGGAACTTGTCGATCACCCCCGCCAGCAGGAAGTAGAGCGAGCGCAGGCAGAGGATGGCGAACACGTTGGAGGTGAAGACCAGGAACGGGTCGCGCGTAACGGCGAAGATGGCCGGGATGGAGTCCACCGCGAAGATCAGGTCGGTGGTCTCCACCAGCACCAGCACCACGAAGAGCGGCGTGGCCACGTTCCTCATGCGCCCGCCCACCTCTTCGCGCACGAAGAAGCTCTGCCCGTGGTAGTGCGGCGTCACGGGAAAGAAGCGGCGCACCAGCTTGAGCGCCGGGTTGGACTCGGGCTCGATGTCCATCTCGTCCTGCGTGGCCATGCGGATCCCGGTGAACACCAGGAAGGCGCCGAACACGTAGATGATCCAGTGGAAGCGCGTGATGAGCAGCGACCCCGCCCCGATCATGGCGCCGCGCATCACCAGCGCGCCCAGCACGCCCCAGAACAGCACGCGGTGCTGGTACTTGGGGGGCACCTTGAAGTACGAGAAGAGCAGTACGAAGACGAAGATGTTGTCGACCGACAGGGCCAGCTCGATGAGGTAGCCCGTCACGAACTCCAGCGCCTTCGCCTGTCCGGACACGCCCACCGGGAGCCATCCCCAGGCGATGCCGGAGGCAAAGATCATCGCCAGCACCAGGGTGATGGCGGTCCAGCGGGCGGCCTCCTTGGGCTTGACGACGTGGGCGGTGCGGTTGAACACGCCCAGGTCGATGGCGAGCATCACCAGGACGAAAACCAGGAAGCCTACCCACGGCCATACGGATTGTGGCAAGACGCTTCTCCCGTGCTCCCGCGCGCGGCGGGGGTAATAAAAAGACAGGGGCGACACCCTCGTCCCGGGCCCCCCGCCTTTCCTGGCTGGGGCCCGCGACGAAGGTCTCGCCCTGACGTGGCGCCGCGGCGCCGCCATCCCAACCGGACCGTGCGGAACTCGCGCCCCGCAGTCTTGACGATCCAGCCGCCGGGTGTCTCCCCGGTAGACTACTCCCCTTCGATGTGTGCGCGGAAGGTACTCAGCAAGTGGCGCGCCGTCAAACTGCCGGGAACGGGGAATGGGGAACGGGGAACGGTAGAACCCCAGTTGTTACCGTTCCCCGTTCCCCGTTCCCCGTTCCCCGTTCCCCATTCCCCATTCCCCATTCCCCATTCCCCGTTCCCCGTTCCCCATTCCCCGTTCCCCTAGTCCCTGGTCACGTACCCGCGCGCGCACGCTTCCTCGATCGTCCGCTCCACCCAGGGCCACGCCCCGGGCATCCCCTCGGCGATGGGGGCCATGCGCCGGCGGATCTGGGGGAGGGTGATGCCATGGAGCTTCCAGGTGCCGCCGCCGCTGTTGAAGTTCACCAGCAGGGGCTGCAGCCGGTCCAGCGCCACGGCGAAGCGGGCCTCGGGGGTCTCGCCGGCCTCGAACTCGTCCCACAGGGCGCGGAACTCCGCGGCCTGGTCGGGCGGGAGGAGGCCGAACAGGCGCTCGGCCGCGCGCGTCTCGCGCTCCGTCTTGTCCAGGTACCCCGCCTCGTCGAAGCCAAAGGTGTCGCCCGCGTCGATCTCCACCACGTCGTGGATCAGCGCCAGGTGCAGGGCGTGCGCGAGGTCGGTGCCGGCGGGGGCGTGCTCGGCCAGCGCCATCGCCGCCACGGCCAGGTGCCACGAGTGCTCCGCCGTATTCTCGGGGCGCGAGCCGTCGATCAGCGAGGTGCGGCGGATCACTCCCTTGAGGCGGTCCATCTCCACCACGAAGGCGAGCTGCCGCTCCAGGCGCTCCCCCGTCACGGCTCCTCCCCCTCGTCGGCGGCCTCGGCCGCGCGGCGAGCGCGGCGGCGCTCGGCCATCGCGGCCAGGTGGCGGTCCTCGTCGGTCTCCAGGATCAGCGGGGGCACGGGCGTGGGCTTGCCGTTCAGCATGTCCAGCGCGACGTAGGTGACGAAGCAGCGGTTGGTGGTGCGGCGCTTTCCGCTCTCGATCTGCTCCGCCTCCACCGTCACCATCACCTCCATCGAGGTGCGCCCCACGCGGATCAGCCGGCCGTGCGCCTCCACGTAGTCGTTGGCGTACACCGGCTCGCGGAACTCCACGCGGTCCATCATCACCGTAACCACGGGCGCGCGCGCGTGCCGCCGCGCCACCACCCCGCCCGCCTTGTCCACCAGCGCCAGGATCTCCCCGCCGAACACGTTCCCATGGTGGTTGAGCTGGTCCGGCATCATGCTCTCCGAGAGCGTGGACGCGGACTCGCGCGGGGTCTTTCCGGGGATGTTGGCGTCGGGCATGGGCGGCGTGTGTGGGAGTGTGGGCGCGCGACAACCTAACCGCTGCGGGATGGACGGCAATGCCGCTTGACACGTCCCGCGGGCGGGATCATCCTATACAGATGAAAGCGGGGAACGATACAGATCAAAGGAGCCATGGCCAGTAAACCGAGGCCCGCGAGCAGGCGCAAGACGAGCGGCGAATCCCGCATCCGCCGCAAGAACCTGAACATCGACCAGGACAAGCTGGACCGCGTGGTGGAGATCCTGGGCGCACGGTCGGAGACGGACGCCATCGACCGGCTCCTGGACGAGGCGCTCTTCCGCCAGGAGCTCCTCGCCAGCCTCGACAACATACCGCGTGGCCAGGGGGAATTGGTGAACTACTTTGAAGGCGGCTACGCGGAGGAGATGGAGAAGCGATGAAGCTCGCCCTGGACACGAACCTCTACGTGCGGGCGTTCCGTGACCCAACCGACGCGCAGGATCTCCGTGCGTTCCACGAGAGGAACGCTCCGCACATGTACCTGTCCTCGGTGGTCCTTAACGAGTTGGAAGTCGGGGGCAGCACGACGCAGGTCATCCAATGGGTCCAGCTCACCGCCCGTACATTCTCGCGCCTGCGCCGCATGATCACACCGTCGCACGCCGCCTGGAGCACCGCGGCCTCCGCGATCTCGCGCCTGGCGGTGGAGGGCAGCCTGGACCGGCGCACCATGCCGCGATCACTGGTGAACGATTTCCTGATCGCGGCCGCCTGCCGGGAGAACGGCATCACGCTCGTCACGGACAACCTCGCCGACTTCGAGCTGATCGACACGGTCATCCCCTTCGACTTCACGGCGCCCTGGCCGTGACCTCACCTCTGTGTCTCTGTGCCTCTGTGTGAGGCCTGTTCGCGGTGGATGCGCGCCGCGCCGTAGCCGTACGGAACCAGCAGGAGCGCCAGGAGGAGCGCGAAGTTGACCGCCGCGAAAGCCGTGCGCAGCCCCACCCCCCGGTGCAGCGCGATGGGCGGCTTGAAGACGCGGCCGGGGCCCTCCAGCAGGAAGACGACGAGGGCCGCGTGGATGGCGGTGTGGCCGATCACCTCCACCTTGCCGAACACGAGCGTGGTGGTGAAGAAGACGAGCGTGATGACCAGCGCCAGCGGCCGCTGCAGCAGGTTGATGATCAGCAGGTAGCCCAGCGAGAACTCCACGAACGCCGCCGACAGCAGGAAGAAGCTCAGCGGCAGCCCCAGCGAGAGCCGCGGGTTCTGCTGCAGCACGTACAGGCCCCACTGCGGGTATACCATCTTCTCCAGCGCCACCCAGCACAGCGAGAACCCCACCGTCGCATAGAGCGCCGGGAGCCCCGACCCACGGATCCGCTCGTTCCGCGACCCGCTCACGGCCAGGTAGTACCCGATCCCCGCGTACAGCAGGTAGTCAAGCATGTGGAACGGGCCGAAGCGGAAGACGCCGACGACGTAGAGCAGCACCAGCCCCGCCCCCGCCACCGGCACCGTGCGCCCGAACAGCAGCAGGAAGGCGAGCAGGAACTGGAACCATCCCAGCCACGCCTCCCCCACGCGCAGCTCGGGCGCCAGCATCGCGTCCGCCTGCCACGAGAGGAGGAGCGCGGCCCCCGCGCCCACCCGCATGGCCCCCAGCGCGTGGTCGCTCCGCGCGACGAGCCAGTCGTTGACGCGCCGGTAGGCGGGGAGGCCGGCCAGGCGCCGGTCCAGGATCACCATCGCGCCGATGGTCACCATGCTCAGCAGCGCCAGCCCCCAGAAGGTGGGCGTGAGCACCTCGGCCGTGGTGCGCGGCCGGTCGCCGAAGGAGAAGCGGCTGAACCACTTGACGTGCGCCCACGCCGGGTGCGCCGTCGCCGCGAGCAGGAGCGCCGCGAGCGGCAGGGCAGTACGAAGCGGTTTCGGCCGAGCTTTCGCCGCCGCGTCACAGTCGCGCACGGCATCCGGGTCCATAGGGCGGGATCGCTCCATCATCACCCTGGTCATTGTTCGGGATTTTCTTCCCGCATCGCACAGCCGGCGAACGTCCGCACCGGCCCCGCAATCCACGCGCCCGCTAGGCGCCGGAACGTTCCTGCTCCATCCAGAAGAAGAAGCTTGACGAACACCCCGACGCGCTACACTCCTGTACCATAGCTCGACACCAATGACGCGTTCGGAGCGATAACACAATGGAGACTCCCGAAGAACTCTTCGTCAGCCGAGATCGCGAAGCGATGGCGGTTCTCTCGAAAGCTCTTGCTGACAACTACTTCGATGTGACCTTCGGCTACCCGCTCCGGAGAGAGACCTTCATAAGCAACTACCAGAAAGTGTTCAAAGGCGGGAACGGCCGGAACTTCGCCGATGCGCCGCGGGTGCGGAACATCGTGCTGGTGGGGGCGGGAGCCAGCTACGCCGCGTTTGGAGATGAGAAGTTCCCGATGGCCACGGGCGCCATCGAGCGCCTGCGCGAGTCCCTGGGCGTGAGCGGGCTCCAGCAGGCGCTCAGGGCATCCAACGCGCTCAAGAAGTCCGGAGACGGCATCAGCGGTCCGGCGGACCGCATCGAGGAAGAAGAAGAGCGATTCAAGCAGATCTACGGGGTACCCAACCCCAGATCTGATTTCGAGAGCCAGCTCGCGATCTTTTCCATGTTCTACACCGCCCAGCAGGTGCAGGGTGCGCTCGGCGGGTTATACTCGCACCGGTACTACCCGCATATCATCTTCGAGACCATCGCCCACCTCCTCAAGCACCGCTTCATCGACGTAGTGATCAACTACAACTTCGACGAAGTGCTGGACCAGGCGATCGACGAGGAGATGCAGGGAGGGGACTACCGCAAAGTACTGTCCGACGGCGACTGCGAGGACCTGTCGAAGCTGGTGGTGGACGAGCAGCTCAAGGTGCCGCTCTACATCAAGCCTCACGGCACCATCAGCCACAAGAGCACCCTGCGCTTCACCAAGGATGCATATATCGGGATGCCCAGCGGGCTGCTGGCGTTCACGCGGAAGATCCTCCTGGGGCAAACGAAGGAGGATATCTCTAAGCAGCGCGACCGCTACCACGTGAACCTGATCTCGATCGGCTACGCGTTCACGAGCGTCGAGCTGATTGAGATGCTGAGAGGTCACGACCGCCTCAACGTCTTCCACTTCAACGTGGCCGAGGCGGGAAACGAGAGCACACTGGCGAGCCACGTACGGGGCATCAGCCCCAACGTGTCACAGTACTTCATCGGGATCGATCCCCGCGGCGGCACGCCCGTGCGCGGCGCCGCCTACTCCTCCATCCAAGAGGCGGTAACGGAGCTGTTCAGCACGGCGTGCAACTGCTTTGAGGGGCCGTACCGGCCGAGGGGGATGGATCGTCACTGGATCATACACCACCTGCTGTTCAGCCCCAGACCCACGCCGCCGGACGCGAAGGCGGGCTCCCCGCCCGCGGGGTCCGGAGACCGCGTGCCCAGGCAGGACCGCTACTACTTCCTGGCGCGGCTGTACGTGGAGCTCACCATCGCGCTCGCCAAGGGCAATGGGCGGATCGACCTTGCCACGCTGGTGGGGACCCGGGTAGGGATCTACTTCCGCGAATGGCGCAGCGTGGAGCCTGGCGGCGGGGTTTCGCTCCGGGAGATCTGCAGATACCTGGAGCTCATCAGCAGCGAGGGGTTCCGCGGAAACGTATTCACCGCCTCGATTCTTGGGACGAGCAATCCAACGTCGAGCCCCTGGATCGACATCAAGGCGAGCAGCGGAAACGTGGACAAGGGCAACCTGCGCAACGTGGAGCAAGGACTCTCCGAAGTGCTCGCGAAGCACCTCTGGGAGATGCTCAAAAAGGTGCTCTCGCAGATCGACGACCGGGAATTCCAGGCGCACCTCGGGTCAAAATCGATCGACCACACCAAGGTGATTGAGCACCTGACCGCGCTGGTCAGGTCGGACACCCACGAATTGGCCCCCAGGTTCAGCCCGGACGCACTTCTCCTCTTCAACAAGGCCAACCGCAGCGCGGTCATCCATACCCACCTCGGCATGGTCACCCGCTTCATGGAGCTGGCCGACAACCCGGAGTGGGATCTCCTGCTTTCCGTCACGGAACAGGGGAAGGTGCTTCGCAAGCTGGAGCACCACCTGGTCCGGAGGCAGACCGGGCGAAATCCGCATCCCTCGCTGATCCGCCGCCGCGCGAGCATCGTGGTAGCGGAGTCTCCCCACTCGCCCATCCTGGATGACCGGCTGCGTCTTTACGGGGGAGACGACGGGCTCCGCATCGGCGAGGATTACCGGCTCCCCTACTGGGCACACAACGACCACATGGTGATCGTCCTGAGAATGGGGGTGCACCGCGGGGAGTTCGAGCCGCTCGGAGCCATCGCGTTCCGCAAGAATGGGCTAGAGAACCGTATCAACCCCGTGTTCATGGAGGATCGCGAGGACCTGAAACTGCTCGTGGACACCTATTTCGGCACGGTGGTGAAGGCGCAGGAGTACGCGAACCAACCTGATAATGGGATGCACGGAGTCCCGGACGTAAACTTCGAAAGGGCGATCAGCGCCCGCCAGGACCTCCTCACCGAATGGTGGGACGAGATGACGCGGACGAGCTCCCCTCCACGAGCGGGTACGGCAGCGGAGGGGCCAGCCCCTCTTCCCCTGCCCCGCGCCTAGCCAGCGGGGTGCCGGACCCGTGCGTGGCTACCCGACGCGCGCCACCACGGTGATCTCCACCAGCACGTCGTGGAGCGACGCGCCCACCGTGGTGCGGGTTGGGTAGGGCGCGCTGAACGCCTCGCGGTACACGGCGTTGAACTCGCCCCAGTCGCCGATCTCCTCCAGGTACGCCGTCACCGAGACCACGTCGGCCAGCGTGGCGCCGGCGGCGGCGAGCACGCGGCGCACGTTCTCAAGCACGGCTCGGGTCTGCTCGGCCAGCGTGGTGCCCAGCAGCTCGCCCGTCTCCAGGTCGCGCGGCACCTGGCCGGAGACGAAGACGAGGTCGCCCGCGCGGATGGCGCGGGAGTAGGCGCCCACGGGCGAGCCCGCCAGCTCCACCGGCTCCCACGCGCGCGCCCGCTCGGCGCTCTCCGCGGGCACCTCCATCGTCCCCTCGGACATGAGCACGGCCGAGCCGCCCACGCGCACCGCCGTCGCGCGCCCGCCGGCCACGTCCGCCTCCAGCTGGATGCGGCTGGGGCGGCCCATCTCCACCCCCTGCTCCACCGTCCAGCACAGGGTGCCGGAGCCCGCCCCGCGCGCCAGGTACCCGCCCAGCGCGGCGGCCGCGGCTCCCGTCGCGGGGTCTTCCGCGATCCCCATGTTGGGGGCGAACATCCGCACACGCACCGTGCCCCCCGGCGCGGCGGGGACCACGGGGTACACGCTGGGCGCGCCGCTCCCCGCCAGCACCCGCTCCCACGCCGCCGGGTCCAGCCGCGCGCGGGCGAGCGCGTCCAGGTCGCGCAGTGGGATCACGGTGAAGGGGACGCCGCACGACGCCACCGCCGGCTCCCAGGGCGCATCGGCCAGGTCGGCCGCGTCTAGCCCGATCACGCTCGCGAGCTCCGCGGGCGCGGGGAGGAGCTCGGGGGCCCGCGCGGCGGTGAAGCGCGCGAACTCCGGCCGGCCGCCGCGGACGCGCACCGTCACCGGCACGGGCCCCACGCCCTCCTCCAGCACCACCTCGACCTCGCCGTCCTCCGCCGGCACCTCGCCGAGCGCCACCAGCAGGATGGCCGTCCCCACGGTGGGGTGCCCCGCGAAGGGAAGCTCCGCGCCGGGGGTGAAGATGCGCACCCGCCGCGTGCCGCCCGCCTCCGCGGGTAGCACGAACACCGTCTCGGAAAGGTTAAGCTCGCGCGCCACCGTCTGCATCTGCGCGGCGGAGAGGCCCCGCGCGTCCGGGAAGACGGCCAGCGGGTTGCCGCCGAACGGGCGGTCGGTGAACACGTCCAGGGTATGGTAGCGGTAGCGCATCCGTCCTGCCGGTTGGAGGTGGGTTCGGGCCGAGACAGTATGCGACGGTGGACGCGGGAACGGCAATCTCACACAGAGGCACAGAGACACAGAGAGGAAACCAAACCCTTTCCCTGTTCCGCGCATCCAAGGGGTGTCCCGCCCGCCCCCTCCCACCGGTGGACTCCCATGAATACGCTTCTCGGCAACATCCGGTACGCGTTCCGCACGCTTCTGCGCAGTCCGGGCTTCGCGCTGGTGGCGGTGCTCACGCTGGCGCTGGGGATCGGCGCCAATACGGCCATCTTCAGCGTGGTCAACGCCGTTCTCCTGCGCCCGCTGCCCTACGCCGCGTCCGAGCGGCTGGTCACGGTTACCCACTTCTATCCTTCCATCAACAACCTGGAGGCGGGGGCGGCGGTGCCCACGTACCGCGACCTCAAGGCGCAGACGCGGCTGTTCAGCGACGTGGCGGTGCAGAGCGGGTGGGGGGTGAACCTTACGGGCCAGGGGCAGCCGCAGCGGCTCAACGGGTCGCGCGTGACGCCGGACTTCTTTGCCACGTACGGCGTGCCCGCGGCCCTCGGGCGCGCCATCCAGCCCCCCGCGGCCGGCACGGCGCCGCGCGAGAACGAGGTGGTGCTGAGCCACTCGCTCTGGCAGAGCGTGTTCGGCGGGGACCCCGGCGTGGTGGGGCGCACGGTGCAGCTCAACGGCGAGGCGTACTCGGTGATCGGGGTGATGCCGCGCGACTTCCGCAACGTCTTCAATCCGGACATCGACCTGTACGCGCCGCTGGTGTTCGAGCCGGAGCTCTTCACCGCGCGCACCAGCGAGTTCCTCTCGCTCACGGCGCGGCTGCAGCCGGGGGTGACGGTGGAGGCGGCGGAGCGGGCGATCACGAATTTCGCCGAGCGGCTCAAGAAGGAGAATCCCGGCGAGTACCCGCCCGACTGGACGCTGAAGCTGCGCTCGCTGGGCGAGCAGGCGTCGGGGCAGCTTCGTCCCGCGCTGCTGGTGCTGCTGGGGGCGGTGGGCTTCGTGCTGCTGATCGCGTGCGGCAACGTGGCCAACCTGCTGCTGGCGCGGGCCGCGGCGCGGCGCAAGGAGGTGGCCATCCGCAGCGCGCTGGGTGCGCGCGGCGGCGACCTGGCGCGGCAGTTCCTCGTGGAGAGCATGGTGCTCTCGCTCGCGGGGGCGCTGCTGGGGCTGGCGCTGGCGTTCGGCGGGCTGCGGCTGCTGGCCGCGCTCAAGCCGGAGGACCTGATCTGGGTGGAGTCCATCCCCATCGACGCCGCGGTGCTGGTCTTTACCTGCGCGCTGGCGCTCCTCACGGGCCTCGTCTTTGGCTCCGTGCCCATGATGCAGTCGCTGCGCGGCAGCCTGCAGAGCGCGCTGCGCGAGGGCGGGCGCAGCGGCGGGCCGGACCGGCGCGGCTCGGCCACGCGGCGCGTGCTGGTGGTGACGCAGGTGGCGCTGGCGCTGATGCTCCTCACCGGCGCCGGGCTCCTCATCCGCAGCTTCGCCCGCCTCCAGCAGGTGGACCCGGGCTTCGACCCGCGCGGCGTGGTGACGATGAACCTGGCGCTCCCGGAGGCCAAGTACACCTCGGACACGGCCCGCATCGCCTTCTTCGACGCGCTCCTTCCGCGCCTGGCCACCATCCCGGGCGTGCAGGCGGCGGGCGCGACGTCATCGGTGCCGCTCGCGGGCGGGTGGAACCGCTCCTTCACGGTGGAGGGGATCACCGTGCCGGAGGGCGAGACCGGCCCGTACGGCAACTTCCGCACGGTGTACCCGGGCTTCTTCGCCGCGCTGCGCATTCCGCTGGTGCGCGGGCGCGCGTTCACGGACGCGGACCGGGCCGGCGCGCCGCGCGTGGCCATCGTGGACCAGGCGATGGCGAAGGCGTACTGGCCGGGCAAGGACCCCATCGGCAAGCGCATCGCGCTGGACGGCACGGATGACGCGCCCAACTGGGTGGAGGTGGTGGGCGTGGTGGGCCACACGCGCCAGGACGGCATCGACTCCGAGGGGCGCGCGCAGCTCTACGTCCCCTTCCGCCAGATGGCCATCCCCGCGCTCACCCTCACCCTGCGCGGCGCGGGCGACCCCACGCGGTTGGTGAGCGCCGTGCGCGCCGCCGTGCGCGAGGTGGACCCGGAGCAGCCCATCTCGCGCGTGCAGACCATGGAAGAGCTGGTGAACCGCAACCTGGGTCCGCGCCGCTTCTCCATGGCGCTGCTGGGCCTGTTCGCCGCGCTTGCCCTGGTGCTGGCCGGCGTGGGCATCTACGGGGTGATGTCGTTCGACGTGGCGCGCCGCTCGCAGGAGATCGGGGTGCGGATGGCGCTGGGGGCGGAGGCATCGGGCGTGCTGCGGCTGGTGCTGAGCCAGGGGCTGCGGCTGACGGCCGTGGGCGTGGTGATCGGCGTTATCGGCTCGCTCCTTCTCACCCGCCTCATCAACAGCCAGCTCTACGGCGTGGGCTCCGCGGACCCGGTGACGATGATCTCCGTGGTGGTGATCCTGGTGAGCGTGTCCGCGCTGGCCTCGCTGATCCCCGCGCGCCGGGCCACGCGCGTCGATCCGATCGTGGCGATGCGCGCCGACTAACACAACTGGACTCACACAGAGGCACGGAGGCACAGAGGAGAACTCTCTGTGCCTCCGTGTCTTGACGGGGGTGGCGGATGGGTGTAACCTATGGTTTAGGTCAGTCTAACTTTTAATTCAGCCGATGCTACGACTTCTTCTCGTCATATCAGTGCTCCTGGCGGGGTGTGCGCCGCCGGAGCCGGCGGAGAGCCAGGGGCGGCTCACCGTGGTCACCACCATCGGGATGATCCGGGACGTGGTGGAGAACGTGGGCGGGCCGCACGTGCGTGTAACGGGGCTGATGGGGCCCGGGGTGGACCCGCACCTGTACAAGGCGAGCGAGGGCGACGTGCGCCGCCTCTTCCGCGCGGACGTGATCTTTTACGGCGGGCTCCACCTGGAAGCGCGCATGGGCGAGGTGCTCGCGGAGATGGGAGGGCGCACGCGGGTGGTGGCCGTTACGGACGGCATCCCGCGCGGGCGGCTCCTGTCTCCTCCCGAGTTCCAGGGGGCACACGACCCGCACGTGTGGTTCGACGTGAGCATGTGGGCGATGACGGTGGACACCATCGCCTCCACCCTGGCCGCCGCCGACCCCGCCCACGCGGCGGACTTCCGGCGCAACGCCGCGGCGTACCACGCGCGGCTGGACTCGCTGGACGCGTACGTGCGTGCGCAGGCGGCGCGGGTGCCGGGGCCGCAGCGCGTGCTGGTGACGGCGCACGACGCCTTCAACTACTTCGGCCGGGCATACGGCTTCCAGGTGCGCGGCCTGCAGGGGATCAGCACGGCGTCCGAGGCGGGGACGGGCGACGTGCAGGCGCTGGCGGAGTTCATCGCCCGGCGCCGCATCCCGGCCGTGTTCGTGGAGTCGTCCATCCCGCGGCGCACCATCGAGGCGGTGCAGGAAGCGGTGAACGACCAGGGGTGGGAGGTGCGCATCGGCGGCTCGCTGTACTCGGACGCCATGGGCAACCCCGGCACCCCCGCGGGGACGTACGACGGGATGGTCCGGCACAACATCGACACCCTGGTGGGCGCGCTGCTGCGCGGTCCTGGAGGCAACGAATGACCAAGCCGCTCGCCATCGAGGTCAACGACCTCACGGTGGCGTACCGAGAGAAGCCCGTGCTGTGGGACGTGGACGTGGAGGTCCCGCACGGGGTGCTGATGGCCATCGTGGGCCCGAACGGGGCCGGCAAGAGCACGCTGATTAAGGCCGTGCTGGGGCTGGTGAGGACCGCCGCGGGGCAGGTAAAGGTGCACGGCCGCCCCTATCGCGACGCCCGCGGCCTGGTGGCGTACGTGCCGCAGCGCGGAAGCGTCGATTGGGACTTCCCCACCTCCGTGCTGGACGTGGTGATGATGGGCCGCTACGGCGCGCTCGGCTGGCTGCGCCGCCCGGGAAAGCGCGAGCGCGACCTGGCGCTGGACGCCCTTAAGCAGGTCGGCATGGAGGCCTTCGCCGAGCGCCAGATCTCGCAGCTCTCCGGCGGGCAGCAGCAGCGCGTCTTCCTGGCCCGGGCCCTGGTGCAGGACGCCGAGCTCTACCTGATGGACGAGCCCTTCCAGGGCGTGGACGCCAAGACGGAGCGCGCCATCGTCTCCGTGCTCCAGGCCCTGCGCGAGGCGGGCAAGACCGTCGTCGTCGTCCACCACGACCTGGAGACGGTCCCCGAGTACTTCGACTGGGTGCTCCTCCTCAACGTGCGCCGCATCGCCCTGGGCCCCGTGAGCGAGGCCTTTACCGAGGAAAACCTCCGCCAGACCTACGGCGGCCGCCTCCCCTTCCTCACGCGCGGCGGGTCGCCATCTCGCGGGGCGGCGCTGCACGCGGCCGATTGAAGAAGAGGGGAACGGGGAACAGGGAACGGGGAACGGTTGAACGGCGCGTGCCGAAGGTGGCCCTCACCCCCCGTCCCCCTCTCCCAAACAGCTGGGCGAGGGGGCGATTCCCACCGCCTGTGCGCCCGGTGGCTCTGGTCCGTGGGCAGATACTGAAGATGCGCCCCCCTCCCCCAGCAGTTTGGGGGAGGGGGGACGGGGGGGGTGAGGGCCAGCGGCACGCGCCGTTCCCCGTTCCCCGTTCCCCGTTCCCCGTTCCCCGTTCCCCGTTCCCCGTTCCCCGTTCCCCTTAGTTCTTTGGACCTTCTCAACGACTACACCCTGCGCACCGTCGCACTGGGCGCGGCGGCGCTGGGGGCCACCAGCGGGGCGCTCGGCTCCTTCGCGGTGCTGCGCAAGCAGAGCCTGCTGGGCGACGCCATCTCGCACGCGGCGCTCCCCGGCATCGCGCTCGCCTTTCTCTTCACGGGGAGCAAGGCCACGCCGGTGCTGGTGGCCGGCGCGGCGGTGGCGGGGTGGCTGGGGACGCTGGCGGTGATGAAGATCACCAGCGCCACGCGCGTCAAGGAAGACAGCGCGCTGGGGATCGTGCTGGCCGTCTTCTTCGGCTTCGGGCTCGTGCTGCTCACTTACGTGCAGAAGCAGCCGGACGCCAGCCAGGCCGGGCTCGACCGCTTCCTCTTCGGCCAGGCCGCCACCCTGCTCCACCGCGACGTGGTGCTGATCGCCTCGCTGGGGTCGCTGGCGCTGCTGGGGGCCGCGCTGTTCTGGAAGGAGTTCAAGCTGCTGTCCTTCGACCCCGACTACGGCGCCTCGCTCGGCTTTCCCATGCGCGCGGTGGACGTCATCCTCACCACGCTGCTGGTGGTCTCCATCGTCATCGGCCTGCAGACGGTGGGGGTGGTGCTGATGAGCGCCATGGTGGTTGCCCCCGCCGCCGCCGCGCGCCAGTGGACGGACCGCATGGGCGGGATGGTGTGCGTGGCCGGCCTCTTCGGGGCGCTGGCCGGGGTGAGCGGGGCGGTGCTCAGCTCCCTCACCGAGCACCTCCCCACCGGCCCCACCATCGTGCTCTGCCTCACGGCGCTGGTGGTGCTCTCCATCCTGTTCGCCCCCAACCGCGGCGTGCTGTGGGAGGCCATGCGCGAGCGCGGCAACCGCAGCCGGCTGCACATGGACGCGGTGCTCGGCAACCTCAACGACCTGGCCCGCCACCACACGGACCCGGAGCACGGGCACACGGCGGCGGTGCTGGAGGCGATGCACCCCGGCGCCCACCGCGAGCTGCGCGAGATGGAGGCGCAGGGCTGGGCGCGCCGCACGCAGAAAGATGAGTGGGCCATCACCCCCGCGGGGCGCGGCGAGGCCGAGCGCCGCGCGGACCTCCGCGGCGAGGAGGAGCGATGAACCTGGCCCCCGAGCAGGAGATCCAGTGGATCGCGGCCGTCACGGCGGCGGCGTGCGCGCTCCCCGGCGTGTTCCTGGTGCTGCGGCGGATGGCGCTGATGAGCGACGCCATCTCGCACTCCATCCTCCTGGGCATCGTCCTCGCCTTCTTCATCACCGGCAACATCGCGTCGCCGCTCCTGATCGCCGCGGCGGCGCTCACCGGCGTGCTCACGGTGACGCTGGTGGAGCTTCTCCATCGCACGCGCCGGGTAAAGGAAGACGCCGCCATCGGCCTGGTCTTCCCCGCCCTGTTCAGCATGGGGGTGATCCTGATCTCGCGCTACGCGGGCAACGTGCACCTGGACGTGGACGCGGTGCTGCTGGGGGAGCTGGCCTTCGCCCCCTTCAACCGCTTCTCGGCCGGCGGGGTGGACCTGGGGCCGCGCACGCTGTGGGTGATGGGGGCCATCCTGCTGCTGAACGCGGCCTTCATCTTCGCGTTCTTCAAAGAGCTCAAGCTCACCACCTTCGACGCGGCGCTGGCCGGCGCCCTCGGCTTTGCGCCGGGCGCGCTTCACTACGCCTTCATGACGCTGGTGTCCGTGACGGCGGTGGGCGCGTTCGATGCGGTGGGGTCGGTGCTGGTGGTGGCGCTGATGATCGCCCCGCCCGCCGCGGCGTACCTGCTCACGGACCGCTTTCCGCGCATGATCGCGCTGAGCGTGGGCATCGGGGTGGCGAGCGCGCTGGCGGGGTACTGGATGTCGTACCTGCTGGACGTGTCCATCGCCGGGTCGATGGCCACCTGCACGGGGGGCGCCTTCCTGCTGGCCTTTCTGCTGGCGCCGGAGCGCGGGGTGGTGGCGGTGGCCCGGCGGCGCGCCCGCCAGCGGTGGGAGTTCGCGCAGACCATGCTGGCGATCCACCTCCTCAACCACGAGAATTCACCGCGGGCCGCCGAGGAGAGCCGCGAGCGCCACCTTCACGAGCACCTGAGCTGGCAGCCGGACTTCGCCCGCACCGTGGTGCGCCGCGCGCAGGGCGCCGGCCTCGTGACCCGCGCGGGCGAGCACCTGGCGCTCACGGATGAAGGGCGCGCGGCGGCGCGTGAGATCATGGCGGGTCCGGCGGCGTGAACGGCGGCCTCACATAGAGGCACAGAGACACAGAGAGGTACAGGGATGAAGGAGCCGGAGTCGCTTTCCGCCTCGGTGGAAGACTACCTGAAGTGCATCTACGAGCTGGAGGTGGCGGGGGGCGCCGCCGCCACGCGCGAGATCGCGGTGCGCCTGGGCGTGGCCGCGGCGTCGGTGAGCGGGATGATCCGCCGCCTCTCCGAGCACGGCTGGGTGGAGCACGAGCGCTACCGCGGCGTGCGGCTTACCGCCGAGGGGCGCCGCGCGGCGTTGCGCATGGTGAGGCGGCACCGGGTGATCGAGTCGTATCTCACCCAGGCGCTGGGCTACCCGTGGGACCGCGTGCACGACGAGGCCGAGCGCCTGGAGCACGCGGCCAGCGACGAGCTGGTGGACCGCATGGCCGCCGCCATCGGCGAGCCGGCCACGGACCCGCACGGCGCCCCCATCCCCACCCGCGAGGGCACCATCGACGAGCGCTCGCACCCCGTGCTGGCCGACGTCCCCCCCGGCTGCCGCACCCGCGTGCTGCGCGTGGCCGACGAAGACCCCGCGCGCCTGCGCTACCTGGCCGAGCTGGGCCTCGTTCCCGGCGCGGAGGTGGAGGTGGTGGCGCGCGCCCCGTTCGGCGGCCCCATCACCCTGGCCACCCCCCACGCCGAGCAGCACGTGGCCACCGAGCTCGCCGCCACCGTCGTCGTGGAGACCCCGGCCTAGCGCGGTCTCTCCTCTGTGTCCCGGTGCCTCGGTGTGAGCCAAAAGGGACTGGCGCACCTCCGCCACTCTGTTTATACTGTGCACCGTGCCCACCGGCACCCCGGCGATTTATGGCGATTGCATCCGGGTCAACAACTGCTAAACCGCTTCGGGGGGGTCCCGTGCGGCATCGCCGCGGGACCCCTTTCCCGTTTCTGCCATCTGGAGCCTTTTCGATGAGCACCATTCTCGACCCCGCCCGCGTCGCCGAGGAGACCGGCCTTACGTATACGTTCAGCTCCGAGTCCGTCTCCGAGGGGCATCCGGACAAGGTGTGCGACACCATCGCGGACACCATCCTGGACGCGCACCTCGCCGAAGACCCCAACGCGCGCGTGGCGTGCGAGGTCCTCGTCAAGGACAACCACGTGATCCTGGCCGGCGAGATCACCTCGGCCGCGCGCGTGGACCACGAGGAGCAGGTGAAGAACGCCGTCCGCGAGATCGGCTACACGGACGCGGACCAGCCCTTCCACGCGGACAGGCTGGACATCCGCTCCCTCCTCTCGGAGCAGGCGCGGGAGATCGCGCAGGGCGTGAACGCCATCACCAGCGCCTCGGGCGACCAGGGCGCCGGCGACCAGGGGATCATGTTCGGCTACGCCACGGACGAGACTCCGGAGCTGATGCCCCTCCCCATCCTCCTGGCCCACCGCCTCTCGCAGACGCTGGCCGAGCTGCGCAAGGCCGGCGCCGCCGCGTGGCTGCGCCCGGACGCCAAGACGCAGGTCTCGGTGCTCTACGGCCCCGAGGGCCCGCGCGCGGTCACCGACGTGCTCGTCTCCACGCAGCACTCGGCCGACGTGGCGCAGGAGGAGATCCGCCAGTTCATCGCCCAGACGCTGGTGCCGCGCGCCCTGGCCGGCTGGTACCGCGACGACCTGCGGCTGCTGGTGAACCCCACGGGGAGCTTCGTGCAGGGCGGCCCCTCGGCCGACGCGGGCGTCACCGGCCGCAAGATCATCGTCGATTCGTACGGCGGGATGGGGCGGCACGGCGGCGGCGCGTTCAGCGGCAAGGACCCCAGCAAGGTGGACCGCTCCGGCGCGTACTTCTGCCGCTTCGTGGCGCGCGAGGTGGTGAAGGAAGGGCTCGCCAAGCGCGCCGAGGTGCAGGTGGCGTACGCCATCGGCATGGCCGAGCCCGTGTCTGTGAAGGTGGATACCTTTGGCACCGGCGATCCCACGCGCGCCGCGGCGTTCGTGCGCAGCTTCGACTTCCGCCCGCGCGCCGTGATCGAGCGGCTGGACCTGCTGCGGCCCATCTACCGGCAGACCACCAACTACGGGCACTTCGGCAAGCCGGGCCTGCCCTGGGAAGCGTAAACGGCAGGGGCTCACACAGAGGCACGGAGGCACAGAGAGGAACATTTCTCCGTGCCTCCGTGTCTCTCTGTGAGGCCTTGACCGTGCGAGGCACCTGCCGCTAGCGTTAAGGCACCCCACCACTTAACCGCTGTACCGCCCATGCAAATCCGAACCATCTCCGCGCTGGCGGCGCTCTTAGTAGCGCTCGCCGGCCCCGCGCACGCCAACCCGGACCCCGAGCGCTGGCTCGACATCAGCCCCGAGAACCTCAACTCCGGCGAGATCCGCCTCCCGGTGGGCGAGGTGGATGGGGCGGAGGGGCCCTCCGTGCTGCGCGTGCAGGTGCTCCTCAACCGCGCCCTCTTCTCGCCCGGGATGCTGGACGGGCGCTGGGGCCCCAACGTGCGCACCGCGACGCTCTGGTTCCAGAAGCGCGAGGGGATCGAGCCCACCGGCGTGGTGGACGAGGAGACCTACGACGCGCTGATGCGCGCCTCGGGGCGCCCGGACCGCGTCGCCCGCCAGCACACGCTGACGGCCGCGGACGTGGAGGGGCCGTTCATGACCCTCCCGGCCAACATGTACGACCGGGCCAAGCTCACCTGCTCGTGCTACCAGGTCCTTTCTGAGAAGGTTGCCGAGCAGTTCCACACCCGCGAGGCGGTGCTTGAGCGCCTCAACCCGGGGATGAACCTGGACTCGCTCAAGGCGGGCGACAAGCTGTGGGTGCCGCGGGTGCGCGAGTCCACGGTGGCCGCCAACATGAAGATCGCGGAGATCCTCGTGTCCGGCAGCGGCAACTTCGTGCAGGCGCGCGACAGCGCGGGCAACATCCTGGCCCACTTCGCCTCCACCATGGGCTCCAGCATCGACCCCTCCCCCGAGGGCGAGGTCACGGTGCGCGAGGTGACGCCCAACCCGTGGTGGAACTACCAGCCCTCGCTGCTCAAGGTGCTGCGCAGCAACGGCCCCAATGCCATGATCCCGCCCGGCCCCAACAACGCCGTCGGCTGGGTGTGGATCGGCCTCTCGGCCCCGCACTACGGCATCCACGGCACCAGCGACCCGGAGACCATCGGCTACGCCACGTCGTCCGGCTGCGTTCGCCTCCCCAACTGGGACGTGCGCTTCCTGTCGCGCCGCGTGAAGCCCGGCATCCGCGTGAGGTTCGAGGACACGCGCAACGGCGAGCGCGTCATCCCCCGCCGCCCCCGCCCGCGCCTCCTCGGCACCCGCGCGGACAGCATCGCGCCCTAGAAAACCGGGCTCACACAGAGACACAGAGGCACAGAGATGAAGTCGTCTCTGTGCCTCTGTGTCTCTGTGTGAGCCTTCTTCAGCGGAGCTGGCGGTACTCGCGGCGGAAGTAGACGAGCGGATCGTCGCGCCTGCCCAGCTCCACCCGCTCCACCTCGCCCACCACGATGCGGTGATCGCCGCCCGGGTGTGCGTCGCGGAGGCGGCACACAAAGGCGACCAGGGAGCCCTCCAGCACCGGGTCGCCGTCGGTGCGGAAGCCGGCGGTGCTGTCCGTGAGCCGCTGCGCCACCGCGCTGGCGACGCGCTTCTGCCCCTCCGCCAGCACGCTCACCGTGAAGCGCCCCTCCTCCAGCAGCGTGGGGATGGTGGACGACTGCTCGCTCACGCACGCCAGCACCAGCGGCGGGTCCAGCGACACGGCGCTGAACGCGCTCACCGTGATCGCGTCGATCTCCTCCCCGTCCGTCACGGCCAGGACGGCGACGCCGCTCGCCCACTGGGAGAGCGCCTCGCGGATCTCGTCCCGGGGGTCCGGGGCTCCGCCGTGGGTGCGGATGCTCGGCTGGATCGGTCGTGGGCTCATCCGGCTGCTTCCCGTTCGCGGGTGGGTGTGTGGCCGCGGGGGCGGGATGCACGAATCGGGCAGGCGCGCGGTGCTCCCGCGGTGGCATGCTTCTGCCGGAGCCGCGTCCTCCCATTCTGACAGGAGGAGACCGGATGCGGGCCATGGTGATTCCGCGCTTCGGCGGGCCGGAGGTGTTCGAGCGGCAGGAGATCGAAACGCCCACGGCGCGGCGGGGCGAGCTGCTGGTACGGGTGGTCGCGTCGGGCACCAACCCGGTGGACGCCAAGCTGAGGCAGAACGCGGCGTGGGCGGGCCTCACCCCGCCGCTGGTGCTGGGCTACGACGTGGGCGGCGTGGTGGAGGCGGTGGGCGACGGCGTCACGGAGTTCGCGCCGGGGGACGAGGTGTACTACACGCCGGAGATCTTTGGCAACTCCTTCGGGAGCTACGCCGAGTACAACCGCGTGTCCGCCGACATCGTCGCGCGCAAGCCGCCCAGCCTTTCCTTCGAGGAAGCCGCCGCCGTCCCGCTGGCCGGCGGCACCGCGTGGGAGGCCCTGGTCCGCCGAATGGCGCTCCGCCCGGGCGAGACGGTGCTGATCCACGGCGGCGCGGGCGGCGTGGGGTCCTTTGCCGTGCAGATCGCCAAGTCTGCCGGCGCGCGCGTCCTGGCCACCGCCGGCACGCGCAACCAGGAGGTGCTCGCCCGCCTGGGCGCCGACGTATGCATCGACTACACCCAGGAAGACTTCGCCGAGGTGGTGCGCGAGCGCACCGGCGGCGCGGGCGTGGACGCCACCTTCGACACCGTGGGCGGCGAGCTGGTCTCCAGGAGCATCCCCGTCACGCGCCCCTTTGGCCGCCTCGCCTGCATCCTCACGCCGGCGGGCGGCATGGGCGGCCTTTCCAGCAGGAACCAGACGCTCCACGGCATCTTCCTCATGCGCGAGTCCCAGCGTCTCCGCGACATGAGCGCCTGGATCGAGCAGAGCGGCGCCCGCCCGCTCATCGGCGAAGTCCTCCCCCTCGAAGAGGTGAGCCGCGCCCACGAGCGGCTGGACTCCGGCCACGGCACGGGCAAGGTCATCCTCCGCGTCGCGGACTGATTGCTCACACAGAGACACAGAGGCACAGAGATGAACCAGTCTCTGTGCCTCTGTGCCTCTGTGTGAGCCCCTCTGTCACCGATGTCCTGCAGCAGACCGACAAGTGCGGGTGAAGACCACAACGTACGAGCAGCGGCGGACCATTTCGGCGCGAAGGTCACCACGAACCATCTTGAGAAAGCGCGGCTCGCGAAGTCGCTCGCGGATGCGCACAACTTACCGAAAGTGTCCGCTCTCCTCTTAAGCCTGAACAGGGCCAGGAAGGCCACCGGATACGGGGACGTCCGGATCCCTGCTATGGACTCGGACGACCTGCTCGCACAACTTGAGGGATACGTGTCTGCGGTGGGGGATCTCCTGGCTGCGCACGAATAAATCGAATGATGAGGGCTGGCGATGCGATCGGATCCACACGACACGCGCACGGTACGGACCGGAGGCCCCCAACCAGCGATCATCTCGCGGCTCGAGAGGGCAATTCGCGCATGGCCGTCGCCAGAGGCACGTGAATGGACCCGTCGTATGGTCCAGGCGGCGTGCGGGAACCCGTCCGTCCTTGCGGTGGTGGCAATCGGCTCGGCGGTTCGGGCGGTGAACGCATCCGATGACGTTGACTTCCTCCTCATCTAAGCGTCGGACGAGCCACCGGCGCTGGGGCCGGTCCCAATGGATGTGGACCTACTTGAGTACTCGGCGGCCACCGTTGAAGACAAGGTCGCGTGCGGACACGACCTTCTCGGGTGGGCCATGCAGTTCGGTGTTCTTCTGTGCGAGCGCGATGGGTACTGGAGCGGTCTGACTCAACGGTGGATCAACCGCATCCCGCTCCCTTCTGCGGACCGGTCCGCCGAGCGTGCCGCCCGCGCTCGCCGGCTGGCCGAGGATCTTCGCTTGCTCGGCGATCTGGAATCCGCGGCGGAACAGCACATCGCCTGGCTGACCCACGACGCCCGGGTCCATCTGATCCGTTCGGGGGTATTTCCAGCGTCCCGCCCTGAGCTGCCCGGGCAGCTTCGCCAGATCGGAGCATACGCCGAGGCGGACGAGCTGGACGCGGCATTGGCTGACCGCCTGCGAGCCACCGCGCCCTGAAGCGCAGCGACCGCTGGTAACGTCCCTCGAGTTCTCGGAGGCAGCATGAACACTCCTGACCCGGCGATCGACGAAGTCCGGGAGGTGCGCTGGCAAATCTCGGAGCGGTTCGGGCACGATCCCGCGCGCCTCGTAGAGCACTACATGAAGCTTCAGGAACAGCACCGCGAACGGCTGTTGCCACCGAAACAGGCCAGCACAGGGAAGGAATAGAAGAAGGCTCACACAGAGACACAGAGGCACAGAGACGACTTCATCTCTGTGCCTCTGTGTCTCTGTGTGAGGCCAGCAGTTACTTCATCAGCCCCTTGGCGATTGTCTGGAGCTGCATGTTGCTGGTGCCCTCGTAGATCGAGCCGATCTTGCTGTCGCGGTAGAACTTCTCGACGGGGTACTCGCGGGTGAAGCCGTAGCCGCCGTAGAGGTCCACGCAGGTGGAGGTGATCTTCTGAGCCACCTGGGAGGAAAAGAGCTTGCCCATCGCCGCTTCCTGCAGGAAGGGGAGGCCGGCGTCCTTGAGGCGGGCGGCGTTGTACACCATCAGGCGCGAGGCCTCCAGCTCGGTGGCCATCTGCGCGAGCTGGAACTGCACGCCCTGGAAGTCGCCGATGCGCTTGCCGAACTGCTCGCGCTCCTGCACGTACTTCACGGTGGCGTCCAGCGCGCCCTGCCCGATGCCGATCATCTGCGCGCCGATGCCGATGCGCCCCTCGTTGAGCGTCTCGATGGCCGTCTTGTACCCCTTCCCCACCTCGCCCAGCACGTTCTCCGCGGGGACGAAGACGTCCTCCAGGATCAGCTCGGTGGTGGAGGAGGCGCGGATGCCGAGCTTGTCCTCCTTCTTGCCCACGGAGAAGCCGTCGAAGCCCTTTTCCACGATGAACGCGGTGATCCCCTTGTAGCCCGCCGAGGGATCGGCGTTGGCGAAGACGATGAAGATCTCCGCCTCGGCGCCGTTGGTGATCCACAGCTTGCGGCCCGTGAGCCGGAAGCCGCCGTCCGCCTTCACGGCCTTGGTGGCCAGCGCGAACGCGTCCGAACCGGAGCCGGCCTCGGAAAGGGCGTAGGCACCCACCTTCTCGGCGGAGAGCTGGGGGAGGTACTTGGCCTTGAGATCGGCCGAGCCCCAGCGGAGGAAGGCGTTGTTGACGAGCGTGTTCTGCACGTCCACGAACACGCCCACGCTGGCGTCCACGCGGCTGAGCTCTTCCACCACCAGCGCGGCGGTGAAGAAGGAGGCGCCGGTGCCGCCGTGCTCCTCGGGAACCTCGATCCCCATCAGCCCCATCTCAAAGAACTGGGGGATGAGGTCGGGAGACATCTTCTGGTGCTCGTCCATCTCGTGGACGAGGGGGCGGACGCTCTCCTCCGCGAAGCCGCGCACCAGGTCGCGGAACATCTGCTCGTCTTCGCTGAGGACCGTGAGCGGCGCGCCGCCGGTCGCGAGGTCAACGGTTGCCATCGTGGGCCACTCTGCTGGGGGTGAAGGCGGGCCCGTTCGGCCCAAGCCGTAATATGGCACGGGGTTGGACGGGGGGAAAGTGCGTGAGTGCGTCAGTGCGTCAGTGCGCTTAACTGCTGTTCAAGCGCACTGACGCACTAACGCACTCACGCACTTTCCCCGCACGGCACACGGGGTGCGGAGCGAAACCCCGCCGGGCGCCGCGCGTACCACCGTGGGAGCGCCGGAGCGTCCGGCGCTTCATTCGCGCACAGCACGGGAGAGTCTCGATGACCGATCATACCAACGACCCCTTCGGCACCACGGGCGGGAGCGGGGCCGGCGGGTCCAGCGGGGGTCCGGGCGCGGCGGGCGCAGGCGACGGCTCGCCGGGGCTGGGCGCCGACGAGGGCGCGACGGGCGCGGGGAGCACCGGCGGGCGCAAGCGCGATCCGCTGGAGGAGATCGCGGCGCGTATCGACTCCGCGCTGTCCGAGCTGCGCCCCAAGCTGCGCAGCGCGTTCCAGGACCTGGACCAGCGCGTGGACTCGGCGCTCGACGACATCCGCCCCAAGGTGGACGAGGCCCGCGCCCGCGCACGTCCCAAGGTGGACGAGTTCGTCTCCGAGATCCAGCCCCGGCTGGACGCGCTGATCTCGCGCGTGCAGGGCGCCCTGGACGGCCTGCGCCAGGATCTGGAAGGCCGCGCCGACCGCGCCGGGAGCCGAGCGGACAGCACCACCGGCTCGACGGCCGACGGCACCGCCACCCACGGCGACTCGGCGTCCACGAGCGGCTTTGCGTCTTCGGGCGGTACGGCGTCCACGGGGGGCACGGCGCCCACCGGCGGCTTCTCGGGTGCGGGCGGCACCGGCGGCGCGTCGTCGAGCGGGTTCTCGTCGGCGGGCGGGGCCACGGGCGGCACTTCGTCGTCGGGCGGGTTCTCGTCCGCGGGCGGCACCGGGGCGGCCGGTGGCACTTCCACGGGCGGCGGAGCTTCGTCCGGGGCGGGGGGCGCTGCGGGAAGCACCGGGGCGGCGGGGCACTGGCCGGAGATGAAGGAAGACACCAAGCCCGCGGATCCGCCGATCGAGGACCCGTTCGGGCGGCGCTCGGGGGCGGGTGGGAGCGCGGAGGGCGGCGGGTCGCCGGTCTGATCCCACGCGGGTGAGCGGAGCCCCGGGAGCACACTCAAGTGCTTCCGGGGCTTCGTGTTGCGATGGTATGGCGCAAGGGGTGTGCTTCTTGCTTTTCCCCGGTCCCGCTTCTCAAAACGGGCCAACCAGGGTCCCGTTCACCATCACGGCAGGACTGGAGGATACCATGAAGACCACCCGAATGCTCGCGCTGGCCTGTATGCTGACGGCCGCGTCCGCGGGCGCCGCCGCCGCCCAGACCACCTCCGGGCAGACCACCACCTCCGGGCAGGCCCGGCCGGACACGATGCGCATGCAGCAGGGCCAGAACCACCAGGGCCACAACATGCAGCAGGGCCAGACGATGCAGGGCCAGAACACGCAGGGGCAGACGATGCAGGGCCAGAACACGCAGGGGCAGACGATGCAGGGCCAGAACAACCTGCAGGGCCAGACCACGAACGGCACCATGCAGAACGGCCAGAACACCAGCACGATGCAGAACGGCCAGAGCGGCACGATGCAGAATGGGCAGAACATGCAGGGGCAGAACAGCGGCACCATGCAGAGCGGCCAGAACATGCAGGGCCAGGGCATGGACCACAGCAACATGAACCACGGCAACAACTCGGGGATGCGCTCGGGGATGCGGGTCCGCAAGGACAGCTAAGCATCCCTTTTTTGCTGCCGCCGGGGAGGGGCGTCCCCCCGGCGGCGGCGCTCCCCGGCCATTCGTCCGCAGGGCTTTCCACGGCCCGGCTCCGGCAGTTACCGTAGTGCTCCTATGACGCGACACCCGATGATCCACCGATTCCGCGCCGCCTGCGCCGGACTCGTGCTCGCTGCTCCGCTGGCGGCGCAGCAACCCGCCCGTGCGGCAGCACCGGCGGCGGCTCCGCGCGCACCCGCGGCCCGCACTGCACCCGCGGCACGGCCCCAGGCTTCGGCAGCCGCGGCGCGGACGCGGCCCGCGCGAGCGCGCCCGGCCGCGCGCCCCATGACTCGCGCACAGGTGGAGGCGGCGGCGCGCACGGCCAGGGGGCGGCGCATCGTCATCTCGCTGGACGCGCGGCGCCTCTGGTCGATGGACAACGGCGACACGCTGTACTCCGCGCCGATCGCCATCGGCAAGGGGACGGAGCTGTCGTTCGGGAGCGCGCGCTGGAACTTCACGACCCCGTTCGGCGTGCGGCGGGTGCTGGGAAAGGAAGAAAATCCCGTGTGGACGCCGCCCGACTGGCACTACGTGGAGCTGGCGCGCGACAGCAGTTGGAAGATCGTGCGCCTGGAGCGCGGGCGCCCCATCCCCCTCCCGGACCGCAGCCGGCTGGAGGTGCGCGGGGAGCGCATCGGGCGCGTGCTCCCGGGCGGGCGCTGGGAGCCGGTGCCGCCGGACGACGAAGTCATCTACGGCGACACGCTGTTCATCCCCCCGCTGGGCACCACCAACCGCCGCGTGGAGGGGGAGCTGGGCGCGTTCAAGCTGGCGCTCGGCGACGGGTACATGATCCACGGCACGCCGCACCAGGAATCCATCGGCCAGGCCGCCACGCACGGCTGCATCCGCATGGCCGACGCGGACCTCAGCTACATCTACCATACGATCCGGGTGGGAACGCCGGTGTACATCTACTGAAGTGCGTGAGTGCGTTAGTGCGTGAGTGCGTTTTACTGCTGGAGCGCACTAACGCACTCACGCACTCACGCACTGCGGTTGTTCCGAGCCGCGTCGGGCGCTAATCTCCTTCACGACGCAGCCCGCACCGGGCGACGCGACTTCCCGGCTCCACCGACTCATGCAACGACTCCGCTCCTTTTTGGCCGGTACCCTGATGGCCGCCACCTTTGGCGCGTGCGGCGAAGACACGGGGGATGTGCAGGCCAACCCCACGGGCGCGCCCGTGCAGGCGGCCAGCGCCGTGCGCAGCTATCCGCACGACCCGCGGGCGTTCACGCAGGGGCTCGTCTTCCGCAACGGCGAGCTGCTGGAGAGCACGGGGCGCTTCGGCGAGTCGTCGCTGCGGCGCGTGAAGCTGGAGACGGGCGAGGTGCTGCAGCGGGTGGACGTGCCGCGCCAGTACTTCGCCGAGGGGCTGGCGGTGCTGGGCGAGCGCATCTTCCAGCTCACCTGGCAGAACGGGGTGGGGTTCATCTACGACGCCAGCACCTTCAAGCAGACCGGCACCTTCAACTACGAGGGCGAGGGGTGGGGCCTCACCACCGACGGCACCTCGCTGATCCTGAGCGACGGCTCGTCCGTGCTGCGCTTCATCGACCCCGCCACCTTTCGCGTGACGCGCACGCTGGAGGTGAAGAACGGCGCCGACTTCGTGGACCAGATCAACGAGCTGGAGTGGGTGCGCGGCGAGATCTGGGCGAACGTGTGGCACAAGGACTGGATCGCCCGCATCGACCCGCGCGACGGGCACGTGATCGCCTGGCTGGACGTGGGCCAGCTTCTCCCCGAGGCCACCGCCGCGGACCCGGAGGCGGTGCCCAACGGCATCGCGTTCGACCCCGCCACGGGGCGCCTCTTCGTGACGGGGAAGCTGTGGTCGCGCCTCTTCGAGATCTCCGCGCCGGAGCTGCGGGCGGCGGGCGCGCCGGTGGAGTGAAACCCGCGGCGGACCTGCCGCGTACGGCCCATCACGAGCAACGCGTCCCCCCTGAACCGTGACCCGCCATGTTGTTGCTTCGACTCCTCGTGAACACGGTCCTGCTTGGGTGGGTCACCAAGCTGCTGGGCCGGTTCTTCCCCGTCCTGCTCCGCTTCCTCCGCCTCATCAAACGGTAAGGGAGCGCCGCGCTCGAACCTGTATCACACAGAGGCACAGAGTCACAGAGAAGCACGTCTCTCTGTGGCTCTGTGCCTCTGTGTGAGCCCCAATCTTTATGATCCCGAACCCCTGGCGCGGCCTGCGCGGGCTGCCGGCGGACGTGTGGCTGCTCTTCGCCACCACGCTGGTGAACCGCACGGGGACGATGGCGCTCCCCTTCCTGGTGCTGTACCTCACGCAGCACATGCACCTCCCGGCACGCGTGGCCGGGGCGGCGCTCACCGTGTACGGGGTGGGGAGCCTGTGCAGCGCGCCCTTCGCGGGGTGGCTGTGCGACCGGCTGGGGGCGCTACGGGTGATGGAGATGTCGCTCATCCTGTCCGGCCTGCTGCTCCTCCTCTTTCCGCTGGCCCACACCTTTCCGGCGGTGCTGGCCCTCACCTTCGCGTGGGCGCTGGCCGGCGAGGCGACCCGCCCCGCCAGCCTCGCCGCCCTGGCGGACGCGGCGGTGCCCGAGCAGCGCAGGGCCGCCGTGTCGCTGAACCGCCTCGCGGTGAACCTGGGGATGAGCATCGGCCCGGCGGCGGGCGGGCTGCTTGCCACCGTCTCCTTTCCCGCGCTCTTTCTGGTGGATGGTGGCACGTCGCTGGCGGCGGGGATCGTGCTGGCCATCGCGTCGCGCAGGATGGTGGCGCTGCGGGCGGCGGGCGGCGCGCCGGCGGTGGAGCGCGAGGCGGGGCCGCGGAGCGGGCCGGGGGTGCTGGCGGACCGGCCGTTCCTCCTCTTCCTGGCGGGCGCGTTCCTGGTGGGGGTGATCTTCTTCCAGCACACCGCCGCCATGCCCCTCTTCCTGGTGCGGGAGCTGGGGCTCTCCAGCGCGCTCTTCGGGATGCTGTTCGTGGTGAACACCGTCCTCATCGTGCTGCTGGAGGTGCCGCTCAACCTGTCGATGGCGCAATGGTCCCACCGCCGCACGCTGGTGCTGGGATGCCTCCTGTGCGGCGCGGGCTTCGGGGCGATGGCGCTCGTCTCCGAGCCCTGGCACCTGTTGCTCACCACGGTGGTGTGGACCTTTGGGGAGATGATCCTCTTTCCCGGCAGCGCCGCCTTCGTGGCAGACGCGGCGCCCGCCTCCCGCCGTGGCGCGTACATGGGTGCCTACACGATGGCGTTCGGCCTGGCCTTCGCGGTGGGACCGTGGGCGGGCACCATCGTGCTGGACTGGGCGGGCGGCACGCTGCTCTGGAGCCTGATGCTCCTGCTGGGCGCCGCCGCCGCCATCGTCATGGGCATCGCCGCCCGCCACGCTGACCCGGCCCTGCTGCTGTCTAAGGAATTCGCGCCCGCCACACCTTCCGGCTCCGCCGAAGCCGTGTAGTCCCCGCAGGGGGACTTCGTGTAGTCGTTGCAGCGATTTCAATCGCCCGAACCCGTGCCTTTACCGAGGAGTCCTGGAATGGAAGCTCCTTCCCCTGCCCCGCTGCTGGCCCGGCAGCCCTCGCTCCACACGCCGCGCCTCCTCCTGCGCCCCCTGGTGCCGGCGGACGCGGCGGCGGTGCAGGTGCTGGCCGGCGACCGCGAGGTGGCGTACAGCACCCTCAACATCCCCCACCCCTACCCCGACGGCGCCGCGGAAGCCTGGATCGGCACCCTGCCCGTGGCGTACGACTGCGGCGAGGCGGTGGTGTTCGGGCTGGCGATGCGCGAGGGCGGCGCGCTGGTGGGCACGTGCGGGCTGAAGCTTGAGCTTCCCCACTCGCGGGCGGAGATCGGCTACTGGATCGGGCGCGCGTTCTGGGGCCGGGGCCTGGCGACGGAGGCGGCGCGCGCCGTCATCGAGTACGCCTTCACGCGGCTGGGCGTGCGCCGCGTGTACGCGCACTACTACTCCCGCAACCCCGCGTCCGGCGCCGTGATGCGCAAGCTGGGGATGACGCACGAGGGAAAGCTGCGCGCCCACGTGCTCAAGTGGGGCGTGTTCGAAGACATCGAGCTGTACGGAGTGCTGCGGGACGAATGGGGCTCACACGGAAACACGGAGGCACAGAGCTGAGCTTATCTCTGTGCCTCCGTGCCTCTGTGTGAGCCAAGCAGTTGGACGTACCGGTCCGCGATGGCGGCCCAGGAGAAGTGCGCGGCCGTGTAGCGCGCGGCGGACGCGGACTCGGCGGCGAGGGCGGCGCGGTCCGAGCGGCGGCGCAGGATGGCGGCGGCGAAGGCCTCCGCGTCCTGGCTGGGGACCAGCTCGCCGTTCTCGCCCTGGCTCACCACGTCGCTGATCCCCTCCAGCTCGGCGGCGAGCACCGGCATCCCGCACAGGCCCGCCTCCAGCATCACCACGCCGAAGCCTTCGATGTCGCCGGGGACGTGGATGTTGGGCATCACGAACAGGTCGCCGCCGCGGTAGAGGGTGCGGAGCACCTCCTCACTCACCTGCCCCAGCAGCCTCACCCGCCCCTCCAGCCCGCGCCGCTCCACCGCCGCGCGGATCTGCGGTGTGGTGGGGCCCTCGCCCGTCACCAGGTAGAGCACGTCGGCCGGGAGGCGCGGCATCACGGCGTCGGTGAACCACTGGAAGCCCTTGCGCTCCTGGTGGCGGCCCACGCTCACCAGGATCAGCGTCTCGTCCGGCACGCGCACGCCGATGGCGCCCAGGAGCTCGCGGCGGGCGGCGGAGCGGTCGTGCGGCGGGGCGAAGAGGCCCGTGTCCACGCCGCAGGGCACGACCCTCATCTTCGCCTCGGGGAGGCCGCGCTGCGTGCACTCGCGCCCCGTGGCCCGGCTGATGGGGAACACCATGTCCAGCGCGCGGAAGACGCGGGGGACGAGCCACTGGTACCCCGGCGTGGGGAGCGTGACGTCGCGCCCCACGGGGATGGCGGCCAGGCGCGCCCCGTGCCTCCTCACCGCGCCGCTCACCACCGTGGCCAGCGAGGCGGTGACCATCGACGAGAAGAGCACCACGTCGATCCCCTCGCGCGCCACCGTGCGCGGGATCTCGCGCAGGAGGCCGGCCATGTAGCCGGGCATCCGGTACGGCGTGGCCTTCCACGACGTCTCCAGCACGCGGGAGTGGAGCTCCACGCCCGGGTGCGCGGCAAGCGCGTCGTGGAGGCCCGTGGCCACGCGCTGCATCCCGCCCACGTTGGAGAGCGGCTGGCCGGGGAGCGGGAACGAGTGGGAGACGTAAAGGATGCGCACTACGGGATCACACAGAGGCACGGAGAAGGGGTCATCCCGCCATCTCCACTTCCACCGCGTTGTCGTAGAACACCGCGCCGCCGCCCATGTCGGTGACGCCCTGCGAGGTGGTGTCGTTGACGGTGCGGCCCCCTTCCGAGAGGCGGGCCCAGCGCACGCCGTAGGACACGGCCACGCCCGGGCGCACGTCGTCGGTGACCACGGCCAGGGCCACGAAGTCGCCGCGGTCGTTCCAGCTTCGCACGCGGTCGCCGTCGCGGATGCCGCGCACGGCTGCCTCGTTGGGGTGCAGGAGGAGCTTCGCCTCGCCGGCCGCCTTTCGCAGCGCGGGGATGTTGACGAAGGTGGAGTTCATGAACTGGTGCTCCGGCGGCGACAGGAGCATGAGCGGGAAGCGGGCGGCGCGCTCCGGGTCCGCCGCGGCGCTCTCGGCGGGGGGCGTGTAGGTGGGGAGCGGGTCCAGGCCCAGCGCCTCCAGCTCCGGCGCCACGATCTGGATCTTGCCCGTGCGCGTGTTGAAGCGCTCCGGGTCCGCGTACGGCAGGAACGGCGTGGGGACGGCGAGGCGCGCGTACCCCGCCTCCATCAGCCGCTCCAGCGTCACCGCACGCAGCGCCGGGTTGGGCGAGTCCAGCGCCTGCTCGATCAGCTCCAGGTCCGTCTCGCGCAGCTCCGGGTCGTCCAGCCCCATGTGGGAGGCCAGGCGGCGGAAGATCTCGGAGTTGGGGAGGCTCTCGCCCACCGGCTCGATGGAGGGGCGGTTGAGCGTGACGTACAGGTGCCCGTACGAGGTGTGGACGTCCCAGTGCTCGAGCTGCGTGGTGGCCGGGAGGATCCAGTCCGCGTAGTCCGCCGTGTCCGTGCGGAAGTGCTCCAGCACCACCGTGAACAGGTCTTCGCGGAGCAGCCCCTGGCGCACGCGGCCCAGGTCCGGCGCCACGGCCGCGGGGTTGGAGTTGTAGACGACCAGCGCCTGCACCGGCGGCCCGCCCACCCCCGCGTCCGGCCGGGTGAGCGCGTCGCCCAGCTTGATCATGTTGATGGTGCGGGTGCCCGCCGGGATCCACTCCGGCTTCTCCAGCGCCGCACCGTTGGCCTTGAACGCGCCGGAGGTGGAGAGCGTGGCGCCGCCGCCCACGTCGCGCCACGCGCCGGTCACGGCGGGGAGCAGGCTCACCACGCGCACCGCCATGCCGCCGCCGGCGTGGCGCTGCATCCCGTAGTTGAGGCGGATGAAGGCCGGGCGCGTGCGGGCGTACTCCAGGGCCAGCGCCTCGATGGTCCCCTCGTCGATCCCCGTCTCGGCCGCGGCGCGCTGCACGCTCCACTCGTGGAGGGCACGCTCGCGCAGCGCCTCCCACCCCACGGTGTGGCGGCGCAGGTAGTCCGCGTCCTCCAGCCCCTCGCGGAAGATGACGTGCATCATCCCCAGCGCCAGCGCCGCGTCCGCGCCGGGGCGGATGGCGATGTGCTGGTCGCACTGCGCCGCCGTGCGCGAGCGGATGGGATCGATGGCCACCAGGCGCGCCCCCGCCTCGCGCGCGCGGCGCAGCGCCGGCCACAGGTGCGGGTTGGAGGTGAGCGTGTTGGTGCCCCACAGCAGCACCAGCCGCGCGTGCTCCGCCTCTTCGGGCGTGGGCCCCATGCGGTCGCCGTACGTCACCTTCCACGCCTCGGTGCCCGCCGTAGCGCAGATGGTGCGGTCCAGCAGCGAGGCGCCCACGCGGTGGAAGAAGCGCCGGTCCATGGACCCGCCCTGCACCAGCCCCATCGTGCCCGCGTACGAGTACGGGAGGATGGCCTGCGGACCGTGCGGCCCGTTGCGGATCTCGTTGAGCCGCGCGGCGATGTCCGCCAGCGCCTCGCTCCAGGTGGCCGGCTCGAAGCGCCCCTCGCCCTTGGGGCCCACGCGGCGCAGCGGCGTGGTGAGCCGGTCCGCGTGGTAGGTGCGCTCCACGTAGCGGTTGACCTTGGTGCACAGGAAGCCCTGCGTCACCGGGTGCTCGGGGTCGCCCTGCACGCGCACGGCGCGGCCATCCTTCACGTGCACCAGCATGGCGCACGTGTCGGGGCAGTCGTGTGGGCACGCGCCGCGGACGATGCCGTCGCGCACCAGCGGAAGAGTCTCAGGCATCCGGGAAATCTAACTTCAACCGCTTTGCTCACACAGAGGCACGGAGGCACAGAGACTACTTCATCTCCTCCCGCTGGTGCTCCAGCTCGGTGAGGCGCCTGCGCTGGTGGTCCGCGTAGATGGCGAGGCCCAGGGCGAGCAGGGCGAAGGCGCCCGCGGCAAGCCAGCCGGCGCGGAGCGGCTCGTGGAAGCCGTGGTGGGTGATGAGCGCCACCGCCATGGCCGCCGCCGCCAGCCAGCCGCTCCCGCTGATGAGGGCGGGGGCGCGGCGCGTAGCCGGGCGCGCGCGCACGGGTGCCGTCCCCGCCAGCACGCGGGCGCGGAGGCGCTCCGAGTGGCCGGCGTCCAGGTGCAGCTCGGGGGCCTGGGCCAGGATGGCGCGTGCCGCGAAGTCGCGGAGCTCGGCCGAGCACTCCGGGCAATCGTCGGCGTGCTGGAGGACGCGGTCCACCTGCTCCGGGGCGAGCGCCTCCGGGCGACCGGCCGCCACCAGGGCGCGCAGGGCGTCGTGCTCGCGGCTCATCGGGCCCTCTCCCGCAGGCTCTCCAGCGAAGCGCGCAGCTTGGCGAAGGCGAGGCGCACGCGCGTCTTCACCGTGCCCAGGGGAACGCCCAGCGCGGCCGAGATCTCCGTCTGGCTGAGCCCCTCGTAGAACGTCATCCTCACCACCATCGCCTGCTCGGCGGGCAGGCGGCTCATGGCGCCCTGGATCAGCGCCCGGTCCTCGCCGGCCTCCAGCTCCTGCAGCGGCGTCGCGGCCGGCGCGGTGCCTTCGTTCAGCAGGTGGCGGGTGCGGAGCTCGTCGTGCCGCACGCGCCTCCCCTCCGAGCGCTGAAGGGTAAGGGCGTGGCTGCGGGCGATGGTCACGATCCACGCGCACACGCTCCCCCGCTCCGGGTCGTAGCGCCCCGCGTCCTTCCAGATCTGCGTAAAGGTGCGCTCCACCACGTCGTCCGCCTGGTCCTGCGAGCCCAGCACGTGGGCCGCCACGGAGTACACGCGGTCCACCCAGCGGTCGTAGAGGCGGGTGAGCGCTCCCTCGTCGCCACACTGGATGCGGCCGATGAGGAGCGTGTCGAGCTCCGTCTCGGCCGCGGATCGATCGTCCGGGGAATGCGCCTGGCTCATGGTGCGTGGGCGGGGTGCGGGTAACCGTCTGCGTCCCGGCCCCTGTCGCATCCCTCGCGCCACAGCGTTCACATCGCCCATTTCCACCCGCCCGTGCAGGAAAGCGTAACGACCCACAGGTGCTACGTCGGCACGCCGCGCGGGGGATTCATCGCGCGCGGAAACGGGGGCACGGAGATGATCTCCGCGCCCCCGTTTTTCCGTGTCATACGGATTCCGGGAGAATCCGTGCGTGGCGCCGCCTTGCCGGGCGGTTGAAACCGCAGCAACGACCACACGAAGTCCCCCTGCGGGGACTACAGAGCTTCTGTTCGGGCCGCAGGCCCAGTCCGCGCAGGCGGACTTCGTGTAGTTGTTGCTGCGAATTCATTCGCCCGCAAACGCAGCACGCGAATCAACCAGACCCGGTATGAGCTCGTTCAGCGCCGGCCGGAGATGGGCACGTTGAAGCCCGCCACCAGGCGGAAGGCGTCGTAGTCGTCCACCGTGGTCCAGCGCGCCTCGGCGAAGGGGCGCACCACGGTGTTGCGCACGCGGCCGCTCTCGATCCCCACGATCAGGTTGAGCCCGGCCTCGGTGCCGTTGTCGCCGTCGTCGTCGAAGTCGCGATTGACGAAGCCGGCGCCGATGCCGCCGTACACCCCGCCCAGCGCCGCGGGGCGCAGGAGCACGTCCGTGTTGATCTGCCACTCGGTGGGCGCGTCGAAGAACACGTCCGCGCTCGGCGCGAAGCTCAGCATGCTGGCCAGCGGGATGCGGAGCTGCGCGCCTGCCGACCCCGCTTCCTCCTCGAAGTCGTACCCGCCGCGCACGCCGAACTGCGCCGGCTCGCCCCATCCCCACACCATGCGCGACCGCTCGCGGTCCCGCCGGCGCTCCGCCTCGCGGCGCCGCTCCCGCTCACGCTCCCGTTCCCGCTCGCTCCGGTCGCTGTCGCACTCCACGCGCCGCCCGTCGCGCCAGATGTAGCACCGCGTCTGCGCGGCCGCGTCGGCGGCGGCGCCCAGCACGAGCACCGCGGCCAGCAGGCAAACGTTCTTTCCCCGCATCCCAACCTCCTAGATGGATGATTTCCCGGTCCTACCAGGGTTGGATGCTCGAAACGCCCAATGGGTTGGATGGCACGCGACAACAAGGGCTCACACAGAGGCACGGAGGCACAGAGATGAAGTCGTCTCTGTGCCTCTGTGCCTCTGTGTGAGCCCCGCTTTTCAGGGAACCGGCGCGCGGTTGTTGGCCCGGTTGGGATCGATCAGCACCCAGTTGGGGTCGGCGACGGCCTCGGTGGGGCGCTGGCGGGAGGTGAGCACCACCGTCTGGCGGGCGGCGCGGCCGGTGACGCGCTGCTCGGCGTCGCCCGCGCGCACCGTCACGGGGAGCCAGGCGTCGCCCGTGCGCACCAGCTCCACCTCCGTGCGCCAGCGGCCATCCGCGGCGCGCGCGGTGCGGGCGGAGGCGATGGAGTAGTCCAGCTTCGCCGTCCCCGCGATCCACTGGGCGTGGAACTCGTCCAGGTCGCGCCCGCTCACCTGCTCGGCCACGGCGAAGAAGTCGCGGCCCGTCACGTGGCGGAAGCGGTGCTGGTCGTAGTAGCGGCGCAGCACGCGGCGGAAGGTGGGCTCGCCCAGGTAGTCGCGCAGCATCCTGAGCACGGCCGCGCCCTTGTTGTACGTCATCGCGCTGTAGATGCGCGGCGAGCGGTACTCGGCGCCGGGCAGGTCGAGCGCCTGCGTGGAATCCACCCGCTCCAGCCGCTCCAGCCCGCGCATGGTGCCGAACCAGAGCGTGTCGGCCGCCTGCGCGTTCCCCTCGCGGCGCAGCTTGTCTTCCGCGTACCAGTTGGTGACGAAGGAGGTGAAGCCCTCGTCCAGCCACCCCTCGCGCCACTCGTTGTTCGCCAGGATCCCGTGCAGCCACTGGTGCGTGACCTCGTGGACGATGAGCCCCTCGCTGGCCGAGCCGTTCATCACCAGCATGGGGAACTCGGTGCCCCCGCTCTCCAGCCGGTGAAGGTTGGTGAGCTGCGGATACGGGTACGGCCCGATCAGCGAGCCCACCCACTGGATGGCGTCCAGCGTGCGGCGCGACGCGCGGTTGCCGGCCCATGAGGTATCTTCCGGGAGGAAGAGGACGTGGATGGCGGGGAGGCTGGTGCGCTGGCCCGCGTCGTTGAGCGAGAAGCGGGTGACGCCCTCGTGCCGGAAGCGCGGATCGGAGGCCCACCCGAAGTGGTGGACGTCGCCCGCCACGAAGCGCACGCGCTTGCGCCCGCTCGCCGCCGCCGTGCCGGGGAGTAGGCCCAGGCGCTCGGCCGTGCGCGCGAAGCCGGGCTGCGCGGCCTCGGGCATCTCGTAGCCGGGGCTGCCCTCCACGGCCACGCCGGTGGCGCCCACCACGTGGTCCGCCGGCAGGTCCAGCGTCACGTCGTAGCGGCCGAACTCGCCGTAGAACTCGCCCTGCGGAAGCAGCGGCTGCACGGCCCAGCCCGTGTGGTCGAACACGGCGATGCGCGGGTACCATTGAGCCCAGTCGAAGTGCCGCCCCCTGCGGCCCTGGCGGCGCGGCAGGGTGGAGAGGCGCGCGTCCCAGTCCATCCACACCGCCGCGCTCTGGCCGGTGCGCAGCGGCCTCGGCAGGGGGATGGCCGCCACCGTGGAGTCGGGCGACAGCGGGTACACGGGGCGCACGGTGACGCCGTTCACCTGCACCGCGGTGAAGCGCTCGAAGGCGTGGTCCGCCGGCCCCAGGTTCTGGAAGCGCAGCTCGCCGTACTCCGCCTCGCGCCGGGCCCACGCGCTGTTGGGGCGGAAGGCGTTGAGGTGCTGGTGAATGTAGAGCGTGTCGAGCTGCCGGGGGGAGCGGTTGGTGTAGCGGAGGCGCGCCCGCCCGCGCAGGACGTCGCTCCCCTCTTCGAGCCGCGCCTCGATGCGGTAGTCCACCCCCTGCTGCCAGCGCGGCGCGCGCCCCTGCTGCGCCGCGAGCGGCAGCGGGGCGAGGGCCAGGGCGAGCAGCGTGCGTGTGATGCGTGCGTTCATGGGGCTCCGTTCCTGGGTCAGAGAGGTCGCCCGAAGTTGCGGCGCCTCCGCGCGTTGGGCAAGCCCGGGGGGGGCGCGAATTTCAAAAGGATGCCTCACACAGAGGCACAGAGACACAGAGAGGAGAGCTCTCCGCTGGACCGCTCTTGCTCCACGACGCGGGCGCGCTACTTTGCGATTACCTGCACTGCCCCCCCTGCACCGGAATCCCATGCCATCACGCGCCCTGCGTGCCCTCGTCGCCCTCGCCCTCCTGCCGGCCGCCGCGGCGGCGCAGACCGTTCGCGGCTCCGTGGTGGAGCGGGGCGGCGGACCCGTGCCCGGCGTGCTGGTGGCGCTCGTGGGCGCCGACGGCTCCGTGCGCGCCGAGGTGCTCTCGGACGACCAGGGGCGGTTCCGCGTGGGCACCACGGTGCCCGGGCGCTACACCCTGCGGGCGGACCGCGTGGGGTACCGCCGCGTGACCTCGCCCGCGCTGGAGCTGGCCGAGGGGCAGACGGTGGAGTACGCGCTGCAGGCCACCGCCGAGCGGCTGGAGCTCCCGGCCATCACGGCCACGGCCGGCCGGCGCTGCGCCACGCGGTCGGACCCGGGGCCCGAGGTGGCGGGGCTGTGGACCGAGGCCGGCAAGGCGCTGCGCTCCAGCGCCTACACGGCCGTCCAGTTCCCCTACCGCTACCGCGTCACCCGCAAGCGCCGCCAGCTCGACCCCAGCTCGCTCGTCACCCGCTCCGAGCGCGTGCAGACGGGCGACTCCGAGAAGCCCACGCCGTTCGTGGCAGTGCCCGCGGCGCGGCTGGCGGAGAAGGGGTACGTGGAGGCCGTGGGCGACACGGTGCTCTTCCACGCGCCGGACGCGGAGATCCTCCTTTCCAACGAGTTCCTGGACACGCACTGCTTCCAGGCCCAGCCCGCCGACGCCGAGCACTCCGGCATGGTGGGGCTGGCCTTCGCGCCCATCGCCACGGGCGAGCTGGCGGACGTGCGCGGGGTGCTGTGGATGGACGCCGCGACGGCGGAGCTGCGGGTGCTGGAGTACGGCTACACGGGCGGGCGCTTCCCGGGCGCGGCGCAGGCGGGAGGGCGCGTGGAGTTCCGCCGCCTGCCCAGCGGCGGCTGGATCGTTTCGCGCTGGCGCATCCGCATGCCGGCGGGGGCCTCGCGCTTCCGCCCCAACAACAGCGCGCTCCCCGGCGTGGACCCCGTGGGCGAGGGGATCGCGGAGGAAGCGGGCGAGGTGATGGAGATCCGCACGATGGAGGGGGCGCTGGTGGCGATGTCCGTGCAGGCCCAGGTGGCGGGGATGGTGTGGGACAGCACCCGCTCCCGCCCGCTGGCCGCCGCGCGCGTGTTCCTGGAGGGCACCGAGCTCACCGCCACCACCGACTCCGCCGGGCGCTTCACCCTGGCCGGCGTGGGCGAGGGGGCGTACCTGCTCACCTTCGCCCACCCGCGGCTCGACTCGCTGCGCTACACCCCCGAGCCCGCGCGCGTGGTGGCCGTGCCCCCGCAGACGGCGCGGCGCGACCTCGCCATCCCGCCGCTGGGCACGGTGCTCACCTCCACGTGCATGAGCTCCGCGGGGGGCACGCTGGCGGGCGTGGTGACCTCGCGCGCCACGGGGCAGCCCATGCCCGGGGTGCCCGTGCGCGCCGAGTGGCAGCGCTCCGGCGAGTCCGGCGACACGGTGCGGATGCTGGCCGTCTCGGACGACGCGGGGGTGTACCGCTTCTGCGACCTCCCCGTAGGCGTGGCGGTGCGGGTGGCGCTGGTCTCCCCCGGCGGCGAGCGGGCGGAGGTGAGGCTGGTGGCGGGACTCCCGGGCGTGCAGGCGCTGGGGCTGGACGCCCCCGCCACGCCGGACGCGCCCGCCCGCGCCGCCACGGGCCGCGGCCGAGTGGTGCTGCGGGTGGTGGACGAGGGCACCTCGCGCCCCATCCCCGGCGTGGTGGTAAAGCTGGGCGGCGACATCCCGCAGGTCGTCTCCAACCGGCAGGGGATGGCGACCATCGAGCAGGTGCCCTCCGGCAGCTACGGCGTGCAGCTTCGGCACGAGGCGTACGGCACCATCACCACGCGCATCTCGGTGCGCGGCGCCGGGCTGCCCACCGAGATGGAGGTGCGCGTGCCCAAGCGGCCGGTGACGCTGGAGCCCATCGTGGTGCAGGCGCGCCGCGTGCTCCCCGGCGTCTTCAACGAGGACCGCCGCGGCCGGCGCCTGGACATCATCACCCGCGACGAGATCGACCGGCGCCCGGCCGCCGGCGTGGCCGACCTGCTGCGGCGCCTGCCGCACGTGAACATCAAGCCGGGAGGCAAGGGCGGCCTCTGCATCGAGTCCATGCGCCTGGTGGGCAACGTGCTCAACCCCCACGAGTGCAACGACGTCCAGCTTTTCCTGGACGACATGGTGATCGGCGAGGGCGGGGAGTTCGTCACCGCCATCCCCATGGAGAGCGTGGAGAGCGTGATCTTTTTGAAGCCCACCGAGGCGTTCGGCCTCTACGGCTTCATGGCGCAACGGGGCGCGCTGCTGGTGTACACGCGCGGCAACGGGCCCACGGCGCGGCGCGGCAACTGATTGGCTCACACAGAGACACGGAGGCACGGAGATGACTTCATCTCCGTGCCTCCGTGTTTCAGTGGAAAGTATTTACTCGGAAAACCTCAGCAGCTCGCCGACGCCCACCAGGGCGTGAACGGGGTAGCCGCGCGCCTGGATGGCCTCGCGCCCGCCCTCCTCGCGGTCCACCAGGGAAAGGACGGCCATCACCTGGCCGCCCTCCGCCTCCACGGCCTCGATGGCCCTGAGGGCGCTGCCGCCGGTGGTGATCACGTCCTCCACCACCACCACGCGGTCGCCGGCCTTGAAGCACCCTTCCACGCGCTTGCCGGTGCCGTGCGCCTTGGGCTCCTTGCGCACGGTAAAGGCGTGGACCGGGTCGCCCGCGATCCACGAGGCGTGGGCGATGGAGTACGCCACGGGGTCGGCGCCCAGCGTGAGCCCGCCCACGGCATCGGGGCGCAGCCCGGCGCCGCGCAGCGCGGCCAGGCCCAGGCGGCCCACCACGGCCTGCCCCTCGGCGTGCGTGGTGGTGGTGCGGCAGTCGATGTAGAAGCGGCTGCGCGCCCCGCTGCTCAGCACGAAGTCTCCCACCCGGAACGAGCGCTCAAGCAGGAGGGCCACCAGCCGCTCGCGGTCGGCGCTCATGCCACGGTGGGGGGCGTGGGGACGGCCACCCACTCCTCGATGGTCTGCGGCGCCGGGTACGTCTCGTGGAACGCCTCGTGGAGCGCGCGGATGGCGCCCACGGTGGCCTCGTCCGCCCGGATGTCCGTTTCCGTGCCGAACTCCAGGAACTCGAGGTACACCTCCGGCACGTCGGCCGAGATGAAGTTCCACGCGTGCGCCCCCTTGGAGGTGGCGGCGGCGTGCAACTGCAGCCAGAGCGGCACGTACTCCTCGATCCGGTCCATCGGCACGCGCCTGCGGATGCTCACCAGGCGGCGCTGCATCGTCGTTTCCATGAGAATAGAAGTGCGTGAGTGCGTGAGTGCGTGAGTGCGTTGGGAGCCGGCCAGCACTTGGCGAGGGCGTGCGGGGTGCGTGCGAGTGGTTACGCTTCTCAACGCACTCACGCACTAACGCACTCACGCACTCCTCCTTCTCCCCGTCCGGGTGGCTCGTAACCTCTCCCCCGCGCGTGGGGGCGTCAAGGGCGCGAGGGACCTTCCACGGCCCCGGCGGCGTACATCGTACCACCAGCCGTGTACACCCTTCCCCGCGTTCACCACCGCCATGCGACCGCTCAGCTTCATCCTGCTCCTCCTCATCGCCCTCGCCACGCCCGCGTGGGCACAGGGGGCCGGCTCCGTGGCGGGGCGGGTGACGGGGCCCGGCGGCGAGCCGCTCTCCGGCGCGCGCGTAACCGCGCTGCCGGCGGCGGGGGGCGCGGCGCGGCGCGGCGCAGTCACGGGCGAGGCGGGCACCTTCCGCCTCCTCAACCTTCCCGCGGGGGAGTACCGGGTGCGCGCGGTGCGCATCGGCTACGCGTCCGCCGAGCGCGTGGTGACGGTGGCCGCGGGCGCCGAGGCGCGCGCGGAGCTCTCGCTGGCCGAGGAATCGTTCACCCTGGAAGCGGTGGAGGCCCGCGCCCGCGCGGGGGAGCAGCGCGAGCGCACGAGGTTCGAGACGGAGGCGGGGGTCACGGCGCGCGTCATCACCGGCGCGGAGCTCAAGGTGATCCCGGGGCTGGGCGAGGCGGACGTGCTGCGCGCCGTGGAAGTGCTTCCCGGCGTCGTCACCACATCGGACTTCAGCAGCGCCTTCAACGTGCGCGGCGGCTCGGCGGACCAGAACCTGATCCTCCTGGACGGCTTCCCCATCTTCAACCCCTTCCACCTGGGCGGCCTCTTCTCCGTCTTCAACGGCGACGTCATCGCGCGCGCCGAGCTCCTCTCCGGCGGCTTCGGCGCGCAGTACGGCGGGCGCGTCTCCTCCGTGCTCACCGTGGAGACGGAGCCGGGGACGCAGGGGAAGGGGATCCAGGGCGCGGCCGGCGTGTCCGTGCTGGCCACGCGCCTGGCGCTGCGCGGCGACCTGCCCGTGCGCGACTCGCTGGGCCGGCGCGGCGGATGGCTGGTCTCCGGGCGGCGCTCGTACTTCGACGCGCTGCTCGCCTCCGTGGTCGACTTCCCCTACCACCTCAGCGACCTGCAGGCGGGCGCCTCCGTGCCCCTGCCGCGCGGCGGCACCCTGCGCTTCACCGGGTACGTGGGCGAGGACGTGCTGGACCTCTCCGACTTCGAGGTCCCCGGCGCGGAGGAGGACACCACCGGCGAGAACAGCGCGGACGACATCCTGCGCGTGCGCTGGAACTGGGGGAACCAGGTGGCGGGGGTGCACTGGAGCCAGCCGCTGGGCCGCTGGAGCTCCGACACGCGCTTCGGCTACTCGCGCTACGCGGAGTCGCTCTCCTTCGTGGATTTCGGGGACGTCCGCTTCGCCTCGGGGATCAGCCAGTGGTCGCTGCGCTCGGACTTCGGGCGCGCGCTCACGCCGCGCCTGGCGCTGAGCGCCGGCGGCGAGGCCACGCTGATGGGCTACCGCAACCTGGGCGAGGCGGGGGGAACGGTGTTCTTTGAGGGGCGGAGGCGCGGGACGCTGGCGAGCGGCTACGGGCAGCTCCGCTGGGAGCCGACCCCCGAGTGGATCGTGGAGCCCGGCCTGCGCGCCGACGTGTGGACGGCGGACGGGCACACCCGGCCCATCGTGTCGCCGCGGGTGGCCGCCAAGCGCTTCCTGGGCTCCGCGCGCGACGCGGCCGTCAAGGTGTCCGCGGGGCGCTACACGCAGTTCCTCCACTCCCTGCGCGACGAGAGCCTCCCCATCTCCAACGACACCTGGGTGACGGCGGACGAGTTCGTCCCCGCCGTCGTGTCCGACCAGGTGCAGGGGGGGATCGAGAAGTTCTGGGGCGAGCGCTGGTACGTGTCCGCCGAGGCGTACGCGCGGCGCTTCCGCGGCGTCACCGAGCTGAACGTGGCCGACGACCCCAACCGCGCCGGCGACGACCTGATCGAGGGGGAGGGCAGCTCGTACGGCTTCGACCTCCTGCTGCGCCGCAGCGAGGGGCGCCTCACGGGGTGGACCACGCTCTCCCTGCTGCGCGCCACGCGCACCTTTCCGGACCCCACCGCCTTCGGCCTCGAAGACGTGCCGCAGACGGTGAGCTTCCCGCCCATCTTCGACCGCCGCATGGACCTGGACGTGGTGGCGCAGTACAAGCTGGGGCGGCGCACGGAGCTGGGAGCGCGCTTCAACTTCGGCTCCGGCGTCCCCTACTCGCGCCCCATCGCCCAGATCATCGGCTTCGAGACGGACATCACGGGCGGCGGCTACCGGCTCCCCCGCCCCACCGGCGAGATCCCGGAGCTCCCCATCTACGTGGTGCCCGGCCGCCGCAACGAGGAGCGCTACCCGGCCTACCACCGACTGGACGTGACGCTGCGCCGCACCTTTTCGCCGCGCTGGGGCACGCTCACGCCCTACCTTCAGGTGCTCAACACGTACAACCGCCGCAACGTGTTGTTCTACTTCTACAACTACCGCGACACGCCGGCCACGCGCTCGGGCATCAGCATGTTCCCCGTGCTGCCGACGATCGGGGTGGAAGCGACGTTCTGAACCGCGGGCTCACACAGAGGCACAGAGGCACAGAGGCACAGAGATGAATTCGTCTCCGTGTCTCCGTGCCTCTGTGTGAGCCCCAGTCTTCGCGCATCTCTGGGGCGCGGTGAGATCCACCTCTGGCAAGCTAAGAATCAGTGGACCATCTGAGACGCAGTGTCGAGATGGCGGCCCGCATCCTCGGTGTCTGGGCACTCATCTCCGTCGTGTCCATGCTCATCACGTGGACCTTCCCACGTACGTGGACGGGGTTGCTGATCACGCTCACGGTGCTCCCGGCGGTTCACCTCGTGCTCGATGTGACCCTTGGCGCCTTACACGACAGCGGACCCGTTGCTCGCTTCCACGCGCGCCTCGAGCGGCGCACGCAATTCCAGCGAACTTCGGCACTCCGCATTTTCGTCTGCCTCGTCGAGTTCCTGGTTCTCGGCGGCGTCGGGATCGCTCTGTGCCTCGCGCTCGCCCGGGTGACGGGGATGGACATGGCTGCTGCCGATGCCTTCCTCCAGCGCCATTTCTGGCCCTGACGAGGCCTGTGCCTACTGTGTGCGACCCCGTCGTCAGAGGCATCATCACCCACGACTTGCCGTTTCCCAGTTGAACCAACGAATCACCGCATTCGACACCTTTCTCGCGTACGCGAGCGCCTTCCTTGCCGGCGTGTTGTTCACGCGCGTGATGGAGGGTGAGCGCGGCACCTGGTCCGGCCAGGAACTGGCGATGCTGGCGGGCGTGCTCGTACTCGCGGTAAGGAGCGCGGTCACCTTGCGCGCACTCTACCTCGCCCACCGCGGGCCGGGATCGCCGGACACATCGGCCGGATAGGGCACACCTTGACTGTAGGTGCTCAACACATACAACCGCCGCAACGTCCTCTTCTACTTCTACAACTACCGCGACACGCCGGCTACGCGCTCCGCCATCAGCATGTTCCCGGTGCTGCCGACGAATTGGCGTAGAAGCCATGTTCTGAACTGCGGGATCACACAGAGGCACAGAGAAGAATTCGTCGCCGTGCCTCTGTGAGGTTGCCATTCCACGATCACCAGTTGTCTCTGTGCGCGACGTTTGCTGATCATCAGGTCAGCGCTGTGCGTACTAGCAAACCGCAACCCCTCAATCGGCAATCATGGGAAACGACTGGGAGCGGGTGTATACGGTGCACGACTGGTGGGACGGCCCGCGCGTCGGCTTTGCGGACTTCCGCGGGGTTCCCCACGCGTATCGCTCCATTTTCCGGCAGGACCTCGACGATTGGGACCCGGAAAACCGGTTCGAGCTGAGCCCCGTCGAACCGAGTAGCCTCGCTCTCGCTTTGGAAGACTGGGCGATCTGGTGCAGGTGGGAAGAGGCTTTGTACGCAGGAGAAACGACGGACGACACCCACCCAGCGCTCCCGGCAGACCGGGCGCGCCACGAAGAGATCGCTCCTCTCGTCTATCGGGCTCTAGAGCTCGACCCAGGCCGGCGGCAAACCGCGGCGGGCGAGTTCCGAACGCTCGACGACATCCGTGGTGGCACATCCATCCCCACCAGCCGCGCGCACTTTCGGGTACGCTGGTCGCAGGTAGTTCTATGACGCGCCTTCTCTAATCCGCCTACCGTACGGCGGCATAACTCCTCACGCACAGCCCACGATTTCAGGACGCAAGTTGTTCTAGAGCCTGTTATGAACTAAGTGTTTGCTGGGGTGTCTCTTGCGGGCATGAGCGAGCGCAAGCCCTACCCCAGCGACGTGTCGGACGACGAGTGGGCCTTCGTGGCCCCGTACCTGACGCTGATGGACTCGAACGCACCGCAGCGGGAGCACTCGCTGCGTGAGGTCTTCAACGGCCTGCGCTACATCGTGCGCAGCGGCGCTACCTGGCGCATGATGCCCCACGACCTGCCGCCCTGGGCGGCGGTCTACCAGCAGGCCCAACGCTGGCACGCGGCGGGCTCGTTCGAGGCCATGGTCGACGACCTGCGCACCCTGCTGCGCCTGGCCCAAGGGCGCAAGCCGCAGCCCAGCGCCGCCATTCTGGACGCCCGCACCTTGCAGTCCTCGCCCGAGAGCGGCGAGCGGGCTGGCTACGACGGCCACAAGAAGCGGCGTGGGAGCAAGGTGCACTTGGCCATCGACACGCTGGGCCACCTGCTGGCGCTGCACGTCACGCCGGCCAACGAGCAGGAGCGGGCACAGGTGAGCGAGTTGTGCGAGCAGATCCAGGCGGTCACCGGCGGCAGCGTGGAGCTGGCCTATGTGGACCAGGGCTACACGGGCGAAGAGGCTGCCGAGGCGGCCGCGGAGCACGGCATCCAACTGAGCGTCGTCAAGCTGCCGGAGGCGAAGAAGGGCTTTGTCCTCCTGCCGCGCCGCTGGGTGGTCGAGCGCAGCTTCGCCTGGACGGCGCGCTTCCGCCGGCTCGCCCGAGACTACGAGCGCCTGGCCAGCTCGCTGGCCGCGCTCCACTACGTCGCCTTTGCCATGCTCATGCTCAGCCAGTTCGCCCGCTCCGCCGCGAGTTCATAACAGGCTCTAGGCCGTCGAAGCGCAGCTTTTGGCCCTCCCACTCAAAGCTCACGAGTCCGATTCCGAGTTTTGCCAACCGGGACCGGATCTCCGCTGGGGCGGTACTGGGCAGGACCGCGATCCGGCGCACGTTTCGCTGCTCAGCGGTGTGGAATAGAAGCTGACCTACTGCTTGGTAGATGAGATAAAGCTGCGCGGACGGCTTGACTTCGAACAATACTCGATGTGTTCCGTTGGAGTCTACGATCAGCAGATCGCGATGCTGATCGTTCATGGTTTCGTATCCGTATTCCGCAAGCAAACGCTGGAGCGAGTTCACGATCGTGCCGTGAGTGCAGTCCGCAGTGACTCGCTCTCTCGCGAGGTACTGTTTCCGCCCCTCGAACTCCGGGGCGAACGTGATGTCAGCTTGAGGTTTCGTGCGATTTCTCGATTGCGAAACCCCGCCTAGGGTTGCTCCCGTCTTGAATTCTGCAACGCTGTGGACGAACCCAGCGACATGCGCGGGGAGCTTCTCATCCACAAGTGCACCTACGACGATAACGTCTGAGATCCGAGCTCCGTCCGACACACTCTCTAGTACCCCTCCCGCATGCTGGAAGTACGGGAGAAATTGCGCCTTACTGATCCCTTTGCGCCCACCCCCTACCTTTCCCCGATGGACGAGGTAAAGGTCCCCAGCCGCGTCTTCAGCAAACGCACCCGCGATGCCCCGCTGTATTCCCGCCCGCGGCGGGTTGATCTCAGTGATGATCGGCGGAGTGGTACGCGGCCCGGGTTCTCCGAACCCGTACGCGGTCCAATATCGGCTCTCCGCTTCCCCAAAGGCCATCCATAGATCAAGATCAGCCCGGTAGAACACCTCAGCCGGGACATGCCCGCCCCTGAACCCAACCGAGAGATTGCCCAACGCGGCGGCGCCGTCGCACAGCCGTGCCGCGAGCTGCGCATACGCAGCAGCAATGTGCCCGGCATCCTCCACCACTCGGAGCGTGGGTTGGTGTGGCTTCGGGCTGCTGAGCACCTCCGCTACTTCGTCCCACGCACGGTGGTACTCCGCCTCAATGGCGTACGCGCGGAGCGTACCGGACGCCGTATCAAAGAACTCGCCCCATACCTGGGCCGCCATCCCGCCACCGCCGGAGAACCCGTCACGCTCATCACGCGGATCTAGGGCGCGGAAATTCATGACCTTGTTGTACACGCCTTGAGTTGCTCTTCCAATGCGCAGGGCAACTTCCACCACAGGAGACCCGGGGCGCATCGAGACTGAGCCCCCATACGTGCGGGAGTATGCCCATAGACCAGCAATCGTCTCGGCCCGGTTCCAATCCCGACCTGTGTTTCTCCAAAGCGCGGCTAGACGATGCGCTTGGTCTTCAGGAACCGCATAGTTGGTTTCGCTGGCGAGGCGGAGAATCCTGAGTTGGGCTAAGACCGGATCCTGCTTCAACCACTCGCGCCGGATAAGCTCCTTGTCATTCGCCAATCGTACGACACGGAGCCGCACACGTAAGGCGGGCTCCTGAGGAACCACAACCCAGTATGGAAGTGACTGCGGATCTACTTCGCGTACACTCGGCTCCTCTACCAGAACAGATTCAGCGATCACTCCAGAGGCGACTCCTCCTCGACCCGCTGCTCTCCACAAGAACACACGATCTCCGACTTTCAACCGGTCTTCGAAGTGTGCTTGCGGGACCGTCCACAAGATTGTTTCCGCAGAATTCAGGTATGCGGTCACATCGAAGGTGTCCGGGTTTGCCTGGAAGATCCACGTGCGCATGATCAATCTCGATAAATGGGCGGCTGGCCCGCGTCCCTCCTCTCGACGGTGTGAGGAGGTACGACGCGGTCAGTGGCGTTGTGCAATCAAAAAGATACACCGGCAGGACTTTCAGCACGTACGATGGCTGTATTTACCCCTTGCACGCAACTGCCCACGGGTTCCGCACGCACAGTTCTGGGCATTGGATCGGAAATCCGATTGCTGCTACGAAAGCGGCCTCACACGGCGGCACAGAGACACGGAGAAGGGGCGACGAGAGCGCCCCCGGGCCAGGGTGGCTCGGGGGCGCTTCGTTTCGGAAACGGGCTCGTGTCGGGGACCGATTCGCCGCGCGGGCGCAGGGGGTGCGCCAGGGTGAATGCGAGGCGGGCAGTCACGCCCGTGGGACGGGCGCGGTGGCGGGGGACCGGGCAGTCGAGGACCCGGCGTGGTGATCAGGAGAGCGGCTTTCGTACCAGAAACACATCGCCCCGCCATCAGCTACAAACCGTTGGGGATCAACGCGTTGCGAAAGCGCCTCGCGAACACCCCGCCGAGGGCGGCAGGGCAAAACGCATGATTTCTGGCAGCTTGAATCACGCGCGGCGGTTCAGGCGTCGGCGCGCGTGAGCCCGGCGGCGCCCAGCGCGTCCGCGAGGTCGTCGTAGCGCTCGAGCTCGGCGACCTTGCCGTTCGCGACGCGGAAGCGGGTGGCGACTTCCACCGCGCTCCCGCCCGGCCAGACGCCGCGCTGCGCGACCACGACGGACTCGCCGCGGGCATAGGTGGCGAGCGTATCAAAGGTGGCGCCCGCGTGCTGCAGCCACCCGCGCAACACCTCGTGCCCCGTCGCGGTGCCGCGCGGGCCGACCATGGCGAGGTCGGGCGCGGAGAGGGAGAGGACCGTGTCCGCGTCCGCGGCGTTGACGGCGGCGAGCCAGGCGTGCACGGTGGCGGCGGGGGTCATCTGCGGCTCGGTGAGGGCGTGCCCCGCAGCGCGTCCACGTAGCGCGCGGCGGAGCGGGCGACGGCGCCGTGGGCGTCGCGGTCCACGTGCATCCCCCACCAGGCGCCGTAGATGCGGTCGAAGGCGTACGGCGAGACGGCGGCGGCGATGCGCTCCACGCTCGCCGCATCCAGGGGGACCAGGTTGGGGAAGCTGCGCATGAAGCTGACCCAGCGGCGATCCTGCGCCACCTGGATGATGTCGCCCGCCAGGAGCGCGCCGCGTCCCCCGGCGCCAGCGGCCCAGTGAAGCACCGTGCCGCCCTCGAAGTGCCCGCCGCAGCGCACCAGAGTGGCGCCGCCGCCCACTTCGTGCCGGTCGCCCTCCCAGAAGCGGATGGCCGGATCGGGGCGCATAACCCACTCCCGGTCGTCCGCGTGAAGGTGGATGGGGGCGTCGAAGGCGTGCGCCCACTCCACCATCGTGGCGTAGTAGTGCGGGTGCGAGATGGCGATGGCGGAAAGCCCGCCCAGCGCGCGCACGATGTCGGCGGTCGCGTCGTCCAGGAGCGAGATGCAGTCCCACAGGACGTTGCCGGCCGGCGTGCTCACGAGCAGCGCGCGCTGCCCGATGGCGAAGCGCGGCTCCGTGCCGATGCCGAGGAGCCCCGGCTCCAGCCGTTGGAAGGCGTTGCGATGCGTGCGGCGCAGCTCGTCCAGCGTCAGCCAGCGCTGCCCGCCCTCCCCCACGTACTGCCGCTCGTCCTCGCAGATTGCGCACGCCGCCGGCGGGGACGACGACGGGGAGAACTGCGTGCCGCAGGTCGCGCACAGGTAGGGTTGCATCTCTGTGCCTCTGTGTCTCTGTGTGAGCCCCGCTGTCCAGCGCTAGAAGATGCCGATCCGGCCCTTCGCGGAGTCGCGCAGCCGCGCCGCGTCGTAGCCGATGCCGTCGCGGAAGACCAGGGTGACGTCGTAGATGAGCGACGGGGTGCCGAGCGGGTCGCCGCGCACCACCACGAGGTCGGCCTGCTTGCCGGGCGCGATGGAGCCGATGCGCGCGTCCTCGCCCAGGATGCGCGCGCCGTTGAGCGTGAGGATGCGGATGGCCTCTTCGGGCCGGAAGCCGGCCTGCACCAGGAGCTCGTAGTTGCGCAGGTTGCCGAAGCCGGGGAGGAAGCCCGTCCCCCACGGGTCGGAGCCCGCACCCAGCAGGCCGCCGGCGGCCACGAAGGCGCGCTCCCACTGCATCATCTTCGCGAGCAGGCGCTCGGGCACGGTGAAGCCGCGCTGCGCCAGCTCCGCGTGGTTGGCCTCCACCTCGCGGCGTGTCTCGGGGTCCAGCATCTCCAGCGCGCGCGCGTCCAGCGGGCGCCCGGGGATGAACGACTCGTACACGCCCAGCGTGGAGACCACCGCCGCCCGCCCCGCCACGATCCTCCGGATGCTCTCGCGCACCTCCGCGCTCGCCACGTCCACGTCCGCCTGCACGCGCATGTTCTCGGGCGGGCACACGTCCGGCACCTTGCCGGGCACGTGGTCCGTGTTGGTGATGAAGCCGTGCTGCAGCGCGTCGATCCCCATCGCCGCCGCCTCGGTGAAGGTGACGGAGCAGAGGTGGCCGGAAACGCGCAGGCCGCGGGCGTGCGCCTCCTCGATCACGGCGCGCAGCACGGCGCCGGGCCCGTTGTGCACCTTGAACCAGGTGGCGCCCTCCTCGGCCCAGTAGCCCACGACCCGCTTCGCCTCTTCCGGCGTCTGCACGATGCGAAAGGTGCTGGGGCGCGGCGGCCCGCCCGTGATGTACGGCCCCGACACGTGCAGGCGCGGGCCGGCGAGCGCGCCCGCGTCGATGGAGCGCTTGAGGCTGAGCTCCTGGTACGGCATCTGGCTCCCCGCCGTCATCGCCGTGGTCACGCCGGAGCCCAGGTAGAGCGCCGCGCCCGCGTTCATGGGCACCGTGCGCCGCAGCCCGCCGAAGTACGTGTGCTCGTGCAGCGAGACGAGTCCCGGCATCACCGTGTGCCCCGCCAGCTCCACCACCCGCGCGCCGGGCGGCACGGGCGTGGTGCGCGCGGGCCCCGCGGCCACGATGCGCGTGCCGCTCACCACCACCGTCTGCCCCTCGCGCGCGGGCGCCCCCGTGCCGTCCACCACGCGCACGCCCGTGAGCGCCACCACCGGCGCGTCCACGGCCACGAAGGCGCGCACGGAGGGCGCCAGCACCGGACGCTCCTGCCCGGCGAGTGGCACGGCGAGGAGGAGGGCGAGCAGGGGGGTGCGTGGATGGATCACGGCGGGGGCTCACGGTGGAGACACGAAGGAGCGGGCGCCGTAAAGTAGGGCGGCGGCGGGCCGCGGATCAACGGGGATGCCGCACTGGCGATGCGCGGGGATTCTCCTTATCGTGCCCTGGCAGCAACCTCCTCCTATCCTGCCGACCGATGCACGCGCTTCCCCGCCCCGCTCTCCTGGCCGCTCTGCTGGCCATCGTCCCCGTGGCGCTGTGGGCCAACATGGCCGAGCCGCCCGAGCCCGCCCCCGTGCGCGCGGGCGACGTGATGGGCGAGCCGGCGGGCGGGCTGCGCTCCGTGTTCGTGGAGCACGAGCGGCTTCACGTGGACCTGCGCCCGCTGGCGCGCGGAATGCCCGCCCGGGTGGAGGCCACCTACCGCACGCGCAACGACGGGGCGCCGCGCACCCTCAGCCTGCTCTTCGTGGCGGATGGGCTGCGCGGCGCGGGTGAGGTGTGGCTGGACGGGCGCCGCGTCCCCAGCCGGCGCGTGACGCCCGGGCCGCTGCCGGCGAGCTGGCGGGCACCGGCCACCACGCCCGCCCCCACCGGCGGCGAGGCGCTGGCGTACCAGGCGAAGAAGGGCGAGTCGCTGGCCTTCGAGCTCCCGCTCCCGGCCGGCCGCCACGAGATCCGCGTGCGGTACCCGGCCCAGGCGTCCGTCTTCCAGACCTCCGGCCTGATGCCCGTGTGGCAGTTGGGCTACGTGCTGGCCCCCGCGCGCGAGTGGGGCGGCTTCGGCCGGCTGGACGTGCGCGTGCAGGTGCCGCGGGGATGGCGCGCCGCCGCCACGCCCGCCCTGCGCCACGACGGCGACGCGCTGGCCGGGAGTTGGCGCGGGATCCCCGCGGACGCGCTGGCGCTGAGCGTACAGCAGCCCGCGCCCGCGACCGGGTGGCGCTACGGGGTGTGGCTGGCGTTCTGCGCGGCGGGGCTGTGGCTATGCGTGCGCGGCGGGTGGCTCGCGGGCGCGGCGCTCGGGAGGCGGGGGCGCGGGGCCGCGTGGGCGCTCCCGGTCTCCATGGCGCTCGCGGTGGCGTGGACCCTCGCCGCCCTCGTCACCCTGCTCCTCGTCCCGGAGTGGGTCGCCTCCGCCGCCGGCCCCTTCGCCAACCGCCACGTCCTCAGCCGGATGTCGTATACGTCCGGAATGAGCCTCGTCCTCGTCGCCCCGCTCTTCCCCCTGGTCGGCACCATCGCCGCGCAGATCGCGGCGGTCCGCGGACGCAGGGGCTCACACAGAGACACGGAGGCACAGAGTTGTGGAGTTCCCCCCGGGCAGTGGACACCGAGATAAGCCAGCGGTGTAGAAGCCGCAGGCCCAAGAGGAGGTGTCTGAATGAGCGAGCAAAAGCGGCGCCGTTTCACGGCGGAGTTCAAGATCGAGGCAGTGCGGCTGGTGAAGGAGGAAGGTCTCTCGGAGGCGCGCGTCGCGCAGGATCTGGGCGTGCGGGTCGACACGCTGCAGAGCTGGATCAAGACTGCCGAGGGACGTGCGGGGCTGAAGGCGAAGGACATCTTCCCCGGCAACGGCCGCCTTCCTGAGGTGGAGGAGGAGCTCCGGCGTCTGCGGCGGGAGAACGAGATTCTGCGGCAGGAGCGCGAGATCCTAAAAAAAGCCACGGCCTTCTTCGCCAGAGAGCTGCGCTGAGGTTCGCCTTCATCGCGGCACACGCCGCCGAGTACCCGGTTCAGACGATGTGCCGGGTGCTGGAGGTGTCGAGGGCTGGGTACTACGAGTGGAAGCGGCGGGCCCGAGCGGCACGGGAGCCGAGAGGGGAGTTGAAGCTGCGGGTGCATGTGCGTGCCGCGTTTCGCAGGAGCCGCGGCACGTACGGCAGCCCGAGAGTTCATCGGGAGCTGCGCGAGGAGGGGGTGCGCGTGAGCCGCAAGCGAGTCGAGCGTGTGATGCGGGAGGAGGGGCTGTGTGCGCGTGCACGACGGCGCTTCCGCGGCGCGACGACCGATTCATCACACCCGCACCGGATTTCGGAGAACCTGCTGGAGCGGCAGTTCGCGGTGGAGGAGTGCAAGAGCGTGAATCGGGTATGGGTCAGTGACATCACGTACCTGCCCACGCACGCGGGATGGCTCTACCTGGCGGTGGTGCTGGACCTGAAGAGCCGGCGCGTGGTGGGCTACTCTCTGCATCCCACACTGGAGACCGATCTGGCGCTGGAGGCGCTGCGCGGAGCGATCTGGCGGCGCAAGCCCGCGGCCGGACTGATCCACCACTCCGACCGTGGCGTGCAGTACGCCTCGGCAGCGTATCGAGAGATGTTGAGCCAGCACGGCATCCAGGCGAGCATGAGCCGCAAGGGGAACTGCTGGGACAACGCAGTGGCCGAGAGCTTCTTCGCTACGCTGGAGTGGGAGCTGGTCGAGCGGAGCGCCTGGCAGACGCACGCCGAGGCGAAGCGCGCGGTGGCCGAGTACATTGACCACTGGTACAACACGCAGCGTAGGCACTCCAGCCTGGACTATCTCAGTCCGGCCGCCTACGAAGCGGGGCTCGCCCTCACTCCGAGGGCCGCCTAACCCCCTGTCCACTCCCGCGGGGGAACTCCAGTTGACTTCATCTCCGTGTCTCTGTGTGAGGTATGCTTCTGTAGATATAGTAGATGTAGATCCTGTCCCAGCCCCATCCCCGGAGGTCCCCCCATGCGCCGCATCCTGGTCCTGGCCCTCGCCTGTACGATGATCGCGGCGCCCGCCGCCGCGCAGAGCGTGTCGGGCACCCTGGTGGACCCCGGAGGGGCGCCGCTCGGCGGGGCGCTGGTGACGCTGCTGAGCTCCGCGGGGCGCGTGGTGGCGACCGCGTCCACCCGGCCGGACGGGCGGTTCGCGCTCACGGCGCCCGCGGCCGGGGAGTACCGGGTGCGGGCCGAGCGCATCGGCCACGCCACCACCCTTTCCCCGCCCGTGGCCCTGCGCGCGGGCGAGACCTCCAGCCTGCGCCTGGCGGCGGCGGCGGGCGGGGTGCAGTTGGAGGGGATCCAGGTGGCGGCGGGCGAGCGGGGGTGCGTGGTGAACCCGCGCAGCGGGGCGCGCACGGCGGCGCTGTGGGAGGAGGCGCGCAAGGCGCTCTCCGCCACGCGCTTCTCGGAGGAGAGCGGGGGCAACCGCTTCACGGTGCGGCGCTTCAACCGCCAGATGGACGCGGTCACGGCCATGACCGTGGAGCTGAAGGAAGACACCACCACCGCCCGCCGCGTGACCCCGTTCCGCAGCGTGCCGCCGGAAGACCTGGCGCGGAACGGCTACGTGCGGCGCGACGGGCGGGAGAACGTGTACCTGGCGCCCGACGCGCAGGTGCTGCTCTCCGACGAGTTCCTGGACGGGCACTGCTTCCGCGTGGTGCCGGGGAGCGGCGAGACGGCGGGGATGGTGGGGCTCGCCTTCGAGCCGGTGCGGGGCCGCCGGCTTCCAGACGTGCAGGGGACGATGTGGCTTGACCCCGCCAGCGCCGAGCTCCGCTCCATGGACTTCCGCTACACCGAGCTGCGCGGCTTCGCCGTGGGCGACGAGTGGGGCGGCAACCTGGAGTTCGGCCGCACGGACGCGGGCGCGTGGATCGTGAGGCGCTGGGCGCTGCGGCTTCCCATGATGGGCCGCGCCTCCAACCCGCTGGGGTCCAGCGTGGCCAACGCGCGCGTGGGCGTGGTGGGTATCTCCGAGGTGGGCGGCGAGGTGCTGGCGAGCAGCGCCACCTCGGCGCCCGCACCGGCGGCGGCGCCCGCGGGGATGGTGGCCGGCACCGTGTTCGACAGCACCCGCGCCGCGCCGCTGGCCGGGGCGCGCGTGGTGCTGGCCGGCACACCGTACGCGGCGGTCACGGACGCGGCGGGGACGTTCCAGATGCAGGGCGTGCCGGCGGGGAGCTACCGCGTGGAGTTCAGCCACCCGCGCGCGGACACGCTCCGCTGGCAGCCGGCGGGGGCGGAGGTCACCGTGGCGGCGGGCGGCGCGGGCGCGGTGAGCCTGGCGCTCCCCAGGCGCGCGCTGGCACGCGTGGCGCCGCGCCGCGACTCCCTGGCGGTGGTGGCGGTGGCGGGAGTGGTGGGCACGGCCGCGGCGGAATCGCGCATCCTGCGCGGCAACGGCTTCTACGAGCGGAGGCGCCGGGGGATGGGCACGCTCTGGACGGGAGACGAGTTCCGCAAGCAGGGAGACGGGCGCGTGATCGACCACATCAGCGGCCGGCGGCGCATCCTGGCCGTCCCCACGGGCACCACCGGCTTCCTCTTCATGCAGCGCCGCGACGGCTTCCGCTGCTGGCTCCCCGTGTTCCTCAACGGGTTCCCGGTCCCGGCGAACCGCCTCAACGAGCTGCAGCCGGAAGAGATCGAGGCCGTGGAGGTGTACGAAGGCACCGACGTGCCCGGCGAGTTCTCCGTGGGCTCGCACTACTGGGGCGAGCAGCGGTACCGGGCCTGCGGCGCCATCGTGGTGTGGACCAACAAGACCCAGTAGCAAGACGCGGCGGATAAAAAAAGAGGCCCGGAGATCAGCTCGTCTCCGTGCCTCCGTTTTCTTCCTGCGGACCCTTCGCGGCGGGCTGCGCCCGGTCCCGCAGCCGCTCCAGCTCCCGCTCCGGCAGTACGTCCCAGTGCGGTGGGATGGGCATGAGGCGGCGGCGCTCGGCGGGGCCCTCGAAGATCAGCCATCCGCCCGCCATCTGCTCGGGAAGGGCCGGCGCGCGGCGGCGGCGGTTGGCGGTGGAGCGGCGCTCGGGGCCACGGTACAGGATCACGGGGTCCGGGCTGCGCCGGTCGAAGCCCGCGCGCCGCTCCCGGACGCCGAGCGTGCCGGGGATGACGCTCCACACGCGCCATTCGTCCCCCTGCGAGCCCCGGAAGCTGCGGATGGGCATCAGATCCGCCGGGGCACGGGGTCGGCCTGCTGGCGGATCAGGTCCAGCTCGGCGTCGGGGAGCGCCTCCCACCCGTCGGGGATGGGGGTGACGCGCCGCTTCTCGGTGTGCGTCTCGAACACGAGCCACCCGCCCTGCAGAGACGGGCTCAGGCTCATGCGCAGGCGGGCGCGCCGGTCGAACGCCGCGCGGCGCTCCTCCAGCTCGCGGCGGTCGGGCTCGTGCGGCTCCGGTTCGGGGGCGCGGCGCACCACCAGGCGGCGCTCTTTTCCTTCCTGCAGGATGTGAGGTACCACGTTCCACACCTGCCACTCGGTTCCGTTTGCGTCGCGGTAGACACGGTGAGGCATGCGTCGCGGTCTCCAGGTTCTTGCCGGCCCTGCCGGGGAATTGGAGGCAAGTTACGCAATCAGCATACCTTACGCAAAGGTCCCGGCCCACACGCGCCAAGAGGCACGGAGAACCGGAGCTCCCCGTGCCTCTTTCCGCGCCCCGCTTCGCCCCCGTTAGGGCACGTAGACGGTGCGCTTGTCCACGTGGTGGCCGATGATGGCACCGGCGGCACCCCCGGCGACGGCGCCGATCACCGCGTTGCGCACCCGGTGGCGGCTCCCGCCCGCGACCGCGCCGATCACGGCCCCGCCGGCGGCGCCGATGGCGGCGTCACGGCGCGTGTTGCGCTTCACCACGGCGCGGGGCGCCTGGTAGGTGCCGCTGCTCTCGTACCCGCCGGAGTTGCTGGCGTAGGTGCCCGAGCTGCTGGACGACGACCGGCGGCGGCTGGAGCTGCGGCGCGCGGTGCTGCGGCGCGTGCTGGTGGAGGAGGCCGCCTTGGCCTCCGGCTCCTTGGCCGGCGCGGCGGCTACCAGCGTCTTCGCGGCCGAGTCGCTGGCGGCCAGCCCCAGCTCCGTGGGCGACGCCGCCGCCGGAGCGAGGGCACGGGCCGGCGCGTCGGACACGCCCAGGCTGTCCAGCCAGGACAGGTCGTTGGACCGCGCGGCCGTCCTCGGCTCCACGTCGCGGCCGCAGGCCGCGGCGCCCACCAGAACGGACATCAGAACTGCTGCTTTGAAGACGCGCATTCGATCTCTCCTGCTGTTCATTCCGGGTGTCCACGGGCGGCGCGGATCACGTAACTGCAATCTAATCAACAGCTTACGTTCACGCAACCGGGCCGCGGGCGGTCTGGGTTCGGGCAGCATCAGTTGCAACGACCAGGCCAACTCTGCCACGGTAGCAGCCCTGGGCCGCAAAATCCAGCAACCACACGGGGAATGGATCGTGCCCGCCCCATCCGTGCCCGCGTCGTGGCGGCGCGTCCGTCCCCCGGCGTGGACAGCGGGCGTCCCCGGGGGACCTCGCGGCCCGCGCGCGGGTACGCTCCGCATCGCACTCCTTTCCCTCGCCCCCGAGCGACGTGTACCCAATGCGCCTGTCCATCCGTCCGCTCCTGCTGGCGCCGCTCGCGCTGCTGGCGGGGTGCACCCTGAGCGACGTAACCATCCCCGCCAGCGAAGAGGTGGTGGCGGTGGAGGCCGTGCTGCGCACCGACGCGGAGATCCAGGCGATCGTGATGCACAGCTCGCTGGACGGGCGCGACGTGAAGGGGGTGGGCGGGGCCAAGGTGACGGTCACCGGCAACAACGGGCGCACCTACGTGTTCGAGCAGGAGGGGAACACGGACTGCTACCAGTTCTCGGCGATCTACTTCCGCGACGAGCCCGGGTCCGTGAGCGCCACCTGCTACCAGTCGCTGCGCGCGGATGGGCCGTGGGTGATCCCGGGCGAGGAGTACCGGCTGCGGGTGGAGCTGGCGGACGGGCGGGTGATCCAGGGCCGCACGCGCGTCCCCGGCAACTTCACGCTCACCGGCCTCCCCTTCGTGCGCATGCAGCGGGCGCGCGGCACCGCGGAGTGCGCCATCCCGCCCGGCGTTCTCCAGCGGATCTCCTGGTCGCGCTCGGACAGCGCGTACTCCTACATCTCCCCCATCCGCATCTTCGGCATCCGAGAGGCGCTGAAGCGCGACAGCCTGGACGTGGAGATCCCGGACCCCATGGAGCTGGTGGGGCTCGCCGTGTCCGAGGAAGACACGGACATCCTGCTCCCCTCCGAGTACGGGGTGTTCGAGCGCCTCCAGTACGACAGCGAGGCCCTCGCCGCGCTGCAGACGGGCCTCCCCGAGGGGGTGCTGGTGGAGCTGATGACGGCCGCGATGGACCGCAACTACCTGAACGCCGTGCGCGGCGGCCGCTTCAACCCGTCGGGCCCCGTGCGCATCTCCAGCGTCACGGGCGAGGGCGTGGGCGTCTTCGGCTCGCTGGTGCCCCTCTACGTGCGCATCCGCGTGCTGAGCCGCGAGAGGGCGCGCCTGTTCGGGATCCCCGTCTGCACCATCGCGCGCTAGAACAAGGGGCTCACACAGAGACACAGAGGCACGGAGAAAAGCATCTTTCTCCGTGCCTCCGTGTCTCTGTGTGAGATTTTTTTACTGGACGGTGATGACGCCCTTCATCCCCATCGCGGCGTGCGGGTCGCACTGGATGTTGTACGAGCCCGGGTCCATCGTGATCTGCAGGTCGTAGCTCTGCCCGTTGGTCAGGTACTGGCTCGGGGCGGGGAGGTTCGACTTGCCGGCGTTCTGGTCGGCCGGGAACGACACGTTGTGAGCCGCGTTGCCCTCGCTCACGAAGTGAATCACGTCGCCCTTCTTGACGGTGATGTTCGCCGGCTCAAAGGTCCCGGAGGCGCCGCCCTGCGTGGTGGTCATCCGCACGTTGTGCACGGTGCCCTGCGCCGGCGGGGTGGTGGCCGTGGTGTTCGGCGCGTCGGTGGTGACGGTGGCCGTCTCGCTGGAGCCCTGCGGAGTCACGTCCGCGCTGCCCTGCGGGGTGTCGTTGGTGGTCTCGGCCGGCTTGTCACCGCCGCCGCACGCGGCGGCGAGCACGATCATCCCAAGAACCGGCAGCTTGTAGAAAGCGTTGCGCATCTGTGTCTCCTGTGATTGCATCCGTTCTCCATCAGGATGCACATAATTTATACCTCCCGCCCCCCCGCCAACATAGGGAAATCACTGTTCCGGGGCGGACTCCTCCCCACGGGCCCCGGGGGGATGTAGGGAGATCCCCCACGCGCCGTTGCCGGGGGCCGCGCGGGGCGCTAGCGTAGGCCATCGACCCGCCTTTCGTACCCGCGCCGGAGCCGCCGTGCCGACCGAGGTGTTCACCGAAGAATGGAGCCGCGCCTGCTGCCAGGCGCTCAACCGCCGCCCCGCCTACGCCGCCGTGGCCGCCGACTGGCGCGACTCCGTGGTGCTGGTGATGGGCGCCGACGCGTCGCTGGGGATCGCGGAGGAGCGCGCCGTGTTCCTGGACCTGTACGAGGGTGCCTGCCGCGGCACCCGCCTGGCCACGGCGGAGGACCTCGCCACCGCGCCGTTCGTGCTGCGCGCGGAGGCCGCCGGGTGGCGGCGCCTGCTGGACGGCGCCACGGACCCCGTGTCCGCCGTGATGCGCGGCGAGCTGCGGCTGGAGCGCGGGGGGCTGATGAAGCTGGCCAAGTACGCCTCCGCCGCCCGCGAGATGCTGGCCGCCGCGGCCGACGCGGGCGGCACCTTCCCGGCATGACCGGCGGTCCCCTGAAGCGCCGCGACCTCCTGCGCCTGCCGCTGGTGGCGGGGAAGGGCGCCGCGCTGGGTGCCTTCCGCGGGCCGGGCACCCCGCCGGGCTCCGACCCGGGCACCCTTCCCTCGCACCCGGACGCGCTCCCGCCGCGCGTGACGGTGATGGCGTACGGGCCGCACGAGCTCACCGAGTTCGAGGTGGAAGACGTGGAGCAGCTCGCGCTGCTGCGCGGGCGCTACCCCGTGCTGTGGGTGAACGTGGACGGCGTGCGCCACTCCCCCACGGTGCAGCGCATCGGCGACATCTTCTCCCTCCACCGGCTGGCGGTGGAAGACGTGGGGCACATCGGCCAGCAGACCAAGAGCGAGATCTTCGCGGACCACATCTACCTGGTGGCCCGCATGGTGAGGCTGTGCCCCGGGCTTGACCTGGAGCAGGTGTCGCTCTTCGTGGGGAGCGACTACGTGGTCTCCTTCCAGGAGCGCCCCGGCGACCCGCTGGACCCCGTGCGCGCCCGCCTGCGCGGCTCGCGCGGCCGCATCCGGGGCGCGGGGCCGGACTACCTGGCCTACGCCATCCTGGACGCGGTGGTGGACCACTGCTTCCCCGTGGTGGAGGCGTACGCCGAGCGCCTGGACGAGCTGGAGGTGGAGATCCTGGGCCATCCCGGACGGGAGACGATGAACCAGCTCCACGGAGTGCGCCGCGACCTGGTGGCGCTGCGCCGCGCCGTGTGGCCCCTGCGCGACGCGCTGGCATCGCTGGTGCGCGAGCCCCCCGCCGAGCTGGTGCACCCCGGCACGGTGGTGTACCTGCGCGACGTGCAGGACCACCTCGTCCAGATCGTGGACCTGGTGGAGGGGTGCCGCGAGCTCGGCTCCTCGCTCACGGACCTTTACCTTTCCAGCGTGGGCAACCGCACCAACGAGATCATGAAGGTGCTCACCATCTTCGCCGCGCTCTTCATCCCCCTGGGCTTCATCACGGGGCTGTACGGGATGAACGTGGTGGACACCCCCGCCTGGCTGCGCAGCCTGACGGTCGCGGAGGCCACGATGGCTGCCGTCACCCTGGGCCTGCTCGCCTTCTTCTGGCGGCGCGGCTGGCTGGGAGGCGCCCGATGACCGCCCTGCGCCCCGCCCTGCCCGGCGACGAAGACGGGCTGCTGGCGATGATGAGCGAGTTCTACCTCCACGAGCGCATCGTGCTGGACGAGCCCGCCGCCCGCGGCGCCCTCGCCGCCCTCCTGGCGGACCCGGCCCTGGGCCGCGTCTGGTGGATCGGCGGCGCGGACGCCCCCGCCGGCTACATGGTGGTGACGATGTGCTTCAGCCTGGAGTTCGCGGGCCGCTACGCCCTGCTGGACGAGCTGTACGTGCGCGAAGGCTTCCGCCGCGGCGGCATCGGCGCCCGCGCCGTGGAAGAGGCCGCCGCCGCGTGCGCCGCCTGGGGCGTGCAGGCGCTGCGCCTGGAGGTGGCGTGGGACAACGACCGCGCCCGGCGCCTCTACACCCGCCTGGGCTTCACCGCCCACGACCGCCACATCATGACGCGCTGGCTCGATCCATGAGTCCCGCTGATCTCACACAGAGGCACAGAGACACGGAAAAGACCTTCCCTGCTCTCCTCTGTGTCTCCGTGCCTCTGTGTGACAAAGGAAACCGTCCGTGATGGGATCTGAGACGTTCGGGAGGCAGCTCCCCGCGCTGGCCGCGCCGCCGCCGGGGCCGGAGTCGCGGCGGCTGGCGGGGGAGCTGGCGCGGTACGAATCGCCCAACGTGACGTACCTGGCGGACGACTTTCCCGTGTTCTGGGACGAGGCGCGGGGGGCGAACGTAAGGGACGTGGACGGCAACGTGTTCGTGGACCTGACGGCGGCGTTCGCGGTGGCGGGGGCGGGGCACGGGCACCCGCGCATCGTGGAGGCCGTGCAGCGCCAGGCCGCCCGCCTCCTCCACGGCATGGGCGACGTGCATCCGCCCGCCATCAAGGCCCAGCTCCTGCGCGCGCTTGCCGAGGTGGCCCCGGGCGGGCTCAACCGCTCCGTGCTGGCCAACTCGGGGGGCGAGGCGGTGGAGGCGGCGCTCAAGACGGCCGCCATCGCCACCGGCAAGCCGCGCGTGCTCGCCTTCCACGGCGGGTACCACGGGCTCACGTACGGCGCGCTGGCCGTGTCTGGCCGCGAGGACTTCCGCTCGCCCTTCGCGGCGCAGTTGATGAACAGCGCCGTGTTCGCGCCCTACCCGTACGCCTACCGCTCGCCGTTCGGGCGCGAGCCGGATGAAGTCGGCGCGGCCACGCTGCGCTACGTGGAGCACCTGCTGGACACACCCGGCACCGCGTCCGAGGGGATCGGCGCCATCCTGGTGGAGGCCGTGCAGGGGCGCGGCGGCGACGTGGTGCCCCCGGCCGGCTTCCTCCCCGGGCTGCGGCGCATCTGCGACGAGCGCGGGATGCTGCTGATCGTGGACGAGATCTACACGGGGTTCGGGCGCACCGGGCGTTGGTTCGCGTGCGACCACAGCGGGGTGGTGCCGGACCTGATGACGGTGGGCAAGGGGCTCACCGGCGGCTTCCCCTTCGCGGCGTGCATCGGCACCGACGCGGTGATGGAGGCGTGGCCCCGCTCCCGCGGCGAGGCCATCCACACCTCCACCTTCCTGGGCAACCCGGTGGGGTGCGCCGCGGCGCTGGCCTCCATCGCCGTGCTGCGCGACGAGGGGCTGGTGGACCGCTCCGCCGCGCTGGGCGGGCGCATGATGGAGCGCCTGCGCGCCATGACCGCCGGCCACCCGCGCGTGGCCGAGGTGCGCGGGCTGGGGATGATGATCGGCATCGAGATGGTGCGCGGCCGGGAGAGCCGCGAGCCCGCGCCGGAGCTCTCCGGCCGCGTGGTGGTGGAGGGGCTCAAGCGGGGCCTGCTGCTGCTGGGCGGCGGGCTGTACGGCAACGTCCTCTCGCTGTCGCCACCCTTCGTCATCACCGACGAGCAGGTGGAGCTCGCGCTCGCCACCCTGGGCGAGATCCTGGCGGGGATCGACTGACACACGGAGACACGGCAACGGTGATGGAGACACTGACGGAGCTGTTCCAAAAGAACCGCGAGTGGGCCGCTTCGATGACGGAGCACGACCCGGAGTTCTTTACCGGGCTCGTGCACCAGCAGACGCCGCAGTACCTGTGGATCGGGTGCTCGGACAGCCGCGTGCCCGCCAACCAGATCGTGGGGCTGGCCCCCGGCGAGATGTTCGTGCACCGCAACGTGGCCAACGTGGTGGTGCACACCGACCTCAACTGCCTGTCCGTTCTGCAGTTCGCGGTGGACGTGCTGCGGGTGCGCCACGTGATGGTGGTGGGCCACTACGGCTGCGGCGGCGTGCGCGCCGCGGCCGAGGACGCGCGCCTGGGCCTGATCGACAACTGGCTGCGCCACGTGCAGGACGTGCGCGACAAGCACCGCCCGGAGCTGGACGCCATCGCCGACGAGACGGAGCGCCTGGACCGCCTGTGCGAGCTCAACGTGGTGGAGCAGGTGCGCCACGTGTGCGAGACCACGGTGGTGCGCGACGCGTGGCTGCGCGGCCAGCCGCTGACGGTGCACGGGTGGGTGTACCGCCTCCACACCGGCCTGGTGCGCGACCTGGGCGTGGCGACCGCCGGATTGTAGTCTCACACGGATACACAGAGGCACGGAGAATAAGTTCTTCTCCGTGCCTCTGTGTCTCTGTGTGAGCCCCTTCTTTTACTGTGCCCGTCTCGGCGCCTGCGCGGTGCGCTGAAGCCGCGCCTGAAGCTGCCGGCTGCGCGCCAGGAGCTGGTCCGTCTGCGGATCGGCCGCCAGCATCTGGCGGTGAAGGCGGTCGTCGAAGGCGCGGGCACGGGCGGCGATGGCGGGCTGCTGCATCACCGCCTGCTGCGCCCGCATGAAGCGCCCGCGGATGGTGGCGAACTCGCGGGCCAGCGTCTGCACGCGCGCGGCGTCGTTGCGGGCCTGCGCGGCGCGCGCCTCGCCCTCCATGGCCTGCACGCGCGTGGCCAGCGCGGGAAGCTGCGGGTCGTGCCGCTCCATGGCGGCCTTGATGTCGCGCATCAGCGCGGTCTGGGTGGCGGCCAGGTCGCCGGCGCGCATGGCGCGGGTGTGGATGCCCTGCAGCCGCGTGGCGATGGTCTGCAGCTCGGTCATCATCGCCCGCGACTCCTCGCGGGTGGGCGCGGCGGCCGATGCGCGGACCGGTGAGGGGCGGGGCGACTGGGCGGCGAGCGCCGCCGGAAGCGCGAGTAGCGCAAAGGCGAGCGTTCCCGCCCGCCGGGTCTTGCTGGTCAACGAGCTCTCCACTGCTGGTTTCAACGCGGGCACGGGCCCGCGCTCCGATGCTTGTGCGGCGCCTGTTGAACCCCGCAGGCGCCCCCAGGTTTCATCGGCGGGGCGCCGGGGTGCCGCCGCTGGTGGTGTCCGGCGGCGGCGGCGGCACCGCGGGCTCGGCCGGCTCGGCGGGGGGCTCGGCGGGCTTCACCGGCTCGCCCAGCACGCGCGGGCGGGGACGCTCGCGCGGCTCGGCGCGGGGCGCGGGCGGCTCTTCCGCGGCGCGGCGCGTGGTGCGCGGAGTGGTGCGCGGCTCCGGGAGCGGCGTGTACGGCTCCGGCGGCAGCGGCTCCACGCTCCCGGTGGCGGGGGGCGGGCGCTCGCCGCGGCGGCGCTGCGCCTCCAGCTCCGGCCAGTCGATGCCCCGCTGCTCCAGGTCGCTCATCCCCACCGTGTCCGGGTCGTACGGCTCCGGCAACTGGATGTCGGTGGAGCCCCACTCCTCGTCCCGCCACGCCGTGTCCATGGCGATGGGCGGGTAGCCGGGGTAGCCGCCCGCCGGCGCGCACGACTCGGCGGGGGGGCGGGTGTTGACGAAGTACTCGGTGTAGGTGGCGCCGCGCGCGGGGCACCCCTGCACCACCGCCAGCCCCGTGGCCCGGTCCACCGTCTCCGTCACCACCCCGCGGGGCGCGCCCCACTCGGCGGGGGCGGCGCGGCCGGCGTACACGCGCGTCATGATCCGCCCCCACACGGGCGCCGCGATGGTGCCGCCCGAGGCGCCGCGCACGATGGTCTGCGGCCGGTCGAAGCCGAACCACACGGCGGCCACCATGTCCGGCGTGTACCCCACGAACCATACGTCGGTGGCGGCGTTGGTGGTGCCCGTCTTTCCCGCCGCGGGGGCGCGGAAGCCGGCGGCGCGCACCGGGGTGCCGGTGCCGCGGTCCACCACGTCGCGAAGCATGGTGGTGAGCACGAAGGCCTCGGCCGCCTCCAGCACCTCGTCGCCCTCGTTCTCCGCCTCCCACAGCACCTCGCCGTCGCGGCTCTCCACGCGGCGCACCAGGTGGGGCGTCACGCGCCGCCCTAGATTCGCAAAGGTGGCGTAGGCGCTCACCAGCTCGATGGGGCGCACCTCGGCCGAGCCCAGCGCCACGGCCGGGTTGTTGGGCACGGGGGTGGTGATCCCCAGCCTGCGGGCCTGGTCCGCCACGCGCCCCATCCCCACCTCCTGCGCCAGCTTCACCGTCACCACGTTCTTGGAGCGGGTGAGGGCGTCGCGCATCGTCACCGGCCCGTCGAAGGTGCCGGTGTAGTTGCGCGGGCTGTACGAGCTGCCGCGGGAGAGGGGGATGCTGATGGGCGCGTCGTCGATGCGACGCGTGGGGGCGATGCCGTCTTCCAGCGCCGTGAGGTACACGAAGGGCTTGAAGGCGGAGCCGGGCTGGCGCTTCGCCTGGTAGATGCGGTCGAACTTGGAGTCTTCGTAGTCGCGCCCGCCCACCAGCGCGCGCACCTCGCCGTTCCGGGCGTCCATCACCACGGCGGAGCCCTGCAGGTAGTCGGTGCCGCGGTCGTCGTCCGCGCCCTTGCCGCGCGTGTACTTCGGGTGGTTGAAGGCGCCGAACGCGCCGTTCTCGATGGCGGTCGCCTGGCGCCCCACCTCCGCCTCGGCGGCGGCCTGGGCCACGGGGTCGTACGCGGTGTACACGCGCAGGCCGGAGGTGTAGAAGCGCTCGCCCACGCGCTCTTCCAGCTCGCGGCGCACCCGGTCCACGTAGTACGAGCCGCGCTCCTTGGGGTCCTTGCCGGTGCGCGCCACGCGCATCGGCTCCTTCATGGCCGCTTCGGCCTCGGCCACGGGCACGTAGCCCCCGTCGGCCATGGCGCGCAGCACGATGTCGCGGCGCTTGCGGGCGGCGGCGCGGTCCTCGCGCGGGTTGCGGCGCGACGGAAGCTGCCCCAGCCCGCCGATGGTGGCGGCCTCGGCCAGTGTGAGCTCGGAGGCCGGCTTGCCGAAGTAGGTGCGCGCCGCCGCCTCCACCCCGTAGCTCCCCTCGCCCAGGTAGATGTGGTTGAGGTACAGCTCGAGGATCTTCTTCTTGGGAAACGCCCGCTCGATCTGCCGCGCCACCCGGATCTCCATCACCTTGCGGCGGATGGAGCGCTCCGTGTACGGCAGCGCGTCCGGAAAGAGGTTGCGGGCAAGCTGCATGGTGATGGTGCTCCCCCCCTCCGCCACGCCGCCGCGCTTGACGTTGGCCATCATGGCGCCGCCGAAGCGCTGCCAGTCCACGCCGCCGTGGTCGTAGAAGCGCCGGTCCTCGATCGCCACGAAGGCGTTGGGGAGGTAGGCCGGGAGCGAGTCGATGGACACCACCCGCCGGTTGACGGTGGAGAGGGTGCCGAACGGCTTGTCGTTGGCGTCCAGCAGGGCGGAACCCTCGGCCTGGTACTGGTCCAGGTCGCTCACCGGCGCGCACCCGCCCATCCCGCACGGCGCAAACCACAGCCAGCCGAAGCCGACCACCGAGAGGGCGAGGAGGGTGAGAAGGACGATCTTGAGCTTTCGGTTCATCTCGTCTCGGTTCCCCCCCCGCCGCCCCGGTTCAGGGGCGCGCGGGCGGGGGCTTGTTGATGAAGTCGCCGGGCTGCGGCACCCGCGGCTGCCCCGGGAAGATGGGGCGCCCGGGGAGCTCCGGGGTGGGGTCCACGTATCGCTCGGGGAGCGGCGCGGGGGCCACGCAGGTGGCTTCGGGGGCGAACCGGGCCGCGAAGTAGTCCGTCTGCCCGCCGCCGTACGGGCAGTCCGCGGTGAGCACGCGCCCGCCGCTCACCCGGCGCGCCACCACCCCGCGGGGGCGCGGCCACACCGGCGGCGGACGGCGTGTTTCGTAAGCTTTTCGCATAATCCGCGCCCACACCGGCACCGCCAGCGTGCCGCCCGTGGCGCCCCCCAGAATGGTCTGCGGGTTGTCCAGCCCCAGCCACACGCCGGCCAGCAGATCCGGTGTGTACCCCACGAACCACACGTCGGTTGCGGAGTTGGTGGTTCCCGTCTTCCCCGCCACGGGGATGTCGTACGAGATGCCGCCGATGCCGGGGTCGCGCACGCCGTAGCCGGTGCCGCGGTCCACCACTTCGCGCATCATGTCCGTGAGGATCCACCCCACCGCCGGGTCCACCGTCTGCCGCGTGGGCGCCGGGGGCTGCCAGAGCAGCTTCCCCTGGTGATCCTCCACGCGGGTCACGTAGCGGGGCTCCACCCGGTACCCGCCGTTGCCAAAGGTGGCGTACGCGGAGATCAGGTCCATGGGGTACACCGCCGCCGCGCCGATGTACACCGAGGGGAAGCCCGGGATGGGGGTGCTGATCCCCGCGCGCTGCGCCAGGTCCCTCACCTTCTCGAACCCCGCGTCGCGCCCCACGCGGATGGTGGCAAGGTTGCGCGAGTTGCGCAGCGCGGACCTCAGTGTCATGTACCCGCCGTAGCGCCCATCGTAGTTCTTGGGGCTCCAGGTGCCCACCGTCAGCGGCCCGTCAGACACGGCGAAGAGGGGCGAGCGGCCCCGCTCCAGGTCCGCCGCGTACACGAACGGCTTGAACACGGAGCCCGGCTGGCGGAGCGCCTGCGTGGCCCGGTTGAACTGCGACTGCTTGAAGTCTCGCCCGCCCACCATGGCCATCACGGCGCCGGTGTTGGGGTTCATCACCACCGCGACGCCCTGCAGGTACGGCGTGTGGCGCACCGCCTGCCCCGGCCGCAGCCCGGCCGAGAAGCGCTCGTAGGTGGGGTGCGGGTAGCCGCCGTAGGTGCCCCCCTCGATCTGGCGGAGGTGCTCTTCAAGCCCGCGCTCGGCCGTCTGCTGCAGGTCGGGGTCGAGCGCCGTGTAGATCTTGAGCCCGCCCGTGTACAGCAGCTCGCCGAAGCGGGGCTCCAGCTCGCGCCGCACCGCTTCCACGAAGTACGGAGCGCGGAAGGCGCCGGCGGGCGGGGCCACCTGCACCGGCTGCGCCTGCATCTGCGCGGCCTGCGCCGCGGTGATGACGCCGTAGCGGGCCATCATGTCCAGCACGCGGTCGCGGCGGCGCTGGGCCCTCTCGGGGTGCTCGCGCGGGTTGTACGCGCTGGGCGCCTGCGGGAGCCCGGCCAGGGTGGCCGCCTCCAGCACCGTGAGCGCCGACGCCGGCTTGCCGAAGTAGGTGCGCGCCGCCGCCTCGATGCCGTACGCGCCCGCGCCCAGGTAGATGTGGTTGATGTAGAGCTCCAGGATGCGCTCCTTGGAGAGCTTGCGCTCCATCTCCAGCGCCAGCTTGGCCTCGGCGATCTTGCGGCGCAGGCTCTTTTCCCCGGCCGGGAGCTGCTGGGGGAAGAGGTTGCGGGCGAGCTGCATGGTGATGGTGCTGCCCCCCGTGGCCCCGAACCCGCCCAGGATGTTGTCGCGGATGGCGCCGATCACGCGGAACGGGTCCACCCCCTCGTGGTCGAAGAAGCGGGCGTCCTCGATGGCCACGAACGCCATGGGCACGTAGCGCGGCAGCCCCTTGATGGCCACCACCGTGCGGCGCTCGCGGTGGAACGAGCCCAGCGGCACGCCGCGCGAGTCCAGCACCTGGCTGGCCTGGCGCGGCGCGAAGTCGGCTACCTGGTCCGCCGTGGGGCAGGTGCCGGGGCACGCCCGCGTCCACGCCGCCACAACCCCGCCGGTGCTGCACGACCCCAGCGTCACCAGCGCCAGGCCAATTACGATCTTGCGCTCCTGCCGGTTGCGCCACGCCACGCGCAGCCGCCGCCATCCGCCGCGCGCCTGCGCGCGCGCGCCGCTGAGTCTATCCGTCCAGGGTCCGGCCACGGGTCCGCTCGCTCGGGTGTGTCGTATCGGGTTGCAAGCGTATATAGATACACCGGGCGGGTCCCGTACGCCAACTGCAACGGCGGCCTCACACAGAGACACAGAGACACGGAGGAGGCGATTCGTGGACACCGACGTCGTGGTGGTGGGGGCGGGGCTCGCGGGGCTGGCGGCGGCCGCGGAGCTGGCGGACGCGGGGCGGCGCGTGGTCGTGGTGGACCAGGAGCCCGAGGGGTCGCTGGGGGGGCAGGCGTTCTGGTCGCTCGGGGGGATCTTCCTGGTGGACTCGCCGGAGCAGCGGCGGCTGGGGATCCGTGACTCGCACGAGCTGGCGCTGCAGGACTGGATGGGGTCCGCCGGGTTCGACCGGCCGGAGGACGTGTGGCCGCGGCGCTGGGCGGAGGCGTACGTGGCCTGGGCGGCGGGGGAGAAGCGCGCGTGGCTGGCGGCGCAGGGGGTGCGCTTCTTTCCCATCGTGGGGTGGGCGGAGCGCGGCGGCTACCTGGCCACGGAGCACGGCAACTCCGTGCCCCGCTTCCACGTCACCTGGGGCACGGGGCCGGGGGTGCTGGAGCCCTTTGTACGCCGCGTGCGCGAGGCCGAGCGAAAGGGGCTGGTCACCTTTCGCTTCCGCCACCGCGTGGACGAGCTGACGCTGACGGGCGGCGTGGTGGACGGGGTGCGCGGCGCCGTGCTGGAGCCCAGCTCCGCCGAGCGCGGCCAGGCCACCTCGCGCGTGGAGGTGGGGGAGTGGGAGCTGCGCGCGCAGGCCGTGATCGTGACCTCCGGCGGCATCGGCGCCAACCACGACATGGTGCGCCGCAACTGGCCCTCGCGCCTGGGCAACCCGCCGCGGCGCATGCTCTCCGGCGTGCCGGAGCACGTGGACGGGCGCATGCTGGCCATCACCGAGGCGGCGGGCGGGCGTCTCATCAACCGCGACCGCATGTGGCACTACACGGAGGGAGTGGAGAACTGGGCGCCCATCTGGAGCCGCCACGGCATCCGCATCCTCCCCGGACCGTCCTCGGTGTGGCTGGATGCGCGCGGCAACCGGCTTCCCGTGCCGCTCTTCCCCGGCTTCGACACGCTGGGGACGCTGGCCCACCTGGCGAAGACGGGGTACGACCACTCGTGGTTCGTGCTCACGCAGCGCATCATCGCCAAGGAGTTCGCCCTTTCCGGCTCCGAGCAGAACCCCGACCTCACCAACCGGAGCTGGCGGCAGGTGGCGGGGCGCGCCCGCGGCGGCAACGCCCCCGCGCCGGTGGAGGCGTTCAAGAAGCACGGCGCCGACTTCATCGTGGAGCGCACCCTTCCCGAGCTGGTGCGGCGGATGAACGAGCTGGCCGGCGAGCCCCTGCTGGACGCCGCCGCCGTGGAGCGCACCCTCGTGGCGCGCGACCGCGAGATCGCCAACGAGTTCACCAAGGACGCGCAGATCGTGGCCATCCGCGGCGCCCGCCGCTACATCGGCGACCGCCTGATCCGCACCGCCAAGCCGCACCGCATCCTGGACCCCGCGGCGGGCCCCCTGATCGCCGTGCGCCTCTCCATCCTCACCCGCAAGACGCTCGGCGGCCTGGAGACCGACCTCTCCGGCCGCGTGCTGGCGGCGGACGGCCAGCCGCTGCCGGGCCTGTACGCCGCGGGCGAGGTGGCGGGCTTCGGCGGCGGCGGGATGCACGGCTACCGCGCGCTGGAAGGCACCTTCCTCGGCGGCTGCCTCTTCTCCGGCCGCGAAGCGGGGCGCGCCGCCGCCGCCGCCGTGGCGTAATAACGGGGCTCACACAGAGGCACAGAGACACAGAGGAGAACTTCTCTCTGTGGCTCCGTGCCTCTGTGCGACACCCCTTGACAGCTTAGGAGAGCACTCCGATACTCTCCTATTCAGGTAAGGAGAGGCACATCCCAGGAGAGCTGAGATGAAGGGTCTGCTCGCGCGGGCGCGGTCGTTCTGGGCGGGGGTTCGCCGGCCCGAGCGGCTGGAGGCGGAGATGGACGAGGAGATGAGCTTCCACATCGACATGGAAGCGGAGCGCCTCGTGCGGGAGCGCGGGCTGGCGCCGGGGGAGGCGCGGCGGCAGGCGGCGGTCGCCTTCGGGGGGCGGGAGCGGTACAAGGAGGAGGGGCGCGACGCGCGCGGCCTCACCGGCATCACGGGACTGGGGCTGGACCTGAAGCTCGCGCGGCGGATGCTGGTGAAGTCGCCGGGGCTCACCGTGGTGGGCGGGTTGGGGATCGCGGTGGCCATCGCGGTGGGCGCCGGGTTCTTCATCTTCCTCCACGCCCTGATGTACCCCCGCCTCCCGCTTCCGGAGGGCGGCCGCCTCGTCGCGCTGGAGAACTGGGACACGGCGTCGCGGAACGAGAAGCGGCAGTCGCTCCACGATTTCGCGGCCTGGCGCGTGGAGATGCGCTCGGTGGAGCAGGTCTCCGCGTTCCGCATGGTGGTGAAGGAGGTGATCGGCGGGGCCGCGCTCCCCGCGCGCACGCCCGTGGCCGAGATGACGGCATCCGCGTTCCGCGCCGCCCGCGTCCCTCCCCTGCTGGGGCGCTACCTGGTGGAGGAAGACGAGCGGGAGGGAGCGCCGCGCGTGGCGGTGATCGGCCACGAGCTGTGGAAGTCGCGCTTCGACGCCGATCCGGCGGCCGTGGGGCGGCAGATCCTGCTGGGCGACACGGCCCACACGGTCGTGGGGGTGATGCCGGAGGGATACGCCTTCCCCATGCGCCACGCGCTGTGGACGGCGCTGCGCGCGAGCCCCGAGGCGCCGGGCCAGGGGCCGGAGATCTTCGTCTTCGGGCGGCTGGTCCCCGGCGCCACCATGCAGCAGGCCCGGGCCGAGCTCGGCGCGCTGGGGCGGCAGGCGGCCGCGGCGAACCCCGCCACGCACGCGCGCCTGCGCCCGCAGGTACTCCCCTACACCTACCCGCTGGACGACATCCAGGACATGTCGCTCTGGCAAGCCGCCACCATGCAGAGCACCGTGATCCTGCTGCTGCTGGCGGTGGCGGCGAACGTCGCGGTCCTCATCTACGCCCGCACCGCCATGCGCCGCGGCGAGATCGCCGTGCGCACCGCCCTGGGGGCGACCCGGCGCCGCATCGTCACGCAGCTCTTCCTGGAGGCGCTGGTGCTGGCGGCGGGCGCTGCGGCGGTGGGGCTGGTGATCGCCCACCTCTCGCTCCGCCAGGTGAAGCTGCAGATGGAGCGCGTGATGCTCGTGGGGTTCTGGGTGGACCTGGGGGTGAAGCCCGTGGCCGTGCTGATGGCGGCTGGGCTCGCCGTGCTCGCCGCCGTCGTCGTGGGCGTGGTCCCCGCGCTGCAGTCCACGGGGCGCCACCTGCAGAACGACCTGCGCCGCGTGGGCGGCGGAACGGGGCGGGGGCTCGGGCGCACCTGGACGGCGCTGATCGTGGCGCAGGTGGCCATCGCCGTGGCCGTGCTCCCCAACGCGGTGAACCTGGCGTGGAAGCAGATCCGCTTCGTGGTGGTGCGCCCCACCTTCGCGGCGGAGGAGTTCCTCACCGCGGGGCTGGGCCTGGCCACCGAGCTGCGCCCGGGGATGGATGCCGAGGCGTACCGCCGCGAGACCGCCGCCCGCCTGGGCGACCGGCTGACCGAGCTGATGCGCCGCCTGGAGGCCGACCCGGCGGTGGCCGGCGCCACCTTCACGGCCACCCTCCCCGGCCGCGGCAGCACGCTGATGGCGGAGGGGGTCCCCGCGCCGCCGCGGTCGCCGGAGGGCCACTGGGTGCCCTCGGTGGGCGTGGGCCCCGGCTACCTGCCGCTCTTCGGCGCGCGGACGCTGACGGGGCGCGGCTTCCACGCGGGCGAGCGGGGGAACGTGGTGATCGTGAGCCGCTCGTTCGTCCGCGACGTGCTGGGCGGCGGCAACGCGCTGGGCCGCCGCGTCCGCTTCGTCCCCCCGCCCCGCACGGACCGCGCGGACGAGTGGAAGCCCGGCGAGTGGCACGAGATCGTGGGCGTGGTGGAGGACCTGCGCGCCAACCCGGTGGAGCCCTCCCGCATCCCCTCCTACCTGTACTATCCGGTGGCGCCCGGGCAGGTGCAGGCCGCCTCCCTCCTCCTGCGCGTCCGCGGGGGAGACGCGGACGCCTTCGCGCCCCGGCTGCGCGAGACCGTGGCGGCGCTGGACCCCGGCATCCGGGTGGGCGAGGTGAGCTCCCTGGCGAGCGTGGAGCGCCCGCCGGTGGTGAGGCTCGTCGAGGGCGCGCTCTTCCTCGTGGTGCTCAGCGTGCTCCTCCTCTCCGCGGCGGGCATCCACGCGCTGATGTCGTTCACGGTCACCCAGCGGCGCAAGGAGATCGGCATCCGCACCGCCCTGGGCGCCCAGCCGCGCCGCCTGCTGGCCAGCATCTTCTCCCGCGCCATCGGCCAGCTCGCCCTCGGCGCGGTCCTGGGCTGTATCCTGGGAAGCCTGGCGCTGATGAACACCCGCGCCACCACGGGCCAGGCCGTCGTCCTCCTCCTTGCCGTCGGCGCGCTCGTCCCGGCCGCCGGCCTCCTCGCCACGCTGGGCCCCGCGCGCCGCGGCCTGCGCATCCAGCCCATGGACGCGCTGCGCGAGGAATGACTCTCTGTGTCTCTGTGCCTCTGTGTGAGCCCCTTCCGTTCCCGGAATGCGAATTGCCAGCCGTCCTCGTCCCTGACCGCGGCAACCCGAGAGAGCGAGGACGCATGGGCCAGAACGAGAACAGCAGCAATCCGGGCGAGGTGGAGCGCCAGATGGACGACTCCACGGGCGGGCGCAGCGAGGGCGAGCGCCTTCACGACCAGGACGACATGTCCGGCCGCGAGGGGATGGCGGGCGCGGGCTCGGACGTGAGCGGCGACCCGGTGGAGCGCGGCGAGCGCCAGGCCGGGACGGCCCCCGACCGCAGCGACGGGAGCTACGGCAACGACAGCGGCTTCTCCGGCGCGGGCACCGAGGGCGAGCGCCAGGCTCCCGGGCGCACCGAGAACGGCGGGCTGGACGTCAGCGGCACCACGGACACGACGGCCGAGGGCAGCTCGCGCGACTTTTGATCTCACACAGAGACACAGAGGCACAGAGACGACTTCATCTCCGTGCCTCTGTGCCTCTGTGTGAGGCCTTTTACACCCCGAGCCAGTGCCCGAAGGCGCGGAGCACGGCGAACGCCACCACGCCCACCGCCGCCAGCATCAGCAGGAGCACGAGCGCCGTGAGGCCCACCACCAGGCGGCTGGACCTGCGCACGACGCCGGGGGTGACCACGGAGCCGCGCAGCAGCTTGATGTTGCGCGCGTTCGCCTTCCAGCCGGCGTCGAACAGGTCGCCCAGGAAGGGGACGGAGCCCACGACGGTCTCGATCCCCACGTTCATCACCATCCGCGCGATCACGGAGGCGGGGGCGCCCATGCGCGCCGCCTGCATCACGATGTAGCCGGACATCGCCGTCCCCGCCACGTCGCCGATGCCGGGGACGAGGCCGATGAGCGCGTCCAGCCCCACGCGCGCGCCGGTGCCGGGGATGGGGATGGAGTTGTCAAGCAGGTACGCCAGCGAGTCCAGCCGCTTCAGCCTGTCGGCGCCGCGTCTCTCGTCGGTCTCCACGTCCCCTCCCGTGCCGGTGTCCGCCAGTCCCCGCCGCGCAGCGTGGCAAGCGGCGCGCCGGTCGCTCAGGGCGCGTCCAGGACGACCGTCTCCAGCCCGGGCCATTCGCCCCTCAGCAGGCGCGCCAGGAGGTGGAGCCCCCACACCTCCGAGCGCCGGTGGCCGACCGCGATGACGGCCATCCCCGTGTCGGCGACCGCCTTCCGCGCGGGCGCGCGCATCTGCCCGGTGACGTACGCGCCCGCGCCGCGCGCCGCCGCCTCGCGCACCAGCGCGTCGGTCATGGCGCCGACCGCCGCCACGCGCCGCACCCGCGCGCCGCTCCCCCGCTCCACCGCCTCCGGCTCGCCGAACGCGGCCACCACGCGCGCCAGCACGTCCCCCGCGACGTCGCCGATCATCCCCAGAGGACGCCCCTCCTTCGTCCCGAGCACCTCCGGCGCCCGCATTCCCAGCGCCTCCGCCAGCTCCGGGTTGAAGCCGATCGTCAGCCGCTCGTCGAAGGGGAGGTGGCTCGCGACCACGCCGATCCCCGCATCCCCGATCCCCCAGTGCCGGTGCAGGAAGAGCGCGTCCAGCCGCTCCACGCGCGCGGGCGGCTCCAGCGCCAGCCCCAGCCGCCGCACCTCGCGTGCGGAGGGCACGATCATGTCGGCCGGGTGGCCCGTGATGCGCCCGATGGAGGCGGCGAGATCGGCTATAGCCGGCAGAACGGCGGGCTCACACAGAGGCACAGAGACACGGAGAGGTACCGCTCAGGAGGAGGCGTACGGCGATTCGGCGCGGTAGCGCAGCTCGAACTCCTCGCGCGTCACCAGCGTGGTCACGTCCGTCATGCGGTCGACCGTCAGGATGCCGTCCAGGTGGTCGATCTCGTGCTGGAGGAGCTCGGAAAGGTCGCCGTCCGCCACCACATCCTGCCACGCGCCGTCCAGGTCCTGGTAGCGCACGCGGACCCAGGCCCAGCGCGGCACCTGGCAGAAGATGCTGAGGAAGCTCAGGCAGCCGTCCCACACCGTCACGGTCTCGTCGCTGCGCTCCACGATGGAGGGGTTGATGAAGGGCCACGGCGTCGCGCCATCCACGTTCAGGAAGATGACGCGCTCCAGCACCCCGATCTGCGGCGCGGCGATGGCGCGGCCGTAGCCGGTTGTGCTCCGTGAGTGCGCGAGCGTGTCCGCCAGGTCGCGCACCGTGGCCGCCACGTGCGGATCGGCCGGGTCGCTGGCGGGCGCGCAGGGCATGCGGAGGCGCGGATCGCCGAGGCGTACGATGGGCTGGATGGACATGGGAACGGGGAACGGGGAACGGGGAACGGTAGAAGCGAATGGCCAGTCCGATCAGAGGCCGGTCCCGCAGTTCTCCCCCTCCCCCCACGCTCCCCCGCACGCGGGGGAGGGGGTCGGGGGGTGGGGGCCATTTACTCCGGCGCCAACTGCGAGTCGCACACGGCGCCGCCGCGCCAGGCAAGCTCGCACACGGGGTGCCGCACCGCCTCCACGCGGTGGCTGGGGTGGTAGATGAGGCCGCCGCCACGCGGAATGCCCAGCCCCTGCACCACCCCGGCGTGCGCGCGCACCTGCTCGCGCAGCGCGCACCAGCCGTCGTCTTCGCGGCGCACGTCGATGGCGTGGGGAACCAGGCCCAGCGCGGGGAGGTCCGCCCCGCCGGCGGAGAGGCCCAACTGCACCGCGCCCGCGCCCACACCCACCACCACCGCCCCGCCCACGTAGCGCCGCAGGATGGCGTCGCCCACGCCGCTGGCCTGGAAGGCGCGCCACCCCGCGCGCGGGTCGCCGCCGCCCAGCAGCAGGAGGTGGGCATCCTCCAGGTACTCCATGTCTTCGGCGGTGGGCTCGGCGGGGATCAGGCGGCAGTGCCGGATCCCCACCCCCTCCATCGCCCCCGCGAAGAGGGCGAAGAGGTCCGGCTGGTCGCCGCTGGAGGCGCCCAGGTAGGCGGCGCGGGGCTGGTCGTGCTCGATGCGCTCGCGGGCCCGCTCCAGGAAGAGCTCGCCGCGGTGGGCCCAGAAGAGGAGCTGGCTGTCCGCCAGCAGGAAGAGGGGGTGCGCGATGCGCGGGCGTCGCTCGGCCGGGCGGCCGAAGAGGGAGATGCGGCCGGTGAAGACGCGGCCCATCAGCCCAGCAGGTTCACGAATACGGTGATGATCACCGCGTTGGTGAAGTCGATGAAGAACGCCCCCACCATCGGCACCACCAGGAAGGCGCGGGGGGCGGGGCCGTAGCGCTCCACCAGCGACCTCATGTTGGCCATGGCGTTGGCCGTGGTGCCCAGCATGAAGCCGGCGAACCCGCTCCCCATCACCGCCGCGTCGTAGTCGCGCCCCATGGCCGGGAACACGGGCCAGGCGCACACGATGGCCACCAGGATCACCTGCACGGCCAGGATGGCGAGCATGGGGAGCGCCAGGTTGCTGATCTCCCACAGCTTCAGCGTCATCAGCGCCATGGCGATGAAGAGGGCCAGCGCCACGTTCCCCACGTCGTCGATCGTGCGCTGCGACACGCCGATCCACCCCACCGCGTCGTCGAAGTTGCGGATCACCGCCGCAACCAGCATCGCCCCGATGTACGCCGGGAGCGTGACCCCCATCGAGGTAAACGCGGCGCTCACCCACGAGCCGGCCCACATCGCCACCAGGATCAGCACCACCGCCTTCAGGAGCTGCCACGAGCCCTCATCCTCCCCCTGGGGCGTGGCCTGGGCGGGCTCCGGGAGCTGCGCCTCCACGAGGTCCGTGGCGACGGGCGTCTCCACCTCGGCCGGGGTGCGCTGGCGGTCGCGGAGCTTGTAGCGCTCCACCAGCCGCGTCCCCACCGGCCCGCCGATCACCCCGCCGAACACGATCCCCACCATCGCCGAGGCCACGGCCACGGTGGTGGCGCCCTCCACCCCCGCGCGCTCGAAGACGGGCGCGAACGCGAGCCCCGTGGCCGGCCCGCCCGTGAGCGTCACCGACCCCGTGAGCACCCCGAAGAGCGGGTGCAGCCCGAACAGCGTGGCCATCCCCGCTCCCACCACGTTCTGCACCACCGCGAACACGGTGGCGATGGCGAAGAAGATGAGCACCTGCGGCCCGCCCACCCTGAGGAGCCGCAGCGACGCCGCGAAGCCGATGGTGGTGAAGAAGGCGATCATCAGCGGCGCCTGCAGCGTGGTCTCGAACTCCCAGAGCGGGGTGCCGTTGGAGTGCGCCACCAGCCCCACCAGCGAGGCGATCAGCCCGCCGATCACGGGCCCCGGGATGTTGTAGCGCGCCAGCACCGGCAGCGCGGCGCGCACCCCGTAGCCCACCATCAGCACGAGTCCGGCAAAGGCCAGCGTGTGGATCAGGTCGAGCTTCAGCATGCGTCCGGGGGGCGCGAGTTGGAAGGGAGGGCGGTTCAGTGTAGCGGGCGCGCGGAGGCGGCGCAAAGGCGATGAAGTTATCTCTGTGCCTCCGTGTCTCTGTGTGAGCCCAGTCAGTTCTCGATGCGGTGCGGCACGAACCGGCTCAGGTTGTCGGTGATGGGCCCGCTCGCCTCGCGTATGCCCATCCCCGCCGGGTGCTGCCCCACGATCCAGCTCCCGATCACCGGCTGCCACCCGTCGAACGAGGGAAGCGGCGCGTACTCCTGGTACACGAAGCCCTCCTCGCCGTACTCGCCCCCCGTCTCCGCCTGCGTGTGCCAGGGGGAGATGATGCGCACGTTCGCCCCCTCGCGCGAAAGGAGCGGCTTCACCACGTACGCGTCCGCCGGGGTGAAGAGGAGGTCGTCGCGGTACGCCGGGAGGAGGTTGGGGTGGCCGGGGTTGCGCTCCCACAGGATGGGGAGGATGCCCTTGTTGGAGAGGATCATCTTCCAGGCGGGCTCCATCCACTGCACCGGCGCCCGCACGCGCCCCAGGTTGCGGGAGAACTCCTCGTTCATCATCCACTCCCACGGGTACAGCTTGAACACGCAGCGGATGAGCTCGTCGTGCAGGTCCACGAACATCTGCTCGCGCGCGTCCCACCCGATCTCCTCCACGGTGAGCTGCACCGTGTGCAGCCCCGCCTGCTGGGCCGTGTCGCGCAGGTACTCCACCGTGGCCTGGTCCTCCGCGTCCACGATGGAGGCGAAGTGCACGCGCTCCGAGAAGAGGTAGGGGCGCAGCTCCGCCCACGTCTCCACCAGCGCGTCGTGGATGCGGTTGAACTGGTCGGCGCCGGGAAAGCGGTCTTCCAGCCAGTACCACTGCGCCACCGCGGCCTCCACCAGCGAGGTGGGCGTGTCCGCGTTGTACTCGAGCATCTTGGGCTCGCCGCGCCCGTCGTACGAAAGGTCGAAGCGGCCGTACAGCGACGGCGCGTCCGCCTCCCACGACGCCTCGATCAGCGGCACCGCCTCGGGCGGGATGGCGAGCTCGGCGTAGCGCTTCCCCTCGATCACCGCCTCCGCCGCGTCCAGGCAGAGCGCGTGCAGCTCGCGCGTGGCGTCTTCGATGCGCCGCACCTCCGCCATCGAAAAGACGTAGTGCGCCTCCTCGCTCCAGTACGGGACTCCGCCGGCCGTGTGGTGGCGCAGGCCGACCTCTTCCACGCGGCGCTCCCAGTCGGGGCGCGGGGGGTTGCTCTCGCGGCGCACGTCAGGCGCCCACGCCGCGCCCGGAGCCGGTGCGCCCGAAGCCGCCGCGCGACACGGTGGGGCGCGGCGCGTTCCTCACCACGGCGCCGCCGGGCCCGGTGCGCCCGATGCCCCGGTTGTCGTAGTAGATGCCGCGGTGGTAGATGGGGAAGTACATGGGCACCCACCCCGTGCGCGGCCGCTCGTCGCACACTTCGGGGCTGTCTGGGTCGCACCACCCGCGCATCGTCTGCTGCGGGCGCTCGTCGGCGCACCCCGCGGCGGTGGCGGCGAGGGCGGAGACCAGGGTGAGTCGTACGGCTGCGGACTTCTTCACGGGTATTGCGGGTGCGGGCCTGGCGATGCGCCCGGCGGTCGCCGGTGCGCGGAAACACATGGTGTTACGAGGGTTGCGGGCGGGCGGTTTCGCGCCTAGCGCGCCCCCTGCCGGGCTTCCGAGTCTACACTTCGCTGCCAGTCCGTGAGAAGCGACCGCAGGCGGAGCGAGACATCCGCCCTCTCGCGGATCAGGTTGTCCCGCTCCGAGCGGTCAGCCCTGAGGTTGAAGAGCAGCGGCCTTCCGCCATCCATCAACAGCTTCCAATCGCCCGATCGCACCGCCTGCTGCGGGCGAGCGCCCGCCACGCGCCAGAAGAGCGTCCGTTCCACCTGCGGCGCCCGCCCCGCGAGGATGGGGAGCAGGTCGATGCCCTCCGGGCGCGCCTCGGGAGGGGCCCGTGTCCCGGTGGCGGCGAGGATCGACGCCGTCAGGTCCATGGTGATTCCCACCTGGGCGGAGACGCTGCCGGCCGGCACGCGCCCCGGCCAGCGGATGATGGTCGGAACCCGTATCCCGCCCTCCCACACCGTTCCCTTGTGGTGGAAGAGCGGCGTGTTGCGCGAGAGCCATTCACCGCCGTTGTCGTTGGTGAAGATCACGAGCGTGTTCTCCCGCAGGCCCAGCCTGTCCAGCGTGCGCAGGATCTGGCCGATGCCTCCGTCGGCGCTCTCCAGCATCGCGGCGTAGTCCGCCCGCGTGCTCGTGGAATCGTCGAAGGGCCCCAGGTGCCTGCCGGCGTCGCGTGCCGTGGAGGGATGGCCGGGGCGCTGGTATGGCCAGTGCGGCGCGCTGTACGCTACGTCGATGAAGAACGGCTCGCGCGCGTGCCGCTCGATGAACTTCACCGCGCGCTGCGTGACGAGATCCGTCATGTAGCCGGGCACCTCGACCGGGCGCTCGTTCTCGAACAGGTCGGCGAGACCGTCGCCGGAGGTATGCCGGTAATAATCGACGAAGCCGCTCTTGAACCCAAAGAAATACTCGAATCCGTGCGCGTTCGGGCTGAACTCGCTCCCCCACCCCAGGTGCCATTTGCCGACCAGCGCCGTCCTGTAGCCGTTGCCCCTCAGCAGCCGCGGCAGCGACTGCCCCGTCACGCGCAGCCCCCGCTCCCGGTCGCCCGCCTCGGAGCCGAGGGGTGCTTCCAGCGTGGCGCGCTGCTGGTACCGCCCGGAGATGAGGCCGGCGCGCGTGGGAGTACAGGTGGCCCCGTTCGCGTAGAAGTCCGTGAGCCGGACCCCCTCGGAGGCGAGACGATCCAGGTGTGGGGTCCGGATGTCGGTAGCGCCGTAGCTCCCGAAGTCGCCGTACCCCGCATCGTCCGTCATGATCAGCACGACGTTCGGGCGCTGGGCGTCGCCGCGCTGCGCCGGCGACGGCGGCGCGGCGGCGGCGGCGGCAAGCACGGATGCGAGGAGCGCGATCCGCTTCATTCGGCCTCCCTGTAAAAGGTGTCCCGGCGGCGAACGGCAGCCCGCTGGTCCGCGCGCGGCACCGTCAGCGAGAGCGAGCCGTAGGCATGCGCGGCGGGCTGGGCGCGGTACTCGCGCGTGCGTGCGACGAAGCGGTACTCGGCCGACCAGCGGCGCGCCCGGAAGCCGGCCGCGGCCTCGCCCTCGCCCTCGCCCACCCAGGGGAGCTTGCGGGCGGTGGAGCGGCCGCGCAGGGTGTTGCCGTCCAGGAAGAGGTCGCGCGCGACCCACTCGCCGCGGCCGCCGATGCGGGCGTACGGGCCCGGGCCGCGGCCCACCTCCGCACTGGCGCCGGCGGAGGCGGCCGTGCGCACGTTGCCCAGCGAGAGGCTCAGCGCGGGCTCCAGGCGCGCCGGGCCACGGTCGATACGGCGCGCTTCCTGGATGCGCAGGAGGATGCCGGGCTCCAGGCCGGTCTGGTGCTTCCATCCCTGCTGCGGCTCGGAGCCCAGGAGGCGGTGCACCCCGTTCTGAACCGGCTCGCCCAGCGCGGCGGGGCCGGTGATGCCGATCTCCACCGCCAGCGAGCGTACCGCGCCGGGCCTCTCCCGCGCAAGGTGAGCGCCCGCGAACAGCCACCCGGCGTACGGCCTTTCTCCCGGTACCGGCTCGGGCGCGTCGCGGCGCGGCGTGTAGATGCGCTGGCCCACCATGAAGCGGCGCAGCGAGTCCGTCTGCACCGAGACGGTGAGGCCGTGGGTATAGTCGTAGTCCGCCGGTGCCCCGCGCCCGCGCAGCGCGAGGATGTCGTTGTCCAGCGTCACGGTCACCTGCGCGTGGGCCGGCACACCGCACAGCAAAAAGAATATCACACAGAGGCACCGAGACACAGAGAGCCCCCATCTGTAGATTACGCGCATGGCGGAGCGGAGCGAGGTGCGGCTGGCGTGGGCCTACGTGGCCGCGGAGGATGCGGGGAGCGCCGCGGAGTCCGTGGCGGCGGTGGATGGCGCGCGCCGCCGCTTTCGCGTGGAGGGCGACGCGCTCGCTCCGGAGGCGTCAGGCGTGCTGCACCTGCTGGTGCCCGTGGCCGCGTACCGTGCGCTCCCGCCGCGCCGCCGGCCGCGCAGCTTCTGCCCCGTGTGCCTGGAGCGGGTGTGGCTCAAGCTGGGCGCGCGCAACCGCCCGCACTACGCGCACCTCGCCAGCTCCCAGTGCGCCGCCGCCCGCGGCGAGGGAGCGCTCCACCACGCCGCCAAGATCCACCTGGCCCAGCAGCTTGGTGGCGGCGCGCCCCTCATCGTACGCCCGCTCTGCCACCGCGTTCCCGAAGAGCGGAGCACCGAGCGCTGCACCGCCGCCCCGGAGACCGACTGGCCCGTGCGGTGGGACGAAGTGCGCGTGGAGCACTCCCTTCCCTCCCTGCGGGCGGACCTGGTGCTGATGCGCGATGGAGCGGTCGTCGCCGCGGTGGAGGTGTACGCGACGCACGCGGTGGACGACGTGCGGGCCGCCAAGTACCGCGGGCTGGGCATCCCCTGGATCGAGGTGCCCGCGCGCGGCGTGCTCCCGGAGCACGAGGTGGCGTGGACGCCCGACGCGCCCCTCCCGCTGCTGGGCGACAGCCGCCTGTACCCGGAGGTGTGGCGCTGCCCGCGCCACGAGGGCCTCCACCGCGGCCTGCTGGAGTACGAGCGCAACGGCGTCCACCGCGTTGCGCGGCGCGTGGTGCACGTCTACCGCACGGACGCCGGCCGCAGCGCTGGCGAGACGCGCTGCCGCGCCGTGGGACTGTCCATCCTGGAGCGGCGCGAGGAGGGAGTGCCCGCCGAGTCGTGGCTGGAGCGCGACGACACAGGGGCCCGCATCGGCCACCCTGTGCGCGGCCCTGACCGCGCGGAGGCCCGCCGCATCCTCCACACGCACTTCGCGGAGTGGGCGCGGTGGATGCGCGCGACGCAGGGCGCCATCATCGACAGCCCCATGCGCTGGCTGGAAGCCGCGGAGGCCCCCGCCCGCGCCACCGAGCGCATCTACCCCCAGCGCCTCCGGTGGGACGCGCACGCGGGCACCTTTCGCGGCGTCCCCGGCCTGCCGCCCCTCGCCTGGCCCGCGCTCCCGGGCGAGCCGCACCCCATCCTGGGCCGCACCCGCCACTGGACGGAGACGCACCGCCGCGGCCCGGTGATGCACGCCGTGGAAGGCCCCGTCTGGCTGACCCTGGTGACGCACGACTGGACCGACGCGGAGGGCCCCGCCACCCGCGCCGACATCGCCGCCTTCGTCCACGACGGCCGCCGCTGGCGCACGGTGGAGGGCGCCCCTTTCATCGTGCCCACACCCGACGCGAGCACGACTCTCCCCGCCATCGCCCACGCGCTGGCCGCGCACGATCCCGAAACGCTGGACGGTGCGGAGGTCCTCGCCGCGATCACCGAAGTCGTTGCGGGATAAAGTGTTCAGCGAACAGGCGGCACTGTTCGGAACGCGTGTCCGAACGCCGCTGGATCAATCGGGAATGGCGTAGATGCTGGGATTTCGGCTCCAGGCCACGAGGCACACCCGTTGCTTTATACGATGCCGAACCGGGCGCTTCCCGCTCCGGTCGGCCACCCAGCACCACGAGGCCCGCCATGAAGAAGCTCATCGCAGTGATCGCCCTTGCCGCCCTCGCCGCCTGCGGCAGCGACGAGCCGGGCTCCACGCAGAACTCCGTCACCCCGGAGAGCAACAACGCCGAGGCGACGGCCCCGGCTCCGGGTGCCACCATCGACCCGGCGGCGCCCAACGCGCCGCCCGCCGCCCCGGTCGACTCGTCGACGACGGCGGCGCCCGCCGGCCACTGAACCGCGGGGCTCACACAGAGGCACAGAGGCACAGAGATTCCATCGTCTCTGTGCCTCTGTGTCTCTGTGTGAGCCTATGCCCCGAAGTCCTTCCAGTCCTGATCGTAGTACCGCACCAGGATCTGGTCGTCCAGGCGGTTCACATTCGCCGGAACGGGCTTCATGTCGGCCGGGAAGTCGAAGAGCTGGGGGACGCCCTTGAGAGTGAGGAAGCGCAGGCCGGCGGGGAGCTCGGTGGGGGCCTCGTATGAGCCGCGCCCGGCCAGCACGAATCCCCACTCGCCGAACGAGGGGACGTACAGGTGGTACGGGCGGGTGCGGAAGCCGGCGTCGCGCAGGGTGGCGTCGATGCTCCAGAAGGCGCGGCGCGCGAACATCGGCGAGGTGCTCTGCACCACGGCCAGGCCGTCGCGGCTCAGGCGGCGGTCCAGGAGGCGGTAGAAGGCCGTCGTGTACAGCTTGCCGACGGCGTAGTTGGAGGGATCGGGAAAGTCCACCACCACGAAGTCGAACATCTCGTCCGTCTCCGCCAGCCACACGAAGGCGTCGGCGTTCACCACCTTTACCCGGGGCGACTTCAGCGCGTGGGCGTTGAGCCCGGTGAGCACGGGGTGCGTGGCGAAGAGGCGCGTCATCTCCGGGTCCAGGTCCACCAGCGTCACCTGCTGGACGCCCGGGTAGCGCAGCACCTCGCGCACGGCCAGCCCGTCGCCGCCGCCCAGCACCAGCACGCGCCGCGCGCCGGGGAGCGCCGCCAGCCCCGGGTGCACCAGCGCCTCGTGGTAGCGGTACTCGTCGCGCGACGAGAACTGGAGGTGGCCGTTGAGGAAGAGGCGCAGGTCGTTCTTCCACGCCGTCAGCACGATGCGCTGGTAGCGGGAGTCGCGGGTGAAGACGATCTCGTCCGCGTAGATGCTGCGCTCGGCGGCGCGGGTGAGGCGCTCGGCGCCCACGAAGCCCGCGCACAGCAGCGCGATCACCACGGCGCACGCCCCCTGCAGCACCCGCCGCGCCCCCAGCACGTCGCGGAACAGGTAGGTGGACCAGAGCGCGACCAGCGCGTTCACGATGCCGAACGCCATGGCCGACCTCACCAGCCCCAGCTCCGGCACCAGCACGGCGGGAAAGAGGAGCGACGCGCCCAGCGCCCCCAGGTAGTCCCAGGTGAGGACGTGCGCCACCACGTCCTTGAACTCGAAGCGCCCCTTGAGGATGCGCATCAGCAGCGGGATCTCCAGCCCCACCAGCGCGCCGATCACCGCCACCAGCGCGTACAGCGCGAACCTGAACGCCTCCGTGTACGCGAACGCCAGAAAGAGCACGGCGGACGAGAAGCCGCCGATGACCGCCAGCAGCAGCTCGGTGGCCACGAAGCGCGCCACGATGCCGCGCGTGACGTAGCGGCTCAGCCAGCTCCCCACCCCCATGGCGGCCAGGTAGGTGCCGATGACGGTGGAGAACTGCATCACGCTGTCGCCCAGCAGGTAGCTGGAGAGCGCCCCCGCCACCAGCTCGTACACCAGCCCGCACGCCGCGATCAGGAGCACGGAGGTGAAGAGCGCGGCGGCCATCCCCGGGGAGCCGCCCTCCTGCGTGTGGCGCACGCTCAGCCCACGATGGCCGCGCTGATGACGATCGCGAAGGCGATCACCACCGCGCCCATCACGGTGGCGAGGGCGGTGTTGTGCTCCTCGATCAGCTCCTTCCACAGCGTGCCGGGCGTCATCCTGTCCACGATGACCAGCGCCACCGCCAGGATCACGATCCCCAGCAGGGAGTAGATGACCACCGCCAGGATGTCGTTCGCTAACTGATTCATTGGCTTCCCTTTACTTTCCGCCGACGTAGCGGCCGGAGCCGCCGTAGATGGGGCGATTCGCCCCGGGATTGTCGCGCACGGACCTGGGGGCCCCTTCGCGCGTCTCGTTGACCGACGCCATGCTCCACCCGGTGTACTCCGCCCACGCCAGCAGCGCGAGCACCGCCAGGCCGTAGCCGAGGTAGATGCGGGGACCTTGCATTGGGGAACGGGGAACGGGGAACGGGGAACGGGCTGTTCTCTCTGTGTCTCTGTGCCTCTGTGTGAGGCTTCAGTCGTCGTCATCCGCCGGGGCGTAGTCGCTGTCCGACCAGCGCTGGGACTCGAAGCTGGCGGCGGAGATGGCGATGAGCGCGGCCGGGGCCGCCAGCAGGAGCAGCGCGACCAGGAACATCCAGGTGCCGGGCACGTCGTGCGTCAATTTCACCCAGTACACCACCGGCACTTCGGCCTCCGGGTCGATCTGGAGCCGGTAGCGCCCCGCCGGCACCGCGGGGAGGCGCACCGCGTCGGACGAGGAGCCCTCGCTCCAGCTCTCGCCGCCCTCCACGCCGTGGTACTGGCTGATCTCGCGCGCGAACTCCAGCCGCCGGCCCGTCTCCTCGTTCACCAGGGCGAAGGAGAAGAAGGCCCACGCGTTGTCCAGGTTGGTGTTCACCGCCACCTCCAGCGGCGCGGGACGCCCGGTGAGGACGATGGGGCCCGCATCCACCGAGGTGGAGTCTTCCGGGAGCCCGGGGGCGAAGCTGTACTCCCGGCTGAACACCCGCTCCCTCTTCGCCGTGGAGCAGCGCCCCACGGCCAGGACCGCGAAGAGCGCCACCAGGATCCCGAACACGCGCGCGTACCGGCGCGTGCGGCCGGTGTGCGGCGACGGCTGGCAGGCGAACACCCCCCGCGGCCGCGGCGGCGCGCCGGGAAGCCCGAACGCCTTCCACAGGGCGGGCGCGTGGACGTACTCGGAGATCGACCACGCCGTCTCGCCCGCCGTGTCCTCGCCCGAGAGCATGCGCGGCGGGTGCACGAAGTCGCGCACCACCTCGCGGTCGCCCACCCGCACCTCCCACGGGAACTCGCCCAGCACGAAGGTGGTCGTGGCGTCGCCGGTCGCGTAGTGCTTGAAGTGCTCGCCGCCGTAGCTCGCGGTCGGGCGCCCCCCTTGCCTGCCCAGCGCGGGGAGGTCGTGGAGGGGGACGGCGTCCGTCCAGTGGCCGTTCTCTTCCGCCAGGTACCGGAAGCCGCGCTCCGGGTGGTAGAGCACGTACTCGGACCACGGGTACTCGATCCCATCTTCCCGGGTGGAGCGCACCTGGAAGCCGATCACCTCCCACTCCACCCCGTGCAGCCGCCCGCGCGAGCCCAGCGGGATGCGCGGCGTGTGCTTCGTCTGGCTCTGCACGGCCTGAAGCACGCGCAGGCCGGGGTCCTGCGCGTCCAGCAGCGAGCCGCAGGAGGCGCACGCCACCGTCACCGTGCGCCCGGCGGCCCGCACCGTCACCGCGCCGCCGCAGCGGGGGCAGCGGAGGGTGCGCACCCCCTGCGCCCTGGGGGCGGAGAGCTCGCGCAGGCCGGTGAGCTTCAGCGCGTCCCAATCCACCCTCTCGCCCGCGAAGAGCAGGGGCGGCGCCTCGCTGTAGTCGATGGTGCCCACCCGCCCGTTCGCCGAGCGCAGGTCGGCGAAGAGGATCTCGTCCTTGTCCCAGTACGCGAAGGGAAGGTCGCCCTCGGTGCCGGCGTAGCGGGCGCTCACCACCTCCGTCACCTGCAGCCGCGCGCCGCCCCACTCCACCTCCGCGCCCACGGCCACCTGCTGCGCCGGGGGAAGGGCGGGCGCGGGCGTGGCGAGCACGGTCATCGACAGCTCGCCGTCCGCCTCGGCCAGCCAGCCGCTGCGGCCGTCGCCCGTCACCACGTGCCACTCGTTCCACACGCCCCGCTCCCACGCGTAGGCGATGCGGCCCACCACGGTGAACGGGCGCCCGCGGTACTCGCCGGTGGTGCCGAGCTGGATGCGCGAGTCGGCGCTGGGCGGCACCGACACCTTGCCCACCCGCTCCAGCGCCACGTCGTGCCTCACCAGTACGGACGAGCAGTACGGGCAGACGGTCTGCACCGCGTCCGCCCAGCGGAACTCCACCGGCGCGCCGCAGCTCGGGCACTGCCCCGCGGGCCGCGTCACGAGGCCACCATCGCGGCGTAGGGCCGCTCCACCGCGCGCACCGTCACGCTCTCCGCGCCGAAGCGGGCGCGCAGCTCGCCCTCGAAGTCCCACTCCGGCCGCGGGCGGCAGCAGAACAGGTTGAGGCAGAGCGAGCCGTGCTCCGGGAAGGTGTGAACCGCCAGGTGGCTCTCGGCCAGCAGCACCAGCCCGGTGACGCCGCCCGGCCCGGGGAACTTGTGCCAGAGCGGGTCGCCCACCGGGTGCAGCCCCAGCTCGCTCACCATGGCGGCGAACAGGCGCCGCAGCGCGCCGGCGTCGGCCAGCGGCGCCGCGTGGCACCCGTGCGCCTCCACGAGCCACTCACGGCCGTCGTTCAGGGGGTGTGCGGACAAGGCGGGGCGGGGGTTGGGCAGCAGACGGGACGGCGGGTGGGCTTAGTATAAAGCAATCTCACACAGAGGCACAGAGGCACGGAGACAAAGTCGCCGCCGTGCCTCCGCGCTCCCGTGTGAGGGAGCTAATTGGGGAGCGGTGTGAGGACCGCGATGGGGAGCTGCGCCAGCACGTCGCGCCCCACGCCGTCCACCGAGGCCGCGCGGAAAACGAGCTCGCGGGCCACCTCGACCGCGAACTCGTCCAGCGGAGCATACCCGCTCGCCCGCTGGATCTCCGCGTACAGCACCCGCCCGTCGCGGCTCACCAGCAGGTTCACCATGGCCTGCTTGCCGAGCACCGAGCTCCGCGAGTGGCCCTGGATCCACTGCTGGAGGGCGTTGGAGATGAGGGGCGTGTTGGTGGCGTGGGGCCGGCACTCCAAGCGCTTCCCGTCCGCCCGCGCGGCGGGGAGCGGAAGCGTGTCCATCCTGAACACCATCGCGACGCGGCCAGGCCGGCGCGTGGGAACCGCCCTGGCGCGCTCCACCATCTCGGGCACCAGGGCCGAGATCACGGTCTCAGGGATGTTGCTTTCGTACGCGGCCACCAAGGGGCGGGTGCCGTTCGGCTCCATCGTGAACAGCACGACGCCGCGTGGCTCGGCCACCCCGGCGGCCACCGCGGCGCGCCGGATGGAGCTCTCGTGCGCTTCCTGGCCCGCACGCCGCACCGAGTCTTCCTGCGCGGCGCGGCCGCGAAGCACACGGTCGCGCTCCCACGAGCACGCCTGCGCCTGGATGCCATCGGCGGCCCAGAGCAGGGCGATGAACGCGGCAGCGGTGTGGAGTCTCATCGTGGATCACCGGGAGGGAGGGAGAACGCATTCCCAAAAGATGACACCAAACGAAAGAGGACGCTACGGCCGGGCGAAATGCGCCACCGCGCTCACAGTGAGCGTGAGCGCCACGAAGAGGGCCAGCGCATACGCCACCAGCACCGCCGCCATGGACGCGGCGGTCGCCAGGCGCGAGCGGCCGTAGGCCTGGCGCAGCGAGAGGTAGAGGTGCGCGAAGACGGCGAGCTGGAGCAGCACGTCCAGGCGGAGGGCGGCGGGGACGAGCGCCTTCGGGAGCCCCACCTCGGGCGCCACCAGCAGGAGGTGAAGGGTGGCGGCCAGGAAGGCGGCGGAGTGGAAGTGGAGCGCGAACACGAAGTGCTCCGCGAACATCCGCCCCCGGTACACCCCCGCCAGGATGGCCGCGAAGGCGGGGAGGAGGAGGAACATCACGCGCGGGAGAAGGGAGATGACGCGCGCGCTCTCCGCCCCCGGCACGGCCGAGAAGAAGAAGAAGCTGTTGCTGCGGAGCCCCGCCGCGAGCGCCAGGTTCACGGCGCTCACCAGCAGGTACAGGCGAAAGGGAGGCACGTACCCCACCCGCCGCCCCGCCAGGTACTCGCGCGTAAGGAACCCGGGCCGGAAGAGCACCCCGCGCAGCGTGCGCACGATGCGCGCGTCCAGCGAGAGCAGGTCGTCCGCCAGCCCCGCCGCCATGTCCCGCACCGGCAGCACGCGCGGCCCGCTCCGCTGCCCGCAGCGGTGGCAGAACTCGCCCACCAGGAGCGCGTCGCAGTTGAGGCACCCCTCGTCCGTCACGGGCTCGCCTGGGCTGGGCTTCAAAAGAGTCTCGCGCGGAGGGACGGAGATGCTGCGGGCGACAAGGTTACGCCGCTCATCCACGCCGGGGCAAGCCGGGCTCCCTCCTCACGCCGCGTGGGTGGACCGCTCCGCGTGCGGCGCGACGGCCCGGATCGCCTCCCCCAACCGCGACACACCCTGCCGGATCCCGTCCTCGCCGATGGAGGCGAAGCCGATCAGGAGCCCGCTCGCGGCCGGGGAGCCCAGGAAGTGGCGCGAGAGCGGCGACACCTCCACCCCGCGAGCCAGCGCCTGCCGGGCGACCTCCACGTCGTCGGTGCCCGGCGGAAGGTACCCGATCATGTGGAGCCCCGCGTTGGCCGGACGCAGCCTGAGCATGCCGGGAAGCTCGCGGCGCACCTCGCTCACCAGCGTGTTCTGCCGGATCTCGTACGCCTTGCGCATGCGGCGCACGTGGCGCGCGAAGTGGCCGTCGCGGATGAAGTCCGCCAGCACGAGCTGCTGCAGCGTGGGTGGATGCTGGTCCGTCTGCGCCCGCGCGCGGGTGAACGCGTCCACCAGCGCCTCGGGCACCACCAGGTAGCCCACGCGGAGCGCCGGGAACACGGACTTGCTGAACGTGCCCAGGTAGATGACGCGGGAGCCGCCGTCCAGCCCGTGGAGCGCCATCAGCGGCCGGCCGCCGTAGCGGAACTCGCTGTCGTAGTCGTCTTCCAGGATCCACGCGTTCGCCCGCCGGGCCCACTCCAGGAGGGCGAGGCGCCGCTGCAGGCTCATGGTGACGCCCAGCGGATACTGGTGCGACGGAGAAACGTACGCCACCCGCGCATCGGGAGCGCGGCGGACCCCCTCGGCCACGTCGAGCCCCTCCGCGTCCACCGGCACGGGAACGATGCGGGCGGACGCGGCCGTGAGGGCGCCCCGTGCCCCCAGGTAGCCGGGCTCCTCCAGCCAGGCCCGCTCGCCCGGGTCCATCAGGAGCCGCGCGGCGAAGCCCAGCCCCTGCTGCACGCCGCCCACCACGATCACCTGCTGGGGCGTGCACTTCACCCCGCGCGCGGACGCCACGTCGCCGGCGATCGCCTCGCGCAGGGTTTCCATGCCGGCGGGGGAGCCGTAGTCAAGATCCGCCACGCTGGTGAGGCGTGTCCGCTGGATGACGAGGCGGTTCCAGAGTTTGCGCGGGAAGAGGTCCAGGCCGGGGATCCCCAGCCGGAACGCCCTGGGCTCCCTCCCCGCGCGCAGCTCGGCGATGGGGATGGTGGCCATGGCCGCGCCGCGCGCCGCGAGCGCACCCGCCTCCTCGCGCGGGCGCGGGGGCGCGGCGGCTCCGCGGATGTGCGTGAGCCTTTCGGGGAGCACGTCGGCCACCCGGGTCCCCGACCCCACGGCGGTCCGCAGGTACCCCTCGGCCTTGAGCTGGTCCACCGCCTGGAGCACCGTGGTGCGCGAGATCCCGAGGTCGTCCGCCAGCGCGCGCGATGCCGGGACCCGGTGGCCGGGGGGAGCAGCCCGCCCAGGATGGCGTTGCGGATCTCGTGGTAGAGCTGCCGGTGGAGCGGCTGGCCCGACCGCGGGTCGAGGTGCACCGGGAGCGACGTACCGGACGCGGATCGTTTTCTGGACATGCCTCTCGTTTACCCGGACGATCGCCGGGTGCGTGGTGCCGTGGCGAGCCCCGTCTCTCGCCGTGGCCCCGTCTCAGCGGCGGAAGATCGCGCGGATCACGCCCAGCAGGGCACCGGGAAGCATGTCTACCCTGTGCAGGATCACGTGCCCGGTGGGGCCGAAGATGCGCGGGAGGTAGTCGCCGCCCTTGAGGTCCACGGTAAGGCAGAAGGGGTGGATGCCGCTGCTGCGCGCTTCCGCGATGGCCTGCCGGGAGTCCTCCACCCCGTAGCGCCCGTCGTAGGCGCCGTCGTCGTTCGGCTTTCCGTCGGACAGGATCAGGAGGAGGCGGTGGCCGGCCGGCTGGGCGCGCAGTTGGGAAGTGGCGTGCCGGATGGCGGCGCCCAGGCGCGTGAACCCCTCGGGGCGGAGCGCGTCCACCCGGCGCAGCACGGCGTCGCCGTTGCGCTCGTCGAAGCCCTTGATCTGGCGGATGCGCACGTTGCTCGCCGTGGAGCCGGAGAAGCTGAGGATGGAGTAGGGATCGCCCAGCCCGTCCAGCGCCTGGCCCGTGAGCAGGAGCGCGAGCTTCTCCATCTCGATGACGCTGTGCTTGCCGAACACCTCCGAAGTGGAGCCGCTCACGTCCACCAGCAGGGTGATGGCCACATCGCGCCGCGCCGGGATCACGGCGGTGTACAGCCGGTCGTCGCCCCCGAAGCCGGCGCGGAGCTCCGTGAGCATCCGCACGCATGCGGCGAGGTCCAGCGAGTCGCCGCGGCGCTGGCGCGGGATCTCCATGCGGCGCGCGCGCAGCCGCTCGAACTGCTGGCGCACCCTGCGGGCGAGCGCCGCGTTCCGCCTCAGCGCCTCCGCGCACCACGCGCCGTCCGCCTCGTCGCTGGGGTGCAGGCGGACCACCGCGCCCGGGTTGCGGTAGCGCCCCGCGTGGTAATCCCATTCGGGGTACGGGAACACGGTGGGCGTGGCCCGCTCCGCCGCCACCGCGGGCCGCTCGCCCGAGTCGGCGTCCGTGACCTCCGATCCACCCGCTCCGCCCGTGCCGGGGTCATCCTCCGGCGGAGAGCCGCCGTGCGCCGGGGCGGTGCCGCCGTCCGCGGCGGCGGCGGGGCTGTGCCCGCGCGCCTTCGGCGCGCCGGGCGTCGGCGCGATCCCCACCGAGGTCATGAAGCCCACCAGCCAGCGCGGAAGCCTTCCCCCCGCCGGACGCGGCGGAGCGGCGTTGGGGTCCGGCTCCCCCGTGGCCATCGTCGCGGGGGCGATGGCCGAGGGGAGGACGGAGCCCCACATCTCCACGGGAGCGACACCGTGGTAGCGCCCCGCGGCGCGGATGCGCTGGGCGGCGGCGCGGGCGCGGGAGAGCGAGTCGGCGGGCGTGCCGCACCCGGCCAGCCCCGGCGGCGGGGCGGAGACGTCGGCCGCCAGCAGCTCGCGGACGATCGACTCCACCTGGCGCGCCGCGGCTCCGCGCGGGGTGTGGCCGCCCCGCCGCGCGCGTTCGGCCTGGCGCTCGGCCGCCAGGGCGTCGCGCAGCCCGGGCACCCGTTCCGCGACGGCCGCGTCCACGGCGGCGCTCTCGAAGAGGAGGTACAGGTCGCGCTCCAGCGCGTCCGTGCGCGCGGGCGCGAGCACCGCCGTTCCGCGCTCCACCCGCTCGGCCTGGGCCAGCGCCATCAGGCGGTAGCGCCCCAGGGCGTCGCCGCCCGGCAGCTCGGCGGGAAGCACGATGCGCTCGCCGTCGTTGGCGGCCGTGGGGGGCTCCGCGCGCCGCAGCCGGCCCCCGCGCGAAGGCGCGGGCGCGATCTGGATGGGGCGTCCGTACAGCGCCGCGACCAGCAGCTCCAGCCTGCGGCTCACTTCGGGGAGGCGCACGCCGTCGCGCGCGGCCTCCTGCGGGTCCAGCAGGGCGGCCGCGCGGCGGCGGGCGAGGTAGGAGCGGATTCCCACGGCGTCAGAAGGTGGCGGCGACCAGGTCCGAGACCGCGGCCAGGAGGTCGGGGTCGTCGGTGAGGGGCGCCACGAAGGCGGCGCGGCACGCGGTGGGCGCGTCGATCCCCCCCGCCATCAGCCGCGCGGTGGAGACCAGGAGGCGCGTGCTGGGCACCTCGGCCAGTCCCTGGTCGCGCAGCCTGCGCACGGCCGCGGCCAGCTTCACCAGGCGCCGCGCCGCCGCCGTGTCCACTCCGCCCTCGTGCGCCACGATCTCGGCTTCGCGCTCGGCGGGCGGAAAGTCGAACTCCAGCGCCACGAACCGCTGCCGCGTGCTCGGCTTCAGGTCTTTCATGGCGTGCTGGTACCCCGGGTTGTACGAGATCACCAACTGAAAGCCCGGCGCCGCCTCGATGATCTCCCCCGTCTTCTCGATGGGGAGCAGCCGCCGGTCGTCGGTGAGCGGGTGGATGACGACCACCGTATCCTGCCGCGCCTCCACCACCTCGTCCAGGTAGCAGATGGCCCCCATCCGCGCCGCCGTGGTGAGGGGGCCGTCCACCCACACCGTCTCGCCGCCGCGGATCAGGTAGCGCCCCGTGAGGTCGCTCGCCGAAAGGTCGTCATGGCACGCCACCGTCACCAGCGGGCGCCCGAGCCGCCACGCCACGTGCTCCACGAAGCGCGTCTTGCCGCACCCCGTGGGGCCCTTGAGCATCACGGGAAGGCCGCGCGCGTGGCACCGCTCGAAGACGCTCACCTCGTTTCCCGAGGCGACGTAGAAAGGCTCCCCGGCAGGCGGGGGACGCACCCCGGCGGTCTCGTACGCCGGCGCCGCAATCGTATCGGTCATCTGCATGCAGGTTGAGGGATGTCTTTGGAACGCTCCCGGCTCATCGAGCGGCGCCGGGTGCGGGGGCCGCTCGCTCGTCGCGGCGCCGTCATCAAAAGAGCGCCGGCTACCGGCCCGCCCGCGCCGCGACAAAGGTGCGCGCCTCCAGCACGTACGCGGCGCATGCTTCCTCCCCCGGCGGCGCCAGGCAGACCCACTCCTTCGTGGGGCTGCGGCCGCCGGGGCTGCACGGCTGTCCTTCGCCGGTGGCGATCAGCTCGCGCACCCGCGCCGCGGGGAGCTTGACGATGAGATCGTCCCGGGTGGCGAACGCGTAGAACTTGCCGGCGGTCTTGAGCCCGCCGGAGCTCAGCATACGGCCCCGCTCGTCGGCGGGGTGCGTTTCGAGCAGCCGGCGGCAGACGCTCTCAAAGACCACCTCGATCCCCGCAACCGGCATCGGCTCTTCCACTCCCCGGGTGTTCGCGCATGGCGAAACCGTTTCGCCACTTGACGGCGCGCTACCGCACGGGTGCGCCGGCATCGGAGATCCGTGTATCCACGGCTACCCAGTTCAGCTCCCAGCTCTTCCCCCCGTCGTCCGAGAAGGACTGTTCGAACCGGCACGAGACAGGCGTGATGTCCGAGATGACGAAGCGAACCAGGATCGCCCGCCCGTTCAGCGTCTCGTGGCTGTAGAACTCGCCACGTCCGTCGCGGAACTCGCCGACCGTGGGGACGGCGAGCGGCCCGCCGGCGGCGTTCGCGAAGTTCAGCGTCCACTGGCGCGTGGCCGGATCGTAGAGGCGCAGGCTCAGCCCCTGGAAGTGCCCCGCGGGTCCGTCCGCCACGAGCTCCACCAGGTTGGCGCGGCCGTCCCACACCTTTCGCACGACGGTGGTCCCCTCGTAGTCCACCCACGTGTTGGACCCGGTGAGGGGGCGCAGGCGCCGGGAGAGGCGCGTCTTCCAGGTGCCGATCTCGAAGTCGAAGTCCCGCTGCCCGTCGCGCGCGGGCCGCGGCTGGTGCGCGGGCGCGTGGGAGGGCCGCACGCTTTCCTGCGCGAGCGCATCCGTGGAAGCCACCAGCACCAGGCACATCGCCAGCGAGAGCTGGAGCCACCCGCCCGTTTTCAGCATCGCGATCGTCTCAGGGTTGGACGTGATTGCCTTCGCGCCGCGCCCCGCGTCCAGGGGACCTGGCACTGGACCCGGGAGGACCGGTGCGTATCGCCGGAATCCCGGGCGCGAGCTTCAGCAGTCTGCACGTGAGCCCGTAGCGGATGATCCGGAGACGTTTCGCTGTTACTCGCCCGCAACGCGCCCCGAACTGAGCTGGCATCACGCGCCGCCCCGCGCCCGGGCCGCGATTCTCCCTGCTCGCAGTGATATCTAGCAAGGATGTGGTATTGCTTCCAGGGCCAATTCGAGCACGGTTCATAATGCCACTTTCGTGACGCGGCGCCACTGCCCGCGCACGGCCCGCGGCGTGGCCGTGGCCGGGATTGGTACGCATCTATCGCGGGAAATTGGCTCTGGACTCCGCGGGTTCACATCCGGTTGTTTAGCGCGTGGGCGTCACTCCCTGCAACGAGCGCCGCGCCGCGCGGCCACGCTGGGGAAAGGCGCACCGCGCGCCGCAACGGATTCCAGCCCTCCAGGGGACGAGATGACTGAACGAGCAGAGAGCTCGCCGCGGCAGCGGGTCGATTCGGTGGACGTGGTGCGCGGCCTGATCATGGTGCTCATGGCGCTGGATCACACGCGCGACTTCTTCGGCGGGGCGTCCGTGAACCCCACCGACCTCGCGACGACCACCGCGCCGCTGTTCTTTACGCGCTGGATCACCCACTTCTGCGCTCCGGTGTTCTGCCTGCTCACGGGGACGGGAGCGTACCTGGCGCGCCGGAGCCGCACGACGCCGGAGCTGTCCTGGTTTCTCCTGACGCGGGGGCTCTGGCTGGTCTTCCTGGAGCTGACCATCAGCCGCTTCTTCTGGCAGTTCAACGTGGACTACCAGGTCACCATCATCACCGTGCTGTGGGCGCTCGGCTGGTCGATGGTGGTGCTGGCGGCCCTGGTGCACCTCCCCACCTGGGTGGCCGGCGCCGCGGGCGGCGCCATGATCCTGCTTCACAACCTGGCCGACCCGGTGCAGGCTTCGTCGTTCGGGAGCTTCGCTCCGCTCTGGAACATCCTGCACAGCCCGGGCGTGCTGTACGCCGCGCCGGGCCGCATCGTGATCCTCGCCTATCCGCTGATCCCGTGGATCGGCGTGATGGCGGTGGGCTACAGCCTGGGGGCGGTCTATGGGTTGGAGGCGGAGCGCCGCCGCCGCATCCTGCTGAATGCCGGGATCGCGCTGACCGCGGCGTTTTTCGTCCTGCGCTTCGCCAACGTGTACGGCGATCCGTTCCCCTGGTCCGCGCGGGCGACGGGCACGCTCACGGTGCTGTCGTTCCTCAACCTGACCAAGTACCCGCCGTCGCTGCTGTTCCTGCTGATGACGCTGGGGCCGGCGCTCCTGCTGCTGCGCGCGGCGGACGGACGGGAGCCCTCCGCGCTCCTGCGCCCCGTGCTCATCATCGGCAAGGTGCCCATGTTCTACTACCTCGCGCACGTGCTGCTGCTTCACCTCATCGCGGTGGTCGTGTCGTTCGCCCGCTATGGCACCATCCACTACATGTTCCAATCGGCGACGCCAGACCAGTTCCCCGTCACGCAGCCACCCGGCTGGGCCAATCCGCTGCCTGTGGTCTACCTCCTGTGGATGCTGGTGGTGCTGCTGCTCTACCCCTGCTGCAGGTGGTACGCGGCGCTGAAGGCACGCAGCTCCAACCCGCTGCTGAGCTACGTCTGATCCCGAATCCGGCGGGATCGGCGCGCCTCCGCAGCGAGGGGATGAATCCCCCCGCTGGAACCACGGGAAGCCCGCTGAAGCGGGCTCGGTAGCCGGACCCATGCGAGCCTGCTTCAGCAGGCTTCCCGTGGTTCCAGCCGGGGGTTTCAACCCCCGGCGATGCACGCCCCGCCGATGCGATCCCCGGCGATGCAACCCCCGGCGATGCACCCTCCGGCGCATCCCCACCCCCTAGAGGAGTAAAGTCATGCGTTTTTTCGTGGCGTTCTGGCCTGATGCGCGGCAGCCGTCCGCGCCCCCGAGCGGGAACGGCGGTGAGATGAGCGACTACGCCCGCAGGTCCACCGATTCCGGCGTTCTGGTCTCACAGGGGATGTACGCGCCGGCAGCCACCGAGATCACGCTCGCCGACGGCGAGTTCTCGGTTTCCCAGCGGAACGGGGAGGCGTTCGGTTTCGCGTACCTGGAGGCACCGTCGCAAGACGAGGTCGAGCGGCACGTCCGGGAGTTCCTGGAGGTCAACGGGGGCGGCAGAACGGTGATCCGGCAGCTCCGTGAAGCGTAGCCGCCTCCGTGTGCCCCCTGAATTTACAGAACGGTTCCGCACCCGATCCGGAGAGAGGGCATGAACGCGACAAGCAGGGGAGAGAGGAGGCGCCGGGTGTTGCTGCTGTGCGCCGCGGGAACCGCCTGGACGCTGGGCGCCGGTCACGCGCAGGACGCTGGACCGGGGCCCGGAGCGGCTCCCGGCTCGCTGCGGGAGCTTCCCATCGTGGAGCTCCGCCAGTACACGCTGCGCCCCGGCAGACGCGACGAGCTGATGACGATGTTCGACGCCGACTTCGTGGGGCCGCAGGAAGCGGCGGGGATCACGGTCATCGGCCAGTTCCGCGACCTGGACGACCCCAACAAGTTCGTCTGGCTGCGGGGGTTCCCCACCATGGAGGTGCGAGCGCGCAGCCTTGGCGACTTCTACGGCGGCGAGGTGTGGCGTGCGCGGCGCGAGGCCGCGAACGCGACCATCATCGACAACGACAACGTGCTCCTGCTGCGCCCCGTGCGCGCGGGAGCCGGGTTCGAGCTCGATGCCGGGGCGCGCACGGCGCCCCGCTCCCCTTCACCGGGCGTCGTGATCGCCACGATCTACCACATCGACCCCACCCCGGAGAAAGAGCGCGACTTCGTCCAGTTCTTCGAGCGGAGCGTCACGCCGCTGCTCCAGGCCGCGGGCGCGCCGGTCATCGCCTCCTTCATCCCGGAGCGGAGCGCCAACAACTTTCCCCGGCTGCCCGTGCGCGAGGGCGAGCACGTCTTCGTGTGGTTCACGCGCTTCGCCAGCATGGCGGCGTACGACCGCTTCCGGGAGGCGCTCGCCGCGTCGCCCAGGTGGCGCGAAGCGGTGGGTGTGGAGCTGAGCTCCCGGGTAAGAGAGCCGCAGACCCTGCGGCTGGTGCCCACCCCGCGCTCGCTGCTGCACGAGTGAGCTTCTCTCTCTGTGACTCCGTGGCTCTGTGTGAGATCAGCCGTTACCGCCGCCGGGCTCCGCCTGACGCGCGCGGCTCAGCGCGGCTCCGACGGCTTCACGTCCATCCGCCGCTGCTGGAGGGAGAAATCGGACCGGAAAGAGAGGGGAACGTACACGTACGCGCCCGCCCGGCACCCGCCGACTTCGTACGGCTCGAAGCGCGCCGTCATCCAGGTCCGCACGAGCCTGCGGTCCACGTCGCGGTTCCCGGTGCCGGGGCGGGCTTCCACCACCACGCCCCTATCGTCCAGCACCAGGAGGGTGTTGACCGTGCCGTCGATCTGGTGCCCGGTGACGAGGAACGAGCGGAGCGTGACGTTCATCCGGTACTCGAACCGCGCCACGTCCCTGAGCGGCGGCAGCTCCCCCGGCGCGACGATGGTGAACTGGGTGCCCCGCGGCAGCGAAGTGCCGCCCGCCAGGGCCCGGCGGATCTCCTCCTCCGTGCGCCCGGGCGGCACCATCACCACCATGCGCTGCTGCCCCCGCTCGGCACAGGCCGGGGTGGCGAAGGTGGTGTCCGCCTGGGCGGAAGCCCCGCCCCACGCGGGCAGCAGCGCAGCGGCGCAGAGGAGAGTGGTGCGCAGGAGCATGGGAGTATCCTGGATGAACGTGAACGTCATGAAAGGACCCGCGATTGTTGCTCTTGCCTCCGTTCCGCGCTACGGCTCCGCCGGCGTCACATCCAGCCGCCGCTGCTGGAGGGAGAAGTCGGAGCGGAAGGAGAGGGGAACGTGCACGTACGCGCGCACCCGGCACCCGCCCACCTCAAAGGGCTCGAAACGCGCGGTCATCCACGCCTGCTGGAGCGTCCGGTTCACGCGGTTCTGCAGCCGGGTGTTCATGGGCCGCCTGGGGGCGCCGGGGTGCGCCTCCACCACCGCCCCGCTCTCGTCCACCACCAGGAGCGTGCTGGTGGTGCCCTCGATCTTGAGCCCGGTGTCCAGCAGCGAGTAGAGCGCGTCGGTCATCCGCGCGTCGAACCGCTCCCCGTCCCGTAGCGGCTGCAGCTCGTCCGCCCCGATGATCCGGATCTGGGTCCCCGCCGGAAAGGAGGTGGAGACGATCTCGCGCGCTTCATCCGCCGTGCGCCCCGGCGGGATCATCACCACCACCCGCTGCACCCCCTGCTCCGCGCACGTCGGGGTGGCGAAAGTGCTGTCCGCCTGGGCGGAGGCATCGGCGGCGGCCAGGACGGCCGCCGCGCACAGGAACAGACCCCGGTGGATCATGGCGTGTCTCCGTGTGAGCCACGCACTCTACGGCTGCGCGGTCTTGACCTCGATGCGCCGGTCCGTGAGGCCGAAGTCCGAGGAGAAGGTGAGGGGAACGTGGATCCAGGCGCGCACGCGGCACCCGTCGATCTGGTACGGCTCAAAGGCCGCGCCCGTCCACATGCGCGTCATCTCCCGGTCCAGCCGCCGGTTGCGGGTGTTGGGATGGATCTCGGTGACCGCGCCGTTCTCGTCCAGCAGCAGCAGGATGCTGGCGGTGCCCTGCACCTCGCCGCCGTCGTCCAGGAAGCGGCGCAGCATGGTGTTGAGCCGCGTGCGGTACGCCGCCTCGCTCCGCATGGCGGTGAAGCGCCCGGCGGGGACGATGAACACCTCGGTGCCGTTGGGGGCAAGCGACCCGTTCTGGGCCAGTTGCCGCACGTCGTCCGCGGTGCGCCCCGGCGGCACCATCACGGCCAGGCGCTGCATCCCCCGCTCGGCGCAGGTCGGAGTGGCGAAAGTGGTGTCCGCCTGGGCGGAGGCATCGGCGGCGGCCAGTACGGCCGCCGCGCACAGGAACAAACTGCGGTGGATCATGGAGCTCTTCTCCGTGCCTCTGTGCCTCTGTGTGAGCCTTGCGGTTCGCGGAATCAGAACAGCGCCAGGAGCCGCGTGGGCCCGCCGGTGCCGCCCTGGTGCTTGGGAGCGCCCACCACGAGCGTGGCGCCCGCCGGGGGCACGGTGCCCAGGTTGGCCACGTTCTCCAGCCCGTACTTCCCCGCCCCCAGCAGCGCCCGGTGCGCGTCGTACGTGGCGGAGTTGCCCGCGTCCAGGCTGATGGTGTCGATGGCGATGCCGCTGATCTCCCGCTCGGCCAGCATCCACTCCACGGCCTCGCCGCTCCACCCGGGCGAGTGCATCGTCCCCGTCGCGTCCGTGTTCAGGAAGCGAACGGGGTCGCCGACGCGCGCCTCCCACCCGCAGTGGAGCGCGACCACGGCGCCGGCCGGGATCCGCCCGTGGCGGCGCTCCCACGCCAGCAGGTCGTCCACCGTCAGCAGGGTGTCTTCGTCGCGCGCGGTGCGCTCCACCAGCGACACCACGGCCAGCGGCGCGACCAGGGTGGACGCGGGAAGCTCCTCCACGGTGGCGCCGCCGGTCACGAAGTGGGCGGGGGCGTCGATGTGCGTCCCCACGTGCTCCGCGAAGCACAGCTCGTTGGCGCAGAACCCTTCCCGGTCCACGGCCGCCAGCGGGCGCATGGCGAAGGGCTTGTAGAAGGGGAAGATGGGGAAGCCCGGCGTGATGACGTGCGTGAGGTCCGCCACCCGGCGGAACGACGCGCCCTCGGCATCCGCGAAGCGCACGGCGGGCGCGATCTCGCCGGAGCCGGCGGGGGCGGGATGGCCGGCCAGCGCCGACCGTACGAGCTCAGGGCAGCACATCGATGGCGTTCCTGTGAGAGGTGTTCGGGGCGGGTGGATTCAGGCGAAGCTGTTGGTGACGACGGTGCTCTCCACGATCTTGCCGTTGCGCACCAGGGCGTAGCCGGTCTGCTTCCCCACCTTTTTCCAGGTGTTGGAGGGGTTGGCGAAGGCCCAGATCTCGTCGCCCTCCTGCGCCTGGGCCTTGAGCTTCTGCCACGCCATGCGGATGCGCAGCGCCGGCATCTCGGGGAGGTTGCGGTGCTCCGCCACCGGCGCGTTGCCCGCCTTCTGCGACAGCCACTCCTTGGGGATCTTCATGGTGCCACCGGGGGAAGGGGTTGGCGCAGCCAGGGCGGGCCGAGGGCGGCGACCCGCGCGTACACGGGGCACCCCACGTGGTGCGCGCCCGGCAGGTAGCCCGTGCTCATCAGGAGCTCGCCCACGATCTCGCCGCCCGTGAAGCGGAAGGTCTGCTTGAACAGCTTCACCCACTCCGCCTTGGAGCGGGGATGATGAGCATCCAGCCACCCCGCGAACGAGCCGTGCGACTGCCGCAGCGCCAGGATGCGCCGCGCGTTGTCGATGGCCGCGTCCACCTTGAGCCGGTTCCTCACGATGCCGGCGTCGGCCAGCAGGCGCGCGCGCTCCTCGTCGCCGTACGCCGCCACCCGCTCCACGCTGAACCCGTCGAAGGCGGCGCGGAAAGCTTCGCGCTTCCTGAGGATGGTGAGCCACGACAGCCCGGCCTGGTTGATCTCCAGCACCAGCCGCTCGAACAGCTCGTCGTCGCCGCGCAGCGGAAAGCCGTACTCCTGGTCGTGGTACGGGCCGTGGAAGGGGTGGCCCGGGGCCGCCTCGCAGTACGTCACGCGCGCGCCGCGCGGCTGCCGCGCGTGGCGAAGAAGATGGCCGCGGCCACGGCCAGCACCACCAGCACCGACATCCACTCGGTGAGGGTGACCGAGTAGAGCATGAAGGCGATCACCGCCAGCGCCAGCCAGGGCACCAGCGCCGCCGCCGGCACGCGGAAAGGAGTGCCGCCGCCGGTTGCCACGCCGCGGCGGCGCAGCTCCCACGCGGCCACGCAGCACGCCGCGTACAGCAGCAGCGTGGACAGGTTGGCCAGCACCGCCAGGAGGATGAACTTGCTGGAGACGGCCAGCGCGCAGGTGATGACCGCCTGCACCGCGATGGCGATGTGCGGCGTGTGGAAGCGCGGGTGCACCGAGGCAAGCGGACGCGGCAGGAAGCCGTCGCGCGCCATGGCGAAGGGGGCGCGCGGCGTGGCCAGCATCATCCCGCTCACGTATCCAAAGGTGGAGATGGCGGTGCCCACCAGGATCAGGGCGCGCCCGCCGGGGCCCAGCACGCGGCCCGCCGCGTCGGCCAGCGGGGTGGCGCTCGCCCCCAGCACGGCGCTCCCCAGCACCCCCTGGGCGACGGCATGGAGCGCCAGGTAGAGCACGGTGATCCCCAGCATGGCCATGAGGATGGCGCGGGGCACCGTGCGCGCCGGGTTGCGCACCTCGCCGCTGGGCACCAGCGCGCTCTCCACCCCCGCGAAGGCGAAGATCAGGACGATGCAGGCGCGGGCCAGCCCGCCCGGCTCCGGCACGGTGGCCGCCAGGTTCTCCGGGCGCACGGCCAGCGCGCCCGCCGCCACCAGCACCAGCAGGGGGAGGAGCTTGGCGACGGTGGCTACGTCGTTGAGCCGCGCCCCCTGCTTCACCCCGCCGATGTTGACCCACGCCAGCAGCGTGTACGCGGCCACCAGCACCCCGGCCTTGGCCGCGGGGCTCCCCAGCGCGGGCACCAGCGCCGCCACCGAGTCCGCCAGCACGGTAGACACGGCGGCGAGCGCGAACGTCCCCACCGCCCACAGCAGCACCCCGGCCAGGAAGCCCACGAACGGCCCGAACGCCGTCTCCACGTACGCGTACGGCCCGCCGGTGAGCGACACGCGGCTCCCCGCGTCCGCGAAGCAGAGCACGATGAGCCCCATCGCCACGGCGCACACCGCGTACGCCCAGAGCGCGGAGTTGCCCTGCAGCCGGGCCATCTCGGCGGGGAGGCGGAAGATGCCCCCGCCCACGGTCACGTTGACGATGCTTGCGGCCAGCGCCCACGTGCCCAGCACACGGACGAGGCGCGACTCGGTGGACGCTACGGTGGCTTCGGTCACGGGGGAGGTGGCTCGGCGGGACGATCAGGAGGACCCGTGGGACGATAACCGCGGCGCATATCGGGAGGCAAGGCGGGGACACGAAGAAGTCCTGAGTCCTGGGTCCTGGGTCCTGAACAGCGGCAGTTCAGGACTCAGGACCCAGGACTCAGGACTTCTTTCGCCCTTCCCTCAGGTGCGCGACTTCCAGCGCGTGTTCGCCGCCGGGGCGGAGGGGTTGCAGGCCGCCATCTTCAGCACGGTGGCGTTGGTGCTGGAGGGGGCCTGGACGCAGTTGCCGCTCCCGCCCATGAACTGGTTGCTCCCCAGGTAATACCAGTGCTGGCTGTCGCTGGGCCCCGTGAGCGGGCGGCACGGCCAGATCTTGACCGTGGAGCCGATGGAGCCGTTGCTCGGGTAGTAGTCCATGCAGAACTGGTAGCCGCTGGAGTTGGTCTGCCCGCGCTGCACGATCAGGTGCCCGTCGCTGGTGAGCTGGAAGTACTGGTTGACGGACGACTGGCAGGGGTACAGCACCAGGTTGTTGCCGCCGACCAGCGATCCGCCCGCGTTGTCCATGCACTTGTTGGCGTACGCGAAGCTTTCCATCATGTACCACTGGGCATGCGCGCGGCCGGGCGCGGCCAGGGCGGCGAGCGCCGCGGCAAGGGCGAGGACGGTGCGGAAGCGGGCGAGGTTCATCGTTCCTCCGGAGGGCGAGGTGGCGCGCGCGGCAGCGGGGTGCGCCGCGTACCGCACACGCTAGCGCGCGGGCGTGACCCCGCCGTGATCTGGCCGGATCACGCTCCTAAACGGCAATGCCGGGGGAACGGGGAATGGGGAATGGGGAACGGGGAACGGGGAACGGGGAACGGGGGGATCGGAGCGCGCCGAGAGGGCCCTCACCCCCCGACCCCCCTCTCCCATAAATGGGCGAGGGGGGCGCACCCGCACTGCCTGCCGGCGACCGTGTTTTCCCCTGTGCCGCCACCCCGCAGGCACTTCAGCCGAGCGCAGACGCGTGGAAATCGCCCCCTCGTCCATTTATGGGAGAGGGGGTCGGGGGGTGAGGGCCACCGTCAGCGCGCACCACCCCGTCTCGCCGCCCACCGTTCCCCGTTCCCCGTTCCCCGTTCCCCGTTCCCCGTTCCCCGTTCCCCGTTCCCCGATTGCGCCCCGCCCGCCCCTCCCGTATCCTGCCGCATGGCCAAGCCGCACGATCCCTACGTTTCCCTCCGCAACCGCAACTTCCTGTGGTACGTGGCCAGCATGGTGGCCATGACGCTGGGCACGCAGATCCAGGCGACGGTGGTGGCGTGGCAGGTGTACGACCTCACGCGCGACCCCCTCTCGCTGGGGCTGGTGGGGCTGGCGGAGGCGATCCCCTTCATCGGCGCGGCGCTGTACGCGGGGCACGTGGCCGACCGGCACGACCGCAAGCGCCTCGCCCTGGCCGCCATCGGCGTGCAGACGCTGTGCGGGCTGGCGCTGGTGGCGCTGGCGGCGAGCCCGGGGCTCCTCTCGCCGGTGCGCACCTGGCCCATCTTCGCGGTGGTGTTCGCCAGCGGCATCGCGCGCAGCTTCCTGCAGCCCGCCCGCACGGCGCTCGGGGCCGAGATCGTGCCGCGGGAGACGTACGCCAACGCGGTGGCGTGGCGCACCTCGCTCTGGCAGTTCGGGGCCGTGGCCGGGCCGGCGCTGGGTGGCATCCTGTACGGCTTCGCGGAGGCGCGCGCGGCGTACATCACCGAGGCGGCGCTCTGCGCGCTGGCGCTCGTCCTCTTCGCCCGCATCGCCTACACGCGCCGCCCCGCCGCCGCGCGCGAGGGCACCATCGGCGAGAACCTCACCATCGGCATCCGCTTCCTGGTGCGCCAGCCGCAGCTTCTGGGGGCGCAGGTGCTGGACCTCTTCTCCGTGCTCTTTGGTGGCGCCCCGGCGCTGCTCCCCATCTTCGCGGGGGAGATCCTGCGCGTGGGCCCGCAGGGGCTGGGGGTGATGAGGGCCGCGCCCGCCGCCGGGGCCGTGGCGATGTCGCTGGTGCTGGCCCACCGCAAGCTGCGGCGCGCGGGGCCCACGCTGCTGCTGTGCGTGGCGGCGTTCGGGGCGTGCTGGATCCTCTTCGCCCTCTCCCGCTCCTTCTGGTGGTCGCTGGCCCTGCTGGTGGTGAGCGGGATGGTGGACAACGTGAGCGTGGTGATCCGCTCCACCCTCCTCACCCTGCGCACGCCGGAGCACCTGCTGGGGCGCGTCTCCGCCGTCAACCAGATCTTCATCGGCTCCTCCAACGAGATCGGCTCGTTCGAGTCCGGCGTGGCCGCGCGCCTGCTGGGCGCCGTCAACTCCGTGATCTTTGGCGGCCTGATGACGCTGGGCGTGGTGGGCGTCACCGCCGTCGCGGCGCCCTCACTGCGGGAGCTGGACGAGCTCGAATAGCTCATACAACTGATTGCGTCACACAGAGGCACGGAGCCACAGAGAGAAAAGCAGAAGATCACTTCTCAGGTTGTCCTCTCTGTGGCTCTGTGCCTCTGTGTGAGATTGCTGTATTCCTGGAAAATGGCATCACAGGAGCAGGGCCACGATCAGCGGCGCCAGGATCGCCGTCGCCACGCCCATGAGGCCGATGGCGAGCCCGCTGCTGGCGGCCTCCGCCGTCCCCTCCTCGGCGGCGCGGGCGGTGCCGATGCCGTGCGCGGCGGCCCCCATCGCCAGGCCGAACGCGGTGGGGCTGCGCACGCCGGCCATGCGCAGCACCGCGGGCCCCAGCGCCGCCCCCAGCACCCCGGTGCCGATCACCAGCGCCGCCGTCAGCGGCGGGATGCCGCCGATGCGCCCCACGATCCCTATGGCGATGGGCGTGGTGACGGAGCGCGCCGCCATGGACCTCGCCACCTCCGGCGACGCGCCGAGCAGCGCGGCCACCCCGGTCCCCGTGACGATCCCCACCACGCTCCCGGCCAGGATCGACACCAAGATCGCCCGCCCCCGCCGCGCGATCTCCGCCCCCTGCAGGTGCAGCGGAACCCCCAGCGCCACCACCGCCGGCCCCAGAAAGAACGAGAGCACGCGCCCGCCGCGGTCGTACGCCGCGTACTCGATCCCCAGCCCCCACAGCCCGGCGATCAGCACCGCCACGGACACGAGCACGGGGTTGAGAAAGGGCCGCCGCCAGCGCCGGTACACGCGCTCCGCCGCCGCGTACACGGCCACCGTCGCCACGATCGCCAGGATCTCAGCCACCGTGCTCCATCCTCTGCTGGATCAGCCCCACCACCAGGAGCACGGCGAGCGTGCTCGCCACCGCGGCCGCCGTGATGGGCACCCACTCGCGCCGGATCAGCTCCACGTACAGGAGGAGCCCCACCCCCGGCGGCACGAAGAGCAGCCCCATCACCCGGATGAGCGCATCGGCGGCCGGACGCACCCGGTCCAGCGGCACCCACCCGGCGTGAAGCGTCCCCGCCAGCAGCAGCATCCCCACCACGCTCCCCGGCAGCGGCAGCCGCGCGGCGGATGCGAGCGCCGCCCCCGCCGCATAGAATCCAAGCAGCACCACCATCCCGAACACATATCGTCTCACACCCCTCCTCCGTGTCTCTGTGCCTCTGTGTGAGTCTATCCGTTTCCATCTACGGGAAAAACCGTTGACAACCCCGCCCGCCCCCATTATGCTACGGAAGAACCCGTAGAGGAGCCCGATGACCGAGATCACCTTCACCCCCCGCGAGCTGGACGTGATGAGCATCCTCTGGCGGAGCGGCTCCGGCACCGTCAACGAGGTGCGCGAGGCGCTCGGCGAGGAGCTGGCGTACACGTCCGTGCTCTCCGTGCTGCAGACGCTGGAGGAAAAAGGGTACGTGCGGCACGAGCCGGAAGGGCGCGCGTACCGCTACCATCCCACCGTGGAGCCGGGGCGCGCGGGGCGCAGCGCCCTCAGCCGCATCCGCGAGGCCGTGTTCCAGGGCTCCGCGGAGCTGATGTTCGCCCAGCTCGTCTCCGACCGCGGCCTCAAGCGCGACGAGCTGGAGCGCATGCGCCGCCTGCTCGCCGAGCGCATGGAGGAAGAGTCATGATCGCCTCGTGGATGCTGTACACGCTGCTGGTGAGCACGCTGCTGGGCGCGGCGGCGTGGGCGCTGGAAGAGGTCTGCCGCCTGGTGGGCCGTCCCGTGCGCTGGGTGTGGGCCGGCGCCCTCGCCGCCACGCTGGCCCTGGTGGCGCTCGCCCCCCTGCGCCCCGCCCCGCCCGCCGCCCGCGAGATCGTGGGCATGGCGGTGCGCGCCACCGAGCCGGCATCCGCGCCGGCCGCCCGCGGGCGCCTGGCGGTGCTCGTGGATGCGCTGGAGAGCGCCCGCGCCGCGCTGGACGCCGCCATGAGCTCCGCCGTGGTGCTGGGCGACGCGGTTCCCGGCTGGGCGCTGGGCGCGGGATGGGCCGCCCTCTCGCTGACGCTGCTGGTGGCGGCCTGGGCCACGCTGCGCCGGGGCCGGGGGGCGTGCCGCCGCTGGCCGCTGCACGAGCTGGCGGGGACGCCGGTGCGGGTGGCGCCGCGCGTGGGGCCGGCGGTGCTGGGCGTGCGCGCGCCGGAGGTGGTGGTGCCCGAGTGGCTGCTGCGGGTGTCGCCCGAGGAGCAGCGGCTGGTGGTCTTGCACGAGCGGGAGCACATCCTGGCCCGCGACCCGCTGCTGCTGGCGGCGGGGTGCATGGCGGTGGCGCTGGTGCCCTGGGTGCCCGCCGCGTGGTGGATGCTGCTGCGGCTGCGCCTGGCCGTGGAGCTGGACTGTGACGCGCGCGTGCTGCGCCACGGGGTGCGCCCCTTTGCGTACGGGTCGCTGCTGATCGAAATGGCCGGGCGTGGTCCCGGCCTCACCCTGGGCGCACCGGCGATGGCCGGCTCGCCCTCGTCCCTGGAGAGGAGATTACGAGCCATGAACGTACGACTTCCGCGCTTCGCGCCGGCGCGCGCCGGCCTGCTGGGCATCGTGGGCGTGGCGGTGCTCGCCGCCGCCTGTGAGACGAGCCTCCCCACCACCGCCGAGGTGGAGCGGATGGACGTGGCCGCCGCCGAGGGGCACGCGGCCCGCTTCCAGGTGTTCGAGGACGGCGGCAACCTCACGTACATGGTGGACGGCAAGGCCGTGACCGCCGAGGAGGCCCGCGCGCTCACCTCCGGCCGCATCGCCCGCATCGAGGTGCGCCGCACGAAGGAGAACGGCACCGTCAACATCACCACCGGCGCGGAGGCCACGGGGCACAGCCTGCGCACCCGCGGCGCCAACGAGAACTTCGTGATCGTGCGCGACGACAGCACCCGCGTGCACGTTTCCGAGCTCGCCCCGGCCGGCTCCGGCCCCGTGCGCATCCGCACCGGCGACCGCTTCGAAGGCCTCATGGTCCTCGACGGCCGCATCGTAACCCCGGCCGAGATGCACTCCATCGCCCCCGGCCGCATCGACAAGGTAGAGGTGATCAAGGGCGCCGCCGCCGCCCAGCTCTACCCGGGCGACGCCCGCGCCGCCAACGGCGTGATCCGCATCACGACCAAGCAGTAGAACGGGGCTCACACAGAGACACAGAGGCACGGAGAAGAACTTATCTCCGTGCCTCTGTGTCTCTGTGTGAGGTCCGCGTTACTGCAGCAGGATCTTCGCGAGGCCGGCGATCCAGAGCGAGCCCACCAGGAGAAGCGGGCCGCGCCGGTCCGTCCCGCAGTTCCACCAGAAGCGCCAGGCGAAGAACGTCGCCGCCGCAAGGATCACCAGCACCTGGTACGTGGAGGCCAGGCCGGTAGCCGGAAGCAGCCACCGAAGGGCGAAGAGCACGATGAAGGTGATCGCCAGCCGTACCATGGGCGGGAGGGCGGAGCGCTCGCACGTGGCGCCGGAAGCTGAATCAGGGCTCTGAAAGAGTGCTGACATGGGTCGAGCGGGTGATGGACATGGGAGGGTGGCGTTGATTCGAACCTACTTTCTTCGCCCGATCCGCACAACGACCTCACGCCAGAGGCACGGAGATGAACTCGTCTCTGTGCCTCTGTGTCTCTGTGTGAGCCTGTAGTTCACTCGCCCGGACCCGTGCGGATGGCCTCCAGCACCTCGATGGCGGCGCTGATGCGCTCGGCGCCCACCCACGCGACGCGCTCCTCGATGGCGCCCTCGAAACCGGGATCGACGGTCTCGAGCAGGGTGTGGCCGGCGGGGGTGAGGGAGAGGCGCAGGGTGCCCTCGATGAGGCCGCGCGCCTTGAGCTTGTGCAGGATGGCGAGGAGGCGCTCGGGGCTGTGAAGCATGCGCTTCTCGATCTCCGCGCGCGGATGGCCCTCGGCGCCGCCGCCGCGGATGATGCGCAGCACGTTGAACTCGTCGATACGCAGGTCGGCGGGGCGCAGCACGGCCTCCAGGCACTCGGTGAGGAACTGGTCCGTGCGGTAGATGTTGAGCACCAGCTCGCGGGCCAGCGAGGGGAGCGGCCTGGTGAGCTGGAGCTCGCGCTCGATCTTGTGGGGCATGTCGGGACGATGTGAGAGGGCTACGGCACGGGGAAGAATACGCCGATCAGCACCAGGAGCAAGAAGATGCTCCCGAGCCCGATCCCCACGCGGTTGGCCGTGGAGTAGCTCTGGTTCAGCGGCACCGGGCGCGGGCTTCGCGCGTTGGCCTGGTTGATGGTGCGCTGCACCACGCAGAGCGGAACGAGGCTCAGGAAGAAGACGAGCCACCAGGGGTCCGGGAGGCGCGTGGCGGCGCCCAGCAGGAAGAACATGATCCCCAGGACGACCGGGTTCCACCCCGGCTTCACGCCCACGCGCCGGGCTTCCTCGTCGACGTCCTCGAATAGCGAGTACGCGAAGATGCCCGAGAAGATCGCGCGCAGCGGCGCCATCACGTTGCGGCCGCGCAGCTCGTTGCGCAGCTTCCAGTTGCGATAGAACCACAGGACCACGTACAACCCAAAGGTGGCCACCGTCATCACGATGAGCTTGGCCTCGCTCATCGGGTGAAGCGCGACGTGCGGCGGGCCGGGCGCTTCGTCCAGCGCGGCGGGCGGAAAGAAGGCCACAGGGGGCTGCAGGTCGCTTCCGCAGTACGCGCACTCGAGGGCCGCGCGGGTGACCGGCGCGGTGCAGGCGGGACAGGTCATGTCAGGAAGGGGCCTAGCGGCGCCGGCCGATGGTGGTGAGGTGGGCGTACAGGTCGCGGTAGGCGGTGACAATGGCCTCCTTGCTGTGCCGCGTGCGCACGGTGTGGAGGCCCGCGTCGGCCAGGCGGCGCAGCTCGGCGTCGCCGGAGCGGAGGGCGCGCAGGATGCCGTCGCTCAGGGCGCGCGCGTCGCTGGCGGGCACCAGGATGCCGGTCTCGCCGTCCACCATCAGCTCCTCGGCGCCGCGGGTGCGGGTGGAGAGCACGGGCACGTTGCGGCCCCACGCTTCCAGGATCACGTTCCCCAGGTGCTCGATGCGCGAGGGGCACACGAAGAGGTCCGCCGCCGCGTAGTAGGGCGCCGGGTCTGTGAGCCACCCCATCCAGCTCACGCGGTCCGCGATCCCCAGCCGGTGGGCCTGCGCGTGAAGCTCGTCGCGCAGCTCGCCGTCGCCCGCGATCACCAGGCGCAGGGGACGGCCGCCCACCTCGGCGGGGAGGAGGGCGAAGGCGTCCAGCAGCTCCACGAAGCCCTTGCTGGGCCGGAAGCGCCCCAGCGCAAAGATCATCAGCGCGTCTTCACCGATGCCGAGCTGCTCGCGGGCCTGGCGCGCGGGGGCGGCGTCGGCCGCGGGCTCGGGGGCTTCGGCGAAGTTGGTGATGTGGAACACGCGGTCGGCCGGGAAGCCCTGCTCCACCAGGTAATCGCAGATCCCGCGCGTGTTTCCCACCCACGCGTCGGCATGGCGGTAGCTGCGCGGGCGGTAGTAGCCGCCCAGCCGCGCCACGTGCACCGTGTGGCTGCGGCGCGGCACGCGCGTGAGCCGGGTGGCGCGCCCCATGTACGTCTGCACCACCTCCGGCCGGTGCTGCGCCACCAGCCGCCGGATGCGCCACACCGTGCGCAGGTCCACCGAGTTGAGCATCCCCGTGTGGAGCTGCGGCACCGCGGGGTCCAGCGCGTCCGCCAGCATGCTGCCGCGGCGCAGCACGGCCATCGACGGGTACCCGCTCTCGTGCAGGGCGCCCACCAGGCGGGCGAAGAAGCGCTCCGCCCCTCCCAGGGCCGGGCTGGCGATGGCGTGGATCGATCGGATCATCGGGCTTCGGCGGTGCGTGGACGAGGTGTGCCGCACCTAACATAACCGCCGGGCTCACACAGAGACACAGAGGCACGGAGATAAGTTCTTCTCCGTGCCTCTGTGTCTCTGTGTGAGGCTATTGGGCCCGCTGCCGCAGCACGGGCTCCAGCGTCTTCCACACGGTGGCGGCGACTATCGTTTGGCCGCGCTCGTTGGGGTGGACGCCGTCTTCCTGGTTGAGCTCGGGTTGGCCGCCGACGCCCTCCAGGAGGAAGGGGATCAGCGGGAGGCCGTTGCGGCGGGCGACCGCCGGGTAGAGCGCGTTGAAGCGGCTGCCGTAGGCCGCGCCCAGGTTGGGTGTGGCCAGCATCCCGGCCAGGACGATGGCGGCGTCCGGGCGGCGGCGGCGCACCGTGTCGATGATGGCCTGCAGGTTGGTGCCCAGCGAGTCCACGTCCGACCCGCGCAGCATGTCGTTGGCGCCCGTCTCCAGCACCAGCACGTCGAAGGGCTGCTCCAGCAGCCAGCCGATCCGGTTGCGCGCCCCGGCCGAGGTCTCGCCACTCTGCCCCGCGTTCACCACCTCGTACGGGAGGCCGGCGGAGTCGATCTTTTCCTGGATGCGCGCGGGGAAGCCCTGCTCCGGGTCAAGGCCGTAGGCGGCGGTGAGGGAGGTGCCCAGGAAGAGGATGGAGCGCCGCCCGGAGGCGCTCGCGGCGGGCGCGTCTTCGGGCGCGGGTTTGCGTTCCTCCCCCGCGCACCCGATGATTGACACCGCGAGAAACGCCACGGGAAGCGTACGGAGAAGCCAGGATCGCATGCTCATCGTTCGGGATCTGGAAAAGAGCTATCGGAGCGGCGGGCAGCAGCTCGCCGTGCTCCGCAACGTGAACTTCCGCATCGACGCGGGTGAAACGGTGGCCATCGTGGGCCACTCGGGGAGCGGCAAGACCACCCTGCTGGGCCTGCTGGCCGGCCTGGACCGCCCCACCTCCGGCGCCGTGGAGCTGGAGGGCACGGACCTGGGCGCCCTCTCCGAAGACGAGCGGGCCCGGCTGCGGCGCGAGCGCATCGGCTTCGTGTTCCAGGCCTTCCAACTGATCCCCACTCTTACCGCGCGGGAGAACGTGGAGGTCCCCCTGGAGCTGCGCGGCGCGCCGGACCCGGCCCGTGCCCGCGAGCTGCTGGCGCGCGTGGGGCTGGGCGACCGCGGCCACCACTACCCCGCCCAGCTCTCCGGCGGCGAGCAGCAGCGCGTGGCCATCGCCCGCGCCTTCATCCACGCCCCCACCGTGCTCTTCGCGGACGAGCCCACCGGGAACCTGGACCGGGCCACGGGCGGGCGCATCGTGGAGCTCCTCTTCGAGCTCAACCGCGAGCAGGGCACGACGCTGGTGCTCGTCACGCACGACCCGGACCTCGCCACCCGCGCCGGGCGCGTCATCCGCCTTGAAGACGGCGCCGTGGTGGGCGACGAGCGGAGCGCCGCGTGAAGCGCATCTCCCCCCTGGCGGCCCTCGCCTGGCGCGAGAGCCGCTTCGCGCGCCGCAGGCTCCTCCTCTTCCTCTCGTCCATCTCGCTGGGCGTGGCCGCGCTGGTGGCCACGCAGAGCTTCGCGGCCAACCTGGCGGCGGGCGTGCGCCAGGAGAGCCGCTCGCTGCTGGGCGCGGACGTGGGCTTCTCCAGCAACCGGCGCTTCGGCCCGCGCACCACCGCGCTCCTGGACTCGCTGCGCCGGGCGGGCACGCCCACGGCGCAGGTGGTTTCCTTCGTGTCGGTGGCGCTGCTGGAGCGCACGGGCGGCGCACGGCTGTCGCAGGTGAGGGCGGTGGAGCCGGGCTACCCCTTCTACGGCGAGATCCTCACGGAGCCGGCGGGGGCGTGGGCGGGCCTGGCCCGCGGGCGCGACGCCGTGGCCGACCCTGCGCTGCTCACCGCGCTCGACGCGCGCGTGGGCGACTCCATCTCCCTGGGCGAGGCGCGCTTCCGGGTGGCGGGCATCATCCGCAAGATCCCGGGCGACGCGGGGGTCTCCTCCGCGTTCGCGCCCCGCGTGTACATCCCCGCGCGCTTCGTGGGCGAGACGCAGCTCCTGCGCTACGGAAGCCGCGCGGAGTACGACGCGTACGTGCGCCTTCCCGCCGCGGGCGCGGCCGAGCGGCTGGTGCGGGCGTACCGCGCCCCCCTGCGCACCGAGCGGGTGCGCGCCCGCACGGCGCAGGAGCAGCAGCGCTCGCTGGACGAGGCGCTGGGCCGCCTGGGCGACTTCCTGGGGCTGGTGGGCACCTTTGCGCTGCTGCTGGGCGGCATCGGCGTGGCCAGCTCCATGGGCGCGTACATGGCCCAGAAGCGCGAGACGGTCGCCACGCTGCGCTGCCTGGGCGCCACGGCGCGGCAGGTGATCGCCATCTACCTGATGCAGGCCGCCGCCATGGGCTTCGCGGGCGCGGCCATCGGCGCCCTGCTGGGGCTCTCCGTGCAGTGGGTGCTTCCGCGCCTGCTGGCCAATCTCCTCCCGGTCACGGTGAGCACGGCGGTGGACCCCGCGGCGGTCGCCACCGGGGTGGGCATCGGCGTGTGGGTGGCCTCGGTGTTCGCGCTGCTGCCGCTGCTCGCCACGCGGCGCATCTCGCCGCTGCAGGCCATCCGCCGGCGCGTGGAGGCGGAGGACGACGAGCCGCGCCGGCGCGACCTGCTGGCGTGGGCGGCGTGGCTCCTGCTGGCTGCGAGCGTGGTGGGGCTGGTGATGCTGCAGGCGGGCGACGTGCGCGTGGGCGCCGGCTTCGCGGGGGGGATCGCCGCGGCGCTGGCGGCGCTGTGGGGCACGGCCTGGCTGGCGACGCGCTTCACCCGCGGCGCGCGGTTCGCGGGGCTGCGCTACCCGGCGCGGCAGGGGATCGCCAACCTTCACCGCCCGGGCAACCAGACGCGGGTGGTGGTGCTGGCGCTGGGGTTCGGCGTCTTCCTGCTGGCCACGCTCTACCTCACGCAGCACAACCTCCTCCGCCCCCTGCGCGTGGACACGGGAACGCGCGGCAACCTCCTCCTCTTCGACGTGCAGGGCAGCCAGGAGGCGGGCGTCCGCCAGATCCTGGAGCGCGACGGCACCCGCACGGTGCAGCGCGCGCCCATCGTGCCCATGCGCATCCACTCCATCAACGGGCGCACGGCGGCGCGGCTGGCTCCGTCCACGGGCGGGGAGGATGAAGGGGAACGGGGAACGGGGAACGGGGAACGGGAGGGGGGAGAGCGGGGGCGGCCCGAGGGGTGGGCGCTGCGGCGCGAGTACCGGTCCACCTTCCGCGACCACCTGGTGGGGTCCGAGAAGCTGGCCGAGGGGAAGCTCTGGGCGGAGGGCGGAGGAGCGGGGAGCGGCGGGATCGCCGAGGTGTCCATCGACGAGTCGATCACCGAGGACCTGGCGGTGGAGCTGGGCGACACCATCGTGTGGGACGTGCAGGGGGTCCGCATCCCCACGCGCATCACCTCCATCCGCAAGGTGGACTGGCAGCGGCTGGAGCCCAACTTCTTCGCCGTGTTCCCCACGCGCGTGCTGCGCGCGGCCCCGCAAACGTGGGTGCTGCTGGCCCGCGCGCCCGATGCCGGGGCGCGTGCCCGCGCGCAGCGCGACGTGGTGCGCCGCTACTCCAACGTCGCCGTGCTGGACCTCACGGAGGTGCAGGCGGCGGTGGACGACGTGCTGGGGCGCGTGGCGGCGGTCATCCAGTTCCTGGCGGCGTTCAGCGTGGCCACGGGCTTCATCGTGCTCCTGGGCGCGGTGCTCACCAGCCGCCTGCAGCGCATCCGCGAGAGCGTGCTGCTGCGCACCCTGGGCGCCACCCGACGCCAGATCGCCGCCATCCTCTTCGCCGAGTACGCCGTCCTGGGCGCCCTCGCCAGCCTGGTGGGGATCGGCCTGGCCGTCGCGGGCGGATGGGCCCTGGCCCGCCTCCTCTTCGACGTCCCCTACTCCGTGCCCCTTCACTCCCTCCTGGCCATCGCGGGCGCCGTCACGGCCCTCGCGGCGGGCGTGGGCGTGTGGGCCAGCCGCGAGGTCTTCCGCCACACCCCCCTGGAGGCCCTGCGCGCGGACTGAAGCCCCTCTCTGTGTCTCTGTGCCTCTGTGTGAGCCCGCGGTTTACTTGCGGCCCGCCAGCGCCAGCCTCAGGCCCAGGGCGATGAACACGGCGCCGCACGCCCGCTCCGCCCACCGCTGCGCGCGCTCGTTGGCGCGCAGCCCCGCGGCGGCGCGGCTGGCGCCGAGGGCCACGGCCAGGTTCACCGTGGTGCCGGAGATGTCGAACAGGATGCCGAGCATCACCACCTGCAGGGCGGCGTCGGGGCCGGGGGTGACGAACTGGGGGAGGAAGGCGAGAAAGAACAGCGCCACCTTGGGGTTGAGCACGTTGGTCACCACCCCCTGCCGGAATGCGGCCCAGTGCGAGCCCCCGCGCAGCTCCCGCTCGGCCGCGGGCCCGCCCTCGCGAAGCGCGCGCACCCCCAGGTACACCAGGTACGCGGCGCCCGCGAAGCGCACCGCCGTGTACGCCGCCGGCACCGCGGCCAGCAGCCCCGCCAGCCCCAGCGCCACCGCCGCGATGTGGAAGATCGTCCCCGCGCCGATCCCCAGCGCGGACGCCACGCCGGCTCCGCGCCCCTCCCGCACGCTGCGCGCGGCCACGTACAGCATGTCCGGCCCGGGCGTCAGGTTCAGCGCGAGCCCGGCACCCACGAAGAGGAGGAGGTTTTGCGTGTCCATGGTCGGGACCGGAGGAGGGGTGGTTGACCCGCTGTTCTTTCTCTGTGCCTCTGTGCCTCTGTGTGACACCGCTGTTCCCGAAGCTCGCTCCCGCGCGGCCCCGCGGCAACCCGGCGGCCCGCCTCTCGCATGACGCGGCGCCCATCGCTCCCCACACGCCGGAGGCACCCCTGACCGACCCCATGGACGCGGCTCCCATCGAAGCGGCATTCCAGGCCCGGCGCGCGGAGCTGGGTGTACGGATCGACTTCCCGGAAGAGGTGCTCAAGGAAGCGGAGGCGGCGGCGAAGCGCGACCCGTCCGCCCTCGCGGATCTCACGGAGATCCCGTTCATCACCATCGATCCGCCGGGGAGCCGCGACCTGGACCAGGCGCTCTGCATCCAGCCGGCGGAGGACGGCGGCTTCCGGCTCTGGTACGCCATCGCGGACGTGGGCTTCTTCGTGGACCGCGGCGGGGCGGTGGAGGCGGAGGCGTGGCTGCGCGCCCTCACCTTCTACGCGCCCGATCTGCGCGCGCCCGTCTACCCGCCCTCGCTCTCGCAGGGCGCGGCGAGCCTGCTGGCGGACCAGGTGACCCCGGCCATCGTCTTCGCCTTCCAGTTGGACGCGCGCGCGGAGATCCAGGCGCTCACCATCCAGCGGGGCCGCGTGAAGTCGCGGGCGCAGCTCACCTACCAGCAGGCGCTCACGCACGTGGAGGGTGGGACGTTCACCGAGCCGTGGGCCGCGTCGCTGCTGGAGCTGCGCCGCTTCGGCGAGGAGCGGAGGAAGCGCGAGACGGAGCGCGGAGGCGTATCGCTCCCCATCCTGGACCAGCACGTGGAGCGCAGCGCGGCGGCCCGCCTGGGCTACGAGGTGGAGTACGAGCTCCCCAACGCCGCGGAGGACTGGAACGCGCAGGTGTCGCTCCTCACGGGCCACGCGGCCGCCCTGCGCATGCTGGAGGGGCGCGTGGGGCTCCTCCGCACCATGGGCCCTCCCGACCCCAAGCGCGTGGAGATCTTCCGCCGCGCCGCGCGCACCCTGGGCTTCCAGTGGGCGGACGAGACGAGCTACGCGGAGTTCGTGCGCTCGCTGGACCCGCGCCACCCCCAGGTGACGCCGCTGCTGTGGCAGGCGCGGCGCGTGTCGCGCGGGTCGGACTACGTGGCCTTCGACGGTGAGCCGACCGCCGACCCGCTTCACCACGCCCTGGCGATGCCGTACGCCCACGTCACCGCCCCCCTGCGCCGCCTCGCCGACCGCTATGTCCTTGACCTGCTGGTGCAGTTGGAGAGCGGCCAGCGCCCCTCCCCCGCCGAGGTGGATACGCTCTGCCGCCTTCCCAAGGTGATGAACGACACGGAGACGCGCGCCAACAAGCTGGAGCGCGGCGTGGTGGACGTGGCCGAGGCGTGGGCCCTGCGCGGCCGCGAGGGCGAGAGCTTCGCCGCCACGGTGCTGGACGTGCGCGGCGACCGCGTGGAGGTGCAGATCGACGACCCCGCCGTGCGCGTGCAGGCCTCCGCCAGCGGCGCGGCGCCGGAGCTCGCCGGGCGCGTAAAGGTGCGCCTGGACACGGTTTCGATGGAAGAGGGCCGGCTGGAGTTCGTGCTGGAGGGCTGAACACGGCCCGGGCGGTTGAAACCGCTGCAACGACCACACGAAGTCCCCCTGCGGGGACTACCAGGTTTCTGTTCATGCCGAAGATCTAATCCGCGCAGCGGCATCGCGGCCTGGCGGGTAAACTCGCGGCAACAACAGCACGAAGTCCGCCTCCGCGGATTGGTCTTCCAGCATCAGCGGAAGGTGTGTAGTCCCCGCAGGGGGACTTCGTGTAGTCGTTGCAGCGAATTCTAGCGGTCTGCACATCAGTCTGGAGCGAGCTTGTACCCGGAATGAGCGAAATACCCACGTGCATCCGATTCGCTGATCCGCTCGAGCAGAGGACCGAGCGCGAGTTCAAGCGCTTCTGGGCTCCGCAGTGCAGCTGTGCGAAACAATGCTTTGAGCTTGCTCCAGGCCAGCTCAATCGGGTTCAGCTCCGGGCTATAGCGCGGCAGAAACTCCAGTGTACAGCCGGCCGCCTCGACGGCTTTGCGCAACGCCGTTCCGCGGTGGGCCTGGAAGTTGTCCAGCACCAGGGTCTGGCCGGGCCGCATCTGAGGCAGCAGCACTTGTTCGACGTAGACCTGAACCACGTCGGCATCCGCACTGCCTCGGTAGCTCATGGCAGCCGCGATCCCCTTCAGGCTCAGCGCTCCCAGGATCGTCAGCCGCTTGTGCTGCAAGGGAGCTGTTCCCGGAGCGCGTGCCCCGCCCAGCGCACGTGCGCGGGTTCGCACCAGGTTCGTGTAGACCGACGTCTCGTCCAAGAAGACCAGATCCTCGGCGGAACGCTTCTGAACCACTTCGCTTTGGTACGTGACGCGCTCCGCCACGACATCGGGCCGGCTCTGTTCAGCGGCGCGGAGCGCTTTGACTTTTTCGGCGCAGTCTCATCTGCCCCAGCACGCGGCACAGGTGGTCCGGGTGGTAGCGCCGCCCGGTGCGCTCGGCATAGGCGCTCGCGTACTCTTCGAGCGTGAGATCGTTCTGTTCCGCCACCAGCCCGGCCAGAACGCTGCGGTCCAGCTGCGAGGCGACTCCACCGCCGTGGGGCAGGGGTGCGACCCCTAAGCCTTTGGCCCTGCGGCTCTGCCAGGTGTACAGCGTGGACTCGCCGACGCGAAGCAGCTGCGCGATCTCTTCGCGCTTGAGAAAGCCCTCTTCCATCAGCGCCAGGGCTCGCTCACGTAGATCCAAGGAGTATGCAGCAGGCATTTGAACCTCTCCCGATTGAGACGCGATCGGCTCGCCGCATACTTTGAGCCGGTTGCCTCTCCAGTCGGATGCAGACTGCTATCATTCGCCCGCAACAGCCGCGGACACACCGAAACATGGCGGGCGCGGGGCTTGCGGTGCGCGCCGAGCGAGCGGTTCACCCGTCCACGCGCATCCGGAGCTTCGATCCCCTTGCACCGCGAGCACCACCGCTGGCACAGCCCCGCGCTCGGCCGCGACATGGACCTGCTGGTATTCGGGCACGCCGGAGCGCGCGTCCTGGTGTACCCCACCTCCATGGGGCGCTTCCACGAGTGGCAGGACCGTGGGATGATGGACGTGGTAGGCGACCACCTGCGCAACGGGTGGCTCCAGATGTACTGCGTGGACAGCGTCGACTCGGAGAGCTGGTACGCGCGGCACAAGAGCCCGGGCGACCGCGCCTGGCGCCACCACCAGTACGAGCAGTACGTGCTCGGCGAGGTGCTCCCCCTCTCCTGGCAAAAGAACCCCAACCCGTTCCTGATGGCGGTGGGTGCCAGCTTCGGGGCGTACCACGCGGTCGACATCGCCTTCCGCCACCCCCACCTCTTCAGCCGGGTGCTGGGGCTGAGCGGGATGTACGACATCGGCCAGTTCACCGACGGGCACATGGACGCCAACGTCTTCGCCCACAACCCGTCGCACTACGTCAGCCACCTGCACGGCGGCCACCTGGACGCCCTGCGCCGGATGGACATCATCCTGGCCACGGGCCGCGAAGACCCCAACGTGTCCAACGTGGAGTACCTCTCCCGCGCCCTCTGGGAAAAGGGAGTCGGCAACGCCCTCCGCCTCTGGGACGGCTGGTCTCACGACTGGCCCTACTGGGAGCGGATGCTGCGCACGTACATCGGCGGGAGTGACTGAACGGCGGGGAACGGGGAACGGGGAACGGGGAACGGGGAACGGGAGGTGGGAGGTCGAGCGCGCTGAAAGAGGCCCTCACCCCCCGACCCCCTCTCCCGATAACGGGAGGGGGGGGCGCACCCCACCCGCTCGCGCGTGACCCATGCCCGGCGCAGCCGCGGGTAACGCGAAACCCGAACGCCGCGCCGACACCGAAGATGCGCCCCCCTCTCCCATTATTGGGAGAATGGGAGTCGGGGGGGTGAGGGCCCTCTCAGCGCGCTCGGCACCAACGCACTAACGCACTAACGCACTCACGCACTTCTTTCCTTAAGGACACCCGATGACGCTGAAGATCGGTCTTATCGTGGGCCGCGAGTGGTCGTTCCCGCCCGCGTTCATCGAAGAAGTGAACCGGCGCAACGAAGGCGTCACCGCGGAGTTCGTGGAGCTGGGCGCGCCGGCCATGGACGAGCCCTGCCCGTACGCCGTCATCGTGGACCGCATCTCCCACGAGGTGCCGTTCTACCGCACGTACCTCAAGCAGGCGGCCCTCCAGGGGTGCACCGTCGTCAACAACCCGTTCATGTGGACGGCGGACGACAAGTTCTTTGGCGCCGCGCTGGCCACCAGGCTGGGGATCGCGCACCCCAAGACGATGGTGCTCCCCAATCGCGAGTACATCCCGGGGATCGTCCACGACGAGTCGCTGCGCAACCTGCGCTACCCGCTGGACTGGCAGGGGATCGTGGACTACATCGGGCTTCCGTGCATCCTCAAGGACGCGCACGGCGGCGGGTGGAAGGACGTGTACGTGTGCCGCACGCTGGACGAGCTGATCCACAACTACAACGAGTCCGGCCTCCTCACGATGATCGTGCAGGAGTTCATCGAGTGGGACCAGTTCATCCGCTGCATCTGCCTGGGGCAGGACCAGGTGATGCCCATCAAGTACGACCCGCGCGAGCGCAAGTACCACGTGGAGCACGAGCACCTCTCCCCCGAGCTGGGGCGGCGCGTGGTGGAAGACTCGCTGCGCCTGGTGCGGGCGCTGGGGTACGACATGAACTCGATGGAGTTCGCCGTGCGCGGCGGGGTGCCGTACGCCATCGACTTCATGAACCCCGCGCCGGACATGGACGTCTACTCGCTCACGCCCCACTACTTCGAGTGGGTGGTGAAGGGGATGGCGGACATGACCATCCGCCTGGCCAAGAACCCCCGCCCGCAGGCGCGCGAGGCCGGGTGGGCCTCCCTCTTCGCCGGCACCCGGCACGCGGGCGGCGGCGGGCCCGTGCAGGACGCGGTGCCGGACGGCTCTTCGGCGCCCGTCCCGGCGTGATGGGCGAGGCCGCCGCGCTGCGGGACGCCGTCGCCCGCTACCACGACCTGCTGGGCGACGGCGCCCTGGCGGCCCACACGCACGAGCGCATGGAAGAGGAGCACCGGCGCCAGGGGATGTACTTCGGCGACCGGCCGCTGTGCAGCGTCCTCCGCCCGCGCTTCCTCACCCCGGAGCAGTTTCGCCACATCCGCCGCGGGGTGGAAACGCTGATGCGCGCCTTCCACACCGCGCACGAGGCGGCGATGGCGGACGCGGAGTTCCGCCGCCAGTTCCGCCTGCTGGACTGGGAAGAGGAGCTGCTCCACGCCGACCCCGGCTTCCGCGAGCCCAGCCCCACGGCGCGGCTGGACGCCTTCTTCACCCCCGAAGACGGGTCGCTCCGCTTCACCGAGTACAACGCGGAGACGCCCGCCGGGCCGGCGTACATGGACGTCCTCTCGGAGGTGTTCATGGCCACGCCGGTGATGGGCGAGTTCCTGCGCACCCACCACGTGCAGCCGCTCCCGGCCCGGCACGGGGTGCTCCACGCGCTGCTGGGCGCCTTCCGCGAGTGGACGGGCACGCGCGAGCTGCCGCGCATCGGCATCATGGATTGGGACGAGGTGCCCACGCGCAGCGAGCACCGCTTCTTCCAGGCGTACTTCCACGACCACGGCATCCCCTGCGAGCTGGCGGACCCGCGCACCTGCGAGTACCGCGACGGCAAGCTGATGTCCGGCGACTTCCACATCACCCTGGTCTACAAGCGCGTCCTGATCGACGAGCTGGTGCTGCAGGAAGGCCTGGACTCGCCGGTGGTGAGGGCGGTGCGCGACGGGGCGGTGTGCATGGTGAACCCCTTCCGCTGCAAGGTGCTCTACAAGAAGGCGTCGCTCGCCGTGCTTTCCGACGAGCGCAACGCGCACCTCTTCTCGGCCGGGGAGCAGGCCGCGGTGGCCGCCCACGTCCCCTGGACGCGCGTGGTGGAGGAGCGGAGCACGCTCAAGGATGGAGCCCGCATCGACCTCCTCCCCTGGGCGATGGAGAACCGCGAGCGCCTCGTCCTGAAGCCCAACGACGACTACGGCGGGCGCGGCATCGTCCTGGGCTGGCTGGCGAGCGACGAGGAGTGGAGCCGCACCCTGCGCGGCGCCCTGGAAGCTCCCTACGTGGTGCAGGAGCGCATCGCCCTCCCCTCCGAGCCCTTCCCGAGCTGGGTGGACGGCGCGGTGAAGATCTACGACCGCATGGTGGACCTGGCCCCCTTCATCACCGGCGGCGCCACGGTGGACGGCGGCCTCACCCGCATCGCCACCGACCCGCTGCTCAACGTGACGGCCGGCGGCGGCTCCAGCGTGGCGACGATGCTGGTGGAGGCGCGCTGACGATCTTGCTCTCTGTGTCTCCGTGCCTCTGTGTGAGACCGCAGTTCATCCGAACCCACGAAGGAGCGCCCCGATGAAGCCGCCCTCGCTGACCATCGGCATCGAAGAAGAGTACCAGATCATCGACCCCGAGACCCGGGAGCTGCGGTCGTACATCACCGAGATCCTGGACCACGACCACCTGATCCTGGGCGAGATCAAGCCGGAGCTCCACCAGTCGATCGTGGAGGTGGGCACCACGATCTGCCAGACGCCCGCGCAGGCACGCACCGAGCTGAGGCGGCTGCGCGGGATGGTGATGGACCTGGCCGACCGCAAGAACCTCAAGGTGGCGGCGGCGGGCACGCACCCCTTCTCGAGCTGGATGACGCAGGAGATCACCCCGCTGGAGCGCTACCTGGGGGTGAAGCAGGACATGGCGGACCTGGCGCAGCAGCTCCTGATCTTCGGCACGCACGTGCACATCGGCATCGAAGACCGGGAGTTCCTGATCGACGCCATGAACGTGGCCCGCTACTTCGTCCCCCACATCCTCTGCCTCACCAGCAGCTCGCCCTTCTGGATGGGGAGGAACACGGGGCTCAAGTCGTACCGCAGCGTCATCTTCCGCAACTTCCCGCGCACGGGGATCCCGCGGGTGATGAGGGACTGGGCGGACTTCCAGTACCTCCAGGAGAACCTGGTGAAGACGCGCTGCATCCCCGACGGCAGCAAGATCTACTGGGACCTGCGCCCCCACCACGCGTACCCCACCCTGGAGTTCCGCTTCCTGGACGTGTGCACGCGCGTGGAAGAGGCGGTGTGCGTGGCCGCCATCCTGCAGGCTATCATCGCCAAGGTGTACAAGCTGCGGCGGGACAACATGACCTTCCGCGTGTACCCGGGCGACCTGATCGAGGAGAACAAGTGGCGCGCGGTGCGCTACGGGCTCGACGGGCAGCTCGTGGACCTGGGGAAGCAGGAAGAGCTCCCGGCCCGCGCCCTGATCCGCGAGATCCTCGAGTGGTTCGTGGACGACGTGGTGGACGAGCTGGGGAGCCGCACCGAGGTGGAGTACGCCCTGCGCATCCTGGAAGAGGGCTCCAGCGCCGACCGCCAGCTCGCCGTCTTCGAGCGCACCGGCAGCTACCACGCCGTCGTCGACCACCTGATCGCCGAGACCGAGGAAGGGATCCGCCGCTGAACGGTGGGCTCACACAGAGACACAGAGGCACGGAGAACGACGCTGTTCTCCGTGCCTCTGTGTATTTTGTGTTCCCGCCGCGAGGGGCTAAACGCCCGGCGTTCTCTGTGCCTCTGTGTCTCTGTGTGAGCCCTGTAGTTACGCGGCCTGCTCCTCGTAGTACGCCTTCTTCGCCGGGTAGTAGTCGTCCCACGCGGGGAGCGCGGCGCCCTCGCGCGAGGCGACCAGCATGTCCAGGTAGTACTCCCATCCCGGCCCCATGTCGCCCGCGTTCATGCCGTCTTCCAGGTGGTGCGTGAAGCGCAGCTCGGTGACGCCGGCGGTGTGCGTGAGGTCGGCCTCCAGGTGCCAGTTCCCGTGCTCGCTCTGCGAGGTGAGGGCCAGGTGGCGGGGCGCGTCGCACGCTTCGATCTTCATCGGCTGCGGCTCCGTGCCGGCCTCGAACCCCATCGTCACCTGGATCGTGCGCCCCGGGCCGGGCTCCCCCGTCCACGAGCCGAACCAGCGCCCCGTACGGTCGGATTCGGTGATGCTGGCCCAGACGTCTTCGATGGGCGCGCGAAAGGTGCGGGTGAGCACCAGGTCGCGGCCGGCGGGGGTGCGGATGAGGCGTCCGGCGGGGATGGCTGTCATGCGGACTTCTCCTGTGGTGCGGGGGGAGCGGCGCGCCGTTCGCGCCGCGTGCGGTACACCTCGGTCTCCAGCGCGTCCAGCGCCCCGGCCCACGGGTCGTGAAGCTCGGCCAGCCACGCCTCCAGCGGCGCCAGCGGCCCCGTGTCCAGCCGGTACAGCCGCTGCCGCCCGCGCACCTCGTCCACCACCAGCCCGCACTCGCGCAGCACCCGCAGGTGGCGGCTCACGGCGGGCCTGCTGATGCGGAAGCGGGCGGCGATCTCGCCGGCGGTCATCATGCGCCCCTTGAGCAGCATCATGATCTCGCGCCGTACGGAGTCGGAGATGGCGGCGGCAACGTCCATGCGGAAAGTGTAACCTGTGGGTTACGCATCCGCAAGCGCCTTGTTGTGGAGGCGCGCCGGATGCGCTACCTTGCGTTCCTCCCACCGCACGGCCCTGATCTTGCCACCTCCCAGGGCGTTCATCCCGTTTTACACATGTTTCAAGGTAGTTCCTCATGCAGCAGCGTCCCGTCATCGGCATCCCCACGCAGAACCTGAAGGCCATCGACCGCATCCCCGAAGACCTTCCGGACTCGTGGGTGATGAACCAGCGCTACTTCCTGGCGTGCACCGCCGTGGGGGCGGTACCCTGGATGGTGCCGCTGCTGGACGACGACATGGCCACGGTGCGCGCCATCTACGACCGCCTGGACGGGATCTTTCTGGCCGGCGGCGTGGACATGGACCCGGCCTCGTACGGTGACGAGCGCACCGAGTACTGCGGCCGCACCGATGGCGCGCGGGACGCGGTGGAGCTGGCCTTCGCCCGGTGGGCGCTGGAAGACGGGAAGCCGGTGCTGGGGGTGTGCCGCGGGATGCAGGTGCTCAACGTGGCGGCCGGCGGCACGCTGGTGCAGGACTGCGCCGCGCAGTGGGACAAGTCGATCAAGCACGACTACTTCCCCGGCGCCGGCTGGGCCCGCGACCACCTGGCCCACGACATCGACGTGACCCCCGGCTCGCGCCTGCACCGCGCCTTCGCGGGCGACAAGGTGATGGTCAACTCGATGCACCACCAGGGAATCCGCCGCCTCGGCACCGGCCTCCAAGCCACCGCCATCGCCCCGGACGGGCTGATCGAGGCGCTGGAGGCCGAGGACGAGTCGCACTTCATCGTGGGCGTGCAGTGGCACCCCGAGATGCTGATCGACACCGACGCCGGCACCCGCCGCCTCTTCGAGGACTTCATCGAAGCCTCGGTGCAGTACAGCCGCTCGGCCGCGCTGGTCTAAAAAGCTGGGCTCACACAGAGACACAGAGGCACGGAGAACAGCGTAGTTCTCCGTGCCTCTGTGTCTCTGTGTGAGCCCCTTTTATCGGTCGCGCAGCCGGCTGTGGCGGATGCCGTACAGCAGGTAGATCACCAGGCCGGCGGCCAGCCACAGGCCGAAGCGGATCCAGGTGAGCGCGGGGAGCTGGAACATCAGGAAGCCGCACGAGACGATCGCCGCCGGCGCCACGAACCAGATGGCCGGCGTGCGGAACGGGCGCACCCGCTCCGGCTCGCGCACCCGCAGCACCATCACGCCGACCGCCACCAGCACGAAGGCGAACAGCGTGCCGATGTTGGTGAGCTCGATCACCTCGTTGATGTTGGCGAACGCGGCGAAGAAGGCCACGAACGCACCCGTCACGATGGTGGTGACGTGCGGCGTGTGGTACTTCTTGTGGAGCCGCGCCGCGATGGGCGGCAGCAGCCCGTCGCGCGCCATCGAGTAGAAGATGCGCGGCTGGCCGAGCTGGAACACCAGGAGCACCGAGGCCATCGACACGATGGCGCCGAACGAGATGACCCCGGCCGCCCAGTCGTAGCCGCGCGCGCTGAACGCGCTGGCCAGCGGGTCCGCGTTGCCGTGGTCGCGCCAGGGCACCAGCCCCGTCATCACCAGCGTCACGACGATGTAGATGACGGAGGTGACCCCCAGCGAGATCATCATGGCCCGCGGCATGTCCTTCTGCGGGTTCTTGGCCTCCTCGGCGGCGGTCGACACCGCGTCGAAGCCGATGTAGGCGAAGAAGATGAGCGACGCCCCCACGAACACCCCGTTCCACCCGTTGGGCATGAACGGCGACCAGTTCTCCGGCCGCACCCAGAAGGCGCCGATCAGGATGAAGAAGGCGAGGATCGCCAGCTTCAGGATCACCATCACCGTGTTGGCCCAGGCGCTCTCCTTGATCCCGATCACCAGCACCCAGGTGATCAGCGCCACGATGGCCACGGCGGGGAGGTTGAAGATGATGGGGAAGCCCAGGAGGTGCGGCGCCGTCTCCCACACCCGCGCCGCCTCCAGGGTGCCCTGCGCGGTGATGCTGGGGTCGGCCTGCAGCGCCTGGAAGGCCATGCGGGCGGTGCGCGGGTCCGTCCCCAGCCACCCCGGGATGTGGAGCCCGAACCCGCTCAGCAGCGTCTGGAAGTACGCGGACCACGACACGGCCACCGCGATGTTGCCCACGGCGTACTCGATGATCAGGTCCCACCCGATGATCCACGCCACCAGTTCGCCCAGCGTGGCGTACGCGTAGGTGTACGCGCTGCCGGCCTGCGGCACGATGGAGGCGAACTCCGCGTAGCAGAGCGCCGCGAAGCCGCAGGCGATGGCCACGAGCACGTACGACACCACCAGCCCCGGCCCGGCGCCCACGTGGTTGGGGCCGCCGGAGATGGCCGTGCCCGCCCCGGAGAAGATCCCGGCGCCGATGATGGCGCCGATCCCCAGCGAGGTGAGCTGCCACATCCCCAGCGAGCGGCGCAGCCCCGGCTCCACCTCCACCTGCGGGTCCACGTGCTCGGAACGGAGCTCCGAGATGGGCTTCCTGCGAAAGATCTGCTGCATGTGTGGCGGGGCAGGAGGTGGATCACGGGAGGGGCCGCGCGGCACGGCCGGCCCGCGCGCAAACCGCGCGAAAGTAGGTGCGGCGCCGCGCTCGCGCAACGGCGGCGGAATACGGAACCGATTAAATCGGGTGGGTGCTGGATCCGGCGAGCAGGGCCGCGCAGGAGCGAATGAATTCGCCGCTGCGACCCCACGAAGTGCCCCCGCGGGCACTGTATTCTTCGAGCCATAGTCGCGGGGACAGTCCGCGGAGGCGGACTTCGCGTAGGTCCAGCGGCGAATTCTAGCGGTCTGCATATCAGTCTGGAGCAAGCTTGTACCCGGAGTGCGCGAAATAACCTCGTGCGTCCGATTCGCTGATCCGGTCGAGCAGAGGACCGAGCGCGAGTTCAAGCGCTTCTGGGCTCCGTAGCGCATCTGTGCGAAACAATGCTTTGAGCTTGCTCCAGGCCAGCTCAATCGGGTTCAGCTCCGGGCTATAGCGCGGCAGAAACTCCAGTGTACAGCCGGCCGCCTCGACGGCTTTGCGCAACGCCGTTCCGCGGTGGGCCTGGAAGTTGTCCAGCACCAGGGTCTGGCCGGGCCGCATCTGAGGCAGCAGCACTTGTTCGACGTAGACCTGAACCACGTCGGCATCCGCACTGCCTCGGTAGCTCATGGCAGCCGCGATCCCCTTCAGGCTCAGCGCTCCCAGGATCGTCAGCCGCTTGTGCTGCAAGGGAGCTGTTCCCGGAGCGCGTGCCCCGCCCAGCGCACGTGCGCGGGTTCGCACCAGGTTCGTGTAGACCGACGTCTCGTCCAAGAAGACCAGATCCTCGGCGGAACGCTTCTGAACCACTTCGCTTTGGTACGTGACGCGCTCCGCCACGACATCGGGCCGGCTCTGTTCAGCGGCGCGGAGCGCTTTGACTTTTTCGGCGCAGTCTCATCTGCCCCAGCACGCGGCACAGGTGGTCCGGGTGGTAGCGCCGCCCGGTGCGCTCGGCATAGGCGCTCGCGTACTCTTCGAGCGTGAGATCGTTCTGTTCCGCCACCAGCCCGGCCAGAACGCTGCGGTCCAGCTGCGAGGCGACTCCACCGCCGTGGGGCAGGGGTGCGACCCCTAAGCCTTTGGCCCTGCGGCTCTGCCAGGTGTACAGCGTGGACTCGCCGACGCGAAGCAGCTGCGCGATCTCTTCGCGCTTGAGAAAGCCCTCTTCCATCAGCGCCAGGGCTCGCTCACGTAGATCCAAGGAGTATGCAGCAGGCATTTGAACCTCTCCCGATTGAGACGCGATCGGCTCGCCGCATACTTTGAGCCGGTTGCCTCTCCAGTCGGATGCAGACTGCTAGAATTCGCTCCTGGAGAAGCGCCCCCGGACCCGGGGCAGCCGGCACGCCTTGGAGACACGGCTGATGCCGGACCCCAAGAACGCTCCCGCCTCCTGGCCAACGTCCTATGTGTTGGATGAACCGGCGTTCAGCACCCAGGACTCAGCACTTCCCTTCCATCAAGGGTGCGTGTGCTGGAGCCCGGCGACCGCCCGCTCCTCGGCGGCCACCATCTCCACGTCCGCGAGCTCGGGGGGGGCGGCGGGCACGCCCGGGGTGAACTCGCCCTCCCAGCGCGCCATCACGCAGGTGGCCAGGCAGTTCCCCACCAGGTTCACGGTGGTGCGGGCCATGTCCATCAGCTCGTCCACGGCCAGGATCACCGTGATGGCGGCCAGCGGGAGGTTGAAGGCCGCCAGCGTGCCCGAGAGGATCACCAGCGAGGCGCGCGGCACCGCGGCCACGCCCTTGCTGGTGAGCATCAGCGTGCCCATCATCGCCAGTTGGGTGCCCAGCGTCAGCTCCACCCCGGAGGCCTGCGCCACGAACACGGAAGCCAGCGCCAGGTACAGCGTGGTGCCGTCCAGGTTGAACGAGTACCCGGTGGGCATCACGAACGACACGATGCGCCGCGGCACCCCGAACGCCTCCATCCGCTGCATGGCCAGCGGCAGCGCCGCGTCCGACGAGGTGGTGGAGAAGGCGATCACCGCCGGCTCGCGCACCTGCCGCAGGAAGGGGAGGATGGGGACGCGCGCGACGAGCGCCACGGGGAGGAGCGCGATCAGCACGAAGACGATGAGCGCCGCCCACAGTGTGAGCACCAGCTTGATGAGGGGAAGGAGCACCGCCAGCCCGCTGTGCGCCACCGTCACCGCCAGCGCCGCGCCCACGCCGATGGGCACGAAGCGCATGATGATCCCCACCAGCTTGAACATCGTCTCCGCCAGCCCCTCGCAGAAGCCCAGGATCGCCACCTTGGGCCGCCCCTTCACCTGCGTGAGCGCCACTGCGAAGAGGATGGAGAAGAAGACGATCTGCAGCACGTTGTTGCTGGCCATCGAGTCGATGAAGCTGGTCGGCACCACGTCGCGCACGTGGTCCGCGAACCCCTTTGGCTGGGCCAGCGCCGGGGGGCCGCCCGACCGCTCCGCCGCCTGGATGGCCGCGGTGAGGCGCGGGTTGTCGCCCGGGCGCACGATGTTGACGGCCAGCAGCCCCACGAACAGCGCCACCGTGGTGACGATCTCGAAGTACAGGATGGAGCGGAAGGCCAGCCGCCCCACCTTTTTGAGGTCGTCGCCATGCCCCGCGATCCCCATCACCAGCGTGGCGAAGAGGATGGGCGCGATGATCATCTTGATCCCGCGCACGAACAGGTCGGAGAGCAGCTTGAGGTCGCTCGCCGACCAGCCGCCGTGGATGTCCCGCTTGCTGTCGGGGAAGAGGAACCCCAGCAGGATGCCCACGGCCATCCCGATGAAGATGTAGTGCGTCAGGGTAAGCCGGCGTCGCTGCTTCTCCATCGAGCGCTTCTGGTTATGGGGACGGATGAATCTTTGGGGGGAAACAATACCGCATGTAACAGGATGCCGCCACTATAGCCAACCCAGGCCTCACACAGAGACACGGAGGCACAGAGACGACTTCATCTCTGTGCCTCCGTGTCTCTGTGTGAGATGCAGTTCTGCTACGACTGCGGCACCGGGGTAACCGTCGCCGGGCCCACGGTGGGGCGCGGCACGAGGCCCACGATGGTGATGCCGGCCGCGCGCGAAGCGTCCACGGCGCGGATCACTTCCTTGTAGGTGAGGTTTTCCTCGCCCTTTACAAAGATCACCTTGCGCGGGCGCCCGGCGAACACGTCGCGCAGGCGGCCTTCCAGCGCGGCGCCGTCAACCGGCTGCTGGTTGATGGCGAACACGGGGCCCGGCTTCACCTCCAGCACGATCTGCTGCTCGTCTGGCGGCTGCTGCGCCACCTGGTTCTCTTCGGGCGGCGGCGGGATCTGCACCGACACGCCGCGCTGAAGGCCCTGCTGCACCACCATGAAGATGATGAGCAGCACCAGGAGCACGTCGATCATCGGCGTCATGTTGATGTCCGACTGCGGCCCGCCCTTGCCGCCTCCTACTCCCATTCCCATGGTACGGCCTCCTTACTTCGGGCGGGGAGCGCCCTGGGGCATCTCCGTGATGGCGCCGATCCGCCGCACCCCGGCGTTGCGGGCCGCGTCGATCGCCGTGAGCGTACGCGAGTACAGCGACTCGTCGTGCGCCTTCAGGTAGAGCACGTGGTCGTCAGGGCGCTTGGCGTACGCCTCGCGGAGAGTGGTCTCCAACTGGGCGTCCGCCACCGGCTTGTCGTCCACGAAGTACTTGCCGGCCTTGTCGATGCCGAGCGTGACCCGCTCTTCCTTCTCCGGCGCCGCCGTACGGGCCTTGGGAAGCTTGGCCTCGAAGGCGAGCGCCGGGGTGACCACCATGAAGATGATCAGGAGCACCAGCATCACGTCGATCATCGGCGTGACGTTGATGTCGGCCGTCACGTCGGCACCGGCCCCGGTCACGGTGGGGACGGCGGAGCCGCCGAACGCGGCTCCCCCGCCCAGCTTGGTTCCTGCCATGCTCAGTCTCCGTACGCGGGAGCGTTCGTCGTGTTGCGCGTGCCGATGCCCAGCTCGCGCTTGGCCTGGCGGGTCATCATCCAGTCGATCATCTCACGGCCGGCGTAGGCAAGCTCCGAGAAGAGCGTGTCCAGCTTGGCGGTGAAGTAGTTGTAAAGCCACACCGCCGGGATGGCGGCGATCAGGCCGATGGCCGTGGCGATAAGCGCCTCGGCGATACCGGACGACACGGCCTCGAGCCCGCCGCCCTGCGACGCCATGCCCATGAAGGCGTTCACGATGCCCAGCGTGGTGCCCAGCAGACCCACGAACGGCGCCGTGGCGCCGATGGTGGCCAGCAGGCCCAGCCCGCTCTTCAGGTCGTTGGCGAGCAGGATCTGCTCACGCTCCACCGAGCGCTCGGCGGAGTTGATGGCGGCGCCGGCGGCGCGCGGGTCGTCCAGCAGCGGCGCCACTTCGCGCAGCGACTCGCCGAGCACGCGGGCCACGTGCGAGTTGGGGTACTGGTCGGCCGCGGCGAGCGCCTCGGCGATGTTGTCCTGCTCCAGCGCCTGCGAGAAGGCCGGGGCGAAGGCCCGCGTGGCCGCGGACATCTTTCGGAAGCGGAGCCACTTGGCCACGGCCACCGAGAGCGAAAGGATGCTCATGAGGATGAGCAGGATCACGATGCCCCGGTTCAACCAGCCGGTATCGGCCCAGATCTCAGCAATCGAGAAAGACATTGGCTTGGCTTCTCCTCCGCGCGGGTCGCGCTTCACAAAGAGTGTTTCGGTTGACTTCTCTCACGGCGCAGCCCGCGCGGCGCCGTCCTGGTCCCTCGCCCTGCAACCGGCCGCCCGCCCGTGCGGGCGGCCGTTCCTCCGTCCCCGTCTCCCCGCCGCGGCTCAGGTCTGCGGCTGGAAGGAGATGGGAAGCGTCACCAGCACCTTCACCGGCCGGTCGTTCACCTTGGCGGGGCGGAAGCGCATCCGCTCCACCACCTTCTTCGCCGCTTCGGAGAACTGCTCGTTGTCGCTGGACACCACTTCGATGGTGGAAGCGTCCACCCGGCCGTCCTCGTTCACGCGGAACTTGAGCTGCACCGTGCCGCCGACGCCCGCGTCGCGCAGGAGGGGCGGGTAGTTCCGCTCCAGTGCGCGCCCCACGTCGCTGCGGTTGCTGAGCTCCGGCTTCACTTCCACGGCCGAGATGTCGTACACGCCCTCGTCCGGGGGAGTCTCGCGCTCCACCGTGCTCTGCGCCACGCCCTTCTCCACGCCCTCGGCCACGCCGCCGGCCTTGCCCTGCCCGGTGAAGTCTTCGGCCTTGACCGCGACTTCGTTGGGGTTCACGGCGGGGATGTCCTTGGGCGGCTCCTGCGGAGGCTGAAGCTCCTGGAAGCCCTTCACCACGGGGGGCGGCGCCTTCTCCGGCTCCGGCTCGGGCGGCTTGGGCTCCTCGGGCTTCGGCTCCTCCGGCTTCGGCTCCTCCTTCTGCTCGTCCTTCATCTCCATGAAGTCCACGAGCTCCTCGTCCTTCTTGGCGGTGGGGTCGTACCCCGTGCTTGCCGCGACCGCGCCGGCCACCAGCACGCCGTGGAGAACCACGGACGTCGCGATGGTCTTGGCCGTCCAGAAGCTCTTCTTGGCCCCGCCGGATGCGACCAGCTTGTTGAACATTCCGTCCCCTCCATGTGGATCGCTGTGGCGCCGCCCACCGCGCCGGGAGCCTTGCGGCCCCGTGTCACCCTCTGAACGAACCGCCTCGTGGATTTCTGACCCGGATGCGAAGCGAACGTTAGATCGAAACTCCGTCTCGTGCGGCCGGAGGGGGCACGGGACGGAGGGTCGCGGGTGCTCAGACGGTGAAAAACCTAGTCGCGGGCTGTTTTCAGGATACCCAAAGGTGCACGGCGGCTCCACCGCTGTCAAGCACCGATCCTGCTTTCTCCCGCTTCCGGCGCACCATCTCCCGCGCTTCGCATCTTCAATCTACTGGATGAATAAAAATACATCCAGCCACCGAATCTGTCTACCCGCCCACCCAACGGGTGTTCCCCGGATCACGTTGCGGCGGAAAGGGTTAGCTTCTGCCTTCCCCGCGCTGGCGCCCGGGCGCGGATGGTGAGGGCGGCGCGCGCCTCGTCCCCGCTATGCGGCAAGATACACGCGCCCGGCCGTTTGACAACCATCCCGACGCAGATTGGGCGGTTCCCGCATCAAACGCGCCGCAACGGAGAGGAGAGGCCGCTCCACACCGGGGCGCGGAGACACGGAGAGAGAACCGCCCGGCCGTGTGTTCAGGCCGCCAGCACCGATTCTTCCAGCGCCGCGAAGCTCTCGGGGCACAGGCTGGTGCCCACCAGTCCGCGCATGATCTCCCGCACCTGCTCGCGGGGGAGGGCGGCGCGGTAGGGGCGCTCGGCGGAGATGGCCTCGCACACGTCGGCCACGGCCAGCACGCGCGCGGCCAGGGGGAGGCCGCCGGCCGGCACGCCGCGGTGGTACCCCTTGCCGTCCATGCGCTCGTGGTGAGCGCCGGCCACGAGCGCCAGGTGGCGGAAGCGGGACACGCGCGCCAGGATGCGCTCGGTGTACTCCGGGTGCAGGCGGATCACGGCCATCTCCGCGTCGGTGAGCTTCGCCGGCTTGTCCAGGATGCGGTTGGAGACGCCCAGCTTGCCGATGTCGTGCAGGAGCGCCGCGCGGTTGAGCTCGCGCAGCTCGCCCGCGTCCATCCCCAGCGCGCGCCCGGTGGCCGCCGCGTACTCCGCGACCCCTTCCGAGTGGTGGAAGGTGTACGGGCTCTTGGCGTCGATCACGCGCGCGAAGCCTTCGGCGATGCGGTCCAGCCGGGCGTCGTCGGCCACGAGCACGCGGTCGGCGGGCTCCACGGCGGCCACGGCGGCGCGCAGGTCGGGCTGGTGGAGGAGCTCCCAGAACGCCCGGTCCGCGCGGGTGGACTCCAGCGCGCGCACCAGCTCCGGATCGAACCAGCGCCCCGCGCGCTCGCGGGCCGTGTCCAGGGCCGCGCCGGCCCCGTAGGCGGTAAAGAACACGTCGGTGGTCTGCGCCAGCGAGGCGATGCGCGCCAGGATGGGGATCCCGTCGCCGCGCAGCCCGTCCGGCTTCCCTCCCCCGTCCCAGTGCTCGTCCAGAGCGCGGATGGCGGCGGCGGTGGGCTCGGCCAGCTCCAGCATGCGGGCGATCTCGGCGCCGCGCTCGCAGCGGGTCTGCACCAGCTCCGTGCCCACCTCGCCCGCGAAGGCGAAGGAGAGCACGCGCCGCGCCCGCGCCAGCGGCGACCCGTCCGGCTCGGCGTTGCGGGCCACGTGCAGGAACGCTTCCCACCCGCTGGACCAGTCCGTCGTCTTCCAGGTGCGCTTCACCGCCAGGTCGTCCGCGCCGAAGAGGGCGCAGGTGCGCGCGGCGTTGCTGGAGCACCCCAGGTCTTTGAGGAGGAGCGTGTAGAAGAGGTGCGACCGGTCCTCCGCCCCCAGCCCGATCTCGTGCGCCACCCTCATCCCGATGAGGCAGCTCCGCACGGCGTGGCCTTCCGGCTGCCCCTCCGTGATGTCGAGCGCGTAGGAGAGCGCGGAGATCACCTCGCTCATCGGGATGTCGGCGGCTTCCGTCATTTCAAAAGGGGCTCACACGGAGGCACGGAGACACAGGGAGAAGAGGATCATGAATTGAGCTGGTGGTAGCGGAGGAGGCCGGCGGCCATCATCTCCGAAGGGACCGCGGCTTCATACCCGAGTGCGACGGCTTCGGTGCCCGCGGCGGCCAGCACTTCGGCGTGGGCCTTGGCGCGCAGCTTCTCCGTGAGCCCGGCCAGCTCCGCCCCCGCGGCCAGCTCGCGCGCGGACCAATCGGCCCACTCCACCAGGCGCGCTTCCAGGTCGTCCAGGTGCCAGGCCACGTCCGCCGCGCCGCCGAAGTGCGTGGGGAGGATGCGGCCGGCGCCGAGCGCGCGCATGCGGGCGATGCTGGCGCGCCAGGCGGGCACGTCGATGTCCGGCGGCGGGGTGGGCGGACGCACGTAGGGGGCACCGTCCAGCCGGATGCCGCCCGCGTCGCCGCTGAAGAGCAGCTCGCCGTCGTGGTAGGCGTTGTGGTGGACGGCGTGGCCCGGTGTGTCCAGGGCGCGCAGCACGCGCCGCCCCACGCGCACCTCGTCGCCGTCGTGCAGCACCCGCATGCGCTCGGCGGGCACGGGGAGCATGGTGCCCCACAGCGCGTCCATGCGGTCGCCGTAGATGCGCGCCGCGCTGGTGAGGAGCCGCGACGGGTCCTGCAGGTGCCTGGCGCCGCGCGGGTGCACGTACAGGCGGGCACGCGGCGACATCCGCAGCAGCCCGCCCGCCCCGCCCGCATGGTCCAGGTGCACGTGGGTGAGCAGGACGTGCGTGAGCGAGGCGGGATCGTGCCCCGCTGCCTCGATCGCGCCCCCGAGCGCCCCGAGCGTGCTCCCCGGCCCGCAGTCGATCACGGCGAGGTCGCCGCCGTCCGCCAGCAGGTACGCGGCCACCTGCCCCACCAGCCCGCGCCAGCGCAGGTCCACCCGGGTCACTCCGGGCGCCTCCAAGATGTCCTTCGCCAAACCGGTACTCCGTCGTCGTTGCGGGGGCACGCCCCGGGGGGCAGGTTCAAGGTCCCTTCACACAGAGACACAGAGGAGCGTTCCGTAATCTATGTCCACGCCCGCATATCCCCAATCCACCCTCGCCCGCACCCTGGGGCTGGCCGACGCCGTGGGCATCGGCATCGGCGCCGTGGTGGGGGCCGGGATCTTCGTGGTGACCGGCGTGGCGGCGGGGATCGCGGGGCCGGCGTTCCTGGTGTCGCTGGCCATCGCGGGGGTGGCGGCGGCGTGCAACGCGCTCAGCTCGGCCCAGCTCGCGGCGGAGTATCCGCAGGCGGGCGGGACGTACGAGTACGGCTACCGCGTGCTTCACCCGTGGGCCGGCTTCGCGGCGGGGTGGATGTTCCTGGCCAGCAAGGCCGCCGCCGCGGGCACGGTGGGGCTGGGCCTCGGCGCGTACCTGTCCGTGCTGGCCCCCGGCGTGCCCCCGCGCGCCGTGGCCGTGGCCGCCGTGGCCGTGTTCACCGCGCTGAACGCGTGGGGGGTGCGCAAGTCGGCCGCCGCCAACCTCCTGATGGTGGGCGCGGCGGTGGCGTCGCTGCTGGTGTTCGCGGCCGTGGCCGCCGCTTCATTCGACGCGGCGCGGCTGCGCCCCTTCGCCCCGGCGGGCGCGGGCGGGGTGATGCGGGGCGCGGCGCTCCTCTTCTTCGCGTACACCGGCTACGCGCGCGTGGCCACGCTGGGCGAGGAGGTGCGCGACCCGCGCACCACCATCCCCCGCGCCATCGGGATCACGGTGGCGTTCGCGCTGCTGCTGTACGCCGTAGTCGCGCTGGCGGCGGTGGGCGCCGTCGGCGCGCCCGCACTGGCCGCGAGCCCCGCCCCCCTGGCCGACGCCGCGCGACGCCTGCCGGTGGCCGGATTGGAGCGGGTGGTGGCGGCGGGCGCGGTGGCCGCGATGCTGGGCGTGCTCCTCTCGCAGATCCTGGGGCTCAGCCGCATGGTGTTCGCCATGGCGCGGAGGGGGGACCTGCCGACCGCGCTGGCGACGATCCACCCCCGCACCGGCGCGCCGCTGCGGGCCGTGCTGCTGGTGGGGGCGGCGGCCGGGTGCCTGGCCGCGTGGGGCACGCTGCGGGGGATCTCCGCCGCCGCCTCGTTCGCCATCCTGGTCTACTACGGCATCGCCAACCTGGCCGCGCTGCGCATGCCGCGCGCCGCCAAGCGCTTCCCGGACGCCGTCCCCGCGGTCGGGCTGGCCGCGTGCGCCGCGCTGGCCGTGTCTCTGGCGCCGGCCACCGTGGCCGCCGGCATGGCGACGCTGGCCGTCGGCTTCCTGCTAAAAGGCCTCACACAGAGACACGGAGGCACAGAGACGAAGTGATCTCTGTGCCTCCGTGTCTCTGTGTGAGCTTCGTTTTTACGGCAGCGGCGGAGCGAACAGCCCGGCGAGCTCCGGGACGTCCGAGGCGGGCGTCCAGGCGGCCATCCCCTGCTTCCACACCAGCGTGGCGCCGGTGAGCGAGCCCCCGGCGGCCTGGCGCTGCAGGGCGTCCATGGCGTGCGGGCCCGTCTGCGCGCCGTCCACGGCCACGAAGAAGGCGGGCTGGGCGGGGAGCGGCGGCGGGCCGGCCGGCGCGGGTGCCGCGGGGGCGCCGCCCATCGTGTTCGCCATGCGGTTGGCCATCCCGAAGCCGATCGCCATCCCCATGGCGTCCGAGGCGGCGCTGCCGGGGGTGCCGGCGGCCTTTTCCATCGCCTGCGCCGTCTGGAACTGGGTGTAGGCGTTGAGGTCGCCCAGCACGCCCATGCTGGTGCGGCGGTCCAGCATCTTCTCCACCTCTTCGGGGAGGGAGATGTTCTCCACCAGCAGCTTGGTGAGCTCCAGCCCGTACGCGGCGAACTCGGGCTGCATCCGCGAGATCAGGCGGTCGCCGATCTCGTCCTGGTTGGAGGCCATGTCCAGCACGGGGACTTTGGCCTCGCCCAGCGCGTCGGTGAAGCGCGCCGTCACCATGTCGCGGAGTTGGTCGCCGATCTGGTCCACGGTGAAGTGGCCGCTGGTGCCCGCGACCTCCGCGATCAGCTTGCCCGGCTCCGCCACCTTGATAGAGTACGACCCGAACGCCCGCAGCCGCACCGGCCCGAACTCGGCGTCGCGCATCATCACCGGGTTCTTTGTGCCCCACTTGCGGTTGGTGATCTGCCGCGTGGTGACGAAGTACACCTCGGCCTTGAAGGGCGAGTCGAAGCCGTACTTCCAGCCGCGCAGGGTGGAGAGGAGCGGCAGGTTCTCCGTGGTGAGCTCGTAGCGGCCGGGGGAGAAGACGTCGGCGATGCGCCCCTGGTCCACGAACACGGCGGCCTGCCCCGGACGCACGATGAGCTGCGCGCCGTTCTTGATCTCGTTCTCGTGCCGTACGAAGCGGTATACGAGCGTGTCGCTGCTGTCGTCGAGCCACTCGACGATGTCGATGAGCTCGCTCTTGATGAAGTCCTTCCAGAAGGCCATGGGAGGCGCTCCGTGCGTGGTGGCGGGGAGAATGGCTGCGGCCCTGTTATCTACGCGCGCGGACGGCGGCTCCGCAACCCGTGTCCGGTGGCGGGGACGTACGGCGGACGAGGCCCGCGGGTTTCCGGGCGGCGCCTCTCGCCCCCGTGAGGGCCGTCCGGCGCCCGCGCCGCCGCGCCGGATCCACGATCGTTGACAACGCCCTCAATCCGCCACACTCTGCGATCCGCCTCGTGCCCCCGGCCGCCCATCCCGCGCGGCTCCGCCCCTGCCGGGTTCCCCGAAGCATCCCCACGCCCCGCCGCGCGCCCCACCCGTTCCGCGAGCGTATCCATGGAGATCGCAGACCACAAGATCGTGGGCGTAGCGCAGAAGCCGCTGGCGCACGACGCGCTGCTGGCCAAGCCCCGCTACATCGTGATCCACTACACCGAGGGCGGCTCGGTGGCCGAGTCGCACCAGTACCTGAAGTCCAAGGGCTTCAGCTACCACGTGATGGTGGCGCGCGACGGAACGCTGCTGCAGTGCGTGGGCTTCCACCGCGCCGCGCGGCACGCGGGGAAGAGCAACTGGAAGGGCCGCAGCCGCGTCAGCGGGTTCTCGTTCGGCGTATGCGCGGCAAACTACGGGGTGCGCGCGCAGCAGGTGGGCGTGGCCAACCCGCTCGTGGCGCGGCACAAGGCGGAGGGCATCACGCGGCGGTGGGAGCGGTACCCGGACGCGCAGGTGGAGGCCATCCGCAGGGTGTGCGCGCTGCTGGTGCGCACCTATCCCTCGATCGTGGACATCATCGGCCACGACGACGTGGCCGTGGGACGCAAGGTCGATCCGGGACCGGCCTTCCCCATGGAGGAGCTGTACCCCCTCGTCCCCGACCGCGGGGAGGACGCGGGTCCGCGCTACGCCGTCCACACCCCCGGCAGCACGCTCACCCTGCGCGAGGAGCCGTCGGCCAAGTCGCGCGGGCTGGACCGGCTGGAGCACGGCCGCGTGGTGCACCTGCGCTCCACCGCGTACCACCAGAAGGGCGGCACCGCCGTGGGCATCCCGTGGGCCTCCGTCACCGTGGGGGGAGGGGTGGAGCACTCCGGCTTCGTGCACACCGGGTACCTGCGGCCGGTGGCATCGTAGCCGCGGCGAAAAACGGGCGCCGCGTCCATCCAGATCCGCAGGCACGGCACTCCTCCGCGCCCCGTCCGCCCCCGCAACCGGGCCTCCGCCATGAAGATCGTCACCTTCTCGCTGGAGCAGGGCAACAGGTACTTCGGAGAGATCGACGGAACCCGCTTCTTCATCGGCAGCCGCGTGGGGTACCAGGGCGGCAAGGGGCTGGCGAACACCCGCGGCGACGATGAACAGCGGTACGACCGCGCGCGCCACCGGGATGCGTACGGCTTCTGGGCGGACTTCATCCACCCCACCGCGGCGGCGGAGGGCGGGGTCTACCACGCCCTCAACACCTACGACCGGGCGCGCTTCACCTTCTCCTTCCTGCAGTTCGCCGCGCACGTGCCCGGCGGCGACTTCGTGCTCTACCTGCGCGCCCTGCTCAAGCTGCCGCTCGCGGCGGAGTACTTCCCCGACCTGCGGCTGCAGGGAGGGCGCATCGTGCGCCTGACCGACGCCGGCGCGGTGCCGCTGGAGTCGGACGCATCCACGGCCGGGCTGATGGACTACCTCAACCCGAGCCGCGCCCAGGTGGAGGACACCGAGGTGATCCAGGCCGCCCGCTTCGTCCACTGGGCGCAGAACGACCCCGCTCACCGGGCCGCGCAGGTGGAGGTAGGGGTGAAGCTGTTCCGCCGGAAGATGGCCGAGTACGCCGCGCGCTACGGGCTGAACGGGGCCGACGACGCGGTGTGCCTGGTCGTTTCCGACATCCGGCACCAGGGGCGGGCGAAGAGCCCGGAGATCATCACCGCGCTCCGGAGCGCCACCCCGCTGGAGTCGCTGCTCAGGATCGGCAAGCCGCTCTACCCGGAGCGCGTCGCCGTGCTGCGCCGCGAGGTGGACCGGCTGATGGACGAGGGCGTGCTCGGCACGAGGAAGTACGACGCTGACGCCGGGGACTTCGTGCCCCGCTGAACCCGGAGACGCAGATGAGCGAGCTGGATTTTGACGACCTCCCCGCCCGGGTGGACGCGGCGCTGGCGGCTTTCGGCCCGCACGTGGCACCGCTGAGCCACCACGAGGCGCTCCCCCGGGCGCTCACGGCGTACTACCGCTTCCGTGCCGCGCACTCCGCCGACGTGCGCAAGCCCTACCTGTACTTCGTGGACTTCGGCCTCCACAACCGCAAGCGCCGCGGCTGGATGCTGGACATGGACGCGCTCGCGGTGGTGGAGGGCCCGTTCGCCGTGGCGCACGGCGGCGGCTCGTCCGACGTGCGCAACGCGGTGCCCCACCGGTTCTCCAACAAGCCCGGGAGCAACGCCACCTCGCTGGGCCTTTACCTGGCGGCGGAGACGTACCCCTTCAGCGGCAAGTCCGGCGGCGCGCCGTACAAGTCCATCGGGCTGCGCATGGACGGCAGGTCGGGGCGCTTCAACAACAAGGCGCGCCCACGCGGAGTGGTGGTGCACGGCGCCCCGTACGTGGCCGACGGCGACGCCGGCCGCTCAGACGGGTGCCCCGCGATGGAGCAGGCGCGCGCCAAGCGGCTGATCCCCCTCCTGTCGCGGGGCGGCGTGGTCTTCCACTTCTCTCCCAAAGACGCGGACTGGATGGACGCGGACCCCTGGGTGCACGGCGGCTGAGCCCGGCCGGCGTGGGCCTCGCCGTTCCGCGCGTGCGTGGCATGGGAGTTGACCCCGGGCGTGGCGGAAGCACCACCCACACGCCACCGGAGGCACTCGATGATCCGCTACGGACCCGCCGGCTGGTCGTACAAGGACTGGGCGGGGATCGTTTACCCGGAAAAGAAGCCGCGCGGGTTCGATCCCCTCCAGTACATGGCCGAGTACTTCGCCACGGTGGAGGTCAACTCCACCTTTTACCGCCCGGCCACGGCCAAGACGGCGCGAAGCTGGGTGGCGCGCGTGGAGCACCGGCCAGACTTCCGCTTCACCGCCAAGCTCTTCCAGCGCTTTACCCACCACCGCAAGACGGCGTGGACGGCGGACGAGGTGCGCGAGGTGCGCGCCGGGATGGACCCCATCCTGGAGGCGGGGCTGATGGGGGCGCTGCTCCTGCAGTTCCCCTGGTCGTTCCGGCGCACGGACGAGAACCGCGAATGGCTGGACGACCTGGCCACCACCTTCAAGGACTTCCCGCTGGTGCTGGAGGTGAGGCACGAGAGCTGGAACACGGCCGCCTTCTTCGAGGCGCTGGCGGACCGCGGCATCGGCTTCGTGAACATCGACCAGCCGCTCTTCGACAACTCCATCGCCCCCAGCGCGCACGCCACTTCGCGCGTGGGCTACGTGCGGGTGCACGGCCGCAACTACCAGGACTGGTTCCGCGCCCAGGCGGAGCCGCACGAGCGCTACGACTACCTTTACCCCGCCAGCGAGCTGAAGCCCTGGGCCGAGCGCGTGCGCGACATCGCGGAGCAGCCCGCCACCGAAGACGTGTACGTGGTGACCAACAACCACTTCCGCGGCAAGGGGATCACCAACGCGCTGATGCTGCAGTCGCTGGTGGAGAAGAAGAAGGTGCCGGCGCCCTCCGGCATCTTTCCCGAGTACGGGGAGGTGCTGGAGCCCTATGCCGTGCCGCACGAGCCCGCCGCCGTGGAGGAGGTGGAGGAGAAGCCGAAGAAGCGGGCGGCCCGCAAGCGCGAGTAGACATCTGTTCCGCGCGGAGGTTGTTGCGCGGCAGGGGTCTGCTTAGATTGCCGCCCGAGCCCAGCTCCCTTCCCCCACGTTCCCAGCACATGCTCTCCACGCGACATCTCGCCGCCGCCCTGGCGGCGGTTCCGCTCGCGGCGTCCGCCCTGGCCGGGCAGGCGCCGCGCATCACCGAGGCGGGCGACCCCTCGGTGCGCAGCGACACCCTCTACCGCCTGGCCGTGAAGCCGCAGGACTACCCGGACGAGTCGTCCGTGCTGCTGCTCGACGACGGCGTGGTGCGGCTGGAGGCCGACGGCACCGGCGAGCGCACCTACCGCTACGTGGGCCAGGTGCTCACGCAGGAGGGCGTGGAGGGGTGGGGCGAGCGCACCCTCTCGTACGACGGCACGCGCCAGCGGCTGCGGCTGAACTGGGCCAAGGTGATCGACGCGGCCACGGGGAAGGTGATCAGCGACCGGCCGGCGCACGACCAGGAGAGCCTGGCCCCCGTCTCCACCTCGGCGCCGGTGTACACGGACCAGAAGATCCGCCGCCTGTCGCTGGGCGGGGTGGCGCCGGGCACCATCGTGGACATCAGCTACACGGTGGAGTCGCTGAAGCCGGTGCTGGAAGGCGACTTCCTGGACAGTTGGAGCGTTCACACGGGGCGCCCCACGCGCCGCTCGCGCTACCTGCTGGACCTGCCGGCCTCGCTGAAGCCGCGGCTGCTGGAGCGCAACCTCACCTTCCGCCGCCGCGACCGCGTGGCCGGCGGGCGGCACGTGTACGAGTGGGCCACCTCCGAGCTCCCCAAGCTGGAGGGCGAGCCCTTCATGGCCGACTCCAACGGCGTCTTCATGTCCATCCAGGTGGGCGGCAACGTGGGCTGGGCGGAGATCGGGCGCTGGTACGCCGACCTGTCGCGCGACCGCTACCAGCTCACCCCGGCGCTGGAGGCCAAGCTCGCCGAGGTGGTGAAGGGCTCGCGCACCCGCGAAGACTCGCTGCGCGCCCTGCACCGCTGGATCGCGCAGGACCTGCGCTACGTCTCCCTCTCGCTGGGGATCGGCGGGTACCAGCCGCGCATGCCGGCGTCGGTGCTGGAGACGCAGTACGGCGACTGCAAGGACAAGGCGACGCTGTTCGTGGCGCTGGCGCGCAAGATGGGCATCAACGCCTATCCCGTGCTCCTCTCCTCCGGCGGCGGGGTGGACGAGCGCTTCCCCTCGGTCAACCAGTTCGACCACATGATCGCGGCGGTGGAGGTGCCGGGGCGCCCTGGGTACACGTACCTGGACCTGACCTCGGCGCTCACCCCGTTCGGCTCGGTCTATCCGTCGTACCAGGGCGAGTTCGGGCTGGTGGTGCACCCCGACGGCCGCGCGGAGCCCGTGCGCTTCCCTCTGGACGCGCCCTCGGCCAACCGCGTGGAGCGGATCACGATCGGCGAGATGGACGCGCAGGGGATCTTTCGCGGCACCACCACCAGCCGCTCCGCCGGGGCCATGCAGTACCCGCTGCGCAACGCCTTCTCCGCCCCGCTCTCGGCCAAGGAGCGCGACGAGGTGGGCCGCTCGGTGGCGCAGGCGCTGTTCGAGGGCGCCAGGGCGGACAGCGTGGAGTTCTTTGACGGCCGCGACCTGCGCGCCGAGCCACGCACCCGCGTGTGGGTGAGCGGGGGCCGCGCCGCGTCGCTCTCGGGCGGCACGCTGATCCTCACTCTCCCCATGGGCAACGGCTCCTCCACCGAGCTGATCGCCGAGCTGGAGGCCGCGCCCAAGCCCCGCCGCTTCCCCATCGACGTGGCGTCGGTGATCGGCCCCGTGGAGTCGGTGAACGAGCTGCGCGTGACGCTGCCGGAAGGGTACCGGGCGCGCCTGCCCCAGAACGTGAGCACCACCAGCACCTTTGGCACCTACACGGCCGAGTTCGCCCAGACCGGCCGCGAGCTGCGCGTCACCAAGCGCGTGGCCGGCGCGCGCGGCACGCTGCCGCCCGAGAAGATCGGCGAGCTCGTGACCTGGCTCACCGAGATGGGCAAGGACGACGTCAAGTTCCTGGTGTTGGAAAAGTAAAAAACAGGGCTCACACAGAGACACAGAGGCACAGAGGAAGAACATCTCCTCTGTGCCTCTGTGTCTCTGTGTGAGCCCTGTTAGATGACGTCCGCCGCGACGGCCCGCAGGAGGGAGTCGCGGCCGTCGTTGAGCGACTCGCGGGCGGTGCGGAAGCGCAGGCCGGAGCGCTGGCAGGCCAGGTCGCAGAGGCGCAGGATGCGGGTGACGGAGGCCTCGTCCAGCATCACGCGCGTGCTGGTGAGGGGGGGCGACTGCGCGACGCCCGCGTCGTGCGCCTCCAGCAGCGCCTGGGTGCGCGAGAGCACGGCGGCGCGCACGTACAGCTCGATGGCCATGTCCGCGATGCGCGCCACCACGAACTGGCGGTCCACGATGTCGCGGCCGTGGCGGCGGATCATGCGCTCGGTGGAGATGCGGAGGTCGCGCGTGTGGTCCACCAGGTAGTCGAAGTGGCGCTGGATGGAGGGGTGCACGTCGCCCTCGATGGCCGGCTCGCCGCCGCCCAGCGCCAGCCGCACCCGGTCCGTGGCGAACTCGCTGAGGAGGCCGAACTGCTTCACCGGCGCCCGCAGCGCCTTGCCGATGGCCTTGAGGTACTCGCCGGGCTCCTGCATCCCGCTGAGGCCCACGAAGAGGCGCAGGATCTCGTTGGTGCCCTCGAAGATGCGGGTGATGCGCGCGTCGCGGTACATCCGCTCGTACGGGTACCCCTTCACGAAGCCGCGCCCGCCCGCGATCTGCACCAGGTCGTCCACCGCGCGGTCCAGCGCGTCGCTGTTCCACACCTTGGCGGCGGCCGACTCCAGCGCGTAGTCCACGTCGCCGCGGTCGGCCAGGCCGGTGGTGAGGTAGGCCACGCTCTCGGCCGAGTACGCGTCGGCGGCCATGGCGGCCAGCTTCCCCTGGATCAGCTCGTACTGGGCGATGGGCTTGCCGAACTGCTCGCGCCCGCGCGCGAACTCGGTGGCCATCCGCAGGCACTGCTTCACGCCCCCCGCGGCCCCCGCGCTCAGCCCCTGGCGGCCCGAGTTGAGGATCCTCATCGCCAGCTTGAACCCGTCGCCCACCTCGCCCAGCACGTTCTCCACCGGCACGTGCAGGTCGCGGAAGTGGAGCTCGGCCTGGTTGGAGCCGCGCGCCCCCATCTTCCGCAGCACGGCGCCGCGCTCGTACCCCGGCATGTCCGGGCGCAGGATGAAGGCGGTCACGCGGTCCACCGTCTTCCCCGCCCTCTCCACCGGCGTCTGCGCGAAGGCCACGATCACCTGGCTGAAGGAGCCGTTGCCGATCCAGATCTTGTCCCCGTTCAGCACCCAGTGCCGCCCGTCCGCCGAGAGCGCGGCGCGGGTGCGGATGCCGTTGGCGTCGCTCCCCGCCTCCGGCTCGGTGAGGGCAAAGGAGGCGAACCACTCGCCCGTGGCGGCTCTGGGAAGGTAGAGGCGCTTCTGCTCGTCGCTCCCCGCCAGTTGGATCCCCTTGATCCCGATGGAAAGGTGAACGCCCAGCATGATGGCGAGCCCGGTGTCGTAGCCGGTCACGAACTCGAAGATGCGGCAGTACGCGCTCTGCGACAGCCCCATCCCCCCGTACTCCACGGGGATGGAGATGCCGAACAGCCCGATCTCGCGCAGCCCCTGGATCACCTCGTCCGGGATACGCTCGTGCTCGTCGATCCACTCACGGTCCAGGTTGGCGTCCAGGTACGCGCGCAGCCGGCCCAGGAACTCCGTGACGCGCTGGTCCTCGTCTTCGGAGATGCGGGGATACGGAAACAGGATGTTGTCGTCGATCTGCCCGGTGAAAAGCTGCCGGGTCAGCGATGGGCTTGCGTCGGGCATGGGCTACCTTTGGAGATCGATTGCGGAGCACCCGCGTTTGCACGGTCCAGTCTATCCCGCGTGCGTACCCCGGGGAAGGCTGTCCCGTTGCACGCGCGCTTCTTGCGGAGGCGGCGCGGCCTGAAATCCGCCGCACACCTCCGCCGCAAGAGAACATGGCAGCTTCGACCATCCTCCTGGTGGAGGACAACCCGGACAACCGCACCATCTACGGCACCATCCTTCGCCACGTGGGCTACGGGGTGGCCGAAGCGGAAACGGGCGAGGAGGGGATCCGCATCGCCCGCGAGATCCTTCCCGCGCTGATCCTGATGGACGTGGCGATGCCGGGGATGGACGGCTGGGAGGCCACGCGCATCCTCAAGGGCGACGCGGCCACGGCGGCCATCCCCATCATCGCCCTCACCGCCCACGCCATGGCCGAAGACCGCCAGCGCGCCACGGACGCGGGGTGCGACGGGTACCTGAGCAAGCCCGTTGAGCCCAGGCGCGTGGTACAGGAGGTGGAGCGGCTGCTGGCACCCTGAACAGAAGGGGCTCACACAGAGACACAGAGGCACAGAGATGAAGTCGTCTCTGTGCCTCTGTGTCTCTGTGTGAGGCCAAAGTCAGTCCACCGGCACCGCGATGTTGGACTGCAGCGACCAGCGCATGCGGGTGACGCCGCCGAGCGCGAACGGGTTGCTGACGATGTCGCGGCCGCCGTTGGGGCGGGCCAGCAGGCGGAACTGCCCGCCGCCGACCGGGCCGTCGTAGTTAAGCGTGACCGTGCGGTTGGGAGGCACGGAGCCCAGGATCTGCCGGTTGCCGCTCTGGGTCACCATGTACACGGTAAGGTCGCTGGACGGGGTGTTGTCGTTCTCCACCTGGATCGCCACGCCCTGCCCGCTGCCCGCGGACTCGCCCCGCGCGCCGGAGGTGGACGCGCAGGCACCCGTCGCCAGCGCCAGGACGAGGGCCAGCAGCGCGAGGACGGGACGCGGTACGAGGTGCTTCATGGGTGCCTCCTGGTCGAGAAAAGAGGTCTCCGCAACGCGCGGGGACGGCCGGGCGCGGCTGCGAAACCCGCGCCACGGGCGTCACATCGCGGGCTGCGTTACCGCACCGACACGGTGAGGCCGGTGTACACGGCGCGCCTCGGACCCGGCTCGTAGAAGCGCCGCCCGAAGGCGTTCACCACCACCGATGAGTTGTAGCGCGCGCCGAACAGGTTGGTGATGCCGGCGGAGGGGGTGATGCGGGTGGAGCCCACGCGCAGCTCGTCCCAGCCCGCGCGCACGTCCACCAGCGAGTACGCGGGGGAGCGGAGGGCGCCCGCCCGGTCGTCGTCGCGCACGGGGATGGAGGAGACGCGGCGCGCGTCGATGCCCGCAAAGGGGCCGCGCGGGCTGGCCACGTTCAGCGTGCCCTCCCACCGGTGCGGCGCGATGCCGGGGACGCGGATGCCGGACAGGTCGGCGCCGCCCGCGGCGTACTCCACGAAGCGCGCGTCCGTGTAGCTGTACGCCGCGCGCGCGGAGAGGCCCTCGCGCGGCGCGAAGGCGGCGCTCAGCTCGGCGCCGCGGCGGCGGGAGCGGCCCGCGTTGCGGAAAAAGGTGCGGTCCGGCGCCGACGGCACCTGGAAGCCGATCAGCTCGCCGCGGATGCGCGCGGTGTACACGGCGGCCTGGAGCTGCAGCGGGCCCAGCGCCGCCTTGCTCCCCGCCTCGTACGAGTCTGTGACCTGCGGATCGAGCTCCGGGTTGAAGCCGCCGGCCCCCTCCGGCCGGTTGGCGAGCTCGGTGGTGGTGGGAGTCTCGAATGCGTGCGCGTAGTTGGCGTACAGCGACACGCCCGGGAGCGCGGACACCGACACGCCCAGCGTGGGGCTCCAGTGGCCCAGCCGGCGCGACCCCGAGTCGTCGGGGTTGTCCGCCGCCACCAAGCGGTCGTCCGCGGAGAAGAGGAAGCCGTCGTGGCGCAGGGCACCCAGGACGTCCACCCGCCCCGCCAGCGACAGGGTGGCGAGCCCGAACACGGCGCGCGACCTCACCCGCTCCCGCTGGTCCAGCAGCAGGGCGCCGCGCTCGCCGGCCTGGTTGGCGTGGTTGCGGCGGTCGTCCCGCTGCACTTCCGTTTCCGCCCCCGCCGTCCAGCGCAGCGACGCGGCGCCCGCGCCCGCGCGGCCGGTGAGCGAGGCGCGCACCCCGCCCACGCGGCGGTCCAGGCCGATGATGCGGTCGGGGATCGGGTTGTCCAGCGAGCGGGTGAGGGCGTATCCGGCCACCTCCAGCGCGCCCGCGCCCACGGCGTGCTCCCAGGTGGCGCCCACCTGCGCGTGACGCCCCTCCTCGCCCGTGCGCTGCCGCACGTTGTTGGCGAAGGCCTGGTCGCGGTCCACGCGCAGCAGCGAGTCGCTGAGCGAGCCCGGGTTGAGCGCGTCGTAGCGCACGAACCGCCCGGTGACGCGCACCTCGTCGCCGCCGCGGCGGTAGGCCAGCACGCCGCCGCCCAGCAGGTTCTCGGCGGCCGCGTGGGCGCGGAAGCCCTCGTAGCGCAGGCGCGACGCGTCCGCGCGGTACCAGAAGCGGCCCGAGCGGCCGCCCGCGCTCCCCTGGGTGCGCAGCAGCCCGTCGCTGCCCGCGACGGCGCGCGCCTCGGCGGAGAGTGGCGCGCTTGGCGGGGGGAGGGTGGCGAGGCGGATGACGCCGCCCGAGGCGTTGCCGTACAGCGCCGCCGCCGGCCCGCGGATCACCTCGGCGGAGCCCAGGAGCGCGGGGTCCACGTGGTTGAGCGTCGTCTGCCCGTCCGGGAGGGTGGCGGGGATGCCGTCCACCAGCACCCGCACCCCCCGCACGCCGAACTGCGCCCGCGCCCCGAAGCCGCGGATGGAGATCCGCTCGCCCAGCGCGTAGTTGAAGCGGTTGTCCACCTGCACCCCGGGCACCGCCACCAGCGCCTCGTTGAGCGCCAGCCCCGGCCGAGCGCGCGTGAGCTCCGGCCCGGCCACCACGCTCACGGCGTACGGCGCGCGCCGCAGCGGCAGCGGCACCCGCAGCACCGTCACGGCGAGGGTGTCCAGCGCCACGGGCACCGTGTCCGGGCGTGGCGCGGCGGCCAGGGCGCACATCAGCAGGATGGGATTCATGCGCCCGCTCCTCCGCAATCTTTGGGCAACACCGGGCTCACACAGAGACACGGAGGCACAGAGACGACTTCATCTCTGTGCCTCTGTGTCTTCAGCCCAGCTCCGAAACGCGCTCAGGCCCGAGGAGGCGCGCGGTATGGAAAACGGTGACGATGTAGACGGCGTCTCGCCGGACGTGGTACACGATGCGGTAGCTTCCCCGAATCACCTCGCGCAGGGCGGGGCGGGCGAACTCCGGGACCACGCGTCCAGATTCGGGGAAGGCGGCCAGTTGCTCCAGGGCTTCGATGATCCTGTCGAGGAAGAGCTCGGCGAAAATCGGGGCATCCCGGCCGATGAAGCCACGGATCTCCCCCACGTCCTGAAGGGCCTGCTCCGACCACTCGATCCGCATCAGCGGCCGAGCCGCCGCTTTGCTTCCTCGTGCGAGACTACCTGCCCGGCATCGATCTGCGCCAGTCCACGGCGCACCTTGGTGAGGAAATAGAGGTTCTCCATCACCTCCTCGATACTGGCGTCGTGCGGGAGCCGTTCGATGATCTCCATCGCCTGTTGCTTCGCGTTCGTGGCCATGCGTTCACCGTTGAAGAGGGAGTGCCGGATCAGGTCGGCGTGGGGAGCGCTACCAGGATGGCGGTGACGAGGACGGCGGCGCCGCCCACCAGCAGCTCCACGCGGGCGGAGCGGCGCAGGCGGAGGGCGCCGGCTTCGTCGCCCAGGACGGGGCGGACGCGGCGCCAGTTGTAGAAGCCCGTGGCCACCACCACCGTGAGGAGCGCCAGCTTGGCCAGGAGGAACTGGCCGTACGAGGTGGTCCAAAGCTGCGCGGGGGCGGTGACGTGGAAAAGCGCGTTGATCACCCCGGTGGCGCCCACCAGCGCGGCGGCGACCAGCGCCACGGGCGAGAAGCGGTTGACCATCGCGGCGAAGGCGGCCGTGCCGCCCGCGTCGCGGGCCCAGAGCGCGGCCGGTAGCCCGGCGGCGATCAGCACCGCCAGCGTCCCCAGCCACACCCCCGCGCCCAGCACGTGCACCGTGTCGCTGAGGATGGCCACGCCGGTGCGCTCCTCCACCGCCGCCGCGTGCCCGGAGAGGGCGGGGACGGCGCACAGGATCACGGCCCCCACGGCGGCGCCCATCCACCCGATGGTGCGGCCGTGGGGCGCGCGCGCCACCAGCAGCCCGATGAAGAAGGCGACGGTGGCGAGCGCCTGCAGCACCCACGCCGTCCCCCACACGGTGTTGCGCAGCAGCGAGCCCAGCCGCGCCGGGTCCAGCGCGTCCGCCGCGCCGAACGCCATCGCCGCCTGCATCCACAGCCTCACCACCAGCAGCAGCACCGAGAGCGCGGCGGCGCCCGCGGCCAGGAGCCACGCCCCGTACGCCGCGCGCGAGGTCACCAGGTCGTGCGCGTGCAGGCGGCGCAGCGGGAGGACGACGCCCAGCTCGAACCCCGCGGCGCCCACCATCCCCAGGAGCGCAAGGTACCCGGCCCAGCGCACCAGCACCGCCAGCGCCGAGTCGGAAGAGGACGACTCGTCCAGGTCCAGGTCCGGCGCGCTGGCGGGAGGGGCCGGCATGGGCGCGACGGGGGCGGACGCGGCGGTGGGCGCCGGCCGCATCACGAAGGCAAAGGTGCCGCGGATGATGTGCCCGTCGGCCCCCGCGGTGCGCCACGCCACCGTGTAGCCGCCCGCCGCCAGCGCCGGGGGAAGGGCGAATGTGAACTCCTTCCCCTCCGATCCGGCCACGAGGGTGGCGGGCCCCTGCGCCACGGTGTCGCGCCCAAGGAGCACCGTGAGCGACGTGAGCTCCGCCTCCACCGGGCGGGTGAAGCGGATGCCGATGCGCGCCAGCCCCGCCCCCACCGTGTCGCCCTGCGCGGGCGACGACGACGCGAGGCGCGTGTGCGCGGAAAGGGGCGCGGGGAGCCCCATCGCCGCCAGTACGACGGCGAGGAAGACGGCCGCGCGGATGCGGCGGAGGATCGGCTCTGGCACGCGTGGGTGTGGCAGGAAGTGAGCGCCCCGGGGCGGGCGGGCGCGGTGTTCGTAACACTAGCCCACGGCCCGTTTTGCTGCAACCCGGGGCTCGCGCGGGGGCCCGCGCCTCCCCATCTTTACCCCGCGCGGGCCAGGGCGGCCGGCACACCGATCCACAACGGGCAGGCGATGGACGACCAGGCAGCCAGCGGCGATCCCCGGAAGGCGGACCGCGTGTACGGCATCATCGGGGCGGCGCTTGCCGTGCTCGCCCTCTTCTTTCTCCTGCGCGGCGGCGATGCGGACACCGGCGCAGCGGCCCCCGCCTCCGTACCCCAACTGGCCGTGCAGGAGCCGCGCGACGGCGCGGAGGCCGCCCTCCCCCTCGCCGTGGTGTTCGACGCGGGCGTGCCGCTCACCGCCGGGCCATCGGGGTGGAACGCCGCGGGCCGCCACGTGCACCTCCTGGTGGGGGGCACGGAGCTGATGGCCGGCGGCAACGACATCCAGCCGCTGGGCGGCACCCGCTACCGCTGGACCGTCGCGGCCCTCCCGCGCGGCGAGCAGACGCTGCGCCTCTCCTGGTCAGACGAGCAGCACCGCGCGGTGGCGGAAGGCGCGTCGAGGCCGGTGCGGGTGCGCATCCGCTGAACGGATTGGACTCACACAGAGGCACAGAGGCACAGAGACGGCTTCGTGCCGTTCAGGCGGCCAGCTCGGCGTCGTCTGGAGGGGAGAGCTGGTGGTCGACGTCGATGACCTCGTCGGCCATGCCGCGGCGGTGGGGGTCGGCGATCCAGGCGGCGACGCCCTGCATGAACTTCCACACGCCGCCGCCGGAAGGGCGGTGGTAGGTGGGGGAGTTGGGGTCGGTGCCCATGCGGTGGAAGAGCTGTGTGAGCCACTCGGGGCCGTGCCCGCCCACCTCCATCTCCGGCAGCCAGTTCTCCAGCTCGCCGACGGGGACCACGAACAGGCCGTATTCGGCCAGGCCGGAGAGGAGCGCGTTCGCCTGCAGGCGCGCCTCGCGCGGGAGCGTGTAGATGCCGCCGGCCTTGTAGTCGTCGTTCTTCATCTCCTGGTGGATGCGCTTGCGGCGCTCCTCCCACGGCTCCCAGAACACGGCGGGGACGAAGGCGGCGCGCATCAGCTCGCGGAAGTCGTCCTTGCCCTTGAGGATGTCCAGGTCCACCAGGGCCACGGCGGGCACGCCCATCTCGCGCAGCGGGCGCACGATGCGGCGGATGGTCTGCTTGTTCTGGGCGTTGAGGAAGACGCAGCCGTCCGCACCCCTGGCGCGCGCGCCCAGCAGGCGCTCGTTGATCTCGGCGTAGAACACGCGGTCCGCGTCCGCCTCGCACACGATGGCGCCCTCGTGGAAGAGCGCCCCCAGCACTCCCGTGGAGCGGAGGAGGGGGTCGCGCATCATCGTCTCCAGCTTGTGGTCGGAGAGCAGGCGCGCGGTGGCGAGCCCGGCGCGCCAGGTGAGGCGCACGATGTTCACCCGCTTGCCGCTCTGGATGCACCCCATCACGAACTCGGGGGAGTGCGTGGAGGCCAGCAGGTTGGCGCCGCGCTCGGCGGCGAGCTCGGTGAGGCGCTTTCCCAGCTTGCGGATGAGCGGGGGGTGGAGGAACGCCTCGGGCTCGTCCACCAGCATCAGCCGGTAGTCCGCGCTCATCACGGCGGCGGTGAGGCCGGTGAAGGCGCGCACCCCGTCGCTGAGCCCCGCGATGTCGTGGGCGCGGCCGTGGAAGGCGCGCGCGCGGTCGTCCAGCGCCTGCTCCTCCGCCAGGTCCAGCGGCGGGCGCTCGGCCATGCGGATGCGCAGGTGGGGGACGCCGGTGGGGTCGATGGTGAAGTGGAGCCCCAGCGCGTCCGCCGTGATCTCGCGGATGCGCTCGCGGGCGGCGTGGTCGCGAAAGAGCACGGCCAGGTGGTTGGCCAGCGGCCCGGCGGCCGGGCGCGGCTGGGTGAGCGCCAGCCTCGTCTGCCCGTCCAGCCGCAGGGCGAAGAGCGAGAGGAAGTCGCGGCACACGCGGCGGAACTCCTCGCCGCTCAGCGTCTCCTGCTCCACCGCGCCGCGCAGCGCGGCCAGGTCCACCAGGTGCTCGGGCGGGGGCTCGCTCACGTCGGTGGCGCGCCTCCCCACCCCGTCGTCGCGCGCGGAGAACCGCTGCACGCGCACGGTGCCGTCGGCCGGCGGGTCGCCCTCGGCGGCGCGCGACCTCACCATCCGCTCCACGGTGTCCGCGTCCGGCAGGCGGGGGAGGATGGAGCGCACCATGTGGAGCAGCGACGGGTCGCCGCTCTCGATGAGCGACTCCAGCTCGCGCAGCGCCAGGCTCTTGCCGGAGTTGTTGGGGCCCACGAAGACCGTCATCGGCCCCGGCGCGAACGTAAGCGGGGGCTCGCCGGGACCGGCGCCGAAGCGTAGTGTGAGGTTGCGCAGCATCGCCGATCGGGTACCGGGGACGGCCTTCCGGAACGCGTCCCACGTTCGCGAGAAGCGAGCCAGTCCCGATCCACCTACCGGGGCCCCGGTAGCTCACACAGAGGCACAGAGACACAGAGAGAGGGCTAGCGCACGGATCTGCGCACGGTGCCCGTGACGGCGGCGCGGAGGGGGGCGATCTTGCGGTTGTCGCGGGTCGGGTTCACGCGGTTGGTGAGCAGGATGATGAAGAGGTCCTGCTCCGGGTGCATCCAGATGGAGGTGCCCGTGAAGCCCATGTGGCCGAAGACGCGGCGGGGGCGCGTGTCCCAGCCGAGGGCTCGGGTTCCCGCGCCGGGTTGGGGGGTCGTCCAGCGGGCGATGGACTCGGGGCGCAGGAGGCGCACGCCGCCGTGCTCGCCGCCGTTCAGCATCATCGCGGCGAAGACGGCCAGGTCGCGCGCGCTGGAGAAGAGGCCCGCGTGGCCGGCCACGCCGCCCAGCGCCCACGCGTTCTCGTCGTGCACTTCGCCCCACACCTTGCCGCCGCGGAACGCCTGGATCTCGGTGGGAGCGATGCGCGGGCGGAGCGATGGCGCGGGATTGTAGCGCGTGTCCCGCATCCCCAGCGGACCGAAGACGTGCTCGCCCACCCAGCGGTCGAGCGGCTGGCCCGTGATCCGCTCCATCACGAGCTGCAGCACCACCATGTTCCAGTCGTCGTAGACGCTGCGGGTGCCCGGCGGGCGGGCCAGCGGCTTGGCGATGATGTGCTTCAGGTACTCCTCGCGCCCCCTGGTCTCGCGGTACAGGTGGTGGTTGGAGCGGATCCCGCTGGTGTGCGTCAGCAGCATGCGCGGGGTGATGCGCGGGTGGAAGCCGGGGAGGTAGCTCGCCACGGGGCGGTCCAGCTCCAGCTCCCCGCGCTCTTCCAGCATCATCGCCGCCGTGGTGGTCGCCACCACCTTGGTGAGGGACGCGAGGTCGTACAGCGTGCTGTCCGTGGCCGCCGGCGCGCCCGCCGCCCAGTCCGTGCGCCCGTATCCGCGGCTCACCACCACGCGGCCGCGCCGCCCCACCGCGATGGCCGCGCCCGGCGTGGCCCCGCCCGCGATGGCCGCCGCCACCACGCGGTCCAGCTCCGCGCCCACCCTCTCGCTCATCCCCACCTCGCCCGGTGCGGCCGTGCGCGGACGCGCGGGAGGCGCGGGTGCGGCGGGCGGCGCGGCGGGCACCTGTCGCGCGGGCGCCCGCTCCCGCACTTTGCGCTCGGGCGCGGGCGAGCACGCCACCACGAGCGCGCACACGCAGAGGAAGCCCGCTCTCCGTGTCTCTGTGCCTCTGTGTGAGCCCCGTTTCCAGAATCTCATCCCACAAACCTACTCGATCATGCGCACCCGCGGCATCATCCTGCTCCTCGCGCTCTCCGCGTGCGCCCGCTCGCCGCGCATGGAGCCGCTCCGCGCGGCGGACACGGGCGAGCTCACCCGGCTCCACGAGCGCTACCGCATCCCCGCCATCGCGAAGCGCGAGTTCACGCACCAGGAGCTGTGGAGCGCGCTGGGCCCGGTGGTGGACGCGCCCGGCGGGCCGGAGCGCGACGAGGCCGGCCGCTCGGCCGAGGGGAGGCCCATCTACCGCGTCCGCTTCGGCGGCGGGCCCACAAAGGTCCTGCTCTGGTCGCAGATGCACGGCAACGAGTCCACGGCGACGATGGCGCTCGCGGACCTGTTCCGCTTCCTGGCCGAGGCGCCGGACGACCCGCGCGCGCGGCGGCTGGCGGAGCGGCTGAGCATCGAGGCCGTGCCCATGCTGAACCCGGACGGCGCCGAGCGCTTCCAGCGGCGCAACGCGCTGGCCATCGACATCAACCGCGACGCGCGCGCCCTCTCCACCCCCGAAGCCCGCATCCTGCGCGGGATGCAGCAGCGGTTTCGTCCCGACTTCGGCTTCAACCTGCACGACCAGGACGTGCGCGCGCGCGTGGGGAGCAGCGACCGCCTGGCCGCGATCGCCCTTCTCGCCCCGCCGTACAACCAGGGCGGCGATGACAACGCCGTGCGCATGCGCGCCAAGCGGGTCGCCGCCGTGGTGCGCGCCGCCGCCGAGCCGCTGGTGGCCGGCCACATCACGCGCTACGACGACACCTTCAACCCCCGCGCCTTCGGCGACCTGATGCAGAGCTGGGGGACGAGCACGGTGCTGATCGAGTCCGGCGGGTGGCGGAACGATCCGGAGAAGCAGCACCTGCGCCGCGTCAACTTCGTGGCGCTCCTCACCGCGCTGGACGCCATCGCCACCGGCGGCTACGCGTCCGCCTCCCCCGCCCCGTACGAGACGCTCCCCGAGAACGGCCGTCCGGTGAACGACGTGCTGGTGCGGGGACCGCTCATCGTGGTCCCCGGCCTGGAGCCCTACCGCGCCGACGTCATGATCCAGTACGCCGACCCCCTGGCGCTGCGCGGCGGCCGCGTGGTGGAGGTCGGCGACCTGGCCGACGCCGCCGCGCGCGACACGGTGGAAGCGGCGGGGCTCTTCCTCCACGCGAACGCCCCGCTGGCAGTGGACCGGCCGGCCTCCTTCATCCTCCGCCGCGCCCGCGACGCGGCCAGCGCCGCGGTCTGGAAGATCGAGGGGAACTGACCTCGACGCCTCTCTGTGTCTCTGTGCCTCTGTGTGAGCCCGCGGTTCCCCGCGGTACGGAGGGTGCAACGCGCCGCGCGATCCCGGCCCTCCGGACACTCCGGTGGGCCGGGCTCCACTTTTGTCGGGTCCAGAAAGGTGAAGGAACGTACCACCCATCGCACGCTCGTCTTCAGCGGCCTCCTGCTGGCGATGTTCATGTCCGCCATCGAGGGGACCATCGTCGCCACGGCCATGCCCAGCATCGCCGCGGAGCTGGGCGGCTTCGCGCTCTACAGTTGGGTCTTCTCGTCGTACCTGCTCATGCAGGCCATCGCCATCCCCATCTTCGGCAAGCTGTCGGACCTGGTGGGGCGCAAGCCGGTGTTCATCGGGGGCGTGGTGGTGCTCCTGGTGGGCTCCGTGCTGTGCGGCTTCGCTCACTCGATGACCGCCCTGGTCGGCTACCGCTTCCTGCAGGGCCTGGGCGCCGGCGCGGTGCAGCCCATCACCACCACCCTGGCCGGCGACCTGTACACGCTTGAAGAGCGCGGCCGCATCCAGGGCTACATCTCCAGCGTGTGGGGGATCTCGTCCATCGTGGGTCCGCTGGCGGGCGGGCTGCTGGTGCACAGCATCGGGTGGCCGTGGATCTTTTGGGTCAACGTGCCGCTGGGGATCGCCTCCATCGCCATCGTCGCGCTGTACCTGCACGAGGGGCTGGAGGTGAAGAAGCGGACCATCGACTACCCGGGGGCGCTGCTCCTGCTGGTGGGCGTGGGGTCGCTGATGCTGGGGCTCACGCAGGCCAGCGCGTGGGGCGCCGCCGCCGTGGCGCCGCTCTTCGCCGTGTTCGTGATCGCCTTCTTCCTCTTCATCCGCCAGGAGCGCCGCGCGCCCGACCCGCTGATGCAGATGGAGCTGTGGAGCGACGGGCTGATCCGCTACGGCAACATCGCCACGCTGCTCTCGGGAATCATGCTGATCGGCATCGTCACCTTCCTCCCCACCTTTGTGCAGGGGGTGCTGGGCGGCTCCGCGCTGATGGCGGGCTTCGCCCTCTCCGCGATGACGCTGGGGTGGCCGCTGGCGGCGTTCGTGGGCGGGCGGCGCATCATTACCACGGGCGTGGTGCGGCTGGCGCGGATCGGCGGGGCGTCGGTGCTGGCCGGGGCGTTCCTGATCGCGCTGCTGGCGGGCTTCGGGGCGGTGCCGGCGGGGATCGGCTCGTTCGTGATGGGGGTGGGGCTGGGCCTCGTCACCAGCACCACGCTGGTCGCCATCCAGAGCAGCGTCCCCTGGAACCAGCGCGGCGTGGCCACCGCCTCCAACATGCTGATGCGCATCCTGGGGAACGCGCTGGGCGCCGCCCTCTTCGGCGGCATCCTCAACCTGATGATGGCGCGCTACATCCGCCGCGAGGGCCTCGAAGGCCGCGTCTCGCTGGACAGCATCCAGGCGCTGATGGGCGAGTCCGGCCCCGGCCTCCCCGCCGACGTGCTCGCGCTGCTGCGCGAGGGCCTGTCGCAGAGCCTTCACGTCGTGTTCTGGGGGATCGCGATCCTGGGCGTCCTGACCCTCGCCGCGGCCTGGCGCATCCCCGAGATGGAGCGGGTGGCGGAGGACTGATTGGGCTCACACAGAGACACAGAGGCACAGAGATGAAGTCGTCTCTGTGCCTCTGTGTATTACTCGCTCTTTGCTTTGCGTGGCCGGCCGCCCTTTTTCCCGTTCTCACGGGCCGCGCGTGTCTTCGCGCTGCTGCGGGTGGAGCCGGCTTTCCGTGCGATTCCGCTTCGCACGACGCTTCCGAAGGCCGCTTCCAGCACCCCCGCCAATGAAATGTGCACGTCGAGGGCAGGCCACTCGATCCCGAACCCGGAGGGGGGGACCCTCACACCGGCGAGATCTTCGTCGCGAGCCCCGACGAGCTCATCGAGCATGCGTACTGGTATCGCGAACGACGCTCCATTGTGAAGCTGAACACGGACTTCGCTGGTCGCCACATCGTACGCGGCGGACGTGGCGCGCGGCTCACACCGCAGCGCGCGGTGCCCCGCGAGGCGGGCTTCCGCGATCTGGCGCGAGAGCGCCGGGTCCACCGCTGCCTCAATATCCATGATACTCCCTCCACGCGTCGCGGAAAGCAGTCTGATTCTCCCGCACGATCTCCAGCGCCCGCACCACTTCCCGCGTGCGCAGGTGGTGCACCTCGCGCAGCGTGGGATCGTCCCCTGATTCTCCGATCGCGATGATGGCTTCGCCGTCTTGATGGAAGACGTGTACGTGGGGCGGGCGGTGATCCCGTGTGTAGACCACCACGGTGAACCCATCGACGACGTAGACCGTCGGCATGTTCAACAATAACCTATCACATTGGGTTTTTCAATGCGGAGCCGTTCATCTGCCCGAACGTAGGTATGTCCCGAACCTGCGGCCAGATGCCGACTTAAACCGGCACGGCGGGTGGCGCAGACGGACCGGAAGCGCTCACAGAGAGGCACAGAGACGACTTCATCTCTGTGCCTCTGTGTGATTACGAGTCCTGCTTCTTTCCCGGGCGCGCCATCGCTTCGCGTGCCCGCTCTCTCAGGCGGATGAGGGATTCGGGAGTGGTGGGGCCCGCGCCGCTGTCGCGCACGGCGCGGATGAAGTCGGGGGTCACCTTGGCGCGCCACAGGTCGATCAGCTCCGCGGTGGTGATGCCGCGGTAGCCGAGCGCCGCGAGCGCGCGGACGTACTCGGGCTCCACGCGGAAGATGGCCATGTCGATCACCCCGCGCAGGGTGACCGGCGCCACGCCCGCGGCCCTGAACTCGCGGATCTCGGCCGCGCCCACTCCGCCCCAGGCCAGGTTCTTCAACTGGTGGTCGGACACGGGGCCCTCCAGCCCCAGCGAGCGCAGCGTGGCGGCGAACCCGCGGTTCGGGCGGAAGCGGAACGCGCCCGTGCCGTGCGCGTTCTGGAAGGCGCCGCTGAACTCGAACGTTCCCGCGTCCTGCTCGATGCGAAAGGCGACGGGGGATGCTCCCGCGTTGATGTCGCGCGCGTCGATACCCCTCAAGGAAGCGATCCGGATCCAGCGGTCCCAGTTGGTGCCGTCGTCCCAGTCCAGCCGCAGGTTGGCGAAGGAGCCCTGCGTGCCGGAGACCACCCAGCTCCCCGCGAGCGGCGTGGAGCCGACGGGCGCGGGAGCCACGGGTGCCTGCGGCGCGGGCGCGGGGACGGGCGCGAACGAGGCGGGGGCGATGGCCGGCGCGGCGGCGGCGGTCTCGCCGCGGCTGCGCAGCGCCACCAGCTCGGCGACGGTGAGGCGGCGCCCGGCGCGCTCGTTCATCTGCCGCACCCGGTCGGCGGAGAGCGAGTGGTTCTGGAGGTGCACCAGGCTGGCGGCGGGGAGGCCGCGGTAGCCGATCTCCGCCAGCGCACGGATGGACCCGGGCGTGACGCCGCTGTTGGAGAAGGAGATCAGCTCCCCCACCGTGCGGAAGCGGTAGCCCAGCGCCCCCACCTCGCGCAGGTAGCGGAGGTCGGCGCCGCTCAGGCCCAGCCGCACCAGTCCGGCGGCGGTGGGCATCGCGTACCCCTGCTTCGCCAGCTCCTCCACCAGCGCGGACGATACGTCGTGGCGCGCCATCGAAAAGAGCTGCGCCGGCGTAACCCCGCCGATGCCGCGGCGCGCCAGGGCGGCGGCGAAGGCGGGGTCCTCGGCGAAGGTGAAGCGCCCCGTTCCCCGCCCTTCACGGAACGCTCCCTGGAAGGCGAACGTCCCCGCGTCGCGCCGCAGCGTGAAGCGCACGTCGCCGGCGGTGGACGCGATCCGCTCGGCGGTGAGGCCGTCGATCTCGCTCAGCGGCGCGTAAAAGGTGTTGAGGCCGCCCACGTTCATCATCACGTGCACCGCCGGCGCCTGCAGCCCGGACTCGGCCGGTGTCGCGGAGCGCAGGTGCCAGGTGCCGCCCTGCTGCTGATCGGCGACACGAACGACGGGCGCCGGGGCCGCCGCTTCCAGGCGCGGCGCGGCCACCTCGGCGACCGGCGCGGCGGGCGGCAGCCCGTCGCGCGCGGCCACGGACCGGATGGCCGCGACGGGAAGGAGGAGGAGCGCGGCGAGGAGGGCGCCCAGCACGCGCGCCCTGCGCCCGGGCGCGGTGCGGACGCGCGCGTCGTCGATGGCTGCCAGCAGGCGCGCTTCGAGGTTGGATGGAATCGCCATGGATACCGCCAGGGTGGTGAGGGCCCGGGGTGCCTGGAGCCCGCGCGCGAGCTCCAGCAGGTGTCCCGCGTACTCGCGCGGGCGGATGCCGCGCGCCAGCGCCTGGTCGTCGCACGCCAGCTCGCGCTCCACGCGCAGCCGCGCGGCGGCCCACCACGCGCCGGGGTGCGGCCAGTAAAGCGCGCACGCGACCGCCGCCAGCGTCTGCGTGAGGCAGTCGTGCCGGGCGATGTGCGCCACCTCGTGCAGGAGCACGGCGCGCTTCCGCGAATCGCTCCACGCGTCCGCCCCGGCGGGAAGGAGCACGGCGGGACGCAGGATGCCCCACGCCAGCGGGATGGTGGGCGCAGCGCCGCGAAGGAGCGACACCGGCCTGCGCACGCCCATCGCCGCGCGCACCGAGTTCAGGAGGGCGCTCCAGGCCGGGTCGCGCACCTCCGCGGACTCCCGCCGCAGCCGGCGCACGATCCACTGCTCCCCGGCCACCTTGAGGAGCAGCAGGAGCACCCCGGCGAGGTAGATGCCCAGCGCCAGCGCCGCCGCGGTGATGCGTGGCCGCGCGACGGGCACCACCGGCTCCGCGCCGCGCGGGACATCCGGCGCCGACAGGGGTGCCGCGCGCGCCTCATCCAGGTCGGCCGCGGGCTCCGGCTGCGCTACCGGAGCGGCCGCCTCGAACGCGGCACGCGCCGGGAGGAGCGGCGGGCTCCATCCGGGCAGCATCCACCCCAGCACCGGGAGGAGGAGGAGCCCGGCGATGGCAAAGGTCCAGAGCAGGTGCCGCGCGGCCGCCGACGCGCGCCCGCGGAGCACGGCGCGATCGGCCACCGCCGCAAGCCCCAGGAGCAGCGTGGCTTTGAGGGCGAGGGCGAGAAAGAAGACGGGGCTCATTTCTCCTCCGTGGGGCGCGCCTGTTCCAGGAGCCGGGAGAGGCGCTGGTACTCGGCCTCGGTGAGCGGCTCGTCCGCCACGTCCAGGATGGCGGCCATCGCGGAGCTGGGCGAGTTGCGGAAAAAGGTGCTCACCAGGTGCCGAAGGGCGGACCGGCTCACCTCCTCCGGCTGGTCCACCGGGAAGTACACGTAGCGCGGACCCTCCTGCTCGTGCGCCACGTACCCCTTGGAGGCCAGGTAGCGCAGCATCCCGCGCACGCCCGAGTTGCTGATGGACTCGCCCAGCTCCGCCTGCACCTCCGCCGCGGAGGCACGGCCCTTTTTGAACAGGATGTCCATGATCTGCCGCTCCCGGCGGCCGAGCTGGTCGAGTGGGTGTCGCGCCGGCACGTGGCCTCCTTCGAGGTGTCAACCCGTTAACATCTGTCAATACGTTGACACCGCTGGGCCGGTAAGTCAAGAGCCTCGTTCAAGACGCTTGCGCGGCGCGCCCAGGCAGCACAATATGGACGGCGTCACCGAAGAATCCCCGAACCCGAGGCCACCCATGTCCGCCGTCACTCCCGAAGGAATGCTGGAACACTGGCAGGGCCACCGCCGCCTCACGCGGCGCATGATCGAAGCCTTCCCGGAGGACCAGCTCTTCACCTACTCGGTGGGCGGGCTGCGCTCCTTTGGCATGCTGGCGATGGAGATGCTCGCCATGGGCGCCCCGATGGCGCGCGGCGTCGCCACGGGCGATTGGAACACCTCCTTCGACAGCCAGCCCGTCGCCAAGGCGGAGCTCCTGCGCCTGTGGGACGAATCCACGGAGCAGATCAACAGCTACTGGGCCCAGATCCGCCCCGAGGCGTTCGGCGAGACGCTCACCGCCTTCGGCCAGTACACGGACAGCGCCTCCAACCTCCTCCTCTACGTCATCGACAACGAGATCCACCACCGCGGCCAGGGCTACGTCTACCTCCGCGCGCTGGGCATCGAGCCGCCGCCGTTCTGGGAAAGGAACTAGGCCTCACACAGAGACACAGAGGCACAGAGAAGAACTTATCTCTGTGCCTCTGTGTCTCTGTGTGAGCCAAGCGCCCTGGTGAACGCCTCCAGCTCCGGCTCCAGCGGCTCCGCGTGGCCGGGGCGGTCCAGGAGCCGTGCGAGATCCGGGGGGATGGGGACCTCGCGGCCGATGAGGGGCTCGACGACGGCCTCGAACTTGGCCGGGTGCGCGGTGGATACGACGATCCAGTGCGGCCCGTCCAGCCGCTCGCGCACGGCCACGGCGACGGCGGTGTGCGGGTCCCACACCTCGCCCCACGCGGCGGGACCGTCGCGGATCACGCGGCGGATCTCGTCGTCGTCCACGCGGAATGCGCGCAGGGCGTCGCGGGTGCGGGCCTCGCCGCCGAACAGCTTCACCACGCGCTCCATGTTGCTCGCGCTCCCCACGTCCATGGCCGTGGCCAGGGTGGCGAGGGTGGGGTGCGGCGTCCAGGGAGAGCCGCCGAAGAAGGAGGTGACGGCCGGGTTGGCGTTGGTGGCGAGCACGACTTCCCGCACCGGGAGCCCGCAGCGGCGCGCCCACAGCGCGGCGGCGGCGTTGCCCAGGTTGCCGGAGGGGACCACGAACCCCGGGTCCGCGCCGTGGCGGGCGCGGTACGCGAGCGAGGCCCACGCGTAGTAGGCCATCTGCGGGAGGAGCCGCCCCACGTTGATGCTGTTGGCGGACGAAAGGCGGCGGCGGGCGCGCAGGTCTGGATCTGCCATAGCGGCTTTCACCAGGCGCTGGCACGCGTCGAAGTCGCCGCGCACGGCGAAAGCGCGCACGTTGCCGCCCCACGCGGTGAGCTGCTTCTCCTGGCGCGGCGACACCATCCCGGCCGGGAAGAGCACCGCGACCTCCACCCCCGGCCGCCCGTGGAACGCCGCCGCCACCGCGCCCCCCGTGTCGCCGGACGTGGCGACGAGCAGGGTGAGCGGACGCGGGTCGTCCCCGGCGACGCGCGAGAGGCAGCCGGCCAGGAAGCGCGCCCCCACGTCCTTGAACGCCGCCGTGGGCCCGTGGAAGAGCTCCAGCACGGCTGTATCGCCGCGCAGCTCCTCGAGCGGCACGGGAAAGTCGAACGCTTCGCGGCAGATGTCGTCCAGCGCCAGGGCCAGCTCGTCGCCCGCGAAGAACGGTGCCAGCAGCCGGGCCGCAACCTCGGCCAGCGTCTCCGTGCCGACGAAGTCCCGGACCTCGAACGTGGGAAACGCCCCGGGGATGTACAGCCCGCCATCCGGCGCGATCCCGCGCGAGACCGCCTGCGACAGGGTGGCGGAGTGGCCGGCGTCGCGCGTGCTCAGGTACCTCACGAGACCTCCTCCACCCGCGCGCCGGGCGCGTCCACGCGGCTCACCCACCCCTCGGCGGGGATGCCGCCGCGCGCAAAGGCATCCACCATCGCGGCGCGCACGGACTCCGCCGCGTCGTCTCCATCGCACCACGCAAAGATCGCCGGCCCGCCGCCCGAGATCGAGCATCCCAGCGCCCCGGCCCCGAGCGCCGCGCCCTGCACCTCCGCGAAGCCGGGGATCAGCGCCGCGCGGTGAGGCTCCACCAGCACGTCCCTCATCGAGCGCGCCACCAGGGCCAGGTCGCCCGTGCAGCACCCGGCCACCACGCCGGCGAGGTTCGCCGACTGCTGGATGACGGTGCGGAGCGGAAAGGAGGCCGGCAGCACCCCGCGCGAGGTGCGCGTGTCCAGCCGCATCCGCGGGAGCGCGACGGCGCAGCGCAGCGTGGGTGGCACGGGGAGCGGCACCACGTCCGCCGGCTCGGCGGAGCGCACCAGCACCAGCCCGCCAAAGAGCGACGGCGCCACGTTGTCGCCATGCACCGCCCCGCTCGCCACCGCCTCCCCCGCCAGCGCGTAGCGAAAGAGCTCGCGCGCCTCCAGCGGCTCGGGGAGAAGCGCGTTCGCCGCCACCACCCCCGCCACCGCCGACGCCGCCGACCCGCCCACGCCGGACCCCAGCGGAATCCCCTTCTCCACGTGCACCTCCACCCCGAAGCCGGGGCGTACCTCCTCCAGCATCCTCATCACCCCCACGCTGGCGGTGTTCAGCGCCGGCTCCGCGGGAACCCCGCCGCCGGTCACGCGCAGCACGCCGCTGCCGGCGCGCCGCACCACCGTCACCCGGTCGCCCATCGGCCCCACGGGGTGCCCCAGGATGTCGAACCCCACGGCCAGGTTGGAGGTGCTGGCCGGCGCGAAAGCCGTCGCTCTTTCCATCTTCTTGCCCGGATGCGGCACAGAGGCACGGAGAATCTCGTCTCCGTGCCTCTGTGCCTCTGTGTGACCCCGCTTTTTCAGCCGTTCGCGCTCGCCCACGGATCGCGCGACAGCCAGTTGCGGTCCAGCGGCGAGAAGAGGAAGACCAGCCCGCCGTTCGCGATCTGCGGGAGCAGCCAGTGCGCCCGGTTCTGCTCCAGCGCCGGGCACCCCTCGCTGCGCCCCGCCGCCAGCCGCGTTACGTACGGCGCGCCGTGCACCACCACCCCCCGCTGCCGCGCCGTGCTGTTGAAGATCCCCGAGAGCCCGCTCAGCCGCACGCCGATGGAGCGGTACAGGCTCCCGTTGTTGTGGCCCACGAACGAGTAGGTCTCCTGCGCCAGGAACAGCCCCAGCGACGTGGCCTTGCTCCCCGGCTGGTTGGAGAACCAGCGCGGCACCCCGGAGCGCCACGGCTCCGACCCCCGCCCGTGCGCCACGGTGAACGGCCCGTCCACCAGGCGCAGCGTCTCCATGTCGAACACGTAGCCGCGCGGCGTGTTGCTGTCCAGCCCGTAGTCCACGAAGTACAAGAACGGCTTGCGCACGTTCTCCGGGTGCGCCGCCCTGTAGTTGTAGTACGCGCGGAAGGCCAGCCGCAGCGCGTCCGGGTCGCTCTGCCGCCGCACGCTTCCGCGCAGCGCGGTGAGCGCAGCCTGGGCGCGGGCGGTGGCGGTGCCGCTCTCGATGCCCACGCCGCTCAGCACGGCGCGCGCGGCGCGCTGCACGTAGCGCGCGCCGTTGGGCAGCGTGTCCGGGGCGGTGCGCTCGATGAGGGGGGCGGGGGTGTACGGAGTGCGCGGCGCGGCGGGGACGTCACCCGTGGAAAGGGTGGCGGCGGCCATCATCAACAGGTCGAAACGCATTGCTCTCTCGATGGGAAGCGCGCAGGATAGCGCGGCTCGGATGGGATGCCGAGGCGGGGATGCGCTGGGCGCCGCGCGGCGGGGAGCCGCGGGCGGTCTGTCTGGGGTGTGCGCCGAATATGGGGAGGACGGGCGGAGCCTGCAAGGGTCTCGTGCGCATCCATCGCCCGCGCCCCGATCGTGCTCCAGCCCAGTGTAGCACAGGGATCGGCTCGCCCGCGGCGATCCGCGTTCCGCCCGGGTGACGGGCGTTTCGCGGTGCTCAGCCGGCGCGCACGTCCAGCCCCAGCCCCTCCGCGATGGCGAGCGTCTGGTCGATGGTGATGATGGCGCCGCGCAGCGACACGCTCTCCGGATCGATCCCCGCCAGGTCGCTCCCCCGCAGGTCGCAGCGCGACAGGTCCGCGCGGTGGAGCGACGCGCCCGTGAGATCGACGTCCTTGAGCGACGCCCCCTGGCAGCGCGCTCCGCCCAGGTCCGCCTCCCGCATCTTCACGCCGCTGAACGACGCCGAGCGCAGGTCCGCCCCGGCCAGCGACACGAACGACCAGTTGCCGCCCGCCACGCGCATCACGTCAAAGGTGCAGCGGTCGAAGCGGCTCCCCACGAGCTTGCAGTCCGTGAAGCGCGCGTCGTAAAAGGTGCACCCGGCAAAGGTGCAGTTGACGAACGCGGCCCCGTCGTGGGTGGACGCGTTGAACTTGGCCCCGCGAAAGGTGCACTCCGTGAACACCGCGCCCCGGTTCTCCACCTCGGTCGCGTCCAGGTCCACGAACACCACCCCGGTGTGCACCTGCCCCGAGATGTCTTCCCCGTACCAATCCGCCCCTTTCACCATCGCTCCCCGCAAGCAAGCGAGGCACAGAGAAGTGATCTCTGTGCCTCCGTGTCCTCTGTGTGAGACTTCTTTTCGAATCTACCCGTCCATCGTCCCCGACGCGAGGAGCCGCACCACCATCATCATCGCGGATGCCGCCGTCCGGATCTCCCGTCCCACGATCCACGGCTCCTCGAAGTGCGGGTGCCGCTCCGGCTCGGCCACGTGCACCACGCTCAGATCGCGCCCGCCCTCGCTCCAGGTGACGGCCGCGCGCACAACCCGCACCTCGCCCTCGCCCGCGTCTCCGATGAGCTCGCACTGCAGCACCCCCGCGCCGATCGCGATCGCCGCGGCAACCATCAGCCCGCAGCTCGTGCTCAGGATTCGCTTCTGGATCGTCATCGGGTCCTCGATACGGCGGGTTGGGCGTGGGTGGCGACGCCTCCCAGAAAGGCATCCCCTGTTCCACCCAGCCCACCACCACCCAACTCGCTGCGACATCACGTCCTACACCTTACCCGCCCTCCCGCGCGCCCCTCGTTTCCGTCCCGATTATGGGACGCGCGCGTCTCACAACTGGGTAAAACCGGGGCTCACACAGAGGCACAGAGGCAGAGAGACGACTTCATCTCTAAGTTGACTGAGTTGTCGGACTGACTACCAGGCGTCGCCGATCTCTACCAGCGGCTCGCCGTTCTCCAGCATGGGGAGTACATCTGGGATTGCTTGCGTGAGGCTCTGCTTCAGGCGGGGGTTCGAGGTGTTGCCGCATCGAAGCCAGAGCACCTGCGGTGGCGGTCCGTGGCGCTGCAGGAGCTCCACGAAATCGCTGTCTTTTGTGATCACGATGGCGCCCGCTTCTCGCGCCGCGTTGTAGATGTCGATGTCTTCCACGTCTCGCAGCCCCAACTCCCTCACCGCGAGAGCGTCCAGGCTGAAGCGCATCCGCAACCAGACGGCGAGTGCGGGGGAGAGCTGCGCGTCCAGCCAGAAGATCATGCGACCACGACCGGGTGGTCGATACGGCGCGACGCAAAGCGCAGAGACGCCTCGATGTCCTCCGGCTCGAGGTCCGGGAGCTCTTCCAAAACTTGCTCACGCGTCTGCCCGGACGCGAGCAGGTCCAGCACGTCCGTGACGCGGATGCGCATGCCGCGGATGCAGGGGCGGCCTCCGCACTGGCGCGGGTTGATGGTGATGCGCTCCATCAGGTTGCTCACGAGCCTCTCCATGATCGCGGGGTGTGCATCAAGGGTAATCTAAACGGGGCTCCCACAGAGACACAGAGACGACTTCATCTCTGTCCTACGGCCGCATTGGTTGCGTCTACAGCGAGCGGAAAGACCAGGCCGCGACGAGGAAGCCGATCACGATCACCATCGCGCGCACGTAGTCCGGCTTGAGCCTGCGTGCGACGCGCGCGCCCGCGTAGCCGCCCACGACGGCCATGACCGCCATGATTGCGGCGTACCGCCACTCCACGACGCCGGCCGTGGCGAAGATGAGCGCCGAGATCCCGTTCATGGTGGCGGCGAGGATGTTCTTCACCGCGTTCATCTCATGAATGTCCGTGATGCCCATGAAGGCGAGCGAGCTGAGCATCAGGATGCCGATTCCCGCGCCGAAGTAGCCGCCGTAGATGCCCACCAGGAGCTGAAAGAAAACCAGCGCGACCTGGACGCGCCGGCGCGGCTTCGCGTGCGCCTGCGTGCCGATGTAGCGCTGCAGGGGGCGCTGGAGCAGGAGGAGGGCCGAGGCCGTGATCAGCAGCCAGGGAACGGCGGAGGCGAAGCTCCGCTCCGGCAGGCGGATCACCAGCAGCGAGCCGATGATCCCGCCGACCAGGCTGGCGGGCCACAGCAGGACCAGGTGGTGGCGGGCCCTGCGCAGCTCCGCGCGATACCCGAGTGCGGCGGAGAGCGAGCCGGGCAGGAGCGCCATCGTGCTGGTGGCGTTCGCGGCCACCGGGCTCAGCAGAGTGAGCAGCCCGGGGAAGGTGAGCAGCGTGCCTCCGCCCGCGATCGCGTTGACGGCTCCTGCCCCCAGTGCGGAGGCGCAGACGAGGACCAGGTTCCAGATCATCCTAGCAGCCTTCGGAAGAGCGCAAAACGATGCGGCCGAGAATGTCTCCTGCTCGTGGCATGCGTCGCTCTGGAGAAGGGAACAGCCTGGGGAAATGAGTGAATGGAAGGTAATCTCAGGAGATTTCGGAGCCAAGCGGGGCCGCCGGCTCGAGCATCCCGGTGGCGACGGAGGAGATGACCACCGGTGCGGTGAATCGCGGGCACGTGGAGTGCAGCGCGGCGCGTGCCGATGACCACCTCGCACCCGCAAGCGTCCGAGATGACCGGTTCCTACTCTCCCCCCGTGGACCAGTTGCTCACCCTCGGCGACCCGGTGGCGTCGCGGGAGCCGTGGGCCGATTACCTGGCGATGGGCCTCACCGACGAGCACGTGGCCGAGCTGCTCCGGATGGTGGGCGATCCCGCACTGAACGACGCGGATGGCGAGTCGGCGGCCGTGTGGGCGCCGCTGCACGCTTGGCGAGCGCTGGGGAAGCTTCGCGCGGTAGCAGCCACGGAGCCGCTGCTCGACCTGATCGGGACGGATTCCGACGACGATTGGGCGTTGGGCGAGATCCCCACCGTACTCGGTATGATCGGACCAGCGGCAATCGGACGGATCGTGTCCCGGCTGGACCACGCCGATGAACAGGTGCGGCGCTCCGCGATGTCGTCGCTGGCCAAGGTTGCGTTTCAGCATCGTGATGCCAGGGAAGAGGTCCTGGGGATCCTCACCCGGCGCCTGGAGCGCTGGCCCGACCAGGACCCGATGGATAACGCGGCCCTCATCGGGAGGCTGATCGACCTGGGCGACGCGACTGCCGCACCGCTGATGAAAGCGGCCTTCGACGCGGGCGCGGTAGAGGTGGGGTGGAATGGCGACTGGGAAGACGTCCAGGTAGAGCTCGGCCTGATCCCGGAGCGAACGACCCCGCGCCCACACTACCATCCCGCGCTCCTGCGGCTCGCCTCGCCTGTCGAGCGAAGCCCGTCCCGCGCCGAAAGTGCGAAGTCTACCGCGAAGAACCGGCGCAAGGCGGCGAAAGCCTCGCGCAAACGCAACCGGCGCAGGTAGAACGGCGATTTCACACAGCGACACGGAGGCACAGAGATGAAGTCGTCTCTGTGCCTCCGTGTCTCTGTGTGAGGCCGCTGTTATCGCAGCCGGATGCCGGTGCTCGCCTCGCCGACTTCGCCCGCCTTGAGCATCTCGGCGATGACGGCGGAGATGGCCTCGTCCAGCACGGCGCCGGTGCGGCTGAAGCCGAGCACGGAGCGCACCTCGCTGACGAGCTGGCCGTGGCCGAACGCGTGGCCCGTGCCGAGGATGGCCAGGATCGTGGCGCGGTACTCCTCCGGGGCGATGCGGTCGCCGGGGATGCGCGTGCCGCCGCGGGAGCGGACGGGGACATCCGCCTGCCCGGGCGCCCAGAAGAATTCGCCGCGGCGCTCCACCAGTCCGGCGCCCTCCGCGGCGGCGCAGGCGTCGGCGAGCAGGGCCTGGATGCGGGAGCCGGAGCGGGTGCCCCACATCCCCAGCACCCGCGCCACCACGTCCGCGCGATGGATGGGAGACTCGGCCGCGACGACGGCCTTCACGGCTTCTGCGAGGTGGCCGAGCGGGGTGGAGACGAGGTCGCTTCCCGAATAGCGGCCCTCGCCGGGGGCGACGGTGTAGGGCGCGGCGGCGGGGCGCACGTACGGCGCGCCGGGGCCGGCGGGGAGCGCGGCCTCCGCGGACTTGCGCGCCTCCTCCTCCACGGCCTCGCGCGCGGCGGCCTCCTCGCGCGCCGAGCGCTCCGCGTCCGCCTCCTCGCGGGCGCGCACGCGGTCCTCCTCGATCAGCTTCATCAGCCGCTCGATCTGCCCCGCGCGGTCCTTGAACCAGTCGGTGGACCAGATGCGGTGGATGCGCCAGCCGCGCGCCTCCAGCACCTGCTGCCGCAGCCGGTCGCGGTCGCGGGCCGTCTCGGACGCGTGGTACGAGACGCCGTCGCACTCGATGCCGCACAGGAAGCGGCCCGGTGCGGCGTCGTCCGTCACGCCCAGGTCGATGCGGTAGCCGGCGACGCCCACCTGCGGGACGACCGTAAGGCCGCGGTGCGCCAACTCCTGCAGCACGTCGCGCTCAAAGGGCGACTCCGTGTCCGCGGCGGCGCTGGCGGACACGCTCTCCAGCCGCCCGCGCTCGGCGTAGAGGAGGAACTCGCGCAGGAGGCGCGGCCCGTCGGAGCCCGTGGTGGCGGCGGGGATCTCGTCGCCGCGCATGGACGAGAAGACGCGCATCTGCTGCCTGGCGCGCGTGACCAGCACGTTGAGGCGCCGCCAGCCGTTCTGCCCGTTCAAAGGCCCGAAGTTGAGGCGCAGCCTGCCGTCCAGCCCGCGGCCGTAGGTGACGCTGATGTAGATGGCGTCGCGCTCGTCGCCCTGGATGTTCTCCAGGTTCTTGACGAAAAAGGGCTCGGCGCCGGCCCGGTCGAAGAAGGGCTCGATGGAGGGGTCCTCGCGGCGGCGGCGCTCCAGCTCGTCCTGGATGGCGAGCTGCTGGCGGAGGTTGAAGGTGCCCACGCCCAGCGACCGCGCCGGCTCGCCGCGCTCCCGCCGCGCGAGCTGCTCCTTCGCGAACCTCACCACCTCGTCCGCCACCCGCCGCGCCTCGCGCGGGTTCATCCCCTTCCCCTCGTACACGCCGTCGGCCACGTGCTCAAAGCTCAGGCCGCCCGCCCCGGCGCCCATCTCCACCGAGGGGAAGGTGTAGAGATCCGAATCGTAAAAGGAAACGTTGGAGAAGTTGATGAGCGACTCGTGCGCGCTGCGGTAGTGCCACCTGAGGCGGCTCATGGGGATCCCCGCGCCCATGAACTGCTCCAGGATGCTCTCCGAATCGTCCACCAGCGGGGTGCCGTCCTCGGCGAGCGGCGCGTCGGTCTGCCCCGTGGACACGGCGAAGAAGTTGGTGGGGGGGAGCTGCTTGGGATCGCCCACCACCACCAGGTGCCGGCCGCGCACGATGGCGCCCACCGCATCTTCGGAGGGGAGCTGCGACGCCTCGTCAAAGATCACCAGGTCGAAGCCCGGCTGGCCGCCGTCCAGGAACTGCGCAACGCTCAGCGGGCTCATCATGAAGCACGGCTTGATGGCGCGGATGGCGGACTGCGCCTGCCCCAGCGTGCGGCGCAGCGGGGCCAGCGAGCGCTGCCGCGCCATCTGCCCGCGCAGGTAGGGAAGCTGGTCGCGCGTCTCCGGCTCCTGCAGGCGCGCCTGCACGCGGTCCCGCAACCGCCCCACCAGCGCCGACCGGTTCTCGCGCAGCACCCGCTCGTCCAGTTGGCGGAACTCCGCGACCCGCTCCTCGTGGGTGAGGGTGTTGAACTTCGCCAGCGGCTCGCGCTCCTGCACCACCGCCGAGAGCCACTTCATGTAGAACGCGCGCTGGAACGCCGCCGCGAGCTCCGCCAAGGGGAGCTCGCCGGCCATGGCGGCGGGGAGCAGCTCGCGGGCGATGCCGTTTGCGGCCGTGGCGCGCGCCGCCTCGAACGCGCCCCAGCGCGGGGCCAGCGCCACGCCGCCCGCCAGCGCCGCGGCCCGCGCGGCGATCTCGTCCAGCGGGACCGCCGCCAGGTAGTCCGCGGGCCAGCCCACGCCCTGGCGCAGCGTCGCGAGCGAGGCCCGCAGCTCGTCCGCCGCCGTCCGCAGCGCCTCCACCCGCGACACGTCCGGCCGGGCCTCCGCCGCCACCTCGGCAGCGCGCGCCTCCAGCCCGTGCCGCACGCACGCGCCGCGGAACTCCACCACCCAGCGGATGTAGCCGTCCAGCGCGTCCCAGCCCGACGCCTCGCCCCGCCACAGCTCGCCGAACAGCTCGCGTCCCCGCGCTTCGGAGGCGGTGAGCGCGGCACGCCCGGCGCGCAGGCGGTCCACCTGCTTCATCTCGGCCGCCTGCTCCGCGAGCGACCCCCTGAAGGCGGGGAGGCGGTACGCCAGCCAGCGCGTGCGGATGGCGCGCCACCGCCCGTCCAGCCACGCCAGGAAGCCGAAGATGCCTTCCGCCTTGCGCTCCACGTACGCCGCGTCTTCGGCGTGGTCCTGGCCCAGCACCTCGGGGCGGAAGCGCGCTTCGATCCGCTCGCGCAGGCGCCCCACCTCGCGCCCGCGCTCCACCAGCGCGACGGCCTCGGCGGGGGGCGCGTTCCAGGTCCCGTTCCGCAGCACGGCCAGCGGCGCGCCGGGCGACCTCGCCAGCACGGAAGCGACCTCCGCCGCCGTGTCCACGTCCGCCAGCCCGGTGACCGGGGGGAGGCCGAACTCGTCCCCCACCGCGGCCGCGCTCCGGGCAAGCTCCGCCGCGCGCGCCGCGACGTCGGCGGCCGTTTCGCGGGTGGCCTCCAGGTCGTCCGGGGAGTAGAAGGTGCGCGTGGTGTCGCGCCACGGGTGCCGCGCGGGGACGCCGATCTCGCCCGCGGTCGCCGCCAGGTCCGCGAGGTCGCGCACGGCCTGCTCCAGCTCCTCGCGGGACACGGTGTCGATGCGCCCCTCCAGCTTCACGCGCGGCGCGGCGATCACGCGCCCCAGCTCGCCGTACACGCGGTACGGCGACGCGCCCAGCGCCCCGAACGGCGTGTGCACCGCGTGCGCGTAGTCGGTGAGGGTGCGCCTCACCTGCGGCAGCCGCTCGGTGGAGGAGCGCGTCACGGGCACGTCCTGGAACGACGCGTCCAGGGCGGATGCGAGCTCCTTCATCACCGCGCGCTTGTTGGCCTTGGTGGAGTGGAGCTCCAGGCAGAACTCGCCGAAGCCGGCCTGCACCAGCCGCTCGTACACCACCTCCAGGGCGGCCATCTTCTCGGCCACGAAGAGCACCGAGCGGTCGGCGGCGAGCGCGGCGGCGATCAGGTTGGTGATGGTCTGCGACTTTCCCGTGCCCGGCGGGCCCTCGATCACCAGGTCGTGCCCGCGCGCGCAGGCGGCGATGGCGCGCAGTTGGCTGGAGTCCGCGTCCACCACCTGGAAGGTGGATTCGGGCGGGTACTCGGCGTCCAGCTCCATCTCCCGGATCTCGGCGGGGAGCCCGATGGTCTCGCCGCCGGAGCGCGTCACGAGCTGCTTCACCAGCCGGTGGGCGGCCACGGACGCGGCGTTCGCCTCCAGGTCCTTGTACATCACGAACTTCTGGAAGGAGAAGAGGCCCAGGTAGCTGTCCGTCTTCACCCCCCACCCGCGCTGCCCCGCGATCCGCTCCGTCACCGCCGTGAACAGCGTCTGCAGGTCGAAGTCGTCCGGGATGCTGGCGGAGTCCGGCAGCTCGGGGAGGGCGATGCCGCGGGGGCGCAGGTACTCGGCCAGCGCGGGGTTGACGATGGGATCGTCGTCGGTGGCGCGCAGCTCGTAGCCCGCCCGCGCGGACTTGCGCGACAGCTCCACCGGGAGGAGCACCAGCGGGGCGCGATGGACCTGCTCCGGCGCGTCGGCCTCCATGTAGTGGAGCATCCCCAGCGCCAGGAAGAGCGTGTTGACGCCCTGCTCCTCGATGGAGAGCCGCGCCTGCTCCTCCAGCCGCCGCAGCGAGCGGTCCAGCGCCTCGGGCACCGCCGTCGTCTGCAGCCACTGGTCCGTGTGGCGCTCCCCCAGGCCCGCCGCGTCGTACGGCGCGAAGTCCAGCCCCAGCGCGGCCTCCTCCTCTTCCTCCGGGGCATCCTGCGCGGGTGCGTCCGGCACCGCGGCTTCCGGCGCGGCGGCGGGCACCTCGGGCTCGGGCGCGGCCTTGAAGCGCAGCGCGTGCCCGCGCAGGTAGAGCTGCCGGAACGCCTCCGCCGGGTGCTCGTCCACCACCGCCACGGTAGACACCCTGTTCATGCGGAAGTTGAGCGCCCGGTTCCGCATGGTGAGGTCGATCAGCTTCCGCTTCCAGCCGTCCACCGCCGCCCCCACGCGGTCCACGGGCGCTGCGGGGTCGGCGGCGGGTGCGGCGACGGGCTCAAGCATTCGAGAGAAGGTGGTTCAGGGAGGGGATCGGCTGGCCTCGAGAGGATAGGGAGAGGCGGATGGGTTGGCAAGCAAACGGCGGGGGCTCACACAGAGGCACGGAGACACAGAAGGGAACTTGTCTCCGTGTCTCTGTGTCTCTGTGTGAGCCCCGCCGTTCCGCCGCGCACTCGCGGGAGGCACGGGTGCGCGCGTAGCTTGTTGCTCGTCACGAAAACGGAGTCGTTGCGATGAGGATGATGCTGATCGCGGCCCTGCTGGTGCTGGCGGCCGCTCCCGGGCGGGCACAGGCGCGCGAAGAGGCGGCGGAGCTGCGCGGGGCGAGCGGCACGCTGGCCGGCACGCTGCTCCTTCCGGCGGCGAGCGGGCGGGTGCCGGTGGTGCTGGTGATCGCGGGGTCGGGGCCCACGGACCGCGACGGGAACTCGCGCGGGATGGGCCCCAACAACAGCCTGCGCCTGCTGGCCGAGGGGCTGGCGGCGCGGGGGATCGCGTCGCTGCGCGTGGACAAGCGGGGCATCGGCGGGAGCGCCGGCGCCATGACGGGCGAGGCCGATCTCCGCTTCGACGACCTGATCGGCGACGCGGAGGGGTGGGTGCGGAAGCTGCGCGCGGACCCGCGCTTCAGCACCGTGACGGTGCTGGGGCACAGCGAAGGGTCGCTGATCGGGATGGTGGCCGCGCGGCAGGCGGGGGCGGACGCCTTCGTGTCCGTGGCCGGCGCGGGGCGGCCGGCGGGGCAGATCCTGCGCGAGCAGCTCCGCGCGAGGCTCGCGGCCGCGCTGGGCGCGCAGAGCGACTCCATCCTGGCCGCGCTGGAGGCGGGGCGCACGCGCGACAGCGTTCCGCCGGTGCTGGCGGCGCTCTATCGACCCAGCGTGCAGCCGTACCTCATCTCCTGGCTGCGCCGCGACCCCGCGCGCGAGATCGCGCAACTGCGCATCCCCGTGCTGGTGGCGCAGGGCACCACCGACATCCAGGTGGGCACGGCCGACGCGGACTCGCTTCACGCGGCCCTCCCCGCCTCGCGGCTGCTGAAGGTGGAGGGGATGAACCACGTCCTCAAGCCGGTCCCGGCGGACCCGGCCCGCCAGATGGCGTCGTACACCGACCCCACGCTCCCCGTGGCGCCGCCGCTGATGGACGGGGTGGCCGCCTTCGTGCTCGGATTGCGTGGGCGGTGAGCACGGCGGTGCGCGGTGTGCATGGAAGGGAAGTGCCCAGTGCCTAGTGCCGAGTGCCTAGCAGCTACGCGGCACTCACCACTTGGCTTTACTGGGCACTGAGCACTAGGCACCGGGCACTTACATGGCGAAACACCACGACCCCATCCTCGGCAAAGACTCCGAGACGCTGCTGGCGCGCGGCGAGCCCACGCGCACGGACTCGGGCCCCAGGAACGAGCCGCAGCAGCGCCCGGCGCCGCGGCAGCCCGCGCCCTCCATGAAGACGCCCGCGCCCCAGCGCCCGGCGCCGCGCAAGCGCGGGTTCGTGGAGCGCGTGAGCGAGTCCCGCCGCGCGCCGTTCATGCGGCTGGTGGCGTACTACCTGGTGCTGATCGGGATCATGGGGGCGCTCGTCTTCTGGGTGCCCATGGTGCGCGACGCCTTCATCTCGCCCGTGGTGCTCCCCGACCTGGGCAAGGGCGCCGGCGACGCGGGGCTGCTCACCCGCGCCCCCACCATGGGCGACTACGGCGCGCGGCTGTCGCTGGGCGAGGCGCTGCACCGGGCGCTCACCACGCTGCTGGTGATCGCGGGGGCGCTGTCGCTGGTGGTGCCGGTGGCGTGGGTGTACATGTTCACCAAGCGCTTCCGCTACGATCCGGCGCTGGTGTCGTCCGTCATCATCCTCCCCATCGTGGTGGCGGGGATCGCGCTGGTGGTCAAGAACTCGCTGGCGCTGGCCTTCTCGCTGGCGGGGATCGTGGCGGCGGTGCGGTTCCGCAACACGCTCAAGGACCCGCGCGACGCCGTCTACATCTTCCTGGTGATCGGGATCGGTCTGTCCGCCGGGGTGCAGGCGCTGGACGTGGCGCTGGCGATGTCGCTGGCCTTCAACTTCGTGGTGCTGCTGGTGTGGAGGCACAACATCGGCTCCATCTACAGCGGGAGCTACGGGCGCACGGGCATCCTTTCCGTGGGCGACCCGGAGCTGATGGTGGCGGAGGACCCGGCGTCGCAGCGCGAGATCCGGCGCAGGATGCTTGAGCACGACGGCGACATGCGCACCGACGGCATCCTGCTGGTGCACTCCGTGGCGCCGGACCTGGCGCGGCTCACGGTGCAGGAAGCGCTGGGCGACACCGCGCGCGACTGGCGCCTGGTGAACGTGCGGCGCGAGGACGGCCGCCCCGCGGTGCTGGAATACCTCGTGCGGCTCAAGGACGAGATCACCCCGGCGGAGCTGGTGGGGGCGCTGGACGAGCGGTGGTCCGCCCAGGTGTCGGCCGCCGAGTACGTGCCCTTCCGTACGCGCAAGAAGAAACGCAAGCAGGCGTAAAGGAAATCCGGATGATGAGCAAAGCACGCTGGAGGGCGGCCCTCGCCGTCCTCGTACCCTGCGCACTCCTGCTGGCGGGGTGCTACAAGAGCGCGTTCAACGTGGGGAAGGTGATCGGGCTGGTGCAGCGCGACTCCATCGCCTACACGCTGCTCCTGATCGGCGACGCGGGGCTCCCCGCGCCGGGGCCGCAGGGCGAGCCGGTGCTGAACGCGCTGCGCGACGCCATCAAAAAGGACGACCCGGAGCGGAGCTTCGTGGTCTACCTGGGCGACAACCTGTACCCGCGCGGGCTGCCGGACTCCACCGAGACCGCCGAGCGCGCGCTGGGCGAGCAGATCCTGAACGGGCAGGTGGACGCCATCGTGGACGCGGGCGGGCGCGGCATCCTCATCCCCGGCAACCACGACTGGGACGCGGGGAGCGCGGACGGCTGGCGCTTCATCCGCCGGCAGGACCGGCACGTGGACGAGCGCGGCAAGGGGCGCGTGCTGATGCTCCCCAACAACGGGTGCCCGGGGCCGGAGGTGCTGGACCTCAACCCCACGCTGCGCCTGATCGTGCTGGACACGGAATGGTGGCTGCAGCCGGGCGGCTCGCGGCCGGAGGGGCAGAGCTCCGAGTGCGCCCACAAGACGGAGCAGCAGATCGTGGACGGCGTGCGCACCGCGCTGGCCACGGCCGGCGGGCGGCGCACCGTGGTGGTGGGGCACCACCCGCTGGTGAGCGGCGGCGAGCACGGCGGGTACTTCGACTGGCCCACGTACCTGCAGATCCACCCCTACGTGCGCAACGGCGGCATCTTCGCCCGGCAGGACGTTACGGGGCGCGAGTACACGCGCATGCGCATCTGGCTGGCGGGCGCCTTCCAGCAGAACCCGCCGCTGATCTACGCCGCGGGGCACGAGCACAACCTGCAGGTGTTCCGCCGCGCCCCCGCGCGCTACCAGGTGGTGAGCGGCGCCGGGATCTACGGCCACACCACCTCGGTGCGCGCCATCACCGGCACCCGCTACGCGCGGCGCGCCAGCGGCTTCCAGCGCGTGGACTTCCTCAAGGACGGCCGCGTGCGCCTGGGCGTGATCGTGGTGGGACGCGACGGCACGGCCCGCGAAGACTTCTCCATCTTCCTGGACACGGAGGGGCTGCCGCCCGTGCAATCCACCGAATCCGAGCTGCCGCCGGCGGGAACGGACACGGCCAGCCTTAACCCGGCGGGGCCCGTGCGCCCGGTGGCGCCGCGCCCGGCGCCCACGCCCACGCCCGCGCCGCCGCCCACCAGCTCCCCCGGCACCAGCCAGCCGCGCCCCACCACCCCGCCGGTGACCCCGCCGGCGAGGACGCCCTAGCGTGCGGCGCGCGCTGAGGGTGATGGCGGCCGCGTCCGCGCTCCTCCCGGTCGCGGCGGGGGCGCAGGCGCGGGACTCCGCGCGGGTGGCGGCGGGGCCGCAGTACGCGCGCGCGCCGCTTCCGCGCGCGTGGCTGGGCGAGTCGTACCGAGGGCTGTGGACGACGCCGGTGAGCGCGCCGGTGCTGGACCTGGCGACGTACGCCGGGGGGCTTACCGTGACCGGCACGGGAGGGGGCAACCAGACCCAGTCGCTGCGCCTGCGCGGGGCCAACGGGCGCGAGTACGCCTTCCGCCTCGTCAACAAGGACCAGACGCGCGGGCAGGACCCGGACATCCAGCAGACGTTCGTGGGGTCCCTCATCCAGGACCAGGTGTCGTCGCTTCACCCCGCCGCGTCGCTGGTGGCGGCGCCGCTGCTGGACGCGGCGGGCGTGCTGCACATCCCGCCCCGCCTCTACGCCCTGCCGCGCACCGGGCTCCCCGCCGAGCACGCGGCCTTCGCGGGGATGCTGGGGGTGCTGGAGGAGCGCCCGCGCGCCGGGAACAGCGAGATCCCCGGCATCGCCGCGGCGGCCGCGGTGGAAGACACGGACGACTTCCTGGAGGCGCTGGAGTCCGACGCGTCGCACCGGCTGGACACGCGCGACTACCTGGCGGGCCGGCTGGTGGACATCTACTTCGGCGACTGGGACCGGCACGAGGACCAGTACAGTTGGGCGCGCTACGACCGCGGCGGCCAGCGGCTGTGGCGCGCCATCCCCCGCGACCGCGACTACGTGTTCGCGGACTACGACGGGCTGCTGCTGGACCTGGCGCGCGGGATGCTCCCCAAGGCCGTGCGCTTCACGGACGACTACGAGGGCCAGCTCTTCGGCCTCACCCAGAACGCCCAGCTCCTGGACCGCCGCCTGCTGGGCGACCTGGACCGCGCGGCGTGGGAGTCGGTGGCCACCGGGCTGCAGTCGCGCCTGGGCGACGAGGCCATCGAGGCCGCGATCCGCCGCCTGCCGGGCGAGTACCGCACGCAGCAGGGCGACTCGCTGCGCAACCTGCTGCGCGCGCGCCGCCAGCGCCTGCGCGACGTGGCGATGACCTGGTACGGGTGGATGGCCGCCGAGCCCGAGGTTCACGCCCGCGACGCGGCGGACCTGGCCGTGGTGGAGCACGCGGCGGACGGGAGCGCCGAGGTGCGCATCCACGCGGGCGGCGAGGGCGCGGCCCCGTACTTCCGGCGGCGCTTCACCCCGGCGGACACGCGCGAGATCCGGCTCTTCCTTCACGGCGGGGCGGACCGGGCGGTGGTGCGCGGCGGGCCGGGGCGCATCACCACCCGCGTGATCGGCGGCGGCGGCGACGACGTGCTGGCCGACTCGTCGCGCGCCCGGGTGAGGTTCTACGACGACCGGGGGCAGAACCGCTTCGTGCGCGGCGCGCGCACGCGGGTGGACACGCGCGACTACGAGCCGCCCGAGTACGAGCGCGGCGCGGGCGTGTCGCCCCCGCGCGACTGGGGGCGCAACTCCGCCCCCTTCACCCCGGACGCCACCTGGCGCTCGCGCGTGGGCGTGGTGGTGGGGGGCGGGCCGTCGTTCAAGACGTACGGCTTCCGGCGCTTCCCCTACGCCACCAGCGGCCACCTGCGCGCGCTGTGGGCCCCGCTCCACACGCGGTTCGGCTTGGAGTACCACGGCGAGTACCACTTCACCGGCAGCCGCCGCTGGCTGGAGACGGAGGTGCGCGCCACCCAGCTCGCCCTCACGGACTTCCACGGCTTCGGCAACGAGTCCGCGGAGATCGAGGAGGGCGGGGTGAAGCACGTGTGGGAACGCCAGCTCCTGGTGCACCCCACCTGGCACTTCCCCCTCTCGCGCCGCACCTGGCTCACGGTGGCGCCCGTGGCCCGCTGGACCGATCCCGAGCCGGACGCCGAGTCGCCGGCGCGGCTGGAGGGCGTGCGCGGGTCGCGCTCGTGGGGCGCGCTGGGCGCGCGCACCGGGGTGCTGCTGGACCGCGTGGACGACCCCGGCTTCCCCCGCCTGGGCTTCGCGCTGGCGGCCGACGCCAGCGCCTTCCCCGCCGTGGCGCGGATGGACGGTGCGTTCGGGAGCGCGGGGGCGCTGGGGCGCGCCTACCTGGGCGGCCGCGTGGGCCCCGTGCTCGCGCTGCGCGGCGGCGTGCGCGCCGCCTGGGGCGACTTCCCGCTGCAGGAAGCCGCCTTCATCGGCGGCGGCGGGTCGCTGCGCGGCTTCGGCGGGCAGCGCTTCGCGGGCGACCGCGCGGTGCACGGCAGCGCCGAGATTCGCCAGCCCCTGTTCCGCGCCAACCTGGGCGTGCGCGGCACCCTGGGCGCCTTCGGCCTGGCCGACGCCGGCCGCGTGTACCTGGACGGCGACTCCCCCGGCGGGTGGCACACCGCCGCGGGCGGCGGCCTCTTCTTCCACTTCCTTGACCGCACCGTGAGCGTGGCGTACGCCCATGGCGAGAGCGGGCGGGTGTACTTCGACATGGGGCTGCCGTTTTGAACAGCGGGGAACGGGGAACGGGGAACAGGGAACGGGCGGCCCTCACCCGGCGGCCTGAGAGCCGCCACCCTCTCCCAGTAACTGCCCTGGGAGAGGGGACCACTTCGGGTGCGACGCCGCTGCCCTTGCCGGACAGCGGTGCCCGGGCGCGGCTGGATGGCCGGAGTGCGCCCCCCTCCCCCACGCTCCCCCGCACGCGGGGGAGGGGAGTCGGGGGGGTGGGGGCCCGCCGCCGGCGCGCACCCATCTCCCGTTCCCCGTTCCCCGTTCCCCGTTCCCCGCTGTTTCCCCGATGACCGCTCCCGCAGGGCTCCGCTTCACCGCGCGTGGGCGCGACGTGCTGGACCGCATCGCCACCGAGCCCCTCCCCGACGGGCTCAAGGGGGGCCGCGCGGAGACGTGCTACTTCCGCGACATCTTCTTCGACACGCCCGAGGGCGACCTGGAGCGCCGCGGCGCCTGGGTGCGCGTGCGCCTGAACGAAGACGGCACGCAGACGCTGGCGGTGGAGGTGCACGACGCGGAGCCCGGCGCGCAGGCCCCGCTGCGGCGCGCGCTGGAGGTGGGGCCGGACGTGGACCCGCGCGATCTCTTCGCGGCGCCCACCGAGCACGGCAGCCTGCTGCGCGCACTGGTGGAGCCGGACCGGCTGGTGCCCTGGATGGAGGTGGAGACCCGCCGCCAGGTGCGCGCCGTGCGCCGCGACGACCAGCTTCACGCCGAGGTGTTCTGCGACGCGATGACCGTGCGCGAGGCCGACCTTTCCGCCGAGCTGGCGGAGGTGGAGGTGCGCGTGCCGGCCGAGGCCAAGGGGCGCAAGAAGCTGCTGCGCGCGCTGGAGATGGAGTACGGGCTGGACCTGGTGACCGACTCGCTCCCCGTGCGCGCGCGGCGCACCCTGGCCGAGGAGGAGGTGGACTGGCTGGAGGAGGCCGTGCGCGCCTCCCGCCGTGTGGCGGTGGTGGCGTTCGACGAGGGGCGCGTGGCGCTGCGCCGCGACGGGGGGATGCTGCGCCTTCCGCACGGCGAGGGCACGGGGGAAGATGCGTCGCGCCGCGTGCTGCGCGAGACGTTCGACCACCCGGCCGCGCGCGTGCGCCTGCTGGGGACGGGCCCCGGGTCCGTGCGCCGCCCGGCAACCGAGGTGTGGCTGGCGGAGGGGGTCGCCGGGCCCCTCCCCGCGCTGGGGAGCGTGACAGTGGTGCACCTGCCGCTGGGGGAGCTGCTGGCGCTGGTGGGCTCGCCGGGGCTGCGCGACGACACCACGCTGGCCGCGCTGCACGTCCTGGCCCGCAGCGAGCTCTCCCTGGAGGCGGACGTGCGCCGCTCGCAGCCGGGGGCGCCGCACATCCTGCGCTCGCTGGGCGAGGTGGAGTTCGCGGCCGAGATCGGCGACGACGCGGAGATGCCGGCGGGGTCGCTGCTCAACATGGAGCTGAGCCTGCTGGCCTTCAACCGGCGCGTGCTGGCGCTGGCGGCCGACGAGCGGGTGCCGCTGATGGAGCGGGTGAGGTTCGTCTCCATCTTCGGCGCCAACATGGACGAGTTCTTTCGCGTCCGCGTGTCCGGCTTCAAGCGCCAGGTGAGCGAGGGGAGCACCAAGCGCACCATGGACGGCGTGACGCCCGGGCAGCAGTTGGACGCCATCGGCATCCGCGCGCGCCGCCTGGCCGAGGCCTCGTACCGCCTCCTGCACGACGAGCTGCTCCCCGCCCTTCACCGGGTGGGCGTGGTGATCGTGGCGCCCCGCGACCTCACGGACGAGGACCGCGACTTCCTGCGCGAGTACTACGAGGGGAGCGTGCACGCGGTGCTCACCCCGCTGGCGGCGGGGCCGGGGCACCCCTTCCCCCACATCCGCAACCTGCGCCCCGCCGTGGCCGCCATCCTCCGCGAGCCGGAGACGGGAACGGAGCGGCTGGGGGTGATCGAGCTGCCGGACGGGCTCCCGCGCTTCGTGCCCCTGCCGGGCGAGGGGCGCTTCCTTCCCCTGGAGGAGCTGGTGCGCGGCTCGCTGGACCGGCTGTACCCGGGCGTGGAGGTGGAGGTGACTTCCACCTTCCGCGTCACGCGCAGCGCCGAGCTCAACCTCCACGACAGCTCCGCGGCGGACCTGCTCCACGCGGTACAGGAGGAGGTGAGGCAGCGCCGCTTCCGGCCCGTGGTGAGGCTGGAGGTGGAGGCGGAGATGCCCGCGCGCATGCGGGACATCCTGCTGCGCGAGCTGCAGTACGAGGTGCCGGACCGCCCCAGCACCCTGGGCGAGGGCGACCTGTACGCGCTCCCCCAGCCCATCGACCTGCGCGCGGTGAGGGAGCTGGCCGTGCTTGACTCGCCGGGGCTTCACTACCCCCCGGCGCCCGAGCACACCACGCCCATCCCGGCGGACCGGCCCATCTTCGACGTGCTGCGCGAGGGGGAGGTGATGGTCTCCTTCCCCGAAGACTCGTTCGAGGCCACCGTGGAGCGCTTCGTACTGGAGGCCGCGGACGACCCGGACGTGCTGGCCATCAAGCTGGCCCTGTACCGCACCAACCGGAAGTCGCGGCTGGTGGACGCCATGCGCCGCGCCAGCGCCCGCGGCAAGCAGGTGGTCGCCCTGGTGGAGCTCACGGCCCGCTTCGACGAGGAGAGCAACATCGAGTGGGCGCGCACCCTGCGCCGGCACGGCATCCACGTGATCTACGGGATCCCGGGGCTCAAGGTGCACGCCAAGGTGGCGCTGGTGGTGAGGCGCGAGGCGGCGGGGGTGCGGCGCTACGTGTACGTGGGCACCGGGAACCTGAACGCCACCACCGCGGCGGCCTACACGGACCTCGGCGTCCTCTCCGCCGATCCCGGGCTGGGCGAGGACGTCAACGAGCTCTTCAACATCCTCTCCGGGGCGGGCGGGCTTCCCGTGTTCCGGCGGCTGCTGGTGGCGCCGTACAACATGCGCCGGCACTTCCTGGAGATGATCGACCGCGAGACGCGGCACGCGCTGGAGGGGCGCGGCGGGTGGATCCAGGCCAAGTTCAACGGCCTGGCGGACCGGGAGATGATCGCCGCGCTGTACCGCGCGTCGCAGGCGGGGGTGCGGGTGGACCTCATCGTACGCTCGCTCTGCTCGCTGCGGCCGGGGGTGCGCGGGCTGTCGGAGAACATCCGCGTCATCAGCATCCTGGGGCGCTACCTGGAGCACGCGCGCATCTTCCGCTTCCACAACGCGGGCGAGCCGGAGTACTTCATCGGCTCGGCCGACTGGCGGACGCGCAACCTCAGCCGCCGCGTGGAGGTGATCACCCCCGTGCGCGACCCGGCGCACCGCGCGCGGCTCGACTCCATCCTGGCCGCGCAGCTCGACGACCCCAACGCCTGGGAGCTGGGGCCCGACGGCACCTACTACCAGCGCCCCGACACGCCCCCGCGCGACGAGCCCCCGGCCCGCGGCGGCCGCGTCCCCATCATCACGGAAAGCTGAAGGTGAGGCTCACCCCCATCCTGCTGCTGGCCCTGGCCGCCGCCTGCGCGCCGGAGGAAGGCGGCGGCGGCGAGATCGCCCGCGAAGACGCCTCCGCGTGCCGCATCGTGGCCCGCGACCTCACCCTCCCCGAAGACATCCGCGAGGCGAGCGGGGTGGCGTTCAGCCGCACCCTCAAGGGGGTGCTGTGGACGCACAACGACAGCGGCAACCAGCCGGCGCTCTTCGCCATCGACGGGCGCGCCGGCGAGGTGGCCACGCTGGAGGTGCCCGCGCGCATCCTGGACTGGGAAGACATGGCGCTGGGCCCCTGCGCCGAGGGGAGCTGCGTGTACCTGGCGGACTCGGGCGACAACGGGCGCGGCGCGGATCCCATCACCCTGCTGGTGGCCCCGGAGCCCCGCGCGGCCGACGCGCCGGTGGGCCCCATCCGCTCCCACACCGCCCGCTACCCGGACGGCCGCGCGCGCGACGCGGAGGCCATGTTCGTGCTGCCCAGCGGCGACGTGTACCTGATCACCAAGGGGAGCCGCGACCCCATCGAGATCTTTCGCTGGCCCACCCCGCTGCGCGAGGGCGCAACCGTCACGCTGGTGCCCGTGCGCAGCCTGGGCGCCCGGCCGGACCAGCCCGGCGACCGCGTGACGGGCGCCGGCGCGTCGCCGGACGGGCGCTTCGTGGCGGTGCGCACCTACAGCCTGCTCAACGTCTACCGCACCGCCGACCTGCTGGGCGGCGGCGCGCCCACCCCGGTGCGCCGCACGGACCTCATCCCGCTGGGCGAGGCGCAGGGCGAGGGCGTGGCCCTTGCCGACGACGGCACCGTGGCGCTGGTGAGCGAGGGGCACGGCAAGCACGTTCCCGGGACGCTTTCGCTGCTTCACTGCCCGCTGCAGTGATGCCTCACCCCAGGAGGAGCGATGGATGAAGCCAAGATGGAGGGAACCGTCGAGCTGACGGACGCCATCATCCAGGAGATCGTGGAGAGGGGGCTGGCGAAGGAGGAAGCCCTGCGCGAGGCCGCCGCGTTCGGGGCACGGTACCACCCGCAGCGCAACTCGCTGATCTTTCCGTTCGATCCTGAAGAAGATTGACTCACACAGAGGCACGGAGATGAGTTCTTCTCCGTGCCTCTGTGTGAGTCCTGTTTTTACTGCGACACCTCGGTGTCCACCCCCCCGCTCGCTCCCGCCGCCGTCACCACCAACCGCGCCTGACCCGGGACCTTCGCCACGGCGCGCCCCTCGCCGCTGCGGGCCCCGTCGCTCACCGCCAGGCTGGGACCGCTCGAGGTCCACGTGTAGCGAATCCTCCGGTTGTCGATCTGCGGCAGCACGTCGTTGCCCTGGGTGTCGATCAGTTGCCGGACCGAGAAGTAGAAGACCTCGCCCGGCTTCATGCGCAGGCGCCGGCTCTCCGGGTCCACGGAGATGGGCACCGGGCAGGGAGTGGTGCCGCACCCCTCCCGCTTCGCGGAGTCCACGCCCACCGCGATGGCCTCCACCCTCCGCACCTGGAAGGTACGGCTCGCGCCCAGCTCGTTGGACGCGAAGCCCACGGTGGTGAAGTCCGTGACGTACCCGTCCGCCTCCGCGCGGATCGTGACGGTGCCCGGCCCCCTGGCGCGCGCGAGCCCCGACGCGTCCACCTCGGCGACCGCGGGATCGCTGCTCGACCAGCGGATCGAGGGGGGCGCGGGGAGGTACTGGCAGTTCGTCCGCGCCTCGTCCACGCGCCCGGCGATCCGGATGCCGATGCACCGCGACGCGTACGGGCTGAAGCGGGCCGAGTCTCCCGTGAGCACGAGCGTTCCGCCGGGAACGGGCGGTTGGCCGAGGTAGTACGGCTGGGCCAGCCCCTCGTTGAAGGAAAGCATCAGGGCCGTGAACCGCTCCTCCCCGCTCTCCGTCCCGGAGTCGCAGGACGTGGCGGCGAGGAGCGTGGCCAGAGCCAGCAGAGCGCGGCGATGGTAGGATGTCATGGAATCACGCTAACCAGACGTTCCCGTCCCGACAAGGTGCTTCTTCTCTGTGCCTCTGTGCCTCTGTGTCTCTGTGTGAGCCTACTCCTCTTCTTCTTCCCAATCCAGGTCGTCGAACACGAACGTGGTCTCGCCGCCGCGGGCGCGGGCGGCGGCGATCTCCAGGGTGTCGAGGAGGGCGTCCTGGGCGGGAGAGCGCTCCATGCGGTACTCGCGCTTCTCGTACTCGCCCGCCAGGAAGCGGGCCATGAACTCGTACATGGCGAGCTGGTCCGCCTCGAATATCCCCGGCGCCTCCGTCTCGCTGGAGTCCAGCACGAAGTGGTGGAGCTCCCCCTCGCCGTCCATGGCGTCGCGGAACTCGAAGTGGCCCAGCGCGAAGAGGTGCCGCGTCCCCGCCTCGGCGGCCCGCTCGTAGTCTTCTTCGGAGCACTTTCTGAACATCGGTCTTCCCCGTGTGGATGAACTCCGGTGGCGGGCGAATGAATTCGCTGCAACAACCACACGAAGTCCCCCTGCGGGGACTACACACCTCCCGCCGAGGCTGGAAGGCCAGTCCGCGAAAGCGGACTTCGTGCTGTCGTTGCCGCGAGTTTCCTCGCCAGGCCGCGGTGCCGCTTGCGCGGCCTGATATTCCAGCGTGAGCGGAAACCCTGTAGTCCCCGCAGGGGGACTTCGTGTAGTCGTTGCAGCGGCTTCAACCACCCGGCTGCGTGCCGTGGAGCGGGAGCCGGTAGGCCATCACCCGCTCGGCGCCGTCGGGCTGGAAGTCGTGCTCGGGGGCGCGGATGAAGCCCATCCGCTCGTACATGCGCACGGCGGCGCGCAGGCTGCGCGAGGTGTGGAGGCCCAGGTCCGCCGCGCCCATCGCGCGGGCGCGGCGCACGCACTCCTCCACCAGCGCCTGCCCCACCCCCGCCGCGCGCGCTCCGGGCGCCACCGCCAGCAGCCGCAGCTCCGGCCAGCTCGCCCGCTTCGCCGCGCCGCCGTACGCGTCCGTGGCGGGGTGGTAGAGCATCACGCTGCCGATCACCTCCCCCACCCGCTCGGCCACGATCCGCTCCACCCCCGGGCCCTCCGTGTCGAGCGCGGCACGCACCGCCCCGTCCAGCCCCGCCCACGCCGCGGGCTCCATCACCGCGGCGAGCTCGGCGTAGGCGGCCAGCGTCACCTGGCGGATGACGGGGCGCTCGTCTGGGCGCGCGTCGCGCAGGGTGACGCCGCTCATGCGCCCAGGCGCTCGCGGCCGTGCGGCTCCGTCCAGTCCGCCAGCGGGCCCGCGGGCACGATGCGCGACGGGTTCAGTGCATCGTGCGTCATGTAGTAGTGCCGCTTGATGTGGTCCAGGTTCACCGACTCGCCGAACTCGGGGCGCGCGAAGAGGTCGCGGGCGTACGCCCACAGGTTGGGATAGTCCACCAGGCGGCGGATGTTGCACTTGAAGTGGCCCACGTACACGGCGTCGAAGCGCGCCAGCGTGGTGAACAGCCGCACGTCCGCCTCGGTGAGCTGGCCGCCCACGAGGTAGCGCCGCGTGGCGAGGTGCTCCTCCAGCCAGTCCAGCCGCGCGAAGAGGGCGTGCACCGCCTCGTCGTACGCCTCCTGCGTGGCCGCGAAGCCGGCGCGGTACACGCCGTTGTTGACCTCGCGGTACACGATCTCGTTGATCGCGTCGATCTCCCCGCGCAGCGCCACCGGGTACAGGTCCGGCGCGTCCGGCTTGTGGAACGCGCCGAACTGCGTCTCGAAGTCGATGGTGATGTCCGGGTAGTTGTTGGTGACCAGCCGCCCGGTGGCGCGGTCCCAGATGCACGGCACCGTGTAGCGCCCCGTGTAATCCGGATCGGTGCGCAGGTACGCCTCGGAGAGGAACTGGAAGCCGCACACCCCGTCCGCCGTGTGGCCCGGCCCATCGCGGAATGCCCAGCCGCGCTCGTCGCGCACCGGGTCCACCACGGACATGGAGATCACCTCCTCCAGCCCCAGCAGGCGGCGCACGATGACGGCCCTGTGCGCCCACGGGCACGCCAGCGACACGTACAGGTGGTAGCGCCCCGCCTCCGCGGGGAACCCCGACGACCCGTCGGCGGTGATGCGGCCGCGGATCGAGTAGCGCTGCCTCACGAACGACCCGTCCGCGCCCGTCTCCGCGGGGAACTGCCCGGTCACGCTCATCGTTGCTCCTTGTTCACTGGCACGGCGGCGAGCGGCGGCCCATGTAGGGCTGGAACGTGGAGGGCCCCGTCAGCACGTACAGCACCTCGGGAACCGCCTCCTCCCCCTTTCGCACGTAGACGGGTACGCGATCCCGGTGCCCGATCCGCGACAGCAGCGCCGGATCGATCTCCCGCGGCACTCCGTACTTCTGGTAGCGATCCCCCTCGAACTCGATGGGGTGATAGCCGCCGAGCCACTCGGTCGCGGTCGCGTACACCTCGCTGTCGATGGGGCGCGTTGAGCGCTGGATCACCTCGGGGCGCGGCGCACGCGGCGCCACCGCCGCGGCCACCGTCTGGTCGCCGATGGCGGAGACGACCCATGCGCCGCCCTCCCGCCGCCATTCCACGAAGATCGGCGACCGCGCGGACTCGCCCGGCGGCACGAACCGGTTTCCGCGCACGCGACGCCAATCCTGCTCGTCGTGTATCCTCACCTGCATCCCGAAGCTTTCCTCGAACGGCCCGCTGTGCCCGGACCCCTGGTCGACGGAGTTGCACACCGGCCCGCCGAGGCTGATGGCGCGCATCGTCTCCGCGGCGGGGAAGCGCCAGGTGCTCACGCGCAGCACCGTGGGCGTGCTGCTCATGCGCAGCGTCTGCACCCAGCTCCAGTGGCCACCGCGCGGGAAGAAAGCCGCGGCGCGGTCCCGCGAGTCCGCGCGCACGGCTTGGAAGAAGGCGCGCGTCCGCGCCTCCAGCACTCCCGTCGCCGGGGACTGCGCCGCCGCCGGCGCCGCGAGCAGGAGCGCGGCGGCCATGGCCCGTCCGCACGCCGAGCGCATGGCCATCCTCATCGACGCCAGGCGCGGCCACATCACCGGGGGGCGGCGACGCGGACCGGAACGTTGCTGGAAGCGTCGGTGCCGGTGCCAAGCTGCCCGGAGGCGTTGTGGCCCCAGCACACCAGCGCGCCGGACGCCAGCACGCCGCAACTGTGCCGCCCCCCCGCGCTCACGTTGCGGAAGTCGTTGCGAGCCTGCACCGGCACGGGCGTGCGGGACTCGGCGGCGGGGGTCGTGCCGAGCTGCCCGTCCGCGTTGCGCCCCCAGCAGTACACCACGCCGCCGGCGTCCTGGCCGCAACTGTGGTCCGCCCCCGCGGCGATCCGCGAGACGGCGCCGTCGAGCTCGACCCGCGTGGGCACGTCCACGTCCAGGGTGCTGCCGGTGCCGAGCTGCCCCTGGTCGTTGCGGCCCCAGCAGAACGCGCTGCCTACGGGGAGAGTGCCGCAGGAGTGGCTCGCTCCCACGCTCACGACGAAGTAGGAGCGTGAGTCCGCCACCTGCACCGGGGACTGCCTCGGCGTGCGCGTGCCGTCCCCGAGCTGGCCGAACTGGTTCGATCCCCAGCAGCTCATGCGGTTCGTGTTCGTCACCCCGCACGTGTGCTCCGATCCCGTGCCCACCTCCCTGAAACCGAAGGCCGCCACCACGGGAGCCGGCGTCGCCGTGGACCCGCCCGCGCCGTTGCCGAGCTGACCCGACGCATCGGACCCCCAGCAGTACATCACCCCCGTGGTCGCGATCGCGCAGGAGTGCTTCCCCCCCGCGCCCACGCGGTAGGAGAGCACGCTGGACGCCGTCCGCGTGGGCACGTTGCGCGACCCTCCCACCTCGCCGGTCCCCAACTGTCCCTGGTCGTTGTATCCCCAGCAGTACACCGCGTTCTCGGTGGAGACACCGCAGGTGTGCTGGAAGCCGGCGCTCACCGCGATCCAGCGCTGCGGACCCGCCACCCGCGTGGGCGCGTACCGGTCCGCCGTGTCGCCGTTCCCCAGTACGCCGAACGCCCCGCTCCCCCAGCAGAACGCCTCGGCCTCCTCGGTCACCCCGCAGGTGTGGTTGATCCCGGCGCTCACCGAGGTGAAGACCGCGATCCTCACCCGCACGGGCACCGTGTCCGCCACTGTGCCGGAAGAGACGACGATGCGCGTGGTCCCGTTCCCCACGGCGCTCACCACGCCTTCGGTGCCCACCGTGGCCACCGCGGGGTCCAGGCTGGCGAACGCCACCCCCACCGCGTTGCCGAAGCGGTCGGCGGCCGTCACGCGCAGGCTCGCCGTGTCGCCCACCAGCGAGAGGGCCAGGCTGTCCGGCCGGGCCACCACCTGCGCGGCGGCGGCGGCGGTCGCGGTGGCGGTGAGCGACGCGGAGCTCAGCCCCGCCACGGCGGCCGTCGCCGTCTGCGGGCCGGTGGCGCCGCCCAGCGTCCACACGGCGCGCGCCTCGCCCTGCGCGTCCGTTGCCACGCTGTCCGGCGTCACCGTCCCCGCGGACGCGGTCCACCGCACCGTCACGCCGCGGATGGGGTCGCCGTCCTCGTCCGTCACCCGCGCCACGAGCGGCTGCGCGAGGGCGGCCCCGGCGGCCCCGGTCTGGCCGCCCCCGGCCACCGTGAGCTGCGTGGGAACAGGGGCGCTCGCCGGGTCGTCGCAGGCGGCGATCGCCATCAGCATCAACAGGCAACACACACGGCGCATGTCTCATCTCCATTAAAATTGGCTGCGTTTCGCCGCCCCCGGCGCGATTTCCATACCCGCGGGACGCGAAAACACGGAGGCACGGAGGGATGCTCTCCTCCGTGCCTCCGTGTCTCTGTGTGAGCCCCTGCTTCGTCAGCCGCTCGTGCTGCGCAGGCACGGCTTCCCCGCCGAGCGGTCCGCCGCGCGCCGGGCGAGCTCGTTCATGTTCGAGGATGGGCGGATCACGTCGGTAACGCAGCCCGCCCGCGGCGACACCCGCGCCACGGCGAGGTACGAGGTCACGTGATCCTCCGGCCCCGTTACCGCCACGCGGACGATGAGCGCCACCGGGCGGGCGCGCGCCCCCGCCCCGCGCATCCTCCACTCGGCGCGCGGGCCCAGGGTGGAGAAGCCGGAGCCCACGACGGTCCAGTAGTGAAGCCGGTGAAGGCCCCCGCCCGGCGCCACCACGGTCACGGACATGCGCGCGTCGTCGTCGGCAACCTGCAGCGCGTATCCCGCCACGCCGCGGCACTGGTGTACGGTGCTCCCCGTCTCTTCGTTCGCGCCCACCAGCCGGCAGGTGCGGACGTCCAGCGAGCTGTACACGCTCCGCGCGGCGGGTTGGGGGTGCCCGGCCCACGCCATCATGGAAACGCAGAGCACGCCGAGCGACGCGAGCTGGAGGGAAAGGCGCATGGTTAGGAATCCGGTTGGAGGGATCAGGGCCCGCACTTGGTACAGCGGTCGATCAGCCCGGCGTGCTCCGGCACCTCGCGCACGTGCCAGCTCCGCAGCGCCGTCTTGGTGTCCGCGCAGATCTGCCGGCTTCCCTTGGCCCTGAGCCGTCCCGGGTGCCGGTCCCGGTCCACCTCGGAGCACTTGGCGCGGTGCAGCACGGGCGGCTTCCGCGCGCGCACCGCCAGCACGAACCCGTCCGGATGCGTATCGCGCCACCACGAATACTCCGCGTCGTCCTCAAGCTCCAGGGCCTCCGCAAACGATCCTGACGATTCGGTCATCGGTTCATCTCTGTGCCTCTGTGTCTCTGTGTGAGCCCCGCTTTTCAATCCAGCCCGTACTCTTTGAGCTTCTGCCAGAGCGTGGTGCGCCCCATCCCCAGCGAGGCGGCGGCGCGGGTGCGGTTGCCGTTGGCCTCCTCCAGCGCGGAGCGGATCGCCTCGCGCTCGGCCTGCGAGTCGGGGGCCTGGTAGCGCCGGCCCGTCTCGGGGCGGGCGTCGGGGGCGCCCTTGCGGGAGTCGGCGGTGGAAAAGGTCGGCGTCCCCTCGCGGATCTCCTCGGGGATGTGGCAGGCCAGGATGCGGCCGTTCTCGCACACGATGCACGCGTACTCGGCGGCGGCCATCAGCTCGCGGACGTTGCCGGGCCAGTCGTACGCCATCAGCAGCTCCATCGCCTCGTCCGAGAAGCCCGCCACGCGGCGCGACGGGTCGGTGCGCTCGTTCCAGCGCGCCACGGCGGCGGCCACCAGCGCCGGGATGTCTTCCGGCCTCTCGCGCAGCGGCGGCACGCGGATCTGGAAGACCTTGAGGCGGAAGTAGAGGTCCTTGCGGAAGCGCCCCTCCTCCACCATCGCCTCCAGGTCCTGGTGCGTGGCGGCCACCACGCGCACGTCCACGCTCACGGGGCGCGACGTGCCCACGCGCACTACCTCGCGCTCCTGCAGCACGCGCAGCAGCTTGGCCTGCATCGCGGGCGACACGTCGCCGATCTCGTCCAGAAAGAGCGTGCCGCCGTTGGCCTCCTCGAACAGCCCCTTGCGCTCCGTCACGGCGCCGGTGAAGGCTCCGCGCGCGTGGCCAAAGAGCTCGCTCTCCAGCAGCCCCTCGGCCAGCGACGAGCAGTTGACGGCCACGAACGCCCGGGTGCGCCGGGGGCTCTCCTCGTGCAGCGCCCGGGCGATCACCTCCTTGCCGGCACCCGTCTCGCCGCGCACCAGCACGGTGCTCTCGGTGGGCGCCACGCGCGAGATGGCGCGCAGCACCTCGCGCATCTTGGTGGTGGTGGCCACCAGGCGGCGCGCGCCGTCGCCCAGCACCGGCTCGCGCCGCGCCAGCACGGTGCGGATCTTCTGGCGGAGCACCTGGTTGTCGCAGGGCTTCGTCAGGTAGTCGTCCGCGCCCAGCTTCAGGGCCTGCACCGCGCTGTCCACGGTGGCGTAGCCGGTAAGCATCAGCACGGGCACGTCGTTGCCGCTCACGCGCAGCTCCTGCAGCACCGAGAGCCCGGTGCGCCCCTCCATCTTCAGGTCCAGCAGCACCATGTCGTAGTGGTCGTTGCGCAGCAGCTCCAGCCCCGCGTCGCCCCCCGGGGCCGCGTCCACCGCGTACCCTTCGTCGGCCAGCAGCGCGCCGGTGCCCACGCGGAACGCGCGGTCGTCGTCGATGATGAGGATGCGCGGAGTTTCGGTCGTCAACGGAAGTCCTTGGTCATTTCTGTGTCTCTGTGCGAAGCCTCATACCGGACCCGGGGAATTCGGCGGTACCCGTCGCGGCGCTCCAGGCGCACCAGAAGCGAATGAATTCGCCGCTGGAACCACGCAAAGTCCCCTGCGGGGGCTGTCCGGTCCGATATCGGCTGAAGGCACAGACCGCGCAGGCGGTCTTCGCGTAGGTCCAGCGGCGAATTCTAGCGGTCTGCATATCAGTCTGGAGCAAGCTTGTACCCGGAGTGCGCGAAATAACCTCGTGCGTCCGATTCGCTGATCCGGTCGAGCAGAGGACCGAGCGCGAGTTCAAGCGCTTCTGGGCTCCGTAGCGCAGCTGTGCGAAACAATGCTTTGAGCTTGCTCCAGGCCAGCTCAATCGGGTTCAGCTCCGGGCTATAGCGCGGCAGAAACTCCAGTGTACAGCCGGCCGCCTCGACGGCTTTGCGCAACGCCGTTCCGCGGTGGGCCTGGAAGTTGTCCAGCACCAGGGTCTGGCCGGGCCGCATCTGAGGCAGCAGCACTTGTTCGACGTAGACCTGAACCACGTCGGCATCCGCACTGCCTCGGTAGCTCATGGCAGCCGCGATCCCCTTCAGGCTCAGCGCTCCCAGGATCGTCAGCCGCTTGTGCTGCAAGGGAGCTGTTCCCGGAGCGCGTGCCCCGCCCAGCGCACGTGCGCGGGTTCGCACCAGGTTCGTGTAGACCGACGTCTCGTCCAAGAAGACCAGATCCTCGGCGGAACGCTTCTGAACCACTTCGCTTTGGTACGTGACGCGCTCCGCCACGACATCGGGCCGGCTCTGTTCAGCGGCGCGGAGCGCTTTGACTTTTTCGGCGCAGTCTCATCTGCCCCAGCACGCGGCACAGGTGGTCCGGGTGGTAGCGCCGCCCGGTGCGCTCGGCATAGGCGCTCGCGTACTCTTCGAGCGTGAGATCGTTCTGTTCCGCCACCAGCCCGGCCAGAACGCTGCGGTCCAGCTGCGAGGCGACTCCACCGCCGTGGGGCAGGGGTGCGACCCCTAAGCCTTTGGCCCTGCGGCTCTGCCAGGTGTACAGCGTGGACTCGCCGACGCGAAGCAGACTGCGCGATCTCTTCGCGCTTGAGAAAGCCCTCTTCCATCAGCGCCAGGGCTCGCTCACGTAGATCCAAGGAGTATGCAGCAGGCATTTGAACCTCTCCCGATTGAGACGCGATCGGCTCGCCGCATACTTTGAGCCGGTTGCCTCTCCAGTCGGATGCAGACTGCTATCATTCGCTCCTGGACGGGTAGCGCACGATCGGCGATCTACGCGCATCGGCCCTTCAGTCCCCGGCCGCGCCCGCGAGCTCCGGGGTGGCTTCGGCAAGCGTCTCGTCCAGCGTCTCGCGGGGCAGGCGCACGGTGAAGCGGCTGCCGCGGTCCACCACGCTCTCCACGCTCAGGCGCCCGCGGTGGCCGCGCACGATCCCCTCGGAGACGAAGAGGCCCAGCCCGATCCCCGCGATCCCCGGCTTGGTGGTGTAGAACGCCTCGAAGATGTGCGGGAGGTCGTGCTCGGCGATCCCGGTGCCGGTGTCTTCAACGATCACCTCCACCGCGTCGTCCACCACGCGCGTCACCACGCGCAGCCTGCCGCCGCCGGGCATGGCGTCGCCCGCGTTGTACACCAGGTTGGCCAGCACCTGCTGGATCGCCTCCGGGTGCACCGTCACGCGCGGAAGGGTGGGGTCCAGCGCCGTCTCCACCTCGATCGCCCGCCCCTCCATCTCCGTGCCCGCCAGCGTGAGCACCCGCCGCACCAGCGCGTTGAGGTCCGTGGGCGCCACCGCGTCGGAGAGGGGGCGGCTCTGGTCCAGCAGGCGGCGGGTGAGCCCCGCCATGCGCAGCAGCTCCTCCTGCGCCAGCGTGAGGAACTCGCGGTTGGGATCGTGCGGATCGCCGCGGCGCTCCAGCGCTTCCAGGCAGTTCTGGATGTTGTAGATGGGGTTGTTGATCTCGTGGGAGAGCTGCGCCACCAGACGCCCCATGGCCGCCAGCTTCTCGCGGTGGATCATCTCCGCCTGGGCGGACCTCAGCCGCTGCTCGCGCGCGAAGATGGCCTCGCGCATGTCGCCGAACGCCTGCGCGAGCTGCCCGATCTCGTCGTCCGACGGGCGGGGGAGGGGCGCCGCGTAGTCGCCGCGCGCCAGCCGGGCGGAGGCCTCGGCCAGCGCCTGCGTGGGGCGCGCCACGATGCGCGACACCACCGCGGCCAGCAGCAGCGCCAGCAGCAGCGCCGCGGCGCCGATCCCCCACAGCGAGCGGGTGATGGCCCGCGCGATCCCCAGCTCGTCCGTCACGGGGCGGAAGAGGATCACCGACACCGTCTCGCCCCGCGTGGGGAGGTCGGACACGGTGGTGAGGTACGGCTGCCCGCCCAGCAGCACCCGCCGGGGCCCCTCCTTTACCGAGGCCCGCAGCGCCCGCAGCTCCAGCGCGCGCACCTCCGCCACCGGCACGGCCGAGTCGGGGAGCGTCACCCCCACCAGCGAGTCGCCCACCAGCAGCGCCACCTCGGTGCCGGAGGGCTGCAGGTCCTTGCGCAGCCCGGCGGCGTTCAGCTCCGAGCCCACCGCCACCGTGCCCAGGCGCACCGTGTCCGACGCCAGCAGCGAGTCCGGCGGGGTCACGCGCCTCACCGTGGAGGCGGCCATGCGCAGCACGCGGCCCCGCTTGCCGCCCTCCACCACGATCCAGGTGGCGCTGCCGGGCCCGTCGCGCGCCAGCTCGCGCAGTGCGGCGCCGTCCACGGGGCGGCCCAGAAGCTGGCGCTCCGCCGTGTCCACCGCCACCACGGTGAGCTTCTGCAGGTTCAGCTTCTGGAGGTTCTCGCGGATGCGCCGCTGCAGCAGGCCCGTGTCGTGGGCGTCCCACGCGTCGGCCACCCGCGGGTCCACGGTGAGGTTGGCGGCGCTCTGCGCCAGCGTCTCGTCGCGCGACTCCCAGTACCCCCGCAGCGCCCCCACCGCGTCGCTGAGCTGCTCGGTGGCGCGCGCGTACACCCCCCGCTCCACCGCGTCGGAGATCAGGAGGAACGCCGGCACCACCATGAGCAGCGAGGCCCCCGCGAAGAGCAGGAACACCTTGGTGCGCAGCGACAGCCGGCGCACCGTCGCGCCCGGACGGGCGGACAGTGTTCGTTCACTGAACAGGCGCACGGTGTTCACTGAACACCTCCGGCGCCGGCAAACAGGGTCACGGACACGCTCCGGGAAGGGGTCGAACAGGGTGAAAGCTAAGCAACGGCGCGGGTTTTGGCTATATGGCACCGTGTGGGCGGCACAGGGCACACCCGTTGCCCATAACGTGCCCGGCCAGAGCGGAGATCGCCCGCCGGGCAGACGGACCCGAAACCAGCAGGAGCAACGCCCGATGAAGCTTCACGCCCTCTCCGCCCTTGCGCTGGTCCTGGTGGCCGCGTGCGCCAACGAGGCGGCCCAGGGAGACCGGAACACCGGCACCGCGCTGGAAGGCGGCACCCCGGACGCGGCCAGCTCCGCGCCGGCCCCGCAGGTGACGGTAGACACGGTGACGCCGGGCCGGAGCTCCACCACGAACGACCCTGCCATCGTGCAGGCCACCGACGTCACCACGACGACGGACAGCGCCGCCAAGCAGCAGATGGGCGCGGCCGGCACCACGCAGGGCGGCAGCCATAGCACCACGAGCACCAGCCCGGCGCAGCCGGGCACCGACAGCGCGGCGCACGCGGGCCACCCGTAAAGCGCCCCACCACGGGCTCGGCCGATCCCAGGACCGGCCCGAACACCACCAGACCGAGGGTACCACCATGAAGGCACGTTTCTTCTCCGCGCTCGTGATCGCCGCTGTCGTCTCCGCTTGCGGCGGCGGCGAGGGTGAGGCCGGCGGCACCGCCGAGACCTCGACGACCACGGCCGACACGGCCGTCGTCCAGGGCACGGACACCGTCAGCCAGCCGGTGGTCGTCCCCACGCAGGACACCGCGGTGACGCAGACCACCACCACGACCACGACGGACACCACCCAGGGCCAGGCGACCGGCGCGGCCACCACGACCACGACGACCGACACCGCGCCCAAGCAGTAAGCGCGCTTCCGGCGGCACACCGGGCCCGCGCGACCATGCGCGGGCCCACACTTTCCGAAACTGGACCGAGGATAACACCATGAAGGCTCGTTTTCTTGCTGTGGCGGCTGCGGCCGTGATCGTCTCCGCCTGCGGCGGCGAAGGTGGCGAGGGTGGTGAAGGGGCGGCGATGGACAGCACCGCGACCACCACGACCACCACCACCACGGACCCGGCGGCCACCACCACCGCTCCGATGCCGATGGACTCGGCCTCCATGGCCGCCCCGGCTCCGATGGACAGCGCCGCGATGGGCGCCGGCGCCGCCGGCACCACCACGACGACCACCACCACCGACACCGCCGCGGCCGGGACCACCACCCAGCCGTAATCGCACCATCGGCGGTACCCTGGGCCCGCGCACCTCGATCCGGGGAGCGCGGGCCCATTTTCTTTATCGCACAGCGGGAGGCACGAAATGAAGACTCGTTTCTTTTGCGTCGCGGCCCTGGCCGTACTCGCCGCGTGCGGCGGCGGCGAGCAGGAGCCCAAGGCCGGCGACAGCGTAGACCCGGGCCCCACGGGCACCATCGAGAGCACCAGCCAGGACGTCCCCGCCGCCACCACCACGGGCGACACGGCCACCTCGCACTAGCCTCACACAGAGGCACAGAGGAGAACTTCTCCTCTGTGCCTCTGTGCCTCTGTGTGAGCCCCGTCTTCTAGGGTCTCGGCGCCTCGGACCGATGGAGGCGCATCGCCACCTCCTCCACCCACTTCTCCACGTCGCGCGCGTCGTCCTCTTCCAGGAACTCGGTCTCGTCGTTGACCCCGTCCACCGGCTCGCCGCCGCTGCGCTCGGCCACCTTGGCCACCACGGCGCGCCAGTTGGCCTTCTGGGCCAGGAACCCGGCCGTGCGCATCCCCACCAGGTCCACCAGGCTGGAGGCACGGGTGTAGGAGCGGATCTCAAAGCGGATCGTTCCCCCCTCGCGCTCCTCCACCACGAAGCGGATGGCGCCGGAGAGCGGGTGCCCCTCCACCGTGAGCAGGGTGATGGAGCCGTCGCGCGCCTCGGCCACGCGCACCTGGATGTTGCCGCGCATGGGGAGCGACAGGGTGAGCGTCTCCCCCTCGTCCAGCACCAGGGGCGAGCCGGGCTCCACGCCCACCTTCACCAGCCCCTCGGGGGGCAGGGTGTAGAACTCGCGCCGCAGCAGCTCAAAGATCTCCTCCGGCGACATGCGGCTGCCGCGGATGTCCGCCCAGTAGCGCTGGTGCTCCAGCTTCCCCGTTCCATCGGAGGGGAGCGCCTCGGGGAGCGAGTCCACCAGCCGCTTCAACCCCTCCTCCATCCCCAGCGCCTCCACGCCGAACACGTCGGTGAGCGCGTTGGGCTCGCCGGGGGGGATCAGGTTGCCCTCCAGCAGCATCGTCACCTGGTCTTCCTTGATGGGAAGCTCGATCCCCACCGTCTCGGCCGCCTGGGTGCCCAGCCGGGTGAGGAGCTCGGGAACGGGAATGCGCACCGGGTGCTTGTCGGTGAGCGCCTCCAGCCGCTCCAGGATTCCGGCCGTGGTGGTGACCTCCGGGCCGGCCAGCTTCAGCACCTCGCGCGCCGGCTGGGGCGCGGCGACGGCGCGGGCCAGCGCCTCGCCCAGGTCCTCGTGCCACACGGGCTGGAAGGGCTGGTCGCCCCACCCCACCATGGGGATGGCGGGGAGCGTCCTCACCATCTTGAGCAGGGTGGAGATCACCTCGTCGCCGGGGCCGTACACGTTGCCGGGGCGCACGATGAGCCACCCGGGCGGGTCCACCTCCCGCACCGCCTCCTCGCCCGCGTGCTTGGACTGGTGGTAGCCGGAGCTCCCCTCCCCCGCCCCCAGCGACGACACGTACACGAAGCGCCCCGCCCCCGCCCGCTTCGCCTCGCGCGCCATGCGGCGCGTTCCATCCACGTTCACGGCCTGGAAGGTCACCTCGGGCGGGCTCTCCGCCACGATCCCCACCACGTGCAGCACGGCGTCGCACCCGTCCGCGGAGCCGCTCACCCCCTCGTCGGTGGTGACGTCGCCGTTGTGCGCCTCCACCCCCTCGGGCCACTGGCGCACGTCGTTGTCCGCGTGGCGCGACAGGAGCCGCACCGTGTGCCCGGCGGCCAGCAGGCGGTCCACTGCCGCCTTCCCCACAACACCCGTTCCCCCGGTGACCAGCACTTTCATCACGCGCTCCGGCTGAAGGTACAGCGAGGAAAGTCGCATTTCAGGTGCCAGTGAACGTCCGCTCTGGCACTTGTGGGCGCGAGAGTGCATACTATGCACATACTATGTTCCGCTCGAGCCCCACGCCGGACTGCATCCGCCGCACCACCACGCGAGCATGAATACGCTCCCGCGGGGCCACCGCGCGGGCAGGGCGGCGCATTTCCGCAACCCATCGAGCGTGTCGACCCCACCACCTGCCAAGCGGAGCTCCATCCGATGAGCGATACCCCCCCAACGCCCCGCCCCCCCCGCAAACCGCGCCGCCGCTGGCGCTGGCACGTTCCGCCGGCGCTTATGCACGGGGCCGAGCAGGTGGAAGGGGGCGAGATCCTGGCGGAGACGGAGGGCGCCCAGGCGCTGGTGATGTGGCAGCTCGCCCGCGACATCGCCCTGTGGGGAAGCGCGGAGCCGGAGCATCGCGCCACCCTGTTCGTGCCGGGGGCGCACGCGCGCTGGACGGCGCAACTGGAGGCGGCCGCGCTGGACGCGGCGCTGGAGGCGGCCCTGCGCGCCGCCGCGGAGGTGCTGCGCGCGCCGGACACGGTGACCGAGGACGAGCTTACCGCCGCGTGCCGCGCCGTGGCGCAGTGGGCGGACGAGCGGGAGATGCTGGGGACGGCGCTGGCCTTCGTTCAGGCTGGCGCCGTCGCTTCACCCCGCGACTCCGCGCTGGGCTACCAGGTGGGGCTCCTGGCCCGCCGCCGCGCGGAGTATCCCCGCGCCGAGAGCTGGTTCCGCCGCGTCATCGGCCTGGCCCGGCAGGCCAAGGACTGGGACTCGTATGCGCGCGCCTTCCTGGGCCTCGCCAACCTGTACATCCAGCGCGGCAACTACCCCGCCGCGCGCCGCTTCCTGATCCGCTGCCTGCGCGCCGCCCGCCGCCACGGCTTCCGCGAGCTGCAGGCGATGGCGTACCACGACCTCCTGAGCATCGCCATCCAGACGGACCAGTTCGCGGAGGCCAACGAGCTGGCGCGTATGGCGTTTCGCGCGTACGGACCGCGCCATGCCCGCCTGCCCGCGCTCGCCTGTGATGTGGGCGTGCTGTGGCTCCTGCGCGGCGAGTTCGCGGCGGCGCTGGACGTGCTGCGGGCGGCGCGCCCCCACATCTCCCACCCGTGTGAGCAGCTGCTGACCTGGGGGAACATCGCGCGGGCTGCGGGCGGGGTGGGCGACCGCACGGCGTTCGACGAAGCGTGGGACCAGATCTGGAGCTACGCGGGCGACTGGCACAACCGGCAGAACGCCCCCTGGGCGCTCATGGACGCGGCACGTGGCGCAACCAGCCTCCGCGACTGGCTTCGTGCCGAGCGGGCCGCCACCACCGCGCGCGAGATCGCCCAGCGCAGGGGCGAGGCGCACGTGCTGGTGGAAGCCGAATCGGTGCTGGACTCGGTGACCCGGAGAATACAGTTCGACAACTCCGCCGCCACGCCCGACGCGGCGATCCAGACCCTCGCGGACGATTTCACGCGGTACCTGGCGGGAAGGGCGACGGAGTAGCCTCACACAGAGACACGGAGAGGTTGCTTCTCTCCGTGTCTCTGTGCCTCTGTGTGATTTCACCCCCCGCTTCCGCGCACACCGCCACCACGCCCGGTGGTGTCCGTGGGCGGCGGCGGGGGCGGCGCGAGCGGATCGTCGTCGTGCTGGGCGGACGCGGGAACGGACGGGACGGTCGGGGCGCGCTCGCACGCGGCGACGATGAGGCCGAGGGCGGCGAGGGCCAGCGCCATGCGGGGTGACTTCATCGAAAGCTCCTGCAGATCAAGGTGAAGTGGCGTCCGTTGCGGACTCCCCAACGCTACGGGGAGACGCCGGACACCACCCACGCCTCTCCCGTCAGCTATCGCTCTGTTATAGCCAATATTCGATAGACTTCCCTTGCGGTGATCGTGTCCCTGTTGACGTTAAAGGAGCTAGAGGTACCCACTCTCATGCCGGGTGTTGCATGAGCACGGTTCAGCCGTAGCTTTGATTTTGACGCATCCCGGGTCTGCCCCTAGGGGCGTGACTTGCCAACCCCGCGACCAGGAACCTGTGATGAGTGCCCAGAACGGCCGGAACGCACCGAGCGAGCAGGAATCGCGAGAGGTGGCCGAGGCCGCGCGCGAGACCGAGTGGACCGCGCCCAGCTTCGTCCGCGAGCTCTTCCTCGGCAACTTCCGCCTGGACCTGATCCACCCGTACCCGCAGCAGACGCCGGAAGACAAGGCCAAGACCGACGCCTACATCGCCAAGCTGCGCCGGTTCATGGAGGAAAAGGTCGACTCGGACGCCATCGACCGCACGGGCGAGCTTCCGCCCGAGGTGGTGCAGGGGCTGCGCGACCTGGGCGCGTTCGGGCTCAAGATCCCGGAGGAGTACGGCGGCATCGGGCTCTCGCAGCTCGGCTACGGGCGCACCATCGGGATGGTGACGAGCATGGACGGCAACCTCACCGCCCTCCTCTCGGCCCACCAGAGCATCGGCGTGCCGCAGCCCATGAAGATGTTCGGCACGCCGGAGCAGAAGAAGAAGTACCTGCCGCGGCTCGCAAAGGGCGCCATCTCCGCCTTCGCGCTCACCGAGGCGGGGGTGGGCTCGGACCCGGCGGCGCTGGGCACCACGGCTACGCTCACCGAAGACGGCACCGCCTACATCCTGAACGGCGAGAAGCTGTGGTGCACCAACGGCACCCTGGCCGAGCTGCTGGTGGTGATGGCCAAGACGCCCAGCAAGATGAAGAACGGCAAGGAGATCCCGCAGATCACCGCGTTCGTGGTTGAGGTGGACACACCGGGGGTGGAGATCACCCACCGCTGCCACTTCATGGGCCTCAAGGCGCTGCAGAACGCTGTCATCCGCTTCGACAACGTGCGCGTGCCGCGCGAGAACGTGATCTGGGGCGAGGGGAAGGGGCTGAAGCTGGCGCTGATGACGCTCAACACCGGGCGCCTCACGCTGCCCATGAGCGCGGCGTACGGGTCCAAGGTGGCGGTGGAGATCTCGCGCAAGTGGGCGGCGGAGCGGGTGCAGTGGGGCGCCGCCGTGGGCAAGCACGACGCCGTGGCGCAGATGCTGGGCGAGATGGCCGCCAACACCTTCGCCATCGAGTCGGTGGCCGAGCTGGCCTCGGCGCTGGCGGACGACGGCAAGAACGACATCCGCCTGGAGGCGGCCATCGCCAAGCTGTGGACCACCGAGATGGGGTGGAAGATCGTGGACGACTGCCTGCAGATCCGCGGCGGGCGCGGCTACGAGACGGCGGACTCGCTGGCGGCGCGCGGCGAGCTCCCCATCCCGGTGGAGCGGATGATGAGGGACTTCCGCATCAACCGCATCTTCGAGGGCTCCAGCGAGATCATGCGCCTCTTCATCGCCCGCGAGGCGGTGGACACGCACCTGAGCGTGGCCGGCGACCTGATCAAGCCGGACATCACCTTCGGGCAGAAGGTGGGGGCGATGGCGAAGGCGGGGGTGTGGTACGCCGGGTGGCTGCCCAAGCGCTTCGTGGGCGGCGGGCAGCTCCCCACCGCGTACTCGGAGTTCGGGCGGCTGGCCAAGCACATCCGCTACATCGAGCGCACCAGCCGCAAGCTGGCGCGCACCATGTTCTACGCCATGGGCAAGTACCAGGCGAAGCTGGAGAAGAAGGGCGCCCTCCTGGGCCGCTTCGTGGACATCGGCGCGGAGCTCTTCGCCATGTCCAGCGCCTGCGTGCGCGCCCACTCCATGCGCGACCAGCCCAACGGCCGCGAGGCGGCGCTGCTGGCCGACCTCTTCTGCCGCCGGGCGCGCATCCGCGTGAAGGAGCTGTTCGGCCGCGTGGACGACAACGCGGACGACTTCACCTACAAGCTCGCGCAGGACGTGCTCAAGGGCCGCTTCGCGTGGCTGGAGGAGGGCTCGATCCCGGCGGTGCGCGGCGCATCCACCGTCCCGCCCGAGTCGGCGACGCGCGCACAGGCCGCGTCCACCACGCCGTCCGAGCGCGGCAACCTCTCGGACACGCGCGTGGCCACGCAGATCGGCGGCGGCGCGTAAGAAGCGGGGCTCACACAGAGACACAGAGGCACGGAGATGAGTTCTTCTCCGTGCCTCTGTGTCTCTGTGTGAGCTTCCCATATATTTGGGAGCGAACCCATCCTCCCCGAAGCCGTAACTCGATGTCATTCGTACACCTGCACTGCCACTCCGAGTACTCGCTCCTCGACGGCGCCAACCGCCTCGGGGACCTCATCAAGCGCGCCAAGGAGTTCGAGCAGCCGGCGCTCGCGCTCACGGACCACGGGTGCATGTTCGGCGCGTGGCTCTTCCAGGAGCAGGCGAAGAAGGCCGGGATCAAGCCCATCGTGGGGATGGAGGCGTACGTGGCCCCCGGCTCGCGGCACGAGCGCGGCAAGGTGAAGGGCGAAAAGGGGTACTACCACCTCGTCCTCCTCGCGCGCGACCTGCAGGGGTACAAGAACCTGTCGAAGCTCACCTCCATCGGGTACACGGAAGGCTTCTACAGCAAGCCGCGCATCGACCGCGAGGTGCTGGCGAAGTACTCCGAGGGGCTCATCGTCTCCTCCGCCTGCCTGGCGGGCGAGGTGGCGCAGCACCTGATGGAGGACCGCTGGGACGAGGCGCGCGAGGCCGTGGCGTGGCACCAGGAGACCTTCCGGGACCGCTACTACCTGGAGGTGCAGGCCCACAACTCCAGCGGGCAGGACGAGCTCAACCGGCGCATCTTCAAGCTGGCCGAGGAGATGGGCGCCCCCGTGGTGGCCACCAACGACGCGCACTTCCTCAAGTCCAACGACCACCAGGCGCACGACGTCCTCCTCTGCATCGGCCTGGGGAAGGACTTCCACGACACCAACCGGATGAAGTACGACGACCAGTTGTACTTCAAGAACGGCGACGAGATGCGCGAGCGCTTCCCGGACCGGCCGGACGTCCTGGAGAACACGCTGGCCGTGGCCGACGCGTGCAACTGGAGCTACCCCAAGGGCTACTTCGTCCCCGCGTTCCCGGTGCAGGAGGAAGGGTTCGCGACGGAAGACGAGATGCTGCGGGCGTGGGTGTGGGAAGGGGCGCTGAAGCACTACGGCGGCGAGGGGCTGGCGGAGGGGGCCGATCCCAAGCTGGTGTTGCCGGCCGAGATCGTGGAGCGGGTGGAGTACGAGATCGGGGTCATCACCAGCCTGGGCTACTCCGGGTACTTCCTGATCACGGCCGACTTCATCCGCAAGGCGCGCGAGCTGGGCATTCCCGTGGGGCCGGGGCGTGGCTCCGCCGCGGGGTCCATCGTGGCGTACTGCATGGGGATCACGGACTGCTGCCCCATCAAGTTCGACCTCCTCTTCGAGCGCTTCCTGAACCCGGAGCGCGTCTCGATGCCCGATATCGACGTGGACTTCTGCTTCGAGCGCCGCGGCGAGGTCATCGAGTACGTGCGCGACAAGTACGGGCGGGACGCCGTGGGGCAGATCATCACCTTCGGGACGATGAAGAGCCGCGCCGTGGTCAAGGACGTGGGGCGCACGCTTGGCTTCCTCCCCGCGGAGACGGACCGGCTCGCCAAGCTGATCCCCAACTCGCCCGCGTACTCGCTCACGGTGAGCGAGGCCGTCAAGCAGATCCCCGAGGTAAAGGACCTGTACGAAAAGGAGGAGCGCTACAAGAGCCTCCTCGACCACTCGATGACGCTGGAGGGGCTCGCGCGGCACTCCAGCGTGCACGCGGCCGGCGTGGTGATCGCGCCCGGGCCGCTGGACGAGTACGTGCCCATCTGCACGCAGAGCAGCAAGGGATCCGGCGGGGGGAACGGCGAGTCCATCATCGTGACGCAGTACGACATGACGTGCCTGGAGAAGGCCGGCATGCTCAAGATGGACTTCCTGGGGCTCAAGACGCTCACGGTGATCCACGACGCCGTGGTGATGATCCGCACCCGCCACGGCGCGCTCAAGCACCCGGTGACGGGGAAGGTGTACGCCCGCGCCGAAGACATCGAGCTCGACGACCCCGAGGTGTACAAGATGCTGGCGCGGGGCGGCACGGCGGGCGTCTTCCAGTTCGAATCCGCGCTGGCCACGGAAAAGATCCGGGCGATGAAGGCGGACCGCTTCGACGACCTGATCGCCGCCAACGCCCTGGTGCGCCCCGGCCCGCTGGACATGGGGATGGACCTGGTGTACATCCGCCGCAAGCTGGGGCAGGAGCAGGTGAAGTACCCCTTCGCCGAGCTCAGCGAGGTGCTGGAGCCCACGTACGGCGTGATCGTGTACCAGGAGCAGGTGATGCGAATCGCCCAGATCCTGGGCGGCCTGTCGCTGGCCGAGGCCGACGTGCTGCGCAAGGCGGTGGGCAAAAAGGACGCGGAGCTGATCGCCAAGGAGCTGGGCAAGTTCGTGGACAAGGCGGTGGAGAAGGGCCACCCCCGCCAGCAGGTGAAGGACCTGTCCGACCAGATCGAGGCGTTCGGGCGCTACGGCTTCAACAAGTCGCACAGCGCGGCGTACGGGCTGCTGGCGTACCAGACGGCGTGGCTCAAGTGCCACTACCCGGCCGAGTTCATGGCCGCGCTGATGTCGTCGGTGGTGGACAAGATCGACGACGTGGTGGCGTACATCCAGCAGTGCCGCGAGATGGGGCGGTACATCCCGCGCGTGGGCCGCGAGGGGATCCAGGTGCTCCCGCCGCACGTGAACGAGTCCAACTGGAAGTTCACGGTGGTGAGCGAGGGCGTGGGCCACATCCGCTTCGGGTTGGGCGCCATCCGCGGCGTGGGCGAGGGCGCGGTGCGCTCCATCCTCGCCGCGCGCGTGGCGGAGGGGCCCTTCAAGAGCATGTTCGACCTGCTGTGCCGCATCGACCTGCGCCTGTGCAACAAGCGGGTGCTGGAGGCGCTGATCTGCGCCGGCGCGCTGGACGGCTTCGCGGGCACGGGCGAGCGGGCGCAGCTCCTGGCGGGCCTGGACTCGGCCTTCGCCACCGCGCAGATGATCCAGAAGGAGCGCGACAGCGCGCAGGACAACCTGTTCGACGTGCTGATGGGGGGCGGCGAGGGGGGGACGGCCACGCTGGTGCAGGCCCCCGTGCTCCCCGCGGTGGAGAAGTGGACGGAGAGCGAGCGGCTCACGCGGGAGAAGGAGATCCTGGGCTTCTTCATCTCCGGCCACCCGCTCAACCGCTTCCGTGAGGACGTGGCGCTGTTCGAGGCGCGCGGCGTCACCACCTCCAGCCTCAAGTCCATGAAGGACATGAAGGTGGAGCTGGCGTGCGTGGTGACGGAGGCGGCCCGGCAGATCTCCAAGAAGGACGGCTCGGAGTGGGGGCGCATCACCGTGGAAGACTTCCACGGCACGGCCACGGTGCTGGCGTTCGGCGAGTCGTGGGCCAAGTTCAAGCACGTCCTGCAGCAGGACGCCCCCGTGGTGATCCGCGGCGCGGTGAGCAACCGCGAGCGCGACGACGAGGACCCGCCCCTCTTCCTGGACGGCGCCATCCCGCTGGACGGCGTGCGCGAGAGCGGCGACGTGGGAGTGTGCATCGAGCTGGGCGGCGGCGGGCCGGACGGGCCGGCGGTGGCCGAGGCGAAGCGCCTGATGGCCGAGCACGCCGGCCCCGGCCCGGTGACGGTGCTGTGGAAGAGCGGCGACGAGGAGGTCACGCGCCTCCGCTCCCGCACCCTGCGCGTGAGCCCGCGCGACGAGCTGCTGGCCGAGCTGCGCGCCACCCTGGGCGACGACCGGGTGCGCCTGCAGCGCGACGCGCCGCCGCCCACTCCCGTGCCGCAGCGCGACGAGCCCTGGAAGAAGCGCGGAAACTGATTGGCTCACACAGAGACACGGAGGCACAGAGGAGGAACACCTTCTCTGTGCCTCCGTGCCTTTACGGGATTAAACACTTTTAACGGAATAGCTACACAATTTGCCTTACTTCGGCTCCTGTTCGGGGATATCATGGGTGCGTTGGCAACATCCACGACGATTCGGGAGAGAAGATGATCAACGTGAAGACGCTGGGCGCGGTGGGGGACGGGGTGGCGAACGACGGGCCGATCATCCAGTCCGCGATCAACCAGGCGATCGCGGCGGGGGGCGACACGGTGCTGTTCCCGAAGGGGCGCTACCGGTACACCTCGCCCCTTTCCATCGCGGACGCGCGCAACGTGCACCTGGTGGGCGAGGCGGGGAGCGCCGCGGCCCCGCAGCGCGGCGACGGCATCCCGCGCGACGACTCGGAGCTGGTCTACGACGGCAACGCGGCGGTGGCCATCAGCCTGGGCTCGTCGCAGGGGATCACCTTCCAGCGGCTCCGCCTGCGCTACACGGCGGCGTTCAGCGGCACGCTGGTGAAGGCGGGGCACGGGCCCACCGTGGGGCGCGACGCGCGCGACCTGGTGTTCGACTCGTGCGCCTTGGAAGGCCCGTCGTCCGCCTCGGTGGTGCTGTTCGACGGCAACCGGTCCATCAACCTGACCTTCCGCGACTCGGTGTTCCGCGGCGCCGCGCGCGCCATCAGCGGCTCGGTACCCAGCGGCACCAACAACGGGCAGTGCAACGCGGTGCTCATCCAGCGCTGCTCGTTCGAGGGGACGCAGCAGCGGCCCATCGTGAACCCCGGGCAGGGCTGGACGATCGCCGCGTGCACCTTTGAGCACCTCACGCGGCCCATCGGGGGCTCGGCGGTGGTGCGCGACGCCGGGGCGGTGGAGATGGGCGAGGGGGCGTACTGCTTCGGCCTCGTGTACGAGGGGAACTGGCACGGCGACGTGGGCGATGTCGCCACGGACTCCATCAGCACGGACTACGGCGCCTGGCTGCGTATCCGCCCGCAGGGCGCGCAGATCTCGGGCAACTACTTCGGCTGGAGCGCGAACAACGAGCACCACGGCCTCGGCCGGGCCATCGAGATCCTGAACGGCACCACCGGCGGCGTGGCCATCACGGGCAACCGCATCCAGACGCCGACCTCCATCCGCGTCAACTCGGGCACGCACGAAGGGTACGTGATCGAGGGGAACTTCGTGACCACGCGCCCGGGCCAGTCCGTGCACGAGGGGCTCGGCGGGATCTCGCGGCTGGTGGTACAGGCGAACTACGGCCTCACCTTCCCGTGAGGTAGGCGCGGGGCGCTGACGCGGACACGGAGGCACGGAGATAGGTTCTTCTCTGTGCCTCCGTGTCTCCGTGTGAGCCCCGGCAGTTGACGTGGAGGGAGGAAACCAGCGAATATCCTTTGCTCCTGCTCCACAACCGTGATACCGACGAGACGATGGCAACAGTAGCCCACCTGGACTTCGAGCGCGCCATCGCCGAGGTCGAGGACCAGATCGGCCACCTTCGCACCCTGGCCCGCGAGCGCGGGCTGGACGTGACGAGCGAGCTGCGCTCCCTGGAGCGCAAGCTCCACGACCTCAAGAGCGACACCTTTCGCAACCTGTCGCCCATCGAGCGGGTGATGGTGGCGCGGCACCCGCAGCGCCCCTCCACGCTGGACTACCTGGAGCTGGCGTTCACCGACTTCATCGAGCTGTTCGGCGACCGGCAGTTCCGCGACGACGGCGCCATCGTGGGCGGCTGGGCGCGGCTGGAAAGCGAGACCGTGATGCTGGTGGGGCACCAGCGCGGGCGCGACATGAAGGACAACATCCGCCGCAACTTCGCGATGCCCCACCCCGAGGGCTACCGTAAAGCTTTGCGTTTGATGAAATTAGCAGAGAAGTTCAAGCGCCCCCTGGTCACCTTCATCGACACCATGGGCGCGTACCCCGGGCTGGGCGCCGAGGAGCGGGGCCAGGCCGAGGCCATCGCGCGCAACCTGCGCGAGATGGCGGGGCTCAGGGTCCCCAGCATCTCCGTGGTCATCGGCGAGGGCGGCAGCGGCGGGGCGCTGGGCATCGGCGTCACGGACCGCATCCTGATGCTGGAGAACAGCGTGTACTCGGTGATCTCGCCCGAGGGGTGCGCCGCCATCCTGTGGAAGGACGGCTCCATGCGCGACAAGGCCGCCCAGGCCATGCGCGTGACCGCCGGCGACCTGAAGACGATGCAGGTGATCGACGAGGTGATCCCCGAGCCCGTGGGCGGCGCCCACTCGGACCGGGAGGTCACCGCCCAGTCGCTCAAGGACGCGCTGGTCCGCCACCTGGGCGAGCTGCGCGAGCTTCCGGTGGACGCGCTGCGCAAGGCGCGCTGGAAGAAGTACATGGAGATGGGGGAGTGGCGGACCGTCCCGGCCCGCTGACCCCGTTGGGGTGCGTAAGTGCGTTGAGTGCGTGAGTGCGTTTGAACTGCAGTTAGCGCACTCACGCACTTCAACGCACTAACGCACTCCCCCAACAACCGCTCCGCCGGCTCCCGCCGGCGTGCGCATAGATCTGGAGAGGGTCCGGTGAGTCTCGAGCTTCCGGTATTCCAGCCACTCCCATCGCCCGAGAACACCCCCCACCTGGTGGAAGTGTCGTTCAAGGGGATGAGGAAAGGCTTCTTCGCATCCGCCGACCCGTCGCTGCGTGTGGGCGACTGGGTGATGGTGGAGGTGGAGCGCGGGCGCGACCTGGGGCGCGTGCGCTCGCTGGGCGGCGCCGCGCGGGCCAAGTGCTCGTCCGAGCCGGCCGCCGCCGTGCTGCGCCGCGCCGACGCGGAAGAGTTGAAGCAGTTGTACGAGCTGCGCGCCGACGAGGACCGCATCCGCCGCGCCACGCGCGAGCTCGTGCAGCAGCACGGGCTCCACATGAAGGTGAGCGACGCCGAGTGGCAGTGGGACCGCAACAAGCTGACGGTATACTTCACGGCCGAGCGGCGGGTGGACTTCCGCCAGCTCGTGCGCGACCTGGCGCGCACCTTTCGCACCCGCATCGAGCTTAAGCAGATCGGCGTGCGGGACGAGGCGGCGCAACTGGGCGGCGTGGGGCGCTGCGGGCGCGAGCTGTGCTGCGCCACCTGGCTGCGCGAGATCAAGCCGATCTCGCTGCAGCTCGCCAAGGACCAGAGCCTGTCGCTGAACCCGCAGCAGATCTCCGGCACCTGCGGCCGGCTGATGTGCTGCCTGACCTACGAGCACGACGCCTACCTGGCGGCCCGCAAGCGCTTCCCGCGCGAGGGAAAGACGATCCGCACGACGGCGGGCGCGGAGCGGGTGGTGTCCATCGACATCTGGCGCAACCTGGTGACGCTGCAGGACGAGAGCCGCCAGCGCCGCGTGGTGGACCTGGACACCCTCAAGGCCGAGACGCTGGCCGCGCCGCCCGCCGCCACCCGCGAGGCGCCCCCCGCGGAGCCGGTGGCGCCCCTTCCCACGCCGGCGCAGCAGCAGCGGCAGCCGCGACGTCCACGCAAGGCGCCGGAGCAGAGACCCGAGTGAGCCGGTTCTACATCACCACCGCGATCGACTACGCCAACGGCGACCCCCACCTGGGGCACGCCTTCGAAAAGATCGGTGCAGACACCATCGCGCGCTTCCGCCGCCTGCGGGGCGACGAGGTGCGCTTCTCCATGGGGATGGACGAGCACGGGCAGAAGGTTGCCCAGGCCGCCGCGGCCGAGGGGGTGGACCCCCAGGCGCTGGTGGACCGCCTCTCCGCGCGCTTCCGGGGGATGTGGGAGCGGCTCTGCATCTCCAACGACCGCTGGGTGCGCACCACCGACGCGCACCACAAGCGCGGGGTAGCGGCGCTCATCGAGCGCTGCCTGGAGCGCAACCCGGACGACTTCTACGAGAAGGCGTACGAGGGGTACTACTGCGTGGGGTGCGAGCTCTTCAAGCGCGACCACGAGATCGTGGACGGCCGCTGCATCCTCCACCCCACGCGCGAGCTGCAGTGGACGGAGGAGCGCAACTGGTTTTTCCGCCTCTCCGCGTACCAGGAGTTCCTGCGCGGCCACTTCGCCGCGCACCCGGAGTTCATCCAGCCGGAGAGCCGGCGCAACGAGCTGCTGTCGCTGATCGACGGCGGGCTGGAAGACATCTCCGTGACGCGCGCCCGCCTGTCGTGGGCCATCCCCTTCCCCCGCCCCACCTCGGACGGCGTGGAGCAGGGGACGTGGGTGTGGTTCGACGCGCTCCCCAACTACCTCACGGACACGGGGTACCCGGACGAGGAGTGGCAGGCGTGGTGGCCGGCGCAGCTCCACGTGGTGGGCAAGGACATCACGCGCCTCCACGCCGTCATCTGGCCGGCGATGCTCCAGTGCGCGGGGCTCCCTCTTCCCGAGCGGGTGTGGGGGCACGGCTTCGTGTCGCTGGGCGGCGAGCGGTTCAGCAAGTCGGCGGGGGTGGGGCTGGAGCTGGGCGACGCCATCGACCGCTTCGGCCCGGACGCGTTCCGCTACTTCCTGCTGCGCGAGGTGCCGTGGGACGCGGACGGCAACTTCAGTTGGGAGCGCTTCACGGAGCGCTACACCTCGGAGCTGGCGAACGGGCTGGGGAACCTGGCCAGCCGCACCGTCTCCATGGTGGAGAAGTACCGCGGCGGCGCCGTGCCCCGCGCCTCGCACCCGGAGATCGACGGCAAGGTGGCCGACGCGCTGGCCGCCTACCGCCGCGCGATGGAGGCCAACCTCCTCCACGAGGGCGCCGCGGCGGCGATGGGGCTGGTGGCCGCCGCCAACGGCTTCGTGCAGGCCGTGGCCCCCTGGAAGCTCGCCAAGGACCCCGCCCGCGACGCCGAGCTGGACGCGGCCCTCGCGGCGCTGGTGCGCGCGCTGGCGGTGGCCGCCACGCTCCTCGCCCCCTTCATGCCCGTGAAGATGGAGGAGCTGTGGACGCGCCTGGGGAGCGGCCGCGCGCAGCTCCCGGCCTTCGGCGAGCTGGAGACGCTGGCGGTGGGCGGCTGGCGCGTGGGCACGGGGGAGATCCTCTTCCCCCGCCCCGAGACCGACGCCGCGCGCTGAAGCACCGGGGGATGAACGCCGGGGGATTCATCCCCTCGCGGTGGGGCGCGCCGAGACACGGAGGCACGGAGGCACGGAGATGATGTCGTCTCTGTGCCTCCGTGCCTCTGTGTGATAAACACAGCCGTACGGTCGGCGGATCAGTTGAACGAAGCTTGCACGAACCGCAACCGATGCGGGTTCGGCGCTTTACACGGGGGTAGCGCTTCGGTATGATTTCGGTTCTATGAAAGATCGCATCGTCATCCGGGGAGCCCGGCAGCACAACCTCAAGAACCTGGACCTGGATCTGCCGCGCCGCGCGGTGATCGTGGTCACGGGCCCCTCCGGCTCCGGCAAGTCGTCGCTCGCCTTCGACACGGTGTACGCCGAAGGGCAGCGCCGCTACGTGGAGTCGCTCTCCACCTACGCCAAGCAGTTCCTCGACCGGATGGAGAAGCCGGACGTGGACCGCGTGGACGGCATCTCGCCGGCGGTGGCAATCGAGCAGCGCAACCCCACCAAGACGTCGCGCTCCACCGTGGGCACGGCCACCGAGGTGTACGACTACCTGCGCCTGCTGTGGGCGCGCGTGGGCCGCACCTACTGCCCCGGCCCGCACCCGGACACCCCCTGCGGCCGCGAGATCCGGCCGGACAGCGTGCAGACGGCCACCGACGCCACGCTGGCCCTGCCCGTGGGCACGCGCGCCATGGTGTGCTTCCCCCTCCCCCTCTCCGCCCGCGTCACGCACGCGCTGGTGGTGGAGAACCTGCGCGCCCTGGGCTTCGTGCGCGTGCTTGCGGACGGCGCGGAGCTGCACCTGGACGAGCTTCCCGGGGGGGTCGATCTGACTCGCGCCGGCGAGCTGCTGGTGGTGGTGGACCGGGTAAAGGTGGATGCCGAGCAGTCCGGCCGCCTGGCCGACTCGCTGGGCACCGCCTTCACCGAGGGCGAGGGCGAGGCCGTGGTGGTGCCGGTGGGGATGGCGCCGCTCAGGTTCACCGACCGCTTCCGCTGCCCGGACCACCCGCAGATCGAGTTCGCCACGCCATCGCCGCAGCTCTTCTCGTTCAACAACCCGTACGGAAGCTGCCCGGAGTGCACCGGCTTCGGCGCGGTGCTCAGGATCGACGAGTCGCTGATCGTGTGCAACCCGGCGCGCTCCATCGCCGAGGGCGCCGTGGACCCGTGGCGCATGCCGCGCTACGAGGCCAAGCGGAAGAAGCTGGCCGACTTCGCGCGCAAGGAGGGCGTCTCGGTGGACACGCCGTGGCAGGAGCTCCCCGCGGAGTTCCGGCACAAGGTGCTTCACGGGGTGCGCGGCTTCCAGGGCGTCATCGACTTCTTTGAAGACCTGGAGGAGAAGCGCTACAAGGCGTACATCCGCGTCTTCATCCGCCAGTACCAGAGCGCGCGCGCCTGCCCCCTGTGCAACGGCGCCAAGCTGCGCCCCGAGGCGCTGCGGGTGAAGGTGGCGGGGCTCACCATCGCCGAAGTGTCCGACATGCCGCTGGCCCGCCTGCGCCCCTGGGCGGCGGGGCTGCGCGGCCCCCAGGACGCGGCGGACGACGGCTGCGCCCCCGCGCCCCTCAGCGAGCAGGAGCGCGGCATCGCGGAGACGATCCTCAAGGAGCTGCAGTCGCGCATCGGCTTCCTCAACGACGTGGGGCTGGGCTACCTGACGCTGGAGCGGCAGACGCGGACCCTTTCCGGCGGCGAGGCGCAGCGCATCTCCCTCTCCAACGCGCTGGGCAGCCGGCTGGTGGACACGCTCTACGTGCTGGACGAGCCCACCATCGGCCTGCACCCGGCGGACAACGACCGGCTGCTGGCGCTGCTGGTGCGCCTGCGCGACGGCGGCAACACCGTGCTGGTGGTGGAGCACGACCCCGAGGCCATGCGCATCGCCGACCACCTGGTGGAGCTGGGGCCGGGGAGCGGCGAGCTGGGCGGCGAGCTGGTGTTCGAGGGCACGCTGGCCCAGATCATGGTCGCCGACACGCTCACCGGCCGCTTCCTTTCCGGCCGCGAGGAGATCGCGGTGCCCGCACGGCGGCGCGGCACGGGCGGGCCGCGGCTGCGCATCGAGGGCGCGCGCGAGCACAACCTGCGTGGCGTGGACGTGGAGATCCCCCTGGGCGCGCTGACGGTGGTGAGCGGCGTGAGCGGGTCCGGGAAGAGCACGCTGGTGCACGACGTCCTCTACCGCGCGCTGGAGCGGGAGCTATCCGGGGGCGAGACCTCGGCCAAGCGCCACATGGGCGAGGCCGTGGGCGCCTACGACCGCATGAGCGGCACGGGGGGCATCCGCGAGGTGGTGCTGGTGGACCAGAGCCCCATCGGGCGCACCCCGCGCTCCAATCCGGTCACCTACATCAAGGCATGGGACGAAGTGAGGCGCATCTTCGCCTCCCAGCCGGACTCGGTGCAGCGCGGGTTCACGCCGGGGCACTTCTCGTTCAACGTCACGGGCGGGCGCTGCGAGGCGTGCAAGGGCGAGGGGCAGGTGGAGGTGGAGATGGTCTTCATGGCCGACGTCTTCGTGCCGTGCGAGATCTGCGGCGGCGCGCGCTTCAAGCCGGACGTGCTGGAGGTGAGATACAAGGGGCGCAACGTGCGCGACGTGCTGGAGATGACCATCGACCAGGCGATCCGCTTCTTCATCCACGAAGACCGCCTGGGGCAGGCGCTCTGGCACCTCCAGCAGGTGGGGCTGGGCTACCTGCGCCTGGGCCAGCCGGCGCCCACCCTGTCCGGCGGCGAGGCGCAGCGCATCAAGGTGGCGCGCGAGCTGGCGCTGGGTGCCCGCCGCGGCGGCAAGAAGCTGTACGTGCTGGACGAGCCCACCACCGGCCTGCACATGGACGACATCCGCAAGCTCCTGCGCGTGCTGGACGACCTGGTGGACGCCGGCCACACGGTGGTGCTCATCGAGCACAACCTGGACGTCATCAAGACCGCCGACTGGCTGATCGACCTGGGCCCCGGCGCCGGCCCCGACGGCGGCCTGGTGGTGGCGATGGGCACGCCCGAAGAGGTGGCCGCGGTGCCGGAGAGCGTCACCGGGCGCTATCTCGTTCCGCTGCTGTAGCGGATCTCACACAGAGACACAGAGGCACGGAGAACAGCGTCGTTCTCCGTGCCTCTGTGTCTCTGTGTGAGCCCCGTTTATTAGTGGCGGGTGCCCTGCTGATTGTGCCACTGGTCGTGCTCGGCCTTGCACTGGGCGGCCACGCGCAGGCGCCCGGTGAGGCCGCCGGCCTGGCTGGAGCGGTCGCGGCACTGCTGGTCGTGCCAGCGGTGGTACTCGGAGTGCGCGGTCTCGTACGAGCCGCCGTAGCTGCCGTTGCGGTTCACCGTGCCGTCGTTGTACACGCTGCCGTCGCTGCGGATCACGCGGCCGTTGCGGTCGCGCAGAACGCCGTTGCGGTCGCGGTACACGCGGTTGAGGTCGCCGCGGTAGCCGCAGTTGGCGGCCGTGTTGTGCGGGTTGCCGCGGCCCTGGCACCACCCGCGCGGAGTGCTGCGCGTCTCGCGGCGCTCGAAGCGGGTGCCCTCGCGGCGCTCGCGCTCGTAGCGGTCGTCGTCGCGGCGTTCTTCGCGGCGCGCCTCGGTGCGCTCACGGTCGTGCTTCCCGTTGCCGTTCCCCTTCCCCTGCGCGTCGGCGGGCGAAACGGCGAGCATCGCGGCGAGCGCGAGGAAAGCGGAAAGCGAAAGGCGAGTGGTCGTCATGGTGGCAAGCTCCGTTCGGGATGTGCTTCGTCCGATCGGGCTCCGGTAAGGCAAGCACGGTGCCACGGTAGCAGCCAACCCCACGGACCACAAATAGTTAAGCAGAATCAGGATTTTCCGCCAACTGCACCATCCGTGTCCCCCGCCCCCTGTCCGCCTCCGGGGACGCCCGTTTCCCGGCCGGGAGGACACCGTTCCGCCCTTGCCGCGCGCTGAACGGGGCGGCTACTATCTTCGCCCTCACCCCAGAGAAGCCGGCCCCGCGCCCCGTGGCGGCCGGCCCGTTCGCCTCACACGAGGAGTGGATGCGATGAAACGTGCCCTGTCCGCGCTCGCCCTGCTGGCGGCCGCGGGGTGCGCCACCGGGCGGGCGGCGCAGGCCCCCGCCCCGCGCGCGCAGGCCGCACCGGCCCCCCGCAGCGATGCATTTCCCTCCACCTACCGCCCCTTCGCCTCGGTGCCCACGCTGCTGCGCGGCGGCACCGTGATGACGGCGGCCGGGCAGGTGATCCCCAACGGGCAGGTGCTGATGGTGGGCGGCCGCATCGCCGCGGTGGGCGCCACCGTGGACGCGCCGGCCAACGCCACGGTGGTGGACGTCACGGGGCGGTGGGTCACGCCGGGCGTCATCGACACCCACTCGCACCTGGGCGTGTACGCGAGCCCCGGCGTGCCCGCGCACTCCGACGGCAACGAGGCCACCCAGCCCAACACCGCCGAAGTGTGGGCCGAGCACTCGGTGTGGCCGCAGGACCCCGGCTTCGTGCGGGCGCTGGAGGGCGGCGTCACCAGCATGCAGATCCTCCCCGGCTCGGCCAACCTGTTCGGCGGGCGCAGCGTCACGCTCAAGAACGTGCCGTCGCGCACGGCGCAGGGGATGAAGTTTCCCGGCGCGCCGTACGGGCTCAAGATGGCGTGCGGCGAGAACCCCAAGCGGGTGTACGGCAACCGCGGCGGCCCCGCCACGCGCATGGGGAACATGGCCGGCTACCGCGCCGCCTGGATCCGCGCCGCGGAGTACCGCCGCAAGACGGACGCGGAGCGAGGCACGGGCGACGCCGCGGCCGGCCGGCAGGGCTCGGCGCCGGGCGGCCCCGCGGGCGGCACCACGCGCGACCTGGAGCTGGAAACGCTGGCCGGCGTGCTGCGCGGCGAGATCCTGGTGCACAACCACTGCTACCGCGCCGACGAGATGGCGCAGATGATCGACCTGGCGCGCGAGTTCGGGTACCACATCCGCTCGTTCCACCACGGGGTGGAGGCGTACAAGATCCGCGACCTGATGGCCCGCGACAGCATCAGCGGCTCGCTGTGGGCGGACTGGTGGGGGTTCAAGATGGAGGCGCTGGACTTCACGCGCGCCAACGTGGCGCTGGTGCACAGCGCCGGCGCGCGCGCCATCGTGCACTCGGACGACCCCACGGGGATCCAGAAGCTCAACCAGGAGGCCGCCAAGGCCATCCAGGCGGGGCGCGAGGCGGGGGTCAACGTGTCGGAGAACGACGCGCTCCGCTGGTTCACGGCCAACGCCGCTTGGGCGCTGGGCATCCAGGACCGGGTGGGGACGCTGGAGGCGGGCAAGGACGCGGACGTGGTGGTGTGGTCGCACAACCCGTTCAGCGTGTACGCGCGCGCGGACCGGGTGTACATCGACGGCGCGCTGATGTACGACCGCGCCAACCCCGGCCGGCAGCCGCGCACGGACTTCGAGGTCGGGCTGTTCCCGGCGGAGGCACAGCGATGAACCGGATCATCTTCTGCGCGGCCGGGCTGGCGCTCGCCGCCGCGCCCGCCGCCGCACAGACCATCGCCATCGAGGGCGGCGACGTGTACACCGCCACCGGCGCGCCCATCCGCGGCGGCACGGTGGTCATCCAGAATGGCCGCATCACCGCCGTGGGCACGGGCGTGGCCGTCCCCGCCGGCGCCATCCGCGTGGACGCGCGCGGCAAGTGGGTTACGCCGGGCCTCATCGAGAGCAGCACGCAGCTCGGCCTGCGCGAGATCGAGACGAACGACGCCGAGATCCGCGGCGTGGCGCAGCAGGGCGAGGGGGCGGACCAGGTGCAGGCGGCGTTCAACGTCACCGAGGGGATCAACCCGCGCGCCATGGTGATCCCGGTCACCCGCATCGCGGGGATCACCACCGCCGTCACGCGCCCCGACGGCAGCCTGATCTCGGGCCAGGGCGCCCTCATCGACCTCATCGGCGACCGCGTGGAGCAGATGAGCATCGTGTCGCCCGTGGGGATGTGGGCCAGCATGAGCGAGGGCGCGCGCAACGCGGTGGGCGGGCCCCGCGCGGCCGTGTCCATGCGGCTGCGCGAGGTGCTGGAAGACGCGCGGGTCTACGCGCGCAACCGCCAGGCGTTCGAGCGCGGCGAGACGCGCGACTACTCGGTGAGCCGGCTGGACCTGGAGGCGCTGCAGCCCGTGCTGGCCGGGCGCCAGCCCCTGGTGCTGGAGGCCCACCGCGCCAGCGACATCCAGCTCGCCCTGCGCATCGCCCGCGAGTACGAGCTGCGCCTGATCATCACGGGCGGCACGGAGGCGTGGATGGTGGCGGACGACCTCGCCCGCGCCCGCGTGCCCGTGCTGGTGAAGGTGCTCAACAACCTGCCGCAGAGCTTCGAGTCGCTGGGCGCCACGTACGAGAACGCGGCGCGGCTGCGGCGCGCGGGAGTGCAGCTCGCCATCACCAGCGGCGATACGTACAAGGCGTTCACCCTGCGCCAGGAAGCCGGCAACGCCGTCGCCTACGGCCTCCCCTGGGCGGAGGCGTTCCGCGCCGTCACCCTGTACCCCGCGCAGATCTGGGGCGTGGCGGACCGCTACGGCTCGCTGGAGGCCGGCAAGGTGGCCAACGTCGTGGTGTGGGACGGCGACCCCTTCGAGATGCTCACCAACGTCAGCCGCGTCTTCATCCGCGGCCAGGAAGTGCCGCTGGTGAGCCGCGAGACGCAGCTTCGCGACCGCTACCGCACCATCGACGACGCGCGGCGGCCGTACGACAACTAGGTGACAGCGGGGAACGGGGAACGGGGAACGGTAAAACCAAGCTGTTACCGTTCCCCGTTCCCCGTTCCCCGTTCCCCGTTCCCCGTTCCCCGTTCCCCGTTCCCCGTTCCCCATGCTTCTCAGAACAGCGGCTTCTCTTTCGCGTTCGCGCGGGTGAGCGGCACCACGGTACTGTCGCCGGTGAGCGTCATGCGCACGTTCCACTCGAGCTCCGTGTCCGGCAGGACGTAGCGGGCGTGAACCCAGTACTGGCCTTCCTCGGCGGGGAGCTCGGCGCGGCCGCTGGCGTCGGTGGTGTCGGCGGCCTCGGAGAGCTCGCGGGCGGTGGCGGCGGCCTTTGCCACCTCGGGAAAGTCCTTGTAGGCACTGTCTGCCCAGGCGGCGCGGGCGCGCTGGTGGGCGGCGAGCTGGGTGCTGATGGCGCGGCGCGCGGCGTTCCAGCGCGCCACCGCCGTGTCCCCCCGCTGGCGCACCGCGGCGGCCTCGGCCTGCAGCGCCTGTTGCTGCTGGAGCACTTCCTGCGGAAGCTCCGGCTCGGGATCGTCGGCGGCCTTGCCCAGTGAATCTATCAGCGCCTCCCGGTCGTACGGCAGAAGCTGGACGGGGAGGTCGGTGATGGGGGCTCCTCCCGGCTCCAGCGACGCGCGGACCACCACCTTCGGGTCGGTGCCGCACGCCGCGGCGGCCGTGGCCAGGGCCAGCATAACGAGATGTCGCTTCATCAGAACGAGCTCCGGAGGTTGGACTGATCATCAGACGGATGCAACGTACGGATGCCCCCCACCGGGAGCAAGCAACGCCGTGGCTCGCCGCCGCGCTCGCCGTGCTCCTGTGGGCCGGGGGCGCCGCGGCGCAGGCGCCGCAAATTCCCCGCCCCACGGGCTACGTCAACGACTTCGCCAACATCATCGACGCCCAGAGCGAGGCGGAGATCGCGGCGATGGTGGAAGAGGTGCGCCAGAAATCCGGCGGCGAGATCGTGGTGGTGACGCTCCCCTCGCTGCAGGGGCGCCCGCGCGACGAGGTGGCGCTGCAGATCCTGCGCGAATGGGGGATCGGCAAGCGCGCCCAGGGCGTGGGCGACTCCACGGCCAACCTGGGGACGCTGGTGATGGTGGCGCCCACCGAGCGGTCGCTCAAGATCGAGCTGGGCTACGGCACCAATACCTTCATCACCGCCGCCGAGGCCGGGCGCATCCGCGACCAGGTGATGTTCCCCGCCTTCCGGCAGGGCCAGTACGGGCCCGGGATCGTGGAGGGGGTGCGGCACATCGCGGGGCACTACGCGCGGCGCTTCAACTTCCAGCTCACGGGCGGGGTGCCGGCGCCCACGCAGCCGCGCGCCACGCGGCCCTCGGGGGGCGGCAGGGGCGGCATCAGCCCCGGCTTCGTCATCCTGATGCTCATCTTCTTCTTCCTCATGTTCCGCGGGCGCGGGGGAGGGGGCGGCGGAGGAAGGCGCGGGCGGCGGGGCTACGGCGGGCCCGTCATCATCCCCTTCCCCGTCAACTGGGGCGGCGGCGGCTTCGGTGGCGGCGGCGGATGGGGCGGCGGTGGCTTTGGAGGGGGCGGCGGTTTCGGAGGGTTCGGCGGGGGTGGCGGGGGTGGCGGTGGAGCGGGAGGCGAATGGTGAACCCGACGACGGAGCGGTGCTGATGGCGGATTCGATCCAGCGGGCAGACGCATTCGCGGAAGAGCTGAAGCGCGCGTACGGCGACGAGCTGGTGTCGGTGGTGCTCTACGGCTCCGCCGCGCGCGGCGAGTACCGCGAGGGCGTGTCGGACCTCAACGTGCTGGTTCTGCTGCGCGGCACGGGGCCCTCGGCGCTGCGCCGGGGCTCGGAGCTGGCGCGGCGGTGGGTGGGAGAGCGCAATCCGCCCCCCATGATCCTGGGCGAAGAGGAGTGGCAGCGCTCCGCGGACGTCTTCCCCATCGAGTACTCGGACATCCGCGACGCCCACCGCGTGCTCCACGGCGCGGACCCCTTCCGGGGGATCGAGGTGCACGCGGAGGACCTGCGCCGCCAGTGCGAGCGCGAGATCCGGGGGAAGCACATCCAGCTCCGCGAGCACTTCATGCTGGCGGCCGACGACCCGGAGCGGCTGGGGGAGCTGCTGGTGAAGTCGTTCCCGACTTTCCTGGTGCTGTTCCGCACGGTGCTGCGCCTTGCGGGCGACGCCGTGCCGCGCGACCCGGAAGAGACGGTGCGGGCCACGGCGCAGCGGGTGGGCTTCACGGCCGAGCCGCTGCTGGCCATCTCCCGCGCCCGCGGCGGCGCGCCGCTGCGCCCGGCGGCCGACTCGCCGGTGGTGACGGGGTACCTGGAGGCGGTGGAGCAGGTGTCGCGGTACGTGGACCGGCTGGCGCACGGCGGGGCGTAGCGATTTTTGCAGGAACCACCGGGCACGGTGCACCCGCACCGCGCCCATGACCCGACTAGAGAGGACGAGATCCCGATGCGGCTCGCGAACATTGTGGTGGCGGCGGCGCTGGGCGCCTCGCTTTCCGGGTGCGGCTACAACCGCATCCAGCAGTTGGACGAGCAGGTGGAGCAGGCCCGCGGCAACGTGGGCGTGGAGCTCACCGCCCGCAACCAGTTGATCCCCAACCTGGTGGCCACCGTCAAGGGCGCCTCCGAGTTCGAGCGCGGCACCTTCACCGACGTGGCGCGCGCCCGCAGCGGCCAGGCCGTCACGCAGAGCGAGACGGCCCTGCGCCAGAGCGCGGCGCAGCTCCAGCAGGCGGTGCAGCAGCAGGACGTGGCCGCCATGTCGCAGGCCGACGCGGCGGTGACGAGGCAGATCGGCACCTTCATCAACGTGGCGCGCGAAGCGTACCCCAACCTCAACGCCACGCAGAACTTCCGCGGGCTGCAGGACCAGCTCGCTGAGAGCGAGAACCGCATCGCCGTCTCGCGGCGCGACTACAACGGGGCGGTGCGCGAGTACAACACGTACATCCGCCAGTTCCCGCAGGCCATCACGGCCCGCTTCAGCGGCGCGCAGCGCAAGGAGCCGTACCGCGAGCCGGCCGGGTCCGACGCGGCGCCGCAGGTGGATTTCGGCGGGGCGCCCAAGGCACCATAATCTCACACAGAGGCACAGAGGCACAGAGATAAGTTCATCTCTGTGCCTCTGTGCCTCTGTGTGAGTCCCGCTTTTTCAACCCCCAGGGGACTGGCCATGCGGACGTTTCTGATGCTGGCGGCGGTGGCGGCGGGGAGCGTGACGGCGGCGCACGCGCAGGAGGACAGCACGCGGGCGGCCGTGGGGCGCGTGATGCAGGCCTGGAGCGCGGCGGATGGGCCCGGGTGCGCGGTGGGGGTGAGCCGCAACGGCGCGACGGTCTTCGAGAACGGGTACGGGGCCGCCAACCTGGAGCACGGGGTCCCGATCTCGCCCGCGTCCGTCTTCCACGTGGCGTCCGTGTCCAAGCAGTTCACGGCCGCGGCGGTCATGCTGCTGGCCCGCGAGGGGAAGCTGTCGCTGGACGATGACGTCCGGAAGCACATCCCCGAGCTCCCGGACTACGGGCACCGCATCACCCTGCGCCACCTGCTCAACCACACCAGCGGGCTGCGGGACCAGTGGGACCTCCTCGCCCTGGCGCGCGGGCGCTTCGAGGAGAACCGGATCACCGAAGACGACGTGATGGAGATCGTCCCCCGCCAGAAGGCGCTCAACTTCACGCCGGGGACGGAGTACCTGTACAGCAACACGGGGTACACGCTCGCCGCCGTGGTGGTGCGGCGCGTGAGCGGCAAGCCGCTCCGCGAGTTCGCGGACGAGCGGATCTTCCGGCCGCTGGGGATGACGAGCACGCACTTCCACAGCGACTACACGGAGGTGGTGAAGGGGCGCGCGGCCGGGTACGCGCGCCCCGCGGACGGACGGTGGCGCGTGAGCCTCCCCAACTTCGACACCTACGGCGCCACCAGCCTCTTCACCACCGTGGGCGACCTGCTGAAGTGGGACGCCAACTTCGACTCCGCGCGCGTGGGCGACGCGGCGATGCTGCGCCAGATGGCGGAGAGCGCGGTCCTGGCCAACGGCGACACCGCGGGGTACGGACTGGGGATCGTGACGGAGGAGTTCCGCGGCGCCCGCCTGGTGGGGCACGGGGGCGCCGACGCGGGCTACCGGGCGTTCCTGGCGCGGGTGCCCGAGCACGGGCTGGCCGTCGCCGTGCTCTGCAACGCCGCGCCGGCCAACCCCGCCGCCCTGGCGCGCGGCGTGGCGGAGGTGTTCATCGGCGACCGGCTGCAGCCCGTGCCGCCGCCGGTGCGCGCCACCGCCACCCTCACCGCCGCGGAGCTGGCGCGCTACGCCGGACCGTACGTCAACCCCGTCACCGGCGGCGTCACCTTCCTCAGCCTGCGCGGCGACACCCTGGCCGTGGGGCGCACCGCGGGGCCGGCGCTCCTGCCGATGGGCGGGGGGCGCTTCCGCGTGGCCGGGCAGCCGGTGGAGATCGAGATGACCCCGGACGGCCTGGTGCAGACGGTGCTCGCGCGGCCCCGGCGGACCCCGGTGCGCCTGCGCCGCGAGCAGGCGTCCCGCTTGACGCGCGCCCAGCTTGAGCGCTTCGCGGGGACGTACACCAGCGACGAGCTGGGCGCCACCTACACCGTCGCCGCCTCGGACACCGCCCTCCTCCTCAGGACGCGCGGCTCGCGCGAGCGCCCCTTCCTCCCGGCATACGGCGACACCTTCACCGGCGATTTCACCATCCGCTTCGTACGCGGCCGCGACGGCGCCGTCACGGGCATGCGCATGAGCACCGGCCGCACGCGCAACGTCGCGTTCGAGAAGGAACGGGGCTCACACAGAGGCACGGAGGCACGGAGATGACTTGATCTCCGTGCCTCTGTGTCTCTGTGTGAGCCTTCTTTTAGCTGTACGCCATGCCGATCAGGAAGCGCTCGATGAGCTGCAGGAGGAGGATGGCGACCATGGGGGAAAGGTCGAACATCCCCGTGTCCGGCATCACGGAGCGGATGGGGCCCAGGATGGGCTCGGTGGCGGTGTTCACCATCTCCGCCAGCGAGTTGCGCGATCCGGGGCCCACCACGTACGACAGGATGATGCGCGCGATGATCAGGATCTGGAAGAGCCGGATCGAATAGACCAGGATCTGCAAGGCCAGCATCAGTCTCCGCCTTTTTCAAAGGGACCCAGGTACACCAGGACCGGCGCCTCCAGCGACTTCGCGGCGGCGTTGAGCCGCTCCGCCGTCACTTCCCGCACCGCGGCGAACGGATCGCCGCGCTCCCCCACCAGCGCCCCGCGCGCCAGGGCGTCGGCCCGCGCCTCCGGCGAGTCCAGCTCCAGCAGGCGCCGCCCGCGGAAGCGCCGCGCCCGCTCGGCGAACACCCCCGCCGGCACCGGCACGCCCGCGTACGCGGCCACCGCCTCGCGGATGCGCCCGCCCCACGCCTCGGCCTCGCGCGGGGGCACCACCAGGTGGATGCGCAGCTCGCCGCCGCCCGCGTGGCGCACCACCTCCGCCCCCTGGTCGTACACGGAGCGGCGGGTGGGACCGAAGCCCACCTGGTCCAGCACCAGGCTCCCCAGCATGCGCAGCGACTCCGCGTCCGCGTCCGCGCCGAAGCGGTAGCTGGCGCTCACCCACGCGGTGATGGCGTTGTACTCCGTGTGCACCGCCGTGTCGCCGCGCACCGGCGGGGGCACCTCGCCGCCGCGCAGGGGGCCGGGCTCCAGGAATGCTGCGACGCGCGCCGCCACGTCCGCGCGCTCCACGGGGCCCACCACTGCAACCAGCGCGCGCTCCTGCGAGAAGGCGCGGCGCAGAAAGGTCTCCACCGCGGCGGGGGTGATGCGCGCCACCGAGGCGGCGGTCCCCACCGCGGGGCGGCCCCAGGGGTGCCCGCGCCCCCACACGGCCGCGTCCACCTCGCGCGCCAGCGCGTCGGCCGGGCTGGCCTCGCGCCCCGTGAGCTCCGCCGCGATGGCCGTGCGCTGCCGCTCCACCGCGTCGCCGCTCACGGGATCGCGAAAGAGCGCCACCAGCAGGATGCGCGTCGCCTCGTCCCACGCGTCCGGGGCCGCGGTCAGCGTCATGGACACGGCGTCCTTGCTCCCCTCCACCCGCAGCCGCGCCCCCAGCGAGTCGAGCAGCGGAAGCACGGGCGCCACCACGGAGCGCGCCGTGAGGTACGCCACGCCCTCCTCTCCCTCCGGCTCGTCCGCCGGCCCGGCCGCCAGCAGGATCTCGACGGTCACGACGGGGTTGCCCGGCTCCGCGCGCACCAGGAAGCGGTCCTGCGCCGCGGCGGGCGCGCAAGCGAGCGCGGCGGCCACGGCAACGATGAGCGCGCGCATCAGTTGGGCACCAGCCGCTGCGGCGCGATCGCCACGGTCACCGGCTCGCTCGCCCGCACCCCCTCCAGCGCGGCCCGCACCGACGCCTCCGTCACCCCGTCCAGCGCCGCGAAGAAGCGCTGCGCCGCGTCCGGCTCGCCGCCGCGGTCCGCGAAGGCGCCCAGCACCTCGGCCATGCGCTCCGGCGTGCGCGAGTAGAAGAGGAGGTCGCGCCGCACCCCGGCCACGGCGTCGCTCACGGCCTGGGCATCCAGGGCGTCCAGCGTGGCCGCCACGGCCCCCGCCACCGTGCGCCGCCCCGCCGCCGCCCGGGGCCCCGCCGTGGCCGCCACGATGGCCAGCGCGTGCCCCCGGTGGGTCCACCAGTGCTCCACCTCCACCGTGGCGCCCGTCATCCCGCGGCGCAGCCGGTTCCCCACCAGCCGCGCGGCCACGGAGAGCGAGGCCGCGTCGTCGCCCTGCGCGCCCGCGGCCCAGCCGATCCAGGCGCGCGTGGCCTGGGGCGTATCCGCCGCCAGCGCGGGCGCCGTGTCCGGCGCCGCCTCCACGGTCCGCTCGCCCGCGGCGCCGGGAAGGCCGCGCAGGGCACGCTCCACCTGCTCCGCGCCCACGTCCCCCACCGCCACCACCGCCAGCCTCTCGGGCGCGTACATCTCCCCCCACAGCGCCTCCAGCGGCGCCGTCTCCAGCCGCCGCGCGGACGCGGGCGTGCCCGCCGCCGGAAGCTCGCCGGGAAACACGCCCTGCCGCAGCGTGGCCCGCACGTACGACGCGGCCGTCTCCCGCTCGGCCCCGCGCTCCTCGGCCAGCGCGTTGAGCGCCATCAGAAGCTGCGGCTGGGCGGGGCGCGGCGCCGCCAGCGCGCCGCGCAGCACCCCCGCCAGGTAGTCCAGCTCCGCCGCCGGCCCCGTGACGGTGTACACCAGCGCGTCGGAAGTCCTCACCGCCTGCACCCGCGCCCCCACCCGCGCCGCCTGCTCTTCCATGGCGGGCAGGTGCAGGTGCTGGATGAGGTGCCCGGCCCCGGCGAACCCCTGGGGATCGTCGGCGAGCAGCGCCATGCGCAGCGCCACCACGGGCAGCGCCGGCTGCCGGTGCACCGTCACCGCCGGCGCCGTATCCCCCGCCAGAGCGGCGAGCAACAAGACCTTCAGCATTCAGTCACCCAAAGCAAGGCCTCACGCAGAGAGGCACAGAGGCACGGAGAGGAAGTCGTCTCTGTGCCTCTGTGCCTCTGTGTGAGCCCGTAGTGGTCAGTCCGGGATCGCGTCCGCCACGATGAAGTTGAGCGGGTCCACCTGGCGCCCGTTCTGCTCCACCTCGTAGTGGAGGTGCGGGCCGCTCACCAGCCCCGTGGCCCCCACGTCCGCGATCAGGTCGCCGCGCTGCACCACGTCGCCCGTGCTCACCCGCAGCCGCGACGCGTGCGCGAAGCGGGTGATGTAGCCGAAGCCGTGGTCGATCTCCACCATGTTGCCGTAGCCGTTGGTGCGGTTCCCGGAGAACCTCACCCGCCCCTTGGCCGGCGCCAGGATCGGCTCGCCCACCCGCGCGGCGATGTCGATCCCCTTGTGCGGCCGGGTGATGCGGAGCACCGGGTGCGAGCGGGCGGTGGAGAAGAGCGACGACAGGTGGCCGTTGGCGGGCGCGATGGAGGGGGTGCGCGCCATCCGCTCGTTGTTGCTGCGCAGCGCCCCCAGCGCCTCGTCGAGCGACGCCTGCAGGAGCCGCGCCCGGCGGGCGAGCGTCCCCAGGTTGTCCTCCGCGTTCTCCAGCTTCTTCCCCACGCCGGGGTTGAGGTGCATCAGCGCCGCGTCCGCCAGGGTGGACCCCGGCCCGCCGATCCCCACCTTTCTCACGTCCTCGTCCAGCTCGGGGAGCCCCGCGATGGTGCGGTACTCCTCGTCCTTGAGGGCGAGCTGGTCGATGGACTGGTTGAGCTCCGCCATCTGCCCGCGCATCTGGTCCACCTCGGCGGCCAGCAGGCGGTTCTCGCGGCGGAGCTGTGCGTCGCGCAGGGAGCTGCTCTGCTTCACGAAGAAGTCGACGCCGAGGATGGCGAAGAGGAGGGCGGCCGCGATGGCGGCCGAAACGGCGGTGCGGATGGTCTTCCCGGTCACCTGCCAGGAAAGGACGCGCTCGTTGTCGTGCGGAACGAGCATCAGCGTCCAGCGTGATCGAGGCATGAACTTCGGGCTCGAGGGCTATGGACGGAAGAAGGTCCGAGAAAGGGCTCCGGACGCGGCAAGTCGAAGTGCTGTAGGAGCCTATCATACACCTGCCCGTTGCGGGGTGTCAACCTCGCCGCCGCCGGCCACGATCCCCCTCCCACACGCAACGTGTTGCATCCCATGCGTTTACGAAATGTGCGACAAAAATCGGTTCCAGTCCCCGCTCCGCGCCTCCGCCGCGGGATTCCGGCAGACCTTTTGCACCAGCGGGCGACCCCCGCGACAACGCGGCGGCTGGATTCTATCAGGAGGAAACAGGATGAGAAGCGAAAGCTTGGAAGGACTGCGCGTGGCGGTGCTCGCGGCGGACGGGTTCGAGCAGGTGGAGCTTACCTCGCCGCTTGAGGCGCTGGAGGACCGCGGCGCCCGCGTGGATATCGTCTCGCTTCACGAAGGGCGCATCCGCGGCGTCAACCACATGTACCCGGGGAAGAAGGTGCGGGTGGACTACACGCTGGACGAGATCGGCGTGGAGGACTACGACGCCCTGCTCCTCCCCGGCGGGATGATCAACCCCGACACGCTGCGCCAGGACGACCGGGTGCTGGACTTCGTCTCCGCCTTCAACGCCACGGGCCGGCCCATCGCCATGATCTGCCACGCCCCCTGGGTGCTGATCTCGGCCGGGATGGTCTCGGGCCGGCGGCTCACCTCGTGGCCGGGGATCAAGCACGACGTCCTCAACGCGGGCGGCGTGTGGACCGACGAGGCGGTGGTGCGCGACCGCAACTGGGTCTCCAGCCGCGGCCCGCACGACCTCCCGGTGTTCAACGAGGCCGTGGCCGAGCTGTTCGCCGAACTCGCCCCCGTGCGCGTGGAGGTGGAGGAGGAGCACGGCGGCCTGGGGATGCTGGCGGCCGGCATCGCCGTGGCCGGGGCGGGCTACGCCGTCTGGCAGTACCTCCAGGCCCGCGAGGACCGCTACGAGGAGGCTCCCGCACCCCCGAGCTACACCTCCGCTGCCCCCGCGCCGGTGCCGGCACCCACCGCTGCCTCCGCCGCGGCTCCCATGCCGGCTGCCGCCCCGATCCCGAGCTCCCCCGTCCCCGCCCCGGCGTCGCAGGTGGAGGTGGAACGCGTGGTGATCGTCGGCGACCGCGCACAGCCGTAAGCGCGCCGCCGCAACGAGGGGATAAATCCCCCCGCTGCACCCACGGGAAGCCCGCTGAAGCGGGCTCGCACGGGTCCGGCTACCGAGCCCGCTTCAGCGGGCTTCCCGTAGTTCCAGCCGGGGGCTTCAGCCCCCGGCGCCCCCGAAGACACAGAGGCACAGAGATGAAGTCGTCTCTGTGTCTCCGTGCCTCTGTGTGAGACCCTGATCTATGCCGATCGCGGAAAACCTCTACACGCTCGCGCTGGCCGCCGCGCGCCCCCTGCTCCCCCTGGCCGCGCGCGGCGAGGGGAAGCTCGCGCGCGGGGTGCGGGGGCGGCGCGGAGTGCTGGAGCGGATGGCGGCGTGGGCCGCGGCGGAGCGTGACCCGTCGCGCCCGCTCGTCTGGTTCCATGCGCCCAGCGTGGGCGAGGGGCTGCAGGCGCGCGCGGTGGTGGAAGCGCTCCGCGCGAGCCGCCCCGACGTCCAGGTGGCCTACACCTACTTCTCCCCCTCGGCCGAATCGTTCGCGCGCACCGTGGGCGCGGACTTCACGGACTACCTTCCCTTCGACCTCGCGGGCGACGCGGGGCGCGCGCTGGAGCTGCTGCGCCCCACGCTGCTCGCCTTCTCCAAGACGGACGTGTGGCCGGTGCTCACGCGCGAGGCGCGGGCGCGGGGAGTGCGCCTGGCGCTCCTCAGCGCCACGCTCCCGGCCTCGTCCAGCCGGCTGGGCGGCATCGCGCGCGCCATGCTCGCCCCGGCCTACGGGCGCCTGGACCTGGTCGCCGCCATCTCCCCCGCCGACGCGCAGCGCTTCGCCGCCCTGGGCGTGGCCCCGGAGCGCCGGGTGGTGATGGGGGACGCGCGCTTCGACCAGGTGTGGGAGCGCGCCGCGCGGGCCGACCGCGCCTCGCCGCTCCTGGCGCCGTTCGCCGGGCTGGGCTCAACCCTCGTCGCCGGCTCCACCTGGCCCGCCGACGAAGACCACCTGATCCCCGCCGTCGCGGAGGTGGGGCAACCCCTCATCCTCGTGCCGCACGAGCCGACCGCCGCCCACCTCGCCCGCGCCGAAGCCGCGCTCGCCGCGCACGGCCTGCCGCACGCGCGCCTCTCGGCCATCGAGGCGGGCGCCCCCGTGCCCCGGGTGACGCTGGTGGACCGCACGGGCGTCCTGGGCGACCTCTACGCCCTGGCGGACGTGGCGTACGTGGGCGGCGGCTTCGGCACGGCGGGGCTCCACTCGGTGCTTGAGCCCGCCGCGTTCGGCGCGCCGGTGCTCTTTGGCCCCCGCCACGCCAACGCCCGCGAGGCCGGCGAGCTCCTGGCCCTCGGCGCCGCCCGCGAAGTCCACGATGCCCGCACCCTGGCCGCCGCGCTGCGCGCCCCCCCAAACGGCGCCGCCGCCCGCCTCTACGTGGAAGCGAATCGTGGCGCCGCCGCCCGGGGCGCCGAGATCATCCAGCGCTTCCTATGACTCACACAGAGGCACAGAGGCACAGAGACGAAGTCATCTCTGTGCCTCTGTGCCTCTGTGTGAGCCCCGCTGTTGTCAGTTGGGCGGCACGGGCGTGGTGCCGCCGCCCCCGTCGCCCGACCCGGTGAGGCCGAACGCCGCCGCCACCACGAGCGCCGCGGCGACGATCGCGCCCGCGATCAGCACCGAGCGCGAGCGGCTCAGCGTGCGGGTGTCGATCCCCGCCACGGCGGAGCGCGGGACGTCCACGGGCTCCCCGCTCCAGAACGTGGTGCCGCCGTTCTGGGTGGTGGTGCCCCGCGCCAGGAGCTGAAGCCCGCCTTCACGCACCGCGGCCACGTCTCCCTCGATCGACACGACCCGCGGGCCGACCTGCCTCGCCATCTCCTCCGCCCCCTGCGGAGTGAGGCGCACCACCACGCGGGTGTTGGGCGCGGGATCCCGCCCGTCGAGGGGCACCCGCGTGTAGCACCCGGCCAGCAGAGTGACCGGGAGGAGAGCGGCCGCCACCGCGCGTACCCAGCCGCGGGAGAAAGGAGGGCGCTTGCTGTTGCTCATGCACGTCCATGCTGGAGGTTCATGGGGAACGGTCCGGCCACCCGCGGGCGGCCGGACCGTACATCATTCGGTGCCCCGCCCGGCCTCAGCAGGCGTTGGGGTCGTTCCAGTTGGAGGCCGGGGCCTGCGACGGAAGGGGGACGTTGGGGTTGTTGGTGCGCTCCCCGCTGCCGTACACCCAGCGGCGCGGGACCTCCTTCGCCGAAGTGAAGTTGGAGCCGCCCGGCGTGAGCTTGGGGTAGCAGGTGCGCTTGTAGTCGTTCCACGCCTCGATGTTCTGGAAGAGGGCGATGTACTTCTCTTCCGCGATCTGCGCCAGCGTTACGGGGCCGGCCAGCTCGGCCATCCCCACTGCGCGGCGCACGTTGTTCGTGTGGACGAGCGCGCCGGCGGCGTCACCGGTGGCGAGACGCGCCTCGGCCATGATGAGCTGGTTCTCGGCCCAGGTCACCAGCGGCTGCCGGAAGGTGTACACGCGGCGCTCCGGAAGGTCCACTACCGACATCGGCCGCGACTCCGTACGGCCGAACTGGTCCGCGCCGCGGTACTGGCCGTCGCTCGCCGGGTCGAAGTACCGCGCCAGCCGCGGATCGCCGCGGGTGGTGAGCAGGGTGATGAAGAGCTGGTTGGCCGTCATGTCCTGGCGCGCCTCAAGGAACTGCGCCCACAGGTTGGCCTTGCTCTGCTCGTTGTCGTGCCGGGTGCGGAAGTCGCCCGCGGCCTGCCCGTGGATCGCCTCGGTGACGCTGGCCGGCGCCTCGTTGATCCCAAGCTGCGCCGCGGCCAGCGCCGCCGTGTACGCCGGCGCTCCCAGCTTCTCGGCCGTGTGCATGTGGAAGCGCGCCTTGAGCGTGTACGCCAGCCGCTTCCAGCGCGCGGCGTCGCCGCCGTACGCCAGGTCGGTGGCCGAAGGGAAGGAGCTGGCGCCGTCCAGCAGCGGGATGGCCTCGTCCAGCAGCTTCTGCACGTCCGCGTACACCTGCTCCTGCGGGTCCAGCTTCGGGGTGGCGATGGTCGCGTCCAGCGCCTCGCGGTACGGGATGGCGCCCCAGCCGGAGGCGGCCATCCCCATCGTGTACGCCTCCCACACCTTGGCGATCCCCGCCAGCCTCAGGTCGCCCCCCTCCTGGGCCAGCGTCTGCACCCGCCGCATGTCCAGCAGGCCGCCCCCGGTGTACACGTTGGTGAACCAGGTGTTGAAGTCGGTCTCCGACATCAGGTAGCGGCTGCCGTACGTTTCCTGCTGGTTGAAGGTGCCCGCGAGCTGCTGCACGTACATCGCGGAAAGGCGGGCAAGCTGCCCCTCGTTCTGCACGAACTGCGTGGCCTGGAACCCCACGAAGAGCTGCGTGGAGCTGGCCTCGGTCGGGTTGTTGGGGTTCTCGGTGAGCCCCGGCCCCGTCAGGTAGTCGCCGCACGCGGTGACCCCCAGCGCAAGGGCGAGCGCTCCAGCCAAATTTGCCGGTCTATACATGAATCGACCGCTCCGGTTCAGTAGGTGATGCCCAGGGAGAAGACCACGCTGCGAGCCGTGGGGTTGACGAACCAGTCGATCCCGCGGTTGCCCACCGAGGCACCGCCCAGGTTGACCTCCGGGTCGAAGCCCGAGTAGTCGGTCCACAGCTTGAGGTTGCGCCCCGAGACGCGGGCGTCGATCGAGCTGAGCCCGGTCGCGCGGCGCACCCAGCTCTGGTTGAAGGTGTAGCCCAGCGAGAGCTCGCGCAGGCGCGTGAAGGAGCCATCCTCCTGGAACTGCGCCGCCGGACCGCTCACCCCGCCGTTGCCGCCGAACCAGCTCTCGCCGATCACCACGGCCTTCCCCGCCCCCGGACCGACCACCGGGCCCTCGAAGAAGTTGGAGCCGAAGGTGCGCTCCTGGCCGCGGATCTCGGTGTCGCTGTGCGTGCCGTACGCGTACATCGAGGCGCGCGTCATGTTCTGCACCGTGCCGCCCTGGCGCGTCTCCAGCAGGCCGCTGAGCTGCACGCCGCGGAAGATCAGGTCGAAGCTCAGCCCGCCCGTCCAGTCCGGGTTGGGATCGCCGATCACGTAGGTGTCCGGGTCCACCACCGGGAAGCCGTTCGCGTCCAGGTACAGCGCGCCCTCGGGGGCGCCGGCGCACGCCGTCGCCACGAACTCGCGCTTGTCCTGCCCGCAGCGGGCGAAGTCCTGCCCGCGGAACACGCCCAGCGGCTCGCCCACCACCGCGTTGGTGGTGCGCCCGCCGAACGACTGGGCCTGGAAGAACGCGGCGACGGTCACCAGCGAGTCGCCCAGGCTGAGGAGCTTGTTGCGGTTGCGCGCGTACTGCAGCCCCACGTTGAACGAGAAGTTGCGGCTCTGCAGCGCGCGGACGTCCAGGTTGGCCTCCCACCCGCGGTTCTCCACCACGCCCGCGTTGAGCGCGGCGCCGCTGAAGCCGGTGGAGGTGGCGGTGGGCACGTTCAGGATCACGTCCTCGCCATGCTGGCGGTAGTGAGTGAGGTTGAACGTGGTGCGCCCGTTCCAGAGGCCGAGGTCGAGCCCCGCCTCCAGCTCGCCCACACGCTCCGGCGCGATGCGCGGGTTGCCGCGGTTGGCCGAGGAGTACAGGCCGCCCACACCCGAAAGCGTGGGGGAGAGCGACGAGCCCGGGTTGAAGTCGAACACCGAGGCCCCGCTGAACACGTCCTGCTGCTGGTAGAACGCCGGCTGCTGGCCGGTCTCGCCGTACGCCACGCGGGCCTTGCCCAGCGTCAGCACGTTCTCCGGGATCCCCAGGGTGCGGCTGAAGGTCCACGCCGCCTGCGCGCGCGGGTACCAGGCCCGGTTGGTCTCGGTGCCGAAGCGCGACGAGCCGTCGTTGCGGATGCCGGCCGTAAGGAAGAGCTGGTCCGCCACGTCCGCCGTAACCTGCGTGAAGTAGCCGGAGAGGCGCCCGCGCTGCTCCAGGTCCGTCGGCTGGTCACGCGTGACGGTGTTCGTCAGCTTGAACGGCGTGGGCGCGATCAGCGTGCGCCCCACCACCAGCACCTGGCGGAAGTACGTCTCGTTGAGGTTCTGCCCCACCGTAACCGCGCCGCTGAGCTTCTCGCCCAGCGAGTACTTGGCGTTGGCCACCAGGTTGTGGTCCAGCACCCGGTCGTAGAACTGCCAGCGCGTGAGCGACCCGCCGGACTCGGCGCCGGACACCTGCTTGGGGTACCCCGCCGTGCGGTCCTCGCCCGTGTAGTCCACGCCCAGGTTGTAGCGCACGTCCAGCCAGTCGAGCGCGTCCCAGGTGGCCGACACGTTGCCCGAGGTGCGGTAGAGCTGGCCCAGGTTCTTGACCTCGTTGAGGGCGTAGAACGGGTTGTCGAAGCCGCGGTTGGCCACCTCGGAGGTGGGGCCCGGGTTGGGGTAGCGGAAGCTGCGGTGCCACCCCGTAGCCGGGTCCAGGTACTGCTGGTTGTTGAACTCGGGCGGCGTGCGCAGCCCGGGAAGGAGGATGCCGTTGGTGGAGTTGCCGCGCTCCACGAACGAGCCGTTCGTCTGCGCGTACGTAACGTTGCCGCCCACCGTGAAGTTGTCGCGGAGGCGGTGGGTGCCGTTGAGGCGCACCGTGTAGCGCCTGAACCGGTCGTTGTCCGTGGTGATGTAGCCGTCCTGGTTCAGCGTGCTGCCGGAGAGGAAGAAGGTGGTGCGGTCGCTCCCGCCGGACACCGCCAGGCTGGTCTCCAGCGACTTCCCCGTCTCGTACAGCTCGCCCACGTGGTCGTACGTGGGGGTGCCCGCCGCCAGCGGCGCGCCCCAACTGAAGAAGCCGGAGCTGAGCGAGCAGTTCACCGGCCCGCCGGCCACGCAGGTGGGCGTCTTGCCGCCCGTCCCGATGCCGTAGCTGCGCTGAAGCGGCACCAGGCGCAGCGGCTCGTCGTTCTGCATCGAGGTGCGGAACTCGTACGTGGTGCGCCCCGGGCGCCCGCGCTTGGTGGTGATCAGGATGGCGCCGCCGGCCCCGGCGCTCGCGCCGTAGATGGAGGAGGCCGCCGGACCCTTGAGGACCTCCACCCGCTCGATGTCGCTGGGGTTGAAGGCCATCATGGGGTTGGAGATGGCCGTGCCGGAAAGCGCCGAGCCGGTGGCGGCCACGCGCGTCGTGTTGTTCACCGGGATGCCGTCCACCACGAACAGGGGCTGGCCCGTGCCGCTGATGGTGGTGGTGCCCCGGATGCGGATGGCCGTGCCGGCGCCCGCTTCACCGCCCTGCTGCGTCGTCTGCACGTTCGCCACGCGCCCGCCGAGCGCCTGCACCACGTTCGGCTCGGCGGTGCGTGCCAGCTCCAGCCCGGTCACCGTCTCCCGTACCGTTCCCAGCCGCTCGGCACGCCCTTCGGTGCCGGCGCCCGTCACCACGATCTCGCCCAACTGCAGCACGTCCGCGCCGAGCTCGAAGTTCTGCGTCACCGACGCGCCCGCGCTCAGCGTGACCGAGCGCGACGCGGCGGCGAGCCCCACGCGCGAGGCCGTGAGCGTAACCGGCCCGCCGCGCAGCCGCGCCGCCGGAACCACGAGGCGGTACGTGCCGTCCGCCGCGGTGGTGGTGCCCACGTTGAGGGCGTTGATGCGCACGCTCACGGCGTTTTCCGCCGCGCCGGACGCGCCGGTGACGCGCCCGGTCACCGTGGCCGGCTCCTGGGCCGCCAGGGGAGCAGACGCCGCGGCCACGGCAAGGAACGCCGCGCAAAGCCAACGGGTTTGTTTCATACACGTCTCCGGAGCTCGCCGGCCAAGATTTGGCCCGCGAATGGGTGGGATGGACGGGGCATCGCTCCCCGCCTCGAACAGCTTCTGCCCTGCCGGGTGTTCGCTGCGGGAGCCCAGCGCCTCGCGGGGTTGGGCACCTCCGGGGAGTGGAGGGGGACGGGAGGGAGCGGGAGCGCGCGTACGGGAGGCGAGCCACCGCGCGGCGCCAGGTCACGCCGCCGTGGCTACGGCGGAGTGGTGCGCCGCGGCACCGGACTCACGAAGTGGCGCTCGTGTCCCTGGGGTTCGCAACACTTACGGCTGGAAACGGTGCTTGTCAAGAAAAATCTTGCCACAAAGACGCGGAGGCACGGAGATGAAGTCATCTCCGTGCCTCCGCGTCCCTTTGTGAGCCCGGTCAATCGCCGTCTTCCTCTTCCCTCTCGCCCTCGGCCTGCGACGGCCCCCGGCCCTCCTGGTTGCTCATCCCCGCCTCTTCGTCCGTGCTGGTGGGCCGCTCGGGCGCCGGAGCGCCCTTCTGCTCGTCGGACGTGTGGGGGCTCTTCTCGCTGTAGCGCGGGTCCTTGCTCACCGTTCCTCCTCCGTGGTAAGTCCGGCCGCGGCGCGGCCCTCCGGGTCCATGAGCCCGCCCTTGGGGGGCGGCGGCGCGACCACGCGGTCCTCCGGGGGCTCGTGGGTGCGCGGCGGAAGGTTCATGATCCGGCGCAGGTCCGCCTCGTCCACCACCTCCACCTCCAGCAGGCGCTGCGACAGCACCTCCAGCACCTCGCGGTCCTGGGTGAGGATGCGGCGCACCCGCTCGTACGTCCCGTCGATGAGGCCGCGGATCTCGGCGTCGATGGCGCGGGCGGTCTCCTCGGAGTACGAGCGCGGGGAAGCGGCTCCTTCGCCTCCCTGCAGGAACTGGCTGCGGCGGGGGCCGGCGAGGTTCACCGGGCCCAGCTCGCGGCTCATCCCGTACTCCATCACCATGCTGCGCGCCAGCTCCGTCACCCGCTCCAGGTCGTTGCCCGCGCCGGTGGAGATCTCGTTGAACACGATCTCCTCGGCCACGCGCCCGCCCAGCAGCACTGCGATGCGGTCCATCAGCTCCTGCTTGGTGAGCAGGTAGCGGTCCTCGGTGGGGAGCTGCTGCGTGTACCCCAGCGCCGCCACGCCGCGCGGGATGATGGAGATCTTGTGCACCGGGTCGGCCGTGGGCACGCGCTCGGCCACGATGGCGTGGCCGGCCTCGTGGTAGGCCACGATGGTGCGCTCCTTCTCGTTGATCAGCCGGTTCTTCTTCTCCAGCCCCGCCACGATGCGGTCCACCGCGTCGTCGATCTCCTTGAGGGAGACGGCCGCGCGGTCGCGCCGGGCGGCGAGCAGCGCCGCCTCGTTGAGGAGGTTCGCCAGGTCCGCGCCCACGAAGCCGGGGGTGCGGCGGGCGATCTTCTCCAGGTTGACGTCCGGCTCCAACTGGACGTCCTTGGCGTGGATGCGCAGGATGTCCAGACGGCCGCTGAGGTCGGGGCGGTCCACCAGGATCTGCCGGTCGAAGCGGCCGGGGCGCAGCAGCGCCGGGTCCAGGATCTCGGGGCGGTTGGTGGCCGCCATGATGATCACGGCCATGCGCGGGTCGAAGCCGTCCATCTCCACCAGGAGCTGGTTGAGCGTCTGCTCGCGCTCGTCGTTGCCGCCCAGCACGCCGCCGGGGCCGCGCGCCTTCCCCAGCGCGTCAAGCTCGTCGATGAAGATGATGCAGGGCGACTGCGCCTTGGCCTGCGCGAACAGGTCGCGCACGCGCGCGGCGCCCACGCCCACGAACATCTCCACGAACTCGGCGCCGCTGATGGAGAAGAAGGTGACCCCCGCCTCGCCGGCCACCGCGCGCGCCAGCAGCGTCTTCCCCGTTCCCGGGGGGCCCACCAGCAGCACGCCCTTGGGGATCTTGGCGCCCAGCTTGGCGAACTTCTCCGGGTGCTTGAGGAACTCCACGACCTCGTACGTCTCCTGCTTCGCCTCGTCCACCCCCGCCACGTCGTCGAAGGTGACGCCCGTTCCCTCCTCGCCCACGATGCGGGCGCGGCTCTTCCCCACGGTGAGCACCCCCTGCGTGGGGTTCATCCGCCGCGTGAAGAAGGTGAACAGCCCCACCAGCACCAGGATGGGGAGAAAGAGCATCACCAGCCCCGTCCACCGCGACGGCTGCTCGAAGTCGTAGCGCACCCCCGCCTGGTCCAGCGCGGGGATCAGCGTCTCGTCTTCGCCGGCCGAGCGCTCGGCCTGCCACACCACGCGCCCCTTGGGGCCCACCGAGTCGCGCGGGATGGCGGTGATGGTGGTGGCGGCCAGCGTGGCGCGGGCCACCTGCCCCTGGCGGATGCGGTTCTTGAGCTCGCTGTACTCCAGGCGGGTGGAGCCGCGGCCGCTGAACACCACGTTCAGCGCCAGCAGCGCCACCAGGAAAAGGAGCAGCGGCCCCAGGCCGAATCGGGAGCGGCGCGGGTCGAACCCGCCGCGCGTGGTGCGCCGGTCTGTGTTCCCTTTGCGGCGCTCGTTGGGAACGTTGGGAGGAGTTGCCATGCCGGGCGCGGGCGCAAGAGGCGGGCCAGCCGAGACCCCCCAAAGCAATCATACACGGAGACACGGAGGCACGGAGAAAGAACCTCTTCTCCGTGCCTCCGTGTCTCCGTGCGAGCCGCCGTTTTTACGGGCGATCTTCCGTCTGCGTGGACGACTGCACGTTCTCGGTGGATACCAGGATCACCCCCTCGGGGTGCCCCGAGCCGTACTTGTACTGCGCGGCGCGGGCGTCGAAATAGCGGATCCAGGTGACCGGGCCCATGGAGATGTTGCGCAGCGCGTCGGCATAGCCCATCCGAGCGCCGTTGTAGTACACCACTACGCCGTTGTTCAGAACGCCCATCTCCGCGCGCTTGCGCGTCAGCCAGACGTTCCGCATCGACTGCACCGCCTCGTAGGCGTTGTCGGCGCTGCTCGCCTTCACTTCTTCGGTGGAGATGAAGTTGTTGTCCCGGCGCGCGCGCGGCGCGTCGGGAAGGTTGCCGCCGGTGCCGCCCCCACAAGCGGCCGCGAGGGCCAGGGTGGAGAGACAGGTCAGCCGCAGGATGGCTCGGCGCATGGGTACACCTCGGGTCTGGAGCGTGGGAAGGAACCTGCACCTGCGGAAAGAGCCCCCCGCATACGCGGGGGGCTCCGTCGTGCCGTCAGACTACTTGTCCCACCACACCGGGGTGAGCAGCCCTTCCGGAATCCCCTGGCCACCGTTGCGGGCAACGGCCGCCTTGAGGTTCTCGTTGTTGTACGACTCCTCGTTGGTCGGGTAGAAGATCCGGACCGGGATCTTCGCACCGATCACGCTCCCCGAAGCCGGGGTGAGGGTCGGCGCGTTCAGGCGGCGGACCTCGGCGTACGCCTCGGGGCCGTTCATGAACAGCGCGATCCACTTCTGCGTCGCGATGGAAGCGACGCCGTTGTAGGCCACCGACGGCTGCGCGAGGTACGCGTTGATGTCCGCGGTCGCCACGCCGTACATCTCCATCGAGGCACGGATGCCCGCGGCGTACAGCGCCGCCGCGTCGCCCGCCACGTAGCCGCGAGCGGCCGCCTCGGCGCGGAGGAACAGCACCTCCGAGTAGGTCATCATCGGCGCGGCCCAGTCCGGCGCCAGGAAGTACGTGCCCAGACGCGAGATCGTGTTGATCTGGGCCGCGTCCTTGTCCGCCACGCCGTTCATCGCGCCGCGGTACTGCTTGTCCGCCGGGGCGGGCTGCGCGTAGATGGCAAGGCGCGGGTCGTTGAGCGCCTTGAGCGTGTTGACGATCGTGGCGCTGACGCCATGGTCGTCGCGGCTGCCGCCGTAGCCCGCCTGGTTCAGGTAGATCGGGCTCTGGCTCGGCGCGCTCGCGGTGAAGCTCAGCATGGCGTTGTCGCCATTGCTGGTGAACACGCCCGCCGTGATGGCGGCCGCCGCTTCCGTGCGGGCAAGCGTCGAGTTCACCTGCGAGAGGCGCATGGCCGCACGCAGACGGAGCGAGTTCGCGAACTTCTTCCAGTGAGCCATGTCACCGCCGTAGATGAGGTCGCCGTCGGTGACGGCGGTCCCAGCCCCGATGATGTCGTTGGCGCGCTTCAGGTCCGCGAGGATCCCGGTGTACACCTGCTCCTGCGTGTCGTACTTCGGCGTGACGATCCGCGTCTCGTTGGTGCCCTGGAGCGCCTCGGAGTACGGGATGTCGCCCCAGACGTCCGTCATGATCTGGAACGTCCACGAGCGCATCACCAGGCCCTGGGCCTCGACGTTCGGACGGTTGTTGTCCACGCCGCTGTTGACCACGTCCTGGAAGTCGCGCAGAGGAACCGAGTAGAACGCCGTCCAGTGCGTGTTCACCGCCTGGTCGCGCAGGTCGTAGCGGTCCTCGTCGATGTACTGGATCTTCGCCAGGTGCTGGGCCCAGAGGCCCGTCAGCGTGGCGTTGAAGTTAGCCCCGAACGCGCGGCTCACGGCGGAGGCGGTACCGTTGGCGAACACGTTGTCCGCCGGCACCACTTCCGGGTCGTTCGGGTTCTCGTTGATCTCGGTCAGCCCCGAGTCGCAGGCGCTCGCCCCTACGGCGAGCACCAGCGCGGACGCGGCGGCAAAAAGCTTGGAAGTTTTCATATCTCTTATCCGTCCGGTCGTTTAGGGGGTCACGGAGATGTTGAAGCCCCAGCTCCGGGCGGACGGGAACTGCCCGAACTCGAAGCCCTGCGCGTTGCTGGCGTCAAACGCGGTCTCGGGGTCGATGTGCGGCGTGTCCGTCCACAGCTTCAGGTTGCGGCCCACGAGCGAGACGTTCATCCCGGAGACACCCAGGCGGCGGCTCATCGTGCTCGGCACGTTGTAGCCCAGCACCACTTCGCGCAGCTTCACGAACGAGCCGTCGGTGATGTGAGCCTCGTGCAGGTTGTACAGGCCGCCCCAGTACGTCTCGGCGTCCGTGCTCACCGTGTTGGCGATGGTGTCGGTACCCACCACGCGCACGCCCGGCACCACGATGCCACCGTCACGGTTGGCCGAGGTCTCCTCGAGCACGCCCGCGTAGCGGCCGAACATGTGGGTCACCGAGAAGATCTCGCCGCCCTGACGGGTGTCGACCAGGAACGACAGGTTGGCGCCACGGAAGCGGAACTCGTTACGCAGCGAGCCGATCCAGTCCGGCGTGTAGTGCCCGAGCACCGCCTTGGTCGAGCCCTTGAGGGGCACGCCGTTGCTGCCGACGATGATCTGGTTGTAGTACTGGCTGTTCGGGTCGGTGACGCGGCGGTACGGGGTGCCGAACAGCGCGCCGTACTTCTCGCCCTGGCGGGCTTCCGAGGTCACGCCCCAGTAAGCGCCGAGCTGCACCGTGCTGATCCCGTCCACCAGCTCCGCCACTTCGTTCTTGTTGCGGGCGTAGTTGGCGGTCAGGTTCCACTCGAACCCGTTGCGCAGGCGGATGGGCACCAGGTTGGCCTGGACTTCCACACCGCGGTTGGTCACGCGGCCCGCGTTCACCACCTGGGCGTTGAACCCGGAGGTCGCCGAGATCGGCGCCGTCAGGATCTGGTTGGTGGTGGCGGCGTCGTAGTACGTCACCTCGACACCCGCGCGGTCGCGCAGGAAGCGAACCTCGGCGCCGAACTCGACGGACTCCGTCTGCTCCGGCTTCAGATTCGAGTTCGCGATGGTGTTCGGCACCGAGAAGGTGGGAACGCCGCCGAACGGATCGCCCGAGGTGTACACGTTGCGGAGCTGGTACGGATCCGCGTCGTTACCCACGCGGGCCCAGCTCGCGCGCAGCTTGGCGAAGCTGAGGGTGTTGCCCAGGTCGAGCGCCGGGAAGGCGTCCGTGAGGATCACCGAGCCCGAGACCGACGGGTAGAAGTACGAGTTGTTCCCGTCCGGAAGCGTGGAGGACCAGTCGTTGCGGCCCGTCACGTCCAGGAAGAACATGTCGCGGTAGCCAAGGTTCACCTGGCCGTACAGCGAGTTCACGCGCTTCTCGGTGCGGTACGTGTCCTGGTACGGATCCTCGGCGCGGTTGCCAAGGTTGAACACGTCCGGCGCCGTAAGGTTGAGCACTTCGGTGTACTCGTTGCGCGTCTCCTGGTCGCGGCGGTTGCCGCCGAAGCTCGCGTCGAGGCTGAAGCGGTCACCGATGTCGCGGTCGGCACGGAGCAGGAAGTCCGTGTTCGTCTCCTGGAAGAACAGGTCCCAGGTGTTGAACGCGCCGTTGGTGCCCACCGCGCCGTTCTGCAGGTTGATGCCGACGGTCCCGGCGGCGAAGTTGCGCTGGCGCTGGTCCTGGTAGAAGTCAGTGCCGGAGCGAACGGTCGCGCTGAGCCAGTCGTTGAAGCTGTACGTGCCCGAGACGTTCCCGATGAGGCGGTCGCGCGTGTCGAAGTTGGTGTTCTCCTGCGCGATCCAGTACGGGTTCGAGTGGTAGTTGTGGTTCCAGTTGTACATCTGGCCGTTCTCGTCGCGCGTCTGCTTGAGAAGGCCGGTGTCCACCTGGCGCCCGAACCACACGAACTGCAGCATCGGGTTGTCGCCTTCGTAGCCGACGCCCGGACGGTTGTTGCCGTCGGAGTTGATGTACTGCACCGAGGCGTTGGCGCGGACGCGGCTGGACAGGCTCGTCCCGCCGTTCACCGCCACCGTGGTGCGCTTCAGCTCCATCCCCGGGTACATGCCCTGCTGGTTCAGGTGCGAGGCCGAGATGAGCGCGTCCGACCGCTCATTGCCCGCGCTGAACTGCAGGTTGGTGTTCGAGGTGAGGCCGGTGTCGAAGAAGTCGCGCACGTTGTTCGGGTGCGCAACGAACGGCGCGTTGCCGAAGAACTGCGGGCGAACGGTGCCGTCCAGGGGCGGGCCCCAGCTCTCGTCCACGCCGTCCCACGTCCCGCCGCCCATGCCGTCGACGTACTCGAACTCGCCGCCCAGGCCCTGGCCGTACTCGTTCTGGTAGCTCGGCAGGCGCAGCGGCGTCTCACGGCTCAGGTTCTGGCTGATCGTGAGCTGGCTGCGGCCCTGGCGGCCACGCTTGGTGGTGATGACGATGGCGCCGTTGGCCGCGCGCGACCCGTAGAGCGCCGCCGCGTTCGGCCCCTTGAGGACCGTCACCGACTCGATGAGGTCGGGGTTGATGTCGCCGGCCGCGTTGCCGTAGTCCACGCCGCCGAAGCCGCGGTTGGCGCCGTAGCTGGGCGAAGCGTTGCTCACCGGGATGCCGTCCACGATGAACAGCGGCTGGTTGTTGCCGGCGATGGAGTTGGCGCCGCGGATCACCACGCGCGCCGAGCCGCCCTGCGGGCCGGCGTTGGTCACCGTCACGCCGGACACCTTGCCGGAGAGCGCGTTGACCACGTTGGTCTCGCGGGCCTGCGTGAGGTCCGCACCCTGGACGCTCTGCACCGACGTCGACACGGCGCGCTCTTCGCGCGTGATGCCGAGGGCGGTCACCACCAGCCCTTCGAGGCCGAGCGCTTCAGCGCCGAGCTGGAAGTTCTGGGTGAGCGAGGCACCCGGGGCGAGGGTCACCGTGCGCGACTGGGTGGCAAGACCCACGCGCGAAGCGGTGATCGTCTGGGGGCCCGTGCGCAGGCGCGCGGCGGGGATCACCAGGCGGTACGTGCCGTCCGCGGCCGTGGTAGTGCCGACGTTCAGCGCGTTGATGCGCACGGTGACGGCGTTCTCGGCCGCACCCTGCGCATTGGTCACACGTCCGGTCACCGTGGCCGGCTCCTGGGCCGACAGCGGGGCGGACGCCGTGGCTGCGGCTACCACTGCCGCAAACAGCCAACGGGATTTGTTCATGCAGAACCTCCGGGAACTTGCCGGCACTGCGCCGGCAGTCGGTGGGTTTCGGGCGTGGCGTCGCGCCGCGCTCCGATGGGACTTCCCGCGTGCCTGCGATGGCGAGCCGCGGGCCCTGCGATGCATCTCCCTGGCGAGGGGCACCTCCAGATGAAGTGAAGGGAGGAGGGTGGACTACAAAACAACGTTCGGCGGCCCGGAAGTCACACACCAGGGGTAGGCGCGAAACGCTGTAAGGAACTCTATACGGGATGCCAGACGCCGCCAGAAATGCGGAACTGCGGTATGATCGATCAACCAGAATAGAACGATCGTTCGGCTGTGTCAAGCCGTTCCTGCGCCGCGCGTTGCAAGTGGCGTCATCCGCCCGTCGTCTGGATGGCGCGAAGCAGCGCCCGGGCCTTGTTGAGTGTCTCCTCGTACTCGGCCGCCGGGTCCGAGTCCGCCACCAGCCCGGCGCCCGCCTGCACGTGCGCCTCGCCCCCCCGCGCCACCACCGTGCGGATGGCGATTGCCGTGTCCATGGCGTGCCCGCCGTACGCGAAGTACCCGGCCGCCCCGGCGTACGGCCCCCGCCGGGTGGGCTCCAGCTCGTCGATGATCTCCATCGCCCGCACCTTGGGCGCGCCGCTCACGGTGCCGGCGGGGAACGACGCGCGGAACACGTCCACCGCCGAAAGCCCCGGCCGCAGCTCCCCCTCCACGGTGGAGACCAGGTGTAGGACGTGGGAGTACCGCTCCACCGCCATGCGCGCGGGCACGGTCACGCTGCCGTAGCGGGCCACCCGCCCCACGTCGTTGCGCCCAAGGTCCAGCAGCATCAGGTGCTCCGCCAGCTCCTTGCGGTCGGCCAGCAGCTCCGCGGAGAGCGCGGCGTCTTCCGTGGCGTCCCTGCCCCGGCGGCGTGTGCCCGCGATGGGCCTCACCGTCACGCGTCCGTCTTCCAGCCTCACCATCGTCTCGGGCGACGAGCCCACGAGCTGGAAGCCGTCCAGCTCCAGGAAGAAGAGGTACGGGGATGGGTTGAGCGTGCGCAGGGCGCGGTACAGGTCGAACGCGGGAACGGCCAGCGGCACGGTGAGGCGCTGCGAGAGCACCACCTGGAAGGCGTCGCCCGCGCGGATGTACTCCTGCACGCGCCTCACCCCCGCCTCGTACTGCGCGCGAGTGACTGTGCTCTCGAACTCGGGGTCCGCGGCGCTGGGCGGGGCGAGGGCCAGCGGCTCGGGCCCGCGCGCGCCGGCGAGGCGGCGCACGACGGCGGCCACCTCCTCCGCCGCCTGGTCGTAGCGGCGCCGCAGCTCCGCGTCGTCCGCTCCCTGCGTTTCCACGGCGGCGATGGCGTACGCGCGGCCGAAGAGGTTGTCGATGGCCACCACCGAGCCCGTGAGCATGAAGAGGGCGTCGGGGAGATCCAGGTCGGCGGGGGGCGCGTGGGGGAGGTGCTCGATCAGGCGCACCGTATCGTATCCAAAGAAGCCCACCGCGCCCCCCCAGAAGCGCGGCAGCCCCGGCACCTGCGCGGGCACGTGGGCGCGCAGCAGCCGGTCGAACTCGCCCAGCGGGTCGGGCGACGGCCCGGTGTCTTCCCATCCACCCGCCGGGGTCCAGCGGTGGATGTGGCCGCCCGCCAGCTTCCACGCGCCGCGCGGCTCGCTCCCCAGAAAGGTGTACCGGGCCCACGTCTCGCCGCCCACGACCGATTCCAGGAGGAAGCCGAAGGGGGGGCGGGCCAGCTTGTGGTAAGCGGTGACCGCCGTCTCTGTATCGAAGAGGAAGTCCAGCGCCACGGGCACGAGGGTGGCCTCGCGCGCGTGCGCGCGGAATTCATCGAAGGTGGGCGACAGCGGCATGGTCAGGAGAAACCGGGAATGGGGAACGGGGAACGGGGAACGGGGAACGGGAACAGCGAGGGGTTTACCGTTCCCCGTTCCCCATTCCCCGTTCCCCTCTGTTCAGTCCGCCGCCATGGGGGCTTCTTCTTCGGAGCCGTCGGTGTTCTCCTCGCGGACGATGGAGGTGGCGGCGCGCTCGTCGAAGTCCACGCGGAGGACCTGGTCCAGGCTTTCGCGGATCCCCTCGATGTGGGTGATGAGGATCACCTGGTCGAAGCGGCCCTCGAGGGCGTGGAGGAGCTGGACGACGTTGTCGCGGCGGGCCACGTCCAGCGAGCCGAACACCTCGTCCAGGATCAGGAGGGAGAGCGGGTGGCCGGCGCGCTCCGCGATCATCTGCGAAAGGGAGAGGCGCAGGACGAGGTTGGCCACGTCTTCCTCGCCGCCCGAGATCACGGGCTTCTCCTCGCCCTCGTCCAGCACCATGAGGTTGTACGCCTCGTCGATCTCCATCGCCGTGTAGCGGCCGTCGGTGAGCTGGGCGAGGAAGGCGGAGGCGATCTCGGAGAGCTCGGGGCGCACCTGGTCGTTGAGCTCGGCGCGGAGCTCCGTGTAGGCCACGTCCAGCTCTTCGTGGTAGCGGAGGTCGGTCTCCTGCCCGGCCACGTGGCGGGCGCGCTCGTGGTACTGCGCCTCCGCGTGCTGCGCGGCCTGCAGGGCGTGCTCGGCGGTGTTGACGTCGCCGCGCAGGGTGGCGGCGCGCAGGTCGGCGGCGCGGGCGCGGCCGTCGGCGGCGGAGTGGTCGGCGCGGGCGGCTTCGTAGGCGGCCTCGGAGAAGCCCAGCTCGTCGCGCTGCGCATCCGCGGCGCGGGCGCGGGCGTCGGCGGCGGCGTCGCGGGCGGCGGCTTCGGCGCGGTCGCGCTCCCAGTCCGCGCGGCGGCGGGTGGTCTCTTCCAGGCGGGCGGCGCGCTTCTCCACGTCGCGCAGCTCGCGCATGCGGCTTTCCACCTCGCGGTGGCGCGCGGCGTCGTAGCCCGATGGGGTCGCCTGCAGCTCGGCGGCGAGCTGGGCGTGGCGGGCTTCGCGCTGGCCGCGCTCCTTCAGCAGCCCCTCGCGCTCCTGGAGGGCCGCCTGGCAGCGGGTGTGCTTCTGCGTGCGGTCTTCCACCTGGCGCGAAAGGTCCTGCGTGCGGGTCTCCAGCTCCGCCACCTCTTCCGGCTTCCCCTTGAGCTGCTCGAAGCGCGAGGCCCACCACTTCCCGTCCTGTACGATGGTCACCCACTGGTCCTGCATCTCGTCCAGCAGCCGCTCGTAGTCGTCGCCCACGGGGCGGCCGCAGGTGGGGCAGGTGCCCTCGGGGCCCAGCTCCTCGATCTGCCGGATCTGCTCCTTGAGCTCCACGCCGCGGTCGCGGTAGCTGAGCAGCTTGGTTTCCGCGTCCTGCCGGTCGCGCAGCCAGGTAGTCTTCTGCTCCTCCAGGCTGGCCTCGGCCACGGTACGCGCGGCGCGGAGCGTCTCCAGCTCGGCGGCGTAGCGGCGCTCCAGCTCGGGCGCCGAGTCCAGCTTCCTGAGGCGCTCGCCCGTGCGCTCGATCTCCGCCTGGGCGTCAGCGAGCTGCGCGGCCAGCGCCTTGCGCCGCTCCTCCTGCCGGGCGAGCTCGGCCAGGCGCGCGGACTCGTCGGTGAGCGCGGGGAGGGCGGCGAGCTGCTCGCGGAGCGGGGCCAGCTCCGCCTCCGCCTTCGTGACGGAGGCCAGCTCGCCCTCGGCGCGGGCGGCGTCGCGGCGGGCGGCGTCGCGGTCGCGGGCCGCGGTCTCGGCCGCGTGGGTAAGCTCGCGGAAGCGCTCGCGGGCCGCCTGGGCGGCCGTCCAGCGCGGCTCCACCAGCTTGAGCCCCGCGCGCGCGTCCTCGGACTCGCGCTCGGCGGCCTTGAGGGCGTCGAGCGCTTCGGCCACGCGGCGCTCGGCGGCCTGGCGGGCGCCCACGATCTCGTCGCGGTCGCCCAGGGCGGCGCGCAGGGCGCGGATCTCCGTGCGCAGCTCGTTGCGGCGGGCGCGGGCAAGCTCCTGCGCGCGGCGCAGACGCTCGTAGCCCAGCACCTGGCTCAGGAAGCGCCCGCGGTCCGCCGCCCCCATGGTGGCCAGGAAAGCGAGCTCCTTCTGCCCCGTGAAGTAGGTGTTGAAGAACTCCTCGCGAGACATCCCCAGCCGGCCCTGCAGGTACGCCGTGGCGCCGCCGAGCGTGGCGGCGACGGGCGCCTGCCCGCCGTCCAGGAAGACCTCGGCCTTGCTGAGCGTGCGCACCACGCGGTACTCGTGGCCGCCCAGCTCGAACTGGAGCTCCACCTCCACCCGCGCGCCCTTCCCGGCGCGGATGAAGCGGATGGTGTCGTTGGTGCCCCGCGCCGCCGCCGCGCCATAGATGGCCCAGGCGATGGCCTCCAGGATGGTGCTCTTCCCCGCCCCGTTGGGCCCGATGATGCCGGTGAGCCCCGCGCGGAAGCTGATGTCGGTGCGTGCGTGCTGCCGGAAGTTGCGCAGCTTGAGGGAGTTGAGGCGCATCAGCCCTCCCCCGCCTGGTCCACGTACGCCGTGGCCAGCTCCACCAGCCGGTCGCGCTCGATCCCCGGGTTGCGCGGGTCCCACACGCGCAGGTACGCCGCCACCTGCTCCTGCAGCGTCTGCCTGCGCATGGGCGCGCCGGAGCCCACGCGCCGCCGCACCTCGGGCGGGCGCACGTCCAGGTGGAAGTGCAGCGCCTCCGCCTTCCACTCGCGGATGCGCCGGTGGTCCAGCTCGCGCAGCAGGTTGCGGGGCACGTCGGTGATCACCATCCGTACGATCTTGGCCGCGATCCCCTCCGGCACCCCCTCCACGGCCGCACGGATGCGCTCGTCCAGCTCCGCCGCGGCCAGCCCGTGGCCGTTGAGGCGGGGCAGGTCCACGGTGGCGCGCGTCTCCACCGGGTGGAAGTCGGCGCTGCCGTGCTCCGTGTCGTAGAGGAGGAAGCCCTTCTCCCCCGTCTCCATCCAGATGTTGGTGGAGGTGCGCTCGATGCCCCCGGCGTACCACATGTTGGGCGCCAGCTCCGTCACCAGGTGGTAGTGCCCCAGCGCCACGTACGTCCACCGCTCCGGCCCGATGCTGGTGTCCGGCACCACCGCGCCGCCGTACTCGGTGACGTACCGCATCTTCTGCTCGGCCACGCTGCCGCCCACGGTGCCGTGGAGCATCAGGATGTTGTGGGCGGAGGCGGGATCGGGGTCCATGGACGCCGTGTGGTCCGCCAGCAGGGCGTTGTGCGGCATGCACATCACCGACGTGCCCAGCGCTTCCAGGCGCACCGCGCGGCACTCTTCGGTGACCACGGTGACGCCGGGGATCTCGCGGAAGAGGCTGAGGATGTTGCCCGTGTCCGACGAGCGGGGGGAGTCGTGGTTCCCCGCGATCATCACCACCGGCACGCCGGGGAGGCGCTCCGCCAGGATGCTGAACTGGCGGAAGGCCTCGGCGATGGAGGTGTTGGAGGGGCGCACCGAATGGAAGATGTCGCCGGCCACCAGCACCAGGTCCGGCCGCAGCTCGCACACGCGGGCCACGGCGCGGCGGAAGGCTTCGGCCACGTCCGCCTCGCGCACGTTGATCCCCCGCGGCGTGACGCGGTGGTAGGCGCGGAAGCCCAGGTGAAGGTCGGCGAGGTGTGCGATTCTCAAGGGCTGATACGGGCGAATGATAGCGGTCTGCACATCAGTCTGGAGCGAGCTTGTACCCGGAATGAGCGAAATACCCACGTGCATCCGATTCGCTGATCCGCTCGAGCAGAGGACCGAGCGCGAGTTCAAGCGCTTCTGGGCTCCGCAGTGCAGCTGTGCGAAACAATGCTTTGAGCTTGCTCCAGGCCAGCTCAATCGGGTTCAGCTCCGGGCTATAGCGCGGCAGAAACTCCAGTGTACAGCCGGCCGCCTCGACGGCTTTGCGCAACGCCGTTCCGCGGTGGGCCTGGAAGTTGTCCAGCACCAGGGTCTGGCCGGGCCGCATCTGAGGCAGCAGCACTTGTTCGACGTAGACCCGAACCACGTCGGCATCCGCACTGCCTCGGTAGCTCATGGCAGCCGCGATCCCCTTCAGGCTCAGCGCTCCCAGGATCGTCAGCCGCTTGTGCTGCAAGGGAGCTGTTCCCGGAGCGCGTGCCCCGCCCAGCGCACGTGCGCGGGTTCGCACCAGGTTCGTGTAGACCGACGTCTCGTCCAAGAAGACCAGATCCTCGGCGGAACGCTTCTGAACCACTTCGCTTTGGTACGTGACGCGCTCCGCCACGACATCGGGCCGGCTCTGTTCAGCGGCGCGGAGCGCTTTGACTTTTTCGGCGCAGTCTCATCTGCCCCAGCACGCGGCACAGGTGGTCCGGGTGGTAGCGCCGCCCGGTGCGCTCGGCATAGGCGCTCGCGTACTCTTCGAGCGTGAGATCGTTCTGTTCCGCCACCAGCCCGGCCAGAACGCTGCGGTCCAGCTGCGAGGCGACTCCACCGCCGTGGGGCAGGGGTGCGACCCCTAAGCCTTTGGCCCTGCGGCTCTGCCAGGTGTACAGCGTGGACTCGCCGACGCGAAGCAGCTGCGCGATCTCTTCGCGCTTGAGAAAGCCCTCTTCCATCAGCGCCAGGGCTCGCTCACGTAGATCCAAGGAGTATGCAGCAGGCATTTGAACCTCTCCCGATTGAGACGCGATCGGCTCGCCGCATACTTTGAGCCGGTTGCCTCTCCAGTCGGATGCAGACTGCTAGAATTCGCTGCAACCACTGCACGAAGTCCCCCTGCGGGGACTACCGGGTTCCGGCGGGCGCGGTTAGAAACTGGCCGCGCCTCTTGCGGGGAGGGGAGCGCGGCCCCTTTCTTTCCCCGGTCTCCGAGCGGCAACGTAGGCGCCGCACGGCGCCGGAGCAACGCTGGACCACGGCCGCCGGCCGGGCCGCACACCGAACTCGCGAACGTCACTTCGATTATCATGGCCAAGAAAAAGAAGCGCTCCGCAGAGGAGATGCACCGCACCCTCCAGGACCAGACGCTGGCGCTTCCGTACGCGGTGGCGCAGGCGGAAAAGGAAGGGAAGAAGGGGCGCGCCTTCATGCTCAAGTACATCAGCGGCCCCATCGTCCGCTTCATGAACCGGATGATGAACAAGCAGCGCTACAAGGGCCCGGAGGGGAGCAAGCTCAAGCAGTCCGAGCAGATGAAGCGCCACCTGGAGCAGCGCGCCAAGGCGATGGAGTTCTACCAGGGCGAGTTGAAGCGCACCCAGCAGCGCCAGGCCAAGCGCCAGGGCAAGAAGCGCTAGGGCCCGTTCGATCGCACACTGACGCGAGGGGATGAATCCCCCCGCTGGAACCACGGGAAGCCCGCTGAAGCGGGCTCGCACCCGTCCGGCGACCGAGCCCGCTTCAGCGGGCTTCCCGTGGTATCAGCCGGGCGTTTCAACGCCCGGCGGTCGCGCCGGCACGGAGCCACGGAGGCACGGAGAGATCTTCTCTCTGTGCCTCCGTGCCTCTGTGTGAGCCCGCCGTTCTAGGCCGTGCGCACCGCGGGCGCGCGCTCGTCCGTGTCGCGGAAGACGGCGATGCCGGGGAGGCGCGGCCATTCGCCGCGCGGCCAGGCATCGAACATCCCGGCGCGCGCGGGGAAGGCCGGCCCGTCGTCCAGCGCGGCGGCGACGAGGAAGTTCTGGCGGTCCGGGTAGTCGGCGCCCAGGTGCGAGTACACGGCCAGGCGCGGGAACACCTCGGCCACGGTGTGCACGGTGGACCACAGCCGCACGGCCCCCGGCCCGTCCGCCACGCCGATGGCGTTCATCAGCAGGATGCCGCCCGGCCGCAGCAGCGCCCCCATCTCCCGCATCGCCTCGGCGCTGGCCAGGTGCAGCGGGGTCATCTCGGTGCCGTCGTACACGTCCAGGAACACGCGGTCCCACGAAGCGCGCGGCAGGCCCCCGGCCACGAAGCGCGCGTCGCCGTGGAGCGACACGATGCCGTGCTCCGGCCGCAGGCCGAAGTAGCGGTAGGCCACGCGCGTCACCTCCGGGTCGCGCTCCACCACGGTGACGCGGGCGGCGGGGTCCTTCTCGGCCACGCGGCGCGGCAGGGTGTACGCGCCCCCGCCCAGGCAGAGGTACGACATCCCCGGCCGCCCCGTCTCGGCCAGCCAGCGCTCCGCCGCGGCGATGTACGCAAAGGAAGGAGCGCCGCTGCGCGCCAGCTCGCCGGACTCGATCTCGTCGTTCTGGTACAGCCGCAGCTCCGGCTGGCGCCCCTCCGCGAACACCGTCTCGGTCACGCGCAGGACGTTGAACGGCGTCTCCGTCTCGTACAGCACCCGCTCCTCCGTGCGCGCCCGCGGCTGCGAGGGAAAGAGGAGGGGCGAGGTGAGGATGGCCCCCACCACCATCAGCAGCGGCCCCGGCTGCACGGCGGGGAGCAGGACGAGCCCGGCGAGCGCGGCCCCCACGGCGAGCCCCACCAGCATGGCGATGGCCGCCGTGCCCACGGTGCCCAGCGCGGCCCCGTCCTCCTCTTCTTCCTCGTCCGGCTCCGCGGCCGACCCGGCGCGCTCCCACGCCACCAGGGCGGGGAGCAGGAAGCCGGCGGCGTACACGGGGAGGCCCACCATGAGCAGGAGCGCGGCGGCGCGCGCGGGGCCGCCGAAGCGCTCGCCGCCCGCCACGGTCCACATAATGGCGAAGAGGCCGCCCACCGCCAGCGACACGCCGGCGAAGATCCAGCGGCCGGTGGGGGGCGCGTCGGCGCGGGCGCCGGGGGCGCCGGCCCACACCCCGGCGGCGAGCGCCACGGCGAAGGTGGCCACCAGCCCCCCGGCCGCGCCCAGCGCGCCGCCGGCCTCGTACAGGATCAGGCTGCCGGCCGCGAACAGGGTGATGGCCACGGCGGCGCCCAGCAGCGCCGCGCGCGGAGCCAGGCCGCCGAAGCGGTCAGGGCGCAAAGCGTCCATACCCCCCGCGATAGTAAAGGAGGGGAACGCCCTCGCGGGTGTCGGCCGCTTCCACTTCGCCCACGAAGATGGTGTGGTCGCCGGCGTCGTGCGCGTCGTGCAGCCGGCAGTCCAGCCAGGCCAGCGCGTCGTTGAGCACGGGGGCGCCGGTGTGCTCCGCGTGGAAGGCGACCCCGCGGAACTTGTCCGCCTCCGACGTGCCGAAGCGGCGGGCCAGCGTCTCGCCCTCGCCCTCCCGCAGCACGTTGATGGCGAAGACTCCCGACTGGCGGATGACGCCGTGCGACTCGCTGGCGCGGTCCACGCACGCGAGCACAAGGGTGGGCTGCAGCGACACGGAGCACACGGCGCTTACGGTGAGCCCAGCGGGGGCGCCGTCTTCCCGCAGGGTGGTGACCACGGCTACACCCGCGGCGAAGTGCCCCATGACGCGGCGGAACTGGCTCGGATCGATCATCTGGCACCCCCGCGAGGGGGACGGTAGGTTGAGGCTGGCGGGCCGGGGCGCGGCCCTGGCCGGTTCTTTGCGCTCGCACGCACGCACCGGGCCCAGTGGCCCGCAACGACCGCGGGCCGGGATCTTGGCCCGGCCCGCTGCACACACAGACGGCCTTCGATGCGAGACTTTCCGACCCGCAGCGCCCGCGCCGCGGCGCTCCTGATTCTAACCGCTCTCTCCGGCTGCGACAACGTGCAGTGGGGCGGTTCGTCGCTGCAGGTGGTGCCGCCCCCGCCGGCCAGCGACGTGGTGCAGGTGGCCACCGTCACGGACGGCCCCACCTCGCTGGGGCTCCCCACCGGCTCCGTGCTCTTTCACGTGGTGCGCACCGCCAACGGCGCGCAGATCATCCCCGTGGCCGAGATCTCGGGCGACTCGCTGCGCACGCTGCGCCGCCCGCCGGGGGTGTCGCCGCAGGCGTACGAGCAGCGCTTCCGCCGCGCGGTGATGGAGCCCAACTCCCAGTTCGTGCTCTTCCGGCGCGGCGCGCAGGTGGGCACCGCCACGGTGCAGGCCAACGGCCCGGTGAGCGCGTGCGGCGTCCCCAGCGGCCTGGGCCTGGTCACCACGGTGGCCGCCGCTGCGGCGGAGCGCGAGTTCATCGCCTTCCGCCGCGGGCTGGAGCCCAACGTGGTGGGCGAGTACTCGCCGCCGCAGGTGGCCGGCCCCATCCGCCGCTACGGCCCGCTGATCGCGGAGCGGCTGGTGCTCCAGAACGGCCTCCCGCGCCCCCGCAGTTGGCCGGGCGCCCAGCGCGACCTGCAGGCGGTGGACGTGTCGCGCGGCGGCCAGCCGGAGATGGCCTCTACCTTTTTGGTGGGCGACCAGCTCGGCGTGGGCGCGCCGGAGCAGGAGGGGTGGAGCGTGTTCTTTGTGGCCTCGTACGAGCAGCGCACCGGCTACAACCCGTTCTACACCGAGGTGTCCGACTACCGCAAGGTGGGCAAGCGCGCCCCCAAGCTGGTGGACCACCTCGACTGGAACCGCACCGGCGGCGCCGACATGCTGGTGCAGGTGTTCGGCGAGCGGGACAGTTGGTACCAGGCCGTTTCCGCCGACCGTGGCGGCCGCTGGACGCGCGTGTGGGAAGGGTCGGCGTGCCGGGCCGGGTAACAGCAGGCTCACACAGAGGCACAGAGACACAGAGAGGGTTTCCTCCGTGTCTCTGTGCCTCTGTGTGAGATAAGAAACCATGCGACAGGTATGGATCACCCGCCGCGGCGGGCCGGAGGTGCTGGAGGTGAGAGATGCGCCCGACCCCGAGCCGGGGGCGGGCGAAGTGCGCGTGCGGGTGGCGGCCGCGGGGATCAACTTCGCGGACATCCTGGCGCGGATGGGGCTGTACCCGGACGCGCCCAAGCTTCCCGCCGTGGTGGGGTACGAGGTGGCGGGAACGGTGGACCGCGTGGGAGAGGGCGTGACGGGGGTGCGCGAGGGGGACCGGGTGAGCACGCTCACGCGGTTCGGCGGGTACTCCAGCGCGGTGGTGGTGCCGGCGGCGCAGGCGATCCCGCTGCCCGACGACCTGTCGTTCGAGAAGGCGGCGGCGATCCCGGTCAACTACCTTACCGCGTGGATCATGCTGGTGCACCTGGGGTGCGTGCGGCCGGGCGACCGGGTGCTGGTGCACGCGGCGGCCGGAGGCGTGGGGCTCGCCGCGCTGCAGATCTGCCGCTCGCGCGGCGCCGAGGTCATCGGCACCGCCAGCGCCTCCAAGCACGAGCGGCTGCGGGAGATGGGCGTGGCGCACTGCATCGACTACCGCACGCAGGACTTCGAGGCGGAGGTGAAGCGCTTCACCGGCGGCAGGGGCGTGGACATCGCGCTGGACGCGGTGGGCGGGGACTCGTTCCGCAAGAGCTACCGCTCGCTGGCGCCGCTGGGCCGTCTGTACGTGTTCGGCGTGAGTGGATTCGCCACCGGCGAGCGGCGCAACGTGCTGGCCGCGCTGCGCGAGGTGATGAGGACGCCGCGCTTCCACCCCTTCCCGCTGATGAACGGCAACCGCGGGGTCCACGGCGTCAACCTGGGCCACCTGTGGAAGCGCACCGACCTGCTGGCCGCCATGCTCGGCGAGATCATGGCAAAGGTGGCGGACGGCACCTTCGACCCCGTGGTGGACCGCGTCTTTCCGTTCGAGCGCGCGGGGATCGCCCACTCGTACATCCAGGGGCGCGGCAACTTCGGCAAGGTGCTGCTGGCACCCTGAACGGCGCGACTCACACAGAGACACAGAGGCACAGAGATGAAGTCGTCTCTGTGCCTCTGTGCCTCTGTGTGAGCCTATCTGTTTACTGCACCTGGCAGATCTCCCTCGGGTACTGCCCGGTGCCGCCGCACTCCTCTACCGGGTACTGCACCGCCACCCACATGTACCCCGTGGCGGATGCGCCCAGCGCGTCGGTGGCGACCACCTGGAGCTGGAAGCTCGTCTCATCGGCGGAGCCGCTGTACGACGGGCCCGTCGCCACGGCCACGCCGTCGCGGTACCAGGTGAAGGAGTACGGGCCCACGCCGCCGCTGCGCGAGGCGGACCACGTGCCGTAGTCGTACGGCGAGAGCTGCGAGGGGCCGTAGATGCTCACCGAGAGCGGGCGCTGGTAGGTGATCGCCGCGTACGCATCCACCACCTTGTTGGGGCCGGTAGCGGTGTTCAGCAGGCGCTCCTGGATCTGCGCCACGGTCTCGCTGGGGTGGTACGAGCGGATCAGGCCCACGATCCCCGCCACCACCGCGGTGGCGGCCGAAGTGCCGCCCACGCCGCCCTGCCGGCCCGGCGAGCCGGCGTCGCAGTAGTAGGTCTTGTAGCAGGTGGCGGCCAGCGAAGCCACGTCCGTGAAGGCAGACACGTCGCGCGCGGAGGTGCTGTACAGGTTGTTCCCCGCCGCGTCCACGCCGGCGACGCCCATCACCACGTCGAACGAGGCGGGCTCCACCGGCCCCGCGCCCGGGGTGTTGCCCGTGGCGGCGATCGGCAGCACGCCGTACGTGTTGCGGGCGGTGGCCAGCGCGCGGTACACGTCGCTGCTCTGGCTGCCGCTGAAGCTCATGGAGAGCACGTGGAAGCGGCGCGCCGCCGCGTAGTCGACCGCGCGGACGAAGTCGTCGCTCTCGATGCAGTAGGCGCTGTCGTTGCCGACGTCGAAAAAGCCGTTGCCGCAACTGCCGTGGATGTGGGTGTTCCACGCGATCTTCATGCTGTACGTGATCGCCTGGGGGGCGATGCCCACGTACCCGATGTTGTTGTCCGTCTGGCCCACGACGCCCGCGATGGCGGTGCCGTGCGCGAAGTTGCCGTCGGCCGACCACTGGTCGTCGTACGGCGTGCAGTTGCCCTGGTTGGCGGTGGAGCTGCTGCACCCGTCATCCACGAAGCCCAGGGGAAGGATGCCGTAGCTGCCGTAGAAGCGGCCGTCGTCGTGGTAGAGGCCGCTGTACACCTCGCGGGCGAAGCCGCTGTCCAGGATCCCGACCTTGGCCCCGCTGCCGCGCGTGAGGTCCCACACCTGGGGGATGCGGTGAACGGTGTGCTTGCCGTCGATGGGGTTGGTGCCGAGCGGCGCCCCCTCCAGCTTCACGGGGGTGGGGAGCGAGGCGCTCACGTAGTCTACGTTGGGGTGCCGCAGGAGGAGCTGCACCGCTGCGGTGCGCACGTTCTCCGGAAGGCGGCCCGTAAGCGCCGGGAGGGCGGCCATCTGCCGAAGCTCAAGGCCGCCGGCGTTGGCCAGCACCCGCACCACCGCTTCGGCCGAGGCGCCGCGCACGGAGGCGGGCCCCAGCGTGTTGCGCCGCTGCACCCCGGGAGCTTCCGTGGTGAGCGCGATGGCTTCCTTCGCCGAGCCGGGAAGGCTGGCCAGGAACTCGGCCGACGGGCGGGCCGTGCCCGGCTCCTTCAGCCAGACGATGATCTCGCCGTTGCCGCCCAGCGCCTGGAGCGACTGCGCGAACACCGCCGCGTCGCCGGTGATCACGTCGCCTTTGGTAGTGCGCAGGGTGGCGGGAGCTACGCTGACGGATGCCGCGGGCGCGCCGCTGGGCTCCAGGGGAAGCGGCTCGTCGCCGCAGGCGCCGAGCAGCACGGGCAGTGCCGCCAGCCATGCACAGGGACGTGCGGATTTCACAACTGACATGAGTGTTCGCATCCTGCCTCCAGATCCGGTTGGGAAGGGTTGCAGCGGGAGAGTGATGGGACGGTAACCCCGCGTTCGCCGCAAAGTCAAGTCTGGAAATGTGAGTACCCAAAACACCCGCTCCGCCCGCGAAGTCACGTTGTCCGCGTGCCTCCGTGCCTCTGTGTGAGGCAATCGGACCCGGGACTGGACAACCGGCCCGGCTCTGCCGACCTTTGTAGCCGTTACACGCTCGCCGCTCCGTCCCGCCGCCGGTCCGCATGCCCTCACCCCTGCCCTGCCCGCTTCGCGCCCTGCTCTCGCTGGGTGCAGCGCTGGTGCTTGCCTCGTGCGACCTTCCGGCCGCGCAGGTCCCCTCCGTGCCCATCAACCCGCTGCGCGCCGAGCCCGCCGCCGCGGCCGCCAGGCCCGCCATGACGGGCCGTTTCCGCGTCGCCTACCGCGCCGTGGACGATTCGACGTACGCGCGGTGGCAGAGCGACTTCCGCGAGGCGCGCTTCCTGGAAGACGTGGCCGAGTGGCTCAACGGGTGGATCGCCCTTCCGCACGACGTCACCATCGGCTTCGACCGCTGCGGCGAGCCCAACGCGTACTACCACCCCGAGACCCGCTCCGTATCCCTGTGCTACGAGCTGGTGGCGGACCTGGACGACGCGCTGGCCGCGGATGGCGACGAGGAGGGCGCGCAGGCGGTGAGCGACGCGCTCCTCTTCACCACCCTCCACGAGGTGGGGCACGCGCTGGTGGACGTGCTGGACATCCCCATCGCCGGGCGCGAGGAAGACGCGGTGGACCAGCTCGCCGCCGTGATGCTGGTGGATGGGTCGGACGAGGGAAGCGAGGCCGCGGTGAACGGCGCCGCCGGCCTGGCCACCGACGACGAGGAGCTGGACAGCCTGGCGTTCGCGGACGAGCACGCGCTGGGGTCGCAGCGCTTCTACAACGTCCTCTGCCTGGTGTACGGGCAGGACCCGGAGGGATACGCCCAGTGGGTGAGCGACGGCACCCTTCCCGGCGAGCGGGCGGCGGGGTGCGTGGAGGAGTACGCGCACGTGTCGCGCAGTTGGGACCGGCTGCTGGAGCCTTTCCTGAAAGACTGAAACTGAAGGATCACACAGAGGCACAGAGGCACAGAGGCACGGAGATGAGCTCATCTCCGTGCCTCTGTGTATACTCTGTACTACATTGTCGCGGCCGCCCACCGAATCACACCCGCACGAGCCGCGATGCCCCGCTACTTCGTCGTCTTCACCCTGCTGCTGGCCGCGTGCGGCGGCGGGGAGCGCGCGCGGGTAACCGTGGCCGCCGCGGCTTCGCTGCGCGAGGTGATGACGGAGCTGGAGGCGGCGTACGAGGCCGCGAACCCCGGTGTGGAGGTGCGCACCACCTTTGGGGGGTCGGGCGCGCTGCGGCAGCAGATCGAGCAGGGAGCGCCCGTGGACCTCTTCGTGTCCGCCGCCGATGCGCCGATGGACGCGCTGGCGCGCGCGGGGCGGGTGGAGGCGGCCACGCGGCGCACCTTCGCGGGCAACGAGCTGGTGCTGATCGTGCCGGCGCGGGGCGGCGTGGCGGTGGGGAGCTTCGCTGAATTGGCGAAGCCGGAGGTCAGGCGGGTGGCGCTGGGGGCACCGGCCTCCGTGCCCGCGGGGGAGTACGCGGAGGAGGCGCTGCGGGCGGCGGGCGTCCTGGACGCGGTGCGCGCCCGGGCCGTGTACGCGCAGGACGTCCGCCAGGTGCTCGCCTTCGTCTCGTCCGGCAACGCGGAGGCGGGGCTCGTCTACCGCACGGATGCGGCGGTCACGGGGCGCGTGAGGATCGCCGCGACCGCGCCCGCGGGGTCGCACCGGCCCATCGTGTACCCCGCCGCCGTCCTGGCCGATGCGCCCAACCCCCAGGGCGCGCGCGCGTACCTCGCGTTCCTGATGGGAGCCGAGGGGCGCGCGGCGCTGCGGCGGCGCGGGTTCCGGGTGCGGTGAGCGTGTTCGACTGGACGCCGGTCTGGCTGTCGCTGCGGGTGGCGCTCTCCGCGCTGGCCATCGTATTCGTGCTGGGGACGCTGGCCGCGCGCTGGACGGCGCGCCGCCACTTCCCGGGGCGCGACGTGGTGGACGGCCTCTTCCTCCTCCCCCTGGTGCTTCCCCCGGTGGTGACGGGGTTCGCGCTGCTGGTGCTGCTGGGGCGCAACGGGCCCGTGGGGCGCTTCCTGGAGGCGGCGTTCGGAGTGCGGATGGTGTTCACGGTGCACGCGGCCGTGCTGGCGTCCGCGGTGGTGGCCTTCCCGCTGATGTACCAGAGCGCCAAGGCCGCCTTCCAGTCCGTCGATCCCCGCCTGGAAGACGCCGCGCGCACCCTGGGTGCCGGGGAGGCGCGGGTCTTCCTGGCCGTCACCCTTCCCCTGGCGTGGCCCGGCGTCATCGCGGGGATGGCGCTGGCCTTCGCGCGCTCGCTGGGCGAGTTCGGCGCCACGGCAATGGTGGCCGGCAACATCCCGGGCGAGACGACGACGGTGCCGCTGGCCATCTACTTCCTGGCCGACGCGGGCGACCTGCGCACGGCCGGGATCTACGCGCTGGGGATCAGCGCGCTGAGCATGGCGCTGGTGGTGGGGCTCAACGTGTGGACCCGCCGGCGCACCCCGCGCTGGCAGCGCGCGGCGGGGCGGTAGCGGTGCTGGAGGTTCGCGCGTCGCGCCGGCTCCCCGACTTCACCCTGGAGGTGGACTTCCAGGTGCGCGGCGAGGTGCTGGTGCTCTTTGGCCCCTCCGGCGCCGGCAAGACGATGACGCTGCGCCTGGTGGCCGGCCTGGACCGCCCGGACGCGGGGGAGATCCGCCTGGGCGGGCGCGTGCTGGTGTCGCGCGAGCCGCGGGTGTGGGTGCCCCCGCGCGAGCGCCGCTGCGGCCTCGTCTTCCAGGACTCCGCCCTCTTCCCCCACCTCTCCGTGGCGGGCAACGTGCTCTTCGGCGCGCGCTCCGCCGAGGCGCGCACGCGCCTTCCGCGCCTGCTGGACTCCTTCCACGTCGCCCACCTGGCCGCCCGCTACCCCTCCGAGCTCTCGGGCGGCGAGACGCAGCGCGTGGCCCTCGCGCGTGCCCTGATGGCCGAGCCCGAGGTGCTCCTCCTGGACGAGCCCTTTTCCTCCCTGGACGAGGACGCCCGCCGCATCGCCCAGGACGAGGTGCTGGCCGCGCACGCCGAGTGGCGCATCCCCTTCGTCTTCGTCACCCACGACCGGGCCGAGGCCGAGCGCGTGGGCGACCGGATCCTGTTTCTGCGGGACGGAAAGCAGGTAGGGGAAGAAGTGCGTTAGTGCGTGAGTGCGTGAGTGCGCTAAAAACCGCAACGCACTCACGCACTAACGCACTCTACGCACTCTTTCACGCGTCCACCCCGCGCACTTTCGGCCATGCGGACAGCAAAGTGGGCACCTCCGAAGCCGCTGCGGGAGGCGGACTTAGCGCGGACTTGACGGGGGCAAAGTTTCGCAAGTGCGCGCCCCGTGCACTTTTAGGAGGTGTGGCAAGAGCCTTGCTTCGGATTTTGTTCGGTATTATTAATCAACCCGGGAGAACGCCGACGAACCCCTTGGATCGGAGCACGGAGGGACCTGTGATGGACGACCAGAGGACGCGGGACCCGCACGAAGCCAACATCCGGCACCTGCGCGACACGGCGGCCGCGCGCGTGGAGGGGAGCTCGCTGCGACGCGTGGCCCGGGAGATCGGGATGAGCCCCACCGGGCTCAAGAAGTTCCTGCTGGGTACGGCACCGTACTCGCCCACACTGCGGCGCCTGCGCAAGTGGTACCTGCAATACGGCGGTGCCCCCCCGGGCGCCGTGGAGGAGGAAGCGGTGGGCCACGCGCTCGCGGTCCTTACCCAGGACCTGCCGCCGAACGCGCGGGGAACCGTCACCGACGGAGTGCTGGAATCCCTCGCGCGGGGCTACGACGCCAGCGGCCGCGAGCACCCCCGGTGGGTATCCGAGCTGCGCACCCGGCGCTCCGCGTAGGCTCACACACACCCGCGGAGGCACGGAGATGACTTCATCTCCGTGCCTCCGTGCGTTTGTGGCTTGCGGGCGAATGAATTCGCTGCAACAACTACACGAAGTCCCCCTGCGGGGACTACAGGGTTCCGGCTGAACCGTCAGGGCCAGTCCGCGGAGGGGGACTTCGTGCTGTTGTTGCCGCGATTTCACTCGCCAGGCCCTCGGGGCCGCCTGCGCGGACTACACTTTCGGCCCGAACAGAAGCCCTGTAGTCCCCGCAGGGGGACTTCGTGTGGTCGTTGCTGCGGTTTCAACCGCCCGCAGGCGGGCTCACGACGGTTCTACAGGGCCCGGTCGTACACGCGGTACGTCTTGTACTGCTGGAAGCCTACCTTTTCCAGCGCCAGGCGCATCAGCATGTTGTTCTCCAGGATCCACGACGCTTCGCCGGTGTTGTACCCCTTTTCGCCAGCCACCTGGAAGGTGCGCAGGTACATGGCCGCGCCGATCCCCGACGATGTCTGCAGCTCCGGCCGCAGCCCCAGCGTCATGATGCGCGCGGAGCCGATCTTCCGCTTGTACCACAGGAACTTGAAGAGGCCGAAGGGGAAGAGCTTCCCGTCCGGCAGGTGGCGCAGCGCCTGGTTGAGATCGGGGAGGGTGAGGGAGAAGCCCACGGGCCGCCCCTCCTTCTCCGCGATGATGCACAGGTCCGGGTCCACCACGGACTTCATGTCCTTGGCCAGGTAGGCGAACTCCTCGTCCGTCATGGGCACGAAGCCCCAGTTGCGCGCCCAGGCGGAGTTGTACACCTCCTGGATGATGCGCACCTCCTCGTCCAGGTGGCGCATGCGCAGCGAGCGCAGGGTGACCCCTTCGCGCCGCGTCATCCGCTCCACCCCGCGCACAAGCCGTTCGGGCGGGATGGGGCTGCCGATCCAGTAGGCGAGCAGGTCCATGCTCTTGGCCAGCCCCGCCCCTTCCAGCAGCGCGCCGTAGTAGGGCGGGTTGTGCGACATGGTGACGGCCGGCGGCGTATCGAACCCCTCCACCAGCACCCCGGGCGACGAGACCTCCTCGTTGGTGGAGAGGTTCACGGGGCCGCGCAGCGTGTCCATCCCCCGCGCCTTCACCCACCCGGCCGCCGCGTCCACCAGCGCCCGGGCCACCGCGGGCTCGTCCACGGCCTCGAAGAGACCGAAGAACCCCACGCGGTCCTCGTGGAACTCGTTGTGGCGGTGGTTCACGATGGCGGCGATGCGCCCCACCGTCTCGCCCCCCCGCTCGGCCAGGAAGTAGGCCACGTCCGCGTGCAGGTGGAAGGGGTGCTTCTTCCGGTCCAGCGCGGCCTCCAGCGCCATGCGCAGCGGCGGCACCCACTGGGGGTCGCGCGCGTTGACCTTCCAGGCCACGTCGATGAAGGGCCGAAGCGACTCGCCCCGCGGGACCTCTCGGACCCGCAGGGCGGTGGACGGTACTGCGGGAGCGGTGGCCGTCATGGGGAACCAGTGGAAGGAAGTCCTGAGTGCGTGAGTGCGTCAGTGCGTGAGTGCGTTTTTACTGCTGTTAGCGCACTCACGCACTAACGCACTCACGCACTGCTGTTCAGGACTCAGGACTTTCGCCCCGCAGCTCTCAGCGGAGCCCGAGCTGGCGCCCCACCCGCGCGAAGGCGTCCAGCACGAAGTCGAGCTGGTCGGTGGTGTGCGTGGCCATCACCGAGGTGCGCAGGCGGCAGGCGTGCTCGGGCACGGCCGGCGGCAGCACCGGGTTGGTGAACACGCCGCCGTCGAAGAGCGCCTTCCAGAAGACGAAGGTGCTCTCGATGTTGCCGGACGCCACGGGGATGATGGGCGTCTCGGAGGTGGCCGTGTCGAAGCCCAGCGAGCGGAGGCCGTCGCGCAGGTAGTCCGCGTTCCGCCACAGGCGCGCGCGGCGCTCCGGCTCGCGCTCCATCACGTCCAGGCAGGCCAGCACCGTGGCCACCGCCGAGGGCGGCATGCTGGCGCTGAAGATGAGCGGGCGCGCGTGGTGGCGCAGGTAGTGGATGACGTTCTCCGGCCCCGCCACCGCGCCGCCGATGGAGGCGAACGACTTGGAAAAGGTGACCATGGTGAGGTCCACCCGGTCCTGCATCCCGAAGTGCTCGGCCGTGCCGCCGCCGCGCGGCCCCAGCACGCCCACCGAGTGCGCGTCGTCCACCATCAGGCGGGCGCCGTACTCCTCCACCACCGCGGCCACGTTGGGCAGGTCCACGATGTTCCCTTCCATGGAGAACACCCCGTCCGTGACCACCAGCACGCCGTTGGCGCCCGCGTTGCGCTCCAGCACGCGGCGCAGCCCCTTGAGGTCGCCGTGCGGGTAGCGCACCAGGTCGCCGCCGGCGAGCTGGGCGCCGTCCACCAGCGAGGCGTGGTTGAGGCGGTCCTGCACCACCACGCTGCCGCGCGTCACCAGCGCGGAGATCACTCCCAGGTTGGTCTGGTACCCCGTGCTGAACACCAGCGCCGCCTCCGCGCCCATCAGCGCGGCCAGGCGGTGCTCCAGCTCCTCGTGAAGATCCAGCGTGCCGTTGAGGAAGCGGCTCCCCGTGCACCCGGTGCCGTAGCGGTACATCGCCTCGCGCGCCCGCTCCAGCACGTAGGGCTCGTGGGTGAGCCCCAGGTAGTTGTTGGAGCCCACCATGATCTTGCGCTCGCCGCGGATCACCACCTCGGTGTCTTCCGAAGCCTCGATGGGCTGGAAGTACGGATAGAGGCCGCGCCCCATCATCTCACGCGCAGCCGTGTAGCGGCTGCACTTGTCGAAGAGGTCCGAGGTCCGCCGGGTGGTAGTCGCCGTCGTCGCCACAGTTGCCATCAAAGCCATCCCTGAGTTCGGTACCACCGCGCCGTCTCGGCCGTCCCACGGCCCAGCGGCATCGCTTCGTCGGGCGGGAGCAGGGCTTCCGAGCCGGAGAGATCGCACTCCCACGCCTCGGCCAGCACCTCCTCCGCCTTTTCGCGGTTGAAGACTCCCGCGCCGCCCAGCAGGTCACCCCAGCGCCCCGCCGCCGTCCCGGCCGCGCGGAAGAGCGCGGGGGGGATGGGGATGCGGAGCGGGGTGGTGCCCACCGCGGCGGCGATCTCGCCCAGCAGCTCGCCGAAGGGGTGCGCGCGGGGCGCGGCGACGGCGTAGGTGCCGGGCGCGGCGCCCGCCGCGCGCGCGAAGGCGCGCGCCAGGTCCGCCACGTAGATGAGCTGGGCGCGCCGCGGGGGGCCCGCGGGGAGCGGGGCCAGGCGGCGCTTCACCAGCTTGAAGAGGGGGAGAAACGATGCACGGTCGCCGGGGCCGTACACGGCCGGTACGCGCAGCACCACCACCTCCACCCCTTCCCCCGCGGCCGCGCGGGCTTCCACCTCGCCGGCCAGCTTGCTGCGCCCGTACGCCGTGATGGGCGCGGGTGTTTCGTCCACGCGGCGGGGGCGCCCGCCCACCGCGGGCCCGCAGGCCGCGAAGGAGCTCGCGTACACCAGCCGCCGCGGCCGCCTACCGGCCCGCAATACCCCGGCGACCACGTTTCGGGTCCCTTCGGTGTTGGCGCGGCGGAACGCCGCCTCGGAGGGGGCCGTGGTGGCGCCGGCCAGGTGGAACACCGTGTCGGCCCCGTCCGCCGCCGCCGCGATGGCGTCCACGGCGTCCAGATCGCCCATGCGGAGCTCCGCGCCCAGCGCGCGGAGGCGGGCCGTGTCACTGGTGGGGCGCACCAGCGCGCGGAGCTTCCACCCCTCCGCGGCGAGGTGCTCGGCCAGGTGGCCGCCCACGAAGCCCGTGGCCCCGGTGATGAGCGCGATTCGATCCATCGGTGTCGGGAAGATGCTCACGGACGGGGCGAAGCGCAACGATTGCGGCCCTTGGGTATGACAAAAGAGGATCGGGCATGTGCGCCCCATCCTCGGCCCGGACCCCCCTGAAATGCGCCCGGAAGGTAGGAGGCGCGGAGGGGAAAGTCAACGGCGTGTGAGTGAGTGCGTGAGTGCGTTAGTGCGTGAGTGCGTTGAACCGCAGTTGAGCGCACTCACGCACTAACGCACTCACGCACTTCCTTTCACACGCGGTTGGCGCGCAGCTCGTCCAGCGGGTAGTGGGTGCCGCGCCACTCGATGCCGCGGTGGAGGAGGGCGTAGAGGGTGGCGTTCAGGAGCACGGTGATGAAGAGGAGGCTCAGGACGGGGGTGAGGATGCCGCCCAGGACGGGGGCTTTCTGCTCGCGCGCGGCGCCGCCGTAGATGCCCAGGATGAGGGCGACGGAGAGGGCGTAGAGGAGGCGCGTGGGGCCGGTGGTGACGAAGACGGCGATGAAGGGGAAGACGAAGGTGGCGAGCTGCATGAGGGTGGCGAAGATGACTACCGAGATGCGGTAGTCCACGCCCGCGAAGCCGTTCTTGCGCAGGCCGTGCACGGCTTCGCCCACGGTGCGGTACCACTCCACCGAGATGTGGTCCACTCCCACCAAGAAGTCCTGGCGGAGGCCATTTTTCTTCATCAGCTTTCCCAGCTTCATGTCGTCGTCCGGGCGCATGGCGATGGCGCGGTGGGTGCCGATGCGCCGGTACGACTCCGCGCGGACCAGGTTGAAGGCGCCGATGCCAATGTGGCTGCGGGAGCGCGGGTTGCGCGCCTGCCAGGGGCGCGAGAAGAGGAGGAAGCAGATGCCGAAGAAGACGCCGAACGCCCGCAGCAGGAAGCCGGGCATGTCGATGTGGGGCGCCATGGTGAGGTGGTCCAGCCGCTCGCGGGTGAAGTAGCTGGCGGCGCGGCGCAGGGTGTCCGGCTTCATCACGATGTCCGCGTCGGTGAACAGGATCAGCTCCCCGCCCGCCGCCGCCGCGCCCAGCTCCAGCGCGTGGTTCTTCCCCAGCCACCCCGCGGGGAGTTCGCGCACGTGCACCACGCGCAGGCGCGGGTCGGCGAGCGAGTCGAGGATCGCCCCCGTGCGGTCCGTGGAGCGGTCGTCCACCACCACCAGCTCCAGCCGCGGCAGGTCCTGCGCGAGCATGGAGCGTACGGCCTCCTCGATGTTGCGCTCCTCGTCCCGCGCGGCCACCACGATGGAGACGCGCGGAAGCTCGCCCTCTGGCAGCGGCTCCACGTCGCGAAGCTGGCGCATCTGCCCCCGCCCGCGCAGCAGCACCCCCACCATCCCCACGAACAGCGCCGCGGTCACCGCCGCCATCCAGAACAGAACGATCTTCATCCCTTCTCTCTGTGTCTCTGTGCCTCCGTGTGAGAATTCAGTCTAGCCACCCGGCGCGGAGATTGCACCTCCGGCCGCGCAAACGGGCTTCAAACCGGGAGGGAGCGATGGCGGATCTGGACGTGGAGCGGGCGGGGCACAGCGTGTGGCCGTGGGTGATCGGCGCGGTCGCCCTGGTGCTGCTGGCCGCCGCCCTGTGGAGCCTGTTGACGACCGACGGAACCGTGCGCGTGCGCCAGGCCACCCCCGAGGTGGTGCCCGCCGCGACGTAGACGCGCAATAAAGGGGTGGGGCGGCGCTTGTTTCCCGGCGGAGGGTCGCTATATTCCCCGAAAACGCGTGCGGGCCCGCCGGGGTCCGGCACGGCCAGGCGTCGGCGCGCGGGGGAAGGTGCCTCCGCGCGCCGATTCCGTAGCGGGCGCCGGCGAATGCATCCAACGGAGGCTGAATGGCGAAGCAGGAAGGGTTCGAGGTCGAAGGAGTGGTCACCGAAGTGCTCCCCGACCGCAACTACCGCGTGAAGCTGGAGAACGGCCACCAGGTGCTGGCCTACGCGGCGGGCCGCATGTCCAAGAACAAGATCCGCGTGCTGGAGGGCGACCGCGTCACCCTGAGCATGTCGCCGTACGACCTTTCCCGCGGGCGGATCACCTACCGGCACAAGTAGCACTGCGGCTCGCGCACCACATCCACCGGGGCACGCGTGCCACACCGCGGCGCCTCCGGGACGGCTCTCCCCGCGCGTTCCACTCCCAAAACCCCACAGTTTCCGCGGATTTCGCGGGGGCGCACCCACGCGCGCCCCGCGGAATGATCCCTGCGCCCGCCACTTTCCGACCCGTCCGCTACACCCTCATCGCTGAGACATACCCATGCAACGCGCGACCGGAACGGTAAAGTGGTTCTCGCAGGAGAAGGGGTTCGGCTTCATCACCCGCGAAGGCGCGGCCGACGTTTTCGTCCACTTTTCGTCGATCCAGGACCGGGGCTTCCGCACGCTGGAGCAGGGCGAGCCCGTGGAGTTCGAGATCATCGAGGAGCCCAAGGGGCTGAAAGCGGCGAACGTCGTTCGGCTGAGTCCGCCCGTGCCCGCCTGAAAAAAGAGGGCTCACACAGAGGCACAGAGGCACAGAGACGAGTTCTTCTCTGTGCCTCTGTGTCTCTGTGTGAGCTAGAGGAGGCCGCGGGGATCGAGGGGCTCTTCGATGCCGGCTTCGCGAAAGGTGCGCACGTCGCGCAGCAGGGCGCAGGCGGATTCCAGAAGCGGGAGGGCGAGGAGGGCGCCGGTGCCCTCGCCCAGGCGCAGGTCCAGGCGCAGGAGGGGGGCGAGGCCTAGCGAGTGCAGCACGGCGGCGTGGGCCTGCTCGGCGGAGAGGTGGGAGGCGATCAGGTAGCCGGCGGCCGCGGGGGCGATCTGCACGGCGGCCAGGGCGGCGACGCCGGTGATGAAGCCGTCCAGGACCACGGGGATGCGGCGCGCGGCCGCGCCCAGGATGGCGCCGGCGAGTGCGGCGATCTCGAAGCCGCCCGCCGCGGCGAGCTTGCCCAGCGCGTCCAGGCCGGCGCCGCGGGTGCGCTCGGCGGCGCGGCGCACGGCGTCGGCTTTGCGGGCCAGCGCCGCGTCGCCTACGCCGGTGCCGCGGCCCACGGCGTCGTCGGCCGGGGTGCCGGTGAGGAGGGCGAAGAGGGCGGCGGCCGAGGTGGTGTTGCCGATCCCCACCTCGCCCACGGCCAGCACGTCGCACGGGCCCAGCAGGCGCACCGCGTCCATCCCGGCGAGGAGCGCCTGCTCGGCCTGGGCGCGCGTCATGGCGTCGTGGTGCGCCAGGCTGCGCGTGCCCCGCGCCACCTTGGCGTGCACCAGCCCCGTGGCCCCGCCGAAGTCGTGGTCCACCCCCACGTCCACCACGCGCAGCTCCACCCCCTGCCGCCGGGCGAGCGCGTTCACCACGCCGCCGCCCGCCACCATGTTGTAGCAGAGGCGCGCCGTGACGCCCGGGCGGTACGCGCTCACCCCCTCCTCGCACACCCCGTGGTCCCCCGCGAACACGAGCACGGCCCGCCGCTCGGCCACGGGAAAGTCGCGCCCCTGGATGGTGGCCAGCCGCACCGCCAGCTCCTCAATGCGCCCCATGCTCCCGCGCGGCTTGCTGAGCTCGTCCAGCCGCGCCCGCACGCGCCCAGCGACGTCGTTCCCGACGGGGAGCACAGACGCCGCGAGCTCCTCCAGGCTGGCGGGCTGGGCATCCTCATCCACCGCTTGCGGGGCATCGTGCGCGGCGCCGAGCAGGGCGCGCAGCGGGTCGCCGTCCCCCGCCCCGCCCCAGCCGTCGAAGTGGACGAGGCGGGCCAGCTCCTCGCGGTCGCGCCAGCCGGTGGCCTCCAGCATGGGCGTGGCCGGGAACTCCACCGGGTAGCCCACGCACAGGAAGGCGACGGGGATCACCCCCTCCGGCAGCGCCAGCTCGGCGGCGAGCTCGTCGTTGTCCACGATGCTCACCCACCCCACGCCCACCCCCTCGGCGCGCGCGGCGAGCCACAGGTTCTGCACGGCCAGGCAGGTGCTGTACACGTCCGTCTCGCGGATGCTGTCGCGCCCCAGCACGTGCGGGCCGCCGCGGCGCGTGTCGCACGTAACGCAGATGCCCAGCGGCGCGTCCAGCACGCCCTGCAGCTTGAGCGCGAGGTACTTCTCGCCGCGGTCGCCGCGCCAGTGGCGGGCGGCGCGGTCGTTGGCGCGGCGGAAGAGCTCGTAGATGCGGGCGCGGCGCACGGGCGAGCGCACCACCACGAAGTCCCAGGGCTGCATGAAGCCCACCGAGCCCGCGCGGTGGGCGGCGCCCAGGATGCGCAGCAGCGTGTCGTCCGGCACCGCGTCCGGCCGGAAGCTGCGGATGTCGCGGCGCAGGGCGATGGCGTCGTACACGGCCTGCTTCGCCCGGGGCGCGAACTCGCCCGGGACCGGTGTGTCATGACGAGGGCCGACAACCCGCATGTATTCTCCCGGAAGTCCTGAGTGCCGAGTCCTAAGTGCTGAATCGCAGTTCACTCAGGACTCAGGACTGAGGACTTTGCACTTCGGTTCTCGGTATCGAGTGTCAGTCAACGAAGGCGCCGGTGTAGAGGGGCTCGCCGGTGGCGCGGCGCAGGCCGGTCGCGGGATCGGGGCCGATCTCCAGGCGCCAGCAGGCGGCGTTGGGCTGCGGGATCTCCCAGAAGCTCTCCCGCGGCAGGCCCAGGAGGTGGATGAGGAGCACGCGGTTGAGGTGCCCGTGGCCGGATACGAGCACGGTGCCCCCGGCGTGCGCGGCCAGGATGGCGCCCAGCGCCATCGTGCCGCGCATCCGCACCTCTTCCAGCGACTCGCCGCGGGGGAAGCGCACCGTCCACGGCGAGTCGCGCCACTGCTGCTCCAGCACGGGATCGCAGCGCCCCTCCGCCCCGGGCGCCTGCCCCTGCCAGGTGCCGTACGAGATCTCGCTAAGCTCGCGCACCTTCATCAGCGGGACGCCGGCGCCCCGCAGCACCACGCGCGCCGTGTCCGCCGCGCGCCGCAGCGGCGAGGTGTACGCCGCGTCGAACACCACCCCGCGCAGCCGCTCCGCGAGGGCCTCCGCCTGCTCGCGCCCCACGTCGTTGAGCGGAACGTCCGTGGTGCCCTGGTACAGGCTGAGGCGGTTCCAGTCCGTCTCGCCGTGGCGGATCAGGTAGAGCTCGGTGGACACGGAGCCTCGATGCTGAGGGGCGATTCCGCTACGGGGAGCAGCGGAGCTTCTTCACCGGCTGCTTGAGGGCGGGGCGTACGCGGCGGATCTCGTCGGCGAGGCCGTTCAGCAGCGCACACACGCCTTCACGCAACGTGCCGACCTGCTCGTCCGACACCGCGCGGTGAGCGCCGTACTCCAGGTCATGGCGTACGCCACGCTGCACCTGCATCCCCGCGATGGATTTCTTCAACGCCTCCGGCGCCAGCGCGGCGCCCGCGGCGAAGGTGTGCTGGTGGTGGTTGGCGGCGCCGAGGGCGCGATATCCGTGGGCGGCGTTGAAGGCCACCACTCCCTGGCGCGCCGCGTCGTAGAGGAGCTTGAACTGGCCGGTGCGGCTCACGCGCGGCGCGGCCGCGTCGTCGAACGACTCCAGCGCCTTCCGCCAGAACCCCAGCACCTCCGCGTCGTCCGCCTCCAGCGGTTCCACCCACCGGCTGGCGACGAGGTGCCCGATCTCCGATCCGCTCACGCGCTCAGCGCCTCCTCCGGCGACCCCAGCACCCACTGCGTGGAGCCGGCGAGAACCCGCTTCAGGTAGCTGGTGCCGGCGCGCGTCTGCTCCTCGCGGAGCTCGGCGCGAGTATAACGCTTCAGGTCGATCTCGCGCCCCAGCACCATTCCGGCCTCCAGAGCCGCCATCCCCAGTGCCCCCTGGTCCGGCGCCTCGCCGATCACCAGCAGGTCCACGTCGCTGTCGTGGCGCATCCTCCCGCTCGCCGCCGACCCGAAGACGAACGCCCCCAGCACGCCGGGCACGTCCTGGAAAAGGTCTCCGATCACCTCCGACGGCGCCGCGAACGTGCGGATCAGCTCCCGCAGGGTCTGCCAACCCGCGTGCGCCGTGCCCTGGTAGACCACACGGTGGCCTTCCTCCACACGCGTCACAAGTCCCATCTCCTCCAGTGTATCCAGCGCGTTCTTGAGCGACTGCCGCGACAGCCCCAGGCGGCGCTCCAGCGCACGGAAGTGAAGCCGCGATGCCGGCCTCGCCGCGAAGTGCACGATCACCCGCCGAATGGCCTCGGACCCCAGGAGTGGCTGCAGCGCCATCGTCCGTCTCCTCGTTCGATGCAAATCCTGTCCTAACAAATAGGACAATCTCGCGAGCGAGTCAACCGGCATCGGCAGCGGACCCTCGCGGATGGCCTTCCAGATCAAGGACCATCGCAGGATCGAAGCCCGCGATGTGCTCGCCGGGGTAGCCGCGCTGGTTGCTGACCACGCGCGTGCCGCCGATCCGGTAGTCCACGCAGAAGTGCGTATGGCCGTGGATCCACAGGTCGGCGGAACCGTCCATCATCCACTCGAGGTCGCTCGCATACGCGGGATTGAGGGGATCGTCGCGGCGCGACGGAGCACACGACCGGGTGCTGGGCGCGTGGTGCGTCACCACTACCGTAGGACCCGCGAAAGGGACCAACAGGCGCTCGTGCAGCCAGCGAACGCTGCGCAGGTGGATCGTGCGCGCATCGCCAGGCCCGAAGCGGCGAAATCCCGGGGCGACGCGGATCAGCCGAAAGTCGGTCATGGACGCCTGTGCGGCGGCAGCGGAATGAATCCGGTCGCCGAAAAGGTCGAAATCCGTCCAGAGGGTACATCCCAGGAAGCGGACTCCGGCAACCACGACCTCGGCGTTTTCGAGGAAGTGGATCGTGCTTCCGGCGGCCTCACGCGCGAGCTCGCCCGTAAGCTTGGGAATGGCGTGGCGATAGAACTCGTGATTCCCCGCCACGTACACCACCGGCGTGTCGCCGAATGCGGCGCGTGCCCAATCAAGACCTCGCGTGCCAGGACCCACGTCACCGGCGAGCACCACCACGTCCGCGTCGGTAACGGGTGGATCGAAAGGAGCAAACTCCGTGTGCAGGTCGCTGAGGATGCGGATCTTCATAGGCGGGGAAGACCGATTCGTGACTCGCGGGGCGGGTCGGGCGTCTTCAAGATAGATGATGCAGCGCCGGGCGAGAGGCCGCAGGAAGCGGCGGCGTGTTCCTGCCGCAGCATGCATCTCGCATCGCCCGGCGGCGACTGGCGCCAAAAGCGCCACGGTACGGAACCACGTGGTTAGGAGCTTGCTGGATGAAGGGGATCCGCGAATGGTGGGGCCGGCGGCAGAACCGGGCGCCGGAGGGACACGCAAAGAAGGACCCGCTCGCGGAGCAGTTCGCGGCGATCGTGAGAGACGACTGGCGAGAGAGGGTGGCCGAGCTGCAGGCCCGCTGTCCCCACGAAAACACCACCGTGGTCGCCGCGCCGCGCGGGGAGGTGCGCACCGTGTGCACCGACTGCGGACTCCAGCTCGAGCAGCAGACCGGCGGATAGGGTCGGACGCTTCCTCGCGGACGCCGGCCATCCCGGCAGCGGCGGGTGCCACGAGTGTTGCGGCGACGCAACAGAAGTGAATCCTTGCTCCGCGCAGATGCTGGGTTTTCCGGGGCACGGGGGGTGCTGCTGGCGTAGGATTCCGCAGCCGCCCCGCGCCAACCCGCCTCCCCACGACGATGCCGCCCATCCTGCAGCAGGCCCCCGCCGTACCCGCGCACACGGACCGGCGGTCGCTCCGCGCGTATCGCCCCGTGCATGCGCCGGACCTCGTGAGGCTGGGCCGCGACAACGACGGCGGGTACGTGGTGAGCGAGCGGGTGTGCGCGGCCACGCGGACCGTCCTGGCGCTGGGGATCTCCACCGACTGGTCGTTCGAGTCCGCGTTCCACGCCCGCAACCCCGCCGTGCGCGTGACCGGTGTGGACGGGTCCGTCTCGGCCCACGTCTTCCGCCGCGGGGCGAAGGCCCGCCTGGCGGCGGCGGCGCGCGCGCTGTTCCGCCTGCGCTACGCGGAGATGCGCTTCGAGATCTCCGAGTGCCGGGAGCTGCTCCGGCTCGCGCGTGGCCTGGAGGAGTTCTTTGGGCGAACCGGCAGCTTCCGCGAGCGCTTCATCACGGCGCGCGAGTCCCCGAGCTCCATCACCTGGCCGTCGCTGATCGCGGAGGTGCCGGCGGAGGCGCGGGAGGCGGGGGGCGTGTTCGTGAAGATGGACATCGAGGGCGCCGAGTACGAGGTGCTCCCGGAGGTGCTCCGCGACGCCCACGCGCTTTCCGGCATGGTGATCGAGTTCCACGACTGCGACCGCCACTGGGACGCGTTCGTGGCGCTGATGGACCGCGCGCTGCGCGACTTCGTGGTCGTGCACGTGCACGGCAACAACTGGCGCCCCCTGATCCCGGGCACGGCGATCCCCACCACGCTCGAAGTGTCGCTGCTTCACCGCCGCCTCGTTCCCGCCGCGGAGCCGCGGGACGCGAGCTATCCCCTCCCCGGCCTGGACCAGCCGTGCCACCCCGATCATCCTGACTACGTGCTCCACTTCGACTAAAAGAATCTCACAGAGAGGCACAGAGGCACAGAGATCAGTGATCGTGCGCCACCCGTCCAGGAGCGAATGATACGCCGAGCCGGTTCCGCCGATTCCCTCAGGTCCCGTATCACAGAGCACGGAGAAAGCTTCTCAGATCCGCCTGATGATCTGGTTGTACTCCTCGTGTGAACCGATCCAGAACCAGATCATCACGTCCTTTTCCTTCTGCCAGATCCCGAGCGCGCGGTATGCCGTCCCGCGGTGCGTACCGGCATCTACGGCATACACGTTCGAGGTTCGGGATGCCTGGATGGCGTGAAGCTTCACCGCGGGATCGAAAGGATTCGCCCGGAACCGCTCGTACGCGTCCCGGGCGACTCTCTTGACCCCATCTGGAAGCTTCTCGAACGCCTTCCTGAACCGCGCGTTCCGGACGGATCTCACGGCGTATCGCACTCCATGGGCTCCACACGCCCGGCTTCGAAATCCCGCAACGCCTCCGCGGCCCAATCGTCCAGCAGCGCGAACGATGCGGGCGAGTTCAGGGTGGACTCCCACTGCGCGTCCTGTATTTCCTGGAGCAGTTGCGACGCGAGCCGGTCCTGAACGGCGTCGGGAAGCGCCGCGGCCTTTGCGATGGCGAGCTCGAGCAGTCTGGTCATCGATCGACTCCGATTCCGGGTTCCATCAATGATGCATACCCCGCTGCGGGACTGCAAGTTACGCGCATAACCCGGCCGTCCCGCGTGCAGCGGAGTGCGCCCGGTGTCCACATCCGTCCGTGACCGCTCATCTCTGTGCCTCTGTGTCTCTGTGTGAGGCCAGTTCGTTCACGCAGGTGACCTTGGCGCCCCCGCCCGGGAACAGCTCGGCGCGGGTGATGCCGCAGGCGGAGATGTGGAGGGCAAAGGTGCGGCGCAGGGGGACGTCCATCCAGCGGGCGAGGATGGCGTGGACGACGCCCGCGTGGACGACCCAGAGGTGGGAGCCCTCTTCCGGGAGCTCCGCGAGCGCGGCGGCGATGCGGGCCTCGAAGGCGGCCAGCGACTCGCCGCCGGGGGGCGTGACGGCGGCGGGGTCGTCGCTCCAGCGGCGGATCAGGTCGCCGTCGCGGGCGACGCACTCGTCCCAGGTGAGGCCGTCCCACGCGCCGAAGTCCATCTCGCGCAGGCGCGCGTCCGTGTCCACGCGGGCGCCGGGGAGGGCGAGGGAGGCCGTCTCGCGGGCGCGCAGGAGGTCGCTGGCCACCACGCGGCCGAACCGCTCGCTGGCCAGGTGCGCGCCCAGGCGCTCCGCCTCGCCGCGGCCGCGGGCGGAGAGCGGCGGATCGCCCCAGCCCTGGAAGCGCCCCGTCTCGTTCCATTCGGTGGAGCCGTGGCGCACCAGCGTCAGGCGGAGCACTCGGCCTCCAGCGCGCGGATCAGCTCCGCGTTGTCCAGCGGGGTGCGGGCGGCCACGCGGATGTGGGTGGGGAGGCCGAACGAGGTGCAGTCGCGCACCCGGATGCCGTGCCCGGCCAGGAGGCGCGCGGCCAGCCCCGGCGCGTCGCCCACAGCGGCGAGCACGAAGTGCGTGGAGGTGTGCACCGTGGGGACGCGCAGCCGCGCGAAGGCCGCCTCCAGCCGCTCGCGCTCCGCGCGCAGGCGCGGGAGGGTGAGGGCGGCGTACTCGCACCCCGCGTCGCCCAGCGCGGCGACGGCGGCGGCCTGGGCGAGCGTGGAGGCGGACCAGGGGACGCGCCCCCGCTCCACCGCGGCCAGCAGGTGCGCGGGGCCCACGGCGAAGGCGGCGCGCACCCCGGCCAGGGCGTGGTCCTTGGTGATGGAGCGCAGGTGGAGCACCGCCGGGTGGCCGGGGAGCGCGGGGGTGCCCAGCGGCTCGGCCATGAACGCGTCGAAGCTCTGGTCCACCACCAGCAGCGTGCCCGCGGCGGCGCAGGCATCGGCCACGCCGCGCAACTCGTCGCGGGAGATGCGCTGGCCGGTGGGGTTGTTGGGGGTGCACAGGAAGGCCAGGCGCGGCCGGTGCTGCACCACGGCCTCGGCGATGGCCGCCGCGTCCAGCGAGTAGTCCGGCGGCGCCGCGATCCCCTGCAGCACCCGCGCGCCGCAGAGCGAGGCGGCCCGCGCGTACTCGCCGAAGGTGGGCATGGGCACCAGCACCGTGTCGCCCGCGCGCACCATGGCGAAGCAGATGGCCCCGATGAGCTCCGCCGCCCCCGCGCCGAACACGATCTCCTCCACCGGCCGCTCCCAGCGCGCCGCCGCGGCGCGGCGGGGGGCCAGCGAGAGCGGGTCCGGGTAGTGGTCCAGCGGCGCGGCGCGCACGGCCTGGAGCACGGCCGGCGCCGGGCCGAACGCGTTGAGCGACACGCTGAAGTCGATGCGGGCCGCGTCGTCGCCGGCGGGGCCGCCGTGCGGGGCGGGCGGGGTGGCGGCCAGCTCGGGGCGCGGGCGGATCATCCGCACACCACGCCGGCCAGGAGCCCCGCGCCGGCCACGATCCCGCGCGCGCGCCGCACGTCGTCCGCCCCGGGGGCACGTCCGGCCGGGTTGAGCCGGTACGCGCCGCGCTTGTCCAGCCGCACGCCCAGGGCGCCCGCCATCGCCGCCATCGGCCAGCCCGCGTTGGGAGAGGGAGTGAGCGCCGCGTCGCGCACGGCGGCCCGCAGCGCCGCGCGGGGGCTGCCGCCGCCCAGCGGAGCCGCCGCCGCCACCAGCAGGGCCGATGCGCGGGCGGGAACCCAGTTGAGGAGGTCGTCCGCGCGCGCCGGGGCCTTCCCGAACCATTCAAGCTCCGCCGTGCGGTAGCCGAGCATGGCGTCCGCCGTGTTGGCGAAGCGGTGGAGGTAGGCGCCGCCCAGCCCGCCCGCGCGGAACGCCAGCAGGGGCGCCACCACCCCGTCGCCCAGGTTCTCGGCCAGCGACTCGATGGCCGCGCCCGCGACCTCGGCGGAGGTGAGGGCGGAGGTGTCGCGGGAGACGAGGTGCCACGCCAGGAGCCGGCGCGCCTCGGCGAGGTCGCCGCGGCGCAGGGCATCCTCCACCTGGCGGCCCGCGGACAGCAGCGCGCGCAGGGAGAGCGCGGGCTTGAGCGCCGCGCCGCGCGCCACCGCGCGCAGCCGGGGCAGACGCCCGGCCGCGCGCTCCACGGCGCGTGCCGCGAGGGCGCTGGCCGCGGCGCCCGACGCGCACCAGAGCGCCCCCTCGGCCAGCGAGCCGAGGGGCGTGGACGCGCGCCGGGAGCGGCGCGCGAGCGAGATCCACCACCCCATGAGCACAGTGGGGTGCACGGCGGCCGGCGGCTCGCCCAGCAGCAGGTCCGCGCCGAGCGCGGCGAGCGCGGCGCCCCGCGAGCTCACGCGCTCCCCCAGGGCAGGAACGCCCAGAGCACGGCCAGCTCGGTGATCTCGCCCGCGGCGCCCAGCACGTCGCCGGTGATGCCGCCGAAGCGGGCGGCGAGCAGCTCGATGACGGCCAGCCCCGCCAGGATCCCCAGCGAGACGGCGACGGCGATCCGCACCGGGACCGGGGAGAGGAAGGTGAGCGGCACCAGCACGGCGCCCGCCGCGAGCGTGGCGAGCGCGAGCGGGACGGCGCGGCCGATGCCGGCGGCCAGCCCGTCCGGCCGCGCGGCCGGGTAGCTGCGCAGCGCGTACACCATCACCCAGCGTGCCAGCGGGATGGCCACCAGCGGAGCGGCGGCGCCCACTTCGGCGAGCGCCACCCACTTGGCGAGGAGGAGGATCACGATCCCCGCCACGCCGAAGACGCCGACGTGCGGGTCCTTGAGGATGGCGTGGCGGCGCTCCAGCGTCTCGCCGGCCGAGGCGCGCGGCGGGGCGAAGGCCGCGTCGCAGCAGTCCGCCCAGCCGTCCAGGTGAAGGGCGCCCGTGATGGCCACCCACACCGCCAGCGCCAGCGCGGCGCGCGGCAGCGCGGGGAGCGGCAGCATGAGGGCGGCCGTGGGGAAGGCGGCCAGCGCCAGCCCCACCACGGGGTACCAGGCGGTGGACGCGCGCAGGTCGGCCGGCGTCACGGGGTCCCGCACGGGGACGCTGACGACGGAAAGGGTGCCGGCGGCGAGCGCCAGGCCACGAAGTGCCGTGGAGCGGAGTAGCATGGCGACAGAATGGGGGTGGACGCCCATGGGCGTCCACCCCCGGCGGGCGCTCAGCGGCGCGGCAGCGAGGTGAACTCCACGGCCACCGGGCAGGTGCCGGTGCGCGCGCTGGACGCGGGAGCGCCGCTGGGGTCCAGCCGCACCAGCACGCCCGCGTTGGTGCAGTTGCCCCGGTGGAGCATGTACATGAAGCCCGCCGGGTCCATCGCCACGTGCGACGCGGGGGCGATGCCGGAGGCGTTGATGGGCGCGTCCGTGCCGCGCACAAAGGTGCCCGTGAGGTCGTACACCAGCACGCCGCGCGTGGGCACGGCCACGTACAGCTCGCCGCGCGGGCTCAGCACCATGGCCTCGGGCGACTCGCCGAAGCCGCGCAGCAGCGAGATCTCCCGCCGCGTGGCGAGGCTCACCACCGAGACGGAGCCGTTGGCGGCGCCGGGATCGCCCGCGTTGAGCACGTACAGCAGGATGCCGCGCACCACCAGCGCGCGCGGGTTGGGCGCGCCCAGCTCCACCACCACGGGCGCCGCCGCGGAGTCCATCACGATGAGCTGCCCGTTCCCCGCCCCGGGGGAGAGGGCGAAGAGCCGCCCGCCGGACTCCTGCACCACCTCCGGGCTCCCCCCCGTGGCCACGGTGCGTACCGGGGCGCCGCGCAGGGGGTTGAGGAAGAAGACGCCCCCCGCGCCGGGCGACGCGACCGCCACCAGCGTGTCGCTGAGGAAGGCCACTCCGCGCGCCGAGCCGGGGAGCCTCACCATGCGCTCCACCACCCCGCTCTGCAGGTTGACCACGGCCACCCCCGGCGCGCCCATCGGCACCACGGCCCGGTCGCCGCGCACCGCGATCCCGGCCGGCTCGCCCTCGGAGCCCAGCGACAGGGTGCGCACGCCCACGCTGTCCGCGAAGGGGATCAGCGTGAGCGTGCGGTCGCGGTTGGCCACCACGGCCACCCGGTCGAGCGGGGCGCTCGCGGTGAGGCTGGTCAGGTCATTGTCGCACCCCCCCAGCACCACCATCGCCCCGCAGAGAGCCGCGCGAACGCGGCGAAAGCTCCACTCCATGTACCGCACCTGCCAGCCGGGATGGTTGAACACGCGGGGATGCAGAGCCGCATCCGCCACATTGCCCACGAAGGTCGCGCACGCGCCCCCGCGTGTCCACCCGGAGCGGTGTGCTCACGGGCGCCGGCCGGGCGATTGAAATCGCTGCAACGACTACACGAAGTCCCCCTGCGGGGACTACACCCTTTCGGTGCGGGCCGGGGGTCCGGACCGCGAAAGGCGTGCGATCCGTGCGGCGGCTTCAAGCGCCCGGGGAGCCGCTCAGAACGAGCGGACCTCGATGGCGCTGGGGCCGTTCACGCCGCCGATGCTGTCCGCGAGCGTGAAGGTGCCGGGCCGGTAAACGAAGATGTACGGGGCGAGCCCCTGCGGTGCGCTGCCAAAGAACGCCTGATACACGTTTCCTTGTACATCGGTGGTCGCCGCGAAGGCGCCGCGGCAGCCGCCGTTCGCCAGGCGGGCGCAGACCGGGTTGTCCGGGCCGCGCAGGAAGGCGCCCGTGCGCGTGTTCCACACCACGGTGCCGGTAAAGAACCCGGAGACGTACGCCAGCCCCGCCCCGTCCACGTGGATGCTCCCCGGCCCGGCGCCGAAGCCGCGCGCCGTGGATACCGCCCGCATCGTCTGCGGATCGATGACGGTGACGCTGCCATCCGCCACGTAGTCGCCGGTGTTTACCACGTAAAGGAGCCCGTCGGGGCCCACGGACGCGTCCATCGAGTTGGTGCCGCCCGTCTGCACCGTGCCCTGGAGCTGGAGGGTGCGCGGGTCCAGGAAGGTGACCACGCCGTTGCCGATGGGCTGGAAGTTCTCGTCCAGGTTGCCCGAGATCACGGCCACGCGCCCCGCCGCCATCACGATGCGCGCGGGCGCGGGCGCCACCTTCGCCGTCTGCACGAAGGCGTCGCTGGCCTGGTTGACGGTCGCGCGCCCCACGTAGGCGTCCTGCGAGTTGGCCGCGATCAGAGTGGTGTCGTCCGCGAAGGCGGAGCCGGTGGCGTTGCCCTTGGGGAAAACGAAGAAGCGCGCGATGCGGAGCTCCTCCAGGTCCACCAGCGCCACGCTGGCCGCGTTCCCCAGCGGCACCGCGGCGTAGCGCCCGCCCACCGACAGCCCCGTGGGCGTGACCGCCGACGACGCGCCGAAGGGGATCTGCCGCGTCTGGCTGGGGTCGTCCGTGTGGAAAAGGGTGAGCGACTTCCCGGTGGAGTTCACCACCAGCCCGATCTGCCCGTCACCGTCGGGGCCCAGGATGAACGGGGTCTCGGCCTCGGTGGAGTCGCCGTTGCAGGCGGCCAGGAGCGCGGTGGAAGCGGCAAGCGCCAGGCGGCGCAGGGTGTTGCGGTTCATCGGTCGGTCGATCCAATGGATGGGGATGAGGAGGATGCGCCCCTGCGCAGGCGCACCCCCAGGGTCCAGGCACGGCCCGGATACGGATAGTCGACGAGCATGGCCGCGCCGCGGCCGGTGAGGTTCTCCACGGCCAGCGTGCCCTCGCCCGCCCACGCGCCCAGCGCGAAGGGGCGGGCGAGGCGCAGGTCCGCCATGGCGTAGGGCGCCAGCAGGTTGAGGGTGTCGCCCGCGGTGGAGCGGCGCTCCCCCACCCAGCGCCCCTGCAGCTCCGCGCGCACGCGGCCGGGGAGGCGCGCCGATGCCGCCGCGCTCGCCGTGTGGCGCGGGCGGAAGGCCACCTGCCCGGAGAGCACCGGCCCGCTGTACTCCACCGCCGCGCGCGACGCGGTGCCGCGCACCTCCGCCTCCGCGAAGGGAAGGCGCACGCGGGCGGAAAGGTCGGCGCCGGCGCGGCGCACGTCGTAGTTGGCGGGGCTCCAGGTGAAGCGGTGGTCCGGGAACCAGAGCACCATCCCGTCCACGTCCGCGCGGAAGGCGGCGAGCTCGGCGTCCACCACCAGCGCGCCCAGGGTGGCCCCGCGCAGCTCCAGCGCCCCCTCCACCTCGGCGTTCACGCGCTCGGGGCGCAGGCCGGGGTGGGGCCTCACCAGCACGCCCTCGTGGAAGAACTGGTCGGCCAGGGTGGGGGGCGAGAACGCCTGCCCGGCCGACACCCGCGCCGCGAGCGCCCCCCGCGCCGCCGACGCGCCGATGCGGGGCGAAAGGGTGGTGCCGCGCACCCGCGTGCTCCAGTCCGCGCGCACGGCGGGGAGCAGCTCCAGCGCCCACCCCGTCAGCGCGCGCCCCCACCTTCCCTGCGCCCACGCGGAGCCCGCCTCCTGCTCCTCCGGCGCCCCCTCGCTCAGCATGGAGCTGCTCACGCCCAGCCGGCGCGCCTCGCCCCCCGCCGTGAGGTCCAGCGCGCCCACGCCGCCCCGCGCGGAGAGCGCGGCACCCGTGGCGCCGGCGCGCACGTCGTCCTCATACGCGGCGCCCAGCGGCGGCGACGGATCGCGGAACTCCGCGCGCTGCAACTGCGCGTCCGCATCCAGCCGCCACTCGATCCCCCGGTGCGGCAGGCGGGCGGTGAGTGCGGTGCCCCAGCGCTGCTGCTCCTGCCGCGCGTCCAGGGCCGGGCTGCCGATGCCCCCCGGCATCCCCCGGCGCGCGGCGAATGCCTCCACGCGCGCGCCCACCTCGCCGCCGCCCCGCTCGGCGCGGCCGGAGGCGAGGAGGGAGAGCGAGCCCGCGTCGGCGTTGCGGCGCACGGCCGTGCCCCCGCCGCGAAAGTCGGGGACGAGGTAGCGGAAGTCGCCGCGCGCCGTCTGCCCCTCGGCGGAGACGAGGCCGGAGAGCGCGCCGCGCCGCCCGCCCGCGGAAAGGGCCCCGCGCCGCTCCCCCCAGCTCCCCGCCGCGGCGCGCGCGGACAGCTCGGTGCCGCGCGGCCGCCGCGTCTCCACCGCCACCACGCCGGCCAGCGCCCGCGCGCCGTAGCGGGCGGACTGGGCGCCGCGCAGCACCGTCACCCGCTCGATCGCTTCCAGCGGCACGGTGGAGAGGTCCGCCTCGCCGGTGAGGGCGGAGTTGAGCGGCACGCCGTCCAGCAGCACCAGCACCTCGTCCGCGCTGCTCCCGCGGATGGAGACGCGGGTGGGCGACCCGGGCCCGCCCTGCCGCTCCACGGTGACGCCCGCCCGGTCGCGCAGCACCTCGCCCAGGTCGCGCGCCCCGCTCCGCTCGATCTCCGCGCGGTCCAGCACCGTGGCCCCCACCTCGTTCCGCCGCGCGCGGACGTTGATCGCTTCCAGCGCGATGGGCGCCGCGTCCAGCACCGCCGCCAGCCACACGGTGCGCCCGTTGGCCGCATCCACACTGAAGCGCCCTTCGCGGAACCCCAGCGCCGACACGCGCACGTCGCGCGTACCCGGCGCCACGCCGCGCAGCAGGAAGCTCCCGTCCGGCCCCGCCACCGCCGCGGCACCTTCGGCCTCCACCCGCGCGCCGGGGACGGCGGCGCCGCTCCCGCGCTGCGTCACGCGGCCGCGCACCTCGGCCGGGAACTGCGCGGCGGCCAGCGCAGGCCACAGCAGGCTCACACATAGGCACAGAGACACGGAGAAGAGCTTACGCCGCATGTTCATCCTCCGCGCGGAGCTGCATGGAGCCGCACGCCTCGCCGGCCAGGGGGACGACCTGCGGGGCGCCGGCGTCGGGGCCGGGGCCGGGGTGCGGGACCACGCGCACGGGCCAGCCGTACACGCGCTCCACGGTCTCGCGCGTGAGCACCTGCGCGGGCGTGCCGGCGGCAGCCACGCGGCCCTGCTCCAGCAGCACCAGGCGGTCGGCGTAGCGGGCGGCGAGGTTGAGGTTGTGCGTCACCACGAGCACGGTGGTGCCCGCGCGCCCCAGGTCGCGGAGAAGCTCCCAGATCGCCATCTCGTGGCTAACGTCCAGGGCGGCGGTGGGCTCGTCCAGCGCCAGGGCCCGCGGCTCCTGGGCCAGGGCGCGCGCCACCCGCGCCCGCTGCCGCTCGCCGCCCGAGAGGTTGGCCAGCGGACGCTCCGCCAGCCCCGCCACGTCGCAGCGCTTCATCGCCTCCTCCACCGCGCGGTGGTCGGCGGCCCCTTCGCGGCGCCAGGGGCCCAGGTGCGGATAGCGCCCCATCGCCACCAGCCCGCGCACCGAGATCGGGAACGCCGTCTCCTCGCCCTGGGGCACCACGCCCACGGCGCGCGCCAGCTCCGCCCGGCTCCACGCGGCCAGCGGGCGCTCGTCGAACTCCGCGCGGCCGGCGGAGGGCGCGAGCGTGCCCAGCAGCACGCGCAGCAGGGTGCTCTTTCCCGAGCCGTTGGGGCCGAGCACGGCCGTGCATCCGCCGGCCGGTGCCTCCATCGACACGCCATCCAGCGCCGGCCGCGCGCCCTCGGGGTAGCGGAAGGTGACGCCTTCGCATCTCCACCCGCTCATGCGGCCTCCGGCAGTCCGGCCGCCCGGCGGCCGAGACCGCGGCAGCACGAAGCCCGCCTGCGCGGCCGGGTCTTCCAGCACCCGGCGCAGCCGTACAGTCCCCGCAGGGGGACTTCGTGTAGTGGTTGCAGCGAATTCATTCGCCCGCGGATCATGCCGCGCTCCGCCGCAGGAGGTACACGAAGAAGGGGACGCCCACGAAGGCCGTCACCACGCCGATGGGGAGCTCGGTGGGGGCCGCGGCCGTGCGCGCCAGCGTGTCCGCGAGCACGGTGAAGGTGGCGCCCATCAGCACCGAGGCGGGGAGGAGGAAGCGGTGGTCGCCGCCCCACAGCATCCTCACCACGTGCGGCACCACCAGCCCCACGAAGCCGATCACCCCACTCACGGCCACGGCGGCGGCGGCCAGCAGCGAGGCGACCGCGTACGCCAGCAGCTTGGTGCGCTCGGTGCGCACGCCCAGGAACGCCGCCGTCTCCTCGCCTACGGCCAGCAGGTCCAGCGAGCGGGCGAGGGCGAAGAGGAGGAGGATGGCCGGCACCATGGCGGCGGCCAGCGTACCGATCCCCCGCCAGGTGGCGCCGCTGAAGCTCCCCATCATCCAGAACAGGGCGGAGCGGAAGTCCTCCGTGTCCGCGAAGGTGAGCGCCAGGAGGATGCAGGCGTTGAAGAACGCCCCCACCACCACGCCGGCCAGCAGCAGGATGCGTGTGTCGAGCACCCGCCCCACCGAGGCGGCCACGCGGAAGACGAGGAGGATGGCCAGGATCGCCCCCCCGAAGGCGGACATCGCCACGGCGGGGCCGGAAGCCGGCGCCCCGGTGAGGACGATGGCCCCGACCGCGCCCACCGCCGCCCCGCCGGAGACGCCCAGGATGTAGGGCTCCGCCAGCGGGTTGCGCAGCAGCGCCTGGAAGGTGGCGCCGCTGGCCGCGAGCGCGCCGCCCACCAGCGCGGCCAGCACCGCGCGCGGCAGCCGCAGCCGGCGCACGATGGCGACGGTGGTGGGGTCGCCGATGCCGCGGATGCCGGCGGCCACCTCGCGCACGGTCAGCGGCACGGCGCCCATCCTCACCCCCACCAGGAGGGCCAGGACCACGGCCGCGGCCAGCAGCGCCAGGCGCAGTGCGGGCTTCACGGGCGGGCCCGCGCGGGGTGCAGCGCGTCCCTCAGCAGCCGCGCCGTCTCGCCGATGCGCGGCCCGGGATGGTTCACCAGGTCCGCGGGGACGAGGATGGGCCCGCGCTCCCGCAGCGTCTTCAGCTCCCGCCACCCGGGGCCGCGCACGTCCAGCCCGGGCGACCCGCTCTCGCCCACGGGGAGCACGACGATGTCCGGCTGGCGCTTCACCACCTCCTCCATCGACACGTTGGGCCACGGCTGCGCGGTGTCCGGGAAGAGGATGGCTCCCCCCGCCACGCCGATGAGCTGGCCGATGAAGGTCTTGGGGCCCGCCGTCATAGGCGGGTCGTGCCACACCACGAAGAACACGGAGGGGCGCGGCAGCCCGGCCACCGACGCGCGCACCGCGTCGATCTCCCCGCGCAGGTGCGCGGCGAGCGAGTCCGCCGCCGGGGTGCGGCCCGTGAGCACGCCCAGGTTGCGGATCGCGCGGAACACGTCTGTGGTGTCGTCCGTCTGCATGGAGAAGACGGGGATCCCCAGCTCCCGCAGGCGCTCGCGGAGCTGCGGGCGGTTCGTCTCCCAGCCGATGATCAGGTCCGGGCGCAGGGAGGCGAGGCGCTCCAGGTTGGGGTCCAGCCCGCCACCCACGGAGGGAAGCGGCTCCAGCGCCCGGTCGAAGTCGGTGCGCCCAACGAGCAGCTCGCGCGCGCCCAGCGCCACCAGCGTCTCGTTGGCGCTGGGGAAGAGCGCCACCACCCGCCGCGCCGGCCGGGGGAGGCTCACCGTGTTCCCGGCGTCGTCCGTGAGGGTGATGGCGGCCGGCTCGCCCGCACGCACGTCGGCGCGCCCGCACCCGCCGGCGAGGGCGAGCACGGCCGCGAGGGCCAGGATGCGCGAGGCGATGGACAACAAAAAGCCCGTCCTTTCCACGGCGGAAAGAGACGGGGCCGCGAAGGGCCTCCTTCTGCGCGCGCCGGTGCGGCAGCGCGCACCGGCCCGGTGCGAACCCCGCTCCCCTCCCGCGAGGGGTTGTGCGTGCGGGAGCAGAGGGGGCCGGTCTCCTGGCTCGAGGCAGCTTCCGCTCGCCTTCCCGGGAACTTCTCCCAGTGGCGCTTGAGCGGGCCGGGCCGGCGAAGTCGCCGGGCCTCTTACAGTGGCGGGGCCGCGCCGGATTCACACCGGCTTCCGAAAGGCCCCCTCGCTATCTATGTGGCGCGGAAGGTAGCCGCGTGCCCGCCGCGCGACAAGGGGGCGCCTCGCGCGGGGGCACGGCGGCACGCGGCGGGGCGCACCGGGCGCGCACAGAGCGTGGCGGAGAAGGTGGCGTCATACGCCAGGCGACACGCAAAAGCGACCACAGCAAGATCGTACATGCCATTGACAGGGGATGGAAACGAGTAAAACATTCATAGATGTCGGCCCGCGCATACTCGCCGACCGCCTCGCCTCATACACACCTCAGCCGCCACACCTCCGCCAGCCGCGACACCTCGCGCGTGCGGCGCGCTCCCGCAGCCTCCCCACCCCAGGCGACGATGTCCCTGCGTCTCCACGCGCCCTCCGAACCGCCCGAAAGCGCACCTCCCGCGGCGTGGTGGCAGATCCCCGCGCTGGTGGCGGCGCTGGCGGCGTACTCGCTCGTCTTCCACCTGCTCCATCCCGTACTGGGCAGCAGCGTGGCCACCCTGGGAGCGCTCACCGCGGTGCTGGGGGGGTGGTGGTTCGGCAGGGTGGGCGGCGTGGCGGCGGCGGTGGCCTGCGTCGCGGTGGATGGAGCGCTGTTCGCCACCCATGGCGGGGCGGACATCGTGCTGGGCCTTCCCGACATCGCCACCAAGCTGCTGATCGGCTTCACGGTGGGCTCGCTGCGCGACCTGCGCACGGCCGGCGCGCTGCGCATCGGCGAGCTGGAGCGCACCCGCGGGCTGCTGGCCGGCGCGGAAGAGCGCTACCAGGAGGTGGTGGAGTCCGCGAGCGACATCATCTACCTCTCCGACCCGCGCGGCCGCTTCACCTACGTGAACCCCGTGGCCGCGCGCATGATGGGGTACCGGCGCGAGCAGCTCGTGGGGATGGACTTCCGCGACCTGGTGCGCGCGGACCACCGCGAGATCCTGATGGAGCTGTACCGCGCGCAGGCAGCCGAGGGAGCACCGGTGACGTACGCCGAGTTCCCGGCCATCACCGGCGACGGGCGCGAGGTGTGGATCGGCCAGAACGTGCAACTGCTGCGCACGCCCGAGGGGGAGCCCGCCGGGTTCCAGGCGGTGGCGCGCGACGTCACCGCCGGCCGCCACGCCACGGAAACGCTGGAAAGGTCGCACGACGAGCTGGAGCGCCGCGTGGCCGAGCGCACCGCCGAGCTGGCGGCCGCCGAGGCGCGGCGGCGCCACCTGCTGGCCGCCAGCCCGGTGGTGATCTTTTCGCTCGCGCTGCGCGATGGCCACATCGTCGAATGGTCGCTCAGCGAGAACCTGGAGCGCCTCTTCGGCTACCGGGGCGACGAGGTGGGCTCCCGCGAGTGGTTCATCGAGCGGGTGCACCCCGACGACCGCGCGGGCACGCTGCGCCGCGCCGACGAGGCCCTGGCCGGCGGACGGGTGGTGCACGAGTTCCGCTTCCGCAACCGCCAGGGCGAGTACCGCCATGTGCTGGAAGACCTGCGGCTGCTGCGCGGCCCGGGCGGCGAGGCGGCGGAGGTGGTGGGGTCGTGGACCGACATCACCGAGCGGCACGAGCGGGAGGCCCAGTACCGGCTGGTGGTGGAGTCGGCCAGCGACGCCATCATCACGGTGGACACGCGCGGCGAGGTGGTGTTCGCCAACCCGGCCGTGGAGCGCATCTTCGGCTATGCGCCCGGGGAGCTGATGGGCACCCCGCTGGAGCGGCTGATGCCGGAGCCCGTGCGGGAGCGGCACCGCGCCGGCTTCGACACGCACGTGCGAACGGGGGTGCGCACCATCGCGTGGGAGCGGGTGGAGCTCCCCGGCCTCCACCGCGCGGGCCACGAGGTGCCGCTGGAGCTCTCCTTCGGCGCGTCGCCCGGCGGGCGGCACTTCACCGCCGTGGTGCGCGACCTCACCGACCGCCAGCGCGCCGCCGCGCTCCTGCGCGAGAGCGAAGAGCTGTACCGGGGCCTGTACGAGGAGAACCCCTCCATGCTCTTCATGGTGGACGCCGCGGGCACCGTGCTCTCCGTGAACAACGCGGGCGCGGCGCAGCTCGGGTACGCCCCGGGCGAGCTGCTGGGCATCCCGGTGAGCGCGCTGTTCAACGACGACGACGAGCGGGAGGGCGCGCGCGCGTACCTCCGGCGCTGCTTCGCGTCGCCGCACGAGACCCACCGCGGCGAGTTCCGCAAGCGGCACCGCGACGGGCGCGCGGTGTGGGTGCGCACGGCGGTCCGCATCATCCCCCGGGCCGGCGGCGGGCCGGCGGCGCTGGTGGTGTGCGAAGACGTCACCCGGCTGCGCCGCACCACCGAGGAGCTGCGCGAGGCGGAGCGGCGCGCCCAGGGCATGGCCCGGCGCATGAGCGCGCTGGCCGCCGCGGGCGCCGGGGTGATCGCCGCCCAGTCGGCCGACGAGCTGCTGGCCGCCCTCCACGACGCCTGCGCCGGGGTGATCCCCTTCGACGCCATGCTCATGGCGCGCTACCGCCCGGAAGCGGACACCCTGGTGTACCTGGGTGCCGTGGACGCGGGGGTGTGGAGCGCGCCCCAGGAGGTGTCCGTCGCGGGACGCCCCACGGAGCGGGTGATCCGCGAGCGCCGGTCGTCGCTCATCCTGAGCTCGGGCGACCCGGCGGGCGCCGGCGCCCGGCTCACGGGCACGGGGCGGCGCTCCGAGTCCATCATCCGCACCCCCGTGCTGAGCGCGGAAGGGGTGGCGGGCCTCATCTCGGTGCAGAGCTACCAGCGTGGCGCGTACGGCGCCGAAGACGTGGAGGTGCTGGAGACGCTGGCGGCGGTCGCCGCCCCCGCCCTCCTCAACCTGCAGCTCCTGTCCGAGCTGCGCGAGTCCGAGTCTGCCCTGCGCGAGAGCGAGACCCGCTTCCGCGGGGTGGTGGAGAGCCTGGGCGAGGCGCTGCTGATCACCGACCTGGACGGGCGCATCGTGTACGCCAACCCCCGCTCGCCGGAGGTGCTGGGCTTCGCGACCGGCGAGCTGGTGGGCGAGGTGGCGCACGAGTTCCTCTTCCCGCCCCAGGAGCACGAGGCGATGCGGGCGCGGCTGCAGGCGCGCGACGACGGCCCCGGGCACCGCTACCGCGCCTGCCTGCTGCGCGGCGACGGCGCCGAGGCGTGGACGGAGATCTCGGCCACGCCGCTGCGCGACGCGCAGGGGCGCGTGGTGGGCACGGTGGCGGCGTTCAACGACGTAACCGAGCGGCACCGCGCCGAGATGGCGCTGCGCGAGGCCCGGGCCCGCGCGGAGCGGCTGGCGGAGCGCATGGCCGCCGTGGCGCAGGCGGCGGCGGGGTTCGTGGAGGCAACCTCCATGGAAGAGCTGCGCGACGTGCTGCGGAAGTCGTGCGCGCGCGTGCTCCCCTTCGAGGCCTTCACCTTTGGCAGGTACGACGAGGCGAGCCAGACTCTCCACTTCCTGGAGGACGCCGACGCCGGGTGCGTTCTCCCGCCCATGGTGGTGCCGCTGGCGGGAACCCCCAGCGAGCGCGTGGTGCGGGAGCGGCGCTCCGTGGTCACCGCGTCGTCCGCCGACCCCGCCGGCCGGGGCGCGCGCCTCACGGGCACCGGGGTGCGCTCCGAGTCCGTGATCCGCACCCCCATCCTGGACGGCGACCGCGTGGTGGCCGTGATCTCGGCGCAGAGCTACACCCCCGGGCTGTACACCGCGCGCGACGCCGAGGTGCTGGAAACGGTGGCCGCCCTCACCGGCACCGCCATGGCCAACATCCGCCTGCTCTCCGAGCGGCGCGCCTCCGAGGATGCGCTGCGCGAGAGCGAGGCCCGCTTCCGCGCCGTGTTCGACGACGCGGGGATCGGCATCGCGCTGGGAGACACGGAAGGGAGGGTGCTGGAGGTGAACCCGGCGCTTCAGCGCATGATGGGATACCCGGCCCACGAGCTGCGCACCCTGGAGCCCGGCGTCATCACCCACCCCGACGACCGGGAGCCGGACCGCGCGCTGTACGCCGAGGTGCTGGCGGGGCGGCGGGACCAGTACGCGCTGGAAAAGCGCTACCTTCACCGCGAGGGGCACGTGGTGTGGGCGCGGCTCACGACGTCGCTGATCCGCGGGGCCGCCGGGGAGCCGCGCTACCTGATGTCGCTGGTGGAGGACGTCACGGCCCAGCGCCAGGCCCAGGAAGCGCTGCGCGCCAGCGAGGCGCAGCTTCGCGCCATGTTCGACGAGGCCCCCATCGGCGTGGCGCTGCTGGACATGCGGGGGCGCCTGGTGCGCAGCAACGCCGCGCTGCAGCAGATGCTGGGCTACGCGGGCGAGGAGCTGGCCATGATGGAGTTCAGCGCCCTCACCCACCCGGACGACATCGCGGCCGACTGGGAGCTGTTCGGCGAGCTGGTGGCCGGCGAGCGGGGGGAGTACCAACTGGAGAAGCGCTACTTCCGCAAGGACGGCAGCATGCTGTGGGGGCACCTCTCCGTGTCGCTGGTGCGCGACGCCGGGGGCGAGCCCCGCTACGCGGTGGGGATGGTGGAGAACGTCACCGAGCACAAGGCCGCCGAGCGGGCGCTGGAGCACAGCCAGGCCCTCCTCCTCCAGGCGCAGAAGATGGAGGCGGTGGGCCGCCTGGCCGGCGGCGTGGCGCACGACTTCAACAACATGCTCACCGCCATCCGCGGCAACGCGGAGCTCCTGCTGATGGACACCCCGCCCGACGATCCCCGCCGGCTGGACCTGGAGGAGATCCAGCACGCCGCCAACCGCTCGGCCGACCTCACGCGGCAGCTCCTGGCCTTCAGCCGCCAGCAGGTGCTCCAGCCGCGCGTGCTGGAGCTCAACCAGTCCGTGGCCGCCACCGAGCGCATGCTGAGGCGCCTGATCGGCGAAGACATCGACCTGGCCACCATGCTGGACCCCGCCCTGGGGCGCGTCACCGCGGACCCGGGGCAGGTGGAGCAGGTACTGCTGAACCTGGCCGTCAACGCCCGCGACGCCATGCCGCAGGGCGGCAAGCTGTGGATCAAGACCGCCAACGTGTACCTCCCCGCCGGCGACCGCCGCCTGGGGCCCGAGGCGGCGCCCGGCCCGTACGTGGCCGTCACGGTGGTGGACACCGGCTGCGGGATGGACGACGCCACGCTGGCGCGCATCTGGGAGCCCTTCTTCACCACCAAGGAGCAGGGCAAGGGCACGGGGCTGGGCCTCTCCACCGTGTACGGCATCGTGCGCCAGAGCGGCGGCACCGTGTGGGCGGAGAGCGAGCCGGACCGGGGCACCGCCATCACCACGTACTTCCCGCGCACCGACCGCGCCGCCTGCGCGGACGAGGCGGGAGACGGCCTGGGCGCCGCGCCCGTGGCCCGGGGAACGGAGACGGTGCTGGTGGTGGAAGACGAGGCGGCGGTGCGGCGGCTCACCACGCGGGTGCTGGCGAGGAGCGGCTTCCGCGTGCTGGAGGCGTCGGAGCCCGTGGAGGCGCTGGAGCTGTTCCGCGTGCACGGCGCGGAGGTGGACCTGGTGCTCACCGACCTGGTGATGCCGGGGATGGACGGCATCCGCCTCGCCGAGATCCTGCGCGAGCGCACCCCGTCGCTCCCGGTGATCTTCTCCACCGGCTACTCCGCCGAGGCGCTCGACGCGGACCGCATCGGCCCCGGCGCGGAGATCCTGCTGAAGCCGTTCAGCCCCGACGCCCTGGTCCGCAAGGTCCGCGAGGTGCTGGACTCGCGCGCCGCGCCCAGCTTCGCGGAGCCGCGGGCATGATCCGCACCCGGCGACGTTCCCGGCGCGGCGGCCGTGGCGTCATACGGTACGCGGCAGGCGGCCAGCCGCCGGCGGTGAATGATGAGTGACCGGCATTCATCCGGGCGCGGGCCGGCGCGCGCGCCCGGCACAGCCGCGCACGGCATCCCGCCCGCGCGGGGCGGCGTGAGGCCGGGCCGGGGCTACGGCGAGCTCGCGCGCACGGCCACCCAGCGCCGCATGACGCGCGACCTGCGGGTGCTGCTCGCGGGCATCGCCGTGGTGTTCGCGCTCTCCGCCTGGCTGGACGTGTTCGAGGCGTTCGGCGCCTGGGCGCGCGCGCACGAGAGCTGGCAGCTCGACGAGATCCTGCTCTCCGCGGGGCTCCTCAGCGTGCCGCTCTGCGTGTTCTCGTTCCGCCGCTGGGCCGAGCTGCGCCTGGCGGAGCTGCGCGCCCAGGAGGTGGCCGAGCGGATGAAGGCGCTGGCGGCAGCGGGCGCGGGGGTGATCGCCGCCCAGTCCGCCGAGGAGCTGCGGGGCGCGATCCACGACGCGTGCGCCGGGGTGATCCCCTTCGACACGCTGCTGATGGCGCGCTACCAGCCGGAAGACGAGACGCTTCACTACCTGGGCGCGCTGGACGCCGGCGTGTGGGGAGACCCCGTGCAGGTGAGCGTCCGCGGACGGCCGTCGGAGCGGGTGATCCGCGAGCGCCGGTCGTCGCTCATCCACAGCTCCGACGACCCCGCCGCCCGCGGCACCCAGCTCACGGGCACGGGGCGCCGCTCGGAGTCCATCATCCGCACCCCGCTGCTGAGCGCCGGCGGGGTGGTGGGCCTCCTGTCGGTGCAGAGCTACCGGCCCGGCGAGTACGACGCCGAAGACGTGGAGGTGCTGGAAACGCTCGCCGCCCTCGCCGCTCCCGCCTTCCTCAACCTGCAGCTCCTTTCCGACCTGCGCGTGGCGCGCACGCGGGCGGAGCGTATGGCGGAGCGGATGGCGGTGGTGGCCAAGGCCGCCGCGGGGGTGATCGCCGCGAAGTCGCTGGAGGAGCTGCGCGACGTGCTTCACGACGCCTGCGAGGGGCTGTTCCCCTTCGACGCCTTCATGCTGGCCGAGCACCACCCGGAGCGGGGGACGCTGGCGTACCTGGCCGAATACGACGATGGCGTGTACGCGCCGGGGCAGGAGGTGCCGGTGCGCGGGCCCGCCGCGCGGGTGCTGGCGGAGCGGCGCTCCCTCCTCACGCTCAGCTCGGCCGACCCCGCGGGAGCGGGGGGAGTGGTCAGCGGCACGGGGCGGCGCTCGGAGTCCGTGATCCGCACCCCCGTGCTGGGGCCCGGCGGGGTGCTCGGGCTGCTGGTGGCGCACAGCTACACCCCCAACGCCTACGACGCGCACGACGTGGAGGTGCTGGAAACGGTGGCCGCCCTGGCCAGCACCGCCATGGCCAACATCCGCCTGCTGGCCGAGCGCGGCGCCTCCGACGAGGCGCTGCGCGAGAGCGAAGCGCGCTACCGCATGCTCGCCGACGGCACCAACGACGTGGTGAGCCTCCACGACGCCCAGGGGACGTTTCTGTACGCCAGCCCGTCGATGGAAAAGATCACCGGCCTCTCCGGCGAAGCGCTGCTGGGGCGGACCACCGCGCACCTGGTGCACCCGGACGACCTGTGGGCCGTGCGCGAGACTCACAACCTCACCGTGGCCGGCGAGCTCACCGAGGTGGAGTGGCGGGTGAGGTGCCACGACGGGTCGTACCTGTGGATGGCCACCCGCTCCACCATGCTGCGCGACGAAGCGGGCGAGGCGTTCCGCATCGTCTGCTCGTCGCGCGACGTTACCGCGCGCCTCCGCGCCGAGGAAGCGCTGCGCGAGAGCGAGGCCCGCTTCCGCGCCGTGTTCGACGACGCGGGGATCGGCATCATCCTGGGCGACGCCGAGGGCAACGTGCTGGAGGTGAACCCGGCGCTGCAGCGCATGCTGGGGTACCCCGCCCACGAGCTGCGCGCGGTGGGCCCCGCCGCCCTCACCCACCCCGACGACCTGGAGCGGGACCGCGCGCTGTTCGCCGAGGTGCTTGCCGGGCGGCGGAACCAGTACGCGCTGGAGAAGCGCTACCTTCACCGCGACGGGCACGTGGTGTGGGGGCGGCTGATGACGTCGCTGATCCGCGGGGCCGCCGGGGAGCCGCGCTACGTGATGGCGCTGGTGGAAGACGTCACGGCCCAGCGCCAGGCCCAGGAAGCGCTGCGCGCCAGCGAGGCGCAGCTCCGCGCCATGTTCGACGAGGCCCCCATCGGCGTGGCGCTGGCGGACATGCGGGGGCGCACCCTGCGCAGCAACCGCGCGCTGCAGGAGATGCTGGGCTACGGGGCCCACGAGCTTGCGGGCACGGCGTTCAGCGCCTTCTCCCACCCGGACGACGTGGAGGCGGACTGGCTTCACTTCGACCAGTTGGTGGCCGGCGAGCGGGGCGAGTACCAGTTGGAGAAGCGCTACTTCCGCAAGGACGGCAGCATGCTGTGGGGGCGCCTCTCCGTGTCGCTGGTGCGCGACGCCGGGGGCGAGCCCCGCTACGCGGTGGGGATGGTGGAGAACATCACCGAGCACAAGGCCGCCGAGCGGGCGCTGGAGCACAGCCAGGCCCTCCTCCTCCAGGCGCAGAAGATGGAGGCGGTGGGCCGCCTGGCCGGCGGCGTGGCGCACGACTTCAACAACATGCTCACCGCCATCCGCGGCAACGCGGAGCTCCTGCTGATGGACACCCCGCCCGACGATCCCCGCCGGCTGGACCTGGAGGAGATCCAGCACGCCGCCAACCGCTCGGCGGACCTCACGCGGCAGCTCCTGGCCTTCAGCCGCCAGCAGGTGCTTCAGCCGCGCGTGCTGGAGCTCAACCAGTCCGTCGCCGCCACCGAGCGCATGCTGCGGCGCCTGATCGGCGAAGACATCGACCTGGCCACCATGCTGGACCCCGCCCTGGGGCGCGTCACCGCGGACCCGGGGCAGGTGGAGCAGGTGCTGCTGAACCTGGCCGTCAACGCCCGCGACGCCATGCCGCAGGGCGGCAAGCTGTGGATCAAGACCGCCAACGTGTACCTCCCCGCCGGCGACCGCCGCCTGGGGCCCGAGGCCGCGCCCGGCCCGTACGTGGCCGTCACGGTGGTGGACACCGGCTGCGGGATGGACGACGCCACGCTGGCGCGCATCTGGGAGCCGTTCTTCACCACCAAGGAGCAGGGCAAGGGCACGGGGCTGGGCCTCTCCACCGTGTACGGCATCGTGCGCCAGAGCGGCGGCACCGTGTGGGCGGAGAGCGAGCCGGACCGGGGCACCGCCATCACCACCTACTTCCCGCGCACCGACCGCGCCGCCTGCGCGGACGAGGCGGGAGACGGGCTGGGCGCCGCGCCCGTGGCGCGGGGAACGGAGACGGTGCTGGTGGTGGAAGACGAGGCGGCGGTGCGGCGGCTCACCACGCGGGTGCTGGCGAGGAGCGGCTTCCGCGTGCTGGAGGCGTCGGAGCCCGTGGAGGCGCTGGAGCTGTTCCGCGTGCACGGCGCGGAGGTGGACCTGGTGCTCACCGACCTGGTGATGCCGGGGATGGACGGCATCCGCCTCGCCGAGATCCTGCGCGAGCGCACCCCGTCGCTCCCGGTGATCTTTTCCACCGGCTACTCCGCCGAGGCGCTCCACCCGGACCGCATCGGCCCCGGCGCGGAGATCCTGCTGAAGCCGTTCAGCCCCGACGCCCTCGTCCGCAAGGTCCGCGAGGTACTGGACGCATAGGCATCACACAGAGACACAGAGGCACAGAGATGACTTCGTCTCTGTGCCTCCGTGGCTCCGTGTGATGCTTCTACAGCTCGATCCTCCGCCCGCCCGCCAGCGCGTCGCTCTCCACGGTCGTAGGCGCGCCGCCGCCCACGCGGACGCGGACGCGGCGCACGGAGGCGGGGACGGTGACGCGGTACTCGGCGGCGGACGACGGATCGTTGGCGATGCGCAGGCCTGAGGGGAGGACGAGGAGCTCGGCGGGGCCGCGGACCTCGGCGGAGGCGGTGGTGCCGGGGCCCGCTTCCAGGAGGAGCGCGCCGCCGGCCTGGGGGTGGGCGACGTCCACCGTGAGCTCGGGCCCCCGCGGAGTGAACTGGATGCGCGTGCCCGCGGGTGCCGGCTCGGCCGCGCGGGGCCGGGGAGCGGGCGCGGGGCGCACGGCCGCCTGCTCGGAGGCGCTCACCAGGCCGCGCACCCAGCCGCGCACGGGGGCGGCGAAGAGGCCGGCGGACACCAGCAGCATCGCCACGGCGGCGGCCTGCAGCCAGGGGCGCGGGGGGGCGCGCCGTGCCGCGCGGCGGGCCGCAAGCTCGTCCACCGGCGCCGCGGCGGCGGGGGGCGCGGGGACGGCGAAGTCGCCGCGGGCCAGCAGGATGCCCAGGTTGACGGAGCGGCGGCGCAGGACGGCCAGGCGCTCCGTGCACGCGGGGCACGCGGCCAGGTGGGCTTCCACGCCGGAGCGCCCGCCCGCTTCCCCGTCCAGGAAGCGCACGAGGGCGCCGTCGTCCAGGTGCTCAGGGGCGGGGGGTGCGTCGGTCATGGTGCGTCCTCGTCCAGTTGAAGGCGGGCCGCCAGCTTGTCCAGCGCCCGCGCGATCATCGTCCCCACCGACCCGGTGGTGGTGCCCGCCGCCTCCGCGATCTCGCGGTGGCTGAACCCTTCCTCGCGCATCAGCAGCACCGTGCGGTCGCGCTCGGTGAGCACCTCCATCGCCTCGCGCACGCGGCGGCGGGCCTCGGCCGCGTCCAGCGCCTCCTCCGGCGTGGGGGGCGCGTCGCCCAGCGGGGCGCGCTCCGGCCGGTGCTCCAGCAGCCGCACGCGGCGCCCGCGGGTGCGCTCGGCCAGGCGCGCGGCGTTGGTGCCCACGCGAAAGAGCCAGGCGCGCGTCTCCCCCGGCGCGGGCGGCTTCTCCAGCAACTTCACGAACGCCTCCTGCGCGGCGTCGGCGGCCACGTCCGGGTTGCCCGTGAGGCGAGACAGGTAGCGGAAGAGCGAAGCGTGGTGCTCCGCGAAGAGACGGGCCGCGTCCATCCGCTAGAAGCTCATCCGCAGGCCGGCCACCGGGATGCGCGGCAGCCCGCTGGAGAACTGGTCGTACCCCGTGGGCCGCCCCGGCCCGCACGCCGCCGCGCCCAGCGCCGAGCACGGAGTGGTGCGCGTGTAGCGCCCGCGGTTGTCGTTGCCCAGCGTGTTGCGGAGCTGCACGTAGCCGCTCACCCGCGCCCCGCGCACGCTGCCGCCCCACTCCGCCAGCAGGTCCAGGCTGCGGTAGGCGGGGGCGCGCTGCCCGCCGGGCTCCTCGGCGCGGGGCGGCCCCAGCGCCTGGCAGCCATCCGCGCCGCACAGGAAGTCACGGTCGATGCGGCGCGTGTAGGGCACCCCGCTGGTGGCGGTGTACGCCCCGCCCAACTGCACCCCGCGCCCCGCGCGCAGGTAGGCCGTGGCGTCCAGGGTGTGCCGCTGCTCCTCCGGCGCAGGAAAGGTGAGCCCCCGCGCCGTGATCTCCGAGCGCGACAGCGCGTACGCCGCCGACCCCGTCCAGCGCCCCGCCAGCCGCCGCACCGAGAGCTCCACCCCGCGCGCGCTCCCCTCGCCGGCCACGAAGAGGGAGCGGTCCACCAGCGGGCCCGGCGTGGGGTCCTGCACCGCCATCCCCGTGGTGCGGCGCAGGTACGCGGTGGCCGAGCCCAGCCAGCTCGCGCCCAGCCACCGCTCCGCGCCCAGCGTGGCGATGTCCGCGCGGGCGGCGGGTGCGTCGCCGCCGGCCAGGGCGTACACGTACTCGGACGGGTGCTCGCGGATGGCCGGCACGCCCGCGGGCGCCACCGTCTGCAGGTACTGGAAGGTGCGGCCGGCCCCCGCCGAGAACGAGAGCTGCGGGTCCGCCTGCACGCGCGCCGCCACGCGCGGGGCCACCCGCACCGCGCCGCCGTTGCGCACCGCCGGGCCGGCCTCCACGCGCAGCCCGCCCTCCACCGTGAGCCCTTCCCGCGGGCGCCACCTCCGCTCCCCCCACAGCGCCACCCACTCCAGCGCGTCCTCGCGCACCTCCGGCTCCGCGCCCTCGGCCGAGCCGTCCACGCGGTCCAGCAGGAAGCCGCGGAAGCGGACGCGCTCGGCCACCAGCGCGTACCCGGCGCTCCAGGCGCTCCCCGCGGCGCGCGGGCCCAGCTCGCCGGAGAGCTCCGCGTGCGTCACGCGGTTGGAGGAGGGGAGGACGTCCGGCGCGTTGAAGATCTCCGACGTGTCCGCCGGGTCCGGCCGCAGGCGCGAGCGGAAGCGGCTGAACCCCAGCGTGTGCGCCGCCTCCAGCCCGCGGAACGGGGTGCGCAGGGTGGCGCGGGCCGCCTCGCTCCCCCACGAGCCGGAGCCCTCGTCCACCACGTCGGGGAGCGTCCCCCCCAGCCGGTCGCGCGAGACGAGGCCGCTCGCCTCCAGCGCGCGCCCGCCGCCCAGCCGCCGGTCGTAGCGCGCGGCCACGTCGTGGAAGGAGAAGGGCGTGTAGACTTCTTCGTCCACGAAGCCCTGCACCGCGCGCGTCAGCCAGTCCAGGTAGGTGCGGCGCCCGGCGATCATCCAGGCATCGCGCCCCTCCGCCGTCTCGCCGTCCAGCGCCAGCCGCGCGCTCACCAGCGACAGCTCGCCCACCCCGGCGAAGGCGCCGCCGCTCCCGCCGCGCCGCGAGCGCACGTCCAGCGCGCCCGCCGCCCCCCCGCCCAGCGCCGCCGGCTGCACGCCGGGGTGGAGGAACGCCGCCCCCACCGCGTCCGCGTTCACCCCCGCGAACGCCCCCACGGCGTGCACGGGGTTGAAGAGGGGAAGCCCGTCGAAGAAGACGCGCGTCTGGTCCCACCGCGCGCCGCGCGTCCACAGCTCGGCCGTGTAGTCGTCGCGCGCGGCCACGCCCGGCATGCGCTGGAGCGCGCGGAACAGGTCCGTCTCGCCCAGCGTGACGCCTTCCTGCACGTCCGCGTGGGTGATGGAGCGCACGTCGCTGGAGGCGTGCAGGCGCTGCCGCTGCCGCTCGGCCGCCACCCGGTACTCGCCCAGCCGCGCGGGCTCGGCGGTGCGCGCGTAGCTCTCGGCGGCGGCCGGGGCAGCGGCGGCCAGCACGGGCGGGAGCGCCACCGGCTGCACCGTGAGCCCCACGGACACGGTGGGGTCCGCCCCGCCCCGCAGCTCCACGTCCACCGTGGTGGAGCGGTAGCCGATCCGCTGCACGCGCAGCCGGTACGCCCCCGGCGCCACCCCCGCAAAGCCGTAGCGCCCCGCCGCGTCCGTGCGCGCCGTCCGCGCGCCTCCGCGCCCCTCCAGCGCCACCGACGCATCGGCCAGGGGGAGCGCGGTGGCCGCGTCGATGATGGTTCCGGACACGCCGCCGCCCTGCCCCGCGGCCGGACGCGCGAGGAGCAGGAGGAGGAGCACCAGCAGCGGGCGGACGGGACTGCGCACGATGAGCCGGTCGCGGAAAGTGGGAGTGCGGCGGGGCGTCCCTCGCCGTCCACACGTTAACAATGCCCCATCCGCGCGGCTTCTGACGGCCCGGCGCGCGGCTGTCAGAACCCGCACGGGTGGGGCATTGTTGGATGCAGGAAGGGCGCCCGCCCCGGGGCAGCGCCCGCTCCCGCGACAACATTTGTTTGCCGCGCGCCGCGCGCACACGACCAACGCTTCGAGCTGAAGGATATCGCCATGTTCAGCATCCGCTTCGCCCCCCTGCTCCTGCTGGCCGCCCTCGGCGCATGCTCTCCGGAAGTCAACCTGCCGGACCCGCCCACAGTGGCGGGCACGGCGGGCGTGTACGAGCCGGTGCGCTTCAAGACGTTCTCGTCGCGGGGCACGGTGGACGTGCTCGCGGCCGGCGGCTCCGTGCAGCTCGTGCTGCGCGAAGACGGCACCACCTCCGGCACCCTCCACATCCCGGAGGGCGCGCTCCCCGGCGCCCCCGCCCGTGACGTATCGCTGGACGGCAGGTGGTCGATCCAGAACCGCGACTGGGTGCACCTGGAGCTCCCCGCCGACGCCCCGCTGACCGCCGACCGCTACCTCGTCCGCCAGGGCCAGCTCCTCGCCACCGAGACCGTCAGCGAGGGGAGCGCGGGCTTCTCCGCGTTCGAGATCGCCCTCGCGCGCCGGTAGGCAGGCCGCTCCTGGGAGTGGCCGGATGGCCCCGCTCGCCCGCGAGTTTTGAGATCTCTCGGCAGCAACAGCACGAAGTCCGCCTTCGCGGACTGGCCTTCGGGCATCAGCGGGAACCCTGTAGTCCCCGCAGGGGGACTTCGTGTAGTGGTTGCCGCGAATTCATTCGCCCGGCCCGGAACCGCACGGAGCGGGCAAGGTACAACGGCCCGACCCGCCAACATATGTTTATCAACCCGGACGGAATCCAGTGATTCTCGCAGCCTTACTCGTGGCCCTGCTCCCCGCGGCCACGGTGCGCGGCACCGTGCGCGCCGAAGGGACGCAGGAGCCCGTCGCCTACGCGAGCGTGCGGGTGGACGAAGCGCGCCGCGCCGCGCGCACGGACCAGCGCGGCCTCTTCGTGCTCGCCGACGTGCCGGAGGGGAGCTGGCGCGTGCGGGTGAGCGCCGTGGGCTACCAGCCGATGGACACCACCGTGCGCGTGCCGGCCAGCGGGACGATGGAGCTCAGCTTCAGCCTGCGCCCCACGCCCTTTACGCTGCCGGGGATCGAGGCGCGCGGGCGGCAGGAGAGCCGCGCCGCCTCCACGGCGGGCCCGGGCGCCACGCGCATCGAGGCGCGCGAGATCGACGCCGCGCCCGCGCTGGCCGAGGCGGACGTGCTGCGCACCGTGCAGCTTCTGCCGTCCGTGGCCACGGCCAGCGACTTCAGCAGCGCGCTGTACGTGCGCGGCGGCTCGCCAGACCAGACGATGGTGATGCTGGACGGCACGCCCCTCTTCAACCCCTACCACCTGGGCGGGCTCTTTGGCGCCATCGACCCGGACGCGGTGGGGGCGGTGGACGTGCTCCCCGGCGCCTTCCCGGCCCGCGTGGGCGACCGCCTCAGCGGCGTCATCGACATCCAGACGCGCGACGGCGGGCGCGACCGGGTGCGCGGCTTCGGCGGGACGTCGCTGATCTCCACCCGCGCCGGCGTGGAAGGGCCGCTCCCCGGCGGGCGCGGCAGCTACCTGGTCACGGGGCGGCGCACCTACCTGGACCTGTTCACGGAGGCCGCGTACGGCGTGGGGCTCATCGACGCCACCCTCCCCTACCACTTCACCGACGGCCACCTCAAGCTCACCCACGACGTGGGGAAGCTGGGGCGCCTCTCCGCCGCGGTGTACCTGGACGAGGAGCGGATGGGGTACCCCAAGACGCGCCCCGAGGACGACTTCGAAGGGAACCCGCAGCCCGCCGGCGCCAGAGACGACCTCGACTTCGCCTGGGGCTCGCGGGTGGGCTCGCTGCGCTTCCGCCGGCCGCTGGGGGCCACCGTGGTGGCCGAGCTGCGCGGGGCGGTAAGCACCTTCCACGGCAGCTTCGACGTGTACGAGGGGCGCTTCAGGGGCGAGGGGCGGCCGGACACGCTGGTGCAGCTTCTGGGCGCCCGCACCCGCATGCGCGACGTGATGGCGGGCGCGGACGTGGCCTGGCACGCGCGCGACCACCAGGTGCGCGGCGGCCTTCAGTGGGACGCCTACCGCTTCCGCCACGACGTCAACGAGAGGGGCGACGAGGGCGGCCCCTTCATCTCCACCTTCGATCGCGACGACGAGCCGCGGACGCTGGCGGCGTACCTGGAAGACGAGTGGCAGGCCTCGCCGCTGCTGCGCGTGCGCGGCGGGGTGCGCGTGCTCGCCGCCGGCGACCGGGGCACGGAGGTGCTGCCGCGGCTGGGCGCGCAGTACACCGCCACCCCCTCGCTCACCCTCTCGCTGGGCGGCGGGCGCTCGGCTCAGGTGCTCCACTCGCTGCGCAACGAGGAGTCGCTGGGCGCCAGCCTGATGGCGTACGACCTGCTCGCCGCCGTGCCGGCCGCCACGGGGCTCTCCACCGCCACCGACCTGGTGGGCGGCGCGGAGTGGGTGCGCGGCACCACCTCGGTGCGGGTGGATGCCTTCGCCAAGCGCCTGTCCGGCGTGCCCGTGCCCCCGGTGCCGGGCGACATCACCGAGGCCCCCGTGCTGGTGAACGAGGGCTTCGTGGCCGCCGACGGCGACGCGCGCGGAGTGGAGCTGCTGGCCCGCCACACCCGCGGCCGCGCCATGTACTCGCTGGCGTACTCCCTCAACGACGTGAAGCTGGAGGCGGGCGGCGTGCGCTACACCCCGCGCTTCGAGCGGCGCCACACGCTGGACGCCGTGGCCCTGGTGCCCTGGGGGCGGCGCGGCGAGATCAGCAGCCGCCTCGCGCTGGCTTCGGGGCAGCCGTACACCCCGGCCGCGGGCTTCGGGGTGCCGCTGCGCCTGGACCCCTCCACCGGCGCCTTCGTGCAGTACGGCGGCGGCGGCACCGTGCTGCTCGACGATCACAACAGCGGGCGCCTTCCCGGCTACTTCCGCCTGGACGTGGGCTTCCGGCGCTCGTACGAGCCGCGCATCTTCGGCCGCCCCACCACCATCACGCCGTTCCTGCAGATCCTCAACGTGCTCAACACCCCCAACGTGCTGGCCGGCGTGCCGGAGGTGTACGGCGAAGCGGGGCCGCAGGTATCGTACGCCCCCCAACTGCCCATCCTCCCCACCATCGGATTCGAATGGAAGTTCTGACCCGCATCGTGGCCGCCGCCGCGCTGCTCTCGGCGGCGGGGTGCTCGTTCCTGCGCGACCCCACCCCGGTGGAGGCCATGGGCGAGCAGCCCTCGGTGCACGCGCTGCTGGTGACCGGCTCGGACACGGTGAAGCTCCTCCTGCAGCGGGTGGGCCCCGGCGTCGCCGGGCAGGAGCCCGTGGTGGTGCGCCCCATCCCCGGCGCCGAGGTGATTCTCCAGGTGGGCGGCGAGAGCGTGCGGCTGGCGGAGGCGCCGGCCGGGTTCTCCGGGTGCGTGTCGCCGTCGGTGGGCGCCGTCAACACGACCACGGCGGGGTGCTACGCCGCCGTGCTGCCGGGCGGGGTGCGTCCGGGCGCCGCGTACGACCTGCGCATCCGCCTTTCCGGCGGCGCCACCATCGAGGGCAGGGCCACCGCCCTCCCCGCGCTGCGGATGGAAGCGCCCGCGCGCATCCAGGTGGCCGCGCGCGGCTTCGACGACCCCACCCTCGTCCCGCTGCGCCTGCGCGGCGCCGAGGGAGCCCCGGGCGCGGCGGTGGACTTCATCCCGCGGGTGGTCTACTCGCGCGGCCAGGCGCTCACGGACTTCTTCTGCTCCGTGGAGTACCCGCGCACCGCCGTCTTCCCCCGCGAGCCCGGCGGCGACGTCAGCGTGCCCCTGTTCGGGCTCTCCTGCGTGCCGCGCACCCCCACCGGCGCCCAGCCCGACCCGCAGTTCCGCGTGGACTCGGTGCGCGCCACCCTCCGCGCACTCGCCTTCGACAGCGCCTACGTCCGCTACGCGAACATCCAGGACGAGCAGGCGGTCTCCCTCCGCGAAGCGCAGGAGGGCGTGACCGGCGCCCTGGGCCTCTTCGCCGCCGCCGCCCGCGCGGAGAGCGAGGTGATGCTCATCCCCTGAACGGCCGGGGCTCACACAGAGGCACAGAGGCACAGAGACGACTTCATCTCTGTGCCTCTGTGCCTCTGTGTGAGATTATTGTAGACTCAGCCCTCCCACTTTCCTCTGCGTACCGAGGCTTTATGTCCGTGAGTGCCAAGCAGCTTCTCCGCGAAGCCGTCGAGCGCCTGCCGGAAGACGCGACCGTCGAAGACGCCATGGATCGGCTGTACTTCCTGGCCAAAGTCGCACGCGGCCTGGCCGCGGCCGACCGGGGCGAGGTAGTTCCGCACGACGAGGCCAGGCGTATTTTATTGAGCAGGCGGTAGGCCGGTATTGATCTCAACACTTTCAGGCGAGCCCGCACAGAGGCACGGAGACGACTTCATCTCTGTGCCTCTGTGCCTCTGTGTGAGATTGCCGTTGGCCGGCACGGCGCCTAGCTTCCCGGGGACGCGCTGCACCCCACCTGAACACTCCGGGCACCGATGATCTCACCGCTCCGTCATACGCGCTGTGCGCTCGCGCTCGTCCTCGCCGCGTGCGGGGGAAGCTCCGTGGCGGAGACGGCCCCGGCGCCGGCCGCCGCGCCCCGGAGCGAGAGCGCGGCGTTCGTGGCCACCATCGGCACGGACACCGTGTCGGTGGAGCGCTACACCCGCACCGCCACCACCCTCTCGGGCGAGGTGGTGACGCGCAGCCCGCGCACCACCTCGCGCGCGTACACGGCCCAACTGCGGCCGGACGGGTCGGTGGCGCAGGTGGAGATGACGACGCGGCAGCTCACGGCCGCCCCCTCCACCCCGCCGACCATCGTGACCGTGAGCTTCGCGGGGGACACCGCGGCCGTGCGCATCGCCCGCGGCGACAGCGTGCAGACGCAGCGCGTGGCGGCGGGCGCCAACGCGTTCCCGCTGGTGGGCGGCTCGTACGCATTCTACGAGCAGGCCATCATCCACGGCCGCGCGGCGGGCGCCGCGCCGGGCCGGGTGCGCTTCGTGGCCCCCGGCCAGCCGCAGCCGGTGAACGTGGAGCTCCGCGGGGGAGCCGGCGACTCGCTCCAGCTCGTGACGCTCGCGGGCCCCGCCAACGTGCGCACCGACGCCACGGGCCGCATCCTGGCCCTGAACGCGCCGGAGAGCACGCAAAAGGTAGTGCTTCAGCGGCTCCCCGCGCTGGACGTGGCGGCGCTGGGCGCATCGTACGCGCAGCGCGAGGCGGCGGGCCGCGGCCTGGGCACCCTCTCCCCGCGCGACTCGGTGAGCGCCACGGTGGGCGGCGCGCGCATCGTGATCGACTACGGCCGCCCGCTGCGGCGCGGGCGCAGGGTGCTGGGCGAGGTGGTGCCGCTGAACGAGGTGTGGCGCACGGGCGCCAACGCCGCCACCGGCCTGCGCACCGACCGCGACCTCGCCATCGGCGGCACGCGCGTGCCGGCGGGTTCGTACACGCTCTTCACGCTCCCCTCCGCGGGGGGCTGGCAACTGATCATCAACCGCCAGACGGGGCAGTGGGGCACCGAGTACCACCCGGAGCAGGACCTGGCCCGCATCCCCCTCCAGAGCCGCCCCGCCTCCCCGGCCGTCGAGCAGTTCACCATCCGCATCGACCCCGCCGGCGCGCTGCGCATGGCGTGGGACGACTTCGAGCTCTCGGCGCCGATCGAAGTTCGATAAAAAGCATCACACAGAGACACGGAGGCACAGAGAAAAAGTTCTTTCTCTGTGCCTCCGTGTCTCTGTGTGAGCCCTATGCTACTTCTACGCGATTGCGCCCGTTGGCCTTGGCCTGGTAGAGCGCCCGGTCGGCGGAGCGGATGAGGGCGCCGGCGTCCGGGCCGTCGTCCGGGTAGGCGGCCACGCCGAAGCTGGCGGTCATGGCGCGCGGCACGTCGGCGGTGGGGGGGAGCGTCGCCACCACCTCGCGGAGGCGCTCGGCCAGGCGCACCGCCTCCGCCTTGGGCGTTTCGGGGAAGACGAGGGCGAACTCCTCGCCGCCGTAGCGGCAGGCGCTGTCGGTGGCGCGGAAGGTGTGGCGCACCACGCGGCCGATGCGCTGCAGCGCGTGGTCGCCCACCTCGTGGCCGAACTCGTCGTTGATGCGCTTGAAGTGGTCGATGTCCAGGAAGACCAGCGAGAGCGGGCGGCCGTAGCGGTGGCTGCGCGCCAGCTCTGCGTGCAGCACCTCGTCGAAGCCGCGGCGGTTGTGGCACCCGGTGAGGGGGTCCAGCGTGGCCTGGGCGCGCAGGCGGTCCAGCAGCTCCGCGTTGCGCATGGCCACCGCCGAAGAGTCGGCCAGGGCGCGCAGCAGCGCCAGGTCGTGCTCCTCGTACGGCGCGTCGGAAAGGCGGCGGCCCAGCAGCAGCACCCCGGCCCCCGCGCCGCCCAGGTCCAGCGGCGCCACCACCGCCACCTCGGCGGGCACGTGGTCGCGGATCTTGGCGTCCTGCGGCGGCACGACGGGCGGCAGGCCGGGCGCGGCGATCTCGCGCACCACCTCGGCCGGGATGGCGCGCGCCACCAGCGACCCGCGCGGCGAGCGCACGGCGCGGCAGGTGTAGAAGTCGCCGTCCGTCTGGTACAGCGCGGCCCACCAGGCAAAGAACACCTCGCCCACCGAGTCCAGCACCATCTTCACCGTCTCGTCCGCGCTCCTCACCACCGAGAGCGTGCGCGCCACCTGCTGCAGCGCGTTCAGGTGGAAGCGGAGCTGGTCCAGCTCGCCCGAGGTGGCGGCGCGCTCCACCTGCAGCTCCCACACGCGGCCCAGCTCGCGCGCCAGTGCCTCGCGCACCGGCGCGGGAAGGGCGTGCGCGCGGGTGCCCGCCCACAGCGTTCCCTCGCCGCCGGGCGCGGGAAAGGTGACGAGCGCCGCCATCCCCGGCCCCGCGTCGCCCACGTTCAGCGGCACCGGCTGCGTGGGTACGTGAAGAGCCACGCGGCAGGCGGCCAGCCGCTTCACCGCGTCCACGCACCCGCGCGCCACCTGCTCCGGCGTGCCCGTGAGCGGCACCTCCGCGAACGCCAGCACCACCTCGGACGGCTGCACCGGCATCGCCGGAGCCTCCGGCGCATCTACGCCGAGCAGAAGGGAAGATGTGGGCACGGGCCGCCGGGCGCGCGGAGGGAGGAGCCTCGCCCACACGAAAGGGCGAGAAGGGACATCCATTCCCTGGCATCCCCCGTTCCACCCCGCGCCCACCCCGGCGAGCGCCGCGCAAACCGATGGTCCGCTTGGGCATACGCCCCGCACCCCGCCGTTCGCCGCCTCCGCCGCCCCTTCGCCTGCCGGTGGAGAACGCCGGACCTCCTGCAAAATGCGGTCAGGGGGTCTCACACAGAGGCACAGAGACACAGGGGAGATTTTCTCTCTGTGTCTCTGTGCCTCTGTGTGAGACGTCGTTTGTCATCAGTCCCCGAACGAGATCCCGAGCTGGCGGGCGGCCATCACCAGGTCCATGTCCATCGTCACGCGCTTGAGCTCGGAGATGGCCTCCGCCAGCGGCACCGAGGTCACGTTCTGCCCCTGCAGCGCCACCATCGTACCCAGCCGCCCCTCGCGGATGCAGCGCACGGCCGCCGCGCCGAAGCGCAGCGCCAGGTTGCGGTCGTACGCGGTGGGCGAGCCGCCGCGCTGGATGTGGCCGAGCGTGAGGGTGCGCGCCTCCTTGCCCGTGAGCGACTCCAGCTCGGCGGCCAGGCGGTCGGCGATGCCGCCGTAGCGGCCGGTGCCGTCCGCGTAGCTGGGCTCCTCGCCGGCGGCGCGGGCGCCCTCGGCGATCACCACGATGCTGAAGCGGCGGCCGTGGCGCTCGCGCTCCATGATCTTGGCGGCCACGTGCTCGGCCGAGTACGGCACCTCGGGAAGCAGGATCACGTCCGCCCCGCCCGCCACGCCGCTCTCCAGCGCGATCCACCCCACGTGGCGCCCCATCACCTGCACCACCATGATGCGCTGGTGCGCCTCGGCGGTGGAGTGGAGGCGGCCGATGGCGTCGGTGGCCACCTCCACCGCCGTCTGGAAGCCGAAGGTGAGGTCGGTGGCGCGCAGGTCGTTGTCGATGGTCTTGGGCACGCCGATCACCGGCAGCCCCTTCTTGCTGAGCTCGTTGGCGATGCTGAGCGACCCGTCGCCGCCGATGGCGATCAGCGCGTCGATCTCCATGGACTTGAAGGCGTCCACGATCTCCTGCGACCGGTCCACCGTGCCCCACGTCCCGTCCGGCTGCCTCACCTCCAGGCCGAAGGGGTTGCCCCGCGTGGTGGTGCCCAGGATGGTGCCGCCCAGGTGGTGGATCCCCCGCACCGACTGCGCGGTGAGTGGGAAGATCCCCGGCTCGCCATCCACCTCGCCCTCCAGCAGCCCCATGTAGCCGCGGCGGATCCCGAGCACCTCCCACCCCTCCTGCAGCGCCGCCAGGGTGGCGGCGCGGATCACCGCGTTGAGCCCCGGGGCGTCGCCGCCCCCGGTGTTGATGGCGATGCGGCGGATGCCGCTTGCTTGTTCACTCATCGGGCCGTGTGCCGGGTACGGAACGCGTGCGCCGCGGGGGCCGCGGCGCAGGGAGCCCGCAAGATACGGGGCCTCCCCGCCCGTGCAAGCGACGCTCCACCGGGTTGACAGCGCGGCGCGCCTCCCGGTATGCTGGGGGCTGACGCGGACCGCACGGCGGCCGCCCCCCAACCGCAAGGAACACTGATGGTTACGGAAGCCGAGGTGCGCAAGGCGCTGCGCAAGGTAAAGGACCCCGAGATGAAGCTGGACCTGGTGGTGCTCGGGCTGATCTACGACATCTCCATCCGCGACGCGCACGTGGACGTCACCATGTCGCTCACCTCCCCCGGCTGCCCCGTGGCGGGCGACCTCCTCAAGCAGGCCCAGGAGGCCGTGGAGTCCGTGCCCGGCGTGGAGAGCGCCGAGGTGGAGCTCACCTTCTCGCCCCCCTGGACGGCGGACCGCATTCCGCCCACGATCCGGGCGGCGCTGGGGCTCTGAAAGAGCAGGGCTCACACAGAGGCACAGAGGCACAGAGGGAGACGATGCGGACCATCACGCTGGTGAGGGCGCTCGGGTGGGGGAGCATGGGGTTCACGCTGGCGTCGGTGGTGGCGCCGCGCGGGCTCGCGGGGGCGATGGGGCTGGGAGAGCGCACTGGTCTCGTGCGGGCGCTGGGCGCGCGCGACTTCGTGGTGGGCGCGGGGCTCGCGGCGGCGGGCGACCCCGCGCCGTGGCTGCGGGCGCGGCTCGCGTGTGAGGTGTGCGATGCGCTGCTTCACGCGGGTGGCGCGGCCACGGGCGCCTTTCACCGGAAGCGCGCGCTCACCGTAGCCGCGGGCGCCGTCGCGCTCGGCGCGTTCGACTACGCGCTCCTCCAACGGCACGGAGGCACGGAGACGAAGTAGTCTCTGTGCCTCCGTGTCTCTGTGTGAGCCCCGCCTTTCCTTACCGCGCCAGCCCCATCCCTCCCTGCGCGGAGCCGCCGCAGTCCGTGATCACCCGCTCCACCTCGTTCTTGAGCACGGCGTCCGCGTCCAGCCGCCGGGACCACTCCGGACCCTCTTCCGGCACCCGGCCGGGGACGTAGCGCATGTCCGTTCCCACGGCGTTCTTGCGCTCGATTCGCTCGGCCTTCAGCTCCAGCGCTCCCGCCGGCCGCGCGGACACCCGCACCACGTGCTCCAGCCGGTAGGTGGAGTAGCGGTCCGCCACGCGCAGCGCCTGGAAGGAGCCGCTGGAGACGTCTCCTGGGGCGAACCCCATCCGCCCCAGCGAGGCCTGGGCGCAGGAGAGCGCGTTGGCGGGCGCGGGAACGCTCCGGTGCACCGCGCCGGGCGCGCACGCCGCGGCGAGCGCGAGCGCGGGGACCACCAGGGTCGCTTTCAGGCTGTGGATGGGGAGCTTCACCGCGCCATCCCCGTGCTTCCCTGCACCGACCCGCCGCAGTCCAGGATCACCTGCTCCACCTCGTTCTTCAACTGCTGGTCCGGGTCCAGGGCGCGCGCCGACCAGTTCGGCTCGTACTCGGTGCGCCCCGGCTGGAACTGCATCGGCTGCCGGCTGAGGTCCTTCACCTGGCGGCGCTCCGCGTCCAGCCGCAGCACCGGCGTGCCGCGCGTGGGGGTAGACACCTTCACCACGTGCTCCACGCGGTAGACCCACTGCTCCTCCACGGTGCGCTTGGCCCTGAACACGCCCTCGGTGGCGTCCGTGGACGCGAACCCCAGCCGCTCCAGCGACGCCTGCGCGCAGGAGAGCGCGTTCTCAGGCGCCGGCCCGCTGGTGCGGGTGTACGGGGGCGCGCACGAGGCGAGCAGCCCGAGCGAGGGAACCACCACCGCCAAAATCTTCACACGCATGCGTCGCTCCTGTGGGTATGTGGGAGTCCAGCCGCCACCCGCCCTTCGACCGCGTAACCCGTGCCGCGGCGGCTCCTCCCACCATCGCAAAATCCTACAACAACTTGCGGCGCATCTTCATCCGCCGCTCCCGCCGCGGTGACCAGAACGGAGGACACCGCTGACCCGCGCACGGGACAACCTCACGGCCCCGTGTAGTCCACCTCGAAGTCCGGCCCCAGCTCCGCGCGAACCGCCGCCAGGATCTCGCGGGCCGCGAGCTCGAAGCGCAGGTACTCGTCGTCCGACCAGAGGCCCGGGCCGGCGGGGTCGTCCCAGTCCATCGCCGTGTCGTGCCACGCGGACAGCTCCTCCAGCCGCCGCAGCGTGCCGGGCGACAGGGGGAGCCGGTCCTCGATGGGTCCCACGTCGAACTCATCGTACGCCGCGTCGTTGCCGCCCCAGAGCGAGCCGCCGCGCCACTCGAACATCAATCGCACCCGGTAGCGCGGCGGCATCTTCTCCGTGCCTCTGTGTCTCTGTGTGAGCCCCGCTGTTCAGATCTCCGTCGGCCACGCGCCGTCGAACGCCACCACGCGGGCGAACGCGGCCTCGCCGCCCTGGAACTTCCAGGGGAACACGCCCAGGATCAGCCGGCGGTTCTGCAGCTCCGGGGCGCTGATGTCGCCGCCCAGGTTCTCGATGTGCATGCAGTTCTTGTCGAACAGCTTGTTGTGCGTGAGCTGGTAGTCCTCGTCCGGAAAGAGGCGCGCGACCTCCTCCGGGCCGCCGAACTTCTTCTCCGCGGCGGCGCGCACGCGGTCGCAGTGGCCGTGCATCCCCTTCCCCAGGAAGCGGCCGATGGGGAGATCCATGGGGTGGTCCGTGGAGACCACGTCCACGCCCCAGATGTGGATCTCCTTCTCCAGCAGCCAGGGCACCATGTCCGGGTGCGCGCCGGGGTGCATGTGGATGTACTTCTCCTCGTCCGGCTGGCTTCCCCACTGAGCGTGGCGGTGCCAGCCGGTGTGGAGGAGGAGGATGTCGCCCTTTTTGACCTCCACCCGCGCCTCGATCATCTCCGGCGTGTACACCGCGAGCTCGTCCATCTCGTCGCTCAGGTTCACGATCACGCCGGGCCCGCACAGCCACTCCATCGGGATCTGGTCGATGGTCATCCCGTTGGTCACGAAGTGCCGCGGCGCGTCCAGGTGAGTCCCCATGTGGTTGGAGGTCTGGATGTACTGCGCGTTCACCCCGTGCTCCGCCTTGCGCTTGATGTACTTCACCTCGAAGGGCGGGTAGTACGGCCAGAAGGGCGCCTGCTCGTTGAGGGGCTGCGACAGGTCGTACACTTTCATCGGATTTCCTGGGGCGTGGGGTGGTCGTCGCGAACTGGAAGTCACGACGCGAGTTAGTACCTCAATGCAAACTTCTCCAGCGGTAATTGCTTCCCTGATTTTGGCAGTTGAAGCGCGAAGACTCCGGGTGTCGGCTCGAGGATCTTCACATGCCAGTATTCGCTCCGGTCAGGACGGACAGATATGTTGAGTTCACCGAGATGAGAACGCACCTCAGCCAGCGGGAGCACAAATGCAATATCCAAGTCCATGCATCCGAGAGCCAGATATCCGATTTCACCCTGACCGAGAAAGTCATCCCAGGCAGGGTGGAACGCGTACCAATAAGGGAGACCTTTCCTTTCGTATCGCTTAGATACTGTGCACGCTGCACGATATGTATGGCTTGCGTCCCAAAACAGAGCGCGGCTACGCCGAATCAGTTTCTTCCCGTCGCGTGCTCCCAGAGCCGCGAAAATCTGAGCGCGTTTGGCATCAAGTGCGCTGGCGTCAGTGAAAACCCAACCGGACCCACCTGATTCGCCACCTATGTCCGCCTCTGGCACTTGGCTACCGGCAGTTGCCTCCACGTCTTTCGCGGCAGTAAACATCACGTCAATAAGGGGATCGAGCCGCGTGTACTCCATCGGAGAAAGCACACTTCGAATCTTAGCCCCGGTAACTCCGCTTTCAGTGCTCTCCTTGAGACGCACCAAGCTAAATAGTGCGTCGACGCTGATCAGCCGTATGTCCCAGGCATGGCGAGATCCACGTACCTGCGCCTCGAGCTCACCCGTGTCCTCGCGCCCCACAACGATCAGAATTGAGGTAGTCGGGCTTACCTTCTCAGCTTTCCGCAACTGCTCGCGATACCCAGCGATCGTATCGAGCGATATGCGATAGGTATCGGTCGTCTTTACTTCTACGACGATGTCGGCGCCGTCGGGACCATGCCAAACGCCGTCTGCTCCGACTGCACCCACTACCCCTTGGTATCTGCCATTGTCGACGGAGTAATCAAGGCGTCGTCCCAGCTCATTGACGATGTCCTGCAGTACCAGTCCGTTCTTCTGGAAGGCACTGGACGAGCAGTGTGTGGCGTATTCCGCGAGCTTCTCACTGGAAACTTGGGCTAAATACTCCCGCAGCTCTGTCGACGCTTTGGTTCCATCACGCAGTCTTCCGTCACCTGCCGTCGCAACGATCTGCTCGATATTCAGTTCTGCTACAGCCGCTGCATTTGCAGCCCAGAGCGCTAGAAGGGGCATCTCGAATTCCAGTTGTTCAGCTTTTTTGGCGCTACTTCCCCAAAATTCCTGCTTTGCTATCCGGCGGGTGGCATGGTGGAGTAAGCCTCACACGCCACTCCGCGCGCGCTCGAAGGCGCGGGGGAGAACGCGGCCCACGAGCACTTCCACGAGCTGCCGGCGGTACGCGGGTGAGGCGTGGATGTCGCCGGGCGGGTCGATGTCGGCCTGCGCGGCGGCGTGGGCGGCGGCGCGGATGGCCTCGGCGGACGGGAGCTGGCCGGCCAGGGCGGCGGCGGCGCCGGCGGCCAGCACCGGCCCGTCGCCCACGCTGAGCAGGGCGATGCGCGCGGCGGTGCAGCGGCCCTCCGCGTCCACCTGCACGGAGGCGGCGACGCCGGCCAGCGCGAAGTCGCCGTGGCGGCGCGAGAGCTCGTCGAAGGCGATGCCGGTGCGCGGGGGCGCGGCGGGGATCTCGATCTCCACCAGCATCTCCTCCGGCTCCAGCGCCGTGCCGAAGAGGCCGGTGAAGAAGTCGTCCGCCGCCACCACGCGCGCGCCGGCGGGGCCGCGCAGGTGGAAGCGCGCGCCCAATGCCAGCATCACCGCGGGCATCTCGGCCGCCGGGTCCGCGTGGGCGATGCTGCCGCCCATGGTGCCCCGGTTGCGGATCTGCGCGTGCGCCACGAAGGGCAGCGTCTCGGCGACGAGCGGGGCACGCGCGGCGACCGCCTCGCTGCGCTCCGCCGTCCGCTGCCTCACCATCGCCCCGATCCTCACGCCGCCGCCGGACTCCGCGATCTGGTCCAGGCCGGGGATGCGGTTGAGGTCGATGAGCACGGCGGGCGCGGCCAGGCGGAAGTTCATGGCGGGCACCAGGCTCTGGCCGCCGGCCAGGAGCTTGGCGTCGTAGCCGTGCTCGGCCAGCAGCGCGAGCGCGCCCTCCACGCTGTCCGGCCGGTGGTACGCGAAGGCGGCGGGCTTCACGGCGTGGCGTCCACGCGGGCGGCGAGGCGCGCTTCCAATTCCTTGTTGAGCGCGTCCAGCCCCTGCTTGGTGAGCATCTTCGCCACCTGGTCCAGCAGCCGCTGCCCCACGCCGGCCACCTTGCCGCCCACGGAAAGGTCCGCGTGGTAGCTCATCCGGGTGCCGCCGGCCACCTCGTCCAGCTTCACCGTGGCCTGGCCGCGCGTGAAGCCCAGGGCGCCCTTGCCATCCACCTGCATGATGTAGCTGGCGGGGGGCACGCGGTCCTTGAGCGCCACGTTCAGCGTCCACTCCGCCGCCGTCACCGGGCCCACGCCGATGCGGATGACGCCCTCGTAGGTGCCGTCGCCGGTCAGGTGAAGCTTGCGCGCGCCGGGCATGGCCTTGGCCAGCACCTCGGGGTCCTGCAGCAGGTCCCACACGGTCTGGCGCGGACCGGGGAAGGTGTGCTCGCCGTTGACGATCATCGAGGGGGCCGGTTCGGGTAAACTGCGGGCTCACACAGAGGCACAGAGACACAGAGAGACGGTCGGCCCCCAGGAGCGAATGAATTCGCCGCTGGACCCACGCGAAGACCGCCGTCGCGGTCTGTGCCTTCCGCCGTGGGTGGACCGTACAGTCCGCGCAGGCGGACTTCGTGCTTTTCCAGCGGCGAATTCATTCGCTCTGGCGAACGGTCCGCACGGACCCCATTCGCGCGGCCATCGGACACACTTCGATCCGCGGTCAGTCCGCCGCGAGCGCCTCGTTGTCGCGCAGGGGCACTGGTTGAGCTTCGCGGATCAGCTCCCAGAGGCGGTTGGGGCTCAGGGGGATCTCGCGGATCTCCAGGGCCAGGTGGGGGAGGGCGTCTTCCACCGCCTGCGCGAACACGGCGCCGGTGGGGATGCAGCCGGCCTCGCCCACGCCCTTGAGGCCCAGCGGGTTGAGCGGGGCGGCGGTCTCGCGGTGGGCCATCTCCACGCGCGGCACGTCCAGCGCGGTCGGCAGCAGGTAGTCGGCGAAGGAGGCGTTCATGAGCTGGCCGCCCTCGTCGTATACCAGCTTCTCGTAGAAGGCGTTGCCGATGCCGTGGGCCACTCCGCCCTGTACCTGCCCGGCGACGATCACGGGGTTGATCAGCTTGCCGCAGTCGTGCACCACCACGTAGCGGTCGATGCGGACCATCCCCGTCTCCGGGTCCACCTCCACCACGATGGCGTGCACCCCGCTGGCCGTGCTCCCGTGGTCGGGTCCGAAGTAGGCCGTGGCCTCCAGCCCCGGCTCCGTGCCCGGCACCACCGCGCCGCGCAGGGGGTTGGCGTGGCCGGCGAGCTGGCCGAAGGTGATGGAGCGCGCCGGGTCCGCGGCCACGCGCACGGTGCCGCGCTCCAGCTCCACCTCGTGCGGCTCGGCGCCCAGCACGCGCGCGCCCACGGCCAGCACCTTGCCGCGCACGGCGAGGGCGGCCTCGTGGCAGGCGCTCCCCGCCACCACCGCCCCGCGCGACGCAAAGGTGCCCGTGCCCCAGCCGAACTCGCGCGTATCGCCCGTCACCACGTGCACGTCGCTCACATCCACGTCCAGCACCTCGGCCACGATCTGCGCGAACGCGGTGTAGTGCCCCTGCCCCTGCGTTCCCAGCCCCGTCGCCACGCGCACGCGGCCGCTCGGCTCCACGGTCACGCGCGCGCCCTCGTATGGCCCGATGCCCGTGCCCTCCACGTACGACACGATCCCCATCCCGATGTACCGTCCCTCTTCGCGCAGCCGCGCCTGCTCGCGGCGGAACTCGTCGCGGCCGACGATGTCCAGGGCGGCCTCCAGCGCGGGGGCGTAGTTGCCGCTGTCGTAGTAGAGGGGCGCGAAGTCCTGGAAGAGGATCTGGAAGGTGTGGGGGAAGACGTCCTCGCGCAGGTAGTTGCGGCGGCGGATCTCGTCCGGCGTGAGCCCCAGCTCGCGCGCGGCGATGTCCAGCAGGCGCTCCATCACGAACACGCCGTGCTGGCGCCCCGCCCCGCGCACCGGCGTCACCGTGACGGTGTTGGTGAACACCGCGCTGAACTCGCTGTGGTACGCCGGCACGTCGTACGGCCCCAGCAGCGTGCACTGGCTGTTGATGGGCACCGTGAGCCCGTACGGGTCGTATGCCCCCGTGTCGTGCCAGAAGAAGTCGCGCACCCCCAGGATCTTGCCGTCCTTCGACAACGCGATCTCGGCGTCGTGGATCTGCGAGCGCTCCTGCGTGGTGGCGAAGAAGTTCTCCTGGCGGTCCTCGGCCCACTTCACGGGGCGCCCCAGGCGGATGGCGGCCCAGGGGACGAGCACCTCCTCCGGGTAGAACATCATGATCTTGGGCCCGAAGCCGCCGCCCACGTACGGCGCCACCACGCGCACCTGCGACTCCAGCAGCCCCAGCATCCGCGCCAGCCCGTTGCGGATGGGGATGGGCGCCTGCGTGGTGTCCCAGATGGTGAGCTCCTCGGAGCGGGCGTCCCAGCGCGCCACCACCGCGCGGTTCTCCATGGCCGCCGCCGCGCCGCGGTCGTAGTGGAAGCGGCGGGCGATGACGAGGTCCGCGCCCTCCCTGGCCTGCTCGTAGTCGCCGTGGCGCTGCGCCACGTGCGCGGCCAGGTTCGTCCCGAGCTGCGGGTGGATGACGGGCGCGTCGGGGGAGAGCGCGGCCTCCAGCTCCACCACGGGCTCCAGCGGCTCGTACTCCACCATCACGTCCGCGGCGGCGTCTTCGGCGATGTAGCGGCTCTCGGCGATCACCATCACGATGGCCTCGCCCACGTGCCGCACGCGGTCCTTGGCCAGCGGCACCTGCGACGCCTGGTTGAAGACGAGCCCTTCCACCGGCGGGGGCGGCACCAGCAGCGGGCCGGGCTGCCAGTAGTCGCCCAGCATGTCCGCGGTGATCACGGCGGCCACCCCCGGACGCGCCAGCGCGGCGGAGGTGTCGACGCCCAGGATGAGGGCGTGCGCGTGGTCGCTGCGCACGAAGGCCACGTGCAGCATCCCGTCCAGGTGCACGTCGTCCACGAAGAGCGCGCCGCCGGTGAGCAGCCGGCGGTCCTCATTGCGCACGGGCGACGAGCCCACGTGCCCGCGGCTGGTCATCGGGCGCGCTCCGCCGCGAGCTGCACGGCCTCCACGATGTTCTGGTAGCCCGTGCAGCGGCACAGGTTGCCGCTGAGCGCCTCGCGGATGGCGTGCTCGTCCGGCGACGGCTCGTCGCGCAGGAAGGGGATCATGGACATCAGGATCCCCGGCGTGCAGAAGCCGCACTGCAGCCCGTGCGCGTCGCGAAACGCCTCCTGCAGCGGGTGAAGGGTGCCGTCGGGCGCCGCGAGCCCCTCCACGGTGCCCACCTCCGCGCCGTCCGCCTGCACGGCGAACACCAGGCACGAGCGCACGGCCTCGCCGTCCACCAGCACCGTGCACGCGCCGCACACGCCGTGCTCGCACCCCACGTGCGTGCCCGTGAGGCGCAGCTCGTGGCGCAGGAAGTCGCTCAGCAGCAGCCGGGGCTCCACCGCGCGCTGGTACGCGACGCCATTGACCGAGAGGGAGATTTCCAACGGCTGCCGGGTGGGTGCGTGGGATGGTAGGATCGGAGAGGTGCCTGGAACAGATAGACCCCGCGCGGCGGCGTCGCAAGAGCATCGCGGGAAATGGTGCGGGGGTCTACCTTTGAAACGGAAGTCTCACACAGAGGCACGGAGACACAGAGAGAACATGGCACCTTCCATCGTTGCGCGCGCCGAAGCGGCGGCCGGACGTACCTGCATCGTGAGCGATGAGGGGGCACATACCTACGCGGAGCTGCTGCGGGCTTCCGCGCGGGTGGCGGGGGCGCTGCTGGATGGGCGTGATGACCTGCGGGGGGCGCGGGTGGCCTTCCTGGCGCCGCCGGGGTGGGAGTACGTGGCCGTGCAGTGGGGGGTGTGGCGCGCGGGTGGCGTGGCGGTGCCGCTCGCCGTGTCGCATCCGGAGGCGGAGCTGGAGTACGTGGTGGGGGATGCGGACGCGGAGATCGTGGTGGCGCATCCGGCGCTGGAGCATCCGCTGCGGGGGGTGGCGGAGCGCAGCGGGCGGCGCTTCATGCTTACCGGCGACGCGCTGCCCGCCGCTCCCGTGGCCCTGCCGGAGGTGGCGGAGGAGCGGGCGGCGCTCATCATCTACACCAGCGGCACCACGGGGCGGCCGAAAGGGGTGGTGACCACGCACGCCAACCTGCGCGCGCAGATCACCACCCTGGTGGACGCGTGGGGGTGGACGGCCGACGACCGCACGCTGCTCGTGCTGCCGCTCCACCACGTGCACGGCATCGTCAACGTGCTGTGCTGCGCCCTGTGGTCCGGCGCCGTGTGCGAGATCCTCCCCCGCTTCCACGCGGACGAGGCGTGGCGCGCCATCGAAAGCGGGCGGCTGACGCTGTTCATGGCCGTGCCCACCGTCTACCGCCGCCTGATCGCCGCGTACGACGAGGCGGATGAAGAGCGCCGCGCGCGCATGGTGGCGGGGTGCAGGCGGATGCGGCTGATGGTGTCCGGCTCGGCCGCTTTGCCGGTGCAGATGCTGGAGCGGTGGCGCGAGATCAGCGGCCACACGCTGCTGGAGCGCTACGGGATGACGGAGATCGGCATGGCGCTCTCCACCCCGCTGGAGGGCGAGCGGCGCCCCGGCTCCGTCGGCATCCCCCTCCCCGGCGTGGACGCGCGCCTGGTGGACGACGAGGCCCGCCCCGTGCCCCCCGGCACCCCGGGCGACCTGGAGATCCGCGGCGCCAGCGTATTCCACGAGTACTGGCGCCGCCCGCAGGCCACCGCCGAAGCCTTCCGCGACGGCTGGTTCCGCACGGGCGACGTGGGTGTGGTGGAAGACGGATACTACCGCCTCCTGGGCCGCCGCAGCGTGGACATCATCAAGACGGGCGGCTTCAAGGTCTCCGCCCTGGAGATCGAGGAAGTGCTGCGCGAGCACCCCGCCATCACCGAGTGCGCCGTGGTGGGGATCGACGACGAGGAGTGGGGCGAGCGCGTGTGCCTGGCCGTGGAAGCCGCCGGCGACCTCCCGCCCCTCGCCGAGCTGCAGGCCTGGGCCCGCCAGCGACTCGCCCCTTACAAGCTCCCCCGCGACCTCCGTCGCGTGGACTCCCTCCCCCGCAACGCCATGGGCAAGGTGATGAAGCCCGAAGTCGCGAAGCTCTTCAAATCCTGACTCCGTGTCTCTGTGCCTCTGTGTGAGGCCCGCTGTTCAGGCGCCCGGCATGAACCGCGACCTCGCCTGCAGCAACGCCTCCTCCGCCTCGCCGCCCGCGCCCTCCGCAAGCGCGGCGGCGGCGCGCGACAGGCTTTCGCGGGCCTGCTCCAGAATGGGGCGGGGGATGCCATCCTCCACGCGCGCGGTGCGCCACGTCTCGCCCTCCAGCGCACCCCGCGCATCGTTGAGGCGGCCCGCACGCAGGTCCAGCAGCACCCCGTCGATCCAGCCGACCAGGTTGGCGGTGGCCTGCGAGCCGGTGAAGATGGTGTGCGGATCGGATCCCTGGTCGCTCATCCTCGCTCCTCGTCGCTGAACCTGGGCGGCAGCCCGACCGGGCGAAGCCGCTGCACCACCGCCGCCGCCGCCAGCGCGCGCTCCTCGCCGCGCGGCGGAGCCACGATCTGCAGGCCCACGGGCATCCCCTCCGCGTCCAGCCCCGCGGGGACGGACGCAACCGGGAGGCCCGTGAGGCTGAGCACGAAGGTGGGCGCCAGCCAGTCCACGTACGTCTCCATCTCCCGCCCGCCCACGGTGCGGGGGTAGTTCTCCTCCACCACGAAGGGCGGCACCGCCATGGTGGGGGTAAGCAGCAGGTCGTACTCGGTGAAGAAGGAGCGGAAGCGCTCCCAGATGCGCCGCCGCGCGCCCTCCGCCGCGCCCAGCGACTCCACGGTGGTGGCGAGGCCGGCCCGCACGTTGTTGGCCACGTTGGGCCCGAAGTGCTCCACCTTGTCCAGGTGGGAGTGAAGCTGGGAGACGAACCAGAGCCCTCGCAGCGCCAGGAAGGCCGGGCGCGCGTAGGCCAGGTCCAGCTCGATCTCGTCCACCGTGGCCCACGCCTCGCGCAGCGCGAGCGCCCCCTCGCGGCACACGCGCTCCACCCCCGCGTCGATGCCGATCCCCGCGATGTCCGGGCAGTAGGCCACGCGCAGTCCGCGCGCCTCCGCGCCGCGCACGGCGGCGGCGAAGTCGCGCCCCTCCATGGGCTGGGCCATCGGCGCGCGGTCGCTGGCGCCGGCGATGGCCTGCAGGCCCAGCGCCACGTCCTCCGCGGCGCGGCCCATCACCCCGGTCACCTGCATGGGGTCCCACAGGTACTCCTGCGGCCAGGTGGGGACGAGGCCCACCGAGGGGCGCAGCCCCACCACGCCGCAGAACGAGGCGGGAATGCGCAGCGAGCCGCCCAGGTCCGTGCCCTGCGCCAGCGCGAACATCCCCGTGGCCAGCCCCACCGCGCCGCCGCCCGTGGAGCCGCCGGCGCTGCGCTCCGGGTTCCACGGGTTGCGCGTGCGCCCGAAAACGGGGTTGAAGGTGTTGCCCCCCGCCGCGAACTCCGGCGTGTTGGTCTTCCCCACGATCACCGCCCCGGCGGCGCGCAGCCGCTCCACCACCTGCGCGTCGTGCTCCGGCACGTGGTCCGCGAAGAGCGGCGACCCGTACGTGGTGCGCACCCCCGCCACCTCGGTGACGTCCTTGATCCCCACCGTCACCCCCGCCAGCGGCCCCACCTCCTCGCCGCACGCGATGCGGGCCTCCAGCGCCGCGGCCTCGTCGCGCGCCCGCGGGTTGAGCGTCACCACCGCGTTGAGCTCGGGGTTGAAGCGCTCGATGCGCGCCATGCACGCGTCCAGCACCTCCACGGGCGACACCTCCCGCGCGCGCACCCGGCGGGCGGTCTCGGCGGCGGAGAGCAGGGCGAGCGATTCTCGGGGCATGATGGGCGGGTTAGTGGGTGAAAGAGCTGTCTCACACAGAGGCACGGAGGCACAGAGAGAAAAGCCTCAGATCCATGCGCCGTCGGTGAAGTGCTCGCCACGCTCGAAGCGGTCCACGGCGAGGGGGGCGATGGGGAAGGTGGAGCACCGGCCGTCGGCGGCCAGCTCGGCGACGGCGAGGCCGGTGGCGGGGGCCAGCATCAGCCCGTGCCCGCTGAAGCCCGCGGCGACGATGAAGCCCGGGAGCGCCGGGTGCTCGCCGAGCAGGCCGTTCTGGTCCGGCGTCATCTCGTACAGCCCCGCCCACGCCTCGGCCACGGAGTGCACGCGCGCCGGGGGGTAGCGCCGCCGGAGGGCCGGGAGCAGGTCCTCTTCCAGGCGCCCGTGGTCGCACTCGAAGTTCTCGCCCGCGGGCTCGTCGTCGCGCGAGCGGCCGATCACCAGCCGCTCGTGGTCGCCGGGGGAGCGGGGGTCGTCCAGGCGCCAGTGGGTGCCGTCCGGGTCGAAGGTCATGGGGATGCGCGACGGCAGCGGCTCGTGGAGCTGAAGGCGGAAGAGGTGCTGGCGCACGGGGGTGATGGGGAGCGAGACGCCCGCCGCGGCGCCCACCGCCGCCGCGTAGGCGCCGGCCGCGTTCACCACCACGGGCGCCGCGATGGAGCGCTCCCCCTCCGACGTCTCGATGCGCACGCCGGACACCCGGCCGCCGCCCCGCTCCACCTCCACCACCGCGCCGTGCACGTACTCCGCCCCCGCCGCCTCGGCCAGCGTGCGCAGGCCGGCGAGCACCTCGCGCGGGTCCAGGTAGCCGTCCTCGGGCCCGAAGACGCCCAGCTCGATGTCGTCCGTCACCAGCCCCGGCACGTGCGCGGCGATCCGCGCGCGCGTCCAGCGCTCCACGGCGGCGCCGCTGGCCCGCTGCGCGTGGAAGCGCCGCTCCAGCGCGCCGGCCCCCGCGGCATCGGCCAGGAAGAGGTAGCCGCGCTCCCGGAACCACACGCGTGACGGATGGCCCGCCGCGCGCGTCATCTCATCGATACGACGATAGAAGGCCACGCTGTGCCGGGCCATCGCCACGTTGAGCGGCGAGCCGTACTGCTGCCGGATGCCGCCCGTGGCCAGGCGCGACGACGCGCGGGCGTACGTGGGGTCGCGCTCCACCACCACGACTCGCGCGCCGCCCAGCCGCTGCCGCAGGTGGAGCGCGCTGCTGGACCCCACCACCCCGCCGCCCACCACGACCACGTCCGCCGTCTCACGCATCCGGGGCCTCCAGAGGTGCAAAGGATTTGAACACGAAAGGATTCTGGGCGCCCGGCGGCGAGAATACCAGGGGGGCCTCACACAGAGGCACAGAGGCACAGCGATGAATTCGCCTCTGGGGGCGCGCGGCCTCGTTTTTGAAACAGATGGTAACAAGGCAAAGTGAGCCGATGGAATTCCTTGCGGATACCGGTGGACCGGCCCACCTTGCCCCTGTACTCTGCCCGGCCGCCGTGTGCGGCGGGCGCCTACGACAACGGCAAACCCGGCGAAAGCCGGCGACGCAAAGCTACGAGGCTACCGCCGCTCGCACGAGCGGCCACGCCAGTCGAGCCGCCGAACAGGTGATCGCCATGCGCGCACCCACTGCCTCCTCCGCCACGCTCCCCGCGCGCCCGCGCGGGACCGTCCCATGAGCGCCCCCGCGTCGCTCGCGGAGCGGGACGCAGGCTCTTCCGCCCGCGCCCGCACGCTGCTCGCCCCCGTAAACGACCTGCTGGAGGGAGTGGTCCACCGCCTCGGCGCATCCGCGGCGGGCTTCGTGGCGTCCGTGCCCGACGCGGAGTTCCTGCGCGCCCCCGGCACCGCGGAACAGTCCCGCCTGGAGGGTGCGCTGGGCGAGTTGCGCCCCTACATCGAAGAGGCCATCGCCTCGGGCGACGCGCGCTACCTTACGCTGGCGGACGACGGGGGGTGCGTGGCGCTGGTGCCCGTGGCGTGGGGCGACGAGGAGCCGCTGGGGTGCCTGGCCGCGCTGGGCCGCCCCGGGTGGCAGGCGGCGGAGCGGGTGGCGATGGAGTGCATGGCCGCCGCCGCCGCGGCCACCGCCGCCTGCTCGCGCGCCGAGCACCGCGTGCGGATGCTGGAGGGGGCGCTGCGGGCCGCGGAGCTGGGCGTGACCATCGCGGACGAGCGCGGCCGCATCGTCTACACCAACCCGGCCGAAGCGCGCATGCACGGCTACGAGGTGGAAGAGCTGTACGGGCGCGAGGCGCGCTCGCTGGCCCCGCCCGAGCTGTGGAGCCCCTCCGCCGGCGTCCCCGCGCGGCGCGCCGGGCGCTGGGCGCGCGAGCGCACCAACGTGCGCAGCGACGGCACCCGCTTCCCCGTGCGCCTCTGCTCGGACACCATCGTGGACGACGACGAGGGGCCGCTGGGGCTCGTAACCTGGTGCGAGGACCTCACCGCCAGCGGCCGCGCCGCCGCCGAAGCGGAGGCGCGCGCCGCCGCCGCCGAGCGCGACCCGCTCACGGGCGTGCTGGACCGCGCGGCCTTCATGCGCCACCTGGAGGTCGCCTGCGCCGGGCGCGGGCACCAGGACGGCGCCTTCGCGCTGCTCTTCGTGGACCTCGACCGCTTCAAGGCCGTGAACGACCGCCACGGCCACGCCGCCGGCGACGCGCTGCTGCGCACGGTAGGGCGCCGCCTGGCCTCGTGCGTGCGCCCCACGGACATGGTGGGCCGCGTGGGCGGCGACGAGTTCGCCATCCTGGTGCGCGGCGCCGGGCGCGAGGCGGACGCGGTGCCGGTGGTGCACCGCGTTCAGCGCTCGCTGGCCGCCGCGGCCAGCGTGGGCCCGGTGGAGATCCGCGCCACGGCCAGCATCGGCATCGCGCTGAGCACCGACTGCGAGGCGGCGGAGGAGCTCCTCTCCTTCGCGGACCGGGCGATGTACCGGGCCAAGGCGCTGGGCCCCGGCCACTACGGCGCCGCCGACGCCGCGCTGCGCACCCACGACTCCGCCGTGTCCGCCCTGGAGGAGGACCTGCGCCGCGCCATCGAGGGCGACGAGCTCGCGCTCCACTTCCAGCCCATCGTGTCGCTGACGGACGGCACGCTGGCGGGGTTCGAGGCGCTGGTGCGCTGGGACCACCCGGAGCGGGGCCTCCTGGGCCCGCAGGCGTTTCTCCCCGTGGCGGAGCAGAGCGAGCTGATCGTGGACATCGACCGCTGGGTGCTGCGCGCCGCCGTCCGCCAGCTCAGCGACTGGACCGCGCGCTACCCCGCTCCCCACGGCGTGTCGGTGAGCGTCAACTTCTCCGGCCGGCACGTGGTGCGGCCGGACGTGGCGGAGCACACGCGCGACGTGCTGCGCGAGTTCGGTGTGGACCCGGCCCAGCTCACCGTGGAGGTGACCGAGACCTCCATGGTGGACGACGCGGACGCCGCGGCGGCCTCCCTGGCGCGGCTGCGCGAGCACGGCGTGCACCTGGCGCTGGACGACTTCGGCACGGGGTACTCGTCGCTCGCCTACCTCCGCCAGCTCCCCTTCGACATCCTCAAGATCGACCGCTCCTTCGTGCAGCGCGTGGGCCACGCCGCGTCGGACCGCGCCATCGTGCGCAGCGTCGTGGCCCTGGCCCACACGCTGGGCCTGAGCGTGACCGCCGAGGGAGTGGAGACGCGGGAGCAGGAGAGCTCGCTGCGCGCCCTGGGCTGCGAGCACGCGCAGGGCTTCCTCTTCGCGCAGCCCGTGCCCGCCGCCGCCGCCGCCCGCTGGATCGAACGGCGCTGAATCGCAAAAAGACACGGAGGCACGGAGAACGAGCCGTTCTCCGTGCCTCCGTGTCTGCGTGTGAGCCCCGATCAGTTCAGGAGCAGCGACGCGAGGATGACGCCGATGGCGACCGCGGCCACCGTGTACCAGAAGCTGGAGCCGAGCTGCTGCTCCCGGGTGCCGCGCTCCGCCGCGACGGCGCGCACCGTCTGGTCCATCTCCTTGTCGCTCACGCGGAGCGAGGGGGTGCGCTCGGCGGCCACGGGCTCCGTGCGGGAGGCCGGAGCTTCGGCGGCGCGCGCCTCACGGGCCGGAGCGGCATCGAAGGACGGCTTCTCGATCTGCTGCGCCGCCGCGGGGGCGGCGCACAGGGCGAGCACTGCGGCGGTCCAGAGCACCTTGCGCATGGTTCCTCCCGGAGATGGTTTTCCCCACGCCCGACATCCGGCGAGCGGGGTGCCGCAGCGCAATGCAAGCTCCGTGCGTCGCCGCTCACGCCGCGAGCGGCGGGCCCACCGCGGGGCCGGCGCGGCGCGGGCGCGCACGGCCGTCCGGCGCGGGCACGCCGCGCAGGATCCACCAGGACGCGAGCAGCGCCAGCGCCGCCACGGCCACGAGCAGCGGCAGGCCGCCGTGCCCCCGCAGCCACGCCACCATCACCTCGTCGTCCATCCCGCTCCCGACCACGCCGGAGAGGGCCGAGATCAGCAGGTTGTTCGCGGCGTGCAGCAGCATCCCCAGCCACACGGAGCCGGTGCGCACCGCCAGGAACCCCGCCGCCAGGCCGAACGCGAAGCGGTTGGGGAGCCCCACCGTCTGCCCGTGCGCGATCGCAAAGAGCGCCGCCGAGCCCAGCACCGCGGCGCCCGCCCCCCAGCGCGACTCCAGCCGCCGCTGAATCCATCCGCGGAACGCGATCTCCTCCGTGACCGGCGCCAGCACCACGGCCACCAGCACGAGCGGGAGCCACCCCCACGGGCGTCTGGCGTACTCCTCCAGAAAGGTGTCGTCCGGCGCTTCCACACCGACGTACATCATCATGGCGAGCAGGGCGAGCTGCGCGGCCAGCAGGGGCACCACCAGCGCGAGCACCCGCCCCGCGCCCGCACCCGGGTGCCCCAGCCGCGCCCGCGCCAGCCGCCGCATGCGCGCCGTCCCCCGCCCGCGGTACCCGTGCGCCCACAGGAACGCCGCCGTCACCAGCGGCACCCACACCGCCACGGCGAAGGGGTTCACGCCCATCAGCACGGGCGCCAGGCCGAGCGCGTTCCACAGGGTGAAGAGGATGAGCAGGCCGAGGATGCTGAAAAAGGTGCGCATGGGGACTCACACAGAGACACAGAGAGCGGTTCGTCAGGGCCGGTCCACCGACCTCGCCAGGTCCACCACGATGCGCGCGAGGCGCGGGTAGTCGCCGCGGAAGTGGTGGCCGCCGCGCAGCTCCACGACGTCGGCCCTGGAGGTTGCCATCTCGGGGCAGGCGCCCTTGTCGTCCCCCTGGCCGTGGATGCAGAGGACGCGGGTGCCGCGCAGCTTCTCCATCTCGGGGCGCACGGCGCGGGCGAGGGCCGGCGAGGTGGTCCACCACTGCTGCACGCGGAACTCGAAGACGGCGTCGTGGGCCAGCGCCAGCAGCGCCACCGCCCCCACCCGCTCGCGCGTGCCGGCGGGGAGGCGGTTGAGGAGGAAGGGAGCGACGTCCGCCCCCATCGAGTACCCCACCACCACCACGCGCTCGCGGTGCCAGCGCTCGGCGTAGTGGCGGATCACCCGGTCCAGGTCGCGCGCCGCCTCTTCGGGGGTGCGCGGCGTCCAGTAGTACGACGTGCTGTGCCACACCACGGCGGGGATGCCGGCGTCGTGGAGGTCGTCCGCCAGCCGGTTCGCCAGCCCCGCCACCGGCCCGTCGCCGGAGAGGAGCACCGCCATCGCCTCCCCCTTCCCCTCCACGGGCACGGCGCGCAGCGGAAGGGTGCGCGGGGCGCCGCCGGGCACGGGAAGCGCCACGCGCGCGCACCCGGATGCCGCGGCGAGGAGGGCGGCCGCCGCCGCGTGCATCACCCTCAACGACCTCCTCCGTGTCTCTGTGCCTCTGTGTGAGCCATGCCGTTCATCGGTCGCGGCGCGCAAAGATCCCGCGGTAGCCGCCGGCGATCAGGGCCGAGACGTCCGCCATCACCCGGGCCAGCGCCAGGCCGCCGGGGTAGGCCAGGTAGCGCGGCTCCCACACGGGGTGGAACTTCTCCTTGTAGCCGCGCAGCCCCTGGAAGTTGTAGAACGGCTCCCCCTGCTCGAAGAGGAAGCGCCCCACCCGCGTCCACATGGGCGCGACCGCGGAGAGCTCCAGGCCGGAGAGGGGCGCCATCCCCAGGTTGAAGCGCTGGAACCCCGCCTCCTTCCCCCACAGCAGCAGGTGGAGGAGGAGCACCTCCATCACGCTGCGCGGGGCGTCCGCGCGGTAGCGCATCAGGTCCACCGACAGCTCCGCGCCCCCCGCGCCGGGCCACACGGTGGCGAACGCGACCACCCGCCCCGCCTCCTCCACCACGGCCACCGGAAAGCGCAGCACGTACTCCGGCGAGAAGAAGCCGAGCGAGAACCCCTTCTCCGAAGCCCGCTTGTGCGCCAGCCACGCCGCCGACACCTCGGCGAGCTGCGGGAGGAGGGCGGGCACCCCGGCGGCGGGGACCACGCGAAAGGTCATCCCGCTGCGCGCGAAGCGGTTGAGGGCCAGGCGGAAGGGCTTCCGGTCCGCCCCGTCCACGTGGAAGGAGGGGAGCTCCACGAACGCCTCCTCGCCCAGCTTCACGAAGGTGAGGCCGAAGTCCGCGTACTGGTGGAGGCGCTCCTTTCGCACCTGGTAGAACACCGGGATGCCGCCGAAGTCGTCGCAGCGGCCGAAGAAGCGGCGGATGAGCTCCGTGGCTTCCCGGTGCTCGCCCACCGGGTCGCCCATGGCCACCCAGGTGCGCCCCTGCACGCCATACATCAGGAAGGCGGAGCGGTCTTCGTTGAAGAGGAGCGACTTGTCGCGCAGGTACACCAGGTACGGTACGGTGGAGGGCTGCCGCTCGATGGCCGCCGACGCCGCGTCCAGCTCGTCGGGGGTGGGGGGCACGATCTCGGGCGGGGCCGGGCGCAGGAGGCGGAAGACGCCGAAGGCCAGGATCGCCACCGTTGCGCCGACCGAGGCGCGCAGGGCTCGGGGCGCGTCCTGGTTGGCCGCGAAGCGCCACCACAGCTCGCTGGAGTACTCCACGTGCGAGAAGGCGAAGAAGGCGAGCCACACCGAGGCCCCCACCACCGCCACCATCGCCAGGATCCACCCCGGGTTGAAGCGCGCGTCAAAGAACTCCGCCTTGCGGTCGAAGGCGGGGCGGCTGAGGATGAGCCCCACCAGCACGAAGGCGAGGAGCGACGCCTCCTCGTAGTCGCCCCCCTTGAGGATGGAGGCGGCGATCCCCGCCGCCAGCCCCGCCGCGGCCGTGTAGTACGCCAGGTCCAGCCGCCGCGCCACGCCGTTGGACACGATCAGCAGCCCCACTCCCACGACGCTCCCCAGGAAGTAGCTGGCCTCCACCACGGCCAGCGGCAGCACCCGCGTGAGGGCGTACACCCGCCCCTCCTCGCCCGGCGTGGCGCCCGAGAAGAGGAGCACGCCGCCGCTCACGAAGGTGAAGGCCGCCAGCACCTTGGGCGCGAGCTGGAGCGACAGCGCCCCGAAGGTGCTGGTCCAGCGCGCGAAGTAGTGCCGGCGCTGGCGCACCTCGTCCGCCACCAGGATCATGAGCGCCACGCCCAGCGGCCCCACGTAGTACACCAGCCGGTACAGCACCAGCGACGAGAGGAGCTGCTCGGGGGTCAGGTACCCGCCCAGCAGCACGGCCATGGTGCCCTCGAACACCCCCGCGCCGCCGGGCACGTGGCTCAGCAGCCCCACCATCTGCGCCGTGAGGAAGGCGCTCATGAAGTCCGCGAAGGAGAGCTGCGAGTGCGGGATCAGCACGTAAAAGATCCCCGCCGCCAGCCCCCAGTCGATGGTGGAGAGGATGAACTGCATCGCCACGATGCCCGGCGGCGGGAGCTGGAAGCTCCAGCGCATGAAGCGGAGGGGGCGGCGCCAGACCACGGAGGTGGTGAAGTACGCGACGGCGGAGACCAGCAGCGCCCACCCCACCACGCGCGCCGTGGCGTCCCACCCGGCGCTCAGGGTGGGGTGCGGGTCGAGCGCCAGGCTCCACCCGCCCAGCACCAGCAGCCCCAGCCAGAAGGTGCCGAAGTAGAAGAGGACGATGCGCGAGATCTCGCCCGCCGTGAGCCCCCAGCGCGAGTAGAAGCGGTAGCGCACGGAGGTGCCCGAGATGAGGGCGAACCCCACGCTGTTGGAGATGGCGTAGCCGGTGAAGGAGGCGATGGACACCTTCCACCACGGCACCTTGCGCCTGATGTAGTAGAAGCCGAGGAGGTCGAACCCGGTGAGCAGGAAGTAGTTGACCGCGCAGATCGCCACCGACGCCCACAGAGCGGAGCGCGGCAGGGAGGCGAGCGTGGCGCGCACCTCCCGGTAGCTGACCTCGCGCAGCTGCTGGTGGAGCACGTACCCGGCCGCGGCGAAGAGGAGCAGCCCCAGTACCGCGGGCCCCCAGCGTCGAAGATGGTTCATGCGCCCGGCGGAGGGAGCCGGGAGACTTCGCGAGCTTGCGACATCGGTGCGGAGCTGGAGAGTACGAGCCGCGGAAGTGCGGCGCGAGAATGTACGCGCGGCGCACGCCGGGCGGAAAGAGCGGCCTTCCGGCCTCCCTGCCCCAAGGGGAACCCCCCGGCGCACCAACACGTTCCATCCGCACCATTCTGGTGCACCCCCGCGCGGCACACCTACGCCGCCACAACCCGCAATGCGTTGCGAAACGCGCACTTACGATTGTGCATCGCCACGCCGGGTCCCGGCCCCTGCCTTGCTCCTCCTCCCCGTGCACTCCACGTGGAGCCCCCTGCCCCGCGTGCCTTCCGAAACGCTGGATGGAGCCCGCCCATGCGCCGCAGCACTCCCTTCGCCGCCCTTGCCGCGGCCCTCGCCGTCGTCGGCTGCCAGGACAACCGCCTGAGCGCCCCCGAGACCCCGGTGGCCGCCCGCTCGGAGAACGCGCCCGTCTACCTGGTCACCTTCCACGACGGCGTGGACGTGAGCTCCGCCGCATCGGAGCTGGCGCGCGGCAACGGGTTCGCCATCCGCCACCTCCGCCAGCACGCGGCGCGCGGCTTCTCGGCGGTGATCCCCGAGGCGCGCATCGCGGCGGTGCGCAGCGACCCGCGCGTGCGGCTGGTGGAGCGCGACGGGCCGGTGCAGCTCATCCACCCGGTGGAAGGGCTGGCGCGTCCGGGCGGCGGCGGGGGCGGCTCGCAGGCCACGCCGTGGGGGATCGCCCGCGTGGGCGGCGCCGGCGACGGCACGGGGAAGACGGCGTGGATCATCGACAGCGGCATCGACCTGGCGCACCAGGACCTGAACACCTCCAGGGCGTGCCACACGTACTTCGCGGGCACCAGCCCCAGCGACGGCAACGGGCACGGCACGCACGTGGCCGGCACCATCGCGGCCAAGAACAACGGCGTGGACGTGGTGGGCGTGGCGGCCAACGCCTTCGTCTGCTCGGTGCGCGTGCTGGGCAACAGCGGCAGCGGGTCGTGGGAAGGGGTGGTGAACGGGGTCAACTACGTGGCGGCCAACGGCGGCAGCGGCGACGTGGCCAACATGAGCCTGGGCGGCAGCGGCTCCAACGCCACGCTGGAGCTGGCCATCCAGACCGCCGCCTCCAAGGGGATCAAGTTCGTGCTGGCGGCCGGCAACGAGGGCGTGGCGGCGAGCACCACCACCCCGTCGCGCGTCAACGGCCTCAACGTCTACACCATCTCGGCCACGGACGTGAACGACTGCATGCCGTCGTGGTCCAACTGGGGCAACCCGCCGGTCGACTACGCGGCGCCGGGCGTGAGCATCCTTTCCACGCGCAAGGGCGGCGGCACCACCACCATGAGCGGCACCTCGATGGCCGCCCCGCACGCCGCCGGCGTGCTGCTGCTGGGCGCCGCGCGCTCCAGCGGCTCCGCCAAGTGCGACCGCGATGCGACGCCGGATCCCATCATCAGCCGGTAAGTCGCGGGGCCCAGGCCCCTAAAAAGAAGGCTCACACAGAGGCACAGAGGCACGGAGAACGAGCGGTTCTCCGTGCCTCTGTGCGTTCGCGCGTGGTTGACTCGGACAGCCGGGCGTACCAAATTTGGGTACACCAGCGAACACGATCGAGATCACATGGGCGACATTCGAGACCTGCTGGGCGGGGGGACGGTCCGGCTGCTGATCCACTTTCTGGTGCATCCCGCCGAGCGCCTCCACGTCCGTGCGCTGCGGGAGCACACGGATATGGGGACGGGCGCGTTGCAGCGTGAGCTTCGCCGCTTCGAAGCGCTGGGGCTGGTCCGCCGCGTGGAAGAGGATGGCAGAGTCTACTTCGATCCGGTCCCGGGGCACCCGAGCTGGACGGCATTCCGCACCCTGCTTCGCGAGCACGGCGATCCCGTGGATGTGGTGCGAGAGGTGCTGCGGGACGTACCCGGGATCAAGGCCGCTTTCGTGTTCGGCTCCACGATCCGCGGCGGCGCCCGCCAGGGGAGCGACGTGGACGTGCTGATCGTGGAGGAGGGGATGCCCGCCGCGGCCATCGGGCGGGCGATGATCGAAGCCGAGTCGCTCCTCGACCGCCCGCTCGACGTCAAGCGGTTCACTCCGGCTACCCTGGCGGAGAAGCTGGGCCGCGGGAGCCCATTTCTTCGCGAAGCGATGAGCGGGCCCAAAGCGTGGCTGATCGGATCGGAGGACGCCCTTGTCGCCTGATCCCACGATTGAGCGGCACATCGAGAGCGGACGGGCCGAGACACGCCCCGCCGGCGACGATGAGGTGGCTGCGTTCTGGGGAAAGGCAGTCGTCGCGTATGCCGACGCGAGGCTGGCGAGCGCGAGCCTGGACGCCAGGCTGGTACGGGCCTACGACGCGGGCCGGATCGCCGCGACCGCGATCGTGCGCGCAGGCGGCTACCGTCCGCGGGGCGGCGAGGGGCACCATTTCGTCACGTTCGACCTGGCGCGGGCGCTGGTGACGGAGCCCGAGCTGCGATCGGCTCTCGACGCGATGAACGGCCTGCGCACCCATCGGCACGCGCTGGAATACGAGCCCGAGGACGATGTGGACCAGGCGGTCGTCGAGGAGGCCGCCAGCGCGGCGGCGATCATCATCAACACCGGAGCGGATCACCTGCGCGTGCTGCGCCCAGACGCGCGAGCCCGGTTCAAGAAGGTGCGCCCACCGCGTGATTGAGACTGCGGTCTCACACGAAGGCACAGAGGCACAGAGATGAATTCGTCTCTGTGCCTCTGTGCCTCTGTGTGAGATTTTTTTTCATACAACCTTTCGGCGGCGCCGTGCTACTTATCTGGTGATGACACCCGCGACCGCAGCTCCGCCCGCTCCCGCCCCGGACCGCGAACTCGCCGACGCCCTCCTCCAGCGTCGCGACGAGAAAGCGTTCCGCGAGCTCTACCGGCGGCACACGCCGCGCCTCTTCCAGGTGGTGCTGCGTGTGCTGGGGGGCGACGAGCAGGACGCGGAGGACGTGGTGCAGGAAACCTGGATCCGCGCCACGGAGCGGCTGGGGGACTTCCGCTGGGAGGCGGCGTTCGCCACCTGGCTCACCGGGATCGGGCTGAACGTGGCGCGGGGGCTCCTCCGCCGCCGCGGGCGGTGGGAGGCCGACCCGGAGAGCGTTCCGGAGCCGTGGCGCGCGCCACCGGCACTGGGGGAGCGGATCGACCTGGAGCGGGCGCTGGAGCTGCTCCCGGCCGGGTACCGCGCCGTGCTGGTGCTTCACGACGTGGAGGGCTACACACACGAAGAGATCGCGGCGATGCTGGGCGTGGTGCCCGGCACCTCCAAGAGCCAGCTATCCTGCGCGCGGCGGGCGATGCGCAACCTGCTCGAACCCGCGCCCACGAGGACCGTATGACCATGCAGTGCGAAGGCCCCGATGACCTGGCGCCGGAGGAGCGCGCCCTGTTCGCCGCTCTCCCCCGGGAGCGCGAGCCGGGGCGGATGCTGGAGGAGCGCACGGTGCGCGCCCTCCGCGAGCGCGGCGCCCTGGACGCTCCCGCCGCCCGCCGCCGGTTCCCCGCCGCGTGGATCGGGGGCGCGGTGGCCGCGTCGATGGCGCTGTTCACCAGCGGGATCGCCGTGGGCCAGTGGATGGGCGCCCGCTCCACCGAGCGCCTGGTGGCGCAGATCCAGGCCGAGAACACCCGCCAGGCCGCCCTGATGGTGCAGCAGACGGGCACGGCCTACGTCCACGCCCTGGGCAAGCTGGCCTCCCTGGCGGACACGGCGCAGCCCGCCCAGGCCGCCCAGGCCCGCGAGGTCGCCATCCGCGGCCTGCGCGCCGCCGCCGGCGAGCTGGTCCGCATCGCCCCCGACGACCCGGTGGCGAGCGGCATCCTGGCGGGGTACGACCGCGCGCGCACCACGGCGCGGCCCGACTCCGCGGCGAAGCGGCAGGTCGTTTGGTTTTGAAAAGAAGTGCGTGAGTGCGTGAGTGCGTGAGTGCGTTAGTGCGCTCAACTGCTGTACAACGCACTCACGCACTCACGCACTCACGCACCAGAGACGTTCCCGACAACCGAGAGACCCATGACCACCTACATCGCCAACTTCCGGTGGGCCGCCGCGCTCGCCACACTGATCGCGGTTCCGGGCGCGGCGCAGCAGGCGTGCCGGTTCGCGGACCTGGGGGTGTCCAGCCTGGAGTGCAGGGACTGCCACATCCAGGTGAGCGACGACGTGATCCAGTCGTTCCGCACGGGGACGGAGCTCAGGCTCAACCGCATCCGCCCCAACGGGCCCACCGCAGGGGTGCTGCGCGACGGCGACGTGCTGGTGGCCATCAACGGCGCGCCCATCACCACCGCCGAGGGGGGGCGCCGCTTCGCCGCGCTGGCGCCGGGGCGCGCCGCCACGCTCACCATCCGCCGCGAAGGGCTCAACCGCGACGTGCGGGTGGTGCCCGGGGCGCAGTGCCACGCCTCGCTCGGGGGCCCGCCGCCGCCCCGGCCGCCGCGCCCTCCGCGGCCCGCGCAGGCTCCGCGCCCGCCGCGGGTGGAGAGTATCGAGCTTCACGACGTGGAGGTGATCGACGCGCCCCCGGCGCCGCCGGCTCCGCCCCGCCCGGCTCCCACCCCGCGGGTGGCACCGGCCCCGCGCGTGCCTCCCACGCCGCCGACGCCGCCCACGCCCGCCACGCCGCCGTCGCCGCCCGACTTCCTGCCGGGCGGGTGGTTCGGGTTCGGGATCGGCTGCGAGAACTGCGAGATCCGGCAGGAGCGGGGGCGCAACCGCTTCACCTTCCGCTCGCTGCCGCGGGTGGAGTCGGTGGAGCCCGGGAGCCCGGCGTCGCGCGCCGGCCTCCAGCGCGGCGACCGGCTCACCCACATCGACGGGCTCGCGCTCACCACCGCGCCGGCGTGGCGCCGCTTCGGGTCGGTGGCGCCGGGGCAGCGCGTGAGATGGTCGTTCACCCGCAACGGCCGCCAGCAGACGGCGGAGATCCTGGCCACCCGCCGCCCGGACGCCCGCGTGTCCACCGCGCGCCCGTCATCGCCGGCCGCGTCGCAGCGCCTGCGCTACTCCGGCGCCGTGGGCGGCGCGGACGTGGAGGTGCGCGGCGCCCCCGTCACCGTCACGCGCGACCCGCGCACCGGCGAGACCGTCATCCGCAGCAGGGACCTCACGGTCCGCATCCGTCCGGACAACTGATTGGGCTCACACAGAGACACAGAGGCACGGAGACGAGGTCAGCTCCGTGCCTCCGTGTCTCTGCGCGAGAACGCGTCTTCGATCCCGCTCGCCAGCACCTGCGGCACGTCGCGCTCCCCCTCCCGCCCCACCGACACCTCGTAGTAGTAGCCCTGGCCGGTGAGCGCCTCCATCTCGGCCGCCGTGATCCCCATCTCCCCCACACCGCCCAGCACGCGCACCTCGCGCCCCGCCTCGATCTCGCGCGCCGCGAAGAGCTGCGCGAAGTAGAGCGCGCCCGGCGAGCCCTGCGTGAGCATCTGGTGCGAGGTCTCTTCGATGAAGATGCTGAGCGGGTCCATCACGCCGTCCGCGCCGGTGGGCTGGCCGTTCCGCGTGCGGCACAGCGTCGCCTTCCTCTCGCCCGCTTCCAGGAACTGGATCACCGCGTACGCCATCTTTGCTTCCCCCGTAGATCGTTTGCCCGTAGTGGAGCGCGCGGCTGATGCGGATTCCGCGCCAGCGCGGGGAAGCGGAGCCGAGAGGGCCCCCACCCCCCGACCCCCTCCCCCGCAATGCGGGGGAGCGTGGGGAGGGGGCGATTTCCACGCTGGCGTGCGGGAACGAGGGGCCGGGGGAGCCGCGGCCTGGATGAAAAACCAGATTGGGTGACGAGGCAGCAGATGCGCCCCCTCCCCACGCTCCCCCGCACGCGGGGAGGGGGTCGGGGGGTGGGGGCCCTCTCGGCACCGGGCGATTCACCCGGATTCGGCCCAAATCCTGAGTCCTGAACCGCGGTTACCAGGCACTAGGCACTAGGCACTCAGGACTTCCCGCTACAGCTCCAGGTCCTCGACCTCGAAGTCCACCATGAGCACGGCGGGGGCGCCACGCTCGTCCAGGCCCCAGTGGGCCAGGTAGACGCCGTCGCCCACGCCGCTGGCGAACATCGCGACGTTGCCCGTGGCGGCGGGAGGCTGGTACAGGGTCCAGTCGCCGGCGTGGGTGGGGCGCTCCGGGTCGGCGCTGAGGGCGAAGAGGGGGGCGAGCACCGTGTCGTAGTAGTTGTCGTCCGGCGCGCGCTCGTAGAAGGCGGCGATCTCGCGCTCGAACTCGTCGCGCGTGGCGGCGTCCATGAAGCACGCCAGGCCCGCGTCCACGCGGAACTCGGAGGTGCCGCCGGCTCCGTGCACGGCGTCTTCCCAGGCCACGGGCGGCGCATCGGAGAGCACGAGCACCGCGGCGGCCACGCGCCTCCCCCACCCGTGGAAGGCGGGCGCCGCCAGACGCACGGGGTACGTGCCGGGCGGCACCTGGCGCGTGAGGGGCGCCACCTCGTCGCTGAGGAAGGGGTCGCAGCAGTACAGGCGGCCCGTGGGGAGGTGAAGGGCGCCCAGCTCCACCGGCGCGGCGCCGGGCGCGGCGAACAGCGATGTGTATCGATCCCGCAATGTGCCTCGTCAGGGGTGCTTGTAGCGCGAGTTGTTCTTGGAGGCGCGGCTCCGGTTGATGGAGGCGGGCTCCAGCATGTAGTTCTTGTAGTCCAGCATCCAGGCGCGCACCTCGGGCGCCTTGGGCCCGTAGAGGCGGCCCGTGTCGTTCCAGTAGTCCACCGCGTCTGTAGGGTGGTGGCTCATGTCGCAGTCCGCCAGGGGGTGCCAACTGTCCGGGTCGCTGTCGTTCCAGCGCACCTCCACCACCCCCTTCTCCGTGGTGCGGATGCGCGTGGGCTTCGCCTCCAGGTACACCACGCGGATCAGCGTACGGCCCGTGGCGGAGGCCTTCCCGGGCGTGGAGCCCACGTACGTCTCCCGCGAGCCCTTCTCCGGCGACGGCACGATGTCCTTCTTCCACCGTGCCAGGAAACTCGTGGTGGTAAGGGTGCCCTGCTCGGACAGGGCATCCATGTAGTAGTGGAGCCGGTCCTTGGAGATCGTGAGGATCTCGGCGCGCCGCGTGGTGCCCCTGTACGGGATGGAGACGAAGTCGCCGGCCTGCACCTCCAGGGTGGTGACCTGGTTCTCCGGGAGCAGGTCCACCAGGAACCCCACCTCGACGGCCAGGTAGCCCACCGCTTCCTGCAGCTTCTTCTCGTACATCTTCACGCCCACGAGCTGGCCCTTCCGGGCCTGCTCCACCATGGACTTCGCGCGGTCCACGTCCGCCTTCTTCCCCCGTGCGCGCGACAGGTACGTGGCGCCGAACGCCTTGGCCTGCGGGTCGGCCGCGAACACGGCTTCCACGCGCGCGATGAACTCTTCCGTGAACATCTCCGCGCTGGCCACCTTGAGCCGCGCGCCTTCGCCCTCGCCGGAGAAGAAGAGCTTGTGGGACTTCCCCTTGTGCGAGGTGAAGGGCACGCGCGTCTTCCACCAGGTGGAGACGGCGTCCACCACGCTCTTGGCGCCCTTCACCAGGAACTTGCCGAGCTTCTTGGCCGTGGCCACGATCCAGGCGACCATCGCGTCCAGCGCCTTGTCGATGGGCGCGCGCACCTTGCTGTTGATGATCCCCATCAGCTTGGCGGACACGTTGCCGAGCCCCGCGAAGCCCGCCAGGAAGCTGATGGCCAGCGAGAGGAGCCCCGCCAGCGTGTTCTCCACCCGCGACGCGGCGGCCCCGATGGCGCCCGAGGCGATGGACACGATGGAGTTGATGAAGCCCGTGACCACCTGCGCGATCTTGGAGATCTTGTTCACGAACACCATCACGGTGTCGTAGATCGTCAGGATGGCGGAGATGAAGCCGGCGCCGGGGATGAACAGGGCCAGCAGCTTGGGCACGGCCTTCTTGGTGACCGCGTCCACCACGAAGTCCGTGATGCCGCCGATCACCATGTCCTTGAGGCTGCCGAGCTGCTCCTTGATCTTGTCCCACGCCGCCGCCGGCCCCTGCGTGACCAGGGTGGACACCACGTCGAAGGTCGTCTCCAGCACGGTGACCGCCGTCTCGCCCACGGCCTTCACCAGCTTGGCGCGGATGTTGGCCCAGCTTATCCCCAGCACCGAGAACACGAACTTGACGATCTCGCCCAGCGAGAAGGCCTTGGGGATGTAGATGCCGGGCATGGAGCCCGTGAGCCACTCGATGAGCCCGGCCTTGAGGTGCGTGCCGAAGTTGGCGGCGAAGTTGGAGAAGCCGAGCTTGGCCGCCTTCACCAGGTTGCCCACGAAGGGGAGCGGGTTGCGCAGGATGGACTTCAGCGCGCCGCCCGTCTTCTTGATGTAGCCGAACGCCCCCGGGCTCACCACGTCGAACACGATCTCCAGCAGGTTCCACACGGCGTTGCCGGCCCAGCTTATGAAGCTGCCGATGAAGTTGCCGAACACCCCCGCCACCTTGGCGAAGGCGCGCGGCAGCAGCACCAGGTCCGCGATCTCCAGCGACTTCACGGCCGTCATGAAGGTGGCCGGGATGGCCTCCACGAAGCCCATCAGCGCGGCCAGGGCGCCCTGGAACCAGGCCCAGGCGCGCGCCACCGCGTTGGCCTTCTTGAGGTTGCCCCACACCTCCTCCTGGCCGATCAGCTTCATGAAGCCGCCGATCAGCGTGTCCGCGTTGCGCGGGAAGGCGTCGCCGGTGATGGGGTCCTTGCCCATCACGGCCTTGAGCAGGTCGTAGCCGCGCGTGCCCTCCGCCAGCCCGGCCAGGGGGCGCACGATGGCGTCCTTGACGAAGGTGATGATGCCGATGCCGATCGACTTGGCCGTGTCGATGATGCGGCCGATGGGCTCGGTGAAGATGGACTTGGCGCGCTCCCACACGCCGCCCAGGTCAAAGATGTCCGACCAGCTCAGCGAGTCCAGGAAGCGGTCGATGCCATCGCGGATCAGGGAGCCGGTCATCCCCAGCGCCTTGATCTGCTGCTCCACCCAGGTGCCGGCCTTCTCGAAGATGCCGTAGTTGTCCAGCGCCGCCACGATCAGCGCGCCGCCGGGGATGAACTCCACCAGCGCGCGAAGGATGTTGGCCGCGCTGCGCTCCACGCGGCTCATGTTGATGGGGTTCACGCCCAGGACGATGGTGAACATCCTGAACCCCGGGATGGCGTTGGCCGCCCCCGCGAAGTGATCGAGCGCGTCGCTCAGCCCCAGCCGCTGCACCTGCCGCGGCGACTGCTGCGCCACGGAGACGTCCTCGCTGCGCCGGGCCTGCGGCGGCGCGGCCCCCTGCTGCACCGTGTGGGTGAGCTCGTGCGCGATCAGCTCCCGCCCCTCCGCCGTCTCCGGGCGGAACTGGCCGCGCCCGAAGAAGATCTGCTCGCCCACCGCGAACGCGCGCGCGTTGAGCTGGCGGTTGAGCTTGGCGGACTTCTCGCCCGTGTGGATGCGCACGCCGCTGAAGTCGGCCTTGAAGCGCGGCTCCATGAAGCGCCGCACGCTCAGCGGCAGCGGCGACCCGGAGCCGCTGGCCGCCTGGATCTCCGCCGCCACGTTGGCCCCCACGTTGGGCGCCCCCTCGCCCTTGCGCTGCACCTCCTCCGGCTGCCGCATGGCCCCCGCGAAGCGCGCCACGTGCGGCGACGCCGTCTTGCGGCCGTCCCGCACGCCGCTCTCCGGCATCGCCACCACCCGCCGGGCCGTGGCCTCCGCCTCCTTCTCCGCCGCATCCGCCGGCGACGACACGCGCAGCGACGACGCCTGCACGCGCCGCGCGGCCGGGGCCGGCACGGCGGCGGGGCGCACGATGGCGGCTCGCTGCACGGTCTTGCTGCGGATGGTCTCCACGCTGTCTCTCTGTGCCTCTGTGCCTCTGTGTGAGCCCTACGCCGTTCTCCCTTCCTTGAGGAACTCGCGCCGGATCCCCTCCTCCACGTCCGCCAGCAGGATGGTGGAGTCGCCGCGGCTCAGGGCGCGGAGGGAGGAGTAGCGCACGACGTTCATGATGGTGCCGCCGGAGAGCTCGTGCTTCTCGGCGAGCTGGCCCAGGTCGATGCCGCGGCCCAGCTCGGCGCGCTCGGGGAAGGCCTTCTCCCAGATGCGGCGCCGCTCGGCGGGGCGCGGCATGGGGAAGGAGATCACCGAGTGGAAGCGGCGCACGAACGCGTCGTCGATGTTCCCCTTGAGGTTGGAGGCCAGGATCACCACGCCGTCGAACTCCTCGATGCGCTGCAGGAGGAAGCTGACCTCCTGGTTGGCGTAGCGGTCGTGCGAGCTCTCCACCCGCGTGCGGCGCCCGAAGAGGGCGTCGGCTTCGTCGAAGAAGAGGATCCAGCGGCGGTCCTCGGCCATGTCGAAGACGCGCGCCAGGTTCTTCTCCGTCTCGCCGATGTACTTCGATACGACCATGCTGAGGTCGATGCGGTACACGTCGCACCCGCACTGGCGGCCCAGGAGGCAGGCGGAGAGCGTCTTGCCCGTGCCCGGCGGCCCGTGGAAGAGGCTGGTGAAGCCGGGGCGCAGCTTGGCGCGCATCCCCCACTCGCCCAGCAGCGTGCCGCCGTGCATCAGCCAGTGCTTCACCTCGTCCAACTGGTCGAGCGTGGCGGCGGGGAGCACCAGGTCCGTCCACGGCCGCTCCGTCTCGATGCGGCGCGCCGGGAAGTCGCTGCCGAACGACGGCCTGCGCCCGCCCCCCACCGTGAAGCGCGCCAGCGCCTCGGCCGAGAGGGTGAGCGCGCCGCTCAGCCCCGGCTCGGCGGGCGATGCGCTGGCCAGGCGCAGCACGCCCTCGCGCGCGAACACGTGGTCGTCGCCGAACAGGGCGCCCAGCCGGAAGCGCTCCGCCAGGTCGTCGCCCGCCACCACGAACGCCGCCGTCTCGCCCGTGGGGATGAAGCCGCCGTGCGTGCTCCCGTGCCACCCGCCGAACGCGGTGAACCCCCGCTCCGTGTCCGGATCGCGCGCCCAGAGCACGTCCAGGAGCTGCGGCTTCACGTGGGGGATCAGCGCCAGCGCCAGCACCATCCGCTCCTGCGCCGTAAGCCCGCGCACGAAGTGGCCGAACGCGCTGTCGCCCGGCTCCGGCGGCGGGATCTGGAGCGGCGCGGGGCGGGGCTCCGCCATCTGGAAGTAGCCGGAGAGCCGCGCCTTGAGCACGTCCGTGAGCCACTCCAGCTCCTCGCCCAGGTCGCGGGCGTTGCCGGTCAGTGCGTCGTCCATTCCGTGTGCACCGGCTTGGGCATCCAGGGGAGCCGCGCCACCGCGAAGCTCCAGGGCAGGTGGTGCAGCAGCACGTCGAAGCCCGACGGCTCCACCCGCAGCCGCCAACCCTCGTCCGCGCGCTGCAGCAGCCCCGCGCGGGCGATGAACGACCCGCGCAATCCCTCCACCGAGGTGCCGCGCAGCGCCTTCCAGTGGCTCACCACCGACTCCAGCAGCGCCTCCGCCTCCTCCGCGTCGCCCGGGCGCAGCAGCCCGGCCGCTACGGGGAGCGGCGCGTCGGGAGTCAGCCCCAGCAGCACCTTGATCGTCCCGAGCTCCAGCTCGAACGGCTCGCGCTCCCCCGCGGCCAGGTAGTGGAGCAGCGCCGCCGCGCGCGGCAGCATCTCCGGCGCGATCGCCCCGTCGCGCGCCACGCCCGTGTGGGTGAAGAGCGGGGCGATGAACGGGTGGAGCAGGATGAGCCCCGCGTGCGCCACGGGGAGCGACTCGGGCTCGGTGTCCGGGCGTCGAGGTGCGGTGGTTGGCTCCTGTGCGGCGTCCGCGCGGACGGCGGGCGCGGCGGATGGCGCCGGTGCGTGCCCGCGGACCGGGTCATCTGCTGTGCGGGCCTGTGCATCCGCAGGCGCATCCGGCGCGGCGGGCCGCTCGGCTGGGGTGCGCGGCGCGGCGGGATCGGGGGGGTGCGGGGCGCGGGACGCACGGACGGCTTCGCCCGCTCGCATCGGCGACCACGCCGGCGGCGCGGCGGGCACGGAGGCCAGCAGCGCCCGCACGGCCGCGCGCTCCCCCGCGTCCGCGGCGACACCCGCGAGCGGCGCGGGGTCCGGCAGCGCGCCCGGCGCGGACCCGGACAGCGCGCGGGACACGAGCGCGGCGGCCACGCGCAGCCGCGTGTAGCGCGAGGGAGGCTGCGCACCCGCCGGCGCCAGCAGACGTGCGACGGCATCCCGCCACTCGGCCGGCGCGGAGGGCGGGAGCACGTCGTCCGCATCATCCAGCAACTGAAGCAGACGGAAGCAGAACGACTCGTCCTCCGCCGCCAGCGCCAGCACGCGCGTGCGCTCCCGGCGGGCCCACCCGCGCAGCACCCCCGCCGCCTCCGCCAGCGACGCCCCCGCGCCCCACCAGGGGAGCGCGCCCGTGCGCAGGTAGTGCACGAGCGTGGCGAACGGCCCCGCGGCCGCGGCGGAATCGTCCGTGCCCGGCACCACAGGCCGGGCCAGGTCGCGGAGCTGCTCCGCGAGCGCCGCCTCGATCAGCCCCGGCAGGAGCTCCGCCAGCTCCGCGTGCGACGCCACCGCAAGGCGCAGCTCGATGCGGGGGATGTGCACCGTCGCGCCCCCCGCCGCCGCGTCGAAGGCGCGCTCGAAGACGGGGAGCAGCTCCGGCTCCCACGCCTCGCGGAGCTGCCGGCGCACCTCGAACGCGTCGGCGGGGGTGGCGGCGCGCAGCTCCCAGCGCTGCCGGCGGATGCGGTGCGGCGTCACGCTCAGAACCCGAAGCCGCCGAGCGACCTCTTGAGGTCCAGGTTCACTGCCCCTTCCGCGATGCTGCCCAGATCGGACCGCATGGTCTCCAGCGCGGCCGTCCCGGTGAGCCGCGACATGGCGGTCCCCACCTTCTGGACGACAAGATCGCCCTCGGTGCCCGCGCCCACGGCAGCCTGCGTCTTGTCCAGGTAGGTGGCCATCCGCACGGCCGACGCGCCGAGCGCCTCCTGCGTGACGCCGATCTGCTCCTCGATGAAGCCGCGCACGTCCTCGGTGATCCTGGGGTCTTTGAACTGCTCCTCCAGCGACTTCAGCTTGAAGTCCAGCGCGTCGGCCTCCGCTATCATCCCGCCCACCACGGAGTCGCCGAACTGCCGCACGGAATCCGTGGAGATGCTCTTCACGATCTCCACCGAGTCGCGCAGCACGCCGATCTGCGTGTTGCCCACGGTCTCGATCAGCTTGTCCTGCCCGGCGAACTTGGCGTCGATGACCTTGGACTGCCCCTCGATCGCCACGTTGATCACCTCGCTCAGCGAGGCGATCTCGCGTTCGATCTGGAGCTGGCCGCTGTTGATGAAGTCGTCCAGGCGCCCCTGGTTGGTGAGGATGAAGTCGTCGATCACCTTCAGGTCGGGCGCGTGCTTGACCCACTCCTCCTCAAAGATCACGGGCCGCGACGGGATGATGGTGACGGGGAGGTCGATGAGCACCGGCGGCCGGAAGCCGGGCGTGGGGGTGGTCTCCACCTCCGGCTCCTCCTCCACGGGCGCCTGGTGGATGTGGTACGGCAGGGCGAAATCGGCCACCACCGTCCCCGCCTGGTCGTACGCCAGCACCAGCGTACCGCCGCGCGGCACCGTGCCCGTGTGCTCCAGGTGCGGGTGCTCCTCCGCGAAGCTCCTGAAGAGGAGGCGGTCGTCCTCCACCTCGTCGCGGGTCTTGAGCGTGTGGTCGATGTACGGGAGCCAGTACGCGTGGGTGCTGCTGATGAGCGTGTCGTACGGGCTCACGAACTCGGTGCGCGCCACGTGGCCGATCTGGCTGCGCATGGTGGCCGCGCCCTCCAGCGCGGAGCCCATGTGCCCCTGCCAGCTCACGGGGTCCGTGGCGTACGTGGCGTAGTCCAGGTCCAGCGCCACGCGCGCCTTCTCCGCGCTCTGCTTCACCGAGCCGCCCAGCGCGCCGGTGGCCACGCTGATCCCCAGCCGGTCCGGGTCCTCGCGCCCGGCGACGCCCGCCGTGACCCCCACGTTGGTGCGCTCCGTGAGCCCGTCGCTGAAGCTCTCCACCTCCGACAGCCGCAGCGACAGGTCCTTGCGCACCAGCCCGTGCAGGTGGTGGAGGTCGCTGATGCCGCGCGGGGGCCTCACCACGATGTTGCCGCGGTTGTTGCCCAGCAGCACCGCCCTCACCGTGAAGGGGAGGTTGTTGGCGCGGATCTGCGTCTCCAGGTCGGGGAGCACCAGGTTCACCGGCCGCCCCAGGTGCCCCTCCACGCGGAAGGCGGAGAAGCGGCCGATCTGCGACCCCAACGGGCTGGCGGCGCCGCCCTGCGCCTGGTACGTGCCGGCGTGGTACGAGTAGCTGTAGGCCTCCATCCCCCGCCGGGCGAGCGCGTAGCTCCAGCGGCGGTGGATGGGGTCCGCGGTGCCCGGCTGGTAGTAGTAGGGGATGGCGCGGTCCTCCAGCGGCCGGTCCTCCCCCACGGTGGGCGTGACGCGGGTGACCACCGTGGAGCCGGTGGGGATCTGGAAGCGCGCCAGCATCGCGTCCAGCTTGCGCAGCAGGAACCCCGCGTGGTCGATCTCGCCGGACGAGCGGCCGGTGAGGGGCGACGGGTAGAAGCCCGTGCGCCGGTCCGCGGTGCTGGTGCCCGGCACCAGCGCGCCCAGCAGCAGGTGCTTGGGGAAGCTCCCCACGTCCGGCGCGCACAGCGTGTTGTCGCCGAACAGGTGCTCGCGGAAGTCGTTGTACGTGTCCACCACGTCGCGCAGGAGGTCGTAGTAGTACTGGATCCCCGCCCCCGCGCCGCCGAACTGGCCCTGGATGGCCACCAGCCGGTCCGTCCACCCCCGCGCCGGGTCGGCCGCGAAGTAGCCGCCCAGGAAGGCGCCCGCCGCGGGCCAGATGCGCCCCAGCGCGTCCACCAGCCGGTTGTGCGTGGTTACGCACGCGGGGCGGTAGTGAGTGGCCAGCGCGCTCGCGGACGCGACCGCCGCGGGGATCGCGGGGCGCGCCGCCACCACGGGCGGGAGCGAGCGGAAGGCGCCGGCGGGGGTGGCGACCGTCTCGGTGAACGGGCCCGCGGCGTCGGTGGCCACCAGGAGCAGCCGGGGGGTGTGCAGGGCGTCGCGGCCCAGGTTGTCGCAGTCCGTGCCGGAGCAGAGGTCCTCGTCGTGGACGTAGCTTTCCATGAGGAAGACGGCGCTCATTGCGTCCAGCGCGCGTCCGCCCGGCGCGGAGGGGAGGGTGCCCAGCGCCTGCGCCCCGCGCACCTGCTCCCCCGCGCGCACCAGCTCGAACGCGGGGATCATGGGCTGGCGGAAGTCGCCGCCCGGGTAGAGCGGCGGGTAGGCGGGGCGCGACGCGTCGTAGGGGCGCCAGCGGTCGAACGTGGTGTCCGCGTCCAGCGCGAGGATGTCTCCGTCGCTGGTCACGCCCACGCCGCGCGTAACGCGCACCTGCCCGCCGCCCAGCGACACGCGCAGCCCGCACACCACGCCCACCCCCAGCAGGCGCACGCGCGTGAGCCGCGTCTGGTCGTCGGCGTAGTCCGCCAGCGAGTTGAGCTGCCCGGCCGTCAGGACCTGGTCCTGCTCGAAGACGCTGTAGCTGTCCGCGATCGCCTGCAGGCTGCGGTGTACGGGTGTCACGGCCATGGCCAGCTCCAGGGAAGGAAGTGCGTTAGTGCGTTAGTGCGTTAGTGCGTTAGTGCGTTAGTGCGTTAGTGCGTTAGTGCGTTAGTGCGTTAGTGCGTGGGTCGAGCGGGCTGAGAGGGGCCCTCGCCCCCCGTCCCCCGCTCTCCCATAAATGGGAGAGGGGGGCGCATTCTCTGTATCGGCGCGGGGTGGTTGCCTCTTGCTGGCCGCGTTTCCGTATCGGTGGCCGCTGGGTTCTCTCCCGCCGCCTGTATCTCTATGTCGGCTGCGTACTGGTAGGGGCGCGATTCATCGTGCCCGTGCCTTGCGGCCACACCGCCACCCTCGCGTCGCGGTGGGGCATGGCATCATCCGATCAACCGGCTGGCGGTTCGTCAGGCCGAGGCCACGAGCGAATAAATTCGCCGCTGGAACCACGCGAAGTCCGCTGCGCGGACTGGTCTTTCAGCATCAGCGGGAACCCTGTAGTCCCCGCAGGGGGACTTCGTGTAGTCGTTGCAGCGACTTCAGTCGCCCGCCCCGGGAGCGCACTCACGCACTAACGCACTCACGCACTTCTTCTCAAATCGCCGTGCGCCCCAGGATGAACTTGTCCGTGCCCTCGGGGGCGCTGCAGCCGTGGAGGCTGGCGGGCGGGTAGACGTTCTTTACACGGAAAAGGAGCCGGGTGAAGTCGAGCAGGCGCTGGTCGCGGTTGGGGACGTCGCGGCCGGCGCGCAGGTGGAGCCAGTCGCGGTAGAGGGACTCCAGCGCGGCCATGTCGTCGCGGCCGATCCAGCACACGCGGGGCTGGATGTGGGCGGGGGTCTCCTCGCGGATCACCTGCTCGGCCCAGCGGCGGAACTCCATGTCCGTGAAGCGCCCCGCGTAGGCGGGGAGGATCACGTGGATGCGGTACGAGTACGGGTCCTCGTCCGCGCAGTCGGTGCAACCCGGGTCCGGGCAGATGGGGAGGAAGGGGTCGCCGTCCTGCAACGGGCGGAGGAGGATGCTCTCGATCAGGTACATCCCCTCCTCGCCGTAGCGGTCGCGGAGGTGCGCGATGAGGCCCTGGATGGCGGCCTCCATCTGCTCCTCCAGCTCGAACGACTCGATGCGGCGCGCGAGCACCTCGCCCCCGTCGTCGATCACGTTGAAGAACCAGCGGCCGTCCGACGCCGTCTTGCGCTGGTAGCCCGCGGGGGTGGAGGCGAAGTGGATGGCGCGGCGCATCTCCAGGCGCGCGGCTTCCTGGGTGGCGTAGCGGGTGCTGCTGCTCAGCAGGATCTTGCGCGTCACCGGGTGGCGGACGCGGAAGCGGAACTCGTCGCCGGGAGACGCGTCCACCTCGGCGTAGATGTCGTAGGCGACGTCGCTGAGGTTGCGGCGCTCGGTGGTGCGGATGCCCAGCAGGTGCGCCAGGCGCCGCTCCAGCCCCGAGATGTTGGAGCTGTTCCAGAGCGAGGCGTCGTCGTCGCGGGCGTAGTCGTACGCCGTGGGACGCGCGGCTCCCATCTCCGGGTACTCGCGCAGGAAGGCGCACTTGGGCGCGATGGTCGTCTCCGGCCCGGCGCCGAACTCCGTCCGCATCACCTCCGCGAAGTCCTGGAAGCTCTCGCCGTAGCGGGCGATCAGGTGGTCGAGGAAGCGGTTGCGCCGGTCCACGTGCACCCCGGGGGCCTCCATCCCGCTCTTGAGCACCTCGCCCGCGTTCGCGCCGTAGATGCGCTCGTGGCCGCGGAACGAGGTGACGCGCGGGTGGAAGTAGGTGAGCCCCGCCTCCGGGTCGGTGGAGAAGAGCTCGCCCAGGCGGCCGAGCTGCGCGGAGGCGCCGGCCAGCACCTGGTCGAAGAAGAGGAGGTACGCCTTGAGCTGCTGCGCCAGCACCTCGCGCCGCCCCCGCTCGTCCGGCGCCACGCCCACCACGCCCTCCTCGCTCAGCCCGTAGATGGCCGGGAAGTGGTTCTGGAAGGAGTAGTAGGCGCCCGGGTCGCGGAAGCGTCCCAGCGGGACGGGGTAGTCCATGGCCGGCGAACCCTCCACGCGCGCGGCGGCCCGCGTGGCGAGCTCCAGGTAGCGGCTCTCCGCGCGGGCGGCATCGGCCACGAAGGGCATGCCGCGCTTGTAGAAGACCAGGCGCGACGAGGGGCGGTCCAGCACCGGCTTGCGGCCGGCGCGCACCGGGATCACCCACTTGCTGTCCGGCGGGGGGCGGCGCAGGGGGGTGATCACCAGGTCGCGCACGTTGCGCACGCCGCGCACGTCCATCACCACGCTCATCACGTCGGAGAGGCGCAGCTCGGTGCGCAGGCCGGCGCCCTCCAACTCCACGTCGTCGATGAAGCCGTGCTGCAGCGCCGGCCCGTCGAAGATCTCCTCGGTGGTGTACGGCTCGCCGCCCGGCCCGGTGCGCGCGCGCATCTCGTCCAGCGAGTACTGGCCTACGGGGGGCGAGAGGTACTCCTGCACGCGGAAGAGGATCTCGGCGTGCGTCTCCTCCACGGGTGCGCCCGGCTCCAGCTCCACCTCGCCGCAGAGGACGAAGCACTGCGTGTTGACGGAGGTGAAGTGAACGAAGTCCTCGCACAGCCCGCGGTTGGCGTGGAGCACGCGGCGGGCGGCGTCCAGGATGGCGGGGTGCTCTCTGGAGGGAACATCGTCCATGAACTCCACCAGCACGCGGTACAGCCCGCGGATCTGCACCGGCACCACGCCCAGCGGGTCGGCCGGCGGCGCGGCGAGGAGCACGCCGCGCAGCGTGTCCGCGTGGTAGGTGAGCGACGCGGGGAGCACCCACGCGTTCTTCACCCCCGGCAGGTCGATCACCACCTTGCGGTAGTCCTCCACGGTGAAGGGGCGCGTGGTGAGCAGGCGGCGCGGGGTGGGGAACCGCTCCGCCATCCGCTCCGCGTTCCCCGTGGGCGACGCCAGCAGGTCCTGGATGGGGAAGCCCGCGCGGTACGCCAGGTCGGTGAGCGCGTAGGCCAGCAGCTCCAGGGTGGTGATCCCCGGGTCGTGGACGTTGTGGTCGGTCCAGGTGCGGTGGGCCGTGCGCCGCACCTCCTCCACCCCCAGGGCAAAGAGCGCCCGGTGGTCGAGCGCCGGGTCGCCGGGCGCGAGGCGGGGGAGCGTGGCGGGCGTGGGGAGCACGGGGGTGTCCGTCGTCATGGCGCCAGCTCGATGCGGTGGGCCCGGTCGGACACCAGCAGCGTGTCCGGCGTCTCCGGCCGCGCCTCGCCCACGTCGGCGCCGGCGGGGGCGTCGCCCTCAAAGGTGTACATGCGGAAGTCGGTGGCGTAGTCCACGTACGGGCGCTCCTCCACGAAGTCCAGCAGCGCCGAGCGGTACACGGTGCCCCCGAACGACACGGGCCGCTCGGGATCGAACGCCCACGGCGAGAGCACCCGCAGCAGCTCCGCCTGCAGCGTCTCGCGGCAGTGGTTGAAGTCGCAGCCGGGAAGGAAGCGCACCCGGAAGTCCAGCCGCACCTTTTGGAAGCGCGGGTTCCTGACCCTCACCCGCACCTGCCCCGCCGTGCGCGCCTGCACGTGCGCGGCGATGCGGCTGAGCGTGTCCGCGTCCACGCGCGGGCGCAGCGGGTCGTCGTCGTTGCGGTTGCGGAGGTCGGGGACGACGACGAGCATCACGTTGCCGGGCGCCATCCACGACGTCTCGCTCGCGTGGGGGATGCACTTCACCCGGTGCACGCCGGGGAAGGCCTCCAGCACGGTGCGCTCGTAGTCCCAGGTGGTCACGCACCGGCCGCGGTGGCGGATGCGCTCCGCCGCGCGGGTGCGGAAGGCGTCGTCGCCCTCCGCCAGCGCGCCGCCGAACGAGGCGTAGGGCTGCGCGACGGACTTCACCGGCGCCAGCCCCGCGCGCAGCCGCGCGATGCTCCCCGGCGGCAGGGCGGAGGCCAGGTGCTCCGCGTCCGCGTCCACGAGCTCCACCTCCACCGCGTTGGGCTGCACGGCCACGAGCCGGCTCACCGCCGCCACGTCGCGCGCCACCGCCGCGCGCACCCACACGCAGCCGGGGGGGAGCACCGTGTTCTCCGTGGTCGCCTCCGCGGGGATCAGCAGGCGCACGATGCCGCTGGTGAGGAGGCCGCCCGAGGTGTCGCCCGCCACGCCGCCGTCCAGCGGCTTCCAGTAGTTGTCGCACAGCACCGACCAGAGCACGGGCTGGCGCGGCAGGTCCGGGTCCGCGCTGGCGGGGGCGGCCTGGAAGAGCAGGCTCACGCTGTCCCCCGCCCCCACGCCGGACACGCCCACCAGCAGCTCGCCGTCGTACGGGAACGTGGGGACCAGGGGGACGTCGGTGCTCCCCACGAATCCCAGGTGCTCGCGCTGGTACCCGTGCTCGCGCATGGGGCCGAACGGGGCGCGGTGGAAGAACTGCACGTCCGGGTCGGCGAAGTCGTCCAGGGTGCCGGGCGAGACCACCACCTCGCCGGAGGTGGCGTGGTATCCCAGCGAGATCTCCCGCACCGTGGGCGTGTACGGCTCCTGGGGAAGCTTCAGCGTGCCGCCCTCCTCCTTGGCGAAATCGACCACCACCTCCGTGAAGCGCTTGCGGTACTCGCTGTGGAAGAAGCCGCGGTCCAGCGCCACGGTCACGAACCCCTCGCGCACGGGCGGGGGCGCCGCCGCCTCGGCCACCGGGCTCGCGCGCCCGCTCTCCTTGGCCATGCGCGCGCCCCACTGCGTGCCGGACTCGCGCAGCCCGCGGATGCGCTCCCCCTGGTGCCGCTTCGCCGGGGCGGCGCCCGCGCCCGGCGCAAAGGTGAGGAGGCGCGGGAGGGTGGCGTCGTCGGGGTCGAAGAGCGGGACGTTGGGCTGCGCGAACTCGTTCCCCTCGCCGTCGCGCAGTGTGGCGGTGGCGGTGAACGTCGAGTTGTTGGGACGCGGGCTGATGCCGTAGCGGAAGTAGCGGACGAGGAAGCTTTCCGGCGCGTCCTTCCACTGCAGCGCGAGGGTGAGCTGCGTGAGCCGCTTGGAGAGCGCCTCCGCGTACCCCACCATGAAGCGTGCCCCCGTGGTGGGCTGCGCGCCGAAGGGCTGGAAGGGCTTCTTGGGATTCAGCGCCCCCTGGTCGCTCTCCAGCGCCAGGGAGGTGACGCCGCTCACCTCCACCTCCACGCGGGCGCTCCTCACGGCGATCCCCTCGAAGCTCAGGTAGCCGGCCGCGTCGCCGCCGGGCCGCAGGAGCACCTGCACCACCGGCGCGGCCGCCGGGTACGCCGTCCCGTGCACGGCGGGGGAGTGGTCCACCAGCGCCGGCGCGCCCGCCGGCAGCGTGAAGGCGCACACCAGCTCGTTCCCCGCGGCGGAGGTGACGGTGGCGGCCTCCAGCTCCAGCCACCCCTTCTCCCCCGTGGCGTACAGGGCGAAGGCCCCCGCGAGCGCCGTGGCGCTGAGCCGCGCGCCCAGGTCCGCGCTCAGGGTGAGGGTGATGGTGCCGTGACGCTCCCCTTCCGCCATCCTCAGCACGGGCGACGCAACCGCGAAGCCCACCTCCGCCGCGGGGAGCTCGCCGTGGCCGAAGGCGCGCCATCCCGGCTCCTCGGGGTCCAGCTTCCCCCCCACGCCGTTGGACGAGTCCGCCACGGGCGCGAACCTCACGGTGCCGCGCCCGCGCCGGTCCAGGTAGATGGAGCGCAGCGAGCTCACCCGCGCCGAGTTGATGACCGTCTCGGCGCCGGGGGTGGCGGCCACGGGGGCGTACACGAGCTCCGCGCCGGATGGACCCTTGCCGGCCGTGAACAGGTCGGCGGCGGTGATGGCCACGGGCGAGGCGCCCTTTTTCAGCTCCAGCAGCAGGTGCGCGCGGTCGGGAACGGAGCCCCGCTTCGCCAGGCGCAGCACGTCGCGGTAGTGGAAGTCCGCGTGGCGCGCGGTGATGGTGTTGGTGATGGCGCGCGGCGCCTGGTACAGCTCCAGGAAGGCCAGGTACAGCGCCAGGTGCGCGGGCACGCGCCCCCCGCCGCGCGCCCGCACCTGCTCCAGCGGCGCGCCCAGCGGCGGGAACATGGGCGCCCAGCTCTCCGTGGACTTCTCGGGGTCCGCGCCGGCGTAGTACTTCACGGCCGCCGCCAGCGCGCGGGCGGACGCCAGCATGTCTTCGGGCGTGCGCTCGTCCACCTGGGCGAAGCGCGCGTCCAACTCACGCGGCGTGCGCTCGTCCTGGCTCTGCCCGAGCTGGAAGATCAGGTTCTGGACGATCTCTGCGTCGGCCATCTGGCTCTCTTGTCAGTAGTCCTAAGTGCTAAGTCCTGAGTCCTGAGTCCTGAGTGGGTAACGCACTCACGCACTCACGCACTCACGCACCGCCGTTCAGCACTCAGGACTCAGCACTCAGGACTTCCCCCTGTATACATCCGGTTCTCAGCAACCCCGGTCAGATGTTGCCGAACGGACCCCTCACCTCGTTGCTGTCGCCGGTGTAGAACGGGTAGACGAGGTTGAAGCGCGAGTTGGTGGCGCGCACCTCGTAGTCCACCACCAGCGTTACGCGGCCCTCGTGGAGGGCCGAGGTGTCCAGCCGCAGCGCCAGCAGGTTGATGCGCGGCTCGTACACCAGGATGCTCGTCCTCACGCGGTCCTCCACGTACGTCCGCGTGGTGGTGCTCATGGGCTCAAAGAGCAGCTCGTGCATGTCCAGCCCGAAGCGGGGGCGGAGGAAGCGCTCCCCCGCCACGGTGCCAAAGAGCACGCGCAGGCTGGAGCGGATGTCGTCCTCGTCGGCCACCATCAGCACGCCCTGCTCGTTGGGCGCGAACTCCGGGGGGAAGCTCCACCCCATCCCCAGGAAGGAGGTCTGCCCCGGCGGCGTATCGGTCGGCTCCATGGTCACCCGATCATCACGGTGGGCGCGCCCACGGCCGCCATCGCGCCGCAGATGCACGCGTCCGACGTCCGCACCGCCGGCAGCCCGCCGAACATCACGGAGGTGCTCCCGGCGGGAAACACGCTCACCGTGGGCTGGTGGCCGGTGGGCGGGAGCGAGCACACGTGCGTGTCCCCCACCACCGCCGCCGGCATCCCCCCGACGAGCACCGTCGCCACCCCGGGCCCCACGATGGTGCCCCCGTGCGTGGTCGTATCCCCTGCTCGCGCCGCTGCTGGCATGTGGATGCGTTCGATTGAAGTTTCGAGATCTTTGCGCGCCCCGCCGCGAGGGGCTAAAGCCCCCCGCTGGAGCTACGGGAAGCCCGCTGAAGCGGGCTCGCACGGGTCCGGCTACCGAGCCCGCTTCAGCGGGCTTCCCGTGGTTCCAGCCGGGGGATTCATCCCCCGGTGGTGCGTCGGCGCCGCGGGTTCCGTCCGCCCGCGCGGTGTGTCGTTCCCGCCCGTTGCGCCCCCGGCGGTGTATTGCCCGTATCGCTTCGTCTCCTCTGTGCCTCTGTGCCTCTGTGTGAGCCCCGCTGTTCAGTTGATCTGCACCAGCGTGCCCTTGACCTTGGTGGTGGCGCCGCTGGAAAGCTCCGCGCTGGCGCCGCCCTCCAGCTTCAGCTCGGTGCCGCCCTTGACGCCGAACGAGGTGCCGGACTCCACCTTGGCCTCGGTGCCCGCCTTGAGCTCCAGCGCCTTTGCGCTCTCGATCTTGATGCCGTCCGGGGTCATCTCGATGCGGTTGCCGTTCTGGTCCGCCAGCTTGATCCCCTTGTCGTCCTCGCTCAGCGTCACCGTGTTGCCGGCGGGGGTGGCGAGCTGCAGGATCTTCTTGTCGTCGTCGAAGAAGATCTTCATCCCCGAGCGGCTCACCAGCACCTTCTGGTGGTTGTCGTCGGAGCCTTCCAGGGGGGCGGCGCGGGCGCTGCTGTGGAGCATCCCGAGGACGACGGCGTTGCGCGGGTCGTCGGCCAGGAAGCCGAGTACCACCTCGTCGCCCACCTCCGGGCGGAAGAAGAAGCCGCGGCCGTCGCCGGCGTCGGGGGCGGCCACGCGCGCCCAGGTGCCCTCCGCGTCCGCGCTCACCAGCGGCATGCGCACCTGCACGCGGTGCTCGCCCGCGGGGTCTTCGTTGCTCACCACCACGCCGATCTGCAGGCCGCTCACCCCCGGCAGGAGCGCACCGGCCTTGGGGGCGGAGACGCGCGAGTCCTCGGCCAGCCACTCGCCCGTGCCGCCCCATTGAAGGTGCGTCTTCCACCCCTGCACCAGGTCGAACTCCTCGCGCACCCCGGTCACGAACACGCTCCCGCCGAAGCGCTTCCCCACCCCGCCCACCTCCACCACGTCGCCGGGGTTCACCGTGCCCAGCCCCTCGCACTTCACCCGGCCGCTCGTCTTGTTCATCCGCGAGCGCAGCCACTCCGCGTCCGCCCAGGCCTGCGCCTCCTCGTCGGTGAGGGCGGGGTGGGCCAGGGGGAGGTGGCTCAGCGCCGCCACGCCGGCCAGGTCGCCGCTGGGCACGTTGCCGGGGCCGGTGTAGCCGGGGTCCGCCGCATCCTTGGTCACCACGCTCTGTTGCCCCGCGTCCCAGGTGCTGCTGCGCACGGCGCTCCACTGCTGGCGGGCGTCCATCTCCGCGTCCATCTCCAGGATGGTGGCGCCGAACTGGAGCTGAACGGAGGCCGCGGCGGAGAGGGCGGGCTTCTTCACCGCGACGCCCTCGTCGTTGGCGAGCACCAGGCGGCCGTTGGCCTGGGCGCGGGTGAGGAGGAAGTCCCAGTCCGTGCTGGCGTACTGCACCTGCTCCACGTGGCGCACCGCGGTCGCCTCCACCTCCGCCGCCACCTCGCCCCCTTCCAGCAGCGTGGTGATGATCTCCCCGTCCGTCTGGTCGATGAAGTAGGCGTTCTTGCGTCCCAGGGTGAGCCGGAAGGCGCGGTGGCGGCACTCCACCACCAGTTGCGGCGCGGTATGGTCGCGCACCTTGAGGCTCTGCTTCACCACGATGCCGGTGAAGAGCGGCACCCGCTCGCTTCCCGCCCCGGCCAGCACCTCCACCTCCGCGCCCGGGAGAAAGGTGTCCGCGTTGCTGAGCGGGAAGTCGCCCCCGGCGGCCGTGCCGTCCAGGTACACCAGCCGCGCCGAGGCCAGGCGGTTGACGGCCTTGGTGACGTAGGCGGCGAGCAGTTGCTGCTCGCGGGGCACCTCCACGCCGCCCACCTTGATGGTGAGCTCGCGGTGCTCGGCGGCGATGGGGAGGGCGCGCTGCTCAGGAATGGCTATTTCTCCAGCGGGGGGAACACCACGCGCGTCCCCGGCTTCAGCGCGCGGAAGTGGTCGAGCCCGTTGGCGCGCGCCACCGCCAGGTAGTAGCCCGGGTCGCCGTAGATCTGCGCGCACAGCGCGGGAAGGGAGTCGCCCGCCTTCAGCAGCCGCACGTGCGTGAGGTCGGGCGACTGGTCCTGCGCCATCGCCACGCGCGTCTGGTCGTCCGAGTTGTCGGTGAAGGTGGCGGTCACCACGGCGCGCAGCGGCACGCCGTCCGGGCGGAAGAGCTTGTAGGCGATGCTGGCGCTCTTGAGCACGCAGCGCTTCACCTGCAGCGTGCCCCACATCACCTTGAGGTAGTTGGGGCGGTGGATGTTGCCGTTGTAGCCGGTGACGTCCTGGAACTGTTTGATGCGCTCCTGCACGTCGCACGGGGTGCCGCTGGCGCCGGTGCCGTCGATGAAGAAGGTGAGCGACATGTCGCCCGGCTTCACCTTCTTGAACTCCATGCGGCTCCCCGTGGTGCCCGCCCCCTGCGCCGCGTCGTACTCCATCTCGTACGCCAGCGTGATCTCGTTGGGGTTCACGAACGCCTCGAACTCCAGCGCCGGCTGCCCCCCGTACGCGGCGTCCTCGAAGGCGAGGATCCTGAGCTTCTCCAGCTTGCCGGTGGCGCTCACCGCTCGGCCTTGTTCGCCAGGATGTCCAGCACGCGCTCCACGCACTCCGCCACCAGCGACTGCCGGTCCGCGGCGGGCGCGGGCGGGGTGGCGGCGCCGCCGGCCGCCGCGTTCCCCACCTCCACCGAGATCACCACTTCGTCCACGATGATGGGCACGGCGCTACCCCTCCCGCACGAGGGTGAAGGTCTGGTAGAAGAGCTGAAGGCTCTCCACCACCACCGCGTTGCTGGTGGAGTTGAGGTCGCTCACGGACCAGCGCGTGGGGTACGCGTTGGCCAGGTTCCAGGTGAGGAGGGGCTGGTGCTCGTCGTTGAGGAGCTTCACGTACACCGTGTGGGGCACGATCTCCAGGTTCTCGATGCACGCCCTCGCCCAGCTCACCACCTCGGAGTTGAGGAGGAGGCCCCGCTTCAGCACCAGCTCCGGGTACTTGGCGCGCACGGGATACTTCTGGATGAAGCGGTTCTCCCCCCCCTCGGCCACCTCCTCGGTGGCCAGCTCCACCGAGAGCCCGCCCACCTCGGTGAAGCGGACGTCGTTGTCGTTGGGCGGCAGCCCGTCCACCTCCACCTTGAAGTGGAAGCCGACGGGGGGGTAGTAGCCGGCCATCAGTCGTTCTGCACTTCGAGCCCTTCGTGGGCGATCTCGATCGACTCGATCGCCACCTCGTTGCCCGACGCCTTGAGCTGCGGCCCTTCGACCTTGACGGGGAAGGCGTTCTGGATGCGCCACACCATCACGGGCTGGTGCTCTTCATTGAGCAGCGAGATCACCAGGTTGCGCCGCTCCACCTTGTTGAGCTTCACGGTGCTGAGCCACTTGAAGAAGTCGTTGTCGCTCTTCATCACGCCGCGCTTGAGCGTGACGTTGTTGAACTTGCGCAGCCCGGGCATCTTGATGGACGAGTACTCGGGAAACGAGCCGTCCCGGTACTCGATGGCCTGGTTCTCCTGCGTGAGCCCGGTGACCTCGGTGAAGCCGAGGCGCGTGCCGCCCCACTCCACGCTGAAGTGGAAGACCGGAAGGGGATATTGAGCGGGCATCGTGAAGTAGCCTCGTTCGTGAGGTTCGGTTGGGTGGTCGGGGTTGGGGAAAGTGCGTTAGTGCGTGAGTGCGTTAGTGCGTTTTTGGTCTGAGCGCACTCACGCACCAACGCACTCACGCACTTCCTCACGACGTCTGCAGCTTGTGCGAGAACTTCAGGATGATGAACTCCGCCGGGCGCACGGCGGCCATCCCGATCTCCACGTTCATGCGGCCCTCCAGGGTGTCCTGCACGTTCATGGTGGTGCCCAGGCCGCACTTCACAAAGAACGCGTCCTTGGGCGTGGCGCCGGCCAGCGCGCCCTCGCGCCACTTCTGCGTCAGGTAGTTCTCGATCATCCCGCGCACCTTCACCCAGGTGTTGGCGTCGTTCGGCTCGAAGACGGCCCAGTAGGTGCTCTTCTTGACCGACTCCTCCACCATGTTGAAGAACCGCCGCACCGAGACGTAGCGCCACTCGTTGTCGTTCCCCGCCAGGGTGCGCGCCCCCCACACCAGCGTCCCCTTGCCCGCGAACGAGCGGATGACGTTGACGGACTTCCCCGCCACCACGTCCACGTTCAGGAAGTCCTGGTGCTTGGTGTCCACGCGGATCACCGGCTCCAGCACGTCCGCCAGGCTCACGTTGGCCGGCGCCTTCCACACGCCGCGCGCCGTGTCCGTAGCCGCGTACACCCCCGCCACCGCGCCGCTCGGCGGCATCACCAGGAAGCGCTCCTTGAGCGCCGCCTTCACGAAGTTGTAGATCACATTGTTCGTGGTCCGCAGCGCCTCCAGGTTCTGCGTCTGCGTGGCCGCGGGCGGCGGCACCGGATCGGGCACGGGGTCCGGGTCCGGGACCGGGTCAGGCACGGGATCGGGGTCCGGATCCGGGTCGGGATCGGGATCGGGCACCGGATCAGGATCGGGTACGGGGTCCGGATCGGGCACCGGGTCGGGATCGGGAACCGGGTCCGGCTCGGGCGGCTCGGGCGGGGGAAGAGGGAAGGTGACGGAAACGTTGGTGACGCCCTCCGAGACCTCGGCGACCTCGTAGTTGAGCGTGGTGCGCACGTTGGGGTAGTAGACGGCGCCGTACTTCAGGTTGTTCATCCCGAAGGCTTCGCGCACGGACTCCAGGTTGGTCGCGTCCGCCTGGTCCGAGTCGTCGTCCTGCCCCAGGCTCCCCCGGTACGCGTCAAAGATCCCGAAGCGGTCGCCCAGCTCGCCGCACTGCGCCAGCACCGCCTTCACCACGTTGCCGTAGTCGCCGAACCCCAGGTGGGCCGCCTCCGGAACCACGATCAGCGTGGGCTCGTCCTCCAGCTCCAGCGCCGCGATCCCCTCCTTGAGGCCGAACGTGGGGTCGTCCGGGTCTCCGTCGCCCTCCCAGTCGATGACCGGTGTGGCCGCGTAGGTACCCACGGACACGACGTAGCACAGCCCGCCGCCGTTGTCGAAGTACATCTTGACGGCGTGGTAGAGGAGGTACGCCGGGAGCGTCTCGTCCGTCGGGTCCGCGTCGTTCACCTTGAACGAGGTGACGGCGAAGCCCGTGTCCGCGGTGCCCTCCACCGTCACCTTGATGGCGTCCGCGCGCGCCAAGCCGAAGAACTGCTCGTACTCCTTGAACGAGTAGACCTTGGTGGGCTTCAGGAGCAGGTCGCCCGGCATCCTGCGCATCGCCTTCTCCGTGTATCCCACGAAGGCGGGCACCGCGGTCTCCACCTCGGCCACGGAGGGTGGAAAGAGCGAGATCTCTTCTACGTAGACGTCGGGGCTGCGGTAGGTGGGCATTCGGGGGTCCTCACGGTTTGGACAGGTGGACGATCACGTCGGCCCGGGCCTGCTCGGGGCCCGGCTGGGGGAGGTTGGCGATCAACACGTCGGCGCCCTTGCTCAGCTCTATCCTGCGTCTTCCCCGCTCCTGCCGGCGCAGCGGGCCCTGCGACCGGAAGAGCACCACCGGCTCCGCCCCGGCTACCAGCGGCGCCTCCAGCGCGCCCGCCGGGAACTCGTCCGCCTCGAAGCGCGTGAACACCACCCGGTCCGCCAGCGGCACGGACGAGTCGGCGTCCGTCACCTTGAGCGAGTCCAGCTCCGCCCCGGTGTACTTGTGGGTCACCACGTAGTAGCTCAGCGACTCCGCCCGCGCCGTGAACTCCGCCTCCAGCGCCGGCGGCGCGGCGTAAAAGGTGTCGTGCACCGCCACCTCCACGACGGCCGCCGCGTCTTCGCGCTGCAGCTCGGCGTCGCGGTAGACGGGGGTCTCGCGCGTGATGCCGGGGCGCGCCTCGTCCACCACGTACGGCCCGTTCGGCAGTGCCCGCAGGTCGAAGGCGGCGGAGGAGGCCGCGTCGCCCGCCGCGCGCGTCACCGCGGCCACGGCGTTGTCCGCGGCGTCGCGCAGGGTGGCGGTGGCGGGGCGCTCGGGCCCGCCCAGCGTGTGGGCCAGCGTGTCGCCCGCCAGCCGCACGCCGGGGGCGGGCTGCAGCGCGGCCGGGTCGGCCCCGTTGGTGAAGAGCGGCTTCACGCGGGGGAAGTCCGCGTCCACGGCCGTGAAGTTGGAGAAGTACGGGTTCCCCAGCCGCAGCCCGAAGCGCAGCTTCACCCCCGGCGCCTTCACCCGCGCCTCGCCGGTCGCCGCGTCCGCCTCGTACAGTACGTGCAGCGCCCCGTCCATCTCCCGCGCCATCATCCGCCCGCGGCGCATGTCGTCCGCCGTGCCCGCGGGGATGATGTAGCGGAAGTCGCGGCAGCGCTCCGCGTAGTACGTGTGCGCCACCGACAGGGTGAAGAGCGGGCGGAAGACGATGTTCATAGGGGCGAGACCGCGGCGTGGATCTCGGTGAGCGGCGGCTGCACGGCGGCCACGTCCAGGTCCTGCAGCACCACCATCCTCACCCGGTACAGCGCCGAGGGGAGCTGCTTGCCGCCCACGAACCCCCAGATCTGGTTGAGCTGCTCGTAGGTGGGCGACTGCAGCTCCACCGTGAGCTTGCCGATGCGGGGGTCCAGCGCCGGGTAGCGCGCGGGGGTGAAGGCGGAGTGGGCCTGGAAGAAGGTGAGGACGCAGGCCAGGTACTTGAGCGACTCGTCGTAGATGGAGAAGTTGGCCGCGGCCAGCAGCGTGAGGTTCAGCTTGAGCGCCGGCTCGCGCACCACGTGCTGCCCGTTGACCAGCGTGTGCGAGGGGAGCTGCTCGCGAAAGGTGCGCTCCTCCTCCACGTTCACCAGCGTCACGCCGATGCCCTGCGAGAACGGGTACTTCCCCCCGTCGTCCACCATGCGCGTGAGCGTCGCGCGCACGGTGGTCGCGCCGGTGCGCGCCTCCATGTAGGCGTTCAGCTCGTCCGTGAGGAACCCGAGGGCGATGTCGATCATGCCTCTCGCAGATGGAGACGTGAAAGAGCGGTTACGCAGAGGGGGCGAGCCCGTCCAGGCGGACCGGATGCTACTTGGAGCGTGCTTGTGCGGGTGGACACCGGCGCCGGCACCCGCTCCCATTGGGCCCCGGAGCGGAGCTGAGAACGGGCCGTGTGGCGGATGACCCCATCACAAGACGCGCGCCAATTTGAAAGTGCACGGCTGTCGCGAGCGCGTAAAAGTCAACACATACGTATGTTTTCTGGTGGATGATCCGGCAAACCCCCGTCTCCCAACCAGATATCCGGGCTGCGCCGGATGAGAACACGGCTCTCCCGTTCGCGCCTCTTGTACCGCGCCGCCGGGGCACCCGCGCCGCAACCGGGACGATTATGCCACACCACAAGAACCCACCGGGGAGCGGCTGCTCATTGTGGCTTATTATGAGCTTGCCAGGAGCGGAACGCGTTTCGATGAGCGTAAGCCAGATCCATCAGGCGGGGCCGAGCACGCTGAGCAGGAGCGAATGAATTCGCCGCTGCAACCACGCGAAGTGCCCCTGCGGGCACTGTGTTCTTCGAGCGCTTGTCGCGGGGACAGTCCGCGTAGGCGGACTTCGCGTAGGTCCAGCGGCGAATTCTAGCAGTCTGCATCCGACTGGAGAGGCAACCGGCTCAAAGTATGCGGCGAGCCAATCGCGTCTCAATCGGGAGAGGTTCAAATGCCTGCTGCATACTCCTTGGATCTACGTGAGCGAGCCCTGGCGCTGATGGAAGAGGGCTTTCTCAAGCGCGAAGAGATCGCGCAGCTGCTTCGCGTCGGCGAGTCCACGCTGTACACCTGGCAGAGCCGCAGGGCCAAAGGCTTAGGGGTCGCACCCCTGCCCCACGGCGGTGGAGTCGCCTCGCAGCTGGACCGCAGCGTTCTGGCCGGGCTGGTGGCGGAACAGAACGATCTCACGCTCGAAGAGTACGCGAGCGCCTATGCCGAGCGCACCGGGCGGCGCTACCACCCGGACCACCTGTGCCGCGTGCTGGGGCAGATGAGACTCAATGCCACTCGGTTAAGCAGAGCGTGGTGGTTTCCGTGGGAACTTGCTCTGCCTTCGTTTGACCTGGCGCGGGTAGCGGCGCTCAGAGCGGCGCGGCGGCAGAATGAAGTACTGCAACTCCTGACGCAGCCGTACTAAGTGGCGCGGGATCGCTCCGGGACTCGCGACTGCACACCAGAGCCACTCATCGCGAATCAGGTGGAGAGCGGCGGTGAAGCTGATCCGTGTAGGGGCCACCTGCGCCTCGTTCGCGACCTGCTCCATCTCCAGGCGCACCAGGTTGTAGGCGAGCAGCAAACCCCAGATCTCCTGTGCCACACCGGATGGGCTCTGACTGCGCAAGCTTTCTTCCTGGAGGAGCACATGGGTCTTGATCTCGTCGTAGCCGAGTTCGATCTCCCAGCGCTCGTGATAGAGTCCGACCAGCTCGGCGCCCGGGTAGCGGCTCTCCTCCAGGAGGGAGGTGAGCAGGATCTGTGGCTCGGCCCCCGGCATCTGGTAAGCGATGGCCCGTGCCTCGATGCTGCGCGGGAGCCGCGGGTCCCTGCGCCGGGCGGGCGCGCTGATCCGCAGACACACGCGTGCCTGGCCCGGACCGAGTTCTTCGAGCACCTCCCAACGCATCTTCTTGCGGGCGCGAACCAGCCAGTGGCGGCTCGGCTGATCGCGGCGCACCCCTTCCAGCAGGGCGGCCGAGACGAAGTTGCGGTCCAGCACCAGCAGCGACTCGGGGGGGAGCTGCGCAAAGAGATCGGTCGCGTACTCGCGTTCGTCGGTACCGCAGGGGCCAAAGCGTACGTCCTGAATCAGGTGCGAGCGCAGGCTCATCAGCGCGACGAGGCGCACCAGCGGGTACGCGCCCTCGCCGCGGCGGCCAGAGAGGGTACCGAAGTGCGCGCGATTGGCCGGGCTGTCCGGGACGCGCAGACAGGTCCCATCCAGCGCGTGCAGGGAGAGCCCGCGCCAGCGATGACGCCCCGCACTCGGCCCCGCCCAGCGTGCGGCCGTATGGCGGAAGAGCCAGGCCAGCGGCTCCTTGCCCAAGCGTTGGCGGGCCTCGGTGATCGAGCTGGAGGCAGCCGTCACTCCGCGCCGGCCAGGCAGGGCGAGATCGAGCGCGGCGGCTACCTCGCAGATAGAGCGATCGCGGTAGAGCGCCATGCCCAGCACGAGCCAGAGAACCTGCTCCGCGGGCAGACGCCGTTTGCGCACCGACGCCGTACCAGTGGCGTGCAGCGCAGCATCGATCCACTCTGGATCAATCGCTTCGCGGATCTGCCGGAACGAGCCGGGGTGCGCATCCCGCGAGAGCTCCGCTAGAGCAGAGGAGAAGAGCATGTACCCTCACCTGTGGAAGGGGCCTTGTTGCTCTACTCTGCATCGGCTCTCGCCATCTGACTAGCCCTTAACCGAGTGGCATTGAGATGAGACTGCGCCGAAAAAGTCAAAGCGCTCCGCGCCGCTGAACAGAGCCGGCCCGATGTCGTGGCGGAGCGCGTCACGTACCAAAGCGAAGTGGTTCAGAAGCGTTCCGCCGAGGATCTGGTCTTCTTGGACGAGACGTCGGTCTACACGAACCTGGTGCGAACCCGCGCACGTGCGCTGGGCGGGGCACGCGCTCCGGGAACAGCTCCCTTGCAGCACAAGCGGCTGACGATCCTGGGAGCGCTGAGCCTGAAGGGGATCGCGGCTGCCATGAGCTACCGAGGCAGTGCGGATGCCGACGTGGTTCAGGTCTACGTCGAACAAGTGCTGCTGCCTCAAATGCGGCCCGGCCAGACCCTGGTGCTGGACAACTTCCAGGCCCACCGCGGAACGGCGTTGCGCAAAGCCGTCGAGGCGGCCGGCTGTACACTGGAGTTTCTGCCGCGCTATAGCCCGGAGCTGAACCCGATTGAGCTGGCCTGGAGCAAGCTCAAAGCGATGTTTCGCACAGCTGCGCTACGGAGCCCAGAAGCGCTTGAACTCGCGCTCGGTCCTCTGCTCGACCGGATCAGCGAATCGGATGCACGAGGTTATTTCGCGCACTCCGGGTACAAGCTTGCTCCAGACTGATATGCAGACCGCTATCATTCGCTCCTGGAGAACCGCGCGCAGAGCGACCGACCCACGCGGATTCGGTCTAAGCCGGGGAGCTTGAGAGATGGAGATTGAGCGCGGGCGGGAGGTCGCGGAGGCGCTGCTGCGGGAGCGCACCACCGACCTGCGATACGTAGGCGTGGAGGAGTTTCGCGAGTGGCTGGAGGGGCAACTGCCCGCGTGGCGGCGCGACCCCGTGTTCGTGCAGCGCGAGCGGATCCGCGAGCTGCGGCGCGCGTGCCCCAGGCTGCGCGAGCTGGAGCGCGAGCGGAAGCGCGCCCGCGCGGCCGACGCGGCATCGCCGGGCGGAGCGCGGCTCAAGCGGGTGGAGGAGGAGCTGCGGGGGACCGAGCAGGCCGTCGCGGGGCTGGCCGGCGCGAGCGAGCGCGCCGCTCCCGCCCGCCGCGCGAAGCTGCAGGCGAAGCTCGCCACCTTCCACGCGCGGCGCACCTCCCTGGCCGCGGAGCGGGACGCGCTGGCCGCGGCGAGCCCGGAGCGCACCCGCCTGCGCCGCGCCGAGAGCGGTCTGCTGCGCCTGCGCGTGGAGTGCGGCGTGGAAGCGGAGGAGGCGCGGCTGGAAGAGCTTCTGCGCGCGCAGGGCCGGCGCGCCGGCCGCTCGGGCGCCGGCTTCGAGGAGACCGCCCTCCAGGCCGTCCGCGAGCACCTGCTCCCGGAGCTGGGCGGCCCGGATCTCCTCGTCCTGACGGGCGTGAAGCTGGGCGCCGCGGGCACCGAGCTGGACCAGGTGATCGTGCGCCCCGGCAACCCCGTGGAGGTGCTCGCCGTGGTGGAAGCCAAGCACAACCCCAACGACATCGGGCACGGCTTCTCGCGCCGCCGGGCGGACCTCGACTGGCTCACGGGAAACCGCGCCGCCTACGACCCCGCCACGCGCATCACGCGGCACTTCCCCACGGGCCACTTCGACCGCCCGGCCCTCCACGAGCGGCACGTCTTCGCCCCCGCCTCGTTCCTCCGCCCCTCCCTCTTCTTCGTCACCCGCCTCGCCCCCCTCGCGGGCCTGTCCGGAGGCGCGCTGGCCCGCCTCCGCCACCGCGTCGCCACCGACTACGACACCACCCCGGAAGATCTCCTCGCCTGGTGCCGCACCCTCGCCGAGCCGGTAGAGACCCCCGACGTCCTCCGCCATCACCCGGAGCACATCCTCTTCATCTCACAAAGAGACACGGAGGCACGGAGATGAAGTAATCTCTGTGCCTCCGTGCCTCTGTGTGAGCCTTCTTTTCTCTACGCCCGCGTCAACCGCTTGCGCCTCGGCGCGAACCGCGCCTCCAGCTCCCGCCACCACGCACCCTCCGCGGCCTGGAACTGCTCCGGGTACGTGCGGGCCGCCTCGGCCAGCGCGACGCGCGTAAGGCAGCAGCGGCAGGTGCCCGCCTTGCTGCAGTCGCACTCTTCGTCTTCGTGGTACTCGAGCAGGAGGCCAAGGAGGCCGGTGAGAAGATCCATCAGAGGGGTGGCTACGGTGGAGGGGATACGGACGCAAACCATTGCAGGAACGAAGGATAACAGGAATCCTCCATTTGCGCCACCGTGCCGGCGCGCCCCGCCCTCCACGCGGAGGGCGGGGCGGCGGTGCTACCTGGTGCGGACCACGGAGATCCTGACCTCGGGCGCGGCCGGGTCGGTGGCCGACGCCGTGCCGGACGCGGCGCCGCGGGAGATGCGCGGGCGCAGCATCTGGCGCTCGCGGTCACGCAGGCGCCCCTCCCACCCGCCGTCGCCGCGCGAGCTCAGCGCGGAAGCGCGGGCCAGCGTGGGGCCCGTGGGCGAGAGCGACGGGTTGGGCGGCCCCAGCACCGTGATGACCCCGGTGGCCGCCACCGTGAGCTGCGTGCGCGCCGTGGAGCTGGTGGAGCCGTGGAAGGGGATCAGCGTGTACTCCCCGCCCTCCGCGCCGCCATCGAAGCACAGCGCCGCGGCGGCGGCGGCGGTGCCCTGGTACACCTGGCCCACCGTGAGCGGCACCGTGGTGCAGGCGCCCGCCACCGTGGTGCCCGGCGTGCTGGTGCGGACGTCCGCGCGCAGCCCCGGCGACACCCGGAAGCGCATGTACGCCTGCGACCCGGCCGCCACGCTCACCGTGAGCGGCGACCCGTTCCCCAGGTTGAAGGTGCGCAGCCGGAAGCCGCCGAACGCGTCGTTGGAGAGCACCTGGCGGAAGTTCCAGCTCGGGTGCGTGTACACGGGGGCAGCCCCGGGCACCGCGTCGTCGGTGTAGTTGGCCACGCCCCAGTTCTGCAGCAGCGGCACCGGGTCGCCCAGCACGGCCCTCAGGTTGGCGATGCCGCTGAGCTGCGAGTTGGCGAGCGACTGCCAGATCTGGCGCTCGTCGCCACCCTTCTGGTCCGCCGCGTAGCGCAGGAACGTCCAGGCGGCGCCGCGCGTGGCGAGGTCGTCGTCGTCCTGGATGGGCGACTGGTTCTCCGGCTCCTCGTAGTACTCGCCGATGCGGCCGAAGTTGGCGAGCGAGTACTGCTCGAACACGTCCAACCGGGCCTGCGTGGGGAAGAACGCGGTGGTGAGCGCCACGTTCTGCCGCGGGCCAAGCTGCGAGGCGCGGTAGAAGGAGAGCTCCTCGGCGATGTGGGCGAGGCCCTCGTCCAGCCAGGTCTCCTCGAAGTCCGGCGCGTCGTTCTCGTACAGGCGGCGCGAGGCGTTCACCAGGTGCTGGAACTCGTGCGCCACCGTGCCGAAGCTGGACCGGCGCACGTACGCCTTGCTGCGCGTGTTGCCGTTGATGGTGCCGGACGGGTCGGGCGCCAGCAGGTAGAACAGCTCGCGCTCGTTGCTGGACTCGCACCCGTCGATCCCCTCCTCGTCTTCCGTGGGGAAGAGGTCGCGCGAGAAGAAGAAGCCGCCCACGATGTAGTCGGCGCCGACCGGCGTGAGCTGGTTTACGGCGCTGGTGAACAGGATCAGCACGCGGCCGTTGCGGTCCACGTCGCTGGGGGTGCCGAAGTTCTCGGTGACCACCGGCCACACGATCCGGTCGAACTCGTCGGCGAATACCTGGTACTCCGCGTCGGTGAAGCCGTTGGTGGGGTTCTGGACGTCCGCCAGCACCGCCGCGTGCTCGGAGAGCGCCACCACGCGCGCCTGCCGGCTGGTGGGGTTGTCACAGACGTCCACGCCGTTGACGTTGAGAGAGAGCACCTCCCCGATCTCGAGGTTCTCGCGCGCGCCGGTGGGATTGCGCTCACAGGCGGCGGCGCCCAGCGCGAGCAAAAGGACGGGCAGGAGGCGTTTCATCACGTGGATCCTCGCATGGTTCGTCGCCGCCGGGCGGAGTCGCCGGTGGGCTTCCACTAATAACACAATCTCACACACAGGCACAGAGGGAGAGCCGGCACCGCGCCGCCGTGCCCCTGGGTGAGAGCCATCACATCAACAACGTATCAACCCGGTGGCCGTGGACCATGTTCTCGCACGGCGACCAGGCGAACACGGTGAAGCGGCCGTCCTGCGAGGCGACCAGGGCCAGGGCGTCGCGCTGGTCGTGGACGAACTGCACGGCCGAGAGGTGGCGCGTGCCGCCCAGGCGCGACGGGTCCACCGTGGTGGGCGTGTTCCCCACCACGGGCTCGGTAACGGAGACGCGCTCCACGCGGGCGCTCCCCGGCTTCCTCACGATCTTCATCCCGAAGGCGAGCAGCTCGTAGCGCTCGTTGAGCACGGTGGCGCCGTCCACGGCGGTGAGGCGCGCCACCGCGTCCACCGAGCGGCGGAACGACTCGCGCCATGCGGGGAGGGCGCGCTCCTCCACCGGGCTCGCCAGCAGCCCGGACAGGTCCGCGTACGGAGTGACCGAGTACGGGATGGGGCGCGCGGCCGAGCCGTGCCACCCGTCGCCATCGCTGGGCACCACCAGCAGCGAGCCGCCGCGGCCGTGCGCGCGCATGGACACCGCGAGCTGCGTGAGCACGTTGGTGGGCCCCACCGCCGGCGCCGCCGCCTCGAAGCCCAGCAGCGCCGTGAGCAGCGTGGGGCAGTCGGGAAGGCTTCCCCCCTCCTCGTCCACCACCTTGATCCGCTCCCCTTCCAGCACGGCGATGGTGCCGTACTTGTCGAACTCGTCGCCGCGCCGGTACTTGACCACCAGGAGGCCGGGCTCCGCCACTTCCAGGACGAAGCACAGCGTGGGGACGAGCCGCGTGGTGCCCCACACCTTGAGGGCGTCGCCGTCCATCCACACGCCCAGATGGGTGCCGGGGCCCTCCACGGCCGGGGCCAGCCGGGCCAGGTCGCGCGGGTTGAGGGGGAGCCAGCGATCCAGCACCATGGCGCTCCCCGCCTCTTCCGGCGGCAGGAAGGCCAGCGAGATGCGCGGCCAGTGCCCCTCCTCGCGCCGGAGGCTGGCCCAGAACGAGGTGTTGATCACCGCCTCCACCACGCGCGTGTCGGGCTGCGGCGCGAAGTGGGTTACGCCGCGCTCGCGGGCCAGCGCCAGGTGCGCCTCCAGGTGCTCCACCACCGTGGGGGCCACGATGCGCGCCGCGGGGTAGCCGGGTTTCCTGCGTGTCTGCTCGTGCATGCTGCGTGGGTTCACGTGCCCTGTCTGATCTCCGGAGTCGTCTTTATAATGCACAGAACGCTCCCCGAGCGCACGCCCACGACGAGAGGTGCATGCCACGAACAGAAAGGCATCACACAGAGGCACAGAGGCACAGAGAAAACAACCCGAGATCAGCTGATCTTCACACACGCGCACGGAGATACAGGTGATCGATTCGCTGGCAAGAGTGCGCGCCGTGTGCCTGGCGCTTCCCGAGGCGTTCGAGCAGGAGGCGTGGGGCGAGCCCACCTTTCGGGTGCGCAAGCGGCTCTTTGCGATGTTCGCCAGCGGCGGGACCCACCACGGCGCGGGGCGCGACGGGCTGTGGTGCGCGGCGCCCGTGGGCGTGCAGCAGATGCTGGTGCGCGGGGAGCCGGAGAAGTTCTTCGTGCCGCCGTACGTGGGGGTGAAGGGGTGGATCGGCATCGGCCTGGACGCGGTGGATGACGACGAGCTGCGCTCCCTGGTGGTCCAGTCGTACTGCATCCTCGCGCCCAAGAAGCTCCAGGCGCTCGTCGCCGAGTAGCCCCTCCCACACCGACACCATGCCCGCCCAAGAGTTCCCCGTCATCCTCTTTGAAGACCCCGCCGCCTGGGCCGCGTGGCTGGAGGCGAACCACGCGGACGCGCCCGGCGTGTGGCTGCGCCTGGCCAAGAAGGCCGCGCCCATCCGCTCCATCTCCTACGCCGAGGCGCTGGACGAGGCGCTGTGCTACGGGTGGATCGACAGCCAGAAGAAGAGCTACGACGACGACTCGTGGATCCAGAAGTTCACCCCGCGCGGGCGCCGGAGCATCTGGAGCAAGGTGAACCGCGAAAAGGTGGCGGCGCTGGGGGAGCGGATGAAGCCCGCCGGGCTCCGCGAGGTTGAGCGCGCCCGCGAGGACGGCCGCTGGGACGCCGCCTACGACTCGCAGCGCAACGCCACGGTGCCGGACGACTTCCAGGCCGCCCTGGACGCCAACCCCGCCGCCCGCGACTTCTTCACCACGCTGAACGGCGCCAACCGCTACGCCGTCCTCTTTCGCATCCAGACGGCCAAGAAGCCCGAGACCCGCGTCCGCCGCATCGAGACGCTCGTCGCGATGCTGGCGCGGAACGAGAAAATCCACGGCTGAGTCCATCCAATCGGGCACGGCGCACTCTCGCCGTGCCTCCGCGCGACACCCGCCCGCCCCCCTTACCTCCCTCCCCCATGCCCCCGCGCAAACGAATCGCGGTGATCGCCGTTCACGGCGTCGCCGACCAGAAGCCGAACGAATCTCACAGGGCCATCGCTTCCATGCTCGCGGAGCACCGGGGCCAGGGAGAGGACGACCGCGACCGGTACCACGCCTTCGTGAGCCACGAGCTGCACCTGCCGCAGTTCCCGGTGATCCCGCCGGAGCGCACCGTCGCGGAGGATTCACGGACGCACACCCTGCTGCAGCTCCGCTCCAAGCGCGACTACATCGAGAACACGAGGACGGCGCTGGCGGCGGGCCCCGAGGCGGCGGGAACGAAGGCGGCGTGCCCCGAGCCCGCGGGCGAGCTGGGGTACCAGTTCATGCGCATGCAACTGCGCGAGCACCGCGCGGACGGGGGCGCGAGCACGTACGTGACCACCAGGCTGAGCAGCGTGCGCCGCGCCGGGCGCGGCCCCGCCACCAGGACGGAAACGGTCGCGGTGGACCCCCAGACGGGCGCGGCGGGCGCCCCGCGGCCGGCGGAGCACCCGGTGGCGGAAGAGCGCGAGGTGGATGTATACGAGGTGTACTGGGCAGACCTCTCGCGCCCCGCGCAGGGGGCGCTGGGGTTCGTGAGCACGGCGTACCAGCTTCTCCTGCACGTGGCCACGCTGGGCCGGCAGGCGGTGGACGACACGGAGGTGGAGTACACGACCTGGCCCTGGCGCGCCATCCGGTGGCTTCAGCGGATGGCGGTGATCCTCCTCACGCTCCCCATCCCGCTCCTGAACCTCGTGCTCCTGATCGTGGGCTTCGGCGTGATCCCCGCCGGCGCCATCGCGAGGCGCACGGGCGGGCCCGCCATCGCGCTCTGCGCCGTGTTCGCCGTTGCGGGGATGGCGGCGGCGTACGTGCTGGCGCGGCGCCGGGTCCCCGGCGGGCCGCTGAGGTGGAGCCTGCTTCCTTTCGCGGGCGCGGCGCTGGGTGCGCTCCTGGGGCTGGGGCTCTGGCTGAGCGGGATCGGGCCTGGCGCGGCCATCAGCGCCGCGTGGTGGCTGATGGGGGGCGGGATCGCGTTCTGGATCGCCGCGCAGTACCAGCGGCTGCGCGCCGGGGCCGTTCTCAACACGATGGCGATCTATGCCGTCGCCGCCGCGACCTTTGCCTACTGGATGCGCCAGCGGCGCGGCGACGCGGACGTGATCCTGCAACTGGAGACCTCCACGCTGTGGACGATGCAGTTGATCTTCGCCGCGCTGCGCGCCTGCTGGCTCGCGCTGGTGATCTTCTCCATCCTGCTGGTGCTGTTCTGGTTCGTGGCGCGCTGGGACGCGCGGCGCGACCGGCGCCCCGGCGCGGAGGCCCGTTGGAGCCGCTGCCGCGCCGCGCTGCGCACGGGGCGCCTGGCCATCGGCCTTTCGTGCGCGTCCTTTCTCGTCTTCACGCTGCTGGCCTGGGCGGGGATCTTCTCCTTCACCGTGGCGCGCTTCGAGGTCTTCTCCAACGCCGAGGCCGAGACCCGCGCGCGATATCCCGCGGTGGTGGAGGCCTTCCTCCCCGCTCCCGAATCGATCCGCCGGGTGGACCGAGAGCTCGCCTGGCGTGCGCTGGCGGATACGGTCCGCGGCCTGGCGTCGGAAGAGGTGAAGGGGGATCGGGCGAAGGCGAAGGACGACACCCGGATGCTGTCCGTGCCCGAGTACTTCCAGGGGCTGATCGCCGCCAGCATCACGCCGGCGGCGCCCATCGCGGCGGTCCCGGCGCTCGCCGCCCTGCTCCTGCTCCTGTGGATGGCGATGCCCTCGGTGCGGGCGGAGTCCGGCCTCACCACGGAGTGCACCAACCCGGAGTCGCGGCGCATGGGGCGCTGGCTTTCGCGCGGGCTCGACAGCACGCGCTGGGTCACCCACCTCATCTACGCCACGCTGCTGATTCCCGTGGGGTACTGGATCCTGGTGGCGCTGGCGCGCGTGTACGGGTGGAGCGGGGTGACCGCTCTGAACTGGGAGCTGCGGCTGCACACCTACGGCGCCGCGGGGGCCGCGGGCACGGCGCTCGCCACTTCCGCCGTGTTCATCCTCGGGCTCCTGGCCAAGTTCGGCGGCTCCGCGCTGGACGTCGTCCTGGACGTGGACAACTACCTTCGCACCACGCCCGCCGAGTCCACGCCGCGGGCCCGCATCTGCCAGCGCTACGTGTCCGTGCTCCGCCACGTCGCCCGGCCGGAGCAGGGGTACGACGGGGTGGTGATCGTGGCGCACAGCCTGGGCGCGCTCATCTCGGGCGACCTGCTGCGCTTCCTGCACTTCGAGCGGGTGCACGGGGGAGACAGGGCGCTGACGCCGCTGGGCTTTGGGCCCGCGGGCACGCAGGGGAGCATCCCCATCACCCTTTTCACGATGGGGAACCCGGTACGCCAGCTTCTCTGCCGCTTCTTTCCGCACCGCTACCAGTGGTTGCGCGACAACCCGGACAACGGCACCCAGCCCCTCCCGCGGCGCAGCTCCGAGCACCCGGACGCGGACGGAAAGACGCTCACCCCGGACCCGCGCCAACTGGGCGTGCACCGGTGGGAGAACGCGTACCGGAGCGGTGACTACGTAGGCCGGGCCCTGTGGCTCACCGAGTGGTACGACCGCACGAGCCGCCAGGCCGGCGACGGGAAGTACGGCACCCCGCTCGCCCGCGCCACCATGGAGCACGACCCGGTGACGGTGTCCGAGTTCTGCATCGGCGCCGGGGCGCACACGCACTACTGGGACATGACCGCGCCCGACGTCGCCGACCGCATCGACGCGATGATCGCGACGGCTTGCATGCCGCCCCACCCGCGGGAAACACTGGAATGACGCAGACGCTCGGCTCCATCGCGCTCCTAGTGCGCGACTACGACGAGGCCATCGCGTACTTCACCGGCGTGCTGGGCTTCGACCTGCTCGAAGACTCCCCGCTCTCCCCCGAGAAGCGCTGGGTGCGGGTGGCGCCGCGCGGCCCCGGCGGCACGGGCATCCTGCTGGCGCGCGCCTCCACCCCCGAGCAGCTCGCGCGCGTGGGCGACCAGACCGGCGGCCGCGTGGGGTTCTTTCTCCACACCGCCGACTTCTGGACGGACCACCGGGCGATGCTCTCACGCGGCGTGGCCTTCGCTGAAGAGCCGCGCCAGGAACCCTACGGCACCGTCGCCGTCTTCACGGACCTGTACGGCAACCGCTGGGACCTGCTTCAGCTCTCCGCGCCCGCGCCGTCTCACCCGTGACGCGGATGCTCGTGGGCGCGCCGACAAGACTCACACAGAGGCACAGAGACACGGAGGAGGCCTTCTATCTGTGCCTTTGTGCCTCTGTGCCTCTGTGCCTCTGTGTGAGATCGTAACGGACTCGGCGCGTGCCTTACTCGGAAGCAACGTGGCGGTGGGCCTCCGTGGCGGTCTCCAGGTGGAGATCCGCGAATGACCCTGACACGTCCTGTCGCAGCCCCGCCCCGATGTAGAGCTTCAGCAGGGCCTCGGGCGACATGTCACGCCGTATGGCTTCGCGGCGGACTGCTTCGAGCGTGTCGATCGGAATCGACAACGTTACCGATTCCGCGGGACGCTGTCGAAGGCTGATCGTCCCATCATGCTTGCTCATACATCCTCCTCTCGTGTGGCTGGCCGCGCGGAGACGATCCGCGTCACGTCGGCTCCATCCGTATGGACCACCAGCAGGAGCTTCTGGGCGAGCGAGTAGCCGATGATGAGCTCGCGCGACTCACCGTCTCCCGATGCGTCCCCCCACTGGCAGAATGGGCCGAAGAAAGCTTCGGCGGCTTCGCGGAACGTGACTCCGTGCTTGGCCGCGTTGCTCCGCGCCTTCCAGGCATCCCATTCGAAGGCAACACCCTGAAGCTGATAAGTAACTTGCATGCGCGGAGGTTAGGCGCCAACCCCCGTGCCAACAAGGCACAATTTGGGACGCGGAATTGGCGCCTCCAGCCGAACAGACCTCACACAGAGGCGCGTGGACACCCCGGGCGAGTACGTGCCGTACCAGATCTCCGTCAGCCATTCCTGCTACCGGGAATGAGGCCGTCGTACTCAGTCCTGCCGCCCCTGGTCCTCCCTGGCACCGCCCACGGAATCCAGTGCCGGCGTCGGCTCCGGCCCGCTGTCCTCCGACTTCGACGAAACGGCGCCTTCTCCCGACTGCGCCGCGTCGCCCCCGCACGCCGCCAGCGCGGCCGCGACCAGCATCATCCCCACGATCTGCTTCCTCATCATGCCTCCCCGGTGGCTTTAGACTCAATCCGCACCCCGCCGCGCAAGCCTGATGCCCGCCGGAGGGGTGTGGATCGTGCAGCGCGCCGGCGTATGCATCGTCTCTCCATCGCGCTCCTCATGGTGCTCTCGGCCGCGTGCGGCGGATCGCCCACGCGTCTCCCCCCGGCGCCCGCCACCGCGGGGCTCGCGCTGGACACCATCGCGAGTGGCCTCCAGGTGCCCTGGGACATCGCGTTCGCGCCGGACGGACGCGTCTTCGTGACGGAGCGCGCGGGACGCATCCGGGTGATCGAAAACGGGGTGCTGCGCGCCGAGCCGTGGGCGGTGCTGGACGTAGCGCGCCGCAGCGAGCTGGGGCTGATGGGGATTGCCCTGGCGCCGGACTTCGAGCAGAGCAGGCACGTGTACGTCGTGGGAAGCTTCCGGGTCAGCGACGGACACGCGGAGAACCGCGTCTACCGGCTGACGGAGCGGGGCGGGCGTGGCGTGGACCCCACGCTGGTGCTGGGAGGGATGCGCGTGGCGCGCTACCACGCGGGCGCGGCGCTCCGCTTCGGGCCCGACGGGATGCTCTACCTTTCCACGGGCGACGCCACCCGGCCGGGCGAGGCGCAGGACACCGCATCGCTCCTGGGGAAGGTGCTCCGCATGCGCCCCGACGGCACCGCGCCCGCGGACAACCCGCGGACCGGGTCGCGGGTGTACGCGCTGGGCGTGCGCAACCCGCAGGGCATGGCCTGGCACCCGGAAGACGGGCAGTTGTTCGCGCCGGACCACGGCCCCACGCGCCTCCCTCGCGAGTTTTTCCGCGCGGGGCGCGACGAGCTGAACGCCATCCGTGCCGGTGCCAACTACGGGTGGCCGGGCGCCGCCGGTGACCAGGGCGGCCCCGGCTTCGCGCGCCCGCTGGTGGAGTGGACCCCGGCCGTGGCCCCCGCCGCCCTGGCCTTCTACACCGGGACCGCGCTCCCCTGGCGTGGCGACGCCCTCGTGGCCACGCTGCGCGGCCAGGCGCTCCTCCGCGTGGTCCTGCGGCGCGGCCCTGGCGGCTGGCGCGCGGTCGCGCAGGAGGCGCTCTTCCGTGACCAGGTAGGCCGGATCCGCGCCGTCGCGGTGGCGCCGGATGGCTCCGTCTATCTGACCACCAGCAACCGCGACGGCCGCGGCACCCCCCGCGCGGGCGACGACTACCTGCTGCGTATCACCGTCCGGCCATAGCGAATCTCACACAGAGGCACAGAGACACAGAGAGAAGGTCTCCTCTGTGCCTCTGTGCCTCTGTGCCTCTGTGCCTCTGTGCCTCTGTGCCTCTGTGCCTCTGTGCCTCTGTGCCTCTGTGCCTCTGTGTGAGTCTTGTTGGCGTGCGAGCTCCGTGTCCGCATGTGGGACGGGTGTTTCCCGGCGGTGGGCGGGGAGAGCGGCCCGGCGGCGCTGAGGGAATCGGGCAAAGGATTACAGGACAACAGCTTGGGGACTCGGTACGGTTGGGTGCGATCCTCGCCTTAGAGGAGGGCGCAGATGCACACCAACTCACTACGAGCGAGGCTCCCATGATCAACGCACTCTTCCAGCTCCCGATCCTCAGCTACTTCTCGGCTCCGCGCGGCGTCGTTCCGGGGCTCGCCGGCTGGCGCCGCGTGCGTCCGGCGCACCTGCGCGCTCTCTAGCGGAGCGCTTCGTAGCCGGCCAGGCACCCGGCCGCCAGCGCGATCCCGCCCAGGTAGCCGCCGAGCACGTCGGAAGCCCAGTGCTTCTCCTCCAGCACGCGGGCGCCGGACATCAGCAGCGGCACCGCCACGGCGATGGGGAAGCCGGCGGCGGGACGCACGAGCCCCTCGCGGGCGAGCACGTAGGCGGTGGAGAGCGAGAGCGCACCCGGGCCGAACGCGTGGCCGCTGGGGAAGACGGGCCGGTCCGGCGGGTGGCCGGGGGGAGGCGGAGGCTGCGGCAGCCAGCGGTCGAAGGCCGGGTTGAGCCCGCGCGCCGCAGCCGCGGCCGCCACCATGGCCACGGCGCCGGCCGCGCGGGAGCGGAGCGCACCCGGCTCGCGCGCGCCCGGCGCGGCGAGGATGCACGCCGAGGCGCACAGGGCCGCCGGCACGTACGTCTTCTTCTTGCCGGCGGGGGCGATGGCCGCGGCGGCCTCGCGCACCGGGTGCTCTTCGGGGAGGGCCGTGGCTTCGTGCACCGCCTCGTCCGTGTCCACCGTCTCGCGGCGGGCGACGGCCGCGGCCAGGCGGCCGAAGCCCGCGCCCGCGATCACGGATACGGCGGCCAGCGCGAGCACGCGGCGCCCTGCGGAAGATCGTTTCGATGAGCTCATGGCGCCGCGGGCAAGCCAGATTCGTACCCGCGCCGCCCGGCGCACGACACAGGTGCGCCCGCGCGGCGCCATCCGGGGCCCGCCGAGGCGGCTCAGGGCCTGGCGGCCGCCAGGAACTCGCGCATCCGCCGCTCGACCTCGGCTGCGTGGGTGATGAACAGGTAGTGGTGGGCCCGGAGCATGACCACGCGCGCGCCCTTCACCTCGCGGGCGAACCTCGCGCGATCCGCCGCCTGCGCGGGGAAGACCCCCTCGCGGAGCCGCGCCGTGACCCGCTCGTCCGCCGCGGGATCGGCGCGGAGCCAGGGGAGCATGTCCGAGGCGGTCCGCAAGTCGGCGTAGATTGCGAGCACGGGGGCGCGGACGCGCGAGTAGTCCGGCGACTCGAAGGCGTCCCGGATGGCCGCGCCCACGCGCGGAGGGGTGCTGTGCGCCACGAGCGCTCCCGCGGAGTCGAACTCCGTGGTGGCCAGGGCCTCCCCGATGGGCACGTGAAAGCCCTGCAGGCGATCCTGGTACCGCTGGAACGCAAGCACGCCCGCCAGCTCTTCGGCCGTGGGCTGCGGGCCCTGGGTGGCGGCATGCTTGAACTCGTCCGGCACGGCGGGCATGCGCTTGCGGTCGTAGGCGGCATCCAGGTACACGAGGCCGGCGGTGCGCTCCGGGTACGCCCCGGCGAACGCCGTCAGCTCGTCGCCACCCAGCGAGTGCCCCACGAGCACCGCGCGCGCCAGCCCCAGCGTGTCCATCACCGCGCGGACGTGCTCGATCCGCGCGCGAACGCCGTACACGTCCGCCTCCGGGCGGTCCGAGCCTCCGTACCCCACGCGCGTCACTCCCACCACGCGGTGGCGGTTGGCGAAGCGAGGCGCGAACTCGTCGAACACGTGCGCGGAGTTGCCCATCCCCGGCACGAAGACGAGCGCCGGCCCCGTTCCTCCCCAGTCCAGGTACTCGATGCGCACTCCGCCCACGGCCACTCTCCCGGCGCGGTGCGGCGATGCGTCCATCGGCTGCCGGGGCTCCGCGGCCGGGACGTCGCGCACGCGCACCGCCGGCCGCGGGTCGGCGCATGCCGGGATGCACAGCGTAGCGGCCAGGATCACGACGGAGAGGGCCTGGTGGGGCATGGAGCCTCGATAGGGTAGCCGCGCCGCGGGCACGATCACCCCTGCAGCACGGTGGGAAGCGCGGGGGCGCGCTGCACGCCGCGCGATGCGCTCGGGCCGCAGCCTACACGGCACGGCGCGAGAAACGGGCGTGCACCCGCGCCACGATGGGGGTGAGCGCGAGCGTAGCGGCGATGCGGAGCGGCTGCGTGAGCTTGGTGAAGAGGTAGGCGGCCGCAAAGGTGCCCGCGCCGCCCGCCGCGCCCTCGGGCTTCCATCCCAGGCGGATGGCCGCCCAACTGCCCAGCAGCACGACGGCAAAGATCACCAGGTACACCGCGAGCGCCACGCGGCCGTACTCGGCCAGCACTTCCTTCAGGGTCTTGCGCATGGAGGCTCGTCCGGGGTTTGGGGTGTTCCGCCCCCAATGTCCGCCCCCGGAGGTGCCTTCGCAACCCGCCGGGGCACGCGGCGGCGTCCGCGGGGTAGAGGGTCCGCTCGCGAACGGCAACCCCCCACCCGTCCGGAACCGCCGCCTTGTCCAAGTCTCCGCTCGCCCTGCTCCGCGTCCTCGGCATCCTCGAGGGCGTGTCGTTTCTCCTTCTCCTGGGCGTCGCCATGCCGCTCAAGTACCTGGCGGGGCTCCCCCAGGCGGTGCGCGTGGTGGGCTCGGCGCACGGGCTGCTCTTCGTGCTGTTCGTGCTGGCGGTGCTGCACGTGGCCGTCCAACTGCGCTGGCCGCTGACGCGGGTGGCGGCCGCGCTGCTGGCGGCGGTGGTGCCGTTTGGCCCGTTCATCCTGGACGGGCACCTCCGGCGCCAGTCGGAGCCCACCGCGGGCTGACCGCCATGTGGGTCTTCCTCGCCCTGCTGGGGGCGCTCGCCACCGCGGGGCTCAGCCTGTCGCTGAAGTACGCCGTGGCGCACGGCGGCGCCATCGTGTCCACCATCGCCGCGCGGCTGGTGGCGGCGGCGCTGCTCGGCGCGCTGGTGCTGGCGCTGGGCGGCTGGCCCGAGCCCTCCCCGGAATACTGGCGGGCCCTGGCCCTGGTGCTGGTGCCCGAGGTGATGGGGACGCTCTTCCTGACCCTGGCCCTGCGCGCCGGCGACCTGTCGTTGGTGCAGCCGCTGCTGGGCCTGCTCCCGCCGCTGGTGATGCTGGGCGGCTTCGTAGTGCTGGGGGAGGTGCCCACCCCGCTGGCCGTGGTGGGAGCCGCCCTGGTGGCGCTGGGCGTGTACTGCGTGGGGCTGGCGCCGGGCGCGTCGGCGTTGGAGCCGCTGCGGGCGCTGGCGCGGGAGCGGGCGAGCTGGTACGCCGTGGCGTCCGCGTGCTCGTGGAGCGTGGCCACGCTGGTGCACCGGCGCGGGGTCGCCGCCGTGGGGGCCTTCCCCTGGGGCGTGTCGCTGGCGCTGGGAACCGCGCTGGCTCTGGCGGCGCTGCTCCCGCTGGCCGCGTGGGGGGAGCCCGGGCGGGTGGGCCTCCCCCTGCGGCGCGCGCCCTGGGGACTGGCCGTGTCGCTGGCCGGCCTCAGCTTCGCGGTGCAGCAGGTGGGGCTGCAGCAGGCGTTCGGGATGACGCAGGCCGGCTACGTGATGGCCGTGAGCACCACGGGCATCCTCATCTCCACCGCGCTGGGCATCGTGCTGCTGCGCGAGCGGGCCGCGATGCGCTCGCGCATGGCGGGCGCGGTGCTGGTGTGCGGGGGAGCGGCGCTGGTGGCGGCGTTCGGCTGACGACCGGTTTCTTTATTGCGGGAGGAAAAAGGGTCCGAATCCAACCCATTTCCCCTCCGGAGAAATCCGCCATGCGAAGCCGCACCGCAGTCCTGCTCGCCAGCCTGACAGCCGCGCTCGTCCCCGGCTCGAACGACGCACAGACGTCCACCCTCTCCGTCACCATGTCGTGCCAGGCGGGGCAGGACGTCTGCGAGGCCGTGGCCACCGGCGGCACCGGCGGGTACACCTGGGACTGGAAGAGCGTGGACGCGAGTGTCGACAACGGCGACTCGAGCATCGCGTACCTGGACTGCTCCATCAACGACTACATCAAGGTCATCGTCACCGTGACCGACGGCAGCAACGCCACGGCCAGCGTCGGCCGGATGTACACCTGCTGAACAGAAGCCTCGCACAGAGACACGGAGGCACAGAGATGAAGTCGTCTCTGTGCCTCTGTGTCTCTGTGTGAGCCCGATCAGTTCCTGGGCGGCTCCGCGCGCACCGTGGGGTAGCGGATGCCGAGCTGCTCCAGGTACGTCTTGTAGCGCGTGGGGTCGTAGTAGAAGCGGCGCATCTCGGGGCGGAAGCGCTGCATCACCTGGGCGTTCAGGTGCACGGGGGGCAGGTCGCCGGGGCGGATGAGCGGCTCGTACTTCACGTCTTTCGTCTGCACGTTGCGGAAGTAGCTCCAGGCGCTGTCCACCAGGGCGGGCTTCGTGAACAGGTCCAGCAGGGTGAGGGCGGTGGCCTTGGCGCCGGCGGTGGCGCCCTTGTGCGCGATGGGCGTAGCCATGGCGATGGCGCTGGACCAGTTGTGCCCGGGCAGGTTGGGGATGTTGGACGGGTAGCGCAGCGTGATGGTGGGCACCACCCACGAGATGTCGCCGATGTCGTCCGACCCGCCGCCGCGGTTCTGCTCGGGGGGCACGCCGCTGTCGATCTTGGCCAGCGCCGTGTCCAGCCCCGGCGTCTTTTCGTTGCCCAGCTCGCGCTGCACGGCGCGGGCGAGCGTCTGGTCCGCCTCGTCCCAGCGGGGGAGGCCCACGCGGCGGATGTTGTCGTACATCGCCAGCGCCACGGGGCGGTTGAAGTGCCGGGGCCACGCCGCCCCCAGCACCTGCATGGTGTCCAGCGTGGTGCCCGTCATCAGCGTGGCGCCCTCGGCGATCTTGTTGCCGATCTCCCACAGCTCGCGGATGCGCGGGTACTCCACTTCGCGGAAGTAGTACCACACGGCGGCGGTGCGCGGCACCACGTTGGGCTGGTCGCCGCCCTCGGTGATCACGTAGTGCGAGCGGTGGGGGAGGCGCAGGTGCTCGCGCCGGTAGTTCCAGCCGGCGTTCATCAGCTCCACCGCGTCCAGCGCGCTCCGGCCGCGCCACGGAGCGCCCGCGGAGTGCGCCGTCTCGCCCTGGAAGCGGTACATCACGCTCACCAGCCCCGTGCCGTCCGCGGGGCCGTACGACACGCCCAGGTTGCTCCCCACGTGCGTGAAGATGGTTACGTCCACGTCGCGGAAGAAGCCGGAGCGTACGAACCACGCCTTGGCCGCCACCAGCTCTTCGGCCACGCCGGGCCATATGCGGATGGTGCCGCCGATCCCCTCGCGCTGCATCACCTTCTTGGTGGCGATGGCGGCGGTGATGACCACGGGGAGGCCGGAGTTGTGGCCCTCGCCGTGCCCCGGCGCGCCCTCCACCAGCGGGTCGCGGTAGGCCACGCCGGGCTTCTGCGACGCCTGGGGGATGCCGTCCAGGTCCGACCCCAGCGCGATGACGGGCTTCCCCGATCCCCAGGTGGCCATCCACGCGGTGGGGATGCCGGCGATCCCCTCCTGCACCGTGAAGCCGTTGCGCCGCAGGATGCCCACCAGGTAGCGCGAGCTCTCGCTCTCCTGGAAGCCGAGCTCCCCGTACGAGAACACCTGGTCCACCATCTGCTGCGTAAAGGTGTGCATCCCGTCGATCTCGCGCGCGATCTCGTCTTTGAGCGCGGCGATGCGCGCCGAGTCCAGCGGGGCGCGCTGGGCGGAGGCGGGGGTCGAGACGAGCAGGGCCAGCAGGACGGCGGCGATCAGGCGCATGTTGATTGTCAGTTCGAGGAGAAACTACTCTCTGTGTCTCTGTGCCTCTGTGTGAGCCTGCTGTTCAACGCGGCCGAGCAGCTCCACCAGGTGATGCTTCCAGAGCGCCGCCACCGTGTGCGTGCCGTGGCCGCGCGTCTGCTCGCCGGTGGGGATGAGGATGTAGCGCCCGCCGCGCACCCGGGGCATCAGCCGCTCCATCAGCCCCAGCTCCGGCGGGTTCACCAGGTCGTCCGCGGAGTTGATGGCCACGAGCGGCGCGCGGATGCGCTCCAGGTGCGGCGACGGGTCGTAGTCGCGCGACGCCTCGAACTGGAAGAGGAAGTCGTTGGCGTCCGTCTCGGCCATGCGCGCGCCCATCCAGCGCGAGATGTACGCGTCGGCGCTGTCGCGCGTGGGCGCGGCGCGCTGGAGCTGCAGGGGGCTGCTGGACATCATGAAGAGGATCTCCAGCGCCCCGTACAGGCCGCGCGGTGGCGCCGTGTAGTCGCCGCCGCGCCAGTCGGGGTCGGTGCGGATGGCGTCGCTCACCATCTTCCTCATCATCCGGTTGCGCCCCGCGATCTGCGTGGGGACGCTGGCCAGCGGCATCAGCGCGTCCATGAAGTCCGGGTAACGCGTGCCCCACATCCAGGTGTGCATGCCGCCCATCGACGTGCCCATCACCAGGAGGAGGTGGTTCACGCCCAGCCCCTCCGTGAGCAGCCGGTGCTGCGCCGTCACCATGTCTTCGTAGCCGTAGCGGGGGAAGCGCGCGTGCAGCCCGTCGCTCGGCTTGCTGGACTTCCCGGTGCCGATGCCGTCCGGCAGGATGACGTAGTGCGCCGCCGTGTCCAGCGGCTGGCCGGGGCCGAACAGCTCCCCCGCGAAGCCGCGGCCCACGAAGTTGCGCCCGTTCCCCGTGGTGCCGTGAAGGATGAGCACGGCGTTGCGGGTGCGCCCCGCCGCGTCGCGCCGCGGACGGCCCATGGTGGTGTAGTGGATCCTGAGCTCGGGGAGCACCGAGCCGTCGGTGAAGCGGAAGCCGCGCAGCACGAAGTCGCCCTCGGTGCCCTGCGCGCGCGCGGCGGCGGGGATGCACAGGAGCAGCGTGAGCGCCAGCAGGATGCGACGGAGCATTGGATTGCTTGGGTGTGGAGTTACAACAGGGCTCACACAGAGACACAGAGGCACGGAGAAGTACTCATCTCTGTGCCTCCGTGCCTCTGTGTGAGCCGCCTTTCTACTTCCGCATCTCGGCCACGAGCCGGTTCTCCAGCACCCCCAAGCTGTTGCAGGCCACCGTGGCGCCGCCGGAGACGAGCGGGGTGGCGTTGGCCTGCACCAGCGTCTCCAGGCGCGTGGCCGGGCCGTTGGGCACCACCCTGGACGAGACGGTGAGCATCACCGAGTGGGTGTCCGCGTTGGGGGCGGAGAGGGCCTGGCCGCAGTTGAGGTAGGTGGAGAGCCGCTGCCCGCCGAGCCGCCGGGTCACCTTCGTCGGCCCGAACGTAAGGGTGCGCTCGGCCTGGATGGGGACGGGACCCTCCAGCCCCAGCGCGGCGAACGCCTGCGGAAGGCGGCGCCAGGCACTGTCCGCCCCCAGCACGAGGTTGTCGGCCAGCGCGATGGGCGCGGCCGCGCCCACGTTCACCTCCTTGGTGCCGCCCTGCGAATCCACCCGCAGCGTGGCCGGCGTGCGCGCCGTCACCACGGAGCTGGACGCGGAGGCGCAGGCTCCCAGCAGTAGAAGGGGCAGGAGCTTGATGCGGTTCATCGGGATATCCTCTGCACTGGGGAGGTGTTCGTGGAGGGTCCATGCCGGAGGCTTCAGAACGCGCGGAGAGCCCCGTGTCTGACGCGCCGCTCCCACAAGGTTGCACTCCGCGGCTTCCCTCGGCAACCCTCTCCATCGGCGGATGGCGGCGGCGTTCAGCTCCGCGTCTCGGTGCCTCCGCGTGGGCCCTTTCCCCGGGCTGCGGCCGCCGATACACTAACGGACCGAACGAGCGTTCCAAAATCCCCGGCGAGAGACGTGAGCGTGGCCGACCGCAAGCCCCTGAACGTGGTGATCGCCGGCGGCGGGCCGGCCGGGCTGTACCTGGCTCTGCTGCTGCGCAAGGCAGACCCCGCGCGCCGCGTGACCGTGCTGGAGCGCAACGGGCCGGACGACACCTTTGGCTGGGGCGTCGTGTTCTCGGACCAGACGCTCGGCAACCTGCGCGAGGCGGACCCCGAGTCGTACCGGGCCATCGCCGACCACTTCGCGCACTGGGACGACATCGACATCCACTTCCGCGGCGCCACCGTCACCTCGGGCGGGCACGGCTTCAGCGGCATCGCCCGCGTCAAGCTCCTCCAGATCCTGCAGGAGCGCGCCGCGGCCCTGGGCGCCGACCTCCGCTTCCGCCACGACCTGGCCGACGACGCGGAGCTGGCCGGCGCGGACCTGGTGGTGGCCGCCGACGGGGTCAACAGCCGGCTGCGCGCGAAGTACGCGGAGCACTTCCGGCCGGACCTGGACGTGCGCTCCGCCCGCTTCGTGTGGCTGGGGACGCCGAAGCTGTTCGACGCCTTCACCTTCATCTTCGTGGAGAACGAGCACGGCGTCTTCCAGGTGCACGCGTACCGCTACGACGAGCGCAGCTCCGCCTTCATCGTGGAGTGCGACGAGCGGTCGTGGCGCAACGCGGGCTTCGAGGGGATGGACGAGGCGGGGACGGTGGCCGCGTGCGAGGCGATGTTCGCGCCCTGGCTGGACGGGCACCCGCTGCGCAGCAACGCGCCCCACCTGCGCTCGCCCTGGATCTCGTTCACCCGCGTGAGCAACGAGCGCTGGTTCACCACCGAGGGCGCCGCCGCCCCGGTGGTGCTCATCGGCGACGCGGCCCACACGGCGCACTTCTCCATCGGCTCGGGAACCAAGCTGGCGATGGAAGACGCCATCGCCCTGGCCCGCATCCTGGACACGGAGCCGGACCTGGCGAAGGCGCTGGCGAGCTACCAGGAGGAGCGGCGGATGGACGCCGTGCGGCTGCAGAACGCCGCGCGCAACTCCATGGAGTGGTTCGAGAACGTGCGCCGCTACGTTCACCTGGACCCGCCGCAGTTCGCCTACTCGCTCCTCACCCGCAGCCAGCGCGTGGGCCACGAGAGCCTGCGCCTGCGCGACCGCGCGTACCTGGAGGGGGTGGAGCGCTGGTTCGCCTCGCGCGCCGAGGAGGGCGAGCCCGTGCCGCCCATGTTCACTCCGTTCAGCCTGCGGGGGATGACGCTCGCCAACCGCGTGGTGGTGGCGCCCATGGACATGTACTCCGCGGCGGACGGCGTGCCCAACGACTTCCACCTGGTGCACCTGGGGTCGCGGGCGCTGGGGGGCGCGGGGCTCGTCTTCACCGAGATGACCTGCGTATCCCCCGAGGGCCGCATCACGCTGGGGTGCACGGGGATGTACGAGCACGAGCACCTGGCCGCGTGGAAGCGCATCGTCACCTTCGTGCACGAGCGCAGCGGCGCGAAGATCTGCCTCCAGTTGGGCCACTCCGGCCGCAAGGGCGCCACGCGGGTGATGTGGGAGGGGATGGACCAGCCGCTGGAGGACGGAGGCTGGGAGGTGTGGGGTCCCTCGCCGGAGCCGTGGGCGCCCGGCAACCCCGTCCCCCGCCCCATGACGCGCGGCGACATGGACCGCGTGCGCGACGAGTTCGTGCGCTCCACGGAGATGGCCGCCATGGCCGGCTTCGACATGGTGGAGCTCCACTGCGCGCACGGCTACCTCCTCTCCTCCTTCATCACCCCCCTCAGCAACCGCCGCGACGACGAGTACGGCGGCTCCCTGGAGAACCGCCTGCGCTACCCGCTGGAGGTGTTCCGGGCGATGCGCGCCGTGTGGCCGGAGGAGCGGCCCATGTCGGTGCGCATCTCGGCCACGGACTGGCTGGAGGAGGGGATGGGGCCGGGCGACTCGGTGGAGGTGGCGCGCGCCTTCCACGCGGCCGGCGCGGACGTGATCCACGTCTCCGCCGGGCAGACGGCGCCGGGGGCCAGGCCGGTGTACGGGCGCATGTTCCAGACGCCGTTCAGCGACCGCATCCGCAACGAGGCGCGCGTGCCCACCATCGCCGTGGGCAACATCACCGAGGCGGACCAGGTGAACGGCATCATCGCCGCCGGCCGCGCGGACCTGTGCGCCCTCGCCCGCCCCCACCTGGCCGACCCGCACTGGACCCTGCACGCAGCGGCCGAGCTGGGCTACACGGGCCAGGCGTGGCCCGTACAGTACGGCAGCGGGCGGCAGCAGCTCGAGCGGCTGGTGCAGCGCAAGGCCGAAGTGGCGGGTGGGGGGATCTGATGGGGAGGACGGGGAACGGGGAACGGGGAACGGGGAACGGCATTCTCACGGGGAGGCACGCCGTGGTCACGGGCGGGGGCCGGGGCATCGGCGCGGCCATCGCGGAGGAGCTGGCGCGGCTGGGCGCGGAGCTCACGCTGATGGGGCGCGACGTGGAGCGGCTGGAGGCGCATGCCGGCGCGCTCCGCGAGCGGCATGGCGTGCGCGTGAACTCCGTGCCGTGCGACGTCGCGGACGAGGACTCGGTGCGCGACGCGTTCGCCCGCGCGCGCGACGGGCTCGGCGACGCCGCGATCCTGGTCAACAACGCGGGCCAATCCGCCGCATCCTCCTTCGCGGACACGCCGCGCGAAGTGTGGGACCGGATGCTGGCCGTGAACCTCACGGGCACCTTTCTGTGCACCCGCGAGGTGCTCCCGGCCATGACGGCGGCGCGCTGGGGGCGGGTGGTGAACATCGCGTCCACGGCGGGGCTGCGCGGCTACCCCAAGACGGCCGCGTACACCGCCGCCAAGCACGGCGTGGTGGGCCTCACCCGCGCCCTCGCGCTGGAGACGGCCAAGCTGGGCATCACCGTCAACGCCGTCTGCCCCGGCTACACGGACACGGACATGGCCGCCGCCGCCGTCGGCAACCTCGTCCGCGACCTGGGCAAGACCGAGGAGGAGGCGCGCCGGATGATCACCCGCGTCAATCCCATGGGCCGCCTCATCGCCCCCGCCGAAGTCGCCGCCGCGGTCGCCTGGCTCTGCTCCCCCACCGCCTCCGGCGTCACCGGCCAGGCCCTCGCCGTCGCCGGCGGCGAGGTGTAGATCGCCAGCCCAAGGGCGCTCTCATTCACATTCAGCCGACCTGGCTTGCGTCAACCTTCATCTCTCAGAGGAGGCTTCTCGTCGAACTATGAATCGTGACGAACTAAAGAGCCTGTTCGGGGCGATGGAAGCAGTACCAGCCAACGCACCGAAAGTTGACAAGCAGCGCCGCGGTAGAGATTTCGAGCGTTTTCTCAAGAGTCTTCTTCATGCGGATGGGCTCGATCCACGTGCGAGCTACAAACCAGACGGAGAAGAGATAGACGGATCCTTCTTAATGGATGGCCGGGTGTATCTACTTGAAGCTAAGTGGCACAAGGAACCGCTCCCCGCGTCCTCAATTTATGCTTTCAAGGGAAAGGTTGACGGGAAGCTTCTCGGCACCATTGGGGTATTCATCTCTGTCTCAGGGTACAGCGAGAATGCTGTAGATGCACTGACGTTGGGAAAGGCACTCAACCTCATTCTATTCGATGGCGATGACATCCGAGCAGCCCTTGAAGCTGAGAACGGCTTTCGACTCATAATGCTCGACAAATTACGTGCTGCAGCTGAGGGAGGCCTCATCTACTTACCAGCGCGATCGATCCAAGTATCCGCCGTTGGTCCAGGACCAGACGGTGGAAATGTCGTTACACTCTCGGAAGAGGTTGAGACGGACAGCGTCAGAGTCGGTGAAACTACGAGTATTGTTGTGCTCTGCGAAGGCCGTTCGGATGAGATAGTCCTGTCAGAGCTCACACGGCGCATCTTCGACGCCGAGCAGATTCAAGGAAGTGTCCGCTTCATTGTCGCGAATGGAAAGCTGGCTCTTCCCCGCCTGGCAAATGCGGTACGTTCGATCATCTCTGATCCTGTGTACCTGATGGTAATCGCAGATTCCGACGGTGATCCGGCGAGCACCTTTCAGCTTCTGACAAACGATGTCAGCGAGCCGATCAACTCGGTGATCATCGTGCATCCGGCCCTCGACGAGGCTTGGCTTAACTCAGACCACCACGCCGAACCAAGCAACATCATCCGCAAATCTCCAGGAAATCGGATCACAGATCTTCGCCGACTCGCGGGTACCATTCCGCTAGAGGAATTGCGGGTCCGAGATGATGCGTTCGCCCAATACTACACTGCCCTGCTCACGGTTCTGAACCGCACGTGATCCTCCAAGGACGAGGTCGTACATTGATGAACACCAAGATCCGCGCGGCAGACCTTCGCCCCACCTCGTTCCGCTGGGAGGTGGACGAGCCCGTCGCCACGGTGACGCTCGCGCGGCCGGAGCGCAAGAACCCGCTCACCTTCGAGAGCTACGCGGAGCTGCGCGACACCTTCCGGCAGCTTCAGTTCGCCACCGACGTCAAGATCGTGGTGCTCACGGGCGAGGGCGGCAACTTCTGCTCGGGCGGCGACGTGCACGAGATCATCGGGCCGCTGGTGGGGATGCGCGAGCGCAAGGAGATGGACGAGCTGCTCGCCTTCACCCGCATGACCGGCGACCTGGTGAAGGCCATCCGCGGCTGCCCGCAGCCCGTGATCGCCGCCATCGACGGCGCGTGCGTGGGCGCCGGGGCCATCCTGGCCATGTCCAGCGACCTGCGCCTGGGCACCGCGCGCAGCAAGGTGGCCTTCCTCTTCACCCGCGTGGGCCTTTCCGGCGCGGACATGGGCGCCTGCGCCATGCTCCCGCGCATCATCGGCCAGGGGCGCGCCTCCGAGCTGCTCTTCACCGGGCGCTCCATGGGCGGCGAAGAGGCCGAGCGCTGGGGCTTCTACAACCGGCTGGTGGAGCCGGACGCGCTGATGGACGAGGCGCGCAAGCTTGCGGCCGACCTCGCCGCCGGCCCCACCTTCGCCCACTTCATGACCAAGAAGTGCCTCCACCAGGAGTGGTCGATGGGGGTGGACGAGGCCATCGAGGCCGAGGCCCAGGCGCAGGCCATCTGCATGCAGACCGAGGACTTCGCCCGCGCCTACCACGCCTTCGCGGCGAAGGAACGCCCCGTCTTCCAGGGCAACTGACATGTCTTCTCTCCGTGTCTCCGTGCCTCCGTGTGAGACTGCTTTTCCCTGATGCCGGACCGCACCTTTCTCACCTGGCCCTTCTTCGACGAAGGCCACCGCCGCCTCGCGGCCGAGCTGGACGCGTGGATCCCCGGCCAGATCGCGCCGCTGGCCGGCGAGCACGCGGACGTGGACGCGGCGTGCCGCGAGCTGGTGCGGCGGCTGGCGGCGGGCGGGTGGCTGCGCTACGCCATCCCCGCGGCGCAGGGAGGCGTGCACGAGCGGCTGGAGGTGCGCTCCCTCTGCCTGGTGCGCGAGCTCCTGTCGCACGCCAACCCCCTGGCCGACTTCGCGTTCGCCATGCAGGGGCTGGGCGCGGGGCCCATCTCCCTCTTCGGCGGCGACGAGCAGCGCGCACGCTGGCTGCCGGCCGTGGCGGCGGGGGACGCGGTGATGGCCTTCGCCCTCTCCGAGCCGGACGCGGGGTCGGACGTGGGGGCGATGACCACCACGGCGCGCTCCGATGGCGGCGGGTACTTGATCGACGGGCGCAAGACGTGGATCTCCAATGCCGGGATCGCGGACCGCTACACCGTGTTCACGCGCTTTCCCGAGGCGGGCGAGCGCGGGTTCGCGGCCTTTGTGGTGGATGCGGACAACCCGGGGCTGCGCGTGGCGGAGCGCATCGGCGTGACCGCGCCGCACCCGCTGGGGACGGTGGAGCTGGAGGGGTGCCGGGTGGGGGCGGACGCGCTGATCGGCCAGGCGGGCGGGGGGATGAAGGTGGCGCTGGGCACGCTGGACGTGTTCCGCTCCACCGTGGGCGCCGCGGCGCTGGGCTTCGCGCGGCGGGCGCTGGACGAGGCGGTGCACTTCACCACGCGGCGCCACGCCTTCGGCAGCGCGCTGAGCGACCACCAGCTCACGCGCGCCTCGCTGGCCGAGATGGCCGTGGCCATCGACACCAGCGCGCTCCTGGTGTACCGCGCCGCCTGGACGCGCGACGGCGGCGCCGCCCGCGTCACGCGCGAGGCCGCCATGGCCAAGCTCCACGCCACCGAGTCCGCCCAGCAGGTGATCGACCGCGCGGTGCAACTGCTCGGCGCGCGCGGGGTGGTGGCGGGGAGCGTAGTGGAGTCGCTGTACCGGGAGGTGCGCGCCCTCCGCATCTACGAGGGCACGTCCGAGATCCAGAAGCTTGTGATCGCCGGGCAGATTCTCGCGGGGTGAAAAGCGGGGCTCACACAGAGGCACAGAGAGATGCAGCCCGCCGCGCCGTTTCGCCTTCCGTATCCGCCCTACCTGTGGCGGGTGAGCCGCGGCAGCGCGGGGCTCTGGGTGCTCGTCCGGATCGCGTACAGCGTGGTCACCGTCGTCGGGGCGGCGCTCCTCGGCATCCTCACCTACGACGAGATCGTCGGGCTGGTCCTGCATCCCAACTGGGCGACGAGGGCCTCGCTGGTGGCGACCGCGGCGGTGATGGTGTGGTGGGACCGCAGGCGCTCCCACGAGCTGCTCCTGCACGCCAACCTCGGCGCGTGGCCGGGATGGTTCTGGGCCGCATCGCTGCTCGCCGCGGCCGTGCTGGACGTGGCGGTCCAGACGCTCATCGCGGCGTTCTGAGATGCACGCGCAGCGGTTGCGGGCGAATGAATTCGCTGCAACAACTACACGAAGTCCCTCTGCGGGGACTACACGGTTTCGTGTGATGCTGGAAGACCAGTCCGCGGAGGCGGACTTCGTGCTGTTGTTGCCGCGAGTTCACTCGCCAGGCCGCGCTGCGCGGACTGGGCCTTCGGCCCGGACAGAAACCCTGTAGTCCCCGCAGGGGGACTTCGTGTAGTCGTTGCAGCGGTTCCAACCACCCGGCAGATTCTCCCCGGACCCCGGATGAGATGCACGCGCAGCCACTGTTCGCGGCCGATTCCATCGGGAAGTCGTTCGGGTCGCGTACGATCCTGAAATGCGCGTCGGTGTGGGGCCGGGCGGGAGAGATCACGGTCCTGTTCGGGCGCAACGGGTGCGGGAAGAGCACCCTTCTCAAGATCGGGGCGGGGGAGCTGCGCCTGGACCAGGGCGTCGTGCACTTCGCGGGGCGGGCCTACCTGCGCCCCCGGCTCCACGAGCTCGCGGCGCGGGGGCTGTTCTATCTGCCGGACCGGGATCTCCTTTCCAGGCGCCTCACGGTGCGGGAGCAGATCCGCGCGGTGGAGTGGCGCTTCGGCGCGTCGCGGACCGCCGAGGTCGTGGAGCGGCTGGGGATCGGCGCGGTGCTGGACCAGACTCCGCTGGAGCTTTCGGGAGGGGAGAGGCGGCGGGCGGCGATCGCCGCGGCGTGGATCCGCGCGCCGCGCTGCCTGCTGGCGGACGAGCCGTTCGCCGGCATCGACCCCGCCGATGCGGATGTGGTGGCGGAGGCGTTCCGCGGCATGGCGCGGGAGGGGTGCGCCCTCGTGATCACCGGCCACGAGGTCCGCCAGCTCCTGGACACGGCCGACGACATCGTGTGGATGGCCGCCGGGACCACCCACGGCATGGGCGCCCCGGAGAAGGCGGTGCAGCACGAGCAGTTCCGCCGGGAGTACCTGGGCGTGGCCCGCCTCGGCTGACGAATACCCGCAGTCTCACACAGAGGCACAGAGAGATGCAACCCGCCCCCACGGCCCACCTCGATACCTTTGCGCACGACCACCTCCCGCCGCGCGAGCTGTGGCCGGAGTTCGATCTGAGCGGCGTGCCGGAGCTGGCGGCGCGGCCTCGCATCAACGCAGCGGCGGAGCTGCTGGACGCGCGCGTGGCGGCGGGCGACGGGGACCGCACGGCGCTCGTCTTCGCCGGCGGGCGCTGGACGTACGCGGAGCTGCTGGAGCAGGCGAACCGCATCGCCGGGGTGCTGCGCGACGAGATGGGGCTGGTGCCCGGCAACCGCGTGCTGCTGCGCGGCTTCAACTCGCCGATGATGGCCGCGGCGTGGTTCGCCGTGCTCAAGGCGGGGGGGATCGTGGTGGCCACCATGCCCCTGCTGCGCGCGCGGGAGATCCAGACGCTGGTGAGCCGCGCCCGGGTGCGCTTCGCCCTCTGCGACGCGCGGCTGATGGAGGAGATGCCGTCCGGCGCCGTGGAGCAGACGGTCGTGTTCGGCGGCGATGGAGAGGACGCGCTGGAGCGGAGGATGGAGAGGCAGCCGGCCGTCTTCGCCAACGTGGACACCTCCGCCGAGGACGTGGCGATCTTCGCCTTCACCTCCGGGACCACGGGGCAGCCCAAGGGGGCGATGCACTTCCATCGCGACCTCCTGGCCTGCGCGGACACCTTCTCGGCCCACGTCCTCCGCCCGGGGCCGGACGACCTGTTCTGCGGATCGCCGCCGCTGGCGTTCACCTTCGGGCTCGGCGGATACCTGCTCTTCCCCATGCGCGCGGGCGCCGCCACGCTGCTGCTGGAAACGGCCGCGCCCCCGCAGCTCCTGGCCGGCATCCAGGAGCACCGCGCCACCGTCGTGTTCACCGCGCCCACGGCCTACCGCGCGATGGCGGCGGCGGCAAAGGACTTCGACCTGTCGTCGCTGCGCAAGTGCGTGTCGGCCGGGGAGGCGCTGCCGCTGGCGACGTTCGAGGCGTGGCGCGACGCCACGGGGCTGCGCATCATCGACGGGATCGGGTCCACCGAGATCCTCCACATCTTCATCAGCGCCGCGGGCGACGACATCCGGCCGGGGTCCACCGGGCGTCCGGTGCCGGGATACACGGCCACGCTGCTGGACGACGACGGCCACCCGGTGGCGCCGGGCGAGCTGGGCCGCCTCGCCATCCGCGGGCCCACGGGGTGCCGCTACCTGGACGACCCCGAGCGCCAGCGGAAGTACGTGGAGAACGGCTGGAACATCACCGGCGACACCTACCGGATGGACCCGGACGGCTACTTCTGGTACCAGGCGCGCAGCGACGACATGATCATCTCCGCCGGCTACAACATCGCCGGGCCAGAGGTGGAGAACGCGCTCCTTGAGCACCCCGGCGTGCTGGAGTGCGCCTGCGTCGCGGACCCGGACGAGGAGCGCGGCCACGTGGTGAAGGCGTTCGTCGTCCTGCGCCCGGAATGGGCCCCCGGCGACGCCACGGTGAAGGTGCTGCAGGAGTTCGTGAAGAAGCAGATCGCCCCTTACAAGTATCCGCGCCGCGTGGAGTTCGTGGACAGCCTGCCGCGCACCGCCACCGGCAAGCTCCAGCGCTTCCGCCTGCGCGAGACCACCGGATGATGGACATCCTGCACCCCGAAGGCTGGGCCCGCCCGCGCGGCTACTCCAACGGCACCGCCGCGTCCGGCCGCCTCGTCTTCACCGCCGGCCAGATCGGCTGGAACCCGCACACCTGCCAGTTCGAGACGGACGACTTCGCCGCGCAGGCCGCCCAGACGCTGCGCAACGTCGCCGCCGTGCTGGCCGAGGCCGGCGCGGGGCCGGAGCACGTCACCCGCCTCACCTGGTACGTCACCAGCCGCGACGCATACCTCGGCGCCGGCCGCGCCCTGGGCGAGGCGTACCGCGAGGTCTTGGGACGGCACTACCCGGCGATGGCCGTGGTGGTGGTCGCCGCGCTGCTGGAGCCCCGCGCGCAGGTGGAGATCGAAGCGACGGCGGTCGTTCCGGACTGATTGGGCTCACACAGAGGCACAGAGGCACAGAGAAGAACTTCTTCTCCGTGCCTCTGTGGCTCTGTGTGATGATTTTTTTGCGGCGTGAAACATGCACCTCCCGATCCGCAAACATTAGGTTGCGGCGGATCACGTTGTGCGCGGGAGGGCGCGATGGGAATCAGGAGATGGGGGTTGGCGGTGCTCGGTGTGGTGATGCTGGCGGCGTGCAGCGATGACGGGCTTACGGGGCCCGGCGCCGGTCCGGGTGCGCCAGACGGGCCCGGCGACCCGTCCGAGGATGCGACGTCGGTGGGGCCGTTCATCCGGCGGGTGGAGCTGGACTTCCAGGCGGTGGGCTCGTTCCGTCCGGGCACGCCCGTGACCATCACCGCCGTCGCGCGCGGCCGCCGCGCCGCGGGCGACGTGGACTTCAGCCTGGTGGTGCTGGACGAAGAGACGCAGGCCGGGAGCACGCCCCCCGCCCGCCGGGTGCAGTCGGCTCGCGGGGGGATCGGGCGCGGGCAGGAGCAGCGGCTGGGCGGCAGCCTCACCTTCGCCAAGCCGGGGCTCTACCGCGTGGTGGCGAGCGCACGCAGCGAGCCGCCGGCCAACGAGACCCTGGCGCCCGCGGACAGCGTGGTGGGGAACTTCAGCAGCGAGACGCTCTACATCCTGATCGACGAGAACGGTGGCCGCGCGTCGCGCGAGTACACGGCGCCCGAGGGCCGCATGCCGCAGTACGGGTCGTTCGGGCCGTTCATGCAGGGCACGGCGGCGGGCGCGCAGGCCACCGTCACCGGCGGGGCGAGCAGGACGGTGAGCGCCGCCACGGTGACGGGCGTGATGTGGAACTACAACGACGTGACGATGGCGCACGAGCGGCTGGGGTCCACCACCGGCACCCTCAACTGCCGCAACAGCACCGGCACCTACGTGGCGTCCACCTTCAACGTGGCGGCCGACGGCACCTTTACCTTCACCTGCACGTCGGGGGTGTACTACGGCCAGATCCACCTGCGCAGCAGCTACGCGGACGTGTACGGGCACAGCGGAGCCTTCGCGGGGGCGAACTTCGACCAGTCGATGGGCACCAGCCTGTCGCTCCAGTCGTCCAACCAGTACGCGGGGTACGCCTTCCTGACGCTCAACCAGCACGTCCCCACCGCTTTCTCGCGGTTCGGGCGCCAGCGCGCGCAGATCACCACCTGGGTCTCCACCACGGACCCCATCATCGTGTACTGCCCGGCGGTGACCAGCGGCAGCACCGTGTGCCCGCGCGCGGACATCATCCGCAGCCACCAGGGCCGCGTGTTCGATCAGGACGGCATCTTCGTGACGATGCACGAGTACGGGCACGCCTTCCACTACAAGGCGATCGAGCCGTGGCCCAACACGTACGGATGCGATCCTAATGGCCACAACCCGGCCGTGCCCTGGAGCCGCGCCTGCGCGTTCGTCGAGGGCTTCGCCGACTTCTTCTCGGGCTGGATCCTGGCCAACCGCCTCAACAGCTCGTACGGCTACAGCGACTACAACTGGGAGACGCGGTCGTACGCCGGCACGGACGGCCTGATCACCGAGGGCGCCGCGGCGGGCTTCTTCTACGACCTGGTGGACGGCGCCGGCGACCTGGACGCGAGCGGCAACACGACGGCATTCGAAGAGACGTTCGACAACGCGGTGTACCCGGCCTCGTTCATCGCCAACATCATGGCGAACTGCTCCCCCTACACCACCACCTCCACCGGGTACATCTACGCCAACTCGCTGGATGGCCTGGACCAGGTGGTGTACTGCATCGAAGGCAACGTGAGCGCCGAGACCGTGGGCCCCACCTACGGCAGCAACTGGCGCACGCAGTGGGACGGCGTGAGCTGGTCGCCCACCTTCTCCTACCCCGCGGGCTTCAGCGCCACCACGGTGCGCACCCTGTGGAAGTGGAACTTCTACCGCACCACCACCTGATCTCACACAGAGGCACGGAGAACGACGCTGTTCTCCGTGCCTCTGTGCGGAACCGGATCCGCCGGAATCGGTGCGCCTCCGCCGCGAGGGGATAAATCCCCCCGCTGGAACCACGGGAAGCCCGCTGAAGCGGGCTCGGTAGCCGGACCCATGCGAGCCTGCTTCAGCAGGCTTCCCGTGGTTCCAGCCGGGGCGTTCACCCCCCGGCGATCCGTTCGGATTCCGTGTGAGTCCTATCTTATTGGATGCCGATGATGAACCGCCTGGCCGCCGCGCTCGCCCTGTCCCTACTCGCCTGTCGCCCGCAGGGAAGCGCCGTCGTCGCGTCCGCCGGCGAGTTCCGCAACACGCACCATGCCGTGGTGCGCGGTACGGTGCTGAACGGGCGCGGCCAGCCCCTGGAAGCGGTGGAGGTGGCCGCGTTGCGGCTGGCGGACCCGTCGCGCGGGTCGCTCGCCTACAATCGTACGTGGACGGACGCCAGCGGGAGCTTCACCCTGCCCGTGGGGATGATCGCCCACACCGCGATGGACACGGGCACGGTGGGCGTGGTGGTGCGCGCCGCCGCGCTCCCGCCGCGCTACCCGCGCCCTTCTCCGGACGCGTACTACAACAGCGAGGCGGCCATCCCCGTCCGCTTCGCCCCCACCCGGCTCGATCCGGCGCAGGCCACCGCGCGCCTGGTGCTGCCCGTCCCGTAGCGCCTACTCGCCGCGCAGGGCATCCACCGGGTCCACGCGGGTGGCGCGGCGGGCGGGGAGGGAGCAGGCCAGCACTGCCGCCCCCAGCACGATCCCCGCGACGGCCGCAAAGGTAAGCGGGTCGGCGGGGCTTACGCCGAAGAGCATGCCGCGCAGCGCGCGCGTGCCCGCGAAGGCGCCGGCCAGCCCCAGCCCGCACCCCCAAAGCGCCAGCCGCATCCCCTGCCGCAGCACCAGCCGCCGCACCTCCTCCGTGCGCGCCCCCAGCGCCAGCCGGATACCGATCTCGTGGGTGCGCTGGCGGACCGTTGCCGCCATCACGCCGTAGATCCCCACCGCCGCCAGCAGCAGGGTGATCGCTCCAAAGGTGCCCAGCAGCGTGGTGCCGAAGCGGGGCCGGGCCAGCGGAGCGGCCATGAGCTGCCGCATGGGGCCGCCGCCCGCCAGCATCAGCCGCGGATGCACCTGGCGCAGCGCCTCGCGCACCTGCGGCACCACGGCGGCGGGGTCGGCGGCCGTGCGCACGGCCAGGCTCATGGGCACCGGCCCGGCGAACTGGCGGATGGGGAGGTACAGGCTGGGCTGCGGATCGGTCAGCTCGCGGTAGCGCGTCTCCCCCACCACGCCGACGACGGTGTGCCACTCGCCCGGGGCGCCGGCGGGGCCCAGCTTGACGCGCTTGCCCACGGGGTCCTGTCCCGGCCAACTGCTCCGCGCCACGGCTTCGCTGATGATGGCCACGGGCGGCGCGCCCTCGCGGTCCCCCGCGCCGAACGCGCGCCCGCGCCGCAGCGGGATCTCCAGCGCGCGAAAGTAGTCGGGCCCCACCACCTCGAAGTTCACCAGCGGGTTGCCGGCCTGCGCCTCGGGCGTCTGCCCCTCGCCCGTGAACGGCGCGCTCCACCCGGCCTCGCCGGAGAAGGGCGGCCGGGGCATGGACGCGGCGGCCACCACGCCCGGGATCTCGCCCACGCGCGCCACCATCTCTTCCTGCAGCGCCACCTGCCACGGGCGCTCCGGCATCAGCTCGGGCGGGAACGCCGTCTGGAACACAAGCAGCCGCTCGCGGTTGAAGCCCATCTCCGCCCCCTGCAGCGCCACCAGGCTGCGCACCAGCACCCCCGCGCCCACCGCCACCATCAGCGCGAGCGCCACCTGCCCCACCACCAGCGCGTGCCGCAGCGCCTGCGCCCCCCGGTGCGCGCCGGCCGTGCGGCGTCCTCCTCGCAGCCACTTCGCCAGGTTGCGGTTGGCGGAGAAGAAGGCGGGGAGCAGTCCCGAGAGGAGCGCCGCCGCGGCCGTGGCGCCGAGCGCGAACAGGAGCACGCGCCCGTCGATGCCGATCAGCTCGCGCCGCGGCAGCTCCGGCGGCGCGATGGCGACCAGCGCGCGCACGGCCGCGACGGCCAGCAGCACGCCGAGCGCCCCGCCCAAGAGCGCCAGCAGCGCGCTCTCCGCCAGCAACTGCCGCACCAGCCGCCGCCGCCCGGCCCCGAGCGCGGCGCGGATCGCAAGCTCCTGCGCCCGCGCGGAGCCGCGGATCAGGAGCAGGTTGGCGACGTTGACGCACGCCACCAGCAGCAGCAGCCCCACGGCCGCCGCCGCCGCCCACAGCGTGCCGCGCGCATCCCCCGCGATCACCTCGGTGAGCGGCGTGACGACCGGCTTCATCCCGCGGTACTCCGGCGGCCTCCGCGCGTCGCTCGCGCGCAGGAGCGTCCCGAAGTCGTCCCGCCCCTCCCGCATGGCCGCGCCCGGCCGCAGCCGCCCCACGAGGTCGAACACGATCGCCCGCGACGGGTCCGCGTTCGCCTCCAGCGTCGCGGGGAAGTCGGGGAGCACCGGCACCCAGGCGTCGGCGCCGCGCGGGTACTCGAAGCCGCGCGGCATCACCCCCACCACCGAGAAGCGCTTCCCGTTCATCTCAAAGGTGTGCCCCACCGCCGCCGGGCTCCCGGCGAAGCGGCGCTGCCAGAGCCCGTGGCTGATGACCATCACCGGCGCCGCGCCCGGCACGTCGTCGGAGGGCAGCAGCGCGCGGCCCTGCGCGGGCACGGCGCCCAGCACGGGGAAGAAGTTGCCCGTCACCCAGCTTGCGCGCAGGGTGAGGGCGCTTCCGCCGTCCATCGCCACCTGCTCCAGCGCGCCCTGGTACGCCACCCCGGCCACGCCCTGGAACGCGCGGGTGGACTCGCGGAACCCGGCGAGCTCCTGGTACGTCACCGGCAGGTGCCCGGACGCGGGAGCCTCGGTCCAGAGCACGGCCACCTCGTCCTGCGCCCGCACGGGAAGCTCGCGCAGCAGCACGCCGTTCAGCACGCTGAACATCGCCGTGCTCGCCCCGATCCCCAGCGCCAGCGTGAGCACCGCCACCGCCGTGAACCCGGCGCTCTTTCGCGCCGCCCGCCCCGCGTACCGCAGGTCCTGCCCCAGCGACTCGATGGCTTTCATCTGGCTCCCGGTGAATGGGTGACGAACGGATTGTATCACAGAGAGGCACGGAGGCACAGAGAAAACTTCATCTCTGTGCCTCTGTGTCTCTGTGTGACACCATCACCTGCGTGATCCGGGCGGAGCCGTCGAACTTCGCCGTCTCGTTGTACTCCTCCTCCGTGGAATAGACACCCGCCATCCCCTCCCGCCCGCTCACGCGGAAGCGCACGTTGCGGTGCGGATACCCCGCGAACGCCGCGTACTCGCGCGACTCGTCGGCGGTGCTGTACGAGAGGGTGGGGGCGCCGTAGCGAGCCGCCGCGACGTCCAGCGTGGTGCCGGGCCCGATCCCCTCGGCCGTGCGGAACGCCGGGCTCTGCGTGGCCAGCAGCGTGACGGGGGCATCGTCGCCCACCGGCTCGCCCGCCACGGCCAGCACGTAGTACAGCGTGTCCGCCCCCCGCACCACGGGAAGGCCCAGGATGTCCACCATGTACGGCTCCGCGGCCCCCAGCGTCGTCCCCGCCGGCAGCGCGGCCCGCAGCTCGCCGATCTTCATCCCCGCACGCGCTTCCCCGATCCCATCCGGCCGGATCAGCGGGGCGGGTGCGGGCTGGGAGGCCTGGGGCGCGGCGGGGAGATCCGCGGGCGGAGCCGGCTCGCAGGCCGCGAGCGCGAGGACGAACATCGAGATCCACATCGGGCGCATCGCTCCCCCTGGTCTGGTTGGCTCACATGCGTACACGGAGAAGATGTAATCTCCGTGCCTCCGTGTGAGCCCCGATGTTCCTTTCCGGCGCCTGATGATACGTTTAGCACCTGCCCGCGCTCGATCCTCGACGAACCAGCATCCTCCCTCCCATAGATGGCGCTGAAGCCGTGCAGGCGATGCGGGGTGATCGGCCGCCCCGACGACACCGTGTGCTGGAGCTGCGGCCAGCCGCCCGGCGACACCGCGCCGCCCCCCGCGGGACCCGCGAATGCGCGGGCTTTCTGGCCCGTGCTCGTCGCCATCTTCATCGTGGGCCTCCAGTTCCTCATCGCGGCGCTCAACCCGGAGATGGTCCGGCTGCGGCTGGGTTGCGTGGGCGCTCTGGGCACGACCGCGGCGGCCGGGCTCCTCTTCGGGTGGCGCAGAGACTGGGTGCTGAGCACGGCGTTCGCGGCCGGCGGCGCCAGCGCGGCGCTCTACGGCCACATCGATCCGCTGGGGTACGCGCTGATGTGGGTGGTGGCCGCGGCGCTCCCCTTCCACTTCATCCTGCGCGGCCTTCCGGGGAAGCTCCACCGCCTCCCCACCCTGCGCGGCCGCTGGGGACGCGCACCCGAGCTGGAGGACGACGAGGAGCGCACCCTGGCCAAGCTGCGCGAGATCGAGGCGCACCGCGCGCGGATCGGCCGTTCGCGCGCCCTTCTCGCCCGCGAGCGCGACGCGAAGCCGCTCGCGTCGGTGCGCGAGAAGCTGGGGCACGCGGACGAGGTGCTTCTCCGGCAGCGCTCCCGCCACACGGCGCACCTGTGGGCCATCGAGGCGGTCCGCTGGCAGCACCGCCTGGCCCCGGTCGTCGAGGAGCTCGGCCGTCCCGGCGGCGCGGACCCCGAGCACCGCCTGGAACGCCTCGCGGCCGTCTCCGGTGAGGGGAGGCACCTCGTCCACGACCTGGAGAGCGACCGCCTGACCGCCGCGAGTCCGGAGGGGAAGCGCTGCCTGGGCCAGATCCGCTCCCTCCTCGCCCGCTGCGACGAGATGCGCGAGTCCATCGTCGTGAGCCACGCGCTCCACTCCATCCGCCACATCGACCCCACCGCCGACGCGGAGCGCACCGCCGCGCTCGCCCCCGAGCCCCTGGAGGCCCTGCAGACGGGGCTCAGCTCGGGCTCCCTCACCGCCGCGCTCGCCGCCTTCGAGATGGAGCACGAGCGCCTGCGCGACGACGACCGCGACGCGCGGGAGGTAGCCCGCATCCTCCGCGAGCTGGAGCGCGGCGGCTAGCTTCACCCCACCCATCCAACGCCGGAGACCCAGCCATGTGGAAGGAGTTCAGGGAGTTCGTAGCGCGCGGCAACGTGTTCGACCTGGCGGTGGGCCTCGTGATCGGCGGGGCGTTCGCCACGGTGGTGAAGTCGTTCGTGGACGACATCCTGATGCCCCCGCTCGGCTTCCTCTCCGGCGGCACCGACTTCTCGGAGCTGTACATCAACCTTTCGGGCGCCGAGTACGAGTCGCTCGCCAAGGCCCAGGAAGCCGGCGCCGCCACCATCAACTACGGCCGCTTCCTCAACAACGTCATCGCCTTCCTGATCGTCGCGCTCGCCGTGTTCCTCCTCGTCCGCGCCTACAACCGCCTCCGCGCGCGCACCGAATCCGTCCCCGCCGCGCCCACCGACCGCGAGTGCCCCTTCTGCCGCTTCACCATCCCCGTGGCCGCCACCCGCTGCGCCCACTGCACCTCCCAGCTTGCGTGAGCGCGACCCAGCCCGCCCGCGTACCCGCTCGTATCGCGTCTCGCGCCAGACCCTCCCGCTGAGCCGCTGGCCGCTTTCTCCGGGAGTGCTTCACGGCCGCCGTGGCGCCGCTATATTCATCCTGTAACCCTCTCCGGGAGCTACAGATGAGCCGACCGATAAAGCAACGCGGTGCGCCGGCGCCAGATCTCCCTCCGCGAGAGGGGCGTGGCGCACATGGCCTCACGGTACACGAGCACGACGCCCACGCGGACCCTGCCGAAGCCGAGCGCATCCATCTCCCGGACGACATCGCCGCCGCGGGACAGCAGCTTGAGGATGGAGAGGGCGTGGAGCACGAAGCCGCCAAGGCCAAAATCCGCCGGCGATTACCGCACCTTGCCAAGGATCCGATCGTAGGGCTTGGGAGTGCGCCGGTCTCGTGCGGAACGACAGATGGTGCGGCAGAACACGATCGCTACCTGTACGAGTCAGCCGGCTGATGGCTCCGGTCTTCATCGACACCGGCTATCTGATCGCGATCGAATCGGCGGATGACCAGCACCATGACGCCGCGGCCCGGCACTGGCGGGAGTTCATCCGCACCGGCCCGCAGTTGGTAACGACGAGCTTCGTCCTGGACGAGGTAGTCACCTACTTTGTGAGCCGCCGCCAGCACGCAAAAGCGGTCGAACTCGTGGACCGTGTTCTCGCGAGCGCCTCCGTGCGCCTGAGGCACGTAGACGAAGAGCTGTTCCATGCTGCCTTCGAGTACCTGAGGCGGCGCCCTGACAAGCGGTTCTCGCTGACGGACTGCGTGTCTTTTGTTCTGATGACCCAACTTGGAATCCAACACGCACTCGCCTTTGACAGCCACTTCGATCAAGCCGGGTACACGCGCCTCCCAACGGCGCCGGTCTGACACCGGACACGACACAACCCCGCCACCGGCATGGTGGCGGGGTTGTCTTACTCTGTGCCTCTGTGCCTCTGTGTGAGCCCTGAAGCTCTCCGCCCCCTCACATACCGTACAGCGTGTTGAACAGCAGCTTGAACGTACCGTGCGGCTGCGCCCGGAAGGTGATCTCGGGCCCGAACAGGTAGAGCGTCCCCTGCCCGACCGTGGCCTCCGCGGCGGCAACCCCGCCGTCCAGCCGCTCCTGGCCCCACGCCCAGCCGCTGCGCAGCGGCGTCTTGCCCTCGTACCAGGCGATGGGTCGCACCCCGCGCGCCGCCGCGTCGGAGCCCAGGCGGAACACGGGCGAGTCGTCGAACATCACGTCCGCGCGATCCGTCATCCCCCAGGCGGCGGGGCGCGACGGGTCCACCCGCACCTGCAGCACGGAGCCGGGGATGAAGAACTTCTCGCGCGACAGGTGCACCGTGTCGCCCGCGGAGTTGCGCTCCACCAGGTGGTCGTTCACCGGCAGGCCCAGGTGGCGGCCCAGGCTGGTGGACGAGCCGATCGTCACGATGCGCCCGCCGCCCTCCAGGAAGGCGCGCAGTTGCGGCACCGTGCGCGCGATCGAGACGCTCCCCAACTGCCCGCGGTACTCGGCGGGGATGGTGGCCGGGTCAGGGCCGCGCGCCGGGCGGTCCTCCGCCGGGATGGCGCCGTCGTGGAAGATGAGGACGTCGAACTTGGAGTTCAGGTTCCCCGCGTCCAGCTCGGGAGCGAACACCTGCCGGTAGTTGAAGCCCCACTGGTCGAAGAGGTAGCGGTTCCACCCGGACGGCATGGAGCCGCCGTACTGGTCCCAGAGGCCGATGCGGAGCGGGCGCACGCGCATGGCCGCGGCGGGGGCCTGCGAGACGGCTTCCGCGTCCACACCCAGCTCGGCGGCCGCGGCCGAGAGGCGGGCGAAGGCATCGCGCCCCGCCGCGCGCACCACCCAGGTGCCGGCCGGGTACGTCTCGCCGTTCGCCTCCAGCGGAGCCGTCAGGCGCTGCACCTCGTCGCCGGCCGCCAGCAGGCGGTTGACGAGGGCGAACGCGTCGTTCTGCGCGGCGGAGACGAGGTACGCGGCCGGGGCGTAGCGCGGCGTGGCGATGCGGCTCGGGGCCGGGCGCGTGTTGAAGCCCTCGATGCGCTGGAACGGGCCGGTGAAGCCCTCGAGAACGCGGTCGAACTGGATCCCCATCTGGTACGCCAGCGTCCACCCGGCCACGTCGTAGGGCGGGATGGGCGGGCCACCCTCGTAGCGGAAGTCGTTGGGGTGGTCCTGCGGCTCGAACATGTCCAGCACGTGCGGGCGGAACGCCTGCGCCGTCATCACCACGTACGACCCCGCCGGGTACTGCTTGCCCCCCGCGCCGAAGCCCGCCGTGGCGCGGTGCACCTCCACCCCCGTCTCCAGCAGCGCGTTGACGAACTTGGTGGCCGTGGCGAAGTCCGGCTGGTCCGCGGGGATCACGTAGCCGCGCGCGTCCCGCCACTCGGGGCGGCGCAGCATCGCCATGAAGCGCTGCGACTCCTGCGCGTTGGGCGCGTCACTCACGATGCCGCCCACGGCCATCACCCCGTCCGCGTCGCTGCGGCGCCGCCCGGCGGCGCGGATGGAGTCGCGCACCGCGTCGATGCGGCGCGGGTACGGCGTCCAGTTGTCGCGGCTTCCGCGCGCGATGGAGTTGCGCCCCATCCGCCACTGGTTCATCAGCAGCGTCTCGCGGTAGCGCGAAGCCATGTCCAGCACCGCGTAGTTGGCGGTCACCGAGTAGTCGATGGAGCTCCGGAAGTGCCAGCGCTGCGGCGTGATGGGCGCCACGAGGTCGCCGCTGGGGAGCTGGCGGTTGGCCACGAAGGGGATGTCCATGGGCGTGGGGTTGCCGATGGTCTCCGTGAGCAGCCCCACCATGTTGTGGAAGTACGCGGTGGTGCGCAGGCCGCCGTTCCACCAGGTGCTGTAGTTGGCGCCGCGCCGCGTGGTGACGCCCGGCTTGTTCTCGGCGATGAAGCGCGAGTGCATGGCCGCGCCCACCTGGTCCAGCTCGGTGACCACCAGCGGGTCGTACACGTAGTTGAAGGGGTCGCGGAAGGGCGGCGCGAACATCACCGTGCCCGTGGGCCCCGTCTGGTGGTGGTTGTAGACGATCTGCGGGAACCAGGTGTGGTACATCACCCGGTTCATGTTCTCCGTCTCCGGCTGGGTAGAGGCGTAGAAGTCGCGGTTGTTGTCGTGGCCGATGTACTTCTGGTACAGCCGCGGGATGGCGGCCGTGGAGCGCCCCTGCGGGTTGGGGTTCCGCATGTACCAGTCGCTCACCAGGTCCATCCCGTCCGGGTTGGCGTGGATGAACAGGATGATGACGTCGTCAAGGATGCGCGTGGTCTCCGCGTCGCCGCGGGACACGAGCTGGTACAGCGTCTCCATGAGCTGCTGCGCCCCCAGCACCTCGTTGGCGTGGAGGCCCCCGTCGATCCACACCACCGCCTTTCCCGTGCGAGCCAGGCGGCTCGCCTCGGTGGAGTCAACCCCGCGGGCCAGCGCCAGGCGCCGCACGGTGGAGCGGTGCTGCTCCAGCGCGCGCAGGTTGGCGGGCGACGAGACGATCGCCATGTACTCCGTACGCCCCTCCGCCGTCTTCCCCATGTCCACCAGGCGCATGCGGTCGCTCTGGGCGTCCAGCTTCTGCCAGTACGCCACGAGCTGCCGGTAGTTGGGGAGCACGTAGTCCGCCCCGATGTCGTGGCCGAACTGCTCGCGGGGAGAGGTGACGCGCGTCTGCGCCGGCGCGGCGGACGCGGCCAGTACCGCGCCCAGGGCCAGGAGGCGCGCGGTCCGGTGGATGAAGAGCATGGATTCCTCGTTCTGGCCGCGGGCGCGCGGCGCGGGTTCCAGCGGTTTTTGCGGATGCAGCGTCACAATCGATGCGGGTCGGCGGGAAGTCAAGAAGGGGGGCTCGCACGGAGGCACAGAGAAGACTTCACAGCGTTTTGAAGAAGCGCTTGCCGGTGTCGTCGTAGCCCAGGCGGCGGTAGAAGCGGTGGGCGTCGCCGCGCTGGTTGCCGGTGGTGAGGTGGATGGAGATGGCGCCGCGCTCGCGCGCCCATGCTTCCACGGCGTGGACGAGGGCGGCGCCCGCGCCGCGGCCGCGGTGCGCCGGGTCCACCACCAGGGCCAGGAGGCGGGCAAAGGGGGCGTCCTGGTGGAAGGCCGCGCCGGTCATGGCGCCGGCCACGCCGACGACCGCGCCCTCCACCTCGGCCACAAAGGTCACGTAGTCCGGCAGGTGCTGGATGCGCTCCATCCGCGCGTGCATGGCGGCGGGCGTGGTGGCGTAGCTGAGGTGCGAGACCAGGGCGGCCATCGCGGTGTAGTCAGCCGGCGTCGCGGGGCGTACCAAGGGGCTCATCATCCCTCCCGGGTGGCTGGGGGTCGCGGGAAAGGTACGATGCTTGCCGCCGGTGCGCGCCCCCGGGCGGAACCCGACCCACGAGGAACGGAGGAGGAACGATGGGCAAGAGCATGGAAGGGAGCGAGGAGCAGAAGCAGAAGCTCGCGCGCGAGGCCAAGGAAGAGGGGAAGAAGCCCAGCGAGGTGGGCGCCACCACCGGCGCCAGCAAGCAGCAGGCTCGCGCCGACAAGAGCGACACGCACCAGGAGCGCCTCGACCAGAAGCACGAGGGCAAGACGGACGACATCAGCCACACCCAGGACGAGGAAGCCCGCCCCGGCTCCCGCGACGCGGACACGATGGACAAGGAGCGGCACCCGCGGCTCTGACTCACACAGAGGCACAGAGGCACAGAGACACGGAGACACGGAAAGAAGTTCTTTTCCGTGTCTCCGTGCCTCTGTGTGAGTCCGCTGTGGAGTCTAGAGCGGAAATGACCCATTCCTGCCACACCCTGACGACCGATCATCCTGGTCAAGAAAATCATAAAACCTTGTAGACAAACAATATAATAAATATTGGCCGAAAGACTACGTACTGGCCCGCCGCTTGCTTTGGGACATAGCGCAGTCCACGATACCCCCCCTCTCCGCTGGAGGACCCATGCCGGATCCACTCCGAAGGTGGTACTCCCTTGCCCCACCGCTGTTGATGATACTGGTCCTGCTGACGTCTGCCGTGCCCCGCGCGCAGGCGCAGCCTGATGCCGCGGCAACGTGCCGGGGCCGCTCGGCCGCAACGCAGGTGCGCCCGCTGGACCCGCTCACGCAGGCCGAGTGCGTCCGCGCGATCCGCGCCGTGATCGCGGACGCGCGGACGCGCGAGGTGGTGACCGGGCGGCAGTTCGACGTCGCGTACGTGGAGGTGCTCCCCGGAAAGGGCCGCAACGGCGAGCCCGTGCGCCGGGTGGAGGTACTGCTGAGTGTGTTCGACGGGCAGCCCACCGGAGTGCGCGCCGTGGTGGACCCGGCACTCGGTACCGTGACGGACGTGTCGCGCGCGCCCTCCACGCGCGCCCAAATGGCGTCCGAGGGGCCGCGCCGGTCCGACCTGGTGCCGATCTCCCCGGCGGAGGTGGCGCTGGCGCGCGGCCTGGCCGCGCGCGATGCCGCCTTCCGCGCCCGGGTGGGGATGGCGGCGGAGGAGGTGACCGTGGAGGTGCTCCCCGTGACCGAGGCCGACGAAACCTGCCCCTCCGGCCGTTGCGTGGAGCTGCTCTTCCGCCGAGGACGCGTGTACAGCACCACGACCGCCGTGGTGGACGTCTCCAGCCGCACGGTGCGCTATCGCGGCGGGAGGCAGCAGTGAGGCCCGCGCTGATCCTGCGCCTGCTGGCCCTCGCCCTGCTCGCCGCCGCGGCGGGGCCGGGCGACGCCGCCGCGCAGCCATGCTCGTCGCCGTACCTGGTGACCCAGACCTTTACCCGCGCGGCGTACGACACCAACTGGGAGATCTGCTGGTCCACGCCCGCGACGTACGGCCTGGCGATCACCTCCGCTTCCTTCCGCCCCGGACCGGGGAAGCCGCTGGTGCGCGTGTTCTACGACGCGAGAGTGACCGAGATCTTCGTGCCGTACCACAGCGGCGCACCGCGTTACTACGACCTGTCCGGGTTCAACTTTCCGCTGATGACCCTCACGGCCAACGACTGCCCGGCATCGCAGGGCGGAACGCTGCTGGGAACCCCGGCGCTGGTGTGCCGCGAGGTCCGCAACCGGGGCATCGGATGGAAGAACAGCGACGGCACCGTATACCGCGGGCAGGAGGTGGTGCTGTGGAGCGCGCTCCAGGCGGGTAACTACGTGTACATCTTCCGCTGGACCTTTCGCGACGACGGCACCGTGCTGGGCGAGATCGGGGCCACGGGCACCAACCTGCCCAGCAAGCCCGGCGAGGCGCACATGCACAACGCCGTGTGGCGCTTGGACATCGACATGAACGGCGCCGCCAGCGACAACGTGCATCGCGTCTCCCACGCGGAGAATGGCCTCACGGCAACGGACGCCGTGACGCCCATCAACGTGGAGCAGGGGCTGGCCTGGGACGATATGGCGTTCACCCACCTGCACGTCTTCGACTCGCTCCTCAAGAATTCGCGCGGGCACAACTCCGGGTACATGCTCATGCCCGTGCGCACGGGAACGGCGCGGCACAACGAGGCGTGGACGAAGAACGACTTCTGGGTGACCCCGTACGACGGGTCGCAGATGCGCCCCGCCAACCTGCCCACCTACGTGAGCGCCGGGCGGAGCGTGGCCAACACCGACGTGGTCCTGTGGTACTGGGGCTCCGCCCACCACATGTTCCGCGACGAGGACGGCTGCTGCCCGGACGGCAACTCGTTCTCGGGCACGGCGCAGGCGATGTTCGCGGGCTTCATGCTCAAGCCGCACAACCTGTTCGACGGCCCGCCGTTCTGGCCGTGACCTGACCCCTTCCTCGAGCGGCCCCGCGCCCACTCTTCGGGGGCGCGGGGCCGCTTTTCGTCTCATATCACCCGCACTCCTTCCCCTACCGCAGCGCCACGCCCCGCGCCTCCCGGTACGCCCGCTCGGCCACCGCCAGCGCGTCCCACGCGCGCTGCGAGGGGGCGTCGAGCACGGTGCGGGGGGCTCGCTTCGTGGGCCAGGGGAGGCGCGCGTCGGCCGTCTCACCGGGGTAGAGCGCGACGGTGGCGTCCACGATGGCGCCGGCCACGGAGGAGCGCAGCGCGCGGTCGAGCTGGCCCATCACGGCCAGCGTGCGGAGCGGCGACTGCGCCAGGGCGTCGGAGATGAAGGTGGCGTACTCGTCGCGCAGCGTTCCCGGGCCGATCTCGTTCACGCGCGCCAGCAGGCCGCCGAGCGCCTCGTCGTCGTCATCGCGGATGCCGCGGAAGAGGAGGACGCTGGCGACGCGCGGCCAACCCGGCCCCGCGTCCGCGAAGGCGGTGGCGAAGAGCTCGCGGTCGAGCTGCTCCAGCAGGGTGCCGGTCGATTCCCGCTCCAGCCCGACCACCACCGGGTCGCGCGGCGGCGGCGTGCCGGCGGGGCGGCCGGAGGCGCGGGTGCGCGGCGGCGCGGCCACGGGCGCGTCGCTCCCGCCCACCACCACCACCTCGGTCCCCACCTGCACGTTGTGGAAGAGGCGGAGCGCGTCCGCGTCGGAAAGGCGGATGCAGCCGTGCGACACGCGCTGGCCCAGCAGCTCGGGCTTGTCGGTGCCGTGGATGGCCAGGCCGTGCCCCAGGTACACCGCCGCCGCCCCCAGCCCGCGCGGAAAGCGCCGCTTGGTGCTGTTCTCGGGGGGCACCGGCAGGTCATGCTCCAGGAAGTACCAGTCCGGCGCGATCCAGTCCGGCTCGCGGGCCTTGTAGGTTACGTGGAAGGTGCCGTTGGGCGTGTGGAAGTTCCACGCGTCGCGGTCCGTCTCCATCCGCAGCCCCGTCCCGGTCCCCACCGGCGCCGACCACAGCACCCGCCGCCCCTTGGTGAAGAGCAGCCGGTTGCTGTCCAGGTCGATCACCACCACGTGCCGCCCCCGCGCCACCGCTTCCGACCTCACCCGCACCGCGGGCCGCTGCGCCGCGGGCGCCTCCGCGCGCGGGCGGGTTGGGGCGGGCGCACGCCGGCCCTGCGCCTCCAGCCCGGCGCCCCAGGCCAGCGTCGCCCCCGCCAGCAGCAATCCCACCCGGCCCGATCGCGTGCTCTTCATAACTCCCTGCATCATCAGCGGTTCGCGGCACCCTCCCTCGGCCGCAATCCACGTACCCCGCCCCACGGCGGCTAGTTTCACCCCTCTTCTCCTTGCCTCTGTGCCTCTGTGTGAGCCAATGCTATCTTGTTGGCCGTTCCCGGTTTCCCTTCCCGCACCGGCACAGCGCAAGAATGAGCACGCTCGATACTTCCAAGTTCATCTACGTTATGAAGGACCTCCGCAAGGTGGTCCCGCCCAGCCGCGAGATCCTCAAGGGGATCTGGCTCTCCTTCTACCCGGGCGCCAAGATCGGCGTGGTGGGCTCCAACGGCAGCGGCAAGAGCACGCTGCTGCGCATCATGGCCGGCGTCGACAAGGACTTCCAGGGCGAGGCGTGGGCCGCGGGCGGCACGCGCGTGGGCTACCTGGCGCAGGAGCCGCAGCTTGATCCCACGCTGGACGTGCGCGGCAACGTGGAAGCCGCCGTGCAGCAGCAGCGTGACGTGCTGCGCCGCTACGAGGAGGTCAACAACTCGTTCGGCGACGAGAACGCGGACATGGACGCGCTGATCGAGGAGCAGGCGAAGCTGCAGGACATGATCGACGCCGGCAACCTGTGGGAGCTCGACCGCAAGATCGAGATCGCCATGGACGCCCTCCGCCTCCCCGCGCCCGACGCGTCGGTGGAGAACCTTTCCGGGGGCGAGCGGCGCCGCGTGGCGCTGTGCAAGGTGCTCCTCGAAGAGCCGGACATGCTCCTGCTGGACGAGCCCACCAACCACCTGGACGCCGAGTCGGTGGCCTGGCTTGAGCACCACCTGGCCGAGTTCAAGGGCACCATCGTGGCCATCACCCACGACCGGTACTTCCTGGACAACGTGGCCGAGTGGATCCTGGAGCTGGACCGCGGCGAGGGGATCCCCTGGAAGGGCAACTACACGAGCTGGCTCGAGCAGAAGCAGGAGCGCCTCGCCAAGGAAGAGAAGCACGCTTCCGCCCGGCAGCGCACCCTTCAGCACGAGCTTGAATGGGTGCGCATGGCGCCGCGCGCGCGCCAGGCCAAGAGCAAGGCCCGCATCACCGCGTACGAGGAGCTGCTGAACGCGGACCAGCGGGAGCGCACCTCCACCGCCGAGATCATCATCCCCGCCGGGCCGCGCCTGGGCGAGGAGGTGGTGGTGGCCGACCACCTGGTGAAGGCGTTCGGCGACAAGCTGCTCATCGACAACCTGGAGTTCCGCCTCCCGCGCGGCGGCATCGTGGGCGTCATCGGCCCCAACGGCGCCGGCAAGACGACGCTCTTCCGCATGATCACCGGCGGCGAGCAGCCGGACTCGGGCGCGCTCAAGGTGGGCTCTACCGTGCAGCTTGCCTACGTGGACCAGAGCCGCGACTCGCTGAACGCGGACAAGACGGTGTACGACGAGATCTCCGGCGGGCAGGAGACGCTGGAGCTGGGCAAGCTCAAGGTGAACGCGCGCGCCTACTGCTCGTGGTTCAACTTCAAGGGCGCGGACCAGCAGAAGAAGGTGGGCACCCTTTCCGGCGGCGAGCGCAACCGCGTGCACCTGGCCAAGGTGCTCAAGTCCGGCGGCAACCTCATCCTGCTGGACGAGCCCACCAACGACCTGGACGTCGACACCCTGCGCGCGCTCGAAGAAGCCCTGCTTGATTTCGCGGGCTGCGCCGTCGTGATCTCCCACGACCGGTGGTTCCTGGACCGCATCGCCACGCACATCCTCGCCTTCGAGGGCGAGAGCAACGTGGTGTGGTTCGAGGGCAACTACCGCGAGTACGAACTCGACAAGAAGCGCCGCCTCGGTGCGGACGCGGACATCCCGCATCGTATCCGGTATCGCAAGCTCGTCAGAGCCTAACTAAGCTCACACAGAGGCACAGAGGCACAGAGATTGGTTCTTCTCTGTGCCTCTGTGTCTCTGTGTGAGGCCTAGTTGCCGGGGAGCACCGCGCCCTTGTAGCGCTCCTGGATGAAGCGGCGCACCTCGGGGCTGGTGAGGGCGCGGGTGAGGGCCTGGATGCGCGGGTCGCTCGGCTTGCCGTTCACGGCGAGGACGTTGACGTAGGGGGAGTTGGCGCCTTCCACGGCCAGCGCGTCGCGGGTGGGGTTGAGGCCTGCTTCAAGCGCGAAGTTGGTGTTGATGACGGCCGCGTCCACGTCGGGGAGGGCGCGGGGGAGCTGGGCGCTCTCCAGCTCGGTGAAGCGAAAGGCGCGTGGGTTCTCCGCCACGTCGAGCACGGAGGCGTCGATGCCGGCGTCCGGACGGAGCTTCAGCAGGCCGGCGGACTGCAGGAGGAGCAGGGCGCGGCCCGTGTTGGTGGGGTCGCTGGGAAGCGCGATGGTGGCGCCGTTCGCCAGGGCAGCGAGCGCCTTCACCTTTCCAGAGTAAAGACCCATCGGCTCCACGTGCACGCGGGCCACGGGGGCGAGCTGCGCGCCGCGGTCGCGGTTGAAGCTCTCCAGGTAGGGGATGGTCTGGAAGTAGTTGGCCTCCAGCTCCCCCGCCGCCAGCGCCAGGTTCGGCTGTACGTAGTCGGTAAAGGTCACCACCTCCAGCTCGATCCCTTCGCGGGCCAGCGCGGGCTTCACGTGCTCCAGGATCTCCGCGTGGGGCACCGGCGTGGCGCCCACCCGCAGCGTCTTCGACGCTCCCTCTGCGCCGCCGCACGCCGCCAGCAGCGTGGCGAGGGTCAGGGCCAGCACGGTCTTGGTCGGTCGGATCATCTCTATACCCTCAGCTTGGTTTGATCGTTGAGCTCAGCGCCGGTCCAGCCGGCGCGCGAGCGATTCTCCCGCCCACTGGATCACCTGCACCATCGCCACCAGCACCGCCACGGTGAGCACCATCACGTCCGGCCGGAAGCGCTGGTAGCCGTAGCGGATCGCCACGTCGCCCAGCCCGCCGCCGCCCACCGCGCCCGCCATCGCCGAGTAGCCCACCAGGGTGATGGCCGTGAGCGTGACCGCGCGGACGAGGGCCGGGACGGCTTCGGGGAGGTAGGCGCGCCTCACCACCTGCCAGGGCGTGGCGCCCATGGTGACCACGGCTTCGATCACGCCGCGGTCCACCTCGCGCAGCGCGGCTTCCACGAGGCGGGCCACGTACGGGATGGCGCCCACCACCAGCGGCACGATGGCCGCGCGGGTGCCGATGGAGCTCCCCGCCACCAGGCGCGTGAAGGGGATGATGGCCACCATCAGGATGATGAAGGGGATGCTGCGCCCCACGTTGATCACCGCGCCCAGCAGGCGGTTGAGGCGCGGCGCGGGGATCAGTCCGCCGCGCTCCGTCGCCACCACCAGCGTGCCGAGGGCGAGCCCGGCCGCCGCCGCGAGCGCGGTGGAGACGCCCACCATCAGGAGCGTCTCGCCCGTCGCCCGCCCGAGCATCGCCACCAGGGCGGAAGAAAGGGTGCCCGTCATACGGCCTCCATCTCGGACACTTCCACGCCGCGGCCGCGCAGGTGGCCGACCGCCCCCGCCAGCGCCTCGCCGCTCCCGGCCACGTCCACCACGAACGAGCCGTAGGGCGTGGCCGTGCTGCGGTCGATCTGCCCGGCGACCAGGTTGACGGTGAGGCCGAAGCGGCGGCCCAGCTCCCACAGCAGCGGCTCGCCGGCCACGGGGCCCAGGAACTGGAGCGAGAGGCGGGCTGCGGAGCTCCCCGCCGGCGGGTCCCACGGCGCGGCGGGCACGGTGCCCAGGAGGCGCCGCGCCGCCACGCTCCGCGGGCGCAGGAGCACGTCGCGCGCGGGCCCTTCCTCCACCACCTCGCCCGCGTCCAGCACGGCCACCCGGTCGCAGAGGGCGCGCACGGAGGCCATCTCGTGGGTCACCAGGAGGATGGTGACCCCCAGCTCGTCGCGCACGCGGCGCAGCAGCTCCAGCACGGTGGCGGTAGTCTCCGGGTCCAGCGCGGAGGTGGGCTCGTCCGTGAGCAGGAGCTCGGGATGCGTCACCAGCCCCCGGGCGATGGCCACGCGCTGGCGCTGCCCGCCTGAAAGCTGGCCCGGGTACGCCTCCGCGCGGTCCGCCAGCCCCACCCACGCGAGGATCTCCAGCGCGCGGGCGCGGGCCTCGGCGCGCGGCGCGCCGCCCAGCACCAGCGGGAGGGCCACGTTCTCCGCCACGCTGGCGGAGCGCAGCAGGTTGTAGCCCTGGAACACCATCCCGATCCGGCGGCGCGCGGCGCGCAGGGCGGCGCCGTCCAGGGCGGCGAGGTCGTCGCCGCCCACCATCACGCGCCCGGAGTCGGGCTGCTCAAGGCGGGCGATGCACCTCACCAGCGTGCTCTTCCCCGCCCCGCTGAAGCCGATCACCCCCTGGATGGTGCCGCGCGCCACACGGAGATCCACCCCGCGCAGCACGTCCAGCCATCCCTCGCGGGTGCGGTATCCCTTTCGCACCCCTTCCAGCCGGACCACGTCGTCCGGGCTCGTTGCGTCGTCGCTCACCTGGATTCTTCCTGTTGGAGCAAAACAAAAAGGCCCGCCCTCCGAAGAGAGCGGGCCGGTATGGGCCTGTTGCCGCGGTCAGTCCGTCATCCGCAGGGAACAGCTCCGCAACCGCGACCGCCCTCGGGGCGAGCGCACATGCACATGCGGCAGCACATTTTGGTTGCGAAGCTCTGGTTCGGCATGCGGATCTCGATGGTGACCGTGTGTCGTGGCGGCCTTATACGCGCGGAGATGCTAACGGTTCCCCCGCGCCTTGTAAAGGATCTCGCACAGAGGCACAGAACGGAATTCTCTCTCTCTGTGCCTCTGTGTGAACCCCAGTCAGTTGCAGCCGCCGCGCAGCGAGTCGTGGATGCGGCCGGCGGCGGCGGGGAGCCCGTCGCGCCGGGCCTGGAGGATGCCCCGCAGGCGCCCGGGCGCGTGCTCGGGAGGGAGCTGGCCCACCGCCCGCGCGATCTCGGCGTCCGTCAGGGAGCGCACCAGCGTGGCCGCGGCGGAGTCCCACGTGGGCTGGCGGAGGCCGCAGAGGAGCCTCAGGTCCAGGGGGCGCGACTTCACCAGCAGGCCACCCAGGTCGCGGTACTCGCGGTCGAAGCGCACCACTTTGGGGTCGATCCAGCGCGCGAGCGCCGGGAGCGCGCCGCGGTAGTCGGATAGAGCGTAGTCCCGGTCGCGGGCGATGGGCACCCAGAGCGTGCCGCCGGCGCGCGGCATCCCGGCCCAGCGCCACTGGCCCTCGTGGCGGTCCCAGTCGCCCAGGTACACGTCCATCAGGCGCATCACGAGGTAGCCCCCGGCATCCACCTGGCCGCCGGCGCGCAGCTCGGGCCACAGATCCTCCGTGCTCACCACCTCGGGCGCGCCGCCGAAGCCGTCGCCGGGGTAGCCCTCCACGATCCCCGGCAGCCCCGCGAAGTCCCGCCGGAAGCGGCCCAGGGCGGGATCGTCGGCCATCACCACCAGGCGCGGGGCCATCTGGGGGAGGCCGGCGGAGCGGTGGAGCGAGGCCGCGACGAGGGCGGCGGCCGGGTGCAGCGCGCTCACCTGGTCCTGGCGCACCGGACCCAGGATGGCGCGCGGGAGCGTGCTGAGGGTGCCGCCCTGGTTCTTGTCCACCGAGCGGAAGACGTACCGCTTCCCGTCGCGCCCGCGCAGGTGGAGCGTGAGCGTCTGCCCGCCGCCGCCGCGCCGCATGGGCAGCGCCCCGCCCCCCAGCGCGGCGAGGTCCACGACAGGGAGGGCCACGGGCGCGGCCCACGCGTCCCGGTACCCGCTCCCCAGCAGGAAGCGCCGCACGGGCCCCGCGCGGTAGCGGCTCCCCAGCGCGGTGCGCACGCGGGTGCCCGCCGCGCCGGGCGCTTCCAGCGGCTGCGGCGCGCTCGCCCGCGGCAGCGCGCAGGTGCCCGCGCCCAGCGCCCCCGCCAGCGCCAGCACGCCGATCCCCACGTGCCCGGCACGGCGCCGTACGCGCCACCGCGGGGCGTTTACGGCGGCGAGCGGCGTGACGGCGGTCAGGTGGGCTCCTCGCGCAGGGCTTCGCGCACGGGGCTCATCCCCGCCCCCAGGTCCGCCTCGGCCAGGGCGGCGGAGGGACGGCGGCCGCGGAAATACCTCACCGCCTCGATGCCGTACGCGGCGAACGTTGCCCACGCGAAGCCCGCCAGGTACCCAGCCAGCACGTCCGAGGGGTAGTGGACGGCCAGGTACAGGCGGGAGAGGCCGATCCCCAGGATGAGCACCGCCGCGCCGGCCAGCGTCCAGCGGCGCATCCTGCGCGTGGGCTCCGTGCGCGCCACCAGGTACGCAAGCGTGCCGTAGATGACCATCGACGTGAGCGCGTGCCCGGACGGGAAGGAGTAGCTCTGCGGGTACTCCACGTGCCAGCCGAGCAACTCGATCTCGGTGCCGAACAGGCGGGGGCGGGGGCGCTCGAAGGTCATCTTCAGCACCCGGTCCAGCATGCGCCCGCCCAGCAGCGCCACCCACAGCAGGACCAGCGAGTACATGTGCCGGCTGCGCGCCAGGTACAGCGACCCGCCCAGCAGCGCGATCCACAGCGCCGTCCCCGAGCCCAGCGCCGCCCCCGCCAGCGCCAGCGCGTCGCCCACGGGCGAGGTGTGCTGGTGAAGCCAGTGGAGCACCCGCGTGTCCGCCGCGTGAAGGGCGCCGCCCCCCACCAGCCGCGCCAGCGCCGCGAACACCGCCAGCCCCAGCAGCGCCAGCGCGAGCCCGATGGTCAGGTACAGCCCCACGGCCGCGTGAAAGCCCCGCACGTGCCCACCCGCCCAGCGGATGATCCCGTACAGCGCGTCCATCGCGCGGCGCCCCACGCCGCCCCGCGACGCCTCCCGCCGATCTCCCCGCTGATCCGGTCTCATGCGTGCCCTATCTGCACACGGCGTTCCGGCGCGGGCCGCGTGAAACGGCCCGGGTCGCGGGACGATGTGCGTACGTGAGAAGATGCTCGAGGGCTGGCCGCCTCCGGACGACCCCGCTCCACCCACGCGCGGCCTGGATCAGCCTCGTTGACAACGCGCCGCCGCACGGGCATCCTCACGCGCCCACCCGCGCCACCTTCCCGGCCTGACCACCTCGCCCTCCCCGTCGCCCACGCGGCCGGCGGTCGACGCGGCGGCCTTTCCCTGAGCGTATCGATCCCATGAACGAGAACAATCGTTTCCGCACGATCATGTCGGTCGTGATCGGGATCGCGGGCCTGGTCTGGCTCGCGCTCGCGATCCGCAACTCGCGCGGCGGCGCCTTCCCGTGGACCGGCCTCGGCATCTTTCTCATCCTGCTGGCCGGGATCAACATCGGGCGCACGCGCCGCCGCTAGGGGCGCCTGGCGAGTGAACTCGCGGCAACAACTACACGAAGTCCCCCTGCGGGGACTACACGGTTTCGTCTGATGCTGGAAGACCAGTCCGCGGAGGCGGGCTTCGTGCTGTTGTCGCCGCGAGCTCACTCGCCCGCAACGATCCACCCTCTCAGCGCGCCGCGGGGATGCGCAGGGTATCCAGCACGGCGACCACGCGCTTTGCCCGCTGGTAGGCGTTGTCCACCGCGTGCCAGGGGACGAGCACGTGCGGGGTGATTCCTTCCACCTCGTTGGCGCCGTCGGCGCGGTAGCGCACGCAGTCGGGCATGCGGACGATCGCGCCCGACCGCGCCAGCACCGTGCGGATGCCGCCGTTCGTGTAGCCGCAACCCGAGCCGTCGGTGGGGTGGCCCACGACCAGCGCGGCGCCGTTGTCCGCAAGCATGGCGGTGAAGTACTCCGCGGACGACGAGGTGCCGCGGTCCACGAGCACCGCCAGCGGGCCGGAGTAGACGCCCTCGCGATACGAGTAGAGGCTGGGCGAGAAGAGGAACCGGTGCGCGGGCGTCGCCGGGCCGAGCTCCCCGGGCGCCGCGTACGCCAGCGCGCCCGACGCGAACACACCCGCGGTGGCGGCCAGCGAGCAGCCGATGCTCCGTCCCTCCCAGAGCGGCGCGAGGTCGCAGGGGCGGCCCGCCTCCTCCCCGGCGCGCCTGTACGCCGCGACGGCGGAGTCGATCCGCCCGCGCAGCGCCGGAGCCGCCCCGCGCCGCGCGCGCTGGAGCGCCTCGATGCGCCCGGCGAACTGCCGCGTCCAGTGCGGATGCCGCACGAAGCCCTGCGCCGGCGTCGCCAGCCGCACCGGGGTGAGCGTGCGGGCGGCCGGCTGCACCCAGTTCGTGCCGCCGCCGTTGCCCGTGATGTCCACCAGCAGCAGCTCCGTGCGCTCCCGCCCCATCAGCTCGAGCTGCCGCGCGAGCGCCGCCGTCAGCAGGTTGCCGGCGGAGGCCTCCACCCGCGCGTCGCACGCCTCGTCGCAGGGGGAAGATGCCGTGAGGCCGAGCTCCCGCGCGGCCTCCTCGCACAGCCGCGGAAAGGAGTACTCGCTGAACAGGCCGATCCTCAGCACGCCGATCCGCCGCCCGGATGGAGTCTCCACCACGCCGGCGGGGAAGTAGGCGGAATCCGCGCTCTGCAGCGGTGTGAAGCGCGCCGCGCGGTGGAACGGGAGCCCCGCGCCGGGCCCGGGGCCGTTGCCGTAGCCAAGGCGGGTGCACAGGGACACGTCACCGGCGGCCGCCGGGCCGTTGGCCGCGGCCGGGTACGAGATGGAAAGGTGGCCGTCGCCGAACGCGCGCAGGAAGCCGTCCAGCACCGCCCGCGCCTCGGCCGCCGTCCGCGCGCCCGCAAGCTGCCGCTCCGTGCGCGAGGTGAGCGCGGGAAGATCCAGCCCGCGCGCCCCCACCGCCCACTGCAGGTTCGCGTAGTGCGCGGACATCTCCGCGCGCAGTTGCGCGAAGTCGGCCAGCCACGCGGCGGAGTCGGGCTGCTGCGCGTGCGACGCGCCCGCGCCACCGAGGGCAGCGACGGCCCAGCAGACCAGCAGGACGCGCAGCCGGATCCCCTTCATCATCCCGCTCCTGTGTTCCACGGTTCACTGGATGCACGGCGCCCGCGCCGACGGCGGGGGCCGTCTCCGCACGAAGCCATTCGCACGTGCTGAAAAATCAGCACGTGGGGAATATCCAGCCGGAACGCTCCGTGGTCAAGGCTCGCGTCGCGTCGCACTTCAGCGGGCGCACAGATGATCTGGAGCCACTCGATCAGGCAGAGCGAGCGGATTCTCTCGCGATGCGGGTCGGCAGAACCCGGAAGCGAACCGCGTCGTAGCTGAGCGTGCCGCCAACGGCCGCGGGATCAGAACACGTCCTGAAATCAGGTGCGGCAGCAGGGGTCCGTACCATCGCGGGCGAACCGATGGCGGGCCTCGGCTACAACCCCGTGCAGGGCGGCGTATCCGACGGGTACATCAAGTTCGACCGTCGCACCAACGTCAGCACGGGCGCCGCGATGGGCTCCATGCTCCCCGGCGTGCGCCGCCCGGCCGACGGCTCGTTCGTGACGGTGACCTCGGCCGCCGGCTCCATGCGCGTGGCGGTCACGAGCTACCGGCTCGACGGTGCCACGCCCAAGGAAGACAAGCCCAGCTCCGAGGCGATGGGGCATGCGGAGGCCATCGTGGCCACGTGCGGCAACCCGGCCACGCACAGCGTACAGGGCTCCCCGACTCCGTAATCGTTCGCCGTCCGCGGTCAGGGCGGCGCGCTTGCGGGACACGATGCGAAAGCGGCCCCGGCACACGATGCCGGGGCCGCTTTCGCCTGTGAGAGCCGGTCGTCGCTGCCGTGGGCAGCGATCGGCCCCTGGAACGATGCGCACCCGGCAGAGAACGCAAAAGGGGCCGCCCCTTGCCGGGGCGGCCCCTCTTCACTGGCCCTGCCTTCGTCCGGAGACGAAAGAGGTCAGACGGGCGTGACGTTCTCGGCCGCGGGGCCCTTCTGGCCCTGGACGACGTCGAACTCGACCTTCTGCCCCTCGGCGAGGGTACGGAAACCCTGGGCCTGGATGGCGGAGTGGTGCACGAAGCAATCCTTGTCGCCGTTGTCCGGCGTGATGAAGCCGAAGCCCTTGCTGTCGTTGAACCACTTCACGGTGCCGCTGGTACGCATTCCGAACTCCGTTGTTTGTTACCGACTGCCGAGGTGCGGAATTGTCCGTACCAACCAGCCGCCTGTGTTCCGCGGGTCTTACGCCCCCCGCTTCGGGCGTTCGCGAAAAACGAAAAAGGAACCGGACAAATCTGCGTCCAGGTTCCTTCTTACACTGGAATCAGCGTCGGTCCCTGCCGACGTTTTCTCGCGCGGACGAATATTGCCCAATCCCGCCCTTCTGTCAAGCTTTCTCGTAGCAGGTCAGGGGATGAGTTTGATCGTAACGGTTTACCGGGGGTGCTCACGCCGCCTTAGAAGCCGGAGCCATCATCAACAGATCCTCCACGGTCCACATCCTGTTGGTCAGCCCCGCCGCCATCGCGGGGGTGGTGCGGATGCTGAAGCAACGACCAAAGCGCCCCGGCTCACCTGTGCCGGGGCGCTCCTTTTCCGCTGCTGGCCTAGTTGGTGCGGCGCTCTGTGGCGCTGAAATTCATCCATCCTATTCCATCAGGGAGCGAGCATGGCAGGGACCACGCAAGGCGGACAGGCGAAGCCCGGTCCATCCATCGAGCCGGGAACGGGAAGCGACGGGAAGCGCCCCGCCAACGCTGACCGGAGCGATTCGCTCAACGACAACAACGACGCGAAAAAGGCATCCGACGCAAACAGAGCCGAGCAGTTGAAGCGAGGATCGTAGCTCAACCGCTGAACGACAAAAGGGCGGCTCCCGCTGGGGAACCGCCCTGTTCGCCTGCCTCGCCACCGCGCCATGCCTCGCCCGTTTGGCTGGTTCCCTAACCCTTAGCGGGGAAATAATGTTTAAACACGACGAGGACTATCCCGCCTGAAGCCAACTCGGCCGCAGCGATCGGTGGTTCAGAGTTGAGCGCGACAATCGGCGAGCGGCAGCACCATCCTCGGCAGCGAGCGCGCGGTTCCATCCACGTCGGCCGCGACCCACTCCACGCGGCGAGCGCCCAGCCGCGCGTAGAAGGCCTCGGCGTGCGGATCGGACAGGATGCCGAGCTCGCGCGCGCCCAGATCCGCCGCCGTGCTCGTCGCGTGCTCCAGCAGCCGGCGTCCATGCCCGTGCCCCATCGCATCCGGATGCACCCACAGGTGCTCCAGGGTGGCGCGCTCGCCCGCCTCCACGACCGCGTAGCAGCCGACGGCGCGTCCGCCCGCCTCCGCGAGGTAGACGTGGTTTCGCAGGATGAGCTCCGGCGTGAACGTCAGCGCGTCCCGCCACAGCGCGATCCAGTGCGGCGGATATCCCCAATGCGCCTTCGCCTCGTGCGCGATCGCCGTCAGCGTCGCGGCGTCCCCGGGTAGCGCCCGGCGTATGTGCATCGTCATAGTTACCATTCGCGCGTTTGCGCGCCGCTTTGCCGCCAGGCTGGTCGATGTGGATGGCTCCAGCTTCCAGGCCGCGCGAGTACCCTGGGATACGGAATCCGAATGGACCGGTGATGTCGATGCATCGCCGGGCGGTGAACCCCCCGGCTGGAACCACGGGAAGCCTGCTGAAGCAGGCTCGCATGGGTCTGGCGCCCGAGCCCGCTTCAGCGGGCTTCCCGTGGTTCCAGCGGAGGGGATTTATCCCCTCGCGGCGGAGGCGCACCGATTCCAGCGGATCGGTATGAGAGACCGCTCCATTCTAACTGATCCCCCGGCAGTCATCTTCCACCGCCCCGTGCTCGCGCCGCTCCTCCTCACCCGCTTCCGCGCCCGGGCGCGCGGCACCGCGCTCCTCGTGCGCCAGGAGCCGATTGCGTGCGCGCTGGCGCTGGCGCTCGGCGTGGGCGCGTGCGTGTTCGTGCTCTCGCGCACGGTGAGCGTGGCACGGTGCCTTGCCGTGGCCGCCGCGAGCGTGGCACTAGTGGCCCGCGCCCACGCCACCCGCGCGGACGAGCGCTTCCTGCGCACGGCCGGGGCGCCCCACCGCCGCCTCTACGCCGTGGAGTACGCCGCGGCATCGCTCCCCGCATCGCTCCTCCTGCTCGCCTCCGCGTTCCCGTGGACGGCGGCGGCGCCCTTTGCGGCCGTGCTCGCGGCGCTGCTCCCCGCGGGCACGGCGCGCGGCGGCGAGCGCCCGGGCCGCGCCGTTCCCCGCGTGCCGGGCCCGGCGGATGCGTTCGAGTGGAAGGCGGGGCTGCGGGGCTCCGCCGGCGGCGTGCTGCTGGTGTACGCGGCGGCCGGCGTGCTGGCTCGCTACCCCGCGGCGCCCATGCTGGGGATCGCCGTGCTGGGGTGGATCGCGGCGATGACGTACCAGGACGGCGAGGGGTGGCCGATGCTGGAAGCGCTGGGCCGTGCCCCGGCGCCCTTCCTCCGCCGCAAGGTGGCGCACGCGCTGGGCCACTGGATGCTGCTCGCGGCGCCGCTCTCCATCCTCCTGGTCACGCTTCACCCCGCGCTCTGGGCCGTGCTGGCGGCGGTGCTCGCGGGGTGCGCGGTGGTGGTGGCGGGCGCCGTGCTCCTCAAGTACGCGCTCTACCACGAGGGGCGGCCGCCCAGCATCATGGGCGTGCTGGCGGTGATCGGGCTCGCCGCGTCCGTGCTCGTGCTCCCCGTGGCCCTCTTCCTCCTCCACCGCTTGTGGCGGATGGCCGTGCGCAACCTCGATCCGTACCTGTATGCTTTCGATTGAGCGGCTGGTGGTGCGCCGGGGCGCGGCGGAGGTGCTGCGCGGCGTGGAGCTGGCGCTGGAGGCGGGGCGGGTGCACGGGCTCGTGGGCCGCAACGGCGCGGGAAAGACGACGCTGCTGGACGCGCTCTACGGCTTCCTGGCGCCCGCGGCCGGCGCCGTGACCTTCCAGGGACGCCCGGCGCTCCCCACGGACATCGGCTACCTGACCACCGAGAACTTCTTCTACCCGCGCATCACGGGGCGCGAGTACCTGCGCCTCTTCGCCGCGCGCCACGCGTTCGATGTGGAGGGTTGGAGCGCGCTCTTCGAGCTGCCGCTGGACCGGTTCGTGGACGCGTACTCCACGGGGATGAAGAAGAAGCTCGCGCTGCTGGGCGTGCTCTCGCTGGGCCGTCCGGTGCTCGCGCTGGACGAGCCGTTCAACGGGCTGGACCTGGAGACCAACCGCCTCCTCGCCCGCCTGCTGCGGATGCTGGCCACGGAGGGGCGCACCGTGCTCCTCACCTCGCACGTGCTGGAATCGCTCACCTCCACCTGCGACCGCATCCACCTGCTGGACGCGGGCGTCGTCTCCGCCAGCTTCGGCGCGGACGAGTTCGGCCGGCTGGAGGACGAGCTGGTGCGCGGCGACGCGGGGCGGGTGGGGCGGATGCGAGAGCTGCTGGGCGGGGGATGAACGGCGGGGCTCACACAGAGGCACAGAGACACAGAGGAGGCGTTCTTTCGTGGGCGGGGAGAGCCTCGTAGCTTGGCATCATCCACCGCTCGCTCCCCCTTCTCGGAGGCCCCGTGATCCGCACCCCACTCGCCCTCTCCCTTGCCGCAACGCTGGCCGCGGGCACGCTCGCGGCGCAGCAGCCGCGCCCGACCAACTACCCCGTGCGCGGCACGGGCACCGTGGTGCTCCACGCGGCGCGGCTGATCGACGGCACCGGCGCGGCGCCCGTGACGGACGGGGTCGTGGTGGTGACCAACGACCGCATCGTGGCCGCGGGGCGGCGCGGGAGCGTGGCCGAGCCGGCGGGGGCGCGCGTGGTGGAGCTGGGCGACGCCACCCTCCTGCCGGGCTTCATCGACGCGCACGTCCACATCATCGGCCGCACGCTGGGCGACCCGGCCGGCGACGACGCGGCCGTGCGCGACTTCCCGGCGACGGGCGCCATCCTGGGCGTGGAGAACGCGCGCCGCACGCTGATGGCCGGCTTCACCACCGTGCGCAACGCCGGCTCGGAGGCGTTCGCGGACGTGGCGCTGCGCAACGCCATCGGCCAGGGGATGGTGGTGGGGCCGCGCATCCTGGCCAGCGGCCACGCGCTGGGGATCACGGGCGGCCACTGCGACGAGAACGGCTACCGGCCGGGGATGCTGGAGGGCGACTACCGCACCGGCCTCGCCAACTCGCCGGACGAGGTGATCGCCGCCGAGCGCTACCAGGCCAAGTACGGCGCCGACGTCATCAAGATCTGCGCGACGGGCGGGGTGCTCAGCGAGGGCGACGCCGTGGGCGTGCAGCAGTTCTCGGACGCGGAGCTGCGCGCGTCGGTGGAGGAGGCCAAGCTCCTGGAGCGCCGCGTGATGGCCCACGCCCACGGCGCCGAGGGGATCCGCGCCGCCGTGCGCGCCGGCGTCCACTCCATCGAGCACGGCTCCTTTCTGGACGACGAGGGCGCGCGGCTGATGGCGCAGCGCGGCACCTACCTGGTCCCCACGCTCAGCGCGGGCGAGGCGGTGCTGCGCGCAGCGGACTCGGGCGTCCTCACCGGCCAGCGCGCCGAGAAGGCCCGCGCCGCCGGCCAGGCCATGCGCAACGCCACCCGCGTCGCCATGCGGGCGGGCGCGCCGGTGGCGCTGGGCACCGACGCGGGTGTGGGCGCGCACGGCGCCAACGGCCGCGAGTTCATCCTGATGGTGGAGTGGGGCGGGATGACCCCCATGCAGTCCATTCAGGCCGGCACCCTCAACGCCGCGCGCCTCCTGGGCGTGGACCGCGAGGTCGGCACCCTCGCCGCCGGCAAGATGGCCGACGTCGTCGCCGTCCCCGGCGACCCCACCCGCGACATCCGCGCGATGGAGCGCCCCGTGTTCGTGATGCGCAGCGGGGTGGTGCACCGCCAGCCGTAAAAGATGGGCTCACGCGCCACGAAGATAATCCGCGACCTCCGTCCGCCCCGCGTGCTCGGCCCAATCCAGCGGAGTGCCGCGGTGGTGGATGTCGCGGACGTCCAGGCGGGCGCCGTGCTCCACGAGCAGCCGCACGACGTCGCCGTGGCCCGCCAGCGCCGCCTGGTGGAGCGGCGTGGAGTGCGCGTGGCAGTCCACCGGATTGTACCGGTCGGGATCTTCGCCCGCTTCCAGCAACAGCGCAACGGCCTCCACGCGCCCGTGCTGCGCCGCCAGGGCGAGTGCCAGGTGCCTCTGCTCCGCGTCTGCGGACGGAAGCAGGCGGCGCGCGGCTTCGAGATCGCCCATCGTGGCGGCAGCGGGGAGATCCACCATCGCGCCGCGGCGGACCAGCGCGTCGGCAGCATCGAGCTCCCCATGGGCCAGCGCCGCCCGCATCGCGCTCTCCGGACGGGCGCCGTAGTCGCACAGCAGATCGACGAGCTGGATCTGCACGCCGAGCTCCCGCGCCACCCGCCCCGAGCACACCAGCGCCAGCGTGGAGTCCACGGCCTCCCTGTCCGCCCGCCCGCCGGCGTCGAGGATCACCCTCGCGACGGCGGCGATGTTCGGCGGGAGGCTGTCGTGGCGCACCGGGTTCTCTGCGACGAACTCCAGCAGCGTGGGCTCCCGGAAGTAGTTGCCTCCCTCGAACTTCACCCGCTGCCGGACGACCTGCGGATGGCCGCGCAGGTGCTCCCGCAGCCCATCCACGTTCCCCTCGTCGAGCAGATCGACCGCGCGGCGAAAGTCGGCATCCTGGATGCGCTCGTGGTGCTTGGCCGGCATCCGAACTCCCTTTCAGTATGACGCGCGCCTACGCCACCGCGCACTTCTGCACCGTGCCGAGCGTCCGCGTGGTGATGTCCTTGCCAAAGGTGCGCTCGAGCAGCGCCATGAACACGGGCCCCTTGGGACCCGGCACGTACGCCGTGAACACCTCGGCGCCCGCCGATTTGAGGATCCGCGCCCCATCGCACTCGGGCGGCAGCTCCAGCACCCGCTTTTCCGGCCGCCGCAGGAAGGTGATCACGCACTTGGCCCCCGGCGGCAGGGCGAACTCCGCGAACGGATCGCTCGCCACCAGCCCCCGCAGGTACTCGCTCGGCCGCACGATCGCAGGAAAGGCGCGCCCCCACGACGCCAGCATCGCCTGCTCCGCCTCGTGCTCCAGCGCCGCCACGTCCGACCCCGGCGCATCGAACGCCACATTGCCGCTGGACAGCAGCGTCCGCACCCCGCCGAACCCCGCCTTCTCAAAACACGCCTTCAGCTCCGGCATCTTGCAGTTGGACGGACTCACCCCACGAAGCAGCGCGACATAACGCGGCATGCGTCTTCTCTGTGCCTCTGTGTCTCTGTGTGAGCCTAGTTCTTCGTCGTCAGGTAATCGACCAGCGCCCGCCGCAAACAGTCGGTGAGCTGGGGAATGGGCACTGGCACCCCGAGCTTCACGGACTGGAAGAGCATCCCGTCGCGCGCCGCCAGGATCAGCCCGGCGGCGTGCTCGGGAGCGACGTCGCGGCGAAAGTCGCCCTCGTCCTGCCCGCGGCGCACGAGGGCGGCGAGCGAGGCCAGGTACGTCTCGTGGCGCTGCTGGATGTTGGCGCGCACCGCGGGGATGTCGCCGGCGGAGAGCCACAGGTCCACTACGGCGCGGCGGGCGGCGGTGGCCCCGGGGTCCTGCGACGACTCCTTGTAGCTCTCCATGAAGTCCTCGAGCTGCAGCCGCGCTCCCGCGCCCTCGCGCGGGGCCAGGAGCGCCACCTGGCTCTCCAGGTACCGCTCCGCGATGGCCAGGAGGATGTCTTCCTTGCTGTCGAAGTACGGGTAGAGCCCGCCCTTGGTGAGCCCCACCGCCTCGGCGATGGTGCGCATGTTGGTGCCCGCGCAGCCGTGCTCCGCCAGGCACTCCACGGCGGCCTGGAAGATGGCCTCGCGACGGTCTTCGCGGCGCTCCAACGAGATCTTCGGCATGTGGCGGTGCGGGTGAGAGTCGCGGCGTCCCCGCCTGACCGCGCGGCAAGAAAGGGACCTCTGCCACAAAAAAACGGAGGCACGGAGAACCGATGTTCTCCGTGCCTCCGTGTCTCCGTGTGAGCCCCGTTGTTTACGCCGGCTTGGGCCCCGCCGTGCGCACCGCCTCGGGAACCCGGTCCGCGAACTGCTCGAAGTTCGCGATGAACTTGTCGGCCAGGTCGCGGGCCTGCTTGTCGAACGCTTCCTTGTCCGCCCACGTCTCGCGCGGCACCAGCACCTCCGACGGCACGCCGGGGATGGAGGTGGGGATGTGCAGGCGGAAGAAGGGCGACTCCACCGTCTCCACCTCGTCCAGCTCGCCGGCCAGCGCGGCGCGCACCATGGCGCGCGTGTACGAAAGCTTCATGCGCGAGCCCACGCCGTACGGGCCGCCCGTCCAGCCCGTGTTCACCAGCCACACGCGCGAGCCGTGCTCGGCGATGCGCTGGCCCAGCAGGTCCGCGTACACCCCCGGGTGAAGCGGGAGGAACACCTGCCCGAAGCACGCGGAGAAGGTGGGCTGCGGCTCCTTCACGCCCCGCTCCGTGCCGGCCACCTTGGCCGTGTAGCCGGAGAGGAAGTAGAACATCGCCTGCTCCGGCGTGAGGCGCGAGATCGGGGGGAGCACCCCGTACGCGTCTGCCGTGAGGAAGACGATGTTGCGCGGGTGGCCGCCCTGCGCGTCCGGAACGAAGTTGGAGATGTAGTGGAGCGGGTACGAGATGCGCGTGTTCTCGGTGATGGAGATGTCGTCGAAGTCCACGCGGCGCTTCTCGTCCACCACGCAGTTCTCCAGCACCGTGCCGAACATGCGCGTGGTGGCGTAGATCTCCGGCTCGCCCTCGGGCGAGAGCTTCACGGCCTTGGCGTAGCAGCCGCCCTCGAAGTTGAAGATCCCCCGGTCCGTCCACCCGTGCTCGTCGTCGCCGATCAGCCCGCGCTCCGGGTCGGCCGAGAGCGTGGTCTTCCCCGTGCCGCTGAGGCCGAAGAAGAGCGCCGTGTCGCCGTCCGGCCCGATGTTGGCCGAGCAGTGCATGGCCAGCACGCCCTGCCTGGGGAGCAGGTAGTTGAGGATGCTGAAGATGGACTTCTTGAGCTCGCCCGCGTAGCGCGTGCCCCCGATCATGATCTCCTTCGCCGTGAAGTTGACCAGGATGAAGGTGCTGGTGCGCGTGCCGTGGCGGGCGGGGTCGGCCTCGTACTCGGGGGCGTGGAGGATGGTGAAGCCGGGGACCATCGCCTCCAGCTCCGCGTCGTCCGGCCGGCGGAACATGTTGTGGGCGAAGAGGTTGTGCCAGGCGTTGGGGGTGATCACCCGCACCGCGAGGCGGTACTCGGGGTCCGCGCCGGCCCACATGTCGCGCACGAAGAGGTCCTGCCCCTCCAGGTGCGCCACCACGTCTTCGCGAAGGGCGGCGTAGTGCTCGGGGGAGATGGGCTGGTTCACCTTCCCCCACCACACGTCCGCCTCGGTGTTCTCGTCGCGCACCACGAACTTGTCGTTGGGCGAGCGGCCGGTGTGCGGCGACGTCACCGCGTTGAAGGGCCCGCCGTCCGCCAGGATGCCTTCGCGGCGCTGGACGGCGTGCTCCACGAGCTCCGCGGGGATCAGGTTCCAGTAAACGGTCCCCGGGTTGCGCAGCCCGTGGTTTTCAAGCCCGTGCCGGCTTTCGCGCCCGATCGCGGGGGCGTCCGTCGAAGGGTTCAGCGTCGTGGCCATCGAATCCATCTCGCTTTCGTGAGTGCAGCACGCCCCCAGCTTAGGTACGGCTGGAGGCGGTGGAGAGGGGGACACTGTAGCACGATGCGGCGGAACAGGCAAGGTGAGCGAGGTTCATCACATACGCGGCGCCCCCCCGTGTATCCGGCGATGCCGTTTTTCTCCGTGCCTCTGTGTCTCTGTGTGAGCCCTTCCGTTTACGCCACCCGGAAGCGCCCCGCCACCTGGTTCATCTCCGCCGCCATCCCGGCGAGCTGCTGCGTGGTGCTGGAGATCTCCTCCATCGCGGCGCCCTGCTCCTGCGCGGCGGCGGCCGTCTGCCCCGTGCGCGCGCGGCTGGCCGAGGCGATCCGCTGCACGTCGTGCATCGCCTCCACCAGCTCCACCAGCACATCGGACTGTGCCTCCACCTCCGCGTGGATGCGCTCGATGGTCTCCACGGCGCCGCGCAGCCCGCCCACCATGGTCTCCAGCGCGAGGCGCCCCTCCTCGGACGCGGCGCCCACGCCCACCAGGCGCCGCTCGGCCAGCTCGAGCTGCCCGCGCACGCTGGCGATGGCGCCGCGCGTCTCGGCCACGGTGCCCCCCACCTCGGTGGCGGAGGCGGCGGACTGGGCGGCCAGCTTCCTCACCTCGTCCGCCACCACCGCGAAGCCGCGCCCCTGCTCGCCCGCGCGCGCGGCCTCGATGGCGGCGTTGAGGGCAAGCAGGTTGGTCTGGTCAGAGATCTCGCGGATGGTTGCAACGAAGCCGCCGATGCGCTCCCCCGCCCCGCCCAGCGCCGCCATGGCCAGCGCCGAGCGCCGGTACTCCTCGCCCACCTCTTCCAGCAGCCGGCCGCTCTGGGCGATGCGGCCCACGTGCACGTCCGTCTCGGCCGCCAGCCGCCGGGCGTCGCCGGCGGCGGACGAGGCGCCGCCGTGGAGGGCGCGGCTGCGCTCGGCCAGCCGCTCCAGCGCGCCGCCGCCGCGGGTGAGGATCGCCATCTCCCGCTCCGTCTCGTCCGCGGCCTCGGCGGCCAGCGAGCCCACCTCCACGGCGGACGACTGCACCTGCTCGGTGGTGGCCGAGAGCTCCTCGGCGGCGGCGGCCAGGGCGTGCGCCTGCTCCTGCACGCCGCGGATCACGCCGCCCAGCGACCCGGCCACGCGGTTGACCGCCGCGGCCAGGAAGTCCATCTGGTCGCGCTCGCCCGCCTGCACCGTCACGCGGAAGTCCCCGCCCTCCACCGCCGCCAGCCCGTGCCTCACCTCGGCCAGCCGCCGCGTGTAGCGCGTGGGCCCGATGAGGGTGCTCCCGATCACCGACAGCACCACCCCCGTCTCCAGCAGCACCATCGCCGGCGGCACGGGCACGCCCGCCGTGGCGGCGCCGGTGAAGCGGGCCAGCGGGTAGGCGAGCAGCGTGACGGCCAGCCCCGTCCACCCGGCGCGGGGCACGCCCAGCGCGGGAGTGCTGATGAGGCTCACGTAGTACGGCATCATCAGGAAGCCGTACGGCCCGTGCCCCGCCGTGAAGCCAAAGAGCACCAGCCAGTCGCACACCGCGCTCGCCCAGAACTGCCAGGGCGCCCACTTCCCCGTGCGCAGCGCCACCCAGAAGAGCAGGTTGACGAGCGACACCCCGCCGCCCAGCGCGGCCAGGGTGGAGTAAGGCATGGTGAGGATGCCAAAGAAGTAGCGGACGAGGAAGACCAGCGGCACGCCGCCCACGATCAGGATCCACCTCACCCGCACCTGGTCTTCGGTCTTGGCGCGCAGGATGTACCACTCCTCGCGGCGCAGGCGCGCCTGGAGCGGGTCGTCGCCGGGGGCGGCGGGGGCGAGGGCGAGGGGGCGCACGCGAACCGCGCGCGCGGCCTCCACCTCCGGCCGGGCCGTGGTGTAGGGGACGCTACTCACACGTTCTCCGAGGATCGGACGGGGGAAGGGGTGCTGCGTGCGGCGCGCCACGCTGACCGGAGCGGCACGCCTGTAATGCGACAGGAAGCGCACATGTTTGCGGAGCGCACCATGTTCGCGCCTGGAGGAAGTGGCGTCAAGAGATGCTACCCAAAACGCGCCATAAACGCCGTTCCGCATAGCGACGGAGGCACGGAGAGATTTTCTCCGTGCCTCCGTCCGTGTGCGTGCACCCGGGTGGCTCAGCTACGCGGCGTCTCGTAGAGCTGCAGCGTGTAGTCGGACCCGGTGAGGTAGCCGGGGAGCCTGCGCGGGTTGAAGACGGAGAGCGATGCAACCGCCCCTCCCCTGTACCACGACGGCGCCTCGGTGACCTTGAGGTGGCACCCGGCCAGCACCAGCCCGGGCGTGGGGATGTCGTTGCTCACCAGCGTGCACCCGCCGCGCGCGGTGATGGGCCCTTCGGGAAGGTCGAAGCGCACGTAGAACTCCTGCCGCAGGTCGGCGGGGAACGACGGGTCGGTGATGCGCGCGCACGCCGTGGCGGTGCCGATGCGGCGGGCGCTGCGGTTGACGATGCGCCCCTCGCGCCCGTTGGAAGCCTCGGAGTACAGCACGGCCCCGAAGCGCACGTTGGAGGTGAAGCCCGCCGCCGCGCACACGGCCGGGTCCGGCGCCACCGAGGGATCCTCTTCCGAGCGGAAGCGCAGTACCTGCACGCCATCGCGTGACACGAAGTGGTTATCCGAAGCGTCCGCGGGCGCGGCGTCCATCGACGCGCGCGCCGGCACTTCCTGCTGCACGGGCGTCCTTCCTCCATCCTCGCAGGCAACCAGGCCAAGCGTAGCGAGCACCAGCGCGGCGGAACGGGATGCGAGCTTCATCGTGGTCTCCTGAAAAGAAGTGCGTGAGTGCGTTAGTGCGTGAGTGCGTGTAACCCGGCTCAATCCGGCGAGCCCGTCGTTGCGGGGGCTTGATTCATCAAGCCCGTGCCCTCCGCTCCTCTGCGCCAATCCGCTCGCGGACCGGTGCGCAGAACCACGGGGCGGCGGCAGGCCGGCCACGGGCGCGATGAATCGCGCACCTACAGTTCGGCCGGCTCTGGCGTGCGCGCGTGGAGGCGGAAGTGCATGGGTGCGTCGGCGCGGGCGCTGGAACGCACTCACGCACTAACGCACTCACGCACTTCGCCTTACAGTCTCACAAGCTGCGCGCCGTAGTGCACGTTCGCGCCGATGGCGGCGATCAGCACCACGTCGCCGCTGCCCAGGCTCACCACGCCGGCCTCCAGGTCTTCGGCCAGGAGCACCAGCATGCCGGCGGCGGAGGTGTTGCCGTAGCGGTCCACGTTGCAGGCCACGCGGTCGGCGGGGAGGCCCACGTCGGCGACGAAGTGGTCCAGGAGGCGCTTGTTGGGCTGGTGGAAGTAGTAGCGCTTCACCTGGTCGGCCATCTCAGGACGGTCGGCGAGCACCTGGGTGAGGCACTTCTTCATGTAGACGCGGTACGAGCGCGCCACCAGTTGGCCGTCGATGACGAAGGCGTCCTCGGCGGCGGAGCTCTTCCCGTACAGCCGCTCGTGGAGGCCTCCGCCGCGGCGCACCACCAGCTCCTGGTAGTCGTTGCCGGCCACCGAGGCCACGATCCCCAGCGCGGGGTTGGGGTCCGCGCGCAGCACCACGGCGCCCGCCGCGTCGCCGAACACGTACATCCCGAATGCGGCGTTGAGCGGCTTGCGGCCGGGGGAGTGCTGCACCTCGCCACTCCACACGTTGCGGTCGATGAGCGCCGACGTGCACGCCGAGCCGATCACCGCCACCGAGTTCACGGCGCCGCTGCGGATCATGCGGTACGCCATGTCCATGATGTACGGGGTGCCGCCGCAGCCGTCGTCGATGGTGAGCGCGTAGGTGTCCACGCGGCACCCCAGGCGCCGGTGCACCTCCATGGCGTCGTAGCTGAAGTTGAGGCGGTCCGGCGTGCAGGTGACCAGGAGCACCGCGTCCAGCTCGGTGGCGCTCATCTCGGCCATGTCCAGGGCGCGGCGCAGCGCCACCTCGCACATGTCCGTGTTCGTCTGGGGCTCGCCCGTGGCCACCTTGGGCACCACGGCGACGCCCGCTTCCGTGTCCACGTCCCACAGGAAGCGGCGCTCGCGCATGCCCGTCTTTTCTTCGATCCACTCCGCGGACCAGCCGGGGATCGCTTCAACCATGCGCGCGGTCTCCACCACGCGCGGAGGAACGTAGGAGCCTGCGCCCACGATGCGGACGCTGCGGGGAACGAAGGGGATGGCGGGCTGGATCATTTGGGAAGTTCGCCAGATCAGAACATGGGGAGCGGGAGCAGGGCACGAGGGGGCTCGTCCTGCCTGACGGGGTACCGGCAGACAGTGCACACGCGGTGCCGCCCTGCATATTTCACGACAAGTCTTGTTAAGGGGGTGTGCGAACGGACGTGTGCCGGTGCCTTGTGGCTCCGGCTAACCCATTACACACAGCACCTTTGGGACCTTCGCGGGATCGAACGAAACAAATGTAGCCTCTTTCGTGCCTTCGCGCTACGGCCCCAATGTCACGGTCACCCCTGCTACAGATGGTGCGCAAGAAGTTGCGGCGCCACGAAAAAGTTTCCGCTTCCGGGAGCTCCGATCGCCTGGGTGTGGCGGGCGAATGAATTCGCGGCAACAACTACACGAAGTCCCCCTGCGGGGACTACACACCTCCCGCTGATGCTGGAAGACCAGTCCGCGCATGCGGACTTCGTCCGGTGGTTGCCGAAAGCTTGCCCGCCCGGCCGCGGTGCCGCCTGCGCGGACTGGGCCTTCGGCCCGAACAGAAACCCGGTAGTCCCCGCAGGGGGACTTCGTGTGGTCGTTGCAGCGGTTTCAACCGCCCGTCTGGCCTCGGCTCACCGGCGGTTTCCTCTGGACTCCGCGCGAAGCGCTACTTCAGGGCCCTGAGCACCACCCTGGCCGCGTTGCGCCCCGACGCGCCGAACACGCCGCCGCCGGGGTGCGTGCTGGCGCCCGTGAGGAAGAGGCCGGGGATGGGGGTGCGGTAGGTGGCGAGCCCCGCGGCCGGGCGGAACATGAACATCTGGTCGAGCGACATCTCCAGGTGCATCACGTTGCCGTTGTACAGCCCCAGCTCGCGCTCCAGGTCCGCGGGGGTCTGGATGTACACCTGCTCCACGCACGCGGGCACGTTGGGCGCGAAGCGGCCCACCACGCGCAGGATGTCGTCCGCCGCGCGCTGGCGCTCGTCCTCCCAGCGGCGGCCGCCGGCGAGGGCGTAGGGGTGCCACTGGGCCCAGGCGAAGAGGAGGTGCTTGCCGGGGGGCGCGAGCGACGGATCGACGGCCGTCCACGTCATGGCCACCACGGCGGGGTCGCGCGCCGGCTCGCCGCGCAGGTAGTCCGCGTAGGCGCAGTCCAGGTAGGGCGCGGGGGGGCAGAGAAGCTGGAGGCCGCGGTGCATCGGCCCCGGGGCGCCGTCGCCGCCGCGCGCGGGGTCGCCCTCCCACCCTGCGTACGCGGGGAGCTCGCTGGTCACGCAGCGCAGGATCATCCCGAAGCCGTTCCCCACCCGCAGCCCCGCCACCTGCTCGCGCAGCGCCGCGGCCTCGGGCGCGTCGGCCAGGAGGCGGCCAAAGGTGGTGGCGACGTGGCAGCCGGCCAGCACCGTGCGCGCGGCCACCCTGCGCGTGGTGCCCCCGGCGGCGGGCGGCGCACCCAGGGGCGTGCCGGGCTCGGCGCCCTCCGCGACTTCGACCGCGACGGCGCGCCCGCCCTCCACCACGATGCGCCGCACGGGGGCGGCGGTGTGCACCTCGCCGCCGTGCGCGCGGATCATGGCCACCAGCGCGGCCGTGAGCGCGCCCGACCCGCCCACGGCGCGCTTGACCCCGCTCTCGTGGTACAGCGGCTGCCAGCCGGCCAGCGGCGCCGTGCCCAGCTCCAGCGGCGGCGGGCCGCTCTGCGCGGCGATCCACTCGATGGCGGCGCGCACGGCGGGGTGCCGGAAGGTGCGCTCGATGAGCTGGCGGTACGAGCCCAGGATCGTCTGCAGCAGGGCGGCGCTGTCCGCCCCCTTCTTCTTCGCGAAGCCCCCGCCCGTCGCCATCGTCCACCCGATGCGGGCGGGGGTGGGCACGTCCAGGAAGGCCCGCAGCACGGCCTGGCTGATGGGGCGCCACTCCTCCAGGAAGCGCGGATACGCCCGCGCGTCCTCCGGCGACACGGCGGCGATGGACGCGCAGGTGAGGCCCACGTCCCTGTGGAAGTAGATCGCGCGGCCGTCTTCCAGCGGGTAGAACGCCCACGGATCGCAGTCGATGTAGCGCAGCCCGTAGCGCTCCAGCTCCAGCTCGGCCAGGATGGGCGTGAGGTGGATGAGGATGTGCGCGGACGACCCCACGTCGATGAGGCACCCCGGGAAGATGTCGTCCCGCGTCTGCACCGCCCCGCCCGCCCGCTCCGCGCGCTCGAACACGCCCACGCGGTGCCCCGCCCGCGCCAGGTACGCGGCGGCGATCAGCGCGTTGTGCCCCGCTCCAACCACTGCCACATCGAGCATGAGAGACCCTGCCGGGGAAGAAGTGCCGCGCGAGCGTACAAGGTAAGTCCAATCTCACACAGAGGCACAGAGGCACGGAAAAGAAGTTCTTCTCTGTGCCTCTGTGCCTCTGTGTGACGCCGTTGTTCACATCCGCCCACGCAGCACGTACATTGCAGACCATCCCGTACTTCCGCTCACGCGCGCCCCCCGCGCGCGTGCGCCCGCCTCTCGTAAGCTCTTGCTGTAAATCCGCGCCCGCTCTGGCTTTCCGTGCCGAGACGGGGGCGCGGACCGCCCACCCCGCGAGCCCCTCGGCGCGGTGTGGGCCGGCCCCTGCCTGTTGACCTCGTGTCTCAAGTGTGACATGGAAGCCCCAACCGCTGCCAACGAGACCGCCCGCCTCGCGGCGCTCCACGACTACGCGATCCTGGACACGCCCCCGGAGCCCGAGTTCGACGCGCTCACGCGGCTGGCGTCGCACATCTGCGGCACCCCCATGGCGCTGCTGACGCTGGTGGACCGCGAGCGGCAGTGGTTCAAGAGCCACCTGGGGCTGGACACGGACGAGACGCGGCGCGAGGCGTCGTTCTGCGCGCACGCCATCGAGCAGCCGGGGCTGTTCGTGGTGACCGACGCGCTGCGGGACCCGCGCTTCGCGGACAACCCGCTGGTGGTGTCGCTGCCGCACATCCGCTTCTACGCGGGGGCGCCGCTGGTGACGCCCGAGGGGCACGCGCTGGGCACGCTGTGCGTGGTGGACCGCGTGCCGCGCCGCCTGGGCGAGGAGCAGATGGAGGCGCTCAAGGCGCTGGCCGGGCAGGCGATGGGGCAGCTCGAGCTGCGCCGCCAGGTGCGCCGCCTGCAGGAAGCCGTGCAGATGCAGGAGAGCGCCGAGGCGGAGCGGGCGGAGCGCGCCGAGCGCACCGCCCGCCACAACGCGGCGCTGGTGGAGCTTGCGCGCATGGACAAGTCCGACCTGGACGCCGAGCTGCGCGCCGCCACCCGCGCCGCCGCCCACACGCTGGGGGTGGAGCGCGCCAGCGTGTGGCTCGTCCCCGCCGGCGACGCGCGGGAGCTGGAGTGCGCGGCCCTCTTCCGCGTGGCCACGGGCGACTACGAGCGGGGCGGCAGGCTACGCGCGGCGCAGTACCCGGCGTACTTCGCGGCGCTGGCCGGCAGCCGCGCCGTTGCCGCCGCCGACGCCGCCACCGACCCGCGCACCCACGAGCTCGCCGCCTACCTGAAGACGCAGGGGATCGGGGCGATGCTGGACGTGCCCCTGTGGCGCGGCGGGGTGGTGGCGGGGGTGCTCTGCTGCGAGCACGTGGGGCCGCCGCGGCCCTGGGCGCCGGACGAGGAGGAGTTCGCCGCCAACGTGGCGGACATCGTGACGCTGGCGCTGGAGGCGGCCGACCGGCGCCGCGCCGAAGAGACCGCCCGCCACGCGCAGGGGCGCGGCGCCGCCGTGGTGCGCGCCGCGCTGGACTGCGTGGTGGTGATGGACGGCGAGGGGCGCGTGCTCGACTTCAACCCCGCCGCCGAGCGCACCTTCGGCTTCTCGGCCGCCGAGGCGATGGGGAGGCCGCTGGCGGAGCTGATCGTTCCCGGGCGCTTCCGCGAGGGGCACCCGCTGGCGGTGGAGCGCCACCTGGAAGGGCCCGCGCGCGTGCTGGGCGAGCGGGTGGAGACGCACGCCATGCGCGCCGACGGCGGCGAGTTTCCCGTGGAGCTCACCGTCACCCGCGTGCCGCTGGACGGGCCGCCGGTGTTCACGGCCCACCTGCGCGACATCACCGAGCGCGTGGAGGCCGCGGAGGCGCTGGAGCGCTCCCTCTCCATCCTGCGCGCCACGCTGGAGTCCGCGGCGGACGGGCTGCTGGTGATCGACCAGGAGGGGACGGTGGTGACCGCCAACGGCAAGTTCGCCTCGATGTGGGGCGTGGACCCGGCGGCGCTCACCCCCGGCAGCCCGGCGCCGCTCCCCCAGTGCGCGGAGCGCGTGGTGGACTCGGAGGCGTTCACGGCGCACATCCTGGAGATCCGCCACAGCCCGGTGGGCGAGTCGCTTGACGACGTGTGGCTCAAGGACGGCCGCGTGCTTGAGCTGTACTCGCAGCCCCAGTTGATCGGCGGCGAGACGGTGGGGCGCGTGTGGAGCTACCGCGACGTCACCGCGCGCCGCACCGCGGAGGACCAGGCGCGCCGCACCGCCGAGCGGATGCGCGCCGTGGCCTCGGCCGCGGCGGCGGTGGTGGGGGCGGACTCGCCGGCGGAGCTGCGCCACGTGCTGGAGGAGGCGTGCCGCACCGTGCTCTCCATGGACGCCTTCTTCATCTTCGCGTACGACCCGCGCCGGCACACCTTTGAGGGCTTCGGCGGCAACGACGCGGGGGAGTACACGCCGCCGGACGTCACGCCGGCCGCGGGCACGCCGGGCGAGCGGGTGGTGAGGGAGCGCCGCTCGCTCCTCACCCTGCGGTCGGACGACCCGGCGGGGCGGGGCGCGATGCCCACGGGCTCCGGGCGCAGGTCGGAGTCGGTGATCCGCACTCCCATCCTGGTGGGGGGCGAGGTGCGCGGCATCATCTCGGTGCAGAGCTACACGCCGGAGCTCTACACCCCGGCGGAGGTGGAGGTGGTGGAGGCGCTGGCCTCGCTTGCCGCCTCCGCGCTGGAGAACCTGCGCCTCACCGCCGAGCAGCGCGACGCCGAGGCGGCGCTGCGCAGGTCCGAGTCGCGCTTCCGCGCCCTCTTCGAGCAGTTCCCGTACAGCATCCAGATCTTCTCGCCGCAGGGGGAGACGCTGCAGGTGAACCGGGCGTGGGAGCGCCTCTTCCTCTCGCGCCCCACGGAGCGGCGCCGCTTCAACCCGCTCACCGACCCGCAGTTGGCCGAGATCCACCCGCTGATCCGCCGCGGCTTCGCGGGCGACGAGGTGGAGCTGCCGGCCACGCTGTTCGACCCCTCGCGCGTGGGCGTGGGGCCCGGGCGCGCCACGCCGGACCCCGAGGGCACGGGGGCGCGCTGGCTGCAGGCCTCCATCTGCGCGGTGAAGGAGGACGACGGCGACATCCGCGAGGTGATCCTGGTGCACCAGGACGTCACCGACGAGCGCCGCGCGCTGGACGAGCTGCGCGAGAGCGAGGAGCGCTCGCGCACGCTCATCCAGACCGCGGCCGACGCCATCATCACCCTGGACGAGGGGAGCACCATCCTTTCCGCCAACCCCGCCACGGAGCGCACCTTCGGCTACACGGCCGAGGAGCTGGTGGGGCGGCACATCTCCATCCTGCAGCCACCGGAGAAGCGGGAGGAGCACGAGCGGGGGCTGGCGCGCTACCTGGCCAGCGGGGTGCGCACCGTGGACTGGGGGACCACCGAGTTCCCCGCCGTGCGCAAGGATGGCGTCACCATCCCGGTGGAGGTCTCCATCGGCGAGTACACGCAGGGCGGGCGGCGGATCTTCGCGGGGTTCCTGCGCGACATCACCGAGCGCAAGGCGGCCGAGCGGGCGCTGCGCGAGGCGCGCGACGAGCTGGAGCTGCGCGTGACCGAGCGCACGGCGGAGCTGGCCGAGGCCAACATGGCGCTGGAGGAGGAGGTGGCCGAGCGCGCCCGGGCCGAGGAAGAGGTGGTGCAGAAGAGCGCCGAGCTGCAGGCCGTCTTCCACGCCCTGCCGGACCTGTACTTCCGCATGGAGAGCGACGGTACGATCCTGGACTTCCAGGCCGGGCACCAGATGGGGCTCTATGCCACGCCGGACGCGTTCCTGGGGCACAAGGTGCACGAGGTGCTCCCGCCCCACGTGGGCGAGCGCGTGCGCGAGGCGCTGCAGCGCGTGGCACGCGACGGCAGCCTCACCACGGTGGAGTACGCGCTGGAGGTGGACGGGCAGCCGCAGGAGTACGAGGCGCGCCTGCTGCCGCTGGACGACGGGGGCGGCCAGGTGGTGGCCGTGGTGCGCGACATCACCGAGCGCAAGGGGTGGGAGCGGGAGCAGCGGCGCCGGGAGGAGCACTTCCGCGCCCTGATCGAGAACGGCTCGGACCTCATCGCCATCATCGGCTCCGACGGGGTAACGCGCTACCTGAGCCCCTCGGCCGAGCGGCTGCTGGGGTGGAAGACGGAGGAGCGGGTGGGGCGCAGCACCATGGAGACCATCCACCCGGACGACTTCGGCGAGGTGGCCCGGCTGCGCGACTTCGCGGTCAACAACCCGGGGTGCACCATCCAGGTGGAGTTCCGCTACCGCCACGGCGACGGCTCGTGGCGCGTGTTCGAGGCGGCCGCCCGCACCCTGCGGCCGGACTCGGCGGCCGAGGGGCTGGTGGTGAACGCGCGCGACGTCACCGAGCGCAAGCGGGCCGAGGAGGCGCTGCGGCGCAGCGAGGAGTACTTCCGCGCCGTAATCGAGAACGCGTCGGACCTGGTGACCATCCTGGAGACGGACGGGGTGATGAGGTACCAGAGCCCGGCGGTGGAGCGGCTCTTCGGCTTCCTCCCCGCCGAGCTGGAGGGGCGCAGCGCCTTCGAGCTGATCCACCCCGACGACGTGGCGGGGGTGGTGGAGAGCCTCACCCACGTGGTGGCGAACCCGGGCGAGACGCGCGACGCCGCGTTCCGCTGGCGCCACAAGGACGGCTCGTGGCGCTACGTGGAGTCGGTGGGCACCGTACTTTCGCGCGGCGCGCCGGAGGAGGGGGTGATCGTCAACTCCCGCGACGTAACCGAGCGCAAGCGGGCCGAGGCGGCGCTGGAGCAGGCGCGCGCCGAGGCCGAGCGGGCGCGCGAGGCGGCCGAGGCGGCCAACCAGGCCAAGAGCGAGTTCCTGAGCCGGATGAGCCACGAGCTGCGCACGCCCATGAACTCCATCCTGGGCTTCGCGCAGCTCCTGGAGCGCCGCAGCCCCACGCCGGACCAGCAGCGCTCCGTGGACCAGATCCTGCGGGCCGGGCGCCACCTCCTCAACCTGATCAACGAGGTGCTGGACATCGCCCGCATCGAGAGCGACCGGCAGACGCTGTCGCTGGAGCCGGTGCGGGTGGACGCGGCACTGATCGAGACGGTGAACCTGATCCGCCCGCTGGCCGCCCAGAACGCCTGCATGGTATCTGACCCGCACCCCGCGCCGGGCGTGTGGATCCAGGCGGACCGGCAGCGGCTGGCGCAGGTGCTGCTCAACCTGCTCTCCAACGGCGTCAAGTACAACCGCCCCGGCGGCTCCGTGCGCGTGACCTGGGAGCGGCGGGGCACGCGGGTGAGGATCGGGGTTCACGACACGGGACGCGGGATCCCGCCCGAGCGGATGGAGGAGCTGTTCGTGCCCTTTGCCCGCCTGGGCGCGGAGGAGTCGGGCGTGGAGGGCACCGGGCTGGGCCTGGCCCTCTCGCACCGGCTGGCCGAGGCGATGGGCGGCTCGCTCACCGCGGAGAGCCACCCGGGGCGCGGCAGCACCTTCTGGCTGGAGCTGCCGGCGGCCGACGACCCCAGCAGCCGCCTTCCGCAGCCCGCCCCCGCCCCGCGCGAGCCGCGCGCCGAGACGGCGGATGGGCCGGCCGCCACCCTGCTCTACGTGGAAGACAACCTGGCCAACCTCACCCTGGTGGAGTCGCTCCTCTCCTCCCGCCCCGAGATCACGCTGCTCTCGGCCATGCAGGGGCGGATGGGGCTGGACCTGGCGTGGGAGCACGCGCCGGACCTGATCCTGCTGGACCTCCACCTCCCCGACATGCCGGGCGGCGAGGTGCTGCGCCGGCTGCGCGCCGACCGCCGCACGCGCGACACGCCCGTCGTGGTGATCAGCGCGGACGCCACGCCGGGGCAGGTGGAGCGGCTGAAGGCCGCCGGAGCCCACGAGTACATGACCAAGCCCCTGGACCTGGACCGCTTCATGGAAGCCGTGGACCGCACCCTCGCCGAGCGGGGGCCGAAATCGTGACCCTCGCCCCGCGCGTCATGGAAGACGCCGCCATCCTGGTGGTGGACGACGAGATGGCCAACCTCCACCTGCTGGAGGAGTTCCTCAAGTTCGACGGCTTCGAGAACGTGCAGCTCACCACGGACCCGCGGCGGGTGCCGGAGATGTTCGAGGCGATGAAGCCCGACATCCTCCTGCTGGACCTCCACATGCCGCACCTGGACGGCTTCACGGTGATGAGGCAGCTCCGCGGCTCCCTCCCCGCGGGCGACTACTTCCCCATCCTGGTGCTCACGGCCGACGTCACCTCCGAGACGAAGCTGCGTGCGCTCTCCGAGGGGGCCAGCGACTTCCTCACCAAGCCGCTGGACGCGGTGGAGGTGGTGCTGCGCATCCGCAACCTGCTGGCTACGCGCTTCCTTCACCTGCAGGAGCGCGCCGCCCGCGCCCAGGCCGAGGCGGCCAGCACCCGCGCGGCCTTTCTGGCCGAGGCCAGCCGCGTGCTGAGCTCGAGCTTCGACTACCGCACCATGCTCTCCACGGTGGCGCGGCTGGCCGTGCCCAAGCTGGCCGACTACGTGGTGGTGGAGCTGGCGGACGCGGAGGGGCGCCCGGAGCGCGTGGCCTACGCCCACGCGGACCCGGAGCAGCAGGGGCTGCTGGCGCTGGACGGCGGGCTGTGGGGCGCCGCCATCCCGCGCAGCCACCCGCTGGTGAAGGGGTGCACCGAGGGGCAGTTCGTGCTGGTGAGCGACGTGGCCTCCGCGCTGGGCCCCGACGCGGGCGACGACGACGAGCAGCGCGCCCTGCTGCGCGCCCTGGCGCCGCGCTCGGTGGCCAGCGTTCCCCTGGCCGCGGCCGGCGAGGTGCTGGGGGGCGTCACGCTGGTGACCTCCACCTCCGGCCGCACGCTGAACGCGGACGACCTGGCGCTGGCCGAGGAGCTGGCGCGGCGGGTGATGGTGGCCGTGGAGCACGCGCAGCTCTACCACGACGCGCTTCAGGCCACCCGCGCCCGCGACGAGATCTTGGGCGTGGTGGCGCACGACCTCCGCAACCCGCTCAGCACGGTGAGGATGGCCGCGCAGCTCCTGGCCGACGATGTGGCGCCCGCCCATCGCAAGCCGCTGGACACGCTGCTGCGCACCACCGAGCGGATGAACCAACTGATCCAGGACCTGCTGGAGGTGACCCGCATCGAGAGCGGCAAGCTGGCGCTGGAGCTGCACAGCGAGGGCGCCGGCGGCGTGCTGCGCGAGGCCGTGGCGATGCTGGCCCCCCTGGCCGAGGCGCGCTCCATCACCTTCGAGGCGCAGCTCCCCCCGGACCTGCCGCGCGTGCCGCTGGACTCCGCGCGCATCCTCCAGGTCGTCTCCAACCTGGTGGGCAACGCGCTCAAGTTCACCCCCGCGGGCGGGCGCGTAACCCTGCGCGCCGAGTCCGCCCCCGGCGAGGTGCGCGTGTCCGTGGCAGACACGGGCCCCGGCATCCCCGCGGACCAGATCCCCCGCGTGTTCGGGCGCTTCTGGCAGGCGGGGAAGAGCGACCGCCGCGGCATCGGGCTGGGCCTTTCCATCGCGCGCGGCATCGTGGAGGGCCACGGCGGGCGCATCTGGGTGGAGAGCGTGGAGGGGCAGGGGGCTACCTTTTTCTTCACCATCCCGGGCTGATTGGCTCACACAGAGACACGGAGGCACAGAGATGAAGCCGTCTCTGTGCCTCCGTGTCTCTGTGTGAGCCTCATCCCTCCACGAGCCAGGCGATGTGGCGCAGCTCGGGGGCGATGAGGCGCTCCCAGGCCAGGCGCACGGCGGCGTGCGAGCCGGGGAGGGAGAACACGACGCGCCCGTCCACCACGCCCGCCGTGGCGCGGGAAAGCATGGCCGCGGCGCCCACCTGCTCCCAGCTCAGCATGCGGAAAAGCTCGCCGAAGCCGGGGATGGGGCGCTCGATGCGGCGGCTGAGCACGTCGTACGTCGTGTCGCGCGGGGCGATGCCGGTGCCGCCGTTGAAGATCACCACCCGCGCGCGCGACTCCGCCAGCGCCCGCTCCACCTCGTGCGGCTCGTCGCGGATCAGCAGGTAGCCGGCGGGGGTGTGGCCCGCGGCCTCGATCTGCTCGCGCAGCCAGGCGCCGTTGGTGTCCGTCTCGGGGGTGCGCGAGTCGCTGACGGTGACCACGGCCACGGGCACGGGGCCGTGGCGGCCGGCCAGGCGGTGGTGCTGGTCGCTGCTGGGGCTGGACATGGGCCGGGGATCGGGGTGGACGCGGCGCGCGGACCGGGGCCGCCGTCGCGAGCGGCGTGCCGCGCGTACGTTGCGGCGCCGTGCGGTGCCGCTACATTGGTCGCTGCCCCCTTGCGCCGAGCCGCCCCATGCAGCCCATGCCCCGCCCCGCCACCGCCGCCCACCCCGGACCGCCGCGCGCGCATCCGGCGCCCCGGCGCGTCCCGGCGTGACGGGGGTGGGGGAGGGACGCCGCAGGGGGGCGAGGTGGAAGAAGGCCGCCGTGGCGGGGGTGATCCTGGGCTCGCTGGCGGCGTTCTTTGCGCTGGACGGGCCGGGCTACCTGGACTTCGAGACGCTCAAGGCGCACCGCGACGAGCTGCTGGCCTACAAGAGCCGGCACTTCGCGGCCATGCTGGTGGCCACGGTGGTGGTGTACGCGGTGGCCACGGCCCTCTCCTTTCCGGGCGGGGTGCTGATGTCGCTCGCGGTGGGGTTCCTGTTCGGCCGCTGGGTGGGCGCGGCCATCGTGGTGCTGGCCGCCACCGTCGGCGCCACGGCCGCCTTCCTCTCCGCGCGCTACCTGTTCGCGGAAGCGGCGCGCCGGCGGATGGGCCCGCGGCTGAAGCGCCTGGCGCGCGGCTTCGAGGAGGACGCCTTCAACTACCTCCTCTTCGTGCGCCTGGTCCCCATCTTCCCCTTCTGGCTGATGAACCTGGTGCCGGCCTTCACCCCGGTGAGCACGCGCACCTTCATGACGGCCACGGCCATCGGCATCCTCCCCGGCTCCTTCGTCTTCGTGAACCTGGGCGAATCTCTCCTCCGCATCCGCTCGGCCCGCGACCTGCTCAGCACGAGCGCCCTGCTTTCTTTCACGCTCCTCGGCATCCTGTCGCTGGTGCCGGTGGCGGTGAAGAAGGTGAGACATAGGAAAAGAAGTGCGTGAGTGCGTTAGTGCGTGAGTGCGTGGAACTGCGAGTGCCTGGTGCCGAGTGCCGAGTGGGTGGTGCCTGATGGGGAGGTGCGTGCGGAGAGGGCCCTCACCCCCCCGGCCCCCCTCTCCCAAGTTTGGGCGAGGGGGGCGCACTCCAGCCATCCGGGGCGCACCCTTCGCCCTCGCGCTCCGCGGTTCACGCAAACCGCGGCACCGCGGGGGGATCGGAGACGCGCCGGCACCGAGAATGCGCCCCCTCTCCCATCATTGGGAGAGCGGGGGTCGGGGGGGTGAGGGCCCCCCGCGGACGCCAGCGCCCCCTCGGCCCGTCCACTTAACGCACTCACGCACTCACGCACTCACGCACTCACGCACTCACGCACTCACGCACTCACGCACTCACGCACTTACGCACTCACGCACTTCCGCCCGTCATCCTCAGCCCGAGCCGGTACCCGAAAGATGCGCGACTCCGACCTGATCAACGACCGTCCGCCGCTCCGGCGCAACCCGATGGCGGGGGTGGCGCTGGGGACGGCCATCGTGGCCGCTCTCATGGTGCTCATGGCGGGGCCGGGCACGCGGATGGGAGTGTGGCACTTCAGCACCGGCTTCTCGCTGATGCGCTGGGGGGCGTACCTGGCCGTGCTGGCGGCGCTCTTCGCCATCGTGGCGCTGGTGCTGGTGAGGGGGCGCAGGCGCGGCGTGCTCCCCTCCGTGCTGGCGCTGGGGATCGCGGCGGGGACCTTTTACGTGCCGTGGAGCTTCCTGCAGAAGGCCAGGTCGGTGCCGCCCATCCACGACATCACCACCGACACGCGCAACCCGCCGCCGCTCAACGCCACGCTCGCGCTGCGCGAGGAGACGGGCGCCACCAACCCGCCGGCGTACGAGGGCGACTCCATCGCGCGGCAGCAGGCGGCGGCGTACCCGGACGTGAAGCCCGTGATGCTGGCCATGACCCCGGACTCCGCGTACGGCCACGCCCTGCGCGCCGCCCGCGAGATGGGGTGGGAGATCGTGGCCGCCGAGCGCGACGAGGGGCGCATCGAGGCCACGGCCACCACCGGGTGGTGGGGCTTCAAGGACGACGTGGTGATCCGCGTGGCGCCCGCCTCCGGCATCGCGCGGGTGGACGTGCGCTCCATCTCGCGCGTGGGGAAGAGCGACGTGGGCGCGAACGCCGAGCGCATCCGCGCGTACGTGCGCCGGCTGAACGGCGCGGGCTGACCCGTGCAGGCGCCCCCCAACCCGTTCGGCGCGCTGTCGCTGATCGCCGCGCCCGCGGTGCTCACCAACGCGTGCTCGGTCCTCATCCTGAGCACCGCCAACCGCCTGGCGCGCGCCGTGGACCGCGCCCGCCTCCTCACCGGCGAGATCGAGCGCGCGTCGCGTGACGGCACACCCACGCCGGAGGCCGAGCTGCGCGAGCTGGGCTCCGCGGAGCGGCGGGCGCTCCTGCTGCTTCAGGCGCTGCGCTGCTTCTACGTGGCGCTGGGCGGCTTCGCGCTTTCCGCGTTCCTGTCGCTGGTGGGCGCCGTGCTCGCGCCGCGCGCACCGGGCGTGATCTCGCGCCCCATGGAGGTGGTGGCGCTGGCGACCGGGCTGGTGGCGGTGGGCGCGCTGGTGACAGGCACGCTGGTGCTGGTGCGCGAAACGCGCATCGCGGTCGATACCTTGCAGTTGCGCGCCACGGAGGCGCGGGCTCGCCTCAACTGAGAATCGCCTCACACAGAGGCACAGAGACACAGAGAGCTATGCACTCGCACGCACCTGGCTACTACGACGCGCACGACCTCGCCCGCTTCCCCGAGATCGGCAAGGACGCGCCGGAGCTCGCCGAGAAGTTCTTTGCCTGGTACAACGCCGTCTTCGCGGAGGGCGCCCTCACGCAGCGCGAGAAGTCGCTGATCGCCCTGGCCGTGGCGCACGCCGTCCAGTGCCCCTACTGCATCGACGCCTACACCGGCGACTGCCTGCAAAAGGGCGCCGACGGCGAGCAGATGACCGAAGCCGTCCACGTGGCCGCCGCCATCCGCGGCGGCGCGTCGCTGGTGCACGGGCTGCAGATGCGCAACCACGCCGAGCGGCTGGGGATGTAAGTGCGCGTTCTGCCGACCCTGCAGAAGCGCCAGGCCGAGCTGGCCTCCACCCGCCGCCAGAAGCAGGTGCTGGCGGGGGTGCCCGTGGCGCGGCCGTTCGAGGAGGCGCTGGCCGGGGCCGGTCTCTTTCCGCTGCGCGCCACGGGGATCGACGTCTTCCAGATCAACGTGGGGAAGAAGTGCAACCAGACCTGCCGCCACTGCCACGTGGACGCGGGCCCGGACCGCACCGAGATGATGAGCGACGCGGTGGTGGACCGCTGCCTGGAGGTGATCGAGGGCACGGACATCCCCACGCTCGACATCACGGGCGGCGCGCCGGAGCTGCACAAGCGCTGGCGCGAGATCGTGACGCGGGCCGCGGCCGCCGGGAAGCACGTGATGGACCGGTGCAACCTCACCATCACCCAGCTCCCCAACTACCGGTACCTCCCCGAGTTCTTTGCCGAGCACCGCGTTCACGTCGTCGCCTCCCTCCCCCACTACCGCCAGAAAGGCACGGACACGCAGCGCGGCGACGGCGTCTTCGAGCAGTCCATCGCGGCGCTCCAGCGGCTCAACGAGCTGGGGTACGGGAAGCCGGGGACGGGGCTCCTGCTGGACCTGGTCACCAACCCCGTGGGGACCTTTCTCCCCGGCAGCCAGGCGGGGCTGGAGGCGGAGTGGAAGCGGCAGATGGCGCGGCTGTACGGCGTGGAGTTCAGCTCGCTCTACACCATCACCAACATGCCCGTCTCGCGCTTCCTGGAGTTCCTGGAGGAGGGCGGCTCGCTGGAGGCGTACATGGAGCGCCTGGTGACCGCCTTCAACCCCGCCGCCGCCGTGGGCGTGATGTGCCGCAACACTCTCTCGGTGGGCTACGACGGCACGCTCTACGACTGCGACTTCAACCAGATGCTCGACCTCCCCGTGCACCCGGCCGTCCCGCGCACCATCTTCGACTTCGACCTGGCGGCCCTCGCCGCCCGCGAGATCGTGCTGGGGCCTCACTGCTTCGGCTGCACCGCCGGCGCCGGGTCAAGCTGCGGCGGCGCGACGGCCTGATCCGGCCCGGAGGCATGGAGACGGCGGCGTCTCCGTGCCTCCGTCTGGTGCGTGCGAGGTTGAACTATTTCGTTGCACCCTCTATCTTTGCACGTTTATGCCCCACCCGCCGCACCTGCGCTCAGCCACCCTCCCATGGAAGTAAACCGCTTGGAAAACTCGACGATCCTGCAGACGACACCCACCGGCGCGGCCGCCACCGAGACCGGTTGCGTGGTGAGCGTCGTGATGCCTTGCCTCAACGAAGCAGACACCGTGGGCACCTGCGTAGCCAAGGCCATGCGCGCGCTGCGCGACGCGGGCATCGACGGCGAGGTGATCCTGGCGGACAACGGGAGCACGGACGGCTCGCAGGAGATCGCCCGCGGGCTCGGCGCGCGCGTGGTGGACATCCGCGAGCGGGGATACGGCAGCGCGCTGATGGGCGGGATCGCCGCGGCGCGCGGGCGCTACGTGGTGATGGGCGACGCGGACGACAGCTACGACTTCCTGGAGGTGCCGTCGTTCGTGCGCAAGCTGGACGAGGGGTACGACCTGGTGCAGGGCTGCCGCCTGGAGGCGGGGGGCGGGGTGGTGATGCCGGGGGCCATGCCCTTTCTCCACCGCTGGTGGGGCAACCCGATGTTCTCGCTGATGGCGCGCTGGTGGTTCCGCGCGCCCATCCACGACGTGTACTGCGGGCTGCGCGGCTTCACCAAGAAGTTCTACGACTCGCTGGACCAGCGCTGCACCGGGATGGAGTTCGCCACCGAGATGATCCTGAAGGCGAGCTTCAACCGCGCGCGCATCGCGGAGATCCCCATCACGCTGCACCCGGACGGCCGCAAGTCGCACCCGCCGCACCTCAAGACGTTCAGGGACGGGTGGCGCACGCTGAGGTTCTTTCTCGTCTACACCCCACGCTGGCTCTTCTACACCCCGGGGCTCGTGCTGGTGTGGCTGGGCCTCCTGGGCTACGCCGTGGCCATGCCCGGCCTCTCCATCGGGGGCGTGCACTTCGACGCGCACACCCTGCTGGTCGCCAGCCTGGCGATGATCTGCGGCTACCAGTCCGTCACCTTCGCCGTGTTCGCCAAGGTGTTCGCCATCCGCGAGCGCCTGCTGCCCCACGATGGGCGAGTCGAGCGGTTCCTGCGGCTGGCCACGCTGGAGCGGGGCCTCATCTTCGGCGCGGCGGGGATGGTGCTGGGCCTGGTGCTGCTGGTGGGCGCGGTGCTGCAGTGGCGCGCCACGGGCTTCGGCCCGCTCGACTACAGCCGCACCATGCGCTGGGTGATTCCCGGGATGACCTCCACCGTGCTGGGCTTCCAGACCATCCTCTCCAGCTTCTTCCTCGCGGTGCTGGGTCTCTCCAGGAAATGAGCGTACTCGGCTCAACGCACGGGAGGCTCGTCCACCAGCGGCGCGTCACGGTGCTCGCCTCGCACCTGGCGCGCCTGCTGCCGCCCTCCGCCTCCGTGCTGGACATCGGCTGCGGCGACGGCAAGCTGGCCGCGCTCCTCCTGGAGCAGCGCCCCGACCTCAGCATCCGCGGCGTGGACGTGCTGGTGCGGCCCGATCCGGCCATCCAGGTGGAGGAGTTCGACGGCACCCACCTGCCCTACCCGGACGGGAGCTTCGACCACGCGCTGCTGATCGACGTGCTCCACCACACCGACGACCCGCGGGTGCTGCTGCGCGAGGCCGCGCGGGTGGTGCGGCGCGCGGTCGTCATCAAGGACCACCTGCGCGACCAGTGGCTGGCGGGCCCCACGCTGCGCCTGATGGACTGGGTGGGGAACGCCCGGCACGGGGTGCGGCTCCCTTACAACTATCTCTCCACCCCCGAGTGGAAGGCGGCCTTCGCCGCGCTGGGCCTGGGGGTGGAGCGGTGGGATACGCGCATCGGCCTCTACCCGTGGCCGGCGTCGCGGGTGTTCGGCCGCGAGCTGCACGTCATCGCGCAGGTGGCCCCCGGAGCCGCCGCGTGACCGAGGTGGCGGCGCCGCCGCGCGAGCCCCGGGTGCGCGCGCCCGCCGGCCGTTCGTGGCTCCGCACGGCCGAAGCGCTGCTGATGGCGCGCTGGACCCCGCTGCTGCTGGGGCTGCTCTCGGCCCTGGCGGTGGCGTACGCGTGGGGCACGCTGCGCGCGCTCCCCACCCTGTACGACGAGGTCTCGTACCTGCTCCAGGCCAGGCTCTTCGCGGACGGGAGGTGGAGCGCGCCGCCCATCCCCCGCCCCGAGTTCATGGAGCAGTTCCACGTGGTGGTCACGCCCTTCGTGGCCTCCAAGTACTTCCCCGGGCACGCGGCGCTGCTGGTGCCGGGCGTGCTGCTGGGGCTTCCCGGCCTGATGCCGGTGGTGCTGAGCGGGGTGGCGGGCGCGCTGGTGTTCGCGGTGGCCCGGCGCGTCGCCGGGCCGTGGACGGCGCTGCTCACCTGGCTGGTGTGGAGCGCGGCGCCGGACAACCTGCGCTGGCGGGCCACCTACTTCTCCGAGACCACCACGAGCGCGGCGGTGCTGGGGACCTGGTGGCTCCTTCACTCGTGGCGGCGGACGCACCGCACCCCGGCGCTGCTGGGCATCGCCTTCCTCTTCGGCCTCAGCGCGATCACCCGGCCGCTTACCGCCCTCGCCTTCGCGGCGCCGGTGGGGATCGTGGTGCTGCGGCACACCTTCGCGCGCCGCGCGTGGGGGCCGCTCCTGGGGGGGATCGCGGTGGGCACCCTCTGCCTGGCCGTGGTTCCCGTGTGGGGCCTGCGCACCACGGGCGACGCGCGCGTGAGCCCGCACACGCTCTACACGCGGCAGTACATGCCGTGGGACCGGCCGGGGCTGGGCCTGGACGCCACGCCGCCCGCCCGCGTGCTCCCGCCGGAGATGCAGGGGGTGATGAGGGAGTTCGAGGAGGCGCACCGCCAGCACACGGCCCGCTCGCTCCCGGGGGACGCCGTGCGCAGGGCCTGGGCGGTGCGGGGCGGGATCTTCCACGGGGTGGGGATCCTGCTCGTGCTGTTCGTGCCGGTGGGTCTTTTCGCGGTGAAGGAGGGGTGGTTCGCCGCCGCGTCGGCCGCCGCCGTGTTCGCGGCGTACCTGGGCTACGCCCACCCGTGGGGGTGGACCCTCTACTACCTGGAGGTGCTCCCCATCCTGGCGTTCCTGGCCGCCGCGGGGGTGGTGGAGACGGCCCGGCGGCTGTCGCGGCGGATGCCCGGGCCGGCCGCGCCCCTGCTGGTGGCCGGCGCGGGCTGCCTCGTCCTGCTGCAGCTTCCCTCCACGCTGCGCACGGTGCGCGCGGGCTCCGAGGCCATGCAGGCGTATCCGCGGGGGATCGCGGCGATCCTGGGCCGCGTTCCGCCGGGGGAGCGCGCGCTGGTGTTCTTCCGCGCCGCGCGGGGCCACAGCTCCCACCACGTTTCGCTGGCGCAGATGGATGACCCCGCGCGCACCCGCGTGCTCGTGGTGCGCGACCGCGGCGCCGGGAACGCGCTGCTCGCGCGCGACCTGCCGGACCGCCGCCCCTACCTGCTGGACGAGGCCGCCGGCTCCCTGGCGCCGCTCCAGCCCTGAGCGGTTGATCTCACACGGAGGCATGCAGATGAAGCCGAGCGGACGCGCCCTGCGGGTGCTCGCGTACGGTGCGCGCGGCTACCTCGTGCTCCTGCTCCTCTTCTCGCTCCTGTTCATCGGGGATGGGCGCGAGGTGAGGTTCCTGCCGTGGGCGATGATCGCCTCGTGCGTGTTCGTGGCAATGGCCTGGTTCGCGTTCAGGGAGCGCAGGCGGGCGTGGCTGGTGGGCGTGGCGGTGCTGGCGGGGGCCGCCGGCGCGTCGCTCGGCGAGGGGGAAGGGATGGAGATGAACATCTTCCTGCTGATGCTGATCGCGTGGCCCCTCGTCCTGGGGCTCCCGCTGGCGCTCGCGCTCCACGGCATCCCACGCGGAGACACGGAGATGAAGTAATCTCCGTGCCTCCGTGCCTCTGTGTGAGAATCTTCTCAGGGCTTCCGCGCGCGCACGAACGCGCCCATGAAGCGCCCCTCGATCTGCGGCGCCACGGCGTCCACGTCCACACCGGCGCCGGCCAGGAAGGCGCGGGCGTCCTCGGCGGAGTAGACGCGGGTGGGCTCGATGGAGGGGTGCTCGAAGCCGGCCTCGCGCAGCATCCCCAGGAACTCGTTCTCCTCCAGCGCGCCGGCAACGCACCCGATCCACAGCTCCATGCTGCGCCGCACCTCGTCCGGCACCTCGCCGCGCACCACCACGTCAGACACGGCGAAGCGCCCGCCCGGCTTCAGCACGCGAAAGGCCTCGCGCAGCACGCGCGGCTTGTCGCCCGACAGGTTGATGACGCAGTTGGAGATGATGACGTCCACCGACGCGTCGGGGAGGGGGATGTTCTCGATCTCGCCGCGCAGGAACTCGGCGTTGTAGACGGCGGCCTTGCGCTGGTTCTCGCGGGCCAGGGCGAGCATCTCGTCCGTCATGTCCAGCCCGTACGCCTTGCCGCTGGGCCCCACGCGCCGCGCGGAGAGCAGCACGTCGATCCCGCCGCCGGAGCCCAGGTCCAGCACCGTCTCGCCCTCGTGGAGCTCGGCGAGCGCGGTGGGGTTGCCGCACCCCAGCGACGCCAGCACGGCCTCCTGCGGAAGCACCGCCGTGTCCGCGTCGCCGTACAGGTTGGAGGTGATGGGGTCGCATCCGCCGAACGACGAGGCGGCGCCGCAGCACGAATTTCCGTCGCCGGCCACCACGCGCAGCGCGGCCTGCCCGTACTTCTCCCGCACCGTCTCCCTGAGCGTCTCGGTCATCGTCTCTCTCCCGTGTTCATCAACAATTGTTGATGCTTGTGGCCAAAAAAAGGTGGGCTCAGCGGCAGCCGCACCCGTGAGTCGTTCCCTCGCCCGGCTTGGCGCGCGCCACGAAATGGGCCATCGCGTCCAGCACTTCGGGGTTGAGGGAGTAGTACACCCAGCGCCCTTCCTTGCGATCGCTCACCACCCCCGCCGTCTTCAGCGTCTTGAGATGGAACGAGAGGCGCGACTGCGCCGCGTCCAGCGCGTCCGTGAGGTCGCAGACGCAGCACTCGCCCCGGCCCAGCATCTCCACGATGCCGAGCCTCGTCTCGTCCGAGAGCGCGTGGAACCAGCGCGCCACCTGGGCCGTGTCGGGCATCGTCTGCGTCGTCATGGGACTCAACATATCAACAAAACTAGATACGTCAAGAGACGTATTCGTGCGCACGCGCTCCCTCCAGCGGCGGCAGGGCGCCCGGGCCTCGGATGTCACTCACCTCCGCCACCATCGCCCCCGCCATCGCCTCCTCCGCCGTCGCCGCCGTCGAACGCCTCGCCCACGCCGTCGATCGCCTCCATGAGCGCCCCCCAGTCGAGGCTGCTGGCGAGCTCCGCCGCGTCGAGCCACGCGGTCCGGCGATCATCCTCCTCTTCGCCGGCCAGCAGCGGAATCGCCCCGGGCGTGTCGGGCAGCTCCCGCCGGGCGGCCGCCGCGAGCGCGCCAAGGTGCGGACGCAGCCCTTCGGCCACCAGCACCAGCCCACCCAGTTTCGCGGCGGACGCGGCTGCACGCGCCGGGTCGCGCTCCAGCAGCCGCGGGATGTCGTCGGTGGCGCGCAGGTCGGCCGCGATCCGCTCGCGGATGCGTGCACCGGCCGCCGTGTGCCGGTGCCGGCTGCGGGTGAAGATCCCCAGCCAGCGGTAGCTCTCCACCTCCAGCAGTCCCCGGGAGACGAGCAGGGGCCGAATGTGCCGCGCGAGGTACCGGCTGTAGTCGTAGCCAAAGGCGCGCTGCAGGCGGTGCGTGGCCTCGGCGGGTGCCAGCCCGGCGTTCGGCTTGCCGGGCGGGAAGAGCGCGTCCAGCACGACCGCCAACTGTGCGGGAGCGGCCGCCGGCGAAGCCCCGCGCACGAGACGGGTCTCCACGCCCGACCCGAACCGCGACCGCTTTTCCTGTACCCGCGCGTGCAGGTGCCCCGCGGCGGCCAAGTGCATGAGCGAAGTGCGGAGCACGCTCCGCGCGCTCACCGAGCCGGGATCGAGAAGAACCTGCGCTTCGCTGGGGGTAAGGGCCTGGAAAGATGGGTCCATCGCTCGTTGCTCCTCGGAGTTTGGGCCGGCCGTGCGGCAGGGGGTGGTACGCAGCCGCCGGGGCGCGGGTTTCCCTGCCGGTCACCGAAGCCGGCCCTCGTCTCTGTGCCTCCGTGCCTCTGTGTGAGATATTTGTCTCTCCCCATCCTCATCAACCCGGCAGTCGAAAAAGTGCTGAAGAACCGAATCACCCGCGCGCTCGCCGTCGCCGCGTCGCTGCTCGCCGCCGCCGCATCCGCCCAGGCCCCGCGCGCCGAGGCACGGGCGCTGTGGGTCAACCGCTGGGAGTACCGCACGGAAGCGGACGTGCGCCAGATCATGCAGCGCGCCGCCCGGGCGAAGCTGAACATGGTCTTCTTCCAGGTGCGCGGCCCGTCGGACGCGTACTACCGCTCGGAGCTGGACCCGTGCTCGGTGCGGCTGTGCGGGCGGCTGGGCGGCACCCCCAACTGGGACCCGCTGGAGGTGGCGGTGCGCGAGGCCCACACGCGCGGCATCCAGCTCCACGCCTGGATCAACGCCCTTTCCGGGTGGGACTCGCAGGAGGGCGACTTCTGCCGCCTGCTGCGCCGCAGCGAGCCGGGGCGCCCCAACCACATCCTGGTGGACCATCCCGAGTGGGCGATGCACACCCGCGCCGGCCGGCCGATGGCGTGCCCCAACGGCGAGGAGTACGTGTACCTTTCCCCGGGCAACCCGGGGGTGCGCACGCACCTGGCCCGCGTGGCCGCGGACGTGGTGAGGCGCTACCGGGTGGACGGCGTGCACCTGGACCGCATCCGCTACCCCGGCTCCGCGTTCGGGTGGGACCGTGCCAGCCTGGCCGCCTTCGGCCGCGACCCCGCCGCGGACCCGGCCGGCTGGGCGCGCTTCCGCCGCGACATGGTGACGCGCACCGTGCGCGAGACGCGCGACAGCATCCAGGCCGTGCGCCGCGTTCCCCTCTCGGCCGCCGTGTGGCCCATCTACGACCGCACGCGCTTCGGCTGGCCGTCGTCCAGCGGGGTCGCGCAGTTCTTCCAAGACACGTGGGGGTGGGCGAGCGAGGGCGCGCTGGACGTGGCGGTGCCCATGACGTACTTCCGCGTCAACCCGGAGCGCTGCACCTACCTGCGCCTCCCCGGCGGGCGCGAGCCCAACCCGGACTGGCGCTGCATGCTCCAAGACCACCTCGCGGGGATGCGCCCCACGGGCCGCCACGTCTACATCGCCATCGCCTCCGGCATGCCGCACGCGGAGATCGAGCGGCAGATCCGCATCGGGCGGGAGAACGGGGTGCAGGGCTTCGCCTTCTACTCGTACGACAACCTCAACGGCCGCGGCGCCATCCCGTTCCTGGGCGACGGGCCCTTTCGCGAGCCCGCCACGGTGCCGGTGATGCCCTGGATGAGGTGATCTCACACAGAGGCACAGAGGCACAGAAAAGACTTCAGCCAGCAAGGCCGTCCGACTCCACACCGAGCACGGCCGCCTGGAGGTTGTAGTAGTTCTCGGCGGCGTTGAGCCAGGTGAGCTCGATGATCTCCTTTTCGCTGAAGTGCTCGCGCACCGCCGCCTCCGTCTGCGGGGTGAGGCGGCGGTCGCGCGTGGCCTCCTCGGCCAGGGCGAGCGCCGCCCGCTCGCGCTCGGTGAAGGCGGGGCTGGTGCGGTAGTCGGCGAGCGCGCGGAACTTGTCGTCGCCCAGCCTGGCGCGCACGGCCTCGGCCAGCGCCAGGTCTTCGCAAAAGGTGCAGCCGTTCTGCCGCGCCGTCTGCACCTGCACCAGGAAGCGCAGCGAGGGCTCCAGCGACAGCCGCTCCATGGTGCGCGCGATCCTGAGCGCGATGGGCATGATCTCCGGCTTGCGCGCGTAGATCACCCTGATCACCCCCAGCACCTTGCCGAACCTCCGCTCGCTGATCCTGTACACCAGTCTCATCCACAGGCTCGGCGGCTGCTCGATCGGACTCAGTAGCATGAGGATTTCTCCGCGTCTGCGCGCTTAGGTGGTAGTCCTGAGTCCTGAGTCCTGAGTGCTGAACAGCCAATTCACCCGGGGCTTATGACTTACACTGACTGCGAATGGATCGGTGCTGTCGCCGCATCGCCGGGGGGTGCATCGCCGGGGGTGCATCGCCGGGGGTGCATCGCCGGGGGTGCATCGCCGGGGGGGCATCGCCGGGGGTTGAAACCCCCGGCTGGAACCACGGGAAGCCTGCTGAAGCAGGCTCGCATGGGTCCGGCTACCGAGCCCGCTTCAGCGGGCTTCCCGCCCCTCCAGCGGGGGGCTTCAGCCCCTCGCGGCGGAGGCGCGCCGGTTCCCGCGGATCCGGTATCAGGACTCAGGACTCAGGACTCAGGACTCAGGACTTCAGTTTCTTCAACCCGTCGTCTTGGAATACTGCCGCACGGCCAGCGTGAGCACCACGGCCGCGTACGCCACCAGCGCGTAGAACTGCGTCTGCACCGCGGCGAAGCCGGCGCCCTTCACCAGCACGGCGCGCATGATGACGATGAAGTGCTTCACCGGGTTGAGCTCGGTGAGCCACTGCACGGGGCGCGGCATGCTGTCCACGGGGGTGAACAGGCCGCTCATCAGCACGTAGATCACCAGGATGAAGAAGGTGATGAACATGGCCTGCTGCTGCGTCTCCGCCAGGGTGGAGATCCACAGGCCGATACCCAGCGCCGCCACCAGGTACACCGCCGCCGCCGCGAACACCACCAGCAGGCTCCCCCGCATGGGCACGTGAAAGACGAGGCGCGCCACGATCAGCCCCAGCGTGAGGTCCACCAGCGCCAGGATCCAGAAGGGGAGCAGCTTTCCCGCGATGAACTGGCCGCGCGTGATGGGCGTGACGTTGAGCTGCTCCAGCGTGCCGATCTCCTTCTCCCGCGCGATGTTCTGCGCCGTCAGCAGCGTACCCACCAGCGTCACCAGGAACACCAGGATGCCGGGCACCATGTACGCGTGGTAGTCCAGCATGGGGTTGTACCATCCCCGCGTCCTCACCTCCATGTGCGGCGCCGCGTGCGACGGCGGCCCGCCGGCGATGGTGGGGCGCAGCTCGGCGCCGGCCTCGCGGGAGTACGCGTTGAGGATGCGCACGGCGTACGACCTCACGATCCCGGCGGCGGCGCCCTCCTCCGCGTTCAGCACCAGTTGCACGGGGGCCGTGCCGCTCCTCGCCAGGTCGCGCTCGAAGCCCGCCGGGATGGTGAGGATCATCGACACGTCCCGGTCCACCAGCGCCTCGTCCGCCTCCGCCGCGGAGGCGGTGTACTGCCGGGGGACGAAGTAGCCGGACGCCGCGAACCCCGTCACCAGGCGGCGCGAGGCGCTGCTGCGGTCCAGGTCCACCACGGACATCCGCGTGCGGGTGATCTCGAACGTCGCCGCGTTGGAGAGCACCAGGAGCTGCAGGATGGGGAGCAGGAAGATCTGCATCACCATCGCGCGGTCGCGAAAGATCTGCAGGTACTCCTTGCGGACGAGAAACCAGATGGTGCGCATTGGGCTCACACGGTAGACGTTCGGCCCGCGCCGCCGCGAGGGGATGAATCCCCCCGCTGGAGCCGCGGGAAGCCCGCCGAAGCAGGCTCGGATGGGTCGGGCGACGGAGCCCGCTTCAGCGGGCTTCCCGTCCCTCCAGCCGGGGGACTCATCCCCCGGCGTGCCGCGCGCCGCGCCCCCGCCACGATGCGCATCTTCTATCCGTGCCTCCGTGTGAGATCCTCAGCCCAGCCGCACGTTGAAGCCCCGGACGCTCGCCGCCAGCAGCACCGCCGTCATCCCCGCCAGCACCAGCGTTTCCTGCCACAGGTGCGCCAGCCCCACCCCCTTCAGCATGATGCCGCGCGCGATCAGCACGAACCAGCGCGCGGGGATCAGGTTGGAGAGCAGGCGCAGGGGGAGCGGCATGCTCTCCACCGGGAAGATGAAGCCGGAGAGGAGGATGGTGGGCATCATCAGCCCGGCCAGCGCGATGAGCATGGCCAGGCGCTGCGACGAGGTGCGCGTGGAGATCAGCACCCCCAGCGCGAGCGTGGTGAGGATGAAGAGCAGGCTCTCGGCGAGGAGGAGCACCAGGCTGCCGCGGATGGGGACGCCGAACACCAGCCGCGCCGCCGCGAGCGTGGTGAGCACGTTGGCGAAGCCGAGCACCAGGTAGGGGACCACCTTCCCCACGATGATCTGCGGCGGGCGCAGCGGCGACACCAGGAGGATCTCCATCGTCCCCGTCTCCTTCTCGCGCGTGAGCGACACCGCCGTCATCATCGCGGAGACGATGGTGAGCACGAACGCGATGAGCCCCGGCACGAACAGGTGCGCGCTCTCCAGCGTGGGGTTGAACCTCATCCTCACCTCCGGCACGATGCGCGGCCCCGGACCGGCGCGCCCCAGCTCGCGCTCGTACTCCTGCAGCACGCTCAGGGCGTCGGCGGCCATGATGCTCCCCGTGTTGGGGTCGGTGGCGTCGGTCACCACCAGCACGCGGGCGGGCTCGCCGCGGGCCAGGCTCCGCGCGAAGCCGGCCTCGAAGACCACGGCCTCGCGCACCTCGCCGCGCTCGAACATGGCCTCCAGCGGCGCGGCGCGGCGCACCACCGCAACGACGCGGAACAGCCCCGTGGCCGCGAAGCGGCTGCGCAGCTCCAGCGTGGCGGGGTCCGGCTCGGGGTCCACGATGGCCAGCCGGATCCCCTCCACCTCGGTGCGGATGGCGTAGCCGAAGAGGAGCACCTGCACCAGCGGCATCACCAGGAGGATGAAGAGCGTGCGCCGGTCGCGGAGGAGGTGGAAAGCCTCCTTGCGGACGATGCCGCGCAGCGCGCTCACGGGCGCACCAGGCGCACGAACGCCTCGTCCATGGTGGCCGCGCCCAGCCGCTCCTTCACCTCGCCCGGCGTCCCCAGCGCGGCGATGCGCCCCGCCACCATGATGGAGATGCGGTCGCAGTACTCCGCCTCGTCCATGTAGTGCGTGGTCACGAAGATGGTAGTGCCCGCGGCGGCCGCCTCGTAGATCATCTCCCAGAACTGCCGGCGCGTGATGGGGTCCACGCCCCCCGTGGGCTCGTCCAGGAAGACGATGGCCGGGTCGTGGAGGAGCGAGACGGAGAAGGCCAGCTTCTGCTTCCACCCCAGCGGGATGCCGCGCACCAGCGAGTCCGCCGCGTGCCGGAAGCCCAGCCGGTCCAGCATCCGCTCCGTGCGCTCCGCGATCTCGCCGTCGCTCAGCCCGTAGATGCCGCCGTACAGGCGGATGTTCTCGCGCGCGGTGAGGTCGTCGTACAGGGAGAAGCGCTGGCTCATGTAGCCGATCCGCCGCTTGATCCCCTCGGGGTCGCCGTAGATGTCCAGCCCCGCGATGCGCGCCTCGCCGGAGGTGGGCGCCAGCAGGCCGGTGAGCATGCGTATGGCGGTAGTCTTCCCCGCCCCGTTGGCCCCCAGGAAGCCGAACACCTCTCCCTGGCCCACCTCGAAGGTGATCCCGTCCACGGCCCTGAACGCGCCAAAGGTGCGGGTGAGGTCGCGCGCCTCGATGGCCGCGCTCACGGGGCCTCCGCGGCCATGCGGGCCATGAACACGTCCTCGATCCCCGCGCGGATCGGGTGCGCGCGCGCGTCGTGGACCCCCGCCGCGCGCAGCCGCTCCTGCAGCCCCGCCGCGATGGTCCCGGCGTCGGCGCCGGCACGGCGGTCGGTGAAGTGCACCTCCTCGCCGAACGGGTATACGGAGTACGCCTCCGGCTCCGCGCGCAACGCGGCGAGCAGGCGGCGGCGGTCATGCGCGGCCACCGCCACCAGCGGCCACCCGTACCTCCCGCCGATGGCGCCGGGCGCGTCGATCTCCAGGATCTTCCCCTTCTGCACCAGCGCCACGCGGTCGCACCGGTCCGCCTCGTCCATGTACGGCGTGGACACGACGATGGTCAGCCCCCCGGCCCGCAGGTCGTGAAGCAGGTCCCAGAACTCGCGCCGCGACACCGCGTCTACCCCCGTGGTGGGCTCGTCCAAAAAGAGGATGTCCGGCCGGTGCACCAGCGCGCAGCACAGCGCCAGCTTCTGCTTCATCCCCCCGGAAAGCGCCCCCGCCCTGCGATCCCTGAAGGGCGCGATCTGGTCGTAGATGGGCGCGATGAGCGGATACTGCGCCGCCACCGTGGTGCCGAACACGGCCGCAAAGAACCCCAGGTTCTCCTCCACGGAAAGGTCGGGGTAGAGCGAGAAGCGCCCCGGCATGTACCCGATGCGCGCCCGCAGCGCCCACAGCTCGCGCACGGGGTCCAGCCCCAGCACGCGCGCGCTCCCCGCGTCCGGCGCCAGCAGGGTGGTGAGGATGCGGAACAGCGTGGTCTTCCCCGCCCCGTCCGGCCCGATGAACCCGAACAGCTCCCCCTCCCCCACCCCGAACGACACCGCGTCCAGCGCCACGGTCTCCCCGAACGCCCGCGTCAGCCCCTCCACCTCTACGGCGCTCATACGGCTCTCCTCTGTGTCTCCGTGCCTCTGTGTGAGGCCTCAGTTGCCTTTCAGCACCACCTCACCCGGCATCCCGATCTTGAGCCGCCCCGCGGGATTGGGCACCCGCACCCGGATCGCGTACACCTGCTCCGCGCGCTCATCGCGCGTCTGGATGGGCGTGGGCGTGAACTCCGCCTGCGCCGCGATCCAGCTCACCCGCCCCGGGAGCTCGTCCAGCGCCTTGCCGTCGCGGTCCACGCGCACCCGCACCTCCCCGCCGATGCGCACCGCCGGGAGCTGCGCGCCGCTGACGTAGGCGCGCAGGGTGAGCGTGTCCAGGCTGGCGATCTTGTAGAGGGGCTGGCCGGGCTGCACGTACTCCCCCGCCTCCGCGTAGGTGGTGAGCACCGTGCCCGTGATGGGGTTCACCACGCGGCTCCTGCGGATGCGGTCCTCGGCCTGCGCCACGCGCACGTCCACGCTCCCCACGTCCTGCCCCACCGCGCCCGCCGCGGCCTGCGCCGCCGCGATGCGCTCCTCCAGCGTCCTCACCTCCCCCTCCAGGCGGTTGAGCTCCTGCGCCGTGGCCGCCTCCGCGCGGAAGAGGCGCAGGGTGCGCGCGTGCTCCTCGCGCGCCGTCCCGAGCTGGGCGCGCAGCACGCGCACCTGGGCCTCCGCCTCCGCCACGCGCGTGGCCGATGCGGCGCGCTGCGAGACCAGCTCGCGCCGCGCGAGGGCCTGCGTTCCCGTGTCCACCAGCGCCGTCAGCGCGCCACTCGCCAGCCGCTCGCCCTCTTCCGGCTCGAACCTCGTAAGCTGCCCCCCCACCTCCGCCGAGACGACCACCTCCGTCGCTTCGAAGTTGCCGTACGCGTCCGGCTTCTCCTTCGCGCAGCCGGCGAGAAGGCTCACACAGAGGCACAGAGACACGGAGAAGTGCTTCATGGCAGGTCCACTCCAAGCGTGGTGAGATAGCGGACCCGCGCGTGCGCGAGCTCCACCCGGTGCCGCTCGCGGACGACCCGCGCTTCCTGCACGTCGTTGCGCACGTCCACGTACTCCGCGGCGGTGATGGCTCCCTCGCCGAAGCGGGTGAGCGCCTCCCGCGCGATGCGCTCGCGCAGCGAGACCAGCGCGTCGTCGGACTCCAGCACGCCCTCCAGCCGCCGCATCGCCTCCACCTCGTCCAGCGTGGAGCGGCGCACGCGCTCAGCGAACGCTTCCTCCTCCGTGTCCACCACCCGCTGCTGCAGGCCGATCACCTGCTGCTCGCGGCGCACCACGCCCCAGTCCCACGGCGTCCAGCGCATCCGCATCCCCAGGATCCAGAACTCGTGGATGTCGCGCCGGAACTGGTCCAGCCCCGGCCTCCCCACGCCCACCTGCCCGAACGCCTGCACCTGCGGCCGCCCGCGTGTGCCCGCCAGCGCCGCCTCGCGCCGCAGCCGCTCGCGCCGCGCCCCGAACACCGCGCGCTCCGGCCGTCCGGCGCCGGCGCCCCCCGCGGCGCGCGCCACCTCGCCGGCCAGCGGCGGCGTCACCAGCACGTCCCCCTCGCCGATGCTCCGCCCCGTCAGCGCCGAGAGCACGGCGAGCGACGCGCGACGGTTGGCCTCCAGCTCCGCCCGCTGCTGGCGGGCCCGGATCAGCTCGGCTTCCACCGTGTACGCCTGGCTGCGCAGCGCCGCGCCCTCGCGCACCCGCACCCGGGCCTGCGCCAGCCGCGCCTCCAGGTCCGCCTCCAGCGTCGCCAGCTCCGCGAGCTGCGCCTGGATGCCGAGCGCCCCGAAGAACGCCGCGTTCACCTCCTCGCGCACCCCGAACAGCGCCGCGCCCACCTCCGCCTGCGCCTCCGCCAGCCGCGCGCGCTCGATGCCGCGCCGCCGCTCCAGCGCCCCGCCGTCGTACACGCGCTGCTCCACCTCGCCACGGACCTCGTAGCGGCTCCGGGGCGGCACCGGTGGCGTCATCCCCCCGGGGAGCGAGATGGGGATCGAGGGGACCTCCGACTGGCGCGTCGCGTCCCCGCTGACCCGAAGCTGCGGGAGCCGCTCCGTATTCAGGTTGCGCAGCCGCGCCTCGGTGGCCTCCGCCTGCAGCGCGAGCTGGCGCACGCGGGGGTCGCGCGCCGTGGCCGCCGCGTGCAGCGGGCCCAATCGCACCGTGTCCTGCGCGGCCACGCCGCTCGACAGGAGCGTCGCGAGCAGCGGCGGCCCCACTTTCCTACCTACGAGTAGGTATCTAAACATCCACACCGCCTCCTCCCCCTGAAAGCTCCGCTAGCGCAGGCCGCGGACGAAGATGTCGAAGGTGGTAGTGAAAACGCGCTCCGCTTCCAGCGCGGGGACGATCCCCGTGCCCACGTGGTCCTGGAGCACGGCGTGGAAGGCCAGCCCGCAGGTGATGAACCGCGCCGCGACCGCGGAGTCCACGTCGGCCCTGAACTCACCGGCGCGCTTCCCGGCCTCGATCACCTGCTCCACCACGCCCCACCCGTGCAGCGGTCCCTCGGTGACCCACGCCTCAAAGAGCGCGGGGTGCTCCACCCTCACCTCGGCGAACATCAGCCGGAACATCCGCCCGAAGTCCTCGCTGAGCCAGAAGTTCCACGCGCGGCGCAGCCCGGCCTCCAGGTACGTCCCGGGGGTGCGCCCCCGCTCGTCCATCACGCGCGTCACGTCCGAGAACACCGACCTCATCCGGTCTGTCACCGTGCGGATGAGGAGGTCTTCCTTGCCCTCGAAGTAGTGGTAGATGGCGCCCTTGGTGGCTCCGGCGCGCTCGGCCACCTCCTCCAGGCGGGTGGCGCGGTACCCCTTCTCGGAGAACACTTCAAAGGCCGCATCCAGGATCTCCCGCGGCCGCTCCTCCGGCCGGCGCTCCCACCGTGGCACACGTGGCAAGTTCACACTCTCGCAGGGCAATGGATCATACTCGCGAGTATGTTAGTTGCGTGAGTGGCCGGTGTCAAGGAATCTCACACAGAGGCACAGAGACACGGAGGGGAGAAGTGGAGAAGCCTCACGTGATGGCGGCCGGCGGGTTCGGCCGGGCGGGCGAGCGGCGCAAGGACGAGGCCTGGGTGGCGGAGCGGCTGCGGGACCCGCGCACCCGCTTCGCGCCGGTGTGGGAGCACCGGAACCTGTTCGTGGCCGGTGAGCCGCGCGCCGCCTGGCTCACGCCGCGCGAGGCGGAGCCGCTGCTGGAGGCCGCGGGGTACGCGATCCTGCTGGGCGTGCAGGAAGATTCCACCCCCTGGTTCGCCGTGCCCGTAGCGGAGGAGACGGCGCTCGCGGCGGGTGAGTGGGACGACCTGCGGCAGCACGGCCTGCTGATGACGCCGCTGGAGGCCGGGCTGCTGGCGTTCGCGCGGGGGATGAACCACTGGCACGCACGCCACCGCTTCTGCGGCGTGTGCGGCGGCGCGACGGAGGTGCGCGAGGCGGGGCACCTGCGCGCGTGCACCGTCTGCGGCACCCACCACTTTCCGCGCACCGACCCCGCGGTCATCATGCGCGTGCAGCACGGCGAGCGCTGCCTGCTGGGGCGGCAGCACGCCTGGCAGCCCGGCGTCTACTCCGTGCTCGCCGGCTTCGTGGAGCCCGGCGAGAGCCTGGAAGACGCCGTCGCCCGCGAGGTGATGGAGGAGTCCGGCATCGCCGTGGGCGGCGTGCGCTACCACTCCTCGCAGCCCTGGCCCTTCCCCGCCTCCCTCATGATCGGCTTCACCGCCGAAGCCCTCACCGAAGAGATCCGCCTGGAAGACGAGATGGAGGAGGTCCGCTGGTTCACCCGCGACGACGTCCGCCGCGGCATCGCGGACGGCACATTCCGCTTCCCCTCCACCTTTTCCATCTCCCACCGCCTCGTCGCCGAATGGCTGGAGGCACAGGGATGAAGTCATCTCTGTGCCTCTGTGCCTCTGTGTGAGATCATCTTTTCGCCCGGGAGGCTCTCGCCCACGGTTCGTTGCGCCAGTCGTCGCGGGATTCCGCATCGCGATCAGCCGGGCCCGGCTCCCGAAGCAGCCACGGTACGTCGAGCCGGAAATCGACCTGCACCACCCCCGAGTTGCCCGGTGGCCACCACCTCACGTGGTCGTCGTGCGCCACGGAGAGGCTAAGCCAGGGCTCCTTCCGCAGCGATTCGTAGCGTCGTGACGGGCCGCGATCGGCACCCTGCACCAGGAGCGCGGTGGGCGGCGGACGCTGCGCCCCAGAAGATGAGCGCCACGCCAGGTGGGCGTACTGCACGGCGAGGCCGATTCCCCGGTAGCGCGCCTTCGCGCCTTCCGGGACGTGGTCTCCCCGCAGATCGCGGGCAAGGGCAAGCGGGTTGAGCAGGTGCACGGCTTACGGTAAAAGGTGTCCGCCGCCTCGATCGTCACTCGCCTCCAGCTCACCGCGAACGATGGACTCGAGGGCGGCGCGGGCGACCGCAACCAGCAGGACGAAGTACTCGCGAGTCTCCCCGGCGGGGATCGCGGGCAGCACGCGCTCCGCGTCCGCGAGAGCCAGGCCGAGACGCGCGACGCGCCAGAGCCCCGAATCGACGCCCATGCCGAAATTCGACGTGATCACATCCTGGATCTCGTCGTCCACCTCACCGAGCCGCACGCCGTCCACCGTGGCGCCGAGCTGTGGGGGCCGCGGCCGGCGTGCGTATTCGGCCCACAGCGCGTCGAGCGTCGTCATCCTACCACCCGCCCCACGTCGCGCCCACAGGGAACCCGCCGCGCGGTCACGCTCCACGACGAGTCGCCCTGCGGGAACCAGCCTCTCCCCCGCAGCAGATCCGGCTCGATGGCGAGCCGCAGGCGTATCCCGGCATGCTGGCTTCCCCACTCGATCAGCACCGAATCCGAGCCGATCGGCCGCCACTCCCCGTGCGTGTCCCACGGGAAGGTGAAGTCCTTCGGCACGCGGAGCGCGTGCCCCACACCGCGCTCCGAGCGCGCGGAAGCGAGGGCGACCCAGGCGGGCTGGAACTCCCTGCCACCCGGAACGTCTTTCGCGAGCGCATACGGGCCGATGACGGGATCGTAGCACCCGGCCAGTGCCGGACGCGGTGGTTCCGTGGAAGCCGAACAGGCGCCGGCCAGCAGGCCAATCAAGACCACCCTCTCTTTCACATGTCCCATGGGTCACCGAGTGCCTGGAGGCACAGAGATGATGGAATCTCCGTGCCTCCGTGCCTCTGTGTGAGCCTAGCTGTTCCCCGCGCCCTGCGCCCGCTGCACGTACTCCATCAGCGGCCTCATCCCCGCCACGTCCATCCCGTGCACGGTGGACTCGCCCTGGTACAGGTTGCCGAGCGACTTCGCGATCCCGGGGTTGCCCCCGGTGAACTCGCGCAGCAGCCCGTCCCAGCGGCGCGCGAGGGCCTGCACCCGCTCGTGGGCGGGGTCGGTGCCGCGCTCCATCTCGGCGCGCACCTCGGCCATCAGCCGCGGCCACTCCTCCTCCACCTCGCGCATGCGGTCGGGACCCATCTCCTCGCGGCGCTGCCGCAGCTCTTCCAACTGCTCGGGAGTATAGTATTTCTCGTACATGGTCATCGCCTCGATCGTCTGAATGAACTCGTCGGCGGAAGCTCCTTCCGCCGAGCCCAGCCCCGCCGCGACCGCCTCCAGCCGCTCGCACAGCCGCTGCTGCAGGCGGATCTCCCCGCGGATGCGCTCCAGGTGGAGCCGCACCACGCGCAGGGGCGAGAACTCCGGCCGGTCCAGCGCGTCGCGCACCTCGTCCAGCCCGAACCCCAGCCGCCGCAGCGACTGGATGCGTTGAAGCCGCGCCACGTCCTCCTCGCCGTACAGCCGATGCCCCGCCGGCGTGCGCCGCGACGGCCGCAGCAGCCCCACCTGGTCGTAGTGGTGAAGCGTGCGCACGGTAAGCCCCGTCCGCCGCGCCAGCTCCCCCACCTTCCACCCTTTCTCCATCGTCACCTCCTCTGTGGCCACGGCAGGAGGATAAACCCTGACGCCGCGTCAGGTGCAAGGGGAAGAAAAGAAGTGCGTGAGTGCGTGAGTGCGTGAGTGCGCTTGATGTTACTCACGCACTTACGCACTCCACGCACTAACGCACTTTTTTTCTCTCACGGTCCTGGATTTGCGAGCCCGGCGCGCCTCGGCAACCCAACCCACACAGGAGAGGCGAGCATGGCGGCAGAGAGCAAGGGGAACACCGGGACGGCGGACGTCACCTACAACCTGGTCAGCATCCTCTTCCACGCGCTGCAGGGCGCGGAGACGTACGACCAGTTCGTGCGCGACGCCGAGGAGAGCGGCGATGAGGACCTGGCGAAGTTCTTTCGCATGGTGAAGGAAGAGGACGGGCGGCGCGCGGACCAGGCCAAGGCCATCCTCGGCCGGCGGCTCCAGCAGGGGCAGTAGGCCCCCTCTGCGGGCGCGGCGGCACACCCGCCGCGCCCGCTCCACCCCCCTTTCCCGGCCGCACGTGAAGCTCTGGATCGACGCCGACGCGGCGCCGCGCGACGTCAAGGAAGTGGTGTTCCGCGCCGCGCAGCGCCTGAAGCTGGACACGGTGATGGTGGCCAACCAGCGCCTCCCCGTGCCGCTGGACAACCCCTACGTCACCGCCGTGCGCGTGGAGGGCGGCCCCGACGTCGCCGACCAGCACATCGCGGACACCGCCGAGCCCGGCGACGTGGCCGTCACCGCGGACATCCCGCTGGCCGCCGCGCTGGTGGCCAAGCGCGTGGCCGTCATCGACCCGCGCGGCGAGGAGTACACGGACGACTCCATCGGCGAGCGCCTGGCCGTGCGCGACTTCATGGACGGCCTGCGCGGCGCCGGCGTGGAGACCGGCGGCGCCCGCCCCTACGGCCCGCGCGACAAGCAGGCCTTCGCCGCCGCCCTCGACCGCATCCTCACCCGCGTCCTACGCAACAGAGGCACCGAGACGAAGTAGTCTCTGTGCCTCTGTGCCTCTGTGTGATCCCAATCGGTCTCAGACTTCCAGCGGCGACGCCCCCAGGAACGCGGCGGCGAACTCGTCCGCGGGGAGCGGGCGGCCGATGAGGTAGCCCTGCGCGAAGTCGCACCCCAGCAACTGGAGGGCATGGAGCTGCTGGCGCGTCTCCACGCCCTCGGCCACCACGCGCACGCCCAGGCTGCGGGCCAGCGCCACGATGGTGCCCACGATCTCGGCGCCCTTGTGCGCCCCGGTGCTCCCGCCGTCCAGCCCCGCCACGAACGAGCGGTCGATCTTGAGCGCGTCCAGCGGCAGCCGGTGAAGCGAGCTGAGCGACGAGTAGCCGGTGCCGAAGTCGTCCAGGTACACCTGCACGTCGCGCTTCTTGAGGGCGCGCAGCACGCCGGCGGCGGCCACCGGGTCCTGCACCAGCGAGCTCTCGGTGAGCTCCAGCTTGAGCGCGCCGGGGGGGAGGGCGTGCTCGCGCAGGGTGGCGGCCACGGCGTCCACCAGCCCGGGCTCGCGCAGTTGCCGGGCCGAGAGGTTCACGCTCACCTCCAGCTCCGCCGCGTTGGGGAAGCCCGCGCGCCACTCCGCCACCTGCCGCGCCGCCTCGTTCAGCACCCACGCCCCCAGCGCGCCGATCAGCCCCGTGTCTTCCGCCAGCGAGATGAAGCGGTCCGGGGGCACGCGGCCGTGCACGGGGTGGTCCCAGCGCGCCAGCGCCTCGGCGCCCGCCACGCCGCCCGTGGCCAGCGACACGATGGGCTGGAAGAAGAGGGTGAGCTGCCCCCGCTCCAGCGCGGCGCGCAGGTCCGTCTCCAGGCGCAGGCGCTCCACCACGGCGCGGTGCATGGAGTGGTCGAAGACGGCGCAGGGGGCGCCGCCCTCGCCCTTGGCGTGGTACATCGCCATGTCCGCGTTGCGCAGCAGCTCGTCCGGCGCGTCGGCCGGCCCCTCGCCCAGGGCGATGCCGATGCTGGCCGAGGTGTAGGCGCGGTAGCTCCCCAGCTCCAGCGGCGCGGCGAGCACCTCGCGCACGCGCTCCGCCAGCGCCAGCGCGTCCTCGCGCCCCGCCACGCGCGGGAGGAAGAGGATGAACTCGTCGCCCCCGAAGCGCGCCACCGTGTCGCCGGGGCGCGCGCAGGCGGAGAGGCGGGTGGCCACCTGGCGCAGCATCTCGTCGCCGGCGCCGTGGCCCAGCGAGTCGTTGACGTTCTTGAAGCGGTCCAGGTCCAGGAAGAGCACGGCGCAGCGGGAGCCCGGGTCGCCGCCCAGCGACTGCGTGGCCTCGTACATCCGCTCGGCCAGCAGCAGGCGGTTGGGGAGGCCGGTGAGCGGGTCGTGGAGGGCCAGGTGGCGGAGGCGCTCCTCCAGCACCTCGCGCTCCGCCTCGGCCGCGTTGCGCTGCGACACGTCGTCCACCATCGCCACGCAGAAGCGCGGCCTGCCGTCCGGCGCCCTCACCACCGACGCGGTAAGGCGCACGGGGAACGGCGTGCCGTCCTTGCGCACGTAGCGCTTCTCGAGCTGGTAGTGCGCCAGCTCCCCCGCCACCAGCCCGCGGAAGAGCTGGGCGTCGCGCGGGTGGTCGTCCGGGTGGTCAAGCGCCGCCAGCGGCAGGTCGCGCAGCTCCTCGGCCGTGCGGTCCACCATGCGCAGGAAGGCGGCGTTGGCCTCGATGAAGCGCCCCTGCATGTCGATCACGGCGATCCCCATCGCCGACCCTTCGAACACCGCGCGGAACCACTCCTCGCCCTGGCGAAGGGTGCGGAGCAGGTCGTCGGTGTTGTGGTGGGCGCTCATCGAACGGCCATGCCGCGGGATCGCGGCCCGGTGCGGATCCCCCCGTGGCAGCGGGTGTTCTGGTACGGCATCCTCCCCCACGGAAATGCGTCTCCCCGGCCGTGTGTGCCACGGCCCCATGTCGCAGCCTTTCCGCACGCTTCACGCCATGCTCCAGCCACGCCCCGGGGGCATGACGATTGCCATCGGTGGAGCGGAGCAAACGGCCACCCGAGGAGCGATGATGTTCGAGCTTAACGAAGTGCAGAGCACCGTTTCGGAGATCCAGCGCAACACCTTCCTGCGCCGCATCGCCGAGGTCTCGCAGGAAGACCCGCACCGCTGGGTGCCCGTGGGGATCATCGGCGAGGAGCTGGGCCTTCCGTACGAGGCCACCCTGGCCATCGTGGACCGGCTGCGCGAGGAAGGCTTCGTGCGCCGGGGCGGCGGTGGCCGGCTGGAGCCGCCCCACGGCCCCCGCGTCCACATCCTCCCCGAGGGCGTGGAGCACCTGCGCACGCTGGACGAGGGCAGGAACGGCTAGCGCGCGGGCCCCAGGAAGCGCCGCGCCACGCGGATGTAGCGCGGGTCCTGCTCCTCTTCGGGGAGCGCCTCCGCCTCGCGCAGCAGGCGCTGCACGTGGCGGTGGAGCTTCGGCTCGCCCCAGCGGTACCCGGTGGCGGCCTCGGCGCTGGGGGTGTTGGCGTCGCGGGCGGCCTCCAGCAGCGCCCGCGCCGCCGCCGCGTCGAACCGGGGATCGTCGCGCGGCGGCAGCCCGAAGTGCCCCGGCACCGCGTGCCCGTCATCTTCCTTTACGAAAGCTCTCGACATCGTTTCCTGAGATGATGGGGCTCACACAGAGGCACAGAGGCACAGAGACGAATTCATCTCTGTGCCTCTGTGCCTCTGTGTGAGGCCGCGGCCTCGCGCAGCACCTGGATGCGCGCCAGGTCCCCGCGCAGGCGGCGCAGGGCGGAGGCGGCGTCCTCCTCGTCCGGCCGGGGGGCGCAGGGGCCGGGCACGGGCACGATGCGGCCGGGGTCGCCGCGCGGCGGCGGGGGCGGCGTGGCGGCGGCGGCGGGCACGCAGGGCGGCGGGCGGCGCAGCGTGACGTGGAGCGGCGCGGGGCCGGACTTCCCGATGCGGGGGTTCTCCACCCCCAGCAGGCCGACCGCGCACACCAGCAGCGCCAGCGTGCCGACCTTGATGATCGTGCGGTCGAGCGAGTCCATGCGGTCGCCTCGGGGTTTTGTCCATCGGCCGTGACGAGGCCGTCCACTAACGTGTACACCGGCGCGCGCCCGGGGTTGCGCCGCCCGCGGGCAACGCGAACGCCCCGAATCACTTGCGGATTCTCGCCCGGGTGGAGCAAGGGTTGCGTCACCGTGGTTCACCACAGGCGCGTCCGCCCTTCCCTCCCCGGTGCGACCCATGTCCCGCTCCGCGCTCTTCCGCTCCCTGGCCGCCCTCGCGGCGCTCCTCCTGGCCCTCCCCGCCGCCGCGCAGCGGGGACGCCCCACGCTCAGCATCGTGGTGGTGGAGGAAGAGACCGGCCGCCTGATCTCCGACGCGCGCGTGGTGGTGAGTGGCGCGGGGGCGCCGGTGTTCACCAACGGCGAGGGGCGGGCGCAGGTGCGCAACATCCCGGCCGGGCGCCGCATGATGTCCGTGTACCGCGTGGGCTACCGCCCGGAGCACACCGCCATCGAGTTCGAGCGCGACGACCTCTCGGGCACCGTGGTGATGCGGCCGCAGGCGGTGGAGATCGCCGGCGTGTCCGTGACCTCGGCGGGGCGCAGCACGGCGCTGCGCAACGTGGGGTTCTACGACCGGGAGAAGCGCGGGCACGGCGCCTTCCTGGACCGCGCGGCGGTGGAGGCGCGCAACGCCGTCCGCACGCTGGACATCTTCCGCCAGGTGCGCGGCTTCAACGTGATGTACAACCCCAAGGGCGAGCCCTACCTGGCCAGCACCCGCAACAATTGCCCCCCGCTCCTCTTCCTGGATGGCATCCAGATGTACACCGAGGCCGGCCGCGTGGACCCGTCCGACTTCGTGCACCCGTCCGAGATCGAGGCCATCGAAGGATACTCCGGCCTGGGGACGATCCCGGCCCAGTACAACACGACCGGCTCGGCGTGCGGAGTCATCCTGATCTGGACGAGGGGGAGGTAGAAGAAGTGCTGAGTCCTGGGTCCTGAGTGCTGAACAGCAGTGCGTGAGTGCGTGAGTGCGCTTTTCACTCAGGACTTAGGACCGAGGACTCAGGACTTCTTCTTAGTGGCAGCGGCCTTCGCCGCGGTCCTCGAAGTCCTCGCCAGGGACGGCGACGAACTCCCACTCGTAGCCGTCCGGCTTGAAGCGGAGGGCGAGGACGCCGTGCGCGGTGTTCTGGCGGATGGCCGAGTGCGGGTCGAGCTCGCCGTAGTTGTAGAGGGGGGCGCCGCCGGTGCCCACCACGAACGACACGATGCCGTCCGCCGGGTCCGGCTGGCCGTCGGGGTTGCGCGGGGGGAAGCGCTCGTACAGGTGGTCGTGGCCGGCCAGCACCACGTCCACCCCGTGCGCGTACATCACCTGCCAGGCGTCGCGCACCTTGTTGCTGCCGCCGTGGTCGCCGCTGCTGAAGCGCGGGCGGTGCATGTAGGCGAGCGTGCAGCGCGTGGGGTGCGCGCGCAACTCCTTTTCCAGCCAGCGCAGTTGCGGCGAGCCCGCCGAGATGTCGCCCTCGGTGTTCAGCACCACCACGTGCCAGCCGTCCAGCGGGTAGGCGTACCACCCCTCGCCCGGCTTCCCGGCGCGCGCGCCGAAGTACCGGTAGTAGGGGCCGCCCTTCTCCGTGCGGCGGTCGTGGTTGCCGATGGCGGGGCGGGTGCGGCGGATGTGGCGGCCCCAGGTGGGGCCGTAGCACTTCGCGAACTGCGCCTCGGTTCCGCTCTGGTACACGAGGTCCCCCAGCGGCGCCACCACGCCGTCGATGCGGTCCAGCAGCAGGCCGGTGGCCCCGTCGGCGCGCCACCAGCACGACGAGATGTCGCCCGCGGCCACCAGCGACGCGCGCGAAGACGGACGCTCCCCGTCGCCGCGGCCACAGGCCACGGCGGCGAGGAGCGCCAGGGAGAGCGCGCCGGCCCTGAGCTTCACGCGGGGCTGGGCTGCAGCCCGCGCAGGAAGCCGATGGCCAGGCGGTTGAAGAGGTTCGCCTGGTCCACGTTCACCACGTGCCCGCTGTCTTCCATCACCGTGAGCGTGGTGAACTCGCGGTGCTTCCGCGCGATGCGGCGCACGGGCGGCAGGAACATGTGGTCCTCGTCCCCCATCAGGTACAGCGTGGGGATGGGGATCTCGCGCTCTTCGAAGAGGCGCAGGAGGGGCGTGACCTCCAGGGTGAGCCGCCACCAGCGGAGGAACTCCTTCTGCGCCAGCTTGCGCGCTTCCCGCACGAAGAGCGACCGGCTCTCGCGGTGGCGCCGCCGCGGCATGATGATCCACGCGAAGAGGCGGTACAGCCACATGAAGGGGACGAGGCGCTTCACCCAGTCGCCGGCGTGCACCAGCACGCGCGAGCGCAGGTCCAGCCGGGTGACGGCGCCGCCCAGCACCATGGCGCGCACCCGCTCGGGCGCCATGTCCGCGAGCTGGCGGATGACGATGCACCCCAGCGAGATCCCCACGAAGTGAGCGGAGGCGATCTCCAGGTGGTCCATCACCTCCAGGATCTCCAGCGAGATGGCCTCGAAGGTGTAGTCTTCCTGCTGGCGCCACAGGTGAAGCGGCTCGCGCGACTCGCCGTGGCCGCGCAGGTCAACCAGCAGCACGTTGAAGTGCTTGCGGAACTCGCGGACCTGGCGGTACCAGATGGACGAGCTGCCGCCGGCCCCGTGCACGAACACGACCCACTCGTGCCCGGGTCCCAGGATGTGCGTCCGGTGGTGAAGCATCGTCCTCGTCGCGGGCTGTGCCCGCCGCTCGGGTTGCCGTGGAAGGGGTGCTGCGATGGGGCGGCGGTGCGTTAGATTGCGCGTTCCGCGGAGTCCGCGCAGACTCCAAATCTAAGCAAATCCCCCACTTGGCACCACCCCCGATGTGCCTCGTCCTCTTTGCCGTACAGACGCATTCCGCGTACCCGCTGGTGGTGGCCGCCAACCGCGACGAGCGCTTCGACCGCCCCGCCGCCCCCGCCGCCTGGTGGCACGACGCCCCGCGCGTGCTGGCCGGGCGCGACCTGCAGGGGCGCGGCACCTGGATGGGCGTAACGCGCGACGGCCGCTGGGCCGCCGTCACCAACGTGCGCGAGCCCTCCGTCCCCCAGCGCGCCGACGCGCCCTCGCGCGGCGAGCTGGTCGCCGGCTTCCTGCGCGGCGGCGAGGATGCCCGCACGTATGCGGCCCGCATCGCAACACGGGCGGCGGAGTGGAATGGTTTCAACCTGCTGCTGGGCGGGCCGGGTGGCGCGTGGTGGCTTTCCAACCGCGCGCCCGGCCCCGTGGCCGTGGAACCGGGCGTGCACGGGTTGAGCAACGCGCTCCTGGACACGCCCTGGCCCAAGGTGGAGCGCGGCCGCGGCGACCTGGCGCGCATCCTGGCCGGGCCGGAGGAGGAGATGGAGGAAGCGCTCTTCCGCACCCTGGCCCTGCGCGACCCGGCCCCCGACGCGCGCCTCCCCGACACGGGCGTGGGCGTGGAGTGGGAGCGCGCCCTGTCGTCGCTCTTCATCGATCTGCCGGACTACGGCACGCGCGCTTCCACCGTGCTGCGGATCGGGCGGGACGGTATGGTGAGATTCACGGAGCGCACGGTGAGAGGGCCGGAGGCGCGCTTCGAGTTTTCAACAGATTGACTCACACAGAGGCACAGAGGCACGGAGAAGAATGGCCATAGAGACCATCGATCCCGCCACGGGCGAGACGCTGCGCACCTTTGAGGCACTCACCGAGGCGCAGGTGGACGAGCGGCTGGAGCGCGCGGAGGCCACCTTCCGGGAGTACCGCCACACCTCGTTCGCCCAGCGGGCGCGGTGGATGGCGAGGGCGGCCGAGATCCTGGAGGAGGAAAAGGATGAGCTCGGGCGGCTGATGACCACGGAGATGGGGAAGCCGCTGGCCGCGGCCGTGGCCGAGGCGGAGAAGTGCGCGTGGGCGTGCCGCTACTACGCGGAGAACGCGGAGCGGCTGCTGGCGGACGAGGCGGTGGAGACGGGGGCGGCGCGCTCCTTTGTCCGCTACCTGCCGCTGGGGCCCGTGCTGGCGGTGATGCCGTGGAACTTCCCGCTCTGGCAGGTCTTCCGCTTCGCCGCGCCGGCGCTGATGGCGGGCAACACCGGCGTGCTGAAGCACGCTTCCAACGTGCCTCAGTGCGCGCTGGCCATCGAGGACATCTTCCTGCGCGCGGGCTTCCCGGCCGGCGCCTTCCAGACGCTGCTCGTGGGCGCGGGCGCGGTGGCGCGCATCCTGGACGACCCGCGCATCCGCGCCGCCACGCTCACGGGGAGCACGCCGGCGGGGCAGAGCGTGGCCGAGCGGGCCGGGCGCAACCTCAAGAAGACGGTGCTGGAGCTGGGCGGGAGCGATCCCTTCATCGTGATGCCCAGCGCGGACCTGGAAGCCGCGGCCATCACGGCGGTGAAGGCGCGCACCATCAACAACGGCCAGAGCTGCATCGCGGCCAAGCGGTTCATCGTCCACCAGGACGTGGCGGACGAGTTCGAGCGCCTCTTCGTGCGCGCCATGGCCGCGCTGCGCGTGGGCGACCCCATGCGACCGGACACGGACGTGGGCCCCCTGGCCACCGCCGCCATCCGCGACGAGGTGGACGAGCAGGTGCGCCGCTCGGTGGAGATGGGCGCGCGCGTGCTGGTGGGCGGCGAGCGGCTTCCCGGCGCCGGCTTCTACTACGCCCCCACCATCCTCACGGACATCCCCCGCGAGTCGCCCGCGTACCTGGAGGAGGTGTTCGGCCCCGTCGCCCTCCTCCACCGCGCCGCGGACGCGGAAGAGGCGCTGCGCCTGGCCAACGACACCGTTTTCGGCCTGGGCAGCAGCGTGTGGACGCGCGACGAGGGGGAGGCGGACTTCTTCATCCGCGGCATCGAGGCGGGGATGACGTACGTCAACGCCATGGTCGCCTCCGACCCGCGCCTCCCCTTTGGCGGCGTCAAGCAGAGCGGCTACGGGCGCGAGCTGGCGGCGTTCGGCATCCGCGAGTTCGTCAACGTGAAGACGGTGTGGATGGCGGAGTAGACACGGGGCTCACACAGAGGCATAGAGACGAAGTCATCTCTGTGCCTCTGTGCCTCTGTGTGAGATTCGCCACACCCACCACATCAGCAGGGGCTGAAGGGGGAGGCGCAGGAGGAGGAGCGCCTGCGCGGCGGGCGAATCGGCGTTGGAGAGCATCTGGAAGTTGGCGGGCCACACGGCCAGGAGGAGGAGGACCAGCCCCCACCCGGCGGCGCGGCGGGTCCGCGGGTGCAGGAGGCCCAGTCCGCCCGCCACTTCGCAGGCGCCGCTCAGCAGGATCAGCGCGCGCGGATGCGGAAGCCAGGGGGGCATGACGCCCAGGTACGCGCCGGGAATGACGAAGTGCATCACCCCCGCGAACACGAAAGCGGCGGCGGTCAGCGCCACGGACGGGCGGACGGGGTGCAGGGGCGGGGCTCCGGCGCGAGGGGAAGGCGGAAGCTCGCGGGCCACGCACGATCGGACAAGGTGCGCGCAAACGCCTGAATCGGACGAGACTTGCGGATTGCCGGTTTTTGCGCCACGTTTGCACGTTCCCTCCGAGCCCCTCCCGGGCAGCTCGACCGCGTCCCCACGTCATCTGGAGGCCCTTTGCGCTCCCTACGCACCCCGCACGTCCGTACCGGCGCCGCGCTGCTGGCGTCCATCGCACTCCTGGCATCCTGTGACAGCAAGGGCGGCCTCGTCTCGCCCGCCGGCCCCGTGGTGGGGCGCGGCCTCGACGTCCGCGCCTCGCACGCGGACGCGGTGATGATGGTGCGCACCCCCTCTGCCGAGCGCGGCGAGCGCGGCGGCAGCACGCTGCAACTGGACGCGGGGGTGTTCAACCCGCGGGGGATGGAGCTGGAGCACAAGAAGCACGTCTACTGGACCTCGCTGGACACGATGATCGCCACGGTGGACTCCACCGGACTGGTGACGGCGCAGGACACGGGCGCGGTGGACATCGTGGTGGACCACAAGAAGGGCATGGACACGGTGAACGTGCTGGTGGTCCCGGTGCCGGTGAAGTCGCTGACGCTGACGGGCCCGGACTCGCTGTCGCTGGGCGACAGCGCGGTGTACGTGGCCACGGCGCTGGACTCGGTGGGCGAGCCGCTGGCGGGGCGCACGGTGACGTGGACGTCGAGCGTGCCGGCCGTGGCCGACGTGTCGGCGGGGGGCGAGGTGGTGGCGCTGCAGGAAGGGACCACGGACATCGGCGCCGCGGTGGACGAGGCGCAGGCGTCCATCGCGCTGAAGGTGTGGCCGCAGCCGGTGGCTTCGGTCAGCATCGAGCCGGGCGAGATCAGCCTGCCGCAGTTCCGCCGCGCGGGCTTCACCGCCGTGGCGCGCGACCGCCGCGGCAACGTGCTGGGCGGCCGCACGATCACGTGGACGGCGTCGGACCCGGCCGTCTTCGGCCTCAAGGCGGGGACGGACACCATCATCGCCAAGGACGTGGGGAGCGGCACGCTCACGGCCTCGGTGGAGGGAAAGAGCGCCGAGGCGGCGGTGACGGTCACCAACCCGGTGGAGGCGCGGGCGCTGTGGGTGACGCGCTTCGAGTACACGGGCCCGTCGTCGGTGGACTTCGCCAAGATCGCCACCATCATGCAGAAGGCGGCGAGCGCCAACTTCAACGTGGTGTACTTCCAGGTCCGCACCTCGGGCGACGCGCTCTACTACTCGGACATCGAGCCCTGCTCGCCGCGCATGTGCGGCACGCTGGGCGGCCCGCGCCCGGCGCAGGACCCGCTGGTGGTGGCGCTGCGCGAGGCGGCCAAGTACGGGATCGAGGTCCACGCCTGGGTCAACGCCCTCACCGGCTTCATCTCCGGCAGCGCGGCGGCCTGCAACCAGTTCATCGACAGCACCCCGGCCAACTGGCTGCGCGCCAACCGCAACTGGAGCGTGAGCACCAAGAACTTCACCACCGGCGTCATCACCCGGCAGGTGGACAACTGCCTCACCTCGGCCGAGTACATGTACCTGTCGCCGGGTGTGCCCGAGGTGCGCGCGCAGCTCGCCCGCGTGACCGCGGACCTGGCGACGCGCTACGGGCCGCTGGGGCTGAAGGGGATCCACCTGGACCGCATCCGCTACCCGAGCAACCAGGTGTCGTACGACCCGGCCACGCAGGAGGCGTTCAGGACCGCCACCGGCGCGTACCCCACCTCCAACGCGCAGGGCGCCTGGCTGGACTTCCGCCGCGGGCTGGTGAACCAGGCCGTCAAGGACGTCTACGACGCCGTGCGCGCCGTGGACCCGTCGATGGTGCTCTCGGCCGCGGTGTTCCCGGGGTACAAGGCGCGCACCGGCTGGTCCGCCCAGTGGAGCTTCACCGACCTCTTCCAGGACCCGCAGGCCTGGGTGGAAGGCGGCTACCTGGACGTGGAGGTGCCGATGAACTACCCGGCCAGCGCCACCTCCGCCTCGTGGACGGTGAAGGCGTACTGCTCCAACACGGACTGGGCGTGCGTGATGGACGACCACATCCGCCGCATCGAGGGAGCCGGCCGCCAGGTGTACGTGGGCGTCGGCGCCATCCGCGGGTGGGACGAGATGAAGCGCCAGATCGACCTGGCCCACGACCGCGCGATCACCGGCATGTCCGTGTACAGCTTCAGCCAGGTGGACGCGATCCCCAATGGCTGGGCGCAGCTCGCCGCGGGGCCGTTCAAGAACAAGGCTTCCATCCCGGCGATGGCCTGGAAGTAAAAAGCTAGGCTCACACAGAGGCACAGAGGCACGGAGATGAAGTTCTTCCTCCGTGCCTCTGTGTCTTTGATTGACTTCTGTGTATTTTCGATTATCGTAAATCGGATTTACTACGGAGGTAAATGGAACGCATTTCAGGGTTGGGTCCACTTGCTGACGCGCTCGAGGCACTCGGCGCGCTTCTCGAGGCGAATGGGCACACCGAACACCTGGTGGTGGTCGGTGGCGTGGCGATGAACCTGCGCGGCTTCCACGCCCGCGGCACGTCCGACGTGGACGTGATTGCGCGCGGGATTCCGACGATGCAGGGAGCGCCCGTACTGTTCACACCGGAGCCGCTGCCGGAGGTGGTGGAGGCGGGGATCAGGAGGGTCGCGCGGGATTTTGGGCTGGCGCCGGATTGGATGAACACGGTGGTGGCGAAGCAGTGGCACGGCGGGATGCCGCCGGGGCTGGCCGATGACCTTGAGTGGCACCCGTTCGGCTCGCTGCACGTGGGCGTGCCCGGGCGCGGCGCGATGACGGCGCTCAAGCTTTTCGCCGCGATGGATCAGGGTCCGCGCAGCGTCCACATGCAGGACCTGCTCAGGCTAGCGCCGAGTGACGCCGAGCTGGAGCGCGCTGCGGAGTGGGTTGCGACTCAGGACGCGAGCGAAGCCTTTCACGCCCAGATCCCCCAGGCGCTCGAATATGTCAGAGATCAGCGCGGACTCACTCGCTAGCCGCGCCCGTGAAGCCGCGCTCGAAGCGGTGTGGGCGCAGTGGGGTGTGCTCAATCCGATGCTCCTGCGGGACACGTCGGCGCGCGTCCCGTCCAGCATCATCGATCCCGAGGCGCTGGTGCTCGCCTCGCTCGCCTTGTGGGAGGCGGAACGGCGCCTGGTGGATGTACTCGCCTGGTGGGCCGCGCGGGGTGCCACGCTGCTGAGCACGCGCCGCATCGAGGCGCTGCGCACGAGCTTTCCGGCCGAGACGGCCGAACGGCTCGACCACTTCGCGCTCTGGGCCCGCCAGGGAAGCGACACCCGCTGGAAGCCGCGGACGACCGATGACATCCCGGTGCGCCTCGGCAAGGGTCCCTCCGAGCTGCGCCTCAGTGGGCCGGCCACCCTTCTCCTGCGCCTGCGCGCGGGCTTCGGGGTGAGCGCCAAATCGGACGTCCTGGCGTTCCTGCTCGCCCTGAATGGGGAGCCCGCGTCGCCCAAAGAGATCACGCGGGCAGTCGGCTACGCAGACAAGAACGTGCGCGTCGCCGCGCGGGACCTCGCCATGGGAGGGTTCATCGAGGAGCGCGACTCGTATCCGATCGGGTATGCGTCCCGGCCGGGCTTCGCGGCCGGACTCGTGCGGCTGCTCGCGTGGGACGACTCAGCGGAACCGGTGCCTAACTGGAGCCACTGGGCCGCCGTGTACGCGTTTCTCCTGGCCGTCGCCTCGTGGAGCGAACCCGCGAACCCGTACGTCCTCAGCTCCCGGGCGCGCGACCTGTACGACCAGCACCGCTGGCTCTTCCGGAGCGCGGAGCTGCGCGTGCCCGACCCGAAGCACCATCCGGGCGAACGGTACCTGGCGGCGTTCAGCGACACCCTCGACGTCCTCACCACCTGGTTCACCAAGCGCCTGTAGCCGGCAAGACACAGAGAAGTTCTTCTCCGTGCCTCTGTGCCTCTGTGCCTCTGTGTGAGCCTATTTCCGTTCCTCGCCCGGCAGCGTGAAGAAGAAGGTGCTGCCTGCGCCCACCTCGCTGGCGGCCCAGATGCGGCCGCCGTGCTGCTGCACGATGCTGCGGCAGATGGCGAGGCCCAGCCCCGTGCCCCCCTTTTCGCGCGCGTCGGACGAGTCCACCTGGCGGAAGCGCTCGAAGACGTGCTCCAGCTTGGAATCGGGGATGCCGCGCCCGCGGTCGATGACGGCGAAGAGCACCTCGCCGCCGCGCCGCTCGGCCGTGAGGCGCACCAAGGAGCCGGCGGGGGAGAACTTGATGGCGTTGGAAACGAGGTTCACCAGCACCTGCTCCACGCGGTCGGCGTCCACCCACAGCGGCAGGCCGGGGGGGATGGCGGCCTCGAGGCGCACGCCGCACTCCTCGGCCATCCCGCGCAGCGTCTCCACCGCGCGCTGCGCCACGGCGTCCGCGTGCGCCCAGTCGCGCTCCAGCGCCATGGAGCCGGACTCCAGGCGCTCCAGGTCCAGCGTGTCGCTGATGAGGCGCACCAGCCGCTCGGCGTTCTGTGTGGCGATCTGCACCATGCGCGCGCCCTGCGGCGAAAGAGGCCCCAGCTTGCCGGACGCCAGCAGCCCCAGGCTGCCGCGGATGGAGGTGAGCGGGGTGCGCAGCTCGTGGCTCACCACGGAGACGAGCTCGTCCTTGATGCGCTCCACCTCGCCGCGCCGGCGGATGTCCAGGCGCAGTTGGATCTCGGTGACCACGCTGGCCGCCAGGTCGCCCAGGACGCGCGCGTCGCGCTCGGACCAGTGGCGCGGGGCGAAATCGGCCACGCACAGGGTGCCCAGCACGTGCCCCCCGGTGACCGCCAGCGGCACGCCGAGGTACGAGCGCACGTTGGCGTCGCGCAAGAACGCGCTGGAGGTGACGCGCGGGTCGTCGCGCGCGTCGTCGATGGCGAGCGGCTCGCCGGCGGCCACGGCCCACTTGCAGTACGAATCGGCCAGCGGGGCCTCGCGCTCGTCCGTCCACCCGGCGGGGGCGAAGCAGCTCTTGGCGAACTGGCGGCGGTCGTCCACCAGGTTCACCATCGCCAGCGGAGCACCCACGAACTCGGCCGCCAGCCGCGTGATGCGGTCGAAAGACTCCTCGGCGGCGGTGTCCAGCAGCCCCGTGGCGTCCAGCTCGGCCAGGCGCGCCGGCTCATAAAGTGGTTGAAGCGGATCGATGCTCATCGCTGGAGGCACGGACATTCCGGAGCGGCGGCGGGCGTGCGGTATGCATCCGCATCCGCCCGGCTACACGTAAAAGGCAGACTCGTTCGCGCGGAGGAGACAGGAATGGGAGTATCGCATGGGGGCACCCCCCCGGGCAAGCAGCCGGCGCCCCACGGCGTGAGAGGGGCGCTTTGAGCGATCAACCAGGCAGGCTCGCCAGCTCCATGGCGGCGCTGTGGGACAAGTTCCGCGACGGGATGTTCCGGCGGGTGGACGCGGTGGACGCCGCCGCGCTCGCGCTGCTGGAGGGGAATCTGGACGAGGAGCTGCGCCGCGCCGCCGAGCGCGAGGCCCACAAGCTTGCGGGCGCCGTGGGCACCTTTGGCTTCCTGGATGCGTCGCGCCTGGCGCGCGAGGCGGAGCTCCTGCTGGAGGGAACGCGCCCCATCGCCCCCGCCGAGGTGCTTCGCCTCAGCGAGATCGCCGTGGCGGTGAGGCGCGAGCTGGAGCGCCCCCTGGCCGCCCCCCCCGAGGCCCCGCCCGCCGCCGCGGAGCCCGCCGACGAGCGCCCCCTGCTGGTGATGGTGAGCCGCGACGCGGACTTCGCGGGGCGCGTGGCGATGGAGGCGCAGGGGCGCGGGCTGGCCGCGCGCCGGATGGACGCCGCGCGGCCGGACGAGATCGCCGCGCCGGCCGCCGTGCCGCGCGTGGTGGTGGTGGACCTTTCGGGCGAGGCGGAGGAGGAGGGGCTGCGGGTGCTGCGCTACCTGTCGCGGGGCGGCGGGCGCGGCGAGGTGCTGGCGCTCTCGGACGAGGGTGGGCTGGCCGAGCGGCTGGAGGTTACGCGGCTGGGCGCCCGCGCCTTCCTGCAGCGCCCCGTGCCCCCGGCACGCGTGGTGGACGCGGCGCTCGGCCTGCTGCGCCCCGGCGGCATCGAGGGCGAGCCGCACGTGCTTGCGCTGGACGACGACCCCATCGTGCTGGCCGCCGTGCGCTCGCTGCTGGAGTCGCGCGGGATCCGCGTGACGCCGCTGGACGACCCGCGCCGCTTCTGGGAGACGCTGGAGAGCGAGCGGCCGGACCTGGTGGTGCTGGACTTCGAGATGCCCCACGCCAGCGGCCCCGAGCTGTGCCGCGTGGTGCGCAGCGACGCGCGCTGGAGCGCCCTCCCCATGCTGGTGCTCACCGGGCGCACGGACCCGGACTCCATCGAGCGCGTGTTCGCCGCGGGGGCGGACGACTTCGTGGCCAAGCCCTTCGTGGGCCCCGAGCTGGTGACCCGCATCGAGAACCGGCTGGAGCGCGCCCGCTTCCAGCGGCTCTTCGCCGAGACGGACGCGCTCACCGGCGTGGCCAACCGCGCCCGCTCCGAGGAGGCCATCGCCCAGTTGCTGCGCATGGCCGGCCGGCACCGCCAGGGCGTGTCCGTGGCCAAGGTGGACGTGGACGGGCTCCACTCCATCAACGACCGCTGGGGCCACGCGGCGGGCGACGAGGCGCTGCGGCGCGTGGCCCGTGCACTGCGCGGCGTGGTGCGCGGCGAGGACGCCGTGGGGCGCTGGGGCGGCGAGGAGTTCGTGCTGGCGCTGTACGGCGCGGACAAGGCCGACGCCGTGGAGCGCCTGGCCGAAGCGCTGGACCGGCTGGAGGAGGCGCCCCTGGCGGCGGGGGGCGAGCCGGTGCGCGTGACGTTCAGCGGCGGCGTGGCCGAGTACCCGGGCGACGGCGCGGACCTCCCGGCCCTCTACCGCGCGGCGGAGGGGGCGCTGCGGCAGGCGCGCGCCGCGGGGCGGGCGCGCGTGCTCCCCGTGGGGTGGACGGCCGAGGCGCCGGAGCCCATCGGCACGGCGGACGTCCTGGTGGTGGACGACGACCGCGCGCTGGGCGAGCTGCTGGTTCACGCCCTGGAGACGCGCGGCTACCGCGTGAAGTGGCTGCAGGACGGGCAGGCGGCGGTGGACGCGCTGGCGGGCCCCCGCCCCACCCTGCGCGCCCAGGTGATCCTGCTGGACGTGGACCTTCCCGGCTACGACGGCCTCAGCATCCTGCGCGCGCTGGCGCGGGGGCGGGTGCTCGACCGCTCGCGCGTGGTGATGCTCACCGCCCGCGCGGGGGAGCGCGAGGTGCTTGACGCGCTGGAGGCCGGCGCCTTCGACCACGTGGCCAAGCCCTTCAGCGTTCCCGTGCTCCTTCAGCGCGTGCGGCGCGCGCTCAGCGAGTGACGTACGCCTTTCTGCTCCGCGCGCTGCTGGTGCTGGCCGTGGCGTTCGCGGCGGCGCTGGCCGTGGTGCTGGGGCACGGGGCGTGGCTCTACGCGCGGCGCCGGTGGGCGGCTCCCCGCCTGCGCCGCGGGCGGGCCGCGCTGCGCGGGGTGGCGCGCGGCGAAGCGCCGGACCCGGCCGACATGGAGCTGCTGCGCTCCCTCCCCTGGGGGCTGCGCACGCGCCTGCTGGTGGAGCTTTCGCGCAGCCTCTCCGGCTCCAGCGGCGCGGCGCTCAACACGCTGGGCCGGGAGCTGGGCGTGGTGTCGCGCGCGGAGGCCATGACGCGCTCCCTGCGCTGGCCTCGGCGGCTGCGCGGCGCCCGCATCCTCACCGGGCTCGGTGGGTCGGAGGCCACCATGCTCCCCCTCTTCGCGGACCGGCACCCGGCCGTGCGGGCGCAGGCGGCCGACTGGGCGGCCCACCACCCGTCGCCGCGCGTGGTGCGCGCGCTGCTGGAGTGCGTGGCCGATACGGAGACGGCGTTCGGCTTCGCCGTGCAGGACTCGCTGCTGCGCCTGGGGATGGCGGCCACCGGTCCCATGGCCGAGTTCCTGGCGGAGCGCAGCGGCCCCGGCGCCGCGTCCGCGCTGGAGCTGGCGGCGGCGCTCCCGCACGCGGGGCTGCAGGCGCCCGCGCTGGAGCTGTGCCGCGACCCTCATCCGCCCACCCGCGCCCGTGCCCTGCGCCTGCTGGCCGCCGTGGGCGGCAGCGAGGCGAGCGCCGCCGCGCGCGCCCTGCTCTCCGATCCGGACCCGGAGGTGCGCGCCTCCGCCGCCTCTGCCCTGGGCCGCACGGGCGACTGGGCCAGCGCCCCCGAGGTGGCCCGCCGCCTCCGCGACCCGTCGTGGGAGGTACGCCGCGCGGCCGGACTGGCCCTGCGCGCACTGGGCGGCCCCGGCCTCCTCCTCCTGCGCCGCTACCGCGACGACGCTGACCCCTTCGCCGCCGACATGGCGCGCCAGACGCTGGACGTGTCCGCGGTGGCGGAAGGAGGCGGATGAAAAGAGGGGAACGGGGAATGGGGAACGGGGAACGGGAAAACCACCATGGCGCACGCACGGCGGTGTTCCGTTCTGCCGTTACCGTTCCCCATTCCCCGTTCCCCGTTCCCCGCTGTTGCTCATGACCTGGAGCGAGCTCGCGTCCCTGGTGCTGGTGCGGATGGAGTGGGCGATCCTCGTCTACTTCCTGTGCGTGAACGGGTGGTACCTGGTGCTGCTGGTGAGCGCGGCGGTGGAGATGAGGTCGCACCTGGCGCAGGTGCGCGGGGAGAGCCGGTGGCGGGTGCTGGGGTCGCCCGTTGCGCCCACCATCAGCATGCTGGCGCCCGCGTACAACGAGGCCGCCACCGTGGTGGAGAGCCTGGGCGGGCTCCTGGCGCTCCACTATCCCAACCTGGAGGTGGTGGTCGTCAACGACGGGTCCAAAGACGAGACCATGGACGTGCTGCGCGAGCACTTCGGGCTCGTGGCGGTGCACCCCATCTACCAGCGCAGCATCGAGTGCAAGCCCATCCGCGGGCTGTACCGCTCGCGCGAGTTTCCGCGGCTGCTGGTGGTGGACAAGGAGAACGGCGGCAAGGCGGACGCGCTCAACGCCGGCCTCAACGTGGGCACCGGCGACCTGGTGTGCGCCATCGACGCGGACACGCTCATCGAGCCGGACGCGCTGCAGCGCCTGGTGCGCCCCTTTCTCCACTCCCGCGACGTGGTGGCGGCCGGCGGCACCATCCGCATCGCCAACGCCTCGGTGGTGAGCGGCGGGCGGGTGGTGAGGACGCGCGTCCCCCGCGCCCCCGTCCCGGGGATGCAGGTGGTGGAGTACCTGCGCGCCTTCCTCTTCGGGCGCCTGGGATGGAACCGGCTGGGCGGCAACCTCATCATCTCGGGCGCCTTCGGCCTCTTCCGGCGCGACGCGGTGCTGCGCTCCGGCGGGTACCTCCACGACACGGTGGGCGAAGACATGGAGCTCGTCCTCCGCCTCCGCCGCCTCGGCTACGAGCAGGGCGGGCCCCGGCGCATCGACTTCGTTCCCGACCCCGTGGCGTGGACGGAGGCGCCCGAAACGCTGCGCGTGCTCGGCCGCCAGCGCGACCGCTGGCACCGCGGCCTGGCCGACGTGCTGTGGCGCCACCGCCGGCTGATGCTCAACCCGCGCTACGGCGTCCTGGGGATGGTGGTATACCCGTACTTCGTGCTGGTTGAGCTGCTGGCGCCGGTGGTGGAGGCGCTGGGGCTGGTGGGGCTGGTGGCGGGGCTGGCGTTGGGAGCGGTCAACGTACCCTTTGCCCTCGTCTTCCTGCTGGTGGCGTACGGCCTGGGCGCCACCCTTACCGCCCTCACCCTGGCGCTGGAGGAGGTGAGCTACCATCGCTACGAGCGCATGGGCGACCGCCTGCTGCTGGTGGCCTGGGCGCTCGTGGAGAACATCGGCTACCGCCAGCTCACCGTGTGGTGGCGCCTGAACGGCCTGTGGAAGTACATACGCGGCCGCACCGAGTGGGGCGTGATGGAGCGCCGCGGCTTCCAGGCGAAGCCGAAGGGCTGAGGCCCTCACCCCCCCGACCCCCGCTCTCCCAATAATGGGAGAGGGGGGGACTCCAACCGTCCAGCCGCGGCCGGGGTTCGGGCGTGCCGCGGCCGTGGAGAAGCCATTTCGCCGCGCGAGTGCGTGGAAATCGCCTCCTCCCCCAGCGGTTTGGGGGAGGAGGTCGGGAGGTGAGGGCCCCTTTTAGCCCTCCAGCACCCGCCGCGCCGCCCGCTCCAGCACGTCCACCGACACGGGGAGCGCGTCCTCGCACAGGTCGAAGCGGGGGGAGTGGTGGGGGTGCACGGCGCCGATGGCCTCGTTGCGCGCGCCCACGAAGAAGTAGCAGCCGGGGACGCGCAGGAGGAACTCGCCGAAATCTTCGGACGCCATAGTGCGCACGTCTGGGTCGGTGCGCACGCGCTCGGGGCCCAGCACCTCCTCGGCGGCCAGGCGCACGGCCTCGGCCAGGGCGGGGTCGTTGATGGTGGGGGGCGTGTCCTGCTGGAAGTGGAAGTCGTACTCGGCGCCCAGCGCGGAGCACACGCCCGCCACCACGCGCTCGATGCGGCGCGGAAGCTCGGCGCACGCGTCCACGTCGAAGGCGCGCACCGTCCCCACCAGGCGGGCGGAGTCGGCGATGATGTTCTGCGCGGTCCCCGCCTGGAAGACGCCCACCGACACCACCGCCGCGTCCAGGGGAGACACGTTGCGGGCCACGATGCTCTGCAGCGCCACCACCACATGGCTCCCCACCAGCACGGCGTCGATGGTGTCGTGCGGCATCGCCCCGTGCCCGCCGCGCCCGCGGATGGTGATCTCGAACTCCCCCGCCGACGCCATGAGCGGCCCCGGCACCACGCCCACGACGCCGCTCTCCATCCCCAGCCACACGTGCAGCCCCAGCGCGGCGTCCACCCCTTCCAGCACCCCCTCCTCCACCATGCGCAGGGCTCCGCCGCCGCCCTCCTCGGCGGGCTGGAAGACGTACTTCACGGTGCCGCCCCACTCGCCCCGCGTGCGCGCCAGCCGCTCCGCCACCGCCAGCCCGATGGCGACGTGCGCGTCGTGCCCGCACGCGTGCATCACCCCCGCGTGCGTGGAGGTGAAGTCGTGCGCGCTCTCCTCCACGATGGGGAGCGCGTCCATGTCCGCGCGCAGCAGGAGGGTAGGCCCGTCGCCCGCGCCCCCGTGCAGCGTCCCCACCACTCCCGTCTCGGCCACCCCGGTCCGCACCTCGTACCCGGCGGCGCGCAGCCGCTCCGCCACGATGCCGGCGGTGCGGTGCTCCTGGAAGGCGAGCTCCGGGTGGCGGTGGAGGTCGCGGCGGGTGCGGACTAGGAGATCGATTTCGGCGGTGGCCATGAGCTCAGCCTACGGTTTCGTTGCGTGTGGTCGCGACTCGGTTGGAGCCGAAGGCGCGTGACTGTGTCGGGAGACCCAGAATCACCGTTGAATTATAGTTGCACGTTTAACATATCGCGGTGCCATGTTAAAAAATTTCTGCAAACTTAACCTATTCAGCAATCAACCTGAGAAGCGGATCGTTGAGGAAATAGACTTCACGGCCGCTCCGCACCTCGCGCAGCAACCCGATGCTCGTCAGCGCCTGCAGATACTTGGAGGCGGTCTGGCGCGTGGCGATCCCGGCCTCCTCCACGAAGCGGATTTTAGCGTACGGGTGGCGAAAGACGATTTCCAGGAGCTCGTGCGAGTACACCGACGGGAGCTCGTGGCGAACACGTGCGACCCATCCATCCATCAGCTCCCGGATGGCGCGGATTCTCCCTTCGGTGTGTCGCGCGGTCGTCTCGACCGCTTCCAGCATGTACAGGATCCAGGGTTCCCATCGCCCGGATTCGGTGACTTCCTGGAGGCCGCGATAATACTCGCTCTTCCGGGCCAGGATGAACCTCGACAGATAGAGCACCGGGATGTCGAGGAGCCCATGCTCCACGAGAAAGAGGATGTTCAGGATGCGGCCCGTGCGGCCGTTCCCGTCCGTGAACGGGTGGATCGCCTCGAACTGGTAGTGCATCACCGCCATGCGGACGAGCGGGTCCACGTCATCGTCCGCATACAGGAAGCGCTCCAGGTTCCCCAGCAGACCGCGGAGCCGCTCCTCGCCTTCCGGGGGTGTATAGATGATGTCACCCGCGGAGGTAGCCAGCTTCGTTCCTGGCATCCGGCGTACACCGGCATCCGTCTGCTTGATGATGCCCACGATCTCTTCGAACATGCGCGTGCTGAGCGGACGCCCCGCCTCACGCATCTCTCGAAATCCGTGCGAGAGCGCCTCGGTGTAGTGCAGCACCTCCCGGGTCGCCGGGTCCGCCCTGCGCGAATCGTCCGCGAGCGCACGGTATAGCTGGTCGCTCGTGGTGACAACGTTCTCGATCTCGCTGGAGAGCCGCGCCTCCTGCAGCCCGATTGTCTGGATCAGGATGGCCGCATTGGGTATCCGCGAGCCCGCGCCTTTCAGCTCCGCGAGCGCGGTACGCGCGCCGATCAGCCGTTTGAGCACGGCCCTGGTTTCCACCTCCGTCCCCGGCGGGAGCAAGGGAAGATCGTTGAAGGGCCTGTCGCGCTCGAAGCTCATCGCGTGCTCGCGTGCAGAGTGATTCGCGGGGTGCGGGAATGATGGGTGCGGGGGCCGCGAACTGCAATCTCACACAGAGACACAGAGGCACGGAGACCAATTCGAGGAGGTTTTCGCAAAGTGTGAACAAACCTTGCATAGACCTCTCGCGCGCATCCAATGCGGCTGCGCGACCACACTGACGAGGAGTGCCGAATGACGAGATCCCACCTGTGGGTGCTGTGTGCCCTGCCGCTCACGCTGATGGCGTGCGGTGGCGGTGACGAGGGCGGCGCGGAGGGCGCGGCGGACACCACGGCCGCCGTGCCCGCGGATGGCGGGGCCATGGCCACGACGCCCGCGCCGATGCCCGCGGACACCGCGATGGCGGCTGCCGCCCCGTCCGCCGTGCAGATGATGGCGCTCAACAACTCGGGCGTGAGCGGCCAGTCGCAGGTGATGGCGCAGGGCGACGCGGAAACGATGCTGACGGTCACCCTGCAGGGCCCGGGAAGCGGCACCCATCCCGGGCACATCCATTCGGGGACGTGCGACAACCTGGGCCCGGTCGTAGTTCCGCTGGAGAGCGTCACGCTGGCCAACGGCACCGGCACTTCCACCAGCACCGTAAAGGTGCCGCTGGCGACCGTGATGAACGGCCAGCACGTGGTCAACTTCCACGCCGGCTCGGGCGAGAACCCGATGACGCCGGTGGTGTGCGGCGCCATTCCGGCGCAAAGTTGATCTCACACAGAGGCACAGAGGCACAGAGATGAAGTCGTCCCTGTGCCTCTGTGCCTCTGTGTGAGCCCCCTTCCGTTCTACCGATCCCGATCCAGCATCCCCCCTTCATGCACCGCGTGCCCCCGCGCCGTCTCCTGCGCGGCTTCGTTGCGCGACGACTTCTGGTACTCGTCACGGATGCGCTGCATCATCTGCTCGCGGCGGTCGAAGAGGCGCTTGGGGGTGCGCGGCTCGTGCTGGTCCAGCGCGTACGCGGCCAGGATGGGGAGCGCCACCGTGGAGTCCAGGTAGCAGACCACCGCGTCCGGCAGGCGGTCCGGGTCGATCTTGCCCCACGACACGGCCTCGGCGGGGGTGGCGCCGGAGAGGCCGCCGGTGTCCGGGCGCGCGTCGGTGATCTGCAGGAAGTAGTCGTGGCCGCGCTCGTCGATCCCCATCACCTCCTGGATCTGCGGCTCCGTCTGCAGGGCGAAGTTCTTGGGGCTCCCGCCGCCCAGGATCCAGATGGCGGACTTGCCGCCGCCGCGCTTCGCGTCCAGCACGATGGACGCCGTCTCGTTGACGTCGGCGTTCACGTCGAAGGTAAGCTTGTTCCCCTGAAGCGCCTTGGCCGCCACGTTCATCCCGATGGACGAATCGCCCGGCGACGAGGTGTAGATGGGCACCGCGTGCTCGTACGCCGCCGCCAGCAGCGACTTGCGGCCGATCCCCAGCTCCGCCTCGCGCGCGGCCACGTACTTCCCGCACAGGTAGTGGAACTCGGCGGTGGACATGGAGCGCTGGAACTCGTCGGCGGTGATGATCTGCCGGAAGAAGGCGTCAGTGTCCAGCAGTACCGAGTAGTCGAAGAAGATGTCGTAGATGCGGACGACCTCCTCCTCGCGCAGCACCGTGTCGGAGATGGCCGCGCTCCCCTGCCGCAGCTCCAGCCCGATGCCGAAGTGCGTGTCGTGGTAGAGGTTGGCGCCCGTGGAGATGATCCAGTCCACGAACCCGGCCTCGATCAGCGGGATCACCGAGCTCATCCCCAGCCCCGCCGGCGTGAGCGCGCCCGTCATGGTGAGCCCGACGGTTACGTCCTCGTCGAGCATCTTTTTGGTGAGGAGGTGGCACCCCTCACGAAGACGCGCCGCGTTGTACGCCTGGAAGGTGCCGTCCACCAGGTCCGTCACGCTGAACCCGGCCGTGATCCGCTTCGGCTCGATGCGCTTGCCGCTCAGGAACTTGCTCTTGGACATTCTCTGTGTCTCTGTGTCTCTGTGTGAGATTCACTCGCCGTCGTTCTTGTGCGGCCTGGCGGTGGAGCCCTTGGGGCCGACCTTGGTGGCGACGCTCTTCGCCTCGGCGGCCATGCAGTTGCGCTCGTGGCAGTCCACGATGATGCGCGCGATCTCCTCGGGGGAGTCGGTGACGACCATCAGCTTGAGGTCGTCGGGCGAGATCTTGCCCTCGGCGAGCAGGGTGCCCTCGATCCAGTCCAGCAGGCCCTGCCAGTACGCCTTGCCGAAGAGGATCACCGGGAAGTCGCGCACCTTGTCCGTCTGGATGAGCGTGAGGGCCTCGAACAGCTCGTCCAGCGTGCCGAAGCCGCCGGGGAAGATCACAAAGGCCTCGGCGTACTTGACGAACATCGTCTTCCGGACGAAGAAGTACCGGAAGTTGATGGCGACGTCCACGTACGGGTTGACGTGCTGCTCGAAAGGGAGCTCGATGTTGCACCCCACACTCATCACCCCGGCATCGCGCGCGCCGGCGTTGGCGGCCTCCATGATCCCCGGCCCGCCGCCGGTGATGACGGTGAAGCCGGCCTCGCCCACCAGGCGCGCCGTTTCGCGCGCCTGGGCGTACTGCTCGTGGTCCGGCTTCACCCGCGCCGAGCCGAAGATGGTGACGGCCGGGCCCAGGTTGGCCAGCGCGTCGAACCCCTCCACGAACTCGCCCATGATGCGGAACACGCGCCAGGGGTCCGTGTGGATGAACTCCCCCGTCTTGCTGGGCGCCTGCTGGGCCGGCGACTCCAGGAGAGACTCGTCCTGCGTGGCGGCCCCGGTGCGCGCCGCACGGTTGAGCGTGGGGTTCTCCTGCTCTCTGGCTTCGGCCATCAGGTACCCGGGTGCGCGTTGGATGTGGACCCGCCCTCGCGCGGCGGCGGCGCGGGCGACAAAATAGAGCGCGGCGGCTGCGACGCAAAACCGTGTCCGCGATGCATCCAGGGAAAGCGGTCTCACACAGAGGCACAGAGGCACAGAGAGATGCTGCGACGGATCGGTGGGTTGGGGCTGGTGATGATGATTGCCGGGTGCCGGGGAGATCGCGCGGCGCCGCCGCCGGCCGAGACGGTGGTGGATACCACGAGCGCCCCCAGCGCCGTGGTGACGCTCGCCGCGCCCGAGCCGATGGCGTGGAACCAGGAGGACACCGTGGTGGTGTCCCTCGCCAACCGCACGGCGGCGGCCATCCAGGGGGGGCGGATGACGCTCTTCCTGCAGGCGCCGCTCGGCGCGGTGCCGGCCGCCGCGGGCACGCCGGGCGCCCCCGCCATCGACTCGGTGGATGGCGGGACGAGGGTGACCTGGGAGCTCGCGGACGTGGCGCAGGGGGCGGCGGTGGAGATGCGCCAGCCCGTGCGCACTCCGCCCGCTCCCCCGGGCGCGGCGGGGACGCCCGCGTACCTGGTCCGCGCCACGCTGCTGGCCCGCGGCGGCGCGCCGATGGTGGCTCCCGTCACCGACACGCTGCGCATCCGCGCGGGCTCCGAGGTGTCGGCGGGGGGGTGCGCGTCGGCGGGGGCGGCGCCGGCGCAGCGCTACGGCATCGGCCCCGTGCGGCTGGGGATGAGCGCGGACGCCCTGCGCGCCGCCTGTCCCGAGGCGCGCGACACCGCCTGGCAGGCGGAGGGCACGGCGGAGAAGGGCCTCGTCGTCTCGCTGGGCGGCAAGGCGGTCGTCGCGCGGCTGGAGGGGGACAGCGTGACGCGCGTCGTGGCCGTGTCGCCCGAGCTGCGGACCCCGGCCGGGGTAGGGATCGGCTCCACAGTGGGCGACCTGCGCAGCCGCTACGGCCGGCTCTGTGCGGTGGAGGCGGAGGGGAAGGTGGCTGTGTGGTCGCCCAACGCGCCCGGCGTCAGCTTCAGTGTGGACGCCCCCGCCGCCCCCGCCGACTCGCTCCCCGACGAGGGGAAGGTGGCGGCGCTCTGGATCCACGGACAGGACACTCCATGCCCGGCCCGGCCGGAAGGGAACCGATGAACATCTCGCTGGCGTTCCTGGCGGACGAAGCCAACGTCTCGCAGGAAGGGAAGCTCAACGTGCTGGGGATCTTTGACCGCATCTCGGCCGAGTCGTTCCCCGTCATCCACCCGCGCCTCGTCTTCGCCTTCCGCGTGCAGATGGACTTCGCGGACGCGGGGCGCTCCTTCCCGGTGCAGGTGCGCCTGGTGGCGCAGGACGGCGAGGCGATGTTCGACGCCGTGGGCGAGATCACCGCCCCGGCCATCCCCCTGGGCGAGTTCGCCACCGCCAACCAGGTGTTCGCCATGGTCGGCGTGCAGTTCCCGCGCGAGGGGATGTACCGCTTCTCGGTGAGCATCGGCGGCGGCGAGGTGCACGAGACGCCCTTCCTGGTGCAGTCGGTCGCGACCGATCCCATGATGAACTGACTGGCTCACACAGAGACACAGAGGCACGGGGGAGATGGAAGAGATCCGCGTCCGTACCGCCGAGCGCAACGCGATGGTGGAGATCACGGGGCAGGTGGAGGAGGCCGTCCGGCGCACGGGCGTGCGCGAGGGGATGGTGGTGGTGCAGAGCCTCCACACCACCGCCGCGCTCACCGTCAACGAGAACGCGGACCCCGAAGTGGTGCGCGACGTCCTCCTCAAGATGGGCGAGATCGTCCCCGCCACCGAGCCGTACTACCGCCACGACGAGGGCAACAGCGACAGCCACGTGAAGACCTCCCTCTTCGGCCCGTCGCTCACCCTCATCGTCCACGACGGCCGCCCCCTCCTGGGCCGCTGGCAGGGCATCTACCTGTGCGAGTGGGACGGACCGCGCGAGCGCACCGTGGCCGTGCAGGCCATCGGGAGCGTATGAGCGGAGCCCTGTCCCACCTCGGCGCGGCGCTGCGGCTGGCGGCACGCGGCTTCATGGCGCGCAACGAGCCCGAGCCGCCGCTGGAGACCCCGCGCCGCAAGCCGTCCGCGGAGCGCACCTTCCGGTTCGCGGACGCGGCGTCGGTGGGGCGCTACCTGCGCGCGACGGAAGGGGGCGGCATCCAGGCGCTGCGGGGAGACGGCGCGCCGCTCCCCCCGCTCTTTCCCACCACCTGGGAGACGGCGCAGTGCCTGGAGCTGTTCGCGGGGCTGGACCGGCCGCTCCCGCTGGGCGGCGTGGTGCACGTGGAGAGCGAGATCCTCTGCCTGCGCCCCATCCGCCACGGAGACACCGTGCGCTGCCGAGTGGAGCTGGAGCGCGCCGAGCGCGTGGCCAAGGGAATCCGCCTTACCGTGACGGCGCGGAACTGGACGGGGACGGGGCAGCTCTGCTCGCAGAGCACGGCCATCTTCCTGGCGCGCTCCCGCACCCCGCAGGAGCCGCGCGGCGAGCCCCGCCGCGCCCCCGCCGCCGAGCCCATCGTGGGCGAGCCGCTCGCGAGCTGGGTGCTCAGCGGCGGCGCCGGCCGCCGCTTCGCGCGCGCCTCGGGCGACTACAATCCCATCCACCTGTGGGGCGCGACGGCGCGCCCCTTCGGCTTCCGCCGCCCCATCCTCCACGGCCTGTGCACCGCGGCCATGACGGCCCACGCCCTCGTCGAAGGCCCCCTCCACGGCGACCCCACCGCGCTCCGCCGCCTGGGCATCGCCTTCCGCTCCCCCCTCCCCCTCCCCGGCCACGCCCGCCTCTGGACCGGCGAAGACGCGGGCCAGCGCTGGTTCCGCGTCACCGACGACCCGGGCGAGACCCTGTACGCGCAGGGCACCTGGGCCGGCGCTCCACGCTCCGCGGACCTGCCTTCGGGTGTTTGATTCGCACCTCAAGGCCCGCTCGCGCACCCAAGAAGCCACGCCTCAAACCAGTTCTACCCAATCGCTTGACGGCAGCGCCGGAGCGCGCGAACGTGGGTGCAGCGGATGGCTGCACCCTCACCTGGAGCGCGCATGAAAAAGCAGACGATGGGTCTACGGCGCGGCGTGGTGCGGAGGCCCCTCCCGGTCACCCGCAACGACCACATCCACCTCTTCAGCACCGAGAACAACGCGCGCCGCATACGCGAAGCACTGCAGCAGCTGGATGAAGGATGTGGCTGCTGGATAACTTTCGAAGACCTACGCGAGCGTGTCGACCTTGACGATGAATGAGGGGAGGGACACGCGACAGGATTCGCCCGTTCGGAGACGTCAGCGAAACGTCATTCTCAGCGCAATTCTTAGTAGTGGGTCAGTTTGAATGTAAAGGGGTGCACGGGATGATTGACAAGAGCGCCCCGGCAGGAACTGAGCTGGGGCGCTCTTGTACAGTGCTTCACTTCAACCTGTTGCGCGAAGCCTTTCTACGGTGCACCGAAAGTGTTCCTAGCCATCTCAACGAAATCGTGCGGGGTGAATCCAGAGTTGAACAGCCCGTCCCGGAGCCGAGTAAGTAGTTGCGGCGTCACAGGGTCCTTGGGAAACGCCTGCCGCTCTCGCATCGCCTCGCGAAGCGAAGCCTCAGTCAACCGCTTAGGCGCGTTGTAGACGACGTACGTGTCCCATTGGATAAATGGATGCTCACCCTGCGTGATGATGCACGTCCGATCCCGGCCTGGTTTGTACGATGCGAGGTGAACGGCTAAGAAAGCGTCCGCCGCACCTGCCGGTCCCCACAAAAGGACCCACAGGTGCGGCGTGTCCCTCGTTTCTCGGTTCAGGATGAAAGTATCCCCAGCGGATATCGCCATCTTTAACCGAAGATCGCGTCTGCAAGGGCCGACTCTTCCAACTCGCCTGCGATCTCTTGGATATCATCCTCCGAATAACCTGCGTCCCGAAGGATATCTGCAGCGTCGATCGGGTGAGAGGAGCCATTAGGGTCCTCCCATTCGGGGAGCGTGTGGGAGAAGTCGCGAAGTTGCCACCGATTCATGTGCCCATACTTGGCAAAAACTTCATCGATCAGCTCTTCCTCCGCTCGCGAGAGCTGACCATTGGGGCAGTCCTCCGCGATTAGACGAACTTCGTAGTTCTGCTTCGGTCCAATCAGGGTATGCCAGTACGCCCCTTCGCTTGATTCACGCTCGTTGATCCGATCAAGCGTAAAGCTCAGGACCGGCCCATGCGGCATGGACACATAGGAATCGTGCGTGACCGGCCGCCCCCACCGAACGAAGGCTTCCCGATCAACCAGGTACAGGAGCTTAATCAGCTTCAGGTGGCTCATCGTGCCACCACGCAGCTTGAGTAGCCGCGCAGCCGCTTGCGCGGACTTCTCTTCCCGGAAGCGTGTACGCATCTGTTGCTCCTTGCTCGCGTTCAAGCCAGCCGACACGAACACACGCCAAAAGCGTTCCTCAACCCCACGATGGAGTGAATCGCCTTGGGCGTGCCCGTCTGTCGGTGTTCTCGCGGATGGTGAGTCGATCCAGTGCGGGCGGGTCTAGGGAGGCACATACAACGTATAGTGCCTCGCTGCTAACGCGCGCGCAAGGGGTAGCATCCACACCATCCACGGTTCGGAATATATTCGGTTTTCACCCGAAAGTCAAGCCCACATTAGGGCTTGGGTAGTGGAGTCAGTCTGATTGTACCGGGTGTACGGGATAGTTAAAAACGCACCCCGGCTCAGGTGAGCCGGGGCGCTGTCGTTCAGACCTTCGACCAAACGTCCACGGTGGCCGCAGCACGCCCGCATCCATATAGGTCGCGCGGACCGTCTCCAGCAGCCGCTTGCGTGCCGATTCCTGTTCGGCTTCCGGTATCCCGACCTGGAGTACGTCCACCGCCTCTGGTCGTGCCGCCTCACTGACGAGCACAGGTTTCTGCACCGCGTCACCCCACCTCGCTCGAATGCGTGCAAGCGCGCTTCCGCTTCTATTGGTCTCACACAGAGACACAGAGGCACAGAGATGACTTCGTCTCTGTGCCTCTGTGTCTCTGTGTGAGCCCCGTTTGTTCAGGGGAACAGGTGCCCCACGCTCCACGCCGGCGGATCGCCGGGGGCGAGGGTGTAGACGTCGCGCTCGTGGAGGCGGCTGGGCTTTCCCTGCCAGAACTCGATGGCGCTCGGCACCACGCGGAAGCCGCTCCAGAACGGGGGGCGCGGGATGTCGCCGGTGGGGCCGAACTTGGCTTCGAGCTCGTCCACGCGGTTCACCAGGAGGTCGTAGGACTCCAGCGGAGTGCTCTGGATGGAGGCCCAGGCGCCCACGCGGCTCCCGCGCGGGCGTGAGGCGTAGTAGGCCTCCGCCTCCGCGTCGGTGACGGGCTCGGCGCGGCCCTCGATGCGCACCTGGATCTCGAAGGGCTGGTAGTGGAAGCAGAGCGCGGCGTTGGGGTTGGCGCGCAGCTCGCGCCCCTTGCGGCTCCCCAGGTTGGTGTAGAAGACGAACCCGCGCTCGTCGAAGTCCTTGAGCAGCACCATGCGCAGCGACGGCCGCCCATCCTCGCCCACCGTGGCGATGGACATGGCTGTGGGCTCGCGGATCTCCTTCTCCGCGCGGGCGCGGGCCAGCAGCTCGCCGAAGCGCGCGAATGGCTCCGCGAACGGCGCCGCGCGGGTCCCTCCCGGCGCGCCAGCGGTCATCGGCGGGCGCGGGGGGCGGGCGTCGCCTGGGCGCGCACGGGCACGGTGACGCGCGTGTTCTCCCACGCCATCGCCAGGGTGCCCGTGCCGCCGCGGGGCGCCCGCTCCAGGGTGATGGTGAACTTCTCCACCGGCTGCGCCACCCGCGTGGTGCGCATGGGGATGCGGACCAGGTCGCGCGAGGCGTCGTACTGCGTTCCCCACTGCCCCGTCTGGCGGTTGACGATCAGCGTCCACCCGCGCGCCGCCGGGAGCGTGTAGAGCGTGTAGGTGCCGCGCGGCACAACGGCGTCGCCGATGCGCAGCTCCGTCTCGGTGACCAGCGTGGTGGCGGCGTTGGCGCCCGTGCGCCACACGCGGCCGTACGGCACCAGCTCACCCACGATCTTGCGGCCCCGCATGGAGGGGCGCCCGTAGTCCACGTACACCCGGCGCCCGCCCAGCTCCATGCGCGCCGTGTCGCGCGGCGAGAGCTGCTGCGCCGTCTGTTGCGCGGCGGCGGGGGAGGCAAGGGCGCCGAGCGCCAGGAGGGCGGTGAGCGCGTGGGTACGGATCAGCCTGAGCTGCTGCGACATCGGGTTACCTGGGATCAGAGGACAGAAGTGCGTTAGTGCGTTAGTGCGTGAGTGCGCTTTGACTGCAGTATAACGCACTCACGCACTCACGCACTAACGCACTTCGAGAAGTTTGCACGCCGCGCCCAGATCCACGTTCCCGCCGCTGAGGATCACACCCACGCGCTGGCCGCGGAGCTCGTCGCCGGCCGCGAGGAGGGCGGCGAGGGGGACGGCGCCGGAGGGCTCCACCACCAGTTTGGCGCGCGTCCAGAGGAAGCGCATCGCGTCCACGATGCCCTCCTCGGTGACGGTGCGCATCTCCGAGACGTGGGCGCGCACCAGCGGAAAGGTGATGCGGCCCAGCGACGGGGTGCGCAGCCCGTCCGCGATGGTGGGCGGGTTGCGGGTGGTGGCGAGCACGCCCGTGCGAAAGGAGCGCGTGGCGTCGTCGGCCAGCTCCGGCTCCACGCCGACCACGCGGCAGCCGGGCGCGAACGACTTCGCGGCGAGCGCCGAGCCGCTCAGCAGCCCCCCGCCGCCGCAGGGGACGAAGAGCGCGTCCAGCGGGCCCGTCTCCTCCATCAGCTCCAGCGCGGCGGTGCCCTGCCCCGCCACCACGTCCGCGTGGTCGTAGGGGGGGATCACCGCCATCCCGCGCTCCGCCTGGAGGCGCGCGGCGATCTCCTGGCGGTCCTGCTCGCGCGGGTCGTGCAGGATCACCTCGGCGCCGTAGCCGCGCGTGCCCTCCACCTTGGCGGCGGGGGCGTTGTCCGGCATCACCACCACGATGGGGATGCCGAGCAGGCGCCCCGTGAGCGCCATCGCCTGCGCGTGGTTGCCCGAGGAGAAGGTGAGGACGCCGCGCGCCCGCTCCTCGTCCGACAGCCGGGAGACGGCATTGTACGCGCCGCGGAACTTGAAGGCCCCGCCGCGCTGGAAGTTCTCGCACTTCAGGAAGACGCGCGCGCGCGTCATGGCGTCCAGCGTGCGCGAGGTGTTCACGGGCGTGCGGTTCGCCACCCCGCGCAGCCGCTCGGCCGCCGCGCGCACATCGCCGGCGGTGGGGAGCTGGATCTCAGTCGTCGACATGCAGCCAGTCCAGGGGTGTGCCCGGGGCGAAGCGCTCCAGCAGCTCCCCCACCCGCCCGGGGGTGGAGAGGAGCCGCGCGATGTCCGCCAGGGCGCGCAGGTGCTCTTCGGCGCGCTCGGCGGGGCTCACCAGGAGGAAGATAAGGCGCGCGGGCTCTTTCGCGAGTGGAAAGCGGATCCCGCCGTCGCTCACCCCCAGCACCAGGATGGGCCGCGGGAGCCCCCGCAGGCGCACGTGGGGAAGGACGACGCCGGGCACGATCTCGGACGAGAACTGCTGCTCGTTCCTCACCACCACGTTGGCGGCCTCGCGGGCGCTGTCCTCGTCCACCACCCCCTCCAGCATCCGCCCCACGGCGGCCACGAACGACCCGCCCGCCAGCCTCACCACCCGGTCCGGCGCCACGGCCCCGGCGATGGCGGGGACGGCATCCGCCTCCGGCTCCGGGGGATAGACGACGGCGAGCCCCTCCGGCGCCAGGTCGGCCAGCATCCCGGGTACGCGCTGCAGGCGCGGCGTCCAGGCCAGCGTGCCGCGCCGCGCGCCCAGCAGCACCACCACGTCGTTGGGGGCGAGGGTGGCGCGCAGGTGCTCCGGGAGCTCGCCCCACCCCTCCACCGCCTCCCACGCCGCGGCCACACGGGGACGCACCGCCGCGTGCGCCTCGCGCACCCCGTCCGGATCGCCCGCCACCGCGATCCCCGCCAGCGAAGCGCCGGCGCCGGATGCAAGCAGGTTGACGGCGCGGGCCGCCTCGGCGAAGCCCGGGTGGCGCTCCGCGGCCGGGGGCACCACCAGCAGGACGCGCCCCGCCGTCCCCAGCGGACGCCCGGGGCGGGCCACGATCACCAGGGCGCGCGTGCGCTCCAGCAGCGCGTCCAGCACGCTGCCGAACACCACGCGCTCCCCCGTGCGCCGCCCGTCCCAGCCGATCACCAGCGTGTTGCTGCGCGTTTCCGTGACGCCCCGCGCGATCCCCGCCGCCACGTTGGGGTCCACGCGGGTCACGGGGAGCACGCTGACGCCGGCGGCCGCCCCGTGCCCCACGGCGGCGCGCAGCATCCCCTCGGCTTCGGCCACCTGCGCCTCGCCCTCGCCGGGCACCACGGCCAGCGCCAGCAGCGGCTCGCCGGACTCGCGCCCGCGCAGCACCAGCGCCAGCTCCACCAGCCGCTCGGCGGTGGACGGGTTGGCCAGGGGGATCAGGATGCGGCTCGGCGCCGAAGATGCGTCGTGGGGGCGGCGCGCCTCGGCCAGCGCCACGCGGCGCCCGAAGCGCTCCACGGCCCACGGGCCCACCATGCAGGTGACGAGGATCATCAGCACCACGCCGTTCACCTCCGCCTGGTCCAGCAGCCCCACCTCGAAGCCGATCAGCACGATGGCCAGCGTGCCCGCCGCGTGCGGCACGGAGAGGCCGAACACCACCCATCCCTCGTCGGCCGTGTAGCCGAGCACCCGCTGCGCCACGCGCGCCGCCACCCACTTGGCCAGCGTCACCCCGAAGGCCAGCGCCGCCGCGAACCCCAACGCGTCCGCCGAGTTGAGGGCGCGCACGTTCACCAGCATCCCCACCGAGAGGAGGAAGAAGGGGATGAAGATGGTGTTGCCCACGAAGTGGATGCGGTTCATCAGCGCGCCGTGCTCCGGGATCAGCCGGTTGAGCGCGAGCCCCGCCAGCAGCGCCCCCACGATGGGCTCCACCCCGCCGTAGTGCGCCGCGTACGACACCACGAAAAGCGACGCGAGCACGAAGATGAACTCCGCGGACCCGTCGCGCGCCAGGTTCCGGAAGAACCAGCGCCCCAGCCGCGGCAGCGCCCACAGCACCACCGCCACGTACACGGCGAACGGCACGGCCAGCCCCGCCCAGAACGCCAGGTCCAGCCGCCCGCCCCGCCCGTTCACGACCACGGCGAGGAGGAGGAGCGCCAGTACCTCGGTGAGGATGGTGCCGCCCAGCGCCGTGGTGACGGCCGCGTTGCGTACGATCCCCAGCCGGCTGGCGATGGGAAAGGCGAGGAGGGTGTGCGACGAGAACGCGGAGGCGACGAGGAGCGCGGACGCGGGCCGGTACCCCATCGCCAGCGCCATCGCCGCCCCCAGCACGCCGGGGATGACGAACGAGAGGGTGCCGAAGACGAGGCTCTGGTTGCGGAAGCGCGCGAACTCGTGGAGGTCCAGCTCCAGCCCCACCATGAGCATCAGGTAGAGGAGCCCCACCGTCCCCAGCAGCACGATGGTGTCGTCGCGCCCCAGCAGCCCCAGGCCGTTGGGCCCCACCGCCGCCCCCACCAGGATCAGCCCCACCACCCCCGGCACGCGCACCCGCTCCGCCACCAGCGGCACAATCAGAAAGATCATCGTCGCCGTCGCGACGATCAGCACCGGATCGGTAAAGGGTAGAGTCAAAACGCGTCCTCCGATTGGGGCCTCACACAGAGACACAGAGGCACAGAGAAGAGCTCGTCTCTGTGCCTCCGTGTCTCTGTGTGAGGCCTTTCTGTCAGTACTTGGGAATCGACGGATCCACCTCGTCGGACCAGCGCAGGATGCCGCCCTCCAGGTTGGACACGCGCCCGAAGCCCTGTCCCGCCAGGAACTCCGCCGCGCGCAGGCTGCGGGCGCCGGAGCGGCACTGCATCACGATCTCGTCCTCCGGGTTCAGCTCGTCCATGCGGCTGGGGAGGTCGTTGAGGGGGATCAGGCGGGCGCCGTGCGCGCCCAGGTTGCCGATCTCCCACTCCCAGGGCTCGCGCACGTCCACCACCGTCACGCGGTCGCCGCGGTCCAGGCGGGCCTTCAGCTCGGCGGGGGTGATCTCGCTCACTCCATCCTGCATCGCAAGCTCCGGTGGGGCCTCCGCGACTCCGCAGAAGCGCTCGTAGTCGATCAGCTCGTGGATCGTGGGATTCTCTCCGCACGCCGGGCACGCCAGGTCGCGGCGCAGCCTCATCTCGCGGAACCTCATCCGCAGGGCATCGAAAAGCAAGAGCCGCCCCACCAGCGTCTCCCCCTCCTCCAGCACCAGCTTGAGCGCCTCGGTGGCCTGGATGGAGCCCACGATCCCCGGCAGCACCCCCATCACGCCTCCCTCCGCGCAGTTGGGCACCAGGTGCGGCGGGGGCGGCTCGGCGAAGAGGCAGCGGTAGCAGGGCCCCTGCCGCGCCCAGAACACGGACGCCTGCCCCTCCCAGCGCAGGATGGAGCCGTACACGTTGGGCTTCCCCTCCAGCACGCACGCGTCGTTCAGCAGGTAGCGCGTGGGGAAGTTGTCGGTGCCGTCCACCACCACGTCGAAGCCGCGCACCACCTCCCGCGCGTCCGCCGAGCTGAGGCGGATGGGGAAGCCCTCCACGTGCACGTGAGGGTTGATCTCGGCGATGCGGTCGCGGGCCGAGTCCAGCTTGAGGCGCCCCACGTCGCCCGTGCCGTGGATCACCTGGCGCTGCAGGTTGGTGGCGTCCACGCGGTCGAAGTCCACGATCCCCAGCGTGCCCACGCCGGCCGCCGCCAGGTACATCGCCACCGGCGACCCCAGCCCCCCCGCCCCCACCACCAGCACGCGCGCCGCCCGCAGCCGCGCCTGCCCCGCGGGCCCCACGTGCGGAAGGATCAGGTGCCGCGCGTAACGCAGCGACTCGTCGCCCGAGAAGGGCTCTTGGGTGTTGAGATTCGTCATGCAGCAAGGTTAACGCGGCCGTCAAGCGAGGAGGAAGTGCCCGGTGCCGAGTGCCCAGTGTCTGGTGCCCAGTGGCGCCTTCGGCCAGGACTCAGCACCCAGGACCCCGGACTTCTGTTACCAGGCACTCGGCACTCGGCACTGGGTCTTCCGCACTTCCCCTTGGCGACTGGCACGGTTTAGGATAGCATTCCGCCTCCCGCGGGCCACGGAGGGACGTCCCCTCCCGCGCGCCGCGGACGCACTCCCCCTGGCGGACCGGGATGAGCTTTCTAACACAGGCGCTCGACTACTTTCGCCACCTCGACGTCCACCTGGGTGCGCTGATCACCCAGTACGGACCCTGGGCGTACGGCATCCTGTTCGCAATCATCTTCTGCGAAACGGGGCTGGTGGTGACGCCCTTCCTGCCGGGCGACTCGCTCCTCTTCGCGGCCGGGGCGCTGGCGGCCAACCCGGAGATGGGTTTCAACATCCTCGTCCTGTGGTCGGTGCTCATGGTGGCCGCCATCCTGGGCGACACCGTCAACTACTGGATCGGGCAGGCAGTGGGGACGCGCGTGTTCAAAGACGACGCGCGCATCCTGAAGACGGCGTACCTGGTGAAGACGCAGGAGTTCTTTGCGAAGTACGGCGGCAAGACCATCATCCTCGCCCGCTTCATGCCCATCGTGCGCACCTACGCCCCCTTCGTGGCCGGCGCGTCGCGGATGGACTACCCCAAGTTCCTGCTGTTCAACGTGATCGGCGCGCTGCTCTGGGTGTCGTCGATGCTCTTCGCCGGGTACTTCTTTGGCGCGGTGCCCTTTGTGAAGCGCAACTTCGAGGTGGTGGTGGTGGCGATCGTGATCCTCTCGGTGCTTCCGGGGGTCTACGAGTACATCAAGCACCGGCGCGCCCGGGTGCCCGCGCGATGATGCGCGCGCCGCTGCTCGCCGCGCTCCTCCTCGCCTGCGCGTCCGTCTTGCACGCGCAGACGGCGGAAGCCGGCGACACGGTCCGCGCGGACTCCGTGCCCGCCGAGGCCGCGCCCGCGCGCCCCTCCCGCTGGGCCGCGCCGTTCGCCGTGCAGTCCACCGGCCGCCCCACGCCGCACCGCGTGCAGGGCGAGGTCGTGTGGGCCGGCGCATCCGAGCGCCGCGCCCGCCCCACCGACGTCGAGGTGACGGAGACCCCGGACACGGTCGGCCGCGACAGCGCTCCCGTGCGGCGCGACAGCACCGCCCGCGCCCCGCGCACCGCCGCACGCGACACGGCCAGCGCTCCCCGCCGCCGCACCACGCGCCCGGACTCCACCGCGCGCCGTGACACCGTCGCCAGCACCCGCACCCCGGCCCGCCGCGACACCACGGCCACGAGCCGCACCGCCGCGCGCCGCGATACCACGACTGCGAGCCGCGCCACCGCTCGCCGCGACAGCGCCGCGAGCCGCCCCCCGGTGCGCCGCGACACCGCCGCGGCCCCGCGCCCCCGCCCGCGCACCCACACCGTGGCTGCGGGCGAGACGCTCTCCGCCATCGCGCGGCGCTACGGCGTAACCACGGCCCAGCTTCGCGCCCTCAACCCCGAAGCCACCGCCGACGGGCTGGAGCGCGGCGCCGTGCTCCGCCTTCCGCCTGCACCGCGCCCCGTGGGCGCCACCGCCGCACGCCCCGCAGCGCCGTCCACGCCCACGCAGCGCCCGGCCACACCACCCGCGCGCCGCCGCACGCACACGGTCGCCGCCGGCGAGACGCTTTACGGCCTCTCCCGCCGCTACGGCGTCACCACGGACGCCCTCCGCCGCGCCAACGACCTCGGCGAGAGCGACGGCCTGCGCACGGGCCAGACCCTCGTGATCCCGGCGCCGTAGCGCCTGTCCGCTGCCGGCTACGTGGGGATTCCCTGCCCGCCCGCCGCGACGGAGCCATTCGCGCCCACCGGGAGTGCTCCCCCTCCCCCACGCTCCCCCGCACGCGGGGGAGGGGGCCGGGGGGTGGGGGCCCGCGGACCACGTCGCGCCTCTTCGCTCAACCCAGGAGCAACGATGACCGATTCGACCGCGCCGCGCGCCGAGGTGCTGCGGACCCGCGACCTCGTGGGATGGGACGTCACCGACCGCGAGGGGAACAAGGTGGGGGACCTGGCCGACCTGCTCTTCACCCGCGACGGCAAGATGCGCTTCGTCGCCGTGAACCTGGGGCTCTTTCGCAAGCAGGTGCTGGTGCCCGCGGAGGTAGTCGAGTGGGGGCCGCGCGCGCTGGTGGTGTCGCCGTGGACGAGCGAGCAGATCAAAGCGCTCCCCGCCTACGAAGGGTCCGTGCCCGTGACCGCCGCCGTGCTGGAGGAGATGGAGCGCGCCCATCCGCGCTTCTACGGCGACGCGCCCAACGCGGAGGACGTGGGCGAGCACCGCATCGTGCCGCTGAGCGAGGCGCGCGACTTCAAGCTGGCCCGCGGCGCGCCCGACCCGCGCGGCTGGACGGTGTTCGCCGGCGACAACGAGCGCGTGGGCACCGTGCGCGAGATGCTGGTGGACCCGGTCGCCCTCAAGATCCGCTTCATCTCCGTGGACCTGGCCGACGACCTCTTCAACCTCAAGGAAGACCGCCACGTCCTCGTCCCCATGGAGACGGTGGAGCTGCGCGAGCGCGGCGAGGACGCGTGGGTGCAGGGCGCCACCGCCGCGCAGGTCGCCGCCCTCCCCGCCTACATCGGCGGCGCCGTGGACCGCTGGATGGAGCGCGCCGTCCTCCACGCCTTCGGCCTCGCGGCCCCCGACTACGACGACGCGCCGGAGGCACAGGGCTGAGGTCAGCCCTGCGCCTCCGTGCCTCTGTGTGACACCGCCGTTCCCGCCGCGATCCCCCGCTCCGCCGCCATCTCCGCGAGCACGGCGGCCATGCGTGCGTGCGCCTCCCGCATCAGCTCCGGGATGTCCGCCTCGCCCAGCCCGGCGGTGGGGATCGGCTCCAGCACGCGGATGTCGATGTGGTTCGGCTCCAGGCGGCGGCGCACCAGGTCCGAGTGCGGCTTGAACGGCGAGGCGACCACCGGCACCAGCGGGGCGCCCGTCGCCACGGCCATGCGGAAGCCCCCCTTCTTGAAGGGAAGCAGCTCCCCCGGCACGCTGCTCCGCGTCCCCTCCGGGAAGATCCACACCGCCACCCGCCGCTCGCGGATGGCGTCCTCCGCCGCGCGCAGCATCCCCACGGACTGCGCGGTGTTGCCGCGGTCGATCAGCAGGTTGCCCGTCACCGTGTAGAGCCAGCCGAAGAAGGGAACGGAGCGGACCTCCTTCTTGGCGATCACCACCGAGCCGGGCATGAAGCACACGCCCAGCACCGGCACGTCCAGCAGGCTCTGGTGGTTGGCGATGAAGACGCACGGCCGGAGCGCGGTCAGCAGCTCCGCGCCGTGCACGGTCACCGTCTGGCGGAAGATGGGGTGCATCCACCTCGCCAGGAGCTGCGCGTAGTCGTGCGCCACCCGCGAGCGGTCGCGCCGTACGAGGGCGATGGCCACACCGTACGTGGACGCGGCCACGAAGGCGAAGGCGGCGGCGATCATGCGGAGATAGAACATCCCCCCAACCTTTGCGCCGCGCGCCTCCGGGGCAAGTGTCTCGCACCGAGAAGACGTTTCCTCTCTGTGCCTCCGTGCCTCTGTGTGAGCCCCCCGCGGTCCCTACCCGCGATGCACGAGCGTCGCGCTGGCCTGGTCCGTGGGCTTCAGGATGATCTCGTCGATGTTGACGTGCGGCGGGCGCGTGGCGCACCAGAGCACGGCGTCGGCGATGTCGTCCGGGGTGAGCGGGGTCATGCCGGCGTACACGCGGCGGGCACGCTCCTCGTCGCCCTTGAAGCGCACCACGCTGAACTCCGTCTCCACCATCCCCGGGTCCACGGTGCTCACGCGCACGCCGGTGCCCAGCAGGTCCATGCGCAACCCGCGGGTGATGGCGCCCACCGCGTGCTTGGTGGCGCAGTACACGGCGCCGCCGGGGTACACCTCGTGCCCCGCCACGGAGCCGATGTTCACCACGTGGCCCCGCCCGCGCGCCACCATCCCCGGCGTGAGCGCGCGCGTGGTGTAGAGGAGGCCTTTGACGTTGGTGTCGATCATCTCGTCCCAGTCCGCCATCGTACCCTCCTGCAGCTTCTCCATCCCGCGCCCCAGCCCGGCGTTGTTCACCAGCACGTCCACCTCCGCCCACTCCGCGGGCAGCGCCGCCAGCGTCGAGGCCACCGCCTCCCCGTCGCGCACGTCCAGGGCGATCAGGTGGCACTCGGCGCCCAGCTCCTCCGCCAGCGCCTGCAGCCGCTCCGTGCGCCGCGCCGCCAGCACCAGCCGCGCCCCCTCGCGCGCGAACGCCCGCGCGCACGCCGCCCCGATGCCGGCCGAGGCGCCGGTGATGAGCACGGTCTTGAAAGGTTGATTCATCTCAGTTCAGGTCGTTGGAAGTCACTTTGGGTCTCACACAGAGGCACGGAGACACAGAGAGAAGTCAGCCGGTCAGGGAAAGGACAGGTAGTCCGCCGGCACCGCGTCCGTGAGCCACACGCCGTTGGCGGAGAGGAAGAAGCGGTAGCCGTGCGCGTGCATGCGCCCGGCGTCCACGCGCAGCACGGCGGGGCGGCCGTGGCGCGCGCCGACGGTGGTGGCGGTCGCCTCGTCCGCGGAGAGGTGGACGTGCTGGCGGCTCCCCGGCACCAGCCCCGCGCGGCGGATGGAGTCCAGGAAGCGCGTTGCCGTGCCGTGGAAGAGGACGGCCGGCGGCTCCACCGGCTCCAATCCCAGCTCCACCTCCACCGAGTGCCCCTGGCTGGCGCGGATGCGCGCGCCGTCGCCGCTCAGCGCGAACCGCCGTTTGTCGTTCTCCTCCACCACCCGGCGGAGCGTGGCGGCGTCCAGCGGCACCCCGGCGCGCGCGGCGGCGGCCAGCAGGTCGTCCACGCGCGCCCACCCGGCGGAGTCCAGCTCCACGCCGAACTTCGCGGGCTCGTGGCGGAGCACCAGGCTCATCCACTTGCTGAGGCGGACCAGGGATTCGCTCCTCTGTGCCTCCGTGCCTCTGTGTGACGCATTCGGTTCCCGGGTCATGCCTCACCCAGCAGGTGGCGCCGCACCCGGTCCAGGGCGATCTGCGCCGTCATCCCCTTTACCCATTCGCGCCCGCGGTCGCCCACGTCGTAGCGGCGCGACCACACGCCGCCCTCCCACGCCACGCCGATGCACACGGTGCCCACCGGCTTCTCGGGGGTGCCGCCGCCGGGCCCCGCGATCCCCGTGGTGGACACGCCCAGCGAGGCGCCGGCCAGGCGGCGCACCCCCTCGGCCATCTCCTCGGCGGTATGGGTGCTCACGGCGCCGTGCTCGCGCAGCGTCTCCCCGCGCACGCCCAGCACGCGCTCCTTGGCGTCGTTGGAGTACGTCGCCACGCCCAGCAGGAAGTACGCGGAGCTCCCCGGCACGTCCGTCACGCGGTGGCCGATCAGCCCGCCCGTGCACGACTCGGCCACCGCCAGCGTCATCCCCCGCTCGCGCAGCAGGCGGCCCACCGTCTCCTCCATCCCCTCGTCGCCGATGGCGTAGAGGTGCGCGCCGAGCCGCTCGCGCACGCGTGCCTCCAGCACGTCCAGCCGCCCTTCCAGCTCCTCGCCTGGCGCGCCGCTCACGGTAAGGCGGGCCTGCACGCGCGGGAACGCGGCGCGGAAGGCCAGGCGCGCCTCGCCCGGATCCACCACGCCCACCAGCAGCTCGTCCAGCTTGCTCTCGGCGAGCCCAAAGGTGCTGAACACGCGCGACACGAAGCGCCGCCCCGGGTTGCGGGCGGCCACCCACGGCACCAGCGTCTCCCGCGCCATCCGCCGCATCTCGCGCGGCACGCCGGGGAGGCAGGCCACGAAGCAGGTGCGCCCGCCGCGCTCCACGGGGCAGATCACCCCCGGCGCCGTGCCCGTGGGGTTGGGGATGACGGTGCACCCCTCGGGGACGAGCGCCTGCTTGCGGTTGTTGGCGGGCATCTCGATGCCGCGGGCGCGAAAGATCCCTTCGATGTGCGCCAGCGACTCGGGGTGCATCACCAGCGGCCGCCCGGCCAGCCGCGCGACGCACGCCGTGGTCAGGTCGTCCGCCGTGGGCCCCAGCCCGCCGGTGCACACCACCAGCTCCGCCCCTTCCAGCGCCCGCTCCAGCGTGCGCACGATGGCGTCTTCATCATCCGTCACCGAGAAGCCGGCCACGGGCTCCACGCCCAGCGCCCGCAGCTCCCCGGCGATGAAGCCGGAGTTGGTGTCCGTCGTCAGCCCCGCGACGATCTCGTCTCCGATGGCGACCAGTGCAGCGTTCATTGGGGGAACGGGGAACGGGGAACGGGGAACGGGGAACGGGGAACGGGGAACGGGAAGAAGCAACCAGCCCGGCTTTCTCCCGCCTGGCAGTTACCGTTCCCCGTTCCCCGTTCCCCGTTCCCCGCCTTTCCGCATCCCCCGCAGCGCGCCCTTCACCGCCTCGCGCGGCATGCGGGTGAAGCCGTTGAACTCGCCGCCCGACGCAAGCCACTCGCCCCCGTCGATGGTCACGCACTCGCCGTTGATGTAGGGCGACGCGTCGGAGACCAGGAAGGCGGCCAGGTTGGTGAGCTCCTCGTGCTCACCGAAGCGCTTCATGGGGATGCGGTTGCGCGCCTCGGCCTCCAGCTCGGGGGTGGGCATCAGCGCCTTCCACGCGCCCTCGGTGGGGAACGGGCCGGGGGCGATGGCGTTGGAGCGGATGCCGTACGTGGCCCACTCCACGGCCAGCGAGCGCGTCATCGCCAGCACCCCCGCCTTGGCCGCCGCCGAGGGGATCACGAACGCGGACCCCGTCCAGGCGTACGTGGTGGCGATGTTGAGGATGCTGCCGCCCCGGCCGCGCTCGATCATGGCGCGCCCCACCGCCAGCGTGGCGTGGAAGGTACCGTACAGCACCGTGCCCACCACCGCGTGGAAGGCGTTGGGGGAAAGGTCTTCGGTGGCCGCCAGGAAGTTGCCGGCGGCGTTGTTCACCAGCACGTCCACCCCGCCCCACTTCTCCAGCACCGCGGCCACCATCGCCTCCACCTGCGCGAACTCGCGCACGTCGCACGGCAGGGCGAACACGCGCTCGCCCGACGCGTCGATCTGCTCCGCCGCGCCGCGCAGGCGCTCCTCGCTGCGCCCGGTGATGGCCACCCGCGCGCCCAGCGCGGCGAAGCGCTTCGCCATGGAAAGCCCCAGCCCGGAGCCGCCCCCCGTCACCAGCACCACCTTCTCCGCCAGCAGGTCGTCGCGAAACATGCAGCTCTCCCGTTGCCGTGCACCCGGGCCGCGCCCTCGCGCCGGCTCCAGAGTGCAGACTACCGCCCGCCGCGGGCGCGCGAAAGAGCCCGCTCCCCGGCGCGGGGTGCGGGCCCGGCAGGTACCGCTCGGCGGGGGTACGGGTTCAGGGCGCGTTTGGGAGCCGCACCGTCCAGCCCAGCAGCGCCTTGGTGATCACGACCAGTGTGGGCGGGGCGCCGGTGGGGCCCAGGCTGTAGGTACGCTCCGCCAACAGCTCCGCCGCCATCCGCCGCGACGGATCGACCGGGAGGAGCTCGGCCGGCAGCACCAGGGGTGAAGGGATCGGCGCGTCCGCCCTCAGCTCCGTGGTGCGCTGGCCCCGCGTCGCCACCAGCTTCCACGACTCGGACCGCAGCACGAGATCGCGGCTCTCGCCGCGGCGCAGGGGGAGCACCACGTCCGTGCCCGGCGCCACCGAAAGGGTGTCCGGGCCGGTGCGCACCGTCACCAGCACCTCGAACGCGGACACGGGGAGGGGAGCGCCGTCTGGGCGCGGGAGCTCCACCCGCAAGGGCGCGCGCAGCGCCCCCTGCGGAAGAACCAGGCGCGCCTCGTAGTCGAGCGACCCGGATGCCCTGCGCGTGACGGGGACCGCCTGCCCCGCGACGCGCAGCGTGTCGCCCCCTTCGGCGAAACGGACCTTGCCGCCGCCGCCCACCACCAGCAGCGCCGAGACGGAGAGTGAGTCTACGGGGCCTGGGTTCCCCGTACGCAGCGTGATGGAGAGCTGCGAGGTGCCGGCCGGCCCGGAGACCTCCAGGAAGTCGATGCACCCCGCCAGCAGCAGCGGAATGCAGAGCGCGGCGCGCGCCCTCACCGGACCCCCGAAAGCTGGTACGACTCCAGCTCCCACGGGCGGTGGTCGTGTTCCTCCAGCCCCAGCGTGAGCAGCTCCTGCAGCGGCACGGCCAGGTCCAGGTCCACCCAGCGGCTGATCTTGCGCGCCGGCCTGGACCGGCTGGCCACCCAGTCCTGCAGGGGCCGTCCGACCGCGAGGAAGAGCTGGTCGGTCTGGAGCGTATGGACGCGCTCGTGGGCGAACAGCCCGTCGTCGTCAACCGTGCGGACCACCGCCCCCAACAGGACGGCGCCGGGGAGCGAGATGCCATGCGCGCTCTCGCCGCCCCCGCGGAAGGTGTGGCGAGGGGCGCGGAACACGGCACCGCCGGAAGACAGCGTCCGCCCCGCATCCCACTCCAGCTCGGGGCGGGTGGCGGCGTACGCCAGGTTGGCGACCGCCAGCGCGTCTACCCGGGCGTGCAACCGGGGCCCGCCGCCCCGCGGGCGGAAGTAGAGGCGCACCGGCCCCAGCGGAAGCGCGACCTCGTCGAAAGACACCCGCCGCTGCCCCGCGTTGTACACCACCGACGAACCCACCGACGCCACCTGCCTCCCCAGCAGCCCCGCGCCGGGCCATCGCGCCGCCGCGATGCGCTTCCCGGCGTACACCCCGGCGCCCGCGCCCGCGCCGCGGGTGAAGCCGTCGCTGAAGGATCCGCCGCGCGTCTTCTGTGCCACCCCGGCTACGATCCCGCCCAGGAGGACATTGCCGGAGAAGACGGCGAGCTCCCCGGTCCATGCGGGGTTCGGGCTAGACTGGGAGTGAGCGGGGCACGGGAGGGCGGCCAGGCCGAGCGCCAGGCCAAAGAGTGCGAAGAGGCGCATGGCGGATGAGGTGAGGGAGGTGGAAGGTCCTCTGCCCAGGATAAGGCGCACCGCGGGAACGAGCAACACGCGCCGCCGGTTGCGCCCGCCGCGCGCGCTAGGTAACGTGTGCGCGCTCCCGACCCACCCCCCCAAACCGCGAGGAACACCGAGTGGCGAAGCGACTGATCTCGGCCGAGAACGCCCTCAACCTGCTGCTGGTCTTCGTCCCCATCGCCATGGTGATGGAGTGGGTGCTGCACTCGCCGCCCATGTGGATCTTCGTGATCTCCTGCCTCGCCGTGATCCCGCTGGCGGGGCAGATGGGGCACGCCACCGAGGAGATCGCCGAGCGCGTGGGCGAGGGGGTGGGCGGGCTGCTGAACGCCACCTTTGGCAACGCGGCGGAGCTCATCATCGCCATCGTGGCGCTGCGGGCGGGGCTCTACGACCTGGTGAAGGCGTCCATCACCGGCTCCATCATCGGCAACCTGCTGCTGGTGTTCGGCCTGGCCACGCTGGTGGGCGGGCTGCGCTTCGACACGCAGCGCTTCAACCGCACGGCGGCGTCGCTGGGCTCCACCCTGCTGGTGCTGAGCGCGGTGGGGCTGGTGGTGCCCGCCGTCTTCCACATGCTGGTGGGGAACACGGCCACGGCGGCGGAGCGCAACCTGTCGCTCGAGATCTCCATCGTCCTGATCCTCACCTACATCGCCTCGCTCTGGTTCACGCTGCGCACCCACCGCCACCTGTACATGGGCGACCCGCACGGCGACCGCGAGGGCACCGCGGGCACGCCGGAGGCGCCCGCCCACGCCCCCAAGCCGCTGGGCAGGTCCATCGGCAAGCTGCTCATCGCCACGGTGGGCATCGCCATCGTGGCCGAGTTCCTGGTGGGCGCCGCCACCGAGACGGCCGAGTCGCTGGGGTGGAGCGAGGTCTTCGTGGGCGTGATCGTGGTGGCCATCATCGGCAACGCCGCCGAGCACTCCACGGCCATCATCATGGCCGCCAAGAACCGCATGGACGCCGCCATCAACATCGCGGTGGGCTCGTCCATCCAGGTGGCGCTCTTCGTGGCCCCCGTGCTGGTCTTCCTGAGCTACTTCATCGGCAAGGGCGGCCCCATGGACCTGATCTTCACCCCGCTGGAGGTGCTGGCGGTGGTGGCGTCGGCCGGGATCATGGCCTTCTGCGCCAACGACGGCGAGAGCCACTGGATGGAGGGCATCCAGCTCCTCGCCGTGTACATCATCCTGGGGATCGCCTTCTTCTTCCTCCCCCACGGCCCCGCCGCGGCCGCCGCCGGCCACTGAGTAGCGTGAGGGCGCGCGCCGGATGAGCATCTCCCTGGCGCGCGCCCTCGCCGCACCCGCCGGCGTGCGCGCGGTAAGCGAGACGGGCGCCCCCTGGCCCCGCCTCCCCGCCGAAATCGGCACCCTGCGCGAACTGGAGCGCCTCGTCGTGAACGCGGCCGGCGTCCGCGAGCTCCCCGCGGAGCTCTGGACGCTGCCGCGCCTGCGCGTGCTCAACCTCTGGCAGAACGACCTCGCCGAGCTCCCGGCGGACGTGGCGCGCCTCCCGTCGCTCGACACCCTGGTGCTGGGCGTCAACCCGCTGCGCGCCCTCCCGCCCGCGCTGGCGGAGCTCCGCGCCCTGCGCACCCTGAGCCTGGCCAACTGCCCCGAGATGGACTGGGAGCAGGCCCTCCCCATCATCTGCTCCCTGCCCTCCCTGGAGCACCTCTCCCTCTACCAGAACCGCATCACCCGCCTCCCCCGGGAGATCGCCCAGCTCCGCCAACTGCGCACCCTCCGTCTCTTCGCCTGCCACCTCACCGCCCTCCCCGCCGAGCTCGCCACCCTGCCCGCCCTCCGCGAGCTGGACGTCCGCGCCAACCACCTCCGCACCCTCCCCCCGCTCCCCGCCCTGGACCGCCTGGACACCAGCTACAACCCGCTCGAACCGTAAGCGCTCCCTCTCTGTGTCTCCGTGCCTCTGTGTGAGATCGCAGTCCCGGCACTGGCGCGGATCGGCACTTTGCCGCAACTTACGCGGCTTATCCCCTGTATTCGCTCCAGCGGTTTCTGCCTGTGCCAGCGTCCCCTACATCCCTGGAATTCGACGCCGTAGTGATCGGCAGCGGCTTCGGCGGCGCGATGGCGGCGTGGGAGCTTGTGGCCGCAGGGCACCGCGTGGCCCTGGTGGAGCGCGGAGGCTGGGTGGAGCGCGGGCCCCACAACTGGGCCGGCGAGGGCGCCTTCGTGCGCACCCCCGCCTACGCGCCCGACAGTGCCTTCCGCGTGCTGCAGGGCCGCCGCTGGGCCGAGCAGAACCTGTGCACCTGCGTGGGCGGCCCCTCGGTGTACTACGGCGGCTCGTCGTTCCGCTTCCGCGAGCGCGACTTCGCCGTGGCGCCGGAGATCGTGGACGGGTCGTCTGCCGCGTGGCCCTTTGGATACGACGCGCTGGAGCCGTTCTACACCCAGGCAGAGCGGCTGCTGGCCGTGTCCGGTGCCGCGGGCGTGGACCCCACGGAGCCGCGGCGCAGCGCCCCGTATCCCCACCCCGCGCCCCCGCTGGCCGAGCCCTCGCGGCGTATCGGCGAGGCGGCGCGCTCGCTGGGGCTGCACCCCTTCCCCATCCCGCTGGCCATCAACTACGCGGAGGCGGGCGGGTGCCAGCGCTGCACCACCTGCGACGCCTTCGCCTGCGCCATCGGGGCCAAGAACGACATCGCCACGCGCATGGTCCCGGAGCTGGTGGCGCGGGGGATGGTGCTCTTCCCGGACACCCTCGCCGTGCGCCTGGTGGCCGAAGGAGACCGCATCGCGGCCGTCGAGTGCCGCAACCGGACCACGGGCGATCTCCTGCACTTCCACGCGGACAGCTTCGTGCTGGCGGCGGGCGCGCTCGCCACGCCGCACCTGCTGCTGGCCTCGGGGCTGGAGCGGATGAACCCGGCGGGGCAGGCGGTGGGGCGCTACCTGATGCGCCACTGCAACGCGATGACGTACGGGATCTTCCCCATGAACCCGAACCCCGCCAACGAGCACCACAAGCAGCTCGCCATCCACGACTACTATTTCGGGGTGGATGAGCGCGACGCGCCGCGGGGGAAGCTGGGGAACCTGCAGCAGGTGATGGGGCCGCCCGCCGCCATGCTCGAAGTGGGGCTCCCCAAGCCGCTCGCCCGCCTGGGCGCGCCGCTGGTGGGGCACATGACGGGGCTGCTCTCCATCGCCGAAGACCAGCCGCGGCCGGAGAACGGGGTGCGCGTGGACTTCGGCGCGCGGGACCGCTGGGGGCTGCCGCGCATGAGCGTCACCAGCCTCTACTCGCCGCGCGACCTGGCCGCGCGCGCCGCCCTGGTGAGGCGCGCCAAGCGGATCCTGCGCCGCGCGGGCGCGTGGGGCACCGTAACCTGGAAGGTGAGCACCTTTTCGCACGCGGTGGGCACCGTGCGCATGGGCAGCGACGAGCGCACCGCCCCGCTGGACCCCGAATGCCGCTTCCGCGGCCTGGAGAACCTGTACGTGACGGATGGAAGCTGCTTCCCCACCTCCGCCGGGGTGAACCCCAGCCTCACCATCGCGGCCAACGCGCTGCGGGTGGGCCGGCTCCTGGCGGGTTCACCGCACGCCGCCCACGCGGAGGCCGCGGGGTGACGGCGATCGCCTTCCTGGGGTGCGGCTTCGCCACGCGCCTCCACACCAAGCGGCTCAAGGGGATGGAGGGCGTGAGCCTCTTCTACGCCTCGCGCAGCCGCGCCCGGGCGGAGGAGTACGCGCGCAAGGCCGGGGGAGCCGGCGCCTTCGGCTCGTACGAGGAGGCCATCGCCGACCCGCGCATCGACGTGGTGGTGGTCGCCACGCCCCCCACCACGCACCTGGAGCTCACCCTGGCGGCGCTCGCCGCGGGCAAGCACGTGGTGGTGGAGAAGCCCCCCTTCCTGCACGCCTCGGACTTCGACACGGTGCGGGCGGCGCGCGACGCGGCGGGGCGGCGGGTGATGGTGGCGGAGAACTACTTCTACAAGCCGATGGCCGAGGCGCTGCGCGGCGTCATCCAGCGCGGCGACGTGGGCGAGCCCCGCCTCCTCACCATCAACGCCCTCAAAGAGCAGGCGGTGGCCAACTGGCGCGGCGACATGTCGCTGGCCGGGGGCGGCGCGCTCTTCGAGGGCGGGATCCACTGGGTCAACTTCATGGCCAACCTGGGGCTCCCCGTGCGCCGCGCCACCGGGTACCGCCCCGGCGGGCGCCCCGGCGAGCCCGACCTCACCACCCTGGCCGTCTTCGAGTACGAGGGCGGCGCGGTGGGCACCCTGGCCTACTCGTGGGAGATCGGCTCCCCGCTCAAGGGGCTGCGCCTTTCCGCGCTGTACGGCACCGAGGGCGCCGCCACCTTTGAGACCAACGGCGTCTTCCTGGCGGTGCGCGGCCGGCGCCGCCGCGTGGCGCTCCCCGGCCCGGGCGACATCCCGGGCTATGCCGCCATGTGGCGGGACTTCATCCCCGCCCTGCGCGAGAACCGCGAGCCGCGCTTCACCTTCCACGCCGCGCGCCGCGACATGGAGCTGCTGGAAGACCTGTACGCCTCCATGGACCGCTGACCCCTCTACCAAACTCATGAACGGATCGATGCCTGCCATTCTCATCGGGCTCCTCGCGGGCGCCCACACCTCGTCGTGGGGGATGTACAAGGACGCCCCGCACGAGGGCTTCACCTTCCTCAAGTACTCCCGCAGCATCATCACCGCGACCATCGTGGCGCTGATCCTTTCGCGGATCGTGGAGCTGGACCTTTCCACCGCGTCGCACCTCGCCGTCTTCTTCGGCCTGGTGTACGCCGGCGAGCGGCTGACGCTGGAGCTGTGGAAAACGTTCATCCGCGAGGAAGACCAGTCCAAGTACTTCATCCCCATGCAGTTCGGCATCCTGGGCAAGCCGGTGAAGAGCCGCGCCGTGCGCTGGTCGCTCTTCGTGGCCGTGCTGGTGATCCTGGTGGCGCTGCTCTGGGGCGCCAACCGCCTGATGCAGACGTACCCGGACGCCAACCCCTGGCTCGTCCTGATCACCGTGGGCTCCATCGGCGGCTGGCTCACCGCGTTCGGCGGCGCCTGGAAAGACGCGCCGGTGGAAGGCTTCGAAACCTTCAAGTTCTTTCGCAGCCCCGGCGTGGCGCTGAGCTGGGCCATCATCATGGCCTTCTTCACCACCAACTGGATCTACATCGCCATCGCCGGCGCCGGCTACTCGGTCGCCACCATCGAGACGTACAAGACCTTCTTCTTCCCCAGCAAGCCCCGCGGCAAGTTCGCCGGCAAGCCCATCCTGTTCCCCAAGATCCTGGAACAGCGCTGGATCGTCGCCGTGCTCTACGCCTGCATCTGGGTGGTCGTGATCTCCTTCCTGGTGCTCGGCTTCATGGGCCCCCGCGAAGGACTGCTGCCGTAAGAAGTGCGTGAGTGCGTTGGTGCGTGAGTGCGTTTTCCTGCTGGAGCGCACTCACGCACCGACGCACTCACGCACTTCTGTTCGAAAGTTCTTGGTGCGCGCACGATTACCCGCTACATTCCACCCTCCCCCGCAGCACCGCCGCACTCCCCGCTCTGCCCCGCGATGTCTCTGCCGCTGTTTCCCCCGCGCACGGGCCGGCCGCGGGTCCTCATCGTAGACGACGAACCCGGGATCCGCCGCGTCCTCGCGGACACCTTCGCGGGCGAAGACTACGTGCTCTCGGTGGCCGAGAACGGGCGCGTAGCGCTGGAGCATTTCCTGGTGCAGGGGGCCGACCTCATCCTGGCCGACCTCATGATGCCGGAGATGGACGGCCTGGAGCTCCTGCGCCGCGTCAAGGCGCTGGACGACTCGGTCGCGTTCATCCTCCTCACCGGCGCGGGGACGATGGAGCAGGCCATCGACGCCCTGCGGCTGCAGGCGGACGACTACCTGCTCAAGCCCTTCAACGTGGACGAGGTGATCCTCTCCGCCCGCCGCGCGCTGGAGCACCAGCGCCTGGTGGCCGAGAACCGCGCCTACCAGCGCATGCTGGAGGAGCGGGTGGCCGAGCAGGCGCAGCAGCTCGAGCACCTCTTCATGGACGGCCTCCTCACCATCGCCAACGCCGTGGAGGCGCGCGATGCGTACACGGGGGGCCACCTGGAGCGCGTCACCGTGTACGCGGTGGCCACGGGGGCCGCGCTGGGGCTGGACGAGGAAGCGCTGCGCGACCTGGTGGTGTGCGGCCTCCTCCACGACATCGGCAAGGTGGGCGTTCCCGACCAGATCCTGCGCAAGCCGGGCGAGCTCACGGGGGAGGAGACCTCGGTGATGAGGCGGCACCCGCTGATCGGCGCCGCCATCCTGGAGCGGAGCGCCTTCCTGCGCTCCGCCGCGCAGGGGGTGCTCCACCACCACGAGCGGTGGGACGGGGGCGGCTACCCGTTCGGCCTGGCGGGCACCGAGATCTCCCTTTCCGGCCGCATCCTGGCCGTGGTGGACGCCTTCGACGCCATGGTCACCACCCGCCCGTACCGCGGCAAGTGCGCCCACGGCGAGGCCCGCGCGGAGCTGGAGCGCTGCTCGGGGACGCAGTTCGACCCGCACGTGGTCGCCGCGTTCGGCGCGGCGCTGGACGCGGGGCTCCCCGCGCCGGTGGGGACGCGCTACATCCCGGTGCTCATGGAGCGGGTGGGCGCGCACGTGAAGCTTGCGCAGGCGGGCTCCATCAGCCTATAGTTGTTCCACAAAGGTTTCACACGACAATAGCACACCCGCCGCGAGGCGGGGTCGCAGAGCCGGGTGTCTCCCTCGGGAGATCGGCCAGCCGCCGAACGTGAACCGCACAGGTCCCATGCCTTTCCGCAGCACGGAAACGGCCCCCGCCCCCGCCACGCCGGGGACGGAGTCGTTCCCCATTCCAGCAGTCGTCTCCCCGGAGCGCTACCCGGCCGTCCTCGCGGTCCTGCAGCGGATCGCGCAGCGCGTCGCCTGCCCGGCGGAGCTAGGCCGCCTGCTGCGCACCCTTGCGGACGAAACGGGAGCGCTGCTCGGCGCATCCGCCAGCACCGCCACGGCCGAGCCCGGCGACCTGCTGGCCCTCCGCGCCGGCTCCGGCATCCTTGCCCCGTTCGAGGGCGAGCTCCTCCCCGGCGAAGGAAGCTTCTGCGGCGCGGCCCTTCACCGCGGCTGGCGCGAGACCATCGACCTGTCGCGCGAGCCGCACGCCTACCCGGGCGAGCAGGACCTCGGCGCCGGGCCCGCGCTTGCGGCGGCGCTCCCCGCGCCCGGCGGCCCCTCCGGCGTCCTGCTGGTCGTGCGCCCCTGCGGCTCCTCCCCGTTCACCCCCGAAGAGCGCGCAGAGCTGGCCCTGGTGGTGGATTTCGCGGCCTCCGCGCTGGCGGGCGCCCGCGCCTTCGCCGAGGCACGCGCCCGCCGCATCCCCGTGGACGCGTGGCGCAACGACCGCGACACGGCCGCCTGGCGCCGCACCTACGACGCCGTCGCCGCGGAGACGGGGCAGCTCGTCTTCCGCGTGGAGCTGGCCACGGGCGAGATCCGCTGGGGCGCCGCGGGCAAGGCGTGGGGAAGCACCGTGGCCGAGCTCGCGCAGCGCGTGTCCGCCCCGGACCGCGAGCGGGTGGTGCGCGCCCTCACCGTCGCGGGCGGCCCCGCGCGCCTGGATCTGTCCGCCACCGACGCCGCGGGGCGCGTGAAGCGCTACCGGCTGGACACCTTCCCCGACGCGGCGGAGCCGGGCACCCTGGCCGCCCTCCTCGCCGCCCCCCCCGCCGCCGAGCGCACCTCGGCGGTCCCCGTCGCCGAGCTGATCCGCGCGGTGCGGCACGAGCTCAACAACCCGCTCGCGGTAGTCGCCGGCACCGTGCACCTGATGGAAGCATCCGGCGCCGCCGAGGGCCAGCCCGAGATCACCCGCTCCGTCCAGCAGATCCGCGACGCCTCCGACCGCCTCCGCGACCTCAGCACCCGCATCGGCCTCCTGGAGCGCATGCCCGAAGCCGGCTTCGTCACCGAGGGCGGCGGCCTGGGAGTGGCGATTCCGTGACTGCGAGTGCGTGAGTGCGTGAGTGCGTGAGTGCGTGAGTGCGCTTCTCCAAGAGCGAATTCCATCATTCGCCGCTTGACCTACGCGAACTCCGCCCCCGCGGACCGTACCCCGCCGACCATGGCTCGCAGAACACAGTGCCCGCAGGGGCACTTCGCGTGGTTGCAGCGGCGAATTCTAGCAGTCTGCATCCGACTGGAGAGGCAACCGGCTCAAAGTATGCGGCGAGCCGATCGCGTCTCAATCGGGAGAGGTTCAAATGCCTGCTGCATACTCCTTGGATCTACGTGAGCGAGCCCTGGCGCTGATGGAAGAGGGCTTTCTCAAGCGCGAAGAGATCGCGCAGCTGCTTCGCGTCGGCGAGTCCACGCTGTACACCTGGCAGAGCCGCAGGGCCAAAGGTTTAGGGGTCGCACCCCTGCCCCACGGCGGTGGAGTCGCCTCGCAGCTGGACCGCAGCGTTCTGGCCGGGCTGGTGGCGGAACAGAACGATCTCACGCTCGAAGAGTACGCGAGCGCCTATGCCGAGCGCACCGGGCGGCGCTACCACCCGGACCACCTGTGCCGCGTGCTGGGGCAGATGAGACTGCGCCGAAAAAGTCAAAGCGCTCCGCGCCGCTGAACAGAGCCGGCCCGATGTCGTGGCGGAGCGCGTCACGTACCAAAGCGAAGTGGTTCAGAAGCGTTCCGCCGAGGATCTGGTCTTCTTGGACGAGACGTCGGTCTACACGAACCTGGTGCGAACCCGCGCACGTGCGCTGGGCGGGGCACGCGCTCCGGGAACAGCTCCCTTGCAGCACAAGCGGCTGACGATCCTGGGAGCGCTGAGCCTGAAGGGGATCGCGGCTGCCATGAGCTACCGAGGCAGTGCGGATGCCGACGTGGTTCAGGTCTACGTCGAACAAGTGCTGCTGCCTCAAATGCGGCCCGGCCAGACCCTGGTGCTGGACAACTTCCAGGCCCACCGCGGAACGGCGTTGCGCAAAGCCGTCGAGGCGGCCGGCTGTACACTGGAGTTTCTGCCGCGCTATAGCCCGGAGCTGAACCCGATTGAGCTGGCCTGGAGCAAGCTCAAAGCATTGTTTCGCACAGCTGCACTGCGGAGCCCAGAAGCGCTTGAACTCGCGCTCGGTCCTCTGCTCGACCGGATCAGCGAATCGGATGCACGAGGTTATTTCGCGCACTCCGGGTACAAGCTTGCTCCAGACTGATTTGCAGACCGCTATCATTCGCTCCTGCTCGGCGGATCCGACACCCCCCGACTCTCTGAGATTCGGTAAGCAGCCTGAGTACTGAGTCCTGAGCGCTCGATCGTCGGTAAACAGCGCACCCACGCACCCACGCACTCACGCACTCACGCACCTGCCCGTACGGCACCTCCGCCAGCAGTCCCCTCGTTTATGCCTGTTGCAACATCGAACGTTTCGTGTGATACTGTAGCACGCACCTACGGGTCCAGCAGTTGCAGGCGCAGCGACGCCGTCGTCGGGAGAGGGAAGTGAAACGCCGCCGGATTTGTGCGATGAGCGAGCAGGAGCGGCCGCCGGTGCGGCCTGAGAGGGAAGAAGGGGTCGCCGTGCGCGAGCGGCCGGCCACGCGCACGCCGCGCCTCTTCCGCGTGCTCCTCCACAACGATGACTACACCAGCATGGAGTTCGTGGTGGAAGTCCTCGTCCGCCACTTCGAGAAGACCACGACCGAGGCGACGCACATCATGCTGCAGGTGCACCACGCGGGGTACGGGGTAGCGGGCACCTACACCCGCGACGAAGCGGAGACCCGCGTGGAGCGCGTCTCGGCCGAGGCCAGGGGCGAGGGCTTCCCCCTGGTGCTGAGCGTGGAGCCCGAGTAGCCATGGCCACCCCCGCGCTGCGCCCGGAGCTGGAGGTGAGCCTTCACCTCGCCGTGCTGGAAGCGGCCCGCCGGGGGCACGCCTACGCCGGGCTGGAGCACCTCCTCTTCGCCCTCCTCCACGACGACGCCACCGCCGCGGCCGTGGAAGCCTCCGGGGCCCGCGCCGACCGCCTCCGCCGCCGCCTGGAGCGGTACCTGGACGAGGAGATGAAGCCCGGCGCCGGCGCGCCGCTGGACGCCAGCTCCCCCACCCTGGGCTTCCGCCGCGCAGTGCAGCAGGCCGCGCTCCAGGCGCTGCGCTCGGGCCGCGACGAGGTGACCGGCGCCCACGTGCTGGTGGCGATGTGGGACGAGGCCGACTCCTTCGCCGTCCACTTTCTCCAGGAAGCCGGCGCGGACCGCATGGAGCTGATGCGCCGCGCCTCCGCCCCGCCGGACGCCGCACCCGCTCCCGTACCCGCGGGCGGCGGCGACGCGGACGAGGAAGAGCGCGAAGAGAGTGACGCGCTGGCCCGCTTCGCCGTCAATCTCAATCGCCAGGCCGCCGAGGGGCGGGTGGACCCGCTCATCGGCCGCGACCGTGAGCTGGGGCGCGCCATCCACGTGCTCGCCCGGCGCCGCAAGAACAACCCGCTGTTCGTGGGCGATCCGGGAGTGGGAAAGACGGCGCTGGCCGAGGGGCTGGCCCTGCGCATCCACCGCGGCGAAGTGCCCGCACCGTTGCAGAGCGCCGAGATCTTTGCGCTGGACATGGGCGCCCTGCTGGCCGGCACGCGCTACCGCGGCGACTTCGAGGAGCGGCTCAAGGCGGTGCTCAAGGCGCTGGAAGAGCGCCCCGGCGCGGTGCTCTTCGTGGACGAGATCCACACCCTGGTGGGCGCCGGCAGCACCAGCGGGGGGAGCATGGACGCCTCCAACCTCCTCAAGCCCGCGCTGGCGGCGGGGCTGCGCTGCATCGGCTCCACCACGCACGAGGAGCTCCGCTCGCACTTCGAGCGCGACCGCGCCCTCGCGCGCCGCTTCCAGAAGATCGACGTGCCCGAGCCGGGGGTGGAAGACACGGTGCTGATCCTGGAAGGGCTCAGGGAGCGCTACGAGGAGTTCCACGGCGTTCGCTACGCGCCCGAGGCGCTGCGTGCCGCCGCCGAGCTGAGCGGCCGCTACCTGCACGACCGCCGCCTGCCGGACAAGGCCATCGACCTGATGGACGAGGCCGGCGCCGAGGCCAAGCTGGCGGCGGGCGAAGACGGCGCGGCGACCGTGGACGCGGAAGCGGTGGAGCGGATCCTGGCCACCATGGCGCAGATCCCCCCGCGCACTGTGGCGGGGAGCGACCGGGAGCGGCTGCGCACCCTGGAGGCCGAGCTCAAGGCGCGCGTGTTCGGCCAGGACCGCGCCATCGAGCAGCTCGCATCGGCCATCAAGCTTTCGCGCGCCGGCCTGCGCGACCCGCGCAAGCCCATCGGCTCCTTCCTCTTCACCGGCCCCACGGGCGTCGGCAAGACGGAGGTGGCCCGCTCCCTGGCCGAGGTGATGGGGATCGAGCTGGTCCGCTTCGACATGAGCGAGTACATGGAGCGGCACACGGTGTCGCGGCTGATCGGCGCCCCCCCGGGGTACGTGGGGTTCGACCAGGCGGGGCTCCTCACCGAGGCGGTTCGCCGCACCCCGCACGCGGTGGTGCTGCTGGACGAGGTGGAGAAGGCGCACCCGGACGTCTTCAACCTCCTCCTGCAGGTGATGGACTACGGCCGGCTCACCGACAACAACGGCAAGCAGGCCGACTTCAGGAACGTGGTGCTGGTGATGACCAGCAACGTGGGAGCGGAGGAGCTCTCGCGCCGGCGCCCCGGCTTCACGGGCGCGGACGCGGCCCCCAACGACGACGCGCGGGCCTTCGAGCGCACCTTCTCGCCCGAGTTCCGCAACCGGCTGGACGCGCGCATCCCCTTCGCCCCGCTCGCGCTCGCGGTGATGGAGCGCATCGTGGACCGCATGGTGGACGAGGTGGGGAAGCGGCTGGCCGGCCGCGGGGTGGAGCTGGAGCTCACGCCGGCCGCGCGCGCCTGGCTGGCCGAGCACGGGCTGGACCCCGCCAACGGGGCGCGGCCCCTGGCGCGGCTCATCGAGGAGCGCATCCTCCGCCCCCTGGGCGACGAGCTCCTCTTTGGAACCCTGGAGCACGGCGGGCGCACCCGGGTTGACGCAGTGGACGGGGAGATCGTCCTGTCCCATGAGGGGCGCGAAGAATCCGCCGCGGCATCCGGCGCGTAGAAAAAGGAACCGGAGCGGACAGGCGCGGTGTATACCAGCGCGCCAGCAAAAGTCCCAGATGTACGATCCTGGTGCGTGGGGCGGCACGTTGTGCGCGACGCGTCGGATTCGATACCGGGGGGCCGCGCAAAACCGGCGGCTGGGGTATCGAGAAACTGGCGCAGGCGTGTCCCGCCGCGTATCCTTTACCGAAAGTGTACAGACCGAGCACCCCCACAGGGGGACAAGGAGACCGCTTTATGAGAACCGCCCGAGCCAAGACCGCCGCGCAGCGCGAGCCCCGCCGCTGGCGCACCCCGCCTCCCCTCATCCGCGGCTCCGAGTCGCTGGAGGGGATGGACATCCTGCGTGAAGTGGGCGGCGAGACGGGGGTCCTCCTCTGGCAGGCCTACCGCAACGTGATGTTCTGGGCCACCGCCGAGCCCGAGCAGCGCGCGAGCCTCTTCTCCGCCGAGGCCAGCCGCAAGCGCCTCGCGGAGGTGGCGGCGGCGCGCATCCCCCAGGACCTGGCGGAGCCGCTCTCGGCCATCGCGGGCCTGCTGGCCGCCGCCGACACCACGCCGGGCGAGACCGTGGCCGGCGCGTGCAGCGCCATCGCCCAGTGGGCGGAGGAGGAGCGCAACGGCGCCGCCGCCCTCTCGTTCACGCAGGCGGCGGCGCTGGCCCTGCCGCGCAGCGCGGCGCTGGCCCTCAAGGTGGGCCAGGTGGCCCGCGAGCGCGGCGAGATGGCGCGCGGCGAGACCTGGTTCCGCCACGCCATCATGATCTCCCGCCAGGTGGGCGACTGGGACACGTACGCCCGCGCCTACCTCGCGCTGGGCAACATGGCGGTGAAGCGCGGCAGCTTCCCCGTCGCTCACCGGATGCACATCAAGGCCCTGCGCGCCGCACGGCGGAAGGGGCTTCCGGAGCTGCAGGGGATGGCCGCGCACGACCTGTTCGTGGTGGCCGCGGAAACGGGGCGCCAGAGCGCGGCCGAAGAGTACGCCAAGGCCGCGTTCCGCGCGTACGGCGCAAGCGACCAGCGCGTGCCCATGCTGGCGCACGACGTGGCGTACATGTGGATGGAGCAGGGGTACTTCACCCGTGCATTCGCCGTGTTCCAGGCGCTGCGCCCGCACTTCACCCGGATGCGCAACCGCATCATGAACGTGACGAGCAGCGCGCGCGCGGCGGGCGGGATGGGAGACCGGGAGAGCTTCCGGAAGGCGTGGGTGGAGGCGAGCCGCCTGGCCAAGGACCCCGAGGTGCGCGACGTGATCCCGGGAGCCATGCTGGACCTCGCCCGTGGAGCCTCTTCGCTGGGAGAGTGGGACCGGGCGGAGCAGGCCGCGGAACAGGCCCTGGCCACCGCGACCGAGCAGCGCCAGGCGAAGGTGATGTTCAGCGCCGAGACGCTGCTGGAGTCCATCCGCAAGGGGCGCAACATCGAGCACGCGGTGGAGGCCAGCTCCACACCGGGCACCCAGGACGCGGACCTCTTCGCCGCGAACATGGTGCGGACGCTGGAGCTGACGGCGGCCGCCTGAAAAACGGCGGCGGTCCGGCTCCCGCCGGACCGCCGCCGGGCCTCAGCCGAGCCTCAGCCGCCGGAGCCCATGTAGCCGCCGCCGCGGGTGTCCGTCTGGCAGGTCACCACGACGTTGCCGTTGGCGTCGGTGGTCACTACGACCGTCCCCTCGCACGTGGTGCCGGGCGTCGACAGGATGGTGCCGTCGGGGGTGATCGGCGGAACGGTGATGGTCGCGTCGATGGGCGTCACGTCGCGGTGGGCGCCGCCCTCGGGGGCGGTGATCGACTGGGTGCCGCAGGCGGCGAGCGTCGCGAGCGAGATGGCGGCGAGAAGAAGGCGGACGGTCTTCATTGCTGATAATCCGATGTGCGGGGAGTTTTTCGGGCAGGACGCGGTGACCGCGTGACGCACAGCAAATTTGTGCATCGGGGCACCCGGCTGCCCATTCTTCTTTCGTCTGGCTCCAGTTAATTCCGGACACGTCATGGCCACGCCCCGCCGTTTGCTCCTGCTGATGCACCCAAATGGTGCATTCAGGGAGCGCGTCCTGACGATCGGCGCGAAATCGTTCCGCTGCAGGACGGTAAGCGCATGGCCGGAGCTGCGTGCCGCGGCCGCGGAGGCGCCCCCGTCCACCCTCCTGCTGGTGGACCCCTACCGGAAGAACGCACGCGGCGTATGGAAGCTCACCGCCGAGCTGCGCGGCTTCCTGTGGGAGTTCCCCTCGGTGACGGTGGTGGCGGCCATCGAGGTGCGCGCCGGCTGCTCGCACGACCTGAGGACGCTGGGCGAGTGGGGCGTGGCGGACGTCATCTCCATCTACGAAGACGACACCGCCGAGGGGATGCTCCGCCGGCTGTGGCTGGCGCAGGGGCGCCCGCTGCAGAACCTGCTCGCGCGGTCGCTCCCCGCCACCATGTCCGGCCGGTCGCGCACGCTGCTGATGACGGCCGCCGAGGTGGTCTCCATGGGCGGCAAGGGGCGCGAGCTGGCCCGCGCCCTCCACCTGTCGCAGCGCACGGTGCTGCGCTGGGCCGAGCGGGCCGGCCTCCCCCCGCCGCGCCGCATCCTGGCCTGGATGCGCATCCTGCTCGCTTCGTCGCTCCTGGACGACCCGGGGCGCACGGTGCTGAGCGTGGCGTGCGCCTGCGGGTACGCGTCGGACAGCAGCCTGCGGCGCGCGATGCAGGACTTCCTGGGCACCATCCCCACTCACCTGCGCCGCGAGGGAGCCTTTGAGCACGCCACCCACGCGTTCCTGCGCGAGCTGGCGGAGTACAAGGAGCTGGGCGCGGAGAGCATCTTCATGGGGCGCGGCCGCGCCGCGAGCGACCGGCGCAAAGCGCGCGAGCGGGCGGAGGCGGAGCAGGCAAAGGAAGCCTGACGGCACCCCACGAAGCGGGCACGGAGGCGCGGAGACCACTCTCCGCGCCTCCTTTCCGTTCGCAACACTTCCACTTTCCGACACCCGCCCCGGGAGGCGGATGGATGCGAACACAGGAAAAACTGGACTTTTCGGCCGCAAGCGAGTACACTTGTCGTATCTGATGTATGACGTGAGACGACAAGGCGAGGACTCATCATGCAACCGATCCTGAGACCCCTGATCGTGATGCATCCCGACTCCGTGTTCAAGGAGCGGATGCGGCGCATCGGCAGCCAGCGATTCCAGACCCAGTTCGTTTCCGACTGGGACGTGCTCCGCACCACGCTTCAGGAGTCCCCGCCCGCGGCGCTGGTGGTGGTGGACCCGTACCGGCGCACCTACGGGTCGGAGGCGGAGCTGGCGCCGGAGCTGCGCTCGCTGCTGTGGGAGTTCCCCACCGCCACCGTGATCGCCGCGCTGGAGGTGCAGCGCGGGCGGATGCGGGACCTGCGCACGCTGGGCGAGTGGGGGGTGAAGGAGATCATCGCGCTGGACGAGGAAGACACGCTGGAGGCGATCTCGCGCCGGCTGCGCGCGGCGCAGGGACGGCCGCTGCAGAGCCTGCTGGAGCGCTCGCTCCCCGCGAACCTTTCCGGCCGCGCGCGCGCCCTGCTGATGGCCGCCGCCGAGGTGGTGGCCGAGGGTGGCCACGGGCGCGACCTGGCCGCGTCGCTGCGGCTCTCGGAGCGTACGCTGCTGCGGTGGGCCGAGCAGGCGGACCTGCCGCCCCCACGCCGCATCCTGGCGTGGATGCGCGTGCTGCTGGCCTGCGAGCTCCTGGACGACCAGGGGCAGACGGTGCTCTCGGTGGCGTACACCTGCGGCTACGCGTCGGACAGCTCGCTGCGCCGCGCCGTGCAGGAGTTCACCAGCGTGCTGCTGACGGAGCTGCGCAAGCGGGGGGCGTTCGCCACCGCCTCCGAGACGTTCCTGAAGGAGCTGGAGGAGACGCGCGAGCACGGGCGCGCCCGGCGCAAGGCCGCCCGCGCCGAAGCCCGCGCGGCGCTGCAGGCCGAGCGTGAAGCCGCGGCCGCCCGCGGCGACCGGGGCACCCGCGCCCGGCGCGGAGCACCGCGCAAGCGCGCCGCACGACCCGCGGCGCCCTGACGGGCCGGCGGACGCACACACGAAGGCCCGGGAACCTCGGTTCCCGGGCCTTTGTCGTCAGCGGGGTCCTCAGAGCGTGCCGCCGATGTCGCCGACGCCGCGCGTGTTGTCGCCGAGCCCCGCCGAGCCGCCGAGCCCGCCCGCGGCCTGGCCGCCGCCCAGCCCATCCGCCAGCCCCGTGGACGCGCGGCGGGTGGTGCCGCGCTCGTAGCCGTAGCGGCAGAAGTCGCGCAGCAGGTCGTACTGCCCCGCGTGCGGGCCGGTGAAGCCGCGGCGGATCTCCGGCTCCACCTCGTCAAAGGTGCGGCCCGCGTACGTGGGGTTGCGCGAGGCGACGTGGCCCAGCGTGTACCCCGCGCGGGCGCGGTCGTACGTCAGGCTGTCAGGACGCGCCGGGTAGCTCTCGAAGTGGGTGCGGTACTCCTTCTCGTCCTCCTCACCCATGTCGCCGAAGGCGTCCAGCAACTGCTTCCCCGCCCACCACCCGCCGGCGGCCAGCGCGAGCCCGCCCAGCAGCGAGCGCCACTCGAAGCCGCGGCGCGCGTAGTCGCGCACGTGCTCCCAGCGCGTCTCGCCCTGCGGCTGGTAGCTCCGCTCCAGCTCCACCTCGATCTCGGTGTAGGGGCGCCCCTGGTAGGTGGGGTTGGTGGCGGCCGTGTGGCCGAGCAGGTAGCCCGTCCGCGCCTGCTCGTAGGTGTGGGTCTCCGGGCGCGCCGTGTTGCCGTCGAAGTCCGCGCGGTAGTAGCGGACGTCGTACACGCCGAACTCGTCGTCCACGTCGCCCGTGCTGCCGGTGCCGCCGATCCCGCCGGTACTGCCGATGCCCGTGCTGCCGACGCCGCCCGTGCTGCCGATGCCGCCCGTGCTGCCGGTGCCGCCCGTGCCGCCAATGCCGCCCGTGCTGCCGAGATTGTCGTTCTGCGCCATCTTCCCTCTCCGGTTCGGGGTGCAAAATCGGGAGCGGACCCCCTTGCACACTCCGAGCCACAAACCGTTGCCGCGCAGCGCTTTCCGGTTACACGGGGCAGGCGCCGCGGCGGGGGTCGCGCACGAACGCGTCCACGTCGTCCAGCACGGGCGCGATCCCCAGGCGCGGCGCGGCGAGCGCGGCCACGATCTGCACGTGGCCCACGCCCGGTTACACCACCACCCGCGAGCACCCGCGGCGCTCGCGGATGAGCGCAGCCAGCCGCACGGAGCTCTGCGCGGACACTGTCTTGTCGCCGCCGCCGTGCAGGAGGAGGAGCGGCGGGTCGGCGCCATCCACGTGCGTGGTGGGGTAGGTGGCGGCCCAACCGGAGCGCGGGCCCATCAGCGCCTGCACGTCGGCATCGGTCCACGGCGTATCCACGGGGCCGGCGAGCGAGACGAAGCCCTTCACCGCCCCCGCCGGCACACCCGCGCCGCGCAGGTGGTGCTCGTCGAGCGCCAGGAGCGCCGCCGTGTGGCCGCCCGCGGAGTGCCCCACCACGAAGATCCGCGCGGAGTCGCCGCCGAAGCGCGCGGCGTTGTCGCGCACCCAGCGGACGGCGCGGGCTCCATCCTCCACCCACGCCGGGAAGGTCACCGCCGGCGCGAGCCGGTAATCGGGGATCACGGCCACCCACCCGCGGCGGGTGAGCGCGTCGCCGACCAGGCGGTAGTCGTTGCGGGACCCGCTGTTCCAGCGCCCCCCGTAGAGGAAGACCACCACGGGCACGGCCCCGCGCGCCTCCACGGGCCGGTACACGTCGAGCTTCTGCCGCGCGTCGGCGCCGTACGCCACGCCCTGCGTGAGCGCGAAGTGGCTGCCCAGCAGCAGCGATTCCGCCACCCGCCGCGGCGAGCATCCCGCCAGCAGGCCCAGCAGCACCAGGAGAACTCTCAAGCAGGCGATCTCATCGAGGGACAAAAACGCGGAGGCGAGGGACCCATTCCGGGCCCCCCGCCTCCGCTGCACGGCTGGCGCCGCTCACCCGCGGCGGCGCGCGGGAGCCAGGTTGTGCTGGATCAGGAACGACGCGATGACCCGCGCCGGCGTCCGCGACACGAACGACGGGAGTGGCACCAGCATCCGCGGCGCGTCGGTCCCCAGGCGCTGCCGGGCCGCGGGGGTGAGGAGCACGCACTCCCCCGCGGCGAGCGACGCCAGCGCCGGCGCGTCGTCCGCCAGTACCACGCGCAGGCGCTCGGAGCCGCGCAGGAAGCGCAGGCGCGCGGCGTAGGCCGGGTCCGCCACCACGGCCGTGAGAGGACCCTGGGCAAGAACCTCCTCGGCCGCCTGCACCATCTCCGCCCCCGCGGCGAGCACCAGCACCGGCACGCCCAGCGAGCGGCCGGCGGCGTGCGCCTCGGTGGCGTGGAAGGCGGTGGTGACGATCAGCTCCGCGCCGTGCAGCGCCTCCGGCGCGCCCCGCCCGTCCGCGCGCACGCGATCGGGCGTCACCGCGAAGGCATCCATCCCCCACTGCCCCGCCATCTCGGCCACCAATGCCGCCCGCTCGTCCTCCACCGACTCGATGCAGGCGCAGCGGATGCGCGCGGAGGTCGTCCACCGCGCCACCACGTCCGAAAGCTGCGGAACGCGGATGCGCAGGCCGGACGCGCCTTCCAGCACACCGGCCAGCCACTCGGCCGTCTCACCCAGCACGGGCGGCGCCGGCTCCCAGTTGCCCGCCACGAACGCACCCTGGCGGTTTCGGACCTCCACCAGCCCTTCCGCGGCCAGCGTGCGGTACGCGGCGGCGACCGCGCGGTGCTCGGCGCCGGCCGCGTCCGCCACCTGGCGGATGCTGGGGAGGCGGCTCCCCGGGCGGAGGTGCCCCAGGTGAAGCCCCGAGGCGATCCAGGTCCGCAGGCGCTCGTACACGCTCGCCTGCGTGCCGCCCTCGGCGAGCGCCGCACGGCACTGGGCGAGGATGGCCTCCACGTCGTCGCGCTCGGCGGAGCGCGCTTCGGCCGTCTCCGCGCCGAAGGTGATGAAGGTGCCCAGCCGCTCCTCGCCCGCCTGCAGCGGCGCCACGCAGGCGCGCAGCCGCACCGTCTGGCCACCGCGCGTCACCTCGGCGGGGACGCCGTCCACCCGCTCGCGGGTGCGCAGGAGGGCCTCGCCCCCCCCGTCTTCGCCGGGAAAGCGCACGGGGCAGGCGCCGCCGGCCATCTCCGGCCCCCATCCCAGCGCGTCGGCCGCGGCGCGGTTCCAGCGCAGCAGCGATCCGTCCAGATCCAGCGCGCACGCCGGCGCCGCCAGCGCGTCCAGCATCGCTCCCAGCAGCGAGCTCTCGTCACGCGTGGCGGAGGGATCGCCGGCGCCGTCGGCCGCTTCGCGAAAGAGCCACACGAGCTGGCCGCGCGCCATCGCCACCCGCACCTGCATGCGCACCACGGGCGAGTTGCGCGGGTGAAGCCGCAGCATCCACTCCACCGTCTCCCCGGCGCGGATCCCCTCCATAATCCGCCTGCGGAAGTCGCGCCGGTCCTCCTCGGACACGAACACGGCCAGCGGCTTGCCGGCGAGCGCGTCCGCGCGGGCGCCCAGCAGCGTGGCCGCGGCACGGTTGGCCTCACGCACCACGCCGGTCGCGTCGGTCACCAGGCACGGGTCCGGCAGGTGGGTGAAGAAGCCGTGGTACCGCTCGCGCTCCGTCTCCAGCGCCTGCTGCACGTCCGTGAGGATGTCGCTCTGCACCCGCAGCTCTTCTTCCGATACCCGAAGCTCCTCCAGCGCCAGGCTCAGCTCCGTGAGAGCTTCGCGCGTGGCGCCGGGGGATGCCTCTCCGCGTGTACGGTCCTCCAGCGAGCGAAGGCGTGGGGTATGGGCGTCAATAAAGTCCCGGATTTCACCGATGGCCATGAGACTTCGCCTTTCTGGAGGAAGCATACTGCGGCGCGGGTCTGCTACAGATCAGGGGAAACAAATCGCGCAAAGATGCGGCCATCCCGGTATACAGTGTCCACTTTCCGCGGGGTCCGTGTTTCACCGAGACCACCCAACGCGCGTTGTGATACGGTTCGCCCGGATATCACGCGATCTTGCGCAACGACAAAGGAGGCATGGAGATGCAGCGATCTCCATGCCTCCGCTCCAGACTACGGGGTCACCGGCGCATCACCCGTTCGCGTCAGTCCGCGTGGCGCGATGGGCCCAGGGGTCGTTCTTCAGCCAGGCCTTGTCCACCGGCGAGAAGAGGAACACCATGCCGCCGTTGCCGATCTTGGGGAGCAGCTTGCGGGCGCGCGCCTGGTCCATGGCGGGGCACCCCTCGCTGCGGCCGGCCTTGCCGGGGCCCACATACGGGGCGCCGTGCACCACCACCCGCCGCTGGCGCGCGGCGCTGTTGAAGCGGCCCGAGAGCCCCGCCATGCGCAGCCCGACCGAGGTGTAGCGCTTGCCGCCCGCCTTGCCGGTGAAGCCGTACGTCTCCTGCGCCAGGAAGAGGCCCAGCGAAGACGTGGCGCTCCCTTCGATGTTGGAGAAGCGGGTCGGCACGCCGTCCTTCTTGCCGGACCCACGCCCGTGCGCCACGGCGAACGGCCCGTCCACCACGCGCAGGTTCTTCATGTCGAATACGTAGCCGCGCGGCTCGCGGCTGTCCAGGCCGTAGTCTACAAAGTAAAGATACGGCTTGCGGACCTTCTCGGGGTGCTCGGCCTTGTAGTTGAAGTACGCCTCGAAGGCCAGGCGCAGCGCGTCCGGGTGGCTCTGCTTGCCCACTTCCCCGGAGAGCGCGGCCAGCGCGGTCTGCGCCTGCGTCATCTCGGCCGCATCCGGCATCGCGGCCTTTTCGATCCCGACGCCGCTCAGCACGGCGCGGGCAGCGGGCGCGATGGCGGCGCGGGCGGTGGTCGGCTCGGCCGGAGTGGTGGCGCTCCGCGACTCGTGCGGAAGCGACACGGCGACACCGAAGAAGCAGGCAGCGGCCGCGAGGGCCTGGAGGTTGGAGCGCATGGGCAATTCTCGCGTTTCAGAGCGCCGTGGGTCCGGCGCTGGGAAGCGACTCAGGGGAAACGCCGGCTGGAGACAGGAGGCCCGGCGCACCATCGTAGCATGTAACTCTTTGCGGTTCGCTAATTTAACCGATAAACATCCGGTGATCAAGTCCCCGAACGCGCAGGGCCTCAAGCGAGCGCGGCGGCCTTGCAGCGCCCCCGCTTCCGGCTAAGTTGCGCCGCGCTCCTCCGCCTCCCCTCCGCCCGCTCCCGATGCTCCACGCCGCCCCTCCGCAGCGCACCCGCTCCGCCCCGACGATCGCGGCGGGGCTGGCGCTGCTCCACCTGGTGCTGGCGGTTTTCGCGCTGCAGCCGGCGCCGTACGTGGGCGGCGACAACGCGGCGTACGTGGCGCTGGCCCGCTCGCTGGCGGAGCGCGGCGCGTACGTGGAGTTCTGGGACCCCGCGCTGCGCCCGCACACCCAGTATCCCCCGCTCTTCCCCCTCCTCCTCGCGGCCGCCATGAAGGCGGGGGTGAGCACGTGGATCGGCTTCAAGCTGGTCACGGTTGCGTGCTCGGGCGCTGCGGTGGCGGCATCGTACCTATGGATGCGCCGCGCGTCCACGCCGGGCGTCGCGCTGGCCGCGGGGGCGCTGCTCGCCGTCCTCCCGGGCCCGCTGGCGCTCGCCCATCAGGTGCTTTCCGACGTCCCGTTCTGGGCGCTGGCGCTCTTTGCGCTCTGGGCAGCCGCGCCCGGTGAGCACTCCGGTGAGCGGTCCCGCCTTGGTTGGGCCGTCGCGGCCGCGGGGCTCGCGTCGGTGGCGTACATGACGCGCTCGGCCGGACTGCCGCTGATCGTGGCTCTCGCGGCGTCGCTCGCGCTGCGGCGGCGCTGGCGGGAGCTCGCGGCGCTGGCGGTGATCGCGGGGACGCCGGCGGTGCTCTGGTGGATGCGCGGAAGGGCGCTGGGCGCGGCGGGATACACATCCCACCTGCGCTATCTCGATCCTTATCAACCCTCTCTGGGTACGCCGGACGCCGCGGGATGGGCGAGCCGGATCGCGCAGAACCTCGCCCACTACTTTGGCGAGCATCTCCCGGTGATGTTCGGCGGGATGGAGCCGCTCCGCGTCGCGACCGGCGGCGTGCTCGTGGTGCTGGCGCTGGCCGGGTGGGTGCGGCGCCTGGGACGCGCCGGGGCGGCGGAGCTCTTTCTTCCGCTGTACGCGGGGCTCTTGCTCGTGTGGCCCGCCACCTGGTCCGGCGAGCGCTTCCTCCTCCCCATCCTCCCCCTCCTGCTGGTGTACGCCGGCGAGACGGTGCGCGACGGCGCCGCCGTGGTGCGGATGCCCGCGTGGGCCGGGATGGCGGCGGCGGGTGCGCTCGCGCTGGTGGTGCTGCCCGGCACGGCGCAGCGGGTGCGCGACGGCGCGCGGTGCACCGGGGCGTACCTGGACGGCGATCCGCTCCCCTGCCTCACCCCCGTGTGGCACGACCTCATGGCCGTGCCGATGATGGCGCGCGGCAGGCTCCCGCCGGACGCCGTGGTGCTCTCGCGCAAGCCGATGCTCTTTTACGTGCTTTCCGGGTACCCGAGCCGCATCTACCCGTCGTCTCCGGACCCGGCGGCGCTGCTGCGCGCGGCGCGGGAGGCGGGCGCGGAGTGGGTGCTGGTGGACCAGGTGCCGGACCTGGCGCCGGTCTTCCTGTACCCCGCCCTGCGCGCGCGCCGCGGCGACTTCTGCGTCGTCACCAACCTCGCCCTCCCCGCCGCCGCCCTCGCGCGCCTCGACCCCGGCGGCGCCCCGCCCGCCGACCCGGAGCGAGCGCGCGCGTGTCCGATTGAGAACTGAAGTCCTGGGTCCTGGGTCCTGGGTCCTGGGTCCTGGGTCCTGGGTCCTGGGTCCTGGGTCCTGGGTCCTGGGTCCTGGGTCCTGGGTCCTGGGTCCTGAACTGCTGGTCAGCACTCAGGACGTATACGAGATTCGGGAGAATCGGTGCGTGCGGCCGCATTGCCGGGCGGTTGAAACCGCTGCAACGACTACACGAAGTCCCCCTGCGGGGACTACCGGGCTTCTGTTCGGGCCGAAGGCCCAGTCCGCGCAGGCGGACTTCGTGTGGTTGTTGCAGCGAATTCATTCGCCCGCAACAGCAGCGCGCGAATCAACCGGAGTGAGTCCCGGGTTGCACTGCTGGTCCGGACTCAGGAATTCCGGGGGATCTACAAGGGTTCGAGTGAATCGCGAACAGGGCACGGAGATGATCTCATCTCTGTGCCTTTTTCAGCGCGCCGATCTCCGCGCGCAGAGTGTCCGGGGTGTTGGCGGCGGCCAGTGCCTCGTCTTCCTCCACCCAACCCTGCACCACCATCACGGCCAGCGCGCGCTCCAGCGTCTGCATTCCGCTGGCGCGGTCGTTCATCGCGCCCTCGATCAGCGCCGGCTTGTTCTCCCGGATGTTGTTCTGGACGGGGGTGGTGTTGAGGAGGATCTCGTACGCGGCCAGGCGGCCGCCCCCGCGCTTCCGCACCAGGCGCTGTGTGACGATGGCGCGCAGCACCTCCGCGAACTGCACGCGCACCTGCTGCTGCCGCTCGGGCGGAACCATATCCACCACCCGGTTGGCGGTGCGGGTGGCGCTCCCCGTGTGGAGCGTCCCGAACACCAGGTGCCCCGTCTCGGCGGCGGTCAGGGCGAGCTGCATCGTCTCCGCGTCGCGGATCTCGCCGACCACCACCACGTCGGGATCTTCGCGCAGCGCCGCCCGCAGCGCGCCCGGAAAGGAGGCGACGTCGCGCCCGACCTCGCGGTGGGTGACGATGCATGCGCGGCTCTCGTGGGTGAACTCCACGGGGTCTTCGATGGTGATGATGTGTCCGGCGCGCTCGCGGTTCACCTGGTCCACCAGCGCGGCCAGCGTGGTGGACTTGCCGGAGCCGGTGGGGCCGGTCACCAGCACCAGCCCGTGGGGGATGCGCGCGAGGCTGGTGACGGCCGCGGGAAGGCGCAGATCCTGGGCGTTGGGCACCACCGAGGGGATCACGCGCAGCACCGCTCCCACGCCGCGCGACCCCGTGTACACGTTCACCCGGAACCGCCCCAGCTCCGCGGACTGGTAGGCGAAGTCCAGGTCGGCGGCGCCGCCCCAGCGGTCGCGGAGCACGGGGTCCATCTCCTCCTCCACCACCGCCCGTATGTGCGTGGCCGATAAGGCGGGTACGCGCAGCGGGACCATCTCGCCGTCCACGCGGATGCGCGGCTCGATGCCGGGGGAGAGGTGGAGGTCGGAGCCCCCGTGGTCGATCAGGGAGCGGAGGAGCACGTCGAGCGGCGGATTTTCCATGTTCGTGAGCCTGTTTGCCGATCCGGGGTATCTTGAATGCAGGGGGCGCAACTTTCCGCCCGCTCCCCCACCCGGCCGCCACCGGGTTCGCCACCCACTCCGCACCGAGCCATGCCGCGCCTCTCCCTCTCCGCCCGCCGCTGGGCCGCCGTAGCGCTCCTGGCCCTCTCCGCCTGTGCCGGCGGATCGCGCGGGTCGTTCATCCCTCCTACTGAATACCCCGGATCGGCGGTTACGTATCCCGCCGCCGCGCCGCTGCCGCCCGGGCTGGCCAACGAAGGCGGCACCAAACCGCTGGCCGGCGCCCGCTTTCCCGGCGTGGGGCCGCTGGGGGCGCTGGTCGTTCCCGTGGCGCTGGGCAACCGGGTGCCCGCGCACGACGAGCGCGCCCTCGCCGCCCACCTCTTCGGCGAGGGGAGCAGCGAGGGCGGAACCGTGCGCGACCTGCTTACCCGCGAGTCGGGCGGGGCGCTGCGCTTCACCACGCGCACGCTGCCGCTGCGGGTGGCGCCGCAGTGGCGCGCCGGGCAGCCGCGCGAGCTGGAGCGGCTCGCGTCGATGGCGCTCCACGGGTGGTCGCGGCAGATCGACCTCGGCGTGTACGACAACGACGGACCCGACGGCATCCCCGCCTCGCGCGACGACGACGGCGAGATCGACCTGGTGGTGATGACCGTGGAATCCGACGCACCCTTCCCCGGCCAGATCGTGCACGCCGGGCTCGATCTCCGCTCCGGCGGGCGCGCGCTGCGGGTGGGGCACGTGCTGGCCGTGCACGTCCCGCGCGGCTCGCGTCCCGACGTCGCGGAGGCCACGCGGCTGGTGCTCCACACGCTGGGGCTGGGCGAGAGCGAGTGCTTCTTCCCAGAGGGATTCGGCCGCGCGCTCTCGTCGCTCGCGCGGGCTCGGCTCGGGTGGCTGGCCTCCTCGGCCGTGCCGCGCTCGGGCAGCTACCGCCTCCCCGAAGCGCACGGCGTGGTGGTGCCGCTCGCCGACGTGCCGCCGGGGACGGGGTTCTGGCTCCTGGAACGCGAGGGCGAGCGGATCTACGCCTCGCGCGTGGCGCGGCACCCGGCGGGGCACTTCGCCGCCACGCGGGTGGAGCGGTTGGACGCGGGCACGGAGCAGGTGCTTCCGCTCACCCGCCAACTGGGCGTGAGGGGGCCGCGCGTGAGGCTCTACGCCGAAGGTGGCGAGCCGCGCCTGGACGTGCTGCTGGAAGCGCACGCCGGGGCGTCCCCGCTCCAGGCGATCGGCGTGGCGGCACCGTCCGCGGCGCCGCGCGGCGTGCCCACCACCCCGCTGGACCCATGACTCCCTGGCGCATGTTGACGGGAGCGCTGGCCGCGGCGGTCGGCGCTGGGCTCGCCGCGCAGCCCCGCGCGATCCAGGGGGCGGACGCGGCGCTGGTCCGCATGGAGGGGCGCATCGCCCGGCTGGAGGCGCGTCTGGGGATGCAGCCGGCGCTCGCTTTCCGCGCCGGCTACGCGGAGCTGCGCCAGCGCGAGATCCGCCTGGCCGCACACATGGACTCGGCGCGCGCGTGGATCCCCGACGCGGCGCCGCTGGCCGCCGGAGCGATCACCAGCAGCTACACCGCGCGGCGCTTCCACCCGGTGATGCGGCGCGTGCTCCCGCACTGGGGGATCGACGTGGCGGCGCCACACGGCGCGCCGGTCCTCGCCACCGCGGATGGGGAAGTGCTCGCCACCTTCCGGTCCCCGTCGTACGGCACGGGAGTGGACCTGCGGCACGGCACCGCGTTCATCACCCGCTACGCCCACCTCTCCGCCCTCGCGGTGCGAAGCGGCGTGCGCGTGCGCCGCGGGCAGGTGATCGGCTACGTGGGCGCGACGGGGCGCACCACGGGGCCGCACCTGCACTACGAGGTCTATTCCCGCCGTGCCGGTGGATACCAGAGCATCGACCCGGCCCGCCTCCTCTCAGCGGACGGCCCGCTGGGTCTCTGAAGCGGGCTCCACACCGAAACCAACCTCAACCAACGACGACCCATGACACGCATTCGTACCCCGCGGGGCTTCAGCGGGGTGGAGATCCTGGTGGTGCTGGCGGTGCTGGGCATCCTCGCGGGGGCGGGCTACGCCGCGGCGGGGCAGCACCGCGCGCGCGCCGCCGAGGCGGAGATGCGCCAGGACCTGGTGCACTTCGTCAACCAGCAGCAGGTCCTCCGGCAGCGGACCGGCTCGCTGGGCACGCTGGCGCACCTGGACACGCTCGGCTTCCGCCGCTCCCCCGGCGTCATCGTGGAAGCGGACAGCGTGGATGCGGCCGGGCGCCGTGCCTACCTGCGCGTGCGCCACCGCAGGAGCGGGCAGCGCTGCTCCGTGGACTACTCGCCCTTCGTTTCCAACGCGCTCAACCGCATCCAGTGCTGGGGCGGCCCCGACGATCCCTCCTCCGCCGAGAACCCCGCGGCCGGCGAGGTCGCCGTCACCGCGCCCGGCGGCACCGTGGAGGTGGACGATCCTGCGCCCCCGTCGGGCGTGGACGCGTGCGCCGGTGTCCCCATCCTCGCCGTCACCGCGCCGGCGGACCAGAGCGCCCTTCCCGGGACGGCGCGGACCGGCATCTTCACCCTGGCGAACCCCGGAGCCGGCGCCCGCACCTACTCTCTCCGCTTCTCCTCCAGCAACCCCGCCGTGGTCCCCGCGGTGGATGGACCCGCGAGCGTGGCGGTACCCGCGGGCGGTTCGCGTACGGTGTCCGCCGCGTTCCGGCTGGACTCGAGCGCGGAAGCCGGACAGCTTTCAGTGCTCCCGCTGGAGGCGACCGACGCCGCCTGCGTCGAGCGCGTCGGGAGCGGCTTCTTCAGCGTCGCCACGGAGCTGAGGATGCTGGATCCCGAGGTATCGCACCCGGCAGACGTCACGGTGCGTCCGGGCGCGCCGCTCGCGGTCACCTGGTCCGCCACCAACCGCACCAACGCGCCGCGGATGCTGGTCCTCACCCCCTCCGAGCAGGCGGGGTTGACGCGCACCGGAGCGGCCACGGGCAGCCAGCGCTACGCTCGCGGCGAGACGCGGCAGAACGCGGTGGAGTACCGGCTGGACGCCGAGATCGACGGTTTCGAGCGGCGCCAGGCGTGCCTGGAAGTGCATGATGCCGAAGCAATTGGGTACCGCGGGCGGCAGTGCTTCTGGGCCACGGCCGAGTTCGTGTCGGGTGTTGCCCGCGTCACGGCCCCCGCGGCGCGCGATGCCGGACAGGACGAGCAGTTCACCTCCGAGTGGACCGTCGTGAACACCTCCAACGCGCCGCGTCCTTTCCGCATCGTCCCCGCGGCCACCGGTGACCTCGCGCTCGTCGGCGCCGAAGGCACCGGCGCCTCGGTCGTCCTCCCGCGCAACCGTCCGCACACGGTGCGCGCGACGTACCGGGTCAGGCGCCCCTCCGTCGCCGGGACCGTGAGCCGCGCCACGCTGCAGGTGGCGGATGTGGACGCCCCCTCCGGCGCCTCAGCCGAGCTCGTCGTCACCACGCGCCTGGAGATCTGCGCGCCCGCCGTCGCCGCCGCGCCCGCGGACCGCAGCGAGCTGCCCGGCGCCTCATTCAACGCTACCTGGCAGGTGCAGAACTGCACCAACGCCCCACGCGAGATCGCCCTCGCGCCGGCCGGGGACGGGGACGTGCGGGCGGATGGTGCCGCGCGGGTGGAGTCGTTCCAGCCCTTCGAGGTGCGGAGCGTCTCCCTGCCCTTCCGGGTGAAGGAGCGCTCGGCCCACCTCGCCGCCAGCCGACCCGCGCTGCACGCGAGCGATGCGGACCTCGCCAGCTCGTCCCCCTTCGGCGTCACCACCGCTCTCGCCCTCTGCGCGCCGACGCTCTCCAGTCCCACCGGTGTGCCCGCGCAGCCGCAGACGCCCGGCACCGCGGCGACGGTCGGCTACTCGATCCAGAACTGCTCGAACGCGCCGCGCACCTTCTCCGCCGCCGTCGCCTCGTCCAACCAGGCCGCCGTTCCCGACCCCGCCGACCCGGCACAGGTAACCCTCCCCGCCTATGCGTCAGGCAGCGTGTCGTTCGCATACGCGATCCCGGTGGATGCACTGGGCGGCGTGCCGTCGGATCTGGCGGTACGGGTGGAGGACGCCGGTGAGACATCGCTGTTCGCGATCGGGCGGTTCCGCGTCACGCCACGGGTGATCCGGGCGGCGCCGCTGATCTCGCCGTTCCCCGCCCCGCTCCTCCTTCCCATGCAGAGCGAGCGCGCAGCCGCCACGCTGACCAGCCAGAGCAACGTGCCGGTACGCTACTGCTTCAACACCGCGGTGAATGCCGGATCGGCCGCCGCCGGCAGCGTCGTGTCGCCCGCGCCGTCCGCGCCCGAGTGCGTGGAGGTCGCGACACCCTTTGGAACCGCGACGGTCTCGCAAGCCGTGGCCGTGGCGTCGGACGCAGAGCACCCCTGGACGAACCAGGTGACCGTGACCGCCCTGGACCAGGCGGACGCGAGCATCACGTCCACCCAGACGTTCACCGTCACGGCCGCCCTCCAGATGGCCAACCCAACCGTGCGTGTCCCCGCCACTCCCCCCGCCGTCCAGTGGCGGGGAGGACAAACCCGCAGGATGGAGTACCGCGTCAGCAACCAGAGCAACGCCACCCGAATGCTGTGCGTCGCCGTTTCGACGAGCGATGAGGTGCTCCTGTCATCCGCGTCCGAAAACCCGGTGTGCGCGTCTGTCGGGGCGCGGCAGTTCTACACCTTTTCGCACGTGCTGAAGGCTGCGACTCGGGTGCCGGGGAATGGGGACGTGACAGCCACCGTGCAAGCGTATGATCAGGAATCGAACCGCTTTCGAGCGACAGGCGAGTACGCCGTCCATGTGGTAAGCGCCAACCCAGTCGCTTCCTGGATCTCGCCGCGTTCCGTGTACATCCGGAAGTGGATCGACTTCGACGGAAGCGACTCGTATAGCCCAGTCGGGACCGAAATCGTGAAGTACGTCTGGACGTGGGGATTGGAGGGGCTGCACTGGGACGGAGTCCGCTTTGTGATTGGCGGTACTGGTCTGGCTGCGGATTCTGCAGCTTCGGCGATAGTGCGGCGAGCGTTTGACTCGAAGGCGAGTTTCCCAGTCTGCTTAGTAGTGGTCGACGCGGACAGCCTCAGAAGCGAGCCGAACTGCCAAGACGTTGCTACGCTGATACAGACGCGCGCCCGCTTGCAGTGGCGTTATCGCGGTTGGTGGCATGAGCCCACCGGCTTCTGTTGGGACGTGGCTTGGGACGATCAGTGCTCACATCCCTCCGGCAATTCTCGCTGGGAAGTGCTTTTGAACGCATCGCAGGGAGACGTGCCGATCCGCCGCGCGTGGACAACGATCACCGTGAAGTGGTGGAACACGGACGATCCGCTTGAGAAGGAAGCGCTAACCTATACCTATACGGGTAACACCCTCCCCATTACGGGGTACGTGTATGATTGGGGAGGGAGTAATCATACCTACGATTTCTTCAGCAACAACCAGCGGGCGTTCCGGAACATCCAGACTGGGATATGGCGTGTTCTGGATACGGATGGGAGTAGCCCCGGAGGGTGGCCCCAAGCGCCTGATCTCGCACGTCATCCGCTCGTGCTGAATGCGAACTTGGGTAGAGCCACGGGTGTGCTAGATGGTGGGCCCCACTGGGTTCCCGACAACGCTCGTGTGACGCTGTACGTGGAGGACGCCAACGGCATGATCACGTCCCAAAACGGGGTCTATGACCACACGAGAGCCGAATGGCGTGGCTCCGAGTGCATCAGCGGAACGAACGGATTGCTGTGCAAGAAGGGCTTCGAGCGCCTGACCGCTCCGCCGTCGGCACCAACAGCAGAGATCCACGCTACGAACATCGGTGCGATGCATCGGTTGGCGGGCTCTGGTCATAGTACCGACGGCCGCATCATTGACACTTACTGGGAAGTCACCGAGCAGTCACTAGAGCCCGGCGCGGGTTCCGGAGAAAGCTACGCCCGTAGAGAAGACGTTTTGGAGATCGCTCCACGAAGGTGCGTTGATCAGCACGTCTCGCTCATCGTGGTGGACGACCAAGGCCGGATAGGCTCTGCTTTCCACTTGGTTCCGAGTAGTGAAGGGGTGAAGAACTGCTTCGGAACCGAGAGTACAACAACCTCCGGCACCGCGTCCTGATGCGGAGGCTAGTCATGGGAAGGGTGGTGCTCAAGGTAGCCACGGTCCTCACGCTTGCCGGATGTTATCCGACTGGCGATCGGGAGGTTTCTGGGAGAGAAGGCGCTACTTCCAAGGCGAACCGCTCGTTACGGCCTCTCTCAAGGGCGTCCACAGAAGTCGCGAGCATGCTTTACGAGCAGAACCTGATCAGTAACGCGGAAGTTAACCGGAAGATGAATCAGGCCGCGCTGGACATCACAAAAGGGGGCGCGTCGCCTGAGTCTGTAATGCCGCAATTTTTAGACTGGTTGGAAGAGTGGGCGTCCACCCACCCCGTCCAAGTAGAAGCCGCTAGGTTGGCTGGCGGATCGTATTCTGCTGAAGCACGCCAGTTGTACCTCGACAACGACTCTTCTCGGAAAGCTCAGACGGATTCCATACGCCGGCTAATCCGAGAAAGAGCGAAGCGTCGCATTCAAGCAGGGATAGACTCCGTACGGCGGGGATGAATGGAGGTGGAAAGGACGAAGACCGGCACCATGCTGGGGCGCCGGTCTTCGTATCCACCTCAGTCGTTTGTTTTAGTTAAAACGAGTAATTCGCGCGATGAACGGCAATGGGCCGAACGCGTCGAAGGTGAGGGAAAGCCCCTTCCCCCCATTGTCGCCGCCACCGGACGCGTAAAGCGCCGCGTAATTACCCCGGCCCACGCTCAACACGCGGGAAACGTTGGCGTTCCGAGAGAGCATCGTCGTGCTTAGTGGAGCAAGATCCTGGGGCGCCCAACTCACGAGCTGAGGGAGACCGCGTGCCGTTGCAGAAGCCGGATCGACCAAATTGTCGATGGCTTCAGCGAGCACCCACTGATCGAGAGCATCCGTCGCAGAGAGCCCGACGAGCGCCGCGAGCGACGGTACATCGCGCGCCTGCAGGCCCATCACGCGCGTGTAGAACCGCTCATGCGTCGTATTGGCCGCGGCGTCTCCCCAGCGCTCGCGGAGGAACATCAGGAAACGGGTGCCCTGGTCGTAGTAGCCGCCGCGGCTGGTTCCGGTGCCGCCACCCCACGGGCTTTTCGTCGGTGCTTCTCCATAGCCGTCGAGATAGAAGTCCGGGTAGGGAATGCCGGGTCCGAGCGCGCTGTATCGCGCACTTGTGGGCTGATTGCTGGCCAGGCGCGCCGCGGTTTCCTGAACGGATTGCGCCCATGCCTCAAAGATTGGCCAGGAGGCGGTACTCGGTGGCGTAGTCGTGCCCCAGCGGCGGACCGCGTACACGTCCTCGGCGTGATGGGCGTACTCGTGGATAAGGATGGCGGCGAGGTACTCCATCTGGCCGTCGCTCTGCGGCGGGGTGTCGGTGGAGAGGGTCGCGGCCATCTCGGACGAGTAGGCGCACATGGAGCGGGGGACGCTGACCCGCACGTCCGTGCCGAAGCCGACCACGTCGGTACGGAACACGTGCCACCAGCGGCCGCCGCCGCCGTTGACCGGCCGGTACGCGGGGTCCATCACGGCGCGGACGGCCGGGACGGCCCACTGGTCCATCATGTTCGCGGCGCGCGTGAGCCGCGCGCGGTTCTCGCTGCTCATCCACGCCGCCGCGTGCGGGCTGCGGCCGTCGAAGGCGAGCACCGTCTTGCCGGACGCGGAGACGGCGGCGACGATCACCGGGAAGGTGGGGATCCGGGCGCGCGGCTCGTCGCAGTAGACGTTGGGGTCGTCGAGGTTGGCCCAGGTGACGGTGTCGCCGACGGTGGCGGTGGCGTAGCGCGGGTCGAATGGGACCGGTGCGTCCGAGAAGCTGTGCGGGGCGCTCGCGTTCTGGAGCGGACCGGGTGCGCGGATCGGCCGGTCGCGGAGAGGCGCGGGTACGCTCGGAGACGCCTGGAAGCTCGCGGCGGCTCCGGACGCGGTCCACGAGCGGACGGTGAAGAGCGCGTCCGGCGCGGCGGCGGCCACGAGGCTCGGGTTCAGCGCGGTGAGCACGTAGCTCTCGCTCCCCGCGGGGAGCTGGAGGCAGAGGGAGCCGAGCTGCTCCCGGGAAAGCACGCGGCTCTCGCCCACCTGCAGCGCGAGCGTGGAAGCGACTTCGAGGGTGCCCGTGTGGTTGAGCGTGCCGGCCTGCACCTGCACGGGGCGCCCATCCACCTCGCACGCGCGACCGGCGGGCATCGCGAAGCGGATCTCGGTGGCGGTGCGAGCGGACGGCGCGACGACGCTGCCATCCACCGTGAGCGACGCGGGGAGCTTGTCCAGCGCGGAGCCGCGCAGCACCCCCTCGCCGCCGGCGGTGAGCGTGGAGCCCGTGATCTGGGGGCGCGCTTCCACGGGGGGAGGCTGCTGGCTCCCGCTGCCGGTGCCGTCCTTGCACCCGGCGAGCACGCCGAGGGCGAGAGCGAAGAGTACGGGCCTGCGGATCATACGCGGGCGTTTCTGAGGTGGGAGAGCCTGCCTGGACGGCGGGCTCGGCGGTTGGGCGGGTGGCGAAGAGACTTCGGGCTGCGCGAGGCGTGACTCGCACCGGGCCGCGGGAGTCGCGGCGGACCGCGAGCTTGCCGCCACCTGGCACGAGCCACACGCAACATAACACGCCCGAATTTGGTTGAAAAGAATCCCGCGCGCGGATTGTCCCGCTGGCGCGCGGGGACGCGCGGCCGGACTGGGACAGGCAGGATGCGCGGGACGCGTGGGGGAGAGTGGGGCGGTTGGGCTAGGGCCGGGCGTCAGAGGCTTCGGGGCGGAGGTGGCCGAGGCGCTCGCGGAGATGGCAGCGGGCGCGGTACATCCGACTCTTCACCGTTCCCACCGGGACACTCAGCGCCACGGAGATCTCGTCGTACGGATGGCCTTCGATCTCGTGGAGGCGAAAGGGCTCGGCGAAGATGGGGTCCATCTGGCGCAGCTCGCGCTCCACCTGCGCGCGGATCTGCCGGCGGTAGGTGAAGTCGTCGGGGCTCGCCTCCACCGAGTACCCGTCGGTGAGCGCCTGCACCACGTCGGACTCGCCTTCGAGCTCCGTCATGGCGTGCACCCGCCGGCGCGACTCGGCCCGACGCTCGTTGATGCTGAGGTTGCCGGCGATGGCGTGGATCCACACCGAGAACGGCTTGCTGGCGTCGTAGCGGTCGCGGTTGCTGTGCACCCGCATGAACACGGTCTGCGTGAGGTCGTCCGCGCGGGTGCGGTCCTGCACGCGCTTGAAGAAGTAGCCGCGAATCCGCGTGCGCCACCGGGTGTGGAGAATCCTGAAGGTCGTTTCGCAGCCGGTGATTCCGTAGTGCACCATGAGCTGCTCGTCCGCGGCCGGACGGGGAAGTGGGGACGCGATCCGCATGGAGAGTTCTCCGGGGGATGGAGAGGGAGTGGGGGGCGGATGCGAAGATACTTAGGCGCCATCATTCCCGTAAATGGGTATCCATATTTGCGCTCACAACAAAGTACAAACAGGAGCGCGACCCGTACTTCCGTGAACAGAAACCTCACACAGAACACAGAGGTACAGAGATCTGGAAACTTTGGGCGCGCTCCGGCGTATCCCGCTGCGGGGCCGGTTGTGCGATCCTCCCGCTCCCCCGATACTTCTGGTGCCCCGCCGGAGCGCGGGGCGCGCCCTTCAACCGCACCCGGATCGTGGCATCCCCCAACACCCGGAGCGCCGCGGGAGTGGCCAAGCGCCGCACCCCCGCCAAGGCATCCGCCAAGAACGAGACGCTGGAGTGGATCAAGTCGATCGCCATCGCGATCGGCCTCTTCCTCCTCATCCGCACCTTCCTGGTGCAGGCGTACTCCATCCCCTCCGAGAGCATGGAGGACACGCTGCTGGTGGGCGACTACCTGATGGCCAACAACGCCATCTTCGGCGCCCACCTCCCCCTGGTGGACGTGGCGCTCCCCGCCCTCCGCGACCCGCGGCCGGGGGAGATCGTGGTGTTCCGGCCCACGTACAACGACCCCGTCATCGACGTGGTGAAGCGGGTGATCGGCACCCCGGGCGACACGCTGCAGATGCGCGACCGGGTGCTGTACCGCAACGGCAAGCGGGTGAACGAGGTGTATGCGCAGTACGAGGCGGCGCCGGACGACCTGATCGAGAGCGCCGAGCCGGGCGCGCGGGCCCTGCACCTGGCGGCGCTGGCGCCCGGGGCGGACCCGAACAGCTACCAGCCCACGCGCAACAGTTGGGGGCCGCTGGTGGTGCCGGCGGGGCACTACTGGCTGATGGGCGACAACCGCGACCACTCGCTCGATTCGCGCTACAAAGGCTTCATCCCGCGCGACGTGATCCGCGGGAAACCCATGTTCCTGTACTACTCGTACGACAAGTTCTCCCCCAACTCGCTCCCCTTCCTTACCGCGGCGCGCTGGGGGCGGATCGGGACGGTGATCCGCACCGTCCCCGGGACCTGAGCACCGCGGCGGCGGAGGCGGCCGACCCGGGCCGCCTCCCCGACCCGCCGGGCCCCCGCGGCGGCGCGCCGTTCCGCTCCACGCTCGCCTTCCGCCGCGACATCCTGGGGCTGGTGGAGGGGATGCACCGCCGCTACGGCGACGTGGCGCGCTGGCGGGTGGGGACGATCCAGTTCTACCTGGTGGCGCACCCGGAGTGGGTGCGTGACATCCTGGTCACCCGGCACCGCCTCTTCATCAAGAGCCGGGCGCTTCAGCGTGCCCGCGTGCTGCTGGGCGAGGGGCTGCTTACCAGCGAGGGCGACTTCCACCTGCGGCAGCGTCGCCTCGCGCAGCCCGCCTTCCACCGGGAGCGCGTGGCGGCGCTGGCGGGGGAGATCGCCGCGATCTCGGCGCGGACGGCGGAGGGGTGGCGCGCGGGCGAGACGGTGGACGCGGGGCGCGAGATGAACCGGATGACGCTGGCCATCGCCGGGCGCACCCTGTTCGGCGCGGCGGTGGAGGACGAGGCGGACGAGATCGGCCGGGCGCTGACGGACGCGCTGGGCCTCTTCACGCGCCTCAGCAACCCGCTGGCGCCGCTCCTGGACCGCCTTCCCGTGCCCGCCACGCGCCGCTTCCACCGCGCCCGGGAGCGGCTGGATGCGACCATCCTGCGCATGGTGGACGAGCGGCGGCGCAGCGGCGTGGACCGGCCGGACCTGCTGGGGCTGCTGCTTGCCGCGCGCGACGAGGAGGGGGACGGCGGCGGGATGACGGACGCGCAGCTCCGCGACGAGACGCTCACGATCTTCCTGGCGGGGCACGAGACCACGGCCAACGCGCTGGCCTGGACGTGGCACCTCCTGGCTCGCAACCCGGAGGCGGAGGCGCGCTTCCACGCGGAGATCGACGGGCTGGGCGGGCGCCTGCCCGGGGCGGCGGACGCGGCGGCGCTCCCCTACACGCGCGGCGTGTTCGCGGAGGCGATGCGCCTCTTTCCCCCCGCCTACCTGATCGGCCGCGAGCCGCGGGAAGACTTCGCGCTGGGCGGCTTCCGCATCCGGCGCCGCTCGGTGGTGCTGGTGAGCCCGTGGATCACCCACCGCGACCCGCGCTTCTGGGACGCTCCGCTGGAGTTCCGCCCCGAGCGCTGGACGCCCGAGGCGGAGGCGGCGCTCCCCCGCTTCGCGTACTTCCCCTTCGGCGGCGGGCCGCGCAAGTGCATCGGCGAGGGGTTCGCGTGGATGGAGGGGATCCTGGCGCTGGCGACGCTGGGCCAGCGCTGGCGCCTTCGGCCCGTGCCCGGCGCCACCCCGCGCCCGGACCCGCTCATCACCCTGCGCGCGGACGGGCTGCGCATGCGGCTGGAGCCGAGATGACGAATAGCTCAGACAGAGGCCCGGAGTGAACGACGATTCGGTCTGGAAGAGCGATGACGTGGCCGCCGCCCTGGAGCACTACCTGGGGCTGGACGGCGCGCCGGCGGAGGCGCTGGAGGAGCGGCTGCGGGCCGCGGGGGTCATCGAGCGCGTGCCCGTGGGCGCGGACGAGGCCATGCGCTTCCAGTTCCTCGCGCTGGCGGTGCAGGACCTGTGGCTGGCCGAGCGCTTCCGCGGGAGGAGCACGGACGCGGAGCACTACGCCCGGCTGCGCACGCGCTTCTTCGCCGCGCTGCGCACCATCGGCGAGCACGGAGCGGCGCTGGAGCGCGCCGGCATGGTGATCCTGGACCCCGCGCGCCCCTGGATCGCCCCCCTGCTGGCCGAGGCGCTGGCGAGCGCGCCCATCCACGTAGACGCGCAGGGCCCGCTGCTGGTGATGATGAACCCGGAGGCACAGAGCTGAATTCTTCTCTGTGCCTCCGTGCCTCTGTGTGAGCCCCGCCGTTTACCCGTCCGACGGCTCGAACTTCAGCGCCACCCCGTTGTTGCAGTAGCGCTTCCCGGTCGGCTGCGGCCCGTCGCTGAAGACGTGCCCCTGGTGGCCGCCGCAGCGCGCGCAGTGGTACTCCGTGCGCGGCCAGATCAGCTTGAAGTCGCGGCTCGTCTCCAGGTGCCCCGGGATGGGGTCGAAGAAGCTGGGCCACCCGGTGCCGCTGTCGAACTTGGTGCCGGAGGTGAAGAGGGGGAGCCCGCACGCGGCGCACACGAAGGTGCCCTCGCGCTTCTCGTCGTTGAGCGGGCTGGTAAAGGCGCGCTCCGTTCCTTCCTCAAAGAGCACGCGATACTGCTCGGGAGTGAGCTCGCGGCGCCACTCCTCGTGCGGCCTGTCCAGCTTGGTGAAGTCCTGCTGCGTAGCCTCGGACATCGTCCCTCCTCTCGGTCGTCGTGTCGGGCGGAGCCCCGCGGGCGCCGCGCACCCTCTTGTACACCGCGGGGTCCGCCACGGGTCGGGCGTTGGCGTATCTTGTGCACAAGCCCGGCCGCTCCAGGCGTACACCCTTCAATGGCGGGGCGGCATGGCGAAGGATCAACGGGGGCGGAAGGTGGCTGGCTGGGCGGCCGCGGCGGGGCTGGCGACGGCGTGGGCGGTGGACGCGTACCGCCGCTCGGACGAGGCACGCGCCACGCGCCGCATCCTGGTGGACGTCCTGCTCAACGCCCTTACGGCCGATGACGCAATCACCGCGCGCCACAGCCGCCGCGTGGCGGACCTCAGCTTCGCGCTGGCGCAGCAGAGCGGGATGCGCCACCAGGAGCTCGCCACGCTGCGGGTGGGGGCGCTCCTGCACGACATGGGGAAGATCGACGACCGCTTCTTCCACATCGTGCACTCGCGCGACCCGCTGAGCGAGGAAGACCGCGCGGAGATGGAGTTCCATCCGCACCTGAGCGCGCGCATCCTGGAGCCGCTGGAGCCCATCCACCCCGGCATCACCGAGATCGTGGCGTCGCACCACGAGTCGTGGGACGGCGGCGGGTACCCCAAGGGGTGCGGCGGCGAGGAGATCCCGCTGGGCGCGCGCATCATCGCCGTGGCGGACGCGTTCGACGCCATGGTGCAGCCGCGCGCCTACAAGGACGGGATGCCCATCGAGGAAGCGTTCGAGCGGATCCTGAAAGGCTCTGGCCACCAGTTCGACCCGTGCCTCGTGGACCTGGTGCACCGCTATCCCGTGAAGGAGCAGTGGGTGGAGATCGCCAGCAACGGCAAGGTGGACGAGAAGCGGGCGCTGGAGGAGGCCGCGAACGCGCCGCCGCCCACGCCGGAGAACCCGCCCAAGCTTGAGGACGGGCCGCCGAAGAAATAGGCTCACACAGAGACACAGAGGCACAGAGGAGAACTGCTCTGTGCCTTCGTGTTTTCAGCCGCGGGCGCGGAAGAAGAGGTGGAATGCCTTTTTCGCGGTGGGCGTCAGCTTCGTGCGGCTCCAGGCGTCGGCGGCTTTGCGGATGGCCTCGGCCTGGGTGGGATAGGGGAAGATCGTCTGACCCACTTTCGCCAGGCCGGTGCCCGCGGCCATCGCCTGGGTGAGCTGGGAGATGAGGTCGCCGGCGTGGCTTGCGACCAGGGTGGCGCCGAGGATGCGGTCGGTGCCGGCCTTGAGGTGGACGCGGAGGAAGCCCTCGTCGTCGCCGTCCAGGCGGGCGCGGTCGACGTCGTGCAGGGGGATGGTGATGGTCTGCACGTCGTCGCGCCGGGCGGCGTCGTCCGGGGCGATGCCCACGTGGGCGACTTCGGGCGAGGTGTAGGTGCACCAGGGGATGACCAGATCCGACGCCTTGCCGCGGCCGAAGAAGAGGGCGTTGCGGACCACCATGCGCGCCTGTGCGTCGGCGGCGTGGGTGAAGCGGTACTTGGAGGCCACGTCGCCGATGGCGTAGATGCGCGGGTTGGAGGTGCGCATGTGCTCGTCCACCGTCACGCCGCCATGGTCGAAGCGCACGCAGGCGGCTTCCAGGCCCGCGTCTTCCACGTTGGGCGCGCGCCCGGCCGCCACCAGCAGGTGGGTGCCCGTCGCGGACCCGCCCGCCCAGCGCAGGGTCACCTCCCCACCCGCGCGCTCCACCCGCGTGACTTTCTCTCCCAGCACCAGCTTCACTCCCTCGCGCTCCAGCGCCGCGGCCACGACGGCGGCGGCGTCCGGGTCGTCGTGGGCCAGGAGGCGAGGGCCGTTCTCCAGCAGCGTGACGCGGCTGCCGAAGCGCGCGAACGCCTGCGCCATCTCGCACCCGATGGGCCCGCCGCCCAGGATCAGCAGGTGCTCCGGGCGTTCGGTGAGCGAGAAGATCGTCTCGTTGGTGAGATAGCCGGCCTCCGCCAGCCCATCGATGGGCGGCGCGGCGGCGCGGCCCCCCGTGGCCACCACGGCGCGGCGGAAGCGGAGGCGCGCGCCGCCCACCTCCAGCGCATCCGCGGCCACGAAGCGGCCGTCGCCCAGGAAGACGTCCACGCCGAGTTCGCGGAAGCGGCGGGCGCTGTCCACCGGGCTGAGGTCCGCGCGAAGGCGGCGCATGCGCTCCATTGCCGCGGCGAAGTCGCCGGCGCCCGCGACCGCGGGGCCGCCGAAGCGCTCGGCGGCCGTGGCGGCTTCGTGCCACGCGCGGGCGGCGCGCAGCATGGCCTTGGAGGGCACGCATCCCACGTTGAGGCAGTCGCCCCCCATCAGCGCCCGCTCCACCAGCGCCACCTTTGCCCCCAGCGCCGCGGCGATGGCCGCCGTCACCAGCCCCGCCGTGCCCGCGCCCAGCACCACCAGGTGATAGCGGGGCTGCGGCGCGGGGTTGCTCCACGCAGCGGGATGCACCTCGTCCAGCAGGCGGCGGTCGTGCTCCCCCACGGGGGCGCGGTGCAGCGGGAGGGGATCGGATGTGTTCATGGAGGCAAGTCTCTGCGTGCGTGAGAGGAAAACCGTATGCAATCCCGCCGCTCGTCAGCCGTCGTCCGCGGCGGGCGGGCAGGACCAGGCGTACACCCACGACTCCCGCACGTCGACGGCGATGCAGCGCGCTCCCGGCCCGGGCTCCCGCCATTTCCTCAGCTCCAAACCGAACGGGGCGGGCGGAGAGTAGAGCTTTGGCCTGGTGAGCTGCTCAGGCCACCTTCCGATGTCGCGCGGTGGAGCAGCCACTTTCCCCCAGACCTCCCACACGTTCAGGATCTCGGCCGCGCCGAGCAGTGCCTGCGCATCTTCGCGGCAGACGCGGAAGCGCAGCCACTGCGCATTCGAGTCGAGGTCGTGGACCTGGCGAATGTCGGTCGCCGACGGCGGCACGAACGGAGGAATCCAGCCCCTGCGCACGGCTCCTGCGGCACGAGCGGCCGCGTAGTCCGCGTAGCGTTCAGCCCTGACCTCGCCGCGCACGACCAGGGCGTATACCACCACGGCGACGGCGATAGCCGCCGCCGTCCCGGCCAACACGAGACGCCATGGACGCATAGCACTACCCGCGAGGATACTGGTTCGTGGACGGCCACTGCACCGCCCTTGAGCGCCACGCACGCTCCCGTGACCGAACTCTCCGCACTTGCGGCGGGGCGCGCAACGGGCTACTCCCATCGGCGGCCAGGGCGAGATCCGGGCCGCGCACCCGCGACCGATCGTATGAGCTCACGGATCACCATCGCCATCGCGCAGGCCGAGGTCGCGCCGGACCTTGAGGCGGGGCTGCGGCGCACCGCGGAGCTCGCGCGCGAGGCGGCCGGGCGCGGGGCGCAGCTCGTGGCGTTCCCCGAGACGTGGCTGCCGGGCTACCCGGCGTGGCTGGACGTGTGCCGCGACGCCGCGCTGTGGGACCACGCGCCCACCAAGGCCGTCTTCGCGCGGATGGCGCGGGACAGCGTGGCCGTCCCCGGCCCGGCCGCGGACGCGCTCGCCGCCATCGCGCGGGAGGCGGCGGTGACGCTGGTCGTGGGTGTCAGCGAGCGCGTGGAGGCGGGTCCGGGGCGCGGCACGCTCTTCAACTCGCTCCTCACCTTTGCGCCGGACGGGCGGCTGCTCAACCACCATCGCAAGCTGGTGCCCACGTACACCGAGCGCCTGGTGTGGGGCCCCGGCGACGCCGAAGGGCTGCGCGCGGTGGAGACGCCGGCCGGGCGCGTGGGAGGGCTGGTGTGCTGGGAGCATTGGATGCCGCTGGCGCGCCAGGCGATGTACGACTCGGGCGAGGACGTGCACGTGGCCGTGTGGCCCACCGTTCACGAGATGCACCAGGTGGCCAGCCGCCAGTACGCCTTCGAGGCGCGCTGCTTCGTCCTGGCCGTGGGCGGGATGATGCGCGCCTCCGCACTCCCCGCCGAGCTGGAGCCGCACCCCGGCCGCGTCTCGTCGCCCGACGACTGGGTGCTGCGCGGCGGGAGCGCGGTGATCGGCCCGGACGGGCGCTACGTGGTGGAGCCGGTGTACGATGAGCCCCGCCTGATCGTGGCCGAGCTGGACCTGGGCCGCATCCGCGAAGAGTCCATGACGCTGGACGTCACCGGGCACTACGCGCGCGCGGAGCTTTTCGACTTCGCGCCCCGGCGCGCCGGCCGGCGCAGCGCGGGCGAGGGATGAACGGCAATCTCACACAGAGGCACAGAGGCACAGAGAGACGCGATGCCGACCATTCTCCTCCTGATCGCATCCAACATCTTCATGACGTTCGCGTGGTACGGGCACCTGAAGCACCGTTCCGCGTCGCTCGTCGCCGTGATCCTGGTGAGCTGGGGGATCGCGTTCTTTGAGTACTGCTTCCAGGTGCCGGCCAACCGCATGGGGTACGGGCGCTTCAACGCGGCCGAGCTGAAGACGATCCAGGAGGTGATCTCGCTGGTGGTCTTCGGCTTCTTCTCCGTGCTCTACCTGGGCGAGGAGTTCCGCTGGAACTACGCGGCGGGGTTCGCGCTGATCGTGCTGGCGGTGTTCGTGATCTTTTACGAATGGTGATCCTGGCGTTCGTCCGCGCGCCCGAGGCGGGGCGGGTCAAGACGCGGCTCGCCGCCGCGCTGGGCGCGGAGGGGGCGCTGCGCGTGTACCGGCGCCTGGCCGAGCACACCGTCCGCCAGGCGCGCGAGGTGGATGCGGAGCTGCGCATCCACTTCACCCCCGCCGGCTGGGAGGACGAGGTGCGCGCGTGGCTCGGCGACGGACCGCGCTACATCCCGCAGGCCGAGGGCGACCTGGGCTCGCGCATGGAGGCCGCCTTCCGCGCGGCGTTCGGCGACGGCGCGGAGCGCGTGGTCATCGTCGGCTCGGACCTCCCCGAGATCTCGGCGGCGCTGCTGCGGCGGGCGTTCGAGGAGCTGGACGAGCACCGCGCCGTGCTGGGCCCGGCGCGCGACGGCGGCTACTACCTGTTGGGGATGAAGACGATGATCCCGGGCGTGTTCGACGATGTGCCGTGGAGCACGGGCGAGGTGCTCGCCCGCACGCTGCAGCGGATGCGCGCGGCCGGCGTGGAGCCCGCCCTGCTCCCCACGCTGGCCGACGTGGACGAGGCGGACGACCTCCCCGCCGGCTGGGCGGAGTGGGCGCGGTGAGCACCATCGAATGGATCGCCGCCGCGTTCGGCGTGGTGAGCGTGTGGCTGAGCGTGCGCCAAAACGTGTGGAGCTGGCCCACGGCCATCGTCAACACGGCGCTGTACGTCCTCGTCTTCCGCCACGCGCGGCTCTACGCGGACATGGGGCTGCAGGTGTTCTACATCGCCATCTCCGTGTACGGCTGGTACCACTGGCTCCACGGCGGCGAGGGGCGCGGCGAGCTGCGCGTGTCCCGCATCCGGCCGCGCGAGCTGGCGTATCTGCCCGTGCTGGCGGTGGGCGGCACGCTGGCGCTGGGCACCCTGCTGGGCCGCTACACGGACGCGGCCATCCCGTACCTGGACTCCGGGCTCACCGTCTGCAGCCTCATCGCCCAGTGGCTGATGACGCGCAAGGTGCTGGAGAACTGGATGCTGTGGATCGTGCTGGACGTGGTGTACGTGGGGCTCTTCATCCACCGCGCGCTCTACCCCACGGCGCTGCTGTACTCCGTCTTCCTGGTGCTGGCCGCGATGGGCCACGTGCAGTGGTCGCGCTCGTACCGCGCGCACGCCGAGCCGTGAAGCGGGTGGTGGTCACCGGCTCGGAGTCGACCGGCAAGACCACGCTGGCCACGCGCTTGGCCGCCCACTTCGGCGCGGCGCTCGCCCCCGAGTTCGCGCGGGAGTACGCCGCGCGCACGCCCCGCCCGCTCGGTCCCGGCGACGTGGAGCCCATCGCCCGCGGCCAGCGCGCGCTGGAGGATGCGGCGGCGGCCCCCCTGCTGATCCAGGACACAGACCTCCTCAGCACCTGCGTGTACGCGGAGCACTACTACGGCGCGTGCCCGCCTGGCGTGCGCCGCGCGCTCCGCCCGCCCGACCTCTACCTCCTCCTCGCCATCGACGTCGCCTGGGTCCCGGACCCTCACCGGGACCGCGGCCACCTGCGCGAGCACATGCACTCGCTCTTCCGGGACGCCGTCCGCGCGAGCGGCGCGCCGTTCGTGGAGATCACGGGCGATTGGGAGGCGCGGTTCCGGCGGGCGGTCGCGGCGGTGGAGGAGGTTCGCTGAACGGCGTCTCACACAGAGGCACGGAGACACAGAGAGAAAGCGGCTCAGCGGTACCGACGGGCCAGGTCCGCGGGGTCGGCGCCGAGGAAGTAGGCCCAGCGCAGGCGCCACATGAGGAGGATGGTGCGCACGATCCCGCGCTCCTCCCAGCGGCGGCTGGAGGTGGTGACGCGCGCGCGCAGCGGCAGCGGCGGGCCGAGGCGCTTGAGCGCGCGGGTGATCGCCACATCCTCCATCAGGGGCAATTCGGGGAAGCCGCCGGCGCGCCGGAACCACTCGCGGCGCACGAAGATCGCCTGGTCGCCCGTGGCGATGCCGCTCAGGCGCGAGCGGAGGCCGATCATCCGCTCCACGACGCGCAGGAGCGGATGGCGGCCGGAGAGGCGGACATCGAAGCGGCCCCACCCCCGCCCGCTCCGCCGCAGCCCGTCCAGCACCAGCGCGTCGGCGCCCTGCGGGAGCGTGGTGTCCGCGTGGAGGAAGAGGAGGATGTCGCCGGACGCGGCGGCGGCGCCCGCGTTCTGCTGCACGGCCCTCCCGCGCGCCGCGGCGACGACCCGGTCCGCCAGCGGCGCCGCAAGTTCCATGGTCCCGTCCGTGCTCCCGCCATCCACCACGATCACCTCGTGCCCGCGCGCACGGAGCGGCTGCAGCGCCGCCAGCGACGCCCGGATGCCGCCCGCCTCGTTCAGCGCCGGCACCACGATCGAGATCCGCTCTCCGTGTCCCTGTGCCTCCGGGTGTGCCCCGCCGCTCACCCCGCCCCGAGCTCCGCCAGCCGCTTCTCGACTTCACCGGCGGCGGCGCGCTCGTCGTCGGTGCCGCGCGGGTTCAGCTCCAGCGCGCGGCGGTACGCGGCCGTGGCACGCCCCCGGTCGCCCGCGGCGCGGAGGGCGTCGCCCAGGCGGGCCTGCGCGCGGAAGGAGCGCGGGAAAAGATCCGTGGCGGCCGTGAAGAGCTGCGCCGCGTCGGCCGGCTTTCCCCACGCCAGCCAGTCGCCGCCCAGCCCCAGCAAACCGCCCTCCGCCACGGCGACCGTGCCCTCGGCCGCGAGGCGACGGGCGAGCGCGGCGACCTCGGCGGCGGCGCGGCCGGCCTGCAGCGAGTCGCGCAGCACCACCTCCAGCGGCACGCGGGCGCTGGAGTAGAACACCAGCCGGTCGCCGCGCGGGCTCACGGCGTACGCGGTCACGTTGCGCAGCCCCGGCCCGGCGAAGCTGCGCACGGGGCGCCACACCGTGTCGCGCGCGGGGTCCAGCATGTAGAGCGTGTTGCCCTTGCCCATCAGCAGCGTTCCGCGCGAAGTCCACGCGTGGCTGGTGCGGCCGAGCACGGTGGGCGCCACGTCGGCCACGCGGCCGGTGGCGGCGTCCACGCGGCGGATGCGGTTGTGGCCGGACGAATCGGTGCGCGTGAAGGTGAAGGCGCGCGTCCCCGGCACCCGCTGCGGCGGGAGGGGCGCGGCGGGCGATTCCACGTCCGTGGTGCGCCCGGTGCGCGCGTCGAAGAGCGCCACGCGGAAGCGCGTCATCGGCCGCATCAGCGCCACGGTGCCGCGGTCCAGGCGCGCGTAGTACCCCACCGTGTCCGGCCCGGGAAGGAGCCCGCGCCGCGGCACGCCGTCCGGCCCGTACACCCAGGGCCCGTACTCGCGGAAGAGCGTCTCCGGCTTCCAGCGCACCGCCACCAGCTCGCCATTGGGCTCCACGGTGGGGCTGTTCTCGTTCTCCGGCGTGCGCGTGACCTGCGTCTCGCGCCCCGTGGCCAGCTCCACGCGGTAGATGTCCGTCTGGCTGGTGGGCCCGCCGCGCTGGCCGGAGAAGACGATGGCGCGCCCATCCGGCGTGAACGACGGCTGCGTGTTGCGCCCGCCGTTCGTGAGCCGCGCCGGCTCCCCCACCTCCAGCCGCCCGTCCCGCCAGCGCAGCTCGCTGACGTACAGGTCCACGGGGTTGGCCTCCTGCGCCGCGGCCGGCGCGGCGAGGCAGAGAAGCGCGAGAGCTGCGAGGGTGCGGTTCATCCGTTACGTGGGATCGGGGAGAGAACGGGTGCTACTTGCCCGCGGTCGCGAGCGATTGGGACCGGATGATGGCTTCGGCGCGCTTGAGCACCTCCATCTCCTCGCGCAGGCGATCGCTCTCCGCGCGAAGGCGGTCGAGCTCCGGCTCCATCTCTCGTGCCTGCCGGAGCGCCTCGCGCGCTTCCGCGAGCTTCCTCTTGTCAACCATGCGGTTCCTCCGTTGCGTCTTCTTCCTCCAGAAGGGGAGCGAATACCCCGCTCAGCCGCCTCAGGTAGACATCCAGCTCCCCCAAACGGGCTTCCACCTGAGTGAGACGTTCATCGCGCTGCTCGTCGATGTTCGCGTTCAGGGTGAGTTCCTGCCCCATCACCTTCGCGGTGCCTTCTACGCGCGTGAATGACGGAAGGCCCCCGGACAGCAGCGTCCAGGCGTTCCGGGGCCGCAGAAAGCGAGCCAGGTACAGGGACGATATGTAGACTCACACAGAGGCACAGAGGCACAGAGACGACTTCATCTCTGTGCCTCTGTGCCTCTGTGTGAGCCCCGCGGTTAAGGAACCGGCATCTCCATCGTGGGGAGAAAGCGCGGCGGGCGGCGGTGCCGGGTGGCCTGCTCGAAGGAGAAGGCGAGCTTGACGAGCGCCGGCTCGCTCCACGCGCCGCCGATGAACGAGATGCCCACCGGGAGGCCGAACACGTACCCCGCGGGCACGGCGATGCTGGGGTACCCGGCGACCGCCGCCGGCGTGGAGCTGGCGCCGAGGAAGTGGTCGCCCACCACCAGGTCGATAGCCCAGGGCGGGTTGCCGGTGGGGGCCACCAGGGCGTCCAGGCGGTGCTGGCGCATCACGGCGTCGATCCCCTCCGGGCCCGCGAGGCGCCGGTTGCGGGCCAGCGCGGTGCGGTACTTCGCCTCGGAGAGCGGGCCCTTCTTCTGGGCCATCTCCATGATCTCCTGGCCGAAGTAGGGCATCTCGCGGTCGCGGTTGCGCTCGTTGAACGCGATCACGTCGGCCAGCGTCCGCACCTGCGAGGTGGCGCCGCGGCTGGCCAGGTACTCGTTGAGGTCCGCCTTGAACTCGTAGAGGAGGACCTCGAACTCCCCCTCGTCGTACTCGCCCGCGTGCGGGATGTCCGCGTTGTCCACGATGATGGCGCCCGCGTCGCGCATCGCGCGGATGGCGTCCTCGCCCACTCGGTCCGTGTGCGGATCGTAGCCGAAGAACTTCTTGCGCGGCACGCCGATGCGCGCCCCGCGCAGCCCGGACGGGTCCAGGAAGCGCGTGTAGTCCGTGGGCCGGCCCGCGGCCGCGGCGGTGGCGCGGTCGCGCGGGTCGGGGCCCGCCAGCACGCCCAGGAGCGCGGCGGCATCGGCCACGGTGCGCCCCATGGGGCCCGCGGTGTCCTGGCTGTGCGCGATGGGGATGATCCCGGCGCGGCTCACCAGGCCCAGCGTGGGCTTGATCCCCACGATGGAGCAGGCGCCGGAGGGGCTCACGATGGAGCCGTCCGTCTCCGTGCCCACGGCCAGGGTGGTGAAGTTGGCCGCTACCGCCGCCGCGCTCCCCGAGCTGGAGCCGGAGGTGGAGCGGTCAAGCGCGTACGGGTTGCGCCCCTGCCCCCCGCGTCCGCTCCAGCCGCTGGACGAGTGGGTGGAGCGGAAATTGGCCCACTCGCTGAGGTTGGTCTTCCCCAGGATCACCGCGCCCGCTTCGCGCAGCCGCGCCGCCACGAAGGCGTCGCGCGGGGCCGGCGTCCCCACCAGCGCCAGCGACCCGGCGGCGGTCATCATCCGGTCCGCCGTGTCGATGTTGTCCTTGAGCAGGACGGGAACGCCGTGCAGCGGCCCGCGCACGCGCCCCGCCCGCCGCTCCGCGTCCATGGCGTCGGCGATGGAGAGCGCGTCGGGGTTGGTCTCCAGCACCTGGCGCAGCGTGGGCCCCGCGCGGTCCAGCGCCGCGATGCGCGCCAGGTACGCCTCGGCGATGGAGCGCGCGGTGAAGCGGCCGGAGCGCATCCCGTCCTGAAGCTGCGCCACGGTCACCTCTTCCAGCTCAAAGGGCTCGGGCCTGGGGGACGCGGCCGGCGTTGCCGGCTCCGCGGCGGCCGGCCGCGCATCCCAGCCGGCGTGCGCCGCCGCCGCCGCGCCGAGCGCGCCCATGCGAAGGAGGTCTCTGCGGGTGATCCCGTCGGGACGGGGCGTTTCGTCAGGCATGGGGACGTAGCTCGGGGATGCGTGTCTGTGTGTTCTGAGGCTATCGCCGCGCCGCCCCCGCCGCAATCCGGGATGAGCTTGTCTCCGTGTCTCTGTGCCTCTGTGTGAGCCAGGCCGTTCCGTCAGAGCCCCGCGTCCTCCGCGACGAGCGCGGCAAGGGCGGCCCAGTCCAGCTCCCCGTGGCCGCGCGCGACGCCGGAAAGGAGCGAGTCGCGCAGCAGCGAGGCGAGCGGCATGGGAACCTCGGCGGCGTCCGCGGCGGCGAGCACCAGGCGCACGTCCTTGAGGCCCAGGCGCATCCGCATCCCCGGCGGGTCCCAGCGCCCCTCCACGATCTGCCGGGCGTACGCGGGAAAGGCGGGCGAGCCCAGCAGCGTTCCCGAGAGCACCTCCTCCAGCGCCGCCGCCTCCACCCCGCTCTTCCGCCCCAGCGCGAACGCCTCGCCCAGCGCGCGGATCATGGAGGCGAGCACGAAGTTGCCGCACAGCTTCACCACGTTGGCGGCCGGCGCGTCGGGCCCCAGCTCGAACACGCGGTCGCCCAGCGCGGCAAAGAGGGGGCGGCAGCGCTCGATCCCCTCGGCGTCGCCCGCCGCCACGATCTTGAGGCGCGCCGCCTCCGCCGCGTCCGGCCGCCCGAACACCGGCGCCGCCACGTAGCGCTGCCCGCGCCCCGCGTGCCGCCCCGCCAGCCGGCGCGAGAGGCTGGCGCCCACCGTGCTCATCCCCAGGTGCACCGCGTCCGCGGCCAGCGTGCCCGCCACCCCCCGCGGCGGGAACACCACCGACCCCAGCGCCCGGTCGTCGGCCAGCATGGTGATGGCCACTTCGGCGCCGCGCACCGCATCGGCCACCGACGCCGCGACCTCCACTCCGTCTGCCGCCAGGGGCGCGGCACGCTCCGGCGTGCGGTTCCACGCCACCACCGTGTGCCCCGCGCGCGCCAGGTTGCGCGCCATCGGCAGCCCCATCCGCCCCGTTCCCAGGAACGCCACACGCATCCATTCCTCCTTCGTCGTCTGCCCCTTTGCGAGGGGAGCCGCTGCGGCAAGAGACCGGCCGACAGATCCAGTCGCGCATCCCCCGCGTATCCCTCTGCGTGAAGTACCTTTTGCAAACCCTGGACAAGGCAGGCTCAGATGAAGACGACGATCGCGATGGCCATGGCGGCCGCGGTGCTGGCGGCGGGATCGGCTTCGGCACAGGCGGGGCGCGCCCATGCGACGGGCGCTTCGATGTCGGCCGTGATGGTGGGCGGGCAGTCGATGCTTCCCTCGCGCGACATCGTGGACAACGCCGTGAACTCGGCGGACCACACCACGCTGGTGGCGGCGGTGAAGGCGGCGGATTTGGTGCAGACCCTGAAGGGGCGCGGCCCGTTCACGGTGTTCGCGCCGGTGAACGACGCGTTCGAGAACCTTCCCGAGGGCACCGTGACGACCCTGCTGCGCCCGGAGAGCAAGGCGGCGCTCACCAAGGTGCTGACCTACCACGTGGTTCCGGGCCGCTACACCGCCGCCGAGCTGATGCGCCTGATCCGCGTGGGCCGCGGCAGCGCCACCCTGCGCACGGCCAGCGGCGGCACCCTCACCGCCATGATGAACGGCCCCATGAACGTGGTGGTGCGCGACGAGTCCGGTAACGTGGCCAACGTGACCACGTACGATGTCGCCCAGTCCAACGGCGTGATCCACGTCATCAACAAGGTGCTGCTGCCGCGGTAAACGGCGGGGCTCACACAGAGACACAGAGGCACGGAGATGAAGTCATCTCTGTGCCTCTGTGTCTCTGTGTGAGCCCAGTCAGTTCAGGCCGCGGGCGCCACCGCTTTCAGCATGCGCACGGCGAGCGCGTACGCGGACAGGGGCGAGTCTGGCCGCACCTCGGCCAGGAGCTCGCGGAGGGCGCGGAACTGCGGGCCGCGCTCCTCTTCCAGCGCGGCCAGGGCGCCGGCCGGGCCGGTGCCGTTGGCGCGGGCCAGCGTCACGGCCACGATGCGCCGCTGGGCGGCGGCCACGTCGTCGGCCAGCGCCTGGGCGTGGCGGCGGTCCCAGGGGTCGTCGCCGGCGGCGGCGCGCAGGCTCTCGCGCAGGCGCGCGGTGCCCAGGCGGTCGGCCACCAGGTAGTATGCCTCGGCGGTGCGCAGCGGCTCCATCCCCGCCGCGCTGGCGGCGGAGAGGATCTCCAGCAACTGCGGGAGGAAGCGCAGCGTGATCAGCCGCTCCGCCAGCAGCCGCTCCACCCCGAGGGCCTCCAGCTCGGCCAGGCGCGACTGGAAGAGCACGCTGTCCTCGCCCGACACAAAGGTGCCGAAGGCGCCGCGCAGCGTGGCGAGCCCCGTCCGCGCCTCGTCGATCAGCGCGGGAGTGGACGCATCCGGCGGCGTGTTGGCCAGGATCCACTGGGTGGTGGCCTCCAGCACGCGCGCCAATCCCGCCAGCCAGCGGTACACCGTGTCCGCCGGGAAGCGTCCTTCCTCCGCCGCCAGGTCCGCGCGGATCTCGGGCGCCCCGGCGATGCGCGACGCCACCAGCCAGGCGCGCACCACGGCCGGGATGGCCGCCCCCGTGTCCCGCGACACGCGGTGCAGGAACGACGAGCCCATCAGGTTCCCCAGGTCGTTCACCAGCTCGGTGGCCACGATCTCGCGCCGCAACTGGTGGGCGCGCACCCCGCTCTCCCCGGCCGCCTGCACCGCCGCCGCGGGGAAGTAGTGGACGAGGTAGCTGTCCATCGCCGGGTCGTCCAGCACCGTGGTCTCCTCCAGCAACTGCGCCTTGGCGTAGAGCTTGGAGTGGGCCAGCAGCACGCTCAGCGTGGGCCGGGTGAGCCCCAGCCCCTCAGCCGCGCGGTCGCGGATCTCCTCCGTGGCCGGGACCCCCTCCGACTCGCGGTTGAGGCGGCGGTCGCGCTCGAGCTGGAGGATGAGCGCCGCGAAGTCGTCCAGCGCCTCGCGCGAGCGGCCCTGGTCCAGCGACACGGCCAGCGACTGGCCGATGTTGTTGCGCAGCACCAGCTCGCTCACCGTGTCCGTCATGGAGGCGAGCAGCTCGTTCCGCCCGTCGGGCGTGAGGCCTCCCCCTTCCACCACGCGGTTGAGCAGGATCTTGAGGTTGACCTCGTGGTCGCTCATGTCCACGCCGGCCGAGTTGTCCAGCGCGTCCGTGTTGATGCGCCCGCCCGCCAGCGCGAAGGAGATGCGCCCGCGCTGCGTGAAGCCCAGGTTGCCGCCCTCGCCCACCACCTGGCAGCGCAGCTCCTGCGCGTTCACGCGCACCGGGTCGTTGGTGGTGTCGCCCGCGTCCGCGTGCGTCTCGTCGGCGTCCTTTACGTAGGTGCCGATGCCGCCGTTCCACAGCAGCTCCACGGGCGCCGTGAGCACCGCGCGCACCAGCGCCTCGCCGTCCAGCCGCGCCACCGTCTCCGGCAGCCCCAGCGCGCGCCGGGCCTCGGGCGTCACCACCACCTCCTTGGAGGCGCGGGGCACGATCATGGCCCCGGGCGAGAGCAGGGCGCGGTCGTAGTCTTCCCACGACGAGCGGGGCAGGCGGAACATCCGTTCCCGCTCGGCGAACGAGGCGGCCGGGTCGGGATCGGGGTCGATGAAGATGTGGCGGTGGTCGAAGGCGGCAAGCAGCCGGATCTGCTTCGACAGCAGCATCCCGTTGCCGAACACGTCGCCGCTCATGTCGCCCACGCCGGCCACGGAGAAGGGCTCGCTCTGGATGTCCTTCCCCGTCTCGCGGAAGTGGCGCTTGACGCACTCCCACGCGCCGCGGGCCGTGATCCCCTCGCGCTTGTGGTCGTAGCCCTGGCTGCCGCCGCTGGCGAAGGCGTCGCCCAGCCAGAAGCCGTACTCCTGCGCCACGGCGTTTGCCGTGTCCGAAAGGTGCGCCGTGCCTTTGTCCGCGGCCACCACCAGGTACGGGTCGTCGCCGTCGTGGCGCACCACGTCGGGCGGCGGCACCACCTTGCCGTCCACCAAGTTGTCGGTAAGGTCCAGCAGGCCTCGCATCAGCGTCATGTACTGCTGGCGCGCCTCCTCCATCTGCGCGTCGCGGTCCGGGAAGGCGCGCTTGGTGATGAAGCCGCCCTTGGAGCCGCTGGGGACGATGGTGGCGTTCTTCACCACCTGCGTGAGCACCAGGCCCAGCACCTCGGTGCGGAAGTCGTCCGGCCGGTCGCTCCAGCGGATGCCGCCGCGCGACACGTTGGCGCCGCGCAGGTGCACGCCCTCCATCCGCGACGAGTGCACGTACACCTCGTACAGCAGGCGGCTCTTCTTGAGCTCCTCCACGTCCGCGTTCCTCACCTTGATGGAGAGGTACGGCACGCCGCCGCTGCGCCCCGTGGGCGAGTCGCCGCCGTGGCGGAAGTAGTTGGTGCGCACCGTGGCGTCGATCAGGTTCATGATCCGCCGCAGCGCGCGGTCGTCGGCCAGCGAGGTGACGCCCTCCAGCTCGCGCAGCAGCTCCGCGTGGATGGCCTCCTGCGCCTCGGCGCGCCCGGTGCGGGCGGGGTCGAAGCGCGCGTCGAAGGCGTCCACCAGCAGGCGGCCGATGCGCGGGTAGGCCAGCAGGGCGCGCACCGGCGCCAGCCGCGACGGCACGGCGCCGATCTGCGATGCGTAGTTGGCGTAGGTGCGCAGCACGTCCGCCTCGCGCCAGCGAAGCCCGGCGCGCAGCACCAGCGCGTTGAACGGATCGCGCGGAGCGTCGCCGCCGCGGGCCGCCAGCAGGCACTCGGCCAGCGCGGGGGCCAGCTCGTCGGGGATGGGCTCGCCCTCGCGCGTCTGCACGTTGAAGGCGTACACGCGCAGCTCCGGCTCGTCGGGCTGCAGCAGCTCAAAGGTGTCCACCTCCAGCACCCGCACCCCGGTGTCTTCCAGGATGGGCATGAAGTCGGAGAGCACCAGGCGCTCGTCCCTGAGGTACAGCTTGAGCACGGTGACGCCGCCGGGGCGCGCCTCTCCTTCCACCGGGCGGCGGATGGCCAGCGCCACCGTCTCGCCGCGGGCGCTCATCCCCTCCAGCTCCAGCACGTCGTGCACGGCCGCCACGGGGGCGTTGGCCGCGCGGTACTCCTCGCCGAAGCGGGCGCCGTACTGAACGGCCAGCCTGCGCGCGTCCGCCGGCTCCACCACGCCGCCCAGCGCTTCCTCCAGCCGGTCCGCCCAGGAGCGCAGCAGCCCGTTCAGCTCGCGCTCGAGCTGGCGCTCCATCGCGGCCGCGTCGCCGCCCGCGCCCTCGTGAAGCGTAAGGTAGAAGTGGAGGCGCGCCTGGTCGCCGGACGAGAAGGCCACGTAGTGGGTCCTCACCGCCCCGCGCAGCCGCTCCGAGAGGAGCTGGGCGATCTGCCTGCGGATCTCGGCGCTGTAGCGGCCGCGCGGCAGGATCACCATCGCCGCCAGCTCGGAGCGCAGGGCGTCGTGCCGCAGCGCCACGCTCACCTCGTCGCTGAACAACTGCCCCAGCACCGCCGACACCTCGTCGCGCAACTGCGCGGTGGATGCCTGGAAGAGCTCTTCCTTGGGCATGGAGGCGACGATGGAGATGATCTCCTTGTAGTCGTGCGACCCCGGGCGCGTGCCGCTCGCCTCCAGGATGGTGCGCAGCTTCTGGCGCAGCACCGGGATCTCGGCCGGGCTCTGCGCGTACGCCTGCGAGGTGAAGAGGCCCAGGAAGCGCCACTCCCCCGCCACGTTGCCGGCCTCGTCCAGCTTCTTGACCCCCACGTAGTCCATCCGCGCGCGGCGGTGAACCGTGCTCTCGCGGTTGGCCTTGGAGACGACGAGCAGCGGCCCGCCCACCACGCGGGCGCGCAGCTCCTCCGGCAGGTCGGCCAGGCGCTTGGGCTCGGCGTAGGCGGAGCTCTCCGTGTCCGCCAGGATGCCCAGGCCGGAGCCGGGGTGCACCGACAGCGTCTCGTCGCGCAGGTCGTAGCCGCGGAAGCCCAGGAACACGAAGTTGCCCTCGCGCAGCCAGCGCAGGAAATCCACGTACTCGCCGTACTCCGCGGCCTTCCGCGGGTCGCGGGCGGCGTAGGCGGACATGGCCCCGGTGGCCTCGTCCAGCGCGGCCAGCATGGCGTGGAAGTCGCGCGTGGCCTCCACCACGTCGGTGAGGCGCCGCGCCACCTCGTCACGGATCTCCGCGCGGCGCTCGGGCCTCACCACGTGGGGGATCTCGCAGTGAACCAGCGCCTCCAGCGAGCGCTGGTCGCCCCCCGCGCCGCCGCCCACGCCCACGATCTGCCCCGCCGCGTCGCGGTCCACGCGCAGCACGGGGTAGATGTAGTGGAGGATGGGGATGTTCTCCGCGTTCAGGTACTCGCGGATGGTGTCCACGATGAAGGGGCGGTCGCCCACCTCGGCGCGGATGGCGGTCACGGGGGCGGGCCACCCTTCCTCGCGCGGGTCGGCCAGCTCCACGTTCACCTGGTCCGGCCGCGAGCGGAGGAGGAACTCCCACGCCCCCACCGTCATCGCGGCCAGCTCCTGGGGCGAGCGCTCCTCGGCGAGGGTGCGCGGGATCTTGGCGAAGAAGAGGCGGGCGAAGTCGCAAAGCAGCGCGTCGTCGCCGCCCGGAAGGGTGCGCAGGTGGGCGCAGAGCTCGTCCACGGTGGCCGCGGGATTCGTCGTGCTCATTCAGCTTCTGGTTCTCGGGTACGCCGGTTCTGAACGGGCGCCCAATGTAGTGCGTCCGCCGCCGTTTGGCACCACCGGGGGCTCACACGGAGGCACGGAGGCACAGAGATGAAGTCATCTCCGTGCCTCCGTGTGAGCTCGCATTTCAGCGCAGGCGGGCGTACGCCTCGTCGTAGCGCGCGGCCAGCAGGCGGAACTGCTCCGCCAGCTCGCCCCAGCGCCCTTCCATCTCGCTGCGCATCTGCCGCACCTCCTCCGCCTCTTCGCCGCGCCGCGCGCGCCGCAGCGCCGGCCACACGTTGCGGCTGGCGGCCACCACCTGCCGCGCCACCTGCGGGAGCGGGCCCACGGTGGTGGCGAGCACCTCTTCCATCGCGCGGTGCGCCACGCGCGCGGATGCGGCGCTCTCCAGGTGGCCGGCGGCGAGCATGTGGTCGATCAGGGAGGCGCGGTACCAGTAGTAGCTCAGCCGGTCCGTGGCCGCCTTGATGGTGAGGAAGTACAGCAGCTTGCGCGACAGGCGCTTCAGCAGGCTGAGGACGATGCGCAGCGGGAGCGTGGCGCAGCCGCTGCGGCTGGATGCGTCCTCCTCGTCCAGCGCCGCGCGCACGTCCCCGGGCAGCGCGCGGCCGCGGGAGCGTGCCACCGCGCCGGGGATGCGCCTGCGGAAGAACGCCTCGAAAGCGTCGTCCACGAACGGCACCGGGATCAGCACCGAGAGGCCGGCCAGCGTGGCGTCGGCGTAGCGGGACCATTCGAAGCGCTCGTCAGGCATCGTATTCCATGGTGAGGGTGGTCGTCGCCCGGGGCGATTGCAGGACGTGCGCCGGAAGCGATCTCACACAGAGGCACAGAGGCACAGAGACGACTTCATCTCCATGCCGCCGTGCCCCTGTGTGAGAATTGTTTTCTATCCCGTTCCGGACGGCACCCGCTTTCCCAATGGCGCATTCCTGACGATTTGCAGCGGCGCAGCAGGAGAAACGCTACAGTGTGAACACCGGGTCAGGGTTCCGGCCGAACCCGCCTGATCCACGCCACCAAAGGCGATGCGCGAATGACACTGGATGCCGCGATCTCGCACTTCTTGCTTCACTGCCGGCATGAGAAGAACCTCAGCCCCAAGACCCTGAAGGCCTACGCGACCGACCTGCGCCAGCTGACCGAGTTCCTGGCGCGCGACCACAGCGTCGCCAGCGTCGGGGACATCAGCAAGGTGGAGTTGCGAGGGTACATCCATCACCTGCACGCGCTGCTGGCGCCGCGCAGCCTCGTCCGGAAGATCGCGACCATGAAGTCGCTGTTCCACTTCCTGGAGCGGGAGGATGCCATCCCGGTCAGCCCGTTTCGGAAGATGGAGGTCCGCATCCGCGAGCCGCGCCGCCTGCCGCGCACGATCCCGCTGGACCAGATCACCCAGCTTTTCAAGCACGTGTACGCGGCTCGCGCCGCGGCGCGAGATGGGTCGGTCGAGCGAGAGACCCTCCGCCGCGACCTCGCCGTGCTGGAGACACTGTTCGCCACTGGAGCTCGCGTCTCCGAGATCTGCGGCCTTACTCCCGACGACGTGGATCTGGCCCGCGACCGCATCCGGATCATCGGGAAAGGCGCGAGGGAGCGTGTGGTCCAGCTATGCCACGAGCAGACCGTCGCCGCGCTTCATGAATATCGGCTCGCGACGCAGCACCGCCGCTCCCACTGGTTCTTTTCGACCCCGTCAGGTGCGCGCCTCGCCGAGCAGACCATCCGCACTATGCTACGCCGCCACACCGCGGGCGCCGGGCTGCTTCTTCACATCACTCCCCACATGTTTCGCCACTCGGTCGCGACGCTGCTCCACGAGGACGGCGCCGACATCCGCTACATCCAGCACCTCCTGGGGCACCGCTCCGTCGCGACCACGCAGATCTATACCGAAATTGGGGAGGCCAGCCAGCGCCGCATGCTCCTCCGCCATCACCCCCGCAGAAATGTAGTGACATGAGCACGGCTCTTCCGAACTGTATAGATTGGCGCTATTCTACTGTCAGAACCTTGGCGTGTGTCTCGGCCAAGCACCTGAAGATAACTAGAAATTATCCTTTCGATACTTAGAATGAGGAATTTCCACAAACCATTGGGTGAGTGTGTGTTTGTGCGCTACCCCGCGTTCGCGTATGCGCGCTCCGAGCATCCAAAACTCGGACGTGTAGAAATCCTTAATGCGTTCGCTACCGTACTCTTTGCTGTTACTCTGTTTTGTGCATCTGCAAAGGATGGATCTCTGATCCTGACAGGCCGAAATATCGGTTTCCTTGAGCATCCGGCCATATTTGGATATTTCGTTGCTCAAGCCATGGTTCCTTTCGTCTTGATCAATTCTATCAACCGTTTTTGGAACAGCCAAGCGGTTTCAGACACAGTGATGCCGCAAGGGTTCATGGGCAAACCGTTTCGCACCTACCGGAGGAAGTTCGAGCTGGCCGCCAGTTTACGTTCAAACTTGGGACGCTTGTTGTACGCGACTGTCACCCTGATTGGAGTCTTGGTATTTGCCTGGAACTCATATCAAAACCAAAGACCCGATCTCGTCGGTGCAAATTTTTGGGACTCTATTTACTTCCCGTGGGGATATTGGGGAACAAGAGTATACAAACTGTATATGTGGTTGTTCTGGTTTCCGGCTATAATTCACCTTCAAGTACTTCTAGTTCTAAGTATAAAAAACCTCCTGTCGGAATCCGTTGCTCAAGGCGCATTTCGCCTTCACCCGTATCACATGGATCAGTGTGGGGGTACTGGGTTGTTGATCGATTCGGTGCTCAATCCTCTGATCGCATTTTTGTTGTGCGCAACTGCGATGAGCCTCGCCGCGTTGTTCGTTCATCAAAAGCTCGACATTACGACTGTCGGTAGCCTATTACTTACATCTGCACTTTTCTTCGTTAGCTATCTAGTTCCTGCATGGACTTTACGCCAATGCATAGTAGCTGAGAAGCGCCGCCAATTGAACGAAATAGCTGAGCAACAGACAGCCTTATACCGCAGCCTGTTTACAAGTTCAACGACAGGATCGGCTACTATCTCTGAAGTAGCTTCGGCTATCGAAGACTTGTCGGCGGTATCCAAAGACGTGCGCAGATTGCCCAACTGGCCGCAGCTCGCACGGGTGGCGGGACTGACTGGACTTGCGACGAGTTCCCCGCTAGTTGCATGGGGTGCAAAGTTCGTGGGGGAGCAGATTGCTACGCTATTTAGAGCGCAGGCGTAAGGCTGCCTCGCGAACGCGTTTGCGGTTGCGCCACAATGTCAAAGACAGACTCATAGAGTACCACGCAGAAAGGAACCAAACCACAGCGGCGACGCCAGTCGAATGACTAGCGAGAAGCTTTGGCGAGAGTAGTATGACGAGGATGAATACCTTGATCGGCATACTCGTCACGATGCCGATCAGTCTATTGACCGGTAGGAGTGGTTGCCCTCGTAGATGTACTACGCGAAGTCCCAAGAGGATCAAATCTCGTCCTAACAAAACACAGCATGGCAACAATGGGAGCCCCAACCACACTAGATAAAGTACCGAGATCACCGTCAAGTACTTATCGCAAACTGCATCAAGGGCCGCGCCGAATTCGGATTGGACTTGGAGCGTACGAGCGAGAAATCCGTCCACGACGTCAGTTGCAACAGCGTATACGTAGAGGAAAATTGCGACCATTGCCCAATCTTGAGCGGCAGCGGTGGACACGAAACCGAATCCAGCAACCACACGACTGATCGTGATCGCATGTACTAGCCAGAGTTCTCTGTGGCTCGCGCGGTTGTGCATCTAACGCCGCAAGATAATTTCTAGTTATCGTGTATAAATCTCGATTCCATATGGCACCTTTAGATCTGGTACGGTGTGGAATGCTCCTCGCGGCTCTCTCCCTTTGTCACGGACCTGGTGACTAGATGAGTCGGAGCTTCAATCCCTTCATGATCCTCCCAGGCAGCTTCTCGATTCCTCGTCGCAGCTCACCTAGTTTGTCCGGTTTACTGTGAAAGTCGGTGACGGGTTGCTTGGAAGCATCGCAGCGACGCTGATGGGTGTGGCAGCGAACTACTACATTGCGCAGACGCGCGAAGACGGCTTCATCTCTGTCTATCTGTTAGGAGTTACGCAGTTGGTGCGTATGGACTTACCTTGTTCGCATGAACGCACCCAAGGTGAACGAGCGCGACTACATCCAGTTTCTGATCGCGAGTCCGCGCGTGGTGAGCGGCACGGAGGCCGCCCGCGTGCAGCCCGCGAGTGAGGCGCAAGCGCCGGCGCACGATGCATTTACGCGTCTGTTGCACCGGCTGGAGCCTGATCCTGCCCTTCTGTGGGAGGAGGCGCGCAGCCAGGTTCAGCGGAAGCGGGGTGTGCTGGTGCTCGACGACACCACGCTGGACAAGCCGTACGCCCAGCGTATGGATCTGGTACGGCGCCACTGGTCAGGCAAGCACAACCGCGTCGTCGACGGGATCAATCTGCTCACCCTGCTCTGGACGGACGGCGAGCGCTTCATCCCGGTGGACTACCGCATCTACGACAAAGAGAACGACGGCAAGACGAACAACCAGCACCTGCGCGACATGCTGGAAGTTGCCTACACGCGCGGGTTCGAGCCTGAATGCGTGCTCTTCGACACCTGGTACTCCGCGCTCGACAACCTGAAGGCGGTGCGTGCCTACGGCTGGAAGTGGGTCACCCGGCTGCGGTACGATCGCAACGTCAACCCGGATGGGACCGGAAATCGGCAGGTTGCGGAGTGCTTGATCTCACCCGAAGGCGCGCGGGTGCACCTGAGGGGCTATGGCTTCATCCGCGTCTTTCGGATCGATTCCAAGAACGGAAACGCGAAGGACGCGGATTACTGGGCCACCAGCGAGGAGGCGCTGTCGGAAGCGGAGCGAAAGCGCTACGCCAATCTCGCATGGCGGATCGAGCAGTACCACCGCGGACTCAAGCAGTTCTGCGGGGTAGAGCGGGCTCAAGTCCGCTCTGCCCGTGCGCAGCGCAACCACATCGGCCTCTCCATCCGTGCCTTTCTACGCCTGGAGAGGAACCGGATTCGCACCCGGATGAGCTGGTTCGAGGCAAAGGTGAGCATCACGCGCGAGGCGGTGCGCGCTTATCTCGCCAACCCCCAGTTCACTCTGATGGCAACTGCGTAACTCCTATCTGTATGAGCTCCGCTATTTATTCGAACAGCCTCAGTTGCGTCCCCGGAGGGACTCTGAACGCCGCCGACGAGAGCAGCGAGTGACGCGGAAGAGGGCTTCGAGCTGGCCCGCGTACACGCCGCCACGGCCGCGTACGTGGTAGCGCAAGTCGTACAGCTTGCCGCCGCGTATGGCGCGCGCGCGTCCGGGCACCTTCTCCTTGCGGTCGGGGAAGTGCCGCTCGAGCCAGGCGGCGAACAGTTCCTTTACGCCGTGTGGCAGCGGAGCGCCACGTAGCTGGAGTCGGGCGTCCAGGCTCGTGACCGACATGAAGACGACGGCCACCTGGTGCCGCGCCAGCTCGGTGTAGAGGTCCGCGTCGCGGGTGACGGTGCGGCGCTTGGTGATGACGGCCAGCGGGTTGCGGAACTCGGCGAGCACCTCCAGGCAGCGCCGCGTGGGCCCCAGCCGGCTCTCCACCGGCTGGTACGGATTGGTGATCCCGCTTATCCCCGATGGGCTCTCCCTTCCACCCGCGCGCCGAGAACTCGCGCCGCAGGATCTCCGGCGCGCCCCCCTTCACCAGGATGCGCGCCTCGAAGTCCAGCCCCGCCTAGAAGCCAGGTACTCGTGTGTAGGTCGCGCGAAGCAGTGGATGCACCCGTTTTCGCAGCCGCGATACGCGTTGATCCCGTAATCGAAGCTCACGTCCGGGCTGTCGTTCCGCACGATGAGCGACTTCGCCGGGTCGCGCAGGTAGACGGTGCCCGTGGGCTCGGCGGCGAGCGCGGGGTCCGAGGCGCTCGAAGCGGTGCGCAGGGTTGTTGGCGGCGCCACGGCCGGGATGGGGAGCGGGGTGGACTGCATCGGGACCGGGGGATCGCGGACGGCCGCTCGGCCGTCGTTTCCGTGTCCCAGTGCCTTTACGTGAGCCCCGCTATTTATATTGACCGGAGCGTAACGGGAGGGCCTCACCAGTAGCGCAAATTGAGCTACTTGTTTACGTTGCAGGCTCGTGGTGCGTCCGTGCGTGTTTCCCGCCCCACTCCCAGGCCCGACTTCCCCTTCGCTCGCCGTGCCGGAGCGCGGGGATCTCCCGCTCAACCCACTGGCCCTACCGGTACATCCGCCTCACGCGCGAGGTGGGATGCAACGAGGTTCGGCCTGCTACCCGCTCCTCCCGCGGTCAAGCCGTCCGGCATCCTCTCTCCCCTGGAACCATGCGTCTCACCACCATCCACCGGCTCTTCGGGCTGGCCGTGCTCGCCCTCGTCCCCTTCTCCGCCGCGCACGCGCAGGAGGCGGGCCTCCGCGGCGACGTGAACGGCGACGGACGCGTGACCGCGGCCGACGCGCAGGCCGTGCGCGACCACGTAGCGGGGCGTCCGGCCGCGGCGGGCATCACGCTGCTTCCCAACGGCGACGCCAACGGCGACGGGCGCATCACCGCCGTGGACGCGGCCATGATCCAGGCGTTCGCCGCCGGGCGCGACATGACGCGCTTCGGGGTGGGCAAGCCCGTGCGGGACGGTAGCATGACGCTGGTGTACGAGTGCACAGTGGACGTGGAGGCCGGCACGCACGAGTGCCATACGCCGCGCCCCACGGCCGCCGCGGCGGACGTGCTGCTGGGCAAGCCGTACGCGACGTACACCACCACGGGCACCACGACTTCGCGCGGCAACACGGCCAACGAAGACACCACCAGCATGAACGTGGCGCTCAACAACAACATCGACCAGCCCATCGGCACGGTCGACGGCACCACGCCCGCCCCCACCGGCAACCGCGTGTACTTCGCCGACGGTCCCCGCGTGACCTCGGTGAACGCCGGCACCCTGGCCAGCGCCACGGTGCGCGTGGAAGGCACGGACGGCACGGCGGACTTCAGCGGGCCGGACGGCACCAACCTCCGCAAGGCGAAGCCGTACTTCCAGTACGACGGCGTGCTGGCCAAGGGCGCCACCTCGGCGCCGAAGCATTGGCGCTTCGTCTACTCGCCCAACACGCGGGCCTTCACCTACGCGGTTCACCTCTCCGCGCCGGTGCAGTACGAGTACGGCTGGGCCGTGATCTCGCCGAGCGCGCTGGTGCTGCGCGCGGCCGAAGCGAGCGTGCCCCTGACGGCCGCGGTGAAGGACTTCACCGGCGCGGCGGTGAGCGACGGCGTCACCTGGTCCAGCTCGGACCCCGCGGTCGCCACGGTGGACCCCTCCACCGGCGTGGTGACGGGCGTGGCGCGCGGCACGGCCACCATCACCGCCGTGTCGCAGGTGAAGACGCAGCGCACGGGCAGCATCACCGTGTCCGTGGGCGCGCTGTGGACGGGAACGGCGAGCACCGCCTGGAACGCGCCGGAGAACTGGCTGGCCGGCGTGGTGCCCGACTCCACCTACGACGCCACCATCCCCGCGGCGGCGCCGTTCATGCCGGCGCTCTCGAGCGACGTGATGATCCTGGACCTCGCCACCTCCACCGGCAGCACGGTGACGCTGAACGGCTACACCCTGAAGCTGCTCGGCGTCCTGGCGGGCTCCGGCACCATCTCCGGCGGCACCCTCCACATCCTCGGCGGCACGGTGTCGGGCAACATCCCGTCCCTCCTGGTCACCAACGGCCTTTCGGTGCAGGGCCCCACCAAGGCGACGGGCCCGGTCAACATCCAGGGCGGCTCGCTGAAGGTGGCGGACAACCCGCTCTCGATCGCGATTCCGTGAAAGAAGTGCCCAGTGCCGGGTGCCGAGTGCCTGGTAACTGAAGTCCTGGGTCCTGGGTCCTGAGTCCTGACAGCTCGTAGCACTCAGGACTCATCACCAGGCACCAGGCACTAGGCACCAGGCACTCGGTACTCCGCACCCGCCATTCCTGCCCTCCCTCCTTCCGAAGACACTACGATGAAGATTCGCGGCTCGGTCATGCTACTGCTCGGCGCGCTGGTGCCGGGGACCGCTTCGGCGGTGCACGCGCAGGTCCCGGACTCGGCGCTCGCCGTGTCGTACCAGGGGAAGAGCCTGCTCCGGGTGAACATCAACGGCGGCGCGGTGTTCGGTGGCACTTACACGGGGTGCTCGTCGTCCAACTGCATCGCCGCCGATGGGTCGGGTACGCGGATGCTGTGGTATCCGGAGAAGGCGGCGTTCCGCGCCGGCTACATCAACGGCACCCAGTGGGACGACGCCAACATCGGCCTCTACTCCGTGGCCATCGGGCAGAGCGTGCGCGCCAGCGGTGACAACGCCGTCGCGTTCGGGGTGCGCTCCACCGCCGCGAACGGCTCCAGCTTCGCCGTGGGCGAAGACAACACCGCGTCGGGGTTCGCGTCCGTCGCGCTGGGCTACCACGCCCACACCAACACCCGCCGCGGCTCGTTCGTCTTCGCCGACAACGTCACCGGCGGCACGCAGGACTCGGTCAGGGCCGAGTTCGTGGGCCAGGCCGTGTGGCGGCTGAGCTGCGGAATGCGCATCGGCACCAACCAGGCATTCACCACCGGTGTCGCGTTCGGCGGCCCCTCCGTGAATCCCACGGTCTGCGGAAGCGGCAGCCCGTACTTCGGCCAGCACGACGCGATGATCTCCACGAGCACCGGCGCCTACCTCAGCAACGCCGGGATCTGGACGAACACCTCGGACGTGAACCGCAAGCACCTGTTCCAGGCGCTGTCCGGCGAGGACGTGCTGACGCGCCTCCGCTCCCTGCCGATCCAGACGTGGAGCTACCGCGTGGAGGACTCCTCCGTTCGCCACCTTGGCCCGACCGCCCAGGACTTCCGCGCCGCGTTCGGGCTCGGGAACGACGAGAAGGTGATCGGCACGGTGGACGCGGACGGCGTGGCGCTGGCGGGCGTGAAGGCGCTGGACGGCCGCGACCGGGCACAGCAGGCGGAGATCGATGCGCTGCGCGCCGAGAACGCGGAGCTGAAGCGGCGGCTGGAGCGGATCGAGCAGCTCATCGCGAAGCCCTGAAAAGATAGGCTCACACAGAGACACAGAGGCACAGAGATGACTTCATCTCTGTGCCTCTGTGTTTCTGCGTGAGGTCAGGAGCCGCGCAGGGCGATGGCCGGGTCCACGCGGGCGGCGCGGCTGGCGGGGAGGTAGCTGGCCACGAGCGCGACGGCGGCAAGGACCAGCGGGACCGCCAAAAAGGTGACCGGGTCGGTGGTGGTGACGCCGAAGAGGAGGGAGCGCAGGAGGCGGGTGAGCGCCAGGGAGCCCACCATCCCCAGCGCCAGGCCGGCCAGCGTGAGCACCATCCCCTGCCTCACGATCAGGCGCAGGATGTTGCCGCGCTCGGCGCCCAGCGCCACCCGCACGCCGATCTCGCCGCGGCGCTGCGTGACCGCGTAGGAGACGATGCCGTACAGCCCGATGCCGGCCAGGAGCAGCGCCAGCGTGGCGAAGGCGGCCAGGAGGTAGCTGCTCATGCGCGAGCGGGCGGTGGCCTCGGCCACCACGTCGTGCATGGTGCGCACGCTGGCGATGGGGAGGTTGGGGTCCGCGCGGCGGATGGCTTCGCGGGCGGGCCCGGCCAGCGCCATGGGGTCGCCGCCCGTGCGGATCACCACGTTCAGGCCGGGGTCCGCCCACTGGGTGAAGGGGCGGTAGAGCGCGGGGGCCGGCGCGTCGGTCACGCTGGTCTCGTGAACGTCTTCCACCACGCCCACGATCTCGCCCTCGATCAGCTCCGGCCAGGGGTAGGCGAGGCGCTTGCCCACCGGGTCCTCGCCCGGGAACTGCTGCTTCGCCAGCGTGCGGTTGATGATGAACGCGGGCACCGCCGCCGCGTGGTCGCGCGCGTCGAAGGCGCGGCCGCCCACCAGGCGGATCCCCTGCGCCTGGAAGTACCGGCCGCCCACGATGCGGATGTCCGCGTTCGGCTCCTCGCCCGGCTTCGGCGCGGGCCGGTCCGGGCGGAAGGCGATGTGGCCCATCTTGCCCTCCGTGAGCGGCAGGTGCGAGACGGTGCCGGCCGCGCTCACGCCGGGGAGCCCCTCCAGCGACGGGATCAGCCGCTCCAGGAAGTTGCGCTTCACCTCGTCCGCCTCGTACGCGTCGGAGCCCAGCGACATGCGCAGGGTGAGCACCCCCTCCGGGCGCACGCCGGTGTCCACCGCCTGCAGCTTCTGGAAGGAGCGCATCAGCAGCCCCGCGCCCACCAGCAGCATCAGCGCCAGCGCCACCTCGGCCACCACCAGCCCGCCGCGCAGCCGCGTGGAGCCCCGCCCGCCCGTGTGCCCGCGGCTGGAGTCGCGCAGCGAGGCCTGCAGGTCCGTGCGGCTGGAGACCAGCGCCGGCGCCAGCCCGAAGAGCAGCCCCGTCAGCAGGGTGATCGCCAGCGCGGCCAGCAGCACGCGGGCGTCCACCGCCACCGTGTCCAGCCGCGGAAGCTGCACCGTCTCGGGGAGCATCCTCACCATCGCCCGCGTCCCCAGCACCGCCGCCGTCACGCCCACGGCGCCGCCGGCCAGCGACAGCACCATGCTCTCGGTGAGGAGCTGCCTCACCAGGCGGCCGCGCGTGGCGCCCAGCGACAGGTGCACCGCGATCTCCCGCCGCCGCGCGATGGCCCGCCCCAGCAGCAGGTTGGCCACGTTGGTGCAGGCGATCAGCAGCAGCATCCCCACCGCCGCCAGCAGCACCAGCAGCGCGGGCCTCACCTGCCCCACCACCTGCTCGCGCATGGGGACGAGGGTGACGCCCCACCCCGTGTTGTACGCGGGGTAGCGCTCGCGCAGGCGCCCGGCGATGGTGCTCATCTCCTGGCGGGCACGCTCCAGCGGCGCGCCCGGCTTCAGCCGCGCGATGCCGGTGAGGAAGCGCCCCTGGCTGGTGCGGTTCCCCCTGGCGAGCCCCATGGGGATCCACAGGTCCGGCTTCTGGTCCAGCACACGGAACTCCGGGCCCATCACCCCCACCACCACCACCGGGTCGTCGTTCACCCGGATGGTGCGCCCGATGACGGCCGGGTCCCCGCCGTAGCGGCTCTTCCACAGCGAGTGGCTGAGCACCGCCACCTCGCCGAAGCCCAGCCCCTCGCCGGTGTCGTCGTCCTCTTCCGGGCGGAAGGCGCGGCCCAGGAGGGGCTTCACGCCCAGGGTGGAGAAGAAGTTGGCGCTGGCAAGCTGCACCTGCGCCTCGCGCGGCTCGCCGTCGCCGGTAAGGTTGAGGGGCCACTGGGTGTAGTAGGCCATCTGCGAGAACGACTTCGACTGCTCCTCCCAGTCGAAGAAGTTGGCCGGCGACACGGTGGCCGTGCGCCCGGGGGCGTCCGGCTCGTCCAGCGGAGTCTCGCGCAGCACCACCAGCTCCTCCGCGGCGCCCACGCCCAGCGGCCTCAGCAGCACCGCGTCCAGCACGGTGTAGATGGAGGTGGTGGCGCCGATCCCCAGCGCCAGCGTGAGCACGGCCACGGCGGTGAAGCCGGGAGAGCGGCGCAGGGTGCGCACGGCGTAGCGCAGGTCCTGGCGCAGGTCGCTCCACCCGCTGGAGCGCCGCTCCTGCCGCACGCGCCGCCGGCCGATGGCCTCCAGCTCGGCCCGGGCCTCCGCCACGTCGCCGAACTCCCGCAGCGCCTCGGCCCGCGCGGCCTCCACGCTCATCCCCCGCGCCGCCAGCTCGCGCGCGCGCTCCTCCAGGTGAAACGCGATCTCGTCGTCCACGTCGCCCGCCACCGCGCCCTCGGACGCGGGGAGCCGGAAGAGCGAGCGGATCCCGGGGATTCGTGCCATGGGGGCCTCAGGCGGTCTGGAGGACTTTGAAGACGGCGGCCGCGTAGCGCGACCAGGTGTCCGTCTTCGCGGCGAGCTGCCGGCGTCCCTCGGAGGTGAGCTCGTAGTACTTGGCCTTGCGGTTGTTCTCGGTGAGCCCCCACGCGCAGGCCAGCCACCCGCGCTCCTCCATGCGGTGGAGCGACACGTAGAGCGCGCGGTCCTCCACCTGGAGCTCCGCGTCGGTGGTGGACTTGATCCACTGCGCGATCTCGTACCCGTGCCGCGGCCCCCACGAGACCGTCTTGAGCACCAGCACGTCCAGCGTACCCTGCAGCAACTGAAGATCTTCTCGCGGCATCGCCTCTCCTCGGAGCTGTTCCCCGGAACAATTACAGGGAGAAGGATACACGCGGTTTCCGCGGTACACAAGAAGCTTGTCTCACACAGAGGCACAGAGAGGGGGGCTAGCCCTCTCTGAGCGCCTCCATGGGCTGCAGGCGGAGGCCGCGGCGGGCCGGGCCCAGCGCGGCGAGAAGGCCTACGGCGAGCATGAGGAGCGCCACCGTGAGGAGGAGGACGGCGGCGCGGGCGGGGGTGGCGCCGCCGCCCACCATCAGCGCGCCCCCGGCGAGACAGCCTACGGCGACACCGGCACCGAGCTGGCGCAGCGCGCGCGAGAAGATGCCCGCCAGGATGCGGCGCGGGTGGGCGCCGAGCGCCGTGCGGATGCCGATCTCCCTGCGGCGGTTGGCCACGGTGAACGACATGAGGGCGTGGATGCCGGCGGCGGAGAAGAGGAGCACGCTCAGCGTGGCCACACCCAGCGCCAGCGTCATCAGGCGGCGGGTGCGCTGCTCCTGGCGCTGCATCTGCGCAACCGACACGACATCGTACAGGCGCAGCGTGGGGTCCAGCGACGCGGTGATCCCGCGCAGCCGCCCCGCGAAGCTCTCGGGCGGCACGCCCTGCACGCGCACGATGAGGCTGAGCGGGTTGAGGCGCGCCGGCGTGGCCGGGTGGTAGAGCGTGGCGACGCCCCGCCCCGTGGCGTACTCGGTGGCCGAGAAGTCGCCCACCACGCCCACGATCTCGTACCAGGCTCCCGGTCTGAGCACCGCCGGATCGTCGTTGCGCGTGTAGCGGAAGCGCCGGCCCAGCGCCTCGCCGCCGCCCAGCACCTGCTCCACGAAGCTGCGGTTGGCGATCACGGCGGTGCCGGACGGGTCCGCGGCGTGGAACGGGCGCCCGGCGAGCACCCGGACGCCGAACACCCCGAACAGCCCGGGATCCACCTGCAGGTAGCTCACGCCGGCCCGCGCGGGCTCGGCCGCCGGGCGCCGGCTCTCCACCTCGATCAGGGCGCCCGCCGCCCCGCCGGGAAGGGCGGACGCAAAGGTCACCGCGGCCACTCCCGGCTCCCCCTCCAGGCGCTTCACGAGCTCCGCGTGGCGATCCGCGAAGCGCGCGGCGAGCTCCCGCTCGTACGCGGCGGCCTCCGCGCCCGGGCGCGTCTCCACATCCATCCCCAGGCCGGCCGACAGGAGCTCGTGCGCCGCGGGGACGGGCGAGACGGTGGCGGACGGGAAGAGCTCCGTCCACGCCACCGCGACCGCCACGGGGAGCACGGTGACCGCGATGGCCACCTGCGCCACGATGAGCACCGTCCACGTCTTCCCCATCCGCATCCCCGTGGCGCCGCCCAGCTCGCGCAGCGTGGCCTGCACGCGCGGCCCCGTGGTCCTGAGCGCCGGGAGCACGCCCACGATCACGGCCGCGACCACCGCCATCCCGGTGGCGTACAGCACGGTGCCGGACGACAGGCCGATGCTCCACCAGAACGGCACCTGCTCGCCGCCCATGCGCGCGACGAACGCGTTGACCTGGCGCAGCGCGAACCCCGCGGCCACCAGCCCCGCCGCCGCCGCCGCCGCGGCGAGCACGAGCGCTTCGGCGAAGAGCTGGGTGACCACGCGGGCGCGGCTGGCGCCCAGGGCAAAGCGCACCGCGATCTCCCCCATGCGCGTGGCCGTGCGGGCGTACACCAGGATGGCCACGTTGGCGGCGATCACCACCAGCAGCATCGCCACCACGAGCTGCAGGAGGTAGAACGCCCACAGCAGCTCGGGGCTGTCGATGAACGACCGCGTGTACGGCAGGATGCGCGGCCGCACGTGCCGGTGCGTGGCCGGGTGCGCGGCGGCCATCCGCCGCCCGACCGTCTCCAACTGCGCCCGCGCCTGCGCCAGCGTCACCGACGGCGCCAGGCGGCCGAAGACGTCGATGGCGGGTGCCCTCCCCCGGTCGTACTCCGCGGCGTCCAGCCGCAGCGGCGTCCACAGGCGGTTGTTCACGGGGAAGGCGAACCCCTCCGGCATCACACCCACAACCGTGTGCCGCACGTTCCCCAGCCGCAGCGTGCGTCCCACCACGTCCGGGCTCCCGCCGAAGCGGTTCTTCCACACGCCGTGCCCGATCACCACCACCGGCGGCGCCCCCGCGCGCTCGTCCGCGTCGTGGAAGTACCGGCCCATCCGCGGCGGCACCCGCGCGATGCGGAAGCCGGACGCCGTCATCTCCGCCACGCGCAGCGGCTCGGCGCGCCCGTCCGCGGTCACGAGGTTGCGGTCCACGGTGCGCGATGCGCCCAGCTCCTGCACCGCGGGGAGCTCCTGCCGCCACGCCGCCAGGTCGTGGAGGTGCGTGCGGCGGTCGGTGTCGCTCGCCGCCACGTCCACGTTCTGGATGGCGACCACCCGGCCGCCCTCGTCCAGCGGCAGCGCGGGGTCCACCACCGCCGCCACGAAGCTGAACACCCCCGCCCCGATCGCGATCGCCACGGCCATTCCCAGCCCGCCCACCACGCTGAGCCCGGGGTACTTCACCAGCATGCGCGCGCCCAGCTTGAAGTCCAGCGCCATCCCGCTCACCCGCGTAAGCCCGCGCACGTCGCGCCGCGCTTCCTTGTACTTCTCCACGCCACCAAACGCGATGGCGGCCTGGCGCCGCGCCTCGCGCGGGTCCAGCCCCCGCTCGCGCACGAGCCGCTCGGCCTCCATCTCCAGGTGGAAGCGCATCTCCTCGTCCATCTCGGCCTCCAACTGCTCCGGCCGGCGAAGCCCCCGCCAGAGCGAGCGTGCGCGCGCGAAGAACCCGTTCATCTCACTCTCCCCTAAGTGGCATAGGAGTAGGATGACGTTTTTCTCCTAAGCTGTCAAGGAGAATGGCTCACACAGAGACACAGAGGCACGGAGAAGAGCTGATCTCCGTGCCTCTGTGTCTCTGTGTGAGATCCTCAGTGCTTGTGCTCGCCGTGCTGCATCACGGCGCCGCGCTCCACGGTGGGGCGCGGAAACTCGGGGAGGAAGCCGACGGCGGGGCCACCCATGTTCTGGATCCCCATCATCTGCGCCATTTCGCGCCACGCGGGCACCGTCATCACGAACGAGGTGTCGTCGCGGTAGCGGGCGGCGGCGCGGAGGATCTCCTCGCGCTTCCTAGCGCGCGGCACCCGCGGGCTCGCCAGCACGTCCGAGATCACGTCGTGCATCGAGTGCAGGTTGTCGAAGATGATCGCCGCCTCCGGGTAGCGCGCCGCGAAGGTGGGCGCGATGGCCGCCGTCATGGGCATCACGCGCGGCATGTTCTCCGGCGCGTTCTCCAGCATCTGCCGGAAGCGCGCGACGGTCGCCGTCACGCCCGTCTGCCGCGCCTCGGGGGTGGCACCCGTCATCAGCGGCTCGTACAGCCCCACCTGCAGCCAGTGGTAGCCCCAGATGAGCCCGTTGAACTTCGGGTACTTTTCGCGGAACGCCGTGGAGTAGTACTGCCCCTCCATCAGCTCCATCGTCTTGGGGAGCGAGCTGAACGCGAGGTCGGGGCGCGTCTTGTAGTAGCGCAGCACGGCCGCCATCTCGCGGTCCTTGTCCGCCTGGCCGAGGCGCTCGTCGCCCAGGATGTCGTAGACCTGGCGGTGGAGGATGTGCGCCCACTCGAACATCTGCTTCGCCTCGGGCGCGAGCTTGGCGTACTCCACCTCGATGGCCGCCTCCTCCAGCGGCAGGCGCGGCGGGCTCACCAGCAGCTTGCGGGTGATGAAGTCGTACTCCTTCACCTCCAGCTCGGCCACCGGCGCGCCCGGGCGCGTGTAGAGCTCCTCGTAGAGCACCGCGTGCCCGTAGTCGAACGCGTTGAAGAGCCGGTCGGCCATCGGGTAGCTGCGGCGGAACACCCAGTTGTGCCCCGCCGGCATGTAGAACTGCTCGTGCACCCGCGCGATCTGCGCCTCGGCGGAACCCGCGAAGGCGCCCAGCGCCAGCACCAGCGCCGCCACCCGGCGCGCGCGAACTCGGTCGGTCATCCCATTCCCCTTCTGAAGATCCATCGTCTAATCCAAACCGTGCGGGCGGTTGAAACCGTTGCAACGACTACACGAAGCCCCCCTGCGGGGACTACACGGTTCCGGCTCGGCCCTGACGGACGAGTCCACGCAGGTGGACTTTGTGCAGTTGTTGCCGCGACTTCAGTCGCCCGCAACAGCAGGGCTCACCGCCCCGGCAGCAGCGAGCGCAGCGCGAACGCGTGCGCCGCGCCCACGGTAAAGAACCATCCACCGCCATCCGTGAGGCGCCGGCCGACGCCCACGTCCACGTTGAACTGCGGGCTGGTCTGGTAGCGCAGCCCCGTCTCCGCCGTCCACGCCGGGTCCTCGTCCTCCGCCAGCGGCTGCTCGGCGAAGAGGTCGGCCGTCACCAGCAGCGAGCGGAGGGGGAAGGCGCGGTCCACGGCCAGGCCCGCCATCCAGCGCGAAGCCTCGCCCGCCTGCTCCGCCTCCGGACCCAGCGTGTACTGCGCGTTGGCGTGGAAGCGCGCCCAGCGAAAGGTGCGCGTGGCGATCCCCTTCACCGACGCGTACGTGTCGTCCGGCCCCAGCGCGCCCACCGGCAGGAGCACGCTCCCGGCCAGGGCCAGCGCGGGGAGCGTGCGCGTCTCGGTGTTCAGGTTGTGGAGCGCGGACACCTCGACGCCCGCCAGCCCCTCGCCCCCGCTGTCCACGAACGCGACCGGGAACGCAACCTCCACCTGCGTGCGCGGGAGGATGCCGTACGCCAGCTCCGGCGCCAGCTCCCAGTTGTACGCCCCGCCCCGCTCGCGCTCCACCCGGAGCGGCGCAAGCTGGATCTCGAACGCGTACCTCTCCACCGGCGCCGCGTCTTCGATGCGCACGGGCCGCCCTTCGTCCGTGTTGTAGTAGTCCGTCTGCGCGGCCGCCGGCCCCGCCAGCACCCCGAGCGCCAGCACGGCGCCCGCCATCCTCTCACCGGTCATCAATCCTCTCCTGGAAAACGGCGCGCTATTTTATAGTACATAAAACGTACCCGCAAGGTCCTGCCTCACCGGTCTCCTTGCCTCCGTGCCGCTGTGCGAGCCGGTTTCTAACTCGCGTGCGGGCAGACAGTTGCGGAACCGGTCCGGCAGAACAGGTGGCCGAGGAGCGACTCCCCCGGGTGCCCGCAGTGGTGAGTGGGGTGCGCGTCGTGGTCTTCGGGGAGCGGATGGGCCATCACCGCGCCCGATGCGCCCACCAGCGCGAGCGCCAGGATGGCCCCCGCCAGCGAGGCGCGGGTGACGTGGCTGGCCACCGGCGGCTCTTCGCCGGCCAGGCGCCGGATGCGGCGGTCCAGCAGGCTGCGGCGCTGCGCGAAGCCCACCGCCAGCTCGCCCTGCGGTGCCCACGACGCCAGCGACAGGAGCGCGGTGGCCAGCGCGAGGGGCCGCTCCCGCGCCGCCCGGTCGTCCGCGCGGATCTCGGCTTCGTCCGCCACATCTTCCGCCAGGCGCCGCAGGGCGGGGAGCCAGAACAGGGTGAGCGCCACGAAGCGCAGCAGCGACAGGCGCAGCGGGTCGCGCCGGGCCAGGTGCGCGCCCTCGTGCGCCAGCAGCGCCTCCAGCTCCGCCGGCGCCAGCCGCTCGCCCAGCTCCGCGGCCACGTAGATGCGCGGGCTCAGCCACCCCGCCGTGAAGGCCGGGTTGGGCAGCCCCCGCACCACGCGCACGCGCCCCGGGTCCACCCCCGCCGCCCGCGCCGCCCTCCCGAACGCGTCCCCCGCCGCCGGCACGCCCGCCTCCAGCGGCTCCAGCGCCCGGCGCACGCGACGCGCCGCCGCCACCCGGTCGTACGTCGCGTACGCGAGCCCCGCGATTACGAGCCCGTGGAAGAAGACGTGCACCGGCTGCAGCAGCGCGTGCAGCGCGATCACGCACAGCGCCCCGATGTGGTCGCGCCCCTGCAGCGCCCCCTCCAGCCCGGACGCGAAGTGGTGGCCGAACAGGGGGCTCACGGAGAGGAGGAGGAGCGCCGCGATCCCCAGCAGGAGCGTGCGGCGGTGCGCCTCCTCGCGGCTGACCAGCGCCTGGCTGCGGTGCGAGCTCATCCGCCCTGCTCCTCCATCCGCCGCTTCACCAGCCGGGCGAGCTCGGCAAGCTGCGCGGGGTCGCGGTCGGCCAGCACGTCCACGAACGACGCCGTCACCGCCTGCGGACCGAACGACAGGATCCCCTCCATCAGCCGCCGCGACGCCTGCGACATGAACTCCTCTTCGGAAAGGCAGGCTTCGTAGTGGAGGAGCTCGCCGCGCTTCCCGCGCCGCAGCAGCCCCTTCTCCACCAGCTTGTTGAGCACGGTGATGACGGTGTGAATGGCCACGCTGTGCTCGTCCAGCACCCGCTCGTGCACCCGGCGTGCGGTGGCGGGCCGCCCCAGGTCCCACACGGCGCGCATCACACGGGCTTCAAGGTCGCCCAGCACCTTGGCCAGCCCGTGGGCCGAAAGGCGCACGGTGTCGTGGAGGCGCAGGGGCTCGAAGTGCTCGGTCACGGGAGCTCGGGTGTGGATGTGGACGCGGGGGCCGCCGCGATTTTACCCCGCGTAAAGAGCGAGGTTTCCCCCGGCACGCCGGCCGGCGTCCGCCGCGCCACGAACCACGACTCGGCCGCGGAGCTGCGCAGCGGGCGCGCGTACGTGTACCCCTGCAGGTACGTGCACCCCTCGGCGCGCAGCTCGCCGGCGAGCGCGTCGCTCTCCACCCCCTCGGCGGTGGCGTGCAGGCCCAGGCTGCTGGCCAGCGCCAGCACGCTGCGCACGATGGTGCGGCTTCCCTCGCTGGTGGGCATGGAGGCCACGAACGAGCGGTCGATCTTGAGCCCGTTCACGGCGAAGCGGTGAAGGTAGCTGAGCGACGAGTACCCCGTGCCGAAGTCGTCGAGGTCCACACACACCCCGAGCCGCTGCAGGTCCGCCAGCGTCTTGCTGGCCGACGCGTGGTCGATGAGCACGCTCTCCGTCACTTCCAGGTGGAGCGAGCTGGCCGGGACCCCCGTGATCCGCAGCGCGTCCGTTACGCACTCCACCAGCCCGGGCGAGTAGAACTGGCGGCCGGAGAGGTTGACGCTCACGTACCACGACCCTGCTTCGTGGAAGCGGTCGCGCCAGGCGCGCAACTGCCGCAGCGCGTCGCGCAGCACCCAGCGGTCGATCAGCACCACCAGCCCGGAGTCTTCGGCGATGGGGAGGAAGGCCGCGGGGCCCAGGAGCCCGCGCGTGGGGTGCACCCACCTCACCAGCGCCTCCCACCCCGCGACCTCGTCGTCGTCCGCGCGGATGATGGGCTGGTAGCACGTCTGGAGCTGGCCGCGCTCCAGCGCCCCGCGCAGGGCGTTCTCCGTCTCCAGCACGCTCACCGCCAGCTCGTGCATGGTGCTGTCGTACACGGCGCAGCGCCCGCGGCCCTCGGCCTTGGCGTTGTACATGGCGAGGTCCGCGTCGCGCAGCACCTCCACCGGGGCGGAGTAGCCGGCGTCGATGCGCACGATCCCCACGCTGGCCGAGGTGGTGACCTCCGCGCCGTGGAGCGAGAACGGCTTCTCGATGGCGGCCAGGACGCGCGCCCCCAGCGCCAGCAGGTCCCCCGGGCTCTCGTGGACGAGCACCGCGAACTCGTCGCCGCCCACGCGTGCCGCCATCCCGGCCGGCCCCAGCGCCCCCTCCAGGCGCCGCCCCACCTCCACCAGCAGGAGGTCGCCCGCCGCGTGGCCCAGGCTGTCGTTGATGCGCTTGAAGCGGTCGAGGTCCAGGAAGAGCAGAGCCGCCGCGCCCTCGCCCGCGTGCGCCACCGCGTGCCCCAGCCGGTCCATGAGCAGGGCGCGGTTGGCGAGCCCCGTGAGGCTGTCGTACATCGCCAGGCGCCTCAGCGCGTGCTCGGCCTGCCGCTTCTCCTTCCCCTCCCGGAGCTGGCGTGCGTGGTAGCGGCTCATCAGCGCCGCCGCCGCCGCCGCAGTGGCCAGCGCGATCACCAGGCTGGCGAGGGCGAGCATCGAGAGCCGCGTCAGGCGCTCGTCGAAGTGCAGCGCCTCCCGGTCGATGTGGTCCTGCAGGCGCCGCTTGATCTCGTCGTTGGCCGCCAGGTACGCCCGCTTGCCGCGCGCGTACGGCTCGCCGGAGAGTACGGCCTGCGCCTCCGCCCTGCGCCCGGCGCGCACCAGCCCGAACACGCGCTGCTCCAGGCCGATCAGCGTGTCTGCCGACGTCTCCGCCTGCCGTACGGCCCGGGCCGCGCCGAGCCTCACCGCGCGGGGGAGAGCTGGCCGAAGGTGGCTTTCACCTCCGTCTCGTACGGGCGGTACACGCCCTCCCAGCGCGGGCTCCCCGTGGTCGCGGCCATGGATGCGGCCATGGTGAGCTGCGAGTCCAGGTACTCCAGCCGGTCCGCCAGCCGCTGCAGTTGGAGCGTCTCGGACTCCATCACTCCGTACGCGCGGCGTATCTCCAGGATGTTCCACGCCACCAGGAAGAAGAGGAGGATCCCCACCGCCCCGCTCCAGGCGAGCAGCCCGGATGGGGAGAGGAGTACATCCCGCCGCAACTGGGTCGAAAAACCGCGCCCTGGCATTCTGTACCCGCCGGTAAAGGTGAGCCGCTCCCTGCGTCCACATGCAAGAAGCGCCACCTTTTTTCGCGCCGCAACCCGGTCCAATTGCGCCGAACCATTTCCCCCGGCAAGTACTTCCTCTCCGCGCCTGCGCATTCCCGCGCGCCCCCGCCGTTCCGCGCTCACAGCGCCGGCGGAAGCGCCGGCATCGGTAGCGGCCCGAGGGTGGTGCGCCGGGTGGGGCGCGCCGCCGAGCCCCGCTCCGCCGGCGGCATCGTACGCAGGTCCTGCATCAGCCGCAGCACCGTCATCCCGCCGAACGCGTTCCGCTGCCGCTCGCGCGTGCGCGTGGGCGCGCCGGGGACGCCGCCGGCCGCCGGGAAGTGCTCCCAGCGGTACGAGCCGGGGGGCTGCCCGTCCGGGTGGAGGAGGCGGCGGTTGAAGAGAACGCCGCGCTGGAAGGGCGGCACCGGCGCCACGCCGCCGGGCTGCGCCGCGTTGAAGGGAGCCCAGTACGCCGCGCATGTCCCGGTCTGTTCGTACCCCTCCACCGCCCCGTTCACCCGCAGCGCCGCGCGGCTCCAGTCCCCCGCCACGGCCGGGATCCCCTCCCACGACCCACCGAAGTAGGCGCTGCCCGCGGTGCGGCAGTAGCCCGTCCGCAGCACCGCGTAAAGCGTGACGCTGCTCCGCGCCTGCACCGGCGCCACCCGCGCCGCCGGATCGTTCTCGCCCGGAGCCACGTCCCAGCGGAACGACTCGCGGAGCTGCGCCTGCGTCTCGGCGGGCATCACCGTGATGCGCGGCGCGGAGATCATCGCGGGGCGCGGATTCGCCACGTTGAAGCTCCCCCAGATCACCACCGGGAGCTCGGAGAACAGGGTGAGCGGCCCCCTCAGCGTGCCCGCGTCGCGGATCAGCACCACCTCGGCGGCCGGGTCGGCGCCCGCCTGGCCCGCCGCGCGGCGCACCACCAGCAGCCCGCCCGGGATGGAGTCGAGCCGCGCGGGCTCGATGACGAAGCCGTACGCGTTGCCGGGGCATCGAAAGGTGCGGTACGGCCGTCCCACCAGCGCCGACGCGTCGCAGGCGCCCTCCCTGCGGAAATCCGGGAACAGCCCCTTCCAGATCCGCCCCGGCCGGTCCGGGTCCCACGCCGCGAGCCCGGGCGGCGGCGCGGCGGAGAAGGGCCACGGGGCGTAGCGGATGCCGCTCGCCGCCTGCGCGCAGCCGGCCGCATCGTCGCGATACGCTTCGCCACATGCCACGGAGAAGGTGCTGTCGCGCCCCGCGTGCGTGCGGCGCAGTGTCAGCGAGGGTTGGAAGCCGCCCCGCCCGAAGCACGCGCCCGCGAAGTCCGCGCACTCCCCGCTCCCCGCGACCCCCGCCGTCTGCATCCTCCCCGGCGAGACGCTCCCGCCCACGGCGGGCCGGATGCGCACCCGCCCCTGCCACGGCGCCAGCATCCCGCCCGGGCTCGCCTCCGCCGCGAAGCGCGACAGGCTTTCCAGCGACGGAGCGCCCGCGGGGTAGGCGGTACCCATCACCACGTGCAGCGGGCCCGCGGCGGAGATCCCGTCGCGCGCCTCGATCCCTCCCGCGTAGTGCACCAGGTATCCGCCCGCGCCGAACCAGCCGGTGCCGTCCACGCGCACCGGGCCGCCCACCAGCCCGCCGGGGCCGCCGCCCACGATCTCGGCGTCGCCCTGCGTGTAGAGCGCGTGCTGGTGCGGCGCGACCACGGACACGGCCAGGCGCCGCGTCGCCATCCGCCGCCCCTCGCGCGGACCGTGCGCCGTGGCGTACACCTCCACCTCCACGGTGCGCGCCGCCACGCTCCCGCCCACGTCCGGCAGCGCGTCCCACGACACGCGTGGCTGGTGGGTCCACGCGTCCAGCACCTGCTCGTCGTGCGGGATCACCTCCCACTCGCGCACGTCCACGATCCGCACGCCCGTGCCCGCCGTGTCCAGCCGCAGCGATGCGCCGGTCACCTCCAGCCCCGCCGGCACCCGCAGGGCGGCGAGGTCGGCGGGCGCCACGTTCCCCAGCCGCTGGCCGACCAGGGCGCGCAACTGGTCCGTGAGCGCCTCCACCGCCCCGGCGGCGGCGATCTCGGCGCGGGAAAGCTCGGCGCGCGCGTACATCTCGCGCTCCGCCATGCGCGCCACGAGCTGGGTACCGGCGATCACGATCCCCAGCACGACGATGAAGCCGAGCACCCAGATCAGCGCGCTCCCCCGCTGGCGGCTCACCATCCTCCCTCGCTTCCGCCGCGCGTGGCGCCGTTGGTGGCAACCACCACGGCGTACGGCACCTGCGCCACGCCACCGTCCGCCCGCGTGGTGGGCACGGTAAAGCGCACCCGCACCGCCCCCACGTCGTGGTACCCGCGCCGGAAGGCGAAGCCCGGTTCCCCGGCGGGCGTGGATGCGTAGACGTAGTTGGGATTGCCCGTGGAGTGCTCCAGCGCCACGCCGTCCACTCCCACGCCGCGCCTCCACGCCGTCTCGCCCGCGTGGAGCGTCTCCACCTCCAGACTCGATACGGGCCCGCCCACGGGTGCCGCGGGGTTCCACACGCCGGTGCCGTCCAGCCCCGTCTGCCGCACCAGCAGAGGGGTGCTGCGTGCCCCCGCGCGCGCGACGTAGAAGCGCGAGGGCGTCACCCGCTGAGCGCGTACGCGAGGGGTGAGCGCCGCGCCCGACTGCCCGGGAAACGCGCTCGCGGGGAATCCGAAACCGACCTCCGCCACCGGCACCTCGGTGTAGGCGGAGACCGTCCCGCGCACCTGGCAGCGCCAGTTCCGCCGCATCACCGCGACCGCCGTCCTCACCTCCGCGCAACGCGAGCCGTCCGCGTAGTAGGTCTGCTCGCACGGCCCGCCGCGTGGAGAGGGGGGCGCGCCCGGCGTGTAGACGACGGACGAGGTGACGACCTCCGCGTCGGGCGCGGGTTCGTCGGTGAAGGTGGGGCACGCGACCTCCTCGGGGCAGTCGGCTCCGCAGGCGGCGCGGGTGACTCGTGGACCCGAGGCCACGCGGTAGACCCGCGCACCCATCGCCGGAGCGCTCACCAGGACCACGTTGCCCACGCTGAGCACGTCCGTATGGTCTCCCACCAGGTGGAGGCACGCGCCGCCTCCCGCGCACGGGCGTGTGGAGACCGTCATCGGCGCGCCTTCCGCGCGCAGCAGGGAGAGGGTGTCGCTCTCCGCTACCGCTACCTGCACGGGACCCGCGTTCGGTGCAGCCAGCGTCCCCGCCGCCGCCTCCCGGATCGCGTCGCGCAGCACCCGCTCGACCGCCGCTACAGCCGCGCTCCGGTCTGCGTCCTCCATGCCCCGGACCTGGCCGCGCGCGACGGACTCCGTCACGGACCACACCCCCGCCGCGATCACCGCCGTGATCACCAGCACGCCCAGCAGCTCGATCAGGGTGAACCCGTTTCGGTTCATCGGGAACAGGTTGGCAGATGGGTGGCAGACCTGTGGGAGCGACTCTTCGCGCCCATGCCTGGGTTCGCCACGCAGTGCGCGGCCGGGACAGGCCCGCGTGCCTGCCGGCCGTCCCGATGGATCTCTCCCGATCCACACGATTTTCCGCGGTGCGCGGACCACGCTTTCACGGTGGGCACCGCCCGCATCGCGCGTTGAAACAAGGTTCGTCACATCCGAAGACACGGGCAGACACGCAGGTCTGCCCCTACAGGATCCGTGTGCAGGTCGGCGGTTCGTGCGTGCCGCAAGGACGAGTGGGGTCATGACGCGCCGGGGGACCAGCCGGTGCCATGGCGGTCGCGGGGCCAGAGGGTGACGGTCTGGACGAGGGTTACCGTGCCGTCGGGGGTGTAGCGCGACGGGTAGGCGACGCGGAGCGTGAACTCCGCGAGCGGAGAGGTGCCGGGGGCGCACCCCGCCTGCCCGGAGGGAGCCGTGGCGTTGTCGCGGAGCTCGTCGCCCCCCAGGCAGCGCACCCTCCGCTCAACGAGCACACTCTGCGTACCCGCGGCGGGGCCGGCGACGCGGTTTCCCGCGCGGTCCGTGTGGAAGGTGAACGGGAACGCGTCCGCCAACACGTCCGCCGCGCGGAGGCGCTGCACCTCGTTGCGGATGGTGCGGTGCGCCACCATCCGCGCCGCGCGGTCGGAATCCGCACGCGTGCCATCCGCCGACTGCTGCACCAGCATCAGCAGCGCGATCCCGAGCAGCGCCAACGCCAGGATCAGCTCGAAGAAGGTGAACCCTGAAGGGTCGGCGCGACGAGCCCGTACCCGTGGGAACCGGATCATTTCGGCACCTCCGTAGTCCACGCGTCCGAAGCAGGGACGTAGCGGTAAAGATGGGCGATGGCGTCCGGCGTCAGGACCACCGCCGCCACCGCGGAAGGGTCGCGGGCGTGCGTGACGTAGTAGGTGAGGGCACCGCGCGCACCCACGCCGCACCCGCGCGCGGCTGCGCAGCGCACCAGCCGCGGCACACCGCCCACACTGTCGCCGAGCGGGCCGAGCGTGGCGCTTCCCGCTCCCCACTGCGTCTCGGCGCCCAGCGGCAGCCACTCGCGCCCCACGATCTCCGCCTCCGGGACGCCGGCGGTGTCGGAGGAAGCCAGAAAGGAACCCCGCGCATCGCCGGACACTGCCGCGTCGGCCAGGAGGAGCGCGTCGCCGCCGCGCGCCTCGGCGCGGGCGACGGCTTCAGTGATGCGCGCGCGAAGCTGCTGCGCCTGGTGATGGACGAGGCGGTGGGGGTTCTCGCGGTTGGGAGCCAACGCCACCGCGGTCAGGACGACGAGGACCAGCGCAACCATCATCGTCTCGATCATGGAGAAGCCAGCGCGCGGGTCCCGCGGAAGAGGGGCTTTCATGGGCGGCGAATCAGGGTTCGTGAACCGGAATGGGGTATCCGCGGTATCTGTTATTAGATACCCCGGATCGCGAATCCTGGTTTCCGAAACGGGAAAACCGCCACCTCCCACGAGAGCCGCCGTGTTCAGCCTCCACTCGTTGCTCCGTCCCCACCGCGCCGCCCGCCCCTCCGTGTACGTGGGCGTGGACGTGGGCGAGCGCCGCACCAAGCTGGTCGCCGTGGCCCGCGGCGACGCGGGCGTGTCCGTGACGCACGCCGCCGACGAGCCGACCCCCGCCGGCCTCTTTCGCGACCGCCGCATCGCGGACGCGGGCGCGGCGGGCGCCTTCCTGGCCGGCGTGGTGCGCGCGCAGGGGCTGGCCGGCGCACCCGCCGCGCTCGCCGTGTCGCCGGGCGACACACGCGTGCAGCGCCAGCAGCTTCCGCGCATGGACGAAGCGTCCCTCCGCGGCGCGGTGGAGGCCGACCCGGCGCTCCGCCTGGGGGGGATGGAGACGGTCGCCGCGCGCTACGCCTTCGCGGAGGTGGAAGCGCACGACCCCGGCCTCGTCTCCCTCCTCGCCGTCTCCGCGCGCGAGGAGAGCATCCGTGTGCTGCAGGGCGTGAGCGGTGGAGCCGGGCTCGCGGCGGGGCCGGTGACGGCGGCCCCGGTGGCGCTCGCCAACGCGTGGGCCGCCACCCACCCGGAGCGGGTGGCGGCGGGCGCGCGCTCCGTGCTCCTGCACGGCGGCTTTGGAGGGCTGCTGATCGCGGTGCTGGACGGCGGCGTGCCCGTCACCGCGTACGAGGCGAGCCTGGGAGTCGGCTACCTGGCGGAGCGCACGGGCGGGGAAGGGCTCCTCTTCGAGCCCGGCGCGCCCGACGAGCGGGTGATGGAGGAGTGGGTGCGGCGGGTGGCGGGCGACGCCAGGCGCGCGGCGGGCGCCGCATCCGCCGGCCGCGGCGTGCTGGGCGACGCGGACGGCAGCGGCGCGGTGTGGATCTCGGGCGGGATCGCGCGCCTCCCCGGCATCGTGGAGCGCTTCCGCGGGGCGCTGGGAGTGCGGGTGCACCTCTTCGACCCGCTCGCCGCATTCCCCGCCGCCACGCCGCTCCCCTTCGCGCCGCCGCTGGCGGTGGCCGCCGGGCTCGCGCTGGAGCTGCTGGCCCTCGCTCCGGTGCACCCGTGATCCACATCGACCTGCGCATCGAGAGCGCGGACGGTTCCGGCCACCCCGCCGCCCCGCGAGCGGCCGCGCGCGATCCCCTGCTGATCGGCGTGCTCCTCGTAGCGCTGGCGGCGTTCGGGGGCGTGCGCGTCACCGGCGCCCGCCTCTCCGCCCGCGAGGCGCGGGTGGAAGCGGAGACGGCCGCGGCCACGCGCGACGCGGCGCGGCTGAGCGGCTCGCTGGCGCGGGTGGCGGCGGTCACGCGCGAGCAGGCACGCCTGGCGGCCACGGTGAGCGCGATCCGCGCGCTGGACCCGGACCGCTTCGCGTGGGTGCGGCTGATGGACCGCGTGGGGAGCGCCGTGCCGGCGAACGTGTGGGTGGACGGGCTGGAGATGACGGACTCCGCCCGCTTCCGCCTGACCGGGTACGCGCCGTCGGTGGAGCTTGCCGCGGCCTTCCGCCGCCGCCTCGCCGCGGCCGTCCGCGCGGCGGAGCTGGGCGCCACCACCAGCACGCGCATCGCCTCTTTCCCCGTGGTGCGCTTCGAGCTCACCGGGTCCGCCGCGGAGGTTGTCCGATGACGTCTGCCCTGCGCGCGCGTCTCGCCCTGGCGGTGCTCCTGGCCTCCGCCGCACTCACCGGCTACTGGTTGTGGAAGGGCTACCGCCCCCGCACCGCCGCGCTGGCCGCGCGCGACGCGGCGCTGGCGCGGATGCTCACCTCCAACCGCGACACCCGTGCGCGCGAGCTGGCGCTGGGCGCCGACAGCATGGAGGCGCTCCGCCGCCACTGGCGCGCCGAGGCGGACCGGCTCGCCGCGCGCGTCCCCCCGCGCGGGGGCGGCGCGCAGCCGCTGGTGGACGCGCTCTCCGCGGCGGCGCGGCGGCTGGGGGTGCGCGTCCACAACTACCAGCCGCTGCAGCCCGCGGCCGAGGGCCAGTTCCAGGTGGACGGCCTGCGGGTGCTGGTGGCGGGGCGCTACCACGACGTGGGGGCGCTCATGGCCGAGCTCCTCTCCCAGCCCCGCCTCACGCAGCTACGCGCCGTGAGGATGGCCGCCGTCCTGGACTCGCTGACGAGCGCGCGGGAGGCGGGCGCCTCCGCCCCGGCGGACTCGGCGCTCGCCATTCCCGCGGGCGAGGCGCCCTTCAACGTCGTCGCCGCCTTTACGCTTCACTGGTTCTCGCTGGATGCCACCCCGCCTGCGCCGGGCCACACGGCCGGCACTCCCCTCGACCCCCTCCGCTGATGCGCACCGCACTCCTCCTGGCCGCGCTGGCGCTCCCCGCGGCGCGCGCGCACGCCCAGCCCGGCGCGTGGAGCTACCCACGCGCCCCCGACCGGCGCGATCCCGTGATCCCGCCCGAAGCGCTCTACACCGGCGACGGCTTCCCCGAACTGCGCGTGCACAGCATCGCGCACGACCCCGCCAGCCCGCGCGACTCGCGCGCCCTGGTGGTGCTCACGGGAAAGCGCGGCGGGCGCTCGGTGGTGCGCGCGGGCGACCGCGTCGGCCAGTACCGGGTGCTCGCCGTGCAGCGCCGCTGCCTGGTGGCGCTCCAGAACGTCCTCGGCAGCGGCCGGCGCGTCGTGCTCTGCCTCGCCCGTCCGGGGGAGGCCCGTCCGTGATCCTTCCACCCACTCCCATGCCACTCGCCGCCCTGCGCACGGCCGCCCTCCTCCTGCTGGGCGCGTGCGCCACGGCCACGCCACCCGCCGCCACCTTTGTGACGCTGGAGCAGATGCGTACCGCCGCGGACACCGCCCCCAGGCCGCCACGGATCGCGCCGCCCCGCGCACCCGTGCGCGCACCGCCCGCGCAGGAGAGGCCGCAGCGGGGCCGGTGGATCACCCCGCCGCCGGGGCGCCAGCCGCCCGTGGTGGACCTGTCCGTGTACGAGCGCCCGCTGGCCGACGTCCTGTCGCTCCTCTCCGCGCGGGCAGGGGTGGCCATTGTGCCGTCCGACGAGCGGGAGGTGCGCGAGAAAGTGGTGACGGCCGAGATTCCCGGGTACCCATGGCACGTGGCGCTGGAGGCCCTCCTCTCCGCGCACGGGCTGCGCGCGGTGCAGGAGCCGTCGGGGATCATCAAGGTGGTGACCGAGGGGCGCGCGGAGGTGGAGCGCACCCCCATGCCGGTGCGCCTCCGCTACCTGTACGCGCGCGACTTCCTCCCCGCCCTGACGCGCGTGGTGGCGGCGGGGGACAGCACCGCGAACAGCGTGGAGCTGTTCGGCGACGCGGAGAACAGCCGCGACCTGATCGTCTACGCCTCGCCCGACCGGCTGGACAAGGTGCGCGCCCTGGTGGACTCCATGGACCGCCGCCCGGCCACCATCACCGTGGAGGCGCGGCTGGTGAGCGTCAACCGCTCGCGCCTGCGCAAGCTGGGGTTCAGCTACTCGTTCGTCCCCCTGCGCGCGGACAGCACGGGGCGCCTCACCACCGGGGTGGACGTCCGCCAGCAGCCGCCGCGAGGCGGCTTCACCAGCGAGGGCGGCCCGGCCTTTCGCGTGCTCCGCCGCCTGGCCGGGGTGGGCACCGTGCGCCTGGACGCGTTCGTGGACGCGCTGGACGACAACGGGATCGCGGAGACGGAGACCACGCCGATCATCACGGCCACCTCCGGCCGCACCTCCGAGATCCTGGTGGGCGACCAGATCATCCTCCCCAACCCGGGCTATGGCGTGTTCGCGGGCTTCGGCGGCGGCGCGGCGCCCTTTCAGAACGGCGGCACGGGCTACCCGGCCACGCCGGAACAGGGCGGCTCCGCCGGCGCGCCGGTGGGGACGCAGGTCGGCGGAAGCGCGGGCGGGTTCAGCCAGTTCGAGACGGGCACGCGCCTCAAGGTCACCCCGCACTTCCTGGGCGACGACATGGTGCGCGTGAACATCGAGCTGGTCCGCGACGGCGGCCAGTTGGACCCCGACGGCCGCACCATCACCGGGGGCAAACAGTCGGCGTTCACCGAGGTCACCGTCCGCAACGACGAGCCGATCGTCATCGGCGGGCTCACCGTGAACGGCCGCTCACAGACCACCAGCGGCCTCCCCCTGCTGTCGCAGCTCCCCGTGATCGGCCGCGCCTTTCGCAACGAGGCGACGAGCGAGAACCACAACGACCTGGTCATCATCATCACCCCGCACCTTCACCCCGACCGGAGCGAACGATGACGGGAGGAGGCGAGGGCGAAGAGATCGCGGCCAGGGCGCGAAGCCCCCCGGGCCCGCGGGCTGCAGGCGTGGAGGACGACCGTGGGCGCGGGGAGTGGAACACTCGCGCGATGTCGTGCACAGGGCCAGCGCACGATCGGCGGACACACGGGTGGGGTGTGCCCGCACGCAGACATGCCGGCTTGAAGCGGTGGCGTCCGGGCGAGCGGGGCATAACGGGAGATGCGGGCTCCCGGAAGGCGAGGAAACATGTAGCGGCGCAACACGATACGCGAATACACGCTTCTTTACACTTCGCGTGGCGCGGCGTATGTTGGCACGTTCCCGACCCGCTGCCTTCCTCCCCTGCGTGCCCCGCCATGTCGGTCTCTCCGGACGCTGCACGCGCGCAGCACCTCGAGGACGCGCTTCGCGCGTCGGAGGAACTGCTTCTCGCGACCTTTGAGCTCGCGCCCATCGGGATCGCCCACGTGGCGCCCAATGGACGCTGGCTTCGCGCCAACCGGCGTCTCTGCGAGATCCTGGGGTACGATTGCGAGGAGCTGCTGGGGATGCGCTTCCAGGATCTCACCCACCCCGAGGACCTGGCCGGCGACCTGGACCAGGCGCTGCGCACCCTGGCGGGAGAGCAGTCCAGCTACATCATCGACAAGCGCTACATCCGCAAGGACGGGTCTGCCATCTGGGCCGAGGTGCGCAGCGCACTCGTGCGCGACGCGGCGGAGAAGCCGCTCTTCTTCGTCGCCATCGTAGACGACTTCAGCGTGCAGCGGCTGGCGGAGATGGCGCGGGAGCGGCACGAGACGGAGCTGCGCACGCTGGTGGAGGGTCTCCCGGACATCGTTACCCGCTTCGACCGGGAGGGGCGCCACCTGTACGTCAATCCCGCGGTGGAGCACGCCACCGGGAAGCCCGCAGCGGAGTTCCTGGGCCGCACCAACCGCGAGCTCGGGATGCCGGAGCACCTCGTAGCGCGGTGGGAGCAGACGCTGCGCGACGTGGTGGACAACGACCGGCCCGGCGAGATCGGCTTCTCGTTCCCCACGCCCGGCGGCGAGCGCCGCTACTGGACGCGGCTCGTGCCCGAGCACGACGCGGAAGGGCGCGTGGTGGGGGTGCTCGCCGTGGCGCGCGACCTGGCCCGCGCGGACGAGCTGGGCGTGCGGGTGGAGCAGACGCTTCGCCTGAAGCTGCACGGGTCGGTGGAGGAGGGCTCCGCGGCGCAGCCGGAGGGCACGCAGGCGGTGCTCTCCACGATCTTCGACCAGGCCGCCGTGGGCATGGCGGAGGTCGGGCTGGACGGGCGCTGGCTGCGGGTGAACCAGCGCCTCGCCGCCATCACCGGCTACACGCCGGACGAGCTGCTCGCGCTCACCTACGTGGACCTCACCGACCCCGCGGACGCCGCCGCCGACGTGCGGCCGGCGGCGCGCCTCCTGGCGGGCGAGATCGACACCTACACGCGCGAGAAGCGCTACGTGCGCCGCGACGGGGAGCGCGTGTGGGTGAACGTCACGGTGTCGATGGTGCGCGATGCCGCGGCGCGGCCGGCGTACTTCATCGCCCTGGTGGAAGACATCCACGCCCGCAAGGAAGCGGAAGCGCTGCTGAGGGAGAGCGAGCAGCGCTTCCGGTTCCTCGCCGAGATGATCCCGCACCTGGTGTGGAGCACGCGGCCGGACGGCTACCACGACTACTTCAACGAGCGCTGGTTCGAGTACACGGGCCTCACCTTCGAGGACACCCGCGGCCCCAAGTGGAACGACGTGCTGCACCCGGACGACCGGGAGCGCGCATGGAACCGGTGGCAGCAGTCGCTGGACACGGGCGAGCCGTACTCGATCGAGTACAGGTTCCGCCGGAACGACGGCGCGTACCGCTGGTTCCTGGGGCTCGCCCTGCCGCTGCGGGGGGCGGACGGTGAGATCCAGCGCTGGTTCGGCACCTGCACGGACATCCAGGCGATCAAGGACACGGAGGCGGCCCTGCGCGAGAGCGAGGAGCGCCTGCACGCGGCCCTCGGCGCCTCCGAGACGGGCACCTTCCGCTGGGACATCCGCAGCGGCGCGCTGGACTGGGACGGAGCGCTCGACCGCCTCTTCGGCCTCTCCGCCGCGGAGTCGCCGCGGACCGTGGACGCCTTCCTCCCGCTCGTGCACCCGGACCATCGCGCGCAGGTGGTGGCGGCGGTGGGGCGGTGCGCGGAGGCGGGGATCGACTTCAACGAGGAGTTCCGGATCGTGCGGCCGGGCGGCGAGATCCGCTGGGTGCTGGACAAGGGGCGCACGTACGTGGACGGCGGCGGGAGGCCGCTCTACCTGACCGGCGCCTGCGTGGACATCACCGCGCACAAGGAGATCGAGCTGGAGCGCGAGCGCCTCCTGGCCAGCGCGCAGGAGGCGCGGGCGCGGGCGGAGGCGGCGAGCCTGGCCAAGAGCGACTTCCTTGCCCAGATGAGCCACGAGCTGCGCACCCCCATCAACGCGGTTCTCGGCTACGCGGACCTGCTGGACGTGGGCATTCCGACGCCGCTCGGCCCCATACAGGCGGAGTACGTGCGGCGCATCAAGCGGAGCAGCCAGCACCTGCTCGGCCTCGTCAACGGCGTGCTGGACCTGGCCAAGGTGGAAGCGCGCGACATGCAGATCCTCCACGAAAAGGTGGAGATGGATGCCGTGATCCGGGACGCGGTGGATCTGGTGGAGTCGCTGCTGCGCGAGAAGGGGTTCCAGTTCTCGGCGTGGACGGAGCCGTGCGGCGAAGCCGACGTGTACGGCGACCCCGACCGCATCCGGCAGATCCTGATCAACCTCCTCTCCAACGCTTCCAAGTTCACGCCCGCCGGCGGCTCCATCTCGCTGCGTTGCCGGATCACCGATTCGGCGCCGGACACGCTGGCGAACGGGGGCGCGAGCGCATGGCTCGCCATCGACGTGGAGGACTCCGGCCAGGGGATCCCGCCGCGGATGCAGGAGCGCGTCTTCGAGCCGTTCGTGCAGGTAAAGGATGGAAACAACCCGCACGGCGGGGGCACCGGGCTCGGGCTTCCCATCAGCCGGTCGTTCGCCCGGCTGATGGGCGGCGACCTCGTGCTGCGCAGCGTGCCCGGCCAGGGAAGCTGCTTCACCCTCTGGCTCCCCGCTTCCCACCCGGACGACGGGCGGGCGGAGAGCTGATCTGCGGCACCCGGTTTCGGGCTTACGCCGGCGGGCGAAGGCCCGCCGCCCACGAGCTTCAGCACCGCATTCGCTCGGCGCAACGGCGTCACGCCTACCGAGTTCCGGGCGTGGGTATAGCGAGTCCTGAGTTCTGACAAACGGCAGTCTCACACAGAGGCACAGAGACACAGAGTGGAGTTCGTTCTGTGTCTCTGTGCCTCTGTGTGATACCCACGTTTGGCTCTACGGCCGGGCCGGTTGCAGCAACAGCTCGGTCGCCGCGCCACGCCTCAATCATGCCGGAACCCCCCGTTCGGCACTCGGTGCCAGGGCAGCAGAGGTGCGCCGCCGCCCCTTTTGCGCGAACGGATAAACCGGGTTGCCGCATCGGTGAACCGCACCTGGGAACCCGCGGTATCTACTTGTAGACGCGGACATCCCATCCCTCCACTCCCCCAGGTGCCAAGATGCAGCACATCCTCCGTCGTACCGCGCGCCGGGCCCGGCGCGGCTTCACCATGATCGAGCTGATCGCCGTGGTCGCGGTGATCGCCATCCTCGTGGGCGTGGCGCAGATGAACTTCGGGCAGACCAAGGAAGACGCCTACCAGCGCGCGATGGAGAGCGACGCCAAGAACTTCATGACGGCGCAGGAGCAGCACTACAACCGGCACGACCAGTACATGACCAGCGTGCAGACGGTGGGCACGGCCGCGACGGCCACGGCCGGCAGCTTCCGCCTCTCGGACGACGTGGGGATCCGGCTCACGGGAGTCACGCAGAGCGGCTACACCGCGGAGCTGGAGCACCGCAAGCTCAAGAAGATGAAGTGCAGCCTGACCTTCACCACCACCAGCGGCGCGCGCGTGGTGTGCACGGGCGGCCTGCCGGAGACGGGGTGGACGGAGACCGGGTACACGTTCCAGAACAGTTGATCTCACACAGAGGCACAGAGGCACGGAGAAATGCGGACGGCCTCCCACAGCATAGCTGCGGAGGCCGCCCCGACCCCGGTAACGCTGCCCGCCCGGTCCGCGGCCGAAGCCGCGTCCCGGCGTCCCTTGAGGGAGCTCGTACTCGAATGGCCATCGTGGAAATCCACGCCTCGCGCCCTGCACGTACCCGCGCTCTGCCCAGGCCTTTCCTCCTCCACGCCCGTTCCCTGGGATCGGCCGTGTCTCCGCGGCCGGTGAGGGCCGGGTGGCGTGCCGGGTGCCAGCGGGGCGGATTGGGTGGGAGCCCAGCTCGGCGCGCGTCGCCGGACCGTGGCTGGGGCCGTGCTCGTTTCCCGTCCGTTGCGGTCTCCGGACCGGCTCACCGTCGTCCAGGGTGTAGCGTCCCCATGCTGGCGGACTCCCTGCCGAGCGGCGGCTTCCCCTTCGACTTCCCTTGCCGGTTCCCTCGCCGTGCCTTTCGCCCGTGCCCGTTGCCTGGCGGACGCAGACCCCGCGTTCTCCTCGATTCCGTTCCCATCGGGCGACGCCCTCCCGGGCCGTGCCTCCGTTCCGCCGTAGCGTCCGGTCGGCCGTGCCCGCTCGGGACGCGCCTCGTTCCGAAGCCGTCCCCCCGGTGCCCTCGTCCGCATACTTCACGACTGGGGTCCGGCAGGGAACGTCGTCTTACCTGCTCCTCCGTGTATCCGTGCCTCCGTGTGAGCCACGCCGTCTCATACCGTCGGCGCCTCCGGCTCTGCCGGGGCACCTTCCAGCGGCACCTGCCGGCCGAGGAAGGAGCGGGCCGCGGTCACCCACGGGATCACCTGCGTGCCGCTCACGGCCGACACCCGCTTGCGCCCCGTGCGCTCCACCTGGCCGTTGAGCTGCGCGGCGAGCACCGCGGGGTCCTGCGCCGCCAACTGCTCCAGGCTGCGGATGCCGATCTCCCTGAGCACCCCGGCGATGCGGCCGTCGATCCCGCGCACGGTAAGGAGCTGCGCGTGCCCCAGCCACTCCTCCACCCGGTAGCGCTCCACCTGCAGCATGGAGGCGAGCTCCACCGAGCCGCGCACGCGCCCGGCGGCGTGCAGCAGGTCGCCCACGGTGTAGATCCCCTGGTCGCGCAGCTCCTGCCGCAGCCGCCTGCCGATGCCGCGGATCTCCTCCACGTCGGCCGTGGGGGTGAAGTCCACGGGGCTCCAGCTCCCCGCCTGGGTCTGCTTGGGAACGGGGACGACGGTCATCTTCACGTTGCTGATCGCCGCCTCGTCCACCGCCTCGCCCGGCTGGATGAAGCGGTACTCCACGGTGCCGAACTGCGTAACGTTGACGGCCACCTTGGCGTCGATGGAGAACTCGCGCACCGCGAAGTCGGTGAGCGGGTTGGAGAGCCCCGAAAGGCGCGACTGCAGCGTGTCCAGCGAGTGGCTGACGGCGCTGGCAAAGTCGTCGGGCTCGCGCCCCGCGCGCGCACGGCCGCCCTCCAGCTTCTCGCGAAGCTGGATGACCGTCTGCTTGAGCGCCACCACCTCCTCGCGGGCGCGGAGGTCCTGCTCCTGCAGCGCCACCATCTGGCTGCGCAGCGCGGAGTTGGCGAGCTGCAGGTCGGAAAGCTGCCGCTGCAGCAGGTCGATGGTGTCGTACGGCTCGGACGAGTACAGCCCCGCCGCGAGCGTCTGCGACCCGGCGCCGGCCGGCGTGTCGCCGCCCACCAGCGGCATGCTGGCGGGGATCTGCGCGTGCGGCCTGTTGGGGGTGTCGGTCATGCTCGGTTCCCTGCTCTATGGTTCGGCGGACGCGGGGTCCGCGGACTTGATCTGGGCGGGGCCGCGCGGCCCCATCAGCAGCCTCACGCGGACCCCCGCGGAAGCTTCGTAGCCGTACAGCCCCACCATGGTGGGGTCGGCGGTGCGGCAGAGGAGCCGCCCGCCGCCGGACTGGCCGCCGGCCACGGTGGCGGACATCTCCAGCTCCAGCGCCACCTGGTTGAAGGTGAACCAGAGCGGGGGCACCGCCAGCGACCCCGCGGGGGCCGCCTCGTACTCGCGCGAGCGCGCCAGCGTCTGGTCGTCCAGCTCGCGCTGGGCGCGCGCCACGGCGCCCACGGTGGAGCTGAGCAGCTCGCCGAACTCCACGCCGAGCGAGGGCACGCGAGGTGTGTCTTGCGGCATCGGTTGCGCCTGGTGGCCGGCGGCGCGCCGCCGGCCCGGAAGTGTGCCCCCCGCCGCGCGCGAGGGGCGGTGCCGTCAGAGCGAGACCACCGTGCTGGTGTGGATCATCCCGATCCGCGCCGTCACGATGAAGTGGGCCGCCGCCGCGTCCGGCGTGTCGCGCGTGAGGTCGCGGTACAGGCGGATGTAGAGGTCGCCGTTCTCGTCGGTCTCGCGCACTTCCTCCAGCAGCGCCTCGGCGGCGGCGCGCTCGGCGGGGGTGGAGCTCGCGGTTGCGGCCGGCACCACGCCCGCGCGGGTGCAGGCGGCCCACGAGAGCCCCGGGGCCTCGATGGCGAAGCTCTTGTTGGGGATCCCCTGCCCCGCCGCGGTGTCTTCCGGGTCCAGGCTGGGGCGGCGGCGGTAGTTGACCTGAAGCAGCGCCCAGCGGCCCACGGTCACCTCCACCTCTTCATCGCCCACGGTGGCGGACTCGCGGGTCTCGCCGCCGGGGCCGGGGATGAGCGTGAGCTCGGGCCCGCGGATCACCTGCGGCGGCTTGGGGACGCCGATGTCGGCGCGGGGGCGGATCTCCGCGTTCATCCTCACCTGGCCGAACGAGCTCTGCGAGCGGCTGCTGTACCCGGACTCGGTCTCGTTGGTGACCTGGTAGCCGCTGCGCGCGCCGGAGGTGAGGCCCTCGGTGGCCGCGGCGCCGCGGGCCAGCGCCGTGGCGGTGCTGGGGCCGGACGACAGGGGCGCGCCGATGTGGAGCTGGGCCGCCGACGAGCCCCAGCTCGTGGTGCTGCTGGACGTGCTGTCGTGCGTGAAGCCGTTGGATTGGAAGACGCCCTGAAGGTGCACCTGCGCCACCTCGTGGTTGACGACGTCCACGTACGACGCCAGCGGCATCCTCATCACCAGGTTGGAGACGGCGTTCTCGCCCGAGAGGGTGCCGTCGTCGCTGTAGACCTTTTGGCGCGCGGCGATCACCTCGATGGTGTTCTCGGCCAGCGCCCTGGCGGTGTCGCGGGTGATCTCGTTGAGCCGCACCTGGGTGGTGGCCACCGCGGCGCCCACCTGCTTGACCAGCTCACCGAACGCCATCCCGGCGTTCTTTACGTTCTCGCCGGTCTGGGCGGCGGTGCCGTTCTCGGCCAGCGAGAAGCTGGAGAAACCGGCGGGGAGGTTGATATCCGGCATGACGTGCTCCTTTATCGGCTCAGAGGGTGACTTCGAAGTCGCGGACGATCTCGCCCAGCTTCACGGTGAGCTTGCCCTTCACCGGCACCACGGGCGCGCCCGCCGGCACGTCGCGGGTGAGGGTGACCACCGTCTCGCCCAGGGCGTTGGTGGTGGACGAGTAGCCCGTGGCGTAGCTCCAGGCGAGGCCGGTGCACGAGGTGACGATGGTGGCGGCCGGGTTCACCGCGGCGCTCGCCTTCTGCACCTGGATGCGGACGTCCACGGCGCGGCGCGTCACCTTGGCCGCGGTCGACTCGCGCAGCGCGCCCTGCGAGAAGTAGATCTTGGGGCCGATCTCCAGCTCCACGCCCACGGGAAGCTTCTCCGTGTGGCGGGACTCCAGGGTGGCGTCCAGCCGCACCTGGCCGCTGGACCAGGTGCTCTCGTACTCCGAGCGCTGCGTCTGGTCGTAGCTGTTGCGGTTGGCGGCCACGTCGAACCACCCGTAGAAGCCCCAGAAGCTGTTGCCGCGCCCGCTGGCGGTGGTCTGGTCCTGGCTGAAGGTCATCCCGTTCTCGGCGGAGATCTCGGAGACGCTCATGTCCATGGACAGGGTGACGTTCTTCCACACCTGCTGGCTGGGCGCCACGTAGTTGATCAGCGAGAGCTCCTCCGTCACCAGCTCCGGCCCGCTGGCGCGGGGAAGGCCGTCGTCGTCCAGCTCCTGCACCACCTCGGTCACCACCTTGATCTTGGTGTCGCGCAGCTTGGTCACCGTCTCGATCAGCCCCTTGTCCAGCGCCGCCTGCGACTCGGCCACCCCCGCGCCGATGGAGAGGAGGACGTTGGCGAAGGTGGGGGCCATGGCGCCCAGCGCCCCCGTGGCCGAGCCGCCGCTCCCCTCGCTGAGGATGGAGGAGAGGTGGGCGAACGGGTCCACGGTAGCCGTCACCGGCACCTCGGGGGAGAGGAAGGGCGCGTCGGTGGTCTGCAGCGAGGCGCCCACGGGGGCCGCCTCGTTCGGGATGATCGGCGCCTCCGGGGCGTCGCCAGCGTCGGAAGCGGGGCGCTTCCCCTTCGGGTTCTGCGGCATGGTGCGGATCTCCTGAAATGATGGATGAGGCCGGTAACGGGACCGGAGTCCTGAGTCCTGAGTCCTGAGTCCTGAGTCCTGAGTCCTGAGTCCTGAGTCGAAAGCGCACTGACGCACTAACGCACTAACGCACTAACGCACTGCTGTTTCAGCACTTAGCACTTAGCACCCGGGCCTATGGCTCACGGAGCCGGGTCGAAAAGGTCTGCCACGCGGATCTTGCCCAGGCGTCCGCGGCTGAACACCAGCAGGAGCGGGGTGAGCGCCGCGGCGGCATCGCGCCACGCGCCGGGGTCCACGCCCGCAGGGGGCACCGAGGCGGGGTCCAGCAGCGCCAAGAGCGTGGCGTCGGCGGGGACGCCGCCGGCCAGCGGGCGCATGGAAAGCTCGTCGAGCACCGCCAGGCGGGCGCGCAGCTCCATGAGGTCGGCGCCGCGCACCCCCAGCGTGTCCAGCGCGGCGTCGTCCAGCCGCGCCAGGTCGGCCACCGTGGTCACGCCGGAGCGGGCCAGGCGGGCGCCCACGGTGGTGCCCATCCCCACCAGCGAGCCCACCGGGAGGCGGATGGCGTCCGGCGCGGGGGACGAGACCACCAGGGCGAAGGGCTGCGCGCCGGCGGGGACGTTGGCCGCGCTCACGCGCAGGGTGTAGGCGCCCGCGGGCGCGCTGGGGAGGTGGATCACCTCCACCGTGTTGGCGCGGTCCGGGGTGCCCGCGGCGCCGGCGGGGTGGTTCCCCCACACCCGCTCGCCGGCGGGGGTGAGGAGCGCCAGGTCCAGGTCGTTGACCAGCACCTCGCCCGGGGCGTCGTACCAGGCCAGCACGGCGCGCAGCGCACCGGCGCGGCGCAGGGTGACGGGGTACTCGCGCACCTCGCCCGTGGCCAGCCCCGCCTCGTCGTACAGCTTCACCACGCGCCCCGCCTGCCGCGGCGCGGAGCCCGCCAGCTCCAGCCGCCCGAAGCCGGCTGCGGTGCGGGACTCCTCGGCGCCGGTGGCGCGGCTGCGCACCGGGCGCGCGCCCAGCACGGCCGCGGCCTTGAGCGCGGCGCCCGAGGGGGCGGCGCCCACCGCTCCTGCCACGCCTGGCGCAGGAGCGCCATGAAGCCGCCCGCCACGCCCACGGCCATGGAGGTGCCGCCGTTGTACAGGTACGCCGGGTTGGAGGCCACGCCCCACCCCTGCCCCTGGCACACCGCCGAGCGCGGCGCGCACAGGTTGGTGCCGGGCGCGCACACGTCCGGCTTGATGCGCCCGTCGGCGGTCGGCCCCGCGGAGCTGGAGAGCGACAGCCGGTCCGGCTCGCCGGACACGGGGTCGGCCCGGTCTGCGGCGGAGCGGAAGCGCTGCTGCTGCGCGTCGAAGTCGCCCCAGCGCCCGCGCATCCCCACGCCCACGCTGCCGCCCTCCACCGCGCCCACGGCGACCACGTTCTTGGCCGTGGCCGGCGCGTAGAGCGTGCTCCGGTCCGGCGCGCGGTCGCCGTCGCGGTCCGAGCCGCCGTTGCCCGCGGCAAAGAGCACCACCGCGTCCGGGTTCTCGTGGAGGAAGAGATCGGCCTCGTAGGCGTCGTCCGTGTAGCGCCCCTGCGCCGGGTCGCCCCAGGCGTTGACGTGGATGCGGGCTCCCTGCTCGCGCGCTTCGCGAAAGAGCTCGCGCAGGTCCATGGGGCGCCCGCTGAGGTAGGTGCCCGTGGGCATCTTTCCCGTGTACTCCGGGCGCACCTCGGTGTACTGCTCGATGGCCTGGAACACGAGCTCGGCCTCCGGCGCCACCCCGCGGAACTTGCCGCCGCTGGCCGCGCCGCTCCCCACCGCCAGCCCGGCCACGTGGGTGCCGTGCCCGCTGAAGCGGTCGGAGGGGCCGTCATCGGCGCCCGGCTTCTTTACAAAGGGCGCCCATGACGGGTTGATGGGCCAACTGCGGATGAAGCGGACGCGCCCGCGGAAGTCGGCGTGCAGGGTGCCGTCGTCCACGCCGCGGTCGAGCCCCGAATCGGCCACCGCCACCACCTGCCCGCGTCCCGTGGCGCCGGACACCCACTCGCCCGCCGGTGTGGCGGCGCCCAGCGTGGCGGCCAGGGTGGTGTCGGCCAGGGGCACGGGGGCGCGCACCGGGTCCACCAGCTTCACGCCGTGCAGCTCGCGCAGCGCCGCGGCGTCGCCGGCGTAGCGCACGCGTACCTTGGTGGACGACGAGGCGAGCACCTCCACCCCCATCCGCCCCAGCTCCTCCACCACGGCCGCGCGCTCGTCCCGGCTGAAGCACACCAGGTCGTACACGTCGCCCGGCACGCCGCTGCGCTCGCGGACGTGCTCCGGCTGCTCGCCCGTGCCGCGGCTGCACAGCTCCTCGGTGTACGGCTGCGCGCCCACGATGAAGGGGAGCGCGGCGTGAAGCGCGGCCCCGTCCATCCCTTCCGGCAGGCGCACGCAGGCGCCGAAGCGCGGGCACCAGAACCTCACCTCCACCCCCGCCGTGGCCAGCGCGTCGCGCCACTCGGGCGCCAGCGGCCCGGCGAACCTCACCAGCGTGTGGGGCCCGTCGCCCGCCTCGAACACGCCTTCGGGGATCGCCACGCGCTCGCCGTGCACCGCGATCGTCTCGTCGTCCAGCACCTCCACCTCCCCCGCCGGGATCGCGGCGGGGATGGCGTCGGCGCGTACCAGGAGAAAGGCCGGGTAGCGAGTCACCACCTGCACGTCTCCCGACGTGTGCAGGAGCGCCTCGCGGCCGCGGTCTATGAGAGCGTACATCGTGCGGAAATCCTGTTGGAAAGTGCGTGAGTGCGTTGGTGCGTGAGTGCGTTGAAACCGAAGTGCCTGGTGCCTGGTGCCGAGTGCCGGGTAACAGAAGTACTGCGTTACCGCATGAGGTCGAGCGGGCGGAGAGGGCCCTCACCCCCCCGACCCCCCTCTCCCATAAATGGGCGAGGGGGGCGCACTCTCTGTGTCTGCGCGGCGATGGGCCGCATGTGGCGCCGCGGTTTACCTGAACCGCGGGACGCGAGGCCATCGGGTGCGGCTGGACGGGTGGAGTGCGCCCCCTCGCCCATTTATGGGAGAGGGGGTCGGGGGGTGAGGGCCCTCTCCGCGCCCTCAACTCCCTCCCACTTCCCGCTGCCCTCCAACGCACTCACGCACTAACGCACTCACGCACTTCGCCTTACGGTTGCGGGATCTCCAGGTGATATCCCGGGTCCTTGGGCGGGGTCAGGAACAGCGACACCCGCTGGTCGGCGCGGACGGCGCGCTCGAAGTTGGCGCGGTCGGTGATGGAGCTGGGGGCCACGTCGAAGACGTTGAGCACCCGCGGGTCGGATGCGTGGCGCGACACCGTGGTGGGGCCCAGCGCGACGATCTTCCGCTCCATCGCGCCCTTGATCTGCGGGGGCGCGTCGCCGGCCGCCTTGCGCGCGGCGTACACCTGGATCACCTGCTGGCCGCCGCGGGCGTACAGCTTCATCTGGTGATCGACTCCGTACCGCTCGAGGTTGTTGAACATCACCCGCGCCTGCTCCGCCGGGCTGCGCGAAGTGCTGGAGATCGTGCACTTCTTGAGGCCCGCCGAGCGCAGGATCTCGCGCAGCACCTTGAGCGAGAAGGGCGTGACGCCGTCGCGGTGCGCGTTCTCGCCGAACACCACCTCCGCCTCGGCGCCCGCGGTGCCCGGGGCGCCCGTCGATCCGAACAGGCCGGGCGCCGAGCCGCCTCCCCCGAACAGCCCCGCCAGCCCGCCGAGCTGCCCGAATCCCCCCCACCCCCCGCCCCCGCCGGCGCGCGCGGGCTCCTCGCGGGCCGCGGGCGGCGGGGCGGACGAGCGCACCGGCTGGTAGCCCTCCAGCAGCACCGCGTGCCCCACCTCCGGGCGGCGGGAGTGAGTGGCCAGCATGAACACCGCGTCGTTGTAGAACTTCACGAACCGGTCGCAGTGCTCCGAGGTGCCGATGGGGTACTGCCGCAGCTTCCACCGGTTCTTGGGGCCGTCGTTGCGCACCAGCGAGCCCGCGTTGTAGGCCGCGGCCACCAGCGGCGGGTCCAGCCGGGTGGAGCGCGACTGCTTCTCGATGTAGCCCGCGCCCGCGTTGATGGCGTTGTAGGGCTGGCGGAGCCAGGCGCCGTCCACCTTCATCTTCATCACCTCGCGGGCGGTGGAGATGAGGGTCTGCGTGAGGCCGATGCTCACCCGGTGCGGCGTGGCCTCGTCGCTGGTGTAGCCCGGCTCGTGCCGCGTGGCGTCCGGCCTGCCGCCGCTCTCGGTGCAGATGGTGGCGATGATGAGCGGGCAGGGCACCCTGCGCGCGCGCGCCACCTGGTTGATCTCGTCGCCGAAGGTGTTCCACACCCGGGTGACCATGTCTGGCCGTCCCCGGGTGCGCTCCACGCCCGAGCCCTCGATCTCCACGCCCTCCGGCACCAGCCGCCAGCGGACGCTGTTCTCGAATCCGTGCCACTCGCGCAGAGATGACATCCCGCCCTCAGATGTTGATGACGATGTCGGCCGTCACCAGCTTCATCCGGCCGCGCACCACGGTGCTCACGGGGTTGCTGCTCTCCGGCGTGAGCCCCGAGCGCTCCACCTTGATCTCCAGCGTGCCGTCGTTGGCGGTGGTGCCGGTGCCCGTGTCGCACACGAAGCCGGCGTCGCACGTCACGTCCAGGTCGCCCACCAGCGGCTCGCCGTTCTGCTTCACCAGCTTGGCGTTGATGGTCACCACGCGCTTGACGATCGCCTTGGGGTCGGTGGCGGGCGCGTTGGCGGCGTCCAGCTCCTCGCGCTTCACCACGTTGAGGCGCAGCTTGGGGCCCTTCTGGATCATGACCGGCTTGGGGATGACGATGTCGTGGCGAGGCTCCAGCGTGGCCTCCATGTGGAGCTTGCCGGCCGCCTTGTCTTCGCTGTTGGAGCGGCGCTCCGAGTCGTTGTGGAAGCTGGTCTTGAGCTGCGTGTCGGCCGAGCCGCCGAAGCCGCTGAAGAGGCCGTAGCTCGCCTCCGCGTTCAGGTCCCAATCGACGTGGTTCTTTTTGATGTTGAAGCCGTTGGCCGTGTTGAACTCGCTCACGTCCATGTCGGCCGTCAGGTGCACCTGGCGGAAGGCGTACGCCGTGGGCGGCATGATGGCGATCAGCGGCAGCTTCTGCATGAGCGCGCCGGGAAGGTTCCCGTTCTCATCCTTCTCGCCCTCCTTCACCTCGCCCTTGTCGTCCAGCTCCTGCACGAACGCGGCGGGGATCTCCAGCGTGGTGCTGGAGAGCATCTTGGCCGTCTCGGCCAGCCCCTTGTCCAGCGCCGCCTGCGTCTCGGCCACGGCGAGCCCCACCGAGCGGAGGAAGCTGCCGAACGCCGGCCCCCCCTTCTGCAGCTCGTCGGTGACGTCCGCCTCGGCGGCCTTCACCGCGTCTTCTTCGTCGCTCGCCAGCCGGGTCGCCATCCCGATCATGTCCGTCGCCAGGGCGCTGACGTTCGCGGGCGTGACCGCCCCCTCGCTAACAAGGGCGGGAGAGGTGGGTGACACGGGGGTCGTATCGGGCTTGTTCTCTACGGTCTTGGTAGCCATTGTCTGCTCCGGTGGAAGGTTTCTGTCCTCGGGAGCAGAAGATATTCGGCGTCTCTTATGAGGGCTGTAGGTCAGATGACCTAATTCCCACACAGAGACACAGAGGCACGGAGAAAAAGCTCTTCTCCGTGCCTCTGTGTCTCCGTGTGAGTCCAGCTTTTTTACAGGCCCAGCACCTCCACCCCCTGCTCGAACACCACGTCCAGCGGGATCCCGGCGCCGCTCACCCGGTCCAGGTCGCGCTGCAGTTGCGGATCGACCACGCCGTAGCGCTCCATGAAGGCGCGCACCGCCGCGTGGTCGCCATTGCCCTGCATGCGCAGGATCTCGGCGGAGAGGGCGTCCATCGCGGACTGCATCCGGGGCATGTCCACGCGGTAGGTGCCGGTGGCCGCGTCGCGCACGAAGGCGCCGCGCTCTTCCAGGAAGTGGAAGGTGGCCATGTTGGCCCGCCCGTGCGCGGACGACGCCCCGAACCTCACCGAGCGGAAGATCCCCGCCAGGAAGGTGACGTAGTTGTTCTGGATGGCCGCGCCGCTCATCTCGCCGCGGCGGGCGAGCTGCGTAACCATGTACAGCCCCAGCACGTCGGCCTTCTCCTCCTCCAGCCCGCCCGCCTGCTCGCGCAGCGCCTCGCGCACCGTGCCGCGGCCGTTCACCGTGTTCTTGATCCCCAGCCCGTGCGCCACCTCGTGGAACATGGTGTTCTCGAAGAAGGCGTCGAAGGTGACGTTGCCCACCTGGTCCGGCGCGATCAGCAGCCGCGCGATGGGGAGCATGATGGCGTCGAACTTGGCGCGCATCGCGTTCTTGAGCTGAAGGCGGCGCGTGCCCTTGCGAAGCTGAACCTCCTCGTCGTTGGGGAGGTTGATGGCGATGGTCTTGGCGCCCGAGTTGGCCTGCCCCGCGTAGTACACGGCGTCGTAGGCGTTCAGGTCGCTGTCGGTGCCCGGCGTCTCGCGCTTGTACTGCTCCGGCACCGGCAGGCCGCGCTGAAGCTCCGGCAGGAAGGCGGCGTAGCGCGCCAGGCGGCGGCTCCACGCCAGGTCCTTGACCAGCACGTACGCCTCGGCCGCGGCCTTGTAGCCGAAGAGCGCGTCCTCGTACGTCTCGATGGGGCCGATCACCACGTCCAGCGTGTTGTCCTTCATGTCCAGCCACGCCAGGTCGCTGGGCTGGTAGTTGTCGTCCAGCAGCGCCTGCGAGCGCAGCTCAAGGTAGCGGCGCAGGCTGGCCTGCGGGGCCATCGCCGCGGCCTGGCGCAGCAGCAGCGCGGCGCGGCGCATCTGCGGCGCGTAGGCCACGTGGAAGGGCACCGCCGTCAGCCGCCCGCCCTCGCGGCGCACCAGCGTGTACAGGCTGCGCAGCGAGTCCGCCCGCGCGCCGCCGCCGGCCACCGCGGCCTCGAACTCGGCCTTGGTCATGTCGGCCGGGTAGAAGCGCGCGCCCTCCGGCTTGGCGCCCACGCCGGGCACGAACGGCGCCTCGGCCCGCAGCCGGTCCCAGGGCCCGTAGTTGATCTCCGCGAAGCGCCGCATGTTGGGGTCGCGGATGGAGGCGAGCAGCGAGTCGCGCGGGCCGGACGCCTGCAGCCAGAACATCTCGTCCATCGCCTGCGCCGCCTGGATCAGCAGCGGGATCATCTGCCGCTCGCCGGGCGACAGGGCGCTCAGGTCCGCGGTGAGGCGCACCGGCTTGTAGGCGCCCACCCGCAGCGCCAGCGAGTCCTGCGCCGCGGCCGGCTGCGCGGCGAGAGCCACCGCCGCGAGGAGAACGATGAGAATCTTCATGGATGACCGGGTGATGGTGGGAAGGGGTTCACACAGAGGCACAGAGACACGGAAAATGCGCCAGAGTTCCTTTCCGTGTCTCCGTGCGTCCGCGTGAGCCCTATATATCCAGCTCCTCGGCCAGGCGCCAGGCGGACGCGGCGGCGTTGGAGCGCACCTGGGCGGCGGAGGTGGCGCCGGCGATCACCGACACCACTTCGGGGCGCGCCAGCAGCCAGGCGAAGGCCAGCTCCAGCAGCGTGTGGCCGCGCGCCTCGGCCCACTGCGCCAGCCGCTCCACGCGGTCCAGGTTCTCTTCGGAGAGGAGCTCGGCGTAGCGCCCGCCGGCGGTGATGCGCGTTCCCTCCGGCGGCGGGGTGCCGCGGCGGTACTTGCCCGTGAGCAGGCCGCTGGCCAGCGGGAAGTAGGGGATGAAGGCCAGCCCCTGCCGCGCGCACTCGTCCAGCACGCCCTCCTCGGGGTCGCGGTGGAAGAGCGAATACTCGTTCTGCACGCTCTGGAAGCGGGCGCCGGGCGCGGCATCGCGGGCCTCGCGGAGCTGCTCCACCGAGAAGTTGCTGCACCCGATCTCCACCACCTTCCCCGCACGCACCAGCTCGTCCAGCGCGCCCAGCGTGTCCGCGATGGGCACCGAGGGGTCGGGGGTGTGGAGCTGGTACAGGTCGATGCGGTCGGTGCCCAGGCGGCGCAGGCTGTCTTCCACGGCCTGGCGGATGTAGTCCGGGTGCGCGCCGTGGCGCTGCTCGTCCATCTTCATCCCGAACTTGGTGGCCAGCACCACCTCGCCGCGGCGCGGGCCCAGCGCGCGCCCCACGTACTCCTCGCTCAGCCCCTTGCCGTAGATGTCCGCCGTGTCGAAGAAGTTGACGCCGGCGTCCAGCGCCGCGTGCACCACCGTCTTCGTCTCCGCCGCGTCCAGGCGCGGCCCGAAGTTGTTGCAGCCGAGGCCCACCACCGAGACGGTGAGCGAGCCGATCTTTCGAGTTTCCACGCGTTTCTCCTCCGTATGATGACGCGGCTCATGCCCCGCGCAGGTGGTTGTGGATGAACTGGATGGCCATCGACCCCTCGCCCACCGCCGCGCCCACGCGCTTGACGGAGCCCGACCTCACGTCGCCCGCCACGAACACGCCGGGCACGCTGGTCTCCAGCAGGTAGCGCGGGCGTTCAAGCTTCCACTCCACCCTGCCGTCCAGCGCCGGCCCCGCGAGCACGAACCCCTTGTCGTCGCGCAGCACCGCGCCCTCCAGCCACTCCGTGCTCGGCGCGGCGCCGATGTACACGAAGAGCGAGTTGGTCTCCAGCGTCTCGCGGGCGCCGGTCTCCACGTTCTCCACCGTCACGCGCTCCAGCAGCTCGCCGCCCTCCACCTCCACCACCTTGCTGGCCGGGCGCAGGTGGATGTTGCGCGTCTTGTGGATGCGGTTGAGCAGGTACTCGGACATGCGGTCCGAGAAGTCGGGCTCCGGCGCCACCATCGTCACGGAGCGCGCATAGCGGGAAAGGTAGAGCGCCGCCTGCCCCGCGGAGTTGCCGGCGCCCAGCATGATGGCGTCGCGCTCTCGGCAGGTGGGTACGGCCGCCGCCGCGGCGCCGTAGTAGATCCCGCGCCCGTTCAGCCGGTCGCACCCGGGCGCCTCCAGCCTGCGCCAGGATACGCCCAGCGCCAGCAGCACGGCGTGCGCGCACACCTCGCTCCCGTCGTCCAGCACCACCACGCGGGCGGATCCCTCGTCGCGCAGCCCCACGGCCTCGCGCGCCACCACCGTCTCCGCCCCGAAGCGCGCCGCCTGCCGCGACGCCCGCTCGGCAAGCTCGCTGCCGCGCACCCCGTCCGGAAAGCCCAGGTAGTTCTCGATGGCCTCGCTGAGCCCCGCCTGCCCGCCCGGCGTCTCGCGCTCCACGAGCAGGGTGCGCAGCCCCTCGCTGGCGCCGTACACCGCCGCGGACATCCCCGCCGGCCCCGCGCCCACGATCACCAGGTCGTAGAAGGGAGCCTCGGGCACGGTGCGCAGCCCCACGTGCTCGGCCAGCTCCTCGTCGCCGGGGTCCGCCAGGTGCGTGCCGTCGGGAAAGATGAGCAGGGGGAGGCCGCTTCCCGGCGTGGCGCCCAGCGCTTCGGCCTGGGCGCGCACTTCGGCGCCGTCGAAGTCCAGCCACTCGAAGGGGATGCGGCTGCGCGCCAGGAAGTCGCGCACCTCGTGCGACCTCGGCGACCACGTGTATCCGATGACCCGTACCCGCTCGTCCGCCATGCTCCGTCCCGCCGTCAGAGTCCCGCGCGTGCCCCGGGCGTGGCGTCCGTCACGGGCCGTGCCAGGCGCCGAACAGCGGGCTCACACAGCGGCATGGCGAACTGATCTAGCCCTGTCCGGCCGCGGAGGCGAGCTCGGTAGTGATCATAAGGATCACTAAACCCACGAAGAGGCTCAGCAAGAACCCGGAGACCACGACCCCAACGACGAGCACACCCTTAAGGAACGTGGAAGCACGGTACCCGAAATAGCCCCCCAGAGCGTAGAAAAGCGTTCCAACCATCGTCCATGCCATGAACGTGGTAAGCGCATCGATCCCGCTGGCGGGATCGGTCATGAAGAAGGGGGCAACGATCACCTGGTAAAAGTAGTTCTGGCCGAACAGGAAGAGGGAGAAGATACACGCTTCAGCCGTGCTGATCTGCCTGCGGAACAACATGCGGACTGCCGGAACGAAGAAAACGCAGATGAGCGCGGTGGATGCCCCCGGGTGGTCCTCCAGCGCCATCAGCAACCGCTCCATCGCTTCGGCTTCGGGGCCCGTCTGGCCCTTTCGCAGGCTCGCGCGCGTTTCCTCCCTCCATAGTGGAAGGAAGAGAGTGTACGCGGCTGCGCTGAGAAGGAAATAGCCCATCGGGTTGGTGTACCGTCGCCGGCGTCCGCATGCATAGTCGCGAATCATCGCTCCCGGCCGTAGGGCGAGGTCCACGAACGTGCGAAGCAGCCCCCCCTCCAGCGAAAGGCTTCGTTCGACGAAGTCGCGCATGAGGGTGCGCACGCGAAGTGGGCCATCGTGCTGATGCTGCCCGCAACGGCTGCAGTATACGCCCCGGCCTGCTTCGCCGCAGTTGGGGCAGACCGATGCCCCGATATGAATAGAAGGTCGTTCCATCGCGTCCATGAAGCTCACCACCGGAACGTGGGGATCAGGCAGGGTGGGTCAGGGCGCGCCTGGGCGGCCCCACCACCGTGAGTGGCGCACGAAGCGGCGCCACTGCCCCTCCGCGAAGGCGCGCAGGGCGGGGATGCGCGCCAGGGCCGCGTCCGACCGCATCTCCGGCGTGGGGTAGTCGGGCGCCAGGTCGCGCAGGTCGGCGGTGCCGCGGATGGCGTACTTGGCGGCGCCCTCGTGGAGGATCAGCTTGAGGGTCGCGGCGTCCACGCCGCCGTGGCAGCCCAGCGCGTACACGAAGCTCGTCTCCGCGACGCCGTCCGCGTCCACGTCCGTGATGCGCAGCGAGCCCGGCGCGTAGGCCAGGGTGATGTCCACGTCGCAATCGCGCACGAAGTCCGTGGTGTGCCAGAGGAGACGGTACCCTGTGCCGGCGCGGACGTAGTGGTAGGCGTGGATCTCCCGCCCCCGCACCCGGTCGCCGCGCTCGAAGCTCCCGGACCACATCTCAGGGGTGCGCGTGAGCAGCAGCACGTTTTCCCCGTTCTCGTCCCGCCACCGCCGGCCCGCCTCCACGGTACCGCGCATGGCCACGCCCGCCGGCACCTCGCGCGCGGAGAGCCGGCGGGCGGGGACGTCCTGCGCCCACGACGCGGCCGGGATCAGCAGGAGCGCGAGCAGGAGTGCGGCGGGAGTCGTCATCGTGGGTTCTCAGGGGATCGCGGGTCAGGGCGGGCCTTCCCCACCTTCCGAGCGCGCGAACCTGCGCCACTGCCGCACCGCGAAGGCGCGCAGGGCGGGCACCCGCGTGAACGATGGGTCGATCTCCATCATGGCTGGGGGAGGGGTCCACGCCGATTCGGTAGTGCCGCGGATGGCGTACTTGGTGGCACCCTCGTGCATGATCAGCTTCATGCCCATGCCTTCCGCGCACATGTCGAGGTAGACAAAGCTCGTCTCCGCGGTGCCGTCCGCATCCACGTCGGTGATGCGCAGCGAGCCGGGAGCGAAGTCCAGGTGCGAGTCCAGCGCTGAGTCACAGCGCGGCATATAATCCACCGAGTGCCAGAGGAGGCGGTATGCGGCACCGCTGCGGACGTAATGGTAGGCGTGGATATCCATCGACACGACGGAGTCGCCGAGCGCGGATGCATCCGGCGTTGCGACCCTGCCCGTGTTCGTGAGCAGGAGGAGGTTCTCGCCGAGCCGGTCCCGCCACTGCCGCCCGGCCTTCACCTCGCCGCGGTACGCGACGCCGGCGGGGACCTGGCGCACGGCCAGCCGCCGGGCGGCGATGTCCTGTGCCGCCAACGACATGGGGAATAGGAGCAAGGCGAGCAGGAGTGCGGCGGATCGGAGCATGGGAGGTCTCTGCGAGGGGCGATCGCGCGTGTCACCGCTCGCATTCTACATTTTTGTGCGCGAAAAAGGAACGACGATCTCACACAGAGGCACAGAGACACGGAGTGAGATCGGGGCAGTGCTAGAGGTCGGCCTGGTAGCGGGCGACCATCGCCTCCTGCGACTCGACGGGGCCGGGGGCGCCGGTCTGGTCGTTGAGGATCTGGCCGAGCGGGGGGAGGACGGAGCGCTCCACGCGGCTGGCGGGGTCCCAGAGGCGCGAGCGCATCAGGGACTTGGCGCAGTGCAGGTAGGCTTCCTCCACCGAGACTTCCAGCACGGTGCGCGGCGGGCGCCGCTCGGAGGTGAAGACGGCGAGCGCGTCTTCGTCGGCGCGCACGCGCGCGCGGCCGTTGACGCGCAGCGTCTCGTCGATGCCGGGGATGAGGAAGAGGAGGCCGGCGCGGCCCGTATCCACCACGTTGCGCAGCGAGTCCAGGCGGTTGTTGCCGGCGTAGTCAGGGAGCCAGAGCGTGCCGTCGTCCGCCACGTGCGCGAACCCAGGCGGCCCGCCCCGCGGCGACGAGTCCAACCGCCCCTCGCGGCTCGCCGTGGCGACCACAACAAAGGGCGAGAGGCCGATGAAGCGCCGGCAGTGCACGTCCAGCCGGGGCAGCTCCTTCGTCAGCGAGCGGCCTTTGGGCTCGGGGTAGAGGGCAGCGAGCGCTGCGAGCGAGTCGACCGTCACAGGCATCCCTCCACGGCCTGCGCCGCACCCCACAGCCCCGCGCGGTAGCCCACCACGGCCCTGCCGTCCGTCTCGAACACCAGGCCAAAGGTGGTGTCGGAGGGCACCTCGGGCGTCCAGACAAGGTAGTGCGCGTCGCCGTCCGCGTACGTGTGCGGCTCGGTGCGTATGCGGCCCGGGTACAGCCGGTGAACCTCGGCTTCGGTCGACCCCACGCGCGCGCCAGCGGCGGTCGGAACGTCGGCGGACCCGTCCACGTCCACGCGCGCCACCCGCCCGTCCACCACCATCACCGATACGCCCGCGGGGAGCGCGGCGGAGCCGTAGAACGCGCATCCGCGCTTGTACTCGCGTGTTACGCGCAGGGGCGCCGCGAGCCCGCGCGACGCCTCGGCCACGGTGGCGCCGTACACAATGGGCCCGAAGCTCCGCATCCCCACCCGCCAGTCCGTGCCGGACGGAGAGGCTGTGCGCGCGGAGCACGCGGCGAGCGCGACGATGAAGGCGAGCGCGGCAAGACGTGTCATCGAACGCTCCTCTGTGTCTCTGTGTCTCTGTGTGAGCGGCCGTTCACAGCCAGCCCCGGTCGCGCGCCATGCGGGCCGCCTCCACCCGGTTGGCGGCGCCCAGCTTGGAGATGGCCGCGGAAAGGTAGTTGCGCACCGTGCCCTCCGAGAGGAAGAGCCGGGCCGCGATGGCCGCGCTGGCCAGCCCCTCGGCGGCGAAGCGCAGCACCTGGCGCTCGCGGTCGTTGAGCGGGTCGCGCTCCACCCACGCCTCGCGCGCCAGCTCGGGGTCGATCACCCGCCCGCCCGCGTGCACGCGCCGCACCGCGTTCGCCAGCTCGTCCGCGGGGCTGTCCTTCAGCAGGTAGCCGGCCGCGCCCGCGTCCAGCGCGCGGCGCAGGTAGCCCGCGCGCGCGAACGTGGTGAGGATGATGACGCGCGACGGCAGCTTGCGCCGCAGGATCTCGCCCGCCACCTCCAGCCCCGTAAGCTCCGGCATCTCGATGTCGGTGAGGAGCACGTCCGGCCGCAGCCGCTCCACCTGCTCGAGCGCTTCGCGGCCGTTGGGCGCCCGGCCCACCACGCGGATGTCGCTCTCCGTCTCCAGCAGCGCGGCCAGGGCGCCCAGCACCATCGACTGGTCTTCGGCGATCAGCACGTCGATCATCGCGGCTCCACCGGTACGCGGATCTCCAGGCGCAGGCCCCGCCCGCCGGGCCCCGCGGCGCGCTCCACCGACCCTCCCACCGCCGCCACGCGCTCGCGCATCCCGCGCAGCCCGCTCCCCTCCGGCGCGCCGCTGCCGCGCCCGTCGTCTTCCACGCCCAGCATGTAATCGCCGCCCGCGGCGCGCAGCTCCACCCGGCACGCCCCGGCGCCCGAGTGCCTCACCACGTTGGTGACCGCCTCGCGCAGCGCCAGCGCCAGCGCCTCCTCCGCGGGCCGCGCCAGCTCCGCCGGCTCCGCGTCGATCAGCGCCTGGATGCCGGCCGCGCCCAGGATGGAGCGCGACTGGCCGATCTCGTCCGGCAGGGAGGCGCGGTAGCCGCGCAGGGCCTCGCGCACCTCGCGCAGCGCCCGGCGGGCCACCTGCTCCACGTCGCGGATCTCCCGCGCCGCCCGCTCCGCGTCGCGCGGGGCGAGCCGGGCCGCGAGCTCGGACTTGAGCACGATCAGCGACAGCGTGTGCCCCAGCAGGTCGTGGAGGTCGCGTGCGATGCGCTCCCGCTCCGCCACCGCGGCCAGGTGCTCGATCTGCTCGTGGGCCAGGCGGAGCTTCGCGTCCGTCCGCTTCAGCCGCGCGTCGTGGAAGTTGACGTACCCCACCATCAGCGACATCCCCACCGCGGGCGCCCAGTACAGCGGCGGTGCCCCCGTGGCCAGAAAGGTGGCGCCCGCCAGCGCGGAGATCACCAGGATCCCGCGCACCGCGGTCCGCGGCGGCTCCAGCCTGGCCGCGAAGCTGGACGCGTAGATGAAGAAGACCGACGAGCCCGCGTTGATGGGCGCCAGCGCGACCGCCAGCGCGCACTGCACCGCGGTCACCAGCAGCAGGTCGCGCCCCGCCACCCAGTACGCGCGGAAGTACAGCACGAGGAAGACCAGCAGCGCCGCGACGTTGATCACGGCGTACCCGGCCGTAAGGCTGCCTCCCCGCGCCCGCGCCGCCGGCTCCAGCAGGAAGAAGCTGATGTAGATGAGCCACAGGTACGGCATCCAGCCCAGGTGCGGGTCCGCGGGGAGCGGCCGGGGCCTCATCAACCGAAGGGGTCACACAGAGGAACAGAGCCGCAGAGAGAAGAAGCAGGGATACTCCGCCGCTTTCTCTGTGCCTCCGTGCCTCTGTGTGAGCTCGCCGTTGTCATACCGCTCAGCGCAGGCGGAACTGGTCGACGCGGAAGTCGAACGGGCCGGGCTGCGGGCCGCCCGCGAAGACGACGCCCAGCACGCCGCGCCCGTCGATGCCGAAGTCGCTCCAGGCGAGCTTCACCTCGGTCCACTCGGGGCCGGCGGTAAAGGTCTTCACCAGCGGCGTCATCCCGCGGCTCTGGGCGAACACCATCACCCGGTACGTCTTGCCGTCGCCGCGCGTCCAGAAGGAGAGATGGGGCGTGGCGGAAAGGTCCACCGGCGACATCGCCTCGGAGCTGGGGGTCCACATGGCGCCGTGCCAGGCGTAGGGGACCGCGTTGGAGATGGTGCCGCGCAGGTGGAGCGCGTGGCCGCTCCCCTGCGCGCCGCCCCCGGCCACGCTCGCCTCGCCCGTGGACTTGCCCCCGGCGATGTTGTCCGCCGACGGCATCCAGGCGCCGAGCGCGGCCTTCATCCCCCCCGCCTCGAAGTCGCTCACCAGCCCGTCCGCCAGCGCCGAGGCCCCGCGCCGCTGCGACTCGCGCGCCGCCGCCGCGGTGCGCGCGAAGCCCTCGCGGTCGATGGCCTCGCCGCCCTTCCACACACCCACGATGGCGCGCGTGGCCGTGATGTCGCGCGTGGGGTCGCCCTCCACCAGCAGCAGATCCGCGCGCATCCCCGGCGCGATGCGGCCCCGGTCGCCCAGCCGGAACGCGCGCGCGGGCACGCTGGTGGCCGCGGCCAGCGCTTCGATGGGCGTGAGGCCCGCCTCCACCAGCAGCTCCAGCTCGCGGTGCAGCGCCGCGCCGAACGCCGTACCCGGGTTGGGCGCGTCGCTCCCGGCCAGGATGGGAACGCCGCTCGCCTTGAGCTGGCGCACGGTGCCGTTGGGCACGGCCAGGGTGCGCGCCGGCGTACCGGGCCGCGTGGGGAACCCCTGCTCCAGCGCGGCGCCGCGGGCGGGGAGGAGGTACGGCGCCAGCCGCCGGTCCGCCACCAGCGTGGCACCGCCGCCGGTGCCCGTCATGCTCTTCATCACCACCAGCGTGGGGATGACGAAGGCGCGCCGCGTGGCCGCCAGCCGCCCGATCTCCGGGTCCGCCTGGTCGATGAAGAGGTGCACCAGCCCGTCGGCGCCCTCCTCCAGCGCCGCGCGCGCGCCCGCCGCGTCGGTGATGTGCACCACGGCCAGCTTGCCGCGCCGGTGCGCCGCGTCGATCACGGCGCGCATCGTGGGGCGGCTGATGGAGCGGAAGCTCATCCCGATGGCGCGCCCGTCCTCGTACACGATCTTGATCCAGTCCGACCCCTCGGCGATCAGCCGGTCCACGAGCGCCTGCGCCGAATCCGGGGTGGTGAGGGTGGGGATGGGCATCCCGAACTGCGTGCCGTGCCCGCCCGGCGCCGTCACCAGCGTCCCGGCCGAGAACAGGTCGGCGCGGCCCGCGGCGGCTCCGCGCGCCTGCTGCTCCCGCTGCGTCCGCGCGTACGCCACGTCGGTGAACATGTCCAGGTGCGTCGTCACGCCGAAGACGGCCGCCTCGCGCAGCGCGTCGCCCGCGCTGTGCGTGTGCGAGTCGATCAGCCCGGGGAGCAGCGTCTTGCCGGTGGCGTCGATCACGCGCACCCCGGCGCGCGCCGGCAGCCCGCGCCCTACCCGCGTGACCTTGCCGTTCTCCACGAGCACGTCCTGGCGCTCAAGCACGCGCGTGCCGTCGAACACCCGCGCGTTGCGGAAGATCTGCTGCGCGGCCGCCGGCTGGGCCAGCGCCAGGAGCGCCAGCGCGCACATGGTATGGATCTGTCTCATCGGGTACTCTGGGTCAGGGAACGTGATGGGTGCAGGGATGATGCGCGAATCCCCCCGGCGCGACCATTCCCACACGTCACCACTTTCCCATGACGTTTGTCACCTTGAGGGCAGCGCGCCCAGCGTGAACGGCTGCGAGCTCCGCTCCGGGGCGCCGTGAAGCGCGTAGATCGTGATGCGGTAGGTGCCGGCCGCGATGCGCTCCTCTCCGCTCAGCGTGATGGCCTCCGTAAAGGTGCGCGACTCGCCCGGCGCGATCTCGACGGGCGCCGAGTGGCACGCATCGGTCGCCACGGTCCACGCGCGCTTCCACACGCCGCCCTCCGGGCGCTCCAGCCCCCACGAGAACGCGCCGTTGCAGTTGTCCAGCCGCAGCGCCCGCCCCCGCGGCGCGCTCACCCGCATGCGCAGCGTGCGCGCGTCGGCCGGCGCCAGCGCCGTGACCACGCGCGCGGGCGGCTCCGCGGGGGGCGGCGGAGGCGCCTGGCACCCCGCCAGCAGGAGGAGCACGAAGAGGCGTGACCTCATCTCCAGGCCCAGTGCCAGGGTTCGTAGATGATCCCGTACGCGTTGTGTCGCGGGTAGCTCAGCGTGAAGCCGAACCGCTCCGCGTTGCGCGCCAGCCAGCGGAACGCGCCGGTGTGCTCGAACTCCTCCTCCAGCGGATCGCACCCCGGCGTGCTGATGTCGACCGCGCGGCCGGTGTGGTGCTCGCTGTAGCCGGGCGCGGCGCTCACGCGCAGGATCTCGTCCATCGGGATGCCGGCCGCCACCTTGCGCTCGATGATCCCCCGCTGGTACTCCACCGTCCGGAACGCGGAGACCAACTGCAGCACGATCCCCTCTCGCGCCGCGGCGTCGCGCATCGCGCCCCACGCCTCCGCGGCGGCGGGCGTCAGGCTCTGCTCGCGCCCGAACATGTCCGGGCCCACGGAAACCAGCTCGTCCGCCTCGGGGCAGACGGGCATATAAGGATCGCGCGCGTACCATGAAGGCACGCCCAGCTCGTCCAAGATCGCTCTCATGCGGTGTTCGTGATCCATGGGAACGATAATATCAGGGGCTCACACAGAGGCACAGAGACACAGAGGGAGGAGACACGATGGCTGAGCGAACGAACGGAGCTGGATTGAGGCGCCTGGCATATCGGATCGAGCCCGAGTTCCAGGCGGATGTGCGCCGTATCGCGGACGCTCTGGCCCGCCACGGATACGCCGCCTCGCCGAGCGACATCCGGGCGGCCTACGGAGAGTGGAGCGAGGCGTCCTACGCCGCGGGCTGGCTGCTGCTCCCGAGCGACGACGCCGAGCTCGCCCGTGTCGCCCTCTCGCTGGTGGAGGACGGCTACCTCGTACTCGATCCTGGCGAAGCGCACATAGAGCCATCGTAAACCTCACCCGCATCGCTCACAGAGACCCTCGTCCACGGCGACCTCTTCGTCACAGCCCAGCCTCTGTGCCTCTGTGCCTCTGTGTGAGCCCAGTCTCTTACCCGCCGCGCAGCGTGATCGCCGGGTCCACCGCCGCCGCCTTCCTCGCCGGTATCCAGGCGGCCGCGCCGGCCACGATCAGCACGCCGAGCGCCGCGATGGCCGTGACCGAGGAGAGCGGCACGTAGCGGAAGCTGTCGTCCGCGGCGAGCAGGGCGCGGAGGCCGAGCAGGCTGACGGGGAGGCCGATCACGAGCCCCAGCGCGCTCAGCCGCAGCCCGTCGCCGATGAACTTGCGCACGATCTGCCGCGCACGCGCGCCCACGGCCAGGCGCACCGCGATCTCCCCCCGGCGCTGGCTCACGGAGAACGCGACCACGCCGTACAGGCCGATGGCGGAAAGGAGGAGCGCCATCACCCCCGCCGCGGAGACGCCAAAGGTGAACATGCGGAAGTTCCTCCGCTCGTCCTCCTCCAGCGCGGCCACCGTGCGGACCCACGGCGACATGCGCGGCGCCTCCGCGCTCACCACCTCGCGGATGGCGGGGATGAGCGGCTCCGCGGCCCCGGCCGTGCGCACCAGCATCGACAGGGAAAGCTGGGCCGTGTCGGGCGGCAGGTAGACGCGGAAGCCCTCGCCCGCCCGGCTCACCTCGGGGCGCGGATCGTCGATGACGCCCACCACCACCAGCGTGCGCGCGCCGGCCGAGTCGCTCCCCGCCCGCAGCCGCCGTCCCAGGGGGTCGGCGCCGGCCCACAGCCTGCGCGCGAGCTCGGTGTTGATGATGGCGGGCACCTCCGCGGACCGGCCCGGGTTCACGTCGCCGGCCCCGAACTCCCGCCCGCGGAGGAGGGGAACGCGCATCGCGCCGAAGTACCCGCCGGCGGCCGTCTCCCCCGAGAGCCGCACCGCGTTCTGCGGCGCGCCCGCCACCCGGTCGCCGGGGTGGACGAAGTAGGCGCCCAGCGGCTGCGTGGAGCGCGGCCAGGCGATTACCGCTGCCTCCACCTCGGGCGCCGCGCGGAGCCGTTCGGCGAGACGGTCCAGGGTGGCGCGCAGCCGCTGCCGCTCCTGCACGGCCGCGGGCGAAGCGCCGGTGACGGGCGCGGCGGGGCGCAGCGACATGCGCAGCAGGCGGTCGGCGTGCGGGGTGCGGCTCTGCGCCTCGTAGTTGCCCAGGATGAGGAGAAGGGCCGCGGCCAGCAGCACGATCAGCGGCTGCGTGAAGGCGATCTGCGCCACCACCAGCCCCTTCTGCAGCCGGGCGCGCGCCGCGGCGATGGACGCGCTGGAGTCGCGCAGCGCGCTCGCCACGGCGATGCGGGTGCCGTGCAGCGCGGGCGAGAGCCCAAAGAGCACGCCCACCGCCAGCGCCACGCCGAAGGTGAAGAGCGTCACCGCCCAGTTGATCCCCAGCACCAGCGGGAACTCCGGGATCAGGCGGAGCACCGTGCGCAGCACCAGCCACACGATGCCGAGCGCCGCCGCCGCCGCCCCGGAGGCGAGCAGCGCGCTCTCGGTGAGCAACTGGCGCACCAGCCGCGCCCGCCCGGCCCCCAGCGACAGCCGGATCGCGATCTCCTGCCGCCGCGCCGCGGCCAGCCCGGTGAGCAGCGCGCTCACGTTGGTGCACGTCACCAGCAGCACCAGCAGCCCGATGAAGCCCACCATGACCGACATCAGCCGCACGTCGCGCTCGAACATGGGGTCGCCGCTGGCGGAGCGGAGCGGCACCACCTCGGTGGAGCGCTTCAGCCGCCGGATCTTCTCGCCGGCCTCGGGAGCGCGCAGCGCGTCGGCGGCGGCGGTGCGGGCGGCCACCACGCGCGCGGCGGCCGTCGCCTCGTCCGCGCGGGTGCCGGGGCGCAGGCGGGCGACCGCGCGCAGGCCGCCCTCCGCGCCCGGAGTCACCAGGCGGCGGGCGGAGAGCGGCATCCACAGCGCCCAGCGGGAGAGCGGTCCCATGCCGATGAACCGCTCCGGCGCCACACCCACCACCGTCACCGGCACCCCGTTCACAGCGATGGTGGAGCCGATCACGTCGGGGCTCCGCCCGAAGAGCCGCTCCCAGGTGGTGTACCCGATGACTGCCACCGGCGCCGCGTCCCCGTCGTCCGCCGGCAGGCCGCGCCCCAGCACCGGCTTCAGGCCCAGCACGGCGAAGTAGTTGGACGTGGCGAAGCTCACCCGCGCGTCCAGCCCGCCGCGCTCCGCGTCGTCCCCCGCGTCCAGCGCCACCATCGCGTCCGCCCAGCCGGCCACGGCGCCGAAGTGGCCGCTCATCCCCCGGTACTCGCCCAGCTCCTCTTCCGAGAAGCCGCGCGAGTCGCGCCCGCCCACCCCCGCGTCCTGGCTCCCGCGGATGCGCACGAGGTCGTCCGCCAGGGCGACGCCCGGCGGCGGCTGCACGGCGTAGGCGTGCACGTACGAGAAGAGCAGCGTGCTGATGCTCATCCCCACCGCCAGCACCACGAACATGGTGAGGGTGGTGCCCAGGCGCCGCGCGAAGTGGCGCAGCGCGAAGCGTACGTCGCCCGCCAGCTCGTCCAGCCCGCGCGTGCCGCGGGCGTAGCGCGCCTCCTCCTGCAGGTACGTCACGTTGCCGAACTCGCGCACGGCCTCGCGCCGCGCCTCCTCCGCGGAGAGCCCGCGCGCCATCAGGCGCTGGCGGGAGCGCTCCAGGTGGTCCGCCATCTCCTCCTGCATCTCCCGCTCGAGCCGGCCGCGCAGCACCACGGAGCGCAGCCAGAGGCGCAGACGGTTGAGCATGGTGATCCCGGGCATGTGTGTCAGGTCACGCGGAGGATGGCCGCCACCGCGCCCGCGAACCGCTCCCAGCTTTCCTGCTGCTCGGAGAGGTGCGCGCGCCCCGCCGTCGTTACCGAGTAAACCTTGGTGCGGCGCCCGCTCTCGGACTTCTCCCACGTGGCGCGCAGCAGCCCGCGCTGCTCCAGCCGGTACAGCGCCGGGTAGAGCGAGCCCGCGTTCACGTTGAGCACGTCGTTGGAGATCGCCTGGATGCGCAGCGTCAGGTCGTAGCCATTCGTAGGCTCCGCCCGCAGCAGTTGCAGTACGATCAGCTCCAGCGTCCCCGCCAGAAAGGAGGTGTTGCCCTGTGCCATGGTCTCCTAGACGGTCTAGTGGTCGCACCTACGATGAGGCCTGCACCACTAGGCTGTCAAGTGAAGGGGCTCACACGGAGGCACGGAGATGAAGTCGTCTCTGTGCCTCCGTGTCTCTGTGTGAGCCCTAATCCGCGCGTTTCAGCCGAACGAAGCTCGACAGGCCGAAGATGGCCTCAGTGCCGCGCGCGGTGATCTGCCCGATCAGCTCGCCGCCGCGGGGGAGGAGGGTGAAGGTGATGCCGTGGGGGTGCGGGCGGGCGTCGCCCGTGTCGATGACGCCGTCGAACGAGCCGGTGAGGGCGGCGCCGGAGCGGCCCGGGTTGGCCACGGGTGAGGACGTGGTGCCGAGGGTGATCCGCATCTCCCCGCCCGGCTGGACGGTGAGGGAGATCGGCTGGGTGCCTTCGTAGGTGGTGACGGTGCCCGCCCAGCGGCCCGTGAGGCCGGGGAGGGGCGGCGGGGCGGCGGGTGCGGCGGCCGGAGCGCGGTCCGCGGGGAGCACGGCCGCGGCGATGCGCCGCGCGACGGGCTGCACCCATGCGGCGCGGTTGGCCATCACGACGATGACGAGCCCATCGTCCGGGTAGAGCGCCAGGTGCGTGGAGACGCCGGGCTGCCCTCCCCCGTGCTCCACCACGCGATACCCGCGGTCCGTGCTAAGCTGCCACCCGAGCCCCCACTCCACCTCGGTGGGGCTGGCGTCGCGCTGCATCATGCGGCGGGACGCATCGGTGAGCACCCGGCTGCGCAGCGTGCCCAGGTGGAACATCCCGTAGCGAAGCATGTCGTGCGCGCTGGCGTACACGTCGCCCGAGCCGGGGTGGTCGCTCGTGTAGAGGGGGAGCGGCTCGCCGGTGGCGTCGTCGTAGCGCGTCGCGGCCTCGGCGGCCCACGCCGGGTCCACGCCGAGCGCGCTGCGCGTCATCCCCAGCGGCGCAAAGATCTCCCGGCGCAGGAACTCGCCGTAGCCGCGGCCATACGCGTTGGCGATGGCGACGTCCAGCGCCCGGTAGCCGATGTTGGAGTACTCGAACTGCTCCCCCGGCGGATACACGACGATCCCGTAGCGCCCGAGCGTTTCCTCGCGGGCGGGGATGCGGTCCGCCGCGAAGAGCATGCGGTAGTGAGTGGGGAGGCCGGCGGAGTGCGCCATGATCCTGCGCGCCGTCACCTCCCTTGTATCCCCGGCGTGCCCGGTCAGCTTGATGCCGCCCAGGTACGTCTCGATGGGCGCGTCGAGGTCGATCTTGCCGCGCTCGCTCAGCGCCACGACGGCCGTGGCGGTGAGCGACTTGGTGACCGACGCAAGCGAGTACGGCGTCCGCGGCGTCGCGGCCACCCCGCGCTCCCGGTTCGCCCATCCGAACCCCTCCTCCCACAGCACCTTCCCATCCCTGGCGACCGCCACGGTGATGGAGGGCGTGCCTTCCGCGATCATGCTGTCGATCCTCGCGCGCACGGCGCGGAAGCGGGGGTCGGGCGTCTGCGCGGCGGCCGGCACCGCGGCGGCGAGCGCCATCACCAGCGCGAACAGGAATCTTTGCATGTGAAGCTCCGGTGGCTGTCTACCCTATGCGCATCTAAAGGAAAGGTGCGGCTGCTCCTTTAGACATGCAAGGGGAATAGAAATCTGTTGCTCCCGCAGCCGCGCGCTTAGACTGCGGACGGATCTCTTACCTGGAGGACCGATGCGCAACTCGATCTGGGCTGGACTCGTGCTCGCCGTCTGTGGCGCGGCTCCCCTCGCGGCGCAGGGGACCGTGCCGAGGATGAACCGCCCAGTGGCCGCCGCCGCGGATTCTCTGGCGATCGCGATCGTGCGCGGGGGGGACGTGAGGCCCGTGCGGGCGGGGGCGGACCTGGTGGTCCGCTCGATCTGCGCGGTGCGCGACGATGCCGGGCGCAGCGTGGGTGCGCGCGTCCTGATCGCCAACCAGGGAACCGTGGACGCGGAGCATGATTTCTGGATCGCTTCCGAGTACACCTATCCCGACGCGGTCAACATGCGCGTGGATTCCACCGCTCCCCTGCCCGCGGGCCAGACGCGCTGGATCGAGCTCCGGCACCTGGCGAGCGCCTGGGTGGGCGGCGCCCCGCTGGTGCAGACCGCCTCGCGGCTGAACGTGATCGTGGACGCCCACTTCACGCGCCGCCGTCCGCCGCCCACGCCGCCAGGGTACGAGCGCGAGGAGCTTCGCCCCACTATCCGCGAGACAAGCGAGCGCAACAACAGCCTCAGCGTCGCCATGCCGCTCGGCCTCTGCGCCCAGCGCGCCCCGGGGATCGTGCGGCCACCCGTGGCGCGCCCCGAGTAACGCTTCTTCTCTCTGTGTCTCCGTGCCTCTGTGTGAGCCCGCTTTCAATTTGAACCCGCGCGGCACTCCGCGCCGTACACGAACGCGGCTATATTGGTATCCGCACGCCGAACCCGTCCGCACCAGAGAGAGTCCATGCCAAGCGAGCGCACCTACGACGATGGGGAAATCCGGAAGATCTTTGCCACTGCCGCGCGGCGGGAGCTTGCGCAGCCCCGGCCGGACGACGCGCAGGGGCTGACCCTGGTGGAGCTGCAGGACATCGGGCGGCAGGCGGGGCTGGACGCGTCGGAGGTGGCCCGCGCCGCCGCGGCGCTGGACTCGCGCGCACTGCAGGAGCCGGAGCGCACCTCGCTGGGCATGCGGGTGGAGGTGACCCGCGTGGTGCCGCTCGCGAGAGCCCCCACCGACACGGAGTGGGAGCAGCTCGTGGGCGAGCTGCGGGCCACCTTCCGGGCGCGCGGGCGGGTGATGTCGCAGGGCGGGATGCGGGAATGGGCCAACGGCAACCTCCACGCGTGCGTGGAGCCCACCGGGAACGGCTACCAGCTCCGCCTGGGCACCCTCAAGCGGGACGCGAGCACGCTGAACGCGGTGGGCGTGGCCGGCGTGTTCGCGGGAACCGCCGCCATGGTGTCCGCGGTGATCGGCGGGGCGGCGCAGGACGTCATCGTCCCCGGGATGATCGCGGCGTCCGGGATCGCGGCGTTCGGCGCCAACATGGTCCGCCTTCCCCGCTGGGCAGACACGCGGCGCAGGCAGATGGACTTCATCGCCGCCCGGGCGGGGGCGATCATCGGCGGGGAGTGAACAGCGGGATCACACAGAGGCACGGAGACACAGAGAGGAGCTAGCGCAGGGCATCCAGCGCCGCGCCGAGCCGTTCGAGGCCGGCGCGGAACGTCGGCGTGTCCACTCCCAGCCCGATGCGGATGTGCTCCGGGGCGCCGAAGAAGGCGCCCGGGACCACGGCCGTTTCGTAGCGCGTCCGCGCCAGCTCGCAGAGGCGCGCCGCGTCGCCGTGGACTTTCGGGAAGGAGACGGTGCCGGCGGTGTGCGCGGGGGCCCGCAGGTCGTCGCGGGAGTGGAGGAAGGCGTTGAGGAGCCCGGCGTTGGCGGCGAGGAGAGCGCGGGAGCGGGCGGCGATGGCGTCCAGGCTCTCCAGGGCGAGGAGGCTGAGCCGCTCGGCCACGTGGATGCCGATGTTGTTGAAGAGCTCGGTGAGGCGCCACATGCGCTCCGCCAGCGCGGGCTCGGCGAACACCCAGCCGCAGCGCAGGCCGTTGAGGCCGTAGACCTTGGTGAGGCTGCTGGCGGCGATGAACTCGTCGCCGAGCAGGTACGCGGTGCGCGGCGCGGGCTCGAAGAGGGCGTCCAGGTACACCTCGTCCACCAGCACGCGGGCGCCCGCGCGCCGGGCGAGCGCACCCACCTCCGCGAGCGTGGCGTCGTCCGCGAGCGCGCTGGACGGGTTGTGCAGGTTGGTGATGACGACGAGGCGCGTGCGCGGGGTGAGATGGCGCTCCACCTCGGCGGGGTCCAGGCGGAAGCCGGCGTCCGCGCGGCGCGGGAAGGAGCGGACCTCGGCGCCCAGGTAGCGCGCGGTGGCGATCAGCGGCTCGTAGGTGGGGTGCTCGATGAGCACCTCGTCGCCGGGGCGCAGCACGGCGGCCATCGCCAGGTGGTTTGCCATGGACGCGCCCAGGGCCGCCACGCACGACGCGGGGTCAACTCCGTACCGGCCCGCGATGGCGCGCTGCAGGGGCTCGTAGCCGTAGGCCCCGGTCCCGCTCAGCTCCAGCTCGTCCAGCCGCACGGGGAGGTCGCTCAGCGGCAGGTAGGGGACGCCGCTGGAGGTGAGGTTGAAGCGGGCGGCGGGGGCCGTCTTGGCCCAGCGCAGGTACTCGGAGCCGTGCATCAGGCCAGCCCGCGCCGGGCCACGAGGTACGCCGGGATCCCCGCGAGCATGATCAGCAGCCCGATGCCGCTGTCGCGCGGCGACGCGTACACGGTGCTCGCCACGATGGCCGCGCACGCCAGCACGAACACGCCCGTGGTGAGCGGGTGCGCGGGGATGCGCGCGTCGGCGCGGCCCTCCGCGCCCGCGCGGCGCCGGAAGACGAACACCGTGCCCGCCGTGAGGCCAAAGAAGACGAAGTCCACCGGCACCACGTAGTTGAGGATCTGCTCGTAGCTCCCGGTGAGCGCGATGGCCAGCGAGAGCACCCCCTGCAGCAGCACCGCCACCACCGGCGCGCGGGTGCGCGGGTCGATCCACGCCACCTGGCGGAAGAAGAGCCGGTCCTCCGCCATGGCGAAGTACACGCGCGGCGCGGTCAGCATCCCCTGGCTCAGGAAGCCCAGGGCGGAGATGGCGATCCCCGCCGCGATCACGTCCGCGCCGCGCTCGCCGAAGGCCAGGGCGAGCACGCGGGAGGCCGGCGCCTCCGCGGCCGCGAGCCCGTCCGCGCCCAGCGCCACCAGGCACGCCAGCGTAACGGCCATGTAGAGCGCGATCACGCCCAGCACCCCGATCACCAGCCCCCGCCCCAGGTCGCGCCGCGGGTCGCGCATCTCCCCCGCCACGAAGCTGGCCGTCTGCCACCCGCCGTACGAGAACATCACCGGCGCCATCGCCGCCCCGAAGGCGAGCAGCCCGGACTGGGCGCTGGTGCGCGCCGCCAGCTCCGCGGTGGCGGCCCCGCCCCGCACGAAGAGCAGCCCGGCCGCCACCAGCCCCAGGATGGCGACGATCTTGAGCACCATCAGCACGTTCTGCACGCTGCTCCCGCTGCGCACCCCCAGGCAGTTGACGGCCGCCAGCACCGCGATGCCCGCGGCCGCGATCACCGGCTCCCCCACCGGCAGCGCCGTCACCTCGCGGAAGTAGCGCGCGAAGGTGACCGCCACCGCCGCCATCCCGCCCGTCTGGATCACCAGGAGGAGCGCCCACCCGTACACGAACGCCACCGCGGGATGGTACGCGTCGCGGAGGTACGCGTACTGGCCGCCCACGTCCGGCCGGCGCGCGGCGAGCTCCGCGTACACGAAGGCGCCGATGAGCGCCAGCGCGCCACCGGCGGCCCACGCGCCCAGGATCAGCCCCGGCGAGCCCACCTTGCGGGCCACCACGGCGGGGGTGACGAAGATGCCGGAGCCGATGATCCCGCCCATCACGATCATCGTGGCGTCGAAGAGCCCCAGCCGGCGCGCGAGGCCGGGGGAGGGCGGGTGAGCGGCGGTCATGGCGGGGGCGGTGGGGAGTTGCGGAGGGGGTCCGCGTCGAAGCTACGCCGGCCGGGGCCCGTTCGCGAGAGGGGGAACGGCGGGATCACACAGAGGCACAGAGACACGGAGGAGCGCGGGTGCGGGCGCCGGGGCGTGGTCCAGGGCACGGATGGCGGCGAGGTACTGCGCGGGCATGAGGAGGCGCTGGATGGCCGAGCGCAGCCCGGCGCGCACCATGACCGGGTAGAAGCGGACCAGGGGGCGCAGCCACTCCGCCGGCTTCAGCCGCAGCAGGCCGCGCACGTGCGCCGGAGCCAGCATGGCCTGCACGCGCAGCAGGATGTGGTAGCGCCAGGGGCCGAGGTGCTCGCGGTACCGCGCGTACAGCGCCTCCGTCCCCGCGCCGCGCGCGAGGTCCCTGTGCAGGTGGCGCTCGCGGTCCGCCCGCCACGCTGCGTAGCTCTCCGGCAGCTCGGGGATGTGCAGGCCGGTGCCCACGCGGCGGAACACCTCGTACAGGTCGCGCTGCTCGTCCGCGCTCAGCGGGCCGGCGAGGAGCTGGTGCGCGCGCTCGGAGTAGTCGATGAGCATGTAGAGCACGTCACGGTGCGCCCAGTCGGGGATGCGCTGGCCCCGCTGGCCCTCCACCGCCGCGTGCACCGCGCGGATGCGCGCAAAGGTGCGCTCGGCGGTCGTTTCGTCCGCGAAGACGATGTCCTGCGTGTACCCCGCGGTCGAAAACAGCCGCCCGATAGGATCGTCGGGCAGCTTCCCCGTGAAGAACAGCCAATCCACCGCTCGGTTGAGCGCGAACTCCGCCGCGGACCCGGCGAAGACCAGCAGCACCATGTCTCCGCTCCCCCAGATCCTCCGCACCACCGATCCCCGTTCCACGAAATCAGCCACAGCCCCTCGCTTGCAAGAGTACTTTACATCATAAAGCGAGTAATGGTGATTCGCAAGGTCAGCGCCTCCTCTGTGTCTCCGTCCCTCTGTGTGAGCCCATGCGCCGCCGCGCGGCGTACAGCAGCCCCAGCACTACGATGATCGCGACGAACGCCAGCCAGCCATCGGTGAGGCGGCGGGTGCCCCAGAACCACTCGTCCGCACCGGGGGCGGACTTGGTGATGAGGCCGTAGTACTTGAGCCAGAAGATCCACCCCGCGTGGATGCCGATGGACGCGGAGAGCTCGCCCGTCCACTGGTACGCCAGCCCCAGGATGACGCCCGCGAGCGCCAGGCTCAGGAAGCCGGGGATGAGCGTGTGGAGCTCCGTCATCCCCGCGAGCATGGTGGGGAGCACGCGTAGGCCGGAGAGCCAGTCCACCGTGGGCGGGTTGGCGGGGCGCGCCATGAAGTGGACGATGCCGTACAGGATGCTGCTGGCGGCGAGCGCTGGCTTCCACCCCACGGCCCGCTTCAGCCCGCCAAAGAACGCCCCGCGGAAGAGCAGTTCCTCGATCACGCCCACCACCAGCGCCGTGGCCAGCGCGCCCAGGAACTGCGCGGCAAGGTCGCCCGGGGTGCGGGGGCGCGGCAGGCGCCCGCCGGCCAGCAGCGCGATGGCGCACACCACGGCGAGCGACGCGAACCCCAGCCCGAACCCCGCCGCGAACCGCCGCCACCTCACCAGCCCCGGCGCCACCCCCACATCCGCCCAGCGGCGTATCCCCGCGGCGCGGATGAAGAACGGAAGCCCCACCAGCGCCGTGATCAGCAGCGCGCGGTTGACGTAGCGGGCGAACGGCATGCGCGCCAGCTTCCCCAGCGCCGCGTACTCCTGCGCCAGCGCCCCCACCCCGTGGTACAGCCACGGCGCCAGCAGCGCCCCCCCGGCGAACACGGCCACGAGGTACAGCAGCAGCGCGCGCAGGGGGCGCCCGCGCTGGGGATCGGCTTGAACAGGCATGGGGAGGGGTGTCTGGACGGCGGCGGGGGATGGACGCGCGGAATCTACGCGGCGCCGCTCCCCGCCGACACCCATTATCTCACACAGAGGCACGGAGGCACAGAGATGAAGTCGTCTCTGTGCCTCCGTGCCTCTGTGTGGAAATACAATCTAATTAACGCGGTGTTACGAAAGAGGGACCGCCGATCCATTCGCTACTATTGTGGATCTCAATCTCCCGCCAGAGTTCGGGAATTTTGAGAACCAGCCGTGGTTATGGGAAATCCAGCGAGATTTGGAGAACGTATCCAAAGAACACGACGCTCAGTCGCCATTCGCTTACACGTTCTTCAGTAACTCCATTCGCGTACGGTGCCGAAGATGCTCCGGAACCCGGTAGTCATGTATACCCCGTTGAGGCGATTGATCCAGCTATCTAGAAGTGCCAGCCGCTGCTCGGCGACATCATATGCCTAACGATCACAGAGGGACTGAAAGTACCAGGCGCAATCCCAGAACAGTGAAAATCACGACTCTCCCCTTCGGAACTCCCCCGCTGCGTCAAATCATTCGTGAGGCCGAGAGCTGCATGCTACGGTGTGACCGCGGGCGATTCGCCAGCGGGCACAGCCTGACGGAAAATGCAGAACACCGTGCGCTCTCCTACCTTCGCCCCTCCGGTGGCGTACGTGCCGCCGAGTTCCGCGCACCGCTGGCCGGCCTCCTGCCTCACCGCCTCCGCCTCCCTTTCCGCCTCCTTCTTCAGCGCCTCTGCTCCGCCGACAATCGTGAACGCTGCTAGTATCCCCAATGCTGTGAGAAGGATACCTGACATGCAACCGAGCGATGACCACTTCTCTTTGTAATCACCTCGGTGCATGCCCTCCAGCGTTTCCAATAGATCGGGCAGGTCATTGTGCCAAACTTCCTTGGCTACAGCTTGTTGCTCCGGGGTTCCTCCGATGGCTCCGTGCAGCATCTTCCTGCGGATATCCTGAATCCGTGCCAAACTTACGTACGTGCTTGGAAGCTCACCCGTATCTTTCTGCGACATTGGTATCGAGTGTTGGAGTAGAGGCTTACTCTACGTTTTCGATAATCACTGCCCCCGTTTCCTGATCGTGCCAAACCTGCTGATTGAACTCCATCTGGACAATCTTGTCACCCCGTTGCTTCATGCGGTAGACGGTGAGCCCTCCCATGTAAACCATGAAGTCGTCGGGCCAGTTACGTAGAAACTCTCTTAGTTCACCGACTGAGTGGAAGAAGCCCGCACGGTCCAGAGCTTTCCCGAAAGCTTCTTTTATCTCGGCCTCTGTAAGTTGGTCGACCGATTTCCCGCTTGGCATCTCAGATCGTAGGTGGCCGAGTTCTTCGGACCAGAGTTCGAGATAGGGTTTCCCGTTCCGTTCATCTTCCAGGACCGCTAAGTAGAACTTCCAGCCCTGATGATTGGCCCACACGCGCCGTCCAGCCTTCATCCGGGCAGAATACTGCTCTCTCGTTTCGCCTGCTGGCATTGTGCTCTCAGAGGTGAAGGTGACCAGATGGAGCAAGGCGAGATCCGAAGCTCACGTTACCAACAACTTGGTGCGATGCATCATGGTTCTTGTGCTGCCAGGTCCTCAGTCTCGCGGAGCAAAGTCGAGGCCGACACATCAGCGACTCGGCCCACTCCCGCGCTCCGAGCACAACTAGACAAGCTCCCGCAACGTGCGGCACCGGATTACCTTCAGCTTCCCGCGCCGAGCTTCTCTCTGTGTCTCTGTGCCTCTGTGTGAGCCCCGCTGTTCCATGATGAGATGAGCACCACCCGCGAAGAGGAATGGCTGTGGGGCTGGGACCCCACCCCCGGGATCGTCTCCGTGTGGGCGGATGCGGCCGGCCGCGCGTTCGTCTGGCGGCGGATCGCGGAGACGGGCGCGCTGGTGCGGGAGGAGGAGCGGTTCCGCCCCTGGCTGCTCCTGGACCGGGTGGACGACCTGGGCGAGCGGGTGTCCGTGCGCGAGCTGGACGGGCCCGGAGAGCTGCGCTTCCTGGTCTCGGCGGAGGACGGCGCCGCGCTGACCCGCGCCGTGCTCCAGGGCGCCTCCCGCCGCCTGGGCAGGCGGGTGACGCACCTGCGCGAGCTGGGCCCCGAGTGCGTGCTCTCGCTGCCGCCCGAGGAGCAGTACCTGGTCGCCAGCGGCCGCACGTACTTTCGCGGCCTGGCCTTCGACGACCTGCAGAGGCTCCAGTTCGACCTGGAGACGACGGGGCTGGACGCCGCCCGCTCCCGCGTCTTCATGGTGGCGGTGCGGCTCCCGTGCGGCGAGATCCGCGTGCTGGAGGCGGAGGGAGACGACGACCGCGCCGAGGCGGGGCTGATCCGGCGGCTGGTGGAGACGATCGCCGCGGCGGACCCGGACGTCATCGAGAACCACAACCTCCACGGCTTCGACCTCCCCTTCCTGGCCGAGCGGGCACGGCGGCTGGGCGAGCCCCTCCCGCTGGGGCGGCTGCCGGGGATGGGGCTGCAGGAGCGCGCGGCCCAGCGCGGCACCCTGCGCGGAGACCGGCGGATGCGCTTCGTGGCGCTGGGGCGCGAGCTGATCGACACCATGGACGCGGTGATCCGCTACGACTTCTCCGCGCGCGAGCTGCCGGGGCACGGCCTCAAGGCGGTGGCGCGGCACTTCGGGGTGGCGGCGCCGGAGCGGGAGTACGTGCCCGGCAGCCAGGTGTACGCCGTCTACCGGCAGGACCCGGAGCGCGTACGGCGCTACGCGGGCGACGACGTGATCGAGGCCGCGGCGCTCGCGCGGCTGCTGGGCGGGGCGGCCTTCGCGCTGGCCCGCATGGCCCCGCGCCGCTACGAGCGCCTGGCCGACGCGGGGCCCGCCACGGGGGTGGTGGACCCCATCCTGGTGCGCGCGTACCTGCGGGCGGGAGCCGCGCTCCCCGCGCACCGCGCCGGCGACGGCACCCCGCACAGCGGCGCCGCGCTCCACCTGTTCGCCACCGGCGTGGCGCGCCGCGTGGTGAAGGCGGACGTGGCCAGCCTGTACCCGTCGCTGATGCGGGCCCACCGCATCGGCCCCGCGCGCGACCACCTGGGCGCGCTGCTGGCGCTGGTGGACCAGCTCGTGGAGCAGCGGCTCGCGGCCAAGGCCCACGCGCGCACGGCCCCACCCGGCTCCGCGGAGCGCCACGCCCACGAGGCCGTCTCCGCGGCCATGAAGCTGGTGGTGAACTCCGCGTACGGATACCTGGCGGCCGGCGGCGAGCTCACCCGCTTCGCGGACGTGCACGCCGCCAACGAGGTCACGCGCCGCGGCCGCGACACCCTGGCCCTGCTCTGCCGCGAGCTGGCCGCCCGCGGCGTCACGCTGCTGGAGGCGGACACGGACGGCGTCTACTTCGCCGTGCCGGAGGCTTGGAGCGAGGAGGACGAGCGGCGCGTGGTGGCGGAGGTGGACGCGCTGCTCCCTCCCCTGGTGAGCCTGGAGCTGGAGGGGCGGTACGCGGCGATGCTCTCGCACGAGCCCAAGAACTACGCGCTGCTGGAGTACGACGGCACGCTGCGCATGCGCGGCGTGGCCTTCCGCTCCAGCCGCGCGGAGCCGTACGGCGACGCCTTCCTGCGCCTTGCCCTGGTGCGGCTCTTCGCGGGCGACCTGGCGGGGGTGCGCGATGCGTACCTGTCCACGCTGGACGCGCTCCGCCGCCGCGAGCTCCCCGCGTTCGACGTGGCGTCGCGGGTGCGCGTCACCAAGTCGCCCGAGGCGTACGCGGAGGCCCGCGAGCGGCGGCGCGAGCTGGTGTACGAGGCGCTGCTCGCCGGCGGGCGCCGCGTGTGGCGCGTGGGCGAGCGCGTGCACGTGTACCGCACCCAGGGCGGCGGCGCGGCGGTGGCCGCCACCGCGCGCGACTACGACGTGGAGCACTACGCGCGCGTGCTCCGCACCCACTTCGCGGTGCGCCTGGCGCGCGCCCTGACCCCCGAGGACTTCGCCAGCCTCTTCGCCGCCCCGGACCAGCTCTCCCTCTTCGCGCCCTCCACCGCCGCCATGCGCCCGATCCTCACCGTGCGCGATTGAGCAACGGATTGGGCTCACACAGAGGCACAGAGGCACAGAGGGTGGCGCGGCGGGGCTCGGCGTCCGAGAATACAGGGGTACGATCACAACGCCTACGTCGCACCGGGGACACATGCGCATCCACACACTTGCCCTGCTACTGCTGGCCGTACCGGCCGCGGCGCAGCAGCCGCGACAGCTCACAGCGGCGGACTACGCCCGCGCCGAGCGGCGGCTCGCCTCCCACACCATGCCGCTGGTGAGCGGGATGGCCGGGCCGCCCACCTGGACGGCCGACGGACGCTTCTGGTACCGCGCCAGCACGCCGGCGGGCGCCGCGTACTTCCTGGTGGACCCGGTCCGCGGCACCCGCGAGCCGCTGCTGGACCCGGCGCGCCTGGCGCCGGCGCTGGGGACCGCCGGGGGCGGCGAGATCCCGGCCAGCCAGCTTGCCGTGCAGTCGCTCGACCTGGCCGCGAACGGGCGCCGCGTGACGGTGGCGGCGCGCGGCGGGCGCTTCACCTGCGACCTGCAGACGTACACCTGCACGCGCGCGGCGGCGGCGCCGGACGACGCCATCGTCTCTCCCGACGGGCGCATGGCGGCCTTCATCCGCGACTACAACCTGTGGGTGAGGGAGCTGGCCGGCGGGCGCGAGACGCAGCTCACCACCGACGGCACGCGCGAGTTCGGCTACGCCACCAACAACGCCGGCTGGGTGCACGGCGACGACCCGGTGCTCACCTGGTCGCCCGATTCGCGGCGCATCGCCACCTTCCAGCACGACGCCCGCGGCGTGGGCGACATGTACCTGGTGACGACCAACGTCGGCCACCCGCGCCTGGAAGCGTGGAAGTACCCGCTCCCCGGCGACACCGCCATCGTCCGCATCCACCGCGTGGTGGTGAACGTGGCCGACGCGGCCGCGCCGCGCGTGGTGAGGTTCCAGATGCCGCCGGACGCGCACCGCTCCACCGTGTCGGACCACGTGCAGTGCGGCGGCGGCAGCGTGTGCGACCTGCAGTGGTACGCCGATGGATCGAAGGTCGCCTTCGTGAGCAGCTCGCGCGACCACAAGCGCGCCTGGATGCGCGTGGCGGACGCACGCACGGGCGAGGTGCGCACCCTGTTCGAGGAAAGCTCGCAGACGCAGATCGGCGACGCGTCGTTCACCGAGCAGCTTTGGCGCGTGCTCCCGGCCAGCAACGAGCTCGTCTGGTGGTCGCAGCGCGAGGGGTGGACGCAGCTCTACCTGTACGACCTCGCCACGGGGCGCCTCAAGAACCGCATCACCGCCGGCGACGGCAACGTGATGGACATCGTGCGCGTGGACGAGGGGCGGCGCACGCTGTACTTCACCGCGCAGGGCAAGCAGGCGGGGCGCGACCCGTACTTCCAGCAGCTCTACCGCATCGGCCTGGACGGGCGCGGGCAGACGCTGCTCACCCCCGAAGACGCGCACCACACCGTCTCCATGTCGCCGGACGGGCGCTTCATCGTGGACAGCTACTCCACGCCGGACACGCCGCCGGTCACGGTGCTGCGCGACATGAACGGCCGCGTGGCGCAGACGCTGGAGCGCGCCGACGTGTCCCGCCTGGTGGCCACGGGGTGGCGGCCGCCCACGCGCATCCGCATGAAGGCGCGCGACGGGCAGACGGACCTCTACGGGCTGATGTTCACGCCGATGGCGCTCGATTCCACGCGGAAGTACCCCATCGTCAACTACATCTACCCGGGCCCGCAGGTGGGGAGCGTGGGGCCGCGCAGCTTCGCCCCGTCGCGGCGGGACCACGAGGCGCTGGCGGAGCTGGGCTTCGTGGTGGTGGCCATCGACGGGATGGGGACGCCGGGGCGCAGCAAGGCGTTCGCGGACGCGTACTACGGCCGGATGCTGGACAACACCCTCCCCGACCAGATCGCCGGGATGCGCGAGCTGGCCACGCGCTACCCGTTCATCGACATCGAGCGCGCGGGGATCTGGGGCCACTCGGGCGGCGGGTACGCGACGGCGGCGGCCATGTTCCGGCACCCGGAGTTCTTCAAGGTGGGGATCTCCGAGTCCGGCAACCACGACAACCGCAACTACGAAGACGACTGGGGCGAGCGCTACCACGGCCTCCTCACGCGCACCGGCACCACGGACAACTACGCCAATGAGGCCACCCAGACGCACGCCGCCAACCTGCGCGGCAAGCTGATGCTGGCCCACGGCGGGATGGACGACAACGTGCCGCCCTACAACACGTACCTGGTGGTGGACGCGCTGGTGAAGGCCAACAAGGACTTCGACCTGGTGATCTTTCCCAACGCCCGCCACGGCTACGGCGCGGACACGGACTACATGATGCGCCGCCGCTGGGACTACTTCGTCCGCCACCTGATGGGCGCCGAGCCCCCGCGCGAGTACAAGATCGGGCGCTGACGGCGTAACAGCGGGCTCACACAGAGGCACAGAGGCACAGAGACGAATTCATCTCTGTGCCTCTGTGCCTCCGTGTGAGCTTACTGAAGGGCGACGGCGTCCGCGCCGGCGGGGATGCGGAGGGGAGATGACGGATCGTTCACCGCGCGCCAGATCGCCTCCACCACGTCGGGCGTGTGGGTCACGGGGCCGGAGCTCTGCGCGAACGCGGCGTACGCGTCCGGGATGGCGACTCCGTCCTTTGCCATCTGGGCGTGCGCGTTCTGGGAAAAGGTCGTCTCCGGCGACCGGCCCGGCAGCACGAGGCTCACCCGCACGCCGAAAGGCTCAAGCTCCAGCGCGAGGCACTCGGTGAACGCGTTGAGCGCGGCCTTGCTCGCCGTGTAGGAGGCCAGCAGAGGGAGCGGCTTCAGCGTGACGCTGGACGAGACGTTCACGATCACCCCCGACCCGCGCTCCCTGAACCGCGGGAGGAACGCCTGGGTGACCGCCATCGCCCCAAAGGTGTTCGTCTCGAAGATGGAGCGGATCGTGTCCAGCGGGGTGCCCTCGAAGAGGCTCAGCAGCCCCACGCCCGCGTTGTTGACCAGCGCGTCGATGGGCCCGGCGGCCTCCACCGCGTCGCGGATGCTGCGCGGGTCGGTCACGTCCAGCGCGAGCACGCGCAGATGCTCGGACGCGGGGAACAACTCCTCGCGCGGCGTGCGCATGGTGGCGATCACCTTCCAGCCGCGCTCCAGGAACCAGCGGGCGGTCTCCAGGCCGAAACCGGACGAGCAGCCGGTGATCAGGATCGTTTTCATGGGTTTGCTCCGGGTGGAAGTTTGAAGTTCACCCAAGCTAGCGACCCGGCGCAGGACCCACTACAATGCGGAGTCCACGATTCATTTCCGGGAGTCCGATGATGACCGATCCGCTCGCAGACATGGTCACGCTCCTCCAGCCACGCGCCGCGTCCTCCAAGGTCGTGAGCGGCGCGGGCCCGTGGAGCGTCCGCCGCGCCGAGGCCGGCCGGCCGTTCTACTGCGCGATCCTGGATGGCGCCTGCCGCCTGGCGACCGGGCGGGAGCCGCTGATCCTGGAGAAGGGGGATTTCGTGCTGATCCCGGCGGCGTTCGACTTCACGGTGTGCAGCCTGGAGCCGCCGACGGGGGATGAAGAAACCCATCACGCCATTCTGCCCGACGGCGAGATGAGGCACGGCGACGCGGACCTCCCGGCGGACGTGCGGATGCTGGTGGGCTACTGCGAGTTCGCCTCGCACGACGCGGGGCTGCTGGTTCCGCTCCTTCCGCGCCTGGTGCACGTGCGCGGCGAGCGGCGGCTCTCCACGCTCGTGGAGCTGGTGCGGGAGGAGTCGCGCGGGGAGCGGCCGGGGCGCGCGGTGATCCTCGCGCGGCTGCTGGAGGTGCTCTTCATCGAGGCGCTGCGCTCCACGGCGGGCACCGCGGCGTCGCCGGGACTGCTGCGCGGGCTGGCCGACCCGCGCGTCGCCGTGGCGCTCCGGAGGATGCACGAGGACCCGGCCCGGCCGTGGAGCGTCCCGGAGCTGGCGAAGGCCGCCGCGCTGTCGCGCTCGGCCTTCTTCGACCACTTCAGCCGCGCGGTGGGAGTCGCGCCCATGGAGTACCTGCTGGGCTGGCGCATGGCGCTGGCGAAGGAGCTGCTGCGGCGCGAGAACCTCACCGTTGCGAGGGTGGCCGAGCGGGTCGGCTACAGCTCCGCGAGCACCTTCAGCGTCGCCTTCACCCGCTACGCCGGAACGCCCCCGGCGCACTTCGCGCGGGCTGGCGACTGAAGTCGCTGCAACAACTACACGAAGTCCCCCTGCGGGGACTACACGGTTACGGCTGATGCTGGAAGACCAGTCCGCGAAGGCGGACTTCGTGCTGTTGTTGCCGCGAGTTCACTCGCCCGGCCGCGATGCCGCTGCGCGGACCGATCCTCCAGCCCGAGCCGCAAGCCGGTAGTCCCCGCAGGGGGACTTCGTGTAGTCGTTGCAGCGGTTTCAACTGCCCGCCGATCCGCAGCGCGCCCCTCACCCCTCGCGGGGGCAGTCCTCGCGCAGCGCGCGCACGGGCCAGCTCCGCGCGCCGGAGCGAGCGGTGCCGGACAGGACGCCTCTCTGCTCGGACGCTTCCAGCGTGCCCTTGCCCCACGATACGCGGTACGCGGACGGCCCGGAGCTTTGCCACCGGATCATCTGGGACCGTCCCTTCTCCATCACCACGCGCCCGCCGTACCACCGCGCCCCTACCGCGTCGCCGCCGCTGTCGGTGAGCATGAGCCACTTCGCCCCCTCCCGCGGGTCCGGCGAAAGGAGCGGACCCGTGGTGCGGTAGCAGGTGTGCGGCGCGGGCAGCGGCTTCGCCGGAGGGAGAAACACCGAACAGGCCGGGAGGAATGCGACAAGGGCTGCGACGGGGAGGCGGTTCATGGTGTGTCCGAGCTCGCGGTGGTCAGATCGGCGAGCCGCACGGGTGCGCAGAAAGCCTGCCGCATTCCGCCGGGGCACACGCACCCACGCGATCGGCGCGCTTCCGCGTGCCTCACAGCGCCGCGCATCGCCGTGAACGACCCGCGTGCCGGTGAGTGCGGCCAGCCTTCGTAGTATCCGCTGTGCCCGCGGGTTCTTTCGTCGTCTGTTTGATCGCAGGAAAGGCTTGTCCAAACCGATCCCCCGGAGTGCCCTCACATGGACGCCGGCGGAAGGAGGTTGACGCCACGCGACCGAATGTTAACATGTATACAATTCGCGGAACGCATTCGGAACTCCTGCTCACCCTTCTCCCCGCGCCGAACATGTCAGAGCACGTGGCGACCATCCGCTGGAGCCTCAGCGGCGACGACTTCGTGAAGGGGCGCTACTCGCGCGAGCACACGTGGGAGTTCGACGGCGGGCTGACCGTGCCCGCGTCGGCTGCGCCCGCGAACGTCCGGGCTCCGTTCTCGAACCCGGACAACGTGGATCCCGAGGAAGCGTTCGTCGCCTCCATCTCGAGCTGCCACATGCTCGTGTTCCTCTACCTCGCCGCACGGGCGGGTGTGGAGGTGCTGGGCTACACGGATGAAGCGGTGGGGCGCATGACCCCGAACGAGAGGGGCGCGCTGTGGGTGAGCGAGGTCGTGCTGTCGCCGCGCATCGTGTACGGCGGCGCGGCGGCGCCCACCGCCGAGGTGGAGGCAGAGCTTCACCACCGCGCGCACGAGGAGTGCTTCATCGCCAACTCCGTCCGTACCCGCATCACGGTGCGCGGCGCGCCGCCAGAGCATCGCGGCCCGCACCTCCGCTCCGTGCTCGCCCATCCAGCGGCCCAAGGCTGACCGTTCCCGGTCCAGGGGCGCGCCCCTGCTCAATCCGTACGAGGACACCGTGAGCCCCCTCCCACCCGACGCGCCCCGGACCACCGCCGCGCCGCGCGCGCAGAACCCCGCACCGCGCACCATGGCGGCGATGCGCGTGGTGTTCCGCTGCCTCTCCGCCGTATCGCCCAGCGCGGCGGCGCGCGCGGGGGTGCGACTCTTCTTCGGGCCCCGCCGCACCGCGCCCCGGGCAGACGAGCGCGCGGTGCTGGCCCGGGCCCGCCGCACCGAGCACCGGGTGATGGGCGAGCGGGTGGTGAGCCATGCCTGGGGAAGCGGTCCGGCCGTCCTGCTGGTGCACGGATGGTCCGGCCACGCGGCCCACATGGCGGCGTTCGTGGACCCGCTCGTCGCGGCGGGGTTCCGGGTCGTCGCCGCCGACATGCCGGGGCATGGGGCCTCCGCCGGACGCATGTCGTCCATCGTGCACTTCGCGGCCGCCATGGAACAGCTCGCCCGCGATCACCTGGGCGGCGCCGCCGGGGAGTGGCACGGCATCATCGCCCATTCGTTTGGAACGCCGGGAACCCTGTGGGCGCTCACGCAGGGCGTGCGCGCGCGCGGCGTGGTCGCGGTCGCCCCGCCCGCGCACCTGGGCCGGCTCTGGGTGGATTTCCAACAGATGCTGGGGGTGGGCGATGAGGTGCTGTCGCGGATGCGGCGCATGAGCGAGGCGAGGCTCGGCATCCGGTTCGACGATGCCGAGCCTCTCCGTCTCGCCCCGCGGATGCGCATGCCGCTCCTCGTGATCCACGACCGCTCGGACCGGGAGGTAGGAGTCGCGGAGGGTGTCGCGCTCGCCGCCGCGTGGCCCGGAGCCGTCCTGCACCAGACGGACGGACTGGGGCACGTGCGCATTCTCAGGGACGCCGAGTGCGTGCGGCTGGCGACCGGTTTCATCCGTGGGCCGCAGGCTCCTGGCTCGGCAGCCGCTCCCTGACGCCGCGGCGACTACTGGGTTCCCGCTCGTCCGCGAAGCCGGGTCGCGGCTCACCGCTGTAACAGGGTGCGCGCCCGTGGCGGTGGAACGGCGAAACGCTTAAGACTGGAAACGGTACCCGATCCGGCTTGGATACCACGCACCTGATCCATGAAGATCTACAGGGCGTGGCAGACCCTAGCAGCGTGGCACACTTCTGAGCCGCCGTCCACCAGGACCGTCAGCGGCACGATCGCGGTATCTTATCATCTGCCCCCGGCAGGGCTCGACCCGGCTCGTCACGCCGCCGTGAGGAGCTGATCCCGCCGGGCCCACTCCAGGCGCCCCAGCCCGCCCACGATGATCGCCTCGCCGACGAGGTGCCCCGCCCCCAGCAGTGTGGCCGATCCCCAGAACACGATCGCGAGCCCCACGCACACGGCCGCCCAGCCCAGGTTGGCGAGCGCCAGGAGCTTGATGGACCCCTCCGAGCGCCGGTTCCGCACCGCGAGCGAAAAGGAGTACGAGGCGTACACGAGGTTGGCCGCGCCCATGAAGAGCAGGAGCCCTCGCGGGAGCGCGTACAGGCTGGCGAGCCACCCGCTCAGGCTCAGCATCGCCACCCCGGCGAGCGCGCCGGCGGTGCAGTCCACCCACAGCAGCTTGCGCGGAGCGTACATGCGATCGACCGTCGTCAGGGTGGATGCGGCGTGTGATGCAGCATGCGGGTAGATGGGTGCGCACGATGGCCCCCACCCCCCGTCCCCCTCCCCCGCGTGCGGGGGAGCGTGGGGGAGGGGGCGCACTCCACCCATCCAGCCGCGCCCCGCGCTCGTGCGCGCCGCGGCCAGCGAGATGCGTCCCCGGAGCGGATGCGCGTGGGGATCGTCCCCTCTCCCAGCCGTTTGCGGGGGGTGAGGGCCTAGCGCGCGTAGTGATCGGCGCCGACGAAGTGGAGCGACACGTACGGCTCATCTCCCACCACCCAACTGTCGTGCGGCTCGGGGGGGATGTAGAAAAGCTGGCCCGCGCGAAGCTCGACCACCTCACCGTCGTCGAAGGCGGCGGTGGCCGTTCCCGAGACCACGAGCCCGACGTGCTCCACCGAGCACCGCGCCTGGCCGAGCGCCGCGCCCACGTGCTCGGACCATCGCCAGCCGGGCTCGTACGTGGCGCGGCCGATCGTCATCCCGCCGATGCTCACCAGCTCGAACTTACCCCGCACCAGCTCGCGGACCTCGTCCGGCTGCTCGAACCGCTTGAGGATCACTCTGGTATCCATGCCGGGCACATCCTTGCACCGGTCGCCCCGATGCGGTTGGGCGGGTGAGCACACCCGCGGGCGGGGAGCACTGGCGCGCGCCACGGGTTCCCTCCACTGTACGCCGTGCACCCCTATCGTATCCGATATGACCAGCTCGCAAAGGGGCGGCGTGCGCCGCTACCCCACCACTCCGGACCTCATCGCCGAAGCGCTTCGCGAAGAGATCGGCCGGGGCATGTTGAAGCCGGGATCGGCGCTGCGCCAGGAGGAGCTGGCGCGGCGCTTCGGCGTAAGCCGGCTCCCGGTGCGCGACGCGCTGCTCCGGCTGGAAGCGGAAGGGCTGGTCGTGATCTTTCCCAACCGCGGCGCCTTCGTCACCCGGCTTTCGCGGGCGGAGGTCCGTGAGATCTACGACCTGCGCGTGCTCCTGGAAGGCGACGTGCTGGAGCGCGCCGTCCCGCGCATGGGCGCCGTGGAGCTGGCGAGAATCGAGAGCGCGCTCCAGGTAGCCGAGCTGGGCGCCTCGGGCCCCGATTGGTCGGCGCTCGACCGCGCGTTCCACCTGTCTCTGTACGCCCCCGCGGAGCGCCCCCGGCACCTCGCGATGGTGGAAAGCCTGCGCGGCACCGTGGATCGCTACCGCGGGGCCTACGAGCACCTCCCGGAGCGCACTCCGGAATGGCTGGACGACCACCGCCAGATCGTAGCCGCCTGCCGCCGCGGCGACGCTTCCGCCGCCCGGCGCCTCCTCGAGGGCCACATCGAGCGCGCCGCCGCTGAAGTGCTGGCACACCTGGACCAGTCCTGACCCTTCACCTCCCTGGGCGCCCTCCATCCCCCACCCCGCGGCCCCCGCGACGCCCGGGCACGTCTGGATGGATGGAGTGCGCCCCCTCCCCCGCTCCCCCGCACGCGAAGGAGGGGGACGGGGGGTGGGGGCCCGCGGAAACCAACCGCGCCCGCCATCCGTTCCGGGCAGAGGGCTCCCCGCGTTCGTCTCCCACCCCGGCCTGTCCGTGCGCAACTTCTTCTCGCTCCCGCGCCCGCGGCAGTGGACGTGGGCCATCATCATCTGCATCCCCGCGCTGCTGCCGATGGCGGCCCTGGCCGCGGGTCTCGGATGGACGCTCTCGGCAGCCGGACACGGGCTGGCGTGGAAAGCGGCGGCCGCGGCGGGATGCTACCTGCTGTGGATCGCCATGCTGCCGCTGTGGATGCCGGTGATCCAGCTCGCCACCGCCCCCGTCCTGTATCTCCTGGGCCGCTACCGGTACTTCTCGCCCATGCTGCTGGTGGAGAACCCGGGCGCCACGGAGTACCGCATCCACGGAGGCACCAACTTCGACTACCTGGTGCACCTCCGCTGGCGCGACCGCGGTCCGCCCGCGGCGCGGAAGACCCTCGCGTACTACCTGCAGGGGCTCGTGGCGCTCGCGGACGAGGTGGAGGGCGGGCGGCTTCCCGGCGGCCTGCGGATCGTGGCCACCTCGTACATCTTCACGCCGCGCACCGCCGAGCGCCTCGGCTTCACGATGGAGCCGGCGGCGGCCGGGCACGTGCTCGGGCTGTACGCCAACTACCTCAACCTGATGTGGAAGCACAGCTTCGCACAGGGAAGGCTGGCCCTGCCGGATCTCAGCCGGACACGGCAGGCGGCCACCACGGGCCGCGAGCTGCTGCGGCACCGCGACCACATCCAGGCGCTGGCCGCGCGCCTGCAAGTCACACGCGAACCGCCCCATCGCGGGTACCGCGGCGATGTGACGCTCTCGGGCTTGCTGTGATGCTGCCCTCGGACCGGTGGGCGTTTGCGGGCGGTTGAAACCGCTGCAACGACTACACGAAGTCCCCCTGCGGGGACTACAGGGTTGCTGTTCGGGCCGAAGGCCCAGTCCGCGCAGGCGGACTTCGTGTAGTTGTTGCAGCGAATTCATTCGCCCCCACCAGCGGCGCGCGAAAGTCCGATCCTTTGCGCGTGCCCCTCTGCCCCGGGGAACCTGCTCACCGCGCAGACGGTGCCTTTGCGGCCCTCCACGCTCCCCCGGCTCCCGTCCCGCTCATCGCGTTCCCGGCCACGCGGCCGGAGAAGCGGCGCGTCACCGCTCGCCCGTTCACCCGTTCCGTCAGGGTGAAGTCGATCCGGTTCCCCACGAGGCGTCCGCTCACCCCCGGCGCGGTGAAGCGCTGGTAGCGCTGCTGGAGCTGCAGCGGAACGCGGCGTCCGTCCGGGGTGGTGAGCGTCCACCGCCCCGCCACCTTTGCCGGGATGGTCCACGCGTACACCATCGCCCGGCCCACGCCCTGGTTCACCTTCACCTCCACGACGCTGTCCGGCTCCCAATCGCCCATCGTGAAGGCGTGCGACACCACCCGCGTGCCGGGGCGAAGCTGCTCGAACAGCTTGGGCCGCAGCTCCAGGTTGATGCGGGGGAGGAGGTACAGCGTGACGATGCTCGCCGCGCGAAGGTCGGTCCTGAACAGGTCCTCCCGCCGGAAGCGCACCCGGTTCTGCACTCCGCGCCTGCGGGCGTTGGCGATGGCTTCCTCCACCCGCACCGGGTTCAGGTCCACCCCCACCCCCCGCGTGCCGAAGCGCCGCGCCGCCTCGATCACGATGCGCCCATCCCCGGACCCCAGGTCGTACAGCACGTCGTTCCGCGTGGGCGCGGCGAGCGCGAGCATCTGCGCGACCACCTCGTTCGGCGTCGGCACGTAGGGTACGTCGAGCCCCGGCGGCTGCTGTGCCGCCAGGGGGAGTGCAAAGAGCGCCATGACGGCGCCCCGGAAAAGCCGAGCGAGGGTGTTCACCGGTGTTCCTCCTGGAGAGATTGGCGAAGCCGGAAGATACGACTCAAGCCTCTCTGTGTCTCTGTGCCTCTGTGTGAGACCGCCGTTCCTCACATGTAGGCGATCAGCCGCCCCGCCGTGGCCGCGAGCGACCACAGGACGAGCGACAGCGCAGCCGCGGCGAGCGCGCGCGGGGGCGGCCGCACCCCCCGGTCCCACGCGGCGGTGGAGGGGTACGCGCGGTGAAAGAGCGCCGCGTTCGCCCCGGCGAGCGCGATCAGCACCAGCTTGGCGCGGAATGCGGGGTTGGCGGCCGTGCCCACCGCATCCGACGCGAAGAGGAGCGCGCCGGAGGCGGCGGCCACCCCGAATCCCGCGCGCGCGGCGGGGAGAGCGAGGCGCGCCAGCTCCGACACCGCCACCCCGCGCCCCACTCCCAGCAGCCGCAGGTCCCACGTCCACGCCGCGCCCACCAGCAGCGCCAGCCCCAGGATGTGAAGCGTCTCCAGCGCCGGGTACAGCCAGGGGGACGCCCGGATGGCCTCGGCCGCGGGCGTCCCCTCCAGCCACACGAGCCAACCCGTCATCCGCGCCGGATCTGCGCCGTGTCGCTGCCGATCACGATCCACTCGATCTTGACCTCCTGCGCGATCCGGCGGTGGCGCTCCCCGATCACGCGCACGGTCATCCCCGGCTGCAGCCGCCCTTCCGGGATCCCCTTGCGCTGCATCCGCGCGACGGGAGCGAGGACGACCTGCCAGTCGCGCGCCGGGGTACGCCCGGCCGCGGGCGTCCGCAACCGCAGGGAGACGTGAGGGTTGGCGTAGCGCACCTGGCGCACGGTTCCCACCAGGTTCACGGGGCGCTTCGGGTCGTAATCCGCCCACCCGTGGTGCGCCGCGGCGGCTCCCGCCACGGGGAGCAGCGCGCAGGTGAGCAGCAGGACTCTCTTGATTCCGTGCATCGGATCTGCTCCTTGGGGAGGGTGCGGCACGAGGTGGGATCGCACCGGCGAAACGCGGGCCGCCGGCTCGCCGCTCCCTCAGCCGCCCCGTGGCGGCCGCGTGAGCCGCGGATCAGCGGCTCCAGCAGAGGCCCGCATGGATTGCGCCGCTTGTCACGCCGGCCACGGCGTGATCCGGTACGACTCGCCGCCCTCATCACCGAACGCCTTGCCGCCTGTTCACGCCGTCTCACCCGCCCGCGGTTCAGACTCGGCAGTCTACTCGGCGGGGACGCGGCTGAAGTGCGTGGCGAGAAGCCGCCAGCGCCCCTCCAGACGTACGTGTTGGTGTAGCGGAAGATGCGGGTGAACGGCTCGCCCTGGTACGTCCCCTGGTTGAGGTAGCGGCCCCAGCTCACCGCCGCGGGCCCCTGCACGTGCACGACGGTGCTGTCCGGCAGCCAGCGGTTTCCCGCCACCCCGGGCGGGAGCGAAGCGTCCATCACCGCACGCACCTCGTCCTCCGTCGCCGGAGGACGCTGGAGAGCGGACTCACCCCATGCGGCGGAGCGGGTCCGCTCAGCGGCTCGGTCGCGCCGAGACACCGTGCACCTGAGAAACGTCCCGCGTGCCGCGCCGAGTGCTCATCAGGAAGTCGGCTGCTTGAGCTCCTGGGCGAGCCCGATGAGAATTCCCTCGGGTCCCCGGATGTAGCAGAGCCGATACACGTCCCGGTACTGGACCACTTCGCCCACCAGCTCCGCGCCGTGCTTGCGGAGCCGGGCGAGCGTATCGTCGATGTCCTCCATGGTGAACATGACGCGCAGGTAGCCCAGCGCGTTCACGGGCGCGTTGCGGTGGTCAGCGATCACGGGCGGCGCCAGGAAGCGGGAGATCTCGAGCCGGCTGTGCCCGTCCGGCGTACGCATCATGGCGATCTCTGCGCGCATGTTACGCAGCCCCGTCACCCCTTCTGCCCAGTCGCCCTCGATCGGCGCGCGCCCCTCGAGCTCGAGGCCCAGCTCGGTGAAAAACGCGATCGCGGCATCGATGTCCTCCACCACGATGCCGACATTGTCCATCCGCTTGATCGTCATGGAGCTCGCTGGTTTGATGCTGCGTGGACTTCGTGAAGGTACACTGTCCTCGACCACGATCGGGAGACCGCGTCCAGAGCGCGGCCCCGGCCGAGTGCACGCGGGCCGTTGGGCGCACGGGCTACGCACGCCAGCCAATCGACCGCGCCCAATCGTGCATCTCGCGCCGGCGCGCCTCGTGGTCCGCGGGCGGGGAGTCCCCCTCCGCCTCGGCGCGCGCGCGCAGGCGGCTCGTGTTCTCGGCCAGCGTCTCCAATCCCACCCGGCGGCGGCGCTCGTCCACGCCGTCCGGATCCTCGATGGGCACCGGGCTCATCTGCCCATCACGGTCCCAGTCGTGGCTGGTGCCGTAGAGTTGTGGCCGGCCTTCCATGACGCGGATCCGGTCCACCAGGAATGCCAGGTGCTTGGGCTCCGCTTCGCCCGCCTCCACCGCTCGCTCCACCAGCGGCACGGCGCCGCGCATCAGCTCCGGGTCCAGGATGGCGTGCTGAAGCAGGAGCCACGCGGCGCTCGCGCCGTCCTCGCCCACCGTGGTCCGGCCGGGCCAGCCGTGCTCGCGGAAGATCGCGTGCAGCCGGGCGTTGTGCTGGCGGTGGAGCGCCGCCATGCGTTCGTTGTAGCCCTGGAACAGCGAGCCGTCGCGGGCCAGCTCGGCGCGCAGCTCCAGATCGTCATGCTGCATACGGAGCAGCTCGCCCCGGAGCGTCTGGTTCAGCACTGCGCGGCTCCTCGTGGTGGAATGGATGCAGGCGGCCCGGCGCGCGGGCCCAGCCGCAGGCGGCGCCGGTCCGTGCCGCGGCACCATGCGCGGCCCGTCGTCCGCGACGATCAGGACGGCGGCGCGGCGGCGGCGGGGCGCGGCGGCCGGCTGGAGTTGTCCATGTCCGAGAAGATGAGCCAGCGCCCGTCTCCACCGCGGCGGAGCGTCAGGGTGAACTTGCCCTGGTCAGCGGGGTCGTCGCCGTAGCCGTACGCGCCGATGATGTAGCCCACCGTGTCCGCGGTCGCGGCGGCGAGCGCGCGCAGGCGGAGCGGCCCGCCGCCTTGCCCCGCGTAAGCCGCCTGGATCGCGGCCCGCCCGCGAACCGGCGCGCGCCCGCCCTGCAGGATGAAGCCGTCCTCGGCAAAGAGCGCGGCCAGCCCCGCCGCGTCCCCCCGCCGCCACGCGGACTCGTAGTCGCGGAGCACCCGGTCCAGCTCCGGCGAAAGCTGCACCGAGGGGAGCACCGGGGGCGGCGCCGGCGCGGCCTGCGCGCGCGCCTCCCCGGCGAGGGCGATCACGACGAGGGACGCCAGGAGGGCGGCGAGGCGCATGGGGTGCCGGGTCAGGGGTGAGGAGCTTCGTCACGGCCGAAGGTTGGGCTCAGCCCCGGCGGGGCTGCACCGCGACCCGTGCAGGCGCTACAGCCCGGGTCCGCCCGAGCTGAGCCGCGCGAGCGCGCGACGTGTGCGGGCAGGCGCCGGCGGATCAGCCGCTCGCGGGGATTGCGAACCGCTTCGGCGCCCAACATCACCGGCGGCCGCAGCGGCTCCGCTACAGGTAGATCACCCGCGCGATCCATGTCAAGTTGAGGGCGGCGCGAATGTCGGGCTGGATCGATCCTGTGCGGGGTGATCGCTGGCGATTCTGCGTCCGGACCCGGCGAATCGCGAAGTGATGGTATGAATGACCATCAAGAGCCCGGCGGGGAAACCAGCCCCTCGCCGGCTGCGGCTGTACGCCAGGCGGGCTCCTCCGTCGCAACAACCCGTGCAGCGGGCGCCACGCATCCGCCGGACGGACCAGCGCGGCGGACCCACGATCACCGCTCCGAGCCGCACGATCGTGCACGTTCCTCGCTCCGGACGTCTGAGATCTGGCCGCCAGATACTGAGCGCTACTCGCGGCTCCCCCGCGTGGCCCACCCCGACCGCAGCATGGCGCGAAGTGCCTGGGCAGACGAGTTGTCGGCCATCGCGGCACCACTCACCCACCCCGTCGCCAGCGCGCTCAGGAACAGGTCGCGCCCACGCACCCACGGCTGGGCGCCGCCATCGTGCTGGGCCGCACGGAGGAATTCGTCGGTCGTCGTGATGAACCCCTGGCAGGTGAGCGCCAGGGGCGAGCCATCCTCCGCGAGCGCGTCCCGCAGCGGGGCCGGGAGACCGTCGAAGGCGGTCACCCATTCGATCAGCGCGTCCAGCCACCGGGCCAGCCGCTCCGTGGAGCCGATCTCCTCGCGCTGGATCGCGGCGCGGCGCGCTTCGAGCTCCTCGTCGCGGGCCCGCAGGAGCGCGGCGAGCAGTGCGTCGCGACTCGGGAAGTGCCGGTAGAGCGTGCCCGCACCCACACCGGCCCGCTTGGCGATCGCGTCCAGCGAGCCCGCCACCCCCTCCTCCGAGAAATACCGCTCCGCGACTTCGAGGATGTGGGAGCGATTCCGCTGCGCGTCCGTGCGCGGCCTTCGAGCACCCATTCCCTTCTCTTCCATGTCCTCGCCTCCTCCGGTTGACAAAACGGAGAGTATATCCGTATTGTTGTCGACGCAAGTGGAGACTATCTCCGCTTAGCGGGGCGTGGAACGTTTCGCGCTCGCGAGCGCCCCGCACGGTGGGCGGACGATCCTGCTCGTGCGGGTTACAGGAGGATGGAAATGCCTGGCAAGCAGATGATCATCGGCATGCACTTCGGGAACGGCTACGGCGCACAGCCCGGCGCCTGGCGCATGCCCGAGGTAGATCCCGGGAGCTACACGAGCTTCGACGCGAAGATCCGCCATGCGCAGGCGGCGGAGCGCGGCAAGTTCCAGTTCCTGTTCCTGCCGGACGGCCCCGGCGCCGAGGCCGATGTCGAGAACGAGCCCCCGGCCTTCAACCTCGACGTCATGCTCACCCTGGCCGCGGTGGCACGCGAGACCAGCCGCATCGGCCTGGTCGCCACCGGCTCCACCACGTTCAACGAGCCCTACAACCTCGCCCGGCAGTTCAAGGCACTCGACGTGATGAGCCACGGACGGGCCGGCTGGAACGCGGTCACCTCCAGCGGCGAGGCTGTCGCGGCGAACTACGGGGTGCGAATCCCGTCCAGCCACGACCGCTACGGCCGGGCGCACGAAACCGTCCAGTTGGTGCAGGCCCTGTGGGGAAGCTGGGGGCTGGACGCCTGGGTGCACGACCAGGCGTCCGGGCAGTTCGCGAGGGCGGAGCAGATCGCGCCGGTCAACCTGGGCGGAAAGTTCGTCGCCTCTCGCGGGCCACTCTACATCCCCCCGTCCGAACAGGGCCAGCCGGTCGTCTTCCACGCGGGAGGCAGCCGGAACGCGTTCGAGCTGGCCGGTCCTTACGCCAGCGGAGTCATAGGCGCGGCGTTCACCATCGAGGACGCGCGCGCCCAGCGCGACGGGTTCCGGGCCGCCGCCGAACGAGCCGGGCGCCACCCGGACGAGATCAGGTACTTCCCGGGCCTGATGACGACCATCGCGCGCGACCGGCGTGCGGCGCTCGATCGCCGGATCGCGCTTACCGGGCGGACGTTCCCCCGGCGCGTGGCCTATCTGCAGCAGATGCTCGGCGTGCGGCTCGATCCGGCGCGCCTCGGCGAGCCCCTGTCGCGGGAGCAGCTCGCGGCTGCCCGTCCATCGCCGCTCGATCCCCGCTCCGCGCGCGCCCTGGAGATCGCGCGGGAGGGATGGTGCGTGCGCGATGTGCTGGCGCACGGCGTGATCGACTACCATCCGGTGATCGTGGGCCCGGCGGCCGAAGCCGCGGACCACATGCAGGAGTGGTTCGAGGCGGGTGCCGCGGACGGCTTCTGGATCTCCCCGGACGTGGACGACGACGGCATCGATGCCTTCGTGGATGGCGTGGTTCCCATCCTCCAGGAGCGCGGGCTTTTCCACCGGGATTATGAAGGGACGACACTGCGCCACCACCTCGGCGCCCCGGCCCAGTACGGACTGGATGCGCGGCTCCTCGCGGGTGCCGAGTAGCTGGGCGAAGACCTCAAACGACCACGGGAGAGCGGATCACATGGAGATCGGAATCATCGGCTCGGGCAACATCGGCGGCACGCTCGCGCTGCACCTCACGAAGCTCGGGCACCGCGTGCTGGTGGCCAACTCGCGCGGCCCCGCCTCGCTGCAGTCTCTCGCCGCCGAGACCGGCGCGGCCGCGGCGACGGTGGAGCAGGCCGCACGCGCGCGCGATGTGGTCATCATCGCCGTGCCCGAGAAGGCGGTGCCCCAACTGCCGCGCCACATCCTGGCCGCGTCGTCCGCCGTCGTGGTGGACACGGGTAACTATTACCCGTCCCGCGACGGCCAGATCGCCGAGATCGAGGGTGGCGTCGCGGAGAGCGAGTGGGTGGGCCGCGTGCTCGGCGTGCCGGTGGTGAAGGCGTTCAACAACATCGTCGCGCCCAGCCTCGCCGCCCGTGGCGTACCGCCCGGCACGCCGGGGCGCGTCTGCCTTTCCGTGGCCGGCGACGACCCACGCGCCAAGGAGGTGGTGCTGGGCCTGCTCGACGCGCTGGGCTTCGATGGCATCGACGCCGGTCCGCTGGCCGGCTCGTGGCGGCAGCAGCCTGGCTCCCCGGCCTACTGCCGGGACCTGGATGCGGACGGGCTCTCGGCCGCGCTGGCGCAGGCGGACGCGGGAGAGGTCGCCCGCTACCGGGCGGAGGCAGACGAGGCGGCGCGCCCGTACTTCGCCTGACGGCGAGCTCGCGCCCGGGAGCGCCGAGCCGCGCTGATCGTGGCGCGGAGGCGGAACGTATCACACGAGGAGGCGGCCTCCACGACGGCCGCTGCCTCCACATCATCGCGGGAGGTTCAGCCATGAAGATCGGGATCCTTGGATCGGGCCACATCGGGAAGACCCTCGTGCAGCGGCTGAGCGCGGCCGGCCACGACGTCAGGGTGGCCAACTCACGCGGCCCGGAGACGATCGAGGCGGACGTGCTGGCCGCGGGCGGGCACGCGGTCACGGCGGCGGAGGCCGTGGTGGAGGTGGACGTCGTGATTCTCTCCATCCCCCTTCACCGGATTTCGCTCGCCGCGGCGGTGGTCGCGGAGGCGCCGGCCGGGGCGGTGGTGATCGACACCTCGAACTACTATCCGCTGCGCGACGGGCGGATCGATGCCATCGAGTCCGGCCAGGCCGAGAGCCTGTGGGTGGCCGAGCGGCTCGGCCGGCCCGTGGTCAAGGCGTGGAACTCGATCGGCTCCGACTCGTTCGCGAACAAGGGGAAGCCGGCGGGAGCCCCGGACCGTATTGCGCTCCCCGTCGCGGCGGATCGCGACGCGGATCGCCGGGTGGCAATGGCGCTCGTCGAGGACACCGGGTTCGATGCGCTCGATGCGGGGACCCTCGCCGGGTCGTGGCGGCAGCAGCCCGGCGCGCCCGGCTACTGCACGGATCTCACCCGCGACCAGTTGCCGTCCGCGCTGTCGGCCGCGGATGCCGCGCGGCTGCCGAAGCGGCGCGACCTTGCGGTGGCGGCCTTCACCGAGCGGCTCGGGGACGGCGTGACAAACCCGGACGCGGAATACGGCGTCCGTCTGAGCCGGGCGCTGTTCATGTGAGCCACCGCGCGGAGAGGCGCCAGACGGCCACGAGAGCGCCGCGCGGCAAAGCTGGCAGAGAACACCGCCCGGTGAGGCCTCCGGGCGGGTCCCTCCCGGCACCCGGTTATCCGAACAGCCCGCGGTCGCGGAAAGGATACCTCTGGAGCAGAACGTCGTACTCGGCCTGCTTCCGCGCACCCCACGCGGGGTCGAGGCGCGTGAGGAGCTCCACATCCCGGGCGAACCACTTCCGCCTGGGGTCGCGCCCCCAGAGCCCTCGCCCCGCCTGGTGGCTCGCGACCCCCGCCGTCACGTCGCTGATCAGCCAGTAGAGAAGCTCATCCTCCCCCGCCGCCCTCCGGCGCTGGAGCTCGCGGCCGCGCTCGGTGACGACGTACTCGTAATGCCCATCGACCCACTCCACGTGCGCGCTGCCCTCGTCCAGGCGATGCGTGTGGATCTCGTGCTGGAACATGTATCTCGGTTTGTGGCCGAGCCGCTGGACAAGCCGCCTGTACCGCTCCTGCAGGGGGCTGAAGTCGTGGGACGAAGTGGAGCTCATCGCGCCTCCAAAGCGAACGGTCGGCCATGCGGCGCCAGCGGGACATGTAGCTGCTCGTTCGATCGCGCACCGCGCACCTGCTGCAACACCGGGGGCACCGCGTGGAGATCGTGCGCCGATGCGAGCTTTCCTCGAGTGCGGGCGATGCGTCAGCGGGCGGTTGAAACCGCTGCAACGACTACACGAAGTCCCCCTGCGGGGACTACAGGGTTGCGGCTCGGGCCGAAAGTACAGTCCGCGCAGCAGGCATCGCGGCCTGGCGAGTGAACTCGCGGCAACAGCAGCGCGAAGTCCGCCCCCGCGGACTGGACTTCCAGCATCCGCGGGAACCGTGTAGTCCCCGCAGGGGGACTTCGTGTAGTTGTTGCAGCGACTTCAGTCGCCCGCGACAGCGCGAATCCACCGCATCCGGTATGAGAACCCGTCCGACCGTCCGACCGTCCACCCGCCCCCGGTCCGGTGCGGCGGTCGGGCCGACGCGCCGCCCGCCTGCACGGACCGTCAGGCCGGCGATTGGAGTCGTTCAGACAGCGACTGGACCTCCGCCGGAGAAAGCACGAAGCCATACTTGTAGCCCGGGTTGACCGCGAGGCCGAAGGGAGGCCGCGTGAGCCGCAACGCCCAGGTGAAGTCCGTGACGAGGCAGTTCGTGAACGCCGGGTTCTGCTGGAGCCAGGGTGCGGCCTTGGCGGGGGTCGTGAACGTGGCGAGCACGGGATACCCCTGCTGGGCGTTCAGCGTGAGCGGCTTGAAGTCCGCCGGCAGAACGCCGTTTTCCAGGCCCTTGTCCAGCGGTACCGCGATCTTGGATTCCACCAGGGCCGCCACCAGTTGGTCGCGCAGTTGCGGCTCGTCGGAAGACCGCACGATCAGGGCTTCCAGGGACGGTGTGTCCATTCTTTCCTCGCGAGTGAGCAGCGGGCCACGAGCCGGCCGGGTCGTGCCTCGGCGCGTGGCGAGAGCGAGCACCATGCCAGCAGATCAGATTCCGGGTGATGGCCAAATCTGTTCCAGAGCGCCGTGCTCGCGCCGCGCGGCCGGGACGCGAAGCCGCGCGCCGGTCAACCGCGAAAGCGAGCGACACCCGGCGCTCAGCTCGGCCGGCGCTCTCCTCCCGGGCCGGGAACCGCCTCGACAGCAGCCGTACCCCGTCGTATCCTCAGCGCGCAGGTGGGCCCGCGGCAGCCCTTGCCCGCGGGACCCCATGCCGTGCAACGTGTCCACACCCGTTTCAGCTCCGGAACGCCATCCCTGCGCGCGCGCCGGGCCGGCAGCGTGCGGAAACCCTCGCGGGCAGATGCCCGACGCGCCTTCGTCCGGCGGCGTCCGCCACCGCGCGGCGAAGTCCGGACCGGCCGCGTTCCCGCGGCGAGTCGCCACCACTCGTGAACGCCAGGATGTGGAACCGCTCGCACGGTTCCCACTGCATCGGCATGGGCGAACGCGGCTGCGCCACCGGGCAACACCCTGAAAACCCTGACATACGGCGGGAGGTTTGATGTGATCGAGCCGGCGATCCGTGCCGCATTTGCCGCGGAGTTCAGGAACTGGAGCCTGGAGCTGCCCGAAGGGGCGGAAGCATTGGGAGTGGGCCACGTCGAGAACAGCGATGGATGGAGTATCCAGTACCGTTTCGGGCGCAATGGTGAGGAAGTGTACATGGATGTATACGCCCGCCACCGGATGACCAACGCCCGGCTCTACCGGTACCATCACGACGGGAGGAGTGAGACGCTCGGCCTGAGCGCGGATATGTTCTCAGGCACCCCGGAGGGCAGGATCGCGGAAGCGGAGTTCCGGCGAACGGTCGCGGAGCACGGCTTCTGAAGTTTGCGCGCCGGGGCAGCGGAACCGGCACATGCGTCTTCCCCGCATGCGACCGAGCTGGCGGGACGTACCACCTGTCCCGTACCGATCCGCTCTACCGTATCGTGGCCTTTCCCTCTCTGGTCCGGCGGCGAGGGTCATAGCCCGGTGGGTGCGCACCGCGTCGTCCAATGAAGTACCTGACCTCCTAGCGTCCGGGAACGACGGCTTTGCCGCGGAACCCGCCGTAGGCCGCCGCACATCGGTGAGCGGCCCCGCCATCACCGGGCGGGGCCGCTTCTCGCACAATCTCCTGAACGCCGCCGGCGCCGCGGCGCCGCTTCATCTCTTCAGTTTCCCACGCGCTGGAGGGCGTGTCGCCGGTTCGGCTCGGTTCGCAGAGTGGCGCGGTACTCGGCGCGCGCTTCGGCGGGCAGGTTCAGCTCCATGAGCATGTCGCCGAGCAGCTCGCGGGCGGGAACCAGAGGGCCCGGCGTCACCGCGTTCTTCTCGGTTGCATCCTCACGCGAAGCGGCTTCCCGCATACGCGCCAGGGCAGCGGGCACTCGACGCTCGGCGAGGTCGAGCCAAGCCAGCGCGGCGAGGTGCTGAATCGCCACCTGTTCCGCCCAGAACGCCTCGCCGCTGGCACGGAGCCGGCGCTCGATGGAGGCCAGAGAGTCGGCCGCCACCGTCGCGCCCGCCACGTCACCGGTCCGCGAGGCACCCAGCGAGCGGGCGAAGTAGGTCATCGCTTCCGTGTATGGAAAGCTCGTCGCGGCCGGCCTGAGTGCGGCGGCCTCACTCCATGCGCGCCGTTCCAGTGCCCAACGCGCCGGGATCGCCGCGAGCGCGAAAATACCCGCGGAGCCGGGTGCCGCACCTGTAATCGCGTTCTGGTCGAAACGCGCCGCGAGCGCCGGCAATCTGTCGAGGAGTGCTTTGGCCGCCGCTTCGTCGCCCATCTGCAGATAGGCGTACATCGCGTAGTCCGCGGCATGCAGCGCCTCTGAGATGGAGCCGCTGCCCAGGGCCACATCCATCGACCTCGTGTTGGTCTCGACCGATTCTTTCCACATGCCCACGCGGGTGAAGGTGTGGGAGGGCATGTGGAGTGCGTGCGCCGCGGCGGGCGCGATGCCGGCATACCGCCGGGCGGCCGCTTGCGCCCGCTCGGCGAGGGGCGGGTAGTCGTAGCTGTGGATGATGTAATGCGAGATCCCGGGATGGTCGGGCTGAGCCGCGAGAAGCGCTTCCAGGATGCCGCCCGCCCTTATCTGGCGCGCGTACGTCTTGTCCGTCGGCGACGCCGAGGCGGCGAGCGCGATGGCGTGGAAGATGGAAGCTTCGGTGTCTGTGGGGTGACGGGCGGCAAGCTCGCCCATCGCGCGCTCGTAGGCGTCGATGCGCGTTCTCTGATCCCGGTTCTCGAAGTCCGCGTACAGCTCGCTCACGGCGCGGATGTAGCCGCGCTCGCGTTCCGACGCGCGCGCTCCCAGGCGCTGCGCTGCGTCGGCGGCCTGCCGCCCCTCGCGCAGCAGCGCCGGCGGACGGTTTCCGGCGGCCATGGGGTTGGTCCACCGGCTGAGCGCGATCCCCCAGTGAGCCATCGCGCAGGTGGAGTCGGCCGCCAGCACCTCGTTGAAGCCCCTCATCGACGCGCCGAACTCGAATGAGTGAAGCAGCGCGACGGCCCTGTCGAAACGCGGCGCGACCGCCGGGCTGCACGATGTGGCGAAGCGGACGGTCCCCAGCGCCTCCGGTGGCTTCTCGGACGAATGCGCGTGCTGCTGCGTGACCGCGGGGACAGGAGACAGGCTGAGCACCGCGATCACAGCGATCGAAACCCGTCTCATCTCAGCTCCTCGGTAGCGGCGGACGTTCGTGCCGGGCAGTGGCGGGATACCCCTGCTTTGCCCGTCTCGGGCGGCAACCGCATCCGGGCCGTGGCTCGGTATAGGGCTCCCTGTCGCGAAGATACACGCGGCAGGACCGATATCCTAACCTGCCCACTGTAGAGACTCATTCGATCGTGCACCGCGCCCCACGCGGTTGCTGGGGTCTCTGCAAGACGAACCACCGATCGTGCACCTATCGGAACCATTCAATCGTGCACTTTGCTCAAAACCCGTGTCTCGGATCGGCTCCTCTGCCCATCAACAACTGAGCTCAAGAACAAAGCCCAACCGAGCGCGGGCTTGCAGCCGCGAGCTGCGACGCAAACTCCCCGCTCCTCACTTTCGACAGAGCATCGTCCACCCCGCATATGCATCCGCGAGTCCTTCCGCCACAACGCTCGCGAGCTGTGCCGTGGTCCAATAGAACGCAACGCTCGGGGGGAGTGTGATGTATCCTGCTGCCGGGAGAAGACACTTGAGCGGTCCCCGCGGCAATGGACGGAGCGGTGCGACTGCCTTCATAGCAGCATTCGCCAGATACAAGTCGTGGCGAACCTTCTTTTCAGTTGCTTCGTCGCCGCTTCGGATTGCAGCCGGGTTGCGCCCGTAATCCGCCCGTCCGACCTGCGCCAAGCGCGCCCTTCTCCTCCGCCCTGCTCCTCCAGGTTGGCACAGCCGCCACGAGAAGCGGCAGACCCACAGGAGAAAGGAGGAAGATACGCTGGCCCTCGTTTCCCGGTGCTTCCGTGGCTCCCTGGAGAAACTCTTCCTTTCGGCGGAGTGCCGGCACCGGGGGGGGCGGCTACAGCTTCACGACCACCCATCGGACGCCCGGAGCGGTGGGGAGCACCAGGTTCCGCCCTCCCCCTACGCGAAGGTAGACCGCGCCGCCCTGGGCGCCCACCGGCGGAAGAGAGGCATGGGTGTCGTGCTCCGCCCAGCCATGGTTGGAGTCCGAAGTGACCGAGCGGAAGTCCGGGTCGCCGTCCCTGCCACGGTCGTCGCCACCCAGCTCGGCGGCCCACTGCGCCGCGAGCGCGTGCCCGTCGCCATCGAGCAGCCGCGCGACCGGACCGTCCGCCCCGGGACCGTCGGCCGAGCGCTCGCGAAGAGCGGCTCGCGCGACCTCGCCGAGCGCCTGCTCCCGCGATATCCCGCTACCTGCCGCGAGTCGTCCGGCGCCCCAGCGGAGAAAGGCGGCGGCGTCTCGGTACCCCGCGCCCAGCCGCCCGGACATGGAAGCGGGTTCGACCGCGACCGAGAAGTCCGGGTCGTCCGGAGAGAGGTGAACCCTCCACTCCCAGTTGGCGCTCGCGCCCGTGTGGCGCCGCGCGGCTTCCCCCGCGATCAGATCGGCCACACCCTCCGCCGCCCACGACATGGCCGGGGCGATCCCCTGCTCCGTGCGCCACCGTGCCTCGAATGCGTGGGCGAGCTCGTGGATCGTGGTGCGCGTGCGGTAGGCGCGGGTGTCGTAGCCGGCAAGGCCGGGCACACGGGAGCGCGTCACGTCAAGGTTCAGCACCACGTAGCTGGAGCCGGCGTCGGTCCACGTAGACGCGAGGCCGAGCGCTGGATCCCAGCGGCCGAGAAGGACGAGGAGGGGGGCTCCCGGAGCGCTCGACGGGGCCGCGGCCGCCGGGTACACGGCGCGCAGCAGCGAGAGCGTTCCCATGGCGTCGCGCACCGCCGCCCGGTCACGCGCGATCGTGGAAGCGTCGGCCCCCGCGGAAGATCCCTGGAGCACGGCGACGGCCACCCCCCCGGCGAGGACATCGACGATCCGAGCGGTGTCCGAGCCCAGGAAGGTGACGACGGGGAACTCACTCCCCACCTGGACGGCGCCCGGCATCACCAGGGTGTGCCGCGTGGCGGCGAGGCTTGCCGAGGGCGCCGCGGTCTGCCCCGCCGTGCCCGGGGTGTAGGCGCCGAGCACGAAGGCGCCACTGGGGAGCTCGATGCACCGCGCCCCGGACGGCACCACGGCCGCACCGGGCGTCGCAGGGGCGGTGACGTCGGGGGCGCAGGCCGGCGCGCTGGCCGTGGGCCCGGCGTCGCCGCACGCGGCGGTCGCGAGCAGCAGGCTGGCAAGGAGGTGGCGCGGAGTGCAGGGCTGCATGGCGGCGTCTCGGCGGAGCGGGGGATGCTACGGGATGGAAGGCGGTTCAGCGAAGCGGGCGATCAACCGGCGCGGCGCCTGCCCGCGGCCGTCCGCGGACGGGACGCCGCGGCAGGGCGTCCGATTACGCCACCCGTTCGGCGGGGGCGAATGCCCGGGGGCCCCACGCCGGGTCCTCGCGGAGGCTCCTTTCCCACTCCGCGCGGAGGTCATCGGCCTCCCGGAACGCGTCGAGCAACTGCCCGCCCCGCAGCATGACGGTGGCGAAGGGCTCGCCCCTCTTCCGGAAGCGGCGCCGGAAATCCCGCGTTTCGGCAAGCGCCTGAACCGCGATGACTTCGCTCGCCAGGACGTGCATCCCCTCTCCCAGATCGAGGAGCATGGAGGCCGCCTGCCCGTCCGCGGCGCTGGTGGATCCATCGTGGCGGGCGGTCACCCTGAGCGGGGCGGGAGCAAATTCGTACATGGGTTCCTCTGCAGGGTGCCGGTGGCTGAGTGACCGATCGCGCCGCCGCAGGGCACCGCGCTCTGCCGTGGGGTCAAGGCGAGACGTGTTCCACCCGCGCGATTTATCCTAAGATGTTTTTGGGCAAGCTCTTAGGCCCTCCCGGGCGCATCCCGGAATGGCACGCTCGGCGTCGCAGTTCTGGACAGGGCGAAGGTGCGCGCGCTCTTCCGCCCAGCAGAGCCGTGCGTTTATGGGAGGTGTCAAGGAACTGGGCGCCGCCTGTCCGGGGACGGGCCGGAGAAGCATCCGGTGGGGGGAGGCGCGAGAAAGCCCCTCACCGCGTGGCGGTGAGGGGCTTCATGGTCTGGTGGCGGAGATCATTCCCTCGCGTGGCATGGAGAGGCCGCGCGGTTCAGCGCACCCCGAAGATTTTCCCCCGGGCGGACGGCGATGGCGGGAGCGGCGCCACTCGCAGCGGCCCCTGGCCGGCGAGGAGGCGGGCCACGTTTCCGTCGGACAGGAGCCGCGCCCGTGCTTCATCGCCGCGCACCCTGGCCGCGTCCCAGGCAGCGGCGAGCGCCACCCGGCCACGCGCGTGGCAGCCGCTCGACAGGCAGCCGGCCCAGCCTCGCTCCAGAAGCTTCCAGGCGATGCTTCGCGCGCCTGCGCCAGACCTCCTGGGCAGAGAGCCGGCGTCGGCCCGCACGAGCGCGCCCATGCCCCGCCATCGCTCCACCTCGCGAAGCGGCGCATCGAGGCCGTGGCAGCGCTCCGGATGGGCGCGGATCCGGGTCCAGGCCGCATCGGCCTCTTGAAGGCGTGCGGCGAGGCGGTGCGGATGGAAGGCGGGCGACGCGTTCAGGTGGGGAGTCGCGGCGAGGGTATGCACCCCTCTGCGTGGAGCGCGGCCACCGCCTCCCCGAGGTCCGCGCCGCCGTCGCCGGTCCCGGGGAGAAGATGGTTGTGAAGACCGATCATCTGGGGGAGCGAATCGGTGGAGCGGCGGTCTCGCGCAAAGCCGCGGCACCAGGGCAGCCGGAAAGGCTCACGCGCCGCGGGCCGGCGCGGAAAGGTTTCGGTACCACTCGACCGTGGCTGCCAGCCCCTCTCGGAAGGGGACGTGCGCGCGGAAGCCGAACCACTGCAGCGCGAGGGAGGTATCCAGCGCGCGCCTCGGCTGCCCGTCTGGCTTGGTGGGATCGTACGCGAGGCGTCCCTCGTAGGCGCACGCGCCCGCGATCTCCGCGGCGAGCTCGCGGATCCGCATTTCCCCCCCCGTGCCGAGATTGACGGGCTCCCCGCCGTCGTAGTACTCGGCCGCCAGCAGGATTGCCCGCGCGCAGTCGTCCACGTACAGGAACTCGCGCGACGCCTCTCCCGTTCCCCAGAGCTGCACCTCGGGTGCACCCGCTTCCCGCGCTTCCAACATGCGCCGGATGAGGGCCGGAATCACGTGGCTGCTGGACGGGTCGAAGTTGTCGCGGGGACCGTACAGATTCACCGGGAGAAGGTAGATCCCGTTGAGCCCGTACTGCTGGCGGTACGCCTGGAGCTGCACCAGCAGCGCCTTCTTCGCGATCCCGTACGGCGCATTCGTCTCCTCCGGGTATCCCATCCACAGGTCCGCCTCCCGGAACGGGACCGCCGTGTACTTGGGGTATGCGCAGATCGTACCCAGTTGGACGAACTTCGCCACTCCGCGACGGCGCGCCTCCTCGATCATGTGAATGCCCATGATCGCGTTCGCGTAAAAGAAGCGGCCGGGGTTCTCCCGGTTCGCGCCGATCCCCCCCACCTCGGCCGCCAGGTGTATCACGAGGTCCGGACGCGCGTCGTCGTACAGGCGCTGCACGGCCTCCGCGTTCGTGAGGTCGTACACCGCGCGGCGCGGCACGGCCACATCGTGGCAGCCCAGCGATCGCAGGCGGTCCACCACGTGCGAGCCCAGAAAGCCCGCGCCCCCGGTCACCACCACCCGGCGCCCAGCCCAGAAACCGGGTGAGGATACCCGCTCGTCCGGGAGCATCGACGCTTCTGCTGGTTCCAGCCGCGGAGTTGGTGTAGAGGGCGCCGGGCGAAGGCTGGTCGTGCTGGAGTGTGAGGTCACGCGTGTATGCTCCGTCAGCAGAGGAAGAACCCCGCGGCAGGCGTGGGTGCGGCCGCAGGGCGCGAATCCCGGGCCGCGGAGCTTGCCGTGGCCGCCGCGGCCCAGGATTCGAGGAGTGTGTGTCCCGGCAGCCACCAGGCGCCCGCACCGGTCAGGCGTGCGCCGCCCGCACCTCCAGGGTGTGGCCGTGTAGCGGCCGGCCGCGAGAACCGAGGCAGCACCCACACTTGTGGTGGATGCGCGAAATATCTATCGTACATGCACATAGCCTTCCACCTGCCTTTCCCGCCCTCGCGGCACTTCCGGCTCTCCCCGAACTCATTGCTCGCTCTCGCGCTCGCATTCGGATCGTCCGCCCTGGCGTCGTTGATCCTGACGCCGCGGGTCGCGCGCGCGTGCGTACGGCGCGGGATCTACGGCCACGTGCGCCCGCGCGCGGAGGGGGGGCAGCGGATCGTCCCCCGGCTGGGTGGCGTGGCCGTCTTTGCTTCGTCGCTGGCCGGGGCGCTGTGCACGCTCGCGCTGGGGGCGTTCGTCCCTGGCGCGCTCCCCCCGGTGTCGCCGGGCTTCTCGGTGGGGCTGGCGCTGGCCGGGGGGCTGCTGTTCGGGGCGGGGCTCACGGATGACTTCCTGGACCTTTCGCCGCGTGTCAAGCTCGCGCTCCAGTGCACGGCCGCCCTCCTGGCGTGGGTCGCGGGGTTCCGCATCGAGCAGGTGACGTTCGGGGGCACGGGGACGCTGGGATGGATGTCGCTGCCGCTCACCGTGCTCTGGGTGGTTGGGGTGACGAACGCCTTCAACCTCATCGACGGGCTGGACGGGCTGGCCACCGGCGTGGCGCTCGTGGCGCTCGGCACCACCTTCGCGCTTGCGCTGGCATTGGGCAACACCGAGGTGACGCTGGCGTGCGCCGCGCTGGGCGGGGCGCTCCTGGGCTTCCTGCGCTACAACATCCGCCCCGCACTGATCTTCCTGGGCGACTCGGGAAGCCTGTTCGTGGGCTTCATGCTGGCGATCCTTTCCGTACACGGTTCCACCAAGAGCGCCACGGCCGTGCTCACGGTGGTGCCGCTCCTGGTGCTGGCGCTTCCGCTGCTGGACGTGGTGCTCGCCATCCTCCGGCGCTGGCTGCGCGGCATCCCCGTTTTCGGCGCCGACGAGCGGCACCTCCACCACCGCCTGGTGGCGATCGGCCTCACGCACACGCGCGCGGCCGTTCTCCTCCTCCTCGTGGCGGCGGGGATGGCATCGCTGGCGCTGGCGCTCGCGCTGGCCCCCTCGGCCATGGTGGCGGGGATCGCCGGGGCGGGGGCGGGCGCATCGGTCCTCCTTATCCTGTTCGGGATCAAGCGGCTGGGGTACCACGAGTTCGTGGAGGCCGCCGCTGCCGTGGCGCACGGGGCATCGCGGGTGCGGCATGCCATCCGCGACCGCATCCACGCGCGCGACGTGGCGCAGCTCCTCGCCAGGGCGGACGCGCTGGCCCACATCCACGCGATCCTTCAGGACAACGCGGAAGTGCAGGGCTTCCTGTGGATGGGGATCTGCCGGGAAAGCTCCGGCGCCGGGAGCCGCGCCGCGCTGCCGCGGCTACACGCGCGCGGGGCCCTGCGGATGGACTATCCACTCTCCGCCGGCTCCGATGAGGACCCGCTGGTGCTGCGCGCGTGGTGCGCGCCGCGCGAGGACGGCACCTTCGCCGACACCGGGCGCCCGCTCGCCCTTCTGGCGCGCGCCGTCGAGCGCAGGCTGGCCGATTTGCCGGCGCCGGGGCACATGCCCGCGCCGGAGACCGCGGAGATCACGATCGCCCCGTCCGCGCGCCTCCCCCGCGCCCTGCTACCCTGATCCGCCCTGCGAGCACCCGGGTGCGGTCCGGGCCACCCGGCTCCCGGGGCAAGGTCCACGAGCGTTGCTCCGCGCCCCTGCTCCGTGTGCTGGCGGCATGCCGGGTGGCCACGCCGGCCCGCGCCGCCCTCACCCTGAGCGCCGCGCCGGATCCGCGGCTGCTCCGCCGCGTGGCGCGTGGCGAAAGACCGGCCGTGCCCGCCGACGAGCTCGCGACGGGTCGCGCGATCGCCGCGCCCGCCGCTTCCGGCCGCTGCCGTGCGCGGGTGGCGGGCCCAGGGCGGCGAAGCGGCTGCCCGCGAGTGGCGGAGGGGGCTGTGGATGCGAGTAAATTCCGGAGGCCAGCGTGAGGATCGTGTACCTGTCCGCCTCGGCGGGGATGGGGGGCGCGGAGCGCGCGCTGCTGGAGCTGCTGGCCGCGCTGCGGGTGGCGGAGCCCGCGTGGGAGCTGCACCTGGTATGCGGCGCGGACGGGCCGCTGCGTGCCGCGGCGGAAGCCGCGGGGGCCACCGTGCACCTGCTCCCCCTGCGGCGGGCGCTGGAGCGCTCCGGCGATGCGGGCGTGCGCTCGGCCGCGTCGTGGGGCGGGGCGTTGCTGCGCATGACGGCCGCCGTGCCAGGCGCGCTCGTGTGGGGGGCGCAACTGCACCGCCTGCTTGCCACGCTTCGCGCGGACGTGGTGCATAGCAACGGCTTCAAAACGCACCTGCTGGGCGCCGCCGCTCTGCCGCGCGGAACGCGGCTCGTGTGGCACCTCCACGATTACCTGTCCACGCGGGCCGTCATGTCCACGCTGATGCGCCGCTCGCGGGCGCGCTGCTCCGCCGCCGTGGCCGTATCGCGGAGCGTGGCCGCCGATGCGCGCGCGGTTTGTGGCCCGGACCTCTCCGTGCACGCGGTCCACAACGCGGTGGATCTGGATCTCTTTCGCCCGGACGGCCCCACACTGTCGCTCCACGGGCGCGCCGGGATGCCGCCCGCGCCGCCGGGCAGCGTGACGGTGGGGCTGGTGGCCACGATGGGGCTGTGGAAGGGGCACGACGTCTTCCTGCGCGCCCTGGCCCTCCTTCCCAGGGGCCTTTCGCTTCGCGCGTACGTGGTAGGGGGGGCGATCTACCGGACCGCGGGGAGCGAGGTGGACCCGAACGCGTTGCGCCGCCAGGCCGCGGAGCTGGGCATCGCGGAATGGGTGGGCTTTACGGGCTTCGTGGAGGACCCCGCCGCCGCCATGCGCGCGCTGGACGTGGTGGTGCACGCCAGCACCGCGCCCGAACCCTTCGGCCTGGTGATCGCCGAGGCCATGGCGTGCGGGCGGCCCGTGGTGGTGAGCGACGCGGGAGGCGCGGCCGAGATCGCGGGCGCGGGGGCCCTCCGCGTCCCGCCGGGGGACGCGCAGGCACTGGCCGGCGCGCTCCTCCGGCTCGTGGGCGACCTGGAGCTCCGCGCGCGCCTGGGCCGGGCCGGGCGCGCCCACGCCGAGGCCCGGTTCGGCCGGGCGCGCCTCGCGGCCGAGATGGGAGCCGTGTACCGCGGCGTGGTGGCGTGATGCGGGTGCTTCACGTGTATGCCGGCAACCTGTACGGCGGGGTGGAGGCGATGCTCGCCACCCTCGCACGGGAGCGGAGCGCCGCGCCCGCGATGGTGCCGGGCTTCGCGCTGGCGTACGACGGGCGCCTGGCCGGCGAGCTGCGCGCCCTGGGCGCGGAGGTGGAGGTGGTGGGCGGAGCCCGCCTCAGCCGCCCGTGGTCGATCGCGGCCGCGCGGCGGCGAATGCGCGACACCATGCGCCGCTCGCGCCCGGACGTGGTGGTCTGCCACTCCGCCTGGAGCCACGGCATCTTCGGGCCCTGCGCGCGGCACCTGGGGGTCCGGCTCGCCTTCTGGCTTCACGACGCGCCCTCCGGCGGGTGGGCGGAGCGCCTGGCGCGCCGCACCCGCCCGGATGTGGCCGTGTGCACCAGCGCGTGGGTGTCCGCGCGGCTCGCGGGCCTGTTTCCCGCGGTTCCAGCCGCCGTGGTGTACCCGCCCGTACCGGCGCCCGCCGCCGCGCCGGGCGAGCGCGCCGCCGTCCGCGCGGAGCTGGACACCGCGATGGACGCCGTCGTGGTGATGCAGGCCAGCCGCATGGAGGCATGGAAGGGGCACGAGGTGCACCTGCGTGCCCTCGCCGCGCTGGCGGACGACCCACGCTGGGTGTGCTGGTTGGCCGGCGGCGCGCAGCGCCCCGCCGAGGAGCGCCACCGCGACCGGATGCACGCCCTGGCCCGCACACTGGGGATCGCCCCGCGCGTGCGCTGGCTGGGCGAGCGGACGGACGTGCCGCGGCTTCTGGCCGGGGCGGACGTGCTCTGCCAACCCAACCTGGGGCCGGAGCCATTCGGGATGAGCTATGTGGAAGCGATGTACGCCGGAGTGCCCGTGATCGCCGCCGCCACCGGCGGCGCGCTGGAGGTGGTGGACGACACGTGCGGAATTCGCGTTGCCGTGGGCGACGTGCCGGCCACCGCGTCCGCGCTGCGCGTGCTGCTTGGCGACGCGTCCGTCCGCGCGCGCATGTCCGCCGCGGGGCCGGCGCGCGCCCGGGCGCTGTGCGACCCCGCCACCCAGCTCCGGCGGCTCCACGCCGCGGTGGCGCCGTGACGCCCGGCGTGGAGGAGCGGGCCCGGATGACCCTGGGCACCAGCGGCGACGCCATCTACCGCATGGTGGCCACCGCCGTGGCCCAGCACCTTCCGGCCGGGGGCACGCTGCTGGACGTGGGGTGCGGCACCGGCGCGCTGTGGGCCCACCTGCGCCCCCGCTTCGAGCGCTACGTGGGCGTCGACGCCGTCCGCTACGACGGCTTCCCGGCCGACGGCGAATGGGTGGCGGCGGATCTGGACGCGGGCGACGTCCCCCTCCCGGACGGGTGCGCGGACGTGGTGGCGGCGGTGGAGACGATCGAGCACCTGGAGAACCCGCGCGCATTCGTCCGTACGCTGGCGCGCCTGGTGCGCCCTGGCGGGTGGGTGTTCGTCACCACCCCCAACCAGCTCTCCCTCCTCAGCCGCGCCACCCTGCTCACGCGGGGCGAGCACAACGCCTTCCGCGACGCGTCGTACCCGGCGCACATCACGGCGCTGCTGGAGGTGGACCTGCGCCGCATCGTGGCCGAGTGCGGGCTGCGGGACGTGGCGGTGCGCTACAGCGGAAGCGGGCGCCTGGCGCTCACCGGGCGGCACTACCCGCGCTGGGTGTCGCGCCTGTGGCCGCGGGGGTTCTCGGACAACGTGCTCGTGGCGGGGAGGAAGCCGTGAGCACCCTGGCACCGCGGGCGCCGGCCGCCCCCCACCCGCACCGGGGGAGCGACGTTCGGGTGGTGCAGGCGTTCGTGGCCGTGCTCCTGGCGTGCCAACTGGCGCTGCTGGTTCCCGCCATCGGCCCGCTGCGCATGTTCGTGCGCATGGCGGCGTTCGGGTTGTCGCTGGCCCTCCTGCTCGCGGTGCGCGGCCGCGGACGTCCGCACCCGGCCCATCTGCCGGCGCTGGTGGTGGCGGGGCTGCTGGGGCTGGCCCTCCTCCGCCCGGAAACGGTGAACATGACGGCGGGGGCGGCACAGGCCGGGCTGTACCTTGCCGTGCTCGCCCCGCTCTTCTGGGTCGCGCGCCTCAGCGTGGACATGCGCACCGTGCGGCAGACGGCGGCGCTGATGTGGGTCTTTCACACCGTCAGCGCCGCGCTGGGGGTGCTGCAGGTACAGTTCCCCGGCCGCTTTCAGCCGCCGCTCTCCAGCATCATCGTGGCGAAGGGGCACGGCTACATCTCCAGCCTGATGATCACCAACGCCGCGGGGGTGCGCGTCTTCCGGCCGATGGGGCTGACGGACATTCCGGGGGGCGCCTCCGTGTCGGCGCTGTACGCGGTGCTCTTCGGGATCGGGTTCTTCCTCACCGCCCGCACGCTGGGGATGCGGGTGGCGGCCGCGGCCAGCATGGGTGCCGGGTTCACCTGCCTGTACCTGTCGCAGGTGCGCTCGGTGCTCCTGATGACGGGGATCGCGGTGGCGGTGGTGATCGGCGTGCTGGCCTGGCGGCGCGACCTCCCGCGCCTTGCGCTGCTGGGCGCCACGGCGGTGTGCGTGATGCTGGGCGGGTACGCGGCGGCGACGGCGCTGGCGGGGCCGGCCGTCGCCCGGCGCATGGCTTCGCTGACCACGCAGCGCCCCGGCGCCGTGTACTACAACGCGCGCGGCAAGTTCTTCATGGATGCGATGACGGAAACGCTTCCGCAGGCGCCCTTCGGCACGGGGCTGGGGCACTGGGGGATGACGGCCAGCTACTTCGGCGGGGGCGACGACCCGTACGGTACCTGGGTGGAGATCCAGTGGGCCGGGTGGGTGGTGGACGGCGGCGCGCCGCTGGTGCTGGCCTACTGCGCCACCCTGTTCCTCGCTCTGCTTGCGGTGTGGCGCATCGCGCGCGCGCGCGCGCCGGCCGGTGCCCCGGACCTTCCGTTCTGGGCGGGCGTGGTGCTGGCGCACGGCATCGGCGCGTTCGCGCTCACCTTCTCGTTTCCCCTGTTCGTGTCGCAGCCCGGGATGGAGTTCTGGCTCCTGAACGCGCTCCTCCTGGCCGCCGCCCGTACCCGGGCCGCCGCATGAGCGCGCCGGCCGTGACCGTGGTGATCCCCACGTTCAACGGGTGCACCCGGGTGCCCCTGGTGCTGGAGGCGCTGCGGGACCAGGCGGGGGGGGTGGCGTTCGAGGTGCTGGTCGTGGACAACGCGAGCACCGACGGAACGGCGGCGGTGGGGGCGCACCCAGCGGCATCGGCGCTGCGCGCGGCGGGGGTGGAGGTACGCGTGCTGCCGGAGGCGCGCGCGGGCCTCACCCACGCCCGGGCGCGCGGGATCGCCGGCGCGCGCGCGGAGCTGGTGTGCTTCCTGGACGACGACAACCTTCCCCAGCCCGGCTATCTGGCGTGTGGAGTGGCGGCGTTCCGCGACCCGGGGGTGGGGCTCCTGACCTCGCGTGTCTTCCCGCGCTACCAGGCGGAGCCCGCGCCGGCGATGCGCCGCCGGGAGCACCTCCTGGCCATCAACCACCGGCTGGGAGACGAGGTGCTGGACTGGGGCGCCACCGCGTCCGTGGCGCCCACCCTGGGTGCGGGGCTGTGGGTGCGGAAGAGCGCCTTCGAGCGCACCACGAGCGCGCGGCTCCCGGACCGGCTCCCCGGCTCGCTCTCGTCGGGGGGCGACGTGGAGCTGGGTGTGGCCATAGGCGGCGCGGGGTTCCGGCGCCTCTACGTCCCCTGCCTGCGCCTGTGGCACGTGATCCCGCCGGAGCGGGTGCGGACGCGGTACTTCTGCCGCCTGATCTACGGGATCGTGCGGAGCCGGCTGGCGGTGGAGGCGCTGTACGAGGGGCGCGGCGGCCGGCGCCGCGACCGTGCCGCCGCGCTGGCCCGCCTGCTGGTCGGCGCGGGCGCCGTCCCCGCCCTGCTGGCGCGGCGGGACGGGGGGCGCGAGGCGCTCTTCGTGCTGGCGAGCCGGTGGGCCGAGCTGCGGGGGCCGCTCCGTGACCGCGTCTGAGCTCCCCCGGTGGACGGTGGCCGCCGGCGACTTCGTGACCACCGGGGGGATGGATGCCGCCAACCACGCCCTGGCTTCCTACCTGGCCCGCGCGGGACGCGACCTGTGCCTGGTGGCGCACCGGGTGGATCCGGCGCTGGCCTCGCTCGGCGGGGTGCGGGTGCGCGCGGTGCCGCGCCCGCTCGGCTCGCACCTGCTGGGATTTCCGCTGCTGGCGCGGGCGGCGGCGGGCGAGGCCGGGGCGCGGGGCGGCGTGGCGCTGGCCAACGGGGGCAACTTCGCCGCGGCGGCCACCTGGCTGCACTACGTACACGCGGCATACCGCCCGCGGGTGGGGGGGCAGCCGCTGCGGCGGGTGCTGCAGCGCGCGGCGGCGGCCCGCGCCCGGCGCGACGAGCGGCGCGTGGTGGGGCGGGCACGCGTGCTGGTGGCCAACTCCGCGCTCACCGCGCGGCACGCCGTGGAGCTGCTGGGTGCCGACCCGGCGGCCGTGCACGTGGTCTACTACGGCGCGGACGCCGCGCGCTTCCGCCCCCCGGCGCCGGAGGAGCGTGCCCTTGCGCGCCGGACGCTCGGGATCGAAGCCGGCACGCCCGTGCTGGCGTTCGTGGGGGCGCTCGGCGACCGCCGCAAGGGGTTCGATACGCTGTTCGGCGCCTTCGCCCGCCTGGTGCGGGGCGACTCCGGCTGGGACGCCGTGCTGCTGGTGGCGGGCGCCGGGGGCGAGCTGGAGGCGTGGCGGCGCCGCGCGCGCGGCGAGGGCCTGGATGGCCGCATCCGCTTCCTCGGCTTCCAGCCGGACGTGCTCCCCCTCCTTCACGCCAGCGACGCCCTGGTGGCGCCCACCCGGTACGAAGCGTACGGCCTGGCGGTGCAGGAAGCGCTCTGCACCGGGCTCCCGGCGCTGGTTTCCCGGGCGGCGGGGGTGGCGGAGCGCATCTCGTCCCCGCTGGAGGCCCTGCTCCCCGCCGACCCCGACGACGCCGACGAGCTGGCGGAGCGGCTGCGCGTATGGCGCTCGGGCGTGGAGCGGTTTCGCGCCGACGCGATCGCCCTTTCCGCCACCCTGCGCGGATGGACGTGGGATCACATGGCGGCGCGCATAGTGGACATTCTGGAGGGAGAGGTTAGCTTGGTGACTTCCGCGAATGGGCTTCCCCGCGCGCCTGGCCTCACGGCCATCCCATGTCCCCTGCCATGACGGGTGCACCCCACGCGGGCTTCGCCGCGGTAGCCGGGTGCTGGGTGTGCGGCGCCACCGAGCAGGCGCCGGCGGGGAGCGCCATCTTCGAGCTTTCGGAGTACACCCGGCAGGACCCGGAGCTGGCGCGCTACTCCGGGGCCACACTCCGGCTGGTGCGCTGCGCGCGGTGCGGCTTCGGCCAGCCGGAGGCGCTCCCCGCGCTCCCCGGTTACTTCGCCCGGATGTACGACCAGCGCTGGTCCGCGGAGTGGATGGAGACGGAGTTCGCCTCCGGCTACAAGGACCTCATCTTCACCGCCGTGCTGCGTGGGCTGGAGGCGCGTGCCGGCGGTCCGGGCGCGCTGCTGGACCTGGGTGCGCACGTGGGACGGCTGATGCACCTGGCCGCCGGGCGCGGGTGGGCCGCCGAGGGGGTGGAGCTGAACCCCGCGACCGCCGCGTTCGCGGCCCGGGCCACCGGGCTGCCGGTGCACCGGATGGATGCGCGGGCCCTTTCCGCCGCGGGGCGCAGGTGGGGCTGCGTGACGCTGGTGGATGTGCTGGAGCACATCCCGGAGCCGGTGGAGGCGCTGGTCGCCGCGCGCGGGGTGATGGAGCGGGGCGGGTGGATCGCCGTCAAGGTTCCCCACGGCCGCGTGCAGCTCGCCAAGGAGCATCTGCGCGCCCGGCTGCGCCCGGGGTATCGTGCCACGGTGGCGGACAACCTGGTGCACGTGAGCCACTTCGGGGTGCGCTCCCTGGAGCGCGCGCTGCGCCGCGCCGGCTTCGGCGAGGTCCGCGTGGAGGTGGCCCCGCCGGAGCTTCCCCCGGGGGGGGGCGCCCGCGCGTCCGCCGCCCGCGCCGCCCGCCGCGCCGCGTGGTGGCTCGGGCGCGTCCTTCCCGCGGGCGTGGAGTCTCCCCTCTCGCTTCACCTCCTGGCCTATGCCCGCCGCCCATGACCCGCCGTCCGCCCCTCCGTTGAGCGCCCCGCTTCTCTCCGTCATCATCGCGACGCACGACAACCTGGAGATGCTGCGCCGCTGCCTGGACGCGTGGCGCCGGCACGCCGCCGGCTTGCCGGTGGAGCTGATCGTGGTGGAGGACGGGTGCACCGACGGTACCCCGGCGTACCTCCGAGAGGTGGCGGCGACCGCGTGGGGGCGGCGCCACCTGCGCTGGATCCACACCGACGACGTGCACGAGCTGGTCTGCACCAACCGGGGGCTGGCCGAGGCGCGGGCGCCGCTGGTGCTGAGCTGGCACGACGACATGTTCCTGCAGGGTGGGTGGATGGTCCCCGAGCTGCTCGCCACCTTCGCCCAGGTCCCCGAGATCGGGCTGCTGAGCCTGAGCCGCGGCCTCACCTTCACCCCCGTGGACGAGCCGCTGGCCACCTGGCACGACTCGGTGGACTGGCGCCGCGTGCAGAGCACCATCGGGGCGGGGCCGCTCAACTGGGGACGCGTGTACGAGGTGGACGGGGTGATGCGCCCCTGGGCGGTGCGGCGCGCGTGCGTGGAGCGGGTGGGGCCGCTGGACGAGGCGTTCCGCCCCACCGAGTGGGACGAGGTGGACCTGTGCTACCGGATCCGGGCGGCGGGGTGGAAGGTGGCCACCCACGGGTACGAGCGTGACGGCGCCTACCTGCACGCCGTAAGCTCCACGTACGGCCGCACCGTGTCCGAACGGCGGATGGAGCAGGGGCTTCGCAACGCCCGGCTCTTCTTCGACCGCTGGGGCGGCGCCATCCGGGGTGAGCACCCGCGCGCGCGCGCGCACTGGCGCCGGCGCGCCACCGCGGCCGGGTGGGCGGCCACGCTGCGGCAGATGGCGCGCTACGCGGCGGGCCGCCGCCCGCCGGGATGAGCCGCACGCGGCGCGCGGGGATCACGGCGCTCTTCGGATACGCCCAGTTCGCGCTGGCGCTGACGTCGGGGATCATCCTCGTCCCCTTCGTCCTCGCGCGGGTCCGCACGGACCTGTACGGGGTGTGGCTGGCCTTTGGAGAGGTGCTGGCGTACTCCAGCATGGTGGACCTGGGGGTGGTGGGCGTCGTCCCCTGGCTCGTGGCGGAGAACGACGGCCGCGGCGACCGCCACGCCATCCGCGGCGTGCTGGCCGCGGCGGTGCTCTTCTCGTCGCTCGCCGCGGCGCTGTTCCTGGTGCTCGCCGCGGGCGCGCTGAACCTGGTTCCCTCGCTCGGCCGGCTCCCGGCGGAGCTGGCGGCGGAAGCGCGGGGGCCGCTCCTGATGGTGGCGGTGCTGATGGCCGTGGGAATGCCGCTGCGCAGCTTCAGCGCCACGCTCATCGGGCTTCAGGACGCTACCTTCGCGGGACTTCTGGGGGTGGCGCAGCTTGCGCTGGGAGTGTCGCTCACGGTGGGGCTGCTGCTGGGCGGGTGGGGGCTGTACGCCCTGGCCGCCGCCGCCACGGTGCCCGGCCTGGTGGCGTCGCTCGCGAGCTGGGCCCGCCTGCGCGCGCTGGCGCCGGAGCTGCTTCGCGGCTGGCGGCTTCCCACCCGCGCCACCCTGCGGCAGGTGAGCACCCAGGGGATGGGCTCCTGGACGGCGGGGCTGGGGTGGCGCATGGTGGCGGCCAGCGACAGCGTGGTGATCCTTTCCCTGCTGGGGCCCGCCGCCGCGGTGGCCTACGCGCTCACGGCCAAGATGGGGACCATCGGGATGCAGATGAGCTGGCAGGCCCCCGATGCCGCCCTGGTGGGGCTGGCGCAGCTCAAGGGCGAGGGGCGCGCGGAGCGGGTGCGCGAGGTGGCCACTTCCCTGCTTCGGCTGCTGCTGGTGGCCTCGGGCGGGGTGGCGTGCGCGATGCTGGCGCTGAACCCCGCCTTCGTGGCGCTGTGGGTGGGGCCGGAGCGGTTCGGCGGCCTGGCGCTGAACGCGGCGCTGGCGGCGCTGATCCTGTCGCACTCGCTCGCGCACGGCCTGTTCACCACCAGCGCCACGCTCGGCACGCGCGTGGAGGCGGGGTGGGCCTCGCTCGCGCAGGGCGCCGTGAACCTGGCGGCCGCCCTGGTTCTCGGCCGCCTGTTCGGCCTGGTGGGCGTGGCGCTGGCCGCGGTGGCCAGCACCTTTCTGGTGGCCTACCCCGCGGGGGTGTGGATGCTGAGAAAGACCACCGGGATGAGCCAGGCGGAGCTGTGGCGTGGCGCCATCGGCCCGTGGGCGGCGCGCGGCGGGGCCATGCTGCTCCTGGGGGTGCTGGTGTCGCTGGTGGGCGAGCGCACCTCGCCGTGGGTGCCGCTGGCGCTCACGGCTCCGCTCGGGTTCCTTTACCTTCGGGTGATGCGCCCCCTGTACGCGGGGCTCCCCCTCCCCGCGCGAGCCCGGCCGCTCCTGGCGCGGCTCCGGCTGCTGCCGCGGACCTGACGGAATGGGCTCACACAGAGGCACAGAGGCACAGAGGCAGAACAGCAACCGATGCTTTATCAGGTAGTTCTCTCTGTGCCTCTGTGTCTCTGTGTGAGACCCGCTGTCCAGAGTTCTATGGAAATGGCATGACAGGGGGATCTATGCGGACCGGGGCCAGGAACATCGTGCGCGGAGGGGTGGCGTGATCCGGCGTGTGCTGCGCCGCCTGCGTCGCGCTTCGCCCGCGGAGCGGGAGTACGAGCGCCAGCTCCCGGCGGTGGCGGCCGGGGCGGCGGCGCGGGGGTGGGAGGTGTTCCGCTACCCCGTCTTCGAGGCGGGCGACCATCCGGAGGGGTACATCGACTTCGAGTGCCGCTTCGCCGCGCTGCACCTGCGGCGGGAGGGAGCCCGCACCGTGCTCGACGTAGGCTCGTACCGGCAGTTCGTGCTGGGGCTGGCGGCGGGGTTCAACGTGACCGCGCTGGACGTGCGCCCCCGCCACGCGGGGCTGGGCCCCGAAACGAACCTGGTGGGCGATGCTTCCCGCATCCCCGCGCCCGACGGGGCCTTCGACGCGGTGGTGTCTCTTTCGTCGATCGAGCACTTCGGGCTCGGGCGCTATGGCGACGCGGTGGACCTGGACGCCGACCGCCGCGCCGCCGCCGAGATGCGGCGCGTGCTGCGCCCCGGCGGCACGCTGGTGGTCACCACCTCGCTCACGGCGGGCCGCCCCACGCTCGCGTTCAACGCGCACCGCATCTACGGGCTGCAGCAGGCGCGGGCGCTCTTCGCCGGAATGGAGCGCGTGGACGAGCGCTTCTTCTCCCACCGCGCGGGTGCGCAGGTGGCGCTGGACGGCGTCACGCGGCGGCCGCGCGATTGGGACGTGTACTGCGCGTGCCTGCGGAAGCCCGCGTGAGCGCGGCGCCGGGCGGCGCCCTGCGCGCGCTCTTCGTCAACACGGGAATCCTGGGGCACCGCACCGTGGCGCACGTGCTGGGGCGGGCGATGGAGGCGCAGGCCGGGATCGAGGCCACGCGCGTGGAGCTGGCGGCGGGGCTCTCGGTGCGCGACCGCGTCGTCCGCCGGCTCCTGACGCTGGGCCCGCGCCCGGGCACCGCGCTGGGCGCGGCGACCGCGGCCCGCTTCCGGCACGAGATGAACGCCGGCCTCACCGCCGCCCGCCGGATCCACGCGCTGGAGCGGGGAGGAGCGTGCTGGGACGTCCTCCACTTCCACACGCAGGCCGCCGCGTGGGGCAGCGTGGGCCGGATGCGCGGCACGCCCTCCATCGTTTCCATCGACGCCACCCAGCGCCTCGCCATGATGGAGCTGCCACCCGGCCCGGCGCGCGGCGACTACCTTCCGAACGCCGCCTGGGACCGCCGCGTCTTCCGCGCCGCCGCGGCCATCGTATCCACTTCCCGCTGGGCCGCGGACGACGTGGCGCGCGATCTGCCGGAGTGCGCGGGGCGTCTTCACGTGATGCCGTATCCTGTTCCGCTGGAAGGCTTTGGCGCGCACTGGCCGGAGGAGCGCCGCGCGCGTCCGGCGTCGCGGCCCGTGCGCGTCCTCTTCATCGGGGGGGACTTTGGGCGGAAGGGGGGGGCGGAGCTGCTGGCGGCGTGGCGCGGGGCCGGCCTGGGTGTGGCGGCGCGGCTCACGCTGGTCACCGAGTCCCCGCTGAGCGAAGCCGGGCTCCCGGACGGGGTGGAGGTGCGCCGCGGCGTGCGCGCCTACACGCCGGAGTGGTTCGCGCTCTGGCGGCAGGCGGACCTGTTCGTCCTCCCCACGCGGGGCGAGGCGTTCGGGATGGTGTTCCAGGAGGCGGCGGCGGCCGGCCTCCCCGCCATCGGCACCGCGCTCAACGCGATCCCCGAGATCGTGGCGCACGGGGAAACGGGCGTCCTGGTGCCGCCCGGCGAGATTCCCGCGCTGGTGGACGCGCTGCGCGGAATGGTCCGGTCACCGGAGAGGCGAATCGAGATGGGAACGGCGGCGCGGAGGCGGATCGAGAGGACGGGCTCCATCGGCGGCTATGGCGAGCGGCTGGCGTCGATCGCGCGGGCGGTGGCGCGTGGATGACGGCCCGCGGCCCACGGTGGCCGGCAGCAGCGCGTTCCGCACCCCCACGGCGCTGGAGCGGCTGGGCACGGCCGCGGGGCGGCTCCTTCCTGGCGGCGCGGCGCGCGACGCGCTGCGCGCCGTGTACCGCCTGGCGGTCCGCCTGCGCACGGGCGGAAGCGTGCGTGCGCGCCTCCCCGGCGGCGAGGAGGTGCGCCTCCTCCCCGAGTACCGCTTCGTCACCTGGAACCGCGCCGAGTACGACGCGTTCCGCGCGGCGGCCGTGCCGGGCACCGTCGCGCTGGACGTGGGCGCCAACGTGGGCGCCTACACGCTGGTGATGGCGAGGTGGGTGGGGCACGAGGGGCGGGTCTTCGCGTTCGAGCCCGCCCCGGACGCGTTCCACGGGCTCACGCGGCACGTGGCGCTGAACGGCCTGGACGGCGTGGTCACCCCGGTGCGCGCCGCGGCGGCGGGGCGCACCGGCACCGCCACCCTCGCCGTGGACGGCGCGAGCGGCGCCAATCGCCTGGGCGTGGGCGGAGAGCGGGTGGAAACGATCACCCTGGACGATTTCTGCGCGCGCGAGAACGTCGCTCCCGCCCTGATCAAGATCGACGTGGAGGGCGCCGAGCTGGAAGTGCTCCGCGGCGCGCGAGAGACCATCCGGCGGGGCGGAGCCGGGCTGGCGCTCTTCGTGGAGATGCACCCCACCCTCTGGAGCGGCATGGGGATCCGCGCCGCCGACGTGCGGGCGGAGCTGGACGCCCAGGGGCTGCGCGCCGAGCCGCTGCGCCCCGGCGTGGCGGACCCGTGGGCGCTGGAGGGCGAATGCCTGCGGCTGGTGCGGAAGTGATCCGGAGCGGGTGAGTGCGGATCCTCTTCGCCAACGACGGGATCGGAGATGCGGGCGGGGTGCAGTCGTACCTGGCCGCCGTGATCCCGGCGCTGGCCGCCCGGGGGCACGCCGTGGCCCTTCTGCACCGCGATCCGCTCGGGGGCTCGCGGTCGCCGGCGCCGCAGGGGGCACCGCACTTCTGTACCGCGGAACGGGGCGTGGACGGAGCGCTCGCGGCGGCGGCGGCGTGGGGACCGGATGTGGCGTTCTCGCACAACATGGGGCCGCTGGAGGTGGAGCGGGGGCTGCTGGACGCCGGGCCGGTGGTGAAGATGATGCACGGCTACTTCGGCACGTGCATCGGCGGGCAGAAGGCGCACCTCTTCCCCCGCGCGGAGCCGTGCGGCCGCCGGTTCGGGCCGGGATGCCTGGCGCTCTACCTCCCCCGCCGCAACGGACCGCTCCGCCTTCCGTACCTCGCGGAGCAGTGGCGTTGGGCCGTGGACCAGAACGCCCTCTTCTCCCGCTACGCCGCCGTGGTGACGGCCAGCGGCCACATGCGCGCCGAGTACGTGCGCAACGGGGTGCCCGACGCGCGCGCGCACTCCCTCCCGCTCTTCCCCACCATCCCGGCGGTCACGCTCCCCGCCCCCGCGCCCGCCGGCTTCCGCGCCCTGTTCCTCGGCCGCATGACGCAGCTCAAGGGGGGCGACGTGCTGATCCGCGCGGCGGCGCGGGCGGGCGAGGTTCTCGGGCGCGCGGTGCCGCTCACCCTGGCCGGCGACGGGCCCCGGCGCGCGGAGTGGGAGGCGCTGGCGCGGAGGCTGGGAGTGGAGGCGGAGTTCACGGGGTGGGTGGAGGGGGAGGAGCGCCTCGGACTGCTGAGGGGCGCGTCGGTGCTCGTGGTGCCCAGCGTGTGGCCGGAGCCGTTCGGCCTGGTGGGGCTGGAGGCGGGCTCACAGGGCGTCCCCGCCCTGGCCTTCGACGTGGGCGGCATCGGCGAGTGGCTGGCCGACTGCGTCAACGGCCGCCTGGTGCCGGGCGACCCGCCGCGCGCGGATGCGCTGGCGGGCGCGCTGGTGTGGGCCGCCACCCACCCCCAGGAGCTCGCCGCATTGCGCGCGGGGGCCCTGGCTGCCGCGCGGCGCCTGTCGCTGGACGCGCACGTGGGGCGGCTGGAGCGGGTGCTGGGGGGGGCGCGTGGATAGCGCCTGGCACCTCGTCACCGGCGAATACCCTCCCGGGGCCGGCGGGGTGGGGGAGTACACCGCGCTCCTGGCCCGCGCGCTGGCCGGGCGCGGCCGCCCCGTGCACGTCTGGACCCCGGCCGGCACCGGCTCCGGGGACGGAGTGGAGGTGCACGCGGTGGGGCGGTTCCATGGCCGGGAGCTGCGCCGGCTGGACGCGGCGCTGGAGCGGACTCCCGCGCCGCGCACGCTCCTGGTGCAGTACGCGCCGCAGGCGTTCGGGCTGCGGGGGATGAACGTGGCGTTCTGCCGCTGGGTGCTGCGCCGCGCCCGCCGCGGCGACGAGGTGCGGGTGATGTTCCACGAGCCGTTCGTCCGGTGGAGCGCCCGCCACCCCCGCCGCAACGTCCTTGCGGCGGCCACGCATGGCATGGCGTGGCTCCTCCTCCGGGCATCGCGCGTGGCCTATGTCTCCACCCCCGCGTGGGAACGCCTCCTCCGCCCGCTGGCGAGCCGTGCGCGGGGCGCGATGCCATGGCTCCCCATCCCATCCACCGTGCCGCGGGTGGTGGACGCCGGCGCGGTAGCCGGCCTGCGCCGCCGGCTCGGCGGCGTTCCGGTGGTGGGGCATTTCGGCACGTACGGGGGCCACGTGGCTCCGCTGCTGGAGAAGGCGCTGCTCGCGACCCTCGCCGCATCGCCCGCGGTGGCGCTCCTGCTGGGCGCCGGGGGACCGGAGTTCGCGGCCCGGCTGGAGCGGGCGCACCCCACGCTCCGCGGCCGGCTCGTGGCCCCGGGACGGCAGGAGCCCGGGGCGCTGTCCATGCACCTGCAGGCGTGCGACGTGGCCCTCCAACCCTACCCGGACGGCGTGACCGCGCGCCGTACCACCGCCATGGCCGCGCTCGCCAACGGAGTGGCCCTGGTGTCCATGGACGGCACCTTCACCGAGCCGCTGTGGCGCGCCTCCGGCGTTCCGCTGGCGGACGGGCCCGCGGCGATGGCCGCCACGGCGCTGCGCCTCCTCGGCGATCCCTCGCTGCGGCGGCGGGCGGCGGCGGACGGGCTCGCCCTGTACGAGCGGGAATTCTCTATGGTGCGCACGCTGCGCGCGTTGGAGGGGTGATGAGCGTGGTCCTGGGCGTCAACGCCTTTGCGGCGGGCGGCGAAGCGGCGGGGCGCCAGGCGCGCGCGCTGGCGGCGTGGACGGCGCTGGAGGGGGTGCGCCTCGTGAACCTCCAGTGGGCGGACGACGTACACGAGGTCCCGGGCTTCCACACGCTCGCCGTGCTCGCGGAGAGCGCGAGCACGGCGGCGGGGGTGCGCGGGCGCCGGCTTCCCGTGGTGCGCGAGTGCATGGACCGCCTGGCGGAGCATGCGCGGGCCGTGGGCGCCCACGCCTTCGCGTACGCCAACTCCGATGTCGCCTTCACCCCCGCCGCGGTGGAGCTGATGCAGGCCGGCGGGCACGATGGATGGGCGTTCAGCCGGATGGACGCCGATCCGGCCACCGGGCGCGAGCTCGGGGTGGTGACGGCGGGGGTGGACGCGGTGGCGGCGCGGGTCGGGTGGTGGAGCGCGCACCGGCACCGCTTTCGCGCGTACCCCGGCGGCGAGCCGGTGTGGGACAACGTGTATGCCGCGCTGCTCCTGGCGCACGGCGACTCCCTCCTCCTCAACCGGGGTGCCTGGGTGCTGCACGAGAGGCACGCTCCCGGCGATTGGCGCGCCAGCCCGTACGCCCGCTACATCCAGTACCTGGCCGCGCTGGACCGCCCCTACTTCTCCCTCTGGGCGGAGTACCATGCAGCCCTCACGGTCCTTCGCTCGCGCGGGGCGGGAGGCGACGAGGAGCTCCGGCTCCAGCGCGAAGTCTTCCGCCGCCGTGCCGGCCCGTGGGCGCGCGCTCTCCAGGCCGGGCGCGCCGCGAAAGCCACCGCGCGCTGGATCGCCGCCCGGTGAGCGGCGGGTACGCGGGGGCGCGGAGCGATGCGTCGGATGCCGCCCCGAGGAGAGAGAGCGGGTCCATGAAGATCCTGCTGGTGGGGGACTACCCGGACGACCCGCGGCTGGGCTCGGGCAAGGTGTACCACAAGCTGCGTGAGGAGATCTCGCGGCTGGGCCACACCTGCGACGTGCTGCTGGCACCCCAGCTCGGCCCGCGCCCGGCGAAGGCGCGGGTGCGCTGGCTCGTGGGCCCGGCGCTGGCGGCGCGCGCCGTGGCGCGGGCGGCTCGCGAGCGGGGCCCCTACGACGTCGTGGACGTGGCGAGCGCCGAAGGGGCGCTGCTGGGCCACGGCACGGCCCTCGTGAGCCGGTCGCACGGGCTGGAGCACCTCAACTTCCAGCGGATGGTGGACGACCACCGGCACGGGCTGGCGCACAAGCCGTGGTACCGCAGGCTCTGGTACCCCGCCGCGCGCATGAGCCAGGTGGCCCTCGCCGCGCGGCGCGCCGACCGGATGATCGTTCTCAATACCGCGGATCGTGACTTCGCCCTGCGCCGCGGCTGGAAACATGCGGACGCGGTGGACCTCATTCCGCACGGGGTGTCGCAGCGCTTCCTGGACGCGCCGCCTCCGCCGGATGCCCCGCGCGGCGCCGGAGTCCTCTTCTGCGGTAGCTGGGACGGGGTGAAGGGGGTGCACTATCTCGTCCGCGCCATGGAGCGGCTGGCCAGGGAGGGACGCGCGCCCCGGCTCACCGTGCTGGGCCCCGGCCTCCCCGCCGAAGCGGTGCTCGCCTCGTTTCCCCCTGGCATGCGCCGGTACGTGACCGTGATCCCCCGAACGGACGAGGAGTCCGTGATGCGCCACTACCGCGAGCACGACCTCCTGGTGATGCCCAGTACCTACGAGGGATTCGGAATGGTGGTGGCCGAGGCGATGAGCCAGCGCCTCCCGGTGGTCGCCAGCGCCGTGGGCGGTGCGCCGGCGCTTCTGCGGGGCGGGCACGGCATCCTCGTTCCCCCGCGCGGCGCGGAAGAGCTCGCCGCCGCCGTGGGGCTGCTGCTGGACGATGAGCCGCTGCGCCGCCGCCTGGGAGACGCGGGGCACGAGCGCGTCCGCGGGATGAGCTGGACCGAGACCGCCCGGCGCACCCTGGCCTGCTACCGCGCGGCGATGGACGCCCGGCGATGAGTGCCGCGCGGCGGGTTTTGAACGCGGCGCGCCGGCGCTTCCCCGCCGCGTACGAGCGCGCGCGCCGCGCGTCCTCGCTCCCTCGCGGCCTCGCCGCATGGTACGCTCAGCGCCTCTTCGGCCCCGCCGAGGCATACGGCGAGGAGTTCTGGGACTTCCACCAGGGAGGCGATTGGGACGGCTTCGCGCGCGTGCTGCTGGCGCACGCGCCCGCCCGCTCCGTGCTCGACGTGGGATGTGGGGACGCCAAGCTGCTGGCCGCCGTGCTGCGCGAGGCGCCAGGGACACGCGTGCTCGGGGTCGACGGGTCCCCCGCCGCGCTCGCCGCGGCGCGGGCGCGCGGCGTCGGGACGCGCGCGCTGGACCTGTCCAGCGTCCCGCATCGCGAAGTGGAAGCGGAGGCGCGCGCGCTGGGGAGCTTCGACCTCGCGATCTCGCTCGAAACGGCGGAGCACTTCCCGCCCTGGCACAGCGGCAAGCTGCTGCGGCTGATGGCGTGCGCGCCCGTGGTGGCCTTCTCCGCGGCGCGTCCGGGGCAGGGCGGGACCCTGCACGTCAACGAGCGCCCCGCGGAGCACTGGGTGCGCCGGTTCCGGCGGCTGGGGTACACCCTCCACCCCCGCAACGACGGGTTCCGGAGGGCGGTCGCGGAGCTGGACCTCCCGTGGTGGTACGCGGACAACATCAACCTCTTCGTTCGCCGGCCATGAGCGGCCCGGTCACCCTGGGGATCGCCACCCGCGACCGGCCCGAAGCGCTGGAGCGGTGCCTCGCCTCGCTGGCGGATCTCACCGGCCTCGTCGCGGAGGTGATCGTGGTGGACGACGGCTCCACCCCGCCCGCCGCGGGCCGGGAGCGCGCGCGGGAGGGACCCCCCGTGCGCTTCATCCGCCACGAACGAAGCCGCAGCGTGGCCGCCTGCCGCAACCGCATCGCGGCGGAAGCGCGCACCCCCTGGGTGCTGAACCTGGACGACGACGCGTTCGTGCTCACCCGCCACGCCGTGGAGCGCGCGGTGCGGGTGCTGGAGCGTGACCCCACGGTAGCCGCGGTCGCCCTGGCGCAGGCAGACGCACGGGGACGCCCCTACCCGCCCGCCGCCCAGCCCTACCCGGTGGACTACCCGGCGTACGTCCCCACCTTCCTGGGCTATGGCTTCCTGGCGCGCCGCCACGCGTTCCTGGAGGTGGGCGGCTTCCGGGCGCGGCTGGGGATCAACGGCGAGGAGAAGGAGCTGTGCCTCCGGCTGCTCGACCGGGGGTGGCGAGTGGTGTACCTTCCCCACGCGTACGTGGGGCACGTGGCGGCGCACGCCGGGCGCGACGCGCGGCGCTACCTGCACCAGACGGTGCGCAACACCACTCTGGGTGCCCTGCTCGACGAGCCCTTTCCGCTGGTGCTGGCCGGGGTGGCGCTGCGGCTGTACAGCTATTACCCCATGCGGCGCGGGTGGGGGATCGACGACCCGGGCGGAATGCGGGTGCTGCTGCGCGGCCTGGCGCGAGAGCTCCCCGCCGTGCTGCGCGAGCGGACCCCGGTGCGCTGGGGCACCATCCGCCGGTGGCGCGCCCTCACGCGCGACGAGCTCGAACCCTACCGCGAGCCGTGAAGCGCCTCCTCACCATCGGGCACAGCTACGTGGTGGCCGCCAACCGGCGCCTGGCGCACGAGATGGCGCTGGCGGGCGCCGGCGGGTGGGAGGTGACGTGCGCCGCCCCCCTCCGCTACCCCGGCGACCTCCGCCCGGTGGAGCTGGAGCCCATCCCCGGCGAAGCGTGCCGGCTGGTGCCGATTCCCGTGCGTGGCGCGCGCGTCCCGCAGTTGATGCACTACGGGCGCGGCCTGCGCGCCCTGCTGCGCGAGCCCTGGGACGTCGTCCACTGCTGGCAGGAGCCCTTTGTTCTGGCGGCCGCGCAGGTGGCGCTCGGTGCCCGGCGCGACGCGGCGCTCGCCGTCGCCACCTTCCAGAACCTCCCCAAGCGGTACCCCCCGCCCTTCGCGCAGATGGAGCGCGCCGTGCTGCGCCGCGCGGACGGGTGGATCGCCTTCGGGCGCACGGTGGAGGCGACGCTGGCCGCCCGCCCCGGGTACCGCGACCGGCCGCACACCGTGATCCCCCCGGGAGTCGACGTCACGCGCTTCCGCCCGGACCCCATCGCCCGCCGCGAGATCCATCGCCAGCTCGGGTGGGCGGATGACACCACGCCCGTGGTCGGGTTCCTGGGGCGCTTCGTGGAAGCCAAGGGAATCGGCGTGCTGACCGAGGCGCTGGGCAGGGTGCGGGCGCCCTGGCGGGCCCTTTTTGTCGGGGGCGGGCCCCTGGAAGGGGCGCTCCGGGAGATCGCCGCCGCGCGGAGCGGGCAAGTGCGGGTGGTGACGGGGGTTCCGCACGAGCGCGTGCCCGCGTACGTTTCTGCGATGGATGTCCTCGCCGCTCCAAGCCTCACCGCGCCGCGGTGGCGCGAGCAGTTCGGCCGGATGCTCACCGAGGCCATGGCGTGTGGCGTCGCGGTGGTGGGAAGCGACAGCGGCGAGATCCCGCACGTGCTGGGCACCGCGGGGCTCGTGGTGCCCGAAGGGGACGCGAATGCCCTCGCCGTCGCCCTGGGCACCCTGCTGGCCGACCCGGCTCTCCGCGCGCGCCTGGCCGCGGCGGGGCACGCCCGAGCCGCGACGGACTTCGCGCTCCCCCGGGTGGCGGCTCGCCACCTCGACTTCTTCGAGCGCCTTCTCGCCCTCCGATGAACCGCACCCCAGAGGCATCCTTGCACGGCGACGAGCGGCTGCGCGGCGGCACGTACTCACGCAGGCAGCTCTTCGGCTCCCTGGGGATGCTGCGCTGGAGCCACGGCTCGCGCTTCCGCGTGGCCCGGCGCCTGGTGGAGCCGCTCGCCGGCGCGCGGCTCCTGGACTACGGGTGCGGCGACGGCACCTTTCTGGCCCTGGTGCGCGACCTGTTCCCCAGTGCCGTGGGCGCCGAAGCGGACGCGGCCCTGGCCGCGGAAGCATCCACCCGCTTCGCCGGCGAGCCAGGGCTCCGCTTCGTCCACACCGCCGCGCTCGCGGACGAACCGGCGGGCGGCTTCGGGGCGGCGGTGTGCATGGAGGTGCTGGAGCACTGCACGGTGCCCGCGGTGAACGCGGTTGTGGCCGACCTGCGCCGCCTCGTGGCCCCGGGCGGCACCGTGGTCGTGAGCGTTCCGGTGGAGACGGGGCCCACGCTGCTGGGAAAGCAGCTCGTCCGCGCCCTTGCGGCACGGCGCGGAATGGAGGGGTACGTCCAGCGCGAAACGTACACCGCGGCCGAGATGGCGCGGATGCTCTTCGCGGGGAGCGATGCCCCCGTCCCGCGCCCCGTCTACCACACCCGCTTCGCCTCGGGCGAGCCGAACGTATACCACGGCCACAAGGGGTTCAACTGGCGCGCGCTTCGCAGCCGGCTGCAGGCGGACTTCGTGGTGCGCCGCACGCTCTTCTCCCCGGTCTACTTTGCCGGGCCGCTCCTCAACAGTCAGGCATGGCTCATCCTGACGCCCCGGTGACGCGCGTAGGCGTGGTCGCGGACTTTCTGGAGGAGCGCTGGCCCAGCATGGACCTGGCCGCGGAGCTCACCGTGCGCGCGCTGCGGCGCGGCCCCTTCTCCCCCGTGCTGCTGCGGCCGGCTATGCCCCGCCTGGGCGCCCCCCACAACGTGGAGCGCTACGTGGGGCGGTACGCCGTGTACCCGCGCTGGCTGCGGCGCATGCGCGGCGGGGCGGACCTCTTCCACGTGATCGACCACAGCTACGCGCACCTGGTGCACGCCCTTCCCGCGGCGCGCACCGTGGTCACCTGCCACGACCTGGACGCGTTCCGCTCCGTGTCCGGCGCGGAGCGGGAAGCACGCCCTCTGTGGTTCCGGTGGACGATGCGGCGCGTGCTCGCCGGGCTGCGCAGGGCGGCCCACGTGGTGTGCGACAGCCGGGCCGTACGCGACCAACTGGCGGCCGGCGGCCTGGTTCCCGCCGGACGCTCTTCCGTGGTGCCGCTTCCGGTGCACCCGGACTTCGGCCCGGCGCCCGACGCCCGCGCCGACGCGCGCGCCGCGGAGCTCCTGGGCCCGCGGGGCCAGCCCGAGCTGCTGCACGTGGGCGCCAACGTCCCGCGCAAGCGCATCCCGTTCGTGCTGGAGGCGGCGGCCGCCGTGCGGGAGCGCCGTCCGGGAGCGCGCCTGGTGCGTGTGGGAGGCGCGCTTACGGCGGAGCAGCGGGAACGCGCGGAGCGGCTGGGGCTCTCCGTGGCGGAGCTCCCGCCGCTGGAGCGCCCGGTGCTCGCCGCCGTCTACCGCCGCGCCCACGCCCTCCTGCTCCCCTCGGAGCGCGAGGGGTTCGGGTGGCCGGTGCTGGAGGCGATGGCGTGCGGCACCCCGGTGGTGGCCTCCAGCGCCCTCCCCACCGTGCGCGACACCGGCGGGGATGCGGTGCTCTATGCATCTCCGGGCGACGCGCGCGCCTGGGCGGACGCGGTGGATCTGCTGCTCGGCGGCGCCGCTCCGCCCGCCGCCGCCCTGCGCCGCGCCGCGGGCTTCTCGGTCGCGGCGTACGCGGCGGGGCTGGCGGAAGTGTACGGGCGCGTGCTGCGGGCGGTGGGGTGACGCGCAGGCTACGGGTCCTCCACGTGGGCAAGTTCTACCCGCCGTACCTGGGCGGGATGGAATCGCACCTGGAGCTGCTCTGCCAGTCCACCCGCGCCGAGGTGGACATCCAGGTGCTGGTGAGCGACGCGGGCCCACGCACGGTGCGCGAGGTGGTCGACGGCATCCCCGTGACCCGGGTGGGCACGCGGGCGAGAGTAGCCTCCAGCTCGTTCTGCCCGGGAATGGCGGCGGAAATCCGCCGCGCCAGAGCGGACGTGGTGCACTTCCACCACCCCAATCCGCTGGCGGCGTTGTCCTATCTGGCCGCGCGGGTCGGTGGGCGGCTGGTGGTGACGTACCACAGCGACATCATCCGCCAGCGCGTGCTGGGCGCCCTGCTGTCCCCGCTCCACCGCGCCCTCCTCGCCCGCGCGGACGCCATCATCGCCAGCTCCCCGCAGTACGCCGCGTCGTCGCCGGTGCTGCGGGCCCACGCCGGGCGTGTGCGCGTCGTTCCCTTCGGCATCGACGTCGCGGCCATGCGCCGCGTGGATCCGGCCGAGGTCGCGCGCGTGCGGGCGGAGCACGGCCCGCGGATCGTGCTGGCGGTGGGGCGCCTCGTGGAGTACAAGGGATTGGAGGTCCTCATCCGCGCCATGCGCGGTCTGGACGCGCGGCTGCTGGTGGCCGGGTCGGGGCCTCTGGGCGGCGCGCTTGCCCGGCAGGCGCGGCGCGACGGCGTGGAGGACCGGGTCAGGTTCCTGGGCGCTGTCCCGGACGTGCGCCCTCTGTACCACGCCGCCGACGTTTTCACCCTTCCGTCGGTAGCGCGCAGCGAGGCGTTCGGCATCGTGCAGTTGGAGGCGATGGCGTGCGGTGTCCCCGTGGTGAACACGATGCTCGACAGCGGTGTACCATTCGTCTCTCCTCACGGGGTGACGGGGCTCACCGTGCCTCCCGGCGATCCCGGGGCCCTGGCGGCCGCCCTCGACATACTCCTGGACGACCCCGTGCTGCGCCATCGCATGGGCGAAGCGGGCCGCCACCGCGTGGAAACGGTGCTGTGCGCCCGGCGCATGGCCACCGAGACCGTGGCGCTGTACCGCGAGCTGGCCGGCCGCTGAACGGTTCTTCCGGCTGGGCTCCCCCGGAACACGATCTCATACGGAATCCGGATGGACCGGTGCTGTCGCGGCATCGCCGGGGGTTGAAACCCCCGGCTGGAACCACGGGAAGCCTGCTGAAGCATCGTGTGGGTCCGGCTACCGAGCCCGCTTCAGCGGGCTTCCCGTCTCCCCAGCGGGGGCTTCAGCCCCTCGTGGCGGAGGCGCACCGATTCCAGCGGATTCGATCTCACGTCGAAACGAGGTGAACGAAGTCCTTCCCTCTGCGGCACCCGGCCGACGCTCGCTTCTTCACGCCGCGGACGCGGTTCTCAAAGGACCTGTCTCATGCGCACACCACGCCTTCCCGCACGATCGCTCCCGGCCATCCACGACGCCCAGGCGGCGGGCCTCGTTCTCCGCTCCTCGCTCACGCCCGCCGAGGAGAAACAGGAGGGCATCCCCTTCTCCCAATACCTGGCCGCGGTGCGCCGGTACCTGTGGCTGGTCGCCGTGTGCGTGGCGTTGTCGCTAAGCTATGCGGTGTACAAGCTCGCCAGGGTGCTCCCCGTCTACGTGGCGAGCACCTCCGTGCGGCTGGTGGACACGCGGGTGGGGATGTCCGGCGATCTGGAGCAGACGGGGGGCACCTCGGACCAGCTCCCCGGCTTCTACATGGATCCCATCCTGTCGCAGATCCAGGTGCTGCGCAGCCGCGCCGTGCTGGGGCAGGTGGTGGACTCGCTGGGGCTGCGCCTGTCGCCCACCAATCCCACGTTCTCCTGGCGCGTGCTGGAGCGCGCGCGCGTCAACTCGGCCGCGCGCGACGGCGACACGGTGGAGGTCCGCTTCGCGGAGGGCGGCGTCACGGCACGTATGCGGCGGGTGACCGCGCGCGCCGCGTACGGAGCGCCGCTTCAGCTTCCGGGAGTGGAGATGGTGTTCTCCGGGCGCCCGGCGTCCGCCTCCGAGTCTTTCGTGGTCATGCCGCAGATGGACGTCATCGGCACCGTGGGCGGCGGGCTCCAGGTGCGCCCGCGCGAGATGACGAACATCGTGGACATCGCCTACCTGACGCACGACCCCATGCTGGCGCAGCGGGTGGCGAACGCCGCGGCCGCTTCGTTCCAGGAGTTCAGCACCGAGGCCGCGCGGCAGAGCTCGCGCCGGCGCCGCGTCTTCATCCAGGAGCAGCTTCGCAGCACGGACGAGCTGCTCGCCACGGCGCAGTTCCAGCTCAGCGCGTTCCGCAAGCGCGCGGGCTCCATGAACCCGCGCGACAAATTCCGCAGCACCGAGGAGGGGATGGGCGCCCTCCTCCTCCGCCGCAGCGAGCTGGAGCAGGAGAAGCAACTGTACGACCAGGTGAGCGGGGCGCTGCGCGGCTCCAACTCCCCGGAGGCGCTGAACCAGGTGGCCGCGCTGGTGGCCTCGCCCCAGGCGGGAAACAACCGCGGGATGGTGGACCTGTACGACCAGTACCTGCGACTGCAGACGATGCGCGACTCGGTGACGACGGGGCCGTGGTCGAGATCCACGAGCAACCCGGACGTACAGCGGCTGGACTCGATGATCCTCACCTCCCGCACGCGCCTGATCCAGGCGGCCGTGGGGCGTTCCACGGCGCTCGCGGCGCAGATCGGCGTCATCCAGAGCCTGGCCTCGTCGAACGTCGCCACGATGGCCGAGCTTCCCGACGCGGAGGCCGAGGAGCAGCGCCTGGCCCGGCGTGTGGCCACGCTTCAGACGCTGGCGGACGACCTGCTGCGCGAGCAGCAGAAGGCGCGCATCGACGAGGCGGTGCAGGTGGGGCAGGTGGAGATCGTGGACCCCGCCGTGGTCCCCGGGGGGCCGATCGGCAAGGGGACGGGGAAGCGCCTGGCGTTCGCGCTGGTGCTGGGGCTCGCGGTGGGAGCGGGCGGCGCGCTGTCGCTCAACCGCCTCAACGGCTCGATCCTGCGGCGCGACGAGATGGAGTCGCTGCTGAACCTTCCCGTGCTGGGGATCACCCCGCGGGTGCAGCGCCTGGCCGGCACGGCCGGCTGGACGCGCCACCTGAACGTTTCACGGCGGGTGCGCGGAAAAGGTGCGCCCGCCGGGCCGCAGTCGCTCGCCTCAGACGTGCAGTCGCCCGCCGCGCAGGCGTACTGGAAGCTGCGCACGCACCTCCTCTTCGCCGCCTCGGACCAGCCGCAACGGGTGCTCATGGTGACGAGCGCCGAAGCGGCGGAGGGAAAGAGCACGGTGGCGGCCAACCTGGCGCTCAATTTCGCGCAGCAGGGGGTGCGGGTCCTTCTGGTGGATGGCGACGCCCGGCGTGCCCGCCAGCACCGCATCTTCGGCGTGGAGCGCTCGCCCGGCGTGTCCGAGGTGCTGGCGGGCCTCGCTTCCTTCGATGACGCGGTGCGGTCCACCACCGTCCCGGAGCTCTCCGTGCTCCCGGCCGGCCTGCTCGTACCCAACATCACGGACCTGCTGGAGCGGGAGATGGCCGCGCGGGTCCTGGGTGAGGCGGTGCGCCGGTTCGAGCTCGTGATCGTGGACACCCCCCCGGTGGCCGCGGCCGCCGATGCCGAGATCCTGAGCGCACATGCGGACGCGGTGCTCCTGGTGGTGCGCGCGGGGCAGACGGACCGGCGCGCCGCCCAGCACGCGGTGCAGCAACTGCGCGCCGTGGGCGCACCCCTCATCGGCGGCGTGCTCAACGACCCGGACGAGAAGACCGAAGGCTACTCGTCCTACAAGTACTACGCCGGCTACCGGGACGAGGACTGATCTCACACAGAGGCACAGAGCCACAGAGAGGAGGAAGGAAGATGAGCTCCTTCTTTTCTCTCTGTGGCTCTGTGCCTCTGTGTGAGATTGCCTGTGTAGACTCAGCCCGCTTCGCTCTCCTGGGCGCGCCACATATCCTGGAAGCGGCCGGGGGTGGACACCAGCTCGCTCCACGTGCCGCTCTGTACCACGCGTCCTTCTTCCATCACGTGCACCGTGTCCGCATCGCGCACGCTGGCGAGGCGGTGGGTGATGAGGAGCACCGTGATGGTGCCATGCAGCGAGCGAAGCGCGTCGCGGATCCGGCGCTCGTTCTCCGCGTCCAGGGCGCTCGTGGCCTCGTCCAGCACCAGGAGGGCGGGGCGGCGGAGGAGGGCGCGGGCCAGCGCGATTCGCTGCCGCTCGCCACCGGAGAGGCTCACCCCGCGCTCTCCCACCCTCGTGTCCATCCCGTCGGGGAGCGCGTCCACGAAGCCGGCCGCCGCCGCCGACCGCAGGGCGGCGCGCAGCTCCTCCTCCGCCGCTTCTGGGCGTGCCCACAGGAGGTTGGCGCGCACCGTGTCGTCAAAGATCACCGCGTCCTGCCCCACGTAGCCGATCGCGCCCCGCCACACCCGCATCCACGTGCCGTCCAGCGTGCGTCCATCCACCACCACCCGCCCTCTGGACGAGGACACCAGCCCCGTCGCGATGTCCGCCAGCGTGGTCTTCCCCGACCCGGAGGGCCCAACGACCGCCACGGTGGCGTGCGCGGGTACCCGCAGCGTCACCCCCCGCACGGCGTCGCCGCGCGCCCCGGGATAGGCGAACGACACCCCTTCCAGCACCAGCGCGTCCCGCAGAGAGGCGGGCTCCCCGGCGGGCCCGAGTATCTCCACGTCGCGCTCCAGCTCCGCGATGGTCCGGAGGAGGGGGGCGTACGCGGAGAGGTCGTGCAGGACCTGCTGATGCACCGCCTGCACCGACTGGAGCCGGGGGACCAGCCGCGCGAACAGGAAGACGAGGAGCAGGGCCACCGAGCCGGGGAGACCCACCCACCTCACGGCGGCGAACGTGACGCCCCCCAGGAGCGCCGCGCCCCCGGCCGAGAACACGGCGCCGGAGGTTGCGAACGCGCGCGCTCCGTGCAGAGTGGCGTCGCGGGCGTCGCGGGCGGCGGCGGCGAGCCGCGCCACGTCGCGCGCTTCGCCACCATGGCTCTTCACCACCTTGACCCCATGCAGGTGCTCGCCGGCCGCGGCCAGCATGCGGGCTTGAGCCGTGGAAAGGAGTGCGCCGGCCCGGCGAGTGGCGCGTGCCTGCGGGCGGGTGGCGGCAAGGAGGAGGGCGCCGCACGCCACGGTCACGGCCGCGCCCCCGGGAGACAGGCGCAGCGCCAGCCCCAGGTACACCACCGCCACCAGCGCCTGGGACACCAGCGTGAGGAGCGCCGCCGCGGCCCTTCCCACTCTCTCCGACTCGTGCGTGAGCGCCTGCAGTACATCGGAGGAGCGGAGCCGCGCCACCGAGGTCCAGCGCGCGCCCGCGAGGGCGCGGTACAGGCGCAGGCGCAGCGCCAGCGCCACCTCCTGCTCCACGCGCCACCCCAGCAGTGCAAGCCCGCGCAGGGCCAGCGCCTGGGCCGCGGCCAGCGCCACGTACAGGGCGAGAGCGCTCCCCAGCTCCGGTGAAGCGCCCACCAGTACCCGCGCCGCCGCGGCCATGCGGGCCGACTCGGCGGGTGGCAGAGGAACCCCCAGCGCCACCGTGACCGCCACCAGCGCCCCCACCGCCATCACCTCCAGCCCCGCCACGGCCATCGCCAGCACGACTCCCGCCACTGCCGCCGTCCGCGCGCGCCACGCCTCCCGCGCCAGCGCGCGCACGCCGGCCGGAGCGGAGGGTTCGGGGGTGCCAGGTGGGATCATACCGCTGTCTCGCACGAAGGCAGGAAGACACAAGGGAAAGCGGCCTCTCCCCGGGGTCGCTTCGTGGGAGCCCCCATCAGCGGGGCCGGCGCGGAAGGTAGCGCATCAGAAGGCGCAGCGGACGCACGACGCGGTACGCCGCGAGGAGCCGGTCCGGGAGGGAGAGCCAGGCCCAGTCCTCGGGACCGGGGATCGTGGCCCACCGCCATGCGTAGCGAAGCTGGTCGGCGCGGGAGTCGCGCGCCGCAAGGTTGAAGCGCAGGTTGGCCGCCGTTTCCTCCTCCGGCTCCGGACCACGGATACGCGCTTCGGCCTCGTCGCACAGCGCATCCAGCCCGGGCTCGCGCCCCACCGCGGCGGCGAGCGCGGGCGGGAGCGGGAGGGCCAGAAGGCGTCGCGCGAGGGCAAGGCCCAGCAGAACGGTGCGTCGCGCTCCCAACGCGGCGGCATGCTCCAGGCACCGGGCGGGATGGGCACCGCCAGACCGGGCGAGCTCGGCTACCGCCACCAGCCACTCCAGCCGCTTCCAGCGGTGCTTGGCGCCGTGGATGCACAACACCAGGAGGAGGTCGTCGGGCCCGGGCGCGCGCACCTCCGCGCCGCCCACGCGTACCCCCACGGCGCTTCCGAGCAGCGCCTCCGTTTCCACGGGCATGGCGAAGCGCAGCGACGAGACGCGCGCGTGCAGCTCCACCAGCACGCCGGTGGTGCGGTGCAGGTATGCCCGGTCCCCATCTACCCGGTTGAAGAGCGCCTCGCGCCCGGGGGTCAGCTTCAGGTGCGGATCGTATCCGCACTCCCGCAGCACCCGGCCCGCGGCGGGCATGTCCGCGGGGAGTACCAGGAGGTCCAGGTCTGCGAAGTAGCGCAGCGCGAGGTCGCCGTAGACCTGCACTGCCTGCGCGGGCCCTTTGTAGGCGAGCGACCGGATTCCCCGGGCCTCCAGCGCCTCCGCCAGCCGCCGAAGCTCGCGCGACAGCCGCAGCGCCCGGTGGACGTTGTGGCGGTGGGCCTCCGCCAGCTCCGCCTCCAGCCCTCCAGGCAGCGCCACGCCCGCCAGGTGGCGGTGCAGGAAGCCGATCAGCCCATGGCGCCGCGCCAGCGCCAGCAGCGCTTCTCCGTCCAGCGGCCCGGCCGCCACCACACGCAGCCGGCTGGCCTCGCCGGGCGTAAGGGTGAGGCGGGCGCAGAGGAAAAGGACCTCCTCCTCCGGCGTACGCGAGATCATCCGGGCTCCCCGGGACCCCATGGGCACGTGGGGGCGCGGCTCGACGCGCCCGCCGCCTGGGCACGGACGGGTCCCGGCGTTCCGGCACGATGGCCGGCTCGCGCGCGAGCCGGCCGGGATGAATCCTGTCTCACGAATCCGAGGTCACCGGGCCAGCCGCTCCGCGAGCTGGCCGGCACGCGTGAGCGCCGCCTCCCGGGTGGGAAACAGGTGCGGACAGGCAGCCCACAGCGCCGCGGCGATGTCGGCCAGCGTCGCCGTGCCGTCCATCATCGAGAGCGCGGCCGCCTCCGCGCGCCCTTCGTCGCTCAGGGAGGGGCGGAAGCCGTCGTCGCGCAGGCGGAGGCGCGCGGGCGAGGGCGGGGCCGCGAAGAACGTGGAATGGCGCATCTCCGCCGGCTCGCGGCCGGGGCGCTCCACCCGCGCACTCCACCCCCACACGTAGTCGCCTCCCGCCCTCCGGGCGGAAAGCTCCGCGCGCACCGTGTCTCCCGGCTCCACCTCCACGGCCTCGGCCCAGGGAAGGAAGGAAGTGCGATAGGTGGTGCGCGTTCCCGGGCCCGTGTGGAACGAGACGCCGTCCGCCAGCTCCGCGTGGAACCACACCGCCAGGCCGTGCATCCGGCCGGCGCGCTCCACCGTCCACTCGGGGGTGCCCGCCGCATGTGCGTCGGTGCGGGCCAGATAGTCCAGCGTGGCCCAGCGCGCCGCGGGAGCCAACTGCTGACCCGGGTCCAGCTCCACGCGCCGCACCGTGTGCACCGCCCGCCGGCGCGCGGCGTCCATGTCGAACCCCAGTGCGCACTCGTCCCACGGGGCGACGACTTCCGCCCAGGCCGCGGCGGCGTCCACCGGCGCCGCCACCAGGTGGTCGGCGCGCGGGATCATCACGCCGCCGGGCGCCAGGTGGCGCTCCCGCGCGTCGGCCAGGGAATCGATGATCCCCTGGAAGAGCGGGAGGGAGCCGCGGAGGTCGGACACGATCACGTCCGCGCGCTCGGGCAGGGTAGCGCGGGTGGACAACGCCTGGATGAACTCGATGCGGTCCGCCACGCCGTTGGCCCGCGCGATCTCCCGCGCCACCTGCACCGCTTCCGCCGGCTCCAGGGCGAACACGCGCCGCGCGCCGAAGCGGCAGGCGAGCATCGCCATCACCCCCGTTCCCGTGCCGATGTCCAGCACGACGGAGCCGGGACGCACGGTCGCCTCCATCGCGCGGGCGTAGGCGTCCATGCGCGCGCGGTCGGCCAGCATCCGGCCGTACCCCACCACGTCGTAGCCGCTCGTCATCCGTCCCGCATCGCGCCGGCCTCGATGCACGCGCACAGCTCGCCGATGCGCGCCGGGTCTTTGTGCGGCACCAGGCGCACCACGCGGGCGCGCGCGGCCACCGCGCCCAGGCGCACCAGGTCCCGCCCGCGCGCCGCGGCGTCTGGAAGCCACGCCATGTACACGTTGGCCAGCAGGTTCAGCACCGCCTCCGCCGCGGGAAGCGGCTCCACCCGGGGCGCCCCGTCCTCCTCGCGCCCGGCCAGCACGTAGACGGTGCGCAGCGGAAGCGGTGTGCCATGGAAGGCTTCCATGCGCCGGTAGCGCTTGTCCCACCCGGCGCTGAGGCGTGGAAGGCCGGCGTCGCCGTACAGGGCGCGCCCCGCCTCCGGCCAGAGCCGCACGACCGGGTATCCCGGCTGCACCTGCACGGCGTCCGCGGTTTCGATGAGGGGGGAGATGTCGTCGGAGAGAAGGGTGTGGCCGCGCGCCGCGAGTGCCGCGGCGGTGGTGGACTTTCCCGCCCCGCCCGGGCCACAGACGAGCACCGCGGCGCCCCCCACCTTCACGGCGCTGGCGTGCAGGCAGGTGGCGCCGCGCAGGCGCAGAATGAGCCCCATGACGGGGCCCGTCAGGTAGGTGGCGGCGTCGTCAAGCGACAGCCCCGCGGGCCAGGTGCACCCCACCCGCGCCCCGTCGGCGCGCACCGTGAACGCCACCCCGTCCGCGTACTCCAGGTGCAGCCATCCCCGCGCGCGGCGGATCACCAGCGCCGGGCGGTCGCCATCGGGCTCGCGCTCGGCGCGGTACCACACCGGCCCGGGATCCGCGGGCGCACCCTCCGGCGCTCGCCCCAAGCGCACATCCACGTCGGCGCCGCCGGAGCCCGCAAAGGGCTCCAGCGTGGGGACGGCGGCGGTGGTCTCGACGACGAGGCCGTACAGGAGGTAGCGCAAAGGAGAGGGGTGGGGCCGCGCGCGGGCGCGTCACGCCGGGAGAGCGGAGCCGCGGGTGCGCTCGTTCACGCCGGCCCGGGGCGCGGCGTGCCCTGAGCGCGGCTCTTTCACGGCGGCACGACCCGCACCGCCGGCGGGGGAAACATGAACCCCGTCAGGTCATCGACTGGGAGCCGTTGCCCGGGTCGTTCATGTTGTTGCTCACCGTCGTAAGAGTGAGCTCGCGCATGTCGCCGTACACCTTGAGGCGCGGCTTGCTGTACGGGCGTCGCGTGGGGCTCTGCTGCTGCATCGTCTTCTCCCTCAAGTGTGCGTCGACGGACGCGTTCCGCCGCGCGTGTCACCCCGGCTCGCTTCGCAGCCAGAGCGAGAGCGCTAGGGGGCGGAGGTCCATCCAGAGCGCTCCCGGGTCCTCCTCCGAAGCGCCGCCGACGCCGCGTGAAAGGCGTGTGCGATCCACGAAGGGCTCGATCTCGACTCCCACCGCGCGTCCCCCGATCCACCCCGTGCCGTGGGCGCTCCGGCGGGTCGCGAGCGTGTCTCCCCCGGCGGGTGTCTTGGGCCTTCGCAACACCGGCTCCGGAAGGCGTCCCCGCATACCTATCCGTATGGGGCCTTTATCATTATACCACTGCGCGGGGGGAATCGACAACAGCAGCGACACCACCCGGGTGTCGGCGAACGGCTGGCGCACCTCCAGCGGGACGCCCGTGGCCCACGGTCCGTAGAAGCCGAACAGGTAGCTCCAGAAGGGCGCGGAGAGCTGGGCGTGCGCTTCGGGGCGGAGCGGATGCGGCGGGGCCGGCAGCGCGCCCTGGGCCCGGACGCGCTCCGCCAGCCCCACGCGCTCCGCCAGCCCCGGCGAGATCCAGGGCGGGATCGGCGGGGGGGTCCACTCCGGCTGGCCGCGCAGCCAGGTGCGCACGCCGGGGCGCGGAAGGCGGCGGTGGTGCCACGTGTATACCGCCGCCTCGCCCAGCGCGCGCGCCGGGTGCCCGCCCGCCGCCAGCCGCACCAGCCGCGAGCGGCTTTCGCGCAGCACCGCGTCGCCCCCCATTCCCATCAGGAGCACGCGCGAGCGGCCGGCCATCTCGCGCAGCTCGTCGTCGATCAGCGCCAGCAGCGGCTCGGCCACGGGCTGCGCGCGGCGCAGGCGCGGGTCGTCCCAGCGCTCGAACGCGCGGTACCCGTCCATCGCGTGGAAAAGGATGGGGATGCCGAGCGCCTCCCCCACCATCCGGGCGAAGGGGGGCTCGGGATCGGGGTACAGCGACTCGCAGTACGCCGTCAGGGCGTGCAGGCGGGTGTTGCGCTCCCCCCGCCCCACCACCTCACGCGCCAGCGCCGCGATCGTGGGAGAATCCCGTCCGCCGCTCAGGAAGAAGGAGGCGTCGCCCTCCGGCAGCCGGTCGCGCACCGCATCGCGAAGCACCTCCACGAAACGCTCCGAGTACTCCCGAGGGCCCCGCAGGCGCAGCTCATCGTCGCGCGGGAGATCCCAGAAACGGCGCGTCACGGCACGCCCGTCCTCCAGCACCAGCAGATGAGCGGGGCGCAGGGCCCGCACCCCGCGCCAGACGGTGGCGTCCTCGTCGAACGGGTAGCCGTGCACCAGGAAGTCCGCGATCCACGCCTCATCCAGCGCCCCGGGAACGCGGGGGTGCAGGCGCACGCACTCCGGCGCGCTCGCGAAGATGAAGTCGTCTCCCGCCCACGCGTGGAAGAAGGGCTTGAGGCCGAAGGGGGAGCGCGCGCACAGAAGGCGGCGCGCCGTTGCATCCCACAGCGCGAAGGCGTAATCCCCCACCAGCCGCTCCACGCACGCATCGCCCCAGGCGCGGTAGGCGCGAAGGATCAGCTCGGCGGAGGGGGCGCCGGGCGGAGCCGCCTCCCCGGCGCCGCGCAGGCGGCCGAGAAGCTCGGCGCGCGCGTCCACCCGCGCATCGGCCACGATCCAGTAGCGCCCGTCCAGCGAGAGCGGCTGCGGCGGCTCGGGGAAGGGGTCGCCCGTGGCCAGAAGCGCGTGCGCCAGGCCGGCCGCTCCCACCACGCGCGCCGCGCCCCCGTCCGGAGCGCGCTGGGCCAGGAACGCGGCCATACGCTCGAGCAACGCCCCGTCCGCGGGCGCTCCGGTGGACGACACCAGCCCGGCGATTCCGCTCATCGCCCGCTACGGCACATCACCGGGAAGCACCTCCAGCAGCCGTCGCGTCGCGAGATCTTCCAGCAGCTCCCGGAGATCCGCATCCACCGTGGCGGCATCCACGTCGTACTCCGCGGTCACGGCGTCGCGCAGCTCGGCCAGGGTGCGCGGCTCGCGCAAAAGCTCCCACACCCGCGCGCCCACCCCGTCCAGCCCGTAGTACACCTCGTCGGCGAAGTTGAGGATCACCAGCTCCCCCTCCACCGTACACGAGACTTCGTTGCGCGTCGCGCGCAGGCGCGCTCCGGGCGGAAGCTTCGTCACCGGCGGCCCGGGCGGCGCGTCGACTTCAGCAGCACGCCCTGCAGCGCGTCGTGGACGGTGAGCAGCTCGGCCGGGGGGGGGGCGAGGACCGCGTCCGGAAGGGCGCGCAGCAGGGCATGGTATGCCCGGATGGCTTCCCTCCACCGTCCCGCTTCCGGGAACTCGCCGGCATCATCCGGGCACCCGGCGGGAGGGGCATAGAGCCCATGCAGCGCGTCCGAAAGCCGGCGAGCCTCCTCCTGCGCACGCGGTGCTCCCCGCGACAGCGCACTCGCCACGGCCGCCGCGTCGGCGGAGGGGGTTCCCAGCAGCAGCGCCAACACGGCGGGGCTCCCCGCGCCCCGCGGGGCGGCGGCCACGCTGTCGGCATACATGCGGGCCGCGGTGCGCACCGTGCATCCCACGCCCGCGCTGCGAAAGCGCGTCCCCAACGCGTCGCTGGCGAACAGCGCGTTCACCGAGCGCAGCCCGGGGCCGGCAAAGCTCCCTCCCGCTGCTCCGCTCCCCGTGGTGTTCGGAAAGGCGATGTCGGACTGGTTCCCGGACTGCGCCGCGGCACGCACCGGGAGGAGGAACACGGCCGCGGCTGGGGCGGCAAGGCAGAATCGGAGGATCGGGTGCATCGGTGATGCCTCGCTGCTCAGAAGATGTGCGGAATGCGGAAGCCGTACCCCACGGACGCGATCAGCCGTGCGCCGTCGCCCGCGCTTCCCGTGATGTCCGCCACTCCCACGGTGGCCACCACCGGGACGCGCCGCACGGGGCGGACCGAGACGGCGGCGTACAGGTCCTGCCCGGTCCAATCGGCGCTCAGGGAGACGGGCTCCGCGACCCGCACGCCCACCGCGCCGAACACGTTCACCGTTTCCCGGCCCGCGACGACGTCCTCCTCGCTGCGGAAGCGGCCGTTCCCGATTCCCAGCGTCAGTGCGGCGGACGAGAAGAGCGCGGACGATGCCTTTCTCAGTTGCAGGAGGCGCGTGGCGGCTCCGTACACGCTGACTCCCGCGTCCGTCCGTCCCCAGCGGACCCCGTTCTCCACCCCGACGGCAACCGCCAGATCGCGACCGAACGCGCGATGCACTTTGGCGCTGAGCGAGCCGTCGGAGAACGGGCCGCCGTCGTGCACGGTGGCGTACGAAGTCGCCGCGAGCTCCACCGCCACGAAGCGGTCACGGTCGCCCAGCCCCACGCCCAACACGAGCGCGCCGTCCTGAAGGTCGGTGTAGCGGGTACGCGCCTGGTACGCGCCCCCCGCGAATGCTTCGCCGCCGTGCAGGGCAAACGCGGTCGGTGAGCTCACACTGGCTCCGGGAACGGCGATCACTCGCTCGCGCAGGGGCAGCAGCGCCAGCCGGCTCCTCCACTCCTGAGGGCTCAGCGAGGGGATCTCCTCGCGCGTCACCGCGCTCTCCACGGGGCGAGTGGCCGCGGCGGGCGCGGCGGGCGCGGCGGGCGCGGCGGGTGCGGCGGGCGCAGCGGGTGCGGCGGGTGCGGCGGGTGCGGCGGGTGCGGCGGGTGCGGCGGGTGCGGCGGGTGCAGCGGGCGCGGCGGGTGCAGCCGGGGGAAGCGGCGCGACCTCGCCGCTCCCACGCTGCTTCCGGACCGGCATCCCCGGTCTCCTCGCGGCTGGGCGGGCCACGGCGGTATCGCTCCCGCTCGGCAGCGGCCGCTGCTGGGATTCCAGGCACGTGTGCCCGGCCAGGACGAGCGTGGTCAGGAGAAGACCCGTACGGTGCGAGAGCATGTGGATGGCGGATGACGGAGGGAGCTGCGCAGGGCACGGAAGTCATTGGCGCACCGGCGAATATGGTTCCATTGGAGGCGTGGGGCAAGGGAACTCGCTGGACGGCGCGGGGGGAGCGCCGATACCTTGCGCATCCCTTCGTCCTCCCCACCGCAATCCGGGAAATAGAATGCACCGCGCGCTCACCGCGTTCTTTGTGCTGGCCCTCGCGGCCCTTCCCGCGCGCGCCGCAGCACAGTCGGTCTCCCCCGACACCATCTTCGTGCGGCCCGGCGACGCCATCCAGCTCGCCGTGTGGCGCCAGCCCGAGCTGTCCGGCGAGTTCCCCGTGGGTTCGGACGGGACGATCCAGCACCCGCTGCTCAGCTCCATCGCCGTGGCGGGCGTCCCGCGCTCCGTCATCCGCGAGCGGCTCACGCAAGCTCTCTCGCGATTGGACCGGGAGCCCCACTTCGTTTTCGACTTCCGCTACCGAGTCGCGGTGGGAGGTGACGTGCGGCTCCCCGGCCTCTATCGCATCGCCCCGCAGACCACCGTGGGCGAAGCAATCGCCACGGCTGGGGGAGCCAACGCCAGCGCACGGCTGGATCGCGTGATCCTCGCGCGCGCCGGCAGCCAGATCGTGGTGAACTTGCGAGATTCGGACGCGGCCGCCTACTCCGTCCCGCTTCGCTCCGGCGACGAGATCCGGGTTCCCCGCGCGCGCGTCATCCTTCGCGACATCATCGGCCCGTTGGCCGCCGTGGTCGGAGCCATGGGCGCGGTCGTCTCCCTCTTCCGATAGCGTGCGCCCGATTGGGACCGGGGTTCCTCCCCATGCTTCCTCGGGCAGCGATGTCGGCTTGGATTAGCAGAGGGGGCCAGCCGAACCGCACACAGGCGGATCAGGGGCGCACCTGCGCCGCGGCCTGCCCGCCGCGGAGCGCTCCCTCAGCGCAATCGGTACTCGGGGCTGGTGAGAAGAGACGGCGGGGCAGAACAGGTTCTACCTGCACGCGAACGCAGTTCATGGTGCGCCTGCTCGGCTACCCCTCCGGCTTCTGGCGCGCGCACATCGCCCAGGAAGGCGAGTGACTTCGACACGCTCGGGCGGGGGAGCAAGCCCTACCCTGCTCCCCCTGATGAAACCCCTTCGAGGATTTTCACATGAGCATCCCGGACGCGTGTCGCCCGCTGGTAGCGATGGCCGACGACGATGAGATGCACGCCACGTGGGTGGAGCTGTGGCTCGACATGCACGGTTTCGACGTCGTGCGCTTCGGGACGGGCGACGCGCTGCTGCAGTGGGCGGCCGACGCGGCGCGAGGGCGCGGCGCTCCGGTGCACGCCGTGCTGCTCGACGTGGAGATGCCGGGCCGCGACGGTTTCGCGACCCACGCCGAACTCCGCAAACTCGAGCGTTTCACGGGAACCCCGATCCTGTTCGTGAGCGGGATGTCTCCGGACCAACTTTCGATCCGAGCCGGCTCGGTGTCAGAGCCCGCGATGCAAAAGGGCGCGGACCTGCTCCCTCGTCTCACGGAGTGGCTCAGAGCATGTTAGTCCAACCGTTTCGTTGTCGTCGAGCCCGTGTTCGGCAGTGACACTTCCGAGCTCGGGTCTGGTGCTGTCGTCACCAGTAGTGTCCGCGGGTGGGTGGCCAGGCTGGGTGAAAGTCGATTGCGGCGGTAGGGATAAGCCTGCGTCCGGGTACTTTTCCTTCAGCTTACGAGCGGTACGGCGCGCGACCTGTTTCTTCGAGACGTTGGAGTCGAACGTGATCTCAAGAAGAACTTCCAGCGCACACTCCTTCACTTTCGGGGGCAAAGAGACATTCACTGGCTCCATTCAACGCAACCCCATGATTGCAACAACATACGCGTTGTCCCTTTGGGTTAGTGACTGTCCCGGACGTGTAAATGTTGGATGTCTGCGCGCACATGCTTTTGCCACACAACCATTTACGATTTTGATACGTCGGGCTGAGACGCGCCCGGCATCTAATCTGACGAACCTCCGGAGTGGACGGGTACAAGCTGAGGGGCGCCCCCTGCAATCTGGAGGCTGCCCCCCGGCTTATGTGTTGTGGCAGACTAGGTGGTTCCCCCTGGCAAGGTTGTGGCAAACTAGAATGGTTCCCTACACCCACGTCATGCGCCCAGCCGCGCGACCTTGAAGAGCGGCAGGTAGATGCCGAACACCAGCGTCGCCACAAGGCCGAAGACGAGGAGGATCAGGACCGGCTCGATCAGCTTGGCGGCGGTGTCCACCTCTTCGAGGACGAACTCCTCGTAGTACTCGGCGAGGAGCTCCATCTGCTCGGGGAGGGTGCCGCCCGTCTCGCCGACGCCGGTGCTGGAGAGGACCTCGGCGGGGATAGCGCGCGTGCGCTCCAGCGCTTCCTCCACCCGCATCCCGGCCCCCACGTCCGCGGCGGCGGAGCGGATCGCATCGGCCAGGTGGTGGTTGCCCAGCGTGTCCGCCGACATGCGCATGGCGGACGAGACGCCTACGCCGCCGAAGAGCATGGTGCTGAGCATCCGGCAGTACTGAGCCATCGCCCCGCCCTCGGCCAGCGGCCCGACCACGGGAACCTTTACCAGGTAACGGTCCGTGGCGCGCCGGATTCGCGGACGCGCGTAGAGCCGCGCGAGCCCCATCCCGGCTCCGGCGGCCACGAGCAGGACGCCGGGCCCCAGCCGCGTCGCGGTGGCGGACGCCCACAGGAGGGAGCGCGTGACGGCGGGAAGCTCCACCCCCGCGTCGGCGAAGATGCTCGCGAACTGCGGCATGATCCGGGTGAGCATGTACCAACCCACCAGCCCCAGCGCCACGAGCACGAACACGGGGTAGATGGCGGCCGACCTGATCTTCGCCCGCACCTGCTGCGTGCGGTGAAGCGCCGTGCCCATGCGCTTCAGCACCACGTCCAGCGAGCCGGTGCGCTCGCCCACGGCGACGCTCGCCACGTAGCTGGGCGGGAAGACTTTCGGGTGCTCCTCCATGGCGTCGGCGAGCGTGCTCCCCGACTGGACACGTACGGTGATCTGGTCCACCACCCGGCGCAGCGCCTTCTGCGCCAGCCGGCGGCGGAGCACCGCGAGCGCGCCCGCCGGCGTCAGCCCGCTGTGGAGGAGCGAGGCCAGCCGGCGCGTGAAGAGCATCATCTGCTTCTTCGGCACCCGCCCGCCGCCGAGCTCCAGCGCCAGGAACCTGCGCAGCGCCGGCGGCGCCGAGATGGCGGCCATACCGCTCCGTTTCCGAGTGTGAGCCGCGACGTTCATCCCTGCATCGTCTCCCGCGTCACCTCCGCCAGCGTCGTCTCCCCCGCCCGCATCCGCTCGATCCCCGCCTGGCGCAGCGTCGTCATCCCCTCCGCCACGGCGAGCGCGCGCAGCTCGGCGCCGGGGCGGCGCGCCACGATCGCATCCCGCAGCGCCGGTGACAGCGGCATCATCTCGAATACACCGATCCGCCCGAAGTAGCCGCTGCGGTTGCAGTACGAGCACCCCGCCCCCGCGCGGAAGGGGATCTCCGCAGCTTCCGCGCGCGCAAGGCCGGCGCGGCTGAGCTCGTGCGCGGACGGAGCGTACTCCCCGCGGCAGCGGGGACAGATCCGGCGCACGAGGCGCTGCGCCACGACGAGCGAGAGGGCGTCCACGAGGTTGTACGGCTCGATGCCGATGTCCAGCAGGCGCGCCACGGTAGAGGGCGCGTCGTTGGTGTGGAGGGTGGAGAGGAGCAGGTGCCCCGTCATCGCGGCCTTGACCGCGGTGCCGGCGGTCTCCGCGTCGCGGATCTCGCCCACCATGATGACGTCGGGGTCCTGGCGGAGGATGGAGCGGAGCGCGGTGGCGAACGTCATCCCCGTGCTCGCGCCCACGGAGGTCTGCCGGATGCCGCGGATCTTCCGCTCCACCGGGTCCTCGATGGTGATGATGCTGCGCGCCGGATCGTTCAGGTGATCGAGCGCGGCGTAGAGCGTGGTGGACTTGCCGGAACCCGTGGGGCCCGTCACCAGAATCATCCCCTGCGGGCGCTCGACGGCCTCGGCGAAAACGGTGTGATCGCGCCCCGCCATCCCGACGCTCGACAGCTCCACCGGCGTCTGGGCGCGGGCCAGAACGCGGAGGACGGCGTGCTCGCACCCCCAGTCGGTGGGGAGGGTGGAGACGCGCAGCTCCACCTCGGCTCCGTCTTCCAGCACGTGCTTCATCCGCCCGTCTTCCGGGATGCGGTCCTGCGCCGAGTTCAGGCCTGACAGCACCTTGATGCGGTTGACGATCTCGCGTCCCCAGGTGGGGTCCAGCTCCCGCGCCACCACGAGCTGCCCGTCGATGCGGTAGCGGATGCGGCCCTGGTGGTCAAAGAACTCGAAGTGCACGTCGGATGCGCGCTTCTTGACGGCGTCTTCGATGAACGCCTCCACCATGCGCGGCACCTGCGCGCCGCGCACCGCGTTCTCGATCTCGTCGGAGATGCTGGCCCGGGCGCGCACCCGCGCTCCGCTCCGCTGCGCCTCGCCCATGACGCGGTGGAGCTTGTCTGCCCCCGCGTACGCGGTGCGCAGCAGGGTGTCGAGCGAGTGGTCGTCCGCCAGGAGCGGCACGGGCGAGAGCCCGGTGATGTCGCGGATGCGGCTCAGCGAGGCGAGGTCGTACGGGTCCCCGTTGGCCACCCACAGGTCGCGCCCCTCCACGCGCAGCGGGACCACGCGGAGCTGCCGCGCCGTCTCCCCGTCGATCAGCTCGAGGACGCCGCGGTGGGGGCGCTCGGCGGCCAGGCTCACCGTCTCCACTCCGAACACCCGCCCCAGCACCTCCAGCGCGCGGCCCACGGTAAGGCGTTCCATCTCCACCAGGTGGAAGATGGCGCTGCGCCGCTCGCGGTCCGCCGCCGCCGCCTGGTACGCCTCGTCCACGTCGCGCGGCGCCAGCTCCCCGGCCTCCAGCAGCGGGCGGACGATGCGGTCCTGGATCGCACCCTCGCGCTCGCGCTGGCCGGCACGGGACAGCTCGGTGGCTTCGAGCGTGGGCGGTTCGCCGTGCATCGTGGAATCCGGCTGGAGAAGGGGGAGACGTACGAGCCAGCGGCGCCCCGGCGGCGTCTGCCCGCGCACCAGGTGGGGGTTGAGGGCGGCGACGTGGGCTACCGGCACCCCGGCCCAGCGCGCCACCTGCCCCAATCCCGTACCGCCGGAGACCAGCACTTCGCGGTACGCGAGCGGTGCGTCGCCGGTGGCCGAGAAGCCGAACGCGGCCGGGTCGCGGGCGATGCGCGCCGCGGCGAGGAGCCGCGGGACGTACTCTCGCGTCTCCCGCGGGAGGTGAGGGCGGACGCGCCAGTAGAGAAGGTCCCCGCGCCCGCCGCCGCCGTGGAGGCGCACCGCGCGCTCCACGCACCCCGCGCCGCAGTTGTACGCGGCCAGCGCCAGGTGCCAACTGCCCACCCTGTCCCGCAGGTCGCGGAGGTGGCGCGCCGCGGCCCGCGAGGCGCGCACGGGATCGCGCCGCTCGTCCACCCAGGGTCCCACTTCGAGCCCGTACCCGCGCGCGGTCGCCGGCATGAACTGCCACACCCCGGCGGCGCCCGCGCGGCTGGTCGCCGCGGGCCGGTAGCTGGACTCCACCAGCGCCAGGTAGAGCAGGTCACGCGGTATCCCCTCCCGCGCGAGAGGCACGCGGATCACCTGCTCCAGGTGCCGCATCCGCTCCAGGGCGCGCCGGGTCTCTTCGCGATACGGGGGCGAGGTCGCCAGCCGCAGCGTCCATTCGTCCACCTCGCCCGCGGGCGTGCGGGTTCCGCCGTGCGCCAGCCGCGCCCTGACTGATCCCAGCGACTCCCAGCGCACCGCGACAACGCGCAACGGCCTTCGGCCCTCCGGCTCCTGGGCGGTGATCAGCTCGGGCAACTCCACACTGCCCGACACCGAGCTCACCCGCCAGCTCGCGAGCCCGCCGGAGAGCGCAAGCACCACGAGGAGCATCGCCCACAGTCTGCCCGGCACACCCGGCGGTGCCGCGAACCCGCTCGATCTGCGCTCTGTCTGCATCGGAACCGGTGGAGGAGGTGCGCGCGCCGACACTGGACTCGCTACATACGAGATACCCCGGGTGCGGGAATGCGGCTCCCGGCAACCGCGATTTGCGGTGAACACGGCCAGGGTGAGAACGGCTTGGCTACGGCGATGACTGCTTTGGAGCGCGGAGGGGGTTTGGCGACGACGGAGGTGCCGATCCGGGGTATCTACAAGGAGGGACATCGAAGATCCCGGACACAGCTCTCCCGTCATCCCGCACCGCGCCGTGCCCGAGACCAGGCGAATCGACAACACCCGTCCCGCACACACCGCCGTCTGGGTAGCCGCCCTCCTGATCGCGGCGTTCCTGGGCGTCGCGCTGGGTGCCGCCGCGCCCGCCCGAGTCGCCGTGACTCCGCCGCCCGGCGCGACTGCGCTCGCCGCGCAGCGCCCGGCCGCAGCTCGCGCGGCACGCGTGCCGCAGGTACCGGCGGAGCCTGGGCGCGGGTACGTGCCCATCAGCGAAGAGCCGGAGCTCGGCGCGGCGCCGGCCTTTCCGGTGGCCGCGGGGGTTGAAGCGAGCGAACCGGCTGCGGCCGAGCCCCGGCGCGAGCGTGCCGTGGGGGTGTCCCTTCAGCGCGCGAGCGGCCCGCCGCTGCTGGCCGTGCGGCGGGGAAGCGGGCGGATCGTGTTCCACGCGCTCGAGCGGGCGGGCACCGACGGGGCTGGGCTCGAGGGGGAATGGGCGGTCGCCGGAGAGTGCGGGGAGCGGCTGCGGCTGGACCTGGCGCAGCCCGCGCGCGGCGCCGGCGCTCCCCGCGGCGTCGGAGGGGAGCTGTCCTCTTCCGGCGGCTGGCGGACGGCGGTCGCGATCCCGGTACAGGAATGCGCTGCCAGGCGGGTCCTCATCGGGCGCTCCCCGACACCCGTGGACCGGGAGCGCTTCTCCGGATTCTCGAGCGACGAGCTGAGGCAGGTGGCCACGACGGAAGGCGCGGCGTGGCTCGTCTTCGGCGGGCCCGGGAGGAGCCGGGCAGCGGTGGTGGTTCGGCGGGACGGGGCATGGCGGGAGGCGTGGTCGCGCGAGACGGACGGGATGCAGGAGATCCTTGCCGTCCTGCGTCGCGGCGACGATTGGGAAGGGTTGTTCGTGACCCTCCGCGGAGACACGCCGGATGCGCTCCAGCGCGTACGGGTCAGCGGTGGCGGCGCCCATCCCGACGCGCCCGCGTCGCTCCGCGGATGATGCCGGTGCGCATCGCCGTCATCGGGCTGGCGCTGCTGGCGTGCGCCCCGCCGCCACGCCTTCCGCGAGCCGCGCGCATGGCCCCGCCGCCGCGCGGGTGGACGGAGCACGACCTGCGCTCGGTGCGGGGTCCGGCCATCCTCCCGCTCGCCGTGGACTCGCCGGGTCGCGCGGGGTACCCGGCCGACCCGCACGTTTTCAGCACGGGCGTCGCCCTGCCACCCGAGTCGTACGCGGCGGTCCGGGCGCTGCGGCTCACCGAAGTGCGGGCACGGCGCATCCTGGCTGTTCTCCCGGTGCTCGGGACGGTGCCGCTGCGCACCGGCGTGTGGCCGGGCTCCGCGCGCGTGGTGGAGCACGACTCCCTGGGCGCTCTGGTCGCCACTGAGCCCGTCTCGCTCGCCTCGCTGGGGACGGAGGTCGTGTGCGCCGGCGTACGGTGGCCGCGGGAGGTCGCGGTGCGCCTGGAGGCGTACGTCGCGCTGGAGAGCGGCGCCGTGTCGATCCGCCCGCGGATGTCCGTCGCCGGCGCGGGGGACGGGGTGTGCCGGAGCGGCGGCGTGGGCCAGGACCGCACCGCCGCGTTCGCCGCCGACGTTGCCGCCGCGTTACGCCAGGCGGCGCGCATGGGCGTGCCCATCCCCGTGCGCCGCCACCCATGATGCCTCCGATGGACGAGATCGCCGCAGTCATTGCGCCGCGGGCGTCCGGCGCCGACAGCCTCGCCACGGCGGCGTGCGGCGCCCTTCTCGTCGCCATCGTCGTTCACGACGCGCGGACGGGCGAGATCCCTCTCCGCTACACCCTGGGTGGCGGAGCGGCGGCGCTCGCGTGGACGGTCTTCCGCATGGGACCCTCGGCAGCGGGGGTGCGCGCGCTTGCCGCCGCGGGCGCCGCGCTCGGGCTGTGGGCGCTGGGTCACTGCGTGGGGCGGATGGCTCGGCGCGAGGTGGTGGGCGAGGGTGACGCGCTCCTGCTCGGCCTGCTAGCCGTCCTCGTGGGTCCGGCACGAACCGGGACGGTCCTGGCGGGCGCGGCGGCGCTCGCGCTGGCCGTCTTCGCCGCGCGTCTCCTCCCCGCCCGCTGGCGCGCTCCGGCCATGGGACTGTCGGCGCTGCTGGCGGGCGGCGCGTTCGTGGCCGGCGGGTGGGCGCGGCTCGGCGCGCTCGCGATCCCGCTCGTTTTCGTGTGGCCACAGCGGCAGCGGGTGAGCGGGCCCCTGCCCTTTGGGCCGATGCTGGCGGCGGGTGCCGTGCTCGCCCTCTTCACCGCTGCTCCCTCCGCGGGGCCGCCGAACGCGGCACTCGACACGCCCCTCATCCGGATCTCGTCTCGATGAAGCTCCTGCGCACCCTCTGCATCCCGCTGGTACTGCCGGCGACGCTGGCATCGGCGCAGCGCCCGGTGGAGACCGGCACGGCGCTGGGCGGTACCGGCGTAACCGACGCGTGGCGCGCGGACGCTCTCCTCTTCAATCCCGCGCTCCTGGGCGTCTGGGACGGCGGGCCGGCCGCGTCGCACTCCTTTCTCGCGCTGGAGATGGCGCGCCTGCCGAGCGAGGGCACCTTCGGCGGCGCCGTGCGGCTGGGGCTGATGGGCGGCGGGCGCCGCTCGATCCAGTACTCGGCGCCGCTCGCCGACTGGACTACCTACCCCGGCGCGCTGGGCGGCGTCACCTGGGGTGCCTTCCAGAACCGCGACTTCGCCCTCGCCCTCTCCACCCACGCCGCGTCGTACGCGGACATCCCGCCCGCCATCCGCGGCGCGCTCGGCGCAGGCACGGCAGAAAGCCCCGCGACGGGCGAGAGCGGGCGGAGCCTGGCCACCGTTCTCGCGGTGGGGCGGGCATTCGCGTTGGGGCACCTCCCCGGAGGCGGTCCGGTCTGGGCGGGCGCCACGGGGAAAGCGTGGTACCTCCACACGCACGCACGCGGCATCTTCGTCGCCGACGCGCCGGGTGGGGAGGTGTATCGCGAGACGGTGTTCCGCGGTGTCCCGGGCTACGGCGTGGACGTGGGGATCTCCGCCAGCCCTGGCCCGCTGCGGCTCGCGGCTTCGGTGAGCAACGCGCTCGCGGCGACGGTTCGCCCCGGCTCGGGCCCGCGTGAGCGGAGTGTCTCGGTGGAGGAGAACGCCGCCGGGCGCGCGATCGTCACGGAGCGGCTTGGGCCGGAGATCGGGTTCGATTCCCTGGATACGGCAGCGCGCCGGGCTTGGGACGAGGCCTTCTTCCCCACGGTGCTGCGTGCCGGCGCGGCGTGGGAGACTGAGGCCGGGCGCGTGGCGCTGGCATTCAGCGAAGTGCTCCGCCAGGGCGGCCTGGAGCGCGCCGGGAGCACGGATCGCTTCGCCGCCTCCGTGCGCGGCCCAGGACGATTCCCGCTGCGTGCGTCGTACGGCTGGGGAGGTGGAGCGCGGAGCTACACGTTCGGGATGGATGCCGGCTCGTGCGCGCGGCGGTGGACGGTGGGGATGTCGTACCGGGAAGGAACGGAGGGTTCGTCGGTCGGTCTTTCCGCGTCGCTGCGGCTGATGGATGCGTCCTGCTCCGGCGCACGCTGACCGCGATGCCGCACGATCCCGCGCAGGGAGCCGGAACCGCCCGGCAGATGATCGAAGCCGCGTCCGCATTCGCCCGGCGCGAGATGCTGGCCGAGGCGCGGGACGCGCTGCGGAGCGCGCGCACCGCACTCGCCACGCGCAACGACGTTGGCCCCGCGCACTGGTGCGACGCGTGCCTGGTGGCGCTGGACGTCGCGGCCCGCGACGGCGATGTGGATGCGCTGGAGGCCGAGGCCGCACGGCTACGCTCCCATTCCGGCGGGCGGCGCTACTGGACGGAGCAGGCACATGCGCGGATCAGCGGCTGCGCCGGCCGCATGGACCCGACGCGCCTGGACCACGTCTTGGCCGTACTCGCCGGGGAGTCTGCTCCCGCGATCCAGCCGCCCCCCGCCGCCGAGCGCGAGCCCGCACACCCCGCCGAATGCCCGCCGCCGCCGCCGCCGCCGCCGCCGCCGCCGCCCGAGCCCGAGCCCGAGCCCGAGCCCGAGCCCGAGCCCGAGCCCGAGCCCGACGAATGGCTCGCGGCGGTGCCCTCCGCACCCCTGCACACCCCGCCGGCAGATCGCCGGCGCCGCGCCGCCCGCCCAGGTGTTCTCGTGGCACTGGCGTTCGGCGCCACGGCGTGCGTCTTCCTCGGTGGTGCCTTCCCCGAGCGGATACAGGGTGCGTCGCGCGACCCTATCGAACAGGGCCGGGCGCTCCTCGCGGCGGGCGACACAGCCCGCGCCGTCGCCGCGCTCGCCACCGCGGCGCAGCAGGACAGTCGCGGAAGCGTGGCCTGGAACGCCGCCGAGATCCTGGCGCGCCTCCCCGGCCAAGCCGCCCCCGCGGCGGACGCCTACCTCCTGGCCTTCGCCGCGGGGCTCCCCGCCGACCGGGCGGAAGCCGTAGCCCGTGCACAGGATCGCGCCGGCCGCCCGGACCGCGCACGCCGGGTGCGAGGAATGATCCCGCACAGAAACACAGAGGCACGGAGATGAAGTCATCTCTGTGCCTCCGTGCCTCTGTGTGAGCCTACACGCCGTGCTCCCGGAACAGCCGCAGGCGCAGCGCGGCCCGGTCGGTGAGCCGCTCGGCGGGCCACCCCTCCGCGTACTCGGCGACAGCCAGGGCGATCTCCGCGTGGACGGTGCGCCAGGGGGTGCGGCCGCGCCGGATCTGCGCGATCCACCAGCCGGGGACCAGGTCGGCCAGGGCGAAGAGGTCGGCGCTGCGCTCGGGAGGGGCCATGTACCCCTCGTCGGCCAGGAACACGGCGCCGTCCGTGTCGCCGGCCAGCACGTGGGCGAGCTCGTGGCGGAGCGCGTACCAGCGGTCCGTGCGCTCGGCGAGGCGGTTGACGAAGACGGGATACACCCCCGCGCAGCGCGGCAGCGTCATGGCCACCGTGCTGGACCGGAAGGGGAACACCTCCACGTGGCACCCGGCCGCGGCCAGCAGGCGCGACACCTGGTCCGTACGCATGGGCGCCGTGGCGCCCGCGTACTCCCCCTCCCAGCGGCGCGCGGCCCCCACCAGGCGCAGCGCGGCCGCGAGAACTCCGCCTTCATCAGCTTTCGCCATTCTCCACGCGGTCCCGCAGCGTGTACCACCAGTCCGGGAGGACCCCGCGTGCGGTGAGCATGCGGCGCAGCCCCTCCAGCGCGTCCAGCTTCCGGTGGCGCTCCTGCCCCGCCGGCCCGATCCCCTCCACGAAGCGAGTGACGGCGTCCAGCGACGCGAAGACGTCTTCAGCCCCCGCCTGCTCCGCCTCCGGCTCCGCGGAGCGCTCGGGCTCCGCCGGCACGGGCGACTCGCCGCGCCCCGAGCGGATCCACTCCGACGACGCGCCGCACAGCTCCGCGATGCGCTCCAGCGTGTACGCGTGGGGCACCGCGCCCCCCGTCTCCCACCGCGCGATGGACCCCGAGTGCACCCCCAGCATCTCCGCGAGCTGCAGGCGATCCCACCCGCGGCGCTCGCGGAGCGCGCGCAGGCGGTAACCCACGGAGACCCTCTCTTTCTCAGTCATCGCGCCCGAACCGGTTTTGGAGTTGCCGTTGACACCCGGCCGTGGCGGTGTAGATTGTTAAAAGCGTTAACAACATCCACGGCTCGCGTATAAAGTGAGTATCGCCACCTCATCGCGCAAGAGTGTCGTGCGGCAAGCTCGCTGCAAAGACGCGAACCCAGCCTCAGGAGGAGGCCGCATGGACGAACCGGACAACAATCCACCCCTCCCGCTCCGCCGCCGGCGCCTGGCGGCGCTCCCCCCCGCCGCGCCGGACGCGCAGGTGCTGCTGCGCGTGGCCACGAGCTGCCCCCGCTGCGGCACCCGCCCCGCCCTGCGCGTGACGCAGGCCATGGTGAGCGCCCTGGCCGGCTCCGACGCCCGCATCCGGCTGGGTACCTACCAGTGCCAGCGGCGCGGATGCGGCGCCATCTACGACCTGGAAGCCGGCGCCTACCTGCGCGCCGGGTGACCGGCCGGCGGCGAATGGGCGCAGTGCCATCAAGAAGTATCCCGAAAGACTCCCGAAGATAAGCATGCCGGCGACGTCCGGGTAGTGGGAAGGCAGGATAGGAGCGACTGCGCGGCCCCCTCAGCGGGCGCGGCGAACCACACGCCTCACGACCCCTGCCCACTTTTTTAACGTTTTGCACCGCGACACAGCCGCCACAGGCCCCGCTCGGCACAGCGCCCGAGCCCGGGGCTTTTTCGTTTGCCAGCGGTTCTCGCCCCGGTGCGCCGCTTCAACGGGAGGCGGCCCGCGGGGAGCCTCCAGCCGCCGCCATCGCGCCCTCACAACCAGGAGACAGCCAGTGGCCGACCCTACTCTCGACCCTGATCTCGACCCACGCAAGCGGCAGGGAAGCACGATGGGCACCCTGGTCGCCAGGGTCACCGACCCGTCGAACCTCGTCCGCGACGTCAATTTCTACCGGAGGCTGCCCACGCAGGCCGCGCCGGGCTCGGGTCCGTATCCGCCTGACATCGTGCGGCGCCCCGCGCCGGCCGCCGGCGTGTACGAGTACGACTTCGTGCTCGACACCGAGTTCGAGACCATCGGGATCATCGAGCTGGTGCTGGAAGACGGCACCATCATTCGCAGCGCCGAGCAGACGTTTCTCCGCCGCAACCCCGACGCCGCTGCCGGCGGATACCTGCCCCTCAGCGGCGGCACGCTCACGGGGGCCCTCAACGCCAACGCCGGCCTCAGCGCCACCGGCGTGGTCAACAGCACCGGTCCGTTCTACTCGCGCATGAACTACTCGGATGCGTCCGGCGGTGTCGGGTTCGGGCTCCTGCATTCCGGCACCGGCATCCGCCGCTTCGCCCTTGGGCTGGTGAGTACGGAAAACGGTTCCAACTCCGGCGGGAACCTGACGCTGTGGAGGTACTCCGACACGGGAGCGAACCTCGGCTCGCCGATCTCCGTGCATCGCGCCACCGGCGTGGTCACCTTCAGCGCCGCGCCCCGGGCGAACGGGTCCGACCTGGCGCTCGTGTCGCAGCTCGCGGGCTACCTGCCGCTGGCGGGAGGCACGATCTCAGGCCCGCTGGCGGTGAGGCGGGACAGCGGGGGTACCCCCAACCACGCAACCGGGCAGATGGAGCTCAACAGCACCGGCTCCAACCCGGTGGTGCTGGGGCTGAACCGCGGGGCCCATTCGGCGCTCGCGCTGCGCCACGCGAGCGGCAACCGCCTGGACCTGCTGAACCAGGACGGCGGGTACGCCACGTACGCCGGGGCCTCGTTCGAGGCGGTGGGCGGAAACTCGTCGTGGGGGAACGCGAAGCTCTACAACGGCGGCGAATGGGGCGGAGGCGTCACCTACCCGACGGTCGGCAGCACGTTGAGCGGCGGGCTCATCATGCTGCGAAGGCCCCACGTTCCCTACCACGACGATGGCGCATACGTGCGCATGGCCGCGGTGGGAAGTGCGAGCAGCTACTGGGACATGGGGATCGTGGGAGACCAGCTCATCGTGCGGCGCAACGCGGGGAACCCTTCCTTCTGGATCGACAACGGGGGGGTATCGCACTTCCAGCGGCAGTCCGCCGCGTCCGGCTACACACTCGACGTGCAGGGGCAGGCGTTCGCGAGCGCGGGGCTGGTGACCGGCGGCACGGAGTGGCTCCGGTCCGCCTTCCACGGGTCCAGCATCCACGGCGTGGAAGAGTACATCGTCACCCGGAGCGGGTACGGGATCGTGGTGCAGAACCATTCCGGGAACACCCACATGGGCTACGTGGCGTACGACGCGTCCGGGTTCGGACTGAAGCACCGCGATGGTGAATGGGCCGTGCTCACGTCGCCCAGCGGCGTCAAGCTGTACGGACGGGCGGAGGACGACCGGGGCCACGCGTTCGCCACTTCGCTGAGCGGCTCGGACAACCCCACGGCGATGGCCCGCGAGGGTGCCATCTACATCCAGTACTGACCATGGGAGTCCAACGGCACAACGGCACGGCCTGGGCTGGCCCGGCGCGCGCCACCTACACGCTCTTCGAAAAGAACATCTACAACGGCGGCCCGCCGATCTGGCTGCGGGCACGGCAGATCTGGCGCAGGATCGGCGGCGTCTGGCACCCCGCCTCCGCCGGTTTCGCCGCGGCCGCCGACATCGCCTCGATCTCCGTACAGACGGTGCTGAAGAGCGAGACGGGGGGGGCGATCCCCATGCCGGGCGACTACTGGGAGTCCAGCGTCAGGGTGAGCGCCGGCCCCACGTGCCACGGATACGCGCTCTGGTTCCTGGACGACAACGGGGAGGCCGGGACGTGGCAGTTCGCGGGCTCGTTCTCCCCGGGCCAGGCGCCGCATGTGTTCGAGTCGGCCAGCAGGAACCTGGTGCACTGGTGCGCGACGGCGTGGGACGGCGGGGCGCCGGACCCCAACGCGCTTCCGCAGGGCCAGCAGGGGTTCAGCCGCTTCGCCAGCGGCTGAGCGCCGCACCCGGCGCGCGGCGGCCGGATTCCGCCGGCGCCCCCTCCAACTCACGGACAGGTACGGAGATGACCACGCTGGAGATGAGCACCGAACAGCTTGCCCACGCCTCGCGCGCGCTGGCGGAGCTGATGAAGGAGAACCGCCCCTTCCGCCTGGGCCTCGCCCTGCGGCGCGTGGCCCGCCAGGTGGAGCCGGCGGCGAACGACGCGGCCGAGCTGGAGCGCGGCATCGTGGAGCGCCACGCGCGGCGCGACGATCGCGGCGAGCTGGTGCCGGGGCGCGACGCCGCGGGCGAGGTGCAGCCCGGCACCGTGGAGATCGTGGACCCGCGGGCGTGCCAGGCCGAGCTGGACCAGCTCCGGCTGACCCGCGTAAAGGTGCAGGTGGAGCCGCTCACCCTTGAAGACTTCCGTGACCCCGGGCCCGACGTGGCTCCGTGGGTGCTCCTCGGCCTGGGCGAGCTGATCGACGACCGCAGCTCCGTGGCGCCGCGCTAGCCATCCTGGCGGTCGCCCTTCCGCCCGCGGCCCATGCCGCGGACGACATTTCCCCGATGGAGAACGAGACGATGATCGCAACGCAGACGCTTGAAGTGCTCGGGGTTCGCCGCCGCGACTCCGCCACGGTGACGGTGGAGCTCGGCGCGGTGCAGGCGGATGCCGCTACCGGCCCCATCCCCATGCCCTTCGCCACTCACGTGATCGACGTGGCCGAGGCGGACCTCCCGGATCTCGGCGCCCTGGTGACCGTGACCTACGCGCTCCAGGTGTAGCCACCCGGCGCTCCGAACCTCGACACCGGCCGGCACAGGCCATCCCGGCAGAGCGCCCGGGCGGGGTCCGGTGACCCCACGTATTCCATGGCGGAATCGAGCTCCGTGCCCATGGGCCGGAACCAACGACCGATGAGAAGGCCCGCGGAGGCCCCGCCCGGCACAGCGCCCGGGAGCGGGGCCTCCGCCGTTCTCCACGCGGCAGGCCAGGCGTAGCGCGACCCAGCAGAGACGACTCCCAGGAGGCCCTCACCCTACACGGGGTGCGGGCCCCCATTCGTTGCACCGACTCCGAGGACCATCGATGAAGCACCTGACAAGGATACTTGCCCTCGCGGCGGCGCTGGCTTCGTCCGGCGTCCTCGCCGCGGGGACCCTCATGGGGGGGACGGCGCCGCCGCAGGTGAGCGTGGCGGACGTGAACCCCGGCACCGCCGTGGAGCGCGACCTGTGCCTGAGCGTCTCCGTGGGCCCGGGCGCCGCCTCCGAGTGCGGCGACCTGCGCCTGGCGCACGCCCTCCCCGCCGTGCGCACGCTCAACCAGGCGCGCGCTCCCGTGCTCCTCTACAACAGCCAGCACGCCAGCCCCCACCCCGTGGTGGCCGCCCACGTGATGCTCCCCTCCGGCGCGGCGGGGCTCTCGCGCGTGGTGGCCATCCTCAGGGTCAACGGCACTCCTCGCGGGCAGGGGGTGTGGAAGGGAACCGCCTGGCCCGGCGGCGGCCCCGTGCGCATCGCGGTGGGCTACGACGCCGGGGGCGACGCGACGGGCCCGTACCGCTACGCCCTGGAGGTGCGCGCCCACTACGGCACCACGGTCGTGGCCGACACCGCGCGCGGCGAGCTGGTGGTGGTCAACCGGCGCGAGAGCCCCTTCGGCGCGGGGTGGTGGCTGGCGGGGCTGGAGCGGCTGGTGATGGACCCCACCGGCCGCCCCCTGCTGTGGGTGGGAGGCGACGGGAGCACGCGGCGCTACACCGTCACGGCCGACACCGCCGTGTGGGGCGCCGCTTCTCTGGACCGTCCGGACACGCTGAAGCGCGCCGGCGCCGGGTGGGAGCGCATCCTTCCCGGCGGCGTGCGCGTGCGCTTCGACGCGGCCGGGAACCACGTCGCCACCCGCAGCCGCGTCGGATACGAGACGAGCTTCGGCTACGTGGGAGGGCGCCTGGGCAGCGTGAGCGTGCCGCCCGCGGGCTCCGCCCTCTCGTACAGCTTCGTGTACGGCACGGACGGCTTTCTCCAGCGCGTGGAAGCGCCCGGCGTGCAGGGCACCCGGACGGTGACCCTCACCCGCGCCGGCGACGAGCTGAGCATCCAGGACCCCGACGGCACCCGCATCGCCTTCACCCACGCGGACGGCACGCGGCGCCGCATCGTGGCGCGGAGCGATCGGCTGGGGCGCACCACCGTCTTCCGCTACGACGCGGGCGGGCGGATCGCCTCGTCGCGCCATGACCTGGCGGGCGACAGCATCGTGACGCGGCTCACCGCGCTGGAGAGCCTCGGGCTCGCCGCCGCCGTGGACACCGCGCAGGCGTTCGCGCTGCTGGACGGGCCGCGCACCGACGTACTGGACCACACCCGGCTGTGGCTGGACCGCTGGGGGGCGCCGCGCCGCGTGCGCGACGCGTTGGGCCGCGAGACGCGCATCACCCGCGGCGACCCCCGCTTCCCCGCGCTGGTCACGCGCGTGGAGCAGCCCGGCGGCCGGGTGATGGGCGCCGAGTACGACGGGCGTGGCAACCTGGCGGCGCAGACCGACTCGTCCACACGCAACGCGGCCGGCCGCTACGCCACCACGCGCTACGCATACGACACGCGCTGGGACGCCGTCACCCGCGTGACCCTCCCCGAGGGCGAGGTGACGATCTCCGAGTACGACGACTCCGCGCGCGTGCGCTGGGTGCAGCAGGGGAACGACACGCTGCGCCGGACCCGCTTCCTCTACCACCCGCTGGGCGTGAACGGCGGCGGCCTCCCCAGCTCGGTGAAGGGCCCGCTGGCCACGGCCGAGCGCATGGCGTACGACGCACTGGGCAACCTGCAGGAGAGCTCCACCGTCGACCAGGGCACCACGCTGCGTACGCACCACCAGCGCGACGCCATCGGCCGCGACACCCTGGTGACGAACCCCGCCGGCGCGCGCTCCATCCTGCGCTACGACGCGGCCGGCCGGGTGGTGGAGACGCTCAGCATCGGGCCGGCGACGGAGTACAACAACCAGCTCACCTTTCAACTGGTCGGGATCCCCGAGCAGAAGCTCTGGGTGTACTCGTACTTCGACGCGGAGGGGCGGCCGGACAGCATCGCGCGCGGGCAGAGCCCCGACCCCTCGGCGATCGGCCGGATCGTGACGCGGTGGCGCCGCGACGCGCTGGGACGCCAGGTACAGGAGATCGCCCCCGACGCCACGCCGGCGAACCTGGCGGACAACCCGCGCGACAGCACGGTCTTCGACGCGGCGGGGAACGCGGTGGCGGTGCGCAGCCGGCGCGGGCTGTGGACGCGCATGGAGTACGACGCGCTCAGCCGCCTGACGGCGCGCAGGGGGGACGCGGCTTCATACGGCCCGCTCGCGGTCGTGGTCGGCGATTCCATCCGGCGCACCCTCCGCTTCCCCCTCTTCGCGCAGGACGCGGAGGGCAACTTCACGCTGGCAAACACCACCGGGAGCGCGGGGCTCACGATCCGCGGCGACACCGCTACGTTCGAGTACGACGCAGCCGGCAACATGACCGGGGCGATCAACCGCGACGCGGTAGTGCGGCGCGAGTACAACGTGAACGGCACGATGCGCAGCGAGACGCAGCGCATCCGCACCTACGCGGGGCTGGACACCACGGCGCACACGTACCGCTTAGAGTACACGTACGACCTCAACGGGCGCCGCACGTCGCTGACGCACCCGCAGATCTTCGACCTGAGCGCGCCCCGCCAGACCGGGTATGGATACGACACCATCGCGGGCGCGCTCGCCTTCGTGAGCGACCCCAATGGCGGAGGCTATACCTACCGCTACGACCTGGCGGGACGCGTGGACCAGCGGACGCGCGGGTCCGTGGTGGAGGCCTTCAGCTACGACTCGCTGGGGCGGCTGGAGCACCGGGTGGAGACATCGGGCGGCGTGGCCGTTCACGATGACCATCTCGCCTACAAGGACAGCACGGGCAAGCTCATCGCGGTCACGAGCTCGGTGACCGGGAAGAGTGGCTCCGCCAACCTCGCCTACACCGGCATGGGAGCGCTGGCGTACAGCGACGAGACCGATCGCTCGGGACGGGGCATCCGCAAGACGGAGGCGTACGAAACCGATGCCCTGGGCAACCAGCTCTCGTCGAGCTTCTGGTCGACTCCGCTCACCACGTACGTTCCGGCCGACGCGGACACGTACGCACGCGTCTACGAGCCGGCCACCGGGCGGCTGATCCGTTCCCAGTCCTCTTCGCTTCCGGCGTTCTCGTTGGATTCGAGCACCTACGATCCCGCGGGCAACCGCGTCTTCTCGGGCTCGCGCCGCGCAGGCAAGGCTCCCTATGGGCTCACACGGGAGTGGCAGAGGCAATCGATCTATGAGGAGCCGACGGACGCGGTCACGGACGAGCGGGCGACCTACTACTACGGAGCGGATGAGCGGCTGCGGGTAGTGGACCGCCGCGGGTGCCTGTCGTTCTACCCCTATTACAACCGGCAGGGGTGCGACCAGCAGATGGAGCCCGCCTTCGAGAAGAAGAGCGCGTTCGAGGAGTACCGCTACGACGCACTGGGCCGGCGCGTGCTGGTGCGCACACGGCAGGAGTTCGCGTGCACCAGCAACTGCTTCCGCCAGCTTCGCCGCGCCATCTGGGACGGCGACCAGCTCCTCTACGAGATCGCCGCCCCCGGCCAGAGCGGCGCCGGCCCCGCCATGATGGAGCGCGACACGGGGCTTGCTCCCAGCTTCAAGACGGGCTTCTACCAGACCGGCCGCGTGGAGTACGTGCACGGCGCCGAGCTGGACGCGCCCCTGGCCCTCTACCGCGCCGAGTACAGCGACAGCATCGGCGGCGGCTACTACATCCCGCTCGCAAACTGGAAGGGCTCCTACGACGGCGGCTACTCCATCGAGCAATGCTACACGCGTGAGTGGTCCACCGCAGTAGCGCCGCCCGTCGGCCCGCAGATCGGCAGCGACACGACGAAGAGCAACGCCACCTCGGGCACCGAGGAGCTGTGCCCCACCATCGAGTGGCCGGCGCAGCACGAGTGGACCGCCCGCCAGTACCGGCGCGGCTACGGAGGCCCGCGCACCTGGATGGGCAGCCTCATCTACGGCCAGCGCGACTTCTCGGGTCTGCACTACCGCCGCAACCGCTTCTACGACTCCGAGCAGGGCCGCTTCACCCAGGAGGATCCGATCGGGCTGGCTGGAGGGATCAACCTCTACGGCTTTGCGAACGGCGACCCGGTCGGGTATTCTGATCCCTTCGGGTTGAGCGCTGAGGACAACACCGGAGACTGCCGCATTAAAGCGACCCGTTGCCCTAGGAGCGCACAAGAACTTGTGCGCAATCGTGATGTGCAGCGATTTGCGCGGGAGCTGCTACGCCGGTCCCGTGCCGACAACGGACGCGAGTATGGAGCATTCTTGTTCCGTAACCGCGATGGCTCAATCCGGATGGGACAAGTGTATCGAGGACAGAGGGGCACCACGGCAGGGTCAGGCATGCCGTCAGGAGAGAACATGCCAGCCAACGCAATTGCCCGAGTTCACACGCACCCTGATGAGGTACATTCGGGTGGTTTTGTTCTTCCAGGTCGGGAGGTTCCGAGTCCCGGTGACGTGATCAACGCCAACCGGGGGCATGTCTGGGGAGTGGTTGTCACTGAAAGGAAGTTGCTCATAATCCCCGTCGACAAGAACACGTATCAAACTTACGACCGCCCTCAACCATAGGGGTACGATGCGACATATTGCATTTGCGGTGATGCTAGGGACTGTGTGGATTCTCCACGGCTGTGCGAATCCTCGCAATTCCGTAGACGGGCCACCCGATTGCGCTGATCAAGCGCTACGGATCGACATCCCCTACCCAGACTCGTTGCGGAACGTAGATGTCTGCAAACTGGTTCGAAGTGGTATATCCGCGATCGGGGCTACAACTCCTCAATCCGGCCTTGTGCCATCCGACACAATGCGGCTGACCAAGGTGACCATCATCCCCCTAGCTGAGACGCACCAAAGTGGAGTTGCAAAGCGGGCATGGATCATGGAGTTCTCCCTTCGTGGTCGCGACTACGCTGCTCAAGTTGTGGTGAACCGGGAGACTGGTGGTGCCGAAGCTTTCCGGACTCACGCGTCGCAGTTCTGATACGGAAGCTAAGTCTCCGTAGGTGACCATATGACGCGGGGCCGTTGTGAACCGTAGTCGCAGCCAGCAACGACGAAGAGGTCCGATCGGCGGCGGCTACTACATCCCGCTGGCCAACTGGAAGCGCTCCTACGACGGCGGCTACTCCATCGAGCAATGCTACACGCGTGAGTGGTCCACCGCCGTCGCCCCGCCGCTCGGCCCGCAGATCGGCAGCGACACCACGAAGAGCAACGCCACCTCGGGCACGGAGGAGCTGTGCCCCACCATTGAGTGGCCGGCGCAGCACGAGTGGACCGCCCGCCAGTACCGGCGCGGCTACGGAGGTCCGCGCACCTGGATGGGCAGCCTCATCTACGGCCAGCGCGACTTCTCCGGCCTCCACTATCGCCGCAACCGCTTCTACGACTCAGAGCAGGGGCGCTTCACCCAAGAGGACCCGATCGGGCTCAGCGGCGGGATCAACCTCTACGGCTTTGCCAATGGCGACCCGGTCACATATAGTGATCCCTATGGGCTCTGCCCACCGGAGGACAACAACAATGGACCATGGTGCAGCAGTCCGCTCCGATGGTTCCTAGGAGTAGTTGGTGCCGACCACGAATGGGCGGATGGTCACGCCCGCGCAACATACGAGATGGCCCTGGCTGCTGGTGCAGCCAAAACGGGGGGGCTCACTTTAGGGATGATGCGCCGGGGGACTGCCGTCGGAGCTCACTCGGTGACAGTGAGCCGCTCCCGACACCCACAGTCGGCGGCCCATATCGACGATGCTCAAGCAGCCGGTCACCCGTCAGTCTTGACCATTGATCGCGCTGGCGCTGCGGCTCGGCGCCGCGCAGCGCTGAAGGGCACTCCCGCAAAAGCAGGTTCTGATCGCGACGAGTATCCACCAGCAATGACCGCAGAAGGCGGGGCTGGATCCAGCGTGCGATATGTGGATCCAAGTGACAACCGTGGCGCCGGCGCCTGCGTTGGAGCGCAGTGCCGGAACCTCCCAGACGGCACAAAGATCCGGATCAGAACGGAGCCATAAGAATGATCGATCACGTCAAACAACTTCTCGTGGCAGCCGGCCCGCCACTGAGCGAGAGTTCGCCACGACTGAGCGCCGCTAGCTCTAGCCTGGCGGGAGAGCTAACCAAGCAGTTGCTCCAACTGCTCTGGATGCGGAACGGGTTCATCGCGTACGAAGGTGCGCTTGAGGTCTTCCCGACGCGGGACGAGTCTGATCCGCAGCTCGACGTCAACCGCTGGAACTCACCGTCTGAGTGGAGGTCGGCTTACGCGGAACTGGCCGCCGGATGCTTGTTCTTTGCACAGGATGTGCTCGGCGCTCAGTTCTGTATATACGCAGGCGCGGTGCATCGCTTTGATCCTGAGACAGGGGACAAGGAGTACTTCGCTACGAGCATTAATGAGTGGGCGATGCAAATGTGTGCAGAGCCAGAGGTGAACACTGGCTATCCGCTTCTCCAGCAGTGGGAGCGTGCATACGGCAAGCTGGCGTTCGGCACGCGGCTCGTTCCCAAGATCCCCTTCGTTCTGGGCGGGGAATATCAGGTGCAAAACCTGCATCCGATGGACGCTGGTGAAGCGATGCGGTTCTACGGCGATTTAGCCGTTCAACTCCATCGGATGCCAGATGGAGCCCAGGTCCAGCTGAAGGCGGTCGATTGAAAGGGGAGGCCCGGCCGATTGGCCGGGCTTCCTGACCTTGGTTTCACAGGAGAGCGGTGGGCCCAATCCAATCCGCGAGCGTCATACGCACGCCAAACACGGATCACATCCTGGCTTCCCCCGGGGCTCACCACCCGCCTCTGCTAGGCTGCGATTGATCAACATTGGGGGGAATCCGGTGTCACGTCGAACCTCTGCGGTTTCCCCGGTCGCAGGACGTCACCCCAAGAAGGCGGGACCGGAGTGGGAGGGTCATAGTGTATTCCTAGCGCTCTGGGCGCCAACCCCGGATCGGACCTCTCCCACAACGGCTGCTGCGCTCACCGACGTCTTTCCAGCGGTGAGGGCGAGTGCCACGCATACTCTCGGTGCCCGCAGCGGTGGGCCAGGTGTCGGATCGAGCCTCGTCCGGCTTCCCGGGTCGCAGGGCCTCACCTCGGCTGCGGGCACATCATAGCTGGCACAGGGGTGTCAGCCCGCGCCAGCGCCACACCCAAATTGTCAACGACTGCGCCTCGAGCCGGTCCTGCAGCGTACGTCCGGGACCCCCGCGCTACGGTCACAGGTCATGGGTGCTCACGGGGACCGCCTGGATCCCGCGTGGCCGCTGCACATCTTCATGGACGCTACTGGGTCCGGAGGGAACCTGGTGGACGAGTGTAATGTGGAGGTCGATGCCTCAACTCGTTGTCAGGTCAGAGCGTTCCCTCCTACGCATCCGGCTCGGTGGTCCCGTTGGGACCGGCACTGCTCAACTTTTTGATCTCGCCCTACGCGGAGCGGAGCCGCCGTTCCATCGACCAGCGCTCGTGATCGAACGACCTCTCCGTCTGCGCGATTTCTAGGATCAGCGGCGCCAGCTTGCGGGCGAGCGCCGCGAGCGCCTTGATCTTGCTCCCGCCGTTGCGCTTGACCATCGCCTCGTACTGCACGCGGAACAGACCACTCTTCTTGCACCAGCGCGTGGCCAGTAGGAAGAGCTGCTTGCGAAGGAGCGGCGCGGCGCGGCGCCAATGATTGCTGAACAACTAGATCAGGCAGAGAGATGCGATTTCAACACATGCAGGCATTGGCGGTGGGCTTGCCCCACACGGAACTGCGGTCCGATATGGCTGTCTTCGATATCCACAATGCCGGAGTTCTTGAACGAATGCACTTCGACTTCGAGGCCAAGCGCTTCGATGTGGAATGGCGTGTTCAAAACCTGCTTGAGGATGAACGTATCGGCCCATATCGCACGGCACGTATCGTCTTGAGCATCAAAGGGATTACCGGTTACTTTGGATCTGGCGAACTCCGCACGGATCCGACTGAAGCTGTGGGAATCGACTTTATCGAGTATCTCCCCGGCGAAGAGCGGACCGGAACCGTGCGTCTCGTATTCACCTCGTCAGGAGAAATTTCGGTGTCAGGGACAGATTGTGAGCTTCGTCACACAGTGTTGGAGACGCTACTCTGAACTCGCTCGAACCGAGCAGGACAAGAGGGGCTGACGTAGCCGAGTGTCGGGTAGGATGCCGCCATTCGGCGCATCAGGCGGGTCGCTGGACCCACGCCACCCGACTTCGCGGAACACCGAATGGGAGGCAGCGCAGTTCAACGAGCTGCCTCCCTGCACAGGAGAGCCCCGACGTGATCAAAGGTAGCTCAGGATGCGATCAGCATCGATGCATCAGTGAGGGCCGCGGAAACTCCATGAGTGGTCTTATATGTGTACCGTGAGTTGCCGACGTAGACATGACGCCTCTGGCCGGCCTATTCCGCGACCCCCACAACGGGACAACGGCCGGTAGAGGCCCCCGCTCGGCGACGCGCCTGCGCTGGGTGCAGCAGGGCAACGACACGCTGCGCCGGACCCGCTTCCACTCCTACCCGCTGGGCGTAAACGGCGGCGGCCTCCCCAGCTCGGTCAAGGGCCCGCTGGCCACGGCCGAGCGCATGGCGTACGACGCACTGGACAACCTGCAGGAGAGCTCCACCGTCGACCGGGGCACCACGCTGCGCACGCAGCACCAGCGCGACGCCATCGGCCGCGACACGCTGGTGACGAGCCCCGCCGGCGCGCGCTCCATCCTGCGCTACGACGCGGCCGGGCGGGTGGTGGAGACGCTCAGCATCGGGCCGGCGACCGAGTACACCAACCGGCTCACCAGCGACAACGTCGTGATCCCGGAGCAGAAGCTGTGGGTGCACACGTACACGGACGCGGAGGGACAGCCGGACAGCGTGGCCCGCTGGCAGAGCCCCGACTCCACCGCCATCGGCAGGATAGTGACACGTTGGCGCCGCGACGCGCTGGGGCGCCAGGTGCAGGAGATCGCACCCGACGCCACGCCCGCGAACCTGGCGGACAACCCGCGCGACAGCACGGTCTTCGACGCGGCGGGGAACGCAGTGGCGGTGCGCAGCCGGCGCGGGCTGTGGACGCGCATGGAGTACGACGCCCTCAACCGCGTGACGGCGCGCAGGGGCGACGCGGCGGCGTACGGGGCCCACGCGTTGAACTTCCCCACATCCAAGCCGCGGCTGCTGGCGTTCCCGCTCTTCGGCCAGGATGCGGAGGGCAACTTCACCGGTGCCGCCTTCACCGGGGCCGCCGGGGTGACGATCCGGGGCGACACCTCCACGTTCGAGTACGACGTGGCCGGCAACATGACCGGGGCGATCAACCGCGACGCGGTGGTGCGGCGCGAGTACAACGTGAATGGCACGATGCGCAGCGAGACGCAGCGCATCCGCACCTACGCGGGGCTGGACACCACGGCGCACGCGTACCGACTGGAGTACACCTACGACCTGAACGGGCGCCGCACATCCCTCAAGCACCCGCAGATCTTCGATCTGGGCGGGGCGCGCCAGACCGGGTACGCATACGACACCATCGCGGGCGCGCTCGCCTTCGTGAGCGACCCCAATGGCGGAGGCTATAGCTACCGCTACGACGTGGCGGGGCGCCTCGACCGCCGCACACGAGGCTCCGTCGTCGAGGCCTTCAGCTACGACTCGCTCGGGCGGCTGGAGCACCGGGTGGAGACGTCGGGCGGCAACGCCGTCCCACGACGACCTGCTCGCCTACAAGGACAGCACGGGCAAGCTCATCGCGGTCACGAGCTCGGTGACCGGGAAGAGCGGGTCCGTCAACCTCGCCTACACCGGCATGGGGGCGCTGGCCTACAGCGACGAGACCGACCGCTCCGGGCGCGGCACCCGCAAGGTGGAGCAGTACAAGCTCGATCCTCTGGGCAACCAGCGCCGGTCGGCGTTCTGGAGCGTCATGCTCGAGAACCCCTACGCACCCACGCCCGAGGAGTCGCTCCGCCACTATGAGCCAGGTACCGGGCGGCTGGTCAAGACCCACTCCACACCCGTCGGCGTCCTCTCCAACGAGGAGGGTCTCTTCGATCCCGCGGGGAACCGCATCTTCTCGGTGAGCCACCGGCTCGTCGGCACACCGTACGGGTTTCAAACTCCCGTGGGATGGCACGAGCGTGTGAACGCCACGGCGAGCGAAGTCGCGGCGTACTACTACGGCGCGGATGAGCGGCTGCGCGTGGTGGACCGCCGCGGCTGCCTGATGTTCGGCGACGACTACAACCGCCAGGCGTGCGACCAGCAACTGGAGCCCACCTTCGAGAAGAAGAGCGCGTTCGAGGAGTACCGCTACGACGCGCTGGGCCGGCGGGTACTGGTGCGCACCCGCCAGGAGTTCGCGTGCACCAGCAACTGCTTCCGCCAGCTTCGCCGCGCCATCTGGGACGGAGACCAGCTCCTCTACGAGATCGCCGCCCCCGGCCACAGCGGCGCCGGGCCCTCGGTCATGGAGCGGGACACGGGGCTCGCTCCCAGCTTCAAGACGGGCTTCTCGTGGAGTACGTGCATGGCGCCGAGCTGGACGCGCCCCTGGCCCTGTACCGCGCCGAGTACAGCGACAGCATCGGCGGCGGCTACTACATCCCGCTGGCCAACTGGAAGGGCTCCTACGACGGCGGTTACTCCATCGAGGAATGCTACACGCGCGATTGGTCCATCGGCCTCGCGCCTCCCGTGGGACCGCAGATCGGCAGCGACACCACGAAGAGCAACGCCAGCTCGGGCACCGAGGACCTGTGCCCCACCATCGAGTGGCCCGCGCAGCACGAATGGACCGCCCGCCATTACCGGCGCGGCTACGGAGGCCCGCGCACCTGGATGGGCAGCCTCATCTACGGCCAGCGCGACTTCTCCGGCCTCCACTATCGCCGCAACCGCTTCTACGACTCAGAGCAGGGCCGCTTCACCCAGGAGGACCCGATCGGGCTGGCGGGTGGGATCAACCTCTACGGCTTTGCCAATGGGGACCCGGTCTCGTATGATGATCCATACGGTCTTTTCGGGTGCGAAAAGGGCGACATCGTTTGTGAAAGCGTTGGATACCGTATCCTCAGGTATTTGGGGATAGGTGACGAAACAGCAAGCAACATCATGCTTCCGGCCGCACTCGGCAGCCGGATGGTGCCGGGCACAGGAACGTTAGTATATGGGTACGGAGGCTCGGGAGCGCGCGCTGTCGCAAACCAGAGGCTGAACTCTGCCCGTGCCGCACGAGACGCGCTCGCGGATGAAGCAGCAGCGGGTCCGCAGAACAAACGGCCGGCGATCGTTACCGGAGGGTACAATACGCGAACGGGGCAAGTGACCGCGTGCGCCTCCGGCGGCGGAAGGTGCGCTGAGGATAACGTAGTCGAGGCTCTTGGGGGGAATTCACGGGAGGTCAAGATGACCGAGCCGGTGCGCCCGCGCGCGACGGGTCACGTGCAAAAGGAGGTTTGTGAGCGATGCGAGGAGAGGTATGGAAGGCAATCGTTCCCGCAAGGTACGCGGTACAACTCAGACAGACGACCAAGATGAGAACAACGCTGATCACACCGTGGGAGGTTGACCTACTTGATTGGTCTAAGCCCGGTAGAGGAAACCGCAAGATATCCCCTGATACAGTTCTTCAACTCGTGTTGGCTGACTCCGCGGCAACGGCTTCTGCTGCAGCAGAAGAGCTGGATGAAAGTATCTGCGCGAACAGAATCGTGTTCCCGGCCGCACTTCCAGTGCTGCAGATGCTTTTGGTACTGCAGCCATCCTGGACGAGATTTGCTCGCCCGCAAGCTCTTGAGCTTCTCGGCCAAATCTGTACTGGCGAGTCTGCAGAGGGGGCGGCAGGCGTAAGAGCTGAATGCCTCCGCGAACTTCGCGGATCGTTATGGTATTTCTTGCATGGGCTGCAGTTTGACGTCGCTGAGACAGTGTGGATGCACGTTGACCTAGTTTGCTTGTTAGCTCTTGAGTTCTCGGATGTGCGTCCGAAAGCATTGGTGTATCTTGGACGTGCATTAACGAGGGATTTTCCGGGTCCTATTCCCGAGTTGATTCGGAATACGATTTTGGAACTCGAACGCAGTATAGCTGCGAATGAGTGAGCCGAGACGCTTAACTGTCTGGTCAGGTGTCACTTCGGAGTCACCGCTCGTTACATCGCTCACACAGGTTGTGCGATCCTCGTAGGAGCGTGCAAAACGGAAGAGGCTGACCACCCGAGTGTCAGGTAGGATGCCTCCATTCGACGCGTCATCCAGGTCACCGAACTCACGCCTGCCTATTCGCAGCGGCGACAAACCGTAGGCAGCGCCTCGAACTGTGACAGGGAAGGAGGAGCGCCGCAGTTGATGGGTTGGGATGCCGACTCACCGATACGGGTTTGGGTGTGAAAAACAATTATGATCCGCGGGACCAGATCGTGTAGTCGCCACACCAGGCAGTCTCGGAGGGATTGTGCCTTAACCGGCAAGCCTGAAATAGATCAGTAGATCCGCGCACGCGCTGGCTTTACCGGCAGCGTGGGGTGTAGATGCTAGAGTGCAGAGGGGCCGCATCTATGTGGTCCCTCTCGTTCGTTCTGGGGCTGTGCATCGTGCCGAACTGCTCGACGAACATTACACCCGCTCGCCAACTGGAAGAGTTCCTACGACAGCGGCTACTCCATCGAGCAGTGCTACACGCGCGAGTGGTCCACCGCCGTCGCGCCGCCGCTCGGCCCGCAGATCGGCAGCGACACCACGAAGAGCAACGCCACCTCGGGCACCGAGGAGCTGTGCCCCACCATCGAGTGGCCGGCTCAGCACGAGTGAACCGCCCGCCAGTACCGGCGCGGCTACGGAGGCCCGCGCACCTGGATGGGCAGCCTGATCTACGGCCAGCGCGACTTCTCCGGCCTCCACTACCGCCGCAACCGCTTCTACGATTCGGAGCAGGGGCGCTTCACCCAGGAGGACCCGATCGGGCTGGCCGGAGGGATCAACCTCTACGGTTTTGCCAATGGCGACCCGGTCGTATGGGCTGAGCGCTGGAAATGCTTGTCCCCCGCTTTGTAACGAGCTGAACCAAGGCACCTTGAGATTGAGGTGAAGCGTTCCCAGAACGTATCTCGGGGGGAGTTCATTCTCGCGATGGGCGCAGTCGGTGCCGCGGTGGGCTTCATGCTCCCTGAGGTCGGGGCGGCTCTGCTTACGAGGTTCGGACCAAAAGTGGCAACGACTGCGGTCGTGGGCGGGGGAGCCGCTGCTACAGCCTCCCGGACCGCAGCGCGCATGGAGCGTCCTCCACTCCCCGCAGGGATGACGAACGCGCAGTTCGGCAAGCTACTGGGATGGGGGCGGGGGAGTGAGGAGGCACGAGGACAGATTGGGAAGTTGTCTGGAGATGCCCTCCGGGAGGCGGGAGTCACTCGGTCGATGGCTCGAGCCTGGCAGCGATTCTACGAGTACGAAGCGCAAGCGGTACGAGGTAACCCGAGTGCTCCCGGACGTGTCGATTTGATGCGGCACGTCGCCGATCTGTTGAAATGATAGGAGGAACAAATGAAGTATACGCGACGGCTCAGAATCCAGAACACGCGTGAGAGCGCACTCACAGTGGTGCTGGAACCCTGGGCCAACGAGTACCCGCTGGCTCCGGGAGCCGCGTTCGACATCGTGGAAACCGGAGCGGAATCAACTGACCTGCTCGAAATCCACGTCGAGGAGGCGCATCTTGTCCTACACGCACGGACCGGAACCACTTTGGCGGTTGTGCAAGATGGCGTAGAGTTGCCGTAGGCTTGGCGGGTCTGCAGGCCGGTTGTGCCTGCGCACCCGTACAGATCGGCGCGGCCAAGTGTCTCATGCAAGGCCGTGGCGATGCCACGCCTCCACCGAGTCACAGGGCCCACGCCGGAAGTCTGCCGCTGCAGGAGCACTGGTGCGATCAAGTGTACCATCGAAGGTCGGCATACGCCGCCGGAAGTACAAGTCGCGATTCACGTAGCTGACGATAGCTTGATTGCCCGAGCCGGAGTTGAAGGGCCGCACGAACCCCGTGCGGCCCTTCCGTATTGCGCTTGGCCTTCAAGGAGTACCACTACGACGCTCTGGGCCGGCGCGTACTGGTGCGCACACGCCAGGAGTTCGCGTGCACCAGCAACTGCTTCCGCCAGTTGCGCCGCGCCATCTACGACGGGGACCAGCTCCTCTACGAGATCGCCGCCCCCGGACAGAGCGGCGCCGGGCCCGCCATGATGGAGCGCGACACGGGGCTTGCTCCCAGCTTCAAGACGGGCTTCTACCAGACCGGCCGCGTGGAGTACGTGCACGGCGCCGAGCTGGACGCGCCCCTGGCCCTGTACCGCGCGGAGTACAGCGATAGCATCGGCGGCGGCTACTACATCCCGCTCGCCAACTGGAAGGGCTCCTACGACGGCGGCTACTCCATCGAGCAATGCTACACGCGTGAGTGGTCCACCGCCGTCGCCCCGCCCGTGGGCCCGCAGATCGGCAGCGACACCACGAAGAGCAACGCCACCTCCGGCACCGAGGAGCTGTGCCCCACCATCGAGTGGCCGGCGCAGCACGAGTGGACCGCCCGCCAGTACCGGCGCGGCTACGGAGGGCCGCGTACCTGGATGGGTAGCCTCATCTACGGCCAGCGCGAGTTCTCCGGCCTCCACTACCGCCGGAACCGCTTCTACGACTCAGAGCAGGGGCGCTTTACCCAAGAGGATCCCATTGGGCTCGCTGGCGGGATCAACCTCTATGGCTTTGCGGATGGCGATCCGGTGGGATATTCTGATCCCTACGGGTTGGCACCACTGGATGACTTCTACTACAACACCCGTGGCCAGCAAACGGGCCGCGTAACACGAGCAGGGGAGGACCGGCACTTTATGGTGTCGGGCAACACCACGGTCCGACTTGATGGCAAACCGATCGCTGGTGACACGCCTTACCGATTCGTCAACGATCCGGCCGCACTTGATCGGGAGGCAAAGTTCCTTGGCAGCAGCGAGGATGACACTTACGTCAATCCTTAATCATTTGCTCGCGAATCAAGGAACCACGGCGGTGACTTGGACTTCAAACCTGATCTAAACCGCCGGTATGGTGTTCGGACACTGTGGAACGCAGGGGGCGGACTCTACGTCCACAACGACAAGGTTGGTAACGCTGCATGGGGTTACTACACAGCCAACCGCACGCTATTCACTGAGGATTTCGCGGTAGGGAAGGCATCCCAAGCGGCTAGGGAAACTAACCCGAGTGCGATTGGAGAAACTCTTGATGCCCAGTTCATTCGCCGCGGATGGCACATACCGTGAGCCGAGAATCCACGAAGAGAGTGCACACGATGAGAAATTCACCAGCAGTTGCCGCTTTCTTTGGCGCGATGTTCAGCCTCAGTGCGTGCGAGGCGGATAGTACCGGGTGTGTCAACAACGAACTTGAGCGGCTCCCATCTCCAGATCGGGCGCAAGATGCAGTCGTGTACGTGAGGGAGTGTGGCGCAACGACTGGACCTGGGCTGAATGTCTCCATCGTGAAGTTGGGAACTTCCGTGCCGGACGAACCCGGGAATGTGCTCGTGATCAAAGACCCCGCAGCGATGGCAGCAAAACGAGGAGACGTGAATGCCATGTGGAGGACTCCAAGCGAGCTACAGCTTACCTACTCCGCTGGACGAGGCATTTCACGGGCGTTGCCAATGTACAACGGCACGAGCATCATCCACACCACACGGTGATCTGCGGGTCGGATGAACTTGGCACTGTGTAGGTAGAACGGCAGACCTCCGGCACGGCCAAGTGTCTCATCCGAGGCCGTGGCGATGCCACGCCTCCACCGGGTCGCAAGGCCCACGCCGGAGGTCTGCTGCAGGGGTGCGTTGGCGCAACCAAGTGTCGTGCACAGGGCCGGCAACTGCCGCCCTCACCACAGCGTAGAGTTCACGCCAACGCTCATCGGAGGGTGCCGTCCGGCACCCTCTATCAGTTCTACCCAAGTTGTCAATGTCGCACCCTTACGTCCTCCCCGGCCGCGAGGGGGTCTGCGTAGCTCCATGGTGGGGAATGGGAGGCGTCGAGCGCTCCGTCTTCGCTCGACCTCCCTGCGCGATCGGGAGCCCTACGGTGCGTTCGGCCGCCGCGACGAGCTGCTGGTACGTCTTCTCGCCCAGGTGGTTGCGCGAGATCTCCTTCAGCAGCTTGAGCACCTGGCGCTTGGGAGCCTTCAGCAGATCCGCCGGTCCAGGATAGCGGGCCAGCAGCTTCAGGGGCGTGATGTAGTGGAACTTCGGGAAGACCTGCTCGAACTCGGGCCAGACGACCTGCAGCACGGATTTGAGCCGGGTCAGCGCCGCCGTCCTCTGGATGGAGACGTTGTCGCATGCGCTCACCAGGTAGCGCAACTCGGCGTATTCCTTCTTCAGGAACGGAAAGCTGACGAACTGCCCAATCGCCAAGAGGTCCGTGATCGTACCGGCATCCTTCTCATCCGTCTTGATCGCCTGGCTGTGCATCACCTCCTTCCAGCGCTTCGAGTGGGAAGCGAGTACGCTCACCACCTGGAAGCCCTTCTGCTGGAGGTAGTAGGCGAAGGTGAAGCCGTATACGCCGGCGAACTCAATCCCCACCAGGATCTGCGAACACGGGGCTCCTCCCGAGAGGTCGAGAATCTTTTCGGCTGCGAGGTCAAAGCCGTCGCGCGTGGTGTGGAAGGTGAAGGGCTTGGAATCCGCGCCGCCGCGGGGGCGCACGACCAGACAGTGCTTGAACTTCCCTGCGTCGACTCCGACAACCGCGGCCGCGAGCTGGGCCCGGCTCCGCTGCTGGGCCTGTTTGGATGAACGCATCGGGTCTCCTCCTCTCGGTTGAAGTACGGGAGTGATGCACCGGCATCCGCCATGGTAGCGGACGCGGAGGATCATCGCTCCCCGAGGACAGACGCTGGAGGGGCACCGCCAGAGGGTCACCCTGGTAGTTTCCCGTTATAGGAGTCTCACATATAGATATAGTGATCCGTACGGGCTGAGCGCCCAGAGCAACTGCTTCTGGAATCCGGCGGCGTGCGTCGTTTTCGGAACTGCGAAGGCCGTACAGCCAGCGGCTGACGTAGCACTTGACGTAGCTACCGAGCTGGCCGGATTCGCATCCGATGTCGCAAAGAACGCCCTTTAGATCGTCGCATCCGCCGCCTCATGCGAATGCGACAGCCCTGTAGGTAGCGCACCCGGGTTCAGACGGCGCACGGATCTCTTCGAGAATCGAGGAGGATCTGCCTCCAGTTCCGGTCGGTACAGCGCCGATGGTGGAGGATATCGTGCCCGTGTTCGTGGCACGGGCAGACTGACCAACGCACAGGCGAAGGATCTGGCCGGGTCTGCAGGGTATGATAAGACTTTGAAGAACCCCAACTTCAATTCGCACGGTCAGCCGGTCTTCACAAATGGCCGGAACCAGATCACTCCGGATGTCGACAGCCACACTGGCGGAGTGTGGAAGATGTTCAGCCGATCCGGCGAACGCTTGGGCACCTACGACGCCGCACTGAATCGGATCGGCGACTGAGGACTTTCGATGTCATTCCTGATCAGGTTTGTGCCACCCGAGGAAGCAGGGTGGGAAATCGAGCCGCACGATGTTCGATACGGCTTGATCCAGATTGGAGACTTCTCCGAACACTTCCAGGTGGACCTGGGGTTCTGGCGCCAAGAAGATTACGAACGTCACTGGCGGCATGCGCTGGAGCGGATCACATCGGGTGAGCCGACTTCTTGTCTGATCACCTCCATCGGAGATCCACGGACCTCCACAATGGTGTTCTGGTGGCCGCTGTATCGAACAGGGCCCACGATCCGGATTCAGAACGCGATCCGTTTTTACGAGCATTTGGATACCCCGTTCGATCAGGAGAACCCGTACCCATCCGTCCCTCCGCGGCGAACGGTCAGCGAGGAGGGTGAACCGATCTCGGAGTGGTCCGCCTCCTTAGACGAGGTGAAGGAGTTTCTACAGTCGATGTAATATGGGAGTCCAGCCAATGGCTGGGCTCTCCGAGCGACCGCGCACACGCGAGTCACCGATGTAGCTACGACACCTCTGGCTGCCCCACGGCCCCCACAACGAGACAACGGCCGGTAGAGGCCCCCGCTCGGCGACACGCCGGGTCCGGGGGCCTCTTCGCGTCCGTCACCATCCTGGAGATCACATGACAAAAACGTTTCGACGGATGCTGCTGGCGGGGAGCACGCTCCTGTCCGGCGCGTCCACGTACGCGACAACCGGCACGGCGGCGCCGCAGGTGAGCGTGGCGGACGTGAGCCCCGGCACCGCCGTGGAGCGCGACCTGTGCCTGAGCGTCTCCGTGGGCCCGGGCGCCGCCTCCGAGTGCGGCGACCTGCGCCTGGCGCACGCCCTCCCCGCCGTGCGCACGCTCAACCAGGCGCGCGCTCCCGTGCTGCTCTACAACAGCCAGCACGCCAGCCCCCACCCCGTGGTGGCCGCCCACGTGACGCTCCCCTTCGGCGCGGCGGGGCTCTCGCGCGTGGTGGCGCTCCTCAAGGTCAACGGCACCCCTCGCGGGCAGGGGGTGTGGAAGGGAACCGCCTGGCCCGGCGGCGGCCCCGTGCGGATCGCCGTGGGCTACGACGCCGGGGGCGACGCAACGGGCCCGTACCGCTACGCCCTGGAGGTGCGCGCCCACTACGGCACCACGGTCGTGGCCGACACCGCGCGCGGCGAGCTGGTGGTGGTCAACCGGCGCGAAAGCCCCTTCGGCGCGGGGTGGTGGCTGGCGGGGCTGGAGCGGCTGGTGATGGACCCCACCGGCCGCCCCCTGCTGTGGGTGGGCGGCGACGGGAGCACGCGGCGCTACACCGTCACGGCCGACACCGCCGTCTGGGGCGCCGCTTCGCTGGACCGTCCGGACACGCTGAAGCGCGTCGGCACCGGGTGGGAGCGCGTCCTTCCCTGCGGCGTGCGCGTGCGCTTCGACGCGGCCGGGAACCACGTCGCCACGCGCAGCCGCATCGGATACGAGACGAGCTTCGGCTACGTGGGCGGGCGCCTGGGCAGCGTGAGCGTACCGCCCGCGGGCTCCGCGCTGTCGTACGGCTTCGTGTACGGCGCGGACGGCCTCCTCCAGCGCGTGGAAGCGCCCGGCGTGCAGGGGACCCGGACGGTGACCCTCACCCGCGTCGGCGACGAGCTGAGCATCCAGGACCCCGACGGCACCCGCGTCGCCTTCACCCACGCGGACGGCACTCGGCGCCGCATCGTGGCGCGGAGCGACCGGCTGGGGCGCACCACCGTCTTCCGCTACGACGCGGGCGGGCGGATCGCCTCGTCGCGCCAGGACCTGGCGGGCGACAGCATCGTGACGCGGCTCACCGCGCTGGAGAGCCTCGGGCTCGCCGCCGCCGTGGACACCGCGCAGGCGTTCGCCCTGCTGGACGGGCCGCGCACCGACGTGCTGGACCACACCCGCCTGTGGCTGGACCGCTGGGGCGCGCCGCGCCGCATCGTCAACGCGCTCGGCGACACGACGCTGCTCACGCGTGGAAATGCCGTGTATCCCGCGCTCGTCACCCGCGTGCGCCAGCCGAACGGCCTCACTCGCGCGGCGGGGTACGACGCGCGCGGCAACCTGGTGGCGTATACCGTTCTCGATCCGCTCGATGGACAGGGGGACGCGATCACGCGCTACGTCTACGGCGACTCGCGCTGGCCGGATCTCCCCACCCGTACCTACCTGCCCGCCGGCGACAGCGCGGCGGTCGGCTACGATACGCTGGGCAACCGCTCCGCTCACCACGTACGTTCCGGCCGACGCGGACACGTACGCACGCGTCTACGAGCCGGCCACCGGGCGGCTGATCCGTTCCCAGTCCTCTTCGCTTCCGGCGTTCTCGTTCGATTCGAGCACCTACGATCCCGCGGGCAACCGCGTCTTCTCGGGCTCGCGCCGCGCAGGCAAGGCTCCCTATGGGCTCACACGGGAGTGGCAGAGGCAATCGATCTATGAGGAGCCGACGGACGCGGTCACGGACGAGCGGGCGACCTACTACTACGGAGCGGATGAGCGGCTGCGGGTAGTGGACCGCCGCGGGTGCCTGTCGTTCTACCCCTATTACAACCGGCAGGGGTGCGACCAGCAGCTTGAGCCCGCCTTCGAGAAGAAGAGCGCGTTCGAGGAGTACCGCTACGACGCACTGGGCCGGCGGGTACTGGTGCGCACCCGCCAGGAGTTCGCGTGCACCAGCAACTGCTTCCGCCAGTTGCGCCTCGCCATCTGGGACGGCGACCCGCTCGTCTACGAGATCGCCGCCCCGGGACAGAGCGGTGCCGGCCCCTCCATGATGGAGCGCGACACGGGGCTGGCTCCCAGCTTCAAGACGGGCTTTATCAGACCGGCCGCGTGGAGTACGTGCACGGCGCCGAGCTGGAGGCGCCCCCGGCCCTGGCGCCTACGGAGGTCCGCGCACCGGGATGGGCAGCCTGAGCTACGGCCACTACGATTCGTGAGTTGTCGGGGAACACGGCAGGTGCACAAACGATGTTTTCTCGCTTGCCAGCCGGTGGCACCCCGCTGTCCGGTGGGTACCCAGGTACATTGGTGCGGCTGCCGAACGGCGGCACCGTCGGAATGCGTACAGTGATGTCTCGCAGCCCAGACAGCGCCGCGACGATCGTCAACATTGCGAACCTCCCGGTCCAGCAGATCAAGGTCAACCCATGACGATGTTTACGCCCGACGTTCGAGCACTCGCCGAGGAGCTCAGGGTTGAGTGCGCCGAAGACTACGTTGGTCTTTGGCAGATCGGCCGATCACTCGGAGACGAGCAGATCTCCGGCGCCGGCCGTACGGAGCTCATCGTCCAGGTGGCTACGCACCTGCTGGCGGACGAGACCGTCCGTCTGGGCCAGTTCAAGGAAGGGGTCTTCGAACCGTGGCCGGGCGATGCAACGGTGCAACTGGAGAGGCTTCGCAACGAGCTTCAGCAACTCGGTCACGCTCCGGACATCGGTGAGATCGGGTGGTTCCATGACCTCTGGGCGCGGCCCGTAACGGTGGGGTCGCGCCGCCAGCGAGCCGGAGAACCGGCGCCGGAGATCGGTAGAGGATGAGGTGGCGTGGCCGAGTGTCACGTGCGAGCCCGCGCCTCCGCGGGGTCGTTGAGCCCGCGCCACCCTCGTCCCCCTGAGTGTGCCTGGCGCAACCTAACGGGGAGAATCCGATGAATACCCGCCACACTCTTGACGAACGCGATACACTGTTTTAACATTTAAGCAGGAAAACTCCCCAACACAAGCCGCCACAGGCCCCGCTCGGCACAGCGCCCGAGCCCGGGGCCTTTTTGTGCGCCCCGCCGCGGGGAAGCTCCCCCCGCGCTTCGGCAATCCGACAACGGCCGGCAGAGGCCTCCCCGGCACAGCGCCCGGGCGGGGCCCCTCGTGGTGCCCCACGAATCCGGGAGACCACCCGGAGCTCCACGCGGCAGAGCGCCGGGAGTGGGGCTCGCCTCATCTACCCAAGGACGACAGGACCCACGTGATCGCGACGCAGAGCTGGACATTGGAGATCCCAGCGCTGATCGGCGGCGGTGTAGGACTGACCGTGCTGCTCCTGGCGCTCGTGGAGCGCCTGAGGCGCACCTTTGCCACCCGGCAGGACCTGAACGGGTTCGGCGACCGGCTGATGGCGCTGCAGACCCTCTACCTGCAGGTGCGCGAGGGGATCGACGAGGCGCGCGTGCGCAGCGCCGCCATGGAAGCCGAGCAGCGCCACCAGTGGGCGCGCATCGCCGAGCAGGTGATCAAGCCGCTGGAGCGCATCACCGACAAGCTGGAGGGCGTGGCCGAAATCCAGGCGGCGCAGGCCGCCGCGCTGGAGCACATCGACCGCCGCCTCAACCGCGCCGACGAGCAGGGCGCGCATCGTTCCAACCAACCGAGGAGCTGACCATGAGATCGATCCGCGCGCGCCTCGCCGCGCTCGCCGCCGGCTACCTGCTGGCGATGCTTGCCACGTACGGCGTGGCCGAGGTGACCCCCGAGCTGGAGGCGAACGTCCGGGCGTGGGTGGACCACACCTTCGAGGTGGTGCTCTTCCTGGGCTACGCCGTGATCCACCCCTGGATCCAGAAGCGCTGGAACCCCACCGGCGCCTTCACCGGCGAGGCCGCCCGCCGTCTGGAGACGGTGGCCCACGTGAGCCGCTCCTGACCCCCGCGCGGGCTCCCCGCGGAGCCCGCGACGGCGAACTTGACCCTAAATGTGGCGCGGATTACGTTGTTCCGCACCGCAGCACCCCGGTTCCCGTCCGGAGCCTCCGGACGCCGGGCCACCTCCGTACACACCCCGCACCACCGAAAAGGGAGTACCGCAATGCGCAACACCGGCACCGTCAAGTGGTTCAACGACGCCAAGGGCTTCGGCTTCATCACCCCCGAGAACGGGGGCAAGGACTGCTTCGTCCACTACTCCGCCATCGTGGGCCAGGGCTTCCGCACGCTGGCCGAGGGCGACCACGTCGTCTTCGACCTCGTGGACAGCGCCAAGGGCCCGGCCGCCGCATCCGTGGAGCGGGTGGAAGCGGGGGCGTAAAATACAGGGCTCACACAGAGACACAGAGGCACGGAGAAAGAACATCTTCTCCGTGCCTCTGTGTCTCTGTGTGAGGCTTTGTTACTGCCGGCAGGGAGCGTTGGGGTCCTGCCGCGGGCCGTCCACCACCAGGCGGGCGGGGCGGTCGGCCACGGCGAAGGCGATGTCGCGTACGAAGCCCGCCACGCGCGTGAGCCCCTCGTAGTCGATGTACTGCGGCTCGTCGCCCACCTGGTGGTAGTCCACGTGGTAGCCGCGCGAGAAGTAGGTGATGGGGATGCCGTAGCGCGCGTACATGAAGTGGTCGCTGCGGCAGTAGCGGTTGAGCGGGTGGCCCGGCGCGTCGAAGGAGTAGTCGACCTGCATCCGCTGCGGGCGGCCGGCGTTGAGCGAGTCGATGGCCGCGCCGAGCTGCGAGGAGAGGCGCCGCGAGCCGATCATCTGGATGTACCCCGGGCCGCCGCCGCGGATGTCCTCCGCCCGGCCGCGCCCCACCATGTCCATGTTGAGCGCCGCCACGATGGAGTCCAGCGGCACCGTGGGATGGTCGGTGAAGTGCTGCGAGCCGAAGAGCCCCGCCTCTTCCGCCGTGTGCGACACGAAGAGGATGGAGCGGCGCGGGCGGCGCGGCGCGGCGGCCATCGCCTCGGCGATCTCCAGCAGGGCCACGGTGCCGCTCCCGTCGTCGTCCGCGCCGTTGAAGACCGAGTCCAGGCGCGCTCCGCCGTGCGCCCGGCGCATGCTGTCCGCCAGCGCGCGGATGCGGGCCGCCTGCGCCGCCGTGGGCTGGCCGGGGCGGTCGTTGGCGCCCTGGGGACGCATCACCCGGTTGTAGGCGCGCACCGAGTCGTGGTCCAGCGGGGTGGCGGTGGTGCCCACGTGGTCGTTGTGGGCGCTGATCACCACGTACTGCCCGCGCAGCGCCGGGTCGCTCCCGCGCAGCACGGCCACCACGTTGCGGGCGGGCGCCGCCGCGGGCTGCCCGCCGAAGGTGAAGGCGCCGCTCACCGCGCGCCCCGCGGCGCCCGGCCGCAGCCCGGCCGGCGCGGCGCCCAGCATCCGCTCCGCCGCCGCCGCGCTCACCAGGAACCCGGCCGAGCCCGGCGCCTCCGCGGCGCCCGCGCCGTCCGAGAGCTCCGTCCGCTCCGCCTGGATGTACTCCAGGATGGCCTCGGAGGTAACGTCCAGCGAGGCGATGGCGACGGCCGCGGCGGCGGGGTACGGGTTGGTGCGCTGCGCGCCCCAGAAGCGCCCCTCCGGCCTGCCGTCCGCGCCCAGCGGGGGGAGGAGCACCACGACCTTGCCGCGCGCCGCCTCGGCCGGGATCATCTCCCCGCCGATGCGCCCGCCGAACACCACCTGCGCGCCCGCGGCGCTGAGCGCGGGGGTGAAGGGGAAGACGTTCTCCGTGGTGGGGAGCGGCGCCCAGTCCCGCCACAGGGTGAGCGCGGCGCCGTCCACCGAAAGGGTGGCGCCGCGGCCCAGCCCCTTGGTCACCAGGGGGATGGCCTGGAAAAAGGTGCCGTTCTCCCCCATCGGCTCCAGCCCCGCGCGGCGCAGCTCGGCGGCGATGAAGTCGGTGGCCATCACGTTGCCGGGCCGCCCGGCCTCGCGCCCCTTCATGGAGTCGTGGGCCAGCACGTACAGGCGCGACATGGCGTCCGCCGGGCGGATGGCCGCGGCCGTGGGCTGGGCGGTGTAGGTACGCGGCCCCTCGGCGGCGCCCTGCGCGGCCAGCGGATGGGCGGCCAGGATCGCGGCCAGGAGCGGCGCGGTGCGGAGGTGGGTCACGGGATGTTCTCGTCGCGGGTGGCGGTGTGGCTCGGGCTGAAGATAAGGAGCAACCGCGGTCTCACACAGAGGCACGGAGACACAGAGAGAAAGGCTAATTCTCGCCCTTCCCCCGCACCACCCGGCCCAGCAGCTCGGCCGCGCGCTGCTCGAACTGCTCCAGCGACACGCGGCTCTTGGTCATCACCTCGGCCACGCCCAGGCGCTCGCGGTCGCGGTCGTCCACGTCGCGGGCCGTGTAGACCATCACCGGGAGGTGGCGCAGCACGTCGTGGCGGCGCAGCCAGTCGATCACGGCGAAGCCGTCCGTGTCCGGCAGGCCCAGGTCCAGCACCAGCAGCTCGAACTTCATGCGCTGGCTCGCCTCCACCGCCTCGGCACCCGTGCGCACGTGCAGCGTGGTCACCCCGTGGCCGCTGAAGAGCTCGCGCAGCACTCCGGCGATCCCGTCGTCGTCCTCCACGATCAGCACGTCGCAGCGCGGGACGTCGCCGGCCAGGGCGCGCTCCACGGCGTCCACGATGGAGGGGCCCTCGGCCGGCTTGGTGAGCCACCCGGCCACGTCCGCGATCCCCGCGCCCGCGTCCATCTCGCTGAGCACGCTGAAGATGACCACGGGGATGTCGCGCGTGCCGGGGTCCGCGCGCAGGGCGCGCAGGGTGGCCGGGCCGCCCATCCCCGGCATCCTCATGTCCAGCAGGATGGCGGCGGGCGGGCGCGCGCGCGCGATAGAGAGCGCCTCCTCGCCGTCGCGGGCGATGGCCACGCGGTACCCCTCGCGCTCCAGGACGTCGCGCGCCATCGCCGCGATGGCGCCGTCGTCGTCGCACACCAGCACCAGCGGAGCCGCCTCGGGAGCGCTCAGCTCGTGCGGAAGGGGGAGGGCCAGGGTGAAGGTGCTCCCCTTCCCCCACTCGCTCTCGGCCCACAGGCGCCCGCCGTGCTGCTCGGCGATCTTGCGGGCGATGGGGAGCCCCAGCCCGGTGCCGCCCTTTTCGCGCGCGTCGGACGAGTCCACCTGGTGGAAGCGCTCGAACACGGACTCCAGCTTGTCGGCCGGGATGCCGCGCCCCTCGTCGCGCACGCGAAAGAGCACCTCGTCGCCCGCCCGCTCCGCCTCCAGCCGCACCGCGCCCCCCGCGGGCGAGAACTTGATGGCGTTGGAGAGGAGGTTGGTGAGCACCTGAAGCACGCGGTCGGGGTCGGCCCAGACCATGGCCTCGCCCGCGGAGGAAGTGAGCGTGACGCCGGCCTGCGCCGCCATCGTGCGCATCACCTCCGCGGCCTGCGACACCATGTCCGCGGCGGGAACGGCGCGGCGCTCCAGCGTTTCCTTGCCGGACGCCATCTTCTCCAGGTCCAGCAGGTCGTTGATGAGCCGCACCAGGCGGTCCGTGTTGCGCGCGGCGATCTCCAGCATGCGCTGCCCGCTCTCCTGCAGCGTCCCCATCTTGCCGCTGGCGAGCAGCCCCAGGCTCCCGCGGATCGCCGTGAGCGGCGTCCGCAGCTCGTGGCTCACCACGGAGAGGAACTCGTCCTTCATCCGCTCCGTCTCGTACTGGCGGGTGATGTCGCGCGCCACCACCTGGGCGCCCACCACCTCGCCGCCCTCGGTGAGGAGCACCCAGTTCTGCCCCAGCCACACCTCGCGCCCGTCGCGCGTGACGATGGGGACACGGTGGTAGCTCACCGGGCGCACCTCGTCCCACTGCTCGCGGTAGAACCGCTGCACCTCGCGCCGCTGGTCGTCGCGCACCAGGCCCAGGGCGGGTCGCCCCAGGAGCTCGGCCTCCGTGTACCCCACCGTCTTCACGAAGGGCGGGTTGACGTAGGTGAGCCGCCCCTCGTGGTCGGTGGTGTAGATGAGGTCGCTGGCGCTCTCCACCAGGGAGCGGTAGCGCTCCTCTCGGCCCCGCAGCACGGCCTCCGCCTGCCCGCGCTCGATCTCGCCCCCCATCCACTGGGCCAGGATGCGCAGGAAGTCGCGGTCGCCCTCCTGCACGGGCGTGGCGAGCGGCCGCGGGTCCATGAAGCACAGGGTGCCGTCGTCGCGCCCGGCCACGCGCACGGGAGCCTCCAGGCGCGCGCCCTCCCCCCCGGGCGGCTGCAGCAGCGTGGCGCCGGCGCGCACCTCGCCGTGCGGCGGGTGGGCGGCCACCACCTCCCAGCGGTCGCCGCGCGCCCTCGCCAGCACCCCGCTGGCCAGGCCGAAGTGGTCGCACCCCAGCTCCAGCAGGCCCTGGAACTTGTCGGCGCCGGCGGGCGCGGAGGTGATCTCGTACAGGCGGCGCAGGGACTGGACGCTGCGGCGCAGCGCACTCTGCGCCTCGTCGCGCGCCTGCAGCCCGCGCAGAATGGCGAAGCGCGCGATCCCCACCAGCAGGAAGGCGAGCACCGTCGCCGCGCCGATGGTCCACAGGGCCCGCCGTGCGCTCCGCACGGCCACCTGGCGGCGGCGCACCAGCGCCGTCTCCTCGTCGCGGACCATCTCGGCGCCCACGCGGCGGATCTGGTCCATGATCTCCCTGCCCGTCCCCTGGCGCACGATGGCGATGGCGCGGCCGAACTCGCCCGCCCGCCCCAGCCTCACCGTCTCGCCCATGATGGCGAGCTTGCGCGCGGCCAGCAGCCGCAGCGTCGCCACGTAGCGGCGCTCGGAGCGGTGGTCGGTGATCAGGGTGTCCAGCGTGACCAGCTCGCCGTCGATGGAGCGCACCGCCCCCTCGTAGGGCTCCAGGAAGCGCTCCTGGCCGGTCAGCAGGTAGCCGCGCTGCCCCGTCTCGGCGTCCGCCAGGCGCGAAACGACCCCTTCCAGCACGCGGAGCACCTGCTGGCTCCGCACCACGGCGTCTTCGTCCGTGCGCAGCGTCGAAAGGCTCCGGAACGCGACCGCGGAGACCACCAGCAGCACCAGCAGCGCGATGGCGAAGCCGAGGTCGATCAGCGAGCGCGTGGAGAGGCGCATGGAAACTGCAATCTCACACAGGGGCACGGAGACACAGAGAAGAGCTCATCTCCGTGCCTCCGTGCCCCTGTGTGAGTCCCATTGAATCGATGCCCATAGGATCCCGGAAATGATGGCGACCAGATTGGCGCTGATCGCGTGCCTGGCGGCGGGCGCGGCGGGCGCGCAGGAAGTGCCGGACCCGCGCGAGGCCGCGGCGGAGACGCCCTTTCGCGCCTCGGTGGAGTACGGCCTCACCACCTTTACCGGCGGCGACGCCGCGCCGGACGCGTGGCACACCGTGACGGCGGAGCTGTCCCGGAAGTCGGCGCCCGTCACCCTGGTGGCGCGCACCAACTACGCGCACCGCTTCGGCCAGGACGGCTACCAGGTGGAGGCCGAAGCGTACCCGCGGATCAGCCGGCGCTTCTACGGCTACCTCAACGCGGGGTACTCGCCCTCCAGCATCTTCCCCGAGCTCCGCTACGGCGCGGAGCTGTACGGCGCCTTCGGGCGCGGGGGCGAGGCATCGCTGGGCGCCCGCCGGCTGGAGTTCGCGGACGAGGGGGTGACCATCCTCACCGGCTCGCTGGGCGCTTATACGGGCCGCTACTACCTCTCCGCTCGCCCCTACGTCACCCCGCGCGACGACGGCACCGCCCGGTCGGGCACCATCCTCGTCCGCCGCTACCTGTCCGACGGCGACTCGCACGTCACCTTCTCGGCCGGGGCGGGCACCGCGCCCACCGAGTCGCCGCTGGAGTTCGAGCTGGGGCGTACGCAGTCGTACCGCGCGGCGCTGTACGGCAGGTTCCCCCTCCGCACCGGCCTGGCCCTACGCTGGTCCGCCGGATACGAGCGGGAAGAGCTCACACGGGGCCAGAGCCGCGACCGGCTGGCGGCGGGGATCGGCGCCGAGACGCGCTTCTAAGTAGATAGTCCTGGGTCCTGAGTGCTGAGTCCTAAGTTTCCAGACCGTGTATCATCCACGCATTTCGGCACTTCGCACTCAGGACCCAGGACCCAGGACTCAGGACCTACAGCTCCGCGGGGAGGGTGGCGAGGATGGCCTGCACCATGAGCACGGTGTAGTCGTGGATCTGCCGGTCGGTGAGGCGCTCGCGCGCCCCGCCCGCGCGGTGCGAGATCCCCAGCGGCTCGCTCAGTGCCCGGCCCAGCTCCTCGGCGATCTGCACGCGCAGCCGCGCCGCGTCGTACCCCGTGCCGGCCGCGCGCAGGTGGAGCTCGGCGCGCCGCACCAGCTCCACGTGCGCCTCGCGCACCGCGGTGCGCCCCAGCCCGCGGAGGTCGTTGAGGTAGGGGAAGCCCCGTGCGATGGCGGCGTCGATGGCGTCGTCTCGCTCCTGGCTGCGGGGGGCGGCGCGGCGCTGCTCGCCCTCCTCGGTCGGCTCGCCCTCGCCCAGGATGAACCACCCGGCCCGGAACCCCAGCACCGCCGCCGACTCCTCCCAGAACGCCATCGGCGGGTTCTCCACCGCCCCCGTGAGGTAGCGGTGGACGGTGCTGTACGAGGTGATCCCCTCCATGCCGCGGGCCAGGAGCGACTCGTGCAGCCACGTCCCCGGCCGCCCGCGGATCTTGAGGGCCAGGTCCACGCGCTCGCGCGGCTTCCCGGGCGTCTGGTTGAACTGCGTCCAGAAGCCGGAGTCCACATCGTGCTCCACCGACACGTCGAGCGGAGCTTTCGCCTTCTTGCGGGTCGTGGCTCTGGCCACCGGCGGTCGGGGGAACGGGGTGGGCTGGCGGAGCGCGTGCGCGCGCATCGCACCAAAGTACGCGCTGCCCGGGGGCCGGGAAAGAACGCCCCCCACCCGCGTCACGCCACCTGCCGCACCAATCGCGGTCGCGGGCGAGAGAATTTCCTTCCGCACCTACGCGGAGCTCGCCTCAGGTTACCACGTAATCGGATGCTTGCCGCCCCCACGGTTTCCTGGTCGCAGCTATCCGCCAGGTGTTCCCCCGGTGCAGAGCGGCAATCCGCTACCGAACGGCCAGCCCTCTAACTCGCCGACCCCACGCCGCGCGTTTCGTGGCCTCGCAGGCTCGTTGGCGCTCCCGCGCGAGACGTTGTCGGTTTCAGGAAGAAGGCCGGTGGAAAGCAGCACGCGTCGTGCGGTGTCGCATATGTGACCGCGGGGGCGCCGCCCAGCATCCATTTGCTGGATGGAGGGATGAGGTGCTTGCGCGATTATACTACTTAACGTATAATCGAACCTGGACTACGGATGACTGCGAAGTACCTCCGCGATGTGTTGCTCTACGAAGATGCACAGGGCCAGTCGAGGATCCGGAACGACTTGATGCGGATCGGGCGCAGCGATCCACGTGGCATTCGCACCATTCAGAACAAGATCTCGTTGCTGCGCCAGCAGTTGCTGGACGATGCACTGCAGAGCGGCCTGATCAAGCGGCCCAGCAAGCATCTTTACGTACTGCGGGTGCAGAGCGGTCACGCGGCCTACGGCCTTCCGTTCTTCGCCTCGCCGTGCGATGGCGCGCTGGTCGTTCTCACCTCCGTGGAGCACCGTCGCGACCTTGGCCGAGGCCGCGCCTACGAGGCGCTCATCGAAGAGGCCGAGGGGCTCCGGATCGATTGGATCGAGCGTAACTGCAAGGAGATATGACGGTGCGTGCAGACGACTTCTTCGGACAGCTCACCGAAGCGAATCCCGAGATCCGAGCCGTCGCGGCGGACGTGGATCCGCCTTTCATCCTCGCCAGCAACGTCTACCGTCTGCGCACCGGGCTTGGCCTCACGCAGGCGCATCTCGCCGAGCGGATCGGCGTGCGCCAGCCGCGGATCGCGGAGATCGAGCGCGGCGACGCCAACCCGCGGCTCGATACCCTGGCGCGGCTCGCGGCCGCGCTTCGCGTATCCGTGTCCGCACTGCTGGCGGGCGAGGACGCCGCGACGGGCCGGGCGCTCACCTCCGTACGGAGAACGGCGATCTCACACAGAGGCACAGAGACACAGAGGAGAACGGATGGACACCCAGCCACAGGTGCTGCACACGACCGCGGGTGATTTTCCGCTCCACGAGTCGCGCTTGCGGCTGGGCGGGCACGAGTGGACCCTGCTGCACACGGGCGTGGTGCTGACCCACGACGACGAGCAGGAGTTCCTGCGCGAGCTGCGGGACCGGCTGCCCTACGGCGTGGCGCTCTGGCCGGCCGCCATCGCGCTGTCGCACGAGGTGGCGGCGCGGGCGGAGGCTTTCCGGGGCAAGCGCGTGCTGGAGCTGGGCGCCGGCACGGGGCTGCCGGGGATCGTGGCCGCGTCGCTGGGAGCGCGCGTGGTGCAGACCGACCGCCACGAAATGCCCATGTCCGTATGCCGGCGCAACGGCCAGCTCAACGGCGCCTCGTCCATCGAGTACCGCCTCGCCGACTGGACGGAGTGGGACGACGCGGAGCGCTACGACTTCATCCTGGGCTCGGACATCCTCTATGGCGAGTCGATGCAGCCCTTCCTCCGCCAGATCTTCGCGCGCAACCTGGCGCCCGGCGGCCGCGTCCTCCTCTCCGACCCCTTCCGCGGCGTCAGCATCCGCTTCCTGGAAACGCTGGAGGAGGAATGGCGGGTGGGGATCACCAAGTGGAACCTGGGCGAGGAAACTGCGCCGCGCCCCATCGGCGTGTTCGAGCTCGCGCCACGGAGCTGATCTCACACAGAGGCACAGAGGCACAGAGGCACAGAGACGAAGTCATCTCTGTGCCTCCGTGTCTCTGTGTGAGTCATGCTGTTTCCGCGGCGGGAAGCGTGAGGGTGAAGGTGCTCCCCTCGCCGGGGGTGCTGCGCACGGTGAGGTCGCCGCCCATGGCGCGGGCCAGGTCGCGGCTGATGGACAGGCCCAGACCGGTGCCCTCGGTGGGGTTGTTGAGGGCGCGGCCCACCTGCACGAAAGGCTCGAAGACGGCCTCCAGCTTGTCCGGCGCGATGCCGATGCCGGTGTCGTGCACGGCGACCTCCACCACCGAGCCGCGGCCGCGCACCTCGATGCGGATGAGGCCGCCGGGGTCGGTGAACTTGACCGCGTTGGAGAGGAGGTTCACCAGGATCTGCCGCAGCTTCTCCTCGTCCGCCTGCGCCGCCACGGGGCCGTCGCGCTCGGTGCGCAGGGTGAGGGAGCGGGCGCTCACCTGCGGCAGGATCAGCGGCTCCACCTCGGCCACCGCGCCGGCCACGTCCACCACGCGCAGGTCGTAGCGAACGGCGCCCGTCTCCAGCCGCGCGTAGTTGAGCACCTCGTTGATGAGCCCCAGCAGGTGCTTCTGGCTGCGGCGGATGCGGCCCAGCGCCTCGGCCTGCGCCGGGCTCACGGGGCCGTGCACGCCGATCTCGATGAGCTCCGCGTAGCCGTCGATGGCGTTGAGGGGGGTGCGCAGCTCGTGGCTCATCGTCGCCAGGAACTCGCTCTTGCTGCGGTTGGCGGTCTCGGCGTCGGCGCGGGCGCGCTCGGCGTCGCGCAGGAGGCGGGCGTTGTCGATGGCCACGGCCGCGCGCTGCGCCAGGTCGCGCGCCAGCGCCAGGTCGCGCTCGTCGTAGCGGCGCCCGGACTCGGTCATGCACAGGGTGAGCGCCCCCAGGCTGAGGCCGCGCGCGACCAGCGGCACCACCATCACCGACGAGAAGTGGAGGGCGCGCAGGAGGCGGAGGTGCTCCTCGCCGCGCGCCAGGGCCACCAGCATCTCGTCGCTCACGTCCGGCACGAAGAAGGGCTCGCCCTCGCGCAGCACGCCGGCGTAGCCGCCCTCGGCCGCCCAGTCCACCGGGAAGCGCGCGGTGAGCTCCGCGCCCAGGGCCAGCTTCTCCGGGTCGCGGTTCACCACCGTCAGCCGGTGGATGCGCGGGGGCCACTCGCGCGCGGCGGGGTCGTCCACCACGTCCACCGCGCACCAGTCGCCCAGCCGGGGCACCGCCGCGTCCGCCACCGCGCGCAGCGTGGACTCGTAGTCCAGCGACGCGGAGAGGAGGCGGCTGGCCTCGGCCAGCAGGGCGGCGGCCTCCTGCGTGCGGCGCCGCTCCGTGACGTCCTGGAACACGAGCGACACCCCGTCCGGCCCCGGGTAGATGCGCGCCTCCGTCCAGCGGTGGATCACGGGGCTGAACGCCTCCACCTGCGTGCCCTCCCCCGTGGCCAGCGTGCGCCGGAGGGCCTCGAGCACCGGGGAGCCGGACGCGGCGGGAAACGCCTCTTCCAGCCGCATCCCCAGCAGCTCCTCCGCGCGGCGGCCCAGGATGAGCTCGGCGCGCGGGTTCACGTAGGTGTAGCGGAGCTCCAGGTCCAGCGCCACGAACGCGTCCTGGATGGTCTCCAGCAGCGCCGCGTGCCGCTCGGCCTGGCGCAGCTCCCCCTCGTGGAGGCGGGCGCGCTCCAGCGCCTGGGCGCACTGCTCGGTGAGGGTGGCCAAAAAGGTGCGCGTGCCCTCGTCGAAGCGCTGCGGCAGGATGAAGCTGAAGGAGAGCGCCGCCAGCATCCGGTCCCCCACCGAGGCGGGGGCCGCCGCGAAGGCGCCATATCCCAAGCCACCCAGGTCCTCGCTGGCTCCCGGATAATCCCGCCGCCACTCCTCGGGCGAGCCCACCAGCACGGACTCGCGCCGCAGCACCGCCTCGGAGAGAGGGTCTCCGGGCGCCACGGGAAAGGAGTGGTACTTCGCGGCCACGGCTTCCGCGTAGCCGCGGGTGCGCATGACCTCGAAGTGGGTGGGCCGCCCGTCGGGACCCGCGTGCACCAGCGCCAGCGACCCCGCGTCGGCGCCCATGGCGGCCAGGCCCCCTTCCAGGATCACGTCCGCGATCTGCGCGCGGCCCACGGCCTCGTTCAGGCGCGCGGTAAGGCGCTGGAGGCGCCGCACGCGCTCGGCGGCGCGCTCGGCCATCTCGCGCGCCTCGCGCTCCGCGTCCACCAGGCGGGCGCGCTCCAGCGCCTGCGCGCACTGCCGGGCCAGCGCCATGAAGAAGCCGCGGCTCTCGGGAGGGAAGGAGCGCTCGGCCGTGAAGGTGAACGACATCGCCCCGATGGTGTCGCCCGCCACGGTGAGCGGCACCGTGGCCACGGCGTGCGTCCCCATGCTGGCCCACATCCACTCCGCGCCGGCGAAGCGGGCGACGAGCTCCGCGCGGCTCTCCAGGAAGAACGCTTCGCCGGTGCGGATGGACTCCGCCGCCGGCCCCCGCGCCGTGAGCGGAAACTGGGTGTACTCCGCCACCACGTCGGGGGTGAGCCCCGTCTGCCCCAGGATCGACGCTCCGTTCCCCGTGGCGCGGTCGCGCACGGCCAGCATCCCCGTGGCCGCCCCGGTAGCCACCACGCCCTGCGCCACGACCACTTCCGCCACCTGGTCCGGGGTGGTGGTGGCGGCCAGCGCCGCCGTGAGCGCCTGCAGCCGCGCCGTGAGGTCCCGCGCGCGCTCCACCTCGCGGCGCGCGAGTACCTGCTCCGTCACGTCCACCCCGTGCGCCAGGATCCCCCACACCTCGCCCGCGGCGTCGGCGATGGGCTGGTAGACGAAGTTGATGTAGTGGAGCGACGGCGGCGCGTGCGGCGCGTTGCCGTACGCGACGGGGGCCTCGGTGGCGGTGTACGGCTCGCCGGTGCGGCGCACCTCGTCCAGCAGGCCGATGTACCCCTGCTCCGCGAGCTCCGGGAGCGCGTCGCGCGCGGCCAGCCCCACCAGCGGCCGCTCCCCCGTGAGGCGGCGGTAGAGGGGGTTGGCCAGCTCGAACACGTGGTCCGGCCCGCGCACCACGGCGATGTACGACGCGGCGTTCTGGAACACGCTCGCCAGGCGCGAGCGCTCCGTCTCCAGCGCTTCCAGCAGCGCCTGGCGCTCCGCCTCCGCCCGCCGCTCCCCGGCGATGGCGCGCACCTCGATGACGGCGCCCACCGTGCGCCCCCCCTCGTGGATGGGCGACGCGGTGAACGCCACCGGGTAGAAGTGCCCGTCCTTGTGGACGAACACCTCCTCCCCCTGCTCGCGCATGTTCGCGGGAGCCGAGGTGCCGATGGGGCACTCCTCGATGGGGTACGGGCGCCCGTCCGGGCGCGTGTGGTGCACCACCTCGTGAAGCGTGCGCCCCTGCACCTCCGCCAGCGTGTACCCGGTGAGGCGCTCCGCCGCGGCGTTCATGTACGTGCAGTGGAGGCGCTCGTCCATGATGAAGAGCGCGAGCGATGCGTTCTCCGCCACCGTCTCCAGTTGGCGGCGATACTGTTCGATCGGCAATTGCTTTTTCTGCTGGGCGCGGCGGTGCGTGTGCCGGTGGGCACCTGCCATTCCCGTGCCCTGAACGGCGGGGGGTCACACAGAGGCGCAGGGGCACGGAGGATGGCTCATCTCCGTTCCACGGCGACATTGCCCAGCAGGTGTCGAAACGGCGCCAGTCCCGCGGCGTGGACCGCGCCGAACCGGTCGAGAGCCTCCACGGTTCGCCGCAAGGATGGGCTCATCCAGCCGACCAGATCCAGCGTGAGGGCATGCTGCGCCGGAAGGTCGCTCCAGTGCCAGATCGGCTCGTGGTGGAAGGCGCGGTTCCGCAGCAGCCGGATCCGGTTGAGCAGCGGGGAAAGCGCCTTGCGGCTCCGCCTGCTCCTGGGAGCATCCGCGAAGATCTTCTGGCCGAAGAGCCGGGGCCACAGGATCTTCGTGCTCTCATATCGCACGTCGAACAGCGCGGTCCAGAACCCGAAGGTCAGCTCAGCCACCACCCGGCCCGGCTCGAGCGGCTTGCCGGCTTCCTTCAACCGGCGCTTGGCCGCGGCTACTTTGCTGGGCTCGTCGCCGAGCAGGACCCCCGGCATGTCCAGCCAGCAGGGGGTCTGCCCGGCACCTGGAGGGCCGGTGAACGGATAGGCCGCGTCGCCCGCCGCGAAGACGGTGTTGCGAAGCGCGGCCTCGAGTGCATGGAGCGAAGGGTACAGGGCTTCGCACAGGGCGATGTTCCACAGGTAGCGGGTGATGGCATCCGGGCGGGGCATCACCGCCCCGCCGTAGCCACCCTCCAAGCGCTCCCGGGAAAGCACCTTCCAGAGCGCGTCCAGGTAGCGGTCTTGATCCGAGCCGGTCAGCGTGGTATTTTTGAACCACAGTCCCCGGGCTATTGCTCTCCCGACCTCGTGTCGGTGATCAACCCGGGGTCTTTTTTTGCCCATCTCCGTAACCGAATATATACCGAAAAGCGCTCCAGAACGCCAGAGAGGCACAGGGACGATGTCGTCTCTGTGCCTCTCCGCTTCTGTGCACTACGGAATCCGAATGGGTCGGTGCTGTCGCGGCATCGCCGGGGGGAACGCCGGGGGTTGAAACCCCGGGCTGGAACCACGGGAAGCCTGCTGAAGCAGGCTCGCGGCGAGCCCGCTTCAGCGGGCTTCCCGTCCCTCCAGCGGGGGGCTTCAGCCCCTCGCGGCGGAGGCGTCGAGCGTATCCGGAATGAGGCCCGCCGTTCAGCGTGCGGCCAGGCGCTGGCGTACGGTGAAGTGGTAAACCGGCTGCTTGTTCTCGATCATCACGTGGAGCAGCTCGCGGGCGCGCAGCTCGATGAGGGTGCGGCCGAGCTCGCCCTGCAGCACCTTGGCGTGCTCCTTCCCCAGCTCGTCCAGCGCCTCGGCCTCCATCCCGGCCGCGGGGCCGGCGCCGTGCGCGGGGGCGGCGAAGCGCTCGTGCGATACGTCCATGGTGGTGCCGAACTCGTGGGCGCTGGCCGTCTGCGAGGCGTACGAGTTGATCTTTCGCAGCTCGGCCTGCGTGGCGCCGGTGCGCAGGGCGGAGGTCACCTTGATGCGGTAGCGCGGGAGCCCCAGGCTGTCCAGCCGCGCGTGGAAGCGCTGGCCCACCTGCACCAGCAGCGCGCGCGCGTCCGGCGTCACGTAGGGCACCGAGTGGTCCATCTTGCGCAGGATCCAGTAGTCGGTGCTGTCCCCCAGCGCCACCAGCCGCCCCTGCCGCACGAGCTGCTGGATCTGCGTCTCGCCGTGCGCGCGCACCCCCAGCGACTGCGCGGTGGCCACCTGCGTGCGGTTCACATCCTTTCGCAGCCACCCGATCTCGCTGGCCCCCAGCGGCTTCCCCCGAGCGAACGCGGCCCGCACCGAGTCGCCCCGCGCGGCGATGCGCGCCCGCAGCGTGGCCGAGTCCGCCGCGCTCACGGGCGCCGGCGGCGCGGGAGGTGGCGCGGCAGGCTGCTGCGCCTGCGGACGCCCCTGCGGCTCCTCGGCATCGTTGTCCGAATCGTACTCGTGCTCCCCGGGCGAGCACGCGGCCAGCGCCGCTAGAACCAGCAACCATCGCATATCACATCCTCTCGTCAGTCGTTCCAGCGGAGCCGGGCCAGATGCATGCCAGAACCAGAATCTCACAAAGAGACACGGAGGCACAGAGAAGACCTTCTCCTCTGTGCCTCCGTGTCTCTTTGTGAGATCGCTGTTCAGCGGGCGCTGCGCCCCCGCCACGCCCGGAAGCGGCGCAGGCTGAGGGAGAGGCCGGTCCAGACGAGGACGGCGGCGCCCAGCGAGACGATGCCCGCGAGCGTCTGGCCGGGGATGCCGAGCACCTCGCCCGTGTGCGCGAAGCGGAGGATGGAGCGCAGCCGGCGGCCCGGGGAGGTCGCGGCAAAGGGCTCCCACTTCGTCTCGCGGCCCGTGGCGCGGTCCAGGGTGAGGGAGGCGCGCTTCTGGGGCTCGCCGCCGTTGCCGCGGTCGATGCTGAAGACGAAGGGCGCGTCCGCCTTGCGCGGGAGGTTCAGGGTGATGATCCGCCACCTGGGCACGCGCTCCGTGACGCGCGGCCAGAACGCGTCCACCCCGGCGAGCGCCACGGAGGCCGGGACGGGCTTGCCACCTCCCCGCCCGCCAGCGCCCTCCGCCGGAGGAGGCGGGGCCTCGCCCACCACGCGGTACACCAGGCTGGAGGCCCAGGGGTACGAGATCACGACGCCGGAGAGCACGACGAAGAAGAGCGGGATCGCGGACCAGAAGCCGATGGTGTTGTGCCAGTTGAAGTCGCGCGCCTTGGGGCGCAGGCCGCGGCGGAACCAGGTGATGCTGCGCAGCATCCGGCGGCTCCACTCGCTGGGCCACCACAGGTAGAAGCCGCTCACCACCAGGAAGAGGAAGGCCAGGTTGCTGGCGCCCGTCACCATCTTCCCCAGCGGCCGCCGCTCCTCGCCCGCGCCCAGCCAGCGGTGAAGGTCGGTGACCTTGCGGAAGAACGCGCGCATCCCGGTCCCTCCCTGCCCCAGCACCTCGCCCGTATACGCGCTGGCGAACACGGTGCGCTCCCGCCCGAACGCCACCTGCACCGGCATGTCCGCCCCGGCGCGCCAGGTGAGCGCGGTGGGCGCGCCCTTCTCGGTACGAAGCACGCGCTCCACCAGCGCCGCCGGCGCCAGCCGCTGCGCCCCGGGCGAGGGCGGCGCCGCCTCCAGCGACCGCATGTCCGCCCAGAGCGTCATCTGCCGCTGGTAGGTGAGCAGCACACCCGTCACGGACATGATCAGCACCACGGCCCCCGCGAACACGCCCGCCACCAGGTGGCACCAGAAGACCAGCTTACGGAATCGTTCCATCGACAGAAAAGTGCGTGAGTGCGTCAGTGCGTCAGTGCGCTTGACTGCGGTAAACGCACTCACGCACCCACGCACTCACGCACTGCAGTTTACCGGCGCGTGGTCAGCGAGACGCGCACCGTGCGGGACGCGCCCGGCATGATGTTGTTGTTGCCGTGCGAGGTGGCGTAGTAGCGCTCGTCGAACAGGTTCTCCACGTTCACCTGCGCGCTCGCCAGGCCGCCCAGCCGCACGAAGAGCGCGGCGTCGGCGCGGGTGAAGCCGGGAAGGGTCACGGTGTTGTCGATCGCCGCGAACATGTCCGTCTGGCGCACCACGCCCAGGCCCACGCCGACCGCGCGGTGAAGCTGCAGGCGGTTCCACAGCGAGAAGGTGTGCTCGGGCACCAGCGGAACGCGCTGGCCGGCCTTGGCCGCGCTGGTGGTGCTCACGATCTCCGCGTCCTGGTTCGCGTAGCCGGCCATCACCTGCCACGCGCGCGTCAGGTCGCCCGAGGCGCCCATCTCCCACCCCGTGGTGCGCTGGCTCCCCGTCTGCACCGTGCGGGTGGGGTCGGCCGGGTCCGGCGCGGAGGTGTTGGTGCGGTCCAGGCGGTAGAGCGCGGCCGTGAGGGCGAAGCTGGGGCGCACGTCCCACTTGGCGCCCAGCTCGCGGTTGGTGAACTGCTCCGGCTCCAGCGTCTCGGTGGTCGCCGTGAGGGAGCCGAACTGGTCGCCCGAGCTGGGCAGGTACGATACGCTGTAGTTGCCGTAGAACGAGAGCGGCTGCAGCGGCTTCAGCACCACCCCGGCGCGCGGCGACACCATGTCGTCGCGGCGGCTCAGCGACGCGTCCTTGCGGTTGTCGTGGAAGTCCAGGTCGAAGCGCTCGAAGCGCACGCCGCCCACGAGCTGCAGCCAGCGCGCGAGCTCCACCTGGTCCTGCACGTACACCCCCGCCACCCTCGCCTCGGTGCGGTTGTCCGCGTCGGTCGCGCTCTGGCGGAAGGTGATGGGCGTGGCCACCGTGGGCGCGTCGAACGGCGCCGAGATGGAGTTGGCGAGGTCGTTGTAGTACCCCGTGGCGCGGTAGTTGTCCGTCTCCTGCCGCGCGAGCTCCGCCCCCACCAGCAGCGTGTGCCGCACCGCGCCCGTGGCCGTCTCCCAGAGCAGGTCCGTCTGGTTGAACAGGTTGCGGCGGCCCGTGTCGTTGGCGTACGCGTTCAGCGCCACCTGCGTGCCCGCCGCGTTCACCGCGCCGGGAAAGCTGTTCTGGTACGCCTTGTCGTAGTCCGCGAAGCGCGTGCGGTTGCGCAGCGTGAGCCCCGCGGGGAGTTCGTGCTCCAGCAGCGCGCTGGCCGCGTGCACCCGCACCGAGGCGTAGCTGGAGTCCGGGTTGCCGAAGAAGGTGGTGATCCGCGCCTCGGAGGGGCGCCCCTGGAACGACGGGATGCCGCGGTCCACCGAGCGCTCGTCCACGAACCACTCGTACCCGGCGCGCAGCGTGGTGCGCGAGCCCAGCGCCAGCGCCACCGTGGGGTTGAGGCCGTGCCGCTCCAGGCTGGACTCGTCTCGGAAGCCGCCCGAGTTCTCGTACATCCCGTTGAGGCGCACGGCCACCCGGCTCCCCAGCCCCTGCCCCAAGTCCAGCGTGCCGCGGCGGTGGTCGAACGAACCGCCCTCCAGCGTGATGGTGCGCGTGGGCGCCCACTGCGCCTCCTTGGTGACGCGGTTGAGCACCCCGCCGCCGCCGCCCCGCCCAAAGATCATCGCGTTGGAGCCCTTGAGCGCCTCCACGCGCTCCGCGTTGTACAGGTCGCGGAAGTACTGCACGTCGTCGCGCACCCCGTCCACGAAGAAGTCCGCCGTGGTGGAGTTGCCGCGGATGGTGGGGGCGTCGCGGTGCCCCTCGCCCTGCCCCATGGTGATCCCCGGGATGTAGCGCACCACGTCGCCCATCCCCTGCATCGCCTGGTCGGCGATCAGCTCGCGCGTAACCAGGCTCACCGACTGCGGCACGTCGCGCAGCGGCGTCTCCGTCCTGGTGGCGGTGCTGGTGCGGGTGGCCGCGTAGCCGCGGCCGCGCGCGCCCACCACCGTCAGCGGCGTGAGGGCGTACACCTCGCCGCCGCCGCGCGTAACCGTGGCCGTGCGGCTGCCCGTGAAGCGCCCGGAAAGGCCGGTGCCCTCCAGCAGCCGCTCAAGCGCGTCGCTGGCGCGGTAGGCGCCGGAGATGCCATTGGAGCGCACCCCGGCGGCCGCCGCAGCGTCCACCTGCACGCGGATGCGCGCCTGGCGGGCGAAGTCGCCCAGCGCGTCGGACAGGGGCTGCGCGGGGATGTCGAAGCGGATATGGGCCGCCGTGTCCGCAACCTGCAGGGCGAGAGACGGGGCCGGAACGGCCTGGGCCGCGAGCGGGGCTGCGCCAAGGACGCAGGCGCCGAGGAGGACGAAGTGTCGCATCGGTCTGGGCAAACGTGTTCACTGGGTTGAGAACGATTCTCAACCGCATTCTATCCTCCTGATTTCTTCGGCGCAAGGATGAAAATCGAGGCACGGAGAAGGTCGCTTCTCCGTGCCTCCGTATCTTGTTGCGGGCGCTTGCCTTGGCTAATCGGCGGCGCGGCGGCACCCGGCCTGGGGGAGCGGGGCCGCGGGGCGGCGCGGGGCCTTGAGAGCGGCGTCCAGCGCCTCCGCCGCGGGCACGGCGATGTCCGGCGCGATGCCCACGCGCTCCCACTCGGTGCCCGTGCACGGGTCCCACACCCGCGTGACGGAGATGGAGATCTCCATCCCCTCGCCCAGGGGGAACATGCGGTTGTTGCGGCCGGCGCCCGCCGTGCGCTCGCCCACCAGCGTGGCGCGCCCCAGGTTCCGCAGCACGAACGGCACGTCCTCGGCGGCGGAGCGCGAGCCGCTGTCCACCAGCACGTAGAGCGGCACGTCCACGCGGCGCGGGCCGGGAACGTCGGGGAGCGTGCGGCGCATCGTAGTGTCGCCGCTCATGGGCTCAAAGGTGGCCAGCGAGAGCAGGTTGGGGGCGGTGAAGTGGCTGATGAGGAAGTTGGCGAGCTGCGCGCTCCCCCCGCGCGAGTCGCGCACGTCGATGATCATGGCGCCGGTGCGCTCCATGGTGCGCAGCGCGGCGGCCAGCTCCGCCATCGCCTCGTCGCCGCGCGGAAACGAGCTCATCTTGAGGTATCCCACGTTGCCGGGGAGGATGCGCGCGTCGGCCAGGTAGCGGTACGTGCCGCCGCCTGGGGCGGGCGCCGCGGCGGGCTGCGGCCCCTGCCTTGCGCCCCGCGCGCTGACGCTCAGGTGCTGGTCCGGGTGCACGGCGCGGATGTCGGCCGTGAGCGTGCGCGCCAGGGTAGCGCGGTCCATCCCCGCGTACGCCCCCGCGCGCAGCCGCTCGCGCAGCCGCGCGCCGATGACCTCGGCCGTGTCGCGCGTGACGTAGAAGCGGTTGAGCAGCGACGCCGCGCTGTCCACCACCGCCGCGCGCCCCGCGTCGGTCAGCGGGCCCGCGGGCGGAGCCTCTCCCGCGCCGCCGGCGCCCAGCATCAGCCCGGCGATGCGGTGCGGCGGGGCGGCCTCCACCGCCAGCCGCATGGTGAGCGAGCCCTGCGCGGTGCGGAAGTCCACCTCCAGCGACGTTGGCGACGGCGCCCGCACCGCGGTGATGGGTGCGCTCCCGATGTCCGCGCCGATGCGCCGGAACTGCTGGAGGTGCATCGCCAGCGGCATCCGCTGGAACTCCGTGTCCGTCTGCTCGGCGATGAAGGCGCGCACCCGCTCCTCGCTCACCTCGCGCACCGTCGCCAGGAACGCGTTGGCGCGGCGCCCGGCGGGCGTGTCCGGGATCGTGGTCTGCGCCTGCAGCGGCGCGGTCGCGCACAGGAGCGCCAGCGCGCCCCAGCGCAGGATGCTGCGCGGCGAAATCGTTCGGTTCATCATCGTTCGCGGTGTGTTCGGGTGGAGGTGCTTTGGCGATCTACAGGTGTAGATGCACGGGACGTGTGAATGGTTGCCTGGCTCCTTGCCGGGCGACTGAAGTCGCTGCAACGACTACACGAAGTCCCCCTGCGGGGACTACAGGGTTCCGGCTGATGCTGGAAGACCGGTGCGCGCAGGAGGTCTTTGCGCGGTTGCTGCAGCGAAATGCCTCCGGGTCCGGAGGCGCTGGGTCCTCACGTGTAGACCGCGGCTACTCGCCAGGCACCTTCGACACCCGCACGCGCAGCGGCGTGTCGCCGCGGGGGCGGCGGAAGTGGACGGTCCCGTCGGGGGCGCGGCGCAGGATGGTGTCGCGGAGCTCGATGGCCGGGCGGGTGGGGGCGCGGATCGCGGCGAGAGGTGCGCCCACCAGCACGGCGGCGAGGAGGAGAACCGCGGCGGCGTGGGGGGCGCGGCCGCGGGGCGGCTCGCTCGCGGGAGCGGCCAGGCGGCGGACGCGGCGCATCAGCGGAGAGCCGTGCTCCACGATGGCGGCCAGCGGCACCTCGCCGCGCGGCGCCGAGAGCCACGCCGCGATGGAGGCGATGGAGCGGGCCAGGTCGCGCGGGCGGCCGGTGGCGCTCACCGCCCAGTCGTCGCACAGCAGCTCGGCGCCCTCGCGGTAGCGGCGCAGCGCCAGGGCCTGCAGCGGCTGGAAGAAGAAGAGGCACTCCAGCACCCCGAAGAGGTGGATCCACAGCGGATCGCGCCGGCGGAGGTGGGCGGCCTCGTGGGCCACCACCGCGCGCTGCTGCGCCGGCGGAAGCTCGTCCAGCACCCGCGCCGGTAGGCAGATCTCCCGTACGCCGAGCGCCACCGGAGCCGGCAGCACGTCGCACACGGTCACGCGCACGCCGGGGAGGAGCGACTCCGCGAAGTCCGCGAGCTCCCCTTCGCGCAGCGCGCGGCGCCCGGCCAGGCAGCGCCGCAGCCGCCGGTGCGCCCCCGCCAGCCGCGCCAGCCGGAAGGCCGCCGCGGCCAGCCACGCCGCGGCCAGCACACTCGTCACCCCCGCGCCCGGCCCGCTGGGGATCTGCCGCTTCCACCGCGTAATCACCGGCGGCGTGCCCGGGTGCGCCTCGAAGCGCATCGCCCGCACCGTGCGCACGCCGGGGATGGTGAGCCGCGGCCCCAGCGGCGCCGCGCCCGCCACGCTCTGCACCGTCGCCGTGGCCAGGGCGCCGACGAGCGCCGTCTTCCACAGCAGATCGGTGGCGCGCGGGCCCGGGCGGCGGCGCGCCAGGAGCCACGCCCCCGCGCACAGCAGGGTGCCGTGGATGGCGCAGGTGAGCCCCCACGCCGCCAGCGCCGCCAGCACGCCGCTACCGGGGATCGTCATCCGCCTCCTCCGCCGAGTCCAGCAGCGCGCGCACGGCGTCCAGGTCCCCCGGCGCGATCTCGCGCGACTCCACCAGGTGCGACACGAGCGCCGCGCTGCTCCCCCCGAAGAGGAGCGAGGTGAGGTCCGCCACCATCGAGCGCCGCACCTCCTCCTCCGTATACGCGGGCCGGTAGAGGTACTGCCGGTCCTCCCAGCGCCGGGTGACGATGCCGCGCTTCTCCATCCGCGCCACCATGGTCGCGATCGTGGACTGCGCCAGCCCACGCTCGTCCAGCAGCGCGCGGTACACGTCCGGCACCCCCGCCTCCCCGCGGTCCCATAGCACGCGCAGAATGGCCAACTGCAGCCCGGTCAGGCTCGGTGAATCGGTCATTGGCGCGCGGGTGAGGGGAGTCGATCTACACCTGTAAACTACATCCCCGTGCGCTCAAGTCAACGAAGTTCTCGTCTCTGTGTCTCCGTGCCTCTGTGTGATCTAGAAAACCCCTACACGCCCTTACCCATCCGCCTACGCGCGAATCCACCGACTCCCGGCAGATGTACCCCCGCGCCTCCCCTACCTTCAGTGCGTCCGGCAGCACCCGACCCCTGAAGGCAGGATACGATGAGCCAGATAAAGGAAGCGTCCTCCACCGATCTCCTCCCCGAGCCCCCCACCTCGCGCCGCGGGTTCCTGCGCTTGTCCGCCCTGGGCCTGGCGGCGGGCGCCGCGGTGGCCGCGTGCAAGCCCGAGGGCGTCCAGACCGGCGCGGCGTCGGCCGACGGCAACCGCAGCGCGAGCAACGCCGCCAAGCCCGGCGGCCACCCCACCGACGCGGACCACAGCGGGGGCACCACCGCCCCCAACCCGGCCCAGACGGCGCGTGCCAAGGCGGACGAGATGGACGCCATGCATGAGAAGGGGATCAAGTCCTTCCCCGCGAAGACGGAGGGCAAGGGCAACCAGCTCCTCGCGCCCAGGCTGGTGAACGGCGTCAAGGTCTACGAGCTCACGGCGCGCAAGATCAGGTGGGAGGTGGAGCCGGGCCGCACGGTGGACGCCATGGCCTACAACGGCCAGGTGCCCGGCCCGCAGATCCGCGTGCGCGAAGGGGACCGGGTGCGCGTGGTGCTCAAGAACGAGCTGGAGCAGTCCACCGCCATCCACTTCCACGGGGTGGAGGTGCCGAACGACCAGGACGGCGTGCCGTACATCACCCAGCCGCCGGTGAAGCCGGGCGAGACGTACACGTACGAGTTCACGGCGCCCAACCCGGGCTCGCACATGTACCACTCGCACCACAACGCGGCCGAGCAGGTGGGGCAGGGCCTGCTGGGCGCGTTCATCATCGAGCCGCGCCGCAAGCGCGCCATCGAGAACGTGGACGTGGACTACGTGATGATCATCAACGACGGGTACCACGGCTACACCATCAACGGGAAGGGCTTCCCGGCCACGGAGCCCATCGTGGCCAAGCTGGGGCAGAAGGTGCGGGTGCGCTTCATGAACGAGGGGATGATGATCCACCCCATGCACCTTCACGGCATGCACATGACGGTGATCGACAAGGACGGCTGGCCGCAGCCGCAGCCCTGGAAGTGCGACACCATCAACGTGGCCCCCGGCGAGCGCTGGGACGTGATCGTCAACTGCAACAACCCCGGCACCTGGGCCTTCCACTGCCACATCCTCCCCCACGCGGAGAGCCCGCACGGCATGTTCGGGATGGTGACGGCGCTGGTGGTACAGAAGTAGGCTCACACAGAGACACAGAGGCACAGAGAAGAACTCCTCTGTGCCTCTGTGTCTCTGTGTGAGCCTACATCCGTTCGGGTGCTTCGATGCCCAGGATAGCCAGGGCGAGGACCAACTGGTCGCTCACCAGGCGCGTGAGGGTGAGCAGCGAGGCCCGGCGCGCGGCGTCCTCCTCGGTGAGGATGTGGTGCGCGTGGTAGAAGGCGTTGAAGCTCTGCGCCAGCTCGAAGGCGTGCTCGCACAGGGCGTTGGGGGCGCGCCGCTCGTACGTGGCCAGCACCGCGCGGCCGAAGTCCAGCAGGCGCAGGCACAGGTCGCGCTCCTCGTCGCTCGTGGGCGCCACGATGTCGCCGCCCGCGAAGCCGGCCGCGGCGGCCTTGGCCAGGATGGAGCGGGAGCGGACGATGGAGTAGCACAGGTACGGGCCCGTCTTCCCCTCGAAGCTGCTGAACTGCGCCAGGTCGAACACGTAGTCCGACTGACGGTGGTTGCGCAGGTCGGCGAACTTGATGGCCGCCAGCCCGATGCGCGTGGCGATGGTCTCGCGCTCCGCGTCGCTGATGTCGGCGGCCAGCGCGATCTCGCCCAGGCGGCTGCGCGCCTCGTCGATGGTCATCTCCAGCAGCGAGCGGAGCGACATCACCTCGCCCGAGCGCGTCTTGAACGGCTTGCCGTCCGGCCCGTTCATGGTGCCGAAGCCCAGGTGCTCCAGCACGGGACGGCCCTCCGCCACGATCCCCGCCGCCTCGGCGGCGCGGAACACCTGCACGAAGTGGAGCCGCTGCCGCTGGTCCACCACGTACCAGATGGCGTCCGGCGCGTACTTTTCCACGCGGTGCTCGATGGTGGCGACGTCGGTGGTGCCGTACGTCACGCTGCCGTCGCCCTTTACCAGCATCAGCGGCGGCACCGGCTCGGCGTCGTCGTCGCGGCCCACGGGCACCACCAGCGCGCCCTCCGAGCGCTCGGCCACGCCGGCGGCGGTCAGGCGCTCGATCATGGCGTCCAGCCGGTCGCGCACGTCGCTCTCGCCCTCCCACAGGTCGAACTCCACGCCCATCAGCCCCAGGTCCGAGCGCACGGAGTCCACCGACACGTCCACCATCCGCCGCCACAGGGCGCGCAGGCCGGGGTCGCCCGTCTGCAGCGCGGTGGTGGCCGCCTTGGCCTCTTCCAGCGCCTCCGGATCGGCCTTGCAGCGCCCCGCGGCCTCCGGGTACAGCCGGTTGAGCAGGTCCACGGTGATCCCGTCGTCCACCGGCCCGTCCGGCCCTCCGGGCGCGAAGTACGGCAGCTCCGGCCAGCGCCTGCGGATCTCGGCCACGAGCATCCCCATGGGGAGCCCCCAGTCGCCCAGGTGCACGTCGCTGATCACGTCGTGCCCCAGGAAGCGGCAGCAGCGCTGAAGCGAGTCGCCGATGATGGAGGAGCGGATGTGCCCCACGTGCATGCGCTTGGCCACGTTGGGTCCGCCGAAGTCGAGCATCAGCCGCATGGGCTCCACGCGCGGGCAGCCGTGCCGCGGGTCGTGGAGGAACGCGCCCGTCTCGCCGGCCAGGAACTCGTCCGCCAGCGAGAAGTTGATGAACCCCGGCCCCGCCACCGACACGCGGTCGAAGGGAAACCCGAGCTTCCCCGCCACGTTGTTGGCGATGGCCACCGGCGCCTGGCGGGCGGCCTTGGCCAGCGTCATCGCCGTGTTGCACTGGAACTGCCCCACATCCGGCCGCCGCGACCGCTCCGCGACCGCCGGCACCTCACCGTATCCCGCAGCGGCGAACGCTTCCGCCAGCTTCTCGTTGAGAAAATTCCAGATCATGGCCCCGTTCCGTGATGGTCAGTACAGCCGGGAAAAGTAGCGGAACGGCGGGGAATGGGGAACGGGGACAGCAACAGGAACCGGAGCAGTTGGAGAGATGGGAGCGCGCGGACGGCAGGGCCCCCACCCCCCGGCCCCCTCCCCCGCATGCGGGGGAGGGGGCGCATCCGCTGCCTCGCCCGGCGAGTGGCTTTCATCTGATCCGCGGCTCCGGTAACCCCTCGGCTCCGCACGCCGGCGTGGAAATCGCCCCCTCCCCCACGCTCCCCCGCACGCGGGGGAGGGGGTCGGGGGGTGGGGGCCCTCCTCAGTGCCCACCGGCCCGCGGCACCGTCTCCAGGTCCACCCCGCCGTCCGCGGTAGCCAGGCCGTCGTCGTGCCCTGCCGGCTCGCGCAGGAGCTGGTAGATGATGATCGCGCCAAAGGTGGCGGTGCCGATACCGCCCACGGAGAAGCCGCCCAGCTTGAGCACCAGGTCGCCCGCGCCCACGGTGAGGGTGACGGCGGCCGTAACCAGGTTGCGGCTGTTGGAGAAATCCACCTGGTTCTGCACCCAGATGCGCCCGCCGGTGGCCGCGATCAGGCCGAACAGCACCACGGACAGGCCGCCCAGCACCGGGCCCGGGATGGTGCCCACCAGCGCGCCGAACTTGGGAGACATCCCCATCACCACCGCCGCCACCGCCGCCACCACGAAGATGAGCGTGGAGTAGATGCGCGTGACCGCCATCACCCCGATGTTCTCCGCGTACGTCGTGACGCCCGTGCCGCCGCCGGACGCGGCCACCATGCACGCGATGCCGTCGCCCAGGAAGGCGCGGCCCAGGTAGCGGTCCAGCGACTGGCCCGTCATGGCGCCCACGGCTTTGACGTGCCCCAGGTTCTCCGCCACCAGCACCAGCGCCGCGGGCGCAAAGAGCAGCGCCACGTCCCAGCGGAACACGGGGCGCGAGAAGTTGGGGAGGCCGATCCACGCCGCGTCGCGCAGCGGGGCGAAGTTGACGGCGGGCGCCATCCCCATCCCGTTGGCCAGCACCAGGTAGAGCAGGTAGCCGATGATGCCGCCCAGCAGGATGGGCACGCGGCGCAGCAGCCCCGGCGCGTACACGGCCACCGCGCCCGTCGCCAGCACCGTCGCCAGCCCGATGGCCGTGTCGAAGCCGCTGCCGCTGATGGCGCGCACCGCCACCGGCGCCAGGTTGAGCCCGATCACCGCCACCACCGAGCCGGTGACCACGGGGGGCATCAGCCGCTCGATCCACCGGTACCCCGTCGCCATCACGATCAGCCCGATGATGGCGTACAGCGCCCCCGCCGCGATGATGCCGCCCAAAGCCACGCCGATGTTGGGGTTCGGCCCCTTCCCGGCGTACCCCGTGGCCGCCAGCGTCACGGCCACGAAGGCGAAGCTGCTCCCCAGGTAGCTGGGCACCCGCCCGCCCACGATCACGAAGAAGAGCAGCGTCCCGATCCCCGAGAAGAACACGGAGGTATTGGGATCGAAGCCCATCAGGATGGGCACCAGCACCGTGGCGCCGAACATGGCGAACACGTGCTGGAGCCCCACCACCAGCGTCTGCCCCCAGGGGAGGCGCTCCTCGGGGCCGATCACTCCCCCGGCTACGGGGGTCCAGCGGGGGAAGAAGCTTTCGCGGGCGGGCAAGGGCATGGAGGGCCGATGGCAGGATGTGGAGGGTACCGCGGGCGGGAAGCACAAACCAAGCGCACCGGGGGCTCTCCGCGCAAGATCGCCGTGAGGAACGGGCGGAGATCGTCCGCGGGCGAAGTCGTCGACGTACGGGCTGATGGGCGCGGCAGAACCCGGAGCTCCGCTCGCAGGGCGTTGTCACAGGGGGCGGGCGCGGATAACATGGCGGAGAGGCGGTTCGGACCCGAGCCGGGGCGACGACGCATGGACACGACGAGCGGGCGCATCCACCGCGGCACCCACCTTGGCGCGGTGGAGCGGGCGGATGGCTGACGGCGGCGAGACGGACGAGCTGTTCCGCCGCTACCGGCGGGAGGGGGTGCTCCTGCACCAGCCCTGGCCGCCGCACGCCGGCCCGCCCACCAACAGCCACTTCGGCGGGCTCCCCCGGCTCCCCGGGGGGCATCCGTGGCCGCGCACCTCCAGCGGCAAGCCGCTCCACTTCCTGGCGCAGATCGACTGCGCCGACATCCGCTTCAGCACCCCGCTGCCGGACCAGGGCGTGCTCTTCTTCTTCGGCCGCGACGATGTCCACGGCGCCTGGCACGGCCAGCGGCCGGAATCCGATAGCTGCCGCGTGCTGTTCGCGCTCGATGCCTCCGCGCGCACGCCGACGCGGCAGCCGCCCGCGGAGCTGACGCCCCTGAACCCGCCGGGGACGGAGCCGGACAACATCCACCCCGCATGGCCCGTCGTGCCGTACAGGTTCGACACCTTTCCCGATGAGAGCGGCCTTCCCGAGGCGGGGCGGCCGGACGCGCGGGGGTGGCGCCGGTGGGTGGACCGGCTCGTCCGCGGCGCCTCGAGCGAGCGGGAGATCGGCGCGGACGTACGCGCCGCCTACGACGAGCAGCTCGGCTCCCGGCGTGCCGAGGCCCTCGTGGCCGCCACCGGCGCGCGGCCTCCCGGCAGGCCCATGACGGCGTGGGGCGCCGCCGATGCCGGTGCCGCCCTCTTCGGCTTCGCCGCGTCGGGCCCGGAGAGCTTTCCGCGGCACTGGGCCTACGTCCGCCATCTCGTCCCCGAGATCATGGACCGCCCGCTCGTGTGGTCCCGCGGCGAGGAGATGCCCGGGGCGCGGGTCGCCGAGGCCGAGCGCTGGCTCCGCCGCTCGCGCCAGGGCCCGCTGCACCGGCCCGTCGCGGAGGACGACCGCCAGGCGTTCCGCGCGTGGCTGTCAGGCATCCAGGACTACCCCCGCCTCGTCTTCCGGGGCGCCGCCGGCACCATCCACTCGTGGGCCGGCGATCCCGGTCTCGCGGCGCTGGTCCCCGACCACGTCTACGCCGCCTGCGCGCCGAGCTTCTACGGCTACCACGAGGACTACCCGCGGTTTTCCCAGATGCTCGGCCACGCCCCCGCCTCTCACCAGGCGCGCGACGTCGACGACCCAATGGTCTGCCTCCTGAGTCTCGACACCGACCTGGCGCTCGGATGGCAGTTCGCCGGCTCGGAGGGCCGCTGCACCTTCTGGATCCCCCCGGGCGACCTCGCCCGCCGCGAGTTCGGCAACGTCATCGGGCGGCTCGACGGCCGCTGAGGCGGTTTCCGTGCAAGTTGGGGAAACAGCAATCTCACACAGAGGCACAGAGCCACAGAGAGAAAAGCAGAAGATGACTTCTCAGCTTGTCCTCTCTGTGGCTCTGTGCCTCTGTGTGACCCAATCAGTTTCTGTCGTTCTCTCCTGCGAAATCGCACCTCGGTTCTGTAGAGCCGGTATCACCGCCGCAGGTACTCGTCCACGTTCTTGGCGAGGACGTCCAGCGGCACGTTGCCGCCCAGCAGCACGGCGTCGTTGAACGCCTTGACGTCGAACGCCTCGCCGAGGGCGGCGTGGGCCCGCTCGCGCTGCCGGTTGATCTCGCTGTGCCCCACCTTGTAGCCGCAAGCCTGCCCCGGCCACGAGCAGTAGCGGTCCACCTCGCTGGCCACCTCCAGCGGGTTGGACCCGTTCACCTCCACAAAGAACCTCACGCCCTGCTCGCGCGTCCACCCCTTGGCGTGGAGGCCGGTATCTACCACCAGCCGGCACGCGCGGAACGCGAGCGACTGCAGGTAGCCCAGCCTGCCCACGGGGTCCTGGCCGTACGCGCCCAGCTCGTCGGCGAGCTGCTCGGCGTAGAGCCCCCACCCCTCGGAGTACGCGTTGAACGACAGCATCTGGCGCACCAGCGGCATGCCGTGCGTGTACTCGCCCTGCCAGATGTGGCCGGGGATCGCCTCGTGGAAGGCGAGGTCCGCCAGGCTGTACCGGCTGTGGAGGTCCGTGGTGCGCAGGTTGATCCAGAAGCGGCCCGGGATCTTGCCATCCACCGACCCGGCGCCGCCGTACGCGGCGGGCGCGCCCGGCTCCTCCTCCGGCGGCAGGCGCTTCACCTCCATGTTGGGATTCACCACCGTGTTGAACGCCCTCGGCATCTGCGCGCGGACCCACGCCAGCCGCTCGTCGATGAAGCGCAGGATCTCCGCGCGCCCCGCGTCTCCCTCGGCGAACTTGTAGCGCGGGTCTTTCGCCAGCGCGTTCATCCGCTGGCCCACGCTGCCCTGCGTGTAGCCCGCCGCCTTGAGAATGGTGTCCATGCGCGCGTGAAGCTGGGCCAGCTCGCTGCGGCCGAGCTCGTGCACCTCGTCCGGCGACATCGTGGTGGTGGTGGACGCCTTGAGGGCCCACCGGTAGAACTCCGCGCCGTGCGGCCGCGCGGAGATCCCCGCCTCGTTGGTGGCGACGGCGCGCTGCGCCTCCAGCTCCCGGATCTGGCGGTCCAGCGCCGGCGCGATCTCCTGCGCCGCGATCCGGCGCGCGCGCCCGCCCCAGTCGCCGGGGATGCTCCGCGTGCGCCGCTCCAGCGACTCCGCCAGCATCCCGCCCGCGCGCGCGCCCTGCGCGGACTGGCGGATCTGGGGGAGCGCCTTGTCCAGCAGGAAGGCCGGCGGAACCAGGCCGGCCGCGCGCGCCGCCCGCATGCGCTCCAGCTCGCCGTCCAACTGGTGCGCGTACGCCTGCAGCCGCGCCAGGTACGCCTCGGCGTCGGCCGCGCTCTCCACGCGGTGGTCGCTGTCCAGGAAGCGGGGAACGTCCAGGTACGCCCCCACGTTCTGCACCACCACGTAGGGCGTGTTGCGCCAGCCGCCCACGGTGATGTCGCCGTAGGGGAGCGCGAACCCTTCCAGCGCCGTGGTGAAGGCGCTGCGCACCACCTCCACGCTGGTGCGCGTGGCGTGCGACAGGCGAGCCGTATCGACCGCCGCGAGCCGGCCCAGCCCCGCGCGAAGCTGCTGCGCGATCTGGCGCTGCCCCGCGAGCGAGCGGTCGCCCAGCCTGGACCGCAGCCCGGCCCGCGCGCCCACGTCCAGCCCCAGCGAGGTCGCCTGCTCGGGGAACAGCGATAGCAGCTCGTCGCCGATCTGGTCGAGGAGCGCGGTCGCCTCCCGGTCCGCGCCGGTGGGCGCAGCAGCCGCCGGAGCGGTGCGCGCGCCGCCGCACGCCGATGCAAGCGGCAGCGCGGCGACGGCCGCGAGGGCGGCCAGCAGCTCCCGCCGCGTGAGGAGCCCGTAGGTGGGGTCGTTGGACATCGTGGGGACTCGGGTTTCAGGATGAGGCGCGGACTGGGGACGTACACGATGCGCCCGCCGTGGCCGCCCGCGCCACCCCCCGCGCACATCTCCGTGCCTCCGTGTGAGCCCCGTGGTAGATTGAGCCGGCAACCGCGACTCCCCCCTGCCCCGCCGAAGATGAAGCCGATCACCACCCTGGCGCTCGCCGCGCTGCTCGCCGCCGCGCCCGCCGCCGCGCAGGACCGCTACCGCGCCCCGGCCGACTCCCTGATTCGCGCCGCCACCCGCGACAGCGCCGCCTGGAACCGCATGGCCGAGCTGGTGGACCGCTTCGGCCCGCGCTTCAGCGGCACGCCGGAGCTGGAGCGCGCCATCGACTGGATCGTGGAGGAGATGAAGCGCGACGGGCTGGAGAACGTGCACACCGAGCCGGTGATGGTGCCGCGCTGGGTGCGCGGCCAGGAGTCCGCCACGCTGCTGAGCCCCCGCGCCGTGGAGCTCCACATGCTGGGGCTGGGCGGCAGCGTGGGCACGCCGGGCGTGGAGGCCGAGGTGCTCGTGGTGGGGAGCTTCGCCGAGCTCACCCGCCGCGCCGCCGAGGCGCGGGGGAAGATCGTGCTCTTCGACGTCCCCTTCACCACCTACGGCGAGACGGTGCAGTACCGCGGCCGCGGGCCGGTGGAGGCGGCGCGCGTGGGCGCGGTGGCGGCGCTGGTCCGCTCCGTGGGCCCGTTCGGGATGCAGACGCCCCACACCGGCTCCACCCGCTACAACGACAGCGTCCCAAAGATCCCGGCTGCGGCGCTCTCCATGGAAGACGCCATGATGCTCAGCCGCATGCAGGCGCGCGGCGAGCGGGTGCGCGTGAGGCTGCGCATGGGGGCCCACGTGCTACCGGACGCGCCCTCGCGCAACATCGTCGCGGAGATCCGCGGGCGCGAGCGGCCGGACGAGGTGGTGGTGATCGGCGGGCACATCGACTCGTGGGACGTGTCGCCGGGCGCCATGGACGACGCGGGCGGGTGCGTGGCCGCGTGGGAGGCGGTGAGGCTGATGAAGAAGCTGGGCCTGCGCCCGCGCCGCACCGTGCGCGTGGTGCTGTGGACCAACGAGGAGAACGGCCTGCGCGGCGGCAACGCCTACCGCGACGCCCACCGCGCCGAGATCCCCAACCACGTCCTCGCCATCGAGTCCGACGCGGGCGTCTTTGCGCCGCGCGGCTTCAGCATCACCGCCACCGACTCGGCGTTCGAGGCCGTGCGCGCCATCGGACGCCTGCTCGCCCCCATCGGCGCGGACAGCGTGGGGCGCGGCGGCGGCGGGGCGGACATTGGACCCATCATGGCGCTGGGCGTCCCCGGGATGGGGCTGGAGGTGGACCCCACCCGCTACTTCTGGTATCACCACACCACCGCCGACACGCCCGACAAGCTGGACCCGCGCGACATCGCCCGCTCCGTGGCCGCCATGGCCGTGATGTCGTACGTCGCGGCCGAGATGCCGGAGCGCATCCCGTTCGGGCAGCCGGCGCGGCCGTAACAGCAGGCTCACACAGAGGCACAGAGACACGGAGAAGAACATGATGATGCAATTGCTCCCTGCCCTGCTCTGGGCCCTGGCGGCCGGTCCCGACACGCTGTCGTCGGTGGATCTGTACGGGCTGCGCACCGTGTCCGAATCCGCGGTGCGCGCCGCGATCGGCCTGCGCCCGGGCGACCCGGCGCCCGACTCGGTGGGGCCCATCCGGGCGCGCGTGCAGGCGGTGCGCGGCGTGGCCGAGGTGGACGTGGCGCGCGTGTGCTGCAGCGAGAACGGCGGCACCATGCTGTACGTGGGGATCCGCGAAGACGCCACCACGCCCATGGTGCAGCATCGCCCCGTGCCCACCGGCGCCGCCCGGCTCCCCGCCGGCATCCTGGCGGCGGGCGTGGCGTTCGACAGCGCGCTGATGAGCGCCGTGCGGCGGGGCACCGCGAGCGAAGACGGCTCGCGCGGCTACTCCCTTTCGCGCGACTCCGCCATGCGCGCCGTGCAGGAGCGGTTCATCGACTTCGCCGCGCGCCGCGCCCCGCTGCTCGACACCGTCCTGCGCACCTCCGCCGACGCTGGGCACCGCGCCCTCGCCGCCCAGGTGATCGCCTATGGCGCCGACCGCAAAGCCGTCGCCGCGGCCCTGCTCCACGCGGTGGACGACCCGGACGAGAGCGTGAGGAACAACGCCGTGCGCGCGCTCGCCGTGCTGGCCGGCTGGGCGCGCGAGCACCCCGAGGCCGGCGTCGTCATCCCCTCCTACTCCTTCCTCCGCCTCCTGGACTCGGTCAAGTGGACGGACCGCAACAAGGGCGTCTTCGCGTTGATGGAGCTCACCGCCACCCGCGACTCCACCCTCCTGGCCGAGCTCCGCGCCCGCTCCCTCCCCGCCCTCGCGGAGATGGCGCGCTGGACCAGCCCCGGCCACGCCATGGCCCCCTTCCTCATCCTCGCCCGCATCGCCGGCATGGACGACGAAGCGGCGTTCCAGGCCTGGCAGGCCGGCGAGCGCGAGTCGGTGATCGCGCGCGCATCCGCAGCTAGACAACCTGTCACAGAATGAAGATCATGCCCGCACCGCGCGCCGCGTTCATGCCCAGACCGCTGAGCCAACTGCACCACTACACCCTTAGCGCCCGGTGGGATGATCCCGCCCGCAACACCTCCTTCATCACCTTACCCTGTAGGCCGCAGGCAAGCCCCGCGCGTTAATGCAGAAGGGCACCGCCAAGCTCCGGCGCAGACCGGTGGAGGGCAGCGACGCCTGAAGAGCCGGCGGAGTTGGCCGCCTGCCGAGCCCCAGCTAGAACCGTCTCGCCCATCAATCCGTCGAAACGCCGAGGTCACGCGGGACACTCTGCGGGTGCGAATGCTTGACGCGGGAGGATGGCGTGCTTTCGGGCAGCGCATCCGATAGAGCACCACAATTCCCCAGTTGCTTTGCGTCTGGAGGTTGGAAATGCCGATCAGCCCGGCTTGCAGATTCGGTCCGCATTGCGTTGCGGCGTGCTGGCAGATCTCGCAGTTCCGACGTGCGGCAATGCACTGGACTACGGCGCAGGTGACCGAAGAGCTAAGCCATCCCCGGCGAAATCACATCCTCACCGCTGCGCCGACCTTAGCCCTTGCGAAAAAACCCGGCGTATGCTAAGACGTGAGATTGAGCGTAGACATAGTCGCAGGATACGGCGCCGACAGCAGCACAGTAGTCGCTCTCCAGTTCTGCGGATCACCCTTGAAGCGTTTTTCGGCCGAGACCAATCCGACCTCGATACCGTGCCTAAGCCTCCTATACCTCGCGCGTGGCCTACCGCAGTTGACCTGTTCTGCGGCTGTGGAGGGGTCACCGCCGCGCTCAAAGAACGTCACTTCCGGGTCGTAGCGGCAGTGGACAACAATGCTCTCGCATGCGAATCTTACCGACGGAACCACCGTCGTGTTCGCCTCTATGAGAGAGACATCGAATTGGTCGATCCAAGCGAGATTCGGAACCAGTGCCTTGGTGGAGCCAATCTCGACCTCCTCGTCGTTTGCTCTCCTTGCCAACCGTTTAGCCCACAGAACCGGAAATCTGGTGAAGATGACCGCTCTCGATTGATTTTGTCCGCTCTTCGGTTTGCTGAAGCGTTGGAGCCCAAACTCATATTTTTCGAGAATGTGCCCGGGCTTACCCGGTCGCGATTCGCATCGATACTAACGGAACTCACTTCTGGCTTGCAACACCTCGGGTATGTGGTCGGCGTTCCTGAAGAATTGGACGCGGCCGATTACGGCGTCCCGCAGCGCCGACTCCGTTGCGTCCTGCTGGCCCAAAGAGGGTCTCCCCCACCACCATTGCCTGCACCGGTCACACCACCTGGGTCGCGAATTACTGTGAGGACAGCAATCGAAGGCTTGCCCGCACTCAAGTCTGGGGAGAAGTGTGACGGTGATACTCTGCACTTTGCGCGTAACCACCGTGAGATCGCGCTCAAGAGACTCGCTCTGATTCCCCGAGATGGCGGGAGCAGGGACGCTCTCCCAGAGGAACTACGATTAGAGTGTCACCGGGAGCACGACGGACACCCCGACGTATATGGCCGTATGCGCTGGGATGACGTTGCGCCCACACTCACAACGGGATGCACTGACGTCACTCGCGGGCGATACGGCCACCCCCGCGATGACCGCGCGATAAGCCTCCGCGAAGCCGCTCGGCTCCAGACATTTCCGGACCGGTATCGTTTTGCTGGCTCGGCAAAGGACATCGCGACCCAGGTAGGCAATGCCGTTCCTGTGCGGCTGATCGAAGCACTTGTGCCGACGCTCCGCTCCAGTTTGCAGCGATCGGATCTGAGAAACGCGACCACCGCACCGACCACGGCGAACTCCTAATGGCACGCTTCAAGGCGCGCGCCCGAGCAGTTGACATGCTTGGGCGGCAGCAAATTGCCGGAATCCCCACTGCGATCAGTGAGCTTTTCAAGAATGCGCATGACGCATACGCAGATCACGTTGAGGTAGATTTTTATAGGTCTGACAGCCTTTTCATCCTGCGTGATGATGGTGTGGGAATGAGTACTAAGGACTTCGAGGGGCGATGGCTCACACTTGGCACCGAGAGTAAGGTAGGTGCGGCGAGTGGGCTCCGCCCTCCACCCATTGATCCCGGCAAACCACGCCGACCGGTGCTCGGCGAAAAAGGCATCGGGCGGTTAGCAATTGCTGCGATCGGCCCACAAGTTCTTGTGCTTACCCGGCCAAAGACGCACGATGCCAGTGCAAGTCTTACTGCTGCGCTTATCCACTGGGGGCTCTTTCGGTTGGCCGGGGTCGACCTCGACGAGGTCGACATACCTATCCGAACCTTTCCAGCGGGTACACTACCATCTGCCGCAGACATCGCGGAGATGGTCTCAGCGGTGCGCACAAACCTCACCATGATAGCGCGCGACGCCGACCCAAGTCTCCGTCATACAATCGAGTCTGAACTCTCCCGATTTAACGTAGACCCACGCGAGCTAAATGAGTCGCTCGGTTCGCCATCTCTCGGACATCTCGGCCATGGCACTCAGTTCTTTATTCAGCCAGCAGATGAATCGCTCATCCCGGCGATCGAAGGAGCGCCTGATGAAGACATCGCGCCACCATTGATCAAGACATTGGTCGGCTTCACTAACACCATGACCCCGAATCACCCCAACCCATCGATTCGCACTGCTTTCCGGGACCATAAGAACGATGACTTGGAAGATGACCTTATTGAGGAGAAGGCATTTTTCACGCCTGACGAGTTCCACAATGCAGATCACCACATTGAGGGTCACTTCGACGAGTTTGGACAGTTCGTCGGGTCAGTAACTGTGTATGGAGAAAAGAGCGCAGAGCATGTTGTGCCCTGGTCCCGGGCGCGTGGTAGAGCCACTGACTGCGGACCCTTCCGGATTGATGTTGCCGTGGTACAAGGGATTGCTACACAGAGCACCCTCCCAAGCGAAGATTGGGTTTTGATGGTTAGGAAGCTGAACCGAATCGGTGGGCTCTACATTTATAGAGATGGGATTCGCGTACTTCCATACGGAAACAACGATTATGATTTCCTAGACATTGAGCGAAACAGAACGAAGTCTGCTTCTGACTACTACTTTTCTTACCGGCGTATGTTCGGAGTGATTGAGATCGGCGGCGACAAAAACGCAGCACTGGTGGAAAAGGCGGGACGCGAAGGGTTCCGAGAGAACAGAGCGTACCGGCAATTCCGCGATATCTTGAAGAATTTCTTCGTCCAGATTGCGGTTGATTTCTTCCGGGAGGGCGGAAACCGCGCGGAGCGGTACCATTCGCGACGAATCGAAATTGATCGTTTAGAGAAGGCCAGGAAAATGCGCGAGAAGCAAGTTGCGGCTAGGAGGAGCGCCTTCCGCACTCGGCTTGAGCACGTGCTCACTCGTATGGAGGATGGTGGTCCTACGCGGGATGCTGCAAAGATCGTGGGAGAACTGGAGCGCGAGTTGCTGGGGGTCCACGCGGTCACCGATCCCGACGAAGCAGCACGCGCGATCTTGAATGCTGAGGACACAGCGCGGCGTGCCTTGCACGAGCTACGTGAGTCTTACCGCGTTACTCCTCCTCGAGGTGTCGGTCTTCCAAAGCTGGTTCGGAAGAATCTTGAAACATATCGAGATCATTTCTCGCGGTTCGGAACGGATTTGTTAATACCTACACAAGCTCGTGTAGAGTCTCTCCTCATCAATTCCGCGCATCGCGCGCAAGTCGCGATTGATCGCCGGATGAGGTTTGAACGGGCGCTACTGGAGTTAACGAGTGAAGCGAAACGCTCCACGCAAGCTGAGTCTCATCAGATCCGAAGCGCAGCGAAGACTGTTCAGGAACGGGTGACGACAATTGCTCGTGAGAGTCTGGCAACTGTAGATCGAGTGGTGAAGGAGGTTCTTAGTGAAGCTGCAAGACTCGATATCAGCCGCCTAGAAGACCATGAATTTGTTGAACATCGCACGAGGCTGGAAGACGAGGTTCAGCATTCCAGTGAGACTCAACGCCGCATTCTCAGTGAAATTGCGGAACAATTGCGTCATGTGGCTCAACTGGATCGGAGCGACCCAGATGCCATATCAGCGTTCGAGGTGACCGAAGCACTCGAGGATGAAGTCATCGCCCTCCGAGAACGATCTGAGGCAGATCTTGAACTGGCACAGCTTGGGATGGCTATCCAAGTAATCAACCACGAGTTCGACAACACGATCAAGTCAGTCAGGACGAGCATCCGGGAGTTGCGCGCGTGGGCTGATTCCAATGCTGGGTTAGCAGGAGTGTACACCAACATTCGCCGCAACTTTGATCACCTTGACGGCTATCTCACATTATTCACGCCTCTTCAACGACGCCTCTACAGAAACCCAGTGACGTTCACGGGAAATGACATATTCAAGTTCTTGAACGATTTGTTTCAAGAACGTCTCAGCCGTGCGCGGGTGGAATTTGAGGCCACTACTGCTTTCAAGCGCCATAAGGTAGTTGGGTACCCCTCTACTTTCTACCCGGTTTTCGTCAACTTGGTGGACAACGCCCTATACTGGCTGGAGCGCGCTTCCGGTCCTCCGCGAGTCAGGCTTGATGCAACCCGAGAATCAATGCTCATAGAGAACTCAGGGCCGCCCGTTGCGGACAGAGACAAAGATCTGATATTCGATCAGGGGTTTACTCGCAAACCTGGAGGACGTGGCTTGGGACTCCACATTTCTCGTCAAGTGTTGAATCGTGAAAACTACACGATCCGCGTAGTCGAGCCGTCATCTGATATGGGTGTAGCGTTCGAGATTTTGCCTGAGTCTACCACCGCGGATGGTGACAAGTGAAAGGGCCCGCCGCCTCTGCGTATCCAAGCATGCTTGACTCAGCGAGACAGGTAGCACGCGATTTCCTGCAGTCAGTTGTCGTCGTTGATGACCGCGCGATGATGGGGAGCGAACCTGCGACCAGCCAATTACCACAGGATGCTTTCAATGATACTCAGGTTTTAATTCCGGATGCAGCGGAGCAGCGACGCAGTCGAAGTCGAGGCCGAAAACCTGCTCTGGTGCCGCCTACGCCCCTCGTCCAACCCCTCGGTGTAGACGAGCAGGCACTCGATGCGAAAGTCTTAGTCGATGGATTCGCTGAGCACGGGATTGTTTGTGGAGTAATCCGTCCAACCGCGAATGACGCCGCGGTAGAGCGAACCGTTAAAGCTGCCAGGCGAGCCGACATCGTCGTGCTTGACTGGGAGCTTAACGGGGATGGTGGTGAGACCTCGACAGAAGTAGTTCAACAATTAGTCCGGGAAGAGGCGGAGCCTAGTATTCATGGCCGCCTGCGTCTTATTGCGATTTACTCCGGAGCGTTAGATCTTCGTCAAATTGCGCAGCACCTGTTGACGACGCTCTCAAGGTCTAAGGCGCATGTTCGATTCCGCAGGCGCGGAGATTTCGCGATCTCGGCAGGACTTGTCCGCATCGTGGTATTTTCGAAACCGACATCGCGATTAACAGCCCCAGGTAATGCATTGAAGGCGCTCCGCCGCCGGGTGATCACGGGTGCTGATCTTCCAGAACGGCTTATCGACGAGTTCACTACCCTCACAACGGGCTTAGTTCCCCATGTAGCACTCGCATCGTTGGCCGCGCTGCGTCGGAATACGCATCGAGTGCTGGCTCGGCTGCAGGCGGATCTTGACCCAGCGTACCTCTGGCATCGAGCGACTCAGGCGCGACCTGCCGACGCCGAGGACCACCTCGTCGAGTTGGTCACGAGCGAACTCCACTCCATCCTTGACGACGAGAACGTGGGTAGCTGGGCTAACATTGATGCAATCCGGCAATGGATCGCCCGTGACGGTCGCGCGGATTACTCCAGTGCGTTTGGTGAGATCGCGTCGCGCACGCCTGCTGACTTGGAAGCACTACTGGTAAAGGGGGCCGCGGGTAAGGCGTCAAGCAACCAAGACGTACGCGACAAATTCAAGAAGATGTGTGTCGAGAAGCGTGCACACGCGTCGAAGATTGCTGGGTTCGCGCCTAGTGTGGTCGCTGCCGAGCGGGCTAATGAGCGTCTCGCCGCGCTCATGTCGCTACGAACGCGATACGAGAATCCCGCGCCAACTCTCGAGCTTGGGACAATACTCTCCACGGGGCGCGGGGCTTCAAAGGCATACTGGATGTGCGTGCAGCCGCGTTGTGACAGCGTACGCCTCGAAAAGGAATCGGCATTTCCTTTGTTGCCGCTACGCACCTCACCTGCGGATAGCAAGTTTGACGTTCTGCTGCCGATTGGTTCGAGTGGCTACAAACGATTCCGTGTCGCTAAGAAGCCTTCGGACATTCGTGTGCCACATTTTCAGGTAAGCCCCCCCGAGGGCGATTCTGTCATCGGCGTCAAGCGCGGAAAGGGATTTGCCTTCAAAGCACAAAACGGACGCTGGTATACCTGGGTTGCCGAGTTGAAGCCCAACCACGCGCAGAGAATAGTCCAGCAGGTTGCAAACGAGTTCTCAAGGGTAGGCTTGAGTGAATCTGAGTGGCTCCGCCTTTGGTCCACGAAAGCGTAACTGAATGTCTGCTCAGGGGATTCCGCTTCGTGACGCACGTTGCGCAGCGTGGCGCATCACTCCTCAACACACCCTTCGAGATTCTGACCCGTGGCAGATGTAGTCAGCCGAGAGAGACGTAGCAGGATGATGGCCGCCGTGCGCACGAAAGGCACGGCAGCGGAGATGCGCGTACGCCAGTATCTTCACGCTGCTGGGCTACGCTATAGACTTCATGTTCGAGCCCTACCAGGCTCACCTGACATCGTTCTCCCAAAATATCGAACTGTGGTTTTCGTTCACGGCTGCTTCTGGCATCAGCACTTAGGCTGTAGAAAGTCGGCTCTTCCGAAGTCGAACCGTGCCTTCTGGACGACCAAACTGTTGGGCAACGTTGCAAGGGATTCCGTGAACGCCGCGAAGCTGAGAGCAACTGGGTGGCGGGTTATCTCGATATGGGAATGCGGGGTACGGGACGAGGCTCAATTCGAAGAGTTGGTGCGCAAGATCCGGGGATCAATAGCACCGACCGATCTGCAATCCGTCGATGATAAAGCGCACCAAGCCCGATCACCTCACCCGCGTGCAGAACGACTCAGACGTTGAGTCCTTCCTTTCAGATACCGCAGACTATGCTTCACTCGTCAGTTCAACCCATGCCTGACTACGAGCCGTCGAGAACTTCACCAGTCCTACTAGGGATCCGGTCCGAGTGTGGTCCATTAGTTACACTGCGTGTCCTGCTGATTTTAGTTACTGCATTGTGCTTCACAGCGCACCCCGCCGCCGCGCAGCGCACCGGCACGCCTGCGGGTCTGCGGACGGGGGAGCACACGGCGACGATCAACGGGGTGCGGCTGTGGTACAGGGTGGCGGGGAGCGGCGGGGGGGCGCCGGTGGTGTTCCTGCCGGGAGGGCCGGGGAGGAACAGCTACGACTTCGAGCAGGTGCCGGGGCCGCGGCTGGAGAGGGGGCTGCGGATGGTGTACTTCCACCCGCGCGGCACGGGGAAATCCGAGCGGCCGGCGAGCGGGGACTACTCCATCGCAACGATGGTGGAGGACATCGAGGGGCTGCGGAGGGAGCTGGGGGTGCCCAGGATCGCGCTGGTCGGGCACTCGTTCGGCGGGCTGATGGCGCTGGAGTACGCGGCGAAGTACCCCGAGCGCGTGTCGCGCCTGGTGTTCGCGGACGGGATGTGGGACACGGCCCTCCAGTGCCGCGGCCGGCGCGACCGGCTGGTCCGCGAGTTCCCGGCGCTGCGCGAGCGCATCCTGGCGGACACGCTGGACGAGCAGGGGAAGCGCCGCAGCGACTGCGACCTGGAGTTCCGCGTGCTGCGCGGCGCCGAGCGCGAGGCGTTCAACGACGCCGCCGTCTTCCGCGACACCCTGGCGCGCAACCGGCTCGCGGAGCTGGACCGGGCCAGCGGGATGCCCAACACCGGCGAGATGGGCCGCGCCCTCTTCCGCGCCGGCCTCCTCCAGTACCGCTTCACCCGGCTGGACCGCGTCACCATGCCCGTGCAGGTGCTCGTGGGCCGCTACGACCGTGTGGGCGGGATGGACGCGTGGCGCGAGCTCGCCCGGCGGCTCCCCGACGCGCGCTTCGTGGAGCTGCCGGAGAGCGGGCACTTCAGCTACCTGGACGAGCCCGAGCGGTTCGCGCGCGAGGTGACCGGTTTCCTGGCCTCACACAGAGGCACAGAGGCACAGAGATGAATTCGTCTCTGTGCCTCTGTGTCTCTGTGTGAGGCCCATTGACGGACGAGAGGCGAGCGGTATATTCACCCTTATGGTTGAATATCGAACAAGGTCGGGGCTCGACCAGACGCTGATCGCGCTCGCGGACCCCACGCGGCGCTCCATCCTGGACCGGCTGGCGAGGGGGTCGGCCCGGGTCACGGAGCTGGCGGAGCCGTTCGACATCTCGCTCAACTCCGTCTCCAAGCACATCCGCATCCTGGAGCGCGCGCGGCTGGTGCGGCGCAGGAAGGAGGGGCGGGAGCACATCCTCACCATCAACCCGCAGCCGATGGACGAGGCGGCGGAGTGGATGGACAGGCAGCGGGTGCTGTGGACGCACCGCCTGGACGCGCTGGAGGCGGCGCTCAGGGCGGAGGACCGGGCGAAGCTCAACGGAGACAACGGATGAAAGAAGAGTACGGCACCGCCACCGCGCCGGGCACGGTGAGGATCGAGCGCTACCTTCCCGGGCCGCTGGAGCGGATCTGGGCGTACCTCACCGAGAGCGAGAAGCGGCGGAAGTGGCTGGCCGCCGGCGAGCTGGACCCGCGGGTGGGCGGCGGCGTGGAGCTGCGCTTCGTCCACTCGGAGCTTTCGGCCGAGAAGCACCCGTCGGCGAAGTACGAGGGGTTCGAGGAGGGGCACACGGTGCTGGGCACCGTCACGCGCTGCGAGCCGCCGCGCCTGCTGAGCTACACCTGGGGCGACGCCGCCGAAGACAGCGAGGTCACCTTCGAGCTGGAGCCGCGCGGCGACGAGGTGCTGCTGGTGGTGACCCACCGCCGCCTGCGCAGCCCCGCGGAGATGTCCAGCGTGGCCGGGGGGTGGCACACGCACCTCGGGCTTCTCATCGACCACCTGGAAGGCCGCGAGCCGCGCGGCTTCTGGTCCAGCCACGCCGCCGTCGAGGCAGAGTACGCCCGCCGCCTTGCCGGCGCGGCTCCGCGCGCCACGCAGTAGCATCATCCACCAAAGGGAGAGTCGCAGATGCGCATCAAGCTCAGCAGCGTGCTGGTGGACGACCAGAGCAAGGCGGAAAAGTTCTACACGGAGGTGCTGGGCTTCGTGAAGCGCCACGACATCGACATGGGTGGTCCGCGGTGGCTGACCGTGTTTTCGCCCGAGGCGCCGGACGAGGTGGAGCTGCTGCTGGAGCCCAACGAGAACGCGGCGGCGCAGGTGTTCCAGAAGGCGCTGTTCGCGCAGGGCATCCCGCTCACCGCCTTCGCCGTGACCGACATCCACGCGGAGTACGAGCGGATGAAGGCGCTGGGCGTGGCGTTCCGCGGCGAGCCCACGGCGATGGGCGCCACCCTGGCCGTCGCCTTCGACGACACCTGCGGCAACCTCATCCAGCTTTACCAGGTATAGCGCGCATGGACGACCTTCGGCTCACCCAGGCGCCCGTCGTGGAGACCGGGATGCTCATCCGCAGGCCCGCCGCGGAGGTGTTCGAGGCGTTCGTGGACCCGGAGGTCACCGCGCGCTTCTGGTTCACGCGCGGCAGCGGCCGGCTGGAGGCGGGCAGGCGCGTGGAGTGGGAGTGGGAGATGTACGGCGTGTCGGTGACGGTGGACGTGAAGGTGGTGGAGCCGGACACCCGCATCGTCGTGGAGTGGCCGGACGCCACGGTGGAGTGGCGATTCGCTGCTGTGGATGAAGCGTCGACCTTCGTCACCATCACCAACCGCGGCTTCACGGGCGATGGCGACGCGCTGGTGAAGCAGGCCACCGACGCGATGGAGGGGTTCGCGCTCGTCCTCGCGGGCTGCAAGGCGTGGCTGGAGCACGGCATCCGGCTGAATCTGGTGCCGGACCGCTTCCCCCGCTAATCTCACCCGGAGGCACGGAGACACGGAGGGAAGCCCTCCTCCGTGTCTCTGTGCCTCTGTGTGAGCCCCGTTGTCGAATTCACGCTCCATCGTTCGACGCACAGGTAGAAAGCGGTTCCGATCCCACACAGAGACGAGGGTGCGACGATGCGAGTACTGGTTCTGGTGAAGGCCACCGCGGATTCCGAGGCCGGTGTGATGCCCAGCGAGAAGGAGCTGACGGAGATGGGCCAGTTCAACCAGGAGCTGGTGGACGCGGGCGTGATGCTGTCGGGCGAGGGGCTTCATCCCTCCACCAGGGCCAAGCGGGTGCGCTTCACGGGCAAGAGCCGCGAGGTGATCGACGGGCCCTTCGCGGAAACCAAGGAGCTGGTCGCCGGCTTCTGGATGTGGCAGGTGAAGTCCATGGACGAGGCGATGGAGTGGGTGATGCGCAGCCCCTTCCAGGACGGCGAGCTGGAGATCCGCCCCGTGTTCGAGGCGGAGGACTTCGGCGAGGCGCTCACGCCGGAGCTGCGCGAGCAGGAAGACCGCATGCGGGAGCAGGTTGCGGCGCGCCCGTAGGGAAAAAGAGTGCGTGAGTGCGTTGGTGCGTGAGTGCGCTGAACAGCAGTCAACGCACTCACGCACTCACGCACTTCTGTTCACATCGGAGGCACAGAGGAGAACTTCTTCTCTGTGCCTCGTGTCTCTGTGTGAGTCTTGCTGTTAAGTTACAGGGTTGCCAAACCGAACCCACGCCGCTGCCCGAGCTGCCTTGATCGTCCTGCACGCCTGCTGGAGCCATCCCACCCTGAGGGTGTGGGGCGAGTCGTCGTACCGGCGCCCCGGAGTGCGGCGCCGCGCCGCCACGCACCCGGCGGCCAAGGCGTGGCCCCACCCGTTCGCCGCCGAGTGGGGCCCGCTCCACGACGCCGTGGAGGCCGTGGGGCTCGCCCAGTGGAAGGACGCGACCCGCAACGACCTCACCCTGCGGCTGCCGTCGTACCCGCGCAGCCCGCAGCCGTCGCCGCAGGCCCACCGCTTCGAGAGCGCCGAGACGGGCGAGGAGATCGAGGGGACGGCGCTGTGGACCGTGCCGGCCGTGTACCTCTCCGGCAGGACGTCCGCGGCGCTGGACTTCCTGCTGGCGCTCCCCGGCGCGCCGCCGCAGGGGGTGGCGGTGGGCGACACGCTGAGGGGGCTGGCCGAGGCGGCCAAGCTGGCGCTGGAGCTGGTGGCCCGGGGGCGCGTGGTGCCCGTGCTGGACGCGCCTTCCACGCGCGGCGGCGAGGCGGCGTGGCGACCCGTGCTCACCGACCCCGCGGACCAGGCGCACTTCGAGGCGCTGGTCCGCTCCCTCCCCGGCGCCTGCTGGGCCGCGGAGCCCGCGCACGAGGACGACGGCGCCGCGGGGTTCGTGCGCGCGCTGGTGGACGGCTGCGTGCGCCAGGGGCTCGCCAACCACAAGCTGGCGCCCATGCGCCGCGGCCGCCGCCCGGCCGCGGAGCAGTGGCTGCGCGCGCTGGCGGAGCGCTCCGGCACCTTTACGGCCGAGGGCGGCGCGGAGACGCTGCAGACCGCCCTCGCCGCCTGGTCGCGCCCCGTGGCGCCCGCCAGCCGCGGCGGCGTGCGCACCTGCTTCCTCCTCACCCCGCCGGACGCGGCCGAGCCGCTCGCCGTGGCGCCAGAGGGAGATGCGCCCGTCGCGGCGCCGGACGGAGAGGCGCCCGCCGTCGCGCCGGAGGCACCCTGGCGGCTGGAGTTCCTGCTTCAGTCCGTGGACGACCCCTCGCTCCTGGTGGCGGCGGACGAGGTGTGGCGCACCACCGGCCCCCTCGCCGTGCTGCGCGGCACCGTGGCGGACCCGCAGGAGCGGCTGATCGGCGACCTGGGGCGGGCGCTCCGCCTCTTTCCGCCGCTGGAGCCGGCGCTGCGCACCGCGCGCCCCACCGGGGTGGAGCTGGACGCGGAGGCGGCGTACCGCTTCCTGCGCGAGGGGGCGCCGCTGCTGGCCCAGGCCGGGTTCGCCGTGCGCGTGCCCGCCTGGTGGACGCGGCCGGCCACGCGCCTGGGCGTGAAGCTGCGCGCGCGCCCCACCACCCCCGCCGCCGCCGCCGAGGGGAGCAGCGGCCGCTTCGGGATGGACGCGATCGTCGCGTACGACTGGCAGCTTTCGCTGGGCGGCGTGGCGCTGACGGCCGAGGAGTTCCGGGCGCTGGCCGGGCGCAAGGTGCCGCTGGTGCGCTTCCGCGGCGAGTGGGTGGAGCTGAAGCCCGCCGAGGTGGAGGCCGCCCTGCGCCTCTTCGACCGCCACGAGTCCGGCGAGATGACCGCGGCCGAGGTGCTGCGCCTGGCCGCCGGCGGCGAGGGAGGCACCGCCGGGCTCCCCCTGGCGGGCGTGGAGGCGGAGGGGTGGCTGGGCGAGCTGCTGGCCGGCGCCGGCGACGCCACCGCGAAGCCCGCATCCGAGCCGCCCGGCTTCGTGGGCAAGCTGCGCCCCTACCAGAAGCGCGGCGTGGGCTGGCTCCGCTTCCTGGACCACCTGGGCGTGGGCGCCTGCCTGGCGGACGACATGGGGCTTGGGAAAGCGCAGCCCCTGGACGCCGGCATCCTGACACCCGGCGGCTGGACGCGCATGGGCGACATCCGCGTGGGCGACGCCGTCATCGGCGCGTCGGGCGGGCCGTGCCGGGTTGTGGGCGTGTATCCGCGGGGCGAGCGGGAGGTGTTCCGCGTCACGTTCAGCGACGGCAGCGCCACGGAGTGCTGCGACGACCACCTCTGGCAGGTGCACTCGCCCGTGCAGAATGGGCGGGGAACGCCTCCCCGGGTGCTTCCGCTCAAGGAGATCCGCGCCAAGCTGCGCGACGGGGCGGGCAACGCGCGCTTCTTCATCCCCATGGTGGGCCCGGTGCAGTTCCACGAGCAGCCCCTCCCGCTGGACCCCTACCTGCTCGGCGCGCTGCTGGGCGACGGCGGGATCGCTCCCACGGGACCCGGGGGCTTCAGCGGTTCCCGGTGCGCGGCTCCAGGAGCGAATGAATTCGCCGCTGGAACCACGCGAAGTCCCCTGCGGGGACTGTCCGGTCCGGCACCGGCTGAAGGCACAGACCGCGAACGCGGTCTTCGCGCAGGTCCAGCGGCGAATTCATTCGCTCCTGGACGGGCAGCGCACCATCACCGGTCTGCGCGGATCTCGTCTCACACCGCGACATCCTCCACCGGCGGGATCGGGATGGTGGAGCGTGTGGCCGCGGGCCTCCGGGGTCCGACCATCATCCACCGCAGGCGAGGAGGGGAGTACGGGAACCCCAGCCCCGGCATCCACGAGCCCGTGCTGGATGCGCTGCGCGAGCTGGGGCTGGCCGGGTGCCGATCGGAGACGAAGTACATCCCCGAGATCTACAAGCTCGCCTCGGCCACCTCGCGCGTCGCGCTCCTGCAGGGGCTGCTGGACACGGATGGGCACGTGCGCCCGGGCGACAACAACGTCGAGTACTGCACCGTCTCGCCGCGGCTGGCGGAGGATGTGCGGTTCCTGGTGCAGTCGCTCGGCGGGCGCGCCCGCATCCGGACGAAGCCGACCAAGCGCCCGCTGGCGTACCGGATGAGCATCTGCCTCCCTAACACCGTGAAGCCGTTCGCGCTGGGCCGCAAAGCCGCGACGTACCATGGGCGGGAGAAGTACCCGCCCAGCCGCGCGATCGTGGACGTGCAGCCGGTGGGAACCCGGCCGGTGCAGTGCATCGCGGTGGATGCACCCGACCATCTCTACGTGACGGACGACTTCATCGTCACCCACAACACGGTGGAGCTCCTCGCCCTCCTCCTGGCCGAGCGCACCGAGGGGGAGCGCACGCCGCCCACGCTGCTGGTGTGCCCGATGTCGCTGGTGGGGAACTGGCAGCGGGAGGCGGCGCGCTTCGCGCCGGGGCTGCGGGTGCACGTGCACCACGGGGCCGAGCGGCTGGGCGGCGCGGCGCTGAGGAAGGCCATCCGCGGGAGCGACCTGGTGCTCACCACGTACGCCCTGGCGGCGCGCGACCGCGAGGAGCTGGCGTCGGTGCAGTGGGGGCGCGTGGTGCTGGACGAGGCGCAGAACGTCAAGAACGCGGCGACGCGCCAGTCGCAGGCGGTGCGGGCGTTCAGGGCGCCGCGCCGCATCGCCCTCACGGGCACGCCGGTGGAGAACCGGCTGGGCGAGCTGTGGTCCATCCTGGACTTCCTCAACCCGGGGCTGCTGGGGCCCGCGTCCACCTTCCGGCGCCGCTTCGCCACGCCCATCGAGCGCTACCGCGACACGGAGCGCGCCGAAGAGCTGAAGCGGCTCGTGCGCCCCTTCATCCTGCGCCGCCTCAAGACGGACCGCCGCATCATCCGCGACCTGCCGGCCAAGCACGAGATGCGCGTCTTCTGCAACCTCACGCGCGAGCAGGCGTCGCTGTACCAGGCCACGGTGGACGAGATGCTCACCCGCGTGGAGGAGAGCGCGGGGATCGAGCGGCGCGGGCTGGTGCTGGCCACGCTGCTGAAGCTGAAGCAGGTGTGCAACCACCCCGCGCAGTTGCTGCAGGACGGCTCGGCGCTGGCGGGGCGCTCGGGGAAGGTGGCGCGGCTGGAGGAGATCCTGGAGGAGGTGCTGGAGCTGGGCGACCGCGCCCTCGTCTTCACCCAGTTCGCGGAGATGGGGCACATGCTGCGGCACCACCTGGAGGAGCGCTTCGGGCGCGAGGTTCCCTTCCTCCACGGCGGCACCTCGCGGGCGGGGCGCGACACCATGGTGGCGCGCTTCCAGGCGGAGGACGGGCCCTCCATCCTCCTCCTCTCGCTCAAGGCGGGCGGCACGGGGCTCAACCTGACGGCGGCCAACCACGTCATCCACTTCGACCGCTGGTGGAACCCGGCGGTGGAGGACCAGGCCACGGACCGCGCGTTCCGCATCGGCCAGCGGCGGGACGTGCAGGTGCGCAAGCTGGTGTGCGCGGGGACGCTGGAGGAGCGCATCGACGAGATGATCGAGGAGAAGAAGCAGCTCGCCGAGAGCGTGCTGGGCGCGGGCGAGGCCTGGCTCACCGAGCTCTCCACCGCGCAGCTCCGCCAGGTAGTGGCGCTCGCGGCGGACGCGGTGGCCGAATGACGAGCTCACACGGCACGCGGGTACATCGCCCCCTGCCCTTGCGGGCGAATGAATTCGCTGCAACAACTGCACAAAGTCCACCTGCGTGGACTCGTCCGTCAGGGTCGGGCGGGAACCCTTTAGTCCCCGCAGGGGGACTTCGTGTAGTCGTTGCAGCGGTTTCAACCGCCCGGCGCGAACCGCTCGGCTCACACACGGGCACGGAGGCACGGAGATGAGCTTCGGGGAGAGCTGGTGGTCGCGGCGGTTCATCGCGGCGCTGCACGAGGTGGCGGACGCGGGGCGGCTGAGCCGCGGGCGCAGCTACGCGCGCGGCGGGCAGGTGGCCGCGCTGCGCGTGGAGCCCGGAGAGGTGACGGCGCGGGTGCGCGGCTCGGAGCGCGCCCCGTACTCCGTGGTCATCGAGCTGGTGCCCTTTGCGGACGAGGAGTGGGCACGGGCGGAGGAGGCGCTGGCGGGGCAGGCGCTCTTTCTGGCCGCGCTGCTGGCCGGCGAGATGCCGCGCGACGTGGAGGAGGCGTTCACCTCGGTGGGGCTCTCGCTCTTCCCCACGACGCCGGAGGAGCTGGCCGCCTCGTGCACCTGCCCGGACGAGGCGAACCCGTGCAAGCACGTGGCGGCCACCTTTTACATCCTGGCCGAAGCGTTCGACGCGGACCCTTTCCTGGTGCTCGCCTGGCGCGGGCGCACGCGCGACGACCTGCTGCGGCGCCTGCGCGAGCTGCGCGCCTCCGCCGCCGCGCCTCCCGCCCCGCCCGCGGACGAGCCGGCGCCCCCGCCCGCGGCGGACTTCTGGCGCGCGGGGCCGGAGCTGGACTCGCTTCACATCACCCCCCGCGCCGCCGAGATCCCGGACGCGGTGCTGCGCCAGCTCGGCCCCCTGCCCCCCGAAGCGGGCGGGGAGCGCGCCTTTCGCACGCTGGCCAACGCGTACTCGCTCTTCACCGCCGCCGCCGAGCGCCGGGCCTTCGCGGACGGAGAGGACGAGAGCTGACGCTCTTCTCTGTGCCTCTGTGCCTCTGTGTGAGCCCGCCGTTTGGAACCCGGCAGCCCCCACGCTGGTACCGGAGCGTCCCGATCCAGAAACTCTTGATACAGGTGTACATGCGTCACCATTCCTTGTTGGGCGCGGCCGTGCTCGCCGTGGTGTGCGCCGGTGCGGCGACGGCGCAGAGCCCCGCCGCCAACCCGCTGCTGGCCGCGTGGACGGGGCCGTACGGCGGCATCCCGCCCTTCGACCGGGTGCGGGTGGAGCACTTCCAGCCCGCGCTGGAAGCCGCCATGGCCGAGAACCTGGCCGAAGTGGAGCGCATCGCCGGCAACCCCGCGCCGGCGACCTTCGAGAACACGCTGGCCGCGCTGGAGCGCGCGGGCGGCGCCATGGACCGGGTGAGCGCCCTCTACGGGATCTGGAGCTCCAACCTCAACACGCCGAGTTCCAGAAGGTGGAGAGCGAGATGGCGCCGCGGCTGGCCGCCTTCAACGACCGCATCACGCAGAACGAGGCGCTCTTCCGCCGCATCCAGGCCGTGTACGACGCGCGCGAGACCTCTGGCCTCACCCCGGAGCAGAAGCGCCTGGCGTGGTACTACCACAACCGCTTCGTGCGCGCGGGGGCGCGGCTGGGGGCGCCGGCCAAGGCGCGCCTCTCCGAGATCAACCAGCAGCTCGCCGGGCACTTCACCCGCTTCAGCCAGAACGTGCTGGGCGATGAGAACGAGGGGACGCTGGTGCTGCGCAGCCCGGCCGAGCTGGCGGGCCTTCCGCAGTCGCTGAAGGACGCGGCGGCGTCGGCGGGCGCGGCGCGCAACCAGCCGGGGACGTGGATCATCACCAACACCCGCTCGTCGGTGGACCCGTTCCTCACCTACTCCGAGCGGCGCGACCTGCGGGAGAAGGCGTGGCGGATGTTCGTCAACCGCGGCGACAACGGCGACGCGCGCGACAACAACGCCGCCATCCGGCAGATCCTTCAGCTCCGGGCGGAGCGGGCGAAGCTGCTGGGCTACCCCACGCACGCCCACTGGCGGCTGGAGAACGCCATGGCCGGCACGCCCGAGCGGGCGATGGAGCTGATGGAGGGCGTGTGGAAGCCGGCCGTGGCCCGCGTGCGCCAGGAAGTGGCCGACATGCAGGCGCTGGCCACGCGCGAGGGCGCCAACATCAAGATCGAGCCGTGGGACTACCGCTTCTACCAGGAAAAGGTGCGCAAGGCGCGCTACGATCTGGACCAGAACCAGGTGAAGCCGTACCTGCAGCTCGACCGGCTGCGCGAGGGGATGTTCTGGGTGGCGGGCGAGCTCTTCGGCTTCCAGTTCGCGCCGGTGACGGGCGTGCCCGTGTACCACCCGGACGTCACGGTGTACCGCGTGACGGACCGGGCCAGCGGCCGCCAGGTGGGGCTGTGGTACTTCGATCCGTACGCGCGCCCCGGCAAGCGCTCGGGCGCGTGGATGAACGCGTACCGCGAGCAGTCGCGCTTCGACGGCGAGATCACCACGCTCGTCTCCAACAACTCCAACTTCGTAAAGGGCGAGCCCGGGCAGCCGGTGCTGGTGTCGTGGGATGACGCCACCACGCTCTTCCACGAGTTCGGGCACGCGCTGCACGGGCTGTCGTCCAGCGTCAGCTACCCGTCGCTCAGCGGCACGGCGGTAGCGCGCGACTACGTGGAGTTCCCGTCGCAGCTCATGGAGCACTGGCTCTCCACGCCGCAGGTGCTGCAGCGCTTCGCGCTCCACTACCAGACGGGGCAGCCCATCCCGCAGGAGCTGGTGGACCGCATCAAGCGCGCATCCACCTTCAACCAGGGCTTCGCCACCACCGAGTACCTGTCCAGCGCTCTCGTGGACATGAAGCTTCACCTGGCCGGCTCGCGCGACATCGACGCGGACGCGTTCGAGCGCGCCACGCTGGCCGAGCTGGGGATGCCCGCCGAGCTGGTGATGAGGCACCGCACGCCGCAGTTCGGCCACGTGTTCGCCAGCGACGGCTACTCAGCCGGGTACTACAGCTACCTGTGGTCCGACGTGCTGACCGCCGACGCGGCCGAAGCGTTCACCGAGGCGGGCGGCTTCTACGACCCCGCGGTGGCCGCGCGCCTGCGCACGCTCCTCTCCGCGGGCAACACCGTGGACCCCGCGGACGCCTACCGCGCCTTCCGCGGCCGCGACCCGTCGGTGGACGCGCTGATGCGCAAGCGCGGCTTCTAAAAAAAGGGCTCACACAGAGACACAGAGGCACAGAGACGACTTCATCTCTGTGCCTCTGTGTCTCTGTGTGAGCCTTCTTTTTTATGCTTTGCCGAGATGGTTGTTGACGAGCTTCGTCATCTCGAACATCGACACCTGGTTGGAGCCGAAGATGGGACGCAGCTTGTCGTCGGCGTTGATCATCCGGCGATTCTGCGCGTCCTGCAGGTCGTTCTTCTTCACGTAGTCCCACAGGCGCTTGGTGATCTCCGAGCGGGGCGCTGCCTGCTTGCCCACCACCTCGGAGAGCACGGCGTCCGGCTGCACCGGCTGCGCCAGGCCACCGCGCGCCGCGCCGCCGCTGCTGGTGCTCTTCTTCGCGGCGCCGGAGCTCTTCTTGGCCGCGCCGCCCGAAGCGGTGGACTTCTTGGCGGCGGACTTGGAGCCGCCGGACGACTTCTCCGCCGTCGTGCTCGAAGAGGAGCTGCGCGAGGCGGACTTGGTGCCGGTGGACTTCGAGGCCGTGGACTTGCTGGCGGAGGACTTCTTGGCGGCGCCCTTCTTCCCGCCCTTGCTGTCGTCCTCTCCGCCCATCGCGCTCACCAGCCCGGCGATTGCGGCTGCCCCGGCGAGCGCGGCGCCCGCGGCGGTGGCGATGGGATGCGCCTTCACCATCTCCGCCATCCCGCCTTCCTCGCTGCGCTGGCCCTGCTTGCCGCCGTTGCCCGAACCGCCCTGCCGGCCACCACCCTGCCGCTGCCCTGCACTCTTCTCAGCCATCGCGGATCCTCCGGTGTCTGGTGCCTGGGTGCTTCTCTGGGGCTATGTAAGAGCCTTCCGGCCCGGCCCGCACACGGGCGGAGCGCCGGGTGCGCCCCTACACAATGCAATTCAGGAGCCGAACGCAAGAAAAATCTGGCCTCGACCCGGTTTTCGGGGCGAAAAACGCGTGCGGGAGAGTTTTTCGGGTCCAAACAGCGGGCTCACACAGAGGCACAGAGGCACGGAGAGGGGTTTGCCCTCCGTGCCTCTATGTGAGCCTCAGTGCGTGCGCGACACTGACGCTCGCCGCTTGTTCTTGCGCGGCCTTGGCGCCATCCTTTGTGAACATGTAGGTTGGGAGCCACGTCCCTGACCCGGCGGGTTCGCGCCCCTCTGTCGCCACGCAAACATGCCAGACGGCTTCGATCCGAGCGTTCTCGTTGTGGATCATCTCCCGTGGATCGATCGGGTGGCCGCCATGATATGCCGGAAGAATGGCGTGTGGGGCGACGACGCCGACGATTTCGCTTCTCTCGCCCGCATGAAGGTGGTGGAAGGCGACTACGCCGTGCTCCGCGGCTTCCGCGGCGAGTGCGCGCTCAAAACCTACCTTGCCACCGTCCTGGTGCAGCGTTTCCACGAATGGATACGCGAGCGGCGTGGGCGCTGGCGTCCGTCCGCGGCGGCTCTGAGGATGGGTCCGCCGGCGCCGGAGCTGGAGGCGCTGGTCTATCGAGACGGCTGCAGGCTTGCGGAAGCGGCCGAGCGGCTGCGAAGCGCCGGGCGCACCACGGCGTCCGACGCCGAGCTCGCGCGCGTGCTCGGCGCGCTCCCGGTGCGCGGCTCGCTTCGGCCGAGCGAGGTGGGAGACTCGGCGCTGGCCGTGCGCCCCGCCGCGGAGCGCGCCGATGAACACGTCCGTGCCGCCGAGGTGGAGGCGGAGCGCGCCACGCTGCTCTCGGCGCTGGACCGGGCACTCGCCACACTGGAGGCGGAGGACGCGCTGATCGTGCGCCTGCGCTTCGGCGACGGCCGCAGCGTGGCCGAGATCGCGCGGGGGCTGGGGCTCGACCAGCGTATGCTCTACCGCCGCCTGGACCGGCTGCGCGACCGCCTGCGCACGGCGCTGGAAGCGGGAGGTGTGTCTCGCGACGAAGTGCGCGAGGTTCTGACGTCCAGCGGGGACGAGCCGTGAAACGTGACGGCGGAAAATGCGCTCGGCGCGCCCGTCCAATTGACCAGGGGCCCCGGAAAGCAGGAGGGACGGTTTGAAGGACGAACCGATGGACCTGGAGCAGCTCGGCGCCCTGCTTGATGCGCGGCTGCCGGCGGAGGAGCGCGCGGCGCTCCTGGCGCGGCTGACGCGCTCCGAGCATGACCGTGCCGTGTTCGTGGATACGGCCGCCGTGCTGCACGAGCTGGAAGAGGAAGATGCCGTGCCTGCTGCCGCGGCGCGCACGCCCGCGCCCTCCCCGCCGGCGCGCCGCCCACGCCGCCTCGCGGCGTGGATCGTGAGCGGCGTGGCCGCGGGGATCGCGCTCGCCGTGGGGCTGCCGATGGCGATGCGCTCTTCGGAGCTCCCTCCGCCGGAGACGACGCACTACGCCCTGGCCGACCGCGAACGAGGGCTCCCCACCGCATGGCCCAACGCGTGGGGCGCCGTCCGCGGCGAGGGAGCCGTGGCAGACCCCGGCGCCACGGCGTCCAGGCTGGGGGTGGCGCACCTCCACCTGCTGCTGGCGGCCGCCGCGAACGACTCGTCCGCGAAGGCCAGGGCCATCACGGACGCGCGGGAGGTACTGCGGGGGGAGTGGGCGCTCGTCGCCGAGGAATACCAGGAGCTCGCCGGCCCGGCCGTGTCCAGTGAGCGGATCGCGGAAACGGGCGAGCTGGCGGCACAGACCGTCGATGAGGGCCGCTTCCGCCTGGGGGCGTGGGCGGAAGCGGCGAGGCTCGCCGCAGCGCGCCGGGACCCGGCCTTCTTCCGTTCGAGCGCGTCGAGATCCGCCCTGGACAGCGCGGCTCGCCTCTCCGGACTCCCCGCGCCCGCGCCCGCGGCTATTCAGGAGCTCCGCCGCCTCGCGGAGAGCCCCGGACCGCCGGATTGGCCCGCTCTCGAACAGGCCAGTGCGCGGCTCGCGAGGGCGATCACGAGCTGAGCCCCGGCTCAGCCGATTGGCGCCGAGGCCAGCATGCAGTTGTACGGGCTGATCCCGAACGGCCCATCAGCCAGGTAGACGCGCGGACGCCACCAGACATGGTCGATGGCGCTTCGGCGCAGGATGTCTACGTACCCCTGGAAGTGCACGCCCTCGTCCCGGCGCCCCACCGGCGCGCCTCCGTCCGGTGGCATGTTGGAGATCCGGATGGTGTCGGTCTCCCCCTCCGCCTGCATTGCGGGGAGGGCTTTCGTTCCGCCTGGGCCCCAGGGGAGGGAGGCCAGCACCCAGCGCTCCGCGCGAGCGCTATCGTATTCCAGCACCACCTCGTTGGTCAGGCGGACGTACCTGATCGGGATTCCCCGGGTCAGGTGCCACCGGGCAGATTCCCGAACCTTGAATCTCTCGGGCCAGGGGAGGCTCACCCTCCCCTGCACCCGGCGCGACGGCGCACCCGTCACCCAGTCGCGGGGGATATCCGCGTACATCCCGTCGAGGCTGATGATCTGATCGGGGAGGGCGATGGCGCTTCCCGGCCGCGCGAGGGTGCCCAGGTCGAGCGTCCAGCCCGCCAGTGGCTCGTTGCGCGCTCCGAGGGCCGAAGTGTACTCCAGGTACGGGGCGTGGCGCTCCGCCTTTGGATGGCCCATGTCCATCTGGGGCAGGAAGAGGTGAAGCCGGCCATGGTCGCGGTCGGGCGCCAGAAGGACGAGCCCGGTGATGATGACGACGAGCTTCATGGAGCCTCCGGTAAGAGTTGAGCTTACAGCCCCACGTAGCGGAACCCGGCCCACGCGGCGGGCGAGCGCAGGCGGGAGTCGGCCGAGCGCAGCAGGGTGAGCTGCGCCCGCCGCAGGGCGGCGGAGGGATCGCCGCTCGCCTGGTACTCGCGGTGCAGGGCGGTCATCAGCTCGAGGGTCTGGGAATCCTCCACCCGCCAGAGGCTGCCGATCACGCCTCCGGCACCCGCCTTCATCGCCGCGGCGGTGAGCCCGGCCATCCCGCTGCCGCGCCCCGCCGTGCGCTGCGTGCGGCACGCGGAGAACACCACGAGCCGCACGCCGCGCAGATCCAGCGACTCGAGCTCGTCGGCCTGCAGCACGTCGCCTTCGGGGCCACGGGCCAGCACCAGGTACGAACGGGAAGGGCGCGCGTCGTCGAAAACGGCGTGGCTGGCCACGTGCACCAGCCCGGCTCCGGCGAGCGCCGCCCTCACGCGCGGCAGCGTCGCCTCGCGCCCGGCCAGCAGCACGGCACGAGGGCTGACCGCCGCGACGATGCGCGCTTCGCGCTCGGCGGCGGGGAGAGGCTCCAGCGATGGATGGCGGACGTGGTCGAACGAAGGCGCCACGACCAGGGCACGCCCTCCGGGCGGGATGGGCCGCGGGCGAGGTGCCGTCGCGTCGGCCAGCGTGGTGCCGTAGCGCACCGCGTGGTCCTGCAGCAGGTATCGCCCGCTCGCCGGGTCGCGAAGGGCCGTGAACGGAACGCGCGACAGGATGCCGTCCGCCACCACCACCAGCTCCGCTCCGGGCGGAAGCTCGCCCATCCCGCTCACCAGCAGGCCGTGGAGCCGGGAGAGGACGGCGTCGATCCCGGGCCGCTCGACTCCCGCCTCCAGCCCCGTCGCGAGCGCGTCCACGAGCCGCGCGAGCGTGTCGCCTGCAACCGTGTCCACGGAGAGGCGCACGCGGTTCCCCCTCAACGTCCACACCAGCAGGGTATCGGCGACCACCGAGAGGCTGGCCACCACCGTGCCCGCGGGTGCCGAGCGGAGCATCCCCTCCCCCGCCCGGCGCGCAAACAGCGGAACCCGGCCGCGGTCGAGCGCGACGAGCGCCTCCGCCGGGCGACCTTCGCGGATCAGCAGCAGGGCGAGCCTCTCGAACACGGACCGGCGGGCTTCGAGCATCGAGGCACGGAACGCGACGCTGCGCAGCAGCCCGCTGCGCTTCGACAGCATGCGCGACACGCTGTCCAGGTCCGCGCGCGTGCCGGCGGCGTCCCCGAGCGCGAGGCGTACGTCCGCGCGGGCGAGCAGCGCGGGCACCAGCCGCGCCACCCGGCTGGGGTTGTCGAAGAACGCGACAACCGAGTCCACGCGTGCGAGCGTGACGGCCGTGGGCCGCTCGTCCAGCGCGGCCTGGGCGAGGCGCCGGTCCTGGCGGATCCACTCGCGCTGTTGCGGGTCCGGCAGCGAATCGAGAAGCACGGCCCCGGCATGGAGATCCGACCGCGCCAGGGCGCGCCATCCGAGCGCCGCGCGTGCCTCCGCGCGCCGCAGCAGCGGCTCCGCCCGGCTCGACGGGGAGGCACCTTCCAACCCGGCGACATCGTCGTCGAGCAGCCGCGCCGCTGCGTGCCGGAGCCCGTCTCCACCCGCGGCCTGCGCCGCCACGTAAAGCTGGTTGTGGCGCGGCGTGGAGTGCCGCGCGCGCCGCAGCTCGTGGAGCACGCGATACATGCGCCGGGCGCTCCCCTCCGCATCGCCCAGGTGCCAGGCGCCCTCCGACGCCAGGTAGTGGGCGAACGCCGCGTTCCCGGCCTCTCCCGCCCGGCGGTAGAACCATTCGGCGCGGCTCGCGTGCTCCACGGCATCGGCGAAGTTCCCCCGCCGTCCCAGGATGGTGCCGAGGGACCACCGCGCCCGGCCGGCGAGCGCCGGGTACCGGCCACTGTCCGGCCGGGCGGCCAGCGCCAGGAAGATGGACGCGCCGCGGTCACCCTCGTCCCGGTAGAACCGCCCCACCCCCCGCCCCACCGCACACCAGGCGCGCAGCAGCGGGACGTCCGCGCCCAGCCGCTCGGCACGCGCGAACGCCGTCTCCGCATCGTCGAGCTCGCGCTTCCCCAGCGCCCGCTGCGCGGTACCCAGCGTCACGATCGCACGGGCCAGCGAGTGCCCCGCGGAGGCGCGCGCCGCCGCCGCGATGTCCGCCGCCGACGCGTCGCCGCCGGGGCGCCGCAGGAGCGCGGCGCCGATGACCTCCACCCGCCGCAGCCGGTCTTCCGCCGTGGCCGTGTCTCCCGCGAGCACCGCGGCCGCCCACTGCGGCATCAACTGCTCCACCGCCGTCTCGCGCGCTCGCTGCGGCGCACCGGCGGCCATCCGCGCCAGCACGGCGGGCCCGGCGCGCAGCACCGGGAAGCTGTCGGCGGCGGGGAAGACGAGGGTGGCGCGGCTCCGTCGCGCTTCGTCCGCCCAGGGCCGAGGCGGAGCGCCGGCGAGGTACGCGTCCCAGTCCTCCGCCGCCACGCGGTCCAGCGCCAGCCGCTGCTCGGCGAGGGCGGCGTTGAAGCGCGCGGCCCCAGGGCCAGGCTCCCGCTCCAGTGCGCGCTGGGCCGCGTCGACCGCCGCCACCAGGTCGCCCGCACGGTCCGCGATCCCCGCCCGGACGATGTACGCGGCGGCGAGGTCGCCGAGCACGTCCGCCGAAGGCGCCAGCCGCGCCACCGTTTCCAGCTCGTGAACCACCCCGTCCACCCGGCCGCGGTCGCCCAGAGTCCAGAGCAGGTCGATGAGCGCAACAGCGTGCATCGCACCGGGGTCCACCCGCTCGCGCGCCGCTCGGCGGGCACTCGCCTGGATCCGCAGCGCCCGCTTGCGCGCGGCGCGGTCGTCCGCACCGCCCGCGCAGAGCGCGCCGGGCACCGTGGCAATGTCCGCCGCCGGGGCGGCCTCACAGGGCCGGTGGTCCGCGAGCACGGAAAGCCGCGGGAGGACGCGCCGGGGGAGGCCGGCGGCGCGAAGCTCGGCCAGGTGATCGCCCGCGTGCCGCTGCGGCCCGGAGCACCCGCCGAGCAGCGCAACGACGAGGACGGCGCGCACGCCAGCGGGCATGCGCACCTGAAAAGGCCTGAAAGGGCGGAGGCAGTGCATGGGGTGGGGACGGCGGGTCAGCTCGTTCTCAGGATGGTGCCTCATCCGCCAACCTGCCCTCCCCATCTCTGAATGACAAGTGTCTTGTAGATGATTGCCGCGCCCGGCGTGCTGGCGCTTCCCCGCGCGCTCACTCCGCCGCGTCCGGCGCCGCCGTCGAACCGGTTGCATGGTCGTCGGCGGCGCGCGTCCACTCAGGCAGGAGAACCGAAACTCAGGGGTGGAATGGGAGCATCGCGCGGAATCGCTCCGTCCTTTGGTCCCGCGGGCGGAGAATCGGCGTGCCGGCGGGGTGGCGATTCCCCACGCGCTGATGCAGCTCGTCGTAGGTCGAGGGAGGCGGGTCGAGCGAGTCCAGCAACGCGCGCGTGAACACCCCATGCTCCGGTCCGTCGCCCGTAGTCTCGTCTTCAGCGCAGGCGGCCAGCGCCAGGACGGTCGCCTCCAGATCTTTGAATCGTGCTACCGGAAAGATCTTGCGCGCATAGACCGCCGGGTGCGCAGCCGCGGGGTGTTGACTCGCGGACCAGGGGGATACCCGCGGAGTGGCAGCAGTCGAGCACGATGAAGACCCGCTGCTCTCCGCCGAAGCGCGCCAGCAGTGTTAGAACCTCGTCATCCCGCATCATCCTGTCGAACAGGCAGAAGGCCTCGTCCACTCCATCGGGCTCGCGCCCTTCGCCTGGCGCGGCATCCTCCCTGAGGCGTGCTCCGTGGCCGGCGTAGGTGAGCAGGAACAACCCCGTGGACGACAGCTCATCCGCGGCGTCTTCAATCTCTTGCCGGACTCTGGTCGAGGAGGCATCCTCGTCCAGCAGGAGAGTGCAGTCGGTGAAACCGGCGTTTTCTGCTACCCGGCGCATGACCACCGCATCGTTCACGGCCCCCTGCAAGGTCATCTCGCTGCCGTAATGATCCGGGTTCACGCGGTTGAGCCCAATGTGGATGGATATCGCGTTACTCATCATGCCACCGTCGGTTGGGGTTCGATGCGGGCGCCCAAGCAGGTGTACGGGCTCATCCCGCGACTGGGGTCCTTCAGTGGTTCGCGGATGAAGAGAGGGAGTACGACCGGCTGGGTGACTAGGAGGTTCAGTGCGCTGAAGTGGTGTGCTGGCGTCCCGGTCCGCGGCCTCCTGACCTCCCGCGGCTCCGGCGGGAGCTCGGACCTGGGCACGTGGAGTACGTGGAGAGAGAGCTTGCCCCCGGCGTCCGGGTACAGCGGCGGCAGTACCCGGTCGACCTCGCTGGCGATCGACTTGAGTGTCAGCCGCAGCGGGGCGGTGAGTCCCTCGATGCGCCAGGTGAGCTGATGGCTCATCGGCCGGACCGTGTCTTCGTGATCCAGCCAGGTGGCTCCGGGATGTGCATCATACTGGCAGCCGGCGCGCAGGATCACCCGGGTGACGAGGGCGCGGTCGCCCTCCGCGCCGAGGAGCCCGGCCGCGAGGAAGTGCAGCGGAGCGAACTCGCTCGAGATATCCGGGTTGAGCATCGCCCCTCCCGCGAACTCCAGCGCCCGCTTCTGAAGTGAGACGACCACCGGCCACCGGTCTTCGCTCTCAGTTGCCCCCTCATGAAGCGCCGTGGTGTCGAACAACAGGCGCGACACGTGGGTTTCCATGGGCCCAGTCTCGTGCGTCCCATGCTGGTCGTGACCACTCCCTTCGTGCGGCGGTGCGTGTGCGTCCACCAGGGACGTATCGGGGAGAAGGACATGCACGATTCCCTCCTTCCTCAGGGGCACGAAGCCACACATGCCCGTGAACTTGATGTCCAGCACATACGCCATGAGCGAAGCCCTCCAAATGAATGTGGTCGCGCGGTCGGCCGCACCGCGCGGCCCGTCTCATGGGATGGCCGTGCCCTTGGTTTTTACACGCGCCCGGTGAGGATGCAGGGCGGCAGGGAACCGCAAGGCGCACACAGAGGCACGGAGACGAGTTCATCTCCGTGGGCGCGGTGCCGCTCAGGGGAGGGGGAAATCGGGTTGGATAGCAGGCTGGTCCGCGGGGCGGTTGCTCAGGAAGTACGCCTCCCGCTCCCACGGACGGGCCTCGTACGGGACGGCCGCGTTGAGCCAGCTCCAGAGGATTGCGTGAAGTCCCAGGTCCACGTAGCGGTCCAGCTTCGTCCCCCCGGGAACGCGGGACAGCAGCCACCGTTGCGCGGGCACCCCCCAGGCGTGGAGCGCGAAGTCGTGCTGAAGCGTGTGCACCCTCTCGTGCGCGAAGAGCGTCGCCACTCTCTCGAGCTGCTCGTCCCACTCGGCGGCGGTGGTCTCCACCCGCACCGCGCCGAACGCGTGACGCCCCTCGGGAGCGAACCCCGGGCTGCGGCTCTCCGTCACGAAGATCGCGGCTCCGGCCGACAGGCTCTTTCCCGCATCCAACCGGGTGTCTGGCCGCGTGGCCGCGTGCGTGATCGCCACGGTCGCGGCGAGATCCAGCTTGGCCGTCACGGCCACGCCATCCGTCCGGCGGACGTAGAACCGCACCGGCCCCAGCGGCAGCACCACCTGCGAGAGCAGCGGACGCCCGTGGGCCGCGTTGGAGAGCATCGACGAGCCGACCGCGCTGGTTTCCCGCCCCACGAACCCGGCCCCGCTCCAGCGCTCCACCGAGAGCCGCTTTCCCGCGTACCCCACGCTCCCCCCCAGCGCCCCGCCGGCGAAGCGCTCGAGCAGGTCGCGCCTCCCTCCCCGGCGAAGGTGCGGAATGCTCGCCGTGATGCCGCCCACCAGCGCGTTGATCCCGAGCGTGCTGAGCTCACCGGTCCACGACGAGCGCGACTCGGAGCCCGGGCCCAGCTCCGGCATCTGCGCCTCCGCGGAAGAGGCCACCAGCGCGCACGCCACCGGCAGGCACATGGCAGCCCGAAAAGCAGTGCGGAACATGAACACCTTCGTCAGGCGGAAAAGTCTGCCCGCACCGCGGCGGGAGACCTGAAACGATTCAACGGCGGAATCTTGACAGCGGAAGCATCACGCTTCGTCCACCGCGCCCGGCCTGCCTCTTGCCGCGCAGTGGAGCGGGGCCTTGCGCCGGTAAACGACGATGGGAGGTGGCGAATGGCTATGGTCCGTTGCCGCGAATGTGGGAAGGAGGTCAGCTCGCAGGCCGCGGTCTGTCCTCACTGCGGGATCGGGGAGCCGGCGGGTGCCGGGCGCGGGCACGCCGGCGTGCGGCATGACTCCGCGCGGCACGAGCCGGTTGCGCACCGCGGGCGCGGCGGGGGCGGGTGGAAGCTGGCCATCCTCCTCCTGCTGGTGCTGCTGGCGCTGTTCGGGCTCTGGTACGGCAACATCGTCGACTTCAACTAGCCGGCGTCCATCCTGGAAATGCGAAGCGGGCCCGGCGGATTCCGCCGGGCCCGCTCTCCGTGTCTCTGTGCCTCTGTGTGAGCCCTCAGTACGGCCGCGCGACCGTATCCTCGGACTGCTTGCGCAGCAGCTCTTCCAGGAAGCCCACCTGCTGCCGCAGGCGCTCCATCTCGTTCTGCAGGGCCTCCACGTTCATCTCCAGGCGCTCCACGTGCGCGCGGGTGGCGAAGTCCTCGCCGGTGCGGCCGGCCACGCGGTCCACGAACCCGGACACACCCGGAAGCGCGGCCATGGTGCCCATGAACCACGAGTCCGCCTCCAGGGCAAGCGGCTGCGCGGGCGGGGCGGGCATGAGCGACGAGAGGGCGCCCGTGAAGCGGAACGCCTCCGCCTTGGGGACGCGGATGCGGTACTTGCGCTGCGGCGTCTCGATGACGATCTGGCAGCTCCGCAGGCGGTTGCTGGGGTGGATGCGCACCACCTGCCCGGCGGCGATCTCCACCTGCTTGCGCGCGAAGCGCTCCTGCTTGAGCGCGATGAGCCGCTGGCTCGTGGTCACGAAGAGCCACGACCCCATCATGCGGATGCGCGGCCTGCGCGCGGTGAGCAGCTTGCCGCTGCTGATCCCCCTGATCTGCTCGTCGGCGTGCAGGATGTGCGGGAGGTCGCGGAACTCGCGGTGCTCCCACCAGCGGTCACCTTCGCCGATCTCCCGTAGCTGTGCGTCGATGGCGCCGCGATCGATTGGCATGACGGCCCTGCGGTGTGGAGGGGAGGGTGAGGTTACGGGTACAGTATAGCAACAGAGACTGGTCTCACACAGAGGCACGGAGGCACAGAGAAGGGTCTCATCTCTGTGCCTCTGTGTCTCTGTGTGAGGCCGTAGTCGTGGCCGCGTCCTTGCGACCGTGGGGCAGGCCCACCCATCCATCGCCGCGAGGGAGCCATGATCTGCATCCTGCACGGATACCTGCTCGAAGGCTCCGGAAGCAACCTTTGGACGCGCTCCGTGGTGGAGTCGCTGTGCAGGCAGGGGGAGACGGTGCACCTGATGGCGCAGGAAAACCATCCCGAGCGCTACCCCTTCATCGCCGAGGGCCGCCGCTACGCCCCCGACGGCGCCGTCGAAAGCTTCTACCGGCGCGCGGAGGGCGACCACCCCGGGTGCTGCATCCTGCACAAGCCCGTGCTGGGCGACACCCTGCCGGTGTACGTGTGGGACAAGTACGAGGAGTTCACCAACGTCGTCCCCATGGTGGACCTCCCGGACGCCGCGATCGAGGAGTACGTGGAGCGCAACGTGCGCGCGCTGACGCGCATCGTGCGCGAGAACGGGGTCACCGCGGTGCATGCAAACCACGCGGTGCTGATGTCCGTGGTGGCGCAGCGGGTGTGCGCGGCGGAGGGGATCCCCTTCTCCATCATGCCGCACGGGAGCGCGCTGGAGTACGCGGTGAAGCGCGACGAGCGCTTCCAGCGCCTGGCCACCGAGGCGTTCACGGCGGCGGACCGCGTCTTCGTGCACGGCGACGAGATGCGCGCGCGGGTGCACGCCTTCTTCCCCGCCATCCCGGGGCTGGAAGAGAAGATGGTGGACCTGCACCTGGGCGTGGACACCAGCCAGTTCGAGCCGGTGGAGCGCGCCGGGCGCCGGGCGCGCGCCGCGCAGCTCCGCGACTCCCTGACAGGCCTGGACCGCGGCCGCACGCCCGAGCAGACCGAGGCGCTGCTGGCCGGCCTGCGCGGCGGCCTGGCGGGCCCCGCGCTGGACGAGGCGCTGGCGGCGGGGCGCGGCTTTCCCTCCAAGCTCCCCGACGCGGGGCTGGAGGCGCGGCTGGACGAGGTGGACTGGGAGCACGACCCCGTGCTGCTGTACGTGGGGCGGCTGATCTCGGCCAAGGGGGTGCAGGAGGTGGCGGCCGCCCTCCCCCTGCTGCTGGAGCAGAGCCCGAGCATGCGCCTGGTGATCGTGGGCCACGGGCCCCTCCGCGAGCCGCTGGAGGCCATGTTCTGGGCGCTGGAGCACGGCGAGCGCGCGCTCTTCCACGAGATCGTGGCCACCGGGCGCGCGCTGGAGGGCGACCCCGAGGGCGAGGGCGGGGGTGCCGAGCTCACCAAGGTGGCCCGCTTCCTGGAAGCGCTGCCGGACGTGGACGCGTACTTCGAGGCGGGGCGGCGGCTGGTGCGCCGTGACCGGGTGATCTTCACCGGCTACCTCACGCACCGCGAGCTGCGCTACCTCTTCCCCTGCTGCGACGCGGCGGTCTTCCCCTCGGTGGTCAAGGAAGCGGGCCCGCTCGTCTTCCTGGAGGCGCTGGCGAGCGGCGCGTTCCCGCTGGGCACCTACTTCGGCGGGATGAAGGCCAGCATCGACTCCGTGGCCGAGGCGCTCCCCCAGGAAGCCGCCGAGGCGATGAAGCTCGATCCCGACCCCGAGCGCACCGTGGCCGACATCGTACGCCACGTGCCGCGCGCGCTGGAGATGGGGGAGCGCCACAAGGCCGCCCTCTTCCGCGTGGCCCGCGACCGCTACGACTGGAGCAGCGTGTCGCGCACCTTGTCCGACGAGCTGGCGTCGCTTTAGGCACCGCGGTGGTGCGGGCGAATGAATTCGCTGCAACGACTACACGAAGTCCCCCTGCGGGGACTACATGCCTTCGGTTCGTGCCGAAGGGGCAGTGCGCGCGGGAGGGGGGCGGCGGGGGTGCAGCGGCGACCTCCCGATGCACCGGCGACGGCGGCGGGCCATCTACCTGGATCCCGTCCCGGGGCACCCGGCCGGCTCGCCGCGACGGCGGCCGCTTCGTGGACTGATCTTTTCGTGTGAGCGGAAACCGTATAGTCCCCGCAGGGGGACTTCGTGTAGTCGTTGCAGCGGTTTCAACCGCCCGCGGTGCCGGAGCCGCGCACCGATCCTCGTGAAAACGCGTATGACCTGTTCCGAAAACCTGCCGCCGCTCATCGACGGGGCGGCGGACGCGATCGTGGTGCTGGGGGGCGGCGTGAACGCGGACGGCACGCTGCCGCCGGTGGCCTGCGCCCGGGTGGAGCGGGCGGTGGAGCTGTTCGAGGGGGGGATCGCGCCGCGGCTGATCTTCTCCGGGCGCTGCGGGCTCACGGCCCCGGAGCCCGCGGTGACGGAGGCGCAGGCGATGGCCGCCCACGCGGCGTCGCTGGGCGTGCCGTGGAGCGCGCTGCTGCGGGAGGACGACTCCAAGGACACGCTGGGGAACGCGTACTTCATCTGGTCGCGCTTCCTGGAGCCCAACGGGTGGACCTCCATCCGCGTGGTCACGTCGGACTTCCACCTGTCGCGCGCGGCGTGGGTGTTCCGCAAGATCCTGGGGCCGGGGTACGACTTCTCCTTCGTCTCCGCCCCGTCCGGCCTGTCGCCGCGCGAGCTGATCGACCGGGCGCTGGAGGAGTGCAAGATCACCATCTTCCTCAACGAGTGGCTGCAGGCGCTGGGCGACGCGGACGAGCACGCCATCGAGCGCCTGATCGCCAGCGAGCACCCCGGCTACGCGGACGCCCCCACCCTGACGCACGACCAGATGCGCAGCCGCCTGGACGAGATCGCGCGCATCAACCGCATCGAGGGCACCCGCCAGTGGCTGGCCCCCGACGAAGCGTGGGACGGCAGCCTGGAGCGCCGCGGCGCCCCCGACCGCCGCGCGCGCGGCACGCTGGCCCCGGGGCGCGGCTCGTCCCCCTCTCTCCACACTCACTCCCGATGAGCGAGCGCGACCCCGTCTCCATCCACAGGGTGTTCCTGGAAGCGGCGAGCATCCTTCAGAACGCCGGCGGCGGCGCCTCGGTGCTGATGCTGGAGTGGGCCCACATCCAGAGGCTCGTGGAGGAAGCGTCGCGGTTCTTCGACGACCTCCCCATCCACCACGCCCCGGAGGTGAAGGTCGAGGAGAAGCGCGGGCGGTGGAAGCGGAGCACCGTGCGCGCCGTGCGGCAGATGTACCTCGCGGGCTTCGTCCAGCACAGCATCGACGACAGCGACACGGCGCGGACTGTTTTCGATGCGAAGATCTTCCTGCTCGGGGAAGACGGGGTGCTCCGCATACGCTGGGAAAAGGTCTGGTTCGACCTGGGCGACGTTCCCCTGGAGCCGGGATGGATGGGCGTGGAAGACCCTCGCTGGATCCACATGGCGGATCTGGAGGTGGGGACGGACTCGGAGCCCGCCGCGATCGGCCACCTCGGCTCGCGCGACACCGAGGAGCTCCTCACGGCGCTCAGCCGCCTCGCCACGCTCACCCGCGACCAGATCGCGGCGCGGCTCGGCCGCCTGGGCGAGCTCGGGTAGCGGCCAGGTCTCTCCGGGGAAGAGCGCCAGATGGCGGGCAGCGCCGGGCATTGAAACGCCCCGCGGCGCCGGGTGGCGGGCATCGCCGGGCGTTAAAACGCCCGGCTGCCACGACGGGAAGCCCGCTGAAGCGGGCTCGCACCTCTCCGGCTACCGAGCCCGCTTCAGCGGGCTTGCCGTGGTCCCAGCGGGGGGATTCATCCCCTCGCGGCGCCGGGGCCGGGGGCTCAGGTCTCGTCGGGGAAGAGCGCCAGGTGGCGGATGACGATGCGGCTGTCCAGCCCGCCCGCCAGCGCGCCGGTGATGACGCCGATGGAGGAGATGAAGGCGGCCACGCGCGCACGGTCCGGCAGGGTGACGGCGCCCGGGTCCAGCGTGGGCCAGGTGGAGGCGAGGCCCGGCGGCACCACCAGGATCACCACGATCAGGATCAGCGCCGCCAGCATCACGAACAGGCCCACCATCGCCAGCAGGATGGTGAGGAAGAGGGTGACGTTGACCACCGCCAGGTGCTCCGTGACCACCCGCCGCTCGCGGTGCGGGAGGAAGAGCGACTGGAAGAGGATCAGGTAGAGCGTGGTGGCCAGCACGGCGGCGATGGCGAAGCCGGCGGCCACGGGGGTGCGCAGGTTGAGCCCCGCGTCCCAGATCTCGGCCGTGAAGAGGAGCACGAAGGAGGGCGCCACGGCCGCCGTCGCCAGCGTGGGAAGGCGAAGCGGGAGGAGCGGCGCCCGGTTGCGCAGCAGCGTGAGGGCGATGAGCCCCGGGTGCCGCGCCGCGCTCGCCGCGTGGAACGCCAGGTGCGAGAGCAAGCCCTTGCCGCGGTGCTCGCGCTCGCGCAGCCGCAGGGCGCGGCCGTGAAGCCGCTCCGGCGGCTGGGCGAAGGGGGGCACGGCGGCGCGCGCCTCGTCGAACGCAAAGGGCGCCATCACGCTGTCGGTGCCGCCGCGGTGGGGAAGCCCCATCAGGTGGCCGGCGAGGTGCACCAGGAGGGTGGCGCCGTTCCAGCGCACGTTGTCGTCCAGCAGCGCGCGGCGGGGGCGGCCGCGCGGCGCCGCCAGCATCTTGCGCGTGGAGACCACCACCACCCGCGCCACCCGCGACGCCAGGCCAGACACCACCCGGTCCGCCTGCGAAGACACCGCGGCGTCGGTCACCACCACCACCAGGTCGTACGGGCCCTCGATCATGCGCAGGCTCGCCTCCTGGAGGAAGTCTCCGGGGCGGCGGGGGGAGTCGTCCTGCATCTGGTCCGGCGTCACGGGGTAGAAGGTCCAGTGCACCCCCGTGGCCGCCTCCAGCGCCGCGCCCGCGTCTTCCATCAGCCGCTTCACGAATGTGCGCAGCGGCTCTTCCTCGGCCGTGGGCGTGCGGCTCACCAGCACGCCCACGTGGATCTCCGAACGTCGCGCCAGAATCCACCTGCCGGTTGGGGTGGGCCGTCGCCGGTGCACGCGCAATTGCCGCTCCACGGGCGCGGGAACTGCCTGGCTCACACAGAGGCACGGAGACACAGAGGAGGGGGACGATGAGCGATCTTCCCGGGCGCTTCCTGGCGGCCGAGTGGCGGGACCTGGTGATGCTCAACTACGAGGCCGATCCGGCCGCGCTGCGCCCGCTCGTTCCCGCCGGGACGGAGCTGGACACGTGGGGAGGGACGACGTACGTGAGCATGGTGGGCTTCCTCTTCCTGCGCACGCGCGTGCTGGGGATCCCCATCCCCTTCCACCAGGACTTCGAGGAGGTGAACCTTCGCTTCTACGTGCGCCGGCGCGGGCCGGAGGGGTGGAGGCGCGGGGTGGTGTTCGTGCGCGAGATCGTGCCGAGGTGGGCCATCGCGACCGTGGCGCGGGTGGTGTACAACGAACAGTACGCCGCCCTCCCCATGCGCCACCGCATCGGCCCCTTCAAGGACGGGCGGGAGGTGGAGTACGCGTGGAAGCACCGCGGGCGCTGGGCCCACATCCGCGCCACCACGCGGGGCGAGCCGCGCGCGCTGGTGCCCGGCTCCGAGGCGGAGTTCATCACCGAGCACTACTGGGGATACGCGGCCCAGCGCGGCGGCGGCACCGTGGAGTACCGCGTGGAGCACCCCTCGTGGCGCGTGTGGGATGCCGACACCCACGCGCTGGAGGTGAACGCCGCCACGCTCTACGGACCCGCCTTCGCCGGGGCGCTCTCCGCCGCGCCGCGCTCGGCATTCGTCGCCGAAGGGTCGCCGGTCGTGGTGCGGCGGGGCGTTCGGGTGTAATTTCCGGGGATGGACCCGACATCGCACCCCGTCGCCGCACCGCCCGAGCAGGTGGTGCTGGTGGACGAAGCAGACGCCGAGACCGGCACGCTGGAGAAGCAGCGGGCGCACGTGGAGGGCCGCCTCCACCGCGCCCTCTCCGTGTTCGTGTTCAACGCGCGCGGCGACGTGCTGCTTCAGCGCCGCGCGGCCGCCAAGTACCACTCCGGCGGGCAGTGGACGAACACCTGCTGCAGCCATCCACGCCCGGGCGAGCCCGTGGCCGCCGCGGCGCGCCGGCGCCTGCGCGAGGAGATGGGCTTCGAGTGCGACCTGGCCCCCGCCTTCGCCTTCACCTACCGCGCGGAGGTGGGCGGCGGGCTGGTGGAGCACGAGCTCGACCACGTGTTCGTGGGCCGCTGGGAGGGCGCCCCCGCCCCGGACCCGGACGAGGTGGACGGCTGGCGCTGGGCCCCGCTCGGCGAGGTCGCCCGCGACGCGGCCGCGCATCCCGAAAGCTACACGCCGTGGCTGCGGATGATCGTGGCCGACGCCCGCTTCATGGAACAGCTCTCACACAGAGGCACGGAGACACAGAGAGGATGAACACCGTCCGCACGCTCCTGGGGATACTCGCGCTCCTGTGCGCCGCCCCGCTCTCCGCGCAGACCGCCGCGCCGGTGCTGATCCGCCCCGCGCGGGTGTGGGATGGGGCCGCGGCCCACGAGGGGTGGGTGGTGCTGGTGCGCGGCGCGCGCATCGAGGCCGCCGGCCCCGCCGCCTCCGTGCGCGCGCCGGCCGACGCGCGGGTGGTGGATCTGCCCGGCGCCACGCTGCTGCCGGGGCTCATCGAGGGGCACTCGCACATCCTGCTGCACCCGTACAACGAGACGTCGTGGGACGACCAGGTGCTGCGCGAGTCCGAAGCGCTGCGCGTGGCCCGCGCCACCGCGCACGCACGCGCCACGCTGATGGCCGGCTTCACCACCATCCGCGACCTGGGCACGGAGGGCGCCGGGTGGGCGGACGTGGGGCTGAAGCAGGCCATCGACGAGGGGATCATTCCCGGCCCGCGCATGCGGGTGGCGACGAAGGCGCTGGTGGCCAGCGGCAGCTACGGCCCCAAGGGCGCAACCGAGGTGGACTTCCCGCAGGGCGCCGAAGAGGCCGATGGCGCGGAAGGGCTGCTGGCGGCCGTGCGGCGGCAGATCGGGAGGGGGGCGGACTGGGTGAAGCTGTATGGCGATTACCGCTGGGGCCCGGGCGAGCCGTCGCGCGCCACCTTCAGCGAGGCGGAGGTGCGGCTGGCCGTGGAGGCCTCGCGCGACGCGGGGCGGCTGGTGGCGGTGCACGCATCCACTCCCGAGGGGATGGCGCGCGCGGCCCGCGCCGGAGCCGCCACCATCGAGCATGGGGACGCGGGCACGCCCGAGGTGTTCCAACTGATGAAGGCGCGCGGCGTGGCCCTGTGCCCCACCCTGGCGGCCGGCGACGCCGTGCTCCAGTACCGCGGGTGGCGCAAAGGGGTGGAGCCGGAGCCGGCACGCATCCGGGAGAAGCGCGCCTCCTTCCGCGCCGCGCTGCAGGCCGGTGTCACCATCTGCATGGGCGGCGATGTGGGCGTGTACGCGCACGGCGACAACGCGCGCGAGATGGAGCTGATGGTGGACTACGGGATGACGCCCGCGCAGGTGCTGGCGTCCGCCACCTCCGTCAACGCCCGCGTCTTCGGGCTGGCGGAGCTGGGCTCCGTGCGCCCCGGCTTCCTGGCGGACCTGGTGGCCGTGGAGGGCGACCCCACGCGCGACATCCGCGCGGTGCGGGCGGTGCGCTTCGTGATGAAGGACGGCGTGGTGTACCGCGGGCCGGGCGCGCAGTAGAGTGAGCACCGCCGCGGGCGACTGAAGTCGCTGCAACGACTACACGAAGTCCCCCTGCGGGGACTACACGGTTGCGGATGATGCTGGAAGACCACTCCGCGAAGGCGGAGTTCGTGCCGTTGTTGCCGCGAGCCCGCTCGCCAGGCCGCAGGTTCTCCGCACCCCGCACAACGACCCACTGAAGGAGGCGCAGGATGGCGTTCGGAAGGCCCGACCATGAACAGGAGCTGAGCTACGGCTCGTATCTGCGCGTCCCGGAGATCTTGGCGTCGCAGCACCTGCGCTCCAACCCGGTGCAGCACGACGAGCTGCTCTTCATCGTCATCCACCAGGTGTACGAGCTCTGGTTCAAGCAGATCCTGCACGAGGTGGATGGCGTGGTGGTGCGCCTGCAGCGCGACGACGTGCTGGGCGCCTCGCGGCTGCTGCGGCGCTGCATCGAGATCCAGCGCGTGCTGGTGAGCCAGATCACGGTGCTGGAGACGATGAGCCCCACCGATTTCCTCACCTTCCGCGACCACATCATGCCGGCGAGCGGCTTCCAGAGCGCCCAGTTCCGGGAGATCGAGTTCGTTTCCGGGCTCAAGGACCCGGGGATGCTGAAGCACGCGCGCCCCACGCCCGAGGAGCACGTGCGCCTGCAGTCGCGCCTGGACAACCCCACCGTGCGCGACGTGTTCTACGACGTGTGCCGGCGCCGCGGCTTCGACCTCCCGGTGCCCGGCGACGGTGCCGCCGAAGAGGTGTGCGAGGCGGCGCGCGAGCGGCGCGTGTCGCAGCTCGCCACCATCTACCGCGACCAGCAGAGCCACTTCGACCTCTTCCTGCTCTGCGAGGCGCTGGTGGAGTACGACGAGATGTTCACCCTCTGGCGGCTGCGCCACGTGCAGATGGTGGAGCGCGTCATCGGCTGGAAGCCCGGCACCGGCGGCAGCTCCGGCGCCGCCTACCTGCGCACCACCGTGGAGCGCCGCTTCTTCCCTGACCTGTGGGACCTGCGGACGCACCTGGGGATGCCGGCGGTCTGAATCTCTGTGCCTCTGTGCCTCTGTGTGAGATTCAAGGCGTAAGGGCGGTGAGCGCCTGCTCCATGCGCACCAGCACGGCGTCGATGGCCTCGGGCGAGGCGGCGCCCACGGAGAGGCGGAACCAGCCGGTGTCGTTCTGGAAGCCGAACGACTGGAAGGGGACCACGGCCGCGCCCGCGTGCTCCAGCAGGTACTCGCGGATGTCGTTGTCCGTGGCCAGCGTGCCGCCGGCGGGGGTGCGGCGGCCGCGCAGGTCCAGGCGGGCGCTCAGGTAGATGGCGCCGGCGGGGGCGATGGCGTCCACCGGGAGGCCGCGCGCCTTCATCGCCTGGAAGCCGGCGTAGAGCGTCTGCAGGCGGCCGTGGATGGCGGCGTTCATCTCGCGCAGGTACTCGTCCACCGCCGCCTCGTCCGCCAGGAAGCGGGCGACGGCCACCTGCTCGGCGCGCGGGGCCCAGGCGCCCACGTGCCCCACGATGCTCGCCATGCGCCGCGACACGTCGGCGGGCGCCACCGTCCAGCCCACGCGCAGGCCGGTGGAGGCGAACGCCTTGGAGGCGCCGTCGATGAACAGGGTGTACGCCGCCATCTCCGGGCGCAGCGACACCGGGTTCACGTGGTGCGCGCCTCCAAAGGTGAGCATCCAGTACACCTGGTCGTACAGCAGGTACAGGGGGCGCTCGTCCGGCCCGCGCCGCCCGTTCTCCTCCAGCACCAGGTCGCAGATCCCCGCCAGCGCGTCGGCCTCGAAGGCGGTGCCCGTTGGGTTGAGCGGCGAGTTGAGCACCAGCAGCCGCGCGCCCTTGAGCGCCTTCTCCAACTGCGCGCGCACGGGGAGGAAGAAGGTGTCCGCGTCGCAGTTCACCGGCCTGCCCACGGCGCCCGTGAGCTGCACGTAGTGGTTGTTGTTCCACGACGGAACGGGGTACACCACCACGTCGCCCGGGTCCACCACCGCGCGGTACGCCGAGTAGATGCCGGGCCGCGAGCCGCCCGTCACCAGGATGCTCTCCAGCGGGTACTCCAGCCCGAAGCTGCGCCGGTACAGCTCCGCCACGGACTGGCGGAGCTGGAGCATCCCGTCGGAGGGCGGGTAGTTGGTCTCGCCGGCGCGGAGGGCGTCCGCGATCCCCGCGGCCAGGCTGCGCGGGATGGGGAACTGCGTGGAATCGAAGTCGCCGACGGTGAGGTTGCACACCTCGGCGCCAGCGGCCATCATGGCCCTCACCTCGGCCGCGATGCGCAGGATCTCGGAGCCTACGAGGTTGGCCGCCATCTCGGACACGCGTGCGTCCTTCATCGATCCCTCCCGGGGAAGTGCTCCGCGGCCGCTGCCCCGCGGGTGCCGTGGGTCGCGGGCCCGTGCCCGGGCCGCGCGCGGCTGCCACCATATCCGGGGCACGCCGCCGTTCGCAAGAGGCACGGGATTCGCCCGCTGGCGCCCGGCCACCGCGCACGACCCACGCACCCGTCCGCCCATGACCGAACCCAGCGAGCAGCCCCGCAACCCGCTCCACGGCGTCACCCTGGAGCGCATGCTCAACGAGCTCGTCGAGCACTTCGGCTGGGCCACCATGGGGAGCCGCATCCGCATCCGCTGCTTCACCGACGACCCCAGCGTCGCCTCCAGCCTCAAGTTCCTGCGCAAGACGCCGTGGGCGCGCGAAAAGGTGGAGTCGATGTACCTCTACATGCTCCGCGAAAAGGCGCGCCAGGCCCGTGGCTAGCGCGGACTCGGTCGTCATCCGCCCGCACCTGGCCCCCAGCGGCGGGCGCGACATCACGGTGGTGATGGCGGCCGGCCTGCTGCTGGGCCTGGGCGTGTTCGGGGTGCCGATGCTGGCCGCGTTCGTGTTGTACCGCGCGACGGAGCAGTGGTGGGTCGTCCTCGGCGGCTACATGGCCTTCTTCCTGGCGGTCCTCCTCTTCCACGCCACCGTGGTGCACTCGCTGCGGCTGGACGCGGAGGGGATCACCTTCCAGCGGCGGTGGGGCCGGCCGCGGCACCTGCCCTGGTCGCGCGTGCACCGCATCCGGCCCGCCCCGCCGCGCGAGGTGATCGTACGCGGCTGGCTGTGGCCGCCGGTGCCGCCGCGCGAGGCCACCCGCGTCATGACCGCCGAAGGCCACTACGCCATCGAGTACGGCGCGGGCAAGGTGGCGTACTATCCCCCCGCGGACGAGTCCGTCTTCCTCGACGCCGCGCGCCGCTGGGGCGCGGGCGCGCTCCACGTACCCACCTGGGAGAGACCGTGAGCACACCGCCCGCAGGCGAGATCGTCACCACCCGCGTGCTGCACGCGCCGCGCGACGAGGTGTACGGCGCGTTCGCGGACCCGGAGCGGCTGGCCCGCTGGTGGGGGCCGCGCGGGTTCACCAACCGGTTCCAGGAGTTCGACCTGCGGGCGGGCGGGGCGTGGCGGCTGTCGATGCGCGGGCCGGACGGGAGCGAGTACGCGATGACCAAGCGCTTCGAGGAGGTGGTGCCCGGCGAGCGCGTGGTGCTGCGGCACGTGCAGGAGGGGCACGGCTTCACCATGCAGATGGCGTTCGCCGACGAGGGCGGCGGCACGCGGCTCACCTGGCGGATGGCGTTCGATGCGCTGGAGGAGGAGGTGCGGCGGATCGTGACGGGGGCGAACGAGGAGAATCTGGACCGGCTGCAGGCGGAGCTGGGCTCACACAGAGGCACGGAGGCACAGAGATGACTTCGTCTCCGTGCCTCTGTGCCTCTGTGTGAGTCACGCCAGCGGGCGGTTGAGCTCCGTGCGCCAGGTGGACGGATCGGGGTCGGTTTCCGGGCCGACGACGTATGATTCCCACAGGGTCGGGCCCTTCGTCAGCCCCTGCTCCGCGAGCCAGCGGTCGAGCTCGCCCCAGGCGGAGTGAAGGCCCTCGTACGGGCCGTGGTACACCGTGCGCGCCACCCGGGCGGCCGGCAGCTCGCCGGACCGCACGCGCCCCGTCGCGGCCACCGGGGTGGCGACGGGGAAGCCGACCTCGAAGTCAAAGGTCCCCGGGTCCATGCGCAGGTGATGCGTGAGCATCGGCCCGGCGGGCGCGATCCCCTGCGCCGCCAGGACGGCGCCGAGCTCCTGCATCGCGGGGCCCATCGCGCTGCCCATCTCCGCGCGCGGGATGGTGAGGTGGATGACCGCGGTGGGCTGCGCGGCGGTCTGCACCACCTGGGGTGTGTCGATCGAGATCATCGGGCGGCCTCCGTGCGTGAGCCTGCTCTTTCCCGCGCCCAGCGGTCGTACCAGCTCATCATGTAGAGCTGCGTGCGCATCCAGTTGGAGGGGCGCGAGCCGGTGCCGTGGTACTCGCCCTCGAAGCGGAGGAGGGTGGTGGGCACGCCCCGCATCTTGAGCGCCGCGTAGTACTCCTCGCTCTGCGAGATGGGGGTGCGCAGGTCCAGCTCGCCCGTCATCAGCAGCACCGGGGTCTTCACGTTGCCCACGTACATCAGCGGCGACTGCTTGAGCCACGCCTGCGGGTCTTCCCAGAAGGGCTTGCCGAAGAAGTTGGCCGCGAAGAGAGGCACGTCCGAGGCGCCCATGAAGCTCATCCAGTTGATCACCGGGCAGCGCACCGCCGCCGCCGCGAAGCGGTCCGTGTGCCCGATGGCCCAGCTCGAGAGCACCCCGCCCCCGCTGCACCCGCCGATGAACAACCGCTGCACGTCCACGTAGCCGCGCCCCAGCAGTGTGTCCACGCCCGCCATCAGGTCCTCGTGGTCCACGCTGGGGTACGCGCGGTCGATGGCGTTGCCGAAGGCCGTGCCGTACCCCGTGCTCCCCCGCGGGTTGGTGTAGAGGACGACGTAGCCGTTCGCGGCGAAGCTCTGGTACATGGGGCTGAAGGCCACGTCGTACATGGCGTGCGGGCCGCCGTGGATCTCCATGATCAGCGGGTACTTCTTCGACGGGTCGAAGTTGGGCGGCTTCACGATCCATCCCTGCACCCGCGCGCCGCCGGTGGAGGTGTACCACACCTCTTCCACGGCGCCCAGGCGCACGCCGGCCAGCAGGTCTTCGTTGACGCGGGTGAGCTGCACCGGCTCGCCGCCGCGCAGGTCCACGCGCACCACGTCGTACGGCACCTGCGCGCTGCTGCGGATGCCCGCGCCTACCCCCACGCGGGAGATGCTGCCCAGCGCCAGCATGTGGCTGCCGCGGGTGACGGCCCGCGCCGCCCCGCCGCGCGCGGAGGCGAAGTGCACGTTGCGCGTGCCCCGGTCGTCCGCGGTGAAGTACACGCCGCTCCCGTCCGGCGCCCAGCGGATGCCGGAGGGGTCGCGGTCCAGCCCGTCGGCCAGGCGGCGCATGCCGCCGCCGTCCGCGTTCATCACGTACAGGTCGGCGGCGCGGTAGGTCTGCTGGGTGAAGGGGTACCCCGCGAAGGCGATCTGCCGCCCGTCCGGCGATACGGCGGGCTGTGTCCAGGTGCCGCGGTCGGGGGTAAGGCGGCGGGCGGCGCCGGTGGCCACGTCCACCGCGTACAGGTTGGAGTCGCGGTAGCGCATGTCCGCGTCGGGCTCGTTGAGCCCCTCCACCACCACGGAGCGCCCGTCCGGCATCCACGCCCAGCTCACGTCGCCGGGGAGGCCGTCGAAGCGGAAGCCCACGCTCCAGTCGCCGGAGGTGAGGGCGCGCGGCGTGCCCCCCTCGGCCGGGACCACGAAGAGGTGCACGTACCCGGGATCGGTGAAGCCCCGCCGGTCCGCGCGGTAGTGGAGCCGGTCGATCATGCGCGGCGTGCGCGTCCAGTTGGAGCCGGCGGGCGCTGCGGGCATGGCGATCTTCCAGTCCGCGGGCTTGGCCACGAACTGCGTGAAGCCCAGCCGCCGGCCGTCGGGCGACCAGCGCACGTTGGCGGGCGTCTCGGTACCGCGCGTCACCTGCGTGCCGGCGCCCTCGCCGTCCAGGTAGCGCACCCAGATCTGCGAGCCGCGCGGCTCCCCGTCCGCCACGTAGGCGATGCGGGTGCCGTCGGGCGACCAGGTGGGGTTGGAGCCGCGGGTGAGGAAGCGGTTGCGCGTGCCGTCCGCGTTCACGATCCAGAGCGCCGTCTCCCAGCGGTCGCTCATGCGGTCCACCCAGCGGCGGGTGTACACCACGCGCTGGCCGTCCGGCGAGATCTGCGGGTCGCTCACGGTCTCGTAGTCCAGGTACTTCTCCACGGCGAAGGTGCCGGCCGGGGCCTGCGCGGCGAGCGGGGCGGCGCACAGCACGAGCGCCGCGGCCGTACGGAGACGGAGCATGCGTCCTCCTGGAGGATGGTTAACGGCCGGCTCACACAGAGGCACGGAGACACAGAGAAAGCTACTTCGGGCGATCCTTGAGCTCGCGGCGGGCGATGTCCAGCCACTCCTTCTCCGCGCGGCGGTAGTGGCCGGAAGAGACGCGGGCGTGGCGCAGCATCTCCTCGAAGAGGGCGTACGCCTCGTCGTGGCGGCCCAGGCCGCGGAGGAGGAGGCCGTAGCGCGCGCGGGCCTCCTCGCCGGCGGCGCCGCGGGCCAGCACGGCGTAGCTGCGCAGCGCGCCCTGCACGTCGCCCGCGTCCTCGGCGATGCGGGCGTCCAGGAGCTGCATGGCGGCGGTGAGCAGGTTGTCCTGGCCCTTGAGGCGGTCCATGGCCTCGCGCGCCTCGTCCATACGCCCGGCCGCGTGGCTGGCGCGGGCCAGCGCGCCCAGCACGCGCGGGTCGTCTTCGTGGATCCCCTGCTGGCAGGTGCGCACCAGCGCCACCGCGTCGTCCCCGCGCCCCGCCTGCAGGTACGCGTCCGCCAGCGCCAGCCGGTTGTTGACGGTGTTGCTGAGCGCCACCTCGTCTTCCAGGCGCCGCACCTCGGCCGCCGGGTTCAGCCGCCGCGCCAGCCGCCGCCCCGCCCCTCCCAGGTCCCCCGTACGCGCCGAGGGCAGGTACTCCGCGAAGAAGTAGAGCAGCACCCCCAGCCCCGGAAAGAAGAAGAGGATGAAGATCCACCACGGCTTCCCCTGCCGGATGGCGTGAACCGCGAAGAAGACCTGCGCCACCAGCACGGCCAGGCCGAAGAGCGAGGAGTACCAGTTGAAAAAGTGCATGCGCGATGGGGAAGCGGGGGACGCGTCCCTCGAATCTCGGCGCCACACGCTCGTGTTGCAACTCCTCTGTGCCTCTGTGCCTCTGTGTGAGCCCGCTGTTCCGGGTGCCAGCACCGAATTTGCGCCAGCCCCGCCCCTCACACGCGAACGGAGCGGAGACGTGGAGATACAGGCGGACGGGCCGGCGCCCATCACGCAGCGTCAGATATGGGTGATCTTCAGCGGGCTGCTGCTGGCGATGCTGCTGGCGGCGCTCGATTCCACCATCGTGGCCACGGCGCTCCCCACCATCGTGGGGGAGCTGGGCGGGCTGGAGCGGCTGGCGTGGGTGGTGACGGCGTACCTGCTGGCGCAGACCATCGTCACCCCGCTGTACGGCAAGCTGGGCGACCTGTACGGACGCAAGCCCGTGCTGCAGGCCGGGATCGTCATCTTCCTGGCCGGCTCGGTGCTGTGCGGGATGAGCCGCACCATGGAGCAGCTCATCCTCTTCCGCTTCATCCAGGGGCTGGGCGGCGGCGGGCTGATGGTGACCACGCAGGCCGTGGTGGGCGACATCGTCCCCCCGCGCGACCGGGGGCGCTACCAGGGGATCTTCGGGGCCGTGTTCGGCGTGAGCAGCGTGGCGGGGCCGCTGCTGGGCGGCTACTTCACCACGCACCTGTCGTGGCGCTGGATCTTCTACATCAACCTGCCCCTGGGCGCCGCGGCCATCGCGGTGCTGGCGGCCACCCTGCCGTCGCGGAGCGCGCGGGTGAGCCGGTCCATCGACTACGCGGGCGCGGGGCTGCTGGCGGTGGTGCTCAGCTCCATCGTGCTCTTCACGGACCTGGGCGGCACGGCGTACCCGTGGGGCTCGCCGCCGATGGTGGCGCTGGGGGCCGTGGCCGTGGTGGCGCTGGTGCTCTTTTTGGTGGTGGAGCGGCGCGCGGCCGAGCCGGTGCTCCCCCTGCGCCTTTTCCGCAACCGCGCATTCTCAACCACGAGCGCGGCGGGGCTGATCGTGGGGTTCGCGCTCTTTGGATCGGTGACGTACATCCCCCTCTTCCTGCAGGTGGTGAAGGGGTCCACGCCCACCGGCTCGGGGCTGCAGATGCTCCCCATGATGGGCGGGATGCTGGTGACCTCCATCGCTTCCGGGCAGGTGATCAGCCGCACGGGGCGCTACAAGGTCTTTCCCATCATCGGCACGGCGGTGATGACGCTGGGGCTCTTCCTGCTCTCGCGCATGACCACGCACACCAGCCTGGCGGGCGCGCTGGGGATCATGCTGCTGCTGGGGCTGGGGCTGGGGATGGTGATGCAGGTGCTGGTGATCACGGTGCAGAACGCGGTGGACTACCGCGACCTGGGCGTGGCCACCTCGGGCGCCACCCTCTTCCGCCTGATCGGCGGCTCGCTGGGCACGGCCATGCTGGGCGCAATCTTCGCGCAGCGGCTGGCGGGCAACGTGGAGCGCCTGGTGCCGGGCTCGGTGGGCGGGGCCGGGCTGAGCCCGCAGTCGCTCGCCGGGCTCCCGCCGGCGCTGCGCGCCCAGTACGCGGAGGCGTTCACGATGTCGCTCGGCACCGTCTTCACGGTGGCGACGGCGATCGCGGCGGTGGGCTTCGCCATCACCTGGCTGCTCCCCGAGCGCCCCCTGCGCGCCACCGTGGCCGAGAGCGCCGCGGAGCCCGGCCGGGAAGCCGGCGAGGCCTTCGCCATGCCCGCCGACCCCGACTCCACGCAGCACCTCCTGCGCGGCCTGGCCGCCCTTGCCGACCGCGACCGGCAGCGCGGCTACCTGCAGGCGGTGATCGACCGCGCGGGCGTATCGCTGACCCCCGCCGCGGCGTGGCTTCTCCTCCGCCTGGAAGACGACCCCGCGCTGGACCCCGTGGAGCTGGGCCGCAGCCGCCAGGTCCCCGCCGACCGCATGCTCGCCGCCCGCGAAGAGCTGGCCGGCCGCGGATTCGTGGCCGCCTCCGGCGTTACGGACGAGGGGTGCGAGGTCGTGGAGCGCCTCGTCGCCGCCGACGCCGAACAGAGGGGCTCACACAGAGGCACGGAGGCACGGAGATAGGTTCTTCTCTGTGCCTCCGTGCCTCTGTGTGAGGCTTACTTGACCGTGAAGGGAACGATGAACTCGGAGCGGTCCCACGCCAGGCGCAGCATGCCCGCGGGATCGACGGTGATGGTGAAGCGCTCCGCCGGGTCGCTCCGCTCCACACGGCGCATGGGGATGCGGGCCAGGTCGCGGGCCGGGTCGTAGGAGGTGCCGTTCTGGCCCGTCTGGCGGTTGACGATGAGGACGCCGCCGTCGCGCTCCGGGATGGAGAAGAGGGTGTACTCGCCGGCCGGCACGGCCACGCCGCCCATCACCAGGTCGCGCGTGGTGGAAAAGTGGGTGGCGCGGTTGGCCCCCGTGCGCCAGAGCTGGCCCCAGGGCACGATGTTGCCCCAGATGTCGCGCCCGCGCCGCGACGGCGTGCCGTAGTCCACCACGATCTGGGCGGCGCCCACCGTCTTTTCCTCGCGCCCGCGGCCGGAAAGCTCGCCCAGCCCGCGCCCGGCTGCGTCGGCGGCGGCCCAGCGGCGCGCGGGCTCCTGCACGTCCACCCAGGGGACGCGCGTCACCACCACCTTGCGCGTGGTCTGCGCCGCGTCCAGCGCCACCAGACGCCCCGCCGCATCCACCCGCGCCGTGGAGGGACCGCGCAGCGGATGGGTGACGGTCACCTGGCCCGCGCCGGTGCGCGCCACGGTAAAGGGGATGGCGCGCCCGCCCGCGATCAGCGGCTGGGTGCGCGTGCCCCCCGCCGGCACCCGCGCGATGGCCACTTCCAGCGGCCAGTGCACCAGGTCCACGAAGGGGAGCGCCGATGCGTCGCCCTCCACCCGCGTGGTGCGCGTGGAGTCGCCCGCGGTCACGCGCCGCGTCCAGCCGCCCTCCGCGGCCTCCAGCACCTCGGTGCGCGTGGGGGCGCCCGTGGGGTTGGCCGGGTCGTGCCAGCGCTCCTCGAAGCGCCGCATGGACCCCGCGGCGTCCAGCTCCATCACGTAGCGGCGCAGCGACGTCTGCGGCGAGCGCACCACCGCCTCGGCCTCCCAGCGGCCGGGCGCGCGGCGCCAGCGCTCCATCGCCACGGTGTCGCGCCCCAGCACGGTGACCAGCGCGGCGCTGTCGCGCACCGGCGTCTGCGCCTGCGCGGGCGCGGCGGCGCAGGCGGCCAGCAGGAGCGCCGCGGCGGCGCGCGGAAGAAAACGGGTGTGCATGGTCCTTCCTGGCGTCGGGTGTGTGCTCCGGCGGTCCCGCCGCCGGTGCACACAGTCTGGGCGTGCGCGCGCCCGGGATCAACCCCCCGCCCTTACGCGCGCGGCCCTTCGGCGGGGATATCGGGGCGGCGGGGCCGCCTGCGGTCCCGCTGGTGCTCGGGGGGCGGCGGATCTTCCTTGAACCCCTTCAGGCGCTCCCTGAAGTCCCTGACGTTCGCCGGGTGGTACGGGCGGCGGCGCGGCGGAAAGCGCTCGCTGTCGCGGTCGAGCAGCTCGTCGACGTAAGCGGCGACCTCCTCGGTGGTGCGGCGGCCCGGGTCGCGCAGCCCTTTCCTGCCGAGCCCGCCGTCGATGATGCGCACCAGCGGCGCGGTAAGCCGCAGCCGGTTCAGCAGGCGGTAGCCCAGCGACATGGAGTCGTGGAGCGTGACGTTGTCATCCCGCGTCTCCAGCTTCTGGAGCGGAGCGTCGTCCACCTCCAGCCGGAGGTGCTCCCGCACCTGTCTCACCATCCAGTGGAGCGTGCAGTTCGCGAGCCCGCGCTCCTTCCACGCGTGGCCGCCGCCCACGTCGCAATGGTCGCCGCTGAACCACACCTGCTTCAGTACCTGCCCGGCCCGCGCGGCGTGCGGGTGCTGAACCCAGAGCGTAGGCCGGAACGCCTCCCGCTCCTCGTCGATGGCCAGCGCGTGGAAGGCGCAGTCCACGTACGCGCTCAGCGTGACGTCGTGGAACTGGTAGCGCTTCTGCCGCCACCACAGGAGCGGCGAGGTGACGACCAGCTTCTCCACCGGGATGCCGAGCGCGCCCACCGTGTCCCACACCCCGATGCAGGCGATGGTGAAATCCTGGTGGGAGTGGTCGGCGCGGAAGTCCACCGCGCGGGAGGCGACGGGCGAGGTAGCCTCGTCGCGGTTGCGGTACAGCTCGTGGGCCTCGCGGATCAGCCGGTCGCGCTCCCCGCGATCGGGATGCTTGGTGCGGCAGATGATCCCGGAGTTGCGCACCAGCCCCGCCAGCGTGCGCACCGTGTACGCGCCCCGGCTGAAGCCGAAGAGGTACACGTGGTCCCCGGGGTTGTAGTGCTCCACCAGGAAGCGGTAGCAGTCCAGCATGTTCCAGTCGAGCCCGCGCCCCGTGGCACCGCCGCGCAGGCGCTCCAGCCAGTCGCCCATCGTCCCTACGCCGGCGTGGTAGTACTTCAACTGCGCCATCCCTTCGCCGTCGCGATCCTTCACCAGTTGGTACATCAGCCACACGTTGGTGGGCGCGCTCGCGCCTGCTTTGACCTGCTCCGGCGTGTTCCAGGTGCCATCCGCGCAGATCACGATGCGCTTGGGAGATGGCCTGCCGCCCTCCGCTCGCGGCGGGTGCAGGTTGCAGTGCGTCTCGGGCGTTCCCCTGAGCCGCTGCAGCCAGCCGCGGAGGTGTGGCGTGTCCAGGCACAGTCCTTCTACCTCGGGCTTGGTGGCCATGGCGTTGACCTCTTGACGGGAGGGGTGGGGGGGTTGCCGTTCCGGCTCTCGGTGTGAGCCCCGCGGCCATGGACGTCCGGCCGGCGGATGGCCCCCGCTGCACCTTCGGCGCGAAGTGTGGCGCCATCCACGAGCGGCGCTCTCCAGTTGGATGGACGGGAACACGCGAATTCCCGCCCGGCTGCCTACCCTTTCCGCGCGCGCACGTCCAGGAACCGCGCAGCGGCCCTCGCCTTACCCGGAGCTCGGCTGCGTCCGCGGCTGCCGGCAGCCGCTGCCCCTGCAGACGATTCATGTGGCGGCGCCGGATCGTGCACTCCCCACTCGACGGCAGGTCTCCTGGGAGGCACGCTCCGCGAGTTACTTCGTCCGGATGCACGCGCGGGCAAACGGAAATCGCCCGCGGCCCGCATCAACCGCATCCAGGGGGCGGGACCACCCGGCACGGCGCGGCTCGGAGCTTGCCCGCCCCCTCGCCTCCCGGCGCACGCCGGGGCCCGAACACACCGGAGCAGGGGAATCCACATGGCGCGATACAAGCTGCGGCAGCGGCTGATCTCCATCGGCGAGGACTTCACCATCGAGGACGAGCAGGGGAACACCGTCTACACGGTGGACGGCAAGGTGATGACGATCCGCGAGACGTTCGTGATCGAGGACCGCGCCGGGAACGAGGTGGCCACCATCCGCGAGAAGAAGCTGGCGATCCGCGACAGCATGGCCATCCTGCGCGGCGGCGAGACGGTCGCCACCGTGCGCAAGGCGCTCATCTCGCCCTTCCGCGACAAGTGGAACGTGGACGTGGCGGGGGGCGAGGACCTGGTGGCGCAGGGCAAGATCCTGGACCACGAGTACGAGATCCGCCGCGGAGGCGACACCGTGGCGCGCGTCTCCAAGCACTGGTTCTCCCTCACCGACACGTACGGCGTGGAGACGGCCGCGGGCGAGGACGACGGGCTGATCCTGGCCATCGCCGTGGCCATCGACGAGATGGCGCACGACCCGGACGAGGGAAAGGGGTGAACGCCGGGCGGCCTGCGGCGTAGTAGCACGGGGGCGCGCCCGCGTGGGCGCGCCCGAACGGAACCGAACGCTGGAGCCCGTATGGCGAACGACAGGGAAATCGCGACTCTCGGCGGCGGGTGCTTCTGGTGCACCGAGGCCGTCTTCCAGGATCTGCGCGGGGTGGAGCGGGTGCAGTCGGGGTACTCCGGCGGCCACGTGCGCAACCCCACGTACGAGGAGGTGTGCGGCAAGCAGACGGGGCACGCCGAGGTGGTGCAGGTGACCTTTGACCCGTCGGTGGTCTCGTTCCGCGAGATCCTGGAGGTGTTCTTCACCGTGCACGACCCCACCACGCCCAACCGCCAGGGCGCCGACGTGGGGCCGCAGTACCGCTCCGCCATCTTCTACCACTCACCCGAGCAGAAGGCTGCGGCCGAGCAGGTGATCCAAGAGGTGAACGACCGGCAGATCTGGGGCGCCCCCATCGTGACCGAGGTGACGGAGTTCACCGAGTTCTTCCCGGCCGAGTCGTACCACGACGACTACTTCCGGCGCAACCCGTACCAGGGGTACTGCCAGGTGGTGATCGCGCCCAAGGTGAGCAAGTTCCGCAAGCAGTACCTGGAGAAGCTAAAGGCTTAGGCTCACACAGAGGCACAGAGGCACAGAGATGAAGTCGTCTCTGTGCCTCTGTGTCTCTGTGTGCCTTGATTCTCTGTGACTAACTGATTAGTCATGCGACTCACACATTAGTCACCCGAATGCGTGAGCTCATGAGTGCTTTCTTTCTGCCGCTCGACGAACTGCTTTCGAGCGCGAGCAGAGTCCGCATCCTGCGCGTTCTGCTGCGCTCGCCCGATGCACTCTCGGGCCGTGAGATCGCGCGGCGCTCCGGGGTCGGGCTGCTTTCGGTTCAGAAGGCGATGGCGGCTCTGGTCGCGATGGAGGTGGTGAACCGGAAGGAGACAACGGCGCAGCATCTCTACACGATCAACGAGGCCAGCTACCTGGTGCGGGAGGGGATCGCGCCGCTCTTCGCGGCCGAGGCGAGGCGCGTGGAGACCGCGTTCGGGCGGATCCGGGGTATTCTATTGGAGGGGGGCGACGCGGTGTATGCCGCTCTCTTCGGGAGTACCGCGCGGGGCAAGGACGCCCTGGGGAGCGACTTCGACCTCCTGGCGGTGACGCGCTCGGAGGACGCGGTGTGGCGCTGCCACTCCGCGGTCTCGGCCGCCGCTCCGGGCCTGGAGCGCGAGTTCGGCCTGCGCCTGTCCCCGGTGGTCCTCACGCTGGACGAGCTGCGGCGGCAGCACCGGGAGGGGAGCCCGCTCGTGGCCTCCCTCCTGGCCGATTCTCGCACCATACTGGGCCAGGAGGAAGTGCTGCATGGTAACGGGAGGCCAGCGGAAACGGACTGACCGCCACCAGGCCCAGAAGTACCACCGGGTCGCGCGGGCGATGCTCGGTGGCGCAACGCTCCTCATGGAGCTTGCCTCGGAAGACGACAGCTACGGAGCGTACTCGCGATGAAGGACCGCGTCTCCTACACCGGCACCCTCTTCCGCATGGAAGACGGTGCCCGCCTCTTCCACGAGACCGCGGACTTCGCGAGGTGGGCGGACGCGATGTACCAGCAGCGGCCCCCATGAACCACGGAGGCACGGAGAAGAAGTCATCTCCGTGCCTCCGTGTCCTTGTCTGTGATGAGGAGGGTTGCGCCAATTCGCCCGGATGCCGAACATAGACCGTAGACCATTCACACACGGGACCCCTTACCGAAGGCGCCGAGGATGAGTCGAGCCGGAGATCGTCACTTCGACGAGTTTCACGATCACACTCTGCTGAAGCACCTCATCCTACGCAAATACGTGGGTGCCTGGGCAGCGAAGCTCCGGAACCCACGTCACCAGATCTGGTTCGTCGACGCTTTCGCGGGCGAGGGTTGCGACAGAAAGGGAAATCCGGGATCGCCACTGATCGCGGCGCAGCTTGCGGAGCCGTTCGAGCACGATGGACAAGGAGTGGTGCGTGTCCTTGCCATCGAGAAAGATGAAGATCGGTGTGCGCGACTTCGGGAGGTTCTGCGGCCATTCATCGAGCGTAAGATTGTTGAGGTGCGCTGCGGGACGCTCGCCGCGCTAGCTGACAGATTCGTAGGATATATACGCGACAAGCCTGCGTTGTTCTTCCTAGATCCCTTCGGAGTGGAAGGGCTCCTCATGGAGTTGCTACCGAAGCTGCTGCACGGGCCGCAGAATGAGGTCTTCGCGCTCTTCTCAGATGTCGGTGCGAACCGGCTGCATGCCGTGCTCATGGCGGAGGGCAGAGACCCCGACGAAGCGGAAGAGGCGATTCGCGCCGCTCCTTCGCTGTTCGAAGAGTACGTGGAAGAAGATGCGAAGCGGGCGCGTGTTGCCGCTGAGAGGAGCCAGCGCGCACGAGTCGCAACTCAGGGCGCTGCCGACCGGATCCTCTCAGAGGCGCTCGGACCCGACACACTTGGTGAACTCGCCAGTGTGCCGGATGACTTGCGTCGTGAGTGGCTCCTGCACCGCTACATGCGTTGTCTGCTCGAGTCAGGGGCGAAATACGTACTCGCGCTGCCTGTGCGGGACGCATCTAGTCAGCGCGTCTATCAGCTTGTATACGCATCAAAAAGCCCGGTAGGGCTTCGCACTATGAAGGAGGCCATGACCAGTGCGCTCCACAACACGAGCCTTCCCGACGAGTCGAAGGAGTTGATGCGCGCTGAACTCTGCGGGAACGAGGACGCGGTCGTCCGCGAACTTGCCAGTCACTTCGCAGGTCGGGAAGTGCGCTGGACTGAAGAAAGGGATCGGCGCGCCGATACGGTGAGGCGTTTCCTCCTTGAGCAGACCGCTGTCTTTCCGATGCAGTTCCAAGCGGTACAGCAACGACTTCAGGAGGCGGGTTATGTCGCGAGTAAGACGCCGATCATCCTGCGGTTCCCACCAGTACCTCCTCCGCCGTGATCACGTCTAGATCAGGATAGGCATCATAGATTTGCCCATCGAGCGTTCGCCCCCCCGATTTGGGCGTTCGGCCACCAATCTGCTTGAAGAAGAACGCGGCGCCCGCCTCGCCACATTGCTCCCGGATCGCGCGCGCCCAATCGAGATCGAGCGGGCGGAACTCGGCGCCGCTTTCTCCACCCACGATCACCCAGTGAATGCCGGCAAGATCCAGGGTAAGCGGACCCAGCAGTGGCTCACACGAGAGGAAACGCACAACCGCTGGAACGCTTCTGATTTGCGCGACTCGAAATACCACGCTCTGGTTCTCTACTGAAGTTCCCATCCAGATGTGCGCCGGTATGCGACCCTCCGGGAACAGGTCCCGATTGCGCTCGAAGAACCGCGCCGCGCGCCCGGGGCGCTTTGTGAGTACCTGATATATGTGCCGATCGACCCGCAGCATGACTTCAAAAATCCGCCGCACGAAGGGTTCAGGAATATCCTTGTGGAACAGATCCGACATCGAATTGACGAAGATGCGCCTGGAGTCGGACCACCGCACCGGCTGCGACAGTCGCTCCTCCCAGATGCGTACCGCAAATGGATCCTGCAGGTTCGCCTCCGTCTGGACGACTGGAAGGCGGCGAAGGTACCCGTCCGCCAGACGAGTTCGGGCCAGAGTGAGAGCGTAGCAGTGATCGCAGCCATCGCTCACCTGGGTGCAACCGGTGGTCGGGTTCCAAGTAGAATCCGTCCACTCGATTTGTGTGCTGTTACGCATGGCTACGTCCTCTAGCGGAAAATCCGATCTGGAGTATGGTTCGCCTTCGGATTAGCTTCGGTTTACTAAACTAGTATGCTACGTGCTGGGCCGATTCGTCAATCACAGAGGCACAGAGAAGAACTCATCTCTGTGCCTCTGTGCCTCTGTGTGAGCCCCGCAGGTAGTCCAGGACGAGCGAGCTCATCACGCGCATGCCGATGGGTACGGAGGCGTCGTCGGCCATGAAGGTGGGGGTGTGGTGGTCGCCGGAGCGGGTGCCGGGCTTCACGGTGCCCAGGCGGTAGAAGAAGCCCGGGACGGCGTTGGCGAAGAAGGCGAAGTCTTCGGCGCCGGTGGTGGGCGGCACGTCCACCACGTTCTGCGCGCCCATCAGCCGCTCCATGGTGGGGCGCAGGCGGCGGGAGAGGTCGGCGTTGTTGACGGTGACGGGGGTGGTGCGGTGGTAGTCCATGGTGTACGAGCCGCCGCCGGCCCGGGTGACCCCGTCCAGGATCTCGCGCATGCGCCGCTCCACCTCGTCCTGCACGCGGGGGTCGAAGGTGCGCACGGTGCCCATGAGCGTGACCGTGTCCGGGATGATGTTGAAGCGCTCGCCGCCGCGGATGACTCCCACGGTGACCACGCTGGGCTCGAAGGGCGAGAGGTTGCGCGAACGGATGGTCTGCAGCGACATCACGGCCTGCGACGCCATCACCACGGGGTCGATGGCGAGCTGCGGCGAGGCGCCGTGCGACTGCCGCCCGCGGATGGTCACGATGAAGCGGTCCGAAGCGGCCATCGCCGGGCCGGGCGTGTACCCCACCTTCCCCACCTCCATCTGCGCAAAGGTGTGGAGCCCGATCACCGCCTCCGGCTTGAGGTCGCGGAACACCCCCTCCTTGAGCATCAGCGCGGCGCCCCCCTCCTCCCCCGGAGGCGCCCCCTCTTCCGCCGGCTGGAAGAGGAAGACGACGGTCCCCGCGATCCGCTCGCGCATGGGCGCCAGCACCGAGGCGACGCCCATCTGCACGGCCGTGTGCACGTCGTGGCCGCAGGCGTGGCTCACATCCACCTGCTTCCCCAGGTACTCCCCCTTGGCCGTGGAGCGAAACGGATACGGCGTCTCCTCGCGCACGGGGAGCGCGTCCATGTCCGCGCGCACGGCCACCACGGGCCCCGGCCGCCCGCCGCGCAGGATCCCCACCACGCCGGTGCGCGCCACCCCAGTCCTCACCTCCAGCCCCAGCGAGCGCAGGTGCGCCGCCACCCGTTCCGCCGTCCTGAACTCGCGGTTGGAGAGCTCGGGGTTCTGGTGCAGCACGTGGCGCACCTCCACGATGGAGGGCGCCAGCCGGTCCACCGCCGCGCTCACCTCGGCGTCAGCCTGGGCGGAGAGCGCCGACGGAACGAGCAGCAAGCCCAGCAAAAGAGCCTTCATGGGGGATCTTGGGCACGGGGAGACGATGTGGAGTTTCCCCATATTCCGCCGAGCACGCACGGAAGTCAAATACTGAAGTGCGTGAGTGCGTGAGTGCGTGAGTGCGTTTAACTGCTGTTCAAGCGCACTCACGCACTAACGCACTCACGCACTTCTTTTTACCGGCGCCGCAGCTCGATGTCGCCGCTCACCGTGCTGATCTCCAGCTCCGGCCCGCCGCGGCCGATGGTGCCGCGCACGCGCTGGCCCACGCGCACCCACGAGGTGCCGCGGCTGCTGGCCTCCACGCGCATGGGGAAGTCCGTGTCGATCTCCCCCGAGACGGTGTTCGCGCGCACCTCGGCGCCGGCGTCGGCGGGAAGGGTGAGGCGCACGTTGCCGCTCACGGTGCTGAAGCGCAGCGAGCCGCCGCGCGGGAGGCGGCCCATGGACACGCGCACGTCGCCGCTCACGCTGCTCGCCTCCGCCACGTCCGAGGTCTGCACGTCCACGCCGCCGGAGACGCTGCTGGCGCTCACCGCGCCGCGCAGCCCCTCGGCGCGCACGTCGCCCTGCACCGTGCGGCCGGCGAAACGCACGCCCGCCGGCACCCGTACCGTGAAGTCCACGCGGGGCGGGTTGTTGGCGATGGAGCCCTCCCGCCGGCACCGCCCCGAGCCCGAGCTGCTCCTGTGCTCGCCGGAGCGGGTGGGATACACCACGCACAGCGTGACGCCGCCCTCGTGCTCCACCACGCGCACCGGGAGGCGCCCGTCCCGCATCTCGCCCACCACCTCCACCGTGTTGCCGCTGGACGCCACGGCGCGGATGTCACCGACCACGCCGACGACTTCGATCTCCTTTCCCGGCGCCAGCCGGCCGCTCCACCGGTAGTCCTGCGCATGGAGGGAGGCGGGAACCAGCAGGAGTGCGGCGGCAAGCAGAGTACGCATGGGATATCTCGTCAGGTTGGATGGATCGTGGCGCTCATCCCATCTGATGCACCCCGTTCCACAAAGGTTTAGACCTCCCCCTCTCCGTGCCTCCGTGCCACATCTTCCATGGATTCCAACCTTCGCCCACAAACCCGTGTCCAACGGTGCGAGCAGGATGGACGACGACCCGGAGACACTCCGCTGATCCAGGAACTGCAGGCCCCCGCCGCGGGAGACGCCACACTGGCCGCGGCCGGCGACGCCCACGCGTTCGGCCGGCTCTACCGAGAGCACGTGGCCCGTGTCCACACCCTCGCCTCGCGCATGATCGGCGACGACGAGGCGGACGAGGTGACCCAGGACGTCTTCGTCCGCGCCTGGGAGAAGCTGCGCACCTTCCGGGGCGAGGCGGCCTTCGGCACGTGGCTCCACCGCCTGGCGGTGAACCTGATCCTGGCCCGGCGCGGCGCCCTGGCCGTGCGCCGCGGGCGGGACGGAGGGTGCGACGCGCTGGACACGCTCCCCGGCCGCAGCGTGACGCCGGAGCTGAAGATGGACTTCGAGCGTGCCATCCGGCACCTCCCCGACGGGGCGCGGCAGGTGTTCGTGCTCTTTGACGTGGAAGGGTACCGGCACGAGGAGATCGCCGGGATGCTGGGGATCACGGCCGGCACCTCCAAGAGCCAACTGCACCGTGCGCGGATGATCCTCCGCGAGCACCTGACCTGAAGGATATGATGCCAGACTCCTATACGGACCGGCTTTCCGAGTACCTGGACGACGAGCTCACCCCGGCCGAGCGGGCCGGGGTGGACGAGCACCTGCGCGGGTGCCCCGGGTGCCGCGTGGTCCTGGAAGAGCTGCGCCGGGTGACGCTGCGCGCCGCCGCGCTGCCGGACGCGGCGCCCCGCCCCTCGCTGTGGCCGGAAGTGGCGGAGCGCATCGGGCACCCGGGGCTGCGGCCCGCGGGGGGCGACGAGCTGGCGGCCCGCCGCCGCCGCACCGCACCGCCGCTGCGCTGGGCGGCAGGCATCGCCGCCGTGCTGGCGCTGGGGATCGGCATCGGGCGCACCCTTCCCCACACGGCGCGGCAGCCCGTGGCGCAGAGCACGCCGCCCGCGCGCACCGATCCCTACCGGCTGACCGCCGAGGAGCACCTGGCGCGGTCGCACGCGCTCCTCGTTTCCTTCCAGCGCACGTCCGCGGACGCGCAGACGCAGGCGCTGGTATCGCACTGGGCGGACGACCTGCTGTCCAACACCCGGCTGCTGCTCGACTCCCCCGCCGCGGACGACCCGCGGCTCCGGCGCCTCCTCCAGGACCTGGAGCTGGTGCTGGTGCAGATCGCCCAGCTTCGCGGCGACGGCGCACCGCGGGCCGAGGTGGACCTCGCCCGCGACGCCATCAGCGAGAGCGGCGTCCTCAATCGCATGCGCGCCGTGGTGCCCCCGGGCCCCGCGGCTGCCCCTGGCCTTGGAGAAACCTGATGATCCGGCGTACCCCCTTCCTGCTGGCCGCGTCGGCGGCCCTGCTCTGCGCGGCCGCGCTCCCGGCGCAGGCCCCGCGCGGGCCGCTGCTGGCGATGGCGGCCGAGCAGCCCCCCGCGCCCCGCTGGGCGCAGGACCCGGCCGACCCGCTGTACCGGCAGGCCCGCGAGGCCCTCAACCGGCGCGACTACGCCGTCGCCGCGCGCCTCTTCCAGCGCATCCGGCAGGAGCACCCCACCTCGCGCTACACCCCGGACGCGCTGTACTGGGAGGCGTTCGCCCGCTACCGCCGGGGCGGGATGGACGAGATGAGGGCCGCCCTGGGCGCGCTTGAAGCGCAGCGCACCCGCTACCCCCGCGCCACCACGCGCCGCGACGCGGACGAGCTCGCCACCCGCATCCGCGGCGAGCTGGCGCGCCGCGGCGACACCCAGGCGGCGGTCCAGGTGGAGCGCAGCGCCCTGCGCGCCTCCCGCTCCGGCTCGCCCTGCGGCGACGCGGACGACACGCAGGTGGCCGCCCTCAACGCCCTGTCGCACATGAACGCGGACCGCGCCCTCCCCGTGCTGGAGCGGGTGCTGGCGCGGCGCGACGAGTGCTCGGCCGAGCTGCGGGAGAAGGCGGTGTTCATGGTGTCGCGCCAGGGGACGCCCGATTCCGAGTCGCTGCTGATGCGCGTGGCCCGCAACGACCCCAGCCCGGGGGTGCGCGAGCAGGCCGTGTTCTGGCTGTCGCGCTCCCGCTCGGAGCGGTCGCTTCAGTTCATCGAAGAGATCCTGCGCACCTCGGGCGACATGGAGCTGCGGGAGAAGGCGCTGTTCGCCCTCTCGCGCCACCCCAACCCCCGCGCCCAGGCCGCGCTGCGCGGCTACGCGGAGGGGAACGGCATCCCCGCCGAGCTGCGCGAGAAGGCGGCCTTCTGGATCGGCCAGCGCGGCACGCCGGAGAGCGCCGCCTACCTGCGCGGGCTCTTTGGACGCTCGGCGGACGCGGAGTTCAAGGAGAAGCTGCTGGCGTCGCTCTCGCGGATGCGCGGCAACGAGCGCTGGCTGCTGGGTGTGGCGGGCGACGCGTCGCAGCAGGAGGAGGTGAGGAAGCAGGCCCTCTTCTGGGCCGGGCGCGCGGCGGTGCCCACGGCCGAGCTGGTGGCCACCTACGACGCCATGCGCGACCGGGAGATGCGGGAGCAGGTCATCTTCGTCCTTTCGCAGCGCGACGACGCGGCCGCCGTCGACAAGCTCATCGCCATCGCGCGGCGCGACCCGGACCGCGAGCTGCGCCAGAAGGCCATCTTCTGGCTGGGCCGCTCCCGCGATCCGCGCGCCGTGCAAGCCCTCGGGGAGATCATCGGCTCATGACCCACAAGACGATTCGCGCCGCGCTGGCGGGGCTCCTCCTCGCGCCCGCCTGCGCGCAGGCCCAGGACGCCATCGCCCGCCGCGTGGACGCCGCGCCGGACGGAGAGGTGAGGATCTCCTTCGCCTCCAAGCCCGGCGTGTGCGGCTGGGAAGACGGCATCCAGACGCGCAGCGGGAGCGGCGAGCGCACCGTGACCCACGGCGTGTGGAACAACGGGCGCCGCAGCGAAGACTGCGTCGAGGGCCCGGTGCGCGTGTCGCTGCTGCGCCGCGGCGGCCGGCTGTCCGAGGTCAAGACGCGCGTGGGCCGCCCCTTCCCGGACCGGGATGGGCGCGTGACGGACCTGGGGACGGTGGACTCGCGCGAGGCGGCGGAGTACCTCCTGTCGCTTGCCGAGCGCACCCCGCGCGGCGACGCGGGCAAGGACGCCATCTTCCCCGCCACCCTGGCGGAGGGCGCCGTCGCCTGGCCGGCGCTCCTGCGCATCGCGCGGCGCGAGTCCGCCGCGCGGGAGGCGCGCACCTCGGCCGTGTTCTGGCTGAGCAACGAGGCCGGCGCCGCCGCCACCCGCGGCCTGCAGGAGCTCGCGGACGACGACGGGGACCAGGAGGTGCGCAAGCAGGCGGTCTTCGCCCTTTCGCGCCGCCCGGGCGACGAGGCCGTCCCCGCGCTGATCCGCATCGCCCGCTCCCACCGCGACCCGGAGATGCGGCGCACGGCGCTGTTCTGGCTCGGCCGCACCAACGACCCGCGGGCGCTGGCGCTGTTCGAAGAGATCCTGAAAAACTAGGCTCACACAGAGACACAGAGGCACGGAGACGACTTCATCTCTGTGCCTCTGTGTCTCTGTGTGAGCCTACGCTTCTCGCATCGCCTCGGTGGGAGCGATGCGCAGGGCGCGGAGGAGGGGGGCGGTGCAGGCGATGAGGCCCACGAGGAGCATGGCCACCACGCCGGGGGCCACGGCCACGAGGAAGATGTCCTGGGTGCTGGAGGTGTACGGCAGGATGTTGCGGTAGACCCAGCCCGCGATGGGCATGCCGACCAGGGCTCCCACCGCCACCTGCGCCGCCGCGCGCCAGCCGATGGTGGTGGCGATCTGCGCCGGGCGCGCGCCCAGCGCCGCGCGGATGCCGATCTCCCGCGTGCGCTGCGTGACGCTGAAGGCCATCACGGTGTAGACGCCGGATGCCGCCAGCACCAGCAGGATGCCCACGAACACGCTCCACCCCAGCCGCAGCCCGCTGAGGCCGTACCACGCCTCGGGGAAAACCGCGCTCAGCGGCTCGGCGCGCGCCACCGTGCCGGCGGGGTCCACCTGGGCGAGCAGCTCGCGCAGGCGCGGGACAAAGGCGATGGGGTCGCTGCCCACGTGGATGCCCAACTGCATGGGGTAGATCTCGCCGGGGGCCGCGGGGTGGTAGATGCCGAGGCCGTTCTGCGGCTCCGTGAGGTTGGTGGCAAGGTCCGGCACCACGCCCACGATCTCGTGCCAGGGCCCCGGCTCGCCGCCGCGGGGCGGGATGTAGCGGAGCTGCCGTCCCACGGCGCTCCTCCCCCGCAGCGTCTGCTCGGCGAACTTGCGGTTCACCACCACGGCGCGGCGGTCGCCGGCGAGATCGGCGGCGTTGAAGTCGCGGCCGTCCAGGATGGGCTGGCCCAGCGCCTGGAAGAAGCCGGGCGCCACCCGCACCTGCTCCACCTCGTGCGCCCCGTCGCGGTCGCCCCGCACGCCCCCCTTCACCTCCACCATCCCCCACTCGTGGTCCATGCGCGGCAGCGCCTCGGCCACGGCCACGCCGCGCACCCCCGGCTCGGCCTGCAGCCGCTCCACCAGGCGCTGCTGCACGGTGGCCACGCGCGCCGCCAGCGCCGCGGAGTCCGCCGCGTCGGACGAGCGCACCGCGTCCGAGAGGGTGATCTCGGCCGCCAGGAACTGCTCCGCCCGCAGGCCGGCCAGCGGGGGGCGACGCATGCGCTCCAGGTGCTCCGAGCTCCCCGCCACCAGCCCCACGGCCGCCACGGCCAGCGCCATGTCGGCAAGGATGAGGGCGCTGGACACGATCCCCACGCGCACCGCGGCCCCCGTGGCCCCGGCGCGGCGCAGCGGCTCCTGGATCTGGCGCCCCGTCACCCGCATCGCCGGGACGATGGAGGCCACGGCCGCGCTGAACACGGCCAGCAGCATCGCCCTGGCCAGCATCCCGGGGGTCACGCCCAGGTCGATCCACCAGGGGAGCCCGCCCCACGCCGGCGACCACAGGGCGGCGAGCAGCCGGTTGGCCAGCAGCTCCACGGCGATCAGCCCCACCGCCGTGGACACGACGGCGAGCACCAGCGCCTCCACGAACACCTGCCCCACGATCCGCGCGCGCCCGGCCCCCAGCGCGGCGCGCACCGCCAGCTCGCCGGCCCGCGTGGCCGTGCGGGCGAAGATCAGCAGCCCCACGTTGACGCAGGCCACCACCAGCAGGGTGAAGGCGAGCCCCTGGATGAACCAGATGGCGTTCCCCACCCACCCGGTGCGCTGCATCCCCTGGATGGCGATGGCGAAGGGGACGGCTTCGGCCGTGAGGTGGCCGTACGCGTCCGGGTACTCGGCGGCCAGGCGCCGCCTCACCACGTTCAGCTCCGTCTCCGCCTGGCCGGGCGAGACGCCGTCCGCCAGCCTGCCGAACACCTGCAGGGCCGCGCCGCGCCCCGGCTCGCCCGACGGCCGGTCGCGCAGGGGCACCCAGAGCTGCTGGCGCACGGGGAAGAGGAACGCCTCCGGCATCACCCCCACCACGGTGTGCACCACGCCCCCGATGCGCACCCCGCGCCCCACCACGCCGGGGTCCCCGTCGAAGCGCGACCGCCACACGTCGTATCCCAGCACCACCACGGGGGCCGCGCCGGGCAGGTCGTCCTCCGCCTGCAGCACCCGCCCGAACCGCGGCGCCGCCCGCAGCACCGAGAACGCCGACGACGTAACCGCCGCTCCGGAGACGGGCGCGTCGGTACCGCTGCCGGCGCCCAGGCTGAACTCCGACACCCGCACCGCGCCCATCCCCTCGAAGCCGCGGAGCGCCCCCTTCCACGTGGAGTAGTCGTACAGGGTGGAGGGAACCGCGTTGAGCGTCTTCACGCTCGTGTAGCGAAGGCCCAGCACCCGCTCGCCCCGCTCCACGGGCAGCGGCCCCTCCACGGCGGCCACCACGTGCATGGGCGCCAGCCCCACGGGGATCCCCACGGCCAGGGAGAGCACCGAGACCACGGTCATCAGCGGGTGCTTCAGCAGCATCCGCGTGCCGAGCTTCACGTCCAGTAGCGAGACGGGGACGCGCCAGTTGGTGCGGGCGGGAACGTTCATCGGGAATGATCCTTGGCGGGACGCAGTTTCGGTCGCGGGCTGCCCCCGATGAAGGCATCCACGGTGCCACCCCCGGGATTCCCTCCAGGTGCTTGCCCGATATGGAGTTGCGCCCCACCGGGCGGTGCGCGCGGCCCGCCTGAACGTTTGGATGCGGGACGATGGAGTCCCATAAACGAACACGGAGGCACGGAGACGGCGTCGTCTCTGTGCCTCCGTGCCTCTGTGTGAGCCCCTTTACAGTCCCGCGTGCGCCAGCGCTTTCGTCATCTCCGCCCTCTCATCCCCCCGACCTCCTTTCGTCGCGCCAGACCTTGTAGGGGCAGGCCCTGTGTGGCTGCCCTCCCTTTCCGCGCGCATACGTCCAGGAATTGCCGGGCGGCCCACGCGTTCCCCAGAGCTCAACTGCGTCCGCGGCTGCGGGCAGCCACGCAGGGCTGCCCCTACCGGTGGATGTGTCAGGGACCGCCGCGTCACGCCGTGCGGGCGGCGGGGGTCCATCGCCAGTTCCACGCGCCGTGCAGGGACTCGGCGTACTCTTCCAGCAGGTACTCCGTCGCGGGCCGCACCGCGCAGCGCTCGGCGTGGCAGGCGAAGCGGATGATGTGCCCCTCGTGCGGGTGGACCTCGCGCACCGGGTACGAGCCGCAAAAGGGGCACGGCAGCAGGCCGGCGGGGCCATGCTCCGGGGAGGAGCCGTCGATGCGATCCCCGCTCCGCCACTCGCCCAGCTTCACCGTTCGGTGAGACATGCCTTGGTATCCAGGGAACGTTGTGGTCACGGAAGTCCTCCGGACGCGGCGTAGAGCGCTCGGGTCATCAGGCCGACGGCGGCCAGGAGGAGCACGAACGCCATCATCCCCCAGCGCCGCGCCTTCGCCGCGCCCGCGGGTGCCCGCCGCAGCGCCGGCCGCACCGCCCCGTCGCCCAGGCCGAGCACCGCCACCGCGATCGCGGCGGACGCGAGCACGTGCGCGCCCCACGGTCCGCGCGTCAGATGATCGAAACCCCGCGTCTCGCGGATGAGCAGGATGCCAAAGAACAGCGTGGCCGTGCCCGCGTACGTCAGCCAGCGGACGGAGGCCATCGCCAGCCTGGCCAGCTCGCCGCCCGGGTCGCGCGCCACGCGTGGGAGGACGATGAAGACGAGGAGCGCGTAGCCGCCCACCCACAGCGTCGCGGCCGCCACGTGGGCGTAGCGCACCAGCCAGGTGGCGAGCGCCCCCGCGCTCATCGGGCAGCCTCCGCCGGGGCGAGCCGCCGCTGGATGATGCGCCGCCCGATCAGGCTTCCCGGCGGCCCCGCCGTCACCAGCACCAGCCCGGGAAACCACCACGGCCACAGCTCGTCCGCGGCCCCCACGCACGCCAGCAGCAGCAGGAACACGAAGTTCCCGCCGTGCAGCGGCCCCAGCACCCAGGCGTTCGGCGGCGGCCGAACCGCGGGCTCACACAGAGACACAGAGGCACAGAGATGACTTCATCTCCGTGCCTCCGTGTCTCTATGTGAGTCAACTTGACACCGATCGGTTACAAGAGGTAACTTGAGAGCGAACGGTTACAGACCCCTATCCCCCGGTCGCACATGCGAATCCGAACCGCGAGAGAGATCGGGCTCCTGGTGCGAGAAGAGCGCACCCGGCAGGGAATCTCCCAGGACGAGCTGGCCGCCCGCGCCGGGGTGTCGCGGAAGTGGATCTCCGAGCTGGAGTCCGGCAAGGAGAGCGTAGAGCTCGCGCTGGCGCTTCGCACGCTCAACGCGCTGGAGATCGGCGTCCGCGTCATCCTCCCGGCATCGGAGGGCTCGCCATGAACCGCGCACCGCTTCCCGATTACCTCCTCGTCTGCCTCGATGGACGCGTGGCGGGGGTCCTCCAGCCGATCGAGGCGGGGGTCACCTTCCGGCTCCGCTACCAGGAAGAGTGGCGGCGCGATCCGGGCGCGTACCCCCTCTCCCTCTCCCTTCCGCTCGCCGCGGCCGAGCACCAGGGACCTGCCGTGCGGCACTACCTCCGCGGCCTGCTCCCCGACAACCCGGCACGCCTCCAGGAGATCTCCGTACGGTTCGGCGTCTCTCCGGACGACCCGTACGCGGTGCTCGCCATGATGGGGGAGGACTGCCCGGGAGCGGTGCAGTTCGTGGTGCCCGCGCGCCACGCCGCCCTGGCGGACCAGGAGAGCGACGAGATCACCTGGCTGGAGCGCGAAGAGGTGGTGGAGCTCGTCCAGGCACTCCACGCGCGGAGCGACGCCGCGGCGCACTACCTGGAGACAGGCCGGTTCAGCCTCCCGGGAGCGCTTCCCAAGCTTGCGCTCCGCTGGGACCCGGAGGGGCGGCGCTGGGGGCTTCCGAGGGGCCGCGCGGCATCCACCCACATCCTCAAGCCGCCGCTCCGGGGAGTTCCCTTCCATACCGAGAACGAGTACGTCTGCCTGGAGCTGGCGCGTGCCGCCGGGCTGGGCACCGCGCGGGCGGAGCGCGTCCGGTTCGGCGAGCTGCAGGTTCTGGTGGTGGAGCGGTACGACCGGAGCGTTGAGGCGGGGATCGTGCGGCGCCTGCACCAGGAAGACCTGGCGCAGGCGCTCGGGCGTGACCCCGCGCTGAAGTACGTGGGCCAGGGAGCGCCCGGAGTGCGGGAGATCGTGGAGCTGCTGCGCGGCCACGCCCCACATCGCGACCTGGAAGCCTTCGTGGACGCGCTCGCCTTCAACTGGGTAATCGTGGGAACCGACGCCCACCCGCGGAACTACTCGATCCTGATCGGCGCCGGGGGCTCCGTGCACCTCGCGCCCCTGTACGATCTGGCGAGCGCATGCGGCTTCAGCCAGGAGAGCAGGATTCCGCCGGGCGCACGCAACGCGCCCTTGGTGATCGGCGACCGCCGCATGTTCGGGGAGATCGACCGCGCCGCGTGGGAAGCGGAGTTTCGCGCGATCCGCTACGAGAAGCGGGGCATCAGCCGCGTCCGCGACGTGGTGGAGCGGATCTCTTCCGCGCTGCCGGAAGTGGCCGGGCGAGCCGAGGCCGAGGGGGTGAGCCGCGCTTTCCTGGACGAGCTTTCGGCGGGGATCCGCCAGCGCCTGGAGGTGTGCCGCCGCCAGCTAAATGCGTGACGGCGGCTTCACACAGAGGCACAGAGATGAAGTCGTCTCTGTGCCTCTGTGTCTCTGTGTGAGCCCCTCTGTTGGGGTCTATCTCACGATGTGCAGCCGCTCCTGCCTCCGCAGCACCCAGGCGCGCGCGCCGGCGGCGTCCAGGTGCGCTTCTTCTTCCAGGCCCATGCGCACGGGCTGCCCGTTCCACTCGGCGACGGGCGTGGTGGCCTGCAGCTCGATGCTGAACCATGTGTTGGGGCGCAGCACCACGTCGCCGCGGCCGGGGACGCCCTCCTGCCGGTCCCACAGGCCGATCAGCGGGCCGGCGCCGTGGCCGTGCGCGCCGATGGGGTGCGTGTAGACGGTGCCGTCGATCCCCTCGGCGCGCATGCGGGCGCGGGTGGATGCGAGCACCTGGTTGCCCGTGCGGCCCGGGCGCATCTCCTCCAGCAGCAGGTCCTGCAGCCGGTTGCCGCGGGCCAGAGCCGCCCGGATGCCGGCGGGCGGCTCCATCTCGCCGGGGCGCAGCACGTAGCCCATGTGCTGCGTATCGGTGTTCAGCCCCAGCGCGGTGATGCCGAAGTCGCAGTGGAGCACGTCGCCGCGGCGGATGACGGGGTTGGCCGAGTCCGCCATCTCCACCCCCGCGCGCTGCACGGAGACGCTGGGGTGGAACCAGGTGCCGAGCCCCAGGTCGTTGACCCGCTGGCGCATCCACCACACCACGTCGTCCGTGCGCGTGGTGCCGGGGGTGATGACGCGCTCGGAAAAGGCGGTGGAGATGATGCCGTGGGCCACGCGCTGCATCTCCACGTAGCGCGGGAGCATCTCGGGGAGCCGCTCCTCGATGAGCTGCAGCGGCAGCAGCTCGCGCCTCACCACGCGCTCCCGGTAGCGCGCCGGGATGGCCCCCTGCAGCCCCTCCCACTCCCCCACCGTGAGCCCGTCCGAGAACGCGTGCGTGGCGGACACGTTCACGGCGATGGTGCGCGGGTCGCACGCCTCCACCACGGGGCCCAGCAGCTTCCACTGGTCGGGCCCGTACGGCTCGGCGGGGCGGGGCGCGGTGCCGGCGGTGCCCACGGGCGCGGCGGGGTCGCGCACCACCCGGTACAGCCCGCCCTGCGCCGTCCCCCCGATGGCCACGCGCTCCACCCCCCGCTCCCCTCCGCGGTCGCAGAACGCGTAGATGGTGCGCCGCCGCGCCGCCATCGTGGTGGGCGACACGAGCGACGAGAACACGGGGTCCTCGTTGTACTCCCGCATCGGCACGATCCACATCGCCACGCCCTGCTCCCGCATCAGCCGCGGCAGCACGCGGTCAAGCCTCAGCCGCAGCCACTCCTGCCGGATCTCCGCCTGCTCCCGCAGCGTGCCCAGCGGGCGCTCCTGCGCGGCCACCGGCGCGGCGAGGAGGATCAACGCGGAAAGTACGAGGTGTTTTCGCATGAAAGAGAATATACTCACACAGAGGCACAGAGGCACGGAGAAGAAGTTCTCCTCTGTGCCTCTGTGTCTCTGTGTGAGCCCAGGGGGTTGCCCTTTCGCGCCGCGCGCTGCACCATAGCCCCCCACGCGGACCACAACCGGGAGCACGCATGTCCAACGACGACGATCTGGTATTGCAGGGCCTTCCCCTCACCGGCGACGCGGGGGATGCGTTCACGGCCATCGCCGCGCTGCTGGCGGCGGGGCACATGGCGGACGAAGACGGGGAGGGGCTCCACGAGGAGGCCTTCGCGCTGGCCTCGCGGCTGGTGGCGCGGGCGATCGGCGCGGCCGGCGCCCCCACCGACGCGGAGCTGCGCATCGCGGCCGTGGAGCGCGGCGAAGCGGCCGAGGAGGCGGCGGATGAGATGGGGTTCGAGCTGCCCGACTCCTTCGACCAGCTCTCGGAAGACCTGGTGGAGCTCACCGAAGAGGTGATCCGCGAGGCGGCGCTGGAGGAGCACACCCACGACGCCTACCTCGCGCTGCAGGGCGACACCGACGACCTGCTGCTGGTGGTGGTGCCCGTCTCCGAGGCCGGGGCGCACGTGGGCCTCCTCGACTCGCTCTTTGCGCGCCTGGAGCTCGGCATCCATGACGACCCCCTGGGCGTGCTGGAGCGCACCGCCTCCGCCTGGTGGTTCCACCGCTTGCTCCCCGAAGCTGCGGACGACCTGGCGCCCATCCGGGAGCAGGAGTGGAGCCTGGTGGACCGCGAGACGGCGGCTTCCGGCCTCTCATTCCTCGCGGAGATGGTGGAGCAGGAGGACGTCCTGGCCGCGCTCCCGCCCCGCCAGCGCCACCTCGCGCACCGGTTGCTGGAATCGGTGACCGGCGCCTGGCGCGTGCGGGAGCGCACGGGCGACGACGCCGTCTTCGTCTCCCTCGCGGACGGCACCGAGTACGCGGTGCGCGAGCACGAGGAGGAGTACGCCGCGGGCGCCGTCGCCACCGGCCGGCTGATCCCCTTTGGCGACGGCACGTGGCTGCGCTCGCCGGGAACGCAGATCATCCCCGACGCCGGCCCGGAGTGGACGCCGCCCGAAGCGGACGCGCCGCGCTCCGTTCCCCCCGCCCGCAGCGCCAGCGAAGCCCGCAAGATCCTCGCGGCGGCCGAGCCCATCCTGCAGCAGGTGAAGCCGGACGAGGTGCTCACCGCCTGGCTCGACGCCCTCACCCGCATGTCGCGCAAAGGCACGGGCGGCAGCAAGAGCAAAAAGCGCCGTTAGAATCACACAGAGGCACAGAGGCACCGAGAAGAAGTTCTTTCTCCGTGCCTCTGTGCCTCTGTGTGAGCCCTATCTTTGCGCCAGACCGGACCCGCGATACCTCTCCGTCCCCCGCCCCAGCACTTTCCCCGAGTATCCGTTCTCCGGGTCGCGCCCGCGGCGCAGGTCGCGGTCCACGTTGCCCTCGCCGCGGTTGTAGGCGAGAAGCGCCAGGCGCACGTCGCCGTCGTAGTGCCGCAGCAGGGTGCGGAGGTAGCGGAAGCCCACGCGCAGGTTGGCGTCGGGGTCCACCAGGCGCGAGCGGTCCGCCATGCGGCGGTCGATGGAGCGCGCCGTGCCCGGCATCAACTGCGTGAGGCCCATGGCGCCGGCGTAGCTGCGGGCGCGCGGGTTGAAGTTGCTCTCCACCCGCACCAGCCGGAACGCCAGCTCCGGGTCGATCCCCTCGCTGCGGGCCGCCTCGTGGATGGTGCTGGCCAGGTCGTTGGAGATGCGGTAGCGCAGCGCGTAGGTGAAGGGCCGCGCGTTGATCTCGCGGAAGCGGCGCGCTTCGGTGCGGAGGCGCTCCCAGAAGCCGGGCTCGGGAACGGCCTGCGCCGGCTGCTGAAGCTGCTGGGCGGGCGCGGGCGCGGCGCAGAAGAGGAGCGCCATCAGCGCGCACAGGGCGGAGCGGCGTCCGCCGGGGGCAATAGGTGTCGGCCACGCGCCGACTGTAGAAGCGTGCAATTCGGTCTCCTTGATCCTGTCCGTCCGCGGGCTCTCCGCGGTGCGCCACAATTGCTGCAAGTCGGGCGCCAACCCGGCCCACAGGCACATCCGCCTTGCGCAAACCTTTCGCGGGCGCTTCTCTAAGAAGAGAGTACTAAGTCCTGAGTGCTGGGTCCTGAGTGCGAAACAGCAGTGCGTGAGTGCGTGAGTGCGCTTTCCACCCAGGACTTAGGACTTAGGACTTAGGACTTAGGACTTAGGACTACTTCGCAGTACCTCCGCGTCGCTCCCCCGCCCGCCCCCATGACCTGGCAGCAAGCCCCCGAGATCGTACCCCTTTTCATCTCCGCCGCGCTGTGCGCGGGGCTGGGCGCGTTCGCGTGGGCGCATCGCAGGGTTCCGGCGGCCAAGGGGTTCGTGGTGCTGATGGCGTCGTGCGCGTGGTGGAGCTTCTTCTACGCCGTGTACCGCGCGGCCACCACGCTGGAGGCCAAGCTCCTCCTGGCGCAGGCCACCCAGGCGGGCGCCATCGTGGTGCCGCTGGCGTGGATGCTCTTCACCCTGCAGTACACGCGGCGGGAGCGGTGGCTCACGCCGGGGCGCATCGCGGCGGTGAGCGCCATCCCCCTGCTCACGCTGGTGATGGCGCTCACCAACCCCGTCCACCACCAGTTCTGGGCGGTGTTCACGCTGGTGCCGCGGCGGGGGTACATCCACATCGACTCGCGGGAGGCGTGGGGGTTCTGGCTGCACGTGGGGTACTCGTGGGCGCTCCTTTCGGCGTGCGTGGCGCTGCTGGCGCTGCAGGCGTTCCGCTCGGTGCGGCTGTACCAGCGGCAGGCGGCCAGCATCTTCGTGGCCGCGCTGGTGCCCTGGGTGGGCAACGTGCTGCACGTGGGGAAGATGGTGAGGTTCCCGGCCAACCCCATGCCCGTGCTCTTCACCCTCTCCGGCGTCATCTTCTTCTGGGCCATCTTCCGCCTGCGCCTGCTGGACGTGGTGCCCGTGGCCCGCGAAGCGCTGGTGGAAGAGCTCCCCGACGGCGTGCTGGTGCTTGACGACGGCGACCGCGTGCTGGACCTGAACCCCGCCGCCCGCGCGCTCCTTTCCGTGCCGGGCGACGAGTGGCTGGGGCGCCCGGCCGAGGAGGTGCTCCCCGCCCTGGCCCCCCTGCTGGCCTCCGCGCACCAGGGGCACCGCGTGCGCGGCGAGGTGGAGCTGCGCGACGAGGGGCACTCGGTGGACGTGCGCGTCACCCGGCTCCACGACGACCGCGGCACGCCGGCGGGGCGGCTGGTGGTGCTGCGCGACCTCACGGAGCGCGAGCACCGCGAGGGGGCGCTCACCCTGCAGCGCGCCTACCTGGGCCAGCTCTTCGAGGCGTCGCCCGAGGGGATCGCGCTGCTGGACGTGCGCGACCGGGTGATGGACGTCAACGGCGAGTTCACCCGCATGTTCGGGTACACGGCCGCGCAGGCCAAGGGGATCCCCATCAACGCCCTGATCGTGCCGGACACGCTGCGCGACGAGGGCGAGGATCTCACGCAGCAGGTGGGCTCCGGCCAGCACGTGGGGGTGGACACCATCCGCAGGCGCCGCGACGGCACCCCCATCGACGTGTACGTATCCGCCACTCCCGTGTTCGTGGATGGGCGGCAGGTGGCCATCTGGGCCATCTACCGCGACATCACGCGCCGCAAGGCCAACGAGCGCATGCGCGGCGAGCTGCTGGAGCGCGAGCGAGAGGCCCGCGCCGCCGCCGAGGCCGCCGGCCGCCGCGCCTCGTTCCTGGCCGACGTGGGCACCCTGCTCAGCGCCTCGTTCGACTACGGGAGCTCGTACCGCGAGCTGGCGCGCCTGGCCGTGCCCGAGCTGGCCGACTACTGCCTGATCGACGTGGTGGAGCCGGACGGGGGCACTCGGCGCGTGGCCGTGGCGCACCACGACGCGGAGGCCGAGACGCACCTCCTCCACGACGCCGTCAACCCGCCCGACGGCGACCCCGAGCGGCGCCCCGTGCTGCGCGTGGTGCGCACCGGCGAGCCGCTGCTGGTGCCGGACTTCACCCCCGAGATGCGGGAGCGCCTCTCGTACGACGAGCGTCACCGCGAGAGCTTCCGCCAGAGCCGGCTGCGCTCCTTCATCATCGTGCCCCTCACGGCGCGCGGCCGCACCCTGGGCGCCATCACCCTGGCGATGAGCGACAGCGGCAGGCGCTACGCGGCCGCGGACCTGGCCGTGGCGCAGGACATGGCGCGCCGCGCCGCGCTGGCCATCGACAACGCGCGCCTCTACCGCGAGGCGCGCGAGGCGGTGAGGGCCCGCGACTCGGTGCTGGGCGTGGTGTCGCACGACCTGCGCAACCCGCTCACGGCCATCCTGCTGAACGCGGACTCCATCCACAGCTCGCCCCTGCTCTCGCTGCCGCCCTGGGCGCACGACGGGCTGGGGATGATCGTGAGGTCCGCCGAGGCGATGGAGCACCTGATCCGCGACCTGCTGGACGTGGCCCGCATCGAGAGCGGGCAGCTCCGCGTGTCTCCCGAGCCGCACGACCCCGGCCGCCTGGTGCAGGACGCCACGGAGCTCTTCACGCCCCTGGCCGAGGAGCGCGGCGTTCACCTGGTGGGCATCCCCCCGGAGCGCGCCCCCCTGGTGCGCGCGGACCGCGACCGGGCGCTGCAGGTGTTCAGCAACCTGGTGGGCAACGCCCTCAAGTTCACCCCGCCCGACGGCGTGGTGACGGTGGGCGCCGTGGCCGACCGCGGCGCCGTGCGCTTCTGGGTGCGCGACACGGGCCCCGGCATCCCCGAAGCCGAGTTCCCCCTCCTCTTCGACCGCTTCTGGCAGGGCAGCGGCCGCCGCGACGGCGCCGGCCTGGGCCTCCCCATCGCCAAGGGCATCGTGGAGGCCCACGGCGGCCGCGTGTGGGTGGAGAGCGAGCTGGGGGTGGGGACGACGTTCCACTTCACGCTGGGATGAGAAGAAGTGCGTTAGTGCGGGAGTGCGGGAGTGCGCTCGATCACACGCACTCACGCACTCACGCACTCCCTTTTTCCTTCTCCCATCCCTATCTTGTTGCACCCTCCTCCGGCGGCCTTCTTGCATCACCATGATCCGCTAAGCTTCACCCTCCTTCGCGGTACCCGCATGACCAGAAAGCTCACCAGCGCCCTCGCCGCCGCCGCCGTACTGGTGGTATCGGCCGCCGTCGTCCTCCGCGCCACCGGCGGGGTGGACGCAGCCGGCACGCCCCTCGATGGCGCCGCCGATCCGCTGGGGGCGGCGTTCACCAGCAAGCCGAAGAGCGACTCGGTGGTGGTGCCGCCCAAGCCCAGGCGGCAGATCGTGGAAGACGTGCAGGTGGTGGTCAACATCCCCAGCGGGCGGCTGGAGCTGCTGCGCGGCGACTCGCTGGTGAAGAGCTACCCCGTGTCCGTGGGCTCCGCGCGCTACTCCACGCCGGTGGGCGACTACCTGCTCGCCACCGTCATCTGGAACCCGTGGTGGCATCCGCCCAAGGAGAGCGGGTGGGCGCGCAACCGCAAGCCCACCCCGCCGGGGCCGGCCAACCCCATGGGGCGCGTGAAGCTCCACATGGACGAGCTGATCTACATCCACGGCACCACCAGCGAGGGGCGGCTGGGCGCGCCGGCGTCGCACGGGTGCATCCGCATGGCCAACCGCGACGTGGTGGACCTCGCCCGCCGCCTCAACACCATCGCCGACCCGGGCATCGCCGAGGCCGAGCTCGACCGCCTCGCGCGCAACGACCGCAGGACGCGCGAGACGGTGCTGGCGCGCTCCATCCGCATGCGCGTTACGTACAGGGTGGCGCGCGTGCGCGGCGAGAAGCTCCACGTGTACCCCGACGTCTACGGCCGCGCCGGCGACTTCGCGGGCGCCGTGCGCGCCGAGCTCGCCCGCGCCGGCGCCGACCCGTCCGAGGTGGACGCCGTCGCCATGCGCTACATGCGCGACCGCGCCTACGCCCGCGGCGGCGCCTCGTTCGCCCTGGCCGACCTCTCCACCCTGCGCCCCCCGACCCCCAAGATCGAGCTCGCCCCCGCACCCGTGCTGGCGGAGATCACCCCGCCAGACAGCGTGATGGCGACGGATACGGTCGCGATCGCGCCCTAAAAAGAAATCTCACACAGAGACACAGAGGCACAGAGATGAATTCGTCTCTGTGCCTCTGTGTCTCTGTGTGAGATTTCTTACTTGGCGAGTTCGCGCACCGCCGCCGCCATCGCGGTGACGCGCGCCCCATCCGCCGCGCCGCGTGCGTCCCGGTCGAGCTGCGTGGCCAGCGCGTTGAGCTGCGTGCGCCGCGCGGCGCCCGTCGCGCGCTCCGCACGGGTCAGCGCGGCGGCGATGGCGGTGGTGCGGGCCCGGGGCAGCCCGCGGTTGCGCACGAGCTGGTCCAGGTACGAGCGGACCACGGGGAAGGCGGCCGGCCAGGTGATGCGCGGCTGCGCCTGCGGGTTGTACTCCTCCATCCGCGCCAGCTTCGCCGCCTCGATCTCGTTGCGCGACAGGTGCTCGCCCGGCACCAGCTCAAGCACGTCCAGCCCGCGCGACAGCTCCGACGAGTAGATGTAGCCGTTCCAGTAGTACGCGCCCCACGAGCCGCCCATCACCAGCGTCTCCGCGTTCACCGGCCCGCGGTCGAAGTAGGCGATCTCCACCGGGCGCAGCGGGTCCGTGAAGTCGAAGATGTCCACCCCGCCCTGGTACCACCCCTGCACCATGATGTCGCGCCCCGGCACGGGAATCAGCCCGCCGTTGTGCGACACGCAGTTCTCCGTGTTCGTCTGCGCCGCCGGCATCTTGAAGTAGCCGTGCTGCGTCATCCGCCCGTTGGCGATGGTGAGCACCGTGTTGCCGCCCAGCCGGAACGGGTCCGTGGCGCGGCAGCGCGGGGCCGTGCCGCCGCCCCACTCGTCGGTGAACACCACGCGGCGGGCGTCGTTGCTGAACACCGCCGTGTGCCACAGCGAGAAGTTGAGGTCGGACTTGGCGTCCAGCACCACCGGCTTCTCGGGGTCGCGCGCGTCCAGCAGGATGCCGAAGCTCCCGCACGACCCCGCCACCAGGTGGTACGCGGGGTACGAGGTGAGGTCGTGGCACCCCGACGGGCCCGTGGCGCCCCGCCCGGTGGCGCCTTCGCCCGCGGCCATGCCGCCCCGGCCCGGCGGGCGCGGCAGCCCCTCGAAGATGCGCGCGAAGCCCACCACCGCCGCCGCCTGCGGATCGTTAAGCGGCACGCGGATGATGTCCACGCGGTAGTCCGCCGTGTTGGGGTTCTCGGCCACCGTCCCCGTGCCGCACCGCAGCTCCGGCACCTCCGTGGAGTCACGCACGTTCGCCGAGCCGCCCACGTAGATGTAGATCACCTGGCGGTCCGTGGGGTGCGGCACGATGGTGTGCGTATGCGAGCCGCGGCACGTCTGCACGTTCTTGATCAGCTTCGGCGCGCGCGGATCGGCCACGTCGTAGATGCGCACCCCGCGCATCCGGTCGCGCCCGTCCTGCACCCCCTGCATCCCGCAGTCCGTCCGCGACCGCGGCGACTCGGCCGAGATGAAGAGCAGGTTGCCGTAGATGGAGGGGTCGGCCTGGTCCGTGGCGCACACCACCGTGCTCAGCTCCACGGGGCGCGCCGGGTTGGCGACGCTCCAGATGGAGAAGCCGCTGAAGTTCCCCTGGTAGATGGTGTTGCCGCGGAAGGCGAGGTCCGAGTTGATGTACGACAGGCCGCGCGCCGAGTCGAGCTGCGCCGGCTTGGCCGTGTACGACACCAGCCGCAGCCCCCGCGCGGCCACCCCCGCCGTGTTGCCCGTCCCCGCCTTCAGGTTCACCCGCGGGTCGTTGGTGGTGGCGATGGTGTCCCGCTGCTGCGCGGATGCGGGCGGCGCCGGCGCGGCGGCAAGCTGCAGCGCCGCGGCCAGGGCCAGGGCCGCGGCGGCCCGTTGGGTGCGAACTTTCATCGGTGTACGCTCTCTCGGAGGGTGGCGTGCGTCCGGCGCCCCGCGGCGCGGGCGGGCGCGGGGGTCAGTCCTGCAAGGTGTGGAGCAGCCTCTCCATCACCGCGATCTCGTCGCGCTGGTCCGCGTCCACGTCGGTCACGAAGCGGAAGAGGTCCGGGTCCTGCCCCGCGCCCGGCGTCCTGAACAGCTCCCTCACCATCTGCAGGGCGCCCTCGTGGTGCCGCGTCATGAAGCCCAGGAACAGCCGGTCGAACTCGCGCCCGCGCGCCGCGTCGAGCTGCGCGAGCTGCGCGTCGGTAAGCATCCCCGGCATCATCATCCCGTGCCCGTCGTGCTCGCCGGGCACCGGCTGCTTCCGCTCTTCCAGCCAGCTCCGCATCATCGCCATCTCGTCGCGCTGCGAGATGTCGATCTTCTGCGCCAGCCGCACCACGTTCTCCGACGCCCCGTGCGACGGCGCCATCGCCGTCATCCTCAGCGCCTGCGCGTGGTGCCCGATCATGTGCTGCATGAAGCGCACGTCCGCCTCGGTGTACCCCGCCCCCGCCGTCGCGGCGACTCCGGACGCGTGCTGGTGCGCGCCGTGCTCGGCGGGCGCGTCCACCGCCCGCGGCGTCGCTGGCGCCTCCGCCCGCGGCCCCGCCGTCGGCGGCTCCGCGCGAGGTGCGCACGCCGCGGATGTAAGTGCGCACGCGAGAACTGCCCAGTGTGGGCTCGACTTCAGCACAGCCATGCTCCTGCCTTTCTGTTGGAACATCGGGCACGCGGGCCCTGCCTTCGTCCTCCAGCCGGCGAGTTCCGCGAGCACCATACCAGAATGCCAACCGGTGCCCCCGCAAGGATGTGGGCTCGTCGCAATCTAGATGCGGTACGCCCACCCCGCGAGTGGCGCGCACAGACCCGCAGGCGACCTGGCGGTAATCGCCCTGTGCTCTGAACTACTCCCTTTCCGGATGTGCCACCGTCGGGACTGCGCGTATGAGCACACCAGCGCCTCGCCGGCCCTCATCACCATCCTCCCAAGTGCCGGGCATGGTGAGATCGCGCGTAAAGCAGCGCACCCGGAGTGTGCGGTCTGCCACAATAGGCCTATCGTTGCGCGTCGTGGCGCCGTGAACATATTGTCACCGGCAATCGCGTGCTTGGCACCGCGACGGCACCGTGCTCTGCCATGCCGGCCCACTTCGCGCAGCCAAGTGCTGCGTCCCGCCTCTTTGGCACCCCGACGCACACGTCCACGCGCGGCTGCAGGAGTACGGGTGGGTCACTCTGCCATCCGTGTACGGCCGCTTGGCGACCCACTTCGTGAACGCCGGGCGCTCCCCGTTCGACTTTGTAATGGTGGACGAAGCACAGGACGTGGGGATCAGCCAACGCCGCTTCCTGGCCGCAATCGCAGGCGGGCCCCCCAAGAGCCTCTTCCTCGCCGGCGCCATTGGGCAGCGGATCTTCCAGCAGCCCATCTCGTGGAAGTCCCTGGGGGAGACGTGCGCGGCCGGTCCAGTACACTCCGCATCAATTACCGAACCTCGCACCAGATTCGCGCGCAGGCTGACCGCCTCCTCGCACCCCAGGTGTCGGACTTCGACGGCAACGTAGAACAGTGCCAGGGCGCCATCTTTGTATTCAAAGGTCCAGACCCTGTCCTGAAGGTACTGCGCAACGAGGATGAGGAAGCCACGCCATAGGGAGCCAGCTCCGGGAACGCGTTGCAGATGGTGTCCAGCCGCAGCAAATCGGTGTATTCGTGCGCTCCGGCGCGGAGCTGGACCGCGCGGGCGGCGACGTGGGCCGGAGTTTCGTTTCGGGGGCTCGATGAAACCGTGCCGCACCGCTCCAGGGCACCTGCCCATCAGCACCATGCACCTGGCGAAGGGGCTGGAGTTCCGGACGGTGGCGGTGACGGGTGCGACGACTAGGTGATCCCATCGCAGGAACACATCGAATCGGTGACTGACGAGACAGACCTGGAGGATGTACCGAGCGCCACCTCCTGTACGTGGCGTGCACCCGTGCCCGCGACCACCTTCTGTTGACCAGCGCAGGATCGCCCTCCGAGTATCTGGACTACCTAACGATCAAGGCACCGTAGCGCCCAGAGAGTGCGCTTTGCAACGCCCCCGGGCACCTCGTTCATTGCGGCTGCCGCGGGCGCCCTCCCGGCCTGCCACACCCAAATAATCGTTCCCTGGGCGAACGCCATACACGCCCTCCAACAATGATCTCCAGAGTAAAAAGTTGACCACCTACTACTCACGACATGGCAGACGCCTAGATGTCTCGCGTGACACGCGCCGTCGCTTGTGGGACGACCGCTGGGTTGCCATCCACTTCCCGGAGCAGGCGGACGGAAGCCTCGGGATTGCAGACAGCGAGAGTGTAGACCCGGCAGACTACCCACAGAACGCCGCAGTGAACGTGCGCGCGCTGCGAGAGCTGGCGGAGCATGGTGGGTACGTGGTGTCTGAACACCTGGGACACGACGAGTACATGGTGGGCTACGTCGCACCTAACACACCGGTGGAGTTGCTGCGTGGAGAGTGGGGGGAGTATGGTACGCATGCAGGGCGGCCCGCAGTCATGAAGGGTGTGCGCCTGCCCGACGCACAGCTCCTCACCGTGGCCGAGCTCGGGCCGATCCTACAGCGCCGCCCTGCCCAGGCAACCCTGCGACGTTGGCAACGCGCGGGAACCGAAATCGAGGAGCTGGTTGAAGGCGGGCCGATACCGCACGACCCGGATGCCAATCACTGGCAGCGCGCATACCTGGCGTGGGACGAACTGGGCGACTTCGCAGCCTCCCGACAGACAGTGAGCTACGACAGGCTCGGTAAGCTGATCGGAATCCACCACCGGGTGGTCCGCTTCGCCTTGGCGCTCATCCAGGACTACTGCCTGGCGAACGGCCTTCCCCCACTCACCATTCTCGTAGTGGGCAAAAGCAACCGTAAGCCAGGGCAGGGCTTCATCGCCTGGGAAGGCGATCCGGCCGAAGGAAAGGAGCAGGTGTTCGCATGGGACTGGAAGGCGTATGGAAACCCGTTTTCATTCGCTGCCGGCGGTGCCACACGCGACCAGGTCGCACGCCACCTCGTCGCCGACCCGGCGTCGGCGGCGGATGTATACGCCACGGTAAAGGTCCGCGGCGCTGCGCAGATGCTGTTTCGTCAAGCCCTGCTGGAGGCATACTCTAGGCGTTGCGCGCTCACGGGGTCCACACTCCAGACCGGGCTGGAGTCTGCGCACATCATTTCCTGGAGCGAGGCCACCCCCGCGGAGCGATTGGATGTGCGGAACGGGATTCTGCTCACCTCCTGGCATCACAGGCTGTGGGACGCCGGCATTCTCAGCATTGGGGCTGATTACCAGGTTAGGGTGGACCCGGACATTCTCAGCACCGCCACGGGGTTCGACGCAGATGCACTCCACTCGATCGAGGGAACTCGTCTGATCCTTCCTGTTAATCCCTTGCACCACCCCGATCCCGAGTTGCTCCGCCGTCGGGCCGAGGCGGAAGCTTAAGCTGATGCTCGTTTCGCAGCAGGGCTGAGTGGAGCTGCCCGGCGCGCAGGCGGCTGTTGGAGGTGGTGTGTGCGCCGCCTCCCTGGAGCGCCGTTGCTGGCGTGGTAGGAGGCAGTGGCGATTGTGCGCCGCTAGTGCAGTAGGCCCGGAAATGGCCGGACGTGTGGGTGCCCGCCGGGAGCGCGTGCGCTGCTCCTCAGCTTCTGCGCGGCCACGGTGGTGAGGACCGTGCGACCGGAGCCTTAACGCAGGCACGGAGAAGTGCGGTGCGCTTGGCTCCGCCTCCACAACGGTCGCTCAGATCGCCTACTCGCAGATTCCCAGGCTCGTTCTCCTCACCGGAAGCCCGCCAGAAGGCCCGCGTCGCGAATGCGATGCGGGCCTTCGCTGTTTTGGGTTCCAGCTCCCCGGACTTGCGGCCGGACGCATCCACAGCGCGGGCCCCTTTCCGGGCGAGAGTGCCCCTGTGGCGACAGGCACGGGCGTGCCCGGGAATTTCTTACCGCATGTCCGACTCAGGTTCCGAGAGAGGATGGAGACGGACTGCGGGACACTAAACCCACCTGCCCCGGGCCAGCAGACCACCCATCCTACTGCGGACACCCCCACCGTGACGGGCAACATGGCTGAGCGATGCGTGGATGAGACGACGGCTGGAGCCGACGCGCCCGGCCCGGCGAGCGAACCGGAGCTGCGGGTGCGGAAAACGATTCCCGCCGAGCTTCGCTACGGTGACGCAGGCTCCGCCGAACCTGCCCCGAACGGACCCGCATGCGCCGATCCCGACGGGGAGCTCGCGGCGGAGCCAGGCGGGGCGGTGCCGGCGGCGGGCGGCCCGGAGGCCGCGGAGCCAGGCAGCGCGCTGCCGCAGAACGGCGCGGACGCGCTGCTGGACACCGTGCAGCGGCTGGAGACTCACATCTCGGCGGAGAGCGAAAAGCTTCTGAGGGCGTTCCGCGACAAGCTGGCGTTCGACGGCTTCAAGGAAGAGCAGGTCGCGCGGCTCCACGCCGAGCTGCAGGAGCACCGCGACGGGCTCCTGGAGCGCGCGACCCGGCCGCTGCTCAACGGGGTGATCCGCGTCCACGACGACTTGGGAAAGGTGGTGGCCTCGTTGCGCGCGCGCGCGGTCGAGGAGATCACGCCCGAGCGGGCCTTCCGCGCACTGGATGGGTTCCGTGAAGACCTGGAGCTGCTCCTCTCGCAACACGGCGTGGAGCCGTTCGAGCCGGTGGACGACGTCTTCGACCCGCGGCTGCACACCGCCTTGCGCACGGTGCCCACCGGCGACCCCCTGCGTGCGGGGCGAATCGCCGAGCAACTGCGGCCGGGATTCAGCCAGGGCGAAGCGCTGCTGCAACGAGCCCGAGTCGCCGTGTACACCGCCCAGGGCCCCGCGGCGCCACCACCCAGTCCGGATCCACCCACCGCACCCACCGCCCCTGGAGAACAACGATGAGCGCGACTCGCGTGTACGGAATCGACCTGGGTACCACCTACTCGTGCATCTCCTACGTGGACGAGCACGGCAAGCCCGTGGTGCTGCCCAACGAGGACAACGAGCTCACCACGCCGTCGGTGGTGTTCTTTGAGAGCCCCGAGAACATCGTGGTGGGGCAGCAGGCGAAGTCGCAGGTGGCCATCTACCCCGACCAGTGCGTGAGCACCGTCAAGCGGGCCATGGGCGATCCCGCGTGGCAGTTCAGGGCGTTCGGCCAGTCGTACCGCCCGCAGGACATCTCGTCGTTCATCCTGCGAAAGGTGGTGCGCGACGCGGAGCGCATGGTGGGCGGAGAGATCCGCGACGTGGTGATCACCGTGCCCGCCTACTTCGGCCAGAACGAGAAGGAGGCCACGCGCCAGGCCGGGGAACTGGCTGGCCTCAACGTGCGCCACATCATCCCCGAGCCCACGGCGGCCGCGCTGGCGTACGGGCTGGAGCACGATGCCGACGAGACCATCCTGGTCTACGACCTGGGCGGCGGCACTTTCGACGTCACTCTGATCGAGGTGAGGGCCCACGAGCTGAACGTGATCTCCACCGGCGGCGACCACCAACTGGGCGGGAAGGACTGGGACGATGCCCTAGTCGCGTACTTTGCTCAAGCCGTCGCCAACGAGACGGGGACCAGCGCCGACGCGGTCACGGGGGACGAGGAGACGCGACAGGAGCTGCTGAGCATGGCCGAGCGCTTCAAGCGCGCGCTTACCAGCCGCACCGCCTTCTCCGAGGCTCCGCGCATAGATGGGGAGCGGGTACGGGTGGACCTTACCCGCCAGATGTTCGACGAGATCACCGGGCACCTGCTCGAGCGCACCCTCACCCTGACCGAGCAGGAACTGGAGAAGGCGCGCGAGCGCGGGTACGGGAAGATCGACCGGCTGCTGCTGGTGGGTGGCAGCACCTTCATGCCGCAGGTGACCGAAGCCGTGCAGAAGCGCTTCCCCTTCGAGGTGCGGCAGTTCGATCCCAACCAGGCGGTGGCCAAGGGTGCGGCCGTCTTCGGCTTCAAGTGCTACCTGGACGAGCAGATCCGCGTGAGCGTGGCTGGCGCCACCGGCCAAGACGCCGCACGGGTAGATCTGGAGGCGGTGAACGAGCAGGTGCTGGAAACCGCGCAGCAGGAGGTCGCAGCCGTCCACGGCCTGTCCCTACCCGGACTGCAGAAGCTGGTGGAGAAGAAGATGGTGGATGTGACCTCCAAGAGCTTCGGGATTGAGCTGGTGGACCGCGCGAGGAACCTCGTCGTCGTCAACCTGATCCAGCGCGACCAGCGGGTGCCCACGGAGGCTACGGGCCGGTACGGAACGGCAGACGAGGCGCAGTCGCAGGTCAACCTGCGCTGCATGGAGAACGCGTTCCGCGACGAGGCCACGGTCCCGCCCGAGGACTGCAAGGAGGTGGGGCTGGCTGTGCTGGACTTCGGCCGGCCCATGCCCCAGGGCTCGCCGATCGACGTCACCTTTGCGCTGGGAGCAGACGGACTGCTGCGGCTGCGGGGCGTGGACCCCTCGACGGGGCACGAGGTGAACGCGGAGTTCCGCACCGATTCCATCATGAGCCAGGAGGAGGTGGAGGAGGCCCGCAGCCGCAACCTGGCGCTGGCCATCTCCTGACGCGCACCTGCACCGAGAGGCGAGACGATGGCGATTCACGCCGGCATCGACCCGGGTACGTCTAGCTCCGCGACGGTGGTGGACGCTCCCGGGCGGCCCCTGCCCGGCCGCACCGGCGGCTGCACGATGCCGTCCATGGCCTACGTGCGCGCGTACGAGGCCGCCGGCCAGAGGGCGAAGGAGCGGCAGTCCGCGGGCGAGTCTGGCGTGGCGGCCGTGGTCGAGCGGAGGATAGGCGTCCCTGCTGGGACTCGCCGCGCGATCGGTCGCGGTCACACGGCGGTGGATCTCTCCGCCCCCCTTCTCCACGCGCCGTGCGCGTGCGCAAGGCACTCGCCCGGTGAGCCGGGGATCACCGTTCCGTCACGCAGCACGCGGCACCGGGCGGCGTGCAGCAGGCAGGCGGGGAGTCCACCACGCCGGCTGTCGCATATGAGCTGCCGGCTGAGCCGCACGCGCAGCTCACCCAAGCGCTGGAAGGCCGCTCGCCGCTGCGGCCTGATCGCGAGCTACAGCAGATTCTTGCTGCGGAGGGTGAGGCGATGACGGCGCGTCCCAACTTCTACGACCTTCTGGAGCTGGACCCGTCGGTGGACGACTGGTCCGCCATCCAGGCGCGCCTGGACGAAAAACAGCGGACCTGGTCCGCCGAAAAGACTGGCGGGACGTTGCGCACCAAGTACGCGGCGGCCCGCAACCTGTCGCTGATCGGCGACATCCGCTCCACGCTGGCCGATGCAGCCAAGCGCCGTGCCGAAGCGGAGGCGGCGGCACGGCGGCGGGCGGAGGCGCGGCATGCTGGGATCGCGGCCGTGGACGAGGCGATCGCCGTCTTCCGCAGCGGGCACGAGGCGTACACCGAATCGGATGTTCAAGAGCTCGCAAAGCGCTTCGCGGGCACCATCACGGAGACCGAGCTGGAGCTGCGGCTGCGCTCGCACGGGCTGGCTCCGGCCGCGGTGCGGGAAAAGGGGAGCCCCCCACCCGCGGGCAGGGAGCGGATCACGGCCGACGCCGCGGACGCCATCCGCAGTATCCTGCAGTTCCTGGGACTCCCCACCCTCTACGACTTCCTGGAGCTACCCCGGCAGTCGTCCCCCGCGGCGCTTTGCGAGAAGGCCACCGCCATCCTGAACGACAACCAGCGCAGGGGGAAGACGGACGCCGAGAGCACCGCACGCAACGACCTTGCGGGACGCTGCCGGACACTCTTCCAAGACGCGGCGGCGAAAGAACGGTACGACAACTTCCTGGCCGTGGAGGCGATGGAGGACCTGAGGCCGAACATCGACCTGGCTGGACGTGAACGCGTGATCACCGCGCAGGTGCTGGACGAGCTGGTGCGGCAGGGGCGGCAGCGTGGCATCAGCGCGGCCGATGCCCGGGCTTACGTGGAAGAGTACGCGGTGAAGCGAAAGTGGAAGGTGCAGCGCGAGGCCCGGTTGCCGTCCGAGGCGCTGCGGCAGTGCGGCCCCTGCGGTGCGCTGGCCTCGTTGGGCGCGCGGAACTGCGCGAAGTGCGGGCGGGCGCTGGAGGTGGAGTGCCCCCGCTGCGGCGCGGCGACGCCCACGCAGAACGCGGCGTGCGAGCGCTGCGGCGCACACGTGGGCGATGCCGCACTGGTGCAGGCGCTGCTGCGCGACGGCGAGCGCCTGACTGCCGAGGGCCGGGTGGCCGAGGCGCTGGACCGCTTCGACCGGGCGCTTCACTACTGGCCCGGGTGGGGCCCCGCCACCGCCGCCAGGGAGCGCGCTGCGGCGAGACGGCACGATCGAGAGGTGGCGCTACGCCCCGTCGAAGCGCTGGCTGCAGCCCGCCGGTTGTGCGAAGCGGAGCGGGAGCTGGAGCGCTTCGCCCGCGCGTACGGAGCCGGCGGAACGGAGGCACTGGCCCGCAGTATCCGCGAGGAGCGGGAACGAGCGCACGCCGCATACGAGCGAGGCCGCCGGGCCACCTCACGTGGCGACGGCGAAGCGGCGCTGGAGGCGTACGACGCGGCGCTCGCGCTCTGCACAGATCTGGAGCCGGCGCGGCTGGCGGCGGCGTCGCATCCTCCCCCGCCACCGGGTGCACTGGCGGTGCGCGCGGTGGCGGGCGGCTTCCACCTCGCTTGGGTCGCGGCACCCTCTGCCCGGCCCCTCACCTACCGCGTGGTGCGCACGGAAGACGCCGCCGCCACGGGCGCCGAGGACGGGACGGCGCTCCCGGCCACGGCGGGGCTGTCCGCCACCGACGCGGTGCCGGAGGGCGTGGCGGTCTGGTACGCGGTCTACTCGGTCCGCGGCGGCATCGTCTCCGCCCACGCGGCGCAGAGCGGGCCGCACCTGCGTACCGCGGAGGTGCGGGAGCTGGCGGCGCTGGGCGGAGACGGCGAGGTGGTGTTGCGCTGGCGCCGCCCCCCAGGGTGCCGAAGGGTGGAGGTGTGGGCCCGCTCCGGCACGCCCCCGGAGCGCGGCGGTGGGGGGGAGATGCGCGTGGTGGCCGGGGACGAGCTCCACGAGACGGGGGTGCCGAACGGCCAGGCGCGGGGATACCGGGTCGTCGCGGTCTACGACGATCCTGCGGCGCCGGGGTGCGAGCTGCGCACCGCCGGGGTGACCGCCACAGCAGTTCCCACCGCGCCTCCCCCGCCCGTAATGGATCTCTCCTGCACCCGGGACGGGCGGACGGTGCAGTTGGCCTGGACCCGCGCGCCCGGCGTGGCCGTGCAGCTCAGGCAAGCGGAGCAGCTTCCCCCGTTCAACCCCGGCCACGTGATCGCCGCCGCCGACGCAGGGCGCTTCGGGCGGCTGGTGGCATCCGGTACGGGCGGGGCTGCGCACGCCACACTGGCGGGGCCGGGGCGCACCTTCTTCGTCCCCATTTCGGTGGTGGCGGGTACGGCGACCGTCGGGAAGCCGCTGGAGGTCACGACGCTGGACCCCGTCACCGCACTCACCGCGCGGCGCATGGGCGGAGGGATCGCCCTCGCCTGGGAGTGGCCGGCCGGCGTTGAAGAGGTGGTGGTGGCATACGCGCACGACGGGTACCCCACCGATCCGGCGGGCGGCGGCGCCGCTCGGGCCACGGTCTCGCGCGCGCAGTACGCGGCGGCACGGGGATGGGAGCTGCGGGGGGCGGAGCGGCAGAGCCACTACTTCAGCGTATTCGCGCGGGTGCCCGGGCTGGAGCTGTACGCGCCCGCCGCGCACGCAGTGGAGAACGTGGGCCAGGAGATGGCCGTGCGCTACCGCGTCAAGACGCAGTGGCTGCGCAAGAACGCGTGGGTGGAGCTGCAGGGCGCCGGCACGGCCACGCTGGAGTTGCCGGCGCTGCTCCTGGTGGCCCGTGCGGGTGCCGTCCCCATCGACCCTGCAGACGGGCAGACGCTGACCGCCGTCTCTGCGCTGCGGCTGGAGGGCGGCCGCGCCACTCTTGCCATTCCCCCGCAGTTCTGCGGGAGCGGGCAGTACGTGCGGCTGTTCTTTCGCAACCCCGCCGACGCCCGGGAGATCCGACTGCTGCCGGCAGAGAAGGAACAGCTCCGGCTTTCGTGAACACCCCACCGGGAGAGGTCCAGTGATCGGCACCCTCAGGGCCGCGCTGCGGAAGGAGCTCTGCCCGTACTGCTTCGAGCGGTACAGGCTCAGGGACACCCCCTTCCGGTGCGCCAGCCCCCCCAGCCGCTGCCGGCCGGAGCCGGACGAGCTGCGCGCGAGAGCGTGGGAGGACACCATCCCCATGGGGCGCGTGCTGGCACCCCATGGCGGCTGGCTCGGCGGCGAGACTCGCTGCCACGAGTGCAGCCAGGTGACGCACAAGCGGCTGTGCCCGCACTGCCACATGGAACTCCCCCATACGGCGGGCAAGTTCCCTCACTACATCTTCGCCGTGGTGGGAGCCAAGGAGGCGGGGAAGAGCCATTACCTGGCGGTGCTCATCGACCAGATCCGCAAAGAGCTCGGCCCGTCGCTGGAGATGCTCCTCGAGCCGCTGAACGACCACACGGTGCGACGCTACCGCGAGGACTTCCACCAGCCGCTCTTCCAGAACCACCGCACGATCGCGGCGACCCATTCGGCGCTCTCCGACCGGCGGGTGCAGCTCCCCCTCGTGTACACGCTCACCTTCAGCGGCCGCACCCTTCTGGGCCGCAAGCGCATCCGCAGCGTGGTGACGCTGGTCTTCTTCGACACCGCGGGCGAAGACCTGAACGACGAAGACACCATCGCCACGGTCAACAAGTACATCTATCACTCCCACGGCATCATCCTGCTGCTGGACCCGCTTCAGCTTCCGCAGGTCCGCGCGCGGCTTGAGGGGCGGGTGCCACTCCCCAACGTGAACACCGAGACGGCCGACATCCTCAACCGCATGACGCGGCTGGTGCTCGCGGGGCGCGGATTGCCCGCCGACGCCATGATCCGGTCTCCGCTGGCGGTAGCCTTTTCCAAGTTCGATGCCGTGGAGCCGCTGGTCGACTCGCAAATGCAGCTTAACGCGGCCGCCGACCACCGCACCGGTTTCGACGCTGCCGACTTCGACGCGGTGAGCGCCGAGATGCAGGCCCTACTGGCCCGCTGGGATAGCCAAGTGCTGGTGCAGCAGGTGAGGACGCACTACCGCAGCTACGGCTTCTTCGGCCTGAGCGCGCTGGGGTGCAACCCGCACGGTGACCAGCAGGTCCCGCGTGTATTGCCGCGGAGGGTGGAAGACCCCTTCCTGTGGCTCCTGCACGAGCACGGGCTGATCCCTTCCCGCAAGCGTTCCTGAGGCCACGCCATGCGCGCCCTTCAGCTTCACTACACGTCGTGCCGCCGCGGCCAGGCCGCGGGGGCGGGGTTCCAGACGCGGGCGCTCACCCCCGGCATATTGCCGGAAGAGCTGCGCGAGATAGAGCGGCGCGGCCTGTATCGCCCGCCACGGGACGCCCCGCAGGAGCCCACCGCCGAGGAGATTGAGGCGGATTTCCCCCGCGCCCTGCGCTTCTACACTCTGGAGTCCGGCCGCCGCGCGCTTACCCGCGCCGGCTACGCGGGGCAGGACTACAGCGGCCGCTGGGGCAACTACTTCGCCCATACGCTGGTATTCGAGGGCGACGCGCCCCCCATCTGGCCGGTGGACTTCTACGAGTGGGAGGGATGGGTGGACCGGCTGGCCCCGGCCGATGACACGGAGGCGGAGCCCGCACCTCTCCCCGCGGTGGACCTGGCGGAGATCGCGCCCGGGGAGTCCTTCACCCTGGAGGATCTGCAGGCGTTCCTGCGTGAGGAGCCGGGGAGGGAGCAGGTGCTGGAGCGGATGGCGCGCGCCGTCCTGCTGTACGCGGAGAGCGGCCGGCCGGTGGTGGTGCGCGACACGGCCGTCAACGGGCTGTACTGGCTTGCGTGCGTGCAGAAGCTCTTTCCGCCGGCGCACGCGGCGCACCTGAGCTTCAGCAGCTACCAGTACGACGCACGCGGCGCCGCCCTGCTCAACGCCACCACGGGGGCTACGGACTTCACCTTCAGCGACACGGAGAGGCACTACCAATTCCAGCTCTTCGACCCGGCGGCGGGGGTGCACGGCGACGTTCCCGCAGACGCGGATGACTACCCCGCCCGCGCCGCCCGCTGGCTGGCGGAAGATCCCGATGCGCTGGACGCCTTCATCGAGTTCACGGCGCTGTTCGGCCACGTCCGGCCAGACGGGGAGCTGGCCCACGCCGCGCGCCTCTTCCACTACTCGCGCGGCGGCGAGGGCAGCCTGGCCGGGGCGCAGCTCTCCGGCATCCTGGAGTTCGTGCGGGAGCACACGCACCCAGAGGCGCGGGGGCAGGTGCTGGGGATGGTGCTGCGGGCCGCCCGGCAGGCGCGGGAGGACGAATGGGCGCCGGAGGACCACGGCCGCCTAGTGGCTTTCCTTGCCGCCGAGGCGCGAGCCAGCGGCGAGCCGGGGCACCGCGCCCTGGCACTGTCCGCCTGGCGCTCGCTGCTGGAGCGGCGCGTCATGGCCGGGGGGGGCGGCACGGGCGTGGCGGCGGAGGGGTGGCGCCAGGTGCGCGCCGCTTACGAGGAGGCGCCGGGGGAGCTGGAGGAGGGGGTGCTGGACCCGGCACTCTGGGAGCACGCCCTCCCCCGGCTGCACGCGCTGCCTGCGGAAGTCTCCGGCCTTCTGCTGTGGGTGGTGGCCGCCGTGCTGGCACCCCGGCGCGACCCGTGGCCGCAGCCCGCGCGCGCCGTTGTGAGCGCGCTGCTGGAAGCGCTCGCAGAGGCGGCGGGCGACACTTCACGCGCCACCCGGCTGGCGCTGGAGGCGCTCCGCCGCGGAGGGCTCGGCCCGGTGGCGCTGGCGGACGCCTGCCGCGAACTCGCGGAGGCCGTGTCGGCGCGGGCCGGGAACGCGTCCACGCACGCGGCGGCCGGTCCTGTCGGCGCCGGGATGGGCGAGGTGCTGGTGAGCATGCCGGCCGAAGAGGCCGCCTGTGTGCGCGCGGCACTCGACGACGAGGGAGGATGGGCGATCCTGTACGGCGAGTGGGTGCGCATTGTGGCGGGGAGCCACGACCCCGCCGCGGACTTCCAGCGCTACCGGGCCGAGGTACTGGACCGGCTTCCCGGCTACGGGTGCGCCCGGCGCGGCGCGGTGATGGCCTCGCTGATGGACGCGCTTCCAGATGGGCGGGCGGGAAGGATGGCGCTGGAATGGGCGCGCGACGGGGTGCTGGCGACACTCCCCCCGGAGCGCCGTGCAGACGCGGTGGCGAGAGCCGCTGCCGCGCTGCCGATGGACGACTGGTCTGCAGCGGCTCTGCGGACGGCGCGGCGGGTCGCCACGGCCGCCTGCGACACCGGCGTGGCTGTGCGGCCGGACCGCCCACGGCTGCTGGAGGCGCTGTCCGCGGCGCGCACACGGGGCGAAGGGCAGCCGGCCCCACGCCTGGACGAGGTGAGCCGCGCCCTTGGCGGGATCGACGAGGGGACGTACAGCCGCTTCCTCGGCGGGTTTCTCCCCGCCGCGCTGGATCACGCGAGCAACCGGCGCGAGCACCAGCGCGTGCTCGACGCGGTGTACCTGGCGGAGCACCACGACGCCTTCCTGGAGCGGTACCGCGCCTGGTTCCGCGAGCCGGCGGCGGGGCGCCCCGCCGCTCCCTTCCAAGCAGCCGCAAGACACTGGCTCATGTTCGATGCCGACGCCGTCTCCCGCCTTGCGCCACTGGCGCGGATGGCGGACGAGGAGTGCATTCGCGCGCTGGCGGAGCTGGAGCCCCAGGCGTTGGGGCGGCTGGGGGGCGGCCTCAGGCTGCAGGGCGAGGGCGCTGCGCGGTGGGAGCGCTGGGAGGCAGAGGCGCTGGAGCGCCGGCGGGGGCTGGTGGGCCGGCTTGGCCGGTGGGGACGCGGCCTCTTCGGCAGGTAGCCGTTTCGTTCAACTTCACTTTCGGCCGATGGGGGCTCCGATGGCGAACAACGACAGCGACGGCGAAGCGATCGGTCCGCTGATCATGGCGGTGATGGTGGTGATGGCGGTGGCCATCGCCGTGATGGCCCTGATGAGTGCCGGCGCGCTGTACGGCGCGGGTACCGCCCTGATGAACTACGGGCTCTCGCTCCGCGAGAGCATCCAGCCGGAGAGGGTAGCCGCATGAGCACCTCACCCGCCATCCGCAGCTACTTCTTCGGCAAGGGTTTTCGCGACCTGTGGCAGACGATCCACTCCAGTTGGTGGCGCAACCACGAGTCCGCGCAGACGCACTTCAGCCGCGGCCGCTCGCACTACGGCAGCGACGAGCTGGGAGAGAAGGCGCTGGGCATTCTCTTTGGCACGGCGGGCGTGTCGGTGATGGTGTTCGGCACGGTGGTATTCCTTGCCGCCTCCATCATACACGCGCTCATCCTGGTCGCCCTGCTGGCTGTCATCTACACGGCGTTCACCGTGGTGTACCTGGCCGAGCGCGGCTACCTGCTGGTGAAGCGCTTCTTTACCGTGTGCCCTAGCTGCCACACCACGGCCCCGCTCCCGGAGTACTTCTGCCCCGGGTGCGGCGCCGTGCACGGACGGCTGATCCCCTCCAGCTACGGCATCCTCCACCACACCTGCCGTTGCGGGCGCAAGCTCCCCGCCACCTTCTTCTTGGGACGCGGCGCACTGAGCTCCCGCTGCCCGAACCCGCAGTGCGCAGAGGCGCTGGAACAGTCGCACACGGAGTCACGCAAGCTGTTCGTTCCGGTGACCGGGGCCAAGTCGGTGGGCAAGTCTGCCTTCCTATACACGGCTCTCCAGGAGCTGGTGGAACACCGGGCAGACGAGCTGGGGCTGTCGCACAGCTTCGTGGAGGCGGCTACGGAGCGCGAGTTCGAGCGCACGTGCAGCCAGCTCGCGCGCGGGCGCCGGCCCGACGTGACTATGGATGCCCTCCCCCGCGCACTCACGCTACGGTTGGAGCGTGCCGGGCAGAGTCCGCGCCTGCTTTACCTGTACGACCCCGCGGGCGAGGCCTTCGCCAGCACCGAGGGCACAGGGCTTCACAGGTACCAGGAGTACCTGAGTGGCTTGGTGTTCCTGGTGGACCCCTTCGCCATCCCGGCGGCGGCGGCGGAATACAGGCCGCAGCTCGCGGCGCACACGGACGCGCTGCGGCCCAGCACCGTGCCCATCGAAGACACCTTCGCCCGTATCGTCATCGGGATGGAGGAGTTCTTTGGGCTCAAGAAGGGGGAGCGCATCCGCGTGCCGGTGGCGGTGGTGCTCGGCAAGGCCGACGCGTTCGACCTGGAGGAGCGCGTCGGTGAGCGGGCGGTGGACGCGCGCACGGCCGCAGCGCCGGCGGGCACCTCGCGCGCCGCCGCGCGTGACGCGCTGATCCGCGACCAACTGCGGGCGTGGGGCGAGGGGGCCTTCGTGCAGCAGGTGGAAACGCGCTGCGCAAAGGTACGCTACTTCACCTGCTCCAGCCTGGGGCGCATGCCCGACTCCACCGGACGCGCCTTCCAGGGACGCGGCATGCTCGACCCGCTGCTCTGGATCATCGGCGAGGCAGACGGGGCGCTGATGGGGCGAGGGCTTCTGACGCGCTCCGGTATCGGCACCTGACCGCACTCAAGCGAGGCTCGCATGCGCCTGGTTCCGGCTCTCTGGCTTCTTGCCACCGCCTTCGTGGTGCTCGACTTCGTCTCGTCGATTACCAGCGCGCCCGGCTGCGGGTGGATCGCAAACTTGCTCTGGTTCATCCCGGACCTTCGCCCGCTCACGAGCTGGTGGATCAACTACGTGATCGGCGTGTTCGGCGTCGCGTTCGTGTACGGGATCCTCGCTCTCTTGGTGCTGGCCGTGCTGTCACGCCTCACCGGGGGTCTCTTCAGCGGGCACATCGCCGCGGCGATGTTGAGCGCAGTGCTGTCGAAGGTGATCGTCGCCGTCGTGCTCGGCGCAATCCTCCACCATACGGTGCAATCGCTGGTGGCCCGCCTTTGCTGAACACCGTGCCAAAGATCGCGGCGGCGGGGTGTGCCTTCCCGGAACAGCGTGCCTCAGGCAGGGAGGGAGCGTCAGTGCCGGTTTCCCTGCGTTCCCGCGCGGCCGTTCTGTTTTGAGCCCCTGAGCCGCATCGGATCTTCTGGGGAGCGGTGCCGGAGGCCTTGATGCACCCTGACCCGGTTTGCGCCTTCGCCAGAGGCATGTAGGCGCGTGGCGGCGCGATGCCGCGGCGAATGTGGGAAAGCCGGCACCCGCGTCCGACCATTCGTTCCGGGTGGCGGGCGCGATCCGCGGGCTCCGGGAAACCCCTTACTTTCACCGAACATGACCACACCCGCATACGATGTCTTCATCTCCCACTCCACTGCGGACAAGCGCGGCTTCGTGGAGCTGCTGGCCGATCGGCTGCGGCGGGCGGGGGTCCGTGTGTGGTACGACGACTTCGTGGTCGAGATCGGAGACAGCATTTCCTCGTCGATCGCAAAGGGGCTCGCGGAGAGCCGCTACGGCATCGTCGTCCTCAGCCGCAACTTTCTCGCGGGGCACTGGTCGCTCCACGAGCTCCGCGGCCTGTGGCAGCGCCAGATCCACGACGGCAAGACCATCCTCCCCATCCTCCACGACATCTCGCACGAAGAGGTGAGGGCGTTCGACCCGTCGCTTGCGGACATGCGCGCGCTGGACACCTCGAAGCACGACCTCGAGCAGATCATCGCAACCGTGCTGAAGTTCCTCCACGGGGGAGCCGCCGGCTCACGCACCGAAACCCGCGAGCTGCTCGACGTGCACCGCCTCGCGGATCTGGCGAGGCTGGAGCACGTCGACGTCCTGGAGCGGCTGGAGCGGTACGCGACCGCGGCACGGCTGACCCCGGGGAGCGGCGAGGTCGTTTTGGGGCTCGGGCTGGCCTACCTGCACCTGAAGCGTTTTCCGGAAGCGGCCGCGCAGCTCCAATCGGCGGTCCGGCTGCTCCCCGCTTCGGGAAAGGCCCACCTGTACTACGCGCTCGCGCTGCTCAGGGCGCGCAAGCCCAGGTCGCTGACGCTGGCCGAGGCCCGGCAGATCCTCCAGGCTCTGGAAACATCCACATCCCTCGACCCGCAGGACGGGCTGTGCGACCTCATGGCGCTGGTCATCAAGCAGGAATACTTCCGGGTGAACGGCTTGCGGGTGCCCCCTCCGGAGATCTCCCACCACCTGCGCGCCATCGAACAGAAGCGCGTCGATCCCGGCGAGCTGGCAGCATTCGGTGGCATGCTGCACGACACCAGCCTGCTCGATGCCCTGACGCATTGAGCCGTTCATCCCCTTCCTGCGGGAGAGTCCTTCGATGACGGAGCGAGAAAAGCGAAGCGCGGTCCGCGCGTACTTCACCGCGTATCCCAAGTGGGCGCTGGGCCTCGCCGTGGTGGGGGTCCTGTGCATTCTCTCGGGCGACGGTGGTGGGATCCTGATCGGGCTCCTGATGGCCGGCGTGGGTGGTGCGGTGCTGCGCCTGCACACCCAGCGCATCAGCGACCAGGAGTTCGACCGGCTGCGGGAGGAGGACCTGCGCAACACCACGGCGAATGCGATCCGGAAGTGGGGGATTGACGACGAGGATCTGGTGTCCGCGCCCCTCTACCTGTACGGGCCCGCGTTCGGCGCCACCAGCACGTACGCCGCGCGCAAGGGCGCGGATGGAATCATCCGGTTCAACCCGCTCCGGTTCGCCGTCATCGGTTTCTGCGAGCATCAACTGCTGGCGTACCGTGGCATCCTCGACATGGTCACCGGCAACGTGCTCGCCGAAGAGGCGTCGGAGTACTTCTACCGGGATGTGGTCGCGGCAGTGGTCAAGACGGATTCCATCGAGTTCACGCATCGGGGCGTAGTCCACCAGCTCAGCGACACAGAGACATTTGCGCTCACCACCTCGGGCGGAACGTCCATCGGGGTGCCGATCCGCTCGCGCCGGCTGGCGACGATCCTGGGTGGCGAGATGCCCAACTCGCAGGCCGAAGCGGCGATTGCGGCCATTCGCGCCATGCTGCGGCAGAAGAAGGGCGGGATCCCGGTATGATCGCCCGGCCGGCCGGCGAGCAGGGGCCCCGAGCAAAAGTGTGGGAACCAGGCAAACACCAGGAGGAGTGCCCATGAGAAAGGCTCTCGTGGTGGGGATCGACCACTACAGCCACAAGTCGCCGCTGTACGGCTGCGTGAACGACGCTCTCGCGGTGAAGGCCGTGCTGGAGCGCCATCAGGACGGCACGCGGAACTTCGCGGTGCAGCTACTGCTCGCTCCCGGCTCAGGCCGGGCGGTAACCCGTGAGGCGCTCAAGGAGAGTGTGCGCGACCTGTTCGCCCACGACTCGGAAGTCGCGCTTCTGTACTACGCCGGGCACGGGTACGTGGAGTCTACGGGGGGCTACCTGTGCGCCAGCGACTCGCGCAAAGGCGAAGCCGCCCTGGCACTCGCCGAGGTGCTCACGCTGGCGAACCAGTCGCGGGCGCGGAACAAGGTGATCATCCTCGACAGTTGCCACTCCGGCGTCGCAGGCACCAACCCGATCGCCCCGCAGGCGGCGGAACTGTCCGAGGAGCTCACCATCCTCACGGGGTCGACCGCCGAACAGTACGCGACCGAACAGGACGGCAGCGGCGTCTTCACCTCGCTGCTCGTGGACGCGCTGAACGGAGCGGCCGGCAACCTGCTGGGCAACGTCACACCGGGCGGTGTGTACGCGCACATCGACCAGTCGCTCGGTCCCTGGGAACAGCGCCCCGTTTTCAAGACCAACGTCAAGAGCTTCGTGTCGCTGCGGAGGGTCGCTCCTCCCGTCTCGCTGGCAGACCTTCAGCGCATCACCGAGTTCTTTCCCGAACCGGGCGCGGAGTTCCAGCTCGACCCGTCGTTCGAGCCGGAAGGCGAGGCGCCGGATGGCCAGAACACCGCCGTCTTCTCCATCCTGCAGAAGTACAACCGGGTACACCTGGTGGTGCCGGTGGACGCGCCTCACATGTGGCACGCGGCCATGCGAAGCAAGCGGTGCAAGCTCACGGCACTTGGTGAGCATTACCGCCGCCTGGTTGCGCTCGGACGTATTTAGCCGCGCGCTCGCGCAGCGACACGGAGGCACGGAGGCACGGAGATGAGGCCATCTCCGTGCCTCCTGTTGAACCCGCGAGCTGGTGTTCCCCGCAGGCATCCGGGTCGCAGCCAGAGCGGGGCACGCGCCGCCGGAGAACCCATGGCACGACGAGCGCAATAGCCAAATCCCCTCCCACGCAAGTTCGCGGAGCCTCCCCGCCGTCTTGGATGTACTCCGCCGCACGTGTCTTCCCGGCGCCGTCGCCACACCCGCGCCCGACGATCCGCACCAGTACGAGGAGGTACGAATGCAAGACATCTGGATCACGGAGGCTTGCGCCCGGTCGCATGTCCCTGCGCTCCTGAGTGCCCCTGCCCGGTTGAACCGCTGAACGGGCTGCTTGCTCGCGGCGGGTGCCGGCGCCGCTTGCGGCGCACGCACTGGTGGCGGCGCGGTCCGCGCGCGACCTCCGTTTTTCCGGTGATGGGCGGGTTGCAGACGCCGGTGAAGCGGGGTTGCGGTATTCTGCTGTAGCACACGCAGCCCCTCGGCTCTGGCGCGCGCGCCGCACGCGCGTAGGTTCCGTAGCCACGTCTTCCCCCGCACGTGCAACCGTCGTCCTTCCGGGCGCCTCCTCCCCTCCGCCTCCATCTCCCCCCATGTCCTCCTCAGAGCAGACGCCGCTCGCGGTTCAGCCGCCGACCTCGCATTCCGCGCGCACGACTGCGGGGGACGGGCTGCCGCGCCGGCTGAGCGTGTGGAGCGCGGCGGCGGCGGCGGTGGGGCTGACGATCGGGAGCGGGATCTTTCGCGTGCCGGCCACGGTGGCGGCCGAGACGGGGAGCGTGGGCGGCATCGCGCTGGTGTGGGTGCTGGGGGGGCTGATCACGCTGTGCGGCGCGCTCACCATCGCCGAGCTGGCGGCGGCGTTCCCGCGCGCGGGCGGCATCTACGTGTACCTGCGCGAGGCGTACGGGCCGCTCGCGGCCTTCCTCTTCGGCTGGTCGTGGTTCTTCATCCGCTCGGCCGCGTCGGCGGGGACGGCGCTGGTGTTCGTGGCCTACCTGCGGACCTTTGTGCCGCTGGACGAGGGGGCGCAGCGCGTGGCCGCGGTGGGGCTCATCGTGCTGGTGGGCGCGGCCAACTACCGCTCCGTGCGGCTGGGCGCCGCCATCCAGGACGCGTCCACGGTCGCCAAGGTGCTGGCGATCCTGGTGGCGGCGGCGGCCATCTTCGCGCTGGGCGAGGCGCGGGGCGGCGCGCTGGCCGGGCCGCCCGCCTTCGCGCCCGCCGGGCTGGGCGGCCTGGGGGTGGCGCTGGTGGCGGCGCTCTTCGCGTACGACGGCTGGATCGCCGCGACGCTGATCGCCGGCGAGGTGCGCGACCCGCAGCGGGCGCTTCCGCGGGCGCTGGCGTGGGGCGCCGCCGTGATCGTCGCCACCTACCTGGCCATCAACGCGGCGTACCTGTACGCCCTCCCGCTGGCCGAGCTCGCCGCGTCCAAGGCGGTGGCGGTGGATGCGGTCACGCGCGTGTCCGGCCCCGGCGGCGCCGCCCTCATCGCGGCGCTGGTGATGCTCTCCACCTTCGGGGGGCTGAACGCCGGGCTGATGACGGGCCCGCGCGTGTACTACGCGATGGCGGAGGACGGGCTGTTCTTCCGCCGGATGGCGGCGGTGCACCCGCGCTTCGGCACGCCGCACGTGGCGGTGGTGCTGCTGGTGGTGCTCACCTCCATCAACGCGTCGGTGCGCACCTTTGAGCAGCTCGCCGAGGCGTTCGTCCTCCTCCTCTACCCCTTCCTGGCGCTCACCGTGGCCGCGGTGTTCGTGCTGCGCCACCGCCGGCCGGAGCTGGTGAGGCCGTACCGCACCGCGGGGTATCCGGTGGTCCCGGCCATCTTCCTGGTGGGCACGGTGGCGATGATGGCGAACGCCCTGCTGGAGCGGCCGGCTACGACGCTGATCGGCGCGGGGATCGTGGCGGCCGGGGTGCCGGTGTACTTCGTCTGGCGCGCGGCGGCACGATCGAACTGATTAGCTCACACAGAGGCACGGAGGCACAGAGAAGAGGCCAGGAGGTGCCCGCGCGGTGATCCGGGTGGCGGAGCGCCGCGATGGTGTTTTCCATATTCCGCCAAGATACGACACTAGTTGGGTGTCGCGGCGGGGGCTACCGTTCACGGCTACGGACCGGTGTGCCCACTCGAACTTCTCCCGCGATGATCCGACGATGCCGTCTCTCCCGCGCGTGGCTGGCGGGCAGCTCCCGCGACGTATGCCAGCGGGACCGGTGAGCCATGGCGAATTCCCGATCCGCGGAAGCCGCCGCGCTGCTGAGGCTGGAGATCCACCGCCTTCCGCCCGAGGAGCAGGCGGAGCTGCGGGGGCTGCGCATGACCGCGCTGGAGATGGGGATTCCGGAGCACGCGCTCTGGATGTTCCTGCCCGGGTGCGAGAGGCCGGTCCGGCGGGCAGTGCGCCTCCGGCGGTGCGATGCGGCACGGTTGCGGATGCGCTCGCGGAGGGGACTCCGCGTGGGCGCGCCCCGGTAGAACAGCAACCCGAAAGGTGCGGGCGGGCGGTGGGCGCGCCAGGCGCCCGTGGAAAGCTGGGGTGACGCGCGGAATGCCGGGTGGATCAGGACAACTTGCTCCTTCGTGCGCACGTCATGGCGCCCGCCGCGGGGTCAGGCTAACGTGTCGGATTTGGTACAGGAGGATACGACGGCGGGGGGTGGATGGCCGGAGACCAGGAGGCACCGCGGAGGCGCGAGGGACGCCCGCACATCATCCCGCCCGCACCGGGGTGGCGCGTGGATGCGCAGGGCCGGCCGGAGGGCTGGCCCGTGCTGGACGATGTCGATGGCGCGCTGGGGCTTACGCTCTGGCGCGCTCTCCGGGCGGTATGGACCTGGGTGGACACCCCGCCCGAGCGCCGCGCCGGGCTTTCGCGGGAGCCGACGCGCGAGGTGCGCGAGCGACTCGCGTATGCCGCCGCCGAAGCCCCTGAGCTGGCGGACGCGTTCGGCACCTTTGGGCTCCTGGCGAGCGCGGCAGATGTGCTGAACGGAGCCCAGGTAGCGGATGCATGCTCCCTGGTACATGCCTGGGCCGAGACCCGCGGTCTCACCGAGACGGCCGTCCACTTCGCCGAGGCAGCCGCGCGCGCGGACGAAGAAGATGCGTCGCGAGCGAACCTGGCGGGCCGGACGTGCCGGAGGGCCGCGTTAGCGGAGAGGGCGAGCATGTGGTTCGCACGTGCGTTCGGCATTGCGCTCCGTGGCCAGAACTCGGGCGAGATGATCCGCGCACTCCTCGGCTACGGAACCCTGATGAAGGAGTTGGGCAGGCACGAGGATGCGCGCCGCATCTTCGAGCGTGCCGCGCGCCGCGCTGCGCGCACGGGCAGACGGCGCCAGGCAGCGGAAGCGCAACATGACCTGATGACACTCGCGGTAGAGCGCGGAACCTACGAACAGGCCGAGGAGCATCTTCGGCAAGCACTACAATTGTATCCGGTGCATCACCCTCGCGTACCCGCCCTAGCGTTCGACTGGGGCTTTCTCCTGGTGAGGCTCGGGCGCCACGCGGAAGCATTACCGCTCCTTGAGCGCGTGGGAAGCTTGATCACACGTCCAGAGGACCGCACCCTCGTGTGGAGTGTCATCGCACGCGCGGCGGCCGGTGCCGGCTATTCCCTTCGCCACGATGAGATCACGGAGCACAGCTTCCCAGCCGCCGGTATACACGCGGAGTACGCGGCAGGCGCATTGTACAACCTCGCTGAGGCGGCCGTCTTGCTCGGCCATTGGGAGCGGGGCGAACGGTTGGCGAAGGCAGCTCTCGAACTCGCGGCAGCACGGAACGACGCCGAAGTAGAACGTGTGGCTCTCGGACTCTCCGCGCGTATCGCACGGCGCGAGCGATCTCGCGCGGAGGGGGCCAACGCCGCTACCGAGCAGAGCCGGGCGTTGACCCGCCGCCTTGTCATGCGGCTCGGCAGGTGGAAGAATCCGACCCCTCGCACCTCCGAAGTTTACGCTCGCGAGTCCCAGGGTCTCGCTTCGTCTTTCTAGTTCCCGGATCCCAGCGTCAGTCCACCTCGCCCATCCGAGGTCGTCGTATCCGCTGAATTAGCCACGGCGGCAGCGCTACTGTCGCTCGCGGCCGCAGCCCTGATTTCAGCGCTGGAACTCAGTGTACCGGCACGCGCGACAGGACTGTGGAAATTGTTCTCCCTGGGGTCCGGTCCGGACGGTGAATTTCCGCACGCCGGCAAAGCCATTCCCGCAACGACGACGAAAAGAAGGCGCAGGCGTTTCATAGAGAGCATCTCCTGTGTGATGGGACAGCTTGGGGGTTGAGCGAAGTTAGCCAGGAAGTACATCAACCGCCACGAAGCGGCACCAACATAAGCGGCCATGAACCGGCGATTTCGCGCGCCCCCCGCATGCCCGAATCTGCCGCATGCGAGCGATTCACAGGTCCTGGGAGCCGGGCCAGACGGAGGTGCTGCTCTACCTGCGGCACCTTGCGCGGGGGCAGGGCGGATACGAGCTGCGGGGCGTGCGCGGGTGGGCGCACCGGGTGGACGTGGAGCAGGGGGTGGGACGCGGCACGCTGGACCTGCTCCCGGCGCTCCATCGCCGGAAGCTGCTGGACCGCGAGGAGGTGCGCGTTCCCGGCGGCGGGGCGCCGGTGGGGGTATATCGGCTCAACGCGACCAGCGCCCGCGCCCTGGCGGAGCGGACCGGGACCGCCGCCACGCCGTGGGAGCCGCCGGGGCCGCCGGACCGCGGCGCGCCCGTGTACGTTGCCCGCCGCAGACAGCGGGTGCTCTGGAGGATGCGGGCGGCGTACGACGATCCGGCCGCGCCGCGGCGGTTCGCGGAGCGGGGATGGATGACGTCGCGGGAAGCGGGGGGCGGCGGGGAGAACGCGGTCGCGGAGCTGCGCGGACTGCATCGCGGGGGGTTGATCGAGCGGCGGAACGATGCCGCTGCGAGGGTGCGCGAGCCAGTCGTGTACTGGCGCGCCACGGAAGAAGGGCGGCGCGTGCGCCCGCTGGCGTGGCGCGAGCCGGCGGCGGATGGCGCCTCGCGCACGGCTGAGCCGCCCGCCAGACGGCGGGATCGCGCCCGGATCACGGCCAGCTAACGGCCCGGGAATATCCTCCCTGCTCCACCCCGCAACCTGGCGCGCCCTCGATGCGCGCCTCCCGCCGGACCCGAGTCCTGGAAGTGCCATGATCCGTCTGATGCGCACACCCCGCGTCGCCGTGACCGGCGCGGTCGCCCTGGCCGCGCTCTCCCTGTGGGCGTACCTGATGGTGGGCTGGGCGCGCCTCCTCTTCTGATCCTCACCGCCGCGCCACCGCCCGTACACACTGGCGCGCGGGTGGCTGAACGTTGCGATGGATTCCCACGGCGCGGGCGACTACCGTAGGGGGAGCCGAGAACGCGCCCCTGCCCGCCCATCCTGGTGAAGACGATCTCTACGCGGATCCGCGCGGCCCCCGGCGCGGAGCTCTCGCTCCTAGGGAACCCCGCCCTGCTCGACCAGCCGCTGATCGGGCTGCTGTGCTCGCGGCGCGTGCCGGCGCCGCTGGAGGAGCACGCGCTGGCGTGGGCGCGGTCCGCGCGCGACCTGCGCTTTCCGGTGGTGGGCGGGTTCCTGGCGCCGGTGGAGCGCGGGTGCCTGGACGTCCTGCTGCAGGGAAGCCAGCCCGTGGTGGTGTGCCTGGCGCGCGGGCTGGCGGCCACGCGCATCCCCGCCCGCTGGCGCGCCGCGCTGGAACGAGGCCGCCTCCTCGTCGCCACGCCCTTTGCGGACGACGTGGTGAGGCTGAGCGCCGCCGGCGCCGAGCTGCGCAACCGGGTCGTCGCCACGCTGGCCCGCCAGCTCGTGGTGCCGCACGCCACACCGGGCGGCCAGCTCATCCGCCTCGTCCGCGAAGTGGTCGCGGCGGGAAAGACGGTGCACTCGTTCGATCACCCGGCGAACGTGGCGCTGCTGCGCGTCGGGGTACGGTTTTAGGCTCACACAGAGACACAGAGGCACAGAGACGAATTCATCTCTGTGCCTCTGTGCCTCTGTGTGAGATCGCAGTCCGGAGCCATGCGCGCGCCACATCATCTGCCCCGGGGAGGAGCGGGAGCGCGCCGATGGTGCCGACTGGCGAGAGGGGGGCGGGGACGTCGCCGGGGAAGAGGGCGACGGCGTGGGAGACGCCCAGGGCGTCGCGGTAGCGGTGCAGGGTGTTGAGGGCGTCTTCCGGGGGGCCGGGGGCGCCGTAGCGGGCGCGGTACTCGGGGGAAGGGTCGATGCGGTACTTGGCGTCGAGGACGGCGCGCAGCGGCGGGCGGCCCCGGCGGCGCACTTCCAGGAGGATGTCGGGGCGCTGCGGCACGCGCAGGCCGGCGCTCTCGAAGCGCGGGTTGTAAGTGAGGACTACGTGGGCGCCCTCCACCTCCCAGCGCACGGCGTGCTCGTGGCCGCGGCGCAGGCGCACGCGCAGGCCCTCGTCGTCCGAGGCGAGGAGGTGCGCGGCGGGGAGGGGGCGGCCGAGCAGGGCCGCGACGGTGCGCACCGTCCACAGGTAGCACCACTGCTCGTAGAGAAGGTGAAGGTCCTTGAGGACGAGCTCGGCCGGGCCGCCGTGCACGCGCAGGCCCATGGCCAGGAGGCGGCAGGCGCGGTGGGCCTCGCGGTAGCCGGGCGCGTGCAAGAGCTGGGGCGACGCGAAGGCGGCGGGCGGGTCGCCGGGGGCGGCAAAGGGCTCCAGGCGCTCCCAGCGGGCGGCGCGGGCGGCCAGCGCCTCGATCTCCTCCAGCACGCGGGCGCGGCGGGGGCCGGGCGGGTGGGCGCGCTCGGCATCGAGTACGCGGGCGAGGCGGCGGCGGATGGCGCGGAGCTGCGCGGCGATCCAGCGGTGCTCGGGGGTGTCGAGCGTGGCGAGGGCGCGGCGCTCGTCCACGCGCTCGCGCACCGTTACGTCTCCCACGCGCAGCGGCTCGCCGGTGCCGGCGCCGCGCAGGATGCCGCGCCGCAGCGCCGAGTCCGGACGGCGCACGCGGTCGGCGCGGGTGGGCTCGGGGTGGCGCTCGACGGCGCGGCGGGGGTGGCGCGCGATCTCGTGCAGGGCGCGCTCCAGTTCGCCGGCGGCGGTGCGCAGCAGGGTGAGCCACTCCACCTGGCTGGCGTGCCCCGCATCCACCGGCGCGCCCGCGTGGTAGGCGCCGCGCAGGTACTCCAGCGCCAGGCCGCCCAGTATCTCCTGCGTGTCGTCCACCAGCGCGCGGAAGTCGTCTTCGTAGCCCAGCTTGGTGGGGACGACCTCCACCTGGAAGCGGTGCGGCTCGCCGCCGGCGCTCACCGTAAAGGTGCTGCGGCCCACCTGCGAGCCGAAGTTGATGGTGCCCCACTGTACGCGGCCATCGTCCGCGGCGCGGAGGCCGCCCAGGAGCACGGGGTCGCGGTGCTGGAGCGCGACGGGGGCGCCGCGCAGGGAGCGCAGGAAGAGGGGGTACGCGGTCTGCTCGCGGAGCGGAGGGATCTCGCCGGATGTGCCTGGGGTGCCCCAGAGGAGCTCGAAGTCCGCGGTGGCGATGCGGAATCCAGTCATGGGGGGCTCACACAGAGGCACAGAGACACAGAGAGGAGCGTCTCACGCCCAGAAGGAGGTGAAGCCCTCGGCCAGCATCCGCTCCCACATCATGCACAGGCGCGCGGCGGTGCGCGGATGGACGGCGCCCTCAACTGCGCCGGGGCGGCCGGCTTCGTCCCAGGCGTCCAGGAACGGACGGGCGTCCGGCTCGGCGCGCAGGGGGCGGCCGGTGTGGGACCAGCCGAGGAGGCCCAGCACCGCGCGGCGCACCGGGCCGCTTCCGCCCGCCACGCGCGGCAGGATCTTCATGTGCAGCGCCAGGTCCAGCGGGTCCACGGGGGCGCCCGCGCGGTCCACGAAGGAGGCGGCGGCCTCGGCGGCGTGGAGGACGAAGAGGGCCATCTCGTCCCGCGTGCGGTAGCCGGCCTGCAGGCCCGCGGGCGCCAGGTGCGGGTTCACGGCGCCCAGCGCGTCCACCGCCGACTGCACCCGCGCCCGGTCGGCGGGCGAGAGCTCGCCCAGGCCGCCTAGGGCGATGGCGCGCGGGTGCCAGGCGCGCATGGGCCAGGGCTGGGGGGCGGCGGGCGCGGCCGGGGCGGCGGGCTCCCAGCGCGCCAGGTCCACGTCCGAGAGCTCCAGGGTGAAGGCGCGGTCCAGCACCTTGCGGCTGAAGCCGTGGGCGCTCTCGTCCATGTTCACCGTGCCCACCAGCGCCAGGTTGGGCGGCAGCCCCACGGCGCGCCACTCGTCCGGCGCCGCGTCCACCAGCGGCGCGCTGGCGAAGCCGCCGGCCGGGTGCGGGCGGCGGTCCTCGATGCGGCTCAGCACCTCGGCGAAGAAGTACTCGGGGCGCGCCAGGTTCATCTCGTCCAGCACGCACACGTAGTGGCGCGCGGGGTGATCGGCCGCCTCCTGCGCCATGCGCAGCACCGGCCCGGGGCGGAAGGCGCCGCCCAGGTCCGTGTATCCCAGCGTTTCCGCGCTGTCCGTCCAGTCCGGCCGCACGGGCACCAGGCGCGCGTGCCCCCCCGCCGCCTCGGCCACCAGCGCGGGGAGGCGCGACTTGCCGATCCCCGACACGCCGGCCAGGATCACGAAGGGCTTGGTGCGCAGCGCCGTGAGGTACGCCGCCACCTGCCACGGCTCGAAGACGAAGCCGCGCGCCGCCACGTGCTCCACCACCTCCGCGACCGCGCGCTCCGCCTCCCACGGCGCGGCGTACGGACGGCGCTCTTCACGCACCCGCGCGGGCGGGGCCGCGGGGGCGATGACGCGGGCGCGGCGGGCGCGAAGGTAGCGCTCGTACGAGGCCAGCAGCGCCTCAAGGTCGCCCTCCAGCGTGGCGTCGTCGGGGACGGTGCCGGCCTCGTACAGGCGGTACGCCACCACGGCGGCCTCCGCGTCGCGCCCCAGCGCGGGGTCGGCGGTGCGCAGGTCGATGAGGTCGTCCAGCCGGAAGCCGCGCGCCGCCAGCTCCCCGGCGAAGGCGCGCAGGTCCGCCGCGCGCTGGTGGAGGGTGGCCCGCGCCACCGCCGCGCCAAGCTGCCGCCGCGGCTCGGCGCTCCCCTGCGTGAGCACCAGGTACACGCCCGACAGGTCCTCGCGGAAGAGGTAGGCGGCGTGCACGCCCTGCTGCGTGCTGCGCGTCTCCCGCGTGTCCAGCAGCGCCACCCAGGGCACCCGCGCCCAGCGGCTCACCCCGGCCGACCAGTCCGTCTCCAGCGTGGGCCGCGCGGCCACGGCGGGGAGGCGCGCGATCTCGCCCTGCAGTTGCCGGAAGCGCTCGGAAAGCGGGTGCGCGCGGCTGAAGCGCTCCCCCGCGCGCGCCTCCTCGTACCCGGCCAGCACCGCCTCCAGCCCGGCGCGCAGGCCGGGCGCCGCGCCGCTCTCCTCCGCGACGGCGGGGAAGGTGCGGCGGCGGGGGTACGCGGCTTTGCGCGGTGAGATCATCGAAAGCAGGGGTTCCGTGGACGCGTCTCCGCGCCCGTGTGTCGCCGCGCCGGATACGGATTTCCTTCGGCCGGCGTAAGAAGCTATCCGGGCGAAAGTTAGGCGTCAACCTGCACGGAGTGGACGGCGAAACGGGGTGCCGGACCACATCTTGCCGGTGAGTAGTCCCCTGCCGCGGCGGGCGACGGCCCGCGCATCAACGCCCCGCGAAGAGCATGATGGCTGGAGGACTGGAAGACCTGCTCGCTGGCCGCACACTGGTGAAGCGCTACCGCATCCAGGAGGTCATCGGGCGGGGCGGGTTCGCCGTGGTGTACTGCGCCGACGACCTGCGCCTGGGCCGCCCCACGGCCGTGAAGGTGCTCGCCATCCCGGCGCCCACGCCCGAGGTGCGCGAGCAGCTCCGCGCGCGCTTCGAGCACGAGGCGCGCGCCGCCGCGTCGCTCCCCCATCACCCCAACGTGCTGCCGGTCTACGACTTCGGGACGGACCCGGAGACGGGGATCGACTTCATCGTGATGGAGCTGCTGCGCGGCGAGAACGTGGCCGCGTACCTGGCGCGCGAGAGCCGCCCGCCCCTGCCGCTGGCCCAGCGCATCCTGCGCGACGCCACCGAGGGGGTGGCGGTGGGGCACCGCTCCGGCCTCATCCACCGCGACGTGAAGCCGGGGAACATCTTCCTGGCCGAGGCGCAGGGGGACCAGCCCTTCCGCGTGTGCGTGCTGGACTTCGGCATCGCGCGGCTGGTGGACGAGGACGAGGCCAGCTCCATGACGCGCACGCGCGGCGCGGCCCCGCTCTCGCCCGCGTACGCGTCGCCCGAGCAGTTGCGCGGCGACCGCGACCTGACCGCCGCGGCGGACGTGTACTCGCTGGGCGTGGTGGGCTACCAGCTTCTCACGGGGAAGAAGCCCTTCGACTCGGAGCGCACCGCCGCCACGGGCGCCGATCTCAAGCCGATCCGCTCCATCAACCCGCAGGTGCCGCCCGCGCTGGAGGCGGTGATCGAGCGGGCGATGGACCCCGACCCCGCGCGCCGCTACCCGGACGCCGCCGCCTTCGGCGCCGCGCTGGACGGCGCGGCGGAGCCGGACGACAGCGAGACGCTGATCGCCAGCTCCGCCGTGCCCATCATGGACGACGAGCGGACGGTGATCGCGCCGCATCCGCCCCGCGCCGCGGCGGCCCCCATCCCCGCCGCCGTGCCCGTGCCGGCGGCCCCCGTGCCCCGCCACGAGCCCGCGCCGCGCGCAAAGAAGCGCGGCTGGATGGTGGCGCTGCCGCTGCTGGCGCTGGGCGGCGTGGCCGGGGTGTGGGCGCTCAGCGGCGGCGGCGGCGACGGCGGCAGCGACGCCCCCATCGCCACCGACACGGCCGAGGTGCGCCCGGCCACGCCCGCCGACGAAGAGGTGCCCGTCACCCTGCCGGCGGACACGGCCGGCGGCGAGCCGCAGACCGAGCCGGCCGAGGATCCGGGGGACGACGAGGGCCCGGTGCAGGTGGCGCCCGTCCCCATCAACCCGAACGCGGGCGGTGGCGATCCGCCCCCCCTGCGGCGTCCCCCCGCGGCGCAGCAGCCCGCCCCGGTCCAGCCGCAGCCGCAGCCGCAACCTCAGCAGCCCGCGCGCCAGCAGCCGGCCCCCGTGCAGCGCCCGGCGCCCCGGCGTCCGCGCCCGGTGCCGCAGCCGCGCGAGCAGCCCCGCGTGCAGCCCCAGCAGCCGCAGCCCGATCCGCAGCCGCCGGCGCCGCAGCCGCAGCCTCAACAACCGCAGCCCCAACCGGTGCCCCCGGCTCCGCAGCCCGAGCCGCAGCCGCCGCCGCCCACGCCGTACCCGGTGCCGCGGGACACCATCGTCATCCCCCCGCGTCCGGTGCCGCTCCCCATCCCGATGACGCCGGAAGCGCCCCGGTAGCTCACACAGAGGCACAGAGACACGGAGAAGATCCTCTCTGTGTCTCTGTGCCTCTGTGTGAGCCCCTTCTTTTGGAAACCGAAATGACCGACCAGCTCTCCAGCATACGCCTCGCGCACCCTTCCGGCGCCACGGCCGAGGTGTACCACCACGGCGCGCACCTCACCTCGTTCGTGCCCGCCGGGGGCGGCGAGGTGTTCTTCGTGAGCCGCGAGGCCCGCTTCGATGCGGCCAGCTCCATCCGTGGCGGGGTGCCGGTGATCTTCCCCCAGTTCGCCAACCAGGGGCCGCTCGCCAAGCACGGCTTCGCGCGGCTGGCGGAATGGGTGCTCCCCGACGCCACGGAGACGAGCGCCACCTTCGCCCTCACGGACTCGCCCGAGACGCTCAACCTGTGGCCTCACACCTTTCTGGCGACGCTCGTGGTGGAGCTCCACGCCGACGCCCTGGAGATGCGGCTCGACGTCTTCAACCGCGGAGCCGAGCCGATGGAGTTCACGGCCGCGCTCCACAGCTACTTCCGCGTGGCGGACGTGCGGGAGGCGGCGGTGCTGGACCTGAAGGGGGGCGCGTTCCACGACAAGGAGCTGGACCGCGACCGCGCGCAGGAGGAGGACGAGCTCACCGTGGCCGGCCCGCTGGACCGCGTGTACCACGGCGCCCCGGACCGCATCCGCATCCGCGACGGCGAGCGGACGATCGTGCTTGAGAAGGCGGGGTTCGCGGACGCCGTGGTGTGGAACCCGTGGACCGAGGGCGCCGCGAAGCTGGACGACATGGCGGACGACGAATACCTGCGGATGCTGTGCGTGGAGGCGGGGACGGTGGCCGTGCCCGTGCGGCTGGAGGCGGGCGGGCGGTGGAGCGCGAGCCAGCGCATCTCGGTTCAGGGTCTCTGAACAGCGGGCTCACACAGAGGCACAGAGGTTTGGGTTACATCTACATCGTCCTCGCCGCGACCCTGTGGGGAATGCTCGGCCCCGCGTCCCGCTTCGCGCTGGCGGAGGGGGTGCACCCGCTGGAGCTGGCGTTCTGGCGCGCGGCGCTGGCGGCGGTGCTGTACGGCGCGCACGCGGCGGCGCTGCGCCGGGTGCGGGTGGCGCCTCGCGACCTGCCCGCCGTGCTCGCGTTCGGGCTGGTGGGGATCGCCCTCTTCTTCGCCTCGTACATGCAGGCGGTGCGGCTGGGTGGCGCGTCGCTGGCGGCGGTGCTCCTCTACACGGCGCCCGTGTGGGTGGCGCTCCTCGCCTGGCTCGCGGGGTGGGAGACGCTGAGCGCGCGCAAAGGGCTGGCGCTCGCGCTCACGCTGGTGGGGGTGGCGGGGCTGGCGCGCGCGGCGGGCGGTGAGGTGCGCGTAGGAGCGGGAGCGATCCTCTGGGGCCTGATGTCCGGCGTGGCGTACGCCACCCACTACATCTTCGGCAAGCGCTACTTCCCCCTCTATCCCACGCCCACACTCTTTCTCTACGCCCTCCCCGTGGGCGCGCTGGGCCTCCTCCCCTTCTTCCGCTTCCAGCCGGACAAGTCCGCCGCCACCTGGGCCGTCCTTCTCTTCCTCGCCGCCGTGCCCACCTACGGCGCCTACCTCCTCTACAGCGCCGGCCTGCGCCGCGTGGAGGCCACGCGCGCCGCCACCGTCGCCACCGTGGAGCCCGTGGTCGCCGCCATCGCCGCCTACCTGGTGTGGGGCGAGCGCCTGAGCCTTACCGGCTACCTCTTCGCCGCGGTCGTCCTCGCCGGCGTCCTCCTCACCGTCGCCGCCGGCGGGAAGGGCGAGGGGCCGGCGCCGGCCGGGTAACTACGAAACAGCCGCCTCACACAGAGGCACAGAGACACAGAGCAGAGGCGCGGACGGTTTGTCAGCGTCTTTTTTGCTGGCGTACGTAGGCGCGAAGCACCGTGTTGATTCGGGTCTGATACCCGCGGCCCAGACCGCGGAAGTGATCGAGCACTTCCTCGTCCAGCCGAAGGGTGACCCGTTCCTTCCGCCCCGAGGGGATGACCATCTCGGCGTTCGCCCAGAACGTGTCGTCCAGGAGCGGAGCGGCGTCCGGGTCATCCGCCACCGCCGCCTCGATCTCCTGGTCACTGAGCGCATCCACTCGCGCCCAGTCCGTCTCACCCTGACGTTCATCCCCCAGGCGCCGTCTTACGGTCGTGGTAGCGTCGCGCTTCATTACTCGTCCCCCTTCGTGCAGAGATGATGCGATAGATGCCATCGCGTACCGTATAGACGACCGCGGTCACGCGGCCCCGCACCTCGCCGACCGCCACAAACCGCAGCTCCCCATCGCGGTCTGAACGCCGCACGAAAGCATGGCCATCGAAGACGCTGATCGCGTCCTCGAAATCGATCCCGTGCTTGTCCAGGTTGATCTGCCGCTTCTGTTCGTGCCACTCGAATTCAACCCCTTCCATGTTCCCCCACCACTGTATGTACATTGTACTGACAGGGCAAGCGGTCTGGATGCCTGCAGCGGAACCATACCAAGCTTTGCGGCCGATTCCAACGCGTGGGCAGAATAAAGTCCGAACGGCGTCCCCACGGGCGCTGTATCGTACCGATGAGGCTCACCTCAATTGACACAGGGGGAAATCACCCCGGCCCGGCGTTTGCGCGGGGAGCCCGCCCCGGCGGACAATGCCCGGTATCACCGCACCCCTGGAGAAGCCATGCAGGACGTAACCGACACGCAGGCGCTGGAACAGCTTTTCGGAGCGGACGAGGCGATCCTCTTCAAGCACAACACCACCTGCCCCATCAGCGCCATGGCGCACGAGCAGATGGAGAGCTTCCAGCAGCGGCACCCCGATGCGACGGTGCACATCATCGACATCCACGCCAACCGCGCCCTGAGCGACAGCATCGAGGAGCGCACCGGCATCACCCACGAGTCGCCGCAGGTGATCCTGCTGCGCGGCGGCAAGCCGGTGTTCCACGAGTCGCGCATGGAGATCCGCGCGGAAGACCTGGAGCAGCACATGGGCGGCGCCGCCGGGGCGTGATGGAGAAGCGGGCTCACACGGAGGCACGGAGACACGGAGTCGCTCGGTGTCTCCGTGCCTCTCTGTGGACGTGAGGAGGCCGCCGGAGCGCGCCACGCTGGCGGCGCTCTGGCTGCTCGTCTTCTCCGTCACCACGCAGACGATGATCCTGGCGCCGATCCTCCCCCGCGTGGCGGAGCAGTTGCGGATGTCCGAGGGGCGGCTGGCGTGGATCGGCACCGGGTACTCGGTGGCCGTGGCCGTGGTTGCGGTGGTGGCGGGGCCCGTGAGCGACCGGTTCGGGCGGCGGCGCATGCTGCTGGCGGGCGCGGCCGCCATGACGGTGGGGCTGGCGCTTCACGCGCTGGCGCACGGCTTCGGGAGCTTCCTGGCCGTGCGCGTGCTGACGGGCGCGGGCGGCGGGGTGCTTACCGGCGCCACCGCCGCGTACGTGGGCGACTACTTTCCGCCCGAGCGGCGGGGGTGGGCCAACGGGTGGGTGATGAGCGGGATGGCCGCCGGGCAGGTGCTGGGGATCCCGGTGGGGACGCTGCTGGCCGCCCGCAGCGGCTTCCACGCGCCCTTTCTGGTGTTCGCGGGCACCATGGCGGTGGCGTGGCTGATGATCGTGAGGTGGGTGCCGCAGCCGGACGTGGAGCTGCAGCGCGCGCCGCTGGGGGTGCGCTACCTGGTGCGCCACTACCGCGCCCTGGCCGGGCGGCGCGAGGCGGTGGTGGCCATCCTCTCCAACTTCGGGATGTTCGGCGGCACGGCGCTTTTCGTCCTCTTTCTCCCCACCTGGCTGGAGGAGGCGCGCGGCGCCACGCCGGGGCAGGTGGCGCTGCTGTTCGCGCTGGGCGGCGCGGCCACGGTGCTCGCGGGCCCCGCCGCCGGGCGCCTCTCGGACCGCGCTGGGCGCAAGCGCCTGGTGGTGGGCGCCAGCGTGGGGCTGGCGCTGGGGATCGCGGCCACCGTGCCCGTGGCGCGGGGGATGACGAGCGCGTACCTCCTCTTCGCGGCCACCATGGCGCTCTTCGCCGCGCGCGCCTCCCCCTTCCAGGCGATGATGGCCGAGATCGTCCCCGACGGGCAGCGCGGGTCGATGATGAGCCTGTCGATGGCCGTGGGGCAGGCCGGCTCCGGCCTGGGGAGCGCCCTCGCCGGCGCGGCGTACGCGTACGCGGGCTTCGGCGGCAACACGGTTCTCGCGGCCATCGCGGCGCTGGGGATGGCCGCCCTCGTCGCCGCGTACCTCCCCGAAACGGCGGGCTCACACAGAGACACGGAGGCACGGAGATGAAGTCGTCTCCGTGCCTCTGTGCCTCTGTGTGAGCTCGCTTTATCTTTCACCCGCTGCCGCACGATCCCCAGCACCAGGGTGTAATCGTATGACCGACCTCTTCGCCGAGCTGCGCCGCCGGGACTTCAGCCGCCTGGACGCGGGCGGGCACGTGTACCTGGACTACACGGGCGCGGGCCTGTACGCGGAGAGCCAGGTGCGCGCGCACGCGGAGTACCTGTGCGGCGCCGTGCTGGGGAACCCGCACTCCCGCAACCCCTCGTCGCAGGCCGCCACGGACGCGGTGGAGGCGGCGCGGCGCAGGGTGCTGGACTTCTTTTGCGCGGACCCGGAGCTGTACGAGGTCATCTTTACCCTCAACGCCAGCGGCGCGCTCAAGCTGATCGCCGAGGCGTACCCGTGGGAGCCCGGCGGGCGCTTCCTGCTCACGGCGGACAACCACAACTCCGTGCACGGGATGCGCGAGTACGCCGTGGCGCACGGGGCCCAGGTGAGCTACGTGCCGCTGGGGCACGAGCTGCGCGTGGACGAGCTGGAGCCGCACCTGGCCGGCGCGGACCCGGCGCGCCGCCACCTGTTCGCCTACCCCGCGCAGAGCAACTTCAGCGGGGTGAAGCACCCGCTGGAGTGGGTGGAGGCGGCGCAGGCCCACGGCTACCACGTGCTGCTGGACGCGGCGGCCTTCGTGCCCACCAGCCCGCTGCGGCTGGACGAGCACGGGCCGGACTTCGTGGCGCTCTCCTTCTACAAGATGTTCGGCTTTCCCACGGGGGTGGGCGCGCTGCTGGCCCGGCGCAACGTGCTGGGCGAGCTTCACCGCCCCTGGTTCGCGGGGGGCACGGTGCGCTTCGTGTCCGCGCAGAACGGCGTGCACCTGCCGCACGTAACGGGGCGCGCCTTTGAAGACGGCACCCTCAACTACCTGGGGATCGCGGCCGTGGCGGCGGGGCTGGGCTTCGTGGGGGAGATCGGCATCGACCGCATCAACGGGCACGTGATGAGGCTGGCCGGGACCCTGATGGACGAGCTGCGCGCGCTGCGCCACTCGGGGGGCGCGCCCATGGTGCGCGTGTACGGGCCGGAGGGGATGGAGATGAGGGGCGGCTGCGTGGCCTTCAACCTCCTGGACCCGGACGGCGAGACGGTGGACTTCCGCGTGGTGGAGCAGCGCACCAACGAGGCGGGGGTCTCCATCCGCACGGGGTTCTTCTGCAACCCGGGCGCGGCCGAGTTCGCCTTCGACTACCACGACGACGACGCCTTCCGCTGCATCAACACCCTCACGCCCGAGACCTTTACCCTGCAGCAGTTCTCGGACTGCATGAGCGACTACGCCGTGGGCGCCATCCGCGCCTCGGTGGGCATCGCCAGCAACGACGCGGACGTCGCGCGGCTCATCGAGGTGCTCGCCACCTTTCGCGACGCCCCCGCGGACCCGGCCTCGGACGCGCGGACTGCGGCGGTGGTCACGGCGGACTGACCGCGGGGCTCACACGGAGGCACGGAGACGACTTCAGCTCTGTGCCTCCGTGTCTCCGTGTGAGGCCCCTCCGCCGGCGCGCGACAGGAGCGCCTCGATCTTGGTGAGGAGGCGCGGCAGGTCGATCGGCTTGGTGTCGTACTCGTCGCAGCCGGCGTCCATGGCGTGCGCCCGGTCGCCGGCCATGGCGTGGGCGGTGAGCGCGACCACCGGGATGTGGCCGGTGGCGGGCGCGGCCTTCAGGCGCCGCGTCGCCTCCCATCCGTCCAGCACGGGGAGGCTCATGTCCATCAGCACCAGGTCCGGCAGCTCCGCGGCGGCCATCTCCACCCCCTCCTGCCCGTCCACCGCGACCACCACCCGGTAGCCCTTCCGCTGCAGGCGGCGCGAGAGCATGTCGCGGTTCATCTCGTTGTCTTCCACCAGCAGGATCTTCTTCATAACGCGGCCGCCTGGTCTCCGTCCTGGGTGGGTGCCACGTCGCGCGGAACGGCGAAGTCGTCGAGCAGCCCGCGCACGCGCGCCATCAGCGATTCCTGCGAGTCGCCCGTCTTCTGCAGGATGGTCTCCACGTAGCCGCTCAGCCGCTGGCGGTCGCGCGCGCTCAGGTCGTGGGCCGTGACCACGATGATGGGTACGTTGCGCCACTCGGGGTGCCGGCGCACGCGGTCGGCGAACTCGAAGCCGTCCATCTCGGGCATCATCAGGTCCAGCAGGATCACGTCCGGGCGCTCCGCCTCCATGCACTCCAGCCCGGCGTGGCCGTTGACGGCCTCGCACATGCGCCACCCTTCCTTCGCCAGGAGGCTGCGCATCATGGCGCGCGTGGCCGGGTCGTCTTCCACCATCAGCACCAGCGACTCGGGCCCCGGCTGCGCGTACCTGCGAAGCGTGGCGGACAGCCGGTGCCGGTCCACCGGCTTGGTGGCGTACTCGGCCGCGCCCAGCGCGAATCCCCCGTCCGCGTCGCCCGCCATGGTGAGCATTATCACGGGGATGCTGCGCAGCTCCGCGTCCTCCTTCAGCACCTTGAGCACGCTCCAGCCGTCCATCCCCGGCATCATCACGTCCAGCGTGATGGCGGCCGGGTGAAGGGTGCGCGCCAGGAGCAGCCCCTCGGGCCCGCTGGCGGCGGTGCGGACGGCGAACCCCTCTTCCGCCAGGTTGCGCTGGAGCAGCTCCCGCGAGTCGGGGTCGTCGTCGATCACCAGCACGTAGCGCGCTCCGGGCGGGGCCTCGCCGCCCGCCGGGATCTCGCCGGCGCGCGAGGCCACGAAGGCGCCCGCGCGGCCGCCTTCGCCGTCGGGCGCGCGCTCCCGCATCAGCGCGGGCAGCTTGATGGTGAACACGCTCCCCTCGTCCAGCACGCTCTGCACGGACACGTCGCCGCCCATCATCTGGCAGAAGCGGCGCGTGAGGGCCAGCCCCAGCCCGGTGCCGCCGAAGCGGCGCGTGGTGGACGCGTCCGCCTGGCTGAAGTCAAGGAACAGTTTGGAGAGCTGCTCGTCGCTGAGCCCGATGCCGGTATCCGCCACCCGCAGCACGATCCACTCGCCCCCGTCCATGAGCTGGCGGTCCGCGTGAAGGGTGATGGTGCCGCCCTGCGTGAACTTCACGGCGTTGGAGAGCAGGTTGTACAGCGCCTGCCGCACCTTCATCTGGTCCGCCCGCATCTCGCCCAGGCCGGCGGCGCGCACCACTTTGAGAGTGTTGGCGTTCTTGTGCACCATCGGCTGCACGGTGGAGGCGACCTCGTCGATCAGCTCGGCCAGGTCGAACCGCTCCACGAACAGCTCCATCTTCCCCGCTTCGATCTTGGACAGGTCCAGGATGTCGTTGATCAGCGCCAGCAGGTGCTTCCCCGCGGAGTTGATGCGTCCCAGGTCCGTGGAGAACGACTCGAGGCTCTCCTCGGCGGCCTCTTCCTGCAGCATCTCCGAGTAGCCGAGGATGGCGTTGAGCGGCGTGCGCAGCTCGTGGCTCATGTTCGCCAGGAACTGGCTCTTGGAGCGGTTGGCGGACTCCGCCGCCTCGCGCGCCTCGGCCACCTCCTCTTCCGCGCGCCGCCGCTCGGTGACGTCTTCCAGCGCCAGCATCAGCAGCTCGCCGTGGCTGCCGGCGCGGAGCTGTCGCGCGTTGAGCAGCATCACCCGCCGCCCGATGCGCGGAAAGGTGTGCTCCAGCTCGAAGTCGTTGAACACGGAGCGCGTGGGGATGATGTCTTCCAGCAGCACGCGCAGGTCGGGGATGTCCCACTGGCCGTTGCCCAGCTCGTAGATGAGCTGGTCCTCCGTCTCCTCCGCACCGACCTCGAAGGTCTGGTAGAAGGCGCGGTTGGCGCTGCGCACCCGGAGCGACGCATCCAGGATCAGCAGCGGCTCACGGACCGTGGCGACGATGTCCTGGGCGTACGTCTCGATCGCCTCCAGGTCCGCTTCGGCGCGGCGCCGCTCGGTCACGTCTTCCATGGCCAGCACCAGCAGCTCGTCGTGGCTGCCGGCGCGGAGCTGTCGGGCGTTGAGCAGCATCACCCGCCGGCCGATGCGCGGAAAGGTGTGCTCCAGCTCGAAATCGTTGAACACCGAGCTCTTGGGGATGATGTCCTCCAGCAGGGTGCGCAGCGCCGGGATGTCCCACTGCCCGTTGCCCAGCTCGTAGATGAGCCGGTTCTCCGTCTCCTCCGTGTCCACCTCGAAGGTCTGGTAGAAGGCGCGGTTGGCGCTGCGCACGCGGAGCGAGGGGTCCAGGATCAGCAGCGGCTCGCGCACCGTGTCCACGATGTCCTGCGCGTACGCATCGATGGCGTCCAGGTCCGCCTCGGCGCGGCGGCGCTCGGTCACGTCTTCCATGGCCAGCACCAGCAGCTCGCCGTGGCTGCCCGCGCGGAGCTGGCGGGCGTTGAGCAGCATCACCCGCCGCCCGATCTCGGGAAAGGTGTGCTCCAGCTCGAAGTCGTCGAAGACGGAGCTCTTGGGGATGATGTCTTCCAGCAGCGTGCGCAGGTCGGGGATGTCCCACTGGCCGTTGCCCAGCTCGTAGATGAGCTGGTCCTCCGTTTCCGCCGCAGTCACGCGGAAGGTCTGGTAGAAGGCGCGGTTGGCGCTTCGCACGCGCAGCGTGGTGTCCAGCATGAGCAGCGGCTCACGCACGGTGTCCACGATGTCCTGCGCGTACGTCTCGATGTCGGGCACCAGCCGTTCGCGTTTCATCGTCACCTTCTCCATGGGCTTCCGCGCGGCGCGGCGGACGCGCTTTTCCTTCTGTGGCGCCCCGCCCATCCGAGATGGCCCAAGCGCTTGCAAGAGTGTCGCCCGTTCGCCACACGACGCCCCGCACGCGGCGGATCTTGCTGTTGCGGGAGATCACCTCACCGGCGCCGCGATCTCCACGAGAGGAGCGCCCCGCGTTGCGAGATGCCGGATACCAACGCGCGGGACAGGAAGTGATCTCACACAGAGACACAGAGGCACGGAGAACAGCGTCGTTCTCCGTGCCTCTGTGTCTCTGTGTGAGCCACGCCGTTTACGCGACCGTCAGCTCCGCATCGTCCATCACCAGGGCGCTGAGGCGCTCCAGGTGCTGCGGCGTGCAGTACAGCCGCACCTCGCCGCGCTCGCTGGCGCGCACCCGCGGGCGGGTGAAGCACACCACGCGGTGCTCGCTGCAGAGGCGGTCCAGCGCGCGGGCGGCGCGGGCAACGTCGGGGGTGGCGGGGTCGTCTTTGCGCTTCCAGCCGACGTGCATGGCGACGTCTTCCGCGGAAACGGCGTCGTGGACGGTGGGATTGAAGGCGTCCGTGTCGAGCGTCTCGATGACGAGCTCGCGGTCGCGGAGGTAGCGGAAGGCGGCGTCGCAGTCGCGGCACTGCCGTTCTTCGTTGGGCGACTCGGCCGCGGCGACGGCGGTCACCTCGCAGCAGTCGTTTCCGAGCATCGTGCCTTCTTCGCCGGCGCGCCACCGCTCCACCGCCAGCCTCTCCGCCACCTTGCGGTCCTTGGCTTCCACCGCGTAGCGCACCGTCTGCCGGAAGGTGATCTCCACCTCGAAACGCTTCTGCTCCATCGTCCTGGACATCCCCGGGAATGAGGGTGCGGGGCGCGTTCATGGCGCCGCCGCTCGCATCTCTCCCTCTACTTTGCTAGAAGTGAGCCGCGAAGGGAAGGGGCACGGGTCACACGGGCGTGCGGCAGCGGCTTGTTGCGGGCGGTTGAAACCGCTGCAACGACTACACGAAGTCCCCCTGCGGGGACTACACACCTCCCGCTGATGCTGGAAGACCAGTCCGCGCAGGTGGATTTCGTGCTGTTGTTGCCGCGAGCTCACTCGCCAGGCCGCGGTGCCACCCGCGCGGACCATACTTTCCGCCCGAGCAGCAACCCTGTAGTCCCCGCAGGGGGACTTCGTGTAGTCGTTGCAGCGACTTCAGTCGCCAGCCCGCGGTGCCACCCGCGCGGACCACACCTTCCGCCCGAGCAGCAACCCTGTAGTCCCCGCAGGGGGACTTCGTGTAGTCGTTGCAGCGACTTCAGTCGCCCGGCTGTCAGACGCGGGCTCGCTCCCGGAGCGCGGCGCGGGCTTCGGCGAGGGCGCGGGCCATCTCGGCGCGGCCCGCGTCGCCGGCGGGGCGGCGGCCGAAGCGGGCGTCCAGGTAGATGCGCACCAGGCGGCCGGCGGCTTCGGCGCCGGGGGCGGAGTCGCGGGCGAGGCCTTCCGCCCACTGCAGCGGGCCGGCCGCGGCGTCGCCTACACCCGCGCGGGCGTAGGCGCGGCGCAGGGCCAGGTACACGCGCGCCTCCTCGGGAAGGCGCGCGCGGCGGCGGCGGCGCACCACCCAGAACGCGCCGCCGCCCAGCACCAGGGCCAGCACGATCCACGGCGGGTCGCCCGTGCCGCCGCCGGGGCCGCGGGGGCGGGCGGGGGCCGCGTCGCCGGGAGACGCGCCGCGCCCGCGGGAGAAGAGGCTGCCCACGCCGCGGAACACGGCGAGCTGGCGGTCGAGGTTGTAGTCGATCACCCAGCGGTACCAGCGGTACTCCACGCCGTCGAACCACTCGCGCAGGGGGCTGGCCCACGCACCGGCCGTCCCCCGCTGCGCCATCTCCAGGCGCGCCGGGGGGGTGGGATCGAAGGGCACCCATCCCGCGCCGGGGAACCACACCTCCACCCACGAGTGCGCGTCGTTCTCGGTCACGCGCAGGTAGCCGGCGCCCGGGTTCCACGCGCCGCCCAGGAACCCCGTGACGTTGCGCGTGGGGATGCCCTGCGCGCGCAGCAGCACGGCCATGGCCGTGGAGAAGTACTCGCAGTGCCCCGCCCGGCGCACGAAGAGGAAGTAGTCCAGCGAGGTCTCGGCGCTGGAGGCGGGGAGATCCAGCGTGTAGCTGAACGTGCGCAGGTGGCGCTCCACGGCGCGCACCTGCTCCAGCCGCGACCCCGTTCCCCAGCGCAGCGAGTCGGCCAGGCGGCGCAGGTCGGGAGAGACGCGGGGGAGCGCCAGGTACGGGTGAAGCTGCGGCGGATCGGCCTCGGGGAGGTCGGCCAGCGCCTCGGGGGGCGGAAAGGAGGGGCCGGAGACGACGGTGTACACGGGCGTCTCGGTGCCGCTGAAGCGCACGTCGCCGCTGTTGTCGCGGTAGGCGCGGATGGCCGAGCGCGGCTCCACCCGCAGCACCGGGTGAAGCCCGAAGAGGAGCTGCACCCCCGGCGGCCCGCCAAAGATCCTCGCCCGCACCTCCGCCCCGCCCCACCGCCGCCGGTACGCGCCCGCGGGGAGCTCCGCCGCCCGCACGCCGGTCCTCATCCAGCGCACGCCGTCGAAGTGGTCGTACGAGCGGCCCCGCCAGTGCAGCCCCCGCACCTCCGGCGGCGTCCCGTCCGGGAACTCCGCGCGGAAAGCGAAGCGCGGGTCGTCGCTGAGCTGGAGGCGCGAGCCGTGCTCGCCCAGCGACACTTGGCCGCCGAAGCCCACCATCGCCTCGCCGCCGCGCGTGCGGCCCTGCACGTTCCACTGCCGGGGGAGGCGGGGGAAGACGACGAAGAGCGCGGCGCTCATCAGCAGCGTCACCCCGCTGAGCGCCGCCGTCGTCCACAGGAAGCGGCGGCCGATGCGGATGTCCGGCGCGCGGTACCCCTCGGCCTGGCGGCGGAGGAAGCCCACCATCATCGCCAGCACCGCCAGCGCCACGTAGGCCGCGAACGCCGCCGCGAAGCCGATCCCCGGGTAGTACCCGGTGGCGGCGATCATCAGGGCGAAGCTCAGCGAGTAGAGGCGCATGTCGTTCTTTGCGTCCAGCGCGCGGAGCGACTCGGCCACCAGCAGGAAGAGGAGCATCGCCAGCACCTGCGGCATGAAGTCGCCGGCGCGCACGAAGGCCACGTGCAGCATCCACGCGCACAGCGCCAGCACGCCCACCCGCGACGCGTGCTCCACCCAGCGGCTCACGGCGGGGGCCGGCTGCCAGACGGCGGCCAGCACGAGCCCCGCGCCCGCCACCAGGACGGACGCGTCCAGCCCCGCCCCCGCCGCGAAGCCCGCGAGCGCGGCCAGCGCCATCCCGGCCGTGAGGCGCCGGTGGAGGAGCGCGACCGTCACTGCGCCCCCGTGGCGTACACGTCCGCCCACCCGGCGGGGGCGGCGCGGCCGGGCGTCACCCACACGCACTCGCCGCGCGGGGCGGGGGGCGCCGGGGCGGGCGCGTCGTCGCGGAAGCGGGCGCGGGCCAGCGCGTCCAGCACGCGCTCGAGCTGGCCGGCCCCGGCGCCCGGCGGCACGCGCGCGTCCGCCGTCGCCAGCCCGAAGGCGTCGCCGCGGCGCGCGGCGGCGGCGGCGAGGGCCGCGGCGGTCTCGGCGGCGGCCTCGGCCTCGTCGCCGGCGGGGGCGCGCAGGTCCAGGCAGATCCACAGGGCGCGGGTGCGGTCGCGCTCGTACTCCCTCACCACGGGTGCGCCGGCGCGGGCGGTGGTGCGCCAGTGCACGTCGCGCGGGTCGTCGCCCGGGCGAAAGGGGCGCAGCGCGCGGAACTCGCCGCGCGCGCCCGCGGCCCCGGCCGGGCGGTGGCCGGCGGGGCGGGGGCGCTCCCCGGCGGGGCGCGGCTCGCGCACGGGGCGGTCCGCGCGCGGCCACACCACGGCCTCGCCGGGAAGCTCCACGTCGCGCTCCTTGCGAAAGAGGCCGAAAGGAAAGGATGTAGCCAGCGTGACGGTGTTGAGCGGGTACACGCCGCGGTGCGCCCAGCTCCCCTCCGCGCGCGCCACGCCGGCCGCGCCGGGCTCCAGCACCGCCACCCACCCCGGCGCGGCCGACCCCGCCTCCCCCACCTCGATGGCGAAGGAGGGGAGGCGGACTTTGCCGTTCTTGAGCTCGTACGCGACGCGCACCGGCTCGCCCGCCGTGATGGCGCGCGGGGGCCGGCGGCGCACCTCCACGCCCCGCAGCATCTGCTCGGAGAGCCAGCCGCTGAGGGTGATGAAGCCCAGCATGGCGCCCAGCAGCAGGAAGAGGAGGTTGTTGCCCGTGCCGATGGCCGCCACGCCCAGCAGCAGCGCGCCGCCGCTGAACACCCACCCCACGCGCGAGATGCGCAGGCGGCGCGGCGGGCGGAACCAGCGGCGCAGGCTTTCGGCGGTGCTCCAGAAGCGCTCAGGCACCACGGGGCTCACACAGAGGCACGGAGTGGAAGTCTTACGGGTCCAGAGAATCGGCGGGCGGTTGAAACCGCTGCAACGACTACACGAAGTCCCCCTGCGGGGACTGTACGGTCTCGGCTGATCCTGAAGATCCAGTCCGCGAAGGCGGACTTCGTGCCGTTGTTGCCGCGAGTTCACTCGCCAGGCCGCGGCGCGGATCAGATCTTCAGCATGAGCCGGAGCTCTGTAGTCCCCGCAGGGGGACTTCGTGTAGTCGTTGCAGCGGTTTCAACCGCCCGGCCGCTGCTCAGACTGGCACGGGGAGGGTGTGGAGGATCTCCTCCAGCACGGCCACGGCCTGGTCGTACGCGTCGCCGCCGCCGGAGGCGACGAGGCGGTGGGCCAGGCAGGGCACCACCAGGCGGCGGATGTCGTCGGGGGCCAGGAAGTCGCGGCCGTCCACCAGGGCGTAGCCGCGCGCGGCGCGCAGCAGGCCGATGGCGCCGCGGGTGCTGGCGCCGGCGCGCAGCCGCGGGTCGTGGCGCGTGGCGTGGACGATGGCCATCAGGTAGTCCACCAGCGCGGGCTCGGTGTGGACGCGCTCCACGCGCTCCTGCAGCGCCAGCACGCGCCCCGCGTCCAGCACCGGCCTCACCCGCTCCACCGCGTCGCCGCCGGCCGAGGAGCGCAGGAGCACGTCGCGCTCCTCCGCCGCGTCCGGGTAGCCGATGGCGAGCCGCATCAGGAAGCGGTCGAGCTGGCTCTCGGGGAGGGGGTAGGTGCCGTGCTGCTCCAGCGGGTTCTGCGTGGCCATCACCAGAAAGGGGCGCGGCAGGTCGAAGGTGCGGTCGTCGATGGTCACGCGACCCTCCTGCATCGCCTCCAGCAGCCCGCTCTGCGTGCGCGGCGGGGCGCGGTTGATCTCGTCCGCCAGCACGATGTGGGTGAAGATGGGGCCGGGCCGCGTCTCGAACTCGTGGGTGCGCGGGTTGTACACGGACACGCCCAACACGTCCGACGGCAGCAGGTCGCTGGTGAACTGCACGCGGCGGAACTCCAGCCCCAGCGCGGCCGTCAGCGCCCGCGCGAGGGTGGTCTTCCCCACCCCGGGGATGTCTTCGAAGAGGAGGTGCCCGCGCGCCAGGAGCGACGCCAGCGACAGCCTCACCGTCTCGCGCTTGCCGCGGAACACGGTCTCCACCTCGTCCACCAGGCGGGGAAGGAGGGCGAGGTCGAGCTCCTCGACGTCGTCGGGTGCCAGTGCGTTCAGCATCGGTGCTTGGAATTGGGGGAACGGGAGTGTGAAGCTAGGGCAGGGTTCGTCCGGGCGGAAGTGCGACAGGGAAGTGCGTGAGTGCGTTGAAGTGCGTGAGTGCGTGAACGGCAACGGATGTGGGGACGGGTGGGGGTGCGTGCCGAGAGGGCCCTCATCCCCCCGACCCCCGCTCTCCCAACCACGGGAGAGGGGGGAGCACTCCAGCCATCGGGGCGCGGCCACACGTTGCGCCAGCCGCGATACCGGTGACGGCCGGGGTGCCGGCGGATACCGAGGATGCGCCTCCTCCCCCAGCGATTTGGGGGAGGAGGCCGGGAGGAGAGGGCCTCCCTCCGCACGAACAGATCTCCACCGCGCACTCACGCACCCACGCACTCACGCACTTTCCTCCCGCACTTGCGGCTTTCGGGCGGCGGTGCGAAATAACAGGGCACCTCACGTTTCCCTCCCATGCACCACGAGCAGTTCATGAAGAGACACATTCTCACGGCGCTCGCGGTGCTTGCCGCCGCGGGGTGCGCGGACGAGTCGTCCGACCCCACCGCCGCGGAGCTGGGCCGCACTTTCCTTCCCTGCGCGCTGGGCAAGGGCGTGCAACTGGCCGTGGGCGAGGCGCTCACCCTGCGCGGCGAGGAGGCGTCCGTACTCTGCGTGGAGGCCGGCGGCGAGGGGGGCGAGTACACGCTGGTCCCCTTCTTCGCCACCTCCAACGGCCTGGCGCGCCTGCGCGTGGAGGCGGTGGGCGGCAACCTGCGCGATGTGGTGGGCCCGCCCAACCCGTCGAAGTCGCCGGCCGGCACGGAGCCGGAGGAGGACCAGGAGCTCCACATGCGCCTGGTGAAGCGGATGCGCGGCGACCTGTCGCCGCTGCTGCGCCGCGCCACCACGCCGGCGGCGCGGCTCTCCGCGGTGCGCGCCGGCGCCCCGGCCGCGGCCGAGATCGCGGCGGCGGTGCCCGACGTGGGGAGCACCATCTCCATCAACATCCCGCGCTTCTACCTGGACCCCGACCAGTTCCCCGTGTGCGACGCGGGGTACGTGACGCGCCAGGCGCGGGTGTCCGCGGTCACGCAGCGCGCCATCCTGGTGAACGACCCCACCAACCCCGCGGGCGGCCTGTCCGACGCGGAGCTGAAGGCGTTCGGCGACGAGTTCGACCGGCAGATCTACCCGGTGGACGTGCAGCACTTCGGCGCGCCCACGGACCTGGACGCGAACGGGCGGGTGATCATCGTCTTCACCCGCGAGGTCAACGCGCTCACCCCGCGCGGCAGCGGCGGGTACGTGGGCGGCTTCTTCTTCGGCGGCGACCTGTTCCCGCGCGTCGGCACCCCGTCGCTGGGCGCCTGCGCGCGCAGCAACGTGGGCGAGATCTTCTACCTGCTGGCGCCGGACCCCGCGGGCACCGTCAACGGCAACGTGCGCTCCAAGGCGCTGGTGCTGGCCACGGCCCCGGGCACCATCGCCCACGAGTTCGAGCACCTCATCAACTCCTCGCGCCGCATCTACGTGAACGACGCGGAAACGTTCGAGGAGTCGTGGCTGGACGAGGGCCTCGCCCACTCGGCCGAGGAGCTGAACTTCTACGCCGCCACCGGGCTCACCCCGCGCCAGAACCTGGACCTGGGCCGCGTCAACGGGCTGCAGGGCAACTCGGTGGTGGTGGACGCGTTCTACAAGTACATGATCGAGAACATGGGCCGCTACATGACGTACCTGCAGGCCCCGGACAGCAACTCCGTGATCGGCGAGGACCTGCTGGAGACGCGCGGCGGCTCGTGGGCCTTCCTGCGCTACGCCGCCGACCGCCGCGGCGAGGGCGACCAGCCGTTCTTCTTCAAGCTGGTGAACAGCCGCCTCTCCGGCCTCGCCAACATGCAGCAGGTGATCCTGGACTCGCCCGTGGACTGGGCGCAGGACTGGACGCTCTCGGTGTACACGGACGACGCCGTGCCCGGGGTGGACGCGCGCTTCATGCAGCCGAGCTGGAACTTCCGCTCGCTGATGCCCGTGATCACGGAGCTGTACGGCGAAACGCGCGGCTTCCCCCTGCTGACCCACTCGCTGGCCTCGGGCGGCGCGCAGGGCTACAACATCCGCGGCGGCGGGGCCACCTACTTCCGCTTCGGCATCGGCGCCTCCGGCCGCGTGGCGCTGCGCCTCTCGAACGACGACGGCGTGCCGCCCGCTTCGCTCCGCTTCTCGCTCGTGAGGACCCGCTGATGGCCGCCCGCTTCGTCTTCGCCGCGCTCGCCGCGCTGGCGCTTCCCGCCTCCGCGGCGGCGCAGGGGTGCATCGGCGCGCCGGTGCCGGAGGGGCGCTTCGCCGCCCAGCTCCAGGGCTCCTCCGCCACCTACGACGGCACGCCGGACGTGGACGGCGTGGGCGTGGGCGGCGCGCTGCGCGCCAACCTGGGCGGCCCCCTCGCCGCCTCGGCCGAGTACGCCTACAGCCGTGTGGGCGACGGCGACGTGCCGCTCCACAGCGGCGGGGTGATGGTGGCCTTCCGGGCGCCCGTATCGGCCGCCGGCCTCGCGGTGTGCGCGCGCGCCGGCGCCATGGCCGCGCGCCTGGAGGGCACGGCCAGCGGCAGCTCGCTGGACAACTACACCTTTCCCGTGGGCCTGGTGCTGGAGCTGCCGCTGCCGGTGGGGAACGGCGGCGCGCTGGTGCCGTACGTGGCGCCGCAGTTCCTCTTCTCCAGCACGCAGGGCGAGGTGCTGGGCTTCGAGTACTCGGAGAACGGCAGCGGACCCGGGGTGGAGGCGGGGCTGGGGTTGCGCTTCGGCCGCGCGGTGATCACCGCGGGCGGCACCTACTCGGACCTCCCGGAGACGCTGGTGACCACCGCTGTCGCCAACCAGGCGTTCTTTCTGCGCGTGGGGCTGCTCTTCTAACTGCGGGGCTCACACAGAGGCACAGAGGCACAGAGATGAACCAATCTCCGTGCCTCTGTGTCTTTATCGGTGCGCCAGGATGCGGGCTCCGCGTGGCGGGATGTCGTCGATGCGCAGGCGGCCGGCGCGGGCCGGGAAGGTGCGCTCGGGCGCCAGCAGGTCCACGAAGGAGGCGCCTTCCGGCGCGCTCACCTGCAGGTCGAGAGACGCTGGCGTGTCGGCGGCGTTGACGGCCACCACCACCGTCTCGTCCTGCAGCACGCGGGCGAAGGCGAGCTGCTCGGAGGCGACGTGGAGCTGGCGGTACGCGCCGTGGCGCAGCGCGCGCGATTCCCGGCGGATGCGGGCCAGGCGCGCGATCCAGGCGGCCAGCTCCGGGTGCGGGGCGTGCGCCGCGTCGGAGGGGCGCAGGCGGGGGCGCAGGGGGGCGTCGCTCCCGCCCGTCTTGGCGCCCGCCATCCCCCACTCGCTGCCGTAGTAGATGGAGGGGATGCCGGGCACGGTGAAGAGGAGCGCGTGGAGCGGGTACAGGTGCCCCGGCTCGCGCAGCGTGCTGGCGACGCGGTTGACGTCGTGGTTGTCCGCGAATGTGTAGAGTGCCAGATCCGCGTACATCCCGCCGTCGCCGAACTGGCGCTGGAGGGAGTGGGCGGCCTCGAAGTAGTTGCGGTCGTTGTGGCTGGAGTACAGGCCCTTGTACAGCTCGTAGTTGGTGGCCGAGTGCAGGGTGCCCGGGTTGGCCAGGCGGCGGTAGTCGCCGTGGATGGCCTCGCCCAGCAGCCAGAAGTCAGGCGACAGGCCGCGGCAGAACCCGGCCAGCTCGCGCAGGAACTCCACCTCGATGTCCTCCGCCACGTCCAGCCGCAGCCCGTCGATGCCGAGCTCGCGCACCCACGCGGAGACGGCGCCGAACAGGTGCTCGCGCACCTCGGGGTTGCGCAGGTTGAGCTTTACCAGGTTGTGGTGGCCCCGCCACGCGTCGTACGCGAAGGGGTCGCCGTACGGGCTGCGCTGCCCGAAGTCCACCCCCGCGAACCAGTCGCGGTAGCGGGACGCGGCGCCGTTCGCCTGCAGGTCGCGAAAGGCCCAGAAGTCGCGCCCCACGTGGTGGAACACGCCGTCCAGCACCACGCGGATCCCCGCGCCGTGCATCGCCTTCACCACGCCGGCCAGCGTCGCCTCGTCGCCCAGGCGGCGGTCCACGCGGTAGTAGTCGGCCGTGTCGTAGCCGTGCTCGGTGCTCTCGAAGAGCGGCCCCAGGTACAGCGCGCTCACCCCCAGCCCGAGCAGGTGGGGGATCCAGTCGTGCAGCTCCGCCAGCCGCGGCACGGGCGCGGAGGTGAAGTCGTTGTGAGCCGGGGCCCCGCACAGCCCCAGTGGATAGATGTGGTAGAAGACCGCGTCCCTTGCCCAGCCAGCCATCGTTCCTCCTCTATACCTTACGGTAGGTACCCTCACCGGACAAAACTACGTGCATCAGGAATAGATCCCGTGCGAGAACTGGTGTACGGCGCGCCGCGCCACCTCGTCGTCCAGGCGCATCCCGTGGTTCAGCGCCAGGCCGATGTGGGTGTGGATCATCCCCAGGAAGGTTGCCGCGTAGGTACGCTCGCGCCCGCGCATGTTCCCGTGGTCGCGCGCGGCCCACACGAACAGCTCCTCCAGCACCTGCAGCCGCTCCGCCTGCAGCGCCGCCGCCGCCTGCACCGCCTCGCTGGCGGGCGATGCCAGCCACAGCCCCAGCAGCAGCCGCCCCAGCGTGGGCTCGCGCCGCGCGAACGCAAAGAACGCCTCCACCACGCGCTGCAGCGTCAGCGGCAGGTCGCCGCTGTACGCGGCCGCGTCCGCCAGCTCCGCCACGAACGGCGCCCACAGCTCGGCGAGCAGGGTATCCAGCACCCCCCGCTTGCTGCCGAAGTAGTGATACAGAGTCGGCTTGGTGACGCCCGCGGCGGCGCAGACCTCCTGCACCCCCACCGCGTCGTACCCCCGCTCCGCGAAGAGCTCCAGCGCCCGATCCAGCAACGTCGCCCGGTTATCCATGCCCCCAATATACCGCATGGTACACCCGCCGTCCACCCTCCTCTGTGGCGCAGCGAGGGGCTGAAGCCCCCCGCTGGAACCACGGGAAGCCTGCTGAAGCAGGCTCGCACGGGTCCGGCTACCGAGCCCGCTTCAGCGGGCTTCCCGTTCCTCCAGCCGGGGGATTCATCCCCCGGCGGTGCGGCGCGCCGCGATACCCGCCGTCCACCCTCCTCTGTGCCTCCGTGCCTCTGTGTGAGCCCTGTTGTTCGGATGCACGCGCCGCCCTACCTTACACAAACACGCTGCAACCATCCCCCGGGGCCCTACGCATCATGTCCACTGCCGCACCCAACGCCCGCGAGATCGCCGCGATTCTGGCCGAGGCCCGCGAGCGCACGCTGCTGCTGGTGAGCTCCGTGCCCGAGGCGGAGCTGATGAGCCAGCACAACCGGCTGATGAGCCCCATCGTGTGGGACATGGGCCACATCGCCCATTTCGAGGAGCTGTGGCTGGTGCGCAACCTGGAGGGGCCGGTGGAGTTCGGCGAGATGCCGGGCGTCTTCAACCCGTTCGAGAACCCGCGCTCCGTGCGCGGCCAGCTCGCCCTCCCCGCGCTGGGCGACACGCTGGAGCACATGGCCCGCACCCGCCGCACCGTGCTGGACCGCGCGCTGGCGGGCGAAACGGGCGCCGCGGACCCCGAGCTGGTGCAGGGCGGCTACGTGTACCGGATGGTGGCGCAGCACGAGTACCAGCACGACGAGACCATCCTGCAGGCGCTGCAGCTCAAGGACGACGGCGCACGCTACCGCGCCCCCCGCGCCATCGCGCCCCCCGCCGGCCGCCCCGTCCCCGCCGACGCGGAGGGGATGGTGAGCTTTCCGGGCGGCACGGTAGAGATGGGGACGGACGACCGCACCGCCGCGTACGACAACGAGCGCCCGCGGCACGCGGTGGAGGTGGCCCCGTTCCGCATGGGCGCGTGGGCGGTGACCAACGGCGAGTACGCGCGCTTCATCGACGACGGCGGCTACGACCGCGCGGAGCTGTGGTCCCAGGCGGGGTGGAAGCACCGCACCGAGGCCGGGCTTGCCGCGCCGCAGTTCTGGGAGCGGCACGGCGGCGAGTGGTGGACTCGCTCCATGGACCGCGAGCTCCCCGTGGACCCGGCGCGCCCCGTGTGCCACGTCTGCTGGTACGAGGCGGAGGCGTACTGCCGCTGGGCCGGCGGCCGCCTCCCCACCGAGGCGGAGTGGGAGGCCGCCGCGTCGTGGGACCCGGCAACGGGGAGCAAGCGCGCCTTCCCCTGGGGCGACGAGCCGCCCACGGCGCTGGACGCCAACATCGACCAGCTCGCCTTCGAGACGGCGCCGGTGGGCGCGTACCCGCGCAACGTGTCGCCCATCGGGTGCTACGGGATGATCGGGGACGTGTGGGAGTGGACGGCAAGCGACTTCGCGCCGTACCCCGGGTACCGCACCTACCCGTATCCCGAGTACTCCGAGCTCTTCTTCGGGCCCGACTACAAGGTGCTGCGCGGCGGGTCGTGGGCCACGCGGCCGGGCGCCATCCGCAACACCTTTCGCAACTGGGACTACCCCATCCGCCGCCAGATCTTCAGCGGCTTCCGGATGGCGCGCGATGGCTGAGCTCGCGGCCGACGCGGCCGTGGACGAGGTGCGCGACGGCCTGAGCCGCGCGCAGAAGGAGCTGCCGCCCAAGTTCTTTTACGACGAGCGCGGCTCCGAGCTCTTCGAGGCCATCACCCGCCTCCCCGAGTACTACCCCACGCGCGCCGAGGCCGCGCTCCTGGCCCGCTGGATGCCCGTGTGGCTGGACGCGCTGCGCCCCGCCGCGCTGGTGGAGCTGGGCGCGGGGAGCGCGGTGAAGACGCGGCTGATCCTGGACGCCATCCCCCGCGCCCGCGTGTACGTGCCGGTGGACGTGAGCGCCGACTTCCTGGAGACGACCGCGCACGCCATCCGCGCGTCGTATCCGGAGCTGGAGGTGCGCGCGGTGGCGGCGGACTTCACGGCCGCCTTCGCCCTCCCGGATCTGCCGCGCCCCACGCTGCACGCCTTCCTGGGGAGCACCATCGGCAACTTCGCGGCGGACGACGCCGTCGCGCTGCTGCGCGCCACCCGCGAGCGGATGGGGGCGGACGACCGCTTCCTGATGGGCGTGGACCTGCGCAAGGACCCGGCGGTCATCGAGGCCGCGTACAACGACGCGCAGGGGGTGACGGCCGAGTTCAACCGCAACATGCTGCGCGTGGTCAACGCCCGCACCGGCGCCGACTTCGCGGTGGAAGCGTACGCGCACCGCGCCTTTTACGACCGCGCGGAGCACCGCATCGAGATGCACCTCGTCGCCTCCAGCCCGCAGACGGTGACGGTGCCCGGCGCCGGCCGCTGGGAGATCGCCGGCGGCGAGTCCATCCGCACGGAGATCTCGTGCAAGCACGACCGGGCCAGCGTGGACGCCCTGTTCGCCGCCGCGGGGCTGCGGGTGGAGCGCTGGGAGGATGACGGGCTTTTCGCGATCGTCCTGGGGTCCGTGTGATAAACGGCGGGGCTCACACGGAGGCACAGAGGCACAGAGGAGGCGTGCGCTTCGACGACCTCGCCGCCGACCTGGCGGAGCACGCCTTCGGGCTGGGCGCGCGCCCTTCCGGGGGCCCGCCGCGCGTGGGGGCGGAGGTGGAGCTGATCCCGGTCGCGGCGGATACGCGCCTGCCCGTGCCCATCGTGGCGGGCACGCTGCCGCTGCTGCGCCGCTTCGGGGCGGAGCGGTGCTGGAGGGAGGAGGCGACGCCGTACGGCGCCCCGCGCTGGATGCTGCCCGACGGCGGCTGCGTGAGCTACGAGCCCGGCGGGCAGATCGAGCTGAGCGCCGCCCCCGCCCGCTCCCCATCCGCACTCCTGCGCTCCCTCCGCGCCGTCGTCCCCGCGCTGCGGGCCGCCGCGCGCGACGAAGGGATCGACCTGCTCGCGCGGGGAATCGATCCGGCGAACCGGTTGGAGGACACGCCGCTCCAGCTCCCCGGCGGACGCTACGCGCGTCTCACCCGATTCCTGGAGGCGATCGGCACGGGGGGCGTGCGGATGATGAGGCAGACCGCGGCCTTCCAGGCGAACCTGGACTGGGGCCCCGACCCGCTCGCCCGCTGGCGCTTCCTGAACGCCGCCGCTCCCTATCTCACCGCCATCTTCGCCAACTCCCCCGTCTACGAGAGGCGCGATACCGGGTGGCGGAGCTTCCGCGCGCGGGTGTGGCGCGAGCTGGACGGAGGCCGCACGGGCACCTTTCCCTGCGCGGACCCGGTGCGCGAGTACCTGGAATTCGCGCTGGACGCGCCGTCCATCCTGCTGGGCGGGGACGACGGACCCTGGCTCCCCTTCCGCGCCTGGGACAACGCCACGATGGAAGACTGGCGCGCGCACCTCACCACGCTATTCCCCGAGGTGCGCCCCAAGGGGTTCGTGGAGGTGCGCTGCATCGACGCGATGGAGCCCGAGTGGTACGCCGCCCCCGTGCTCCTCCTCACGGGCCTCTGCGATCACGCCCCCACCTTTCGCGCCGCGCTCGATCTCCTCGGCGCGCCCAATCCGGCGCTGCTGGAGCCCGCCGCGCGCCTGGGGCTCGCCGACCCGCGTATCGGTCCCGTAGCGCGCGATCTCGTGGAGCTGGGCCTGGCGGGCGCCGCCGCCCTCAATCCAGACCCGGACGACCTCGAAGCGGCGCGCGAGTTCCTGAACTGATTGGGCTCACACAGAGACACGGAGGCACAGAGATGAAGTCTGCTCTGTGCCTCCGTTTATACCGCTACCCAGCACCGCGTCCGTGCGGACTCCAGCGCCGCGTCGATTACTCGTTGCGCTTGCCAACCATCCTCGAAGTCCGGGGCGGTGGGGCGGCCGTGGAGGATGGCGTCGATCCAGGCGCGTGGGCCCGACTCGCCGGAGAGGCGCTCCGGCACGGGGAGCGACCGCCATCCCTCGTCCGCCGTGATGAGGCGGACCTCGGCGCCGGCGCGGGCGAAGCGGCCTTCCAGCGTGCCCTCGCTGCCAAAGATGGTGAGCTCCTGGCCCGGTGTGGCATCGTCCACATGGGCGATGCTGCTGACGTGGACGGTGCCGTGCGCGCCGGAGGCGAGGCGCAGCGAGACCAGCGCGGAGTCGTTGGCGACGGTGCGGCCGGCCGTGTGCGCGGTGCCGAAGGCGCGGAGATCCGCGCTCACCTCCGTGATAGGGCCGAGCCACCAGCGCACCAGGTCGAAGAGGTGCGATCCCAGGTCCGAGAGCACCCCGTCCGAGCGCGCCGGGTCCGCGCGCCAGCGCAGGTCCTCCCGCACCCCCAGCCCGTGCACGAAGCGGAACGCGAAGCCGCGCGGCTCGCCGATGCGCCCGCCGGCCACCAGCTCGCCGACGAAGCGGTGCGCGGGGAGCCAGTGGAAGGTGAAGACCGTCATGTGCACCACCCCCGCGCCGCGGGCGCGCTCCCACATCTCGCGCGCATCGGAGGCGGTGCGGGCGAGCGGCTTCTCGCAGAGCACGTGAAGGCCGGCGTCGACCGCGGCCAGCGTCATCGCGTGGTGCTCGTCGTCCGGCGCGGCGACGATCACGGCATCCAGCCCTCCGGCCGCGATCATCTCCCGGAAATCGGTGAACACCCCCTCCACGCCCCACCGCTCGGCCACCTCGCGCGTCCGCTCCTCCCGCCGCCCGCACAGGGCGGCCACCCGCGCGCGCGGCTCGCCCGCCAGCGCCGTGAGGTACATCCGCTCGGACCACGCGCTGGTCCCGATCAGCCCCACCCGGATTGGGTCTCGCACTCTTGTCTCCACAGTGTGTTATACCGTTTCTGCAAATCCCCTGTGCATACAAACGCGGGGCTCACACAGAGGCACAGAACAGGAATCCTCTCTTCTCTGTGTCTCTGTGCCTCTGTGCGAGCCTGCCGTTGCGCGCCGCTATCTCACCCGCCGCAACTCGGGTACGCGCACGGCCACCGTCACCATGATGGCAAAGAGAACCGACGCGCCGAGCGCGACGGCGTACGGAGCGCCCACTGCGCGGGAGAGGGCGCCGGCCTGGAGGGCGCCGATGGGGGTCATCCCCAGGAACATGAAGACGTAGACGGACATCACCCGGCCGCGCAGGCGGTTGGGGACGAGCGACTGGAGGAGGGCGTTGAGCGTGGCGTTGTTGAGGATCATGGTGAACCCCGCGAGGCCCAGCAGCAGCAGCGCCGGCACCAGCGAGCGCACGAAGGTGAAGCCGATCAGCGCCAGGCAGAACACCAGCGTGGACCACACCATCAGCGGCCCGCGCGGCACCCGCGACCCGCCCGCCGCCAGCGCCACGCCCCCCATCAGCGCGCCCGTACCCGTCGCGGCAAGCAGCCACCCCAGCCCCGTGGCGCCCACCTGCAGCACGTCGCGCGCAAAGACGGGGAGGAGCATGGCGTACGGGAAAGCGGTGATGCTCATCGCCGCGATCAGCCCCACCAGCGTGCGCGTGAGGCGGTCGCCGCGGATGAAGTCGATCCCCTCGCGCAGGTCGTCCAGCGCGGAGGTGGTGCGCTCGGGGGGGCGAAAGGGAGGGAGCCGCATCATCAGCAGCCCCATCACCACGAAGAGGAAGGAGACGGCGTTGGCGTAGAAGCACGCGGCGGTGGTGCCCGCCACCGCGATCAGCCACCCGGCCAGCGCCGGCCCCACGATGCGCGTGCCGTTGAACGCCGCCGAGTTGAGCGCGATGGCGTTGGGAAGGTCGTCCTTCCCCACCAGCTCCACGAAGAACGACTGCCGGGTGGGGACCTCGAAGGCGTTCGCCGTACCCAGCACCAGCACCAGCAGCAGGAGCACCGGGTAGGTGATGAGGCCCAGGTGGGTGAGCACCGCCAGCGCCAGCGACTGCACGCCCATCACCACGTCGGCCAGCAGGATGATGCGGCGCTTGTCCCCCCGGTCCGCCACCACGCCGGCCCACAGGGTGAGCACCAGCGAGGGGAGCGAGCCCGCGGCCGTCACCACCCCCAGCAGGAGCGCCGAATTCGTGAGCTCAAGCACCAGCCAGCCCTGCGCCGTGCTCTGCATCCACGTGCCGCAGAGCGAGAGGATCTGCCCCGCGTAGAACACGCGGAAGTTGCGGTGGCGGAACGCGGCGAGTGCCCCCCGCGGCGCGGCGGAGCGCTCCGCTCCCTCTTCGGCGGTTTCCTTCAACGTGCCACCCCGGGTGCGAGACGTCTGCGGGCGGCACAAGATAGCGAACGGCATGCCTCACACAGAGGCACGGAGGCACAGAGACGACTTCAGGCGCTCCGGCCGCTACTCCGCCCGCACCGCGACCATGGGGTCCACGCGCGCGGCGCGGGAGGCGGGCACCGCGCCGGCGGCGAGGGCGGCCAGGGCGAGCACGGCGGTGGCCACGCCCAGCACCACCGGGTCCGTGGCCTCCAGACCGTAGAGGAGGGAGGAGAGGAAGCGGCTCGCGCCCAGGGCCAGGACGAGGCCCAGCGCCACGCCCGGCGCCACCATCCGCACCACGTCGCCCAGCACCATCTTCACCACGCGGCGGCCGGGGGCGCCCAGCGCCATGCGGATGCCGATCTCGGTGCCGCGGCGGGCCACGGAGTACGCCACCGTGCCGTACAGCCCCAGCACGGCCAGCAGCAGCGCCAGCCCGCCAAAGAACCCGGCCAGCGTGGCGAGCAGGCGCTCGCGCAGGAGCGAGGCGGCCACCTGGTCCGAGAGGGTGCGGAAACCGAACACCGCGCCCGGAGCCACCTCCGCCAGCAGCGCGCCCACCGGGCGCATGAGCGTGCCCGCGGAGGCGTCTGACCGCGCCACGAAGTTGAGCGGCACGTCCGGCTGCTGGCGGAGCGCGACGTACAGCGTGGCCTCTCCCCCTTCACGCAGCGACCGGTACACGGCGTCTTCCACCACGCCCACCACCTCCACCTCGAAGTCCCCGAAGCGGTTCTCGTACCTGAGCCGCTGGCCCACCACGGCGCCGCGGCCGAAGAAGCGCTTCGCCAGCGACTCGTTGATCACGGCGACGGGGGCCGAGCCTTCCTGGTCACCGGCGGTGAAGTCGCGCCCGGCCAGCAGGCGGGTGCCGAGCGTGGCGAAGTAGCCTTCGCTCACGGCGTTCATCCACACGATGGCGTCCTCGCGGCGCGCGGGCTGGAATCCCGCCACCTTCAGCGACGTGTTCCACATGCCGTCGCCGATGGGCGTCAGCGCCGACGCGCCCGCCCCCCGCACGCCGGGCAGGGCCCGCAGCCCGTCCAGGATCTGGGACTGCAGCGCGCGCCTGGCCTGGGGCGCCAGCGGCCGGGCGGACGCATCCACCGAGATGGTGAGCACGCCCTGGCGGTCGAAGCCCGGGTCCAGCCGCTGCAGCCGCGACAAGGTGGAGAGGAGGAGCCCGGCGCCCACCACCAGCACCATCGACAGGGCGATCTGCCCCACCACCAGCACCCTTCCCGCCCCCGCCCCCATTGCCGAGTCCGTGCCGCGTCCCTGCCCCCGCAGCAGCGGATGCGGATCGCCCCGCGCCGCTTGCCACGCCGGTGCCAGGCCGAAGAGGAGGCTGGTGACCAGCGTGACGGCCGCCGCGAACCCCAGCACCCGCCCATTCAGCGAAAGGTCAAGCCACACCGGCTCGGCCGAGGTGGAGAGGAGGCGCACCAGGAACCGGCTCGACCAGAGGGCGAAGAGCACGCCCAGCGCGGCCCCCAGGGTGGCGAGCACCATGCTCTCGGTGAGGAGCTGGCGGATGACGCGCGACCGCCCCGCCCCGATGGCGATGCGCACGGCGATCTCCCGCCGGCGGGCGGTGGCGCGCACCAGGAGGAGGTTGGCGAGGTTGGCGCACGCAACCATCAGCACGAGCACCACCACGGCCATCAGCACCATCAGCGCCGTGCGGTAGCTGTCGCGGAGCGACGAGTGGCCATGGGCCGCGGGGCGCGCTTCCAGCTTGTTCTCCAGGTACGAGCGCTTCCCTCCCTCGTCCCAGTCGGGGGGGACGGTCGCGGCGAACATGGCCGGCGCGACCGCGGCCAGGCGCGTGGCTACGGCGGCGTCGCTGAGCCCCTCCGCGCGGCGCCCCATGATGCGCAGGAACCAGCGGCTGCGCTCCGAGAGGCCGCCATCCCCTTCCGGGTCCATCGCGTCCAGGGCGCACACCGGCATGAAGATGCGGTCGGCCCGCCCCACTTCCACGCCGGAGAAGCCCCTGGCGGCCACGCCCACCACCTCCACGGGATGCCCGCCCAGGGCGATGGTGCGCCCCACCACCCCGGGGTCGCCGCCGTACGCGCTGCGCCAGAAGTCGTGGCCGAGCACCGCCACGGCGGGGCACCCGGGCCGGTCGTCCGCGGGCGCCAGCAGGCGGCCGGCCGAGGGGGCCACTCCCAGGGTGGAGAAGTAGGCCCCGCTCACCCACGCCCCCTCCACACGGCGCGACTCGCCGCCCCGCGACAGCTCGAAGCGGTCGCTGGAGAAGGCCATCACCGAGGAGAACGCGTCCTGCCGATCGCGCAGCTCCTCCCAGAGCGGGTTGGTGAAGTGGTCGTGGCTGCCGCCCATCCCCACCTGCACCAGCTCGTCGGGGCGGCTCACCGGGAGCGGGCGCAGCAGCACCGCGTCCACCAGGCTGAAGATGGCCGTGTTGGCGCCGATCCCCAGCGCCAGCGAGAGCACCGCGGCCAGCGCGAAGCCGGGGCTGCCGCGCAGCGAGCGGAGCGCGTAGCGCAGGTCCGCGCCGATGGACTCCAGCCACACCATCACGTCCGCGTCGCGGGTGCGCTCCCGCTGCACCGTGGGGTTGCCGAAGCGGCGCCGGGCCTCGCGCCGCGCCTCCTCCTCGCTCATCCCCCCGGCCACCAGCTCGTCCGCGCACTCCGCCAGGTGGAACTCCAGCTCGCGGTCGATGTCACGCGTCACCTGGTCGCGCCGGGCCAGGTTCGCGATTCGTCTGTACCAGGCCATCGGTGGAATCTCCATGGCTGTTCGTTTCGGAGGACCGGCAGCATCCTTTCTTCACGCGAACCCCAGCACCCTGTGCACGCCCTCGGTGAGGCGCGCCCAGCTCTCCTGCTCCTGCGCGAGCTGCTCCTCGCCCGCGGGGGTGAGGGAGTAGAAGCGCGCCTGGCGGTTCTTTTCCGTCACCCCCCACTCGCTGGCGATCCACCCCTCCTGCTCCATGCGGTGGAGCGCGGGGTAGAGCGACCCTTCTTCCACGCGCAGCAGCTCGGTGGAGACGCGCTGGATGTGCGAGGTGATGGCGTAGCCGTGCAGCCGCCCGCGCACCTTGAGGGTGCGCAGGACGAGCATCGCGAGGGTGCCCTGGAGTACGTCCGTGCGGCTTCGTGGGCTCATGATCAGGACGGCGGGTGTGCGGGCTACTTCAGCGGTCTATGCATAGAGTGCTAGGTAAGAGGGGCATTGTCAACATCGGTCTCACACAGAGGCACAGAGGCACAGAGATGAAGTCGTCTCTGTGCCTCCGTCATTCAGGAGCTCGGCAGCCTATGGAGGTTGCTGTAGTACCAGTCTTCACACTCCTTCACCAGCTCGCGGATGGTGGGCACATCCTGCTCGCGCAGCTTCTCGGGGGGCTTGATCTCCTCGCCGGCGGGCCGTTCGTCGCCGAAAACGTCGAACCGGTGGACGTGATGGAACTCGTGGTGCTCCGGTGCGCCGAACCGCGCCACGAGGTCGGGACCGTCGTAGCGGAAGATGTTGCTGAGGCCGTCCAGGATCGCGGAATAGCTGTAATCGACCATCTCCAGGAGCGGCGCACGCCGGTAGAAGCGCTCCCGGAGCCGGTATGCTTCCCGGATCTCCACCCGGATGCCACCCATACAACGAATCGATCCCGCGTACGTCAGCCCTTCTGGCATCGTACGCGGGATGAGCGTGTCCGATTCTGCGAATCCACTTCTCTGTGCCCGCGCCAGCTCCCGCTCCTGCTCTCCGAACCACTGCTCCGTAGTCCGGAGAGCGAACCTACCGTGCCGCACTCAGCAGGTGCCGCACGAACTTCTGGAAACGGCCGAGCAGCGAGGGCTTCCGGTGCGCGGTCATGGCGCGCTCGAACTCCTCGTGGACGCGCTTCTTCTCGTCCGGGCTCAGCCGGGCGTAATCGTGCATGTAGATTTCCACCGCCGCCCCCTCGCGTGAAACTGTGGTCCGCCCGTCGTACTGTAAGGCGGGCAGGGCGCCGCTGTCAACCCTGCCACACATGCCGCAAACGCTTGCAGCAAGGCCACTTGCGGCCACCTGCAACCCAAGCGCTTCCGCTCGATGAAGTTGCGCGCGCCAGCAGCTCCGCACAGGCACGCGGGCCCGGGGATGAAGTGATCTCTGTGCCTCTGTGTCTCTGTGTGAGCCCCCATAAACGGAAGGTGCTTGCCGCCGGAACATGAGCGTGCGATTATTTTAGCAGGGGGCACCGCCCAGCGCCCCCCAGGCTTCCCCCTCTGGAGCAACATCGCCCATGAAGCTCAGTACAACCGCGGTCCTGGCGGCCGCCCTCCTGGCAGGGTGCGCCCGCCAGGCGCCGCCCACGTCCGGCCCCGGCCCCAACCGCGCGGGAGCCCCCGCCCCGCGCGGCACGGTGACCGGCCCGATGGGCGCCTCCGGCGCAGCCGCAGGCGACACCACGGCCCCCTCGGGAGGGGGAGCCCGCGAGGCGCGCCCCCGCGCGTACTCGTCGGTCATCACCTCCGCCGCGCAGACGCGCCGCGGGATGTTCGCCGTGCACCGCGTGGGCGAGCGGCTGTTCTTCGAGATCCCGCGCCGGGAGCTGAACAAGGACATGCTCATCGTGGGGCGCTACGCCGCCGCGCCCGCCGCCGACCCCACCCTGCCCGGCGGCGGGTTCGGCGCGTACGGCGGCGACCAGTTCATGGAGCGCACCATGCGCTGGGAGCGCAACGGCAACCGCGTGATCCTGCGCTCCCCGCAGTTCGACATCACGGCGGACACCTCGCTCGCCGTGTACCGCGCCGTGCAGACGTCCAACTACGCCCCCATCATCGCCGTGCTCAACGTCGAGGCGTTCGGCGCCGACAGCGCGGCGGTGGTCGACGTGACGCGCCTGTTCACCACCAGCGTGCCGGAGATCGCCGCCATCCGCGGGACGATCGACGCGGCGCGCTCGTACATGGAGCGCGCCGCTCGCCTTCCCGGACAACGTGGAGATCGAGGCCACGCAGACGGGCGTGCCCACCGCCACCGGGCCGGGCGCGCAGCAGCAGGGCCCCAACGCCCCGCCGCGCCTGGCGCAGAGCGTGCTGGCGCACTGGAGCCTGGTGCGCCTTCCCGAGGTGCCCATGATGCCGCGCCGCTTCGACGAGCGCGTCGGCTTCTTCTCCATCCGCCAGGTGGACTTCGGCACCGACGAGCACCGCTCGGCGCAGCGCCGCTACATCACCACGCTACCGCCTGGAGTGCTCCGAGCGGCGCGAGGGCGACCTTTGCTACCCGAAGAAGCCGATCGTCTACTACGTCGACCCCGCCACGCCCGACCGGTGGAAGCCGTTCGTGCGCGCCGGCATCATCGAGTGGCAGCAGGCGTTCGAGGCGGCGGGCTTCAAGGACGGCATCGTTCCCGGCGAGGTGCCGGCCAACGATCCCGACTGGTCGCCCGAGGACATCCGCCACACCGTGATCCGCTGGCTGCCGTCCACCACCGAGAACGCGGTGGGGCCGCACGTGCACGACCCGCGCACGGGCGAGATCCTCAACGGCTCGGTGCGGATGTTCCACAACATCCTGAACCTCCAGCGCTCCTGGTACTTCACGCAGGCCGCGGCCATCGACCCGCGCGCCCGCGCGCTGCCCGATGCCGGACTCGCTGATGGGCAAGCTGCTGCAGTTCGTTGTCGCGCACGAGATCGGGCACACGCATCGGCCTGCAGCACGACCAGATCGGCAGCTCCACCTACCCGGCCGACAGCGTGCGCAGCGCGCTCGTGGGTGCGCCGCATGGGGCACTCGCCCGAGCATCATGGACTACTCGCGCTTCAACTACGTGGCGCAGCCGGAAGACAACATCCCGCTGGAGCACATCATCCCGCGCGTGGGGCCGTACGACAAGTACGCCATCATGTGGGGCTACAGGCCGATCCCGGGCGCGCGCACCAGCGAGCAGGAGCGCCCCACGCTGGAGCAGTGGTCGCGCATGCAGGACACCATCCCCTGGTACCGCTTCTCGGCGGGCAACGAGTTCGGCGGGTACGGCACGCAGAACGAGGCGGTGGGCGACGCGGACCCGGTCAAGAGCACGGGGCTGGGCTTCCGCAACATCCAGCGCGTGGTGGGCTACATCCCCGCCGCCGCCACGCGGCCGGGCGAGGACAACGCCGACCTGCGCGAGCTGTACAACCGCACGGTGCAGCAGTGGTCCACCGAGGCCGGGCACGTGGCCACGATGGTGGGCGGCGGCACGGTTCAGTACAAGTCCGGCAGCCAGCCGGGCGCGGTGTACGCGCCCATGCCGGCGCACGCGCCAGGCCGCGGCGGTACGGTTCCTCAACGAGCAGGTGTTCCGCACCCCGCAGTACCTGATCCGCCCGGACATCGCGTCGCGCATCGAAGCGGGGGGGATGATCACCCGCATCAACGCCGCGCAGAACCGCGTGCTCAACAACCTGATGGACGACAGCCGGATGAACCGGCTGCTGGAGCAGGAAGCGCTCGGCCGCGAGCGCCAGTACATCTACCCGCTGGCCACGATGCTGGACGACGTACGCCGCGGCGTATGGTCGGAGCTGGAGGACGCTCGCCCGGTGATGGACCCGTACCGCCGCGAGCTGCAGATGGACTTCCTCTCGCTCATCGACCGCAAGCTGAACCCGCCCGAGCAGCCGGCGAACCAGCAGGTGTTCCCGGGCCAGCCGCGCCCGCAGCCGCTGTCGGACGACGCCAAGTCGCAGCTCCGCGGTGAGCTGACGATGCTGCGCGCGATGATCGTGCGCGCGGTCCCCCGCACCACGGACCGTGCGTCGCAGCTCCACCTGCAGGGCGCCATGCACCGGATCGACGAGATCCTGGACCCGGCGGACTAAACCGCAGGGGGGGCTCACACAGAGACACAGAGGCACGGAGAAGATGTTCTTTCTCCGTGCCTCTGTGTCTCTGTGTGAGCCCTTTCCTTTAGGACTCTCGCGTGTGCACCGGGTAGCGCAAGTGCGTGACGCCCACGCCCTGGGTGACCGTCGGGCCGCCGAGCACGGCCGGCGTGCCGGCGAGGCGGTCGAAGAGCCGGACTCCGGAGCCGAGGAGCACCGCCGCGACGTCGATGTGGAGCTCGTCCATCAGCCCGGCGTTCAGGCACTGCTGGATGGTGTCGGCGCCGTGCACCCCCACCGACTTGCCCGCGGCGGCGGCTCTGGCCTGGCGCACTGCGCTCTCGACGCCGTCCGTCACGAAGTGGACCGCCGAGCCGGGCCGCGGCCACCCCGCCGGGACTTGGTGGGTGAGCACGAACGCGGGCCCCCACGCGTGGTTGCCGCCCCACCCCCCGGCGGCGTCGAAGGTGCGCCGGCCGGTGAGCACGGCACCCAGCTCGGACCAGAGGCCGCGCAGGTGCCCGGCGCTCGGCTCGGACACCCTGAACGTCATGGGGTCTCCCCCTCCCGTGGCGAACTCGACGTCTCCGGAGTTGAAGTACCAGTCGAACACCTCGCCCACGCCGTCGTTGGCGTCGGCGACGAAGCCGTCGAGTGACATGGACATGATCGCGACAACCTTGGACATCGTGCGCTCCCGTGGAGAGATGGAGGGTGCGTGCAGGGATCTCAAGGTTGCGACGAAGGAGCGCCGCGCGGATCGACAGCGCGGCGTGGTGCGCTGCCTCCGAGGCTCGTAGCGCACCGCCACCGTCCCCGAGCCGTACTCCACCCGGTCCAACGAGCTTCAGGCCGAGGTGCTTCGGAAGCCCCACGAACAGGGTCGGCCCGTGGTCCGCGATCTCTCGCACGGAAACACGAGGCACGGAGATGAAGTCGTCTCCGTGCCTCCGTGTCTCCGTGCGAGCCCCCGCCGTTCAGGCCTGCGACACCAGCCAGTCCATCGCTTCCGTCTCGTCGTCGAACGCCCGGATGTTGCGCCGGCTGAACATCACCACCGCCTGGTAGGCGATGCGGTGAAGCCCGGACATCCCCACGAGGGCGCTCGCCTTCACGTACGGCTCGTCGTGCTTCGCCAGCTCCTTGAGCGCCTGCAGCACCGCCGCGTTGTAGCGCGCGTCTTTCACACTGGTGAGCACCAGCAGCGACTTGGGCGGATGCTGGGCCACGATCCGCTTGGAGTGCTCCACGGCGCGGATCGCCTCCTCCGGGTCCCGCGACCCGGAGTAGTCCAGCAGCAGGATGCGGGTACCGCGGTGGTCCACGAAGCGGGTGCGCTCCATCAGGCGGCCTGTGGCGGTGGGTGTATGACAGCAACGGGGTTCTCCTATGTAAATGCGCGGTGAGCGCGAGAGCAAGGAACTGGATCTCACACAGAGACACAGAGGCACAGAGATTCCATCTTCTCCGTGCCTCTGTGTCTCTGTGTGAGATCCTTTCTCCGGCGACTACGCGCATGACCGATCCGCTGGCACACGGGTGGGACCTCAGGGTGGCGCAGGCGCGCGAGATCCAACTGGCGCTGCGCGAGCGGGTGGAGCTGCAGGCGCCGCCGGGCTTCGCGCCGCGCACGGTGGCGGGCGCCGACGTGTCGGTGGAGCGCTTCGCCACGCGGGGATACGCGGGGCTCGTGACGCTGGACGCGGACACGATGGAGACGGTGGAGGAGGCGACCTCCATCGCCGAGCTGAAGATGCCGTACGTGCCGGGCTACCTCTCCTTCCGCGAGCTGCCGGCGTTGGACGGGGCGTGGCGCCGGCTGAAGGCGAAGCCGGAGGTGGTGATCTTCGACGGGCAGGGGTACGCGCATCCGCGCCGCTTCGGCATCGCCTGCCACGGCGGGGTGTTGTGGGACGTGCCCACCATCGGGTGCGCCAAGTCGATCCTGGTGGGCACGCACGAGGAGCTGGGCCACGCGCGCGGCTCCACCGCCCCCCTGGTGCACCAGGGCGAAACGGTAGGCATGGCCGTGCGCACCCGCGACGGCGTGAAGCCGGTCTACGTCTCCCCCGGCCACCGCATGGACTTGGAGACGGCGGTGCGCATCGTCCTCTCCGTATCCCCCAAGTACCGCGAGCCGGAAACGACGCGCCGCAGCCACCGGCTGGTGAACGAGCTGCGGCGGAGCGACAGAAGCTCCTGACCGTGGATTGATCCACATCGCCAAGCGCGGTTCGCCTGCGGACAGGACACAGGCAGGTGTGACGAGGCCTCTCCCGCGGTTTTCCACGGAAGAGGCCTAATCGATCTGAGTTCTCGAGCGTGCTCCGCGCGAAAGCTTCAGCGTTCGATTAGCCAGCCCACAGCACTACCGAGCAGTGCCCCGACGACAATTCCTGATGCCGTGCCCACGAGTGTGGCGGAACCGACCCGGCCGCCCCCGGCCCGCTCGACGTTGTCGAGCTCATAGCCAGCGGCAAACCCTATGGCTCCACCGACCACGCCACCGAGCACCGCCCCCACCATCCTGGGACGAGCCCGCATCTCCATGACAGCAGGCTCGCTCTTCCGCTGCAGCACCGCGGGGGCCGAGTTGAACGGCACGGCACGTAGCGGACCGTGAGAGGCAGACCGTGGCGCGGCCGTGGTGGTCCCGACGTCCAGTTGATCTCGTCGCGAATCCACGACCTCTGATGCGGTGCCGGTCCGGGCCGCCTGCGCGGCCGCGGAGCTCGACACAACAAGGGTACCGAGGATCAGAAACGCTGATCTGAGGAGATTCGCCATCAGCAGATGATCTCCGCAGGGTCCGAGCAGGTGGTGTTCCCGGGAGGGGGATTGATCGCAAACGTCGCGGTGTGTGTCGTGCCGTCCGAGTGGTCCGTCACGGTGACGCTATAGTGATGCGTAGGATCGCCCTGGCTCACCGTAACGCGAATCGTTCTGGCGGTCTGTCCGGTTGCCCACTGGTACGAGTAGGGTCCATCTCCTCCAAGCGGATTCGCAACAAGGTCGAGCGTATGCGACTGGTTGTAACCGCCCCCGCTCACCGTATGCGCGAGAATCTCCGCGTTCCACATCCCGCCGAGCGCGCGCATCGCCATCACGAGCCCGTATCCCGAATCCGCGTCCCGCCCCGTCGGGCCGATGTCCCGGGCGGTGCTGATCAGGCGATGGCGGACCTCGTAGTTGCGCATCCAAGGGTATCTCGATCTGACCAGTGCCGCAATTCCTGCTACGATCGTAGATGCGTTGGAGCTGTTACCGCTTGTTGTCCAGGTGGGTTCGCCCAGTGCCCGCGCTCCGGTTGTCGGCTGCCCGTGGTAGGCAGAAAGCTCAACCTTGTTGCTGTAGTGACTTCCAGAATAGCGCGTATCGCTAGTGAAGTTGATCGCCGAAACCGCCATCACGTCCGGGTGGACGGATGGAAAGACCGCTCCATCCAGCATCTGCCCAAACCACCCGGCGCTGCCGACTGCGGCGGTGAAGAGAACGTCGTACTGAGGGTCCCAGTAGTAGAGACTCAGGCGATCAGATACCGCGTTGCTCTGGTCTTCCGAACGGAAGGCCATCTGGACCACTTTCGCGTTGTACTTCACCGCGGTGTCCAGGGCGGCAGCGACCCGCCAAGTGAACACGTCCAGGAACCCATTTCCATGCTTGATGCTGATGGGAGTCGATCCGTACGCGACACCGACTACGTGGTCCCCGTCACGCTTTGCCGCGAGCACACCGGCTTGGTGTGTGCCGTGGCCATGCACATCGTGGAACCCTTCTCCGCCCTCGTACACTCTCTTCTGCGTGAAGTTGGACAACTCCATCTGTCCGGTGAATAGATCGATCCCCGTGTCGATGAGAGCGACCGTGACTCCAGCCCCGGTACTCCGCGCCCACGCCTGGTCAATCTCCATCGAGTGGAAGATCCACGGTACGCTGTCGCCGTTCAGGTAGTACGCACCATGATTCTGGTCAGGTGCGGAGCTGCCGCTACTGGTCGACATCCGCGCACTGGGGCGAAGGCCAGATCCATTCGTCGGCGTGGCATCGGGCCCTGGACCCGCCGCATTCAGGACCGCGGGCTCAACGTAGTCTACGAACGGAAGGGCGCGTAGCCTCCGCAGTTGCTCGAGATCCGCTACTCGGAGTCGCACCGCCGGGATGACCTGATCCACATCGAGCACGCTGCCTCCGTGCACGGTCGCCAGCGTTTGGAGAGCCCCTCGCCACACGGGGTCGGATACCAATCGATGAGCGCGGTACATTCCACGCGCGGAGCCAGGTGCCTTCACGCCGACAACGATCGTGGTATCGTGCTCTGTGATGTAGCTCCATAGATCCGCGTCACTGATCGTCATCCACCGGTTCTCGCGAACCGGGATCCCTTGAATCGTCGTGGGACCTCTCTGGAGCATCGGTTCAGCAGGAGCCACGGGGCCCGAAAAGTCGTCACACGCGGCAAGGATCAGAAACGCCGTTGTTATAAGAAGTTGCCTTGCAGAAAGCACGGTTGCGCACCCTTGTTGGATTGGAAGTCGGTTGGGCTTCGACCGGCAGAACGACCATCGGTGTCCACGCACCGAGTCCCAGACCGGCCAACCTGGTGGAGTTCGGTGGCGCCGGACGTCGGCCAGCGAGGAGATACATCGCGAAGACCAGGCTTCCTCGAACACCCCGACGGACGGTACTACTTGCGGTCGGGTACCCTACTCGGCCTCACGCTTGCCGGCTATCGCGCGCACCGGCGCTTTGCTGCACGGGTGCGTGAATCCGCACAGATCGGGTCCAGTATGACTCCCAGTCCCGAGTTGCCCCTCGCGGTTCGCCCCCCAGCAGTAGGCGTCGCCATCGACGCTGATGCCGCAGCTGTGAAACATCCCCGCGCTGACCTGGCGGAACTCCACGTCACCGGAAACGGCAACCGGCGCCTCCGAGTAGTCGTCAGGCGCTGCTCCGCTTCCGAGCTGACCCAGCCTGTGCGCACCCCAACACTCAGCTCGCGCAGCCTGGTTCACGCCACAGCCATGACCCGTGCCGAGTTCGACGCGCGAAAGGTTAACGCTCTTCTGGCCTACTGGCCGAAGCGCTTGAACACTGCCACCCCAGCAGTACACCGCTCCGGCGGCGGTCGTCGCGCACGTGGCGCTGCCCGCGCTCACATATCGCACCAGTTCCGGTAGCGCTACATGGAACGGCTCAGGCGTACAGCGCCGATCGAAGCCATCCGCACAGGTTGCCGCGGTGTGTTCGCCACCGGTGACCCCGTATGAAAAGTTGTCGCCCCAGCACAGCACGCGCCCGTCATCCCGGACTCCGCACGAGTAGGCATCGCCAACAGCGAGCTCCACGAAACGGTGGCTTCCCGTGACAGCAACCGGAGACGTACGACTGGTGGTCGTACCATCCCCGAGTTGCCCCCAATGGTTGTCCCCCCAACAGAGGGCCGTGCGTTCTGTGGTGAGGCCGCACGTGTGCACCTGACCCGCCGCCAGGGATAAGAACCGGGTCCCGGGCGCGACCCGCGCCGGCTGTTCCGTCCCACGGTCTGCTGTCCCGGTGCCAAGCTGGCCGGCATTCTGATCTCTTCCAGTTGCGCCCCAGCAGTACGCCTCGCCCGCGCGCGTCAGCGCACAGGTGTGGTAAAAGCCCACTTCGACCGAACTGAACTCGTGCCCGCCTCGCACCAGAACGGGAACCGAGCTATTGCGGCTCGCGCCGTTTCCAAGCTGCCCGTCGGTGCCTCGCCCCCAACACAACGCCACCCCGGACGCAGTCAGCGCACAGGTTGTCTGCCCGCCCGCCGAGATAGAAGCCAGTGATTCGTGCATCACCGGCACCTCGGCCGTGGATTCGCATCCGGTCAATCCGGCCGCGCACGAGACAAGAGCGATGAGCGTGCACAACCGAACTATGAGCATCCCGCGTTCAGTCCTGTTGGAGGGCGCCAGCAAAAACTCCCCAGGCCCGCAACGCGGGACGCGGCACGGCCAAGGAAGGAGTCGTAAACAGATCGGTCGGGTTGTCGAAGATGGCGATACGGAAATACTAGCGTTCTTACACAATTGCGGCAAGTGAGCTTCCCACGCGTCAGGCCGTGCACCTCGATGGAACTCGCCGGACGTGTATCACGGTCAAGCCGAATTTTCCGCCCCACTCAACCTTAGGCGCGTCACCCCCTCAGGTATGTACATGGAAGCCCAGCCAACACGGCATGCGACGCCCATGGCGCGGAGAAGATGTTCTTTTTCTGTGCCTCCGTGCCTCTGTGTGAGCCATGTACTTCCGCCCCCGAGCCCCCCGCAATACCTTCCGAACGTCCGCGAGCGGTCAGAATCCATCCGCGCGGCGCGTTCCACCCTCGACAATCGAGAGCCCGCGGCTCCACGGGACACTTTGCCTCCGATGTACGACGAGGAAGAGCCGTTGAATCCCACGAAACTCTTCCTGGAGCACTACGACGGCCTCTACCGCTACCTGGTGCGCCTTACGGGCGACCCGGACATGGCGGCGGACGCGGCGCAGGAAGCCTTCGTCCGGCTGGTGGAGAGGCCGCCGCAGGACCGCCACGTGCGGGCCTGGCTCTACGCCGTCGCCACCAACGTGGTGCGCGACACGGCCCGCTCGCGCGCGCGCTGGCTCACGCTGCTGCGCGCGTCCCCCGAGCGGGCGCCCGTGGGCGACATGGGCCCGTCTCCGGACGCGGCCACCGAGAGCGAAGAGCGCCGCCGCCTGGTGCGGGCGGCGCTGGACCGGCTTTCGTGGAAGGAGCGCACGGTGCTGCTGATGCGCGAAGAGGGCTTCGCGCACCACGAGATCGCCGACGCGGTGGGAACCACCACCGGCTCGGTGGGAACGATGCTGGCCCGTGCGCTCAAGAAGCTTTCCGCGGAGCTCTCTCCCTCAACGACCGAGAGCCTTCGATGACTTTTAGGATCGGTCCGCGTACCCACCTGGGGGAAACGGACCTGCTACGATACCTGGACCGCCAGTTGGACCGCGAGGCGCACCGGCGCGCGCGCATCCACCTGGGCCAGTGCGCCGACTGCGCCGCCCGCCTCGCCGAGGTGGAGCGCCGCTCCGCCACGGTGAGCTCCCTGATCGCCGTTCTGCCGGTGGAGCTCCCCGACCCCGGGAAGCGCGCCCTGGCGCTGGCCGCCATGGACCGCACCCGCGTGCGCCGCTCCGCCACCGGCCCCCTGAGCGCGGGGATGATCCTGCGCGCGGCCGTCATCGCCACGCTGGCGCTGCTGGCCACCATCAGCACGCAGTCCGGCCGCGCCTGGGTGTCCGACCGGGTGGAGTCGGTGGCGGGCGAGAACCCGGGCCCCTTCGCCGCGGGGATCCTGCGCATGCTGGACGGCGCTCCCGCGCGGCCCACCGCCGCCGCCGTGCCCGCCGGCGCGCGCCGCGAAGAGACCGTGCACGCGCACGGCTCGCCCGCCACGCCTCAGCAGAGCGTGTCGGTGCAGCGGCGCAGCACGCTTCCGTCCGGCGCCACCGCGCCCGTGGAGTTCACCCCCGAAGGGCCCGAGGTGGTCATCCGCTTCGCGACGCTGCAGCACGGGGGCTCGGCCACGCTGTGGCTGCGCGAGGTGCGCGAGGCCACCGCGCAGATCACGGCGGGGCACCGCACCGAGACCATCGTCCCCATCGAGGGCGGCGTGCGGGTGACGAACCGCACGGACTCGCGCGCCCACTACGTGCTCACCGTGCCCGTGTACTTCCGCATGGTGCGCGTGCAGGTGGGCGACGGGCCGGAGACGCTGATCCCCGTGTCCAAGTCCAAGCGCAACTGGATCTGGACGATCAGCCTGCAGGAGAGCGTCACCGAAGAAGACTAGGGGCTCACACAGAGACACGGAGGCACAGAGGAGAACTTCTTCCTCTGTGCCTCCGTGTCTCCGTGTGAGCCTTCAGTTCAGCGGCTTTCGAGGCGCACCGTGTAGGCGCCGACGCCCTCGCCGCCCAGGGCGCTGGTGCGGATCACGTACTCGCCGTTGCCGGGGAGGGTTACCTCCAGGCGGGAGTTGGTGCCGTCTGGCCCGTCGTCGTTGCTGGAGATCTCCTGGAAGCGGCCGTTCTCCATGCGCCCCACCGCCAGCATCGTGTCGAACTCGCTGGAGGCCATGGTGATGGTGAGCGACTCGCCGGAGCGGCCCGTGTACGTCCACAGGTCGTAGAGCGCGCCCTCGTCCGACTCCGCGTCGCCGTCGGCCAGGGTGCCGCGCACGTCGGTCCCCGCGCGCAGCGCCTGCGGGGTGGCGGGGCGCGAGGCGGCGCGCTCCGTTACGCGCAGCGTGTACGGGCCCGTGCCCACGTTCACCGAGTTGGCGCGGATGATGTACTCGCCGTCCTCCTCCAGCGTCACCCGCATCCGCGAGTTGGTGCCCTCGCCCGCGCCGTCGTCGTCGGTGGACTTGGAGACGAACTGGCCGTTCTCCATCCGCCCGATGTTCAGGTAGGTGTCGAACGAGTCCGACGCCATCTCCACCTGCAGCCGCTGCCCGGCGCGCCCGCGGATGGTGTAGCTGTCGTAGAACGTCTCGTCGTCTTCCACCGCGTCCGTCTCGCCCAGGGTTCCCTGCACCGGCTGGTCGAGCTGCACGGGGCGCGGCGCCGTGTTGACGGGCGCGGGCGCGTCGGCCAACTGCAGGGTGAAGGCGCCCTTCCCCTCCGCCTCCAGCGACTGGGCCACGATCAGGTAGGTGCCCGCCTTCTCCGCCTGGAAGCGGATGCGCGCGTCGGTGTTGCCGCCGCGGTCGTCGTCTTCCTTGAGGACGTCGGTGATGCCGCCCATGTTGCGCGCCACCCGCAGGTACGCGTCGAAGTCGCCCGAGCGCAGGGTCACCAGGTAGGGGCGCCCCGCCACGGCCTCGAAGCGGTACACCTTGAAGCGGCCCCGCTCGTTGGGAGTGGGGTCGCTCTCCGCCAGCGTGCCGGTGACCGTCTGGCCCACGCGGATGGCCGGGATAACCTGCCCCAGGGCGGGGACGGCGGCGCCCGCCATCAGGAGCGCCGCCGCGGCGCCTCGTCGCAATGAGTTCATCGTCCCTTCAGGTGAGTGGGCGGCTACAGCCGCGTGACGGTGAGGGTGTACGACCCGGTCTCGCCGGCCGTGAGGGTGTTGGCGCGGATGATGTAGCTCCCCGCGCGCGGCAGGGTGACCTCCACCTGCGCGTCGGTGCCGCCGGCGCCGTCGTCGTCGGTCTGGAGGTCGTCGAACGCCTCGCCCAGCCCCTGGCCCACGCTGAGGAAGGCGTCGAAGGCCGAGGAGCGCAGGGTGATGCGCAGCCGCTCGCCCGCGCGCCCCTCGTACACCCAGGCGTCGTAGTACGAGTCGTCGCCCGCCTTGGCGTCGCTGGCCGAGAGGCTGCCGTTGACCGTCTGCCCCGCGCGCACGGCCTGCGGGCGCGGCGCGGGGGGAACGGCGGGCGCGGTGCCCAGGGTAAGGGTGTACGCCCCCGTCTCGCCCTCGCTCAGCGAGTTGGCGCGCAGCACGTACTCCCCGGCGGCGGGAAGGGTAACGCGCACGCGGGCGTCGTTGCCCCCGCCGCTGTCGTCGTCCGAGCCGAGCACCTCAACCTCGCCCCCCTTCACCCGCCCCAGCGCCATGTACGCGTCGAACTCGGTGGACTTGAGCACCGCCTCCACGCGCTGCCCGGCGCTCCCGGTGAAGCGCCACAGGTCGTAGTGAGTGCCGTCTTCCAGCGTGGGGTCGGTGGAGGCGAGGGTGCCGTTCACCGTCTGCCCCACGCGGATGGTGCCGGTGGCGGCGGGGGGCGTGCCCGTGCCGCCGCCCGCCGTCGCCGCGCCCGTGGCCGCGGTGAGCGTGTAGGCGCCCATCTCCCCCGCGCTCAGGGTGTTGGCCCGCAGCGAGTACTCGCCGTCCGCGGGAAGGGTTACGGTGATGCGCGCGTCGGTGCCGCCGGCACCGTCGTCGTCGCTCTCGAGCTGCTTGAACTGGCCGGCGGCCATGTGCCCCAGCGTCAGGAAGGCGTCGAACGCCGTGGAGCGCAGCGTGAAGGTGACGTTCTCCCCCCGCCGGCCGCGGTAGGTGAAGACGTCGAAGTGCGAGTCGTCGTCCGCCTTGGGGTCGCTGGCGGTGAGCTCGCCGCGCAGCGTCTGCCCGGAGCGGATGGGCGTCTGCGCGTGGAGGGGGAGCGCGAGCGCGATCCCGGCGGCGGCCAGGAGGGAGGTGCGGAGCATGGGATAGCGGGGTTCGGGCGGAAGGGCGACGCAACGCCAATCTAGCGTTTGCACATGGAAAGAAAAGGGTTAGTCTCACACGGAGACACGGAGGCACAGAGATGACTTCGTCTCTGTGCCTCCGTGTCTCCGTGTGCGCCCCGTTTTTTCTTTACGCGATCATCAGCATCGGGTCTTCCAGGAAGCTCTTGAAGGTGCGCAGGAACTCCGCGCCCGTGGCCCCGTCGATCACGCGGTGGTCGCAGGTGAGGGTGACGCGCATCCGCGGGCGGATCTGCATCTCGCCGTCCACCGCCACCACCTTGTCCACCGAGGCGCCGATGGCCAGGATGGCCGCCTCGGGCGGGTTGAGGACCGCCGTGAACTCCTCGATCCCGAACATCCCCAGGTTGCTGATGGAGAAGGTGGAGCCGGTGTACTCCTCCGGCTTCAGCTTCTTCTCCCGCGCGCGCCCGGCCAGCTCCTTCACCTCCCTGCTGATCTCCGACACGCCCTTGCGGTCCGCGTCAAAGATCACCGGGGTGATGAGCCCCTCCTCCACCGCCACCGCCACGCCGATGTTGACGCGGTCGTACAGGCGGATGGTGTCGCCGGACCACGAGGCGTTGACCCAGGGGTGCCTGCGCAGCGCCCCGGCCACGGCGCGGATCACCAGGTCGTTGGGCGACACCTTGACCCCGTCGCCCGCGAAGCGCTCGTTGATGCGCGCGCGCATCCTGTTGGCCTCGCCCATGTCCACCTCCACCGTGAGGTAGAAGTGGGGCACGGGGCCGCTGGACATGGAGAGGCGCTTGGCGATGGCCTTGCGCATCTGCGACACCGGCACGTCCTGCCCGTCCGCCGTGGGGCGCGGCGCGGCCGGCGCGGCCGCCTGCGGCTGGGGCTGCGGGGCCTCGGCCTGTGGCTGGGCCGCCGGCTGCTGCGGCTGCGCCCCGCCGGACTTCATGGCCTCTTCCACGTCGCGGCGCACGATGCGCCCGCCGGGCCCGGAGCCGCGCATGGAGCCCACATCCACCCCCGCCTCGGCCGCCATGCGCCGGGCCAGCGGCGACGCCTTCACCCGCCCGTCGCCGCCCTGCGCCACGATGGACGGCTCGCCCTCGCGGGTGCCGGGGCGCGTGCCCGCGTCCGGCGTGGGCGTGGGCTTCTCGCCCGCCACCGTCTCGCCGGGGCTGCCGCGCTCGGCCTGGTCCTCCTCGGTGTGCTCGGAGCCGGCGAGCGCCGTGGTGGCCGCGGCCACGTCGGCCTGCTGGGGCGTCTTCGCCGCGGAGGCATCGGGGGTGGCGGGCTTCTCCGCCCCGCTCTGCGGCCCCTGCGACGCCTGCACCTCGGCCCCGCCGGTGAGCGCCGCGATGTCCTCGTCCGCCGCCGCGATCACGGCGATCACCACGCCCACGTTGGCCGTGTCGCCGTCGCCGATCATGCGCTTGCGGAGCAGGCCGCTCCCGCGGGCCACCAGCTCCATGGTGGCCTTGTCGGTCTCGACCTCGGCGAGGACGTCGCCCTCCTTGACCTCGTCGCCTTCGTTCTTGAGCCAGGTGCTGATCCGCCCCTCCTCCATCGTGGGGGAGAGGGCTTCCATGTAGACTTTCGTGGCCATTTCAGCTTCCGTTCAGAAGTGCGTAAGTGCGTGAGTGCGTAAGTGCGTGAGCAACTGCGTCTTTCAACGCACTCACGCACTCACGCACCAACGCACTATCTGTAGAGCACCCGGTTCACCTTTTCCACCACCATCTCCGCGCTGGGCTTGGCGGCGCGCTCCATGGCCTTGGCGTACGGCATGGGGACGTCGGCCTGGGTCACGCGCAGGATGGGGGCGTCGAGCTCGTCGAAGGCCTCTTCCTGGATCAGCGCGGCCACCGTGGTCGTGATCCCGCCGTACGGCCAGCCCTCTTCCAGCAGCACAACGCGGTTCGTCTTGGCCACGGTGCGCATGATGGACTCCGTGTCCAGCGGGCGCAGCGAGCGAAGGTCGAGCACGTCGGCCTGGATGCCATCCTTCTCCAGTTGCGCCGCGGCCTGCAGGGCAACGTGGATCATCTTGCCGTGCGTGATGATGGAGACGTCGCTCCCCTCGCGCTTCAGGTCCGCCACGCCCAGCGGGATGATGAAGTCGTCGTCCTCGGGCACCTCGCCCTTGAGGTTGTACAGCATCTCCCCTTCAAAGACGCACACCGGGTCGTCGTCGCGGATGGCGGCCTTGAGCAGCCCCTTGGCGTCCGCCGGGGTGCCGGGCACCACCACCTTGACGCCGGGATAGTGCGCCACCTGCGACTCCAGCGCCTGCGAGTGCTGCGCGCCAAGCTGCAGCGCCGCACCGCTCGGCCCGCGGAAGGTGATGGGGATGTTGAACTGGCCGCCGCTCATGCTGCGCATCTTGCTGGCGGCGTTGAAGATCTGGTCGAAGGCCAGGATCGCGAAGTTCCACGTCATGAACTCGATCACGGGCCGGATCCCCGTCATCGCCGCCCCCACCCCCAGCCCGGCGAAGCCGAGCTCGGTGATGGGCGTGTCCACCACGCGCAGCTCCCCGAACTGCTCCAGCAGCCCCTTGGAAACCTTGTACGCGCCGTTGTACACGCCGACCTCTTCGCCCATCAGGAAGACGTCGGGATCGCGCTGCATCTCTTCGGCGAGCGCCTGGTTAAGGGCTTCGCGGTAGGTAATGACCGCCATCTTCAGCGATTCCTCATGTCGAAGTAGAGTCGACCGTTGACGTTCTCTTCGGCGTAAATCTCGGTGTACAGCTCGTCCACCGCCGGTTCCGGGGAGTTGTCCGCGAAGTCGGCGGCTTCCTCGGAGATCTGCTTGACCTCGGCGTCCATCTTCTCCAGCTCTTCCTGCGAGAGGATGCCGGTGCGCGCCAGGAGGTCGGCGAAGATGCGGATGGGGTCCTTGGCCTTCTCGCGCTCCACGTCTTCCTTGGTGCGGTACACGCCGGAGACGGGGTCGGACATGGAGTGGCCCACGAAGCGGTAGGTGCGCGCCTCGATGAGCGTGGGGCCCTCGCCGGCGCGGGCGCGGTCGTGGGCTTCCTTGGCCACGCGGTACATGTCCAGCACGTCCATGCCGTCCGCCACGGCGGAGTTCATGGCGTAGGCCGTGGCCTTTTGCGAGATGTCGTACAGCGACGAGGCGCGCTCCCACGCCGTGCCCATGCCGAAGCGGTTGTTCTCCACGATGGTCACCAGCGGCAGCTTCCAGAGCGCGGCCATGTTCAGCGACTCGTGGAAGGCGCCCTGGTTGACGGCCGCCTCGCCCAGGTACACCTGCATCACGCGGTCTTCCTTGCGGTACTTGATCTTCCACGCCACGCCCAGCGCCAGCGGCACCTGCCCGCCCACGATGCCGTGGCCGCCCAGGTAGTTGTGCTCGGCGCTGAACATGTGCATGGAGCCGCCCTTCCCCTTGCTGCACCCGTCCGCGCGGCCGTACAGCTCGGCCATCACGGCGCCGGGGGTGATGCCGCACTGCAGCGCGTGGACGTGCTCGCGATACGCCGTCATCACGTAGTCGTCTTTGCGCAGCGCGTGGATGGCGCCCACGGCCACGGCCTCCTGGCCGATGTACAGGTGGCAGAAGCCGCCGATCTTGCCCAGGGCGTAGCTTTCCGCCGTCTTCTCCTCGAAGCGGCGCGCCAGGAGCATGTCGTACATCATGCGGCGGAGCTGCTCGGGCTCCAGCCCCTGCATGCGCTCCTCGTCGCTCAGCTCGGGTTTGGCGGACTGCTGCCAGGCGCGGTCCGGGCCCGCCTCGCCGCTCTCCGCCTGCTGCGCCTCGGCCGCCTCGGACGCGGGGGCCGCCTGGTCTTCGCGCGGCGCTTCCGCCGTCATCGTCTCTGATTCACTCATCTTTGATCTCGATCAGGGACTGCTCGGGTTCGTGAGAGCCTCGACCTCCCTGAACAGGCCGGGCGAGACCTCCACCATGTCTCCAGGGATCACCCTGGGTCCGCCTACCACGAATCCATACTCCGCAAGGTCCTCGGGGCGTGGCTCCCCGGTGGCCGGGTCCAGCTCGAAGTTCCAGAACTCCCAGCGAGCTTCGCTCCACTCCTCCAGCTTCCAGTACTCATCCAGCGTGAGGATCCGCATCTCGCCGGTGCGCTTAGCGATCGCGATTCCGATGACGGCCTCGCTCATGGCGCCTCCCGCGTGGACGATCCTTCCGTGGACTCGGCCGGCAACACTCGCTCATAGATATCGGCCATCTGGAGAACGCAGCCGATGGACTGCAGGGCGACGGATGCGTCCAGTCCCTCCGTCGCTCCAAACTGCCATAGTTGCTGCTCCTCGCTGGAGCGCTGGAAGCGATGCCCCAGCGGCTCCGTCTGCGAGACGAGGAGATAGTCTCGCAGCGACGGGATACGCCTGTACATATCCCATTTCTCGCCACGGTCGTAGGCGGCCGTCGAGGGGGAAAGCACCTCGATGATCACCACTGGATTGAGCATCGTGTCGTGCTGATCGTCCTCAAGCTCGGTGCCGCCGCACGCCACCACCACATCGGGGATCAGGTAGTTGCGCATGCGCGGGATGCCTACCCGAATCGCCTGACTGACGACATCGCACGGCCTGCCGCGAAGCTGGCTCACCAGCGACGAGGCGATCTGGGTCAGGATCACCCCGTGCGCCAGCGTGCCGACCGTCATCGCACGGATCTCGCCGTTCACGTACTCGTGCGAGACCTCCGATGCGCGATCGAAGGCCAGGTACTCCTCAGGCGTGAGCCGGGCGGAGGGAGCGGGCGCGGCGGCGGGGAGCATGGGGCTACAGGCTCCCGATCTGCACGAGCTGGGGCGCGGGGCGCACCGGCGGGGCGCCGAGGGCGCGCAGGGCGGCCTCGGCGGCGTCGATGACGACGGCGGAGTCCACGTCGGCTTCCAGGATCTGGGTGATGCTGCCGGGGCCCTGCGCCACGATGGTGCGCGCCTGCTCCTTGGCGTGGTACGACGACCTCACCAGGGGGCCGCTCTCCACGTGGCCGAAGCCCAGCTCCCGCTCGCCCACTTCCTTCCAGTGGCGGAACTCGTCGGGCGTCACCCAGCGGTCCAGGGGCACGTGGTGCTGCGAGGGGCGCAGGTACTGCCCCAGGGTGAGCACGTCCACCGACGCCTCGCGCAGGTCGCGCATGGAGCGGAAGATCTCCTCCTCGGTCTCGCCCATCCCCAGGATGATGGCGCTCTTGGTGAGCTGCCGCGGGTTCATGCGCTTGACGGCGCCCAGCATGGAGATGGAGCGCCAGTAGCGCCCGCCGGGGCGGAGGTGCTTGGCCAGCCGCTCCACCGTGTCGATGTTGTGGGCCAGGATCTCGGGCCCCGCCTCCACCACGATGCGCAGCGCCGTCTCGTTGCCCTTGAAGTCGGGCACGAGCACCTCCACCGTGCACCCGGGCTGGCGCGCGTGGATCTGGCGGATGACCTCCGCGTAGATCTCGGCGCCGCCGTTCTTCAGCTCGTCGCGGTTCACCGAGGTGACCACGGCGTGCTCCAGCCCCATGGTGACCACCGAATCGGCCACGCGGCGCGGCTCGTCCTCGTCCAGCTCCGTGGGGAGGCCGTGGGCCACCGCGCAGTACTTGCACGCGCGGGTGCACACGTCGCCCAGGATCATGAAGGTGGCGGTGCCGCTCTCCCAGCACTCGCCGATGTTGGGGCAGTGGGCCTCTTCGCACACGGTGTGGAGGCCCTGGTCACGCATGAGCTGCTTGAGACGCAGGTAGTTGGGGCTGCCCGGGGCCCGCACCTTGAGCCATTCCGGCTTGCGCGCGCGGTGCTCCAGCGGCTGCTGCCCCGCGAGCAGGGGGATGTTCACCGTCCCCTTGCTCTTCACCACCCCGTTGTCCTTGCCCTGCGGCCGGTAGCCACGGCTGGCTTCAACGCTCATCTATCCCTCTCGCACTTCGCGTTTTGCGCTCTGGTTAGCCCCCAATTGTACCCCGCTGCGCCGATTTGGGCAAACCGGAGACGAAAGTGCGTGAGTGCGTGAGTGCGTGAGTGCGCTTGACTGCGGTTCAACGCACTCACGCACTCACGCACTCACGCACTCACGCACTTTTTCAGTCCGCGCCATGGCTGGCGATGCCGTGCTCGCGGAGCTTGCGGGCCAGCGTGGGGCGGGAGATGCCGAGGATGCGGGCGGCGGCGCTCTGGTTGCCGCGCGTGATGCCCAGGGTGAGCGCTACGGCTTCGCCCTCCACGCGGTGCAGCGGCTTGCCGCCCGAGGGGATGTGGATGACGGCGGCGGGGGGCGAGAGCTGGTTGGAGAGCCCCGAGCGCGCCGTGCGGTGGAGGACGATGAGGTGCTCGGCGCGCACCGGGGCGTCGCCGGCGAGCTGGGCGGCGCGCTCCACCACGTGCTTCAGCTCGCGCACGTTGCCGGGCCAGGGGTGCTCCTCCAGGGTGGTGACCGCCTCGTCGTCCAGCCGCCCGGGGCCGCCGGCGAAGAGCTCGGCCAGCAGGCGCACGTCGCCGGGGCGCTCGCGCAGCGGGGGGAGGTCCACCCGGCCCGGCGCGAGCGCGGCGTACAGCGCCTCGTCCAGCCGCCCGGCCTCCAGCGCCGTCTCGGGCGGCGACGACACGGCGGCCACCACGCGGCACCCCACGCGCACGGGCGCGTCGCCCCCCTCGCGCACGATGTGGCGGTCGCGGACGGCGTCGGCCAGGCGGCGCTGAAGGGCGAGGGGGAGGCGCGTGAGATCGGCCACGTACAGGGTGCCCACCCCCGCCAGCTCGGTGAGCCCGCGGCGCGGCGGGGGCGCGTCCGCGATCATGGACGGGTGCGTGCCGAACAGCTCCGCGCCCAGCAGCGGCGCGGGGATGGCGGCGGCGTTGAAGGGGAGGAAGGGGTCGTACGGCGCGGCGGCGTAGTGCATCCCCCGCGCGAGCAACTGCTTGCCCGTGCCCGCCTCGCCCACCAGCAGAACGCCCGGCACGCCGGACGAAGCCAGCTCCACCGCGCGCCCCACCGCCTCGCGCATCAGCGGACTGGCTCCCACGATGGTCTGGCTCCCCAGGGACAGGATGCCCATCGTGCTTTCCGCTCCGCCGTCTGTCATGGCGTCTCTGGCGAGGGAGATTCCGCGCCCCGCTGGCGCGCGTCAGGACCCCCCGCGGCGGCAAGAACTGCGCCCCCCAAACAGGAAGGCAACACACGGATACACGGAGACACGGAGACGACATCTATCTGCGTGCCTCCGGGTCTCCGTGTGATGAATGGCGTGTCCGGTTGTGGGACGGCGATTCCCACCACCGGACTGCGGCGCGCGGGGGGCGCGGAGCCAAGTGCTTGCGCCCCAACGCGATGCGGCGGGGAGGCGATGGGAACGGATCTGGCCCTCCTACGGCCGGCATCGCACACCCCCACCGGAGCACACGATGAGAAGGACCCGCACGGACCACGGCTCGCTCTTTGGCGGGCTCGGGCTCGACTTCAAGCTGGGCGGCCGGATGCTGCTGAAGTACCCCGGGCTCACCCTGGTGGGCGGGCTGGCCATGGCGTTCGCCATCTGGGCGGGCTCCATCGCCTTCGTGATGGTGGGCCAGTTCCTCTACCCCACGCTCCCGCTCCCCCAGGGCGAGCGCGTCGTGCAGATCCACAGTTGGGACGCGTCCGCGAACGAGGAGGAGCAGCGCACGCTGAGCGACTTCCTGGTGTGGCGCGGCGCGGTGCGCTCGGTGACGGAGCTGGGCGCCTTCCGCGACGTCTCGCTCAACCTGGTGGTGGGCCGCGACGTGGGCGCGCCCCTGCGCGCGGCCGAGGTCACCGCGACCGCGTTCCGCATCGCGCCGGAGCCGCCGCTGCTGGGCCGCACCCTGGTGCCGGCGGACGAGCGGCCGGGCGCGCCCCCGGTGGTGGTGCTGGGCCACGACGTGTGGCGCAAGCGGTTCGCGGGCGACCCGCGCGCGGTGGGGAGCACGGTGCAGCTTGGCGGCGCGTACGCCACCGTGGTGGGGGTGATGCCGGAGGGCTTCGGCTTCCCCGTGTCGCACGAGCTGTGGACGCCGCTTCGGCCGGATGCCCTGGCGCCCGCGCCGCGCGAGGGGCCGGACGTGAGCGTCTTCGGCCGCCTGGCGGCGGGCGCCACGATGAAGGACGCGCAGGCGGAGCTGGACGCCTTCGGGCGCCGCGCCGCCGCCGCCACCCCGCAGACGCACCGGCACCTGCAGCCGCACGTCACGCCGTATACGAGCTACTTCCCGCAGAAGAGCTCGAGCGACATGCAGGCGATGCTCTCCATCAACCTGTTCGCGGTCACGCTCCTGGTGCTCATCTGCTCCAACGTGGCGCTGCTCCTCTTCGCGCGCGCGGCCTCGCGCGAGGGGGAGCTGGTGGTGCGCAGCGCGCTGGGCGCCAGCCGCGGGCGCATCGTGGCGCAGCTCTTCGCGGAGGCGCTGGTGCTGGGCGCGGTTGCGGCCGTGGCGGGGCTGGCCGCCGCGCAGTTCGCGCTGCGCCGCTGGGGCGTCGAGTTCCTGGAAGTGAACATGGGGCCGCTCCCCTTCTGGTTCGACGTGCGCCTTACGCCCCAGGCCATCCTCTACGCGGCCGGTCTCACGCTGCTGGGCGCGGGCATCGCCGGCGTGGTGCCCGCCCGCAAGATCACCCACGGGCTGGGGACGCGCCTCAGGCAGGGCACCGCCGGCAGCGGGGTGCGCTTCGGCGGCGTGTGGACGGCGATCATCGTCACGCAGGTGGCGTTCACGGTGGCCTTTCCCGTCTCGCTCTTCTTCCAGCAGCGGGAGTCGATGCGCATCCGCTCGCACGACGTGGGCTTCGCGAGCGCGGAGTACCTGGCGATGCAGCTCGACACGGACGCCGCGGACTCGGCCGCGCACAGCGCGCGCCTGGCGCCCGCGCTGGAGCGGCTGCGCCAGCGCGTGGCCGCGGAGCCGGGCGTGCGGGGCGTCACCTTCGCCAGCGACCTCCCGCGCGACGCGTACAGCCAGCGCCTCGTGGAGCTGGACGCCCCCGCGGGCGCCGTCACCGAGCCGGTGATCGTGAGCATCGCGTCCGTGGACCCGTCGTACTTCGAGGTGCTGGAGGCGCCCGTCCTCGCCGGGCGCTCCCTGACCGCCGCGGACCTCGCCCCCAACGGGCGCGCGGTGGTGGTGGACCAGGGCTTCGTGGACCTTCACCTGCAGGGGCGCAGTCCCATCGGCCGGCAGGTGCGCTTCGCGAAGCGCGGCGAGGGGGGCGCCGCGCAGCCCTGGTTCGAGATCGTCGGGATGGTGAAGGAGCTGGGGATCGGCCACGCGCTGCAGGCGGAGCGCGTGGCGGGGGTGTACCTGCCGACGGTGGCGGGGAGCGCGGGACCCATCCACATGATCGTGCACACGCAGGGCGACCCGCTGGCGGCCACCCCGCGCGTGCGCGAGCTCGCAGCGTCGGTGGACCCCACGCTGCGCATCGCGGAGGTCCGGCGGCTGGACCAGATCAGCGACCCGCTGCTGTGGATCATCGGCATGTGGATGAGGATCACGCTCGGGCTTACGGCCGTCGCGGTTCTCCTCTCGCTGGCCGGCATCTATGCCGTGATGTCGTTCACCGTGGCGCGGCGCACGCGCGAGATCGGCGTGCGCGTGGCGCTGGGCGCGCCCCGGCGGCGCGTGGTCGCCGCCATCTTCCGGCGGCCGCTCATCCAGGTGGGCGTGGGCGTGGCGGTCGGCTTCGTCCTCGTCACGCTGGCGGCGCTCGTCATCCCGGGCCACCAGCCGGACACCGCGATCCGGATGCGGCCCGGGGCGCTCTCGGCGGGGCAGTACGCCATGCTCGCGGCGTACGCGGCGCTCATGGTGGCGGTGTGCATGGCCGCGTGCGTGGTGCCCACCCGCCGTGCCCTGCGCGTGCAGCCGAGCGAGGCGCTGCGGGTCGAATAAAGGGCATCACACAGAGACACAGAGGCACAGAGGAGGAACTTCTTCTCTGTGCCTCTGTGTCTCTGTGTGAGCTAGCGCATCTTCTTCATGATGGTCTTGGCGGTGCGAACCACCACGCCGCGCGGGGCCACGCGCACCACGATGGTGCTCAGGCGGTTGATGAAGCCGGGCGTGACGGTGCGGCGCCCCGACTCCAGCGCCGCCAGGGCGGCCGTGACCACCTGGGCGGGCGTGCGCAGGCCCACGGGATCGGAGCCGAAGACGGTACCGGCCACGTCCTGGAACTCGGTGGCGACGGGGCCGGGGTTCAGCGTCACCACGCGCAGCCCGGCGTCGCGGTTCTCCTCGGCGAGGGCTTCGGAGAGGGCGATGACGAAGGCCTTGCTCGCCGCGTAGGTGGCAAGGAAGGGGATGGGCTGGTAGCCGGCCACGGAGGCCACGTTGATGATCCCCCCCGCGCCGCGCGGGCGCATGTCGCGCACGGCGAAGTGGGCCAGCTCCAGCGGCGCCGTGCAGTTGACGCGCACCATCTCCGTCTGGCGCTCGGCGGCCAGCTCGTCGAAGCGGCCCTTGAGCCCGAAGCCGGCGTTGTTCACCAGGAGGTGGATGGGGCGCCCGTCGCTCGCCTCCAGCCAGAGCACGCCGGCGGCGCCGGGCTTGGCCAGGTCCGCGGGGACCACCGCCGTCTCCACGCCGAGCTCGGTGTGGAGGGCGGTGGCCAGCGCGCGCAGCCGGTCTTCGCGGCGCGCGGCCAGCACCAGGTTCATCCCCCGCCGCGCCAGCGCCCGCGCGAACTCCTCGCCCAGGCCGGACGACGCGCCCGTGACCAGCGCCCACCGGCCGCGATACTCCCACGCTGCTCCCATCCCCGCCTCCCCTGGTTGTAGGTCGGCACGACATCGTTGCAAGAATGGCTCACACAGATGCACGGAGGCACAGAGGAGAAGAGCGCATGAATATGCAGAATAGTGGTTGACCATCCAGAGAAACGGTTTTATATTCTAATCAATGAATGGATTCTCTCGCGTCCGGGTCGGTGTCCTGGGCGCAACCGGCTACGCGGGGCAGGAGGCGGTTCGGCTCCTGGCGGCGCACCCAGGGGCGGCCCTCGCCCTCGCAAGCTCCCAGAGCGACGCGGGGGCGATGCTGTCCCGGGTGGTGAGGGGCGCGCCCGAGCTGCCGCTGGTGCGGCTTGAAGACGCGGATCTGGCCACCTGCGACGTGGTGCTCTGCTGCCTTCCGCACGGCGAGTCCGCGCGCTGGGCGGAGCGGGCGCTGCGGGCGGGGGCCAGGGTGGTGGACCTTTCGGCGGACCTGCGCGTGCCGGGGGCGGACACGCCGGAGTGGGCGCGGGGCGCGGTGTACGGCCTTCCCGAGCTTCACCGCGAGCACATCCGCGGGGCGGAGGTGGTGGCGAACCCGGGGTGCTATCCCACGGCCGCGCTGCTGGCGCTGGCGCCCCTGCTGCGGGCGGGGAACGTGGCGGGGCCGGTGATCGTCAACGCCGCGTCCGGGGTCACGGGGGCCGGGCGGGCGGCGAAGCGCGAGTACCTGTTCGCCGAGGTGGCGGAGGACTTCCGCGCCTACGGGCTGGGGAACACGCACCGCCACCTGGCCGAGATGCGCGACCAGGGCGCCCGCATGAGCGGCGGCGCGGCGCCGGAGCTGGTCTTCACGCCCCACCTGCTCCCGGTGCGGCGCGGCATCCTGGAGACCATCCACGTGACCCTGCGCGAGCCGCTGGCCGACCCGGCGGCGCCCTGGCGGGATGCGTACGCCGCTGAGCCCTTCGTGGAGGTGATGGAAGACCGCTCGCCCACGCTGGCGGACGTCGTCGGCACCAACCGCGTGGCCATCGGGGTGACGCCCGTCGCCGGGGTCTCCGCGCCGATGCTGACGGTCGTGGCGGCCATCGACAACCTGCTCAAGGGCGCCGCCGGGCAGGCCGTGCAGAACGTGAACCTGATGTTCGGCCTCGGCGAGGCGGAGGGGCTGCGATGAGCGTCGCCGTCATCAAGCTGGGCGGCAACGAGGCCGACGACCGCGAGTGGCTGGAAGCGCTCGGGGCGGCGGTGGCGGCGCGCGGGGGAGCGACCGTGCTGGTGCACGGCGGCGGCAAGGAAGTGACCTCGCTCCAGCGCCTGCTGGGGGTGGAGCCGGAGTGGCGCGACGGGCTGCGCGTGACGAGCGACGACGGGATGCGCGCCGTCGCCATGGTGCTGAGCGGCCTCGTCAACAAGCGCATCGCATCCGCCCTGCTCACGGCCGGCGTGGACGCGGTGGGCATCTCGGGCGAGGACGGGGCGCTGCTGGAGGCCGAGGTTGCCCGCGGCGGGGCGATGGGGCGCATCGGCGAGGTGCGGCGGGTGCGCGCGGAGCTGCTCCACGCGTGGATCGCGCAGGGGCTGGTGCCCGTGGTGTCGCCCGTGTCGCGCGGGCCGGACGGGCGGGCCCTCAACGTGAACGCGGACGACGCGGCGGCGGCCGTAGCGGCGGCGATGGAGGCCGGCGAGCTCCTCTTCGTATCCAACGTCCCCGGCGTGCTGCGCGAGGGAAGCGTGCTGGGCGGGATCGCGGCGGACGAGGTGGAGGCACTGATCGCGGACGGCACGGCGGCGGGGGGGATGGCGCCCAAGCTGCGCGCGGCGGCCCGGGCGGCGGAGGCGGGGGTGGGGGCGGTACGGATCGGCGGGGTGGAGATGCTGGGCGACGCGGCCGCGGGAACCCGCGTGCACGCGCCCCAGCGGGCGAGGACGGGGGCGACCCCGGAGGGAGCATGGGGATGACGGCGACCGCTGCGATGCCGAACACGAGCGCGCTCCTGGGCGTGTACCGCCCGGCGGGGCCCGTCTTCACCCATGGCGAGGGGTGCTGGCTCGTGTCCGAAGAGGGCGACCGCTACCTGGACTTCACCAGCGGGATCGCGGTGAACGCCCTGGGCTACGGCGACCCGGACGTGGCCGCGGCCATCCGCGCCGCGCTGGACGCGGGCGTCGTGCACACCTCCAACCTGTTCCGCACGCGCCCCGCCGGCGAGCTGGCCGAGTGGCTGGTGGAGAACTCGTTCGCCGACCGCGTCTTCTTCTGCAACAGCGGGGCGGAGGCCACCGAGGGCGCCCTCAAGTTCGCGCGGCGCTGGGCCCGCGCCGAGGGCCACGAGGACCGCTCGGACGTGATCGCCTTCCGCGGCAGCTTCCACGGGCGCACGATGGGCGCGCTCGCCGCGACGGACCGGCCGGCCTACCAGGCGCCCTTTGCGCCCCTGATGCCGGGCGTCCACTTCGCCAGCGTGGGCGACGTGGACGGCGTGGCGAAGCTGCTGGCCGGCGGCACCGTGGCGGCGGTCATCATCGAGCCGGTGCAGGCCGAGGGGGGCGTGCTCCCCGTGCCGCACGCCTTTTTGGAGGCGCTGCGCACGCTCTGCGACGCCGCGGGCGCGCTGCTGGTGTTCGACGAGGTGCAGGTGGGGCTGGGGCGCACGGGGCACCTGTGGGCGCACGAGATGGCGCGCGTGACGCCGGACCTGATGACGCTGGCCAAGCCGCTGGCCGGCGGCCTCCCCATGGGCGCGGTGCTCCTCACCGAGCGGGTAGCGGCGGCCATGCAGCCGGGGGACCACGGCACCACCTTTGGCGGGGGCCCGCTGGTGGCGGGCGCCGCCCTGGCCGCCTGCCGCAAGATCGGCGACCCGGAGTTCCTGGCGGGGGTGCGCCGCAGGTCGCACGAGCTGGCCAACCACCTGGGCGCGCTGGCGCTGAGCAACCCGCGCGTGCGCGACGTGCGCGGCGCGGGGATGATCTGGGGTGTGGAAGTGGAGGGCTCGGCCGCCGAGGTGGTGGCGCGGGCCCTGGAAGCCGGACTGCTGCTCTGCACCGCGGGACCTGACGTGGTGCGCATCCTCCCTCCGCTCGTAGTCTCGGAAGCCGAGCTGCGGCGCGGGATCGACCTCCTGGACGAGGTGCTTTGATGATGACCGCAGTCCCAACCGCCGAGCGCCGCGCGCCGGGTGGCTACAGCGCGACCGAGGCCGAAGTGACCGTGCGCACGGCGAAGCTGGCGGACGTGGTGCAGATCGAGGCGCTGATCAACCACTTCGCGGACCGCCAGCTCATGCTGCACAAGACGACCGTTCAGCTCTCGCGCACCTTTCGCGAGTTCGTGGTCGCCCTGGACCCCGCCGGCAAGCTGCTGGGCTGCGCCGCCCTGCGCGTCTACACCCCGCAGCTCGCCGAGCTCGGCTCCCTGGCTGTGGACGAGCGCGCGCACGGCATGGGCGTGGGCCGCAAGCTGGTCGCCGCCGTCGAGGCGGAGGCCGAGGCCCACGGCATCGGCACCGTGTTCGCCCTCACGCTGCAGGACGTCTTCTTCCACAAGCAGGGCTACCGCACCGTCCCCAAGGAGATGTTCCCCCTGAAGGTGTGGGCGGACTGCCGCGGCTGCGCGAAGCTGGAGAAGTGCGACGAGATCGCGGTGGTGAAAGAACTGTAAGTGCGTGAGTGCGTTAGTGCGTGAGTGCGTTTGAACAGCGGTTAAGCGCACTCACGCACTCCAACGCACTAACGCACTTCCCTGGACCTAGCAGATCGAGCGGAAGCCCTCCGCCCAACATAAACCTGGAGACCCCGACCATGCCCCAGACCATCGTCCTCGCCTACTCCGGCGGACTCGACACTTCCATCATCGTGCCCTGGCTGCGCGAGCACTACGACGCCGAGGTGGTGTGCGTGGCGGGCGACGTGGGGCAGGGCGACGAGCTGGATGGGCTGCAGGCCAAGGCGATCGCGTCGGGCGCCAAGTCGTGCTACGTGGAGGACCTGCGCGAGGAGTTCCTCACCGGGTTCGTGTGGCCCACGCTGCGGGCGGGCGCCATCTACAACCGCAAGTACCTGCTGGGTACCTCGATGGCGCGGCCCATCATCGCGCAGCGGCAGGTGGCCGTGGCGCAGAAGATCGGCTCCACGGTGCTGGCCCACGGGTGCACGGGCAAGGGGAACGACCAGGTGCGCTTCGAGCTCACCTACGCCGCCCTGGCGCCGGAGATGAAGGTGGTGGCGCCCTGGCGGGAGTGGGACATCCGCTCGCGCGAGGACGCGCTGGACTACGCGGCGCAGCACGGCATCCAGGTGGCGGCCACGCGGGAGAAGATCTACTCCCGCGACCGCAACATCTGGCACGTGAGCCACGAGGGCGGCCCGCTGGAGGACCCCAACTACGAGCCGACCGAGGACCTCTTCCTCATGACCCGCTCGCCGGAGAACGCCCCGGGCAAGGCGGAGTACGTGACGATCACCTTCGACGAGGGCACCCCCGTCGCGGTGGACGGCGAGGCGCTGTCGCCGGTGGCGCTGCTGGAGCGGCTCAACGAGATCGGCGGGCTTCACGGCGTGGGGCGCATCGACCTGGTGGAGGACCGGCTGGTGGGGATGAAGAGCCGCGGGATCTACGAGACCCCGGGCGGCACCCTGCTCTTCGCCGCGCACTCGGAGCTGGAGCAGCTCGTGCTGGACCGCCGCACGCTGGCCCTCAAGGACGCGCTGGCCCCGCGCTACGCGGACCTGGTGTACGAGGGCCGCTGGTGGACCACCGAGCGCGCCGCCCTGGACGCCCTGGTGAACGTCACCCAGCAGCGCGTCACCGGCGACGTGCGCCTTAAGCTGTACCGCGGCACCCACACGGTCGCCGGCCGCACCTCGCCCTTCTCCCTGTACGACGAGCGCTTCGTCACCTTTGGCGAGGACGACGTCTACAACCAGGCCGACGCTGCCGGCTTCATCCGGCTCTACGGCCTCCCCATGCGCGTCGCCGCGCTGAAGGCCCAGGAAGCGGCACAGGTTTGAAACGAAGTGCGTGAGTGCGTTAGTGCGTGAGTGCGCTTTTCAGCAGTTCAACGCACTCACGCACTCACGCACTAACGCACTTCTCCACCGTCATCCGGGATACGCACCGATGCCCAACACCGCACCGACCTTCGAGATCGCACCGCCCCCCCGCCTCTGGGGCGGCCGCTTCGCGGCGGAGCCGGCGCCGGAGATGGACCGGCTCAACCGCTCGCTCCCGGTGGACATGCGCCTGTGGCGCGAGGACGTGGCGGGGAGCCAGGCGTGGGCCTCGGCCATCGCCGCGGCCGGCGTGGTGTCGCACGCGGAGTGGCTGCGGCTGCAGGCGGGGCTGGACCGCGTGGCCGCCCGCCTCGATGCGTGGACGGCCGACGAGTGGCGCGCGGCTCCGGACGAGGACGTGCACTCGCTGGTGGAGCGGCTGCTCTACGAAGAGGCGGGGGACGTGGCCGGGAAGCTCCACACCGGCCGCTCGCGCAACGACCAGGTGGCCACCGACTCGCGCCTGTGGGCGGTGGGCGCGGTGGCGCGGCTGGACGCGGCGCTGCGCGAGCTGCAGCGCGCGCTGCTGGAGCAGGCGGAGGCGCACCGCGGCACCGTGATGCCCGCGTACACGCACATGCAGCGCGCGCAGCCCGTGTCCGCGGCGCACTGGCTGCTCTCGCACGCGTGGCCGCTGGCGCGCGACCGCGAGCGGCTGGGGCAGGCGCGCGAGCGCGCGGCCGTGCTCCCGCTGGGGTCCGGCGCCATCGCCGGGTGCCCCTTCCCCGTGGACCGCGTGCTCCTCAAGGAGACGCTCGGCTTCCACGCCGTGTCGCCCAACTCCATCGACGCGGTGGCGGACCGCGACTGGGTGGCGGAGCTGCTCTTCGTGGGCGCCGCCATCGGCATCCACCTGTCGCGGCTGGCCGAGGATCTGGTGGTGTTCGGCTCCCACGAGTGGGGCTTCGTGCGCTTCTCGGACCGGTTCAGCACCGGCTCGTCGCTGATGCCGCAGAAGCGCAACCCGGACGCCATGGAGCTGGCGCGCGGCAAGGCGGGGCGCCTCATCGGCAACCTCACGGCCATCCTCAGCGTGCTGAAGGGGCTGCCGTCCGGGTACAACAAGGACCTCCAGGAGGACAAGGAGGCCCTGTTCGACACCTTTGACACCCTGGAGGCGCTCCTCCCCGCCGTCTCCGGCACGGTGAGGACGATGGAGCTCAACGCCGAGCGCTGCGCCGCCGCCGTGGACGCCGGGATGCTGGCCACCGACCTGGCCGACTTCCTGGTGCGCCGCGGGATGCCCTTTCGCGAGGCCCACGGCGCCGTCGGCCGCCTGGTGCGCACCGCCGAGGAGAACGGCTGCCGCGTGGACGAGCTGGACCGCCGCACCTTCACCGAAGCCTCGCCGCACTTCGCGGAGGCGGACTTCGCGCTGCTCTTCTCCCCCGCCGCCTCCCTGGCGGCGCGCTCCGGCATCGGCGGCACGGCGCCGGACGCGGTCAGCGAGCAGATCGCGGCGCTGAGGAGGGTCCTTTAACAGAAGGGCTCACACAGAGGCACGGAGGCACAGAGGAGAAGTTCTTCTCTGTGCCTCCGTGCCTCTGTGTGAGAAAAATCAGGCACGCGGATCGCGGAGAGAGCGCACATGCAATCCACCACGCCCGGCACCATCCGCCCCGATCCCGCGCTCACGGCGCGGGTAGTCCGCTCCACGCCGCTGCTGTACGCGGAGGGGGCGGACCCCGAGCAGGACCGGCCGGCGCACGTGCGTGCGGGCTCCGGCGTGGCGTGGGTGGGCGAGCGGCTGGCGGTGGTGCAGGACGACGCCGCCTTCCTGGCGCTGGTGGACCCCGCCACGGCCCACGTGCGCGCCATCGCGCTGGAGGCGGCGGAGGGCGGCGTGCGCCAGTTTGACGATGTGCGCGGCAACAAGCACCTCAAGGCGGACCTGGAGGCGTGCGTCACCGTGCCGCACGAGGGGGCCGAGGTGCTCCTTGCCTTCGGCTCGGGCTCGTCGCCCGTGCGCGAGCGCATCCTGGTGGGGCGGCGCCTGGAGACGGACGACCCCGCCGTGAAGCTGGTGGACGCCAGCTCCCTGTACGCCGCCCTGCGCGCGGAGCGCCGCTTCAGCGGGAGCGAGATGAACGTGGAGGGCGCCGCGCTCGTGGGCAGCGTGGTGCGCCTCTTCAACCGCGGCAACGGCGCCGCGCGCGACGGCCACCTCCCCGTGGATGCCTCGTGCGACCTCCCCCTCGCCGCGCTCCTCGCGTACCTGGCCGACCCCTCCGGCCCGCCGCCGGCCCTGGCCAACGTGGTGCAGCACGACCTGGACGCCATCGACGCCCTGCGCCTGGGCTTCACCGACGCCGCGGCCCGCGCCGGCAGCGTGTATTTCAGCGCCGCCGCCGAAGACTCCCCCGACGCCACCCGCGACGGCCGCGTGGCCGGCTCCGTGCTTGGCTACCTGGACGAGCGCGGCGGCCGCTGGACCCTGCTGCTGGACGACGCCGGCGCCCCCTTCACCGGCAAGGTGGAAGGGATCGCCTTCTGGCGCGACCGCCCCGACCGCCTCTGGGCCGTCGTCGACGCCGACGACCCGGAGCGCCCCTCGGAGCTGTGCGAGATCGAGCTCACGGGCGAGTGGCCGGCATAAAAGAATCTCACACAGAGACACGGAGGCACAGAGACGAATTCATCTCTGTGCCTCTGTGTCTCTGTGTGAGCCCGCTTTTACCAGGCCAGCAGGTCCAGATCTTCTATCTCGCTGAAGTGCGCGTCGCGAGTGGCAACCGTGAGATCGTGCTGCTGCGCGATGGCGGCGATCCAGATGTCGTTGTCCGGGATCGGCCGGCCCTTCGCGCGGAGCTGGTGCTGGATCTCACCGTACTGGCGCGCGGTTTCCAGGTCGCAGGCGAGGACCGTGGCTCCCGCGACGAAAGACTCGGCTTCCGCGAGCTTGGACTCGCGCCGTCGCGACCGCTCCGCGCCGAAGTACAACTCCCCCATGGCGATGCAGGGCACCAGCATCCGGCTTACGGAACCGATGATGTGGTGGGCGGCCGGGTCGCCACGAAAGTAGGCGATGATCACGCTCGTGTCGAAGAGGATCTCACGTGCCATACGGCTGCACACGCTCGCACTGCTCTTCGATCGCCCGCTCGATCTCGTCCGCCTCTTCCTTGGTCCAGATCCCCGCGAACCGGGCCCGGTCGTACCCGGGCGTGCCCTGAACCCCCTCACCGGTCATAGGACGGATCACGTTCAGCACCTGCCGCAACTGGCTCGGCGTCAGCGCCGGGAGCCGCTCCCGTATCTCGCGCTCAAGATCTTCCATTCCACTCCCCCCAGAGAGTCGCCGCGAACAGATCCCCTACATGTAGATACCGATCACGGGGAATCCGGTTCCCGCACTCACCAAACTGGGTCCGCGTCCAGGAGGGCGGTGGCGGCGGGCTCGGCGAGGGGGTGGGCGAAGAAGTAGCCCTGGGCGTACTGGCAGCCCAGGCGGCGCAGCTCGTGGAGGGTCTCGGCGCGCTCCACGCCCTCGGTGACGACGGTGACGCCGAGGGCCTGGGCCATGGCCACGATGGTGCGCACCAGGTGCGGGCTCTCGGCGCCGGCGTTGGGGCCCACGAAGGAGCGGTCGATCTTGAGCGCGTCCAGCGGGATGCGGTGCAGGTACGAGAGGGAGGAGTAGCCCGTGCCGAAGTCGTCCAGGTACAGCTCCACCCCCAGCGCCTTGAGGCGGCTCATGGTCTCCGCCACTTCGGCGGTGAGCTGGAGGATGACGCTCTCGGTGATCTCGATCTTGAGCGTGCCCGGCGCGATGCCGGAGGCGCGCAGGGCACGCTCCACGCGCTCCACCACGCCGGAGTCCGAGAACTGGCGGGCGGAAAGGTTCACGGCCATGGTGAGCCCCCCGCACCCGGGGCGCGCCTGCCAGCGCCGGAGCGCCGCGCACGCGTCGTCCAGCACCTGCATCCCCAGCGCCAGGATCAGCCCCGTCTCCTCCGCCAGGGGGATGAACGCGTCGGGGTAGACCAGGCCGCGCTCCGGGTGCTCCCAGCGCACCAGGGCCTCGAAGCCCGCGATGCGCCCCGTGTCCAGCGCCACCACGGGCTGGTAGTGCACGCGCAGCTCGCGGCGCTCCAGGGCGCGGCGCAGGTCGCCCTCCATGCGCAGCCGCTCCATGGCCTGGGCGTGCATCTCCAGGTCGAACACCTGGTAGTGCCCCTGGTCGCGGTCCTTGCTGCGGTACATGGCGATGGCCGCGTCGCGCAGCACGTCTTCGGAGCGCGTGTAGCCGGTCATCGACAGGGCGATCCCCACGCTGGCGCCCGTGAACACCTCGCCCGCGGAGAGCGCGAAGGGGGCCCGCAGCACCTCCTGCACCGCGCGCGCCACCCGCACCGCCTCGCCGGGCCCGTGCGCCTCGTCCAGCAGGATGGCGAACTCGTCGCCGGCCATGCGCGCCAGCATGGAGTCCGGGCGGATGCACTCGCGCAGCCGCTCGGCCACGGCGCGCAGCAACTGGTCGCCCGCCTCGCGGCCCAGCCCGTCGTTGACGCGCTTGAAGCGGTCCAGGCCGGCCATCAGCACGGCGAAGCCGCCCTCGCCGCGCTGCGCCCGCTCCACCGCCAGGTCCAGCCGGTGGATGAGGAGGCCGCGGTTGGGGAGGCCGGTGAGCTGGTCGTAGAAGGCGTCGTGGAGCAGCTTGCGCTCCAGCGCCTTGCGCTGGGTGAGGTCTTCGCAGCAGGTGACGAGGCCGGCGGGGCGCCCACGCGCGTCCATCACCATGTCCGAGCGGAGGAGCACGGGAAACGGGGTGCCGTCCTTGCGCAGGTTCACCGTTTCGCGGCTCCAGCTCGCCACCCCGTCCAGCGGGCCGGGCTCGATGCGGCGGTGGCTCTGCGGCGGGGCGAAGATGCGCGCGTGCTGCCCGATCAGCTCCTCCACCGAGTAGCCGTGCATCCTCGCTTCGGCCGGATTGGTGTAGAGGATGCGCCCTTCCATGTCGGTGATGGTGACGCCCACCTGCATCGTCTCCACCGCCTTCTCCAGCACGCGCAGCGGGATGTGCCCGCCCGGCTCGCGCTCGCCCTCCACCACCGCGTCGCGCCGCAGCTCGAGCGCCGCCAGCTCCGCCACCGCGGCCAGCGCGGCCGCGGCCTCGTCGCTCCAGGTGCGAGCGACGTCGTCCACCACGCACAGGCACCCGGCCACCGCCCCGTCCGCGCCGCGCACGGGTACGCCCAGGTACGCGCCCTCGCGCAGCCCGGGCTCCACAGCGCGCGCGTCGTCCACGCGCAGCGCGCGCCCCTCGGCCGCCACCCGTGCGGAGAGGGCGCGTGCGAGCTCGCCGCGGGCACCCGCGTCGTCCGCACTCGCGTACGCGGGCTCGTCGCCCCCCAGCGTGAGGAACGCCGCCGGGGCTTCCGCCAGGCGCGCCGCCAGTTGGGCGAGGCGCACCCGCTCGGGTGCCTGGACTTCGGTTGGAGGGGCGAGGCTCACGGGAGCTCTGCGGGAACACGCGTGGCGTCCGCCGGGACCGGGAAGATCCGCGGCGGCGGGAAGTGCGGAGATCTGGAGGATGGGTTGAGTCTAATGGCCCTGCTCGCGCTCGGGAAGTGCCGAGCGGTTACAGGGTGTGAATCGGCGCGCGTCGTGTCGCGAACAGAGTGGAATCACGCAGAGGCACGGAGATTACGGGCGGTTGAAACCGCAGCAACGACCACACGAAGTCCCCCTGCGGGGACTAAAGGGTTTCTGCTCGGGCCGAAGATCTGATCCGCGCAGCGCGGCCTGGCGAGTGGACTTGCGGCAACACCGGCACCAAGTCCACCTGCGCGGACTGCTCCTGACGGTTCAGCCGGAACCCTATAGTCCCCGCAGGGGGACTTCGTGTGGTTGTTGCAGCGACTTCAGTCGCCCGCGTGCCGTCACTTCACAGGCGGGCGCGCTGTGCGGGGGTGAGGAGGGCGAGGGCGCGCTCCTCGGCGTCGGCGCGGGCGCGGAGGAGGGTGCCGCGTGCCTCGCGCACCCTGCGGCCGGGGCGCGCGTCCGCGGCGTCCGCGGCCCGCAGCGACGCCAGGGCGGAATCGGCGCTGGCGGTGAGCTGGCGGTCGATCGCCTCCAGTGCGCGCACCTGGTCGCGGGTGAGGCCCAGCGCCGCCGCGCCGCGCAGGATCTCGCGCACGGGGCTCTGCGTGGCCAGGCGCTCCACGCTCGCGGTCGCGCTGCCTGCGCGCTCATCCTGCGCCGCGGCCGGCGCCGCCGCCAGCAGCAGAGCCGCGGCCAGCGCCATCGTGCGAATCTTCATTCCTTCGCTCCAGATGATGGTGTAGAGGGGGTTTGTGCGGGATCAGGGAAGCACCGGCTCGCCGCCGCGCACCAGGTGCGCGACCTCGAAGGAGGCGCCCTTTACGTCGTGCTCATCGAACAACTCGCGCACGCGCGGCGACACCAGCAGGAGGGGCGTGGGGCGGAGGAGGCCCGCCTCGCGGCCGATGCGCTCGCGCGTTTCCGCGAAATCGCTCGCGTCCCACGCGTCGGCGGCGACGTGGCAGGGGGAGAGGATGTTGAGGCCCGCGATGCGCGCCGCGGGGTCGCGGAACTCGCCGGCCGGGTCGTCGTCGAACGGGCCGATGCCGAAGCGGGTGGGGAGCACCGTGGGGACCGGGGGCGAGACCACCACCAACTGGTACCAGCGCGGGGCGGCGGCCTTGCGGCGGGCGCGGGCGCCGCGGGTGGCGTCCCAGTGCTGCCCGGTGGCGTCGGCGAGCAGCGCCTCCTGCTCGGGGCGGCCGAGCCACACCCAGAAGCCCCACCCGGGGTGCGGGTACCCCGCCGCCGCCCCCGCCTCCAGCAGCCGCCGGCCTGCGGGCACACGGGCCAGGTCGATGCTCTGCTCGCCGCTGCGCTCGCCGTGGCGCACCGGGCGCAGCTCCATCCCCGTGAGCCCCGCGTCCAGGATCAGCGACGCCAGCCGCTGGCTCGCCAGGCGCTCCCCGGCCAGCGTGACCACCAGCTCCTTTTTCGGAAGCCTGCGGGTGTCGAGCGCGATCCCGTCTCCCGCCGGCTCGCCCGCCTGCTCGGTGAACCCGGTGTGGATCAGCCGGAAGAGGGAAGCCGCTCCCAGCTCCGCGGCGCTGAACCGCCGCCGCACCTGCCACGAGGCGTAGAAGAAGCCGTCCCGCGCCCGCGCGGCCTGGTGGGCCGCGCGGATCGTGTCGAACAGCGGCGAGTCTCCCGCCACCTCCACCTTGCGGACCGTGCCGCCCAGCACCACGCCGTCGTCCGGCGCCAGCACGGCCGCGGCCCGCTCTTCGGGGATACGGAAGTCGTAGATCTCTCGCAAGCACTTACCTCGGGGGGAGCGGATACTTGGCGTACACCTGCTGCATGATGGCCGCGACCTCCGCCGGGCTGCGCGGACCGCTGCCGTACGGGGCCAGGCGGCGGAACTCGTTGGTGATCAACTGGTGGTATGCCGCGTCCAGCGGGACCGTCTGGCCGCTGCGCGGGCCGCCCAGGTAGAGCGGCTCCACGTGGTGGTGCTCGGTGCGCCCGGCCTTCTTCGGGTACTGCTGCCGCGCCGCGTCCACCAGGTCGTCGTACGCGCGGCGGGCGTCGCCCACCCGGTTGGCCGCCGTGTTGTAGCCGGCGCCAGGCAGCAGGATCCCGGCGGCGGTGAGGCCGACGCTCTTGAACTTGTCCCACCCGCTGGCGCACGGGTCCTGCAGCGTGTTCCGCGTCTCGCGGATGTCGTTGACGGAGAGCCCGATGTCCGCGGCCCCCGCGATGAGCGGGATGATGGGGATCTCGCCCGCGGGGTCCACCAGGTTGACGGGGTTGCCGCCGACGTACGCGTACAGGTTGGCGTCGCCGCCGCGGAAGCCGAGCGGATCGCGGCTCGTCCAGCGGCCCGCGCGCGGATCGTAGTCGCGCGCGCCGAAGCGCACCAGCCCCGCCTGCGCGTCGCCCACCCCGCCGGCGAACCCAAAGGGCTGGAAGCCGGGACGCGTGTCCTGCGTCACCTGGCCGTAGGCGTCGTAGTCGATGCGCTGCGCCACCTCGCCCGTGGCCGCGTTCACCACCTGGCGCACGCTGCCCAGGTGGTCGGTCACGATGCGGTAGGTGACGCCCTCCCTCACCATCAGGTCGGGCACGTAGCCCATCGACCCGTACACGAAGCGCGACACCACGCGACCCTGCCCGTCCAGCTCCGCCACCGGGTGCACCCCGCTCCCGTACAGGAAGCCCTGCACCAGCGCGCCGTTCACCCGCTTGCCCACGCGGCGGTTGCTGGGGTCCACCAGGTAGTCCACCCGCGTGCCCGAGGGCAGCGTCACGCGGGTGAGGTTGCCGAAGGCGTCGTACGTGTAGCGCGTGGTGTCCGCACCCGCGGCGCGGAAGGCGAGCGCGCCCGCCGCCGTGTACCCGTAGCCCGTGTCGCCCAGGCGGCGCAGGCGGTCCTGCGCGTCGTACTCCGCGTCCACGGCGCCGGCCTGCGTAACCACGCGCAGGCGGTTGCCGTTGGCGTCGTACTCGTACGCGGCCTGCGGAGCGCCGTCGCGCAGCACGGTGGCCAGGCGGCCGGCCGGGTCGTATCCGTACTGGTACACGGTGCTGTCCGCGCCGAAGCGCTCCGTGAGCCGCTCCAGCCGCCCGGCCGCGTCGCGCCCGTGCCGTGCCTCGTACAGCGTCTGGGTGCCGAAGCGGCTGGCGAGCCCGGCCACCTGGCCCAGCGAGTCGTACGCCATCGTGCTGCTCACCCCGCCCGCCGTGGACCCGGTGAGCCAGCCGGAGTCCGCCGCGCGCGTGAGGGTGATCGCTCCCACCCCCACCAGCAGCCCGTCCGCGTCGTAGCGGAAGTCCACCTCGTGCGCGCCGTTCACCCGCTGCGTGGACACCCGCAGGTCGTTGTTGAACCCGTAGGCCACGCTCCCCGCCACCGCGCCGGACCAGGTGGTGGAGGTGGTGAGCGCCCCGTCGTACCCGTAGGTGAGCGTGCCCCGGTCCGCGGAGGCCGCGGTGCGCAACTGGCCCGTGGCCGGGTCGTACCCGTACGTCACACGCGTGCCGGAGAAGCTCACCTCGCGGGTGCGCCCCTCGGCGTCGTACGCGTACAGCACCTCGTCGCCGGTGGGGCGCTGCACGCGCTCCACCTTGCCGTCCGCGTCGTAGTGGTAGCGAGTGACGGAGGCGACGCCGTCCACCGCGGGCGGCGTGTACGCGGTGAGCCGCCCCGCCGAGTCGAAGGCGAACGCGTGGGCGGAGCGGCCGGTGGGGCGCACTCCCACGCGGTTGCCCACCGCGTCGTACGTGTACCGTACCTCGCCCATCGCCGGCGACACGCTGGACGCCACGCGCCCGGCGGAATCGTACGCCAGCGTGGTGGTCCCCAGCGCGTCGGCCACGGACTGCAGCCGCCCGCGCGCATCGTACCCGTAGCTCCACAGCCGGTCGCCGTGGCGCACCTGGCCCATGCGGCCCTGCGCGTCCGGCTGCACGCGGATGGCCAGCCCGCCGGGCGAGCGCACCTCCACCGCGCGGCCCAGTGCGTCCTGCAGCATCACCGTCCTGCGCCCCGCGGGGCTCACGATGGTGGTGCGCCCCGCCGCCGCCTCGTACGTGGTGACCGTCGCCCGCCCGTTCACCACCAGCGAGTCCACCTGCGAGGTGAGGCTGAAGGGGTCCGCCACGTTGCCGCGCACCACGCGGCGCGAAGCGGTGGTCAGCAGCGTCCGCCCACCCGGGGTGCGGATCTCCGCGCGGGAGGCGAAGGGTGCGTCCATCCCGAACCGGGGGTCGTACCCCAGCAGGCTTCCCGTCACCATCCCGTCCGGCGAGCGCGTGGTCGTCCAGCCGCGGTCGTCGGTGGTGATGCTCCAGGCCAGCCCCGTGGGCGAAGCCATCTCGCGCCGCGTGCCGCCCCCGTCCAGCCGCTGCGACCAGTAGGTGGTGGTGCGGCCCAGCGACGTGCTCACCCGCGCGCCGGAGCCCTGCTCGCACACACCCGCGGCGGTGCAGTTGCGGTCCGTGAACCCCGCCGCCGCCTGGAAGCCGCCCGCCGCGTCCGTGTCGCGCTCCAGGCGCCCGATGTCGTCGTACGCGTATCCGTGCGCGCCGCCGAGCTCGTCCGTGAACCCGGTCATCAGCCCGCCGGGGCCGCTGTACCCCAGTTGCACCCGCTCGCCCGCCGCGTTGGTGGCGGAGGCCAGGTAGCCGTCCGCGTTCTCCTGCAGGGCCGTGCGCTCGCCGCCGGGCGCCACCAGCGCCTGCACCCGCCCGGCGCCGTCGCGCTCCACCCGCGTGGTGCCCCCGCTCTGGTCCGTCACGGAGACGATGCGGCCGGCCGCGTCGTAGCCAAAGGTGCGCAGCACCGCCCCCGTGCGCGACTCGCGGGTGCGCACGTGCCGCCCGGTGGCGTCCAGCTCGTACACCTGGTCGCCGTCGGCCGCGGCGATGAAGGTGATGCTCTCGTCGTACCCGGGGAACGGCATCCCCACGCGGCGCACGCGATGGCTGTCCAGGTCGCCCACGTACATCGCCCCGTCCGGCCCAAAGGACAAGCCGGGGATGCTGCCGATGCGGGCGGCGCGCGCCAGCCCGTTGTCGCCGCACAGGTGGAAGCTGGAGCTGGAGCACCAGCTATTGCCCCCGAACGCGGTGGTGACGCGGCCGTCCAGCCCGATCACCCGCATGCGGGCCTCGCCGCGGATGCGCCCGGTGAACGCCACCGAGTCCGCGTAGAAGTCCGGCCCCTCGTCGTCGTCGAAGAAGATGCGCCCGTCGCGGTGGAGCTCCATCCGCCACCCGCACAGCCCCGTCTCCAGGGCGGAGACGCCGTCTTCCGTCCCCCAGCAGGAGCGGTCCCGCCGCCCGGCCACGCGCACCAGCGTGCCCTGCGGCGTCACCTTCACGATCCGGTTGTACGGCTCCAGGATGTACACCGTGCCGTCCGGCCCCACGTCCACGTCGGTGGCGAAGTCCAGGCACGCGGCCGTGGCGGCGATCCCCTCCGCGCGGCAGGCGGCCGTCTCGTTGCCCGGGTACGCCAGCCCGCCCGCCACCGTCTGGATCACCCCGTCCGGCGACACCTTGCGCACCCGGGTGACGGGCACGCGGTTGCCGGACTCCACGAAGTACACGCTGCCGTCCGGCCCCACGCTCACGCCCCACGAGTAGCCGATGTGGGTGGTGGCGGCGGGCATGCCGTCGCGGTGGACGTAGGTGGTGTTGAGGTTGAGGACGTAGTTGCCGGCCACCAGGCTGGTCTTGCCGTCCGTCCCCAGCTTGCGGATCAGCTTGCCGTCGGCGATGTACAGGCTGCCGTCGGGGCCGAACTTGAGGTCTTCGATGCCGTAGGCGAAGCGCACGCCCGAGAGGGGGCCGCCGTCGCCGCAGGGCGCCACGGTGCAGCGCACGCGGGTGGCGCTGCCCGCCACGTGCTCCATCCGCCCGTCGCGCGTGATGCGGGCCAGCCAGAAATCCTCCCACCCCGCCACGTACACCGTGCCGTCGGGCGCCACGGCGATGGGGCCGGGCGACTCCAGCGGCAGGCCCAGCGCCTGCCCGTTCTGCGCCAGGTAGTCGGCCTGGCCGCTGCCGCCGATGGTCTCGATGGTGGCGCCCATGCGGCTGGCCGTGCGCCGCTCGCCCGTGCCCATGTACAGGCGGCGCGAGGTGGGGTCGTACACGTGGTGGTCGCTCAGCGACCAGCCGGCCACGGTGCTCTGCCGGCCGTCCCACTGGTTCACCTCGTAGGTGTACTCGTCTGCCTCGGTGGTCTCCTGCCGCGAGCGCTCGTTGATGCTGGCCGGGACGATGCAGGGCAGCATCCCGTCACGCTCGCCCTGGCGCGGCTTGGCGCAGGTGAGGCCGAAGGAGCGCGCGGCGTCCGCCGGGATGAAGTAGTAGTTGGGATAGGTGTAGGTGCGGCGCACCCGCACCGTCTGCTGCCCCTGCGGGCGGCGGCCGTACGCGTCCAGCCCGTCCCAGCGGAAGGTGTGGGTGATGTTGGGCGCGGCGTCGTACCGCTGGTGGAAGCGGCGGCCCGCCACGAACACCTCCACCTCCACGTGCGACAGGTTGTCCAGGCTGTCGGCCGTGAGCGGCACGAGGTGCTCGTTGCCGCGGCCCAGCACGCGGTCGCTGCGGTAGTTGAGCGTCAGCGGGGTGCCGGTGACGGCGAGCTGCTCGCCCAGCACGCGGCTCTCGCACTCGATGATGGAGCCCGACCGGCGCCCGCTGCACTCCTCGGGCGGGGGACGCCGGCGCGAGCGGGGGCCGCCGCGGGGCCGCGGGTTGGGCCCGGCGGGGTAGTTGAGGTCGAAGGGGGTGAGGTGCGTGGTCTGCATCCGCCACAGCGACGCGCCGTCCGGGTAGGTGCGGGCGAGCTCGGCCCGCTCCACCGCGTCGATGCCGAGCACGGCCAGCGCGGCGTCGCTGTCCGCGGCGCCGTCGCCGCTGATGTCCACCTGGGCCAGCGCGCCGCCGCCGGGGAGCACGCGGATCACCCGGCCGTCGTCCATCGGCACCCACGCCGCCCGGTCGCGGTCGTACGAGGCTACCGGGACGGGGAGGCCGGCGGGGAATTCCAGGAAGTTGTCCACGTAGAACTTCACCGGCCTGGTGAAGCGCGTGTGCCCGGCGCCGGCCGCGATGGCCTCGTCGGCCGAGACCTCCACGGCGTAGGTGTAGCCGCTGGTGCCCGGGAGCTCGCCCGGCATCGCCGCGCGCCCGCCCGCGCCCACCGTGTACTCGGTGAGGCGGATGGAGAGGCTGCTGACGGGGCGCTTGCTGCCGTCCGCCATCTCCAGGTACGCCTCGGTGCCGGGGGAGAAGAGCACCGTCGCCTGGCGCGGCCCGTCGCCGTCGCTGACGATGCTGCCGCGGGCCACCTGCGCCTCGGCCGTCCCCGGCGTGAGCGCCACGCCCGTCACGCGCGTGTCCAGCGGCACCAGCGCCACGTCATCGAGCGCGGCGAACTCCATCCACGCGGTGCCGGTGGCGCGCTGGGCGGGGAGGTAGCCGTCGCGGTCGAAGTCCAGCACCGCCGCGGCGCCGCCGTTCACCACCAGGTCGTAGGCGCCGTCGCGGCGGCTGAGCGTCTGGCCGTACTCGGGGTGCCCGCGCACCGTCACGCGCACGCCGGAGAGCGGCTGGCCCGCGCGGTTGAGCACCCGGCCGCGCAGCACCGCCACGCGATGCTCCACGATGGTGCCGGGGGCCACGCCCGTCTGGATGGGGCTGGGGCCCGTGTACAGGAACGCCGTGGAGCGGCCCAGCGAGGTGGCGACCGTGCGGTCGATGGGCGTGGCCACCGTGGACGGGTCCGGCGGCAGGCCGGCGTCGTCTTCCTCGCGCGTTACGGTGCGGGTGAGCGTGGCCGTGTTGCCGGCCGCGTCGCGCGCCTCGAAGGCGAACGAGTTGGCGCCCGTCACCAGCGGCCGCTCCACCGTGAAGGCGCCGTTCGCCCCCACTTCCACCGCGCCGCCGTTCAGCGTCAGCGTCACCGCCGTGGCGTCCGTCACCGTGCCGCTGATCGTCGCGCGCTCGTCCTCCGTCGTCGAACCCTCGGCGGGCGTGGCGACGGTGATGACGGGCGCCTGGCTGTCGCGCACGATGCGCAGCCCCGCGCGGCTCTCGTTCCCCGCCGCGTCGGTGGCGACCACGACGACCGGCGTCTCACCCTCCGCCAGCGCGACGCTCGCCTGGAAGCCGCCATCGGCCGCCAGGGTGGCCGGCGCGCCGTTCACCGTCACCGAGACGACGGTGGCATCGGCCACGCGCCCCGCGACCGCCGCCACATCCTCCCGCACCACCACGCCGTCCGCGGGCGAGGCGAGCTCCAGCGCGGGGGCCTGGGTGTCGCGCACCACGTTGCGCACCAGCTCCGTCCGGTTCCCCGCCGCGTCCGTGGCGACCAGGGCCAGCGGCGCGGGGCCATCCGCGGCGAGCGCGGCGGTGGCCGAGAAGGCGCCATCCGCGCCGACCGTTACCGGCGCGCCGCCCAGCGTGAGCGTCACCGCCGTCGCATCCTCCACGCGGCCCGTGACCGTGACCGTGGACTCGCGCGTGACCATCCCCTCGGAAGGGGACGTGAGGGTGAGCGCGGGCGCCTGCGTATCGCGGACGACGCGGCGCTCCACCTGCGCCGCGTTCCCCGCCGCGTCGGTGGCGATGACGACCACGCGGGTCTCACCATCCGCCAGCGTGAGGCTTGCCGTGAACCCGCCGTCCACCACATTCGCGGGCGCGCCGTTCACCGTGACCGAGACCGCGGTGCCGTCGGTCACACGGCCCGTGATCGAAGCCGTTTCATCCCGCACCACCGCGCCTTCCGTGGGCGAGATCAGCTCCAGCGCGGGGGCCTGGGTGTCGCGCACGACGTTGCGCACCAGCTCCGTCCGGTTCCCCGCCGCGTCCGTGGCGACGAGGGACAGCGGCGCGGGGCCGTCGGCGGCGAGCGCGGCGGTGGCCGTGAAGCCGCCGTCCGCGCCGACCGTTACCGGCGCGCCGCCCAGCGTGAGCGTCACCGCCGTCGCATCCTCCACGCGGCCCGTGACCGTGACGGAGGACTCGCGCGTCACCATCCCCTCGGAGGGGGACGTGAGGGTGAGCGCGGGCGCCTGCGTATCGCGGACGATGCGGCGCTCGGCCTGCGCGGCGTTCCCCGCCGCGTCGGTGGCGATGACAACCACGCGGGTCTCGCCATCCGCCAGCGTGAGGCTCGCCGTGAAAGCGCCATCGGCCACGGTGGCGGGTGTGCCGTTCACCGTCACCGAGACGGCGGTGGCGTCGGCGACGCGGCCCGAGATCGAAGCCGTCTCATCCCGCACCACAGCGCCATCCGTGGGCGAGGTCAGCTCCAGCGTGGGGGCCTGCGTGTCGCGCACGACGTTGCGCACCAGCTCCGTCCGGTTCCCCGCCGCGTCCGTGGCGACGAGGGACAGCGGCGCGGGGCCATCGGCGGCGAGCGCGGCGGTGGCCGAGAAGGCGCCATCCGTGCCCACCGCTACCGGGGCGCCGCCCAGCGTCAGCGTCACCGCGGTCGCATCCTCCACACGGCCCGAGAGGGCGACGGAGGATTCGCGCGTGACGAGCCCCTCGGCCGGCGCGGCCAGGGAGAGGGCGGGGGCCTGCGTGTCGCGGACTACGTGGCGCTCGGCCTGCGCGGCGTTCCCGGCGGCGTCGGTGGCGACGATGGATAGCGTGGCCGCACCGTCGGCGGGGAGGGGCACCTCGGCGCGGAAGGCGCCCTCGGCGCCCACCGTGGCGGCGACGCCGTTGACCCTGACCGTGACCGCGCTGACATCCTTTGCCGTGCCGGTGACGACCACCGACGACTCGCGCGTCGCCAGCCCCTCGGCGGGGGCGGTGACGGCGAGCTCCGGCGGGCGCGTGTCCAGCACCACCTGGCGCACCACGGAGGCGGTGTTCCCCGCCGCGTCGGTGGCGGACAGGGTGATGAAGCTGGTTCCCTCGCCCACCGGCACGCGCACCGTGAAGGCGCCCGCGGCGTCCGGCGTCACCCTTACGCCGTTGACGTTCGCCTGCACCGCCGTGCGGTCCGCGAGAGTGCCGCGCACCTCCACGATCGTGTCACGCACCGCCTCGCCCTCCGCGGGCGACACGATGGCGACCGTGGGGGCCTCGGTGTCGCGCGTGACGGTGCGCACGCTGTCCGTGCGGTTCCCCGCCGCGTCCACGGCGGAGACGGTGAGGGTGTTGGGCCCCTCGGCGGCGAGCGCCACCGTGGCGCGGAATCCGGTGCCGCTGCGCGCGGCGGCCGTGCCGTTCACCGTCACGCTCGCCGGGGTGGCGTCCTCCACGGTCCCCGCCACCTCCACCTGCGACTCGCGCGTCACCAGGTCCGCCGCGGGCGCGGCGAGGGTGATGCGGGGCGCGGCGCTGTCCATGGCCGTCACGCGGTAGGTGAGGTGCACGCCCGGCGCGCCGCGGATCTCCACCTCCACCCGGTTGTTCGCGCCGAGCCGCACGTCGCGCAGCAGGGCGGCCACGTCGCGCGAGAAGTCACCCGGCCCCAGCACCTGCACCCCGTTCACGCGGATGGTCGCGGCGGGGGCGCGGCCGGTGCCATCGGCCGCGCCGTTGGCCACCTGCAGCCGGTACGGCCCCGCCGCCCCGGCCGGGAGGGCGAACTGCTCCGTATCCACCGTGGGCGACCCCGCCGCCCGCCGCACCGTGCGCGGGCCGAACACCGTGAAGCTCGGCTCCGGCACCTGCAGCACCACCACGGACACGCCGGAGCCCAGCGGCCCCTCCACCGACGCCTCGATGGTGTTCTGGGCCAGCAGCAGCACCGGCACGTCCAGCGTGCCCCCGGAGCCCGCCAGCGCGGCGGCCGTGGCCACCTCGGCCCCGTTCACCCGCAGCGACAGCGCGGACACGCGCCCGTTCCCCCGCCCGTCCCCATCCACCACCCGCAGCACGAACGCCGCGCCCGGGGCCGCGGCGAAGCGCTCCACATGAAGGGCGGCGCGCCCGTTGCCCGCGTCGAAGCGGCGCGGCCCGAACACGGCCACGGTGTCCGCCGCCGCCCAGCGCGGCTCGTCCTCCGCGGCGCGCGTTCCCGCCATCGCGCTCCCCACCGCCGCGGCCACCAGCAGCGGCAGCAACAGGTGCAACAGTTTGGGGCGTGAGAAGATAGACGCACTTCCGGCGCGGGAGGATCGCATGGGATGGTCGGGTAGGGAGATCGGGGTGCAGCAGGGGAGGGTGACTGCAACATGAGACGGATGCAGCCGCGCGTCAAGATCCATGCGGTGGCGTATTATGATGGGCTCACACAGAGACACAGAGGCACAGAGACGAAGTCATCTCTGTGCCTCTGTGCCTCTGTGTGAGCCCCCGCTGTTCAGGCCCGCGTGACGCGCAGGATCTCTTCGGGGGTAGTGACGCCCTCGCGCACCAGGCGCAGGCCATCGGCGCGCAGGGTGCGCATGCCCTTGCGGACGGCTTCCTGGCGCAGCCGGCCGGCGTCGCGGTGGAGGTGGAGCTCGCCGCGCAGCTCGTCGTCCATCACCAGCAGCTCGTAGATGCCGGTGCGGCCGCGGTAGCCGGTGCCGCGGCAGGCGTCGCAGCCGCGGCCGCGCACCACGTGGGCCAGCGTGCCGGGCTCCGCGGCCAATCCCGCGAGCTCGGAGGCGGTCACGGGCGTGGCCTCGCCGCACTCGCGGCAGACCGTGCGCACCAGGCGCTGGGCGAGCACCGCCTCCACCGTGCTCGCGACGAGGTACGGGGCCACGCCCAGGTCGAAGAGGCGGGTGAGGGCGCCGGGCGCATCGTTGGTGTGGAGGGTGGAGAGCACCAGGTGGCCCGTGAGCGCCGCGTGCGTGGCGATCTCGGCCGTCTCCTCGTCGCGGATCTCGCCCACGAGCAGCACGTCGGGGTCCTGGCGCAGCAGGGCGCGCAGGGCGGTAGGGAAGGTGACACCCACCTTTTCGTTGATCTGCACCTGCGGCACGCCGTCCAGCTCGTACTCGACGGGGTCCTCCACCGTCAGGATCTTTTCGCGGCCGGTGCGGATGTGGTCCACGGCGGCGTACAGGCTGGTCGTCTTTCCCGAGCCCGTGGGCCCCGTAGCCAGCACGATGCCGTGCGGGCGGGACACGGCCCGCGCGAACGCCGCCAGCGTCTCGGCGGACATCCCCAGCCCCGACAGCGCCACGCGGCCGCCGCGCTCCTTGTCCAGCAGGCGCAGCACCAGGCTCTCGCCGCGCAGGGTGGGGAGCGTGGAGACGCGCACGTCCACCGGCCGGTCCTGCAGGCGCAGGCGGATGCGGCCGTCCTGGGGCACGCGGCGCTCCGCGATGTCCAGCTCCGCCATGATCTTGAGGCGGCTCACCACCGCGGGCATCAGGTGCGCCGGCGGCGCGGACACGTCCTGCAGCACGCCGTCCACGCGGTACCTCACGCGCAGGCCGTGCGCGTATCCCTCCAGGTGCACGTCCGAGGCGCGCGCCTCCAGCGCTTCCAGCAGCAGCAGGTTCACCAGGCGCACCACGGGGGCCTCGTTGGCCTGGTGCACCAGGTCGTCCAGCGCCCGCTCGCTCTCGGCGGCGCCGCGCGGGCCGGCATCGAGCCCCGCGATCACGGACTGCGCCGTGGCCTCGTCCGCGTACACGCGGCGGATGGCGGCACGGGCCTCGTCTTCGCCGCAGGCGGCCAGCTCCACCGGGCGGCGGAAGAGGTGCTCAAGGGTGTCCAGCGCGTGCACGTCCACCCGCTCGCGCCAGGTGGCCACCGTCACCGCGTCGTCGCGCAGCGCCAGGGGGAGCACGCCGTGCTCCTCCAGGTACTCGGCCGTGAGCGCGTCGGACAGGCGCGTGCACGCCGCCACCTCGGCGTGGCTGGCGCGGGCCTCGCTGATCACGGGCGCGCTCCGGGGGTCGCCGGGGTGGGCTGGGGGGCGGGGACCAGGATGGGGCCGCTCCCCTCCGGCAGGTTGCTGGCCGCGTCCACCCGCTCGCGCAGCCGCTCCGCGTCGTCGTCGTTGCGGATGATGTGGGGCGTGAGGAAGAGGAAGAGCTCGCTGTTGCGGCTGGTGTTGCGCGTGGTGCCAAAGAGCGCGCCCAGGATGGGGAGGTCCTTGAGGAAGGGGATCCCCGAGCGCGTGCGGTCGCGCTGCGTCTCGATGAGGCCGCCGATCACCACCGTCTGCCCGTCGCGCACGAACAGGTGGGTGGATGCCTCGCGCGTGCTGATGACGGGCGCCAGCTCCCCCTGCTCCGCCACCGCGCTCACCTCCTGGGTGAGGTTGAGGTTGACGTAGCCGTCCGGGTTGATGGTGGGCGTGATGGTGAGCGAGGTGCCCACGTCGCGGTACTGGATCACCTGGTCGCGCACCGCGTCGCTGGTGGGGAGGGTGCGCGACACCTGCACGAAGGGCCGCTGCTCGCCCACCAGGATCTTGGCCTCCAGGTTGTTCTGCGCCAGCAGCACGGGCCTGGCCACGATGTTCACGCGGCCGGACGAGGCGAGCGCGGTGAGCGCCACGTCCAGATCCAGCGCCCCCAGCCGCACCGCCCGCAGCCGCAGCCCGCCGCTGATGGAGCTGTCGTTGGGGGAGCCCAGCAGACCGTCCAGCGGGCGCGCCGCGTTGCGGTTGCTGCCGCGGGCGCTCACGCCCACCTCCAGCCCGCGGCTGCGCCGCACGTCGGCCACCACCACCTCGATGAGCACCTGCAGCGGGCGCAGGTCCAGCAGGTCGATGGCCTGGCGGATCACCTCCCAGTCGCCCGGGGCGGCGCGCACCAGCAGGGCGTTGGTGGGCTCGTCGGCCACGATCTGGATGTCGCCCGCCACGTCGCCCGGCAGACCGGGGAGCGCGGGGGGCGGCACGTTGCGGATGCGTGAGGTGTCGCCGTTCTCCGCTGGGGGGACGAGGTCGCCGCGCAGGTTGTCGGACAGGGTGGGGCGGCGCGCGGTGCGTGCGGCACCGCCCCCGGCCCCGGCGCGCCCGCCGCCGTACAGCGACTGCAGCGTGGCGGCCAGCCGCTCGGCGCGCGCGTGCTTGAGGCGGTAGACGAAGAGGCGCACCCCCGCCGCGCCGTTGGGCCCCGCCTCCGCCTCCGCGCGCCCCCCGCCCGCGGCGGCCCGGTCGGCGGCCTCCACGCGCACGAACCCGTCTTCCTGCACCAGCCGCAGCCCCTGCGACTGGGCGAAGCTGCGCAGGAGCGCGGGGATGTTGGCGGCGGGCACCGGCTGCGTGAGCCGCAGGGTGACGCTGCGCGACGGGAGCTCGGTGAGGACGACGTTCATCCCCGCCGCCTCGGCCAGCGCGGTCACCACGATGCGGAGGTCCACCTCGTTGAAGTCCACCAGCAGCCCGCCCGCGGTGGGGCGTACGCCGCCCTGCGCGAGCAGGGGAGACGCCGACAGCGCGAGCGCCGCGGCGATGGACAGGACCCAGGTACGGCGAAAGAACATCAGGGGGAGGGCGGTGTCAGGCACCGGGTTTGGGAACACTCAGTTCGAGCCGGCCGCCGGGGCCGGTCAGGATGGCGCGGCCGGGCTCCACGCGGGCCACCGTGTAGCCGCCGATGGCCTCGCCCACGCGCACGATGCGCGCGGGCTCGGACCCGAGCTGGCACACGGCCGCCGCGCGCCCGTCGGGAAACACCATCGTCCCCACCAGCCGCACGGGCGCGGCGGGGGCGGATACCGGCTCCGGCACCGCGCCCACGGGCACGGCGGCGGCGGGCTGGGCCACGGGCGCCGGGCGGAACGGGTCCTCCAGCGCCGCGGCCACCACCACCTCGGCCGGGTACCCGCGCCGGGGCGCCACCGCGCGCGCCCGCTGCACCGGCGCGGACTCGGCGGGGCCGGGGAGCGGCTCCAGCGACGCGGCGCGGGTCCACGCCCACGCCACCAGCACGAGGGCCAGCAGCGTGGCGGCGCCCGCCCCGCGCGCGGCCTTTTCCCACGCGGCGGGGCTCACCGGCGGCCTCCCGCGGGGGCGCGCAGGCTGTACGCGCGCAGCGACGCGGAGAAGGAGAGCGCGGTGGCGCCGGGCGCGTCCGCGTACGAGGTGCGGCGCTCCAGCGCCAGCCGCTCCACGCGCACCAGCCGCGGGCCCGTGTCCAGCGAGCGCAGGAAGCCGAGGATGGCGGCCAGGTCGCCGGTGCCCTGCACCTCCACGCCCAGCGCCAGCACCCCTTCGGCGGCGTCGCCCTCTTCGCGCCCCTGGCTCTGCTCCAGGCGCACGCGGCTCCCCTCCGCGCGGTCGGCCACGTACTCCTCGAACGCCGCCGCCGGCCCGCCGCCGCCCGCGTTGGCGAACAGGCGCGGCGCCTCGCGGCGCAGGGACGCCTCGGCCTCCTTGAGCAGCACCGGGTAGCGGCGCACCTGCCTGGCCAGCGCCAACTCGTCGGCCAGCAGGGCGCGCTGCACGCGCGTCTGCTCCAGCGTGTCGCCGTATGAAGCGAACGCCGGGCGCAGCACCAGCGTAAAGAGCAGCACGGGGATCCCCAGCGCCGCGCCCAGCGTGAGCGCCCGCCGGTCGCGCGCGGAGAGCGTGGAGGGCGTCATCCGTGCCTCCACGTCTCTGTGGGAGCCGCGGTTGCCGGGCGGTTGAAACCGCTGCAACGACTACACGAAGTCCCCCTGCGGGGACTACAGAGCTTCTGTTCGGGCCGAAGGCCCAGTCCGCGCAGGCGGACTTCGTGTGGTTGTCGCAGCGAATTCATTCGCCCGCAACCGCGCGCGGCGCCACCCGGCACCCGTCTTTCCCAGAGCATCACCGGAACGATTCCTTGCGGGGGGCGGCGCGGTGGGCGCCCAGGCGCGCGGTGAGGACGAAGCGCTCCACGGGCGGCGCGCCCTCGCGGAACTCGCGGCGCACGGGGGCCGCGGCGCGCACCGCCACCACGCCGGGCACGGCGGACATGGCGTCGAACACGCGCCCGGCGCGGCGGGCCTCGCCCTCCACCAGCAGGCTGTCGCCCTCGGCGCGGAAGGCGGTGAGACGCGCGTCGGGGGGGAGGTGCTGCGCGACCATGGTGACGACCACGGGCCACTGGGGGGCGCTCCCCTCCAGCGCCCGCAGCGTGGCGAAGCGCACGTCCAGCTCGCGCAGGGTGCCGCGCGCCTTCGACACCTCGCGCACGGCGGGGCCGATCTCGCGGCGGCGGGCGCGCACCGCCTCCAGCTCGCGGCCGGCGCCCCACGCCTCGATCCCCCCCGCCACGCCCAGCAGCACCGTGGCCGCCGACGCCAGCACCAGCGCCGCCCGCCGCGCCCGCCGCAGCGCCGCCTCGGCCATGGCGGGCGTCACGAAGCGCAGCGTGGCCCGCCCCGCGTACCCCGCCGCCAGCGCCGCGGGCGACTCCGCCCATTCGGCTGGAAGGGGAAGCTCGCATGCCTCCACGCCCTGCGCGGCGAGGCGGTGGGCCACGGCCAGGCGCGGCCCCTCCTCGCCCGCCACCGCCGTGACGACGCCATCCGCGTCACCCTCGGGCGGCAGGCTGCGCCGCACCTCGTACACCCGCCCCCCGCGCACGGTGACGGACTCCAGCCCCTCGTGCGACGCCAGCAGGAGGCGCGTGTCGCCCGCGCCCGCGGCCAGCGCGGCGGCGGCCCACGCGGAGTGCGCCGGGGCCAGCGAGCGCACGCGCCACCCGGTCGCGGAGGCCGCGGCGTGCACCGCTTCGGCCACCGCCTCGGGCGTCACGGCGGCCAGCACGCGGGTGCGCCCCGGCTCGGCCGCGGGCCCCAGCACCTCGGCCGCGGCCACCTGCGCGCCGCGCGCCTCCAGGAAGTAACGCCGGGCGTCGCGCCGCAGCACGGCGGCCAGCTCGTGGGGGCGCAGCCGCGGGAACTCCAGCACGCGCGCGCCGCACCACGGCGGCAGAATCGCCACGTCCAGCACCGCCGGCCGCCCGCCGCTCGCCGCGCGCAGCTCCGCCAGCGCCGCCTCCAGCTCCGGCCACGCGCCCCCGCGCGGCTCGCCGGAGAGGGGCGCGTGCCACAGCAGCGGCGCGCCCCCGCGGCCGGCCGCCGCCGCGGCCACGAGGCCCCGCGGTCCCAGCGCGATCCCCACACTCATGGCTGCGGGCGGTTGAAACCGCTGCAACGACTACCCGAAGTCCCCCTGCGGGGACTACCCGGTTGCTGTTCGGGCCGAAGGCCCAGTCCACGCAGGTGGACTTCGTGTGGTTGTTGCCGCGAATTCATTCGCCAGGCCACCGTTGGCCGCAGCGTACGGGATCGGCGGGCGCGGAGAGGGCCCTCACCCCCCGACCCCCTCTCCCATAAATGGGCGAGGGGGCGATTTCCACGCACCCGCCCGACGATCCGGCATCTCCACACCCGCGGCTTTCGCGATGCACGGGCGCGGCTGGATGGGTGGAGTGCGCCCCCCTCCCCCACGCTCCCCCGCACGCGGGGGAGGGGGGACGGGGGGGTGGGGGCCCCCTGGCGCACACAAATCACAGGGGCCTCCGGCCGATCAGGAAGGACGAGGTGCCGCCGCGCACCAGGAGCGCTTCGACCTCGCGGCGGATGCGGCCGTGGAGCGGCCAGCCAGTGCTGCGGATTTCCACTTCGTACGTCGTGGTGGTGGTGCGGGCTGCGAGGCGGCCGTACTCCGCCTGGAAGGCGTCGCGCGCGCCGGGGGAGAGCTGCGGGCCGATGTCGGCGATGGAGCCGAACGGGAGACCGGCGCGCTGGCGCCGGAGGACGAGCGAGACGGCTTCGTTCCCCATCCCCGGCAGGGCCAGGAGCACGGGAGCCGGCGCGGAGTTGAGGTTCACCCGCCCCGTGCCCAGCACCGTGAGGTGGGGCCGCACCAGGGCGAAGATCTCGGGCGTCACGCCGCGCACGTGGCGCAGCTCGCCCACGGTTAGAAAGGGGCCGTTGCGGGGGAGAACCGCCGCTCCCCCGTACGCGCCGCGCTCGGCGCCGCGCCCGCGGTGAAGGTCGTCGGCGTCGCGCCAGTCCATGGCGGCCTGGGCGATGCGGTCCGCCTCGCCCGCGTCCACGCGCAGCGCCACCAGCAGGCGGCGGAGCTCGTCTTCGGCGCAACGGTTGAGGTGCAGGGCGCTCCCCGCGTCGCGAAGGCGCACCCCGTACCCCGAGCCGGCCATCACCTGCGAGTCGGGAAGCACCCATTCCAGGTGCACCCAGGGGTCCAGCGGAGAGTCGGGCGAGGCGCCCTCGCGCAGGCGCCGGTCCAGCAGCAGGCGCGCGTGGGCCACCCCCGCGTCGGCCGCGGCGAGCGCGCGGGCGGACTCCTGCACGTTGGCGCTGGTGCGGCGGCCGTCGCGGGCGCGCACGGCAAGCTGCATCCCCACCACCGAGAGCGCCACCAGCAGCCAGAGCGCCACCAGCAGCGCGAACCCCCGCTCGTCCCGCCTCGGCTCGAGTTGTTTTCTCTGTGCCTCTGTGTCTCTGTGTGAGGCCTTTTGCATCACCGGTCGCCCCCCAGCGAGACGAGCACGGGGAGGCGCAGCAGCGGCGGCACCGAGTCCGCGCCCTGCACGCGCAGCTCCACGGCGCGGGGGAGGATGCTGGACGAGATCCAGCTCGGGAGCCACACCGGCTGCGCCGAGAGGGCGGACAGGTAGCGGGCGCGCAGCCCCGTGGCGGCCGGCGCCAGCTCCAGCCGCTGCTCCGGCCCGGTGCCCCGCCACTCGGTGACGGCCGCCACCAGCCCGCGCTGCGGCGTGGTGGAGTCGCGGTCCACGTACAGGCGGATCCGCGCGAAGCCCTGCACCGGCCCCGCGTCCGTGCGGGTGACGAACGAAAGCTCGTCGTCGTCGCCCCCCGCGCGGATGCCGGAGATGCCGCGGAACTCGGGCCCGCCCTCGTCGGGAGAGAGGCGGGCGCCGGCCAGCCACTCCACCAGCCGGCGGCGCACCGCGGCGTCGTGCTCCACGCGGGAGGCGGCCTCGGCGGCGCGGGCGCGGTGGTCGGCCACCGAGCGCACCGCGGCCACGCCGGCCGCGAGCGCCATCCCGGCCACCGCGAGCCCCACCATCAGCTCCACCAGCGTCATCCCCGCGCGCCCCCACCGGCCCCGCCGCACGCGGGCTACTCCCAGCTCGTGATGTCCGCGGCGTCGCCCTCGCCGCCGGGGCGGCCGTCCTCGCCCAGGGAGAGGAGGTCATAGCCGGAGGGGTCCATCTCTCCCGGGCTGCGGAAGACGTAGGGGCGCTTCCACGGGTCGAGCGGCACGCGCTTCTTGAGATACGGCCCGCTCCACCCCGCCGCCCCGCCGCCCGCCGGGGCCGCGTTCAGCGCGTCCAGCCCCTCGGCCGCCGTGGGGTAGCGCCCCACGTCCAGCCGGTAGGCGTCCAGCGCGGCGCCCAGCATCTCCACCTGCGAGCGCGCGGTGGAGCGCTTGGCGCCGCCCACGTGGCGGAACACGTTGGGCGCCACCAGCGTGGCCAGGATCGCGATCATCACCACCACCACCAGCACTTCGATGAGGGTGAAGCCGGCCGTGCGGGCGCGCCGCCCGCGGGAGGTGTGCGAGTGCATCGGCTGAGATAGCGGCGGATTGGGAATACGAACGGCGCCCCGAGAGGAGCGCCGCGGCAGGAGCTGCGCGCGGGTGAGAGCGGTCGCTCCAACGATACACAAATTCCGCGGCGCGGTGAAGACCTTGACGTGAAAGAGAACGGAGGGCTCACACAGAGGCACGGAGGCACAGAGATGACTTCATCTCCGTGCCTCCGCCGCGAGGGGTTGAAACCCCCGGCGTTCATCCCCCCGGCGTTCATCCCCCCGGCGTTCATCCCCCCGGCGTTCATCCCCCCGGCGTTCATCCCCCGGCGCCTTTCCGTGCCTCCGTACCTCTCACTCGGGAAACGATACGCCGCCGCAGCGGAGGGTGACGCGGCCCGCGGGGGAGAGCAGCACGGTGACCGTCCCTTCCTCCACCGTGATGTCGTAGATGCGCATCCGCTCCGCGTGCTCCAGGTTCATCTCCAGGGCGGCCACCTCCCCGAAGACGAGGGAGCCGGTGCGCAGCCCCGGGTACTCCGGGAGGCCGCCGAAGTTGGCGTACACGTCGTGGAGCGCGATCTCCAGCACCCGGTCCGATGGGCGCCACGCCAGGGACATCACCTCCGCGTCGTGGAGGCTGCCCATCCGCTGCAGATATCCTTCGAAGTCGTTCACCGTTTCCTCAGGGGATGGCCGCGTTCAGCGGGATGGTGGGCCACAGGGGCGGCGCCAGCGACGGGAGCATGCGCACGCAGCGGTACAGGAGGTAGCCGGCCAGCCCCACGCCCACGGCGGCCGTGGCGGTCTGCTGGCAGTTGCCGTCGCACATCCGGTTCTCGGACTCGGGCGCGTGGTCCGGATCGGGCACTTCGTCGCCGGGCTTCAGGTGCTCGCCGTCGCCGTTGTGGTGCCAGTGGTCCTTGCCCTTCCACCCCGTCTGCCCGGGACGCCCGCGGTGGAAGTCCAGGTAGTCGCCGTTGGGGTGGCGCATGCGGGTGCCGTTGGGGTCGCGGTGCGTGGGGTCCGGCCGCCACGAGCCCGGAAGGCCCCCGGGGCCGCTGGGCAGGCGGATGGTCTGCAGCCCGTTGGGGTCCACCACGTTGACCGGGTCTTCCTGCGCGTACGCGTACAGGTTGGTGCTGCCGCCCGCGAAGTCGATGGGGTCCTTGGTGGTCCAGCGCCCCGTCTGCGGGTCGTAGTCCCGCGCGCCGAACCTCACCAGGCGCGTGTCCGCGTCGTACAGGCCGCCCGCGTAGCCAAAGGGCTGGAAGCCGGGGTTGCTGTCCCGCAGCACGCGGCCGTACGCGTCGTAGTCGATGCGCTGGGCAACTTCGCCCGTCTCCGCGTCCACCACCAGGCGCACGCCGCCGCGGTGGTCCGCCACCAGCTTGTAGCGGCGGCCGTTGCGGACCATGTAGTCCGGCACGTTCTCCCGCGTGCCGTACACGAAGCGCGACACCACGCGCCCCGCGGCGTCCAGCTCGGCCACCGGGTTGAGCTGCCCCGCGTACAGGAAGCCCTGGGTGAGCGCGCCGTTCACCTTGCGGCCCACGCGGCGGTTGCGCGCGTCCACCACGTACTCGATGCGGCGCCCGTCGGCCAGGCGCACGGAGCGCAGGTTGCCCAGCACGTCGTACGTGTAGCGCGTGGTGTCCGTGCCCACGGCGCGGGTGAGCAGGTCGCCGGCCGCGGTGTAGCCGTAGGTGGCCGCGCCGAAGCTCGTCATGCGGTCCTGCGCGTCGTAACTCCCCTCCTCCACCCCCGCCTGGTACGCGGAGCGCACGCGGTTGCCGTTGGAGTCGTACGTGTAGCTCTCCACCACCGCGCCGTTGCGCGACACGCCGGCCAGCCGGCCCAGCTCGTCGTACTGGTAGGTGTAGACCGCCTCCTCGCCACCCACCACCTCGCTCAGCGTCTCGATGCGCCCCGTGGCGTCGCGGCGGTACTCCGCGCCGTACAGAAGCGATGCGCCGCTGCGCGTGGTGTCGCCCGCCAGCTCGCCGTACGCGCTGTAGCGGAGGGCCTGGGCCACCCCGCCCAGCGTGGAGCCGCTCACGAAGCCGCTGCCCGCGTCGTACGTCACGGCCAACTGCCCCGCCGCCGTCACCAGGCCGTCGCCGTCGTAGGCGTAGGCCACGGTGTCGCCGTTCACGGACAGGCCGGATACCCTGAAGTCGTGGTTGTAGCGCACGCCAACCCGCCCCGCTACCTCGCCCGTCCAGGTGGTCTGGGCGGGGAGCACGCCGTCGTACGTGTACGACAGCATGGAGCCGCCCGGCCCCGCCACGCTGGAGAGACGCCCCGTGGCCGTGTCGTACCGGTACACGTAGCGCCCCGCCGCGGTCACCAGGGTGTCGCGGCGCCCGCGGGCGTCGTAGCGGATCTCGGCCGTGCTGCCATCAGCCCGGCGCAGCAGCGTGAGCCGGCGGTCCAGGTCGTACGCCAGCTCGGTGGCCGAGGCGCCGGAGCCCGCGTCGGGCGCCACGTACGCGGTGGTGAGGTCCGCCGCGTTGATGCTGTAGAGGTGAGCCGCGCGCCCCGGCGGGGTAACGGAGGCCAGGTTGCCGTTGGCGTCGTACCCGTAGCCGATGGCCGAGCCGCCGGGCAGCAACTGCTGCGTCACCCGGTCCGCCGCGTCGTAGGTGAAGCGCTCCGTGCTGCGCAGCGGGTCGGTGGCGCTCTCCAGCCGCCCGGCCGCGTCGTAGGCGTAGCGCCACACGCGGCTCCCCTGCTCCACCCGCTCCAGCAGCCCGCGCGCCCCGTACACGAAGCGCGTGGCCTCCACGCCCGGGTTGCGCAGCTCCACCACGCGGCCCAGCGAATCCAGCACGCTGGTGGAGGTGCGCCCCTGCGGCGTGGTGGTGGTGTAGCGCCGCGCCGCCGCGTCGTAGCTCGTGGTGTACGAGCGCCCGTTGAGGGTGAACACGTCCGTCTCGGACACCAGGCTCATGGGGTCGCTGGGGTCCGCGAGCGTGGTGTTGCGCGTGCGCGAGGCGCTCATCTCCACCCCGGACGGGGTGCGCAGCCTGAACCCGGTGGCCACCGGCGCCTGCATGCCGAAGCGCGAGTCCGTGCCGCGGGCCACGCGCACCTGCGTGCCGTCCGGCGCGGTGGTGGTGTGCGCGCCGTCCAGCCCGCGCACGGTGCGCGTGTCCAGCCCCGCCTCGTCGGTGCCGGTGCGCAGCTCTTCGCCCGTGCCCGTGGCGCCCACGTGGTGGATGCGCGTCTGCCCCGCGGCCGTCTTCACCGCCACCTGGTATCCGCCGCCCGCGGCCTCGGTGCGGGTGAGCGTCTTGGACCACCCCTCCGGCCCGGAGTCGCGCACCAACTGGCCCTGCTCGTTGTAGTCGAAGCGGTGGAGGCTGCCGCGCGGGTCGGTGAGGCCGGTGAGCAGCCCTTCCTCCCCGTACCCCAGCCGCACCGTCTCGCCGCCGGGGCTGGCGATCCGCTCCAGGAAGCCGTCCGCGCCGGACTCCAGCGCGGTGCGCTGCCCGAACGGGGCCACCAGCGCCACGGCCCTTCCCTCCCCGTCGCGCTCGATGGTGGTGACGTTGCCGTTGCCGTCGCGCAGCGAGGCGAGCCGCCCCGCCGCGTCGTAGGCGAAGGCGTACAGCCGGGCGCCCGTGCGCGTGCTGAGCGTGCTCAGGTGCTTGCCCGCGGCGTCGAACACGTACACCTCGGTGCCGTCTTCCGAGGTCACCGTGACCTCCGCCTCGGTGAGCCCCGGGAAGTCCGGTCCGATGCGGCGGATGCGGCTGTTGCCGAAGTCCGCCACGTAGAGGGCCCCGTCGGCCCCGCGCATCACGCCGCGCGGGCGGTTGAGCCGGGTGTCCGTGGCCGCGCCCCCTTCCACCGAGTACCCCGCCGTCCCGTTCCCCGCCACCGTGGTGATGACGCCCTCCGGCGACACCACGCGGATGCGGTTGTTGTTGCTGTCGGCGATGTAGAGCGTGCCGTCCGCCGTCACCTCCAGGCCCTGCGGGCGGTTGAGGCGCGCCAGGACCGCCGCCCCGCCGTCGCCCGAGTAGCCCAGCGTTCCGCTCCCCGCCACCGTGGTGATGACGCCGGCCGGGGAGATCCTGCGCACCCGGTTGTTGGCCTGGTCGGCAACGTACACGCTGCCGTCCGGCCCCAGCGCCAGCCCGTCCGGCTGGCTGAGGCGCGCGCGGGCCGCCGCCCCGCCGTCGCCGCCGTAGCCGGCCACGCCGGTGCCCGCCGCCGTGGCGATGGTGCCGTCCGGCATGATGCGGCGCACCACGTGGCTGGTCTTCTCGGTGAAGTAGATGCTGCCGTCCGGCGCCTGCAGCACGGAGCGCGGGGTGTTGATGCGGGCCAGCGTGGCCGCGCCCCCGTCGCCGCTGTAGCCGCCCACGCCCGTGCCCGCCAGCGTGCTGATGGTGCCGTCCGGCGCCACGCGGCGGATGCGCTGCCCGCCCTCTTCGGCGATCAGCAGCCCGCCGTCCTTTGTGAAGCCGATGCCGTGGGGAAAGGAGAGCCGCGCGCCCAGCGCCGGCCCGCCGTCCGTGCCCGCGCCGCCGCCCGCCACGGTGGTGATGATGCCGTTGCGGCCGATCTTGCGGATGCGGTGGTTGCCGTAGTCGGCCACGTACACGTCGCCGCCGGGCGCCAGGCGCATCTCTTCCGCGCCGAACACGCGGGCCTGCGTGGCCGGGCCGCCGTCGCCCGCGAAGCCGGTGAGCCCCGAGCCGGCCACGGTGCGCAGCGCCGTCTTGAGCCCCGGCGCCGCGCCCACCGTGTTGCCGTCGCCGCGGTAAAGCATGCGGGCCACGGGGTCGTACGCGTGGTGCACGTCCAGCGTCCACCCGCCCAGCCCCTGCTCGCGGGAGTCCCAGGCGCTCACCTGCGTCTTGATCTCCTTCCAGCGCGTCCCCTCCTGGCGCGCGCTGCTGCTCATGGTGCTGGGGATCACGCACGCCTGGAAGCCGGACCCGTTCACCGACCCCGTGCAGGTGAGCCCGAAGCTGCGCGCCCCGTCGGCCGGCACGTAGTACGTGAACGGGTACACGTGCCCGATCCTCACCGTGGCCGTCTGCGTGCCCTGCAGCGGGCGGCCGAAGGCGTCCTTGCCGTCCCACACGAAGCGGTGGGTGAGGTTGGGCGCCGCGGCGAAGCTCTGCGTGAACTTGCGCCCGGCCACCTCCACCTCCACCAGCACCCGCTTGAGGTCCGGCGCCACGGTGGCACCGGTAAGCCGCACGTCAAGGCTGCGGCTGCGCACGCGCCCCGGCACGCGGGAGCTGCGGTAGTTGAGGCTGAAGCCCGTGCCCGACACGCCCACGCGCTCGCCCAGCACCTGGCTCTCGCACTCGATGATGGAGCCCGGCGTGGTGCCCGAGCAGTCGGGCGGGTCGTCTCCCGGCGCGTCGCCTTCGGGATCGCTGCCGCCCGGGCCGCCGGGGTAGTTGAGGTCCCAGGGGGAGAAGTGGGTCATGCGGGCGTGCCACAGGCTCTGCCCCGCCGTGTACGTCTGCGCCAGCTTCGCGCGCTCCGCCGCGTCGATCCCCATGGCGTCCAGCGCCGCGTCCGCGTCGGCCACGCCGTCGCCCGTCACGTCGATGCGGGCGGTGCCGCCGGCCACGTCCACGATCCCGATCACGCGCCCGTTCTCGCTGGGCACCCAGGCGGCCTTCTGGCGGTCGTACCACCCCACCGGCACCGGGGTGCCCACGGGGAAGCCCAGGAAGTTCTCCACGTAGAAGCTCACCGGCTTGCTGAACTTCACGTGCTCCGCCCCCGCCGCCACGGCCTCGTCCGCCGAGAGCTCCACAGCGTAGGTGTAGGCGGTGGTGGCGGGGAGGGCGCCCGGCATGGCGGCCGGCCCGTTCTCCCCCACCGTGTACTCCGTGGCGCGGATGCTCAGCCCGTCCACCGCGCGCGTGGTGCCGTCGGCCAGCTCCAGCACGGCCTGCGTTCCCGCGTCGAACACCAGCGTGGCGCGGCGCGAGCCGTCCGCGTCGCTGGCCACGCTGCCGCGCGCCACCTGCGCCTCCGCGGCGCCGCTCTCCACCGGCGTCACGATGGGGTCCTGCGCCACCAGCGCCACGTCGTCCGCCGTCGTGTAGTCCTGCCAGCCCACTTCCACCCCGCGCTGCACGGGGAAGTAGCCCGGCTTGGCGTACGACAGCGTGAGCGTGGCCCCGCCGTTCACCGCCAGGTCGAACACGCCGTCCGCGCGGCTCACCGTGCGCCCCAGCTCGGGGTGGTTCAGCACCGTGACGACGACGTTGGGGAGCGGCTCGCCCGCGCGGTCCAGCACGCGCCCGCGCACGGCGGCGGCGCGCACCGGCTGGATGGTGCCCGGCGCCACGCCCGTCTGCACGGCGTCCGGGCCGGTGTAGAGGAAGGAGGTGGCCGCCTCCATGGTGGTGGCCACCGTGCGGTCCAGCTCCGGCGCCACCGGCGCGGGCACCGTGGGCTCCTTGGGCGTCTCGGCGCGCGTCACCGTCAGGGTGACGGACGCGTCGTGCCCCGCCGCGTCGCTCGCCTCGATGCGGAGGGTGTTGGCGCCCGTGGCGAGCGACACCCTGGTTGCGAAGGCGCCCTGCGCGTCCGTGGCCACCGGCGCGCCGTTGACGCGCACCGTCACGGCGCCCGCGTCGCGCACCGTGCCGCTGACGGTGATCTCCTCGTCCGGCGTGGTGGCGCCGTCCTGCGGGGCGCCCACGGTGATGACCGGCGCCTCGCTGTCGCGCAGCACCGTGAGCGCGGCGGACGACGTGTTGCCCGCCGCGTCCGTCGCCTCGATCCCCAGCGTGTTGGCGCCCTCGGCCACCAGCGGCACCACGGCAGTGAAGCTCTCGCCCTGCACCGTGGCCGCCACGCCCGCCACGCGCACCTGCACGGCCGAGCGGTCGCGCACCGTGCCCGTCACGGTCACGCTGCTCCCGCCCGCCACGCTCCCCTCCGCCGGCGAGGTCACGGCGAAGGAGGGCGCCTCCGAGTCCAGCACCACCGTGCGCTGGGTCTCGGTGCGGTTCCCCGCCGCGTCGGTCGCCACCAGCGCCAGCGTGTTGTCGCCCTGCGCCGCCAGCGTGGCCGAAGCCGTCCACGAGCCGTCCGCGGCCACGGGGACCGGGGCGCCGTTCAGGGTGAGCGTCACGGCGCCCGCGTCGCGCAGCGTGCCGTGGAGGGAGACTTCCGGCGTGCGCACGACGGATCCGTCCGTGGGCGCGGTCACCACCAGCACGGGCGCGGTGGCGTCGCGCAGGATCTCCACGCTCGCCTCGGCCCGGTTCCCCGGGGCGTCGGTGGCCACGGCCGTGAGCTGGATGCGGCCCTCGCCCGCGAGCGGGATCTCGCCGCGGAACACGTGGCCCTCCACCGTCATCGCGGTGCCGTTGACGGTCACCGTCACGGCGCTGGCGTCGTCCACGGTCCCTTCCACCGCCAGCGTGCCGCGGTTGGTGATCGTTCCCGCGGCCGGCGCGGTGAAGGCCACCACCGGCGGCTCCGTGTCGCGCGCCACGGTGCGCACGGCGCTGCCCACGTTCCCCGCCGCGTCCGTCGCCGTCGCGGTCAGGGTGGTGCCGTCGCCCAGCGGGACCTCGCCCTCGAAGGCGCCGCCGGTGCCCACCGCCAGCGCGACGCCGTTGATGCTGAGGGTCACCGCCGTGCGGTCTTCCACCGTGCCGCGCACGGCCACGCGGTCGCCGGTCACCCGCGCGCCCTCCGCCGGCGCGGCGAAGGCGACGACGGGCGCCTCGGTGTCGCGCACCACCGTGACCTCGGCCGAGCCGGCGTTCCCCGCCGCGTCCGCCGCTTCGGCGCGCAGCGTGTTGGCGCCCTCGGCCGGCAGCGGCACCGTGGCGGCGAAGCTCCCGTCCGCCGCCACCGCCACCTCCGCCCCGCCGATGCGCAGCGTCACGCGCGACGCATCGGCCACGCGCCCGCGCACCTCCGCCTCACCCTGCTTCGTCACCGCGCCCGGGGCCGGCGACTCCAGCGTGACCACGGGCGCCGTGCTGTCGCGCACCACCTGGCGCACCAGCGTCGCCACGTTCCCCGCCGCGTCCGTGGCGGCGAAGCTCAGCGAGTTCTGTCCCTCGGCCAGCGGCGCGTCCAGGGTGAAGGAGCGATCAGCGGCCAGCGCGACGGCGGCGCCGTTCAGGGTGAGCGCAACCGTGGTGGAGTCCGCCACCGTGCCGCGCACCTGCACGCTCCGCTCGCGCGTGAGCTTCCCTTCCTCCGGCGTCTGCACGCGGATCTCCGGGGCGGTGGCGTCGCGCACCACCTCGCGCGCGGCCTCCCCCACGTTCCCCGCCGCGTCCGTGGCGACCGCGCTCAGCTTGATGCGGCCCTCGCCCGCCAGCGGCACCTCGCCGCGGAAGGCGCGGCCGTCCACCGTCATCGCGACACCGTTCACGGCCACCTTCACCGCGCTGGCGTCTTCCACGCTCCCCTCCACCACGACGCTGCCCTGCCGCGTGATGGCGCCCTCGGCCGGCGAGGCGATGGAGACCACCGGCGCCTTGGTGTCGCGCACGAGCTGCCGCACCACGTTGGCGCTGTTCCCGGCGGCGTCGGTGGCGCTCACGGTGAGGAAGGCGTTGCCCTCGGCCACCGGCACGCGCGCCTCGAAGGCGCCCGACGCGTCCAGCACCAGCGCCACGCCGTTGACGTTTGCCTTCACCGCCGTGCGGTCGCGGATGGTGCCGCGCACCTGCACCAGCGAGTCCAGCAGGAGCGCGCCTTCGGCCGGCGCGGTCAGGGTGATGACCGGCGCCTCGGTGTCGCGCACCACGGTCCGCACCGAGTCCGTGCGCAGCCCCGCGGCGTCCACGGCGCTGAACACGATGCGGTTGTCGCCCTCGGCCGGGAGCGGCACCGTCGCGCTGAACGACTCGCCCGAGCGCGTGGCCTCCACGCCGCCCACCGTCACGCGGACCTCCGTCTCGTCCACCACGCGGCCGGACGCCTCCACTCGCGACTCGCGCGTGACCAGGTCCGCGGCCGGGGCCAGGATCTGCAGCGCGGGCGCCGTGGTGTCCGTCGCCGTCACCCACACGGTCAGGTGGCCGCCGGGGGCGCCGCGCACCTCCACCGCCAGCTCCGCCGCGCGCCCGGCCTGCAGCGCCACCTCCTGCACCACCCCGCCCACCTTCAGCCCCAGGTCGGACGCGCCGGCCACCGGGGCGCCGTTCAGCGTCACCACGGCGCTGGCCACGCGCTGCGATCCGTCCGGCGCGCCGTTGAGCAGGTGGACCCGGAAGGGCCCGCCCGCCGTGGCCGGCACGGAGAACCTCACCGTCTCGGCCGCCGGCTGGCCGCCGGCGCGCGTGAAGCGGCGCGGCTGCAGCAGGGAGTACGAGGCATCGGCCTCGCGCAGCACCACCAGGGTGATCCCCGAGCCGGCCCGGCCGCGCACCTCGGCCTCCAGCGTGTTCTCGGCCGCCAGCACCACGGGCACCCGCAGCTCGCCCGCCTGCGCGAAGTCGCCGGCCGAGAAGAGGGTGGCGCCGTTCAGGCGCACCGTGGCCTGCGCGGCCCCGTCGCGCACCACGCGCACCCAGTAGCGCGCGCCCGGCTGCGCCACGCGGAAGCGCTCCACGTGGTTGGCGCCGTTGCCGCCCCCCGCCTCGAAGCGGCGCGGGCCGTACACGGCCAGCGAGTCGGCCGCGGAGGCGCGGGAGAAGAGCGCGATGCCCGCCCGCGCCGCGGCGGAGGAGGCGCCGGCCAGTGCGGCCAGCGCCAGGAGCACCAGGAGGAGGCCGCGCCCGCGGAAGGCGCGGAAAGCGGCGCCCCCCGTGCGTGCGGGGCGGGTGGGACGATGGTTGGGCATGGATCGGGACGGGTGGGGTGGAGTGAACCGCGCGGGAATTAACGACTGGAGGTACGAAAGAACGCCCCGGCGCTCCGGGCACCGGCGGGGAAGCCGGTGCGCACGGAGCCCCGGGGCGCGAGGGCCCGGATGCTCATGGATGCGTCAGCTTCGGTAGCTGGCCTACCTCCGGTGGGAGGCGCCCGGCTTTGCGGCCCCGCCTCGCGGCGGGTGTGCTATTATCGGCTGCTGGTGGAGCAACGGGCCGGGAGAGCGGCCCGCGGACCGCCGCAGGGAGCGGCGGGCGATCCTTCTTGCGATTGGCGGAAAATGCATTGAGATCGCGCGCGGGGCAAGTCCTCTAACGGAAATCTCACACAGAGGCACAGAGGCACGGAGGAGGACCCGTACTTGAGACGGCTAGAACGACGTGGCCCGCGCGCGCGCGTCGAACTCACCGCGCGCCGCGTGCACCTCATCCAGGTAGCGGTCGGCCCAGACCCACACCCCGCAGAACGCCTCGCCCAGGCTCTCGCCCAGCGGGGTCAGGGCGTACTCCACGCGCGGCGGGACCACCGGGTAGGTCGTACGCCGCACCAGGCCGTCGCGCTCCATCTGCCGCAGCGTCTGGGTGAGCATCTTCTGGCTGATGCCTCCTACCAGGGTGCCCAGGCGCGTGAAGCGCACGGTGCCGTGCTCACCCAGCACCTCCAGCACCAGCATCGTCCACTTGTCGGCTACGCGGCCGATCAGCTCGTGCACGAGCGCTTCCACGCGTGGGTCCGTGGGTGGGGCGGGGGCAGGTGCCTGGTCCATCGCACACTCTCCTTTGGGTAAGTATAGAACTTTTTGGTGCCTTCTTCCCGTTGGAGAGTAACGGGGTCATCCTTGGTGCGGCAAGGAACCCCGCACATAGCGAATCATCCAGGAGAGAGCCCCTTGAGCAATCGAATCGCCGTGATCACCGGAGCAAACCGCGGCCTGGGGCGCAGCATGGCGCTTCATCTGGCCGACGCCGGGGTCGACGTGGTCGGCACGTACCGGCACAACCGCGACGAGGCGGACGCCGTGGCTCGCGAGGTAGAAGCCCGCGGACGCCGGGCCGCCATGCTCCCGCTGGACGTGAGCCGAACCGACACCTTCAGTGCCTTCTCTGGCGCGGTGGGCGCGGCGCTGCGCGACACCTTTGGCCGCCCCACCTTCGATTTCCTGGTCAACAACGCCGGTATCGGCATACACGCCAGCATCGCGGACACCACGGAGGCGCAGTTCGACGAGCTGATGAACGTGCACCTGAAGGGACCCTTCTTCCTTACCCAGCGCCTGCTGCCGCTGATGGCCGATGGCGGGCGGATTCTCAACGTCTCCACCGGGCTCGCGCGCTTCACGTATCCCGGGTACGCCGCCTACGCCGCGGCCAAAGGCGCGGTGGAGGTGCTCACCCGCTACCTCGCGGCTGAGCTGGGCCCGCGCGGGATCACGGCCAACGTGATCGCGCCGGGAGCCATCGCCACCGACTTCGCCGGTGGCATGGTGCGCGACGTGGCCGAGCTGAATGAGCAGGTCGCTTCCACGATCGCGCTGGGGCGTGTGGGGGAGGCAGAGGATATCGGCGCCGCCGTCGCGTCGCTCCTCTCCGATTCGATGCGGTGGATGAACGGCGTGCGCGTGGATGTCTCGGGCGGGCAGCACCTGTAGGCCAATCTCACACAGAGGCACAGAGACACAGAGAGAAGAGTTCTTTCTCCGTGTCTCCGTGCCTCTGTGTGATTGCCGTTAACGGGCGACGGCGACGAAGTTCCCGGTATAGTTGGTGGTGCCATCTACCAGGATCCAGGTGCCGGACATGTTGCCGACCTCGCCCAGGGTGCCGCGCCAGCGGAAGGTGTTGGCGTTGAGGTCGAACTGCACGCTGCCGCTGCTGGAGATGCCGCCCTCCACCAGCGAGCCGGTGAAGCCGCCGCGCTTGCTGCCGTCGGCGCCCAGCAGGGTGAGGGTGTAGGTGCCCTCGAAGGCGGAGGTGGTGCGGCTGTCGTCCACCACCGTGATGGTGCCGGTGAAGCGGGCGCCCGGCACCTCGGCGATGGGCGCGCTCACGTCGTACGTGCCGGCGACGGCGGGGTACTCCTCGGTGGCCGTGAGGCCGTCGCCGCAGCCGGCGAGCACGAGGGCGGAGGCGATGATCGTGGGGAAGAATGGGATGCGCATGGTTTTCCTTCGGGGTGTGGCGGGAGCGCTATCGCTCCCGCAGGCTCTCGTTCTTGTGCTGCAGCAGCGGCGTCAGGAAGTACTCGATCACCCGCCGCCTCCTCATCTTCACCTCCACCGTGACCGCCATCCCCGGCGTCAGGCGGACCGTCTTGTCGTCCACCCGCATCGTGGTCCGGTCCAGCGCCACGCGGGCGGAATAGACCAGGCCGCGCCGCTCGTCCTCGATGGCGTCGTCGGATACGTGGAGCACGCGCGCGTGAAGGGTGCCGTAACGCGTGTAGGGGAAGGTCTCCACCTTGACCTCGGCCGCCTGCCCCGCCCGGATGAAGCCGATGTCGCGGTTCTCCACGAAGGCCTCCACCTGCAGCGGGTTGTGGGCGGGTACGATCACCATCAGCGGCTGCGCGGGGGTCACGACGCCGCCCAGCGTGTGCACGGCGAGCTGCTGCACCGTGCCGTCCACCGGGGCGGTGAGGCGCATGCGGCGGCCGCGCTGCTGCGCCTTGGCCAGCTCCTGCGCGGCGGCTGCGGCGCGCTGGCGGGCTTCGCGCAGCGCGTCCATGGCGGTGCGGCGCGCCTCGGCGGCGGCGGCGGCCTTGCGGTTGCGCGCCTCCAGCAGCGCGGCCTCCAGCTCCTGCACCTTTTGCCGCTGCGCCGCCAGCTCGCCCTCCTGCTGAAGCTGCATCTGGCGCAGCTCCAGGTACTCGTGGCGCGAGGCCATGTCCTGCTCCGCCAGCCTGCGGAAGTCCTCCGCGCGGCGGCGGGCCAGCGGCACCGTGCCCTCCAGCCCCCTCACCACCTCGCTGACCGCGCGCAGCTCGGCGCCGCGCCGGGCCACGTCCGCGTCCGCCTCGTCCTGCCGCGCGCGGAACTCCAGCCGCTCGCTCTCCAGCAGCCGCTGCTCCGCCCGCATCCGCTCGCCCGGGATGCCGGGGATGGCGGGGAGCGCGGCGGCCCCGCCCGCCACGGCGCGCAGGAAAGCTTCGGCGCGGGCGGCCCGGAGCTGCGACGCCTGCAGCTCGTCGGTGACGCGGGTGGAGTCCGCGCTCTCGGCGGTGCCGTCCAGCTCCACCAGGAGCTGGCCCGCGCGCACGCGCTGGCCCTCGGCCACCAGGATGGCCTTGACCGTGGCGGCCTCCATCGGCTGCACGACCTTGGTGCGGTTGTCCGGGATCAGCTTGCCGTGGGCCGTGGCCACTACGTCCACTTTCCCGAACGTCGCCCAGGTGGTGGCGACGAGCGCGAAGAGGATCAGCGTCCACATGGCCACGCGCGGGGCGGGGGAGACGGGGGTCTCCTGCAGCGCCAGCGCGGCGGGGAGGAACTGCGTCTCGTACGGCACGCGCCCCGGCGGATCGGTCTCGCCGCGGGCGCGCCACGCCTGGCGGAAGGCCCACCCGTAGCGGTGCGCCAGGTCGCCGGCGGCGCGTGCGCGGATCAGGATCCCCATCTCACCCCCCCTGCATGCGGTGGAGGCGCGCGTAGTGCCCCTCCGGGTCGGCCAGGAGCTGGGCGTGCGAGCCCACCTCCACGATCTGGCCGCGGTCCATCACCACGATGCGGTCCGCGTCGCGCACGGCCGAGAGGCGGTGGGCGATGATGAGCACCGTGCGGCCGCGGCAGATCGTCTTCATGTTCTCCTGGATGATCCGCTCGCTCTCGTAGTCCAGCGCGCTGGTGGCCTCGTCGAAGATCAGGATGCGCGGGTTGGCCATCAGCGCCCGGGCGATGGCGATGCGCTGCCGCTGCCCGCCGGACAGGGTGGAGCCGTGCTCCCCCACCATGGTGTCGTACGCCTCGGGAAGCTCCAGGATGAACTCGTGGGCGCCCGCCATCCTGGCCGCCTGGATCACCGCCTCCAGCGGCGCCCCGGGGTCCGCCAGCGAGATGTTCTCCCGCACGCTACGGGCAAAGAGCACGTTCTCCTGCAGCACCGTGCCGATCTGCCGGCGCAGCGACGAGGCATCGGCCAGCGTGAGGTCCATGCCGTCCACCAGCACCTGCCCCCGCTCGGGCACGTACAGGCGCTGCACCAGGCGGGTGAGGGTGCTCTTGCCCGATCCGGAGCGCCCCACGATGCCGATCACCTCGCCCGGCTCGATCTCCAGGTCCACGCCGCGCAGGATCTCCGGCCCGTCGGGGCGGTAGCGGAAGACGATGTGGTCGAAGCGGATGCGCCCCTGGATGGGGGGGATGGCCGCGCGGTTGCCCGCCACCTCGGTGCGCGTGTTGAGGATGTCGCCCAGCCGCTGCACCGAGATCCCCGTCTGCTGGAAGTCGGTCCACAACTGGGCCAGCCTCATCACCGGGCGCGCCACGTGCCCCGCCAGCATGTTGAAGGCGATCAACTGCCCCACCGTCATGTCGCCCGCGATCACCAACCGCGCGCCCAGCCACATCGTGGCCACCGTAACCAGCTTCCCCACCAGCGACACCCCCCCTCCCGCCAGCGTGCTGATGGTGGTGGTGCGAAAGGAGGCGGCCACGTACGCCGCGAGCTGGTTGTCCCACCGGCGGGTGAGCTGCGGCTCCACGGCCATGGCCTTCACCGTGCCGATGCCGGAGACGGCCTCCACCAGGAAGGCCTGGTTCTCCGCGCCGCGCGCGAACTTCTCGTTGAGCCGCGTCCTCAGCACGGGGGTGAAGAGGGCGGAGAGGATGCCGTAGCAGGGGAGGGAGAGCGCCACCACCAGCGTGAGCCACGGGCTGTAGTGGAGCATCACCGCCAGGAAGACCACCGAGAAGAGGAGGTCCAGCACCAGGGTGATGGCGTTGCCCGTGAGAAAGGAGCGGATGTTCTCCAGCTCGCGCACGCGCGCCACCGAGTCGCCCACGCGGCGGGCCTGGAAGTACGCCAGCGGCAGCCCCAGCAGGTGGCGGAAGAGGCGCGCTCCCAGCTCCACGTCGATGCGGCTGGTGGTGTGGGCGAACACGTAGCTGCGCAGCCCCGTGAGCACCACCTCGAACACCGAGACCACCAGCAGCCCCACCGCGATCACGTCCAGCGTGGCGAAGCCGCGGTTGACCAGCACCTTGTCCATCACCACCTGGAAGAAGAGCGGCGTCACCAGCGCGAAGAGCTGGAGCACGAAGCTCACGGCCAGCACCTCGGCCAGCAGGCGGCGGTAGCGGACGATGGCGGGGATGAACCAGGTGAAGTCGAAGCGGCTCATCTCCCCCGCCAGCGACGCGCGGGAGGTGAAGAGGAGGAGCTCCCCCGTCCAGCGCTCCTCCAGCCCCGCCAGCGCCACCGTCTCCGGCCGCCCGGCCACCGGGTCGTGCACCAGCGCGTTGGCAGCGTCCACGCGCGCGAGCACGAAGAAGCCGCCATCCTTGCCCACCGCCACGGCGGGAAGGGGGAGGCGGTCCATGCGGTCCGCGCGCGCGGTGACGGCGCGCGCCTGCAGCCCGAGCTGCCGCGCCGCCAGCAGGATGTCGGCGCGGGTGAAGGGCTTCCCCGCGGTGGCGTGCTCGTGCGCGAGCTGGTCGGGATCGGCGGCCACGCCGTGCAGGCGCGCCATGATCACCAGGCACGCCAGCCCGCTGTCCAGCGGCGGGGGAGCCGCTACCTGCGATACCTGGATGGGGACTTCCAGCTTCATCCTGCGGACCTTCAGGGAGGGGGCTCACACAGAGGCACAGAGACACAGAGAGAAGAAAAATCCTCCGCTTTTCCCTCTGTGTCTCTGTGCCTCTGTGTGAGACTTGTTACTTGAGGCTGGCCGCGATCATCGCGCTGAGCGACTCGTGGTAGTTCTCGGGGAGCGCCGTGTCGGCCGCGGCGGGGGGGGAGAAGATGGCCATGGCGTTGACCAGCGCCTCCACCTGGCGGTCGGCCGGGGTGCCGCTCCACCCGTCGGAGACGGCCATCTGGCCCTTGAGGGCTTCGGCCACCCCGTCCAGGCTGGGCTCGGCCGCGGCGGCCACGGTGCCCTGCGCCTCCGTGAGGCCGCGCATGGCGGTGGCGAGCTTCTCGGCCTGGCCCTGCACGTCGTTCTTGCTGGCGCCGAGCCTGGCCATGGCGGCGGCGATCTCCGCCATCCGCGTGTCGCCCACGGACGCACCGGCGGGCGGCGCTCCCGTGCCCGCGGCGGCGCCCAGCCCGCTGCCCGCCACCGTCACGTGCACATCGGCCGGCAGCGTGCCGGTGCTCCAGGGGCGGCTGGTGGGGACCTGCCAGCGCGGGCCCGCGGCGTCGGCGGCCGGTCCTTCGCCGCCCCGCGCGAGGCGGTGAATCTGTCGGATTTCGGACGATTCGTCCAGTGTCCCCGCGTCGTCCGCCGACACCGCCAGCATCGGCGACTCGGCCGTGGACAGGCTGGTGACAGCCGGGGCCGGGTACGCCGCCATCAGCTCGGCGGGCGTCCAGGTGACCCCGTCCGAGAACTGGATCTGGCTGATGGCGTAGTTGGCGCTGTAGAAGTGGTTCTGCACCGTCACCCGGTCGCCCGTGCCGTACTCCAGCACCAGGTTCTCGCCGCTGCGCCGCACCGAGGTGAGGCCGGTGGAGGCCACGTCCTCGAACTTCAGCGTGTCCACCCGCCCGGCGCCGGTGTCGTACGTCTGCACCAGGTCCTGGCCGGAGCCGGTGCGCAGCAGGTACGTGTCGTTCCCCGCGTCGCCGTCCAGCGTGTCGTTGCCCACCCCGCCGTCCAGCACGTCCGCCCCGTCGCCGCCGCGCAGGTAGTCGTTGCCGGCCTGGCCCTCCAGCCGGTCATCGCCCCCGTAGGTGTAGACGGTGTCGTCGCCCGCGCCCGCCTGGATGGTCTCGGCCGTGTTGCCGAAGCCGTACGAGTCGTTCCCCGCCGAAAGCTGGATGGGGTAGGCGGTGTAGAGCTGCACCGGCGTGAGGGTGATCCCGTCGGAGAACTGGATCTGGGTGATGGCGTAGTTGGAGCTGTAGAAGTGGTTCTGCACCGTCACGCTGTCCCCCGAGCCGTACTCCAGCACCAGGTTCTCGCCCGAGCGCCGCACCGCCGTGAGGCCGGTGGAGGGGACGTCCTCGAACTTCAGCGTATCCACCCGCCCCGCGCTCGTGTCGTACGTCTGCACCAGGTCGTGGCCGGAGCCGGTGCGCACCAGGTACGTGTCGTTGCCCGCGTCGCCGTCCACCGTGTCGTTGCCCACGCCGCCGTCCAGCACGTCGGCCCCGTCGCCGCCGCGCAGGTAGTCGTTGCCGGCCTGGCCCTCCAGCCGGTCATCGCCCCCGTAGGTGTAGACGGTGTCGTCGCCCGCGCCGGCGTGGATGGTCTCCGCCGTGTTGCCGAAGCCGTACGAGTCGTTCCCCGCGCTGAGCTGGATCGGGTAAGCGGTGTACAGCTCCGCCGGCGTAAGGGTGATCCCGTCCGAGAACTGGATCTGGCTGATGGCGTAGTTGGCGCTGTAGAAGTGGTTCTGCACCGTCACGCTGTCCCCCGAGCCGTACTCGAGGACCAGGTTCTCGCCGCTGCGCCGCACCGCCGTGAGGCCGGTGGAGGCGACGTCCTCGAACTTCAGCGTGTCCACGCGCCCGGCGGTGGGGTCGTAGCCCTGGATCAGGTCGTGGCCGGAGCCGGTGCGCACCAGGTACGTGTCGTTGCCGGTCTCGCCGTCCAGCGTGTCGTTGCCCGCGCCGCCGTCCAGCACGTCCGCGCCGTCGCCGCCGCGCAGGTAGTCGTTCCCATCATCGCCCGAGAGCAGGTCGGCGCCGGTGCCGGCGTACAGGGAGTCGTTGCCCGCCTGGCCGTACAGGAAGTCGTCGCCGCCGTAGCTGCTCACGGAGTCGTCGCCCGCGCCGGCGTGGATGGTCTCGGCCGAGTCCGTGAAGCCGTAGGAGTCGTTGCCCGCGCTGAGCTGGATGGGGTAGGCCCCGTAAAGCTGCGCCGGAGTCCAGGTTACGCCGTCGGCGAACTGGATCTGGTTGACGGAGTAGTTGGCGCTGTTGAAGTGGTGCTGCAGCGTGACGCTGTCGCCGGCGCCGTACTCCAGCACCAGGTGGTCGCCCGAGCGGCGCACCGCCGTGAGGCCGGTGGAGGCCACGTCCTCGAACTTCAGCGTGTCCACGCGCCCCGCCGCGGGGTCGTAGTTCTGCACGGTGTCGTGGCCGGAGCCGGTGCGCAGCAGGTAGGTGTCGTTGCCGGCGTCGCCCTCCAGCGTGTCGTTGCCCGCGCCGCCGTCCAGCACGTCCGTGCCGTCGCCGCCGCGCAGCGTGTCGCTGCCCTCGCCGCCGAAGAGGCGGTCGGCGCCGGCGTTGCCGTACAGGGCGTCGTGCCCGCCCTCGCCGTACAGGCGGTCGTCGCCGCCCAGCCCGCTCACCGAGTCGTCGCCGGTGCCGGCCAGCACCGTCTCCGCCGCGTCGGTGAAGGTGAGCGAGTCGCTGCCCGCCGTGAGGTGGATGGAGTACGCCTCGTACAACTGCGCCGGGGTCCAGGTTACGCCGTCGGAGAACTGGAACCGGGTGACGCCGTAGGCGGAGCCGGAGTAGTGGTTCTCGATGGTCACGCTGTCCGCCGTGCCGAACTCCAGCACCAGGTAGTCGCCCGAGCGCCGCACCGCCGTGAGCCCGGTGGAGGCCACGTCCTCGAACTTCAGCGTGTCCACGCGCCCGGCCGAGGGATCGTAGGTGGCGCGGACCAGGTCCTGCCCGGAGCCCACGCGCACCACGAAGGTGTCGCTCCCCTCGCCGCCGGTGAGCGAGTCGTTGCCGGTGCCGCCGTCCAGCACGTCCGCGCCCGTGTCGCCGCCCAGCGAGTCGTTGCCCTCGCCGCCGAAGAGCTGGTCGGCGCCGGTGCCGCCGGAGAGGGAGTCGTTCCCCGCCTCGCCGTACAGGCGGTCGTCGCCGCCGTTGCCGCTCACGGAGTCGTCGCCCGCGCCGGCCAGCACCGTCTCCGCCGCCTCGGTGAAGCCGTGCGCGTCGCTGCCCGCCGAGAGCTGGATGGGGTACGCCTCGTACAACTGCGCCCAGCTCCAGGTGACGCCGTCGGAGAAGGTGAAGCGGTCGATGGCGTAGGCGGCGCCGGAGAACTGGTTGTCGATCGTCACGCGGTCGCCGCTGCCGTACTCCAGCACCAGGTTGTCGCCGGAGCGCCGCACCGCCGTCAGCCCCGTGGAGGCGACGTCCTCGAAGCGGACCGTCTCCGTGCGGCCGGCGGTGGGGTCGTAGGTGGCGCGGATGAGGTCCACTCCGCTGCCCTGGCGGAAGACGTAGGTGTCGCTCCCCGCGCCGCCCGTGAGCGAGTCGTCGCCGGTGCCGCCATCCAGCACGTCGTTGCCCTCCTCGCCCGCCAGCCAGTCGGCCCCCGTGCCGCCGTCCAGCGCGTCGTTGCCGGCGCCGCCGTACAGCGTGTCCGCGCCGCCCTCGCCCCACACGCGGTCGTCGCCGCCCAGGGCGGTGATCACGTCGTTCCCCGCGCCGCCGTAGACGCGCTCGCCGCCCTCCAGGAAGCGCAGGTTGTCGTCGCCGTCGGTAAGGGTCACGGGGTAGGCGGCCAGGAACTCCGTCTGCGTCCAGGTTACGCCGTCCGAGAACTGGAAGCGGCTCACCTGGTAGTCCGTGCCGTGGAAGAAGTTCTGCAGCGTCACGGAGTCGCCCGTGCCGTACTCCACCACCAGGTCGTAGCCCGAGCTCCTCACCGCCGTGATGGCGGTGGAGGCCACGTCCTCGAACCGGAGCGTGTCCACCCGCCCGGCGGACCAGTCGTAGGCGCGGATGGTGTCGCGCCCGTCGCCCTGGCGCACCACGAAGGTGTCGCTGCCGAAGCCGCCGTCCAGGTAGTCGTCGCCCGTGCCGCCGTCCAGCACGTCCGCCCCGTCCGCGCCGGTGAGCGTGTCGTTGCCCGCGCCGCCCAGCAGGGTGTCGTCGCCCGTCTCGCCGCTCAGCGTGTCGGTGCCGTCGCCGCCGCTCAGCGTGTCGTTGCCCAGGCCGCCGTACAGCGCGTCGTTGCCGCTCTCGCCCCACACCTGGTCGTCGCCGCCCAGCGCGCTCACCGCGTCGTTCCCCTGCCCGGCGTAGATGCGCTCCCCTTCGTCGAGGAAGCGCAGGTTGTCGTGCCCGTCCGTGAGCGTAACGGGGTACGCGGCCAGGAGCTGCGACTGCGTCCAGGTGACGCCGTCCGAGAACTCGAAGCGGTTGGCCTGGTAGTCCGCCCCGTGGAAGAAGTCGTTGAGGGTTACGCTGTTCCCCGCGCCGTACTCGATCACCAGGGCGTACCCCGAGCTCCTCACCGCTGTGATGCCGGTGGAGGGCACGTCCTCGAACTTCACCGTATCCACCCGCCCCGCCTGGTAGTCGTAGGCGCGGATGGTGTCGTGGCCGGAGCCGTCGCGCAGCACCCAGGTGTCGCTGCCGAAGCCGCCGTCCAGGTAGTCGTCGCCCGCCCCGCCGTCCAGCACGTCCGCCCCGTCCGAGCCGTAGAGCCCGTCGCCGCCGGTGCCGCCGCGCAGGGTGTCGTCGCCCGCCTCGCCGCTCAGCGTGTCGTTGCCCGCGGCGCCCAGCAGCGTGTCGCCGCCCGCGCCGCCCTGCAGGTTGTCGTTGCCCGTGCCGCCGTCCAGGTGGTCGTCGCCGCCCATGCCGTACACCGTGTCGTCGCCGCCGCCGGCCGCCACGCGGTCGCCGGCCTCGGTGAAGCGCAGGTCGTCGTTGCCGTCGCTGCCCGCCACCGGGTAGGCGGCGAAGAGCTCGGCCATGTTCCAGCTTACCCCGTCCGAGAACTGGACGCGGCTCACCTGGTAGTCGGCGCTCTGGAAGAAGCCCTGGATGGTGACGGCGTCGCCGGCCCCGTACTCCACCACCAGGTCGTAGCCGATGGTGCGGATGGCCGTGATGCCGGTGGACGCCACGTCCTCGAACTTGAGCGTGTCCACCCGCCCCGCCTGGTAGTCGTAGGCGCGGATGGAGTCGCGGCCGTCGCCCTTGCGCACGGTAAAGGTGTCGCTGCCGAAGCCGCCGTCCATGTGGTCGTCGCCCGTGCCGCCTTCCAGCACGTCGTTGCCGTCCGAGCCGTAGAGCCCGTCGGCGCCGGCGCCGCCGCGCAGGGTGTCGTCGCCCGCTTCGCCGTGGAGCGCGTCGTTGCCCGTGCCGCCCAGCAGCGCGTCGTTGCCCGCGCCGCCGTACGCGGTGTCGTTGCCGGTGCCGCCATCCAACTGGTCGCCGCCGCCAAAGCCGTACAGCGTGTCGTCGCCGCCGCCGGCCGCCACGCGGTCCGCGCCCTCGGTGAAGCGCAGGTCGTCGTTGCCGTCGCTGCCCAGCACGGGGTAGGCGGCAAAGAGCTCGGCCATGTTCCAGGTGACGCCGTCCGCGAACTGGACGCGGGTCACCTGGTAGTCGGCCCCGTGGAAGAAGCCCTGGATGGTGACGGCGTCGCCCGCGCCGTACTCCACCACCAGGTCGTAGCCGATGGTGCGGATGGCCGTGATGCCGGTGGAGGCCACGTCCTCGAACTTCAGCGTGTCCACCCGCCCCGCCTGGTAGTCGTAGGCGCGGATGGAGTCGCGGCCGTCGCCCTTGCGCACCACCCAGGTGTCGTTGCCGAAGCTGCCGTCCATGTAGTCGTCGCCCGCCCCGCCGTCCAGCACGTCGTTGCCGTCCGAGGCGTGGAGCGAGTCGGCGCCGGTGCCGCCGCGCAGCGTGTCGTCGCCCGCCTCGCCGTGGAGCGCGTCGTTGCCGGCGCCGCCCAGCACCGTGTCGTTGCCGGTGCCGCCCTGCACCGTGTCGTTGCCGGTGCCGCCGTCCAGCACGTCGTTGCCGCCAAAGCCGTACACGTTGTCGTCACCGCCGCCGGCCGCCACGCGGTCCGCGCCCTCGGTGAAGCGCAGGTCGTCGTTGCCGTCGCTGCCCTGCACCGTGTAGGCGGCGAAGAGCTGGGCCATGCTCCAGGTGACGCCGTCCGAGAACTGGACGCGGGTCACCCCGTAATCGGCCCCGTGGAAGTAGTTCTGGAGGGTGACGGCGTCGCCCGCGCCGTACTCCACCACCAAGTCGTAGCCGATGGTGCGGAGGGCGGTGATGCCGGTGGAGGGGACGTCGTCGAACTTCAGCGTGTCCACCCGCCCCGCCTGGTAGTCGTAGGCGCGGATGGTGTCGCGGCCGTCGCCCTGGCGCACCACCCAGGTGTCGTTGCCCAGGCCGCCGTCCATGTAGTCGTCGCCCGTGCCGCCCTCCAGCACGTCGTTGCCGTCTTCGCCGTACAGCGCGTCGCCGCCGCCGAAGCCCTCCAGGCGGTCGTTGCCGGCGCGGGCGTAGAGCTGGTCGTCGCCGTCGGTGCCCTGCAGCATGTCCACGCCGGTGCCGCCGGAGATCGTCTCGCCCGGCACGAAGTCGAGGCTGTACAGGTCCAGCATCCCGGAGTACGCAAGGTGCTCGGCGGACCACACCACGCCGTCCGAGAACTGGATGCTGCTGATCTGGTGGTACGCGCCGTAGAAGTGGTTCTGCACGGTGATGCGGTCGCCGCTGCCGTACTCGAACACCAGGTTGTACCCCTCGCGCATCACCGCGGTGAGCTCGTTGGAGGCCACGTCCTCGAAGACGATGGTGTCCACGCGCCCCGCGTCCGTGTCGTACGCGTCGATGGTGTCGCGCCCGGAGCCGATGCGCAGCACAAAGGTGTCGTCGCCCGCGCCGCCCTCCATCGTGTCATCGCCGGCGCCGCCGTCCACCACGTCGTTGCCGGTGCCCGCGTACACCCGGTCGTTGCCGCCGCCCGCGTCCACCGTGTCGGCGCCGCCGTAGGTGCGCAGCGTGTCGTGGCCGGAGCCGCCCAGGATGGTCTCGGCGCCGTCGGTGAAGCCCAGGTCGTCGTTCCCATCGCTGGCCAGCACCGGGTACGCGGCGAAGAGCTGCTCCTGCGTCCAGGTGACCCCATCCGAGAACTGGAAGTTCTTGACCTGGTAGTCGGCCCCCCAGAAGTGGTCGCGCAGGGTTACGCTGTCGCCGTTGCCGTACTCCACGATCAGGCTGCGCCCCAGGGTGCGCACCGCCGTGATGCCGGTGGAGGCCACGTCCTCGAACTTCAGCGTGTCCACCCGCCCGGTCTGGTGGTTGTACGCTTCGATGGTGTCGTGGCCGGAGCCCGTGCGCACCAGGTACGTGTCGGTGCCCGCGCCGCCGTGCATGAAGTCGTTCCCCGCGCCGCCGTCCAGCAGGTCCGCGCCGGCGTCGCCGTACAGGCTGTCCGCGCCGGTGCCGCCCTCCACCTGGTCGTCGCCCTCGCGGCCGTACAGGGTGTCCGCCCCGTCGCCGCCCAGCACGCGGTCGTTGCCGGTGCCCGCGTCCACCGTGTCGTTGCCGCTCCCGGCATCCACCACGTCGTCGCCGCCCCAGGTGCGCAGCGTGTCGTGCCCCGCGCCGCCCTGGATGGCCTCCGCGCCGTCGGTGAAGCCCAGGTCGTCGTTCCCGTCGCTGGCCAGCACCGGGTACGCGGCGAAGAGCTGCTCCTGCGTCCAGGTGACCCCGTCCGAGAACTGGAAGTTCTTTACCTGGTAATCGGCCCCGTTGAAGTGGTCGCGCAGGGTTACGCTGTCGCCGCTGCCGTACTCAACGACCAGGCTGCGCCCCACCGTGCGCACCGCCGTGATGCCGGTGGAGGGGACGTCCTCGAACTTCACCGTGTCCACCCGCCCGTTCTGGAAGCTGTACGGGTCGATGGTGTCGTGGCCGGAGCCCGCGCGCACCCGGAAGGTGTCCGCGCCCGCGCCGCCCTGCATGAAGTCGTTGCCGGTGCCGCCGTCCAGCACGTCCGCGCCGGCCTCGCCGTACAGGGTGTCGTTGCCCGCGCCGCCCTCCACCTGGTCGTCGCCGTCGCGGCCGTACACGGTGTCCGCCCCGTCGCCGCCCAGCACGCGGTCGTTGCCGGCGCCCGCGTCCACGGTGTCGTTGCCGCTCCCCGCGTCCACCACGTCGTCGCCGCCCAGGGTGGCGAACGAGTCGTGGCCGGCCAGGGCGTGGATGGTCTCCGCGGCGTCCGTGAAGCCCATCCCGGTGTCGTTGCCCTCGGTCATGGAGACGGGGTACGCCGCGAAGAGCTGCGCCTGCGTCCAGGTGACCCCGTCCGAGAACTGGAAGCGGTCGATCTGGTAGTTGGCGCCGTGGAAGTGGTTCTGCAGCGTGACGGAGTCGCCGTTGCCGTAGTCCAGCACCAGGTGCATCCCCACGGTGCGGATGCCGGTGATGCCGGTGGAGGGCACGTCCTCGAACTTCAGCGTGTCGATGCGGCCGGCGACGTTGTCCCAGTCGTCGATGCGGTCGTGGCCGGAGCCCGCGCGCAGCACGTAGGTGTCCGCGCCGTAGCTGCCGTCCATGTAGTCGTTGCCGGCTCCGCCGTCCAGCACGTCCGCGCCATCCTCGCCGTACAGGGTGTCGCCGCCGTCGCCGCCGGTCATGCGGTCGTCGCCGGTGCCGCCCTGCACGCGGTCGTTGCCCGCGCCGCCGTCCAGCACGTCGTTGCCTTCCTGGCCGTACACGGCGTCCTGGCCCGTGCCGCCGCTCACGGTGTCGTCGCCCGCGCCGGCCTCCACGTGGTCGTTGCCGGTCCCGGCATCCACGGTGTCGTTGCCGCCAAAGGTGTACACCGTGTCCTCGCCCACGCCGGTGGAGAGGGTGTCGGCCAGGTTGCCCAGGCGCGCCACGTCGTTCCCCTCGCTCCCCTGGATGGGGTAGGCGGCGTAGAGCTGCTCCGCCGTCCAGGTGACGCCGTCCGAGAACTGGAACTGCTCGATCAGGTAGTTGGAGTTCTGGAACTGGTTGAGCACGGTCACGCTGTTCCCGTCGCCGTACTCCACGATCATGCTGTAGCCGGACACCCGCACCGCCGTGATGCCGGTGGAGGGCACGTCCTCGAAGCGGATGGTGTCCGGCCGGTTGGCGACGTTGTCCCAGTCGTCGATGCGGTCGTGGCCGCTCCCCTGGCGCACGACGTAGATGTCGGCGCCGTAGCTCCCTTCCATGTGGTCGTTGCCCGCGCCGCCGTCGATCACGTCGGCGCCTTCCTCGCCGTACATCGTGTCGCCGCCCTCGCCGCCGGTCATGCGGTCGTCCCCGGTGCCGCCCTGCACGCGGTCGTTGCCGGCCCCGCCATCCAGCACGTCGTTGCCTTCCTGCCCGTAGACGCCGTCGTTGCCGGCGCCGCCGCTCACCGTGTCGTCGCCCGCGCCGGCTTCCACGTAGTCGTCGCCCGCGCCCGCGTCCACCGTGTCGTTGCCGCCGTACGTGTACACGCGGTCGTCACCGGCGCCGGCGGCCACCGTCTCCGCCTGGTTGCCCAGCACCACGTAGTCGTTCGCCGTGGTGCCCTGCACGGGGTAGGCGGCGTAGAGCTGCTCGGGCGTCCAGGTGACGCCGTCGGAGAACTGGAAGCGCTCCACCGAGTAGCTGGTGGAGAGGAAGTGGTTCTGCACGGTGAAGGTGTCGCCGTTGCCGTACTCCAGCACCAGGTGGTATCCCGACACCCGCACGCCCGCGAGGCCGGTGGAGGGCACGTCCTCGAACTTCACCGTGTCGATGCGGCCCGCGGTGGGGTCCCAGTCGTCGATGCGGTCCTGCCCGCTCCCCACGCGCACTACGTAGGTGTCGGCGCCGTAGCTGCCGTCCATGTAGTCGTTGCCGGCGCCGCCGTCCATGATGTCGGCCCCGTCCTCGCCGTACAGCGTGTCGGCGCCGTCGCCGCCGCCCACGCGGTCGTCGCCGGTGCCGCCCTGCACGCGGTCGTCGCCCGCGCCGCCGTCCAGCACGTCGTTGCCTTCCTGGCCGTACACGCCGTCGTGCCCATCACCCCCGCCCACCGTGTCGTCGCCGGTGCCGGCCTCCACGTAGTCGTGCCCCGCGCCCCCGTCCACCGTGTCGCTGCCGCCGAAGCTGTACACGCGGTCGTCGCCCGCGCCCATCGCGATGGTCTCCGCCTGGCCGCCGAGCCGCGCGGTGTCGGCCCCGGCGCCGCCCTGCAGCGGGTAGGCGGCGTAGAGCTGCTCCGCGGTCAGGGTGACGCCGTCGGAGAACTGGAACTGCTCCACCGCGTACTGGCCGCCGTTGATGAAGTGGTTCTCGATGGTGAAGCTGTCGCCGTTCCCATACTCCAGCACCAGGTTGGAGCCGGAAACCTTGAGGGCCGTGAGCCCGGTGGAGGGCACGTCCTCCAGCTTCAGCGTGTCCAGCCGCCCCGCCACGTTGTCCCAGTCTTCCATGCGGTCCTGGCCCGAGCCCGTGCGCACCACGTAGGTGTCCGCGCCGTAGCTGCCGGCCAGGTAGTCGTTGCCCGCGCCGCCGTCCAGCACGTCGTTGCCTTCCTCGCCGTACAGGGAATCGGCGCCGTCGCCGCCGTTGACGGAGTCGTCGCCGGTGCCGCCCTGGGCGCGGTCGTCGCCCGCGCCGCCATCCAGCACGTCGTTGCCATCCTGGCCGTGGAGGGTGTCGTTGCCCGCGCCCCCGCTCACCGTGTCGTCCCCGGTGCCGGCCTCCACGTAGTCGTTCCCCGCCCCCGCATCCACCGTGTCGTTGCCGCCGTACGTGTGCACGCGGTCGTCGCCCGCCCCGGTGGCCACCGTCTCCGCCTGGTTGCTGAGCTGCGGGTAGTCGCCCCCCGTGCTGCCCTGGATGGGGTAGGCGGCGTAGAGCTGCTCCGCCGTCCAGGTGACGCCGTCGGAGAACTGGAAGCGCTCCACCGCGTAGTGGCCGTTGATGAAGTGGTTCTGGATGGTGAAGCTGTCCCCGTTGCCGTACTCCAGCACCAGGTTGTACCCGGACGCCCGCACCGCCACGAGCCCGGTGGAGGGGACGTCCTCGAACCGTACGGTGTCGATGCGGCCCGCGGTGGGGTCCCAGTCGTCGATGCGGTCCTGCCCGCTTCCCAGGCGCACGACGTAGGTGTCGGCGCCGTAGCTGCCGTCCATGTAGTCGTTCCCCGTGCCTCCATCCAGCACGTCGTCGCCATCGCCGCCGCGGAGGGCGTCGTTCCCCGCCGCGCCGGAGATCTGGTCGGCGCCCGTGGTGCCGTTGAGGGTGTCGTCGCCGGTGCCGCCGTTGATCGTTGCCATGGGAAGAGCCCAGGTAGTTTGGATAGGATGCGCGGCCCGTGCGGGCCGGCAGGATGGCGGAAGCTGAAGTGCTGGGTCCGGAGTGCTGAGTGCTGAGTGCTGGGTGCTAAGTGCTAAGTGCTGGGTCCTGAGTGCTGAGTGCTGATGTGGGATATAGGAGAATCGCCGGGCGGCCGGGGCCCGGGCGGTTGAAACCCAATGCCACTCGGTTAAGCAGAGCGTGGTGGTTTCCGTGGGAACTTGCTCTGCCTTCGTTTGACCTGGCGAGGGTAGCGGCGCTCAGAGCGGCGCGGCGGCAGAATGAAGTACTGCAACTCCTGACGCAGCCGTACTAAGTGGCGCGGGATCGCTCCGGGACTCGCGACTGCACACCAGAGCCACTCATCGCGAATCAGGTGGAGAGCGGCGGTGAAGCTGATCCGTGTAGGGGCGACCTGCGCCTCGTTCGCGACCTGCTCCATCTCCAGGCGCACCAGGTTGTAGGCGAGCAGCAAACCCCAGATCTCCTGTGCCACACCGGATGGGCTCTGACTGCGCAAGCTTTCTTCCTGGAGGAGCACATGGGTCTTGATCTCGTCGTAGCCGAGTTCGATCTCCCAGCGCTCGTGATAGAGTCCGACCAGCTCGGCGCCCGGGTAGCGGCTCTCCTCCAGGAGGGAGGTGAGCAGGATCTGTGGCTCGGCCCCCGGCATCTGGTAAGCGATGGCCCGTGCCTCGATGCTGCGCGGGAGCCGCGGGTCCCTGCGCCGGGCGGGCGCGCTGATCCGCAGACACACGCGTGCCTGGCCCGGACCGAGTTCTTCGAGCACCTCCCAACGCATCTTCTTGCGGGCGCGAACCAGCCAGTGGCGGCTCGGCTGATCGCGGCGCACCCCTTCCAGCAGGGCGGCCGAGACGAAGTTGCGGTCCAGCACCAGCAGCGACTCGGGGGGGAGCTGCGCAAAGAGATCGGTCGCGTACTCGCGTTCGTCGGTACCGCAGGGGCCAAAGCGTACGTCCTGAATCAGGTGCGAGCGCAGGCTCATCAGCGCGACGAGGCGCACCAGCGGGTACGCGCCCTCGCCGCGGCGGCCAGAGAGGGTACCGAAGTGCGCGCGATTGGCCGGGCTGTCCGGGACGCGCAGACAGGTCCCATCCAGCGCGTGCAGGGAGAGCCCGCGCCAGCGATGACGCCCCGCACTCGGCCCCGCCCAGCGTGCGGCCGTATGGCGGAAGAGCCAGGCCAGCGGCTCCTTGCCCAAGCGATGGCGGGCCTCGGTGATTGAGCTGGAGGCAGCCGTCACTCCGCGCCGGCCAGGCAGGGCGAGATCGAGCGCGGTGGCTACCTCGCAGATGGAGCGATCGCGGTAGAGCGCCATGCCCAGCACAAGCCAGAGAACCTGCTCCGCGGGCAGACGCCGTTTGCGCACCGACGCTGTACCAGTGGCGTGCAGCGCAGCATCGATCCACTCTGGATCAATCGCTTCGCGGATCTGGCGGAACGAGCCGGGGTGCGCATCCCGCGAGAGCTCCGCTAGAGCAGAGGAGAAGAGCATGTACCCTCACCTGTGGAAGGGGCCTTGTTGCTCTACTCTGCATCGGCTCTCGCCATCTGACTAGCCCTTAACCGAGTGGCATTGGGTTGAAACCGCAGCAACGACTACACGAAGTCCCCCTGCGGGGACTACAGCCCTTCTGTTCGGGCCGAAGGCCCAGTCCGCGCAGGCGGACTTCGTGTGGTTGTTGCAGCGAATTCATTCGCCCGCAACGGGCCGGTCCGACCGGCTTCGAACCCTGGCACCGCTGTTCAGCACTCAGGACCCAGGACTCAGGACTTTTTCAGCTTCAACTGCCGAGCCGGATGTCGTAGAGAGGCACGCCGCCGGAATCCGGGGCGGGGACGAGACCTTCGAAGTAGCGGTGGTCCGTGTCGCGCACGAGCGGGGCGGCGGCGTGGTGAACCTTGAAGAGGAGCTCGGCCGCGGTGAAGCCGTGGGGAGCGTCGCTCGCCAGCTCCACGGGCACCTCGTCCGGCACGCGCACGCGGATGCGCGGCGCGGGCAGGACGAGCTCGTCCGCGTTCCAGCCCGGCCGCTGCTCGCGCACGCGGCGCACGAGGCCGTCGCGGTCCGCCACCTCCTCGTCCAGCCGCCAGGGGATGCCGGCCAGCACGCCGGGCGCGGGGGCGGGGGGCGCGGCCGGCGGCGCGGTGTGGGCGTGGGGGTTCACCGCCAGGCGCGCATCCTGGATGCGCCGCTCCCGCGCCTCGTGGAACTCGCGGTGATTGGCGCGCAGCGCGGCCAGCACCTCGGCCACCGGCGGGGCGTACTGCTTGTGCTCCGGGGAGATGGACGCCTCGCGCAGCTTCTTCAGCTCCAGCAGCGGCGACAGGTCGCGGTCCGCGATGCGGGTGCGCGAGATCCAGAGGTTCTGCAGCTCCGTGAGCGAGCGCACGAAGCCGATGGACCTCACCTCGCCCGCGTTGTCGATGGACAGCCGCTCCAGGTGCACCAGCCGCCCCAGCCCGTCCAGCGCGCCCAGGTGCTTGAGGCCGGAGTCCAGCAGCAGCAGGCGCAGCTCGGTGAGCGCCTCCAGGGGGGCGATGCCATCCGCGCCCGCGCCCACCTCGGTGGAGCCCATCGCCAGCCGCCGCAGCCGCGTCATCCCGCGGAGGAAGCCGTAGTCCGGGAGGGACGGGCCCGAGTAGAGCGACAGCTCCTCCAGCGTCGCGGTGCCGGCCAGCCGCTCGAAGTCCTCCACCGCGCGCACCCCCTCCAGCTCCAGCGCGCGCAGCCGCGGGAGCGACGCGGCCGCGCCCACGGAGCGGAGGGCGCGGGCGCGAATCACCGTGAGATCCTCGATGGGGAGCCCCTCGATCCCCTCCAGCGACACCAGGCGCGACATGCCCTCCAGGTGCAGCTTGCGCAGGCGCCGCAGGGGCGCGAGCCCCCGCAGCGTCTCCACCTTGCCCCGCTCCAGCACCAGCTCTTCCAGCTCCGCGGCCGCGTCCATCCCGGCCACCTCGCCGGCGCCCGCCAGGGTGCACCGGCGCAGCCCCGGGAAGCTGGACAGGTCCACCCCCCTGGGAGCGATCTCCAGGCTCAGCGACTCCAGGCGGGCCAGCCGGTTGGCCGGGTGCAGCTTGCCCGCGTACCCCTCCTTCACGATGAGCCCGCGGACGTGCTCCGCGAACGGCACCAGGGGGTCCAGCGTCCCCGCGTACCGGCCCTCGATGGTGACCACCACGGCGGGAGTGGCGGCGAGCACCCGCTCCACCGCGTCCGTCCACTCCCCGATCGTGAGCACCGGAGGGGCGTCCGGGCGCCGCCGCACCCGGAACCCCGCACCCTGCTCCACCTCCCCCAACCCAGCTTCCATGTGCGGCTCCTCGATTACGGACAGGGATCCAGCAGCTTCTTGGGCCCGCTCACGCCGGGACGGACCCGGTTCCCGATCGACCCGTCCCTGAAGCCTCCGCCGCCGGGCGACAGCTCCTCCGCGATCTTCTCGGCGATGGTGCGCTCGAGCTGGTCCAGCCTCACCCCCACCCTGGGGGCCCAGACCGCCATCAGGTTCTTGATCTGCATCCCGCGGTGGTGCTTGAAGAAGCGGTCGGCGAGCTCCTGGGCCGTCTTCCCCACGTAGGTGGTGCCGGGGCGGTTGCCGTCCTTGTGGGTGCCCATCGCCTCCAGCTCGCCGATGTAGATCACATTCGAAAGGGTCTCTTCGATGGCCATCTCCAGCACGTAGCACCCCAGCTCCTTCAGGACCTTCTCCAGGATGGCGCGCATCGACTGCGTGCTCGTGCCCTGCAGCGTGCCCTGCCCCTGCATCCCGGCGTTGAGCTCGGGAAGGGTGCTGAGCCCCGTCGGGTCCAGCAGGTTGACGGGGTCCTGCAGGACGTAGCCGTACAGGTTGGTGTCGCCGCCCTCGAAGAGGATCGGGTCCTTGGCGGTCCACCGGCCCGTCTGCGGGTCGTAGTCGCGCGCCCCGAAGCGCACCAGCCCGGTGCGGCCGTCGGTGAGCCCGCCCGCGTAGCCAAAGGGCTGGAACCCCGGGCTGCTGTCGAGGAGAACGCGACCGGTGGGGTCGTAGTCGATGCGCTGGGCCACCGCGCCCGTGGACGCGTCCACCACCAGCCGCACGCTGCCCAGGTGGTCGGTGAGCAGGGCGTACGTCTTGCCGCCGCGCACCATGTACTCGGGTACGTTGCTGTCCTCGCCGTACACGAAGCGCGAGGCCACGCGCCCCTGCGCGTCCAGCTCGGCCGCCACGCGCAGGCCGTTCTCCCACAGGTACCCGCGCTCCAGCACCCCGGCCACGCGCACGCCCACGCGGCGGTTCTCGCCGTCCACCAGGTACTCCACCTCGCGCCCGTCCGGCAGGCGCACCGAGCGCAGGTTGCCCAGCGCGTCGTAGCGGTAGCGGGTGGTGTCTGCCCCTACCACCTTTTCGCGCAGCTCGCCGGCGGCGGTGTAGGCGAAGGCCGCGTCGCCCCAGGTGAGGAGGCGGTCCTGCGCGTCGGTGGTGCCGGCCAGCACCCCGCTGGGGCCGGTCTCGCGCAGGCGGTTGCGGTTGCCGTCGTACTCGTAGCCGCGGAACGGCTGCCCGTCGCGCGTCACCTCCACCAGCGCGCCCGCGCTGTCGTAGCGGAAGGCGTAGGTTGCCGTGGAGCCGGCCACCCGCTCGGCCAGGCCCGTGATGCGCCCGCCCGCGTCGCGCGTGTAGCGGGCGCGGAACAGGGTGTCGGCGCCAAAGGTGGCGCTCAGCGACGCGCGGTCGCCGAAGCCGTCGAACTCCTGCGCCGTGGCCACGCCGCCCAGCGTGGTGCCCAGCGTGATGCCGTTGCCGGCGTCGCGCCGCAGGGTGAGCGCGCCCACCCCCGTCAGCAGCCCGTCCGCGTCGTAGGTGTAGCGGACGGTGTCCGCCCCGTTCAGCGTCTGGCCCACCACGCGGAAGTCGTTGTCGTACCGGAAGCCCAGGCTGCCCGCCACGGGGCCCGCCCACGTCACCCCGGTCACGAGCTGGCCGTCGTACGCGAAGCTGGTGGCCACCCCGCCCACCCCGGTCACGCTCTTGAGCTGGCCGGTGGCGGCCTCGTAGCCGTACCTCACCACCCCTTCGGGAAGGGTGATGGCGGTGGGGCGCCCCGCCGCGTCGTACGCGGTGGTAACCTCCACGCCGTCCGGGCGCAGCACCCGCTCGATGTCGCGGTTGGCGTTGTAGAAGTACTGCGTGGCGGTGGAGCCCCCGCCCAGGCTGGGCGGGGTGTAGCTCTCCGCCTGGTCGCCGTCGTTGTACCCGAAGCGGTGCGCCGGGCGCCCCGCGGGGGTGATGGAGGTGATGTTGCCGTTGGCGTCGTAGCTGTACCTCACCACGCGCCCGTCGGCCAGCGTCTGCGCGGAGAGCCGGCCCGCCGCGTCGTACGCGAAGCTCACCGTGCGCCCCAGCGCGTCGGTGGAGGTCGCCGTCCGCCCCTGGTCGTCGTACGTGTAGCGGTGCAGGCGCCCGCCCTGGCCGATGGACGCCACGCGCCCCTCGGCGTCGTACTCCGTGTCCAGCGGGATCATCCCGGCCACGACGTGCGAGGCGACGCGGCCCTCGGCGTCCAGGCGCGCCACGCCCTGCTTGCCCCCGGCGGACACGCGGGTGATCTGCGCGCTGTCGCGGTCGTACGTCTCCACCACCACGCGCCCGTTCACCACCAGGGTGTCCGTCTGGCGCGCCACCGAGTTGTCCACCGGGTCCACCAGCACCGCCCGCCCCGTGCGCTCGGTGCGCGTAAGGCCGCTGGGGGTGCGCGTCACCGTCTCCAGCAGGGGCGCCTGCATCCCCATGCGCGCGTCCGGCGTCTCGCGGATGGTGGACACGGTGCCGTCCGGCGCCGTGCTCACCCTGCGCCCGTCGGCCGTGGTGGTGGTCACCACGTTCTGCCCGGTGGGCAGCACCAGCACGTTCTGCGAGCCGCCGCCCGCCAGCGGCTGCGTGCGGAACGAGGTGCCCAGCCCGCCGGCCGTGGACCACGACACCTGCCGCCCGTCGGCCGTCTCGCTGCGGGTGGTGGTCACCCCGGTCCCGTCCGGCCGGCGCTCGCCGACCAGGCGGCCCTGCGCGTCGTACTCGTACTGCGTGGTGTTGCCGTTGGGGTCCGTGCGGCCGGTGAGCAGCCCGCCCTCGCCGTACGTGTAGCCGATCCGGATGCCGCCGGGCAGGGTGAGGCCGCCCATGTTCCCGTCTGCGTCGGCCGCCAGCGCCGTCCTCACGCCGTCGGCGCTCACCACCGCCACCACCTTGCCGGCGGCGTCGCGCTCCAGCGTGGTGGCGCGGCGGTCCGCGTCCAGCACCCGCACCACGCGCCCCTTGGCGTCGTACTCAAAGGTGTGGGTCGTGTCGCCCGTCACCGCCAGCACGGTGCGCAGGTGCCGGCCGGCGGGGTCGAAGACGTAGACCTCGGTCCCGTCGTCCGACGTAACCGCGATCTCGTCGTTCGCCACGCCCGGGTAGGCGGGGGCGATGCGGCGCACGCGGCTGTTGCCGAAGTCCGCCACGTACAGGGCCCCGTCCGGCCCCGTGCTGATGGAGCGCGGGCGGTTGAGGCGCGAGTCGGAGGCCGGGCCGCCCTCGCCCGAGTAGCCGGCCGTGCCGTTGCCCGCCACCGTGGTGATGATGCCCGCGGGCGACACGCGGCGCACGCGGTTGTTGTTGCCGTCGGCGATGTAGATGGACCCGTCCGGCGACACCTCCAGCCCCTGCGGGCGGCTGAGGCGCGCCAGCGTGGCCTGCCCGCCGTCGCCCGCGAAGCCCAGGGTGCCGTTGCCCGCCACCGTGGTGATGAGCCCCGAGGGCGCGATGCGGCGCACCCGGTTGTTCCCCTGGTCGGCCACGTACACGCTGCCGTCCGGCCCCAGCGCCAGCCCGTCCGGCTGGTTGAGCCGCGCGCGCGCCGCCTGCCCGCCGTCGCCGCTGAAGCCCGCCAGGCCGGTGCCCGCCACCGTGGTGATGGTGCCGTCTGGCATGATGCGGCGCACCACGTGGCTGGTCTTCTCCACGAAGTAGATGCTGGCGTCCGGCGCCTGCAGCACGTAGTGCGGGGTGTTGATGCGGGCCTGCGTGGCCGGCCCGCCGTCGCCGCTGTAGCCGCCCACGCCGGTGCCCGCCAGCGTGCTGATGGTGCCGTCCGGCGCCACGCGGCGGATGCGCTGCCCGCCCTCTTCGGCGATCAGCAGCCCGCCGTCCCGCATGAAGCCGATGCCGTGCGGAAAGGAGAGCCGCGCGCCCAGCGCCGGCCCGCCGTCCGTGCCCGTGCCGCCGCCCGCCACGGTGGTGATGATGCCGTCGCGGCCCACCTTGCGGATGCGGTGGTTGCCGTAGTCGGCGATGTACAGGTCGCCGTTGGGGGCGCTGCGCACGTCGGCCATGCCAAAGAGCCGCCCCTGCATCGCCAGCCCGCCGTCGCCCGCGAAGCCCGAGGTGCCCGAGCCCGCCGCCGTGCGCATCGACGACTTGAGCGCCGCCGCCCCGCCGCGCGTAACGCCGTCGCCGCGGTACAGCAGGCGGGCCACGGGGTCGTACGCGTGGTGGTTGCCCAGCGCCCACCCGCCCATGGCCTGCGCCTGCGCGTCGTGCGTGCCCAGCGACGACGTCAGCGTCTGCCAGCGCACCGTCTCCTGGCGCGCGCGGCTGTCCAGCTCCGCGGGGATGGCGCACGCCGCCCGCCCACCCGACGCGTCGCCCTGGCACGACAGGCCGAAGCTGCGCGCCGCGTCGGCCGGCACGTTGTACAGGAAGGGGAAGGCGTGGCCGATCTTCACCGACACCGGCTGCACGCCCTGCGTGGGCCGCCCGTAGGCGTCCTTGCCGTCCCACTCAAAGGTGTAGCGCAGGTTGGGCTGCGGATCGAGGCTGCCGGTGAACTTGCGGCCGGCCACCTCGATCTCCATGTCCACCCGCATCAGCCCGGGCGGGAGCGTGGCCCCCGTCAGGTTGAGCTCCATCGTGCGGCTGGCCTCGTTGCCGGCCGCCCGCGCGCTGGTGTACGCCATCTGGTACTCGGTGCCCGGCAGCTCCACCTTCTGCACCGCCGCCTGCCCGCTGCACAGCGCCGCCACCCCGGAGCGCGGGTCGCACTCCGCCGCGGCCGAGCCGTTGGGGTCGGCCCCCTGCACCGCCACCGGGTAGTTGAGGTCGATGGGGAGCATGCGGAACACCGGGGCGCGCTGGAGCTGGGCACCCGGCTGGTAGGTGCGCGCGAGCTGCTCGCGCTCCTGCCGCGTGATCCCCATCTGCGCCAGCACCGTCTCGCTGTCGGCGATCCCGTCGCCGGTCACGTCCACCTCGGCCACCCCGCCCGCGGTGGACACGATGGCGATGATGCGCCCGTCGTTGGAGGGCACCCACGCGCCCAGCGCCGGGTCCCACGCCCCCACCGGCACCGCGGTGCCCACGGGGAAGCCCAGGAAGTTCTCCACGTACAGCGGCACGGGGGTGCTCAGCACCACCTCGGCCCCCGGCGGCACCCCGTCGGAGGTGAGCCCCACCGCGTAGGTGTAGCCGCTGGTGGCCGGCAGCACGCCGGGCATGGCCGCCGGGCCGTTCTCGCCCACCGTGAACTCGGTGGCGCGCAGCGTGAGCCCCGTGGCCGGCTGCCGCGTGCCGTCCGGCATCACGATCTCGGCCGTGGTGCCGGCGGGGATCACCAGCGTGGCCTGGCGCGGGCCGTCCGCGTCTTCCACCACGCTCCCCCGCGCCACCTGCGTCTCCGCCGAGTTGAGCTCGATGGGGGTCGCGACCGGGTCGAGCTGCAGCAGGATGACGTCGTCCATCACCACCCAGTCCTGCCACGGCGCGTCCGTCTCGCGCTGCGCCGGCAGGTAGGTGGCCCTGGCGAAGTCGATGCGCACGGACCCGCCGCCGTTCACCACCAGGTCCCACCCGCCGTCCGCGCGGGTAAGCGTCTGGCCGTACTCCGGGTGGCCGCGCACGGTCACCGTCACGCCGCCCAGCGGCTTGAGCTCGCGGTTCAGCACGCGCCCGCGCAGCCCGGCCGCGCGGATGCGGTCGATGGTGCCCGGCGCCACCCCGGTCTGGATGGGGTTGGTGCCCGTGTACAGGAACTCGGTGGCCGCGGCCACCGTGGTGGGCACCGTGCGGTCCAGCGCCGGGGCCACCGTGGCCGGGTCCGGCGGCAGCGGCTCGGAGGGCGCCGGCTCGGTGCGCGTCACCGCGCGGGCCGAGACGGCCTCGTTGCCCGCCGCGTCGCGGGCCGTGATGGAGAAGGAGTTGGCGCCGATCGTCAGCGCGCCGTCCTGCGCGAAGCCGCCGTCGGTGCCCAGCGCCAGCGGGGCGCCGTTGAGCGTGGCCGTCACCGGGCTGGCATCGGTCACGCGGCCGGCCAGCGGCGTGCTGGCCGCCTCGGTGCTGAGCCCGTCCTGCGGCGCCGTCCAGGTGATGACCGGCGCTTCCGTGTCGCGCAGCAGCGTGAGCACGGGGCGCGACACGTTCCCCGCCGCGTCCGTCGCCACGAAGGCGAAGGAGTTGAGCCCTTCCGCCGGCAGCGTGGCGGCGCCCGTGAACGCGCCCGCGCCGTCCACCGCCGCCGGCGCCCCGGCGATGGTCAGCGTCACCGCCGTAAGGTCCTGCACCGTGCCGCCGATCTCGATGGCCGCGCGGTTGGTGAGCGAGCCCTCGCCCGGGGTGAGCACCGTGACGACGGGCGGCGTGGTGTCGCGCACGATGCCGCGCGTGGCCCGCCCCTCGTTCCCCGGCGCGTCGGTGGCGACGGCCACGAGCTGCAGCGGGCCCTCGCCCGAGAGCGGCACCTCGCCGCGCCAGGTGCGGCTCTCCACCGTCATCGCCACGCCGTTCACCGCCACCGTCACCGGGCTGGCGTCCTCCACCGTCCCCGCCACCTCCATGGTGCCGCGGTTGGTGATCGCCCCCTCCGCCGGCGCGGTGAAGGCGACGACCGGGGCGTCCGTGTCGCGCGTCACGCCGCGCACGGGCTGGCTCACGTTGCCGGCCGCGTCCGTGGCCGTCACCGCCAGCGTGGTACCGGTGGCGCCCAGCGGGATCTCCCCCTCGAAGGCGCCCCCCGCGCCGATGGCCACGGCCACGCCGTTGATGGTCATCGTCACGGTCGTGCGGTCCTGCACCGTCCCGCGCACCGCCACGCGGTCGCCCGCCACGGTCTCCCCCTCGGCCGGCGCGGCGAAGGCGACGACCGGCGCCTCCGTGTCGCGCAGCACCGTGGTCGCGGCCGCGCCGCTGTTGCCGGCGGCGTCCGTGGCCTCGGCCTGGATGGCGTTGTCACCCTCCACGCCCAGCGCCGCGGTGGTGGCGAAGCCGCCGTCGGCCGCTACGGCCACCTCCGCCCCGTTGATGCGCAGCGTCACCGGCGAGGCGTCGTGCACGCGCCCGCGCACCTCGGTGGAGGTCTGGCGCGTGATGGTGCCGGCGGCCGGAGCCTCCAGCGTCACCACGGGCGGCGTGGTGTCGCGCACCACGGAGCGCGCGGCCTCGCCCCGGTTCCCCGCGGCGTCGGTCGCTTCAAAGGCCAGCGCGTTGCGCCCTTCCGTCGCCAGCGGCGCATCCACCACGAACGAGCGGTCCGCGGCCAGCGCCACGGCCGTTCCATTCAGCGTCAGCGTCACGGCGGACGAGTCCACCACCGTGCCCCGCACCTGGATGCTGCGCTCGCGGGTGAGCTTCCCTTCCTCCGGCGCCTCCACGCGGATCTCGGGCGGCGTGGTGTCGCGCACGATGCCGCGCGACGCGCGCCCCTCGTTCCCCGCCACGTCGGTGGCCACGGCGGCCAGCGTCAGCTTCCCTTCGCCCGCCAGCGGCACCTCGCCGCGGAAGCGGTTCTCCTGCACCGTCATCGCCACGCCGTTCACCGCCACGGTCACGGCGCTCACGTCCTCCACCGTCCCTTCCACGGCCATGGTGCCGCGGTTGGTGAGCGTCCCCTCGGCGGGCGAGGTGATCGCCACCACCGGCGGCTGCGTGTCGCGGAGCACCTGCTTCACCTGCGTGGCGCTGTTCCCCGCGGCGTCCGTGGCGCTCACCGTCAGGAAGTTGGCCCCCTCCGCCGTCGCCGGCACGTCCGCCGCGAAGGCGCCCTGCGCGTTCAGGGTGAGCGCGACGCCGTTGAGGTTGGCCGTCACCGCCGTGCGGTCGCGGATGGTGCCCACCACGTGCACCACCGAGTCGCGCGTGAGCACGCCCTCGGCGGGTGCGGTGATGGTGATGATGGGCGGCTCCGTGTCGCGGATCACCGTGCGCACCGAGTCGGCGCGCAGCCCCGCCGCGTCCAGCGCGCTGAAGAGCAGGCGGTTCTCGCCCTCCACGCTGAGCGGAACGGTGGCCGTGAACGCGTCGCCGCTGCGCGCGGCCTCGGCGCCGTTCACCGTCACGCGCGTGGGCGTCTCGTCGCGCACCTGACCGGCCGCTTCCACCTGGAGCTGGCGGGTGATGAGGCCCTCGGCCGGGGCGCTCACCGTCAGCACGGGCGCGGTGTTGTCCGTGGCCGTGATCCAGAAGTTGAGGTGGCCCTTCGGCTTGGCCGTGAGCGTCACCTCCAGCACGTTCTCGCCCGGGCGCAGCGTCACCTCGCGCTCCAGCACGCCCACCTGCTGGTTCACCTCGTTCTGCACCACCACGTAGGTGCCGTTCAGCAGCACCGTGCAACTGGAGACGCGCTCCGTGCCGTCCGGGTTGCCGTTGAAGATCCGCACCCTGTAGGGCGACGCCGCCGTGGCCGACACCTGGAAGCGGTGCACCTCGGTGAACGGCGTGCCCGTCTCGCGCTGGTACAGGCGCTGGAACACGGCGTAGCTCGCGTCCGGCGCCTGCACCACCGACGCCGTCAGGTACGCCCCGGCGGGCCCGTACGCGTGCACCTCCAGCGTGTTGTCCGCCTGCGGCACCACCGGCCGCGAGAGCACGGCGCCCGCCGCGCTCCTCAGGTCCGCGCCGGAGTACACCGTCACCCCGTTCAGCACCACGCGCGCGCTGTCCAGCCGCGCGCTGCCGTCGTCGGCGCCGTTCTTCACGCGCAGCGAGTAGCGGGCGTTGGGGCCGGCCAGGATGGCGAAGCGCTCCACCCCGTAGCTGCTCCCGCCCGTGGGCGTGCCGAAGCGCTTGGGTCCGAACACCGCCACGCTGTCCACCGTGGCGGGCGCGGCCGGCGGGCGCGGGACCGGGATGCCCGCGCCGGACGCCAGCGCGGTGGCGGCTCCGGCGGCCACCAGCAGCGGCAGCAGGAGGGCGGCCGGGCGCCCGAAAGCGCGCCGCAGCCAGGGGAGCGGATCAGGTCGGGAATTCATCGGAGGGAGGGGTTGCTGGGGTCGGGCGCGGCGAAGCGGGCCCAGGGTCACGGGAACGGGGGTACGGCGTGCGCCGCGCGGAATGCGCAGGGCGTTGCGGTGTGAAAAGTTACGGGAAGAACGTCGTGTGGCCGGGTGGGGCGGTGCTGGGGGAAAACATGTTGAGGGGTACCGCGACTGCTCGGCCGGTCAGGCCCGCTTCGCCGGGTGGCTCCGGCGGCCGGGCGGTTGAAACCGCTGCAACGACCACACGAAGTCCCCCTGCGGGGACTACAGAGCTTCTGCTCGGGCCGAAGCCTCAGTCCGCGCGGGCGGCACCGCGGCCTGGCGAGTAAGCTCGCGGCAACAACAGCACCAGGTCCGCCTCCGCGGACTGGTCTTCCAGGATCAGCCGGAACCCTGTAGTCCCCGCAGGGGGACTTCGTGTAGTTGTTGCAGCGACTTCAGTCGCCCGCAACCGCCGGGCTCAATCCAACCAGAATCCGTATTTCTCGTGCCCCGTGGCACGTTCGGGCCGAACGTTATTCACAAGGGTTTACCGGCGCAAGAGCGTTGATTTTCGCCTCACGCGGCCCTAATCGCACAAGGCTGGGCGGGACATTTACTTACGGAAAAAACCCGAAGAGCGAAGGTGTACGGAGGGCACACGCGGCACGCGCGCCTCACCGGCCCATACGTTCTCCGGGCACCAGGGGCTCCGGCCGATACAGGCGGGTTTCGAGGGGGAACGCCCCGCCGCTCCAGCGCACCACCACGCGCGCGTCGTACAGCCCCGCCTCCCCCGGCACCTCGCGCGCGGAGGCCGTCCAGCGGTACCGCTCCAGCGGCGGGGCGAAGGCGCCGCCGGCGAGCGAGTCGGGGATGGAGCGGAGCTCGGCGGGGGAGAGCACGCGCAGCGTCTCCAGGCGGTACTCGGCCAGCGCCGCCGCGTGGTGGGCGTGCCGTGCGCGCGCCGCCGTGCGCAGCTCCGCCCCCACCGTCTCCAGCGCGGCGACCCCCGCCAGGCCCACGATCACCACGGCGATCAGCGCCTCCAGCAGGGTGAAGCCCCGCCTATCGAGCCGCCGCACGGACCTCCCCCGTCCACGGGTCGATGGACACCGCCGCCGTCCGCCCGCCCCCCTTCATCACCACCTCCCCGCCCTGCCCCGCGCCCAGCACCCCGAAGGTGAACCGCCTCGTCCCCGCGTCGCCAGCGACCCCTTCCGGAAGGCGCAGCACGCCCTCCGCGATGGGCTTGGCGGGGGGGCCGTCGCCGGGCTCGGCGTCCACGCGGTAGCGGCCGGTGCGCGCGTCAAGCTCCACGACGACGGGGGTGCCGCGGCGCACGGCCGTGCGCCGCGCGCCGGCCAGCAGGTCGCGGATCTCCCCCGCCGCCGCGTCCGCCGGGTGGGGCCGCGCGCCGCGCACCAGCGCCGGCGCCACCGCCGCGGACACGATCCCGATCACCACCATCACCACCAGGATCTCGGCGAGGGTGAAGCCGGCGCGCCTCACCGGAACGCGTCCGCGTTGACGCCGTAGATGGCCTGAAGCAGCGCCAGCGCCACGAACCCCACGATCCCGCCGAAGATGATGATCATGGCGGGCTCGGCCAGCGCCACCAGCCGCCGCAGGCTCCGCTCCGCGCCCCCCTCGAACATCTCCGCCGCCTGCACCAGGAAGGCGCCGAGCTGCCCCGATTCCTCGCCCACCGCCACCAGTTGCGCCAGGAGCGGCGGGAACACGGTGGCCGCCGCGACCGCCTCGCGCAGCGACGTCCCCTCGCGCACCTGCGCCCGGATGCGCGTGGCCGCGTCGCGCGCCAGCGGGTCCGCCAGGCTCTCGGACACGCCTTCCAGCGCGTGGAGCAGCGGCGTGCCGCCGGCCACCAGCACCCCCAGCAGCCGCGCGAACCGGGCGGCGAGCACCGCCCGCCGCAGCGCGCCGACCATCGGCAGCAGCAGGAGGAGGCGCGCGCCGGCCGTGCGCCCGCGCTCCGTGCGGCTGGCCGCCACCAGCCCCAGCACCCCCGCCACCCCCGCCCCCAGCAGCCACGGCCACGACCCGGAGATGGTGGTGGACACCGTGAGGAGGAGCGCGGTGGAGGCGGGAAGCGCCGCGCCGGAGCCTTCCAGCAGCTCGGCGAAGCGGGGGAGCACGAACAGGAGGAGCACCAGCACGGCCGTGCCCCCGGCGACGGCCAGGAGCAGCGGGTAGATGGACGCGGAAACGAGCCGCGAGCGGAGCTCCTCGGCCTTTTCCAGGTGGTCCGCCAGGCGCGTGAAGGCGCCGCCCAGGTCCCCCGCGCGCTCCCCCGCCCTCACCACCCCCACGTACAGCGGGCTGAACAGCCGCGGATGCCGCCCCAGCGCCTCCGCCAGAGTGTCGCCCCGCTCCACCTGCGCGCGCACGTCGTCCAGCACGGCCGCCAGCGCCCCGCCCCCCACCTGCGCCGCCACCCGCAGCGCGCGCGTCAGGGGAATGCCCGCCCCCAGCAGCGCCGCGATGGCCCGCGTGGCCTCCACCACCGCCCGCCTCCGCGGCAGCGCCCCGCCCGCCCCGGCATCCCCCCCCGCCTCGCGCACCTCCAGCACGAGCAGCCCGCGCTTCTCCAGCTCACGCGCGAGCGCATCGGCCGCGGGCGCAAGCTCGCGCCCGCGGACGCGCCGCGAAGCCGCATCCACCGCCACATAGTTGTACGCGTTCAACGGAGATCTTGTCCTGCGGAGGGGTTCCTCACAAAGCGGCGCCGAACGCTACCCCAGCCTTCAAATTATGTCAACCAGGCCTCACACGGAGCCACAGAGGCACGGAGAAGCTGTTCCTCCTCTGTGCCTCCGTGCCTCTGTGTGAGCCCCCTCTTTTCAGAACTCCCCGATCATCCCGATCTCCGTCTTCAGCTCATACCCGAGCTCGCGCTTCACCGTCCCCTGCGCCAGCTCGATGAGCCCGCGCACGTCGGCCGCGGTGGCGCCCCCCAGGTTCACCATGATGTTGGCGTGCTTGTGAAAGATCTGCGCGCCGCCCAGCACGTGCCCCTTGAGCCCGCACTGGTCGATCAGCCGCCCCGCGCCCACGTTCTCGATCTTTTGGAAGACGGAGCCGGCGCTGGGATACAGCCACAGGTCCGGGTGGCGGTCGTCGCGCCACATCAGGTTCTCGCGGATCACGTCGCGAAGCTCTTCGCGCGGCGTGGGATCCAGGTTGAACGTCACGTCCAGCACCACGTCCTTGCGGTCGTGGAGGATGCTGTAGTCGTAGCCGAAGTTGAAGTAGGCGCGGTCCACCTCCTTCACCTCCCCCTCCTCGCTCAGGATGGTGGCCGCCTCCACCACCTCCTCGATGAACACCGTGCGCTCCCGCTCCGGCGCGGGCGACAGGAAGTGGAGGTTCTGCCACACCGCCCCGCCCACCGTGCTGGGGATCCCCACGAAGTGGTGGAGGCCGCCCAGCCCCTTGGCCACCGTGGCCTGGATGAGGTCGTGGTACACCTTGGCCCCGCCGCCCGCCTTCACGCGGCGGTCGTCGAGGAACTCCACGTGCTCCACCTCGTTCTTGATCACCAGCCCGCGGAAGCCCCGGTCGCCCACCAGGATGTTGGCCCCCAGCCCCAGCAGGAAGAAGGGGATCTCCAGCTCGCGCGCCGCCGTAACCGCCCGCGCCAGCTCGTCGGGGGTAAGTGCGCGGTAGAGCAGGTCGGCCGGCCCGCCGATCTTGAACGTGGTGAACGGTCCCAGCAGCGCGTCCCGCTCCAGGCGGTCCGCGCCCAGGCGCGCTTCGAGTTCGCCCACCGCGGGGCCGAGGGTGTTCGCTTGGGGCATGCGCCGCGTCGGTCTTGGGGAGTCGGATAGAACGAGCGCGCCGCGGGTTGCAAGGGCGGTGCCCGCCCGCACCCCGCCGCGAGCCGCCACAAAAGGAATCGGCGTGAAGGAGCGGGCCGGTTGCGCCTGCTCGCGCTGCATGCAGTCCGCCGCCGTCGCCGCGTACGCGTCCACTTTCAACGGGAAAGCACGCGGAAATGGCACCCGCGCGTCCAGATTGGCCGGGCCCGGCGCGCGGGTTCCGCGCCGCGCGCGGAAACGGCCAGCCCTCGCATCTGTTTACTCTGTTCAATTGTGCGGGGTAAGTCCACGCTTTATCGTTTCTTTCGCGACGAAGCATGAACCACCCGGCAAATGCGAGGGATCGATGGGGGAAGCGGGAACCAGGCGGTCGCGGCGGTCTCCCCGGCGCTGGGTAGTGCCGCCGGGGCTGCGCCAGGCCGGCGAGCCGTTCGAGGGCTTCGCGGTGGTCGACGAGCTGCGGAGCGGCCTCGGGCTGCTCCTGTGGCAATCCCTTCGCGACGTAGATTTGTGGTCGGCCACGCCGCCGGAAGAGCGCGCGGTGCTGTTCGCGGCGGGCGCGGCCGAGCGGCGCCGGGTGGCGCTGGCCACCATGCCCGAGGCGATGGCGGTGCAGTCGCCGCTGCTGGCCATCGCCTGGCTGCTGGAAGAGCGCGAGGGGCGCATGCCGGACCTCAGCGAGTCGTGCCTGGCCGTGTCGCGCTGGGCCATCGGGCAGGGGCACCGGCGCACGGCGCTGGCCTTCGGCGAGGCGGCGGCGGTGGCGGCGCCGCAGGACGCGGGGGCCGCCTACTGGGTGGGATACCTTTCGCGCAGGGCCGCGGACTACCGGCGGGCGGAGACGTGGTACCGCCGCGCCATCGGCCTGGCGCGGCGTACGGACGACTGGAAGTCGTACGGGCTGGCGTACTGCGGGTGGGCCAACCTCATGATCCAGCGCGGCGACTACCCCGCCGCGCGGGACAAGCTGCTGGTGGCGCTGCGGGCCGCGCGGCGGCACGGGCTGTGGAGCATCAAGCCGCTGGCCCTCCACGACCTGTGCTGCATCGCCATCCACGACGGCAACACGGAGGAGGTGACCTCGTACGCGCGCCGCGCCTTTCGCGCGTACGGCCGCCGGCACCCGCGCGTGGTGGCGCTGGCGCACGACGTGGCCTTCTTCTGGATGCTCCACGGGTACTTCGCGCCGGCGCTGCGCGTGTTCCGCGCGGTGGCCGGCCACGTAACGGACCACCCGCACCGCCTGCTGGCCCATTCCAGCGTGGCGCGCGCTGCGGGGGGCGTGGGCGACCGCTTCTCGTACAACGAGGCGTGGGCGGACACGTGGCGGCTGATCGACGCCACGCAGGACACGGAAAAGGTGGCCGAGGCGCTGGTGAACCTGGCCCACGGCGCCGCCTCCATCGGCGACCGCGACCGCGCCACCATCGCCGCCGGCCAGGCGCTCACCGTGGCCCTGCAGCGCGCCGAGGCCGAGCAGCGCGACGCCGCCGAGAAGCTCCTCAACGCCCTGCGGCGCGCGGAGCCCGTGAGCCCGCACCCCCGCCCCGCCGGCGCCCCCCCGGCCCAGGCCGCCGACGCCCTCTCCACCGAGCTGGCGGAGGTGCTCACGATGACCAACATGGAGGTATGATCACACAGAGGCACGGAGAGGTGCTCCTCCGTGCCTCTGTGTGAGGCTTTACCGCCCCGCGGCGAACCACGCCTTCCACTCGCGCTCCAGGCTCGGGATGTCGCGGGGCACGTTGCCCCCGGCGGAGGCGAGCAACTGCTCCATCGTCTGGCCCCGGGCGAGCCCTTCCCCGAGATGGGCGACCGTTCCCGGCCCGCGTTCTTCCAGGAACTCCAGGACGGCCTGGGTCTGCGGGTAGAATATGGCGGACGAGCCCGTAGCCCCGCCGGCTGGAATTCGGATCTCCCGCATCTGGGGCTGCCCGCGCTGGGTGCTGTCGCGGGGCTCGGCGGCGAGCATCGCCTGGATCTGGCGATGCGCGGGGTGCTCCATGCGGAACAGCTCGGCGAGCGGGATCAGGGGGGCGGCTGCGCTCCGCATCTGTTCGCGCCGCTGGGCTCGCCGGCTGGGCGGCTCGCACGCGACCGCGATTCCCTCTTCGAACCAATCCGGCATGCTGGCGTCCCCGTACGCGCTCGGCCCGCCCGGCGCGCGGTCCACGGTGCGCCCGAGGGTGCGGCTCGTGTGGCCGATCATGAACATGTGGCAGGCCTCGTGCGACATCGCGCGCGGCCCGTGCAACCCGAGCGGGGTGCGGCCCGCCCCTTCGCCCTGCATCACCAGCCAGGGCAGAGTGCGCAGCCCCTGCGCTCGCAGCGGGGCCCAGTCGTAGCCCCGCATCGCCTCCACCGATGTGAACACGACTACGCCCAGCGGCGGCGGCTCGGCGCCGAACAACCGGCGGAACCGCACGGTCGCGGAGTCGAGCTCCGTGCGTGCCGCCTGCGCCGCTTCTTCGGTGGACGCGAACAACTGGTACGTGGGGGCGACGAGGCGCACGGGTGGCGTGTCGGCGGCGAGCGACGGCGCGGGGGCGGCCGCGACGGGGCCGGGTGCCGCTGCCTGCGTACCCGCGCAGGCGGTTGCAACCGACCCCAGCACGAATACGAGAGCGGTGGAGCGAACGATCGTTCGATGTGTCATCGTTGATCCGGCAGAGGATGCGGGAGGGGCAATCCTCCATCTGATCCCGCAGCCCTGCCGGAGGGTTGCCGGACCGGTGCCGGAACACCCCTAAGTGCCGAGTGCCTGGCGGGTCCATCGGGCTGCGGTTGCGGGCGACTGAAGTCGCGGCAACGACTACACGAAGTCCCCCTGTGGGGACTACCGGGTTCCGGCTGATCCGTCAGTGCCAGTCCGCGGAGGCGGACTTCGTGCTGTCGTTGCCGCGGGTTTACTCGCCAGGCCGCCGGCGATCCGCACCAGCTCTCCCGGGTCCAGGCGTCCTGAGTCCTTGGGTGTAAAGCGCACTCACGCACCAACGCACTCACGCACTGCTGTTCAGCACTCAGGACCCAGGACTTCTATTCTTCTTACGGAGTCGTGTCGCCCGGGGCGGGGGGCGGCGGGACGGCGGTGCCGGAGCCCATCAGTCCGCCGCCCTCGTGCGCTGGCTGGGCCGGTGCGGGGCTCGTGGAGCTCTGGCCGCACGCGGCGGCCAGCAGCAGCAGCGCGGCGGCACAGAAGTGTCTCGCTTTCATGAGGTCTTGCTCCCCTGGGTGGAGGTGTGGCGCGCCCCCGCGCGCCGTCGTTTCCAAGCTAGCCGGGGGTGTACACTCCGTACACTTTATGTGGTGGCGCGTCCGGTACGGGGGTGGGGTCGCGGGGATGGCGGGGGCGGCGGAAAAGGGCGGGGGGTGCGGCGGATGGGGTAGCGGCGGCGCGCCGTTGGGCACCCGTGGCGGAGGCGGAGACGAGCCGTGGCCGCTTTCACGCCCCGGCCCGTTTCTCGCCGTCGGCGCGGCGGCGAACCCCTGCCGAGGCACGAGAGACATGATCTTTCCCGAGCGTCCCCTGGTGCTGGGCCACCGCGGCTCCCCCGCCCGCGCGCCCGAGAACACCCTGCGCGGCTTCCGCCTGGCCGCCGAAGAAGGGGCGGACGGGGTGGAGCTGGACGTGCAGCCCGCCGCCGACGGCACCCCCGTGGTGATCCACGACGCCACGCTGGACCGCACCACCGGCGCACGCGGCGCCGTCGCGGAGCTCGGGTGGGACGAGATCGGGCGGGCGCGCGCCGGGGGCCAGCCGGTGCCGCGGCTGGAGGAGGCGGCGCGCTGGGCGGCGGAGAGCGGGGCGTGGCTCAACGTGGAGATCAAGTCGCCGGGGGCCGAGGCGGCGGCGGTCGCGGCCATCGAGGCGGCGGGTGTCCTCGAGCGCACCTTCTTTTCGTCCTTTCTGCCGGACGTGGTGGCGCGCGTGGCGGAGGTGGCGCCGCACGCCGCGCGCTTCCTCCTCACCGAGCGCTGGGACGACGAGGCGCGGGCCGCGGCGCGCCGGCTGGGCGTCCAGGGGGTGTGCCTCCACCACGAGGCCGCCACCCCCGCCGCGCTGGGCGAGCTGCGCGGCGCCGGGCTGGACGTGGTGGTGTGGACGGTGGACGAGCCCGCGCGGCTGGCGGAGCTGCTGCGCGCCGGGGTGCGCGCGGTGATCACCAACCACCCCGCGCGCGGCGTGGCGGCGCTGCGCGAGGTGGCGGGCGGCACATAACCCGTTCGTGGCGCGGCGCTTGCCCCAGCCGGGGGCGATGGCCGCGCCAGCGGGGCGCGGCGAACGTACCCGTGCACCCCTACGATGACCCTCCTGGCGATCGGCGCCGCGCTCCTGCTGCAGGTGGTGGGGCAGCCGCCCCGTGACACCCTGCGCCTTCCCCCGCGCGACACGCTGCGCATCGGCGCGCCCGCGGCGCCCGTGCCCGCGCGCGAGCCGGACCCGGCGGCGTTCGACGCGCCCGCCACGCGCGCCCTGGTGGAGCGGGTGCGCCTCAACGTGGGCATCGTCCCCGCGGGCCTGGCGGACTACCGCGCGCGGCTGGAGTCCAGCGTGTACCTGTCGCTGCGCGTGGACTCCGCGGGGGGCGGCGAGCTGCCGCTGACGGTGGACGAGTTCGCGGGGGAGGTGAGGTGGGCGCGGGCGGGGCAGTTGGAGCAGCGGCTGCAGGGGCACCGCATCCGCCAGCTCGCCCCCGCGCCGTACACCATCGGCAGTTGGCTGGAGTCGCCGTGGGTGGTGCCGCACCTGTACGGCAACACGGTGGACGCGCTCCAGCTCTCCCCCAACTCCGCGCGGCGGGGGACGATGGCGCGCGCCATCCACCCCTTCTCCCTGCGCGGGCCGGATTTCTACCGCTACACGGCGGAAGACACCCTGCGCGTGCGCACGCAGGAAGGGGTCACGACGCTGGTGGCCATCGCGGTGCGCCCGCGGGTGGAGCCTCCCCCCGGGGGCGAGCTGCGCCTGCTGGCGGGCACCTTTTACCTGGACGTGGACCGCGCGGCCATCGCCCGCGCGCGCTTCGGCTTCACGGAGCGCTCGGGCCGCTTCTCGCTCACCGAGGCGGGGCTCTTCTTCGAGCTGGAGAACGCGCTGGTGGGCGGGCAGTACTGGCTCCCCGTGCGGCAGCGGCGGGAGATCCAGGTGACCTCGCCCGTGCTGGGCGGCGCCACGGCGCTGCGCCTGGTGACGGCGCTGTCGCGCTTCGAGCTCAACACGGGGTGGGCGCCGGAGCAGAACGGCTCGCGCATCGTCCGCGAGCTGGCGCGCGGCGAGACGGCGTTCGCGGGGTGGCGCGACCCCGCCACGCGCGGCGAGGCGTCGCTGGGCATCGGCGACTTCGCGGACCTGCGCGAGGCCATCCGCCCCGAGGCGCCGGACGCGGGCCCCATCCGCGTGGGCTTCCGCCCCGAGCGCAGCAGCCACCTCTTCCGCTTCAACCGGGTGGAGGGGCTCTTTCTGGGCGGCGCCGCGCGCGTGGAGCCGCGCGACCCGGCCGAGCGGAGCTGGGACGTGTACGGCACCGCCGGCTACGCCTTCGCCGAGGGGGTGCCGCGCGGCGAGCTTTCCGCGCGCTACCACCCTGTGCCCCGCGCGGGCGCGCCGGCCTACACCCTCTCCGCCACGGGGTACCGGCGGCTGCGCGACACGCGCGTCTTCCGCCCCGCGTTCGAGTGGGAGCTGGGATACGCGCTGGGCGCCGCGTTCGGCGGCACGGACCGGCGCGACTACTTCGACGCCACCGGCGGCGAGCTCTTCCTGGCGCGGCGGCGCGGCCCCTTCGTGGCCCGCGTCGGCGGGCGGGCGGAGCGGCAGGACTCGGTGGTGCGCAACACCGAGAGCCCCCTCTTCGGCGGCGGCGACTTCGGCCCCGTGGCGCCCTCGGAGCCGGGCACCCACACGGCGCTGGAGGGCGAGCTGCGCTTCACCCGCGGCGTGGGCGCGTTCGGCGTGACCCCGTCGCTGGTGGCCTCGCTCTGGGCCGAGGCGGGGCTGGGCGACTTCCGCTCGCAGCGCCTCACGGCCACGGTGGCCACGCGCCGCCCCGGCCGCTACGTCACCCTCATCGGCCGCGCGGACGCGGGGCTGGTGGCGGGCGACGCGCCCCCGCAGTTCCTCATCCGCTTCGGCGGGGGCGAGGGGCTGCGCGGCTACGACGACCGCGAGTTCGCCGGCTCCTCCGCCGCCCTGGCGCGCGGCCGCCTCCTCCTGCACCTGCCGCCGTACGGCAACCGCCCGCTCTTCCGCAGCGGCATCTTCCTCTTCCCCCCGCTGCGCCCCGCCCTGGCGCTCTCGGGCGACGCCGGCTGGTCCGAAGTCTCGGACGAAGCGCGCCCCTCGCTCCTGCGCCTGGGCGCCCGCACCACCGGCGGCACGCGCTCCTCCTACGGCATCGGCCTCAGCATCTTTGAGGACGCCGTATCCATCGAGCGCGTCTGGAGCGACAGCGGCGACGCGAAGTGGTACGCGGGGTTCACGACGTGGTTCTGAGGACGGGGAACGGGGAACGGGGAACGGGGAACGGGGAACGGGGAACGGGGAACGGGGAACGGGGAACGGGGAACGGGGAACGGGGAACGGGGAACGGGGAACGGGGGAAGCGAACTTGAAAGGAGGGTGATGCAAGGATGGAGCGGATTAAGTCGCATCGGGATCTGGAAGTTTGGCGGATGGCGATGGATCTCGTTGTGGGTATCTACCAACTTTCCGCGCGGTTTCCGCGGGACGAGCGGTATCGCCTCACGGCCCAGATCACACGCGCCGCTGCATCCGTCCCAGCAAACATCGCGGAGGGGAACGCACGCTCAACGCGTCGCGACTATGCGAGTTTCCTATCCATCGCGAAGGGTTCTTTGATGGAAACTGAGACCTTTCTCTTCCTCGCTCTCCGCCTGGGTTATGTAGATGAAGCCAGTGCGGCCCCCACGCTGCTCCTCATCACCCGCGTAAGCAAGATGCTTACGTCACTCCGCTCGCGCCTCCTCTCCGCTTCCTGATCCACTCCCGTTCCCCGTTCCCCGTTCCCCGTTCCCCGTTCCCCGTTCCCCGTTCCCCGTTCCCCGTTCCCCGTTCCCCGTTCCCCGCAGTCGAAGCGGTCCCGACCTTGCAACCGGCGCGGGGCCTGGCGGCGAGCCGCCCGAGCGAATCCACGGCAGACGGAGACCGACGAGCATGTCCTCGATCAACCGCCCCCTGGCGGGGCCCACGCTGAGCTACGACCTGGCCGCCGAGGCCGCCCGGCTGCGCGCGGACCCCATGTACCGGCAGAGCGGCAAGCTGGGCCACGCGCTGGTGAAGAACGGGCGCTTCCGCGTGATCCTCACCGTGCTGGCCTCCGGCCAGGCCGCCGAGACCGCCCACGCGGACTCGTCGATGAGCATCCAGGTGCTGGAGGGCGCGCTCCAGGTGCGCGCGGGCGAGGGTGACATGGAGCTGCGCCAGGGCCAGCTCATCTTCACCGCCCCCGGCGACGCCCACGACATCCGCGCCACGCAGGACTCGGTGATCCTCATCACCGTCTCCGCGCAGAACGACGACTTCCGCCCCGGCGAGTCGCGCACCGGGTCCGGCGGCAACCCCTGAGGGCACCCGCCGCGCGGGGACACGGAGGCACGGAGAAGCACTTTTCCGTGCCTCCGTCCTCTGTGGGGGACGCACGGCAAGTGCATATGCCGCAACGACCTGCGGGAACGGAGTGGCACCAGCCTTGCCTTGTTGGCGCCATCCAGAGCAGGGACGTGACGGGAACCCGGATGGAGACCATGCGATGAGAGCCAGGATTCTTGGGCTGCGGGTGGCGGCGCTCGCCACCCTCCTTTCGGCCGCCGGGTGCTCCCAGGCGGGGGCGATCGGCGACATCCTGGGCGGCGTGCTCGCGCCCCAGGGGCAGGGCACGGGCACGGGGCAGGGGAGCCAGGTGGCCGGCGAGATCCAGGGCGTGGACACGCAGCGCGGTATCCTTCAGCTCCGCACGCAGAGCGGGCAGACGGGGAACGTGTACTTCGACCAGAACACCCGCGTGATCTACCAGCAGCGCGAGTACCCCGTCACGGCGCTGGAGCGCGGCGACGTGGTGGCGATGAGCATCCAGCAGGACCAGCGGGGCAACGCGTACACCAACTACATCCAGGTGCAGCAGAGCGTGCAGGAGCGCACCGGCCAGACCACGCAGAACGGCACCTACAACGGGGGCACGTACAACGGCGGCACCTCCAACGCCAGCGTGCAGCGCTTCTCCGGCACCGTGGGGTACATCGACACCCAGCGCGGCGTCTTTGAGCTGCGCACGCAGAACGGCGCCGCGCAGGTGGCGCTCCCGTACAACGTGAACTCGCAGGACAACCAGCGCTTCCGCTCCCTCCGCAGCGGGCAGAACATCGTGGTGGACGGGCGGATGGTGGCGCAGGGGCGCATCGACCTGGAGCGCTTCGTCAACTGACGCCGGGCGGACCGCGGGCATTCACGGAGGCACGGAGAAGAGCGCTTTGGCTGCGGTACCTGTGAGGGCATATCTCACACGGAGGCACAGAGGCACAGAGATGAAGCCGTCTCCGTGCCTCTGTGCCTCTGTGTGATATGCTACACGGAGACCCTCCTTTTGCGGCCATTCTGGCGGGTTGAGTTGTTGCGCTTTATCTTGGGCGGGAACAGCCGTACCCCCCGTCTCCCCCCCGCCGGAGCCTCCCGCAGTGAAAAGAATCGCCTTCGCCGCGGCAGCGGCGCTCGTTCTCGCGGCTCCGGCCGCGAGCCAGGTTCCGCGCGTGCGCGACGTGCCCCGCCGCCCCGTGCTGTGGGCGCAGGCGGACACCAACAGCTACGGCGCGTACTACAGCCACGGGATGACCCGCCTGGCCGACAACCCGGCGGAGGCGGCGGCGGCGTTCTACTGGGCGGCGCGGCTGCAGCCCGGTGCGGCCGACGCGCTGTACGGGCGGCGCGTGGCGCTGCTGCTCACGGACCGCGACCGCCTCGTGCGCTACATGCGCGGCGAGCGCACCACGCACCGCAGCCCGGAGATCCTGGCCATCGACTCGCTGCAACTGCGCGCGCTGGCGCTGGACCCGTTCCTGGTCCAGAAGTTCGACCGGGCGCTGATGCGCGCCTACATCACGGGCGAGGTGATGGATGACATGCGGCGCAGCAACGGTGTGAGCAACCCGGCGCTCGCCCAGTACGAAGTGGACACCTGGCTCAACCAGACCACCGACCCGGGGATGCGGGCGTGGGCCGCGTACAGCGACGGGCGCTTCCCCCAGGCCATCGAGTACTACGAGATGTCGCTGCGCCGCGCGCGGCCGCGGCAGCGCCCGCGCATCCGCACGGACCTGGGGCGCATCCACTTCTTCTCCGGCAACTACGACAAGGCGATCGAGCACTTCACGGCCGCCGCCGCCGAGATGCGCAAGGAAGAAGACGGGCGCGACCTGGTGTTCGTGTACGAGAGCAAGGCGCTGGTGGAGCACAGCACGGGCACCGTGTACGAGAAGATGGGGAACGACTCCTCCGCCCAGCAGGCGTACGGGCGCGCGCTGCAGGAGGACCTTTCCTTCGCGCCGGCCCACCGCCGCCTGGGTACGCTGGCGCTGGTGCGCGGCGACACGGCCACCGCCCTCAGCGAGATGGCGCTGGCCGTGGAGCTGAGCCCCGCGGACGCCGAGATGCGCATGCAGCACGGGCTGCTGCTGGTGCTCGCCCGCAAGGCGCCGGAGGGGGTGGCCGAGCTCACCCGCGCCAGCGAGCTGGAGCCGCTGTACGCGGCGCCCCGCCTGTTCCTGGCCCGCCTCCACGATGCGTCCGGCATGGCGGAGCAGGCGCTGGGGTACTACCGCGCGTACCTGGAGCGCGCGGCGCGCGACGACGCGGGGTACGCCCACGCGCAGACGCGGATCGCCGAGCTGGACGCGCAGCTCAAGGCGGCCCCGTGAGGCGCCTGGCGCTGGCGGCCGCCGCGGCGCTGCTGCCGCTTTCCGCCGCGGCGCAGGAGGCGGTGGTGCGCCCGCGCACCACGGCCGAAGACCTCCAGATGTTCAGCCAGGTGCTCAACCAGATCCGGGTGAACCACCCGGACTCGGTGGATACGCACCGCCTGTTCATGGCCGCCGTGGAGGGGATGGTGCGCGCCGCGGACCCGCACTCGTACGTCATCACCGCCGCGCGCCTCTCGCCCCAGAAGGAAAAGGACTTCCGCGAGGGGCGCTCGCACCCCGTGCCCATCGAGTGGGACTTCGCGGGGGGCGCGCCGGTGGTGAGGAGCGTGGCGCCCGGCTCGGCGGCGGCGCGGCAGGACATCCTGCCGGGCGACGTGCTGGTGGCCGCCGGCGGCCAGCCCGTGCGCGCCGAAAGCTCCTTCGAGCTGGACGTGACGCTGGCCGGAGCGCGCGGCTCCACCGTGGCGCTTCGCTTCGAGCGCGAGCGGGTGGACGGGTCGCTGGCCGAGCTGGAGCGCGCCGTGCGCCGCGAGCGGGCGGACGAGGCGAGCGCCGTGCCCGCCGCGCTGATGCTGGACGACAGCACGGGGTACGTGCGCGTGACCACCTTCGCCAACGAGCGCGCCGCCGAGGACCTTCACGCCGCGCTGGCCCGGCTGGAGGGCGCGGGGATGCGCCGCCTGCTGCTGGACGTGCGCGACAACGGCGGCGGGATGGTGGACGAAGCCGCCCGGGTGGCCGGGGAGTTCCTCCCGGCGGGGACGCTCGTCTACACCTCCGAGGGGCGCAAGAGCGAGGTGGCCGAGTCCGTGCGCGTGCGCCGCTCCTTCTGGAAGCAGGAGCGCCAGTACCCGGTGGTGCTGATGGTGAACGGCGGCACCGCCAGCGCGTCGGAGCTGGTGGCGGGGGCGCTGCAGGACCACGACCGCGCGCTGGTGGTGGGGCGCCCCACCTTTGGCAAGTCGCTGCTGATGCGCGGCTTTCCCATGACGGACGGCTCGGCCATCGTGCTGGTGATCGGCCACCTGAAGACGCCGTGCGGGCGCGTGGTGCAGCGCCAGTACCGCGACCTGCGCGTGAACGACTACTACCGGATGTCGCGCGCCGCCCGCGACACGGCGGGCCGCCCCTCGTGCCGCACCACCGGCGGGCGCGTGGTGTACGGCGGCGGCGGGATCTTTCCCGACGTGATGACCGCCGAGGCCGAGCCGGACCCGCTCTGGCTGGCCCGCCTGCGCGAGGACGACGTGCCCACGCGCTGGGTGGGCGGCTACCTGGGCGCCAACGCCGCCGCCTTCCCCTCCGCCGAAGCGCTCTCCGCCGCGCCGCGCGTTCCGGACGCGGCGCTCGCGGACTTCCGCGCCTTCGCCACGCGGGCCGGGCACACCCTCCCCGCCGGCCCCGACGCCGACGCGCGCCTCCAGCGCATCCTGTCCCGCGGCATCGCCTACGCCAGGTGGGGCGACGCCGGCTTCTACCGCCTCGTCGCCGTCACCGATCCGCAGGTGCGCGAGGCCGCCGCGCAGTTCGGCAAAGCGGCGGAGGTGCTGAGGCCGGTCCGCTAATAGAAAGGGCTCACACAGAGACACAGAGGCACAGAGACGACTTCATCTCTGTGCCTCTGTGCCTCTGTGTGAGCCCCGGTTGTTCCATTGTTGTCCCACTTTACCAGGTGCATGCCAGAGCGAGATGCGGTGCGAAAGGGGAGTAAGCCGTTGCTGCGAAAACGGTAACACGAATCTATTGTCCGCCATCTGGTGAAACGGTAGCGTTCAAAATGCGGCGTGGGCCAGGTGCCCCGCCCGCGGCCCGCACGCGCCATCCATCCCTCCACGGCGCAGCCACTCCCCGTCGTACAGCGGACCTGTCCCACCTCTGCCGCCGTCCGGCGGCCGGGTTGAACGTCCTCTCCTCCGGCAGGTGACACCATGGCGTGCCTCAGCCTCACACCCGGTCCCCTCCTTCCACCGCCCGTGACCTGGCAGAACGGCACGGCGCCGGTCACCACCCCCGCCGGGGTCACCATCACCCACACGCCCGGCGGGCCCGCGCCCGGGATCCTGATCCAGAAAGGGGGCACGACGGAGTTCTTCCCCAAGCCGGCGTCGGGAAACCTCCACTTCATGACGTTCGGCACCCCGGCCAACTTCATCCTGGTGCTGATCATCAGCGACGTGACGGCCGGCGTGACCGCCAACCGCACCGTGGTCCTCATCGACACCACCGGCGCGGGGATCGACACGGAGGTGGTGTTCGACGTGCCGGCGCCCTCCACCGCCTCGCTGCCGGCGGTGATGCCGTCGCAGGGGCCGGGGAACATCTTCCTGATCATGGGGGCCAACGGCACCGGGTCGCTCGCGAGCATCTTTCCCAGCATCCACCGCAGCGACAACGGCGCGACGCTCTGCTCCGCCGTCTCGTTCACGCCCAGCGCGCAGGTGTCCGGCGAGATCACGGCCACGTCGCTGATCATCAAGGAAGGAAGCGCCCCCCGCGCTACCTGCCCGCGCCCGCTCGGCGAGAGCCAGGTGACGCCGGACCCGGGCAACTTCCCGGACGCGGTGCTGGGCGCGGGGGTGCCCGCTGCGCTCTCCACCACCCAGCTCGTGTTCACCATCCGCAACACCGGCGACGACTGCCTGGTGGTGAACGACGTCACCGACGTGGCGCCCTACGAGGTGATCTCGTCGTCGCCCGCGTTCCCGGTGACGCTGGACGCTAACCAGACGATGACCGTCACCGTCCGCTTCGCCCCCACGTCCACGGGCAACTTCAACCGCGATCTCCCCATCGTGCCCACGCCGCCCGGCGGCGACCTGTTCCTGGAGTGCCGCGGCGAGGGGCGCAACGCGGTGAGGTCTCTGTCGTTCGCGGGCACGCTGGCGTTCGGTGCCGTGCCGGTGAGCGGCGGCGTGCGCACGCTGCCGCTCACCATCACCAACTCCGGCGAGGCGGCCATCAACGTGAGCCTGCCCGGGTCCGCGGCGGGGGAGTTCCAGTGGGGCGGCTTCAACGGCTCCATCGCGGTGGGCGCGTCGGCGCCCGCCATCAGCGTGACCTTCGACCCGGCGGCGGAGGGCGCCCGGAGCGGCTCCATCCCCTTCACCAGCGACGCCACGGCCAGCCCGCACCAGGTGAACCTCACGGGCACGGGGTGCATCCCGCGCGCGCTCATCCAGGTGCTGGTGCCGCCGGGGCCGGCCATCAACTTCAGCACGGTGCAGCGCGGCTTCCGCATGGTGAGGATCGTTCGCGTGCGGAACGCGGGGAACGGACCGCTCAACTTCCGCGCGACGGTGGGCGGCAGCGCGCTGTGGGGGGTGCAGCACGACGGCGGGAGCATCACCTCGCCCGCCGTGACGCGCGACTTCACGGTGAGCCCGGCCACCGTGTGCGGGGCGGGCGCCACGGGCACGGGCGAGGTGGCGTTCGCGGTGGTGTTCTTTGCGGATGGAACGCCGGGCACGGTGACGGGCGCCCTCACCATCGACAACCACAACGCGCAGGGCGGCGAGCCGGCTACCTTCACCTTCCCCCTGCAGGCGGAGATCATCGAGGGGATCGCGGTGGACGTGGAGCTGGTGCTGGACCGCTCGGGGAGCATGGGCGAGACCAGCGGCTCGCGCACCAAGGTGGCCACGGCCATCGACGCGGCTCACCTCTTCGTGCAGCTTGGCCGGGCGGGGGTGGGCGACCGGCTGGGGCTGGTGAAGTTCTCCACCGTCCCGGAGGTGTTCTCGTCCATCGCGGAGATCACCACCGGCAGCCAGTCGTCGATGGTGGCGGCCATCAACCCCAGCCAGTTGGCGCCCGCGGGGAACACCTCCATCGCGGGGGGCGTGATCGAGGCGCTCCGCAACCTGGCGGCGAACCCGCGCCCCACGGCGCCGCCGCAGCTCAACAAGGCGCTGCTGGTGCTCACCGACGGGCACGACAACTCGCCCTACCTGAACCCCGACGACGGCGTCACCTACTCGCTGCTGGGGGGCGACGGCACCACGGCCCTCCCGGTGCCCGCCGGCGTCCGCGTGTACGCGGTGGGGATCGGCGACAGCATCGACGTGGGGCGGCTTTCGCAGCTTGCGCAGGCCACGGCGGGCGAGTTCCTCCCCGTGCGCGAGGCCACCGGCGAGCAGTACTTCGAGATGGAGAAGCACTTCACGCAGGTGTACATGGACACGGTGGAGCTGTCCACCATCCTGGACCCCGTCTACACCATCCAGGCGGGGCAGGAGCACCGCATCGACTTCGAGGTGCTGCGCGGCGACGTGAGCGCCATGGTGGTGATCTACGACCGCGGCGGGGTGCGCCTTCCCTTCCGGCTGCGCACGCCGTCCGGCGAGACGGTGGGGCTGGGGAGCGTGCCGCCGGGGTACCAGGTGCGGCCGGGCGTCACGGGAACGGCCAGGTTCCTGGAGGTGAGGATGCCGGCGGGCGAGACGGACCGCTACGCCGGCACCTGGACGGCCATCATCAAGCACGACGGCCAGGCGTGCTTCACCCCGCCCCGGGGCGGCAACGCCACCGTCCACGTCCCGGGTGGCGGCGCGCCGTCGCTCGACGAGTTCGGCGAAGGGTTCCGCCCCAAGAACTGCCAGCCGTGGGGCGACCCGCTGATGTACGGCATCGCGCTGGGGGTGGGCTCCAACTTCCGCATGATCCCGTACGTGGACCCGTCCATCATCCACGTGGGAGAGCCCATCCGGCTGAACGCGGTGGTGAGCGAGTTCGGCCTGCCGGTGACCGGGTGCTCCGTCACGGTGACCTCCGAGGCGCCCGACGGCACCCAGCAGACCCTCCCCATGCGCGACGACGGCGCCCACCAGGACGACGACGCGGACGACGGGAACTACGGCGCCACCTTCACCCAGACGTGGGCCGAGGGAAACTACATCTTCACCTTCCGCGCGACGGGCTACAGCCGCGATGGCGAGCCCGTGTACCGCGAATCGGTGCGCGGCAAGTACGTGGAGGGCCGCACCCCGCTGGTGCCCGAGCGCGACCCGGGCGGCCGTGACCCGGATGGCGGCGGCCCCGATGGCGGCGGCGGGCGCCCCGGCGACGAGTGCTGCCGGCTCATGCAGCGGTGGATGCTGATCGGGTGCCTGCTCCTGTTCTTCATCCTGATCGTGCTGCTGCTGATCCTCTGGCAATAGGATCACACAGAGGCACGGAGGCACAGAGATGAAGTCGTCTCTGTGCCCCCGTGTCTCTGTGTGAGCTCAAGAGCTTCCTTCGGCTGGAGGGTTGCGGGCGACTGAAGTCGCTGCAACAACTACACGAAGTCCCCCTGCGGGGACTACACGGTTGCGGCTGGTCCGTCAGTACCAGTCCGCGGAGGCGGACTTGGTGCTGTCGTTGCCGCGAGCTCACTCGCCAGGCCGCGCTGCGCGGATTAGATCTTCGGCCCGAGCAGAAACCCGGTAGTCCCCGCAGGGGGACTTCGTGTGGTCGTTGCAGCGGTTTCAACCGCCCGCGTGGATGGGCTTCAGCGTGACCGGCTGCACCTCCAGACTCACCGAGAGGCGCGACTCGGCCGGGGAGCGCAGCGTCACCTCCAGGGTGGCGGAGCGGTAGCCCAGCCGCTGCACGTGGAGCCGGTAGTCGCCCGGCTCCACCCCGCCGAAGCGGTACTCCCCCGCGGCTCCGCTGCGCGTGCTGCGCGTCCCCCGCACGAACGCCGACCCGCCGGTGGGAAACGCGGCGTGCGTCCCCCCATCCAGCGTGACCGTGGCGCCGGCGATGGGCGCGGCGCTCTCCGCGTCGCGGATGGTGCCGGACACGGTGCCGGTCTGGGCGCGCAGCGGCAGCGCGGCCAGCAGTGCGAAGGCGAGGGCGAATCCAAGGGGCACGGCGGGGGACTTCAGGGTGACCGCGGGTGCTGCGTCTGGAGGGGAATGCCGGAGCGAGGCGGGTTCTGACAGCCCGACCCGGATCTCACACAGAGGCACAGAGGCACGGAGAAAGACCTATCTCTGTGCCTCCGTGCCTCTGTGTGATGCCGCCTCTTCTTCGGTGATGGCGCCGCAGCCCACCGCGCGCCGGAAGAAGTTGAGGAGGCCCTCGACCGTGGCCGCGTCGTCGAAGGCGCTGCCGACGCGGGTGGCCTGAGCGGCGCGCTCCACGAAGTTGCGCAGGCGTGCGCCGGCGGCGTCCAGGCCTTCCAGGAAGAAGCCGTACACGGCGGCGTAGCGCGATACGAGCTGCGCCGGGTGCAGGTCCCACCCCTGGTAGAAGCCGGATGCGAGGCCGTGGCGCACGTCGTCGTGATGGACGCGCCACCCGCGGTGCACGTCGGTGCCCACGGGGAGGAGGGTGGTGGCCCCATCGGACAGGCGGACGCCCGTGCCGGCCAGCGCCACCAGCATCGCCTGGCGCGCCCAGTCGCACGCGGGGTGGCGCAGGTGCTGGTGGGCGGCGGTAATCCCCAGCGCCGCCGTGTAGTCGTACGCGCCGAAGTGCGCCGCGGACACCCGCCCGCCCCCCGCCCGCACCAGCGCGGGGAGCGCGCACCGCCCCTCGTCGTCGGCCAGCGCCTGGGGGGTCTCCACCATCAGCTCCATGCGCAGGGCCCCGGCGGCCAGGCCGTGCTCCGCCTCCAGGTGCTGCAGCAGCGCGGCCATGAACTCCGGCTGCTCGGGGAGCGACACCTTGGGAAGGGTGACGACGAAGCCGGGCGGGAGCGCGCCGCCCGTGCCGCGCAGCAGCTCGCCCATGAAGATGCGCAGCGTGCGCACGGCGCGGGCGCGCGTCTCTTCCGTGAGCGACTTCACGCGGATCCCCACGAAGGGCGGGAGCGTGCCGTCCGCCAGGCCGCGCGCGAGCTCGCGGGCGGCGGAGGCGGCGTGGCCGTCCTCCTCGGCGGCGGGGCGCACACCGTAGCCGTCTTCGAAGTCGATGCGGAAGTCCTCCACCGGCTCGCGCTCCAGCTTGGCGCGCACCCGCTCCCACACCGCCTCCGCGTGCGCACCCGTCCCCAGCGCGGCGGCGAGCGTGGCGGGGTGGGGCGCGTGCTCCGCGAGCGTGGCGAGGGCGCGGGCACCCAGCCGTGGCGCCGTGTCCGCGCGGAAGAGGTGCGCGCCGCCGTACACGGTGTGCACGGGCTGGCGCGCATCGCCCTCGCCCGGGCGGGCACGGCCCAGGTTGGCGCGGCGGAGGCGGGCTTCCACCCCGGCCAGCGCGCCGGGAGTGAGGTCGGTCATCGGATCACGAAACGAATGGGATCACACGGAGGCACGGAGACACAGAGGAGAGGGCGGAGGATAGTGTGTGGCGAGCGGCGGCGACAGGGCGCGGAGGTGTTTGCGAAGCGTACATGAGGTGCTATTCTATAGTTATACGCTCCCTGTACGCCCCGCCGCTCCGCGCCCGGCAGCCGCCGCGCGCCTCGCACCCGCATCCCCTTTGTCCACCCCTTCACCGCTCCCCGGCTACTCGCTGCTCCCCCCGGCGGAAGGCGTTCGCGCGCTGCGCGAGGGCCCGGACCCGCTGCGCGAGAGCGAAGCGTACTTCCGCTCGCTGGTGGAGAACGCGCGCGACGTCATCCACGTCATCAACCCGGACGGCACCACGCGCTACATCACCCCCTCGGTGAAGCACCTGCTGGGCTTTGAGCCGGAGGAGCTGATCGGGCGCATGGCGGTGGAGCTGGTGCACCCCGACGACCGCGAGGTGGCGATGGCGGCGCTGCGGCTGGACCGCTACGCGCCGGGGGCGGGGCGCGGGCTGGAGTTCCGCGTGGGGCACAGCGACGGTACGTGGCGGACCTTTGAGGGGGTGGGCACCAACCTGGTGGACGACCCCACCGTGCGCGGGCTGATCGTCAACTCGCGCGACATCACGGGGCGCAAGCGGGCGGAGGAGGAGACGGCGCGGCTCGCCTCGTTCCCGCGCGGCACGCCCAGCCCCATCCTGGAGTGCGACGCGGAGGGCGTGATCCGCTACGCCAACCCCGCGGCGGAGCGCGCCATGCGCGAGCTGGGCGTGGAGTCGCCTCACCTCCTCCTTCCCGAAGACCACCCGCGCATCGTGCGCCGCGCGCTGGAGACGGGGGCCGGGGTGCGGGACGTGGAGGTGGGCGTGGCGGGGCGGGTGCTGGCCTGGCTCTACCATCCGCAGCCCGCCCTGGGCGCCGTGCACCTGTTCGGCGAGGACGTCACGGAACGCAAGCAGGCCGCGGCGCGCCTCTTCCACGACGCCATGCACGACGCGCTCACGGGGCTCCCCAACCGCCCCTTCTTCATGCAGCGCCTCACCGCCGCGCTGGTGCGCCACCAGCGCGGCGAGACCACGCCCCCGGCCGTGCTCTTCCTGGACCTTGACCGCTTCAAGGTGGTGAACGACTCGCTGGGCCACCACGTGGGCGACGAGCTGCTGGTGGCCGTGGCCGAGCGGCTGCGCGGGTGCGTGCGCGAGCAGGACACGGTGGCGCGCTTTGGCGGCGACGAGTTCGCGGTGCTGCTGGAGGAGCTGGATGGCCCGTCGTACGCCGCCGAGGTGGCGGAGCGGATCGCCGTGGCGGTGGCGGCGCCCGTGAACCTGAGCGGCTACGAGGTGTTCACCGGCGCCAGCGTGGGGATCGCCGTGGCCGGCGACGGGCACAACCGTCCGGAGATCCTGCTGCGCAACGCGGACATGGCGATGTACCGCGCCAAGGGTGCCGGCGGCGCGCGCTACGAGCTCTTCGACCGCGCCATGCACGCCCGCGCCCTGGCGCGCCTGCAGATGGAGACGGACCTGCGGCGGGCGCTGGGCCGCGGCGAGTTCATCCTCCACTACCAGCCCATCGTGGCGCTGGCCAGCGGGCGCATCATCGGGGTGGAGGCGCTCTGCCGCTGGCAGCACCCGCAGCAGGGCCTCATCGCCCCCGGCGACTTCATTGCCACGGCCGAGGAGACGGGGGTCATCGTTCCCCTGGGCGAGTGGGTGCTGGAGGAGGCGTGCGGCCGCCTGGCCGAGTGGCGGCGCGAGTTCGCCCACGCGCGCATCGCCGTGAGCGTCAACCTGAGCGCCCGCCAGTTCGCCCACTCCGGGCTGGTGGAGCACATCCGCCGCACCCTGGCGCGCACGGGGCTGGACGAGCGCCACCTGAAGCTGGAGCTCACCGAGAGCGTGCTGGTGGAGGGCGGAGGCTCGGCCGCCGCCATGCTGCAGGAGCTGAGGTCGCTGGGCATCGACCTGCAGCTCGACGATTTCGGCACGGGCTACTCGTCGCTCGCCTATCTTCACCGCTTCCCCATCGGCGCCCTCAAGATCGACCGCTCCTTCGTGAGCGGGATGGAGCCGGACAACCCCGCCGCGCAGCTCGTGCGCACCATCGTGGGGATGGCGCGCGGCCTGCGCCTGCGCGTGACCGCCGAGGGCGTGGAGACTGCCGCCCAGCTCGCCCAGGTGCGCGACGCCGGCTGCGACTTCGCCCAGGGCTTCCTCATCTCCCCCCCGCTCGACGCCGCGTCCATGCGCGACCTTCTCGCCGCCGACCCGCGCTGGCTTTAAGCTCACACAGAGACACGGAGGCACGGAGATGACTTCATCTCTGTGCCTCCGTGTCTCTGTGTGAGATTATTCAGTTGAGCCGGAACGACACCGGCACCTGCACTATGGTCCTCACCGGCTCGTTGCGCACGCGGCCAGGGCGGAAGCGCATCCGCTCGGATACGCGGCGGGCGGCCTCCACGAACTGGGGGTCGGCGTTGTTGAGCACCTGCACGGAGCCGGGCTCCACGCGCCCCTCGCGGTCCACGATGAAGGAGAGGATCACGTCGCCCGAGATGCCCGCGTCGCGCAGCACCGGCGGGTAGTTGCGCTCCAGCGCGCGGCTCAGGTCGCGGCGGTTGCGAAGCTCCGGCGGCTCGTCCACGCTGCTCACGTCGTACACCTGCTCGCCCGGAGGCGTCACCGGCTCGGGAGCGGGCGGCGGAGTGCTGTCCACCCGCTGCGGCTCGGGCTCGGGGACGGGGATCACCGCCGGAGCGGTGGCCGTGTCCAGCGAGGTGGTGTCCGGCGCGGTGGTGTCCACCTGCGCCATGGCGGCGGAGTCCACCGGCGCGGGGGCGGGGGACGCGGGGTTGTCGCCCGAGCTGAGGGCGTAAACCGCGGCGGCCCCGGCGGCCAGCGCCAGCGCGCCACCGGCCGCCTTTGCGCCGTTCCCCCGGCGCGTGGGGGGCGGAGCGGGCTCCGGGGCCGCGACGGGCACGGGCTCCGCGACCGCGGTGGGCACGAAGGCCGGCCGGGGCTCCTCGGGCACCGCGACGGCCGTGGGCACGAAGGCGGGGCGCGCGACGGCGGGCGGCGCGGCGCCGTCCATTGCCGCGAGGAGCGCGTCCGCGTCGGCGGGGCGGACGTCGGGGTCGGGGTGGAGGGCGCGGACCAGGGCGTCGGCCATCCCCGGGTCCAGCTCCGGCACCCGCTCCAGCGGCGGCACCAGCGGGACCGCCTGGCCATCCGCCAGCTTCTCCAACTCGGCGGGGGTGAAGGGCGCGGTGCCCGTGGCCGCGCGGTACAGCGTTACCCCCAGCGAGAAGACGTCGCTGGCCGGGGTCAGCGCCACGTCGCCGCGGATCTGCTCGGGCGACGCGTAGGCCGGCGATAGCGGCTGGCGGCCCATGCGGGTGAGGTGGGTGCGCGTGTCCGCGTCGTCCATCTCCATCTGCGCCACGCCGTAGTCCAGCAGCATGGCGTGCACCGCGCGCGCGCTCACCAGGAAGACGTTGCCGGGCTTCACGTCGCGGTGCACCAGCCCCATGCGGTGCCCCGCCGCCAGCCCCTCCGCCGTCTGCCGGAAGACGGCCGCGGCCTCGGCGGGCGGGAGCACGGTGTCGCGGGCCAGGCGGCGCGACAGGTCCTCCCCCTCCAGCAGCTCCATCACCAGGAAGTCCAGCCCCAGCGTGGCGTCGGTGCCAAAGTCGTACACGCCCACCACGTGCGGGTGGCGGATGCGCGCGGCCGCCTGCGCCTCGCGGAGGAAGCGCGCCCGCGCGCGCCCCTCGGCGTCGTCTTCAACGGTGACCACCTTCACGGCCACGGCGCGGTTCAGCCGCAGGTCCGTCGCGCGGAACACGGCGCCCATCCCGCCCCGGCCCACCACCGCGTCCACGCGGTAGCGGTCGCCCAGGGTGCGGCCGGCGAGCAGAACTTCAAATCCGGGCATGGCGGCTTGGCTGAGGGAATCGTGCGCGGGTCAAAGTAGTGCAATCTCACACAGAGGCACAGAGGCACAGAGAAGAACTTCTCCTCTGTGCCTCTGTGCCTCTGTGTGAGCCCCGCTTTTTATCGTCCCATCCAGTAGCTCGCCTTGATCACAAAGATGTTGTCCGGGTGCGACCGGAACACGGCCGCCGCGTCGCGGTCGAAGGCGAAGTCGCCGTAGCCGGCGGAGCCGCTGCGCTCCTGCTGCCACACGAAGAACAGGGTGGAGCCGGGGCGGTACTCCCAGCGCATCACCGCGCTGCCGCGCAGCGAGCGCACGTTGAAGTCGGGGTTGCCGAAGGTGAAGTTCTCGGTGGCCGGGTCGCGGTCCGGGTCCAGCGTGTACTCGGTCACCCGGCCGTCCACCACCGTGGGCGTGAGCTGCGCGGCGTCGAACTCCCGCTTGTCCAGGGCGCGCGGCCGCACGAACTCCTTGAAGTCGTCGTAGTCGCCCGTGGCCACGAAGGGCTGCGCGAACAGCTCCAGCGTGAGGTCGCGGGTGAAGGTCCAGTTGAGGCGCGTGTTCACCGAGAGGGTTCGCTGCTCGATGCCGGCGAACACCGCCCGGCGGCCGGAGAACGCGGTGGCGCTGGGGTCGTCGAAGCGGCGGACGAACTGCGCGACGCCGCGGCTGGTGGTGAACGACGGTCCCACGGTGAGCTGCACGTTGCTGGCGGGCTTGAAGCGCGCGCTGCCGCTGGCGGTGAACGCGCCGGCGCCCTCCGCGTTCCCGCTCCACGACGGGTTGAGCGAGAGCACCAGCGGCTTGCGCGAGTCGGTGCTCAGGTTGACGAAGCTGAACCAGTCCGTGGGGCGCCGCACCACGCCGGCGCCGCGGGTGGCGCGGTCGTCGAACACGCCCGGGCGGTACTGCACGTAGGCGCTCCAGTTCCAGTAGTTGAGAAACTGCCCGCCCAGGTAGGTGGCCGCCTGCAGGTCCGTGCGGTCGCCGTCGAAGTTGTGCTGCTGCTGCCCGCCGCCGATCCACGTCAGGCTGCGGTACCAGGAGCCCGGCTTGTTCCACTGCCGCAGCAGGTTGGCGTTCATCCACACGTAGTCCGCGCGGTTCATGAACGCCATGTCGTTCACCTCAAAGCCGGGGCTGCGGTAGTTGAGCCCCGTCTCCCACAGCCAGTCGCCCGTTTCCTTGGAGGCGCGCGCGTACCCGCCGAAGCCGCGCATCTCGGTGGCCCGCGCGTCGTACAGGTCCGAGAAGATCCCGTTGCCGCCGCTCACCCGGTCCGGCCGGTCGAAGTAGCGCGCGCTGGAGCGCTGCAGCCGGCCGATGGCCAGCGAGTCGCCCTGCACGTTGGAAAGGGCCAAGTTCCCCATCAGCCGGTACTTCTGCCCGGCGGAGTACAGGTTCCAGTCCGCGCCCACCGTTTCCGCGTGCGAGGGGACGCGCTCGCGCAGCCCGTCGTCGCCGTCGCCGAAGCTGCGGATCACGGAGGTGCCGATCACGCCCCACGTGTAGCGCCCGCCCCCGGTGGTGCGGCGCGCGCGGGCCAGCGCGTAGTTGCTGAGCGGCTCCACGGCCACCGCGTCGCGCGAGCCGTCGCCGCTCTGCACCCGCGCCACCTCGCGCGCCGTCACCGCCTCCAGCGCCCCGAGCTGCCACCCGCCCCCGGTGCGCCCCGTGATCTTGGCCGCCCCCAGCATGCGCGTGTTGCGCGGCGTCTCGGTGAAGTCGTACCCGTCCGGCAGCGAGCCCTGCGGCGCCCGGCCGATGCGCCGCGAGTAGAAGAGCGACATCCCCTCCACGTTGCTGCAGTTGAAGCAGTTGAGCCCGCCGAAGGAGAGGAGCCCGCTCCCTTCCACGAAGAAGGGGCGCTTCTCCTCGAAGTAGCTCTCGAAGGCGGAAAGGTTCACCACCGCCGGGTCCTGCTCCACCTGCCCGAAGTCCGGGTTGATGGTGGCGGAGAGGGTGAGGTTGGACCCCAGCAGCATCCGCACGTCGCCGCCCACGCGGGTGTCGTACGCGGTGGCGTCCTGGAAGGGGCTCCCCGGCTGCGTGGGGCGCACGTACGAGGCGCGCGCCACGGCGTACGGCATAAGCTCAAGCCCGCGGGGGCGCTTGTTGATGCGGATCCCCTCCAGGTGCCCGAAGCGCGCCGGCCCGCCCGCCTCGGAAAGGCCCCAGAACGACCACATGCTCGTCTCGTTGAGCCGCTCCACGTAGCGCCAGATCTGCACGCCCCACGTCTGCGCCTGCTCGCGCGAGAAGCGGAGCTGCGACCAGGGGATCCTCATCTCCGCCGTCCACCCGGCCGAGTCCACTTTCGTGGCCGCCTGCCAGATGGGGTCCCACGACGGGTCGGCGCTGGACGAGGCCTGGCCGGCGTCGTACTTCACGCCGCTGGGGTTGATGTGGAAGACGGTGCGCCCGGAGTGGTCGTGGAAGGTGTCGAACACCAGCTCCAGGTAGTCGCCCTCCACCGACTGGTCGCGGCGGGCCAGGCGGGTGCGCACCCCCGCCGCGCCCAGCGTGTCGCGCATCCGCGCGCCGATGTAGAGGGCCTCGTCGTCGAACGAGAAGCGCACCTCGGTGCGCTGCGTGGCGGGCTCGCCCTCCTTCGGCTCCTGCTGCCGGAAGTCGGTGGCGGGCGCCGGCGTGCTCCACACGGCCTCGTTCAGCACCCCGTCCAGCACCACCGCCGTCGCGCCCTCCACGGCGCGCACGGTGGGCACCGGCTTCTCGTGGGCGTTCTGCACCAGTGTGGTCTGGGCCACGGCGGGAGCGGCAAGGGCGACGAGGGCGGCGAGCGCCAGGCGGAGGAGCATGGTAGGCCGTGCGGTGTGGAGGGTCGCGGAAAGGCTTGCCTCCATTCGATGCACGTGCGGCCCGAAAGGTTGGAAACGAGGGGAACGGGGAACGGGGAACGGGGAACGGGGAACGGTAACCGCTCGGGTGTTACCGTTCCCCGTTCCCCATTCCCCGTTCCCCTCTTCTACCCGGACACCGGCGGCACGGGCTGCTTCGGAGTTCCGTGCAGGCGCGGGTCCACCTGGGCCAGCTCCGGCTCGCCGCTCATGGGCTGCGGGTCGGCGACGTACTGGAAGGTGCCCTTGCCGTCGGGGGCGGGGCCGCTGGCCCAGGCGCCCTGGGAGCTCTCGTTGCCGCGCGAGAAGTCCATGTACTGGTACGAGACCTCCTGCAGCTCCTTGCTCTGCGGAAAGGTCATGGGCACCGGGGTGGCGTCCAGCCCGTCGCGCTCCAGCTCGGCGAGGGCGGCGATCCACTGGTTCTGGTGCATGGTGTCGCGGGCGAGGAGGAAGGAGAGCATGTCGCGCACGCCCTTGTCCTCGGTAAGGGCGTAGAGGCGGGCCACCTGCAGGCGCCCCTGGCTCTCGGCGGTGACGTTGAAACGGAAGTCGGCGGCCAGGTTGCCGCTGGCCACGATGTAGCCGGCGGTCCACGGCACGCCCACGCTGTTCACGGGCATGGCGCCCAGCCCGCTCACGATCAGGTGCTGCGGGTTCATGGCCGCGGAGATCACGTCGCGCGTGTCGTTGCCGCCCAGGATGGCGCCGATCATGGGGATCTTGGCGGCGTCTTCCAGCGTCTCCAGCGGAGCCCCTTCCAGCAGCCGCGCCACCATCGTGGCCAGCATCTCCACGTGCCCGATCTCCTCGGTGCCGATGTCCAGCAGCATGTCGCGGTACTTGGCGGGCCCGCGGCAGTTCCACCCCTGGAACAGGTACGCCATCGACACGCTCATCTCCCCCCACTGCCCGCCGATCACCTCCTGCAGGCGCTTGGCGAAGAGCGGGTCCGGCGCGTCGGGCTTGGCGTGGTACTGAAGTCGCTTGTCGTGCGAGAACATGAGCAGCTCCTTGCCGGTTCGTGAAGGGCGGCCGGCATGGCCGGTTCGCCCTGATTTCGGGTCCGCGGCGCGGGTGCACCCGCCGTGCCCCTCCCGCGGAAAATTGCAACAGGGTTGGCGGCTTCACTCGCGCGCTGTACAGGCCTGGCAGGGGGTTGACAATCCGATTGTCCCGCATAGATTTCTCGCATCATCCCCGGGGGTAGAACCCCGGCCCCCCCTGGCCTGCGGGCCAGGGGTTTTTTTTGCCCCAGAGATCAGCCCATGGCGAAATCGGTCTGCTTCCTGGTCGATGGCTTCAACGTCTACCACTCGCTCCGCGAGGTCGAAAAGCTGACAGGCAACCGGGTCCGCTGGCTCGATCTGCAGAAGCTCCTCGGCGGTTCGCTCCAGGCCGTCCGGAGCGCGGTGGGAGAACGGGTGGAGGTGTCGAAGATCTGCTACTTCTCCGCACTCGCGCATCACCTCACCGGGACCAATCGCGATGCCGTGAACCGGCACCTCACGTACATCTCCGCGCTCGAAAGCACCGGCGTGGAAGTCGTGCTCTCGAGCTTCAAAGCGAAAGGCGTGGAGTGCCCCGCTTGCGGACGCACTTTCAAGCGTCACGAAGAGAAGGAGACCGACGTCGGCATCGCGATGAAGCTGATCGACGTGCTCGCCCGAAGCGAATGCGACGCCGTGATTCTCATCACGGGAGACACCGACCAGATCCCCGCGATCCGCACCGCCAAAAGCCTGTTCCCACAGCGGAAGATCGGCGTCGGCTTCCCGTTCATGCGGCACAACCGCGAGCTCACTCTGGTCGCGGACTTCACCTTCTCCATCGGGCAGAAGGAGATGCAGCGGGCGCAGTTCCCCGCCCGGGTGACGCTCCCCGGCGGAACGACGATCATCAAGCCAAGCACGTGGTAGACACAGAGGCACGGAGAATCAGCTCTTCTCCGTGCCTCTGTGCCTCTGTGTGAGCCAATCAGTTCTCAGCGCTTCCCTTCGATCTCCGTCCGCAGCCTCATCAGCCCGTCCTCGGCCGTCACCAGCTCGTTGCGCGCCTCGTTGAGCTGGTCCTGCTGCACCTGCACGAAGCGGCGGTACGGCGCGATGCTCTCGTTGACGCGCTCCGTGCTCTCGGTGATGGCGCCGTGCACCTGCCGCGTGAGCGAGTCGCGCAGGCGGGTGCGCAGCTCGGCCACCTTGGTGGAGAACTCCGCCTTGGCCTGCCGCCGCCGCGCCGGGATCACGTACAGCCCCGTGGCCGCCAGCGAGGTGGCCAGCAGGATCCCCGTTACGTCCGCCACGGCGCTGGAGAGCAGGGCCGTCATCAGCACCCCCAGCCCCATCCCCGCCCCCGCGAACATCGTCATCCCCGACGCGCCGCGCACCTCGTCCGCCAGCTTGCGCGCCTCGGACTCGCGGTTGTACGTCCCCACCGCCTCGCGGCTGGCGCGGCCGATGGAGTCCAGCAGCGCCTGGCGGTTGTACGAAAAGGTGCCCGTCACCTCGCCGATCATCCCCTCGCGGTGGCGGGCGATCTGGCGGCGGTCGATGTAGGCGCTGATGTCCTGCCACAGCTTGAGGTTGCGCTCCACGATCCAGTCGATGATGCGCCCCACCTCGTCGTCGATGTCGCGCGGGGTGTCGCCCACCACGTCGCGCTCGAAGTCGCGGCGGATCTGCTCGCTGTTCATCAGCTCGCGCACCCGCGTGAAGCGGATGCGCTCGTCGAAGAAGTTGAGCCCGCGCACCTCCATCTCCGAGAGGAGCGCGTCCATGCGCCCCAGCCGCGGCTCGAAGTCGCGCAGCATCTCCTGGTGGAAGGCGGCGAGCTGCGTGTCGATGTTCTGCAGCGTCGACACGTCCTCGGCCAGCAGCTTCAGGCGCTCGAAGGCGTTCTCCTTGTACTTGCGGGAGAGGGTGAGCCCCACGTTGAGCGGGTTGAGGAGCTTGAGCTTGACGCGCTCCTCCTGGTCCAGCGTGTTCAGCAGGTAGTTCTCCACCTCGGCGAAGCCGCTCCCCTTCCACAGCTCGTCGTTGTTCTGCTCGCGCGCCTCCTTGGCCTGCCGGGCGGACACCGGGAGCACCAGCGGCGCCTCGCCCAGCAGCCGCTGCGCGTTCTCGGACACGAAGGTGGTCACCTGCTTGCGGTCCATCGGGTCCTGCAGCAGGTCGATCTTGTTGAGGATGAAGACGATCTTCTTTCCCCACGCGCGGATCTGCTCCAGGAAGCCGCGCTCGCTCTCCGTGAAGGGCCGGTCCGCCGAGGTCACGAAGAGCACCAGGTCGCTGCGGGGCACGAAGTCGCGCGTGAGCTCCTCGTGCTCGCGGATGACGGCGTTGGTGCCCGGCGTGTCCACGATGTTGAGGTCGCGCAGGATCTCGGCGGGGTGGCGCCGCTCCAGGAGGTACGCCTCGATCATCTCCTCGGAGGGCTCGTCGCCGTGGCGCACCAGGTTGATGCGGTCCGTGGTGGGCGTCACACCCTCGGGAAGGATCTTCTCGCCCAGCAGCGCGTTGATGAACGAGCTCTTCCCGGAGTTGAACTCGCCCGCGATCACCAGCAGGAAGAAGGAGGAGAGCGCCTCGCGCGCCTGGTTGAAGTGGCGCAGGTCGTCCGCGTCCACATCCGTGCCGAAGCGCTCCAGCGCCGTCGCCAGCCGGTCCAGCAGCTCTCGCTCCCGGGCGCGCAGCTCCAGCTCGCGCTCTCCCAGCAGCCGGTTTCGCCGCCGCAGCAGTCCCAGCGCCATGCCTCCTCCTCCGCGTTGCCCGTTTCGTCTTTCCCCGAACTGCTCTGGACGTAGCAAACGCGGGGCCGCACGGCTGTTGGCTCACACAGAGGCACAGAGGCACAGAGATGACTTCGTCTCCGTGCCTCTGTGCTTCTGTGTGAGCCGTTCTTTTTACCTGCCCAGGATCACGATCACTCCGCGCCCGTGCCCGCCGCCGTAGCTGGACCGGGCGCTGATCGGGTCCACCCAGCGCATGGAGATAAGCTGCGAAACGTCGTACTCGCGCAGGATCGACACGGGGCCGGCGAGGCGGCCGTTGTAGTAGACCAGGATCTCCTTGGATCCGTCGGCGTCCGAGACGCTCGGGTCGCCACGCACCTGCAGCCAGCCGGGCCGCAGCCTCTGGACCAGGCCGTACGCGTCCGACGCACCCACCGCGGCGCGGATCTCCTCCGCCGTGAGCACGTCTCTGCTGCTCCGCGGCCGCGAAGAGGCGGCCATCGAATCCATCGTGGGCTCCCCAGCCCTGGGCGCGGGCGCCGAAGCGCACCCCGCGGCGATCCAGCAGGAGAACAGCGCGGTGCCGATTGACTGGCGAGGCGTCATGGTGATCCGTAAAAGGTATCTGTGGAAAGCATGTCTCCGTGTGAGCCCCGCTTCTACCTGCGGCGCGCCGTCCAGCGCCCGTTCGCCGTGACCTGCGAGCCGCCGGGGAGCTGCGCGGGGCAGGAGAAGGAGCCCTCCATGCGGTCTGGCGCGGTCAGGCGGGCGCGGGTGCGGCAGCCGCTGAGCTCCATCTGCAGCTCGGTGCCGGCCAGGCGGCCCGTGCCGCTCCCCTGGCTGGAGTTGTCGATCACGCGGCCGCTGGAATTGCACTCGCCCCGCTGCTCGTACCGCACGGCCAGGTCGCGCCCCGTCTGCGCGATGGTGTAGGTGCCGCGGCTGTCGCAGCGGTAGGGCGAGCCCTCGCCGCCCACCTTCTCCTCGTACTCCCACACGCCCGCCACGTCCAGCGGCCCCGGCGCGAAGCTCACGCGGCGCGTCTCGCGGATGCGGCCGCCGGCCTCGGCGCCCTCCACCAGCTCGTAGCCCAGCAGCGCGAAGATGCGTCCGCGCAAAAAGAGCGGGCGCGCGTTGCCGTACCAGTCCACGCACGACACGCGGCACCCGTCGTCGCCCGTGGCGGGGAGGGCGGCGAGGTCGCCCAGCTCGGCGAGCTGGAAGGCGCGGTTGCGCAGGAAGAGCACCGACGCGGACCCGTGCTCCTGGCGCCCGGCCCCATCGCGCCCCACGCGCAGGATGGGGAGCCCCAGGAGGCCGCTCTCCTCGCCGTCCGGGCGGTAGAAGAAGCCGTGGCTCCGGGACTCGCCCTGCGCGACGCCGGGGCGGGTGTAGCGGCCGGCCAGCTCGGGGCGCGCACCCAGCCGCACGCCGCTGAAGTGGAGGTCGCGCGCGGCGCTCCCCACCAGCACCGCGCCGCTGCCCATCGCCTCGATGCGGTCCACGCCGTGGGCGAGGTCCAGCGCGGCCACGCTGTCCGCGCCCCCCCAGCGCACCGCGTACGCCCGCGCGCCGTCGTCGCGCGGTGCGCGCCACCCGCTGCCGGCGCCGTACAGCAGCCACTCCCCCACGTAGCGGTTCTGGAAATCGCCGCTCGTGGAGGGGCTCGGCAGCGGGCGGTACGCCCCGGCCGGCGCCCAGCCGCTCCCGTCGCCGAAGCCGGAGAGCGGCAGGCGCAGCAGCGACAGGGCGCGCGTGGGGCGCTCCCCCTGCACCACCACGTTCAGGTGCCCGTCTCCGCTCTCCAGAAAGGAGAGCTGGTCCGCCGGGCTCCCGCTCACCCGCACGCCGCTGGGCGCCGATCCGTCCAGCGGCATGCGGTAGAGCACCGAGCGGGCACGCGCGGTGTCCGGCGCGTTCCACGCCGGCTCCTGCGTGGCCCACACGTACACGGCGCGCGGCGACACGTAGAACTCGCTCCCCTGCGGCCCGAACAGCGCCGTCGCCCGGCAGCTCATCCCCCCGCCCCCCAGCTCGCACACGGTGACGGTGTGGAGCATCAGCTCATCGTCCACGCTCAGCCGCCCGGCGGGGCGGTACACGCGCGTGGCGGCGGCCGTGCGCTGGAAGGTGGTGTCGCCCGCGCCCCAGCGGCGGAACGCGGGGAAGGAGGCGAACGGGTCCTCCGGGTCCAGCGGGATCGGCGCGTAGAACACCAGCTTGCCGCCCACCAGCCGGCTGGCGTAGTTGCGCGTGGAGTAGTAGTCGCCCGAGCGGAGCTGGTAGGTGGCCCGGTGCGCCAGCCCGCCCTGGGCGTCGATGCGAAAGAGCCCCACCTCGGTGCCGCCGCGCTCGAAGCTGTAGCCGATCACGGCCACCAGCGAGTCCGCCACCAGCAGCTCGTCGTACCACGCGCCGTCCGGGTCCATCCCCGGCCCGAACGCATCCACCGCCGCCACCGGCCGCAGCCCCCCGTCGCCGATGCGCACGGTAAAGAGCCTTCCGCGCCGCAGGATCACCAGGTGGTCGCCGTGCGTCTTCACGATCCCGCCCTCGTCCACCCCCGCGTGCTGCACGTTGGTGACGGACTCCCCCTCCTTGGCGGCATCGTTGAGCACCACCCCCTCCAGGGCGAGCGGCGGGGCGGTGCTCGGCTGGCCGGGCGGCGGCAGCTCCGGCGTGGGCATGATGATGGGGGGCGGCTCGTTCGGCTCCTGCCGCGCGATCTCCCGCGCGAACTCCCGCAGCTCCCGGTCGCCGCGGAACGCGCGCAGCGTCCCCCCCTCCGGCTGCGGCCCGGACGGAGGGGTGCACGCCCCCAGCACGAGCGCGATACCAAGCAGGATCCGCGGCGAAGTCATCTCTGTGCCTCCGTGCCTCTGTGTGAGCCCGGTCCGTTACGGCCGCCCCGCCGTGACCTCGCGCAGCCGCGCCGCCGTCTGCGGCGTGAGCGCGGGCGACACCGGCAGGCTCTGCGCGCGCTGGAACGCCTTGAGCGCGGCGATCACCTCCTCGTCGAACGCGCAGTACTGGGCGGTGGCGGGCGTGCCGTGCCCCGCCTTCGCCAACTGGTTGCGCAGCAGGCACACGTGCGGCCCGGCCGGCGCCGCGAACGCCTGCGACCCGCCGGGGAGGAAGTGGTCCTCTGGATGGAAGACGCTCATCCACACGTTGTAGACACGCTCCAGCTCCAGGATGGGCTCCGGCGCGTCCTCCACGTGCAGGTCCGCGTACACGTCGTCGCCGCCGCCGTAGCCCGCGCCCTTTTTCACGATCAGCAGCCCGGCGCCCTGCCGCCCGCGCCGGTCGCCCCCCGCGTCCTGCCCGGCACGCAGCGCCGCCAGCAGCCGCTCGCCAAAGGGCCGCCCCGCCGCCTCCGCGCGCCGGAAGGCGCTGGCCATGGAGTCCGCCACCGCGGGGCCGGTGAGGATGTTGCCCTGCACGCTGAAGTGGTCGCCGGTGCGGTGCCCGGCCCACGCCTGCGCGCTGTCGCCGGTGAAGGCGGCCACGCGGCAGCGCGCGTCCATGATGGCGAACTGGCGGCGGGCGATGCCGGGGTCGGTGCGCACGAGCTCGGCGCGCACCTCCTCGGGCGAGCGCCCCTGCCGCAGCAGCTCCAGCCCGCGCCGCTTGAACGACACGTTGGCCGCCGCCTGCGTGGCGATCGCCCCCACCTCCGCCTCCGCCGCGGGGACGATGGAGCCCGCCCCCACCACGCGCGACTGCACGGCCACGCCCAGGAACCCGTTCACCGGGTCGCACGCGACGATGCTGAAAGTGGAGAGCGTGGGCGCCTGCGCGGCGGCCGGGGCGGCGAGCAGCGCGGCGCACAGCGCGGGCCGAAAGATCTTCATCTTGGGATGTTGGTTGGCGGGAACGGATCGCGGGCGGACCGTTGGGCCCGCCCGCGTAGGGGACTACTCCTGCTTCCTGGCGTCTTCCTCGGCCAGCTCGCGCCGGCGCGCCTCCAGCAGCGGCTTGGGGCGGCTGGGGACGCGGGGCGCCTGCGCGGCGCCGCCGGATGCCTTCCCGTCCTTCCTGCCGCGCCGCTTCCCGCCCCCGGCGCCCGCCTTGCCACCGCGCTCCTCGGCCGCGTTCTCTTCATCCTCGCCCGGCGTCTCGTCCACGATGCGGCGCGCGCCCTTTTTCGGGGTGATCCCGCTCCCCTTTCTCAGCGCCCACGTCTGCGTGAACTCCGCGCCGAACAGCAGGATCATCGACGAGTAGTAGACCCACACCAGCAGGATGGCCAGCGACGCCGCCGCGCCGAAGCCCTCGCCCGGGTTGCTGCGCCCCAGGTACAGGCCGATGGCGAACTTGCCGATGGTGAAGAGGACGGCCGTGAACGCCGCGCCCACCCACACGTCTTTCCAGGCGATGATGCCGTCGGGGAGGAACTTGAACATGGCGGCGAACAGCAGCGTGATCACGCCCACCGAGAGCGCCAGGTCCAGCACCGTCTGCACCACGGGCCCCAGCCCGCCCAGCATGTTGCCGATCGCGCCGCCCGCCGCCGAGATGAAGGCGCTGAGCGCCAGCGACACCAGCATGATGAAGGCGATCCCCAGGATCATCCCCAGGGAGAGGAGGCGCTTGAAGATGAAGTTCTTCGCCCCGCCCGCCTTGGGGTCCGGCTCCACCTCCCACGCGCGGTTGAGGGCGCTCTGAAGCTGCAGGAACGCGCCGGTGGCGCCAAAGATCACCCCCGCCAGGCTCAGGATGGACGAGAAGCCCTTGCCGCCGCCCTGCTTCTCGTCCGCCGCGCCGATCATGTCCGACACCTGCTTGGCCGTCTCCGCCCCGATCATCCCCTCGAACTGCTGGGTGATGGTGGAGCGCACGGTCTCCGCGTCCACGAAGATGCTGGCCACCATGATGATGAGCAGCAGCAGCGGCGCCAGCGCGAACACGATGTAGTACGAAAGCGACGCCGCGCGCATCGCGCACTCGTCGTCGCCGAACTCCTGGAAGGTGTACTTCATGAAGCCGACGGTCTCTTTCGCTTCTTTCTTCGCGCTGGTCGCCATGGCTTCACGCGTTCGGGGGCTGCGGCCCCGCGCCGGGCGCGGGATGGACGTGCGCAGCCTGTGCAAACGCGGTTCCAGCCCCGCTCCAGAGCTAGCGCATCATCATCCCCGCCGCCAGGGCCAGCCCGATCACCACCAGCACCAGGATCAGCATGCGCACCAGTCCCCTGGGCGGCCGCGACCGCTCCGCCACCGCCCGCTCGTCCAGCCAGAAGAGCCCCGCCTCCGCCTCGCGCACCAGCCCGCGCTTGATGAGGGTGCGCAGCCCCACGCTGTCCGCGATCCCCAGCGCCTCCAGCCCCCGCGCCCTTTCCGGCGACGTGGCCCCCGCCACCCTGAACGCCTCGAACGCCCGCCGCTCCGCCTGCGCCTGCGCCGCCAGAATCGCGATCAGCGCCCCGTTGGTAGCCATCCTGGTCCCCCAAAGATTGTGATCTCACACAGAGGCACAGAGACACGGAGACGACTTCTTCTCTGTGCCTCCGTGTCTCTGTGTGAGCCCTGTTGTTCAGCGGTACAGCGCGTACTTCGCCTTCGTGCGCTTCCACTCGGCGTTCTCGGCCTCCCAGCGGCGAAAGATGTCGCGGGGGTCGTCGTGGCGGCGGACGGCGGCGGGGGCCCAACTGCTCCCCAGCATCTGCAGCATGGGCCCCATGCCGAGCTGCTGCGGGTTGGAGCGGTGGATCTCCACCAGCGCGGCCAGGGCGGTGAGCACGGGCTGGTACGCGTCGCGGTCCGTGATGACGAGGCGCACGCCGTGGCAGCGCTGGTTGCGGTGCTGCATCCACTCGGTGCCGCGCGGGGTGAACGACGCGCGCTCGAACCTCACGCCGGGAAGGTTGTACCCGCGCATCCGCCGAAGCAGCGCGTCGCCGTCGATGTACGGCGCGCCGATGTAGCTGAAGGGCGCGTCGGTGCCGCGGCCGATGGAAAGGTTGGTGGTCTCCAGCATCACCAGGCCGCTGAACGAGAGCGCCGCGTTCAGGGTGCGGATGTTGGGCGACGGATTGACCCAGCGCAGCCCCGTCTCGTCGAACCATTGCCCCGCGCGCCAGCCGGAGGCTGGCACCACGCTCAGCTTCGTCCCCAGGCGGTACTCGCCGTTGACGTAGCGGGCCAGCTCGCCGGCCGTCATCCCGTGGCGCAGCGGCACCGGGTACGCGCCCGTGATCAGTGGCCCGCGCCTGCGCATCTCCCACTGCATCAGCGGCCCCTCCACCCTGGACGTCACGGGGTTGGGCCGGTCCAGCACGATGAATGGAATGCCCCGCTTGGCCGCCTCTTCCATGGCGAAGGTCATCGTCCACACGTAGGTGTACGGCCGCGCGCCGATGTCCTGGATGTCGAAGACGAGGACGTCCACGTCGCGGAGCATGGCCGCGGTGGGACGCTCGTTGCGCCCGTACAGCGAGTGGATGGTCACGCCGGTGCGCGGATCGCGCCCCCCGGCGATCGCCTCGCCGCCGTCCACGGTGCCGCGGATGCCGTGCTCGGGCGCGAAGAGGGCCGTGAGCCGCACCCCGGGCGCGCGAAAGAGCACGTCCGCCGCGTGCCGCCCGTCGCGGGTGATGGCGGTGTGGTTGGTGATCAGCCCCACGCGCTTCCCCCGCACCAGGTGCAGCGAGTCGCGCAGGAGCACCTCCAGCCCCGGCACCACCTCGGCGGCGCGAGCGGGCGCCGCTGCCTGCGTCGGCGCGGGCGTCGGGGGAATGACGGGCTCGGGCTGGTTGAACGCGAGCACGGCCGCCACGGGAAGTGCGGCCAGCGAGAGGATCAGGAGTGGCTTCATTCGTCTGGGATCGATGGGCACCGCGAGCCTGCGAGAACGGGAATCAAGGTTTTACAGGGTGGTGCGCCGGAAAGGTCCAGGGGAAAGTGTAGCGCGCCGCGCGGGCGGTTGAAACCCAATGCCACTCGGTTAAGGGCTAGTCAGATGGCGAGAGCCGATGCAGAGTAGAGCAACAAGGCCCCTTCCACAGGTGAGGGTACATGCTCTTCTCCTCTGCTCTAACGGAGCTCTCGCGGGATGCGCACCCCGGCTCGTTCCGCCAGATCCGCGAAGCGATTGATCCAGAGTGGATCAATGCTGCTCTGCACGCCACGGGTACGGCGTCGGTGCGCAAACGGCGTCTGCCTGCGGAGCAGGTTCTCTGGCTCGTGCTGGGCATGGCGCTCTACCGCGATCGCTCTATCTGCGAGGTAGCCGCCGCGCTCGATCTCGCCCTGCCTGGCCGGCGCGGAGTGACGGCTGCCTCCAGCTCGATCACCGAGGCCCGCCAACGCTTGGGCAAGGAGCCGCTGGCCTGGCTCTTCCGCCATACGGCCGCACGCTGGGCGGGGCCGAGTGCGGGGCGTCATCGCTGGCGCGGGCTCTCCCTGCACGCGCTGGATGGGACCTGTCTGCGCGTCCCGGACAGCCCGGCCAATCGCGCGCACTTCGGTACCCTCTCCGGCCGCCGCGGCGAGGGCGCGTACCCGCTGGTGCGCCTCGTCGCGCTGATGAGCCTGCGCTCGCACCTGATTCAGGACGTACGCTTTGGCCCCTGCGGTACCGACGAACGCGAGTACGCGACCGATCTCTTTGCGCAGCTCCCCCCCGAGTCGCTGCTGGTGCTGGACCGCAACTTCGTCTCGGCCGCCCTGCTGGAAGGGGTGCGCCGCGATCAGCCGAGCCGCCACTGGCTGGTGCGCGCCCGCAAGAAGATGCGTTGGGAGGTGCTCGAAGAACTCGGTCCGGGCCAGGCACGCGTGTGTCTGCGGATCAGCGCGCCCGCCCGGCGCAGGGACCCGCGGCTCCCGCGCAGCATCGAGGCACGGGCCATCGCTTACCAGATGCCGGGGGCCGAGCCACAGATCCTGCTCACCTCCCTCCTGGAGGAGAGCCGCTACCCGGGCGCCGAGCTGGTTGGACTCTATCACGAGCGCTGGGAGATCGAACTCGGCTACGACGAGATCAAGACCCATGTGCTCCTCCAGGAAGAAAGCTTGCGCAGTCAGAGCCCATCCGGTGTAGCACAGGAGATCTGGGGTTTGCTGCTCGCCTACAACCTGGTGCGCCTGGAGATGGAGCAGGTCGCGAACGAGGCGCAGGTGGCCCCTACACGGATCAGCTTCACCGCCGCTCTCCACCTGATTCGCGATGAGTGGCTCTGGTGTGCAGTCGCGAGTCCCGGAGCGATCCCGCGCCACTTAGTACGGCTGCGTCAGGAGTTGCAGTACTTCATTCTGCCGCCGCGCCGCTCTGAGCGCCGCTACCCGCGCCAGGTCAAACGAAGGCAGAGCAAGTTCCCACGGAAACCACCACGCTCTGCTTAACCGAGTGGCATTGGGTTGAAACCGCTGCAACAACTACACGAAGTCCCCCTGCGGGGACTACACACCTCCCGCGCATGCTGGAAGACCAGTCCGCGGAGGCGGACTTCGTGCTGTTGTTGCCGCGACTTCAGTCGCCGGGCCGCGATGCCGCCCGCGCGGAATGAGTCATCGGCCCGAACAGAAAACCGGTAGTCCCCGCAGGGGGACTTCGTGTAGTCGTTGCAGCGGTTTCAACCGCCCGCCGCACTCAACTCCCCATGCGCGTCCACACCTGGATCACGCCGCACGGGCTTCCCTCGGAGCGGTACTCCACGGCGAGCTCGGCGGGGCCGCGGTAGACCTCGATGGCTTCCACCTCGTCGGAGCCGATCAGGTCCAGGCCGCCGCCGTTGCGGTCCAGCACGGAGTTGTCCAGGTAGATGGTCATGTAGCACTGCCCGCCACCCGTGGGCGAGGTGATGCCGCGCGACGACACCACCCGCATCTCGCCGCGGCTGCCGGAGACGATGCGGATGCCGGTGGTGGTGCGCAGCACGTCGGTGATGCGGCGCCCCCGCACGCGGTCGAGCTCGGTGCGCGTTAGAAAGGCGCCGAGCCCCCGGCCGCGCCGCTCGTAGAAGCCGGTGATGCGCAGCCCCCGCCGCTCGCCGATGGGGCGCGGCACCACGATCCCCGCCAGCGCGACGGGAGCGGGCACCAGGCGCACACGCGCGCTCGCCCCCGACGCGTCCACGGGCACCCGCAGCTCCGCGGTGCGGTAGCCGATGCGCGAGACGCGTACGGTCCACTCCCCCGGCGCCACCGGGGCCACGCTGGCGAGACCCGCCGAATCGGTGAAGGCGTACATCCCCGCCACGTTCACCACCGCCCCCTCCACCGCGCGGCCACCCGCCCGGTCCGCCACGTGAACCCGCACCTCCTGCCCGTGTGCGGCCGCCGCGAACAGCAGGCTCACACAGAGGCACAGAGACACGGAGGAACATCTCACGCGAACAGATCCTGCCCGAACTGGAACCCGCCCCCGCCCTTCCCCTTGGAGCGCGGCTCCGGCTTGGCGCGCGCGTAGCCCTGCTCGGCGCGCGAGATGCGGCGGTGGGCGGCGAGCCCCTCCAGCAGCAGCTCGGCGGCGGCCACGGTGGTGCCCGCGTCCTCGCGCTGGTACATCCCCACCTCCTCCAGCGCCTCCACCAGCCCGGGCACGCTCCCCAGCCCCTCCAGCGCCGCCTCGGCCGACGCGCCGTCGGACACCTGCAGGATGCCGCCGCGGTCGAAGTGCTCGATCACGGTGTCCATCTGGTCCACCTCCCACACCTGGTCGAAGATCTCGCGCGCGGCGGTGGCGATCAGGTCCCTGGCGATGGTCTCGGAGCCCTGCATCTCGCCCTCGTACTCCAGCTCCATCTTCCCCGTGATGGAGGGGAGGGCGGCGTACACGTCGGCCACGCGGGGCACCACGCGCTCCTCGCCGGCCAGCAGGGCGCGGCGCTCGGCGTTGGACACGGCCGTCTCCATCACCGAGATGGGCATGCGCTGCGACACGCCGCTGCGCCGGTCGATGCGCTTGTCGTCGCGGGCCAGGAAGGCGATGCGCTCCACCATCTCGGCCACGAAGGGCGGCACGTGCACCGTGGTCCCGTCGCGCCCGATCTCCGCCTCCTGCGCGGTGATGGACATGGCCTCCTCGTGCGTGCGCGGGTAGTGCGTGAGGATCTCGGCGCCGATGCGGTCCTTGAGCGGGGTGATGATCTTGCCGCGCGCCGTGTAGTCCTCCGGGTTGGCGCTGAACACCAGCAGCACGTCCAGCGGCAGGCGCACGGGGTACCCCTTGATCTGGATGTCGCCCTCCTGCAGCACGTTGAAGAGCCCCACCTGCACCTTGCCGGAAAGGTCCGGAAGCTCGTTCAGCGCGAAGATCCCCCGGTTGGCGCGCGGCAGCAGCCCGTAGTTGATGGAAAGCTCGTCCGACAGCAGGTGCCCGCCGCGCGCCGCGCGGATGGGGTCCATGTCGCCGATGAGGTCCGCCACGGTCACGTCGGGGGTGGCCAGCTTCTCCACGTAGCGCGCGTCGCGGTCCAGCCAGGCGATGGGCGCGTCGTCGCCCGCCTCTTCCACCAGCAGGCGGCCGGCGCGGGAGATTGGCTTCAGCGGGTCGTCGTTGGTCTCGGTGCCGGCGAGCACGGGGATCCGCTCGTCCAGCAGGGTGGTGAGCTGGCGCAGGATGCGGCTCTTGGCCTGCCCGCGCAGCCCCAGCAGGATGAAGTTCTGGCGCGCCAGCACGGCGTTGCAGAGCGCGGGCACCACCGTGTCCTCGTAGCCCACGATCCCGGGAAACAGGGTACCGCCGGCGCGCAGCCTGGCGATCAGGTTGTCGCGCATCTCCGTCTTCACGGAGCGGGTGCGGTACCCCCCGGCGCGCAGCGCGCCGAGGGTGGTGGGGCGAGGGTCCATGAGATCCGTGAAGGAGTAAGTGCGTGAGTGCGTGAGTGCGTTAGTGCGCTGTCAGGGACCGGGCTGGCGTCCGCGGAGGCCCCCACCCCCCCGGCCCCCGCTCCCCCAAACTGCTGGGGGAGGGGGGCGCATCTTCTGTGTCTGCGCGACGATGGAGGTACGTGCGAGCGCGGCATCGCGGATGCGCCCGGACGCTCCAGCGGCGCCGCCGCCGCGGATGCGCCTCCTCTCCCAGCGGTTTGGGAGAGGAGGACGGGAGGTGAGGGCCTACCTTCGGCGCGCCACCCAGCCGTCGAGCGCACTCACGCACTAACGCACTCACGCACCGCCGTTCATTCCGGCACTTCGATGGCCACGCCGTCCGGGTGGCGGCGCATGCGCGGGGTGATGGCGGGGACGGGGGCGTCGCGGAGCGCCGCGAGGGCCTCGTCCACCGTGCGGAACTCCGCCAGGCGGCGCAGCGTGTGGACGGTGGGGGGAGCATCTTCATCTCGCCGCGGCCGAAGCGCTCCACCACCTCGGCGGGGCCGCACCACAGGGCGTCGGTCATCTCGGCGCCGTGCGCGTCGCACTCGGCGCCCTCGGGCGCGCGCGCAAGGAAGAAGCGCGTGTCGTAGCGGCGCGGCTCCGGCTCGGGCGTCACCCAGTGGGCCAGGTACGCCAACGCGTCGCCCGCCAGCCGCACCCCGTTCCCCACCGCCATCTGGCGCAGCGTCACCACCCCGTCCAGCAGCGCCCGGCGGGACACCGAGAGCACCGGCGCGTCGTCGATGCGCGACGGCGCCGCCGGGTCCGCGTGGGCAAGCAGGATCCCCGTCTCCTCGAACGCCTCGCGCAGCGCCGCCGCCACGAAGCCCACCGCCTCCTCCGGCGTGTCCGTCCCCAGGCGCGCGGCCCACTGGGCGGGGGTGGGGCCGTCCAGGTAGTCCGCCAGCTCCGGCTCCCGGTCCGCCTTGTCCACCACGCCGCCGGGAAAGACCCACGCGTCCGCCGCGAAGCCGCTGCGACCGTGCCGCCGCAGCAGCAGCACCTGCGGGCCGTTGTCGTGGTCCCTCACCAGCGCCACCGTGGCCGAGGGGCGCGGCGGCGCGGGGATCAGCGACTCGTCTTCCACGCGATCCGCGAACCCGGGCGGCAACTGCGCCTCCGGGATCAGGAAGAGGTTGGGGTCGTCGGTGGCGCGGCGCGCCGCCGCGGCGGCGGGCTGCTGGATGTCGTCGGAAGGCACGGAGCTCCATTCGAGAGGTGGTGCGGCCCAGCCCGCAACGTTGATGCCCCGCCGTCGGCGAGTACGGGAGAAGCCCCTCGGAAGAACCCCGGAGCTTCTGTCCCGCGTGCTCGCGCCCGGCGTGGAGTCAGCGCGTCTTTTCCACGCGGAACCGGACCTCGTCTTGTCCATCCGCGCCCGTTTCGACGGGCTCCAGCCCGCCGACGCGGGCCCAGCGCACGCGATCGCCGCCCGGCGGCCCTGGACACGTGCCGCGGTACCGCTGGCGTACGAAGCCCGGGCGTGGCCCCGGCCGCGCGAAGAGCACGTAGCTGTCCTGCCTGGTCGGCTCGTCGATCGTGCCGCAGTTGTTGGCCCCCACCTCAAACGACCCGAGCGAATGGAAGGCGCTCCCGGCGATCTCCATAACGACGACGCTCTGCGTGGTGTGCCCCTGGGCGGTGAACCCGTCCGTCATCACCAGCTCGTCCATCCCGTTGCGGTCCACGTCCCGCGCCGCGAAGAGGCCATGGCCGGCTACCCCCGTCGCGTGCGCGGCCACCCGCCCTCCCTCCACCACCACGACCCCGCCGCGGCTCCCCTCCGCGTGCGAAAGGGAGCAGTAGCGGTACAGGTAGGCTCGCTGCACGGCCCCGCGTCGCGTGAACGCCCCCACGGTGACGTCGATAACCTCGAACTCCTCGACACACCTTCCCGGCTCCAGCTCCGGGTCGGCGGACCAGCGCTGCCGCGCGGCCGGAAGGGCCTCGCGCTGAAGGAGGAGAAGGTCGGCGCGCGGCACCCGCGGCTCCCGAAACGGGAGGCGAGCGTCGTACACCGGAACCAGCGCCCGCTCCTGCGCGGCGCCCCGGCGGCAGGGCGCCAGGGAAGCACAGACCACCACGAAGCCGTACACCATCACGCGAAGGGCCATGTGCACCGATCCATCCACAGGAGGGTACTCATTCGTAAATCCGGGTGAGACCCGCGGGAGGCATTTTCCACACCGGGCGCCGTGCGCCCCACATTCCCGCCGTTGCGACAGTAGTTCATGCCTGAACGACAGCGGCGCACCGCCCGTATGACAGCAGCGGAAATCACGGGGATGTGTTATATTAAGTGCATCAAAGACAACGACTTACGTACCATCGGGGTGGCTGGATGCGAAGGCTTTCCGCGTGGCAGGGCTTATGCGAAACGGCTTCCCCAGCACGCCGCCCGGGCCGCACCATCGCGGCGGACGGCGACCCCTTCTCGAAGGAAGGAAGACGAAGATGAGTGAACGACTGATGCTGCCCGTTCTCCCGCTGCGGGAGACCGTCGTGTTCCCGGGGACCGCGGTGCCCATCTCGGCCGGGCGGCCGGGGACGCTGCAGGCCATCGAGACGGCCCTGGCCGGCGACCGGCGCATGCTGGCCGTGGCCCAGCGCGAGAACCGCGACGAGGTGGAGGCGGACAACCTGTACACGGTGGGGACCATCGTCCGCATCGCCCAGGTGCAGCGGGGCGGGGGCGGCGTGCAGCTTCTGATCCAGGGCGAGGGGCGCGCGCTTGCCCTGCAGTACGCCGGCACCGAGGGGCGCGCCCTTTCCGCCCACGTCCGCGAGATGCACGACCTGGAGCCGCTGGCCGCCGAAGACCCGGCCTTCCTGGCGCTGTACCGCGAGCTGCGCGACCGCGCCGCCGAGCTGGGCAAGCGCCGCGGCATCCCCGCGGAGATGCTGCAGCAGTTCATGAGCGGCGTAACCGAGCCCGGCCCCTTCGCGGACCTGGTCTCGTTCTACGTGGAGATGGCCACCGAGGCCAAGCAGAAGCTCCTGGAGATCCTCTCCGTGGAGGAGCGGCTGCGCTCCCTCCTGCTCATCGTGCAGCGCCAGCTCGCGCTGATCGAGGCGCAGGAGGAGATCCAGCAGCAGGTGCAGGAGGAGCTGGGCGAGCGCCAGCGCGAGATGCTGCTGCGCGAGCAGATGAAGGCCATCCAGCGCGAGCTGGGCGAAGAGGACGAGGGCGCCGAGCTGGAGGAGCTGCGCGAGAAGATCGAGGCGCTGGACCTCTCGGAAAGCGCCCGCGACGAGGTGGAGCGCGAGCTGGGGCGCCTGGAGCGCACCAACCCGCAGAGCGCCGAGTACCAGGTGATCCGCACCTACCTGGAGTGGGTGGCGGACCTGCCGTGGAACGTGCGCACCGCCGACCGGCTGGAGCTGGTGCCCGCCGAGGAGATCCTCAACGAGGACCACTACGGGCTGGAAGACGTCAAGGACCGCGTGCTGGAGTTCCTGGCCGTGCGCCAGCTCGCCGCCCGCCGCGCCGAGCGCGAGGTGAAGGAAGAGGCCGCCATCGAGGCGGAGGCGCTGGAGGGCACCGAGGCCGAGGAATCCGCCGAGGCGCTGGAGAAGGAGATCGCCGAGGCCAAGGCCAAGGCGACCGCAAAGGGGCCCATCATCCTCTTCGCCGGCCCTCCGGGGGTGGGCAAGACGTCCATCGCCAAGTCCATCGCGCGGGCGCTGGGCCGCAAGTACGTGCGCATCGCGCTGGGCGGCGTGCGCGACGAGGCGGACATCCGCGGGCACCGGCGCACCTACGTGGGCGCCATGCCGGGGCGCATCGTGCAGGCGCTGAAGCAGGCCAAGAGCCGCAACCCCGTCATCCTGCTGGACGAGGTGGACAAGCTGGGCGTAAGCTACCAGGGCGACCCCAGCAGCGCGCTTCTGGAGGTGCTGGACCCGGCGCAGAACCACGAGTTCACGGACCACTACCTGGGCGTGCCGTTCGACCTGAGCGAGGTGCTCTTCATCGCCACGGCCAACTACGTCCAGAACATCCCGGCGCCGCTGTACGACCGCATGGAGGCCGTGGAGTTCCGCGGCTACACCGAGGCGGAGAAGAAGGCCATCGCCGAGCGGTACCTGCTCCCGCGGCAGCGCGAGGAGGCGGGGCTGCGCGACGATGAGCTGCAGGTGACCGACGAGGCCCTGCGCGCCGTGATCGCCGAGTACACGCGCGAGGCGGGGGTGCGCCAGCTTGAGCGCGAGGTGGGGAAGCTGGCCCGCAAGGCCGCCCGCCGCATCGCCGCCGGCGCCGAGAGCGAGGTGGTGGTGGACCTGGAGCGCGTGAAGGAGCTGCTGGGCCGCACCAAGGTGCACCCGGAGCGCGCCGGCGGTGAGGACACGGTGGGCGTGGCCACGGGGATGTACTACACCCCGGTGGGCGGCGACATCATGTTCATCGAGGTGAGTGCGCAGCAGCGGGCGCCCGTGCCCGCCACCGGCGAGGGCGAGAGCGCGGCGGCCCCGGGCTTCGGCAACCTGGTGCTCACCGGGCAACTGGGCGACGTGATGAAGGAGTCCGCCCGCGCGGCGCTTACGTACGCCCGCGCCAACTCGGGGCGCTACGGGATCGACGCGCGCAAGGCGTGGGGCTCGGAGCTGCACATCCACGTGCCGGCGGGCGCCATCCCCAAGGACGGCCCCTCGGCGGGCGTGGCGATGACCACGGCGCTGGTCTCGGCCCTCTCGGACACCCCCGTCCGCTCGGACGTGGCGATGACCGGCGAGGTTACGCTGACCGGGCGGGTGCTCCCCATCGGCGGCGTGAAGGAGAAGCTGCTGGGCGCGCACCGGGCGGGGATCCGCACCATCATCATCCCCCGGGACAACGAGGGCGACCTTGAAGACCTGCCGGCGGAGGTGCTCGCCGCGCTCGACGTGCACCCGGTGGAGTCGATCGACCAGGCGCTCTCGGTGGCACTGCGCGGCGCCAGCATGAGCGAGGGGAAGCTGCGCTTCCCCGAGCTGCCCCTGCCGCTCACGGGCGGCGGGCGCGGGCACGAGGGCGCGGTGCGGATGCACGGCAGCCGGTAAAAAGCGGGGCTCACACAGAGGCACGGAGGCACAGAGGAGAAGTTCTTCTCTGTGCCTCCGTGCCTCTGTGTGATGCCGTCGTTGTGTGGGCGCGCGCGGGTGGATAGCTTTGCTGGGCGTCTCCTCTTACATCCACCCGCGCCCCGCCCATGAAGGACCTCGTCACCCTCCGCGTCAACGGCGACACCCACGAGGTGGCCGTGCCCACGCACTGGACGCTCCTTGAAGCGCTTCGCTACTCCGTGGGGCTCACGGGGAGCAAGCAGGGATGCGACAAGGGCGACTGCGGCGCGTGCACCGTTTGGATAGACGGGGTGCCCACGCTGGCGTGCATCGCGCCCGTGTACGAGGGGGTGGGGCACGAGGTGAGGACGGTGGAGGGCCTTGTGGGCTTCCGCACGCCGCCGGGGACGCCGCACCCGCTGCAGGACGCCTTTGACGTGTGCGGAGCCGCGCAGTGCGGCTTCTGCACCCCGGGGATCCTGATGAGCGCCGCCGCGCTCCTGGAAGAGAACGCCGAGCCCACGCGCGGCGAGATCCGCGAGGCCCTTTCCGGCAACCTGTGCCGGTGCACCGGCTACACCAAGATCCTGGACGCCGTGGAGCTGGCGGCGGGGCAGATGCGCGGGGGAAGAAGTGCTGAGTCCTGAGTGCTGGGTGCTGAGTGCTGAGTGCTGAACAGCAGTGCGTGAGTGCGTGAGTGCGTGAGTGCGCTTTTCACTTAGGACTCAGGACTTTGGACTCAGGACTTCAGTTTTGATTCTCCGTATCCCACAGAGGCACGGCCCATGAGCACCGAGCCGAACGATCCGCTGAACCCCGCGAATCCCGAGCTGGAGAGCGCCCGCGGCGGAGTGCCGGCGGACCAGCCGGAGGTGGCGGAGCGCGGCACCCCCGTGGTGGACCACGCGCCGTCGCACGCCGGCGAGCCCGTCCGCATCTACGGCGACCGCGAGGAGAAGGCGCTCCCGCTCAACTTCATCGGCACGCGGCAGCGCAAGACGGACGGGCTGGAGAAGAGCACCGGGCGGGCGCGCTACACGGACGACCTGGTGTTCCCCGGGATGCTGCACGGCAAGATCCTGCGGTCGCCGCACCCGCACGCGCTCATCCGCTCCATCGACACCTCGGAAGCCCTCGCGCTCCCCGGGGTGTTCGGCGTCGTGACGGGCGACGAGATGCCCATCCCCTTCGGCATCATCGTGTGGACGCCGGACGAGCAGGCGCTGGCCACCGACAAGGTGAGGTACATCGGCGACGCCGTGGCGGCGGTGGCGGCCGTGGATGAAGACACGGCGAACCGCGCGCTGGGGCTGATCCGCGTGGAGTACGAGCTGCTGGAAGCGCTCCTGGACCCGTTCGAGGCCGCGCGCCGCACCGACGTGCAGATCCACGAGGCCAAGAAGGCCGGCCACAACGGCAACATCTCCAAGATCGTGAAGCTGGAGTTCGGCGAGGTGGACCGCGGTCTGGCCGAGTCGGACGTGGTCATCGAAGGCGAGTACTTCTTCGAGGGAACCACGCACACGCCCATCGAGCCGCACTGCGCGGTGGGGCAGTGGGAGGAAGGGGGCGCCCCCGGCGGGCGGCTCACCGTGTGGTCGTCTACCCAGGTGCCCCACTACCTGCACCGCGAGCTGGCCAAGGTGCTGGAGCTGGACCCGGCCAAGGTGCGCGTGGTGCAGCCGCACGTGGGCGGCGGCTTCGGCGGCAAGAGCGAGCCGTTCGACCTGGAGTTCTGCGCGGCCAAGCTGGCCATCAAGACGGGTCGCCCGGTCAAGTTCCTGTACACTCGCGAAGAGGTGTTCCTGGCCCACCGCGGCCGGCACCCCTTCCACATGAAGTACCGCGTGGGCGCCACCGCCGACGGCAAGCTCAAGTCGGTGGACGCCAGGACGCTGCTGGACGGGGGCGCCTACTCGTCGTTCGGGCTGGTGACCACCTACTACAGCGGCCAGCTCCTCGCCGCGCCGTACGAGATCCCCGCGTACCGCTTCGACAGCACGCGCGTCTTCACCAACAAGCCCGCGTGCGGCCCCAAGCGCGGGCACGGAAGCGTGCAGCCGCGCTTCGCCTTCGAGGTGTCGCTGGACAAGCTGGCCGAGCGGCTGAGGATCGACCCCATCGAGCTGCGCCGCCGCAACTTCATGGGCAGCTTCCGCCGCACCGTGAACGAGCTGCGCGTGACCTCCAACGGCTTCATGGAGTGCCTGGACGCGGTGGAGCGGGCCAGCGGGTGGCGGGAGCGGCGCGGGAAGATGGGGTACGGGCGCGGGCTGGGCGTGGCCGGGTCGTGCTACATCTCCGGCACCAACTACCCCATCTACCCCAACCGCATGCCGCAGTCGGCCGTGCAGCTCCAGGTGGACCGCTCGGGGCGCGTGGCCGTGTTCTCCGGCGCGTCGGACATCGGGCAGGGCTCCACCTCGCTGGTGGCCTACATCGTCTGCGAGGAGCTGGGGGTGCCGCTGGACTACGTGCGCGTGCTCCCCTCGGACACGGACTTCACCCCCGTGGACCTGGGGAGCTACTCGTCGCGCGTGACCTTCATGCTGGGGAACGCGTGCGTGGACGCGGCGCGCAAGCTCAAGGCGCAGGTGCAGGAGGCGGTGGGCGCGGAGTGGGGGATCCCGCCGAAGCGCGTGCTGCTGGCCGGCGGCCAGGCGATGGACGCGCAGGACACGGGGCGCAACATGCCCATCGTGAAGGCGTTCAACCTGGCCGAGTCGATGCACGGTACGCTGGGCTCCGTCGGCTCGTACAACACGCCGGGCGACGTGCACGGCGAGTACCGCGGCGGCACCATCGGCGCGTCGCCCGCCTACTCGTTCACGGCGCACGTGGCCGAGGTGGAGGTGGACGCGGACACGGGGTACGTGGACGTGAAGTCCATCTGGGTGGCCCACGACTGCGGCCGCGCCCTGAACCCCACCATCGTGGAAGGGCAGATCGAGGGCTCGGCGTACATGGGCTTCGGCGAGGCGCTGATGGAGCAGCACGTGTTCAAGGACGCGGCGCACGGGCGCGCCGGCCTGCACGACGGCCCCTCGCTGCTGGACTACCGCGTCCCCACCTCGCTGGACACGCCGGAGCTGCAGGCGCTGATCGTGGAGTCCATCGACCCGGAGGGCCCGTACGGCGCCAAGGAAGCGGGCGAGGGCCCCCTCCACTCCACCATCCCCGCCATCGCCAACGCCATCTACGACGCGTTGGGCGTGCGCATGGACTCCCTCCCCTTCTCCCCTCCGCGCGTGTGGCGCGCCCTGCAGGAGAAGGCCGCCCAGGCCCACGAGCCCGAGCGCATCGCCGCGGACTGAAGAAGATTGCCTCACACAGAGGCACAGAGGCACGGAGAAGAGCCTCCTCCTCTGTGTCTCCGTGCCTCTGTGTGAGACATCTGTTGCACCAAACGTCAACGGAGCGCTGATGCGCCGCCTTCCGCTCTTCCCGCTTCCGGTGGTGCTGTTTCCCGGCGGGCCGATGCCGCTTCACGTGTTCGAGCCGCGCTACCGGCAGATGGTGGCGCACTGCGTGGAGGGCGACCGCACCTTTGGGCTGGTGTACCACGACCCGGACGTGGAGGGGCCCTTTCTGGTGGAGCCGGGGCGCGTGGGGTGCACGGCCGAGATCCTCAACTACCAGCCCCTCCCCGACGGCCGCTCGCTGGTGCTGGTGCGCGGCGGCGAAAGGTTCGAGGTGGAAGACGGGATCGAGTCTCCCCACCTGTACTGGGAGTGCGTGGCGGCGCCCTACACCGACGCCGGCGCGCCCGTGCCGCGCACCCGGCGGCGCCGCACCATCGGGCTCTTTTACGATGTGCTGGAGCACGTGGTGGGGCACCCCAAGCCCTTCCCCGAGATCGACGACACGGCCGAGACGGCGTTCCAGCTCGCGCAGGCCATCCGCGTGGACCCCACCTGGCAGCAGCGCCTCCTGGAGTCGCGCTCGGAGGCCGAGCGGCTGGACCAGGTGGAGGGGTTGCTGCGCGCGGTGCTCGAAGCCGGGCCGGACGAGGATTGAGCGGACGGGGCTCACACTGGTCGCACGGGCGGCAGTAGCGGCCGCCCGCCCAGGGAGCGATTGAAATCGCCGCTGGGACCACGCGAAGTGCCCCTGCGGGCACTGAGTCCTTACGGGCCGGAGCGGCGGCAAACAGTCCGCGCAGCGGACTTCGCGCAGGTCCAGCGGCGATTTCAATCGCTCTGGACGGGGTGGCACGTTTACATGCTCAACAGCGGAGACACAGAGAGTGGCATTTTCGCGTGATGCGATCGGACGTCGCGAGCTGCTGCGGCGCGTAGGGGTGGCGGCGGCGGCGGTGGCGGGGCTCCCGGCCCTGGCGGCGGCGATGGCGCCCGACGACCGCGCGCGGCTGGCGGGGTGGGTGCGCACGCTGCGCGCGGAGGGGCTCACGGCCGCGCGCGTGCCGCTGGGTCGCGCCGTTGCGCGGGTGGGGGAGCTGGCGCTGGGGTCGCCGTACGTGGCCGGCATGCTGGACGCGTATGCCAAGGACGGCGGCGACCCGCGCAACGAGCCGCTCACGCTCGACCTTTCGCGCTTCGACTGCGTGCTGCTGGTGGAGGGGTGCCTGGCGGTGGCGCGCGCGGCGGCCACGGGCGGCGGGTGGAACGGCTTCGCGCGCGAGGTGGAGCGGATGCGGTACCGCGGCGGCGTGCGCGACGGGTACGCCAGCCGCCTCCACTACTTCAGCGAGTGGATCGTGGACAACACGCGCCGCGGCCTGCTGCGCGACCTGGGCGCCGAGCTGGGCGGCACGCGCGACGAGCGCCCCCTGCGCTTCATGACCGAGCACCGCTCCAGCTACCCCGCCCTGCGCCACGAGCCCACCTTCCGCGCCATCGCCGAGCGCGAGCGGGAGCTGGACTCCATGCGGCGCATGGTGATCCCCACCGCCCGCATCGCCTCCATCCAGCATCGCATCCAGACGGGCGACGTGCTGGCCTTCGCCACCCGCATCGCGGGGCTGGACGCCACCCACACCGGCTTCGCCTACCGCGACCGCCGCGGGGTGATGCGGGTGCTCCATGCGCCCCTTTCCGGCGGCGCGGTGGAGGTGAGCCGCGGCACGCTGCCGGAGTACGTCGCGGCCATCCGCAGCGCGACGGGGATCATGGTGGCGAGGCCGCTGCGCTAAGAAACGGGGCTCACACAGAGACACAGAGGCACGGAGATCACTTCATCTCCGTGCCTCTGTGTCTTTGTGTACAAGGTTTGTGCATGGTACTTGCCTGGACCCGCGGCCTCACGGTTCACATCACAAAACGAGGAGGAACGATGCGGATGAAGCTTCTGGCGGCGGGGATGGTGGCGCTCACGGCGGCGTGTGCGTCGGCGGGGGGGATGGAGACGGAGGGGAGCGGCGCGGCGATGACCGCGTCGGGGGCGATGATGACGGACGCGAACGTGGCGGCGGTGGCGCACGCGTCCAACATGGACGAGATCCAGACGAGCCAGGTGGCGCTGCAGCGCTCGCAGAACGCGCAGGTGCGGCAGTTCGCGCAGCAGATGATCACCGAGCACACGGCCGTGGACCAGCAGATGCAGCAGATGCTGGCGGCCAGGGGGATGACCATGCAGCCCAACCAGCCCGCGCAGGCCGCCATGCAGGCCACGGCCGCCACGGTCGCCAACCTCGGTGCCCGCACGGGGATGGACTTCGACCGCGCCTACATGATGCACCAGGTGCAGGCGCACCGCTGGACGCTCACCTCCCTGGACCGCACCCTCATCCCCGCCACGCGCGACCCGGAGATGAAGTCGTTCCTCAGCACCCGCGTGCGCCCCGCCGTGGCCATGCACCTGGAGATGGCCGAGCGCATGAACAGCGCGATGGGCGGCACCAACCCGTAACGCCTTCTCACACAAAGACACAGAGGCACGGAGAAGAACCAGATCTCCGTGCCTCTGTGTCTCTGTGTGAGACCCCTTCTTTATGGAAGCTCAGAGCTCCGGCGGAGCGAGCTCGTCTTCTTCGTCATGCCGCGGCGGGCGCGTAGACCCGCCACGCTGCAGGTTGCACACGAGGCCGGTCACTTCGGCCAGGAGCTCGGGCGAGAGGCGCGGATAGAAGCTGCGGGCCAGCTCTTCGATCTCGACCTCCGTGGAGCCCGGACGCGCCGCGCTGCGCACGGCGAGCACGCGCGAATCGCGGATGGCGCGGGCCGTTTGTTCGGTGCGGCGCTTCCTGGCGGCGGCCATCTCGGCGGCCAGATCCACCACGTCGGACATCGGCATTCTCCGGGAGCAGGTTTGAGGGGCAGGGTCCACCCTGCGCACTTGTGCTGAACGCAATATAACCTGTTCCGCTCGGAAATGGGCCTTCCCGCTCCACATCGGGCAGAAACGTACGATTCAGCGGTCGGCGGGCCGGATCCACTTCTCGGTGGAGGGTGCCCGGAACGCCGCCATCCGCTCCAGCAGCAGCTCCGGCGCCGTGGCCTCCAGCACCAGCGCGCGGTGCGCCGGGCGCACGAACCCCTCCGCCACCGCGTGGTCGAAGAGGGCGAGCAGCGCGCCGAAGTAGCCATCCACGTTCAGCACGCCGCACGGCTTGGCGTGGATCCCGAGCTGCGACCAGGTGAGCACCTCGCACAGCTCGTCCAGCGTGCCGAAGCCGCCGGGGAGCGCCACGAAGCCGTCCGCCAGGTCGGCCATCAGCGCCTTCCGCTCGTGCATGGTGCCCACCACGTGCAGCGTCGTGAGCCCCCGGTGCCCCACCTCGCGCTCCACCAGTTGATGCGGGATGACGCCCGTCACCTCGCCCCCCGCGGCGAGCACGGCGTCGGCCACCTCACCCATCAGCCCCACGTTGCCCCCGCCGTACACGAGTCCGATCCCCCGCTCCGCCATCAGCCGCCCGGTGGCCCGCGCCGCCTCCGCGTACACCGGCCGCGACCCCGCGCTTGACCCGCAGAACACGCACAACCGCTTCATGGCTTCTCTCTGTGTCTCTGTGGCTCTGTGTGAGATCACGCGTTTTCCGCCGCGCGCCGCACCGTGCGGAGCATCTCGCGGCGGATCAGGCCGCTGAAGGGGCCCACCACCGTCCAGTACGCGCGGAAGCTGCGGCGGCTGGCGGGGTCGGTGAGGCGCACGCGCGTCTCGGTGGCCAGGCGCACGGGACCCCCGGCGGGGCCGCGCACCGTGAAGTTCCACGCCGCCACCGCGAAGCCGGGCCGCTGGAAATCCGTGAAATCCTCCGGCGCCACGCGCACGATGCCGCCCGCCGGGGTCCAGAAGCGCCCCACGAGCCCCAGCACCACCTCGTCGCCCGGCACCTCGCCCAGCAGCACGAAGCCGGTGCCGAGCAGCCCCTCCATGTTCATCCCCAGCCGCCGCGCGCGGGTGGCGCGCGAGAGCAGCCCGGGAAGGGAGCGGAGGGCGAAGAGCACCTTCACCACGGGGGATTGGCCCAGGTCCAGCGCGCGGGCGGCGGCCCACACGCGCTCGGCGGAGGCGCTCACCACCGTCTCGTGGCGCGACACCACCTCCGGCTGGGGGAGGAAGCGGTCGATCAGCATGGCTGGTACGCCCTGCCGCCGTCCTTCCAGCTCCACCAGCGGAGGAGCTCCGGGTCGTGTGTCTCCTCGCTGGCGAAGTACACGGCGCAGCGGAAGACGTACAGCATGCAGCGGTCTACGTGCACTCCCTGGTCGCGGCAGAGGGCCTCGTACAGCGCCTGCGGATCGCCCCCGCGCAGGTCGGCGACGCGGCGTATGCCCAGGCGCCACAGGTCGTCCGCGATGGTGGCGCCCACCCCGGGGATGCGGCGGAGGTCGCGGTGCGCCGCGGCGCGTGCGTAATCGGTCATCGAGTGTCCGTGGCGGGGGATTGCAACCTTTTCGGCGCGTCCGACGTCTTAAAGATCGGGAAAGGGCGCTCCGCGCGAAACCCGGGGGGGTTTCCCGGCGAATGCCGTCTCGCAGGCGTACGAAGCTTCACCCTCCCCTAATCTCCGCACCGCAACATGCGTGGAGGTGGGGTGGTATCACACGACGAGCACCGGGCAGGCTTCGAGAATGCCGACTTTACCCCCACCTTCGCGCTACGCGTCCTCCGGGTGGGCACGGCTGAGAAACCAGACCACGGGCTCGGGAGAGTTGGACCGATGGGGGAATAGGGCGATGAAGCCCGCCAGCCGAAAGGCCGGCGGGCTTCTCGTCGTTCGTGCCCGCGGGAGCCCGCGCCCGCCCGTTCACCCGTGCGCCGCGACCGTTCACCGAAGCGTCCTTGATGAACCGGCGGCGGGGGCACTGATTGCGGACACCCACCCCGATCCACCTGCCCCCAGAGGCTTCAGCGCGATGACTTCTCCGGTCCGCACCCTTGGCATCCTCACGCTCCTGGCCGGCGCGCTGGCCGGGTGCGCCTCCGCCCCGCGGCGGGCGGCGAGCCCCGCCGGCGTGACGCTCGCCATCCCCCACGTCACCGTGGTGGACCCGGCCTCCGGGCGCGTGTGGCGGGACCAGACGGTGCTGGTGGCGGGGCGGCGCATCGCGGCGGTGGGGCCCGCGGGGCGCACGCCCGTGCCCGCGGGTGCCCGGATCGTGGACGGCGCGGGCCGGTTCCTGATCCCGGGCCTCTGGGACATGCACGTGCACGCCTTCCACCGCCCCGCGTTCGAGGGCGTGTACCTGGGCACCGGCATCACCACGGTGCGCGACATGGGCGACGACCTGCGCGCGCTGAGCCGGTGGCGCGACAGCGTGCGCGCGGGCCACGCGCCGGGCCCGCGCATCTTCGCCGCGGGGATGATTCTGGACGGCGCCCCTCCCACCGCGTGGACACGCCAGCTCTTCTCGCACGTCGCCGACTCCGCGCGCGCGGAGGCCATGGTGGACTCCATGGCGCGCGGCGGGGCGGACTTCATCAAGGTCTACACCCAGCTCACTCCCGACGCCTTCCGCCAGGTGCTGGGCGCGGCGCGGCGGCGCGGGCTGCGGGTGGCCGGGCACGTGCCCTTCGCGGTGGATGCCGCCGATGCGGCCGAAGCGGGGATGCACTCGCAGGAGCACCTGTACGGGATCCTGATGGCTGCGTCGTCGCTGCGGGCGGAGCTGCAGCGCACGCTGGTGGACACCGTCCGAGCCCGCACCGGCCCCGAGGTCTACGCCGCCGCCGCCCGCCAGGTGCCGCGCCTGCTGGATTCGTACGATCCGCGCCTCGCCCGCGAAACGTACCGCCGCATCGCCGCGGCGGGGACGGCGGTGGTCCCCACCCTGGTGGTGCTGGAGTACGCGTCGCGCCTGGACGACTCCGCGTTCGTGCATCGCCCGGAGCTGCGCCACATCCCCGCGCTGATGCGCCCCTGGTCCACGAGCGTGCAGGCGGTGCGCGGCGCGGGCCGGGGCACGGACATGGCCTTCGAGCGGCGCCTCCTGGACGCGCACCTGCGCGCCGTGGGCGACATGCATCGCGCCGGCGTGCGCATCCTGGCCGGGTCCGACGCGCCCAACCCGTTCACCGTCCCGGGCTACTCCCTTCACCGCGAGCTGCAGCTCCTGGTGCGCGCGGGCCTCTCGCCCATGGCCGCGCTCGCCGCCGCCACGTACGAGCCGGCGCGCTTCATGGGTGTGGCGGACTCGGTGGGCGCGGTGAGGGCGGGGAGCGTGGCGGACCTGGTGCTGCTGGACGCGGACCCCCTCGCGGACATCGGCAACACGCTGCGCATCCGCGCCGTGGTCGCGGGGGGGATCGCCTTCGATTCCGCCGCGCTGGCCTCCATGCGCTCGGCCGCCGCGCAGGCGGCGGACCGCGGCACACCCGCCGGCGGCGGCGCGCTGCAGCCGCACCTGCACGACGACGTGTGGCACGGGGCCGGGGATGGGCACCACCCCCGGGTCCGCCGGTGAGCGCGGGAGCTCCGCTCGCGCGGCCGGAACCGCGCGCGGGCACCGGGCGCGCGGCGACGAGGGGCTTCAACATCGACACACCCAAGGTCCGCCGGGTGCTGGCGTACGCCGCGCTGTGGGTGCCGCTGGTGGGGATCTACGTGGCGGTGCTGCAGGTGGCGGGCTTCGGGCCGCTGCCGCGCGCCGTGGCGGGCGCGCTGCGCAACGTGGTGCCGGCGGCGGTGCTCGGCGGCGGCGTGTGGTGGCTTTCAGGGAGGCTGCCCTGGCCGGAGCGGCGGTGGGCCGGGTTCGTGGCGGCGCAGGCGGCCGTGTCGCTGCTGTACTCCGTGCTCTGGGCGGGGGCGGTGTGGGGGCAGGCGGTGCACGGCAGCGGGTGGAGTGCGGCGCGCGGCTGGATCGAGCCCATCCTCCAATGGCAGCTCCTCTCGGGGTTCTGGCTGTACGGGCTCGTGGCCGGCGTGTCGTACGCCATCCGCGGGTCGCTGCAGTCGCGGGCCCGGCAGCTCGCGCTTGAGCGCTCCGAAGCGGCGCGGGCGCGGGCGGAGCTGGCGGCGCTGCGCGCGCACCTGAATCCCCACTTCCTCTTCAACACCCTCCACTCGCTCACGGGGCTCGTGTGCTCGGACCCGGCGCGGGTGCAGGCGGCGCTGGAGCAGTTCGGCGACCTCTTCCGCTACGTCATCCGGCTGGACCGCGAGCGCGTGGACTGGGTGACGCTGGACGAGGAGTGGCGCTTCGTGCGCACCTACCTGAGCCTGGAGTCCATGCGGCTCGGCGCGCGCCTGCGGGTGGACGAGCGGATCGACCCGGAGACGCTGGAGTGCCGCGTTCCTCCCCTCCTCCTGCAGCCGCTGGTGGAGAACGCCGTGCGGCACGGGGCGGCGGCGCTCCGCCGCGGCGGAACGGTGACCGTGGAGAGTGAGATGGACGACGACGACACCCTCATCCTGACCATCGCGGACGACGGGCCCGGCGCGGAGCCGGAACGGCTGGCCGCCGCGCCGGGGCTGGGGCTGCGCGCGGCGCGGCAGCGGGTGGCCGCCCTCCCCGGAGCCACGCTGGAGGTGCGCACGGCGCCCGGCGCGGGGTTCAGGGTGCACATCACCATCCCGGCGGCCGCGCTCGCCGCGGAGGTGCGCTGATGCTCCGCGCGCTCCTGGTGGACGACGAGGCACCCGCCCGCGCTACCCTCCGCCACCTGCTGGACGGCGCGGAGGTGACCATCGTGGGGGAGGCGGAGGATGGCGAAACGGCGCTGCGCGCGGCGGCGGAGCTGGCGCCGGACCTGGTCTTCCTGGACGTGCAGATGCCCGAGATGACGGGCCTGGAGGTGCTCGAGCGTCTCCCCGGCACCCCCTCGGTGGTCTTCACCACGGCGTTCGACAGCTACGCGGTGGCGGCGTTCGAGCTGGGCGCGGTGGACTACCTGCGGAAGCCGTTCGGGCGCGAGCGCCTCGCCGCGGCGCTGGCGCGGGTGCGCGCGGTCCGCGACCGGACTCCCGCCGCCGACACGGCCGGGCGGGTGCGCTGGGCCATCGGAGCGACGGCGGGCGGCGCGCCCCCGCTCTCACGCCTCTTCATCCGCGACCGCGGCCAGATCGTCCCGCTGCGGGTGGACGAGATCGAGCGGCTGGAGGGGGAGGACGACTACGTGGGGCTTCACGCGCGCGGCCGGCGCCACCTCGTCTACCTCACGCTCAACGAGTTCGAGCGCCGCCTGGACCCCGACCACTTCCTGCGCGTTCACCGCTCGCACATCGTAAACCTGGACCACGTCGCCGCCCTCGTTCCGTACGACGGCACGCGGCTCCAGGTGCAGATGCGCGACGGCACCACGCTGATCGCCAGCCGCACCTGCTCACGCCGGCTGCGCCAGATCGTGATCTAGCGGGTCAGTATGTCGCGGGCGGTTGAAACCGCTGCAACAACCACACGAAGTCCCCCTGCGGGGACTACACACCTCCCGCTGATGCTGGAAGACCAGTCCGCGAAGGGGGTTTCGTGCAGGCATTGCCGCGGGGTTGCACCGCCAGGGGTTGAAACCCCCGGCTGGAACCACGGGAAAGCAGGCTCGCATGGGTCTGACTACCGAGCCCGCTTCAGCGGGCTTCCCGTCTCTCCAGCGGGGGGCTTCAGCCCCTCGCGGCGGAGGCGCACCCGTATCCGGTATCATCGCTCCGATCGCGGCCACCCAGCCGCGAGCCGGTGCCCCCTGCGCGCAATGAGCCTTCCGCCCGAGCCGCAAAGCTGTAGTCCCCGCAGGGGGACTTCGTGTGGTCGTTGCCGCGGTTTCAACCGCCCGCCTCGGGGCGAGTGCCGCCGCTCACGACGAGTGGTCGTGGATGATGCGCCACCCTTCCGGCCGGCGCTCAAGGGCGAGGGAGAAGAGGCCGGTGGCATCGGCCTGGCCGGCGCCGCGCTCGGTGACGACGTAGCGGCCCACGGCGAGGGCGCTGCGCGGGCCCAGCATCCGCACCTCGATGTCGCGGAAGTTGAGGGTGCCGCGCACCCGGCCGGCGCCGAAGTAGCTCGCCACGTACTGCGCGCGGATCGCCGGCTTGCCGCGCAGCAGGCCGCGGCTGCCCACAAAAGTCGCGTCCTCCGCGTAGGGGACGAGGAAGGCGTCCAGGTCGCCGCGGTTCCACCCCCCGGTGGAGGTTTCCAGCAGCGACACGATGGCCGTGCTCTCCTGGCTGACGGCGGCGGGAGAGGCGGCGGGCTGGGCGGGCGCGCACGCGGCGGCGGCGAGCAGGAGCACGAGGAGGGCGCGTTTCATCCGGGATCGCTTTGGGAACGGGGGACGATGAGGGTACCCGGCCGACTGCACGAACTCCGCCAGCCGCGGGTGCGGAAAACAGCGGAGGCGCGGAGGAAAAATCCTCCGCGCCTCCGTGTGTGCGTGCCCCCGGCGGCTCAGTCGCCCACGCGCGAGCGCGCGGCGGCGCCGGCCAGCATGGGATACGGGTTCACGTTCTCCCCCTCCCACCAGCGCCGCGGGTCGGCCAGGCGCGACACGCTGAAGTGGAGGTGGTAGTTCCCCGACCCGGCGTTGCCCGTATCGCCCACGTACGCCACCACCTGGCCGCGCTCGATGGGGAGCCCCTCGCGCAGCCCGGCCGCGTAGCGCTGCAGGTGCGCGTAGTAGTAGAGGGTGCGCCCGTCGGTGCCGAGCTGGTAGATGGTGATCCCGCCCATCCCCCCGGTGCGCAGCTTCAGGATGGTGCCATCCACCGCCGCCAGCACGGGGGTGCCGCGCGGGGCCATGATGTCGATGGCGTTGTGCACGCGCCCGCCCGATCGCGCGGCGGCGTACGTGTCGCGAAGCTGCTCGGCCCGGATGCCGCGCACCGGCATGGCCAGCGAGGCCCCCGGCGCCACGTACACACCGGCGCGCGAAGGCGACGAGCTGGGGGCTTCGGTGCGGCCGGCGCAGGCGGCCAGGAACAGAGCGGCGCACGCGACGGCGGCGCGGCGCAGGCGGGAGGGGTGCATCGTGGCGTGGGGGAAGCGGGGTCGGTCGGTGGGAGAGGCTATAGGGTGCGCTCTCCGCACCCAAAACGCAAGGGTCTCACACAGAGGCACAGAGGCACGGAGATCAGTTCTTCTCTGTGCCTCTGTGTCTCTGTGTGAGCCCCGCCGTTCAGGGAAGGCGCCAGCGCCCTCTCAGCCGCCGGTACTCGGCCTCCGGTAGCTGCACAAGCACGGGACGCGCGCGCGGGTCCAGCCAGGCAAGGATGCGGCGCACGTCCTCTTCGGCGAAGGCGGTGCACCCCACCGTGGGCGCGCCGGGCCGCGCGCGGATGTGGATGAAGATGCACGAGCCCCGACCGGGCGCCGCGGGCCCCGTGTTGTGATCCACCCACACGCCCCACCGGTACAGGCCGTCCGCGCGGCGCATCTCCTCGTGGCTCGTCCAGTCCGGCGTGACGGTGTCGCGGTCCACGCGCTGGTTGTAGAAGCGCGACGCCGTGTCGTCCACGCACTCGATGCTGGGGTCGCTGGCGTGGTAGGGAAGGCGCACCCAGCGCGCCGAGTCCGCCGGCGCGTACCCGAAGGCCGAGCCCAGCCGGAAGATCCCCGCCGGCGCGCGCCCGTCGCCCTCGCGCTTCTCGGGGCCGGCCCCCTGGTCCGCCGCCGCGTGCACCCCGACGCCCCACCCCAACCCCGCGCGCCCCACCGACGCGTCCATCGCCCCGCCCACCTGCACCCACGGCGAGGTGGGCGTGCGCCGCGCGAACAGGCGCACCCGGCCCGTGGGCGCGTCCCACCCCGCGGTGGTGGTGACCACGGCCTGCAGCGGCGGCGCGGGCGCCTGGGCGTTCGCCGTGGCGGCGAGCACGGTGCACGCCGCCAGGAGCGCGGCACGGATACGGAGCGGCATGATTCCTCGCGGCTGGGGTGGGGACCGGGAGGATGTTACGGCGGCGGGGGGAGAGACGGCAACCCGCCGTTTCACGAACATCTGTTTGCAAACCGCGGCGGCGGGCTTATCTTTGCGGCCAATCCATCGATCCACCCCGCTCCCGTACAATCTCTCGTGATCTTCCGGCTTCTCTCCTCCGCCGCGTGCGCGGCCGCCCTCTTCGTCACCGGTGCGCACGCGCAGACGCCCCGCTCCACGCCCTCGCGCGCCCTGGGCCAGACCTGCGCCGTGGTGGCGGACACGGTGCGCGGCCCCACGCCCGGCCAGATCGCCGAGCGCCAGGAGCTGCGCGCAAAGATCCTGGAGATCGGGCGCCGCAACGGGGTAACCGCGCCGCAGGGGCTGCTGCTGGTGGACGTGGACAGCACGCGAAAGGGCGCGCTGCTCTTCATGGACTCCAACTACCCCGCGGCCGGGGTGGAGCAGGTTACGGGCGCGGTGGGCGAGTACCTCACCAGCCTGCCGTCTGGGCGCGGGTACCAGGCGCTGATCCGCGTGGACGGCGAGTACCCGGCCATCCTCCCGGGCCGCCAGCGCTGCACCCCCGTGCTGCTGAACCACGACGAGCGCGTGCAGATGATCTACGACGCGTCGTCGAAGCACCCGGAGCGCGGCAAGCTGCCCGCGCCGGTCACGCGCACGGTGGTGGTGCTGCTGGTGTCCAACCGCGACGGCGGGGTGTCGTACGCGGGCGTGGCGCGCTCGTCCGGCGACGCGTACCTGGACGCCGCCGCCGCCGACATCGGCCGCAAGCTGCGCTTTGCACCCGCCACGCTGGACGGCGTGCCCTTTGACGCGCGCTTCCGCTTCACCGTGGGCTTCGCGCTCGAGTAGCGGCCGCACCGCGGGGATGCGAGACGCAGGAGGGGCGCGCCCTTCCTGCGTCTTCGCGTTCTGGCGCGGGCGGGGCCGGCGGCGTAGCTTCCCGCCCTCTCTTCACCTCTCTCCCGCACCCGTTGGACGATGGAACTGCTGCCGCTGCTGACCGCCGTGAGCCTTGGCTTCCTGCACGCGCTGGAGCCCGACCACATGGCCGCGGTCACCACCTTCGTATCCCGCCGCCCGCGCCCGCTGGAGGCGCTGGGCTTCGGCCTGCGCTGGGGGCTGGGCCACTCGGCGGCCATCCTGGTGGTGGGAAGCGTCCTGATCGCCCTGGGCATCCGCCTGCCGGAAGCGGTGGTGAGCGGGCTGGAGTTCGGGGTGGGGACGATGCTGCTGGGGCTGGGCGCGTGGCTGCTGTGGAGCGTGGTGCACGGCGAAGCGCACGCCCTGGCCCAGCACGGCCACCCGCACGCGCACCGCGGCGGGAGCCTGTGGGTGGGGATGGCGCACGGCATCGCCGGCACTGCCCCGCTGGTGGCGGTGGTCACGGTCACGGCCAGCAGCTCCGCGTGGGCGGCGGGCGTGTACCTCTTCCTCTTCGGCGTGGGGACCACCGCCGGGATGGGGCTCTACGCCGCCATCGCGGGCGCGGTGTTCCACCAGGCCCAGCACCGCGTCCCCGCCCTGGGCGGCACGCTGCGCACCGTCACGGCGCTGGGCAGCGCGGTGCTGGGGGTGTTCTGGATGGTGAACGCGGTGGTGTAACGGCGGGGAACGGGGAATGGGGAACGGGGAACGGGAACTGCCAGACGGCAACCGAGCTGTTCGCTTCTACCGTTCCCCGTTCCCCATTCTCCCTATCTGTTCAGGAGTACGCGAATGTCCGAAAGCAACGACAGGGCCCAGCCGCCCGTCACGATCCTGGCCAAGCACAACGGCCCGTTCCTGGTCGAGGGCCCGTTCCGCCTGATCGACGCGGATGGCAACGAGTTTCCCGTGGTGGCCGGCAAAAAGGTGTCGCTGTGCCGCTGCGGCGCATCGACGCGCAAGCCTTTCTGCGACGGCACGCACAGCAAGATGGGCTTCGACGCGGCGGAACGCGCCGTGCGCGAGCTGGAAGAAGGAAAGTAGGGGAACGGGGAATGGGGAACGGGGAACGGTAACAACGAGGTTTTTCCCCGTTCCCCGTTCCCCATTCCCCGTTCCCCCCAAAGCACCTCGCACCCAGGATCTATCCCCATGCCCGACACCACGCCCATCGAAGCACGGGGCTACGCACACCCCGAAGCGCTGGTCTCCACCGAGTGGGTGGCCCAGCACCTGGACGACCCCAGCATCCGCCTCGTGGAGTCGGACGAGGACGTGCTGATGTACGACGTCGGCCACATCCAGGGCGCCGTCAAGATCGACTGGCACACCGACCTCCAGCACCCGCTGAGCCGCGACTACCTGGACGAGGAGAGCTTCGCCCGCCTGATGCGCGAGCGCGGCATCTCGCCGGACACCACGGTCGTCTTCTACGGCGACAAGAACAACTGGTGGGCTACCTACGCGCTCTGGGTATTCCGCCTGTTTGGCCACGACCGCGTGCAGGTGATGGACGGCGGCCGCAAGAAGTGGGAAGACGAGGGGCGCCCGATGACCACGGACGCGCCCTCGTACCCGCCCTCCGAGTACCCGGTGCCCAGGCGCGACGACGAGCGCATCCGCGCCTTCCGCGAAGACGTGCTCGAGCACATCGGGCACCGCGGCCAGCTCGTGGACGTGCGCTCGCCCGAGGAGTTCAGCGGCGAGAAGCTGCACATGCCGGACTACCCGCAGGAAGGCGCCATGCGCGGCGGCCACATCCCGGGGGCGAAGAGCATGCCCTGGGCGCGCGCCGTGAACCCGGACACCGGCGAGTTCCGCTCCGCCGACGAGCTCCGCGCGCTGTACCAGGAGCAGCTCGGCCTGAGCCCGGACGAGCCGACCATCGCCTACTGCCGCATCGGCGAGCGCTCGTCGCACACCTGGTTCGCGCTCACCTACCTGCTGGGCTTCCGCAACGTCCGCAACTACGACGGCTCGTGGACGGAGTGGGGCAACTCGGTGCGGCTGCCGATCGAAAGATAGAAGGGGCTCACACAGAGACACGGAGGCACAGAGATGAAGTCGTCTCTGTGCCTCCGTGTCTCTGTGTGAGGTCAGTCCTTGTACGGGTCCACCTCCCCCGCCCCGGCCATCGCCACGATCAGGGGCCGCAGCGTGTGCCGCACCTGGATCGTGTCGCCCTGCGCCGCCAGCACCTTGGGGAGGCGGCGGTACGCCTGCGGGGCCTCGTCCAGGCCCCCGCCGCGCAGGATCACGCCGCGCTTCCCCAGCCAATCCTGCACCATCTCCTGCGAGATGCGCCCGGGGGTGAGCACCTTGCCGCGCCGGTTGCGCTTGCCGGCCGCCGCCGTGCGGCTCATCACCCGCCCCGCCCCGTGCACGGTGGAGTAGAGCGCTTCCCGCTGCGCCGTGGCCGTCTCCTCGTCCGGCGGCGTGGCGTTCCCTTCCAGGATCACCGCGTCGTCGCCCATGGAGCCGCCCACGAAGCCCTTCTGCCCCGGGAAGGCCGGCGTCGCTCCCTTGCGCACCACCACGTACTCGGTCGGCTCGCCCTCGGCGGAGAGGTGGGTCTCCTTCCAGCCGTAGTTGTGGTGGTTGTGCACCAGCTCCTGCTCCGTGCCGCCCAGCAGCGCCACCACCTTGCGCGCCACCCACTCGCGTCCGGCGTAGGCGTACTCGCCCGCAAGCTGCATGAGCTGCCAGTAGTCGTGCCCGAGCGGCTGGTCCAGGTCCAGCAGAACCTCCTTCTCCGCCGCGCGCTCGCCCCACATCCCGCCCTGCGACAGGGAGAGGAAGGCGCTGGCGATGGTGTGCCCCAGTCCGCGGCTCCCGAAGTGCACCCCCACCCACACCGTGCCCGTCTCGTCCGCGAACACGTCCACGTAATGGTTGCCGGAGCCAACCGTCCCGAGCTGGCGGCGCGCCTTGTCCTGCAGCGTGTCCCGGTAGCCGCCCGTGTTGGGCACCGCGTACCACGCCGGGTCCATGAACAGCGGGTGATCGACCGGCGCGTCGTCCGCGTTGTTCTTGCGCCCGATCCCGAACGAGATCGTCGACGCGATCTCGTCCGCCAGGCTGTTCGCCAGGTTGTTCTGCGCCAGCCGGTGCGGATTGCGCACGATCTCATCGAGCGACACGTTCCGCGTGATGTCCTCCACACGCAGGTCCGTGCGGATGGCCGCGTTGCCGCATGCTATGTCGAATCCTACCGACACCACGGAGATCTTGTTGTCGTACGCGGCCACTCCGCCGATGGGCATGATGTAGCCCACGTGCCCGTCGGCGAGCAGCGCGGTGCGCTCGGCGCGCTGCGACACGTCGATGAGCTGGCGGAGGGTGCCCTCCTCGTGCTCGCCGAACATGATCGCGTTGGTCCCTACCCGTCTCGTCAGCATGGTCTCTCCCCGGCGTGGCCGGTCTTCTCCGTGTCTCTGTGCCTCTGTGTGAGGCCAGTCAGTCCTCGTCCTCCCCCCAGCGCTTGTCCGCTTTCGCCTCGCGATGGCACGCCCGCCGAAAGGTCCGCTCGCGCGAGCGCTGTGCCTCGGTGGACTCATGCACGCACTCCACGATGCTCGTGCGCAGCCAGGTGCGGGCGCCGGTGTTGTCCACGAACTTGATCCAGCGCGGCGGCCAGCGGCGGTCGAGCTGCGCGCCGATCCGCCGGGCGGTCTCCGCTGTCACCCAGTAGAACCCCGACCTCGTCTCCACCACGTAGTAGTCGCCCGCGGTTTCGGCCTCGTCCGGATTCCGTGCCTTCTCCTTCAGCTCGTTCATCAACCGCTTCGGTAGTGGGCGGGCACGGGATGCAAGCCCCGTCCCGCCCGGTTCGGGCGGCTCCGCCGGAGGGAGCAGCCCGCCCCCTACCGCGCGAAGTCCGCGATCAACTGGGGCGCCGACGCGTCGAACCCGACCACGTCCAGCATCCCCGCGTCCTCCGGGTCCACGATGGTGAACCCGTTGGACGCCATCCCCACCACCACCAGCCTGGCGGGGATCCCCGTGCGCTCCCGGTACCGGCGGAGCGCCTGAGCGGGGTGGATGTCCCCCGCCCACGTCTCGTTGTCGGTGTAGACCACGAACAGGTCCACCTCCCACCGCTGCTTCTCCGCCTCCACCATGGGCAGGGCGCAGTCCGTGCCCCCGAAGGGGAGGGTGCCCACCTGCCTCACCACGTCGTCCAGCCGCTGGCGGGGCGAGATGGAGAGGGGGACGAGCCCGCTGGTGGCACGTCCGTGTACCGAGCGGTACCCGCCCGCTGTGAAGGCGGTGAAGAAGTGCCGGGGCTCGGTGGCGGCCGTCACCAGCGCCATCGCCGCCGAGGCCTCGCGGCAGCTAAGCCCCTCCAGCCCGAGCACGTTGGCGGTCATGGAGCCGGACACGTCCAGCGCCAGCATCACGCGCCGCCCGCACGGCTCCACCCCGCCGAAGCTCAGGTAGAAGGCCGCATCCAGCGCGTCCACCACCTGCGCCACGGGGATCCACGCCCCGCGCCCGCGCACCCCCCGCCCCGCCGCGTAGGTGCGCAGCGCCGAGAGCACCTGCACCGGGTGCACCCGGGCCTTGTGCAGCGCCGCGCCGTCCGCCAGCCGGGCAGCGACAGAGCGGGCGGCCTCGCTCCCCGGCGCCAGCACGCCCACGCGGGTGAGCGTCGCCAGGTTGCGGACCAGCGCGGTGAGCGGCATCTCCTCCAGGAGCGCCTCCCACACCACCGCGTGACGCAGCAGCGGGGTGGGCACCATCTCACGGGTCAGCCGCGCCTCGCGCACCAGCGCCGCGGCGCGCGCGGGGTCCATCTCCGCGTCCACCCGCAGCGCGTCGGCCGCGCGCACCTGGGCCAGCGACTCGGAAGGCGGGCCCTCCAGCGCCGAGCGGCTCACCGTGCGCCGGAACAGCGCCCGCTGCTCCTCGCTGCGGGGCCGGGGGTGCGCCAGCCGCAGCGCGTCGCGGTGCGACCACCCGTCGCGCTGGGGGTACTTCAGGAGCTGGTACGCCAGCTCGCGCTCCGGCCGGGCGGTGTACCACTCGCCCACGGCCCGGCGCACCCCGCGCCCCCATCCACGGAACGCCCCCACGTAGCGGAGCCAGTGGAAGAGGTGGGTCCCGGTGCGCGCCACCCGGGGGAGCGCGGCCAGCGCGGCGGCACGCGTCGCCTCGTCCCCCATCCCCGCCGCCATGGCGAGAGCGAAGAGCGCGGGGTCGTTCCTGGGCGCGCGCCCGCCGGTGCTCACCTCCACGATGCGCCGCACCACGCGCGGCCCGTCCTCGGCGATGCACTCGGCCACGGCGCCGGCGTTCTCCACCGTGAGCTGGCGCTCGCCGATGTAGTAGGTGCCGCCCTCCGTTCCCAGGACGAGGAACCGGTCCAGCCGGCTCCAGCGATCCAGGACCCAGGCGAATCCCCCGGCCGAGTTGGGCACCTGCGCCGAGCCGGGAACCGGCTCGGACTGCGGCGTGACCAGCGCCCGGAGGCGGGTGGCCACGTAACGGGTGAAGTCCATCATGTCGCTCGCCTCCTTTCGTGTTGGAGGTGGATGCCGGATGCTGTGTGCTCCCGGCGATGTGCCCGTGGCGCGGGCAAGTGGTTCTCCGCTCGAACGAATGCGGACCGGAGTCCACGCGTACAACGGGAGCGTTAACCGGGCGGATGCGGCCCACGCCACGGGCTTCGTTCAGGGGCCGGGATGCAGTCGGGATTCGAACCCTGGCTGACCAGATAACCCTCGTCCTTCGGCCCATCCGTGGATGGGCGAGTGGCGGAGAGGGGTAGCCCTGCACCCCGGCTTGCACTCGTGCCGCGCGGACGAATTTCGCCGGCTGGCCCCGGTACGCCGTGTTCCGGGATAGGGCAGCGATAACCGGCCCGGCATCGGCCCGCGTCGCACGAGTGCTCTGTTCTGATGTCCTCCGGGAAGCCGGATCCCGGGGCGTCCTGAGTCCTGACACGGAATCCGGTTCGATCGGATGGGTGCCGGGTCCTGAGCAGGAGCGCAGGAGCGCAGGAGCGAATGATAGCGGTCTGCATATCAGTCTGGAGCAAGCTTGTACCCGGAGTGCGCGAAATAACCTCGTGCATCCGATTCGCTGATCCGGTCGAGCAGAGGACCGAGCGCGAGTTCAAGCGCTTCTGGGCTCCGTAGCGCAGCTGTGCGAAACATCGCTTTGAGCTTACTCCAGGCCAGCTCAATCGGGTTCAGCTCCGGGCTATAGCGCGGCAGAAACTCCAGTGTACAGCCGGCCGCCTCGACGGCTTTGCGCAACGCCGTTCCGCGGTGGGCCTGGAAGTTGTCCAGCACCAGGGTCTGGCCGGGTCGCATCTGAGGCAGCAGCACTTGTTCGACGTAGACCTGAACCACGTCGGCATCCGCACTGCCTCGGTAGCTCATGGCAGCCGCGATCCCCTTCAGGCTCAGCGCTCCCAGGATCGTCAGCCGCTTGTGCTGCAAGGGAGCTGTTCCCGGAGCGCGTGCCCCGCCCAGCGCACGTGCGCGGGTTCGCACCAGATTTGTGTAGACCGACGTCTCGTCCAAGAAGACCAGATCCTCGGCGGAACGCTTCTGAACCACTTCGCTTTGGTACGTGACGCGCTCCGCCACGACATCGGGCCGGCTCTGTTCAGCGGCGCGGAGCGCTTTGACTTTTTCGGCGCAGTCTCATCTGCCCCAGCACCCGGCACAGGTGGTCCGGGTGGTAGCGCCGCCCGGTGCGCTCGGCATAGGCGCTCGCGTACTCTTCGAGCGTGAGATCGTTCTGTTCCGCCACCAGCCCGGCCAGAACGCTGCGGTCCAGCTGCGAGGCGACTCCACCGCCGTGGGGCAGGGGTGCGACCCCTAAACCTTTGGCCCTGCGGCTCTGCCAGGTGTACAGCGTGGACTCGCCGACGCGAAGCAGCTGCGCGATCTCTTCGCGCTTGAGAAAGCCCTCTTCCATCAGCGCCAGGGCTCGCTCACGTAGATCCAAGGAGTATGCAGCAGGCATTTGAACCTCTCCCGATTGAGACGCGATCGGCTCGCCGCATACTTTGAGCCGGTTGCCTCTCCAGTCGGATGCAGACTGCTAGAATTCGCCGCTGCAACCACGCGAAGTGCCCCTACGGGCACTGTGTTCTTCGAGCCATACTCGCGGGCACAGTCCGCGTAGGCGGACTTCGCGTAGGCCCAGCGGCGAATTTATTCGCTCCTGGAAAAGCGCCCGCACCACGTCCGACTCACACAGATCAGGTATCGGTCCTGAGGATCGGGTGAACAGCGCACTCACACACTGCAGTTCAGCACTCAGGACTCAGGACTTCGTCTTACAGGTGGACCTGGCGGGACTCGAACCCGCGACCTCTTGAGGAGTAGTCAATAACCCTTTCACATCGGCCCAGCCGAGGCCGGACGAGGTGATCGCAAAAGGGGAGTGCTCTGCCAACTGAGCTACAGGCCCATGTTCGCCGCGCCGACTTTGCTGCTTCCAGCGCGCCCCGCGGCCGGGTGTGCTGGATCCTGGGATGAGAAGCCCGGCGGGACTCGAACCCGCGGCCGTCGAATCCGGTAAGCCTCGGCCGCCGGCCCGCGCGTGGCGGGCGAAGAAGTTGGCGAGGCGGTTCGATGCTCTAACCATCTGAGCTACAGGCTTCTCAGGGGTGGCCAGTGGGGCTCGAACCCACACCCCCCGGGCTCACGACCCGGTGCTCCACCTGTTGAGCTATGGCCACCGTGGGTGGGCCGGCGGAAGCGTTCCGCCTTCGTCCAGGGGTCGCGTTTGTCCCTGGGGTGGGGCTTCGTGCCCCGCCGGCCCGTCACTCGTCACGTCTCTCGTTCACCGTGGTGCACCTCCCGTTTCGCAGGTCCCTGAATGCAGATCGCCCCGCCCGGCATGATGCGCGGGCGGGGCGAAGTGAGCTCGCTCCCAAGTGAGACACCGGCGTGGCTACTCGCCCCCGGCACCCCCCGCGCTGATCTGTACACGACCGAATCGATCGCTTCCTTCCGACCGCAGATATCCCTTCCCCGAGCCGCCACGGATGGCGGACGGGCACACCTCGCCTCCGGCCCGCGGGGCGCACGCGCCCCACGCGGTGGGATTCAACGAGGGATGGAGGATACGGGTCATTTGCGGCGGTCGCTGGTCGTTTGGGTCCGGAAAACAAAAATCGCGTCGCCGATGTCCAGCACCCGCCCCGCACGAGGCGAGGTGGAGGCAGTGTGACATCGGGACGCGACTCCCGTGAGTCGCAGAGTGTAAACGGGCGCCCGCGCGTTGTCAACCCCCCCACGAATCTCGCACAGAGACACGGAGAGAAGTTCTCCTCTGTGCCTCCGTGTCTCTGTGTGAGATTGCAGTTGGCCCCCGGTACGCCTAGCTTCCGCTGCATGCGTACTCGGAAACTCGCGGCCGCGATGGCGGCCCTATCGCTGCTCTGCGCGAGCGCGGAGCACACCGCGGCACAGGCCGCCACGGAATACGAAGGGGCGGCGGGGCTGGGGCTCTCGCTGCGGCGGCTGGGAGTCGCCAAGCGCGTGCTGATGGTGGGCGCCCACCCGGACGACGAAGACACGCAGCTCCTGGCCGCCCTCGCGCTGGAGCAGGGGGCGGACGTCGCCTACCTGTCGCTCACGCGCGGCGAGGGGGGGCAGAACGGCATCGGGCCGGAGCTTCACGAGGCGCTGGGGCTGCTGCGCACCGAGGAGCTCCTGGCCGCGCGGCGCGTGGACGGAGCACGGCAGTTCTTCACCCGCGCCTACGACTTCGGCTTCTCCAAGAACGCGGAAGAGACGTTCCGCCACTGGCCGCGCGAGGAGGTGCTGCGCGACGTGGTGTACGTGGTGCGCCGCTTCCGGCCGGACGTCATCGTACCCGTGTTCAGCGGCACGCCCCGCGACGGGCACGGGCACCACCAGGTGTCCGGGATGCTGGCGCGCGAGGCGTTCGAGGCCGCGGCCGATCCGGCGCGCTTCCCCGAGCAGATCGCGGCCGGGATGCGCCCGCACCGCACGTCCAAGCTCTACCAGTCGCTCCGCGGCGACTCCGCCAGCGCCACCGTGCGCCTGGCCATCGGCAACCGCGACCCGCTGATCGGCCGCTCGCCCTTCCAGCTCGCGATGGCGAGCCGCTCCCGCCACCGCTCGCAGGACATGGGGCGGCCGGAGACGGCGGGGCCGCGCTGGGGCTACCTGCGCCGCGTCTTCCCGGCGCACACGGGGCCCGAGACGTCCATCTGGGAAGGGATCGACACCACGGTGGCCGGCGTGGAGCGCCCGCGTGACGCCTCCGTGCCGGCGCTCGCGTCCACGCTCAACACCCTGCGCTCCGGCGCGGCGGGCGACCCCGGGGCCGCCTTCCGCCGCGCGGCCGAGACGCGCGACGCGGAAGACGCGCTGGCGCGCGCCGCGGGGCTGGTGCTGGACGCGGTGGCGGACGACGCCCGCCTCGTGCCCGGCCAGACCTTTGGGGTGGAGGTGTCGCTGTGGAACGGCGGGCGCGAGCGGGTGGCCGTGTCCGCCCTGCAGCCGCGCCTCCCGGCCGGGTGGACGGCCGAGGCCGCGGCGCCGCTCCCCGCCACGCCGCTGGAGGCGGGCGCCATCCTCACCCGCCGCTTCCGCGTCACCATCCCGGCGGACGCGGCGCCCACGGAGGCGTACTTCCTGCGCCGCCCGCGCCGCGGCGACCTGTACGAGTGGCCGGCGGGCGATTCCGCCGCTGCGGAGCCCTTTGACGCGGCCCCGGTGCTCGCGCATGCCCGCGTGGCGGTGGCGGGCGCGGAGCTGCCGATGGAGGGCGAGGCCACCTTCCGCGAGGTCGATCCGCGCCAGGGCGAGCTGCGCCGGCCGGTGATGGTGGTGCCCGCCGTGTCCGTGCGCACGGAGCGCGCGGTGAGGATCCTGCCGCTGGGCGGCGACCACACTTTCCGCGTGCGGGTGGACCTGGCCAGCGAGGCGCCGCGCGGCACGTCCGGCACGCTGCGCCTGGAGCTCCCCGCCGGGTGGACGGCGCAGCCCGCCTCCATCCCGGTGCGCTTCGCCGCCGCGGGCGAGGTGCAGGAGGCCGAGTTCACCGTGCGCGCCCCGGCGCGGCTGACCGGCCCCGCCTCCGCGCGCGCCCCCGTGGCCCTGCGGGCCGGCGACTACCCGATGTCCGCCGTGTTCCAGGACGCGGAGGGGCGCCGCTACACGCGCGGCGCGCGGCTGATCGACTACCCGCACGTCCGCGCCCGCCCGCTGTACGCGGATGCGTCCACCCTGGTGCGCGCCTTCGACGTGCGCGTGCCCGCGGGGCTGCGGGTGGCCTACATCGAGGGCGCCGGCGAGGAGGGCCCCGCCGTGCTCCAGCAGCTCGGCATCACCCCCACGCTGCTGGACGAGGACGCGCTGGCGGCGGGCGACTTCAGCCGCTTCGACGTGATCGTGGCCGGGAGCCGCGCCTACGAGGTGCGCCCGGACCTGGCCCGCCACAACGCCCGCCTGCTGGACTGGGTGCGGCGCGGCGGCACGCTGGTTGTACAGTACAACAAGTACGAGCTGGTGGAGGGGAACTTCGCCCCCTACCCGCTCACCATGGGCCGCCCGCACGACCGCGTGACCGACGAGGCGGCGCCCGTGAACATCCTGGTGCCCGCGCACCCGCTGTTCACCACGCCCAACCGCATCACCGCCGCGGACTTCCAGGGATGGGAGCAGGAGCGCGGCCTGTACTTCGCCCGCACCTGGGACCCGCGCTACACCGCGCTCCTGGAGACAGGCGACCCGGGCGAGGCGCCCCTGCGCGGCGGCCTGCTGACGGCCAGAGTGGGCCAGGGCACGTACGTCTACACGGGCCTGGCCTTCTTCCGGCAGCTTCCAGAGGGGGTCCCCGGAGCCTGGCGCCTGTTCGCCAACCTGCTCGCGCTGGGGAAGCAGTAGCCGGTGGAAACCGGCACAGCCGGGCGGTTGAAACCGCTGCAACGACTACACGAAGTCCCCCTGCGGGGACTACAGGGTTGCGGCTCAGGCTGAAGGCTCACTCCGCGAAGCGCGGCCTGGCGAGTAAACTCGCGGCAACAACAGCACAAAGTCCGCCTTCGCGGACTGGTCTTCCAGCATCGGCGGAAGGTGTGTAGTCCCCGCAGGGGGACTTCGTGTAGTCGTTGCAGCGACTTCAGTCGCCCGCAACGCCGATCTGGTATACGTCTCCGTGCCTCCGTGTGAGATCATGATCCGACGCACCGCCCTGCTCGCCCTTTTACTCGCCGCGTGCGGCGACGGGCGCGAGACGCTGACCGTGTACTCGCCCCACGGGCGGGACATGCTGCAGGCCTTTGAGAAGCGCTACGAGGCGCTGCACCCCGAGGTGGACGTGCAGACGGTGGACATGGGCTCGCAGGAGGTGCTGGACCGCCTGCGCGGCGAGCGCGCCAACCCGCAGGCGGACGTGTGGTGGGGCGCCCCGGCCGGCACCTTTGAAGACGCCGCGCAGGACTCGCTCCTGGCGCGCTTCACCCCCACCTGGGCCGCCGCCCTCCCCGCCGACGCCAGGGACCCGCGCGGCTACTGGTACGGCACCTACGTGACGCCGGAGGTGATCGCCTACAACTCCGCCGTCATCTCCGCCGCCGACGCGCCCAAGGACTGGGACGACGTGCTGGACCCCAGGTGGAAGGGGAAGGTGCTGATCCGCGACCCGATGGCGAGCGGCACCATGCGCACCATCTTCGGGATGGTGATCGACCGCGGCATCCGCGCCACCGGCGACACGGCGCAGGGCTTCCAGTGGCTCCGCCGGCTGGACGGGCAGACCAAGGAGTACGTCCTCAACCCCACGCTGCTCTACCAGAAGCTGGCGCGCCGCGAGGGGCTGATCACGCTGTGGGACATGCCGGACATCGACGCGCTGGCCGGCAAGTATCCCATCGCCTACGTCTTCCCGCGCAGCGGCACGCCGCTGCTGGTGGACGCGGTGGCGGTGGTGCGCGGCGCTCCCAACGCCAAGCGGGCGCAGGAGTTCGCCGAGTGGGTGGGCGGCACGCAGGCCGTGTCCGCCGCCGCGCGCGACTTCGCCCGCCTCCCCGCCCGCACCGACATCCCGACGGACTCGCTGCCGCAGCGCCTCCGTGAAGCCCGCGCCCAGATCAAGCCGGAGCCCATGGACTGGAACCGGCTCCAGCAGCGCGGCCCCGAGTGGATGCGGCACTGGGACGAGCACGTGAGGAACAAGGGGAATTGACCTCACACCCAGGCACGGAGACACGGAGAGCGTCACGCATGCGGATCAGCCGTCTCTCCGCCCTGGTCGTCGCGCTGTGCGCCGCCCCCGCTTCCGCGCAGAGCTGGAACGCGGCGCACATCGCGCGCGCGGTGGACTCCATCGCGGGGGAGGCGCTGCGGGCGGGGCGCGGCGTGGGGATGACCATCGCGGTGGTGCGCGGCGGCGATACGCTGGTGCTGAAAGGGTACGGACAGGCGCACCGGGAGCGCGGAACGCCCGCCGGGGCGGACGTCGTGTACCCCATCGGATCGGTGACGAAGCAGTTCACCGGCGCCGCGGTGGTCCAGCTCGCGGACCAGGGCCGGCTCTCCCTGGACGACGAGATCACGAAGCACCTGCCGGAGTTCCCGGCGCAGGGGCACCGGGTGACGCTCCGGCAGCTCCTCGAGCATACCTCCGGCATCCCCGAATACGGCTCGCTGCCGCGGTTCCGGCGCATCGACCAGCGGAGCGCGACGCCGGACGAGCTGGCCGCGCTCGTGGCGGGGCAGCCATTCGGCTTCGCGCCGGGCGCGGCGATGGCGTACAGCAACTCCGGGTACCTGCTCCTGGGGCGCGTGGTGGAGCGGGTGACCGGCTCCCCCTGGGCCGACTACGTGCGCCGCAACCTGCTGGAGCCGGCCGGGATGCGCCACTCGCGCCACTGCGGAGAGCGCGCGGCCTCACCGCGCGCGGCGGGATACCTCTGGCGGGGGCGCGTGGCGGCCGTCGTGCCGGAGCCGGGGTACGCCTGGGCCGCCGCCTCGGGCTCGCTCTGCTCCACGGCGGGCGACCTGGTGGCGTGGAACCGGGCGCTGCACGGGGGGAAGCTCCTTTCCTCCGCCGCGTACCGGGAGATGACCACCCCGGGAAGGCTCGGCGACGGCGCCGCGCTCCGCTACGCCGGGGGAATCGTCGTCGATTCGGCGTTCGGGAGAAGGGTGGTCTACCACGGCGGCGCCATCTACGGCTTCCGGAGCGAGCTGCGCTACTTTCCAGACGACTCGCTCTCCATCGTGGTGCTGGCGAACAGCGCCTCGGCAGGTCCGCAGGCGATCGCCACGGCCATCGCCCGCCACATCTACGGCGACGAGGTGGAGGGAGCGCCGCTCGCGCCCGCCAACTGGCGCGAGTACGAAGGCACGTACCGCGGCCCCCGGCGCGCCGGGAGCAAAGCCATTCTCGTTCGCTCCGGCGGCGGGCTCCTGGTGGTGCACGCATCGCCCACGGTGCGCGCGCGGTACGTGGGCGGCGACTCGTTCGCGGATGGCAGGGAGCGCTACACCTTTCTCCGCACCGGCGGGCGGATCACGGCGCTCCGCATCGACGGCGCGTACTCCAACTCCATCATGCTGCGGCAGAAGTAGCGTGCAGCGCGACCACCCCTGATTCCCGGCCCTATGCTTCGCCTCGACGCCCTCTCCCGCCGCTTTGGCGACACCACCGCCGTGGACGGCGTGTCGCTGGACGTGGCCGCCGGGGAGTTCCTCACGCTGCTGGGCCCCAGCGGGTGCGGCAAGACGACCACGCTGCGGATGGTGGCGGGCTTCGAGCACCCCACCTCCGGCCAGGTGTGGGTGAACGGGCGCGACGTAACCACCCTCCCGCCGCAGCGGCGGGACGTGGGGATGGTGTTCCAGAACTACGCGCTCTTCCCGCACATGGACGTGGGGGAGAACGTGGCGTTCGGGCTGCGCGCGCGCGGCGGGCGCGACGTGGATGCGCGCGTGGAGCGGGCGCTGGGCCGCGTGGAGCTCGGCGGCTACGCGCGGCGCAAGGTGCAGGAGCTCTCCGGCGGGCAGCAGCAGCGCGTGGCCCTCGCCCGCGCGCTCGCCCCCGAGCCGCCCCTCCTGCTCCTGGACGAGCCGCTTTCCAACCTGGACGCGGCCCTCCGCGAGCGCACCCGCACCGAGATCCGCGCGCTCCTCAAGGAGCTGGGGATGACGGCGGTGTTCGTGACCCACGACCAGGAAGAGGCGTTCGCCCTCTCCGACCGCATCGCCGTGCTGGACCGCGGGCGCCTGCAGCAGCTCGACACGCCGGAAGCGCTCTACGCGCGCCCCGCCAATCCCTTTGTGGCCGCGTTCCTGGGCCGCGCCAACTTCTTCCCCGCCACGGTGGAGGGGGAGTCGGGCGACGCGCTGGTGTGCCGGCTGGCAGGCGGGCCGCGCTGGCGGGCGCTCGGCGAGGCCCCGCGGGGCTCCGCCGTGCGGCTGATGGTGCGTCCCGAGGCGCTGCGGCTGGGCGCGGCCGGCGACGACGCGGTGCCGGGCACGGTGCTGGACCGGCGCTTCGCGGGCGCGGCCACCTTCTTCCGCGTGCAGCTCGCGGACGGCAGCGAGGCGCTCGTGCAGGGCGGCCCCGGCGACGCCGCGCCGGGCGACACCGTGCACCTGGCGCCCGCCGGCCCCGCCGTGGCGTACCCGGAGGCGCCGTGACCCCGCCCGCCGGCATCCGCATCGAGCCCCTGCGCGCGGACGACGAGGACGCGCTGCGCCAGGCCGCCGAGCTCCTGGTGGAGGGCTTCCGCGACGACTGGCCGGACGCGTGGCCCGACTTCGCGTCGGCCCTGGAGGAAGCCCGTCGCTGCACCGTGGACGACCGCAGCGCCTGGGCGGCGCGCGAGGCGGACGGGCGCGTGGCGGGGTGGATCGGCGGGATCCGCACGTACGACGGCAACGTGTGGGAGCTCCACCCCATGGTGGTGCGCGCCGATCTGCGCGGGCGGGGCATCGGGCGCGCGCTGGTGGAGGAGCTCGCGGCTCGCGCCCGCGCGGAGGGCGCCTTCACCCTGTGGCTGGGCACCGACGACGAGAACGACGGCACCACCCTGGGCGGCGCCCACCTCTTCCCCGGCGTGCTGGACCGGCTGCGCGAGATCCGCAACCTGCGCAGCCATCCCTTCACCTTCTACCAGCGCATGGGCTTCGAGATCGCGGGCGTGGTGCCCGACGCCAACGGCCCCGGCAAGCCGGACATCCTCATGGCCATGAGCCTGCTGGAGCGCCCATGACCCCCGAGGAGACCACCCGCGTTCCCCGTTCCCCGTCCCCCGCTCGTCGTTCCCCGGGCGGCTGGAAGCTCGCCGCCCCCGTGCTCCTCGTCCTCCTCTGGCTCGTCCTGTACCCCAACGTGTGGGTGCTGGGCGACAGCTTCCTGGATGGCGGGCGCTTCACGCTGGCGCACTACCGGCGCTTCTTCGGGAGCGGGTCGGAGCTGCAGGCACTGTGGGCCAGCGTGTGGATCTCGCTCGCCAGCGTCGTCCTGTCCGGCGCGGTGGGGGTGCCGCTCGCCTTCCTCTTCGCGCGGCGCGACTTCCCGGGGCGCAAGGTGCTGGGCGCGCTGGCGGCGCTTCCCGTGCTCCTGCCGCCGTTGGTGGGCACCATCTCCTTCCTCTTCCTGTACGGCGAGAGCGGGCTGCTCACGCGCGGCGTGCAGGCGGCGCTGGGAATGGCCGAGCCGCCGTGGAGGCTGAGCGGGCCCGTCGCGGTGCTGCTGGTGCACGCGTACACCATGTACGTCTACTTCTACCTGTTCACGGCGGCGGGTCTGGCGCGGCTGGACGGGGGGTACGCGGAGGCCGCGGCGGCGCTGGGGGCCGGGTGGTGGACGACGATGAGGCGCGTGACGCTCCCCATGCTGGCGCCGGCCATCGGCGGGGCGGCGCTGCTGGTGTTCATGACGTCGATGGGGTCGTTCAGCGCGCCCTACGTGTTCGGCGGGGGGTTCCGGGTGCTCACCACGCAGCTCTACGCCAGCAAGCTGAACGGCGAGAGCGGGCTGGTGGCGGTGGAGGCCGTGGTGCTGGCGCTGGCCTCGCTCCTCTTCCTGGTGATGCTTCAGCGGTGGGAGGCGGCGCGCGAGTACACCGGCGCGTCCAAGGGGCTGGGCGCCGCGCCGGCCGCGCGCGGGCGCGGCGGATGGGGGATCACGCTGCTGGGCGCCGCGCTGGTCGGCTTCCTCCTCCTCCCGCACGCCACCGTGCTGCTGGTCTCCTTCGTCCCCGAGGGCACGTGGACCATCGAGACGCTGCCCCCCGTGTACTCGCCGGCGGCGTACGGGGCGCTCTTCACCGATCCGCAGCGGCTGCGCCCCGTGCTCAACTCGCTGGCCATGGCGAGCGCGGCCACCTTTGCCAACGTGGTGTTCGCGATGGCGGCGGGGTACCACCTGGCCCGCTCGCGCTCCCGCAGCCGCTGGCTGGTCTCCGCGCTGGTCACCCTCCCCTGGGCCCTGCCGGGCACGGTGCTGGCCGTGGCGCTCGCCTCCACCTTCAGCGTTCACCGGCCGCTCACGGGCCAGTTCGTGCTGGTGGGCACCTTCGCCATCCTGCCGCTGGCCTACTTCGTCCGCAACATCCCGCTGGTCACGCGGGCGGCGCTCGGCTCCTTCCGCCAGCTCGATCCCTCGCTGGAAGAAGCCGCCGCCTCCCTCGGCGCCACGCGCGCCACCACGCTGCGCCGCGTCGTCCTGCCGCGTGTACTGCCCGGTATAGCGGCGGGCGCGCTGCTGGCCTTCGTCACCGCCCTGGGCGAGTTCGTGGCCTCCATCCTCCTCTACACCCACCGCACCCGCCCCATCGCCGTGGAGATGCTCTCGCAGCTCCGCGCCTTCGACTTCGGCGGCGCGGCGGCGTACGGGGTGCTGCTCATCGGGCTCGTGGCGGTCGTCTTCGCGTTCGGGTATCGCGGCGTCGCCGAGAACAACTGAAGGCTCACACAGAGGCACAGAGGCACAGAGATGAAGTCGTCTCTGTGCCTCCGTGCCTCTGTGTGAGAACTGTTGGTACCGTCAGGGTTTCGCGGCCCAGGAGGCGGGGTCCTGGCCGTAGTAGTCCGCCAGCTCGCCGTACAGGTCGGGGTGCTTCTTCCGAAGCTGGAGCGGCTTCTCGAAAAAGAACTCGGTGGCGACGGCAAAGAACTCGGCCGGATTGGTCGCGCCGTAGTCGTCCAGGAACGTCTTGCGGCCATCCTCCACGGCGTTCCGCAGCGCCACGTAGTGCTTTCCCATCACCGCGCTCCACTCGCGCAGAGCGGACGGGGTGTACAGGTAGGGCGTGCCGTCCGCATCCCCGGTCTCCTGGTCCAACTGGTGGGCGAATTCGTGAAAGGTCACGTTCCGGCCGTCGTTGGGGATCGCCGATCCGCGCTTCACGCTGTCCCACGCCAGGATCACCGTGCCATGCTGCCACGACTGGCCGAGAACCGGGTCCGCCTCCTCCTCCACCACCGTACCGTGCTCGTGAGCGCCCGCGTACACGGGCACCACGGTGCTCGGGTACACCAGGATCGAGGGCAGGTCGGCGAAGTAGCTCGCGTCCTCCAGGCGCAGGAGAAGGACGCAAGCCTGCGCCGCGATCGTCACGCGGATCTCGTCGGTTAGCTCCAGCCCGCCGCACCCTTCCATGTTCTTCTCCGCCAGGAAGACCTGCACGAGGCCGTGGAGCCGGTCCTGGTCCGCCTCGGGGAGGCGCGCGTAGAGCGGGAAGGTGCGCAGCAGGATGTCGCGCCACGCGGCGGGGAAGGGCTGCTCGCGCACCTCCTCCCGCCGCGCGCGCTTCCGTGCCCGTGCCCAGAGAATGCCGCCCACCAGGAGCGCGGCGGCGAAGATGAGCAGCAACCAGGGGCGCATGGGCGTGGATCGTCCGGGGTCGGGTGAGGGTCGCTCCGTGCCTCCGCGTGAGAAATCAGTGGTTGCCTTTCTCCCCGGGCGGCACCGTGCGCAGGTAGGCCCACAGGGCGCGGATCTCGTCGTCGGTCATGCGGGCGGTGGTGCGCCAGGGCATGAACTCGTCGATCTTGGTGCCGTCGGGGCGGCGGCCCTCGCGCAGGGCGCGGATGAAGTCGCGCTCCGTCCAGCGCGCCAGCCCCGTTTCGTGGCGGGTGAGGTTGGAGGCCTCGGGGATGCCGGGAGGGCCCGGGATCTTGCCGCCGGTGAAGCCGGTGCCGTGGCACCCCGTGCAGCCCACCGCCAGATACGCGCCGTACGCCGCGGTGGGGCCCACGGGCGGCGCGGTGCGGGGGCGGCGGTCGTGCTCGATGAGCTCCGCGGGCACCAGCGGGAACTGGCCCGCCAGGTAGAGGACGCGGCCCACCGGGCCCACGGAGTTGCCGGGGAGGGCGTGGTCCACCGCCGGCAGGCTCTTGAGGTACGCCACCAGCGCGCCCGCGTCGTCGTCGCTCAGCGTGTTGAACTCGTGCGACGGCATGAAGAGCAGCGGCCTCCCCCCGGGCCCCACCCCGTGGCGGATGGCGCGCACCCAGTCCGCGTCGCGGTACGCGCGGCCCACCCCGCCCTGCCCCGCCGTGAGGTTGGACGCGAAGAGCCGGGCCATGGGCGCCGCGTCGATGAACGTCTTGCCGCCCAGGTTGTCGCCGTGGCAGTCCGTACACCCGCGCGTGAGGGCGATGTGCCTGCCACGGGCGACCGTCTGCGGGTCGGAGCGCACGGCCACGGCGGCGGGCTCCACGTTGTAGCGCCGGTTGAGTCGCTGCTCGGTCACGGCGTACACGATAGCCAGGCCGAGCAGCACGATACCGATGAAGCTTCCCGCGATGATGCCGGTCCAGCGGACGATGGGGCGCATGGGCAGGGCTCCGGGAGGGGGATGGAGCGGGAGGTGCGGCGGGTACGTCGCGGCGAAGTTGCTCCGCTGAAAGCGCTTGTGTCAATGATCTCGTTCGCGCGGATTACGCCGTTATTGCTCGCGCTCCCGCAGCGTATTAGGGTTGCTTCGCGTTGCCGGTCCCCTTCCCCACCTCCAATCACATCCTCGGAGGCTCGATGCGCAGGCTGCTTCTCGCGATTCCACTCCTCTGCTTCACCCGCCCCGTGCATGCGCAGGACGCCCCCGTGCGTGCCCCCGCGAGCGCCCCCATGGTCGTGGCGGCGCCGAACCCGGTGTTCGACATCGCACCGGGAAGGCCGCTCATCGTCTTCCTGCACGGGCGCAACCAGCCGTTCAAGACCAGCCGCGAGCTGGAGCTGGAATGGATTGGAGGGTTCGAGGACGGGATGGAGAAAGTGGACCTCGACCGCGCGGTGAGGGCCGGGGACCGGGTGATGGTGCGCTACGAAGACATCTACGAGGGGGATGCGCGTCCGGAAGACCTCTGCTCGGCCGGCGACGTCTCGGCGTACTATGCTACCCGCAAGCCGCTGAGCCCGCGGGTGCGCCGGCACCACGTCCGCTTCAACACGGAGACGCTTCGCCGCTGGGGGGCGAAGTACCTGCACCTGTCCGGTCTCGCGCTGGACCACTTCCTTTTCGACACCCGCGACTACTTCACGCGGCCGGAGATGCGCTGCACCACCAACCGGCGCCTCCTGGACGTGCTGAGGCAGGCCAAAGCCGGACAGCGCCCCGTCATCGTGGTGGCGCACAGCATGGGCGGGCTCGTGGCCTACGACGCTCTCCTCGACTTCGCGGCGGCCGATTCGTTCGACGTGCGGCGCGTGGTGACGGTCGGAACGCAGATCGGGCTGGATCCGGCGATGAAGGGGCTGCGTCCCGGCCAGCTCAGCCAGAGCACGGAGTCGCCGATCCCGGCCGCGTTCCGTTCGTGGGTCAACATCCGGGATCACAAGGACAAGCTCGGCTTTGAAGCCCGCCGCTACCTGGACCCGAGCGACTCCACCCGCCTCCCCCGCGAGATCCGCGTCTACAACCTCCCGGGCGACCCGCACAACGTCACCGGCTACCTGCAGAACCGGCGCACGGCCCGCGCGATCGCCTACGCCTGGTGCAACGCCTTTCCCGTACGCGGCGAGCCGAACCACGGGCTGTCCGACCGCCCCGCCCAGTGCGACGAGGTCCAGGACGTCCACAACGGCGAGGAGCAACCGTACACCCGCCAGTCAGGAGGGCAGGGCGGCGGCGGCGGCGCTCTGAAGGCTCTCCTCTACGGAGCGGCGGCGGGGGCGCTCGCCGGGTACATCGTCGCGAACTGAGGCAGGCGCCGCTCTCATGGGCGCGGGGGTGAGATCCGCCACGCCGAGGCGCCGTTCGCGGCTCGTCAGATCCGGGGCACGCCGCGCGTTCCAGCGGTCGCGCGCCCTCTGGCGCGGACGGTGCAGCACCGATTTCCGGCTGTTCGACCCCTGCCCGGAGCCCCCGCATGCGACCCCTGATCGCGCCGGCCCTGGTGGCCGTGCTCGCCGCCGCGCCCGCCGTGGCGCAGCACCTTCCCCCGCGCCCCCCCACCGCCGCCCAGCAGCGCGCGGACTCCGCGCGCGCCGTGCGTGACGCGCGCGCCGCCCAGGCCGCGTTCGAGCGGACGCGCGTGCGCAACCTCCCCTGGAGCCAGGACGGGGGGCGGGGCGGCAGCGGGTGCGACGAGATCATCGGCCGCTTCTGCGTGTGGCACGAGGACGAGGAAGACGGGTGGACGCCGCCCCCGGAGCCGGCCGCCCTGCGCACCGCGCGCGAGCGGCTGGTGGCGCGGCTGGACTCGGCCGCCCGCCGCGCCCCCGGCGACGAGTGGATCGCCGGCCAGCGCGTTCGCTACCAGGTGGAGGGCGGGGGCGCGCGCACGGCCGTGGCCGCCGCCCGCGAGTGCCGCTCCACGCGCTGGTGGTGCCTGGCGCTGGAAGGGTACGCCGCCCACTCCGCCGAGCAGTACCCCGCCGCGGACAGCGCCTTCACGGCCGCGCTGGCTGCAATGCCGGAGAACGAGCGCCGCGACTGGCTTGACCTACAGCCCGTCATGGAGCTGGACGACCACCGTGCCCTGCGGCGGATGGAGCCGGGGGCGCGCGAGGTGGCGGTGCGGCGCATCTGGTGGCTGGCGGACCCGCTGTGGATGGAGCCGGGCAACGACCGCAAGACGGAGCACTTCGCCCGCCTGGTGCACGACCGCCTGCAGGACCGCGCCCGCACCACCGAGGGGATCGCCTGGGGCGACGACCTGCGCGAGATCGTGCTGCGCTTCGGGATGCCCACGGGCTGGGAGCGCATCCGGCCCGATGCGTGGCAGCCGGGCGGCCCGCCGTCGCTCATCATCCACCACACGCCGCACGGCCGCGAGTTCCTCCCGCGGCTGGACGCAAAGGAGCCCCTCGGCGCCGTCCCCCCGGACGGCGAGCGGATGCTCAACCGGAAGGCGCGCACCTCCTACGCGCCGCACCGCGTCTCGCGGATGGACACGCTGGCCCACCAGGTGGCCGTCTTCCGCCGCGGCGACTCGGCGCTGGTGGTGGCCGGGCTCGCCCTGGACGCGGACAGCCTCCCCCCCGGCGCCGTGACCGAGGCCGGCCTGGTGCTGGCCGAGAGCGACACGTCCACGGCGTGGATGGGGCACACGCGCGGGCCGGGCTCCACGGCGGCGCTCACCGTGCGGGTGCCCGCGCGCGCCACCATGATCAGCCTGGAGGCGCGCGAAGTGGCCAGCCGCCGCGCCGGCCGCGCCCGCTACGCCTTCCCCCTGGAGCGCCCGGCCGGCGGGATGGCCGTCTCCGACATCCTCCTCCTCTCCGACCCCGCCGCGCGCCCCGCCACGCTGGACGAGGCCGCGCCGCTGGCCCGCCCCGGAACGCGCTTCCGGGCGGGCGACCGCGTGGGCCTCTTCTGGGAGGTGTACCGCGACGCGCCGGGCTCCGACTCGCTGCGCCTGTCGCTGGCCCTGTCGCGCCGGGAGGCGGGCGGCGTGCGGCGCGTTGCCGAGCGCATCGGCCTGTCCCCGTCGGCCGCGCCCGTCCGCATGCGCTGGACGGAGGAGCCGGGGGGCGCCGCCCTCCTCGCCCGCTCCACCACGGTGGCCCTGCCGCGCCGCCTCCCCCCCGGCGAGTACCTGCTGGAGGTGACGGTGCAGCCCCCCCGCGGCCAGCCCGCCATCCGCACCCGCGTCCTCACCATCGAAAAGTGATCACACAGAGGCACAGAGGCACAGAGGCACAGAGAAGAACTTATCTCTGTGCCTCTGTGCCTCTGTGTGAGCCTATTCGGCTGGCCTGCGCGCGGCGATCATCACGCGCGGGCCGGATTCATCGAACGTGCGCACCTCGACGAACCCAGCCTCGTCCAGGTGATACCGCAGCTCCGGCAGCGTCACGATCCCATACGCGTGGACGAGCCGGTCCCCCGCCCTGCCGTCCTCGAACACGAAGTCGTCCGTGGTGATGAACGTCGCCTCGCGGGCGTCGATCTCGTGGCGCCGCAGGAGCGTGACCGCTTCGCCCTGCGCCACGAACGTGAGCGGCTCCGGCTGGCGTAGGTGAGTGAGCATCCACACGAAGTCCGGCACGTCGATGAACACCACGCCCCCGGGGCGCAGCGCGTCGTGTACTCTGCGCAGCGCATCCGCGCGCTCGGCCGGCGTTAGGAGGTGCGCGAACGAGCTGTTCACCGCCACCACGAGCTCGAACTCCTCGCTCCACCGGATGTCCAGGAATCCGCCGCGGACCACGTTCACCCGCCGGCTGGACTGCGCGAGCTCCCGCGCCGCCGCAAAGAAGTCCGCGTTCGGCTCCATCCCCGTCACCCGCCAGCGCAGCCGCTCCAGCGGCCCCAGCAGCCGCCCCGGGCCGCACCCCGCGTCAAGCACGTGCAGCGGCTGCGGCAGCCCGTAGCTCTCCGCCACCCCACGCACGATTTCCATGATGGCGCCCGGGTCGGAGTCGGACGCCACGTACAGCTCGCTCAATCTCGGCATATCCTTATGCGGGCGGTTGAAACCGCTGCAACGACTACACGAAGTCCCCCTGCGGGGACTACAGGGTTGCTGCTCGGGCCGAAGATCTAATCCGCGCGACGCGGCCTGGCGAGTGAACTCGCGGCAACAACAGCACGAAGTCCGCCGTCGCGGACTGGTCTTCCAGCATCAGCGGGAACCGGGTAGTCCCCGCAGGGGGACTTCGTGCCGTTGTTGCAGCGACTTCAGTGGCCCGCAACCGCAGCCCTCGTGCTATCCTGACGGGTGCGGACTCATCGTGCAGGCGATCGAGGGGCGCCGTTGAGAGACGGGGAGCGAAGTGTTAGATTCCTGTACTGAAACGACATGCGCCGAATGCCCGGACGAAAATGACCGCGATCGCAGACGAGGTCCGCCGCCGGCGGACCTTCGCCATTATCAGCCACCCGGACGCCGGGAAGACCACGCTCACGGAGAAGCTCCTCCTGTACGGCGGGGCCATCCACCTGGCCGGTAGCGTAAAGGCGCGCCGCGCGGCGCGCCACGCCACCTCGGACTGGATGCAGATGGAGCAGGAGCGCGGCATCTCCGTGACCTCCTCCGTCCTCCAGTTCGAGTACCTGGGGCGCGCGGTCAACCTGCTGGACACGCCGGGGCACGCGGACTTCTCCGAAGATACCTATCGCACCCTGATCGCCGCGGACAGCGCGGTGATGCTGCTGGACAACCGCAAGGGAGTGGAGGAGCGCACGCGGCAGCTCTTCGAGGTCTGCCACCGCCGGCGCACGCCCATCTTCACCTTCGTCAACAAGTGCGACCGCCCCGGCGCGGACCCGCTCCAGCTTCTTGACGACGTGGAGCGGGACCTGGGGCTGAAGTGCTACCCGGTCACCTGGCCCATCACCTCGGGCGACCGCTTTGTTGGTGTCTACAACCGTGACACGCGGCGCATCCACCTCTTCGAGAAGGGAGAGGACCACGGCTCCAGCCGCGTGGAGACGGACGTGGTGACGCTGGACGACCCGGACGTGCAGGAGCGCATCGGCGACAGCGCGTACGAGCAGTTGATGAACGACGTTGAGCTGCTGGACATGGCGGGCGAGGAGTTCGATCCCGCCGCCTTCCTGCGCGGCGAGGTGTCGCCCACCTTCTTTGGCAGCGCGCTCACCAACTTCGGGGTGGAGCCGTTCCTGGCCAAGTTCCTGGAGCTCGCCCCCTCGCCCACCGCGCGCGAGGCGAGCACGGGCACGGTGGAGCCGGAGGACCCGGACTTCACGGGCTTCGTGTTCAAGATCCAGGCGAACATGGACCCCAAGCACCGCGACCGCATCGCCTTCGTGCGGGTGTGCAGTGGGCACTTCCAGGCGGGGATGCAGGTGAAGCACGTGCGCACCGGCAAGGCGATGCGGCTGGCGGCGCCCACGCAGTTCCTGGCGCGCGAGCGCACGCACATCGAAGAGGCGTGGCCGGGCGACGTCATCGGCATCCACGACCGCGGCAACCTGCGCATCGGCGACACCCTCTCGGCCAATGGCGACCTGGAGTTCGCGGGGATCCCGCGCTTCTCGCCGCAGCACTTCTCGCGGATCCTGATCGGCGATCCCATGAAGCGCAAGCAACTGGACACGGGCCTCCAGCAGCTCTCCGAAGAGGGCGCCGCGCAGGTGTTCTACTCGGAGACGTACGCGGGCACCACGCCCATCGTGGGCGCCGTGGGGCAGCTCCAGTTCGACGTGCTCCTCCACCGCCTGGAGCACGAGTACGGCGTGAGGGCGCGCCTGGAGCCGATGTCGTACCGCTTCGCGCGCTGGGTGCTGGGCCCCGAGGCGGACATCCGCGCCCTGGCCGGCGGCCACGGCCGCACCCTGGTGTACGACGCCAAGGAGGCCCCGCTCGTCCTCTTCGACAGCGAGTGGACGCTGCGCACCACCACCGAGCGCGAGAAGACGCTCACGTTTCACGACGTGGCGCCGTAAAAAGCAGGGGCTCACACAGAGACACGGAGGCACAGAGAAGGGACATCTTCTCTGTGCCTCCGTGTCTTGTGCTTGGTTCAGGATGGCGTATACTTGGTGAGGTTTTATCGTAGTCCGATCGTGCTACAGGAGGGCGAGATGAAGTTCATCAGCATCCGCGACCTGCGGAACCAGTCCGGTGTGATCCAGCGCGCGGTGACTGAAGAGACGGTCACGCTCACCTCGAACGGAAAGCCGTTCGCGCTGGTGGTCGGTCTGCAGGACCGTGAAGACCCGGCGGAGCTCGAGCGCCTCATCCGCCAGGCTCGCGCGCAGTGGGCGGTGTCGCGTATCCGGTCGGCCGCGCGCAAAAACGGTACGGACACCCTCACCGTGGACGAGATCGACGAGGAGATCCGCGCCGCCCGCTCGGAGCGCCACGGGTGAGGGTTGTCGTAGACACGAACATCGTGGTTTCCGGCCTGTTGTCCCCGACGGGCCCTCCCGGGCGTGTCATCGACCTGCTCCTGGCCGGGGACGTGGCCGCGCTGTACGACGACCGCATCCTCCTGGAGTACCGCGAGGTGGTCGCGCGTCCCAAGCTGCGCATCGATCCCACCCTCGCGGACGCAGTGCTGGGCTGGATCGAAGGAAACGGAATCCTCGTCTCCGCTCCTCCGCTCGAGATCGCGCTTCCCGACCCGGACGACCTCGCGTTCATCGAAGTCGCGGTCGCCGGGGGCGCGGCGGCGCTCGTTACCGGCAACCAGCGCCACTTCGCGCCGGCCGCTCCGTCCATCTCCGTCCCGATCCTGTCCCCCGCGGAGTTCATCGCCTTCTGGCACACGGAGGCACGGAGATGAAGTCGTCTCCGTGCCTCCGTGTCTCTGTGTGAGCTCTTTTAGAAGTCGATGAAGTTGCTGGGCCAGTAGCCGCCGCCGGGGTAGATGCGGCGAGTGCCGTAGTCGTAGGCCACCCAGTTGTACTCCTCCACCAGGATGCTGCCGTCCGCGTAGACGGCGGCCACGTACGCCACGTGGCCCCATCCGCCCACGCCGCCCACGTTGCGGTTCCACTGGGCGATGCGGCCCACGGCGGGCGACTGGTACACCGCCACGCCCGAGGCGCGCGCCGCGTCGTCCCACATGTGCGCGTCGCCGAAGTGCTCGCCCAGGTACATGTTGGTGAAGGTGCGGCCGGTGCGCGTGCCGTTCCAGTTGATGCGGAACGCGGCAAACGAGGTGCACTGGCGGTTGTAGAAGTTCCAGGCGTCCACGCCGCTGGTGCTGCTCGTCTTGTACGGGTAGTCGTCGCGCGTGCAGGGGCGGGCGGCCTGCCGGTCGGAGCCGGTGTACACGTTGGCATCCGCCACCCACGAGCCGTTCCCCAGCTTGTCCCACACGCGGCTGGTGCCGTAGTGCCCCGCCACGCTCTCCCCGCGCGACGTGCAGGTGATCTTCACCGACGCCCCGCCCGCTACCGAGCCCTCCACCGCGAAGCCGGTGCCCGGCCCCGCCCGCAGGTTGTAAGGCCCGCCCGGCGCCATCGACGCCGACACCCCCGTCGGCAGCACGGAAAGCCGCGCCCCCGCCTCGGGCGCCCGGGTCCCCGCATCCGTGATCTGGTCCCCGCAGCCCGCCAGCGCGAGCGCCGCGACGACGGCCGCCGTTGAAAGCTTCCAGCTTCGCATGGATCTCCTTGGGTGATGGAGTGCGTGAGTGCGTTGGTGCGTGAGTGCGTTGAACTGCGGGTACGCGAGGGTCGAACGTGCGGACGGGGGGCCCTCTCCGCCCGCTCGATCCAACGCACTCACGCACTCACGCACTCACGCACTTCCCCGTTCTCAGAAGTCGATGAAGTTGCTCGGCCACTGCCCGCCGCCCGGATAGATGCGGCGCGTGCCGTATGCGTACGGGTTGGCGTTGTACTCCTCGATCAGGATGCTGCCGTCGCTGTAGACCGCCGCCACGTACGCCACGTGGCCCCAGGGGCTGGCGCCGCCGACGTTCTGGTTCCACTGCGCGATGCGGCCGACGGCCGGGGTGCCGTAGATGGCGACGCCGGTGGCGCGCGCCGCGTCGTCCCACGTGTGGGCGTCACCGAAGTTGCGGCCCAGGTACATGTTGGTGAAGCGCTGGCCCGTACGCGTGCCGTTCCAGTTGATGCGCCAGGCGGCGAACGAGGTGCACTGGCGGTTGTAGAAGTTCCAGGCGTCCACGCCGCTGGTGCTGGCGTACTTGTACGGGTAATCGTCAAAGATGCACGGCCGCGCGGCCTGCCGGTTGGTGCCCGTGAGCACGTTGGCGTCCGCCACCCAGTAGCCGTTGCTGAGCTTGTCCCACACCGCGCTGGTGGTGTAGTAGCCCGCCACGTTCTCCCCGCTGGACGTGCAGGTGATGCTCACCGCCGCGCCAGCCCCCAGGCTCCCCGCCACCGCGTAGCCGGTGCCCGGCCCCGTCCGCAGGTTGAAGGGCCCGCCCGGCGCCATGTTCGCCGCCACGCCGCTGGGCAGCGCGTAGTGCTGCGCCTCGTCCTTGGGGGCGCGGACCTCCGGCGGGCCGGTGATCTGGTCGCCGCAGGCCGCCAGCGTGAGCGCCGCCAGCGCGGCAGCCGTACAACGCTTCCAGCTTCGCATTGATCTCCTCCGGTAACTGAGACCTCGCCTCGCACCCGCGCCCTCAACAATTGAGGGCTGAAAAGGAACGCGTGCGACACGTCACCCGCCCCGCCCTGCCGCCCAAATCACGTCCGCCTGCCTGGAAATCGCCTCCTCTCCCAGCAGTTTGGGAGAGGAGGCCGGGAGGTGAGAGCCTCCCGCCCCCCTACCCCGCCCGCTCGCCGCGCCCGAAGCAGTCCCCTTTCCCACGCTGTTCGTGGGAGAGGGTGGCGGCTGTAAGCTGCCGGGTGAGGCCCCCTACCGCACCCACCTCGGCAGCCAGTCCGCCCCGCGCGCCTCGGTCAGCCGCTTCACGCCGCCGCCGTCCGCGCGCATCCGGTACAGGTCCGTGTCGCCGCCGCGCTCGGAGGCGAAGGCGATGTGGCGGCCGTCCGGCGACCAGGTGGGCATCCAGTCCTTGCCCTGCCCGTCGGACAGCGTGCGCCACTTCCCCGTCGCCACCTCCGCCACGCGGATCACGGGGTGGCCGCCGCGCGGGCGAAAGGTGTACGCCACGTGGCGCCCGTCCGGAGACCAGGCGGGGTCCATCTCCTGTTCGTCGCGGCTGGGTGCCACGTCGTTCGGCCCCGCCAGGCGCCGGGTGGCCGAGCCGTCCGCGTTCACCAGGTACACGCGGTCGCTCCCCTCGCGGCTGCTCAGGAAGGCGAGGCGCCGCCCGTCCGGCGACCAGCGCGGGCTCCAGTCGTCGGTGTGGAAGGCGGTGATGCGGCGCGCCGCCCCGCCCGCCGCGGGCATCACGTACACCTCCGCGTCGCCGTCGCGGCTGGATACGAACGCGATGGAGCGGCCGTCCGGCGAGATCTCCGGCTCGAAGTTGCCCTCGCGGTTGTCCGTGAGGCGGCGCAGCCCCCGGCCGTCCGCGTCCATGCGGTACAGGTCGCGGAAGCTCCCGGCGCTGCTCTCGAACGCGATCCACTTCCCGTCCGGCGACCACGAGGCGTTGCGCGCCCGCGCCGCCAGCGGGCCGATGGGGCGCGGCGCGCCGCCCGCCATCGGCACCAGCATCAACTGCTCCTCCGGCCCGCTCCGGGTATCCACCACGCGCACGGCCAGGAGCGACGAGTCGCGCGGCGCGAAGGCGATGGGGAACAGCCCCGCCCCCGCGCCCGCCGAGGCGAGCGGCCGGTCCTTGCCCGAGCGGGTGAGGAGCCGGATCTCGTGCGTGCCCCCGCGCTCGGAGACGAACGCCATCTCCGGCTCGTCGCCGCGGCAGGCGGCGAGCAGGAGCAGGGCCAGAAGTGGGGTGCGTCGCATCAGGGGCTTCCTTGGCTCACGCAGAGATACAGAGAGCTCACTGCACGCGGATCGCGTCGCCGACCACCTGGAAGCCGGCGGTGGTCCAGCGGGAAAGCTGCACCTTGTTCCACCCGGGGGTGAAGGTGTACGTCCCCAGCACGTTCCACCGGCCGCCGCCCGTCTGCTGGTTGGCGGACACGGTGGCCAGCTTCGTCCCGCCGGCGTCGTACACGATGAACGGCGCGGTGGCGGAGCGGTTGGAGCCCGCCGTCCACCAGGCGGACACGGTGCGGCTGCCGCCCGTGGGGAGGTAGAACCAGAAGGTCAGCGGATCGGAGATGGACTGCGTGGACGCGTAGCGGTAGTCCACCCCGTAGAAGCCCGCGGTGGTGGTGGCCGTGGTCCAGCTTGACGATGCCTCCGCGTACGCCACCGCCGTGTTGTTGCGGGTGTTGTTGTTGTCCACCACGATGTCCGCGCAGCACGCCGTCTTCCAGTGCTGCGGCGGGATGGCCGCCTTCTGCGCGAACACGCCGGCCTTCAGCACGCTCCAGATGGCGTTGCTCTCCAGCGTGCCGTACGAGTACAGGGACACGCCCTTGGCGCCCTGCTGCCGCGCCAGGCGGATCTGCCGCTCCACCTCGGCCGCGCCGTTCTTGGCCCCGATGCCGATGTACACGTGCCGCCCGCCGGAGCCCTGCAGCCGCTGCAGGTGGTCGTCCAGCAGGCACGACCAGTCCGCGAAGCCGCAGTACGTGGAGCCGATGGTGAAGTAGGTCATCGGCACGCCCACGTCGAAGTACCCGCCCCGCGCCCACGCGGCGGGGTCCTGCAGGTACTGCGAGAAGCCCTGCGACGAGTTCCAGCCCCACTTGTCCGTGTAGATGGGCCAGATGGCGCCGGACAGGGCGAGCCGCGGCTTCACCGCGCGCACGCTGTCGTACACCTCCTTCACGGCCCGGTCGATGAGCGAGCGGCGGAAGTTGGCCCAGTCCGTGGGGTACGCCGACGGGCTCTTGCCGAAGGCCGCGAGGCTGGCCTGGTCGTGCGACCACTTGGTGCCCGGAAGGCGGATGCGGTCCAGGTGCACGCCGTCCACATCGTAGCGGCGCGCCACGTCGGCGGCCACGCGCGCCAGGTGCGTGCGCGCCCCCGCGTACCCGGGCGACACGTACACGTACTCCTCCGGGTTGGGGCAGGGGTGCGTCACGCCGCCGCTGTCCACCACCCGCCACTCGGGGTGTGCCAGCAGCATGTGCCGCGGGTTGCCGGGGTCAGACTCCCTGAGCAGCGCGCAGGTGGTGGATGCCCCGGAGCCCCATCCCGCGAACGCGTTGAGGTACGCGTGGAGCTGGAGGCCGCGCGCGTGCGCCTCCTGCACGGCGACCGCCAGCGGGTCCCAGGTGGGAGTGCCGCCCAGGTGCCCGCACAGCCCCACCGCGCACGGCTCCAGCGCGGAGCGGTAGTAGGCGTCGCCCGAGCCGCGCACCTGGAAGTACACCACGTTGAAGTTGGCGTCGGCCGCCCGCTGCATGATCGTGGCGATCTTGGCGGGCGAGTCGTACTCGAAGCGCGTCACCCACAGCGCGCGCCCCTCCGCCCACGCCGGCGTCGCCGCCAGCCGGGGAGACTCGGTGGGCACCGCCGGCCGCGCGGGCGAAGTGACGTCGGTGCACGCGCCCAGCGCCAGCAGCAGCGCGGGGATGCGGATGGAGCGCAGCAGTCTCATCTCTGTGCCTCTGTGCCTCTGTGTGAGCCCTCTGTTCCAAGCACGGCCGGGCCCCGGCGCACGCTTCGCCGGAGCCCGGATCCATCTACCTGTTTACCGCACCCGGATGGCGTCGGCCATCACCACGTAGCCGGCGGTGGTCCAGCGCGAGAGCTGGACCTTGTTCCACCCCGCCGTGAAGTTGTACGTGCCCAGCGCCACCCACTGGCCGCCGTTGATCTGCTGGTTGGCGGCCGCGCGGCCCACCTCGGCGCCGCTGGCGTTGTACGAGATGAACGGAGCGGTGGTCGAGCGGTTGGTGCCCGCCACCCACCAGCCGTCGATCGTCCGGGTGGCCGCCGCCGGCAGGTAGAACCAGAAGGTGGCCGGGTCAGACACCGCCTGCGTGCTGGCGAAGTTGTAGCCGTTGCCGTAGTACCCGGCCGTGGTGCCGCTGGACCAGCCGGCCGACACCTCGTAGCGCGCCACCGCGGCGTTGTTGTTGGCGTTGTTGTTGTCCACCACGATGGACGAGGTGCTCACGCCGCAGTGCGAGTTGATGCGGTTCATGTAGTCCGTCCAGGGCCAGTTGGCGCCCGGATCGGTGCGGTTGTACGGCTGAAGCTGGCCGTGGCCCACGAAGTGGAAGCGGTCGCGCGGGATGGCGTGGGCCTTGGAGATGTCGCACGACAGGCGGGCCGACGCGTCGATCTGCCCCACCGGCCACGAGGTGGACGAAGCGTAGCCGCCGTGCTCGATTCCGATGGTGAGGTTGTTGGCCTGCACGCCGTTGTTGGCGCAGTCGTGCCCGCCGTTGTTGGCGCAGTCGTAGTTGGCGCCGATGTGCCACGCCTTGCTCGCCTCGCGCACCAACTGCGAGATCTCGGAGCCGCTCTCGTTCACCACGTAGTGGGCGGACACCTGCGACGTGGAGTTGGTGAGCCAGCTCCAGCACCCGCTGTACCCGCTCTCGCAGGTGTGGATGATGACGTAGTGGATCCCCGTGCTGCGCGTGCTGTAGTTGGGCGACGGGCGCCAGATGGTGCCGGCCACCGGGTAGTCCGGCGCCACGGCCAGGCGCGGGCCGCCGGTGGGGGCGGGGAAGCGCGGCTTGGCCGTGGTGGAGCGCAGCGTCACGCCCCCCAGGTTGCCGCCCGTGGCCCCCGTGCGCAGCACCGAGTACACGTCGTTGTGCACGTACATCGCCTGCCCTTCCTGGTCCTGGATCCCGCTGAAGCGCGCCACCACCGGGGCCCACGCCCCCACGTCCGCGCGCTCGATGCCGGCCGCCCAGCTCCCCATCAGCGCCGCCGCGGCGCGGATGTTGGCCTCGGGCTGCGTGCGTGCCGCCTCCGGGCTCACGCCGGCCAGGCGGGCGCCCTCTTCCAGCCGCGCGCCGCGCAGCGCCATGATGCCGAAGGCGGGCTCCTGCCCCTCGAACTCGCTCTCGCCCCTCACCATCTGCCAGCGCGTCTCCACGTACCCCACCGACTTCAGGAGCGCCCCGGGCACGCCGAAGTCACGCCCCGCCTTCTCGAACACCGCGTCCAGCGTCTGCGTGGGCGGCCCTTCCGCCTCGGGGCTCCTGGCCCCCGTGGGCTGGTCCGAGCACGCCGCCAAAAAGGCCAGCGCGCCCGCGGCCAGGGCGAACCTGCGGGAAATCTGCATGGGGTCACTCCCGTGGAGGGGTGAAAGGTGCGCAGCCCGGTGTGAGCTCCGCCCGGACCCTCCCGTCAGTGCACCCTTCGCGCCGGATTAAGTGCGCATTGATATCAAGATCATCCAACCCGTTGTGGCGCCACGACAAAGCCCCACGGTTCCGCCCGCCTGAGCGGACGCCCCCGTGGGGCCATCATGTGTAGCAAGCGCATCCTTTTGGTGCAGTCCGCCCTAGATCAGTGCGGCTGCGACAAACCTCTTCCTCCGTGTCTCTGTGCCTCTGTGTGAGGCCCGCCGTTTACAGGCGGAGGCGCAGGCCCACGTCCAGCCGGATGTGCTCCACCTTGAAGTCGTCCGTCTCGCCGTCGTACTTGGGCTCGTAGCGCGTGTACGTCACCTGCGGCGTGAACGACAGCTTGGGGCCCAGGCCGATGCCGATCCCGGCCCCCACCTCGAAGCCCAGCGAGCGGTCGCTGTCGGTGAAGTCCTCGCTGCTGCCGTCGAACTCGAACTTGAGCTGGTTGTACACCACGCCCGCCTTGAAGTACGGGTCGATGGGGATCAGCGGGGTGGGGATGGCCACGCGCAGGCCGCCGCTGAACCCTTCGTCGATCACGTCCAGCTCGTCCAGCCCTTCCACGCCGAACTGGCTGCGGGTGTACCCCGCGTACACGCCCAGCATGGGCATGAAGTGGAGGGTGGCGTTGGCGCCGTACGTGATGCCGCTCTCCACCGAGCCCACGTCGTCCGCCGTGTCCCCGAAGTCGCCGCTGGGGAAGGCGAGGCCGCCGCGGACCTCGAACGAGAACGGCGTCACGTTGGGGATCTGGGCGTGCGCGGGCACGGCGAACGCCGCCGCCGCCGCGAGCGACAGGAGGCCCACCTTGATGCTCTTCATGGATTTGTCCTCGTAAGGGAGAGATTGCCGGGACGGGTGCGGAGGAGCTCCGCACCCGTCCCACCCGCGGGAAGCGGTCAGAAGCGGATGTTGAGGCCGATCTGCGCGCGGACGAAGTTGAGGTCGTCGATGCCGGTGTAGGTCACCTCCGGCGTCACCGAGATGCGCGGCCCCAGAGGGAAGGCGAGCCCGCCGCCCACCTCGAAGCCCGCCTCGTAGTCGTTCTCGTCTTCCACGTCCTCACCCAGGTCGTCGCCGCCGCCCAGCTCGGCGGTGTAGTACACCAGCCCCCCGCGAAGGTAGGGCGTGAACCCCCCGGCCGCAAAGGTTGCCTTCAGCCCCGCGTCCAGGCCGTACAGGTTGTAGCTGATGTCGTCGAGCTGCCCGCCCGTGAGCTCCTCGATCGCCTCCTGGAACTCGTCCGACGCGCCGAAGCTGCTGTAGCTGCCGCCCACGTACGCGGAAAGCACGGGTGTGAACATGAACGCCAGGTCGCCGCCCACCGTGAAGCCCGTCTCGGCGATGTCGCCGAAGTCGCCCGTGGGGATGGCGGCGCCCGCGCGCACGTCCACGCTCAGCGGCGAGGTGGGGAGTGCCTGCGCCTGCGCGCCACCCGCCAGCGCCACGGCGGCCACCAGGGAGAGGAGCATCGTCTTCTTCATCATCCAGGTCCTTGCGAAAAGAGAGTGTATCTTGGAACGCCGGCTGTTGCGGGCGGTTGAAACCGCTGCAACGACCACACGAAGTCCCCCTGCGGGGACTACAGAGCTTCCGCTCGGGCCGAGGGCTCGGTCCGCGCGGGCTGCACCGCACCGCACTGGGCGGTTGAGGCCGCTGCGGCGGCCACACGAAGCCCGCCTCCGCGGACTGGTCCTGACGATTCAACCGGAACCCTGTAGTCCCCGCAGGGGGACTTCGTGTAGTTGTTGCAGCGACTTCAGTCGCCCGCAACGCAGGCCCGGTGCCGCCGCGCAAACCGCCCCACCGCATGCGGTTGGCCCCTCGCCCACCCCACGCCCCGTCCCCTGGTGTGGACGAACGGCCGCGTCCGCCGCACACGCGGGGGGACGGAGCGGAGAGCGGCGGCCCGCTGCCGGGGCCGCCGCTCCGCGGGTTAGAAGCGCACGCCGGCGCGGATGCCCAGGGTGGTGTCCGAGTTGTCGCCGCCCAGGTAGTTGGCCTCGCCGCCCAGGAAGAACATCCCAAAGGTCACCAGCGCCCCGCCGCGCAGCCCGAACTGCGTGTCGGACTCGTCGCCCGCGTCGCTGTTGAGGCGCAGGAAGACCGCCTGCGGGATGACGTACGGCGACACCGTGGGGCCCGAGGGCGAGGTGGCGTAGGTGGCGCCGATCCCCAGGCCCACGGGGATGCTGGTGAACGAGGCGTCGCCGCCCAGATCGATGTACTCGAAGCGCGCCTGCGGGCACACGGAGGCGCGCGGCCCCAGCATGCCGGCCAGCGAGGGCGTTTCCAGCGCGATGCCGGCAAAGAACTGGTCGTTGCTGTCGTCCCCGCCCGTGTCGATCACGTTGACGCCGCCGAACACCGAGAGCGGGCCCGCCGCGTTGTACGACGCTTCCACGCCGAACTGGTCCGCCTCGTCCGGAAAGTCGATGCGCCCGCTCAGCGAGAAGCCGCGGTCCACGGTGGGGTAGCTGGCGCACACCTGCGCCTGCGCGCTGCCGGCCAGGGTGGCGGCGGCGACCAGGGCGGCCGCCAGAGTGGTCTTCTTCATGGGTACTCCCTCCCGTCGAGAATGCCTGTTGCCCCGCCGCGGAACCCGGCCGGCTCCCCGCGGGGAAGCTCCGGCCCGGGCACGGATACGAACCTGCGTCCGCGGCGGCGTAAGGCCGCGCCACGCGCGGCCGGGGCCTGGCGTCGGCCAGAATCGTACCCGCGCATGTGCACGGCGCGCGCGGCAGACCCTTGCGCTCGGTAGCGGCGCGCGGCAGTCTTCCACTTTCCCCAGTTTTCCGAACGCAGCCCGCCCGGCGGCTCCTGGAAGATCGCGCGGCCCATGCCGCACCTACACGGAAGGCCTACGAAGAGCAGATGACGAGCGTAACTCATCTCGACGGCGCCGGACTCCGCGGCGCACTGATCCAGGCCAACGAGTACGTCCAGCGCCACCGGGCCGACCTCAACCGCATCAACGTCTTCCCCGTTCCCGACGGCGACACGGGCACCAACCTGGCGCTTACCGTGGCCGCCGTGGCGGACCGGCTGCGCAACGTGGGCGACACCTCGGTGGGCGCCGTGGCCCGCCAGGCGGCCGAAGCGGGGATCATGGGGGCCCGCGGCAACTGCGGGATGATCCTCTCGCACTTCCTGCTGGGGTTCAGCGAGGCGGTGGGCGAGCGGCCGCGCCTGTCGGTGGCGGACTTCGGCGCCGCGCTCAAGAGCGCCACCGAGCACGTGTACCGCGCGCTGGAGAAGCCGGTGGAGGGCACCATGATCACCATCATGAGCGCCATCGCCGACGAGGCCCAGCGCCTGCAGAGCTCGGACTTCGTGGTGCTCTTTGAGCGGCTGCTGGTGCGCGCGCGCGCGGCGCTGGCCAGCACGCCGGACCTGCTCCCCGTGCTCAAGAAGGCGGGGGTGGTGGACGCGGGCGCCAAGGGCTTCGTGCACCTGCTGGAGGGGATCTCGTCGTTCATGGCCGGCGACCCGCTGGCGCCGCTGGAAGAGACCCCCGACTTCGAGGCCGAGCCCACCTTCGCGGCGGCCACGGCGGAGTACCCCACCGAGAGCGAGCGCTTCCGCTTCTGCACGGAGGCGCTGGTGCGCGGCCCCTCCATCCCCACGCAGGAGGAGGTGCGCGCCGTGCTGCGCGAGCGGGGCGACTCGCTGGTGGTGATCCGCTCGGAGAACCTCCTCAAGATCCACGTGCACACGGACGAGCCGGAAGAGATCTTCTCGTACCTGCGCACCCTGGGCGAGCTGGCCACGCACAAGGCCGAAGACATGCAGGCCCAGCACGCCGTGGCCGCGCGCGCCGCGGCGGGCGGGCACATGACGCTGGCCCGCCGCCCCATCTCGGTGGTGGCGGATACGGCGTGCGACCTCCCCGACGAGATCGTGCGCGCGCACGGCATCCACCTGGTGCCGCTCAACCTGATCTTCGACACCAAGGCGTACCGCGACCGCTTCGACATCTCGGCCGAGGAGTTCGCCACGCGCCTGCGGCAGGGCGCGCACCCCAGCACCTCGCAGCCCGCCCCGGCCGCCTTCATGGAGGGCTTCCGCCGCGCCGGCGACGAGGGCGAGGAGGTCGTCGCCATCCTCCTCTCCTCCGCCCTCTCGGGCACGTACGCCTCCGCCCAGGCCGCCCTCAAGCAGCGCGAAGACGGCGCCGCCCCCGTTCACGTCTTCGACTCGCTGGGCGGCTCGCTCCTGCAGGGCCTCCTGGCCCTCAAGGCGAGCGAATTGGGCGAGGACGGGTGGAGCGCCAAGCGCATCGTGGCCGAGCTGGCCCGCCTGCGCGCCCAGTCCGGCTTCTTCATCGTCCTGGACACCTTTGAGCGCGCCCTCGCCTCCGGCCGCGTGGGCCGCGGCCGCGCCTGGCTGGGCAGCCTCCTGGACATCAAGCCCGTGCTGGACATCGACAGCGCCGGCAAGCTCGTCCCCATCGAAAAGGTGCGCGGCCGCAAGGCCATGCTCCCCAAGATGATGGAGGTGCTGGAGAAGAAGGTGCCCGCCGGCGCCAAGCGCGTCCGCTTCGGCGTGATGCACGTGGCCTGTCCGGAGATCGTGGCCGAAGTGGTCCCCGAGATCCGCAAGCGCTACGGCCGCGACGTGGAAGTCATCACCGGCCCCGGCACCCCCATCATCGCCACCCACGCCGGCGAAGGCGCCTGGGGCATCGCGTATCTCGTAGAAGACTGAGGGCTCACACAGAGACACAGAGGCACAGAGATGAAGTCGTCTCTGTGCCTCTGTGTCTCTGTGTGAGCCCTGTTTTTAGAAGCCCGGCCCTTCGATCGCGCTCTCCACGCCCGTGGCGCCGTTGGTGTGGCCGCCCAGGATGATGCCGCCCCGCTCGTCCGCCCCGCCGATCTCGCCCAGCGCCCACAGCGCCGTGTCGCGCACGCGGGGGTCCTCGTCGGCCAGCGAGACGCGCAGCGCTTCGGCGGCGCGGTCGGCGGCGGCCTCGCCCAGGCGCGGGGCGCGGCGCGCGGTGGAGGCCAGGGTGGTGCCCTCGTCCCCCTGCCCGCTGGCCAGCTCGCCCAGCATGCGGGCCGCCAGCGTGCGCACGTCCGAGTCATGGTCGCGAAGCGAGCGCACCAGCGGCGTCACCACCGCGTCGTCGCGGAGGCGGCCCAGCGCGCGGATGGCGGTGCGGCGCACCTCGGCGTGCGGGTCGGTGGTGGCGCGGATCAGCGCGGCCAGCGCGCGGGCCGGGGCCGGGCGGTGGGGCGCCTGCCGCGCGGGGGCCGGCGCGCGCACCGGCGCCGCGGGCTTCACCACCCGCTCCACCCGCACCACCGTGACGCGCGGCGGCGGGGGCGGGCTCATTCTCACCTCCATGCTCATCCCGTCCAGCTCCACCCGCTTCACCGGGCCCTCCACCGCGGCCAACTGCTCCACGGGGGCGGGGATGGAGGTGCGCTCGGTGGGGGCCACCACGGCCAGGGGAAGGAGGCCGGCCAGCACCGCCGCGGACACCGCCGCGCCGCCCAGGCGGGAGACGGTGCGCCGGTCGCGCCCCGAGTCCAGCACGGCCAGCACGCGGGCCTGCAGGTGCGAGCCGCGCGCCATGGCCAGCGCGGGGCCGGCGGGGCGGGGAAGGCGGAACGAGCGCGCCACCTCAACCAGGTGCCCCGCGTAGTCCGAGGCGCGGGCACCGGCGGCGAGCACGCGGTCGTCGCACGCTTCCTCGCGCTCCACGCGCATGCGGCGCGCGGCCAGCCAGGCGCCCGGGTGGAACCAGTAGGCGGCGCAGCACAGCGTGGCCAGCATCTGCGTGAGGCAGTCGCGCCGCGCCACGTGCGCAAGCTCGTGCAGCAGCACCACGCGCCGCCGCTCCGCCGTCCACTCGTCCGCTCCGGCGGGGAGCAGCACGGTGGGGGCGAGCACGCCCCAGGTTACGGGCATCGCCGCGCCGTCGCCGCGCAGCAGCCGCACGGGGCCGCGCACGCCCACGGACGCGCCCAGCGACGCCACCGCTTCCGTCCACTCCCGCTCCGTCACCGGCACGGCGCCGCGCGCCAGGCGGCGCACCCCCACCCACCCCGCCGCCATCCGCCCCAGCACCGCCGCCACGCCCGCCGCCCACAGCAGGGCCAGGGCGATGCCCGCGCCCAGCCCCGCGGGCTCGGCGGCGGCCACCCGGCCACCCGCGCCGGCCACGGCGGCCGGCAGCGTGGGGATCTGCAGGAAGGCCAGCTTCCACGCGGGAAGGCCCAGCGAGAGCAGCGGCAGCACCAGCAGGGCGCACAGCGCAAGCGTCCACACCAGGTGGCGCCGCGCGGCCGAGCCGTGCCGCAGCGCCCGCGCCGCCAACGCCGCGGCGGCCAGCACCAGCGACGACTTCAGGAGGACCAGGGCGAGCGCCCAGGCCCAGCTCTCGGTCAATCCGGAGGGGAGGGAGGGTTCCATGGTCACTGCTCCTGGCCGCGGGCCTGGTCGATCAGCTTCGACAACCGCTCCAGCTCCGCCTCGCTCAGGGCGCCGTCGTCCAGGTCCAGCAGCGCGGCCACCGCGGCCCCGGTGGAGCCCTGGAAGAAGGTGCGCACCAGGTGGGTGAGCGCCGACCGCTGCGCCGTGTCCGCCGGCACGGTGGGGAGGTACACGTAGCGCGGGCCGTCCTGCTCGTGCGTCAGGTGGCCCTTCTCTTCGAGGATGCGCATCAGCGCGCGGACCGCCGAGTAGCTGGGCGGGTCCGGGATGCGCTCGAGTACGTCGCCCACCGCGGCGCGGCCCAGGCGGTAGACGACGTCCATGATCTGCCGCTCGCGGCGGCTGAGGTTGGCCGTGGGGGGAGACTTCGGCATGATTTGTCTGCGAGGAGCGGGCAAGGTGCTTCTGCTAAAGAAGTAGCAGAGTGTCATGGTACCCGCTCGCGGGGGAGGGTGTCAAGGAGAACGTGCCGCGTGGAGGGCTCCACGGGCCGGCGAGCGGCGCTCGCTACCGGTCTCTGCTTGTTTAGACGGAGATGAGGAGCAAAAGGTTGCACAGGTGCCGCGCGGGGGTGGACAGAGGGGGCCGAACCCGTTATCATTGCTGCGGTTAAATGACCGCGGGATTGCGCGGTCGCCCGGGCCAGATTGGCCCGGCGGGTTCACGCCCGATGTCCAACGTGAACAAAGGAGGTGATCTTTTGTCCGAGAACAACGCTGCTTTCGATCTGGCACGGGCAAACGACCGCCGCGTGGGTGCTTGAACTCACGGCGAGCGAAACCCCGCCTCGGCAGGGTGCCGCACGCGGCATCGGCCGGGTCGAGGCAGACCCGCGAGCCGTCGGACCTTTGGGTCCGGCGGCTCGTTTTTTTGTGCCGGGCCCGTGCGTTGCAACAGCGGGGCTCACACAGAGGCACAGAGACACAGAGTGAGAATGGCTCCGGATGTGTGTGCATCGATCCGTCCTCCTCTACCCCGTTCGTGAAATCCTGATGATCCGCAACTCTCTCGCAATGCTTCTCGCCGTTGGACTGGCCGCCTCGGGCGCGGCAGCCCAGGAGGCGGCGGAGGTGCGTCCCGGCGCGCGCGTACGGGTGTCCGCTCCCCAGTTCTATCAAGGGCAGATGCTGACACACTCCATGCGCCCCGAGATCGGAACTCTGGTGAGCGTCGACAGCGCTTCCGTCACCGTCCGGATACAGCGCGACGGAACGCTGATGACCACTCCGTTCAGCGCCATCCGCCGGTTCGAGGTGAGCCGCGGCACGCACTCGGCCCTCCAGGGAAGCCTCCGCGGGATGCGCAAAGGGGCACTGATCGGCGCGGGGCTGGTGGCGTCCGGATACGCGATCGCCTACCTCGTCCTGATCGGCGGCGACAAGCTCCAGGGAGCGAACTGCTCGTTCGAGCTGCTGACGTGCGGAGAGCCCGAGGATCCCTCGATCGAGTATTTCATCCCCGCTCTCACCGTGGCTACCGTCGGTGGAGCCCTGCTCGGGGTGACGGTGGGCTCCGCTGAGCGAGAGCGGTGGGACGGGGTGCGCGTCAGGACGCTCCCCCGCACCGAAGTCACGCTCAGCATCTCGCTCCAGTAGAAACAGCGGGCTCACACAGAGGCACAGAGACCCGGACGAGCCGCGCTCTCTGTGGCTCTGTGCCTCTGTGTGAGATTTCCTTCTTCCGGGTTGCACATGCTCCGCTTCCTGTTCGCCACCCTTCTCCTTGCCGCGTGCGCGGATCTGGACGCCACCCAGCAGCAGCCGCGCGTGGTGATCAGCGAGGTGATGGCCAATCCCTCGGCGGTGCCGGACGAGACGGGGGAGTGGTTCGAGGTCTGGAACCGCGGGAGCGCGCCGGTGGACCTGCGCGGGTGGAGCATCGCGTCGGGGAACGACAAGGCGGTGGTGGTGGGGCGCGCGCTGGTGGTGCCGGCGGGCGGGCGGGCCGTGCTGGCGCGTGGTGACGCGGTGGCGGGCGCCTTCGTCTACGGTCGCGGGATCTCGCTGGGGAACACGGGCGACTGGCTGGCGCTGCGCGACCGCAGGGGGGCCACGGCCGATTCGGTGGCGTGGCGGTCGGCGCCGGCGGGCGCATCGTACAGGCCGGCGCAGGGGAAGGCGCCCGTGGCGGCGGCTCCACCCGCGGCACCCGCCTCGGGGCGGGAGCTGGTGGTGCGGGTGCTGGACGTGGGGCAGGGGGACGCGACGCTCATCACCAACGGCGGCAGCCGCGTGCTGATCGACGGCGGGCCGGACGCGCGGCGGATGGGCGAGATCCTCGACTCGCTGGAGCTGAACCGCTCCACCATCGACGTGGTGATCCTGTCGCATCCGCACTTCGACCACCACGCGGGGCTGCGCGAGCTCTTTCGCAGGTCGCGCGGGATCACGGTGCGCTACTTCTTTGAGAATGGCGATCCGTACACCAACGGCGCGCTGCGGCAGCTTCGCGACTCCGTGGCCGCGCGGCGCGGGCGTGGCGAGCTGGTGTATCGCAGGACGGACGATCCGTGCGGCGATGGCCGGCCCGTGTGCACCCTCAGCCTGAGAGGCGGGGCGCGGCTGCACGTGATGAAGCCGTTCCCGCGCGGCGAGGCCAACGACCGCTCCACGCCGGTGAAGCTGGTGGGCCCGGACAGCGCCTCGTTCAGCATGTGGCTGGCGGGCGACGCCGAGCACGACGCTCTCCGCTGGTTCGACACGGGCGCCGGCTACGACACGTCGCCGGGGATGCGGGTGACGGTGCTGAAGGCGAACCACCACGGGAGCTGCAACGGCGTGTCCGAGCGGTACCTGCGGCTCACGAGCCCGGAGGTGGTGGCCTTGTCGCTGGCGGCGCGCAACGACTACGGCCACGCGCACGCACAGGCCAAGGCGCTCTACTCGCGCGCCGGCATCCCCTGGTACCGCACGGACCAGAACGGCACCATCACCTTTCGCTCGCCGGGCACGCCGGGCGGCGGGTACACTGTCGCCGTGCAGCGCGGCGCCCGCGGCGAGCCCGGCCCCAGCGACCGCCGCTCCACGCAGTCCGGCTGCAACCCCATGCCCTAGACGGGCTCACACAGAGGCACAGAGTCACAGAGAAAAACAGCCGAGGAAAACCTTTGCCCGGCCGCGACGCCCCGCTTTATGTTGCCGAGGAATGGCGGCATCCTCATCCCCTCACTCAAGGATTCGTGCACCCGCTGCTCCGGCGCCTGGTAGACGAGCACTTCGGCCCCGCCGGCCCCGCGGCGCCCGAGTGCGCCGCGCTGCTGCGCTCGCTGGACGCCGAGCTGGCCGCCCTGGACGTGGACGCGGCGGCGCTGCGGGCCAGCGACCTCCAGTTCCGCGAGCTGGCCGAGACGATCGCGGCGGCCACCTTCATCTACCAGGGAGCGCACTTCCGCTACGTCAACGCGGCGGCGGTGGAGCTCACGGGGTACAGCCGCGAAGAGCTCCTCACCCTGGAGTTCTGGGCGATGGTGCACCCCGACCACCGCGAGATGGTGCGGCAGCGCGGGTTCGCGCGGCAGAGCGGGGAGGAGGTGCCGGAGCGCTACCCCTTCAAGATCGTGCGGCGCGACGGCGAGGAGCGCTGGGTGGACTTCACGGCCGGGCGCATCGAGTACCTGGGCGAGCCGGCGGGGCTGGGCACCGCGTTCGACATCACGGAGCGCAAGCGGGCCGAGGAAGCGCTGGCGCGGCAGGCGCTCGCCTTCGAGAACCTGTACGACGCCGTGGTCATCACCGACCCCGCGGGCGGCATCACCGACTGGAACCCGGCCGCCGAGCGCATCTACGGCTGGACGCGCGACGAGGTGCTGGGGGAAACGGTGGACCTGTGGCTCCCCCCCAGTGGCGGCGACCTCAACGGGCGCATCCTTCACGCGCTGGACGAGGAGGGGCGCTGGACGGGGACAGTGAGGTTCGTACGCAAGGACGGGCGCCTGGGGCTCTCGGAAACGGTGGTGATCCCGCTGCACGACGCGGGCGGGGTGCGCGTGGGGGCGCTGGGGGTGAGCCGCGACATCACCGAGCGCGAGCACGCGGCCGAGGCGCTGCGCGTGAGCGAGGAGCGCTACCGGCTGATGGTGGCCGGGAGCGAGCAGGTGTTCTTTTACGTGCACGACGTCAACGGGATCTACGAGTCGATCTCGCCCTCGGTGCTGGGCGTGCTGGGATACTCGGCCGAGGAGCTGGTGGGGAAGCGCTACGGCTCGCTTCACCCGCGCGAGGGGTGGGACCCGGCCGGCGTGGACGCGCAGACGGCCATCACCCTGGCCTCGGGCGGGGCGCCCAACACCTACCGCGTGATCGCCCGCCACCGCGACGGGCACCCCGTGGCGCTGGAGCTGGTGGAGACCGCCGTGCGCCGCGACGGCGAGGTGCGCGGGGTGCAGGGCTTCGCGCGCGACATCACCGCCCGCACCCGCGCCGAAGAGGCGCTGCGCGACAGCGAGGAGCGCTACCGCACCCTGTTCGAGGAGAGCCGCGACGCCGTCTACATCACCACCCTGGACGGGCGCTTCGTGGCGGTGAACCAGGCGCTGGTGGAGCAGTTCGGCTACACGCGCGAGGAGCTGCTGGCCGGCAACGTGGCGGACCTGTACATCGACGCGCAGGACCGCTCGCGCTTCCGCGACGAGATCTTTCGCGACGGCTACGTGCGCGACTTCGAGGTACGGCTCGTGCGGCGCGACGGGGTGGCGCTGCACTGCCTGGTGAGCGCCACGCTGCGCCGCGGGCAGGACGGGGTCGTGCGCGGCTTCCAGGGGATCATCCACGACTTCACCGAGCGGAAGCGGGCCGAGGAGCGGCTGGCGTACGGCGCGCTCCACGACGCGCTCACCGGCCTCCCCAACCGCGCCCTCTTCATGGACCGGCTGGAGCGCGTGGCCGAGCGCACGGCGCCCGAGGCGCCCTCCCTCGCCGTCTTCTTCGTGGACCTGGACCGCTTCAAGGTGGTGAACGACTCCATGGGGCACGTGGTGGGCGACCGCATGCTGGTGGAGATCGGGCGCAGGCTGGCCGCGGCGGTGCCCCCGGGCGCGACCGTGGCCCGCTTTGGCGGCGACGAGTTCACCGTGCTCCTTCACCCCGTGCGCAGCGCGCTGGACGCCACGCACATGGCCGAGCGCCTCCTGGACTCGCTGGCCGTGCCCTTTGCGCTGGCCCCGGGGCAGGAGGTGTTCGCCACGGCGAGCGTGGGGATCGCGCTGGGCACCGGCGCGCGCGAGACGCCCGAGGACCTGCTGCGCAACGCCGACGCGGCGCTCAGCCGGGCCAAGGCGCGCGGCAAGAACCGCTACGAGGTGTTCGACCGCGCCATGCACGCCGAGGCCGTGGACCGCCTGCAGATGGAGACGGACCTGCGCCGCGCGCTGGAGCGCGGCGAGCTGCGCCTGCTCTTTCAGCCCATCGTGGCGCTGGCGGAGGGCCGGCTGGCCGGCTTCGAGGCGCTGCTGCGCTGGGACCACCCGGAGCGCGGCACCATCTCCCCGGACCTCTTCATCCCCCTGGCCGAGGAGACGGGGCTGATCTCGCAGGTGGGGCGCTGGGTGCTGGAGGAGGGGTGCCGCCGCCTGGCCGAGTGGGAGCGGAAAGCGCCGGACGCCACGCCCTTTCTCTCCATCAACCTCTCCGCCCGCCAGTTTGGCGACGCGGACCTGGCGGACCACGTGGCGCGCACCGTGGCCGACTGCGCGGTGGACCCGGGCCGCGTGTGGCTGGAGATCACCGAGACGGTGATCCTGGAGAACGCGGACCCCGTGCGCACCACGCTGCGGCGGCTGAAGGAGCTGGGGGTGCAGCTCTGCATGGACGACTTCGGCACGGGGTACTCGTCGCTCGCCTACCTTCACCGCATGGAGCTGGACGAGCTCAAGATCGACCGCTCCTTCGTGAGCCGGATGGAGCAGGACCCGCGCAGCGCGCAGCTCGTTCACGCCATCGTGGCGTTGGCCCACAACCTGGGCGTGCGCGTGGTGGCCGAGGGCGTGGAGACGAGCGCCCAGCTCGAGTCGCTGCGCGGGTTGCGCTGCGACTACGCGCAGGGCTTTCTCTTCGCCCCCGGCCTGCCGCCCGAGGCGGCCGACGCGCTGCTGGTCGAGGACAGGCGCTGGTAAACGGCGGGCTCACACAGAGGCACGGAGACACAGAGAGAAGATGACTCACAAGCCGCAGGGTTACACGACGGTGTCGCCGTACCTGATCGTGGCCGGGGCGGGCGCCACGATCGACTTCCTGGGCCGCGTTCTCGGCGCCGTGGAGCTGCGCCGGTTCGCGGACGAAACGGGAAAGATCTTTCACGCGGAGGTCCGCATCGACGACACCGTCGTCATGATCGCCGACGGCGTGGAGGGGTGGCCGCCCGTGCAGGGGCACGTCCACGTCTATGTGGCGGATGTGGATGCCACGTACCAGCTTGCGCTCGATGCCGGCGCGGAGTCCGTGCAGGTGCCGGTGCAGAAGGGGGACGAGGACAAGCGAGGCGGAGTAAAGGATCCCGGCGGCACCACCTGGTGGATCGCGACACGGGTGGGATGAGCCGGAGAGGCGCGGAGAGATCCGCGCCTCTTCTCGTTCCGCCAACAAAACTCTTGACATCCACTCTGCCAATACGTATTAGCTAATACGTATCAGCAAACAGGAAACGAGTGTCCCAGCCGATCCGCTCCATCACCACGCACGACGTAGCGCGCCATGCCGGGGTCTCCCAGGCGACGGTGTCGCTGGTGCTGGGCGGCAATCCGCGGGCGCGGGTGGCGGCGGCGACGCGGGAGCGGGTGCTGCGCTCGGCCGAGGAGCTGGGCTACCGGCCGAACTTCCTGGCGCGCGGGCTGGTGCGCGGGCGGTCGTACGCCATCGGCGTGGTGGTGCCGGACCTCTCCAACCCGTTCTACCTGGACGTGGTGACCGGCGTGCAGCGCGTGGCCGCCGAGGCCGGGTACGTCGTCCTTCCCGGCGACACGCGCGAGGTCTCGGCGGCACGGCACCTGGAGGCGCTGCGGGCGCGGCAGGTGGACGGGCTGATCCTGGACGGGCTGGGCGCCGCCTCGCTCCCCGCCGACGCGCTCTCGGGGACGGAGGTGGTGCTGGTGGACGAGCCGCCGGACCGCTGGCCCGGGGTGGCCAGCGACGCGCTGGAGGCCGGCCGCCTGGCCGCCGAGCACCTCCTGTCGCTGGGCCATCGCCGCCTCGCCTTCGTGGGCCCCGCGTCCGACGTGCACGGGTTCCGGATGCGCGAGCGGGGGTTCTTTGCGGCGCTGCGCGGGGCCGGGGTGGAGGTGAGGTCCGAGTGGGTGCGCCGCACGCCCCCGACCATCGCCGGGGGGCAGCGGGCGATGAGGGCGCTGCTCGCCGCCAAGCTCCGCCCCACGGGCGTGTTCTGCGCCAACGACCTGCTGGCGGCCGGGGCGCTCAAGGCCACCCTGGCATCCGGCCTCTCCGTTCCGCGTGACCTGTCGCTGGTGGGGTGCGACGACGTGGAGCTGGCGAGCGTGCTCACCCCCGAGCTGACCACCATCGCCATCCCGGCCCGCGAGCTGGGTGCCCGCGCCGCCCGCCTGCTCCTGCGCCGCCTGGATGATCCGAGCTTCGCGCCGCGATCCGACCGGCCGCTGCCCGTGCGGCTGGTGGTGCGGGGGACGACGGGGGAGGCGGGGGCGTAAGGGGGACTGCGGGATGGTGGATGGGGACGGGGCGGAGGGCGCTGAAAGGGGCCCTCACCCCCCCGACCCCCGCTCTCCCAAAATTGGGAGAGGGGGGCGCACTCCAGCCGCCCGGGCGCACCCGGGGCTCTCGAGGGGCGCGGCGCGGGAGCGGCGGGACCGACGAAGACTCCTTACCGGGCAGATACCGAGCATGCGCCTCTTCCCCCAGCGGCTTGGGGGAAGAGGACTGGAGGAGAGGGCCGCACCCAGCACCCAGCACCCAGCACTTCTGTTCCTGACGCACTCACGCACTTCAACGCACTCACGCACTTCTTCCATGCGCCACGCCTCCATCGTCGGAACCGGCTCCGCGGTACCCGCGCGCATCCTCACCAACGCCGACCTTTCGGCGATGCTGGGGGAGGACGTGGACGCGTTCGTGGCCGGGACGCTGGGGATCCGGGAGCGGAGGTGGTGCGGGCCGGACGAGTCCACGGCGGACCTGGCGGAGGAGGCGGCGAGGGCGGCGCTGGCGGACGCGGGGATGGCGCCCGAGGACGTGGACCTGCTGATCGTATCCACCGACACGCCGGAGTACGTGTCGCCCGCCACGTCGTCGGTGCTGCACGGAAGGCTGGGGCTGCCGGGCGCGGCGGGGACGTTCGACATCAACAGCGCGTGCGCGGGGTTCGCCACGGCGCTGGACGCGGCGTGGAAGTACATCCGCGCGGACGAGCGCTACGAGCGCGTGCTGGTGGTGGCGGCGTACGCCATGTCGAAGTTCCTAGACACGGCGGACAAGAAGACGGCCACCATCTTCGCGGACGGCGCGGGCGCGGTGGTGCTGGCGAGGTCGGCGGAGCCGGGCATCCTGGCCTCCGAGCTCTTCGCTGATGGGTCGCTCTCCGCGGGGATGGGCGTGTTCGCGGGGGGGGCGGCCGAGCCCATCACCGACGAGGTGCTGCGCAGCGGGTACCGCAACCGGCTGCGCTTCGTCACCAAGTATCCCCGCGAGGTGAACGAGGAGGGGTGGCCGCGCATCGCGCGCTCGGTGCTGGCGCGCGCGGGGCACGGGGTGGATGAGGTGGACCTGTGGCTGTGGACGCAGGTCAACCGGTCCACCATCGAGGCGGTGATGGAGACGCTGGGCGAGCCCATGGAGCGCGCCCACACGGTGATGGAGAAGTGGGGGTACACGGGCAACGCCTGCCTGGCGATGGCGCTGGACGACGCCGCGCGCACCGGCCGCCTGCGCCCCGGCGACTTGGTGGTGATGACGGGCTCCGGCGCGGGGCTGTCGATGGGGTGCGTCGCGCTCCGCTGGGGGGTGGGCGATGAGTGAGACGGCCGTCAGCCGCTTCCTGGGGCGCACGGCGCTCCACGCCGCCCGGCCCGCGCTGCGCACGCTGGCGGCCGGCGGGGCGGCGCACGAGCGCGTCCTCACCTGGCAGCAGTGGGGCGAGGCCGCGCGCGCCTTCGCCGGGGCGCTGATCGCGTGCGGGCACCGGCCGGGGGACGCGGTGGCGGTGCTGGCCGGCAACGTGGAAGCGTGGCCCGTCGCGGACCTGGGGACGATGCTGGCGGGGGGCGTTTCGGTGGGCATCTACCCCACGAGCGCGCCCGCGCAGGTGCGCCAGGTGCTGGCGGACTGCGGCGCCGCATTCGTGGTGGTGGACACCCCCGAGCAGCTCGCCAAGGTGCAGGCCGTGCGCGCCGAGCTCCCCGCGCTGCGGGTGGTGATCGACGCCGATGGGTGGGGCGCGTGGCTGGCGCGCGGGTCGGGCACCGGCGCGGAGGTGGACGCGCGCGCGGCCGCCGTGCGCCCGGACGACATCGCCCTCCTCATCTACACCTCCGGCTCCACCGGCGAGCCCAAGGGCGCCGCCATCCCCCACCGCTACCTCGTCGCCTCGGCCGATTCCATCCAGGACACGCTGGGGCTGCGCGCCGGCGACACCTCGCTCTCCTTTCTCCCCTTCTGCCACGCCGCCGAGCGGGTGTTCGGGCTCCACACGCGCATCGCGTGCGGGATGGAGGCCGCATTGGTTGGCGACGCCAACCACGTGTGGGATGCGGCGCGCGCGTACGGGCCCACCGTGTTCGGCGGGCTGCCGCGCTTCTATGAGAAGGCGTACGAGGCGATGCGCTCGGAGCAGGGCCGCGCCACCGGCGGCGAGGCGGAGCGCTGGCTGCGCGCGCTGGAGCTGGGCCGCCAGCGCGCGGGGCTGCGGCGCGGCGGGGAGGCGGTGCCGGCGTGGCTGGAGGAGGAGTGGAGCGGCGTGGCGGCGCCGTACGCGGCGCGGCTGAGCGGGATGTTCGGCGGGCGGGTGAGGCTCGCCACCTCGGGCGGCGCCACGCTGCCCACGGAGGTGGCCGAGTACCTGGACGCGCTGGGGCTGGGCATCCTGGGCGGCTACGGCCTCACCGAGCACCTGTGCGTCGCCTTCCACCGCCCGGACCGCTACGCCTTCGACACGGCGGGCCCGCCGATGCCCGGCACGGAGATCCGCACGGCGGACGACGGCGAGATCCTCATCCGGCGCGGGGCGCTCACCTTCGCCGCGTACCACGGCCGGCCGCGGGAGACGCTCGCCACCTTCTCCGAAGACGGGGAGTGGCTCCACACCGGCGACCTGGGCGAGCTCACGGAGCGCGGCGAGCTGCGCGTGACGGGGCGCAAGAAGGAGCTGATCGCCCTCTCGAACGGGAAAAAGGTGGCGCCGCTCCCCATCGAGGCCAGGCTGGCGCAGGAGGAGTGGATCGGGCAGGCGGTGCTCTTTGGCGAGGGGGAGCGCTTCGTATCGGCGCTCATCGCGCTGCGGCCCTCGGCGGTGGAGACGTGGGCCCGCGCCCGCGCGCTCGAAGCCCCGGACGCGCTGGCGCACCCCGAGCTGCTGGACGAGGTGCAGGCCGCGGTGGACCGGGTGAACGCGGGGCTGTCGCGCCCCGAGCAGGTCCGCCGCTTCGCGCTCCTGGAGCGCCCGCTCACCGCCGAGGCGGAGGAGCTGACGCCCACCCTGAAGCTGCGGCGCGCCGCCATCGCCGAAAAGTACGGCGACCGGCTGCGCGCCCTCTACCAGACCGCATGATGGCCAAACGGAGCTCGCTCGCCGCGCTGGTCCTTTCCACACTCGCCATCGCGGCGGCGTACGGATCCGCCTTCCTCCCCGGCGACCCGCCCGCGTGGGGCGCGTGGCTGATGGCGCTGGGCACGGCCACGATGATGGTGGCGTCCATGGCGCTGGGCGCGGCGCGGAGCGGCGGGTTCGGGCGGCTCAAGATCCCCTTCGCCCTCACCTTCCTGATCCTGGCCGGCGGCTTCGCGGCGGCCATGCTGCTCCCCGCCGAGACGGTCGGCGCGCCGCTCTACCTGGGGCTGCCGCTGCGCGCCGCGGTCGTGCTGCTGGGCGTGGGGCTGCTCCCCCTGGTGGTGCTGCCGCTGGCATACGCGCTGACCTTCGACGAGATGACGCTGAGCGACGAGGACCTGGAGCGGGTGCGCATGGCCGCCCGCCAGCTCCGCGCCGCCCCCGTGCACGCCGCCCTCCCCACGCCCGCCGAAGTGGAGACCGCCGTATGACCATCCTGCTGCAGACGGGCGACCTGCCGAAACTGGCGCAGCCCACCATCGTGGCCGTGGCGGTGGTCTACTTCGCCATCGTGGCGGCGATCGGGGCGTGGGCCACGCGGCGCACGCGCACGGCCAGCGACTTCTTCGTGGCGGGGGAGGGGATCGGGCTGATCGCGCTCACGCTGGCCGCCATGTCCGCCACCCTCTCGGGCTTCGCCTTCATCGGCGGGCCGGGGCTGGTGTACGCGGCGGGGATCGGCGCCATGTTCCTGATCCTCCCCGCCACCGTCACCTCGTCCATGACCTCGTGGGCGCTCGCCAAGCGCATGCGCCTGCTGGCCGAGGTGCGCGACATCATCACCGTGCCGGACGCGGTGGGCGCGCGCTACCGCTCGCCGGCGGCGCAGGGGCTGTCCGCGGCGGCGCTGCTGATCGCGGTGATCGGCTACATGGCCACCAACCTCCTGGCGCTGGGGCTGGTGATCGACGCCATCTTCGGCACCGGGCTGGCGCTGGGGGTGTGGATCGGGATGGCGATCGTGCTGGCCTACTCGGTGGCGGGCGGCATCCTGGCGGGCGTGTACACGGACGTCTTCCAGGGCTCGCTGATGGCGGTGGCGTCGGTGCTCGTCTTCGTCTTCACGCTCAGGGTGGGCGGCGGGATGGGGGGCATCTCCAACACCATCCTCGCGTCCGACCCGGCGTTCCTGGGCCCGTTCGGCAAGATGGGGCCGCTGGCCGCGCTCTCGCTCTTCTTCGTGTTCGGCGTGGGGTCGATGGGGCAGCCGCACGTCATCCACAAGTTCTACATGCTGCGCGACCCGCGCCGCCTCAAGTGGTACCCGCTGCTGGTTACGGTGGCGCTCGTCATCACCATGCTGCTGTACTTCGGCGTGGGGGTGGCCACCAAGGCGCTGGTGGCGAGCGGGCAGATGGCGCCCCTGCCGCGCCCCGACGACGCCACCCCGGTGTTCCTGCTGCGCTACGTGCCGGTGTGGCTGGCCGCGCTGGTGTTCTCGGGCGTGGCGGCGGCCATCATGAGCACGGTCAACTCGTTCATGAGCATCGGCGCGGCGGCCATCACGCACGACCTGCCGGTGGCGTTCGGCCGCAAGGTGGGGAACGAGCTGCTGTGGGGCCGCGTGTCCACCGTGGCGATCTCGCTGGCGGCGGCGGTGCTGGCGCTGCTTCCGGGCGCGGTGGTGGCCTTCCTGGGGATCTTTGGATGGGGCCTGTTCGCCTCCACCTTCGTGCCGGCGCTCGCCATCGGGCTCAACTGGGAGGGCGCCACCCGCGAGGGCGCCGTGGCCTCCATCCTCACGGGCCTGGGGATCACGCTGGTCTTCGAGACGCTCTCCTACTTCAGGGCCTACTCGTTCCCCACGGGCGTCTCCGTCTCCGGCCTCTCGCTGGTCCTCTCCATCCTGGTCTTCTTTGCCGTCTCATGGCTCACCCGCCACCGCGCCGCCGCCGCGCTGGACGCGGATGTACGGATGGTGATGAGCGTGTGAGGGGAGGAGTGCGTGAGTGCGTGTGTGCGTGTGTGCGGAACTGCACCGGGCGATTGAAATCGCTGCAACGACTACACGAAGTCCCCCTGCGGGGACTGGAGGGTCGCGGTGGGGCTGACCGGGGCGGTGCGCGGCGCGGGGTTGGTGGGGGGGCGGATGGGGGGGGCCGAGAGATGGGGCGGGGCGGAGGGGGCGGGCAGCCACGCAGGGCGGCCCCCACGAGAGATCGGCGGGCGGGAGCAGGCGGCGTCTGGACGGAAGGCACGGGCACGATGAATCGCGCCCTACAAGGGATGCGGCTGGCAAGAGGGGTTCACGTCGCCGCGACATAGAGGATGCGCCCCCCTCTCCCATTTATGGGAGAGCGGGGGTCGGGGGGGTGAGGGCCCCCTTCAGCGCACTCACGCACTCACGCACTCCAACGCACTTCAGTGAAAATCGAAGAGATCGCCGTCGGCATGAAGGCGGAGTTCAGCAAGACGGTCACGGAGGCGGACGTGGTGATGTTCGCCGGGGTGACGGGGGACTTCAACCCCGCGCACGTGGACGCGGTGGCGGCGGAGCGGGGGCCGTTCGCGGGGCGGATCGCGCACGGGATGCTCTCGGCGTCGTTCATCTCCACCGTGCTGGCCATGCGGCTGCCGGGGCCCGGGACCATCTACCTGTCGCAGGGGCTGCGCTTTCTGCGGCCGGTGAGGATCGGCGACACGGTGACGGCGCGGGTGGAGGTGGCGGAGACGATGGCGGCGAAGCGGCGCGTACGATTGGCCACCTGGGTGGAGAACCAGGACGGCGAAAAGGTGGTGGAGGGCGAGGCGCTGGTGATGGTGCCCGAATAGATGCACGCGGCGAAGAACCACCCGCGCGACTGCGACCGCGGACGCGCACACATTCCCACAGCATGGGAGATCCTTCCATGATCAGCAGCACCCGGCGCCTCCCCTGGCGCGCGCTCCTCCTGGCCGCCTCCGTGGCCGCCACCCCGGCCCTCGCGGCCGCCCAGAACGGCACGGTGCGGGGGACGGTGGCCGGCCCCGACGGCGACGCCATCCGCTCCGCCCAGGTGACGGTGGTGGGCACCCGCTACGGCACCGCCACCAACGCGATGGGGCAGTTCACCCTCACCGGCATCCCCGCCGGGCCGCGGCAGATCCGCGTGTCGCGCGCGGGCTTCCTGGCCAGCACCACCGGCGTCAACGTCACGGCGGGCGAGGAGGCGCTGGTGGCCGTGCGGCTGGAGACGTCGCCCGTGGAGCTGGACGCGCTGGTGGTGTCCGCCAGCCGCCGCACCGAGCGCCGCAGCGAGGCGCCCGTTACCGTGACGCGCGTGGGGCCCGAGGTGCTGGACAACGTGGCCGGCGGCTCCTTCGTGGGCGCGCTGAAGCAGGCCAACGGGCTCGATTTCGTGCAGGTGGGGATGACCAGCGTGGGGATCAACGCGCGCGGCTTCAACTCCTCCTTCAACAACCGCATGCTGATGCTTGAAGACGGCCGCATCGCCGTGCTCCCCGAGAACGGGCTGCCGGTGGGCTCCCTCACGGCCATCCCCAAGATCGACCTGGCGGGGATCGAGGTGGTGGTGGGCCCCGGCTCGGCGCTGTACGGCGCGGACGCGTCCAACGGCGTGCTTACGCTGCAGAGCAAGGACCCGCGCGAGTTTCCGGGCACGCAGGTGGAGGTGGCGGGCGGCAGCCGGCAGTACACGGACGTGCAGGCGCGCCACGCGGGGGTGCGCGGCAGCTTCGGCTACAAGGTGGCGGGCGAGTACAACCAGTTCAACGACTGGAGCAACCGCATCCGCGCCACGGCGGCGGCCACCTCGCCGCTGGAGACCTCGGTGGGCGACACCACGGGGCTCAACTGGGAGAGCGACGTGACCCGCGGCACCGGCGCCGTGGTGTACTACCGCGGCGACGCGCAGTTCGAGGTCAACGGCGGGTGGAGCCGCACCAACGGGGTGGGGCAGACCAACGTGGGGCGCAACCAGCTCGTGGACTGGACGTACCAGACGCAGCAGTTCAAGGCCACGCTGCCGCGCTTCTACTTCACGGCGTACCACACCGAGTCCGACGCGGGCAAGAGCTACGCGGCCAACCGCTACACCTCGTTCCGCGCCACCCCGGCCCTGGCCGCCATGAGCGACGAGGAGATCCGGCAGATGTCCGACTGGCCCAGCAACGGTCAGCTCTACGCGGCCGAGTTCCAGAACAACTTCCGCGTGCGCCCGCTGCTCAACACCAGCGTGGTGTGGGGCGCGCAGGTGCGGCACGACGTGGTGAGCAGCGAGCGCCAGTGGCTCACCGACCGCCTTACGGGCGAGGACCTCACCATCGACCAGCGCGGCGTGTACATGCAGACGGAGACGCCGCTGCTGCCGCAGCTCAAGCTGATGCTGGCGGGGCGCTACGACGACCACGAGAACTACGACGCACAGTTCTCGCCCAAGGCCGGCCTGGTGTTCACGCCGGTGCCGGGGCACTCGGTGCGCGCCTTCTTCAACCGCGCGTTCAAGAGCCCGTCCACGCTGCAGACCAACTTCTACATCCCCAACTTCGCGCCCTCCATCGGCGTGTTCGGCAACCGCGACGGCATCACGGTCAAGAACGCCGCGGGCGCGGTGGTGCGCACCTACTCGCCCATGGAGCCGGAGGAGAACCGCACCTGGGAGGTGGGCTACAAGGCGCTGATCAACGGCCGGCTGTTCGTGGACGTGGCGGGCTACTACAGCCGCTACCAGAACTTCATGAGCCCGCTCACCATCATCGCCAACCCCTTCGCCGCGGGCGGCGCCGCCACCACGGCGTACGGCGCGGACGGCAACGCGCTCACCGACGAGGCCGGGAAGCCGCAGATCGCCCTCACCTACTTCAACCTGGGCGAGGCTACGCTCAAGGGCACCGACATCGCGGCCAACTACGTGCTGAGCCGCAAGGTGGACTTCACGGGCACCGTGTCGCTGGTGGAGCTGGACGGCATCACGGGGATCGACACCAACGTCCCCGGCGAGGTGGAGGCCACGGCGCTCAACTCGCCCGTCACCAAGTGGACGCTGGGCACCCGCCTGCGCGACATGGGGAACTGGCAGGGCGGCCTCACGGCGCGCTACGTCAATGGGTACCAGTTCAACTCGGGGATCAACAAGGGGCGCATCCCCACCTTCTCCACGCTGGACCTGAACGTGGGGTACCGGGTGCCGCGCTTCCGCTCGGCCATCAACCTGGGCGTCAGCAACCTGTTCGGCTGCACGAGCGACAACCCGGCCACGGCGGACGATGACGGCGGGTGCGGCTTCGACCAGCGCCACATGGAGATGATCAACATGCCGGAGATCGGCACGATGGTGTTCCTGGGGCTGCGGTTCGACACGAAGTAACTGAATGGCTCACACAGAGGCACAGAGACACAGAGAGACGAATTCCTCCGTGGCTCTGTGCCTCTTTGTGAGATCACCTTTGCTCTGATGAAAAGATGATGGCTGCACTCATGGTGATGGCGGCGCTCGCGGCGGATACGAGCGGGAGCTGGGAGTGGCACACGCACGCGGGCGAGGCGGGGTCGAGGAGGTACCGGCTGTTCGTGCCTGCGGGTGCCGGGGAGGGCGCTCCGCTGGTGGTGATGCTTCACGGGTGCACGCAGGACCCGGACGACTTCGCGCGGGGCACGCGCTTCAACCAGGCGGCGGCCGGGGCGGGGGTGATCGTGGCGTACCCGGAGCAGACGGGGGCGCACAATCCGCAGAAGTGCTGGTCGTGGTACGATCCCGCCCACCAGGCGCGCGGCGGCGAGCCCTCGCTGGTGGCCGGCATCGCGCGCGAGGTGACGGCGGCGCGGCGCGTGGACCCGCGGCGCGTGTACGTGGCCGGCGTCTCCGCGGGCGCGGCGATGGCGATCAACACGGCGGTGGCGTATCCGGAGCTCTTCGCGGCGGCGGGCGCACACTCCGGCGTCGCGTACCGCGCGGCCACCACCGTGCCGCAGGCGCTCGCGGCCATGCAGCGCGGCGCGGCGGTCCCGGACTCCATCGCCGCCGCGCAGGCGGTGCCGCTCATCGTCTTCCACGGCGCGGCGGACCCGGTGGTGAAGCCGGAGAACGGCCGCCAGCTCGCCGCGCAGTGGGCGCGCGCGGGCGGCCTCAAGGACTTCCAGCGCCACGCGGTGGATACGGCCACCCGCGACGTGTACGGCCCGTTCCTGGAGGTGTGGACGGTGGAAGGGCTGGGCCACGCCTGGTCCGGCGGGTCGCCCGAGGGCACCTACACGGACGCGCGCGGCCCGGACGCCACGCGCGAGATGCTCCGCTTCTTCCTCGCCCACACGCGCTGAAGCCATGCCCGCCACCTTCCCGACGCACCCCGATCCGCTGCGCTTCTGGCGGCGCGCCGCGCCCGCCCGCACGGCGCTGGTGGACCGCACCCGCGGAGTGCGCCTGAGCTACGCCGAGCTGGACGCCGCCGCCGACCGCTGGGCCGCGCTGCTGCGCGCCCGCGGCATCGGGCGGGGCGCGCTGGTGGGCGTGCTCGCGGGGAACCGCCACGAGATCCCGGAGCTCTTCTTCGCCTGCGGGCGGGTGGGTGCCGCGCTGGTGCCGCTCAACTGGCGCCTCGCCGCGCGCGAGCTCGCGCCCATCCTGGCCGATGCGCGCCCGGAGCTCGTCTTCGGCGAGGAGCGCTTCCGCGCGCTGACGGAGGGGGTGGAGTGGATCGACCTGGACCGCGACGTCCCGGCCCTCCTGGCCCGCGGCGGCCCCGCGGCGCCCGACGTGGAGCTGGGCGGCGAAGACGCGGCGCTCGTCCTCTACACCTCCGGGAGCACGGGAGCGCCCAAGGGCGCCGTCCTGCCGCACCGGCAGATCGTGTGGAACGCGGTCGCCACGGCCACCGCGTGGGAGCTGGGCGCGGACGATGTCGTCCCGGTATCCACACCGCTCTTCCACACGGGGGGATGGAACGTCTTCGCCACCCCCGCCTGGCACCGTGGCGCCACGGTGGTGCTCTTTGACGGCTTCGACGCGGAAGGCTTCCTGGCCGCGGTGGAAGAGGAGGGGATCACCACGGCGCTCACCGTGCCCACGCAGCTCCTGATGCTCACCGAGAGCCCGCGCTGGGGGCGGACGCTGCCGCGGCTGCGCGCCTTCGTGTCGGGCGGCGCGCCCTGCCCGCCGACGCTGGCCGAGCGGGTGAGGGCGGCGGGATACCGCTTCCGCGAGGGGTACGGCCTCACCGAGTGCGGCCCCAACTGCTTCTCCATCTCCGATGAGGAGGCCCGCGCGCGGCCCGGCAGTGTGGGGTGGCCCGTCCCCTTCCTGGAGATGCGCCTGGAAGCCGCCGATGGGCGCGAGGCGGAGCCCGGCGAGCCCGGCGAGCTCCTGCTGCGCGGCCCCCAGCTCTTCGCGGGCTACCTGCGCGCCCCGCAGCGCACCGCCGAGGTCCTCTCCCCGGACGGCTGGCTGCGCACCGGCGACCTGGCCCGCCGCGACGCGGACGGCGCGTACTCCATCTGCGGGCGGCGCAAGGAGATGTACATCTCGGGCGGCGAGAACGTCTTTCCCGGCGAGGTGGAGGCGGCGCTCGCGGACTGCCCGGGCGTGGCCGAGGCGGTGGTGGTGGGGGTGAGCGACGAGCGCTGGGGCGAGGTGGGGCGCGCCTTCGTGGTGCTGCGCGCCGGCGAGTACGCCACGGGCGAGGCGGAGGTGGTGGCCCACGCGCGGGCGCGCCTGGCCGCGTACAAGGTCCCGCGCTCCGTGCTGATCCTCCCCGAGATCCCGCGGCTCGGCTCCGGCAAGCCGGACCGCGCGGCGCTGCTCCGCTGGGCGCCCACGGAGGTGGCGCGGTGACCGCCCGCGCCAAGGGCTCGGCGCTGCGCTCCACGCTCGCCTTCGTGGCCGAGCGCGCGGGCGACGGCGCGGTGGACGCCGTACTGGGCCGCCTGCGCCCGGACGAGCGGCGCGCCGTCGCAACCGTGGCGCCCACCGACGAGGTGCCGATGGAGCTGATGAGGTCGCTCTGGCGCGCGGTGGACGCCGTGCTGGGGCCCGCGGACCCGGGGTGGCCGGAGCGCTCGGGTGCGTACTCCATCGAGGGCGCGGGGGTGCAGCTCTACGGCGGCATCCTCCTGAAGCAGTCGCCGCTGGAGTTCCTCACGCAGCGCGTCTCCCTCTTCCGGCTCTTCTACCAGCCCGGGAACATGGAGGTGGTGGAGGCCGAGCCCGGCCGCGCCGTCCTGCGCCTCGTCGGCTTCGACCCCGGCGACACCACCTTCTGCCGCCGCCAGACGGGCGGCCTCCTGCGCTCCGTGGAGCTGGCCGGCGGCACAGCATCCTCCGTGCGACACGTGCGCTGCTCGGTGGAGGGCGACGCGTTCTGCGAGTGGGAGCTGCGTTGGGAGTGAGAAGAAAAGTGCGTGAGTGCGTTAGTGCGTGAGTGCGTTGAACTGCGAGTGCCTGGTGCTTAGTGCCTAGTGCCTAGTGCCTGATGAGGCGGTGCGTGCGGAGAGGGCCCTCACCCCCCCGACCCCCGCTCTCCCAAACATGGGAGAGGGGGGCGCACTCCGGCCATCCTGCCGCACCCACAGTGCGCGTGGGCCGCGGCTCTGGAAGCAGCGGTTCCGCCAGGCCCCCTCGCCGCGCGGACACAGAAGATGCGCCCCCTCGCCCATTTATGGGAGAGGGGGTCGGGGGGTGAGGGCCCTCTCAGCGCGGTCCATCCCAACGCACTCACGCACCAACGCACTCACGCACTTCCCCCTGCCCCTGCGTTCCCTCCTGCCCCCGCCCGACGTGCCCGCGGCGGCTCGTGGATGGAATGCGGTCCGGAGGCACCGGCCGGTGCCCCGGCGATCGTTCCTCCTCCACACGAGCCATCCATGAACCCTTTCCTCCGAGGTACCGCGCTCGCGGCCTGCGCACTCACGGCGGCGTGCGCCGATGTCGCCACCCCGCCGCGGCCCGCGGCACCGGCGAGCCCGCGCACGCAGACGGCGCCGGGGCAGTGGCTCTCGGGCACCTTCACCGGCGGCGCGGGGACGCGCAGCTACAAGCTGTACGTGCCCACCGGGTACCGCGCGGGGACGCCGGCGGCGCTGGTGATGATGCTGCACGGATGCACGCAGGACCCGGATCAGTTCGCCAACGGCACCGAGATGACCAACGTGGGTGAGGCGAACGGCTTCCTCGTGGCCTTCCCGGACCAGCCGTCCAGCGCGAACCAGAACAAGTGCTGGAACTGGTTCGAGCCCGCCCACCAGTCGCGCGGGGCGGGGGAGCCGGCGCTGCTGGCCGGCATCGTGGGGAAGATCCGGGGCGAGTACACGGTGGACGCGGCACGGGTGTACGTGGCGGGGCTCTCCGGCGGCGCGGCGATGGCGGTGATCCTGGGCGCCACCTACCCGGACGTCTTCCGCGGGATCGGCGTGGCGTCCGGGCTGGAGTACAAGGCGGCGGAGAGCACCACGGCCGCCTTCACCGCCATGGGCTCGGCCGGCGGGCCCAGCCCGGACGCGCAGGGCCTGAAGGCGTACCAGGCGATGGGCACCGCCCGGCAGAGGGTGCGGACCATCGTGTTCCACGGGAGCAGCGACTTCACGGTGTACCCGCTCAACGGGCACCAGACGGCGCGCCAGTGGCAGCAGACCAACGACTACGTGGACGATGGCGCCGACAACAACTCGGTGGACTCCATTCCCGACCTCACCGTGAACGGCCAGGTGGCCGGCGGCCGGGCCTACGTGCGATCCGTGTACAACGACGCGGCGGGGCAGCCGCTCACCGAGAAGTGGATCGTCACGTCCATGGGCCACGCCTGGTCCGGCGGCAGCTCCGCGGGGAGCTACACCGACCCGCAGGGGCCCAAGGCCAGCCAGGAGATGTGGCGCTTCTTCTCCGCGGGCACCACGCCCCCGGGCGACGTCACCGCGCCGGTGCTCAGCGTGTCCCCGGCCGGCGGCAGCTTCGCGGACTCGGTGCGGGTGAGCCTGTCGATCAACGAGGCGGGTACCGTCTGGTATACCACCGACGGCTCGGACCCGCGCACCAGCGCGACGCGCGCCAGCTTCGCGCGCTCGGGCACCCTCACGCTACGCGGGAGCGCCACCCTGCGCGCGTACGGCACCGACACCGCCGGCAACGCCTCCGCCACCCAGTCGTACGGCTACACCATCTCCACGGGCCCCGGCGACACCACGCCGCCCACGCTCTCCGTGGCGCCGGCGGGGGGGAGCTACGCGGACTCGGTGCGGGTGACGCTGGGCCTGGACGAAGCGGGGACGATCTTCTACACGACGGACGGCTCCGATCCGGCTACGAGCGCCACACGCCTCACCTTCGCCACCCGCGGCACGCACACGCTGCGCGCCAACGCCACCCTGCGCGCGTACGGGGTGGACGCGGCGGGGAACGCCTCCGCCGCGCAGACGCACGCGTACACCATCACCTCCACCGCCCCGGAGCAGACGGCCACCTTCGTCTCCATCGGCGCGGAGGATGGCTACACGCAGACGGGTACGTCCACCGGCACCACGGGCTCCACCTTCTCCACGGGGAGCAGCGTGTACTTGGGCGACAACCTGGACCGCTCGCAGCGCGGCATCCTTTCCTTCAACACCTCCGCCCTCCCCGACGGCGCAACCGTGACCTCCGTGGAGGTGAGGCTCTTCTACAGCCAGACGCCGTTCGGCACCGCCTGGACCACGCTGGGCACCCTGGTGGGCGACGTGCAGGGCGGCTGCCTGGGCGCGAGCTGCGCCCTCGCCGCCGCGGACTGGGAGGCGGCGGCCTCCTCCCCCGCCGCCGTCACCTTTGCGCGCCCCACCGTCATCACCATCGGCACCGCCGTCACGGGCACGATGTCGGCGGCCGGCCTGGGCTCCATCAACCGCACGGGCACCACGCAGCTCCGCGTGCGCTTCTCCACCGCCCGCGACGGCGACGGGCTGAGCGACTACCTGGTGTTCGCCGGCGGCGACTTCATCACGTCCAGCTACCGGCCGGTGCTCGTGGTGAGATACCGCTAAAAAGAGGGCTCACACAGAGACACAGAGGCACAGAGATGAAGTCGTCTCTGTGCCTCTGTGCCTCTGTGTGAGCCCCGTTTTTCAGAGCATCCGCGCGAGCGCCCGTACGTGGGGCAGCTTGAGAGCGCTCATGTGGTTGCCGGAGCCGTGGATGGGGACCAGCTCCGGTGCCCAGCGGCGCCAGCCCGCGACGCGCTCCTGGAAGCGGAGGCGGTTCGCGGCCTCGTCCAGGGCGGGGTCGTCCACCACCACCAGGCGGAGCGGGGTGGGGTCGATGGAGTCCGGGGTGTAGGCGGCGCGCAGGCAGCTCGCGAAGCCGCGGAACGGGCCGCGGAGCAGGCCGGCGTCCGAGCGCGCGGGGAGGAGGCCGGCCCCCACCAGCCGCCCGTGGAGGAGGCGCAGCCTGGCGGGCTCGTCCAGCGCATCCAGCGCCGCTGCGTCGATGCCGAGCGGGCGCTCCGCCGCCTGCTCAAAGAGCTCCACCAGGCGGAGGAAGGCGTCGGTGTGGCCGTACTCCGCCGCCTCGTCGCCCGGCACCCGCGTGTCCAGCAGGGTGAGCGACGCCACGGGGCGGCCCGCGCGGCGCAGCTTCCCCGCCATCTCGAACGCCACCCATCCGCCAAAGGAGTGGCCCAGCAGGTGGACGGGGCCGGCGGGGTACACCTCTTCCAGCGCGCTCAGGTACGACTCCGCGGCGGCGCGCACGGTGGCGTGGGGGATGTCCGCGCCGTCCAGCCCGCGCGGCTGGAAGCCGTAGACCGGCCCGAACCCCTCCACCGCCGTGGCCAGCTCCGAGAAGCTGGTGACGCTCGCCCCCGCGCCCGGCACGCAGAACAGCGGGGCCTGGCGCGCGCTCCCCGACCGCAGCCGCACCAGGGGAGCGTATCCCCGGCCCGCGCGCGCCGCCGTGCTCCCGCCCGCCAGCGCGCCCGAAAGCCCGCGGCCGAGCGCGGCGGCGCCGGGCGCCTCCATCATGGAAAGGTGGTTCCCGGGCACGGGGGTCACCCGCAGCGCCGGGACCAGCGCACGCCACCCCTCGCCCGGGTCCGGACCCTCTTCCGCGGGGAACAGGTGCACGGGTGCCGGGATGGGCTGCGGCACGTACTCCCGCAGCGCGCGGCGGTTGGCGCGCAGCCGGCCCAGCATCCCCCCCACGCGCTCCGCCGTGACGTGCGCCGGCAGGACGCCCGCCGCGTGGCACCACGCCACCAGCGCCTCCGGCTCCATGCTGGACGCGGCCGCCGCCAGCTCGCGGAGCACGGGGGCGGCGACCTCCCCCAGCCCCTCCTCCATGCGCAGCACGCGCAGGAGGAGCGCGTAGTCGTGGAGCCCGTCCTCGTCCGCCATTTCGGCGGGGAGGTGGGTGTCCATCATCGCCACGAGCTCCACCGCCTCGTCCACGGCCAGGAGCTGCGTGGCGGCCTCGTACGCCAGGAGCCCGCCCAGCGACCACCCGGCCAGCCGGTACGGACCCTCCGGCTGCACTTCGCGGATCATCCTCACCAGCCGCGCCGCGAGCCCCTCGATGGTGCGGGGCCGCTCCCCGGCGGAGGGCGCGTCCGGCAGCGCGTAGACCGGGAAGCCGTCGTCCAGGTGCGCCCGGAGGAGCTGGGCGTAGGCCACCGACCCGGTGCCCTCGTGCGCCACGAAGAGCGGATTCCCCGCGCCGCCCGTGCGCACGGGGATGGCGCGGTCCGGCTCTGCCTCGGCGGACCCGCCGGCCAGGCGCCGGGCGAGGGCCGCGGGGGTCGGGTGGGTGAAGAGGTCGGCCAGCGCCAGCTCGGCGCCGAGCACCCGCCGCGCCCGCGAGACGGCCTGCGCCGCCAGCAGGGAGTGGCCGCCCAGCTCGAAGAAGTGGTCGTGGCGACCCACCCGCTCCACGCCCAGCACCTCGGCCCAGATCTCCGCCAGCGCCTGCTCGGTCTCGCCGACGGGCGCCTCGTACTCCCGCGCCTCGTGCGCCGCGGCTTCCGGCGCCGGGAGCGCGCGCCGATCGATCTTGCCGTTGGGGGTGATGGGAAGCGCGTCCAGCCGCACGAAGGCGGAGGGCACCATGTGCTCCGGCAGGTGATCCGCCAGGTGCGCGCGCATCACCTCGACGGAGGCATCGCCCGCGAAGTACGCCACCAGGCGGCGCCCGCCGGAAGCGTCCGCGCGCACGGTCACCACGGCGTCGCGCACGCCGGGGTGCGAGGCCAGGCGCGCCTCGATCTCGCCCGGCTCGATGCGGAAGCCGCGCACCTTTACCTGGAAGTCCGCGCGGCCCAGGAAATCGATGGTACCGTTCGGTAGCCAGCGGCCCAGGTCGCCCGTGCGGTACATCCGTCCGCCGCCGAACGGGTCCGCCACGAAGCGCTCGGCGGTCAACTCGGGACGGTTGAGGTAGCCGCGCGCCACCCCCGCCCCGCCGATGTACAGCTCGCCGGCCACGCCCACGGGCACCGGCTCGCCGCGCGCGTCCAGCAGGTAGACGCGCGTGTTGGGGATGGGGCGCCCGATGGCGGGCTCCCCCGCGTCGTCGGCGCGGACCTCCTGCACCGTGGACCACACCGTTGCCTCGGTGGGCCCGTACGCGTTGAGCAGGCGGCGGCCCGCGCTCCAGCGCCGCGCGACCGCGCCCGTCAGCACGTCGCCGGCAAGCACCATCACGCGCACGGAGGAGAGTGTCTCGTCGTCCGGAAGCGTGGCGAGCACCGCGGGCGGGAGCGTGGCGTGGGTGATGGCGTGCTCGGCCACCATCGCCGCCAGCGCATCTCCCGCCAGCACCGTGCGGCGCGGCGGCAGGTGCAGCGAGGCGCCCTGGCAGAGCGCCATCGCCACCTCGTACACCGCCGCGTCGAAGGAGAAGGAGGCGAACTGGAGGATGCGGCTCTCCGGCGTCACTCCCAGCATGCGACCCTGGGCCGCGGCCAGCGCCGCGACGCCGCCGTGCTCTACCATCGCCCCCTTCGGCGTGCCGGTGGAGCCGGAGGTGTAGATGATGTACGCAAGGCTCCGCGGGCCCACCGCGACCCGCTCCCGCTCCGGCGCGTCGGGCCACTGATCGTCCATTTCGACCATCGGCACGCCGCTGCCGCCTACCGCCTCGCGGCCCGCGCGGTCCACCAGCAGCGCGGCGGGGGCGCTGTCGCGGAGCATGTAGCGCAGCCGCTCCACGGGGTACGCGGGGTCCAGCGGCACGAAGGCGCCGCCGGCCTTGAGCACCGCGAGCAGCGCCACCACCATCTCCGGCGAGCGCTCCACGCAGATGGCGACGCGCGCCTCCGGCCCCACGCCGCGCCCGCGCAGGTGGCGGGCGAGCCGGGCGGCCCGCTCGTCCAGCTCCGCGTAGGTGAGCGTCTCGCCGTCCTGCACCAGCGCGACCGCGTGGGGCGTACGGCGCGCCCACGCCTCGAACAGCCCGTGGAACGTGTCGCCCGCGACCTCGGCGTCCGTATCGTTCCACTCCTCCACCACCCGCCGCCGCTCCTCTTCCGCCAGCAACGGCAGCGCGCCGACGGGCTGGAGGTCGTCGGCGGCCATGGCGCGCAGCACGCGGCGCAGGTAGCCGAGCCAGCGCTCCACCGTGGGCGCGTCGAAGAGCGCCGTCGCGTACTCCACGCCGCCCACGATGCGGCCGCCCGTCTCCTGCAGGGCGAGGGTGATGTCGAGCTTGGAGGTGGTCTGCGCGGCCGCGCCCGCGGAGCCCAGCGTGAGGCCGGGGAGCTCCAGGGCACGCTCCGGCGTGTTCTGCCAGGCGAAGGCGGCCTGGTAGAGCGGCGCGTGGGCCATGCTGCGCGCCGGCTGCACCAGCTCCACCACCTGCTCGAACGGGATGTCCTGGTGCGCCTGCGCCTCCAGCGCCCGCGTCCTCACCCGCTCCAGCAGCTCCGCCACCGACGGCTCGCCCGACAGGTCCACGCGCAGGGCGAGGGTGTTGACGAAGAAGCCGATCAGCCCCTCGATCTCCGCGCGCCCGCGGTTGGCCGTGGGCGAGCCCACCACCACGTCGTCCTGGCCCGAGAGGCGGCCGAGCGTCGCCGCCCATCCGGCCAGCAGCGTCATGTACAGCGTGGCGCCGTGGCGCTGTGAGAGCGCCTTGAGGTCCGCCGTCAGCTCCTCGTCCAGCTCCAGCGCTGCGAAGGCGCCCGCATGGCTCTGCACCGCCGGCCGGCGCCGGTCGGAGGGGAGCTCCAGCAGCGGCGGGGCGCCGGTGAGCGTCGTCTTCCAGTAATCCGCCTGCGCCTCCAGCACCTCGCCGTCCACCCACTTCCGCTGCCAGGCCGCGTAGTCCGCGTACTGCACCGGGAGCGGGGCGAGCGGATCGGGCTCGCCGCGCGAGAAGGCGCCGTACAGCGCGCTCAGCTCGCGGGTGAGCACGCCCATGGACCAGCCGTCCGCGACGATGTGGTGCATCGTCACGAGCAGCGCGTGGTCCTCGTCGCCCAGGCGCACCAGCCGGCCGCGCACCAGCGGGCCGCGCTGGAGACTGAAGGGTGCGGCCGACTCCTCGGCCAGGAGGCGGCGCAGCTCGTCGCCGGCCGCCGGGTCGCCGCGCAGGTCGTGCTCGGCGAGGGGGAAGCCGCTCTCCTCGCGCGGCATCACGAGCTGCACGGGGCGCCCGTCCACCTCCGAGAATACGGTGCGCAGCGCCTCGTGCCGCTCCACGATGCGGTCCAGCGCGGCACGCAGGGCGTCGCGGTCCAGCGGCCCCTGCAGGCGCAGGCTGGCGGGGATGTGGTACGCCCGGCCCGCGCCGCCCAGCTCCTCCAGGAACCAGAGCCTCTGCTGCGCGAAAGAGAGCGCCAGCGGCCCTTCACGCTCCGCCGGGACGATGGGGGGGAGCGCCGAGCGCGCCGCCGTGGCCAGCCCGCGCGCGTATTCCGCCAGCACGGGACGCACGAAGAGGTCGCCCAGCTCCGCCTCCACACCCAGCGCCTGCCGCACCCGCGAGACGACGCGCACCGCCAGCAGCGAGTGCCCGCCCAGCGCGAAGAAGTGATCGTGGCGGCCCACCCGCTCCACCCTGAGCACCTCCGCCCAGATCTCAGCGACCGCCGTCTCCACCTCACCCACGGGCGCCTGGTACCCGCGCGTGGCGTGCGAGCCGCCGCCCGGGGCCGGGAGCGCGCCGCGATCCAGCTTGCCGTTGGGCGTGAGCGGGAGCACCTCCAGCCGCACGAACGCGGAGGGCACCATGTACTCCGGGAGCCGCTCGGAGAGGAAGCCCTGGAGCGCCTCCGCCGGCACCTCGTCGCCCACGTAGTACGCTACGAGGCGGCGGTCGCCGGGCTCGTCCTCGCGGGCGAGCACGGTCGCGTCGCGCAGGCGCGGATGCTCGGCCAGGCGCGCCTCGATCTCGCCCAGCTCCACGCGGAAGCCGCGGATCTTCACCTGGAAGTCGTTGCGCCCCAGGTACTCGATTGTACCGTCCGGTAGCCAGCGGCACAGGTCGCCCGTGCGGTACATCCGCCCGCCGCTGAACGGGTCCGCCACGAAGCGCTCCGCCGTGAGCCGCGGCCGGTTGAGGTACCCGCGCGCCACGGCGACGCCGCCGATGAACAGCTCGCCCGCCACACCCACCGGCACCGGCTCGCCGCCGCGGCCCAGGATGTACATGCGCGTGTTGGGGATGGGCCGCCCGATGGTGACGCGCCCCGTGTCGCCCGGCGCGGAGCTCCACTCGGTGACCTCGCCCGACTCCGTGGGCCCGTACTGGTTGTGCAGGTGCGCCACCGGCAAACGCTCGTGGAACTGCCGCACGAGCGCCCCCGACAGCGCCTCGCCGCTGCACGCCACCCACGGCAGCTCCGCGCACTCGGCCGAGGCGGGGTGCTCCAGGAAGATCTGCAGCATGGAGGGGACGAAGTGGATGCGCGTGATGCGCTCCCGCCGGATCGTCTCCACCAGGTATGCCGGGTCCCGGTGCCCCTCCGGACGCGCCATCACCAGGCGCGCGCCCGTCATCAGCGGCCAGAAGAACTCCCACACCGACACGTCGAAGCTGAACGGCGTCTTCTGCAGCAGCGACTCGCCTGGCTGCATGCGGTGCGTGCGCTCCATCCACGCGAGCCGGTTGACGACGCCGCGGTGCTCCAGCATCACGCCCTTGGGCATGCCGGTGGAGCCGGAGGTGTAGATGACGTACGCCAGGTGGCCCGGCGTGAGCCCCGCCCGCTCCGGATTCGCCTCCGCCTGCCCGGCCCACCGCCACGCATCCGCCTCCAGGTCCACCACCGGCGCCGCGCCGCCCGTGAAGCGCGGGGCGAGCGAGCTCTGCGTGAGGAGCACGGCGTGGGCGCTGTCGTCCAGCATGTAGCGCAGCCGGTCCTCGGGATACGCAGGGTCGATGGGGACGTAGGCGCCGCCGGCCTTGAGGATGGCGAGCAGGCCCACGACCATCTCCACGCTCCGCTCCAGGCAGATGGCCACGCGCGCGTCCGGCCCCACGCCCAGCGCGCGCAGGTGGTGCGCGAGGCGGTTTGCGCGCCCGTTGAGCTCCGCGTAGCTCACCTGCGTGCCCTCGAACGCCACCGCGATGGCGCCCGGCGTGCGCTCCACCTGCGCCTCGAACAGCTCGTGGATGCACGCGTCGGAGGGGAACGGGGCGGCCGTGTCGTTGAACGCGTGCACCACCTGGCGGCGCTCCGCGGGCGGCAGCAGGGGGAGCCGGTCCAGCGGCTGCTCGTCGCCGTCCGCCATCGCCTCCAGCACGCGGCGCAGGTAGCCCAGGTACCGCTCGACGGTGGCCGCGTCGAAGAGCGCCGTCGCGTACTCCACGCCACCTGCGATCCTTCCATCCGACTCGGAAAGGGTGAGGAGCAGGTCGAACTTGGCGGTCACGTGCGGCGACGTGCCCGCCGCGCCCAGCGTGAGCCCCGGCAGCTCCAGCGTGCCCATGGGCGCGTTCATCCAGGCGAACATCACCTGGAACAGCGGGGTGTGGGCGAGGGAGCGCGCCGGCTGCACCAGCTCCACCACCTGCTCGAAGGGGATGTCCTGGTGCGCCTGCGCCTCCAGGGCACGCGCCTTCACCCGCTCCAGCAGCCCGCCCACCGTGGGCGCGCCCGACAGGTCCACGCGCAGGGCGAGGGTGTTGACGAAGAAGCCGATCAGCCCCTCGATCTCCGCACGTCCGCGGTTGGCCGTGGGCGAGCCGATCACCACGTCGTCCTGGCCCGAGAGACGGCCCAGCGTCGCCGCCCAGCCGGCGAGCACCGTCATGTACAGCGTGGCGCCGTGGCGCTGGCTGAGTGCCCGAAGGCGCTCCGTCAGCTCCTCGTCCAGCACCAGGGGCGCGTACGCGCCGGCGTGGCTCTGCTGCGCCGGTCGCGGGCGGTCCGCCGGCAGCTCCAGCAGCTCCGGGGTGCCGGCGAGGGTCGTCTTCCAGTACTCCGCCTGCTCCCGCAGCACCTCGCCATCCACCCAGCGCCGCTGCCACGCCGCGTAGTCCGCGTACTGCACGGGCAGCGGGGCGAGAGGATCCGCCTCGCCGCGCGCGAAGGCGCCGTAGAGCGTGCTCAGCTCCTTCACCAGCACGCCCATGGACCAGCCGTCGCTGACGATGTGGTGCATCGTCACCGCCAGCACGTGCTCGTCGTCGGCGCGCCGTACCAGGCGGCCGCGGATCAGCGGCCCGGCGGCCAGGTCGAAGGGCGCGGCGGCCTCTTCCGCCACCAGGCGCTCCGCGTCCGTGGCGTCGTGCTCCGTGAGATGGAAGCGCGCCGCGGGCGCCACCATCTGCGCCGGCTCGCCATCCACCAGGCGGAATACGGTGCGCAGCGCCTCGTGGCGTTCCACGATGCGGTCGAGCGCACGCACCAGCGCGTCGCGGTCCAGCGCGCCGCGCAGGCTGAGCGCGACGGGCATGTGGTACGCGCGGCCCGCCGCGCCCATCTGCTCCAGGAACCAGAGCCGCTGCTGCGCGAACGAGAGCGGCGTCCGCTCGTTTGCGTCCACCGGCACGATGGGCGGCAGGCTGGCGCGCGCGGCCGTCGCCAGCCCGGCCGCGAAGTCGGCGAGCACGGGGCGGGTGAAGAGCTCGCCGAGCCCCACCTCCACCCCCAGCGCCTGGCGCACGCGCGAAGTGAGCTGCACCGCCAGCAGCGAGTGCCCGCCCAGCTCGAAGAAGTGGTCGCGCCGCCCCACGCGCTCCACCCGCAGCACCTCGCTCCAGATCCCCGCCACCACCTGCTCCACCTCGCCCGCCGGCGCCTCGTACTCGCGCGTGGCGTACACGTCGCCCGCGGGCGCGGGCAGCGCGCGGCGGTCCGTCTTGCCGGTGGAGGTGAGCGGGAACGCGTCCAGCGGCACGTAGGCCGCCGGCACCATGTACTCCGGGAGCGATTCGAGGAGGTGCACGCGCAGCGCCTCCGCGTCCACTTTGTCCATTCCCACGTAGTACGCCACGAGCCGCTTGTCGCCCGGCACGTCTTCGCGGGCCATGACGAGCGCCTGCCGCACGGCGGGGTGCTCGGCCAGGCGCGCCTCGATCTCGCCCAACTCGATGCGGTAGCCGCGCACCTTCACCTGGAAGTCGTTGCGGCCCAGGAACTCGATGGTCCCATCCGCCAGCCAGCGCGCCAGGTCGCCCGTGCGGTACATGCGCCCGCCCGCGAACGGATCGGGCACGAAGCGCTCGGCCGTGAGCGCGGGCTGCCCCAGGTACCCCAGCGCCACCCCGGCCCCGGCGATGTAGAGCTCGCCCGCCACACCCACGGGCACCGGCTCGCCACCCGCGTCCAGCACGTACACGCGCGTGTTGCCGATGGGCCGGCCCAGCGGGATGCTGCGCGCCCCCTCCGGCACCTCGGTGATGAGGTGGGTGAGGGCGAAGGTGGTCGTCTCCGTGGGCCCGTAGCCGTTGAGGAGGTTCCGCGGCTTGTGCCGCTCCACCACGCGGGCGATCACGCGCGGGTCCAGCGCGTCGCCGCCCACCATCACCATGCGCATCCCCGGCAGCACGCCAGCCAACACGTCCACGTAGCGGTTGAAGAGGCCTACGGTCATCCACATCACCCCCACGCGCTTTTCCACCAGCTCGGCCGCGAGGCGCGCGGGGTCCAGCAGCACGTCCTGGGGGATGACGACCACGCGCCCGCCGTGCAGCAGCGGCGCCCACACCTCCACCGTGCTCGCGTCGAACGCCGGGTTCGAGGCGAAGCCCACCCGGTCGTCCGGCCCGAAGTCCGCGTAGCGGTTGTTCGATACGAGGCTCACGATGGCGCGGTGAGGCACCACCACGCCCTTGGGCGTACCGGTGGAGCCCGACGTGTACATCACGTACGCGGGCGCCTCCGGATCCACCGCCTCCCCGAGATTGTTGGCGGAGCCAACCAGATCCCCATCCACGTCGATGCGCTCCGCGGGGATCGCGGGGATTACGTCGCCGGCGAGCGCGAGCGAGAAGCGCGCGCCGCACCGGGACACCATCCGCGCCACACGCTCCGCTGGAAAGGTGGGGTCGATGGGGACGTAGACGGCGCCGGCCTTGAGCGCGGCCAGCTCCGTCACCACCAGCTCCGCCGAGCGCGGCACGAGCACGGCCACCCGCTCCCCGGCGCGCACGCCGCGCGCGCGGAGGTGGTGCGCCAGGCGGTTGGCGCGCGCGTTGAGCTCCTCGTACGTCAGCGCGCGGTCGCCGTGCACCACGGCGGTCGCGCCGGGCGTGCGGGCGCACTGCGCCTCGAACAGCGTGTGGACGGCCTCGCGCGGGAACTCCGCGTCCGTGGCGTTCCACTCCCGCAGCACGCGCGCGCGCTCCGCCCCGCCCATCAGGGGGATGCGGTCCACCGGGCGCGCGTCGTCCGCGGCCATCGCCCGCAGCAGGCCGCGGAAGTAGCCGAGGTAGCGCTCGATGGTGGCCTCGTCGAAGAGCGCCGTCGCGTACTCCACGCCACCCGAGATGCGCTCGCCCGCCTGGTGAAGGGAGAGCGAGATGTCGAACTTGGCGGTCACCTGCTCGCTCCCCGCGATGGCTTCCAGCGCCACGCCGGGCAGCTCCAGGCTCCCCGTGGGCGCGTTCTGCCAGGCGAAGAGCGCCTGGAAGAGCGGGGTGTGCGCCATGCTGCGCACGGGCTGCAGAAGCTCCACCACCTGCTCGAACGGGATGTCCTGGTGCTGCTGCGCGCCCAGCGCCCGCTCCTTCACGCGCCCCAGCAGCTCCGCCACGCTCGGCGAGTCCGCCAGCTCCACGCGCACCGCGAGCGTGTTGACGAAGAAGCCGATCAGCCCCTCGATCTCCGCCCTGCCGCGGTTGGCCGTGGGCGTGCCCACCACCACGTCCTGCTGCCCCGAGAGGCGGCCGAGCAGCGCCGCCCACGCGGCCAGCAGCGTCATGTACAGCGTGGTGCCGTGCTTCTGGCTCAGCGTCTTCAGCGCCGCCGTCAGCTCCTCGTCCAGCTCCAGCGCGGCGAAGGCGCCCGTGTAGTCCTGCACCCCCGGCCGGGGACGGTCCGTGGGGAGCTCCAGCAGCTCCGGCGCGCCGCCCAGCGTCGTCTTCCAGTAGTCGGCCTGCTCCCGCAGCACCTCGCCATCCACCCATTTGCGCTGCCACGCCGCGTAGTCCGCGTACTGCACGGGGAGCGGCGCGAGCGGGTCCGGCTCGCCTCGCATGAACGCGCCGTACAGGGCGCTCAGCTCGCGGGTGAGCACGCCCATGGACCACCCGTCGCTGACGATGTGGTGCATGGTGATGAGCAGCACGTGGTCGTCTTCGCCCATGCGCACGAAGCGCCCGCGGATCAGGGGGCCGCGCTCCAGGTGGAAGGGCGCCGCCGCCTCCTCGCGCGCGATCCGCTCCAGCTCCGCCGCGGCATCCGTATGCCCGTCCAGGTCGTGGTCCAGCAGGGGGAAACCCGACTCCGGGATCACGTACTGCGCGGGCTCGCCATCCACCGTGTGGAAGGTGGTGCGCAGCGCCTCGTGCCGCTGGACGATGCGGTCCAGCGCGCGTCCCAGCGCCTCGCGGTGCACCCCGCCGCGCAGCCGCAGCCCCACGGGGATGTGGTAGACCCGCCCCGCCGCGCCGAGCTGCTCCAGGAACCACAGGCGCTGCTGCGCAAATGAGAGCGCCGTCCGCTCGTTTGCGTCCACCGGCACGATGGGCGGCAGCTCCGAGCGGCCCGCCGTCGCCAGCCCCGCCGCGAACTCCGCGAGCGTGGGGCGCGCGAAAAGGTCGCCCAACGCCACTTCCACGCCCAGCGCCCGCCGCACGCGCGAGATGAGCTGCACCGCCAGCAGCGAGTGCCCGCCCAGCGCGAAGAAGTGGTCGCGCCGCCCCACGCGCTCCACCCCCAGCACCTCGGCCCAGATGGCGGCCAGCGTCTCCTCCACCTCCCCGCTCGGCGCCTCGTACTCGCGCGTGGCGAAGGCGGCGCTCTCCGGCGCGGGGAACGCGCGGCGGTCCAGCTTGCCGTTCTGGGTCAGCGGGAGCGTGTCCAGCCGCACGAAGGCCGCGGGGATCATGTGCTCCGGCAGCGTCTCGCCCAGGTGGGCGCGCAGCACGTCCGCGCCGATCGCCTCGGGCGCGGCGTAGTAGGCGACAAGACGCTTCTCGCCGGCGCCATCTTCGCGCGCCAGCACGGCCGCCTCGCGCACGTCCGCGTGCTCGGCCAGGCGCGTCTCGATCTCGCCCAGCTCCACGCGGAAGCCGCGGATCTTTACCTGCTGGTCGTTGCGGCCCAGGTACTCCATGCCGCCGTCCGCCCGCCACCGCGCCAGGTCGCCCGAGCGGTAGAGGCGCGCGGCGGGATCGTCCGAGAACGGGTCCGCAACGAAGCGCTCCGCGGTCAGTTGGGGACGGTTGAGGTAGCCGCGCGCCACGCCGGCGCCGCCCACGTACAGCTCACCCGTCACGCCCACCGGCACCGGCTCGCCCGCCGCGTCCAGGATGTACGTGCGCAGGTCCGGGATGCGCACGCCGATGGGGCTGGCCCCGTGCCGCGCCGCGTCCGCCGGCTCCAGCGGCCGGTACGTCACGTGGACGGTCGTTTCCGTGATGCCGTACATGTTGACGAGGCGCGTGCCCGCGTTCTCCGCGCGCTCGTACCAGGGCCTCAGCGCCGCCATCTCCAGCGCCTCGCCCCCAAAGACCACGACCCGCAGCCGGTGCGCGCCGCCGACTGCCTCCTGCGCCGCGACGAGCTGGCGGAACGCGCTGGGGGTCTGGTTGAGCACCGTGACGCCCTCGGCGCAGAGCAGCCGGTAGAACTCCTCCGGCGAGCGCGCGGTGTCCCTGGGCACCACCACCAGACGGCCGCCGTACAGCAGCGCACCCCAGATCTCCCACACCGAGAAGTCGAACGCAAAGGAGTGGAACAGCGTCCAAACGTCGCTTTCTCCGAACCCGAACCACGCTTCGGTGGCGGAAAAGAGGCGCGCGACGTTGCGGTGCTCCACCATCACGCCCTTGGGCATCCCCGTGGAGCCGGAGGTATAGATGATGTACGCGAGGTGCTCCGGCCGCGCGCCGGCGTCCGGGTTGGTCTCCGGGAAGCCGTCGCCCTGGAGATCCACGACCGGGAAGCCGGCGAAGCGCGCCGCGAGCTCCGGCTGGGTGAGCACCGCCACCGGGGCGCTGTCGTCCAGCATGTAGCGCAGCCGGTCCTCCGGGTACGCCGGGTCCAGCGGCACGTACGCGCCGCCGGCCTTGAGCACGGCCAGCACGGCCACGAGCATCGCGGGCGAGCGCTCCAGGCAGATGGCCACGCGCGCGTCCGGCCCCACGCCCCGCGCGCGCAGGTGATGGGCGAGCCGGTTGGCCCGCGCGTTCAGCTCGGCGTAGGTGAGGGACTCGCCCTCGTACGAGACGGCGATGGCCGCCGGCGTGCGCTCCGCCTGCGCCTCGAAGAGCGCGTGGATGCAGCGGTCCGCCGGGTACGGCTCGGCCGCGTTCCACTCCTCCACCACCATCCGCCGCTCCGCCGCGGAGAGCAGCGGAACGCGGCTCACCGGCCGCTCGTCGCCGGCCGCCATCGCCTCCAGCACGCGGCGCAGGTAGCCGAGCCAGCGCTCCACCGTGGCCGCGTCGAAGAGGGCCGTGGCGTACTCCACGGCGCCCTCGATGCGCCCGCCGGACTCGTGGAGCGAGAGCGTAAGGTCGAACTTCGCGGACGTGTCCCTACCGGTCGGTATACCCTCCAGCGCGAGGCCGGGAAGCTCCAGCATGCCCGCCGGCGCGCTCTGCCACGCGAACATCACCTGGAAGAGCGGCGTGTGCGACGTGCTGCGCGCGGGCTGCGCCAGCTCCACCACCTGCTCGAACGGCAGGTCCTGGCGGGCCTGCGCCTCCAGCGAGCGCGCCTTGACCCGCGCCAGCAGCTCGGCGGCGGTGGGCTCGCCGGAGAGGTCCACGCGCAGGGCCAGCGTGTTTACGAAGAAGCCGATCAGCCCCTCGATCTCGGCGCGCCCGCGGTTGGCCGTGGGCGTGCCGATCACCACGTCGTCCTGCCCGGCGAGGCGGCCCAGCACGGCGGCCCACGCGGCCAGCAGCGTCATGTGCAGCGTGGCACCGTGGCGCCGTCCGAGCTCCCGGAGCGCCGAGGTCAGCTCCTCGTCCAGCTCCACGGCGGCCATGGCGCCCGCCTGGCTCCGCACCGCGGGGCGGGGGCGGTCCGTGGGGAGCTCCAGCAGCTCCGGCGCGCCGGCCAGCGCCGCCTTCCAGTACTCCGCCTGCGCCGCGAGAACGTCACCTTCCACCCACTTCCGCTGCCACGCCGCGTAGTCCGCGTACTGCACGGGGAGCGGGGAGAGCGGATCAGGCTCGCCGCGCGCGAAGGCGGCGTAGAGCGCGCTCAGCTCGCGCGTGAGCACGCCCATGGACCACCCGTCGCTGACGATGTGGTGCATGGTGATGAGCAGAGCGTGGTCGTCGTCGCCCAGGCGGACGAGGAGGCCGCGCACCAGGGGGCCGTGCTCCAGGCTGAAGGGCGCGGCCGCCTCCGCGGCCCAGCGCGGCTGCAGCTCATCCTCCCGCCCCGTGAGGTCCTCGTGCGCCAGGTGGAAGCGGGTCTCCTCCCCCATCCGCTGCACCGGCCCGCCGTCCTCCTGCACGAACACGGTGCGCAGCGCCTCGTGCCGCCCGACGATGCGGTCCAGCGCACGCTCCAGCGCGTCGTGATCCAGCGAGCCGCGCAGCCGCAGCCCCACGGGGACGTGATACGCCCGCCCCGCCGCGCCGAGCTGCTCCAGGAACCAGAGCCTCTGCTGCGCGAAAGAGAGCGCCGCGCGCTCGTTTGCATCCGCCGGGACGATGGGCGGCAGCTCCGCGCGCTCCGCCGTCGCCAGGCCGGCCGCGAACTCCGCCAGCGTGGGGCGCGCGAAAAGCTCGCCCAGCGCCACTTCCGCGCCCAGCGCCTGCCGCACGCGCGAGGCGAGCTGCACGGCGAGAAGCGAGTGGCCGCCCAGCTCAAAGAAGTCGTCGCGGCGCCCCACGCGCTCCACTCCCAGCACCTCCGCCCAGATCCCGGCGAGCGTCTCCTCCACGCCACCGGCGGGCGCCTCGTACTCGCGCGTGGCGAACGCGCCGCTCTCCGGCGCGGGGAGCGCGCGGCGGTCCACCTTGCCGTGGGCGGTGAGCGGGATCGCGTCCAGCACCACGATGGCCGCGGGCACCATGTACTCCGGCAGCCGGGCGCGCAGCCAATCGCGCAGCTCGCCGGGGGTCGCCTCGCCGGCGCACACGTATCCCACCAGGCGCCGGTCGCCCGCGCCGCCCGGCTGCACCGTCACCACCGCCTCGCGCACCTGCGGGTGGCCGGCCAGCACCGACTCGATCTCGCCCGGCTCCACGCGGAAGCCGCGCACCTTCACCTGGAAGTCCGCGCGCCCCAGGAACTCCAGCACCCCGCCCGCGCGCCAGCACACCCGGTCGCCCGTGCGGTACAGCCTGCCGCCCGCCTCGCCGAACGGGTCGGGTACGAAGCGCTCCGCGGTGAGTCGCGGCTCGTTGAGGTAGCCGCGCGCCACAGCCGGGCCGCCCACGTACAGCTCGCCGGGCACGCCCCGCGGCACCGGGTTCAGGTGCCGGTCCAGCACGTACACGCGCCGGTCGCCGATCGGCTGGCCGATGGGGACCACCGCCCCGTCGAAGCCGCGCGGAATGGGCCAGCAAGAGGCGAACACCGTGCACTCGCTGGGTCCGTAGCCATTCACCAGGCGCAGCCCGGGGTGTGCCTCCAGCGCGCGCTTCACGTGCGGCACGCTCACCGCCTCGCCGCCGATCATCACCTGGCGCACGCCGGCCAGCACCTCCGGCGACGCGTCGACGATGGCGTTGAAGTACGCCGAGGTCAGCCACAGCGTGGTGACTCCATGCTCGCGCACCTGCTCGCCCAGCACCGCCGGCTCCGACGTGCGCCCGGGGAAGAGCACGCAGGTGCCCCCCTCCAGCAGCGCCGGCCACAGCTCCAGCGTGAGCGCGTCCCACGAGGGCGAGGAGTGCTGGAGGAGCACCTGGTGCTCGTCGAAGCGCGCGTAGTCCACGCCACGGAAGAAGCCGGGGATGGCGCGGTGCGGGACCTCGGTGCCCTTGGGGCGGCCCGTGGAGCCGGAGGTGTAGATGATGTAGACCAGGTGCTCCGGCGTGAGGCCGCCGCGCTCCGGGTTCGTCTCTGGCCGCAGCGCCCACTCCTCGCTGCGCTCCACGTCCAGCACCGGGACGCCGGCGTCCGCGAAGAGCGCGGCGAGCGGGCCCTGCGCCAGCACGGCGCGCGGGGCGCTGTCCGCCAGCATGTGGCGCAGCCGGTCTTCGGGGTAGGCCGGGTCCAGCGGCACGTACGCGCCCCCCGCCTTGAGGATGGCCAGCAGCGCCACCACCATCTCCGGGCTCCGCTCCGCGCACACGGCCACCCGCACGTCCGGCCCCACGCCCAGCGCGCGCAGGTGGTGCGCGAGGCGGTTGGCGCGCGCGTTAAGCTCCGCGTAGCTCAGCCGGCGGCCGCCCTGCACCAGCGCCACCGCGTCGGGCACCCGCCGCGCCTGCTCCTCGAACAGCTCGTGCACCAGCGCGCCGCCCTCTTGGGACGGGCTCCACTCCCGCACCAGCTCGCGCCGCTCGTCGGGCGAGAGCAGGGGGAGCTGGTGCACGCGCTGCCGCTCGTCCGCCGCCATGGCCGCGAGCACGCGGCGCAGGTAGCCGATGAAGCGCTCCACCGTCGCCTCGTCAAAGAGCGCCGTCGCGTACTCCACGCCGCCCGCCACCCGGCCGCCGGACTCGCGCAGCGACAGGGAGAGGTCGTACTTCGCCGTCGCGTGCGGCGCGGGGCCGGCCGGGCCCGCCTCCACGCCGGGGAGCTCCAGGGTGCCCGCGGGCGTGCTCTGCCAGGCGAACATCACCTGGAAGAGCGGCGTGTGCGCGGTGCTGCGCGTGGGCCGCACCCGCTCCACCACCTGCTCGAAGGGGATGTCCTGGTGCGCCTGGGCTTCCAGTGCGCCCGCCTTCACCCGCTCCAGCAGCCCGGCGACCGTCGGCTCGCCCGACAGGTCCACCCGCAGCGCCAGCGTGTTTACGAAGAAGCCGATCAGCCCCTCGATCTCCGCGCGTCCCCGGTTGGCCGTGGGGGTGCCGATCACCACGTCGTCCTGGTCCGCGAGCCGGGCCAGCGTCGCCGCCCAGCCGGCCAGCAGCGTCATGTAAAGCGTGGCGCCGTGGCGCGCGCCCAACGCCTTCAGCGCCGCGGTGAGCTCCTCGTCCAGCTCCAGCCCGGCCACCGCGCCCGCGTGGTCCTGCACCGCTGGCCGGGGGCGGTCGGTGGGGAGCTCCAGCAGCTCCGGCGCGCCGGCGAGCGCACTCTCCCAGTACTCCGCCTGCTCCCGCAGCACCTCGCCGTCCACCCGCGCCCGCTGCCACGCCGCGTAGTCCGCGTACTGCACGGGGAGCGGGGCGAGCGGATCATCCTCGCCGCGCGCGAAGGCGGCGTAGAGGGTGCTCAGCTCGCGGGTGAGCACGCCCATGGACCACCCGTCGCTGACGATGTGGTGCATCGTGACGAGAAAGGTGTGGTCGTCCTCCGCCATCTTCACCAGCCGCCCACGGATCAGCGGGCCGTGCTCCAGGTCGAACGGCGCACCCGCCTCCTCCGCCATCACCGCGCCCAGCGCGCGCCCGCCCAGCTCCTCGCGCACCAGGTGGAAGCGGCCCGCCTCCTCCACGCGCTGCACGGCCCCGCCGTCGGCCGTGTGGAACGTGGTGCGCAGGGCCTCGTGCCGCTGGACGATGCGGTCCAGCGCGCGCTGCAGCGCCTCGGCGTCCAGCGCGCCGCGCAGCCGCACCGCGGCGGGGATGTGGTACGCGCGCCCGGCGGCGCCGAGCTGCTCCAGGAACCACAGGCGCTGCTGCGCGAAAGAGAGCGCCGTGCGCTCGTTTGCATCCACCGGTACGATGGGCGGCAGCTCCGCGCGTGCCGCCGTGGCCAGGCCGGCTGCGAACTCCGCGAGCACCGGGCGCGCGAAAAGCTCGCCCAGCGCCACCTCCGCGCCCAGCGCCCCGCGCACGCGGGAGATGAGCTGCACCGCCAGCAGCGAGTGGCCGCCCAGCTCGAAGAAGTGGTCGCGGCGCCCCACGCGCTCCACTCCCAGCACCTCGGCCCAGATCCCCGCCACCACCGGCTCCACATCGCCCACGGGCGCCTCGTACGCGCGCGTGGCGAAGGCGGCGCTCTCCGGCGCGGGCAGCGCGCGGCGGTCCAGCTTGCCGTTCTGGGTGAGGGGAAGCGTGTCCAGCCGCACGAAGGCCGCGGGGACCATGTGCTCCGGCAGCGTCTCGGCCAGGTGGGCGCGCAGCGCGTCCGCGCCGACCGCTTCCGGGGCGGCGTAGTAGGCGACGAGGCGCTTCTCGCCGGCCGCATCCGCGCGCGCCAGCACGGCCGCCTCGCGTACGCCCGCGTGCTCCGCGAGGCGCGCTTCGATCTCGCCCAGCTCGACGCGGAAGCCGCGGATCTTGACCTGCTGGTCGTTGCGGCCCAGGTACTCCATCCCGCCGTCCGGCAGCCACCGCGCCAGGTCGCCCGAGCGGTACATGCGCCCGCCGTTGAACGGGTCGTCCAGGAAGCGCTCGGCGGTCAGTTGGGGACGGTTGAGATAGCCGCGCGCCACGCCCGCCCCGCCCACGTACAGCTCGCCCGCGACTCCCACGGGCACCGGCTCGCCCGCCGCGTCCAGCAGGTACGCGCGCAGGTCCGGGATGCGCACGCCGATGGGGCTCGCGCCGCGCCGCTCCACGTCGGCGGCCTCCAGCGGCCGGTACGTCACGTGGACGGTGGTTTCCGTGATGCCGTACATGTTGACGAGGCGCGTACCCGCGTTCTCCGCGCGGTCGTACCAGGGCTTCAGCGCCGCCACCTCCAGCGCCTCGCCCCCGAACACCACCGTGCGCAGCCGGTGCGCGCCGCCGACTGCCTCCTGCGCCGCGACGAGCTGGCGGAACGCGCTGGGCGTCTGGTTGAGCACCGTGACGCCCTCGGCGCAGAGCAGCCGGTAGAACTCCTCCGGCGAGCGCGCCGTGTCTCGCGGCACCACCACCAGGCGGCCGCCGTACAGCAGCGCGCCCCAGATCTCCCACACGGAGAAGTCGAACGCAAAGGAGTGGAACAGCGTCCACACGTCGCTCTCCCCGAACCCGAACCACTGGTCGGTGGCGGAAAAGAGGCGCGCGACGTTGCGGTGCTCCACCATCACGCCCTTGGGCTGGCCGGTGGAGCCCGAGGTGTAGATGACGTACGCCAGGTGCTCCGGCCGCGCCAGGGGCTCCAGCGCCGCGCCGGAAAGGCCGGCCCACTCGGCCGCGCCGGCGGCGAGATCCACCACGGGGAAGGCGGCGAACGAGGACGCGAGCCCGGGCCCGGCGAGCACCGCCACCGGGGCACTGTCGTCCAGCATGTAGCGCAGCCGCTCCTCCGGGTACGCGGGATCCAGCGGCACGTACGCGCCGCCGGCCTTGAGCACGGCCAGCACGGCGACCACCATCTCCAGCGAGCGCTCCACGCAGATGGCCACGCGCGCGTCCGGCCCCACGCCGCGCGCGCGGAGGTGGCGCGCCAGCCGGTTGGCCCGCGCGTCGAGCTCCGCGTAGGTGAGCGACTCACCCCCGTGCGTGACGGCGATGGCCGCCGGCGTGCGCTCCGCCTGCGCCTGGAAGAGCGCGTGGATGCAGCGGTCCGCCGGGTACTCCTCGGCCTGGTTCCACTCCTCCAGCACCATCCGCCGCTCGTCGGCGGAGAGCAGGGGGAGGCGGTCCACCGGCTGCGCGTCGTCGGCGGCCATGGCCGCAAGCACGCGGCGCAGGTACCCGAGGTACCGCTGCGCCGTGGACGCGTCGAAGAGCGCCGTCGCGTAGGTGAGGCCACCCACGATGCGGTCGCCCGCCTCGTGCAGGTCCAGCGAGAGGTCGAACTGCGCGGTGGACGAGGTGGCCGGGGCCGCGGAGCTCAGCGTGAGGCCGGGGAGCTCGAGCGTGCCCCGCGGCGCGTTCTGCCAGGCGAACATCACCTGGAAAAGCGGCGTGTGCGCCAGGCTGCGCGCCGGCTGCAGCAGCTCCACCACCTGCTCGAACGGCAGCTCCTGGTGCTGCTGCGCATCCAGCGCCCGCGCCTTCACCCGCCCCAGCAGCTCGGCCACGCTCGGCGAGTCCGCCAGCTCCACGCGCACGGCCAGCGTGTTGACGAAGAAGCCCACCAGCCCCTCGATCTCCGCCCGCCCGCGATTCGCGGTGGGCGTGCCGACCACCACGTCGTCCTGGCGGGACAGGCGGGCGAGCGTCGCCGCCCAGCCGGCGAGCAGCGTCATGTACAGCGTGGTGCCGTGGCGCGCACTCAGCGTCTTCAGCGCCGCGGTGAGCTGCTCGTCCAGCTCCAGCGCGGCGTAGGCACCCGCATGGCTCTGCACCGCCGGGCGCGGACGGTCCGTGGGGAGCTCCAGCAGCTCGGGCGCGCCGGCGAGCGCCGCCTTCCAGTACTCGGCCTGCGCGTGCAGCACCTCGCCATCCACCCACTTCCGCTGCCAGGCCGCGTAGTCCGCGTACTGCACGGGGAGCGGGGGGAGCGGATTGGGCTCGCCGCGCGTGAAGGCGCTGTAGAGCGCGGTCAGCTCGTCCACGAGCACGCCCATGGACCACCCGTCGCTGACGATGTGGTGCATGGTGATGAGCAGCACGTGGTCGTCTTCGCCCACGCGCACCAGCCGGCCGCGGATCAGGGGGCCGTGCTCCAGGCTGAAGGGCGCTTCCGCCTCCTCCGCCATCACCGCGCGAAGGGAGCGCAGGCCGATCTCCTCGCGCACCAGGCGGAAGGGGCTCGCCGCTTCCACGCGCTGCACGGCCTCGCCATCCACCGTGTGGAACGTGGTGCGCAGCGCCTCGTGCCGCTGGACGATGCGGTCCAGAGCGCGCTGCAGCGCCCCCGCGTCCAGCGCGCCGCGCAGCCGCAGGCCCACGGGGATGTGATAGGCCCGCCCCGCCGCGCCGAGCTGCTCCAGGAACCACAGCCGCTGCTGCGCGAATGAGAGCGCCGTCCGCTCGTTTGCATCCGCCGCGACGATGGGCGGCAGCTCCGACCGGCCCGCCGTCGCCAGGCCGGCGGCGAACTCCGCCAGCGTGGGGCGCGCGAAAAGCTCGCCCAGCGCCACCTCCGCGCCCAGCGCCTGCCGCACGCGCGAGATGAGCTGCACCGCCAGCAGCGAGTGCCCGCCCAGCGCGAAGAAGCTGTCGTGGCGGCCGATCCGCTCCACGCCCAGCACCTCCGCCCAGATCCCGGCCAGCGTCTCCTCCAGCTCGCCGCTCGGCGCCTCGTACTCGCGCGTCGCGAACGCCTCGCCCTCGGGCGCGGGGAGCGCGCGGCGGTCCACCTTGCCGTTGGCGGTGAGGGGGAGCGCGTCCAGGCGCACGTACGCCGCCGGAACCATGTACTCCGGCAGCGCCGCCGACAGGTGCGCCCGCAGCGCGTCCACGTCCAGTTCGTCCAGTTGCGCGACGTACGCCACCAGGCGCTTCTCGCCCGGCGCGTCCTCGCGCGCCAGCACCACGGCCTCGCGCACGCCCGGGTACTCGGCCAGGCGCGCCTCGATCTCGCCCGGCTCGATGCGGAACCCGCGGATCTTCACCTGGAAGTCCGCGCGCCCCACGAACTCCACTGTACCGTCCGGTACCCAGCGCGCCACGTCGCCCGTGCGGTACAGCCGCGCGCCCGGCACGCCGGAGAACGGATCGGGAACGAAGCGCTCCGCCGTCAGCGCGGCGCGGCCCAGGTATCCCAGCGCCACGCCCGCCCCGCCCACGTACAGCTCGCCCGCCGCGCCCACGGGTGCCGGCTCGCCGCGCGCATCCAGCACGTAGACCCGCGTGTTGCCGATGGGGCGCCCCAGCGGCAGCACGCCCTCGCCGGCGTGCTCCACCGGGTGCGTGATGGCGAAAGTGGTCGCCTCGGTGGGGCCATAGCAGTGCACCAGCGACACGGGTCCACCCTCCGCCAGCACCCGCGCGAACGACGCCGGGTCGGCCGCCTCGCCGCCCGTCAGCAGGCAGCGCAGGCGGGCCAGCGCGCCGGGGATCGCCCGCGCGTACGCGTTGAAGACGGCGGTGGTGAGGAAGAGCACGCCCACGTCGTGCTCCGCCAGCGCGCGCGCGAAGGCGTGCGGGTCCAGGAACACGTCCTTGGGGATCACCACGGCGGCGCCGCCGTTGAGCAGCGGCCCCCACACCTCCATCGTCGTCGCGTCGAAGGCGGGGTTTGCGGCGAAGGCGACGCGATCGCCGAGCTCCGCGTAGCCGTTGTCGATCACCAGGCGCACGATGGCCCGGTGCGGCACCACCACGCCCTTGGGTGTGCCGGTGGAGCCCGAGGTGTACATCACGTACGCGGGCGCATCGCCCCCCGGCGCGTCCGGCAGCGGACCGGCGGAGGCGTCCACGGCGTCCACATCCAGCCGCTCGGCGGCCAGGGCGGGCAGCACGTCGCCGGGGCGGGCGAGCACCAGGCGCGAGCCGCTGTCCTCCACCATGAAGGCCATGCGCTCCGCCGGCGTCTCCGGGTCGATGGGCACGTAGGCCGCGCCCGCCCGCAGCACCGCCAGCTCCGCGACCACCAGCTCCAGCGAGCGCGGCACCAGCACGGCCACGCGGTCGCCCGCGGCCACGCCACGCGCACGCAGCGCACGCGCGAGGCCCCCGGCGCGCGCATCCAGCTCCGCGTAGGTCAGCGAGCGCCCGCCATCCACCACGGCCGTGGCGCCGGGGGTGCGCGCCGCCTGGGCCGCGAACAGCGCGGCCACCGAGGTGACGGCCGGCTGGGGGCGCTCGGTGGCGTTCCACTCCTCCACCACCACGCGCCGCTCCGCCGCCGGGAGCACGGGAAGGGCGCGCAGCGGCGTCTCCGGCGCGGCCTCCAGGGCGGCGACGAGCCCCGCCAGCGCGGCGTTCACCAGGGCGCACACGCGCGCGGGCTCCACGCCCTGGGCCTGGGCGGTGAGCGAGAAGCCCTCGCCCCGGTCGTCCACCGACACGGCGAGCGGGTAGTTGGTGCGCTCCTCCGAATGGAGCCCCTCCACCCCCGCGGCGCCGCGCCGGGCGGCGTCGCGCGGGGCGCTGTGGCGGTAGTTGAGGAGGGAGGTGAAGAGGGGCGCGGGGGCCCTCACGCCGCTGCAGCGCTGGGCCAGGGCCAGCGGCGCGTGCTCGTGGCGCATCAGCCGCGCGAGCAGCGCGTGCATCCGCCGCACGCCCGCCTCGGCACCCTCGTGCTCCATGGACGCGCGAACGGGGAGCGTGTTGATGAACGGGCCCACCACGCGGCCGGCCCCCTCGCCCCCCTGCATCCGCCCGAAGACGACGGTGCCGAACACCACGTCGTCGCGGCCGGAGGCGCGGGCCAGCACCTGCGCGAAGGCGACGTGGAAGAGGCTGGCGGCGCTCACCCCCAGCGCCCGGGCGCGCCCGCGCACCCGGGCCGCCAGCGCCGCGTCCACCTCCAGGCGCGCCTCGGCGGGCGCGGCGCCGCCCCGCAGCTCGCGCAGGCCAAAGGGCGCCGTGGGCTCGTCCACCCCCGCCAGCAGCTCGGTGAAGAACGCCTCGTGCTCCTCGCGGCTCATCCCCAGCCGCGCCCGCGCCACCAGGTTGCGGAAGGGGAGGGGGGCGGGGAGCGACGCCGCCTGGCCGCGCAGGATCGCCTGGATCTCGCCCTGCACCACCTCCAGCGTGGTGTGGTCGCCCGCCAGGTGGTGGAAGAGGAGGAGCATCAGCCAGCGGTCGCGCGCCTCGTCGCGCGCCACGAACACGCGCAGCAGCGGCGGGCGGCGCAGGTCGATGCGCTGGCGGCGCGGGTCGAAGCGCCGCAGGAGCTGCTCCGCCGCGTCGCCGCCGGCGGGGTCCACGTCCACCTCGCCCACCGGGAGCTCCGCCTGGCGCCACACCACCTGCACGGGCTCCGGCAGCCCCTCCCACAGCACGGCGGTGCGCAGGATGTCGTGCCGCTCCACCACCGAGCGCAGCGCGCCCAGGTACTCGTCCACCTGCTCGCGCCGCTCGAACGACACCAGGTTCAGCAGCAGGTACGGGTCGCCCTCCGTCTCCACCAGGTGGTGGAAGAGGATCCCCTCCTGCAGCGGCGCCAGCGGGTAGATGTCCTGCACGTTCTCCGCGCCGCCGGGCACCGTCTCCACGATCCGGTCGATCTCCGCCTGCGTGAGCGCCACCAGCGGGAGCATCTCCGGGGTGATGACGGCGGGGGGAGCCCACCACTCCTCGCCCAGCATGTCCAGCAGCGCCGCCTTGTGGCCGCGCAGCTCCTGGAGGACGCTGGACTCCAGCGAGGCCGTGTTGCCGGAGAGCGCGAGCTGGCTGCCGGCCCTGCGCAGGCGGATTCCGGCGACGTGGAGCTTCGCCAGCAGTGCTTCGATGGTCATATGAACAGCTCGGAGCTTTCGGGATCCCCGGCCGGATCGGCCGGTTTTGGAATCAGGTTCGACGGGATTTCCACGTCGTCCGGCGCTTCGCCCGCGCGTGCGGCAAGCGACGCCAGCGTGGCGTCGGTGAAGAGCGCCTCCACGTCGGCGTGCAGGCCGGCCTCGCGCATGCGGTCCAGCAGCTTCACCGCCAGCAGCGAGTGCCCGCCGAGCTGGAAGAAGTTGTCGTGCCTCCCCACCCGCTCCACGCCCAGCAGCTCGCGCCAGATCTCCGCCAGCGCCGTCTCGGCGTCGCCCTGCGGGGCCTCGTAGCCGCGGGCGCCGAACGCCTCGCCGTCGGGCGCGGGAAGGGCGCGGCGGTCCGTCTTGCCGTTGGGGGTGAGCGGCATCGCGTCCAGCCGCACGTAAGCGGCGGGCACCATGTACGCCGGGATGCGCGCGGCCAGGTGGGCGCGCAGCTCGTCCGCCCCCGCGGTGCCCACGTGGTACGCCACCAGGCGCGTGTCGCCCGGCACGTCTTCGCGGGCCATCACCACGGCCTCGCGCACCTCCGCGTGCTCCTCCAGCCGCGCCTCGATCTCGCCCGGCTCGATGCGGTGCCCGCGCACCTTCACCTGGCCGTCGTTGCGACCCAGGAACTCGATTGTACCGTCCGGTAGCCAGCGCCCCAGGTCGCCCGTGCGGTACATGCGCCCGCCGTGGAACGGGTCCTCCACGAAGCGCTCGGCCGTGAGCTCCGGCCGGTTCAGGTACCCCCGCGCCACCCCCGCCCCGCCGATCAGGATCTCACCCGCAACGCCCACCGGCACCGGCTCGCTGCGTGGGTCGGTGATGTAGACGCGCGTGTTGGCCACCGGCCGCCCGACGTGTGGGGCGAAGCCGCCGCCGCGCGTCATCTCCACCCAGGTGGAGTAGGTGGTCGTCTCGGATGGGCCGTACAGGTTGCACACCCGCTCCACGCCCGTGGTGGCGAAGATCTCCTCCACCAGCGCGCGCTTCAGCGGCTCGCCCGCCAGGTTCACCGTGTGCACGCCGCGCGGCACGCGCCCCGTCTCCACCAGCGCCTTCATGGCGGAGGGAACGGTGTTGACCAGCGTGCCCGCGGCGCCCGCCAGCTCCAGCGCGTCGCGCATCACCTGCACGGTTCCACCCGACACCAGCGGCACGAAGCACTCGAACACCGCCAGGTCGAAGTTGAGCGAGGTGGAGAAGAGCGTCCGCCCCAGCACGCCGCCAAAGGTGTCGCGGCCCCAGTTGAGGAAGTTGGCCGCGTTGCGGTGCTCCACCATCACGCCCTTGGGGCGGCCGGTGGAGCCGGAGGTGTAGATGAGGTACGCCAGGTGATCCGCGCGCAGGCCGCCCCGCTCCGGGGCGGTGGCCGGGTGGTGAGCCCATGCCGCCGGCTCGCGCACGTCGATGGCCGGCACGCGCAGCTCCGGGAACCGCGAGCCGTCGTGGAGCACGGCCACCGGCGCGCTGTCCTCCACCATGTAGCGCAGCCGCTCCTCGGGGTACGCCGGGTCCAGCGGCACGTACGCGCCGCCCGCCTTGAGGATGGCCAGCAGCCCCACCACCATCTCCACGCCGCGCTCCACGCAGATGGCCACCCGCGCGTCCGGCCCGACTCCCTGGTCGCGGAGATGATGGGCCAGCCGGTTGGCGCGCTCGTCCAGCTCCGCGTACGTGAGCGAGCGGTCCCCGCGCGCCACCGCCACCGCGTGCGGGGTGCGCGCCGCCTGTGCCTCGAAAAGCTCGTGCACGCAGAGGCCGGTGGGGTAGGCCACGTCGGTGGCGTTCCACTCCTCCACCACCCGCCGCCGCTCCTCCGGCGACAGCAGCGGCACGTGGTTGAGCGGCTGGTCGTCCGCCGCCACCATCCATTCGAGCGTGCGCCGCAGGTAGCCGAGGTAGCGCTCGGCGGTGGCCGCGTCGAACAGCGCCGTGGCGTAGGTGAGGCCGCCCGCGATGCGTCCGCCCGCCTCGTGGAGGTCCAGCGAGAGGTCGAACTTCGCGGTCGTCCCGCTCTCCGCCGCCAGCGGCGACAGGGCCAGCCCCGGCAGCGCCAGGTTGCCCCGCGGCGCGCTCTGCCAGGCGAGCATCACCTGGAAGAGCGGGCTGTGCGCCATGCTGCGGGCGGGCTGCACCCGCTCCACCACCTGCTCGAAGGGGATGTCCTGGTTGGCCTGCGCCTCCAGCGCCCGCGTCCGCACGCGCGCCAGCAGCTCGGCGGCCGTGGGCTCGCCGGCCAGGTCCACGCGCAGGGCCAGCGTGTTGACGAAGAAGCCCACCAGCCCCTCGATCTCCGCCCGCCCGCGGTTGGCCGTCGGCGTGCCGATGACGAGGTCGTCGTGGCCCGAGAGGCGCCCGAGCACGGCGGCCCACGCGGCCATCAGCGTCATGTACAGCGTGGTGCCGTGCTTCTGGCCGAGAGCCTTCAGCGAGGCCGTCAGCTCCTCGTCCAGCTCCAGCGCGGCGAAGGCTCCGGAGTGGTCCTGCCGCGCGGGACGCGGGCGGTCGGCCGGCAGCTCCAGCAGCGCGGGCGCGCCGGCCAGCGCCGACTTCCAGTACTCCGCCTGCTGTTGAAGCACCTCGCCATCCACCCACTTCCGCTGCCACGCCGCGTAGTCCGCGTACTGCACCGGCAGCGCGGGAAGCGGATCGGGCTCGCCGCGCGTGAAGGCGCCGTAGAGCGCGCTCAGCTCGTCCACCAGCACCCCCATCGACCACCCGTCGCTCACGATGTGGTGCATGGTGATGAGCAGCGCGTGGTCGTCGCTTGCCATGCGCACCAGCCGGCCGCGGATCAGCGGGCCGTGCTGGAGGCTGAATGGCGCGCCCGCCTCCTCCGCCATCACCGCGTGCAGCGGACGCCCGCCCAGCTCCTCGCGAACGAGCGGGAAGCGGCTCGCCGGGTCCACGTGCTGCACGGCCTCGCCATTGGCCGTGCGGAACACCGTCCGCAGCGCCTCGTGCCGCTGGACGATGTGGTCAAGCGCACGCTCCAGCGCCTCCGCGTCCAGCTCGCCGCGCAGCCGCAGCGCCACGGGGATGTGGTACGCGCGCCCCGCCGCGCCGAGCTGCTCCAGCAGCCAGAGACGCTGCTGCGCGAAAGAGAGCGCCGTCCGCTCGTTTGCATCCACCGGGACGATGGGCGGCAGCTCCGCGCGCGCCGCGGTCGCCAACCCGGCCGCGAAGTCCGCGAGCGTGGGCCGCGCGAACAGCTCGCCCAGCGCCACCTCCACGCCGAGCGCCTGCCGTACGCGCGAGATGAGCTGCACCGCCAGCAGCGAGTGCCCGCCCAGCGCGAAGAAGTGGTCGCGCCGCCCCACCCGCTCCACGCCCAGCACCTCCGACCAGATCCCCGCCAGCACCTCCTCCGTCTCACCCGCGGGCGCCTCGTACTCGCGCGTCGCGAACGCATCCGCGTGCGGGGCGGGGAGGGCGCGGCGGTCCACCTTGCCGTTGGACGTGAGGGGGAGCGTCTCCAGCCACACGTACGCCGCGGGCACCATGTACTCCGGCAGCTTCGCCGCGAGATGGGCCCGCAGCGCCTCCGCGTCCACACCGCCCGATCCCGCGCAGTACGCCACCAGCCGCTTCTCGCCGGGCTCGTCCTCGCGGACGATCACCACGGCCTCGCGGATCTGCGCGTGCTCGGCGAGGCGCGCCTCGATCTCGCCCAGCTCGATGCGGAAGCCGCGCACCTTTACCTGGCCGTCGTTGCGGCCCAGGAACTCGACTGTACCGTCCGGTAGCCACCGCGCCACGTCGCCCGTGCGGTACATCCGCCCGCCGCCGAACACGTCCTCCACGAAGCGCTCTTCCGTGAGCGCCGGCTGGTTCAGGTACCCCAGCGCCACACCCGCCCCACCGATGTAGACCTCGCCCGCGGCACCGGTGGGCACCGGCTGCAGGTGATTGTCCAGCAGGTAGATGCGCGTGTTGCTGATCGGCCGCCCCAGCGGGATGCCACGCACACCCTCCGGCACTTCCGTGATATCGTGCGTGATGGCGAAGGTGGTCGTCTCGGTGGGCCCGTAGCCGTTCAGCAGGTGCCGCGGCTTGTGCTGCTCCACCACGCGCGCGATCACCCGCGGATCGAGCGCGTCGCCGCCCACGATCAGGTAGCGCAGCCCCGGCAGCACGTCCTGCAGCGCGTCCACGTAGCGGTTGAAGAGGCCCACCGTCATCCACAGCACGTCCACGCCCTGCTCCCGCAGCGCGGCCGCGAAGCGCGCAGGCTCCAGCAGCACGTCCTGGGGGATGATGACGATGCGCCCGCCGTTCAGCAGCGGCGCCCATACCTCCATCGTGCTCGCGTCGAACGCCGGGTTCGCGGCGAACGCCACGCGGTCCTCGGCACCGAACTCCGCGTAGCCGTTGTTGATGACGAGCCGCACGATCGCGCGGTGCGGCACCACCACGCCCTTGGGCTCGCCCGTGGAGCCGGACGTGTACATCACGTACGCCGCCGCGTTGCCCCCCGCCGCCTCCGGCAGCGTGCCGGCCGGGGCTTCCGGCGCCGCATCCACGTCGATGCGCTCGGCCGCCAGCTCCGGCAGCACGTCGCCCGAGCGGGCGAGCACCAGCCGCGCGCCGCTGTCCGCTACCATGAAGCGGATGCGCTCGGCGGGGAAGGTGGGATCGATCGGCACGTACGCCGCGCCCGCCCTGAGCACCGCCAGCTCCGCGACCACCAGTTCCAGCGCGCGCGGGATGAGGATCGCCACCCGCTCACCCGCCTGCACGCCGAGGGTGAGCAGGTGGTGCGCAAGATGGTTGGCTCTCGCATCCAATTCGGCGTAGGTGAGCGACACGTCGCCATCCACCAGCGCGATGGCGTCGGGCGTGCGCCGCGCCTGCGCCTCGAACAGCGCGTGGACGCCCGTCGCCGCGGGGAACTCCGCGTCGGTGGCATTCCACTCCTCCACGAGCCGCCGGCGCTCGTCGTCGCCCAGCAGCGGAAGGCGGCTCACGGCCTGCCGCTCGTCCGCCACCATGGCCTCCAGCACGCGGCGTAGGTAACCGAGGTAGCGCTTGACGGTGGGATCGTCAAAGAGCGCCGTCGCGTACTCCACGCCACCCACGATCCTGCCGTCCGACTCCTGCAGCGCGAGGGAGAGGTCGAACTTCGCGCTTACGCGGGAGCCGGCGCCCGTCGAGCCGATCTCCAGGCCCGGCAGCCGCAACGCACCGCCCGGCGCGCTCTGCCAGGCGAACACCACCTGGAAGAGCGGCGAATGCGCGGTGCTGCGAACTGGCTGCACCGCCTCCACCACGCGCTCAAAGGGGATGTCCTGGTGCGCCTGGGCCTCCAGCGCGCGCGCCTTCACCCGCCCCAGCAGCTCCGCCACCGTGGGCTCGCCCGCGAGGTCCACCCGCAGGGCGAGCGTGTTCACGAAGAAGCCGATCAGCCCCTCGATCTCCGCGCGTCCCCGGTTGGCCGTCGGCGTGCCGATGACGACGTCGTCCTGGCCGGTGAGGCGCGCGAGCACGGCGGCCCACGCCGCCATCAGCGTCATGAACAGCGTGGTGCCGTGCCGCTGGCCCAGCGCCTTCAGCGACGCCGTCAGCTCCTCGTCCAGCTCGATCCCGGCAAAGGCACCCGCGTGGTCCTGCACCGCGGGGCGCGGGCGGTCGGCGGGCAGCTCCAGCAGCTCGGGCGCGCCGGCCAGCGCCGCCTTCCAGTACTCCGCCTGCTGGCTCAGCACGTCGCCATCGACCCACTTCCGCTGCCACGCCGCGTAGTCCGCGTACTGCACCGGGAGGGCGGGAAGCGGATCGCCGTCGCCGCGCTCGAACGCGGTGTAGAGGGCGGTCAGCTCTTCCACGAGCACACCCATGGACCAGCCGTCGCTCACAATGTGGTGCATCGTGACGAGAAGTACGTGGTCGTCGCTCGCGATGCGCACCAGGCGGCCACGCACGAGCGGGCCGCGCTCCAGGTCGAACGGGGCCGCCGCCTCTTCCGCCATCACGCTCGCGAGCTCCGCCCCGCCCAGCTCCTGCTCCGCGAGCTGGAAGCGGCTCTCCGGCGCGATCACCTGCACCGGCTCGCCATCCACCTGCGCGAACGTGGTGCGGAGCGCCTCGTGCCGCGCCGCCACGCCGTCCAGCGCGCGGCGAAGCGCGTCACGATCCAGCGCGCCGCGCAGGCGCACGCTCATGGGGATGTGGTACGCCGCCCCCGCGCCGCCCAACTGCTCCAGGAACCACAGCCGCTGCTGCGCGAACGACAGCGCGGCGCGCCCTCCGTGCTCCACGGGCACGATCGCGGGGAGATCCGAGCGCTCGGACTGCTCCAGCACGCGCGCGAACTCCGCGAGCACGGGATGGGTGAAGAGGTGCGCCAGCGCCACCTCGGTGCCCAGTGCCCGCCGCACGCGCGACACCACCTGCACGGCCAGCAGCGAGTGGCCGCCCAGCTCGAAGAAGTGGTCCTCGCGTCCCACGCGCTCCACCCCCAGCACCTCCGCCCAGATCGCCGCCACGGCCTCTTCCACCTCGCCGGCCGGCGGCACGTACGCACGCGCGGTGTAGGCCTCCTGGTCGGGCGCGGGGAGGGCGCGGCGGTCCAGCTTGCCGTTGGGGGATACGGGGAGCGACTCAAGCCGCACGTACGCCGCGGGCACCATGTACTCCGGCAGCTTCGCCGCGAGGTGCTTGCGCAGCGCCTCCACGTCCAGCTCCGGCGCGGCCACGTAAGCCACCAGGCGCTTCTCGCCCGGCGCATCCTCGCGCGCCACCACCGCCGCCTCGCGCACCTCCGGCAGCTCCAGCAGGCACGCCTCCACCTCCCCCGGCTCGATGCGGAACCCGCGGATCTTCACCTGCGAGTCGTTCCGCCCCAGCACCTCCAGCGTCCCGTCCGCCAGCCACCTCCCCACGTCCCCGGTGCGGTACATCCGCGCGCCCGGCTCGGTGGAGAACGGGTCGGCGACGTAGCGCTCCGCCGTCAGCTCGGGCCGCGCGTGGTACCCGGGCCCCACCGGCACGCCGCCGATGTGGATCTCCCCCGCGACCCCGGTCGGCACCGGCTGGCCGTGACCGTCCAGCACGTACACTCGCCCGTTCGCGATGGGGCGCCCCGCCGGCACCGGACGGTCCAGGTAGCGCGTGAGGTCGGTGGCGAGGCGGTGATAGGTGGTGATACCCGAGCACTCGGTCGGCCCGTACAGGTTCACCAGCTCCGGCCGCGGCTCGGGGAGCTGCAGGAGCGTGCGCGCCTGCGCCGGCTCGCCCACCAGCACGATGCGCCGCATGCCGCCCAGCTCCGCCCCCCGGCTCGCCTCCACCAGCGCCCCGAACGCCGTCGGCGTCAGGTTCATCATCGTGATCCCACCCGCCTGGATCTGCTCCAGGATCGCGTGCGGATCGAACGGCTCCGCCGCCAGGTGCACCCGCCCGCCCGCGAACAGCGGTGCGAACAGATTGCGGTACGTGCCGTCGAAGCTGTACGACGACACGATCAGCACCGCGTCGTCCGCCCCGATCCCCAGCTCGCGCCCGTACCAGTGGATCAGGTTGAGCGCGCGGTGGTGCACGGCGCTCACCCCCTTGGGCCGCCCCGTGGAGCCGGACGTGTACGTCAGGTACGCCACCGCCTCGGGACCCGCCGCGCGCCGCGGCAGGTCTGTCTCCGCCTCGCCCGCACCCGCGTCCACGTCCACCACCGGCACGCCCGCGAAGAGGCCCGCCAGCTCGGGACGCGTCAGCAACACGACGGGGGCGCTGTCTTCCAGCATGAAGCGCAGCCGCTCGGCGGGATACGCGGGGTCCAGCGGCACGAAGGCGGCGCCGGCCTTGAGCACGGCCAGCACCCCGGCCACCATCTCCGGCGAGCGCTCCACGCACAGCGCCACGCGGTCGCCGGGCTTCACCCCCAGCCGTACCAGGTGATGCGCCAGGCGGTTCGCGCGCGCGTTCAGCTCACCGTAGCTGAGCGTCTCGCGCGCGTGCACCAGCGCCGTCGCCTCGGGCGTACGGCGCACCTGGGCCTCGAACAGCTCGTGGATGCACGAATCCGCCGGGTACTCCGCAGCCGTCTCGTTCCACTCCTCCACCAGCATCCGCCGCTCGGCCTCGTCCATCAGCGGCAGGCGGCCGACCGGCTGCGACTCGTCGGCGGCCATCGCGGCGAGCACGCGGCGGAAGTAGCCCAGGTACCGCTCCACCGTGCCCGCGTCGAACAGCGCCGTCGCGTACGTCAGCCCGCCCGCGATGCGCGAGCCCACCTCCCGCAGCGCGAGCGACAGGTCGAACTTCGCCGTGGCCTCCGAGGTGGAGTCCATCGCGTCCACGGTGAGGCCTGGAAGGTCGAGCGTGCCCGGCGACGCGCTCTGCCAGGTAAGCATCACCTGGAACAGCGGCGTGTGCGCCATGCTGCGCCCCGGCTGCACGCCCTCCACCACCGCCTCGAAGGGGATGTCCTGGTGCGCCTGGGCCTCCAGGGCGCGCGCCCGCACCCGCTCCAGCAGCTCCGCCACTGTCGGCTCGCCCGAGAGGTCCACGCGCAGGGCGAGGGTGTTGACGAAGAAGCCGATCAGCCCCTCGATCTCCGCGCGTCCCCGGTTGGCCGTCGGCGTGCCGATGACGATGTCGTCCTGGCCGGAGAGGCGCGCGAGCACTGTGGCCCACGCCGCCATCAGCGTCATGAACAGCGTGGTGCCGTGCCGCTGTGAGAGCGCCTTCAGCGAGGCCGTCAGCTCCTCGTCCAGCTCCAGCGCCAGGTATCCGCCCGCCGGGTCCTGCCGCGCGGGGCGCGGGCGGTCGGTGGGGAGCTCCAGCAGCGCGGGCGCGCCGGCGAGCGCAGCGTTCCAGTAGTCGGCCTGGCGCCGCAGCGCCTCGCCGTTCACCCAGCCGCGCTGCCACGCCGCGTAGTCCGCGTACTGCACCTCCAGCGGCGGGAGCGGGTCCGCCTCGCCGGCGCGGAAGGCGGCGTACAGGGCGCTCGCCTCCCGCGTGAGCACGCCCATGGACCAGCCGTCGCTCACGATGTGGTGCATGGTGATGAGCAGCACGTGCTCCTCGTCGCCCAGCCGCACCAGCCGGCCGCGCACCAGGGGGCCGCGCGCCAGGTCGAAGGGCGCGCCCGCCTCCTCCGCCATCAGCCGCCGCAGCTCGTGCGGATGCCCACTGAGGTCGTGGTCCACCAGGGGGAAGCGGCTGTCGTGCGCCACGGCCTGGTACGGCTCGCCATCCGCCGTGTGAAACGTGGTGCGCAGCGCCTCGTGCCGCTGGACGATGCGGTCAAGCGCGTGCCCCAGCGCCTGCCGGTCCAGCACCCCGTGCAGCCGCAGCCGGATGGGGACGTGGTACGCGCGCCCCGCCGCGCCCAGCTCCTCCAGGAACCACAGCCGCTGCTGCGCGAACGAGAGCGCCAGCCGCTCGCCGCGCGGCATGGGCACGATGGCCGGCAGCTCCACGGGCGCGGCGGTCGCCAGCCCCGCCGCGAAGTCCGCCAGCGTGGGGCGCGTGAACAGCTCGCCCAGCGCCACCTCCACCCCCAGCGCCTGCCGCACGCGCGAGATGAGCTGCACCGCCAGCAGCGAGTGCCCGCCCAGCGCGAAGAAGTGGTCGCGCCGCCCCACCCGCTCCACCCCCAGCACCTCCGACCAGATCCCCGCCAGCACCTCCTCCGTCTCGCCCGCGGGCGCCTCGTACTCGCGCGTCGCGAACGCATCCGCGTCCGGAGCGGGGAGGGCGCGGCGGTCCACCTTGCCGTTGGACGTAAGGGGGAGCGTCTCCAGCCACACGTACGCCGCGGGCACCATGTACTCCGGCAGCTTCGCCGTGAGGTGCGTCCGCAGCGCCTCCGCGTCCACTTCGTCCATTCCGACGCAGTACGCGACCAGCCGCTTGTCACCCGGCTCGTCCTCGCGCGCCACCACGGCAACCTCGCGCAGCGCCGGGTGCTCGCACAGGCGCGCCTCGATCTCGCCAAGCTCGATGCGGTAGCCGCGCACCTTCACCTGGTTGTCGTTGCGCCCCAGGAACTCGACTGTACCGTCCGGTAGCCACCGCGCCACGTCGCCCGTGCGGTACATCCGCCCGCCGCCGAACACGTCTTCCACGAAGCGCTCTTCCGTCAGCGCCGGCTGGTTCAAATATCCCAGCGCCACGCCCGCCCCGCCGATGTACACCTCGCCCGCGGCACCGGTCGGCACCGGCTGCAGGTGGTTGTCCAGCAGGTAGATGCGCGTGTTGGAGATGGGGCGCCCCAGCGGGATGCCGCGTGAACCCTCCGCCACGCTCTGGATGTCGTGCGTGATGGCAAAGGTGGTCGACTCCGTGGGCCCGTAGCCGTTCAGCAGGTGCCGCGGCTTGTGCTGCTCCACGACGCGCGCGATCACCCGCGGGTCCAGCGCGTCGCCCCCCACGATCAGGTAGCGCAGGCGCGGCAGCACGTCCTGCAGCGCGTCCACGTAGCGGTTGAAGAGGCCCACCGTCATCCACAGCACGTCCACACCCTGCTCCCGCAGCGCGGCGGCGAAGCGCGCGGGCTCCAGCAGCACGTCCTGGGGGATGATGACGATGCGCCCGCCGTTCAGCAGCGGCGCCCACACCTCCATCGTGCTCGCGTCGAACGCCGGGTTCGCGGCGAATGCCACGCGGTCATCGGCGCCGAAGTCCGCGTAGCCGTTGTTGATGACGAGCCGCACGATCGCCCGGTGCGGCACCACCACGCCCTTGGGCTCGCCGGTGGAGCCGGACGTGTACATCACGTACGCCGCCGCCTCGCCCCCCGCCGCCTCCGGCAGCGCGTCGGCCGAGCCCGCCACCGTGTCCACGTCGATGCGCTCGGCCGCCAGCTCCGGCAGCACGTCGCCCGAGCGGGCGAGCACGATCGCCGCGCCGCTGTCACTCACCATGAAGCGGATGCGCGCCGCGGGAAAGGTGGGGTCGATGGGCACGTAGACCGCGCCCGCCTTGAGCACCGCCAGCTCCGCGACCACCAGCTCCAGCGAGCGCGGGATCAGGATCGCCACCATCTCACCCGCGCGGCCCACGCGCAGGTGCCGCGCGAGCCCGTTGGCCCGCGCGTCCAGCTCCGCGTACGTCAGCGACTCGCCGCCGTCCACCACCGCGATGGCGTCGGGAGTGCGCCGCGCCTGCGCCTCGAACAGCGCGTGGACGGCCATGTCCGCCGGGAGCTCCGCGTCGGTGGCGTTCCACTCCTCCACCAGCCGTCGGCGCTCGTCCTCGCCCAGCATCGGCAGGCGTCCAACGGTCTGCCGCTCGTCCGCCACCATGGCCGCGAGCACGCGGCGCAGGTAGCCCAGGTAGCGGTCGATGGTGGGCGCGTCGAAGAGCGCCGTCGCGTACTCCACGCCGCCCACGATGCGTCCAGCGGCCTCGTGAAGGGTGAGCGACAGGTCGAACTTCGCGGCGGTGCGCGAAGCGGACTCGATGGGCTCCAGCGTCAGGCCGGGCAGCTCCAGGCTCCCCATCGGCGCGTTCTGCCAGGCGAAAAGGACCTGGAAGAGCGGGGAATGCGCCATCGTGCGGGCAGGCTGTACGACCTCCACCACCTGCTCGAAGGGGATGTCCTGGTGCGCCTGCGCCTCCAGCGCGCGCTCCTTCACCCGCCCCAGCAGCGCCGCCACCGTGGGCTCGCCCGAGAGGTCCAGGCGCAGCGCCAGCGTGTTGACGAAGAAGCCGATCAGCCCCTCGATCTCCGGCCGCCCCCGGTTGGCCGTCGGCGTGCCGATGACGACGTCCTCCTGGCCGGAGAGGCGCGCGAGCACGACCGCCCACGCCGCCATCAGCGTCATGAACAGCGTGGTGCCGTGCCGCTGGCCCAGCGCCTTCAGCGCCGCGGTCAGCTCCTCGTCCAGCTCCACCCCGGCGAAGGCGCCCGCGTGGTCCTGCACGGCCGGGCGCGGGCGGTCCGCCGGGAGCTCCAGCAGCTCGGGGGCGCCGGCGAGCGCCGCCTTCCAGAACGCGGCCTGCTCGCGCAGCACGTCGCCGTCCAGCCGGTGGCGCTGCCAGGCGGCGAAGTCGGCGTACTGGATGGGGAGCGGCGGGAGCGGATCCTTGTCCCCGCGCAGGAACGCGGTGTAGAGGGCGTTGAGCTCTCCCACCAGCACGCCCATGGACCAGCCGTCGCTGACGATGTGGTGCATCGTCACCAGCAGCACGTGGTCGTCGTCGTCCAGCTTCACCAGCCGTCCGCGCACCAGGGGGCCGTGCGCCAGGTCGAAGGGCGCGCCCGCCTCCTCCGCCACCAGCCGCTCCAGCTCGCCGTCCGGCGACCCGGTGAGGTCGTGCTCCACCAGGTCGAACCGGCCCTCCGGCGCGATGCGCTGCACCGGCTCGCCGTGCACCTGCGCGAAAGTGGTGCGGAGCGCCTCGTGGCGCGCCACCACGCGGTCCAGCGCGCGCCGCAGCGCGCCGCCGTCCAGCGCGCCGCGCAGGCGCACGCCCAGCGGCACGTGGTAGGCGGCGCCCGCCCCGCCGAGCTGCTCCAGGAACCAGAGCCTCTGCTGCGCGAAAGAGAGCGCCTGGCGCTCCGAATCAGCCGCGCGGCCGATGCCCGTGTCCTCCACCGGCGCGGCCGTCTCCAGCCCCGCCGCGAAGTCCGCCAGCACGGGGCGCAGGAAGAGGTCGCCGGGCTCCGCCTCCACGTCCAGCTCCTGCCACACGCGCGACACCACCTGCACGGCCAGCAGCGAGTGCCCGCCCATGTCGAAGAAGTGGTCCAGCCGCCCCACGCGCTCCACGCCCAGCAGGTCCGCCCAGATCTCCGCCACCGCCGTCTCCACGCCGGGGGCGGGGGCCTCGTAGGCGTGCGCGGCGTGCGCGCCCTCGTCGGGGGCGGGAAGGGCGCGGCGGTCCGTCTTGCCGTTGGGGGTCAGCGGCATCGCGTCCAGGCGCACGAACGCCGCGGGCACCATGTACTCCGGCACACGCTCCGCCAGGTGCGCCCGCAGCGCCTCCACGTCCAGCGGCTCCGGCGCCACCAGGTAGGCCACCAGGCGCTTCTCCCCCGGCGCGTCCTCGCGGGCCAGCACGGCCGCCTCGCGCACGCCCGGGTACTCGGCCAGGCGCGACTCGATCTCGCCCAGCTCGATGCGGTAGCCGCGCACCTTCACCTGGTGGTCGTTGCGGCCCAGGAACTCCAGGGTACCGTTCGGTAGCCAGCGCGCTAGGTCGCCGGTGCGGTACATCCGCCCGCCGCCGAAGCGGTCCTCCACGAAGCGCTCCGCGGTGAGCTCCGGGCGCTTAAGGTAGCCGCGCGCCACACCCGCGCCGCCCACGTGAAGCTCGCCCGCCACGCCCACGGGCACCGGCTCGCCCGCCGCGTCCAGCACGTACGCGCGCGCGTTGGCGATGGGGCGGCCGATGGGCGGGTTGTCCTCCGCGCCGCACTCGTGCACCGTGGCCCACACGGTGGTCTCGGTGGGGCCGTAGGCGTTGAAGAGGCGGCGGCCCGGGGCCCAGCGCCGGGCAAGCGCGCCCGTCACCACGTCGCCCGCCAGCACCAGCGTCTGCACGGACGGAAGCTCCGCGTCGCCGGGGAGCGCGGCGAGCACGGCGGGCGGCAGGGTGGCGTGCGTGATCCGCGCGGCGGACATCATCCGCACCAGCGGCTCGCCCACGGGCGTGGCGCCCCGCGGCGGCAGGTACAGCGCGGCGCCCGAGCACAGCGCCATCACCAGCTCGAAGGCGCAGGCGTCGAACGAGAACGAGGCGAACTGGAGCACGCGGCTTTCCGGCGCCACCCCAAAGGTCCGCGCCTGCGCGGCGGCCATGTTGCACAGCCCCCGGTGCTCCACCGCCACGCCCTTGGGGCGCCCCGTGGAGCCGGAGGTGTAGATGACGTACGCGAGCTGCTCCGGCGCCCCCGCGTGCTCCGGATTCGTCTCCGGCCCGGCCGCCCACGCGCCGTCCAGCTCCAGCACCGGCACGTCCATGCCGGCGAAGAGGCCGGCCAGCGCCCCCTCCGCCAGCAGCAGCGCCGGGGCGCTGTCTTCCAGCATGTGGTGCAGGCGGGCCAGCGGGTACGCGGGGTCCAGCGGCACGTACGCGCCGCCCGCCTTGAGCACCGCCAGCGGGGCCACGATCATCTCCGGCCCGCGCTCCACGCAGATGGCCACGCGGTCGTCGCGCCCCACGCCCCGCGCGCGCAGGTGGTGCGCGAGGCGGTTGGCGCGCGCGTTGAGCTCCGCGTAGGTGAGCGACTCGCCGCCCTGCACCACGGCGACCGCGTGCGGCGTGCGCGCGGCCCAGGCCTCGAACAGCTCGTGGATGCACGGCTGTGCAGGGAGCTCCGCCGCCGTGCCGTTCCACTCCTCCAGCACCTGGCGGCGCTCGTCCGCGCCCAGCAGCGGCAGGCGGCCGACGCTCTCCGTCTCGTCGGCGGCCATGGCGCGCAGCACGCGGCGCAGGTAGCCCAGGTAGCGGTCGATGGTGGCCCGCTCCCACATGGAGGTGGCGTACTCCACGCCGCCCACGATGCGCCCGTCCACCTCTTCCAGGGCCAGCGAGAGGTCGATCTTGGCGGTGCCGCGCGCAAGCAGCCCGGAGGCGCCCACCGTGAGCCCGGGAAGCTCCACGCGGGCCCGCGGGGTGTTCTGCCAGGTGAAGTTCACCTGGAACACCGGCGAGTGCGCCAGGCTGCGCGTGGGGTGAAGCAGCTCCACCACGCGGTCGAAGGGGAGGTCCTGGTGCTGCTGCGCCTCCATGGCGCGCGCCCTCACCCGCCCCAGCAGCTCCGCCACCGTGGGCGTGCCCGAGAGATCGAGCCGCAGGGCGAGCGTGTTGACGAAGTAGCCGATCAGCCCCTCCGTCTCCCCTCGCCCCCGGTTGGCCGTAGGCGAGCCGATCACCAGGTCGTGCTGGCCGGAGAGGCGGCCGAGCACGATGGCCCACCCGGCGAGCAGCGTCATGTACAGGGTGGCGCCGTGGCGCTGGCCCAGCGCCTTCAGCGCCGCGGTCAGCTCCTCGTCCAGCTCCACGCCCGCGAAGGCGCCGGCGTAGTCCTGCGCCGCGGGGCGCGGGTGGTCGGCGGGGATCTCCAGCAGCTCCGGCGCGCCGGCCAGGGTGCGCGTCCAGTATTCCGCCTGCTCGCCGCCGTCCGCGCGGCGGCGCTGCCACGCGGCGTAGTCCGCGTACTGCACCGGCAGCGGGGGGAGCGGGTCCGCCTCGCCGCGGTGGAAGGCGCTGTACAGGGCGCTCATCTCGTTGACGAGCACGCCCATGGACCAGCCGTCGCTCACGATGTGGTGCATCGTCACCAGCAGCGCGTGCTCGTCGTCCGCCGTCTGCACCAGGCGGGCGCGCACCAGGGGGCCGCGCGCCAGGTCGAAGGGGGCCGCGGCCTCCTCCGCCATCAGCCGCCGCAGCTCCTCTTCCGGGCGCCCGCGCAGGTCGTGCTCGTGCAGCGCGAACCCGCTCTCCTCCACGGTGTGGATCACCTGCACCGGCTCGCCGTCCACCTCGGCGAAGGTCGTGCGCAGCGCCTCGTGCCGCGCCACCACGCGGCGCAGCGCCCGGCGCAGCGCCACCCGGTCCAGCGCCCCGTGCAGCCGCAGGTGCACGGGGATGTGGTACGCGGCGCCCGTGCTCCCCATCCGCTCCAGGAACCAGAGCCCCCGCTGCGCGAACGAGAGCGCGCCGCGCTCCTCCGGCGCCGCGGGCGCCACCGGCGGTACGGCGGGTGGCAGCTCGCGCTCCAGGGCGCGCGCGAAGTCCGCGAGCACCGGGTGGGTGAAGATGTGCCCCAGCGCCACCTCCGCGCCCAGCGCCCAGCGCACGCGCGACACCACCTGCACGGCCAGCAGCGAGTGGCCGCCCAGCTCGAAGAAGTGGTCCTCGCGCCCCACGCGCTCCACCCCCAGCACCTCGCACCAGATCGCCGCCACCGCCTCTTCCGCCTCGCCGGCCGGCGGCACGTACGCGCGCGCGGCGAAGGCGTCCTGCTCCGGCGCGGGAAGGGCGCGGCGGTCCAGCTTGCCGTTGGGCGACACCGGGAGCGCGTCCAGCCGCACGTATGCCGCGGGCACCATGTAGTCCGGCAGGCGCTCCGCCACGTGCGAGCGGATCGTCTCCACCTCCACCGCGCCGGCCACGTAGTACGCCACCAGGCGCTTCTCGCCCGGCGCGTCCTCGCGCGCCACCACCGCCGCCTCGCGCACCTCCGGCAGCTCCAGCAGGCACGCCTCCACCTCGCCCGGCTCGATGCGGAACCCGCGGATCTTCACCTGCGAGTCGTTCCGCCCCAGCACCTCCAGCGTCCCATCCGCCAGCCACCTTCCCACGTCCCCCGTGCGGTACATCCGCGCGCCCGGCTCGGCGGAGAACGGGTCGGCGACGTAGCGCTCCGCCGTCAGCTCGGGCCGCGCGTGGTAGCCGGGCCCCACCGGCACGCCGCCGATGTGGATCTCCCCCGCGACCCCGGTCGGCACCGGCTGCCCGTGCGCGTCCAGCACGTACACGCGCCCGTTCGCGATCGGGCGCCCCGCCGGCACCGGACGGTCCAGGTAGCGCGCCAGGTCCTCGTCCAGCCGGTAAAAGGTGGTGATGCCGGAGCACTCGGTGGGACCGTACAGGTTCACCAGCTCCGGCCGCGGCTCGGGGAGCTGCAGGAGCGTGCGCGCCTGCGCCGGCTCGCCCACCAGCACGATGCGCCGCATCCCGCCCAGCTCCGCCCCCCGGCTCGCCTCCACCAGCGCGCCAAACGCCGTCGGCGTCAGGTTCATCATCGTGATCCCGCCCGCCTGGATCTGCTCCAGGATGGCGTGCGGATCGAACGGCTCCGCCGCCAGGTGCACCCGCCCGCCCGCGAACAGCGGTGCGAACAGGTTGCGGTACGTGCCGTCGAAGCTGTACGAAGAGACGATCAGCACCGCGTCGTCCGCCCCGATCCCCAGCTCGCGCCCGTACCAGTGGATCAGGTTGAGCGCGCGGTGATGCACGGCGCTCACCCCCTTGGGCCGCCCCGTGGAGCCGGACGTGTACGTCAGGTACGCCACCGCCTCCGGACCCGCTGCGCGCCGCGGCAGGTCTGTCTCCGCCTCGCCCGCGCCCGCGTCCACGTCCACCACAGGCACGCCCGCGAAGAGGCCCGCCAGCTCCGGACGCGTCAGCAGCGCCACGGGGGCGCTGTCTTCCAGCATGAAGCGCAGCCGCTCGGGGGGGTACGCCGGGTCCAGCGGCACGAAGGCGGCGCCGGCCTTGAGCACGGCCAGCACCCCGGCCACCATCTCCGGCGAGCGCTCCACGCACAGCGCCACGCGGTCGCCGGGCTTCACCCCCAGACGCACCAGGTGGCGCGCCAGGCGGTTGGCGCGCGCGTTCAGCTCACCGTAGCTGAGCGTCTCGCGCTCGTGCACCAGCGCCGTCGCCCCGGGCGTGCGGCGCACCTGCGCCTCGAACAGCTCGTGGATGCACGACTCCGCCGGGTACTCCGCGGCCGTGTCGTTCCACTCCTCCACCAGCATCTGGCGCTCGGCTTCGTCCATCAGCGGCAGGCAGTCCACCACCTGCGACTCGTCGTCCGCCATCGCGCCCAGCACGCGGCGGAAGTAGGCCAGGTAGCGCTCGATGGTCGCCGCGTCGAAGAGCGCCGTCGCGTACTCCACGCCGCCGCCGATGCGCCCGTGCTCCTCCTGCAGCGTGAGCGAGAGGTCGAACTTGGCGGTGCCGGGTGTGGGCGAGCCCGTGGACTCCAGCACCACGTCGCCCAGCCGCAGGGTGCCGCGCGGGGAGTTGTGCCAGGTGAAGCTCACCTGGAAGATGGGCGTGTGCGAAGTGCTGCGCGCGGGGCGCAGCAGCTCCACCACCTGCTCGAAGGGGAGGTCCTGGTGCTGCTGGGCCTCCACCGTCCGCTCCTTCACGCGGCGGAGGAGCTGGGCCACCGTGGGCTGGCCGGCGAGGTCCACACGCAGGGCCAGGGTGTTCACGAAGAAGCCCATCAGCCCGCGCAGCTCGCGGCGCCGGCGGTTGGCGGCGGGCGTGCCCACCACCACGTCGGTCTGCCCGGCCAGGCGGCCCAGCGTCGCGCCCCACCCGGCCATCAGCACGGCGAACAGCGTGACCCCGTTGCGGCGGGCGAGGGCCTTCAGCCGCGCCGTGAGCTCCTCGTCCAGCTCCAGCGCCGCGTGCGCGCCCGCGTGGTCCTGCTTGGCGGGGCGCGCCCGGTCCGCGGGGAGCTCCAGCAGCTCCGGCACGCCGGCCAGCGCCGTCCGCCAGTAGTCGCCCTGCCGCTCCAGCACCTCGCCCGAGAGCCACGCGCGCTGCCACTCCGCGTAGTCCGCGTACTGCATGGGCAGCGGCGGCAGCGGGTCTTCCTCACCGCGCAGGAACGCCGCGTACATCACGCTCACCTCGTTCATCAGCACCCCGATCGACCACCCGTCGAACGCGATGTGATGGACGCACACCAGCAGCACGTGCTCGTCTTCCGACAGCCGCACCAGCAGGCCGCGCACCAGGGGGCCGCGCGCCAGGTCGAAGGGCCGCTCCGCGTCGCGCGCCATCAGGCGCTGGAGGGTCTCCTCGCGCGCCGGGTCGCCGCTCAGGTCGCGGAAGATGATGGGGAACGAGCTCTCCTCCGCGGGGTGGATGCGCTGCACCGGCTCGCCCGCCACCGTGTGGAACGTCGTGCGCAGCGCCTCGTGGCGGGCCACGGCGCGCTCCAGCGCCCGCGCCAGCACCTCGCGGTCCAGGTCGCCGCGCAGGCGCAGCCACCGGGTGAGCACGTACGCGCCGCCCATGGTCCCCAACTGCTCCAGGAACCACAGCCGCTGCTGCGCGAACGAGGTGATTCGGTCCGCCGGAGCCTGCCCTCCGTACGCTTCAGATTCGTCGTGGGCCAGCTCCATGATCGACATCAACCGCTCTCCCGTGCGAGATTTTTCTTGACCCTTCCCGGCGGCCGCCCTGCGCGGCGGCCCGGCCGTTCCTGTCTTTTAGCGACGCGCTCCGCCGCGCTCTCCGTCTGGCGACGGGGAGCGGGGCGGCTGGTCGGGGCGCCGTCCCGTATCCGGCTTTGTGCTGCGCCGTGGCCGGATTGAAGCGGCTAAAATCGAGCGCTCGCCTGCGCTTCACACGCGGCGAGCGTTCTGCTGCGGCCATCCTCTGTCACGAATTTGGACCGCTATCGTTACATCAGCGGCGCAAAGTGCGCGGAGTGGTGGTGCGCGGCGGCCCCGGGCGCGGGGCACGCCGGGCTGCGGCGAGGCTGGAAATATAAACCTTTGCAGCCATACAGCAAGACGTGCCGCGAAAGGGTGCGGAGTGAGCAGGTGCTTGGGCCGCAACGGTTTGGCCGCGGCGGCCCGCCTCCGCCTCAGGCGCAGAGGCAGCGAAACGAAGCGTAGCCGCCCAGATTCGGGTTGGGGTCCCAGGTGGGGGGAGACGAGGGGTCGGGCCGCAGCTCGCGCAGCGTGCTCAGCAGCGCCTGCAGCGCCGTCTGGATCTCGATGCGCGCCACCGACGCCCCCGGGCAGCGGTGGGCTCCGAAGCCGAACGCCAGGTGCGGGTTGGGCTGCCGCTCCGCCTCCAGCGCGTGCGGGGCGGGGAAGGCCTCCCCGTCGCGGTTGGCGGCCTGCAGAAAGAGCACGACCTTTTCACCCCGGCGGATGGGCGCGCCGCCCGGCAGCTCGTCCCCCAGGTCGGCGTCCGCGGCCGCGTAGCGCACCACGTAGCGCGTGGGCGTCACCACGCGCAGCAGCTCCTCCGTAAGCCGGCGCACGGCCGAGGGCGTGGCCCGCTCGCGCCACGCGCCCCACTCCGGCACCAGCAGCGGGATGCCGTCGCCCAGCAGCTTCTGCGTGGTCACCCGCCCCGCGGCGAACGCCATCATGCACTGGATGACGACCTCCTCCTCGTCGTCCACCACGCCGTCGCGCATGAAGGCGCCGATCAGGTCGTCCGATGGGGTGCCGCCGCGCGCCTTCACCTGGGCTCGCATGTAGTCGCCAAGCTGCACGATGTCGTTGATCTTCACGCGCAGGTAGCCGCTGGTCATGTCCGCGTACGCCGTGGTCCAGCGCGCCAGCCGCTCCAGCTCCGCCGCGTCCGCCAGCGGCAGCCCCAGGATCATGGAGATGGCCTCCATGGAGTAGGGGAGCGCGAAGTCCTCCACCAGGTCCACCCGCCCGCGCTCCCGCGCCCGCTCCGCCAGCGCCGTCGCCGAGGCGTGAAGCGGCGCCAGCAGCGACTCCGAGCGCCGCGACAGCTCCACCAGCACCGCCCGCTGCACCCGCGCCTGCTTGGGCCCGTCGATGAAGATGATCTGCTTCTGGATCGAGTCGGTGATGAACGAGGTGCGTCCCGGCGCCGGCTGCGGCGCCGCGAGCCCCACCTCCGACACGAACCGCTCGTCGGCGAGGATCTTTCTCACCGCGCCGTGCCCCGTCACCAGCCAGCAGCGCCCCGCGGGGTCGTAGCTGATCCGCTCCTGCGCGCGCAGCGCGTCGTACAGCCCGTGCGGCTCCCTGTACGCCTCCACCAGCTCCCGCAGCGCCGGCCGCGGCCCGTCGGTCCCGTGCATCTCGTTCCTTCATCTGGGTGCCAAAATACCCTTTCCGGCTGTTTCACCTTAATTCTACAACGCCCGGCCCGGACTTGCCCAGAAGGGCTCACACAGAGACACAGAGCCACGGAGAAGACGAAGGAGTACATCCCTCTGTGGCTCTGTGCCTCTGTGTGAGCCCGCCGTTCATGCCCCGGCCCGATCCCTGCGCAACGCGGTTGGCCGCCGGAATCCGGTTCGGATGCCGGCCACGTCCGACTCTCGCGCGCCCGGGTATGCCGCAGCTCTCCGCTCCCAAGAAGACCGCCGCCCCCTCCTTTCCCCTGCGGGTAGCCGCGGTGGACGTGGGCTCCAACGCCATGCGCTTCCTGGCCGCGGAGTTCCGCGGCCTCACGGACTACACCACGCTGGCCGAGCAGCGCATGCCGGTGCGGCTGGGGCACGACGTCTTCCTCACCGGCAAGCTGCCGCCCAGGCCGTGGAAGCCGCGGTGCAGGCGATGAAGGGCTTCCGCCGGCAGATGGACACGCTCGGCATCGACCACTACCGCGCCGTGGCCACCAGCGCCACCCGCGAGGCCCGCAATGGCGACGAGCTGGTGCAGCGCGTGCGCGACGAGGCGGGGCTGGAGCTGGAGGTCATCACCGGCTCCGAGGAGGCGCGGCTGGTGTACGAGGCCGTGCGCGCGAGCGTGCCCTTCGGCGACCACAAGTGGATCCTGGTTGACCTGGGCGGCGGGAGCGTGGAGGTGTCGCTGGTGGACTCCGGCGGCATCCTGTGGAGCGAGAGCCACGTGATGGGGTCCGTGCGCCTCCTGGAAGAGCTCTCCGTGTCTGGAGAGGAGCCCGGGCGCTTCCAGCGGCTCCTGCGCGAGTACGCGGCCACCCTGCAGATCCCCGTGATCGCGCAGCAGTGGAACCCGCGCGGCGTGATCGCCACGGGCGGCAACATCGAGGCGCTGGCCAAGCTGGCCGGCGGCTCCGCGCGGCGCGGCAAGGTAACGCGCCTCACCCTGGCCGACCTGCGCGGGCTCATCGAGATGCTCTCCCGCCTCTCCTACCGCCAGCGCGTGGACGAGCTCGGGCTGCGCGAAGACCGCGCGGACGTCATCCTCCCCGCCTCCATGGTGTACGAGCGCGTGGTGACCGTGTCCGGCGCGGAAGAGGTGTTCGTGCCCGCCGTGGGGCTCAAGGACGGCGTGCTGGTGGACCTGGTGGACGACCTGGTGACGCACCAGGAGCACGAGGACCGCAAGGACCGGCACGCGGTGGCGGGTGCGGTGTCGCTGGGCCGCCGCTACATGTTCGACGAAGCGCACGCCCTCCATGTCGCGCGGCTCTCGGGCACCCTGTTCGACCAGCTTCGCAAGGTGCACAAGCTGGAGCCCACGGACCGGCGCATCCTGCTGGCGGGAGCGGTGCTCCACGACATCGGCGTGTACGTGGGCTACAAGAAGCACCACAAGCACTCGCTCTACCTCATCTCCCAGAGCGAGATCCCGGAGTTCACGCCCGGCGAGATCGAGATCCTCGCCAACCTGGCGCGCTACCACCGCAAGGGCGTCCCCGCGGACCACCACGAGCACTTCACCCGCCTCTCCGAGGCCGACCGCTCGCGCGTGGTGCGCCTTTCGTCCCTCCTGCGCGTGGCCGACGCGCTGGACCGCGAGCACATCCAGGCCGTTACGGACGTGCGCGCGCGCGTGCAAAAAGACCGCTGCATCCTGGAGCTGGAGGGCACGGGCGACCTCCTCCTGGAGCGCTGGGCCCTGCGCCGCAAAGCCAACCTGTTCGAGGACACCTTTGGGCTGAAGCTCGAAGTCTCGAACTGATTGGCTCACACAGAGACACGGAGGCACGGAGGAGAACTTCTCCTCCGTGCCTCCGTGTCTCTGTGTGCGCCTAAAGGCCGGTTGGGTGATCGATGAAGAACCAGTCGATCCCGAACTGGCGCTGCAGGTGCTCCGCCAGCGCGCGGACGCCCCACACCTCGGTGGCGTAGTGGCCGCCCAGGTACAGGTTGATGCCGCCCTCTTCCGCGTCGAAGTAGTTGTGGTGCGCCCCCTCGCCCGTGACGAAGGCGTCCAGCCCCGCCGCCACGGCATCCGGCAGCTTGCTCGCCGCGCCGCCGGTGATCACGCCCACGCGCCGCACCTGCTCCGGGCCGCCGGGCACCATCTTCACGCGGGTGCCGAGCAGCTCGTCCAGCCGCGCGCAGAGCGCCTCGCGCCGCAGGTCCACCTCGCCCCACACCCCCAGCGGCATCCCCTTGTAGTCGCCGAACGTCCCGCGTGGGGTCGCGCCCAGCTCGCGCAGCAGCACGGCGTTGTTCCCCACCTCCGGGTGCGCGTCCAGCGGGAGATGCGAGGCGTAGACGGCGACGCCGGCGTCCAGCAGGGGCTTGATGCGGCGGTAGCGGCGGCCCGTCAGCGGCCGGTTGCCGTCCCAGAACAGGCCGTGGTGCACCAGCAGGAGGTCCGCGCCGCCTTCGATGGCGCGCTCCACCGTGGCCTGCGCCGCATCCACCGCCACGGCGATGCGCCGGATGGGCCGCGTTCCCTCCACCTGCAGCCCGTTGAGCGCCCCCTCGTAGTCGGGAGTGGCGGCGACGCGCAGGTACTCGTCCAGGTAGCGGACCAGCTCGTCGAGCTTCACGGGCAGGGAAGGGGAGTTATCCCCGGCGCGTGGAAAACCCGGGTGGAGAACTGGCCCACTCCGCTGTGGATAACGCGTAAGGTGCCCGCTCGCAGACACTTAGGCACTGTTCACACCCCTGTGGAAAACGCGTCGGCCGGCGCGGAGTTTTCCCCCGAGACCGCGGGGAGCGCGCGAACGCCGTCCGCGTCCAGCATCTGCACCTGGCCGTTGAAGCGGGCGCCCTCCTCCAGGTGGAGGTGCTGCGCGCGGGCGTGGATGACCCCCTCGATGTCGCACGAGGCCTGCAGCTCGAGGCGGCTCTCCGCCACGATGGAGCCGCGCACCCGCCCGCCGATCACCGCGTCCTGGGTGTAGATCTCGCCCTCCACCAGCCCTTCGCGGCCCACCACCACGCCCTTGGACGCGCGCACCGTCCCGCGGATCTCCCCCTCCACGCGCACGGTGCCGTCGGTCACCAGGTCGCCCACGATGCGCATGCCGGGGCCGATGATGGACATCGAAGCCTCGCCGCCGTTGCCGCGCGGGATCGCCACGCGGGGTGCCGAGGCCGTGTCTCCGCTCTTTCTTCCAAACGCCATCCTGTTACTCCGGTAGGTGGACGAGCGCGACCGGATCGACCGGCACCCCGTTCCTGCGGATCTCGAAATGCAGATGGGGGGCCGTGGAGACCCCCGTGCTCCCGCTCAGCGCGATGACCTCGCGCGAGCGCACCCGCTGGCTCGTCTTCACCAGCACGCGGGAGGCGTGCCCGTACAGCGACTCGTACCCGTTGCTGTGGGCGATGCGCACAAAGAGCCCGTACACGCTGTCGCGCCCCGCCTCGGCCACCGTGCCCCCGCCCGCGGCCACGATGGGCGTTCCACGCGCGACGGCGATGTCCATGCCGGGGTGCCTGCGATCCGCCCGTCCGCGCTGCCCGCGCGTAACGAAGCCGCGCGCCGCCAGCGGCCACGCGCGCGGAAGGAGCGCCTGCGTGGAGTCACTCCGCGTGGAGTCCGCGGCGGTATCCTCCGCGGCCCGCGTCCTCTTCTCCTGCGCCGTGTCGCGCCGGGGTACGCTCCCCAGCAACTGGTTGATCTGCGCCAGCCGCGCCTCCATCTGCACGAGCTGCCGCTGCAGCTCTTCCTTCTGCGCCACCTCCCCCTGCAGCCGCCGCACATCGCGCTGCAGCAACTGCACGCGCGTCGCCTGCGCCGCCAGAAACACCCACGACCCCATCATCAGCAGCAGCGCCACCCCCGCAACCACCCCCCCCACCCTGAGCCACCTCAGCGCCCGGTACGAAAGCTCGTACGTACGCGTGCCCACATCCGCCCCACCGCCATGCGGCACGACGATGAAGGTCATCCTGCGGTCAGACTCGGGCGAAGGCAAAGGGAAGTGCGTGAGTGCGTGAGTGCGTGGAGTGCGTTCGAGGGCAGCGTGCGTCGGCGCGTTTCTAACGCACTGACGCACTAACGCACTCACGCACTGCTGTTGTCCGTCCCCAGCAGCATCTCCAGCACGCGGTCGAAGTCGTCGGCGCTGTAGAAGGGGATCTCGATGCGGCCGGTCTTGCCGGCGCCCTGCACGCGGATGCGCACGGCGGTGCCCAGGGTGCGCTGCAGCTCCGCCTCCAGGTGGCGCACGTGCGGGTCGCCCGCGGGGGCATCGGCGGAGGCGGGGGTGGAGGCGGGGCGCTCGGCGCCGCCGTCGCGGCGCTGGCGGACGAGCTCCTCCACGGCGCGCACGGTCAGGGAGCCGTTGGCGGCGTCGCGGGCCAGGTCGGCCATGGCGCGCTCGTCGTCAAGGCCCAGGAGGGCGCGGGCGTGGCCCATGGAGAGGGCGCCCTCGTTCACCATCCGCTGCACCGAGGCGGGGAGCTGCAGGAGGCGGAGGAGGTTGGCCACTGTCGAGCGCTCGCGGCCCACGCTCTCGGCCACCTCGGCCTGCGTGAAGCCGAACTCCTCGATGAGCTGCTGGTACCCGGCCGCCTCTTCCAGCGGGGAGAGCTCGGCGCGCTGCACGTTCTCCACGATGGCGAGCACGAGCATCGCCCGGTCGTCCGGCTCCTTGACGATCACCGGGACTTCGGCCCACCCCAGCCGCCGCACCGCCCGCCAGCGGCGCTCGCCGGCCACCAGCTCCCACTCGGCGCCCTCCGGGGTGGAAGGCGTGGCGGGGCGCACCACCAGCGGCTGCAACAGGCCGTTCTGGCGGATGGAGGCTTCCAGCTCCGCGAGCTGCGCTTCGGCGAACTCGCGGCGCGGCTGGAACGGGTTGGGCGCGATGCGCGCCACCGGGACCACGCGGATCCCCTCGTTGGAGGGCGTCTCCCCCTGCGGCTGCGAGTACTCGCCCAGGAGCGCGCTGAGCCCCTTGCCCAGGCGCGCCTTCTTGATCGCCGACACTACTGGGCCCCCACCGCGGCGAGCGCCTCGGGAGCGCGGCTCCCGTCGCGGGCGATCACCTCGTTGGCGAGCGAGAGGTAGCTCTTGGCGCCCACGGAAAGGATGTCGTACAGCACGATCGGCTTCCCGAACGAGGGCGCCTCGGCGATCCTCACGTTCCGCGGGATGGTGGTGCGGTACACCTTGGGGCCGAAGTACTCCTTCGCCTCGTCCGCCACCTGCCGCGAAAGGTTGAGGCGCCCGTCGTACATGGTCATCAGCACACCCTCGATCTGCAGCCGCGGGTTGAGGCTCCCCTGCACCAGGGTGACCGTGTTCAGGAGCTGCGAGAGTCCCTCCAGCGCGTAGAACTCGCACTGGATGGGGATCAGCACCGAGTCCGCCGCCGCCATCGTGTTCAGCGTAAGCAGCCCCAGCGAGGGCGGGCAGTCGATCAGGATGTACTCGTACTCGTCGCGGATGGAGGCGAGCGCGTTGCGGAGCACCCCCTCGCGCCCGCGCCGGCTCACCAGCTCCACCTCCACCCCCACCAGGTCGCGCGTGGCGGGCACCACGTCCAGGTAGGGGAAGTGGACGTTCTTCACCACGGCCTGCTCCACCGGCAGGTCGTCCGTGAGGATGTCGTAGATGGAGTGCTCGAGCGAGTCCTTGTTGATCCCGAGCCCGCTCGTGGCGTTCCCCTGCGGGTCGGTGTCGATGACGAGGGTCTTCTTTTCCGCGACCGCCAGGCACGCGGCCAGGTTGATCGCGGTGGTCGTCTTTCCGACGCCGCCCTTCTGGTTGGCGATGGCGATGATGCGCGACAAGCGTCCTTCTCTGCTGCAGCTCGGTGGGTGGGAAGTCGGAGCGAAATATACGGCCCGCACCGGGGCCAGTCTAGCGACCGACCGCGTTCCGCCAACTGTGACACTCTGGGGAGCAGGTGGAATGTTCCACGTGGAACACTTTCTCTCTGTGTCTCCGTGCCTCTGTGTGAGACTTGCTGTGCCTTACCCGCGCTTCCTGACTTCCATCACCAGGTTCTGTAGATCGCTCGGCGAGACGCCCGGAACGCGCGATGCCTGGGCCAGCGTGGCGGGGCGGATGCGGTCGAGCTTCTGCCGCGCCTCAAACGAGAGCGAGTGGAGCTCGATCCAGGGGAGGTCCGACGGGATGGGGAAGTCGGCCTGGCGCTGGAGGGTCGCGGCGCGGGCACGCTCCTTCACCAGGTATCCATCGTACTTGAGCTCCATCTCGGCGCCCGCGAGCGTCTCCAGCAGGATCGGGCGCTCGGCGTCCGGCGCGCCGCCCACCGCGTCGAGCAGCGCCTCGCCGCTGACGTTGGGGCGGCGGATGAGGACCGCGAGGCGCGTCGGCTCGCGGAGGAGCGCCGAGCCGGCCGCCTCCAGCAGCGGGTTCACCGCGGCGGGGGATGCGTTCGTTTCGCGCAGCCACGCACCCACCCGCTCCGTCAGCTCCTGGCGCTCGTCCATCGCGCGGCGCTGCGCATCGGTGAGCATTCCGCGCGCCGCGGCGATGGGACCGAGACGCTGGAGCGCGTTGTCCTGGCGGAGCGTGAGGCGGAACTCGGCGCGCGAGGTGAAGAGGCGGTACGGCTCGTCCGTGCCCTTGGTGACGAGGTCGTCCACCAGCACCCCGATGAATGCCTGGTCGCGCTCCAGGATCAGTGGGTCGCGCCCGAGCGCCGCGAACGCCGCGTTCGCGCCCGCCACCACGCCCTGGCCCGCCGCTTCCTCGTACCCCGTGGTGCCGTTCACCTGCCCGGCGAAGAAGAGGCCGGGGAGCGCCTTGCTCTCCAGCGTGGCGGTGAGCTGGTGGGGCGGGTAGTAGTCGTACTCGATCGCGTACCCCACCTTGGTCATCCGCACCCGCTCCATCCCCGGGATGCTGCGCAGCATCCGCTCCTGCACGTCGGCGGGAAGGGAAGTGGAGAGGCCGTTCACGTACATCTCGCACGTGTCCAGCCCTTCCGGCTCCAGGAAGATCTGGTGGCGCGGCGCATCGGGGAACTTGACGATCTTGTCTTCGATGGAAGGGCAGTAGCGCGGCCCGCGGCCCGAGATCTCGCCGCCGTACAGCGCCGACTCGCCCAGGTGCCCGTGCACGAGCTCCGCGAGCTCCGCACCCGTCCAGGTGATCCAGCAGGGAAGCTGGGGGAGCAGGGGAGCGCGCTCCCATACCGAGAGACGGTAGTCCGGGCTCTCACCCGGCTGCTCCTCCACCCGCGAGTAGTCCACGCTGCGCCCGTCGATGCGCGGCGGCGTCCCGGTCTTGAAGCGCGCCACCTCCAGCCCCAGCGCCTCGAGCTGCTCCGCCAGGCGCACGGACGGCGCATCACCCGCGCGTCCCGCGGGCACCCCCTCCGCGCGCCCCACGTGGATGCGCCCGCGCAGAAAGGTGCCGGTCGTGATCACGACGGAGCGCGCCCGGAACTCGAACCCATTCTCCGTCCGCACCCCGCCCACCTTGCCACCTTCCAGGATCAGCGACCCCACCATCCCCTGGAAGAACTCCAGCGACTCGTGACGCTCCAGCAGCGCCCGTGCGGCGCGCGGGTACAGCCCGCGGTCGCACTGCACCCGCGGCGCCCACACCGCCGGCCCCTTGGAGCGGTTCAGCATGCGGAACTGGATCCGCGCGCGATCCGAGGCGAGCCCCATCACCCCCCCGAGCGCATCCACCTCACGCACCACGGTACCCTTTGCCACCCCCCCGATCGCGGGGTTGCAGCTCATCTGCCCGATGGCTTCGAGGTTGGCGGTCACCATCAGGGTGCGCGCGCCCGCCCGCGCGGAGGCCGACGCCGCCTCCACGCCGGCATGGCCGCCGCCTACGATGATGACGTCGTACATCGGGGAACGGGGAATGGGGAACGGGGAACGGTAACACCGCGCGCGCTCGCCGTGCGGTGCACCGCTTCGAGGGACTTCTGTACCGAAGAGGTGGTGTGCTGTTCCACGTGGAACATAGATGCCTTCTGTGAGAGCACAACATGTGTTTTCGTGACGGGACACGTCAGCGGGAGCGCCCCCCCGTTCCCCGTTCCCCGTTCCCCGTTCCCCGTTCCCCGTTCCCCGTTCCCCGTTCCCCGTTCCCCGTTCCCCGTTCCCCGTTCCCCGTTCCCCGTTCCCCGTTCCCCGTTCCCCGTTCCCCGTTCCCCGTTCCCCGTTCCCCGTTCCCCGTTCCCCGTTCCCCGTTCCCCGTTCTTCCCAGTCCCCAACATGGCACATGTGTTGCACCCCCGGCCCGGCCCACGGAAGGGAATACCAGATTCAGCGGAGGCTTGCATGGCGGACCAGAACAACTACGGCGCTGGCGGGACCGGCGGCGCGGGCGGCGCGGGTGGTCTGGGGAGCACCGGGTCGTCGGGCGGCTCCACGGGCGGGGCCGGCTCCACCGGGAGCACGGGTGGCTCCACGGGCGGAACGGGCTCGACGGGCAGCACCGGCACGGGCTCGACGGGCGGCACGGGCTCGACGGGTACGGGCGGGGCGACGGGCGGCTCCACGGGGAGCGGGACCGGATACGGCTCCACCGGTACGGGCTCGACGGGCTCGACGGGCTCGACGGGCTCGACGGGCTCCGCAGGCACGGGTTCCACGGGCACCGGATCGACCGGCACGGGCTCCACGGGCGGGACGACCGGCTCCACGGGGAGCGGCGCGACGGGCGGGTCCACGGGCGCGACCGGCTCTACGGGCGGTACGGGCGGGGCCACGAGCGGCGGCACGGCCACGCAGGCCAACCGCCTCGGCGGGGCGGGCGGCGGGCTACAGGAGACGCTGAGCCAGGTGCGTGAAGGCGCGGACGAGGCGCTCGACCAGGCGGCCGACCGGCTGGACGCGGTGGCCGAGCAGATCGACACCATGGCGGACCGCATCCCGCAGCGCGGCCCTGCAGCGCGCGCCGGCACGCTGGCGCACAGCGCGGCCGACACCATCGAGGCGCTCGCGCGCTTCTTCCGCGACAACGACGTGGAGACGCTGGAGCGGGACCTGGGCCGCATCGTGGCGCAGCGCCCCGTGACGACAATCGCGGCGGCGGTCGTCGCCGGGTTCGTGGTCGGCAAAGTCCTTCGCTGAGGAGGGGTAAATGGCGGACGACATCCACGTGACGCGCACCCCCGCCACCGGGGACGTGGCGGGGCGGCCGAACGACGAGCCGGGGCTCGGTGACCTGTTCCGGCAACTGGCCCAGGACAGCGCCACGCTGGTCCGCCAGGAAATGGCGCTGGCGAAGGCGGAGATGGCCCAGAACCTGAAGGCGGCCGCGCGCGACGCCACCATGGTGGCGATCGGCGGCGGGGTCGCGCTGCTGGGAGGGCTGGTCCTGATCCTCTTCCTGGTGCTCGTGATCGGCGACGCGCTGAACGAGTACTGGGCCGGCGCACTGATTGTGGGACTGCTCTTCCTGATCATCGGCGCGGTGCTGGCCATGGGGGCCCTCAAGCGGCTCAAGCATGACAGCCTGACGCCCGAGCGGACTCTCGACACTCTGAAGGAGGACAAGCAATGGGCGCAGAGCGAGATCAAGCAGGTTCGTCGGGACCTGGTATGAGCGGCACGGGCTACGGCAGCACGGGCGGCGGCAACCGCGACACCGCGGGCTTGAACGCCGGCACCACGGGCTCCAGCGCGATGGGTGACCGCGCCGGCTCCGGCGAGGTGCACTCCGGCCTCCACGCGGGCGGCCAGCGCGACGAGTACTCGGGGATCGCCTTCGCCGGCGCCGCGAGCGGGCAGAGCGAAGGGGTTCGCGGCCGGGTGGCCGGCGCCGCCCACGACGCGGCGGACTCCGTCCGCGACAAGGCCGGCAACCTGGGCGACCGGGCCAGCGGCGCGGCCTCGTCGGCGCGCGACCGGCTGGGCGGGCTCAGCGAGCGCGCCAACACCCTGCTGGAGGGCCGCGGGCTCATCGGGCGGCTGCAGGAGAACCCGCTTCCCGCGCTGGGCGTGGCGTTCGCGGTAGGCTTCCTGGTGGCCGGCGGCACCAACCAGTCGCGGCCGGACTCGCCGGCGGCGCGCGCGCGCAACGAGCTGCGCAACGCGCTGATGGCGGGGCTCACCTCGGGCGTGTCGCAGGGCGCGCGCGGCTTCCTGGACACGGCGGGCCGTCCGGAAGGCGTCGCCAACTCCATGCTCCGCACGCTGCTCAGCAACGTGCTGGGCGGGGTGCAGGGCGGCGCCCGCTCGCAGGCTCAGGAGCGCGGCGGCCGTACGTCTGGCGGTGCCACCGGTGGCGGGATGGGTGGTGGACGCACGAGCGGTGGCGCCACGAGCGGCGGCCGCGCGGGTGGCCCGGGCCGCGGCGGCAGCCAGTACTGACCGCATGCCGGAAGCCGCGTTCCGTGTGAGGGGACGGGTGCAGGGGGTCGGGTTCCGCTGGTGGACCCGGCTCCAGGCCCGCAACCTTGGAGTGGATGGAACGGTGCGTAACGCGGCCGACGGCTCGGTGGAGGTACAGGCACGCGGAGAGGCGGCGGCGCTCGATGAGCTGCGCCGCCGCCTCTCGTCCGGTCCCCCGGGCGCCCACGTCGATGCCGTGGAGCCCATCGAGGTCGATCTTCCCGCCGAGGGCGAAGGGTTCCAGATCCTCCGCTAGCTTCCCGAACACCTCCCGAACAAACCCGCCTCCACAATCGCTCTCTCCCGCACGATCTCGTGCGGGTGGGACCATCCGCGCGTACAGGCCGCGCGACGTGCGGCAGAAGCGATTCTCGTGCGTTTCGGCTCGCTGAACCGCGGCCTCACACAGAGGCACAGAGACACGGAGAGCTACTTGCCGACGCAGAAGTCGCCGAAGACGCGTTCCAGGATGTCGTCTACCGTGACGGCGCCCACGAGGTCTTCCAGGGCCTCGGCGGCGGCGCGCAGGTGGGTGGCGGCGTACTCCATGGGGACGCCGGTCTCCTGCGCGTCCAGGAAGCCCCGCACTTCGTCGCGGGCGGTGCGCAAGGCGCGGGCGTGGCGCTCGCGCGTCACGAGGGGCGCCTCGCCCGGCTCGCCCAGGATCCCGCCGAACGCCTTTGCCAGGAGCACACGGCGCAGCTCGTCGATGCCTCCGGCTTCGTGGGCGGAGACGTACAGGCCGCCGGGGGCGGGGGCGGGGAGGAGGTCGGCCTTGGTGCGCAGGAGGAGCGTGCGCGCGGGGTCGAGCTCCGCCAGGAAGGCGGCCTCGTCCGGAGCGGTGTCGCGCCCGGCTTCCACGCAAAAGAGCACCAGGTCGGCGGCGGCCAGGTAGCGGCGCGCCACCTCGATCCCGATCCCCTCCACGCGGTCCTCCGTCTCGCGCAGCCCCGCGGTGTCGGCCAGGCGGAACGGGTAGCCGTCGATGGAGAGGGTGGCCTCCACGGCGTCGCGCGTGGTGCCGGGGACCTCGGTGACGATGGCGCGCTCCGTACCCAGCAGCGCGTTGAAGAGCGACGACTTGCCGGAGTTGGGGCGGCCGGCGAGCACCGTGAGCGCGCCCTCGCGCAGCAGCTCCCCCTCCGGCGCCGTCTCCAGCAGCCGCGCGATGCGGGCCTCCACCTCCTCCACGGCGGCACGGATGCGCGCGGGGGGCACGGGCGGCTCGTCTTCCTCGGGGAAGTCGATGGAGTAGACGATGAGCGCCTCGGCGCCGATGACGGCGGCGCGCAGCTCCTCGATGCGGCGCGAGAGGCCACGCTCGAGCTGATGGATGGCGGCGCGGTGAAGCGCGCGGGAGCGGCCGTCGATCAGGTCCAGCACCGCCTCGGCCTGCAGCAGGTCCAGCTTGCCGTTGAGGTACGCGCGGCGGGTGAACTCCCCCGGCTCCGCGGGGCGGCACCCGGCGGCCAGGAGCGCGTCCAGCACGAGCTGCGGCGTCAGCACGCCGCCGTGCGTGGCGATCTCCACCGTTTCCTCGCCCGTGTAGCTGCCCGGGGCGGGGAAGAAGGTGACCAGCCCCCGGTCCAGCAGCTCCCCCGTCTCCGGGTGCCGCAGCGCGGCGAGGCGCTGCACGCGCGGCGTTCGGCCGAGCTCCGGCGCCACGCGTCGCGCGATGGCGAGCGCGGAGGGGCCGGACACGCGCAGCAGCGCCACCGCGCCGCGCCCGGGCGCCGTGGCGATGGCGGCGATGGTGTCGGAGTACGGATGCCCGGTCATCCGGCGGAAACCGCTCCGCCGTGTCCGACAAATTGATCAGCCTTGACGCCCTCGAGGCGCTGGTTATCGAGTGGCAACGTTCGATTCCGTCCGAATTCAGCGGGTCGCGGCATCCAGATGACGAGCATCCTTTCCCTGATCTCAGGCTCACTCGGCCGCGCGCTCGTCCTGGGGACGCTTTTCCCCGTGACGGTCGCCGCGCTCCTGGGGCTGCTGTTGGTGGGCCCCTTTCTCCCCGGCGACGCGGCCGTGCTCGCCCCGCTGGCGGGGCTGGACCCCGCATGGAAGACGCTCGTGGCCACGCTGGTCATCATCCTGGCCACCGGGCTGCTGTACAACCTCAACACGCCGCTCATCCGCCTGTACGAGGGCTATCCCTGGCAGCACTCGTGGCTCGGGAAGCGGGCCACGGTCCGGCAGCGGCGGCGGCGCGCGTGGGCGGACTCGCGGCGCCCCCTGCTGAAGAAGCTCATCGCGGAGCGGCGGAAAGCTGATCCCACCGACCCGGCGATCGCGGAGCTGGAGGGGTGGAGGTCGCGCCTGGGGCAGCGCGTGGCCAACGAGTATCCCGGCCCCTCGCTGGTGCTCCCCACGCGGCTGGGCAACGTCATCCGCAGCTTCGAGGAGTACCCCCGCGCCGTGTACGGGATCTCCACCATCTCCGTGTGGCCGCGCCTGGTGGGCGTGCTGGGCAAGGACGCGGTCGCGCTGCTGGACGAGAGCAAGTCATCGTTCGACTTCATGATCAATGCCTCGTTCCTCAGCGGCGTGCTCTCGGGCAGCATCCTGGTGGGCGGCCTCCTGGTCCCATCACGCATCCACTGGCCGGAGTGGCTCGTCCAGGTCGCCCTCTCGGCGCTCGCCGCGCGCCTCTTCTACACGGGCTCGGTGGGCGCCGCAGCCGCGTGGGGCGGCCAGGTGAAGAGCGCCTTCGACCTGTACCGCTGGGACCTGCTGAAGAAGCTCGGCTACGCGGACCCGCCCGACGACCCGGCGGAGGAGCGCACCCTGTGGGAGCAGATCTCCACCCGGATGATCTACGGCAATCCGCCCGAGCCCGCGGCGCTGCTCCCGTACACCCCGCACGACCCGCCGCCCCCGCGCATCATACTGGGAGAATAGCGAATGATGGAAGATTCGGGAGTCACCGTAGCCGGGCGGTTGAAACCGCTGCAACGACCACACGAAGTCCCCCTGCGGGGACTACGGGGTTGCTGCTCGGGCCGAAGATCTGATCCGCGCAGCGCGCCCTGGCGAGTGAGCTCGCGGCAACAACAGCACGAAGTCCGCCTCCGCGGACTAGTCTTCCAGCATCAGCAGGAACCGTGTAGTCCCCGCAGGGGGACTTCGTGTAGTTGTTGCAGCGACTTCAGTCGCCCGCCGCTCGGCGAACCTTCGATCTGGCAAGCGAAGCGGGACAAGGATCCCCCGCCGCCCACGCGCGGCCCGCACCGGGACCCCGTGTGGCGCGACAACCCCGGCAGGGGCGGAAGCCCCGACCGTGAGAAGAAAGAGCGCGGGCCCGACTACCTTCCCGGCGACGACCCCACGCCCGACTGGGACAGCCCGACGCGCGGCGGCGACGACAAGTGGTGAACCCGCGTACCACCCCGTACGCGAGCGCGGAAGAGGCGCTGCGTGACGTCCGGCCCGGGTGGCACTCGCGGGCCGGGCGCCACTGGGCCGACCTCCTCGTCGTGCTGGGCGCGCTGCTCCTGCTCGCCCGCTTCGCCTTCGTCGCCCTGGGAGCGCTGCGGCCCGTGCCGGAGCCCCCCGCGCGGCCGGAGCTGGCGGGCCGCAGCGCGCTCCCCCTTCAGCTCGCCCCCGGCGGCGCGCCGGACTCGCCGCGCGCGGGGATGGCGGGCACCCTCGTGCTCTCCCCCGCCAGCGCGGGCGCACCGGCGCTGGTCCTGGAGCGCATCCCCGTACTCGCCACGGACGAAGACCGGGTGATCGTCGCCGTCACCCGCGCCCAGCTCGACTCCCTGGCCCCGCGCCTGGGCACCTCCCGCGCCTACCTCGTCAGCCCTCTCAACGCCACGGAGGCACAGAGATGAAGTGATCTCTGTGCCTCCGTGCCTCTGTGTGAGCCCAGCTTTTACTTCCGCTTCGGCCGCCCCTTGGCCGCCCGCGCCTTCTCGGCTTCCTCCGCCTTCTGCGCCTCCATCGCCCGCCGCCGCTCCCTTGCGATGAGGAGCTGCTGCGGGAGCGACGCCACGTTGGTGCTGGCGTAGTACAGGTTCAGCCCGGACGGCATGAAGAGAAAGAACCCGCCCATCATCACCGGCATCGTGTACATCATCATCTTGGTCTGCGCGTTCTGCTCCATCCCGCTCATCTTGGTGCTCACCCACTGCAGGGCGAACATCGACGCGACCAGGAAGATCGGGAGAAGGTAGAACGGGTCGCGCAGCGAGAGGTCCGGCAGCCACCCCCACGAGGTGCCGCGGAACTCGATGGCGCTCTGGAAGACGAAGAAGAGCGTGATGAGCACCGGCATGGGGATGAGCATGGGAAGGCACCCGCTCATCATGGAAAGCGGGCTCACCCCCAGCTCGGAGTACATCTTCATCATCTCCTGCTGCTGCGTGCGCGGGTCGTCCGCGTACTTCGCCTGGATCTCCTTCATCCGGGCCTGCATCGTGGGCTGCACGGCCATGTTCTTCATCTGCGCGCGCATGGCCTTGGCGTTCAGCGGCCAGGTGACCAGGCGCACCAGCACGCCGAACAGGATCAGCACCCACCCGAAGGAGAGCCCCAGCGCGTGCAGCTCGTGGAGCGTCCACAGCACCACGGCCGAGATGGGCTTCACGATGGGGCGCAGCCAGCGGTAGCCGTACGGGTTCACCTCTTCCAGCCCGTGCCCCACCGTCACCAGGCGGTCGTGCTCCAGCGGGCCCATGTACGCGTCGAACGCAAAGGCGCCGCCGGGCCCCAGCGGGAGCACCGTGGCGATCTGCGCGCGCGGAATGAGGCGCGGCTTCCCCCCGCCCGGCAGGCGCTCGTCCGGAAGGTGGCGGGCGAGCACGCGCTCGTACTCGCGCGTGCCGCCGGCGACGGTGGCCAGCAGGAAGTAGCGGTCCTTGATCCCCGCCCAGCGCGCCGGCCCGGGGAGGGTGTCCATCCCCTCCACGCTGTTCAGGTGGAGGCGCTCCACGTCGCCGTCGATCCAGGCGGCCACCTGCATCTCGCGCTCGGTGGCGTGCTCGCGGTCGTCGTGCGCGGCCAGCCCGGTGCCCAGCGAGGTGACGAGGCGCGCGCCCTCCGGCACGCCCGCCACCTGCCCCTGCACCTTCACCAGGTAGTCGTCTGGCCGAAAGGTGTAGCGGATCTGCACCGTGGCGCCGTTGGGGGCCGCGGCGGTGAAGGCGAGCGTCTGCGCGGGGCCGCCGGCGCGCAGCTCGACGCGCTCGGCGCTGGGGCGGAACTCAAGCGAGCGCAGGTCCAGCGTGTCGCGCCCGGCGGCCACGCGGTGCGCCAGCACGTCGCGCGCGCCGCGGGGCACGAGCTGCACGCGCCCCCGGTCCACGTACGAGGCGAAGGCGAGGAGCTCGGCGCCCGTGACCGCGCCGCCGCGGGTGGAGAAGCGGTAGGTGTAGAGGGGCGAGCGCACCTCCACCGCGCGCGGCGTAAAGGGCTGCGCGGGGCCGCCGGGCACCGGCGCGGAAACGGCGGGCGCAGCCGGCGCGGCGGCCGTGGGGGCCTGGGGCGCGGGCTGCGCGGGCTCTTCCGTGCGCTGCGGGGGGAAGAGGACGTTGGTCAGCACCATCACCAGCAGGGCGAGGGTGACCGCTATGAAAACTCTTTTGCGAGACTCTTCCATCGGATGGTCGCGGGACGGTTCGGTACGCTCTGCGCGGTCAGGGGACGGGGTCCCAGCCGCCGCGGCAGAACGGTTGGCAGCGCGCGAGGCGCCGCAGGAGGAGCCAGCCTCCGCGGGCGGCGCCGTAACGCTCGATGGCCTCGGCGCCGTACTGCGAGCACGAGGGCACGAAGCGGCACACGGGCGGCTTGAGCGGCGAGATCCCCTTCTGGTAGAAGCGGATGGTGGCGATCAGCGCGCGCGCGAGCAAAGCTCCTCCGCCAGCAGGATGATCTCGTCCCTGAGCTGCTCGAACTTCGCGGCGTACGCTTCGGGGCGGGCCCTGACCATTACGTCGAGAGCCGCCCCGGAGTTGCGAAGCGCGGGAAGGAGCACCGTTCGCCCCAGCTCGCGGAGGCGCCGGCGCACTTTGTTGCGCTCCACGATGGTGTGCTTGTGCTTGGGCACCACCACCCCCAGCCGCGGAAACGCCGCGGGGGAAGGGGAGACGAACGCGTCCAGGTGACGCGTCTTCCTCCTCTTCCCCCGTTGGAACAACAGCCGGATCTCGGCGGAGCGCGCGATGCGGGACTCCCGCGGGAGCCCGAACCCGGTGCCTTCGTCGCTCACGGCCGCGGCGGACCCCGAGCGCCCGGCTAGTACTTGCCGGCGATCTCGACGACCAGCTTGTGGCGCCCCTTGCGGCGGCGGGCGTTCAGAACGGCGCGGCCGCCCTTGGTGGCCATACGGGCGCGGAACCCGTGCTTGTTGATCCGCTTACGGTTGCGCGGACGGTAGGTCGGCTTCATCTGAAAACCCCTTCAAGGTGCTGCGTCGGTGGATACGTTCGGGTGCGGCAAAGACCGTGAATGTAGCGGAGATGAGCCGGCGCGTCAACCCACGGGGGAACGGGGAATGGGGAACGGGGAACGGTAGAAGCGAACAGCCCTGCCCGGCGAGGGTTCCGGCTGTTCGTGGTTACCGTTCCCCGTTCCCCGTTCCCCATTCCCCTGTTTTCTTGACTTTTCCACACCCCCCGTCTACGTTGCGCGTCCCCCATTTTGCCCGGTCGCGCACGCTGTATAGAGGTCATGGAGCTTTCCGCGGGAGAAGTGTGGTCCCGGATCCTGGACGGGGCCAAGCAGGCCCTCCCCGAGCAGGCATTCCGCACCTGGCTGCAGCCCACCCAAGCGGTCGCCATCTCGCAGGACCTGCTGGTGGTCTCCACCCCCAACCCGTTCGCGGTCGACTGGGTGGAAGACAAGTACGCCGAGCTCCTCACGGGGATCGGCGAGCACCTGTTCGGCCGGCGCTTTCAGCTCAGCGTGCAGTTCAACGGGGCCGGGCGCCCCGCCAGCGTGCCGCCCCCCGCGGCTCCCGTGGCCCCGGCTCCGGTCGCGGCACCCCCGGCCCGCGCCGTTGAGACGCACGCGTCCGGCCCCGGCGCGCGCCCCTCGGCCCCGCTCAACCCGCGCTACACCTTCGACCGCTTCGTGGTGGGCAGCAACAACCAGCTCTCGGCCGCGGCGGCGCACGCGGTGGCCGAGGCGCCGGCGCGCACCTACAACCCGCTCTTCATCTACGGCGGCGTGGGGCTGGGGAAGACGCACCTGATGCACGCCATCGGGTTCGCCATGCTGGAGCGCGACCCCAGCAAGAAGATCATGTATCTCTCCTCCGAGCGCTTCACCAACGAGCTGGTGAGCGCCATCCAGGAGGGGTCGATGGCCGAGTTCCGCCGCCAGTACCGCCAGATCGACCTGCTGCTGGTGGACGACATCCAGTTCCTGGAAGGGAAGGAGCGCACGCAGGAGGAGTTCTTCCACACCTTCAACGCGCTGTACGAGGCGCAGCGCCAGATCGTGCTCACCTCCGACCGGCCTCCCAAGGAGATCGGGCTGGAGGACCGGCTGATCTCGCGCTTCGAGTGGGGGCTGGTGACCGACATCAAGGCCCCCGACTTCGAGACGCGCATGGCCATCCTGCGCAAGAAGGTGGAGGAAGACCACCTGCAGATCAGCGACCTGGACGACGTGCTCACCTTCATCGCGCGCAACCGCACCTCGTCGGTGCGCGAGATCGAGGGGGCGGTGATCAAGCTGCTGGCCTACTCGTCGCTCACGGGGCGCCAGATCGACCTGGGGCTGGCCGAGGAGGCGCTGGGGGGCGGCTCGGCGCGCACGGGGGCCGGGGGCGGCTTCGCCATGGACGCGGGCGCCACGCCGGACCGGGTGCGCCTGGCCGTGGCGCAGGCGTGGGGCACCACCGCGGAGGCGCTGCAGTCCAAGAAGCGCACCAAGGACCTCACGGTGCCCCGCCAGGTGGCGATGTTCCTCATCAAGGAGCTCTTCGACGTCTCGCTGGTGGAGATCGGCAGGATGTTCGGGGGGCGCGACCACTCCACGGTGATCCACTCCATCACCAAGGTGGAGGAGGAAATCGCCACGGACCCGGCCTTCCGGCAGCGGGTGGAGGAGCTGCGCGCGTCGTTCCGCTAGCGGCGCGCTCTTGACACGTACCCCCAACGGCTGTATTTGCGGAGGGTGCGGACCCCATTCCGTTGTGGCGCGGGGCGTGGACAAGCGGGTGTGGAAAGGGTGTGGACAGGGCGCCGGTTATCCCCACCGGCCGGGGAAACGTGGACGGCGTGGAGATCTCCGGGGATGTCCACACGCCAGTCCACACCGCCGCGAGGGGTTGCAAAGGGCTGCGGCTCAACCGGTTGGGAGGGGCGGAGAGGCGGTTCTCCACGAATCTACGCCCTCTATTACTGTTACTAGTTCTATAAACTACCGGGTGGAAGTAACTCTTCTCGGTGGAGAACACACTACCGCCGGCGGAAAGCGTATGCGATTCACCATCACGCGCGAGAACCTGCAGCAGGGGCTGGGCAACGTCGCCGGGAGCATCCCGACGCGCACCACCCTCCCCGTCCTCAGCAACATCCTGATGGAGGCCGAGGCGGAGGGCTTCGTGCGGATGAGCGGCACCGACCTGGACACCTCGGTCGCCGTGCGCGTGCCCGCCGAGGTGGCCGAGCCGGGCGCCATCACCGCCCCCGCCAAGAAGCTCCAGGAGATCGCCCGCGAGCTCCCCGGCACCGTGGAGCTCTCCACGCAGGGCGACACCATCTCCATCTCCAGCGGCCGCACGCGCTTCAAGCTGAACGGGCTGCCGCGCGACGAGTTCCCCGCCTTCCCCAAGGTGGACTTCGCGGAGAGCTGGCGGGTGACGGGGGCGGAGCTGCAGCGCCTGATCAGCCACGTCTCGTTCGCCGCTTCCACCGAGGAGACGCGCCCGATCCTGAACGGCGTGCTCTGGCAGATGAGCGAGGGCGAGATGCGGATGGTGGCCACCAACGGGCACCGCCTGGCCAAGATGACCATGCCGGTGGAGGCGGGCTCCCCCGTGCCGGCCGCCGACCTGATCGTGCACCCCAAGGCGCTGGGCCAGGTGCAGCGCCTGTTCACGGGCGACACGCAGGTGGAGGTGGGGCGCTCGGAGAACCACCTGGGGTTCCGCAGCGAGGGGGTGCAGGTGTACACGCGCCTGATCGAGGGGCCGTACCCCAACTACGAACAGGTCATCCCCAAGGACAACGACAAGACGATGGTGGCGGGGAAGGAGGAGCTTACCCGCGCCGTGCGCCGCATGGCCATCGTGGCGAGCGACCAGACTCACCGCATCCGCATGTCGCTGGGGGGCACCTCGCTCAAGTTCTCGGTGGAGACGCCGGACCTGGGCGCCGCCAACGAGGAGCTGAACGTGGAGTACGACGGCGACCCGCTGGACATCGGCTTCAACGCCCAGTACCTGCTGGAGCTGCTGCGCTACATGCCCACCGACGAGGTGCGCATGACCTTCAAGGCTCCCGAGCGCGCGGCCACCATGCAGCCGATCGGCAACGAGGATACGCCGGATTACATGTGCCTGGTGATGCCGCTGCGGCTGCTGAGCTGAGAACAGCGGGGGCTCACAGTCAGCCACAAACGAACAGGGGAGCACTGGCGACGGTGCTCCCCTGTTCTCCGCTGGGCGAAATGCTGAACCGCCTTCGTCCGAGCAGAGTTGCGCACACGGCGCGTGCAGCTTACCTTGGTGGTGGCCGAAATGAAGCGTTCTATTCCATAAAAAGGGACAGGGCCGTGCAGCTTCGAGACATCGCATCGGTGTCGCCCGGTTACCATTTCCGCGGGCCGATCGTACCCGATCCCCAGGGGGAGCACAGGGTTCTGCAGGTGCGTGATCTAGGGGAAAGTGGACGGTTCGATCCGGACGCGCTGACGCGGGTGCAGCTTGACCGCTCCGCGGAGGGATACGTGCTGAGGCAGGGAGACGTCGTATACCTGGCCAGGGGTGAACGGCGCGTGGCGGCTCCAATCCGGACGAAGGTGCCGGGCCTGGTGGCCCCGAACCACTTCTTCGTGCTTCGCCCGAGAAGCCAGGTTCATCCGGAGTATCTCTCGTGGTATCTGACCTCGCCCGAGGCGCAGGCCAGCATCCTGGGGCTGACGCAGGGGTCGAACGTTCCTTTCATCCCCAAGCGCGCCCTTTTGACGTTGGGTGTTCCCGTGCCTCCACTCGAAGTGCAGGAAAAAATCGTTGCGATCCAGAAGCTCGCGGATCGTCAACGGGAACTCCGGCGCCAGCTGGAAGAGGAGTACCACAGCCTTGTGACCACGGTCTGCCTGCAGGCGGTGCACCGAGAAGGGACCTGAGCTTTCACCACGGAGGTCGTCATGTCGCAGCAGGCAGGGGGCGGAGATGGTGAGAACTCGTCGATCGAGCCGGCCGATCTGCGATCGCGAAGTGTGGGAGAGGCGCTGAGCGGGATGGTGCGCGTGTGCCTCGCTCCCTTCCGCTGGATCCTCCGGCAGAAGGTTGGGGATGTTGCGCTGGTGCTGGGGATGGTGGCGGCGCTCCTCGCCATCGGTGCGCACGTAGCCACTTACTTGGGTCGCGAGCATCCCACGACCGCTCAGGTGGAGTCAGCGATCACGCCGTCTGTTCTCGACGCGGCATCTTCGGGCGGAGTCGCATCTACGCCTCTGGATTCGTCCGGTTCACAGCGCTAGCTTTCCCGCATCCAAGCCGCTCTACGAAACCGCCCCGGCCAGGAGGACTCTCGGCCGGAGCGGTTCCGTGCTACCTTGCGGGCTGCCGCCAGACCATCGCCCCCCGTGTGTTGAACAAGCGAATTATGCCCAGACAGATCGACCAGAAAGAAATCAACGAGGTAGCCTGGCGCGCCTGTGACACGTTCCGCGGAGCGCTGGATCCTGCTCACTACAAGGACTACATCCTGACGATGTTGTTCCTGAAGTACATGAGCGATCTCTGGCGGGATCACCGGGATGAGCTAGTCCAGAGGTACGAAGGGAACGAGGAGCGCGTAGAACGTGCTCTCGCTCGTGAGCGCTTCATAATGCCCCCGGAGTCCGACTTCTATTACCTGTACGAGCGGCGTGAGGCGGCAAACATCGGAGAGCTGATCAACATCGCGCTGGAGAATATCGAGGGGAAGAACAAGTCGAAGCTGGAACACGTCTTCCGCAACATCGACTTCAACAGCGAACCCTACCTGGGGCAGACTCGTGACCGCAACCGCCGTCTCAAGAACCTGCTTGAGGACTTTGCCGATCCGCGGCTGGACCTGCGGCCCTCGCGAATCGGCAACGAAGACATCATTGGCAATACCTACGAGTACCTGATCAGCCGTTTCGCGAGCGACGCGGGAAAGAAAGGCGGTGAGTTCTACACGCCGAACGAGGTAGCCGTGCTCCTCGCGCAGCTGCTCGACCCGCGACCCGGCGTCACCATCTGCGATCCGGCGTGCGGGTCGGGCTCGCTCCTGATTCGTGTGGCGCAACAGGTCTCCAACAAGAACTTTTCGCTGTTCGGGCAGGAATCGAATGGCGGGACATGGGCGCTGTGCCGGATGAACATGTTCCTGCATGGGATGGATGGCGCGCGTATCGAATGGGGTGACACGCTGAACAACCCCAAGCTGGTGGACGAGCGCGAAGACCCTAGGACTCACCAGATCGAGCAAACGCTCAAGAAATTCGACATCGTGGTGGCCAATCCTCCCTTCTCGTTGGATAAGTGGGGGCACAAGGAGGCCACGGGTGACGTGTTCGGGCGCTACCATCGTGGGCTACCGCCGAAGAGCCGCGCGGACTACGCATTCATCAGCCATATGGTAGAGACGGCGGTAGAAGCGGGGGGCAAAGCAGGAGTGATCCTTCCCCACGGTGTGCTCTTCCGAGGTGGAACCGAGGGGAAGATCCGCCAGAGGCTCGTCGACGATAATCTCTTGGCGGGAGTGATCGGACTGCCGGCTAACCTATTCTTTGGCACTGGCATTCCTACGGCCATCCTTCTCTTCGAGCGGGGCCGGGACACCACGGATGTGATGTTCATCGACGCAAGTCGCGACTACGCCGACGAGAAGAAGCAGAACCGTCTGCGCGGACACGACATTGAAAAGATCGTAGAGGCGTACCGGTCTGGCGAGAACGTAGAGCGCTATGCACACCGCGCCACATTCACAGAGATCCGGGATAACGAATACAACCTAAATATTCCTCGTTATGTGAATACCCTTGAGGCAGATAAAGAGGTTGATGTAGTTGCCGTGGAGAAACAAATCAAAGTGCTGGAGCAGGAACTTGTGCAGACGCGAGAGCAGATGACAACACTTCTTGCTGAGCTTGGAATCGATGTCTGACGTGCTATATCCAAGTGATTGGCAGCGATACAGACTTTCAGAAATCGCGGAGATCCGGACCGGATTAGCGAAGGGTAAGCAGCACCTTCAGAATACTGTCGAGCGCCCGTATCTTCGGGTTGCCAATGTCCAAGCAGGTCACCTCGATCTCTCCGAGGTGAAGACCATCGTGGCAAGCGAGCGCGATGCGGAGCGGTATACCCTCAAGGACGGGGACGTGCTGCTGACAGAGGGTGGTGATTTCGACAAGCTGGGGAGGGGAACCCTCTGGGCGGGAGAGATCGACAACTGCTTGCATCAGAACCACATCTTCGTAGTTCGTCCAGACCGCACTGTGCTTATGCCGCAATATCTGGTGTGGTTGACGAACAGCCCAGAAGGCAGGCGGTACTTCATCAGGGCCTCAAAACAAAGCACCAACCTCGCAAGCATCAACTCCACCCAGCTGAGACAATACCCGGTGGTGATCCCACCGATGCCCGAACAGTATGCCATCGCAAAGGTTCTCAGGACGTGGGATGTTGGCGTCACACAGGTCGAAAAGCTCATCCACGCCAAGCGGCGCCTGAAGCATGGGTTGATACAGCAGCTCCTCACAGGAAAACGGCGCTTCCACGAGTTTGTGTGTTCGAAACGACTGCAGAGTACTCCAGTGGGCAACCTGCCTACGGAGTGGCGTATCGTTCGCCTACATGAGCTCTTCCAGCCAATCTACCGCAAGAACGAAAACGGTGCAGACCGAGTCCTTACTGTCTCAGGCCGGCATGGACTCGTGGATCAGAGGGATTACTTCAATCGTTCAGTCGCCGGAAAGTCACTCGAGGGATACCATCTACTTCGGCGCGGTGAGTTCGCGTACAACCGGAGCTTGATGAAGGGATACCCCTATGGTGCTATCAAGCGTCTCGACCGGTATAACGAAGGTGTGCTTTCGACGCTTTACCTCTGCTTCGAGTTGACAGAGCCGGGCGCCGACTCGGATTTTTATGCTCATCTATTCGAGAGTGGGCTTCTGAACTCGCAACTCCGTCGGATAGCGCAAGCAGGGGCCCGTGCCCACGGGCTACTCAACGTGTCCGCGGGTGAATTCTTCAGGATGTCCCTCCCTGTACCGTCAGTGGAGGAGCAGCGTGCTATTGCGGGGGTACTCTCCGCTGCGGACCGGGAAATCGAGCTACTGTCGGAGCAGTTGACGGCGTTAAAGGAACAGAAGCGCGGCTTGATGCAGAAGCTCCTCACCGGCCAGGTCCGGGTGAAGGTTTGAATGCGGCTGTACTATGTGGATGAGAGCGGAAACACCGGGCTCAACCTCGACTCGCGGGACCAGCCGATCCACTGGGTCGTGGCGCTGGAGTTCACTCCACAGGCAGTGAAGGCAGTTCAGGCGGAGATGCTCGGGTTGGCGTCGCGTGTCTTTGGTGCGCGAGCCCGGAGCCCGGATTTCGAGTTCCACGGCGGCGACATTTTCCAGGGGCGGGGTGACTGCTCGCCGCTTCCGGTACCGCAGCGGGTTGCGCTTTATGCGGAGCTCCTATCGCTGGTTGGGCGGCACGGATGCTCAGTGTTCGTACAGGGGATCGAGAAGGCGGGCCTCCGGGCACATTCCATCGCCAGCGGTGAGCCGCCGCTCCACCCACACCGGCTGGCGTTCACGTACCTGCTTGAGCGGATCGACGAGTCGCTGGAGCGCGCGCAACCGTCCGCTCCGGCGGAGCCGCTGTACGGGCTCGTGGTGGCGGACGAGCAGAAGGAGATGGACCGTGAGATCGTTCAGCGCTTCGCGGACTGGCGCGACTCCGGCACACGGTTCGGCCACCACGCGCGCGAGCTGCGGTACCTTCTGGACACGATCCACTACGTGCCGTCGCACGACAGCTGGCTCATCCAGCTGGTGGACTGCGTGGCGTACGTGCGGAGCCGCTATGGCCGGGTATTGCGGGAGAAGGGCGCCAGCGAGGAGCTTTACTCGGCCAGCGAACGGGCAATGGTGACGCTCTGGCGGGAGAACTGCGCGGGAAGGGTCGTGAGCGACGAGTGCTGGCCATAAAAAATGCGCGATCAGGGCAGACCCGAAAGTCTGCTGGGGCTCGCCGGGGCAAACCCACTCCTGACCGCGCTTCTATCAATCAATATAATCGACTAGCACAACCCGGGTCAACGCGGGAAGCTGCAAGCGGCACGGAGCCTCGAAATGAGCGACAGTTCAATCCAAGAGTTGCCCACCACCCCGCAGGACCGCGAAGACGCGATCTCGCAAATCCCTGCGCTTCAGCTCCTACAGAACCTCGGCTACACCTATCTGACCCCCGCCGAGGCGCTGGCGCAGCGCGGCGGCCGCGCGACGGGTGTGCTACTGGAAGGAATCCTCCGCGAGCAGCTCGGACACATCAACCAGATTCGCTTCCGGGGAAACAGCTACGATTTCTCAGACGCGAATCTGCGCGCCGCGGTGCAGGCGCTGAAGGACGTGCTCTATGACGGCCTGGTGCGCACCAACGAGAGGGTGTACGACCTGCTCTGCCTGGGGAAGAGCTTCACCCAGGCGATCGACGGCGACACCAAGAGCTTCGACCTGAAGTACGTGGATTGGTCACCGTCTGGGAAGAACGTATTTCACGTCACCGAAGAATTTTCGGTCGAGCGAACGGGCACCAACGAAACTGCGCGGCCGGACCTGGTGCTCTTCGTCAATGGCATACCCTTCTGCGTGATCGAGTGCAAGCGAAAAGGCGGGCTGCCGCAGGCTGTGACTCAACAGATCCGCAACCAATCCGACGCTTACATTCCCAGATTGTTCATCTACTCCCAAATCCTCCTCGCCCTGGCTGTCGACGAGGCGAAGTACGCTACGACGGGTACGACCGTGCGGTACTGGGCTGTGTGGAAGGAGGAGGGAATCGACACCGCCGTCCGGGAGCTGGTCAACCGTCCTCTCAATCGCGAAATCAAGGATCGTCTCTTCAGCCGGCGTACAGAGGCGGTGCGCCAGTACTTCGAAGAGCTGGAAGGTGCCGGCCCGCGAGAGGTCACCGAACAGGACCGGGCGCTTTACTCCCTATGCCGTCCGCAACGGCTGCTGGAGCTCTCTCGCCGCTTCGTGATATTTGACGCCGGTGAGAAGAAAATCGCTCGCTACCAGCAATACCTCTCCATCCAGAAGATCCTCGCACGCGTGGAGACGCGCGACGAGCGCGGCCGGCGGACAGGAGGGATCGTGTGGCACACTCAGGGGAGCGGGAAGTCACTCACGATGGTGATGCTGGCCAACATCCTTGCGATGGACGATCCCACGGGCACCGCTCGCATCGTGCTGGTGACCGACCGCGTGGATCTGGATGACCAGATCTGGAAGACCTTCCTGCGCGCCGGACTGAAGCCGGAGCGAGCGAGGACGGGAAAGCACCTGGTAGAACTCATTCGCGAGCGGAAGGCGCGGATCATCGCAACGGTGATCGACAAGTTCGAAACCGCCGCCGGTGCGCGCGGCGTTCGCGACGAGAGCACGGACATCTACGTGTTCGTGGACGAGAGCCACCGGGGACAGTATGGCCCCGTTCACGACCGGATGAGGAAGACGTTCCCCAATGCCTGCTTCATCGGGTTTACCGGTACGCCGGTAGTGAAGCGGGAGAAGAACACTCTCACGAAGTTCGGGGGACTGATCGACTCCTACACGATTGACCAGGCGGTGGAGGACAGGGCGGTGGTACCGCTGCTTTATGAGGGACGCCACGTGGAGCAGAAGGTGGACCGCGAGTCGATGGACGCGTGGTTCGAGCGCATCACCCGGAAGCTCACGACGAAGCAGGCCGCGGACCTGAAGCGGAAGTTCAGCACTACCGAGCAGCTCAACCGGGCTGAGCAGAAAGTTCGCCGGATCGCCTGGGACGTGAGCGAGCACTTCGCGGACAACTGGCAGGAGAAGACGCGTCTCAAGGGTCAGCTCGTCGCCCAAGACAAGGCCACGGCAATCCTATACAAGAAGTACCTGGACGAGTTTGGGCTGGTAACCTCGGAGGTGCTGATCTCCGCTCCAGACGATCGCGAAGGTGACGAGGACGTTCTGGAGGAGAACCGGCTAGAGGTGGTTTCGTTCTGGCGGAAGATGATGCAGCGGTTCGGAAGCGAGGCAGAGTACAACCGCGCGATCATCAACGCGTTCAAATCGCAGGACGAGCCCGAGATCATCATCGTCGTGGACAAGCTGCTCACCGGCTTCGACGCGCCACGGAACACGGTCCTCTATCTGACACGGCGGCTGAAGGACCATACGCTTCTTCAGGCGATCGCGCGTGTCAACCGGCTGCATGAGGGAAAGGATTTCGGGTACATCATCGACTATCGCGGCGTCCTGGGCGAGCTGGACTCGGCGCTGGACCTCTACGCCTCGCTCAGCGAGTACGATCGCGACGACCTTGGGAAGACGTTCACCCAGGTGGCAGAGGAAGTTTCCAAGCTTCCGCAGCGGCATTCTGATCTCTGGGACGTGTTCAAGGGTGTTCCAAACCGTCTGGATGTGGAGGCGCTGGAGCTTCACCTTGCCGATGACACGGTCCGCAAGCAGTTCTACGAGCGGCTTTCTGTATACGCGCGTACGCTGGCGATCGCACTCTCCACTCAGAGCTTCGTGGAGGATACGCCTGAAGCGACGGTGGAGCGGTACCGGAGTGACCTGCGATTCTTTCTGCAACGGCGCGCTTCGGTGCAGCGCCGCTACGCGGAGGTGGTAGACTTCCGTGAATACGAGGGGAAGATCCAGAAGCTGCTGGACGTACACGTCGGCACCGGCGAGGTGGAGACGGTGACCGGGTTGGTGAACATTTTCGACAAGACCGCGTTCGCGCACGAGGTGGACAAGCTCGACTCCGGGGCTTCCAAGGCGGACACCATCGCCTACCGAACACTGCGAGAGATCGAAGTGCGGATGAGGGAGGACCCCGCCTTCTACCAGCGCTTCTCGGACCTGCTGGAGAAGTCGATCGCCGACTTCCGCGCGCAGCGGTTGTCCGAAGCGGACTACCTCCGCAAAGTGGAGACGATCCGGGACCAGGTGCGTGACCGTTCCGTGGACGATGTGCCCGAGCCTGTCAGATACAACCAGAGTGCTCGTGCATTCTACGGGATCGTCCGCGAAACGCTCGCTCCGTACGCGGGACAGGCGGGAATGGACCCGGCCACGCTGGGGGCCGACGCCGCTCTCCAGATCGAGAAGATCATCGAGGACAAACATGTGGTAAACTGGACCCAGAACCCCGATGTCCAGAACCAAATGCGCAACGAGATCGACGACTACCTCTACGATGTAAAGCACAGGCTGGGCATTCCGATGAGCGTCGAAGACATCGACGTCATCATGGAGAAGTGCCTGGATGTCGCACGTGTGAGAAAGCCGTGAGCGTACCCGGAGAGAGCCGGGCGATCGAGGCCGGGAACGATCGACTCCGCTACTGTCTCACGTACGCTAACCGCGACACACTCCAACTCCGTGTGCACCCGGATTTGGAGATCACCGCTGTCGCCCCGGTTGGGCGAACGCCGGAAGAGGTGGATGCGAAAGTCCGGTCACGAGTAGGGTGGATTCGTCGGCAGCAACGGGAGTTCAGCCTCTATCAACCGCTGCCACAACCCCGGCGGTTCGTCGGTGGCGAAACTCACTGGTACTTGGGCCGCCAGTACCGGTTGAAGTTAGGTCGCGGAGCCGACGGAGTGTGCATCCGGCACCCCTTTCTCGTCGTGAAAACCGAGACCCCGGTGGATGCTGTCACGGTGGGAACTCTCATGGAAAGCTGGTACCGCGAGCGGGCACGCGAGGTGTTTCCGGAGCGTCTCGCACATTGTATGCGGCTGGTCCGCCCCATCATTGATTCGGTGCCGCGGCTTCAGATCCGGACAATGGCGAAGCGATGGGGTAGCTGCAGCCGGGCAGGAACCATCACGCTGAATGTGGATCTGGTGAAGGTTTCCACCACCTGCCTCGATTATGTGATCGTGCACGAGCTCTGCCATCTCCGCGAGCCGAACCATAGCGCCGAGTATTACGATCTGCTGTCGCGGTACATGCCCGACTGGAGGGCTCGACGCGCGCGCCTGAACCAGGCACTCTGCTAAACCTTCAAAATTGTATAAGCTGCGGTTCCTGAGCTGAGAACAGCCGGGGCTCACACAGAGGCACGGAGACACAGAGAAGAACTTCTCCTCTGTGCCTCCGTGTCTCTGTGTGATCTCCCCTTGCGCTTCTACAGGAGAGCGCGCATCGTAGAGGTGACCACGGGAGGACCGCCATGACCGACGACCGGATCGACCTGCCGCAGGGGACGCTGGATCTGCTCATCCTCAAGGCCATCTCGATGGGGCCGATGCACGGGTGGGCGATCTCGGAGCGCATCCGGCAGGTGTCGAAGGATGCGTTGCAGGTGCCGCAGGGGTCGTTGTATCCGGCGCTTCACCGGCTGGAGAGGCGCGGGTGGATCGGCGCGGAGTGGGGGACCTCGGAGAACAACCGCCGGGCCAAGTTCTACGAGCTCACGCGCGCCGGCCGCAAGCAGCTCGCCGCCGAGGCGGATGCGTGGGCGCGGCTCACGAGCGCGGTGTCGCTGGTGCTGGACATGGGGTGACGACGATGCTGAGCGAGATCTGGAGCGACCTGCGCTACCGCCTGCGCGCGCTGCGCGACCCCGACGGGATGGAGCGGGACCTGGACGCGGAGCTCCAGTTCCACATCGAGCGCGAGGCGGACCGGCACGAGCGCGCCGGGCTCCCGCGCGAGGACGCGCTGCGCCGCGCGCGGGCCGAGTTCGGTCGCCTGGACCGCGTAAAGGACGCGAGCCGCCGGGCGCGGGGCACGATGGCCATCGAGTCGCTGCTCCACGACCTGCGCGTGGCCGCGCGGCGTCTGCGGCGGGTGCCGGGGTTCGTGGCCGCGGCGGTGCTGGTGCTCGCGCTGGGGATCGGCGCGGCCACGGCGGCGTTCAGCGTGGTGGATGCCGTGCTCCTCAAGCCGCTGCCGTACCCGGAGAGCGAGCGGCTGGTGCGGATCAGCCACACCGCGAGCCTCGCGGGCCGCTCCACGGTTGACCAGTCCGACGCCACGGTGCTGCTGTACCAGCGGCACGCGGCGGCGTTCGACGGGGTGGGCGCGTGGTGGGCGGACAACGTGGACGCCAACATCGAGCCGACCGCGCCCGGGGAGACGCCGGCGCGCGCCCACATCGCGCGCGTGACCGCGAACCTGCTGGACGTGCTGCGGGTGCGCCCGGCGCTGGGCAGGGGCTTCGTGGCGGGCGAGGACCGCCAGGGGGCGCCGCGCGTGGTGCTGCTCTCGGACCGGCTGTGGCGCGAGCGGTACCGGGGCGATCCCGGCGTGATCGGCCGGCAGATGCGGGTGAACGAGGTGCCGCGCACCATCGTGGGCGTGATGCCCCCGCGCTTCGCGTACCCGGCGAGCACGGTGGACCTCTGGATCCCCCTCACGCTGGACCCCGCGGAAACGCAGGCGGCCCGCTTCCGCTACGTGGGCGTGGGGCGGCTGCGCGACGGCGTCTCCCCGGAGCGCGCGCGGGCCGACCTGGCCAGCGCGCTCACACGCCTCCCCGGCGAGTTCCCCGGCGACCCGCAGGCGGGCGTGCTGGCAGAGTCGCGCGTGGTGCCGCGGGTGGAGTCGCTGCGCGATTCCATCGTGGGCCCCGCGGCCAGCCTGGTCTGGATGCTGCTCGCGAGCGTGCTGCTGGTGCTGGTGGTGGCGTGCGCAAACGTGGCGGGGCTCTTCCTGGTGCGCGCCGAGCACGCGCAGGTGGAGCTGGCGGTGCGCGGCGCGCTGGGCGCGGGGGTGCGCAGCCTGATGACGCAGGCGCTGGCCGAGTCGATGCTGCTCAGCGCGCTGGGCGGGGCGCTGGGCGTGCTGCTGGCGGCGGGCGGGCTGCGCGCCGCGGTGCGCGCCGGCGACACGTGGGCCGTGCCGCGCCTGGACGAAGTCGCAGTGGACGTGCGCACGCTGGCCGCCGCGCTGGGCGCCACGGTGCTGTGCGCGCTGTGCGTGAGCCTGCTGCCGCTGCTGCGCGTGCGGCGGGTGTCCATCGCGACGGTGCTGCGCGGGGCGGGACGGGGGCTCGCAGCGGACGCATCGCGGCAGCGCGCGCGCAACGTGCTGGTGGTGGCGCAGACGGCGCTGGCGCTGGTGCTGGTGGCGTCGTCCGCGCTGATGACGCGCAGCCTGATGCGGCTGGAGGCGGTGACGCCCGGCTTCGTGGCGGACGACGTGGCCGTGGCGCGGGTGCTGCTCCCGCTGGCGAAGTACAGCGGCGCGGCGCGCGCGGGCTTCGTGCAGGAGGTGCTGGCGAGGGTGCGCGCGACCCCCGGCGTGCGCGACGCGGCCGTCACGGACTGGCTGCCCCTGACCGCCGACCGCTGGAGCGCGGCGATCGAGGTGGAGGAGCGCCCGGCCGCCGGCGTGACGCACGGCACGGTAAGGGTGGACAGCCGCTTCTTCACCACGGCGGGCGTGCCGCTGCTGCGCGGCCGCACCTTTGGCTCCGCGGACGACGCGGGGACCGCCGGCGAGGTGATCGTGAGCCGCGCGTTCGCGGCGCGGTACTGGGGCGGCGAGAGCCCGGTGGGTAAGCGCGTACGCGCGGCCGGCGGCGGGTGGCTCACCGTGGTGGGCGAGGCGGGCGACGTGCGCTACCAGGCGCTGGACAGGCCGGCCGACGACGTGGTCTACTTCCCCCTGGTGAAGTCGAACGGCGCCCCGTACCTGGTGGCGCTGCTCGCCCGCACGCAGCCGGGGCGCGCCGGCGCGACGGCCGCCTCCATCCGCGACATCGTGCGCGAGCTGGACCCCGCGCTGCCCACCTTCGACGAGGGGACGCTGGCCGACGTGGTGCGCCGTGCGTCGGGGCCCGCGCGGGCGCTGGTGGTGCTGCTGGGCGTGGCGAGCGCGGTGGCGCTGACGCTGGGCGGCGTGGGGCTGTACGGCGTGGTGGCGTACGGGGTGAGCGTGCGGCGGCGTGAGCTGGGCGTGCGCATGGCGCTGGGCGCGCGCCCCGCGGACGTGCGCCGCGCCGTGTCGCTGGGTGGCCTGCGCCTCGCCGCCGTCGGGATCGCCATCGGCATCCCCTGCGCGCTGGCGTTCACGCGGCTGCTGCGCGCGCTGCTGTACGAAGTGAGCGCTACCGATCCCTGGGTGCTGGGCTTCACCGCCGCGGCGCTCCTCGCAATATCGTTCGTGGCGAGCTGGCTCCCCGCCCGCCGCGCCGCCGCCGTCGACCCCGCCGAGGCGCTCCGCTCGGCCTGACGGACGCGCAGGGCCCCGCCCGCGACGGGGCCCATCCCCATCATCCCCCCAGGAGGAAGCATGAAGAAACCGCTCGTCTCGTTGGAAAACCCGCGCACGGTTGGAGTGGCGTGCGCGGTCGCGGCAACCGGGCTGGGGCTGGTGTACATGGCCGCGGCCGGGGCGCCGATGCTGTACCTGGCGGTCAACGTGCTGGCGCTGGTGATGGGGCTGGCGTTCGTCGGCGTGCTGCGCGCCAGGGAGGGGGAGGCGCCGCGCATGATGTCCGCGGTGATGGTGGCGTTCGGAGCGGTGATCCTGGCGACGGCGCTCTTTGGCATCCAGGTGGAGGGTGCGTCGCGCTGGCTGCGGGTGGGGGGCCTGTCGCTGCAGGTCAGCCTGATCCTGCTCCCCGCGATGCTGGTGGCGTTCGCGCGGCGGCGGGACTCGCTCACCACCCTCGGGCTCGTGCTGGGCACGGTGGCGGTCGCGCTGCAGCCGGACCGGGCGATGGCGGGGGTGATCCTGGCCGCGCTGGTGGTGCTGGCGGTGCGCCGGCGCGACCCGTGGGTGCTGGCGGCGCTCGCCGTGGCGGCCGCCGGCTTCGCGGCCACGCTGATCCGGCCGGACACGCTGCCGGCCGTGCCGTACGTGGACCAGATCTACTACACGGCGTTCGGCGTGCACCCGCTGGCGGGGCTGGCCGTGGTCCTGGGCGCGCTGCTGCTGGTGGTGCCGGCGCTGGCGGGGCGCAGGCAGGATCCGCGGGGCGGCGACGTGTGCGCCGTGTTCGGGATCCTGTGGCTGGGGGTGGCGCTTGCCGCGGCGCTGGGCAACTATCCCACGCCGCTGGTGGGCTACGGCGGGAGCGCGGTGCTGGGGTACCTGCTCAGCCTGGCCTTCCTGCCGGGGAAGGTGAGGGCCACCGCCGCCGTGGAGGGATGGGCGCGCGCGGAGGCGCCCGACGTGAGAACGACGGGGCTGGAGCTGGGGATCGCCTGAGCCGGCCGGCTCACCTGGAGGCACGGAGGAGAGCTTCTCCCCCGTGCCTTCAGTGGCTCAGGGAGTGGACGTAGCGGGCGACCGCGTCCACCTCGTCGTCGCTGAGGCCGGCGCCGCCGCGGGGGGGCATGGCGAGCGATGCCTCGCGCGGCACGGGGACTCCGCGCTTCACCAGGGCGGCAATGGAGTCCACGGAGCCGTCGATGTGGAGCCACTCGCGGTCGGTGAGATCGGGGCCCATGGGGGTGCCGGCGCCCGCGCGGCCGTGGCAGTTGGCGCAGTTGCCGCGGCCGGCGAAGAGCGCGGCGCCGTCTGGAGTGGGGAGGCGCGCGGCGGCCACCAGGAGCGCGGTGGCGGCCAGGAGTGCCGCGCTAGCGGGGCGCATCGTTCCGCGGGACTGGCGGGGCTGGCGGGGCTGGCGGAGTTGGCAGGGCGCCGTGCACGTGGCCGGCCGCGGGTGGCGCGGCGGCGGCCGGCGGGGGGCGCTCGGCGCGTACCGACCGGTATACCATCGCCACGAACGCGTCGGGCTTCACCGGCCCGCGGCCCCAGCGCGCGTCGAAGGCGGCGGTGGGGCGGGCGGCGACCACCTGCTCCAGCGTTCTGCCCGCCGTGTGCAGCGCGCGGACGCTGTCGCGCACGGAGGCCAGCATGTCGCGGTAGGCGCGCAGCCCGGCCAGATCGGCGACCGGGCCGCGGCCGGGGACGATCGGCTCCACCATCGCCGGCTGCGTGGCGAAGCCGCCCAGGAAGAAGTCCGCCGTCGCGATCATCCCCGCCACCGACCCGCCGCGCGCGGAGTCCACGGCGGGGTAGCCGTCGTTGGTGAAGGTGTTGCCCAGGTAGACGATCCCTTCTTTCTCGAAGTGGACGATGACGTCCGCGCTGGTGTGGCCGGCGCGCTCGTGGACGAAGTGCACCTCCTCCGGCCCCAGGTAGAGCTGCACCACCTGCGAGAAGCCGAGTGCCGGGAGCGGGGCCGGGGGGTCCGCCGGGCGGGCGGCGGCCAGGGCGCGCGCCCGGCGGCGCATGCGGTTGTAGTGGAGCTCGTGGGTCATGGTGAGCGTGCCGTCGCCCCACCCGGAGTCGCCGTACGCGCTGTCGCCCTCCATCATCAGGGCGTAGCGAGGCGCGCCCGACGAGCGGAGAACTTCGCGCGCCCGCGCCACCAGCGCCGGGGTGTGCACGCCGGCCACCAGGGAGCGTTCGCCCGCGAACACCACCAGGTTGCCCGTGGAGTCCGCGACGAGGTGGAAGCGCGGGGCGATCTCCGCCACGGTGGCGGGCTGTGCCTCCGCCGGAGGGGCGGCCAGCAGCGCCGCGGCGAGTGCCGCCGCGCTCCCCAGGGTGATCGGTTTCATCAAGGTTGCGTCGTTGGAGGTGGCGGGCTAACCGAACAGCGGCGGGCGCAGGCTCACCAGCTCGGGCGGCGCGTAGAGCCGCGTGGTGAGGGCGCGCAGGGAGCGCAGCCGGGCCGTGGCGTCGAGCATCTTCTCCGCCGCGGCGCGGCGCTCCGGCGGCAGCACAAGCGAGGCGAAGTACCGGCCGAGCAGGGCGTAGTCCACCTCCGTCCCGTCGTCCAGCACGCAGAGGGGGCGGGCGCCGGCCTCCATCTGGTACATGGCGTGGAGATGCGCCTCCATCTCGCCCCACCTGCGGCCCCGGCGCGCGATGCGGGCCTTCTGGAGGGGGATGTCCACCACCAGGGGCGCGAGCGGGAGGAGGAAGCGGTGAGTGCCGATGGCGCGGCGCACGGAATCGGCGGCGGCGTCCATCTCGCGCTCCGCCGCGGCGGTGTTGCCGGTGAGATACTCGTAGTACGCGTGCTCGCCGTGGTAGAAGCGGCCCAGGACGTGGAAGACGGCGGGGCGGACTTCGCGGATCTCCTCGCGGTGGGCCGCGACCTGCGCCAGCAGGCGGGTGCTCTCGTCCAGCTCGCCGCGCCGCAGCAGGCCCAGCGCGCGGTGCATCGCCTGCCCCACCACCGCCTCGCTCTCGTGGTACGACGCCAGCCACGCCCGCCCCTCGCCGCTCGCCGCCGCCACCATCTCCCGCCAGGGGTAGTCCTCTTCCAGCGCGGTGGGCGCGGCCCCCGGGGAGGGCGCCCCGGGCTCGGGGAGGAGGTGGAGGTGCGGGGCCAGGCAGAAGGAGGCGCCCTCCCTGGCCCCGCCGGCCAGGAGGTGGTGGAGGAACGCCTCGTCCAGCAGCCCGAGGCCGAACAGGCGCGCGGTGGCGTGGAAGAGGCGCAGGAGGACGGGGAAGAGCGGGCCGTCCGCGAAGGGGTCCACGCGCAGCGCGGGGTCGCCCTCGCGGGCCGCCAGGTAGCCGCCCAGCTCGCCGAGCGCCGCCGCCCACGCACCCCCGGGCGCGCCGCGCGTATCCGCCGCGGCCGCGCCGGCGCGGTGCAGTTGGGCGTCCAGGAGCGCGAAGACCTCGCCCGCCTTCGCCATGCCGAAGCCGTTCTTGAGCACGGGGTAGCGCACCAGCCAGTCGCGGTGGTACGCGTGGTAGCGCCGGGCGCCGCCGGCGGGGAGGGCGGCGGCGGTCCCGCTCCCCAGCAGCGCCCGCACCGCGCCCAGGCGGGCGGGGTGGGGGAGGGGCCCGGCGGGGGCGGCTTCCACCGCCGCCAGGTAGTGCTCGGCCGCGTGCGCCAGGCACACCGCGCAACGCGCCGCCAGCTCCTCGTCGCCGGCCAGCGGAGGCTCGCCCGGCAGGGGCGCGGCGGGGGGGAGCGGCGCGAGCACGGCGCCCGCGGCCGCGGCGGCGTGGCGCAGCCGCTCGCCGGCCCACGCGCGCGCGCCGGCCTCCACGTGCAGGTGCACCCCCAGCGGGGCGCCGGGGGCCGGGGGCTCGTCCAGGCGCAGGAGGGCGGGCGCGCCGCCGTGGCGCAGCGCCGCGCGCAGCGGGAGCACGAACGACCTCACCAGCTCCGGCAGGGAGCCGGGGGCGGTGACCTCCGCCGCCAGCCACTCCGCCACGGGCGGGTACGCCGCGCCCGCGGGGGGGCGCAGGACGGCGGCGGGCGTCACGCGCTCTCCCGGATGGCCCGGTTGGGCTCCAGGCGCGCCGCGTGGCGCGCGGGGAAGAAGCAGGCGGCGGCGGCGGCGGCGCTCATCGCCACTCCCACCGCCGCGTACAGCGACACGGCGCCCGGCGTGACCCCGTAGAACAGGTGCGACGAGAGCCTCACCAGCCCCACGGCCAGCACCAGCCCCGCCGCCACGCTCACCAGCGCGAGCCCCAGCCCCTGGCGGAGCACGAAGCGCAGGATGAGCGCCGGGGTAGCCCCCAGCGCCATGCGGATCCCCACCTCGCGGGTGGAGCCGGTCACCAACTGCGAGATCACGGCGTAGATCCCCGAAAGGCTCACCACCAGCGCCATCGCCGCAAAGATCCCCAGGAGCTGCATGGGAAAGCGCAGGCGCGACGTGGCGTGCGCCACCACCCCGTCCATGGTGCGCACGGCGCCCAGCGCCAGCCCGGGGTCGTGCGCCCAGATGGCGCTCCGCACCGGCGCCACCCAGCCCTCCGGGGCGGAGGGCGTGGCCACCGCCATGCGCATGGAGCGGATGGCGACGCCCGCGAAGCGCGGCACGTGGTCGTACAGGAAGTACACGTGGCCCACGGGCGCCTCGGTGACGGGGGCGTGCCGCACGTCGCCCACCACCCCCACCACGCGCGCCCACGGCGCCGAGCCGGAGAGTCGCGGGCGCACCATGCGCCCCAGCGGGCTCTGGCCGGGGAAGAACTCGCGCGCGAACGCCTCGTCCACCACCACCACCGGCTCGGCGGCGGCCGCGTCGGAGGCCAGGAAGTCGCGCCCCTCGCGCAGCCGGATCCCCAGGGTGCGGAAGTAGCCGTCGCTCACCACCTGCGCCGCCACCCCCGTGGCGCGGTGCTCCGCCACGGCGCGGTCGCGCGCCTCGATGGGCCACGTCTCGCCCGGGCCTTCCAGCGGGAGGAAGGCCACGAGCGCGGCGGAGCGGACGCCGGGCACGCCCCTCACCTTCCCCAGCAGCGAGCCGAAGCCGGCGTTGACCTGCGCGGGCTCGCCGTAGCCGGCGGCGGGGAGCGAGGTGTCGAACACCAGCACGTTGCGCGGGGTGAAGCCCAGCTCCACCGCCATCACGTTGCGGTAGCTGGAGATGAGGAACGCCGCGCCCACCAGCAGCACCACGGTGATGGCGATCTGCCCCCCCGCCAGGAAGCGGCGCCCGGACCCCGGCCGCAGCCCGCCCGCCCCCGCCGGCGCCTCGCGCGTCATCACCCGCCGCGCCCAGTTGCTGCGCGCGATGCGCAGCGTGGAGGCCAGGGCGAACACCACCACGATGGCCATCCCCGCCGCGGCCACGAACAGGAGCACCCAGCGGTCCATGGCCAGCCCGCTGAGCCGCGGGATGCTCTGCGCGTGGAGGGCCAGGAGGAAGCGGCCCAGCGCGTAGGCGAGCAGGATGCCCGGGATGCTGGCCGCCAGCGCCAGCACCAGGCTCTCCTGCATGAACTCGCGGAAGAGCTGGGCGAAGCGCGCCCCCACCGCCACGCGCACCCCCAGCTCCTGCCGCCGCCCCTCCAGCCGCGCCAGGATCAGCCCGCTGGCGTTGCTGAGCGCCACCAGGAAGAGGAGCGCCACGGCGCCGCACACCACCATCAGCGGCACCCGCACGCTCCCCACCACCTCCTCGGCCAGCGGCACCAGCGTCATGGCGAAGCCCATGCGCTCCGGGTAGTCCTGCGGGTGCGCCGCGCGGAACGAGGCGGCGATCCGCGCCTGCTCCGCGCGCGCGCCGGCCAGGGTGGCGCGCGGGGCAAGCCGCCCCAGCACCGTGAGCGACGGGTTCTGCCGGTACCCGGGGTCCGCGGGGTCCAGCCGCAGGGGGAACACCACGTCCGTGCTGGACGAGCCGCTCAGGTCGGACGGCAGGCGGAACCCCTCGGGGAGCACGCCCACCACCTGCGCCACCCCTTCTTCGGTGCGCAGCGGGGGGATGCGGCGCGGGTCGCGCCCGGCCAGCTCCTCCTTCCAGAAGCCGTGGCTCACCAGCACCACGGGCGCGCCGCCGGGGCGCGCCTCCTCCGCGGTGAAGTCGCGCCCCCCACCCGGCCGCACGCCCAGCACCGGCAGCAGCCCGGGGCTCACCCACGCCGCGTCCACCTGGCGGGGCGAGGCGGCGTTCACGGTGAGGCGGCCGGTGATGTACGCGCCCAGCCCCTCCAGCTCCCGCGTGGCGGCCGAGTAGTCCAGCAGCTCGGGCCCGGAAAGGCCGAGCCCCGTCTTCCCCACCCCCCGGTACTCGTCGTGGAGCACCACCAGCCGCTCCGGCCGCGAGTACGGATAGGAGCGCAGGAACACCGCTTCCACCACGGCGAAGATGGCCGCCGTGGCCCCGATGGCCACGATCAGGGTGAGCAGGATGGGGAGCGTCCAGCGCGGGGTGCGCAGGAAGCGCGCGGCACTCAGGTGGAGCGTGGATCGCACGATGCCTCCGGATGTTCAGTAGCTGCCCAGGAGCCCCTGCCGCTTGCTGGCGCGCTCCGCCCAGCGGAACACCAGCGCCCCCAGGGCCAGGTACACGGCGCCGTTGGCCAGCGCCATCGCCAGGGCGGGGGCGGTGAGCGCCTCGCCGCGCGCCATCAGCCCCCGCAGCATGGCCGCGCTGGGCACCAGCGGCAGGGCGAAGAAGGGGTTGGGCGAGCCGGCCGGCCACGCCTCGAAGGGCACCATCACCAGGGCGATGAGGCCGAACTGCGAGATCTGGATGAGCGCCTCGATGCGCTTGAACACCAGCGCCATGGACCCCAGCACCAGCCCGATGCCGTAGCACGCCGCCAGCGCCGTGGCCAGCGGGGCGAGCAGCGCCGGGGTAAAGTGGAGCGTGGTGCCCGTCACCAGCAGGAGGAAGCCCAGGATCACCGCGTTGAGCGCCAGCACCACCGTCTGCGAGGCCAGGGCGCGCACCAGGAACACCCGCACCGGCGCGTGCGGCGACAGGAAGAGCTGCTCCAGCGTGCCGATCTTGGCCTCGCCCTGCAGCCCGCCGGCGATCTCGCCCATGGCGAAGACCAGGGTGTTCCAGAGCACGTACCCCACCACGATGGCCTCCATGCGGTCGCCGAACTGGCGCCCCGGCCCCGCCACGTACGTCACCCCTCCCAGCAGCGTCATGAACAGGATGAGGGTGAGCACCATCCCGCTCACCGCCTGCAGCGGGTAGCGCCACAGCATCGTCCAGTTGCGCCGCAGCTCGGCGGCGAAGAAGCTAAACACCGGCCTCCTGGCGCGTGAGCTGGAGGAAGACGTCCGTAAGGCTCTTCTGGTCGCGGCTCACCGACACCAGCTCCAGCGGGTGAAGGGCCTCGATCACCTGGTACACGCCCGCCGCGGGGCCGGTGTAGACCACGGCCTCGCCGCTCACCTCCGCCCGCAGCCGCTCCAGGGCGGCGAGCTGCCCGGGGTGCGGGGTGCCGCGGAACACCACGCGGAACGCGGGGGTGGAGAAGCCGGCCAGCACCTCGCCCATCCCGCCCTGCACCACCAGCCGCCCATCGCGGATCACCGCCACCCGGTGCGAGATCTCCTCGGCCACGGCCAGGTGGTGGGTGGTGAGGAGGATGGAGGTGCCCCCGTCGGCCAGCTCGCGCACCAGCCGCTTCACCTCTTCGGCGGCGCGCACGTCCAGCCCCAGGGTGGGCTCGTCCAGCAGCAGGAGGCGCGGCTGGTGAAGCACGGACACGGCGATGGCCACCTTCTGCTGCATCCCGCGGGAGAAGGAGCGGACGGGCGCGTCGCGGCGGTCGGCAAGCCCGAAGCGCTCCAGCAGCTCCACCCCGCGCTCGCGGGCCACGCGCCGCGTGAGCCCGCGCAGCGCCCCGAAGTACTCCAGGTTCTCCAGCGGGGTGAGGCGCCAGTACACGTTGCGGCTCCCCTCCAGCACGGCCCCGGTGTGGCGCGCCGCCCGCCGGTCGCGCGCGGGGTCCAGCCCCGCCACGCGCACCCGGCCGGAGGTGGGCTCCACCAGCCCCGCGATCATCTTGATGGTGGTGGTCTTGCCCGCGCCGTTGGGCCCCAGGAAGGCCAGGATCTCGCCCGCCTCCACCCCAAAGGTCACGCCGCGCACCGCTGCCACGGTGCGCCCCGCCGTGGTGAAGCTCTTGGCCAGCTCCGCCACCTCCAGCACCGGGGTCACGCGGGCACCGGCTCGGGCGCGGCCGCGCGGCCGGCGATCACCCCGTCCACCATGAAGATGCGCCCGGCCCCGGTGGCGAGGCGGTTGAAGAAGACGCCGATCCCCGAGTTGCCCACCGCGAAGTCGGGAACGACGTTGAAGCCGCCGTCGTCCGCGAACACGGTGAGGCCGTCGCGGCGGATGCCGTAGGTGGCCAGCACCCGCCCCATCTCGCGGGCCCGCGCCAGGTGGTGGCCGCCGCCCACGAGCTGGTGCATGTCCAGCAGGAACTCGGCGTTCCCCGCCAGGCCGTGGCACTGCCCCAGGCCGGCGTGCCAGCGGTCGCGGTACACCATCTCGGCGGCCATCCCGGCCAGCTCGCGGTAGTGCTCGCGCCCCGTGGCCCGGTACAGCCGCGCCAGCGTGGTGCCCACTCCGGACGCGCCGTTGCACCAGTAGCTCCACAGGGTGGGGCGGTCCGGCCCGTGCGGCCAGTACGCGCACCCGTCCTCCACCCGCGCGGCGCCCACCACCGTGGCCATGGCGGCTTCGCTGGCCTCCAGGAAGCACGCCTCGCCGCTGGCCGCGTGCGCGGCCAGGAGGAAGTACGCGATCCCCGCGTTGCCGTGCGCGAAGCCGTACAGCACCGACTCCTTGCCCGCCGCGTCCGGCTGCGGCCACACCAGGCCGCCCGCGCGCTCCTCGCCCGCGGCCATCACCTCGTACGCCAGGCCGACGGCGTCGCGCAGGTACGCGGAGTCGCCGGTGGCGGCGTGGAAGTGGAGGAGCGCCATCCCCACGCCGCTGGCGCCGTGCGTGACGTCCCACAGCGCGGGGTGCGGGCGGAGGGAGCGCGCCAGCGCGCACGCGCTCTCCCGCAGCCCTTCGTCGCCCAGCTCCGCGGCGGCTTCCAGCAGGAACCAGGCGGCGCCCGCCGCGCCGAAGTAAAGCCCCTGCGGGCGGCCCTCCGGCCTGCGCAGGCTGCGCTCCGTCCAGCGGGCCAGCCCCGCCACCGCCGCGCGCCCGGCCGCGTGGCCGGCGGGGAGCGCCGCCAGCAGGAACATCCCCACCCCGGCGGCGCCGTACTGCACGCTGCACGGATCGAACATCTGCCCCGCGCAACTGGAGTCCACGGGGCGCCCGGGGCGGTCGGGGTGCACGGAGCGCAGGGCGAACTCCACCAGCTCCGCCGCGGTGTCCGCGGGCGAGAGCGCGGGCGGGGCGGCCGCCGCCGCGCTCCGCTCCGTGGCCCCGGCCTCCAGGTGCGCGAGCACACGCTCCGCGCTCCAGCGCTCGTCCGCCCGCTCGCCGAGCCCCGCCACGATGGGCGCCTCCAGCGGCGCGGGAACGAAGCCGGCGTCCACCATCTCGCGAAGCTGCGCGGCCAGCCGGTCGCGCAGGGGGCGCGCGGGCGGGGTGTCGTCCACCAGGAAGGGGTCGCGCCCCGTGGCCACGAAGAACAGGGTGGCGGCCAGGCTCCACTCGTCGTCCGCGCGCAGCGGGGGCTCGCCGCGCCGCTGCTGCGGCGAGCCGTAGCCGGGGGTGAACGCGCCCACGGCCATCGGCCGGGGGTCGCCCTCCACGCACGCCATCTCCAGGTCGATGGCGAGCACGCCGCCGCCGGGGAGCACCATCAGGTTGTTGGGGGTGAAGTCGCGCAGCACCATCCCCGCGCCGTGGCACTTCGCCAGGAGCGCCGCGATGGAGCGGGCGAGCTCCAGAAGCGGCTCGTCGGGGAGCGGGCCCTGCTGCTTGCGGCGCATCTGGCGGAGGCTGGTGCCCGGCACCCGGTCCAGCACCAGGAACACGTGGCCGCCCTCTTCCAGCACCCCGTGCGAGCCCGGGGCCACGCCCAGCCCGGCCAGCCGCTCCAGGTTGGCCGCCTCGGCGCGCAGCCCGAACACGGCGTCGCGCCCGAAGCGGTCGGTGCCCACCTGGGGGCGGGCCTCCTTGATCACCACGGTGGCGCCCGTCTCGCGGTCGGTGCCCAGGTACACGCCGCCCTTGTTGGCGTGGCGGAGGGCCTGCGTGACCTCGTAGCGCCCGCCCAGCAGCACCGCCGAGCCGGCGGCGCGGGGCGCGGCGGGGGGCTCCGGAACGCGGAACGGGTCTTCCACCCACGGCGGGGCGGAAAACCAGGCTTCGCGCGGGTCGGGCACCAGCCGCCCCTGGGGGTCGCGGATGGCCTGCACGATCCGCCCCTCGGAGTTGTAGAGGATCTGCGCGGTGAAGGCGCCGTAGCGGTAGTGGACCAGGCTGTCCGGCCGGTAGCGCCGGTCGGAGAGGATGTGGGGCCCCTTGAGGCCCGCCGTCGCCCGGTGGCACTCCCCGGCCAGAAGCACCGCGTGCTCCGCGTCGGTGGGGTAGATGGTGATGAACTTGCCCGCGGCCCCGCGCGGCGAATGCCCCTCGTTGAGGTGGGCCAGGAGCCGCCTGGACCGTACCATCTTGAACGACGCGCCGCCGCGAAAGAGCACGGGGAGGAGGGCGTCCAGCACCCCGGGCGCCGACTGCGGCGTCGCGGACACGTGGAGCTTCCACCCCTGGGCGGGGAGGTGCTGCCCCTCGCGCTGGAAGTACATCCAGTTGTCGGAGGGGCGCGGCTCCCATGCGTCCGGCTCGCCGCACCCGGCCCGCTCCCGGTCCGCGATCTCCAGCAGCTCGTCGCGAGCAAGGAGCTTCTCGTCGTCGATGAAGGCGTAGATCAGGCTGTTCAAGAGCGCTCGGCGGCGGATGGTGGGCCCGGCGGTTCCTGCAAAGCGCGGCGCGTTCCGAGAGTGGGCGGCGCGGCAGCCGTTGCGGTACCTGCTGCGGGGAGTACCTCCCCGGGGGCGGCTTTACATCATCGAGCCCGGAAGGTGGTTCAGTCCGCCGGAGCGGTGCAGCAGCAGGTGTGCGAACAAACCGTGCACGTGGGGCCGGCCTCGACGTCGCTCATGAAGCCGAGCGAGTCGATCTCGGGGAGGCGCTGAAGGTCGAGCACGTTTTCGGACATGGTGGCCTCGTGGGAATGGAGTTGATGGTTGGCCCCCGGGGAGGCGCTCCGCCGCTCACTCTCTCTCGGACTATTGGGCGGGATAGGTACGTAAGTCAAGCATTATGTTTGATAGGGAGCGCCCCCATTGGCGCTTTACGCAAGAGGGTCCAACAAGATCTCTCTCATGGGGGACGGCAAGGAGCGGCGCACCCGGGATTTCAAGGTTCGGCCCAATGCGCGCGCAGGGGCCCGCCCCGGGGCGTGGAGGCTGCGGATCACCCTGGCATGGCCCTATATTCGTCCGGGTGAGGCCGGAGGCCCGCTCCGGCCCGCACGCGAACCCGGGGACACATCTTCATGCGGAAGCTGAACGGGGGGGCGAGGGGGGTGCTCGCCGCGGTGGTGCTCGCGCTGGCGGCGGCGGGGTGCGGCGACGGGGGCGAGAACCAGGACGCGCTCCCGGCCGCACCGCTCACCGGAGACGAAGAGGAGAAGCCGGAGCGCGGGGGCACGGCGGTGGTGGCCGAGCTCAGCGACCTGAAGCAGCCGATGCCGATCTTCTACGAGGGCGGGCTGGACAGCGACCTGGTGGACGTGATGTACATGGGGCTCACCCGCAGCGCCTGGGTCAACGGGCGCCTGGTGCAGCTCCTCTCGGACAAGTCGCCCATGGCCATCGCCTGGCGCTACGAGTACACGGGGGCCGATTCCACCGCGCTGCGCTACCGCATGCGCTCCGCGCTCCGCTGGTCGGACGGGAAGCCCCTCACGGCGCGCGACGTGGTGTGGTCGTTCGAGCGGATCAAGGACCCGCGGGTTGCGTCGCCGCGCCAGCAGGACGTGGCGGGGATCGACTCCGTGCGCGCCGAGAACGACTCCACCGTGGTGTTCTACTTCGCCCGCCGCTCGCCGGACATGCTCTTCGCCACCGCCACTCCCGTGGCGCCTCGGCACGTGTTCGAGGGTACGGCGCCCGCGCAGCTCAGCACCCATCCCACGCTTACCGATCCCACCAAGACGGTGGTGAGCGGGGCATTCCGCGTGGGGGCGTGGCAGCCCAACCAGCAGATCACCCTCGTCCCCAACCCGCACTTCTCGCCCAGGCCGCTGCTGGACGCCATCGCCATCCGCGTGATCCCCGAGTCCACCACGCGGGTGGTGGAGTTCCAGACGGGGCAGGTGGACATGGCGCGCCCCGTGAGCACGGATTTCCTGGCCGAGCTGAAGCGCCGCGTGCCCACCGCGAAGCTGGAGCGCGAGGAGCGCCGCTTCTGGGAGTTCGTGGCCTACAACCCGCGCAACGTGGAGGCTTTCCGCGACGTGGGCGTGCGGCGGGCGCTGGGGATGGCCATCAACGTGCCGGCCATCGTGAACGGGCTGCGGCTGGAGCCGTTCGTGGCCGTGGCCGCGGGCCCGTACCCGCCCATCTTCCGCGACGTGTACGACCCGCAGCGGATGCGCCCCCTGGCCTTCGACACCACGGGCGCGCGCAACCTGCTGGCGCAGGCCGGCTGGCGCGACACGGACGGCGACGGCATCGTGGACAAGGGCGGGAAGGCGCTGAGCTTTACCCTGCTCACCAACACGGGCAACCAGCGGCGCGCGGACGTGTCGCAGGTGATCCAGCAGCAGTGGCGCCGCATCGGCGTGGACGCAAAGATCCAGCAGCTCGAGTTCGGCGCGGTGCAGGAGAAGCAGTACTCCAAGAACTACGAGGCGCTGCTGGGCGGGTGGGGCGTGAACCTGAACCCCGACCTCACGCCGCTCTTCGCCAGCGACGCCCAGCTCAACATCGTCTCGTTCGACGACCCCGAGGCGCAGCGGCTGATGCAGGTGGCCAAGGCCCAGCCCACCGCCCCCCTGGCCAACGCCGCCTGGCGCGCCGCCGCCCAGCGCATCGTGGAGCTGCAGCCGTACACCTGGCTCTACTACTACGACCCGGTGACCGCGGTGCAGGCCCGCCTGCGCAACGTCAAGGTAGACACGTACGGCGCCTACCAGAACGTGTGGGAATGGTGGATCCCGCGCGCCCAGCAGCGCGCCCGCGCCCCGGCGCCCGCCCCCAGAGACTCACAATAGGAATCACACAGAGACACAGAGGCACAGAGATGAAGTCGTCTCTGTGCCTCTGTGTCTCTGTGTGAGCCCCTTACCGTGGCGCGATCTGCTGCCCCAGGTGGCGCGGATCGAAGTACGCCCGGAACGCGCGCACCTGGTCGCCGCTCCACTCCACCACGCTCACGCCCCGGTAGCTGAAGTCGCGCCCCTGCGTGGAGCGGCCCGTGCTGGTCCACTCAAGGAACGACGCGTCGCCGGCGTCTTCCACGTGGTGGAACTCGGAGCGGATGGTGTCGAACGTCCCCCGGTACGCGCTCCAGAAGTCGCGCGCGCCCTGCTGCCCGCGGTGCACGTGCGGTACCAGCGGGTTGCTGATGTCCGCGTCGTCGCCGTGAAGCGCGGCGAGCGGCTCCGCGTCGTTCCCCTCTTCCAGTGCGTGAAGCGCGTCCACGAAGCGCTGCCCCTTGCTTGCGGCCATCGGTCCCATCCTGTATAGGGTTTGTGTAGGGACGGCGCGGCGACGCAAAGAGCGAACCCGCGGCCCGGGTCGTGCGCGGTGCGTGCGCATCACCAGCCATGCCGAGGCCCATGCTGCTGCGAATGACCGAGTGGGGGATGTACTGCGAGGCGGGCGACTTCTTCATCGACCCGTGGCTCCCCGTGGACCGCGCCGTCATCACCCACGCGCACGGCGACCACGCGCGCTGGGGGTGCCGGCGCTACCTGGGCTCGCGCGAGGGGGAGCGGGTGATGAGGACGCGCCTGGGCGCCGACTCGCGCATCGACACGCTGGACTGGGGGGAGACCCGCGACGTGCGCGGCGTAAAGGTGTCGCTGCACCCGGCGGGGCACATCCTGGGCTCCGCGCAGGTGCGGGTGGAGCGCGGCGGCGAGGTGTGGGTGGTGTCCGGCGATTACAAGACGGAGCCGGACCCCACCTGCACCCCGTTCGAGGCGGTGAGGTGCCACACCTTCGTGACCGAGAGCACCTTTGGGCTCCCCATCTACCGCTGGAGCCCGCAGGCGGAGGTGTTCGCGCAGATCAACGAGTGGTGGCGCGGCAACCAGGAGGCGGGGCGGGCGTCGCTCCTCTTCGGCTACGCGCTCGGCAAGGCGCAGCGCATGCTGGCCGGGGTCGATCCCTCCATCGGCCCCATCTTCGCCCACGGCGCTGCGCTGAAGCTCAACCAGGACTACCGCGACACCGGCATCCCCCTGCCCCCCACCGAGAACCCGACCTCCGTGGCCAAGGGGTACGACTGGAGCCGCGCCCTGGTGATCGCCCCGCCCTCGGCCAACGGCACGCCGTGGATGCGGCGCTTCGGACCCACGTCGGCCGCCTTCGCGTCGGGGTGGATGAGCATCCGCGGGGCGCGCAGGCGGCGCGGGGTGGACCGCGGCTTCGTGCTCTCGGACCACGTGGACTGGCCGTCGCTGCTGTCGTCCGTGGAGGCGACGGGGGCGGAGTGCGTGTGGGTCACGCACGGGTACCGCGAGCCGGTGGTGCGCTGGCTGCGCGAGCACGGTGTGCAGGCGCAGTCCGTGGCCAGCCGGTGGGAGGGGGAGAGCGACGACGCGGCGGTGGACGATGCGGCGGAGGAGGGGGCTCACACAGAGGCACAGAGCCACGGAGAGGAGCCGGGGGATGATGTGGCAGTGGACGACGCGCCGGTGGACAACGCGTCGTAGGAGGCGCCGGCGCCCCGGAGCGGCGTCCGCCCAGGAGCGAATGAATTCGCCGCTGGAACTACGCGAAGTCCCCTGTGGGGACTGTACGGTCCGAGATCGGTCGAAGATACAGACCGCGAAGGCGGTCTTCGCGTTGGTACAGCGGCGAATTTATTCGCTCGTGATCGAAGGTGGCACGGCGCACGGCGTCCGTCGGGGGGCTTCCGATGCCGTATACGACGTAACTTGTGGATCGGCAAGCGTTTGGGTAACTTTCAGGTGCCCGCGGAGCCGGTCCACACCCGCGGAGCTCCCTTCCGAACGCTTCCCCGCTGGAGATCCGCATGCCTCGCATCCACATGCCCGCGCTGGGCCTTGCCGCGCTCGCCCTTGCCGCCTGCACGGCGGACGCACCCTTTGCCGTGCCGCAGGGCGGGGCGCAGCGGGTGACGGCCGCCACCGTGACCGGCGCCGTGTACGCCGGCCCCGAGAACGACTACCAGCCGTCGCTGATCCGCACGCGCGCCGGCTCGCTGATGATGGTGCTGGAGCGCCTCAACGCCAGCGCCGCTGGCGACCTGTTCATCACCCTGTCCGCGGACGAGGGCGCCACCTGGAGCGTGCCGCGCGCCATCGTGTCGAGCACCGCCACCGAGCGGCACCCCGCGCTGGTGGAGCTGGGCGCCGGCGGCTTCGCGCTCTTCTACCTGGTGAACGAGGGGAACAAGGGCGGCTACCGCATCCACCGCTCCACCTCGCCGGACGGGAGCACCTGGACGGCGCGCGGGCGCGTGAGCCTGGGGTGGAGCACGGGCGGCGAGATCAACCCCGCCGTGATCGTTGAGGCGGACGGCTCGCTCACCCTTACGTACCACCGCCTGAACGGGCCGGCCTACATCGCCCGCTCCACCGACGGCGGCGCCACGTGGGACGCCCGGAAGACCGCCATCACCACCGGCGCGGCCGCCCTCCCCCGCGTGGCCAAGCGCGCCGGCGACGGCGTGTACCTGGTGACCTACCAGTCCGCCGGCGGCGACGGCAAGATGGACCTGTACGCGGAGACCTCCACCGATCCGTACAACTGGACCGCCGCGGCCACCGCCGTGTCGCTGGTGGACGACAACCACGACTCGGCGCCCATCGTGATGGCCAACGGGAGCTTCTTCCTCCCCTACATCGTGGCGCAGGGTACGGGCAACTACAACGTCGTCTACCGCACCAGCGCGGACGGCCGCGCCTGGAGCGCCGCCACGGCCGTGACCTCCGACACGAATCTTGCCGACGTGGAGCCGCACGCCATCCTGGGAACCACGCCCGGCCAGCTCATCCTGGCCTGGGGCCACCAGGTGACGGCCGGCACCAACAACTACGACATCTGGGTGCAGCGCGACCTGATCGTCCCGTAGTCTTTTCCGTGCCTCTGTGCCTCTGTGTGAGCCGCGTCTTTTGGGAGACCCCGGATGAAGGCGTTCGCCGAGCTGTACGCCGAGCTGGACGAGACCACGCGCACCGGCGAAAAGGTGGACGCGCTGGCCCGCTACTTCGCGTCGGCGGCGCCGGAGGACGCGGCGTGGGCGGTTCACTTCCTGATCGGCCGGCGGCCCAAGCGGCTGGTGCCGGCGCGGCGGCTGGCCGAGTGGGCGATGGAGGCGGCGGGGGTGCCGGAGTGGCTCTTCGCGGAGTGCCACGAGGCCGTGGGCGACCTGGCCGAGACCATCACCCTCCTCCTCCCGCCCCCCACCGACGCGCGTGACGACCTGCCGCTTCACCGCTGGGTGGAGGAGCGCCTCCTCCCGCTGCGCCACGAAGACGAGCCGGGGCAGCGGCAGGCGATGCAGGCGGCGTGGGCCGAGCTGAGCGGGCCCGAGGCGTACGTGTGGAACAAGCTGATCACGGGCGGCTTCCGCGTGGGCGTGTCGCAGAACTTGGTGGTGCGCGCCCTGGCCCGCGCCGGCGGGGTGGAGGAGCCCGTGGTGGCGCACCGGCTGATGGGCGCGTGGGACCCCACGGCCGACTTCTACGCCCGCATCTTCGGCGCGGACACCAGCGACGCGGACGCCAGCCGCCCGTACCCGTTCTACCTGGCCTACGCGCTGGAGGGGGAGCCGGAGGCGCTGGGCGACGTGGGCGAGTGGCAGGCCGAGTGGAAGTGGGACGGCATCCGCGCGCAGATGATCCGCCGGCGCGGCAGCGTGTACGTCTGGTCGCGCGGCGAGGAGCTGATCACGGAGCGCTTCCCCGAGCTGGCGCGCGCCGCCGGCCTCCTTCCCGACGGCACGGTGCTGGACGGCGAGATCCTTCCCTGGAAGGAGGGGCGCCCGCTCCCCTTCGCGCAGCTCCAGCGGCGGATCGGGCGCAAGGTGCTGGGCCCCAAGATCCTGGCCGAGGTCCCCGTGGTGCTGCTTGCCTACGACCTCCTAGAGATCGAGGGCGTGGACGTGCGCGAGGAGCCCCTCCACTGGCGCCGCGCGCGCCTGGAAGAGCTGATCGCCTCCCTCCCCACCGGCGCCACGGACCGCCTCCCCCTCTCCCCCATCGTCCCCGCCGCCCACTGGGACGACGTGACGGAGGCGTACCACGGCGCCCGCGACCGCGCCGCCGAGGGGCTGATGCTGAAGCGCCGCGACTCCCCCTTTCGCACCGGCCGGCGCCGCGGCGACTGGTGGAAGTGGAAGGTGGAGCCCTTTACGCTGGACGCGGTGATGGTGTACGCGCAGCGCGGCCACGGCCGCCGCGCCTCGTTGTACACGGACTACACCTTTGCCGTGTGGAAGGATGGCGAGCTGGTGCCCTTCGCCAAGGCGTACAGCGGCCTCACCGACGCGGAGATCCGCCGCGTGGACGCCTGGGTGCGCCGCAACTCGCTCCAGAAGTTCGGCCCGGTGCGCACGGTGAAGCCGGAGCTCGTCTTCGAGCTCGCCTTCGAGGGGATCCAGCGCTCGCCGCGGCACAAGAGCGGGGTGGCGGTGAGGTTCCCCCGCATCCTCCGCTGGCGCACGGACAAGAAGCCGGAGGATGCGGACTCGCTGGAGACCATCGTGGGCCTCCTGGAAGAAGGCTCACACAGAGACACAGAGACACAGAGGAGCACCGCTTCTCCCCACGAAGGCTGATCCGCCGATGAAGCCGCATCTACACGAGCAGAACCGGCTGTCCTGGAACGCCGCCACCGCCGCCCACAACAGCCACAAGGGCGACCAGGCGGCGTTCTTTCGCGCGGGCGGCGACACGCTGTTTCCCGAGGAGCTGGAGCTGCTGGGGGAGCTGGAGGGGCGCGACCTCCTGCACCTGCAGTGCAACGCGGGGCAGGACACGCTGTCGCTGGCCCGCCGCGGCGCGCGCGCCACGGGGGTGGACATCAGCGACGAGGCGGTCGGCTTCGCCCGCGAGCTCTCGGCCGCCAGCGGGATCGCCGCCGCCTTCGAGCGCGCCGACGTGTTCGACTGGCTGGAGGCCGCGGGGAAGGAGGGGAGGCGCTTCGACACCGTCTTCTCGTCGTACGGCGCGTTGGGATGGCTCTCGGACGTGCCGGGGTGGGCGCGGGGGATCGCGGGGGTGCTGCGCCCCGGCGGCCGCTTCGTGCTGGTGGAGTTCCACCCCGCCGCGATGATGCTGGGCCAGGACCTGCGCCCGAAGTGGCCTTACAGCTCCGGCGGCGCCGCCATCGAGTCGCGCGAGGGGGTGGGGGACTACGTCGCCGGCTCCGGCGACGGCCTCCTGCACGGCGCCGAGTACCACCCCGGCGTGGAAGACTTCCAGAACCCGCAGCCCTCCTGGGAGTTCGCCTGGGGCATCGCGGACGTGGCGGGCGCGCTGTTGGACGCGGGCCTCGCGCTGGAGACGCTGCGCGAGTGGCCCTTCTCCAACGGCTGCGTGCTCTTCCCGGAGATGCGCCGCGAGGGCCGCCGCTTCTACGCCCCGCCGGGCGTCCCCGACATCCCGCTGATGTACGGCGTGGCGGCGCGGAAGCACAGATAGAGGCACGGTGTTGTTTTCTCCGTGCCTCTGTGTCTCTGTGTGAGGCCTTGTCGATTTGGGTCCCCCCCGAACGACTACCGGTGTCCGCGTTCGATTCACCCACCCGGGGAGGTTGCCGATGAAGTACCTGTGCCTGATCTACGACGAAGAGCAGAAGCTTGGCGCGATGCCGAGCGACGAGATGGATGCGTTCATGGGCGAGTACGGCGCCTTCGCCGAAGCGATCGTCGCGAGCGGGCACTTCGTGGCCGGCGAGGAGCTGCAGCCGGTGCACACGGCCACCACGGTGCGCATCCGCAACGGGCGGGTGTCCACCACCGACGGGCCGTTCGCCGAGACGAAGGAGCAGCTCGGCGGGTTCTTCCTGATCGAGGCGCGGGACCTCAACGAAGCCATCCAGGTGGCGGCGCGCATCCCTTCGGCGCGCACCGGGAGCGTGGAGGTGCGGCCGGTGACGGAACAGCCGCAGGCGTAGGATGACGGGCGAGGACGCGGCCGGGCACGTGCGGGAGGAGGTGGAGGCCGTCTACCGCTCCGATTCGCGCCGCGTTCTCGCCACCCTGATCCGCCTGCTGGGCGACTTCGACCTGGCCGAGGAGGCGCTCCACGACGCGTTCATGGCGGCCATGAAGCAGTGGCCGCGCGACGGCGTGCCCCGCAACCCGCGGGCGTGGCTGGTCTCCGCGGGGCGCTTCCGGGCCGTGGACGCCATCCGCCGCCGTGCCCGGTTCGACGCGCGTCTCGCGGAGCTCGCGGACCGGCTGGAGCACGTCCCTCCCGCGGAGCTCGCGGGTGACGAGGTGGAGGACGACCGGCTGCGGCTGATCTTCACCTGCTGCCACCCCGCGCTGGCCCCGGACGCGCGCATCGCGCTCACATTGCGCGAGGTGTGCGGCCTCACCACGGAGGAGATCGCCCGCGCCTTCCTCACCGCCGCGCCCACGCTGGCCCAGCGGATCGTGCGCGCCAAGGCCAAGATCCGCGCCGCGCGCATCCCCTACCAGGTGCCGTCGCGCGCGGAGCTGCCGGAGCGGCTGGACGCCGTGCTGCACGTGGTCTACCTGGTGTTCAGCGAGGGATACTCCGCGTCCGCGGGGGAGGCGCTCACGCGGTGCGACCTGACGGGCGAGGCGATCCGGCTGGGGCGGCTGCTGGTGGAGCTGCTGCCGGAGCCCGAGGCCGAGGGGCTGCTGGCGCTGATGCTCCTCCACGACGCCCGCCGCGCCGGCCGCGCCACCGCGGCGGGCGAGCTGGTGCTGCTGGCGGACCAGGACCGCTCCCTCTGGGACCACGCGCAGATCGCTGAGGGGGCGGCGCGGGTGGAGCGGGCGCTGCGCTCGCGCCGCTTCGGCCCCTACACGCTGGAGGCCGCCATCGCCGCCGTGCACGCGGAGGCGCCCAGCGCGCCGGCCACCGACTGGGCGCAGATCGTGGGTCTCTACGACGTGCTGGCGCGCGTCGATCCCTCGCCCGTCGTGCAGCTCAACCGCGCTGCCGCGGTGGCGATGTGCGACGGGCCCGCGGCCGGGCTGGCGCTGGTGGACAGGCTCCTGGCGCGCGGCGAGCTCGCGTCGTACCACCTGGCCCACTCCGCCCGCGCCGACCTGTGCCGGCGCCTGGGCAGGTCCGCCGATGCGCGGGCGTCATACGAGCGCGCCCTCGCACTGGCGCGCCAGGAGCCGGAGCGGCGATTCCTGCGGAGGCGGCTGGCGGAGCTTTGAGCTCATACCGAGTCCGGCGGATTCGCGCTGCTGTTGCGGGCGAATGAATTCGCTGCAACAACCACACGAAGTCCCCCTGCGGGGACTACACACCTCCCGCTGATGCTGGAAGAGCAGTCCGCGGAGGCGGACTTCGTGCTGTTGTTGCCGCGAGTTGACTCGCCAGGCCGCGGTGCCGCCTTCGTTGCCTGATACTCCAGCGTGAGCGGAAACCCTGTAGTCCCCGCAGGGGGACTTCGTGTCGTCGTTGCAGCGGTTTCAACCGCCCGCCGATGCGGCGACACGTACCGATTCTCCCGTATTTCGCAACACACAGAGACACGGAGAAGAGTGTTCCCCTTCTACCTGGTGGACGCGTTTACCGATCGGCCGCTGGCGGGCAACGCCTGCGCGGTGGTGCTGGACGCGGATGGGCTGGACGACGCGGCCATGCTCGCCGTGGCGCGCGAGACGAACCAGGCGGAGACCGCGTTCGTGCGCCGCTCGGACGCGGCGGACTTCGGGGCGCGCTTCTTCACCCCCGCGGAGGAGATCCCGCTCCCCGGGCACCCCACCCTCGCCGCCGTGGCCGCGCTGGTGGATGCGGGGCGGCTGGCGCTCACCGGCGCGCGTACGCGGGTGACGATGGAGTCGCGCGTGGGGCTCGTGCCCGTGGACGTGCTGGCGGATGAGGAGGGCCGGCTGGCGCGGGTGGTGGTGACGCAGCCCGCGCCGCGCTTCCTGGCGACGTACCCGGCGGAGGTGCTCGCGGTGTTCGGCCTGGACGCGGAGGACGCGCTCCCCGGCGCGCCCATCCAGACGGTGAGCACGGGCACGCCGATGCTGATGGCGCCGCTGCGCAGCCTGGACGCGCTGCGCCGGGCGCGCATGGATGTGCCCGCCTACGACGCGCTCCGTGCGCGCTCCGACTTCTTCAGCCCGCACCTCTTCTGCCTGGAGGGCGCCACCCCGGCCGGCCGCACCTTTGCGCGCCAGTTCGGCTCGCCCCCCGACCTCCCCGAGGACCCGTTCACCGGCTCGGCCACGGGCGCCATGGCCGCGTACCTGTGGCGCCACGGGCTCATCCAATCTCCCACCTTCGTGGCCGAGCAGGGGCACTGGATGGGCCGCCCGGGACAGGCCGAAGTGGAGGTGATCGGGCCCCGCGACGCGATCGAGGGAGTGCGCGTGGGCGGCGGTGCCGTGGTCGTGCTGCGCGGCGAGCTCAGGATCTAGCGGACAGGCCGCGGCTACGGCACGCGCGCAAAGGTGTTGACGCCGCCCGGGATCAGCCGGCTCGCGGAGGCCACGCGTCCGCTCGCGTCGCGCGCGAAGGCCATGCGGATGATGACGCCGGCGGGCGACAGGTAGTCGAACTCGAAGAGCGCCGGGCCGATGGGCTCCATGCGCAGCTCGCGGCCAGACGGCTCGACCAGCGCCAGCACCGAATCGCGCGCCACCACGCGGACGATGCCGCCGCGCGGCCCCCGGTACTCGCCGATGTAATCCGCCAGCGAGCCCGCCGCGGCCGCGGTCAGGCGCGGGGTGAACACGGCCTCGCGCGTGCTCTGCGCGTGCGCCACGCGCCACCCGGCGCCCTCCCGTTCCAGGACCGTGGAGTAGCGGTAGGTGCTCGTGATCAGCGCGATGCCCTCGGTGGAGCGCGTCGTCGCGACCGCGACTCCCGGCGCCACCATCCGCACCGACTCGTCGGCCCAGGCGAAGGTGAGATCCGGGTTCGCGGTGAACGTAGCCGCCTGCGCGATGATCGCGGCCCGGTCGAACGTGCGGCCGCTGCTGAGCGTGGCCGTGAGCGGGCGGGCCGAATGCGCCTCCAGGAACGCCGTGTCGCCGAGGGCCAGGGCGCGCCACCATCCGCGCTGCGTATCCAGCGCGCCGGCGGTGTCCGCGCCCCCGGCGGCGCCTGGCGTGGCCCGCACGGTCACGCAGGCGGTGAGACACAGCGACAGCAGCAGCGTGGTCGTGCGGGGGAGTGCGCGCATGGTCGTGGGGGCTGCGGGGAGTCGATGCCCGGCGGGTTCCCGCCAATCTACCCGCGCCGCCGGACGAATCCAGCTTTTCGTGCGCCTACTCCTGGCAAACCGCAGCCTCACACAGAGGCACAGATACACAGGAAACCTGCGGGCGCGGTCGTTGCCTCGTGGGGCGGCATGCCTCGCCGACCCGTGCCGCCGACCTCCACGCCCGAGCCAGGGCCCGCACGCGTGGACGCGTGGTTCGCGTCGCGCGGGTGGGCGCCGTTCGCGTTCCAGCGCGAGGTGTGGGAGGCGTACCGGAAGGGGGAGAGCGGGCTGGTGCACGCGGCCACCGGCACCGGCAAGACGTACGCGGCGTGGCTGGGCCCGGTGCTGGAGTGGATGGAGGAGAACCCGGCGGGCGGCAAGCCGCCGGGGCTGCGCGTGCTCTGGATCACCCCGCTGCGGGCGCTGGCGGCGGACACGGAGGCGGCGCTGCGCAAGGCGCTGGAGGGGCTCGGCGTGGACTGGACGCTGGAGTCCCGCACCGGAGACACCTCCGCGGCGGCGCGGGCGCGGCAGCGGCGGCGCCTGCCGAGCGCGCTGCTCACGACACCGGAGTCGCTGTCGCTCTTCCTCACGCGGCCGGACGCGCCGGAGCTGTTCGGCGACCTGCGGGCGGTGGTGGTGGACGAGTGGCACGAGCTGATGGGGAGCAAGCGCGGCGTGCAGACGGAGCTGGCGCTTGCCCGCCTGCGCCGCTGGCGGCCGGGGCTGCGCACCTGGGCGCTCTCCGCCACCATCGGCAACCTGGGCGACGCGCTCGCCACCCTGCTGGGCGACGATTCGCCCGGCCACATCGTGCGCGGCGAGGAGCCGAAGACGGTGCGCATCGACGCGCTGATCCCGGCGCGCATCGAGCGCTTCCCCTGGGCCGGGCACCTGGGGACGCAGATGGTGCCCCAGGTGGCCGCGGCGGTCAGCGAGGGGCAGAGCTCCATCGTCTTCACCAACACGCGCTCGCAGACGGAGATCTGGTACCAGGCGCTCCTGGCCGCGTGCCCCGAGTGGGCGGGGCAGATCGCCCTGCACCACGGCTCGCTGGACCGCGGCACCCGCGACTTCGTGGAGGCCGGGCTGCGCACGGGGCGCCTGCGCTGCGTGGTGGCCACCTCGTCGCTGGACCTGGGGGTGGACTTCTCGCCCGTGGACCGCGTGCTCCAGGTGGGGAGCCCCAAGGGAGTGGCGCGGCTCCTCCAGAGAGCGGGCCGCAGCGGACACCGGCCGGGCGTGGAAAGCCGCGTCACCTGCGTGCCCACCAACGCGCTGGAGCTGGTGGAGGTGGCGGCGGCGCGCGACGCGGTGCAGGCCGGCATCATCGAGAGCCGCCTCCCCGTGGAGCGCCCGCTGGACGTGCTTGCGCAGCACGTGGTGACGGTGGCGCTGGGCGGCGGCTTCCGGCCGGACGAGCTGCTGGCCGAGGTGCGCTCCACCCGCGCCTACGCGGGGCTGCGCGACGACGAGTGGGCGTGGATCCTGGACTTCGTGTCGCGCGGGGGCGAGGCGCTGCAGGCGTACCCGGAGTACGCGCGCGTGGTGCCCGGCGAGGACGGGTGCTGGCGCGTGGAGGACGGCGCCATCGCGCGGCGGCACCGGCAGTCGGTGGGCACCATCGTGAGCGACGCGTCCATCAGCGTGAAGTACCTCAAGGGCCCGCGGCTGGGCTCGGTGGAGGAGTCGTTCATCGCCCGTCTGCGCCCCGGCGACCGCTTCGTCTTCGCGGGAAAGCCGGTGGAGTTCGTGCGCGTGCGCGAGATGACGGCATGGGTGCGCAAGGCGCCCAGCGTGAAGGGCGCCATCCCCCGCTGGATGGGCGCGCGCATGCCGCTCTCCACCGAGCTGGCGGCGGCGCTGCGGCGGCGGCTGGAGGAGGCGCGCGAGGGGCTCTTCCGCGACCCGGAGATGGAGGCGGTGAGGCCCATCCTGGAGATCCAGGCGCGCTGGAGCCGCATCCCCGCGGCGGACGAGCTGCTGGTGGAGCGGGTGAAGACGCGCGAAGGGTTCCACCTCTTCTTCTTCCCCTTCGAGGGGAGGCTGGTGCACGAGGGGCTGGCCGCGCTGCTGGCGTACCGCATCTCGCGCCTGCGCCCCATCTCGTTCACCCTGGCCGCCAACGACTACGGCGTGGAGCTGCTCTCGGCCGACGAGGCGCCGCTGGACGAGGCGCTGGCCGCCGGCCTGCTGAGCCCGCGCGGGCTGATCGACGACATCCCCGCCTCGCTGAACGCCAGCGAGATGGCCAAGCGCCAGTTCCGCGAGATCGCGCGGGTGGCGGGGCTCGTCTTCCCCGGCCTGCCGCACGCGGGGAAGACCGCGCGCCAGCTCCAGGCATCCAGCGGGCTGTTCTTCGACGTCTTCCAGCGCTTCGACCCGGAGAACCTGCTGCTGGGCCAGGCCCACCGCGAGGTGCTGGAGCGCCAGTTGGAGAGCAGCCGCCTGGGCCGCACGCTGGAGCGCCTGGCCGCCAGCCGCGTGGTGGTCACGCACCCCCGCCGCACGCCGCCGCTGGCCTTTCCGCTGCTGGTGGACCGCGCGCGCAACCGGGTGTCCAGCGAGTCGCTGGCGGACCGGGTGAGGAAGATGCAGGTGCGGCTGGAGCGGGAGGCGGATGGATGAAACGGCTGGCTCACACAGAGGCACAGAGACACGGAGGAGCGGTGACGCGTATCTTGACGGTGGCAGTGCTCGTCGTGCTGCTTGCCGGGTGCGCGGCGGAGCTGCCGCGTGGGGAGGCGATGGGGCCGGGGGCGGGGCGCACGGTGGCGATCACCTTCGACGACCTGCCGTGGGCGCGGATGAGCGCGTACGACGATGCGCGGGTGGCGGAGCTGACGGAGCGGCTGGTGGGGCAGATAAGGGCCGCCGGGATGCCGGCGCTGGGGTTCGTGAACGAGCAGAAGCTGGAGGGCGGCGCGGGGCGGGAGGCGCTCCTGCGGCGGTGGGTGGATGCGGGGCTGGAGCTGGGGAACCACACCTACTCGCACCCCTCGTTCTGGACGACGCCGCGCGAGCAGTACCAGGCCGAGGTGCTCAGGGGCGAGCGGGTGACGCGGCGGCTGATGGCCGCCCGGGGGACGAAACCGCGCTTCTTCCGCCACCCGTACCTGAACACCGGCCCCGACCTGGCCACCAAAGACGCGTTCGAGAGCTTTCTGGCCTCGCACGGGTACCAGGTGGCGCCGGTGACGGTGGACAACGCCGACTACCTGTACGCGCTCGCGTACGACCGCGCGATGGCGCGCCGGGACAGCGCGGCGATGCGCCGGCTGGGGGCGGATTACATCGGCTACATGGACACGACCTTTGCCTTCTACGAGGCGCTGTCCCGCCGGCTGCTGGGGCGCGAGCCGGCGCAGGTGCTCCTCCTCCACGCCAACGCGCTGAACGCCGACTACCTGGACGAGCTCGCGGCGATGCTGCGCCGGCGCGGCTACACCTTTGCCCCGCTGGACCGGGTGATGGCGGACCCCGCGTACCGCATTCCGGACCGCTACGCGGGCCGCGCGGGTGTCTCGTGGCTCCAGCGCTGGGCCATCACGCGCGGCCTGGCGCCGGGCGAGCCCCCCGCCGTCACGCCGTGGGTCGCGGCGGCCGCCGCGCCGGGGAGATCCTAAGTCCCGGGTGCAAAGCGCACTCACGCACCAACGCACTCACGCACCAACGCACTCACGCACTGCTGTTCAGCACTCCCGCAACCCCGAAACCGAGACGAAAATGTCGATGCTGTCGCGGCTGGACGATGCGGTGGAGTTCGCGGAGAACCCGGAGCCACGCTGTCCGTGCGTCCTCCTCCTGGACACCTCGGGCTCCATGGCCGGCGAGCCGCTGGAGGCGATGCTGGACGGGCTGGAGACCTTTCGCTTCGACCTGGCGGTGGACCCGCTGGCCGCGCGGCGGGTGGAGGTGGCGGTGGTGACCTTTGACAACGCGGTGCGCGTGGTGCAGGACTTCGCGGCGCCGGACCAGTGGGAGGTCCCCGCCCTGCGCGCCGAGGGGCAGACGCGCATGGCCGCCGCCATCGCCCGCGCGCTGCAGTTGGTGGAGGAGCGCAAGGCCGCCTACCGCGCCTACGACATCGGCTACTACCGCCCCTGGATCTTCATGGTCACCGACGGCGAGCCGCAGGGCGAGCCGCCCGAGGCCGTGGCCGCCGCCGCCCAGGAGCTGCGCGAAGCCGAGGCCGCCAAGCGCGTGGCCTTCTTCGCCGTGGGCGTGGAGAACGCCAACCTGCGCCGCCTCGCGCAGATCTCGGTGCGCGCCCCGCTGCGCCTCAAGGGCCTCAACTTCCGCGAGATGTTCGTGTGGCTCTCGCGCAGCATGCAGGGCATCGCACACTCCCGCCCCGGCGACGAGATCGCGCTGCCCCCGCCCAGCGGCTGGGCGCAACTGTAAGAAAAGCAGTGCGTGAGTGCGTTAGAGTGCGTGAGTGCGTGGGTGGACCGGCGAGGGAGGGGCGCGCTGAAGGTGGTCCTCTCCTCCCCCAAACCGCTGGGCGAGGAGGCGCATTCCCGGGGTCCGCGCGACGAAGACTCTCCACCGGAACGCTTCTCCAGAACCGCGGCCCCGTCGAGCTCCGGTCGCGGCTCGACGGCTGGAATGCGCCCCCCTCTCCCAAAGTTGGGAGAGCGGGGGTCGGGGGGGTGAGGGCCCTCTCCGCACGCACCACCACCCGCCCCCATTTCCGTTGCCGTTCACGCACTCACGCACTCCAACGCACTCACGCACTTCCATGTCCCTCATCCTCCAACTGCGCGCGCGCGGCGTCACCCTGCGGCTGGACCCGTCGCTCGAGCTGGGCGCGGGCGGGGAGGCGCGTGTGTTCGCGCTCCCCGGCGACGCGGAGCGGGTGGTCAAGATCTACCGGCAGCCGTCGCCCGAGCGCGCGCGCAAGATCGCGCGGATGATCGCGCACCCGCCGCTGCTGGGGCCCGATCCGGAGGGGGCGGTGCGGCTCGCGTGGCCGCAGGAAGGGGTGGTGGACGAGGAGGGGCGGCCCGTGGGCTTCCTGATGCCGCGCGCCGAGGGGCCCCGCATCTTTGAGTTCTACAACCCCGTCACGCGGCGGGCGCAGGCTCCGCTCTTCCACTACGGGCTCCTGCACCGCGCCGGGGGCAACCTGGCCGCGGCGTTCGCCGCGCTTCACGCGCGCGGGTACCGGGTGGGCGATGTGAACGAGTCCAACATCCTGGTGGCTCCCGAGGGCGCCGTCACGCTGGTGGACACGGACAGCTTCCAGGTCCCCGACTCGGCGGGCGTCTTCCGCTCCGGCGTGGGGCGGCCGGAGTTCACGCCGCCCGAGCTGCAGGGCGTGGCCTTCGCCGCCGTGGACCGCACCGAGGCGCACGACCGCTTCGGGCTGGGCGTGCTCCTCTTTCTCCTGCTGATGGAGGGGACCCACCCCTTCGCCGTGCGCGTGGCCGCCGGTTCCGCGGAGCCGCTGCCGCTGGAGGAGCGCATCCGCGCCGGGATGTTCCCGTACGCCGGCACGCGGCGCGCGCGCGCCGGATGCCTGCCGCCGCGGCTGGCCCTCCCCTTCGGCGTGGTGCACCCGGCGGTGCGCGAGCTGTTCGAGCGCTGCTTCGTGGATGGGCACCTGGACCCCGCCGCCCGCCCCGCCCCCCCCGAGTGGCGCCACGCGCTCGCCACCGCCGAGGCCGAGCTGCGCCGCTGCGACTTCAACCCGCAGCACCGCTTCGGCGCGCACCTGGGCGAGTGCCCGTGGTGCGAGCGCACCCGCCTGCTGCGCGGCCGCGATCCCTTTCCCGAGACCGCCCAGGCGGCGCGCCTGGCACCCCCGCGTGCCCGCCGCGCCCCCGCCCCGGCCCCCGCGCCCGTCTCCGCGGCTCCCCTGCCGCGGCAGAAGCGCTCGCGGGTGGCCCACGCCGGTCCGCTCCCCAGGCGGGCGCTGGGCGCGCTGCGGCACAACGTGGCCGATCCCGCATCGTGGGTCTTCCCCTTCCTGATGATGGCGATGCTGCCGCTGGGAGGGGCGCAGATGGTGGCCGTCGTGGCCGCGGTATCCCTGGCGCTGGTCGCGATGCGGCCGCGCTCCAGGCCGCGCAACTGGGGACGGCTCGCCGCGACCTCCTTCGCGCTCGCCATCGCCTTCGGGCTCGCCGCGGACCTCGCGCGCCGCCCCGACCCCTACGACGCGCCTCCGCCGGTCGCGCCGCTCGACGGGCCGAGCGGGGACCGCACGTACGAGGTCAGCGACGTGACCGACGCCCCGCGCCTCATCAACCGCGCCGATGTCGGGCGCGTGCTGGAGCGTGCCTACCCGCCGCTGCTGCGCGACGCCGGCGTGGGCGGCACCACCCTGCTGAGCTTCCGCATCGACGCCGAGGGCTACGTCTCTCCCCAATCCGTCGAGGTGCTGGAGAGCAGCAACGACCAGTTCTCGGACGCGTCCATCTACGTGGTCGAGCAGATGCGCTTCGAGCCGGCGCGCATTCACGGCCGCCGCGTGCCGGTGCGCGTTCAGCTCCCCATCACCTTCCAGACGCAGCCGTGATGCGGGGATCCAGACGGCGGGGCTCACACAGAGGCACAGAGACACGGAGAAGAGCTTGTAGGCATCATGTTCGTTGACCTGTGAGTGTACGACCTATATGTTATTCGCGAATGGCCCATGATAACATATAGGTTATGAGATGCGCTCCTTCGCCCGGCTAAGACGCAAGCAGCTTGATGTGCTGCTCGGCAGCCTCGCTCCACTGCGCCAAGTCTCGCAGCCGTCGCGCGGGTGGGTTCACGAGATCCGCGCGACGCTGGGGCTGACGGCTGCCCAGCTCGCCGAGCGGATGGGACTGAGCCAGGCGGGAGTGAGCAAGCTGGAGCGGCGGGAGGCTGACGGGGCCGTTACGATCAACTCGCTCCGCACGGCGGCAGACGCGCTGGAGTGCGATCTCGTGTACGCGCTGGTGCCGCGGGCGGGGTCGCTCTCGGCCATGATGGAGGCGCGCGCGCGGGCGATCGCCACCGCCGCCGTGGGGCGGGTTTCGCATACGATGCGGCTGGAGGACCAGGCGATCGACGCGGCGGCGGCGCGGGAGCAGATCGAGGACCTCACGCGCGAGCTGCTGGACGATCCGCGCGCGCTCTGGGCGGGCGATGTGGGGTGACCTGCCCGACGGGGCGACCCCGCTCAACCCCGATGAGCTGGAGGATCTCATCCCGACGCACGTCCGCACGCGCGGCGAGCTGGACGAGTGGGAGCAGGAAAACATCCTGCAGGCGGAGCGCTGGCTGTTCTCGCCCCGCACGCGCCGCAGGATCGAGATGACGCGGGAGTTCGCGGTGCTCGTGCACGCGCGGATGTTCGATCGCACCTGGCGTTGGGCCGGCCAGTTCCGCCGTACGGAGCGGAACATCGGCGTCGATCCGCGCGCCATCGCGGTCGAGCTGCGCAACCTGCTCGACGACGCGTCGTACTGGCTGGCCCAGGGCACTTATCCCATCGACGAAGCGGCGGCGCGCCTCCATCACCGGATGGTCTCGATCCATCCCTTCCCCAACGGCAACGGGCGCCATGCCCGCATGATCGCCGACGCGGTCCTGTGGTGGCGGGGAAGCCCGCGCTTCACCTGGGGAAGCGGGAACCTGCTCGAGATGGGAGACGTCCGGCGCCGCTACATCGCCGCACTGCGCGCGGCGGACGCCCACGACATCCAGCCGCTCCTCCGGTTCGTACGTAGCTGAGGCGATCGTCCAGGGCGGATCCATTTTGCGGGAAAGCGTGCGGATGAGCATGGAAGTGGTGATCGCGGGGGAGCGGGTGGTGCTGCTGCCGGAGCGCGCGGTGTTCCGGCCGGCGACGGGGCAGTTGCTGGTGGCGGATGCGCACTGGGGGAAGGCGGCCACCTTTCGCGCGGCGGGGATCGCGGTGCCGGGGGGGACGACGGCCGAGGGGCTGGAGCGGATCGACGCGGCGCTGCAGCGCACGGGGGCGGGGGAGATCGTCTTCCTGGGCGATCTCTTCCACGCGCGGCAGGGGAAGTCCGCGGCGGTGCTGGCGACCCTGCGCGCCTGGCGGGCCCGGCACGCCGCGCTGCGGCTGGTGCTGGTGCGCGGCAACCACGACCGCGGCGCCGGCGATCCCCCCGCCGACCTCGGGTTCGAGGCCGTGGACCCGCCGCTCCCCTCGGCGCCGTTCGTGTACGCGCACCACCCGGAGCCGGACGCGGGCGGGTACGTGCTGGCCGGGCACATCCACCCCGCGGCCGTGCTGCGCGGCCCCGGGCGCATGCGCGAGCGCCTCCCCTGCTTCCACTTCGGGGCACGGGTGGGGGTGCTCCCCGCCTTTGGGGCGTTCACCGGCGCGGCGACCGTGGCGCCCACCGCCGGCGACCGGGTGTTCGTGGTGGCGGGGGACGAGGTGCTGCGGGTGGGGTGAGGAACGGCGGGGCTCACACAGAGACACAGAGGCACGGAGAAGACGTTCTTTCTCCGTGCCTCTGTGTCTCTGTGTGAGGCCTTTTTCCGCGCTCATCTTCCTCTAACCGACTTCGCGCAACCTTTATCGCGCCGGTTCCGTCCGATAGATGCGGCCGGAACACTTCTTCGGCCGCCGCCCCGGCACCCGCCGGAGCGCTGACCACCGAAATCTGACGCGAGGTTGCTCCCATGTCCGCCCACCTGCTCCGCACCGCCACCGCCGCCGCCTTCCTCTCGCTCGCCGCCCTCGGCGAGGCCCGCGCCCAGGAGTCCTTTGCTTCCTCGGACGCCGCAACGGTGGAGAGCGGCGCGCCCGCCGCCGTGGAGGTGCTGAAGGTGGACGCCCGCGCCACGGGCACCGCGTACCAGGCCATCGCGCGCAGCCACGCCTCCTGGCTGGCCGGCCGCGGGCCGCACGAGTTCCCGGAGCGCGCGCACGTGGTGGTGTACCTGGACGGGCTGCCGCTGGGCGGGAAGCAGGCGCTGCGCAGCATCCAGGCGAGCGGGATCTCCGAGATCCGCCGTCTCAACGCCGCCGATGCGACCCGCGAGTTCGGGGTGGAGCACGGCGCCGGCGCGATCCTGCTGACGTCGAAGTGAGCGTGACGGGCGGGAACAGACTGGCTCACACAGAGACACAGAGGCACAGAGAAGCGATTCTCTGTGCCTCTGTGGCTTCGGGGTCCCTGGCGCCCGGGGGCGCGTGATGGCATTGTGACGGGGTCACCATCCACCCCAGTGCGGCGGGGCTCAGCGTGCTCATCCTGGTACTCAACGTCGGGTCGTCGTCGCTCAAGTTCCAGTTGATCCGCACGGGCGAGGAGCACTTCGCCGCGAACACGGACGAGCGGCTGGCGCGCGGGCAGATCGAGCGGATCGGGGGGGAGGCGGTGTGGAGCTTCCGGGCGGGCGGCGGGGCCGCGCGGCGCGGCACCGCGCCCCTGCGCGACCACCGGGCGGCCGTGGAGTACGTGCTGCGCTGGCTGGCCGACGCGGAGACGGGGCCCGGCGTGGCGGGGGCGGAGATCGGCGCGGCGGGGCACCGCGTGGTGCACGGGGGCGAGCGCTTCGTGCACTCCGTGCGCATCGACGACGAGGTGCTGCGCGGGATCGACGAGACCATCGAGCTGGCTCCCCTCCACAACCCCGCCAACCTCAAGGGGATCCACGCCGTGGCCGGGGTGCTGGGGAGCGCCCTGCCGCAGGTGGCCGTGTTCGACACGGCGTTCCACCACACCCTTCCCGAGCGCGCCTTCCTCTACGCCATCCCCTACTCGCTCTATCGCCGCCACCGGGTGCGGCGCTACGGCTTCCACGGCACGTCGCACCGCTACCTGGCGTACCGGTGGCGGCAACTGGCCGGGCGCACGCGCGAAGGGTCGCGGCTGGTGACGATGCACCTGGGGAACGGCTGCTCCGCCTGCGCCATCGCCGGCGGCGACTCGGTGGACACCTCCATGGGCTTCACCCCGCTGGAGGGGCTGGTGATGGGCACCCGCTCCGGCGACCTGGACCCCGCCATCCTGGACTACGTGGCGGCCAAGGAGGGGCTGAGCCTGTCCGACGTGGAGACGCTGCTCAACAAGCAGAGCGGGCTGCTGGGGATCAGCGGCCTCACCCACGACATGCGCGAGCTGCTGGCCGAGGCGCACGAGCACGACGACCGGCGCGCGCGGCTCGCCATCGAGGTGTTCTGCTACCGCGCGCGCAAGTACCTTGGGTCGTACCTGGCCACGCTGGGCGGCGCGGACGCGGTGTGCTTCGCGGGCGGCGTGGGGGAGAACGCGCCCGAGATCCGCGCCCGCATCTGCGAGGGGATGCAGTGGGCCGGCATCCGGCTGGACGACGAGGCCAACCACGCCATGACCGGTGGCCGGGAAGGCCGCATCAGCGCGCCGGGCGCCTCGCCCGAGGTGTGGGTGATCCCCACCGACGAGGAGCTCCTCATCGCCCGCGACACGTACCGGGTGGTGCGGGGGATGGAGACGCGGTACTGATAGGAAAGTGCTAAGTCCTAAGTCCTAAGTGCTGAACAGCAGTTCACCCAGGACTTAGCACTTAGGACTCAGGACTTCGGTTCTATCCCACAGAGGCACGGAGGAACATGCGATCCACCTTCCTGGCGGTCTCCCTGCTGGGCCTGCTCGCGGCCTGCGATTCGCCGAGCGATTCCGCGCCGCCGCCGCCGGTGCCCCTGACGCCCGCGGAGTGGGTGAAGGCCAACGCGCACCCCATCAGCACCCTCGCCGTCACGGGCGACTTCCGCGACCTGGAGCCGCTGCGGGCGGCCATCGGCACGTCGCGTGTGGTGATGCTGGGGGAGCCGACGCACGGCGACGGCACCACCTTTCTGGCCAAGGCGCGCCTGATCGCCTTCCTCCACCAGCAGATGGGGTTCGACGTGCTGGCGTGGGAGAGCGGGATCTACGACGTGCACGAGGTGTGGGACCACATCCGCGCCGGCGAGGGCGTGATCGCGGCCAGCCGGCGCGGCGTGTTCGGGGTGTGGAGCCAGAGCGAGCAGGTGCTTCCCACCTTCGACTACGTGGCGAGCACGGTGGGCACGGCGCGCCCGCTGGAGATGGCGGGCGTGGACAACCAGTTCACGGGGAGCCTGGCCCGCGATTCCGTCGCCGCGCACGTGCTCGCGTTCGCGCGCGGCATCGGCTCCGGCGTGGCCGGCGACCCGGAGTGGCCCGCCGCCGCCGCCACGCTCACCGAGCTCGCCGTCACCCAGCACTACGAGACCAAGCCCTCCGCGGCGGACCAGGCGCGCCTCCTCCGCATCCTCACCACCCTGCGCGCCGACGCGGCCGCGCGCGGCCCCGGCGACCGCGAGACGCTGTTCTGGACGCAGGCGCTGGCGAGCATGGAGTCGCTCGCGCGGATGATGTGGGCGGCGCCGCCGGGGCAGTTCCGCGACGAGGACGGCGACGTGCGCGACCGGCAGATGGCGGCCAACCTGCTGTGGCTGGCCAACGTGTACTACCCGGGCCGCAAGATCATCGTGTGGGCGCACAGCGGGCACATCGGCCGCAACCTGGCCCCGCTCCGCTCCATCACCGGCCGTCAGCCCTTCGCCACCAGCCAGACGGTGCAGATGGGCGCCGAGGTGCACCGCGCCATCGGCGCGGAGATGTACGCGATGGGCTTCACGGCGGCCACGGGGAGCTACGGCTACCGCAACTCCGCGCCGGTGCCGCTCCCCACCCTGGTGATGGGCTCGCTGGAGCACCTCTTCCTCACCAACGGGTTCGAGAACGCCTTCCTGGACCTGCGCGGGCGGGCCGCCGGCGGCGAGTGGCTGAAGGACGTGTACAGTTGGCCGGTGGGCTACCAGGCCCTCCAGGGCGACTGGACGGCCGTGTACGACGGCATGGTGTTCACCCGGCAGATGACGCCGAACACGGCCGCATCCCGCTAGCCTCACACAGAGGCACGGAGCCACAGAGGAGAGCTTCACCTCTGTGGCTCCGTGTGCGGCTACAGCGCCACGTATTTGCCGCCCGAGTTGATCTTCGCCGGGTCGAAGTTCTGCTGGCCGAAGAGCACCCGCCCGCCGGCGGCGGCCACGTCCACCTCGGTGGCGGGGGCGGTGGCGCCGTTGACGCGGTGGATGGAGGTGACCATCACCTGCACCGAGCCGCTGGCCACCCGCAGGTGAGGCGGCGAGCCGGCGCCGGCGCCCGTCATGTCCGAGAAGAAGCCGTCCACGGTGACGCTCGCGCACCCCAGGATGGCGAGCGGGCTCTGCGCGGCGGCGCCGGTGGCGGTGTGGGCCATCACCGAGCCCCCGCTCACCGTGCCGCTGCAGTTCTCCAGGCGGATGCCGGAGCCGCTGGCGTGCACCTGCACCGCGGCCAGCGACACGCCCCGCGAGCTCACCACGTGCACGCCGGTGCCGCAGTTGGAGACGCGCACCGCGTTCAGCGACACCGTGGGGGACGTGTTCACGCTGACCGCCGCGCCGGAGTCGCGGATGGAGATGCCCGAGAGGTGGGTGGCTTCCGTGGTGTGGATGTCCAGCCCCGCGCCGCAGCCGGCGATCACCACGTCGCTCACCGACACGCGTCCCTGGAAGATGCTGATGGCGGCGCCCGAGACGTTGTGGAAGCTGCTGCCGGTGACCACCCAGCGGCCCGCCCCCTCGATCCCGACCTCCGCGTTGGAGACGCGCACCCGGTCCACCCGCTGGACCCCCGCCTCCGTGGGGGGACCTCCGGCGAGGTGCACGCCGACCAGCGACAGCATCTCCACGGTGCTGCCCGGGAGCATCTCCACGAACAGGTCCGTCCCTTCCACGGTGGTCTGCTCCACCCCCGCGCCGGAAAGCGTCTGCCCGGGCTGCAGCGTGATCCGGTCCGCGATGGTGAAGACCCCCGGCGCCAGCCGCAGCCGCCGCACCCCCGCGCCCGCCAGCGCCGCGCGGATGCGCGCGGTGTCGTCGCCGCCCGAGGGGGTCAGCCACGAATCGCCCATCAGGCCGGTAAGCTCGGGTAGCCCGCCGGCCGTGTTCTCCACGCGCACCCCCGCGCCCAGCACCAGCGAGTTCGCGAAGCGCGTCCCGCCGCCCTCGCGGATGATGAAGTTATCCACTCTCGACATGTCGGTTCTCCGGGAAAATGGGTGGTCCCGCCCGGGTCCGGACGGGGCCTCCTCTGTGTCTCTGTGTGACGACCGCCGTTCTCAGAGCTCGATGACGCGCCCGTCCTCGATCTGGATCGTCTGGCCGTTGAGCTTGGTGAGGCGGAAGAAGCCGTCCTTCTCGTTGAAGCCCAGCGACATCTCCTGCAGCATGCGGATGGCGACGGCCTCACCCAGCAGCACGGACTGGGTGTAGTCGCTGCGCCAGTGCACGCCGGCCCCGTCGCGGAACAGGGAGATGTTGCCGGCCAGCTTGTTCAGCTCGCCGCCCACCGTCATCTGCCCGGCGTCGGCGCCGGTGTAGGGGACGAGCGAGAGGCCGTCCGCGCTGGCCTGCAGGGGGTTCTCGATGGGCGCGCTCTCGTCGAAGAACGCCTTGAGCATGGTGGCGAGCGCCCCGGAGCCCGTGGCGTGGCCCGCGCCGTACGCGGGGTGCGTGGGCGCGCCCTCGGGGTACGCCTGCGGCAGCAGGTACGAGTTGGGGAAGCGCTCGTTGGCCTCCCCGAAAAAGGGCGCCAGGCCGCCGCTCTGCAGCGACGTTGTGATGCTGGACTCCAGCGGGTAGGTGCGCGCGCCGGTGATGTGGTTGTGGACGCGCCCGCCGTACTCCTCCGGCCGCAGACGGCGGTGGACCCCCCACTTCTGCCACCACACGGCCCGCAGCGCGCGCCCCAGCACATCGCCCAGCACCTGCAGCAGGTGGATGGGGCCAAAGGTGGCGAACCCCGCCTGCGTACGGCTGTCCATGGCCGTGCCCGGCGGGTCGTACGGGTTGCCCTGGTCCTTGGGGAACTCCCCGTCGATCTGCGGCCGCCCCGTGGTGCCGGCCAGGAAGGCGAGCTGGTCGCCGGCCGGCTCGCTCATCAGGATCCACGCGGCGTTGTAGAACGCGTCGATCACCTGGTCGAAGTGCACGAACGTGGCGCCGTCGCGCAGGGTGCGGATGAAGCGCTTGGTGCCGTCGAACTGGTCCAGGCCACGCTTGTCCACCCCGTTCTGCACGTCCAGCCACCAGGCGAAGTCGGTGAGGTAGTCCACGTCCCACAGGGCGGGGAACAGGCGCTGGTCGATGGTGCGCGAGCCGTACGAGATGAAGCCATCCGCGGCGTTGCGCCCCTGCCCGGCGGGCTTGCGCGGGTCCACGTTCCCCTTCACCAGGAACTGGCTCACGTACGGCCCCACCTGCTCCCCCGGGTAGATGCCGCGGAAGACGTTCTGCGCCGTCACCGGCACCATGCCGCCGAAGGCCGGGAACTCCGTGTTGAGCGAGGAGACCGCCGCGGCGATGCGCGGGTTCGAGTCGTAGTTGATGAACGGGATGTCGCGCGCCAGCGCCATCCAGTAGAGCTCGCCCATCTCGTGCGCCGCCTCCTGGCTGTCGAAGCGCGGCGCGGGTGGGATGGTGATCTCCTGCGCGTCGGGGCCTTCCACGTCGAACGTGAGGCCGGCCTGCGGGTTGGTGAGCTTGAGCGCCGTGGGCGAGGCCAGCACGATCTCCTCGAAGTCCGCGGAGTCGCGGCTCTCCAGCGCGCGCAGCAGGGTGCCGTAGGTGTACGGATCGGGGTCGCCGAGCGCGTCGTGCTTGAGGCTCTTGGAGTAGTTGCCCACGTACGGCCGGGCGGGGTAGTTCACCTCGTCGTTGTTGTTCATCTGCTCCAGGTGCAGCCGCTCCGCCGCCAGTTGGGCCGCCTCCACCCGCACGTCGCGCGCGGCCAGCCGCCGCTCCTCCACCCGCCGCACCCGCGGCGACGCGTGGGCGACGTTGAAGTTGTCCAGCACCGCGAACCCGGGCTCGGCCACCGGCCCTGCCGTCCCCGCGCCCATGGAGAGCGTGAGGGCGGTGATGGCGAACTGCGGCCCGCTGCTGGCGAGCGTCGTCCACTCCGCGCCGTCGGGCGAGACTTCCCAGAACAGGGTGCCGGTGGGTCCGTTCAGGGTGTTGGAGAGGTGGCGGATGCGGAGCCAGCGGTGCCGGCGCACGTCGTACGGCGCCTCGGCCAGCACCGAGCCGAGCCCGGCGACGTTCTGGCTGGCGCGCAGCATTCCCTCGTTCATCCCGATGGACACGCCGTTGTAGTTGTCGATGTACGCGGCCAGGAAGGTGCCTGCCTCTCGCGACGCCGCCTGCACCACCTCTACCCGCATCTCCGAGTCGGTGAGGTCGTAGGTGGTGGCGGAGCGCAGGAACCAGTAGCCGCCGCCGGTCTGGAAGGGGCGCGGGCGGATCTCCACCCGCTGGTTGGTCTCGCGGATGCGCTCCGCCGCCGGGGCCGGGCCCACCGCTACCCACCGGGCGGCGTCGATGCTGTTGTCGTTGAAGTCGTCGAAGAGCGCGGTCGCCTTTGCCATGGATGGTATCGCCTTTCTGCTGTCCGCCGCGTGAGGGGGGCGGACGTTCCCCAGGCTGGATTCCCGGATCGCTGTGCCGGGGGGCCTGGAGGCGGCCCGTCTCTGTCCCTTCCTGGCGCCGCGGACAAGCGGGGCCCTCTCCGTGTCTCTGTGCCTCTGTGTGAGGCCCGCGGTTCAGACCACCGGCACCACCTTGCCGTCGAAGATGCGGATGGTCTGCCCGTCGAACCGGGTGAGCTGGAAGAACGCGTCGTCCTCGTTGAAGCCCAGCGACATCTCCTGCAGCAGCCGGATGGCGATGGCCTCGCCGAAGGGGAGCGACTCCGTGTAGTCGCTGCGCCAGTGCACACCCGCACCGTTGCGGAAGATGGCGACGTTGCCGGCCAGCTTGTTGAGCTCGCCGCCCACCGTCATCTGCGCGGCGTCGGCGCCGGTGTACGCGACCAGGGAGAGGCCGTCGGCGGAGGCCCGGAGGGGGTTCTCGATGGGCGTGCTCTCGTCGAAGAACGCCTTGAGGATGGTGACGCAGGCGCCGCTGCCCGCCGCGTGGCCGGCGCCGTAGGCCGGGTGGGTGGGCGCGCCCTCGGGGTATGCCTGGGGGAGCAGGTACGACCCGGGGAACTTCTCCCCCGCCTGCCCGAAGTACGGCGCCAGCTCGCCGCTCTGCAGCGACGTGGCGATGCTGGTGTGGAGCGGGTAGCTGCGCCCCTGCGTCCCGGAGCTCTGGCTGAACAGGACCTGGTTGTGGACGCGCCCGCCGTACTCCTCCGGCCGGAGGCGGCGGTGCACGCCCCACTTCTGCCACCACACCGCGCGCAGCGCGCGGCCCAGCACCTCGCCCAGCACCTGCAGCAGGTGGATGGGGCCAAAGGTGGCGAACCCCGCCTGCGTGCGGCTGTCCATCCCCATCCCCGGCGGATCGTACGGGCTGCCCGGGTTCTTGGGGAACTCCAGGTCGATCTGCGGGCGCCCCGTCACGCCGGTCACCAGGGTGCTCTGGTTGCCCGTGGGCTCCGTCATCAGGATCCACGCGGCGTTGTAGTACGCGTTGATCACCTGGTCGAAGTGCACGTAGGTGGCCCCGTCGCGCAGGTTGCGGATGAAGCGGCGCGTGGGGTCGAAGGTATCCATCCCGCGCTTGTCCACGCCGTTCTGCGCGTCCAGCCAGGCCGGGAAGCTGGTCAGGTAGTCCATGCTGGCGGCGGCGGGGATGATGCGCTGGTCGTTCACCTGCGCGCCGTGCGACACGAAGCCTTCGTTGGCGTCGCGCCCCAGCCCGTTGGGCTTGCGGGTGTCCGTGTTCCCCTTGAGCAGGAACTGGCTGACGTACGGCCCCACCTGCTCGCCCGGGTAGATGCCCCGGAAGACGTTCTGCGCCGTCACGGGCAGCGCCCCGCCGAACCACGGGAACTCGGCGTTGAGCGAGCTGATGGCGGCGGCCACGAGCGGATCGGTGGCGTAGCTGGCGAAGTGGACGTCGCGGGCGACGGCCATCCAGTACAGCTCGCCGGCCTCGTGCGCGGCCTCCTCGCTGTCGAAGCGCGGCGCGGGCGGCATGGTGACCTCCTGCGCGTCCGGCCCGGCCACGTCGAAGGCGAGCCCCGCCTGAGGGTTGGTGAGCTTGAGCGCCATCGGGGAGGCCAGCTCGATCTCCTCGAAGTCGCCGGGGTCGCCGCTCTGCAGCGCGCGCAGCAGCGAGGCGTACGACGAGGCGACGGGGTCGCCCAGCGAGTCGTGCTTCAGGCTCTTGGAGTAGCTCCCGGCCAGGGTGCCGGAGTACGCGACCTCGTCGTTGTTGTTGGCGTGCTCGTCGTGCCGGCGCCGCGCGGCCAGCTCCGCGGCCCGCTCGCGCACCTCGCGGGCGGGAAGGCGGCGTGCCTCCACGCGGCGCGCTAGGCTGGTGTCTTCCACGTTGAAGTTGTCGAACACCACCAGGCCGGGCGCCGGAGCGGCCGTGTACGTGCCGCTGAAGAGCCCGGGGCTCACGGCGGTGAGCGCAAAGGGCGCCGGGTTGCGGTAGAGCTCGGTCCACTCGCACGCGTCGGGCGACGTCTCCCAGTACACGGTGCCATTCAGCTCCCGCAGCCGCATCCAGCGGTGCTCCTGGAAGTCGTAGGGCAGGGTGAGGAACACCGTGTACGCGCCCCCCACCTGCTGCTCGCAGCGGAGCACTCCGTTCACCAGCCCGATGCTGAGCTCGTTCCCCTCGCTGAGGTACGCGCGCAGTTGCGCCTGCCCCGTGCGCGGTGCCCGCACCAGCTCCACCCAGATGCGGGAGCCGGTCAGGTCGTACGTCCCATTGGCGGTGTACCCCGCGTAGCTGTTCGCCACGCTGCTCTCCAGCCACAGCTCCAGCCGCCGGTTGACCTCCCGCGCGTCCCCGAACACCGACCACCGCGTAGTGTCCGAGAGATTGTCGTTGAAGTCGTCCACGAAAGTATGTGCCTTTGCCATGATCGTATCTCCGGTAAGATATTGTCTTCAAATAAACGCGATCCGGGGAGGCACAGAGCCACGGAGATGAAGTCCTCCTCTGTGGCTCCGTGTCTCTGTGTGAGGCCCTACTGCGTCAGCGCGTCCAGAATGGCGTCGCTCACGGCGCCGCCGCTGGCCAGGTCGAAGCCGAAGAACATGGGCGAGGAGTTGAGCTCCAGGAACAGCAGGCGCCCGGTGTCCGGATCGGTCTTGAAGTCCGCGGCGCCGAAGTCCATCCCCAGGCCGTCCATCAGCCGCCCCAGCCCGTCGCACAGCTCGCGCGGCACCTCGTGGAGGGGGCGCGGCACCACCTGGGTGGAGTTGGTGGTGCGGTAGTCCAGCACGTCCGCCACCATGTTGAAGGCGACGAAGCGGCTGCCGATCTTGTAGAGCCGCAGCTCCGGCTGCACCAGGCGGTTCTGGGTGATGAAGGGCCCCGGGTGCCCCGTCTCGCGCGCCACGGCCAGCATGTCGTCCATCTCGCGGCAGTGGGCGCCGCCCTGCACCGGCTTGGCCGCCAGCGGGCGCTCCGCCGCCCACCGCTCCAGGGCGTCCAGGTCGTTGCTCACCCGGGTGACGGGGATCTCCAGCCCCGCCTGCATGGCCAGGCGCAGCAGGTAGGGCTTGTTGTTGCTCCCCATGAAGCCGCGGTTGAGCCGCCGGACCTCCGGGTGCGCCTGCACCCACCCCGCCACGGCGCTGTACCAGGCCCCGGCGCGCAGGGCGCTCTCGGGCTCCTTGTCCGCCATGTGGGTGAACACGTCGTAGCGGATGAAGCAGGCGGCGGGGCGGATCTCCCGCCCGTCCACCACAAGCGTGTCCGCCTGCACGTCCCACTCGAGCGTGGGGTGGGTCTGCGCCCCTACCAGCAGTACCATGTGCTCGTGGCCGCGGGTGAGGGCGCGGTTGCGCAGCGACAGGAGCGAATGGTCCGCGTCGCCGCCGGCGATCAGCAGCGGGCCCCGCGGCGTGCCGGGCGGGGCGGGGGAGGGTCGTTGAGCCGTCTGCATCAGTTTCTCCTGGGTGGCGAGGCCGCGGCCTCCATCTCGTAAAGGGTGGCGCCGGGGGAGCGGCGGACCGCTCCCCCGGCGCGTGCGGCTCTCCGTCAGACCGCCTCTTCGGGCTGCTCGATCTCCGCGTACGGCTTGAAGCTCGTGGTGTGGGTGTTCTCCTCGCCGTAGTAGTCGTAGGTGGTCTCTTCACCGCCGTGGTCGTACGTGCTCTCCTCGCCGTAGAAGTCGTACGTGGTCTCCTCGCCCTGGAAGTCGTACGTGGTCTCCTCGCCGGCCATGTCGGTGGTGGGGCACTCGGCGTTGTTCACCGCGCCGCTGAAGGGCTCGATGCTGCCGCCGCCGCAGTAGTCCACGTGCCCGTCCCAGATCTTGATGCAGGTGCCGTCGAAGCGGGTGAGCATGAAGCCGCCGCCCTCGTTGAACAGGAGGCTCTGCTCCTGCAGGATGCGGATGGCGATCTCCTCGCCCATCAGCAGCGCCTGATCGTAGTCCGTGCGCCAGTGCACCCCCGCCGCGTTGCGGCCGATGGCGATGTTGCCGGCCAGCTTGTTCAGCTCGCTCCCCACCGTCATGCTCCCGGCGTCGCCGCCGGTGTACGGCATGAGCGACAGGCCGTCGGGGCTGGCCACCAGCGGGTTCTCGATGGGCGTGTCCTCGTTGAAGAACGCCTTGAGGATGGTGGCGCAGGCGCCCGCGCCCGTGGCGTGCCCGGACGCGTACGCCGGGTGCGTGGGCGCGCCCTCGGGGTACTGCTGCGGCAGGAGGTACGAGCCGTACGTCCCCGGGAAGTAGGCGCTCAGCAGGCCGCCCTGCAGCGAGTTGAGGATCTCGCCGTGGATGGGGTAGCCCACGCGGCGCCCGGTGAGCTGGTTGTCGATGCGCCCGCCGAACTCCTCGGGGCGCAGCCGGCGGTGGATGAACCACTTGGAGAACCACACCGCGCGCAGCGCCCGCGCCAGCACCTCCCACACCAGCGAGAGGCCGTGCGGCATCCCGTAGGTGGCAAAGGGATCCTGCCTGGTGTAGGCGCCGTACGGGTTCATCTGGTCGTTGGGGAACTCGCGGTCCACCCCCGGCCGCATCGTCCCGTTCAACTGGTTGCCGTTGGGCTCGTAGTACAGGATCCACGCGGCGTTGTAGAAGCTGTCCGCCACGTTGTCCGTGTGCACGCGCTCGCCCAGGTCGCGCAGGTTGCGGATGAAGCGGCGCGCGGACTGGTCGAACTGGTCCATCCCCCGCTTGTCGTCGCCGTTCTGCACCTGCAGCCACCAGAAGAAGTCCGTCAGGTAGTTGATGCCGGGCTGCACCGTGAGCTGGCGCTGGTCGATCTTGAGCGCGCCGTACTCGATGAAGCCGTCGGCCGCGCTGCGCCCCTGGCCCACGGGCGCGCCGGGGTCGCTGGTGCCCTTGAGCAGGAACTGGCTGACGTACGGCCCCACCGCCTCGCCCGGGTAGATGCCGCGGAAGATCGTCTGCGTGTTCACCGCGCCGCCCTGCTTGGGGCCGCGGAAGTCCGAGAACTCCGTGTTCAGCGACTGGATGGCCTGCTGCACCAGCCCGTTCCAGGCGTAGTCGTTGAAGTGGACGTCGCGGGCCAGCGACATCCAGTACAGCTCCGCCATCTCGCTGGAGTTCTGCGCGCTGTCGATGCGCGGAGCCGGCGGCAGCGCCACCGCCTGCGGGTCGCGCCCTTCCAGGTCGAACGCCAGCCCCGCCTGCGGGTTGGTGAGCCGCAGGGTGCCGCCGAGCTGGATCGCCTCGAAGTCGGCGGGGCTGCGGGTGGCCAGCGCGTTGAGCAGGGACTGGTACGAGGCGGGGAGCACGTCGCCGTTGGCGTCGTGCTGCAGCGCCTTGGAATAGCTCGCCACGTACGGATAGTCCCGCTCCTCGCAGTTGTTCACGTGGCACGGGTGCACGCGGTTGAACGCTTCGTTCGCGGCGTGCACGCGCTTGTCGCGCGCGGTGTCGCGGCGGTTCGGGTCCTGCGGTGTGGTGGGAGGACAGATCGACATGGAATGCGCTCCTGCGCGGGTGCGTCGGGTACCGGGACCGCGGATGTGCGGCCCGGCCTGCCTGGTCCGCGGCGCTGTCGCCGTCCCTCGTGGTGGGGAACGACGCGCCGCCCGTCTGGTGGCGGGGCGCCCGTCGCGCACGAACGTGCGGAGGCCCCGCCCGGCGCTGTGCCGGGTGGGGCCTCCTGAGCCCGAGATTTCGGTTGTTTCTCTGTCGCTACGAGTGGGTACTGCCCTGCTTCGTCGAGTGGGTTCCGCCGCCCGGGTGAGACCCGGTCCGCTGGAAGATCGGCCTGTTCTGGATGCGCCGCCGGCGTGACCCCGGGTTCTCTGCGATGGAACGCAGACGGGTCCCGACCGGGCGCTGTGCCGGCCGGGACCCGTGAGGACCCGTGTCTGTTCGGATTATCTTCGGGAAAGGTATGCGGCTTCCCCGGCGCTGTCAACCCTCCGCGTTTCGCGGGAGGTGCGCGCGGGCGGCGGGGAGCCTATCCTTGTGGGGCCGGGGCGCGCGCGGCGCCCTTTGTGCAGCGGCATCGATGAACACGCAAGCCGGCCCGGTCCGGCGCCACAGCCACGCACTCCATGACCAGACTGATCCCGCTCCGCGTTCTCGCGGTCCTGGCCCTCGCCGCGGCCCCCGGCGCGGCGGCCGCGCAGCAGCACGCCCCGCCGCGCGCGCTGGCGGTGGGCGACACGGTGCGCATCGTGACCCCCAACCAGGAAGAGGGCCCCTTTCTGGGGGTGCTCACCGCGTACGAGCACACGGGGATGACGGTGCGCCAGCGCGGCACGGGTGTGGAGCGCACCATCCCCTTCGCGGACGTGCGGGGGCTGGCGCGCAGCCTGGGGGTGCGCCGCGAGCACACGGCCTGGCGCGGCGCGCGCATCGGCGCCTTCGCGCTGGGCGCCGCGGGGCTGGTGAGCGGCCCCCTGCTCGCCACCGCCGAGGCGGGCGACCGGTGGCAGATCCCGCAGACCACCGTCCTCACGGGCACCGCGGGAACCCTGCTGGGAGGGGCCATCGGTGGCGTGCTTGGCTACACGCTGGCGCGCGAGGAGTGGCAGGCGTTCCGCACCGTGCAGGTGGGCGTGACCCCCGCCGGCGCCACCCTGGGCGTCACGCTGACGCGCCTGTAGGCTCACACAGAGACACGGAGGCACAGAGGAGAAGTTCTTCTCTGTGCCTCCGTGTCTCTGTGTGAGCCTACTTCTTCGCCAGCACCGCGCGCAGGGCGCCCGGGAGGTCGGGGTGAAGGAAGCGGTGGCCGGCCTCGGCGAGGCGGCGGGGCTCCACGCGCTGGCTGGCGAGGAGCGTTCCGTCCACCATCTCGCCGCCGAACACCAGCTTGAGCGCGAACACCGGGGCCGGGAGGATGGCCGGGCGCGAGAGGGCGTGGCCCAGCGCCCGCGCGAACTCCGCGTTGCGCACGGCGCCGGCCACCACGTTCACCGGCCCGCTCATCTCCCGGTCCGTGATGGAGCGCATCACCACCTCCACGGCGTCGTCCAGCGAGATCCAGCTCATCCACTGCCGGCCGCTTCCCACGCGCCCCCCCACGCCCATGCGAAAGGGAAGGAGCATGGAGGCGAGCGCGCCGCCGCGCGGGCTCAGCACCACTCCGAAGCGCAGCTTCGCCACGCGGATGCCCGCACGGGTGGCGGGGCCGGTCGCCGACTCCCACTCGTGCACCACGCCGGCCAGGAAGTCGTTCCCGGCCGTGCTCCCCTCGTGAAGCACCTCGTCGCCGCGGCTCCCGTAGATCCCCACCGCCGATGCGCACACGAACGCGCGCGGCGGGTGCGACCGGCGGGCCAGCGTGTCGGCCAGGTGGCGCGTGGTGTCGATGCGGCTCTGGCGGATGGTGCGCTTCTTTGCGTCCGTCCATGGCTGGGCGACGCTCTCGCCGGCCAGGTGCACCACCGCGTCGCTGCCGTCCAGCGCCGCCGCGTCCACCGCGCCCGTGGCGGGGTCCCAGCGCGCCTCGTCGGCCGCGGTGGGGGCATGGCGCACCAGGCGCACCACGGTGTGCCCGTCGCGGCGCAGGCGCTCCACCAGCGCGGCGCCGATCAGGCCAGACGCACCGGTTACGGCCACCCGCAGGGGCGCGGCGGTCGGGTTGGAATCGGTCATCGCGGAGCTCCGGGGGCACGGGACGGTACGAGCATCGTGCGCTCCCGCACGGCAATCCCGGGGCCGTCGCGGCGAAGCGGTACGGCGCCAGCACTTAGCCGAAACGCGCTCCCTACTTCTCCACAAGGATGTGGATAACTCCGCCATCCACGTGTTCCCCACGAAGCGCGGAAGTTCGCTCCAGAGGGCCATATAGCCGCCCCGCCGACCTTTCCCGCCGCAACCCTCCCGTCGCGTCGCAGAGCCCTCCAGCCCGCCAATCTGAAACACCTCCGTTACGTCCGAACGACGGCGCGATCTGAGCGCGGGAGTTGTAAGTCAATATTGCATAATGGTTTGCGTTCAGCCGACCGCTCTCGCTCAAATGTGAACGCGCGACTGCACCGGAGGATTGAAGCAGGATCGTACCCGGCACCGCGAGCGGGTGTGGAGCAGAATCCCGGAGGGCTGAAAAAGCGAGAAAAACCGGGGAGATTCGCCTCATCCAGCGTGTGGAAAACTCGGGCTCACGCAGAGGCACGGAGGCACAGGGATGTTGCAGATATGCGCGTTCGGGCCCACAATGGTCCACGTCCTCCGCCCGGCCCACCCGCACTCTCCACACCCCATGATGCGCACCACGCTCTCCGCCGTCGCGGCGCTCCTGCTGGCCACGCCGCTCCTGGCGCAGACGCCCTGGCCCACCACGCGCTGGGCGGCGGCCACCCCGCGCGAGGTGGGGATCAACGCCGCCGTGCTGGACAGCATCGACGCCGAGATCCGCTCCGGCCGGCACGGGTACGTGGACCGGCTGATGGTGATCCGGCGCGGGCGCCTGGCCTACGACCGCCGCTACCGGCAGGACTACGACCGCGCCTACGGCGACTCGGCGCGCAACGCCACGGTGCTCCGCTCGCACGACCGCACGGGGCCGTACAACTACTTCAGCGCGTGGTGGCACCCGTACTACCGCCGCGGCGACCTCCACACCCTGCAGTCCGTCACCAAGACCATCACCTCCATCGTGATCGGGGTGGCCACCACGCGCGGCGAGTTCCCCTCGCTGGACACGCCCGTGCTGTCCTTCTTCGACACCACGGGCATCGCCAACCTGGACGACCGCAAGCGGAAGATGACCATCCGCCACCTCCTCACCATGACGGCGGGGATGGACTGGCACGAAGACCGGCCGTACACGGACACGGCCAACACCACGCTGGGGCTGGAGCGGAGCTACGACTGGGTGCGCTTCACGCTGGACCGCCCGATGTCCGACGAGCCGGGCGCGCGCTTCGTGTACAACAGCGGCGCCTCGCAGTTGCTGGCGCACATCTTCTACCGCGCCACGGAGATGGACATCGAGGAGTACGCCGCGCGCCACCTCTTCACGCCGCTGGGCATCCGCGACTGGCACTGGAAGCGCACCCCCGCCGGCCTGGCGGACACGGAGGGCGGGCTGTACCTGGCGAGCGAGGACGTGGCGAAGCTTTGGTACCTGTTCCTGCGCGGCGGGCAGTGGGAGGGGAAGCAGGTGGTGAGCGCGGAGTGGGTGCGCGCCTCGCTGGCCCCGGCCATCGACGTGGACGGCCGCCCGGGCGGGGCCCGCTATGGCTACAAGTGGTGGCTCTTCCCCAACCCGACCGCTCCGGACCGGGTGATGTGGGCGGGCTCCGGCTTCGGCGGGCAGTTCCCCATCGTGATCCCGGAGGATGACCTGATCGTGGTGATCAACCAGTGGAACATCTTTCCCGGGCAGCCCACGCTCCGCATGGGGCCGACGCTCACCCGCATCATCAACGCGGTGCAGCGCTGAAACGGCGGGCTCACACAGAGGCACAGAGACACAGAGGAGAACTTCCTCAACGGAAGTCGTGGGAGGTGTGGGCCAGCGCCCCCACCTCCATGCGCTTGAAGCGGCGGCCCACCACGTTGAGCACGGTGCCCTGGCGCTCGAACTTGCCCTCCACCAGCAGGAAGGGGGAGTGCTTCACCACCTCCTTGTGCTCCTGGTAGAGCGCGGGGGGAACGATCACGTTGATGAAGCCCCACTCGTCTTCGAGCAGCACGAACACGGTGCCCTTGGAGGTGGAGGGGTGCTGCCGCGCCACCACCAGCCCGGCCACCAGCACGTGCGTCCCCGGGCGCTCGCGCGGGAGGTCGTCGCTGGTGTGGCAGCCCAGGCGGTGCAGGCGGGGGCGCAGGTGCTGCACCGGGTGGCCGGCCACGCTGATCCCCGTGGCCAGGTAGTCCAGAAAGATGCGCTCCGCACCCTCCAGCTCCCGCGCGCGGAAGGGGAGGCGGTGGGCCGGAGCGAGCGGAAGCGTGTCCGCGGCGGCGCGCAGGGCCTCCCAGGCGGCGGCGTGGCGGCCGGGCTCCCACGCCTCCAGCGCCCCGGCGCGCGCCAGGTGCAGCGCGTCCGCGCGCCCGAAGTCCGTGCGGCGCACCAGGTCTTCGATGGAGAGGAAGGGGCCCTGCGCGTGGGCATCGCGCAGCGCCTCGCGGGCCCGCGCCCCCATCCCGCGGATCTGGCGCCAGCCCACGCGGACGGCGGGCTTCGCGGGGTCGGCGGTCTCCTCCAGGGTGCAGTCCCACTCGCCGTCGCGCAGGCAGGGGGGGCGCACCTCCACGCCGTGGCGCATGGCGTCGTGCACCAGGGTGGCGGGGGAGTAGAAGCCCATGGGCTGGGCGTTGAGAAGGCCCACCAGGAACTCGGCCGGGTGGTGGGCCTTGAGGTACGCCGTGGCGTACGCGATGAGGCCGAACGACCAGGCGTGGCTCTCGGGGAAGCCGTAGTTGGCGAAGATCTTCATGTCTTCGGTGATCGTCTCCGCCACCTCCGCGCCGATGCCGCGCTCCTTCATCCGCTCGCGCAGCCGGTCGATCTGCACGCGCAGCCGCCCCGCCTTGCGCGAGTTGCCCATGGTGCGGCGCAGCTCGTCCGCCTCCAGCGCCGTGTAGCCGCCCAGCGCCATGGAGATGGCCATCGCCTGCTCCTGGAAGATGGGGATCCCCTGCGTGCGCGCCAGGATGGGCTCCAGCGCCGGGTGGAGGAACTCCACCTTTTCGGCGCCGCGGCGGCGGCGGGTGTACGGCTTCACGAAGTGGGCTACGATGGGGCCGGGGCGGATGAGCGCCACCTGCACCACGATGTCGTACAGCCGCTCCGGCCGCGTCTGCACCAGGCTCTGGATCTGGGCGCGGCTCTCGATCTGGAAGGTGCCCAGCGTGTCGCCGCGGGAGATCATGCGGAACGTCTCGGGGTCGTCCTGCGGCAGGTCGTACATGCGCGGCCGGGTCCCCGTGCGCCGCTCGATGTGGTCGAAGGCGATGCGCACCGCCGTGAGGCCGCCCAGCCCCAGGAAGTCGAACTTGGGGACGCCCGCCGCATCCAGGTCGTCCTTGTCGAACTGGAGGATGGTGCGCCCCATGGTGGTGCGCTCGATGGCCAGCGACTCGCCCAGCGGCCGCGACGAGAGCACGAAGCCCCCCGGGTGCGTGGAGCGGATGCGCGGCAGCCCCTCCAGCGCCCTCACCGCCGCCACCAGCGTGCGCCCGCGCGGGGTGGCCGCGTCCAGCCCCTGCTCGCGCCCCAGCTCCCCGGCCAGCGCGTCGGCGCCCTCGGCGGGGCCGGCCCAGTGAAGGCGCTTGGAGATGCGGAAGGCCAGCTCGGCGGGGTAGCCCAGGGCGCGCATCATGTCCTGCACGGCCGTGGGCGCCGAGTACACCTGCGTGACGGCGGTGATGGCCGCGTGCTGGCGGCTGTACCTCCCATACACGTAGTCCAGCACCTCCTCGCGCCGGTCCGCCTCGAAGTCCACGTCGATGTCCGGCGCCTCGGTGCCCCCGTCGGCCCGTGCCTCGCTGAGGAAGCGCTCGAAGAGGAGCCCGTGGCGGATGGGGTCCACGGCCGTGATCTCCAGGAGGTACGCCACGGCGGAGTTCGCGGCGCTCCCCCGCCCCTGGCACAGGATGCCGCGCCGGCGGGCGAAGCGGACCGCGTCCCACATGATGAGGAAGAAGCCCGCGAAGCCCAGCTTCTCGATCACCCGCAGCTCGTGCTCGATCTGCGCCTGCTGCCGTGCGCCGATCCCGCCCCAGCGCGTGTGCGCCCCCTCCAGCACCTTCTCGGCTAGAAAGGAGTCGTCCGTGTGCCCCGCCGGCAGGTCGAAGCGGGGGAGGGGAGGGCGCAGCCAGCGCAGGTCGAACGTGCAGCCCTCGGCGATGCGCGCGCTCTCCTCCAGCCCGGCCTCGCGCCCGCGCCAGAGCAGCGCCATCTCGGCCGGCCCCTTGAGCCTCCACTCGCCGTTGGGAAGCAGGAGGCCCTGGCGGAGCGCCGTGTCGTAGTCCACCCCGTGGCGCAGCGCCGTCTGCAGGTCGTGGACGCGGCGCCCCTCCGCGCACAGGTAGCGCGGCTCGTTGGTGACAACCCAGGGCACCCCCGCGCGCTCCGCCGTCTCGATGAGCGCGTCCACCAGCGCCCCCTCGGCGCCGGACACGTGGTGCCGCTGCACCTCCACCGCCAGCCGCTCGCCGAAGACGCCGCGCCAGCGCTCCAGCTCCCAGCGCGCCTCCTCCGGCCGCTGCTCCAGGAGGCGGGCCGCCACGGGCCCCGTCGCCGGCCCGGTGAGCGCGTGGATCCCCGCCGACCTTTCCGCCAGCACCTCGAACGACACCCCCGGCTCCCCGCGCCCGCTCTCCAGCCGCGCGTGCGACACCAGAGCGGAAAGGTTGCGGAACCCCTCTTCGTCCCGCGCCAGCAGCCCCACGGGGTACCCGTCCACGCGCAGCTCCGCCCCCGCGATGGGCCGTACCCCCGCCGTGCGCGCCGCCAGCGCGAACCTGATCATCCCCCCCAGCTCCGCCGCGTCGCACAGCCCCAGCGCGCCGAACCCCATCTCCGCCGCCCGCTCCGCCAGCGTCTCGGGCGCGATGCTCCCGTCTCCAAAGGAAAACGCGGAGCGCGCACGGAGCTCCACGAAGGGGGGGAACGGGGAATGGGGAACGGGGAACGGTAAAACCCGGTCTGTTCCCGTTCCCCGTTCCCCATTCCCCGTTCCCCCCATCAATCCCACCACCCGTGTAGAAACCACTCCTCCTCCACCGCATCTCGATAAAGCCACACCAGCCGTCCATCGTCCGTCGCGCAGCGGAAGTACTCGCGCGCAAAGGGGCGCTCGCCCGTGTGCCCGCCGGATACCCGGTCCGGGCCCGCGGCCTCGGCCACGCGGCACCACGCGCCCTCGTCGTACAGCCGCGCGGGGATGGCGTGGTCGCGGCGGGGGCGCGCCTCCACGCGCACGGCGCGCGGCTCGGGGAGAAGCTGAAGGGTGAGGCCGGCCAGCGCCGGCGCCGCCCGCGCCGCGGACACCTCCTCGGGGGCCAGCGGGCGCCACGCGGTGCGCGCGTCCGCCAGGGGGTGCGCGCACACCTCCGGGGCCACCAGCAGGGCACCGTGCGCGTCGGCCAGGCGCGCGGCGGTCTCCTCCACGGGCGCCGCGGTGGCGAAGCCGCGGTCGAAGAGGTCGCCCTGCGTGGCCGAGGCGGGCTCGTGCCCCTCCACCCGCAGCGACACGCCCACGGCCGCGTCGGGAAGCTTCAGCCGCTCCAGCTCGCCGCGCACCAGGGCGGACCACGCCTCGCGCTGCGCCGTGGGGCGCGCCGTGCGCAGCACCCGCGTCACCGACCCGCCGCCGGAGAGGGGGAGCTCCAGCACCATGCGCCGCGCCCGCTCGCCGCGCTCCCGCAGGGTGGCGCACACGCCGGCCAGCGCGCCGTGCGCCGCGAAGGCCAGCCGCGCCGCGTCGGTGATGGCGTAGTCCAGGAAGTCTATGGCGGCGTGCGGCTCCTCCAGGGGGCGCGGGGGGAAGAGGAGGCGCGGGTCGTCGGCGCGCGACAGGCGCCACAGGCGGGCTCCCTCGGCCCCGAACCTCACCTCGGCCGCCTCGCGCGGGAGGGCGGCCAGCTCGCCGCAGCGGCGCACCCCCGCCCCCTCCAGCAGGGCGCGGGTGCGCGGGGAGGGGGCCAGCACCTCCAGCGGCAGCCCGGAGAGGAAGCCGCGCTCCCCGCCCGGGCGCACCACCGTCACCTCGTCGCCCCCGCGGCGGGCGGCGGCCTCGGCGGCCACGGGGGCGCCGGCCACTCCCGCCCGCACCTCCACCCCCAGGGCGGCGGCGCGCGCGCGCAGCCCGGCCGCCAGCGCGGCGGCGTCCAGCCCCCGCGCGTCGGCCCACACCACCCCGTGGCCCACGGCCACGCGCGGGGCCGCCTCCATCAGCGAGGCCCCCACCTCAGCGAGAGGCGCCCCTGCGGTCTCCCAGGCGGGGCTCCAGAGACAGACGAACGTCACGCGCACCCACGGGCAGCTCCACCTCCGCCTCCCGGCGCCAGCCGAGCGCGGTCGCGCACACGCGCACCCCCACCGATTCCGCCTCCACCGCCTCGCCCAGCGCGTCGCGCCGCCAGCGTACCCCCCCCGGGGGCACCGACGAAGCCACCCTCACCGCCGCCATCCACCCGTCGCCCGGGCCGGCCTCCACGAAGGCCGCCCCCCCTTCGCGCGCCACGTGCACCAGCCGCACGCGGGCCGTGCCCGTGGTGGCCGCCCCGGCCAGCACCACCACCCCGAACCCTCCGCAACGCAGCAGCTCCTCCGCGCACAGCAGGGCGCTGGCCCCTTCGGCGCGCACCAGCGAGATTCCTCCCCACTCCGCCTCGCCGGATGTGGTGCGCGCCGCGTCCACCCACGCCGCGCGCTCCCCCCGCGCCAGCGCCGCCGCGCACACCCCGCGCAGCACCGCCGTGGCGCCCGGCCCGGACCACACGGAGAGCCGCCCCCGCGGGAGCCCGCCGCCGGGGAGCGCCGCGTCCAGCGCATCCCACCCGGTGGCCACCGCCTGGGCCGTGCGGAACGCGACCGGCACCGCACCGGGAAAGCGCTCCTCCAGCGTGCGCCGAAGCGCGGCCACTTGCACGGACATGGTGCAAGAGTAAGCCCGAAGAAAAACCGTATCAAGCGGGTGCGAGTAATGAGTACAGAGTGCACAAGTGTGAATTCTGCAACTATTTACGAAGTGGACAGTGTTGCAATGGCTCACACAGAGGCACAGAGGCACAGAGATTCCTTCATCTCTGTGCCTCCGTGTCTCTGTGTGAGCCCTATGGAGAGCCCATGGAAATCCGCACTGAAAGCTTCGACGACAGCAGCGCGCCCGACGAGGCCGGGATGTACGAGTACCAGTACCGCGGTACTCACTACCACGTCACGGAGGGCGATCGCGCGCTCATCTTCCGGAGCTACGACTACGAGCCCGGCGAGCTCACGCTCATCCACCCGAGCGCATGGACGCGCGAGGAGCTGCGCGACGGGCTGATCGGCCGCGCGATCCGCTCGCTCTGCGCCAGCACGGGTGCCCGCGTGATCCGTCTGTACAACCGCGAGGTGGGGAACTACTCCGTACGCGTGACGGCCGACGAGCTCCGCGAAAGCGAGAGCGAGCGGTACACGCGCGCGCTGACGCGCAGGACCACGCGCGAGGAAGCGGAGGCCCGGCTGCCGGCGTGGGCGGCGGGCATGGATTGGCTGGCGCCGCCGGCCGGCGAGCGCTGGGAGGAGTTCCTCACCGGCCTGCACGGCGGGGCCGAGCTATGGGAATATTGCATCTCCTTTGAAGGCGAGACGGGCGAAGGCGGGTACGCGATCGTGCGCAATGGTGAGGTGGAGGAGATTTACACGCTGCTGATTGCGTGACGAATGGGCTCACACAGAGGCACGGAAGCACAGAGAAGCGGCCATCTCTGTGCCTTTGTGCTCTCCGTGTGGGCCCTTCGACGCCGTATCCGACGGAAATCCGGTCCGGTATCTTTGCCCTGGGTATCTCGAACCGTCCCCGTACCTCGCACCCGTGGCACTCCCCGATTACCGCGGTATCCGGCGTCAGGCCCACGCTCTCGCGGCCGAGGATGCTTCGGGCGCGATCCCGCCGATCTCCGTGCGGATCACCGACATCGGACCGGAGGCGCTCACGGTGTTTTCCGTGACCTGGGAGGGGAGGCACCCATCCGGTTATGGAGGGTTCGATTGGGTGCAGCTCTGGCACAGGTTCTGTCGCCAGGAGCGGCGAAGCTTCCAGTGCGCGCTCTGGTATGACTCTACGCTCTGTGGGCTGGCGATCGGCACGGTGCCTCGCGGGCACGGCTTTCTTGCTCTGCGCTACATGGAAGGGCGCCCGCAGGTGCACCCTCTGCAGGGGCATGTAGCCCGGATCGTACTGGCCGCGGCAGAGTACTACGCGGAAGGACTCGCGCTCCCGCAGGTGCGGATCGAAAATCCGGCCCCGGGTGTCGAAGCATTGTACCGCGCTCTTGGCTTTACGCTTGCGTCCCGGAAAGGCGTAGTCCGGTACCTGGTCAAAGACCTCCCGCACCCACGGATCTGAGATGTTACCGAACGCGTTCCGAGCGACCACTGCGGCTGACGGCGTGCCCATCGACGCGCGCCAGCGGATGCTGGATGCGCGGGATCGTGTCAGACGGTACTTCTCGCCGGAAGTCCTGGCGGAGACCAACCCATCGAGCGCCGAGGTGGTCGGTGGAAGCGCCCCGCTGGCCGGGGAGGTCCGCCGCCCGCGCTGACCGCGTCCGTCGCCGATGCATTCGGGGGTGGCTCCTTCCCAGGAGCCACCCCCGCGTGTTGAAATCCCGAATCTCCCGGGGAGCCACCTCCGCAGTACGCCCAACCGCGTGGCGAGGGATGGCCCTCAACGCTAACTATACAAGGAGAGCGATTCCGTCACCCGCGCAAGCGAGAATCTCATGAGCACCGCCGCATCGCTGGGAATCACGGCAGTCGGCCAGGTGGCCATCAACGTCCGCGACGTGCAGCGCGCGACGGAGTTCTATCGCGACGTGCTTGGCCTCACCTTCCTCTTCCAGATCCCCAACGCCGCGTTCTTTGACTGCGGCGGCCTGCGGCTGATGCTCGGCACGCCCGAGACGCCGGAACTGGATCACCCCGCCTCCATCCTCTACTACAAGGTCCCCGACATCCACGCCGCGCACGCCTCCCTGCGCTCCGCCGGCGTCGCCACCGAGGACGCGCCGCACCTGGTGGCGCGCATGCCGGACCACGAGCTGTGGATGTTCTTCCTCCGCGACCCGGAAGGGAACCTGCTGGCGATCATGAGCGAGATGCGATAGCTCTTCTCCGTGCCTCTGTGTCTCTGTTAGGAGTTACGCAGTTGGTGCGTATGGACTTACCTTGTTCGCATGAACGCACCCAAGGTGAACGAGCGCGACTACATCCAGTTTCTGATCGCGAGTCCGCGCGTGGTGAGCGGCACGGAGGCCGCCCGCGTGCAGCCCGCGAGTGAGGCGCAAGCGCCGGCGCACGATGCATTTACGCGTCTGTTGCACCGGCTGGAGCCTGATCCTGCCCTTCTGTGGGAGGAGGCGCGCAGCCAGGTTCAGCGGAAGTGGGGTGTGCTGGTGCTCGACGACACCACGCTGGACAAGCCGTACGCCCAGCGTATGGATCTGGTACGGCGCCACTGGTCAGGCAAGCACAACCGTGTCGTCGACGGGATCAATCTGCTCACCCTGCTCTGGACGGACGGCGAGCGCTTCATCCCGGTGGACTACCGCATCTACGACAAAGAGAACGACGGCAAGACGAACAACCAGCACCTGCGCGACATGCTGGAAGTTGCCTACACGCGCGGGTTCGAGCCTGAATGCGTGCTCTTCGACACCTGGTACTCCGCGCTCGACAACCTGAAGGCGGTGCGTGCCTACGGCTGGAAGTGGGTCACCCGGCTGCGGTACGATCGCAACGTCAACCCGGATGGGACCGGAAATCGGCAGGTTGCGGAGTGCTTGATCTCACCCGAAGGCGCGCGGGTGCACCTGAGGGGCTATGGCTTCATCCGCGTCTTTCGGATCGATTCCAAGAACGGAAACGCGAAGGACGCGGATTACTGGGCCACCAGCGAGGAGGCGCTGTCGGAAGCGGAGCGAAAGCGCTACGCCAATCTCGCATGGCGGATCGAGCAGTACCACCGCGGACTCAAGCAGTTCTGCGGGGTAGAGCGGGCTCAAGTCCGCTCTGCCCGTGCGCAGCGCAACCACATCGGCCTCTCCATCCGTGCCTTTCTACGCCTGGAGAGGAACCGGATTCGCACCCGGATGAGCTGGTTCGAGGCAAAGGTGAGCATCACGCGCGAGGCGGTGCGCGCTTATCTTGCCAACCCCCAGTTCACTCTGAAGGCAACTGCGTAACTCCTATCTGTGTGAGCCCCCATTCTGTTGAACTTGCGCCGCACCCTGTACTTTCCCCCACCATGAAGCTCGAGCCCGTCACCCTGGAAGGCCGGCACGTGCGCCTGGTGCCCATGGCCCGCGAGCACCTCCCCGCGCTCTGGGAGGTGGCGCGCGACGAGGAGCTGTGGCGCTGGACGTGGAGCGCCGTGCGCACCGAGGCCGACCTGGAGCGCTACGTGGACGCGGCCCTGCGGCTGCGGGAGGCAGGCACGGCGCTCCCCTTCGTGACCACCGAGGCGGCCACGGGGCGCGTGATCGGGAGTACCCGCTTCGGCGGCGTGGAGCCGCCGCACCCGCGCGTGGAGATCGGGTGGACGTGGATCGGGCGCGCCTGGCAGCGCACGCCGGCCAACACCGAGGCCAAGTTCCTCATGCTCCGCCACGCCTTCGAGGCGCTCGGCGCCCTGCGCGTGGAGCTCAAGACGGACGCGCTCAACGAGCGCTCCCGCCGCGCCATGCTCCGCATCGGCGCGCGCGAGGAAGGGATCTTCCGCAAGCACGGCGTCACCGACAGCGGCCGCGTGCGCGACACCGCGTGGTACAGCATCGTGGACGACGAGTGGCCCGCCGTACGCGCGCGCCTCCAGGACATGCTCAACCGCCCCTACCCCACACCATGAACCGACTCGTCTTCGCCGCCGCCCTCGCGCTGGGCGCCTGCGCCCCGGCCGCCCCCGCGCTCGCCCCGGCCCCCGTGCGCGCGCCCGTGGCCGCGGCGCTCGACTCCATCTTCGGCGACACGCTCTTTGCCCGCGCGCAGTGGGGCGTGCTGGTGAGATCGCTGGAGACGGGGCAGACGCTCTACCAGAGGAACGCGGAGAAGCTGTTCATCCCCGCCTCCAACCAGAAGATCGTGACCGGCGCCTTCGCGCTGGAGGCGCTGGGGCCGGACTTCCGCTACCGCACCCCGGTGGAGGCGGAGGGGCAGGTGAGCGGCGGCGTGCTGGCGGGAAACCTGGTGGTGCGGGGGAGCGGCGATCCCACCATCTCGGCTCGCTTCGGCGGGGTGCGCCCCCTCTTCCGCGCCTGGGCGGACTCGCTGCGGGCGCGCGGCATCACGCGCATCGCGGGCGCGGTGGTGGGCAACGACGACGTGTTCGACGACGTGCCGCTGGGGCGCGGCTGGGCCTGGGACGACCTGGACGCGTCGTACTCCGCCGAGGTCTCGGGGCTGCAGCTCAACGAGGGGTACGTCACCGTGCGCGTGGGCCCCGGCGCCCGCCCCGGCGACCCCGCCGTGGTCACGCTCGACCCCGCCACGGCGTACACCCCCGTCGCCAGCCAGGCCACCACCGGCGCCCCCGGCACCGCCCGCGCCGCCGAGGCCACGCGCGCCCCGCTGGGCCCCGGCATCGTCGTCACGGGCACCGTCGCCCCGGACTCCGCGGCCGAGGAGATCGAGGTGGCGGTGCGCGACAACACGCTCTTCTTCGCCACCGTGCTGCGCGAGGCGCTGATCGAAGCCGGCATCCGCGTGGACGGCCCCGCGCTGGACGACGACGCGCGCCCCGACTCGGCGCGCCGCCCGGCCACGCGCCTCTTCGTGCACACCTCGCCGCCCATGCCGGAGGTGCTGGCCGCCTTCCTGAAGCCCAGCCAGAACCAGTACGGCGAGATCCTGCTGAAGACGATGGGCCGCACCCTGCGCGGCGCCGGCACCGCGCGCGCCGGGCTCGCCGTGGAAGACTCCCTCGCCCGCGCCTGGAGCCTCCCCTCCGGCGCCCTGCGCCCCGCGGACGGCAGCGGCCTGTCGCGCTACAACCTGGTCGCCCCCGAGTTCCTGGTGGCGCTGCTGGAGCGCATGACGCGCAGCCCGCACTACCCCGTCTTCTACGCCGCCATGCCCGTCGCCGGCGTCGACGGCACCCTGCGCAACCGCATGAAGGGCACGCCGCTGGAGGGCAACGTGCACGCAAAGACCGGCACCCTCTCGGGCGTGCGCTCCCTCTCCGGCTACCTCACCACCGCCGCCGGCGAGCGCCTGGTCTTCGCCATTCTCGTCAACAACCACGCCCTCTCCGCCGCCGCCGCGGACCGTGTCGCGGAGGCGGCGCTCCTGCGCGTGCACCAGCACCCGCGGACGGGTGCGGGGCGGGAGTGACCGCACGAGGGCTCTCGAGCCAATAGTTGGCGTCGGTCCCCCCAACGGGCTAACTTCTCCACATGAGCTTGTTTGTCGATTGGGATGCAGGAAAGGCGCAGCGGAACCTGGACAAGCACGGCGTCTCCTTCTCCGAGGCGGCCACCGTGCTTGAGGATCAGTACTCTATCACCCTTCCTGATCCCGACCACTCGCTGGATGAGGAACGGCTCCTGCTCCTTGGGCGTTCCTCCTCGGATCGCTTGCTCATCGTTGCGATCACCGAGCGCGGCGCAACGGTGCGGATCATCAGCGCGCGACCCATGACTCCTCGTGAGAGGCGAACCTATGAGCACGAAACCCGACGCTGACGAACTCCGCGAAGAATACGAGTTCACCGCCGAAGATCTCCGCCGTGGGGTGCGTGGCAAGTACGCGGGGAGGTACGCGGAAGGAACCAACCTCGTCCCCCTGGATCCGGACGTGGCGGAGGTCTTCCCTGACGCGGCAGCAGTTAACCACGCGTTGCGCGCTCTGGCGGGGATCATCCGGGACCGCTCGCGACCTGCCGCGTAGCAACGCGCAAGCACATCACACAGAGACACAGAGGCACGGAGACGACTTCATCTCTGTGCCTCTGTGTGAGCCAATCAGTTGCCGCAGCCAACTCAGCAGGTAAAGACCAGGCATCCGGGGAGGAACACGGTCGCCGCGGTGATGAGCACGAGACGGAAGACCTTTCTGGCGTTCATGGTGCACCGGGGTTCGGATGGCAGAATCGGGGGAAGCCGGGGCCCCAGGAGCAAAAAGCAGTCTCACACAGAGACACAGAGGCACAGAGACGACTTCATCTCTGTGCCTCTGTGCCTCTGTGTGAGCCCAAATCAGTTGGCCGCCAGCTCCACCCGGTTGCGCCCGCCGGCCTTGGCCCGGTACAGCGAGTCGTCCGCGCGGCGGCACGTGGCGTGGAAGTCGGCGTCGGTGGCGGCCCAGGCGGCGATGCCCACGCTGACGGTGACGACCAGGCCGGGGTCGATGTCCGTGAAGGAGGTGGCTTCGATGGCGGCGCGCACGCGCTCGGCGACCTGCGAGGCGGCGGACGCGGGGGCGCCGGGGAGCACGGCCACGAACTCCTCGCCCCCGGTGCGGCCCAGGTGGTCGCCCTCGCGCAGGGCGCGGCGGGCGGCTTCGGCCACCCGGCGGAGCACGGTGTCGCCGGCGTCGTGGCCGAAGCGGTCGTTGATGCGCTTGAAGTGGTCCACGTCCAGCGCCAGGACGGAGAAGCCGGTGCCGCGCGAGCGGGCGGCGCGCGCGGCGGCGTCGGCCAGCAGGTGGAGGTGGCGGCGGTTGGGGAGGCGGGTGAGCTCGTCGGTCAGCGCCATGGCGCGCAGGCGGCGGGCGCTTGCCACCTGCCGCGCCGCCAGCAGCACCAGCGCGCCGATCACGAACGCGCTCAGCACCAGCACCGCCACCTGCAGCCGCCGCACCCGTGCCCCCGCGGCCTGCGCCTGCCGCCGCAGCGCGTTCTCGCGCAGCAGGGCGCGGTTCTCGGCGTCCTTTTTGTCCGTGTCGAAGCGTACGCGCAGCCGCGTGTTCTGCTCCTCCTTCGCTACCGCGTCCAGCCTGCGCTGCAGCGCCATCTGCTCGCCGCGGGCGCGGAACGCCTCGCGCCAGGCGCCGCCCGCCGCGTACGCCAGGGCGCGCTCCTCGTGCACCTTTTCCAGGAAGCGCCCGTTGTCCGTCTCCGCGAAGTAGCTCCGGGCGCGCTCCAGCTCGTCCAGCGCTTCGGGGGTGCGGCCGAGCATGCGCAGCGCCACCCCGCGCGACAGGCTCGTCTGCGCCGCCAGCTCCACGTCGTTGGCGCGGCGGGCGTACGACTGGACGTGCGCGAGGGTCGCCAGCGCGTCGGCGGGGCGGCCCATCTTGTAGAGCACGACGCCCACCGCGCGCCGGTCGGTCGCCACCTCGGCCGAGTCGCCGCGGCGGATGTCCATCTCCAGCCCGCGCCGGTACTGCGCCAGCGCCTCGGGCAGGCGCCCCATCCGCTCCAGCGTGCTTCCCACGTTGTAGTGAGTGGTGGCGACGCCCCGCTGCGACCCGGCGCGCTGGTTGGAGGCGAGCACCTGGCGGTAGTACTCCAGCGCGCGGTCGTACTGCGCCACGCGGGGGTCGGCGTACAGGTTGGCGATGGAGTTGAGGGCGCTGCGCCGGCTCGCCTCGTCGCCGGGGGCGGTGAAGAGGCGGTACGCTTCGTCCAGGTCCGCGATGGCCGCGGTGTAGTCGCCGCGGTAGTAGCGAAGCTGGCCGCGCAGGAGGAGGCTGGTGGCGGTGACGTCGCGCGCGGCCAGGCGGCGCCCCTCGGCCACGGCGAAGTCGTAGTCCGCCATCGCCTCCAGCGGCTTGCCGGACGTCTCCAGCCCGTGGCCGCGGCAGGCGCGCAGCTTGGCCGTGGCGAGCGCATCCCCGCGGCGCGCGGCCTCGGCGATGCCGGCGGCGGCGTAGGAGAGCACGGAATCGGGCGCCGCCTCCGCCGCGGTCCAGCAGCGCAGGGAGAGCGCCGTCATGCGCTGGGGCGTGTCCGTCAGGTGCGGAAGGGCGCGGCGCACCAGGGCCAGCGCGGAATCGGCGTTCGAGTCTTCTAGTCGCTGGGCATCCGCCAGCCAGCGCGGCGCGGCGGGAGCCTGGGCGGACAGGGAGAGCGCCGCGGCCAGCGTGGCCACGGGTACGATGAGGAGTCGCATGGAGGGGCCCCGTACCGGGGGAACGTGATGCGGGGCTGAATCATAGCGGCAAACGGCGATCTCACACAGAGGCACGGAGGCACAGAGAGTCTCCGTGCTTCAGCGTTCGTGCGCTACCGGAGGTCCCGCGCGGATATGCGGAAGAAGTCGCCGTCGGCGGGGTGCGAGCGGCGCACGAAGAACAGGGTGCGGCGGTCGCGGGTGAGGGTGGGGTGGTACTCGTCGGCCGCGGTGTTGACGCGCGGGCCCAGATTGCGGGCGGCGCTCCACTCGCCCCCGCGCAGGCGGCTCACGTACAGGTCGCCGAGGCCGTAGCCGCCGGGGCGCAGCGAGGTGAAGACGAGCGTCCGGCCGTCGGCGCTGATCTCCGGGTTGAACTCCCAGGCGTCCTGCGGGCCGCCGCCCGCCACCGGCGCCGTGTTCACGCCGGGGCCGAGCGCCCGGCGCGGCGCGAAGCCGTCACCGGACCGCTGGGTGCTGTAGATGTCGAAGTGGCGGCCGGGCTGCGGGGAGGAGGGCCCGCTCGCGAAGTACAGCGTGCCGTCGGCCGACGCGGAGGGGTAGAGCTCGTCCGCGTCCGGCGAGTTGACCTCGGGGCCCAGGTGGATGGGCTCGCTCCACCCGCCGGCCGTGCGCTCCACCATCCACAGGTCGATGTCGCTTCGCATCACCCCGTCCACCGGGCGGATGGAGGAGAAGTAGAGGCGCTGCCCGTTCGGTGACAGGAAGGGGTCGATGTCGCTGTACCGGCCCGAGAACGGCGCCACCGCCGGCGTGCTCCACGCCCCGCCGCGCAGGTGCGACTCGTAGATGGTCGCCTGGCGAGTGAAGGGGAAGAAGGCGTCGCTCGCCGCGAAGTACGCCGTCTTCCCATCGCGCGTGAAGGTGATGCGCCACTGCTCGCGCTCGTCCGAGATCACGCCCGGCGCGAAGACCGCCGCCGATTCCCGCGCGCGCCGCGGGGCCGTATCCGGCCGCGCGAGATGCCCCGCGCTGCCGCACGCCGCCAGCAGCGCCGCCGCCGCCACGATTCCCATTCGTACGATGCTCCGTTCCATGGATGCCTCTCCGGGTGATGGGTGATGCGTGCTTCACGCGGGAGGGTAGGTGCCTGCGTGGAGGCAAGATACAACTTCGCGACGCGCGGCGGAGGAGGGCGCGCGAACGGTGGATGCGAGCCCTCGAATCGCCAGCAAGCGGGTCACGGACCGGGAGCCGGCCTGGAAAACGGGGTTGCCGCGACCTGGTCATGTAATTATGATGGTTACATGAAAAGGAACGAACGGCTCTCCGTGGCGCTTCACGCGCTGATGCACATGGCTGATCGCGCGGGCCGGCCGATGACCTCGGCGGAGCTGGCAGCGTGCGCGGGCACCAACCCGGTGGTGATCCGCCGCACCTTCGCCGGGCTGCGCGAGCGTGGCATCGTCCAATCGGCAAAGGGGCATGGCGGCGGGTGGACGCTGGCCCACCCGCCGGCAGCCATCACGCTCGGCCAGATCCAGGGGGCGATCGCCCAGCGGGTGGTCTCGGTGAGCATGCCCGTGGAAAGCCACGGCTGCCTGGTTGAGCGCGCGGTGGGCGACGCTCTGGACGACGCGGTGCGCGAAGCCGCGCGGGTGCTGGACGCGCGCCTGGACGCGGTCACGCTGGCTCACCTGCTGGCCGATGTCCACCGCCTGGACGCGGAGCGGCAGAGGGCGGGCGGCGCCAGCGGGCCGGGGACGTCTCGTTGAGCATCGCACGGCTTCCGTGCGCCTCCCGCTTCTCCGTGAGCTCCCCTGAATGGCCGCGAGCCGCCGAGTGGTCGCGACGCCATCCACGAACCAACTGGAGGTACGGCCGATTAGCGATGCAGCGACCCGGCACGGGGTGCGGATCCGGCACCGGGATGTCGAAGCCAACGGGATCCGCATGCGCGTGGCCGATCATGGCGAGGGTCCCGCCGTGCTCCTCTGCCACGGCTTCCCGGAGACCGCGCGCTCGTGGCGGCACCAGCTCGGCGCGCTGGAGGCGGCCGGGTACCGCGCGGTGGCGCCGGACCTCCGCGGGTACGGCGGAACGGACCGGCCGCCCAGCGCGGAGCAGTACACGCTCTTCCATCTGGTGGGCGACCTGGTGGCGCTGCTGGACGAACTCGGGATCGGGCGCGCCGCCGTGGTGGGGAACGACTGGGGGGCCACGATCGCCTGGCACGCGGCGCTGCTGCGGCCGGACCGCTTCCGCGCGGTGGCCGCCCTGGGCGTGCCCATGATGGCGTCGCCGCCTCGCCCCCCCACGCAGCTCTTCCCGCGCACGGACGACGCGCTGTTCTACACGCTTTACTTCCAGGAGCCCGGCGTGGCCGAGGCGGAGCTGGAGCGTGACGTGCCCGCCTCGCTCCTCAAGATCCTTCACGCGGCCTCCGGCGACGCCGGTGCGCGCCTGCCGGGCGACGGCACGCCCAACCCGTTCGGCATGGTACAGCGACGCGCGGGGCTGCTGGCGCCGCTTCCCCTCCCATCTTCGCTCCCCGCCTGGCTTCCCGCCGCGGAGCTCGGCGCCCTGGTGGCGGACTTCCAGGCGAGCGGCTTCGGCGGCGCGCTCAGCTATTATCGCAACCTGGACCGCAACTGGGAGCTGGCGGCGGCGCTGCGCGGGCGCACGGTAGACGTCCCCGCCCTGTACCTGGCGGGCGGGCGCGACCCGGGGCTCGCCATCCCGGGGATGCGGCAGATCCTGGACGCCATGCCCGCGCTCGTCCCACGGCTCGCCGGCACGCACATCCTGGAGGGCGCCGGGCACTGGCTGCAGCAGGAGCGGCCGGCGGAGGTCAGCGGGCACCTCGTCCGCTTCCTGGAGGGCCTGCCGTCATGATGCCGGCTGCCGGAAACCGAAGCGCAGAGTCCGGCGCTTCGCTCGGGATGACAAAAAAGAGAGCCTGGCTCACACAGAGGCACGGAGGCACAGAGAAGAACTTATCTCTGTGCCTCCGTGCCTCTGTGTGAGCCAAAAATCAGTCCAGGTCCAGGCCCCAGTGCTGCGTGAGGTACGTGTCCAGCACCGCGGCGGTGACGTCGCCGAAGCGGTCGCGGTTGGCTTGCGTGTCGCGCACGCCCGTGTAGTTGGCCTCGATCTGCACGCCGCAGACGGGGCCGCCGGCCGCGCCTCCCAGCGGGCCCGCCTCCACGCCGCACGCGTGCCTGCGGGTGTTGTATCCGCCCGTGAAGTACGCCTCGCCGCTGGCCGCGCTGGGGTACGTGGAGCTGGGCACGGAGGGGAAGCCGTTGCCGGCGTACAGCGTCCCCAGGCTGCCGGGGCCGCGCAGCAGCGCGGAGAAGGAGATCCCCGCGTGCTCGGACAGCGTCTTGATGGTGGACGTGTCCTCGTACGCTTTGGACGCGTCCAGCACGGCGTTGGACCGGTCGAGCTGCGCGTCGGTGAGCAGGTAGCCCAGCTCCAGCCGCTGCAGCTCGTGCCCGTGGCCGTGCATGTCCATGTACCACCCCTTCCCCGCGGAGCTCGTCACCGCGCCGCGGGCCACCGTGAGGTAGTCCTGGAACTCGTTCCAGGCCACCTTTGCCTCGGCGTCGCCGCAGGCGCCCTCCAGCAGGTCGCGGTTCGCGTCCAGCTTGATGCGGTGAAGGTGGTTGATGACGACGTGCGGATACTTGCCGAACCGAGCGAAGTAGCGCTGCCGCATCGCCAGCACCAGCTCGCGCGTGTTGAGGTCCTTGCCCGTGGTGGCGGAGCCGCCGCAATTCCCCGCCTTGCGGTCCGGGATCTCGGCCGGCGTAAGGCTCCCGCCATGCGGCGCCGAGAAGATGACGGGAGCGTTCCCCGCCATGTACTCCACGTAGCTGTTCCGGCCGTAGTACGACTGCCCGGGCGTGTACGGCCCCGGCTGGATCGCGGCCCGCGGGGTCTCCGGGGCGGCGGGTGCGTTGGCGCAGCCGGCCAGGAGGCCGAGGATGATGAGCCGTGTCTTCACGTGATGCCTCCCGTGCCGCGGTGTGAGCTCCGCCTTTTACGGTACCAGGTACGTCTCGTGGTACCTCACCGTGTTGGGATCGAACACGGTGCAGCTCCCCTGCCACGGCGTGGTGATCGCCTTGCCCACGATGGCGCGCCCGTACTTCACCCCGATCCCCGCCGTGGAAGATGCGCCGTACCCCGCGCCGTTGCACAGGCTCTGGCCCCAGCGGCCGGCGGGGTCGTTCATCGTGTAGCTGGTGCCGTCGTTGCCGATCAGCAGCATCACGTGGCCGGAGCCGGTGAACTTGCCGTGGATGATCACCGGGCGCCCCTTGTTGAGCTCCGCGTCGAGCTGCGGGATGGTGCCCGTTTCCATGTGCACGCGGATGCGCTGCTTGAGGCCCGCGCGCGCGGCCAGCTTGTTGAAGATGGTGTCGAACTTGAACTCGTCCTGCGACAGCTTGCGGAACTCGGTGTAGATCTGGTCCGGCGTGTAGCTGGCCCCGTAGTACTTCAGGAGCATGGCCATGGTGGTGTTGGCGCAGGTGGCGCCGGGCTCGTACGTGTTGGCGTACTGGTAGAAGTACGGTACGTTGGGCACCAGGTCCGCGATGGTGATGTCCTTGTAGAAGCCGGCCACCTGCGTGCCCGCCGCGTTGTAGCCGCGGATGTAGATGCGCCGCACGCCCACGCCGCTGAACTTGTACTTCACGGGGAAGAAGTTCGCGCGGTCCGTGCTGGAGCCCAGCAGGAAGGTGCCGTCCGCGAAGTACTTCACCGTCACGATGTCGCTGGTGGCGTCCGCCTTGAAGGTCACCGGATTGGTGGCGTACGTGCCGGTGGGGAACACCCATGCGAGCGTCGCGGTGCCCGCCAGCGTCTTCGACGGCGCCTCGGGAGCGGTGATCCGCGACGCGCCGCCCCCGTCGCACGCGGTGAGAGGGGCGGCGAGCAACGCCAGCAGGGCCAGGCCGCGGAGCAGCGAACGGCGGGTGGAGCCCAGCGCCTGCCTGGCTTGTGGATGGGTCATCGGGTCCCCGGCGGGTTCAGGTGGCGGAACGATGCGGTGGCGTGTTGAGCAGGGAATATCCATACCGGAAAGGGCAGGGAACGCCGCGTGCATGCGCGGCCCCGGCAAGTGGCTGCGCCGCAACGGGATCGCCCCGCGCCCCGCCGCCGCCGCCCGCGCGGGCCGGCACCGCCCGCCGGAGCAATTTGGTGCGATTCTAACAGATTGGTGCACCCCGTGACCCTGGCCCAGCTCACCCTCTGCGCGCTCCTGCTGGCCCCCGCCGGCTGCGGCGGCAGCACGACCGGTTCGCGAATGATCTCGTACGAAGAGCTCCAGACGGCCGTCCCCGGCGGACAGCGCATCGCCTACGGCGCCGACCCCCTGCAGTTCGGCGAGCTGCGCCTGCCGGAAGGGAGCGGGCCCGCCCCCGTGGTGGTGCTGGTGCACGGCGGATGCTGGCAGGCCGAGTATACCCTGGCGCACCTCGGCGGCGCGGCGGCGGCGCTGGCGCGCGAGGGCTTCGCGGTGTGGAGCATCGAGTACCGCCGCATCGGCGACCCCGGCGGCGGCTGGCCCGGCACCTTCCAGGACGTCGCCCGCGGGGTGGACCACCTGCGGGTGCTCGCCGCCGCCAGCCCGCGGCTGGACACGGCGCGCGTGGTGCTGGCCGGGCACTCGGCCGGCGGGCAGCTTGCGCTCTGGGCCGCCTCGCGCCGCGCGGGGGGCGAGCCGGGGGGCGCGTCGCCGCTGCGGGCCGCGGGGGTGGTGAGCCTCGCCGGCATCACGGACCTGCGTGCCTACGGCGCCGCCCCCGGCGACTGCAGCTCCTCCGTGTACCCCCTTCTGGGCGGCACCCCCGCCGAGCACCCGGAGCGCTACGCCGCCGTCAGCCCGGTGGAGCGCGTCCCCCTCGGCGTCCCCGTCCGCTTCGTCCACGGCGCCGCGGACCCCATCGTCCCCGTGGCGCAGAGCCGCGCGCTGCTGGACCGCATGCGCGCCGCCGGCGAGCGCGCCGAGCTGGTACTGGTGGAGGGCGCCGGCCACTTCGACGTCGTCGCCCCCCAGGCGGAGGCGTGGAAGGCGGTGGTGAAGGCGGTGCGAGCGGTTGCGGGCGACTGAAGTCGCTGCAACAACTACACGAAGTCCCCCTGCGGGGACTACACGGTTGCGGCTGGTCCGTCAGTACCAGTCCGCGTAGGCGGACTTTGTGCTTTCGTTGCCGCGAGTTCACTCGCCAGACCGCGGTGCTGCCTGCGCGGAGTAGATCCTCGGCCCGAGCGGAAACTCTGTAGTCCCCGCAGGGGGACTTCGTGTAGTCGTTGCAGCGGTTTCAACCGCCCGGCCCTCGCCGGTCAGGGCACCCAGACCGGATCGAAGTCGTCCCCGTCCGCGCGGGTGAGGCGGGTGGGGCGGGTGCCGTCCGCGCGGGCGATGTAGAGCTCCGCGTTGCCGTCGCGTGTGGAGACGAAGGCCAGGTACCGGCCGTCGCGCGACCAGGCGGGGGTGTCGTCGCCCCCCTTTGCGCCGGCGTGCACCTGGCGCACGCGCCGGCCCTGCTGGATGCGGATGCGTGCGGGCACGTCGGGGCGCTTCAGCACGTAGGCGATCCGCTCCGGGTCCGCGGGGGACCACGCGGGCTGCGCCTCCACGGTGCCGGGGAGGGAGTCTTCGCGCGTGAGGCGCCGCGGGCCGCCGCCGTCCGCATCCATCACCCACAGCCGGTCGGCGCCCCCGCGGTCGCTCAGGAACGCGATGCGCCGCCCGTCCGGCGACCAGCGCGCGCCCCAGTGCTCGCGAGGCTCGCGCGTGAGCCGCTCCTGCGCGCTGCCATCCCCCCGCATGCGAAAGATCTGCACCCCGTCGCGCGTGCGGCTGCTCTGGAACAGTATCCACGCGCCATCGGGCGAAACCTCCGGGGAGTAGTTGCCCTCCGGGTTGTCCGTGAGGCGCACCGTGGCCCCGCCGGCGCGCTCCACGCGGTACAGGTCGCGGAAGCTGGCGGAGTCGCTCTCGTACACCACCCAGCGCCCGTCGCGCGACCAGCTTGGGCCGCGCACCCGCAGCCCACGCGCCCCCACCGGCCGCGGCGCACCGCCCGCCAGCGGAATCACCACAAGCTGCGACAGCCGCAGCCGGGGCGTCACCCGACGCGCGGACACGCCCAGCATCTCCCGCCCGTCCGGGGAGAGCGGACCCGTGAAATCCTCGGCTTCCGGGCTGTTCGTCATCCGCCGCAACGCCGTTCCCGTGGGCCGCACCCGGTACAGCTCCGAGTTGCCGTCGCGCTTGGACGAGAAGGCGATCCCGCCGCCGATCTTCTCCCGCTCCGCCAGCGACAGCGTGTCGCCCGCCTCCGCCACCCGCGCCGCCGGCTCGCCCCCGCCGCACGCCGCCAGCAGCAGCAGTATCCACAAAAGATGCATGCGTCCCGGAACACGAAGACACAGAGCGCCCCTCACTCTGTGTCTCCGTGCCTCTGTGTGAGCCCGCGGTTTACTGGATGCGCATCGCGTCCGCGATGATGGTGCCCGCCGCGGTGGTGTAGCGCGAAACGTACACCTTGTTCCAGCCCGTCGTAAAGTTGTAGGTGCCAACCGTGTTCCACTTGCCGCCGTTGAGCGTCTGGTTGACGTTCAGCCGGCCCAGCTCGGTGCTCGCCGCGTTGTAGCTGATCACCGGCACCGCCGTGGAGCGGTTGGTGCCCGCCGTCCACCAGAACGACACCGTCTTGGTGGCCGCCGCGGGAAGGTAGAACCAGAACGTGGCGCCGTCCGTGACCGGCGAGGCGGAGACGAAGCGGTAGTCGGTCTGGTACTTGTCCGCCGCGCTGGTGCCCGAGGTCCAGTTGGCGGAGGCCTCGAAGCGCCCGCGCACGGCGTCGCGGTCCAGGTCGTTGAGGTTGAAGGTGGAGTTGTTGTCCACCACGATCACGTCCTCGCGGGCGCGGCAGGAGCGCACCTGGTCCATGAAGCTGGCCCAACTGAAGCCCGCGCCCGGGTCTTCCAGGTATTCGCGCCCGTTGATCCCCGTGGCCGGGTCGCCGTCCAGGTTGCCGCGCCGAGCCTCGGACACGTCCGCGTGCCCGATGATGTGCTGGCGGTCCACGGGAAGGCGATTGTCGCGGGTGATGTCGCACACCAGCGCGGCGGTGCGGCTGAGCTGCGCGGCGGGGCGCGTCTGCCGCCCGTCACCCGCCTGCTCGATGCCGATGGTGAAGCCGTTCACCCAGCGGTTGGCGAACTCGGTGCAGTGGATCTCGTTTTCCGGCAGCACGCTGGCGTTGTTGGCGCAGTCGTAGTTGGGGCTCCCCGCGTGGTGGGCGGCCGAGTCCTCCGTCACCATCTGCGACACCTCCACCAGCCCCGATGCGCCCACCACGTCGTCCACCACGTAGTGCGCGCTGCTGTTGCCGGTGTTCGCCCGGTCCGTGGAGAGCCAACTGCGGCACCCCGTGTAGCTGCTGTACGAGTACGTCCCGCAGATGTGCACCACCACCATGTGCAGCGGCGTGGGGCGCGGCTGCATGCGGTTGCCGCCGGTGCCCTCGTCGTCCAGCGCGGGCCACGACACCGTGCCCGCCACCGGCCAGTCCGGCGCCAGCGCCATGGCGGCGCTGGCGGAGCGCGCGAACGCCGGCTGCCCCACGCGCTGCCCGGGGAGGGTGGCGCGGAGCTGGGTGGCGGTGGTCTGCACGCCGGTGCGCAGCGTGGCGTACACGCGGTCGTGCACGTACGACGCGCGGCTGCGCTCGTCCCCCAGCCCGCCGAAGCGCGCGACCGCGGGCGCCCATGCGGCCAGGTCGGGCCCGCTCACGCCCGCCTCGCGGCCGTACTGGGCAAGGAGCGCCGCGCCCGCGCGCACCCCCGCCTCCACGTCCGAGTCGATCTTCGCGGCCGGCATCCCGGCCAGCCGCGCCGCCAGCGCCACCTGGTGAGGCTCCAGCCCCATCACGCCATGCTGAAAGGGTGCGTCGCTCTCGTGGCCGGGCTCGCCCACGGACCAGCGGGTCTCCTCGTAGCTCACCGCCTTGAGGAGGTCGGCCCGCACGCCGAACTCCTTGGCCGCGCGCGCGAACACCGCGTCGAGCTGCGTGTGTGCCGGCGCGTCCTCGCCGGGGCCGCGGAGGGCGGGGGTCACGCTTTCGTCCTGGCAGCCGGCCAGGAGCGCGAGCGCACCCAGAGCGGCAATGTGTAGCAAACGCATGGAGCGCACCTCATCTGTGGGGACGTGAAGGGGTGCTCGATCAGGGGAATATCCGTACCGGAAAGGAGTTTCCGCCAAGTGCCCGCCGCGCAACGACATGCGAGAAGTCGCCGGGGATCCTCCGCGCAACAATCTGGTGCGCGCCTCCCGTTTTGGTGCACGCTTGCGCTGTGCGGCATCTCCAGAGCAGAATGCCTCACACCGAATCCGCTGCGCCTGCGCCGCGAGGGGATGAATCCCCCCGCTGGAGGGACGGGAAGCCCGCTGAAGCGGACTCGGTAGCCGGACCCATGCGAGCCTGCTTCAGCAGGCTTCCCGTGGTTCCAGCCGGGGGTTTCAACCCCCGGCGATGCGCCCCCGGCGAATGCACCCCCGGCGAATGCACCCCCGGCGATGCCGCAACAGCACCTATCGATTCGGATTCCGTATCGCCCAGAGACACAGAGGAGCACGATGATCCAGCGCGCCACACTTGCCTTTCTCCTCCTGGCCCCCGCCGCGGCGGGGGCGCAGGCCGTTCCCGAGGCCCGCGTGGACAGCGTGTTCGCGCGCTTCCACGGACCGTCGTCGCCCGGGTGCGCGGTGGCGGTGGCGCGCGGCGGCCAGCCCGTGCTCACCCGCGCGTACGGGATGGCGGACCTGGAGCACGACGCCGCCAACACGCCCGCGACGGTGTTCGAGGCCGGCTCCGTCTCCAAGCAGTTCACCGCGGCGGCGGTCGTGCTCCTGGCCCAGCACGGAAAGCTGAAGCTGGAAGACGAGGTCCGCCGCTACATCCCCGAGCTCCCCGACTACGGCCGGCCGATCACCATCCGCCACCTGCTGAACCACACCAGCGGGCTGCGGGACTGGGGCACCGTGGTGGACATCGCCGGGTGGCCGCGGGGCACGCGGGCCCACACCCACGCGCATGTGCTGGACGTGGTGTCGCGGCAGAAGTCGCTCAACTTCGCGCCGGGCGCGGAGTACCTGTACAGCAACACGGGCTACAACCTGCTCGCCATCCTGGTGGAGCGCGTCAGCGGCGAGCCGTTCGCCGCCTTCACCCGCCGCACCCTCTTCCAGCCGGCGGGGATGGCCCACACCCGCTGGCGCGACGACTACACGGAGGTCGTAAAGGGGCGCGCCATCGCGTACGACACCGCGCGCGGCGCCTTCCGCACGAACATGCCGTTCGAGAACGTGCACGGGAACGGCGGCCTCCTCACCACCGTGGGCGACCTGCTGCGCTGGAACGAGGCGCTCACGCACGGCACCGTGGCGCGCGGGCTGGCCGAGGAGATGGAGCGGCGCGGCGTGCTGGCGAGCGGCCGGCGGATCTCGTACGCCGGGGGATTGGTCGTGGACGAGTACCGCGGCGTGCCGCAGGTGAGCCACAGCGGCGCCACGGCGGGGTACCGCGCGTACCTGGCGCGCTATCCCCGGCAGGGCCTCTCGCTGGCCCTCCTCTGCAACGCCGCCACGGCCAGCCCCGTCGCGCTCGCCTACCAGGTGGCCGACCTCTACCTGGCGGGCCACACGCGCGACCCCGCGCCCGCGCCCGCCGTCGCGCTGGCCCCGGCGGCGCTCTCCGCCCGCGCCGGCCTGTACCGCAGCCGCCGCACGGGCGAGCCCCTCCGCGTGTCCCTCCGCGACGGAAAGCTGCGCATGGGCGCCGGCGAGCTGGTGCCGCTCTCCGCCACGCGCTTTCGCGTGGGCCGCGGCCCCGCGCAGTTGGTGTTCGACGACCCGTCCGGCCCGCGCCTCCTGGCCGCGGACGGCGACACCATCGCCTACGAGCCCGTCGCCGAAGCCACCCCCTCCGCCCCCGCCGAGCTCGCGGGCCGGTACCACAGCGACGAGGCCGAGGCCACCTACACCGTCGCCCTCGAAGACGGCAAGCTCCTCCTGCGCCGCCGTCCAGACGTGTCGGTCCTCCTCACCCCCGCCTACGCCGACGCCTTCACCACCCCCTCCGGCTCGCTCGTCCGCTTCACCCGCGACGCCGCGGGCCGTGTGGATGGCATGAGCCTGGGCCTGGGCCGCGTGCGCGACCTGCGCTTCACGCGCCAATGATCTCACACAGAGGCACAGAGGCACAGAGAAGAACTTGTCTCTGTGCCTCTGTGCCTCTGTGTGAGCGCTGCAGTTCACTCTGGGACACCGCGTAAACCAATACGGGGAGCATACTTCGGAGGTGCTGGATTCCGGTCTGGATCGTGCCTATGTTAGGCGAGGATTCACCTGGTAACCCGCGTCACGGAGGCCATGATGAACTTCAAGAGCGAGCTGGAGCGGGAGGAGTGGCACGCGCGCCTGCGGGCCGCGGGCATCCGGCCGGCGACCGGCTCCTGGCCACCACCTCCGTTCGAACCGATCCGGCCGCGCTTCTACCACGTGCGGCGCCTGTTCTGGCCGTTGCGCAGGTACTTACGCCGGTTCCTGTGATCTTCTTCCTGGATGCCAGCGCGCTGGTGAAGCTATACCACGATGAGGTGGGCGCTGAAGCCATGCGCCGGCTCTTCCGGAGCCCAGAGCACCAGAATGCCTTCTTCGTGTCCAGTCTGGGTGCGCTCGAGGTGCTCGTGCGTCTCGCGAAGCGCGGAAGAACCGAAGGGCGGCCAGGGCGCCGCAGGTTTGCTCGCGTGCTGAAGGAATACGCTCGCCACCGCGAAGAGTATCTCAATGTAGTCCGCGTCGAATCCAGCGTGGTGCGCGCCGCCGAGTCTATCGCGGTCGCGTACCACGATTCTGGAGCGGGGACGCTCGACGTGCTGCACGCGGCGTCCGCGCGGCAGCTCCAGGACCGGCTGCCGGACCAGACGCTGACCTTCGTGGTGGCGGACCGCAAGCTGCGCTCGCTCGCCGCGCGGCTCGGCTTCCGCACGTTCGATCCCGAGCGCGGCGACCTGGCCCAGCTCGCGCTGCCATGATCCGTCACCTGCAGGCGGGCGGGCGCCGGCTGGAGTATGCGTGGACCGGCCCGCGGCCGGAGGAGGCATCCACGCTCGTGTTCCTGCACGAGGGGCTCGGCTCGCTCGCGTCGTGGCGTGACTTTCCCGCGGCGCTCGCCGAGGCCACGGGGTGCGGCGCGCTGGTTTACAGCCGCGCGGGGTACGGCGGCTCGGAGCCGGCTTCGCTCCCGCGCCCCGTGCGCTTCATGCACCACGAGGCGGAGGTGCTCGGCGAGGTGCTGGCGGCGACGGGAGTGGTGGACGCGGTGCTGGTGGGGCACAGCGACGGCGCCTCCATCGCCCTGATCCACGCGGGAAGCCCCGCCGGCGGCCGCGTTCGCGCGCTGGTGCTGGAGGCGCCGCACGTCTTCGCCGAGCCGGAGGGGCTGGCGAGCATCGCCCGCATCGCCCACGAGTTCCGCACCACCGACCTCCCGCGCCGACTCGCGAAGTACCACGGCGCCAACACCGAGGGCGCGTTCTGGGGATGGAACGACGTATGGCTCGATCCCGGATTCCGAGCCTGGAACATCGAGGAGTTCCTCCCCTCCATTCGCGTCCCCACCCTGGTGGTGCAGGGGGAGGACGATGAGTACGGCACGCTCCGCCAGGTCGCGGCGGTCCAGCGCGGCGTGGCCGGCCCCGTGGAGACCCTTCTCCTCCCCGCCTGCGGCCACACGCCGCACCGCGACCAGCGCGAGCCGGTGCTGGCCGCGATGACGCGCTTCGTTCGGGCGACCCTGGATGGCCGGGGGCTGCCGCCCGCTTGAGCCGGCGCCGTCGTGCGGCGGGTACCGGCTGCTCCTCGGTAAACATGCGTTCCCCGAGCTCCAGGCTCAGCTCCCGGGCGGAGGCCACGTATCCCGCGTCCGGGAGAGGGCGAACAGGGTGCGTCGCGGACGGGCATTCGGACGGGCGAACCCCTGCCCGGCCGAGCGGCCGTGGGGAAACCCGGGTACGCTGAAGCCCGCGCTTTCCGCACCGCCACGAAAATGCTACAATCTGGACGTTTCCGGACGCTCCGAGCGGACGCCACGTCGAGTAAGCAGCGCAGGAACGCCGATGTACCGGCCCGAAAACCCGCTGATCGTACAGAGTGACCAGAGCGTGCTGGCCGAAGTGGCGAGCCCCCGCTTCACGGCCGCGCGCGACCGGCTGGCCCGCTTCGCCGAGCTGGTGAAGTCGCCCGAGCACGTCCACACCTACCGCATCACACCGCTCTCCGTGTGGAACGCCTGCGCGGCGGGCGCGGAGCCGGCGGAGATCGTGGACGGGCTGCGCGAGTTCGCCAAGTATCCCGTGCCCGCCAACGTGGAGGCATCCATCCGCGACGCGGCGTCGCGGTACGGCCGGCTGCGCCTGGAGCGCGACGCCGGGGGCCTCGCGCTCCGCGGCGACGCACCCGAGCTGCTGGAAGAGGTGTCGCGGGTAAAGGGAGTGGCGCCGCACCTGGGGGAGCGTCTCTCGGCCACCTCGTTCCGCGTTCCCCCGGCGGAGCGGGGGCGCATCAAGCAGGCGCTGGTCAGGGCGGGCTGGCCCGCGGAAGACCTGGCCGGCTACACCCCCGGCGAGCCGCTCGCCATCGCCCTGCGCGCCGTAACGCGCGGCGGGGAGCCCTTCGCCCTGCGCGGCTACCAGGAAGACGCGGCCTCCGCCTTCCACGCCGGCGGGTCCGAGCGGGGCGGGTCGGGGGTGGTGGTGCTTCCCTGCGGAGCGGGGAAGACCGTGGTGGGGATGGAGTGCATGGCGCGGGTGGCGAGCTCCACCCTGGTGCTCACCACCAGCGTGACCGCCGTGCGGCAGTGGATCCGCGAGATCCTTGACCGCACCACCCTTCAGGAAGACCAGGTGGGGGAGTATACGGGCGAGGCAAAGGAGGTGAAGCCGGTGACGGTGGCCACCTACCAGGTGCTCACCCACCGCGCCAGCCGCGAGGGGGCCTTCCGCCACCTGGAGCTCTTCGACCAGCGCGACTGGGGGCTGATCGTCTACGACGAGGTGCACCTCCTTCCCGCGCCGGTGTTCCAGGTGACGGCGGGGCTGCAGGCGCGCCGCCGCCTGGGGCTCACCGCCACCCTGGTGCGCGAGGACGGCCGCGAGGACGACGTCTTCGCCCTGATCGGCCCCAAGAAGGCGGACGTGCCCTGGAAGGAGCTGGAAGGGCAGGGGTGGATCGCGAGCGCCACCTGCACCGAGGTGCGCGTGCCCCTTCCCGGCGAGCTGCGGATGCCGTACGCGGTGGCGGAGGCGCGCGACAAGTTCCGCATCGCCTCCGAGAACCCGGACAAGGCGGAGGTGGTGCGCCGCATCCTGGCGCGCCACGCCGGCGACCCGGCGCTGGTGATCGGGATGTACGTGGACCAGGTGGAGTCGCTGGCGCACGCGCTGGGCGTTCCCGTGCTCACCGGGAGCACGGGGCAGCGCCGGCGCGACGCCCTGTACCGCGACTTCCGCGAGGGGCGCATCCCCGTGCTCGCCGTGTCCAAAGTCGCCAACTTCGCCGTGGACCTCCCCGACGCGGCGGTGGCGGTGCAGGTCTCGGGGACGTTCGGGTCGCGCCAGGAGGAGGCGCAGCGGCTGGGGCGCATCCTGAGGCCCAAGCCGGGAGCCAACCAGGCGCACTTCTACACGCTGGTGAGCCGCGACACGGTGGAGCAGGAGTTCGCCCTCAAGCGGCAGCTCTTCCTCTGCGAGCAGGGATACGAGTACCGCATCGCGGACGCGGAGGAGATCGACGGATGAAGCTCGCCGAGCTGGACTGGCGGGAGGTGCTCGCCACCCTCCCCGCCTGGGAAGCGCTCTCGCCCGCGGCGCGAGAGGCCTTCGTGGATGTCCTTCCCTCCCCCGGCGTCGCCGCGTCGCGGCTGCGGGGCGCGGCGGACGAGCTGCGGGGGGCGGGGCTGGTGGAGGAGGCGGGCGGAACGCTCCTGGGCGCCGCGCCGCGCTTCCTGCCGCTCCTGGAGGCGCTCCGCGCCATGCGGCGGTTTCCGGTGCTCGCCGGCGGACCCATTCCCGAGCAGTACCTCAGGGACCACTTCACGGCGGCGGAGGCCGGCCGTCTCAACGCGGCTCTGCCGGGAGGGTACCCCTGGGTAGACTTCGCCGCCGTGGCGCACCTCGCCTCGTCCGTGAGCTGGGTGGAGAAGTTCCTGGCGCTCAAGGACGCCCGCGCCGCGCGGAAGTGGGAGGAGGCGCGCCTGGTGCCCGGCGAGGCGCCGCGCTTCGCGGACCGGGAGGTGGCGTCGGCGCTGCAGGCGCTGCTCCGCGCGCTGGCCGAGCATCCGGACGGAGTGCCCCTGCGCGGCGTGCCGGCCCTGCTCCCCGCGCTGGACGTCGGGAAGCTGGCCGTGGTGCTGCAGGCGGGCATCCGCTTCCTCTTCCTCTTCCCCTCGCTCCGCGAGGCCGGGCCCGAGGCGCTGATCGGGCTGGCACCGCCGGTGGCGCGAGCCCTCGGGCCCCCGCCGCCCCCGCCTGTGCCGGTGGACGCGGCCGAGATCTTTGAGCTCGCCTACCGCGTCGCGGACATGGCCACCGTGCTGGTGGAGGCCACGGTGGAGCCCATCCCGGTGCGCGGCGGCGACGGCGGGCTCTACGTTCGCGCCCAGAAGCTCCTGGCGCAGCGCCTCCAGCCCTTCCCGGACTGGATCGCGGGCACGATGGACGGGGAGCCGGGCAGCGCCGGGCACGATCATGAAGCCGGCGCGGCGGGCGGGATCGACGCCGGGCTCGCCTCGCGCATCGAGCTCGCCGTGCACGAGCTGCAGGTGGCCGGGCTCGCCAAGACGGCGCGCGGGCGCGACGGCAAGTACCACCTCGCCGCCACGGGCAAGGGGAAGCGCTGGGTGTCGCTGCCCGGGGGGGAGCGGCTCCGCGAGCGGCTCGCCGTGTACCGCGCCTCGGACCAGCGCAATCCGCCGGGGTGGTACAGCTCCACGACGGGCAGCGACTTCTTCCCCATGCGGCTGGGCTTCGACGTGCCCAAGGAGAAGCTCGACCTGCGCGCCGCGCTCACCGCCGCATTCCTCTCCATCCCCGAGGATAGGCTGGTGCCGCTGGACGACTTCCTCCTCTTCCATGGCCGCGAAGCGAACCCGTTTCTCTCCCCCGGCGGCGTGGTGCTCAAGGGGCGGTTCGGCTACTCCACGCTGCGTCTGGGCACGCGCGAGGAGTGGGGGGAGACGTGGGCCGGCGTCCTGCTCGGCTTCCTGGATCTGAGGCTGCTTCCGTTCGGCGCCGCGCGCATCGGCCGCACCGCTGCCGGCATCGTCTGCGTGGGGCTCGCCGGTCCGGGGCGCTTCCTCCTGGGCGCCACGGACACCTTTGAGCACCAGGCGCCCCCCCCCGGCGAGATCCTGGTGCAGCCCGACTTCGAGATCGTCTTCCTGGCTCCCGCCCCCGGGGTGGAGGCGGAGATCGCCCGCTTCGCCGAGCGCATCGGCTCCGGAGTCGGTGCCCTCTTCCGCGTCACCCGCGCTTCCGTGATGCGCGCGGCCGAACAGGGCGTCTCGGCCGAGGCGGCGGTGGGCACGCTCACGGAGCTGTCGCGGAGCGGGGTGCCGGCCAACGTGGCGCGCCAGATCCGCGACTGGGCCGGAGCCACGCGCCACGTGAGCCTCGCGACCGCGCTCCTCGTCGAGTGCCCGGATGCCGAAACGGCGGCGCGCGTGCTGACGCTCACCGGCGGCCGCGGCGTTCAGCTCACCCCCACCATCGTCCGCCTCCCCCCGGGCGCGCTGGACCGGAAGACCTTTACCCGCAAGCTGCGCGAGCGGGGGATCTTCATCGCGCCCTGAGGGGGCGGTGATGCTCGCGCGGGCCCACGGAGGCAGGGAGACGGCTTCGTCTCCGTACCTCCGCGCGGGGCCCCGTCGTTGGTCGCGGGCATCCGATGTGCGCATGAGCCCACACCATGAGTGCGCCGATGCGAAAGGAACGGGGGACACACCGTGCGCGTGCCGCGGCGCTGGCCATGGCGGCGGCGCTGGGGGTGTGCGCGCCGGCGCGGGCGCAGGAGTTCAGGGAGAACGTGCCGCATCCCTGCCAGGACTTCTGGATGATGACCCGCCCGGAGATCGTGGAGTGCCTCCGGCGGGACCTTGCCGCCGCGGACGCCGAGCTCAACCGGGTGTACGCCGCCCGCATGGCCTCGCTCTCCCCCGCCGCGCGCGAGCGGCTGCGGGCGGAGCAGCGCGCGTGGCTGGTGCGCTACGACCGCGTGCTCACCTCGTACTACTCGCGCCCCTGGGCCAACCACTCGCTGGCCAAGGTGCTCCCCTCGCAGATCCTCGCAGTGCGCCAGCGGACGGCGTACGTGCGGACGGCGCGCGTCACGGAGTAGCGCCCATCCCGCGCAGCTTCTCCCGCGCGATCCGCTCGCGGCGGGGGTCCGTGTTCAGCTCCAGGAAGCGCCGGTAGTTGCCGATGGCGCGCTGCGTGTCGCCCTGCACCCGGCGCACCTCGCCCAGGTTGGCGTGAGCGATGGCGCGGTTCGGGTCCAGCCGCAGCGTCTCCTGGAGCTCCCGCTCCGCGCCCGCCATGTCTCCGCTCTGGAAGAGGGCCCACCCGAGCTGGTTGCGATAGTGCGCGCTCCCCGGCGCCGCGGCCACCGCCCGCCGGAAGCCGTCCACCGCCGCGGGAAGGTTTCCGCGCTGGAAGTGCCCCTCCGCCTCGCGCGCGTACCGCGCCGCGGCCGCGCCTCCGGACGCGGCGGGCGCGCGCGGCTGCGTGCCCGCGGGTGTGCCGGTGGGTGCGCTCGGGCGCGTCGTGCCGGCGACCGGAGCCGCGCCGCCACTGGGCGGGGTTCCCGCCACGGGTGCGCCTGTGCCCGGTCCCGCGCCCGTGGCCGGCGCCGCGCCCGGCGTCTGCGTACCGCCCGGACCCTGCGCCCCGCCCGGAGACGCCGTTCCACCCGCGTCCGGGGCGCTCCATCCCAGGGAATCGGGAGTACGCGGCCGGGGCGCGGATGCGGCCGGCGGCGCTGCCTGGCGTGGGGCTTCCACCTGCGCCCGGCGCGGCTCCGCGGGGCGCTCGCGCGCCATCGCCCACCACGCGACGGCGCCGAGAGCCAGCAGCAGGGGAATCCCCAGGAGCAGCAGGGGCGAGGTGCGGCGGGTGCGTCTCGCCGGCTCCGCCCCGGCCCGACGCTGCGCCGCGGGTGCCGCGAGGGCGGGCTCGGGCCTCGGTGCGGGAGCCGCGGGCGGTACGCGGACCGGCTCCGGTGCGGGAGCTTGGGGCGGCGGAGCGGGCTCACGCTCCACCACGCGCGGCAGCACCGGAGCAGGCGGCCCCGCGGAAGCGGCGGGCGGCGTCTCGGCGGGCACGGCCTGCGCTGCCGAAACCACCGGCGGCTCGGACGCGGGCTCCACCGGCTCGGCCGCGGAACCCACCGGCGGCTCGGACGCAGGAACCACCGGCGGCACGGACGCCGGGACCACCACCGGAGCGGACGCGGGAGCCGCCACCGGCGTCTCCTGCGGAACGGGCGCCGCGGCGTCGGGGCGCAGGGTGCGGAGGGCGGCGTCGAGAGCGTCCGCGAGCTCGCCGGCTTCGGGGTAGCGCTCGGCCGGGTCCCACTGCATCGCCCTGCGGATGATGGGGCGCACCTCCTCCGGAACCGCGTCGAACGAGGGCGGCGAGGGCGGCTCGCCGCGCGTCATCGTGCGGATCTGGTCGCGGCCAAAGGGGCGCTCGCCCGCCAGGAGCTCGTACCCGATCAGCCCCAGGCTGTACACGTCCGACGCGGGCGTCAGCTCCACCTCTTCCTGCAACTGCTCCGGCGACGCGTAGCGCGGGGAGAGCGGAGCCGCGCCGCGGGTGAGCTTGGTGAGCGAGTGCTCCGCGCTGCGGATCTGCGCGATGCCGAAATCCAGGATGCAGACGCGGAAGCGCTCCTCCCGCTCGTGCTCGGCGAGGAAGATGTTGGCCGGCTTCACGTCGCGGTGGATGAGCCCGCCGCGGTGCCCGGCCGCGATCCCGCGGGCCGCGTCGCGCAGGATGCGCGTGGCCATGGGGAGGGCAAAGGGCACCGGTCGGTCGATCCTGCGCGACAGGTCCTCGCCCCGCAGCAGCTCCATCACCAGGAAGTCGAGCTCCAGCTCCGGGTCTGTCCCCACGTCGTAGACGGTCACCACGTTGGGGTGGTCCAGGCTGGCGGCTACCCGCGCCTCGCGCTCGAAGCGCCGCCGCACCTGGCCGCGCGTGGCCAGGTCCGCCGCCACCACGGTGATGACCTTGACGGCCACGGTGCGCCCCAGCCGCTCGTCGGCGGCCCGGTACACGGCGGCGAACCCGCCTCTGCCGATCACTTCCTCAATGCGATAGCGCCCCGCGAGGGTGCGGCCGGCGAGGAGCCCTTCGAGTCCGTACATGGCACCGCGGTGGAAGGGTGGATACGGCCCAGGACGCGCGTTCGGCAAGATACGAACCCCGGAGTGCGTGAGTGCGTTAGTGCGTGAGTGCGCTTGCAGTTACTAACGCACTCACGCACTAACGCACTTCCCTTCCTTCGTACGTCCGAACTACCTTGTGCCCGCATCCCCTTCCACGCGCGACCCTTCCCGCCATGCCCAAGCCCATCCGCATCCTGCTGTGGAGCGCCGTCGCCGCGCTCGGAGCCGCCGCCATCGCCGTGATGGCGCTGCATCGCGGCGAGACCATCAACGCCGCGTGGCTGGTGGTGGCCGCCGTGTGCACCTACGCGGTGGCGTACCGCTTCTACGCGCGCTTCCTGGCCACGCGCGTCTTCGAGCTGGACGACCGCCGCGCCACGCCCGCCGAGCGGCTGGGGAACGGAGTGGACTTCGTGCCTACCCACCGGTGGGTGCTGTTCGGGCACCACTTCGCGGCCATCGCGGGGGCGGGGCCGCTGGTGGGGCCGGTGCTCGCCGCGCAGTTCGGGTACCTGCCGGGGACGCTGTGGCTCATCGTGGGCGTAGTGCTGGCGGGGGCGGTGCAGGACTTCATCATCCTCTTCGCCTCCATGCGCCGCGACGGCAAGTCGCTGGGCCAGATGGCGCGCGAGGAGATCAATACGGCCGCCGGCTTCACCGCCATGGTCGCGGTTCTCGCCATCATGGCGATCCTGCTGGCCGTGCTGGCGCTCATCGTGGTAAACGCGCTGGCGCATTCGCCCTGGGGGCTCTTCACCATCGCCTGCACCATCCCCATCGCCCTGCTCATGGGGTGGTGGATGCACGCCTTCCGGCCGGGGCATGTGGGCGAGGCGTCGGCCATCGGGGTGGTGCTGGTGCTGGCCGCCGTCGTCGCGGGCGGATGGGTGGCCAAGGACCCGGCGTGGGCCGCCGTGTTCACCGTGGAGAAGACGACGCTGGTGTGGCTGATGGCGGCGTACGGCTTCGTCGCCTCCGTGCTCCCGGTGTGGGTGCTCCTCTGCCCGCGCGACTACCTCTCCACCTTCCTGAAGATCGGCACCATCGTGGGCCTGGCGGTGGGGATCCTGGTGTCGCTCCCCGAGATCCACATGCCGGCCATGACGCGCTTCGTGGACGGCACGGGGCCGGTGTTCAGCGGCAAGCTCTTCCCCTTCGCCTTCATCACGGTGGCGTGCGGCGCCATCAGCGGCTTCCACGCGCTGGTGGCCAGCGGCACCACGCCCAAGATGCTGGAGCGCGAGAGCGACGCGCGCCTGGTGGGCTACGGCGCCATGCTGATGGAGTCGTTCGTGGGGGTGATGGCGATGGTGGCCGCCTCCATCCTGGAGCCGGGCGTGTACTTCGCCATCAACGCCCCCGCCGGCGTGGTGGGCGCCACGGTGGAGACGGCCACGCGCACCATCGCCACCTGGGGCTTCGTGGTGACCCCCGAAGACATGACGCGCCTCGCCGCGCAGATGGGCGAGACCTCGCTCCTGGCGCGCACCGGCGGCGCCCCTTCGCTGGCGGTGGGGATGGCGCAGATCTTCAGCGGCGTCATCGGCGGGCCGGGGATGGCGGCGCTCTGGTACCACTTCGCCATCATGTTCGAGGCGCTCTTCATCCTCACCACCATCGACACGGGCACGCGCGTCGGCCGCTTCATGCTGCAGGAGCTGCTGGGGCAGATCTGGAAGCCGCTGGGGCGCACCTCGTGGTATCCCAGCATCGTCCTGTCCAGCGCGCTGGTCGTGTTCAGTTGGGCCTACTTCCTCTACCAGGGCGTAGTGGACCCGCTGGGCGGCATCAACTCGCTGTGGCCCCTCTTCGGCATCTCCAACCAGTTGCTGGCCGCGGTGGCGCTCTGCGTGGGCACCACGGTGCTGATCAAGGCGGGCAAGGCGCGCTTCGCCTGGACGACGCTCGTGCCGCTCGCCTGGCTGTGCGCCGTAACCTTTACCGCCGGCTGGCAAAAGGTCTTCGCCGCCGATCCCAAACTCGGCTTCTTTGCCCACGAAGCCATGATCCGCGCCCGCCTCGCCGCCGGCCAGCTCCCCCCCGGCGCCAAGTCCATCGCCGACGCCCACCGCATGATCTTCAACGACCGCCTGGACGCCACCGTCGCCCTCCTCTTCATGGCCGTCGCCGTCCTCGTGATCGTCGTCTCCATCCGCGAGTGGCTACTGGTCCTCAGCCACCGCAAGCCGGCGGTGCTGCGCGAGGCGCCGTTCGTTCCGAGTGCGCTGGGTGTGGCGGGGGATTGAGCTAGGCGCCCTGAGAGTGCAACTTTCGAAGTGCCATCACATCCGAATAGGTTCACGCCATGAGCACACCAATCATCGATTTCAGCCACCTGACCCCCGCCGAGCGGATCGAGCTCGCGGAGCAGCTGTGGGACAGCCTCGAGCCGCAGGCGCGCGAAGACATGGCTCCCGGGGATGAGCAGCTCGCGGAGCTTCGCCGCCGCCGCGCCGCCCTGGAAGCGGACCACGATCTGGGCGAGCCTTGGAAGGCGGTTCTCGACGATATCGACTCGCAGAGCCGGTGAGTGGGTCCGGACTGCGCCTCTTCGTCCGGCGCGAGGCCCGCACCGATCTTGAGGAGGCATTCCGTTGGTACGAGGAGAGGCGGGCGGGGTTGGGCCATGAGTTCACACGCGAGGTTCGCGACCGGCTGGACGCGATCGAGCGGGCGCCCGAGCAATTCCCGGTGACAGTGGATGACATCCGAAAGGCACCCCTACATCGGTTCCCATACGTCATCTTCTTTGTCACCTTGCGAGATCGAATCTCGGTGATCGCGGTTATGCACGCGCGGCGGAATCCGCGAAAATGGCGGGCCCGCCGCTGACGCATGCGCTCCCGAGACCGTTGCATCCATTGATGCGTGCCGGCGCCCAGCGCATGATCTTCAACGATCGCCTGGACGCCACCGTCGCCCTCCTCTTCATGGCCGTCGCAGTCCTCGTGATCGTCGTCTCCATCCGCGAGTGGCTGCTGGTCCTGAGCCACCGCAAGCCGGCGGTGCTGCGCGAGGCTCCGTTCGTGCCGAGTGCGCTGGGGGTGGCGGGGGATTGAGCTGTACCTGCCCTCGTGTGCGTGCGTGCCGTGCGCAGGCGCCGGAGCGGGTGATCTGGCGGATGCTCGGCTCGTGCTGGGAAACGGTCCAGATAATCCCAGGCTGGCGGCGGGGGTAAGCCGTTGAGCGGAGGGGTGAAGGTGCCTTCGGCGCTTGCGTGCATATCCGAATTCTGTCTCAATAGAGAGTAGTTAGGCCGCTCTCCTCTAACATTTCGCTTCTGATGATCCGCAAACTCCTAATCATCGGCGTGACCTGCTGGGTGGCCGCGTGCGGTGGTGAGTCGGCCGACAAACAAGTTCCGGTGGCGGAAGTAGCGCCCTCGAGCCCAGCTTTGCCCGTTGCTGAGCCCACCACTTCACCGATCGTTGTTATCTCCGTACCGGAGATCGCCGGGCAAACACCATCGCAAGTAGCTGCGGTGCTGGGGGCTTCCAGCTCACAGGAAACGATTCGGAACCAAGGAAGGCCGTACACGAAGCGATACTACCGCGATGGTGACATTGAAATCGTGTATGTAAATGGAAAAGCCGACTGGATTACGGTATTTGGGCATGGGCAACTCCCATTTGGTCCCGATGTCCTGCCGACCCTTGGACTCCCAGCGACGGAACCTACGTTCGCCAATCCACGCGGTGTATACCGATGGGAGACGATCGATGGTATTCGAGAGTTGAGCGTGTTTTTGGGTCAGGGCGGACGTGCACACTATGCCTATGTTTTGGTGAACACCAAGCCATAGGAATTTTGACGTACTGGACCGAGTGGTGCGGCCTAACAATCGACTGCAGGGGATGCGGGGCCTTTCAAACTTTCGGGCCGAGGAAAGTCTTGCGCGTCGGCCCCGCACCGCTGACCCTTGGGTCGTTTAGGCCGCTTGATCAACATTGCGTGCTAACCGAGAAAATGAACATTCCCGCCGATCCGTTCGCCCCTGCGCTCATCAAGAACGCCTTGGTTGATAGCGGTCTCTTCCTTGGCGCGTGGGAGATGCTTAAACTTTCCATCGTTGACAAGGTACGAGGGTTCTTCTCATTTACGTGGAAGAATGGCCAGTTCATACCTGATCCAGAGTACCAGCAGCGTGTCGTTTCCCGGAGCAAACATATCCTTGATGCATCGCTAGAATGGCTCGTCGAAGTTGACGCGATTGCGGCCGAGGACGTTGAGGTAGTTCATCGAATTCGACATCACAGGAACGATATCGCCCACGATCTACCCACCTACGCGATTTCGTGGGGAAAGCAGGTCGATGTCACTCTGCTGATTCAGGCACGAGAGCTCATCCACAAGTTAGATAATTTCTGGGCGAGAATCGAATTCGAAGGCGATCCTGATGTTCCTGAGGATACCGAGTTCGAATCTGCTACCTCGCTCAAAGCGATGTTGCTCGACCACATGATTGCCGTGGTTTTCGACACGCGCGGAGACTCGGATCCCTCGGACGCCCAGGCTGAGCCGTAGCACGAGGCTCGCCGCGGCCTAACGATCGGCTGCTGGGGATGCGGGACCTTGCGTGCTTTCGGGTGGAGGAAAGGCTTGCGCGGCGGCCCCGCACCCCTGACCCTTGGGGCGTTAGACCGCTGGGCAAGTATCGCGGCAGCCGCAGGTGATTCACCCCCGTCAGCCGTGCATCCTCACACAACCGTTGGCTTGGTAGTGATTGCGACGTTGCTTGGAGGCCTCGCACTTCTGCGGGCCTCTTTCCCCTTCCATCCCTACAGGAATTCATGCGTCACACCACCCGCAAGTTCACCCTCTGCGTCGCCTCTCTCCTTATCTCCCTTATCGCCGCGCTGGAAGCCGAGGCCCAGGCCATTTACCGAACCAAAGACGGGTACATCGGCTGCCTCTCCCGCGCGGACTTCAGTGAGCAGACTAGCATACTCGTCTCCGGTGACCGGGTAGCGTGGGCCAGGTTCATTCAGAACAGCAGTTGCGTCTTCCTCCGGGCCGGGGTGGAGGTTTACATGGAGAACGCCCGCGGTCTCGGCGTGATCAAGATCCGACCCCGGGGTAGCACGGTTTGGATCTACACGAACACTGAAGCGATCCGACGTTGACGAGAAAGGCCGCCGGTCCGCCTAACAATCGGCTGCACGGGATGCGCGGCCGGGCATGCTCTCGGCCGGACGAAAGGCCTGCGCGGCGGCCCGCACCCCTGACCCTTGTGTCGTTCGGCACCAACTACTTCTCAGTCATTTGACCAGTCCCCCTCATGATTCTCGTCGCGGTGCTGGCCGTCGCGATGATGCGATTTCCGTGAATGCCACGACCAAGCCGATGGCACCCGACCCGCCGCTCCGCACCGCACCGGCTTGGGTCGACGCGCTCGGCGCCGCATTCGTGCGCTCCCGTCGCACCTTGCAGCTCGCGACGGGCTTCTTCCTCGTGCTGCTCGGTCTCTACGTTGGGAGGGTGCGCATCGAACTGCTCGCCGGGGGCGCGCGAGCGACGGGACGGATCGTCGCCTACGAGCAGCGGCTGATGCCGAGGGCCGGCACGTCGACCGGCGGAACCGTCGCCTTCATGCCCGTGGTCGAGTATCAGAGCGGGGCGCGCGTCGTCCGCTTCACGGACTGGCTCGGGTCGTCGTCGGCTTCCGCGCGCGACGAAAGTGTTCCTGTCGTCTACCAGCGCGCCAACCCGTCCGTCGCGATGATCGACCGGCGCCTGGGGAACTGGCTCCCGTGGGCCCCGATCCTCGCCCTGGGGCTCTTCCTCTCGCTGGACGCGGTGAGGGCATACATCGCAAGCCGGCGTTCAGCCTGGGCGGCTCGTTCCGTTACCTCCAGATCACGTTGAAACCGTTATCATCCCTACCCCCCGGCTAGGCGGCGCGTCTCGATGCCGTTGCTCCACGCATTTCGTACGGGTCGCCTGAGGCAGCAGCATGGGGCCAGACGGAGGGCAACCGTGTCGAGATCTGGGCCCCGGACGGAGACGGATCACTCCGTGTAGACATGCGGGCGCCAAACGACGAGCTCATCACCGGCATCCTCACGTTCCTGCGCGCGTTGGAGTTTGGCCTGGAGGACGAGACGGGTGAGTGGGTGTCGCCCGAACCGGCGGCGTTCGCGGAAGCTTTGGGACGTTCCCATGCCGTTCGTTTTCTCCGTGACCCAGAGCTCTATCTGCGCCGCGTCGCGCTGGGTGGGTGGCAGGACGCGTAGTCCCGCCGCTGAACTTGCGCTTGCAGGCGACGGGCACGCAGCATCATCAAGCGCGGTGCGACTGCCCGCGCCTGAAGCCTGTCGTTCGGCGGCCTGTCATCTTCCTCTCTCTCTCCCTAATGTCGTCTCGGCTTCAGCAATTGGTCCGCTTCTTTACGCTTGCCGTCCTGCTCCTCGGAGCGAGCGCGTGCGCGGCGGTCTCCTCGGCCGTGATCGAGCGGATGGTTCCAGACGCGGAAGACGCGTACGCCCGGGGTCAGATCGAGGCGCTCGCCCGCGGGAGCACGGCGGATCTGGAGCGTGACCTGGACCCGTCGCTACGGACGGCGCAGACGGCCGACCAGATGCGCGCCATGGTGACGTCCATCGGCGGGCGCCGCATCGAAGGGATGGAAGTCATCGGCTACCAGGGGATGAACTTCAACGGCGCCGAACGCCGCAGCATTACTTACCAACTGCGCCTGCCGGGCGGGTGGGCGGTGGCGCACGTGGCGTCGCGCACCGAGGGCGGTCGCCGCATCGTCGAGGGCGCCTCCGTCAGCAAGATCCCCGAACCGCTGCAGCGCACCCATGCATTCCGCCTCTCCGGCAAGTCGCTGGCGCATTACGTGGTGTTAGGGCTGTGCCTGCTGGTGCCGCTCATCATGATCTACGCAGCCGCGCTCGTCTTCCGCATGCCGCTGCGGCGCCGGTGGCTGTGGGTGCTCGCCTGTGTGGTTGGTGTCGGCCAGTGGAGCCTGGAGTGGACCGGCGGCCAGTCCTGGTTCAACCTGGTCAATTTACAGCTCCTTGGCGCGAGCTTCCTGCGTCCCAGCGTGTATGCCCCGTGGGTGCTGTCGGTATCCCTTCCTCTGGGCGCGCTGTACATCATCGGCAGGTACCACCGAGGCCGTTGGCGTCAAGCACCTCCCCTGAATCCGGACCCGGCGAACGGTGAGGGCAACCACATTTCGGTCCCGGCTACCGCCGCCGAACCCGTCGCTGCAGCGGACGAGGCGCCCTGATTCGCGCTCGATCTGAATATTCCTGCTCGGCGCCTCACCGCTGAGCTCGTCGTTCGGCGGCCCCTTCATCGGTCGAATCGCTATGGCGACATATGTGTTGATCCCCGGCGCCGGCGGCGATCCGTGGGAGTGGCATCGGCTCGTTTCCGAGCTTGCGAGCCGGGGCCATGAGGCGATCGCCGTCCGGTTGCCCGCGGAAGGCGAAGCGGCTGGCTGGTCCGAGTACGCGGAGGCCGTGGTCGAGTCGATCGGGGAGCGGGAGCAGGTGGTCGTGGTGGCCGCGTCGATGGGCGGCTTCACCGCCCCTCTCGTCTGCGAGAAGCGCGAAGTCGCTCTCCTTGTCCTGGTCAACGCGATGATCCCGGTACCGGGTGAGACGTTCGGCGCCTGGTGGTCGAATACCGGCTCGGGTCCCGCCAGGGACGCCTATCACGACAGCATCGGACTTCCGCCGGGAGAGCGGGACGACGACGTGGCCATCTACTACCACGATCTGCCGGCGGGGCTCAGGACCGAGGCGCGGAACCGGGTATGGCAGGAGCAATCCTCGACCCCTCTGGATGAGCCCTGGCCCCTATCGGCCTGGCCCCACGTTCCGACGAGAATCCTGGCGGGCCGCCACGACCGGATGTTCCCGCTCGAGTTCCAGCGCCGGGTCGCGCGGGAACGGTTGGGCCTGGACGTCGACGAGATCGACGGTGGTCACATGCTGGCGCTGAGTAACCCCAGCGAGCTCGCCGATCGACTGGAAGCGTACGGGCTTGGCTCGCAAGGCAGGGGGAGCGTGGCGGGTGATGCGTAACGCAAGCTGCCGGTGCCCGTGCATGCCGCCGGCTCGAACCAGGCGTTGCAGGCGAACGTGCGGCCGGGCATTGTTCCAGAGGCAAGAACCCTCGGGCCGCACGCGCTTGAGCTTGGTCGTTCGGTGGCTTGTCATTTCGTCCCCCTCACTCGTTCGCTGATGATTCCCGCTGCTCCGGATCTGGAAGGGCGTAAGCTGGCCATCGCTTATGAGTTCCGGAAACAGAACCCGCGACGCCCGCAAAGTCACGGCTGGCTCGCGTTCGAGGTGCTACGCCGGGCACCTGAGGGATCACTCCACTTTGAGGAGTACGCCAGACGTCTATTCAGTCCGGATGCTGAGATCGCCTTGCTCGCGAAGGCAATCCGTGGACAGGTCAACGCCTATCAGCACTTCAAGCACATCCGCTGCGAGATCTACCGAGGGACCGTGCGCGTAGATCCTCCACTCCCTGACGGGTGGTACTTGGTAGAGAGGTGCAGCAAGGGCACCCAGCCACACCGGGAGCGTAGCTTCTAACGACCACAGCGCTCGGCTCCAGCCCCGCGGCCGAACAAAGCGCTGCAGGGGACGTGCGGCCAAGCGTTGTTTCTGAGGCAGACGTCGCCAGGCCGCACGCGCCTGAACTTGGTCGTTCGGCGGCTTGCCCCTTGCCCGGAGTCTCTGAGAGGCTGATCCTTGTACGTCCGGCGTCGATAGTGGCCCGCCTTGTCCCGGAGGCACTGATGGAGCGAGATCAGATCATCTCGGTGAACCCTCAGGTGATGAGTGGAACGCCTGTTTTCACCGGTACCCGTGTGCCGGTCGAGAGCCTCATCGCTCACTTCAAGGCGGGGGACACCCTGGAGGACTTCCTCGAAGGGTTCCCAGGTGTGCGGCGCGAACAGGCTGAAGCATTCCTCGAGCTGGCGTTGAGTGCTGCGCTGAACCCCCATGCGCGTGCTGCTTGACGAGCAGCTGGATCAGCGGCTGCGAACCCTGTTCGATCCCGAGTTCCAGGTAGAGACCGTTCGCTTTCGCGGTTGGGATGGCGTCGCGGATGGACAGTTGCTGCGCCTTGCGGCCGCCGAGTACGATGCATTGGTGACGATGGATCGTGGAATCCCGCACCAGCAGAACGTGGAAGGATTCTCTCTTGGAATCCTTGTGCTGAGCGCCATCAGCAATCGACGAGCGGATACAGCACCGCTTGTCCCGGCCGTAAGCGATGCTCTCCGCTCGATCCGGCCGGGACAGGTTCTCTACGTTCCAGAGTAGCTCGCGCGTCCGGTAGCCGCTGAATCAAGGACACGGGCACGCGCGTCGGCCGCTTCATGCTGCAGGAACTGCTGGGGCAGATCTGGAAGCCGCTGGGGCGCACCTCGTGGTACCCCAGCATCGTCCTGTCCAGCGCGCTGGTCGTCTTCAGCTGGGCGACTCGTTGACCTTCCTTCGAGCCCATCCATGTCTTTCGCCGACGAGCCATCTGCGCTCAAAGACCCGGCTGAGCGTAGGCGCCGCTCTGCGATGCTCTCCCTCCCCCACATGCAGCCGCTTGTGGACTACGTCGAGCGAATGAGGCTGGCGCAGGGGCCGGGGTTCGACATGCCCAGCTTCGATCCGTGTGACGGCGGGGTTCGCGCGCGGGTGCTTTTCCTCCTCGAAGCACCAGGGCCGAAGGCAGTCGGCTCGTCGTTCATCTCGTGCAACAACCCGGACCAGACCGCGCGCAACATGAACCAGCTCCTGCGGACCGCAGGCCTCCAGCGCGAGGACGTTCTGCTCTGGAACATCGTACCCTGGTATGTGGGCAGCGGGCAGAAGATCCGGCCGGTGGACAGAGAGGATATCGCAGAGGCCGCACCGTACCTTCGTGAACTGATCGGTCTGCTGCCCAACCTGCGGGGCATCGTCCTGGTCGGTAAGAAGGCTCAGTCGGCGCGTGCAGTGGTCCGGCGGCTCACCTCCGTGAAGATCTTCGAAGCACATCATCCGAGCCCGCAGGTTTTCAACGTCTGGCCCGAGAAACGGGAGGAGGCCCAGGCCGTGTTCAACGACGTGCGCCGCTTTCTTGAGCTACCTGCCCCTCCCGGGCCGGCGCGTGTAGAACCCGCCGACGGATTCGTGGCGCTGAGCCTGGAGGCGGCGCTGACGGTGAGCGACTTGGCGGCGAGCGTGGCGTGGTATACGGAGGTTGTGGGGTTCAGCGTGGGGCAGGAGCACAGGCGCGAGGGGCGGCTCCTGGCGGTGTCGCTGCGGGCGGGTGCCGTGCGCATCCTGCTGAACCAGGACGACGGGGCGCGGGGAACGGACCGGCCGCGGGGCGAAGGGTTCTCCCTCCAATTCACCACGCCGCAGGACGTGGACGCCATCGCCGCGCGGGTGCGGGCGCGCGGCGGCGTGCTGGCGCTGGAGCCGACGGATGGGTGGGGCGCACGCGTCTTCCGCCTGCTGGACCCGGACGGCTTCCGCCTGACCATCTCGTCCCCGCGCGCGGAATAACAACGGAGGCACAGAGGAAGTTCTCCTCTGTGCCTCCGTGTCTCTGTGTGAGCCCAGCTTTTCTCAGGCTAGCGGAACAGCGCCACCGTGGGAGCCGTCACGTTCAGCACCCGCGCGTTGTCCTCGTACAGCGCGGTCCCCATCACCTCGCCGTTGCGGACCTTGAGCGGGCTCGACCACCACTGGATGCGCGCGCAGTTGCCGCAGTTGTTCCCGTAGGCCATGATCGTGCGCCAGGTCTTGCTGGGCGGGATGTAGCCGTGGCCGTACGAGTACGGGGTGGTGCTGGCGTCCATGTAGCGGTCGTGGCGGGCGCCCTGCAGGTGGCCCAGCTCGTGGCCGAACGAGTAGTAGCCGGTGATGCAGCTCTGGTCCGCCGTGGCGAAGGCGGTGGTCGCGGTCGCCTTGATGGCGGCGGCCTGGCCGCAGGCCTCGGTGTCGTTCACCACCAGCAGCACCATGTCGGCGCCGTAGGTGTTGCGCAGCGTGTGGACGTTGTCCATCAGGCCGTCCGTGCTGCTGCGCAGCGCGGTGGTGTGCTGCGAGAAGCTGCGGGCGGCCTCGCTGTACGTGACCTGCGCGGTGTGCACGCGCACCATGTTGATGTTGACGCCGCTGTTCACGTACGACTGGTTGGTCTCGTCCACCGCGAGCTGGATCTTGGCGGTGATGTTGCCCGCCGCCGTCGCGGCCGAGGCCGTGTACACCACCATCACGTTCACGGTGGTCAGCGCCTGGATGCCCACGCTGCCCGTGGCGTTCTTCTCGTTGAGCACCGGGCTGGCGCTGGCGTCCAGCGCGCCGCTCGGGTTGTCCGCGGTGTGCTCCTGCGGGTAGCCGCTCTGGTCGACGCGCGTGACGGCGTGGAGGCCGTTGCCGATCGGCTCGATGTTGTACTGCGTGTTCCCCACCCGCACGGTGGCGGTCACCCCGCCGTCCATGAACACCATCTGCACCCACCCCTCGGCGCCGCGCACGGGGCCGGCCCACGAGATGTCGTTCGCCGCGCGCTCATTCACGCGCTCTCCGGCGGCCACCACCTGTACGCCCGGAGCCACGGCGAGGCGCAGGGCCGCGCCCGCCTTCAGCAGGCGGCCCGGCGCCGCGGCGATGCGCGCCACGTGCACTTCGGCGGCGTGCGCCTGGCCGCGGATGCTGGCGAGGCGTCCCTGCTGCGCGCTGTTGAGCGCGTTGCCCGGGTCCAGCGTGAGGAGGTTTTCCTGCGCTGCTGCTGCGGCGCTCATGGACGGGGCGGCCGAGGGCGTGAATTGGTCGTCCTGACAGGCGGCCAGGCCGACGGATGCGGCGAGGACCAGCGCGAGCCGTGCTCTCATGGTACGTACTCCAGGGGGTAGGGAATGGGATGGGAAGATGTGTTTTTCGGCAGAAGACGTGCAGGGTGCTCGGCCTACGGACTTCCTCGGGCAGCTCTCCTGGCTCGGGGTGGACGGGACTGGGCCAACGGGTGGCGCAAGAACACGGGGCGGCGTTCTGCACAACGCCGGTCCGCGCTCGTATGGGGCGGTAGCTTTTGGTGATTCTGGCGGGATCTGATGTGCTGGGTATCAGAACAATAGTTTAGAATGCGGCGTTGTCAAGCGCGAATGGGCCACCGCGTGTAACACGTACGGAGCTCACGCCGAGCTGACACACGGGCACGCGGGCGCCGTCCTGATCGCCACGCACGTTCGTTCTCTGGCCGGTCGAGCCTCGTTCCGCCATCCTGGAGCCCGCGATGCATCGTCTCGCCACCTTGGCCGCGCTCGCCGTGCTCGGCGGATGTACCCGCACCCCCGTTGCTGACGCGCCCTCCGGGGAGCCGTACGTGCGGGGGCCCGTGGAGTCGTTCACCCATCACGCGACGGCGTCGCGCCTGGTGGTGCGGGCGGGGCCGGGGTCGCGTGAGCCGTGCGGCATCGCGGCCACCGTGGACGCGCGGACCCGTTATCTTGTGCGTGAGCCGTCCGGCGAGCCGCGTGCGATCCCCCGCTCGTCCGTCGCGGTGGGAGACACGGTGGAGGTCTACGTGGCGGGCGCCATCGCGGAGTCGTGCCCCGTGCAGGGGTACGCCGCGGCGGTGGTGCGCGTTGGACCAGAGTGAGCTGCTTTGGCTCACACAGAGGCACAGAGGCACAGAGAGGGGACCGGCGAGTTGCGGCTGGTGGAGCACGATGGCGCGTGGGCGAAGCGGTTCGCGGCGGAGGAGGGGCGCATCCGCGCCGCGACCGGGCGGCACATCGTGGCCATCGAGCACGTGGGGAGCACCGCCGTGGCGGGGCTGCCGGGGAAGCCGGTGCTCGACGTCGCGGTCGCGGTGCGTAGCGAGGGGGATGCGGACGCTTGCGTCGCGCCGCTGGTGGGGCTGGGGTACGAGTACCGCGGCGCGTATGGGGACGACCCGCGCCGGCGCTACTACGTGCGGGATTCCCAGGGGCTCCGCGTAGCGCAGATCCACCTGTACCTGCTCCCCGCCCGCGCGTGGGACGAGAAGCTGGCGTTTCGCGATGCCCTGCGCGCCGATCCCGCTCTCGCGCGTGCCTACGCGGCGGAGAAGTGGCGGGTGGCCGATGCGGTCGGGTGGGACAAGGGCGCGTACGCGGTGGCAAAGGGCCCGTTCGTCGAGGCTGTCCTCGCGCGGCTGCGGGGATCGCTTTAGCGTCTACTTCATCTCAGGGGATCATGATCCGCTTCGCGCTTCTGCTGGTGCTCCTCTTCACGGCCTCGGCTGGCCACGCGCAGGCGTCGCTTCGCTGGACGCCCGATCCGCGCCTCGTCACGTTGGTGGAGCCGGCGGCACCACGCGTGGGCCCGCTCGCGGCGCCCAGCCACTGGAGGGCGGGCGCGGTCGTCGGCGGGGTGCTGGGCGGTGCCGCGGGTTTCGTGTACGGCTTCGCGATGGACAATATCATCGGCGAAGGGCGGATGTCGGTCGGCGAGCAGACGATCTTGGGGACGCTCGTGGGCGCGGCGGGCGGGGGGCTGCTGGGGGCAGGGGTAGGATCGCTGATCCGGAGGTAAGGATCACTCTCTTTTCACATCACCATCACGACATCGACATGAAGAAGTCCTGGCTGTTCCTCTCGCTCCTGCTGGTCCCGTGCGGCGCGTCGGCGCAGGAAGCGGCGCCCGCGAGCGCTCCCGCGGACGTGCGTCCGTGCACCGCGACGGTGGCGGGCGCCGACCTTTCCGGGTGGAAGGAGGTGCGCGCGACCGGGTTCACCTTCTGCGTTCCCGCCGCGTGGAGCCCCTCCGGGCGCGCCCGCAACGGCACCGACGCGCGCACCTGGCGCGCGGGCTCCAGCTCCGTCACCTGGGGGACCGGGACTCCCCCGCGCAGGACGGGCACGGTGGTGACGACGGTCGTGACCACCGTGGTGACCACGGAGGGGCCCGCCAGCAGCCTGCCGCCGCTGCCGCCATCGGTTCCGGGCCAGGTCCGCACCTTCTCCGAGACGATCGGTGGACGAACGGCGGACCTTTACGACAACGAGTTCAACGGGGAGCACCACACCGGCGCCCGGTGGGGATCGCCCAGGGCCGTGTACGTCACCGGCGAGGCGCGCGACGCGCGCAGTGCCGCGCTTCAAATGCAGGTGTACAGGACGGTGCGCTTCACGCAGCCCTGAGGGGCCGCGCACCGAATCCGCGTGGACCGGTGCGCACGAAAAGGCCCTCATCCCCCCAACCCCCTCCCCCGTTATCGGGAGAGCGGGGGTCGGGGGGGTGAGGGCCTCCGCGTCTTCAGGCGTAGTCCCAGTTCACCACGACGAAGGAGTCCACGCTGATGCGCGGGTCGCCGAAGAGGAGGGCGGTGTGCAGCCAGTCCACCTGGGCGGCGCCCACTTCGGATTTGGCGGTGGGGGCGCCGCGCTTGACCTGGAGGAAGGCAAACTGGTCGCCGCGCCAGGCGTACACGTCCCAGCAGCCGGCATAGCGCTTGGCGGCGCGGCGGGCGACGCCGGCGAGCACCTGGCGGGGCTCGTCCTCCTCCAGCACGCGGTTGCGCTGCGCGGCGCGGGGCGCGTCTTCCCAGTGCGTGAGGTACTTCCAGACCTCGCCGCCGGCGCCGGTGGTGTTCACCCAGCGGCCGCTCCAGCCGTCGCGCTCCAGCAGCCGCAGCACGGCCAGCTCGGCGAAGAGGTGCTCCCCCTCCAGCTCGATCATCCCCGCGGCCTTCTTCCCGAAGTCGTCCACAAAGGGCGCGCCGCCCCAGCGCGGGAAGCGCAGGTACACGCCGGCCACGTCTTGCACCACGCGGCCGGGCATGTGGATGGGGGTCTTGAGCGGAACGCGGTAGCCGGTGCGCTCCGCCAGGGGCAGCAGCGCCTGCAGTGCCGGTTGGGGCGCGCTCATGAGCGGCGCGCGGTGCTGGCTTTACGCAGGCGGCGCCTCGATGCCCTGGGAGCGCGCGGCCATGCCGTCGCGCTCGCCCTTTTCGCGCGACTGGCGGGTGTACTGGTCGTCCGTGAAGACGCCCAGGATCTTTTCCAGCAGGGGGCGCGGACGGCCTTCACGCGCGCGCTCGAACGCTTCCGTGTACGCCTGCTTGTTGCTCGCCATGAAGCCTCCTGGGTGGATCGTGGCTGGATGATCCCCCCAGTATAGTGCGTCCGGGCCGCAAACACTCGAAGTTTTTTTCCCGGACCACGGCACCGCGGCACGGAGAGGAGCTCTCGTCACCCGACGCGGGCTTCGTCCGGGCTGGCGTGGTAGCCGCAGCGCAGCTCGCAGGCGTAGAACGCTTCCTCGTTGCGCGGGCCGCCGCGCTGCAGCAGTACGAGCTTGCCGCGGCGGCACTCCGGGCATGCGTGCTCCGTCATCGTGCGGCGCCAGCGGCCGGCGGGCTCGGTGCCGGGGCCGCCGTTGGCGCGGGGCGCCCTGGTGGCGGGCGCGGCCTTCTTCTTCTTGCGCGCCGCGGCGGGTGCGCGCGAGGTGGTGGCGCGCGAAGTGGACGCCCGCGAGGCCGAGGCCGGGCGGCGGGCGGTGTGGGCGGGGCGGTCGTCCTGCCACATGCCGCACTTCACGCAGACGCGCGAGCGGTTCTTCGTGGTGCGCACGGGGCCGCGGCACCCCTCCGTCTTCTGGCAGAGGCCGTGGGTGGGCGCGCCGGTCTCGTCCGCGTCCCAGGCCACGCGGCATCCCTCGTGGTCGCACTTCACGTAGTAGCGGCCCTGGAAGCGGCGCAGCGTAAGGGTGCCGCCGTCGCGGGTGATGCAGGGCCAGAGCGGCTTCGGCTGGAACTCCGCGGCCGCCAGCGCGCCGGCGGGGACGCCGTCGCGCACCGTCTTCACCAGGTCGCGGGCGAAGGCGCGGATCTCGTCCATGAACGCGTCGCGCGTGTACTCGCCGCGCGACATGCGCGCGAGCTTCGCCTCCCACTGCCCGGTGAGCTCCGGGCTCTTGAGCAGCTCCACCTCGATCGACTCGATCAGCGAGGTGCCGTCCGGCGTGCAGGCGAGCGTCTTTCCCCTGCGCTCCACCAGGCCGGTGGCGATCAGCTTCTCCAGGGTGGCGGCGCGGGTGGCGGGGGTGCCCAGCCCCGCGTCGCGCATGGCCGCGCGGAGCTCGTCGTCGTCGATGGTCTTGCCCGCCGTCTCCATGGCGCCCAGCAGGTCCGCGTCGGTAAAGGGGCGCGGCGGGCGCGTCTTCCCCGGGCGGTCGGCGAGCTCCAGCACCTCCGGCCGCTCGCCCCTGCGCACGTCCGGGAGCTCGCCCTCCTCGTCGTCCTCCGGCTTCTTCGCGCGCGGGGCGGCCTTCCTGGGGGGATCCACGCGGCTCCACCCTTCGCGCACGCACACGGAGCCGCGCGTGCGAAAGGTCTCCTCGTCGATGCTGGTGACGATGACCGTCTTCGCGTCCACGCGGTCGGGGAAGTACATCGCAAGCGTGCGGCGCACCACCAGGTCGAAGATGCGGCGCTCCTTCTCGTCCAGCGACGCGGGGACGCGGCCGGTGGGGATGATGGCGTCGTGGTCCTCCACCTTCTTCTCGTCCACGAAGCGCTTGCCGCGGCGGGGGAGCGTGCCGTCCGCGCCCATGACCTCGGCCACGAGCGGGCCGTACTCCGGGTGGCGCGCCAGGCCGCCCAGCTTCGCCGCCAGCGTCGCCTCGGTGGCGGGGAGGAGGTAGCGGCTGCTGGTGCGCGGGTAGGTGGTGGCCTTGTGCTCCTCGTACAGCCGCTGGGCCACGCGCAGCGTTTCCTCGGCCGTGTAGCCCCAGCGGCGGTTGGCCTCGCGCTGCAGCGTGGTGAGGTCGTAGAGCTGCTCGGGCGGGGTGGAGCGGTCCTTTTTGTCCACGCGGGTGACGAGCGCGGGCTTGCCGCGCATGCGCTCGATGCGCGCCAGGGCGCCGGCGCGCGTGGGGAAGCGCTCCACCTCCTTGCCGTCGCGGTGCGCCAGCCACTTCCCCTCGTACTCGCCGGCCTCCGCGCGGAAGCGGGCGTGCACCGTCCAGTAGTCCTTGGGCACAAAGGTGCGGATGGCCTCGTCGCGCTGGTAGATCAGGTGGAGCGTGGGGGTCATCACCCGGCCCACGTTGCCCTTGCCCTGGTGCCCGCGCGCGCGCGCGGCGAGCGTCTGGGCGCGCGTGCCGTTCATCCCCACCAGCCAGTCCGCGCGGGCGCGGCAGTGGGCGGCGTCGCGCAGCCCCTGGTAGCGCGACGCGGGGAGGAGCGCCGCGTACGCCTCGCGGATCCCCTCCTCCGTCATCGCCTTGGGCCACATGCGCAGCACCGGCTTGCGGTTGCGGGCCAGCAACTGCACCACGTCGAAGATCAGCTCCCCCTCGCGCCCCGCGTCGCACGCGTTCACGATCTCGGTGACCGCGGGATCGTGGATGAGCGCGCGGATCACCTCGAACTGGCCGCGGGTGCGCGCGTGCAGGTCGAACTTGAACTTCTCGGGGAGGATGGGGAGCGTGGCCCACGACCACGTCTTGAGCGCCGGGTCGTAGCGCTCGGGCACGGCGAGCTCGCCCAGGTGCCCCACGCACCAGGTGATGGCCACGTCGCGGCCGCGGATGGCCTCGCGGCCGGCGCCGCGCACGCCGAGCGCTTCCGCGATGGCTCTCCCTACGGACGGCTTTTCGGCGACGATCAGGCGCATGGGGGTCGGTGAAGGGGGTGTCTTCCCCGTTGATACACCGAAGGCGCCTCCGGGTTTGCGCGAGCGCACTTGCGCGCGTGGCGGGGTGCGGGCTACCCGTTGGATGAGAAACGGCGGGGCTCACACAGAGGCACGGAGACACAGAGAGAGAGGCATTCCATGGATGAGCAGATCCTGGAGACCTGGGCCATCCACGACCGCATCAACCGGTTCCTGCTGGACGCCGTCCCCGCGGAGGCGCTCGGCGGCGTGTCCGCGTCCCGGGGGCGCACCGTGGCCGAGCAGTTCGCGCACATCCACAACGTGCGCCTGATGTGGCTGAAGGAAAGTGCACCCGATCTGTTCGCCGGGCTGCGCAAGATCGAGAAAGGGGAAGCGGAGGATGCGGCGCTGCTCCGCTCCTCGCTGGAGAGCTCGGGCGGCGCGGTCGCCGGGATGCTGCGCCGCGCGCTGGAATCCGGGGGCAGGGTCAGGGGCTTCAAGCCGCACGCGGTCGCGTTCCTGGGCTACCTGGTCTCCCACGAGTCGCACCACCGCGGCCAGATCGCCCTTACCCTCAAGCAGGCCGGCCATCCGCTGGACAAGAAGACCGCCTTCGGCATCTGGGAGTGGGGCGTGCGCTGAGCGCGAGGGCGATGATACAGCCGCACGACCCGGCTCGCGGAAACCGCGCCCGGCCCCGACAGGGTTCTTCCGGCCAGCTCGATCCGGCTGCTACCTTGGCCCGGACGGGCAGGCGTATCGACATCCTTGATCGAGGATGGGAAAATGAGCTTCTTCCGCAAGCTGCCGCCGCCGCGGGCGAGCCGGGGGTGATCCGTGCGAGAGCGCGACGAGCCGCTCCGTTCCCAGGATGCCCCGCGAGAGCCCGATTCACGCACGGAGACTGAGCGTGCCGCTAGTTCCCCTGGAGCACTTCGAGATCGATTCGCCGCTGGCGCCGGAGCGGGCGGCGGCGGAGCTGGAGAGGAACGTGGTGCCCAGGCGCCGCTTCGGCTTCTTTGGGCGGGGCGCGGCCACCTTCGAGGGCGAGGTCACCGCCTCCGAGTTCCAGATCCAGAGGATGATCGGGTACCAGAACGCGTTTCTGCCGCAGATCGAAGGGAGCTTCGAGCGGTCGGCGCGCGGCACGCGGGTGAGCGGCACCATGCGTGTGCGCCCGTTCGTGGTGGTGTTCGTGGCCGTCTGGATGGTGGGGGTGCTGCTGGTCCCCCTCGCCACCCTCGTCCTGCAGCCGGAGCTGCGCCCGCCGTCGTTCCTCGTCGCGGCCGCGATGGCCGCCGCGGTGTGGGCGCTGGGATCGTGGGCCTTTGCCCGCGAGGCGCGCATCGCCCGGCGGCGGCTCGCCGAGATCCTCGGCCGGCAGGAGCCGCGCTGACACCCGGCTCCCGGCACGCCGCCGCGGAGCCCCCACCCCCCACCGGATCGTCCGCATGCGCTCATCCGCACGCCGCGCCGTCGCCCTGGTGCTGTTCGCCGCATCCGCCGCCTGTGCGCCCCCCGCGCCGGTGAGCGCCCCGTCCGGCGCGGGCGTGGAGGCGGAGGCGCGCGCCTTCATGGAGGCGTACGCGCGCGACCTGCTGGCCGGCGACCGCGCGGCCATCGCGGCCCGCTACGACCGCAGGGGCGCGTACTTCATGGGGAACGGGCAGAAGGAGTTCGAGCCGTACGCGTCCATCGTGATGCGCTACCAGGGGCCCAACTGGAACCCGCCGGCGTCGTTCCAGTGGCGCGACCTGTCGTTCGAGCCCGCCGGGCCGGACGCGGTGATCGTGGCGGGGCGCTTCGACTGGGGCCGCGCGGGCCGCGCGCCGATGACGCTCTCCTACACCGGCTTCCTGCACCGCCAGGACGGGGTGCTGCGCATCCGCCTGGAAGACGAGTCCGTGGACCCGCGCGCCGTGGCCCCGCCCGCGCAGCGCGACACCGCCGGCGGCTGACCCGCCAAAGCGCGGGCGCCGCGGAACGGGCTCCGCGCGGCGGATCTCGTGCCGTGGCTGCCGGGAGCCCACCACCACGCTTGCCCAGGGGGAGACATGGCCGACAGCGGCAGTACACGGGGCGCCTGCGCGTATTGCGGGCGCGAGCTGACGCGGACGGGGATGGCGCGGCACCTTGTTGCCTGCAAAGCGCGCGCGGCAGCCATCCTGGCGGCGGACCAGGGACCCGGCACGGCGGGCCCCATGATCCACCTGCAAGTGCAGGACGCCTGGGGGGGAGACTTCTGGCTGCAACTGGAGATGCGCGGCGCCGCGACCCTCAAGTCGCTCGACAGCTACCTCCGCGCCATATGGCTGGAGTGCTGCGGGCACATGAGCCGGTTCTCCGCCGGCGGATGGGGCAGCGACGACATCGGGATGGGGAGGAAGGCGGCCGCGGTGTTCGAGCCGGGAACGGAGCTCGTGCACACGTACGACTTCGGGACGTCGTCCGTGACGCTGGTCCGCGCCGTCGCGGTGCGGGTGGGGAAGCCCACCACCCGGCGCCCCATCGCGCTGATGGCGCGGAACGCGCAGCCCGTGTACCCGTGCCAGGAGTGCGGCGGCCCGGCCACCCGGCTCTGTGAGCAGTGCGTCTGCGAGGGCGAGCGCCCCGGCACGCTCTGCGACGTGGACGCCGAGGACCACCCGCACGACGACTTCGGCGAGCCGATGCCCCTGCTGAACTCGCCACGCTGCGGGATGTGCGGGTACGACGGGCCCGCGACGGCGCCGTACTGATCCGGCGCCGCACCCACCTTCCAGGGACGAATGCCCCAGACCACGCGCGTCTTCCTCGTACGCCACGGAGCCACCATCCTCACGGCCGAGAACCGCTTCGCCGGCTCCATCGAGGTGCCGCTCTCGGACGAGGGGCGCGAGCAGGCGCGCAGGCTGGCGCTGCGCCTGGCCAGCGAGCCCGTGTGCGCCGTGTACGCCTCGCCGCTGGGGCGCGCGGCGGAGACGGCCCGCATCGCCGCGGAGCCGCACGGCCTGCCCGTGCACACGGACCCGCGGCTGCGCGAGATCTCGCACGGGCGGTGGGAGCAGCTCACGCGCGATGAGGTGGAGGCGCGCTTCGCGGACGAGCTGGCGGGGTGGGAGGCGGACCCGTACACATTCGCGCCCCAGGGCGGCGAGACGGGGCTGGAGGTCACGGCGCGCGCCCTTCCCGCCATGCTGGACCTGGTGCGCGCCCACCCCGGCGAGACGATCCTGGTGGTGTCGCACAAGGCGACCATCCGCCTGCTGCTGAGCTCGCTGCTGGGCTTCGACCCGCGCCGCTACCGCGACAACCTGGACCAGAGCCCCGCCGCGCTCAACATCGTGGACTTCCGCGGCACCACGCGCGCGCGCCTCACCCTGTTCAACGACACCTCCCACTACGAGCACGGCGGCCTCGCCATCCCCCGGATGCCGCACGACCGCCTGTCCAGGTGGTGGGACGATGAACAGAATGGCTCACACAGAGACACAGAGGCACAGAGTTGAAGTCATCTCCGTGTCTCCGTGCCTCTGTGTGAGATTGCAGTCGCGGCGGCGCGCAACGATCTTGTACGCCGCGACTCTTTGCCACTCCAGGGGAGGATCCACGATGAAGCTTCTCAGGTCCGCCGTTCCCGCGCTGGCGCTTGCCGCGTGCGCGACGGCGCAGCAGGGCACCGGCGCCGCGCCCGCCGCGGGCGCCGCCATCGACCCGGCGCGCATGGCGGCGCACGTGCGCACGCTGGCCTCGGACGAGTTCCTGGGCCGCGGCCCCGCCACCCCCGGCGAGGAGAAGACGGTCGCCTACATCGCCGAGCAGTTCCGCGCGGCCGGGCTGCAGCCGGGCGGGCCGGACGGGCGCTGGTACCAGGACGTGCCGCTGCTGCAGGCGGACATCGTGGGGCAGCCGCAGATCAGCTTCACCGTCGGCGGGCAGCGCCGGGCGCTGGCGCAGGGCGAGCAGGTGGCCATCCGCGCCAGCATGCTCAACCGCGACCGGGTGGACATCGCCAACGCGCCGCTCGTCTTCCTGGGCTACGGCGTGCAGGCCAGGGAGCGCAACTGGGACGACTTCAAGGGGCAGGACCTGCGCGGCCGCGTGGGCATCGTGCTGATCAACGACCCGGACTTCGAGACGGGGCAGGGCGACTTCGGCGGCAAGGCCATGACCTACTACGGCCGCTGGACGTACAAGTTCGAGGAGGCCGCGCGCCAGGGGCTCGCCGGGCTGCTGATCGTGCACGAGACCGCGCCGGCTTCGTACGGGTGGGCCACGGTCAAGAACTCCAACACCAACACCATGTTCGACATCGTCCGCGCCAACCCGGCGGCGGTGCACCCGGCCATGGAGGCGTGGATCCAGCGTGACGTGGCGGTGGAGCTGCTGCGCGCCGCGGGGCAGGACTTCGAGGCGCTCAAGCGCCAGGCCCAGTCCCGCGAATTCCGCCCGGTGGAGCTGAACGGCGCCACGCTGAGCGCGAGCTACGCGGTGCGCAGCGCCACCATCCGCTCGCGCAACGTGCTGGGCCGCGTCCCCGGCACCACGCGCCCCAACGAGACGATCCTGTACGGCGGCCACTGGGACCACCTGGGCGTGGGCGCGCCGGACGCGCGCGGCGACAGCATCTACAACGGCGCGGTGGACAACGCCACCGGCATCGCGGCCATCATCGAGCTGGCGCGCGCCTTCGCGAACGGCCCGCGGCCGCAGCGTTCGGTGGTGTTCGCGGCGTGGACGGTGGAGGAGAAGGGGCTGCTGGGCTCGGAGTTCTACGCCTCCAACCCCGTGTACCCGCTGGAGACCACCGTGGCCGGCTTCAACATCGACGCGCTCTCGCCCACGGGCCCCGCGCGCGACGTGCTCGTGATCGGCTACGGCCAGAGCGAGCTGGAGGACCGGCTGGAGCGCGTGCTCGCCGCCGGCGGCCGCGTGGTGGCGCGCGACGCGCACCCGGAGGCGGGGTACTTCTACCGCTCGGACCACTTCCCCATGGCCAAGCGCGGCGTGCCCATGCTGTACATCGACAGCGGCGAGGAGCTGCTGAGCGGCGGGCGTGCCGCGGGCGAGGCGGCGGCGCAAGTCTACACCCGCGACCGCTACCACCAGCCCGCCGACGAGTTCGACGCCGCCACCTGGAACTTCCAGGGCATCGCGCAGGACGCGGCGGTGCTGCACCGGCTCGGGCTGGAGCTGGCCAACTCCCGCGAGTGGCCCAACTACCGCACCACTTCCGAGTTCCGCCCCACGCGGGATGCGTCGGCGGCGCGGCGGCAGTAAACAACGGGGCTCACACAGAGGCACAGAGGCACAGAGAAGAACCAATCTCTGTGCCTCTGTGCCTCTGTGTGAGCCTAGTTTTGCGTGGGGCGGTCGGGACGGAGCTGGAGGCCCGCGTGGTCGAAGGCGGACATGTCGGCGACGCCGCGGCCGCTCTCCTCGTAGCGGATGGTGACGCTGTCGCCCACCTGTACGAAGGGGAGCTCGGGGGAGAGCGTGGATGCGCCCACGAAGGCCACGGTGGGCATGCGGTCCAGGAGCAGGTAGTAGTACGTGTCGCCGTCGCGCTCGTCGCGGCCCAGGCGGGCCACCTTGCCGCTCACCTGGGTGCCCACGGTGCGGTCGTCGGCGGTCGCGCCGGTGCGGCTGGCGAGCACCTGGCGGTACTTCCTCATCGCGCTGCGCACGTCCTCGCCCGTACCCACCAACTGGTCGTTCTGCACCGACACGAAGGAGACGGCCTTCACGAACCCCGCCTCGTCGTGGAGCGGCACCAGGTACGTCCAGGTGCCCTGCACGTTGTAGGGCGTGGGGAACCCGGCCCGGTACCCCTTCTCCTGCACGCTCCCCTGCGCGGAAGACATAGCGGCGCCTTCGGTGGCGCCGGACTGCAGGCGGTAGGTGGCCTTGCCCGTGCGCGCGTCCACCAGCATGTAGCCGGTGGTGCCCTTGTCCGCGTTCACGGAGGTGATGCCGGTGTAGATGTACTGGCGGCCGTCGCGGCCCAGCACCCGCGACACACCCTCGGTGGTGGTGAGCCGGTCGCGGCCGGAGGTGTTGAGCCAGCCGTGGACGTACTGCCCCCAGTCGCCGATCTGCTCCATCGTCAGCTCCTCGGGCTGGATCAGGTCGATCCACGCGGGGCACTTCGCGATGGCGCAGCGCTCGGTGGCGCCGGTCTGCACGTCCAGGATCACCGCGCCCACCGGCTCGTCGCCGCCGAAGCCCACGCGCCGCTCGTACTCGGTCGCCACGATGAAGGGGCGCCCGGTGTCGTCCACCTCGAACGAGATGTCCGTGAGGCCGCGGGCGATGTACCCGTTCTGGTACAGGTGGCGGCGCGTGTCGCGGTTGAAGAAGGCGCCCGCGTTGTAGCGGAGCCGCAGCGGCTTGCCGCCCACTTCGGTGACGAGGCGCACGTCGCGCGAGTCGGACGCGGACACCATCACGTACCCCGGCGTGCCGTCGGAGCCCAGGTAGCGCATGAAGCCCGAGTGGTCGAGCGGCGCCACCCAGTACCACCCCCCACGCACGATCTGCAGCTCCATCCTGCCGATGCGCACCTGCGAGCCCAGCGCCCCCTTCTCGCCCAGCACGCGCTCGGCCAGCCGCGACGCCATGCCCCGGCCGATGGTGCGCATGGTGTTGGGGTCCACCGGCGCCAGGTCGGGATCGTTCCTGAGCGTGTCCACCGGCCCCAGCAGGGCGCGGTACGCCGGCGCGTGGAACATGGGCGCGCTGCGGAAGAAGGCGAACACGCCGGCGAGCATCACCGCCACCAGGGTGAGCACCGCAGGCTTCAGGCGCGGCTTGGTCTTGCGGGCGGCGGCGATCAGCGCGCCGGCCAGGGTGCCGATCACGGCCCCGCCCGCCGCGTACAGCAGCGGATCGAGGAAGCCGTACGCGAGCACGGGGAGGTCGATGTAGGCGAGGAGGAGGCCGACGAGCGCGGCGACGCCCATGGCGGGAAGCGAGCCCGCGGAGGCGACGAGCGCGAACGCGGCGGCGATGGCGGCGGCTATCAGGTACCCGAGCATCTGCTCCAATGGCTTTTCAGGGTGAGGCTGCGCGAACCCGTACGTACCCCGCGCGCACAAGATTCGCCCGCGCACGGCGATACCCGCGGCGGGCACGGGACTTCCGAGGGCCCGGCGTGCCCCGCCACGCGCGCTCCTCCTGCTCCGGGTCCGCCATGTTCCTGCCGCGCCGTCCGTCCGCCGCCCTCATCGAACGCGTGCTGGCCACGCAGCGCACCGCCCCGCTGAGCTACCCGGAGGCGGGGATGACGCGCGCGGCGGACCCGCGCGGGTATCCCACGAACCACCACACGGCGGTCCTCGGCTCGGGCCCGGAGGTGTACGCGCGGGCGGTGGCGGCGGTGCGCGGGTGGGCGATGTACGACCTGCCGTGGACCGAGGTGCGGCCGCCCGGCGCCCCGGTAGCCGAGGGGACGGTGTTCGCGGCGGTGGTGAGGCACCTCGGCTTCTGGTCCATCAACACCTGCCGCGTGGTGTACGTGGACGAGGAGGCGACGCCCGAGCGGAGCGCCTTCACCTTCGCCATCGGCACGCTGCCGCTGCACAGCGAGGTGGGGGAGGAGCGCTTCCGCGTGGAGTGGAGCCGGGCGACGGGCGAGGTGAGCTTCGAGATCCTGGCCTACGCCGCGGCGCGGCACTGGATGGCGCGCCTGGGCGGGCCCTACGTGCGCCACCTGCAGCGCCGCTTTGGCCGCGCGGCGCTGGAGGCCGTGCGCGCGCGTGTGGCGCGCGGGTAGGGCCGCGCGTCTACCCGTGAGCGCGCGGCTGCCGGGAGCGGATCTTGCCCGCGGCGCCCGTACCACCACAGGGAGGCGACGATGAGCGTAGCGTGGAAGGTGTGCGTGCTGCTGCTGGCGGCGGGGTGCGCCACCAATCCGGTGACGGGGCGCAGGCAGCTCTCGCTGGTGCCGGAGGGGCAGGAGATCCAGATGGGCCAGCAGGCGGCCGTGCAGGTGTCGCGGGAGATCGGGCTGGTGCCGGACTCGGCGCTGCAGCGGTACGTGCAGGCGCTGGGGGGCACGCTGGGGGCCGCGTCGGAGCGCCCCCAGCTCCCCTGGACCTTTCGCGTGGTGGACGATCCCACGCCCAACGCCTTCGCGCTGCCGGGCGGCTACATCTTCCTTACGCGCGGGATGCTGGCGCTGATGAGCTCCGAGGCGGAGCTCGCCACCGTGCTGGGGCACGAGATCGGCCACGTCACGGCCAAGCACCAGGTCACCCAGATCAGCCGCACCCAGCTCGCGCAGCTCGGGCTGGGGCTGGGAAGCGTGCTGGTGCCGGAGCTGCAGAGCCTGGGCGGGCTGGCGAGCGGGGGGCTTCAGCTTCTCTTCCTGCGCTACAGCCGCGATGCCGAGCGCCAGGCGGACGCCCTGGGCTTCCGCTACGCCGTGGGGCAGCGCTACGAGCCCCGCGAGATGGCGCGCGTGTTCCAGTCGCTGCAGCGGGTGGGCGAAACGGAGCGGACCCGCTCCGGCCGCAGCCCGCTCCCGGGCTACCTGGCGTCGCACCCGGGCGAGCCGGAGCGCATCGCCGCGGTGCAGCAGCGGGCGGCCGAGGTGCCCGCCGGCACGGCCACGCGGGTGGAGCGAGCGGCCTACCTGCAGCGGCTGAGCGGGATGGTGTACGGCGAGAACCCGCGGCAGGGCTACTTCCAGCAGAACGTCTTCCTTCACCCCGACCTGCGCTTCAGCATCGTCTTTCCCGCCGACTGGCGCACGCAGAACCTGCCGCAGGCGGTGGTGGGGATGAGCGCGCGGCAGGACGCCATGCTCCAGCTCTCGCTGGCGGAGCAGGTATCCACCGCGGAAGAGGCGGCGCGGCGCTTCTTCTCGCAGCAGGGGGTGCAGGCGGGGCAGGGCGGGCGCACCACGGTGAACGGGCTCCAGGCCACCGTGGTGTACTTCCAGGCGCAGTCGCAGCAGGGGGTGGTGGCGGGGATCGTCCAGTTCGTGGAGCACAACGGGCGGGTGTTCCAGGTGCTGGCGTACGCGTCGGGGCAGCTCTTCCGCCAGTACGAGGGGCTCTTCCGGCAGGCGCTGGGCAGCTTCTCGCCCGTCACGGACGCGGCCGTCCTCAACATCCGCCCCAACCGCATCCGCATCGTGCGCGTGCCGCAGGCCATGACGCTGGCCGATTTCCAGCGCCGCTACCCCTCGGCCATCCCGGTGGAGGAGCTGGCCATCATCAACCAGCTCGCGGGCCCGGCGGCGACGATCCCCGCCGGCACCCTGCTCAAGCAGGTGGTGCGCGAGTAGGAGATCCGTCCCCGCCGCCCAGCGGAGAGCCGTCGTGGTCCGCGTCGCCCAGGGCGCGGTCCACGGGCTCGGGGACGTGGCCCTGCTGAAGCTCGTTCAGATCCTTTTGGTTCCGTACCAGCACGGCGACGATGGCTCCGATCACGGCCGCCAGGATCCCCGCCATCATCCCCACGCGGGGCCCGGCCACGGCTCCGGCCACCATCCCGCACACCACCGCGACCGCCAGCGCGATCAGCAGACGCTTCATCATAGGCACCTCCGGTTGCGCCGCCGTCCCGCACGGCCGGGGCCAGACGGCGGCCCGGAGGGGGGTGAAGCTGTAACGATTGCGTGACGGTTGTTCAGCGCGCCCGCTGGTAGGTGACCGTGGACTCCACGGGCACGTCGAGCGGGGCGGACACAAAGGTGTGAAGGAGGCGGTCGCCCTCCACCCGCACCGTGCCGTGCGCCTCCCACTTCGGGTCTTCCACGAGGGTGACGGACGGGCTCGTGGCGTTCCGGTACCACTCCTCGTAGCTCACGATGCGCACCTCCAGCCGGTCGCCATCCAGGCGGTAGCGGCCGGTGGAGCGCGCGGCGCCCGTCACCTGGTCGGACGGGTGGCCGAAGTACCCGTACCAGATCACGTCAAAGGTGTACGAGCCGTCTTCCCCGTAGCTCATCCGCTGCTCGATGTGTGTGCCGTTGTCCGGCGGGGAGACGGTCACCCACTCGCCGCTCATGTCGCGTGAGCCGGACACGGGGGCGCGGTCGCACGCGGCGATGAGGGCGAGGGCAAGCAGGAACAGGACGCGGAGCGGGGTCATGGGATCTCGCGGGGTTTTCGATGAGCGGCGGGTTCTGGACGAGAACGCGCTTACGCAGCGATCGTTGACACCTTGCCGGCCGCGGCCCAGCGCGGAATTTTTGGATACGACGCCGAACCTCACCCGACCCTCCCGCTCGCGACGATGGGCTTTCTCGACTGGCTGCTGGGGAGACCGGAGCCCGCGGCTCCCGCGGACCCGTGGGTGCGGACCGACCGAACCCCGTGCGATCACCACTTCGGGTGCGGCCGCGCGCTGGCGGGCCCCCGGTACCTGCGCGGCAACTCGATCGTGCGGGCCACCTCCGTGGAGGCGGTGAAGAGCTGGCTGGCGGGGTGCACCTACGTGCCGGACAAGGAGCAGTTCGGGACGGACGACTACTGGCAGCACCCCAGCGAATTCGAGCGCGTACGCCGCGGCGACTGCGAGGACCTCGCGCTGTGGGCCTGGCGAAAGCTGGTGGAGATAGGGTACGATGCCGTGCTGGTGGTGGGCAACTGGCACCCGCCGCAAGGGAATCTGGGCTGCCACGCCTGGGTGCTCTTTGCCACCGAGTCCGGGGACTTCGTGCTGGAGGCGACCGCGCACCCCGACGCGATGTTCCAGCCGCTGGCCGCGGTGCGCGCCCACTACCACCCCGAAGTGGGCATCGACCGCAACGGACGCACCTTCTCCTTCCAGGGCGCGCAGTGGCCGTGCTGCGCCTGACCGGGTCCTCCACGTGTCCTGCGTTGCGGGCGGTTGAAACCCAATGCCACTCGGTTAAGGGCTAGTCAGATGGCGAGAGCCGATGCAGAGTAGAGCAACAAGGCCCCTTCCACAGGTGAGGGTACATGCTCTTCTCCTCTGCTCTAACGGAGCTCTCGCGGGATGCGCACCCCGGCTCGTTCCGCCAGATCCGCGAAGCGATTGATCCAGAGTGGATCAATGCTGCTCTGCACGCCACGGGTACGGCGTCGGTGCGCAAACGGCGTCTGCCTGCGGAGCAGGTTCTCTGGCTCGTGCTGGGCATGGCGCTCTACCGCGATCGCTCTATCTGCGAGGTAGCCGCCGCGCTCGATCTCGCCCTGCCTGGCCGGCGCGGAGTGACGGCTGCCTCCAGCTCGATCACCGAGGCCCGCCAACGCTTGGGCAAGGAGCCGCTGGCCTGGCTCTTCCGCCATACGGCCGCACGCTGGGCGGGGCCGAGTGCGGGGCGTCATCGCTGGCGCGGGCTCTCCCTGCACGCGCTGGATGGGACCTGTCTGCGCGTCCCGGACAGCCCGGCCAATCGCGCGCACTTCGGTACCCTCTCCGGCCGCCGCGGCGAGGGCGCGTACCCGCTGGTGCGCCTCGTCGCGCTGATGAGCCTGCGCTCGCACCTGATTCAGGACGTACGCTTTGGCCCCTGCGGTACCGACGAACGCGAGTACGCGACCGATCTCTTTGCGCAGCTCCCCCCCGAGTCGCTGCTGGTGCTGGACCGCAACTTCGTCTCGGCCGCCCTGCTGGAAGGGGTGCGCCGCGATCAGCCGAGCCGCCACTGGCTGGTGCGCGCCCGCAAGAAGATGCGTTGGGAGGTGCTCGAAGAACTCGGTCCGGGCCAGGCACGCGTGTGTCTGCGGATCAGCGCGCCCGCCCGGCGCAGGGACCCGCGGCTCCCGCGCAGCATCGAGGCACGGGCCATCGCTTACCAGATGCCGGGGGCCGAGCCACAGATCCTGCTCACCTCCCTCCTGGAGGAGAGCCGCTACCCGGGCGCCGAGCTGGTTGGACTCTATCACGAGCGCTGGGAGATCGAACTCGGCTACGACGAGATCAAGACCCATGTGCTCCTCCAGGAAGAAAGCTTGCGCAGTCAGAGCCCATCCGGTGTAGCACAGGAGATCTGGGGTTTGCTGCTCGCCTACAACCTGGTGCGCCTGGAGATGGAGCAGGTCGCGAACGAGGCGCAGGTGGCCCCTACACGGATCAGCTTCACCGCCGCTCTCCACCTGATTCGCGATGAGTGGCTCTGGTGTGCAGTCGCGAGTCCCGGAGCGATCCCGCGCCACTTAGTACGGCTGCGTCAGGAGTTGCAGTACTTCATTCTGCCGCCGCGCCGCTCTGAGCGCCGCTACCCGCGCCAGGTCAAACGAAGGCAGAGCAAGTTCCCACGGAAACCACCACGCTCTGCTTAACCGAGTGGCATTGGGTTGAAACCGCTGCAACAACTACACGAAGTCCCCCTGCGGGGACTACACCGTTCCGGCTGATGCTGGAAGATCAGTCCGCGAAGGCGGACTTGGTGCTGTTGTTGCCGCGACTTCACTCGCCAGGCCGCGTCGCGCGGAGTAGATCCTCCGCCCGAGCAGAAACTCGGTAGTCCCCGCAGGGGGACTTCGTGTAGTCGTTGCAGCGGTTTCAACCGCCCGCGCGCCGCGATGCATCGCTGCCCCTACAACGGCGCGGGGATCGCTGGAAATCGCCTTCTCCCCCAGCGGTTTGGGGGAGGAGGCCGGGAGGAGAGGCCCCCTCGCCGCGCCGCCCTCACCCCAAACGCTCCCCAGAACGATGACCCTCTTCCTGGAAAGCCGATGAAAATGCGGTCCACTCTCCTCGCGCTGGGCGCGGCGGTCGCACTGGCGGCGCAGGCGCAGGCGCAGCCGATGAGGTCGCTGGCGGCGCCGGCGGATCCGCAGCGGCTGGCGCGGCTGAGCGGCGCGTTTCCGCAGATCGACCGGGCGATGAGGGAGTTCGCGGAAAGGTCGCACGTACCCGGGATCGCGTACGGGATCGTGGTGGACGGGCGCGTGGTGCACGTGGGGACGGCGGGGGTGCGCGAGGTGCGGTCGCGCGCGCCGGTGGATACGGCCACCGTGTTCCGCATCGCCTCCATGACCAAGAGATTCACGGCGGCGGCCATCCTGCAACTGCGCGACGAGGGGAAGCTGGCGCTGGACGACCCGGCGGAGCGCTACGTGCCCGAGCTGGCCGGGCTGCGCTACCCCACCGGCGACGCGCCCCGCATCACCATCCGCCACCTCCTCACCCACTCCGAGGGCTTCCCCGAAGACAACCCGTGGGGCGACCAGCAGCTCGCCGCCACCGACGAGGAGATGTCGCGGATGATGAGGGCGGGCATCCCCTTCTCCACCGCGCCGGGCACGGGGTACGAGTACTCCAACTACGGCTTCGCCATCCTGGGCCGCATCATCGCCAAAGTGAGCGGGATGCCGTACCCGCGCTACATCCAGGAGCGCGTGCTGCGGCCGCTGGGGATGAACGTCACCACGCTGGAGGCGGCGGAGGTGCCCGCGCACCGGCTGGCGCACGGGTACCGGCGGCAGGACGGGGAGTGGCTGGAGGAGAAGCAGCTTCCCGACGGCGCCTTCGGGCCCATGGGCGGGATGCTGACCTCCGTGAGCGACCTGGGGCGCTGGGTGGCCTTCATGCTGGACGCCTGGCCCCCGCGCGACGGCGCCGAGCGCGGCCCCCTGAAGCGCGCGTCCGTGCGCGAGATGCAGCAGGTGGCGCGCTACAGCGGCGCGTCCGCCGTGCGCGACACCGCGGGGCGCGTGACGCTGAGCGCCGGCGGCTATGGCTACGGGCTGGGCGTGCGGCAGACGTGCCTCTTCCGCACCTCGGTGTCGCACACGGGCGGCCTTCCCGGCTTCGGGTCGCTGATGCGCTGGCTCCCCGAGTACGGCGTGGGGATCGTGGCGATGGGCAACCTCACGTACACGAGCTGGGGCGGCGTCACCGAGCAGGCGCTGGACCTGCTCGCGAAGACGGGCGGCCTCACCGTGCGAGCGCTGCAGCCGGCGCCCGTGCTGCTGGAGCGGCGCGAGCAGGTGTCGCGGCTGGTGGCGCGCTGGAGCGAGCCGCTGGCCGACAGCCTGGCCGCCATGAACCTGTTCCTGGACGAGCCAAAGGCGCGCCGCCGCGCCGCCCTGGACCGCCTGCGCACCGCCGCCGGGGGCGAGTGCCGCAACGAGGGGCCGTTCGTGGCCGATAACGCCCTGCGCGGGCGGTGGCGCATGCGGTGCGCGGGCGGCGACCTGCGCGTCACCATCACCCTGGCGCCCACGGAGCCCGCCACCGTGCAGTACCTGGACGTGCGTCGCATGGCGCGCGACGAGAGCCTGGACGCGCCGCCCGTCTGCCGGTGATCCTGCACGAGGGAAGTGACTTGATCTCACACAGAGGCACAGAGACACAGAGAGGGGCGCTCCTCCTGGCTCTGCTCGTGCTCCTCGCGGCGCCGGGCGAGGCGCAGGAGGGGCTGGCGGGGCGCTACTCGCTGCAGGGGGTGCGGGAGATGGCGGCGGAGATCGTGCTGGGGGGCGACGGGCGGTTCGAGTTCGCGCTCACGTACGGGGCGCTGGACCAGGTGGCGCGGGGCTCGTGGACGCGGCGCGGCGACCGGGTGCAGCTCGTGGCGGAGAGCGGGCCGCCGCCCTCGTTCGGCTCCGCGGGGATGGAGACGCGGGCGGAGGCGCAGTACGAGCGCCTGGGCGACGCGGCTCCCCTGGTGGTGCGCGTCACCGAGCCGGAGTCGGGCGGGGGGTGGCGCAACGTGGACGTGGCCGTGGAGCTCTCCGATGGGCGCACCGTGAGCGGGACGACGGCGCCAGGCGGCAGGGCGGAGTTCGCCGTCGCGGCGTGGAAGGGAGCGCGGCCGCGGCGCATCGGGGTGGCGTACCCGGCCGCGCAGGTGCCGCGCAGGTGGTACGCCGTTCCCGATCCCGCGGTGCGCACCATGACGGTGGAGCTCGCGGCCGGCAACATCATCCCGCCCGCCTTCAAGACGAAGACGCTTCACGTCACCACGCTGCGCGGGAGAACGGCGCTGCGCATGGAAGGCGTGCCCGGCACTTTCATCCGCTGACCTTTCAACATCCCCGCCTCATGCGCCGAATCGTCCTGCTGGGCCTCCTCCTCCTGCTGGCCACGCCCCTCCACGCGCAGGCGGCGCGCACCGACGCGGCGCTCGCGGCCAGGCTGCGCGAGGTGGTGCGCGGCTTCCGCGGCGACGTTGGGATCTACGTGCGCAACCTGCGCACGGGGGCGGGCGTGGAGATGGACGCGGACTCGGTGTTCCCCACCGCGAGCATGATCAAGGTGCCCATCCTCCTCACCCTCTTCGACCGGGTGGAGCAGGGGAAGATGAGCCTGGAGGCACGCGTGCCGCGCCCGGACACGCTCAACTACCGCTACGTGGAGAGCACGGACGTGGTGGCGTACATGGCGCCGGGCGACACGCTTCCGCTGCGGGAGCTGGCCTTCCTGATGCTCACGGTGAGCGACAACGTGGCGAGCCTGTGGATCCAGGCGGAGGTGGGCGGGGGCGTGGCGGTCAACGAGTGGCTGGCGGCGCACGGCTTCCGCCACACGCGCGTCAACTCGCGCACGCCGGGGCGCGAAGAGGCACGCACGCGCTACGGCTGGGGCCAGACCACGCCGCGCGAGATCGCGGAGTCGCTGGTGATGATCCGCCAGGGGCGCGCGGTGAGCCGCCGCGCGTCCGAAGAGATGTACCGGATGCTCACCAACAGCTACTGGAAGGGGGAGGCGCTCTCGCAGATCCCGCCCACGGTGCAGGCCGCCTCCAAGCAGGGGTTCGTGGACCGCTCGCGCTCGGAGGTGCTGCTGGTGAACGCGGCCGGGGGCGACTACGTGCTCGCCGTGATCACCAAGAACCAGGCGGACACCGGCTACCAGGAGGGGAACGAGGGCTCGCGCCTGCTGCGCGCCGTGTCCCGCACGGTGTACGAGCACTTCAACCCGCGCGATCCCTGGCGCCCCGCGCGCTGAGCGGAGCGTCCGCGCGGGCTTCCGCGCCGCGGGGCGCGGCGGTATAATCGCGGGGAGCAGCGCGCCTCCAACGAATCGCCCGAAGGGAACCATGGCCCGAGCGGAGAAGGACCAGGCGGAGTGGGAGCAGGCCACCCGGGCGGTGTTCCAGGCCGTGCACGCGCAGTTGCGCAGCAAGGAGAAGCGCCCCGTCCTTCAGTCGTCCGAGCACGCGGTGTGGCTCGTGTGGCACAACGCCGGGCAGCCGCTGGAGTACCGCGTCGAGTCGCCCGAGTGGTGGAAGCCGCTCACCGACGAGCACGCGTCCGAGCTGGCGACGCGGCTGCTGACGGGGCTTCGCGAGGAGCTGAGGCTGTACCAGGAATCACACAGAGACACGGAGGCACAGAGATGAAGGCCTCCGTGCCTCCGTGCCTCTGTGTGAGCTAGACCTCGGCGCCCAGGGCGCGGGCGGGCTCCACGCGGAGCGCGCGCAGGGCGGGGCCGATGCAGGCGAGGCCGCACACGCCCAGCATCCCCGCGCCCCAGGCCAGGAGGAGGGCGCCGTCGCGCAGGGTGGCGCGGCCCCCGGTGAGGCTCCAGACCAGGGCGGCCACCAGCACGCACCCCAGCGCCACGCCCGCCCCCACCTGCACCAGCGGCCTCCCCAGCACGCCGCGGATCACCCCGCGCGGCCGGGCGCCCAGCGCCACGCGCACCCCGATCTCCCGCGTGCGCCGCGCCACGGTGAACGACATCACCGCGTAGATGCCGGCCAGGGAGAGGACGAGCGCCACCGCGCTCACCAGCAGCACCAGGTCCGCGTACAGCCGCCAGAGGATGTCCTGGTCACGGTTGGCGCGGTCCAGCGTTTCGGGCTCGTGCAGGCGGAGCGCGGGGCTCACGGACCCGGCCAGCGCGTGGAGCACGGGGGCCAGCGCGCCCGGGCTGCCCCGCACGTGCGCCACCAGGTGAAGGGGGTAGATCCCGCCCCGGTCCAGCGCCAGCGGGTGGTACACGCGCCCGCCCGGCGGGTCTTCCAGGTCCAGCGAGCCGGCGCGGTCCGCCGCCAGGTCCCTCACCACGCCCACGATCTCGTACCACGGCCCCGGCTCCCCGGGCCGTTGCGCGTACCGGATCCGCCGCCCGACGGCGCTCCCGCCGCCGAGCACCTCCTCCACGAACGACGCGCTCACCACCACCGCGCGGGCGCCCTCCCCCAGGTCGCGCGGGGCGAGCGCGCGGCCGGCCAGCACGGGCGCGTTCATGGTGGCGAAGAAGCCCAGGTCCACCGCGCCCGAGAAGACCTGGTGCCGCGCCGGGGCACCGTCCACCTCGATGGGCGACGGGGCGTGGGAGGCGATGGGGAGCCGCTCGGCCACCGCGACGCCCGCCACGGCGGGGTGCTCCGCCACGCGCCGCTCCAGCTCCGCCACGCGCAGGGCGTAGCTCCGCGCGAACGCCGCGTCCAGCGTGTCGGCGGCGTCGCGGTCCATCTCGATCCTCATCCCCAGGTACTGCCCGGCCGGGAAGTATGGATCGCCGGATACGGAGCGCGCGGCCTGGCGCACCACCACGTAGGCCACGCCCGTGAACACCACCGTGGCCGCGATCTGCACGACCACGATCGCCGTCCAGACGCCGCCCAGGCGCAGCCCTCCCGCGCCCGTGCCCGCCTGCTTGAGCCGCGCCTGCATCCCGCGCCCGGTGGCCTTGAGCCCCGGCACCCCGCCCGCGACCGCCGCCGCCACCAGCGCCAGCACCGCCGCGTACGCCGCCGTCCGCGGCGACACGTCCACGGCGAACCAGAAGGGGAGCTCGCCGCCCATCTCCTGCAGCTTGCGGGCGATCCAGCGCATGGCGGGCCCCGTGGCGGCCAGCCCGGCCACGGTGGCGATGCCGGCCAGCACCAGCGACTCCGCCAGGAGCTGCGTGACGATGCGCCGCCGGGTGGCCCCCAGGGCGTTTCTCACCACCAGCTCCCGCTCGCGCGTGGCGGCCCGCGCGAACATCAGCAGGGCGACGTTGGCGGACACCAGCACCAGGAACAGGACCGCGTACACGTTGAGCTGGTAGACGAGCAGCCGGATCATCAGCCCGATGCGCATGCTGTAGAGCGACTCCGCGTACGGCATCACCTGCACGCCCAGGTGCCGGTAGCGCGCGGGGTCCCGCAGCGCGGCCCGTGCCGCCAGGGCGCCCGCCTCCGCCTCCGCCTCGGCGCGCGTGGCCCCGGACGCCAGCCGCCCGAACACCCGCAGCGGCCCGGTGTCGTCCAGCCGCAGCGGCACCCACAGGGCGTGGTCGCGGGGGAAGGCGAAGCCCTCCGGCATCACCCCGACCACCGTGACCGGCTCGCCGCCGAGCCGCACCGTGCGGCCCAGGACGGACGGGTCGCCGCCCAGGCGCGTCCGCCACACGTCGTGCCCCAGCACCACCACGGGCTCCGCGCCGGGCCGCGCGTCCGCATCCACCAGCGCCCGGCCCAGCAGCGGCCGCGTGCCCGCCACGGTGAAGCCCGCGGCGCTCATGCGGGCCACCCGCACCGGCTCCCCCGCCGCGCGCCCCACGGCCAGGCCGCGCTCCAGCGTCTGGAAGCCGCCCAGCTCCCGCAGCGTGCGCACCTCCTCCCGCCACGCGCGCAGGTCGTGGGGGAGGAGGAGCTCTTCCTGGTTGGCCGCCCGGTCCCAGTAGCGCACGCCCACCACGCGCTCGCCGTCCGCGAAGGGGAGCGTGGGGTCGATGAACTGGTTGACGAAGTGGAAGGTGCCCGCGCCCACGAAGATGGCGAACGCTATCGCCAGCCCGCCCACCAGGGTGAGCCCGGGGTACTTGCCGAGCATGCGGAAGGCGAGCCTGAAGTCGAGCGAGAGCCCGCCGAGCCACGCCAGCCACCGGGCGTCGCGCACCTCTTCCTTGTGCTTCTCCACCCCGCCGAACGCCAGCAGCGCCTGCCGCCGCGCCTCCGCCGGGGGCATCCCCGCGCGCAGGTTGCGGGCGGTCTCCAGGTGCAGGTGGAAGGCGAGCTCCTCGTCCAGCTCGCGCTCCACCGCGTCTTTGCGGACCACGGCCCGCAGCCGCTTCCGCCAACGCCTCGTCCAGCGCATGTTGATCCGGCCCGGGGTGGGTGATGTCGGGTTCCGACAGCAGTATAGAGGCGGGTGTTGTCGGAAGTCAACAACAGGGATCACACAGGGGCATGGAGGCACAGAGAGTGCGGGTCGCGCTCCGATCCTTCCTCCCCGCAATCCGATCGCGTGCAATCCATGAAGAACTGGGGTTTCCTGGCGGTGATGCTGGCCGCCTGCTCGCCCGCGCGTCCGCCCGCGCCCGCCGCGCCGCCGCCGCCGCCCTCTCCCGCGCCCACCGCCGAGGCGCCGGATGCGGGGGAGGCGTGGGTGGAGCGCACGCTGGCGGGGATGACGACGCGGCAGCGGGTGGCGCAGCTCGTGTTTCCGTGGATCAGCGGCAAGGCGCCGGCGGCGGACGCGGAGGAGGCCGGGCGGATGCTGGAGTGGGTGGGGCGCGGCGAGGTGGGCGGGCTGATCGTGTCCATCGGCACGCCGCAGGGGCTCGCGGCCAAGCTGGACGCGGCCCAGCGCCGGGCGGCCGTCCCCCTGCTGGTGGTGTCGGACCTGGAGACGGGGCCCGGGATGCGGCTCACCCCCGGCGGCACCTCCATGCCCCCCGCCATGGCCTTCGGCGCGGCGGGCGACGAGGGGCTGGCGCGCGAGGCCGGCCGCGTGACGGCGGCCGAGGCGCGCGCGGTGGGGATCCACCTCACCTTCGGGCCGGTGCTGGACGTCAACTCCAATCCCGCCAACCCCATCATCAACGTGCGCTCCTTTGGGGAGTCGCCCGAGGCGGTGGCGCGCATGGCCTCCGCGTGGATCGCGGGGGCGCGCGAGGGCGGGCTGCTCACGGTGGGCAAGCACTTCCCCGGGCACGGCGACACGCACGCGGACTCGCACGTGGGCCTCGCCGCCATCTCCGGCGACGCGGCGCGGCTGGAGCGCGTGGAGCTGGTCCCCTTCCGCGCCGCCGCCCGCGCGGGGATGGACGGGGTGCTGGTGGGGCACATCGCGGTGCAGGGGGTGGAGGGGGCCTCCGCGCCGCCCGCGTCGCTCTCGCCGCGCATCGTGGGCGGCCTCCTGCGCAACGAGCTGCGCTTCGACGGGATCGTGTTCACCGACGCGCTCAACATGGGCGCCGTCACCCGGGCGTACCCCGTGGCCGAGGCCAGCATCCGCGCCCTCCTTGCCGGCGCCGACGCGCTGCTGCAGCCTCCCGGCCACGAGGAGGTGGTGGATTCCATCGTGAGCGCGGTGAGGGCGGGCCGCATCCCCCAGGCGCGCATCGACGACGCGGCGCGGCGGGTGCTGCGGGCCAAGGCCAGGGCCGGGCTTCACCGCCCACGGGCCGCCGCGCCGCCGCTCGCCCGCGCGGTGGGCACGCCGGAGCACGCCCGCGTTGCCCGTGCGGTCGCCGAGCGCTCCATCGTGCTGGTGCGCGACCGCAACGGCGCGGTCCCCGTGCGCCGCGGCACGCGCGTGCTGCACGTCACCTACGCCAGCCGGGGCGGCGAGGGGGAGATGCTGCAGCGCGAGCTGACCGCGGGCGGGCTGGTGGTGGAGCGGGCGCGGGTGGGGCCCGGCACCTCCGCGGCGGTGTTCGACTCGCTGCGCGCGCGCGCAGCGGCGGCGGAGGTGGTGGTGGCGAGCGTGGCCATCTCGCCCGTGCAGTACCGCGCGCTGGGGATCGGCGGCGGCTTCGGCGCGTGGGTGGAGAGCGTGGCCGCGTCCGGCCGGCCGGTGATCGCCGTGTCGCTGGGGAGCCCGTACCTGCTGGGGTCCTTCCCCTCCGCGCCCGCCTACCTCCTGGCGTGGGACAGCGGCGCGGCCAGCGAGGTCGCCGCCGCGCGGGCGCTGCTGGGCGCCGCCGCCATCCGCGGCCGCCTCCCCGTCTCGCTTCCCCCGTATCACCGCATCGGCGAGGGGATCGACCGATAGGGCTCACACAGAGACACAGAGGCACAGAGATGACCGCCAACACCCCGGAAGAGCTGCTCGCCTCGCTGCCCGAAGACCGCCGCGCCGTGGTCGCCACCATGCGCGACGTCGTCCTGCGCAACCTGCCGGATGGGTACAGCGAAACCGTGGGATCGGGGATGCTCAACTACGGCATCCCGCTGGAGCGCTATCCCAAGACGTACAACAAGCAGCCCTTGGCCTACGCCGCCCTCGCGGCTCAAAAGAACCACTACGCCCTGTACCTGATGGGCGCCTACGCGGACCCCGATCACTCCGCCTGGATCGCCGGCGAGTTCGCGAAGGCGGGGAAGAAGCTGGACATGGGCAAGTCGTGCCTCCGCTTCAAGCGCCTGGAAGACCTGCCGCTGGACGTGGTCGGGCGCTCCATCGCCGCGATCCCGCCGGAGCGCCTCATCGAGTTCTACGAGGCGTCCAGAGCCGGGAAATAGGCTCACACAGAGACACAGAGGCACAGAGAAGAACTCGTCTCTGTGCCTCTGTGCCTCTGTGTGAGCCCCGCTTTTTACCGCCTGGCGGTCGTGTGATAGACGGGCTGCTGGCGCTCCATCATCACCAGCAGCTTGCCCTCGCTGCGCATGGCGCGCAGGACGCGGCCCAGCTCGCCCTGCAGGGTGGCGGCGTGCTTCTTCGCCACGTCCGCCAGAAGCGAGTCCTGGAGCTGCGCGAGCTCGGGGGGCAGGCCGGGCTCGGACGCGGGCGGCGCGTAGCGGATGTGCGAGATGTCCATGGTGGTGCCGAACTCGTGCGCGCTCACGCCCGCGGCCGCGTTCGGGTTGCGCTTGCGCAGGTCGGCCTGCGACTCGTCGGTGCGCAGCACGCTGGTCACCGTGAGGCGGAAGGGCGGCGCCCCCGCCGAGTCCATCCGCGCCTGGAAGCGGCGCGCCGCCTCCGTGAGCGTGGCGCGCGCGTCGGGCGTGGCGAAGGGCACGGAGTAGGTGAGGTCGCGCAGCACCCAGTACCTGGTGCTGTCCTCCAGCTCCACCAGGCGCCCCGAGCGCCGCAGCCGCGAGATCTCCGCCTCGCTGGAGGCACGCGGGCCGGCCGCCTGCGCCGCGGCGAGGTGGGTGGCGTTCACGTCCTTGCGCAGATCGGCGCGGTCCTCGCGCGACAGGCCGCGCAGCTTGCGCAGCGCGCGGTCCGCCGAGTCGGCCCGGGCGGCGATGCGCGCGCGGAGCTCGTCCGTGTTCTGCGTGGCCGCGACGGGCGGGGCCGCGGGCGCGGGAGACGCGCTCTCGGTGCGGGCGGGGGCGCTCTCGGTCACGCCCGGCGTTTCGTTCTCTCCGCAGGAGGCCGCGACGCCCGCCGCGAGTACCAGCCCTGCTCCCGTCCAGCCCCAGATTGCGCGCATCTTCGCCCCGCTCGGTAGATGGTTCCGTGTGCGGGGGGGCACAGGCTAAAACCGTGCCGGGTAATCGTATAGACCGATTTTGGCTCACACAGAGGCACAGAGACACAGAGAGGGGGGGATGCACCGGATGGGTGCAGACGGCGCATCGGTCTGCAGCGGTTTTTGGGGGAGGGGAAGAAGGGGAAAACAGATAACTGATTGAGGAACAAGGAGTTGGGGGCGGGGCGCAATTCTGGCCTAATTGTGGGGGTCCCACTACGCTTCCCGCTTCCCGGAGAACCATGCGCCGTATCGCCCTGTGCTGCTTGCTCGCCCTCGCGGCGTGCGAGCCTGTCGCCGCGCCCCACGTGCCCGCCGCGCCCAGGCGCGTGATGGCGGCATCCAACGTTGGGGGGGTGCGGCTGGAGGCGCACTTCACCGACATGAGGGCGGGGGTCACGCAGGATCTTTCGATCCTCAACCACCTGGTCTACCTGATCGACAACGCGCCGGCGGGGGCCACCATCCGCACGGCCATCCACAACATCAGCGCCAACACGGTGCAGGCGGCGCTGCAGCGGGCCAAGGACCGCGGGGTGAGCGTGTACGTGGTGCTCAGCGGCAACCATCACCCCGGCGACCCGGAGGACGTCGCCGACACCTCGCCCGAGGACCTGCAGCGCTACCTGGACGGCGGGGCGGGGACGCGCTTCCGCTGGTGCATGAACGGCGGGTCGTACACGGGGGCGGGGTGGGACGGGTGCATCGCGAAGGCGTCCAGCGCCATCATGCACTCCAAGCTGCTCCTCATCAGCCGCACAAAAGACGCGGCCGGGGCCACGCGCGACTACGTCACCTGGTTCGGCTCGGCCAACATGACGTACGCCACCGGCGCCAACACCTACAACAACACGGTGACGGTGTACGGCGACCGCACGCTGTACGACAACTTCGTGGGCGAGTACTGGACGAAGCTGTGGAACAAGACGGGCTTCGCCTCCAACGACTACTACGACTCGTCCGCGGGGCGCGGCTACTTCGGCGGCTCGGTGGCGAACCTGCAGGTGTACGCCTCGCCCGAGCAGCAGACGGACCTCGTCTACAACCGGCTCACCTACATCGAGCCGGACACCAGTTGTGCCATCCGCGTGGCCGAGAACATGTTCAACGACACGCGCGCCAACGTGGCCGAGCTGCTGGTGGCAAAGAAGCGGCAGGGGTGCTGGGTATCGGTGGCGGTGGGCTCCATCGGCTCCCAGTCGCTGGCCACGCTGCGCGGCGCGGGGATCGAGGTGCGCCGCATCAACACCCACGACAAGTTCATCCTGGTAAAGGGCAAGTACGCCGGCAGCACCGCCACGCGCCGCATCGTCTTCACCGGCTCCCACAACCTCTCCCACTCCGCCAACTACCTCAACGACGAGCTCTTCGTGAAGCTGGAGGACGACACGATCTACGCCGGCTTCCGCTACTCGTGGGAGCGGATGACGGCGGACGAGGACGTCTACGTGTACCCGTGACAGAAGTGCGTGAGTGCGTTAGTGCGTGAGTGCGTTAACAACGGTTCAGCGCACTTACGCACTAACGCACTCACGCACTTTCCAATGCCAGCGTGAACACCGCGCCCTCGCCCGGCACGCTGCGCACCGTGAGGTCGCCGCCCATGGCGCGGGCCAGGTCGCGGCTGATGGCCAGGCCCAGGCCCGTGCCCTCGTGGCCGCTGGTGAGCGAGCGGCCGAGCTGCACAAAGGGCTCGAAGATGGCGGCCTGCTGGTTCGGCTCGATCCCCTCGCCCGTGTCGGCCACGGTGATGACGGCGCGCTTGCCCTCCGCCGCGCAGGCGATGGTGACGCTGCCGGCGGCGGGGGTGAACTTGACGGCGTTGCCCAGCAGGTTGAGCACGATCTGCTGGGCCTTGGCGCGGTCGGCGATGCCCAGCACGCCGGCGCAGGGGCCGCGCACCAGGGCCAGGCCCTTGGACAGCGCCTGCGGCTCCACCATGGGGAGCACCGCGTCGATGATGTCGCCCAGCGGCACCGGGGCGAGGTCGTACTCCACCTGGCCGGCCTCGATGCGGCTGTAGTTGAGCAGGTCCGTGATGATACCCAGCAGGTGCTGCTGCGTGCTGCGGATGCGGCCCAGGAAGTCGCGCTGCTGCTCCGTCACGTCGCCGCCCACGCCCATCTCCATCAGCTCCGTGTAGCCCAGCGTGGCGTTGATGGGGGTGCGCAGCTCGTGCGACATGGAGGCCAGGAACTCGCTGCGGGCGCGGCTCGCCGCCTCCGCCTCGGCGATGCGGCGCTCGTCCGCCATCAGCCGCTCCTGGGCCGCGCGGCGCTCCGTGAGGTCGCGCGTCACCTTGGTGAAGCCCAGCAGCGTGCCGTCGGCGCCGTGCAGCGCCGCGATCAGCACGCTGGCCCAGAACACCGAGCCGTCCTTGCGCACGCGCCACCCCTCCTCCTCCCACTTCCCTTCGCGCGTCGCCGTCTCCAGCTCCCACTGCGGCTTCCCGTCCTCCAGGTCCGCCTCGGGGTAGAAGATGGAGAAGTGCCGGCCGATGATCTCTTCCGGCGTGTAGCCGTTGATGCGCTCGGCGCCCGCGTTCCAGCTCACCACGCGGCCGGCGGGGTCCAGCATGAAGATGGCGTAGTCCCTCACACTCTGCACCAGCAGGCGGAACCGCTCCTCGCTCTGGCGCAGCATCTCTTCCCCGCGGCGGCGCTCGGTGAGGTCGCGGGTGACCTTGGCGAAGCCCACCAGCGTCCCCGCCTCGTCCCTCAGCGCGGTGATCACCACGTTGGCCCAGAAGCGCGTGCCGTCCTTGCGCACGCGCCACCCCTCGTCTTCCACGCTCCCTTCGCGGATGGCCGTCTCCAGCTCCCAGACCGTCTTGCCGGCCTCCACGTCCGCGCGGGGGTAGAAGACGGAGAAGTGGCGGCCGATGATCTCCTCCGGCGCGTACCCCTTGAGGCGCTCGGCGCCCGCGTTCCAGCTCAGGACGTGCCCCTCCGCGTCCAGCGCGAAGATGGCGTAGTCCCTCACGCTGTCCACCAGCAGCCGGTAGAGCCCCGCGCCCTCGGCGACCGCGAAGGAACCCTCGTCGTCGCCGTGTCGTGGATCGGGCGGATTCATCTTCAAGCCTCCAAAGGCATGGATGGAAGCACTCCGTGCCCGTGTGTGAGATCGCCGTTCCCGGGGTCACCCCGCGTCTGGACGCACGTGACGCTCAAACCATTCCACGATGCGCAGCATGTGGTCCACCCGGTGCGCCGGCTCGCCGGAGCGGGTGAGCTCGTGCCCCTCGCGCGGGTAGCGCACGAACTCCACCGGGCGGTTGAGGACCTTGAGGGCGCGGTAGAACGCCTCGGCCCCGGCGATGGTGGTGCGGTAGTCCTGCTCGCCGTGGAGCATCAGCAGCGGGGTCCTGACGTTGGCCACGTGGGTGAGGGGCGACTGCTCGCGCGCGATCTCCGCCTGCTCCCACGGCCGCCCGCCGAACTCGCCCTCGAAGAGCCGCCAGGTGTTGGAGGCGCCCCACCAGATGGAAAGGTCGTACACGCCGCGCTGCGCCACCGCCGCGCGGAAGCGCTCCGGCGCCTCCTTGGCGATCATCCACGCCGTCATGTAGCCCGCGTAGCTCCCGCCCGTCACGGCCTGCTTCGCCGGGTCCGCCAGCCCGCGGGCGATCACGCTGTCCGCGCCGATGAGGATGTCGCGCGCGGGCGGCGTGCCCCAGTTGCGGTGGATGCTCTGGAGGCCCTGCTCGCCGTAGCCGCCGGAGCCGCGCGGGTTGCTGAAGAACACCGTGTACCCCGCGCCCGCCAGCGACTGGTACTCCAGCCACATGCTCGCCTCGCCGGGGCCCCACATGGCGTGCGGGCCACCGTGCATCTCCACCGCCAGCGGCGGGCGCGACCCCGGCGTGTAGCCGATGGGGCGGATGATCCACCCCTGCGTGCGCCGCCCGTCGAACGACGGGTACCAGATCTCCTCGTACTCCCCCACGTGCACCCGGGCCAGCAGCGAGTCGTTGAGGGCGCTCAGCCGCCGCTCACCCGAGCCGTCCAGCGCCGCGGCGTACACGTCGCTGGGCCTCTGCGGGCTCGTCTGCGACCACGCCACCGTGCGCCCCTCCACGTCGAACGAGAGCACCCCGCGCGGCCCCCCCGCCACCCGCTGCGGCGCGATGCGGTCCAGCCGCGTGCGGTAGAGGGGAACGGCCCCCTCCGACTGCACGGTGAAGTACAGCCACCCGCCCGGCCCGAACGCGAACTGCCCCACCGAGCGGTCCATGGGCCCGGTCACGCTGCGCCGCCCCGTGCCGTCCGCCCTCATCACCACCAGCTCGCTGTTGACCGCCGTGCGAAAGGGCGTGTCCACGTGCTGGCGGACGTAGACGATGTACTGCCCGTCCGGCGTGTAGCGGGGCGAGCTCTCCTCGTACCCTGCCTCGGCGATGGTGCGCGGGGTGCCGCCCCCGGCCGGGATCACCACCAGCTCCGCCTCTTCCTCCATGTCCGGGTGGTGCTGCCCGCGCGGCTGGGCGGAGGAGAAGACGAGCGACGCGCCGTCCGGCGACCACGAGGGCGCGGTGCTGGCCCACGCGCCCGAGGTGAGCCGCACGGGCTTCGCGTCCGGCCTCACCTCCACCACGTAGAGCTGGCGCCAGCGCTCTTCCTCGATGGAGGTCTCGCCCATGAAGTTGAGGCGGGTCACCAGGCGCGGGTCGCTGTCGCGGGCGTCGTCGCGCAGCTTGGCGCGGATGGCCGCGAGCGCCGCGCGGCGGTCCTGGTCGATGCGGCGGATGGCGCCCGCGTCCACCTGTGCGGCCGCCGTGTCGCGCCGCGTGCTGTCCAGCTCGGCGGGCGTGAGGGCCGAGGTGAAGGCGATGCGGTCGCCGCGCGGCGACCACACGGGCCCGGCCGCGCCCGTGCGCAGGTCGGTGAGGGGCCACGCCTCGCCCCCCTCGGCCAGCGGCAGCACCCACACCTGCGCCCGGCCGCCCTCGCGCGCGCTCACGAAGGCGAGCCGCCGCCCGTCCGGCGAGAAGACGGGCGAGCCGGTGCCCGCGCTGGCCGTCCAGGTGAGGCGGCGCGGGGTGCCTCCGCCGTCGGTCCTGGCGATCCACAGGTCGCGGCGGTACCGGTTGGTGGCGGAGTCGGCCTGGGTCACCACGTACACCACGCTCTCCCCGTCCGGCGCCAGCGCCACGTCGGACGCGGTGCGCATGTGGTACAGGTCCAGCGGCACCAGCGGGCGCCGCGCCTGCGCCGTGGCGGGTACGGTGGCGAGCGCCGCCGCGGCGAGCGCGCACAGGAGTCTTTGCATCTTGCGGCCTGGAACGGGTGGAGGTGGGTGTGGTCCGGGACACTACGCGGCGGCTGAAGGGACGGCAAGGCTCACACAGAGGCACGGAGGCACAGAGAAGAACTTGACTCTGTGCCTCCGTGCCTCTGTGTGGGCCAACTTGCCGGATGGGCGTCGCGGGCGCATTCTGGGGCGTGCCTACATCCACCAGCCACAACCGCATCTACGAGGTGGTCCGCCGCATCCCGCCGGGCCGCGTGCTCACCTACGGCGACGTGGCCGCCCTCGCCGGGATGCCGGACCACGCGAGGCTGGTGGGCTACGCCCTGCACGCCCTCCCGGACCACTCCACCGTCCCCTGGCACCGCGTGATCAACGCGCGCGGCGGCATCAGCGTGGGCCGCGCCACGCCGGGCGGCCAGCTCGTGCAGCGCTTTCTCCTGGAAAAGGAGGGAGTGGAGTTCGACGCGCGCGACCGTACGTCGCTCAAGCGCTTCCGGTGGAGGGAAGTGCGTTAGTGCGTGGGTGCGTTAGTGCGTGGGGTCGAGCGTGCGGAGAGGGCCCTCTCCTCCCGACCTCCTCCCCCAAACCCCTGGGGGAGGAGGCGATTTCCACGGGCCGGTGCGACGAAGCACCCCCTGACCGCCGCGGCGCCTGAGAACTCTGGCCGCGGCTGGATGGCCGGAGTGCGCCCCCTTCCGCACGCCGCGGCCTGTACGGTCCCCGCTGTCGTGACGCACCCACGCACTAACGCACTCACGCACTTTCACCGTTAACCGGAGGAACGCATTGCAATCAGACGCCGGGGCCGCGTGGTTCGGCCACATGCGGCGCGGGGAGTTCGCGGCGGCGTGGGAGGTGAGCGACGAGGTGCTGCGCGGAAGGGCCGGGGTGGCGTGCGCACACCTGCCGCGGCACGAGCAGTGGATCTGGGATGGGACGCCCGTCCGGGGGAAGCGCGTTCTGGTGCGCTGCTACCATGGGCTGGGCGACACGCTACAGTTCGTCCGCTACGCGCCGCTGCTCAAACAGGTGGCGCGCGAGGTGACGTTCTGGGCGCAGCCGGAGCTGATCCCCCTGCTGCGCACCGCGCCCGGCATGGGGCGCCTGCTCCCCCTTCATGACGGCACGCCGGAGGCGGAGTTCGATGTGGACGTGGAGGTGATGGAGCTGGCGCACCTCTTCCGCGCCATCCCGGCCAGCGTGCCCTACCTGCACGCGGAGCCCGCCCCCCTGCGCCGCGACGGGCGCCTGGCGGTGGGCCTCGTGTGGCAGGCGGGCGGGTGGGACGAGCGCCGCTCCATCCCCCCGCACCTGCTGGCGCCGCTGGCGGAGGTTCCGGGGGTGGAGCTCCACGTGCTGCAGCGCGGGCCGGGGCTGGCGGAGCGCCCGGAGTGGCTGGGCACGGTCAGCGGCTCGGACGACGTGCTGCGGACGGCGCGGGTGATGCGGGCGCTGGACCTGGTGGTCACCGTGGACAGCATGCCGGCCCACCTGGCGGGCGCGCTGGGCGTGCCGGTCTGGACCCTGCTGCACTCGGACCCGGACTGGCGCTGGATGGAGGGGCGCGACGACTCGCCCTGGTACCCCACCATGCGCCTCTTCCGGCAGACCCGCCCCGGCGCGTGGGAGGACGTGGTCGCGCGCGTGGCGGGCGCCCTGGCGAGCCGCGCCGCCGGCTAGCGGCGCGGCATGAGCCGCTCCGTGCCCCGGGCCAGCCGCTCGGCGAAGCGGTGGGTGTACACCCGGATCTCCGTACCCCCCCAGAACTCCACCAGGTACAGGTCGGTGGAGTTGTAGCCGCCGAGCTGCGCCAGGCTGAACGCCGGCCGCTCGTCGATGAACAGGCGGATGGAAACGGACTTCCCGCGGCGCCACACGCAGTCCACCTGGTCCGCCCGCCCGGAGGTGGAGCACGGGTGGATGGGGATGTTGAGCCGCACCGCCGATTCCGCCATGGGCGCGGCGCCCGCGAGCTGTTCCTCCCCCAACGCCAGCACGCCCACGGGCGCCGCGTTGCGGCGGCGGCCCAGGAGGCGCTCGGCGCGCCGCACGCGGGCGGTGACCCCTTCCAGGGCCAGCGGGCGCGGCATCATCCCCACGGTGAAGGAGTCGCCGGGCCGCAGCTCCACCTCCTGGTTCAGCGGCACGTATCCCAGCCGCGTCACGGTCCAGGCGTAGGTGCCGGCCGGAACGCGCTGCAGCACAAAGGTGCCGCTGGTGTCCGTGCGCGCCGTCGCGCGAAGCCCCGGGATGGAGATGAGCGCCCCCTCCACGGGAGCCCCGGTGCGTACGTCGCGCACGCGCCCGGTGACGGGCCCGTCCTGCGCCGCGGCGGGCGTCCAGAGCATCGCGAGGGCCGCCGCGAAGGCGGTCAGGCTACGGCGGAATCCAGTCATAGGGCACACGGGGCGAGGAGCGGAAAGCCGCATGGGACACCCGCTCCCCCGCGCAATCACGGCGCCGCCGCGGCCGCGAAGGCCAAGCCATTGCCCTCCCTCCGCTTGCGCCCCGCGCCCGCCCCGCCCCCCGCCCCGCGGTGTCGGCGCGCGCGGACAGCACCGTCACCCGCCAGAGACATCCGCCGTGCCCTGGCGTCGCGCATGGCCCCCGTCTATCCTAACGCGCACCTCTCTCTCTCTGTGTCTCCGTGCCTCTGTGTGAGCCCCGCAGTTACGTAACCACGGACCCGCTCCTGTGACATTCTCCGCGCTCGACTTCGCCATCGTCATCGGCTACATCGTCTTCGTGTCCGTGCTGGGCGCCGTGCTGGGGCGCCAGCAAAAGGACGCGAGCGACTACTTCCTGGCCGACCGGGCGATCCCCTGGTGGGCGGCGTGCTTCAGCCTGGTGGCCACCGAGACCAGCGCGCTCACCGTCATCAGCGTGCCCGCCACGGCGTACGGGGCGGACCTGTGGATGATCCAGTTGGCGCTGGGCTACTGCATCGGGCGCATCGCCATCGCCATCTTCCTGCTGCCGCGCTACTTCCGCGGCGAGATCGCCACGGCCTACGTGCTGCTGGAGCGCCGCTTCGGCAACCGGGCGCGCAGGTTCGCGTCCCTCATCTTCCTGGTGACGCGCACGCTGGCGGACGGGGTGCGCATCTTCGCCACCGCGCTGCCGCTGGCGGTGGTGGTGGGGATCCCGGTGTGGCAGAGCATCGTGGCCATCGGCGTGTTCACGCTGCTCTACAGCTACTACGGCGGGCTGCGCGCGGTGGTGTGGGTGGACGTGGCGCAGCTCTTCATCTACGTGGCGGGGGGCATCGCTGTGCTGTGGGTGCTGGTGCGGCTGGTGCCCGGCGGGTGGGGCGGCATCGTGGCCGCCGCCGCGCCCGGCGACAAGCTGCGCATCCTTCATCCCACGGGCGGCTTCGCGGACCCCAAGTGGCTGCTCACGGGCATCGTGGGCGGCGCCTTCCTCACCATGGCCAGCCACGGCGCGGACCACCTCATCGTGCAGCGCCTCCTGGCCTCGCCCTCGCTGGGCGACGCGCGCAAGGCGCTGGTGGGGTCGGGGATCATCGTCCTCCTCCAGTTCGCCCTCTTCCTGCTGATCGGCGTCGGCCTGTTCGCGTACTACCAGGGCGCGGCCTTCACCCCGCCGGACTCGGTGTTCCCGCGCTTCGCGGTGGAGCACCTGCCCACCGGGGTGCGCGGGCTGGTGGTGGCGGCCATCCTGGCGGCGGCCATGTCTTCGTCGCTCAACGCGCTCGCGGCCGTGTCCGTGCACGACATCTACCTGCCGCTCACGGGGCGCGGCGGCGAGGCGCACCTGCTCAGGGTGGGGAAGCGCTTCACGCTGTTCTGGGGCGCGGTGATGATCGCCGTTTCGCTCGCGTTCCAGTGGGTCGCGTCGGGAACGCCGCTGGTGGTGATCGCGCTCCAGATCGCCTCGTTCACCTACGGCGGGCTGCTGGGAGGGTTCCTGCTGGGGCTCGTTTCCAAGCGCGCGCGGGAGCGCGACGCACTGGCGGGCATGGCGGTTGCCGTCGCGGGGATGGCGGCGCTCTGGGCGCTGCAGCAGTTCGGGGCCATCCCCAGGGTGATCGACACCCTGTGGTTCGCCCTGCTGGGCTCGGCCGTGACCGTGGCGGTGGGAACGGCGTCGGCGCGGCTGCGACGAACGGAAAGTGAGTCCTGAGTGCTGAACAGCAGTGCGTGAGTGCGTTAGTGCGTGAGTGCGCTAACGGCAGTAAAACGCACTCACGCACTCACGCACTCACGCACTTAGGACCTCCGTTCCGATCCCCGCGGGCGCGCCGTGCCCGTCCGAGCTCCCTTCATCCCTCTGCCGGACCGAAAGAATGGACCTTTACCTGTTCCTGAAGGCCGTGATCCTGGGCCTCGTGGAAGGCGCCACCGAGTTCATCCCCGTCTCTTCCACCGGGCACCTGATCCTGGCGCAGGACTGGCTGGGCTTCGAGGGGAAGAAGGAGAACGCGTTCATCATCTTCATCCAGCTTGGCGCCATCCTGGCGGTGGTGTGGATGTACCGCCAGAAGATCGTGGACGTGCTGCGCACCTGGCGCACGCCCAAGTCGCGCGGCCTGATGATCAACCTGGTGGTCGCCACCCTCCCGGCCGTGGTGATCGGCGTGCCCACGGAAGACTGGATCGAGGCTCACCTCTTCAAGCCCTTTCCCGTGGCGCTGGCGCTGGTGGTGGGCGGCATCGCCATCCTGCTGGTGGAGCGCTACTTCCGCAAGCCGACCGTGGACTCGGTGGACGACATCCCGCTGAGCAAGGCGTTCGGGGTGGGGATCTTCCAGGTGCTGGCGATGATCTGGCCCGGCTTCTCGCGCTCGGGCGCCACCATCATGGGCGGGCTGGGGCTGGGCCTGTCGCGCACGGCGGCCACGGAGTTCTCGTTCTTCATGGCCATCCCGGCGATGCTGGGCGCCTCCGTCATCAAGATGGGGGACATCATGGACGTGGCGACGACCGCCGACATCCCCCTGTTCGCCACGGGGTTCGTCGTCGCCTTCATCTCCGCCCTGGTGGTGATCCGCGGGCTGCTGGCCTACGTGTCCCGCAACGACTTCAAGCCGTTCGCGTGGTACCGCATCGCGGTGGGCATCGTGCTGGTGGCCTGGTACTGGAACGGGTGAGACGCGGGGAACGGGGAACGGGGAACGGGGAACGGGGAACGGGGAACGGGGAACGGGGAACGGGGAACGGGGAACGGGGAACGGGGAACGGGGAACACCTGAGCTGTTACCGTTCCCCGTTCCCCGTTCCCCACCTTCACAGACGCCGCCTGCCGCGCGTTACAAGCCGCAGGATGGCGAGCAGCACCACGGCGCCGATGAACGCCGTGAAGATGGTGCCGGCGAGGCCGCTGAGCGGGGTGGTGACCCCGAGCTGGCGAAAGAGCCAGCCGCCGACGAACGCGCCCACGATGCCGATGATGATGTCACCGATCAGCCCCACGCCGCCCATCACGAGCGACGCCAGCACGCCCGCCACCAGCCCCACGATGAGCCAGGTAACCAGATCCATGTAGCCTCCGAAGTTCGAGTCACCCCACCAGGCGAGCAACTCACATGCCCCGCAGCTCCACGACCCTGATTTCGGCCGCCGTCCTCCTCTCGCTGGCGGCCTGCGCGGCGCCCGCCGTGCCCGTGCCGGACGGCATCCGCTACGTGCCGCGCGCCGAGTGGGGCGCCAAGCAGCCGACCGCGGCGATGAAGACCCACGTGCCGCGGCGCATCACCATCCATCACACGGGCGAGCCGCAGAACCCCGCGCGCTCCACCGCCGAGAAGCTTCAGGCCCTCCAGCGCTTCTCGCAGAGCGCGGGCACGCTGGGCAACGGCCGCCCCAAGCGCCCCTGGCCTGACGTCCCCTACCACCTGTACCTGGCCACGGACGGCAGCATCGCCGAGGGCCGCCCCATCCGCTTCGTGGGCGACTCCAACACCCCCTATGACCCCACCGGCCACCTGCTGGTGGTGGTGGAGGGCAACTTCGAGAACGACCAGCTCACCGACGGCCAGCGCCGCGCCCTGGAGCGCCTCCTCCCGGCCCTCGCCCGCCGCTACCGCGTCCCCGCCGACAGCATCGCCACGCACCGCGACTTCACCGAGACGCTCTGCCCCGGCCGCTCGCTGTACGCCGAGATCCCCCGCTTCAGGGAGATCGTAAGAAACAGCGAGGCACAGAGATGAAGTGATCTCTGTGCCTCCGTGCCTCTGTGTGAGCCTTCTTCTTACCGCGGACCCGCCAGCCTCAGATCCGGAACGCGCATCTCCCGCTCGCCGCGCAGCGCCGCGTCCATCCCCCAGCGCGCGCGGTGGTTGCGCTGGAGGGTGCCCATCGCCAGGTGCACCTGCAGGTACGCGATGTCTTCGGCGGTGGGCGAGGGGGAGCGCTGCTGCGGGCAGATGGTGACGTCCGCCATCACCGAGTACCAACTGCAGGTGTGCCCCACCCCCAGCGTGTGCACCAGCTCGTGGGCGATGAGCCCCGGCACCTGGGTGCGGGTGAAGGAGATGGTGTTGTTGAGCCGCACCGCGCCGTAGCCGATGTCGCCGCCGCCGCTGTAGGTGACGGAGCCCAGCCCGGCCGCGCGCAGCCCGCGCTCCACCCACACCAGCACCACGTCGTCCGGGTCGTGGTCGTCGCCGGGCGCGGTGTCCGCGAAGCGGGCGGGGCGGAAGAGGCTCATCCCCGCCAGCTCCTCCAGCTCCGCCGCGTCGCGCCAGAAGGCCGCGGAGTCGCGCCCGGTGATGCGCTCGGAGGTGTACTCGTGGTCGAACGCCACGCGCAGGGGAAAGCTGCCGGGGCGCCAGGCGGGCACGGTGCTGCTGCGGGCGCCGGCCAGGTCGGCCACGGCGCGGCGGAAGAAGCCGCTGGCGCACCCGCGGCAGGTGGGGGTGAAGCCGCGCACCAGGCTCAGCGGAACCTCGGTGCCCGCCATGCTCCCGCCGGCGATACGCCAGCGGCGCGGCACCAGCACCATCCTCACCTCGTCGTCCCACTCCCCCCGCGGCACCGCCGCCACCGACGGATGGAAGGCGCGCGCGGAGCGGTCGGCCGCGTCCACGGTCACGCGCAGCGAGTCGCCGCCGGCCCCGGCCGGCCGCTCCACGGCGAAGCGCCCCGCCGAGTCCGTCACCGCCGAGTCCGCCCACGCGGCGCCGCTCACCTCCACGTGCAGCCCGGCCACCGCGCTCCCGTCGGCCGCCCACACCTGCCCGCGCACCGCCTGCGCCTCCGCCCCGGAGGCGAGCATCGCCAGCGCGCCCACGATCGCCGCTCTCATCAACATCCAAGCACCACTCGCTGAAGCACTTACGCGGCCTCTTCGCCGCAGGGCCGGAGTTGTACCCCGGGCACCGGATGGCGTTCGCGCAGGCGGAAACAGAGGGGAATGGGGAACGGGGAACGGGGAACGGTAACCACCTGGGTTTTACCGTTCCCCGTTCCCCGTTCCCCGTTCCCCGCTTTACCGGTTCGGCTTGCTCGCCCGCGTCCCCGGCTTCGGCTGGGTCCCGTTGGCGAAGCCGCCGCGGTTGTACCCCGCGTACGAGTGCTCCTGCGGCGGCGGGCGGCGAAGCGCGTCGTTGTAGCCGCCGCCGATCTCGCGGCCGCCGGGGGCCCACCCGTAGTTGCGGTCGTAGCCGCGGCCCGTGCGGAAGGCCACGCTGTTGCGGTTGTACTGCTGGAGGTACTGGTTGTCGTAGCGCACCCCGCCGTTGCCGGCGTCGCCGCGCATCCGCGCGTCGTAGCCGCGGATGCCGGTCACCGGGCGTCCCTGCGCGCCGTGCGGGCGCCCGTCGAACGGGTCCTGCAGCCATCCCTCGCGGTTGAAGCCGCCCGGCGGCTGCCGGTAGCGCCCGCCGTAGCCGCCCGAGCCGCCCAGGTCCTGCGTGTGCTCGCGGCGGTACTGGCCGTAGGCGCCCTGCCAGCTCCCCTCCTGCTCGCGCATCCCGTGGTACTGCCCGTCCGCCCAGTTGGGGTCCATCGGGTGCGGGCGCCCCCAGTCCGGGCGCAGCGAGTTCTGCTGGATTCCCTTGTACTCGCGGTTGTCGTAGCGGCCCATCGTCGCCTCCTCCTTGTCTGAGTCTTGCATCCCCGTCTCGCAAGATCCCTTCCGCTCTGGCCTCACACAGAGACACAGAGGCACGGAGATTGGTTCTTTTCTGTGCCTCTGTGTCTCTGTGTGAGCCCCGTTGTTTCCCAACCCCGAGATCCCGCAGATGCCTCAATCGATCATCCAGGTAGACGCCTTCGCCGACGGGCCGTTCACGGGCAACCCGGCCGCCGTGTGCATCCTCCCCGCGCCGCGCGAGGAGGGGTGGATGCGCAATGTGGCGGCGGAGATGAACCTGTCCGAGACCGCCTTTCTCCATCCCGAGGACGATGGGTGGCGGCTGCGCTGGTTCACGCCCGAGGTGGAGGTGGCGCTGTGCGGGCACGCGACGCTCGCCACCGCGCACGTGCTGTGGGAGGGCGGGCACCTGGCGCCCGGTGAGCAGGCACGCTTCCACACGTTGAGCGGGCTGCTGACGGCGACCCGCGCGGGGGAGTGGATCGAGCTCGACTTTCCGGCCAAGCCCCTCACCGACGCCCCCGCGCCCGAGGGGCTGGCGGAGGCGCTGGGGGTGGCGCCGGTGCACGCCGGGCGCAGCCAATTCGACGTGCTGGTGGAAGCCGCGTCCGAGGACGAGGTGCGCGCGCTGGCGCCCGACATCGGCCGGCTGATGCAGGTGGAGGCGCGCGGGGTGATCGTGACCGCGCGGGCGCGGGAGGGGGCGGAGTACGACTTCGTGTCGCGCTTCTTTGCGCCGCGGGTGGGGGTGAACGAAGACCCGGTCACGGGCTCCGCGCACTGCGCGCTGGCGCCGTACTGGGCGGCGAAGCTGGGGCGCGACGAGCTGGTGGGCTACCAGGCGTCGCGGCGCGGCGGCACGGTGCGCGTGCGCTCCGCCGGCGACCGCGTGTACCTGGGCGGCCGCGCCGTCACCGTGCTCCGCGGGGAGCTCGCCGTGTGAGCGTGGGGTGTGGCGCACCAGCGCGGCCAGATCGTGATCGTGTGCATGGCGGGTGGCGACTTCCGAGTCACATCATCATGCGCGGTGGGAACTGGCGCGCTCCGGTCCGACAGAAGCTTGAGCACCCGCCATGGGGTGAGAGGGAGTTGGTGGGCGCGCTGGAATCCGAAGAAAACCCGGTGGATTGTTCATGCGCGGCGTGCCTGTTTGTTTATTCCGCGGATTGGCGATTTGAGGGTGCCGTCCTGCACGTCGTCGCACTGCTCTCCGGTGTGGAACGGCGCCGCTTTCCGGCTCGGAAGCTCCTGCCCCATCCTCCGCGTCTCCCCACCCGACCGCGCGTGGCGCTGAGCCTCGTGAGCTCCGCGAGTCATTGCTCCGCCAGCACATCGCCGCGCGCCTCGCGGTGACCAGGAGCCCGCGCGGAAGCGTCGCCCGCTTCGTCGTCCCCTGAGCCCTCCCGCATGACTCCGAGACTGGACCCCACCGCCTGCCCGCGCCTCCTCGTGTCCCTCCAGGAGGCGACGCTCGCGCATCCCTTCGGCCGCAAGCTGCTCGTCTGCCGGCGGCCGGCGGAGGGGCGGGAGCTTCTGCGCGCGCTGGCGGCGGCGGGGGTGGCGTGGGTCGGGTGGGAGCCGGTGACGGTGAGGGCGATCGCGCTTGGCGCGGCCGGGGAGCTGTCGCTGGCGGACGAGTTCGACGTGCTCGCCGCGGCGGACGAGGCGATCGACGCCGTGGTGGAGCAGGGAAGGGCGGGCGTTCTCGCCGAGGGACCCGGCGCGCGCGACGCCATCCGCGCGGCGCTCGCCACCCTCCGCCGCGCCGGGATCGAGGCGGACGAGCTGCGCGCCGCCCGCACGGGCGACGCGAGGCTGGAGCCGCTGGCGGCGGTGCTCGATGCATATCGCGCCGCGCTCGGCCGGATGCGGCGCGACGACGACGCGGGGATCGTGCGGCGTGCCCTCGATGCCCTCGCGTCCGGCGCCGCCACTCTCCCCGAAGCACACGTCTACCTGCTGCCGGGGCTCCCGCTGCGAGGCATGGCCGGGCGCCTCACGCGGCTCCTGATGGACCGCGGGGCAGGGGTGCTGGAAACCGACCCGGTGATCGGGCTGGACGTGCCGGCGGGGATCGTCTGGGCCGCGGGTGCGCCCGCGTCGCCGCTCTCGGCCCTCCACGCCGCGCCCCCGAACGCCGTTTCCGCACCGGAGGCGGAGATGTTCGCCGCCGCCACGCCCGCGGACGAGATGCGCGAGGTGCTCCGGCGCGTGGTGGCGGAGGGTGCGGGGTGGGACCGCGTGGAGATCGTGGCTCCGGATGCGGCCGTGTACGGCGGCGCGCTGGAGTCGCTGGGGCGCAGGCTGGAGGCCGCGGGCGAGGCCGGGGTCCCGTCCACCTTCGCGGAGGGGATCGACGTGCGGCGCACGCGCGTGGGGCGCGCGCTCGCCTCGTACTTCCGCTGGATCGGCGACGGCTTTCCCGCGGGCGAGCTGCGCCGGGTGCTGGACGCGGGCGACCTGGATGCGGGCGATGCATCCGGCGCGGCGCTCTCGCGGCGGCTCCGCCGGCTGCGCATCGGGTGGGGGCAGGCGCGCTACCTTCCCGCCATCGATGCCGCCCTCGCGGCGCTCCCGGCGGAGGACCCGGAGGGCGGAGTGGCGCGCGCGCGGGAGGAGCTGGCCGCGCTGCGCGGGCTGGTCGCGCCGGTCCTGGACGCCACGCCGCGGGGGCCGGACCGCATCGGCACGCGGGTCGTGCGCACCTCGGCGTCCGCGGTGGCGGCGGGGGCGCTCGCCTTCCTGCAGCGGGTGCCGGCGCGCACCGCGTCGGAAGCGCACGCACGCGCCGTCCTGCGCGGGCGGCTGGAGCGTGCGCGCGAAACGCTGGTGCGCGCCACGTCGTGGGACGCGGCCATCTCCACGCTGCGCACGCGTCTGGAGATCCCCGTCGCACCCTCGGCCGAGGGCGGGCTGGCGCCATGGACGGCCGCCGGTGGAAGCGTGCACCTCGCCGGTTTCTTCACCGGAGGGCTGGCGTGCCGCGCCGCCACCTTCGTGGTGGGCCTCGACGCGTCCGCGGGCGCGGCCGGCGGGAGCGATCCGCTGCTCACGGACGCCGACCGCCATCTCCTCAACCAGCTCTCCGGCGACGCCGTTCCCCCGCTCGCCACGTCGCTGGAGCGCGCGGCGGAGGCGCGGCACGAGCTGGCGGCGCTGCTGGCGCGGCTGCGCGGGCGCGTCACCCTGTCGTACGCCGCGTGGGATGCCGCCGAGGGGCGCGCCTCCTCGCCCGCGCCCGAGCTGCTCCAGGTGGTGCGCCACCGCGCGGGGTCGGGCACGCCGGGCTACCGGGAGCTGCGCGCGGCGCTGGGCCCGCTCGCCTGCGCCGTGCCGCGGGCGGGGCGGCTGGACGCGGCGGACGCGTGGCTCGCCGCCCTGGCTCCCGGCGGGCGGCCGCGCGACGGGCGGAGCGCCGTGCGCGCGGCCTTCGCCGGGCTCCAGCGCGGCGCGGCGGCGGGCGAGGCGCGCAACGGCGCGGAAGCCACGGCGTATCACGGGCTCGTGATGCAGAACGGGTACGCGCACCTCCCGGAAGCGTTCTCCGCCTCGGCGCTGGAGACGCTGGGCGCGTGCCCCAGGCGCTACTTCTACCGCTACGTGCTGCGCGTGGCCCCGCACGACGATCCGGAGTGGGACCCGGAGAGCTGGCTGGGCGCGGGGGAGCGCGGCGGCCTCCTCCACCGCGTCTTCGAGCGCACCCTGCGCGAGGCGAGGCTCGCCGGTGGCGAGATCTCGCCGGACGCCGCGCTGGCGGTGCTTGAAGACGAGGCGGCGACTACGGCCCTGCTCGTTCCGCCGCCGTCCGAGCCGGTGCGCGCGGCCGAGCTCGCCGAGCTGCGCCACGACCTCCTCTGCTGGGTGGAGATGGTGCGCGAGTCGCCGCCGCCGTGGATCCACCTCGAGTACCAGTTCGGGCCGGGGCACGGCGAGGTGTCCATCGGCGGCATTCCCGTGGCACTGCGCGGGGTGATCGACCGCGTGGACCGCGACGCGGACGGGCGGCTGCGCGTGGTGGACTACAAGACCGGCAAGCCGGACCGCTACCACCCCGGCCGTCCCCTGGCGGCCGGGCGCCGGGTGCAGCACCTGGTGTACGCGATCGCCGCGAACCGGCTGCTGGGCGACGAGGTCGATTCCGCCGAGTTCCACTTCCCCACGCGCGCCGGGCGCAACGAGCGGGTGCGGCTCCCCGTTCCGCCCGCCGCCGAGGCCGAGGCGCTCATCTCCCGCATGGCCACCCTGGCCGCGGACGGGCCCTACCTCGCCACGGAAGACTCCGACGACTGCGCGTACTGCGACTTCGGCGCGGTGTGCCGCAGCCGGCCGGGCGAGTACGGCGGCGCCGCCAGCCCGCCGGCCGCGTGGATGAAGGCCACCGGCATCCACCTTCCCGAGGCACGGGTGCTCATGGAGCTGCGAGGGCTCGATGGCTGACTGGCTCCCGCCCGACGCGGCGGCGCGCGCGCGCATCGGCAGCGACCTTTCCACCAACCTGCTGGTGGAGGCCGGCGCGGGATCGGGGAAGACGACGGCGATGGTGGGGCGGATGGTGGCGCTGGTGCGCACCGGCACGGGCACCGTGGAGCAGATCGCGGCCGTCACCTTCACCCGCAAAGCCGCGGGAGAGCTGCGCGAGCGCTTCCAGGAAGCCCTGGAAGCCGCCTTCCGCGACTCGGCGGACGGGGACGCGGAAGAGCGCGAGCGCCTGGGACGCGCGCTCCACGACCTGGACCGCGCCTTCATCGGCACCATCCACGCGTTCTGCGGCCGCCTGCTGCGGGAGCGCCCGTTCGACGCCGGCGTGCCGCCCGGCTTCGGCGAAGTGACGGGAGCGGACGAGGAGCGCGTGTTCGCCGAGGGGTGGGCGCGCTTCCTGGAGCACCTGGGCGCCCGCCGCTCGCGCCTTCCGGCCGCGCTGGAGCGGGTGGGGCTCCGTCCGTGGCAGCTCCGCGGGCTCTTTCGCGAGGTGGCGGGGCAGCAGGACGTGAGGTTCGCCGCGCCCGCCGCGCCGGCGCCCTCCCCCGCGCGCGTGGCCGCCGTGCGCGCGGAGCTGGAGGCGCTCCTCGACGCGTCGCTCGCGCTGCTCCCGGCCGAGCCCCCCGCCGCGGGGTGGGACGCGCTCCAGTCCAAGCTCCTCGCCCTCCGCTTCTCGCGCCGCATCCCCGGCTGGAATGCGGGGTTCTACGAGGCGCTCGCGACGGCCGTGCTCCGCAAGAACGACATCACGCAGAACCGCTGGGGCGACGCCAAGGCGGCGAAGCAGGCGGCCAAGGCGCTCGAGGAGCGGTGGAAGGGGTTCTGCGCGGAAGGATCGGCCGCGCACGGGCTGCTGATGGAGTGGCTGGCGCACCGCTACCCGCCCGCGCTGCGGTTCGCGCGCGCGGCGGCGGCGTTCTGCGCGCGGGAGCGGCACCGCTCCGGGGCGCTGACCTTTGACGACCTGCTGGCGCTCACGGCCCGGCTGCTGCGCCGAAGCGAGCACGCGCGGCGCGAGCTGGGCGAGCGCTGGCGCTTTCTGCTCGTGGACGAGTTCCAGGATACCGATCCGATGCAGGCCGAGGTGCTCTTCCTGCTCGCCGGCTCCGATCCGGCCGTGGCGGACTGGACGAGCGCGGAGCCGCGGCCCGGCGCCCTCTTCGTGGTGGGCGATCCCAAGCAGAGCATCTACCGCTTCCGCCGCGCGGACATCTCCGTGTACAACGGGGTCAAGGCGCGCTTCCGCGGCTTCGGCGCCGTGCTGGAGCTGACCGCCAACTTCCGCTCCGGCGCGGCCGTGGAGGCGCTGGTGAACGGCGTCTTCGGCGCCCTCTTCCCGGCCGAGGAGGACGGGCGCCAGGCCGCGTTCGCTCCGCTGCGCGTGCGCCCGGCGGCCCGCGCGCGCGAGGGGATCGCGTGGTACTCCATCGAGCCCGGGCCGGGCAGCGGCAAGTTCAGCGGCCCGCGCATCTCCGTGCCCGACGCGGAGGCGCTGGCCTCGTGGGTGGCCGCCCGCATCGCCGCGGGGGAGCGCGCCGCGGGCGACTTCATGGTACTCACGCGCACCCGGCCCCAGCTCGCCACGTACGCGCGGGCGCTGGAGGCGCGCGGGGTCTCCGTGCAGCTCTCCGGCGCCGGCGTGGGCGCGGAAGAGGAGCTGCGCGAGCTGATCCTCCTCCTGCGCGCCCTGTGCGATCCGGGGGATGGGGTGCTCACCGTCGCCGTGCTCGAAGGCCCGTTCTTCGGCCTCTCGCACGACGACCTCTTCGCCCACGCGGCCGGCGGGGGCACCTTTGCGTTCCTCCACGACCAGCCCTTCCCCGGCCCCGCCGCCGATGCGCTCGCGGCGCTGCGCGGCATGTCCCGCACGGCGCGCGAGCTCCCCGCCGACGCGGCGGTCCCGGCCATCGTGGACCGGCTCGGCATCCTTCCCCACGCGGCGGCTGGCGAGCTGGGCGGCCCGCGCGCGGGTGCGCTCCTCTTCGCCCTCGACGCGCTGCGTACCGCCTCGCTCGGCGGCGCTTCGTCGCTGGCGGAGGCCGTGGCCGTGCTGGAGGCCGCGCTGGACGCGGATGCCGACGCGCCTCTGGTGCCCGGCGAGGGCGACGCGGTGCGCGTGATGAACCTGCACCGGGCGAAGGGCCTGGAGGCGCCCGTCGTCATCCTGGCCGGCCCTGCTCCCGGGCCCGACCACCCGCCCACGCGCTTCGTGGAGCGCGGCGCGGACGGCGTCGCCCGCGGGTACCTGCTGGTGAAGGACGCCTCCCGCCGCGGCGGCGACGCGGTGCTGGCGCGTCCCGCGCGCTGGGACGAGCACGCCGCGCAGGAGACGCTGTCGGGGGCGGCGGAAGAGGTGCGCCTCCTGTACGTCGCCGCCACCCGCGCCATGGACGAGCTGGTCGTCTCCCGCTGCGGCAAGACGGCCGGTTCTTCCGCCTGGCGCCCGTTCCACGCGGCGCTCGACGACGCAACGCTCGCCGCCGAGCTGCCGATCGTACCCACCGATCCGCCTCCCCGGCCCGCGCTGGAGGACGACGCGGCGTCGATCCTCGCGGGTGCTTCCGCGCTGGCCGAGCGGCGGCGCGAGCTGGCGTGCGCCGGCTATCGAGTGACGCCGGTCACCTCGCTGGTGGGCCACGGCGTGCCCGAGGCGCGGGGCCGCGGCGCGGAGTGGGGCACCGCCGTCCACCACGCGCTCGAAGCCGCCGCCCGCGGCGCGAGCGGCCCCGCCCTGCGCGCCGTCTGCCGCACCGCGCTGGTGGACGCCGAGCGCCCCTCCGGCGAGCACGGCGACCCGGTGGAGCTGGACGAGCTCCTGGCGCTGGTGGAGGGCGTACGCGCCTCGGACGTGTGGGCGCGCGCCGCCGCCGCCGAGCACCGCCTGGCCGAGGTCCCGTTCGCGCTCCACCTGACGGCCGCGGAAGCGCACGCGCTCGGCGCGGCGGCGGAGGGGGAAAGCTGCGCCGTGCTGGTGGAGGGAGTGATCGACCTCGCCTTCCGGGAAGCCGGCGCGTGGACCATCGTCGATTACAAGACCGGCGCACCCGGCGACGCGGCCATGGAGCGCTACCGCCGCCAGGTGGACCTCTACGCCGCCTGTTGGGAGCGCATCACGAGCCAGCCGGTCAACGGGCGGGTGGTGGTGCTGGCGGGCGAGGGAACGGAGGTGAGGTGGTGAAGGAACCAGCCGCGGGCCCGGGTCTCCATGCCAGGCCGTCCGCACAAAGAATGTCGCGCACTTGAGCTTCGCCGAGCTTCACCTGCCGGGTCCGCCCCTTCTCGAACCGGCGCCTCACATCAACGCACTGGACGCACTTCATGTCTCTCCTGAACGTAGCGCTTCTCGCACTCCTCGTCCTCAACGCGGTGCTCCTGCTCGTGCTGCTTTCCCGGCGTGCGCCGGCACCGGACATGAGCGCGTTCTCGGGCCGGCTCGAGAACCTGGATCGTGGCCAGGAGCGCGGTGAGCGTGCCGTCCGCGAAGAGATCGCGCGGAACCGCGAGCAGATCACCGGCGACGCCCGGGCGCTGCGCGAAGAGGTGAGTGGATCCGTCCAGGGCCTGGGGCAGGGTGTCCTTCAGCAGCTTGGCGCGCTGAGCCAGGAGCAGCAGGCGAAGCTGGACCAGGTGTTCACGGGCCTGCAGCAGCTTTCGGAAGGAAGCCAGCGGACCGCGGCCCACCTGCGCACCGAGGTCGGCACGTTCCTTAAGCAGGGGAGCGACACCACCCTGCAGGCGATGGGCAAGCTGGCCCAGTTCCAGAAGCAGCAGCTCGACGGCGTCGTCGAACAGGTCACACAGCTTTCGGCGATGAACGAGACCCGCTTCGAGACGCTCCGCACCAGCGTGGAGGGCAAGCTCCAGTTGATCCGGGAAGACAACGCGAAGCAGTTGGAGGAGATGCGCAAGACGGTGGACGAGAAGCTCCAGGGCGCGCTGGAGCGGCGGCTGGGCGAGCAGTTCAACCTCGTGAGCCAGCGCCTGGAGGAGGTGCACAAGGGGCTGGGCGAGATGCAGACGCTGGCCAGCGGCGTGGGTGACCTCAAGCGGGTGCTCACGAACGTGAAGGTGCGCGGCACGTGGGGCGAGGTGCAGCTCGGCACCCTGCTCGAACAGGTTCTCGCGCCGGAGCAGTTCGCGGCCAACGTGGCGCTCCGCGAGGGCAGCGCCGAGCGCGTGGATTACGCGATCCGCCTGCCCGGGCGGGGAGAGATGGAGAACGAGGTCGTGTGGCTGCCCGTGGACTCCAAGTTCCCGATGGAAGACTACCAGCGCCTGGTGGAGGCACAGGAGCGCGGCGACCTCGTGCAGGCCGAGGAAGCGGGGCGTGGGCTGGAGGCAGCCATCCGGAAGAGCGCCGCGGAGATCTGCGCCAAGTACCTCTGCCCGCCCGCGACCACCGACTTCGGCATCATGTTCCTCCCCACGGAGGGGCTGTTCGCGGAGACGATCCGGCGGCCCGGCCTCGTGGAAGCGATCCAGCGCGACTGCAGGGTCATCGTCGCGGGGCCGACCACGCTGGCCGCGCTCCTCAACTCCCTCCAGATGGGCTTCCGCACCCTCGCCATCCAGAAGCGCTCCAGCGAGGTGTGGAAGGTCCTGGGAGCGGTGAAGACCGAGTTCGGCAAGTTCGGCGGCGTGCTGGACAAGGTCCAGAAGAAGCTGCAGGAAGCCAGCAACACCATGGACTCCGCCGCCCGCCGCACGCGTGTGATGGAGCGCACCCTCCGCGACGTGGAAGCACTCCCCGCAGCGGACGCCACGCTCCTCCTCGGCCCCGCCGTCATGATCGTCAGCGACGACGAGCTACTCAGCACCGAGGTGAGCGGAGTGGATTGATGGAATGTCTGCCGGGCGATCATAAACACGCGATCGCTGCCGGCATTGCGGAGCCTGGCGACCGGAGCGTGGATCGTGTGCACGTGATCGCGCGTCAACGGATGCTTCTTCAGATCCGACCAGACCGTGCGGAGGTGCCGCGCCCAGACGGCGTCGGCTGGGCACGAATCACCGGAGAGCCTGTCAGCGGACGCTTGGTGGTGCTGGTCAGGGCGCGTGCGGAGATCGAATCGCCGCTGATCGCGTGCGAGACGAGCCCGATCACAGATCCTCCTCGATCTCCTTCAGCACGCGACGGTACGCCTCCTCGCCGCGCGAGTAGACGGTTGGAAAACGATCGAATCGAATGGTGACCTTCTGCAGTTCGGGGCTGATCCAGCCGATCGCCTCCGTCGCGGCGACGTGCAGCGTATTGAGCTTCTCGTTCCAGATCGGCCGGTGGTGAAAGACGGCATTGCGGAGCCGGGCGACCGGAGCGAGGATCTTGTACACGTAGTCTCGGTTCCGGAGAGGCTTCCTCAGATCCGGGAAGACGGTGTGGAGGTGCCGCGGCCACAACGCCGTCTGCACGCCGGGCTTCAGTTGGTAGGAGGAAGACTCGTCGATCTCGTACTTCCTTGTCAGCAAGCTCGTCCAGAAGCCGAGATTCAGCCCGGCAACGAGACGGTGGGGCGTCACGTCCTTGTGATCCGCCCGAAGCCGGGACTCGACTGCCTCGACGTCCTGCCTGTCACGCCGAGTGAGGATCTCGCTGTCGGAGCCTAGCCAGTAGAACCCCAGCCTCTCCTGGGGAAACTCGGCCCGGAGAGCCGCATCGATGCTGTTCCGGAGCGCGACCTCCAGGGTGTGGAGGACCGGGTAGAGCGCCTCGCAAAGGGCCATGTTGCGCAGGTGGCGGCCCACGAGAACATTGCGCGGGTCTTTGCCGGCAACTTCCTGGAACCCCAGCCGTAGCCGGTGAGCGGAAAGTGCGGATTCTACCGCGGCGAGGAATGTGTCTTGACCGGAATTCTGCATCCTAGTACCTTTATTTTCATAAGCCCCGGGCGATCCTCTCCCGGCCCCTGCGAGGGGAGCCGGTGATGGTTCCGAGGAAAGGCGATCGACCCCCGCCAGACACACGTCTGGCGGGGGTTCGTCGTTGTGCAGGGTTATCAGCCCTGCTCCGGACCCGCTACATCGAGCTGATGATCTCGCCTTCGCATCCGCAAGCTCAGGAAACGCTCGTCCCGGCCTCGCTGGAGATACACATCCCGTTCCCAGCAAGCTCCACCTTCCATCGCGCCGCGCTGAGCTGCACACCCGCATCGCCCTCGGGGTGCACGCGCGCAGCACCTTCCAGCATCCCCAGGGCACGCGCGGCCAAACGCGGCGCCTCGGAGGATGCGGGGAGGAACGGCGCGGACCGGGCGAGCCGCGCCGCGAGGTAGTAGTTGGCGGCGGCGGAGAGAGGGCGCTGGCGGTAGAGGGCGAGCTCGTGGTCGCGCAGGCGCACGGCCGGCCCGCCCGTTTTCGCGAGGGCGGTGCGCTCAAAGGCGGCGATGGCGCCGCGGAGCATGCGGTCCAGCTCCGCGCGCCAGGAGCCGCGCAGGTCCGTCTCTTCCAGCACCTGGACGGCGTGGGTGAGGGCGAGCATGTAGGCCAGCCCGCGCAGGCTCAGCGCGGCGCCGTCCACCTCAACGGTCCGGTCCTCCCTGGCCAGGCCATGCGCGGCCGCGCGGAAGGCGAGGAACGCCTCCACGGCGGGCCGCCCCATCTGCGCGTATGCCCAGCCCAGCGACATCAGGATGGTGGGATCGTCGTTGGAGAGCGAGCGCGCTTCGGAGTAGTGGGCGACCACGGCGTCGAGGTCGCCTCGCGCCCAGGCGTCGCGGGCGGCGGAGCAGCGGCGCGCCACCTGCCGCTGCCGCCGGAGCTCGGCGGCGAGCGTGGCCAGGCGGAGCGCGAAGGCGCCGCCCAGCACGGACGACGCGAGCTGCGCCGCGTTGAAGGAGAGCGCCAGCGCCGCCTTTCCCGGGCTGGCGAAGCCCGAGTCGACCAGCCAGGACGCGAGCTGCGGTCCACCGGCCGGGATCGGGATGCCGGTGGGGGTGCAGGCGTCCTGCGCCACGTGCTGCATCCACACCAGCACGCCCTCCAGCCCGTGCTCGTCGTAGAGATGCTGGACGGCGGCGAGGTCGTGCCCGTGCTGCAGCCGGTGAAGGATGCCGCCGCCGCGTATCCCGCTTCCGGGCACCGTGTCGATCCAGCGGTGGATGGCGTCGAAGTCGCTGCCGAAGAGGCGGCGGCTCAGCTCCTGGTGCCGCAGGTTGTCGTGGAAGACGGAGCGCGTCACCGTCACGATCTCCCGCTCCCACTGCGTGACGCCCAGCGCCGAGAGGCCGACGAGCGCGTCGGCCTGCCATGCGATGCTCAGCATCTCGGCGGGAGGTCCGCCGTCCGGGAAGGGCGCGAACGCGGCGGAGCCCAGGATCACGGCGGCGTCGTCCGGCATCCACACCCGCTGGGCGCGGCTACCCACCCCGGCGGAGGCGGCGCGTCCCAGAGTGGCCGCCCGTTCGCCTGCTTCCTTTGCGGCCGTGCGTGCCGCACGCCCCGCCTCCGTGCCCAGGCGGCGGATACGCGTCAGCCGGTCCGGGCGCTCCGGCGGCGGCGGGAGCGACAGGTCCGGATCGTCCGGCCCATCCATCACGAGGGTCGCCCTCCACCGCCTGCTTCCGCCCGCACGGCCTCCAGCGCACCCGCGGCGTCCAGGCGCCCGGATGCGTAGTCGGCGGCGAGCAGGGGGTCGGAGAGCCAGGGATGGTGCTTCTCCACCTGCTTGTTGCGGACCGACTCGGCGAGGATGCGCCCGTCGGCGGGGCCGGCGGAGGCGAGGCGGCGGAGGACGACCTGGAGCTCGTCCGGGGGAAACGCGCGGACGAGGAGCGCGGCACCCTCCACGCTCGCCGGAATTCCGCACGCGGCGAGCTGGAGCTGGAGCGTGCCGAGCACCCGGTCGCCGATCCACGGGAACCAGAGCGTGCCGTCTTCCCACGGGATCATCGAGCGCTCGTGCAGCCCCAGGCGGCGGAACTCGGTGCGTCCCTCCGCCAGCAGCGACTGCGCTTCGGGATCGAGGAAGGGCGGCGCGTCGTCCGCCAGGTACACGGCGCGCATCTCCCGGCGGACCTGGTCGTGCACGACCGCGCCGCTTCCGCCAAACTGGGGCGGGCGCCCGCCGCCGGCCGGGACGACGGTGATCACTTTGTGCTCGTCGTCCACCCCGGCCACCCGCCAGCGGCGGCCGGCGAACACCAGGGTCAGGTCCACCGTGACGGGGTAGGTGATGGGGAGCGTGCCCAGCGTGCGCGATCCCGCCTCCAGCCGGTACTCCTCGGGCGAGGTGAAGGCGGCGTAGAAGTCGTACTGGTTCACCAGCCGCTCGCCCGCGCCGCCCAGCACCAGCGCCCCCGTGTGGATCTGCGACACCAGCTCCGCCCGCCCCAGGTCGCGCAGCAGCGCCATGAAGGTGGGCGCGTCCACGTGGCGGAAGGGGCCCGCCTGGCAGAGCAGCTTGAAGACCTGCTCCGCGCTGGCCTCGCCGTGCTGCGCCAGGAGGGAGAGCACCTGCTGCACCAGCGTGGACAGGTGCAGCGCGCCCGTCACCGGCGGCTCGTACCAGCGCCGCGCCAGGAGGCGCACCATCGCCACCGTCTGCGCCAGCGGCATGCGGAGGCGGTCGTGCGGCGGCGTGTCCGCGCGGATGCGGGGCTCGCGGATGTAAACGCGGAGGATGGCGGGCGAGCCCCGGCGCCCCGCGCGGCCCAGTCGCTGGCGCATGCTGGCCACGGAGGGCGGCGTGCCGATCTGCGCGATGCTCTCCACCGCGCCCACGTCGATCCCCAGCTCCAGCGTGCTGGTGGCGATCACGGTGGCCGGGCGCCCGGGAGTGCGCAGCGCGGTCTCCGCGTCCTCGCGGATCCCCTTCTCCAGGCTTCCGTGGTGGGGCCAGAACTCGTTGGGCACGCGCAGCGCGTCGCACCGGCGGCGCAGCACGTCGGCGAAGTGCTCCACGTCGCCGCGGCGGTTGGCGAAGACGAGATGGCGGCCGCCGCGGAGGACGCGGAACAGGTCGCCCTCCAGCCGGTCGCTCCCGGTATCCGGCTCGTCGTCGTCCAGCTCGTCACCCTCCGGGCTCACGCTGTAGCCGCGCACCTGGAGCTGCACCTCGGAGCGGTTCCGGTCGGACACGATGCGGCTCACCCCCGCGCCGCCGCCCGGGCGCAGCAGCTCGCACGCGGCGTCCAGGTCGCCCAGCGTGGCGGAGAGCGCGATGCGCGGCACGCGGCGCCGCACGGCCGTCTCCATGCGGTGGAGCAGCGACTGGAGCTGCATTCCGCGCTCGCTGCCGATGAAGGCGTGGAACTCGTCCACCACCACGTAGCGCAGCCCGGCGAAGAGGTGCGGCACCTGGTGCCCGCGCAGCACGAAGAACGCCTCCAGCGACTCGGGGGTGATCAGCAGCACCCCGCCCTTGCCCCCCAGCACGTCGCGCCGGGTGGACTGCCCCACGTCGCCGTGCCAGCGGTGGACGGGAAGCTGGATCGCCTCGAAGAGCGGCTCCAGCCGCCGCGCCTGGTCGTTGATCAGCGCCTTGAGCGGGCTCACGCACAGCACCGCGATCCCCGCCGCTTCGCCGCCCGCCAGCGCGCTGGCGATGGGCACGAACGCCGCCTCCGTCTTGCCGCTCGCCGTGCCGGACGAGATGATCACGTCCGTGTCGCCCGCCAGCACGGGCGCCACGGACTGCTCCTGGATGTCGCGCAGCCCGCACCACTGCTGCTGGTAGATCCAGCGGCGGACGGGCTCCGCGAGCCGGGTGAACGCGCTGGAGGCGGCGCTCTGCGTCACGCGCTCAGAGCCGGAACGTGGTGAGTGCGTCGCCGCCGGGCGCGTCGCCCGCCGCGGGCGCTTCGGGCACGGCATCCTCCGCGACCGGCTCCAGGTCCGGGTTGCTCTCGGGCGCCACGCTCACGGAGCCCAGCAGCGCGCGCCAGTCCGCGCCGGGGTTCTGCTCCAGGATGGCCAGGAGCTGCACGAAGGCGCGGATGCTGGTGCGGGGCGTCTGGAAGTACGCCGCCCCGATGCGCGTGTGGCAGTGCTCCATGAAGGCGTGAAGCGCGTCGTCCGGCAGCAGCGCGGCCGCTGGATCGCCGCCGGCCTGCACGTGGCGCAGCTTGGTGAGCAGCACGTACAGCTCCTCCGGCGTCAGGTTCGCCAGCCGCACCACGGGGCCGGTGAGGTCCCGCAGGCCGCCCGCCGCGAAGGCGTTCTCGGCCAGGCGCGACTGCAGCGCCTCGTAGCTGTAGAGCCCGCGGCGCGTGTCCATCAGGAACTCGGGGGTGCCCCCCATCAGGAAGCCCAGGTGCGCCGCGCTCCCCTGCAGGCAGTCGTTGACGATGCGCAGCACCTGCTCGTAGTTCTGCTTGCGCGCCTGCGTGTTGGAGAGCTTGTACAGGTTCACCATCTCGTCCAGCACCACCACGAGCCCGGTGTACCCCGCCTGCACGCAGAAGAGGGCGAGCAGCTTGAGCTGGTCGTAGACGTTGGCGTCGTCGATGATGGTGCGCACGCCCAGGTCGTTGCGCGCGTCCGTCTTGGTGGTGTACTCCCCGCGCAGCCAGCGGATGGCGGCCGACTTCAGCGCGTCGTCGCCCCCCTGGTGCCCGCGCCAGTACGCCGCGATCACGGCGGCGAAGTCGTAGCCGCCCACCATCTCGGAGAGGGCGCGGAGCCGCTCCATGATCACGCTCTCGGGGTCCGCGCCCTTGCCGTCCGCCTCCTGCCGCGCGCTGGTGACGAAGCGCTCCACGACCGCCGCGAGCGCCCCGCCCTCGGGCGCGGTGCGCGTGGCCGTGTTGCGCGCGAGCTCGGAGTACAGGCCGCGCGCCTGCCCGCCGGTGGCGTGGAGGCGCCGGTCCGGGCTCAGGTCCGCGTGCATGGTGACCAGCCCCTTCTCCAGCGCCACCGAGCGCACCAGGTTCAGGAAGAAGGTCTTTCCCGCGCCATATTCGCCGATCACCAGCCGCACGGCCGAGCCGCCGTCGGCGATGCGCTCCACGTCGCGCAGGAGGGCGCGGATCTCCTCGGCGCGCCCCACCTGGATGTGCTGCTGGCCGCGGCGCGGAACCACGCCGGCCGCGAGCGACTGGAGGATGGCGTCGCGGTCGCGCGGGCGGATGCGTTCGGCGTTCGTCTGCGTCATTTCAGCAGCTCCTCACGGGCGTAGGGGTTGATCTCGATGGGGTCCGCGCCCTCCAGCAGGGGCTCGTCGCAGAGCTGGAACGCGGCGTCGTTGATGGTCTCGATGGCGCCGCCCGCCATCAGCCCGCTCCGCTCCGCCAGCGACGCGAGCTCGGCCGCGGAGATCTCTTCGCGCTCGCCGAGCGCGCGGACCAGCGCCGAGTGCGCCGCGTCCAGCCCCGGCAGGCGGTCGTCCGCGCTCGTGGGAGCTTCCTCTTCCGCGGCGGCGCCGGGGATGGGCGCGGGCTCCGCCACAGGCTCGTCCGCGAAGACGCTGGCGAGCACGCGGGTCACGTCGTGCGTCTCGCGCTGGATGGACTCGATGCGCGAGAGGTCGAGCGTGAACCCCGGCGCGGCGGCGGGGCGCGGGATGGCGTAGTCCTGCACCGGGTCCGCGGGGATCACCGTCACCGGCGCGGAGGCCAGGGCGTGCACGTCCGCGTACAGGCGGCTCGCGTCCAGACCCAGGAGCGGGTACAGCTTCGCCAGCATCTTCACCTCGGCCGGGCTCACGTGCCCATCCGCGCCCGCGATGGCGATCAGGGAGCGGGCGATCCCGGCGCGCTGCTCCGCGGGGAGCGGCTCAAGCTGCTTCTTCATCGCGGCTACGGAGGGAGGGCACACGCGCAGCCAGGCCAGGTGCGCGCGCAGCCGGGCGCGGTCCACGTCGCTCAGGCGGTACGCGGCCTCCAGGTGCCGCTCCATCTCCTCTTCCTCCGCCTGCGAGCGCTCGTCCGCGTCCGCCACCGCCGCGCCCAGCGTCAGCAGCAGGGAGGCCGCCGCGAAGTCGGGCCCCGGCTGCGGCGCCTCGCCCGGGAGAAAGAAGACGGCCGCGTGCCCGGACGTGGACGGGTTGATCCCCGTGTGGCGCACGTCGGGGGCGATGCCCACGCCCAGCTTCTCCAGCAGCTCCGTGAGCCCCTCGGCCTCCTTCTTCGACAGCTTGTCCGCCCGCGCGCTCGGCCAATGCCGCACCAGCATAGATGTCGGCACGGTCGCGCGGGATTCCCCGCCCAGCGCGCCCGCCACGTCTGCCAGCAGGGGCGGCGTCACCCGCCGCACGCGCGGGCGCAGCACCTCGGCGGGGAGAAGCGCCAGCGCCGGGAGGCTCTCCCCCTCGCCCGTGCGCCCCACCCAGCGGCTGTAGCGGTCGATGGTGTCCGTCGCGGCCTCGGCCACCTGGCGCAGCCGGTCCACCGGGGCGGTCAGAACGCCCACGTCGGGAAGGTTGGCCACGACCATCTTCACGGGATTGCCGTTGAACGATGCGCTGGCCGGCTGGTATGTCACCGAGAGCTGCGTCTTGTTCGGCTTCAGCACCATCCCGTCGCTGAACCGCGCTCGATACGCATGCCGGAAGGCGGCCTCGAACTCGTCGGGGCAGCGCGTGGCGGCGGTGCGCAGGAAGATGAGGGGAGAGAGCCGCGCCCAGGCCAGCGCCCACTCCGCGGGAATCGGTGTCTTGTCCAGCGCGAAGCGTCCGAGCTTGGCGCGGAGGGCGAGGGGAAGCTCGCTTCCACGCTCCGTGGGGGGTACATCCGGGTCCAGATCCACTACACCATACCGGGCGCTCGCCAACTGCAGAAAGCCCGAGGCGTAGGAGCGGAACGAGCCGTTGCTCCCGTAGATGCCCAGCAGCCGCTCCACCTCGCCGATCAGCTTCCGGGCCTCGGCATCCGATACGCCCTCGCCCTCCGTATCCCCCAGGAGGAGGCGGCGCTCGACGCCGTAGAAGAAGAGGAAGACGCACCCCAGGTCTATGGCCGGATCCTTCCTGCCCCCGGCGAGCCAGCGCAGGTACTTGGCGCGGAAGCCCGGCGACACGTCCGAGTACGATGGCCAGTAGCCTGCGTACGCCGCCGCGATGGCGCCCGGGTTTTTCTCCACCTTCAAACCGGGGTTGATCAGCGCCGGCTCGGTGCCCCGCCACTCCGCGACGGCGCGCAGCTTGTCGCCCAGGTACACCATCCCATCCGGGATCACGTACCCGGCCACCTCGATCGCTTCACCCGGCGGCACCCAGCGGGCTGCGGAGCGGGGCGCCGGTGCCTTCGCCGCAGTCGCGGGGGGAGGGCTCGACGGCGCGGCGGTCCGGGATTCCGGCACGACCGGCAGCGGCGGGGGGGACGCGTGCGGAACGGCCAATTGCGCCCGTGCCTGCGTCCTCATCTCAGGGGGCGGAAGCGGCGATGGCGAAAGAGTCTGTGGCGGTGCGGCGGCCGGTGCGGTGGCGGCTTGTGCCGGCACCCGGGCGATGGGCTCCGGGCGCGCGGGGAGAGGCGGCGGCGCCGGGGCGGGACTCTGTGGAGGGTGACCGAGCGTAGCCGGCGGGACGTCCTGTCTGGATGGCGCGCTGAGCCACCGGAAACCCCACCAGAGGAGCGCCGCGAACACGATCCAGCCGAGAAGAGCCATCAGAGACCATCGGAGAAGAGAGGTGCCCTGCGAGGAACATCTATCTTACACGCCGATTACGCCGTGGTCAAAATCTGGGCGAGTCGGAGCGATGAACAGTGCGGAGCGGACTTTGGCAAAGCGCCCTTCCGGGTGCGCGCGCTCAATCGTCCCAGGGTCACAGCCGGCGCGCACGTGGAGCAGCGAGGCGCGATCGGCGGTTCCTGCGCGGGTCGCCTGACCCATGCCGCACTCGCTGGAAAAGCGGTACGATTGGGTTTCGGACCGGTTCCCCATCCAGAGAGCTTGCCATGCAATCCGATCGACCAGGGCGCGTTCTCGTCACGGGTGCCGCCGGTGTGCTGGGCCGCTCGCTCCTCGGCCGTCCCGCCGCGGCGGGCTACACGCTGCGCGGCATGGGCCGCGGCGCGACCGTGGAAGGCATCGAGTGGACGCGCGCGGACCTCGCCACCGGCGAGGGGCTGGACGCCGCCGTCCGCGAGGTGCACACCATCATCCACGCCGCCAGCAGCCCCACCGCGGACACGGAGCGCATCGACGTGCAGGGGACGATGCGGCTGCTGGAAGCCGCCCGCCGCGCGGGAGTGCGCCACTTCATCTACGTCTCCATCGTGGGGATCGACCGCATCCCCTTTGCCTACTACCGCCACAAGCTCGCGGCCGAGCGCGAAGTGGAGGCCGGCCGCGTGCCCTGGACCGTCGTGCGCGGCACGCAGTTCCACGACCTGGTGGACACGCTTTTCGCGGGGATGATGAAGCTCCCGGTCGGCTTCCTCCCCAAGGACTTCCGCAGCCAGCCCGTGCACGTGGACGACTTCGCGGACGCGCTGTGGACCCACGTGGCCGCCCCGCCCGCCCGCCGCGCCCCCGAGGTGGGCGGCCCCGAAGTCCTCCGCTTCGGCGACATGATCCACCCCTGGATGGCCGCCCACGGCATCCGGAAGCCCGTTCTCAACCTCCCCCTCCCCGGCGGCCTCGCCGCCGCCTTCCGCCAGGGCAAAGCCACCACCCCGGACCGCGCCGTCGGCACCCTGACGTGGCGCGATTGGCTGGCGCGGAAGTACGACGGCACAACCTTTGTGTAACACTGATACGAAGGCGCGGAACAGAAGGGCGAGTGCCCGGAAGAGTGCCCGGTGCCGGGTGCCCGGTGCTCAGTAACGGCGGTTTACTCAATCAGTACTTCCGTTACCAGGCACTGAGCACTGGGCACCAGGCACTTTTGCCGGTGTACGGGACCGCTCAAAGGTGCACAGCCGTACCGCAGGGGGGCGATTGCGAGTGTCGATGCGAATGCTGGGGGGGACCGCCGCGCTGGTGCTGCTGCTCACGGCGCGGACGGCGGATGCGGGGCAGGAGGGGCCCGTGCGCGTTTCCATCGCCGGGCGCGAGGGGACGGGGACCACCGTGTGCCTGCAGGCGGCGCCTGCGGTGCGCGGGCGCAAGCGCGCCCAGGTGTCGCACGACGGCGGCCACGCGGTGCTGTCGGTGAGCGCCGAGAGCCCGGGGCCGCACTGCGCCGAGCTGGCCCACCCGTCGGGCACCGTGCTGGTGAGCCTCCACTTCTCCCGCGCGTGGGTGATCCCCTCCACGCTCGGCGAGCATTCGTACCCCGCGGAGCAGGTGCGGGGGAAGCGGATCACCTTCCTCTGGCTGCGGGATTGAGCGCGGCTTCCCTCCCCGCGGGCGAGATCCCCGCGCTCCGCGAGAAGCTCCTCGCCTGGTACGACGCCCACCGCCGCGACCTCCCCTGGCGCACCCCGCCCGGCCACGAGCCCGATCCGTACCGCGTCTGGCTCTCCGAAGTGATGCTCCAGCAGACGCGCGTGGAAACGGTGAAGCCGTACTTCCACCGCTGGCTGGAGCGCTTCCCCACGCTGCAGGCCCTCGCCGAAGCGCCGCTGGACGACGTCCTCAAGGCGTGGGAGGGGCTCGGCTACTATTCGCGCGCCCGCAACTTCCACCGTGCCGTGCGCGAGGTTGCCGAGCTCCACGGCGGCAGGGTGCCCGGCGACCCGGACGCGTTCCGCGCGCTGCCGGGGGTGGGGCGCTACACGGCGGGGGCGGTGATGTCCATCGCCTTCGGGCGCGAGGAGGCGCTGGTGGACGGCAACGTGCGCCGCGTCTTCGCCCGCTGGACCGACGATCCCGCCCCCGCGGAGCCCGCCCTCTGGTCGCTCGCCGGCGCCCTGGCCCCCGGCGCGCGCCCCGGCGACGTGAACCAGGCGGTGATGGAGCTGGGCGCCACCGTCTGCGTGCCCCGCACCCCGCTGTGCGGCGAGTGCCCGGTGCGCCCCCACTGCCGCGCCTTCCGCCACGGCACGCAGGCCGAGCGCCCCGCCCCCAGGAAGGCCAAACCTACCCCCCACGAAGACACCGCCGTCGCCGTGGTGGAGCACGAAGGCCGCCTCCTCCTCGTCCGCCGCCCCGTGGACGCGCGCCTGGGCGGGATGTGGGCCTTCCCGGCCGAGGTGCGCCGCCCCGGCGAGAGCGTGGCCGCCGCCGCCGAGCGCGCCGCCCGCGACGGCCTGGAGCTGGAGGTGCGCGCCGGCGCACCCATCGGCACGGTGCAGCACGCCTTCACCCACGTGCGCGCCAGCTACCACGCCGTCCGCTGCACCCTTCTCTCCGGCGACCCCCGCCCCCTCCGCTACGACGCCTGCGCCTGGGCCTCCCCCGCCGAGATCGAAGCCTACGCCCTCCCCGTCGCCCAGCGGCGCATCGCCGCCCTGGCAATGGGCTCACACAGAGACACAGAGGCACAGAGATAAGTTCTTCTCTGTGCCTCTGTGCCTCTGTGTGAGGTCAATCCGGGTAGATGAACTCGATGTCCTTGCGGATCTCGGGGAGGAGCGAGCGGTGGACGGGGCACTCGTGGGCGGCGCGTTCCAGGCGGGCGCGCTGCTCGGGCGAGAGGCCCGCGGGCATGCGGATCTGCACGGGCACGGCGTCCACGCGGCGGGGATCGGCGCGCATGTGCTTGTGGGCCACGAACTCGGCCGTCTCGAAGGGGATGCCCTCGCGCTGCGCCACGATGGCCATGGTGGTGACCATGCACGACCCCAGCGACGCCGCCAGCAGGTCCGTGGGAGAGAAGGACGAGCCGTCGCCCATGTTGTCGCGCGGGGCGGCCGTCTTCAGCGATGCGCCGGAGGGGCTGTGGCCGAGCTCCATCTTGAGGCTGCCGCTGTAGGTGCCGGTGATCTCGACCGCCATCGCGTGCTCCGGGTGTGGGCGTCTTCGTGAACGGGAGACCGGTGTCCCCCCAATAGGTCAGCCGCCGGGGGCCGCCGCCGCGCGCGGCCGATTCAAGCCGATGCGCCGCAACTGCTTGCGCGAAAGGAGGGCGGCGGCACCGGCGTTGCCCCTGGGGTATGCAGCGACCGTACCGTCCACCGCGCGACCCCCAGAGGCACCATGCGCTCCCGCACACCGATCTTCGCCACCCTTCTCGCCGCGGCCCTCCTCCTCCCGGCCGCATCGTACGCCCAGGACTGCGACTGCGACGAGTACCGCGGCCCGCGCCGCCCCACCGGCGGCTACGTGGGCGGCCGGCTGGAATTCGCGCGGCCGCAGGGCGAGTTCGGCGACCGGGTGGACCAGGGCGTGGGCGGCAACCTCCACTACATCCACCGGCTTGACCGCGACGGCCTGCTGGGGATCCGCGTGGACGCCGAGGCCATCACCTACGGCTACGAGCGGCAGCGGGTGATGCTGAGCCCCACCGTGGGCGGCCGCATCCTGGCCGACCTGGTGACCACCAACAACATCGCCTTCCTGGGCGCCGGCCCGCAGATCGGGGTGCCCAACGGCGCGCTGAGGCCCTACGCGCACGGCTTCGTGGGCGTATCGTACCTCTTCACCACCTCGTCGCTGGAGGGGAGCGCGAGCGGCGAGCCGTTCGCCAGCACCACCAACTTCGACGACGTGACCTTTGCGTACGGCGGCGGCGGGGGCCTGTACGTGCCGCTGCGGCGCGGCGCGGCGCCCATCTCGCTGGACCTGGGCGCCACCTACCGCAACGCCGGCCAGGCCGAGTACCTGCGCGAGGGCGACATCACCGACAACCCCGACGGCTCCATCACCCTGCGCCCCGTGCGCAGCGACACGGACATGCTCACCTTCCACGTGGGCATCACCGTGGGAGCCACGCGCCGGCACCGGTAATCTCACACAGAGACACAGAGGCACGGAGAAAGAACCTCTTCTCCGTGCCTCCGTGTCTCTATGTGAGCCCTGCGGTGCTACGGGTTGCCGCGCGGCCCTTCGGCCACCGTGTCGCCGCCCGCCGAGTCGCGAGCGCCGGTCACCTGGCCGCCCATGCCGGCCGCGCCGGAGTCCATCGGCATCGGGGCGGTCGCGCCCGGAGCCATCGCGGCCGAGTCCATCGGCATCGGCGCCGGGGCGGCGGCGGGCATCATCGTGTCCGTCGTCACCATGGTGGAGTCGGTCACCGGCACCGGATCCGCCTCGTCATCGCCGCCCAGGAGGCGCGAAAGTCCCCAGATCAGCGCTCCGAGCAGCAGGAGCCCCAGGAGCCAGGGGAGAAAGTTGGGCCCGCCACTACGCTTGCGCTCGACGTTGATGTCCGCCATCTCGTCCTCCAGAAGGTCCAGGGGCTGGCCGGTGGCCCCTGCTCACCGGCCGGCATTCGTTCGTGGCCCCGGTACTCGCACGCGTCATGCCATGTTTTGGACGGTTGCGGTGAACCCCGTGGTTCCTGGGGGAGTGCGTTAGTGCGTTAGTGCGTTAGTGCGCTCGACTGCAGTGAACGCACTCACGCACTAACGCACTAACGCACTTGTGTTGTCCCCATCAGCCGACGCGTACGAAGAACGCCTTCAGGTACGACGTCTCGGGGATGGCGGGGTGCACCGGGTGGTCGGGGCCCTGGTGGCCCTGCTCCACCACCTGCAGCGAGCGGCCCTGCCGCCGGCCGGCGCGCAGCACCGCGTCCTGCAGCGAGGCGCGGGGCAGGTGGTACGAGCACGACGCGGAGATCAGCAGGCCGTCCTGGCGAAGCACCTCCAGCGCCATCGTGTTGAGGCGCCGGTAGGCTTCCTCGCCCTGCTTCAGGTCCTTTTTCCGCTTGACGAAGGCGGGGGGGTCCAGGATCACCGTGTCGAAGCGCTCGCCGTCGGCCGCGAGCTGGCGCAGGACCTCGAAGGCGTCGCCGCGGCGGGATGAGACGCGGTCTTCCACTCCGTTGAGGGCGGCGTTGCGGCCCACCATCTCCAGCGCGGGGGCCGACGCGTCCACGCACACCACGGACTCGGCCCCGGCGGCGGCGGCCTGCACGCCCCACCCGCCCACGTACGAGAAGACGTCCAGCACACGGCGGCCGCGGACGTAGGCGGCCATCCGCGCGCGGTTCATCCGGTGGTCAAAGAACCAGCCGGTCTTCTGGCCCGCCACGGGCGCCTCGAACTTGACGCCGTTCTCCTCCAGCGGCAGCACCTCCGGCACCTCGCCCCACGCCGTCTCCACGTACGAGGGAAGCCCCTCCATCTCGCGCCCCGCCACGTCGTTGCGCAGCAGGATGCCCGCGGGCGACAGCTCGGCGCGCAGCGCGTCCACGATCTCGCCGCGCACCCGCTCCATCCCCGCGGTGGTGAGCTGAACCACCAGGTGGTCGCCGAAGCGGTCCACCACCAGCCCGGGGAGCCCGTCGCTCTCGCCGAAGACGGCGCGGTAGTGGGGGGTGGGGAACACGGTGTCGCGCAGGGCGAGCGCGCGGCGGATGCGGCCGCGGAGGAAGGAGGCGTCCAGGCGGGCGTCGCGGTCGCGGCTCACCATGCGCACGGCGATCAGCGAGCGGGGGTTGACGTAGCCCACGCCCAGCGGGGCGCCGCGGGCGTCCTGCACCTCGGCCAGGTCTCCAGGCTCGAAGCCAACCAGCGGCGTGGCAACCACATCCACCTCGTTGCTGAACACCCACAGGTGCCCGGCACGTAGCCTGCGGTCTTCGTCCTTGCGGAGGCGGAGCGGGGGGAGCGTCATCGGCGTAGAACCCTGGTCTTCGGAACCGTTGGAGTGCCCGCCACCGGCGGGCGCGCGGGGCGGTGCGCCCCGCGCACAACCTATACCCTCGGCGCGGTCCGGGCACCTCCGCCCGCCGCGCCGGCTCCATGCCGCACCCCGTCCCACGGCCGAATGCGCACAGACGCAGCCCCGCACCCCACCCAGTCCCTCGAGCGCCGCCTGCGCGAGCTGGAGCTGCTCCGCAGCGTAGCCGTGGAGACCGCCGCGTCGGTGGAGCCGGGGGAGATCTGGGCCGCCGTGTGCCGGCGCCTCCCCGCGCTGGCGGGCGCGGACGTCGCGCTGCTGGCGCTCCCCGGCGAGGAGCCGCGCCAGTGGCGGGCCGACCCTGACGCCCCGCTCGACGCCGCGCCCCTCCTGGCGCTGCTGGAGACGGCGCGCCGCACCGGCCGCACCGCGCACGGCGGCGCGGGGGCGGTGGCCGCGTCCATGCGCCCGCGCGGCGAGCCCGCCGCCCTGCTGGTGGGGTGGACGGAGGGCGAGGTGCCGCCCGGCGGCGACGCGCTGGTGGAGGCGCTGGCCGAGCAGACCTCGGTGGCGCTGGCCGGCGCCGCGCGCTACGCCGAGATGCGCGACGCCGCGGTGAGGCGCGACCGCTTCTTCTCGGCCATGAGCCACGACCTGCGCACGCCCATCACGGCCATCGTGGGCTACAGCGAGCTGCTGCAGGACGGCATCGTGGGCGACCTCACGGAGCGGCAGTTGGAGATGGTGGAGCGCATCTGCCAGGTTTCCGGCCACCTGTCGCAGCTCGTGAACGACATCCTGGACCTGGCGCGGCTGGACGCGGGGCGCATGGAGTTCCACCTGCAGCCGCTGGAGATGGCCGAGCTGCTGGACGGCGCCCTCGTCGCCGTGGAGCCGCAGGCCGCGGCCAAGGGGCTGGAGGTGCGGCTGGAGGGCCCCGGCGGCGCCCGCGTGGTGGTGGACCCCACCCGCGTCCGCCAGATCCTGGTGAACCTCCTCTCCAACGCCGTCAAGTTCACGGAGAGCGGCGCCGTATCCGTGGCCGCGGGGGTGGAGGGCGAGCGCGGCTGGATCGAGGTGCGCGACACGGGCCCCGGCCTCCCCGGTGGGAGCGAGGAGGCGGTCTTCGAGGAGTTCCTGCAGCTCGCGCCGGCGGGGAAGGGGAAGCGCGAGCCGGGCACGGGGCTGGGCCTGGCCATCGCCCGGCGCCTGGCCCGCGCCATGGGCGGCGACCTCACCGCCCGCAACGTGGACGGCAGCGGCGCGGCCTTCACGCTCTACCTGCCCTCGCACAGAGACACGGAGGCACAGGGATAAGTTCTTCTCTGTGCCTCCGTGCCTCTGTGTGAGCCCTGTTTCTAGCCCGGGTGCACCGGCAGCCGCACCGTGAACGTGGTGCCCGCGCCGGGCTCGCTGCTCACCTCGATGTCGCCCCCCATCAGCTCGGCGAGGCGGCGGGCCACGCTCAGGCCCAGGCCGGTGCCGCCGTTGCGCCGCACGAGGGGGTGCTCCACCTGCCAGAAGGGCTCCCAGATGCGCTCCAGGTGCTCGGCCGCGATGCCGATGCCCGTGTCCGCCACGGTGACGGCGACCGCGGTGCTCTCGCGCCGCGCGTTCACGCGCACCTCGCCCGCTTCGGTGAACTTGATGGCGTTGCTGAGCAGGCTCTGCAGCAGGCGCTTGAGCCGCGCCGGGTCCGTGAGGGCGATGCAGGTGTCGTCCTGGCCCGTCACGGAAAGGGAGAGCCCCTTTTCGCGCGCGGCGGGCTGCGCCTCGGCGGCGGCGTGGCGCAGCGCGATGCCCACGTCCACCGCCTGCAGGTGCGGCGCGTCCGGGCCGCTCTCCAGGCGGCTGTAGGAGAGCACCTCGTCGATCAGCTCGCCCAACTGGCGCGAAGAGGCCTGGATGCGCTCCATGTGGCGCCGCTGCACCGGGCTCAGATCCCCCGCGTCGCCGTCGAACAGGAGGTCCGCGAAGCCATTGATGACGTTGAGCGGCGTCTTGAGCTCGTGCGAGACGACGGCCAGGAAGTCCGTCTTGGCGCGTGAAGCGGCTTCGGCCTCGCGGCGGGCCACCCGCTCGCGCAGCAGGAGCGCCTCGCGCTCGGATTCGGCCCGCTTGCGCTCGGTGATGTCTTCGGCGATGCAGTACACGCCGATGATCTCCCCCTCCACCAGGATGGGGACGAAGGTGAGCCGCACCCGCACGCGCCGGCCGGAGCGGTGGACGAGCGAGGTCTCGCCCGAGCCCGGCTCGCCCGCCGTGGCCCCGTCGAAGAGCTCCTGCACCGCCTCGCGGTCCTCGCCCGACACCAGGGGCCAGAAGGAGAGGGCGACGAGGTCGTCCTCGGGGTACCCGGCGAGCGCGGCGGCGGCCGGGTTGGCGGTGCGCAGGGTGCCGTCCAGGTCGAACGAGCACACGCCGTTGGGGTTGTTCTCAAAGAGGGAGCGGTAGCGCTGGCGGCTCTCCTCGTAGCGGCGGGCCACCTCGCGGCGCTCCGTGAGGTCGCGGGTGATCTGCCCGAAGCCCACCACGCGCCCCGCGTCGTCGCGGATGGCGGTGATCACCACGCTGGCCCACACCTGCGACCCGTCTTTCCGTACGCGCCACGCCACCCCTTCGCAGCGCCCCTCCGTGCCCGCCGTGTGCAGGTCGCGCCCCGGCGCGCCGGACTCGGCGTCTTCCCTGGGATAGAAGGTGGAGAAGTGCTCGCCCACGATCTCCCCCTCGCCGTACCCCATCTGCCGCTCCGCCCCCTCCGTCCACGTGGCGACGCGGCCGTCCACGTCCATCAGGAAGATGGCGTAGTCGGTCACGTTCTCCACCAGGAGCCGGTAAAGCTCGTCGGTGGCCGGGGTGGCGTTGCGCAGGCGTCTGGGCATCTGTGGCGCGGAAGGGTGGGCTAGTGTGCCGGCGAGGGGGCGCGGCGGCAACTTCCACGCCCCGCTCCGTGACTCCCTGCCTCCGGGTCCCCGAATCCCGCGGTTGCGGGCGACTGAAGTCGCTGCAACCACTACACGAAGTCCCCCTGCGGGGACTACACACTTCCCGCTGATGCTGGAAGAGCAGTCCGCGCAGGCGGACTTCGTGCCGTCGTTGCCGCGGGTTTACTCGCCAGGCCACGTCGCGCGGAATAGATCTTCGGCGCGAGCAGAAGCTCTGTAGTCCCCGCAGGGGGACTTCGTGTGGTCGTTGCAGCGGTTTCAACCGCCCGCTTCTTCAGTCCTTCCCGGGCCTGTAGCGGCGGATGGTGGCGCGCTCGATGTCCGCCTCCGTGAACGCGACCGGCTTCATGCGGTTGGCGGCGAACATGGCGGCCTGGTCGTCGTGGTGGGGCGAGTTGCGGAGGCTGCTCTGGCCGTACGCCAGCACGCTGTACGCGCGCACCGGGCTCGTGAACTCCACCGCCAGCACCCACCCGTCGCCGCCCGTAACCGTGCGCGTGCCATCCGCCTCCTCGCGGAAGCCCAGCACGCGGAAGCACCCCATCAGCCCGCTGCACCCGCCCACGGGCACGTCCACCGAGCCGTGGCGCACGCGGTGGACGGTGCCCCAGGGCACGTCCACGCTCCCCCACTTCCTGCGCGTCTCCGCCACCGCCCAGGTGAAGGCCTCCACGGCGCGCTTCATGTCGGCCAGGCCGCGCGGGGTGGCCATGGGCTCGGCGGCGGTCCAGGGGTGGCTGAAGAGGGAGTCGGCGCGCACCGGGAAGCCCACCGAGGCGGCGCTGGGCGGGGCCTGCGGGCCGGTGCGCACGTAGCGCCACCACCACGTCTCGAAGAGGAGCGCCCCGCGGCTCTCGGCGGCGGCCGTGTTGTCCCAGCGCTCCAGCACGGCCAGCGCCTCGGCGATCTCCGGCGCGGGCTGGCCGGCGCGGACCGCGCGCAGCAGGTCGTCCTTCACGCGGTCCGCCAGGATCATGCGCATGCTGTGCTTCATCCTCACCACGTCGTCCAGCGACACCTTGCGGTCGTTGTGGAGCAGCTCCAGCGAGTGCTGGCTGCGCAGCCGCAGCTCCACCTCCGGGAAGTAGGCGGGGAAGCGGGCGCGGTCCAGCGGCTGGTGAAGGTTGGTGAGGTAGGGCGGGTCGTTCTCGTTGCGCACGTAGCCGCCGCGCGGGTTGAGCACCTGCGGGAGCGAGTCCCAGGGCACGGCGCGCGTCCACACGTCGGCCATGCGGGCGGCGGGCACGGCCACGGTGTCGCCGCCGGAGGGGTGCGGGAAGGCGGGGACGGTGCCGTTCCACACGTAGAAGATGTTCCCCGCGCGGTCCGCGTACGTAAGGTTGGAGGTGATGCGGGCGCGCATCTTCATGGCGTCCGTCCACTCCGTGCGGTTTCGCGCCCTCATCATCCGGAGGAACTGCTCGCCGCCGCGGTACTCCGTCTCGCCCGCGGCCCTCACCACGTACACCTTGCCGCCGCCGCGGTGGATGACGGGGCCCAGCGGCGTCGTCCACGTCTCGCGCGTCTCGGTGCCGCGGCCGGGGCCGTTGGCGAACTCGATGGTCTGCGTCTCGCGCCGCACGGGCACGGGGGCGCCCTCGAACAGGTAGTGGTCCGGCCGGGCGGGGTCCACCTCCAGCGCGTACACCTCTTCCAGGTCCGGCGCGTTGTTGGTGGTGGCCCACCCCAGGTGCTCGTTGAAGCCGCCCACCAGCACGATGGGCCCGCCCAGCCGGAAGTCGCCGTAGAAGTTGAGGGCGCCCGGCACCGTCACGTGGGCTTCGTAGTAGCCCGCGGACCACGCCAGGTGCGGGTTGCGCAGCAGGATGGAGCGGCCGGAGCGGGTGCGGCCCGGCGCCAGCGCCCACGCGTTGGAGCCGTCCTCGGACGTTAGGTGCTCCAGGTCGCCCTCGGCCTGCGGGGCGGCGCCGGGGCGGCGCGGGGTCTCGCCGCGCAGGCGGGCCAGGACGCGGCGCACGTCCGCGCCGGAGCCGCCCAGCCCCTGCGCGTGCACGTCCACGCCGGTGAAGGTGGGGCGCACCCACGCCGGGAACTCGGTGGGATGAAGCTCCACGTAGCGGTTGACGCCGGCGGCGAACCCGTCGTACATGTCGCGCGTGTCGCGCTCCAGCCGGGGATAGGTGGCCGCGGCGAGGCGGTGGCCGGGGCGGTAGTCGAAGTCGGAGTCCAGGCTGTCGGCGCCGAAGTGAAGCGCCAGCTCGCCGCGCGCACGCACCAGCCCCTGCACGATGCGCTGCCCGTGGTCTTCCACCTGCACCCAGCCGAGGCCAAACCCCGCGGCGCGGAAGTTCTCCGCCCGGATGTGCGGCACCCCGTACGTGGTGCGGCGGATCTCCACCTGGTCCGCCAGGCCGGCCTGCGCCGCGGCGGGCGCGCACACGGCCAGCGCGGCCAGCACCCCTCCCCACACTCGAAGCTTCATCGTCGGTCCTGTGCCACGTTGAACGAGGGACTGCACCGCGCATCTTGTGCATCGCCACGCCCCGGCGCAATATCAGCCCTGCCCCGGAAACGCGAATCTCACACAGAGGCACAGAGACACAGAGAGTGAGACACTCCGGCAGGATCTGGCGGCGGAGCGTGATCGCGGGGGCGCTGCTCGCCCTCTGCGCCCTTCCGCTGCGCGCGCAGGCCGCGTACGACGTCATCATCCGCAACGGGCGGGTGCTGGACGGCACGGGGAACCCCTGGTACCGCGCCGACGTGGGGATCCGCGGCGACCGCATCGCCGCCATCGGCGACCTGGCGGGGGTGCGGGCGGCGCGCGAGATCGACGCGGCGGGGAGCTACGTGGCGCCGGGCTTCATCGACGTGCACACCCACGCGGGCGACGGGCTGGCCACCGCCGCGCTCAGCCACGGGCAGCCGCTGCTGGCGCAGGGGATCACCACCGTGCTGGTGAACCCCGACGGCGGCGGCGCCACGGACATCGCCCGCCAGCGCACGCAGCTCCTTGCCCACGGCGTGGGGGTGAACGTGGCGCAGATGGTGCCGCACGGCTCCGTGCGCTCGCGCGTGATGGGGATGGCGGACCGGGCGCCCACCCCCGCCGAGCTGGAGCAGATGCGCGCCCTGGTGAGCGCGGGGATGCGGGAGGGGGCGTTCGGCCTCTCCACCGGCCCCTGGTACGCGCCCGGGAGCTTCGCGAAGACGGACGAGCTCGTGGATCTCTCCAGGATCGTGGCGGGCTTCGGCGGCGCGTACTCCAGCCACATCCGCGACGAGGCGGACTACAACGTGGGCCTGGTGGCGGCCGTGGACGAGGTGATCCGCATCGGGCGCGAGGCGAAGCTGCGCGTGGTGGCCACTCACCTCAAGGCGCTGGGCCCGCGCGTGTGGGGCTACAGCGGCGCACTCATCAGCCGCATCGACCGCGCCCGCGCCGAGGGGGTGGAGGTGTTCGCGGACCAGTACCCGTACACCGCGTCGGCCACCTCGCTGAGTGGCGCGCTGGTGCCGCGCTGGGCCCTGGCCGGCGGCGACACGGCGCTGGCCCGCCGCATCGGCCAGCCGGCCGAGCTGGCCCGGCTGCGCGCGGAGCTGCTGGAAAGCCTGGACCGGCGCGGCGGGGCGGAGCGCATCCAGTTCCGCCGCCATCGCGCCGATCCCACAATCGAGGGAAAGACGCTGCAGTGGGTGGCCGAGCGCGGCCGTATGGAGCCCGTGGACGCGGTGATCGCCCTGCTTAAGGCCGGAAATCCGGGCGTGGTGTCGTTCAACATGCTGGACGAGGACGTGGAACGGCTGATGCGGCAGCCGTGGATGATGACCTCGTCGGACGGCGACCTGGTGCCCATGGGCGAGGGGGTGCCGCACCCCCGCTCGTACGGCACCTACCCGCGCAAGATCCGCGAGTACGTGGTGCAGCGCGGGACGCTGGACCTGGCCGCCGCCATCCGCAGCATGACCTCGCTCCCCGCCACCGTGTTCCGCATCCCGGACCGCGGGCAGCTCAGGGAGGGGGCCATCGCCGACGTGGTGGTGTTCGACCTGGCGCGCGTCAACGACCCGGCCACCTTCAGCGACCCCCACCGCCTGGGCGAGGGGATGACGCACGTGCTGGTGAACGGCCGCCCCGCGCTGGAAGCGGGCCGCTTCGCCCCCGCGCTGCACGGCCGGGTGCTCTCGCTGCGCGAGCGCCGCTGAGCGCCCGCGGTACCCGGGCGACTGAAGTCGCTGCAACAACCACACGAAGTCCCCCTGCGGGGACTACACACTTCCCGCTGATGCTGGAAGAGCAGTCCGCGGAGGCGGACTTGGTGCTGTCGTCGCGGCGAGCTCACTCGCCAGGCCGCGTCGCGCGGAATAGATCCTCGGCCCGAGCCGAAGCTCTGTAGTCCCCGCAGGGGGACTTCGTGTAGTCGTTGCAGCGGTTTCAACCGCCCGCCGTTCTGCCGGCCGCCGTGGGAGACCGGTTGTGCACGGTGTGCGCGGGGGCTCTTGCGCGGCGCTCCCCCGGCCGCGTATCCTCTTCGAAATCCCGGTAAACAGAAGGAGATCCGGCCCCCCCGGCCGGCAACATCCACGAAGGCACAGCGAGGACGTCGGCGCCACCACGGCACCCCGGCGGGTTCCACCGGGCTCCACCCCTGTACCGCAGGACCGCACCGCCCCGTTCCACGCCGGCACGGCCCCCCCCGTCCGGCTCCGGATGCCCCCATCCGGCCCCGCTCCCCCAGGAGGTGTAACACCATGAGAATCGTCAGGTTTGTACGTGCCCTCGCCCTCGCCGCCGTGCTGTGTGTGCTCGGCGCCGGCGCGGCGGTGGCGCAGCAGGGCACCATCACGGGCCGCGTCACGGACGCCAGCAGCGGCCGGCCCGTGCCCAGCGCGCAGGTGCGCGTGGCGGGCAGCAACCAGGTGGCGCTCACCAACGAGACGGGCGGCTACACGCTGCGCGGCGTGCCCGCGGGCACCGTCAACGTGCGCGTGCTCGTCATCGGCTACGCGGAGCGCACGCAGCAGGTCACCGTTACGGCGGGGCAGCCCGCCACGCTGGACATCGCGGTGTCGCCCTCGGCCGTGGGCCTGGCGCCCATCGTGGTTACGGCCACGGGCGAGCAGCGCCGCATCGAGGTGGGCAACGCCATCGCCGAGGTGAAGGCCGAAGAGCTGGTGGAGACCTCGGCCGTCACCAGCGTGGCGGACCTGCTCACGGCCCGCGCCCCCGGCGTAACGGTGATCCCGGGAACGCAGACGGGCGCCGGCGTGCGCGTGCGCATCCGCGGCACCAGCTCGCTCTCGCTCACCAACAACCCGATCTACGTGATCGACGGCGTGCGCGTGGAGAGCTCCACCGGCTCCAGCACGCTGAGCGTGGGCGGCACCACGCCCAGCCGCGTGGGCGACCTGAACCCGGAAGAGATCCAGTCGATGGAGGTCGTGCGCGGCCCCTCGGCGGCGACGCTGTACGGCACCGACGCGGCCAACGGGGTGATCGTCATCACCACCAAGCGCGGCGTGGCGGGCCGCACGCAGTGGAACTACTACACCGAGCAGACGGCCATCCGCGACCTCAACGACTACCCGAGCGCGTACTACGGGTGGCGGAACACGTCCAACAACAACAACGGCATCCAGTGCACGCTGGCGCAGGTGTCCGCCGCGTCGTGCACGCAGGACAGCGTGACGGTGTTCAACCCGGTGGCGGACAAGGAGACCACCCCCTTTGGCACCGGCTACCGGCAGCAGCACGGCCTTCAGCTTCGCGGCGGGTCCGAGGCGGTGCGCTTCTTCCTCCACGGCGAGTGGGAGGATGAAGACGGCGTGACGCAGGTGCCGGAGTTCGAGCGGCGCTACCTGTCGTCGCGCGGCCTTTCGCTGCGGCCGGAGCAGGAGAGCCCGCAGCACCTGGGGCGCGTGACGGCGCGGGCCAACTTCAACTTCACCCTGCCGCGCAACGCGGACGTGGCGGTGAGCGCGGGGTACACCTCGCAGGACCTCCGCCTGCCGCGCAGCGACGACTCGGGCACGCCCGGCATCGCGGCCAACATCTACGGCGGGCCGGGCTTCAAGTACAACACCAACTCGGTGGGCGACACGCTGTACGGGTGGCGCGAGTTCACCCCGCGCACCATCTACCAGGCGGTAAGCAACCAGTCGGTGGAGCGGCTGATCGGCTCGGTGAACGCCAACTGGCGCCCCATGGACTGGCTGGCGCTGCGCGGCAACACGGGGCTCGACTACACCAACCGGGTGGACACGCAGCTCTGCCGCTTCGCCGAGTGCCCCAGCACCACGGACCGGCAGGGCTTCAAGGTGGACAACCGCGCCAACTTCTACGTCTACACGGTGGATGGCGCCGGCACGGCCACGCGCCGCTTCGGCAGCGCCATCGAGTCGCAGACCACGCTGGGCGTGCAGTTCTACCGCAACCTGTTCGACCGCAACGGCGCCAGCGGCACCGGGCTGCCGCCGGGCGCCACCACCGTCACGGCCGGCGCCACCAAGGCGGCCGACGAGACGACCACCGAGAGCCGCACGCTGGGCGGGTACATCGAGCAGCGCCTTTCCATCAACGACCGCCTGTTCCTTACCGGCGGCGTGCGCTCGGACCGCAACAGCGCGTTCGGCGCGGACTTCGACCGCGTGTTCTACCCCAAGCTCTCGGCCTCGTGGGTGATCTCCGACGAGCCGTTCTTCCCCACGCCGCGCATCCTCGACCAGCTTCGCCTGCGGGCGGCGTACGGGGCCAGCGGCGTGCAGCCGGGCACCACGGACGCGGTGCCGTACTTCACGGCCACGCGCGTGCTGGGCGAGAGCGGCGAGGTGCCGGCCGTGGTGTTCAGCGCGCTGGGCAACACGGACCTCAAGCCGGAGCGCTCCACCGAGCTGGAGCTGGGCATCGACGGGCGCTTCTGGAACGACCGCATCTCCACCGAGCTCACGCACTACCGCAAGGTGTCGCGCGACGCGCTGGTGGAGCGGGTGCTGCCCCCCTCCATCGGCACGGGGCTCACGGTGCGCTTCGAGAACCTGGGCGAGGTGCGCAACAGCGGGTGGGAAGCGCTGGTGAACGCGCGCCTGGTGCAGAGCCGCCCCTTCTCGTGGGACGTGACGCTCAACGGCTCCACCAACGAGAACGAGCTGGCCAGCCTGGGCGGCCTGCCCGCCATCATCACCAGCAGCACCCTGCGCCAGGTGGAGAACTTCCCCCTGAACGGGTGGTGGTCGCGCCCGCTGCAGAGCTTCCAGGACAAGGACGGCGACGGGCTCATCGAGTACAACGCGGACAACGCGCTGAGCGAGATCGTGGTGGGCGACACGGCCGAGTTCCTGGGCAACTCCGCCCCCACGCGCGAGCTGGCCGTCACCAACGGCTTCGACTTCGGCCGGCACGTGCGCCTGGCCGCGCTGGTGGACTACAAGGGCGGCTACAAGGTGTACAACAACACGGACCGCATCCGCTGCGCCAGCCGCAACAACTGCCGCGGCCTGGTGGACCCGGACGCGCCCGAGCGCGAGCAGGCGGCCACGGTGGCGGTGCGCCAGCACCCCAGCCGCACGGTGGCGGGCTTCATCGAGGACGGCGACTTCATCCGCTTCCGCGAGCTTTCGCTGTCGTTCAGCGCGCCGGAGCGGCTGGCCGCGCGCTTCCTTGGCAGCCGCGACCTGGGCGTCACCTTCGCCGCCCGCAACCTGGGCATCCTCTGGACGAAGTACTCGGGCGTGGACCCCGAGGCGTTCGGCACCACCGGTGACGCGCCCTCGTCGTTCCAGGCGTTCGCTCCGCCCACCTACTTCACCTTCCGCCTGAACCTCGGCTTCTAAGGATGATGATGAATTCCCGGATGAAAGGCTGGCTGCGGACGGCCACGCTGGCCCTGGCCCTCCCCCTGGCCGCGTGCGAGGGGGACGTGCTGGAGGTGACGGACCCCGACATCATCAACCCCACCGACGTGCAGAGCGCCGCGGGCGCCGACGCGGTGCGCCAGGGCGCGCTGGCCCGCCTGGCCACCTCCACCAGCGGCGGCGGCGACGTGAGCGACAACCTGTTCCTCCTCGGCGGGATGTTCGCCGACGAGTGGATCAACGGCGACTCGTTCATCGCGCGGCAGGAGATCGACCAGCGCGTGATCACGCCCGAGAACAACTTCCTGACCGGCGCCAACCGCGCGCTTCACCGCGCGCGGCTGGCGGCGGAGCAGGCGGTGGAGCTGCTGGCGGAGTTCAACCCGGGCGCGCCCGGGTGGCAGGTGGCCGAGATGCACTTCGTGCAGGCGTACGTGGTGAACCTGCTGGCCGAGCACTACTGCAGCGGGCTGGTGTTCAGCACGGTGGTGGACGGGCGCGAGGAGTACGGCTCGCCCGTGGCCACCACGGCCGCCTTCGAGCGCGCCCTGGCCAGCGCGGACGCGGGCCTGGCGCTGGTCAGCACAGGCGCCACGGCCAACGACGTGCGCGTGCGCAACATGCTCCTGGTTACGCGCGGGCGCATCCTGATGAACCTCAACCGCCCCGCCGACGCGGCGGCGACGGTCGCGACGGTGCCCACGTCCTTCCGCTACCAGGCGTTCCACTCCCTGGCCACGGAGAGCAGCTACAACGTGATCGCCACCCGCAACAACATCGACCGGCGCTACAGCGTGGGGAACAACGAGGGCGTGAACGGCCTCAACTTCGCCACCGCCAACGACCCGCGCGTGCCCGTGTGCGTGGGCGGCGACCCGGCGTGCCGCGCCATCGGCGTCACCAACACGCAGCGCGACGACCTGGGCCGTCCCTTCCACGTGCAGATGATCTGGCCCACGCGTGAGTCGGCGGTCACGCTGGTGAGCGGGGTGGAGGCACGGCTGATCGAGGCCGAGGCGCAGCTCCGCGCCGGCAACAACGGGGCGTCGCTGGCCACGCTCAACACGCTGCGCGCCACGGTCACGGGGCTGGCGCCGCTGGCCGACGCGGGCACCGCGGCGGCGCGCGTGGACCAGCTCTTCCGCGAGCGGGCGTTCTGGAACTTCTCGCGCGGGCACCGCGTGGGCGACCTGCGCCGCCTGGTCCGCCAGTACGGCCGGGCGGCCAACACGGTGTTCCCCACGGGCACCTGGCACAAGAACGATGCGCAGTACGGCGGCGACGTCACCATCCCGGTGCCGACCGCCGAGCAGAACAACCCCAACACCCAGGGCGCCCAGATCTGCCTGGACCGGGCGGCGTAGAAAACACGGGGCTCACACGGAGACACGGAGGCACGGAGGAGAAGTTTTCCTCCGTGCCTCCGCGTCTCCGTGTGAGATTGGCGCGGGGCGTGCTGGTGCGCCGGGGCTGGAACCACGAACCCACCCAGAGACCGGCGTGCTGATGAGCGACACGAACCCCCTCCTGCGAGCCGAGCCGCTCCCCATCCCCTTCCACCAGATCGCGGCGGAGCACGTGGTGCCCGGGATCCGCGAGGCACTGGCCCGCGCCGAGGCGGAGATGGACGCGCTGGTGGCCGGCCCGGGCGAGCGCACGTACGAGAACACCGTGGCGCGGCTGGAGGAGATCACCGAGAGCCTGTCCCGCGCCATCCGCCCCGTCGCGGTGCTGGTGGCGGTGATGAACTCGCCCGAGCTGCGCGAGGCGTACGAGACGGTGCTCCCCGAGTTCTCCGCCTTCTTCGCCCGCATCGCGCTGAACGGCGAGCTGTGGCTGGCGGTGAAGGCCGCGGCACAGTCGCCCGGCGTGGCCGCGCTGGACCGCGTGCGGCGCCGCCACCTGGAGAAGACGGTGAGGGCCTTCGTCCGCGCGGGCGCGGACCTGCCGCCGGAGGGGAAGGCGCGCGTGGAGGCGCTGCAGGTGGAGCTTTCGCAGCTCGAGACGGAGTTCTCCAACCACGTGCTGGATTCCACCAACGCCTGGGAGCTGGTGCTCACCGACGAGGCGGAGCTGGCGGGGCTCCCCGAGTCCGCGCGGGCGCAGGCGCGCGCGGCGGCCGAGGAAAAGGGGGTGGAGGGGTGGCGCTTCACCCTGCACCAGCCCTCGGTGATGCCCTTTCTGCAGTACTCCGAGCGGCGCGACCTGCGCCAGCGCATCCACCAGGCGTACGTCAACCGCGCGGCCGGGCCGCCGCACGACAACCGCCCGCTGGTGGGGCGCATCCTGGCGCTGCGGCGCGAGCTGGCGCGGCTCCTGGGCTTCCGCGACTGGGCGGACTACCAGCTCCAGGAGGCGATGGCGGGGAGCGGCGTGCGCGCCGTGGAGTTCGAGGACGACCTCACCGCCCGCACCCGCCCCTTCTGGGACCGGGAGATGGAGGCGCTGCAGGCATTCGCCCGCGACGAGCTGGGCCTGTACCCGCTGCAGCCGTGGGACACCTCGTTCGCCATCGAGCGGATGCGCCGCTCCCGCTTCGGGCTGGACGCCGAGGAGGTGAGGCCGTACTTCCCCATGGACCGGGTGCAGGACGGCTTCTTCGAGGTGGCGCGCCGCCTGTTCGGGGTGGAGGTGCGCGAGCGCAAGGTGGAGGAGGTGTGGCACCCCGACGTGCGCTTCTACGACGCCTTCGACGAGAGCGGGCTGCGGCTGGGGGGCTTCTACACGGACTGGTACCCGCGGGAGAGCAAGCGGGGCGGGGCGTGGATGCACGGCATCGTGCTGGGCGGCCCCACACCCGGGGGCGGGTGGGACGAGCACCTGGCCACCATCGTGGGCAACATGAGCCCGCCCGAGGGCGACCGCCCCGCCCTGCTCACCCACCGCGAGGTGGAGACGGTGTTCCACGAGCTGGGCCACCTCCTCCACCACATGCTGTCGCGGGTGGAGGTGCGCGAGCTGGGAGGCACGGCGGTGCCCACGGACTGGGTGGAGCTCCCCTCGCAGATCATGGAGAGCTGGACGTGGGAGCGCCCGGCGCTGGACCTGTTCGCGCGCCACTGGGAGACGGGCGAGCCGGTGCCCGAGGAGCTGTTCCAGAAGATGAAGGCGGCGCGCACCTTCATGGCCGCCCACCTGCAGATGCGGCAGCTCTCCTTCGGCACGCTGGACCTGGACCTCCACGTGCGCTTCGACCCGGCGGGCGGCGAAGACCCCATCGAGCGCGCGCGCCAGGTGATGTCCGGCTTCCACGTGCGCCCGGACTTCGCGCGCGACCACTTCGTCACCGGCTTCACCCACATCTTCGCGGGCGGCTACGCGGCCGGCTACTACAGCTACCTGTGGAGCGAGGTGCTGGTGGCCGACGCCTTCTCCCGCTTCGAGCGCGAGGGCCTGTTCAGCCGCGAGGTGGGCCGCGCCTTCGCCGACGCCGTCCTCTCGCGCGGCGACGACACGGACCCCGCCGAGCTGTTCCGCGAGTTCATGGGCCGCGACCCGGACCCGGACGCGCTGCTCCGCCGCAACCTGGGAGCGGAAGATGGGGAACGGGGAATGGGGAACGGGGAACGGGGAACGGGGAACGGGGAACGGGGAACAGAATGAAAACAGGACGGGCGAGGCATGGATCGCCTCGCCCGTCCCGTTCCCGCTGTTACCGTTCCCCGTTCCCCGTTCCCCGTTCCCCGGGGTTCTTACAGGCCGGCGGCCAGCGTGCCACCCGTGACGGCGCGGTACACGTTCAGGCGCCCGCTGCCGAACTTGGTGTCCACACCCGCGGTGCCCTTGTCGTCAGCCGTCGAGAGCAGGCGGTTGCGGAGCGCGGCGCCGCGCAGGCCCGTCTTGGAAGCCACCGCCGCGGCGGCGCCCGTCACCTGCGGGGTCGCCATCGAGGTGCCGTTCATGTAGGCGTAGCTCGCGCCGGCGATGGGGCCCGTGTAGCTGCGCCCGGCCGTGTAGCCGCTCACGATCGCGCTGAAGATGCAGCCTTCCTCGGTGGTGTTGCTGTAGCAGAGGCCGCCGGGAGCCGCGATGTCCAGGCCGGTGCCGTACTGCGAGTAGCTGGTGAGCCCGTCCTTCCAGTCGGTGGCCGACACGGAGATGGCGTTCGGGTCGCAGGCGGGGCAGCCCACCTTGTTGGTGCCGGAGTTGCCGGCCGCCGCGATCACCAGCACACCCTTGTTGGTGGCGTACAGGATGGCGTTCTTCTCGCCGGTGGACTCGGTGCGGCCACCCAGCGACAGGTTCATCGCCACCATGTTCGGCTGGTCGGCCGCGGCGCGGATGGCGTTGATGATGCCCGAGGTGTAGCAGCCGTTGGTGCCGCACACGCGCTGCACGAAGATCTTGACGTTCGCCGCGGCGCCGGTCACGCCCGCTACGCCCACCGTGGCGCCGGCCATGGTGCCGCTGGTGTGCGTGCCGTGCCCTTCATCCGGCGTGTCGTCCGACGTGAAGTCGGTGCAGGTGGTGCTGGTGCTGCCCGAGGCGGCCATGCTGTACCAGTCGCAGCCGCGGATCAGGCGGCCGGCGAACTCGGGGTGGTTGTAGTCCACGCCCGTGTCGATGCTGCTGATCACGACCGCGCCGCCGCCCACGGCGATCCCTTCGATGGCGTCCATGTCCGAGTCGGCCGTGGAGGCGTACGAGGCCGGGATGAGGCCGGTGGAGCCGTTCGGGTCCTGGTAGAACGACATGTTCTGCCCGCCCGCGTTGAAGAACGCCCACAGGCGGTTGTCGATCGCTTCGACCTTGCGGATGTAGTTCGGCTCGGCCCACTCCACGCTCGGGTCGTTCTTGAGGATGGCGGCAAGCGCGCGCTCCTGGCCGCGGGCGCCGCTCAGCACCTCGAAGGCGCCCTTGTAGCCCACCGCGCGGCGCACGAGGCCGTTGGCGCGCAGCAGGGCGCTGCCGTCCACGCCGTCCTTGAACTTCACCAGCACCTCACCCGGGGCGACCTCGTCCTGCGCGGGGGCCGCGGCGAGCGCGGGGCTCTGCACCGGCGAGATGGCGGAGTTGGTGGTGCTTTCGTCGGAGCAGGCGGCGAGGGTGGCCAGAGCGAGGACGCTCGCGGCCGAAAAGCGGATGCGCATGAGGAACGACTCCCGTGTGACAGCGGTGTGGTGTCGGAACATCTACAACCCTGCGCTGCACGGAACGGAGCCGATTGCAACAGGACGAGTGTTCGTTTGGACGCTCCTCCTAAAGGCAAGGCACGGACCGCTTTTCCCGCCGGATGTTTGCCACCCTAACTCGTTGGGGGAACTGCGTTTATCTTTTACGGCGGGAACGTTGCGGTGAACCAGAGCGGTGCGGGGCGCACCATTCTGGTGCGCCAAATGTGTACAAAGAACGTTCTTGTTCCTGGTCTCACACAGAGACACAGAGGCACAGAGATGAAGTTGTCTCTGTGCCTCTGTGTCTCTGTGTGAGCCCCTTTATCCCAGCAGCTCCCGCAGCAGCCGGATCACCTCGTCCAGATCCACCGGCTTGGGGAGGAACGCCTCGGCCCCCATGGCGCGCACCGTGTCCGGGATGGCGGGGTCGGTGGTGCCGCTCAGCACCACCACGGGGATCTGCGAGGTCTTCACCGACTGCTTCAGCCGCTTGAGGGCCGCCACGCCGGTGCCGCCGGGCATGTTGATGTCCAGCAGGATGGCGTCCGGGGACTGGTTCATGGCGAACATCCCCACCTGCATGGCATCGGCGGCCACCAGCACGTTCCACCCCTGTGCGCGCAGCCCGGTGCGCAGCAACTGGACGATCAGCGGATCGTCGTCCGCAACCAGAATCTTCATCATCTCGCGCGAGGGGGTGCGTTTCACGTACCTTTCCCGCAATCAATCGGGAATGGGCGAGCACGTTCGTGTCCCCTTCCGCCAATGTCAAGCCAGCCGCCGCAGCAGCCATGACCGACGAAGCCCCCGCCGGCGACCCGGCCGCCCTGGAGCGCCTCCACCGCTGGGGCGGCGACGCCCTGCAGCGCCAGCTCGTGGAGATGTTCCTCTCCCGCGCCCCCGAGCAGCTCGCCCTCGCCCGCGACGCCGCCGCGCGTGGCGACGCGGAGGGTGTGCGCCAGGTGGCCCACGCCCTCAAGTCCAGCGCCGGCCAGCTTGGCGCCGTATCCGTGCAGCGCCTCTGCGTGGAGGCCGAGGCCCGCGCCGCCGAGGGTGCCGAGCTGCCCCCCCTGGTGAGCGGGCTCCACACCGAGCTGGAGCGCTACCGCGCGTGGGTGCTCCCCCGCATCGCCTGACCCTCTTCTCCGTGTCCGGAGGCGCTCCAGAGCGAATAAATTCGCCGCTGGAACCACCCGAAGACCGCCTCCGCGGTCTGTGCCTTCCGCCGGTGTGCGACACTACAGTCCCCGCAGGGGGACTTCGCGCAGGTCCAGCGGCGAATTTATTCGCTCTGGTGCCCGCATCGCCTGACCCTCTTCTCCGTGTCTCCGTGCCTCTGTGTGAGGCCCGCTGTTCAGCCTCTGTACGCGTACGGAAGCTGTACACTCCCCCCCACGCACCCCCATCTGTCCAGATTGTGGACGCGCCGCGATCCCGGGCGCGTCCTCTTCGCTTGATGTAAACCGTTGCGGGCGCATAACTTGGCGGAACGTATGACGGTGGCCCGCGGCTCGCTTGTGCGGCCTGTGCTCCACAGACCCCGCACCCGCCGCCACGCCATGAAGAACATCGCCCTCGTAGAAGACAATCCGGACAACCGCATGCTCGTGCAGGCTCTCCTGGACGGGGAGTACTGCGTCACGGAGTACCCGGACGGGCACGAGGCGCTGGACGGCATGCGGCGCCAGCACCCGGACCTGGTGCTGCTGGACATCTCCCTCCCCGGGCTGGACGGCGTGGAGGTGCTCCGCATCCTGCGCGGCGACGACGCGCTGCGGGGGCTCCCCGTGATCGCCCTGACCGCGCACGCCATGGCGGGGGACCGCGGGCGCTTCCTGGAGGCGGGCTTCGACGACTACGTCACCAAGCCCATCACGGACGAGGACCTTCTGCTGGGAGCCATCAAGCGCCATGTCTCCTGACCCCGTGCTGGACCCCGCGCGCCTGGCCGAGCTGCGCGCCACCGGCCTGCTGGACTCGGCGGCCGACCCGGTGTTCGACCGCTTCACCCGCCTTGCCGCGCGCCTGCTGGAGGTGCCCGTGGCGCTGGTGTCGCTGGTGGACGCGGACCGGCAGTTCTTCAAGAGCCACGTGGGCCTCTCGGGGGAGCTGGCGGAGAGCCGGCAGACGCCGCTGAGCCACTCGTACTGCCGCCACACGGTGGAGTCCCGCCGCACGCTCTCCATCCGCGACGCGCGGCTTCACCCGCTGGTGGCCCACAACCCCGCGGTGGCCGAGTACGACGCCATCGCCTACCTGGGCGCGCCGCTGCAGACGGCGGACGGGCACGTGCTGGGCACGCTGTGCGTGGTGGACCACCGCCCGCGCGCCTGGAGCGCCGAGCAGACCGAGGTGCTGGAGGCGCTCGCCGCCTCGGTGGCCACCGAGATCCGGCTGCGGCGCGACCTGGCCGAGCGCCAGGCGGCCGAGCGCGCCCTGGGCCGCCAGAACCGGCTCCTCGCGCTGCTCCACGCCGTGGCGGCCGACGCCAACCAGGCCGCCACGCTGGAAGCGGGAGTCGCGGCGTGCCTGCGCCGGGTGTGCGACTACACCGGGTGGCCCGTGGGGCACGCGTACTTCGCGGACGGCGACGGGCTGGCCTCGTCGCGCGTGTGGCACGCGGACGAGCGCTTCGGCGCCTTCCGGGCCGCCAGCGAGGCGCAGCGCTTCGCCCGCGGGCAGGGGCTGCCGGGGCGCGTGCTGGCCAGCGGCGCGCCGGCTTGGCGCGCGGACGTCACGCTGGACCCCGCCTTCTCGCGCGCGGACGCGGCGGCGGCGTGCGGGCTCCACGGCGCCTTCGCCTTTCCCGTGGAGGTGCGCGGCGAGGTGAGGGCGGTGCTCGAGTTCTTCTCCCAGACGGCGGGGGAGCCGGAGGAGGCCGTGCTCGACGTGATGCGCCACGTGGGGATCCAGGTGGCGCGCGTGGCGGAGCGCGCGCAGGCACAGGAGGGGCTGCGGCAGAACGAGGAGCGCACCCGCCGCATCGTGGAATCGGCCCACGACGCGTTCGTGGCGGTGGACGCGGACGGGCTGGTGGTGGACTGGAACGCGCAGGCGGAGCACACCTTCGGGTGGCAGCGCCACGAGGTGTACGAGCAGCCGCTGGCCGAGCTCATCATCCCCCCCGCGGACCGCGCGGCGCACCGGCGCGCCGTGGACGAGCTGCTGCGCGCGGGCGCCGGCTCCATCGGCGACCGGCGCGTGGAGGTGCAGGTGATGCACCGCGACGGCACCGTGTTCCCCGTGGAGATGACGGTGGCGCCGGTGCAGGTGGGCGGGTCGCGCATCGTGACCGCCTTCATGCACGACATCAGCGAGCGCAGGCACGCCCAGCAGGAGGTGAGGCGCAAGGAGGAGTACTTCCGCGCGCTCATCGAGAAGGCGTCGGACCTCATCACCATCCTGGACCTGCAGGGGATGTTCATCTACGAGAGCCCGGCCGTGTACGAGCTCTTTGGCTACGAGGGCGAGGAGCTGCGGGGGCGCAGCGCCTTCGAGCTGATCCACCCCGACGACGTGGGCGCGGTGCTCGCCACCTTTGGGCAGATCCTGGCCGAGGCGGGGACGACGGCCGGGGTGGACTTCCGCTTCCGGCACAAGGACGGCTCGTGGCGGTGGCTGGGCGCGCGCGGCACCAACCTGCTGGGGCACCCCGCGGTGGGCGGCGTGGTGGTGAACTCGCGCGACATCACCGCCAGCCGCGCCGCGGACGAGGCCTCGCGCCGCCTGGCCTCCATCGTGGAGTCGTCCGACGACGCCATCATCAGCAAGTCGCTGGACGGCACCATCCTGAGCTGGAACACGGGCGCCGAGCGCATCTACGGCTACACGGCCGAGGAGGTGGTCGGCCTCAACATCGACCTCCTGGTGCCCCCCGAGGCCGCCGACGCCGCCGCCCGCAACGGGGAGCTGGTGCGCCGCGGCGAGCGCATCCGCCCCTACGAGACGGTGCGCGTGCGCCGCGACGGGCGGCGCATCGACGTGTCGATGACGGTGTCGCTGATCCGCGACGCGGCGGGGAACGTCACCTCCGCCTCCTCCATCTCCCGCGACATCACCGAGCGCAAGCGGGCCGAGGCGGAGCTGGTGCGCGCCAAGGAGACGGCCGAGGCCGCCAACGTGGCCAAGAGCGAGTTCCTGTCGCGCATGAGCCACGAGCTACGCACCCCGCTCAACTCTGTGATCGGCTTCACCAACGTCCTGCGCAAGAACAAGCGCGGCTCGCTGGGCGAGCAGGAGCTCTCCTTCCTGGACCGCATCGCCAGCAACGGCGTGCACCTGCTGGGGCTCATCAACGACATCCTGGACCTGGCCAAGGTGGAGGCCGGCAAGGCCGAGGTGGAGCTGGGCACCGTGCCGCTGGACGACATGGTGCGCACCATCCTCACGGAGCTGCAGGGCGCCGTGCGCGACCGGCCGGTGGAGCTGCGCTCGGTGCTCCCCGCCGCGCTGGCGCCGATGGAGGCGGACGCGGTGAAGCTCAAGCAGGTGCTCATCAACCTGGTGGGCAACGCCATCAAGTTCACCCAGCGCGGCAGCGTTACGGTGGCCGTGACGGCCGACGCCGCGGGGCGCCCGGTGAGGATCGACGTGGCCGACACGGGCGTGGGCATCCCGCGCGACCGGCTGGGGGCCATCTTCCTCCCGTTCGAGCAGGCGGAGCTGGGCACCACGCGGCGCTATGGCGGCACGGGGCTGGGGCTGGCCATCTCGTCGTCGCTCTGCGACCTGATGGGGTACCGCCTGCAGGTGCGCAGCGAGGAAGGGCAGGGCTCCGTGTTCAGCATCGTCCTTGCCCCGCACGCCGCCTCGGTGGGCGAGGCGCCCGCCCCGCAGCCCGCGCCCTCGCCCGCCCCCGGCCGCGTGGAGGAGGGCGCGGACTTCGGCGGGCGGCTGGTGCTGGTGATCGACGACGAGGCCGATTCGCGCATCCTGCTGGCCCACCACGCGGAGGAGTTCGGCTGCCGCACGGTGGCCGCCGCGTCGGGCGAGGAAGGGCTGCGCCTGGCCCGCGAGCTGCGCCCGGACCTCATCACCCTGGACCTGCTGATGCCGGGGATGAACGGCTGGAAGACCCTGCGCGAGCTGCGCGCGGATGCGGAGCTGCGCCACATCCCGGTGGTGGTGGTGAGCGTGCTGGCCGAGGAGAGCCGGCGCTACCTGGAAGACGCCGACGAGCTGCTGGACAAGCCCGCGGGCCGCGCGGCCCTGCTCTCCGCCCTGCGCCGCTCGCTTGCCCGCGCCCTGGTAGGTGCCGCCCTCGAAAGCCCCGAGCTCGCCGCGGCGTGATAATGGACCCGCGCGCGTCCGCCACGAGGGGTTGAACCCCCCCCGGTGGGAACCGGTGCGCCCCCGCCGCGAGGGGTTGAAACCCCCGGCTGGAACCGGTGCGCCCCCGCCGCGAGGGTTGAACCCCCCGCCGGAACCGGTGCGCCCCCGCCGCAAGGGGTTGAACCCCCGCGGCTGAAACCGGTGCGCCGCCGCCGCGAGGGGATAAATCCCCCCGCTGGAACCACGGGAAGCCCGCTGAAGCGGGCTCGGTAGCCGGACCCATGCGAGCCTGCTTCAGCAGGCTTCCCGTGGTTCCAGCCGGGGGTTTCAACCCCCGGCGACGCCCCGGCGACGCCCCGGCGACCCCCCGCAGCGACCCCCCGCAGCGACCTCCCCGGCGACCTCCCCGGCGACCCCCCCGCGGCGACCCCCCCGGCGACCCCCCCGGCGACCCCCCCGGCGACCCCCCCGGCGACCCCCCCGGCGACCCCCCCGGCGACCCCCCCGGCGACCCCCCCGGCGACCCCCCCGGCGACCCCCCCGGCGACCCCCCGCGGCGACCCCCCCGGCGCTGCCGCGGCAGCACCGATGCATCCGGATTCCGCGTAAGTCCTTTCTCTGTGCCTCTGTGCCTCTGTGTGAGCCCCGCTTCCCAGCCCCCCGCTTGACGATACGCCGCGGCGGTGCGATACTCGAACAGGCGTTCGGTTTTTGAGCGCCCCATCCATCCCGCCGGGGCTCTCCCCCGGCGGGCTTTCTTTGGGCCTCTCCGCTCCCCCTATGATCGCCGGCATCGTGCTCGCCGCGGGCCGCTCGAGCCGCATGGGAGAGCCCAAGGCCTTCCTGCGCCTGGGCGGGGCGAGCTTCCTGGAGCGCGCCGTGGCGGTGCTGCGCGAGGGCGGGTGCGGCGCCGTGTGGGTGGTGGCCGGCGCGGACGAGGTGGGCGCCCGCGTGGCCGAAGCCGCCCGCGCGCTGGACGCCCGCGTGGCCGTGAGCGGCGAGCCGGAGCAGGTGGACTCGCTGAGGATCGGCCTCCGTGCCCTCCCCGCCGATGCCGAGGCGGCCGCGGTGCTCCCGGTGGACGTGCCGGAGGTGGACGCGGCCACGGTGAACGCCGTCGCGGACGCCTTCCTGCGCACCCGCGCCCCGGTCGTGGTCCCCGAACGGGGCGGACGGCACGGCCACCCGGTGCTCTTTGCGCGCTCCGTGTGGCCCGAGCTGCACGGCGAGCTGGCGGAAGGCGCCCGCACCGTGGTCCACGCCCACGCCGCGGACCGGGTGGAGGTGCCCGTGGCCGCCCTGCCGGGCGACGTGGACACGCCGGACGACCTGCGCCGCCTCCACGCGCGGGCATCGTGAGCGAGCGGCTGGGCGTGGCGGACGCGCTCGGCCACGCGCGCCGGGCGGTGGCCGCGGGTCCGCCGGCCGTGGGCGTGGTGGTGCTGGATGCGGCGGGCCCCAACGCCCCCGCGGCGGGGGAGCGGATGGTGGTGTGGGCCGCGGAGCACGCCGGCACCCTGGGCTCCGCCGCGCTGGACGCGGAGGCCGTGGGTGCCGCCCGCGCCCGCCTGGCCCCGCCCGCATCGGCCGGCACGCACGCGCTGGAGGCGGAGGGCATCCGCTGCACGGTGTACCTGGAGCCCCACCGCCCGCCCCCGGAGCTGGTGATCGTGGGCGCGGGGCACATCGCGCGGCCCCTGTGCAGCGTGGGCGCGCTGCTGGGCTTTCGCGTAACGGTGCTGGACGACCGTCCGGAGTTCGCCACGCGCGAGCGCTTCCCCGAGGCCGCCGTGGTGCGGCGCGCGGACTTCGCGGATCCCTTTCGCGGCGTGCCCATCCACGAGGGAACTCACCTGGTGCTGGTGACGCGCGGCCACAAGTACGACTTCGAGGCGCTGCGCGACCTCCTTCACCGCCCCCAGGGCCCGGCGTACGTGGGGATGGTGGGAAGCCGCCGCCGGGTGCGCGCCGCGCTGGAGCAGCTCGTGCGCGAGGGGATCCCGCGCGAGCGCCTCGCCGCCGTCCACGCCCCCATCGGCCTGGACGTGGGCGCCGAGACGCCGGAGGAGATCGCCATCTCCATCGCCGCCGAGATCGTGCTGGTGCGCCGCGGCGGCACGGGCGTACCGCTGCGGGACCGGGAGCGGGTGGTGGAGCGGTGGATCAGGGGAAGTGCGTGAGTGCGTTAGTGCGTGAGTGCGTTGAAAAACGGGGCTCACACAGAGACACGGAGGCACAGAGAGAGCCTGGCTGTGCCGTGTGGAACCTGCCAAGAGGCCAGACGTAGTGCGCGCAGGAACGCACTCACGCACTCACGCACTCACGCACTCTTCCTTGCCATGTACCGCACGTGCATCTACTGCTCCGCCCAACTGGGCGCGAACGAGGCGCTGGAGGCGTTTCCCGTGGGGCGGCGGGTGGCGTTCGACGCGGGGCGGGGGAGGCTGTGGGCCGTGTGCGGCAGGTGCGCGCGGTGGAACCTGGCGCCCATCGAGGAGCGCTGGGAGGCGGTGGAAGAGGCCGAGCGGGCCTTTCGCGACGCGCGGCTCCGCGCGCAGTCCGAGAACATCGGGCTGGCGCGGCTGGCGGACGGCACGCGGCTGATCCGCGTGGGGCCGGCGCTGGCCGGCGAGCTGGCGGCGTGGCGCTACGGCGACCAACTGGTGAGGCGGCGGCGGCAGTTCATGGTCGCCACCGGAGCGGCGGTGGCGGGCGGGGTGGTGCTGGCGGGCGGGCTGGCGTGGGCCATGGCCAGCGGCGGGATGTTCTCGCTGGTGGCCAACGCGGGCAGCTTCGTCCAGCACTTCAAGCGGCGCCGCGTCTTCCACCAGGTGCCCGCGGAGCACTCGCCCACGGGGATGCCGCTGCCGCTGCGGCGCTGGCACCTCAACATGGCGCGCCTGGTGCCCGGCGACGGCGGCACCCTGGCCCTGCAGGTGCCCAACGCGAAGCACAGGGACCCGCCCCTCGGCGGCGTCGGCCGCTACCGGGAAGATCCCTCTCCCCTGGTGCTCCCCGACGCGGAGGCGCGGCGGGTGCTGGCCCGCGGCAGCGTGCACCTGAACGCGCAGGGCGCCAACCGCCGCCGCCTGGAAGAAGCGCTCGCGCTCCTTTCCGACGCGGGGGGCGCGGAAGGATACCTGCGGCGCCTCGCGGCCCAGTCGCGCGTGATCGGCGGGGAGCGCCGCCCGCGCCACAAGCAGGCCACGGTGGGCGCGACCCCGCTCCTGGCGCTGGAGATGGCGCTCCACGAGGAGCAGGAGCGCCGCGCCATGCAGGGCGAGCTCTCCGCCCTGGAAGCCGCCTGGCGCGACGCCGAGGAGATCGCCGCCATCGCCGACCGCCTCGCCGCCGACGCGGACTGACGGCACCGCGAGCCCCCGCTCCGCGGACGCATCGCCGGAGCCCGCGCGGAAAGCGGGTGGTCCCCGCAGGGGGACTTCGTGTAGTCGTTGCAGCGATCTCAATCGCCCGGGAGCCCCATGTACCGGCACTGCATCTACTGCTCGGGTGACCTGGGCGCCAACGAAGCCGTCGAATCGTTTCCGGTGGGACGCACGCTGGCGTTCGACGCGGCGCGCGGAAGGCTCTGGGCGGTGTGCGGCAGGTGCGGGCGGTGGAACCTGGCGCCCGTGGAGGACCGCTGGGAGCCGCTGGAGGCGGCGGAGCGCCTCTTTCGCGACGCGCGGCTGCGGGTGCAGTCCGAGAACGTGGGGCTGGCCAAGCTGCGCGACGGCACGCGCCTCATCCGCGCCGGCGAGGCGCTGCCGGGGGAGCTGGCGGCGTGGAGGTACGGCGAGCAGCTTCGGCACCGCCGGTCGCGCTACCTGGGCGCCGGGGCGGCGCTGGCGGGCGTGGTGGGCGCCGTGTCGCTGGCGGGGCTCGTGGTGGGAGCGGGCGGGCTGGTCGCATCCACCCTGGCGTGGCGGTGGATCGCGAAGCCGGCGCTGCAGGGGTACCGCGACGCGGAGGTCATCCACACCTTCCCCGCGCTGGGCCACGAGCCGGGCGCCCGCATCCACCTGCGCCGCCGCGACCTGTGGGGCGCCACGCTCGGCGAGGGCGACACGGGGATCGAGCTCCACCTCACGTCGCTTCCAGAGGAGGCGCCCCGGCTGGCCAGGGGGGTGCTCCACCGCACCGGAGTGCACACCCTGGTGGTGCGCGACGCGGTGGCGCGGCGGGTGATGGAGCGCGCCATGGTGGCGGTGAACGCGCGGGGAGCCCGGCGCCGCGAGCTGGAAAGCGCGGTGCGGGTGCTGGAGATCGCGGGCTCGGCCCAGCGGTACCTGGAATCCGCCGCCCGCGGCCGCCTGCGGCTGTACGGCGGCAGCGAGGTGCACGACCGCTCCCCGTCCGACCCCAACCCCGTCGCCTCCCTCGCCCTGGAGATGGCCCTCCACGACGAGCAGGAGCGCCGCGCCATGCAGGGCGAGCTGGCCGTGCTGGAGTCCGCCTGGCGCGACGCGGAAGCGATCGCCGCCATCGCCGACCGGCTGGCCGAGGAAGGGAGCTGAACCGTGTACAGGCACTGCATCTACTGCTCGGGCGACCTGGGCGCCAACGAGGTGCTGGAAGGCTTTCCCGTTGGCCGCATGCTGGCGTTCGACGCGGGGAAGGGGCGGCTGTGGGCCGTGTGCGGCAGGTGCGCGCGCTGGAACCTGGCCCCCATCGAGGAGCGCTGGGAGATCGTGGAAGAGGCCGAGCGCATCTTTCGCGACACGCGCCTCCGCGCCCAGTCCGAGAACATCGGCCTCGCCCGGCTGCGCGACGGCACCAGGCTGGTGCGCGTGGGCGCGGCGCTGCAGGGGGAGCTCGCCGCCTGGCGCTACGGCAGCACGCTGGAGCAGCGGCGCAAGAAGTACATGGTGATGACGGCGGCCCTGGTGGTGGGCGCCACGGCGATCGCCGGCGGGATCGCGTGGGCCGGGATGGGCGGGATGCTGGGGATGGTGGGCGGCTTCTGGGAGGAGCACCGGCGCAAGCGCGTGGTGCACCGCCTCCCCGCCCACGCCGCGCCGGACGGGCGGGCGCGCACCATCCGCCAGTGGCACATCGAGGGCGCCTGGCTGGACGACGACCCGGCGGCCGGCGTGGTGCTGCACGTGCCCAACACGCACATGGAGAAGGTGAAGACGGGGTGGAGCGGCAAGCCGGTGTACGACGCGTCGCACGTGCTGAAGCTGGAAGGGCAGGATGCGCGGCGCGCGCTGGAGCGCTCGCTGGTGCGCGTCAACGAGAAGGGCGGCAAGAGCGGCCAGCTTCGCGAAGCCGTGGGGCTGATCTCCACCGCCGGACCCGAGGAGTACATCCGCGCCACCGCGCGCCGCCGCGTGACCCTGGGCAAGCGCAGCGAGTGGGAGCAGCGCCGCATCGCCCCCGTGGCCGCGCTGGCGCTGGAGATGGCGCTCCACGAAGAGCAGGAGCGGCGGGCGCTGGAGGGCGAGCTCTCCATCCTGGAAGCCGCCTGGCGCGACGCGGAGCCCATCGCCGCCATCGCGGACCGGCTGGCGCTGGAAGACGCGCACTGATCTTCTCTCTGTGTCTCCGTGCCTCTGTGTGAGACCCGTTTCCCCGGACTCCCGATGATGGAAGACCTGGCCGTGTTCCAGGCCGCGGAAGAGGCGGCGCTCGCCGGGCGTGCCGTGGTGCTGGCAACCATCGTGCACTGCCGGGGGTCCGTGCCGCGGGGCGCCGGCAGCAAGATGCTGGTGGACCCGGAGCGCGGGCTCACCGGCACCGTGGGGGGCGGGTGCGGCGAGGCGCAGGTGATCGAGGCCGCCGCCGAAGTGCTCGCCACGGGCGAGCCGCGCCTCCTGCGCATCGACCTCACCGAGGACCTGTTCTCGTGGAGCCCCGCCGTGTGCGGCGGCGTGTTCGACGTGTTCCTGGAGCCGGTGCATCCCGGCTCCGCCTGAGCCCGCAAGCGCGGCAAGGCTTGACCAGACCCCGCTCCACTACATTAGTTTCCATCCAAACGCTTCCCTCGAAACGCGAAGGACACGCATGACCGCAGTGCAGAGCCCGCTCCAGCCGGAGCAGGTGGATACGATCCGCACGGAGCTTCTCCGCACGCTCACCAAGCTGGAGCGGAGCCTCAAGATCAGCGGCGAGTCCGCGCGCCCGCGCGACCTGGAGCAGGACACGGTGGGCCGCCTCTCGCGCATCGACGCGCTGCAGACGCAGGGCCTCACCAAGACGCTGGCCGAGCGCGAGCGGGCCCAGCTCGCCCACGTGGTGGACGCGCTGCGCCGCATCGAAGAAGGCACGTACGGCGCCTGCAACGCCTGCGGCGGCCCCATCCCCTTCGAGCGCCTCCTGGTGTTCCCGGAGACGCGCGCCTGCACCGCCTGCGCGCGCGCCGCGTAAACAGCATCTCACACAGAGGCACAGAGACACGGAGAAGAGCCCCCTGAGCTCTTCTCTGTGCCCGCGCGTCTCCGTGTGAGCCCGTTTTTGCTATGTAGATTTCTATGCGGAGGCCCAACCTGGGGCTCCCCAGCGGCACGGAGATGAAGTTGTCTCCGTGCCTCCGTGTGAGATCGGTTACCCTTTGCAGAACCCGATGTGGTCGCTGACGCCCGGGTTGGCGATGCGTCCGTAGCCGGAGGTCAGGTCCAGGATGGCGCCCAGCCACACGATGTACGCGCAGTTGGGGTTGGCGGTGAAGTCGAAGCAGTGGTCGTTCGGGAGGGTGGGGTCCACCGCCACGATGGGGTCCGGCGAAGACGTGTGGCCGCCGGCCCCGAGCGGGAGGGCGCTGCCGGGCACCGGCACCGGCCCCTCGAACGAGAGCGCCGGGCTGGAGATGAAGGGGTGGTACACGGTGTAGAGCACGTTCACCAGGTTGTTGACCTTGCCGCACCCGCCGCCGGCGTCGATGACCTCCTTCACGTTCACCGACACCACGGCGCGCGAGTCGCCCGGGTGCCCGGACCAGTTGGGGTGCACGTCGTACAGGAAGGTGGCGTTGATCATGGAGATCCTCGCCAGCACGTTGCTGAGGGTCACCGGCACCGTGCCCACCTTGCGCGCCTGGAAGGTGATCTGGAACACGTGCGGCGCGGCACGCTTGCCGGCGGGCACGGGCTTGCCGGCCACGAGGGCGGGCGCGGGGGTGCGCAGGTCGATGGTCTGGCTGGTCAGCGTGTCGGTGCGCAGAATGGCCATGTCCTTGTGCCACGCCTCGAAGCGCCCCGTGCCGCCCACCACCAGGTTGTTGATGCGCGGCACCTCGATCCAGCCGCCCGCCTTGATGGGCGTGCTCACGTCGACCGGCACGTCGCCGCCGTGCGCGGCGGAGCGGTGCACGGTCACCTGCGCCGGCGCGCCGCCGGCCCAGAACGGCGTGGACTCGGGGACGTAGCTGTCCGTGTCCGCGTGGTAGTCGTAGTACACCAGCCAGCCGATCTGCGTGGGCGCCAGCCGCGTCTCGTCCAGCTCCACCGCGGGGCCCAGGGCGCCGGTGCCGTCCGGGTTGGCGTACTCGCGCGCCAGGAAGCGGTACTCCATGGCCGTGGGCGCGGTGGCGTCGGGAAGGTTCCCCTCCAGCGCCACGGCGCCGGTGAAGGCGAAGCCCTCGCCGTGGCCGGTCAGGCCGGTGGCGGTGAAGTCGGCGTGCCCCGGGTTGACGCGGTACTGCCCCGCGCGCAGGAACATGGGGTCCACGGCCAGCACCACGGGGGGCTCCTCCACCTTCCCGGTCACGCACAGGTCCACGCGGAAGATGGGGGCCGCGTTGCGGCGGTCGGGCGCGCTGCCGCGGGTGCTGGGCTCCGTCAGCAGAGTTCCCGCCGGGCCCTCGATGCGGAAGTACACCTCCGGCCCCGCGTCCGCGCCCAGGGGCGTGTCCACGTTGATGAAGGGCGAGAGCGGAGTGCGCTTGTACTGGGCGGAGGTGTAGTAGATCACGTAGTTGCCGCTGGCGTCCGTGGTGGCGGAGCCCAGCGCGTCGTCCTGGATCCAGTCGTCGTCGAACGCGCTCACCTTCAGCCCGGCCATCCCCTGCTGGGAGCCGCACGCGGTGATGCGGCCGTAGATCATGCGGCGCGGGAAGATGATGGCCTTCAGCACCTCGGGCGAGATGGCGTGCTCCAGCGAGCCCCGGCGGAGCGCCGCGGCGTCCAGGCGCGTGAGGGTGAACTGCCGCGCCTCCTTCTCCCCCGGCGCGGCCACGCGCACGTCCAGCTCCACCTCCTGGTCGTCGCCCAGGTCCAGCGCGAAGCCGCCCTGCGTGTCCAGCTCCGCCTCCGCCACCAGCAGCTTCTCCTTGCGCTGCACCACCTCGGGCGTCAGCGGCTCGGCGGGGTCCAGCGGAGGGCCGTCGCCCTGCAGCCGGTACACGCGCACGCGCGCGTCGGCCAGGGGCTGCGAGTGGTCGTCTGCCAGCGATCCGAACAGCCTGCCCGCGAAGGGATTGCTCATTGGGGCCTCCAGGGATGCGTGGGGTGGGAAGGTCCTGCGGGGCGCACCGCTGCCGGCGCGTGGCGGGGGAATTGGCACAACACGAGCCCGCGCGGGCCGTGGCTCGTAAGTGGGGGAACGTGGGGTGGCTTAGGCGTGCCGGGCCCGGTTCCGCCGGGCGCGCGGTGGGACAATTGTGGGGCAAAAGGTGTGGAGCAGATGCCGCACGGATCCGCCATTCTGATACATCCTTGCGCCCGCGGGCCTCACGGAGCCGGGCGCGCGACCTCCGGGGCGGCACCGGGGTATGCACCGCCTGGCCCGGCCTGTGCGGACGCGGGCGGGGTTTCGTCCCATTCAAGCTTCCAACCATCGCTTTCGTGATCCTGCGTCTCCTTTCCGTGTGGGTGTGGCTGTGCAGCACCCTGGTCGTGCTGGTGTGGGTCCCCTGGATGGGCCTGCTGTGGCTCCTCACCGCGCACGGCGACCCGGGGCGCTACACGGTGGGCCGCTGGTTCCGGCGCGCGGCCGTGGTGGTGGTGGCCCTCAACCCCCTGTGGAAGTTCCGCACGACGGGCGTGCGCATCAGCGATCCGCGGCGGCCGTACGTGGCGGTGGCCAACCACGAGTCGTTCGCGGACATCTTCCTGATCTCGCACCTCCCCTGGGAGATGAAGTGGCTCTCCAAGGAGGCCATCTTCAAGATCCCCATGATGGGGTGGATGATGAGGATGGCGGGCGACATCGCCGTGCGCCGCGGCGAGGCGCGCAGCCGGGCCGAGGCGCTGGAGGAGTGCCGCGACCGCCTGTCCAAGGGCGTGAGCGTGATGATCATGCCCGAGGGCACCCGCTCCGCCACCGGCGAGATGCAGCCCTTCCGCGACGGCGCCTTCCGGCTGGCGGTGGAGATGGGGTGCCCCATCCTCCCCATCGCCGTGGCCGGCACGCGCGACGCGATCCCCAAGGGCACCTGGGTGATCAACCGCGCCCGCGCCGTGGCCCACGTCCTCCCCCCGGTGGAGACCGCCGGCCTCACCCTGGCCGACGTCCCCGCCCTCCGCGACCGCGTGCGCGCCATGATCAGCGAGGCCCGCGACGGGCTGTTCAGGGAGCTCGCGGTAACCAACTAGGGCTCACACGGAGACACGGAGGCACAGAGAAGAACTTATCTCTGTGCCTCCGTGTCTCTGTGTGATAATTTGCCGTATGCCTATCGACGCACTCGCCTGGAACCGCATCCGCTACACGCTCATCGCGCCGGTGTACGACGCGGTGGTGAGGGTGGGCGCGCACCGCCGCCGCGCGGCCGCGCTGCTGGAGCTGCGCGCGGGGGAGCACGTGCTGGTGGATGGGTGCGGCACCGGCGCGGACCTGGCCCACCTCCCCGAAGGCGTGCGGGTGACGGCCACGGACCTCACGCCCGCCATGGTGGAGCGCACCCGCCGCTTCGCCGCGCGCCTGGGCCGCCCGGTGGACGCGCGCGTGATGGACGCGCAGGCGCTGGAGCTGCCCGACGCGTCGTGCGACGCGGTGCTGCTTCACCTGATCCTGGCCGTGGTTCCCGATCCGCTGGCGGCGCTGCGCGAGGCGGAGCGCGTGCTGCGGCCGGGCGGGCGCGCCACCGTGCTGGACAAGTGGGTGCCCGAGGGCGAGCGCCCCTCCCTCCCGCGGCGCGCGGCCAACCGCGTGGCCCGCGTGGTCGCCACGGACATCACGCGCCAGCTCGGCCCCCTCGTCGCCCAGACCTCGCTGCGCGTGGAGCACCGCGAGACGCTGGGGATGGGCTTCTTCTCCCTCACCCTCCTTCGCAAGCCCGTATGAGCGACCAGCTTACCTTCGCCGAGCTGATGGCGTACACGGATGGGGAGACCCGGCGCTGGCATGCCTGGCTGCGCGAGCAGGACCCGGCGGTGCTGGAGCTGCGGGTGGGGGAGGGGAGCCGCGCCACGGTGCGCGAGATCATCCACCACGTGTTCGCGGTGGAGCGGCGCTACGCGGACCGGCTGCACGGCGAGCTCCCCACCGCGTACGACGCCATCCCCATGGAGCCGCTCGACACGCTGTTCGAGGTCCACCGCGAGGCCCGCGCCCTCCTGCGCCGCTTCGTGGAGAGCGCCACCCCGGACGACTGGTCGCGCATCCTGGTGATGGAGACCATCTCGGCGGGCACGCTGCGGGGGAGCACCCGCAAGGTGGTGGCGCACGCGCTGATGCACGGCGTCCGCCACTGGGCGCAGCTCGCCACCGCCCTGCGCGCCCACGGCCACCCGCAGCCCTGGGGCCACGACCTGCTCCTGAGCGACGCGCTGGACTGATCCTCTCTGCGCCTTCGTGCCTCCGTGTGAGGCCGCCGTTCCGCGCACCCACCTCCTCCGCGGTACCCCGATGTTGACATCCCTCACGCGGCCTCCCGCGAACGTGCTGCCGCCGGAAGCTCCGGTGGGGCCTCTGTGCGCCAACTGCGGGAGCGTGGTGGCCGGGCCGTTCTGCGCGCAGTGCGGGCAGCGCAACATCCGCCGGCTGGTGTCCGTGCGGCGGATGCTGTGGGACGTGCTGGACGACCAGCTCTCGGTGAACTCGGCGCTGCCGCGCTCCGTCTCCGGGCTGCTGCTGCGGCCGGGGTTCCTGACGCGGGAGTACGTGGCGGGGCGCATCGTCCGTTACATCGCGCCCTTCCGCCTCTACCTTGTAACGAGCCTGCTCTTCTTCCTGGTGCTCGCCCTTTACGCCGACCCCCGCCGCCTGGCCGACGAAGCCGAGGCCGGCCCGGCCGCCACCGCCGCGGACAGCGCGGCCGGCGCGGCGCGGCCCGCGCGCAAGGGGTCGATCATGAACCTGGGCCGCATGCGCGACACCCTGTCCGTGCCGCAGGTGTTCAAGCCGGTGGCGCGGCGGCTGGCCGAGCAGGAGAAGCGCATCAACTCCATGCCGCGCGGCGACGCGCTGAACGCCCTCATCGCGGGGATGGAGCGCAACGCGCCCAAGACGGTGTTCCTGCTCCTCCCGCTCTTCGCCATCTTCCTCAAGATCCTGTACTTCCGCCGCGACCGGCTGTACGTGGAGCACTTCGTGTTCGCGCTCCACATCCACTCGTTCGCGTACGTGGTCTTCACCGCCATGCTGCTCACCAGCGGCGGGCCCTACTCCGCGCTGCTCCTGCTGTGGCTGCTGGTCTACGTGTTCTGGGCGATGAAGCGCGTGTACGGCCAGGGCTACCGGAAGACGGCGACCAAGTACCTGGCGCTGGGCGGGGCGTACTTCATGGCGCTGCTCGTGGGGATGCTGCTCACGATCCTGGTGACGACGCTGACCGTTTGAATCTCACACAGAGACACAGAGGCACAGGGAAAGAGATGAAGTTTGTAACGAAGATCTCACTACTGAGCTTTGCCATTGTCGCGTGCGCTCCTCCCCCCCCGCCGCGCCCCGTGCCACCCCCGCTCCCCATGCCGGTGATCGTGATGCCGGAAGACGCGGAGCGCACGGCCGAGATGGAGGCGCAACGCTCGTGGGAAGAGGCGACGACGCTGGGGCGGCAGGGTCGGTGGACGGAAGCCGAAGCGCGGCTGCGGCGAGCCGTCCAGCAGCGCCCCTCCGAGTCCCGCTACCACCTGGCTCTCTCCAACGCGCTGGTGCAGCAGGGCCGCGAGAGCGAGGCCGCGGACGCGCTCTGGGCCGGCATCCGCGCGCAGGAAGCGGTGCCGAGCCCCAACCACCGCGTGCTGGTGGTGGACTACGAGCGCCTCATCGAGCTCCTCACCCGCGTGGGCCGCACGGGCGACGCCCAGCAGGCCCGCGCCCGCCAGTCCGAGCACCGCCGCCTCCGCGACGCCGAAGGTTGAACAGAAGTGCGTGAGTGCGTTGGTGCGTGAGTGCGCTCAGGACAAAACGCACTCACGCACTAACGCACTCACGCACTTCCTCCTTGACTTGCCGCCAATCCGAAACTATCCTGGTTACAGTTAACCGGCTTCGAGGAGCTCGATGATCAGCAGCAGGGTTGCCGTGGCGGTGCACGTGCTCGCGTACCTGGCGTGGCGGAGCGAGGAGCCCTCCACGTCGGAGAAGATCGCGGCGAGCGTGAACACCAACCCCGTGGTGGTGCGGCGCATCGTGGGCGCGCTGCGCAACGCGGGGATGGTGACCGTGCAGCCCGGCGTGGGCGGCGGGGCCGTGCTGGCCCGCCGGCCGGACGACATCACCCTGCTGGATGTATACCGGGCGGTAGAGGACGGGGGCGAGCTCTTCTCGGTCCACTCGCAGCCGCCTTCGCGAAGCTGCGACGTGGGGGCCAACATCGTGGAGGTGCTGCAGGGCGTGTTCGTCCGCGCGCACACGGCGATGGAGGGGGTGCTGGCCGGAGTGACGGTGGCGCAGGTGGGGCGCGAGGTGATGAGCCGCGCGCGGTCGGCGGGATGCTGCGGCGGGGCGGAGGTGGAGGAAGCAGCCGCGGCGGGGGGCGGATGACACGAATCCGCCCGGGCGGCGGACCGGCGATTGCCGGGGCGCGGCCGGGCGGGCGAGCGGCGGAGGTTGCACCATGGCACGGATACGCCGGGTGGGGCCGTTGGCGGCGATGCTGATGCTGGCGGGCACCATGCTGGGAGCGCAGGAGCACGCGCGGGTGGTGGGGCGCGTGACCGACGGAGCGGGGAACCCCGTGCGGGGCGCGGTGCTGGAGCTGGTGAGCGAGGCAGACGGGGCGAAGGCCACGGCCTCGTCGGGCGAAACGGGCGGCTTCGAGTTCGCCCGGCTCCCCGCGGGAGTCTACATCCTCCGCGCGGTCAGGGAGGGGCTGGGAGACCGCACCACGCGGGTGACCGTGGCCGCCGGCGAGCGGCGCACCGTGATCGCCCGGCTGCGGGCGGCGCGGCCACAGCGGAAGACGGCGCTGCGGCAATAACGCACAAACCGGGTCGGCGGAGGGCGGGGCGCGCCGCGATCTGTAACTGCATTAGTTCCAAATTCAGCGCCGGGCGGGGTGCCCGGCGCTCAACGTTGCGAGGCGACACGGGATGAGCGGCACGCACGAGCGCGACCTTTTCGCGCGTTTCCAGTTGGGGCCCTACGAGCTCGCCAACCGCGTGGTGATGGCGCCGATGACGCGCAGCCGCGCCGGGGAGGGCAACGTGCCTTCCGCCCTGGCGCCCGAGTACTACGCGCAGCGCGCGTCGGCCGGGCTGATCGTGACGGAGGGGGCGCAGGTGTCGCAGCAGGGCGCGGGGTACGTGGGCACGCCGGGGATCCACACGCCGGAGCAGGTGGCGGGGTGGCAGTGGGTGACGGAGGCGGTGCACGCGGCCGGGGGGCGCATCTTCCTCCAACTGTGGCACGTGGGGCGGGTGTCGCACCCGTCGCTGCAGCCGGGCGGGGGCTACCCGGTGGCGCCGTCGGCCGTCGGCATCGAGGGAACCACCTTCACGGCGGAGGGCCCCAAGCCCTTCGTGACCCCCCGGCCGCTGGAGCGCGAGGAGATCCGCGGGGTGGTGGAGCAGTTCGAGGCGGGGGCGAGGGCGGCGTACCTGGCCGGCTTCGACGGGGTGGAGCTGCACGGGGCCAACGGGTACCTGATCGACCAGTTCCTGCGCGACGGCTCCAACCGCCGCACGGACGAGTACGGCGGAAGCGTGAGGAACCGCGCGCGCTTCCTCCTGGAGGTGGCCGAGGCGGTGGCGGGCGTGTGGGGCGGCGACCGCGTGGGCGTGCGCCTCTCGCCGCTGGGCACCGTCAACGGGATGAGCGACACCGATCCGCTGGCGACGTTCGCCTACGCGGCGTACGCGCTCAACCGGCTGCGGCTGGCGTACCTGCACGTGGCCGAGCCGCTGGGCGGGCCGGAGCCGCGCATCACGCCCGCGCTGCGGGCCATCTTCCGCGGGGCGCTGATCGCCAACGGCGGCTACGAGCGTGCCGCGGCCGACGCGGCCATCGCGCGCGGCGAGGCGGACCTGGTGGCGTTCGGCGTCCCCTTTCTCGCGAACCCGGACCTCCCGCGCCGCCTGCGCGAAGGCGCGCCGCTCAACGCGCCCGACCGCGCGACGTTCTACACCGGCGGCGAGCGCGGGTACCTGGACTACCCGGCCCTCGTCACGGCCGGCTGAACCCGGTGCAGCCTCGCACCGGGGCACGGCGACACAGAGAGAACATCATGCTGACTGAGCAGAGCTTTCCCCGCGCGCGCGCCACGGCAGAGGCGGCGCCGGTATATGGGATCGTGATCCGGCCGCCGCGCGCGCAGAACGCCGCGCCGGCGCCCTTCCCGCGACTGATGGCGGCCGACCCCTCGGAATTGGAGCGGGGTTTGGTTATCTTATGAACGCAGGGAAACGGATGGCGGGCGGCCTCCGGCGGGAGTGGGTGCTGCTGGGGGTGTTGACGGCGGTGCAGTTCTGCCACATTCTTGATTTCGTCATCATCATGCCGCTGGGCCCGCAGCTCATGCGCGCCTTCGGCATCCCGCCCCGCCAGTTCGGCCTTCTCGTCTCCGCCTACACCTTCAGTGCGGCTGCATCCGGGTTCATCGCCGCGCTGGTGATGGACCGGTTCGACCGCAAGCGTACCCTCCTCTTTCTGCTGGCCGGGTTCGGCGTGGGAACGCTCCTGTGCGGCGTGGCGGGGAGCTTCGCCCTGCTGATGGCCGCGCGGGTGGCGGCCGGCGCGTTCGGCGGCGTGCTGGCGGGGGTGGTGATGGCCGCCATCGGCGACCAGTTCCCCCCGGAGCGCCGCGGGATGGCCACCGGGGTGGTGATGAGCGGCTTCAGCGTGGCCTCCGTGCTTGGGCTCCCCTTAGGACTCTTCCTGGCCGCCGAGCACGGGTGGCAGGCGCCCTTTGTGCTCCTGTCCGTGGTCACGGCGGTGGTGCTGGCGGTCGCCGCCCTGGCGCTCCCCCCCATGCGGGCCCACGTGGCCGCCCCCGCCGACCGCCTCCCGATCCTCGCGGAGCTGGCGGCGACCGTGCGCGAGCCGGTGCACGCCCGCGCCATGGCCTTTACCGTGGCGCTGATGTTCGCGGGCTTCTCGCTGATCCCCTTTCTTGGCCCGGTGCTGGTGAACAACGTGGGGCTGCGCGAGAGCGACCTGGCCTACGTGTACCTGGCCGGCGGAATCGCCACCCTCTTTACCAGCCCGTTCTTCGGCCGGCTGGCGGACCGCCTGGGCGCGTCGCGGGTGTTCGTGGCCGCCGCCGCCGCCTCCATCCCCGCCATGGTGGCCATCACCGTCCTTCCGCGCATGGGGCTTGCTGCGGTGCTGGCCCTCACCACCACCTTCATGGTGCTGGCGGGCGGGCGCTGGGTGGCGGCCATGGCGCTGATGACGGGCGCGGTGGACGCGCGCCGCCGCGGTTCGTTCATGTCGCTCAACGCGTCGGTCCAGCAGCTCTCCGCCGGCGCCGCCTCGCTGGTGGCGGGGTGGATGATCGGCGCCGGCCCCGGCGGCCGCCTCGTGGGGTATCCCCGTGTGGGCGCGCTCGCGGCCGGCTCGGTGCTGGTCTCGCTGGTGCTCGTGCGGCGGCTCGCGCGGGCCGGCAGCGTCCGCGCCGAAGCACCCGCGTGACGTAGAAAGTGCGGAACAGAGTGCGTGAGTGCGTTAGTGCGTGAGTGCGCTGACGGCAGTAAAACGCACTCACGCACTCACGCACTCACGCACTCTGTTTCCCAGTTGTTCCCCAGGTGCCCGTGCCGAGTCCTAAGAGAGCGGCGCCAGCGCACCCCCTGTTCTCACGAAGCGCGGTTCTGCACTTAGGGCTCAGAGCAGCACTCTATCAGAAAGGCTGGTTTCCGTGAACGACGTCCGCAAGAAAAAGAAGAAGAAGCTCTCGCCCGGCGCATGGGCAGAGGCGCGCTCGCTGGTGTGGCAGCACCGCGGGCGGCTGGGTGTGGGGATGCTGCTGATGCTGGTGTCGCGCCTGGCGGGGCTGGTGCCGGCGGGTGCCTCCAAGTACCTGCTGGACGACGTCATCGGCAAGGGGCGCGGCCAGCTTCTGCCCGTGCTCGCCATGGCGGTGCTGGGTGCAACGCTCGTGCAGAGCGTAACCTCGTTCGCGCTGTCGCAGGTGGTGAGCGTGACGGCGCAGCGCGCCATCAACGACATGCGGCGCCGCGTGATGGCCAAGATCACCCGCCTCCCCATCAACTTCTTCGACTCCACGCAGGCCGGCGCCCTCGTGTCGCGCATCATGACCGACGCCGAAGGGGTGAGGAACCTGGTGGGCACGGGGATCGTGCAGTTGGTGGGCGGGGTGTTCACGGCGCTGGTGGCGCTGGGCTTCCTGTTCTACCTCAACTGGCAGCTCACCGCCATCATCCTGGTGATCCTGGTGGTGTTCGGCGGCGCGATGGGGTACAGCTTCACCCGCCTGCGCCCCGTGTTCCGCGAGCGCGGCGAGCTCACGGCCCGCCTCACGGGGCGGCTCAACGAGACGCTGGGCGGCATCCGGGTGGTGAAGGCGTACGGCACCGAGAAGCGCGAGCAGCGGGTGTTCACGCGCGGCGCCAACGAGCTCTTCCGCAACATCGCCAAGACCATCACCGCCGTCTCGGCGGTGGGCTCGGCGGCCACGGCGGTGATCGGGCTGGTGTCGGTGGCCATGATCCTGGTGGCCGGGCGCGCCATCCTCAACGGCAGCATGACGGTGGGCGACCTGCTGATGTACACCATCCTCACGGGGATGCTGGCGGCGCCGGTGATGCAGATCTCCTCCATCAGCACACAGATCAGCGAGGCGCTGGCCGGGCTGGACCGCATCCGCGAGGTGATGGCGATGCGCACGGAGGACGAGGAGGACCAGGACCGCCAGCCCATCGGCCGCATCCGCGGCGACGTGGAGCTGCGCAACGTGTGGTTCGAGTACAACAAGGGCGAGCCGGTGCTGCGCGAGCTGTACCTGGACGCGCCGGAGGGGAGCACCACGGCGCTGGTGGGCTCCAGCGGCTCCGGCAAGAGCACGCTGGCCAGCCTGGTGATGGCCTTCAACCGCCCCACGCGCGGCGAGGTGATGGTGGACGGGCGCGACCTCAGCGACATCCGCCTGGCCGACTACCGGGCGCAGCTCGGTGTGGTGCTGCAGGACAACTTCCTCTTCGACGGCACGGTGGCGGAGAACATCCGCTTCGCCCGCCCGGACGCCACGCGCGCCGAGATCGAGGACGTGGCGCGGATCGCCAACGCGGACGATTTCATCCGCGGCTTCCCGCAGGGGTACGACACGGTGGTGGGCGAGCGCGGGATCAAGCTCTCCGGCGGGCAGCGGCAGCGCATCGCCATCGCCCGCGCCATCCTGGCCGACCCGCGCATCCTGATCCTGGACGAGGCCACCTCGGCGCTGGACAGCGAGAGCGAGGCGCTGATCCAGGAAGGGCTGCGGCGGCTGCGGAAGGGGCGCACGGCGTTCGTCATCGCCCACCGCCTCTCCACCATCCGCAGCGCGGACCAGATCCTGGTGCTGGAGGCCGGCCAGATCGTGGAGCGCGGCACCCACCGCGAGCTGATGGCGCTGGGCGGCCGCTACCGCGAGCTTCACGACCGCCAGTACGCGTGGGAGCAGGACCGGTTCGTGAACCCGGGCGAGGACTTCACGCCGGAGCCGGAGAGCGTGCAGGCGGCTGCCGGCTGACCTGCTGGGCTCACACAGAGACACAGAGGCACGGAGAAAGAACATCTTCTCCGTGCCTCTGTGTCTCTGTGTGAGATTTTTTTAGAACTTGCGGCCGCGGCCCTTGGGGGGACCCTTTGCCGGGCCCTTGCCGGGGGGCTTGCCCGGGCCGCGGCGGGGCTTGGCCTCGCGGGGCGGCTCTTCTTCGTCGCGGTTGCGGCGGGGCGCGGTGCCGCGGGGGCCGGGGCCGCTGCGGGTGGGGGCGCCGCCGCGCGAGCCGTAGCGCGGCGCGGAGCGCTCGGAGGGGGCGCCGCGCTCGGGACGCTCGGAGCGCTCGGGGCGGGCGCGGGGGGCGGGGCGGTCCTCGCCGCCGGAGCGCTCCATTCCCTGGGCGATGCGCTGGAGCTGGCGTGCCTGGGTCAGCAGCGCGCGGCCCTGCTCCTCCATCGCGTCCGCCATCTCCAGCAGCTCCTCGGCGCGCGAGCCGCGGGGGCGCGTGGGAGCGCGCAGGCCGCCTTCGTCGTCATTATCGGCAGCGCGGGGTGGCCCGCGGCGCGTCGGTTCTCTCATGTGTCCTCTCGTTTGGGTGTGGCCCGGAAGCCCGGACAGGGTCCGCTCCCGCACAAGGTAACGCGGGGGAGCTTCGTGCGCATGGCGGGAAAGTGCCCAGTGCCGCGTGCCGAGTGCCCAGTAGAAGCAGTTACTAGGCACCTGGCACTGGGCACCGGGCACTTCCTCTCAGAACGTCGTCTCGTCCGCCGACGGGCCGTAGCTGGGGGGTACCGGTACGTCCAGAAGACGGAGAAACACGCCGAGCTGGGCGCGGTGGTGCACCATGTGGCTGAGGAAAAAGGTGCGCAGCATCCCCGCGCGCGGCTGGCGCAGGATGACGTGCTCGCCGCGGCGCAGCGTCCAGGGGACGAGGAGCGCGGAGTCTTCGACGCTCTCCACGAGCGGGCGCAGGCCGGCCACGCGCTCGTCGAAGCGGCTCAGCACCTCGTCGCGGCTGGTGGCGAGCGGGTTGGGCGGCATCGGCTTGCCGAAGTCGAGCTCGTCGCTGCTCAGGATCAGCATCCCGTACAGCGGGATGGTCGCCAGGTGCGTGGAGAGGCCGCCCAGCGACATCGACCTGGCGTGCGGCTTCCAGTCCAGGTGCTCGTCCGGGATCCGCTCCAGCGCGCGGCGCGTGGTGGCGAGCTCGTTCTCCAGGTCACCCAGGGCGATCTGCTTGAGGGACGGCGTGTTGGAGTTCATCGGTCGCGGCGTTGAGGGGTGGCTGCACAGGAGGGCGGCAAGGTAGTGCGCCGCTCCGGCAAGTGCCAGAACCGATTGGCTCACACAGGGGCACGGAGGCACGGAGGAGGAACGCGAAAGGCGGCCACGGGGGCCGCCTTCGAGTGCTTCCTGGAGGGGGCTGCGGTCAGCAGCACTTCTCCTTGCAGCAGTCGCAGCTTTCGCAGCACTCGCCGCAGTCGCAGTCCGGGCACTGGCACTTGTTGAGCCGCATCGGAAACCTCGCTTGGGGGTGGATCGGGTGATTCGCTTCCCTGGACGCTAACCGGCGCGGCGGGGAAGGTCAAGCGGTGCCGCGCCGTGTAAGCGTCGCCAGCAGGCCCACCGCGCCGGCCGCCAGGGCGATCATCCCCGGCCGCGAGAGCGACTCCCCGTTCATCAGGGAAGAGACGCTGATGAACGCGCCGGTGGCGAAGACCACCACCTCCATCGCCAGGGCGAACCTGCGGAGGCGCGGGTGCCGGTTCAACTGTCGCATGTGCGTCCTGTGTACGGGGTCACACCGGGGCGAGCGCGATGTGCGGGGGCGGCGGGAGCTCCACGCGGACGGGGTCGCCCGGGCGCACCTCGCCGCCCGCGAGCACCACGCCCATGATCCCCGCCTTGCGCACCAGGTTGCCGTGCGCGTCGCGGGCGAGGACGGCGGCCATCAGCCCGGGCTGGAAGTGGTCGAGCTGGTAGCACGGGTTGCGGAGCCCCGTGACCTCCACGACCGCCGCGCTCCCCAGGTGAAGCCGCGCGCCCACGGGAAGCGCCAGCAGCTCCACGCCGCGGGTGGTCACGTTCTCCCCCATGTCGCCCGCGCCCACCGCGAAGCCGGCGGCGCGCAGCTCGTCGTGAAGCTCCGCGTGCACCAGGTGAACCTGGCGCAGGTTGGGCTGCGAGGGATCGCGCGCCACCCGGGAGCGGTGCTTCACCGTCGTCCCCAGGTGCGCGTCCCCCTCTACGCCCAGCCCCTCCAGCAGACGCACGCACGCCTCGCGCGTCTTGCTGAAGCGGTGCTCCGGGCTCCGGCTCACCGCCGTCACCGTTCCGCCGCCCGCCGCGTCCAACGGGGTCATGTTCTCGAACGGGTTCAGAGGATGGAGCCAGGCGGGCGGTTGAAACCGCTGCAACGACTACACGAAGTCCCCCTGCGGGGACTACAGGTTTTCCGTTCGGCCCGAAAGCTCAGTCCGCGCAGGCGGCAACGCGGCCTGGCGAGTAAGCTCGCGGCAACGACAGCACGAAGTCCGCCTCCGCGGACTGGTCTCCCAGCATCAGCCGGAACCCTGTAGTCCCCGCAGGGGGACTTCGTGTAGTCGTTGCCGCGAATTCATTCGCCCGCGTGCACCGGCGGCGCCAGCGGGAGGGAGAGGAGGAGCCGTCCGGCGTCTTCGAAGCCCGCGCGCCGGTAGACCGGCGCCGCGGTGTCGTCCGTCTCCACCAGCAGGGCGCGCACGTCCAGCGCCTCGGCCGTGCGCCGGATCTCGGCGAGGGCCGCGGCGCCCAGCCCGCGCCCGCGAAAGGGGGCGCGCACGAAAAGGTCGTCCACGAAGCCGCGCAGCGCGCCGAACTCCATGCTGAACGCCACGGTCAGCACCGCGTAGCCGGCGGGCTCCCCCTCCGCCTCCAGCATCCACACGCGCCCCAGCCGCGGGTCGTCCAGCAGCGCGGCAAAGGTGCGCGCCGCCGCGTCGGCGGGGAGGGAGAAGCCCGCCTCCCCGTAGAACTCGGCCATCAGCGCCACCAGGCTCGGGATGTCGCCGGGGCCCGCGGGGCGCGGCCTCATCTCCGTGCCGCGGTGTGAGCCCTTTGGTTACTGCGCCCGCCGCGCCCCGGGAATACGCGGGCACTCCCGGTTGCGGGTGTCGGTGATCTGCAGGATCTGCCACCCCGTGGACGCCTTGAAGAACTGGAAGGCGTTCACCCCGCAGTGGCTGAACTTGTCGCCGGCGTAGAACGCGTAGTCCATCCACGCCGTGGCGAGCGGGCCGTCCACGCGGATCTCCACGTTGGAGATGCGCTCGTCCCACACCTCGGTGTGCGGGGTGCCCACCGCGCGCACGAAGGCGCCCACGCTGTCCGTGCGCAGCACCGACTGTCCGTCGCGCATGGCCGTGGTCTGCAGGCGCGCCTCGGGGTGGAAGGCCGCGCGCACCACCGTGCTGTCGCCCGTGCGCATCCCGCCGAACAGGCGGTCCACGGCCTGCCTCACCTCCTGCTGCTCCTGCGTCTGCGCGGCGGGCGCCTGCGCCGCCAGGGGGCTCGCCGCGGCGGCGAGGAGAACGGGGACGATCAGGCGGAGTGCACGCATGGGTTGACGACCTCGGCGGGGGAGAACGGTGGGGACGGTCCGCAGTATACGCCTGGCCCCGGCGGCGAGCAACGCGGCCCGCGGCGCCTGAATCTGCCGCTAATCAAAGGACGGGGCTCACACAGAGGCACAGAGACACAGAGAAGAACTTCTTCAGTTCCCCGGCCGGTACACGCGCTCCGTGTGGCCCTGGAGCTGGTCCGGGTAGAAGTAGACTTCGCGCAGGTTGCCGGCGGCGTAGCGCTCGGCCTGGTCGTTGAAGTGGCGCGAGCGAGGGTCGCCGCTCTCGCCGCCGGCGGTCACCGCGCGCGCCCGCACCCGCGGGCCGAACTCCACCGCCGCCACGAAGCTGTTGCCGCTGGTGCCGTAGTAGCGCTTCGTACCCGGGTAGCGGCGCGCGCCAAAGGAGGCCAGCGAGCCCCACTGCGCGGAGGTGAAGGGGACGGGGATGCTGGGGCCCGCGTCGTTGAAGGGCTGCACGATGTCGCCCGTGAGGCGCTGGAAGCGGTTGATCTCGCCCCACGGCGTGCGCCAGGTGCCGAAGTCCTGCTGCAGCCGGTCGGATGCGGCGGCGAGCGCTTCAAGCTTCTGCCGGGGGGTGGCGCGGGTGGCCATGTAGTCGTACACGCTCACCCCGGCGCGGCGCGCGTCGCCGGCCACCTGGCCCCATAGCTGCTCGCCCCAGAACACCGCCAGCGCCGTGGGCACCGAGGCGGCACCCCAGCGGAAGTCCCAGCCGCGCAGCACGCCCACCTGCTCGGCCAGGCGCGCGCGCAGCGGGTCCGAGGCGGGCGTCTGCTCGTACGCCTGCACCAGGGTGGGGACGAGCTGGGCGAAGGCGGGGAGGTACGGGTCGTACGCCGTGCCGATCAGCGACTCCAGCGTGAAGTCCTTGCGATTCTCCAGCACCATGATGGCGTGGATGCCGCGCGGGTTCTCGCCGGCCACGTCCATGTACCGGGGGAAGCTCTCGCGGCGCGGGCTGTTGGGGCCGGCGGCCGAGTAGGGCCAGTTGTTGGTGTTCTGGATCCACCCGTTGGCCGGGTTCAGCAGGTGCGGCACCTCGTCCACCGTGTGGAGCCCCTTCCAGTCGGTGGCGGGGTCGCTGCCGTCCACGGGGCGCGTGAAGTCGAACCGGTCGTCGCGGCGCGGCACGAAGTGCGGGTGGAAGTAGGCGATGTTCCCCTCCGCGTCCGCGAAGATGGTGTTGTTGGAGGAGTTTGCCTTCATCTCCTCGGCCACCTGGCGGAACGAGCGGTAGTCGCGCGCCCGCGTGCGCAGGAACGACTGGCTGAGCGCCTGCACGGGCCGGTTCATCAGCGCCACGCTCACCCACTTGCCGTCCGCCTCGCGCACCACGGGCCCGTGGTGGGTCTTGAACACGGTGAACTTCCGGCTCGCCATCCCCCCCGCCGTGCGGTACGGCACGGTGATGGTGTCGGTGAGCACGGGGCGCTCCTCGCCGCCGTGGCGGTAGAAGTGGCGCCCGTTCCGCTCCACCACCGTCTCCGCGAACTCGTCCACCGCGTCCACGCCGCTGGAGGTGTGCATCCACCCCGCGCGGTCGTTGAAGCCCTGGTAGATGAAGAATTGCCCCCACGTCACCGCGCCGTACGCGTTCAATCCCTCGTCGCTCGTCATCTGCAGCTCAGAGCGGAAGAAGAACGAGGTGTGGGGGTTGATGAGCAGCAGCGCGTGCCCGCCGGCCGTGTTGCGCGGCGCGATGGCGAAGCCGTTGGACCCCCTGGGCTCGCGGAAGCGGTTGTCGTCTTCCATCGCCACCGTGCGCCCGCCGTAGAACGCCTGGAGCTGCGGCACGGAGACGCGCTCGAAATCGGCGCCGATGCTCCCCTCGCTGAACGACAGCGCCATCCACGGCTCGAAGCGGCGGATGACGCGCGGCGTGACCTGCGGGTGCGTGTGGAGGTAGTAGTTGAGCCCGTCCGCCCAGGCATCCATGAGCGGCTTCAGCCAGCCGGGGCTCGCCTGGTACTGCGCGCGGAGCGAGTCGGGGTCGATGAACAGCTTCATGCGCAGGTCCTGGAAGATGGCGGCCTCTCCCTCGGCCTCGGCCATGCGCCCCATCGCGTTGATGAAGTTGGTCTCCACCCGGTTGAAGTCGTCCTCGGCCTGCGCGTACACCATCCCGAACACCGCGTCCGCGTCCGTCCTGCCGCGCACGTGCGCGATCCCCCAGTCGTCGCGGGTGATGGTGACGTTCCGCGCCTGCGCCTCCCACCGCGCCGCGTCGCCGACCGGGGCCGGACGTGTCTGCGGGGTACAGGCTGCCAGGAGGAGCACGACGGCTCCCAACGAGTTGAGCTTGCGGATCATGGGTCCTCGCGAGTGCGGTTGCGGGCGGATGTCCAAGGTCGGTCGCGTGCCGCCCAACCGCAAGCTCACACAGAGGCACAGAGGCACAGAGATGAGTTCGTCTCCGTGCCTCTGTGCCTCTGTGTGAGCCCCGTCAGTAGTGGAGGCGAGCCTGCAGGAAGTCGATGCGCTCGTGCTGGACCAGGTACACGAGGCGGTGCTCCTGGGTGAGCCGGCGCGACCACATCCCGGGGGCGAGGTACTTCAGCGGCTCCGGCTTCCCGACCCCCGCGAACGGCTCGCGCATGACCGCTTCCACGAGGTCGAGCACGCGCAGAGCGACCTTGCGGTCCACGTCGATCCAGTAACGCAGATCTTCGCGGAACTCCGGGTGGAAGACCGCTTCGCGCGGGGTGCGCTTCTCAGCGTTCTTCGCCAAGGCCCGTCTCGGCGCGCAGATCGGCCACGGTCGACGGGGTTCCGGAGCGCTCCAGGGCGCGGACCAGCGAGCGCAGCAGGCGCTCCGCGTTCCTGGGCGAGCGCAGCAGGTGCGCCGTCTCCTGCAGGCTGCGCAACTCCGCGGCGGCGACCAGCGCCACGTCCTCCGCGCCACGGCGGTGGATGATGACCGTCTCCCGGTCGTCGGTAGCCGCGTCGCAGAGCGCGGCGAATGATGCGCGCGCCTGGGTGTACGTGGTCTCGATGGCCAAGTTAATCTCCGGGTTCAACTGTACAGGACTACAGTACAGGAACGGGCGATTCAAATCAAGTTCTTCTCTGTGCCTCTGTGCCTCTGTGTGAGCCTAGTCCGCCAGAAGGAGCGCTAAACTCACCCCGTGCCACAGACGGTCGCGCATGGCCCGTGACTCCGCGAGAGCGGCGGCGCCACGGCGCGTGACCAGGAAGACGCGGCGCGAGCCCTCCATGCGGGCTCGGCCGGAGCCGAGGAGGCCCTTCGCCTCCAGCCGGTCCAGAGTGGCGTAGACGGCGCCGATGGTGACCTCGCGGCCGGTGACGCGCTCGATCTCGCGGCGCACGGCCATGCCGTACGCGTCGTCGGAGGTGCGGAGCACGGCCAGCATCACCTGCTCCTCGAAAGTGCCCAGGGGCGCGTCCGCGCTCACGTCGTCACCTCGTGCAAAGTCACTGTTCGCGCAGCGCCAGCGCCGGATCGATCCGGCTGGCGCGGCGGGCGGGGAGGAAGGCGGCGAGCAGCCCCGTGCCCAGCAGGATGGCCGCCGCGCCGGCCAGCGAGAGCGGGTCCGCGGTGCCCACGCCGTACAGCAGGCTGGCGAGGAGGCGGGCCAGCACCAGGAAGCCGATGAGCCCCACCACGATCCCCGCCCCCACCAGCACCCCGCCGCGCCCCACCACCTGCCCCACCACCCGCGCCGGGTTCATCCCCAGCGCGATGCGGATGGCCCAGTCGCGGCGGCGGCGCGTTACGAAGTGCGACACCACGCCGTACACCCCGATGGTGCCCAGCGCCAGCGCCACTCCGCCCAGCAGCGCCAGCAGCGACATCACCTGCCGCGCGGGGCCGATGGCGCGGTCGAAGACGTTGCGCAGGGTGGTCTGGTCCTGGATGGCCACCCGCGGCACGGCGCCCTGGATGGCGCGGCGCGCCGGGTCCAGGATGGCGGCCGGGTCGCGCCCCGGCTGCATGCGGATGACGATCGTCTGGCCGGTAAGGAGCCAGAGCGCCTGCTCGTGCGTCATGTAGCGGGCGGGCACCGGGTCCGGGCTCAGCCCGCCCTCGGCCACGTTCCCCACCACGCCCACGACGCGGTCCCACCGCTCGGTGAAGCCGATCCGCTCGCCCACCGGGTCCCGGCCGGGGAAGTACTTGTCCGCCAGCGCCTGGTTGATGACCACGGCGCCCTCAGCCGCGCTGGAGTCCTGGTCCGTGGCCAGCAGGCCGCGCCCGCCGCGGATGGGGATGCCCATGGTGCGGAAGTACTCGGGCGTGGCGACGCGGAAGGCCGTAGTCGCGTCTTCCAGCTCCGGCTGGCGCTGGATGGTGAGCCCCCAGTTGTCGCTGGAGCCGCGCAGGGGCAGGCGCTGCGTGGCCGCCGCGGACTCCACGCCGGGGAGCGTCTTCACCGCGTCCACGATCTCGCGCACGAGCTGCGGCCGGCGCCCCATCTCGGTGGCGCTGGGCATCACCACGTCCAGCACCGCCACCCGCTCCACCTCCACGCCGGGGTCGATGGCGCGCAGGTTCTTGACGCTGCGGATCAGCAGCCCCGCGCCGGCCACCATCAGCAGCACCAGCGCCACCTGCCCCACCACCAGCCCCCCTTCCAGCCGGCTCCCCCGCCCGCCGATGCCCCCGGTGCGGGTGCGGGTGAGCCACGTCTGCAGGTCGCTGCGCGCCACCGAGGCGCCCGGCACCAGCGCCACCGCCGTCGCAGCGGCCAGGGCGATGAGGAGGGCGGCGGCGAGCAGCCCCCAGTCCAGCGTGGCGGCCTCGGCGAGGGCGCCCAGCGGGAGCGCGCCGGCCAGCACGCGGAACCCCGCCAGCGCCAGTAGCGCGCCCGTGACCCCCGCCAGCAAGCCGATCACCAGCGACTCCACCACCAGTTGCTTGAGGAGCCGCCCCGAGCCCGCCCCCAGCGCGCTGCGCACGGCCAGCTCGGTGCCGCGCCCGTCCACCTGCCCCAGCATCAGCGCCGCCACGTTGACGCACGCGATCAGCAGGATCACCGCCATGGCGGCCAGCGTGGCCAGCAGCGCGGGCCGGATCTCCCCCACCAGGTGATCTCTCAGTGGTGTGACGTGCGGGTTGACGCGCTTGTCCCACTCGCCCTCCGGGTAGTCGAACTGCTCGTGCATCATCTTCATGACGCGCGCCAGCTCGCCCCCCAGCGCGCCCATGCGCTGCCCAGGCCGCAGCCGCCCCACGAGGCCCCAGTTGCCGCTCCCGTCCTCCGGGTCCAGTTGCTCGCTGAGCCACACGCGCACCGTGGGGTCGGGAAACCAGAAGCCCGGCGCCATCACCCCCACCACCGTGCGCTGCACCCCGCCCAGCTCCAGCCGCTCCCCTACGATGGAAGGGTTGGAGCCCAGCTCGCGCCACAGGGAGTGGCTGAGCACCGCCACGGGCTCCGCGCCCATTCGGTCGTCGCCCGGGCGGAATCCGGGGCCCACGGCGGGCTTCACCCCCAGCACCTGGAAGAGCTCGGCCGTGCCGGCGACGCCCTTCACCAGCCGCGCGGGGGCGTCGCCGCGCTGCATGGGCACGTCGCGCTCGCGGAACGCGGCCAGCTTCTGGAAGCCGCCGATGACGGGGCGAAGCTGGACGAACTCCGCCTCGCTCCACGCGCCCACGTGCCAGAAGACGCCGACCTCCTCCTCCGCGCGCACGGGGAGCGGCTCCAGCAGCAGCCGGCGGGTGATGCCGTACACGGCCGCCGTGCCCGCCACGCCCAGCGCCAGCGTGAGCACGGTGAGGGCGGTGTACGTGGGACGCCTGCGCAGGCGGCGCAGGGAGAACTTGACGTCTTGGCCCCAGTCCTGGAACATGGCTCCCCTCGGTTGATCCCAGTTCGCCCGCGGCTCGAACCCGCTCCAGCCGCGCCACCACCCGCGCCGCGCCAGCGCCGGCGCCGAGGCCAGCACCTGCCGCCACACCCATCGCGAAGCCGCCCGCCGCCCCTGCCTCGCCGCGCGCTCCGCGTGCTCCGCCTCCAGGTCGCGCAGCACCTCGTCCCGCTCCGCGTACGGGAGGAGGAGGCGCAGGAGCACGGCCGGGAGGCGCGGGAGATCGGGCATTCTACATTGTAGAAAAGGAGGGTGCGACGGGCTGGCACTTCGTAGGATACATGAATGGGGCGAAAGGTTTACAAAAGCAACTCACACAGAGGCACAGAGACACAGAAAGGAGCTCCCTCTCTGTGTCTCTGTGCCTCTGTGTGAGCCTACCGCGGTGGCTCTTCCGCGCGCGGGGGCTGGCGGGCGGCGCCCGGGTGGAAGTTGGCCGACTCCATCCGCTGCACCTTGCCGTTGAGGCGGCCCACCAGGATGCGCGTGGCGCGCAGGTCGTGGTTGGACTCGATCAGCATCAGCGCCAGGTCGCCCGCGCCCCACAGGAGCGCGCCCAGCACGATCATCTGGGTGGCGTCCACCAGCAGGGTGGGGATGGCGTTGGCGCCGGCGCGGTAGATCTGCAGCACGATCTCCGCGATCAGCAGCAGCAGGATCAGCAGGGCCAGCACCTTGAACAGGCGCGCGACGTAGCGGAGGCCGGCGTGCGGCTCCATGTCGTCGTCGCGCACCCCGGCCAGGTCGGGCGTGGGGTCGTCGGGGCCGCTCGTCCGGCGGTCGTTGCTCTCGGGGCGGCGGCCCCTTTCATCTACCATGCGCGAGTCGGCCACGGGTGCGCTCCTTACGGCGGAGTAGTTGGGTTTACCAGCGAGCGCGGTTGCCGCGCGTGTCGATGTGCACCATCCCGCGGTGCCCGCCCGTGGGCGGATAGTAGTGCATCCCCCCCACCAGGCTGGGGTGCTTGGCCTCCACGCGGTCCACTGCCGCGCCGATGACCTTGGCGTCGGCCAGGTTGATCCGCCCGTCGCCGTTCAGGTCGTCCATCAGGCCGTTGCGGTCGTTGTCCACCGCGATGTCCATGGCGTCGCCGTACATGTGGCGGCTGAGCTGCCCACGGCCGGCGGTGTTGCCGCCCCCCGCGTTGTACCAGGGGCTGCGGAAGCCGCTCACGGCGAACAGGTTGTCCACCGGGTGCCCCATCGCCTCCAGCTCCTTCACCACCAGCTCGATCTTGTCCAGGTTCTTGGGGTCCACCACCACGTACTTGGGCCAGACGTTCTCCTGCAGCTTGGTGATGTAGTCCTTGAGCTGGATGTGCTCGCTCAGGAAGATCTCCTTGTTCTGCGGAGTTACCTCGATCATCCCCTTGGGCGTCTGGTAGATGGGGTTCTTGGGGCAGCTCCCCGTCTCGCACGGCCAGTTGCCGATGCGGTAGCGCCCCACGCTGCCGCCCTTTTTGACCGACATCGGCACCATGCGGATCACCTGCAGGTTGGGCACCGGCTCCGCCAGCCGCCCGGCCTGCAGCACCACGTTGGAGATCCCCCCGCCGAAGCGGCTGGCCAGCTCGGTGACCAGCGTGGGCTTGGCGCCCACCTGCGAGGTGGGGAGCACCGGCTGCTCGCCCGGCTCCAGGATCTGCGCGTACACCGCCCCGCTGATCCCCCGCACCGTGGGGTCCAGCTCCGCCGCGTACGAGCGCGCCGAGCGCCGCAGCAGCTCGGCCGTGAGCGCCGGCGCGATGCCGCCCCGCCCCAGCCGCTCCGCGATGGTGGGGGGCGCGTTGGGGTCGTCGAACGCGGTGCCGCGCCCCAGCACCGGGGTGTCCACGGCGTCGGCGCCGGCCGGGCGCGGGCTGGTGAGGCGCAGGAAGATGGTGAACGCCCACCCGCTCACGAAGAGCAGGACGAGCAGGTTCAGCGCCCAGCTCAGCCGCCGCTCCTGGCGCGGAGACAGCCCGGCGCGCTCCCAGCGCGACCGGGGCTCGCGTACGAGCGGGAACAGGAAGTGGTCGTCGGCGTAGTGCATGGCCGCAGGGGAGATTCAACGTCCGTGCCGCTGGGGCGGTGCGCCCCTTGCACCGCCCCGCCCGGGCCGCGAATCACCATCACCACGGGGGTGCACGATGGAGAACGACCCGCGCCCGTTCAGCGAGCGGGAGCTCCGCGACACGGAGGAGCGCGCACGGGAGCTGGCGGACGACGCGCGGGGCGACGCCGAGCTTCACCGCCACGGCGCGGAGCAGGCGCCGCCTCCCGGCAGCTACCCGGAAGGGCTGGGCGTGAACGACGCCCCCGCCGTGCACCGCGCGGACGACATCCGCCGCGCGGACGACCTGCGCACCGCGGACCGGCAGGAGCAGATCGCCGAGACGCTGGCGCGCACCGCCGAGATCCTCCGCGAGCAGAAAAGCTGATCGCACACAGAGGCACAGAGGCACAGAGACGACTTCATCTCTGTGCCTCTGTGTCTCTGTGTGAGTCCTCTGGTGGGTGGGAGGGCAGCACCAGCGTGAACGTGCTGCCGGCGCCCTCCTCGCTCTCCACCTCGATGCGGCCGCCGAGGAGGGCGGCGTACTGGCCGGAGAGGTAGAGGCCGAGGCCCGTGCCGCCGTGAGGGCGCGAGAAGCCGCTCTGGAGCTGCTCGAAGGGGCGGAAGAGGCGCTCCCGCTCGTCCGGGCGAATGCCGGGGCCCGTGTCCGCCACGGAGAGGGCGACGCCGTCCGGGTGGCGCTCCACGCGCACACGCACGCTTCCCTCGTCGGTGAACTTGACGGCGTTGCCGGCGAGGTTGATGAGGATCTGCCTCACCTTGTCCGGGTCGGTGGGGATGCGCGCCGGCGGGTCGCAGGCCACCACGTCCAGCGCCAGGCCCTTGCGGGTGGCGAGCGGCTCGATGACCGACGCCACCTCCTCGGCCAGACCGCACACGTCCGTGTCCTCGATGTGGGCCTCGGCGCGGCCGGCCTCCAGCCGCGCGAAGGAGAGCACCTCCTCGATCAGCCCGCGCAGGTGGCGCGCCGCCGTGTCGATGCGGCCCAGCGCCTCGCGCTGCTGCGGGGTGAGCGGGCCGTGGATCTCCAGCTCCAGCAGCTCAAGGTGGCCCAGCACGGCGTTGAGCGGCGTGCGCAGCTCGTGGCTCATGGTGGCGATGAAGTCGCTCTTGGCGCGGCTTGCCGCCTGCGCCGCCTCCAGGAGCTGCGAGTTCTCCACGGCCACGGCGGCGTGGCGGGCCAGGCGCTCCAGCAGGCGCAGGTCGCCCATGGAGAAGGGCTGCCGCCCCTCGCGCCCGCGCACGGCCGTGAGCGCGCCCAGCGGCCCGGAGCGCCCGGCGAGCGGCGCGCAGATCACCGAGCCCACCGCGCCCAGGTGCGGCGAGCCGTACGCCACTCGCTCGTCGTCGCTCGCGTCCAGCACCAGGGCGGATTCGCCCGTGCGCAGCACCCATCCCATCAGCGACCCCTTCACCGGGATCTCGCTCCCCGCCGCCGCGCCCATCAGGCCCCATGCGGAGTCGTCCACCGTGAGCATGTCCCCATCCGGCTGCACCAGCACGATGGCGCACCCGTCCGGCGCCACCAGGCGGGCCGCGGCGTCGGTCACGCGGCGCAGCACCTCGTCCGGGTCCAGCGTGGAGGCCAGGGAGCGGGCGATCTCGCCCAGCAGCTCCAGCTCCTCGGTGCGGCCGGCGAGGGCGTTGGCCATGCGGTCGAAGTCGCGCCCCAGCGCCGTGATCTCGGTGGGCGCGCTGGGGGGCAGGGGGCCCACGCGCGCCTCCAGGTCGCCGGCGCCCAGCGCGGCGGACGCGCCGCGGATGCGCAGCAGGGGGCGCGCCATGTAGCGGGCCAGCGCGTTGCTGAGCGCCATGGACGCCAGCGTGACGCCGATGAGCAGCGACAGGAGGCGGACGTACGAATCGGCCACGAACACCTGGATGTCCGCGAACGGCTCTTCGGTCCACACCCACCAGCGCACGCCGGGGACGGGGGCGACCCCCGCCAGCATGCGCGCCGCCTCGTTGGAAGCGGGCACCCGCGCGCGGCCGCGGCGGTAGGTGATGGTGCCGCGCCCCCCCAGCGCGGTCGCCGCGTGGAAGCTGGCCGAGTCCTTCACCGAGCGCGGCGACTCGCCGGGGCGGTAGGGATACCGGCTGTCGAAGAGCACGGTGCCCTCCGCGTCGGCCACGCGCAGCCGGTCGGAGGGGGCGGGGGCCGGGGTGGGCCCGGGGATGGTGCGCAGCCGCAGCGCGCCGGACACGAAGCCTGCCAGCGTGTCGCCCAGCATCACCGGGTGCACGATGGCCACCACCGGGTCGCGCGTGCCGCGGCCCAGCATGACGTCTGACACCACGGTGCCGGCCCCCCCGCGCAGCCGCCGGTAGTACTCGCGGTCGCTGTAGTCGGCCCCCAGCCGCAGCCCGTGGCCGTTGGAGTGGAAGGCCGCCACCCGCCCCCGCGAGTCGGCCAGGAACATCCCGGCGAAGGCGGGGAACTGCCGGTGCAGCGCCTCAAGGTCGCCGCGCGCGTCCGCGGGGCTCCACGCGCCGCGCCGCGCCGCCGCGCCCGCCGCAACCCGCACGGCGCTCGAATGGAGGCGCACGTACTCGCCCAGCCGCGCCGCGTGCGCCTCGGAGGTAAGCAGCAGGCGGTCGCGGGTGCTCTCCAGCGAGCGGTCCCACTCGCGCCGCCCGCTCCACACGCCAAAGCTGAGCGTGGGCACCACCCCCGAGAGCGCCACCACCACCGCCAGCGCCGAGCGCAGCGACGGAGCGCCGCGCACCCGCAGCAGGCGGCGCACGGCGGGGAAGAGGAGGAGCGTCTCGGCGGCCAGGGCGTTGATGAGCCCGTTGAGCGGCTGCTTCAGGAAGATGACGGCCGCCGTGGAGCCCTGCACCCCCATGATCTTGCCGTAGGTGAGGAAGAGCAGGGGAACGCCCAGCAGGGCCCAGAAGATGAAGTCGCCCACCAGCGGGCGCCGGTGGAAGCGGTGCACCAGCCACCCCACCACCAGCACCTCCAGGGTGGAGATGGCCCACCCGTACGGGTGCCCCCACAGCGCGATGGTGTGCGACGAGGCCAGCGCGGCGGCCAGCATCCCCGGCCCGGGCCCGAGCACCACGGTGGCCACGATGGCGGCCGTGCCCCCCAGCAGCAGCTCGGTGCCGGGCGACAGGGAGACGGGGTGAAGGTTGGCGAGGTACCCCACCACGCCCAGCAGGAGCGCGGCCAGCCAGCGCTGGCGCGCGTCGAGCTGGCTCGCGCCGCGGACGGCTTCCAACGGCTAGCCCGCCCGGCGGGTCTTCCGCCGGAGGAAGTCGCGCATGATGTACTGGCCCAGCGTCATGGTGTTTGTGAAGTACGCCTTGCCGCGGGCGATCTCGCTCACCTTGTTGACGAAGGCCACCAGGTACGGGTCGCGCGCCAGCATGAAGGTGTTGATGAGGATCCCGCTCTTGCGGCACGCCCCCACCTCGTGGAACGTCTCGCGCAGCACCCGCGCGTCCAGCCCCATCGAGTTCTTGTACACGCGCCCGCCGGGAAGGGTGATGGCCGAGGGCTTCCCGTCGGTGATCATCACGATCTGCCGCATGTCCTTGTTCTGCGCCATCAGCAGCCGGCGCGCCAGCTTGAGCCCCGCCGCCGTGTTGGTGTGGTACGGCCCCACCTGCGCCCCCGCCAGTTGCCCCATGGGGATCTCGGCGGCCTCGTCGCCAAAGGTAACCACCCGCAGCGTGTCGCCGGGGAACTGGGTGCGGATGAGGTGCGTGAGCGCCAGCGCCACCTTCTTGGCGGGGGTGAAGCGGTCCTCGCCGTAGAGGATCATGGAGTGGCTGGTGTCCAGCATCAGCACCGTGGCGCAGCTCGAGCGGTACTCGGCCTGGTTGACGTGCAGGTCGCCGTAGTCCAGCTCCAGCGTGCCGTCGTCGCCCATCCCCTTGCGGCTCAGGGCGCTCTTGAGCGTGGCCGGGATGTCCAGGTTGAGCGTGTCGCCGAACTCGTACGGGCGGCTGGCGGCCTCCGCCTCCACGCCCGTGGCCAGGTGCGGCGTGTCGTGCGAGCCGAACGAGCTGCGCCCCATCGCCCCCAGCAGCCCCTTGAGGGTGCGGTAGCCCAGGAAGTCCATCCCCTTGCCCGTGAGGGAGAACTCCACCTGGCGGGCGGCCTCGCGGGCGTCGTCCGTCTTCCCCGCGCCCTCCATCTCCGTGTACCCGCCCGGCACCTGCGGCGCCTGGCTCACATTGAGGAACCCCTCCTCCACCAGCCGCTCGATCAGCCGGTCCAGCAGCTCGGCGATCTGCTGGCGCACCTCGTCGCTGGGCTCGCCGCGGCCGCTCAGCTCGGCCACCATCTCGGGGGTGAGCTGGCCGCTCTCCATCAGCGCCTTCAGCAGCGCCTCGCGCAGCGAGTCCATGCTGCGGTCGCCCTCGTCCCCGCCGAACTCGCCCCAGTACGGGTGCTGGTACGCGCCCCCCGCGAACCCGCTCTGCAGCAGGAAGTCGGAGAGCTGGTCCATGAGCGCTTCCAGGTTGAGCGCGTCGGCCTGGTGCCCGGTGAACTTGGAGTAGTGGGTGAAGCGCATCGCCGGGCTCCGGTGGGGTGAGCGGAACGGTGCCAGGATAGCAGTTTGCGCGCCAGGAAAAGAATCTCACACAGAGGCACAGAGGCACAGAGACGAATTCTAGCGGTCTGCATATCAGTCTGGAGCAAGCTTGTACCCGGAGTGCGCGAAATAACCTCGTGCATCCGATTCGCTGATCCGGTCGAGCAGAGGACCGAGCGCGAGTTCAAGCGCTTCTGGGCTCCGTAGCGCAGCTGTGCGAAACATCGCTTTGAGCTTACTCCAGGCCAGCTCAATCGGGTTCAGCTCCGGGCTATAGCGCGGCAGAAACTCCAGTGTACAGCCGGCCGCCTCGACGGCTTTGCGCAACGCCGTTCCGCGGTGGGCCTGGAAGTTGTCCAGCACCAGGGTCTGGCCGGGTCGCATCTGAGGCAGCAGCACTTGTTCGACGTAGACCTGAACCACGTCGGCATCCGCACTGCCTCGGTAGCTCATGGCAGCCGCGATCCCCTTCAGGCTCAGCGCTCCCAGGATCGTCAGCCGCTTGTGCTGCAAGGGAGCTGTTCCCGGAGCGCGTGCCCCGCCCAGCGCACGTGCGCGGGTTCGCACCAGATTTGTGTAGACCGACGTCTCGTCCAAGAAGACCAGATCCTCGGCGGAACGCTTCTGAACCACTTCGCTTTGGTACGTGACGCGCTCCGCCACGACATCGGGCCGGCTCTGTTCAGCGGCGCGGAGCGCTTTGACTTTTTCGGCGCAGTCTCATCTGCCCCAGCACCCGGCACAGGTGGTCCGGGTGGTAGCGCCGCCCGGTGCGCTCGGCATAGGCGCTCGCGTACTCTTCGAGCGTGAGATCGTTCTGTTCCGCCACCAGCCCGGCCAGAACGCTGCGGTCCAGCTGCGAGGCGACTCCACCGCCGTGGGGCAGGGGTGCGACCCCTAAACCTTTGGCCCTGCGGCTCTGCCAGGTGTACAGCGTGGACTCGCCGACGCGAAGCAGACTGCGCGATCTCTTCGCGCTTGAGAAAGCCCTCTTCCATCAGCGCCAGGGCTCGCTCACGTAGATCCAAGGAGTATGCAGCAGGCATTTGAACCTCTCCCGATTGAGACGCGATCGGCTCGCCGCATACTTTGAGCCGGTTGCCTCTCCAGTCGGATGCAGACTGCTATCATCTCTGTGGCTCTGTGTGAAATTCGTTTATGGTTCTGCGCCATCGTACTCTGTCCCGGGGTGGATCAACATGTTCCTGGATTGGCTCCGGTCGTGGACGCGCCCGCCGCGCGTCGAGGAGGGTCTGCGGGTGATGGCTGAGCGGCTCAGGGGGTCGTACATCGAGCACCTGAACGAGGAGCCGCTCACGCTGGAGCAACGCGTCGCGCACCATCTCTATCACCTCTCACTCTATTGGAGCCGCTGGATCGGCTTCATGGATCTGGATTTGTCCGGCCCTCCCGACCGCGAAGCGGATGTTCCGGCGGGGTTGGGTGTAATGGTCCAGGTCGGAACCGAGCTTTCGGATGCGGATGTGCGTGAGTATTGCGCCTGTGAGGGTGCGAGCGACCTGGCTGACGCGTGGAACCTCTACCAGGCGGCACTGGCAGACGTTCAGGTGCGACACACCGTCGTCGCATCTGCGGTCCACCATGCGAACGACTGCTTCGCGCGTGTCGACGAGATCCGCCGGGCGCGCGGGCTGCTGCATCCGTTCGAGGTCCAGCGCATGGCTCAACGGGGTGATTCGGGGATGAGCAATGAAGCGCCGTAGGGTTGCGGTTCTCTTCGCCGCTGCCCTACTTCTGTGCCCGTGGCCCACGCGGGTCGTGCCCGAGTGGGAGCTGCAGGCGCTGGATGACGGCGGCGAGGCGGTTCCGTACCTCCTGGCGCGGCAGAGCTGGCTGGACGCCTCTGCGATGGGCTATCCGCTCGAGCGCAACCGGATGGCCGATTCAGCGGGCCAGGTGCGGTTCCCGAGCCGCTGGGCGTGGGCGAGCTCGCTGGAGCGAGCATGGCGCCTCGCTCGGCTAGGCGAATACTGCTCCATACACAGCGTCAAAGTCTACTTGTGGGACATCGGGTACTCGACCGGTGTGGCGAGGTACTCTCCCGGCGAGCCGCTGCCCCGCGTAGTACGCGTCCCTGTGGCTACGGCCGAGATCCGGCCGGTCCTGGGCCGAGCGGCGCGCCTTGCCGAGTACGGAGAGCGCATCGGCCGTCCGCGCCATCACTGTCCGATGGACGAGTAAACCAGGCTCACACAGAGGCACAGAGGCACAGAGACGAATTCATCTCTGTGTCTCTGTGCCTCTGTGTGAGCCAAGCACTTCGTCGATCGTGGTGAGGAACAGGTCCACGTCGAGCGGCTTGGTGAGGTAGGCGTGGACGCCGGCTTCCAGCAGGCGCTGCACGGCGCCGCGGGTGGCGTCGGCGCTGATGACGATGACGGGGGTGGCGGCGGTGCGCTCGTCCGCCCGGAGGCGGCGGAGGACTTCCTCGCCGGGGATGTCGGGGAGGTGGAGGTCCAGGAGGATCAGGTCGGGCTGGTGCTCGGCGGCGAGCTCCAGGCCCAGGCGGCCCTGGAGAGCCGGGACGAGCGTGATCTCCGGGCGGTCGTCCAGGATCGTCTCGATCAGGCTCAGGTTGGCCACGTTGTCCTCCACGTACAGCACCGTGGCCGGGCGGTGGCCGTTCTCCTCCACCACGGCCGGGCGCTCGGCGCGCGCGCTGCGCAGGCGGTTCAGGGGGTCGTCCGCCATCGGCAGCTCCACGGTGAACACGGAGCCGCGGTTGGGGACACTCTCCACGAGCAGCGCGCCGCCCATGGCCTCCACCAGGCGCTTGGATAGCGCCAGCCCCAGCCCGGTGCCCTCCACCTCCGTCTGCTCGGCGCCCAGGCGGGCGAAGGGGACGAAGAGCTGGTGGAGCCGGTCGGGGCGGATCCCCACGCCCGTGTCGTGCACGCGGATCTGGAAGCGCTCGCCCTCCACCTCGCCGCAGGTGATGCGTACGCGGCCGCCGGGGCGGTTGTACTTGATGGCGTTGGAAAGGAGGTTGAGGAGCACCTGCGTGAGGCGCTGCCGGTCCGCGATCACGAAGTGGCCGGGGTCGCCGCCCACGTCCTCCACCAGCGCGCACCCGTTCTGCGCGGCCAGCGGGCGCACCAGCCCCAGCGCCTCGTTCACCGCCTCGCTCACGTGCACCGGCTCCAGCGAGAGCTGCTGCCGGTTGGCCTCGATGCGCGACAGGTCCAGCACCTCGTTGATCAGGTTGAGCAGGTGCCGCCCCGCGCGCAGGATGTGGTCCACGCCCTTTTTTTGCTCGGCGGGGAGATTGCGGCGCTCCAGGAGCTGCGCGAAGCCCAGGATGGAGTTCATGGGCGTGCGCAGCTCGTGGCTCATCCGGGACAGGAACTCGCTCTTGGCGTGGTTTGCCGCCTCGGCCGCCTCGCGGGCGCGCTCGGCGTCGTCGCGGGCGCGCTGAAGGGCCACCTCCGCCTCCTTGCGGTCCGTGATGTCGCGGAACCACCAGATGCGGCCGTAGTAGCGCCCGTCCCCGCCGCGCACGGGGGCGCTGTAGCGGTCGAAGACGCGCCCGTCCACCAGCCTCACCTCCTCTTCGCTCCTCTCGTCGCGCTGCTCGTACAGCTCCGCCACACGGCGCAGGAAGGCGTTGGGGTCTTCCAGCCGGTCCAGCACCGCGCCCAGCGCCGCCTCGTCCGAGCGCGACTCCATCACCTCGTGCGGGATCTCCCACATCTCGGCGAAGCGGCGGTTGGAGGAGATGATCTTCCCCTCGCCCGAGATCACCAGGATGCCGTCGATGGAGGCCTCGCCCTGCGCCTCCAGCAGCGTCTTCTGGAAGCGCAGCTCCTCCTCGGCCGCCTTGCGCTCGGTGGAGTCGCGCAGGTTGATGATCACCCCGTCCGCGCCGGTGTCGCGGCTCAGCGAGCGGGCGGTGACCTCCACGGTGCGCCACGTTCCGTCCTTGTGCAGGTAGCGGAACTCCACCGTGTACGAGGTGCCCGGGTTGTGGAAGGCGCCGCCCAGCGCCTCGCGGCAGCGCTGGTGGTCGTCCGGGTGGATGCGCTCGAACGACGAGGTGCCCAGGATCTCCTCCGGCGCGTACCCCAGCACCCGCTCGATGGAGGGGGAGTGGTAGATGCTCACCCCGCGCCCGTCCACGATGGACGCCACGTCGGACGAGTTCTCGATCAGGGTGCGGAAGTGCTGCTCGCTGTGCTGCAGCGCCCGCTCCGCGCGCTTCTGGTCGGTGATGTCGCGCACCACCGTGATCACCTGGCCGTCGCCGAAGGGGAGGATGCGCGCCTCGAAGTCGCGCTGGCCGCCGCCGGCGTCCATGGAGTACTCGGTGCACACCAGGGCGCCCGTGCGCTTCACCTCCGCCAGCCCCTCGGCCACGCGCGCCGCCGCCTCGGCGGGGAGCACCTCGCCGAACCTCATCCCCACCACCTCGCCGGGCACCTCCAGCGTGGGGGTGTCGCCCGCGTGGTGCTCCAGGATCGTCCCCGCCTGGTCCAGGCGGAAGTACAGGTCGGGGAGGGCCTCGAAGATGGCTTCCAGCTCGCTGCTCTTGTCGCGCAGCTCCACCTCGGCGCGGGCGCGCTCGGCCACCTCCTCCTCCAGCGCGTAGTTGGTCTCGGCCAGCTCCGCGGTGCGCGCCTCCACCCGCTCCTCCAGCTCGTCGTAGGCGGCCTGCAGGGCCCGCTCGGCCATCTTGCGCTCGGTGATGTTGCGCAGGAAGCCCACGAACACGTGGCGGTCGCCCTGCCGGTACTCGCCCAGCGCCAGCTCGATGGGCACCTCGGTGCCGTCGCGGTGAAGGGCCAGCGCCTCGGTGAGCGCCCAGTCCAGCTTGCGCTCGCCGGTGCGGGTGTAGCGGTCCACCCCGCCGTCGTGCACCTCGCGCAGTTGCGGCGGCTGCAGCACGGCGAGCGGCTTCCCCACCAGCTCCTCCGGCCGATAGCCGAAGGTGTGCTCCGCCGCCGCGTTGATGGCCAGGATGGTGCTCGTGCGGTCGATGAGGACGATGGTGTCCGCGGCCGTGTCGAAGATGGTGCGGTAGCGCTCCTCGCTCTCCCTCAGCGCGACCTCCGCCGCCTTGCGCTCGGTCACGTCGCGCGCCGTCACCAGCACGCGGTCGCTGCCGCCGATGGACACCCGCTGCAGCCCCACCTCCAGCCACACCTCGCGCCCCGAGCGGTGGAAGGCCTTCATCTCCAGCCGCTGCGGCGTGCCCGCGCCCGCCCGCTGGCCGTACAGCAGCAGCTCGCGGGCGCCGTACGGCTCGCCCGCGTTGGCGATCAGCTCCAGGCCGCCCGCGCGCAGCTCCTCCAGCGTGTACCCCGTCATCTCGCAGGCGCGCCGGTTGGCGTCCAGGATGGCCCCCGTGCCCAGCTCGTGCACGTACATGGCGTCGCTGGACGACTCGAAGAGGATGCGGTAGCTCTCCTCCGACGCGGCGAGGGCGGCCTCCGCCTCGCGGCGCTCCGCGGCCAGGCGGATGTTGTCCAGCGCGTTCGCGGCCAGCGACGCCACCGCCTCCAGCGCCTCCACGTCCTCGTCCGTGTACAGCCCCGGCGTGTAGCTCTGCGCGCTCAGGATCCCCAGCACCTCGCCCCCCAGCAGGATGGGGGTGCGGATGATGGACTGCGAGCGGCGCCCGGTGCCCGTGGGGGTGGCGCCCTGCCCCGCCGGGTCGTCCGCGCTCAGCGTGACCAGCGACCGGCGCTCCCTCACCACCCGCTCGGCCGGGGTGCCCGCCGCCGGCACGGTGCTGGGCTGGCTGAACACGTCCGCGTCGTAGCCGCCCACCCCCACGAACGCGTGCGCGGCGGCGTCGTAGGTCATCAGGAAGAAGGCGTCGTACGGCAGGATGGTGCGGCACGCGTCCTCCAGCACGTCGCGCAGCGCCGCGCGCGACGGCGCGCCGATCACCGCCGCCGCGGTGGCCGCCACGGCGCGCATCCGCCCGGCCATGCGCTGCGCCTGCGCCTCTGCCTCGCGGCGCATCTCCATCTCCTCCGCCATCACGCGGGCGTGGCGGCGCAGCTCAAGCTGCACCATCACCTGCCTCGACAGCGCCTCCAGCCCCGCGCGCTGCTCGGCGGTCAGGTGGCGCGGCACGCTGTCCAGCACGCACAGCGTCCCCAGCGGGTACCCTTCCGGCGTCACCACCGGCGCCCCCGCGTAGAAGCGGATGCGCGGCTCGGCGGTCACGAACGGGTTGTCCGCGAAGCGCGCGTCGCGCGTCGCGTCCGGCACCTCCGTGACGCCCTCGTGAAGGATGGAGTGCGCGCAGAAGGCCAGGTCGCGCGGCGTCTCGGGCACGTCCAGCCCCACGCGCGCCTTGAACCACTGGCGGTCCTCTTCGATGAGCGTGAGGAGCGCCACCGGCGTCTCGCACAACTGCGACGCCAGCCGCGTGAAGTCGTCGAACGCCTGCTCGGCCGGCGTATCCACGAGCTGGTACGCGCGCAGCGCCGCGAGGCGCTCGGTCTCGTTGGCGGGGAGTGGGGCCTTCATCCTACTCGGGAGTGCTGGGTGGGGGTACGACGCTTGTGCAGGGCATCGAATGTAAGCGGTTCCGCCGCACGGAGCCACGGAGGCGGGCCTCTTGCCTTCATCCCCTCCGCGCCTGAGCTTGCGGGCGCCGGGCAACGGGAGCCACGCGTGCTGGAGAACCATGTCGATCCTCCGCTTCTTTCAACCGGATCCCACGCGGGAATGGCCGGCCTGCCGCGCCGTTCCGCTGACGTTCGACGCGGCCCGCGCCGAGCTCAACGGCCTCCCCCTTGGAGCCCCGCTGGAGGCGCTCAGGCCGCTCGGCCGCCCGAGCAACCCCAGGCCGCTGCGCAAGCGTGAGTGCGAGTACGCGCCGCTCGGGCTCGAAGTCGGGCTCGGTGCCTCTGACCGGGTCTACTTCTTCGGCTGCATCTTCCAGCCGGTGGCGGCCATCAGCGAGCTGATCGGCCACGCCGGCTTCAGGCCCTGCGATCTCACCCTCCAGCTCGCGGACGGAGCGCTGGCCACCATCACCTCCCGGACCACCGCCGCGGAGCTGGAGCAGTATCTGGGGCCCCTCGTACGAGACGACTCCGGAGACGGGCCGCCGCATTCGGCCACGCTCGGCAGCACCTGTCTGAGCTTCGGCTTCGATCCCGCGGGCCATCTCATGTACATGGACATCGAACCAGCTCCCGATGCCTCCTGACGAGCGCGCTGCAGCGCGACAGCGGACCCGCGGGAGTGCGCGGCCGGGGCGAGCCCCGCGCGTGCAGCGCGCACCTGCGCTCTTTTCCCCTCCGCGCCTGGGGCGAGTCGTGGCGGGGAGTGGGGCCTTCGTCCTACTCGGGAGTGCTGGGGTGCGGGTACCACGCGGGCAGGGCTGCCAATGTAAACGGTTTCGCGGCGCATAGCCACGGATTCGGCGGAGGTCTGTGCGCGGCGAGCACGCGAGAAGAGTCGCGGCGTCCCAGCGTGTTATCTGGAATACGACGTTTCCGCGTAATACAGTCGGCGGCGTAATACAGTCGGCGGCGATACGGCAGGTCGTTGCGCCGTACGACCAACACCCACACGGCACTTGCGTGCATACCGGAAGTCTGTCTACTTACGCACTGGTTCGGCGGCTCGCTTCTGCTCACGCTGATCGCTCATGTGTCGCTACGGAATCCACGGTCCGTATAAGCCGCACTTCGCCTGCTTCCAGTGCCGCAAGGCATTCAAGCAATCGGCTGAAGTCGAGTTGTCCGCGCCCCAGCGGCCGCTACAGGGTGAACCTCGGGTTGTACGCTGCCCCCAGTGCCGCGGTAAAATGGCCGACATGGGTCTGGACTTTCAGGCTCCCAAGCAGTCAGACCAGGACCAGTGGAAGAAGGTTGAGCTACTCTATCGGAACGGGGTGACGTTTGACTCCTGCGGGTGCGGTGGGCCGGGCTACCGTCCCGCTGATCTCAAAGAGGCGCAACAATTCTTGACGTCTCGCCAGCCTGTTTCGGAGGGTGAGGCGCTGCTCAGGAGAATCCAAGCGCGGGCTGCGCGTGCGTAGCGTGGCGCTCGGCCACCGGACAAGGCGCTGCAGGCGACATGGGACGGGCATCGATGCCGCACGCGCCTGAGTCTGGTCGATAACCCGCAATCCGGCCCGACGCGCCATCTCACCCGTTGCGGACCCCTGCGGTGATATGGCGCGCGGGGCCGGCGACGCGGCGCCCTTCAGGCCAGTAGGAATCAAGAGCGGTACTTCGGCGCGAGGGAGAGGGCCCTCGCGGCGCGTGTGGCGGGGTCGGGGGGCGGCGGCGCGCTCCATCCGGGTGGCGACTGGGACGCTGATCTCAAAGAGGTAGTTCGGCGGCTGGTCACGCAGAGAAGAGGAAGGGGTCTCCTCCTTCCCCCTGCGTCTCTGCGTGAGATCGCCGTTTCACTGCCTGCGCTTCATACATCTTCAGCGTACCCGCTCCAGCACCCTGTCCTGTCCCATCGTTGGGTGGATGACGAGCCGGCCCGCGGGGCTCGCGAAGCGGAAGCGGACCCCCGGCCCGCCCACGAAATCGGCGGCGGAGTAGGCGTCCAGCGCCATCCACTCTGGGTCGTCGCCCGCGAGCGCGAACAGCCTGGCGCCGCGCGCCTCCACCACGTACCGCCCCCCGTCCGCGCCGCGATAGGTGCCCGCCAGCGGCGCCAGCTCCGCGGCTGTGACCTGCGCGCGCGGCGACCAGTCCTCGCCCAGCGCCAGCTCGGCCAGGCGCTGTGCCACGAAGAAGGGCCGCCCCGCGCCGCCGTCGTGATTGGAGAGGACGATCACTACTAGCCGCGCCTCCGGGATGCGCAGGATCATTGACGAGTAGCCGGTGATGTCGCCTCCGTGCCAGACGACCTCCTCGCGCGGGCCGAAGGTGGAGACGGCCCAGCCCAGGCCGTAGCTGGCGGTCGCACCGTCGTTCATTCGAATGCGCCGCACGCTCTCGGCCCGCGCCGCCACGCCGAGGATACGTCCCGAATCCAGCGCCGCCACCCAGCGCGCCAGGTCGTCGACCGTCGACACCGTGGCGCCCGCGGCGTAGGGAATGGCGTTGGGTGTGGTGGCGGCCACCGTACGCCCGCCGCGCGACGTGTGTCCGGGCACCAGACCGGGGTGCGGGGCGCCGGCGTACGCCGTGCGGCGCATCCCCAGGGGGCGGAACAGGTGCGTCTCCATCGCCCGTTCCCACGGCATGGCGCGGTGGCGCTCCACGATGCGGCCCAGCAGCAGGTACCCCGTGTTGCTGTACGCCCACACCTCTCCTGGCGCACCGAGCACCGGGACCGATGCCATCCGCGCCAGGATCGTGTCGTGATGCACGTACCCGGCGCCCGGTGGAGTCACCCCTTCCGTCTCGGTGAAGTCCGGCACCCCGGACGTGTGCGACAGGAGCTGGCGGAGGGTGACGCCAGCCCACGCCGCCGGCACGTCCGCGAGGTGGCTGGCGACGGGATCGTCCAGCGTGAGTATCCCCGCTTCGGCCAACTGCAGGACCGCCGCCGCCGTGAGCGGCTTGGTAATCGACGCGATGTGGAAGAGGTCGTCCGGCATCAACGCGCGCCCGCTCGCCATGTCCGCGAGGCCGTACGCAGCCCGGTGCACCGTTCGCCCATCGCGCACGACCAGCACCGCCGCACCAGGCTCGGTTGCCGGGTACACGCCGCGAAGATACGCGTCCATTTCCGCCGTTTGCGCGGACGCGGGGCTACACAGTACGCCCCAGAGGAGCAGAGCAAGAGCGATCTTCACGGGCCTTCCTGCGGTGGGGAGTGGCGCCATCGGTTGCGGCGACCTACGCGCTGAATGGAACGTTTCGCCGGGCGCTGGCATCTGCGCCCGCCGCCGAACCAGGCGTTGCAGCCTACGGCGGGCGCTGACGAGGGGGGATGGGCAGGTTGCGGCGCCCGCGCATCGCTGCTGAAGTTGGTGTTCGGCGGCTCCCGCCACAATCTCTGTGTCCCCCTTGGTGAAAGGAGGTCGGCCTGACGTGAAAAACACGATTGCCGAGGCCACGGCCGAACGCGTCCGGGAGGTGTTGCGCGACCCGAGAGTCACCGCCGGGCGCAGCACCTGTTGAGAGGCGGATTATCGGTGGTCTCGGCTTCCTTGTGGAGGATCGGCTGTGCTGCGGCGCCATGGGAAAGGGCCTCCTGGTGCGGGTCGGCCTGGAGGCGCTCCATGAAGCCCTCGCGGAGCCGCACGTGCAGCCAATGGCGTTCGGCGCGCGCCAGTTGGAGGGCTACGTACTCGTCGCGCCTGAGGGGTACCGGACTGATGCGGCCCTCAGCGCACGGATTCGCCGGGGGGTGGCTTACGCGTCCGCGTCCCAGTAGGCGGTGATCTTTGAATTCCTGCGGCTGGCCTGGCATGCTCTCGCGCGAGCCGAGTCTTGTGCGCCGGCCTCGCACCCCTGGTCGTTGCGTTGTCAGGCCGCTGGGATTGGCATCGAGTTCGTGTGTGGTTACATTGTGTGCACACTCTCACGGGTAGGCGCACATGAAGGCACGCATCGTTCGGGTTGGCAACTCACGTGGCATTCGGCTTCCCAAACCGCTGCTGGAACAGGCTGGCCTCGGCGAGGAAGTGGAGATCTACGCTGAACCCGGCCGCATCGTCATCGAGTCAGTTGCCCGTCCCCGAATGGGGTGGGCTGATGCCGCGAGACAAATGGCAAGGGCAGGGGATGACGGCCTTCTCGATGAACCCACACCAACTCAGTTTGATTCAGAGGAGTGGTCGTGGTAGAACATCGGTCGAAGCTGCCTCGGCGTGGTGCCGTGTACCTGGTCGATCTGGATCCCACGCGGGGAAGTGAGATCCAGAAGACCCGTCCATGTATCGTGGTTTCGCCAGACGAATTGAATCAGCATCTGCGAACTGTGATCATCGCTCCCATGACCACTGGCGGGCAGCCGTATCCTTGGCGGGTGCCGTGTCGCTTTGAAGCTCGGGAGGGGCGGGTCGCACTGGATCAACTCCGTACCGTGGATCGAGAGCGACTTGTCCGCTACCTCGGCACGCTCCCTGACAAGTCGATGACCTCGGTGCTGGCAACACTCGCGGAGTTCTTCGCTGCCTAGCGCCGGCCATGAACTTGACCCACCTGCGTGACGAGTCATGGGCTTACCCCATGCTCGACTCGGGCGGGGGGCGTAGCCTAACAATCGGCTGCAGGGGATGCGGGGTCTCGCATGCTTTCGGACGAGGAATGGCTTGCGCGCCGGCCCCGCACCCCTGACCCTTATGTCGTTAGGTGTCCGAATGGAGGGCGACGTGTCTGAAACCGTTCTAACGATCCTGTCATCCGCAATCTCAATCGTCGCGTTGTTCTTTTCATTCGTGTCGTTTAGGCGGTCGCATCGAACGGGAATCCGGCCTGTCCTGGTATTTTCGAACGACAGCTTCGACGAGGGAACTACAACCACATGGGCCGTCGAGAACGCTGGGAACGGTCCAGCCCTCAACGTTGTGCTCTGTGGCGGTGCGTCCTTACAGCAGCTCGATTCCGGCGAAGCGGTGATTGTCCCGTCGATGTCGAAAGGCAGCAAGGAACGTTTGAGTTTTATATCGCGACGGCACGCGTTCGTTGCAAAGTACACCGACGTCGATGGCGTGGTCTACACTACGACGTGCAGTAACAACATGAATCGCCTGTCTGAGAAGGATTTGTATCCCTCTCTCACAGGACACCGGTCCCTCTACGAAGTTCGGCTAGCAAAGAAGTCTGACCCTGCACCTGATGGGCTGCCCGCGTCCAACTCAACGCTGCTGCCGCCGCCCCTGGTAGGTGGGAATTGAACCGGCAGTCGCCACCTAGCAGTCGGGTGCAGGGGATGCGGGAACGGGCATGTTCCCGGCCGGACGGAAAGTGTTGCGCACCGGCCCCGCACCCCTGACCCTTGCGTCGTTATGCCGCTGGGCAAGCATCGCGGCCGCCGCAGGTGATCTCTCATGCGGCGGCCGTGTGTTCATCGCTGGTCCCCGTTCGCCAATAGTAGGCTTGCGTGCTGGACCCGCACCGCTGACCCTTGTCCGTTCCGCTACTCCTTACCAACCCGGCTATAGTCTCGATGGCGAACAACAGGCAGTCCGGTACGTCAGGATGGCGAACAGCGGCTGCCACCGTGGCTCTCGGCGCCCTGGTCGCCGGATGGGCTGGAGCGCTGATCGCGCCGGCGGTCGCGATAGGTTATGGCGTACTGAGCTGTGTCGCCTTTATGCTATACCGCCATGACAAGAATGCGGCTCAAGCTGGCAGGTTGCGCACTAGAGAACGGACGCTCCACCTGATTGACCTACTCGGCGGCTGGCCGGGAGGACTTCTCGCTCAAGATCGCTTGCGACACAAGACGCGGAAAGCGACGTTCCAGTTCGTATTCTGGGCGACTGTGGCGATCAATTGCGCGCTGCTGGGCTGGCTACTCAGTACCGGGCGCTCCGCGTGATACCGCCAACTAGAGACGCGGGGTTGGCATGATTTCATCCTTCGGCCTCTCGCAGGGGCAAGAGCAGCGATTTCCGCAATGTACGCTGGCGGCCTAACAATGGGCTGCAGGGGATGCGGAGCCTTGCATGCTGAGAGTCTTGCGCGCCGGCCCCGCACCCCTGACCCTTGGGTCGTCAGGTCACTCGACAAACATCGCGGCAGCCGCGGGAAGTCTCTCCCGCGGCTGCCGCGTGTTTCATCCTGGTTCGCCTCACACCGTTTCTGCAAATCCCCTGTGCATTCAAGTGTGGGTTTCACACAGAGGCACAGAGACACAGAACGGAATCCTCTCTGTGTCTCTGTGCCTCTGTGTGAGACTACCGTTTGTCAGCCGGGCAGCCCTACACGGGGGCCGCTGTGCGGTACGTCAGTGAGTCCTCCGTGGGGAAGGAGACCAGCCTGCCGCTCTGCCCCCTGGGGAGGGACTCGCGGCGTTCGAGCGCGACCGGGCTCGCGTCCGAACAGACGTGCCGGAGGGTCTCGGTGAGGAGTGACATCGCGAGGCGCCGGCCGGGACAGTTCCGCTTTCCCATCCCGAACGGCAGGTAGCTGAACCCCTTCATGGCGTCGGGGTTCTGGAAGCGCTCCGGGTAGAACTTGTGGGGCGCGTCCCAGTAGCTCGCGTTCCGGTGAAGGGGGCACACCGCGATCATGAACTCGTGCGGCGCGCCCCCGGCCTCCGGGCAGGAGTCCCCTCCCTGCGCCCGCTCGTATCCAAACTGGCGGAACGGCGGGTACATGCGAAGGACTTCGAGAGCGAAGTACCGGGCGAACGCCGGGTCCCGGCGGATCTTCGCCTGGTACCGCGGCCGCGCGGCCAGGCAGAGCAGCGCGGACGCCAGCGCCGACGCAAGACTGAACGACGACACCAGCATGCTGCGGATCTCGCCCATGAACTGGGCGTCGGAGATCTCTCCCGAGGCTCGAAGCGCCGCGAGGCGCTCGAACCAGGAGCCGGGCTCCGGAAGGGAGAAGTCGCACACCATGCGGTCCAGCGTGCGGGCGATCCCCAGCATGTGCCGGTTCCGCCTGAAGACCGTGCGCTCGAGCACGGCCCGGACCGGCGCGAGCGCCTTCGTGTGCAGACGAAGGGAGTACATGATCCCCTCGAGCACCATCGTCCGGCTCCCATGGGGGAACCGGGTGGCGGTGATGTAGTCGTCGAGCGGCCTGAGTACACGTACCCCCAGGGTGTACCGGAGCATGGCGCGGTAGATCTCCCGGATGAGCGGGTCGGACACCCCGATGGTCGCCGGCTCCGCGCCCGCCACCGGAGGGAACGCCGCCCGCACGATCTCCCGCGCCATCTGGGGGATCACGGCCTCGCCCGGCATGTAGGCGAGGGACAACTTCTTCAGCCACCGCGCGTGCACGTCCTCGCTCACCACGATGGAGTGCTGACTCAGGTGGAACTGAGTCAGCATCTCCATCACGAAGCGCGAGCGGGTGAACGGCGTCCGCGCGTAGGCGGCGATCCGCACGGGGTCGGAGCTGTACTCCAGGCGGTTCTTGAGCCATGGCAGGGAGTAGACGCGGTCACTCCCCTGCCATTTGAACGCGCGGAACGGATCCATGGTCAGGCGCCGGTGCTCTGCCCGGCCGCCCGCTTCCGCAGCCAGAGCCGGACCTTCTGGTAGGGGAGGCAGATCTTGAACGCCACCTTGACGGCCAGATACCGGAGCGCGTACGGGAACGGGAGCTTGCGGAGCGGCCGGAGCCCGTACGCATAGACCTCGTCCACCAGCTCCGTGTCGCTGAAGCGCGTGGCCTTCTTGTCCACCAGGTCGGCGGTCGCGAGGGTGTACAGCTCCTTCGCCAGGTCGAGCTCGCCCTGCTTGACGAGGGCCGTGATCGGGCGGAGGTGCCGCACCCAGAACTGGTGCCATTCGGCGTCCGTGGAGCGGTCCACGATCGTCGGGGCCACCTTGTAGTAGAGCGCGACCGACGCCCGGTCCTTGCCGCCCGTCATCCTCACGTCGCGGAGGTGGCGCGCGAGCTGGAGCGGCTCACAGTCGTCCGGCAGCCCAAGGCTCCCCACCGCGGCAGTCGTCAGGAAGCACGAGCTGTCGTTGTCATCGTTGTTGTCGTCGTTGTCATCATTGTCATCGTTGTTGTCGTCGTTGTCATCATTGTTGTCGTCGTTGTCATCGTTATCATCGTTGTCGTCGTCGTCGCCGCCGGGGTCGTCCTCGTCGTTGAACTGGTCGGCTTCTTCTTCAGGAACGTTTTCGTTGTTCGGGTTCTCTTCCAGGTTGTTGGCGTTCTCGTCCGCGTTGTTGAACTTGCTCGAAAGCCACTTGTACCCCGCCTTCGCGAGGGCCTTCATGATCTCGAAGACGACGAGGATGGCCACGCCGACACCCACCTGGATGCCGACCTGCTCCCATTTCTGGGCCGCGCTCTGATCGGACCCCGGGGTCGGCGGGGGCGTGGTCCCGAAGATCCCGTTGATGTTGGGGCTCGAGGGCTTGGTGCCCGAGTAGTAGTAGCCGTAGAAGTTCGGGCCCGTAAACGTGTTGTTGCTGTAGATCTGGAAGTACGCCCACTGCATGTAGAGCGTGAGGGTGTCGCTCCCGATGGTCGCCGCGAAGGTGCTGTAGAAGGGGTTGAACGTCGCGGCGGCGGTGGTCCCCTGGTACGTGATCTGAGACCCGTCCGGCGAGACCACGAGCGTGGCCGAGGTCTTTGTCCCGGTGGAGTCGGTCACCGTCGCGGTGTAGGTGCCGGCCCAGAGGCTGGGGGAGTCGACGGTGGCCGGCTGGAGGGCCGCCTTCGCGGACCAGACGCTCCGCCGCCCGGTCGACGTGATCGCGGGGTCCGTGCTGCTCGTCAGCGACACCGCGACGTCGAAGTCCGTCGTGCTGACCCCGTTCTGCGACACGACGCACGACGAGAACTTGAGGGAGCCGGTGTAGGTGAAGCTGCCCGTGGGCGTGACGATGAACTGGCCCGACTGGTTCTGGAAGGCGCTCCCGGCCGTGATGTCGATCAGCGCCTTCGATGTGGGAGTGGCGACCTGCAGTTGCCAGTTCCCGTTGTTGCTGTAGAGCTTGATCAGCAGGCTCGGGTTGCCCGCCTGGTCGAAGGTCTGGTACGTCCCGTAGAGGATGGACGGGCTGGTCCCGAACGGCGGGTACGTGACGTTCGAGCTGTCGTTGCCCGCGTCCACCACGGAATCGTACGAGCCGCCGCTGACGGTGGTGATCGCCGCCTGGACGTCCGCGACCGTGACCCCGGTGTACCCGGCGTTGTTGATGTAGGTCTGGACGGCGGCGGTGGCGTCGTCGTCGGTGGCGCCCTGGCTGAGCGCGGTGGAGTACGTCTTGTAGAGGTCGGCCGTGGTGCCGTTCACGAGGAGGCTGTTCAGGAACCCGTTGGCCGTGGGCGCGCTGGAGTCGTCGGCCTTGGCCGCGAACGCCACCCGGCTGATGGACCCGGACAGCAGCGCCCGCTGCTCGAGCTTGCTGAGGGGGTGAGCCTCGACCACGGACCCGGGGTGGCTCTTGAACTTCCGAAGGGTGCTCGCGTCGGTGGCGAGGGTGTGCATCAGGTCGAGCATGGGCTTGCTCGCCTGGCGCCGCACGTAGCCCTCGGGCAGTTGGTGGCTCGAGAGTTTCTCGGCGACCCGCTGCGTCTTCTCGGTGTTCGCCGTTTCCCACCGCGTGGGGCCCATCGGCGAGGTGGCGCCGGCCCGGCCGTACCCCGCTTCCTCCACCCGGTCCGCCGTGGCTTCGCGGAGCTCCTTGGGCGGGATGTAGAGCGTGGAGACGCCGGTCACGTGCTGGCGGACGGTGTTGGGGTCGAGCAGGTCCGAGAGGTTCAGCGAAACCTGCTGGGACTCGACTCCCGGGAAGTTGGATCCGCGGTAGAGGACGCACGGGGTGTCGCCGCCGTAGTCCTGGAGGAGTGCCTTGATCAGGAGGGGGAACTTGGCCTTCTCATACCCCGAGAAGTCGAAGGTCCCGTCGGCGAACGCACCCACCTGCAGGACGATCACCTGGCTCGTGGTGTCCAGCGGGCGCTTGCGCAGGTAGTAGTCGTTGGCGTCCACGATGGTGCACCCGTTCCGCGAGGGGTCCACCCCGAGGTCGGCGTACAGGTAGTCCATCGTCGTGATGCCCGGGTACATCAGGGCCTCGTGGCCCTCCTGGCGGGCCTGGTAGAGGACCCGGCGGACCGCCTTCACGAACACCCCCGGATGCCCGTAGTAGACGGCGCACACCGACTCCCCCTTCCTGACGGCCGCGAGGATGGCTTCCGCCATCTGCAGGTACGTCACGTTGCGCCGTTTCCCCGTGCCATAGTACTGGTAGAGGTCGTGGCTGTTGGGGTTCAGGGAGCGGATGAAGGAGGCGGTGACGCCGTCCGCCGCGTGGTAGAAGACGCGGTCGGCGGATTTGATCTCTGCCACTGCCTCCAGCGTCATGTGGGAGATCGCCTTCAAGCCTGTGCCGACGAAAACTACCCTTCCCTTGTCGTGCGTGGGGGAGTGCTCCATGATCGCGTGAGCCTTTGGGGGAGGTGATTGAAGTGCGTGCGGTACGGACAGGTGTGCAGGGTAGGGTGCAGCGTGGACGAACGCAAGAGATTTAATCATAAACAGGCGTGTGATGAGCCTTGCGATGCGGGCTTACTATCGGTGTGCCGCTGGAAACCTTCACTTGTGAGTGGTTTTAGTGGCGGTATACATTGGGCGGTGCGCGTAACGACCTGAGATGGAACGGCCCCAGCCTGAGCACCTGGATGCGCGCGCATCCGCCGGCAAACCGTCCATTGAACAGCGGGTCAAGCCGCTGGGCGAGCATCGCGGCAGCGCAGGCGCCGTGCGGCCCGGCGTCGTGCCTGAGTAGACGACCCGCGGCCGTACGTGCCGGAGCTTGGTCGTTCGGTCGCCACATCCTTGTACTCGAGGAATCGTAGAGATGATCTGGCTCGGCGAGTCGCGCGGGTACCTTACGGATCACGTTACCCAGCGCTGGGTCCGGGTGACGGGCCGGTCCATCGATCTCGGTATGGATCCCTGGCTCGCCGGGCCGGTCGGGGACGTGCGCGGGATCGGGCGCGAGTTCTTTGCGGAGCTCGCGCGCCGGGAGGGTCTCGAGCTTCACCGCGGTGCGGACTCCCACGAGCGGGGGCTCATCTCCGACTTCGCGGCCCTCGCCGCCCCCGACTTCGATCCGGCACGGGTGCACCCGTCGGTGGTCGACTTCTACGCGCGCACATCCGCCTACGATCTGGACGCGTGGGCGGAGTGGAGCGGCGCGTTCCGGCCTTTCGGGAGCCTGCTCGGCCGTCTCTTCAGCCGCAGGCTTCAGCAGCTCAACGTGCCGCTCTCGGCGCTGGATACCAGCCGCGGGGTCACCAGCGACGTGGTTCAGCTCGTGGAGCCGGCCACGGGACGCGTGCGCCACACGGCCTGGATGCGCGAGCTGGTGGGCACGGGCAACGTCCTGTACGCGGGAGACTATTCGCTCGCGGCGGTGCCGGGACGACGGGGGAATTGCGTGAGGGTGGTCTTCCCGCTGCCCAACGGCAACGCCATCGTGCTGATGCGTCCCGAGGTGCATCCGGACGGATCGCTCTCGATCGTCTCGGCGGGAGAGCGGTTCGGAGACCCGGGCTTCTACTTCACAGTCCAGGATGAGCCCAGGCGGGTCCGCGCGCGCTACGTACGCGCCATGCAGGAGCGGATCCGGGTGTATCCGGGCGAGCATGGAACGGTGCGGGCAGACCACGCGCTGACGCTCTGGGGCGCGACGTTCCTGCGCCTTCACTACCGCCTGCGCACGAGAGTGCCCGCGCCCACCGTAATGCCGGCAACCTGACGCGGCATTGCGGCGAGCGCCGGCTCTTCATCACCACGGAGGTCCCAGAATGCCTCACGGGTCAGTAACGGTCGACGTGCCCGCGCCCCGAGCCACCGTGTTCGAGCTGCTGCACGACTACGACCGGCGGCTGGAATGGGACACGCTGCTGCGGGACGCGCGCCTGTGCCCGGGCTGGTCCCGGGCGCAGCTCCACGCGACGTCGGTATGCACCGGGCGGTGGTACCTGGGCGGCCTCGCGCTGAAGACCGAGTACATCTCGTTCAAGCCGCCGGCGGTCGCGGCGGTCAAGATGCTCAACCGCCCGCCGTTCTTCGCGGCGTTCGCCGCCACCATGCGGCACCGCGACACGCCCGACGGCGGCTCGACCGTGGAATACATCTACAACTTCACCGCACGCCCGCGGTGGCTGCGCTGGCTGCTCCATCCGGTGATGGGCGCCGTCTTCCGCTGGGAGACGCGTAAGCGGCTCCAGGCTCTGCGACGCTACTTCGCCCTGCGCCAACGCCAGGGCGAGTGAGGGCTGCGCCGCGCCGCTTGCCACCTTCGCCGCGACGGCTGTCAGGGAATCACTAAAAACGGTGAGCAGGTCACCCCGGCCCGGTGAACCGCCTACTGACTGGTGTACCCACCGTCGGCGCTGAGCAGCGCCCCGGTCATGAACGGGCAATCATCAGACAACAGGAACAGGACCGCCTTGCCGATCTCTTCGGGGGTCCCGAGCCGCTGGATGGGCTGGGCGCTTCGCAACGTCGCGTAAATGTCCTCGACCGGCATGCCGCTCATCTGGTGAAACCGGTCGATGGACGGCGCAAGCATCGGGGTGTCGATCGTACCGGGGCAGATACAGTTGACCCGCACATTGTAGGGAGCGTAGTCGATCGCGCTGCTCTTGGTGAGCTGCCCCAATGCCGCCTTGCTCATTCCGTACACCGTGCTGGACGGCTTGCCGACGAATACCTGGTCCGATCCCATGAGAACGACGTTGCCGTATTGCTGCTGCCTCATGACGGGGAGAACTTCCTTCAAGACGTAGAACGGACCCTTCAGGTTGATCGCCAGCACGCGCTCGAACTCCTCGATGCTGGTGCCCTCGATGTCGGCAAACAGATGAACGCCCGCGGCTACGAAGAGCAGGTCGATGCGGCCTTCCTGGTCCACGACGTTCCGGACGCTCTGGCGCACCTGGTCGTAGTGCTGGATGTCACACCGCTGGAACAAGCCGTCGGCTGTCTCCTTGATGTCGAGCACGTGCGTCCGGCAGCCCTCCGCGGCCAGCAGCCGCACCACGGCGTTGCCCATGCCAGAGGCTCCGCCTACCACGAGAGCCACTTTGTCTTTGAACCCGGCCTGCTTCTGCATGGAGTTTCGCCTTTATGACTGTTGGCGCGCGTACCGGGCGAATGTCGCCCACGCGCGCAGCGGGTTGGCAGAACGGGACGGCAACGCTGCTGCCGCCATTGATCCCAGCGCGGTTCACGGCCAGGGTGGACCCGATCACACGGTGCTGCCGCGCCTCGTACGGCACCGGGTGCATGGACCGCTGCACCCGCGCCGCGTTGTGCACGGCTCGCTCCACGCCCACTGTACGGCGGAAGACGATTTCCTGGCCTCGTCGCACGCTGGCGGAATCGCACGCGCGGAGGAGCTCCATCGGCCCATCGTACACCGCAAAAACCCCGAAAGCAACCGTGCTCCCGCGGCGGGTTCACGAGGCGAGTGAGAAGTCGCTGACTCGTTGGCAGCAGCGCGCCAACGATTCGAGGATCTGGCCGGCCTTTTTCTTCCAGGCGAGGGGCTCGGGCTCGGCGCTGCTGGCCGCGATGTAGCTCCTGATCGCGTTCTCCAGTGCATGGATGCTGAGACTCAACCCGCCAGGCCGCACGACCACCGTAATGTGAGGAGAGCACATGGACCCCAGGATCGGCGCGCTGGAGCAGTTCTTCGCCGCGATCAATCGCAATGACATCGAGGCCATAACCCGGGATTTCGATCCACGGATCGTGCGCGTCGAACCCGAGGGATTCCCGACCGCCGGCACCTATCGTGGCATCCCGGAAGTGCAGGAGCATGTCAGGACGGGGCGCGGAACGTGGGCCGAAGGGAGCTGCGACCCCGAGAAGTACCTGACCAACGGAGACAAGGTCGTCGTCTACCTCCACGCGCGGGTGCGCGTGAAAGGCGCGACCGACTGGATCGACGGGCGGTTCGCCGATGGCTTCGTCTTCCGCGACGGCAAGATCACCGAGTACCGCAGTTTCGGCGAACGAGCGCAAGCGCTCGAATGGGCGGGCATCCAGGACCCCGACCTGAGCTGAAGCGCCCGCAGCGTCGGCGACGCTGCGGGCACGGGAGGCGGGCGCGGAGATGCCGAACCTCGTGCCGGCCGCCGAGCAGGCGCTCGTGGCCGCGTGGAGAACCTGCGCGCGGGTGAGGCTCCGCGGCAGCGCACGGTCCCCCTGCCGTGCGACCCGTCGGCGCGCCATCCGGTAAGATGGCGCGCCGGGCCGGTGGCGCGGTTCAGGGGAGGAGGAACTCCGAGCGGTACTTCGGCGCGAGGGCGAGCGCCTTCGCGAGGCCCGCGGCGCGCGTGGCGGGGTCCGGGGGCGGCGGCGCGCTGGTGCGCGTGGCGACCGGAACGCCGATCTCCAGGAACATCTCTTCCTGCCCCGCGGGCGTGCACATGCACAGCAGGCGCGCGGGCGCGTCCGACGCGTTGCGGAAGGCGTGCGGCGCGTTGGCCGGCACGTTGATGGTCTCGCCGCGGCGCACCACGACCGTCTCGCCGCGGAACGTCATCGCGACCTCGCCCTCGAGGACGGTGAACATCTCCTCGAAGTCGTGCCGGTGCGGCGGGGGGCCGCCGCCGGGGGGAACGAGCATGTCGATGAGCGCGTACCGCCCCGCGGTGTCGCGCCCCGTGAGCAGGATGGTGTACGTGCCGGTCCCGATGCCCACGTGCGGCAGCGCGGGGTCGGTTTCGGGGCGCGCGATGGCGAGCGCGCGGCCCGGGTCGTCGGCCGGGATCGGCGGATACGCGGGCGCCGCGCCGAAGCCTGCGCCGACATCCAGGACGAGCTTGCCGGGCGCGTGGCCGGTGCGCGTCCGCTCGATCGCCGCGCCCAGCCCGGCCGGCGCGACCGTCTCGGCGATCGTCGAGCGGAGGGTTCCGCGCGCCACCTCGCCCGCCAGCGACGCGAGCGTGTCGGCGTCGGGGCGCATCATCAGGAACTCGCCGCGGCGCCCCTCGGGTGCCTGCGCGCCCACCTCCGGCACGACCGTGCTCACCAGTGCGCCGCCGGGGGCGAGCACCTCCCACGAGCGCGCCGGCACGTCGCCGCCCACCAGGTCCAGCACGAGGTGGACGCCGCGCACGCGCTCCTCGAACCGCTCGGCGCGGTAGTCGATCACCGTGTCCGCCCCGAGCGCCAGCACGTGCTCCCGGCCCGGCGCGGCCGCGGTGGCGATCACCGTGGCGCCGCGCGCCTTGGCGAGCTGCACGGCCAGCCCGCCGACGGCACCCGCCGCGCCGTGGACGAGCACCGTCTGCCCCGCCCGCAGGCCGCCGGCGTCCAGCGCCTGCGCCGCCGTGAGCGCCGCCACCGGGAGGGCGGCCGCTTGCACGTCCGACAGCGCGCCGGGCGTGCGGACGAGCAGCGCCGCATCGACGGCTACGAGGTCCGCGTACGCCCCGAGCCCGCCCACGAGTCCCATCACGCGGTCGCCGGCGGCGAAGCGCGACACGCCCTCACCGATGCCCACCACCTCGCCCGCGAGCTCCAGGCCGAGCGTGGCGGGGAGCGGGAGCGGCCACGCGTCGCGCAGGTACCCCTCGCGGACCTTCCAGTCCATCGCGTTAAGCCCGGCGGCGCGCACCCGCACGAGCACCTGCCCCGCCGCCGGCGCCGGCACGGGCACCGGCTGGATGCGCACCGCATCGGGCCCGCCGTAGGCCGTCAGCCGGGCCGCCGCCGGGCGCGCGGCTGCCCGCTCCGCGCCGGAGGAACCGTCCGCGGCGGCCGGCGCGCCGGGAAGCGCCGTGCCGTCGTCCTGCCGCCCCGCGTGCCGCTGCTCGGTCGTCTGTTCCATCGTGCTCCGGTGGTGAGAGGAGGAAATGACCGGCTTCAACTTCTTGACATCTCTGTCCAAAATGGGGCGCAGCGAACCGCCCGGGGGCTGCGTCTCCCCCAGCGCCGGTCAGGCGGGGGCGAGCTGGTCTACGGCGAAGTCGGCCACCTCGCGCAGCTCGTCGCTCGATGCGCCGGCTTTGGCGCGCACCATCAGTCCGGCGCGGACCGTGAGGATCGTCCTCGTGGCGCGGCGCTCGTCCAGCGACGCCGCGACGTCGCCGCGGGCCTTAGCCTGGCGAAGGACCTCGTTGACCGCCGCGTCCAACTGCTCGCCGCTCGGCCTGAGCGCGGCGAGGACTTCCGGGTCCTGCCCGCCGTGCTCCGTGAACGCGTTCACCGCGAGGCAGCCGAGGCCCTGGCGCGCCTTTTCGGTGTTCGCCGGCCCGCGGAGCAGCGCGCGCACCGCGTCCAGCGGGGCGAGCCCGCGCATCGCCCCGATCTGCCGGCCGATCTCGCGGCTGGAGTAGCTGCGCAGGGCTTCCAGGTAGCAGCGCCGCTTGTCGCCGAACGTGTCGTAGAAGCTCTGCCGCCCGATGCCCATGGCGCGCGCGAGGTCGTCGGTGGTCGTGGCGGCGTACCCCTGCCGCCAGAACACCTCCACGCCCGCCTGCAGCGCCTCGTCGCGATCGAATCCCTTGGGTCGTCCCATGGCAGCACGATACCAGTTCTGGACATCCCTGTCAAGAATGCTCTCGTGCTCAGGAACCGCCTGGGCGTCTCCGATGTGCGGGAGCGTGGGGCCATGGTGCGGGTGCCGAATGGCACGCGGGCTGTTATCCTGGAGAGCAGGTCCGAGCCTGTGGAGCCCACGAGGTTGCTCGATCCCGGGTTCGCGTCGGGCCGCCGGGTGCATCAAGGAGACGAACGCCCGCGGGCATCCTGTCGAGCAAGTCCAGGCGGGGGACGCGAGGCAAGGCATCGTTTCTGAGGGTGGGACGCTCGGGCCATGCGCCTGAGCCTCGCCGGCAGGCCGTACGACCATCCAGCGCTACCCATGCACCCGATGGACTGAGGCGTCCTGCGCGTGTTTCTCCGCCCGCGCCGATCGAAAGTAGACGTGGAACTCTAGCCAGCAGCGGATGGACCCATGCGAGTTCGGCGGCTCACCCTGGTATCCACCATCTGAACGAATGGCGTGGTTCGAGACGCTGTACCCGGACGTCCATGCGGCGGGAGGCTTGAGGGTGGCCCTGCAGAGCCACCTCCGTACGGTCGTGCTCGATCCGCCGGTGGAGTATCCTGGGCCTCCTCCCGGCCCGTGGACCGGCGGGGGTGCAACCGTGGGCGAGCGCATGATCTACGTGGGCGTGGCGGTCCATGTGCGGGGTTTCATCGGTGGGTTCTGGGAAGCGGGCGTATACATGGGATCGTACGAGAGCACGTCTCTGCGGGAGACCGCAGAGCTGTTCGAGCGCTGGATCAGTGCGGGTGATCGCGCCTTGAGGCTGTCCGGAGGTGCCAACACCGTCGTGGAGCTGAAGTCCTGGGCAGTCGCTCACCAGTTGGGATCGGAAGCATACGTGGAGTTCTGGTGGAACCAGCTCTTCCGGGATGCCTCCGACCCGCGGCAATTCCAGTTGATCAGGGCCGCCGCCCGGGTTCCCGCCCTCCGCGGATTGCGTCCGTTCACCAGCCACTGGACACTTCACTTCAGCCGCTGCACCGGCTTCCCATTCAGTGACGACTGCCCCTCGATCACCCCGGTGGAGACGGGCTTGTATACGGTCTCGGACGCGTCGCGCACGCCCATCGACACCCTGGGCGCGGAAGCGGCTGTGCTGCTGGCCGCGAGCTACCTTCCGCCGGGCACCGGTCCCGCCGTACGCGGACCGTGGACGGCAGAGGCGCCGGAGTAGCGGACGACGTGCGGCCAGGCTCCCGAGCCACAGCGTCCGCCGGGACTCAACGGTGCGGTGAACGCGGTCGTCTGTGATGGTGCGGATGCGGCCAGCGGCGCGGCTGAACCTGCGTTCAGGCTGAACAACCCTGCGTATCGACCGATGCCCTTTCAGCTCGTGGTGCTCTTCGGCAGGCCTGGCGTCGGTAAGCTCACGGTGGGCAGGCGCCTCGCGGAGCGTACCGGCCTGCGGCTGTTCCACAACCATCTCGCCGTCGATCTCGCGCTCGCGCTGTTCGACTTCGGCACCCCGGAGTTCGTGGAGCTTCGCGAGGAGGTCTGGCTCGCGTCGTTCACGCGCGCCGCGTCCTCCGGCCTGCCGGGCGCGATCTTCACCTTTGCGCCCGAGAGCACGGTGCGCGACTCCTTCATCGCGTCTCTCCGGGAGTGCATCCAGCGCGCCGGCGGCTCGATCCACTGGGTGGAGCTGACGTGCGCGCCCGATGAGCTCCTCCGGCGGCTGACGAGGCCGGACCGGGCGCAGTACGGGAAGCTGCGGGACGTCGCGACGTACGAGAGGCTCGCGGCCGGGGGCCACCTGGACCGGCCCGTAATGCCGAAGCCGGATCATCTCGTCGATACCACGAGTTTGTCCGCCGGCGAGGTGGCCGGGAGCATTGCTGAAGCTCTCGAACGGAGTGCGCCAGGCTGACCCTGCGATGCGGCGTTGAAGGCTGAGCAGGAGCGAATGGAATTCGCCGCTGCAACCACGCGAAGTGCCCCTGCGGGCACTGTGTTCTTCGAGGCATAGTGGCGGGGACAGTCCGCGTAGGCGGAGTTCGTGTAGGTCCAGCGGCGAATTCCATTCGCTCCTGGGGAAGCGCACCCAACACGACCGGTCGCGGGGATTCGGGTATGATCACCACGGCCTGCTGAGCCGCTTTGGCGCCGCCGAAATTGGCGTTCGACGGCTGCCTGGCCGTCGTGCTCGCGACGGAATCGGCGGGGGATCGAGGAGGCAATGTGCACGATCGACTTGGGTTGAGGCGCGCGTGGCGGGCAGCGCGGTATGAGGCGGGGCCGCCGGGGCAGGGAAGCGGATCGCGCGCGCGGCTCCGGGCGCTGATCGCGGTGGCGCTCCTCGCGGGGATCGGGTGGTCGCCACGCACGACGGCGGCCCGCTGTACCCGGCCCGTCGCGAGCCCCCTCTGCGCGCCGGCGAGACCCGTGCTGGCGGAGGATTTCGAGGCGGACGGCGGGCCGGTCCAGGAGCGGCTCATCGGCCATCCGCGGCTTTCCATCGCGGCGGGCGAGGGAACCGGCGGCGGACGGGCGCTCCGGGCCCGGTACGTGGGCGGGCCGATGGGAAGTGAGCGGATCGTGCGGCAGATTCCGCTTCCGGTGCCGGGCACCGAGTACACGCTGAGCTACGACGTGAAGTTCGACCGGGGGTTCCAGTTCGTCAGGGGCGGCAAGCTGCACGGGCTGGGTCCGTCGCGCGCGATCGCCGGGGGCAATCCCATCCGCCCGGACGGGTGGAGCGCACGCGTGATGTGGCGCACGGACGGCGTCGCCGAAACCTATACCTACCACCAGGACCAGCGGGAACAGTACGGCGATCGCGGCCGCGCGAGGCGGCGGTTCCGGTTCCAGCCGGGACGCTACCACGCGGTCTCGCTCCACGTCCGCGTCAACGAGCCGGTGGGGCAGGCGAATGGGTTCGCCCGCCTGTACGTGGATGGGGCGCTCGTGGAGGCCCGCGAGCGGGTGCGGTTCCGCGCCATCGACAGCGAGGACTCGCAGATCACGCAGCTCCTCTTCAGCACCTTCCACGGCGGCAACGATCCCTCGTGGGCGCCGCGCGGAGCCTCCGGGGAGTACGGTGAGGTCCAGGCGTACTTCGACAACATCGCAGTCCATCCCGGCGGACGCATCCGCGAGAAGCCGGGTGCGTAGCGCCACCCGCCAATCCCTTCCCGTGCGGTGAACGCCATGCGCCCGCCGGATGCCTCAGAGGAGGAGAGGTCGTGCTGCTGCAGTTGACGCGGCTCGATGAGCGCCGCTACGAAACGCTCATCACACGCTCCGACGGTGTGAAGTACCATGTCAAAGGCGTGGGGCACATGGCCGCCATTCCACACGATCTCGCGCATTACGCGGTCGAGCGCGGGCTGGGGATCCGCAAGGGATTCTGGGGGAGTGTCGCGGACGGGGCGGTCTTTGGAAGCCTCACGCACGTGAGCGGCCGCCACAAGCCGCGGGCGTCCGAGCGGTCGAGGCAGGTCTTGAAGGAGAACAAGCATCCGCTCACCGAGACCGAGATCCTCGTCGGCCTCTTCAACCAGGCCATGGAAGACGGACTCGGGCCGGAGTCCCCCGAGCTGCACACGAGGCTTCGGCGCTACATCTGGACGCCGCCCGGCCACGAGCCGCGACGCTTCTCGGACGAGGAGATCGCCGCGGTGTGCGCCGGATGGCGGGCGCTGCTGGAATCGTGGCGGAAGCTGCCGATCGGCGGCACGCTGGAGCTCCACTGGCCCGAGACCCCGCCGCACTGATGCGTGAGGTGCCCGCCGGAGAGATGCTCCCAGCGTAGCCGGGCCGCACGCGCCTGAGCTTTGCAGTGGGTCCGCGACAAGCCGCTCCATCCGCAGCCACGAGCCATCCGGGAACATGCTCCCTCACACAGCCCGCGTACCCGCACCACGAGCCGCCACCCGCCTCCACTTCCCGGCGGTTCTCGCCGCGGCGGGCCGCCGGTGCGCTCGTGGCTCGCGCGGGGGGCTCGCGGCCGGGGCGCTGCTCGGGGGCCTGTGCCTCGCCCCCGGCGCGGCGGGTGCGCAGCGCGGCGCGCCCGCGGTGGGCGGCGCAACGAGCAGCATGTCCATGCGCACGGCCGCCGACAGCCTGGAGGAACAGGCGGCAGCGCGCGTCGCCGACGCCGTGTGCGGCAAGCGCGTCGTGCTCCTCGGCCAGTTGCCGGAGCACGGGCACGCGCGCGGGTTCGGCGTGAAGGCGAGGATCGTAGAGCGCCTGGTAGCGCGCTGCGGCTTCCGCGCGGTGCTGTTCGAGGCGGGGAGCTTCGACTTCTTTGGCGTGGAGCGGGCGATCGCCACCCCGCGGCGGGCACCGGCCAGCGCCGGGCGCACCGATTCGCTGGACGTTGCCCTGGCCCGCGCGATCGGCGGGTTCTGGTGGACGCGGGAGCTCGCCGGGTGGCGGCGGTGGCTTCTGCGCGAGGCGGTGGCCGGCCGCCTGGCCCTCGGCGGGCTGGACGACCAGCCGAGCGCGACGGCGGCCTACGCGCGCGCCACCCTGCCCGGCCTGATGCGCGCCGCGCTGCCGCCCGCGCGCGTGGCGGAGTGCCAGGGCGCCATCACGCGCTACTTCACCTGGAGCTACACCGAGGCCCTGCCGTACGACAGCACGGAGCAGGTGCGTCTCGCCGACTGCAGCCGACAGGCGGCCGACCGCGCGACGGCCGCACGGACCCGTGGCGGGCGGCGGACGCTGGACGACCTCATGCTCCGCGACCTCGCCAACCACTTCGCGCGCGAGCGCGGCGCCGCCGGCACCCCCGACCGCGACCTGGCGATGGCCCAGCGCCTCGCGTGGTGGGCCGCGCGGCTGCCCCGGGACGCCAGGATGGTGGTGTGGACGGCATCGGTGCACGCGGCGCGCGCGCCGGGACCCAACCCCGCGCTGGGGGTGCCGCCCATGGGCGCGCATCTCGCCGCGACGTGGGGCGACCGGCTGGCCGTCATCGGCTTCACCGCGCTCCAGGGGCATTGGTCCCGCGCGGCGGAGCCGGCCAGGACGCTCGCTCCGCTGCCGCCGGACGCGCTGGAGGCCCGGGCGCTCGCCGGCGGGAGCGGGTGGGCCTACCTCGACCGGGCGGCGCTCCGCTCGCTCGGCCCGGTGCCCTCGCGGCTCTTCGGCCGGGTCACGACGACCGATTGGTCGGCCGAGTTCGACGGCGTCGTGGTGATCCGCGACGAGGCCCCCCCGGCGTTCGAAGCGCGGCGGTAACTCCACGGGGCGCACACAACTTCACGATCCCGAGAGATGATCCTGTACCGACCGGTAGGGTTGAAGGAGCTGCACCTGATCGCGGAGGCCGGCTACAGGGCCTTCCCGCCGCGGCTTCCGGACCAGCCGATCTTCTACCCCGTGCTGAACTTCGAGTACGCGGAGCAGATCGCGCGAGATTGGAACACCACCAGCGATCCCTTCGCCGGGTTCGTGACCCGCTTCGAAGTGGAAGACGGGTACGCGGCCCGGTTCCCACTCCAGGTGGTCGGTGGCCGTACGCACGAGGAGCTGTGGGTTCCCGCGGAGGAGCTCCCCGAGTTCAACGCACACATCGCCGGCCCCATCGAAGTCGTGGCCTCGTATTACGGCGAGCGCTTCAGCGGCGCCATCGACGAGCGGACGAAGCTGCCGGCCGGCCTGTGAGCCTCGCGCGGCTGCCCGGCCAGGGCTTCGGGTCGTCCCACTCCAACCCGCGGTCTCACACGATCGAATGAAGTACGAGCAGATCCGGGATCTGTCTCCCGGCGAAGTGGCGGCCATCCTTCGCCGCGACGATCCCCGCGAGCTCCTGTACGTTCCGATCTCCGTCGGTCTGAGCGCGGGCGATGCGGGGTGGGCACAGGACGTTTGTGTCGGGCTGGCGGCCCACGCGGACGAACGGGTGCGGGGCAATGCGCTGCTCGGCCTCGGCCACGTCGCGCGGGTTCACGGATTCCTCGACCAGGCGCGCGTGCAGCCGCTGCTCCAAGCGGGGCTGCGCGATGAGAGTGAGTGGGTCCGCGGCCAGGCACGCAGCGCCGCGGACGACGTGGAGCACTTCCTTGGATGGAGACTCGGGATCGAAAACCCGCTCCGCGACTGGTTCGAGGGCCAGCAGGTGCAGGGGGCCAGGTTCCGGCAGAACGATCCCGTCCAGATCGTCGAAGGCGAGCACGCGGGCGAGCTCGGGTCGGTGGTGTGGTGGCACGGTCCGGACGCGCCGGCGAAGTACATCGTCGAGCTCGGCCGTGACGGGAGCGACGTCACGCTTCCGGAGGCCGCTCTCCGCCCCGCACCACCCGACGTTGCGCCGGACGGCTGACCCGGATGACGGAGAAGGAGCGGCGGGGTGGCTTTTCACACCAAGTCGATCAGGGCTACGCGGGTGAGGCCGCCGAAGAAGCGGCAGCCAAGCACGGGGTTGAGCTCGAGGTCGGCAAGCAGAGGCGAAGAAGGGCTTTGTTCTCCTGCCGCGGCGTTGGGTGGTCGAGCGGAGTTTCGCGTGGTTGAGCCGCTTCCGGCGGCTTGCGCGCAATTACGAACGGCTCCCCGACACCTTCGCGGCTCTTCACTGCGTCGCCCTTGCCGGCCTGATGCTGAGCCGGTTCGCCAATCTCGTCCAGAGTCCCTGACAGGCTCTAATCCCCGGCAGCATTCGTTGGACCAACTTTGTCGGAACGTTCGGTAGTCACTCGGATGCGGGAGTCTTCGGGATCGGAGCGGTGCCGAGCAAGGATGAAGGAAACGGCGGCGGCAAGAATCGCCAGCGCCACGATCATCCCAAGGATCATGGAGCGGGCGCGGATGCCGAGGCGCATCAGGAGCGCGCTTCGGCGATCGTGGCGTCCACGGCGGCGATCCACTCCGGGGGGAAGATGGCCGGGTCGCGCGCCCAGGCCGTGAGCACGGGGACGGCCTGCTCGATCCCCGCGCGCTCGTCGGCGACGGCGGACACGAGGATGCCGCCCATGCCGCGGTGCCGGCGGCTGAGATCGGGGCCCACGCGCAGGTCGAAGGTGGAGGCGAGCGAGCGGAAGAGCGCGGGGGGGAAGTGCCGCTCCCGCATCTCGCGGAGCGCCGTGGCGCCGTCCAGCAGGACGTCGTAGCGGCCGGGCGGCTCGGGGATGGCCCGCGCCAGCTCCTCGTGCAGCATCTCCAGGTGGAGCTCCAGCATCCACTGCGGCATCCCGCGCGACGAGAGCACGCCGCCCAGCCACTTCACCTGGCCCACGGCCGCGGCGGGCGGCAGGTCGCACAGGGTGGCCAGCCAGCCGCTGTCGCTGAGGGCGAACTGCCGCCCGCGCGCCCCGTAGCGCCGCGCGTAGTAGGGGAAGTGCGCCCACGTGCGCTGCGCCGCGCGGGTGGCGGCCTCCACCTCGCGCGGGTTGCTGGTGACGACGTGGTTCCCCGCCTCGGGGTTCAGCGCCGTGGCCTCGTTGTAGCGGGCCGGGGTTGCTCTCATCGCTCGCTCCGGGTGCTCGTCATCCGCTCAAGCTGGAACACGGCGGCCCGCCGCGCAACCGCCTACCCGAACAGGCGCTGCCACACGTCCGGCACCAGCGCCACCACGGCGAAGTGGAGGAAGCGCCCCACCGCGCACGCCACCAGGAAGAAGGCGAAGTTCATCCTCACCGCGCCCGCCGCGATGGCCATCACGTACAGCGGCGGCACCCCCACCAGCGAGCTGCAGAAGAAGACGAGCTTCCCCCACAGCGGCCGGGCCTCCAGGCGCGCCTGCGTGGCCTCCAGCCCGCGCTGCACGCGCCCGGCGGGGAGCTTGAGCACGCCGCGCCCCACGAAGTACATGGCGATCTTCCCCACCGTCTGCCCCGCCGTGGCGGCGATCACCAGCGGCAGCACGTACGATTTGGGCGAGAGCGCCACCGCCGAGAGCAGGTAGATCTCGGTGTTCACAAAGGGCACCAGCGAGCCCAGCACGCACACCGCGAACGTCGTGAACCAGACGGCGAGGAGCGTCAACGGCGGGGCTCGCAGGCAAAGGGACGCAGGGTCACCGGCTCTCTACCAGGAGGGGATAGGGGTTGATGTCCCGCCCGCGCCACCAGCGGTTGGGGTCCGTCACGGTATAGACGGCGAAGTGCAGGTGCGGGTTTCCCGGCGGCGCGTTGCCGGTGTGCCCCACGTACGCGATCACGTCGCCCGCGCGCACCAGGTCGCCCTCCTTGAGGCCGGCCCGGTAGCGCTGCAGGTGCGCGTAGTAGTACACCGTGCGCCCGTCCGCGTCGCGCTGGTACAGCGAGACGCCGCCCAGCGCGTTGGAGGCGAGCTTCACGATGACGCCCGCGGAGGCGGCCACCACCGGCGTGCCTTCACGCGCCGGGATGTCCACGCCCTTGTGGCTCCTCCCGCCCGAGCGCCCGGCGCCGTAGCTGTCCGCCAGCTCGGGCGCCCGCACCCCCGCCACGGGGATCACCAGCCGCGCCGCCGCCGCGCCGCGGGGCGCCTCGGGCACCGCCACGCGGAGCTGCAGCGTCTTGCCGGAGGCGGCCAGGTAGATGACCACTCCCAGCAGGAGGGCGCCCTCCCCCAGCGCGGCGGCGATCGCGGCGGTGCGCAGAGTGAGGCGCATGGCGCCTCAGCGCGGCGCCGGAGGGAGCGTGGCGGCCGGATTGTAGTGGCGGAACACCTCGCGGCCGATGCGCGCGATCAGCAGGTTGGCCGCGTTGTCGGGAAGGTACGAGCGGTCCTGGTTCTCGCGCGTCATCACGCACACGGCCACGGGGGCCTGGGCGCCGTACAGGATGCCGCAGTCGTTGCGGGCCTGGTCCACGTCACCCGTCTTGTGCGCCGCGTCCAGCTCTCCGGGAAGCCAGCGCTGGAGCTTGGATGCGTCCTGGTTGGCGCGCAGCATCCGCAGCGCCAGCGAGTCCAGCGCGGGCGACACGGCGCGCCCCTGGTGGAGCAGGGTGAAGAGGCGCACCGTCTCATCCGGCGTGGTGACGCCCAGGCCGTACTTCGCCGAGCTGTCCATGGCCACCGAGGTGGAGCGCAGAAAGGTCTTGGAGTGGATCTTGGTGCGGGGGAGCCCCAGCGCCTCCATCCGGCTCCCCACCGTGCGGATGTTGAGGCGGTCCAGGAGGAGGTTGGTGGCCGTGTTGTCCGACAGGGTGATCATCAGCCACGCCGCGTCCTCTACCGTGAGGTCCAGGCCGGACGCCATGTGCTTGAGCACGCCGGAGCCCCCCACGCGGTCGCGCGCGATCATCCCGATGCGCTCGTCCAGCCGCATCGACCCCGTCTTCACCTCCTCCAGCAGCGCCACCAGCACCGCCACCTTGATCAGCGACGCCGACGGGAACGGCTCCCCGCCGCGGATGGAGAGCGTCTCGCCCGTGCGCAGGTTGGCCACGCTCACGCCCGCCACGCCCGCGTAGCCGCTCATGGCGCGCTCCAGCGTGCGGCGCAGCTCCGCCGTGTCCGCGCGGGCGGCCGAAGGAGCGGCGCGCCCGGGGGCGGGCGAGGCGGCGGCGCAGGCGAGCGCGGCGAGCGCCAGCACGGGCGCGGCGGTGCGGAAGAGGCGGCTCATGCGGGCGGGGGCACGGGTGCGGTGGCGGGAGTGTGGAGGTGAGTATGGGGCGGGCGGCGCGCGTTGTCCACGGGCACCGCGACAAGGGCTCACACAAGGCACGGAGACACGGAGAAAGAACGGCCTGTTGACGGTCGGGAAGCCGGGGAGTAAGATGAGCGCCACTCAACACCCGCATCGCACCCCCCCGCCGGTCCGCAGCCCACCCGCGTTCCCCCCCGCCCCGCTTTGCGCACACTCCGCGGCAGCGCCCTGCTCGCTCTCGTAATCGGCCTGGTGATGGCCCTTCCCGGCACCGCTTCGGCGCAGCAGTTCTCCTCCCTCCTCGGCCTGCTGCGCGGCGAAGCGGCACGGCCGGAGCAGGCGCAGCGCGACACGCTGGTGGCGCTGGCGCGCAGGCAGGTGGGGGTGCGCTACTCGCTGGGCGGCAGCGACCCGGAGCGGGGGTTCGACTGCAGCGGCTTCCTCCAGTACCTGATGCGCCGCCTGGACGTGCGCCTGCCGCGCACCGCGGCCGAGCAGGCCCGCGTGGGGCAGGAGGTTCCGCGCGACCTGAGCCGCCTCCTCCCGGGCGACATCCTCACCTTTGGGAGCGCGGGCCGCGTGACGCACGTGGGGGTGTACGTGGGAGGCGGGCGCTTCATCCACGCCAGCACGGGGCAGCGCCAGATCGCCGAGGCGCGGCTGGACCGCGCCGAATCGAACCTGGTGCGCGCGTGGACGGGGGTGCGCCGCATGCTGGGGCGCAGCGACAGCACGGGCGCCGTGGCGAGCACCGGACGCTGAGCGGCGGGCTCGCACGGAGGCACGGAGAGGAGGCTCGGGATTTGCGCCCGGGCCGCGGTGCTCCGAAGCCGCGAATATTCAACCCAGGGAGAAACGGATGTCTGAAGAGCGCGAGGATACCACCACGTACGAGGTGGTGATGAACGCCGAGGAGCAGTACTCGATCTGGGCGGCGGACCGCGACATCCCGGAGGGGTGGCGCGCCGTGGGCAAGCAGGGGCCGAAGGCGGAGTGCCTCGCGTACATCGAGGAGGTGTGGACCGACATGCGGCCCAAGTCGCTTCGCGACAAGATGGAGCAGGCGGGCCTCGGCGAGCCTTCGTAGGCCCGTGAGCCGCCCCGGCGCGCGGAGCGCGTGGGCCACCTTCCCCCGCCCCAACCCCAGCGCCCGCCTGCGCCTCTTCTGCTTTCCCTACGCGGGGGGCGGCGCCTCCGTCTTTTACGGGTGGCCGCAGGGGCTCCCCGCGGAGGTGGAGGTGTGCGCGGTGCAGCCGCCGGGGCGCGAGGGGCGGCTGGCGGAGGCGCCCTTCAGCGACGTGGACTCGCTGGTGGAGAGCGCGGCGGCCGGGCTGGCGCCGTACTTCGACCGGCCTTTCGCCTTCTTCGGGCACAGCAACGGGGCGGTGATCGCCTTCGAGCTGATGCGGCGGCTGCGGCGCGGCGGCGGGCCGATGCCGGTGGCCTTCTTCCCCTCCGGCCACAAGGCGCCCCACCTTCCGCGCACCCTGCCGCCCATCCACGCGCTGCCGGAGGACGAATTCCTGGAGGGGGTGCGCAGGCTGCGCGGCACGCCGGACGAGGTGCTGGCGCATCCCGAGCTGATGGCGATCTTTTCGCCGCTGCTGCGCGCCGACCTGGCCATCAGCGAGACGTACCTCTACCGCGAAGAGCCTCCGTTCGCCGTCCCGTTCACGGCGTTCGGGGGGGCGGGGGACGGGGACGTGACCACGGACGCGGTGGAGGCGTGGCGGGAGCACACCACCGGGGCGTTCGGGATGCGCGTCTTTCCGGGCGGGCACTTCTTCATCCGCGAGGACCGGGAGCGGGTGCTGGCGGAGCTGTCGCGCGAGCTGCGGCGGTTGGTGAGTGGGCTGCACGGTGACTGAACGGCGGGCTCACACGGAGGCACGGAGGCACGGAGAGGAGCTCTCGGTGCCTCCGTTCCTCATGGATGCCACGCTGCGCGCGCTGGAGGGGTACCTGCCGCCGCTGCTGGTGGGGGCGGGGGCGCTCGGCAGGCTGCGCGAGGTGACGGGGATGCTGCCCGCGGCGCTCTCGGAGAGCTGGTACCTGGAGTGCCGGCTGAACGGGGAGGAGCGGGTAGACCTGATCGTGCGCGTGGGGCCGGAGGGCGGGGGGATGCTGGCCGGCGACGGGCGCTGGGGCGCGCTGCGGGAGTGGTGCGCGGAGTGGGCGGACCCGGAGTCGGCGCTTCACCGCGACGTGCGGCGGATCTGGCTGGAGTTCGACCTGGAGGACGGGGTGGCCGTGCCGGGGGTGTTCCTGGAGTGGCGCGGCGAGGCGGACGCGGGGCGGATGGCGGAGGCGCTGGCGCCGCTGGGCGCGGAGCCGGCGGGGCTGCGCGGGGCGCTCGGCGCGCTGCCGGCGGGGGCCAGGGTGCTGTACACGGGGCTCTTCCCGTCGCGCGGGGGCGGGGCGTTCCGGCTGTGCGTGGCGGGGCTGGACCGCCTGGGGCTGCTCGGCTACCTGCGGGCGGCGGGGTGGCCGGGGCCGCTGGACGAGCTCGCCGCGCTGACGGCGGAGATGGGGGAGGCGCGCGAGGGGGCCGCCCTGCGCGACGCCGCGCTGGTGCACCTGGACGTGGGCGCCGGGCTCCATCCGCGGGTGGGGCTGGAGTACGTGTCGTCGCGGCGGGAGCAGGCGCGCGGCACGGTGGCCGAGCGGCGCTTCATGGAGCACCTGGTGGAGCGCGGGCTGTGCGGGCGCGAGCGGATGGACGCGCTGCTGGCGTGGCCGGGGTGCACGGTGGAGCGCTTCGGGCACCAGCTCTGGGAGAGCGTGGTGTTCCGCCGCGTCAACCACGTGAAGCTGACCGTGGCGGCCGGCACGCCGCTGCAGGCGAAGGCATATCTTACGCTCTCCCAATCCTTTCGGCCGCCGCCCGGGCGCGCGTCCCCCGCATCCGAACCCGCCCCTAAATAGATGTACCGCTCTACAGGCTAGAGCTGGCGCGCCGCGAATGCCGCGGCGCGCCTTTTTGCGTGTTCCCCCAAGTGCATGCAGGAATGCGGGTTAGGGCTGGGTGCCCATGCGGAATGGCGTTTGCCCCAGCAAGAACGCCACAATCTCCCAATCACCCAGTAACCCCACCGGGGAAGCGATGCCATCCGAAGCGCCGAACGACCAGCTCCTCGCGCGGATCCGCGAGCGGGCAGCCACGGACCTGGAGTTCCGCAACGGGATGCTGACGGACCCGAACCGCGCCATCGCGAAGGCCTTCGGGGTGCCCATTCCCGACGGTCTCCGCATCCGCGCGATCGAGCGGGCGGCGGACGTGGACCTGCTGATCGTGCTGCCGGAGTTCCGCGGGAACCGTGAGCTCACGGACGACGAGCTGGACATCGTGGCCGGCGGGGACGGCGACCCGCCCACCTGGTAGCCTTCACCGAGACGCGCGCATGATGCCCAGAGACGGGCGGGCCCCGCGGCCGGACCGGGAGCCCGCCGACGACGACGCGGAGCTGAGCCCGGAGACGGCGCTCTCCGACGACGAGCTCGACCAGGTGGTGGGAGGGCTGATGAGGACGTGGTCCGACGGCACGGGGGCGCTCACGCCCCGCACTCCGCCGCACCCCGGCATCTGAGCCCATGCCATACACGGGAAGGCGGCGCGCGGCGGGGTGGCTGGCGGGGCTCGGCGTGCTGCTGGCCGGGCCGGCGGGTGCCCAGCAGGCGCCGGGGCTGAGCCTGGACGAGGTGGTGAGGATGACGGTGGCCGCCAACCCCGACATCCGCCAGGGCCACCTGCGCGTGGAGGTGAGCCAGGGGCGGCGGGTGGCGGCGGCGGCGCCCTTCCAGACGCAGCTCAACACCCGCTTCGCCGGGCTGTGGGGGGACGAGACGGCGCCCGGCGCGTCGGCCGACTTCAGCCGCAGCTCGGAGATGCAGCTCGGGCTTCAGCGGCAGCTTCGCTTCGGGCTCACCCTGGCGTCGGACGTGAGCGTGCTGCGCAACCAGCCGGCGACGGGGCTGGCCCTCAACGCGTCGCAGGTGCAGCTCCACGCCACCCTGCCGCTGCTCAAGAACCGCGGCGGCGGGCTGTGGAGGTCGCTGGAGCAGGCGGCCGACGGCCACTGGCGGGCGGAGTCGCTGGCCGCGCTGGGCACCACCGCCACCGGGGTGCGGGACGCCGTAGCCGCGTACTGGCGCTACCGCACGGCCGAGCAGCGCCTGGCGGTGCTGCTGGAGTCCGAGCAGCGGGCCGAGCGCCTCGCGGAGGAGATGCGCAGCCTGGTGGCGGCCGAGGAGCGCACCACCTCGGACCTCACGCAGGTGCTGGCCAACGCGGCGGGGCGGCGCATCGGCCGCATCAACGCGGAGCAGGCCGTGGTGAGCGCGCGGCGGGAGCTGGGGCTGCTGCTGGGGGTGGAGCCGGGCAGGATCCAGGCGCTCCCCCCCACCCGCACGGACTTCCCGGCGCCGGCCCCGTTCGCGCCGGAAGCGGCGGAGGTGGAGCGGCTCACGGCGCTGGCCCGCGCCCGCCGCGCGGAGCTGGCCGCCAGCGGCGAGCGGGTGAGGTCCAGCGGCCTGCTGCTGCGCGCGGCCCGCAGCGACCTGCGCCCCCGCCTCAACCTCACCGGCACATTCGCGTACGCGGGGCTGGCCACGGGGCGCGGCTTCGACCGCTGGGCCATGGCGCTCCCTCCCGAGCGCGGGCCGCAGGGCACGCTCTCCATCGAGTACTTCGCCCCCCTCTCCGGCGGTGAGGAGCGGGGGATCTGGATGGAGCGCAGCGCGCAGGTGAAGCAGCAGCGCGTGGCGGACGAGCAGCTCACCGCCGAGGTGGTGAGCGGGGTGGAGCTGGCGGTGGAGGCGCTGCGGCACAGCACGCTGGCGCTGCGCGAGGCGGAGGCGTCGGTGGAGCTCTTCCGCACGGCGGTGGAGAACCAGCGCACCAAGTTCCGCCTCTCCGCCGCCACGCTGGTGGACGTGCTCTTCGCGGAGGAGGCGCTCACCAACATGCGGCTGAGCGAGGCGAGCAGCCGGCTGGACCACGCGCTCGCCCTCACCCGCCTGCGCTTCGAGACGGGCACGCTGGTGGAGCGCGGGGCGGACGGAGCGGCGGTGGACGTGGCGGGACTCACGAGCATTCCCTGACCGGAACCATCATGGCCAACAAGGCACACCTGTTCAGATCCACCTCGCTGGCCCGGCTCGCGTCGCCCGACCAGCTCGACCAGGTGATGCAGGTGACGCGTCCCGCGAGCTGGATCGCGCTGGCCGCCATCGGCATCCTGCTGGGCGTGGCGGTGGTGTGGGGGATCGTGGGGAGCGTGGCGGACAAGGTGCAGGGGCGCGGCATCCTGGTGAGGAGCGGCGGGGTGATGGAGGTGGTCTCGGGCGCCAGCGGGCGGGTGACCGACGTGTCCGTGCAGGTGGGCGACAGCATCCAGGAGGGGCAGGTGATCGCCTGGCTGGCGCAGCCGGAGACGGTGGAGGAGCTTCAGCGCGCCAAGGAAACGCTGGCCGGGCTGCGGCAGGAGCTGGCCGCCGCCACCCGCTTCGCCGCGGAGGAGGCGCGCCTTCACCGCGAGTCCGTGCAGCAGCAGCGCCTCACCCTCAACGCGGCCATCGTGGCGGACCAGGAGGGGCTGGTGTGGCTGGGGGAGCGCATCCGCGCGCAGGAGCAACTGGTGCAGCAGGGGCTGCTTACGCGCGCCGCGCTGCTGGCCACGCGGCAGCAGCACAACGAGACGCGCGAGCAGATCCGCGAGAGCAACAGCGAGCTCGCCCAGCTCGCGCTGCAGGAGGAGGTGGCGGCCGACGAGCGCAAGAAGCGGCTGCAGGAAAAGGAGTTCGCCGTGCGCGAGGCCACGGCGCAGGTGGGGCAGCTCGAGCGCAGGCTGCGCGAGCGCACCCAGGTGGTGTCGCCCTACACGGGGCGCATCTTGGAGATCCTCACCGAGCCGGGGAAGATCCTTGACCGCAACGAGCCCATCCTTACGCTGGACCTCACGGGGAGCTCGGTGCAGCAGCTCATGGCCATCGTCTACGTCCCATCCGTGCACGGCAAGCGGGTGAGGCCGGGGATGAGGATCGAGATCTCGCCCTCCACCGTGCGCAAGGAGGAGTACGGGATGATGCTGGGCACGGTCACCTTCGTCTCCGACTTCCCGGCCACCCACAAGGGGATCCTGCGCGTACTCAAGAACGACAAGCTGGTGACGGACCTGAGCGGCAACGACGCGCCGTACCAGATCCACGCCAACCTGATCGTGGACCCGTCCACCACCAGCCGCTACCGCTGGTCGTCGTCCAAGGGCCCGCCCATGAAGGTGGAGAGCGGCACCCTGGCGGCAGCCACGGTCACCATCAGCGAGCAGCGGCCCGTGGGGCTGGTGCTGCCGATCCTCCACCGCGCCGTCGGCTTCTGAGCGGCCGATGACTACCGCATCCGAACCCCTGTTCTCCCGTATCCGCGCGCGCTTCCGCCGCCAGGAGCGGGGGCGGCGCGTGCCGGTGCCCACGGTGCTGCAGATGGAGGCCGTGGAGTGCGGCGCCGCGTCGCTGGCCATGATCCTCTCGTACTTCGGCCGCTACCTGCCGCTGGAGGAGGTGAGGACGGCGTGCGGCGTGTCGCGCGACGGGAGCAAGGCGAGCAACCTGCTGAAGGCGGCGCGCGGCTACGGCCTCACGGCGCAGGGCTACAAGAAGGAGCCGGGCGACCTGCGCGGGATGAAGATGCCCGTGGTGGTGCACTGGAACTTCAACCACTTCGCGGTCCTCGAAGGGTTCCGCGGCGAGCGGGTGTACCTCAACGACCCCGGGCGCGGCCCCATCGTGGTGACGGACGAGGAGTTCGACCGCTCGTTCACCGGCGTGGTGCTGCAGTTCAAGCCGGGGCCGGAGTTCGAGCGCGGCGGGCGGCCGCCGGGGATCTGGGGGGCGCTGGTGCCCCGCCTGGCCGGGTCGCTCACGGGGCTGGGGTACGTCATCCTCATCGGCTTCGCGCTGCTCATCCCCGGGATGGTGGTGCCCACGCTGTCGCGCATCTACGTGGACAACGTGCTCATCCGCGGGCTTCACAGTTGGCTTACGCCGCTGCTGGTGCTGGTGGGGGCGGTGGCGGTGGTGCAGGCGCTGCTGGTGTGGCTTCAGCAGCACCACCTGCTGCGGCTGGAGGCCAAGCTGGCGCTGCAGACCTCCGGCCAGTTCTTCTGGCACGTGCTGCGGCTTCCCTTCGCCTTCTTCATCCAGCGCTACGCGGGCGACATCGCCAACCGCGTGACCATCAACGACCGGGTGGCGCGCCTCCTTTCGGGCGACCTCGCCACCACGGTGCTGGACGTGTTCCTGATCGCGTTCTACGCGGTCCTCATGATCCAGTACGACGTGGTGCTCACGGCGGTGGGCGTGGCGGCGGCCGTCACCAACATCGCCGTGCTGCGCTTCATCTCGCGGCAGCGCATCACCCTCAGCCAGCGGATGCTGCAGGACCGCGGCAAGTTCATGGGCGTGGCGATGGGCGGGCTGCAGACCATCGAGACGCTCAAGGCCACCGGCTCCGAGGGCGACTTCTTCGCTCGCTGGTCCGGCCACATGGCCAAGCTGATGAACTCCGGCAGCGAGTTCGGCCGCGTCACCACGCTGCTCGCCTGCATCCCGCCCCTGCTCCTCTCCGTCACCACGGCGCTGGTGCTGGGGCTGGGCGGGCTGCGGGTGATGGACGGCACGCTCACCATGGGGATGCTGCTGGCCTTCCAGGCGCTGATGCTGGCCTTCATCACCCCCGTCAACCGCATGGTGAACGTGGGGAGCACGCTGCAGGAGGTGCGCGCGGACATGACGCGGCTGGACGACGTGCTGCGTGCCGAGCCGGACCCCTACGCCGTGCTGCCGGACGAGGACGAGGGCGACGAGGCGCCGCGCCTGCGCAAGCTCTCCGGCCGGGTGGACCTCCAGGGCGTGACCTTTGGCTACAGCCGCATGGACCCGCCGCTGATCTCGTCGTTCAGCCTGTCGCTGAAGCCGGGGAGCCGCGTGGCGCTGGTGGGCAAGAGCGGCTCCGGCAAGAGCACGGTGGGGAAGATCGTCACCGGCCTCTACCAGCCGTGGGAGGGCGAGTTCCTGCTGGACGGCGAGCCGCGCTCGCGCATCCCGCGCAACGTGCTCAACCGCTCGCTGGCGCTGGTGGAGCAGGACGTCTTCATGTTCGAGGGGAGCGTGCACGACAACCTCACGCTGTGGGACGTCACCATCCCCGAGGAAGACGTGCTGCAGGCCGCCCGCGACGCCTGCATCCACGACGAGATCGTGGCGCGCGGCGGCTACAACACGCGGATGGAGGAGGGGGGCAAGAACTTCAGCGGCGGCCAGCGCCAGCGGTTCGAGATCGCGCGCGCCCTGGCCGGCAACCCCTCCATCCTGATGCTGGACGAGGGCACCAGCGCCCTGGACCCGGCCACCGAAAAGATCATCGACGACAACCTGCGCCGGCGCGGCTGCACCTGCATCATCGTGGCCCACCGCCTGAGCACCATCCGCGACTGCGACGAGATCATCGTGATGGACGGCGGCGTGGTGGTGCAGCGCGGCACCCACGACGAGATGAGCCGCGTGCCCGGGCCGTACCAGGACCTGATCGCAAGTGAGTGAAAAGCAGTGCCCGGTGCCTGGTGATGCAGTGCTGCTGTGCTGCTGTGCTGCTGTGCTGCTGTGCGGGCGACTGAAGTCGCTGCAACGACTACACGAAGTCCCCCTGCGGGGACTACAGGGTTCCTGTCCGGCCCGACGGTCTCGTCCGCGGAGGCGGAGCTCGTGGGGCAGGTGGCACCCCGCCGGTGCCAGCCGGCAACCCGACCGACCTTGTAGGGGCAGCCCTGCGTGGCTGCCCACAGCCGCGGACGCAGATGAGCTCTGGGGAAGGCACGCGGGGCGTAAGCCGCTCAACGGTTTCGGGATGTGTTCGCGCGGAAAGGGTGGGTAGCCACGTGGGGCTGCCCCTGCACAACGGGATTGCGGGTGATGCGGATGTGGGTGGGGGATCCGGCGGGAGGATTGCCCCGTGCCCAGCAGGAACAGGTTCTCGCTCTGTGTCTCTGTGCCTCTGTGTGAGCCCGGTCGTTTACTGCAAGGACGAATGGCGGATACGGTGAAAGGCGCCCGAGCGGAGCTGGCCGCGCTGCTGGAGAGCGGCGGCGAGGCGCTGACGGTGGGAGGGGACCATCCCTTCCTGCTGGAGGGCGACTCCGTGTGGTGGGTGAGGTCCGGCAAGGTGGACGTGTTCAACGTCGCCATGCAGGACGGGGCCGCGTCCGGCGGGCGCAGCCACATGTTCCGCGTGGGGCCCGGCGGCCTCCTCTTCGGCACGCAGCCGCGGGGGAGCGGCGGGCGCACCTCGCTGCTGGCCGTGGGCACCCCGGGCACCGAGCTGTTCGTGGCGCCGCGCACCCGCATCTGGGAGCTGGCCCGCATGCCCGTGTACGCGCCGGAGGTGGGGGCGCTGCTGGACGAATGGGTGGACGTGCTGTGCGGCAGCATGGCCGGCACCGACCCGCCCGACGAGCTGCGCGACCTTCAGCCGGACGAGGAGGTGCGCGTGGAGCGGCGGGCGCACGTGCGCTCCGGCCCCCGCGTGGCCTGGGTGAGGCACGAGGGCGGCACCTCGCTGCTGCTGGGGCGCAACGGCCTGCAGATCGCCGGCGACGGGGTGCTCCCCCTCTCGCGCCGGCTGTGGATGGAGACGCAGGAGGGAACGCTGCGCACGCTCTCCACCCAGTCCGTGATCGGCGGGGACGGCGGCGAGGCGGGGCTGGAGCGGCTCCACGCGCTGGTGCACGCGTACACGGCGCAGATGGTGGAGCTGCAGGAGGAGCTGGAGCAGCAGCAGATCCGCAGGCGCGCGGCGGTGTCCCGCTCCACCTACGCCAGCGCGTGGAGCAGCCTGGCCTCGTCGCTCGCCTCGCGCAACGCCCCGCGCGTGCGCATGCGCCGGCGGGACGAGGGCGGCACAGAGAGCGCGGACCTGCTGTTCGCGGCGTGCCGCCTGGTGGCGCAGGCCGCCCACATCGAGCTCAAGCGCCCCCCCGGCAACTCCGGCGCGGCGCAGACCACCGACCCGCTGGCCCCCATCGCCCGCGCGTCGCGCATCCGCACGCGCAGGGTGATGCTGGGCGAGAGGTGGTGGACGGAGGACGGCGGGCCGTTCGTGGGGTGGACGGCCGAGGACCGGCGCCCCGTGGCGCTGCTCCCCGGCCCGCGCGGCGGCTACGTGCTGTGCGACGCGGAGAACCGCGTGGAGCAGCCGGTGACCGCCGCAGTGGCGGCCACGCTTCACCCGGAGGCGTACACCTTCTACCGCACCTTCGGCGACGGGGCGCTGGGGATCGCCGAGATCCTGCGCTTCGGGGTGAAGGGGTGCGGGCGCGACTTCTTCATGGTGGTGGCGATGGGGATCGTGGGCGGGGTGCTGGGGCTGATCCCGCCCATCGCCACGGGGATCGTGTTCAACAACATCATCCCCGGCGCCGAGCGGGGGCAGCTCTTCCAGGTGACGGTGATCCTGGTGGCCATCGCCCTGTGCTCGGCGCTGATCCGCGTGGCCAGCGGCATCTCGTTCCTGCGCATCGAGACGCGGATGGGGGCCTCCATCCTGGCCGGGGTGTGGGACCGGCTGCTGGAGCTCCCCGTTCCCTTCTTCCGCTCGTACGCGGCGGGCAACCTGGCCACGCGCGCCATGTCGGTGGAGGTGATCCGCCAGACGCTGAGCGGCGCCACCATCAGCGCGCTGATGAGCGGGCTCTTCTCCCTCATCCAGTTCGCCTTCCTCTTCTACATCAGCGTGTCGCTGGCGGCGTGGAGCGCGCTGCTGATCGTGGTGGCGGTGGCCATCAGCGTGGGGTGCAGCTACGCGCAGCTCAAGCAGCAGCGGCAGATCGCGGGGCTGCAGGCCAAGATCCTGGGCACCGTGCTCCAGTTCCTGAGCAGCATCGCCAAGCTGCGCGTGGCGGGGGCAGAGGCGCACGCCTTCGCGCAGTGGGCGCGCAGCTTCAGCGAGCAGCGCGACCTGCAGTTCCGCGCGCGCACGGTGGGCAACCTGCTCACGGTGTTCAACACGGTGTTCCCGGTGATCTGCAGCCTAGTGATCTTCGCCATGGCCGCGCCGATGCTGCTGGAGACGCAGACCATGCGGACGGGCGACTTCCTCGCCTTCCTGGCCGCGTTCAACACGGCGCTGGCCGGCACGCTGGCCGCCACGGGCGCGCTGATCGGCGTGCTGAACGTGGTTCCGTACTACGAGCAGGCCCGCCCCATCCTGCAGGCCACGCCGGAGGTGGACAACTCCAAGACGGACCCCGGGGTGTTCCGCGGCCGCATCGAGCTGCAGCGCATCGTCTTCCGCTACGCGCCCGATTCGCCGCCCGTGCTGCGCGACGTGAGCCTGCACATCGAGCCGGGGGAGTTCGTGGCCTTCGTGGGGCCGTCGGGGTCCGGCAAGTCCACCATCATGCGGCTGCTGCTGGGCTTCGACCAGCCGGAGAGCGGGGCCATCTACTTCGACGGGCACGACCTGGCGGGGCTCGACATCCGCGCCGTGCGCAGCCAGATCGGCGTGGTGCTGCAGAACGGGCAACTGATGCCGGGCGACATCTTCACCAACATCGTGGGCAGCGCGCCGGCCACCATGGAAGACGCGTGGGCGGCGGCGCGCATGTCCGGCTTCGACGGCGACATCGAGCGCATGCCCATGGGGATGCACACCGTGATCGGCGAGGGCGGCAGCACCCTTTCCGGCGGGCAGCGCCAGCGGCTGATCATCGCGCGGGCGCTCGTGCGCCGTCCGCGCATCCTGCTGTTCGACGAGGCCACGAGCGCGCTGGACAACCGCACGCAGGCCGTGGTGAGCGAGAGCCTGGCGCGCCTCAAGGTAACGCGCGTGGCCATCGCCCACCGGCTGAGCACCATCGTGCACGCGGACCGCATCTACGTGATCGCGGGCGGGTGCGTCACACAGAGCGGCACCTACCAGGAGCTGCTGGAGCAGGAGGGGCTCTTCGCCGATCTCGCGCGGCGGCAGATGGTGTGACGGCGGGGCTCACACAGAGGCACAGAGGCACGGAGAAAAGATGACGAGAGAGCGGATGTGGGGGGTGTGCGGGGCCGTCCTCGTACTCCTGCTGGCGGGGTGCGGGGGGTCGCGCACCACGGCGGAGGAGCGCGAGCTGCGCGCGGCGGGCGGCAAGGGAGACATCGTCATCGCCATGGTGTGGCCGTGGGAGGCGCGCAAGGAGATCCTGTTCGGGCCGGGGGCCGACCTGGCGGTGGAGGAGATCAACCGCTCGGGGGGCGTCAACGGGCGGATGCTGCGGCTGCGCAAGGAAGACGACCACGAGTCGGTGAACGAAGGGGTGATGATCGCCCAGCGGCTCGCCGAGGACCCGGAGGTGGTGGCGGTGGTGGGGCACTTGCAGTCGTACGTCACGCTGCCGGCGGCGGCCATCTACAGCCTGGCCGGAATGGTGATGGTGGTGCCCGCCACCACCAGCCCGGAGCTGACCACCAAGGGGTACTCGCGCCTCTTCCGCGTGATCTTCACCGACGAAGACACCGGGCGCCTGATGGCGGACTACGCGGCGCAGCGCGGCATGCGCCGCGTTCCCATCTACTACGTGAGGAATCCGTACGGGCGCGCGCTGGCGGCGGCGTTCGAGGAGAGGGCCGCGTCGCTGGGTATTTCGGTGGTCGCCCGGGCGTCGTACGACACCGACGCCGATTCAGCGAATGTCAACTTCGATTCCGTGTTGCGCGATTGGAAACAGACGGGTATTGACGGAATTTTTGTCGCGGGCCAAGTTCCGCTTGCGGGCACGCTGATCCGGAAGATCCGGGCGCAGGGGATCGACGTCCCCATCCTGGGGTCGGACGCCATGAGCTCGCCGGCGCTGGTGAGCGCCGGGGGAACGGCGGTGGAGAGCACGGTGGTGCCCGTGCCCTTCCACCCGGACGAGGACCGGCCGGAGGTGCAGCGCTTCACCCGGCTGTTCGAGCGGCGCTACGGCAAGAAGCCGGACCCGGGCTCGGCGCTCGGCTACGACGCCATCAACCTGCTGGCCCAGGCCATGCGCCGCGCGAAGAGCGCCGCGCCGTCCAGGGTGGCGGAGACGCTCCACCAGGGCGGCGCGTGGCCGGGGGTCACGGGAACGCTGACCTTCGCCGGGAACGGCGACCTGCGCATCAGCCGCATGGTGAAGACCACCGTGCGCGGAGGCGAGTTCCGCTACCTGGCGGAGTCGCTCGTCTCCCGGGACCACGCGGCGCGGTAGCGGCGGATGAAGACGGGGCGCCGCGCCGGCACTCCCGCGGCAAGGACGGCTCGGCAAAATTACGCACTGTTTGGGACAGCAAGTAGCATCGTGGTACGTGCGCTGGTGCGAAGAGTGACGGTGGAGATTCACCCGAGCAGGAAATCGCGAACATGGATTACCTCCTTTCCTCGCAGGAAGGAAGCAACCAGGTCGAGATCGCGCGGACGCTGTACGAGATCTCGATCCAGCAGTGGGGCGGGCAGCAGCCGCTCCTGGTGATCGGCCGGCACCCGCTGCTGAAGCAGATGCTCAGCACGCTGGTGCGGCTGGCCACCGCGGACGGGCCCGTGCTCATCACCGGGGAAACGGGGACGGGAAAGGAGCTGATCGCGCGGGCGCTCTTCCTCTCGGCGCGCTCGCACCGCAAGACGCTGCTGAGCGTGAACTGCGCGCAGTTCGGCAACGAGAACATGATCGCGAGCGAGCTGTTCGGGCACCGCCGCGGCAGCTTCACGGGCGCCGTGTGCGACCACCGCGGGCTCTTTGAAGAGGCGGACGGCGGGGTGGTGTTCCTGGACGAGATCGGCGAGCTGCCGCTGAACGCGCAGGCCATGCTGCTGCGCACCATCAGCGAGGGCGAGGTGATCCCGGTGGGCTCCACGCGAGCCAAGAAGGTGGACGTGCGGGTGATCGCCGCCACCAACCGCGACCTGCCGGCCATGATCGCCAAGGGCCAGTTCCGCGCGGACCTGTACTACCGGCTGCGCTACTTCCAGCTTCACGTGCCCTCGCTGCGCAGCCGCGGCGACGACTGGCGGCTGATCGCGGACCACTACCTCAACCAGCTCATCCAGCGGAACTCGCAGACCAAGCGCCTGGCGGACTCGGCGCTGGACTTCCTGCGCGCCTACCAGTGGCCGGGCAACGTGCGCGAGCTGCGCGGGTGCATCGAGTCCGGCTTCCACCTCAGCGAGGGCATCCAGATCACGCGCGACGACGTGATCGGCGCCACCGAGGGGGAGCTGAGGCACGACGAGGGCGACGCGGGGGGCGCCGGCATGTCCGACTTCTGCCTGCAGATGGCGAGCGGGGAGGGGAGCTTCTGGGAGGTGATCTACGAGCCCTTCATGGCGCGCGAGCTGAACCGCGCGCAGGTGAGGGCGGTGATCGCCGCGGGGCTGGCCGCGTCGCAGGGGAGCTACAAGCGCCTGCTGGACTCGTTCGGCATCGACCCCAAGGACTACCTGAAGTTCATGGACTTCCTCCGCCATCACAAGCTGAAGCCCGCCCGCGAGGTGACGCTGGCGTGAGCGGGAAGGGAAAGTCGTGAGTGCGGAACAGCAGTGCGTGAGTGCGTGAGTGCGTGAGTGCGTGAGTGCGCTTTCCACTCAGGATCCGTACGGAATCCGGGCGAGGCGCGTGCTGCTGTTGCGGGCGAATGAATTCGCTGCGACAACCACACGAAGTCCGCCTGCGCGGACTGGGCCTTCGGCCCGAACAGAAGGCCGGTAGTCCCCGCAGGGGGACTTCGTGTGGTCGTTGCAGCGGTTTCAACCGCCCGGCAAGGCGGCGACACGCACCAATTCTCCCGGATTCCGATCCAGGACTCAGGACTGAAAAAACGTGGTCTCCTGGCCGGCCATGAGTACGGCCCGCCGAAGTGGTGCCTGACGCAACCGGAGGTCCCGCATGGAGAGGAATCTCGCTTTCGACCGGGTCGTGGAGTTCGCGCGCGACCTGATCCGCATCCCCAGCCCCTCGGGAGGCGAGGGGGAGGTGGCGGAGCGGGTGATCGGCGAACTCACGAAGCTGCGCTTTGACGAGGTGTGGAGCGACGACGCGGGGAACGTGGTGGGGATGGTGAAGGGGAAGGGGCTGGGGCCCTCCATCATGCTGAGCTCGCACCTGGACGTGGTGGACGCGGGCGACCCGGCGGCGTGGGAGTTCGATCCGTACGGCGGCGAGGTGGCGGGCGGGTGCCTGCACGGGCGCGGCGCGGTGGACGTGAAGGGGCCCATGGCCATCCAGACCTACGCCGCCGCCAGCTTCCTGGAGAACCGCCCCGCGGGCGACCTTTACCTGTCGTACACGGTGCACGAGGAGAGCGGCGGCTGGGGGATGTCTCACCTGATGCAGAGCTCCGGCGTGCGCCCGGACCTGGTGATCCTGGCCGAGGCCACCAACGGCGACCTGTGCATCGGCCACCGCGGGCGCGTGGACCTGGTGGTGGACGTGCGCGGCTCCGGCGGGCACGCCAGCGCGCCGGAGCGGGCGCGCAGCCCGCTCAACCTGCTCCCCGAGATCCTGCAGGCGCTGCGCGACTGGCCGGCCAGCCTGCCGGACCCCGGGTGCCTGCCGCACGCCACGGCCACCCCCACCGCGGTGGAGGCCGGCGCCCGCGACCGCAACGTGATCCCTCACCGGCTGCGGATGCTGGTGGACTGCCGCGTGCCGCCCGGCTACACGGACGCGGGCACGGCCGCCGCGCTGGGGCGCTTCATGGCGCACTACCTACGGGACAAGGACGTGGCCGGCTACAGCGTGGACGTGCGCTGCAACGTGGAGGTGCAGCAGGCCTACACGTCGCTGCGCCGGGAGCGCAGCGGCTTCACCCCCGGCTTCCTGGTCCCCGACACCAGCCCCGTGGCCACCGCCGCGGCGCGCACCATCGAGACGATGACCGGGCAGCGGCCGCGGGTGAGGCCCTGGAACTTCTCCACCGACGGCGGGCACACCTGCGGCACGCACGGCGTTACCACCATCGGCTACGCGCCGGGGCAGGAGCGCTTCGCCCACACGCACCAGGAGCGGCTGGAGCTGGAGCCCGCCTGCACGGTGTACGGCGTGTACCCCGCGCTCATCTGCGTGCTGCAGGGGCTGGGCGTGCACGAGGTGGCCCCGCCGCCCCTGATCGTGGAAGAGGCTTCGCGCCCGCGCGCCGCCGCGCCCGCCCTCGCGCACATGCCGGGTGTGTCGTGATGGAGCTGAGCCGCCTCTTCCCCTGGCTGGCCGGGCCGCCCCCGGCCGGGGGCGTGCTGGAGCGCTACGGCCCCGTGGCCGGGAGCTGGGACGAGCTGTTCGCCCACGACGGCACCCCGCACCACGGCGTGGGGGAGCTGGTGGCGGGGATCAACCGGATCGGCGCGGGGTCGTTCGGGGCCTACAAGACCCGGGGCGAGGCGATCCTGCAGGAGAAGGGCGCCATCTTCGCGGTCAAGAAGGGGGCGGGCTACCAGGAGCGCATCCTCCCCTTCGACCCCATCCCCCGCGTGGTGCGCGGCGACGAGTGGGACCGCGTGGAGGCGGGGCTGGTGCAGCGGGTGCGGGCGCTCAACGCCTTCCTTGCCGACGTGTACGGCCCGCAGCGGATGATGGCCGAGGGCCTCATCCCCGCCTCGCTGGTGAAGAGCTGCCGCTGGTACCGGCCGGACGTGGTGGGGATCCGCCCCAACGGCGGCACCCACGTGCACGTGGCGGGCATCGACCTGGTGAGGCGCCCCGGCGGCGAGTTCGCGGTGCTGGAAGACAACCTGCGCGTTCCCTCCGGCGTGTCGTACGCGCTGGAGGGGCGGGCCATCCTGGGCGAGCTCTTCCCCGAGATCTCCGACGCGGTACGGCCCCGCGCGCTGGGCGACTACCCGCGCCAGCTCCGCGAATGCCTGCTGGCCACCGCGCCGGCCGCCGAGGGATCTCCGTCCATCGCCGTGCTCACGGAGGGGCGCGCGAACCCGGCGTACTTCGAGCACCGCTTCCTGGCCGAGCGCATGGGCGCCGCGCTGGTGGAGCCGCACGACCTGCAGGAGATCGGCGGCAAGGTGTACCGCCGCGCGGGCGAGGGGATGGAGCGGGTGGACGTGATCTACCGCCGCATGGACGACCCCGAGTTCGGGCAGGGCAAGCGGGTCCACCACCTGATGCCGGCGTACGCCTCCGGCGGGGTGACGCTGGCCAACTCCATCGGCAACGGGGTGGCGGACGACAAGGCGGTGTTCGCGTACGTGCCGGCCATGATCCGCTTCTACCTCGCCGAAGAGCCGCTGCTGGAGCAGGTGGAGACCTACGTGTGCGCGGACTTCAAGGACCGCGGCCACGTGCTGCGCAACCTCGCCTCGCTGGTGGTGAAGCGGGTGGACCGCGCGGGGGGCATCGGGATGATGGTGGGTCCGCAGGCCAGCCGCCGCGAGCGCGAAACGTTCGCGGACCACATCCGCCGCAACCCGCGCTCCTACATCGCGCAGCCGCTGGTGGAGCTTTCCACCTGCCCCACCTGGACCGGCCGCCGCGCCGAGCCGCGCCGCGTGGACCTGCGCCCGTACGTGCTCACGGGCGGCGACTCGTCGTGGGTGCTCCCCGGCGGGCTGAGCCGGGTGGCGCTCACCCGCGGCTCGTACGTGGTGAACTCCAGCCGCGGCGGGGGCTTCAAAGACACGTGGATCGTGGACGGGGCGATCCCGGCCCGGTGAGCGAAAAGCGATCTCACACGGAGGCACGGAGACACGGAGAGTGGGTCTACAGCTCTCCGTGCGGCGTCGTGGTCTCGGCCAGCTCGGACAGCTCGGCGAAGACGTCGGAGGCGCCGTGCTGCAGCATGAGGCCGCTCCAGGTGTGGAGCATGGCGCGGGGCGGCGGGGCCGGGCCCAGGTCGGGGGGCGAGACGCGGACGGCGAGGGCCGCCGCCTCCAGCCGCGCGGCGATGCGCTCGCGTATGCCAAGGAGAACCGTGAGCATGTCCCTCCGGGGTCGGATGCGTTCGTCGGATGAAAGGCATCTTCGGTACCGCGGCGCGGGGCGGGGATGTGTGTGCTTAAGTGCGCCTGCTGCAGGGGTTTGGGTGGATCGGGGCGCCGTGCGGGTGGGGCGGGGATTAGCCCGCGGGCTCCACTCTGTAGAGTGGGGGCTCTACCCGCGATGAGCGCGCCGGTCCTGGTGCGGGCGGGGCTGCTGCTGGACAGCGTGGCGGGGACGCTGCTCCCGGGGCGCGACGTGCTGGTGCGCGGCGGGACCGTGGAGGCGGTGGGGGAGGGGATGGAGGCGCCGGAGGAGGCGGCCGTCATCGACCTGCGCCGCTTCACCGTGCTGCCGGGGCTGGCGGACGTTCACACGCACCTGCTGATGTCGCAGCGCTCCGAGGACGATCCGGGGCCCACGGGCGTGCAGATGACGGTGCTGGAAGGCGAGCCGCTCCGTGCGCTGCGCGGGGCGGCTCGCGCGCGCAGCTACCTGGACGAGGGGTTCACCACGGTGCGCGACCTGGGGAACTCGGGCCTCTTTGCCGACGTGGCGCTGCGCACCGCCATCGAGGAAGGCTCCGTTCCCGGGCCGCGCATGTTCGTGTCGGGGCCGGGTCTGGCGGCCGAGGGGGGGCAGCTCAAGGGCGTGCAGTTCGGCTACCGCCAGTTGGTAGACCAGGAGTACCGCGTGGTGCGCGGGCTGGACGATGCACGCACGGCGGTGCGGGAGTGCGCCGCCTTCGGCGCGGACCTGGTGAAGGTGTACGCCAACAACTCGCCCCACCCCACGCATTTCTCCGCCGCCGAGCTCCACACCATCGTGGAAGAGGCGCACGAGCAGGGGATGCGGGTGGCCGCGCACGCCACCACCGACCGCGCCGCCCGCCGCGCGGTGGAGGCCGGCGTGGACACCCTGGAGCATGGCTACGACCTGGCCGACGAGACCATCGCGCTGATGGCCGCGCGCGGCACCATCCTGGTGCCCACCGACCTGGACCGCGCCCTCAGCGCGCGCCACTTCGAGCGCCTGGGCCCCGCGCGCCTGGGCCTCGACGCGCCCCCCACGGACGAGTGGATCGCGTCGCTGCTGGCCCCGTTCCACGACCGCCTGCGCCGCGCGCGGGCGGCGGGCGTCATCATCGCCGCGGGGTCGGACATGTACCTGGACGTGGGCGTCCCACGCGGGCAGGCGGCCAAGCGCGTCCTGTTCGCGTACCAGGAGGCGGGGATGCCCGCGGCGGACATCCTGCGCGCCGCCACCCTTCACGCCGGCCTCGCCCTGGGCGACGAGCGCATCGGCGCCGTCCGCCCCGGCGCCTTCGCGGACCTGGTGGCGGTGGAGGGCGACCCCCTGCGCGACCTCACCGCGCTGGAGCGCGTCCGCTTCGTGATGAAGGGCGGCCGGGTCCACTAAAACGGGACTCACACAGAGACACGGAGGCACAGAGGAGAAGTTCTTCTCTGTGCCTCCGTGTCTCCGTGTGAACCCCTTTCCGCCATGAATCTCGGCTCTATCGAATAGAGCCACCGCTCCATTAACGGGATGCAGGAAGTAGGACTGGAGCCCTAACTCGTTTAACCGCAATCGTTTCCGGATGAGCAATTTCGGGCACGTGCGTTGCCCCCAGCACAAGAACACACTTGGCCGATGGGCGCCACCTCTACGAGCAGGGTACCCCTGTGGACCGAATCCTGGCAGACACCGAGCGGTGCATCCACGAGCTGTTCCAGGCGCAGGCGGAGCGCACCCCCGGGGCCGCGGCGCTGGTGGCGGAGGACCGCTGCCTGACCTACGCGGAGCTGGACGAGGCCGCCAACCGCCTCGCCCACCACCTGCGGGGGCGTGGCGTGGGGCCCGAAAGCCGGGTGGCCGTCTGCCTGGAGCGCAGCGGGGAGCTGGTAGTGGCGCTGCTGGCCGTGCTCAAGGCCGGGGGCGGCTACGTGCCGCTGGACCCCGCCTACCCGCGCGAGCGCATCGCCCACATGCTGGCGGACTCCGGCGCGGCGCTCCTGGTGACCCGCGCCGCGCTCCTCCCGCTCCTCCCGGAAACGGCGGCGGGCGTGCTCTGCCTGGACGAGGCCGACCTCGCCGCGGAGCCCGCGACGGCGCCGGAGAGCGGGGTGGGGGCGGGGAACCTGGCGTACGTCATCTACACCTCCGGCTCCACGGGCACGCCCAAGGGGGTGCTGATCGAGCACCGCGCCCTCGCCAACCACATGCGGTGGATGCAGGACGCCTTCCCGCTGGACGCGGGCGACGCGGTGCTGCAGAAGACGCCGTTCAGCTTCGACGCGGCCGTGTGGGAGTTCTACGCGCCGCTGATGGCGGGGGCGCGGCTGGTGGTGGCGCGGCCGGGCGAAGAGCGCGAGCCCGCGCGGCTGGTGCACACCATCCGCGAGCAGCGCGTGACGGTGGTGCAGGTGGTGCCCACGCTGCTGCGCATGCTGGTGGACGAGCCGGAGCTGGCCGCCTGCCACACGCTGCGCCGCGTCTTCTCCGGCGGCGAGGCGCTGCCGGCCGAGCTCGCGTGCCGCTGCCCCGTGCCCGTGGTGAACCTGTACGGGCCCACGGAAAGCTGCATCGACGCCACCTTCCACGCCGCCACGGGCACCGAGGCCACGCACACCGTCCCCATCGGCCGGGCGGTGGCGAACGTGCGCGCGTACGTGCTGGACGCGGACCTCCGCCCCGCCGCCGAGGGCGAGCTGTTCATCGGCGGGGCGCAGGTGGCGCGCGGGTACCTGGGGCGCCCCGCGCTCACCGCCGAGCGCTTCATCCCCGACCCCGCCGGCGGCCGCATGTACCGCACGGGCGACCGGGTGCGCACGCTGCCGGACGGCACGCTGGAGTTCCTGGGGCGCACCGACGGGCAGGTGAAGCTGCGCGGCTTCCGCGTGGAGCTGGGCGAGGTGGAGGCGGCGCTGCGCAAGCACGCGCGCGAGGCCGTGGCGATGGTGCGCGAAGACGCGCCCGGCGACCAGCGGCTGGTGGCGTACGTCGTGGGCGGGCCGGACGAGGCGGAGCTGCGCGCGGCGCTCAAGGGCGGCCTGCCGGAGTACATGGTGCCCACCGCGTTCGTGGCGCTGGACGCGCTCCCGCTCACCCCCAACGGCAAGGTGGACCGCGCGGCGCTCCCCGCGCCGGAGCGGGGGGAGGAGGGCTACGTGGCCCCGCGCACGCCCACGGAGGAGGTGCTCAGCGGGATCTGGGCGGCGGTGATGGGGGTGGAGCGGGTGGGGATCGATGACGATTTCTTTGCGCTGGGCGGCCACTCGCTGCTCGCCATGCAGATCGTCGCCCGCACCCGCGACGCGCTGCGCGCCGAGGTGCCGGTGAGCGCCTTCTTCGACACGCCCACGGTGGCGGAGATGGCCGCGGCCATCGAGCGCGGCGCCGGGGCCGAGTCGCCCTTCGTGGCCGTGGAGCCCGCCCCGCGCGACCGGCCGCTCCCCCTGTCGTTTCCGCAGGAGCAGATCTGGTTCCTCCATCATCTCCACGAAGACAGCCTGGCGTACAGCTACCAGTCCGTCTTCACGCTGCGCGGCACGCTGGACGTGGACGCGCTGCAGCGCACGCTCACCGAGATCATCCGCCGCCACGAGATCTTCCGGACGAGCTTTCCGGAGCAGGGCGGGCGCGGCGTGCAGCGGGTGCATCCGCCCTTCGTACCCGATCTCCCCATCGCCGACCTGAGCGCGCTGCCGGCCGGGGAGCGGGAGGCGCGGCGCGACGAGATCATCCGGGCGCGCGGGTGCGAGACGTTCGACATGACGCGGCTCCCCCTGGTGCGCTGGGAGCTGGTGAGGATGGCGGCCGACGAGCACGTCCTCGTGCACGTGGAGCACCACCTGGTGCACGACGGGTGGTCGTTCAACACCTTTGTGCGCGAGTTCCTCACCCTGTACCGCGCCTTCGCGGCGGGCGAGCCGTCGCCCCTCCCCGAGCTCACCATCCAGTTCGGCGACTTCGCGCACTGGCAGCGGGAGTGGATGGAGAGCGAGGCGGCGGCGCGGCAGGTGGAGTTCTGGACGCGCACGCTGGCCGGCGCGCCCCCGGTGCTGGATCTCCCCTACGATCACCCGCGCGCGCCCCGGCAGCGCTTCCGCGGCAACGCGCTGCGCTTCGAGATCCCGGCGGCGCTGGCCGACCGGCTGCGCGAGTTCAGCCGCGCCGAGGGCACCACGCTGTACATGACGATGAGGAGCGCCTTCCTCGTGCTCCTCAGCCGCTACACGGGGCAGACGGACCTGTGCGTGGGCTCGGGGATGGCAAACCGGCGGCTGCAGGCGTTCGAGCAGCTCATCGGGATGACGGTCAAGATGGTGGTGCCGCGCACCGACCTCTCGGACGATCCCACCTTTCGCGAGCTGCTGCGGCGGGTACGCGCCATCCTGCTGCAGGCGCACGCGCACCAGGACTGCTCGTTCGACCGCGTGGTGGGCGCGCTGCAGCCGGAGCGCAGCCTGAGCCACAACCCGCTCTTCCAGATCGCCTTCAGCTTCCACGACGCGCCCATGCCCTTCGTGGAGACGCCGGGGCTGGACGTGACGCTCAAGGAGGGGCTCAACAACGGCACCTCCAAGTTCGACCTGGACGTGGTGGCCATCCCCCGCGCCCACGGCGACGACAACTACAGCTACGGCTGGGAGCCGGGCGGCATCACCCTGTTCTGGACCTACGACCGGGACCTGTTCGACGAAGCGCCCATGGCCCGCATGGCGGACCGCTTCCTGGCGCTGCTGGAGGAAGTCACCCACGCCCCGGAGCGCCGCGTGTCCGAGCTGCCGCTGATGGGCGCGGACGAGCGCGACCGGCTGCTGGCCGAGTGGAGCGGGACGGAGGCCGCCTACCCCGAACAGTGCGTGCACGAGGTGATCGCGGCGCAGGCCGCCCGCACCCCGCACGCGGCCGCGGTGGTATCCGAAGATCGCACCCTCACCTACGCGGAGCTGGAAGCGTCCGCCAACCGCCTGGCGCACCACCTGCGCGCGCACGGCGTGGGGCCGGAGAGCCGCGTGGCGCTGTGCCTGGAGCGCGGCGCGGACCTGGTCGTCGCGCTGCTGGGCGTGCTCAAGGCCGGCGGCGCGTACGTGCCGCTGGACCCCGCCTACCCCGCCGAGCGGCTGGAGCGGCTGGCAAAGGACTGCGGCGCCGGGCTCGTGGTGGCGCGGGGGATCGACATCCCGGGCACCGCCACGGTGTGCCTGGACCGCGTCCGTGACGCCATCGCCCGCGAGCCGGCCACGGCGCCGGAGAGCGGGGTGCGGCCGGGGAACCTGGCGTACGTCATCTTCACCTCCGGCTCCACGGGCACCCCCAAGGGCGTGGCGGTGGAGCACCGGCAGCTCGCCAACTACACCCGCGCCGTCACCGAGCGGCTGCGGCTGGAGGGCGCGGCGAGCTTCGCCCTCGTCTCCACCCTGGTGGCGGACCTGGGGAACACGATGCTCTTCCCCGCGCTGTGCGGCGGCAAGACGCTGCACGTGCCGTCGCGCGACACCGCATTCACCCTGCACGCCTTTACCGAGTATAGCCAGCGGCACGGGATCGACGCGCTCAAGATCGTCCCCGCGCACCTGGACAGCCTGGTGGGCACCGGGGAGCGCGGCCTTCCCCGCACGCACCTGGTGCTGGGCGGCGAGGCGGCCGACCCGCGCTGGGTGGACCGGCTGGGGCGGATGGCGCCGGGCCTCACCATCAGCAACCACTACGGGCCCACCGAGACCACCGTGGGCGTGCTCACGCACCGGGTGGAGCTCACGGACTCGCTCCCGGCCAAGGTGCCGCTGGGGCGCCCGCTCCCCAACGTGCGCGTGTACGTGCTGGACGCCAGCCTCACCCCCGTGCCGCTGGGCGTGCCGGGCGAGCTGTTCGTGGGCGGCGCGCAGGTGGCGCGCGGCTATCTGGGCCGGCCGGCGCTCACGGCCGAGCGCTTCATCCCGGATCCCTTCCAGCGCGGCCGCATGTACCGCACGGGCGACCGCGTGCGCTGGCTTGCCGACGGAACGCTGGAGTTCCTGGGGCGCACGGACGGGCAGGTGAAGCTGCGCGGCTTCCGCATCGAGCTGGGGGAGATCGAGGCCGCCCTGCGCGCCCACGTGCAGGACGCGGTGGCGATGGTGCGCGAGGACGCGCCCGGCGACCGGCGGCTGGTGGCGTACGTCGTCGCGCCCCCCGCCGGCGCCGACCTGCGCGCGCTGCTCAGGGCGACGCTGCCGGACTACATGGTCCCCTCCGCCTTCGTCACGCTGGACGCGCTGCCGCTCACCCCCAACGGCAAGGTGGACCGCCGCGCGCTCCCCGTGCCGGAGCGCACCGCCGCGGGCGAGGCGTACGTGGCGCCGCGCACGCCGGACGAGGAGGTGCTCTGCGGGATCTGGGCGGAGGTGCTGGGTGTGGAGCGGGTGGGGATCGATGACGACTTCTTCGCGCTGGGCGGCCACTCGCTGCTCGCCATGCAGATCGTCGCCCGCACCCGCGACGCCCTGCACGCGGACGTGCCGGTGAGCGCCTTCTTCGGCTCGCCCACGGTGGCCGGCATCACGGCCGCGCTCCGCCCGCTCAAGACGGACCTGATCGCCATCCCCACCCGCGCGGAGCCCGGCCTGGCCGATCTCTCGGCGGACGAGCTGGCGCGGATGCTGGACGAGCTCTCCGCGGGGGACGCGGTATGACCCCGTCGCTCGACGGCCTCTCGGTGGAGGAGAAGCGCCTCCTGCTGCAGAGGCTGATCGACGAGAAGCGGGGGATTCCGCGCCAGGCGCCCGCGTCGTTCGCGCAGGAGCGGATGTGGTTCCTGGACCAACTGAGCCCCGAGCGCGCGGCGTACAGCTTGGTGGTGGCGCTGCGCATGCGGGGCGCGCTGGACGCGGACGCGCTGGAGCGGGCGCTGTCCGAGATCGTGCGCCGCCACGAGGCGCTGCGCACCACCTTCGCGGCGCACGAGGGGAGCCCCGCGCAGGTGATCCACCCCGCGCGCCCCCTCGCCCTGCCGCCCGAGCCGGTGGCGGACGAGGCCGCGCTGCGCGACTGCATCCGAACCGAGACGCGCGCTCCCTTTGACCTCGCGGCGGGCCCGCTCTTCCGCGCGCGCCTTCTGCGCCTGCGCGGCGACGAGCACGTGCTGCTGGTGTCCATGCACCACATCGTCAGCGACGGGTGGAGCCTGGGCGTCTTCACCGGCGAGCTTTCCGCGCTCTACTCCGCCTTCGCGCGCGGCGAGGCGTCGCCGCTCCCGCGCGTGGAGGTGCAGTACGCGGATTTCGCGGCGTGGCAGCGCGAGCAGCTTTGCGGGGAGCGCCTGGACGCGGAGGTCGCGTACTGGACGGAGCGGCTGCGCGGCGCGCCGGCCCTGCTGGAGCTTCCCACCGACCGTCCGCGCCCCGCCGTGCAGCGCCCGCTGGGCGCGCGCGAGCACGCCACCCTCCCCGCACCCCTCGCCGCGCGCCTCCACGAGATCGCGCGGGAGGAGCGCGGCACGCTCTACATGGTGCTGCTGGCCGCGTGGAGCGTGCTGCTGTCGCGCTATTCGGGACAGGGCGAAATCGTGGTGGGCAGCCCCGTCGCGGGGCGTACGCGGCGCGAGCTGGAGGGGTCGGTGGGGCTGTTCGTCAACACGCTCCCCCTGCGCGTGGACCTCGCGGGCGACCCCGCCTTCCGCGCCCTCCTGGCGCGCGTGCGGGAGACGACGCTGGGCGCCTTTCAGCACCCGGACCTCCCCTTCGAGAAGCTGGTGGAGGCGCTGGCCCCCGAGCGCTCCCTGGGCCACTCGCCGCTCTTCCAGGTCCTCTTCTCCCTGCAGACGGCTCGCCAGCCGGCTCCCGCCCTCGCCGGCCTGGAGGTCAGCCGCCTCGACATCGCCGAGCAGGACTCGGCCAAGTTCGACCTGACGATGCTCCTCCGCGAGAGCCCCGGCGGCCTCGCGGCGATGCTGGAGTACCGCACCGACCTGTTCGACGCCGCCACCGTACGGCGGATGCTGGACCACTACCAGCTCCTCCTCGAGGGCATCGCCGCCGACCCGGCGCAGCGCATCTCCGCCCTCCCGCTGCTGGGCTCCGCCGAGCGCGCGACGATCGACACGTGGAACGCCACCGCGACCGAGTACCCTTCGCGCTGCATCCACCAGCTCTTCGAGGCGCAGGCGGCGCGCACCCCGGATGCCGTCGCCCTGGTCAGCGAAGGGCTCACGCTGACCTACTCGGAGCTGGATGCGTCCGCCAACCGCCTCGCGCACCACCTGCGCGGGCGCGGGATCGGTCCTGAGAGCCGCGTCGCCGTGTGCCTGGAGCGTGGCCTGGACATGGTGGTCGCGCTCTTTGGCGTGCTCAAGGCCGGCGGCGCCTACGTCCCCCTCGACCCCGACTACCCGCGCGACCGCCTCGCGCACATGCTCGCGGACTCCGGCGCGGCGCTGCTGCTCACGGAGGACCGGCTGCTCGACCGGCTCCCCGCGCACCCGGCGGTCCTCTGCGTGGACGTGGAGCGCGCCGCCATCGCCGCCGAGTCGCCCGTTGCCCCTGAAAGCGCGGTGCGGCCGGAGAACCTGGCATACGTCATCTACACCTCGGGCTCCACCGGCACGCCCAAGGGGGCGATGAACCAGCACGGCGGTGTGGTCAACCGCCTCCTGTGGATGCAGGACCAGTACGGCCTGGATGCTTCTGACGTGGTCCTTCAGAAGACCCCATTCAGCTTCGACGTGTCAGTTTGGGAGTTCTTCTGGCCACTGGCCACCGGCGCTCGCCTGGTGATGGCGCGTCCGGGCGGGCACCGTGACCCCGCGTACCTCGTCGAGACGATCCAGGCGGAGAGCGTGACGACGCTCCACTTCGTCCCCTCCATGCTGGAGCACTTCCTCGCCGAGCCGGGCGTGGAAGCCTGCACGACGGTGCGCCGGGTGGTGTGCAGCGGCGAAGCACTCCCGCCGGAGCTGCGGACGCGCTTCTTCACGCACCTCGGCGCCGAGCTTCACAACCTGTACGGCCCCACCGAGGCCGCGGTCGATGTGAGCGCGTGGGAATGCACCTCCGACGAGACGGGGTGTGTGCCGATCGGCCGCCCGATCGCGAACACGCAGCTCTACGTGCTGGATGCGGAGCTGGCGCCCGTGCCCGTCGGCGTGCCGGGCGAGCTGTTCATCGCGGGGATCCAGGTCGGCCGCGGCTACCTCGCGCGCCCGGGCCTTACGGCGGAGAAGTTCATCCCGGACCCATTCGCTCCCGGCGCGCGGATGTACCGCACGGGCGACCGCGCGCGCTGGATGGCGAACGGAGCGCTGGAGTACCTGGGGCGCGTGGACTTCCAGGTGAAGCTGCGCGGCTTCCGCATCGAGCTGGGCGAGATCGAAGCAGCGCTGCGCGAGCAGCCGGGCGTGCGCGAGGCGGTCGCGGTCGTGCGCGGCGGCCCCGCCGATCCGCGCCTGGTGGCGTACGTCGTGGGCGAGTCCGCCGAGTCCGCACAGTTGCGGGACGCGCTCCGGGCGCGACTGCCGGAGTACATGGTGCCCGCGACGGTGGTGGTGCTCGAGGCGCTCCCGCTCTCCCCGAACGGCAAGGTGGACCGCAAGGCGCTCCCCGCGCCGGACCTGGGTGCCGAGCGCGCCAGCTACGTTGCCGCGCGCACGCCGGTGGAAGAGGTGCTCTGCGGAATCTGGGCGGAGGTGCTGCGCGTGGAGCGCGTCGGCGCCGACGACGACTTCTTTGCGCTCGGCGGCCATTCGCTGCTCGCCACGCGCGTGGTGGCGCGGGCGCGGGAGGCCTTCGCGGTCGAGATCAGCCTGCGCGCGTTCTTTGAGGCGTCCACGCCCGCACGGCTCGCCCGGTACGTCGAGAGCGCACGCCGTGGTGGAAGCGCGGCCCCGCTCCCCCGCATCGTCCCGACGCCCCGCGGCGAGGCAGCGCCGGTGTCGTTCGCGCAGGAGCGGATGTGGTTTTTCGATCAGATGGAGCCTGGGAGCGCCGTCTATAACATCCCGCAGGCGCTTCGGCTGCGCGGCGCGCTGCACGTGGCGGCTCTGGAGCGCGCCCTCACGGAGATCCTCCGCCGCCACGAGATCCTCCGCACCACCTTTCGCTCGGATGCGAGCGGGCCCGTGCAGGTCGTCCACCCCGCGCAGCCCGTCGCGCTCCCCGTGGAGGCCGTGCAGGACGAGGCCGCGCTGGAAGAGGAAGCTCGCCGCCCCTTTGACCTCGCGGCGGGCCCGCTCTTCCGCGCGCGCCTTCTGCGCCTGCGCGATGACGAGCACGTGCTGCTGGTGTCCATGCACCACATCGTCAGCGACGGGTGGAGCCTGGGCGTGTTCGCGCGCGAGCTCTCCGCGCTGTACTCCGCCTCCGTGCGCGGCGACGAGTCCCCGCTCGCCGCGCTGGCGGTGCAGTACGCGGACTACGCGGCGTGGCAGCGCGAGCAACTGAGCGGCCAGCGGCTGGATGCGGAGCTCGCCTACTGGACCGAGCGGCTGCGCGGCGCGCCGGCCCTGCTCGAGCTCCCCACCGATCGCCCGCGTCCCGCGGTGCAGACCCATCGCGGCGCATCGCACCGCTTCACGCTCCCGGCGCCACTCGTGGCCGAGCTTCGCTCCCTCGGCCAGCGCGAGGGTGCGACGCTCTACATGGTGCTGCTCGCTGCCTGGAGCGTGCTGCTGTCGCGCTATTCGGGACAGCAGGAAGTCGTCGTGGGCAGTCCCATCGCCGGGCGCACGCACGGCGAGGTGGAGGGGTTGATCGGCCTCTTCGTCAACACGCTCGCGCTCCACGTGGATCTGACCGGCAACCCAGCGTTCCGTGATCTGCTCAAGCAGGTGCGCGAGACGACGCTGGGCGCGTACGAGCACCAGGATCTCCCCTTCGAGAAGCTGGTTGAGGCGCTCGCCCCGGAACGCTCCGGCGGCCACTCGCCCATCTTTCAAGCGCTCTTCTCCCTCCAGAACGCGCCCGCCGATGCCATCCAGATGGCCGGTCTGGACGTGGAGCGCGCGCAGGTGCCGAGCGAGACGACCAAGTTCGACCTGTCCCTCTTCGCCACCGAGGGGGAGGGTGAGCTGGAGCTGGCACTTCGCTACCGCACCGAACTGTACGATGCGGAGACCACGCGGCGGATGCTCAAGCAGTTCCGCCTGCTGCTGGAGGGGATCGCCGCGGAGCCGGATCAGCGCGCCGCCGACCTGCCGCTGATGGACGCGGAGGAGCGCCGACAGGTGCTGGTGGACTGGAACCGCACGGACGCGGAGATCACCGGCGGGTGCATCCACGAGATGGTGGAGGCGCAGGCGGCGCGCACTCCGGGCGCAATCGCTCTGGTCGCGGATGATCGCACGCTGACCTACGCGGAGCTGGACCGGGCCGCCAACCGGCTCGCGCACCACCTGCGTGCTCGCGGCATCGGCGCGGAAAGCCGCGTGGCCGTGTGCCTGGAGAGGGGCGCGGACCTGGTGGTCGCGCTGCTCGGCACGCTGAAGGCGGGCGGTGCCTACGTCCCCATGGACCCGGCCTATCCTCGCGAGCGGCTGCGCTTCATGCTGGAGGACTGCGGCGCCCGCGTGCTGCTGACGCAGGAGAGCCTCCTCGCCGCGCTCCCCGATGCGGACGTGGTGTGCCTCGATCGCGACCGGGACGCCATCGCGCGGGAGCCGGGTACGGCGCCGGAGAGCGCGGTGCGGCTGGAAAACCCCGCGTACGTCATCTACACCTCCGGCTCCACGGGCACCCCCAAGGGCGTCGTCGTGGAGCACCGCCAGCTCCTCAACCTGGTGCGCTGGCACCAAACGGCCTTCAGCGTCACCCCAGAGGACCGCGCGACGCAGCTCGCCGGGGTGGGGTTCGACGCGGCCGCGTGGGAGATCTGGCCGTATCTGACCGCGGGCGCTCGCCTGGTGATCCCGCGCGATGAGGACCGCGTGTCCCCCGAGGCGCTGGCGCGCGTGCTGGACGAGCAGGGCGTGACCATCAGCTTCATGCCCACCCCGCTGGCCCAGCGCTTCCTCGCGCTCGAAAACGCGCCGACGACGCTGCGCACGCTGCTGACCGGCGGCGACCGGCTCCTGCCGCACGGCCGCGCGTCGCTCCCGTACCGCCTCGTCAACAACTACGGACCGACCGAGGCAACGGTCGTCGCCAGCTCGCTGGAGCTCGTTTCCGGCGAGCCGCTCGCGCTGCCGCCCATCGGACGGCCGCTGGCGAACGTGCGCGCGTACGTGCTGGACGCGAGCCTCGCCCCCGTGCCGGTCGGCGTGCCCGGCGAGCTGTTCGTGGGCGGGGCGCAGGTGGCGCGCGGCTACCTGGGCCGGCCGGGGCTCACGGCCGAGCGCTTCATCCCCGACCCCTTCCACCGTGGCCGCATGTACCGCACGGGCGACCGGGTGCGCTGGCTTGCCGACGGAACGCTGGAGTTCCTGGGCCGCACGGACGACCAGGTGAAGCTGCGCGGCTTCCGCATCGAGCCCGGAGAGATCGAAGCCGCGCTCCGCACCCACGCCGCGGTGCGCGAGGCGGTGGTGATGGTGCGCGAGGACGCACCCGGCGATCCGCGGCTGGTGGCGTACGTGGCCGCGTCTCCCGCGCCGAGCGAGGGCGAGTTGCGGGTGCACGTAAAGAGCGGGTTGCCGGAGTACATGGTCCCGTCGGCGTTCGTCCTGTTGGACGCGCTGCCGCTCACCCCGAACGGCAAAGTGGACCGCAGGGCGCTCCCCGCACCGGACCCGGACTCCGGGCGCGAGAGCTACGTCGCGCCGCGGACGCAGGTGGAGGAGGTGGTGTGCGGGATCTGGGCGGAGGTGCTCCGGGCGGAGCGGGTGGGGGTGAACGACCAATTCTTCGAGGTGGGCGGCCATTCGCTGCTCGCCACGCAACTGCTGGGGCGCGTGCGGGAGACCTTTTTCGTGGATCTCCCCCTCCGCGCCTTTTTCGACGCGCCCACCGTCGCCGGCCTCGCCGCCGCGCTCACGGCGGACGCGCCATCGCGGGCCAGGGCCGAGCACATCGCGGCCCTGGTGGTGAAGCTGAGCGCGCTTGATGACGAGGAAGCGAGCGCGTTGCTCCCCGAAGGCGATTCTCCAGAACCGGTGGTGGCATGAGCAAGGACGTACCCAGGCTTTCTCCCGCGAAGCTCGCCATTCTGCAGGCGCTCCTCGCGGAAAAAGGGATCGCCGCCGCTCGCATTCCGCGCAGGAGCCCCGGCACCACGCCGCTCTCCTTCGCGCAGGAGCGGATGTGGTTCCTGGACGAGATGGAGCCTGGAAGCCCCGTCTACGCCATCCCACTCGCGCTCCGTCTGCGGGGTGCGCTGGACCGGGACGCGCTTGAACGGTCGCTGACGGAGATCGTGCGCCGCCACGAGGCGCTTCGCACCACCTTCCGCTCCGACGCGGGCGGTCCTCTGGCGATCGTGCATCCGCCGCACCCCGTCGTCCTCACGGTGGAGTCTGTGGACGACGAGTCCGCCATCGCGGAGGAGGCCCGGCGCCCTTTCGACCTCGCCGCTGGCCCCCTCTTCCGCGCGCGGCTGCTGCGGACCGGTGACGAGCACGTGCTGCTGGTGTGCATGCACCACATCGTCAGCGACGGGTGGAGCACCGGCGTCTTCACGCGCGAGCTCTTTGCGCTGTACGCCGCGTTCACGCGCGGCCCGGCGTCGCCGCTCCCCGAGCCGGAGGTGCAGTACGGGGATTTCGCGGCGTGGCAGCGCGAGGAGCTGAGCGGCGAGCGGCTGGACGAGGCGCTCGCGTACTGGACCGAGCGGCTGCGCGGCGCGCCGGCGCTCCTCGAGCTGCCCACGGACCGCCCGCGCCCGGCCGTGCAGAGTCACCACGGCGCGGCGCACCGCACCACGCTCCCCGCTACGCTCGTCGCGGAGCTCCAGGCCCTCGGCCAGCGCGAGGGTGCGACGCTGTACATGGTGCTGCTCGCGGCGTGGAGCGTACTGCTGTCGCGCTATTCGGGACAGGACGATGTCGTCGTGGGCAGCCCCATCGCGGGGCGCACGCGCGGCGAGGTGGAGGGCCTCATCGGCCTCTTCGTGAACACCCTCGCGCTCCGCGTGGACCTATCGGGCCGCCCGACTTTTCCCGCTCTGCTCAAGCAGGTGCGCGAGACGACGCTCGGCGCGTTCCAGCACCAGGATCTCCCCTTTGAAAAGCTGGTGGAGGCGCTCGCGCCCGAGCGCTCGCAGGCCCACTCGCCGCTCTTCCAGGCGCTCTTCTCCCTGCAGAACACGCCCGCCGAGTCCATCCACCTGCCGGGGCTGGAGGTGGAGGCGGCGCGGGTGGAGAGCGAGACGACCAAGTTCGACCTGTCCCTCTTCGCCACCGAGAGGAATGGCGAGCTGGAGCTGGCGCTTCGCTACCGCACCGAACTGTTCGACGCGGAGACCACGCGGCGGATGCTGAAGCAGTTCAGCCTGCTGCTGGAAACGATCGCGTCCGATCCGGAGCAGCGCGCGGCCGACCTGCCGCTGATGGACGCGGCTGAGCGCGGGCAGGTGCTGGTGGAGTGGAACCGCACCGCGACCCGGTACCCATCGCGCTGCATCCACGAGCTGTTCGAGGCGCAGGCGGCGCGCACCCCGGATGCCGTCGCCCTGGCAAGCGAAGGCCACACGCTGACGTATGCGGAGCTGGACCAGGCGGCCAACCGTCTCGCACACCACCTGCGCGCTCGCGGCGTGGGGCCGGAAACGCGCGTGGCCGTGTGCCTTGAACGTGGCCTGGACATGGTGGTCGCGCTCTTTGGCGTGCTCAAGGCCGGCGGCGCCTACGTCCCCCTCGACCCTGACTACCCGCGCGAGCGCCTCGCGCACATGCTCGCGGACTCCGGGGCCGCGCTGCTGCTCACGGTGCAGCCGCTGCGCGACCGCCTCCCCGACTCCGCCGCCGAGGTGCTCTGCCTCGACATCGAGCGCGAAGCCATCGCCCAGCGGCCCGCTGCCGCTCCGCAGAGCGCGGTGCGGCCGGAGAACCTGGCGTACGTCATCTACACCTCCGGCTCCACGGGCACGCCCAAGGGGGCGATGAACCAGCACGGCGGCGTCGCCAACCGCCTCCTGTGGATGCAGGACCGGTACGGCCTCGACGCATCTGACGTGGTGCTGCAGAAGACGCCATTCAGCTTCGACGTCTCCGTCTGGGAGTTTTTCTGGCCACTGGCCGCCGGCGCTCGCCTGGTGATGGCGCGTCCGGGCGGGCACCGTGATCCTGCGTACCTGGTCGAGACGATCCAGGCGGAGAGCGTGACGACGCTTCACTTCGTCCCCTCCATGCTGGAGCACTTCCTCGCTGAGCCCGGCGTGGAAGCCTGCACGACGGTCCGGAGGGTGGTCTGCAGCGGCGAGGCGCTCCCGCCGGAATTGCGGACGCGCTTCTTCACGCACCTCGGCGCCGAGCTTCACAATCTGTACGGCCCCACCGAGGCCGCGGTCGATGTGAGCGCCTGGGAATGCACGTCCGACGAGACGGGATGTGTGCCGATCGGCCGCCCGATCGCGAACACGCAACTCTACGTGCTCGACGCGGAACGCGCGCCCGTGCCCGTCGGCGTGCCGGGGGAGCTGTTCATCGCGGGGATCCAGGTGGGCCGCGGCTACCTCGCGCGCCCGAGTCTCACGGCGGAGAAGTTCATCCCGGACCCGTTCACCCCCGGTGCGCGGATGTACCGCACGGGGGACCGCGCGCGGTGGATGGCGAACGGAGCGCTGGAGTACCTGGGGCGCGTGGACTTCCAGGTGAAGCTGCGCGGTTTCCGCATCGAGCTGGGGGAGATCGAGGCGGCGCTGCGCGAGCAGCCGGGCGTACGCGAGGCGGTCGCCGTCGTGCGCGGCGGCCCCGCCGATCCGCGCCTGGTGGCGTACGTGGTGGGCGAGTCCGCCGAGTCCGCACAGTTGCGGGACGCGCTCCGGGCGCGACTGCCGGAGTACATGGTGCCCGCGGCGGTGGTGGTGCTCGAAGCGCTCCCGCTCTCGCCAAACGGCAAGGTGGACCGCAAGGCGCTCCCAGCGCCGGACCTGGGTGCGGAGCGCGCCGGTTACATGGCCGCGCGGACGCCCGTGGAGGAGGTGCTCTGCGGGATCTGGGCGGAGGTGCTGGGCGTGGAGGGCGTAGGCATAGACGACGATTTCTTTGCGCTCGGCGGCCACTCGCTGCTCGCCACGCGCGTGGTGGCGCGGGCGCGGGAGGCCTTCGCGGTCGAGATCAGCCTGCGCGCGTTCTTTGAGGCGTCCACGCCGGCGCGGCTGGCCCGGTACGTCGAGAGCGCACGTCGTGGTGGAAGCGCGGCCCCGCTCCCCCGCATCGTCCCGACGCCCCGCGGCGAGGCAGCGCCTGTGTCGTTCGCGCAGGAGCGGATGTGGTTCTTCGATCAGATGGAGCCAGGGAGCGCCGTCTACAACATCCCGCAGGCGCTTCGGCTGCGCGGCGCGCTGGATGTGGCGGCGCTGGAGCGAGCGCTCACGGAGATCGTCCGCCGCCACGAGATCCTGCGCACCACCTTTCGCTCGGATGCGAGCGGGCCCGTTCAGGTCGTCCACCCCGCGCGGCCCATCGCGCTGCCCGTGGAGGCCGTGCAGGACGAGGCCGCGCTGGAAGAGGAAGCTCGCCGCCCCTTCGACCTCGCCGCGGGCCCGCTCTTCCGCGCGCGCCTTCTGCGCCTGCGCGGCGACGAGCACGTGCTGCTGGTGTCCACGCACCACATCGTCAGCGACGGGTGGAGCCATGGCGTGTTCGCGCGTGAGCTGTCGGCGCTCTACAGCGGCGCGTCGCTCCCCGAGCTGGAGGTACAGTACGCGGACTATGCGGCGTGGCAGCGCGGGCAACTGAGTGGCCAGCGGCTGGATGCGGAGCTCGCGTACTGGACGGAACGGCTGCGTGGCGCGCCGGCGCTGCTTGAGATCCCTACCGATCGCCCGCGCCCGGCGGTGCAAAGCCACCACGGCGTGTCGCATCGCGACACCGTTCCCGCACCGCTGCTGGCGCGACTCCGTGCGCTCGGCCAGCGCGAAGGTGCGACGCTGTACATGGTGCTGCTCGCTGCCTGGAGCGTGCTGCTGTCGCGCCATTCGGGACAGCAGGAAGTCGTCATCGGCAGCCCCATCGCGGGGCGCACGCGCGGCGAGGTGGAGGGCCTCATCGGCCTCTTCGTGAACACGCTCGCGCTCCGCGTGGATCTAACGGGCCGCCCGAGCTTTCTCGATCTGCTCAAGCAGGTGCGCGAGACGACGCTGGGCGCGTACGAGCACCAGGATCTCCCTTTCGAAAAGCTGGTGGAGGCGCTCGCCCCGGAACGCTCCGGCGGCCACTCGCCCATCTTTCAAGCGCTCTTCTCCCTCCAGAACGCGCCCACCGACGCCATCCAGATGGCCGGTCTGGACGTGGAGCGCGCGCAGGTGCCGAGCGAGACGACCAAGTTCGACCTGTCCCTTTTCGCCACCGAGGGGGAGGGTGAGCTGGAGCTGGCCCTTCGCTACCGCACCGAACTGTTCGCTGCGGAGACCACGCGGCGAATGCTCAAGCAGTTCCGCCTGCTGCTGGAGGGCATCGCCGCGGAGCCGGATCAGCACGCCGCCGATCTGCCGCTGATGGATGCGGAGGAGCGGCAACAGGTGCTCGTGGAGTGGAACCGCACGGATGCGGCGGTCACCGGCGGGTGCATCCACGAGCTGGTGGAGGCGCAGGCGGCGCGCACTCCGAGCGCCATCGCTCTGGTCGCGGATGATCGCACGGTGACGTACGTGGAGCTGGACCGGGCCTCCAACCGGCTCGCGCACCACCTGCGTGCTCGCGGCATCGGCGCGGAAAGCCGCGTGGCCGTGTGCCTGGAGAGGGGCGCGGACCTGGTGGTCGCGCTGCTCGGCACGCTGAAGGCGGGCGGTGCCTACGTGCCGATGGACCCTGCCTATCCTCGCGAGCGGCTGCGCTTCATGGTGGAGGACTGCGGCGCGCGCCTGCTGCTGACGCAGGAGAGTCTCCTCGCCGCGCTCCCCGAAGCGGAGGTGGTGTGCCTCGACCGCGACCGGGACGCCATCGCGCGGGAGCCGAGCACCGCGCCGGAGAGCGCGGTGCGGCCGGAAAACCCCGCGTACGTCATCTACACCTCCGGCTCCACGGGCACCCCCAAGGGCGTCGTCGTGGAGCACCGCCAGCTCCTCAACCTGGTGCGCTGGCACCAAACGGCCTTCAGCGTCACCCAAGAGGACCGCGCGACGCAGCTCGCCGGCGTGGGATTCGACGCTGCCGCGTGGGAGATCTGGCCGTATCTGGCCGCGGGCGCTCGCCTGGTGATCCCGCGCGACGAGGACCGCGTGTCGCCCGAGGCGCTGGCGCGCGTGCTGGGCGAGCAGGGCGTGACCATCAGCTTCATGCCCACCCCGCTGGCCCAGCGCTTCCTCGCGCTCCCAAGCGCGCCGACGACGCTGCGCACGCTGCTGACCGGCGGCGACCGGCTCCTGCCGCACGGCCGCGCGTCGCTCCCGTACCGTCTCGTCAACAACTACGGACCGACCGAGGCAACGGTCGTCGCCAGCTCGCTGGAGCTCGTTTCCGGCGAGCCGCTCGCGCTGCCGCCCATTGGACGGCCGCTGACGAACGTGCGCGCGTACGTGCTGGACGCGCGACTCGCCCCCGTGCCGGTCGGCGTGCCCGGCGAGCTGTTCGTGGGCGGCGCGCAGGTGGCGCGCGGGTACCTGGGCCGGCCGGGGCTCACGGCCGAGCGCTTCATCCCCGACCCGTTCACGCCCGGCCGGATGTACCGCACGGGCGACCGGGTGCGCTGGCTTGCCGACGGAACGCTGGAGTTCCTGGGCCGCACGGACGACCAGGTGAAGCTGCGCGGCTTCCGCATCGAGCCGGGAGAGATCGAGGCCGCGCTGCGCACCCACGCCGCGGTGCGCGAAGTGGTGGTGATGGTGCGCGAGGACGCACCCGGCGATCCGCGGCTGGTGGCGTACGTGGCCGCGTCTCCCACGCCGAGCGAGGGCGAGCTGCGGGTGCACGTAAAGAGCGGGTTGCCGGACTATATGGTCCCGTCGGCGTTCGTCCTGTTGGACGCGCTGCCGCTCACCCCGAACGGCAAAGTGGATCGCCGGGCGCTCCCCGCGCCGGAGTGGGGCGAGCGCGATGGCCGCGTGGCGCCGAGCACGCCGCTGGAGGAGGTGCTCTGCTCGCTGTGGGGCGAGGTGCTGGGGGCCGAGCAGGCAGGCGTGAGCGACCAGTTCTTCGAGGTGGGCGGCCACTCCCTGCTCGCCACGCAGCTCCTGGCGCGCGTGCGGGAGACCTTTCTCGTGGAGCTCCCCCTGCGCGCCTTTTTCGACGCACCCACCGTCGCCGGCCTCGCCGCCGCGCTCACGGCGGACGCGCAGACGCGGGTGAAAGTAGAGCGCATCGCGGGGCTCGTGGTGGAGCTGAGCGCCCTGGCGGACGAGGAAGCGACCGCGCTGCTCCCGGAAGGCCATTCCCCTGAACAGGTGGCCGTATGAGCAAGGACGCACTCAAGCTTTCGCCCGCGAAGCTCGCCGTCCTGCAGGCGATCCTGGCGGAAGAAGGGCTCGCCGCCGATCGCATTCCGCGCAGGAGCGCCGGCGCCACGCCGCTCTCCTTTGCGCAGGAGCGGATGTGGTTCCTGGACGAGATGGAGCCCGGGAGCGCCGTCTACGCCATCCCCTTTGCGCTGCGCCTGCGCGGTGTGCTGGACCGGGACGCGCTGGAGCGGTCGCTGACGGAGATCGTGCGCCGTCACGAGTCGCTTCGCACCACCTTCCGCTCCGAGGCGGGAAGCCCGGTTGCGGTGGTGCACCTCCCGCGGCCCGTCGTCCTGGCGGTGGACGACCAGGCGGCGCTTGAAGAGGAAGGCCGCCGTCCCTTCGACCTGGCGACGGGGCCGCTGTTCCGCGCGCGCCTTCTGCTCCTGGATGAAGACGAGCACGTGCTGGTGGTGTCCATGCACCACATCGTCAGCGACGGGTGGAGCATGGGTGTCTTCACGCGCGAGCTCGTTGCGCTGTACGGTGCCTTCACGCGCGGCGTGGCCTCGCCGCTGAGCGAGCTGGAGGTGCAGTACGGCGACTTCGCGGCGTGGCAGCGCGAGCGGCTGAGCGGCGAGCGGCTGGATGCGGAGCTCGCGTACTGGACGGAGCGGCTGCGCGGCGCGCCGGCGCTGCTGGAGCTCCCCACCGACCGGCCCCGCCCCGCGGTGCGCAGCCACCACGGCGCGTCGCACAGCTTCACCCTCCCGGCGCCACTGGTGGCGGAGCTGCGTGCGCTCGGCCAGCAGGAGGGGGCGACGCTGTACATGGTGCTGCTCGCTGCCTGGAGTGTGCTGCTGTCGCGCTATTCGGGACAGCAGGATGTCGTCGTGGGCAGCCCCATCGCGGGACGCACGCGGAGCGAGGTGGAGGGGCTGATCGGCCTCTTCGTGAACACCCTCGCGCTGCGGATGGACCATTCAGGGCGCCCCACCTTCCGCGGGGTGCTGAAGCAGGCGCGCGAGACGACGCTGGGCGCGTTCCAGCACCAGGATCTGCCGTTCGAAAAGCTGGTGGAGGCGCTGGCGCCCGAGCGCTCGCTGGGGCACTCGCCGCTCTTCCAGGTGCTCTTCTCCCTGCAGAACACGCCCGCCGCGCCCGCGGCTCTCCGGGGACTTGAGGTGGAGCCGGCGCGCGTGGGGAGCGAGACGACCAAGTTCGACCTGTCGCTCTCCATGGTCGAGCGCGGCGACGAGATCGCGGCGGCGCTCCAGTACGCGACGGACCTGTTCGATGCGGAGACGGTGGAGCGCATGGCGGGCCATCTGCGCGTGCTGCTGGACGGCATCGTGGCGGATCCAGAGCGGCGCGTGGCTGAGCTTCCGCTGGTGGGCGCGGCGGAGCGGGCGCGGGTGGTGGAGGAGTGGAACGCCACCGCGACCGAGTACCCTTCGCGCTGCATCCACCAGCTCTTCGAAGCGCAGGCGGCGCGCACCCCGGATGCCGTCGCCCTAGTCAGCGAAGGGCTCACGCTGACCTACTCGGAGCTGGATGCGTCCGCGAACCGCCTCGCGCACCACCTGCGCGGACGAGGGATCGGCCCCGAGAGCCGCGTCGCCGTGTGCCTGGAGCGTGGCCTGGATATGGTGGTCGCGCTCTTTGGCGTGCTCAAGGCCGGCGGCGCCTACGTGCCGCTGGACCCCGACTACCCGCGCGACCGCCTCGCGCACATGCTCGCGGACTCCGGCGCGGCGCTGCTGCTCACGGAGGACCGGCTGCTCGACCGGCTCCCCGCGCACCCGGCGGTCCTCTGCGTGGACGTGGAGCGCGCCGCCATCGCCGCCGAGTCGCCCGCCGCTCCTGAAATCGCGGTGCGGCCGGAGAATTTGGCGTACGTCATCTACACCTCCGGCTCCACCGGCACGCCCAAGGGGGCGATGAACCAGCACGGCGGCGTGGTCAACCGCCTCCTGTGGATGCAGGACGCGTACGGCCTCGGCGCGTCCGACGTGGTGCTGCAGAAGACGCCATTCAGCTTCGACGTCTCCGTCTGGGAGTTCTTCTGGCCACTGGCCGCCGGCGCTCGCCTGGTGATGGCGCGTCCGGGCGGGCACCGTGACCCCGCGTACCTCGTGGAGACCATCCAGGCGGAGAGCGTGACGACGCTGCACTTCGTCCCCTCCATGCTGGAGCACTTCCTCGCCGAGCCGGGCGTGGAGGCCTGCACGACGGTACGGCGGGTGGTGTGCAGCGGCGAAGCACTCCCGCCCGAGCTGCGGACCCGCTTCTTCACGCATCTGCAGGCGGAGCTTCACAACCTGTACGGCCCCACCGAGGCCGCGGTCGATGTGAGCGCGTGGGAATGCACCTCCCGCGAGACGGGGTGTGTGCCGATCGGCCGCCCGATCGCGAACGCGCAGCTCTACGTGCTCGACGCGGAGCTCGCGCCCGTGCCCGTCGGCGTGCCGGGGGAGCTGTTCATCGCGGGGATCCAGGTGGGCCGCGGCTATCTGGCGCGCCCGGCCCTCACGGCGGAGAAGTTCATCCCGGACCCGTTCACCCCTGGCGCGCGGATGTACCGCACGGGAGATCGCGCGCGGTGGATGGCGAACGGAGCGCTGGAGTACCTGGGGCGCGTGGACTTCCAGGTGAAGCTGCGCGGCTTCCGCATCGAGCTGGGGGAGATCGAAGCGGCGCTGCGTGAGCAGGCAGGTGTGCGCGAGGCGGTCGCGGTCGTGCGCGGCGGCCCCGCCGATCCGCGCCTGGTGGCGTACGCCGTGGGCGAGTCCGCCGAGTCCGCTCGGTTGCGGGACGCGCTCCGGACGCGACTGCCGGAGTACATGGTGCCCGCGGCGGTGGTGGTGCTCGACGCACTGCCGCTCTCGCCGAACGGCAAGGTGGACCGCAAGGCGCTCCCGGACCCGCAGTGGCGCGCCGCCGAGGACGGGTACGTGGCGCCGCGCGACGAGACGGAGGGCGTGCTCTGCGCGCTGTGGAGCGAGCTGCTGGGTGCGGCGCGCGTGGGGGTGCACGACGACTTCTTCGCGATGGGCGGCCACTCGCTTATGGCCACCCGGCTGGTGGCGCGGGTGCGGGAAGCGCTCTCGGTGGAGCTTCCGCTCCGCGCGTTCTTTGAGGCGCCCACCCCGGCGCGGCTGGCCGCGTACGCCGTGAGCGTGCGGCGCGCCGGGAGCCCGGCCCCGCTTCCGCCCATCGCCGCGACCGTGCGGGGCGACGCGATGCCGGTGTCGTTCGCGCAGGAGCGGATGTGGTTCCTGGACCGGATGGAGCCCGGGAGCTCCGGGTACGCCATCCCCCTGGCGCTGCGCCTGCGCGGGAGGCTGGACCGGGACGCGCTGGAGCGGTCGCTGACCGAGATCGTGCGCCGCCACGAGGCGCTTCGCACCACCTTCCGCGACGCGGACGGCCGGCCCGTGCAGGAGATCCATCCGCCGCGCCCTGTCGCGCTCCCGGCGGAGACCGTAGTGGACGTGGCGGCGGCGCTGGAGGCGGAGACCGCGCGCCCGTTCGATCTGGCGGAGGGCCCGCTCTTCCGCGCGAAGCTGCTGCGTGTGAGCGACGACGAGCACGTGCTGCTGGCCTGCGTGCACCACATCGTCAGCGACGGGTGGAGCATGGGCGTGTTCGCGCGCGAGCTCTCCGCGCTGTACGGAGCGTTCGCGCAGGGCGAGGAGTCGCCACTCGGCACACCCGCGGTGCAGTACGCGGACTACGCGGCGTGGCAGCGCGAGCACCTGCGGGGTGCGCGGCTGGATGCGCATCTCGCGTACTGGACGGAGCGGCTGCGCGGCGCTCCGGCGCTCCTGGAGCTGCCGACGGACCATCCGCGCCCCGCCGTGCAGAGCCACCACGGCGCGTCGCACCGCTTCACGATCCCCGCGCCGCTGGTGGCGGAGCTGCGCGCGCTGGGCCAGCGCGAGGGGGCGACGCTGTACATGGTGCTGCTCGCGGCCTGGAGCGTACTGCTGTCGCGCCATTCGGGACAGGACGACGTCGTCATCGGCAGCCCCATCGCGGGGCGCACGCGCAGCGAGGTAGAGGGGCTGATCGGCCTCTTCATCAACACGCTCGCGCTGCGGGTGGAGCTCGCGGGCGACCCGACCTTCCGCGAGCTGCTGAAGCAGGTACGCGAGACGACGCTGGGGGCGTACCAGCACCAGGACCTCCCCTTCGAAAGGCTGGTGGACGCGCTTGCGCCCGAGCGCTCGCTGGGGCATTCGGCGGTCTTCCAGGTGCTCTTCTCCCTCCAGAACGCGCCCGCCGAGACCGTGCGGCTCGAGGGGCTGGAGGTGGAGCCGGCGCGGGTGGAGAGCGAGACGACCAAGTTCGACCTGGCGCTCTTTGCCCACGAGCGGGAGGGGGAGCTGGCACTGACGCTCCGCTACCGCACGGAGCTGTTCGAGGCGGAGACGCCCCGGCGGATGCTTGAGCGGTTCCGGCTGCTGCTGCAAGGGATCGCGGCTGGGCCGGAGCGGCGCACGGGCGACCTGCCGCTGATGGAAGCGGAGGAGCTCGATCGGGTTCTCGGCGGGGCGGTCCCGGTGGATGATGGGGCACCGCTGTGCATCCATGAGCTGATCGCGGCGCAGGCGGCGCGCACCCCGGACGCCATCGCCCTGGTGTGCGAGGAGCGCAGCCTGACCTACGCGGAGCTGGACCGGGAGGCCAACCGCCTCGCGAATCACCTGCGCGGTCGCGGCATCGGGCCGGAGAGCCGCGTCGCCGTGTGCCTCGACCGGAGCGCCGATCTGGTGGTCGCGCTGCTGGCCACGCTCAAGGCCGGTGGCGCGTACGTACCGCTCGATCCCGGCTATCCGCGTGAGCGCATCGCGCGCATGGTGGCGGGCTCGGGCGCGGCGCTCCTCGTCGCGAGAGGCGCGGAGTGGGACGCGGACGAGGGGCTCGGGGCCGGCGTGGTGTGCCTGGAGCGCAATCAAGACGCCATCGCGCGGACGCCGGAGACGGCGCCGGAGAGCGGGGTGCGGCCGGAGAACGCGGCGTACGTCGTCTACACTTCCGGGTCCACGGGCACGCCCAAGGGCGTCGTGGTGGAGCACCGGCAGCTCTGCGCGTACGTACGCGGCGTCGTGGAGCGGCTGGCGCTGCCGGAGGGGGCCAGCTTCGGGATGGTGTCCACCATCGCGGCGGACCTGGGGAACACGGCGCTGTATCCCACGCTGTGCACGGGCGGCGCTCTTCACCTGATCTCGCAGGAGCAGGTAGTCGATCCGGTGGCGCTCGCGGAGCGGCTGCGTGCGCGTCCGGTGGACTGCCTCAAGATCGTGCCGTCGCACCTGGCGGCGCTGCTGAGCGCGGGGCACAGCGAGATCCTCCCGCGCCTGCGGCTGGTGCTCGGCGGCGAGCCGTCGTCGCGCGAGTGGGTGGAGGAGCTGCGCGCCGCGGCGCCGGATTGCGTCGTCTTCAACCACTACGGACCCACCGAGACCACGGTCGGCGTCCTCACCCACCGCGTGGGGGAGGATGCGGCCCGTTCGCGCAACGTGCCGCTCGGCCTTCCGCTGCCGATGGCGCGTGCGTACGTGCTGGACGCGCGCCAGCGGCCCGTGCCCGCGGGCGTGCCAGGCGAGCTGTGCGTGGGCGGCGCGCAGGTGGCGCGCGGCTACCTGGGGCGGCCCAGGCTCACGGCCGAGCGCTTCATCCCCGACCCGTTCGCGGGCGAGGGCGCCCGGATGTACCGCACGGGCGACCGCGTGCGCCGGCTGCCGGACGGAACGCTGGAGTTCCTGGGGCGCACCGACGACCAGGTGAAGCTGCGCGGCTTCCGCATCGAGCCGGGAGAGATCGAGGCCGCGCTGCGTGCGCACGCGCGCGAAGCGGTGGTGATGGTGCGCGAGGACGCACCCGGCGAGCGCCGCCTGGTGGCGTACCTGGTAGGGCAGACGGTGGCGGATGGCGAGCTGCGGGCGCATCTCCGCGCCACTCTGCCGGAGTACATGGTGCCGGCGGCGTTCGTCGCCATCGACGCGCTGCCGCTCACTTCCAACGGCAAGACCGACCGCCGGGCGCTCCCCGCGCCGGAGCGTGAAGCCGCGCGCGAGGGGTACGCGGCCCCGCGCACCGCGGCGGAGGAGGTGCTCTGCGCGGTGTGGGCGGAGGTGCTGGGCCGCGAGCGCGTGGGGGTGGACGAGAACTTCTTTGAGCTCGGCGGCGACTCCATCCAGAGCATCCAGGTGATCGCGCGCGCCGCGCGCGCCGGGCTGCGCCTGACCCCGCGGCAGCTCTTCCAGCACCAGACGATCGCCGAGCTGGCGCCCGCGGCGTCGGAGACCGCGACGGTGCGCCGCGAGCAGGGGCCGGTCGCCGGGCCGCTGACGCTGACGCCCATCCAGCGCGCGTTCCTGGAGCGCGGGATCCCGCGCCCGCACCACTACAACCAGTCGATGCTGCTGGAGGTGCGCGGCGAGCTGGACCCGGCCGTCGTCCACACGGCGCTCGCGCGGCTGCTGGAGCACCACGACGCGCTGCGCCTCCGCTTCGTCCGCACGCCCCGGGGGTGGGAGGGATTCCACGCGCCGCCCACGGGCACCGCCGCCTTCGAGCGCGCCGACCTGTCCGTGCTCCCCGCGCGGTTGCAGGTGGAGGCGCTGGCCTCCGTCGCCGCGGAGTGCCAGGCGAGCCTGGAGCTGGCGGGTGGGCCGGTGCTGCGGGCGATCCTTTTCGACCTGGGGCCGGAGAGGAGCGCTCGCCTGCTCATCGTCATCCACCACCTGGTGGTGGATGGTGTGTCGTGGCGCATCCTGGTGGAAGACCTGGAGACGGCGTGCCGGCAGATCGCGCGCGGCGAGCCGGTGTCGCTCCCGGCCAAGACTACATCCTTCCAGCACTGGGCGGAGCGCCTTGCCGCGCACGCGCCGCAGCGGGAGGACGAGGCCGCCTTCTGGCTCGCGCAGTCCGAGTCCGCCCCGCTCCCCGTGGACCTGGGCGGCGAGGTGGGCGACGCGGAGAGCGCGCGCACCGTATGGAGCGCCTTCGACACCGAGGAGACGAAGGCGCTGCTGCAGGAGGTGCCGCAGGCGTACAACACGCGCATCGACGACGCGCTACTGACGGCGCTGGCGCGGACGCTCACCGAGTGGACGGGGCGCGACGCGGTGCGCGTGCACCTGGAGGGGCACGGGCGCGAGGACCTGTTCGCGGACGTGGAGCTCACGCGCACGGTGGGGTGGTTCACGACGCTCTATCCCGTGGAGCTGCCGGGCGTGCGCGGCGCGGAGCCGGGCGTGGCGCTGCGGACCGTGAAGGAGCAACTGCGCGCGGTCCCCGGACGCGGGATCGGCTACGGGATGCTGCGCCACCTTACGGATGGCGAGACGGCGCGGGCGCTCCGGGCGATCCCCGCGCCGCAGGTCGTGTTCAACTACCTGGGGAGCTTCGACCAGACGTTCTCGCCCGCTTCGCTCTTCGCGCCCGCGCGGGAGGCGAGCGGCGCGGCCCGAAGCGGCCCGCGGACGCACGTGCTGGAGGTGACGGGGCGCGTGGAGGGCGGGTGCCTGCGCATGGGGTGGAGCTACAGCGAGGAGGTGCACCGCCGCGAGACGATCGAGCGGCTGGCGGCCCGGTTCACGGCGCACCTGCGCGAGCTGATCGACCACTGCCGCGCCCCGGAGGCGGGCGGCTTCACGCCGTCGGACTTCCCCGCGGCGCGGGTGAGCACGGCGGAGCTGGACAAGCTCTTCGCCCTGATGGGGTCCGCGCAGTGAGCGCCGCGATGGCTCCGCCGGTCGACGGCCTCCCGCACGCCGGCCGCGAGGGGGCGGTGCAGGCCCGATTCGGCCACCCGGCCGCGCACCGGTCGGGTGGGGATGAAGAACGCAAGATGGCGCAGCAGAGCCGGCACGAAGCGGCCGGCCGGCGGACACGCGGGACCGAGGGGGCACGATGAAGTACGCGGTCGCCATCGTGGGCATGGCCGGGCGCTTTCCCGGCGCGCGCGACGTGGACCAGTTGTGGGCCAACCTCCGCGCGGGGGTGGACTCCATCTCCCGCTTCTCCCCGGAGGAGATGCTGGCGGCGGGGGCCGACCCCGCGCGCATCGCCCGGCCCGGCTACGTGCCCGCGCGCGGAGTGCTGAGCGACGCGGACCGGTTCGACGCCGCGTTCTTTGGCGTCGCGCCGCGCGAGGCCGAGCTGATGGACCCGCAGATCCGCGTCTTCCTGGAGTGCGCGTGGGAGGCGCTGGAGTGCGCGGGGCACGACCCGGAGTCGTTCGAGGGGCCCATCGGCGTGTACGCGGGGGCCACCGCCAGCAGCTACTACCTGCACAACCTCCTTCACCACCGCGCGGTGATGGAGGCGGCGGGGGCGCAGGCGGCCATGCTGGGCGACAACGCGCATCTCAGCGCCTGGACCTCGTACAAGCTCAACCTGCGCGGCCCCAGCGTGAACGTGCAGACGGCGTGCTCCACCTCGCTGGTGGCGGTGCACATGGCCGTGCACAGCCTGCTCGCCGGCGAGTGCCGCATGGCGCTGGCCGGTGGCGCCTCGGTGCGGGTGCCGCTCCTGGACGGCTACGAATGCCGCGAGGACGGCGGCCTCTCCCCGGACGGAAAGTGCCGCGCCTTCGACGCCGACGCGCGCGGCACGGTGGAGGGGAGTGGCGCGGGCGTGGTGGTGCTCCGCCTCCTGGAAGACGCGCTCGCGGACGGCGACACCATCCACGCGGTCATCCGCGGGACGGCCGTGAACAATGACGGCGCGTTCAGGACGGGGTTCGCGCAGCCCAGCGTGGACGGCCAGGCGGAGGTGATCGCCGAGGCGCATGCGGTGGCGGGCGTGGCGCCCGAGAGTATCGGCTACGTGGAGGCGCACGGCGCCGCGACGCCGCTGGCGGACTCGGTGGAGATCGAGGCGCTCACGCGGGCGTTCCGCGCGGGGACGCGCCGTACGGGCTTCTGCGCGGTGGGCTCCATCAAGGGCAACGTGGGGCACCTGGACGCCGCCGCCGGCATCGCGGGGTTCATCAAGACGGTGCTCGCGCTGCGCCACGCGGAGATCCCGGCCACGCTCCACTTCCAGCGCCCCAGCCCGCGGATCGACTTCGACGCGAGCCCCTTTCGCGTCGCGACCGCGCCGCGGCCGTGGGTGGCGGCCGGCGAGCCGCGCCGCGCGGGGGTGAGCGCGTTCGGCATGGGCGGGACGAACGCGCACGTGGTGCTGGAGGAGGCGCCGCCCGCGGAGTCCCACGCCCCCGCGCGGCCCTGGCAGCTCCTCGTGATCTCCGCGCGCACGGCGGCGGCGCTGGAGGCCGCCACCGACCGGCTGGCCGAGCGGCTCCGGCAGGGGGTGGACAGCCTGGCGGACGTGGCCTTCACCCTCCAGGCCGGCCGCCGCGCCCTGCCGTACCGCCGCGCGCTGGTGTGCCGCGACGCCGCCGAGGCCGCCGCCGCCCTGGCCGCGCGCGACGCGCGGGTGCTGACGGCCGCGGGCGAGGTGAGCGAGCGCCCGGCGCGCGTGGTGCCCGGCGCGCTGGACCTGCGCCCGGTGCGCGAGCTCTACCGCACGGACGACGTGTTCCACGCGCAGGTGGACGGCTGCCCGGCGCTCACCGGCGCCTTGGCGCTGCGCGAGATGCTGTGCGGCGAGCCCGTCCCCGAGCCGGTGGAGCACGCGCTGGCGGCGCTCTGGCTGGCGGGCGCGCGGGTGGATTGGCGCGCCCTGCACCCCTCCGGCCGCCGCCGCGTGCCGCTCCCCACCTACCCGTTCGAGCGCCAGCGCTTCTGGCTGGAATCGCCCGTGTCCGTACCCGCGCAGGCGAGCGACGCGGCACCGGGCAAAGACGCGCCGCGGGTGGACCGTCGCCGCGGCGCACCGCTGCGCGTGGAGCGGGTGGGTTCCGACGAGGTGTCGCGCCGGAAAGGGCTTTCGGCGGGCGAGGTGGACGCGCTGCTGGTGAATCTCGCGGGCGGGATGCCGTGAGCGGCGCCGAGCGGATGCTGGCCAGCCGCGCCCCGCTGAATATGGACGATGTGTCCAGTTTGGCGCGGACGGAAGACCTGCGGGTGAGGGTGTGCTCGACCGCAGATCCGGTCGAATCGGCCGTGCTGCGGGCGAATGAATTCGCTGCAACAACCACACGAAGTCCCCCTGCGGGGACTGGGCCTTCGGCCCGAACAGCAAACCGGTAGTCCCCGGAGGGGGACTTCGTGTAGTCGTTGCTGCGGTTTCAACCGCCCGGCGCGGGTGGGGAGGGAGGAGCGCGACCGGCTCTTCGCCGCGGGCGGCGACAACGGTCTTCCAGGAGGGGTTCATGTCCCAGGGCAGGAGCGATCACGGATGAAGCCGCAGAACGTCGAAGACGTGTACGAGCTTTCCCCCATGCAGCAGGGGATCCTGTTCCACAGCGTGTACTCGCCGGAGTCGGGGGTGTACTTCGGCCAGTCCGCCATGCGGCTGCAGGGGCCGCTCGACCGCGCGGCGTTCCGGCGGGCGTGGGCCGGGGCCATCGCCCGCCACCCGGCGCTGCGCACCTCGTTCCACTGGGAGGGCGTGGAGAAGCCGCTCCAGGTGGTGCACCGCGACGCCGAGGCGCCCTGGGAAGACGAGGACTGGCGCCCGCTGCCGGCGGAAGAACAGGAGCGCAGGCTGGACGCGTACCTGCGCGCGGACCGCGAGCGCGGCTTCGACCTGGCCCGGCCGCCGCTGCTGCGCTTCGCCCTGATCCGCACGGCCGCGGACGCGCACTGGTTCGTGTTCAGCTCGCACCACCTGCTGCTGGATGGGTGGAGCAAGGCCGTGGTGATGCAGGAGGTGTTCGCCGAGTACGAGGCGCTGCGGCGCGGCGAGGCGTGGCAGGCCCGCCGGCCGCGCCCGTACCGCGACTACGTGCTGTGGCTGCAGGGGCAGGAGCTGGGCGCGGCCGAGCGCTTCTGGCGCGAGCACCTGCGCGGGTTCGCCGCGCCGCCGCCGCTGGCGCTGCCGCCCGCCGAGCCGGCCCCCGCGGGCGCCGAGCGCTTCCAGGAGGGGCAGATCCGCCTCTCCGAAGAGGCCACCACGGCCCTCAACGCGCTGGCCCGTGGCCGCAGGCTTACGCTCAATACCATCACGCAGGGGCTGTGGGCGCTCCTGCTGGCGCGCTACGCGGGCAGCGACGACGTGGTGTTCGGCGCCACCGTGGCCGGGCGCCCGCCGGAGCTGGCCGGCGCGGAGCAGATGGTGGGTGTCTTCATCAACACCCTGCCGGTGCGCGTGCGCGTGCCCGCCGACGCGCGCCTCCTCCCCTGGCTGGACGCGCTGCAGGTGGAGCAGGCGGAGGCGCGGCAGTACGAGGGCACGCCCCTGGTGCAGGTGCAGGGGTGGGCCGGGCTGCCGCGCGGCGAGGCGCTGTTCGAGACGCTTCTCGTCTTCGAGAACTACCCCGTGCAGCCCGCCGCCCGCGACGACGGCGAGCGCCTGCGGGTGCGCACGGCGCGCGTGTCCGAGCGCTCCAACTACCCGCTCAGCATGCAGGTGGGCCCCGCGCCGCGCCTGATCCTCAAGGCCATCTACGATCGCGAGCGCTTCGACGGCCACGCCGTGCGCCGCATCCTGGAGCAGTACCGCCTGCTGCTGGAAGAGGTCGCCGCCAACCCCGACCGCCGCCTGGCCGAGCTGCCCCTGCTGGTGCCGGAGGAGCGCGCGCGGGTGGTGGATGAGTGGAACCGCACCGGCACCCGCTACCCATCCGGCAGCATCCACGGGCTCTTCGAGGCGCAGGCGGCGCGCACCCCGGGCTCCGTCGCGCTGGTGGCGGACGAGCGCACGCTGACCTATGCGGAGCTGGACGCGGAAGCGAATCGCCTCGCTCACCACCTGCGCGCGCGCGGGGTGGGTCCCGAGACGCGGGTGGCGCTCTGCCTGGAGCGCGGCGCGGACATGGTGGTGGCGCTCTTTGGCGTGCTCAAGGCCGGCGGCGCGTACGTGCCGCTGGACCCCGACTACCCGCGCGAGCGCCTCGCCCACATGCTCGCGGACTCCGGCGCTGCGCTGCTGATCACCGAAGAACGGCTGCGCGAGCGCCTCCCGGACCACGCGGCGACCCTGTGCGTGGACACGGAGCGCGCCGCCATCGCGGCCGAGCCGTCCACGGCGCCGGAGGTCGCGCTGGCGCCGGAAAACCTTGCGTACGTCATCTACACGTCGGGCTCCACGGGCACGCCCAAGGGCGCGATGAACCAGCACGGCGGCGTGGTCAACCGCCTCCTGTGGATGCAGGACGCTTACCGGCTGGACGCCACCGACGCGGTGCTGCAGAAGACGCCGTTCAGCTTCGACGTCTCCGTCTGGGAGTTCTTCTGGCCACTGGCCACCGGCGCGCGCCTCGTGATGGCGCGTCCGGGCGGGCACCGGGACCCCGCGTACCTGGTGGAGACCATCCGCGCGCGCGGGATCACCACGCTCCACTTCGTTCCCTCGATGCTGGAGCACTTCCTGGCCGAGCCCGGCGTGGAGCGGTGCGCGGGGGTGCGCCGCGTGATCTGCAGCGGCGAGGCGCTGCCGCCGGAGCTGCGGGCGCGCTTCTTCGCGAAGATGGGCGGCGAGCTCCACAACCTGTACGGCCCCACCGAGGCCGCCGTGGACGTGAGCGCCTGGGCCTGCGCCGCGGACGAAACGGGGGTCGTCCCCATCGGCCGCCCCATCGCCAACACGCGGCTGTACGTGCTGGATGACGAGGGGGCGCCGGTGCCCGTGGGTGTGCCGGGCGAGCTCTTCATCGCGGGCATCCAGGTGGGCCGCGGGTACCTGGCCCGCCCCGCGCTCACAGCCGAGAAGTTCGTCCCCGATCCCTTCACCCCCGGCGCGCGGATGTACCGCACGGGCGACCGCGCGCGCTGGATGCCGAACGGAGCGCTGGAGTACCTGGGGCGCGTGGACTTCCAGGTGAAGCTGCGCGGCTTCCGCATCGAGCTGGGCGAGATCGAGGCGGCGCTGCGCACGCAGGACGGGATGCGCGAGGCCGTCGCCGTGGTGCGCGAGGACGTCCCCGGCGATGCGCGGCTGGTGGCGTACGTGGTGCCGGACGAGGAGCGCTCGCCCGTGCTCGCGCGCCTGCTGCGCGCGAAAAACGAGGCGCCGGACACGCGCTGGCACGACCTGCCCAACGGCGCCACCGTCGCGCATCTCAACCCCAACGAGACCGACTTCACCTACCGCGAGGTGGTGGAGGAGGGCACCTACCTGCGCCACGGAGTCACCCTGGAAGAGGGCGCCGTGGTGTTCGACGTGGGCGCCAACATCGGCTTCTTCACCCTGCTCAGCGGGCAGACGAGCGGCGTGCGGGTCTACTCGTTCGAGCCCATCCCGCCCGTGTTCGAGGCGCTGCGCCGCAACGTGGAGATCCACGGCATCGACGCGCGCGTCTTCAACTGCGGCCTCAGCAGCAGCCCGGGGAGCGCCACCTTCACCTACTACCCGCACCTCTCCATCCTCTCCGGGCAGTTCGCCGACCACGCGGAGGAGCGCGAGGTGGTTAAGTCGTTCCTCCTCAACGAGCAGCAGGGCGGGGAGGATGCCGCGCTCTACGGCGAGCTGGCCGACGCGCGCCTGGAGGGCCAGCGCTTCGACTGCCCCCTGCGCACCATCTCGCAGGTGATGCGCGAGGAGGGGATCGAACGCATCGACCTGCTCAAGGTGGACGTGGAGAAGGCCGAGCTGGAGGTGCTTTCGGGGATCGATGAAGAGGACTGGCCGCGCATCGGCCAGGTGGTGCTGGAGGTCTACGACCGCGGCGGGCGGCTGGAGGAGGTGAGGCGGATGCTGGAGACGCGCGGCTTCATCCTCCACGTGGAGCAGGACCGCGTGCTGGAGCACACCGCCCTCTACAACGTCTACGCCACCCGCAACGCCGAAGCCCGCTCGATAAAAGTGACAGAGTGGACGGTGGAGCGCGCCAGCGTGGAAGCGACCACCCGCGTGCTGCGCGAGCGGCTGCGGGAGCGGCTGCCGGAGCACATGGTGCCCTCCGCGCTGGTGCTGCTGGACCGGCTGCCTCTCTCCCCCAACGGCAAGGTGGACCGCAGGGCGCTCCCCGCGCCGGAGACCGGGCGCAGGGCGGAGGAGGCGTACGTGCCGCCGCGCACCGAGACGGAGCGGGCGCTGAGCACCGCGTGGCAGGAGGTGCTGGGCGTGGAGCGGGTGGGCGTCAACGACAACTTCTTCGACCTGGGAGGCAACTCGCTGCTCCTGCTGCGGCTGTTCAGCAAGCTGCGCGCGGCAAAGAAGATGGACCTGCTGCTCGTAGACCTCTTCGAGCACCCCACGATCGGCGCGCTCACCCGGCACCTCACGCGCCGGGCCCAGCCCGCACCCGATCCCGGCCAGGACCGCGCCCGGCTCCGCAAGGCGGCGGTCCGCCAGCGTCTCGGCACACCCCAAGGATGAATCCCATGAACGAACTGGACGCGCCGGCCGTGTCGGAAACGGACATCGCGGTGATCGGGATGTCGGGGCGCTTTCCCGGCGCACCCAACCTGGACGCCTTCTGGCAGAACCTGGTGAGCGGCAAGGAGTCGGTAAGCTTCTTCTCGGACGAGGAGCTGCGGGCCTCCGGGGTGAGCGCGGCGAGCCTCAAAGACCCGCGCTACGTGCGGGCGCAGGCCACGCTGGAGGGGATCGAGCTGTTCGCGGCCGAGTTCTTTGGCTACCACGCCATCGAGGCCAAGATCATGGACCCCCAGCAGCGCGTGTTCCTGGAATGCGCCTGGGAGGCGCTGGAGGACGCGGGGTACTCGGGCGATACGTACCCTGGCGCCATCGGGGTGTACGCCGGGTCCAACTTCAACACCTACTTCGTGCAGGCACAGCACGACCCGGAGTTCTACGCGCTGGGCGGGTGGCAGGCGGCGCTGGGGGCGGACAAGGACTACCTCACCACCCGCGTGTCGTACAAGCTCAACCTGCGCGGGCCCAGCATGGCGGTGCAGACGGCGTGCAGCACCTCGCTGGTGGCCGTTCACCTGGCCGTGCAGAGCCTGCTGAACGGCGAGTGCGACATCGCCATGGCGGGCGGCGTGGGGCTCGTCGTGCCACAGCGCGTGGGCTACCGCTACCAGGAAGGTGGCATCCGCTCGCCAGACGGGCACTGCCGCGCCTTCGACGCGGCGGCGCAGGGTACGGTGACGGGCTCGGGCGTGGGGATCGTGGTGCTCAAGCGCCTCGCCGCCGCGCTGGCCGACGGCGACCACGTGCACGCGGTGGTCAAGGGCTCCGCCGTCAACAACGACGGCTCGGGAAAGGTGAGCTTCTCCGCGCCCAGCGTGGACGGGCAGTCGCAGGTGATCGCCGAGGCGGCGTCGGTGGCGGACGTGGACCCGGCCACCATCACGTACGTGGAGTGCCACGGCACGGGCACGCCGCTGGGCGACCCGGTGGAGATCGCGGGGCTCACGCGCGCCTTCCGCCGGGGCACGGACCGCACGGGCTACTGCGCCATCGGCTCGGTGAAGAGCAACATCGGCCACCTCAACGCCGCCGCGGGCATCGCGGGGCTCATCAAGACGATCCTGGCGCTGCGCCACCGCACGCTGCCGCCCAGCCTCCACTTCAACGAGCCCAACCCGCAGATCGACTTCGACGGGAGCCCGTTCCGCGTCGTCGCCGCCGCGCGTCCGTGGGAGAGCGAGGGCGGGCCGCTGCGCGCCGGCGTCAGCTCGCTGGGCATCGGCGGGACGAACGCGCACGTGGTGCTGGAGGAGGCGCCCGCGCCCGCACCCTCCGGCGAGTCGCGCCCCTGGCAGCTTCTGGTGCTCTCGGCCAAGACCCCCACCGCGCTGGACCGCGCGGCCGCGGATCTCGCCGGGCACCTCGCGGCCACGGACGAGCTGGCGGACTCCGCGTATACGCTGCAGGTGGGGCGCACCCCGTTCCGCCACCGCCGCGCGGTCGTGTGCCGCACGGGCGAGGAGGCCGCCGCGGCGCTCGCCAACCCCAAGCAGGCCATCGCCGCGACGGCGCCGGAGGAGAGCCGCCCCGTGGTCTTCATGTTCCCCGGGCAGGGCGCGCAGTACCCGGGGATGGCGCGCGAGCTCTACGATACGGAGCCCACCTTTCACGCCACGATGGACCACTGCGCGGAGGTGCTGAGGCCGCTACTGGGCCTGGACATCCGCGACGCGCTGTGGCCGGCCGGGGGCGCGACGGAGGAGGCGGCGCGCGTGCTGGAGGCCACGCGGCTGGCCCAGCCGGCGCTCTTCGCGGTGGAATACTCGCTGGCGCGGCTGTTCATGGAGTGGGGCGTACAGCCGGAGGCGCTCATCGGCCACAGCCTGGGCGAGTACACCGCCGCCTGCATCGCCGGGGTGTTCGAGCTTGACGACGCGCTGCGGCTGGTGGCCGCGCGCGGGCGGCTGATGCAGGAGATGCCCGCCGGGGCCATGCTCGCCATCCCCCTCCCCGAGGCGGAGGTGGAGCGGCTGCTGGGGCCGGGGCTCTCGCTGGCGGCGGTCAACACGCCCTCGTCGTGCGTGGTGAGCGGGACGTTTGAGGCGATCGAGGCGCTGGAGACGGAGCTGGCCGCGCGCTCCGTCTCGTGCAAGCGCCTCCACACCTCGCACGCCTTCCACTCGGAGATGATGGAGCCGGTGCTGGGCGCGTTCCGCGAGCTGGTGGAGCGCGCCCGCCCCCGCGCGCCCGCCATCCCCTTCGTGTCCAACGTCACCGGCACGTGGATCACGGCCGACGAGGCCACGGACCCCGGCTACTGGGCCAACCAGCTCCGCCGCACGGTGCGGTTCGCCCGGGGCGCGCAGGCGCTGCTGGCGGACCCGTCGTGGTTCCTGCTGGAGGTGGGGCCCGGGCAGGCGCTGGGCCGCTTCGTCCGCCAGCAGGACGGCTTCGCGGCAACGCGCCCCGTCGTGGCGTCCATGCGCGGGCCGGGCGAGGACGCGTCGGACGCGCAGCGGGCGGCGACGGCGCTGGGGCGCTGCTGGGCGAATGGCGTGGCGGTGGACTGGAAGGGCTACCACGCGCACGAGCGCCGCCGCCGCACCCCGCTCCCCACCTACCCGTTCGAGCGCGAGCGCTACTGGCTGGACGGCAGTCGTCCCGCCGCCGTGGAAGCGGCATCCCCCACCCAACCCCTTGCCACGGCCGGGGAAATTCACGCCGAGGAGGAAGCGATGGCCGCTCCCGCTGCACCCGCCCACGCGCGGCGCCCCGCGATCGAGAAGTCGCTCGCCGAGATCTTTGGCCGCCTCTTCGGCTTCGACCCGCAGACGGCGGACGGCTCCGCCAGCTTCCTGGAGCTCGGCGCCGACTCGCTGCTGCTGATGCAGGCCAGCCGGCGCATCGAGGAAAAGTTCGGCGTGGAGATCCCCTTCCGCCACCTGATGGGCGACTACTGCACCATCGACCAGCTCGCCCATCACCTGGACGCGACCCTGCCGCCGGAAGAGGCCCCGGCCCCGGCCGCCGCGCCCGCCGCCGTGCCTGTCGCGCAAACCGCCGCGCCGGCCGCCGCGCCCTCGGGCGGCGACGACGTGCTGCTGCAGGTGATCCAGACGCTGCAGGTGCTCACGCAGCAGCTCGCGCAGCGCCAGGGCACGCCCGCGCCCGCCGTCCCCGCGCCGGTCGCGATCGCGCCGGCGCCGGTCGCGTCCACGCCCGTCCAGGCACCGGCCGCGAGCACGCCGCCACTCGCGAGCGCGCCCGCCACGTCCACCAGCACGACCGCCGCGCAGGCCGAGCCCGAGGAGCCGGTGCGGCACGGACCCTTCCAGCCCATCCAGGCGGGGCGCGGCGACGCGTCGCTCACGCCGCTGCAGAAGCAGCACCTGGACACGCTGGTGGAGGAGTACAACGCCAAGACGCGCGATTCCAAGCGCTTCGCCCACAACTACCGCTCGGTGCTGGCGGACCCGCGCGCGCCGGCCGGCTTCCGGCTGCCGTGGAAGGAGATGGTCTACACCATCGTGGGCGAGCGGTCGCGCGGATCGCGCATCTGGGACGTGAACGGCAACGAGTACGTGGACTACACGATGGGCTTCGGGGTGCACCTGCTGGGGCACTCGCCCTCGTTCGTGACCGAGGCCATCCGCACGCAGCTTGGAAAGGGGCTGCAGATCGGGCCGCAGACGTACCTGGCCGGCAAGGTGGCCGAGGGGATCCGCGAGCTCACGGGCAAGGAGCGGGTGGCCTTCTGCAACAGCGGCACGGAGGCGGTGATGGCCGCGCTGCGGCTGGCGCGCGCCACCACGGGCCGCACCAAGATCGTCACCTTCGCGGGCTCGTACCACGGCACCAGCGACGGCGTGCTGGCGCGCTCCCGCGTGGTGGACGGCCGGCGGATGGGCGTGCCGGTGGCGCCGGGGATCCCGGCGGGGGCGGTGGAGGACGTGATCGTCCTGGAGTACGGCGACCCCGCGGCGCTGGACGTGATCCGCGCCAACGCCGGGGAGCTGGCGGCGGTGCTGGTGGAGCCCATCCAGAGCCGCAACCTGGAGCTGCAGCCCCGGGAGTTCCTGCACGCGCTGCGCGACCTCACCCGCGAGCGCGGCATCGCCCTGATCTTCGACGAGATCATCTGGGGCTTCCGGCTTCACCCGGCGGGGGCGCAGGGCTACTTCGGGATCGAGGCGGACCTGGCCACCTACGGCAAGGCGCTCAGCGGCGGCCTGCCCCTGGGCGTGGTGGCGGGGAAGGCGGAGTACCTGGACGCCATCGACGGCGGCGCGTGGAGCTACGGCGACGGCTCGTACCCGCGCGTGCCGCAGACGGTGTTCGCGGGCACCTTCTCCAAGAACCCGCTCACCCTGGCCGCGGCCGACGCCATCCTTCAGCACCTCAAGGAGCGCGGGCCGGCGCTGCAGGAGGCGCTCAACCAGCGCACCGGGCGCCTGGTGGGCAACCTGGTGAGGCTGCTGGAGGAGGAGCGCGTGCCCCTCACCATCCAGCACTTCGGCTCCCTCTTCCGCTTCCAGCGGCCCAGCACGGAGAAGTGGATCGACCTCCTCTTCTACCACCTGGTGCGCAAGGGGATCTACGTGTGGGAGGCGCGCGCCTGCTTCATGTCCACCGCGCACACGGAGCCGGACGCGGACCGGCTGGTGGACGCGGTGGCGGCAAGCATCCACGACCTGCGCGAGGGCGGCTTCCTCCCCCGCCCGCAGCGCCGCGCCACCCACGAGCCGCTGATCGTGGAGGACAAGGCGGACACTCCATTCCTGACCCCGCTCACGGCGCCGCAGCACGAGATCTGGGTGCACACGCAGTTCGGCGAGGGGGCGTCGCTGGCGTACAACGAGATGCTCGCGCTTCACATGCGCGGCGCGCTGGACGTGGGGGCGCTGCGCCGCGCGGTGCAGCGGCTGGTGGACCGGCACGAGGCGCTGCGCACCACCTTCAGCAGCGAGGGCGACTTCCAGAAGATCGTTCGCCGCGTGGCCGCCGAGGTCCCCCTTGCCGACGCCAGCGGCGGCGACGAGGAGGCGGCCGTGGCCGAGATCATGGACCGCGAGCTGAACACGCCCTTCGACCTGGTGCGCGGCCCCCTCTTCCGCTTCCGCCTCTTCGCGCTGGGCGAGGAGCATCACCTCTTCGTGATGCTCTTCCACCACCTGGTGATGGACGGCTACTCGCTCACCGTGCTGGTGCGCGAGATCCGCGAGCTGTACGCGGCCGAGGTGGAGGACCGCGCGCCCCAGCTTCCGCGGGCGATGCAGTTGAGCGAGTACGTGGCGTCGCAGGCCGGCAACGACGCGGGCGGCGCGGTTGCGGAGGCGGAGGAGTTCTGGATGGGCCAGCTCGCGGACGCGGTGCCGCTGGAGCTCCCGGCGGACGGGCGGCGCCCCCGGCACCTCGCGGCCGACGGGCGGCGCGAGGTGGCGCAGTTGGAGCCGGCGCTGATGGAGCGCATCCGCGCGGCCAGCCGCACGCTGGGGTGCACGCAGTTCACCACCCTGGCCGCGGCGTTCACCCTGCTCCTCCACCGCCTCAGCGGCCAGGACGACCTCGTCATCGGCTACCCCTCCCTGCGCCGCTCGCTGGACGGCGGCGACGAGCACCTGCTGGGCCACGGGGTGGACCTCCTGCCCCTGCGCAGCCGCATGCGGCCCGGCGCCACCTTCGCGGAGCACGTGGGCGGGATCAAGGCGGTGCTGATGGAGTCGTCCAGGTACCACCACCTGTCGCAGGCGGACCTCACGGCGCGGCTGCGCGGGTCGCGCACGGGGCAGCACGCGCCGCTCATCAACGTCACCTTCAACCTGGAGCCCGGCTCGCGCCGCGACGGGTCCGCGGTGGGCGGCTTTCCGGGCGGGCTGCGGGTGAACCGCGCGCCGCAGCCGCTGCGCTACGTGAAGTACGACCTGGTGGTGGACGTGTCCGAGTCCAACGGGGGCTTCCGCGTCACCTGCAACTACAACCTCCACGTCTTCAAGGCGGCCACCATCCGCCGCTGGCTGGGGTGCTTCGAGGCGCTGCTGGAGGCCGCCACCACGGACCCCAAGCGCCCGCTCCGCGAGCTGCCGCTGGTGAGCGCGGACGAGCGCGAGACGCTGGTGGACGAGTGGAACCGCACCGCCGCCGAGCTGCCGCGCGAGTGCATCCACGAGCTGATCGCGGCGCAGGCGGCCCGCGCGCCGCACGCCCCGGCGCTGATCGCGGGCGAGGAGACGGTGACCTACGTGCAGCTCGACCAGGCCGCCAACCGCCTCGCCCACCACCTGCGCGCGCGCGGCGTGGGGCCGGAGACGCGGGTGGCGCTGTGCGTGGAGCGCGGGCCCGACCTGGTGACGGCGCTGCTGGCCGTGCTCAAGGCCGGCGGCGCGTACGTGCCGCTTGACCCCGCGTACCCGCGCGAGCGGCTGCGCTTCATGATGGAGGACTGCGGCGCCCGCGTGCTGCTCACCCAGGAGCGCTTCCTCTCCGTGCTCCCGGACGTGGGCGCCACGGCGGTGTGCGTGGACCGCGACCGCGACGCCATCGCCGCGCAGCCGGCCGACGCGCCGCAGAGCGGGGTGGTGCCGCAGAACCTGGCGTACCTCATCTACACCTCCGGCTCCACGGGAACGCCCAAGGCCATCGCGCTGGCGCACCGCGGCGTGGCCAACAACCTGGCCGACCTCAACACCCGCTTCCGTGTGCGCGCGGGCGACCGGGTGCTCTTCCTGTCGTCGCCCAGCTTCGACATGAGCGTCTACGAGACGCTGGGGATGCTGTGCGCGGGCGCCGCCACGGTGATCCCCTCGCCCGCCTCGGCGCGCGAGCCGGCGCACTGGGTGGAGCTGATCCGCCGCCACCGGGTGACGGTGTGGAACTCCGCCCCGGCGCTGCTGGGAATGCTGGCGGAGCACGCGGAGAGCCACGGCACGGGCACGCTGCCCCTGCGGGTGGCGCTGCTGGGCGGCGACTGGGTGCCGCTCCCCCTCTTCGAGCGTACGCGGGCGCTGGCGCCGGGCATCGAGTTCATCGTGATGGGCGGGGCCACGGAGGCATCCATCCACTCCACCCTGTACGCGGTGGAAGAGGTGTCGCCGGAGTGGCGCAGCATCCCCTACGGCCGCCCCATGGCCAACCAGCGCACGTACGTGCTGGACGAGTCGCTCCACCCGGTGCCCGTGGGGATCACGGGCGAGCTGTACCTGGGCGGGATGGGGCTGGCGCGCGGCTACCTGGACCGGCCGGGGATGACGGCGGGCCGCTTCCTTCCCGATCCCTTCGGCGTGGAGCCGGGGGCGCGGATGTACCGCACCGGCGACCGCGTGCGCTGGACGGCGGATGGCACGCTTGAGCTGCTGGGCCGCATCGACCACCAGGCCAAGGTGCGCGGGCTGCGCATTGAGCTGGGCGAGGTGGAGGCGGCGCTGCGCGGCCACGAAGCCGTGCGCCAGGCCGTGGCCACGGTGAGCGAGGACGCGGCGGGCGATCCGCGCCTGGTGGCGTACGTGGTGCCGGACGAGGAGGCCGCTCCGGTGCTCACGCGCCTCCTGCGCGCCCGCGACGAGGCGCCGGACACGCGCTGGCACGAGCTCCCCAACGGGGCCACCATCGCCCACCTCAACCCCAGCGAGACGGACTTCATGTACCGCGAGGTGGTGCAGGAGGGCACCCCCCTGCGCCACGGCATCACGCTGGACGAGGGCGCCGTCGTCTTCGACGTGGGCGCCAACATCGGCCTCTTCACGCTCCTCTGCGGCCAGGCGCCGGGCGCGCGGGTCTACTCGTTCGAGCCCATCCCGCCCGTGTTCGAGGCGCTGCGGCAGAACGTGGAGATCCACGGCATCGACGCGCGCGTCTTCAACTGCGGCATCTCCAGCCGCCCCGGCACGGCCAGCTTCACCTACTACCCGCACCTCTCCATCCTCTCCGGCCAGTTCGCGGACGCGGCCGAGGAGCGCGAGGTGGTGCGCGCGTTCCTGGTGAACGAGGAAGAGGGCGACGCGGATCTCTTCGCCGAGCTGGCGGACGCGCGCCTGGACGCCCAGCGCTTCGACTGCCCCCTGCGCACCATCTCCCAGGTGATGCGCGAGGAGGGGATCGAGTTCATCGACCTGCTCAAGGTGGACGTGGAGAAGGCGGAGCTGGAGGTGCTGGCGGGGATCGACGACGGCGACTGGGCCAAGATCGGGCAGATGGTGCTGGAGGTCTACGACAAGGACGGCCGCCTGCAGCTCGTGACGCGCATGCTGGAGGAGCGCGGCTTCACCCTGGCCGTGGAGCAGGACAGCGTGCTGGAGAACACCGCGCTCTACAACCTGTACGCCACCCGCTCCCCCGCCGCGCCGGTGAAGCGGCCGGAGTGGACGGCCGAGCGGTCGTCCGTCGCGGAGCTGGCCGGCGCGCTCCGCGAGCACCTGCGCGAGGCGCTGCCGGAGTACATGGTGCCCTCGGCGCTGGTGCTGCTGGGCCGGCTTCCGCTCTCCCCCAACGGCAAGGTGGACCGCCGCGCCCTCCCCGCGCCCGACGCGGCGCGCGGGGCGGAGAAGGCGTACGTGCCGCCGCGCACGGACATGGAGCGCGCCCTCGCCGGGGCGTGGGAGGAGGTGCTCGGCGTGGAGCGGGTGGGCGCCACGGACAATTTCTTCGACTTGGGCGGCAACTCCATCTCCGCCATGCGCGTGACCTCGCGGCTGCGGGAGCTGCTGGGGCTGGAGCTGCCCATCGTGAGCCTGTTCGACCACCCCACGGTGGACGCGCTGGCGGTGGCCGCGGAAGAGCTCTTCATGGAGAGCGTGGAGCACCTGTCGGATGACGAGGTGGAGCAACTGCTCCAGCTCACGCCTGAGCCCCAGTGAGGACGAGAGCATGACCCCCAACGACACGGCACGCACCCCGGGCTCCGCGGCCAGGCTCGCGCTCCTCAAGCAGCGCCTGGCGCGGGGCGCGGAGACGGCCTCCGGCATCCCCCGGCGCACCGGCGAGCCGCGGCTCTCGTTCGCGCAGGAGCGGATGTGGTTCCTCAACGAGATGGAGCCGGAGAGCCCCGTCTACGGCATCCCCCTGGCGCTGAGGCTGCGGGGGGCGCTGGACCGCGGCGCGCTGGAGCGGTCGCTCACGGAGGTGGTGAGGCGCCACGAGGTCCTGCGCACCACCTTTCGCGCCGCCGAGGCGGGCCCGGAGCCGGTGATCCACCCCGCCGCCCCGCTCGCCCTCCCCGTGGAGGCGGTGGACGAGGCCCAGGTGGCGGAGCGGGTGCGCGGCGAGGCGGCGCGCCCCTTCGCCCTGGCGGGGGAGCCGCCGTTCCGCGCCACCCTGCTGCGGGTCGCGGAGGATGAGCACGTGCTCCTCCTCTGCATGCACCACATCGCCGCGGACGGGTGGAGCCTGGGCGTGTTCGCGCAGGAGCTGACGGCGCTGTACACGGCCTACACGCGCGGCGAGGCGTCGCCGCTGCCGGAGCCGGAGATCCAGTACGCGGACTACGCGGCATGGCAGCGCGAGCAGCTCCGCGGGGAGCGGCTGGAGCGGGAGCTGGAGTACTGGAAGGAGCGCCTGCAAGGCGCCCCCGCGCTGCTGGAGCTGCCCACGGACCGGCCGCGTCCGGCCGTGCGCACGCACCGGGGCGCCACCCACCGCTTCACCCTGGACGCGCCGCTGGTGGCCGAGCTGCGCGCGCTGGCCCAGCGCGAGGGCTCGTCGCTCTACATGGTGCTGCTGGCCGCGTGGGGCGTGCTCCTCTCGCGCTACGCGGGGCAGGACGACGTCGTGGTGGGCAGCCCCATCGCCGGGCGGCCGCGGCGGGAGCTGGAGGGGCTCATCGGCCTCTTCATCAACACGCTCGCCCTGCGCGTGGACCTGGCGGGCGCCCCCACCTTTCGCGAGCTGCTGAAGCGGGTCCGCGACACCACGCTGAGCGCCTACCAGCACCAGGACCTCCCCTTTGAAAAGGTGGTGGAGGCGCTGGCGCCGGACCGCTCGCTGAGCCACTCGCCGCTCTTCCAGGCGATGCTCATCGTCCCCAACGTGCCGCGCTCGTCGCTCTCACTCCCCGGCCTGGAGCTGAGCCGCATCCCCAGCGACGGCGAGGTGGCGCGCTACGACCTCACCCTGTTCGTGAACGACGGGCAGGACGTGGCCCCCGCGCAGATCGAGTACAGCACCGAGCTGTTCGACGCGGCCACGATCGAGCGCATGGCCGAGCACCTGCGCGTGCTGCTGGAGGGCGTCGCCGCGGACCCCGCGCGCCCCATCTCCCGCCTCCCGCTGATGTCGCTGGCGGAGCGCGACCGCATCCTTGCGGACGGGATGAACACGGAGGCCGAGCTCCCCACCGCATGCATCCACGAGCTCTTCGAGGCGTGGGCGGAGCGCACCCCGGAGGCCGCCGCGGTGCACTTCGGCGATACGACGCTTAGCTTCGCGGAGGTGGAGGAGGCCGCCAACCGCCTCGCGCACCACCTGCGCGCGCGGGGCGTGGGGCCGGAGGCGCGCGTGGCCGTGCACATGGAGCGCACGCCGGACCTCGTGGTCGCGCTCATGGCCGTGCTCAAGGCGGGCGGCGCGTACGTGCCGCTGGACCCCGCGTACCCGCGCGAGCGGCTGCGCTTCATGCTGCGGGACTGCGGCGCGCGCGTGCTGCTTACCCACGAGCGGCTCCTGGCCGGCTTCGACGGGGCGGGCGCCGATGTGGTGTGCGTGGACCGCGACCGCGCCGCCATCGCGAGGGAGCTGGCGAGCCCGCCGGAGACCGGGGTGGCGCCGCGCAACCTGGCGTACCTCATCTACACCTCCGGCTCCACCGGGCGGCCCAAGGGCGTGGCCGTGGAGCACCGCAACACGGCCGCGTTCCTCTCCTGGTTCGAGCGCACGGTGTCGCCGGAGGAGCGCGCCTGTCTGCTCGCCTCCACCTCCGTCTCCTTCGACGTTTCCGCGTCCGAGATCTTTGGGGCGCTGTGCACGGGCGGGGCGATGGTGCTGGTGGAGAACGCGTTGGCGCCGGTCACCCATCCCATCCAGATGGCCAGCATGGTGCCCAGCGCGGCGGCCGAGCTGCTGCGCACGGGGCGCGTGCCGGCCACCCTGCGCAGCGTGCACCTGGCCGGCGAGCCCATCCCCGCGCCCGTGGTGAAGGGGCTGTACGCCTGCCCGGGCGTGGAGCGCGTGTGGAACCTGTACGGCCCCTCCGAAGACACCACCTACTCCACCCTCGCCCGCCTGCCGCGCGACGGCGAGCGCAACCCGCCCATCGGCCGGGCAATCGACGGCTCGTCCGCGTACGTGCTGGACGCGCACCTGGCGCCGGTGCCCGTGGGCGTGCCCGGCGAGCTGTACCTGGCGGGCGCGGGGATCACGCGCGGCTACCTGGGCCGCCCCGCCCTCACGGCCGAGAAGTTCGTCCCCGACCCCTTCGCCCCCGGCCGGATGTACCGCACCGGCGACCGCGTGCGCTGGCTTCCCTCGGGCGAGATGGAGTACCTGGGCCGCATCGACTTCCAGGTAAAGGTGCGCGGCTTCCGCATCGAGCTGGGGGAGATCGAATCCGCCCTGTGCGCCCACCCCGGCATCGCCGAGGCCGTCGCCGTGGTGCGCGAGGACGAGCCCGGCGACCGCCGCCTGGTAGCGTACGTCGGCGGCGCCGCGGAGCCCGCGGCCCTCAAGGCGCTGCTGCGGGAGCGCCTCCCCGAGTACATGGTGCCCTCCGCCATCGTCGTGCTGGACCGCCTCCCGCTCTCGCCCAACGGCAAGACGGACCGCGCCGCGCTCCCCGCGCCGTGGGGCATCGTGGAGGAGGATGCGGGCTACGTGGCGCCGCGCACCCCGCTGGAGGAGGTGCTGTGCGGGATCTGCGCGGATGTGCTGCGTGCCGGGCGCGTGGGGATCCACGACAGCTTCTTTGAGCTGGGCGGCCACTCGCTGCTCGCCACGCGCGTGGTGTCGCGCGTCCGCGCGGTGCTGGGCGCGGAGCTCCCCCTGCGCGCGCTCTTTGAGGCCCCCACCGTCGCCGAGCTCGCCGCCCGCGTCTCCCTGGACGCCGGCACCCAGTCCCCGCCGCTGAAGCGCGCCCCCCGCGGCGCCCCCCTCCCGCTCTCCTTCGCGCAGCAGCGCCTCTGGTTCCTCGACCGTCTGGAGCCCGGCCGCGCGTCGTACAACATGCCCTTCGCCCTCCGCGTGCGCGGTCCGCTGGACGTGGACGCGCTGGAGTCCGCGCTCGCGGAGCTGGTGCGCCGCCACGAGCCCCTGCGCACCGTCTTCCGCGAAGTGGACGGCGAGCCGGCACAGGTCATCCTGGACACGCTGGCGAGTGAACTCGCAGCTACAACAGCACAAAGTCCGCCCGCGCGGACTGGTCTTCCGGCCCCAGCCGAAGCCGTCCAGTCCCCGCAGGGGGACTTCGTGCAGTTGTTGCCGCGACTTCAGTCGCCCGGCATGCCGCTCCTTCAGACACCCGGCACCCCGGACCTTCGGACACCCGGCAAGCTGCACCTTCAGACACAGGATAAGCCGGACCTTCAGTCCCTGAGCACCCCGGACCTTCGGACTTCCGGCACCCGGGACCTTCACTCCCCGAGCAAGCCGCACCTCCAGTCCCCCGGCACCCCGTCCACCCTGGTGCGGGTGAATCTGGACAGTCTGGACAGTGCGGATCGCGAGCGGGAGCTGGCGGAGCTCGCGGCGGCTGAGGCGGCGCGGCCCTTCGACTTGGAGCGCGGCCCGCTCCTGCGCAGCACGCTCGTGCGGCTGGGCGAGGACGAGCACGCGCTCCTCTTCACCCTCCACCACATCGTCAGCGACGGGTGGAGCATGGGCGTGTTCGGGCGCGAGCTGTCCGCGCTCTACGCCGCATTCGCGCGCGGGGAAGAGCCGACGCTTCCCGAGCTTCCCATCCAGTACGCGGATCACGCGGCGTGGCAGCGGCAGTGGCTCGCCGCCGACGCGCTGGAGCGCGAGGCCGGCTACTGGCGCGAGCGCCTGGCCGGGGCCCCGCCGCGCCTGGAGCTCCCCACCGACTCGCCGCGCCCCGCCGTGGCGGACGGAGTGGGCGCCCGCGTCTCCTTCACCCTCCCGGCCGAGACGCTGCAGGCGCTGCGCACGCTGTCCCGCCGTGAAGGGGCCACGCTCTTCATGGCGCTGTGCGCGGCCTGGCAGCTCCTGCTCGCACGTTACGCGGGCGAGAGCGACGTGTCCGTGGGTACCCCCATCGCCGGGCGCACGCGCGCGGAGACGGAGGGGCTGATCGGCTTCTTCATCAACACGCTGGTGCTGCGCACCGACCTGTCGGGCGAGCCGACGTTCAGCGAGCTGCTGGGGCGGGTGCGGGAGACGGCGCTGGGTGCCTACGCGCACCAGGATCTCCCCTTCGAAAAGCTGGTGGAAGAGGTGGGAGCCGAGCGCATCCCCGGCACCACGCCGCTCTTCCAGGCCATGCTGGTCCTCCAGAACACCGCGCCCGCCGGCCTGGTGCTGGAGGGCGCCCGCGTGGAGAAGCTGGAAGTCTCCGGCGAGCCGGCCAAGTTCGACCTCCTCCTCTCCCTGCGCGAGGCGGAGGACGGGCTCGCCGCGTCGCTCACCTACCGCACGGAGCTGTGGCGCGAGGAGAGCGTGGCGCGCATGGCGGAGCACTTCCGGCGCCTGGTGGAGTCCGCCGTGGCCGATCCGGACCGGCGCATCACCGAGCTGGAGATGCTCTCGCCCGGCGAGCGCGAGCGGGTGCTGGGGGAGTGGAGCACCCGCGGCGCGGCCGTGCCGGATGGCTGCGTGCACGAGCGCTTCGCGGAGCAGGCGCGGCTCACGCCGCAAGCCGTCGCGCTGTCGTGGGAGGGCGGGGAGCTGTCGTACGCGGAGCTGGACGCGCGCGCCAACCGGCTCGCCCACGCGCTGCGGCGCCGCGGCGTGGGACCGGAGGTGCGCGTGGGTGTCGCGCTGGAGCGCTCCCCCGACGCCATCGTCGCGCACCTCGCGGTGCTGAAGGCCGGCGGGGCCTACGTCCCGGTGGATCCTGACCACCCGCGCGAGCGCCTCGCCTACCTGCTGGGCGACGCGGCCGTCTCCGTGACGGTCACCCGCGCCGCGTTGGCGGACCGCCTCCCCGCGGGCCAGGTGCTGTGCGTGGACGATCCGTCGCTCACGCATGAGCCGGAGCACGCGCCGGAGACGGTGACGAGCCCCGAGAACCTGGCGTACGTGATGTACACCTCGGGCTCCACGGGCACGCCCAAGGGCGCGGCCATCCCCCACCGCGCCATCGTGCGCCTGGTGCGGGATACGGACTTCATGCGCCTCGGCGCGGACGAGGTGTTCCTGCAGTTGGCGCCGCTGAGCTTCGACGCGGCCACACTGGAGCTGTGGGGGCCGCTCCTCAACGGCGGGCGGCTGGCGCTGGCCCCGGCGGGCTCGCCCAGCATCCAGCAGATCGGCGAGGTGATCGCCCGCGAGCGCGTGACCTCGCTCTGGCTCACGGCCAGCCTCTTCCACCTGGTGGTCGATGAGCACCCGGAGGCGCTCGCCGGCGTGCGGCAGCTTCTGGCCGGCGGCGAGGCGCTGTCGCCGGAGCACGTGCGGCGCGCGCTGGAGGCACACCCGGGGATGCGGCTGATCAACGGCTACGGCCCCACCGAGAACACCACCTTCACCTGCTGCCACACCATTCCGCTGGAGGACGCGGCGCGCGGCGCCATCCCCATCGGCCGGCCGGTCGCCCACACGCGCGTGTACGTGCTGGACGCGGCGCTGCGGCCCGTGCCCGTGGGCGTGCCGGGCGAGCTGTACGCGGCCGGCGCGGGGCTGGCGCGCGGCTACCTGGACCGCCCCGCGCAGACCGCCGACAAGTTCGTCCCCGATCCTTTCCGGCCGGGCGAGCGCATGTACCGCACGGGCGACCGGGCCCGCTGGCGCGCGGACGGCGTGGTGGAGTTCCTGGGCCGCGTGGACACGCAGGTCAAGATCCGCGGCTTCCGCATCGAGCCGGGGGAGATCGAGGCCGCCCTGGAAGCGCACCCCGACGTGCGCGAGGCCGTGGTGCTGGTGAGGGAAGACGTACCCGGCGAGCGGCGGCTGGTGGCGTACGTGGTGGGCGCGCCGGCGGGGCTGGACCTGCGCGCGTACCTGGCGGAGCGCCTCCCGCCCTTCATGCTCCCCTCGGCCGTGGTGATGCTGGACGCGCTCCCGCTCACCGCCAACGGCAAGACGGACCGCCGCGCGCTTCCCGCCCCCGAGCTGGCCGCGGACGCGTACGTGGCCCCGCGCACCCCCGTGGAGGAGGTGCTGGCGGGGATCTGGGAAGAGGTGCTGCGGGTGGAGCGGGTGGGCGCGGATGACGACTTCTTCCAGCTCGGCGGCCACTCCCTGCTCGCCACGCGCGTCATCTCGCGCGTGCGTACGGCGCTCTCGGTGGAGGTGCCGCTGCGGGCGCTCTTCGAAGCGCCCACTGTCGCCGGGCTGGCGGCGCGCGTGGAGGCGGAGCTGCGGGCCGGCTCCGCCCCGCCCGCGCCACCGGTGACCCGCGTGGAGCGCAACGGTCCGCTTCCGCTCTCCTTCGCGCAGCAGCGGCTCTGGTTCATCCACCAGATGGACCCGGAGAGCACCGCCTACCACATCACCTCCGTGCTGCGCCTGCGCGGTGAGCTTGGCGTGGAGGCGCTGGAGCGCGCCCTGGGCGAGATCGTCCGCCGCCACGAGATCCTGCGCACCACCTTCCACGAGGCGGGCGGCGCTCCCGTGCAGGTGATCCACCCCGCCGCCCCGCTGCGGCTCGCGGCCGAACCGACGGACGAGGCGGGGCTGGAGGCCCGCCTCCGCGCCGAGGCCGCGCGCCCCTTCGAGCTGGCGGCGGGCCCGCTCTTCCGCGCGAAGCTGCTGCGGCTGGACGAGGACGAGCACGTCCTCCTCCTCGCCATGCACCACATCGTCAGCGACGGGTGGAGCCTGGGGGTGTTCGCGCGCGAGCTGTCCGCGCTGTACGCGGCGTACCTGCGCGGCGAGCAGTCCGCGCTGGCCGAGCCGGAGGTGCAGTACGCGGACTACGCCGTGTGGCAGCGCGAGCAGCTCGGCGGCGAGCGGCTGGAGAGCGAGCTGGCGTACTGGAAGGAGCGCCTCCAGGGAGCCCCCGCGCTCCTGGAGCTCCCCACCGACCGGCCGCGTCCGGCCGTGCAGCGCCACCGGGGCGCCATCGAGCGCATCGAGATCGACGCCGAGCTGGGGCGCGGGCTGAAGGCGCTCGCCCAGCGTGAGGGCGCCACCCTTTACATGGTAATGATGGCCGCCTTCCAGGTGCTCCTGGCCCGCTACTCCGGCCAGGACGACGTGGTGGTGGGCACCACCCTCGCCGGGCGCACGCGGGCGGAGCTGGAGGGGACCATCGGGATGTTCTTCAACACCCTGGCGCTGCGCGGCGACCTGGCGGGGAACCCCACCTTCCGCGCGCTGCTGGGGCGGGTGAGGGAGACGATGCTGGGCGCGCACCAGCACCAGGAGCTCCCCTTCGAGCGGCTGGTGGAGGCGCTGGCCCCGGCCCGCACCCTGAGCTACACCCCGCTCTTCCAGGTGCTGTTCGAGCTCCACAGCGGCAGCGGCGCGGGACTGTCGCTCCCGGGACTGGAGGTGAGTCCCGTCCGCCTGGCGACCGACGCGGCGAAGCTCGACCTGTCGCTGGCCCTCACGGAGCGCTCCGGCGCACTCAGCGGCGGAATGCAGTACGACACGGACCTGTTCGACCCCGCCACCATCCGCCGCATGCTGGCGCACTACCAGGTGCTGCTGCGGCAGATCGTGGCCGAGCCCGCGCGCACCCTCCAGGATCTCTCCCTCCTCACCCCGGAGGAGCGCAACCGCGTGGTCGCGGAGTGGAACGCGACGGAGGCTCCGTCGCCCATCACCTGCATCCACCGCATGTTCGAGGAGCAGGCGGACCTCACGCCGGACGCGGTGGCCGTGGTCTACGAGAGCGAGACGCTCACCTACGCCGAACTGGATGGCAGAGCCAACCAACTCGCGAATGCGCTGCGCACCCGCGGCGTGGGGCGCGAGGTGCGGGTGGCGCTGTGCGTGGAGCGCTCGCCGGAGATGGTGATCGGGCTGCTCGGCATCCTCAAGGCGGGCGCGGCGTACGTGCCGCTGGACCCCACCTACCCCTCGGACCGCGTGGCGTACCAGCTACAGGACTCCGGGGCGGTGCTCCTCCTCACCCAGGAGCGGCTGCTCGGCACCCTGTCGCCGCACGACGTCCCCGTGCTGTGCCTGGACCGCGACCGCGCGGAGATCGACCGCGAGCCGGCGGCGCGGCCCGAGACCGGGTCCACGCCGCACGACCTGGCGTACGTCTACTACACCTCCGGCTCCACGGGGCGGCCCAAGGGCGTGCTGATGCCGCACCTGGGCGTGTGCAACTACATCGCGTGGGCGCGTGACGCGTACGGAGCGGCGGCGGGCCAGGGCGCGCCGGTGTTCTCCTCCATCGCGGTGGACCTCACGCTCACCAACTTCCTCCCCCTCTTCGTGGGGCGCCGCGTGGTGCTGGTGCCCGAGGGGCCGGGGATCGACGCGCTGGCGGCCATCCTGCGCCGTGAGCGCGACTTCAGCTTCATCAAGATCACCCCCACGCACCTGATGCTCCTCAACCAGGTGCTCACCCCGGAGGAGGCCGCCGCCAGCGCGCGCACGCTGGTGATCGGCGCGGACGACCTGCCGGCGGACAGCACGGTGTTCTGGCAGCAGGCGGCGCCCGGCACCGTGCTCCTGAACGAGTACGGGCCCACCGAGACGGTGGTGGGGTGCTCCATCTTCACCATCCCGCCCGGGACGCGGGGGACGGGCTCGGTGCCCATCGGGCGGCCCATCTCCAACATCACCATGTACGTGCTGGACGCTCACATGGAGCCGGTGCCCGTGGGTGTCCCCGGCGAGCTGTACATCGGCGGCATCGGCGTGGCGCGCGGCTACCACGGCCGCCCCGCGCTCACGGCCGAGAAGTTCGTCCCCGACCCCTTCTCCGGCGTCCCGGGCGCGCGCTTCTACCGCACGGGCGACCGCGCGCGCTTCCTGGACACGGGCGACATCCAGTTCCTGGGCCGCGTGGACCACCAGATCAAGATCCGCGGCTTCCGCGTGGAGCTGGGGGAGATCGAGGCCGTGCTGCGCGACCAGCCGCTGGTGGACGACGCCGTGGTGACGGTGCGCGAGGACCGCCCCGGCGACCGGCGCCTGGTGGCGTACGTCGTCACCGCCGCGCCGCGCCTGGCCACCGCCGACCTGCGCCGCGCCCTGCGCGAGCGGCTGCCGGACTACATGGTGCCCGGCGCCTTCGTGGCGCTGAAGGAGCTCCCCGTGGGCTCCAGCGGCAAGCTCGACCGCAAGCACCTGCCGCCCCCGGACGAGGAGCGGGAGGTGGGTGACACCTACACCGCCCCCGCGGACGCGGTGGAGCGGCAGCTCGTGGAAATCTGGGAGGAAGTGATCGGTGTGCGCCCCATCGGCGCCACGGACGGCTTCTTCGACGTGGGAGGCAACTCGCTCCTCGCCATCCGCCTGCTGCCGCGGGTGAGGGCGGAGCTGGGCTACGACCTCCCCCTCGCCACCCTGGTGACGGGCGGCACCATCCGGGAAATCGCGGCCGTGATCCGCGAGGCGCGCGGGGTGGAGATCGCCCCGGCGTCGCCGCTGGTGGCCATCCAGCCCCACGGCGCGCGTCCGCCGCTCTTCTGCGTTCACTCCGCGGGGGGCGGGGTGATGGGCTACCTGAGCCTGGCGCGGCACCTGGGCCCGGACCAGCCGCTGTACGGCCTGCAGGACCCGCTTCACGCGCGGGGCGGGCACTCGCACATCCCCATCGAGGAGCTGGCGTCCGTGTACGTGGACGCGGTGCGCGCCCACCAGCCGCACGGCCCCTATCACCTGCTGGGATGGTCGTTCGGGGGAGTGGTGGCGTACGAGATGGCCCAGCAACTGGCCCGCGCGGGCGAGGAGGTGGCCCTACTGGGACTGCTGGACACCGTCAACACCGCCGCCGGGTACGCCGAGTTCTTTGCCGACCCGGACGCGGTCAACTCCCGCATCCTCTTCTCCCTGGCCCGCGAAGCCGCGGCGCGCCAGGGCCGCGAGCTGGACCTCGCCTTCACCGACGTGCGCGCGATGGCGGGCGACGCGCTGGTCGATTCCGTCCTCCGCCGCCTCAAGGACGCGGGCGTCGTCGCCGAGACGGTGCAGCGCGACGACGTCAAGCGCAGCCTGGAGCGCTGGTGGGCGCGCGAGGGCTTCCTCAGCCGCTACGTCCCGGCCCCGTACCCCGGCCGCCTCACCCTCTTCCGCGCCACGGAGATCGACGCCGACATGCGCGAGAGCTGGCCGGCCCTCGTAGACCACATCGTCGCCGACCCCCTGCGCGGCTGGGGCACCCTCTGCGACGTGGAAGCGCTCGACACTCCCGGCCAGCACGCCACCCTCGGCAGCGAGCCCCACGTCCGCCGCCTCGCCGAGCTGGTCCGCGCCTCCCTCGCCCGCGCCCAGGGCAGGGAGGAAAAGGAAGAGATGCGGATGGTGGCGGTATGATGCGCACCCCAGCGCGCGCTGCGGCCCGCACCTCGGTCCGCACCCCCGTGCACGCGCCGGGGACGCGGGGCATGCCGGCGCATGCACGAGGCGCCCGGGGTGGCACCAAGCGCATCCCCGGGACATCCGGCGCGGCACCGGGGCGGACCGCGAGCCCACACGCGGGTCACCCCGGCGCACACCCGAGCCATCCGGGACGGCACCCCATCCAGGAGCGAATGAATTCGCCGCTGGAAACACGCGAAGTCCCCCTCCGGGGACTGTCCGGTCCACCATCGGCGGAAGGCACAGACCGCGACGGCGGTCTTCGCGTAGGTCCAGCGGCGAATTTATTCGCTCCTGGACGAAGCAGGCGGAAAGAAGTCCTGGGTCCTGAGTCCTGAGTGCTGAACCGCGGCCACCCGTCACCACGCACCCGGCACCCGATCTCGACGCGACGCACGGCACCCGTAACGGACACGAACCACTCGGCACCAGGCACTCGGCACCAGGCACTCAGGACTCAGGACCCAGGACCCAGCACTTCGACTTCCTTGCCGCCATCCACCGCGAACGAAGGCGATACGCATGAAAGACGTGATCCTCCAGTCCGCAGTCCGGGGCGCGCAGCGCCTTGCAGACGCAGACCCGGCCCTGTACGCGCTCCTGGGGATGGAGCACGAGCGCCAGCTCCACACGCTGTCGATGGTGGCGGCGTCCAGCGTGGCTGATCCGTCGGTGCTCTTTTGCGAGGGCGCGTCGGTGGGCAACACCACCGGCGAGGGGTACCCCGGCGCGCGCTACCACGCGGGGTGCGGCGTGGCGGACGAGATCGAGCGGCTCGCCATCCAGCGTGCGAAGGCGGCCTTCGGGGCGGAGTACGCCAACGTGCAGCCGCACTCCGGCACCTCGGCCAACCAGATCGTGATGTTCGCGCTGCTGGAGCACGGCGACACGGTGCTGGGGCTGGACCTGGACGCCGGCGGCCACCTGAGCCACGGCGCCACCCCCTCCGTGAGCAGCCGCTACTGGAACGCGGTGCGCTACGGGCTGAACGCGGACGGGTGGATCGACTACGACCGCGCGGCGGAGCTGGCGCGCGAGCACCGGCCGCGGCTGATCGTGTGCGGGGCCAGCGCGTACCCGCGCCGCATCGACTTCGCGCGCTTCCGCGCCATCGCGGACGAGGTGGGGGCGTACCTGCTCGCGGACATCTCGCACATCGCGGGGCTGGTGGCGGCGGGCGAGCACCCCAGCCCCATCCAGCACGCGCACTTCACCACCACCAGCACGTACAAGCAGCTCTTCGGGCCGCGCGGGGGGCTGATCCTGATGGGCCCCGACCACGCCGCCCCCGCGCCCCGCGGCACGGGCACCCTGGCGGACATGGTGCAGCGCGCCGTGTTCCCCTTCTTCCAGGGGACGCCCAGCTTCGCCTCCATCGCCGCCAAGGCGCGCGCGCTGGCCATGGTGGGCGAGCCCCGCTTCCGCGCGCTGGCCCGGACCATCGCGGACGACGCCCGCGCCCTGGCCAGCATCCTGGGCGGGATCGGGTACCAGGTCGTTTCCGGGGGCACGGACAACCACATCGTGCTGCTGGACCTGGGCGCCACCGGCATCTCCGGCCAGGTGGCGGAGAGCGCGCTGGAAAGCTGCGGCATCATCGTCAACAAGAACCGCGTTCCCGGCGACCGCCGCCCGGCGCGCGTCACCAGCGGCATCCGCCTGGGCACCAACTCGCTGGCGCTGCGCGGGATGGGCCCCCGCGACATGGGCGCGTGCGCGGCGCTGTTCGACGTGTGCCTGCGCTCCATCACCCCGCTCGGCGACCGGGAGTACAGCCTGGACCCGCTGGTGCGCGAGCGCATCTCGGCCGAGGTGCGGCGGCTCTGCGCGCGCTTTCCGCTCCCCCACTACGCGGACTACGAGCCCGTGCGCGAGCGGCGCGCGGATCGCCTCCCGGAGGTGGTGGCGATGCCGTGAGAGAAAGCGGGCTCACACAGAGGCACAGAGACACGGAGACAGAGATGGAAGTCCTTGCCCGTCACCCCGATCCCAAAGGAAGCATCATGAGCGAAGACACGAGCGTTTACCAGGTGGTGAAGAACGACGAGGAGCAGTTCTCCATCTGGCCCGCGCACCGCGAGGTGCCGGACGGGTGGGCCGCCATCGGCGTGCAGGGCGCCAAGGAGGAGTGCCTGGCATACATCGAGACCACCTGGGTGGACATGCGCCCGCTCTCCCTGCGCCGCCAGATGGAGGAGATGGCGGCCCGTTGACCCACACCGCTCGGCGGAGGGTGCGCGCCGGCCCGGCGCGCACCCTCCGTTTTGCGCCGCGGTTGCGCATCGTCGTGCCCACCCTTCTCTTGCCCGCAGCACCTCCGGGAGAACCGGGCGGTTGAAACCGCAGCAACAACCACACGAAGTCCCCCTGCGGGGACTACCGGCTTGCTGCTCGGTCGGAAAGTTCAGTCCGCGCAGCGCGGCCTGGCGAGTAAACTCGCGGCAACAAAAGCACGAAGTCCGCCTTCGCGGACTGGTCTTCCAGCATCAGCCGAAACCCTGTAGTCCCCGCAGGGGGACTTCGTGTAGTTGTTGCAGCGAATTCATTCGCCCGCACCCCACGGAACCCATGAGACCGCTCGTCCTCCTGCTCCTCCTGCTGGCCGCGCAGGCCCGCGCGCTCGCCGCCCAGGGCGACGTGACCGTGATCCGCGCGGGGCGGCTCTTCGACAGCGAGCGGGGGGTGCTCCTTCCCGCGCGCGACATCCTGGTGCGGGGCGGCGTGGTGGAGCGCGTGGACGCGGAGATCGCGGCGCCGGCCGGTGCGCGCGTCGTCGATCTGCGCGCGTACACGGTGCTCCCGGGGCTGATCGACGCGCACACGCACCTGCTGCTGGAGGTGCAGCCCTACGCCTCCGTGACCGCGAGCGTGGTGGCCGAGGGCGAGGTGGCGCGGGCGCTGCGCGGGGCCGGGCACGCGCGCAGCTACCTGCGGGCGGGCTTCACCACCGTGCGCGACCTGGGCAACGCGGGCGGCTACGCGGACGTGGCGCTCAAGCGCGAGATCGAAAAGGGGATGCTGGACGGGCCGCGCCTCTACGTCTCCGGCCCGGGCCTCAGCGCCGAGGGAGGGCAGCTCGACGGGCTCGACCTCCGCCACCGCGGCCTGGCCGGCGAGGAGTACCGCATCGTGCGCGGGGTGGAGGACGCGCGCCTCGCCGTGCAGGAGCACGCGGCGTACGGCGCCGACGTCATCAAGGTGTACGCGGACCAGCGCCCCAAGCCCGTCACGCTCACGCCGGAGGAGATGCGCGCCATCGTGGAAGAGGCGCACCGCCTCAACCTCCCCGTGGCCGCGCACGCCACCAGCGACGCCTCCGCGTGGCACGCGCTGCGGGCGGGTGTGGACGTGATCGAGCACGGCTACGACCTGGCGGACTCCACCCTGGCGCGGATGAAGGCGCGCGGCGTCTCCGTCGTCCCCACCTTCAGCGACCTGGACACGGCGGTGATCGGCCCGCGCGCGCGGGCACGGGCGGGGGGAACGGTGGAGCTCCCCTCGCCCGCCGCGATGGCGCCGGTGATCGCCGACTACCGGGGCCGCCTGCGCCGCCTCTTCGCCTCCGGCGTCAACGTCGCCGCGGGGTCGGACATGTACTGGGACGTGGGGATCCCGCGCGGCGAGGCGGCGCGGCGCGTCCTCTTCGTCTACGGGCAGTCCGGCATCGCGCCCGCGCGCATCCTGCAGTCCGCCACCTCCGGCGCCGCCCGCGTGCTCCGCGAGCCGCGCCTGGGCGTCATCCGGCCCGGCTCCTTCGCGGACATCATCGCCGTGGAGGGCGACCCCCTGGCCGACCTCTCCGCCCTGGAACGGGTGCGCTTCGTGATGAAAGCCGGCCGCGTGCACACGCCGTAAAGCTCTTCTCCGTGCCTCTGTGCCTCCGTGTGAGCCCTTGTGCTCGGCCCCGCCCCACCCAAGGTTGTGAAGCCGGCCCACGAACCCTTACGCCCGATCCACGTTGAACGATACCCAAGACCGCCCCGCGCTCGACGAGCGCGCGCTGATGGAGAGCGCCCGCGCGGCCCGCGCGCACGCCTACGCCCCCTACAGCCGCTTCCCCGTGGGTGCCGCCCTCCTCGCGGATGACGGCACGGTGTTCACCGGCTGCAACGTGGAGAACGCCTCGTACGGGCTCACCAACTGCGCCGAGCGCACGGCCATCTTCAAGGCCGTGTCCGAGGGGCGCACCGCGTTCCGCGCCATCGCGGTCGTCGGGCCGCAGGACGACCTTCCCTGCGCGCCGTGCGGGGCCTGCCGGCAGGTGCTGCACGAGTTCGGGGCGGAGATGGTGCTGATCACCCCCGCCGGGCCGCACGATCCCGGCGGCGTGGTCACCACCACCGTGGCCGCCCTCCTCCCGGGCGCCTTCGAGGCGTCCAGCCTCCCGGCCCGCGAGGGAGAGTCGTGAGCACCGGCGCGGTGCCGCTGATCGAGCGGAAGAAGAGCGGGGGCGAGCTCTCGGGCGAGGAGATCGCCGGGCTCCTGGCCGGGTACCTGGGCAAGACGATCCCCGACTACCAGATGGCGTCGTGGCTGATGGCCGTGTGCTGGCGCGGGATGACGGAGGGCGAGACGCTGGCGATGACCCGCGCCATGGTGGAGAGCGGCGCCACGCTGGAGTGGGAAGGGCTCGACCGCCCCACCGTGGACAAGCACAGCACGGGCGGCGTGGGCGACAAGACCTCGCTGGTGCTGGTGCCGCTGATGGCCGAGGCGGGCGCCGCGTTCGTCAAGATGTCCGGCCGCGGGCTGGGCCACACCGGCGGCACGCTGGACAAGCTGGAGGCCATCGCCGGCTTCCGCACGGAGCTGGAGCTGGACGAGATGCGCGCGCAGGTGAGGCGCATCGGGTGCGCGCTGGTGGGCCAGAGCCCCGCGCTCGTCCCCGCGGACGGGGCGCTCTACTCGCTGCGCGACGTGACCGCCACGGTGGACTCGGTGCCGCTCATCGCCAGCAGCATCATGTCCAAGAAGCTGGCCGGCGGCGCCTCCACCATCGTGCTGGACGTGAAGTGGGGCTCGGGCGCCTTCATGACCACGCCCGAGGCTGCGCGCGAGCTGGCCGGCGCGCTGGTGCGCATCGGCGAGGGCGCCGGCCGCCGCACGCGCGCCGTCCTGTCCTCCATGCGCGAGCCGCTGGGCCGCGCCGTGGGCAACGCCCTGGAAGTGCGCGAGGCCTTCGAGACGCTGGCCGGCGGCGGCCCCGCGGACCTGTGGGCGCTCACCGTGGAGCTTGGCACCCACCTGATGCTCCTCTCCGGCCTCGCCGCCACGGCCGAAGAGGCGGAGCGCAAGCTGGCCGCCCTGCGCGGCTCGGGCGCCGCGACGCGCCGCATGGAGCAGCTCGTGGAGGCGCAGGGCGGCGACCCGCGCGTGGTGGCGCGCCCCGACCTCCTCCCCTCCGCCCCCGTCGTCCGCACCGTCACGGCGCGGGCGGAGGGGTGGGTGGCCGAGGCCGATGCGCGCGGCGTGGCCGAGGCGGCGCTGCAGCTCGGCGCCGGCCGCCGCCAGAAGGGCGACCCGGTGGACCCCGCGGTGGGCGTGGTGATGCGGGCCCGCGTGGGCGACCGCGTGGCCCCCGGCGCCCCCCTGGCCGACGTGCACGCCCGCACCGAGGCCGCCGCCGACGCGGCCGAGGCACGCCTGCGCGAGGCGTTCAGCTTCGCCGCCGAGGCCGTGCCCGCGGCCGACGCGCCGTACGAGACCGTGGGCACGTGAGCTCGGCCGAGCCGCGCCCGGCGTCGCGCCTGTGGGTGGGAGCCGCCATCGGCGCGGTGCTCCTGCTCATGCTCTTCGGGCGCAGGATCATCCCCGCCGGCGGAGCGGACGACCCCAACGCGCCGCGCAAGCAGATCGTGGAGATCCAGGACGCCCTGGACCGCTACCGCCAGGACCGCGGCGGCTATCCCACCTCGGCCCAGGGCCTGGACGCGCTGCGCGGCCCGTACCTCCCCGCCGGTGTCCCCAGCGACCCGTGGGGCCGCCCCTACCGCTACACCGCCCCCGCCCCCGGCGGCTACATCCTCTCCACCCTGGGCAGCGACGGCCGCCCCGGCGGCACCGGCACCGCCGCCGACGTGGTGGTCACGGGAAGTTAGTCGTCTCTCCGTGTCTCTGTGTGAGCCAATGACCCACTCGGCGGCATTCGACGTGGCCGTGATCGGCGCGGGGATGTCGGGGATGACGGCGGCGCTGCTGCTGGCCAACTCCGGCCGGCGCGTGGTGCTGCTGGAGGCGCACACGCAGCCGGGCGGGTGCGCCGGCTTCTTCCGGCGGGGCGCGTTCAGCTTCGACGTGGGCGCCACCACGTTCATCTCCTTCCAACCCGGCGGGATCGGGCACCGCCTGGTCTCCGAGCTGGGCCTGGGTCCTCCGCCGCTCGACCGCATCCAGACGTACACGCTCTGCCTGCCGGACCGCGACGTCGCCATCCCCGGCGATCCGGCGCGCTGGGTGGACGCGTGGTGCTCGGCCTTCCCGGAGCTGGGCGATGCGGGACGTCCGTTCTTCACCCGGCTGCTGGGCGCGGCCACGGACTACTGGCGGATCGCCGGCGGCCTCCCCTCGCTCCCGCTTCATCGCCCCACCGACCTGTTGCGCTCGCTGGCGGCCGTTCCTCCCTCGTCGCTCCCCAGCCTGCGCTGGTTCTTCAGCACCTGCGCGGACTTCCTGCGGCACCACGGCATCGCCGCCAATCCCGCGCTGGCGGGCGCCATCAACATGCTGCTGCAGGATACCACCCAGGCCGCGGCCGATGAGGCGCCCGCCCCCTACGCGCTGCTGGGGCTCACGCTGATGCACCACGGCCTGTTCCGCCCCCGCGGCGGCGCCGAGGCGCTCTGGACCTACCTGCGCCAGGCCTTCGCGGAGCGCGGCGGCGACCTCCGCACCAAGCACGAGGTGGCGAGCGTCGAGCGGACGCGCGACGGCTTCCTTCTGGAGCTGCGCCGCGGCAAGCCCCCAGTTCGCGCCGCCCGCCTCGTGTCCAGCATCCCCGTCTGGAACACCCATCGCATCGCGCCCCACCTGTTCCGCGGCCGCCTGGACGGCTACCTCCCCCGCCGCGATCGCGTGGACGGAGCGTTCGCGCTGTACCTGGGGATGCGCGACATCTTCCCCGCGGATGGCGTCCACCACTTCCAGTTCCTCCGCGACACCGCCGCGCCGCTCCACGACGCGAACAACTTCCTCCTCTCGCTCTCCCCGCCGGACGACACGGGGTACGCGCCGCCAGGGTACCGATCGGCGAGCATCTCCACCCACACCGATCCGCTGCGCTGGCGGGAGATGGACGACGAGTCGCGCCGCGCGGCCGCCGGGTTGATCATCGAGCGCTTCATGGACTCGGCCGAGCGGCGGTTCCCGGGTTTCCGCTCCGCCGTCGTGGCCCCGCACTTCTACCCGGCCTCGCCGCGCGCCTACGAGAAGTTCACCCGCCGCTACGCCGGGATGGCGGGCAACCAGCCGCTCGGCACGCACAACGCCGCGCTGCGCGCCATCCCCAGCCACTTCGGCACCCCGGGCTTCGTGCAGATCGGCGACACCACCTTCCCCGGCGCCGGCACGGTGGCCTGCATGCTGAGCGGCTTCAACGCGTACCGCGACTGCGCCGGCCTCGTCGTCCGCACCTGAAGCTGAGAAGCGGGCGGTTGAAACCCAATGCCACTCGGTTAAGCAGAGCGTGGTGGTTTCCGTGGGAACTTGCTCTGCCTTCGTTTGACCTGGCGCGGGTAGCGGCGCTCAGAGCGGCGCGGCGGCAGAATGAAGTACTGCAACTCCTGACGCAGCCGTACTAAGTGGCGCGGGATCGCTCCGGGACTCGCGACTGCACACCAGAGCCACTCATCGCGAATCAGGTGGAGAGCGGCGGTGAAGCTGATCCGTGTAGGGGCCACCTGCGCCTCGTTCGCGACCTGCTCCATCTCCAGGCGCACCAGGTTGTAGGCGAGCAGCAAACCCCAGATCTCCTGTGCTACACCGGATGGGCTCTGACTGCGCAAGCTTTCTTCCTGGAGGAGCACATGGGTCTTGATCTCGTCGTAGCCGAGTTCGATCTCCCAGCGCTCGTGATAGAGTCCAACCAGCTCGGCGCCCGGGTAGCGGCTCTCCTCCAGGAGGGAGGTGAGCAGGATCTGTGGCTCGGCCCCCGGCATCTGGTAAGCGATGGCCCGTGCCTCGATGCTGCGCGGGAGCCGCGGGTCCCTGCGCCGGGCGGGCGCGCTGATCCGCAGACACACGCGTGCCTGGCCCGGACCGAGTTCTTCGAGCACCTCCCAACGCATCTTCTTGCGGGCGCGCACCAGCCAGTGGCGGCTCGGCTGATCGCGGCGCACCCCTTCCAGCAGGGCGGCCGAGACGAAGTTGCGGTCCAGCACCAGCAGCGACTCGGGGGGGAGCTGCGCAAAGAGATCGGTCGCGTACTCGCGTTCGTCGGTACCGCAGGGGCCAAAGCGTACGTCCTGAATCAGGTGCGAGCGCAGGCTCATCAGCGCGACGAGGCGCACCAGCGGGTACGCGCCCTCGCCGCGGCGGCCGGAGAGGGTACCGAAGTGCGCGCGATTGGCCGGGCTGTCCGGGACGCGCAGACAGGTCCCATCCAGCGCGTGCAGGGAGAGCCCGCGCCAGCGATGACGCCCCGCACTCGGCCCCGCCCAGCGTGCGGCCGTATGGCGGAAGAGCCAGGCCAGCGGCTCCTTGCCCAAGCGTTGGCGGGCCTCGGTGATCGAGCTGGAGGCAGCCGTCACTCCGCGCCGGCCAGGCAGGGCGAGATCGAGCGCGGCGGCTACCTCGCAGATAGAGCGATCGCGGTAGAGCGCCATGCCCAGCACGAGCCAGAGAACCTGCTCCGCAGGCAGACGCCGTTTGCGCACCGACGCCGTACCCGTGGCGTGCAGAGCAGCATTGATCCACTCTGGATCAATCGCTTCGCGGATCTGGCGGAACGAGCCGGGGTGCGCATCCCGCGAGAGCTCCGTTAGAGCAGAGGAGAAGAGCATGTACCCTCACCTGTGGAAGGGGCCTTGTTGCTCTACTCTGCATCGGCTCTCGCCATCTGACTAGCCCTTAACCGAGTGGCATTGGGTTGAAACCGCTGCAACCACTACACGAAGTCCCCCTGCGGGGACTACAAATTCTCGGCACGGGCCGAGGGCTCAATCCGCGAAGCTGCCGCCCAATCCTGCGGATCGGTCCGGCCGAACCCTATGCACCCACACGAATTCCCCTGCGCGGACGGGGCCCTGGACCCGAACGGCAACCGTGTAGTCCCCGGAGGGGGACTTCGTGTCGTTGTTGCAGCGGTTTCAACCGCCCGCACGCCCGAGGCGAACTTCGTGCAGTCGTTGCCGCGAGCTCACTCGCCAGACCCCACACCTTTGCACATCCCATGAAGCGCATCACCTGCGGCCTCCTCGCGCTCGCGTCCGCCTGCGCACCGGGCGCGAGCCTGCCGTCGTCCCCCGCGCCCCAGGGCGTCCCGCGCTCCGCCGCCGCGGAGGTCACGGCCATCGCGGACGACTACATGGCGCGCGCGGTGGAGGCGAACCCCGAGCTCGTGACCTACATGGGGCTCCCCGGCCGCAGCCACGGCGGGCTCACGGACAACTCGCCCGAAGCGATCGCCGCCGGCGAGCGGCGCGAGGACGCGTGGGCCGCGCGCCTGGCCCGCGTGGACTCGGCGGCGGTGGGGAGCGGGCCGGAGCGGCTCACGTACGGCTTCCTGCGCGAGGCGCTGGCCAGCGCGCGCCAGGGCCGCGTGTGCCGCGGCGAGCTGTGGAGCGTAAGCCAGCTCAACGGCTGGCAGACGCAGTACCCCTTCCTGGCGTCCATCCAGCCGGTGGGCACGCCCGAGCTGCGCGCGCAGGCGCTGGAGCGCTTCCGCCGGCTCCCGCGCTTCATCGACAACGAGACGGCGCGGCTGCGCACCGGGCTGGCGCAGGGGTACTCGTCGCCGAAGCTCAACGTGCGCCGCGTGATCGAGCAATTGGACGGGCTGCTCGCAACGGCCCCGTCCGCCTCGCCCTTCTTCGCCGCCGCGCAGCGCGACAGCACCCCCGAGTTCCGCCGCGCCTGGGAAGCGATGATCGCCGGCGAGATCAACCCCGCCATCCGCCGTCACCGCGACTTCCTGCGCGACGAGTACCTGCCGGCCGCGCGCGAGGCCATCGCCGTGTCCGCGCTCCCGCGGGGCGCGGAGTGCTACCGCGCGCGGGTGAGGTCGTTCACCACGCTGGAGCTGGACCCGCGCCAGGTGCACCAGACGGGGCTGGAGCAGATCGCCCGCATCGACGCGGAGATGCTCACCATCGCGCGGCGCTCCTTCGCCACCAGCGACGTGCCGGCGCTGCTGGCGGCGTTCCGCACGGAGCGGCGCTACGGCTTCACCACGCGCCAGGAGATCATCGACTTCACCACGCGCGCCATGGACCGCGCCCGGCGCGAGATGCCCAAGTGGTTCGGCCGCATGCCCCGCGCGGAGGTGGTGGTGGAGCCCTACAAGGAGTTCGAGGAGGCATCGGCCCCGCTGGGCTCGTACGACTCGCCCGCCGAGGACGGCAGCCGCCCCGGCATCTACCACATCAACACCTACGAGCCGGAGAAGCAGACGCGCGTGGGCGCCGAGTCCACCGCGTTCCACGAGGCGATCCCCGGCCACCACCTGCAGCTCGCCATCGCGCAGGAGCGCAAGGACGCGCACCCGCTCACGCGCTTCCTGGGCAACTCCGGCTTCAGCGAGGGGTGGGGCCTCTACTCCGAGCGCCTCGCGGACGAGATGGGCCTCTTCTCGTCCGACCTGGACCGCATGGGCCTTCTCTCCAACGAGGCCCTGCGCGCCGCGCGCCTGGTGGTGGACCCGGGGATGCACGTCCTGGGCTGGACGCGCCAGCAGGCCATCGACTACATGCTCGCCCACACCGCCGAGACGCGCGGCTCCGTGGAGGACGAGGTGGACCGCTACATCGTGTGGCCCGGCCAGGCCACCGCCTACATGATCGGCTCGCTGGAGATCATGCGCCTCCGCCAGACGGCGCAGCGCGAGCTCGGCCCCCGCTTTGACATCCGCGTCTTCCACGACAAGGTCCTCGAAGACGGCACCGTCACCCTTCCCATGCTGCGCGAGAAGATCGAGCGCTGGGTAGCCGAGGCGAAATGATGCTCACACAGAGGCACAGAGACACAGAGAGAGCGTGGCGCCGCATCGCCGCGTTCGTCATCCTGCTCGCGCTCGTCCTCGCCCGTCCCGCCGCCGCGCAGGACGAGCGCCTCGTTCCCGGCGCCCGGGTGCGCGTCACCGAAACGGTGGGCCCGTGGCGGCGCACGCGGGGTGAGTTCGTCGCCCTGCGCGCCGATACGCTGCTCCTGTCGCGCGCCGACGGGTCCGAGGTGGCGGTGCCGCTGGAGAGCATGAAGGTGCAGGTGCTGGCGCGTCCGTCGCGGCGGGGTGCGTACGGGCTGGTGGGGTTCGGGCTGGGCGCGGCTGCGGGCTTCATCATCCACCGCAGCCTCCTGGACGCGCAGTACAGCAACGACGAGTGGAACGGGATCATCGCCACCGTCATCGGCGCCCCGATCGGTGCGCTGGCGGGTGGCGTGGCCGGCATCGTCCTCGGAGCCCCGCGGTGGGCCACGGTCCGCGTAGGCGTGCAGATCAACACCCCATAAAGCCACAGAGGCACGGAGATGAAGTTATCTCTGTGCCTCTGTGCCTCTGTGTGAGCCCGCTTTTCCTCGTCTAGACCCCCGAGATCTCCGCGTCCTCAGCCGTGCGCTCGTCCTCGCGCGGGGCGGCGAAGGGACGCGTGTACGGCGTGCGCTCGTGCCGGTCGAAGCCGGAGCGCTCCGGAGCGGCCAGCAGAAAGGAGTGAAGCAGCTCGGGGGTGATCACGGTGCGGTCGTCCACCTCTTCCCACAGGTCGCGGTGGGGCTGCTGCGGGCCGGTGCCGTGGAAGAGGTGCACCAGCACCCCCTCGTTCTTGGCGGCGCGGATGGCGGGGAGGAAGTCGCTGTCGCCGGTGATGAGGATGGCGCGCGAGACGCGCTGCTTTACGGCCAGCAGCACCAGGTCCACGCCCAGGTAGATGTCCACCCGCTTCTGCTCGAAGATGGGGCGCTCGCTCTCGCGGTCGGTGCCGCGGTATTCCAGCTTCCCCTCGCGCACCTCGAAGCGGTTGAGGCGGTTGAGGGCGCTGAAGAAGCGCTTCTTCCCCTCCAGCCGCTCCAGCTCCTCGGGCGTAGGGACGGGAGAGACGTAGGGGAGGCAGTGGTAGTAATAGGTCCGCAGGAGGTCGTTCGGGCGGGCCAGCTCGGTGGCCAGCTTGCCGAAGTCGATCCGGGGGGAGCCGCAGTCGCGCGATACGCGGTCGAAGTAGCCCCCATCCACGAAGATCGCAGCCGCACTCATATCAACCCTTCGCTGGGAAATACGAACCCGCCCCGTGCCGGCGGCGGTGTGAAATAGACCCGCGGAGGCGCCCGGGAACATTCCCCCGGCGCGCCTCCGCGCCCGATCAATTTGACGCAGCCGCGACTCGTGTCAAGCGCCGCCGCCCCCAGCGCGCACGACAGGACAAAACTAAATGGCCGCAGAACTTACGTAAGCCGCCACGAGTGCCGCCGCTAGCGGATGCCCACCAGCTCCACGTCGAACACCAGCGTCGCGTTGGGCGGGATGACGGCGCCGGCGCCGCGCGCGCCGTACCCGAGCTGCGGCGGAATGACCAGACGCCGCCTGCCGCCTACCTTCATCCCGGCCACGCCCTCGTCCCACCCGCGGATGACGGTGCCCGCGCCGAGCGGAAACTCGAACGGCTTGTTGCGGTCGCGGCTGCTGTCGAACTTCTGCCCGTCGGTAAGCGTGCCGGTGTAGTGGACCACCACGTGATCACCTGATTTCGCCTCCTGGCCGCTTCCCACCGCTTCGTCCGTGTACTGCAGCCCGGAGGGGGTGGTGGTCATCGCCGTGGGATTCGTCTCTTCGCTCAAAGCGCTCGCTCCGTGTGCGTGGTTTGGTGTCGTCGCGTCCTGCAAGGTAGATGGAGAACCGGAAATCGGGAATACTACTCCTCCGTGTCTCCGTGCCTCTGTGTGAGATTGCCGTTCCCCTGGCGCACAGGTTGCAACCTCGTGCACCTTCTCTGCTTCCACGCGTACGAAAGCGCGTGGTCCGCTCCGTACCGCAGCCGCACAGCCGTCCGATGAACCTGAATTTCGCCGCGCGCGCGCCGCTGGCCCTGTGCGCCGCGCTCCTGATGGGGGCATGCACCACCCTGAGCGGGCGCCGCGCGCCCGCGCCGCCGCCCGTGGCCGAGGCGCCGCCGCCGCGCGCCACCGTGCAGCCCAACCGCAAGTACGTGGTGGTGGACGTGGAGAAGAACGAGCTCCGCTTCATGGACGGCACCCGCGTGCTGTGGCGCGCGCCGGTGGGCACGGGCACGGGCTTCCGCCTCAGCACGCGCACGGGGCGGCAGTGGAGCTTCCACACCCCCAGCGGCACCATGCAGGTGCAGTACAAGGAGCTCGACCCCGCCTGGTTCCGGCCGGACTGGTGGTTCATCGAGAACAAGCTCCCCGTTCCGCCGCAGGACTCGCCCCTGCGCAAGGAGGAGGGCGGGCTGGGCGCCGCGGCGGTGTACCTGGGCGACGAGCTGGCCATCCACGGCACCGACAAGCCGGAGCTGCTGGGGCGGCGCGTGTCGCACGGGTGCATCCGCCTCTCCAACGCCAACGCCGTGCGCCTCTTCCACAACGTGCAGCTTGGCACGCCGGTGATGATCGTGGGCCAGTCGCAGGTGCTCAACGAAGAGCAGCCGGACAGCGTGGCGCGCTTCACCCGCAGCGCCCGCCGCGTGCCGCGCCGGCCCAACCCGCTGGACCGCGTGGCCACCCCCGTGCTCCTCACCCGGCTGGACACGCAGATGCGCGCCGCCGGCGACTCCGCGTGGGTGGCCGTGGCGGCCGAGCTGGTGGAGCGCGGGCTCAGGGAAGACGCCCCCGCGCTGCGCGGCCTCCTGACGCGCGCCGGGCAGCCGGAGAGCCCGGGGCGGCGCGACGAGTTCGCCACCTTTCTGGCCGACGTCTTCTCCCGCGGGGCGCTGCGCACCGTGGTCTCCCTCAACCGCATCGCCCCGGAGGCGCGGCGGCGCGCGGTTGAAGACATCGTCAACGCCACCCTGTCGCTCTACCACGGCGATCTGAACGATCCGCTCACGCCGTGGCCCACGCGGCGGGTGCCGCGGCAGCGCCTGGGACCCGAGGGGCAGGCCGGATGGGCCGCCCTGCAGCGCGCCGAGGCCGAGTACCGCGAGCGCTTCGGCGTGCGCATGGCGGCCGCCCGGTGAGCGCCCTGGGGACGCAGGACCTGCACTGCCACACGGACATGTCCGACGGCGACCTCACGCTGGCCGAGGTCGCCGCGCGCGCGGCCGAGCTGGGGGTGCAGGTGGGGATCGCGGACCATGTGTCGTCGCGCAACGTGGAGCGCTTCGTGTCCAGCGAGCCGCGCGTGAGGAAGTACCTGGACGCGCTGGAGGATGCCCCCGTCTTCCGCGCAGGCGAGTTCTGCTGGTGCGACGAGCTGTGGAAGGAGCTCCCGGCCGAGGTGATGGACCGCTTCGACTACCGCGTGGGCTCCAACCACGGCTTCTACCTGCCGGACGGCACCATGGGCTCGCCCTGGTGGCAGAAGCTCCCCGCGCCCTGGGACCGGCGGCCGCAGGAGGTGATGGACGTGATGGTGGCCAACCTGTGCGACATGGTGAGTACCATGCCCATCCAGATCGCCGCCCACTCCACCCTCACGCCCCCCGCGCTCTTCGACCTGGAGGGCGACTTGGACGCCTGGTGGACGGCCGAGCGGGAGGACCGGTACGTGGAGGCGCTGGCCGCCAGCGGGGTGGCGCTGGAGATCTCCAACCGCTACCGTCTGCCCCACGACCGGCTGCTGGGGAAGGCGCTGCAGGCCGGGGTCCGTTTTTCGCTGGGGAGCGACGGGCACACCCGCCAGCAGGTGGCGCAGTTGGGGTGGGCCGAGGCCACGGCCCGGCGGGTGGGAGTGACGGACCGGGAGCTCTTCGTCGCCGAGCGGCGGCGGCGCCGGGGGTGAGCGGCGGACCTTCTCACGACCACGGGTGGAGGCGGTGATGGAGCGCGACGATCAGGTGGGCGGGGGTACGCCGGCGGAACGCGGCGATCTGCTGGACGGGGCACGGGGCACGCCGGCGGCGCACGGCCACCCGCAGGCCCCGCGCGAGGAGACCACGATCCGCGTGTCCGGGTCCACGCCCGGCGGCCCGGCTCCCGGCACCCCGCCGGCCGTGGAGGGCGAGGCGGAGCGCATCGCGCGCGAGCGCACGGCCCCCGGCTCCGTGCGCGCCGAAGACACGGAGCCCTACATCGGGCTGCAGTACATCGCGCGCCTCTTCAAGATCGTCTCGTTCCTGGTGCTGATCGCGCTGGGACTGGAGATGCTGCTGGGGATCGCCAGCGACGGCGCCAGCGCCATCCTCCCGCTCTTCGCCGAGATCGTGCAGGGCGGCGTGCTGGCGGCCATCCTGTGGGGCGCGGCGGACGTGGTGCTCCTGCTCATCGACCTGGGGCACGACGTGCGCGCCGAGCGCGTGCTGCTGGGCCGCATCTCGGCCCGCGGCGAGCAGCAGTACGGGGGCGGGCAGCGCAAGCGCGAGCGGGAGCGCTGAGCGGGTCCGGTTTTCGCTGGGATGGGCGTTGAAGGGGCGGAGTTCGCGGCGGGCAACCTCAGCGGTGGGCGGAGGAGTGGATGGAGCGTGAAGACCGGGAGCGCGACGAGACGCTGGTGAACGGCCCCGCGGCCGCCCCGCCCACCGAGGAGGAGGCGAGGATCGCGCGCGAGCGCACCGCGCCCGGCTCCGTGCGCGTGGAAGACACCGAGCCGTACGTGGGGCTGCAGTACATCGCCCGCCTCTTCAAGATCGTGTCGGCGCTGGTGGTGATCGCCATGATCCTGGAGATCGTGCTGGGCGTGGCGGCCGACGGGATGCACGCGCTCCTGGTGCTGATGGCCGAGGTGGTGCGCGCCGGCGTGCTGGCCGCCATCCTGTGGGGAAGCGCGGACGTGGTGCTCCTGCTCATCGACCTGGGGCACGACGTGCGCGCCTCGCGGGTGCTGCTGGGCCGCATCTCGGCCCGCGGCGAGCAGCAGTACGGGGGGCAGAGGAAGCGGGAGCGCTGACAAAGGGCCTCACACAGAGACACAGAGGCACAGAGACGACTTCTTCTCTGTGCCTCTGTGTCTCTGTGTGAGGCCAAACACATGGGAGACGGTATGGATCGCGGTGCGCTGGCGGGGATCGTCGTCGTTCTGTGGGAAACGCAGGACCGGGTGAACGTGGCCGGCACCATCCGCGCGATGAAGAACTTCGGGCTGGAGCGGCTGCGCCTGGTGAACCCGGCGGAGTGGGACCCCTGGAGGATCGAGGGGATCGCGCACGACACGGCCGAGATCGTGGCGCGCACCGAGATCCACACCTCGCTGGAGAGCGCGCTGGGCGACTGCGCCTTCGTGGTGGGGATGACGGCGCGCTCGCGCCGGGCCAAGCGCGCCGTGGCCCGCCCGCGCGGCCTGGCGCCGGAGCTCCTCGCGCGCGCGCAGGACGCGGTGGAGGGGCGCGCCGGCCCGGTGGCGATCCTCTACGGACGCGAGGATCACGGCCTCTCCAACGAGGCGCTGGACCTCTGCCACCGCACGGCGCACATCCCCACCAACCCGGACCACGCCTCGCTCAACCTGGCGCAGGCGGTGCTGGTGATGGCCTACGAGCTGTGGATGGCCGCCGAGGGCGAGGCGCAGCCCTTTCGCGGCCCCCGCCGCGAGGCGCCGCCCCCCACCGTCGAGTTCCTGGAGATGCTCTTCTCCGACGCGGAGCGCGCCCTGTGGGCCGTGGACTTCTTCAAGAGCCGCCAGACCGAGACCGTGATGCGCACCCTGCGCGAGCTCGTCCACCGCTCCGATCTGGACGCCCGCGAAGCCGCCTTCCTGCGCGCCATCTCCATCGAGATCGTGAAGTACCTGCAGCGGACGGGCGTGTACAACGAGGCCTGGGAACAGCATGCCTCACACAGAGACACAGAGGCACAGAGCTGAAGAGAATCTGGGCCATACGCGGCGGCCGGTGCTCAGTCCGCCTTTCAGCTCGATGCCGGCGGGATCATCGCCGTTGGCTCGGCGGCGTCGGGGACGTTGAGCAGAAGCACGTGGCAGTCCTGCGGCTGCACCTCGTAGACGTGCTGGAGCGTCCTGAGGACGAGCTTCCGCACCCTCTGGAAGTCCTGGCCCATTCGTACCTCGAGACAGGGGTGGCGTCGCGAGCGTGGCTCACCGGGGGAGACCCGCCAGCCGGCGGCGGTCACTTCCGCCAGGAACCGGTCCAGGTACGGGAGCATCGATTCCGTTTTGACAAAAATCCAGACGAGCTCCCCGCTCGGGCCGCCGTAATTCTCGATCTGGATGGAGCGGGTTTTCTCCCGGTCCTGAATGAAGAGCGCGGAACGGTCTTCGCCTTTCCTCAGAAGCTGCCAGAGCCACCAATCCAGGTGCGCGGACAGGACCCCCGTGTATCGCTTGACCCGTCTGCGCACGAGAGATCGGAGCCACAATCCGAGTCCGGCGAGCACCGCGACTGCCGCGATGACGACGACCAGAACCGCCTGGAGTACCGATGACATCGACGGTGCCGGGATGAGGGTAAAGCCATACAGGGCCTCACACAGAGACACGGAGGCACAGAGATGAAGTCATCTCTGTGCCTCCGTGCCTCTGTGTGAGCCAGCCGTTCTTACGCGGTCAGGCGCATCACGTTCTCCGCGGCGGGACCCTTGGGGCCCTCCACCACGTCGAACTCCACCTCTTCACCCTCGGTGAGGGTCTTGAAGCCTTCCTGCTTGATGGAAGAGAAGTGGACGAACAGGTCTCGGCCACCCTCGTGCTCAATGAAGCCAAAGCCCTTGGCGTCGTTGAACCACTTTACCTTTCCGGTCGTGCGGGCCATCTCCAACTCCTGCAGCTACGGTGAAGAGGCGTCGTGCGGGGCGTCCGCACGCGCGCTGGGTTCGCGGTCACGCCAGCCGGCGTGTGGGCCCCCGCGCGGGCGCAAACGGGCTCAGCCCACGGGCGCGAGGCCGGCGGGCACGGCGAAAGCTCTGCGACGATGAAGCTGGCGGGTGCTGGATGCACCCGTGCACGCCACGACGGAGGAGCGGTTGGTCTTCAAGGAGGTATACAGCGGTCTGCGGGGGTACGTCTCGGGGTGCGCGGGGCGGTTGGAAAGACCCCGGCGCGGACTTGCGGTGGTTGATGATGTTCTTAATACGCTCCGGCCGCCCCGGTGTCAAGGATTTTCTCGGCGGCGACGGGGTGCCGGCTCCCGGAAGCGGCCAGCGCGCGGACGTGGGCGCCCAGCGCGGGCTCGGTGGGGACGTCGGAGGCCAGCCGGAAGCGGCCGGCCAGCGCGCGCAGCCCCGCGGCCGTCTCCGCCGCGCCCTGGCTGCCGCGGGCAAGCTCTTCCATGGCCGACCACTGGGCGTCGGCGGCGGCGGCCGTCTGCTGGGCGCGGGCGGCGGATGCGCCGGCGATCTGGCGCACGCGGCCCATGTCGTCGCGCAGCCCGCCCAGCGCCCCCGCCTGCCGCTCCACGTCGCGGGCGATCTGCTCCACGAACGCCACCGTGCGCTCCAGCCCGCGCACGATGGAAGCGAGCGCCACGCGCCCGTTCTCGGCCACGTCGCCCACGCCGCCGATGCGCGTGCTCCCCGCGCCGAGCCGCTCGCGCACCTCGGCGATGGCGGCGGAGGTCGCCTCCACCACCCCGCTCACCTCCGCGGCGGAGGTGGCGGACTGCACCGCCAGCGTGCGGATCTCCCCCGCCACCACCGCGAAGCCGCGCCCGTGCTCGCCCGCGCGGGCGGCCTCGATGGCGGCGTTGAGGGCCAGCAGGTTGGTCTGCTCGGCGATCTCCTGGATGGCCGTCACGAAGCCGCGCACGCGGTCGCCCGCGGCCTCCAGGGCGTCGGTGGCGGCGGCCAGGCGGCGGTAGTCCTCGCCCAGATCCGTGAGCAGCAGGCCGGCGCGCCCCACGCGGTCCGCGTGCTCCTCGGCCTCGCGCTCCAGCTCGCGCGCCTCGGCGGTGGAGCGGGCGGCCTGCGCGCGCAGCGCCTCGCCCTCGCGCGTGACGGCGTCCAGCGCGTCGCCGCCCTGCGCCACGAGCGACATCTGGGCTTCGGCGGCGGCGGCCACCTCGCCCGTGTTGGCGCCGATCTCCCGCGCCGAGCGCTGCACCTCGCGCGTGGTGTCGGCCAGCGACGCGGCCAGCCCCGCCATCACCTGCGCGCCCTCCTGGATCTCGCGCACCATCGCCCCCACCGTCCCCGCCATGCTGTTGACGGACACGGAGAGGAAGCCGATGTCGTCCAGGTGGCGGCTGGGGAGGCGCGAGGTGAAGTCGCCCTGCTCCATGGCCGCCAGGGTGGTGCGGATGCGGGCCAGGCGCCGCGTGACGCTGGCCGGCGCCGCGATGCACAGGTGCCCCGTCACGGCCAGGATCAGCAGCTCGGCCGCGCCCAGCCCCCACTCCACCTCCGCGCCGGACAGCGTCCACCCCAGCCAGCGCGCGGCGGGGTAGAGGAGGATGGAGCAGGCGAGGAAGAAGCGGGCGGCCCGGGGCTGCCCCAGCGCGTAGGTGCTCGCCGCGAACACCAGCACCGGGAGCGCCAGGCTGCCGTGCTCCCCCAGCGCCGCCGCCCACACGTTGATGGATACGGAGTCCAACGCGATCATCGCCCAGAAGTGCCACGGGGCGAAGCGGTCCGCCCGCAGCATCACGTGCACCGCCGCGTTGGCGCCCAGGTTGAGCGCGCTGGACACGAGCACCACGCCCAGCGGCAGCGCGAGCGACCCCGTGGTGGAGAACACCAGCAGCAGCACCACCGAGAGCGCCACCATCGACCACCGGTTGGCGATCACCTGCTGGTGCCGCGTGCGCGCGGAAAGCCAGCGCTCGCGCGCGAAGAGCGCGCCGAAGTCTTGGGGGGCGTTCAAGGGAGGGGCACCGCGAGGGGAATGGACGGCGTGGGGCGTACACGATGCCCCCGAGCCGTCCACCGTGTCAAGAGTGTACGATTTGTGTCTCCCTCTGTGCCTCTGTGCCTCTGTGTGAGCCCGTTGGTCAGCTCGCCGCGCGGCGCAGCAGCTCCCACGCCCGCGCCACGTGCTCCTCCGTGGTGCGCAGGTTGCCCACGGCCAGGCGCAGCGCCGTGCGGCCGCGCAGCTTGGTGTGCGAGAGGAAGGTCTCGCCGGTGGCGTTGACGGCGGCCATCAGGCGCTCGTTGTGGGCGTCCGTCGCCGCGTCGTCCATGCCGTCGGGAAGGTGGCGGAAGACGACGAGCGACATGGGCACCGGCGCCATCCGCTCCCACCCCGGCTCGTCATCCACCCACCCCGCGAAGAGGCGGGCCAGCCGCACGTGCTCGCGCACCCGCGCCGCCATCCCCTCCGCGCCGAAGCGGCGCAGCGTCATCCACAGCTTCAGCGCGCGGAAGCGCTTGCCGAGCGCGGGGCCGTAGTCCATCAGGTTGGTGACGCTCTCCCCCTCGGGCGTCACCAGGTACTCGGGGACGATGGAGAAGGCGCGCTTCACCACCTCCGGCCGCCGCGTGTAAAGCGTGGAGCAGTCGATGGGGACGAAGAGCCACTTGTGCGGGTTGATGACGACCGAGTCCGCCCGCTCCGCCCCGTCCAGCACGCCGCGCAGCTCCGGCACCACCGCCGCCGAGCCGCCGTACGCCGCGTCCACGTGCAGCCACAGCCCCTCGCGCTCGCAGATGTCCGCGATGGCGGGCACGGGGTCGATGCTGCTGGTAGAGGTGGTCCCCACCGTGGCCACCACGCAGAAGGGGAGGATGCCCGCCGCGCGGTCCTCGGCGATGGCGCGCTCCAGGGCGGCGGGGTCCATCCTGAACTCCGCGTCCGTCGGGATCTTGCGCGTCCCCGTGCGGCCGATCCCCAGCGTGATCCCCGCCTTCTCGATGGATGAGTGAGTCTCTTCCGAGCAGTAGAGGCGCATCCGCGGGAGGCCGCTCATCCCCTCCTCGCGCACGCCCGGCCCCGCCGCCTCGCGCGCCGCCGCCACCGCCACCAGCGTGGAGATGGACGCCGTGTCCTGGATCGTCCCGCGAAAGGCGTCCGGCAGGCCCACCATCTGGCGGAGCCAGTCCAGCGTGCGCTCTTCCAGCTCCGTCTGCGCGGGGCCGGTGCGCCAGAGCATGGCGTTGTTGTTGAGCGCCGCCGCCAGCATCTCGCCCAGGATCCCCGGGCCCGCGCCGGTGATGGCGAAGTAGGCAAAGAACGCCGGGTGGTTCCAGTGCGTCGTCGCCGGCACGATGATGTCGCGGAAGTCGCGCAGGATCTCGTCCATCCCCTCCGGCGCGGCGGGCGGCGACGCGGGGAGGCGGGCCGCCACCTCGCCCGGGCGCACGGGGGCGAGCACGGGAAGGCTGCCCACGCCCTGCAGGTACTCCGCGATCCAGTCCACCACCTCGTGGCCGAAGCGGCGGAACTCTTCCGGGGAGATGTCGCCGGTGTCGGGTTGCGAATCCATCTGCGAAATCGGGGTGCGGGTGCGTTTGCGGGCGCTTAACTTAACTGCTTGGCTCACACAGAGACACAGAGGCACAGAGGAGAACGATGATTCGCACGTCGCCCGAGGTGGCGGAGGCGCTGCGGGAGGGGCGCGCGGTGGTGGCGCTGGAATCCACGGTGCTGGCGCACGGGCTGCCGCGGCCGCGCAACCTGGAGGTGGGGCGCGCGCTGGAGGCGGAGGTGAGGGCGGGCGGCGCCGTGCCCGCCACCGTGGGGGTGATCGCGGGCGCGCCCATCGTGGGGCTGGACGACGAGCAGGTGGAGCGGATGGCCACGGCCGAGGGGGTGATGAAGCTCTCCACGCGCGACCTGGCGGTGCCGGTGGCGCGCGGGCTGGACGGGGCCACCACCGTGGCGGCCACCATGTTCCTGGCGCAGCGGGCCGGGGTGCGCGTGTTCGCCACGGGCGGCATCGGCGGGGTGCACCGCGGCGGCGCGCGCGACGTCTCGGCCGACCTCACGGAGCTGGGCCGCACGCCCATGGTGGTGGTGTGCGCGGGCGCCAAGTCCGTGCTGGACCTCCCCGCCACCCGCGAGGCGCTGGAGACGGCGGGCGTGCTGATCGTCGGCTGGCGGACGGACGAGCTCCCGGCCTTTTACGCGCGGGAGAGCGGGCTGGCGGTGGACGTGCGGGCGGAGAGCGCGCACGAGGTGGCCGCGCTGTGGCGGGCGCACGCCGCCCTGGGCGCGCCGGGCGCCATCCTGCTGTGCGTGCCCCCGCCCGCGGAGCACGCCCTCCCCGCCGCCGAGGTGGAGGAGACCATCCGCGCCGCGCTGGCGCTGGCGGAGCGCGAGGGGGTGCGCGGCAAGGAGGTGACTCCCTTCCTGCTGCGCGCCGTGGCGCGGAGCACGGGCGGGCGCTCGTTGGAGGCGAACGTGGCCCTGCTGCTCAACAACGCCCGGGTGGCCGCGGCCGTGGCGGCGGTGCTGGCGTGACCAAGGACGAGGCCCGCCGCGAAGCGCGCCGCCGCCTGCGCGACCTCCTCCCCTCCCAGCGCGAGGCGGCGGAGACGGAGATCGCGCGCGTGGTGTGGACGGTACCCGAGGTGGCGGGGGCGCGCACCCTCCTCCTCTTCGCCCACCTCCCGGACGAGGTGTCCACCGACGCCATCGCCCTGGAGGCGCTCACGCGGGGGATGCACGTCGTCTACCCCCGCGTCATCCCCGGCACCCGCCGCATGGACCTCCACGCCGTGGCCGAGCCGTCGTCGCTGCGCATCGGCGCGTACGGCATCCGCGAGCCGGACCCGGAGCGCTCCGCCCGCATCCCCGCGGAGAGGGTGGACGCGGTGCTCGTCCCCGGCCTCGCCTGGGACCGCCACGGCGGCCGGCTGGGCCGCGGCGCGGGCTACTACGACCGCCTCTTCGCCCTCCCCGAGTGGCGCGGCTTCCGCTGCGGCGTCTTCTTCGCCGCCCAGGAGCTCCCCCGCGTCCCCACCGACCCCTGGGACGTGCCGCTGCAGGCCGTGGTGACCGAAAACGGAGTGGTCTCACACAGAGGCACAGAGGCACGGAGATGAATTCGTCTCTGTGCCTCTGTGCCTCTGTGTGAGTCAAAAAAGCAGCCGGTAGACGAGCGCCACGTTGCGCCCCGGGCCGGGCGCGAACTCCTTGACGCGGCTGGTGGACTCGCGGTGCAGCTCGTCGCCCAGGTTGTCGCCGCGCAGGGTGAGGGAGTGGACGACGCGGCCCCGGGTGACGCGCAGGCCCGCATCCAGCCGCAGCGTGGTGTGCGCGGCGGTGGGGCTCTCGTCCGCGGAGCCCACGCGGTCCTGGCGGGCCTCGCGGTGAAGCTCGCCGCCCAGCGAGAGGCGGCCGTTGTCCCAGCGCACCAGGGTGCCCGCGCGGGGCGCGGGCATGAAAGAAAGCGGGGTGCCGTCGCGCTGCCCCGCGCGCAGCGCGTCGCCGGAGACGCCCACCACCAGGTGCGGGTGCGCGGCCCATTCCAGCGAGCCCTCCACGCCGCGCAGCACCGCGTCGCCCTGCGCGTAGCGGAAGACGCGCACCGGGTGCCCGCCCACCACTGTGTCCGGCTGCGCCACCAGGTGCACGTACTCGCCGATGCGGTTCTCGTACGCCACGAGCTGCCCGTTCCAGCGGCGGTTCCTCACCCGCACCAGCGCCTCCAGCCCCGTGCCGCGCTCCGCCTTCAGCGTGGCGGTGCCGTACTCCACCGAGCCCGTGCCGGCGTGGAGCGCGCCCGAGAAGAGCTCCTCCACGGTGGGCGCGCGGAACGAGCGCGCCACCGTCGCCGCGGCGGAGATGGAGGCGCTGAGCGGCACCCGCACCCCCGCCGAGCCGGAGAAGGCGCGAAAGGTCCGCTCCACGCCCGGGCCGAACTTGGGGCTGTCGTGCGACGCGATCCCGTAGTGGTCGTAGCGCGCGCCGAGCTGCAGCGCCGCGCGCCCGAGCGCCAGCTCCTGGAACCCGAACACTCCCCACGCGCGCGAGTCCGCCGCCGGGGTGAGCGCGGCGGGGCCGGTGGATGCGTACTCCTTCCCCAGCGCCGACACGCCCCACGCGCCTTCCCGGAACGGCCCCAGCGCGCCCTGGCGCAGGAGCACGTTGGCCGTGCGCGTGCGGAGCGCGAACGACATCTGCACCGCATCCGCCTCGTCCGTCTCGTCGTGCGCGTAGTCCTGCAGCGTGGCGTCCGCGCGCAGGGAGGGGAAGAGCGCCGACGCGAGCTCCAGTTGGCCGCGCGCCGTGGCCTCCCAGCGGTCGCCGCGCAGCCGCACGGGCGCGGTCCCCGGCGGCACGGGCAGGCCGTACGCGAAGCGGTAGGCGCGCACCGCTCCCCCGCCGCCGCCGCGCGCTCCCGCGTAGCCCGCGCCGGCCGCCGCGCTCCAGTTGCGCGCGTCGGTGTTCCCCAGCCGGTCGCCCAGCACCGGGTCGTCGCCGATGCGCACGTCGCCGGAGCCGCGCGCGCCGCCGCGCACGCTCACCGCCCACCGCTCGCCGAGGGGCGCGCTCACCCGGAAGGAGCTTCCCGCGCCCGGGAGCGCCGACTCCGTCTGCGCGGCGAGCACTCCTTCCACGCCGCGCGGAATGCTGGTGGGGATGTCGCCCGAGATCACGTTCACCACGCCGCCCAGCGCGTTGTTGCCGTAGAGGAGGGTCGCGGGCCCGCGCACCACCTCGATGCGCTGCGCCGTGAGCGGGTCGATGGTGACCGCGTGGTCCACCGCCGAGCCCGCCAGGTCCGACGAGCGCTGCCCGTCCTGCAGGATCAGGATGCGGTCGCCGGTGAGCCCGCGCATGATGGGGACGGATGCCGCGGGCCCGTTGTAGCGCACCCGGATGCCGGGCTGCCCCGCCACCGTCTGCGCCACGGTGCCCGCCAGGCTGCGCTCCAGCCCCTTGCCGCTCAACTGCGTGGTCGCCTGGGCCACCACGCGCGCATCCGCCTCCACGGGCGTGGCGGTCACCTGGATCTCGTCCAGCGTGAGCGGGGTGGCCTGCAGCTCGAACTCCGCCCGCGCCTCCCCGGCGCCGCCCACCGCCACCTCGCGCACCGCGGGCGCGTACCCCATCCGCGACGCCTGCACCCGGTACGTCCCCGCCGGCAGATTCCGGAACACGAAGCGCCCCTGCACGTCCGCCGTGGTGCTGCGCGACAGGCGCGGGATGCTGACCTGCGCCTGCGCCAGCGGCCGCCCCGCCGCGTCCCGCACGCTCCCCGACAGCGCCACCTCCTGCCCCCCCGCGCCCGTCGCCGCGAGCAGCACCGCCAGCAGTATCATCGCAGTCATCGTGAACCTTTGTTTCGTGTCGTGCAATCCATTGTTTAGGCAAGACTAAAACATAGATTAGCATGGCATGTAGCATGGGTCAAGGATGGGAGCGATACCCGCGCGGGCGGTTGAAACCGCTGCAACGACTACACGAAGTCCCCCTGCGGGGACTACAGGGTTGCTGCTCGGGCCGATGTCTCGGTCCGCGCAGGGGGCACCGCAGCCGGGCGAGTGAACTCGCGGCAACAACAGCACGAACTCCGCCTTCGAGGACTGGTCTTCCAGCATCAGCGGGAGGTGTGTAGTCCCCGCAGGGGGACTTCGTGTAGTCGTTGCAGCGAATTCATTCGCCCGCAACCCCGCCTAGGTCACCTGACCCGTTGCCGCCTCTCCATCCGCCCGAACCGCCGTTTTCCGCGTCCAAACACCGTAATTTCACCTGTCCTCCGCAGGAGACATCCAGGCTGAGCCGCCCGATCCCGCCACAGAACACAAGCGCGTCCGCGGCAATGGTTTACTTGGCGGCATGCCCGTCGGGGCGCGATTTGCCTTGGGGGAGCGCCGAGAACGAAGGGCATCCAGCAACGAGAACGGGAGAACGGCAATGCGGCGGACGGCACTCGCGGGTCAAGCGGCGGACACGGAGGGGAAGGGGCGCCTGGCATCCTCCACCCGGGCGGGGCACAGGGGTGGCGCCAACCGGATCGCGGCCCGGCTCCGCTGGCCGGCGTCGCTGGTGGCGCTCGCGCTTGCGGCGGCGTGCGGAGACGGCCCGGTGGCCGTGACGCCGGGCACGACGGCGAACACGGTGGCGCGGGTGGAGGTGAGCCCCGGTACGCACCTGCTGCAGGCGGGCGAGGTGTACCGCTTCACCGCGAAGCCGCTCGCCGCGGACGGCTCGCTCGTCTCCCAGGCGGTGGAGTGGCAGAGCAGCGACGCGCAGGTGGCGGAGGTGGATGGCAGCGGGATGGTGACGGCGCGCGCCGGCGGCAGCGTGGTGATCAGCGCGCGCAGCGGGGGCCGCACCGGCCAGGCGACGCTCACGGTGCAGGCCACGCCGCTCCCGGCCGCGGTCGCGCAGGTGGCCATCTTCCCGGGCTCGCCGATGTCGGTGGGGATCGGCGGTACGCTCCAGCTCGGCACGACGGTGAGCGCCGCGGACGGCACGGTGCTCACCGGGCGCGCGGTGGAGTGGGCGGTCAGCGACACGCTGGTGGCGCGCATCAGCCAGGCGGGCCTGGTGGAGGGGCGCGCCGAAGGCACGGCGGTGGTGACCGCGCGCGTGGAAGGGAAGAGCGCGTACGCCTCGGTCGCGGTCGTCTTCTCCCGCTCCCCGAACGAGCCGGTGGCGCTGGTGCACGTGGAAGCTCCCCGCGGCCGCATCGATCCGGGCGAGACGATGCAGCTCACGGCGACGGTGCGGGCGGCGGACGGGCGCGCCCTCGAGCGCGAGGTGCAGTGGAGCAGCGAGGCCCCCGGCGTCGCGTCGGTAGACGCGGCCGGGCGGGTGACGGGGCACAGGACGGGGTGGACGCGCATCACCGCGACCGTGGACGGCAAGCCGGGCTCGGTGGTGGTGCAGGTGGCGGCGTGGACGACGCAGGCGCTCCTCAGGATGGACGACGCCGCCCTCCCCGGCACCTTCAGCATTCAGGCCACGGCCACGCTCGGCGCCTACGACTTCCGGGTGAGCGAGGGGGTGCTGCGGACCCTCGAAGGGCCGGGCCAGGGGACCTTTGAGATCGCCCTGAACGGCTGGTTTATGCCGAAGAGCGGCGTCGGGACGCAGACCGCCTACACGGTGCAGGGCAGCTACCAGCACGACCTGCTCACCGGGGAGCGCACCTTCTACCCCACGGGCGGCGCCCCCTTCACCAGCGTGAAGCAGGCGGATGGCACCCTGCTCGTGACCGTGCGCTTCCCCGGAAGCGCCGCGGCAACCCGGCTCCTCTTCGCGGGGCAGTGAATCTCACACAGAGGCACGGAGGCACAGAGAGAAGTTCTTCTCTGTGCCTCCGTGCCTCTGTGTGAGCCCCTTCCCCATCCCCACGGCACAATTCATCCATCACACCCCCCTCCCGGCAGAACCGCCCCAACACGGAGCACCATGAACGCCGCGCCCGCTTCGTCACCCGCCACCGAGCCGCGTGGCACGGTGCTGCTGGTGGAAGACGACGAAGACAGCCGCGCCATCTACGGCACGGTGCTGAGGCACGCGGGGTACTTCGTGCTGGAGGCGCTGGACGGCGCCGCCGGGGTGGAGGCCGTGCAGCGCCACCGCCCGGACCTGGTGGTGATGGACGCCGGCCTCCCGGGGGTGGACGGCTGGGACGCCACCGCGCGCATCAAGGCGGACCCCGCCACCGCGCAGGTGCTCGTGCTGGTGCTCACCGTGCACGGCCAGGCCGAAGACCAGGCCCGCGCCGAAGCCGCCGGCTGCGACGCGTTCGTGCTGAAGCCCACCGACCCCCGCGGCCTCGCCGACACCGTGGCGCGGCTGATCGCGGAGCGGGGGTGAAAAAGTGCGTGAGTGCGTTAGTGCGTGAGTGCGCTAACCGCAGTAAAAACGCACTCAACGCACTAACGCACTCACGCACTTCCCTCAACTCGTAATTCCATGGAAATCCGCGAGCACGACCTCCCCGGGGTGGGGAAGAAGTTCGCCCTCACCACCAGCGACGGCGACCGGATGACGGTCATCATCCACAACAGCGGCCACCGCGAGATCTACCACTTCGAGCGGGGGGAGGACTACCCCTCGCACGCCATCCGCATGGACGACTCGGAGGCGCGCAAGCTGGGCGCCATCCTGGGCGGCGCCTACTTCCAGCCCGTGGTGGCCGAGTCCATGGAGATGGTCTTCCAGCAGCTCGCCGTGGAGTGGCTCAAGGTGGGGATGGGGTCGCCGCTCGCCGGGCAGAGCCTGGCCGAGGCTGCGGTGCGCGAGCGCACGGGGGCCAGCGTCATCGCCATCCTCCGCGACGGCAACGCCCTCCCCAACCCGCAGCCGGACGAGCGCTTCGCCTCTGGAGACACGCTGGTGGTGGTGGGCGACCGCGCGCAGGTGGGACGCTTCGGCGACCTGCTGCGCGGCTCCGGGCGCGACGGGTAGATGCACGGCGAATTCCTGCTGGGCGCGGGGGCCATCCTCGCCGCGCTCGCCCTCGCCGGCCTCCTCTTCGACCGGCTCGGCCAGTCCGTCATCCCCGCCTTCATCCTGCTGGGGATGGCGGTGAGGCCCATGAACGTGGACGCGCACCTGGTGGAGGTGCTGGCCACTCTGGGCGTGGTGCTCCTCCTCTTCTTCATGGGGCTGGAGTTCTCGGTGGGGGCGCTGCTACGCGACCGGCGCCGCATCGTGCGCAACGGCGGCATCGACCTGCTGGTGTGCTTCCCCGCCGGCTTCCTGGTGGGGCTGTGGGTGGGGGGCGGATGGGCGGGGGCGCTGCTCCTGGGCGGCGCGTTCTACGTGTCGTCCAGCGCCATCATCGCCAAGAGCACCATCGAGCTGCGCCGCTCCGCCAACCCGGAGACGGAGGTGGCGCTGGGGGTGCTGGTGTTCGAGGACCTGTTCATGGCCCTCTTCCTGGCCGTGCTCTCCGGCGCCGTGCTGGCCGACGAGCCCAGCATGGGCGCGGCGCTCTGGGGGATGGGGAAGGCCGTGGTGTTCTTTGCCGCCGTGGTGCTGGTGGCGCTGTACGCGCGCCCCGTGCTGGACCGCGCCTTCGACCTGGACAGCGACGACCTCTTCATCCTCCTCTCCGGCGGCGTGGTGCTGCTGCTGTCGTGGGGCGCGCTGGCGGCGGGGCTGTCGGAGGCGATCGGCGCCTTCCTGGCCGGGCTGCTGCTGGCCGAGACGGAGCACAAGGAGCGCGCCGAGCGCCTCTTCGGGCCGCCGCAGGGGCTGTTCGCGGCCGTGTTCTTCCTGGGCTTCGGCCTCTCGCTGGACCCGGCCTCGTTCGCGGGGGTGTGGCTGCCGGCGCTGCTGCTGGCGGTGCTGGGGGTGGGGCTCAAGGTGTGGGCGGGGATGTGGATCGGCCGGCGCGACCAGCTCCCCAAGCGCAACGCCCTCACGCTTGGGCTCACGCTGGTGCCGCGCGGCGAGTTCTCCATCCTGCTGGCCGGGATCGCGGTGACGGCCGGGCTCACGGCCGTGGGCGCCACCATCGCCCTGCTCGTCCTCACCCTGTCGCTGGTGGGCACGGTGGGCCTGCGCTACGCCCCGGAGATCGCCCGCCGCGTGTACCCGCGCCGCGAGCCGAGGTCGCTGGAGGCGCTCGGCTTCCGCCCGGACCTGGCCGGCTTCGGCGACCCGGTGGACGCGGGGAAGAAGTGAGGCCTCACACAGAGGCACAGAGGCACAGAGAAAACTACACGAGCCAAGTTGTTCTTTCTCCGTGCCTCTGTGTCTCTGTGTGACACTTCGCTGTTCGGCCCGCCGCGGCACGGTGGATGCGATCCCGGCAGCCATGCCGAACGACTTCCCGATCTTCAAAGCCCTGCTGCTGCTGACGCTGTTCATGGTGGTGGTGGGCACGGCGGGCTCGTACATCACGGGGCACGGCGAACGGCCGGGGCCCACGCGCGCGGCGGAGACGGCCGTGGCGCCGGCCCCGGCCGTGCGCGCGTCTCCGCTCACGCCCCCGGTGCGCCCCGCGCCCGCCAGCGCCGATCTCTGCCGCGTGGACGCCTCCGCGCTCCCGCTGCCCGAGACGGTGCACGAGTCCAGCGGGGTGGCCGCGGCGGGGGGCGTGCTGTGGACGCACAACGACTCCGGCGACCCCGTGCTGGTGGCCGTCGGGCTGGACGGGGCGGCGCGCGGCGCCGTGCGGGTTACCGGTGCCGCGGTGCAGGACTGGGAAGACGTGGCGGCGGGCCCGTGCCCCGGCGGCCGCTGCCTGTTCGTGGCCGACATCGGCGACAACGCGGCGGCGCGCCCCCGCGTGACCGTGTACCGCGTGCCCGAGCCCGCGCCCGGCGACCCCGCATCGCGCCCGGCCGAGGCGTTCCACGCCACGTACCCCGAGGGCCCGCAGGACGCCGAAGCGCTCTTCGTGACGCCGGACGGCGCGGTGTACATCGTCACCAAGGGCGAGACGGGCCCCGTGGCCGTGTACCGCTTCCCGCAGCCGATGCAGGCGGGCACCACGGCGCGGCTGGAGCGCATCCGCGTGCTGGCGGAGCAGCAGGGCCAGCGCCGCGAGCGCATCACCGGCGCCTCCGCCTCGGCCGACGGGCAGTGGGTGGTGCTGCGCACGCTGCGCGCGCTCTCCTTCTACCGCGCGCGGGAGCTCACCTCGCGCGACCCGGCCACGCCGCTCGTCTTCGACGTGTCTCCCCTCAAGGAGGCGCAGGGCGAGGCGGTTTCCTTTGGCGGCAGCGGCACCCTGTACCTCACCAGCGAGGGGGGGAAGAAAAAGGACCCGGCCACGCTGAGCCGCCTGGCGTGCACGCTCCCGGCCTGAAAAGCGTATCACACGGAGGCACGGAGACACAGAGAAGAGGGCGTGCGGTTTGACAACGCACCCCTCGTCCCCAGATTCCACGGATTCGTCCCCTGCTGCTTCCTAGAAGTATATCCAGGCTATGGCCTCCGAAGTCTTCATAGTTCTCGCGCTCCTGGTGCTCAACGGCGTCTTCTCCATGAGCGAGATCGCCGTGGTGTCCGCCCGCCGCGTACGCCTCCAGCAGCGCGCCGACGCGGGCGACGCGGGGGCCCGCCGCGCGCTCGCCCTGTCCGACGACCCGTCGCGCTTCCTGGCCACCGTGCAGGTGGGGATCACGCTGGTGGGGGTGCTGACCGGCGCCTTCGGCGGCGCGGCGCTGGCCGAGCCCGTGGCCGGGTGGCTGGGCGGCTTCCCCATGATCGCGCCGTACGCGCACGGGGTGGCGCTGGGGCTGGTGGTGCTCGCCATCACCTACCTGTCGCTCATCGTGGGCGAGCTGGTGCCCAAGGAGATCGGGCTGGGGCACCCGGAGCGCATCGCCTCGCTGGTGGCGGGGCCCATGCACGCCCTGTCGCGCGCCGCGGCGCCGCTGGTGTGGATCCTCACCTTCTCCAGCCGCATGGTGATGCGGGCGCTGCGCATCCGCAAGAACACGGACGCCGCCGTCACCGACGCGGACGTGGCGGCGCTGCTGGAGGAGGCCACCGAGTCGGGGGTCATCCACGAGAGCGAGCAGGACCTGGTGGAGCGCGTCTTCTGGCTGGGCGACCGGCGCGTGGTGGACCTCGCTACCCCGCGCCACCGCGTCGCCTGGGTGGACGTCACCGACGGCGAGGCGGAGGTTCGCTCCAAGATGATCGCCCAGCCGCGCCCGGGCTACCTGGTGTGCGACGGCGGGCTGGACCGCGTGGTGGGCACGGTGGACATCCGCGACCTGTGGGACCAGGCGCTCCGCGGACACCCCATGGACCTGCAGGAGGTGCTCAAGCAGCCCATCTTCGTCCCCGAGAACACCCGCGCGCTGCAGATGCTGGAGCTTTTCCGCGACACCTCGTCCGGGATGGCGGTGGTGGTGGACGAGTACGGCGGCGTGGACGGCGTGCTCACCCGCGACGACCTGCTGGAAGACGTCGCCTGGGAGACCACCCCCAGCGACCCGCAGGTGGTGCGGCGCGACGACGGCAGCTTCCTGATGGACGGCGGCATCTCGGTGGACGACTTCCGCGAAGCGCTGGGCCTGGAGGAGCGCCGCGCCGACGAGCGCGCCGCCTACAGGACCGTGGGCGGCCTCATCGTCACCCGCCTGGGCCGCATTCCCCGCGTGGGCGAGCACGTCATCTCCGAGGGCTTCCGCATCGAAGTGGTGGACATGGACGGCCCCCGCATCGACAAGGTCCTGGTGGCGCCCGCCGACTAGGATCCGGCTCACGGCCTCGAACGGAGAGAACTACATGGCGGATGAAAAGGCGAAGGGACCCGCTTCCTACTTCCCTTCGATCGAAAAGAAGTACGGCGAGCCCATCGAGCACTGGCTCGGCATCGCGCGCGGGCTGGACGGCCTGACGCACATGGAAAGGGTCAACCGGCTCAAGACGGAACACGGCCTGGGCCACGGCCACGCGAACGCGATCGTCGCGCACGTCCTGGCCAGGTAAGGGGGCTCACACAGAGGCACAGAGGCACGGAGATGAAGTCGTCTCTGTGCCTCTGTGCCTCTGTGTGAGCCCAGGCTTTTAGAGGGTGAGCGAGTCCTCGTAGCACCACCCCCAGCTTTCCCCGGGCTCGGCGGAGCGCATCACCGGGTGGCGGGTCTGGTGGAAGTGGGCGGCGGCGTGGCGGTTGGGAGACGAGTCGCAGCACCCCACGTGGCCGCACGTCATGCAGATGCGCAGGTGCGTCCAGCCGTCGCCGGTACGCAGGCACTCCTCGCAGCCGCGGGCGCTGGGGTGCACGGGGCGCACCTGCGCCAGGTGCGCGCAGCGCGTCGCCTCCGCCGGGGCGAAGGTGACCACCTGCTCCGGGTCCGGCAGCGTGGCGTGCGCGGTGGTGGCCGCGGCGGGCGCGGGGGCGGCGGCCGCGCGGCGGATCCGCTCCTCCTGCTCCTCCACCTCGGCGAAGGGAAGGTCCATCTGGCGCAGCACGCCGCCGGCCAGGCGCACCACCGCCTCCGTCTCCTCCGCCACCACCGTGTCCGCGCCGGCGCCCGCCAGCGTCTCCGCGTCGGCGGCGTAGCGGGTGCGCACCACGATGTGGAGCGACGGGTTGAGCGAGCGCGCCACGGTCACGATGCGCTGCGCCATCACCGGCTCGTCGTCGGCGATCACCATCACCCGCGCCCGCTCGGTGCCCACCAGTTGCAGCGTGCGCGCGCGCGACGAGTCGCCGCGCAGCACGGGGCGGCCCTCGGCCTCCGCGTCGCTGGCGCCCTGCGGGTTGAGCGTGGTGATGAGGTAGGGGACGCCCGTTCCGTGCAGCACCCTCACCAGCACGCGCGCCGCCTCGCCGTACCCGGCCACCACCACGTGCCCGTCCAGTTGCGGGAGGTGCGACGCGTCCGCGTCCTCGGGCATGCGCGCGATGGCGGCGGCCTGCTCGTGCGCGGCCATGTGCCCCGACAGGCGCGTGCCCAGCGCGGCCAGCAGGGGGGTGAGGATCATCAGCAGCACGGTGGTGGCGATGAACGCCTGCGACCCCGTCTCGCCCATCCCCATGGGCGTGAGCCCCGCCTCGCGCCCCGCCCGCTCCAGCACGAACGAGAACTCCCCCACCTGCGCCAGCACCAGCCCGGACGCCGCGGCCACCGGCAGCCGGTACCCCAGCGCGCGCACCCCGATGGCGGTCGTGGCGAACTTCACGGCCAGCACCCCCGCCACCACGGCGGCCACCAGCAGCGGGCTGCGCGCCAGGAAGCCCAGGTCCGTGAGCATCCCCACCGACACGAAAAAGGTGGCGCTGAAAAGGATCTGCAGCGGGAGGATCTCGCCCAGCGCGTGCTCGCTGAAGCGGCTCTCGCTCACCAGCAGCCCGGCCAGGAACGCCCCCAGCGACAGGCTCACCCCCGCCAGCGAGGTGAGGTACGCCGTGCCGAAGCACACCGCCACCACGGTGAGCAGAAAGAGCTCGGGCGAGCAGGTGCGCGCCACCACGTCCAGCAGGCGGGGCATCACGCGGCGCGCCACCAGCAGCACCACGGCGATGATCCCCGCCGCGCGCAGGAGGGCGAAGGCGATCTCCTGCGGCGGCCCGCCCGCGCCCCCCAGCATGGGCACCAGCAGCACCATGGGGATGATGGCGAGGTCCTGGAAGATGAGGAGCCCCAGCGCCACCTGCCCGTGCTCGGACGACGTTTCGCCGCGCTCGCCCAGCAGCTTGAGGACGATGGCGGTGGAGGAGAGCGCCACCAGGAACCCGGTGAACACCCCCGCCCGCCACCCCACGCCAAAGAGCGAGAGGAGCCCCGCCGTAACGCCGGTGGCCAATATCACCTGCAGCCCGCCCGCCCCGAAGATCAGCCGGCGGATGCGGTTGAGCTTCTCGAACGAGAACTCGATGCCGATGGTGAAGAGCAGGAGCACCACCCCCACCTCGGCGGCGGCGTCCACCAGCTCGCGGTTCTTCACCAGCCCCAGCGCGTTGGGGCCGATCACCACCCCCGCCATCAGGAAGCCCACGATGGGGAGCAGCCGCAGCCGCGACCCCAGGTAGGCGATGGCCGCGCCGGACACGAGCAGCGCCGCGATCTCGGTGAAGAACGCCGGGGTCGATGCGGAGAGGGCGAGCAGGGAGAGGGTCACTTGGACCGGCTGAAGAAGAATCTCACACAGAGGCACGGAGACACAGGGAGGAGGTGTCAGCCGCGCAGCGTGTGGTCGACGGCGCGGAGAACGCTGCGGACGCGCTCCAGGACGGGGTTGGAGCGGGAGGGCTTTTCCACGGGCGGCACCTCGGCGGCGGGGCTCTGGGGCTCGGCGGCCGGCTCCGGCGCGGGATCGGCGGCGAGCGCGGCGGCGCGGGCGGGGCGGTTGGGCTGCGCCTCGGCCAGCATGGAGCGGAGCTCGTCGTCGCTGGCCGTCTCCCAGCCGGCGGGGACGGGGGCCAGGCGGCGGCGCTCGCCGTCGCACTCGAAGCCCAGCCAGCCGCTCTCGAAGCCCGGGCGCACGTTGGCGGCGGAGCCGGGATACGTGTCCCATGCCCGCCACGCAACGCCCCCGCCGTCAGTGAACTCCCGGTAGGCCATGGCCGTGCTCGCTCCGGTGAACCTCGATGGATGCCCGAATATGTCGCTTTCCGCAGCGGGGCGGAAGCTTGGCGTCACGGCGCTCGGCGGCCCAGCAGGATGGTGGTGCCCAACTGCAGCGAGCCCACGCGCCCCGTGTTCCACCGCGTGGAGCTGACGCCGGAGAGGCGCGCTTCGGGGCTCACGAACACGCGCGACCCCAGCCGCAGGTCCACCCCCGCGGCCAGCGAGGCGCTCACCCCGTTCTCCGTCCCGTTCCCGGAAAAGACCGCCCCCGGCGTGGACGGGCGTTCCGTCATGGTCACCCGGCTCACCCCGATGAGCCCCGCCACGTAGGGCGCGTACACCCGGGAGCGCGTCCCGCGGATCTTGACCCCGGCCTCGGCGCTCAGCAGCTCCGCTTCGCGCTCGAAATTGCCGTAGCTGGAGCACGCGCAGCCGTCCAGCCTCCCCGCCTGCACCGACCCCAGCAGCACCGTGGCGCGCGCCACCGGCACCGAGAGCCCCACGCCCACCCCCGTGCCGCTCATGAACTCGAAGCGGTTGCCGGAGGTGACGCCGCGCATGCCCAGGGCGGCCAGCGACACGCCCGGCGAGCCCTGGAACTCGGGTGGCTGCACCGTGGCCGGGTGCGCCGCCGACAGCGGGAGCCGCGTGGAAACGTGGAGCACGCCCGACGTGTTGAGGGAGTCGAAGCGGGCGCGGGCCTCCGTAGGTGTGGAGTACTGCACCCACATCACCTCCGCCGGGCGCAGCCTCTGGAGCACCTGCTCGTCGTCTTCCGCCCGCACCTGGTCCACGTACACGGCGGGAAAGCGCCGCGCCGAAGTGCGGTAGCGCACCCAGTTGGCGCGCAGCGCCCGCACCGCCTCGTGCACCGTGGGCCGGCCGGTGGCCACGAGCTCTTCGCGGGTGAGAAGCGAGGGATTGGGCGCGGCGCCCTCCTGCGCGCGGGCCTCCGCGGCGAAGCACAGCACGGCGGCGAGCGCGACGACGAGCCTGGTTCCGATCATGGTCTCACGGACGGGAGAAGAGGAGCGGTGGAGAGGCCGAATCTACGCCGCGCCCCGAGGGCGCCGCAAACACCCGTTCGCGCTCCGTCACGCGTCCGGCGCCTCCTCGCCCGGGCGGTCGTGGGCGGCGAGGCTGGCGGCCTCCGCGCGGTCGAGGATGCGGTGCACCACGCCCAGCGCGCCGTCCGGCTCCTCCGCGTCCAGCGCGGTGCGCGCCACCTCGTCCACCAGCGCGTGCAGCAGGCGGTACTCGCGGAGCACGGCGGCGCGCTTCCACCCCAGGCGGCGCCGCTGGCGGCCGTGGCGGATGGCGATCAGCTCCAGGATGGCCTCGGTGTCTTCCAGGTCCGCGGGGCTGGAGCCGCGCTCCTGCAGCGTCTCCAGCATCCTCCCCAGCGCCGCCACGAAGGCGCCCGCGTGGTCCCCCAACTGCGCGGACTCCAGCTCGCGCGCGCCGGGCACCTCGGGGTCCGTGAGGAGGGCGGCGCGCAGTGCGTCCTCCACGCGCTCCGCCGCTTCGGACAATCTGCGCCCCGCCGCGCCCAGCCCGGGAAGGTCGCGCACCGAGGCCGGCCATCCCTCGCCCGCGGAGGCCGGTAGGGTGCGCGGGGTGCCGCGCCGCTCCGCCGCCGGCAGCCACAGGGTGAAGCACGATCCCTGGCCCAGCCGGCTCCGCACCGTGAGGTCGCCCCCCATCATGCGGGCGAAGCGGCGGCTGATGGTGAGCCCCAGCCCCGTGCCGCCGTGGGTGCGCGTGTGCCCGCCATCCGCCTGCACAAAGGGCTCGAACACGCGCGCGAGCTGCTCCGGCGCGATCCCCATCCCCGTGTCTTCCACCTCCACCGCCAGCCAGGGCCCGGCCCCCACCTCCGCCTCCGCGTCGCGCTGCACGCACCGCACGGCCACGCGCCCCCCGCGCGCCGTGAACTTGACGGCGTTGGAGAGGAGGTTGGCGAGGATCTGCCGCACGCGGTCCTCGTCGCCCAGGAAGCGCGCGCCCGCGCCGCACCCGTCCGGCGCGGCCAGCTCGATCCCCCGCTCCCCCGCCTGCGGCGACACGAAGTGGAGGGCGGCGGCCACCGCCTCGGCCACCGTGCCCTCCTCGTGAAGCACCGTCATCTCGCCGGCCTCCACCTTGGCCAGGTCCAGCACGTCGTTGACGAGGCCCAGCAGGTGCTGGCTGCTGCGCCGCACGCGGCCCAGGTAGTCGCGCTGCGGGGGCGACAGGGGGCCGGCGACGTCGGCGTCCAGCAGGTCCGCGTAGCCGATGATGGCGTTGATGGGGGTGCGGATCTCGTGGCTCATGTTGGCCAGGAACTGGCTCTTGGCCTGGTTGGCCCGCTCCGCCTCGGCGCGCGCGTGCTGCGCCTCGCTCAGCAGCCGCTCCCGCTCCGTGAGGTCGCGCGTGACGGTGGCCAGCGCCACCAGCCGCCCGGTGGCCGGGTCCGTGAGGCGGAACAGCTCGTACAGCACGGGGATGGCCGCGCCCGTGCCGAAGTGGCGGAAGCGGATCTCCCCCCGCCAGCGCCCCTCGCGCACGGCCGCCGGCACGATGGTCCCTTCCAGCAGGGGAAGGTCCTCGGGGAAGAGGAAGTCCGCCATGGTGGCGCGCGGCGCCTCGTCCGCCGCGCCCAGCCCCACCATGCGCCTCCCCGCCGCGTTCAGGTACGACGTCCTCCCGTCCGGCGTGGCGATGCCGATGAAGTCGGCCGAGCTCTCCACCACGGCGGCCATGCGGGCGCGCTCCGCCTCGGCCACGCGGCGCGCGGTGATGTCCAGGAAGGTGACCACGGCGCCGGTCACCTCGCCCGCCTCCAGCATGGGCGCGGCGGCGTACTCGGCGGCGAAGCTGGTTCCATCCTTCCGCCAGAGCCGCTCGTTCTCCAGCCGCGCCTCGGTGCCGGTGCGCGCCACGCGGCCGATGGGGCACTCGGCGGCGGGGTAGGGGGTGCCGTCGCCGCGGGTGTGGTGGATGGCGGAGTGCATCTCGCGCCCCAGCAGCTCGCCGGGCGCGTACCCCAGCAGCCGCTCCGCAACCACGTTCACAAAGGTGCAGCGCCCCTCCAGGTCCATCCCGTAGATCCCCTCGCCCGCCGAGTCCAGCAGCGCCCGGGCGCGCGCGTCGCTTCGCTCCAGCTCCGCGTTCAGCTCGTGCGCGGCCTCCACCTGCAGCTCCAGCTCCGCCTGCTGCTCCTGGAGCTGCGCCAGCAGCGCCTCCGTCTCGCGCCCCCGCCTGCGCAGCTCCAGCTCGCGCTCCGCGGACCCGGCCAGCACCACCATCGTCTCGATCTCGTCCGCCGTCCACGCGCGCGGCTCAAAGTCGATGGCGCAAAACGAGCCCAGCACCTGCCCCTCGCCGGTGCGGATGGGGATGCCGATGTAGGCGGCCACGCCCAGCGTCTTCACCGTGGGCACGTCGCGGTACACGGGGTCCGCCACCGTGTCCGGGATCACCAGGGGGCCCGGGCTGGCGATGGCGTAGTGGCAGAAGGTGGTGCCCTCCAGCTCGCGCACCGTGGCCAGCGGCTCGCCGAACCCCACGCAGCTCTTGTAGAAGTCGCGGTGCTCGTCCACCAGCGAGATGAACGACGCGGGCACGCGCACCAGCCGGGCGGCCAGGCGCGTGAGCACGTCGAGCGATTCCTCGGGCGCGCTGTCCAGCAGACCGCTCTCGCGCAGCGCGGCAAGGCGCTCGGGATCGGTGCGGGGGTCGTTCACGCGGTGCCGGGCATCGGGGACTCCAGGTGGATGGACTTCGTCCGTGGCGAGCTTGGCAACACCCGTACCCGCCCCGGCGCGGGATGCTTGACACCCCGTGCCCCGCGCCCCACCTTCGGCGGCCTGGGATGAGGGGGACAGCCTGCAGCGGAGGACCGGTGGCCGAAGTCCAGATCCCCGACGAGGTGCGGCGCCTGATCGCCGAGCGCATCGCGTCGGCCGAGATGCTCGAGATCCTGCTCCTGCTGGAGCGGGAGCCGGAGCGCGGGTGGACCGCGGACGAGGTGAGCCGGCAGGTGTTCACCGTGCCCGCGGCCGCCATCGGCAGCCTGGAGGGGCTGGTGGCGCAGGGACTTGCCGCTTCCGACGGCGCGGCGGACCCCACCTACCGCTACGCCCCCGCCAGCGGCGGGCTGCGCCAGCAGGTGTCGGCGCTCGCCGCCGCGTACCGCGCCTCGCGGGTGGCCGTCATCCAGCTCGTCTTCGCGAAGCCCGCCGACCCGCTGCGCAGCTTCGCCGACGCGTTCCGTGTGAGGAGGGACTGACCGTGGCCACCCTGGTATACGCGCTCTGCGCGCTCACGAGCACCGCCTGCGCCTTCCTCCTGCTGCGGGGCTACACGCGAAGCCGCGTGCGCCTGCTGCTGTGGAGCGGGCTCTGCTTCACGGGGCTCGCTCTCAACAACGTGATCCTCTTCGTGGACAAGCAGGTAGTGCCCGACATGGACCTTTCCGTGTGGCGCACCATCCCCGCGGTGGCCGGAATCGCGCTCCTCCTCTACGGCTTCGTGTGGGACGCCCGATGAGCGCGGCGCCCCTTCCCACGCGCGGGGGGCTGCCGTGGTGCACCTGATCTCGGGCGTCCTGGTGGCCGGCTACCTGGTGGCGGCCCTCTTCTTCCTCCGCTTCCGCCGCGAGACGGGGGACCGCCTCTTCCTGGTGTTCTCGGTCGCCTTCGCGCTGCTCGCCGTGCAGCGCCTGGCCCTGGCGCTCACCACCCGCGACGAGACGCTCATCTACGGCCTGCGCCTCCTGGCGTTCCTGCTGATCCTGGCCGCGATCATCGACAAGAACCGGAAAGCGTAGGCTCACACAGAGACACGGAGGCACGGAGACGACTTCATCTCCGTGCCTCCGCGTGAGCTCCCACCCTCCTTCCTCCGGGTCCGCCATGCGCCTCCTCCCGTCCGTCGCCGTACTCGTGTGCCTGGCCGCGCCGCTGGGCGCGCAGACACCCGTGCCGCAGGCCGCCTCGCACCCCGTGTCCATCACCGTCCCCGCCGCGAAGGCGGAGGACGTGGCGTCCATCGAGGCGATCCTGCGCGCGCTTTACGACGTGATCTCCGGCCCGCCGGGGCAGGCGCGCGACTGGAACCGCATGCGGTCGCTCTTCATCCCGGACGGCCGCCTGATGCCCAGCGGCGCGCGCCCGGACGGCACCGTGGGCATCCGCCTGCTCTCGGTGAACGACTACATCGCCAGCTCGGGCCCCCTGCTGGAGCGCGTGGGCTTCCGCGAGCGGGAGATCGCGAGCCGCGTGGAGCGCTTCGGCCACATCGCCCACGTCTTCAGCACCTACGAGGGCCGCATGGAGACGGAGGGCACCACCATCCGCGGCATCAACAGCATCCAGCTCCTCAACGACGGCACCCGCTGGTGGATCGTCTCCGTGTACTGGGAAGCGGAGCGCCCGGACATGCCGATTCCCGGCCAGTATTTGCCGCGGTGAACAGCAGTGCGTGAGTGCGTGAGTGCGTGGGTGCGTTTTACTGCTGTTAGCGCACCTACGCACTCACGCACTCACGCACTTTGGCCCCCCCCACCTGCCGCGCTGAAACCGACGTACTGTCACTTTCAGACCGCTTGTGATTAGCGGCTGATTCCGGTAGTTTCGAGGTTGAAACCGCGGCCCGGGGTGCAACGTAGCGCGCTGGGCCCGGTTTCCCTCCCCCCTCTCCCGCGAGTCTCTCTCATGCGCCGCTTCATCCTCCCCGCCCTGGGCCTGCTGGCCGCGGGGCCCGCCCTCGCTCAGACACCGGCCCAGCCGCCCGCCGCGCAGCAGCCGCCCGCCGCCGGCCCCGGAGAGATCCGCGGCACGGTGCTGGACGCGGAGAGCGGAGCACCGGTGGGCCGCGCCAGCGTCGCCGTGCGCAGCGCAGCCGACTCCACGCTGGTGGCCGGCGCCATCGCCCGCGCGGACGGCACCTTTCGCATCGAAGGGCTGCGCCCGGGAAGCTACCTGATCAAGGTGAGCATGATGGGGTACGGCGCGCACGACGCGCGCGTCGCCGTGAGCGCCGCCTCGCCGCGGGTGAACGCGGGGAGCGTGAGGCTGGCGCGCGCGGCCATCGCGCTGGAGACGCTGGAGGTGACCGCGACGCGCCAGGCCGTCACCATCGCGCCGGACCGCAACAGCTACCAGATCCGCGAGGTGGCGCCCGCCGCCACCACCGCCAGCGAGGTGCTGGAAGCGGTGCCGTCGGTGCAGGTGGACTCGGACGGCAAGGTGAGCCTGCGCGGCAACGAGAACGTGGTGGTGCAGATCAACGGCCGCCCCTCGCCCATCCGCGGCGAGCAGCTCGCCGGCTACCTCCGGCAGCTCCCCGCCAACACGCTGGAGCGCGTGGAGGTGGTCCCCAACCCCTCGGCCAAGTACGACCCCGAGGGGATGGCCGGCATCATCAACATCGTCCTCAAGCAGAACGTGGAGCTGGGGCTGGGCGGCGGCGTCACGGTGGGCGCCTCCACCGCGGACCGCTACATCGCGTCGGGCAACCTGGGGTACCAGCGCGGCCCGGCCACCATGGCGCTGAGCTACGGCTTCACCTCCGACGAGCGCGGGCTGGTGGGGATCAACGACCGCACGCGGCTCAACACCCCGCGCTCGTACACGGAGCAGGACATCCGCGGCACCAACGGCAACGGCGGCCACAACTTCAACGCGGCCGTGGACTTCCGCCTCAGCGAGCGCGACGTGCTCTCCACGGGGCTGCTCCTCAACTCCCGCGGCTCCACCGAAGACTCCAACAGCGCGTACAGCGAGCTGGACGCCACGCGCATCCTGCTGGACGAGTACCAGCGCGTGCGCGACTCGGAGCAGGACTCGCGGATGATCGACTACACCCTGGCCTTCAAGCGCACGCTGGAGCCGCAGCGGCACGAGATCGCCGCCGAGGTGCGCATCAACCGCCTGGACGACGACGACTTCACCGGCCTGTTCCGCCAGCCGCTGGCCGGCGGCGCGCGGGTGGACGCGGAGACCAACCAGACGGACACGCGCTCGTACGAGCTCACGGCGCAGGCGGACTACACGCGCACCCTGTCCGAGCGCACCAAGCTGGAGACGGGGTACAAGGGGAACTCGCGCTACATGGACCGGGACTACGCCGTGATGCGCGACGCGCTGGGCACCGGCGCGTTCGTGCGCAGCGACCTGAGCAACGCGCTGGAGTTCGACGAGACGGTGAACGCGGTGTACGGCGTGGTGAGCCACGCGGCGGGCAAGGCGGAGCTGCAGGGCGGGCTGCGCGCGGAGTACGCCACCCGCGACTTCTCGCTGGCCGACGCGGACGAGAACTTCCCGTACGACTACACGAGCCTCTTTCCCAGCGCCCTCGCCAGCTACAAGCTGGACGACCAGTCGCAGGTGAAGCTGAGCTACTCGCGGCGCGTGCGGCGCCCGGTGACGCAGGAGCTCAACCCGTTCCCCGCCTTCTTCGACCTGCAGAACGTCTTCCTGGGCAATCCGCGGCTGAACCCGGAGTACACGGACGCGGTGGAGCTGAGCTACCAGCGCTCCATGGCGCTGGGCTCGGTGCAGCTCTCCCCGTTCTACCGCCGCACCACCGACGTCATCCGCTTCATCATCAACACGGCGGACACGGTGGCGGAGCGCGAGGTCACCTCGGTGAGCTTCAAGAACCTGGACACGGGCACCTCGTGGGGCGCGGACCTCAACGGCACGCTCAAGCTGGGCCCCGCGTTCAGCGGCCTCGCGTCGTTCAACGTGTACCAGATCGTCACCGACGGCGGCGGTGAGTCCGCCCTGGCGAGCGACGGGGTCACGTGGTCCGGCCGGGTGGCCGGCACGCTCAACCTTAGCCCGCGCACGGCCGTGACCGGCTCGTACTTCTACCGCGCGCCGGTGCCCATCGAAGGCGGCCAGTTCGACAGCTTCGGCTTCGCCAACCTGTCGGTGCGCCAGCGCTTCTACCGCGACAAGGTGAGCGTGACGCTGCGCCTGTCCGATCCGTTCAAGACGCAGCGCTTCCGCGTGCACGCCGGCGACGACAACGTCATCCAGCTCACGGAGCGCAACACCACCACGCGCGCGCTTCACCTTACCGTGCAGTCCACCTTTGGCCGCGCCCCCCGCGTGCGCGCCCGCCGCACCGAGCCGCAGCAGGAGGGAGGGTCGGCCTTCCCCGGCTGAACCGAATCTCACACAGAGACACAGAGGCACGGAGAACAGCGCGAGGGGATGAATCCTTCCCGTAGCTTCAGCCGGGCGTTTTAACGCCCGGCGGTGCGGGACGGCCCGGGGTCGATCTCACACAGAGACACAGAGGCACGGAGAAGAACTTTTTCTCCGTGCCTCTGTGTCTCTGTGTGAGCCCCGAAGTTAGTCGCGCGGGGGGAGCTGGATCATGGGCACCGCGCTCCCGCTCACCTGCGGCATCTTGCCGTCCCAGCGCTTGGTCATCTCGTACTGCACCAGCGTGTTGGTGATGCTCTGGCTCAGCAGGCGGTTGGCCTCGGCCTGGGCGCGGGCCTCGGCCAGGATCGCCATGGCGCGGCCGGCCGCCTTGATGGAGTCGCCCTGCGCCTGGAACGTGTTCTTTTGCAGCTCGTTCTGCGCGGTGAGCGCCTGCTGCTGCATCACGTTCTTGGTGTTGATGGCCTCCATCACCGCGCCCGGCGCGCGGATCTCGTTGATGGTGAACTGCTTCACCATGAACCCGTAGGTCCCCAGCCGCTGCGAGATCAGCGCCTGCGCCTTGGCCACCGTCTCCGCCTTCTTGGGGCCCAGGATGGCCGCGATCTCCTCGCTCCCCACCACCTCCTGCAGCGCCTGCCGGATCGCCTGCTTCACGTACCCGTGCTGGATGGACTCGATGTCCGTGCGAAAGGTGGAGTAGAGCGCCGGCGTCTTGCTGGGGTCCAGCTCGAACGAGAGCGACACGTCCAGCGACACCGGCTGCCCTTCGACGCTGTTGACGTTGATCTCGTCGTTGGCCGTGCCTTCGCCCGCGCCCTGCGTGAGCACCAGCGTCTGCATGAACACCGGGTACTCCTCGATCCCGGTGGTCACGGGGTTGCGCAGGTGCACCCCCGGCCCCAGCGGCTTGGGATCGATGCCGCCGCCCAGCTTGTGGATCACAATCCCCACGTTCCCCGGGTTGATGTACGTGGCCGAGGAGGCCATGAGGGCCAGCACGAGGAGCGCGGCGATCGCCAGCGGCACCTTCCCCAGCATCCCGGCGAGCGGATTGGGGCGGCCGGTGCGGCCGGCGGGGCGGCCCGTGGGGGCCTGGATGGTAGGCATACCGTGTGGATCTCCTGCGTCGTTGCTGTGGGTGGGCGGCTCCCCCGCTGGGGCGCCCGGGCGGGCCCGCGTGAACGCCGGCCGCGAGGTTGGATACGATCCGCGCGCGGATCCTGTTTCAGTGTGCGTGCGCGGGGGCGCCCGGGTCAAGGACTTGGGGAACGGGGAACGGGGAACGGGGAACGGGGAACGGGGACAGCCTGGTTGTTACCGTTCCCCGTTCCCCATTCCCCGTTCCCCGCCTTTCGATATCCTCGCCGGCACCACCGCGTCCTTGCCGAAGCGGGCCCGCAGCCGGTCGGACACCTCCGAGAGCTTGCGGTCGCGCTCGGTCTCGATGCCGCCGGGCGCTTCAAAGAGGAGCGGCTCGGCGTCTTCGTCTTCGCCCAGCTTGCTCACGCCCACCCCCAGCAGGCGGATGCCCCCGCCGCGCCGCTCGCGGAGCTGGCGGAGGAGCTGGCGGGCCACGGCGAAGAGCGCGCGGTCGGACTCCAGCGGCTCGGGGAGGGTGCGGCTGGCGGAGCGGTCGGTGAAGTCGCTGTAGCGCATGCGCACCGTCACCGTGCGCGCCTTCATCCCCTCCGCGCGCAGCGACGCGCCCGTCTCGGTGGCCAGCGCCAGCAGCCGCGTCTCGATCTCCCGCTCGTCCACCAGGTCGCGCGGAAAGGTGCGCTCGTGCGACACGGACTTCTGCGGCGAGCGCGGCGTGACCTCGGCGCTCCCCTCGCCGCGGATGATGGCGTGAAGCCAGCGCGCGCGCGCCGGGCCGATCCACGCGGTGAGCGTCTCCACGTCGATGGCGAGCGCCTGCCGCACCGTGGCCACCCCGCGCCGCCGCAGCGCCTCGGCGAAGGAGGGCCCCACGCCGGGAAGGTCGGCCAGCTCCCAGCGCAGCATGAAGTCGCGCTCGCCGCCCGGCGGCACCACGAAGATCCCCGCCGGCTTGTTGACCCCCGCCGCGATCTTGGCCAGGATGCGCGACGTGGCGCCCCCCACGGACACCACGATCTCCGTGCGTGCGCGGACCTCGGCCTGGATGCGGCGCGCGGTCTCTTCCAGCGGCTCGTTGTGGTAGAGGAGCTCGGTGCCGGTGAGGTCCAGGTAGAACTCGTCCACGCTGGCCGCCTCCACCACGGGCGAGAACTCGTCCAGCACCGCCCTCACCTCCGCGTGCTTGCGCCTCACCATCTCGCCCGGCACCGGGGCCAGCGTGGCGCGCGGGCAGAGCTGGAGGGCGCGCCCCATCGGCATCCCCGCGTGCACCCCGTAGCGCCGCGCGGCGTAGCTGGCCGACGTCACCACGCCGCGCCCCTGCGGGCTGCCGCCCACGATCAGGAGCTCGGCGCGGCCGGCGCCCTCGGGGTCCGCCAGTTGCGCGCAGCGGACGAAGTACGAGTCGCAGTCCGCCAGTAGGATGCGCCGGGGGCGCGCTTCGGGTGCCATGGTGCCGGGAGAGTTTCGGGTGGCCTTCAAGGTACCACCCGGAACGTGGATCACACAGAGGCACAGAGACACAGAGAGCCGTTCTCCTCTGTGTCTCTGTGCCTCTGTGTGAGACTGCCATTTACGGCTCCCGGCGGATGACGTAGCCGCTCCGCGGGACGCGGCCGCCCAGCAGGCGGCCCTGGCCGTCCGTGGCGGCGATCACCTCGTTGGTGGAGCCCGGGAGGCTGAACCGGACGCGCGCGGAGTCGGCGCCCATAAAGGTCACCGTGGCGGTGCCGGACTTGGCGCCGTCTTCCAGCGCGACGACGGGGATCTGGGCCGTGCCGCCGCCCAGCGCGCGCGCGCGCCGCAGCACCTGCTCGATCATGTCCAGCGACTCGCCCACGGGCATAGGGATCAGGCCGGCGGGAGCCGCGGTGCGCGCGGCCTGCGTCTGGCCGTTCTGCACGGACTCCATGAACACGCTGTCGCCGCGCAGCTCCACGCTCGCGCGCGCCTTCGGCTCCGCGTCCGCGCGGCGGGCGAAGCCCTGGAGCTGCAGGCGCGAGACGGTGGCGTCGGGCCTCAGCTCCGCGGTGTACGTCACGCGCTCGCCGGCGGAGTCGGAGAAGATCTCCGTCTGCACCCGCGCGGGCGTGCGCTGGAAGCGGACCGTGGCCAGGGTGCTGTCGCCCTTGAGGATGCGAAAGGTGCCGTTCTCCCGCGCTTCCGCGGAGGGGGCCGGCGGCGCGGCGGCGGCGTCCGCGGCGGCCTCACCGTCGGCGGGGCCGCAGGCGGCGAGGGCGAGAGCGGCGAGTGGAGCGAGGGTGCGCATCCGGGTTCTCCAGGTACGGGTGAAGGGCGGGGTCACTCCCCCGCCTCGCGAAGAGCGGCGAGACCGCCCGGTGTGGCCGATACGAGCACGACGGTGCAGGCGGCCGCCGCTAGCACGAGCGCGCCCGTCAGCACCCACGCGAGCCGCCCGCGCGCGGGCACGGAAGCGCGCACCACCACGGTGCCCGCCACCAGGTCGAACGCGCGCTGCCGCCGCGCGGTAAAGGGGACGAAGAGCGCGTCCAGCAGCGCGAAGTTGAAGAGCGACGGGAGCCTGCGGAGCAGCGCCGCGCCCAGGCGCACCGCCGTCCCGGATGCCCTCACCACCGCGATCCCGAAGAGGCGCTTGCCCGGCGTCTGACCGCTGCGGGCCTCGAAGAGCGGGAAGTAGAGCACCGAGAACGCGACGGAGGCGATCCCGACCGCGGCCACGATGAGCTGGTCGGCGGGCGCCACGGGGTTCCTGAGCGCGGCGACGCGCCCCGCGTCCCTGGTGGCCAGCAGCGCGAAGGCGGCGAGAACGGGCGCGGCGAAGAGCAGGTTGTCCAGCAGGTACGCGCCCAGCCGCTCGGCCAGCGGGGCGGGGACGAGCGGCGCGCCCTCCAGAAAGGTGGCGGCCGTCTCCCGGGGCGCGCCCATCCGCCGCACGGCCCCCGCCTCCGATTCGCCCGCCTCCACGCTCTCGGCCAGGTGGCTGCGCAGGTCGGCCGCGATGCGCCCGCGCCTCTCGGGAAAGGCGGCGGGAACGTGGCGCAGCACTTCGCGGACGTAGCGCTCGGCCTCGTTCATCGCGGCGCGCCCTCCGGCTCCAGCACGCGGTCCAGCGTGCGCACGAAGGCGCGCCACTCCCCCACGAGCCGCTCCAGCTCGCGCGTGCCCTCGGGGGTCAGCCGGTAGTACTTCCGCGCGGCGCCGCGCTCCGGCGTCTGCCAGCGTGGCTCCACGTACCCGGCCTGCTCCAGCCGGTAGAGCACGGGGTACATCGTCCCCCCCGCCACCTCCAAGGCCCCGCCGGTGCGCTCCTCCACCGCCGCCACCAGCTCGTACCCGTACATCTCCCGCTCCGAGAGGAGCCGGAGGAGCACCATGTCCAGCGTTCCGCGCTTGAGCTCCCGGTCCATCGCATTGCCTCGCGTAAGCAGTTGGCGCACTCACTATCTTGTCACGCAAGACACGTGCACAAGCGCCGCCGCTCTTTGGTGCCGTCGCGGGAGGTCAGATCAGGCCCAGCTCCGGCGGGTTCGGCTCCGCGTCCACGTGGCGGTCGAGGAGGCGGATGCAGGCGGCGCAGGTCACCGGGCGGTCGCTGGCGGGGCGGCCGGGCGCCGCGCCGCACACCGTCTGCCCGCGGACGCGGCGCCAGTCGCCGATGGCCGCGTCGTCCACCAGCGCTAGGTGCACGTGGCCCCCGGTGCGGCTGGGGCGCAGGTCGCCCACGCGGCGCGTGCGGTAGGGCACGCGCGCGAGAACGGCCGCGAGCCCGCGCTCCAGGGCGGCGCGCGCCTCGGTGAGCGCGGCGGCCAGCGCGGTGCTGTGCACGTCGCGACGGCGCGCGTCGGCGGCGCGCTCGAACTCCTCGAAAACGGGGGTCGTCTGGGGTCGCATCCACATCTCCGGACAGGTTTGCCAATCGGCCGGTTCACGCGCACGGGACGTGCCGGACGTGTGCTGAATAAAAGCCTTGTCGAATGTGATGGAGAAACATTAGAGTGCGGAGCGGTATCCAGCCGCGCCCCCGGCCTCCCGCTCCAAAGACCCTCCCATGACCACCTTCCGCGGACGCAAGACCGTCCTCATCGTGGACGACAACCCGGACGTCCGGGAGATCTGCTCCCTCGCGCTGGACTACGCGGGGTACCAGGTTCTCAACGCGCGCGACGGGCTGGAAGGCGTGTCGATGGCGCGCGAGGCGCTCCCCGACATGGTGGTGATGGACGGGAAGCTCCCGGTGATGGGCGGGTGGGACGCGGCGCGGCTCCTCAAGGCTGACCCGCGCACGGCGCCCATCCCCGTGCTGGCGTTCACCGCCAGCGCGGTGACGCCGGCGCAACTGCGGATGCTGCAGGAGGTTACCGACGGGTACATTCCCAAGCCCTGCTATCCGTCGGAGTTCCTGGCGGCGGTGCAGCGCTGGATCGGGCCTTCCACGGCCTGAACCACGGGGCTCAGACAGAGGCACAGAGGCACGGAGAACAGCGTCGTTCTCCGTGCCTCTGTGTCGTGATGCGAGCCTGCGGGTCAGGGGGTGGGGACCAGGCGGGCGGCGAACTCGCCCTGCTCGAAGCGCGTGACCCCGCGCTCGCCCCGGGCGGTGAGCTCAAAGGTGCCGGTGATCTCGCCGGACGACAGGTCGAACGTGCGGATCTCCAGAGTGCCGGAGGTGGCGGGGGCCTGGTAGGTGAGCACGTCTAGGCCCACGGTCTCGGAGTACCGGCCCTTTCCCGCCTGCACCGTGTAGCGGCCCGGGCCGGTGAACCGCACCTCCAGCGCCACGTGCTGCTCGCTGCGGTCGCGCATGGAGCCCACGGTGAGCGAGCCCTGGTGCAGCGACGCCCACGCCTGGCCGGTCCACGGGGCGCCGTCCAGCGTGCCGGTCATGCGGCCCTCCACCAGGGGCTCGGTGGGGCCGTCGCCGGCGCACGCGGCGAGAAGGAGGACCAGCGCGGCGGAGAAGAGGGTGCGGAGGCGCGGCATCGTCGTGTGGCGGCAAGGGGTGCGGAGAAGGGGTTCCGGCCGAGAACGCACATCCCGCCGCGCTTGTGACGGGGACGGATCCTGCATCCATCCGGGCACATCCCGAACCCTGGAAGCCTGTGATCCGCATCCGCCCGCCCGCACTCGCCGCGCTCCTGCTCGCGGCGCTCCCCATCGCCGCCGCCGCACAGGAGGCGCGCCGGACGGTCGATCCCATCCTGTTCGTGCACGGGTGGCGGGGGAGGGGAGCGCAGTGGAGCACGATGACGGGGCGCTTCGTGGACGACGGGTGGCCGCGCGCGGAGCTGTTCGCGTGGACATTCGACGCGGAGGCGCCCAACGCGGAGATCGCGGCGCGCATCGCCGCGCGGGTGGACCAGATCCTGGTGGCCACCGGCGCCGAGCGCGTGGACATCGTCACGCACTCCCTGGGTGCGCTCCCGGCCCGCTACTACCTCAAGAACCTGCGCGGCGCGGGGAAGGTGGATGCGTGGGTGTCGCTGGGCGGGCCCAACCACGGCATCTTCGCCGCGGAGCTGTGCTTCTCGCCGTCGTGCCGGGAGATGAGGCGCGGCTCGCCCTTTCTCGCCGCGCTCAACGAGGGCGACGAGACGCCGGGGGGCGCGCGCTTCGCCACCTGGGCGTCCCCGTGCGACGAGATCATCGATCCGCCCGAAACGGTGACGCTGGCGGGGGCCGCCAACCACCGGACCGCCTGCATCTCCCACCTGGGGCTCCTGCGCGACGGGGCGGTATACCGGGCGGTACGGGACTTTGTCTCACACCGAGACACGGAGGCACGGAGATAAAACCTTTGAGCCGCGTCAGGCGCCGGGCGGCTCTTTGCCCTGCTGGAAGGCGCGGATGGCGCCGCGGAGCTGGGCGTCGCTCGGCACGGTGGGGAAGCGCCAGCCGTTGATGAGGATGGTGGGCGTGCCGTTCACGTCCAGCGCCTCGCCCAGGCGGCGGCCCTGCTCCACTCGCGCGATGGGGGCCGTGTCCCGCGCGCACGTGGCGAAGGCGGCGGTGTCGCGGACGCCGGCTTCGGCCGCGTAGGCGGACCACGGCTTGAGGCCGAACGAGTCCTGCTGGGCATACGCCACGTCCAGGAAGCGCGCCCCCGCGCCCGCCGAGTGCGCGCACTCCAGCGCCCGTGCAGCGGGCCGCGCGAAGCGGTGCATCGGCAGCGGGTAGTGCACCATCACCAGCCCCACGTCCACCTTCATGTCCGCCGCGGTCTCCGCCAGCCGCGTGTGGAACGCCCGGCACGCGGGGCACTCCAGGTCCGCGAACTCCACCACCACGATGGGCGCCGCCGGCGACCTGATGGGGACGCCCGCGGCGCGCAGCTCCTCCCAGTTGCCCACGCGCTCCGGCGTGGTGGAGAGAACCGGCGTCGTGGGGCCGGCATCCACGAGCTCGCGCTTCACCAGGATGCCGGCGAAGAGCACGGCGCACAGGGTGAGCACCATCGACATTGCCCGTTCAAGCCTTCCGCTCTTCTCGCTCATCTTACGCTGCTCCTCGCTATGCCGTTCGGCGCTCGGCCGGGCCCCAGCCTGCCAGTGGGGCCGGCACGTTGGACGTTGCTACCGCGGCCCGCAGGTGAGCCGGACCGAGCTCGTGGACGGGCATTCCTGGTTCCCCCAGACGCACGTGGCGGGCAGCGGGCACAGGTCTCCCATCACGCTCTCGCAGATCGCCGCGTGGGTCTCCTCGTCGGGGCACTCCCCGCCGTTGTAGTAGCACGTGTAGCACGGCTGCTGCGAGCTCGCCTGCACCCGCTGCGGGCTCGCGAGCGCCGCGAACCCCATCGCCGCGACCAGGGTCGCTTTCACCATCATTCGACGCATCATCTTGCATCCTCGCGTGGAGTGTGGATCGATATGCGGGGCCGCGCATGGCGGAGTGCCGGCAGGCTGCGCCGCCCCACCGCTACGCTAGCACCATCTTGCTAAATGCGCAACATTAAGGCGCAATTTGGTAGTATGGACGGGCGCGCGAGGGGCTCACACAGAGGCACAGAGGCACGGAGAACAAACCGGGTGGCGCCTGGGACTGGCGTATGTGCCGCTGTTGCTCAATCCGCAGGCCCACGGCCGCTCGTCGTCGTCGGCACCCGCGACCGGAACGAACCCACCTCCGCTCGTCGAGCTGCCTGAGCGGGACTTCGAGCCGGCACGCTGTCCGGGGTCGGACGAATTGCACGCGGCTATCAGGAGGAGGGGCAGAAAGGGCATGTGAACGTCGAAGGAGGGGGTGATGGTGCCGCGGAGGGGTGGCGGGCCGGCCGAATCGGTCCGAAGTCGCAGGATGCATCTTCGCTGGATTGGCGCGAAACAGGTGTGCCGTCAAGTGTGAGAAGCTATGATGGAAATGGGCGGTGCGCACCACACCTGGCCGTGCTCTCTACACCTCCAGCACGACCTCCCTGAGCGGATCGCCGCCGTCGATGAAGAGCCGGCCTCCCGGCACCAGTGCCCGCGCGATGCGCTGGTGCGCCCTCCGCTGCAGCTCGGGGTGGCGCCCGTCGAGCGCGCCCACGCGGATGGCGAACGCGATGTCGAAGGGAGCTTCGCCCGGCGCGAGCTCAAAGTCTTCTACCGCCACCTGCCGCGCGCTCAGCCGCCCCGCCGCCATCTCGGCCGGCGACGCTTCCGAGAGCTGGCGGATCGCCTTCGCGGAGCGGTCGATGGCGAGTACGTGCCCGTCACCGATGCGGCTCGCGACAGCGCGCGCCGCGGCTCCGGGCCCGCACCCGATCTCCAGCACGCGCATCCCCGGGCGAAGCGGCAGCGCCTCCACGACCGCCGCCAGCCGCGCCGAGAGCTCGCCCGCCATTCAGGCGCGCCCCTGCCCGCCGATCGCCGCGTCAAGCCGCGCGAGCACCGCCCGCTGGAGCTCGCGCATCTGGTCGGCGAACGCATCGTGCTGGGCTTCGAGGCGGCTGATCTCCGCCGCCTGGAGCGCGGACGCACCCTCCGTCCCGGACGCGAGGGCAAGCTGCCGCTCCGCGTCGCCCTTCTGGTGGTCGAGGATGTGGATGGCGTCGGACACGCTCTCCAGCTCCCGCAGCAGGGGCTCGTGCGCGGCACCGAGCGCGCGCGCCGCATCGAACAGGATGTAGCGCGCCATCGTGTGCCCGCACGCCAGGTTGCGCCCCCGCACCTCGGGACTGCACAGCCCCATGCGCACCAGCTCCCGCCCTCCGTGCGTGGCCCGCAGCACCACGCCGTCCTCCACGCGCACCCGCTCGTGCACCATGCGGCAGCGGATCACCTGCAGCGCCGCGACCTGGTCGCGCAGGGATTGGAGGGTGTCAGGCGAGGTCACGGATTCTCCCTGGGCGGGTCAGGCGGCGCCGGATGGCAGTTGCTGGTGATGGTGCTTCGTGTGGATCTCCATCAGGCGCACGAGGTCCACGAGGGGAAGGCGGCCGAACGCCGGGTGCTCGACGGTTTTGCTTCGAGCCGCTCCCGCATCGCTCTCGAACGACGCCGCGGCGGCCTCCAGGCGGTCCAGCAGCACGGGCGCGGCGGCGGGCGACGCACCCGGCGCCAGCTCCGCCGGCGCCTTGCTGGCCGCGGGGAAGCGCCCGAGCCACAGCACCGGCTGGAGCAGGAAAGTGCGCAGCACCGGCCGCAGCAGACGAGGTGCGCCCGCTACGGGCGCCCGCGCGCGCAGAAGCTCCCCGCTCGCCTCGTACGCCAGCGCGATGTGCTCGGCCACCTGGCCCGGCGACCACTTCCCCCCGGCGCGCGGCCGGCCCCACTGCTCCGGCGGAACCGCCCGCGCCGCCGCCAGGAATCCCTGCACCGCCTCGTGATGCGTGTGGAGCATGGCCCGGAGATCTCCCATTTGCTTTTCCTGTGTCTCTGTGCCTCTGTGTGAGTCAATCCAGCCCGAAGCGCGCGAGGATCCGTTCCGCCGCCTCCGCGGCCGTCAACCCGGTCGTTTCCAGGCGGAACCAGTCGTCCCGCGCGTCGTAGGCACCGCGCGAGCTAAGCTGGTAGCGCGCGTCGTCGTCCAGCAGCCTCTGGCGCGACGCGGCGAGGTCGCGCTTGAACGGCTTCTCCGCGAGACGGAACTCGGTCTCGTTGCGGCGCAGCCGTTCGTCCTGCGACGCCTGGAGCTCCGCGAACACCACGCGGCCGCCCCGCTCGCGGAAGATGTCGGCCCATTCCTCGATGATCGCCGTGTCGCCCGGCAGGTCGAAGGCGCACACGTAGGTGAAGATCAGCCCGGGCAGATCGCTCTGGGCCACCTCCTCGAACACGCGGCGGCGGAACTCCCCCACCAGGCGCTGGAACGGCGGCGAGCCGAACGGAAAGAAGCGCAGGACGAGGTCGATCGTCTGGTGATTGTGGAAGAGGCGCAGCCCGGTCCGCGCCGCGATCTCATGCCCCACCGTCATCTTTCCGACGGCGGGCGGGCCGATCAGCATCACGAGCATCGGCGGGGCGGAAATGCTCATCGGGTGTCGGATTGGAGCGGCGAAGGGTTCTGAGCACTCCTAAGTAGAGAGGCTTCAGGTTATCCACGCAAGTCGAACGGATGGGCTCACACAGAGACACGGAGGCACAGAGACGACTTCATCGCTTGACGCGGCGGGTGCCGCTCCCGAGTCTTCCCGACCGGTGATTTTCCAGGCCTCTTCTCGGGATTCGGGCGTTATGGCGATCGAAGTGAGACCCGCGACGGTGTTCGAGGACGTCCGGACGATGGTGGGGCCGAAGCGCGCGGACGCGAACGTATGCTGGTGCCTCAGCTACCGCATCCCGTCCAGGGAGAACGTTGCGCTGCGGGGGCCCGCGCGCGGCGAAAAGGTGGCCGAGCTCATGGAGCAGGGGCCGCTCGGGGTGCTCGCGTACGAAGGCGACGAGGTGGTGGGATGGGCGGCGGTCGCGCGGCGCGCCGATACCACCTTTGCGCGCAACCGCACGATTCCGCACGTGGACGACCTGGACGTGTGGGCCGTGTGGTGCATGCGCGTGCGGCCGGGCTACCGTGGGAAGGGGATCTCACACGCGCTGCTCGCGGGCGCGGTGGAGTTCGCGCGCTCCCAGGGCGCCGTGGTCGTCGAGGGTTACCCCGTGGACAACGGCGGCGAAAAGGTGGACCTCACGATGGCGTATGTCGGCACGCGTGCCGTCTTTGAAAAGGCCGGGTTCCGCAAAGCCGCTGACACCCTGTCGGTCATCAACGGCTTTCCGCGCGTGCTGATGCGGCTGGACCTGCGTTAGCCGCTGGTCCCGGTCCGGTCTTGAAGTACCGCTTGAGGCCCTCGGCGGTCAGGGGATCGGCCGCGTCCTGCAGCTCGCCGCGCAGGGCAGCAAGGGTCGCGGCCTGCATTGCGTCATCGTGTGGGCGCGCCAGCGGGCCTCGCCACGGCGATGCACGACGCGCGGCTCCCGTGGCGGGCGAGGGCGGTGAATTCCTCCAGCTCCAGGCCGGCGTCGCGGAGCTGGGCGCGGAAGCTGTCTTCGTAGGTCACACGGCCGAAGTCGATGCTGGTGACGCGCTTCAGCATGGGCTTGAGCATCTCCATCCAGCGCGAGGGCCGTGTCTGGAAGGTTTGCGTGAAGAAGATCCGTCCGCTCGGGCTCAACAGCGTGCAAGCGTGCCGCAGCGCCCGCTCGGGCTCGGGCAGGAGCATGAAGCTGCCGGAAAAGTACACGGCATCGTACGGCCCGCCCCGGTGATCGTAGACGGATTCGAGGCGCACCGTCGCGGCCAGCGACGCCTCCTCCATCCGCCGCCGGGCGCGCGCAACGTAGTCCGCGTCGATGTCGATGCCGACCACGCGCAGCCGCTTCCGCTCCACCAGCTCCGCGTTCGCCAGCAGGGCGCCGGCCGTGCCGATGCCGACATCCAGCATCGCGGCGCCCTCGGGCACGCGGCTCAGCACCTCCGCGTACCACCGGGAGGTGAGCTTGAGGATGAGGGTGTCGTAGATGAAGCTGCGGATCATTCCGCCGGGCCGGGCCGGGCGGCGCGCTCGTGGAGCAGCATCCAGGACGTGCCGAACCGGTCCCGGAGCTGCGCGAAGCGGGACGCGAAGAAGTTCTCCTCCATCTCCATGAACACCTGGCCGCCCTCGGAGAGCAGCCCGTAGAGCCGTTCGGCCTCCTCGGCGCTCTCCAGCGTCAGCGTGAGGTACGCACCCCGGATGGGCTCGGCCCCGGGGATGTCCGCGCCCATGAGCACCGTGTTCCCGATCTCGATGCGCGCGTGGAGGATGGTGTCCTTCCACCCTTCCGGCACTCCGCTGTGCGGAGACTGGCCGTGGCGCATCATCCCCGTGATCCTGCCGCCCAGGTGCTGCTCGTAGAAGCGAAAGGCTTCTTCACAGGTGCCGGCGTAATTCAGATAAACGTCGAGCTTCACTCGATCTCCGCGCGTGCAAGGGATTGGATACGCCGGGCGGTTGAAACCGCTGCAACGACTACACGAAGTCCCCCTGCGGGGACTACAGGGTTCCGGCTGATCCTGGAAGACCAATCCCCGCAGGGGGACTTCGTGCTGTTGTTGCCGCGAGTTCACTCGCCAGGCCGCGGGTGCCGCCCCCGCGCACTACACCTTCGGCCCGAGCCGCAACCTTGTAGTCCCCGCAGGGGGACTTCGTGTGGTCGTTGCAGCGAATTCATTCGCCCGCAACAACGATCACTCCGCCGGGCGGTACGGCGCCAGGAGCGCGGAGCGGCGGCGGCGGATCAGTCGCGCGCCCACGGTGACGACCAGGAGCGTGGCGACGGCCACCGTGATGCCGAACGCCATCCCCTGTCCCGGCCGGGGCCGGAGCGCGGGCATCCGGGTCGCGATCTCCGACACGGCGGCCGCTGCCAGCCCGACGTAGGACCACGTCATCCACTGGTAATGGCGCTCCAGGGCGCGTGCACGCCCCGCGGCGTCGCGCCGCACTCGTGCCCGGCGCGCCCCGATCGCGGCGGCGGTGCCGGCCACGACGGTCACGAAGCTGAAGACGGCGCCCACGTGGAACGGTCCGAAGCGCCCGAAGAGGCGGTAGATCAGGAGCGCGGTGCCGTTGAGCAGGAGCATGCTCACCACGTACGCCCAGCCCACCTGCCGGTGGCGGCGCGTGCCCTTGCGGGTCAGGAGCACCGCCGCGCCCGTCAGGAGCGCGCCGAGTGCCGACACGGTGTGGATCCAGCCGAGAGAGATCATGCCCCCCCTACGGCCGTGCCGCCCAAAAGGTTCGCGCTTCCAGGTGCAGGCCCGAAGCGCGAAACAGGTGAGGCGTAGAAAGGGATCATGGCCCCTCGCCGCCTGCACCCGCCGGCGTCACCGGCTCCGGAGGAAAGCCGCGATCTCGTCTGTGGTTTCCTCGGGCCACTGGATGAAGAGATGATGGTACGTGCCCGGCAGCTCCACCAATCGCGCCGCCGGCACCGCCCTCCGAAGCTGATCCATGCTGGCGCGCGTCCAGGGATCGATCACCTCCTGGCGAAAGGCGCGGGCGCTGTCACGCCGTGCGGCGGGGGCCTCGGGAAGGAGACGCTGTTCGTCGGTCGGGAGGGCGTAGTAGCTCAGCACCGGGGCGCGAACCCCCGAATAGTCGGGTGGCGCCTGGGTCGCCGCGGCCAGCATCGCGCCATAGACGCGCCCCGGCGTGCGATCCTGCAGACGCCCCTCGGCGTCGGGCACGTGGCGTTCGCGGATGTCCGCCTCGGTGGCCGCGGACCACACGCGCCCGTAGTACTGGTCCGGGCGGCGGAAGAACGCCAGCAGGGACTCCAGCTCCCGCGGTCATCGGGGGATGGGCGGGCGGGTGCCGCCGGGTCCTGCCGCTGCCGGGCGAACTGCATCTGGCGGTCGTACGCCGCGTCCAGGTAGACCAGCTTCCCCACCCGCTCGGGGTACCGGGCCGCGAAGCGCGTGATCTCCACGCCCGCGAAGGAGTGCCCCACCAGGTGGGCCCGCCCGGCTCCGAGCGTGTCTAGGAGGACGCGGATGTCGTGCGCGAGCGAGTCCGGCTCGTACCCGCTGGCGGGCTGGCTGGAGCGTCCGTGTCCGCGGCGGGTGAGCGACACCACCCGGAAGCCACGCGCCCTCAGGCGGGGCGCGAAATCACCGTAGATGTACGCCGTGTTCCCCAGCCCCGGCAGGAGCACGACCGTCTCGCCCGTGCCTCCCCAGTCCAGGTACTGGAGCCGCACGGCCTCTCCCACGGCGAGGACCCGGTCCATCGGCACCGCGGCCTGGCCGGTGCCCGCGGAGCGAAGTGCGCACCCGCTGCCGAGCAGGAGCAGCGCCAACGTGAGACCCGATAGCGACTGTAGCATCGTGCCCTCCCCCAAGAAGACGAGGCCCAACCCCGCTCAGCGAAGTCCTGCTTGGCCTGGCGGCTCTCCTGGCCACGGAGCCGCGGAGCTCGTCGTCAGCGCCGGCGCTTCGCGAGCCACTCCTCCAGGCGCCTGGCGCCGGCTGAGTCCCGGGCGTTGGTGGAGTCGATCCACGCGCGGTACTCCGGCTGCGTCTTGAGATAGGTCACGTATCGCGGATAGCCGCCGGGATCTTTTCCGTCCAGGATCTCGACCGCGGTCCTGATGGCCGCCTCGGCGAACCCGCGCCAGATGCGCTCGCCGAACGCCGCCGTCGCCAGGTGCGGCGCGCCGAGGTAGCCCTGCCACCCCGGCCGCCGCGCGACGGAGAACGCCTCCGCGTAGTTCGCGCCGGACACCGGCGGCGCCTCCCGGTAGTCGGGCGCGACGAGCTCGGGGCGCAGGTGGAGCATCAGGCTGTGCTCGTCCATCCCCGCGTGCAGCGACGTGCCGTCGGCGAGTTTCTCCGCGGCCGTCATGTCGGCCATCGCCCCGCCCCATCCGCCCAGCACCGGGAGCAGGCCCCACAGGTTGACCATGGTGCCGCCGTACGTGTCGCGGAAGTAATCGGAAGCATCGTCCAGCGCGCCGATGTGCAGGGGCGAGCCGTGCACGTGCACGAGCAGCACCCAGCGAAACCCCTGCTCGCCCAGCTCGCCGGCCAGATCGGCGAAGGCCGCGCGAAGCGTGGAGGGGCGGATCGCGTACGTACCCGCGAACGAGTACTGGCGCCCGATCTCGTTGGACCCGCTCGCGCCCGCCGCCACCGGCGGAAACACGAGGACCGTCCACCCCGGACGGCGGCTCACGATGCCGGCGGCGAGCTCGCTCGTAAGGCGCGCGCTGAGAATGCCATCGGTGAACGCCGGCAGATAAGGCCCGTGCTCCTCCAGCATCCCGCCCTGGAGAATGACCACCGTTTTCGCGCGGTCAAGCGCGCGGATCTGCCGCGTGTTCAGATCCCCCACCTGCAGGACCTGCGCTGGAAGCGCCCGCGCACCGAGAAGCGCGACCACGAGCAGCAGACCGTATCGAAGTGGCATGTGTGCTCCGGGCACCAGAGGGGGCGAACGACTCCCTAAGTAGAGACAATCCGCAGGTGCACGCAAGGATCAAACAGCAGGGCTCACACAGAGGCACGGAGGCACAGAGACGACCTCATCTCTGTGCCTCTGTGTGAGCCGTAGCTTCAAGGAAGCGCTCGACCGCCGGCCAGACGAGGTCGGGACGTTCGGCATACGCGAAGTGCGCTGCTCGCGGAACTTTGAGGAGCTGGGCGTTCGGCATCACCTGCACCCACTCCTCCACGAGGTCCATGGGAATCGCCTCCCGCTCGCCGTGAACCACGAGCGTGGGCACACGCAGCGTCCGAAGCTCATCCCGCAGGTCCCACAATCCATACGAGCCGAAGACGACGCGGTTCGTCACCGCCAGGCCGTAGCGGATTCCCCGCGGATCGGAGGCGCAGAGATCGGAGCGGATCAGCGCGGAGCCGCTGCCGGGGTCCGCGAGCCGGGGGCGCATGGCGACGTCCCAGTACTCGCGGCACGCCTGGCGGACGCCCGCCGTATCGGTGCCGCTGCTCGTGAGCCTGCGCCCCGCGTCCGCGAGACGAGCGCGCGCTACGCTGTCCATACGGGCGCTCACGGCCGCGCCGAAGCGCCGGAAGAACTCCCCAGCCCGTGGAGGCACCGGGCCAAAGAACACCATCCGCCGCACCCGCTGCGGGTGCGCGAGTGCGTAGGATGCCGCCAGCAGCGGCCCGTACGAGTGGGCGACCAGCGTGAGCCGCTCCAGCCCGAAGTGCCTGCGCACCGCCTCCAGATCCGCGAGCTGATGGCGTGCTCCCAGCCGGGCGGTGTCCGCCGGAAGGCTTGACCGGCCCGCGCCGCGCTGGTCATAGAAGATGACGGTGTGGCGCTCCGCCAGGGGCTGGAAGTCGCCGGCGATGCTTTCGAGATCGACGCCCGGGCCGCCGTGGATCGCCACGACCGTATCCGGCCCGCCGCCCACCACGCGGTAGAAGAGACGGAGCGAATCGGGCGTGGTCAGGTAGCCCTCCCGCGCGTGCGCGGGCCGGCCCGGGCCGCCGTGTGGCCGCATGGCGCAGCCGCCCAGCACCATGGCGCCCAGCAGGATCAGGAGCGTGCGCCCCATTGCAAGCTTCACCTCTCCGTGCCTCCGTGTCTCGGTGTGAGCCAGTAGCCAGCCCGCCATAACCGCTACCGGAGCCGCTGTAGCCGCGCATTCGTGGTGGCGAGATCGAACGCCTCCGGATCGAAGCTGCCGCCGCTCCAGGCACGCATCTCCTTATGCTCCGGATGCCCAGGATCTCGAATCGCCGCTATGAAGTTCGCGTAGCCCCACATTCCACCTGAATCCTCCGGAGGGCAGGCACCCTCCCCCGCGATACAGACCGGGCTCAGGAGCATCGATTCAGGTTGCATGACCTGCTCCAGCTCAATTTCGTGTTCCCATCCGTCGCCGAAATCGTACTCGTAGAGCATTCTGTCGCCCGGCTCGGCCAGTACGCGGTTGAGCCGCGTCTTCCGCTCATCCGCATGGTCCGCGTAATCGTCTGGATTGGGCAGGCTATACGACGTCTCTCCGGCGATGAACTGGTGCAGATGGGCATCTTCCCACCCCATTGCGATCTGAAGGGCATCGTGGAGCTTGTCCAGCGTCAGATTCCCGGGAACGAGGATGCGCCGCCAGATGGGCGGATCACTCTCCAGCAACAGGATCTTCAGTTGGTACACGGGGGTGCGACGCGCCACGTCTACACTCCTGGTCGGCGGGGGCAGAGGTCCAACCACTGAGCCGCATCGCAAAGGCTCTGCCGATCGCCGCCGCGCACCCGGTTCAGCCGCCACGGGCTGCACCAGTAGCCAGGGCCCGGTGACCGCTGCAACCCTGGCTCGGCGGCGGGTCAGGGGATGGGGATCGTCTCACCCAGACCGCCCCCGGGCTCCTCAGCGACGAACTCGACGTAGACATTGCTCCCGACAACTCGCTTCAGATCGGTGGCGAGCTGCAGGCCGACACGATTGAAGGCATCGATGCCAGCGTCGTCGAGCGTCTCATATGCTTCGATCCACGCGTCGAAGCGCTGCGCGAGGGCGGTAGGGAGCCGCAGATCTCGGCTTCCGATCATCCCATGACGAAACGGCCACGGTCCGCCACCGATCGCCCACATGCCGGACGAGGAGTACTCCGCCATCACACGAAGTCCTGGCTTCTTGCTCACGTGCGCACTCGCCTCCGCGTCAACTGGCTTCATGTCCACAGGTGCGGCGAGAGTAGCCGCCGAACACCACGTTCGGCGGCGTCAGGCCGTTGCGGACTTTCACCCGCCCCCTGGCCGCGGCCCGCGTCGGCTGCAACGCCTGGTTCGGCGTCATCCCGGCCGCGGGTTTCCCGGTGGCGTTACAGTCGCACATCCCGTGGTACGTGAAACCACGTGTGCCCGCAGGACAGGCAGAGGCGCGCGGTGGGCGTCCTCGTCAGCGAAGCGCATGCCGGGCAGCGGTTCAGGTACACCTCGTCCGGGTGGTCCCGCACGATCCGCCGCGCGATGCGCTCGCGAGCACCATCCCAGCCTGCCTGCGCGTCCGCGATGACCGCCGGATCCGTGGAGAGCCAGGTGACTCTGAGCCCCTGGACGGATTCGACTTCCGCGGCTGTACCCGGCGCGGGGGGCCCGTGGTCACGATGCTTGTACAGGACCGTAAGGTGGCGATGGACGGCCCTTTCGTGGTCCGTCATCAACCCCGCGTAGTGCTGCAGCACATATTGAGCGAGGGTCGTGTTCTCCTTCATCTCCCAACCTGCCCGTCCTGCCGCGGCCGTGCGACGAGGCGCAGGGTGCGGCGTGGGAATTCCGCCCGCCAGCGGGTATATCCTTCGTCATCAACGTTCTCGACCAGTACAGGATCTGAGCCGCGCTCCGGCAGCAACACCACCTTAGAATCAGCCGTCGCGGCCCCGTGGGTCAGGGGGGTGGCCGGCCCGCAAAGCTTTCCTCAGTGAAGGCGCTTGCCGGCCCCGCGTCCTCTGCAGCCGATTGTACGACGGTGGCGATCAGTGGGCCTTCGCTCGGCAGGCATACCACTCGGGTGCTACTTGCACGCCCCCGGTGTGCGGCAGGCACACGAACTTGGGGCGTGGCAAGAGTGATCCTTGCACCGTGCGGGGTCGCTCTCCATCTCGCCATAGGCGCCGAAGTGCAGCTCGTAAATGCGCCGCGTCTCGGCGAACGCATCCTCAAGAGCTTTGCGGTCATCCACACCGTGAATGCCGAAATATGGGTAATGGTGGAGATAATACCCGAACACCATTTCGCAGTCCGCGTGGTAGCTTCGCGTATCCAAGATGTGCGCGTGCCAGAATGCATCAACCAGCTTGTTAGGGACGAACTCACGTTGAGGATAGAGCCGCTTGAGAGTGAGAAAGCGGCGGTACTCCCGCTCCGCGAGCTCAACTTCATCAGTGGTGAGGTCGGGACCCTCGTCGTCGTGCAGGAGCTTCCACCTCAGTTTGCTGAAGTCCAACGACGCTACAACCTCGTCAACGCCAACATCTACGGATTCGAGTAGGCTGCCCATGGCAGGGCTCCTTGAAACAGGTGGGAGAAGTAGAAACGGGACGAATCTGAGCTAAGCACTAGCCTGATAACCTCAGGGCAAGCCTCCTGAAGAACGATTCCGGGCCGGAGGCAAGTATCCCTGAGCCACAAGGTTCAACAGATGGAAGAGGTCGCCAGCGCTCTTAACGCACGGACGACCTCCCCCAGCTTGGAACGTTCCATTACGCGAAGGCGATCAGCTCCACGCTAGTTCTTGCATCCATTCTTATCACAAGTGATTCTGGCGGTTGTACTGGCCCAATTCTCTGGATTGTCCCTCGTGTCGAACCCACATCCAGTCTTGCCTCCCTTGAATCCTACATGTACTTCCCCGGTGAGTGTGTGCTTTACAGCCATGATGACTCTCCCTTTCGATAAAAGAAACCTTCTATTTGTTGGACATCAACAAAGGTGGGTCGCCAGTAGGTGTTGGTCAAGCTTTTCACAGTGGGGCAGTCAAGTGTCTACGCGTCTGCAGCGGTCGCAAGTGCCAAGGACCAGTCTGATGCATGTAAGTCATTGTTGTAGGGGTGCTTCGAGAGCACCCGCTATCAGTTGTGAGGCAGCGACAGAGGGATCTGATGCCTGCGATAGGGAAAGTCTAAATGCCCGGCTGCACCTCGCCAGCAGCGCCGCCTTCGGGTGACGGACTCGCAGCGAACCGGTCGGCGAGTTCCCGGCAGGCGTCGAGGCCGAACTCACGGGCCCACAGCTCCGCACGCGCGATCTCCTGGTCCTTGACGGCAAGCGCAGCCGGGGCCCAATGCTGCCGCTCCTGCCCCAGTGGCAGGTGGTCAGTCTCGGAAGCGATCCGGCGGAATGCATCGTGAGACTCGTCACCGGATCGAACGCCAATATGGTAGAGCAAGGTGTTCATTCGCTGCGTGCTGACCACGAGACCGGCCCGGCCGGCGAGGATTTCGTTGGCCAGCGCGACGATCTTGCGGGCGAGCGACGCGCGCATCTGTGGATTGGGAAACTCCCTCATATGCGATCTCAGTAACTCAGCCGGCCAGCCCCGCCGCCCCATCCGCCGAGGATCAACGGTCCAGGACAGGCAGATACGCACGCCAGGGGCCCACCGCGTCCCGGTACTGCTTCGCCATCACACGGCTTATCTGTGCCACGTGCCCCAGATCGTGCGCGACCCAGGTAGCCAGCAACTGCCGCAGTGTGACCGGCCCGAACTCGGGATGCTCCCCCTCCAGGGCGAGCTGGGCGTGGGTGAGGCGCAAACCGGCGAGCGTGGCGAGGCTTGCAGCCCGGAGGCGCGCAAACTCGTCGAGTAGCTCGTCAAGTGACTTCCCCTGGCTCTCGTGGAACTGTGCGAAGCGATCAACGGGGGCGAACCGGCGCTGTGGGCCCTGCGCGAGGATGAGCTGCGCGCGCGCGATCCAGTCGGTGCGCTCGCCGTGGATCAGGTGACCCACGATGTCATAGGGGCTCCAGGTCTCCGGCCCCTCGGTCGCCCTGGTCCATGCGGGCGGAAGACCACCGAGCATCGCACGAAGGGTTTGCGGCGTGCGTTCGAGGACTGCAATACCGGAGGCTATATCGAAATCCATCGTACCCTCAGGCACTGTGGGACTCACACAGAGGCACAGAGCTGAGTTCGTCTCTGTGCACCACGAACTCGACCGTCGACACGTCCCCTTCCATCTGAACGGCCGAAAGCCCCAGGCGGGCGGTGTACGGCAGCAGAGATCAACGAGCCATCAAAGTCGTGATCAGACGCCGGCTGTAGCGGCGGCGGGCCGCCGCGCTGCCGGGGGCGCCGCAGCGCGCACGGGCAGCATCGCGGCTACGATCGCCCACAGCCCGAAGAAGGCGATGCCCGCGAACAGGGCCCCGACACCGGCCACTTCCATCCAGATCACGAGAACCCCCGCGAGACCGGGAAGCAGCGCACCCAGGATCCCCAGCGGCGCGATCCACCACCTGCCCAAGGTACGGGTGCGGGCGCCGGCGATGACCAGCGGGATGGCCATGAGGGCGAAGGCGGGGTACGCCACCGCACCCAGCAGCATGTGCGCCGTAAACGCGGGAGTGGCGTGCCCCGCCTGCATGCGCTCGGCATCCACCACCGCGACGAGGTGGAAGAACGCTTCCAACGTCTGCAGCGCCGTGCCCGCGATGGCGATCGGCATCCACCGTCCCACGGGGCCGCCGCCGGAGCGGTGCAGCAGGCACAAGCTCGTCACCAGCGAGACGTAGCCGGCGAGCATCACGCCGTGCGAGGGAACCCAGCTCGGGTTCATCAGCATCTGCTGCATGGAGGGATCGCGCGGGTGCGTCATGGCGCCCGCGATCATGAAGACGCCGGCGGCGGCCAGCAACGGGCGCCAGGTTGCGATGCGGGTCATGGCCGTGTCCGTTGAGGGAAACGATGCGGTCCGGCCTCTATGTAGATGGAATCCTGGTGTGCACACAAGCATCACGTGCACGGGGGCTCACACAGAGACACGGAGGCACAGTAGACGACTTCATCTCTGTGCCTCCGTGTCTCTGTGTGAGCCAGGTGGTTATCCGCCGCTGGAATCCGGCTGCTGCTGCGCGAGCGATCGGAACTCCTTGAGCAGCGTCTTATCCGTATCGTAGCACTCTCCCGTGAAGGAGATTCCAGCTTCGCGAAGTGGATCTAGGACCTCCTCCACACGCCTCAAGACATCGGCGACCACCCCGTGCATCAGGATGGGTGACTCTCCCTCTATGACCAGCTCGGCCCAGGAGCACTTCACCTCATAATCCGCCCATGCACATTTGCGCACGTCCCACCCTCGCTCGTTATACAGCAGGGCGATCGTCTCTTTTCCGAGTGCGGTGTGCAGTGCGCAGTGAAGCGTTGTCCCGCCCAGGTATTCTTCATCCATCCGTGGCACCTGCGCCGGAGCAGTGATAATCGACGGTCACGAACCAAACAGTGGTCCCTCTGGCTTGAAGACGAGAACTGCCTCACCGCCCGCTCCTCTCAGCGTGAGCGTGGACCCGTCGATGGAGTACGTCCGCACTCTGCCGAGCGCCGCCAGGTATCCCAGCGCTCGCCTTATGCGATCCGGCCGCGGCCTGCAGCCGGAGCTCCCGGCGTCGATCTGGATGAACCGCAATGAGTCGCCGTGCAGCCGGAACCCGGCGTGATATCGATCGCAGCCGGTCGAGCCCACCGCACGTGCAGAGTCAAACGCAAGCGTCGGCTGCCAGTAGCTACTCTCGTCCACGGGATATGCACTTGCTTCCGCCCGCCATCGTGTGCTCAACAACGCTGCGGCGTCTGCTCTGGGCGCTCCAGGGTGAGGCGCCGTAGAACAGCCGCAGACCAGCAGCAGGGCCACGCAGAATAGCCGCATGAGAGTTCCACGGGTGGCAGTGGCGTGTGGCGACGGAATCCGGATATGCGCGCAAGGATCATAACAGATTGACTCACACAGAGACACGGAGGCACAGCGACGAATTCCTCTCTGTGCCTCTGTGCCTCTGTGTGAGATCAGGACCCCTGCGTAACCCGCTCCGCCTCTTCCTTCATCGCCGGAAGCGCCTGCGAGTGATCCGCGTACTCGATCACATCCTTGCGCACCTTCTCGCTCTCGTACGCGGCCAGGAAGCGGCCGTAGAGCGCGGCCGCCCCGCCCGTGTCGCCGCGCCCCTGCGCCGCCTGCGCGCCGGTGAACAGCCCGAACAGGTGCCTGGGGTTGGCGGCCAGGATGGTGTCCGACTGGGCACGCGCCGCGGCGAAATCGTTCCCCACCAGGTGAAGCACGGCCAGGTGGTAGCGGCCGTCGTTGTCCAGCGGGCGGGCGCGGTCGTACGCGGCCACCGCCATGGGGAGGAACTGCTTGGCCGCGGCCGTGTCGCCGCTGGACACGTTCTGCATCACGCGGTTGAACAGGCGGTCCGCGGCCTGGCGCGGCGTCATGCTGGCCAGGTCCACCGCGCCGGGGTTGCCTCCCGCGGGGCCGCCCGGGCTGGCGGGGGGGATGGGGCCGGGCGCGGAGGGAGCGGCCAGCGCTGGGGCGGCCGGCGCGGGGGCGGCCGGCGCTTCGCGGGTGGCGTTGAAGATCAGCGTGCCGGCCAGCGCCGCCGTGAGCACCCCGGTGAGCGCCCAGGGAAGCATGGAGCCGCCGCGCCGCGCCGCGCCGGTGGGCGCCACCGCGGGAGAGCCGCACTCGTTGCAGAAGCGCGCCCCGGCGGGGAGCGGGTTGCCGCACTCGCGGCAGGCGGCGTTCACCGCCGCGCCGCATCCGTTGCAGAAACGTCCGGACGCCGCGGCGCCGCAGGACGGACAGGTTTCGGTCATCGAACACAGCCGTTGCGAGGAGGAAGACGGAACGCGCAAATCTACCCCGCGCAGCGACTTCCCTCAAGAGAACCCGCCATGTCCCGGCGCGGGAGCAGGGTCAGGCCGCTCCGCTCTCCTCGCACCACGCCAGCACCTCGGCGAAGCGGCGGTCCTCCAGCGCCCCGAACATGGGGTTGCGGGTGAGCTTGGCCTGCGTGAGCGCGGGGGTGGCGAGCCCGCACAGGAAGCGCGCGCGCCGCCGCGCGGTGCCCAGCGCCACCGGCTGCGCGGCGCAGAGCGCGCGAAAGGCTCCCACGTCGATGGAGCGCGCCACCGGCGGGCGCTTGGGGCGCGCGGGGAAGCGGGTGGGGACGCGCGTCTCGCACCAGGTGCAGTGGCCGCACGGCTCGCTGCGCGCCTCGCCGAAGTACTCCAGCAGCACGTTGGTCTGGCACCCGTCGCGCTCCACCAGCTCCACCACCTGCCCCATGCGCTCCACCTCCCCCGCCTCGCGCTGGTTGAAGCGCGCCGCCAGGTCGTCGGCCAGCGCCTCCACGTCCAGCCGGGGGACGAGCTTGGCGTAGCGCTGGCGCAGGTCGGTCACCTGCAGCTCCACCAGCCCCTGCTCGGACAGGTACTCCAGCGCGCGCACCACCCTCCCCCGGTCGGCCACACCCAGCACGGGCGCGTCCGGCTCGATGGTGTAGAGGGTGCGGCCGAACTTGGACTGCTTGAAGACCGCCTCCACGAACTGCGCCCGCTCGCCCGCGAAACGCCCCACCACCTCGGGGAGCGGCGCCAGCAGCTTCGCCTTGTAGCCGGCGTAAAAGGGCGTCCCCTGGCGGATGATCCCCAGCAGCTCCAGGTAGGTGAGCGCCGTGCGCAGCACGAGCTGCCGCAGGTCGTGCTCGTTGGCCAGCTTGAGCTGCGCCACGTCGAACGTCGCGGGCTCCCCGTCGATCCAGCGGAGGAGGCCCAGGATGGACTCGCGGTCCGGTGTGTCGCCGTACGCGAAGTTCTCAAGCGTGGCCACGTCTTCCAGGCTCCCCAGCACCTCCACCACGGAGTCCAGCCCGTCGCGCCCCGCCCGGCCGATCTCCTGGCTGTAGCTCTCCAGCCCCTTGGGGAGGTTGTAATGGTAGACGTAGCGCACGTCCGCCTTGTCGATTCCCATCCCGAAGGCGATCGTCGCCACCACGGTGCCGCGGTCGGACCCCTTCCACCACTCCTGCACCTCCGAGCGGAGCTCCGGCTCCATCCCGGCGTGGTAGGCGCGCGCCGGTATCCCCGCCCCGGCCAGCGACTCGGCCACGCGCTCGGCCGTCTTCTGCAGCGTCACGTACACGATCCCCGAGCCCGCCGGGCGCGCGCGCATGCGCTCCACCAGCACGCGGTCACGCGCCGACCACGCCACCGGGTGCGTGGAGAGGAAGAGGTTGGGACGGTGGAAGCCGGTGACGATCGCTCCCTCGCGCGCGATTCCGAAGCTCTCGCAGATGTCGTCGACCACGGCGGGTGTAGCCGTGGCGGTGAGCGCAAGGATGCGCTCCACGCCCAGCGTGCGCGCCGTCTCGGCCAGCTTCAGGTAGTCCGGCCGGAAGTTGTGCCCCCACTGCGAGATGCAGTGCGCCTCGTCCACCGCGAACAGGGAGATCCGCACCCGCCCCAACTGCTGCAGGAAGCGCTCGTTGTTGAAGCGCTCCGGTGCCACGTACAGGATCTTGAGCGTTCCCGAGCGCAGCCCCCGCTCCACCTCCGCCAGCTCGTCGCGCTGGAGCGAGCTGTCCAGCCGCCCGGCCTCGATCCCGCGCGAGCGCAGGTAGTCGATCTGGTCCTTCATCAGCGCGATCAGCGGCGAGATCACCACCGTCACCCCGTCCAGCAGCAGCGCCGGGAGCTGGTAGCAGAGCGACTTGCCGCCGCCCGTGGGAAAGACGGCCAGCGCCCCGCGGTGGGCAAAGAGCGCCTCCAGCACCTGGCGCTGCCCCGGCCGGAAGCCGGGGAGCCCGAAGCGCTCGCGCAGGAGCGCCTCAGCGCCCTCCATCTCCGCGGGTGTGTCGATCGTCGCCATCGCCTCGCTGCCCCTCGTCGTGTGAATGCGGAGGGCGCCACCGCGCGTCCCTCCGTGTGCCGCAACTTCGCCGTGGAGGCCGCACCGCACAATCGCGACGTTCAGCCATCCGCCGCACCGTGTACCCCGCGGGAGGCGCGCGGAGCCCGGTGGCGCTCCTTCGGGGAACTGCGATCTCACACAGAGGCACGGAGGCGCAGAGAGAAGTTTTCTCCGTGCTATCTGACCTCGATCCAGGTGGGGACGTGGTCGCTCGACTTCTCCCAGCCCCGCACCTCCCTGTCGACGCCCGCGGCGGCGAGGCGGGGGGCGAGCGCGGGGCTCAGCAGGAGATGGTCGATGCGGAGCCCCGCGTCGCGGCCGAACGCGTTCCTGAAGTAATCGTAGAACGTGTAGATGCGGTCATCAGGGTGCAGGGTGCGCAGGGCATCGGTCCATCCCTCTTCGGCCAGGCGGCGGAAGGCCTCGCGCACCTCCGGGCGGAAGAGGGCGTCCTCCGTCCAGCGGGAGGGGTTGTACACGTCCAGGTCGGTGGGGATCACGTTGTAGTCGCCGGCCAGCAGCGCGGGCTCCCCGCCCGCCAGGAGCTCGGCGGCACGCTTCGCCAGGCGCGCGAACCAGCGGAGCTTGTAGTCGAACTTGGGCCCGGGTCGGGGGTTGCCGTTGGGGAGGTACAGGCACCCCACGCGGATGCCGCGCACGGTGGCTTCGATGTAGCGGCTCTGCACGTCGTCGGGGTCGCCCGCCAGGTCGCGCCGCACGTCCTCCGGCTCGCCGCCGCGCACGAGGATCGCCACGCCGTTCCAGCTCTTCTGGCCGTGCCACGCGGCGCCGTAGCCAGCGTCACGGATGGCGGCTTCGGGGATCTTTTCCTGCGGCGCCTTTAGCTCCTGGAGGCACGCGACATCCGGCTTCGACTCATCGAGCCAGCGGAGCAGCACGGGGAGCCGGGCGTTGATCCCGTTGACGTTGTAGGTGGCGATTTTCATTGGTCGGCGAATGGGTGGAGCGGCGGGCCGTCAGGGGAGCAATAACGGAATCCGAATGGATCGGTTCTGTCGGCATCGCGGGGGGGTGCATCGCCGGGGGGTGCATCGCCGGGGGATGCATCGCCGCGGGTTGCATCGCCGGGGGTTGAAACCCCCGGCTGGAACCACGGGAAGCCTGCTGATGCTCATTGCGGATCTAAACCGGTATCCAGGTGTTTCGAGGTCAGGAGGTAATTTGCGATGCCGCAACGACGTACTTTCAGTGTTACCGCAGAGCAGGAAGCCGAGCTGATCCGCGTGCGCGATCACGATCCTCGGCCTTACCTGCGGGAGCAGGCCGCTGCGCTGCTCAAAATCCACGGGGGCATGCGTCCGCACGCCGTGGCGCTGCATGGCTTGCTCAAGCCCCGTGATCCCGACACCATCTACGCCTGGATGGACAAGTTCCTGGTGCATGGCAAGTTGATCCCCCGCCCTCCATGTCGTGGGCCTTTTTCCCCCTCAGGACTCCGCGCGCGCGGCGGTGCTGGACCGCATCTCCCGACCACCCCGTGAGGATGGGCCCGCCGTGTGGACGCTTAGCCAGGCGCGCACGAGTTGCCCCGAGATGCAAGCCTTGAGGAGCGACTCCGGCGCGTGGCGCCGTATGCGGAGCTGGAAGATTTCCTGGAAATGTGGCCGCATCCACTTCGTCAGCCCCGACCCGGAGTACAGCGCCAAGCTCGCCGCCATCGCCGCCGTACGCCAAGCCGCAGCCGCCTCTCCGACGCAGGTGCGCGTCTTCTACTCGGACGAGGCGAGCTACTACCGCACGCCTCACCCAGGACGCACCTGGGCCACGGCGGAGGGCGGCGGAGCGGAGCAGCCGACCGCGGGGCACACCGCGGGTGCGAACACGAAACGCCGCATGATCGCCGCGCTGGATGCGTGCACGGCCGAAGTGATCTCGCATAGCGAAAGCCGGGTCGGCGTGAAGGCGATTAGCACGTTCCTTCGCAAACTGCGCAAACGCGTGGGCAAGGATGCGCGCCTCGTGGTCATCTGGGACAACTGGCCCGTGCACCGGCACGAGGAATTGGCCCGCGTGGCGGTCCAGCAGCGCATCGAGTTCCTCTACGTGCCGACTTACGCGCCGTGGACCAACCCGATCGAGAAGCTCTGGAAGAAGCTACGCCACGATGTGCTGCATCTGCACCAGAAAAGTGGCACCTGGACCAAGCTTCGCGCGCAGGTTGAGGAGTTCCTGCGCAAACTGGAGCAGCCGAACCCCGACCTGCTCCGCTACGTCGGGCTTGATGGAACACCGGCGTAGATCCGCAATGAGCATAAGCAGGCTCGCATCGGTCCGGCTACCGAGCCCGCTTCAGCGGGCTTCCCGTCCCTCTCAGCGGGGGGATTTATCCCCTCGCGGCGGCGGTCCGCCGATTCCAGCAGGTCCGGTATCAGTACTCGCCGCGCCGGGTGATCGAGATGCGCGGGCGCTTCACCATACGCGCAGCCAACGCACCCGCCGCGCCAGCCACGACCGCGTGGTGGCCAAGAGTGGGCATCGGGAGCGAGGTGACCGCGGGCGGATGCTGGACCGCGTGCGGGAGCTATGTCAGGGGTCCGTGCAGTCGCGTTTGTAGCCGCAGTTGGGGCAGACGATCTTGCAGTTGTGGTCGTACATCTCCACGCCGCAGATGTCGCAGAAGTGCTGGGTGGGCACCTCCACCTTCTCGAACCGGGGAGGCGGCGGGACGGGCTCGGCGGCCTTGTGGGCGTTGATGCGGGCGCACCAGCTCGGGTCGTGGTGCGGCATCAGTGGCGGGGCGGTCCGGGCTCTCCCAGGCGCCGGCTCACCTCTTCCAGGAGGCGGCGTGGGTCGCAGGGCTTGGAGATCCACCCGTCGCACCCGGCCTTGAGCACGCGGCCGCCCACCGAGCCGTACGGCAGCGCGCTGACGATGACGATGGGGATGCCGCGCGTGGCGACGTCCTGCTTGAGCTGCTCCGTCGCGCGGATGCCGTCGATCCCCGGAACGGAGATGTCCATCAGGATCAGATCGGGGCGCTCCTCGCGCGCCACACGCAACCCCTCGATCCCGTTGCCGGTGGCGAGGACGCGGTAGCCGTTGTGCTGGAGGTACGCGGCGTGGATCGCCCGCATCTCCAGTTGGTCTTCCACGATCAGTACGGTCTTGGTGCCGCCGGGAAACTCGGCGCGCCGGGGGACTGCGCTCACTGCTCACCTCGGGGTAGATGGTCCAGCCACCCCAATGTTACACCCTCCACCCGTCGCACGCCAAGGGGCAAGGCCGAATCTGCCACAGCGAATCTCACACAGAGACACAGAGGCACAGAGATGAAGTCGTCTCTGTGCCTCTGTGTCTCTGTGTGAGACTTCTATTCGCGGGATGCGCGTTCCACCACCCAGATGGTGGGGTCGAGCTGATCCACCTCCTCCTGCCTGCCATCTTCCCAGCGGATCACGGCCCAGAGGGCGAACCCCTCCACGATCTCGCCCATTCCGCCGGCCACGTGCTGCACCGCGTCGCCCGTGTTGTAGAAGTGCCGCGACTCCAGTTGTGCGCTCACCGAACCGCTCCCCCGCCATTCCGCTGGTGGATCTCGCGCGGCGCGCCCCGGCGGGGGCGCGCGCCGCGACAACTTGACGCCGCCGCCCGCCCCGGGGCAACTTCCCGGCCCGAACTTCCCGCGACCCCGAGGCTGCATCGCGTGCCGTCCCCAGAAGATCCCATCATCCGCTCCGCCCGCCTCGTCATCCGCCCGCTGGGGCTGGACGACGCGCCGCGGCTGCAGGCCGTGTTCGAGGCCGCGCCCGACCACTTCGCCGTGGTGGCGGGCGGCACGGCGGCCGACCCGGACAGCGCCGCCCACGAGATCCGCGAGGCCGCGGCGAAGCCCGGGCGCGAGGTGGCGCTGGTGTCGCTGGCGGACGGAACGGACGTGGGCGCGCTGGGGTGGTGGGCCGCGCACCCCGAGCCGCACGTCGCGCTGCTGGGGATGATCGTGGTGGTACCGGAGCACCGGGGCGGCGGGCTCGCGCGCGAGGCGCTGATGGCGCTGGAGGAGCGGCTGGCGGCGCAGGGGATCTCGCAGGTGCGTACGGCCTTCGCACGGCACCGGCGCGCCATCCAGCCCGTGGTGAAGGCGCTCGGGTTCCGGGAGATGAGCATCCGCGAGCACACCAAGCTGGGGCTGGCGGGGGCGTCCATCTCGCTGTGGGAGAAGGACATACCGTGAACGGCGGTCTCACACAGAGGCACGGAGACACAGAGAGAGGTTCCGTCATCGCGACGACCTTTCCGCTCCCGGAGGAGGCGCTCGCGTTGTTGGGGGAGGTGGGGACGGTGGTGGGGCCGGAAGGGTGGTGCGATGCGATCGGTGAGGCGGTGGCGCTCCTTTGCCTGCTCACCGACACGGTGGATGAGGAGCTGCTGGAGAGCGCGCCGAGGTTGAGGATCGTGGCGAACGCGGTGGTCGGGTACAACCACGTGGACGTGGCGGCGTGCCGGGCGCGCGGCATCGTGGTCACCAACACGCCGGACGTGCTCACCGCCGCCACCGCGGAGCTCACCTGGGCGCTGCTGCTGGCGGCGGTGCGGCGGCTTCCGCAGGCGGAGCGCTCGCTGCGCGCGGGCGGGTTCCACGGCTGGGGCTTCTGGGACTACCTGGGCGACGGCCTGGAAGGGCGCACGCTGGGGATCTACGGGATGGGACGCATAGGGCAGGCGGTGGCGCGACGGGCGCGCGCCTTCGGGATGCGCGTCGTCTACCATTCGCGCACCCCGCTGGCGCCCGCCGAGGAGCGCGCGCTGGAGGCGGAGCGGGTGAGCTTCGACGATCTCCTCGCGCGGAGCGACATCGTGTCGCTGCACGCGCCGCTCACCCCCGAGACGCGCCACGCCTTCGGCCGGGACGCGCTCGGCCGGATGCGGCCGGGGAGCGTGCTGGTGAACACCGCCCGCGGCCCCCTGGTGGACGAAGCCGCTCTCGTGGATGCCCTGCGCCACGGCCCCCTCGCCGCCGCGGGGCTGGACGTGTACGAGCACGAGCCCGCCGTTCACCCCGGCCTCCTGGAGCTCCCCAACGTGGTGCTCCTCCCCCACATCGGCTCCGCCACGCGCGGCACCCGCACCGCCATGGCCATGCTTGCCGCCCGCAACGTCCACGCGGTACTGAGCGGGCAGCCGCCGCTCACGCCGGTGAACGGATAGTGCGTGAGTGCGTTAGTGCGTGAGTGCGCTGCACTGCAGTTCAACGCACTCACGCACTAACGCACTCACGCACTCCGTCTTCATCTTCCACCCCACCGCCCCATGCCCCTCCGCGAAGACGCGCGCCGCATCCTCGACGCCGCCGTGGCCGCCGCAGATCCGCGGGTGGCCGTGCTGCGTGCCCTGCGCCGCGAGGGCGGCACGCTCCACGTAGGGGGCGAGGCGGTGGAGCTCGGCCGGGTTCTGGTCGTCGGCGCGGGGAAGGCGGCGGCGGCGATGGCGCACGGGGCACTGGAGGTGCTCGGCGACCGGGTGGAGGGAGGATCCGTCTCGGTGCCGCACGGAGCGCGGGTGGAGCTCGCGGGGCTCGACGTGTGGGAGGCCGCGCACCCGGTGCCGGACACGCACGGCCTCGCGGCGGCCGTGGCGGCGCTGCGGGTGGCGCGTTCGGCCGGGGAGCGGGACCTGGTTCTCTGCCTCCTCTCCGGCGGCGCGTCCGCGCTGTGGCCGTGTCCGCCCGCCCCCGTGGGCCTGTCCGAGGTGCGCGAGGTCACCGGCGCGCTGCTGCGCGCCGGGGCGGGGATCGGCGAGATCAACGCCGTGCGCAAGCACCTGTCGCGCATCGCCGGGGGCGGGCTGGCGAGGGCGGCGCATCCCGCGCGGGTGCTCACGCTGGCGCTTTCGGACGTGGTGGGGTCGGCGCCCGACGTGATCGGCTCCGGGCCGACGGTTCCCGATCCCACCACCTTTGCGCAGGCGGTGGAGGTGCTGCGGCGCCACGGCGTGCGCGCGCCGGACTCGGTTATGGCCCACCTGCAGCGCGGCGCCGCCGGCGAGGTGCCCGAGACGCCCAAGCCCGGCGACCCCGCCTTCCGCCGCGCGTCCACGCACGTCGTCGGCTCCGTGCGCGACGCGCTGGCCGGGGCCGCGCGCGCGGCGGAGGAGCTCGGCTACCGCGCGGAGGTGGTGGCCGACAACCTGGAGGGGGAGGCGCGCGACGCGGCGCGCGGCATCGCGGCGCTCGTCCGGCGGCGGCGCCAGGAGAGCACCAACGAAGCGCGCGCGCTCCTCTTCGGCGGCGAGACGACGGTGACGGTGCGGGGGAAGGGGCGAGGCGGGCGCAACCAGGAGCTCGCCCTCGCTCTGGCGCTGGAGATCGATGGCGAGGATGGCACGGTGGCCGCCGCGCTGGGCACCGACGGGGTGGACGGGCCCACCCCCGCGGCCGGCGCCATCGTGGACTCGGGGACGGTGGCGCGCGGAGCCGAGCGCGGGCACCACGCACGCGCCGCGCTCGACCGCAACGACAGCCACACCTTCTTCCGCGCCACCGGCGAGCTGGTGGTCACCGGCCCCACGGGCACCAACGTCAACGACGTGGTGCTGGTGCTACTCCGCGGACCCGGCGTCTGACACGCTGTCGGGGAGGGGCTCCTCCCAGGTGGCGGCGTCCAGCGCCAGGGCGCGCTCCCCGGCCACGGGAGCGAGGCCCATCTTCAGGAAGAAACGCTCCGCCCCGGACTCGGGAACCAGGCGCAGGGTGGCGGCATGGGCGCGGCGCACCCTGCGCACGGCGTCCGTGAACATCCACCGCCCCCGCCCCCGCCCCGTCCACTCCGGAGCCACCCAGAGGTGCCGCAGCGTCCAGGCATCCCCCTCGTCCTCCAGCGCGTAGAAGCCCACCAGCCGCGCCCCTTCCGTGGCCGCGTACACCGCGTGCGCGGCGACGTACTCCGCGGTCACGGTGGCGGAGTGGGCGCGCGCCAGTGCAGCCAGGCGGGGAGCGTCCGTTTGGGCGGCGCGGCGGATGATGAGCGACACGGCTACGGAAGGTGCTCCACCAGGAGGTCCAGCACCCCCTCCGGGTTGTCCGTATTGATCCAGTGCCCTCCCTCCAGGCGGTGCAGGAAGACGCGCCCGGTGGCCGCCCCCGCCGCCTCCACCCGCGCCGCGGCCGACTCTTCCAGGGTGCTGCTCTCGCTGGCCTTCACGAAGTGGAGCTCCACCCCCTCGGGCGGGCGCGCCACCGTGTTCCACAGGTCGGTGCGGAAGAAGTCGCGGAGCATCTCCTCCATCACGTCGATGTCGATGCGCCAGCGGTAGCGCCCCTCGTGCGGCTCCAGGTTGATGGCCATCCACTGGCCCAGCCCCTCGTCGTACCCCTTCTCCACCAGCCCCTTCACCGCGTCCGCGCGCGACGCGAACTCGGGCGGCAGCGAGCGGATCGCCTCGATCATGCGCCAGGCGCTCCCTTCGGGCGCGCGCACGGCGGGCGTGGAGTCCATCACCCACACCTGGCGCAGCCCGGCCGGGGCGGTGGCCGCGTAGGTGAGCGCCACCTTGCCGCCGAACGAGTGCCCCATCACCGCCGCCGCCTCGCTGCCCAGGTGCGTGGTGAGCGCGGCCACGTCTTCCGCGCTGGCGGCCACGGTGTGCGGGCCGGCGAACCCGCGCGAGCCGCCGTGCATGCGCAGGTCGGTGAGCACCGCGCCCCACTCCGGCCGGCGCTCCACCAGCCGCCGCGCGATGGTCCCCCAGTTGCGCCCCGAGCCGTAGATGCCGTGGAGCACCAGGAGCCAGCGCTCCGGGGTGCGGCCGGGGGCGGTCACGTGGGAATGGCTGAGGATCGGCATCGCTCTTCGGGTTGATGGGGAAGCCCCGAAGCTACGGGTCGGTCCGCGGCGGGACAATGGCAACAGGGCTCACACAGAGGCACGGAGGCACGGAGGCACGGAGGCACGGAGAAGAACTTCATCTCTGTGCCTCCGTGCCTCCGTGTGAGCCCGCCGTGGACTTGCGGGCGATCATCCTGACCTCGATGCGCTGTCCCAGGGCGTCGGCGATCCGCTGGAGCATGCTGAGGGAGTGCCCATCGTAGTCCGCGTCTTCCAGGCGGCTGATCACCGATTGCCGGGTGCCCACCCGTTCCGCGAGCTGCCTCTGCGTGAGCCCCGCGGCGGTGCGGCGGTCGTAGATCATCTGCGCGACCTCCGCATTGACCCGCTCCCGCTCGACGGAAGCCGCGCGCGCGGCATCGTCACCGACGTAGCGCCGTCGCAGGATGCGGCCCGCGCCCTGGTCCTGCTCTTCCGCCATCAGGGCTCCTCCCGGTACGTGTACCTCTCCGGGGCGGCCGCGTAGCGCCGCCTCCGCTCCACCGCCAGCTCTATCTCCCGTGTCGGCACCGCTTTTTCTTTGGTAATTCCGTGCGAGATCACCGCCACCCGGCCGTGGAAAAAGTACAGCACGCGATAGTTCACTCTCTGCAACGCGATACGCAGCTCGTGGATGCCGTCGCGCAGCGTGTCCGCGTGCGGCCGCCGGAGCTCGTGCCCCCTCGTCTCCAGAAGCTCGATTCGCGCGATCAGCTTGTCCTGCACCGGCGCATCGAGCCGGTCCAACCACGCGAGAAACGGCGCAGCGTTTTCCTCGGCATAAAAGACTACCATGGTCTGCGGCATAGTCATCTCCTCTCGGCTGAGAAGATAAAAGCCGCGCACCGCCAATCACAATATTGAGATACAAAGCGGAAAGCAAGCTTACGCTGGTGTACGCGTCGTGGCTAAACCTGACCGCGAGCGCGCCCCAAGGCACAGAGGAGGCCTCATCTCTGTGCCTCCGTGCCTCTGTGTGAGGCTTCTTTTTACCGGGCGCGCCAGGCGAGTATGACATCCAGCGCCGCGCGGTCGTGGACACGTCCCCTCACCAGCACGGTGCGCACGCGCGCGAGGTTGGCGACGCTGGCCAGCGGGTCGGCGTCCAGGAGGACGAGGTCCGCCACCTGGCCGGGGCGGATGGTGCCGACGGAGTCCGCCATCCCCATCCAGCGCGCGGAGGCGAGGGTGGCGCTGCGCAGGGCCTCAAAGGGGGTCATCCCCGCGTCGCGGGCGAGGAGGGCGAGCTCGTCGTGGAGGCTGCTGCCGGGGTAGACGAGGTACATCCCCAGGTCCGAACCCGGGAGGACGGGGGCGCCCAGGCGGTGAAGCTCGCGCAGCGTGGCGGCCTCGCGGTCGTAGCCGCGCTGGAAGCTGGCGATGGACGCGGCGGTGCGCTCCTGGGCGCGCAGGATCCGCAGGCGCACGTCCCACTGGGCGCGCTCGGCGGGGGAGATCCAGCGGTTGCGGGGGTCCACGGTGCCCAGCGAGTCGTCCACCAGCGCGCGGAAGCGGGCGGTGGGGATCGCGTCCTGCCCCGTCACGATGAGCGTGGGCACGTAGGCGGCGTCCTGGTCGCGCATGCGTGCCGCCAGCGCGGCGCGCGACGGGGCCGCCATGGTATCAAGTGCGCTGGCGAAGCCCCACATGTGCTCGAAGCTGCGCACCCCCGCGTCCAGCGCCTGCCACGGGCTGGCCACGCGCAGCGTCTGCGGCGCGTGGCCCACGAGCAGCAGGCCGCGGGAGCGGGCGGCGCTCGCCAGCGCGCGGAAGTTCGCGGCCGTGCCGGGGTCGATGAACTTGAGCATGCTGCCGCCCGCGCGCACCACGCTGTCCGCCACGGCCTGCGCCTGGGCGGGGGTGGCGACGGCCAGGCGCCCGCGGTTCCAGCGCGGCGTGGGGTGCGGGGTCGCGGCGGCGGCCGTGGCGAGGCGCTCCATGAAGGCCAGGCTCGCCGGCGTCTCCACCACGAACCCCGCCGTGGCGATGCGCGGCGCCGGGAGCCCGCGCGCGATCACCTCCCGCCGCACGCTGTCCGCCTCCGCCGCGCGGAAGGCGCCTACGTCGCGCACCGAAGTGACCCCGTGCGCCACGAGCAGCGGCAGCCACTGGGCGTCGCGGTCGTTGAGGTGCACGTGCATGTCCCACAGGCCGGGGACCAGGTAGCGCCCGGAGCCGTCGACCACCGTGGCGCCGGCGGGCACGGATACCGCGCCCGCGGGGCCCGCCGCCGCGATGCGCCCGTCGCGCACCACCACGGTCCAGTCGCGCCTCAGCTCCGGCGTGGTCCCGTCGGCGACGCCCACGTGGGTGATGGCCAGCGTGGAGCCCGCCGCGGGCGCATCACCCCCGGCGCGACCGCCGGCGCACGCGGCCAGCACGGAGGCGAGGGCGAGCACGCCGAGGCGCCGGGAGATCGCGCGGGGTGTCGGTGGGGACATCACTTCTCCGTGGGTGTGGTCTGAGCCGTGCGACCGGTGCCCGGGTTGCCGGCCGACGGCGCGGCCGGGCGGGGCACGGTCCTCTTCATCGGCCAAGATAGCGGCGTGCAACGACTTGGCGCGGTTCGCCGAATGGTGTTCGGGGGTACGGTTCGTGCTGTGCGGCGGTGTTCCAGGGTGCGCGCATACGCCGGGCCCGTCCAATTCGCCGGAGGTGGAGGATGCTGCGACCGAGCTGTTCCTGGGTTCACCGCGAGGCGGCGGATGCCGCTGCGTAGCTTCAGGGCGCCAGACGGCGCCGTGTGGCAGGTGTGGGGCGTCGCGCCGCCGGGCGGCCCGGGCCTGCGCGCGCAGCAGCGCCGCGTCCGCGACCGCCGCAGCCCCGATCCCGTGTTCCTCTACAAGGGCCCCGACCGCCGCGTGGCCGAGCGCCGCAGGGTGTTCACCACGGCGCTGGAGAGCGGCTGGCTCGTCTTCGAGTCCGTGCGCGGCAAGCGCCGCCTCTCCCCTCCGCCGGAGGGGTGGGACCTGTGGCCCGAGCCGAAGCTGGTGGAGCTCTGGACGCGCGCCAGCGCCGTGACGGGCGCGCCGCGCACCGCGGCCGAGCTGTAGCTACCGCGCGTCCAGCTCCGGCGCCGCGTTGGCGGGGCGCCGCCGCACCGGCTCCGCGACGAGGCAGTGCCCCCACAACTGCTCGTCGCTCGCCGCCTCCCACCCGGGCGGGATCGGGTGCAGCCGCCGCTTCTCCCCCGCCGACTCGAACACCAGCCAACCCGACCCCAGCGCCGCGGGCAGGTGCTTGCGCGCCTGCTCCGGCCAGTCCGCGTGCTCCCCCGGGACGACGTCCCAGGCCTGCCACGAAATACCGTCGGCACCGGTGAAGGAACGGGTCGCCATGTTTCCAAGTGCATGAGGAAGCCGCGCTTGCGAGACGCTCCCCGAGCCGCATGTTTCGTGCCCTGCACCCCTCGTCTGTAGCAGTTCTCTTCCCCTGTGTCTCCGTGCCTCTGTGTGAGCCCTCCGTTTCACACTTCTGCCGGGCACACCGCGTGCGTCGCTCCCGTGCGGATACCGTTGCCCACCCGTTCCCCGCGATCCCGTGAACGCGCCCGTCACCATCCTCTGCATCGCTTCGTACTTCAAGGGCGAAGAGTTCCTGCGCGAGTGCAAGCGCCTTGGCTGCCGCGTGCTCCTCCTGACCGTGGAGAAGCTGCGCGAGGAGGAGTGGCCCTGGGACTCGATCGACGAGGTCTTCTACATGCCGGACCTCTACCAGCGCGAGGACGTCTTCCACGGCGTCAGCTACCTGGCCCGCTCCGAAGACATCGCCCGCATCATCCCGCTGGACGAGTACGACCTGGAGATGGGCTCGGCGCTGCGCGAGCACCTGCGCGTTCCCGGCATGGGCGAGACGACGGTGCGCTACTTCCGCGACAAGCTGGCGATGCGGATGCGCGCCCAAGAGGCCGGCATCCGCGTGCCCGAGTTCGCGCCGGTGCTCAACTACGATCGCCTGCGGGACTACATGGCACGCGTCCCCGCGCCCTGGGTGCTCAAGCCGCGCACCGCCGCCTCGGCCATGGGCATCCGCAAGATCAACGACCCGGAGCAGCTCTGGCGCACGCTGGACGAGCTGGGCGACAAGCAGTCGTTCCACCTGCTCGAGCGCTTCGTTCCCGGCAAGGTGTTCCACGTGGACTCGGTGGTGTGGAAGCGCGAGATCCCCTTCGCCGAGGCCAACGGGTACTTCGATCCGCCCTTCGACGTGTACCACGGCGGCGGGCTCTTCTCCACGCGCACGCTGGACCGGGCCTCGCCGGAGGCGGAAGAGCTGCGGGCGATGAACTCGGTGGTGGCGCAGACGTTCGGCATCGTGCGCGGAGTGCTGCACACGGAGTTCATCCGCGGCCACGAAGACGGCAAGCTTTACTTCCTGGAGACGGCCGCGCGCGTGGGCGGCGCCAACATCGTGGAGATGGTGGAATCGGCCACGGACGTGAACCTGTGGCGCGAGTGGGCCCGCGTGGAGGTGGCCGACGCCCGCGGCCAGGAGTACGCGCCGCCCCTTCCGCGCCAGGACCACGGCGGTCTGCTGGTGACGCTCGCGCGCCAGGAGTGGCCGGACACCTCCGCCTACACGGACCCCGAGATCACCTGGCGCATGAAGAAGCGCCACCACGTCGGAATCGCCGTCGCTTCCCCCGACGCGGGGCGGGTGGACGAGCTGCTGGGCTCCTACATGCAGCGCTTCCGGGAAGACTTCTACACGTCCCTTCCGCCGTCGATGGAAGCGTCGAACTGATGTTGTCTCTGTGCCTCCGTGCCTCTGTGTGAGATCCGGCTGGCGGCCTGCACGACATCCTGGTAGCGGTCCTCGATGTCGGCCCGGTCGCGGGGCTCGGGGGCGCCCTCCAGGCCAGCGCGGTGGATCATCTCGGCGTGGCGCAGGAGGGCGGCCACCTCGTCCGGGTCGCCGCGGGTGCAGCGCAGCACGGTGGCGATGGTCTCCAGCATCCGCAGCATCACGGCCGGGCTGCGCGAGCCGAACTGGCGGATCTGGTTGAAGGCGCCATCCACCAGCCCCGCGAAGGAGATGGGGCAGCGGTGGATGACGCGCACCCGCCCCGCCGCGTCCTTGCGCACCGGGTCCGGCGTGCGGCCGCGGCCGGCGCGGCAGAGCGCGGCGCCGAGCCAATCCAGACACCCGATGGCCGTGAACGGGTCGTTGATGGCCGGCGAGAGCGCGCGCACGGCCACCTCCACCAACTGGTCCACGGCGAACTCCACGTCCTGCTCGGGGGTGCGCGAGGCGCCCACCACGAAGTGCGAGCGGATCTCGCGGACCAGCTCCGCGTCCAGCGACCCTGGCGGCCAGGCGCGCACCAGCGGCGACTCTTCGGCCACGAAGTGCCCGGGGCGGTGCTCGATCACCAGCAGCAGGTCCGCGCGCGCCGCGATCCTCACCAGCGCATCCTCGTCCAGCGCCTGCACGTAGCCGTCTTCGGTGCCCGGCACCTCGTCCGCCCGCTCGTCGAAGCCGCCGGGGAGGTCGGGGGTCACCTTGCCGGGAGGGATGGCGTTCTCCGCGGCGAACTCGTCCTCCACCACGCGGGCCAGGTCGCGCCCCACGGCGGCCACCACGTTGGGTGCCTGGATGCTCACCGCCACGTGGTGGATGAAGTAGATCAGCACCCCCAGGCTGGCCAGCCCCAGCCCCACCCCCGCCGTCACCGACATGGCGGGGACGAAGTAGCCCTCCTCCTCCGCCCCGCGGATGGTGCGCAGCACCAGCAGGCAGTAGACGAACGAGGCGATGAAGGTGCCCAGCACGAACTGGTTGCCCCGGTCGCGCATGAAGTTGAAGAGCAGCCGCGGCCCCAACTGCGTGCTGGCCAGCGACAGCGCCGCGATGGTGATGGAAAAGGTGACGCCCGCCGTCCCCATCACCGAACCCGCCACCACCCCCAGCACCGCCCGCGCCCCCTCCGGCCCACCCGCGTAGATCCACCCGATGCGGTCCGCGTGCTGCGCGGACAGGTAGCGGTCCGCCCGCACCAGCAGCACCGCCGCGACCCCCGCAGCCACCGCCATCAGCGTGGGGATGAACCAGTACGTGGAGCGCAGCGACGCCCACAGGTGCTGAAGCTTCAGTCTCAACGGCCCCTCGTATGGAAGTGCTGTGCGCGGATCCGCGGGCTCACCAGGAGCGATTGAAATCGCCGCTGGAGCCACGCGAAGACCGCCTTCGCGGTCTGTGTCTTCAGCCGACATCGGACCGCACAGTCCCCGCAGGGGGACTTCGCGTAGGTCCAGCGGCGATTTCAATCGCTCCTTGAAACGCTCCCCGCCAGCTCGCGCAGCAGCCGGTAGATGAACTCTCCCCCTTCGTAGAACGCCTCCACGCCCAGGCGCTCGTCGGGGGCGTGGGCGCGCGCGTCGGCCACGTCCAGAAAGATGCCCGAGACGCCGTACATGGGGATGCCTGCCGCGCGGAAGTGGCGGCTGTCGGTGGCGCCGATGGTCATCACCGGCACCACGGGCACGCCCGGCCAGAGGGCCTCCGTGACGCGCTCCACCGCGCCCACGATCTCCGGCGTCAGCGGCGAGGCGGGCGCGGCGCGCGGGGCGGCCAGCGGCGTGATGGTGATGGCGTCGTCGTCCAGCGCGGCGGCGATGGTCTTCAGCACCTCGTCCGGAGACTCGCCCGGCAGGATGCGGCAGTCCAGCGTGGCGCGGGCGGCGAGGGGATGCGCGTTGTCCGCCTCGCCCGCCTCCAGGCGCGTGGGGACGCAGGTGGTGCGCATGAGGGCGGCGTGGTACGGATTGGAGGCCAGGCGCGCGGCGGCCTCCATGTCTCCCGCCGCGGCCAGGCGCATGTCGTCCGCGCCGCCGGCCTCGGCCAGGCGGGCGAAGAAGCGGCCCACCGCCTCCGTTACGCGCAGGGGGAAGGGGTGCGCGGCCAGGCGCGCGAGCCCCGCCGCCAGCCGGCCGATGGCGTTGTCCGCGGCCGGGAGGGAGCTGTGGCCGCCGCGCCCCGCCACCTCCAGGCGCAGGGGGAAGGGGATCTTTTCGCTCGCCTGGATCTGGTTGGAGGCGCGGCGGCCGCCCTCCAGGCGACCGTATCCGCCCTCGTTGAGCCCGAAGGCGGCGTCCACCAGCGGGCGGTGGTGCTCCACCAGCCAGGCGGCGCCGTTGTGGTCGCCCCCCTCCTCGTCCGCCGTCAGCGCCACCACCAGGTCACGGTCCGGCACGAACCCTTCGCGGCGCAGGCGGATGAGGGCGGCGGTCCACAGCGCGCACATCGCCTTGTTGTCCAGGGTGCCGCGGCCGTAGAAGTAGCCGTCCTCCTCGGTGAGGAGAAAGGGCGGCACCGTCCAGTCCTCCGGGTGCGCGTCCACCACGTCCAGGTGCGCTAGGAGCAGGATGGGCGCGCGAGCGCCCGTGCCGCGCAGCCGCGCCACCAGGTTGTGCTTGGCGGGGTGCGGCCCCAGCACCCTCACGTCTTCGGCGGGAAAGCCGGCCGCCAGGAGGTGGGCGGCCAAGGCCTCCGCGGCGGCGGTGGTGCCCCGCGCGGGCGACGTGTCGGTCTCGATCAGCTCGCGGAAAAGCTGCCGCGCCAGCGCACGATCTTCCATATCCTCCCTGGTTGGCAAAGATCCGGCCCGGCCCCACTGTGCCACCACGTGGGAGCGCGGTTACATTGAAGGCACCCACTGCCCTTTGCGGGCGATCTTTCCGGAAACGGTTCCACGATCCTGAGGCTCGAATGACGCAGCCCTGGCGCTCCCGTGCCGCGCTCCTGCTCGCCCTTGCGCTCTCCGCCTGCGACGCGCCCGTCGCCACGGGCCCCGCTCCCGAAGCCGCCCGCCTGGTCACCATTCCGGCGAAGGGAACGGCGGCCACGCTGGACGTGGCGAGCTGGAACATCGAATGGTTCGGCAACACCGCCAACGGCCCCACCAACGAGACGCTCCAGCTCACCAACTCGCGCGACGTCATCGCCGGCGCGGACATGGACGTGTGGGGCGTGGCCGAGATCGTGGACCAGGCGCACTGGAACAGCCTTGAATCGCAGCTCACCGGCTACACGGGCTTCCTGGCGAGCGAGGCCGTGGTCACCGGCGGCTCCACCTCGTACTCGGCCAGCGAGCAGAAGGTGGGGATCCTGTACAAGTCGTCGGTCGCCACGCTGCTGGGCGCAAAGATCATCCTGACGGCATACGACACGGACTTCGCCGGGCGCCCGCCGCTGGAGGTGAAGCTGCGTGTCACGCTCAACGGCGCCACCGAGGACGTGGTCTTCATCGTGATGCACGGCAAGGCGTTCGACGACGTGCCGAGCTGGCAGCGCCGCGCCAACGCCTCCGCCGCCCTCAAGAGCTACCTGGACGTGACGTACCCCACCCAGAAGGTGTTCGTGGTGGGCGACTACAACGACGACGTGGACACCTCCATCACCTCCGGGCAGCTCTCGCCGTACAAGAACTTCGTGGACGACGCGGCGCGCTACGCGTTCCCCACCGCGGCCCTCTCGGCGGCGGGGCTCTCGTCGACCACGGGGTACACGGACATGATCGACCACCACCTGAACAGCAACGAGGCCAACGCCACCTACGTGCCCGCCTCGGCACAGGTGTACCGCGTGGACTCGTACATCGCCAGCTACGACGCCTCCACCAGCGACCACTATCCCGTGCTGAGCCGCTACACCTTTGGCGGCGGCGGCACCACCACGCCGGCCGTGCGGGTTACGGCGCCCAACGGTGGCGAGTCGTACGCGGCCGGCAGCGGCCAGACCATCACCTGGACCTCCACCGCGGTGACGGCGGTGAAGCTGGAGTACACGCTGGACGGCACCACCTGGACGCAGCTCACCGCCAGCACCCCGGCCTCCGCCGGCAGCTACGCGTGGACGGTGCCCTCCACCGCCAGCGCCGCCGCCCGCGTGCGCGTGTCGGACGCGGCGGTGCCCACGCTCAGCGACGCCAGCGACGCGCCGTTCAGCATCACCACGGCCACCCCCGCGCTGGTGGTGCTCAACGAGATCCTGGCCAACGAGGCGGGGAGCAACGTGGCCGGCGAGTTCGTGGAGCTGGTGAACACGGGCGGCACCTCCATCTCCATCGCCGGCTGGACGATCTCGGACGCCATCGGCCTCCGCCACACCTTCGCGGCGGGAAGCACGATCGCCGCGGGCAAGGCGGTGGTGGTGTTCGGCGGCGCGGGCTCCATCCCGGCGGGGCTCACGGGCACGGTGGCGGCGTCCACCGGCACGCTGGGGCTGGGCAACAGCGGCGACGCGGTGATCGTGAAGAACGCCTCGGGCGCCACGGTCGCCAGCTTCACCTACCCGTCGTCCCTCTCGGCCACGGACGGCGTGTCGATGAACCGCGGCCCGGACACCTCGGCCACGGGTGCGTTCGTCCTGCACACCACCCTCTCCGCCCTGGCGTCGTCCGCCGGCAAGCGGGTGAACGGCACGACCTTCTAGCGGGCGGTTGAAACCGCAGCAACGACTACACGAAGTCCCCCTGCGGGGACTACAGCCTTTCCGCTCGACCCCGAAGGAATCAGTTCGCGGAGGCGGCACCGTTCGCGGTCGGGCGGTGCCGCCCGCCGCAACTACTACTCGAAGTCCGCCTCCGCGCACAGGCCTTTCAGGATCACCCGGAAACCGGTAGTCCCCGCAGGGGGACTTCGTGTCGTCGTTGCAGCGAATTCATTCGCCCGCCTGTCGCATCGGCGAGGGGAGGAGCGTTCTAGCGGAGAACGATGTACGGACCCCCTTCTCCGAAAACGCACATGCGTGGACTCAAGCTTCTCTCCACCCTCACCCTGGCGGCGGCGCTCGCCGGCTGCGAGTCGGCGGCCGGGCCCGGCGGGCCGCTCGCGGAGCTGCCGCGCCCCCTCACCTCGGCCGAGGAGTCGCTGATCCGGGCCAGCAACGGCTTCGCGTTCGGGCTGCTGCGCGAGGGGAGCCGGCGCGACTCGCTGGACAACTTCTTCATCTCGCCGCTGAGCGCCTCCATGGCGCTGGGGATGACGATGAACGGCGCGCGCGGCGAGACCTTTGCCGAGATGCGCTCCACCCTGGGCTTCGGGGCGATGGAGCCGGCGGAGATCAACGCGGCGTATCGCAGCCTCATCGACCTGCTGCTGGGGCTGGACGAGAGCGTGGACATGCGCCTGGCCAACTCCATCTGGGTGCACCGCGGCTTCCCGCTCCACGACGCCTTCGTGAAGACGAGCAGCGAGAGCTTCGGCGCCACCGTCTCGCCGCTCGACTTCACCAGCCCCGCGTCCGTCACCACCATCAACGACTGGGTGGAGAAGAGCACCAACGGCAAGATCGACCGGATCCTCGATGAGATGGACCCCGATGTGGTGCTGTACCTGATCAACGCCGTGTACTTCAAGGGCACCTGGACCCAGCAGTTCGACGCCAGGCGCACGCAGCCGGCCCCCTTCCAGCGCGCGGACGGCACCGAGCGGCGCGTGCAGATGATGCACCTGGAAGACGCGGCAATTCGCGCGTTCAGGAGCGAAGAGGTGGAGATCGTGGACCTCCCCTACGGCCGCGAAGCGTTCAGCATGACGCTGGTGCTCCCGCCGCGCGGCCGGCCCATCGAGGAGTGGGCCGCCACGCTAACCGACGCGCGGTGGCAGTCGTGGATGGGCCAGCTCCGCGACACGGAGCTGGACGTGTACCTGCCGCGCTTCCGCCTGGAGTACGAGCAGCTCCTCAACGAGTCGCTCAAGGCGCTGGGGATGCGCAGCGCGTTCGACGCACAGGCGGCGGACCTCGGCGGGATCTCGCCGGTGGACCTCTTCATCGACAAGGTGAGGCAGAAGACCTACCTGGAGGTGAACGAAAAGGGCACCGAGGCCGCCGCCGTCACCGCGGTGGGAGCGATCCCCACCAGCCTCCCCGCCGCCTTCCGCGCCGACCGGCCTTTCCTGCTGGCCATCCGCGAGCGCCACAGCGGCACGCTGCTGTTCATCGGCCTCATCGGCGACCCGCCGGGCGAGTAGAAGTGCGTGAGTGCGTTAGTGCGTGAGTGCGTTTTCACTGAGGACACCGGCGGCACGGAGAAACTTTTTCTCCGTGCCGCCGTGTTTCCTGATGGGGCCCAACGCTCCGGGTCCGCAGCGTGCACAGGGACCCGCACACGCACTCACGCACCCCGCACTCACGCATTCTCCCAATGGCCAACCCCTTCCGCGACCTCTTCTTCCCCGGCGGGCAGCCCGAGCAGCTCGTGGAAGCGCTCGCGCCGCGCCGCACCTTCGCGGACGTGGTGCTCCCCCCGGCCACCCACCGCGCGCTGGACAACGCGCTGGTGCAGATCCGCAAGCACGACGTGATCTTTGGCGACTGGGGGCTGGGCGAGCGGCACGCCACGGGGCTGGCGCTGGCCTTCAACTTCGCCGGGCCGCCGGGCACGGGAAAGACGATCTGCGCCGAGGCCGTGGCGCACGCGCTGGGGAAGCGCCTGCTGGTGGTGAGGTACGCGGAGCTGGAGAGCCAGTGGGCGGGCGCCACGGCCAAGAACGTGTCCGCCGTCTTCACCTCCGCGCGCGAGCAGGAGGCCGTGCTCTTCTTCGACGAGGCGGACGCCATCGCGGGCCGCCGCTTCACCTCGGTGGACCAGGGCTACCAGCGCGAGGCCAACGCCGTGGTCAACGTGCTGCTGCGCGAGCTGGAAGAATTCCCCGGCGTCGTGATCTTCGCCACCAACCTGGCCGCCAACTTCGACCCCGCGTTCGAGCGGCGCATCCGCACGCACATCCTCTTCGAGATGCCGGGCGCGGAGGAGCGCGAGCGCATCTGGCGCGCGCAGATCCACGCCCGCAAGACGCCCCTGGCTGACGACGTGGACTTCGGCGCCCTCTCGCGGATGTACCCGGCCAGCGGCGGCGACATCAAGAACGCCGTGCTCAAGGCCGCGCAGATGGCCATCGGCGAGCCCGGCCCCGACTCGGCCAAGCGCATCGCGCAGAGCCACTTCGAGGCCGCCATGCAGGAGGTGGTCTCCGCCAAGCGCGTCATGGAGCAGTCCCTCTTCTCCGACGCCACACCCGCCAGCCTGGCCTCCCTCGCCGGCCTCCCCACGGACTCCGTGCGCGACGAAGTGGACGCCATCGCCACCCGCCTGGCGGAGGTGGAGGACGCGGTCATCCCCATCACCGAGTCTCTCCAGCAGGTGGACGCCTCCCTGCGCCAGACCGGCGGCGTCCTGGAAGGCCGGCTCCGCGCCCTGTTCTGGGTCTCTGGGAGCGCCCTCGTAGCCGCGCTGGCAGCGCTCGCGGTCGCGCTTTTTTGACTCACACAGAGGCACAGAGGCACAGAGAAGAACTTGTCTCTGTGCCTCTGTGTCTCTGTGTGAGGCCCTTACGCAGGCACTCCGTCCGAGACGATGCCGCCGGGGACGGCGATCTTGTTGGAGCTGGCGCGGGTGAGGAAGCGGCTGCTCACCCAGCCCTGCAGGTCCATCACGCCGTTGACGGTGCCCAGCACGTCCACGCGGCGCCAGCTTCCGCTCTCCTGCAGCACCTCCACGCGGGTGCCGGCGGGGAGGGGGCCGCCGGTGAGCAGCGGGTGCTGCGAGCCGGGGCCCTGGCGAATGTTGAGCTCCTGCGTGACCTCGAAGGCGGGGGGCTGGTCGTCCTGGCGCCCCATGGCGCGGCCGCGGAAGCTCTCCATGGGGAAGGCCGGACCCGGGTCCTGCTTGCGCCCGGGGGAGATGTCGTCGTGGCCGATCACGTCCTTGAGGCCGTAGTGGCGCACCAGGAGCGTGGACAGCTCCAGGGCCACCGCGAGCTGCTTGGGCGTGTACTCCTGCCACCCGCGCACGATCCCCTCGCTGAGCTCGTTCTTGTGCACCGCCTCCATCACCTCGTCGTCCGGGATGGCGGTGCCGAACCAGGCGCGCCACTTCCCGGCCGTCTTCTTCAGCTTGCCCGCGTTGTCCAGCTCGATGCCCAGCGAGTGCGAGTTGAGGCCGCTGATCCCCTCCCACCGGCTGACGCCGGCGTGCCAGGCCACGCGGTCGAAGGGCACCATCTGCGTGATGGCGCCGTCGCGCCCGATGACGATGTGCGCCGAGGCGCCCGCGGCCTTGGTGGCCAGGAAGCCGATGGACTCCTTTGCGCTGCCGCCGGCCGTGTAGTGGATCACCAGGTAGCGGTGCTCCACGCGGCCGCCCACGTTGGGCGTCTTGACGAAGGCGTACGGCGTGCCGTCGTCGCGTACCAGGCGGTGGTTGACGATTTTCATGGCTCTATCCGGGAGGCTGGAAGGGGGCTGGGCGGCGCCGGGGCGCGGCCCGAAGGGGTGGAAAGGTGCCATGGGAGCAAGAGCCATGCATCGGCGCACCGTGGACGGAATCCAGCGGCGGCGCGGGTTCCGGTGCCAGGGCGGGCGCGGGGGTGGGGCGGAAGCGCCCCAGTTGGGGCACGCGGGGCACCCGCGGGGATGCGAGTGTTCCGCGAGTGGCACCGTTTCTGCCACCCTGGCGGTGCCCGCCGGGGGGCCCCGGCGGCACGGAAACGAAGCACATCATAGAAGGTGAGCCATGATGTACACCGCAAGAGAAGACCAGCGCGGCGACGACCGCAGGGCAGCTCCGCGCGAGCGCGGCTTCGAACGGCGCATCGACTGCGCGGAAGAAGGCACGCACCGCGCGCGCGGCACCACCCCCGCCCGCGGCGGCGGCCGCCGCGAGCCCGAAGCATGGGCGGCGCGCGACCACCGCGGCTGAGCCGCACCCCCTCCGCCTCGCCCCTGACCGACCCAGAGAATGGCTGAAGCCCTTACGCAGTCCCCGCAGGGCGCGGCCGGTGTAGACCCGGACGAGCTCCGGATCTCCCGGCTGCGCGCAGTCCGCGGCCCCAACTTCTGGCGCCTCGCCCCCGTCATCGCATGCGACGTGCGGCTGGGGGCGCTGGAAGGCGTGCCATCGTCCGCCATGCCGGGGTTCAACGAGCGGCTGGTGGCCGCGCTCCCCACCCTCCGCGAGCACCCGTGCTCGCGCGGCACCCAGGGCGGCTTCCTGGAGCGGCTGGAGGAGGGCACGCACCTCCCCCACATCCTGGAGCACGTGGCGCTGGAGCTCCAGACGCTGGCGGGCTCCGACGTGTCGTTCGGGCGCGTGGTGCCCTCGGGCGACGAGGGGGTGTGGTGGCTGATCATCGAGTACGAAGAGGAAGACCTGGGGCTGCAGGCGGTGCGCGAGGCCGTGCGCCTGGTGAAGGCGTGCATGGCGGGCGAGGAGATCCGCGTCGACGAGATGGTGGAGGACCTCCACGACCTGCTGGAGGGGGTGCGGCTGGGGCCCTCCACCGCCGCCATCGTGGAGGAGGCGCGCCGCCGCGGCATCCCCGTGCGGCGCCTCAACTCGTACTCGCTGGTGCAGCTCGGGCTGGGGAAGAACCTGCGCCGCGTGCAGGCCGCCATGTCCGACTACACCAGCGCCATCGCCGTGGAGATCGCGCAGGACAAGGACGACACGCGGCGCGTGCTGGGCAACATCGGCCTCCCCGTGCCGCAGGGCGGCATCGCGAAGAGCGTGGAGCGGGCGATCGAGCTGGCGGAGGAGATCGGCTTTCCCCTGATCCTGAAGCCGCTGGACGCGTCGCACGGCCGCGGCATCAGCGGGCGGCTGGACGACGAGGAGGGGCTGCGGCGGGCCTGGGAGGCCAACAAGGACATGGGGCGCCGGATGGTGATCGAGCGCTTCGTGACGGGGCGCGACCACCGCGTGCTGGTGGTGGACGGGCGCGTGGTGGCGGTGGCGGAGCGCGTGCCCGCGCACGTCATCGGCGACGGCACCTGCACGGTGCGCGAGCTGATCCGCGCCGCCAACGAGGACCCGCGCCGCGGCCGGGGGCACACCAAGGTGCTCACCCACCTGCCGGACGACCGGCACACGGACGCGTTCCTGGCCAAGTCCGGCCTGACGGTGGACCACGTGCCGGCGCAGGGGGAGCAGGTGCTGCTGCGCGCCACCGCCAACCTGTCCACGGGCGGCACCTCGGTGGACCGCACGGACGAGATGCACCCGGACAACGTGACCGCGTGCGAGATGGCCGCGGGGATCGTGGGGCTGGACATCGCGGGCATCGACGTGCTCTCGCCGGACATCTCGGTGCCCTTCCGCGAGAACGGGGCGGTGATCATCGAGGTCAACGCCGCGCCGGGGCTCCGCATGCACTCGCACCCCAGCGAGGGGACGCCCCGCAACGTGGGCGCGCCCATCATCGACATGCTGTACCCGCCGGGGACGCCGTTCACCATCCCCGTGATCGCCATCACCGGCACCAACGGGAAGACGACCACCACGCGCCTGGCCGCGCACCTCTTCCGCCAGACGGGGAAGACGGTGGGCTTCACCACCACGGACGGCGTGTACCTGCAGAACCGGCAGGTGATGGAGGGGGACATGACGGGCCCCTTCTCCGCCAACATCATCCTCAGCAACCCCACCGTGGAGGTGGCGGTGCTGGAGACGGCGCGCGGCGGGCTGCTGCGCGCGGGGCTGGGCTTCGACGAGGCGGACGTGGGGGTGGTGCTCAACGTGAGCGCCGACCACCTGGGGCTGCGCGGCATCAACACGCTGGAGCAGCTCGCCGAGGTCAAGAGCGTGATCGCGGCCGTGGTGAAGCGCGAGGGGCACGCCGTGCTCAACGCGGACGACCCGCTGGTCTACGCCATGCGCGACCGCACGGGGGCGGACATCGTCCTCTTCTCCACCGCGCCCCCGGGGGAGAACCCGCAGTTCGAGGAGCACGTGGGGCGCGGCGGGATCGGGGCGCGCATCGAGGACGGGGTGTTCGTGATCCGGCGCGGGCGGCTGCGCATCCCCATCGCGGGGACCAACGAGGTGCCGCTCACGCTGGGCGGGGCCGCGCGCTTCCAGTACGGGAACATCCTTGCCGCCATCGCCACGGCGTACGTGCAGGGCGTGAGGTACGACACCATCCGCGCGGGGCTGCTGTCCTTCTTCCCGTCGCCGTCGATGACGCCGGGGCGGCTCAACCTGATCCGGCTGGGCGACGCGCGCGTGCTGGTGGACTACGCGCACAACGCCGCCGCGTTGGAAGGGCTGATGGAGATGGTGGCCAACATCCCGGCCGCCCGCCGCATCGGCCTGCTCACCGCCCCCGGCGACCGCCGCGACGAGGACATCCGCGGGGTGGGCCGCATCTGCTCGGGGCTGGACCTGGCGGTGGTGAAGGAAGACGAGAACCCCCGCGGCCGCGGCGACCGCGAGATCACCCGCCTGATCGTGGACGGCCTGCGCGAGGGCGGGATGACCCCCGACCGCATCCAGGAGATCCGCGACGAGATGGAGGCGGTGGAGCGCGGCCTGGAGATGCTTGAGCGCGACGACCTCATGGTCATCCTAGCCGACGACGTGCCCGCCGTGCTGGCGGCCGTGCAGTCCCGGGCGGGCGCGCGCTCGGCGGCCGTGTGAGCGGAACGACGGTGAGGGGAACGGGGAACGGGGAACGGGGAACGGGGGAACGGCTCCGCCCCGCCGGCTGCGCCGCGATCGGCAATCGGTGGCGCCACGGCGGCGCCCCGCCCTCGCTGTTACCGTTCCCCGTTCCCCGTTCCCCGTTCCCGGTGTCTCCATGACCCGGCCGGATCCCTACGCGGAGATCCGCCTCGTCTCGCTGCGCTCGCTGCGCGGGGCCAACTTCTGGTCCACGCGCCCCATCACCCGGCTGGACGTGGCGGTGGGCGCGTACGACGAGATCTCGTCCGCCGAGGTCCCCGGCTTCACCGACGCGCTGGTGAGGGCGCTGCCGGGGCTGCGCGAGCACCGCTGCAGCATCGGCGAGCGGGGCGGCTTCATCACGCGCCTGCGCCGCGGCACCTACGCGCCCCACATCGCCGAGCACGTGGGGCTCGAGCTGCAGACCATGGTGGGGCACGACGTGGGCTTCGGCCGCGCCCGCGGCGGCGACCGCGACGGCGAGTACACCGTGGTCTTCGAGCACATGCACGCCGAGGTGGGCACGCGCGCCGCCGCGCTGGCGCTGGAGGTGGTGCAGCGCGCCTTCGCCGGCGAGCTGGAGACGGTGGACTACGCCGTGGCCGAGCTGGAGTCGCTCACCTCCACCCCGGACGTGCCCGAGCTGCGCCAGCGCGTGGTGTGCGGCATCACGGGGGGCGAGGGGCGCGCCGAGGTGCGCGACGAGCTGGCCCGCCGCGGCCTGGGCGGCGACGAGCTGGTGGTGGACGTGGCCCCGGCCTACATCCTCAACGCGGGGCTCCCCTACGCCCGCAGCGAGGTGGCCATCGTGCTGGACGCCAAGCCGGTGGACGTCCCCGACCGCTACCGCGAGGAAGACCGGGCGCGCCAGCTCGTCTCCGTGCTGGCGGACGCGGTGAGGCGCGGCGGGGTGGTGGTGTGCCCCGCGCGCGAGTGGGAGGTGCAGGACCGCGCCCGTGACGCCGGGTGCCTGGTGGCCGTCTTCGACACCGGCCGCGTGCGCCCGCGCGACACGCGCGTGGCCCACTCCGTGGCGATGGTGCGCGACGGGCGCATCCTGCTGGACATGGGCGGCGAGGCGGTGGAAGACGGCCCGCTCCTGCCGGACGTGCCCGCCGCGGCGCAGGTGGCCGCGGCGCTGGCCGCGCGCTCGGTGCGGGAGCTGGAGGCAGACACTTCGGGGAGCGACGATGGTTGAAGTCTGGGAAGCGGGAGAGGACGGGCCGGCGGACATCCCCACGCGCCGGCGCACGGACCGCCACGCCGGGGTGCTGGTGCTGATCGGCGGCGCGTGCGACCCCGAGGGGGCGGCGTTCAAGTCGTTCATCGAGCTGTGCAAGGCGCGCGAAGGGGGCGGCAGGATCGTGGGGCTCACCACCGCCTCGCGCGAGCCCGTGGAGTCGGCCAACGACTGGATCGAGGCATTCGCAAAGGCCGGCGTGCGCGACGTCGCCATCCCCATCGTGGACTCCCGCGACCGCGCGCAGGACCGCGCGGTGGCGCGCATGATCGACGAAGCCGACGGCATCTTTCTGGGCGGTGGCGATCAGGTGCACCTGGTGACGACGCTGGCCGGCTCGCGCGTGGACCACGCCATCCGCGACATGTACGGGCGCGGCGGCATCATCTGCGGCACCAGCGCGGGCGCCGCCGCCCTCACCGAGACGATCCTGGCCGGCGGCGAGCCGGACGAGTACGGCCAGATGCAGCAGCTCCACCTGGGGCCGGGCTTCGGGCTGCTGGGCTTCCGCGCCGTCATCGACACCCACTTCACCCAGCGCCGCCGGCTTCAGCGCCTCTTCATGGTGATCGCCCGCAACGCCGAGCTCATGGGCCTGGGGATCGACGAGGACACCGGCATCATCATCCGCGGCCACCTGGGCGAGGTCGTCGGCCGCGGCTCCGTCACCTTTGTGGACGGCCGCGGCGTGCGCTTCGACAACGCCGACGAGTGCATGGAGGGCGTGCCCCTGACGTTGTCGTATCTGCGCGTGGGCATCGTGGGCGCGGGCTACACTTTCAACCTCCGCGAGCGCGAGCTGGAGACGCTGCTGGTGGCGCGCACGGCCAACACCGCCACCGAGGTGCTGAGGGGCGACGGGGCGGCGGGGTAACGGATTGGCTCACACAGAGACACGGAGGCACGGAGATGAAGTCGTCTCTGTGCCTCGTTTTCCTCACGCCGGTACCACCCCTATCTGTACAGGCGTCGTGGGGAGGGATACACTCTATCCTTGTCGTTCCCCAGCACACGAGAGGACCTCCCGGCTCCCGCTCGCGCACTTCTCGTCGGCTCGCCGCGCTCCTGCTCCAACGAATCTCCTTAGCTTCCAACGATGGCCATCAAGAAGTCGGATCTGTACTCGTCCATCTGGGCGATGTGCGACGAGCTGCGCGGCGGCATGGACGCCAGCCAGTACAAGGACTACGTCCTGTTCATGCTGTTCATCAAGTACATCAGCGACAAGTACGCAGACGATCCGTATCCACCAGTGACCATCCCTCCCGGCGCGAGCTTTCGAGATATGGTCGCGCTCAAAAATCAATCTGACATCGGGGATCAGATCAACAAGCAGGTGATTCAGAAGCTCGTCGATACCAACGAACGCCTCGCACGCACCGACTTTCCTGATTTCAACGATCCCAACAAGTTGGGCGCAGCGGAGGCGCTGGTGCAGCGCGTCTCGAATCTGATCGCGATCTTCCAGGATCCGCGGCTGGATTTCTCGCGGAATCGCGCGGAGCACGACGACATCCTCGGTGACGCATACGAGTACCTGATGCGGCACTTCGCCACGGAGAGTGGCAAGAGCAAGGGCCAGTTCTACACGCCAGCCGAAGTCAGCCGCGTGATCGCCCAGGTGATCGGGATCTCACCCGAAAATACGATCTCGAAGACGCGTGTGTACGACCCCACCTGCGGTTCGGGTTCGCTGCTGCTGAAGGTGGCGGCGCACGCGGGGAAGCACGTCACGCTTGAAGGCCAGGAAAAGGATATGACGACGGCGGGCCTCGCGCGCATGAACATGATCGTGCACGACTTTGCCACGGCCAAGATCGAACAGGGCGACACGCTGGCGGCACCCAAATTCAAAGCCGACAAAGGTGTGGGTCTGCGCACCTACGATTACGTCGTCGCCAATCCGCCGTTCTCGGACAAGGCGTGGAGCAACGGCATCACGCCGTCCGCCGATCCGTATCAGCGCTTTACCTGGGGCGAGCCGCCAGCAAAGCAGGGCGACTATGCCTACCTGCTGCACATCATCCGCTCGATGAACAGTACGGGGAAAGCCGCGTGCATCCTGCCACACGGGGTGCTCTTCCGCGGAAACGCCGAGGCCGTCATCCGCAGGAAACTGGTGGAGTCGGGCATCCTGAAAGGCATCATCGGCCTGCCTTCGAACCTGTTCTACGGCACCGGCATCCCCGCGTGCATCGTGGTGCTGGACAGGGAGAACGCCACGACGCGGCGCGGGGTGTTCATGATCGACGCATCCCGGGGCTTCATCAAGGACGGCAATAAGAACCGGCTGCGCGAGCAGGACATCCACCGCATCGTGGATACCTTTAACCGCCAGGTGGAGGTGCCGCGCTACGCCCGCATGGTGCCGCTGGGTGAGATCATGGACTCGAAGAACGGCTACAACCTCAACCTGCCGCGCTACATCGACAGCTCGGAGCCGGAAGACCTGCACGACATCGAAGCCCACCTGCGCGGCGGCATCCCCGAGCGCGACCTCGACCTGTTCGCGGCCGACTGGCAGGTGCTTCCCGGTGTTCGTGCCGAACTGTTCGAGTCCGCCGGGCGCCCCGGCTACGCGCGCCTGCGCCTCCCGATCGCGGAGGTGAAGCCAGCCATCCTCGGCCACTCCGAGTTCGCCGCTTACAACACCCGCGTCATGGCGATGTTCGGCAAGTGGCGCAAAGCCCACACGCCACTCCTTACGGGCTTCGCGGAAGGCGGCAATCCCAAGCAGTTGATCCACCTGGTTTCGGAGAGCCTGCTCGCGGCATTTCACGCGGTGGATCTGCTGGATGCCTACGACGTCTACCAGCACCTGATGGACTACTGGGCCGCGAAGATGCAGGACGACGCCTACCTGATCGCCGCCGACGGATGGGTGAAAGGCGCGCAACCCCGCGAGATCGTGCAGGTGAAGAACAGGGACAGCAAGCTCGTCTGGCCGGAGCCGCACGACTACCTCAAAGGGCGGCGGCGCTTCAAGTCCGACCTGATCCCCGCCTCCATTCTGGTTGACCGCTACTTCGCCGCCGAGCGCGACGCTCTTGCGGCGCTGGACGACCAGATCGCCACGCTGGAGCAGCGCCTGGACGAGATGCGCGAGGAGCACGGCGTCGAGGACGGGCTGCTCGCCGAGGTCGTGGAGGGTGAGGGCGACAAGCAGAAGATCACTGCCAAGGGCGTGAAGGCGCGGCTCAGGGAGATCGGCAAGGACGCATCCTACGACGACGAGCGCGCCATGCTCAGGGCGTACGCCGCGCTTCTCGACGAGCACGGCGACACCAGGGCACAGCGCAAGGCGGCCCAGGAGGAGCTCGACCGCCGCATCGACGCGAAGTACCCCACACTCACCGAGGCGGAGATCAAGACGCTGGTGGTGAACGACAAGTGGATGGCGCACCTCCACGCCGCGGTGCAAGGCGAGCTGGAGCGCGTCACGCAGACGCTCACCGGCCGCATCCGCGAGTTAGCCCTGCGCTACACTACCCCGCTCCCACAACTCACGGACGAGGTCGCGGCGCTCACCACCCGCGTGGAGCAGCATCTGCTGAGGATGGGTGTTTCGTGGAACTGAAGCCTGGATACAACCGGACGGAGGTAGGTCCTCTTCCCGATGAGTGGATGGTTACAAGCTTATCAGAGCTTGTTGTTGATGGGCCAAAGAACGGGTATTCAGGTCGTGCAAGCAGCGACGCGAGAGGGACCTTGACGCTTGGCCTTGGCGCTACGACTTCTGGTCGACTGGTGCTGAGCGCGGAGACTGTGAAGCGTTTGTCAGAGACGATCGATCCACAGGTGGGGCTTCATCTGAAACCGGGAGATGTCCTCGTCCAAAGGTCAAACACGCTTGAACTTGTTGGAACCACCGCGTTGTTCGATGGCCCTGCGGGTACGTACGTCTACCCAGATTTGATGATGCGGTTGCGGTTTCGGGAAGATACGACTGCTCACTGGTTCTGGCGTTATGCAAACAGCGCAGCGGGAAGAAGGTTCTTCACGAGTGCGGCTGCGGGCTCGTCTGGGAGTATGCCAAAGATCAGTGGCGAGACGCTGCGGAAGATGCGTTTGCCGCTTCCTCCTGCCGCTGAACAGCGCGCTGTCGCAGACGCACTGAGCGACATGGACGCGCTCCTCGATGGCCTGAACCGGTTGATTGCCAAAAAGCGCGACCTCAAGCAGGCCACCGTGCAGCGGCTGCTCACATGCGATGGCAACTCTCGGCTTCATGAGTTTCGAAGTGGGTGGAAGCTAGTTCGACTGGGAAACCACGTCCGGTTTCTGCGGAAGGGGTCCCAGTCGCGCATTGAGCTACTTGGTGACGGCACAATTACCTATCTGCACTACGGTGACATTCACACCAGCAAGCAGGTGCGACTGGATCCTCGTCGCACCGACATGCCCTCTATAGCGACGGGCCCGGCGAAAACCCTCGACCGTCTCATGGATGGTGATTTGGTTTTCGTGGATGCTTCGGAGGATATCGAGGGTGTCGGAAAATCCGTGGAGATCACCGGAACCAGAGACGTACAGATTGTCTCCGGCCAGCACACGATCCCAACGAGGTTCGACAAGTCGGTGCTGGCCGACGGCTTCAAGGCATATTTGCAGTTCATCCCCGAGTTCCGGAACCATCTAAGGAGAATGGCGGCTGGAACGAAGGTCTACGCAACCACCAAAACTCATATCGCGAGCGCCGAAGTACGCTTGCCTTCCGTGTCTGAGCAAACCGCCATCGCCGCCGTCCTCTCCGACATGGACGCGGAGATTGCGGCGCTGGAGGCGCGCCGCGACAAGACGCGCATGCTCAAGCAGGCCATGATGCAGGAACTGCTCACGGGCAGGACGCGGCTGGTGGACCCGCAGCGGAGCCCTGGCGACGCAAGCGTGGACGCCGAACCCCACCCAGAACTGGCCGCGCTCGCGCATGGATGACCTGACGCCCGCCCACGCATCGCTTGCCGCCGAGGTCCGCCAGTTGATCGCCGATGCCCGCCTGCGCGCGGCGTCGGCGGTCAACGCGGAGCTTACCCTGCTGTACTGGCGCGTGGGCCAGCGCATCCACCGCGAGATCCTCGGCAGCCAGCGCGCCAGCTACGGCGACGAGATCGTCTCCGCGCTGGGGAGACAATTGACGGCCGAGCACGGGCGCGGCTTCTCGGCCAGGAACCTGCGGCACATGGTGCGGTTGGCGCAGGCGTTTCCAGACGAGGCGATTGTGCACACGCTGTGTGCCGAATTGGGCTGGTCGCACCTTCGCCACATCGCCTCTCTGGACGATCCGCTCAAGCGCGACTTCTATGTGGAGCTGTGCCGCCTGGAAAGGTGGAGCGTGCGCCAGCTTCAGGAGCGCATCCAGTCGCTGTTGTTCGAGCGCTCGGCTCTCTCCCGGAAGCCGGACGAGACCATCCGGTACGACCTCGACACGCTGCGCAAGGAAGGCCGTCCTTCGCCCGCGACGCTGCTGAAGGACCCCTATCTGCTCGACTTTCTGGAGCTGAACGACCGTTATCTGGAAAAGGATCTCGAAGACGCCATCCTGCGCGACATCGAGCACTTCCTGCTGGAACTGGGCGCCGGCTTCACCTTCGTGGCGCGGCAGAAGCGGCTGCAGATCGACGACGATGACTTCTACATCGACCTGCTGCTGTACAACCGGAAACTACGGCGGCTGGTGGCGGTGGAGCTCAAGGTGGGCGAGTTCCGCGCCGAGCACAAAGGGCAGATGGAGCTGTACCTGCGCTGGTTGGCGCGCCACGAGCAGGAGCCCGGCGAGGAGCCGCCGCTGGGAATCATCCTGTGCACCGGTAAGAAGCAGGAGCAGATCGAGCTGCTGGAGCTGGACCGCAGCGGCATCCACGTGGCCGAGTACCTGACGGTGCTCCCGCCTCGCGAAACGTTGCGGGCCAAGCTGCACCAGTCCATCGTGGACGCCAGGCAGCGCCTGCTGCACTCCCCTACAGATGCGACGGACCCTTGATGCCCGAACCGACGATGAATCGAGCCCGCTCCGAGCGCACCACGCAGAACCGCGTCGTCGCCATGTTCGCCAGCCTGGGCTACCGCCACCTGGGCAACTGGAGCAAGGGGAAGGACAACCGCCCCATTGAGGCCGAGCACCTTCGCGCCAATCTCGCACAGCGCGGATACACGCCCGAGCAGATTTCAGCCGCGCTCCACAAGCTGGAAGCAGCCGCGGACGCCACCGGCGGCAACCTGTACCAGGCCAATCTCCGCGTCTACAAGCTGCTGCGCTACGGGGTCCCGGTGCAGGTGGCGGCCGGCAAGCCGCACGACACGGTGCGCCTGATCGAGTGGGGCGACGCGGCCAGGAACGACTTCGCGCTGGCGGAGGAGGTGACGCTGCGCGGCGGGCACGAGCGGCGGCCGGACGTGGTTCTCTACATCAACGGCATTGCGGTCGCCGTCCTGGAGCTCAAGCGCAGCTCCCGGGACGTAGGCGAGGGCGTGCGCCAGCTCCGCTCGAACCAGGAAGAAATCTTCAACGCGAATTTCTTCGCCCCCGTGCAGTTGCTGCTGGCCGGGAGCGACTCGCAGGGCCTCCGCTACGGGACCGTGGGGACGCCGGAGCAGTTCTTCGTGGAGTGGAAGGACGAGGCGCCTCCCGGAGAGCTGGCGCCGGGGGCGCTCTTGGACCGGCCTCTCGCGCAGATGTGCGCCCCGGAGCGGCTGCTGGACCTGATCCGCGACTTCGTGATCTTCGACGCGGGGTGGAAGAAGGTGCCGCGCCCACACCAGTACGCGGCGGTCAAAGCGGCGCAGGCGCGGGTCGCGAAGCGCGAGGGCGGCGTGATCTGGCACACTCAGGGGAGCGGCAAGAGCATCCTGATGGTGCTGCTGGCCAAGTGGATCCTGGAGCACGACCCGGAAGCCCGCATCCTGATCGTCACCGACCGCGACGAGCTGGACCGGCAGATCGAGGGCGTGATGCGGAACGCGGGAGTGATCGGCGCGGACGAGCCCTCGCCACGCATCACGCGGCGCGCGGAGCTGGTGCAAAAGCTGGGCGCCACCACGCCGCGCCTCCTCTGCGCGCTCGTCCACAAGTTCGACTCGACCGACCTCAAGGGCCCGCCGCCGCCGGTGCACGGCCGCTTCTACGTGTTCGTGGACGAGTGCCACCGCACCCAGGGCGGCGCCATGAACCAGCAGATGAAGCGCTGGCTGGCGGACGCGCTCTTCATCGGCTTTACCGGCACGCCGCTCCTGCGCCAGGACCGGCAGACGACGCGCGCGGTGTTCGGCAGCTACATCCACACCTACAAGTTCCACGAAGCGGTGGCGGACGGCGTGGTGCTGGACCTGAAGTACGAAGCCCGCGACGTGCCGCAGCGCCTGGCGTCGCGCGCCGCCATCGACCGCTGGTTCGAGCAGCGGACGAAGGAGCTGAACAATTTTCAGCGCGCGGCTCTCCGTGCCCGCTGGGCGACGCTCGAAACCCTGATGAGCGCGGCCGAGCGCAAACAGCGGATCATCGCCAGCATCATCGAAGACTTTTACGAGAAGCCGCGCCTCAGCCGCGATCGCGGCACCGCCATTCTGGTCGCCGCGTCCATCTACGACGCCTGCCACTACTTCCGTCTCTTCCAGAACACCCCGTTCGGTGCGCACTGCGGGATCATCACCTCGTACGAGCCCGACCCGGGCGCCATCGCCAACGAGCCGGCGAAGAGCGACGAGCGCTACAAGCACGACACGTACACTCAGCACGTCTTGAAGCGCGGCCAGAGCACGAAGCAGTACGAGACGGAGGTGAAGCGCCTCTTCATCGAGGAACCGGCTACCCTCAAGCTGCTGATCGTGGTGAGCAAGCTGCTTACTGGTTTTGACGCGCCCAGTTGCACGTACATCTACCTCGACAACGAGCTGCGCGACCACAACCTGTTTCAGGCCATCTGCCGCACCAACCGCCTGGATGGTGACGACAAGGACTACGGCTACATCGTCGACTTCAAGGAGCTGTTCAGCGATGTGCAGAAGGCAATCGCCGTCTACAACTCGGACGAGCTGGACACGGATACCGGGAATGGCGGCGACAACAACGTGTACGTCAAAGGGTGGCTCGTTGAGGGGAAAAGGCGCCTGGACGAAGCACGCGAGGCAATCCACTACCTGTGCGCCCCGGTACCGCCCCCGCACGAGGTGGAGCAGTTCCTCCGCTACTTCTGCGGCGACGCGGCCACCCCGGGTGCCCTGGGAGAGACGGAGCCGCTCCGCGTGGCGTTTTACAGGTCTTCGGCGACATACGCACGCGCCTTCTCCGCCATCGTACACAACCTTGAGGAGGCGGGGTATACGGAGGCCGAAGCGGACGCGCTACGGGACGAAGCGGCGCGATACGCCGAGCTCCGAGCCGCCATCAAGCGGCACTCCGGCGAGGAGCTGGATGTAAAGCCATATGAGGCGGACATGCGCCACCTCATCAACATGTACATCCAGGCGGACTCCGCGGCGGCGCTGGGCGAGTTGGGCGAGATGCCGCTCACCGAGCTGATCATCACGACGGGCATCCATGACGCCATCGCCCGCACACTGAACGCGCAGGGAAAGCTCTCGCAGAACGCCATCGCGGAAGGGATCATCAACAACGTCCGCAAGACGATCATACGCGACCAGCTCACCGATCCACGCTTCTACGAGCAGATGTCCAAGCTGCTGGATGACCTCATCCAGCAGAACCGCGCCGATGCAGCGGCGTACGAGGAGTTCCTTCGCAACGCCGAAGCGCTGGTGCGGCGGCTCACCGAAAAGCAGCCGCAGGATGGCGTGCCGGCCATGCTCCACGGCAAACTGGCCGCGACGGTTGTTTTCAACAACCTGGATGCGGTGCCGCGGACAACGGTCCGGTACCACACGGCGGAGGAGCGGGCGGTGCTGGCCCTCCGTGTGGATCAGGTGGTTCGGGAGCGCGCACCTGCTGGGTGGAGGGGAGATCAGGCCCGTGAGGCGCAGGTGCGGAGAGCGCTCTACACCGCTTTGGACCAGGACCGCGAGGCCACCGAGGCGATCTTTGAGATCGTGAAGAACCAGCCGGAGTACTGATGGCGAGCACGATTGTGTTGGGAGACGTCGAAGTGGAGGTGACGCGCAAGAACGTCAAGCACGTTCACCTTTCCGTGCACCCGCCGCTCGGGCGCGTCACGCTGGTCGCGCCCGTAGCGACAAGACCAGAGGTGGCGCGCGCCTACGCCGCGTCCAAGCTGGGCTGGATCCGCGACCAGCAAGCGAAGCTCCGCGCCCAGGCACGCGAGGCACCGCGCGAGTTCGTAACACGTGAAAGCCACTACGTGTGGGGGCGCCGCCGACTTCTCGAGGTGGAGGAGCGTGATGGGCGGCAGGGAGTGACCCTGGACCACAGACGCGTCACCCTTACCGTGCACCCGGAAAGTTCAGCGGCTGATCGCGAGAAGGTGATGCACCGGTGGCACAAGCGTCTGCTGCACGAAGCCGTGCCGCCACTGATCCAGAAGTGGGAAGTGCGTCTTGGCGTGACAGTAACGGCATACTTCGTCCAGCGGATGAAAACCAAGTGGGGTAGTTGCAACCACCGGTCTGGCCACATCCGCTTGAACACCGAGTTGGTCAAGAAGCCGAAGGACCTGCTGGAGTACGTTGTAGTGCACGAGATGGCGCACCTCATCGAGCCGACACACAGCGAACGCTTCGTAGCGCTACTTGATCACCATTATCCCTCGTGGCGCGAGGCGAGATTGGAGCTGAACGCGCTCCCTCTCGCTGCAGAAACCTGGGCGTGATGCCACGTAACGAGATCTCGACGAAGACACGGGCATCACCATCCGCGGCTCCGTCACCTTTGTGGACGGCCGCGGCGTGCGCTTCGACAACGCCGACGAGTGCATGGAGGGCGTGCCCCTGACGTTGTCGTATCTGCGCGTGGGCATCGTGGGCGCGGGCTACACCTTCAACCTCCGCGAGCGCGAGCTGGAGACGCTGCTGGAGGCGCGCACGGCCAACACCGCCACCGAGGTGCTGAGGGGCGACGGAGCGGCCGGCTGACTACCTGGCTCACACAGAGACACGGAGGCACAGAGATGACGTCGTCTCTGTGGCGAGTGTCGCACCCTGCGGGTCTACTCGACCACCCGCGAATCCGACGTGGTGTGAACCCTTCACCGTTACCTTGGAGCGGACCGGAGTGGACCTCCCTGAGCGACGTTGTGCACGCCTACTCGTCCTCAATGCCACCGGTCGCCTATTGCTCTTCCGCTATGATGACGGGCGGGAGTCACCGTTCTGGGCTACACCAGGCGGACAGTTGCTCGCCGGCGAGACGTTCGAGCAGGCTGCCGCCCGCGAGCTCGCTGAGGAGACTGGCTTCGCGGCCCCTGTAGGCCCGCTGGTGCATACGCGCGAGGCAGTGTACGAAGCCGGGGACGTCGGGCCTGCGCGGTGGGTTGAGCATTACTTCGTGGTACGTACAGCGGACGGCGTGCCTGCGCGGGATGGGTGGACCGCTGAGGAGCGGCGGACGATCCGCGCTGCCCGCTGGTGGTCGCTGGCCGAGCTTCACGCGAACTCAGAGCCGGTGCGGCCCACGTGGATCCCCGCGGTGCTCGCCTCGCTAGTGGGAGAAAGTGGCACGCAGGCGAGCTAGCGTGGTGTTGAAGGTGAGAGCGGATCAGGACCGTCTCTGCTTGGCAACCTCGTTTGTACCTGTACACATTGCGAGGCTCTGGCGCCGAGCCGCCGAACCAGATGTTGCGGGCTGGCCGGGCATTGTACCCGAGGCAGGAATCGTCAGCCCGCACGCGCATGAACTTGAACGTTCGGCGGATCCTCAATGGGTAAGCGTGAGCGTGTGCGGGTGTAGCGATCGCATCCAACCGCGACTCAGCACGCACGGGGGCGAAGCTGTACGCATCGTCGCACTTGGGCCGTGGCGCATCGCGAGCCTCGATTCACCCTGTTCGACCTAATACGAAAGGAACCGATGAAGATGAGCAGGCTCATCGCAGGGCTTCTACTAATGATTGGCTGTGACGGGGAGATCTCCGAGCCCACGCCCTCGCTGGATGTCGGCGGAGATTGGGTTTTCCGCTTGGAAGGCAAGAGGCGCGACGGCGATCCCTGTTACTACTCTGCCGTGATGAGCTTGCAGCAGCAAGGACGCAGGGTCGATGGAAAGATGTATTTTCCGAACACTTCATGTACCATCGGAACCGATACCGCAACGATGGTGACCGGGCACGTGAACGGGGAGACCATGACTTTCACCGCCGCCGCCCCTGAACTCGTCACTACCGCACAGGTGCAAGGCGATTCGATGTTTGGTTCCGCAACCGGGCCAACGGCGGGTCCTGTGCGAGCCCGGAGGGTGCCGAGCGAGTTCCGGCTGGACCGTCCCACTGTCCGGATCGACGGTGTGGTCAACCGGACGTTCGAGGGCCGTTCCATCCATCTGGGCAGCACCTTTCGAATCGAGTCGTCGAGCACTGACGCGGGGATCGTGCTCGACTCGAATCGTGACTACCCCACTCCTCCCTGGACGCTTCGTGTGGGGAGATACTCAGTCGGACAGCACGGTGACACGACGGCAATCAAGGGCCATGCGTGGGTCGCGGGGAGAACCGTATGGGCCAAGGGCGGTCATGCGGATGTTCTTGAGGTGACACCCGCGTACATTCACATCCAGTTTGAGGTGGACGGCACCGACGCAAATTCGGGCGAGCGACTTCGGTTCCAGTCTGACTTCCGAATGCACAGCCCTTCGTACCTGTCTTCCTGGAACCCCTGATGCACGGATTTCGGAGTAGAAGCGAGGTAGTCCGTTCTGTTCGGTTTCAATTCCTGGACAGAAACACGGAGGCACAGAGATGAATTCGTCTCTGTGCCTCCGTGCCTCTGTGTGAGACTGCTGTTGACAATGCTCGTGGCAACGACTATTGTTGCAAAGAACGCCGCAACGGGAGGATGGAAATGGCGGGGCACATCCAGGCTGAGATCCAGCAGACCAAGCCGATCGGGAGCCTCGAAGAGGAGGCGATCCTGAATCTGCAGCGCACCACCGCCCAGCTCTCGCAGGCGATGACGGAGCTGCTGAAGGAGCACGACCTTACGCCCACGCAGTACAACGTCCTCCGCATCCTGCGCGGGGCGGGGACGGCGGGGTACACGGCGGGCGAGATCGGCGAGCGGATGGTGACCCGCGACCCGGACGTCACCCGGCTGCTGGACCGGCTGGAGCGGCGCGGGCTGGTGGAGCGGTGGCGGTGCACGCACGACCGCCGCGTGGTGTGGACGCGGATCACCGCCGGCGGGGTGGACGCCATCGCCCCGCTGGACGCGCCGCTCAAGGAGCTGAACCTCCGTCTCCTGAGGCACATGGGCGACGACCGCCTCCGCCAGCTCGTGGAGCTGCTGGAGGTGGCGCGCGACCCGGGCTCCGCCTGATTCGCGGCGAAGTATCTGTTGCAACGATGTACCGCAGGACAAGCAAACCGGGGCCGCGGATGCGGCTCCACACTCGGCCAACCCAGGGAGGGCATCATGCAGAGCAACCGCAACGCACAGTACGGAATCACCCTGCTGCGGGTGATGGTGGGGATCATCTTCGTGATGCACGGCGGGATGAAGCTGTTCGGGATGGGCTTCGACACCGTGGCAGGCTTCTTCGGCTCGCTGGGGATCCCGTTTCCGTACCTGAGCGCGGTGCTCGTGACGCTGGTGGAGCTGGTGGGCGGCGCGATGCTGGTCGCGGGGCTCTTCACCCGCGGCGTGGCGCCGCTGCTGGCCGCGACCATGGTGGGGGCCATCGTCACGGTGCACGGCTCCAAGGGCTTCTTCCTCCCCGACGGGTACGAGTTCGCGCTCCTGCTGCTGGTGCTCAACGCCACGCTCTACCTCACCGGCTCGGGCGCCCTGGCGCTGGACAACGTGATCGGCCGCGAGAAGGCGCGCCCGGCCACGGCGGATGCCCGCGGGCGGGTGGCGCAGCCGGCGTAACCACGCTTCCGGCGAGTGGCGGAGGGGCACGGAGCGGGTCTCCGTGCCCCTCCGTCTGCGTGCGGGCCCGCCGTGATATGGCACTCCCCGCCGGATTCCGACATATTCGGGTGGCGGTGCGGTACGTGCACGGCCGCCGGGGGGGTACATCTCACCACACAGCGCGGGGTGGAGGTCCTTGCAACAACAGGGTGGTCCGGGAGCCCCGGACGAACTCCAGAAGCAGCTCGACTCGATCGAGCGGATGCTGGCGGGCAGCCCGCCGCGCAGCCGGTCGGTGCTCCTGAAGCGCGCCGGCGACCTGTGCGCCGCCATGGGGGAGCGCCGCCGCGCGCTGGCCTGGTACGGGCGCGCCGTGAACCTTCACCTGGAGCTGGGCGAGGCGCCGCGGGCGTCGGCGCTCTGCCACACCATCCTCTCCATCCAGCCGGAGGCGGTGCGCGCGCGCTGCACCCTGGCGTGGCTGGCGCTGGCCGGCGGCCGCACGGTGGAGGCCCGCCGCCTGGTGGACGAGTACGCCGCCGCCGCCCGCGGCGCGGGGCAGAACGCCATGGCGTCGCAGCAGCTCGCCTGGATGTTCGAGGCCGCCGCCGACACCCTGCTGCGCCGCGACATCCTGCGCGCCGTGCGCTCGCTGGGCGACGACGCGCGCGCCACCGCGCTCGCCGGCATCCCGCCCCACATGCCCCTGGACCACGAAGACCTCTGGAGCCGCGTCCTCCGCGGAACCCTCGCCCGCCCCCCCGAATCCTGACGCACGGCTCTCTGTGCCTCCGTGCCTCTGTGTGAGCCATCGGTCTCCGGCCCCGCGATTGCGGAAACGCATGCCGCGGAGTTGATTGCAGGGCCCCGCATCGACGATCCCCGCGCCCCCCGGAAGATGCACGCAGAGGAAACCCAGCTCCCCACGGCCGGGGAGCTCCCGCCCGCCCCCGCCCTCGTACCCCACGCGCCGGACCCCGGGCCGGAGCGCCGCATCCCCCGCGCGGTGGCGCCCGCCGAGGTGCCGCCGGGGGCGGAGCTCGACCATCCGTCGCTGTACTTCAACCGCGAGCTGGGGCTGCTGGACTTCAACTGGCGCGTGCTGCACCAGGCCACGGACCCGCGCGTGCCCCTGCTGGAGCGCGTCCGCTTCCTGGCCATCACCTCCAGCAACCTGGACGAGTTCTTCCAGAAGCGTGTGGGCGGCCTGCGCCGGCAGCTTGCGGCGGGGGTGCAGACGCTGTCGCTGGACGGCCGCACCCCGCGCGACCAGCTTCAACTGATCTCCGACGCGGCGCTGGCCATGCACGCGGCCATGAGCGCCATATGGGAGCACGAGCTGGTGCCCCTGCTGCGCACCGGGGCGGGGGTGGTGGTGTCGCGCTACTCGGAGCTGGGCGAGGCGCAGCGCGCGGCGCTCGACGACTTCTTCCGCGAGCAGTTCTACCCCGTGCTCACCCCGCTGGCGGTGGACCCGGGGCACCCGTTCCCCTTCATCTCCAACCTCAGCCTGTCGCTGGCGGTTCTGCTGCGCCACCGCGCGCGCAGCACCATGCACTTCGCGCGCATCAAGGTGCCCACCAGCACGGGGCGCTGGATCCCCGTTCCCAACTCCGACCAGCCCTTCCACTTCGTCCCCGTGGAAGACGTGATCCAGGCCAACGCCGCCGCCCTCTTCCGGGGGATGGAGGTGGTGTCGGTGGCCGCCTTCCGCGTCACCCGCAACGCCGACGTGGCGCGCGACGACGACGAGGCGGAAGACCTGCTCTCCATGATCTCCGAGGAGCTGCGCGAGCGGCGCTTCGCCCCGGCGGTGCGGCTGGAGGTGGACCGCCACATGCCGCCCGAGGTGCGCGAGCTGCTGGTGCGCGAGCTGGAGCTGCAGCCGGAGGAGGTGTTCGAGAGCGACGGGCTGATGGACCTGGCCGACTGCGCGCAGCTCGCCGACCTGGACCTGCCGGCGCACCGCTACGAGGCGTGGGAGGCGGTGGTGCCCGAGCCCTTCCGGCACGAGGGGGAGACGGAGGAAGAGCGGAACATCTTCGCCGTGATCCGCCGCGGCGACGTGCTCCTGCACCACCCGTACGAGTCGTTCACCAGCAGCGTGCTGCGCCTGCTGGAAGAGGCGGCCGACGACCCGCGCGTGGTGGCCATCAAGCAGACGCTCTACCGCACGGGAGTGGACTCCCCGGTGGTGCGCGCTCTTCTGCGCGCCGCCGAGCGGGGGAAGCAGGTGGCGGTGCTCATCGAGGTGACGGCGCGCTTCGACGAGCAGAACAACATCCAGCTCGCCGAGAGCCTGGAAGACGCGGGGGTGCACGTCACCTACGGGCTGGTGGGCCTCAAGACGCACAGCAAGGTGCTGCTGGTGGTGCGCGACGAGGGGGGGCGGCCGCGCACCTACTGCCACGTGGGCACGGGGAACTACCACGCCCGCACCTCGCGCCTGTACAGCGACCTGGGGGTGATGACCTGCAACCCGCAGGTGGGCGCGGACCTGGTGAACCTCTTCCACTTCCTCACCGGCTACGCGCCGGACCAGCAGTACGAGCGCCTGGTGGTTGCCCCGCGCGACATGCGCCGCACCTTCGAGGAGCGGATCGCGCGCGAGATCCAGCTCCAGCGCGCGCGTGGCTGCGGGCGCATCATCGCCAAGATGAACGCGCTGGACGACGCGGGGATCATCCAGGAGCTCTACCGCGCCTCTCAGGCCGGCGTGCGGGTGGAGCTGATCGTGCGCGGGCACACGCGGCTCCGCCCCGGGCTTCCCGGCTACAGCGACAACATCCGCATGATCAGCATCGTGGGCCGCTTCCTGGAGCACGACCGCGTCTTCTACTTCCACAACGACGGCGACCCGGAGATCTACATCGGCAGCGCGGACTGGCGGGAGCGCAACCTCAACGAGCGCGTGGAGGTGCTGGCGCCGGTCCTCGACCCCCTGCTGCAGGAGCGCATCGTCCAGATCCTCCACTACGCCCTCAACGACAACCGCCTCGCGTGGGAGCTGCGCCCGGACGGCGAGTACGTGCAGCGCCGCCCCGCCCCCGGCGAGCCCGAGGTCAACTACCAGGAGCTGCTGATGCGCGACGCCATGGAGCGCGGCCGCCGGCCCGCGTCTCGTCCCTGGGAGCTCTCACTGTAGCTCACACAGAGACACAGAGGCACGGAGAAAGAACATCTTCTCCGTGCCTCTGTGTCTCTGTGTGAGCCTTCTTTTCAGGGCGCCGCTTCCACGATCATCACGAACCCCATCGCACCCGCCGCGCACACGCTGATCATCCCGAACTGCTCGCCGCGGCGGCGCAGCTCGTTGAGCAGGGTCACGGTGATGCGGCCGCCCGTGGCGCCGAAGGGGTGGCCGATGGCGATGGAGCCGCCCATCACGTTGATGCGGTCCTCGGGCGGGATGCCGATGGCCTTGTCGCGGCCCAGCCGCTCGCGGGCGATCTTGTCCGAATCGAACCACTGGAGGTTGGAGAGCACCTGGGCGGCGAACGCCTCGTGGATCTCCAGCAGGGCGATGTCCTTGATGGTGAGCCCCGCGCGCTCCAGCGCCACCGGGGCGGCGTACACCGGGCCCTGGAGGAGCTGGTCGTTGGGGGCCAGCGCGGCGTACGCGTAGCTGCGGATGTAGCCCAGCGGCCTGTATCCCAGCGCCGCGGCCTTCTCCTCGCTCATCAGCAGCACCGCGGAGGCGCCGTCGGTGAGCGGCGAGGCGTTGCCGGCGGTCACGGTGCCGTAGCGCTTGTCGAACACGGGGCGCAGCGACGACAGCTTCTCCAGCGACGTGTCCGCGCGGATGCCGTTGTCCTGCTGCAGCACCTTGTCGTAGCGCGGCGGGATGTACGCCGGGGCGATCTCTGCCGTGAGGCGGCCGTCCGCGGTGGCGGCGGCGGCGAGCTGGTGCGAGCGGAGCGCCCAGCGGTCCTGCGCCTCGCGGCTGATGCCGTTCTGCTGCGCCATCTGCTCCGCCGACTCGCCCATGGTGAGCCCCGTGGTGGGCTCGGCGATGGCGGGGGTGATGGGGCCCAGGTGCTTGGGGCGCAGCGTGGTGAACGCCTTCAGCCGCTCGGGAAGCGAGCGGGCCTTGGAGGCGCGCACCAGCGCGTTGCGGAACTCGGGCGAGAAGAGGATCGGCACGTCGGTGAGCGACTCGGCGCCGCCGGCCACCACCACGTCCGCCATCCCCAGCGCGATCTGCTCGGCGCCCGAGGTGATGGCCTGGTTGGACGAAGCGCAGGCGCGTCCCACCGTGAACGACGGCACGCTGGCCGGGATCCCCGAGCCCAGCGTGACCTCGCGCGCGATGTTCGGCTCCTTCACCGACTGGATGACGGTGCCGTACACCACGTGGTCGATCTGCTCCACGTCCAGCTCCGTGCGCGACAGCAGCTCGCGCACGGCGATCTTCCCGAGCTGGGTGGAGTTCATGTCCCTGAAGTCCGACCCCGACTTCGCGAAGGGCGTCCGGCACCCGTCGATGATGGCGACCCTGCGTCCAATTCCGTTCATCCGCAATCCCCTCGCTTGAAGTGGTGCCCCAATCTTTCCCTGAACTCCGCTCATAACAAGGGGATGCCTCTATCTCTGTGCCTCTGTGTCTCTGTGTGAGCCAATCTTCTTCTCGGCTTCCGCCAGCGCGTCCCACCCGAGCATGGCGCACTTGACGCGGCGCGGCAGCTTGGAGACGCCAGCCAGGGCGCGCATGTCGCCGAGCGCGCGGTCCTTGGCCGCCTCCTCGTTGCCCTGCACCAGCTCGCGGAAGCGATCGGCCACGGCGTGGATCTCGTCCCACGACCTGCCCACGGCGCGCTCGCACATCATGGACGCCGCCGCCTGCGAGATGGCGCACCCGTGCCCGGAGAACCTCACGTCCTCCACGATCCCGTCGCGCACGCGCACGGTGAGGAAGATGTCGTCGCCGCACAGCGGGTTGCGCTCCGCCACCACCGCGTCCGGCTGGTCCACCTCGCCGCGGTGCGCGGAGGAGCGGTAGTGCTTCAGGATCAGCTCCTGGTAGACGGACTCCAGCGGCATGGACATGGAACTACGGGGAACGGGGAACGGGGAACGGGGAACGGGAACAACCGACGAAGGCGGAAAGGGCGGAGCACGGTGCTTTTACCGTTCCCCGTTCCCCGTTCCCCGTTCCCCGTTCCCCTCTTATCAAAGGCCGAACAGCTTGCGGGCGCGATGAAGCCCGGCGATCAGCCGGTCCACGTCGTCCGGGGTGTTGTACAGGTAGAACGAGGCGCGGGCGGTGGAGCCCACGCCCATGCGGCGCATCAGCGGCTGCGCGCAGTGGTGGCCGGCGCGGATGGCGATCCCCTCGGCGTCCAGGATGGTGCCCAGGTCGTGGGGGTGCACGTCGCCCAGGGTAAAGGAGATCACCCCCGAGCGCTCCGCCGGGTCGCGCGGGCCGAACACGGTGAGGTCCGGGATCTCGGACATCCGCTCCAGCGCGTAGCCCAGCAGCATCCGCTCGTGCGCCAGGATGGCGTCGCGCCCGATGCCGGCCAGGTACTCCGCCGCGGCCGCCAGCCCCACCGCGCCGCTGATGTGCGGCGTCCCCGCCTCGAAGCGGTTGGGGAGCGGCGCGTAGGTGGAGTGCTCAAGCTCCACCCACTCGATCATGTCGCCGCCGCCGTGGAAGGGCGGCATCGCCTCCAGCACCTCGCGGCGCCCCCACAGGCCGCCGGTGCCCGTGGGGCCGCACATCTTGTGGCCGCTGAACGCGTAGAAGTCGCACCCCAGCGAGGGCACGTCCACCGGCAGGTGGGGGGCGCTCTGGGCGCCGTCCACCATCATCAGCGCGCCCACCGCGTGCGCCCGCTCCGCGATCTCGCGCACGGGGTTGACCGTCCCCAGCGCGTTGGACACGTGGGTGATGGAGACCAGCTTGGTGCGCTCGGTGAGCAGCGTGTCCAGCCCGGCGAGGTCCAGGCGCTGCTGGTCGTCCACGTCCAGGAAGCGCAGCTTCGCCCCGGTGCGCTGGGCCACCATCTGCCAGGGCACCAGGTTGCTGTGGTGCTCCATCACGGAGAGGAGCACCTCGTCGCCGGCGCGCAGGTTGGCGAGGCCCCAGCTCCACGCCACCAGGTTGATGGCCTCGGTGGTGCCGCGCGTCCAGATCAGCTCCGCCGTGTCCGCGATGCCAAAGAGCCCAGCCACCTTGCCGCGCGCCATCTCAAACGCGTCCGTGGCGCGCACGGACAGGGTGTGCACGCCGCGGTGGACGTTGGCGTTGTCGCGCTCGTAGTAGCCGGCCACGGCATCGATCACCGCCCGCGGCTTCTGGGTGGACGCGGCGTTGTCCAGGTACACCAGCGGATGCCCGTTCACCTCCTGATGGAGGATGGGGAAATCCGCACGGAGCACTTCAGCATCCAGTCCCGCCATCAACAGGCTGCTCATCGTACCTCCAGGAACCGATTCTCACACAGAGGCACAGAGACACAGAGAGAAGATTTCATCACTCTGGCACGTCCACGAAAACCGATCCGTTCTCCACCCGCGTGGTGAACACCGGCACCGGGCGCACGGCGGGCGGGCACTGCGGCACGCCGGTCTTCAGGCTGAAGGTGGCGCCGTGCCACTCGCAGGTGATGGTGCACTCGTCCGGGTCCACCTCGCCCGGCGAGAGCGGGAAGTCGCGGTGGGAGCAGTTGTCCAGCAGCGCGTAGAACTCGTCGTCCACGCGCGCCAGGCAGATCCGCTTTCCGTTCAGCTCCACGTCGATGGCCGACGCCTCCGCCACCTCGTCCATCGAGGCGGCCCGCACCCAGGCCACGGCCTACACGCCCTGGCGCGCGAGCTTCAGCTCGACGGCGCGCACCAGGTCGGCGCGCACCGATTCCAGCGGGAGCTGGTCCAGCACCTCGCCAAAGAAGCCGAACACCACCAGCCGCACCGCCTCGCTGCGCGGGATGCCGCGGGAGAGGAGGTAGAAGAGCTCCTCCTCGTCCAGTTGCCCCACCGTGGCGGCGTGTGAGCAGCGCACGTCGTCCGCCTGGATCTCCAGGTTGGGGAGGGAGTCGGCGCGGGCGCCCAGGCTCAGCAGCAGGTTGCGGTTGGTCTGGTACGCGTCGGTGCGCTGCGCCTTGGGGTGCACGCGGATGAGCCCGCGGAACACGGAGCGACCCGTATCCTGCAGCGCCCCCTTGAAGAGCAGGTTGCTGGAGGCGTGCGGGGCGATGTGGTCCTGCAGCGTCTCGTTGTCGAAGTGCTGCGTGCCCTGCGCGATGTACACGCCCAGCATGTCCACGTGCGCGCCCGGCGCCTGCAGGCGGCACTGCACGTCCGCGCGCGAAAGGTCGGCGCCCAGCGTGGTGTACAGCGTGGTGATGCGCGCGTCGCGCCCGGCCACCAGCCGGTCCGTGGAGAGGTGCGCCACCCCCGCGCCGAAGCGCTGCACGGAGACGTACGTCACCTTGGCGCTGTCCTCCGCCACGATCTCGGCGGCGCCCAGCGAGAGCGTCTGGCTGCCGAAGTCGCCCGAGGCGAGCTCGTCCACGATGGCGATCTCGGCGCCGGCCTCGGCCACCACCAGCAGGCGCCCGAACGCCGCCGTCCCCGCGCCCGTGATCCAGCGGAAGAGGCGCACGGGCGTCTCCACCCGCACGTTCCTGGGCACATAAAGGAAGAAGCCGCCGCTCCACAGCGCGTTGCTCATGGCGGCGAACTTTCCTTCGCCGGGCGTCACGGCGCTCCCCAGGTGGCGCTGCACCAGCTCCGGGTGCTCGCGGGCCGCGGCCTCCAGCGAGGTGAGCACCACGCCCTGCGCCGCGAGATCGGCCGGCAGCTCGCGCAGCACCACCGACGCGTCCACCTGCACCGCGCGCGCGCCGCCCTCGGCCGCGGATTCGCCCACCAGCGCGCGCAGGGCGGCCGGCAGCGCGTCCACGGAAGCCGCGGGCGCCGCCTCTTCGGCGAAGGAGAGCGCGTCCAGCTTCAGCATCCGCCCGATGTCGGTGTACCTCCACTCCTCGCTCTGCGTGGTGGGCATGGGCGTGTCGGCGAAGGCGCCGTACGCCTGCTGCCGCGCCGCGCGCAGCCAGTCCGCCTCTACCTTGCGGGCGGAAAGGATCTCCACCTGATCGCGGGTGAAGACGCCGACGGACTCGGCGGCCACGGATGTATTCGTCACGATTCCTCTGAGCTATGCGAAATGGATGGGGAATGGGGAACGGGGAACGGGGAACGGTAGACCACAAGAAGCGAACAGCCCCGATCTCGGGCGGTGTTGCCGTTTGCAGTCACCGTTCCCCGTTCCCCATTCCCCGTTCCCCCGCAGTTCTTATCCGACCGACCCTTCCATCTCCAGCTCGATCAGCCGGTTGAGCTCCACCGCGTACTCCAGCGGGAGCTCCTTGGCGATGGGCTCGATGAAGCCGCGCACCACCATGGTGGCCGCCTCGTCTTCGGAGAGGCCGCGGCTCATCAGGTAGAAGAGCTGCTCGTCGCCGATCTTCGACACCGTGGCCTCGTGGCCGATCTGCGAGGTGGGGTCGTTGATCTCGATGTACGGGTAGGTGTCCGTACGTGCCTCCTCGTCCAGCAGGAGGGCGTCGCACTCCACGTTGCTGCGGGCGTGGTGGGCGCCTTCCTCCACCTTGAGCAGCCCTCGGTACGACGAGCGCCCCGAGCCGCGCGAGATGCTCTTGCTCACGATGCGGCTGCTGGTGTGCGGCGCGTTGTGGACCACCTTGCCGCCCGCGTCCTGGTGCTGCCCCGGCCCGGCGTACGCGATGGAGAGGATCTCGCCGCGCGCGCCCTCGCCGTTCAGGTAGCACGACGGGTACTTCATGGTAAGCTTGCTGCCCAGGTTGCCGTCCACCCACTCCATGGTGGCGTCGCGCCCCACGATGGCGCGCTGCGTCACCAGGTTGTAGACGTTGTGCGACCAGTTCTGGATGGTGGTGTAGCGGCAGCGCGCGCCCTCCTTCACGATGATCTCGATGACGCCCGAGTGGAACGAGTCCTGGGCGTACGTGGGGGCGGTGCACCCTTCGATGTACTGGATCTGGGCGCCCTCTTCCACGATGATCAGCGTGCGCTCGAACTGGCCCATGGCCTCCGCGTTGATGCGGAAGTAGGCCTGCAGCGGCATGTCCAGCTTCACCCCCTTGGGGATGTAGACGAACGACCCGCCGGACCACACCGCCGTGTTGACCGCCGCGAACAGGTTGTCGCGGTAGGGCACCACGGTGCCGAAGTGCTCGCGCACGATGTCTTCGTGCTCGCGCAGCCCGTCGTCCATCCCCTTGAAGATCACGCCGGCGTCTTCCCACTCCTTCTTGAGGGAGTGGTACACCACCTCGCTCTCGTACTGCGCGCCCACGCCGGCCAGGATGCGGCGCTCCTGGTCCGGAATCCCCAGGCGCTCAAAGGTGTTCTTGATGTTCTCCGGCACCTCGTCCCACGTGCGCCCCGTCTTTTCGCTGGGGCGGATGTAGAAGAAGATCTCGTCGAAGTTGAGGCCGCTCAGGTCGCCGCCCCAGGTGGGCCAGGGGCGCTTCTGGGCGTGCTTCAGCGCCTTGAGACGCGCCTTGAGCATCCACTCCGGCTCGTTCTTCTGGCCGCTGATCTCCCGGACGACGTCCTCGTCCAGCCCCTTGCGGCTCTTGAAGATGTAGTTCTCTTCGTCGCGGAACCCGTACTTGTACTCGTCCAGGTTCAGCGCGGCGACGCTTTCGTTGACAGGCATGGGGACTCCAGTTTCTGCGTGTATTCCGGCGGCGGAGCGGAAGAAGTGCGTTAGTGCGTTGGAGTGCGTGAGTGCGTTGAAAAGCGCGGTGTTCAAGCGCACTCACGCACTTACGCACTCACGCACTCCCCTTAAACTTCAGCTCCCTCACGGAGCCAGTCATATCCCCGCTCCTCCAGCTCCAGCGCCAGCTCCGGGCCGCCGGAGCGGATGATCTGCCCGTCCACCATCACGTGCACCACGTTGGGCGTGATGTAGTTGAGCATGCGCTGGTAGTGGGTGATCAGGAGCACGGCCATGTCCTGCCGCTCCGACTTGATCTTGTTGATGCCGCTGGTGACGATCTTGAGCGCGTCGATGTCCAGCCCGCTGTCCGTCTCGTCCATCACGGCGAGCTGCGGCTCCAGCATGGCGAGCTGCAGGATCTCGTTGCGCTTCTTCTCGCCGCCCGAGAACCCGTCGTTCACGGAGCGCATGGCGAAGGCCGGGTCCATCTCCAGCATCCCCATGCGCCCCTCCAGCTCCTCCTGGAAGTCGAAGATGTCTACCTCTTCGCCGCGCTTGGCGTTGAGCGCCGTGCGCATGAAGTTGGCGACCGACACGCCCGGGATCTCCACCGGGTACTGGAAGGCAAGGAAGATCCCCGCGCGGGCGCGCTCGTCCGGCTCCATGTCCAGCACGCTCTCGCCCTTGAAGAGGATCTCGCCGTCGGTGACCTCGTACGCCGGGTGGCCGGAGATCACCTTGGAAAGGGTGCTCTTCCCGGAGCCGTTGGGCCCCATGATCGCGTGGATCTCGCCCGCGTTCAGCTCCAGGTTCAACCCCTTGAGGATCTCCGTGCCGTCTTCCGCGATCTCGGCGTGGAGGTTGGTGATCTTCAGCAGCGGCTCGGCCATCAATCGATCTCCTGAAACGGCGGCCCGCTGGGCCGGCCGGTGGTAGTTTTCTCATCGCGCTCGCGAGGAGCCTCTGGTACCCCGCACCCGGGGTTCCGCTCCGCGCATGTTCTGGAGAATGATTCTCCGTATCACCCGCAACCTACTCCCCGCCCCCTCCCGCGTCAAGCGCGCGCGGGAGGCCGCAAGAATGATGCGGGGCGGGAGTTGCGCCGTTGCGCCGCGGCCGGGCGGCGCGCACCTTCCGCCCGCGGTACTTTGATCACCCCTGCACACCTCGGCCCGATGTACTCGCAACCCTTTGTCGAGCCCGGCGATCTCGCCTGGCACCCCACCGAGCCCGGCGTGGAGCGCCAGGTGCTCGCCTACAGTCCCGAGCTGATGATGGTGCGCGTGCGCTTCTCGGCGGGTGCCGTGGGCTCCCTCCACCAGCACCCCCACCGCCAGGTGAGCTACGTGGCCGAGGGCACCTTCGAGGTCCAGATCGCCGGCGAGCGGCGGGTGCTGGGCCCCGGCGGCAGCTTCATCGTGGAGCCGGATGTGATGCACGGCGTCGCCGCCCGCACGGCGGGGATGCTGATCGACGTGTTCACTCCCGCGCGCGGCGAGTTCGTGGAGGGGTGAGCGCGCTCTCCGTAGCCATGTGCGTGGCCGCCGTCCACCTGTGACACCCCGGCGGGCCCTCGCGCGTTACATGGATGGAGACCAGCACGCTTCCCGCGAAACCGGCACGCGCACCCCCCGCCCACCTCGAAGGCACCCGCCCGTGGCTACTCAGGAAACCGACATCCCGCCCTCCATGGGCACCGTGCTGGTGCTGGGCGGCGGGGGGATGAAGGGCGTCGCGCACATCGGCGTGTGGAAGGCGCTCAAGGAGGCCGGGGTGCAGGTGGACGCCTTCGTGGGCACCAGCATCGGCGCGCTGATGGCCACCTCGCTCGCCGGCGGGTGGGGGTGGCGCGAGCTGGCGGACCTGGCGCGCAAGCTCACCAAGGACGACATCGTCTCCATCAACCGCCGCGCCGTGCTCTTTGGCGGCGTGCGCGAGGAGGCCGTGTTCGACGGGGCGCACTACCGGGGCTACCTGGAGCGCACCCTCCCCATCAAGAGCTTCTCCGAGCTCAAGGCGCCGCTGCGCGTGAACGCGGTGTCGCTGGTGTCCGGCAACGAGGTGTGGTTCGGGAGCGGCGTCAACGAAGACGTGCCCGTGGTGGACGCGGTGTACGCGTCGTGCGCCATCCCCATCTACTTTCCCCCCGCCCGCATCGGCGGCGACTACCTGGTGGACGGCGGCGTGCTGGACGTGCTCCCCGTGCGCCAGGCTGCCGCGTGGGGCGCCGAGCGCATCATCGCCGTGGACGTGGGCTCGGAGATGACCCCCCCCGCCGAGAAGTACTTCGAGCGCGGCATGGTGGCCATCCACGAGCGCGTCCTTACCCTCAACCTCCAGGAGCAGCGGAAGCGCTGCCTGGACGGCTGGCAGGGCCCCCCCGTGGTCTACATCCGCCCCCGCATCGGCCACCTGGGCGGCTGGGACTTCAACCGCACGCAGTTCTTCCTGGAAGAGGGCTACCGCGCCGCCCGCGAAGCGCTGAAAGAGGCCAACGCCGCGTAGCGGGTGACCGCGCGCTGACGGCTTGCAATCGCCCGGGAACCGGGCTCCGGATGCACGGTATCTCGTTGTAGAGGCCGCACCTTTTCACCCGGAGCCCCCGCCATGTCCAAAACGCGAAAGAACCGGCGCAAGCGCGACTACAGCCACCTGTCCCCCGAGCTTCGCGAGCTCGCCGAGAGGCTGACCGCCGCCGGGATGAGCTTCCGCCTCGCCAACGTGGGCCCCGATCATCCCCTCCCCGAGCCCATTCGCGCGAATACGTCGCTCAGCGACGCGATCATCGAAGAGCGGGACGAGTACTACGATTGAGGTACTACTACTTCGACGCGAGCGTGCTGGTGAAGGCATACCTCTGGGAGACCGGAACGGCGGACGTGCACCGGCTGCTGCGCGATGCGTGGGCCGCACCTCCGCGCACGCATGTCGTGACGTCCAGCCTCGCGTTCGTGGAAGTCGCCTCCGCAGTCTCCCGGCGCGAGCGGGCCGGTGAGATCACGGCGGAGGAAGCGAACGCGATTCGGGAGCGTCTTCGGAACGACTTCGAAGCGGCGCTGATCCCGTACACCGTCGTGAAGCCCCGGCGGGTGGTGGTGAACCGGGCGGCGGCGTTGACTCGCGACCACCACCTTCGTGCGCTCGACGCGATCCACCTGGCGACGGGTATCGGCTTCCGGCGCGAGACTCCGCCAGAAGCGGCCTTCCACTTCGCGTCGGCCGACCGGCGCCTGAACGCCGCGGCCGTCTCCGAGGCATTCGTCGTGTTCGATCCGCGGAGCCCGGTTCCGCCCGGCACCGACGGGCTGGTGGCACCGCCCGTCCAGCGCTGAAGGCCGCCGACGCGGCATAAAAAAAGCGGGTTCACACAGAGACACAGAGGCACAGAGACGAATTCTCCTCTGTGCCTCTGTGTCTCTGTGTGAGACCGCCGTTCCCTGACACGCCGGGCCTGATGGATAGAGATGCTTTCGATTGGGCGCGGCTCGCGCCGGTGCCGCCGAGGGAGAGGCCGGTGCCGCCGCGCGTGCCGGCCCCGCTGGACTGGACGCGCGCGGGGCAGGCGCGGCGCCTGGAGTTCCTGCGCGCGCGCGGGGTGGAGGTGCCGCACCTGGAGGGGCGCGGCGGGGCGCCGGACCCCGAGGGGCTGCGCGGCAACGTGGAGCACTTCATCGGGATGGCGCAGGTGCCGGTGGGGCTCATCGGGCCGCTGCGCGTGTGCGGCGTGCACCTGCGCGAAGACGTGTTCGTGCCCCTCGCCACCTCCGAGGGCGCGCTGGTGGCGAGCTACGACCGCGGCGCCCGCCTCCTCTCCCGCGCGGGCGGGGCGGTGTGCATGCTGGCGGAGGAGCAGGTGCAGCGGGCGCCCGCCTTCGCGTTCGCCACCCTGGCGCAGGCGGCGCACTTCGCGGCGTGGGCCATGGACCAGGACGCGGCCTTCCGCGAGATCGCCGCGCGCGAGTCGCGCCACGGGCGTCTCACCGGGATGCGGGCGTACGTGGAGGGGAACCACGTGTACCTCCTGTTCGACTTCCGCACCGGCGACGCGGCGGGGCAGAACATGGTGACCTTTTCCACCGCCGCCCTCTGCCGCGACATCCTGGAGCGTACCCCGGTGCAGCCGGAGTACTGGTTCGTGGAGTCCAACCTGTCCGGCGACAAGAAGGCATCGGCCGCGCGCTTCCTCAACACGCGCGGCCGCAAGGTGACGGCCGAGGCGCTCCTCCCCCGCACGCTGGTGGTGCGCGGGCTGCGCACCACGCCCGAGCGGATGTGCGAGTGCTGGCGGATGGGGCTGCTGGGCGGCGTGCAGGCGGGGGCCACCGGCGCGAGCAGCCACGTGGCGAACGCCCTCGCGGCGCTCTTCCTGGCGTGCGGGCAGGACGTGGCGTGCGTGGCGGAGGCCAGCCTGGCCGTGCTGCGCATGGAGGTGCGCCACGGTGACCTGTACGTGGCGCTCACCCTCCCCAACCTGATCGTGGGCACGGTGGGCGGCGGCACGCGGCTCCCCACCGCGCGCGAGTGCCTGGAGATCGTGGACTGCGTGGGAACGGGCAAGGCGGGGCGCTTCGCGGAGATCTGCGCGGCGGTTGCGCTGGCGGGGGAAGTGTCCATCGTGGGCGCCCTGGCCGCGGGCGAGTTCGCGGCGGCGCACCGGCGGCTGGGGCGCGGTCCGGGAGGGTGAACGGCGGGGCTCACACAGAGACACGGAGGCACGGAGAAGAGGATCTCCGTGCCTCCGCCTGTTTACGGGTCAGGTGACCCATACCCGCATCCGCCCGTATGGGTAGTATGGAGGCGAATCCCTCCAGACAACCCAGGACGCCCATGAGCACCGCCCTCGGCTCGGCGCATCCGCGTTTCGACAGCCGCATGAGCTGCACGAGCTGGATCCCCGCGAACCCCGACGCCTGCGCGCGCCTGCTGCCGCGGCCGCTGAAGCCCGCGGAGAACCGCGCCGTTTACCTTAGCCAGTGCGTGGTGGGCCCGGCCTCGCTCACCTGCCTGGCCCTGGACGTCGCGGGCCACTTCACCCCCGGCGGCGCCGCCCCCGCCCGCTTCGTCACGCACCACCTCGGCTCGTCCGAGCGGGCACGCGCCCTCCTGCGCGAGCTCGGCCTCCCCGCCGCGTCCGGGAGCACGACGCTGGAGGTGAAAGCGGGGGTGATGACGGCGACCACGTACGACGAGGGAACGGCCATCATCCGCACGCGGGCGAGCGTGGGGAGCGCGGCCACGGCCGCCGTCGCGGGGGAGCTGCGCTACATCACCGGCGGAGACGACCGCCTGGTCTCCAGCTTCTGCCCGTACCTGGCCGAGCGAGCGTCACCGTACGAGCTCCTCTCCATCGAGTTCCTGGAGCCCGGCCACCCGGTGTACGCCCTCCGCCCGCCGTGCCCCTGGAGCTGGTGCCCGCCTCCTGCTTCTACGCCCCCCGCGCATCCTTCCCCGAAAAGCTGGAGGCACAGAGAACCGTGTAGTTCTCCGTGCCTCTGTGCCTCTGTGTGAGCCCCGTCTTTTAGTGCGCCACCCGATCCAGCAGCGCCCAGATCACGTCCCGCAACCGGTGGAGGACGCCGGGAGCCAGGCGGTAGTACGTGCGCACCCCCGCGCGCCGGCGCGCCACGATGCCCTGCGCCAGGAGCACGGCCAGGTGCCGCGACGTGTTGGGCTGGGCGGCGGCGGTGGCCTCGGCGAGCTCGCCCACGGTGCGCTCGCCGCTCCCCAGCGCCACCACCAGCCGCAGGCGCGCGGGCTCGGCGAGGGCTCCGAACTGGCTCCCCAGCTCGTCCAGCGTGGCGGGCACCTCGCGCATCCGCAGCCGCTCCGCCACCGCCGCGCCCACGCCGAACGCCAGCGTGGCGAGCGCCTCCACGTCTTCGGCCGTCCAGGCGCGCGGCTCCGGGGTGATGGCGCACAGCGAGCCCAGCACCTCGCCCCCCACCTCCAGCGGCACGCCCAGGTATCCCACCACGCCCAGGTCGCGGATCGCCAGGTTGCCGGCCACGCGGCTGTCGGTGTTGGCGTCCTGCACCGCGAACGGGGCGCGGGTCTCCACCACGTGCTGGCAGAACGAGTGGGTAAGCGGCGTCTGGCGGCGGGTGGCCCACGGCTCCGCCAGCCCCACCTGGCTCGCGAAGTACTGACGGTCCGCCTCCACGAGCGACACCAGCGACACGGGGGTGCGCAGCAGCCGCGCGCCCAGCCGCGTCCAGCGGTCCAGGGCGTCGGCCGGGGGAGCATCCAGCAGCCCGCTGCGGCGCAGCACGCTCAGCCGGCGGGGGTCGCGCGTATAGGAAGATGAAGTGTGGGTGGTCTTATGCATGGTCCCGCATGGAAAACGATTGCCGCATCGGCCGGCGCCTAAGCTAAACCTTTCTGGCGATTATGCATAGGCGCGGGCGAATGAATTCGCTGCAACGACTACACGAAGTCCCCCTGCGGGGACTACAGGGTTCCGGCCGAGGCGGGAAGAGCCGGCTCGCGGGGGCGGAGCTCGTGTTGTCGGTGCCGCGACTTCAGTTGCCAGATGTCACGCCGCGGGACGTCCGTCGCGGAAGACGCGCACCCCGTCGCTCCCGTGCAGCAGCAGGCGCGCGCCCTTTGCGCCGTACGCGCGCATCAGGTCCACCATCATCCCCTCCTCGCCGCCCCAGGGGTAGGCGTACACCACGTCGAAGTCTTCCAGCGGATGGCGCAGCTCGGGGTAGGCGGATGCGCCGTGGCCGATGGTGCCCAGCCGCCCGTCGCCATCGGCGGGGCGGTAGCGGTAGCCGGAGGGGATGAAGCTTCCCGCCACGAAGCGGGCCCCCGACCCGTACCGCGCGGCCAGGCCACGCGCCACCTCCACCAGGGAGGGGTCCAGCTCCACCCCGTACGCCTCGTAGCCCAGCAGCTCCGCCATGATGGTGATGACGCCCGTGGCCGACCCCCACTCCAGGAAGCGCAGCCCGGGGGCCCGGTGCGCCACGAGCGCCTCCAGCACGCGCTCGTAGTCCGCCGGGACGAAGGGGTGCCAGTCGTTCTGGCGCACGTCCACGTCGAAGCGCTCCCAGATCGCCCACCCCTCGTCGCTGAGCGCCGCGATGCGGGCGCGCAGCTCCGCGTCCAGCTCCTGGCTCGCCGCCACCCTCAGCCTTCTCCGTCTGCGGCGTCTTCGTCCGCATCGGGGGCATCCTCCGCCTCGGTGCCCTCGTCGCCGGGGCGCTCCTCCTTGCGCGCGCGCTTCCGCTCCTCCTTCTCATCCTTTTTCTGCTGCTTCAGCATCTCCTTCTGCCGCTTCTCGAAGCCGTAGTTGGGGCGCCGTGCCATGCGTACCTCCTGTCGGTCGGACGACCCACGCGGCCCATCGGCCGTGCCCGGTCAACCCTGTGGGTGGGTGAGGAAGTGCTGGGTCCTGAGTGCTAAGTGCTGAACAGCGGGTGCGTGAGTGCGTTAGTGCGTGAGTGCGCTTTCCACTTAGGACTTATCCTTTGCGCTTGAAAGACCAGGTGAAGACGAAAGTGGCAACCTCGGTGCCGTCCGCCATCCGGCCGACGGCGGTCGCCTCCACGGTGGTGCCCTCGCCGGTGCGCAGCGTCTCGGCCACGGCGGCGGCGATCGCGTCGCCGTCGTCGCAGGTGAAGACGGCGTCGGACACGGCCTTCTTGCCAAAGGTGGACCTCATCTCCGTCACCAGCATGGAGACGGGGACGCCGGCGCCCTGCACCGCGGCCATGCAGAGGGCGCCCGTGGCCAGCTCGGCCGCCATCGCCTGCGCGGCGAAGTAGGTGCTGCGAAAGGGGTTCTGGGTTCGCCACCCGCGCGGCACCATCACCTCGCACCCGCGCGCGTCCAGCCGCTTCACCCGCAGCCCCGCGAACCACGCCAGCGGGAGCTTGGCCAGGAAGTAGGCGCGCGTCTTGGCCCCGCTGCGCATCTGCGCGCGGAACGCCTCGGCGCGCGCGGCGTCTGGAAGGGCCGGTGCGGTTACGGTGCTCACGGGCGATCTCCTTCGCTCACGGTGGTCGGCTGCGGAACCCCTTCAAGATGCGCCCCACGGCACCTCCGCAACAGCCCCGAAGCCCCTCTCTGTGCCTCTGTGCCTCTGTGTGAGACCGCCGTTTCTACCGCGCCTGCAGCCGCGCCTCCGCGCCGGGGACGATCTGGGCGTCGAGGATGGCGTGGATGGCGGGGAGGTGGTCGCGGTCGCGCGGGCCCTCGGACTGGGAGGTGAAGACGGCGGTGAGCTTGAGCGAGGGGACCACGAAGACGAACTGGCCGCCGTAGCCCCAGGCGAAGAACACGTCGTGCGCCCCGGAGCGCTTCGTCCACCAGCCGTAGCCGTAGTCGAAGCCGCTCCAGCGCGAGGTGCCCAGCGGGCGCGCGGACGCCTCCACCCAGGCGCGCGGCACGATCTGCTTTCCCTGGTGCGCGCCGCCGTTGCGGTACAGCTCGCCGAAGCGGAGCATGGCCTGAGGCGTGAGGTACATGTCGTTGCCGCCGAAGTAGATCCCCTGCGGGTCGCGCTGCCAGCGGGGGATGCGGATGCCCAGCGGCTCCCCCAGCTCGCGCACCGCGTACGCCCAGGTGCTGGTGCCCGTGGCCCGCGTGAGGGCGGCGGAGAGGAGGTGCGTGTTGCCGGTGCTGTAGATCATCCGCTCGCCCGGCGCCGCCTCCAGCGGGCGGCGGAGGGCGTCGCGCACCCAGTCGCGGCTCCCCACCCACGCGCCGTAGTTGCCGAACGAGGTGCTCTCCAGCCCCGACCTCATGGAGACCAGGTGCCCCAGGGTGATGGCGCGCTTGCGCGGGTCCGCCCCCGCCCCGAAGTGCTCGGGGAGGAGGTCGGCCAGCGGCTGGTCAGGCCCGCGCAGGTGCCCCTGGGCGATGGCGATCCCCACCAGCGCGGAGAGGACGCTCTTGGAGACCGACTTCACGTTGGTGAGGCGGTCGGCGCGGCCGCCGCGCCAGAAGCCCTGGGCAACCACCCGCCCATCCTGCGCCACCAGCATCCCCGTGAGGCGCGGGAGGGCGGCGCCGCGGCGCACGGCTTCGGCCAGGAGCAGGGTGTCGGCGGGCGCGCGGCGGGGCGTCTCCGCCCGCGCCTGTTGGGCGGGTGGAGACGCGCCAGGCTCGCCGCCGCCGCACGCGGCGAGGGCGAGCGCCAGCAGGAGCACGCGCGGCACCGTCAGCGCACCGCGCGCCACCGTCCCACCCCCGGCGCGCGGACCGGCTGCGGCAGGGAGCGGATGTGCTCGATGAAGAGGTCCAGGTCCACCCGGTTCAGCGGGGTGCGGGTGCCCTGGGCCAGCGAGGTGTAGCGGTCGCCGCCCTGCGCCATGAACTCCGAGAGGCCCAGCGTCACCCGGTCCGCGGCGCCCACCTCGCGCCCGTCGTCAAGCCGCACGGAGCGGATGCGCCCGCCGGCCGGCGCGGTGGAGTCGTACGCCACCGTGAGCCCGGAGAGGTGGGCCGTGGGCCGGCCGCCGGAGACGGCGTTCTCCAGTGCCGCGCGGAGCTGCGCGCCCGTGACCTCCACCCGGTACATGGGGTTCTGGAAGGGCTGCATCTCGTACAGCACGCCGTAGTTGACGGCGCCGCCCGGGAGCCCGCGGCGGATGGACCCGTTGTTGATGATGGAGGCCTGCGCCCCAGCCCCGCGCCGGAAGGCGTCGGCCAGGAGGTTGCCCAGCGCGCGCTCGGTGCCCTGGTTGGGAAGCGTCTCGGTGAGCGACACCACCGGGCGCTCGGTGAGGGGGCGCACGGCGGCGTCCCACTCGGCCACCACGCGGGCCACGGCGGTGTCGGGCGTAACCTCGTCCGCGAAGGGGGTGCGCACGGCGCGGTAGGTGACGCGCGTGCCGCCGCCGCTGCGCTCCAGGTCCGTGACGCTGAAGGCGGTGGAGTACGGCGTCGCCTCCACCACGGGCACCTCGCCCACGCGCGTCATCACCCGCTCGTGCGTGTGCCCGCCCACCACCAGGTCCACCGGCTCGGTGAGGGCGCCCACCGCTTCCAGCATCTCGCCGCGGCACTCGCGCGACTCTTCCTCGGGCGCGGTGCCGGGGGAGCGGCAGGTGGCGCCGATGTGCATGCTCACCACCACGAAGTCCGCCCCCGCGGCGCGCGCCGCCCGCGCCGCCCGGTCGATGGAGGGCGCGGCGGGGCGGAAGTCCAGCCCCTGTACCCGCTGCGCCACCACCACCTCGGGGGTGCCCGGAAGCGCGATCCCGATCACCGCGACCCGCACGCCGCGGCGCTCGATCATGGCGTAGGGGCGCACCCACTCCGGGTGGCGGTCCGTGCCGGCCAGGTACAGGTTGGCCGCCAGCCAGGGGAAGCGGCTCTCCAGCACGCGGGCCCGCAGCGTGTCCTGCCCCCAGTCGAACTCGTGGTTCCCCATGGCGGCCACGTCGTACCCCATCGCGTTGAAGGTTGCGATGGTGGCCCGCCCCCAGCTCAGGTTGGAGATGGCCGTCCCCTGCATGTCGTCACCCGCCGACAGGAAGATGGTGGCGCCGTCGAAGCGCGCGGCGGCGCTGTCGAAGTGGGCGGCCAGCACCGCCGCGCCCCCCACCGAGCGCCCGTCGCTGGAGCGCGGCGTCTGCGGAAGGATGCGCCCGTGCACGTCGTTGGTGTGCACGATCCGCAGGCGCTTGGCCGCCTGCGGCGCGGCGGGCGCGGGTGCCTGCACGGCCGGGGCGCAGGCGCCGGCCAGCATCAGCGCGAAGAGGGCCCCGCGCGGCGGGGTGTGGCGAAAGAAGTTCATTCTTGCGTGTGCGGCGGAACTGGAAAAGCGAAGATCGCGAGACAACATAAGCGTTCTGTACACCGCTTTGCACGCTTTGATTGGGGCGCGCGTGGTACGATGTGGGGCAATCACGTCCCTTGTTGTACGTTCTTGCAGCGCGCGCCCGGCCGCCGCCCCGGGGCGCGTCAGCCGTAAATGCATCATTAGCAATGGATTACAAAGGTTGGGGGCGGCATCTTGTTTTTTTCGTCTACCCAGAACACTTTCGGAAGCCCGCTGTACCCACCCCTCCCGTTCGTCGAGGTATCCATGGCTGATGTCACCCTCGCTCCGCGCCCCACGACCGTCCTGGAAGGCTACACGACCCGCACCATCGACGTCGATGGCGTGCAGATGTCGTTCACCTTCTACATGGGCTTCGCGAGCCGCGTCACGTACACCCCGAAGAACGGCCCCGCCATCCTGGTCTACCAGCAGGAAGGGGTCTACCGCGTCCCGGGCAACGTGCCGCCCAACGGGGTGAGCTTCCTCACCATCCAGGGCGGCCCGGACGCGCTGGACGTGGAGATCGAGATCGACGACCAACCCCTCGACCCCACCAGCTACAGTGGCCCGGTCGGCAAGATCGACGTGAAGACCAAGAAGCGCGTTCCGGACCCCAAGGGCAACGGCAAGTACTACAAGGTGATCAGGGGCGCCGACCAGGTGGAGTCCGTGATCGTCACGCCCAGCCTGGAGCTGGAGAGCGGCGGCGTTACGGCGTTCCAGGCGACGGACGGCGGCACCACCTCGGTGGACAACAAGGCGGCGACCTGCCCGCCCAACTGCTGAGCCGGGCGGCGTCGTGGTTACGTACTCTCTTCAATGGGTAACCGCCCTGCTGGCGGGGGTCTTCGCGGGGCTGGCGCTGCGCATCGCGCGGCCGGGCAACGCGCCGGACCCCTTCTACCGGAGCGCCTGGTGGCTCGCCGGGGTGACCGCGATGGCCGAGTTCGCGTGCATGGCCGTGCAGTTCGTGTGGGGCGGCCTGGCGCTTCGTGGCGGGGCGGAGTCGGCGGCGATGGCTTCGTACCTGCGCTGGGCGCCCGGCCTCAACCACAGCCGCACCTTCTTTTCGCTCGCCCTGGCCGGCGCGCTGGTGGTTCTCGCGCTGCGGCGGGTGCCGCCCGAGCACGTGTTCCGGCGCGTGTACGCCGCCTCGCTGGTGGTGGCGTTCGCGGTGGGGATCGGCGTGGGGGTGGCCGAAGGGCCGCTGGTGGAGGCGCGCCACTACCTGAACGTGGCGCTCTGGGACACGCTGGAGCTGATGGTGGTGCTGGCCACGCTGTTCGCGGTGCTCGTCATGGACCGGGTAGACCGCTACCTGTGGGGAGCGCTCGCGGTCAACGGCTTCTCGGTCGCCCTCAGCATCATCTGGCTGGCCACGTTCAGCCGCGTCAAGGACCCTAATTCCTGGACCCCGGCGCCCTGGCAGATCGCCGGATACCGCGCCTTCCTGGAGCTCGCCATGGTGATGTTCGCCGCCCGCCGGATGTCGCTGGCGCGGCGCGGTGTGGCCGCCGGCGGGATGATCGGGAGCCGCACCCAGACCGTCCCCACCTTTTCGGCCTGAGCTCCTCCGGGCCGCGCGCCTCTCCCCGACTGCCGCTCCCTTGCCGGTCACCCTCTACCTTCAGGGCCTCGCCGCGCTCGTGCTTTCGGGCTTCGGCGCGGCGGCGCTGGCGGCCGTCCGGCACGAGGGCGGCTTTCCCCAGCGATACCGGCGCACCTGGCGCACCACGGGGCTCGCCCTGCTCGTGCTGGGGGTGAGCGCGACGCTGCAGAACGTGCACGGGGCGCTCGCCATCCTGCATGGCCAGGGCTCGCGCGCGTGGAACGGCTACATGCGCGTGGCGCCCGCGTGGAACCATGGGCGCGAGGCCGTGCTGTTCGCGCTCGCGGCGCTCCTGCTGGCGGGCGCGCTGGCCCCGCGCCGCCTGCGCGCGGACCACGGGTGGATGCCCGCGCTGGTGCTGCTGGCCGCCTGCGCGGCCGGGTCGCTGCTGGGCTGGCTGGAGGGGGGCCTGGACTTCGCTCCCCACTTCCGGCGCGTGGCGGTGCTGGACGCGGCGGGGCTCCTCGTGCTGGCCTTCGCCGTGGCCGCGGCCATGGTGGCGGACGTGGTGGACCGGCTGCTCATCGTGGCGCTGGTCGCCTACGCCATCCCCCTGCCGCTCAACGCGCTCTGGTTAGCGTGGATGGCCGGCTACGCGAACGGCGGGTGGAGCCCGTCGCCCGCGTCCATGCAGGCGTACCGGATCGTGTTCCACGTGGTGGGCGCGGCGGTGGCGGTGCAGCGCTGGCGGATGGCGCGGCGCGGGGCCTACGTCTCGGGCCTGCTCCCCGCGCCGGTGGCGGTGCGGCCGCTGATCGGGTGAGGGCTTGTTCCGGGTTTGTTGCGGGCGACTGAAGTCGCTGCAACAACTACACGAAGTCCCCCTGCGGGGACTACCGGCCTCCGGCTGATGCTGGAAGGCCAGTCCGCGGAGGCGGACTTCGTGCTGTTGTTGCCGCGAGTTTACTCGCCCGGCCGCGGCGCCGCCTGCGCGGAATGAGCCCTCGGCCCGAACAGAAGCTCTATAGTCCCCGCAGGGGGACTTCGTGTGGTCGTTGCAGCGGTTTCAACCGCCCGCAACGGCAGTTCGCATAGAGGCACGGAAACCACATCGTCTCCGTGCCTCCGCGCTTCAGGGCCACTCGCGGTAGCGCACCAGGAGGCCGGCGACGATCAGCCAGAAGAGGCCGTAGCCCAGAGCGTACACCACGGCGCCCCACGCCATTCCGCCGTTGAGGAGCGCGTTGTACACGTCGCTCACGGCGGAGTGGGGGGGAGGATGAACCCGATGGCCGCGCGGATGCCGGGGGTGAAGGGCTGCACCGGCGAGCTCTGCACCAGGTTGAGCCAGAAGTCGGTCAGGAAGAAGACGATGACCGCCGCGAAGCCGTCGCCGCGCGGGAGCAGGGCGGAGAAGAAGGCCATCAGCCCGCCGTAGACCACCGCCAGGAGGAAGCCCTGGATGAGGAACGACGGGCCCACCCGCACCGCGCCCCACGCCATGAGCTGGGCCAGGATCCAGAACGCCGCCGCGATGGCCATCGCCACGGCCAGCGAGATGATCCAGCGCAGCGCGTAGTAGGCCAGCGGGCGCGTGGGGTGCGAGAAGGCGAGGCGGTAGTATCCCCGCCGCCGGTCCGTGGCGATGAAGCCGGCCAGCAGCACCACCATCCCCAGCGTGGCCAGGTTGGCGATGGTGAAGGAGATCCCATACGGCTCCAGGAGCTCCTCCACGTCGCTCACGACTTCGCCCGCGTGCTCGTGCAGCGCCGGGTCGCCGATGTAGAAGAGGAGGGCGGCCAGCGCCAGCAGGGCCACGCGCCAGCGAAGCTGGCGCAGCACCACGGCGATCACCGCTCCCCCCCGCGCCGCACCCGCTCTTCCAGCCGCACCCGCTGCGGCACCAGCGCCCGTACCACCACCCCGCGCGCCAGCAGCCCGGCCAGCGCGGCGCTCAGCGCGCGCGGGTCCATGGGCTCCACCCGGAAGGCCCAGGGGGCGCCCTCCTCCGGCAGCGCGCCGGGGAACACCTGGCCCACGGCGGCGGGGGCGCCGGGGGTGTCTTCCACCTCCAGCCGGTAGGGGGGATGAACCCCCTCCAGCGCGCGCAGCTCCAGCACCTCGCGCACGCGCCCGCCCTCCAGCACGGCCACGCGGTCCGCGGTGCGCTCCAGCTCGTCCAGGTTGTGCGAGGCGATCAGCACGGTGCGCTCGGGGTCTTCGGCGCGCCACTCGGCCACCACGGCGCGCAGGCGGGCGATCCACTCGGGATCGAGGCCGCTCGTGGGCTCGTCCAGCACCATCACGCGGCGCGGGGCCAGCAGCGCCTGCGCCATCGCCAGCCGCTGAAGGTTCCCCTTGGAAAGGTAGCCCACCCGCCGGTCCGCCACGGCCGTGATCTCCATCCGCTCCATCACCTCGCCCACGCGGGCGCGGGGGTGGTCCACCTCGCTGAGGGCGGCGTACGCGTCCAGCGCGCCGCGCGTGGTCCACGAGGGCGGGATGGCCACCAGCTCGCTCACGTACGCCACGCCGAAGCGCTCCACGTAGCCGCGCGGCGGCATCCCGTGCACCTCCACCCGGCCCCGCGTGGGGCGGATGTAGCCCAGCAGCAGGCGGATGAGGGTGCTCTTGCCGGCGCCGTTGGGGCCCACGATGCCCAGCGAGGTGCCGGGGGGCACCTCCAGCGTGACGCCGTCCAGCGCGCGCACCCTGCCTCCCTGCGCGCGCGCCAGCGGCCCCGCGAACTCTTTCACCACGTCTGCGAATCGGATCATGGGGCGGGAACGTGCGGGCGGGCCGGGGGCCGCGCAAGGGCGGGGAATGGTTTCTGCGCGCGGGGCGCGTCCATGACTACTCATCACGACGAGCCGCATACCTCGCACCACGTGGAGCAAGGCGCACTGCGCCCACTGCTGCGCGCCATCGCCCGCGTGGTGGGCGGGTTCCACGCGGCGCTGGGCACCTTTCTCCTGCTGGGCCTGGCGGTGCTGCTGGCCGGTGTGGCCGGCTTCGCCGCGCTGGCCGACGCCGTGACCGACGGCGAGACGCAGGCCGCCGACCGCGCCGTGCTCCTGTGGCTGCACGAGCGCGGCAGCCCGCGGCTCGACGACTTCGCCCTCAACGTGACGGCGCTGGGGTCCGGCGTGGTGGTGGGGATCGTGTGCGCGCTGGCGGGGGTGTACCTGTGGGGGAGCCGGCACCGCTACTCGGCCGTGCTGCTCTGGGTGGCGCTGGGGGGATCGTGGGTCCTGAGCAGCGTGCTCAAGGCCTCCTTCAACCGCCCGCGCCCGGACCTGTTCGAGTGGCGCACGCCGCACGCCTTCCAGGCATCCTTCCCCTCCGGCCACTCCATCACGGCCATGGTGGGGTACGCCACGCTCGCGTACCTGGTGGCGCGCCTCCTCCCGCAGCGCGGGCTGCGCTGGCTCACCGTGGGCGCGGCGGCGCTCATCGTGGGGCTGGTGGGGTGGTCGCGCATGTACCTGGGCGTGCACTGGCCCTCGGACGTGCTGGGCGGGTACGCCACGGGGCTGGCGTGGGCGTCGTTCTGCGGGCTGGGGCTGAGCGCCGTGCGCTACTTCCGCTACCGCCGGCCGGAGGTGGCCGAGGAGGAGGAGAACCTGGAGAGGTGAGGGAAAGCGGGGCTCACACAGAGGCACGGAGGCACAGAGACGACTTCATCTCCGTGCCTCCGCGTGAGATCACCTGACCAGGAAGTAGATGGTGGCGCTCGGTGGGGGGTCGGTGCGGCCGCCCCGGAATACCTGGGGGATGGTGAAGATGACAGGCTGCAGCCCCGGCTTGACGCCACGCACCCCCGCACCCGTCATCTCGACGATGCCTCCCGGGCCGATCCTGGTATCGTAAACCGGCAGCGAGCCGAGCTCCACGCCCGCCGAATCGACCATCACGAGCGGGAGCTCGCGCGTGGGCGCGTGCTCGCCCACGCGCAGCCGTATGGTATCGGAGAGTACGCGACGGATGGCGGCGGCACGAGGTGCGCTGGCCACGACGCGCTGGATCGCGGCGGCTTCGCTCCCGGTGATCTCGGTGCGGACCGAGCTCACCTCGGTCCGGGTCTCGACCCGGGTCTCCCCCCGCGGGGCCGGCTCAGCCGCCGGGACGTGTGAGCAGGCCCCGGCCAGCCCCGCGAGCAGCAATGCCGATTTCAGCATTCTTCCGTTGTCGTTCAGGGTGGTGCACAGTGGCGAAGGAGCGCAAAGGTATCCCATGAGGCCACAGCCCGCGAGCGTTGGATTCTCATTCGGCTTCCCAGAGGGGCGGATAGCGGCGGATGAAGCCCGCCTCGTCCACTTCCAGGACGGTGCGGTAATCGAAGCGCGGGGCCTCGTACCCGTACGTGCGGTCGGTGAGGCGCTCGTAGCGCTGGCCGAGGCGGGTGAGGGTGCCGGTGGGGACGTCGAGCCACGCCACGGGCACCTCCGCGGCCTCACCGATGGCGAGTGCGACGCGGTGGAGCTGGAGCAGGTTGGTGGCGGGGGTGAAGCCGAAGTCCACGTCCACGCAGCCGTCCAGCCCCGGCACCGGCGATCCGTTCAGGAGCCAGCGGCCATCCTCCGTACGCTCCACCTCCAGCGCGACGGGCTGGGAGCCGATCCAGCCGTGCACGGTCCCCGTGCGCGTCCGCCAGGCGGGGTCGCAGGTGGCGCGGTAGTCCAGGCGGGCGGGGGTGCCCTCGTGGCGGAAGACGGCGGTGCCCTCCACGCTCCGGTCGTCCAGGCGGCACGCGTCGTGGCCGGGCTCATCGAGGCGGCGCCAGAGGATGGTCGTGATCATAGTCGCCAAGTTAGCGTTCAATTATCTGCAGACACAGAGGCACGGAGAGCCGTTCTCCGTGCCTCTGTGCCTCTGTGTGAGCCTATCGGTCCAGCGCGGCGACCTCGGGAGCGCGCTCCGGGAGCGGGGCCGCGTCGGTGCGCGTGATGATCAGCGGCGTGGCTGGCCGCGAGTCGCCCAGCCGGGCCAGGACGGCCGCGGGGTCGGTGCCGGCGCGGCGCAGCTCGTCGCCCACGTGGGCCGCGTACGACCCGCCGGCGCGGGAGTACACGTCCGGGTGGAGCGTGACGGAGTCCGCGGCGACCTCGGTGAGGCGGTACTCGATGCGGGCGCGCACCCGGCCCGAGAGGCCGATCTCGCGCGTCTGGCGCGGGTTGGAGGCCAGGCGCTCCAGCGTGGCCTCGGACACGGGCGAGCCGTCGGCTTCCAGGATCATGCGGGCCAGCTCCATCACGTCCTTGTTCTTCATCCGGATGCACCCGTGCGACGCCGGGGTGCCCAGCAGCCGCTCGTTGCCGGCCGGCGTGCCGTGCACGTAGTAGTCGCCGAACAGGTGGATCTTCACGCGCCCCATCGGGTTGCTCCATCCCGGGCCCGTGTGCTTCTCGCGGCGCGCCCACGCGGCGTTGGGCGGCGGCGTCCACGACGGGTTCCACACCATGCGGCGCAGCCCCGTGGATCCCGTGGGCGTGGCGTAGCGCGAGCGGCCCACCGACACCGGGTACGAGCGTACGCGCTCGCCGCCCTGCATCACGTCCAGGCGCCCGGCGGGGATGTTGACGACCAGCTCCATGGGCCCCTGCTGCGCGATGGCGGTGCTGGGGAGCGCCAGGCCTAGGAGGAAGGCGATGGATGTAAGGCGAAGCTTGGAAGGCATGGTCGTGTCCCGGTCAGTCGTTTCGGGCCGCGCGTTCAGGTGCCGCGCGGATCGTGAGTGCAAGGTACCCGCCGGCGCGGCACCCTACATCGGACGAATGACCCGGGTCATCGGACCCATAGGAAACATGAAGACACGGAGAAGAACTGCTCCTCCGTGTCTCCGTGCCTCTGTGTGAGCCCCTCTTTTCAGGACTTGGACGGGTGGAGCGCCTCCGGCTTGTGCGCCGCCGTCTTGCCGCTCTTGTCGCTCTTTACGATGTACTCCGGGTTGTCTTCCGACGCCGCCACGGTGTGGCCCTTGATCTGGGTGCGCTTCGTCACCTTGCGCTCCACGGTGCCGTGCGTCTTCCCCTGCGGCGTCTCCCACTCCACGTGGTCCCCTTTCTTCAGCTCCTTCTTCGCCATCGAAGCCTCCCGGTTCAAGGTTTGTGTGCGTCGCGCAAGCGAAACTGCAGGCTCACACAGAGGCACAGAGGCACAGAGACGACTTCATCTCTGTGCCTCTGTGCCTCTGTGTGAGCTCAGGCCGTTTTCGGCTCCGGCGCACGCTTGCGGCGGAGCCAGTGGCCGAACTCGTCCAGGTACGTGTAGACGACGGGGGTGACGTACAGGGTGATGAGCTGCGAGAAGGCCAGGCCGCCCACCACCGCGATGCCGAGCGGCTGGCGCGTCTCTGAGCCGGCGCCGGAGGCGAGCGCCAGCGGAAGGGTGCCGGCGAGCGCGGCCACCGTGGTCATGGTGATGGGGCGGAAGCGCATCAGGGCGGCGTGGAAGATGGCGTCCGCCGGCTTGCGCCCTTCCTCGCGCTCCACCTCCAGCGCGAAGTCGATCATCATGATCGCGTTCTTTTTGACGATGCCGATCAGGAGGATGATCCCCACGAAGGCGTACACGCTCAGGTCCACGCCGAACAGGATGAGGGCCAGGAGCGCGCCGAAGCCCGCGAAGGGGAGCCCAGAGAGGATGGTGAGGGGGTGCACCACGCTCTCGTACAGGATCCCCAGGATCACGTAGATCACGAAGACGGCGATCACCACCAGGATCAGCAGCCCGCGCTGCGTCTCCTGGAACACCTGCGCCGTGCCGGAGAACGCGGTGGTGATCCCCTCGGGGAGCGTCTCGCGGGCAAGCGCGTCCACCCGCTCGGTGGCGTCGCCCAGCGAGATGCCCTCGCGCAGGTTGAACGACAGGGTCACCGACGGGAGCTGCCCGGAGTGGCTCACCGACACGGGGCCCGCCGTGCTCGCCAGCGACGCCACCGAGCTGAGCGGCACCAGCGCGCCGGACTGCGAGCGTACGTGCAGGTAGCCGAGCGCGGTCGGGTCCTGCTGGTAGCGCGGGAGGAGCTCCATCACCACCCAGTACTCGTCCTCGGGCGCGTAGATGGTGGAGACCTGGCGCGATCCGTACGCCCCGTAGAGCGTGTTCTGGATCCCCTCGTTGGTGACGCCGTACGCGGCGGCCCGCTGGGGGTCCACGGCCACGCTCACCTGCGGGTTGCTCAGCTCCAGGTCGCTGTCCACGTCCTGCAGGATGTCCATCTCGCGCAGCTTGTCCTCCAGCTCGCGCGCGGCGGGGTAGAGCGTCTCGATGTCGGTGCCCTGCAGGGTGAACTGGTACTGGCTGCGCGACTGCCGCCCGCCGATCTGCAGCGCCGGCGGCACCTGCACGAAGGCGTTCACGCCGGGGATGCGCCCGAGCTGGCGCCGCAGGCCGGACACGATCTCCTGCGCGTCCGCCCGCTCCTCGCGCGGCTTCAGGGTGAGGAGGAGGCGTCCGGAGCCGCCGCCCCCACCGCCCCCGCCGCCGCCCCCCACGGACGACATCACCCCCTGCAGGTTGGGGTCGCGCTGCACGGCGGCGGCCACCTGCTGCTGGTGCCTCACCAGCTCGCTGAACGAGCTTCCCTGCGCCTGCTGCACGCTCACGTTGAGCTGCCCCGTGTCCTGCTCCGGGATGAAGCCCTTGGGGATGACGCGGAACAGGTACACCGTCCCCACCAGGATCACGGCGGAGAAGGCCATCACCCAGGCGCGCCGCCGCATCGCCCATTCAAGCGTCCAGCGGTACTGCTCCAGCAGCCAGTCGTACGCGCGCTCGGTGGCGTTGTAGAGGCGGCCGTGCTCCTTATCCGCCACCGGCGCGCGCAGGAAGCGCGACGCCAGCATGGGCGTGAGGGTGAGCGAGACAATCCCGGACATCACGATGGCCACCGCGATGGTGACGGCGAACTCGCGGAAGAGGCGGCCGATGATCCCCGTGAGGAAGAGGAGGGGGATGAACACGGCCGTGAGCGACACCGTCATGCTGATGATGGTGAAGCCAACCTCCTTCGCCCCGTCCACGGACGCCTGCATCGGCGTCTTTCCCATCTCCAGGTGCCGTACGATGTTCTCCAGCATCACGATGGCGTCGTCCACCACGAAGCCCACGGCCAGCGTGAGCGCCATCAGCGACAGGTTGTTGAGCGAGTAGCCCAGCGCGTACATCACCGCGAACGTGCCCAGGATGGAGAGCGGCAGCGCCAGGCTGGGGATGAGCGTGGCGGACAGGTTGCGGAGGAAGACAAAGATCACCGCCACCACCAGGACCAGCGTGAGCACGAGGGTGAACCTCACCTCGTGCACCGATTCCTTGATCCCCTCCGAGCGGTCGAAGAGCACCGTGAGGGCCACGTTGCCGGGGAGCTGCGGTCGCAGCGAGTCCGCGGCGGCGCGCACCCCCTCGGCCACCGCCACGGTGTTGGAGCCCGGCTGCCGCTGCACGGCGAGCACGATGGCGCGGGTGCCGTTGTACCAGCTCGCCGTCTTGTTGTCCTGCACGTCGTCCAGCACCCGCCCCAGCGACCCGAGCTGCACCGCCGTCCCGTTGCGCTGCACCACCGTGAGCGTGCGGAAGGCGGCGGCGTCGCGGAGCTGCCCGCTCGTCTGCACCGTAAAGGAGCGCGTGCTCCCGGAGATGACGCCGGTGGGGAGGTTGGAGTTCTGCGCGTCGATGGCGCTGGCCACCTCGTCGATGCTCAGGTTGCGGTACGCCAGCGCGGTGGGATCGAGCTGCACGCGCACGGCGTACTTCTGCGATCCGTACACCTGCACCTGCGCCACCCCGTTCACGGTGGAGAGCTGCTGCGCCAGCACCGTCTCGGCGATGCGGTTGAGCTCCTGGAGCGAGGTGGTGGACGAGGTGAGCGCGAAGTAGAGGATGGGCGCGTCGGCCGGGTTCGCCTTGCGGTACGAGGGCGACTGCACGTCCCGCGGCAGGGTGCGCTGCGCCTGCGCGATGGCGGCCTGCACGTCCTGCGCGGCCGCGTCCACGTCGCGGTCCAGCGAGAACTGGATGGTGACGTTCGTCGACCCCAGCGAGCTGGTCGACGTCATGTTGTCGATCCCGGCGATGGTGGAGAAGCGCTTCTCCAGCGGCGTCGCCACCGCGGATGCCATCGTCTGCGGCGACGCGCCGGGGAGGCTGGCGCTCACCGACACGGTGGGATAGTCGACGGTGGGGAGGTCGCTGATGGGGAGCGCCCGGTACGCGCCCGCCCCGAAGACGGCGATGGTGATCATCACCAGCGCCGTCATGATGGGCCTGCGGATGAACAGCTCGGAGAAGTTCATGGCCGTCCCCCCGCCGCCCCGCCGCCCGCACCCGCTCCGCCAGTCCCGCCCGCACCTGCTCCGCCCGCGCCTGCTCCTCCCATCCCGCCCGCTCCGGCGCCCGCTCCAGCTCCCCCGCCCGTGCCCCGCGCTCCCGCGCCGCCTGCACCCGCGCGACCCGCTCCCGTCCCGCCCCCGCCCGCACCGCCCGCTCCCATCCCCCCGGGCGACCCACCCCCGCTCGCGCCGGACGGCCCGCGCGCCGCGCCAACGCCCGGAGCGCCCGTGCCGCGCGCCGCGGGAGTCGCTCCGGGGCCGCCCGCGCCCACGCCCTCACCGGCTCCCGCCGCGCCCGAACTGCCCGCCGCGCCTGAGCCGCCCGCTCCGGCCGGACCCGCTCCGCTGTACGCGCCGTACTCGGAGCCCGCGGCCGAGCCGCTGGCGCCGGATGCGCCGCCCGAACCGCCCTCGCCGCGCACGATGTTGACCTTGGCGCCGGGCTTGAGGCGCGCCTGGCCGTCGGTGACCACCTGGTCGCCGGCCTCGAGACCGCGCTCCACGATGGTCATGCCGCTCACGACGCGGCCCGCGGCCACGTTGCGCTGCCGCGCGGTGCGCGTGCGCGGGTCCACCACGTACACGTAGCTCCCCTGCTGGCCGATCATCACCGCCTGCGACGGGACCACCAGCACGTTGGGCTGGGTGCCCGCTTCCACGCTCAGGAAGACGAGCTGCCCGGGCCAGAAGCGGTTCGCGCGGTTCTGGAGCGTCGCCTTGCCGGTGAGCGTGCCGGTCAGCGAGTCCACCGCGTTGTCCAGGAAGGCGAGCTCGCCCACCTCCACCACGCGGTTGCTGTCGCTCAGCGTCACGGTAACGGGGAGCGGGCGCGATGCGATGGCGTTCTGCAGGAGCGGCAGGTCGCCCGAGAGGATGGGGAAGCGCACCAGCGCGGGCTGAAGCTGGTTGATGACCACCAGCGGCCCGCTCTGGGGCCCCACGATGTTGCCGGCCCGCGCCAGCAGGCCGCCCGTGCGCCCCGAGATGGGGGCGCGGATGGTGGCGTAGCCCAGGTTCACCCGCGCCGCGGCCAGCGCGGCGCGGTCGGCCATCACGGTGGCGTCCGCGGCAAGGGCGGCGGCGTGGATCTGGTCCGCCTGCTCGCGCGCCACGTAGTCCTGCCGCACCAGCGCCTGGTAGCGCGCGTCGGAGCGGCGCGCCGCCTCGGCCTGCGCCTCGCTGCGCATGAGCACCGCGCGCGCCTGGATCACGGCCGCCTGCAGCGGGCGCGGGTCCACCTGGAAGAGCACCTGCCCCGCGCGCACGTAGTCGCCCTCCCGGAACGCGACCCGCTGCAGGGTGCCGCTCACCTGCGACTGCACGGCCACGGTCTCCACCGGGTCCACCACGCCGCTGGCCGTGACGCTCACGGGAACGTCCATGCGGATGGCGGCTGCGACGCGCACCGAGGTCGGCGGGCGGCCGCGTCCGCCGCCCTCCTCCTCCTTCCCTCCGCACGCCGCGAGGAGGAGGGCGCAGAGCAGCGGAGCGGCGAGCCTGGTCATGGACGGACCTCCAGTGGATCGGTGCCGAGAAGGACGTTGGGCCGTCCGGCCAGGTCCAGCGCCCCGGCGTCGTGGGCCAGCCGCACCAGCGCCGTGCGCCACTCCCACCGCGCGCCGATGGCCTGCGCGCGGGCGTTGGCCAGCGCGCTGCGCGCCAGCAGCACCTCGGTGAGCTCGCCCACCCCGCCGCGGTAGCGCCCCGAGGCCACGGTGGCGGACTGCTGGGCGTACGCCAGCAGCTCGCTGGAGATGCGCACCCGCTGGGTGGCGGCCTGCAGCGTGTTGAACGAGGTGAAGACCTCCAGGGCGATCTGCCGCTCGGTGAGCTGCACGCGCGCCAGCCCCGCCTCGTACACGTCGCGCGTGGCGCGCAGCGTGTACTGGCGCGTGCCCCCGTCGAAGATGGGGATGTCCACCCCCAGGTCCACCGAGTACGACCGGGTGGTGCTGGTGGCGGGCTGAAAGGCGCGCGTATACCGCCCGCTGGAGCGCAGCACCAGCGCGGGAAGGCCGGCCGAGCGCGCGACGCGCACCTCGGCGGAGCGCGCCGCCGCCTCGGCGCGTACCGAGGCCAGCTCGGGGCGCGCGGCGATGGCGCGGCCGATCAGCTCGTCCACCGTGGCGGCCACCCCCACCACCGCCTCGTCCGCAACCACGGGCGGGATCTCGAAGCGCGCGTTGGCGGGGAGCCCCATGGCGAAGGCCAGCTCGCCGCGCGCCGTCTGCAGCTCCGCGGCGGTGGTCTGCAGCGCGAGCCGCGCCTCGCCGAGGGCGGTGCGCGCCTGCAGCTCCTCGTCCAGCGCGGAAAGCCCCACGCGGTGCCGCTCCACCACCGCCGCCAGGTCCGCCTCCAGCTCGCGGATGGTGGACGCCTGCGCCTCCCGCAGCGCGCGCGTGGCGAGGAAGGAGAAGAACGCCTCCTCCACCCGCAGCACCACGCCGCGCACCGTGGTGTTGTGGTCCAGGTTGGCCGCGATGGCCCGCTGCCGCGCCGCCTCGATGGACCCCGCCCGGCCCCCCAGGTCGAACACCAGGTAGGTGAGCGAGACGGAGGGGGAGAGCTGGCTTCGCGTGACCCACCCGCCGCCCGCGCCCTGCCCGCCCGTTCCGCCTCCGGTCCCGCCCTCCCCGCCTTCGCCGCCCTCTCCACCTTCCCCGCCGGTGCCCCCTCCCGTGCCGCCGGTGCCGCCGCCCGACGCTCCGCCCGTGGTGCGGCTGCCGGAGCGGCTCAGGGTGACGTCGCCGTCGATGGTGGGGTAGAGCTGCCCGCGGCTGGCGCCGTAGCGGTTGGCCGCCGCGCGCGCAAAGGCGTACGACTCGCGCGTCGCGGGGTTGTTGCGGAGGGCGAGCCCCACCACCTCCTCCATCGAGAGCTCGCGCACCGCTCCCGCGTTCCCGGCGTCGGCGGCCAGCGCGTCGCTCGCCTCGGGCGCCTCGGGGGGCGAAACGGGACCCGGCGGCGTGCGCGCGCCCTCCGGCACCGGCCACAGCGAGGCGGGGCTGGCGGGCGCGCCGGGGCCGCCCTCGATGCGCGGCGGGGCATGGGCGCACGCGCCGGCGGCCAGGAGAGCGAGGCTCCACCCGGTCGCGCGGCGCGCATGCATGGATTGCCGCGCCGGCCAAGCGGCGCGAAGTAGCTGGTACAGCAGTGGATACCGTTCCCCGGTACTGCGGCTGGAATTTGCCGCGTGAGCGAGCCGGGGACGCACGACCGATGCCAAACCTTTGTCCAACCTCGCTCTTTTCTCTGTGTCTCTGTGCCTCTGTGTGAGCCCCTACGCCGGTGGCGTGCGATCCGCCAGCAGCGATTCCAGCCCGCACTCGCGCGCGATGTCCAGCACGTACGCCTCGTCGTCCGGCTTGCGCAGCCAGGGGAAGGAGAGCACGGGCACGGGCGCCAGCAGCTCGGCGAGCGCTTCCAGGTTGGTGGCCTCGGCGATGCCGGGGGGCTCGGCGTCGAGCGCGTTGAGCACCACGCCGCGCACCCGCAGCCCGGCGTCGTGGGCGGCGCGCACGGTGAGGAGCGTGTGGTTGATGGCGCCCAGCCGGTTTCCGGCCACCACGATCACGTCCAGCTCCCACTGCACGAAGAGCCCGTCGAACGCCACGTCGCGGGTGATGGGCACGAGCAGCCCCCCCGCGCCCTCCACCAGCACCGCGTCGCGCCCGTCGCACAGGCGGGCGAAGGCGGCGTCCAGCACCCCCAGGTCCACCTCGCTCCCGGCGCGCTCGCTCGCCACCCAGGGCGCCAGCGGCTCCGCCAGCAGCAGGGGGCGCACGTCGTCGATGGGGTCCGCCGCGCCGGCGGCGGCGTGGAGGCGGCTGGCGTCGCTGGACGGGTCGTGCGGCTTCACCCCGCTCTCCACCGGCTTCATGGCGGACACGCGCAGCCCGCGGCTGCGCAGCAGGCGCAGCAGCACGGTGGAGACCAGCGTCTTCCCCACGCCCGTGTCGGTGCCGGTAATACCCAATCGGATCATTCGCGCTCCAGGAATCGTGCGGCGAGCTGGCACATGCGGACCCCCTCGGCTCCGGCGGCACGGCCCTCCCCGCATGCGAAGAGCGGGCCGCGCGGGAACGGTGGGGTCCGCTTCACCGGCGTTGACGGGCGGCCGGCGAGTCGCTACAGATGAACGGTGAACCGTCCCGCCCCCCTGTTCCCCACATCCAAGATGCGAACTTCCAATCCCGCGCTCAACGACAAGACCTTCACCCGCGGCCGGGCCGCCGCCGGCGAGGGGGTGATGACCATCGAGGGTGCCGTCAACCGCACCATCATCCTGGTGGGCATCCTGCTGGTGACCGCCACATTCGCGTGGGGCCGCGCCGCCGTGGGCGACCCCATCGTGGGCGGGCTGGTGATGATCGGCAGCATAGGCGGCTTCGTGGTGGCGCTGGCGACGATCTTCAAGCAGAGCTGGGCCCCCGTCACGGCGCCGCTCTACGCCGCGCTGGAAGGGCTGGCGCTCGGCGGGATCTCCGCGCTCCTCAACCAGCAGTTCGCGGGGATCGCCATGCAGGCCGCCGCGCTCACCGCCGGCACGCTGTTCTGCCTGCTCGTGGCGTACCGCTCCGGCCTGATCCGCGCCACGGAGAACTTCAAGCTGGGCGTGACGGCGGCCACGGGCGCCATCGCCATGCTCTACCTGGTGAGCTTCGTGCTGGGCTTCTTTGGCATCCAGATGCCGCTCCTGCACGACTCGTCACCCATGGGGATCGGCCTCAGCCTCTTCATCGTGGTGATCGCCGCGCTCAACCTGGTGCTGGACTTCGACTTCATCGAGCAGGGCGCCCAGGCCGGGCTGCCGCGCTACATGGAGTGGTACGCCGGCTTCGGGCTCATGGTCACGCTCGTCTGGCTCTACCTGGAGATCCTGCGCCTGCTGGTGAAGCTGCGCAGCGACGACTGACCGGCAGGGGGCTCACCCAGAGACACGGAGGCACAGAGATGAAGTCGTCTCTGTGCACGCCCATTTGCGCGACGCGGCAGGTTGCACCATATTTTAGTGCAACCACGACGTGAGGCGCCGAATGACCACTCCCCCACCCGCTCAAGATCTTCTCGCCCTCGCTCTCGCTTCGGGCGCGATGGCGAAGCTGGTCCGCTACTTCGCCGTGAATCCCGAGGCGGCGCCGCACGTTCGGGCGCTCCAGCGGATTACCGGGCTTGGGCCCGCCTCCCTGAAGAACGAGCTTGACCGGTTCCTGACGCTGGGCCTTCTCGTCCGCCACGAGGACGGCCACCGGGTTCGGTACCGTGCGGAGGAGCAGAATCCCCTGTGGGCACAGTTCCGCACCCTCGTGCGAGAGCTGAGTACCCCGGCGGACATCCTGGCGTACGCCTTCGGGGAGGTGGAGGGCGTGGAGGGCGCGTTCATCTTTGGATCGTTCGCGAGGGGGGCCGCGCGGGAGGACAGCGACGTGGACGTGCTGGTGCTCGGCGATCACGTGGACGAGCCCGCGCTTTGCCGGCATGCGCTCGAGGCAAGCGTCCTGCTGGGGCGCGAAGTCAACGTGGTCCAGGCCACGCCCGACGAGTTCCGCGGCGCGAGTCCATCCCGGGGGTTCTACCGGAACGTGGCGCACGAAGCCAAGCAGTGGCTCGTGGATCGCTCCGGCCTGGCCCACGAGCTAGAGGCGGCCTGAGAGGATGAAGCATCCCGCAAAGATCCAGCGGCTGATCGATTCCCGCGACATGGAAGCGGTTGAGGCCGACTCCGAGCGGGTCGCCGGTCTCTGGGAAAAAGCTGTTGCATCGAATGAGGATTCCCGGAAGGGGCTGAGCCCGGACAACGCGATCACGCTCGCGTACCAGGCTGGCTTCCAAGCTTGCATGGCGTTGCTGGAGGCGCACGGCTATCGCACCAGGGGAGCAAGTCCTGGGCACCACTACCGGATCTTCTACGCCGTGGCTGGCCTGGGCTACCCCGCGCTGAAGGATGTCGACGCAACCTCCGAGTCGGTGCGGAAGGGTCGCACCAAGTCCTTTTACACGGGGGGAGCTCAGGGCGCCGAGCAGGTCCAGGCGCTGCATGACTGGCTCGACAACCTGCTCCCATCTGTGCACGACGCGCTGCGCGAAGCCTCTCCGGAGCTCCACGCGAGTCTGAGGCAGCCATAGAGACACGGAGGCACAGAGACGAATTCATCTCTGTGCCTCTGTGTCTCTGTGTGAGCCCTGTCGTTGGCCGTACGGCATACCGCCACGCAGCCCGGTGAAAGATCAGGGATTTCCCCACGGGCAGGGGTGGCCGATCTCCGATGGTTTCCGCTTGCGCGAATGCGCATCGTTGGTGCGACCGAAGGAACGGCTCACTCCCACGGATGGATGCCATGCGCCAGCCGATCGCCTGCCCCGCCGCCCGCATCGTACTCCCCGGGCACCCCGACGCCGACGCGGAGGTGGAGGTGAACGTGTACCCCTTCCGCTTCCGGGTGGCGCGCACCTTTGGGTACCTGGCGCTCTGGCTGGGCTCCACCGCGACGGCGCTGGTGGTGACCTTTGGCGATCCGTTCCTCACCGCCATCCCCTTCATCCTGGGCGTGGTGGGGGTGCACCGGAGCTGGCGCGGGCGCTTCCGCGTGGCCCGCTTCCAGGGCGCCTGCCCCCGCTGCGGCACGCCGCTCAAGCTGGGCCAGGGCGACAAGATAGGCACCCCGCACAACCTGGTCTGCTACCACTGCCACCACGAGCCGCATCTCGTGCTGGCCGCCTGAAAGCAGGCTCACACGGAGGCACGGAGAAGAACTTCTTCTCCGTGCCTCCTTTTTTAGCGGGGTGCGCTCTGCCAGAGGACGTGGGTGATCATCCAGCGGCCGTTTTCCTTGCCCAGCAGCAGGTAGTCGGTGCCCCACCAGGCGGTGACTTTGACGCTGGCGGTCTGGTCCTGCACGTCGAACAGCTCCACGCGGCGGGGCGCGTCGGCGGGCGGACGGTTGCGGCCCGCGCGCACACCCGCGGCGAACCGCATGAAGTCCGGGTACGGCATGGCGGAGGCGCGGTAGGTGGAGTCCGCGCGGCCGCGGGCGTAGCCGTTCTTGCGCACTTCCGGCGACACGCTGCGCACCAGCTTGGTGCTGTCGCCCTCGTAGAAGCCCTCGATGTAGTCCATCGCCGCGCGCCTCACCGCGTCGCGGTCGGCGGGCTGCTGGGCCGCGGCGGGCGCCGCGGCGGAGAGGAGGAGGGCCAGGGTGAGGATCGTGCGTCTCATCGGGATGTGGAGTTGGAGGGGATCGCCGCGGCGCGGCGGGTGCCGATGATGCGGTAGATGGCGTCGAGCGCGGGGTCCTGCCCGGCGAAGTAGGCGCGGGCGGTGAGCTGCACCGGCACCTCGGGGCTGATCTCGCGGCGGCGGTCGCCGGGGGTGCTGAGCTGCCACTTCACGGCGGTGAGCTCGCCCTGCACGCCGCTGTAGGGGAGGCGCACGCTCACCGGGTCGCCGTACAGGTTGCAGCACTCGCTGCTGGCCTCCCCCACGAAGATGGGGTCGGTGAGCCGCTCCAGGTCGGTGACGAAGTTGCCCGTGGCCGAGTAGCTGCGGCGGCCGATCATCACCCACACCTGCCGCCCCGGCACGCGGCTGTACGCCACCAGGGTGCGCAGCAGCTCCGGGTACAGTTGCGTGGTGCCTCCGTTGTTGTGGCGGAGGTCCAGCACCAGGTTGCGGGCGCGGGTGGTGTCCACCACGGTCCAGAGGCGGCGGCCGTACGCCTCGAGCGTCTCGCCCCGCCCGTTGACCAGGTTGTTGACCTGCACGTAGATGGCGTCGTGCTCCGGCACGGGCTGGTGCCAGAACGTCTCCCCCAGGTTGCGCAGGAACATGGGCGCGGCGGTGCCCGGCGGCGCCACCAGGCGGTCCTGCCGGCCGGGGCGCGCGCTGTCGCGGGTGGCGAGCATCACCGTGCGCGCCGCCTGCCCCGGCCGCTGCACCGTCAGCCGCACGGAATCGGTGCGCTGCGTGCCGCCGATCCCCTTCAGCCACGAGGTCTCGGCCAGCCCCGCCACGCCCCACACGAACTGCATGTCGCCATCCACGCTGCGGGCCTCGGCCATCCTGCGCAGCGCCGTGTCCGCCGGCATCGAGCCGAAGGCCACCACGCGCGCGCCCTGCAGCTCGCGATACGCCGAATCCGCCTCCACGATGAACAATCCCTCGGGGAAGGCGTAGAGCCGCACGGGGAGGTGGCGGTTGTTCGGCGCGCCCCAGAGCGCGATGTGGCCCTGGCGCAGCACCGCCAGCATGCGGTTCATCCCCGCGAAGATCTCCTCGTCGGAAAGCCGGGGGACGTCGCGCTTCAACTGCTCGTGGCGGCGGACGAGCTCGGCCGGGAAGGGCGCCGTGCGGTAGTCCGGGTTTACGCGCTTCACCTCGTCCAGGAGGAAGTCGATGTCGCGCACCCACCCCTCGTCGCGCGTCCAGCCGGCCGTGCTCGGACGGCCGATCAGCTCCAGGAACTCGGGATCGTCGCGCAGCGCCGCCCAGTCCCCGTCGTTGTAGAGCGACGCGCGCAGGAAGCCGTGGCGCTCGTTCAGCATCAGGCGAAGCTGGTCCAGCGCCGCGCGGCGGTCGCCCTGCGCCAGCTTCGCCTCGGCCATGCGGTAGCCGTTCCAGTACTGCAGGTCCCACCCCATCAGCGGGCCCGCCTTCTGGTAGGCGACGTAGGCGTCGGCGTGCTTGCGCAGGGCCGTCTGCGCCAGGCCGAGCAGGTACCAGTTCTCCGGGTCGCGCGGGTACTCGCGGGCGAGCCGCTGGAGCAGCGGCTCCGCCTCGGCGAAGCGGCGCGCCGCGAAGTGCTCGCGCGCCTGTTCCTTCATCCGGTAGTACGCCACGCCGTCCGCCGGCGCCGCCAGCAGCGTGAGCGGCGACTCGCCCGTGGCGGGGTCGTACGATTGAGCGGCCAGGCCCGTGGCGAGCAGGGAGAGGGCGAGAGCGGCGAGCGGCTTGAGGTTCATCGGATCGACAAGGTGGAGGGCGAGGATCGGATAAGGGCTAACCGGGCGAATGAATTCGCTGCAACGACTACACGAAGTCCCCCTGCGGGGACTACATGGGTCCGGCTGGTCCTCGGCACCCGTCCGCGCCTGTGGATGAGGTAGAGTCGCAGCGGCCACCTGGCCAGTTCACCCGCGGCAGCGGGAACCATCCACCCGAGATCCAAAACGTCCGCCGCTGGGCCGCTCCGTGCGCCGGGTCGCCGCAGCGGCGGCACGGGGTCCGCTGCGCGGACTGATCCTGCAGCATGAGCGGAAACCCTGTAGTCCCCGCAGGGGGACTTCGTGTAGTCGTTGCAGCGGTTTCAACCGCCCGCTCAGCGAAGGGAGATCAGCGGCTCCACGCGCGCGGCGCGGCGGGCGGGGAGGTAGCTGGCCAGCAGGGCGGCGGCGAAGAGGACGGCGCAGCTCCCCGCGAGCACCAGGGGGTCGGTGGCCGAGACGTTGAAAAGGAGCGCCTGCAGCACGCGGGTGGCACCCAGCGCGGCCACGAGGCCGATCCCCACCCCCACCGCGCCGATCACCACGCCCTCGCGCACCACCAGGCGCACCACGTCGCGCGCGGTGGCCCCGAGCGCCAGCCGCACCCCGATCTCGTGCGTGCGCTGGCTCACGAAGTACGAGATGACTCCGTAGATCCCCACCAGCGCCAGCACCAGGCCGGTGAGCGCAAGCGCCGTGAGGAGCAGCGTGTTGAAGCGGGGGCCGGACTGCGTGAGCGCCATCGACTCCTCCAGCGTGCGCAGGTCGAACACGGGCAGGGTGGGGTCGGTGGTGCGCACGGCGCGGCGCACGGCGGGGGCGAGCGCGGCGGCGTCGGCGCCGCGCACCACCAGCGTCATGGAGCGGTCGAACCACTTCCACACCTCCGCAGGGGCCTGGGGCATGGGGATGTACACCTCCGGCGCGGCGTCCAGGGCCAGGCCGCGGTGCCGCACGGCGCCCACCACCCCCACCACCTCGCGCCACTCCGGCCCGTCCGGCCCGCCGCCGCCGCCCACGCGCTTGCCGAGCGCGCTCTCGTTGGGCCAGAGCTGGCGCGCCAGGGTCTCGTTGATCACCACCACGCGCGGCGCGGACGCGCCATCCTGGGGCCCCAGCGCGCGCCCCTGGCGCACCGGGATGCGCAGCGCCTCCAGGTACCCCGGCGTCACCACGCGCATGTCCACCTGCGGCTGCTCCGCGGGGGTGAAGACGCGCCCCTCCACCTGCAGCCCCACGCTGGCGCTGCCGTTCACCATGGGCACGGCGTTGGAGACGGCGGCCACCTGCACTCCGGGGGTGGCGCGCAGCTCGTCCACCATCCGCCCGAAGGCCGCGGTCACGCGCTCCGCGTCCGGGTACCTGCCCTCGGGAAGGGAGACGCGCGCGGTGAGCACGCCCGCCGCCTCGAAGCCGGGGCGCACCTGGTTGAGCACGACGCCGCTGCGGATGAGGAGCCCGGCGCCCACCAGCAGCACCAGCGCCAGCGCCAGCTCGCCCACCACCAGCACGCCGCGCAGCCGGTCGCGGGCGGAGCCCATGCCGCCGCTGCGCCCGCCCTCGCGCAGGGTGCTCTGCAGGTCCGTACGCGCCACCCGTAGCGCGGGCGCCAGCCCGAAGAGGAGCCCGCTCCCCACGGTGGCCGCCAGCGCGAAGGCCAGCACGGGAAGGCTCAGCTCCGCCTCGCCCAGGCGGGGGACGCCGGGAGGGCCCAGCTTCACCAGGAAGCGGATCCCCAGCCACGCCACGGCCAGCGCCGCAGCGCCGCCCGCCAGCGAGAGCACCACGCTCTCGGTGAGGAGCTGCCGCACGATGCGCCCGCGCCCCGCCCCCAGCGCCGCGCGGATGGAGATCTCCTTCTGCCGCACGCGCGCGCGGGCCAGCAGCAGGTTGGCCACGTTCACCACCGCCAGCAGCAGCACGAAGCCCACGCTCGCCAGCAGCACCAGAAGCTGCGTGCGGTAGTCCCCCACCAGCACGTCGCGCAGCTCCTGCACCGCCGCCCCGCGCTCGCGCAGGATGGGGTGCTCGGGGTGTTCCTCGTGGTTGATGCGGCGCGTGATCCTCGCCAGCTCGGCCCCGGCCCGCTCGCGGGCGACCCCCGGCTTGAGCTTGGCCATCACGATCAGCGGGTGCCTGTCGTAGTCGGCGCGCTCGGCGGCCGTGAAGCCGAGCGGCACCCACAGCGCCTCGTCCTGCTCGGTCAGCGTGTACTCCCGCGGCGCCACGCCCACCACGGTGTGCGGCTCGCCGTTGAGGGGGATCGACTGCCCCACCACGCGCGGGTCGGCGCCCATCCGCTGCCACAGCGGGTGGCTGAGCACCACCACGCGGTCGCGTCCGGGCCGGTCGTCGCCCTCCAGCAGCCACCGGCCGAGGTGGGGGCGCACGCTCGCGACCTGGAAGAAGCTGGGCGTCACCCGCCCGCCGGAAACGCGCTCCGGCTCGCCGCCCGCCGGGGCGAGGTTGAAGGTGCTCCAGTCGAAGGCGGCCACCGCCTGGTACGAGGTGGAGCGCTCGCGCCAGTCCGCGAAGTGCCCGGGGGATACGCCTCCCTGGTCGCCGCGCCACGTCTCCCACAGCACCACGAGGCGGTCCGCGTCCTTGTAGGGAAGGGGGCGGAGAAGAACGGAATGGACGACGCTGAAGATGGCCGTGTTGGCGCCGATCCCCAGCGCCAGTGTGGCCACCGCGATCAGGGTGAGCGCGCGGTTGGCGCGAAGCTGCCGCACGGCGAACCTCACGTCCGCCCACAGCGCGTCCAGCCACTCGGTGCGGCGGATGGCGCGTTCCCGCCGCTCCCCGACCTCGCGGCACTCCGCTTCCACCCGCGCGCGGTCGCCGAAGCGCTGCTCCGCCGCGCGCCGCGCCTCTTCGGGGGGCATCCCCCGGGCCACGTTCTCGTCCACGAGCATCTCCAGGTGAAAGCTGAGCTCCTCGTCCACGTCGCCCGCCACGTCGGGGCCGAAGAAGCGGCGGTAGCGGCGCCAGAGCGGCTGCGCTCCCGTGCGGTCGCGGTGCCTCATGCGGGCCTCAGCGCCGCTCCGTCCGCTACCTGCAGCACCTTCCCCACGGCCTGCGCGAAGCGGAGCCAGTTGGGAGACTCGGCGGTCAGATGGCGCCGCCCCTCGGGGGTAAGGCGGTAGAACTTGGCGCGCCGGTTGTTCTCCGATACGCCCCAGTCCGCCTCGATCCACCCCCGCTCCTCCATGCGGTGAAGCGCGGGGTACAGCGATCCTTCTTCGATCTGCAGCACGTCGTCTGTCACGTCGCGAATCCAGCGCGCCACCGCGTAGCCGTGCATCGGCCCCCACGTAAGCGTCTTGAGGATCATCAGGTGGAGCGGCCCGTGTACGAGGTCTACCGCGGTCATCGTCTTCTCCCTTTTCTGGTCTAGGGGTAGTATGAAGGCATTCCCCTGTCAGGTCAAGGGGAATGATCTCACACAGAGACACAGAGGCACGGAGATGAAGTTCTTCTCTGTGTCTCTGTGCCTCTGTGTGAGCCCCTGTTTGACAGCGCCCCCGCCACCCCGTACACTCGCCGCGTGTCCAACCCCGCGCGTACCCTCATGATCCAGGGCACCTCCTCCGGTGCCGGCAAGTCGCTGCTGACGGCGGCGCTGTGCCGCGTGTACGCGCGGCGCGGCGTGCGCGTGCTGCCGTTCAAGGCGCAGAACATGAGCAACAACGCCGCGGTCACGGCTTGCGGCGGCGAGATCGGGCGGGCGCAGGCGCTGCAGGCGCGCGCCGCCGGGGTGGCGCCCACCACGGCCATGAACCCCGTGCTGCTGAAGCCCCTCGCCGACACCCGCTCGGACGTGATCGTGCGCGGCCGGCGGGACGCGGCGCTGGCAGAAGTGCCCTGGCGCGAGCGGAAGGCCGCGCTCTGGGATGCCGTGTGCGCCGCCCTCGCCGAGGTGCGCGCGGACGCGGAGCTGGTGCTCATCGAAGGGGCGGGGAGCCCCGCGGAGATCAACCTGCCGGACTGGGTCAACATGGGCGTGGCCCGCCAGGCGGACGCACCCGTGCTGCTGGTGACCGATATCGACCGCGGCGGCGCCTTCGCGGCCCTCTTCGGCACCTGGGCGCTCCTCCCCGAAGCCGACCGGGCGCGCATCGGCGGTTTCGTGCTCAACCGCTTCCGCGGCGACGCGTCGCTGCTGGCGCCCGCGCCCGAGACGCTGCGCGAGCGCACCGGCGTGCCCACGCTGGGCGTGATCCCCTTCCTGCGCCTGGACCTTCCCGACGAGGACGCGGCGTCGCTCGGGGACCGCGGCGCGGAGGGCGGGCTGACGATCGCGGCCGTGCGGCTGCCGCACCTTTCCAACTTCGACGACCTGGACCCGCTCGCCGCCGAGCCGGGGGTGCGCGTGCGCTGGGTGGAGAGTGCCGCGGGGCTGCAGGGGTGCGACGCGGTGGTCATCCCCGGCACGCGCAACACCACAGGGGACCTGCGCTGGATGTGGGAGAGCGGGATGGCCGCCGGGGTGCGCGCCCGTGCCGCCGCCGGCATCCCCGTGGTTGGCCTCTGTGGCGGATACCAGGCGCTCGGCGCCACCGTGGCGGACCCGCTGGGGCTGGAGGGCGGGGGCGAGGTGGCCGGATTGGGGCTGCTGGACGTATCCACGGAGCTGGGCGAGGCCAAGACCACCCGCCTGGCCTCCGCCGAGTGGACGGGCGGCGGCGCCTTCGCAGCGCTGCGCGGCTCGCGGGTGAGCGGCTACGAGATCCACCACGGCCGCACACGCCTGGGCCCCGGCGCGGAGCCGCTGATGTCGGTGGAGGGTGAGCCCGCGGGGGCGGCGAGCGGCGAGGTGTGGGGGTGCTACCTGCACGGCGCCTTTGCGGACGATGCGCTGCGCGGCGCCTGGCTGGGCTCGCTGCGCGCCGGCCACCCCCTGCGCGGCGGGTGGGAGGCGCACCTGGACGCCGAGCTGGACCGGCTGGCAGACGCGGTGGAAGGCGCCATGGACATGGCGGCGGTGGACCGCATGATCGGAGGACGACTGTGGGGCTGATCCTGGTGACGGGCGGGGCGCGGAGCGGGAAGAGCGGCTACGCCGAGCGCCGCGCCGCCGAGCTGGGCGGCGACGCGGTCACATACATCGCCACCGCCCAGGCGCTGGACGACGAGATGGCGCGCCGCATCGCCCGGCACCGCGCCGAGCGCCCCGCCGCCTGGCCCACCGCCGAGTCTCCGCGCGCCGCGGGCGACGCCGTGCGCGCCGCATCCACCGCCACGGTGCTGGTGGACTGCATGACCGTGCTCGCCTCCAACGCCCTCCTCGCCGCCGAGGCCCAGGGCGAAGAGGCCGCCCTCGCCGCCGTGCTCGCCGAGGCCGAGGCGCTGCGCGACGCCGCCCTCGCCCATTCCGGGTCGGTAGTTGTCGTCACCAACGAAGTCGGCATGGGCGTGCATCCCCCCACCTCCCTCGGCCGCTGGTACCGCGACGCGCTGGGCCGCGCCAACGCCCTTCTCGCCGCCAGCGCGGACGAGGTGGTGCTGCTGGTGAGCGGCATCCCGCTGCGCATCAAGTAAAAACAGGCCTCACACAGAGACACAGAGGCACGGAGACGAGCTCATCTCTGTGCCTCTGTGCCTCTGTGTGAGCCCCGCTTTTCAGATCAGCGCCGCAGCCTCTGGACCCGCGTGCAGGCGGGTCTGCCCGGCGTCGGCGGGGAGGTCGGAGAGCATCTGGAAGTCGGCGAAGTCGAAGCCGGGGCCCACCATGCACGCCACCAGCGTGTATGCGCCCAAGGTGCGCGCCGCCTGCCACTCCGCGGCCGGCACCATGCCCAGCGCGTGGACGCCCTCCGATACCGGTCCGAGCACCTCGCGCGTCGCGGGCCCCGCGGCTTCCGGCATGCGCCACAGCTCCAGCGGGTCGCCTTCCAGCCAGCACCACGACTCGTCCGACGCGACGCGGTGCCAGCGGCTGGCGCCGCCGTCGGCCAGCAGGAAGTAGATGGCGGTGAGGGCGCTCCGCTCCGGCCGGCCATCCGCCGGGCGCACCGCGTGCGGCGAGCGGAAGACTTCGCGAAAGGCGCCGCCCTCGGGGTGCGGCTGCAGCCCGAGGAGCTTCACCAGCTCGCGGGCGCGGGGGTTCGATGGCTCGTTCATGCGCGACGGGTAAGGAGTGATTCAGCGCAGGCTGGCGATACCGGGGATCCACGCATCCACCTGGTAGTACGCGCTGGATGACGACCGCGCCTCGCCCGGCGCCCGGTACTCGATCTCCAGCGCGCGGACCTGCTCCGGCGTACGCTCCTGCACCAGCACGCGCCGCCGGCCGGCGTTGTCGGGATCGAGCACCGCCGCCTCCACGTGGCCATTGGGAACGAACGCGCCGTACAGCATCGTGCGCCGTCCCGCGGCTTCCACGTACACCGCCCACCGGTGCCCATCCTCCCACAGCGGACGCCCATCCGCGCCGAGCGTCACGTCCGACGCCAGCACGACGCGCTCCGCCGTCCGGTCCCCATCCAGATCCGCGGAGACCTCGCGCCGGTACGCCCACGCCGCGACCTGCTCCACCGAGCCCACCCGCGCCGCGTCCACCGGCGGCGCGCTCAGCGGGCTCGGCGCCGGCTCACTCCTGCACCCGCCGACCCCGAGCACCAGCAGTATTCCCAGGAAAAATCTCATCTCTGTGCCTCTGTGCCTCTGTGTGAGATTGCAGTGCTGAGGATGAGCGAGAGGGGCTCGCCCGTTTGCGGATGCGCGGGCTCGCGCAGGTCGTGGATGCGGAGCCCGGCGCGCTCCAGTGTCTGGACCCAGGATTGGAGCGTGCGAAAGAACCAGGGCATCGGCTCGGTGAAGCCCACGCCGAAGCCGGTGAACCGCTCGGTGCGCCACCCGTCGCGGTAGGGCTCGCCGCCGCGCGCCGCCCAGGGGTGCACGGTCTGGATCACCAGCGATCCCCCCGGCGACAGCACGGCGCGGGCACCGGCCAGCGCGTCGTCCAGCGGGTCGCCGAGCAGCGCGAAGTTGGCGGCGACGGCGTCGAACGCGCCGAGGCGCGCGGGGCCGGCACTCGCCAGCTCCGCGTAGCTGCACACGTGGAAGTCCCCGCCCGCCTCGCTCGCCGCGGCCACCAGCGGCGCGGACGCGTCGATGCCGACGGTCTCCACGCCCCGCGCGGCGAGGGCGCGCGCCAGCCACCCCTCCCCGCATCCCAGGTCCAGTACACGCCGCGGCGCGTGCGCCAGCACCGCATCCACGATGGCCGCGTCCGTGGCCACCCTGCGGCTCTCGATCTTCCCCTCGCGGACGGCTTCAGTCCACGCAGGCGCGTTCGCCCTCCAGCTCCGCTCGATCTGCCGCAGCGGATCATCCGTCATCTCTGTTCCTCTATGTGAGGCCCTTTCACTCGCCGATCGCCCGCTTCGCCACCTCGGCGGCGAGCCGGGTGGGGCGCTCGCCGCCGGGGCCGCCGTGGCGCAGGTAGGTGAGCACCGTGTAGCGCGGACGCCCCGCCGGGTCGAAGACGAGGCCCGCGAACCAGCCGTCGCCGGGGCCCGTCGTGCCGGTCTTGCCGCCCAGGCGCCAGGCTCCGGGCTGCGTGCCGGCCGCGGCCCGCGCCGTCCCCGCTTCCACGGTGCGGAGCATGGCGCGCTGCAGCTTCGCGGCGGTGGCCGCCTCCATCACCCGCACGGAGCCGCCGCTGCCCGCGAGCGCGGCCTCGATGGTGGGCGCGCGCATCACGCCGCCGTTGCCCACCGCCTGCAGGAAGCGCGAGAAGTGGAGCGGGGTGACGCGGGCGGATTCGCGCCCCAGCGCCAGCTCCGCCGCGTTGCCCACGTGCACCGTCGCGGCGAGCGGGGCCATCGCGCGTCGGAAGCCGGGGGACGAGCTGGCCCAGAACGACGGGTCCGCCGCCTCGGGCGCGTGCGGCCCCGCCACGGGAAAGCCCATGCGGGCGAGCTGCGCGGCGAGCCGGGCTGTCCCCCCGTCGCGGGCCAGGCGCAGCGCCATCTCCACCGCCGCCGTGTTGCACGAGTAGACGAGCATCTCCTCGGGCACGCGGATGCGCCGGGTGGGCGCGCGGCCCGGGTTGGTGATGGTGCGCCCCGCCACCGTGGCCGCCGCCGGGCACTCCATCACCTCCTCCGCCCATCCGCGGTCCCACCACGCCGCGGCGATGGCGAGCTTCCAGAGCGAAGCGGGGAGCGCCGCGCGCGTCACGTCCACCGAGTCGCCCCCGGCCGCGGCCTGGGTGGATACGAGGACGGCGCCCGTGGCCACGTCCTGCACGATCACCGCGCCCGCGTGCCCCGTTCCGCGCAGCAGCCCCGCCGCCTCCCGCCCCAGCCCCGCGCACAGCGTGAGCCCCGCCGGCGCCGCGTCCGCCCCGCAGAAAGCGGGGTCCGGCGCGCGGGCCGGCGAGGGGCGCGCCGCGGCCAGCGCCAGCAGCGCGACCGCCGCCGCGACCGCCACGGGTGCACGCCCGGCCGTGTCGGCGCGGCGCGCGGGTGCCGTCAGGCGCCGCACGCGCGCCACCAGCGACGCGCCCCCGGCGCCCAGCGCGAGCCCCGGCACGGGACGGCGCGACTCCTCCAGGGCGAGCAGCGCCAGCACGTAGTCGCGCACGCTGGCCCGCGCCACCACCGCGTCGTCGCAGCAGTGCTCGCGCTCCTCCCGGATCCGCGCGGAGACCCACCACACGCCGGGATGGTAGAAGAGGAGCGTCTCCGCCAGGCGCTGCGCCAGGTTCACGGCGTAGTCCCAGCGCCGCACGTGCGCCAGCTCGTGGAGTAGGATGAGCTCCACCTGGCGCGGCGTGAGCCCGGACGACGCGCTGAGCGGCAGCAGGATCACCGGCCGCATCCACCCGATCAGCGCCGGCCCGCTCACGTGCGGCGAGATCCACAGCCCTACCTTGCGCCGCATCCCGAGCTGCGCGCGCAGGCGGGCCAGCGCGGCGCTCCACTCCGGCGGCACCGGGAGCAGCCCCCGCCGCGCGAGCCGCCGCACCGCGATCCATCCCCCCAGCAGCCGCACGGAGAGCAGCAGGACGCCCACCGCCCACCCCACCGCCAGCCCCGGGACCAGCGGCTCGATGGCCAGCGACGTGCGCCGGACCAGCCGCACCGGCGCGGGTGCCTCGGTCTCCATCCGCGCGCCATCCGCTCCCATCGAGCCCCCGGCCAGCGGGAGCGCCTTCCACCCCTCTCCGGCCAGCGCGGCGAAGGATGCGGGGCGCGCGGAGCCGGCCAGCCAGGCCCCGGTCGCCAGGGGCGCGGCCATCATCAGCCCCAGCGCCATGCACGCGGCCCCGTAGCGCACCGCCGGGGCGGAGCGCCGCGCGGCCCGGTTCGCCGCGGCGAAGAGGAGCGCGATCAGCGCGCCCTGCCAGAGGAAGTGGACCAGCGCCCACCCCACGACGTGCGCCCACTCGCTCATTCGTCCTCCGCCGGCGGAAGGCGGGCCACCATCCGCCGGATCTCCTCCAGCTCCTCGCGCGACGCCACCTCGGGCGACAGCGCGTGCATCACCAGCCCCAGTGCGGAGCCGCCGAAAGCTTTCTCGGTAAAGTCGGCCACGAGCTGACGCTGCGTCGTCTCGGGCGGCACGGCCGCGGCGTACACGTGCGTCCGCTCACGCTCGTCGCGGATCACCAGACCCTTGGTGTACATGATCTGCAGGAGCTTGAGCACGGTCGTGTACCCCGTGTCGTCCCCTGGCAGCGCGTCGAGCACCTGGCGCACGGTGCTCGCTCCGCGGCTCCAGAGCACGCGCAGGATGCGGAGCTCGCCTTCGGTGGGGAGGGGAAGGTCCCTGCGTGCCATGCCGGTCCGGGAGCGGGTGCACCGGCCCCCTGGCGGAGCCGTCACCATCACTCTAATACGATGGGGTTCGTGGAGTCAACGGGCAACTGAAGTCGCTGCAACAACTACACGAAGCCCCCCTGCGGGGACTACACGGTTCCGGTTGATCCGTCAGCACCAGTGCGCGCAGGCGGACTTTGTGCTTTCGTTGCAACGAGTTCACTCGCCACAACGTGCACGAGCCCCTCCCCGGTCCGTCGCTCTCGAATCCTCTGGGCTCCTGCCGATCGGCCCCCTCCCTTGCGTCTACGAAATTGATCGTATACTCTGGATCGAGACTGGCACACGTGCCCGAGGTCACGCGCAGTTATACGAAAAGGTTCGTACACACCTGCAACTCCAGGCTATCCCGATGAAGCTTCTCGCACTGCCGACGCTCTTTATCGCCGCCCAGCTCGGCTTCGCGGCGCCGACGCTGGCACAGACCAACAATGGAACGCTCGCGGAGCTGAAAACGCGGTTGGAGGCACACGCACGCGCGACCGGTGGCACCGTAGGGCTGCGCGCGGTACACCTGGAGACGGGCGAGACGGTGGGGCTGCGCGCGGGGGAGCGCTTCTTCATGTCGAGCGTCACCAAGCTGCCGCTGGCGGTGGCCGTGCTGCGGCGCGCGGATCGCGGGGGGATCCGGCTGCGTGACACCGTGGACCTCCCCCCCAGCGCGCTGAGCGTGGGCCACAGCCCGATCCGCGACGCGCACCCGAACGGGACGCGCATGACGGTGGAGGAGCTGGCGCGGAGCGCCGTATCGGACAGCGACAACGCGGCCAACGACGTCCTTCAGCGCCTCATGGGCGGCCCGCGCGCCGTCACGGCCGAGCTGGCGCGCGCCGGCCTCCGCGACGTGCGCGTGGACCGCTCCTACCCCCGGCTTCGCCGCGACCTGAACGACCGCCTGCCCGCGGACGATCCGCGCGACACGATGACGCCCGACGGAGCGGTGGCGCTCCTTCGCGCCATCTGGACCGGCCGCGTTCTCTCCCCCGCCAGCCGCCAGCGCCTCGTGGGGTGGATGTCGCACGGCAGGAACCCGGCGAACCGCATCGTCGCCGGCGTTCCCGCGGGCACGCCGGTCGCGCACAAGACGGGCACCTGGGGCGGGGATGCCGCCGTGGGAGCGGTCAACGACATCGGCGTCATCACCCTCCCGGGTGGCCGGGGCCACGTCCTGCTGGCCATCTTCGTCCGCAACCCGTCCGGGCAGAGCGCCGAGGCGGCCACCCACATGGCCGCGATGACCCGCGCCGTCTTCGAGCACTGGGGCTCACAAGGAGGCACCGCGGGACAGAGATGACTCGTTCTCCGTGCCTCTGTGCCTCTGTGTGAGCCCGAGGTTCACTCGGCCCGCAGCGCCACCATGGGGTCCACGCGCGAGGCGCGGCGCGCGGGAAGCCAGCTCGCCAGCAGCGCCACCCCGGCCAGCAGCAGGGGGATGAAGAGGAAGGTGAACGGGTCCAGGGGTGCCACGCCGTAGAGCACGCCGCGCATCAGCCGGGCGGCCCCCAGCGCGCCGATCATCCCCAGCGCCACGCCGCCGCCGGCCAGCAGCGCCCCCTCGCCCACCACCCGGCGCACGATGTCGCCGCCGCGCGCGCCCAGCGCCATGCGGATGCCGATCTCCCGGGTGCGCTGGGAGACCGTATACGCCATCACGCCGTACACGCCCACCGCGGCGAGCACCAGCGCGAGCGTGCCGAACGAGCCGAAGAGCGACGCCCAGAGGCGCTGCGTCCAGGTGGTGTAGCGCCTCACCTCGTCCATCGTCCTCACGTCGAAGGTGGGGAGGGTGGAGTCGAGGGCCCGCAGCTCGCGGCGCGCCCCGGCCGCGGCGGCGGCGGGCGGGCCCTCGGTGCGCACCAGGAAGGCGAAGACGCGGTAGGGGAGGCGCGCCGCCGGCAGGAACACCTGCCGCTTGGACTCCGGCGTCTCCTCCCCCACCTCCTCGTAGTGAAGGTCGCGCGAGACGCCCACGACGGTGAACCACACGCCCTTTTCGGACGCGATGCGGAAGCGGCGGCCCAGCGGGGCGGCGCCGGGCCAGAGGCGGCGGGCCAGCGACTGGCTCACCACCGCCGCCGTGGCCGCCGTGTCCGCGCCCTCGGCCGCGGTGAAGGCGCGCCCGGCCACCAGCGGCGTCCCCAGCGCGTCCCACAGCCCCGGCGTGCCGCCGAACAGCTCGCCCGTGATCTCGGCGCCGCGCGGGCGGGGCGAGCCCTCCGCCTCCACGTCGATCATCTCGCCCCCGTCGTCGCCGGGAATGGCGTTGGTGGCGGCGGCGGCCTTCACGCCCGGAAGAGCCGCGATGCGCTGCGCGGCCGCCTCCAGGAAGGCGACGCGGGCGGCCTGTGGCGCGTAGCGGTCGCCCGCCAGGTAGATGCGCGCGGTAAGCACCTTCGACGTATCGAAGCCCAGCTCCGCGCGGCTGGCCGCCACGAAGGAGCGGATCATGAGCGTGGCCCCCACCAGCAGCACCAGCGCCAGCGAGATCTGCCCCACCACCAGCGCCCCGCGCAGCCGGCTGCGCCCCGCCGAAGCCCCGCGCCCGCCGTCGCGCAGCGTCTGCTGCACGTCGCCGCCCGTGGCGCGCAGCGCGGGCACGATGCCGAACACGATGCCCGTAAGCGCGCTGAGGGCGAGGGTGAAGGCCAGCACGGGCGCGTCCACGTCGAAGCGGATCCAGTAGGGGAGCTCTTCGGGGATACGCGACACGGTCCACTTCGTCCAGGCGTTCGCGATCAGCACCCCCAGCGCGCCGCCGGCCAGCGCCAGCACCACGCTTTCCGTGAGGAGCTGGCGCACCACGCGGGCGCGCCCCGCCCCCAGCGCCGTGCGCACGGCGATCTCTCTCGCGCGCCCGGCGGAGCGTGCCAGCATCAGGTTGGCCACGTTGGCGCAGGCGATGAGGAGCACCAGCCCCACCGCCCCCAGCATCAGCGACAGCATCAGCCGCAGCGGCCCGTTGATCATGTCGTCGCGGTACGACACCACGCGTGCGCCCCACCCGGTGTTGGTCTCCGGGTACTCGGCGGCCAGCCGGCGCGCCACCGCTCCCAGCTCCGCGTTGGCCTGCTCCAGGGTGGCGCCGGGGCGCAGGCGCGCCACCATCCCCACGTAGCGCTCGTCGCGCGGCTGCGAAGGATCGGGAGCCAGCGGAATCCAGAGCTCCGACGTCTCGGGGAACTTGAAGCGCGGCGGCATCACCCCGATCACCTCCGCCGGCGAGCCGTTGAGCACCACCTTGCTCCCCACCACCCGCGGGTCCGCGGCGAAGCGGCGCCGCCAGAGCGCGTCGCTCAGCATCACCACGCGCGGGCCGCCGGGGCGCCCCTCCCCGGCGGTGAACGAGCGCCCCAGCGCGGGGCGGATTCCCAGGAGCGCGAAGACGTTCGCGCCCGCCGCGGTGCCCTCCACCCGCTCCGCCTCGCCCGGCCCCGCCACGGCGAAGGAGCGTCCGTAGAACGCCGCCGCCTCCTGGATGGTCCCCGGCGACCCGGCGATCCAGTCCGCCAGGTCCGCCTGCGACGCGTACGACTCGGCGTAGCCCAGCCGCGCGTTGGCGGCGTAGAGCGTCACCACGCGGTCGGGCTCGTGGAACGGGAACGGGCGGATGAGGAGCGCGTTGACCATCGAGAACACGGCCGTGTTCACCCCCACGCCCAGCCCCAGGCAGAGGATGGCCACCGTGGCGAATCCCCGCGCCCGCAGCAGCGTGCGGAATGCGAAGCGGAGGTCCTGGAACAGCGTGCCCATGCTTTCTCCTGGGGCGTGTGGTGACTGCCGGGATCACACTGCTGCCGTCGGTTGAAACCGCTGCAACGACTACACGAAGTCCCTCTGCGGGGACTACAGGGTTCCGGCTGAACCTTCAGCAACAGTCCGCGGAGGCGGAGTTCGTGCTGTTGTTGCCGCCAGTTCACTCGCCAGGCCGCGGTGCCGCCTGCCTGTGGCGACTGCCGGGATCATACTGCCGGGCGGTTGAAACCGCTGCAACGACTACACGAAGTCCCCCTGCGGGGACTACAGGGTTCCGGCTGAACCTTCAGCAACAGTCCGCGGGGGCGGACTTCGTGCTGTTGTTGCCGCCAGTTCACTCGCCAGGCCGCGGTGCTACCTGCGTGTGGCGACTGCCGGGATCATACTGCCGGGCGGTTGAAACCGCTGCAACGACTACACGAAGTCCCCCTGCGGGGACTACAGGGTTCCGGCTGAACCTTCACCAACAGTCCGCGGAGGCGGACTTCGTGCTGCTGTTGCCGCGAGCTCACTCGCCAGGCCGCGCCTGCCGCCTGCGTGTGGCGACTGCCGGGATCATACTGCTGCCGCGCGGATGAAGGCGGCATGCCGCCGGGTCTTGAGGCCGCCGTGACGCACCGAACCGGTAGGGGCAGCCCTGTGTGGCTGCCGGCCTTTCCGCGCGTGCATGTACAGGAACGGCTCACATGCCATCGGGAGCGTTCCCCGGAGCTCCGCTGCGTCCGCGGCTGCGGGCAGCCACGCAGGGCTGCCCCTACAAAAGATCGGGCCTGTGTGAGGTGCCCTGGATCATGCCCTCCGCACTCACGCGCAGACCGCTGGAATTCGCGCCAACAACCACACGAACTCCCCCTGCGCGGACTGGTCTTCCAGGACCAGCGGAAAGCCGGTAGTCCCCGCAGGGGGACTTCGTGTAGTCGTTGCAGCGGTTTCAACCGCCCGTCTACTCCGAGCGCAGCGCCACCACCGGGTCCACGCGGGAGGCGCGGCGGGCGGGGAGGTACGATGCCAGGAGCGCGACGGACAGCAGCACGGCCGGGGCGCCGATGAGCAGGGCGGGATCGGCGGGGGCCACGCCGTACAGCATGCCGGACACGAGCTGGCCCGTGAGCAGCGCCAGCACGGTGCCGATCGCCAGCCCCACACCCACCACGCGCAGGTTGGCGCCCATCACCAGCTTCACCACCGCCAGCCGCGGCGCGCCGAGTGCCGCGCGGATCCCCATCTCGCGGGTGCGCTGGCGGGCCGCGAACGACACCACGCCGTAGATCCCAACCGCCGCCAGCACCAATGCGAGCGTTCCCATCCCGCCCAGCACCCCGGCCCCCAACTGCGCAGGGAGGAGGGCGCGGCGCAACTGGTCCTTCATGGTGCGGGGCGCGGGGAGGGGGAGAGCCGGGTCCAGCGCCGCGGCCTCGCGCCTCACCGCGGCCGCCAGCGCCGCGGGGTCGCCCGAGGTGCGCACGTGCAGCGTCATGTCGGGCTCGTAGCTCTGCTCGAACGCCTGGTAGAGCATGGGGAGCGGGTCCTCGCCCAGGCTCACGTACCTGGCGTCGCGCACCACGCCGACCACGGTGGCGAAGGGGCCCGCCGGCCCCTCCAGGCTCACGCGGCTGCCGACGCCCCCGCCGGCCAGGTGGCGGCGCACAAAGGTCTCGTTCACCACCACCACGGGCGGAGCGCCCGCGCGGTCCGCGGCGGTGAACTCGCGCCCGCGCAGCACCGGCACGCCCACGGTGCGAAAGAAGCCCGCGCCCACGGTGTTGAAGTGGGTGGCGTGCCGCGGCCCGTCCTCCGTCTCGCCGGGGAGCACCACCCGCGTCTCGCGGCTCTCGCCCTGCAGGGGGATGGAGTGCTGCAGGGCGACGGACTGCACGCCGGGAAGCCCGCGCACGGTGGACTGGAGGCGCTGGTAGAAGAGGGGCCCGGTGACCCCGTCGTAGCTCCCCAGCCGCAGGTCCACGGACTGGTTCAGGATGGGCGCCGGATCGAAGCCGGGATCGATGTTGCCCGCCGCGCCCAGCGAGCGCAGAAAGAGCGCGGACGAGCCCAGCAGCACCATGCACAGCGCCACCTGCGCCCCCACCAGCGTGTTGCGCAGCCGTGCCCCGCGCGGCGCCACCGAGCCCTCCTTGATCGCCGTCACCACGTCCGCGGACGCGGTGCGCAGCGCGGGCGCCACGCCGAAAAGGAGCGCCGCCACCAGCGCGCCGCCCAGCGCGAACGCCAGCACCCGCGCGTCCGGCGCCAGGTGGAGGGCCATGGGGATCTCCGGCGGCACGCGCGACAGGGCGAAGGTGGTGAGGGCCGAGGTGGCGAGCACCGCCGCCGCCGCCCCCGCCAGCGCCAGCAGCAGGCTCTCGGTGAGGAGCTGCCGGACGAGGCGCCCGCGCGCCGCGCCCACGGCCATCCTCACGCCCATCTCCCGCCGCCGCGCCACCCCGCGCGCCAGAAGCAGGTTGGCCACGTTGCTGCACGCGATCAGCAGCACCAGCCCCGTCACCGCCAGCAGCGCCACGGCGAACACGCCGAACTTCTGGCGCAGCTCCACCGTCACCCCGCTGGAGCCGTCCAGCGAAAAGGTAACCGGCTCGCGGCGCCCCGGCTCCGCGCGCGTGAGCTCGGCCGCGAGCACGCGCAGCTCGGCGCGCGCCGCGTCCGCCGTGGCGCCGTCGCGCAGCCGGCCGCCCACGTACAGGCTGCCGTTGTACTCGCCGACGGGTGTGCCGGTGAGCGGCCCCATCTGCGCCAGCGGGATCCAGATCTGCGGGCCGAAGCCGGCGAATGCCCCCGCGAACCCTTCGCGCGCCACACCGACCACCGTGACCGGCTGCCCGTTGATGCGGAGGGTGCGCCCCACCACCGACGGGTCCGCGCCGAACCCCTCGCGCCACCAGCGATGGCTGATGACCGCCACCGCGCTCCCGGCCGCCGGGGTGTCTTCCGCCGCCGTGAAGACGCGGCCGTGCGCGGCACCCACACCCACCGTGGTGAAGTAGCTCCCCCCCACCAGCTCCGCGTTCACCTTGCGGTTGCCCTGCGGAGTGTTGAGCGCCGCCTCCAGGTACCGCTCGCCGAACAGCCCGGTGAGCGTGCGGCTGCGCTCGCGCAGGAAGTCGAGCTGCGCGCGGTGCAGCGGCGAGTGGTCGCCGGTGTGCACGCGCACCAGCCGCCCCGGATCGCGCGCGTCCGCCGGCCGCAGCAGCACCGCGTTGGCGAGCGAGAAGACAGCGGTGTTCACCCCCATCCCCAGCGCGATGGTGAGCACCGCCGCCAGCGTGAAGCCGGGCGTGCGCCGCAGGGTGCGGAAGGCGTAGCGGATGTCCTGGAGAAGCGTATCCATGGCCGTTCCACACGCGCGAGGAGTATGCCTCCTGTTATCCCGTTGTCATCACGGTATTTACGTAAATTCCCCGTCGTGCCAGTCCCCATCCGTGGGAAACCGCCGTCCCAAATACGGACATCACACAGAGACACAGAGGCACAGAGACGACTTCATCTCTGTGCCTCTGTGTCTCTGTGTGAGCCTGGAAGTTGTTGCGCTCGATGCACTCTTTTCCGGTCCACGTGGCAGATGGGGGGCTCCGGCCGCATCTGCGCCGCCGGCAAGCTGAAGCCAGGCAACGTCTTGCTTCAACATCCTGGCAAACGCCCGCGGGGCCGCCTACCTTGCCTGTGTCCCCCACACATCTCAGGCAAACGGCAAACCCGTCGAAAGGCGGGGACGCAAAGCTACGAGGCTACCGTGGGCTCCCCGCCCGCCACGCCAGTCGAGCCGCCGATCGAGAGCCCCCATCATGCCCAACCTCCGCTGGTACCTGCTCGCCGCCGTCCTCGCGCTCCCCGCCCCCTCCGCCGCGCAGGACGCCTTCCTGTCCACGGCCCTCTACGCGCCGGTCCGCGAGCGCCCCCTGCTGATCCCCGTGGAAGGGGTGGCCCCCCGGCAGCTCCGCGACACCTACAGCGCGTCCCGCTCCGGCGGGCGGGTGCACGACGCCATCGACATCCACGCGCCGCGCAACACGCCGGTGCTGGCGGTGGCGGACGGCGTCATCCGCAAGCTGCACTCGGGCGAGCGCGGCGGCCTCTCCCTCTACCAGATGGACGACGACGGCCGCACCCGCTACTACTACGCGCACCTGGACCACTACGCGGACGGCATGGCCGAGGGCCGCCGCGTGCGCCGCGGCGACGTCATCGGCTACGTGGGCGACACGGGCAACGCCGCGCCCGGCGACTACCACCTCCACTTCTCCATCGCCATCCTCCGCGACGCATCCCGCTGGTGGGAGGGCACCAACGTGAACCCCTTCGACGTGCTCGCCGGCGGCTAGCGGCCGACGCGCGGTTTACAGACGTCGGCCGCGCCCGCAGTTTATCGTTGCCCGGCCGCGGCTGAGCCGCTGCAGGGCACTCGCCGGCCAGGCCCCCCAACCCGGAGCAGACTCGTCGCCATGGGACTCTTGACCTTCAGCATCAACGTGACCCTGGACGGTTGCGTGGACCACCAGGTGGGAATCGCGGACGACGAGACACACGCTTTCTTCACCCGTATGCTGGACGAGGGAGGGGCGATGCTGTGGGGCCGCGTCACCTACGAGATGATGGAGGTCTATTGGCCCGCGGTCGCGCGCGGCGACGTGGAGGCGCCGCCGGCGCTCCGCGAGTGGGCGGTCAAGCTGGAAGCCAAGCCGAAGTACGTGGTGTCGTCCACGCGAACGGACTTCACGTGGACCAACAGCCATCACGTCACCGGTGACCTGCGCACGAGCGTCCAGAAGCTCAAGGACGAGACCCCCGCCGGCGTGCTCGTGGGCAGCGGCAAGCTCGCGGCCGAGCTGGACCGGCTGGACCTGATCGACGAGTACAAGTTCCTGCTCCAACCCAGGATCGCCGGCCACGGCCCGACCCTGTTCGAGAGCGGACTGCCCGGCACGAGACGGCTCGAGCTGCTCTCGGCGACGCCGCTCAGCAACGGCACCGTCGCCATGCACTACCGGCGCGCGCGCGGCTGACCCGGTTTCCACACAGAGACACAGAGGCACGGAGATTCCGTCATCTCTGTGCCTCTGTGTCTCTGTGTGAACCAATAGAGCCGGCCATGCCCAGCGAACCCTTTGTCCTCCGCCCGCCGCGCCCCGGCGACCTGGGGTGGATCGTGCACCGGCACGGCGTGCTCTACCACCAGGAGTACGGCTGGGACGAGCGGTTCGAGGCCGTGGTGGCGGAGGTCGCCGCGCGCTTCGTGCTGGACCTGGACCCGGCGCGCGAGCGCTGCTGGATCGCGGAGCGCGACGGCGGGGTCGTGGGCTGCGTGTTCCTGGTGCGGCACCCCGAGCGCGAGGGGGTTGCCCGGCTCCGCCTGCTGCTGGTGGAGCCGTCCGCGCGCGGGCTGGGGGTGGGGAAGCGGCTGGTGGCGGAGTGCACGCGCTTCGCCCGCGAGGCCGGCTACCGCACCATCACCCTGTGGACCAACAGCGTGCTGGTGGCCGCGCGCCGCATCTACGCGGCCGAGGGCTACCGGCGGGTGCACGAGGAGGAGCACGAGAGCTTCGGCCACTCGCTGATGGCCGAGACGTGGGAGCTGGAGCTGTGAGCGACTCCACGACCCGCTTCTCCGGCCGGGTGGAGAGCTACGTCCGCTACCGCCCGGGCTACCCGGAGGGCGTGCTCCCCATCCTGCGCGACGCGGCGGGGCTGGCGCCGGGCTCGGTGATCGCGGACGTCGGCTCCGGCACGGGGATCTCGGCCGAGCTCTTCCTCCGCGCCGGCCACACCGTCATCGGCGTGGAGCCCAACGCCGAGATGCGCGCCGCCGCCGAGGAGCTCCTCCGCGGCTGGCCGCGCTTCCGCAGCGTGGCCGGGAGCGCGGAGGCCACCACGCTGGCGGACGCGAGCGTGGATCACGTGGTGGCGGGCCAGGCGTTCCACTGGTTCGATGCGGAGCGGGCGCGGGCGGAGCTCGCGCGCATCCTGCGCCCCGGCGGCCGCGTCGTTCTCCTGTGGAACACGCGCCACCTGCACACCACCCCCTTTCTGCGCGCCTACGAAGCGCTCCTCCAGCAGTTCGGCACGGACTACGGCCAGGTGCGCCACGACGCCATCGCCCCGGCCGTGCTCGCAGATTTCTTTGCCGGCCCGTACGAGCGGCGCACGCTCCCCAACGAGCAGCGCTTCGGGCTGGAGGGTCTGCGCGGCCGCCTCCTCTCCACCTCCTACGCCCCGCCCGCGGGCGACCCGCGCCACCTCCCCATGCTCAGCGAGCTGGAGCGCATCTTCGCCGAGCATGCGCGCGGCGGCCAGGTGCGCGTGGAGTACGATACCGAGATCTACATCGGCCGCGTGCACCTGCCGTAACCGGCTACTCCGTGTCTCTGCGCCTCTGTGTGAGCCCCCGCCGTTCATCGCACCGTTCTTGCAACGCCCCGCGCCCCGTGCGGTGACCCTCATGTCTCACGGGAACGAACCCATGCGTAGATCCGGAATCATCCTCGCGGCACCGGCCGTGATCCTCCTGGCGGGCTGCTTCCGCAACGCCGAGAGCTCGGCGGATGCAACCCCGTCCGCGGCCGCGCACGAAGCGGCGGCCCCCGGCGAAGACCCGCAGCAGTGCACGCCGCTGGAAAGCCGCGCCGCCAACGCGCCCGCCCAGCGGCCCACCTTCCCGCGCCAGACGCGCTCGTGCGGCGTCCGCTCCAACGTGGCCTTCGACGTGACCGTTGTGGCGCGCGGGATCGCGAAGCCGTGGGCCGTGGAGCCGCTCCCCGGCGGCGGCCACCTGGTAACGGAGAAGGCGGGTAGGATGCGCATCGTATCCGCCACCGGCCAGATCGGCGCGCCGATCGCCGGGGTGCCGGAGGTGGACGCGCGCGGGCAGGGCGGGCTGCTGGACGTGGCGCTGAGCCCGCGCTTCGCCACCGACCGCACCGTGTACTGGAGCTTCACCGAGCCCCGCAGCGGCGGCAACGGCACCAGCGTGGGGCGCGGCGTGCTCTCGGCGGACCGCACGCGGCTGGAGCAGGTGAGGGTGATCCTGCACACGCGGCCCACGTACAACAACAACATGCACTATGGCTCGCGCCTGGCCTTCGGGCCGGACGGGATGCTGTACGTCACCATGGGCGAGCGGTCGGATCGCGCCACGCGCCCGCAGGCGCAGGAGCTGGGCAGCCACCTGGGGAAGACGCTGCGCGTCACCCCCGACGGCGCGCCGGCGCCGGGCAACCCGTTCATCGGCCGCGCGGGCGCGCTCCCGGAGATCTGGTCGGTGGGCCACCGTAACATCCAGGCCGCCGCCTTCGACCCGCAGGGCAGCCTGTGGGTGATCGAGCACGGCACGCGCGGCGGCGACGAGGCCAACCGGGTGGAGAAGGGGAAGAACTACGGCTGGCCCGTGGTGGCGTACGGCGTGGAGTACGCGGGCGGCCCCATCACCTCCGCCCTGGGCACGGCGGTCACGCAGCGCGCGGGCTTCCAGCCCCCCAACTACTACTGGGACCCGGTGATCGCGCCCTCCGGCGCGCAGTTCTACACGGGGAGCGCCTTCCCGGCGTGGCGCGGCAGCCTGTTCGTGGGCGCGTTGCGCGAGATGCGCCTGGTACGCCTCACGGTGCAGAACGGCCGCGTCACGGGCGAGGAGCACCTGCTGGCCGACCGCCGCCAGCGCATCCGCGACGTGCGCCAGGGCCCCGACGGCGCCCTCTACGTCGTGACCGACGCCGAGAACGGCGAGCTCTGGCGGATCGCGCCGCGCAGGTAAAGAGCGGGGCTCACACAGAGGCACAGAGGGGACGCGGAGAGGCGAGATCGCTCCGCGTCCCTTTTGGCGTTGGCTAGAGCCTGTTATGAACTCGCGGCGGAGCGGGCGAACTGGCTGAGCATGAGCATGGCAAAGGCGACGTAGTGGAGCGCGGCCAGCGAGCTGGCCAGGCGCTCGTAGTCTCGGGCGAGCCGGCGGAAGCGCGCCGTCCAGGCGAAGCTGCGCTCGACCACCCAGCGGCGCGGCAGGAGGACAAAGCCCTTCTTCGCCTCCGGCAGCTTGACGACGCTCAGTTGGATGCCGTGCTCCGCGGCCGCCTCGGCAGCCTCTTCGCCCGTGTAGCCCTGGTCCACATAGGCCAGCTCCACGCTGCCGCCGGTGACCGCCTGGATCTGCTCGCACAACTCGCTCACCTGTGCCCGCTCCTGCTCGTTGGCCGGCGTGACGTGCAGCGCCAGCAGGTGGCCCAGCGTGTCGATGGCCAAGTGCACCTTGCTCCCACGCCGCTTCTTGTGGCCGTCGTAGCCAGCCCGCTCGCCGCTCTCGGGCGAGGACTGCAAGGTGCGGGCGTCCAGAATGGCGGCGCTGGGCTGCGGCTTGCGCCCTTGGGCCAGGCGCAGCAGGGTGCGCAGGTCGTCGACCATGGCCTCGAACGAGCCCGCCGCGTGCCAGCGTTGGGCCTGCTGGTAGACCGCCGCCCAGGGCGGCAGGTCGTGGGGCATCATGCGCCAGGTAGCGCCGCTGCGCACGATGTAGCGCAGGCCGTTGAAGACCTCACGCAGCGAGTGCTCCCGCTGCGGTGCGTTCGAGTCCATCAGCGTCAGGTACGGGGCCACGAAGGCCCACTCGTCGTCCGACACGTCGCTGGGGTAGGGCTTGCGCTCGCTCATGCCCGCAAGAGACACCCCAGCAAACACTTAGTTCATAACAGGCTCTAGACAGGACGTATTCATACACCGAGAGCGTAAACCGGCTTCTGGCATGCGCTTGCGATGTGCCCCATGTGATTTCGCCCACGAATTCACATCAAAACTCGCTGCTCACGGCCGCTTCAACTGTCGCTCGTGCCAGCTTACAAACCGCTGCATGGTACCGTCGTACAACGCACGGGGTGCATCCACCGGTAAGCCTAGCCTGGTGCGTACCTCGTCCGCGAAGGACTTGTGGCTCAGGGGGTACAGTTGATAACGGAGCACCAGCGCGAACCCACCACGCTTTACCACATCCTGAACCCAGACGCGTGGCATCGCACGCACCACGAAAACGGGAAAGATCTGCAGATGGTTGCAGATCGCCAACTTGATCCGGAACTCTTTGTCGTTGATGTAGGGTAGCGTGTTCTTCACTTCAATCCCGTAAACGCGTCCATCACGCTCGAACAAGAAATCAAGATTGTGTTCCGTCTTCGTCCATCTGCGGTCGCCATTGACGCGGGTCTCCCGCCCGCGCTGTAGGAATCCGAACCGGCTGAATCCGTCGCTTACGAGCAATTCGCCCGTATTCCCTAGCGCCGCAGTGAACTCCTGGTGTGAGTACCGCTCTACAAGCCTCTTGATCTCCTTGATCTCCCGGCGGTTGTACCGGTTGCTTCGATGCCAGACGAAGTTGATGGGTGCGCCGTAAGAGAGCGTGTCCTGCTCCAGCCGGATCGTACCCTCCTCAGCGAGAATCTTCAGCGCGCGATGCGTAATCCAATGGAAGTACTTTCCCTCGAACGCCACCTCAACCTGCCGTGAGCTGAATGCCTGCCTGTTCACCTCGAAAAACGCGCGCAGTTCGTCTACCGCCTTCCCCTCTACGAGGTCTGGCGGCCGATCGTCTTCGTAGAACTCGTCCAGGTAGTCGTCGTACTCCATCGTCCAAGTATATCGAGAGGTTTTCCGAAGTGGAACCTTTTTGAGCCCTTACGTGCAGTGGCCGGCGGTCGGTCTTCCGGCACTGCAGCGCTCCGGAGCCATACCTCTTGTGAGATATGGCTCCGGTCAGCGGGACTGCGCCGCATTAGCGGGTACCCACCACGGCGACTCAGAGGCGGCGCTTCTCTTGCGTCATCCGTTCACCTCCCCAGATGACGAGCTCTTGCCCGATGATCGATCCGGAACTGGTACAGGCGGTGGCGCGGCGGTACCTGGCGGTGGCGCGCAGCACCCTGGAGATGGACGCGGCCTGGCTTTCCGAGTGGATCGGGGCCACGCACCTGCTTCACGCGGTGGATGGGGACTGCGAGCCGTTCGGGATCGCGGTGGGCACCACCCTGTCGCGGCCGCTGGCGTACTGCACGCGCGTGGTGGAGGGGAGCCTCCCGGCCGCCATCCCGGACGCGCGCACGGACCGGCGCACGGCGCACCTCCCCATCACCGAGTGGATGGGGATCGGCTCGTACGCGGGCGCGCCGGTGCACCTGCCGGGCGGGGAGCTGTTCGGGATGCTGTGCTGCGTGGGGCGGGGCCCGCGGCCCACGCTGGGCGCGGGCGAGGTGCGCCTCCTCACCGCGCTGGCCGCGTCGCTGGGCGAGGACCTCGCGCGCGTGGCCCTGCGCGAGCGGCAGGGGGCGCTGTCGCGGGCGAGCATCGAGCGCGCCATCGCGGGGGAGGGCGTCTCCATCGTGCTGCAGCCCATCGTGAAGCTGGCCGAGATGCGCACCGTGGGGGTGGAGGCGCTCGCCCGCTTCCAGGGCCCGCCGGACCGCCCGGACGCGTGGTTCGCCCGCGCGGCGGAGCTGGGGCTGGGCGAGGCGCTGGAGCTGAGCGCCATCCGCGCCGCCATCGCCCTCCTCCCGCGCCTTCCGGCCGACGTGTACCTCTCCGTGAACGCATCGCCGGACACGCTCCACGGCCACGGCCTGCGCGACGCCCTCGCCGCGGCGGACCCGCGCCGCGTGGTGATCGAGATCACGGAGCACACCTCGGTGCGGCGGTACGACGAGCTGCTGCGCGAGCTGGCGGCGCTGCGGGAGATGGGGCTGCGCGTGGCGGTGGACGACACCGGGGCGGGGTACGCCAGCTTCCGGCACATCCTGGCGCTGCGCCCGGACGTCATCAAGCTGGACCGCGACATGGTGAACGGCGTGGACCGCGACCCCGCCCGCGAGTCGCTCGTGGGGGCGCTGGCATCGTTCGCGGAGAGCCTGGGGGCCACCGTGGTGGCCGAAGGGGTGGAGACGGCGGGCGAGCTGGACGCGCTGGCGCGGGCGGGGATCGCCTGCGCGCAGGGCTACTACCTGGCCCGGCCGGGGCCGCTCCCGCTCCCCGAGATCGCCGTGTCGCCCACGCCGCAGCGGATGGCCCCCGCCCGCGCGCTCCCCGCCGGCGACGACTTCGCGGACTTCGTGGCCGGCAAGCTCGCCGAAGTCGCCGCCGTCACGGGGCTGGACGCCAGCTACCTCAGCATCCGCAGCCCGGCCGACGACACGCTGGAGCACCGCTACGTCCACGACCCCACGGGGTTGGGGATCGCGGCCGGCTCGCGCATCGCCTGGACGGGCTCGCTCTGCCACCGCTGCCGCGAAGCCGGGCTCCTGTGGACCGCGGACGTGGTGCGCGACCTGCCGGGCGCGGGGGTGGACCCGGCGATGTACGGCACCTTCATGTCCGTGCCGGTGCTGAGCGCGGGCGGCGAGGATGTGGTCGGCACCCTGTGCGCCGCCGCCCGCGCGCGCCGCTACCTGAGCGACCGCGCCATCGCCGAGGCGGAGCAGATCAGCCGCGCCATCACGGACCGCCTGGCGCGCGGCGGCGAGACGTACGACCCGCCCGTTCCCGTGGCGCGCCGGGGGTAGGCAACGCTTCGCGGGTTCGGGGGATCGAAACCTTTGCGCGCCTCCCGCCGTTGAGGAGCACGTAACCGGCCGTCCCCTCCCCAGGAGCTTTCGTCATGCGTACCGTCTTCTTCGTCTCCGCCGCCCTCGCGCTCGCCCTCGCCGCCCAGCCCGCCCACGCTCAGCGCCGCAACGACAGCGACTCCGACGTGCGCGTGGTGGAGCGGCAGCCGCTGCGCCGCGCCTCGTCCGCCATCGAGACGCGCGGCGGCGAGGTTGCCCTTCTCCTCATCGACCGGCGCGTGGTGATGCAGCTCACCGACCGCGGACTGGACGAGATCGGGCGGGACATGGACGCGGACGCGAAAAAGGAGTCTGGCTTCGCGCGCCTCGTGAGCGGGATGGTGCGCAGCGGCGTCCGCACGCTCCTGGACCGCGGCATCGAGTACCCCGTCTCCGAGCTGCGCGAGGCCCGCTACGAGAACGGCCGCCTGATCCTGGAAGACCGCGAGGGCAACTCGATCTTCAAGGACGTGCGGGTGAACGACATCCAGGTGATGGAGAGCTTCTCGCCCGCCGCGGCGCGCGCCTTCGCCGCCCGCGTCAACCAGGCCCGCCGCCGCGCCGACCTGTAAACGGCGGGGCTCACACAGAGACACAGAGGCACGGAGATGAAGTCGTCTCCGTGCCTCCGCTTATTGCGCCCCTTGATGGACCCTGTGCTCCGGTACACATTCCGGTTGTACCCATAGCTTGGAGAAACCTCTATGCTCGGTCACAACCCCGCGGTCCACAGTGACCCGGAGATCCTCGGCGGGGTCCCGGTGTTCGTCGGCACGCGCGTGCCCGTACAGAACCTGTTTGACTACCTCTCGGGCGGAGACACCCTCGACGAGTTCCTGGGCTCCTTCCCCACCGTCCGCCGGGAACAGGCGATTGCCGCGCTGGAGCAGGCGGGGGAGGCCCTGAAGAATCTTGCTCGCGCTGCTTGACGAACAGGTCCCGGTGGAGTTCGCGGACATGCTGAACGCGGCTGCGCCCGAGCGCCACGTAATTCGCACGGTCGCCGAGATGGGCTGGCGGGGCACCAAGAACGGAGAGCTTCTGCGCCGCGTGCGCGACGCTGGGTTCGGCGCGATCGTCACCGCGGACCGTCATATCGAACACCAGCAGAACATCGCCCGGTCGGGCGTGGGACTCGTCGTCATGCACCCACGCCGGGTTCGCATCCAGGAGCTGGCCCCACTGGCTCCAGCGGTTTCAGCCGCGTTGGATGCGGTGCAGCCCGGCGAGGTGGTTCACGTGCGTCCGTGAAGCGAGCCATCCATCCCGCTGAGTTCTTGAGCATATGCCGCACGGGTCACGCAAAGAGCCGCTCTACCGGAAGGTGAACACCCAGACCCACGGGGTGCGCCACGCGCCCCTTGGGGACTTCCGCACCGAGCGCGGCTCCGGCACCCCCCGCGCCTCCATGCACGCGGCGCGCAGGGGCGGCCTCGACTACACCCCGCTTTTCCGCTTCCTCCTCTCGAAGGTGGGCTCGGAGTGGGACGGCGTCTACGGCGAGGCCGTGGCCCGCCTGGACCGCCCGGACCCCATCTTCTGGCTCGTGGCGCGCAGCGAGGGCGAGCGGCACGCCATGGTGCGCATCGGCGAGTCCAGCTACTTCAGCGGCCTGTACGTGGACGACGCCGGGATCCTGCGCCTCGTCGATCCCGGTCTCCGGCCCGAGAAGCTCACCCCTTCCTGTACCTGCTGCACCCACACGCTCAACGGGGTTCGCTTTGGATGAACCCAGGACACGGAGGCACGGAGATGAAGTGATCTCTGTGCCTCCGTGCCTCTGTGTGAGCCCCGTTTTTCTCCTGAATCTCGACGCCCCGCGGCACCCTCCGTGTGACGCTCCTCCCGCCTCCCGGGACTCTCGCTTGCAACCGCCCCTCCCCCCCGAATTGGCGGGAACACCTCTGCAAGGAGCGCGGAATGAGAGCCATGGTATACCGCGGACCCTACCGGGTGCGGGTGGAAGAGAAGGACATACCCCCCATCGAGCACCCCAACGACGCGATCGTCCGCGTCACGCTGGCGGCCATCTGCGGGTCGGATCTTCACCTGTACCACGGGATGATGCCGGACACGCGCGTCGGGATGACCTTTGGGCACGAGTTCATCGGCGTGGTGGAGCAGGTGGGCTCGTCGGTGCGCAACCTGAAGCCGGGCGACCGGGTGATGGTGCCGTTCAACATCTTCTGCGGCTCGTGCTTCTTCTGCGCGCGCGGGCTGCAGAGCAACTGCCACAACGTGAACCCCAACGCCACGGCGGTGGGCGGCATCTACGGCTACTCCCACACCACCGGCGGCTACGACGGCGGCCAGTCGGAGTACGTGCGCGTTCCCTTCGCGGACGTGGGGCCGGCCCTGATCCCGGACTGGATGGACGATGAGGACGCCGTTCTCCTCACCGACGCCTGCTCCACGGGGTACTTCGGGGCCCAGCTCGGGGAGATCCGCGAGCTGGACACGGTGGTGGTGTTCGGCGCGGGGCCGGTGGGGCTCTTCGCCGCCAAGAGCGCGTGGCTGATGGGAGCCGGGCGCGTGATCGTGATCGACCACCTGGAGTACCGGCTGGAGAAGGCGCGCACCTTTGCCCACGCGGAGACGTACAACTTCACCGAGTACGACGACATCGTCGTGCACATGAAAAAGATCACCGACTACCTGGGCGCCGACGTGGCCATCGACGCCGTGGGCGCCGAGGCGGACGGGGCCTTCCTGCAGCACGTGACGAGCACCAAGTTCAAGATGCAGGGCGGCTCGCCCGTGGCGCTGAACTGGGCGATCGACTCGGTGCGCAAGGGGGCCACCATCTCGGTGGTGGGCGCCTACGGGCCGCTCTTCAGCGCCGTCAAGTTCGGCGACGCGATGAACAAGGGGCTCACGCTGCGCATGAACCAGGCGCCGGTGAAGCGGCAGTGGCCGCGCCTCTTCGAGCACGTCCGCAACGGCTACCTGAAGCCCAGCGACATCGTGACGCACCGCATCCCGCTGGAGCACATCGCCGAGGGGTACCACATCTTCTCGTCGAAGCTGGACAACTGCATCAAGCCGCTCATCGTGCCGAACGCACACTGACAGGGGGTGCGAACATGCCGTACACCGCCGAAAAGCCCGAGCTCACGCCATCCGCCGATGAGCTGCGCCGCACCATCCCGGGATGGGGCGCGGACCTGGACCCGGCCGACCGCCCCTCGGTGCCGCAGGAGCGCTTCGACCCCACGCTGAACGGCGCGCACTGGCACTTCCCCGAGCGGCAGCCGGAGAAGTGGCCGCGCGAAATGTCCATCGAGCACAAGTTCCTCCCCCCGGTCTTCGGCACCTCCACGCCCCCCAAGGGGCTCTCCGGGGCGATGCGGAGGTACGCGTACGCCCGGTATAGCGAGGGGCAGGCCGCGCACTGGCTCCTCCTGATCGCGGCCGACCGGGTGGACGTGCTGGAAAGCAACCTGGCGTCGCTCCTCACCCTGCGGCCGGACAACCCGATCACCGAGACGGGCATCCTGGCCGAGGTGCGCAGCCACCCGATCGCGTCGCGCTTCGGCCAGGGCCGCGCCGACATCAAGCACCAGTGGATGGACCCGATCATCGTGGCCGCCCCCTGGGTGCTGGGCGGGGCGCTGGCGTACTCCGGGCTGCGGGCGCTCACGCGCGACCGGTAAAGGGCGCCCCGCACCAACGGAACGGCGAGAACCGCGGACGAGTGGTTCTCGCCGTTCCGTGTCTCCGTGCCTCCGAGTGAGACCGCGGCCCGCGCCATGCGCAGCGTACGATCCACCGCAACGACGCCCCTCACGGAGAACCCGGCGGATGCCACACACCCGATCCATCGCCCTGGCGGCGATCCTCGCGCTCGCACCCGCAGCGCTGGCGGCGCAGGCCGCGCCCCCGGCGCTCGACGCCATCCGCCGCGAGGACCTCAGGCGCGACCTCTTCACCCTGGCGTCCGACTCCATGCGCGGACGCGAGGCGGGGACGCACGACGAGATGCGCGCCTCCGCCTGGCTGGCCGAGCGGGCGCGCGAGGCGGGGCTTCTCCCGGCGGGCGACGACGGCACGTACTTCCAGTTCTTTGGCCTGCGCCGCGTTCGGCAGACGGCGGCCAGCACCGTGGCGGTGGACGGCGTGCCGCTGCGCCTGTGGGAAGACGGGGTGCTGCTGGCGCCCGTGGCCGCGCGGGTGGACGCTCGCGTCGTACGCGCGCCGCGGGTGGCGAACGGAGGCGCGGCGTCGCCCGCGCAGGGTGGCGTCGTGGTAGCCCACCTGGCGCCGCCCACGCGCATGCCGGCGCCCGGGGTGAGCCTGTGGGCGTGGCGCTACACGCTCACCGCCATCCGCGAGCAGAGCGCGGCGCTGCGCACGCAGAACCCCGCCGCCATCGTGCTGGTGGCGGACTCGGTGGCGGCGCAGGCGTTCGGACGCATGCAGCACTGGCAGCAGAACGGCCTGTACCTGCTTGACGATCCGGACGCCCCCGCCTCCGCCGCCGCGCCCGCCGCCGGCCCGCCCGTCTTCCTCGTACGCGCAGAGGTGATGAGCCGCCTGGCCGAGGGCGCGCGCTTCACCGCCGACCTGGGGATGGAGAGCTTCGTCTACCCATCGGTGAACGTGGTGGCGCGGGTGCCCGGCACGGACGAGCGCCTGCGCGGCGAGCACGTGCTCTTCAGCAGCCACCAGGACCACGACGGCATCGGCCGGCCGGTGAACGGCGACTCCATCTGGAACGGCGCGGACGACAACGCCACCGTGAGCGTGGCGCTGCTGGCCATCGGGCGGGCCTTCGCGCGGCGGCCGGGGCGGCGCTCGGCGCTCTTCGTGTGGCACGGCGCGGAGGAGCGGGGGCTGCTGGGCTCGCGCTGGTACTCCGCGAACCCCACGGTGCCAAAGGAGTCGCTGGTGGCGGTGCTCAACGCGGACATGATCGGCCGCAACCACCCGGACAGCGCGGCGCTGCTGGGCGCGGTGGGGCCGCACCGCAACTCCGCCGCGCTGGTGGAGATGGCGCTGGACGCCAACCGCCGCGTCTCCCGCTTCGCCGTGGACCACACCTGGGACGACCCCGCGCACCCGGAGGGCTGGTACTTCCGCAGCGATCACCTCCCGTACGCGCGCGCGGGCGTACCTTCCATCTTCTTCACCACCCTCCTCCACCCCGACTACCACACGCCGGAGGACGAGTCCGAGCGCATCGACATCGCCAAGCTCACCCGCATGACCCAGTGGATGTACGCCACCGGCTGGTCCGTCGCCACCGCCGCCCAGCGCCCCACCGTGGACCCGGGGTTCAGATTGGAGCGCTGAGTTCGCGCCTCGGCGCGGACCAGTTCCGCGGCGCACCTTGCTAGCGGGACGGACTTCGTGCAGCGTACGGAGAGGCGCACGGGATAGGCAACCTGTTCTACAGAGGGCCGCGATGATCTACAAAGTCGTATTGAACAAGTCCGAAGAGGGATACAGCGTCAACTGCCCCGGTCTCCCCGGCTGCTGGTCGCAGGGCGCGACGGAGGAGGAGGCCCTGGAGAACGTCCGCGACGCGATCCAGGATTACCTCGCGGCCGTCAACGACACGGTGAGCGGCGACGTACGCGAGGTCGAAGTCGCGGCCTGATGGGGAAAATCCCCGGGATAAACCACCTGGCCGCGGTGCGTGCGCTCGAAAAGGCGGGCTTCGCCGTGGTCCGTCAGGGGAAGCACATCGTGATGTCGAATGGCGCACGCATTCTGACGATCCCCAGGAACAACCCGGTGAACGCGTTCACTATGGCCGGGATCGTCCGCGATGCGGGGCTCACCGAGAGCCAGTTCCGTGATCTGCTCTAGTGAACAGATGGGCTCACACAGAGGCACAGAGATGAAGTCGTCTCTGTGCCTCTGTGTGAGCCCCCTAGCTTACGTACGCCCCGTTCACCAGCGGGATCACCTCCTCCGCGAAGCGCTCCATCTCCTCCAACTGCGGCGAGAACTGGAGGAGGAGAAGGTCCAGCCCCGCACGCTCGAACTCCAGGATGCGCTCGGCCACCTGCTCCGGGGTGCCGACCAGGCCGGAGCGGAGCCCGCGGTTGGAGACGGAGTAGTCTTCCAGGCTCACGCGCTGCTCGAGCTGCGTGTTGGCGAGCCAGTCCTGGTAGTTGGCGTACCCCGGCGTCCCCGGCCGCACCTCGGTGATGCGCTCCACCTCGCGGCGCGCATCGTCTTCCGAGCCGCGCACGACGGCGTAGCCCGCCGCGCCGAACTTCATGGGCGGCAGCTCCAGGCGCTCGCGGCGCTCGCGCAGGTCGGCCACCTTGGCCGCGATGGTCTCCGGGGGGTCGCCGTGGGTGAGCCAGGCGTCGCACTTGCGCGAGATCAGCGCCTTGGCCGCCGGCGACTCGCCCCCCGCGTAGATCGTGGGGCGCGGGCGCTGCAACGGCTTCGGCTCCAGGATGGCGTCATCCACCCCGTAATACTGCCCCTGGTACGAGAAGCGGGGCTCCTTCCACATCCCGTCCACCACGTCCAGCCACTCGGAGGTGCGGGCGTAGCGGTCGTCGTGCTGGTCGAACTGGATGCCGTACTTCTTCGCCTCGGTGGCCCACCACGACGACACCACGTTCAGCGACAGGCGGCCGTTGCTGATGTGGTCGATGTTGGCGGCCTGCTTGGCCAGCGGCCCCGGGGCGTGGAAGGTGGGGCGCACCGCCACCATGATCTCCAGCCGCTCGGTGACGGCCGCCAGCGCCGCGGCGGTGGACCATGCGTCCAGCGACGGGGCGTCCATCCCCTTGATGTCGTTGAGGTTGAGCTCGGCCACCAGCGTCAGGTCGAAGCCGATCTGCTCGGCGCGCCGGGCCAGGCGGCTCGCGTAGTCCCAGCTCGCGGGCATCCCCTCGTCGGGTACGTTGCGCAGCCATCCCCCGAAGACGGGGAGCCAGAATCCGAACCTCATCCCGCCACCTCCTCCAGCACCCCGGCCTGCTCCTCCAGGTAGTCCGCCAGGCGCGCAAAGGGGTCGAAGCCCACGACGTTGGGCGCGTCGGCCACGAAGTTGGAGAGCGCGTTGATGTCGTAGAAGTAAAGCTGCCCGTCGCGCGCGTCGATCATGTACTCGATGCCGCCCACGTCGATGCGCGCGGCGGCCATGATGGCCTCCACCTGCGCGCGGATCGCGGCGGGGGGCTCGTACCCTTCCACCCGCAGCCCGCGCTTGGGCGCGTCCACGGCGCAGATCTGCGCGTCCAGCTCCACCCCGTCCACCCGCTGGCAGACGTCGGCGGGGCACAGGTCGAAGGAGTTGCCCGGCGTGTAGATGCGGATCCCATACAGGTACTCGCCGCCCAGCACCTCCACGCGCACGATGCGGCTCTCCTCCTGCGGGATGAACTCCTGCACCAGCGCCACGCTGTCGATCCCCAGTTGCAGGTCGCCCGCCGCGGCGGCCGCCGCCAGCTCCTCGGGCGTGTCGAAGCGCCGCACCCCCGCGCCGCTCCCGCCGATGTTGGGCTTGATCACGATGGGGAAGCGCAGCCTCTCGGCGGCGGCCGGCGCCTGCGAGGGGTGGTTGATGGCGCGCGCCTTGGGGTACGGCAGGCCGAGCCGCTCCAGCAGCGCGAGCTGGTGCGCCTTGGAGATCTCGGTGAGCCACGCCTCGTACCCGTTGATCACCCGGATGCCGTTCTCGCGCAGGTAGCCGAGGTACGAGGTGGTGTAGAAGATGGAGTTGGCGCGCCCGCGGTTGAACGCGGAGGGGCTCATCCGGTTGAAGACGAGCGAGTAGCGCGGCTCCTCGGCCGGGTCGAAGCGGTGCTCGCCGGCGTGGATCTTCACGTACGGCGTTCCGCGCCGGTCCAGCTCCGCGAAGAGGGGGCGGAACCAGTCCGGGTGCTCGTAGAAGATGGCGATCGGGCGTTCGGTCGTGGCGGGCATGGTGTCTCCTGGACGTAAATCAAAAAGCCGCGGCCCCCTCGTTGGGGCCGCGGCTTTCTCGCTCTCGTGGGACGGCCGTTCAGCCGTCGGTCAGCTCATGCCGACCCGTTCCCACGCACGCGCGCCGTCGCCCCCGGCTGGCGATGCCAGCGGGCACAAGGACAGCAGCACATGCACATGGGGGCGCGGTTAGACATGCCGATTAGTGTATAAAGAGGAGCAGGATCCGGCAAGTGCCCCCTGATTCAGGCGCGAGGGTATCGCCGCCGCGTGAGCACCGACGTGAGGGTGAGGCCCTGGACGCGATGTGCTCCTTCACTGGCGGATGCAGTGCTGCTTCAGCTCGCCATTCCGCTGGCTCTTCTGGTAGAGAGTGATCACGGCATTCCCGTCACTCGCATTCCAGCCGAACTCGCCGCGAAACTGCGCGGGCCTGTACGGCCCCGCGCCGAACGTGATCCGCCCGCTCGCCCGGTCGTAGCGAAACGCGCCCGGCTGGGCGGCGGTGGTCTGTGTGCCCCAGCGATAGGTGGTGGGCCCCGTTACCTCCACTACCCCCATGGCCGACGGGTAGCCGACCCCCTGGTGCTCGGTGACGCCGCCACCGACGTTCATCGTGTACTGGGTATTCGCGGCCACGAGGTAGCAGCGGTAGCGCCCCGTGGGCACGGCCGCGGGCAGGGCACGCCGCGCACCGGGGGCACGAGCAGCGGTACCCTGGGTCCCGGCCGGAGCGCGGGGCCCCGGTCCGGCGGCGCGCGCCGGTGCGGTGATCTCGGTATAGGCGTTGCGCCAGCTCGACGTGCCGTCCGCGAACCGCACTTTGTACATGGCTACCTCGTTCCCCTGCCCGATCTCGGTTACGACTCCGGGGGCCGCGAGGCAGGAGTAGGAGCCGGTGCAAGCCTGGACGCGCGCGCCCACCGCCAGCACGGGCATCGCGGGAGCGTTCGCCGCGGGGCGGATCATCGAGGCCTGCACCCGTTCCGGCGTGTTGTTGGTGTCCCAGCGGACCAGGTGGAACCCGTCGGTGCCGGGCTCCACCATGACGGCCGGTTCCCAGTCTCTGTTCGGGCGCCAGCGCCCTTCGATGCGCTGCCCCGGGCGGTAGCCGGTCTGCGCCGACAGCTCCGTCCCATCCCACTCCGGCGCTGGCAGCGTCAGCGTGGTGAGCGCAACGAGTGCGGCGAGGGCGGCGAGGGCGAACCGCCGGGTGCTTCGGGCTCCGGTTTGAACGTGCCGTGAGTTCTGCATGCTGGTTGCTTGTGGAAGAACGCGAGGAGTTTGCGGGCGGATCTTATGATAAAATGCGGACCTCAAGAGCACAAACGTACGCGTTCCCTGGAGCCGCGCGGGCGCGGCAGCTCTGAAACCGCAGGCCTCACACAGAGACACGGAGGCACAGAGACGACTTCATCTCTGTGCCTCCGTGTCTCTGTGCGCGACCTCACTCCCTGCCCCTCCCCCCCACCGTGGGGACTGATCCGGGGTATCTATCTATGTAGCCAGGAGAGCTTTCTCACCCCTTCCACTCCGCCTCTGGCGCACTGGGCGCCGCCGCATGATCTTCGTGGAGTCGCGCGCGTTCAGCCGCCAGCGAGCCCAGCACCTGGACGACGCGGAGTTCCGCGCGCTCCAGTCCGCACTGCTGGAAAATCCCGAACTGGGCGTTCTGATCCGTGAGACGGGTGGCCTGCGTAAGGTGCGCTGGGCCGGTACGGGACGCGGCCGGCGTGGCGGGGTGCGCATCATCTACTTTCCACTCCTGGCGCGCGGCGTGGTGCTCCTCTTCCTGCTGTATCCAAAGAACGAGCAGGACGATCTTACGCCGGAGCAGAAGCGAACGCTTCGCAGGCTGGTGGACGCCGAAATCGCGGAACGAGCGGAGGAACGATGAGGGACGAACTTTTCGACGAGCTGGTCGAAGGGATCAAGGAGGCGGGAGCCTTCCTGCGGAGCGAGCAGCCACCCGCGTCGGTGACCTTCGTGGGCGAGCCGGACCCGCGTGCTATCCGTGAACGGCTCGGCCTCACGCAGACGCAGTTCGCGGCCGCTCTGTGCATCAGCGTCAACACCCTGCGCAACTGGGAGCAGGGCCGCCGCGACCCCAGCGGCCCCGCGATGCGCCTCCTCCAGATCGCGGACAAGCACCCGGAGATCATACTCGAGGCGGCTTGAAGGAACTGCAGGCTCTCACAGAGACACGGAGGCACAGAGGAAGAACGTCTTCTCTGTGCCTCCGTGCCTCTGTGTGAGCCCAAACCTCACGGTGCACCGAGGAGCGGACGAAATCCGGCCTGGCGGAAGTGCGCATCAGCCGTCAGCGCGTCGGTGAGCCCGCGTTCCCTCATCACCACGAACGAGATGCAATCGGTGAGACCCCACTCCTTGTCGCGATGCCGCTTGAAGTAAGCCATCCCACGCTCGTAGAGCTCCTCGGAGAGCGGAGCCACTTCGACGAGCGGACTCTGGTCGAACGAGCCGAGTAGCGCTACGGCCGTACTTCGGAAGGAAGGCCTCGACAGCGCATTCGCTACCTCGACGATTACGGCGCGAGTGGTCACCACCCGGATGTGCTCGCTCTGGATTCTGCGAGCGAGCGCCACCGCGTTTGCGTGGAACTGATCCCGCGGCGATCCGAGCGCGACCGCGTAGGTGGCATCCATGAAAAGCTTATTCTTCACCCCGCACACCTTCACCGTACAGGTAGTGGTGGAATCGTTCCGACCAGTCCGGCGGACCGTCCAGGTTCGCTGTCTCCAGGATGTGCAGCCAGCGGTACGGGTCGGAGTCACCGGCCCGCGCATCAGCGTTCCCGGGCGCAGCCTCGATGGTGACCCGGACGCGGGTGTCGGGCTCCAGGAGGATGGGGGCCTCGGGGCGGAGGACCTGGCCGTCGAAGGTGGCGTACAGGGTGGTGGACATCGTGGCTTCCCGGGTAGCTGATGAGGCGCTGGACGGCGCTCCGCATCCAGAAGCTGTGCAAGAGTTTGGTGGCCGACAAGGGCGCGGCGAAACGACGATCCTGCCGTGGCGTGTAGTGCTCGCGGAGCAATCATTTGGTACCTCGCGCGGACGCACCGTGACGAATTCGTCTCTGTGCATCCGTGTCTCCGTGTGAGGCCAGTGGTTATCTTTGTGCGCGTACCAACCCTTCACCTGACACAGCAGGCATGAACCTCAGACGCATCGCATCATTGGCCGCCGCGGGATGGCTGGCGGCGGCACCGGCCGCGGCGCAGCAGACCGCCGGCCCGGCACCCGCGCAGCGGCCCACGCTGGTGGTGCTCATCACGGTGGACCAGCTTCGGCCCGAGTACCTCACGCGCTGGCCGGGGCAGCTCACGGGCGGGCTGGCGCGGCTCTACGACGGCGGCGCCGTGTTCACGCGGGCGTACCAGGACCACTCGGTCACCGAGACGGCGCCGGGGCACGCCAGCACCCTGTCCGGGCGCTTCCCGCGCGGCACCGGGATCGTGCAGAACATCGCGGGGGTCAACGATCCGCAGAGCCCGCTGCTGGCCGGGAGCACCATGATGGGCGCGTCGCCCTTCCGCTTCCGGGGCAGCACGCTCACGGACTGGCTGCGCTTCAAGGACCCGCGCACCCGCGCCCTCTCCGTCTCTCGCAAGGACCGCGGGGCGATCCTGCCCCTGGGGCGCGCGCAGCAGGAAGTGTACTGGTGGGGCTACAACGGCCGCTTCACCACCAGCACCTACTACGCGGACACGCTCCCCACCTGGGTGCAGCGCTACAACGCAACCAACCCCGTGGCGCGCTACGCGGGGCAGGCGTGGACGCCGCTGCTGCCGGCATCGGCGTACGCGGAGCCGGACAGCGTGCCGGTGGAGAGCGGGGGGCGCAACTTCACCTTCCCGCACGTCCTCTCGGCGCACCCGGACACGGCGGGGCGCACCATCCCGGAGTTCCCCTGGATGGACCAGCTCACCATGGAGCTCGCGCTGGCGGGCCTCCGCGAGATGAAGCTGGGGCAGGGGCCGCAGACCGACGTGTTCGCCGTGTCGTTCTCCACCACCGACGCCGTGGGGCACCGCTACGGGCCCGACTCGCGCGAGGTCCACGACCAGGTGGTGCGGCTGGACCGGATGATGGCCGTGTTCCTGGACTCGCTGTACGCGGGGCGCGATCCCAGCAGCGTGGTCATCGCCCTTACGTCGGACCACGGAGTGGCGCGCTTTCCCGAGGTGGCGCACCCCGCCGACGCGGCGCGCTACCACCCGAGCCCGTTGCCCGTCACCCGCTGGCTGGGCGCCGAAGCGCGGCGACTGGGCGTGGACAGCGCCGCCTTCGGCTTCGACGATGGGATGGTGTCGTACGATCCGGACGCCTTTTTCCGCGCGGGCCGCGACCCGGCCACGGTGCTCCCGGAGGCGATGACGCGCTTCGTGGCATTCGCGCGCGGCCTGCCGGGGGTGATGCAGGCCAACCGCGTGTCCGACCTCCCGCGCGACTCGGCCACCAACCCCATCTCGCGCCGCTGGGTGCACATGCTGCCGCCGGACCTGTCCGTGGCCGCGGTGGTCACGCTGAAGCCGGAGCATATCTGGGGTCCCGCGTCGTACGCGCAGCACGGCACGCCGCACGACTACGACGCGGCGGTGCCCGTGATCCTGTACGGCCCCATGATCCGCCCCGGCAAGTACAATCGCCTCACCCGCGTGGTGGACATCGCCCCCACGCTCGCTCGCATCGTGGGCGTGCGGCCCACGGAGGTGCTGGACGGGCGGGTGCTGGCGGAGGCGCTGAGGTAGGGGGGAACGGGGAACGGGGAACGGGGAACGGGGAACGGGGAACGGGGAACGGGGAACGGGGGGGGCGGTCTGGAGTGTGCCCGCGCGTGTCCGCTTGCGCCCGGTTCGCGTCGCGGCCTACCTTCGGCGCGTACGGCTCGCCCGTTCCCCGTTCCCCGTTCCCCGTTCCCCATGAAGCCGCAGCGCCACGCCGCCATCCTCGAGCTCGTCCGCGACCGGCGGGTCTCGTCGCAGGAGGTGCTGCGCGACTTCCTGGCCGAGCGCGGCTTCGAGGTGGCGCAGGCCACCCTTTCGCGCGACATCCGCGAGCTGGGGCTGGTCAAGGTGCCGGACGAGAACGGCGGCTCCACCTACACCCTTCCGCCGGGTGTCACCGATCCCACGCCCACGCTCGCCCGCCTGCTCCCCTCGCTCTACCTGGGCTCGGACGGGGTGGGCAACCTCCTGGTGGTGAAGACGGTGGTGGGCGGCGCGCAGCCCATCGCGGTGGGGATCGACTGGGAGGAGTGGCCCGAGGTGCTGGGCACCGTCGCCGGCGACGACACCATCCTCCTCATCCTGCGTGACCCCGCGCAGCTCGACGCCATCGTGCGCCGCATCGAAGAGATCGCGGGCGTCTGACGACTTTCTTGTCCGTGTCTCTGTGTGAGGCCCCTTTCCCAATCGAGGTGACATGCGCCCTTCCCTCCTCAGCATCCCCGCGCTGCTGCTGCTCGCCGCGTGCGCCGGGCAGCGGACGGCCGCCGACGCGGCGCACCTGGACGCGATGTCGCGCGAGCACGCCGGGCACACGCCGGCGGCCAACGCGTCCGTCCAGGCGCCCAGCCAGGAGGTGACGGCCCAGGAGGTCACCTACGGAACCGTGGGCGGCAAGCCGGCGCGCGGCTACCTCGCGCGCCCCGCGTCCGCGCGGCCGGGGGAGGCGCTGCCGGCCGTCCTGGTGATCCACGAGTGGTGGGGGCTCAACGACAACGTGCGCATGATGGCGCGCCGCCTGGCCGGCGAGGGGTACCAGGTGCTGGCGGTGGACCTGTACGGCGGGCGCACGGCGGCCACCCCGCAGGAGGCGCGGCAGTACATGGGCGAGGCGATGGAGAACCCGCAGACCGGCACCGAGCACATGCGGGCGGCGGCGGCCTACGTAAAGGGCACGGGCCGCGCGCCGCGGGTGGGGGTGCTGGGATGGTGCTTCGGCGGCGGATGGGCGCTGCAGACGGCCCTCGCGCAGCCGGAGCACACCGACGCCGCCGTCGTGTACTACGGACAGGTGGAGCTCGACCGCGCGCTGCTCGCCCGCCTGGACGCGCCGCTGCTGGGCATCTTTGGCGGCGAGGACAACGGGATCCCCGTGGAATCGGTGCGGCTGATGGAGGCCACGCTACGCGAGCTCGGCAAGGACGTCACCATCCAGGTGTACCCCGGCGCCTACCACGGCTTCGCCAATCCCACCGGCGAAGGGTACGACGCCGAGGCCGCAGCCGACGCGTGGCGCCGCACCACCGCATTCTTCGCGCGGACGCTGAAGGGCGCGCGGTAACTTTTTGCGGCGCGCGGGTGTACGAGCGGGCGGCGGGCCAGTTCGGCGCGCCGCCCGCTTCCACATCCGCGCATCCACGTGAAGCAGATCGTCCTCATCGCCGGGCTACTGGCCGCCCTCCCCGCGGCGGCGCAGGATCACCACCACGCGCCCGCCGACTCCGGGGGGGCGCGGCTGATGCTGCGCGCCCAGGCGATCCCCATCGTCACGCACACGGCGCCGTACCTGGGCGGCCGCTCGCGCACCGAGGCGCAGGTCACGCAGCCGGTGGTGATGGCGCACGCCACCGCGCTGGGCGGCCGCGCGGAGCTGGCGGTTACGGTGAACCTGGAAGCGCTCACCCTGGCGGACGGCGAGCCCAACCCGGGGATCTGGGGCGAGGGGTTTATCGACCGCCGCCACCCGCATACCGTCCTGCACGAGGCGGTCGCGACGTTCTCCCCCCTGGGCGGCCCGCGCGCCCCCGTGGAGCTGTCGGTGAGCGCGGGGCGCGGCTTCGTGCCCTTTGGCACGGACGACCCCATGGCGCGCCCCTTCGTCAAGTTTCCCGTCAACCACCACCTGGCGCAGGTGCTGGAGCGGCTGATGACGCAGGCCGCGGTGCGCGGCGGCCCGCTGACGCTGGAGGGCGCCGTCTTCGGCGGCAACGAGCCCAACGGCACGGGCGACCTGGGCGACGTGGACCGCTTTGGCGACTCGTGGGCGGTGCGCGCCACCCTGGCACCGCGCGCGGGGTGGGAGGCGGCCGTGGGCTACGCGGACATCAACTCCCCCGAGGAGCCGCGCGGCCTGGGCCTGGACCACCACAAGCTGGCCGCCTCCCTCCGCTTCGAGGCGGACCGCGGCCCCGCCGAGCGCACCTACGCGCTGGTGGAATGGGCCCGCACCGACGAGTACAACAACTCGTTCCGCTCCTTTCGCCTCGCCTCCGTGCTCGCCGAAGGGGCAATCCGCCGCCGCGGCGCCGAAGTGGCCCTGCGCCTGGAGCGCACCGACCGCCCGGAAGAGGAGCGCGCGACCCCGTTCCGCACCCCTTTCCCGCACGCGGAGGTGTCGCTCCTCGGAATCACGCGCTGGAGCGTCGCCACACTGGCCCTGAGCCACGGCCTCCCCGCGCTGGGCCCCCTGCGCATGCGCCCCTTCGCCGAGGGCGCCTGGCTGTCCGCCCGCCCCGTCCTGACCCCCACCGCCTTCGTGCCGCGCGAGTTCTACGGCGACGACCGCATGTGGACCCTGGCCATCGGCGCGCGCCTGGAGCTGGGCGGCACCCACCCGCGGATGGGCCGCTACGGCGCCGCGAGATGAACTGAAGTGCGTGAGTGCGTTAGTGCGTGAGTGCGCTGGTGTGCCGGCCGCGCGGCGGGTTGCGTCCCGGCGATGACAGAATGGGACCGGCTCACACGTTGGGTATAATGGTCCCGCGCACTCGGCACTCGGCACTAGGCACTTTTTTGAACGCACTCACGCACTAACGCACTCACGCACTTTTCCTCCCCTCACTCCATCTACCGATGACCCGCACTGCCGTCCTCTTCGCCCTGCTCGCCCTCGCGGCGTGCGACAACAACCCGGCCGCCGACGAGCCCGATCCGCAGCCGGATCCGAACTGCGTGCAGACCTCCGCCCCGGGGGTGCTGGGGCTGGGATGCGTGCCTGAGCGCTTTACCGGCGAGGTGAGCGTGGGCGGGCGCTACGCGTACACCAGCAGTTGGGGCGCGCGCGGGGCGGCCCGCACCGTGGGCAACGCCATCAAGGTGTGGGACGTGGCGGGGAACGTGCCCGTGCTGGTGGACTCGGCGATCATCAACGGCGCCAGCATCACCGGCGACGTGCAGGTGACCGACGACGGCAAGCTGCTGGTGGTGGCCACCGAGCTCAATCCGGGCTCCATCGCCGTGCTCAGCCTGGCGGACCCGCGCCACCCGGTGGAGGTCTCGCGCTTCGCCTCCGGCAACATGCGCCCCGGCGTTCACACGGCCGAGGTATCGCGCGTCAACGGGAAGCTGTACGCCTTCCTCTCGGTGAACCCCGGCGGCGCCGCCGCGCCCGCACGGCTGGTGGTGGTGGACCTGAGCGACCCGGCCAACCCGCGCGAGGTGCTCTCGCGCAACATGGGCGAGCCGTTCATCCACGACGTGTTCGTGCGCGACGGCATCCTGTTCACGGCGCTGTGGAACGGGGGCGCGACCATCTGGGACATCGGCGGCGCGGGCCGCGGCGGCACGCCCGAGAACCCCGTGGAGCTGGGGAACGTGAAGACGGTGGGCGGCGCGGTGCACAACATCTGGTGGGTGCACACGGCCGGCTCCAAGCGCTTCGCCATCGTGGGCGAGGAGCAGGCGACGGCCATCGGCAGCGGCTCGGCCGGCGACGTGCACGTGATCGACGTGAGTGACTTCACCAAGCCGCGCGAGGTGGCCTTCTACCACGTGCCGGGCGCCGGCACCCACAACTTCTCCGTGGACGAGGGGCGCGGCGTGCTGTACGCCGCCTACTACAACGGCGGCGTGCGCGCGCTCAACGTGAGCGGCGACCTCTCCGCCTGCGACGCCTCGGCCCGCGCGGCGGACGGCCGCTGCGACCTCACCAAGGCCGGACGCGAGGTGGGCAAGATCCTGGACGCGCCCATCGGCGGGCGCAACTTCTTCATCTGGGGGGTGCAGACCACCGGCACCCACGTCTACGCGTCGGACATGCTGAACGGCCTCTGGAAGCTGGACGCGTCGGCGCTGCGCCCTTAAGATCAGGGCCCGCATACGCACACGGGGGCACAGAGAACTCGCTTCTCCGTGCCTCTGTGTCTCTGTGTGAGCCCTTCTTCTCCCACCATCCCGGCCCATGAACGACGATCTCGCCATCCGCTGCCGCGGGCTCCACAAGCGCTTCGGCGGCACGGTGGCGGTGAAGGCGCTGGACCTGGACGTGCGCCGGGGCGAGTGCCTGGGGCTGCTGGGGCCCAACGGGGCGGGGAAGACCACCACCATCGAGATCCTGGAAGGGCTGCAGGAGCGCGACGGCGGCGAGGTGGAGATCCTGGGGATGACGTGGGAGCGCGAGCCGCAGCGCATCCGCGAGCGGCTGGGGGTGCAGCTCCAGGAGAGCGAGTTCCCGGACCGCGCCACCACGGAGGAGACGGTGCGGCTCTTCCGCTCGTTCTACCCGCAGGGCCCGTCCACCGACGAGCTGATCGCCTTCGTGCAACTGGAGGAGAAGCGCGCCACCCAGGTGCGCCACCTTTCCGGCGGGCAGCGGCAGCGCCTCTCGGTGGCGTGCGCCCTGGCCGGCGACCCGGCCATCCTCTTCCTGGACGAGCCCACCACCGGCCTGGACCCCCAGTCGCGCCGGCAGTTGTGGGACGTGTGCGAGGCGTTCAAGGAGCGCGGCGGCACCATCCTCCTCACCACCCACTTCATGGACGAGGCGGAGTACCTGGCCGACCGCATCGCAATCCTTGACCACGGCGAGACCATCGCCGCGGGCACGCCCGCCGAGCTGATCCACGGGCTGGGCGGCGCGCACGTCATCGAGTTCGCCAGCACCGCCGCCCCTTCCGACGACGCCCTGCGCGCCCTCCCCGGCGTCTCGCGCCTCCGCCGCCGCGGCGACGCCGTCCTCCTGACCGTGGACGAGCCTCACCGCGCCCTCCCTCCGCTCCTGCAGGGCGTCACGGCCGCCGGCGGCGCGCTCACCGCCCTCACCACCCACCGCGCCACCCTGGACGACGTGTTCCTGGCGCTTACGGGCCGCGGGCTGCGCGAGGACTAATGCCTGAGTTGATCGTCCGCCCCTTGCAGCACCACGAAGCCGCCCAGGTAGCCGATCTCGTCCGCGCGGTGGTCTCTCCACTGTCGTATTACAACGAGCAAGCACGCGCCGCGGAGACCGCCAAGTACACCGCGCAGAACCTGGCGTCGATCGCCGAGGACGACGGCCAGGCGGTGCTGGTGGCCGTTCTGGCAGGCGAGGTGGTGGGGTTCTGCATCAGCCGCTACGACGACGGGATCATCTGGCTGGCGTGGTTCGGCGTCCGCGAGGATGCGCGGGGCCGCGAGGTGGCGGATGCGCTTCTCGGCGCCCTGGAGCAGGCCACGCGGCGGCGCGGGTGCCACAAGATCTGGTGCGACACGCGGACCGACAACCTCCGCTCGCAGCGGGTGCTGCAAAGATCTGGTTTCTCACGGATCTGCACCGTCACTCAGCATTGGTACGGGCAGGATTTCCACCTCTGGGAGAAACTGCTATGACTCACACAGAGACACAGAGAAGAAGCCGTCTCTGTGCCTCTGTGTCTCTGTGTGAGCCCCGCTTTTCCGGGATGATCATCATGCTCGAGTCCGAGCGGCTGCGGATGACGCAGGTGGTGGAGGCGGATTGGGAGCTCTTCCACCGCCTGCACACGACCGGCGAGGTGATGCGCTACGTATCTGACCCGCTCCCGGAGGAGGAGATCCGCGCGCGGTTCGACGTGCGCCTGCCGCCCTGGAGCAGGGAGCAGCCACACTGGCTCTGCCTCGCGATGCGGGAGAAGGCTTCCGGCGCCGCGGTGGGGGTGATGGGGCTCAGGTCCGAGTGGATGCCCTTTCAGCAGGCGGAGGTCGGCTTCCTCCTGCTGCCCGAGTTCCAGGGGCGCGGCTACGCCTCCGAGTCGCTGGAGCGGATCATCTCGTACGCGTTCGGCGAGTGCGGCTTCCACAAGCTCAAGGCGGTGGTGACCGGGGGCAACGAGCCCTCGTGCAAGGTCATCGAGAGAGCCGGCTTCCGGCGCGAGGGGGTGATCCGCCACAACTTCAGGCTCCACGGCGAGTGGAAGGACGACATCGTCTTTGGCCTGCTGGAGCACGAGGCGCTCGCGAACCGCTCCGGGGGGCTCTAGATTCGGACGTGCCTGTCCCGTCCGCCCCCCGACGCGTCCAACCCAGGAGAGTGGATGGAAATCCAGTTTACGGCCGTCTTCCAGAAGGTGCCCGAGGGATACATCGCGTTCGTGGAGGAGCTACCCGGGGCCAATACCCAGGGGGCGACTCTCGACGAAGCGCGTGAGAACCTCCAGGAGGCGATCTTCCTGGTTCTCGAGGCCAACCGCATGCTCGCAGAAGAGAGCATCGGCGAGCGGGACGTGATCCGCGAGCCGCTGCGCATCCGCGCGGCGTGAAGCGGCGCGATCTCGTCCGCCACCTCGAAGCGCATGGATGCGAGCTGCTGCGGGAGGGCGGGGCACACAGCGTCTACGTGAACCGCACGGCAGGAAAGGTGACGGCCGTGCCGCGGCACCGCGAGATCAACGAGTTCCTCGCGCAGAAGATCTGCAAGGACCTGGACGTACCGCAGCCGTAAGCGGGGAATGGGCTCACACAGAGACACGGAGGCACAGAGAGAAGTCGTCTCCGTGCCTCCGTGTCTCTGCGTGAGCCCATCGCGGGTCTCCTCGCCACAAACAGTGTATAGCACGCCCCCGGACTTGCGGCAAGCCCGTGGGGGACCGGCACTATCCGCGGCCGAAATTTTCCTCGACCCGTGGCTAGCGGAGGTGCGAAATGCGTGTGACAGAGCATGCGGTGGTGATCGCCGGAGGTGGCCCCACGGGGCTGATGCTGGCCGGTGAGCTGGCGCTGGCCGGCGTGGACGCCGTCGTCGTGGAGCGGCGGCCCAGCCAGGAGCTCGCGGGGTCGCGCGCGGGCGGCCTCCACTCGCGCACGCTGGAGGTGCTCGACCAGCGCGGGATCGCGGACCGGTTCCTGGCGGAGGGGCAGGTTGCGCAGGTCGCGGGGTTCTCCTTCATCCGCCTGGACATCAGCGACTTCCCCACGCGGCACAACTACGGGCTGGGGCTGTGGCAGAACCACATCGAGCGCATCCTGGCGGAGTGGGTGCGCGAGCTGGGGGTGCCGGTCCGCTACGGGAACGAGGTGACGGGGTTCGCGCAGGACGACAGCGGCGTCGGCGTGCAGCTCTCGGATGGGGAGGTGCTGCGGGCCGGGTACCTGGTGGGGTGCGACGGAGGGCGCAGCCGCGTGCGGAAGGCGGCCGGCATCGGCTTTCCCGGGTGGGACGCCACCATGAGCAACCTGATCGCCGAGGCCGAGTTCGCGACGGAGCCGGAGATGGGGGTGCGCAGGGACGCGCACGGCGTCCACGGCTTCGCGCGGGTGGAGTACGAGATCCGCGACGGGCAGGTGGTGTTCAAGGACGAGGGGCCGATCCGGGTGATGGTGCCCGAGCAGAGGCCCGGCGCCGCCGCCGATCCCACCCTGCGCGACGTGAGCGAGGCGCTCGTCGCCCTGTACGGGACCGATTACGGGGTCCACAGCCCCACCTGGATCTCCCGGTTTACCGACATGACGCGGCAGGCGGCGGCCTACCGCGAGCGGCGGGTGCTGCTGGCCGGCGACGCCGCGCACATCCACGCCCCCACGGGCGGGCAGGGGCTCAACCTGGGGGTGCAGGACGCGGTGAACCTGGGGTGGAAGCTGGCCCAGGTGGTGAAGGGCACATCGCCGGAGAGCCTGCTGGACAGCTACCACGCCGAGCGGCACCCGGTCGGCGCGCGCGTGCTGCGCAACACGATGGCGCAGATCGCCCTCTTCCGCACCGACGAGCGCACGGAAGCGCTGCGCGAAACCCTGGCCGAGCTGCTGGGGATGGACGAGCCTCGCAAGAGCATCGCGGCGATGCTCTCCGGCCTGGACGTCCACTACGACCTGGGCGAGGGACACCCGCTCCTCGGCCGCCGCATCCCCGATCTGGAGCTGGCGACCGCGGACGGGCCGCTGCGCATCTTCACCCTGCTGCACCACGCCCGGCCGGTGCTGCTCAACTTCGGCACCCCCGGCGCGTTCGGCATCACCCCGTGGGCCGGCCGCGTCCAGTCCGTCGATGCCACGTACGCCGGAGCCTGGGAGCTGCCGGTGATCGGTGCGGTTCCCGCTCCCCCCGCGGTCCTCGTCCGCCCCGACGGGCACGTGGCGTGGGTCGGAGAGCCCGGCAACGCGGGGCTCGCCGGGGCGCTGGCCACGTGGTTCGGGCCGCCCGCGGCGGCGGAAGGCTGACCGTGCGCACGGGCTCGCGGACGATGCATGGCGCAACTCACCGGGGACCGCATTAGATTAGCCGGATGACTACGACGACCCCGGCGCCGCCGAGCGCGCCCACGCAGCGGCCCGAGCGCCTGAGCCCCCTGCGCGAGCTGATGATGGCGCGCGTCCGCTCGTTTCTCAGGGAGCCGGAGGCGCTGTTCTGGACCTTCGTGTTCCCCATCCTGATGGCGGTGGGGCTGGGGATCGCGTTCCGCGAGCAGCCGGCGCAGCGTGCGGCCGTGGGGGTGGAGCGGGGGAGCGCGGCCGAGCGCTTCCTGCCCGCGCTGCGCGGCTCGCGCGAGGTGGAGGCGCGTGTGCTGGAGCCCGCGGCGGCCGAGCGGGCGCTGCGCACCGGCGAGGTGGCGGTGGTGCTGGCCGGCACGGACGCGGTCGTGTTCCGCTACGATCCGGGACGCGAGGAGAGCCGGGTGGCGCGCCTGCTGGCCGACGACGCGCTGCAGCGCGCCGCCGGGGGCACGCGCCCGGTGGCCACCCGCGACGACGGCGAGCGGCGGCCGGGCGGGCGCTACATCGACTGGGTGATCCCCGGGCTGGTGGGGCTCAACCTGATGAGCACGGGGATGTGGGGGCTGGGCTTCGGGCTGGTGCAGATGAGGCAGAAGAAGCAGCTCAAGCGCCTGGTGTCCACCCCCATGCGCCGCGGCGACTTCCTGGCGGCGCAGATGGCGGCGCGGCTCTGCTTCCTCTTCCTGGAAGTGCCTCCGCTGGTGATCTTTGCGTGGCTCGCCTTCGGGGTGAAGCCGCAGGGGTCGCTCCTGCTGCTGGCCGCGCTCACCTTCCTGGGGGCGCTCACCTTCGCGGGAATCGGGCTGCTGGCGGCGTCGCGCGCGCGCACCATCGAGGGGGTGAGCGGGGTGCTCAACGTGGTGATGCTCCCCATGTTCGTGCTGTCGGGAGTCTTCTTCTCGTCGGCGCGGTACCCGGCGGCGATTCAGCCGTTCATCCAGGCGCTCCCGCTCACCGCGCTCAACGATGCGCTGCGGGCGGTGTACAACGAGGGGCAGGGGGTGGCGGCGGTGGCGCCCGAGGCGGCGATCCTGCTGGCGTGGTCCGTGGGGGCCTTCCTGCTGGCGCTGCGCATCTTCCGCTGGCAGTGATGTCACAGGAGCCGCCGTTCGGTCGTTTACCCGTTGCAGACGCGCCGGGCCGGGCCGCCGGCGGGGCTCCCCACCCCGCCCACCCCGCCGACGGTGCCCAACCTCCACGCGATGCCGGGCCCCATCCTTTGCAGCCCATGCCCACCGCCGGCAAGGCGGACCCGGTCCGGCGCGCGGCCGTGACCGAGACCGGCGCCACGGACTACGACGCCCTCTTCCGCAGGGTGTACCCTTCGCTCTTCCGCTACCTCCACCGCCTTACGGGCGACACGGACGCGGCGGACGACATGGCGCAGGAGGCGTTCGTGCGCCTGCTGGGGCGCCGCCTTCCGGAAGACGAGGCGCGGCTCTGGCTCTTTACCGTGGCCACCAACCTCTTCCGCGACCGCGCGCGCATGTCGCGGCGGCGGGAGCGGATCCTCTCCGCCAACCCGTGGCGCCCCGCGGCGCTGCCGCGGCCGGACGAGGTGCTGGAGCGCTCGCGCGCGGTGGATGGCGTGAGGAAGGCGCTGGACAAGATCGCCCCGCGCGACCGGCAGATGCTGCTGATGCGTGAAGAGGGCTTTCGCTACGACGAGATCGCACAGGCGGCCGGGGTGGCGCCCGGCTCGGTGGGCACCCTGCTCTCCCGGGCCGCGCGGCGCTTTGCCGCCGTATATGAGAAAGACGAGGACACGGGCGATGAAGCACTTGGATGAGGGCACGCTGCAGGCACTCGCAGACGGCGAGCTGCCGCAGGGCGAGCGCCGCGCCGCCGAGGCCCACCTTGCCGCCTGCGGCGCGTGCGCGGCGGAGCTGGCCAGCCTGCGCTCCGACCGGTCGGTGCTGAGCGCCGCGCTGGCCCGCGCGGACGTAACACCCCCCACCGCCGCCGCGCAGATGTCGCTGCGCCGCCGCCGCGCCGCGGCCGGCCCGTGGGCGGGCGAGGCCCGGCGGGCGCTGCTGCGCGCCGCCGTGCTGGTGCTGGCGCTGGGCGGGGTGGCCGCCGCGGCCGTCCCCGGCTGGCCGCTGCGCGAGATGATCGAGCGCGCCGTGGCTCCGGCGCCCCCGGCCGCCGCGCCCGGGCTGGCGCCCGCGCCCGCCATGGCCGCACCCGTGCCCGCGCCGGCCCCGGCGGCCGGGATCTCCATCCTTCCCGACGACGGGGAGGTGCGCGTGGTGCTGAACGGCGCCGCCGCGGGGCTGCGCGTGCACACCCGCGTCTCCGGGGGCGAGCTGGTGGAGGTGTCCGCCGCCGGGGCCGCGGCGGGGGCGCGCTTCCGCACCGGGCCGGGGAGGATCGAGGTGCTGGACGCGGGGGCGGGCGAGGTGAGGATCGCCCTGCCGCGCGGCGCGCGCGCCGCCGTGGTGGAGGTGGACGGACGCGTGTACGTGGCCAAGGAAGGGGAGCGGCTGCGGGTGATGGGCCCCGCCGCGCGCTCGGCCACCGCCCAGGAGACCGAGTTCCGCGTGCAGGACTGACGCGGGCGGCATCATGCTCCTCCACCTCGCGCTCGCCCTGCTGGTAGCCGCCGCGGACACCGCTCCGTCGACGGGGGCGGTGCGCGGCGTGGTGCAGAGCGATCCATCCGGCTTCGCCGTGGCGCAGGCGGTCGTGGAGGTGCGCGACCGGGCGGGCACGGCTTCCGCGCGCGCCATCACGGACAGCGTGGGCGCCTACGACCTGCGCGGGATCACGCCGGGGCGCCACACGCTCCACATCCGCCACCTGGAGCACGCGCCCCTCGCGCTGGAGGTGCTGATCCCGGCGGGCGCCGTGGTGCCGCTGGACGTCTCGCTGCGCTACCAGCCGCTGGCGCTGGACACCCTCCACGCCCTGCGCGCCGGCCAGATCCGCATGGGCGACACGGTGGGCACCAGCCGCCACGACGTGGCGCTGGTGGACGCGCGCGCGCTGGACGAGGGCTCGGGGATGGAGCACGCCCTCCCCAGCCCCTCCGCGCCGGACGGGGGGCAGACCGACCCGGCGGAGGTGTTCCAGATGCGCGGCGTGGCGTCGGAGCTCAAGCTGGTGCTGCTGGACGGGGCGCCCGTCTACGCCCCCTTCCACATGGGGGGGCTGATGGACGCCTTCGAGCCCGGCGTGCTGCGCTCGGCGCGCCTGTACCTGGGCGGCGCGCCGGCCCGCTTCGACGGCGGGCTCAGCTACGTGGTGGACCTCGCCACCCGCGGCGGCAACGCGGAGCGGCACGCGCTGGCCGGGTCGGTGGACGTGATGTCGTCGCGCGGGGTGGCCGAGGGGCCGCTCCCCTTCGGCGCCACCTACCTGGCCTCCGGGCGCATGGTGCACGGGGCGTGGATGAAGGAGGTGGAGAAGCGCTCCTTTCCCTACCTGTACCGCGACGGGCTGGTGCGGCTGGACGTGCCGCTGGCGGGGGGCGTGCTGCGCACCACCGCCTTCGGCAACCTGGAAGGGGCGCGGCTGGACGCCGACCGGAGCTTCGCCGGGTGGCAGAACGCGGCGGGCTCCATCCGCTACCGCGGCGGGTTCCTGGGCGAGGACGGGGAGCTGACGGTGGCCGGCGGCGCCTTCACCGCGGTGGTGCAGCACTACGGCGACCACGTGCTGGAGCAGCGCGGCTACAGCCGGCGTGCCCGCGTGGCGCTGGACCTGGGCGGGCGCGTGGGGCCGGCGCGCCTTCGCTACGGCGTGTCGCACGACCTCACCCGCGTGCGGTACGACGTGGACGAGGCGGCGCTGGGGTGGAAGCCGCTGGTGCGCACCCACAGCTTCGGCGGCACCACCGCGGGGTACGTGGACGCGGCCTGGCAGCCCTCCCCCCGGCTGCACCTGCGCGGCGGGGTGCGCGGCGACCTGTTCGCCTACTCCGCGCGGGCCACGCTCTCGCCGCGCGGCACCCTCACCTGGCTGGTGGGCGACCGCGCGGCGCTCACCATCGCGGCCGGGCGCTACCACCAGTACGTGCGCACCCTCCCCACCGACGAGCCGCGGGACGGCACCTTTGCGGACTCGGTGCGGCGCAACGTGGCCGGCGACCTGGTGGTGGCCGAGGCCAAGCACGTGTCCGTGGGGCTGGACCAGGAGCTCCAGGACGGGGTGCGGCTGGGCGTGGAGGGCTTCTACAAGCGCTTCTCGGGCGTCCCCACCCTCCCCGGGCGCGCCGCCTACACTTCGGGGATGGATGTGTGGGTGCGGCGCGGGACGGGGCGGGTGACGGGGTGGCTGGGCTACACGCTCGCCTGGTCGTGGTCGCAGCTCGACCGCGGCCTCTCGGCGGAGGACATCGTGGGGCGCCAGGTGCTGAGCGCCGGGGCGGGGGTGCCGCTCGGTACGGTGGGGCAGGTGCGCGCCCGCTTCCAGTACGGCTCCGGCCTCTCCGCGTCGCGCCTGGTGGGGAGCTACGACGGCGGCGCCACGAGCTCGTACTCCGGTGTGGGGCAGGACCCCGCGGCGCTGCAGAGCGGCGCCGAGCCCCCGCTGGCCGTGCCCGACGACGAGTACCTGCGGATGGACGTGGAACTCTCGCGCACTTGGAAGCCGCTGCTGTACGGCCGCCGCACGGAGCTTACGCCCTACTTCCGCGTAATCAACGCGCTCAACCAGCGCGAGCCGCTCTTTTACCGGCCCGGCCCCGACGGCAAGCTGCCGCGCTCCGCCAGCGGGCTGCCGGTGCTGCCGGTGCTCGGGGTGGAGTGGAAGCTGTAACTGCGGGGCTCACACAGAGGCACAGAGACGCAGAGGGAGAGCACCGGGCTCTCTCGCTGCGTCTTCTCGCGTGCCAGGGTTGATCGGTGATGGCTACAGCTCGGCGGGTCCGTAGGAAGCTTCACCGCGCATCGATCAGCGATGTCTTGGGCGAGATCAGTGTCTCGTACGTCTGGCGCGCGCGCATCGCCGAGGCGGGACTCGGGACTGAGCTCGTCGTGGACGCTTCGACGGCGGACAACATGACGCAGGCTGTGACCTCGGCGGTGCGACGCGGGCGCCTGCGATTTCTTGTATCCTGGGTTCCACACGCCTGGACTAAGGGGTTCCCGGGGTACGAAGAGTACATCATGTTCCGCCTCCAGGCGGTGGAGTTCCCGCACATCTCGCGATTCTCCGCCAACAATCCCGCAACGATCTACGGTCAGCCACAGCGCCTCCACACCCGGACGTGAGGTATGGCCGAGAATTCCCCCTCCCTTGTCAGTTCCGCCACCCGTGAATCCGAATGCAGCCGGGCTACCCACCGACGTGCCTGCCTCCTTCGCCCGGGTCGCCGGCGAGTTCTGTGCGCTCATCGACCGGCACCGCACGCTGGAGAGGGACGCGTTTCTGCACGCGGTGCATGCCCGGCTCGCGCCTCTTTACGCCGCCGCGCTCGCGCTTCCCGTGGTCGAGGTTCGCGATGGGGACGAGATCGACGGTGCGCCGGAATCCGTGGATGTGGATGAGGATCGGCTTGGGTTTGATGAGTGGTCGAGCCTGTACCGCTCGCTCGGCGCGCACATAGGCGAGCGCGACTACTACTCCAAGGTGTTCGATGCGTACGCCGAGCCGCTGGCGGAGCCGGTCATCGGCAGCCTCGGCGACGATCTCGCCGATATTTACCAGGATCTGGCGGACGGCCTCGCCAAGTGGGCGCGAGGAGAGGTGGAGGAAGCCGTCTGGACGTGGCGCTTCTCCTTCACCACGCACTGGGGCAACCACGCCACGAGCGCGTTGCGCGCGCTGCACGTGCTGGCGGCGTACCATGAGCTCGGCTTCCGAGCCCCGGGGGCGGATCTCTGAACGGTATCGCGGCTGGCGGCGCGAATCCGCCATGTCGACGTTCCATCCACGCGCCTGCGGGGCAGGCTCGGCGCGGTGTGGCTCTTCGGCGGCAGAGGCGGGAACGGTCGCGCGTTCTGGAAGGAGCGAGCGATTGAGACCCGCTCAACCCGAACCGCCATCGCATGAAACCCCATCGTGCCGCACTCCTGCTTGTCCTCGTGGGCGCCGCCTGCGCGGCCGATGAACGGACCCGCGAGGCCGACATCGCCGCGGTGTACGAGAGCTTCCTCGACGATCACTGCTGTCCGGAGCGCGTGATCCTTCAGGAGGTCACCGACACGGCGGGTTTGGTGCGGGGCGCGCGCCGCTGGTCGGACGAGGAAGAGATGAAGGTCTTTTCGGCCGACGTACGACAGGCGCTCGCCGACCTGTCGCGGCAGAGCCGCACGGTTCGGCCGCTCCCGGACTCGCTCAGCATGACGTCGCGAGACCGGCGCATGTCCGCCGGCTCCGTTCGCGCGCTGCTGGAGCGGATGCGGAGGGATCACACTCACCGGCTCCAGAACCGCGAGACGGTCGTGCTGATCTCCGCCGTGGGGTTCAGCGACGACCAGAAGCTCGCGGCCGTGCGGATCGTGCAGGTGTGCGGCACGCTGTGCGGGGGGGTGACGGTTCGTGCACTGCGGCGGCACCCCGGCGGCTGGGTCCCCGCCGAGGAGATCTTCAGCGCGGTTTTCTGACCCGTGGATACCCCCACACTGCACCTGCAGCCCGTCGGCCGCTATCCACTCGCGCCCCCGCGTACACCACACCCATGCGACGATTCTCAGGGCCACGCGAGATGCTGGATGCAGCAGAGGACCGCGAAACACCCGTCGAGGTGCTTCGCGAGCTGGCGGAGTCCGTGTATCCGTTCGTCCGGTCAGCGGTTGCCCGCAGCTTGAAAGCTGATGCGGAGATGCTGCGGGTGCTCGTGCCGGCCGCGATTGAGAACGGGCCTGATGCCGACATCGCGACGAGCCTCGCGTCCAACCCACACACGCCCGCGGATGTGCTTGGCTCGGTCGCGCGGCTCTGTATGCCGCACCTGGGAGAACCGCGTGAAGCGCCCTGGTCCTTCCGCCTGGGCGTGCTCCTGTGCTGCCATCCCGCTACGACCGAAGACGACGCGCTCGCGCTCCTCAGTGCGCCCGGTGCGACCACACAGTTCCGCAAGGTGACCGCGCGCGAGTCCACTCGCGACGATGTGCGACGCCATCTCGCCACCGACCGAAGTGAAGTGGTCCGCCGCGCGCTGCTCCGGTCGCACTGAACTGCGACACGACGCAAGAACGGAGGCTCCGGCGCGGCGTGTGCGGAGTTCGTACAGATGGGCCGCAGGGACCATAACCCTTTGCGGCTCACCCCCGGAGGGAGCATGGCCAGCAAGTATCTTTGTCAGTGCGGCGCGACCGTTCGCACGAACTTGTACGAGGGCACGCTCTCCGGCTGCTCATTCCCGAGGAGCTTGCCGATGTTCCAGACCTCGTGACCAATGAGCAGGCGCAGAACTACGTTGGTGCTCTCGTCGGTGCGGCGCAGATCGTGGCAGAGTGTCCGAACTGCAGGGTGCTCGCTGTGATCAGCGACGATTGTCAGATCCGTCTTTACGCGCCTCTCCAATAGCTGCCCCGCGTTGTCGCTGATCGATCAGGTGGATGCGGTGCTCTTCACGGAGATGAAGTGATCTCCGTGCCTCTGTGTCTCTGTGTGAGGCTCACGCCGCTATTGTAATAAAACAGCCTGCCCGGACATCTTCTATACCGCGGGGCTCTCTCTTCTTCCGCTCACCCGCCGGTACCCACCCCTATGAACTCTGATCGATCACGGGCTTGGCTCGCCCTCGCGGCCGTCGCGATGCTCCTGCTGGCCGCCCCCGCGGTGCGCGGGCAGCGGCCGGCGGTGCCCGGTTCCATCGTGGGGATCGTGGTGGACTCGGAGACGATGCAGCCGCTGCGCTCCGTGCGGGTGATTCTGCAGCCGTCACCCGCCGGGCTCTTCCTGGAGCGGGGGGACAACCCGGTACCTTTCGGCAAGGAAGCCCGGGTGGCCGTCACCGACAGCGCGGGGGTGTACCGGCTGGGTACCCTGCAGGCGGGGAGCTACCGCCTCCACGCGCGAGCCCTGGGGTACCGGGCGGTGACCGTGGACCTGCGCGTGAGCGATTCGCACGATTCGCAGCTCTCCATCGGGATGATGGTGCAGCCGATCCGCCTGGAGCCGGTGGTGGCCCAGGCCGCCGCCGTGCACCCGGAGCGCTCCTTCGCCGGCACCCAGGCCGCGGACCGCGAAGACCCCAGGCGCGTGCAGACCGAGCGGGCGCGGCAGGACCGCTTCCTGACCAGCGACACCCGCTCGATCACGCGCGCCGACGTACAGGAAGCGCTCACCCTGGGAGAAGCAGACCTGTTCCGCGCGCTCCAGCGCGTACCCGGTGTGGCAACCCGCGACGACTACACGGCCGAGCTGTGGGTGCGCGGCGCGCCATGGGACCAGACGACGGTCTTCTTCGACGGAGTACCCCTCTTCAATCCCCTGCACGGCGCGGGGCTGTTCTCGGCCGTCAACACGGACGCGGTCGGGGCGGCCTTCCTCCACGCCGGGGTACAGCCGGCGGAGCTGCGCAGCGGAGGCGCGGGGGTGGTGGCGCTGCGCTCGCGCGCCGGAGGGACCTCAGGCCACCGGGCGGCGGCGGAGCTGTCGCTGGTGAGCGGGAGGGCCGTGGTGGACGGGCGCACGCCGGGCGGGCGCGTGGGGTGGATGGTGGCGGGGCGGCGCACGTACGCGGACCTCCTCCCCAAGGGCATCTCCACCGCGCTCGGAGCCGGGCTGGACCGCATCCCGTACGCCTTTCACGACGTGGCCGGCCGCGTGGACGTGCACCTGGGCCGCGGGGCGCGGATCGAGGCGAGCGGGATCCACGAGGCGGACCGGCTGAGCGGCGACGTGGGCGCGCTCGTCACGGCCACCGGCGCGCGCTGGGGGAGCAACGCGGGGCAGCTCTCGCTTCACCACACCCTTGGAGCCGGCACGCTGCGCCACTCCGTGGGCGCCAGCCGGTTCGCGGCGCGGGCGGACGCGCTGGAGCCACTCCCCACGCTCTGCCCCCCGCCCTGCTCCGGGGGCTACTACCCCACGCAGGGGGCCTTCCGCGCCCAGCCCCTCGACAACTCGGTCGCTTACGCCTTCGCGAGCGGCACCTGGGAGTCCACGCACCCGTCGGACAGCGCGCGCTGGGCGGTGGGCTACCGTGCCGTGGGGCAGGAGGCCCGGTACAGCACCACCGGGCTCTGGCCGTACCGGTCCAGGGAGGAGGAGACGCGCGCGGACCACCACCTCGCCTACCTGGTGCTGTGGGGGGAGCGCGCCTGGCACCCGTCGCCCGCGCTCGCGGTGGAGAGCGGCCTTCGCGCCGAGGTGGGGGGACGGATCGCCGGCGCCGGGCCCGTGCGCCTGGCACCTCACCTGGCGCTCCGCTACCGGGCGGGCGCGGGAACGAGCCTGTCGGCGGGCGCCGCGCGCAGCTTCCAGTATGCCCAGGCGATCGTGCCGGCGGGCCCCGGCTATCACCCGGTGGCGACTTCGCACCTGTTCTGGACGCTCGCGGACGAACATACCCCGCTGTTGCGCGCGGACGTGGCGAGCCTGGGGATCGAGCAATGGATCGGGGGCGCCACCCTCCTCTCCGCGGCGGCGTACCTTCGCCACACGAGCGGTGTGGCCACGCCCGATCCCACCCCGGGCTGGATGACCGACCGGCCGCTTTTCGCGGTGGCGCGCGGCGCGGCGCGCGGGGTGGACCTTTCGGTGCGCCGACTGCTGGGGAGATGGACGGGCGGAGTGGCGTACGCGTACAACGACGCGGAGCTGGAAGCTCACGGCTACCGGTACCCGGCGCCCACCAGCCGGCGCCATGCGCTGGACCTTACATCCGCGGTTCGCGTCACACGAGCGCTGCGGGTGGGCGGCGCGTACAAGGTGGCCAGCGGCGCGGCGTTCACACGCTACGAGGAGTCCCTGCGGGACTGCGCGACGCCCGACCCCGCGAGCTGCCGCTACCTCACCTACGCGCGGGAGCCGGGGGCGGAGCGCGCGCCCGGGTACCGCAGCGCGGACCTGCTGCTGGACTGGAGCGGGACGGTAGGCGGGTGGCGGGTGGGGGCGTTCGCGCAGCTCAACAACGTGCTCGGCGAACGCAACCAGGCCGCGTACCAGTACAGCCGCACGGTGTGCCGCAAGCCTTCTTCGAACGTCCGCTGCGGCGATCCCATCCTGGAGCCCCTCCCCGAGTCGTTCGACGCGGAGAACAACCTGTACCTGCCGGGGCTCTCCAGAGTCCCGATGGTAGGCCTGCGAATCGCGTTCTGACGCGTGGATCTTGAACGCCTCTACCGGGAGCACTCCGTGCACTTGTTCCGCTACCTGCAGCGCCTGAGCGGCGACCCCGAGCTCGCGGCCGACGCGGTGCAGGAAACGTTCGTGCGCCTGGCCGAGCGTCCTCCCGAGGCCGGGGCTCTGCGGGCGTGGCTGTTCCGGGTGGGAACCAATGTCGTGCTGGACTCGGGCCGCACGCGCCGGCGGAGGCTGAGGCTCCTGGCGAGCTCGCCGGAGTGCGCGACGCTGGCGGACCCGCCCCTCAACCCCGAAGCGGCGCTGGACCGCGAGGAGCGGCGGCGCGAGGTGCAGACCGCGCTCGCGGCGCTGAGCCCGCGCGACCGCACCGTGCTGCTGATGCGGGCCGAGGGATTCGCTCACCGGGAGATCGCGGCCACCATCGGCGTCTCCACCCAGTCGGTGGGCTCCATCATCGTGCGCGCGATGAAGAAGCTGGCAGTGTCCCTGGGTATGGAGGGCCACCCCGAGCGATGATGCCCACACCTGGGGAGGCACACATGACCGCCGAAGAGCTGATCCGCTTCGTGGACGGTGAGGGGCTGCCCGGCGAACGGACCCGGATTCGGCGACACCTGCGCCGCTGCCGGCCCTGCCTGGAGCTCACGCGCGGCCTCCGCGGCACCACGCGCGAGCTGGAGCTCCGCTTCACCGTGCTGGACGATGCGGCGGCGGCGGCATCGCTGCCCGGCTCGTTCCAGGCGGTCCAGCGCCTGCGTGCCGCCCCATCGCGCGCGCCCGCGCCGCGGATGCTGCCGCGCGCCGCGGCGGTGCTGGCGCTGGCGGCCATCGGTGCCGCCGCGGCGTCTCCGCTCCGCTCGCGGGTGCTCGACTGGCTCGCCGGGGAAGGCGGGACGCCCCCGGTCTCGGTGCAACAGCCGCCCGCATCCTCATCACGCCCGGCTCCCGCCGCCGTTCCCGAGGAGTACCGCTTCATCCCCGAGGGCGAGACGTTCATCGTGCACTTCGACGGCGCGCAGGATGAGAGCTCCCTCACGCTGCGCGTGTCGGATGGACAGGAAGCGGTCCTCCGGATGGCGGCCGCGGCCTCGGCACACCCCACTGTGTTGGTGATGCCGAACGGGGTGAGGATCGGCGCGGCCGGTGCCGGCGGGGTACGGTACGGCATCACCGTTCCGCCCAGCGTCCGCACGATCGTGCTGCGCACGGACGGCGCGGAGCCGCCGACCACCCTGTCCGCCCGCACGGTTCGCGAGCGCGGCGAGGCGTGGATCAGGCTCGGCCGCGAGCGATGAAAAATGAGTGGGTCAGCTCGATCCCGACGGGGTGGCTGGGGATGTAGATGAAGGGGCGGCTTCGCGCGAAGCCGCCCCTTCGTGGGTTACGCCCCCTCCCGCCCGGCCGCATCGCCGGGGGTTGAAACCCCCGGCTGGAACCACGGGAAGCCTGCTGAAGCAGGCTCGCATGGGTCCGGCTACCGAGCCCGCTTCAGCGGGCTTCCCGTTCCTCCAGCGGGGGGATTTATCCCCTCGCGGCGGAGGCGCACCGATTCCCGCCGGGGGATTCATCCCCTCGCGGCGGGGGCGCACCGGTTCCAGCGGGGGATTCATCCCTCGCGGCGGGGGCGCACCGGTTCCAGCCGGGGGATTTATCCCCTCGCGGCGGGGGCGCACCGGTTCCAGCCGGGAAGATTCATCCCCTCGCGGCCAGGGCGCACCGGTTCCAGCCGGAGGGATTCATCCCCCCGCGGCGGAGGCGCACCGATTCCCGCGGATCCGGTGTTACCCGCTCTCCACCTCCCACGGCCCCGGCGACGGCGGGCTCGGCGGACCGGGTGTGGAGCATCGGAGATTTGCGCCTTCCCGCCAGCGTCTGACGCCTCCCCCACATCCTGTAATAAACGGATCAGGCCAGACATCTATAGTGATGTAGGGAACGCCTGCCCCCGCACTCACCGGCTCGAAACTACCCACGATCGCATCCGACGCAGCGTCACCGGCAGCATGTGCCGGGCGGGGCCATCGAAGGGGTGCCGTACGCGCCTTGAGGAACGACGCGGAGGGGATTCGCCGCGGAGCGGCGGAGCGAATCATTCACCCGTGAAGACCTGGGGAGATCGTATGAAGAAATTCCTTGTCATGCCGGTTCTGGCGGCTGTGCTGTTCGCCGCCGCATGCGGAGAGGGTGCGACGGAATCAGGGCCGACGGCGATGGTGCGTTTCTTCAACGCGGCGATGGGAATGGCGGGGAGCGGCGGTTTCACCGCGGACGGAAAGTTCGCGGCCGGTTCCGCACTCGCGTTGGGCCAGGTGACGGCGACCTGCACAAGGGTCGATGCAAGCGCGACGACCTTCGGCTTCGGCGCGGCGAATACCGGTGGCACCGGGTTGAGGGGCGGCGAGCTCGCGACGTTGAGCAGCCAGGGCATCGCGGCCGCCGGCAGTTACACCGTGGCGGCGGCGGGTTCGGCAACGAGTCCCACGCTGTTCCTGCTCGACAGCAACTTCGCGGGTGCGCTGGCGGCCAACGAGGCGGCGGTTCGGTTCGTGAACCTCGCCCCGGCAACCGACACGGCTCCGAATACCTTTACGGTACTCAAAGGCGTGCTGGGGCAGGGCCACACGCTGGTGCAGAGCAACATCGCGGTTGGCTCCCCCACTACGTTCAACGCCGTGGCGAGTGGCTCCAGCGTATACACGATCTTGAAGGGCCACGAGACGGCCATCTCGGGCAGCGCGGCCACGATCAACGTGCAGGCTGGCACGGTCACCACGGTCGCGATCGTCCCGAGTACGTCCGGCGGTTTTCAGCTCATCAGCATTCCGCGATGCTGACGCCGCCGGAAGCGCGGCAACCCGCCCCGGCGGCCCCCGCCCGCGCGGGGTGACCGCCCGATCGGCCGCCGCCCCTCGCGACCGGTGCTCCAACTCGAAGCGCCACCGTCCCCCGGAGATACCTGCCATGTTCCACGTCCGCCGATCCGCGCCGCTGCTCGCCGCCCTGCTCGCCGCGTCGCTGAGCGCGTGCGACACCAAGGCGCCCACCGCACCCGCGCCGTCCATCGAGACGGTGACGGTCACCGCCGTCAGCACCAAGTTCGTGCCCGGACAGTCCACTCAGCTCGCGGCGAGTGCGGCGACGGCCGGCGGGCAGGCGGTGAGCTCCGCGGCGCTCACCTGGCTAAGCGAGGCTCCGGCCGTGGCGGCGGTGGACGCCGCCGGCCGCGTGACCGCGGTGAGCGCGGGCACCGCCGTGATCGCGGCGGCGGCGGGCACGGTGCGCGGCACGGTGACGATCACCGTACAGGCGGCGCCCGCGGGCTCCGTGGCCTCCCTGTCGTCCATCGTCGATTCCGTGCGCCTCGCGTGGAAGGTGCCGGCCATGGGGGCCGCGATCGTGACGCTGGACGACGGCATCGTGGCGATCGGCGCGGCGGGCGCGCGCCGCGTGACCGGGGGGGCGCCGGTGACCACGGACGACCTGTGGCACCTCGGGTCCAACACCAAGGCGATGACGTCGCTGCTGGCGGCGGTGGCCGTGTCGCAGAACCGGATCCAGTGGACGACGACCATCGCGCAGGTGTTCCCCGAGCTGGCGAACATCCGCCCGGAGTACCGCGACGTTACCCTGCGCGAGCTTCTCTCGCACCAGTCGGGCCTTGCGGCCAACCTGGGCGATGGGGGGGGCGGGGGCGGCGCGACGGCGGTGGGGCAGCGGGCGGCGGCGGTGGCCCTGGCGGTACAGCAGCCCCCACCGGGAACGCGAGGCACGTTCATCTACAACAACGTGGGCTACGTGGTCGCCGGCGCCATGCTGGAGCGGGTGTTCGGCACGTCGTTCGAGGCGGCCATGGCGGCGCAGGTCTTCGCGCCGCTGGGCATGAGCGACGCCGCATGGGGGCCGCAGGCGGCGGCGGGCAGCACCACCCAGCCGAGCTCCCACCGCCGCCAGTCGGACGGATCCTGGCTCGTGCTGGAGGGCTACGACCTGCCGCCGGTGTTCAACTCCTCCGGCACCATGCACATGCCGCTCGCCACCTGGGGGCGCCTGCTGCGCGAGGTGCTGCGCGTGGAAGCGGGCACTTCCACCCTCGCCCCCGCGCCCGTGGCACGGGAGACCACGTCCGGGGTGATCGCCACCGCCCCCGGAGAGAGCTACGGCATGGGCTGGGTCGTCTCGGCCCGCGCGTGGGCGAACGGCAAGGTGCTCTACCACAGCGGCAGCAACGGGGGCAACGGCTCCCTCACCTTCCTGGCCCCGCAGCGCAACGTGGCGTTCCTCGTCACGATCAACGGCTGGGACCCGGATGGGTCCACCAACCAGGCGCTCGACGGGATGATCGCCCGGTTGATCGCCTTCCACAACACGGGCAAATGAGGGCGGCGCGGCGCGCGCGGACTCACTCCACCACCGCCGCCGTCCACCACCCGCTCCAGGCCCTGGAGGCCGCCATGCGCCGTGCCCCGCTCCACCCGCCGCTCGGGCCCGCCCTGCTCCTCGCCGCGCTGCTCGCCGCCTGCGATGGCGGCGGACCCGTGGAGCCGGAGCGGCCGGTCCAGGTGGCCTTCATCGATACGCTCCGTCCCGGCCAGATCGCCCAGGTGCGCGGCTCAGGCCTCACCCGCCTGCGCGAGCTCCTGCTCGACGGCGTGGCGGCGACCGAGCTCGTCGCCCGCTCGGACAGCGTCGCCGAGTTCCGGGTGCCGTCCATGCGCGCCTGCGAAACCGACATGCGCGCGGTAAAGGTGTCCGCGGACGGATCGGCGGTGCCCGGCGCCATCGTACGCGTGGCGCCGAGCGTCTCGCTGCGCCCCGCCGAGTCGCGCGTCCTCACCGACGACGACCTGCGCTGTCTGCGCCTTGCGGCGGCCGACGAGGACTACGTGCTGAGCGCCGCCAACCTGGCGATCCCCATGGCGGCGGTGGAGTCGCCGCGGATGCTGGCCTCCGTGCGCCTCCTGGGCACCGGTGACGCCGCTTCCGCGACGCTCGCGTCGTCCGGCGCGCGCGGACCCCTCCCCGCGGCCGGCACACCGCTGGAGCCCGCGATGCCCCGCCTGGCCGCGCTGCCGGGCGACTACTCGCCGGCGCCGGTGCCCTTTGACCCGCGCTACGCGACCGCGGCCGTGGGCGACACGCTGCGCTTCGTGGACTGGCATTCCGCGGCTCCGCAGATCTGTCACCAGCCGGCGGAGTCGGTGCCCAGCTTCAAGGCGAAGGTGGCCGCCGTATCGGGCCGGGTCGCCGTCGTCGTCGATCTGCGTCACCCGTCGGCCGCGGCCTACCTGGACCCGGCGAAGAACGGCTGGCTCCGCGATGCCACGGCGATGGCGGACCGGTGGCTGCTGCCCACGATGCGCTCGGTGTTCGATGCCGGGTTCCAGCCTCCCGCGGGGGGCGGCGGCCGCTTCTACGTGCTGCTCGGCTCCCTCCCGCTCGGCCTCGGCTTCGCCTACGACGGGCCGCTGCCCACGGTGAGCATCGCGAGCCAGGCGAGCTGCCCGCGTGCCTCCGAGATGGTGGTGAGCCTCCACAGCGCCGACCGGTTCGCGCTGCCGCAGAACCAGGCCCCCAGCTTCGTGGCGGGCGTGTTCATCCACGAGTACGCCCACAACGCGGACCTGCTCACCAGCCGCCGCGACCGCACGGCCAGCATCCTGAACGAGGGCCTGGCCACGCTCGCCATGGAGACGGCCAGCCGCATCGCCTCCGGGCAGCCGCTCCGCGCGCGCCACGCGGGCGTCGGCGGCGACGCTCCGTGGACCTTTGAAGCCGCGCTCGGCCTGTGGGGCACGGAGCCGGCGCTGGGGCCCTGGCAGAGCAACGGCCGCTACGGCGCGAACGCGCGCATGCTCCTCTTCCTGCGCGAGCTGGCGGGCGAGGCGTCGGTCGATCACGGGCGCCAGCCGACGCTGTACCAGCGCCTCATCTACGCGCCGGTCGACTGGAACGACCGCCCCGCGGTCATCGCCCACATCACCTCGGTGCTCGGCATCGGCTACGCCGACCTGATCGACCGGCAGGCGCTCGCGAGCGTCACCGCCGGGCTCATCGACCCGGGCGTCGCGCACGACCTGCCGCGCTACACCTCCTGGGACCACTCGGAGCGCGCGCGTGCGTCCGGCCCGCTCTCCGCGGGCTTCCCGGGCCGTGCCAGCCGCCGCGCGAGCGGCGAGCACACCCTCACGGCCGCGGACGGCGGCCACGCGGCGCTGTACCTGATGGCGGACGGGCCACGCGGCATCTCGCTGGAGCTCATGGCGGCGGCGCCCGCGGCGCGCGTCGTCCGGCTGACCCGGCTGCGCTGAGGGGGTGTCGCATGGCGACGGGCAGCTCGAGCGCGAGCCCTCGGGCGCACGCCGTCCCGGTTTCCGGCTGATCGACATTCCGTGCTGCCGACGCAGCGAACCGCCCCAAGCGACAGAGCCGCGTTCGCGCGGCTCTCTGGAGACTACGGATGAAATCGGTGAAGGCAATCGCCGCCGTGATGCTGGTGGCGGCCGCATGCTCCGCGTGCGACAGGAACCCGGTTCAACAGGACGGCGACCCGCAGCTCACGTTCGCGCTGGACAGCGTCGTGGTGGATCTGTACCGATCGTCTTCGCTTGCCGCCACGGTGCGCGACGCCAGCGGGGCGATCCAGTCCGTCGCCTCTCTGCAGTACGTCTCTCGCGACCCCGGTGTGGCGGCGGTGGATGCCGGCGGCGCGATCAGCGGGGTCGCGGTCGGAGCGACGTACGTTGTCGCCACGCTCTCCGGCCGCCCGGACCTGCGTGACTCCGTGCGGGTTCGCGTGTACGCCGATTCCTGCTCAGGTGCACGTCCCGATTTCGGCGGGATGGCGACCGCCGCGGACCTGAGCCTGTTCAGCTATGATGCCGGCGCGCCGCTGAATCTGCAGAAGACGGTCCTGTCGACGAACAACGGCGTCGAGGCCAGCAATATCTCCTTCAGCAGTCCGGACGGCGGCCTGGTGACCGGGATGCTGTGGGACCCGGTCACGCGCTCGGGGCCGCGCCCCGGCATGGTGATCATGCACGGGCTTCCCGGCAGCGCGAGCGCCATGTCGGGCATCGCGCAGAATCAAGCGCGGTACGGTGCCGTCGTGATCGCCATCGACGCGCCATTCTCCCGCCGCCAGGGACCGGAGTTCCGGTTCACCGCCCAGGACGCGGCCGAGCAGATCCAGGTGATCAAAGACCTGCAGCGTGCCGTGGACGTATTGCGCTCGCTCCCCACCGTCGACGCCGGCCGCATCGCCTACGTCGGCTTCAGTTGGGGCGGCGCGACGGGTGCGCTGTTCGTCGGCATCGAACGGCGCCTGAAAACGGCGGCGCTCGTCGTGGGACACGCGGGCCAGGTCTCGCACGCCACCGGTCCCCAGGGGTCCAAGCTCATCTCCATGCTCCCGTGTGCCGTGCGTGTCGCCTGGATTCGCGCGATGGCGCCCGTGGAGCCCATTCGATACGTGGGGCACGCCAACGTCCCGCTGCTGCTGCAGAACGGGAGGTCCGACGAGTTCATCCCCGCGTACGAGGCGGAGGAGCTGCACGCCGCCGCGCCGCAGCCCAAGGAGATTCGCTGGTACGACACGGGACACAGCCTCAGTCCACAGGCCGTGCTCGACCGGCACAAATGGCTGCACGAGAAGATTGGCCTCGACGCACCACCCGGCAGTTAGGCGGGAAGAGGTGGAGCATCGGCGCGGCGATGGCCATGGGCCCGGCCGGCCGGTGAGGACCCGAGCGCGGCGTACGAACCGTTTCCCTGGAGAGCACAGATGAAATCGGCAATGGCGATCGTCGGCGTGATGTCGGCGGCAGCCGCGTTCCTCGCGTGCGACAGGAACCCGGCTGGCCAGAACGGCGATCCGCAGCTCACGTTCGCCGCGGACAGCGTCACCCTGGACGTGGGCGCTTCTGCTTCGGCAACCGCCACGGTGGTCAATACCGCCGACCCGGCACAGTACGTCTCTCGCGACCCCGCCGTGGCGACCGTGAATGCCAGCGGTGCCATCAGCGGCGTCGCGGCCGGCCAGACGTACGTGGTCGCCACGATCGCCAGCCGCGCGGACGTGCGTGACTCCGTTCGCGTCCGCGTGCGGGTGCCGGTCGACGGCGAATGGGGACTCCGGGCCCCGCTGCTCCAGAACAACTCCGAGTTCGCGCTCGCCGAAGCCAACGGCCGGCTCTACGTGCTGGGCGGGTATCCCCCATCCCGGCAGACGGCCCGCACGGTGCAGATCTACGACGTGGCGAGCAACGTCTGGCAGCTCGGGCCGCTGCTCCCGCAGCCCAACAACCACGGGATGGCGGCCGCGGTCAACGGGAAGGTTTACCTGATCGGCGGCCAGACCACGGACGACCAGGAAGGCGCCTCGGCCGTGGACCTGGTCTACGAGCTGGACCCCGCGATAGGCACCTGGGCCGCGAAGGCGCGCATGCCGACCGCGCGCAGCGGGGGCGTAGCGGTTGCGCACGGCGGCAAGATCTACGTCGCCGGGGGACGCGTGCCGCGCGGAGCGGACTTCGCCGTCTACGACCCGGCCGCCGACGTGTGGGAGGTGCTTCCGAATCTGCCCAGCCAGCGCAACCACATTGCCGGTGTGGCGATCAACGGACGCATCCACATCGTGGGCGGGCGTCTCGGCAACGGCCTGTCGCCGCTGAAATCGGATGCGCACGAGGTCTTCGACCCGCAGACGCGAAGCTGGACGACCGCGGCCCCCCTGCTGAGCGCCCGCAGCGGGATCAACGGCGTCTTCGCCCGGGGCTGCTTCCACCTGTGGGGCGGCGAGGCACCGTCGGCCATGACGCCCCAGCATGACTACTACGATCCCCGCACCAACCAGTGGGTACGGCTCAGCAACATGCCGGTGCCCGTTCACGGCGTGGTGGGCGCGGCCTTCGTGGACGGACTCATCTGGGTGACCGGCGGCGGCACCGCGGTCGGTGGCGGCTCCGGAAGCCTGCTCAACCAGACCTACCGGCCGGCGGTGAGCTGCGAATGACGCGGATCGTCGCGGGTCGGGTGGCGGCCTTCCACCGCCCGCCCGCCGCCGCCGGGCGATGAGGGACGCGGCGGGAAGCCGGCCCGCGCTGCGCGGATATGCACGCGCGGCAGTGATCGCGTGCGCCGCCACGTGCGCCATCCTCACACCCGCGGCGGCACAGCACGAACATCATGGTGCTCCAACCGTCGGTGCGCGGGCGGAGCTGACGGGAACGGCCCACTGCGCGGAAGGCACCCCGTCGCACGGCGCGGTCGCACGGCTCTTCCACGGCGACGGCCCCGGCCGCCACCTCATGGCGGCGTCGGCGGCCGATGCCGCCGGCCGCTTTGCCCTCCGCGCCGGTGCCGGCACGTACACGCTGGAGATCGGCTACCCGGGGCAGGAGCCGCACCGCCGCCAGGTGGCCCTGGCGAACGCGCCCGTGCGTGTGGGCAGCGTACGCCTCCAGTGCGGTCCGTTGCCGCTGGACACGCTCGCCGTGCAGGCGGAACGTGACGCCGTCCACCTGCGCGGCGGCGGCACCGTCGTCCACACGCGCGCCTCCGCCGCGGCGGGCGGCAGCATCGCGGACCTCCTGCGCACGGTGCCCGGCGTGGAGCTGCACGCGGACGGGCGCATCGGCATGCGCGGCGGCACCGGCGTGCTCGTGCTGGTGAACGGGCGACGCACCCCGCTCACCGGCGACGCCCTAGCCGCGTTTCTCCGCCAGATGCCCGCGGCGGCGCTGGAACGCGTCGAGGCGGGCACCGCCGCATCCGCGCGGCAGAGTGCGGACGGCGCCGCCGGCGTGGTGAACCTCGTCTTCCGGGAAGATGCCGCGCCACGCACCGGCACGCGCTCGCTGGCGGGGTCGGTGGCGACGGAGGATCACTACATGGGCTCCGCCGCCGCCACCGGCAACGTGGGCGGCGTCCTGGGGTGGGACGCGATGTACTCCCTGTCCAGCATGAGGCCGCGGACGGAGCTGAAGACGGCGCGCTGGAGCCTCGTGCCCGGGGATCTCCCCCTCCAGACGGACCAGGACAGCCGCGCGCGTGAGAATCACCGCCTGCACTCCGTGATGGCGGGCGCGGCGGCAGCGCCCACCCCGAACACGTCCCTGGCGCTCCGCGGCACGTACTCCTGGATGGAAGGCGCGTACCGGAGCAGCAATGAGTTCGTCTACACGGATGCGGCGGGCAACCGGGCGACGAGCACCACCCGCACCCTGCTGGAGCACGTGATCCCGTCGGCCGAGCTGAGCGCGGTCGCGGGCGTGCACCGGGGGCGCGCCCGCTTCACCTCCGAGGCGCGCACCAGCTTCGCCCATGAGCGCTTCCGCGGCGAATACGACGACACGGATGGAGGCTTCCGCTACATGACCGCCGTCATGGCGTCGCGGCGGCGTGAGCACGTCCTCCGGAACGACCTCGCCATGCGCTTCCCCGGAATCAGCGTGGACGCGGGGCACGAATCCCAGCTCCGCACCCTCACTGCCGCGCAGGACGCGGCCCACTTCGACGCGAGCGTGTCGCGCGCCTACCGCTACCGGACGCAGGTGCACGCCGGCTATCTCGCCGCGCACCGCTCCACACGCGGCGTGCGCGCGGAGGCGGGGCTGCGTGTGGAGGCGGACCGGACCCACATCGAGCTGGATACCGCCAGCGACCGGAGGGCGGTGCGCTTCTTCCCCAGCTTCAGCGGCGAATGGACGGATGCGCGCCGCGCCCTCGTGTACCGGCTCGCGTACGCCCGCCGCATCAACCGCCCGGGTCCGGAGATGCTGAACCCGTTCTCCATGGACGACATGGACGAGATCATCGGCAACCCGTCGCTGCTGCCGGAGCTCTCGGACCAGGTGGAGCTCGGCGTGGCGCGGCACGGCTCGCGATGGGCTCTGCAGCTCACGCCCTTTCTTCGCTGGACGCGGGACCCCATCCGCCCGCTCATGGCGACCACGGCGCGGGGCGGCTCGGCGACCACGCTGCAGAACCTGGAGCGAGCGCGTGCCACCGGCGCCGACGCCAGCGTGCGCGCCCGCCTGGCGGACGGCACCGTCGCGACGCTGGTGGGCAGCGTCGTCCACGTGGAGACGACAGCCGGCGTGTCCAGCAGCAGTGGCGCGTACGCCACGGCGCGGCTCACGGTCGATCTGCGGGTGGCTGAGAACACCACCGCGCAGCTCTACGCGTACCGCCGGAGCGCGCAGGTGATCGAACAGGGCGAGATCCTGCCGGCGTTCACCAGCGAGCTGGCCCTTACGCAGCGGCTCGCCGGCACCCGCGCGCGCGTTACGCTGCGCCTCAGCGACCCATTCCGCGGCGACCGCCTCAAGTTCCGCGTCGCCGGCCCAACCTTCACGCAGGAGAGCCGTCGCCGCACGGCGCGCCCGCTACTCTCGCTGTTCGCGTCCTACGCGGTGGGTGGCGCGCCGCGCGAAGACGCACCCGCCCGGACGGAGGGTTCCGCCCGGATCTTTTGATGAAGCAGCCGTTCGCGCCGCCCGAAGCAGGTGCGGAGTTCACCGGGCGGCACGAGCATCTTCGCCGACGCATATCTACCGCATGAAGGTGGGGGTGCTGCCCACGGCCGGAAGTCGCTCCCGACCTTCCGCCGTTCCGCTCCCTCCGTGATCCACTCCGCAGCATCGCAGGTGGTCGGTGGGCCATCCAGCGATCCCTACTCGGCCGGAAGCTGGCGAGGCTACGTTGCCGGATCGCTGAACCGCGCGAGACCCAAGGAAGCGGGTCTCGCGCGGTTTATGTGATATTCGATCAAGTGACACAGCGGCTCACGGCACCGCCGGCTCCGGCAGGTAGATCTCCGCGCCCTTCTCCCTGAACTCCACCGACTTCTCCGCCATCCCCGTCTCCGCGGTGGCCTGCTTGGCGGCGTAGTCGCGGACGTCCTGCGTGATCTTCAAGAAGCAAACTCGGGGCGTGAGCGGAGCAGAAGCGGGTGATGTTAGCGCCTCTGCTGGCAGCGCTTCTTCCTAAGCGGAGGGCAGTGACCGGATCGAGGGAGAGATTGAACTGGGCCAGGGCAGCAGACTTAAGCGGATCCACATTCCCAACGAAATTGTTGACAACAAAACCGTTGGTGAATATGGTTGTGCCAATGGGTTGTTCATCGGAGCCGAGAACCTGTGAGGGATCATGGCTACACTGAAGCAGGCCCACGGCAACTGGGTCGCAGGCGAGGATCGGTTCTGGAATCGTGACGCCGAGACAAAGCTGTTCGAGCAGTACATCGACGATGGGGCGAATTTGTACCTCGTCGCGCAACGCCGCATCGGAAAGACCAGTCTGATGCGCGAGATGGCCCGGCGCCTTGAAAAGCGCTACACCTGCTTGCATGTGGATCTTCAGGACGCGGCCTCGTCTCTGGACTTCGTGGCGGCGCTGAGCGCGGCTACGCATCCGCACAAGACGCTGTGGGCGAAGACGCGCGAGGTGTTCGGAAACGCGCTCGGCACGGCTGCCGGGGTCGTGGAGTCGCTCCAGATCCAGGAGATCCAGCTCAAGATCCGCGAAGGGCTGCTCCAGTCGAATTGGGAGAACAAAGGCGAGCAGCTTCTGGCAGGCCTCGCCGCGGCCGAGCAGCCGGTGGTCGTCTTTATGGATGAAGTGCCCATCATGGTCAACCGCATCCTCAAGGGTTCGGATACGAACGCGCTTGAGATCACGCCCGAGCGCGTCGCGGCCACTGACGAGTTCATGTCGTGGCTGCGCGCGCAGACGATTCGCCACAACGGACAGATCCGCTTCGTGGTGACGGGATCCATCGGCTTCGAGCCGATCCTCCGGCAGGCGGAGTTGAGCGCGACCATCAACCACCTGCGCCCCTTTTACCTCGACCCGTGGAAGCCGGAGACGGCGATCGGCTGCCTGGAAGCCCTGGCGCAGGGCTACCGAGTGGCGTTCCTCCAAGGAGCCACCGAACGCGTCGTGGAGCGCCTGGGCTCGTGCATTCCCCACCACGTGCAAATGTTCTTCGGCAATATCCACGAAGACTGCGAACGGCGCCGTTGCGCGGAGTGCAGCGTGGAGGACGTGGACCGCGTGTACGAGGAGCGGATGCTTAGCTCCCGCGGCCACGCGGAGCTGAGCACCTTCGAGGAGCGGCTGCGGCTGATGGTCGGGCGGAAGATCCTCCCCTTTACCCTGGAGCTGCTGACCGAGGCGGCGGTTGCCGGCCACCTGTCGCCGGACGCGATCCGGGCTCTTCAGCGGGAGTTCGGCCTGGCGGACCGCGACGGAATGGAGCAGACGCGTGAGGTGATCGGCATCCTGGAGCACGACGGCTATCTGCGCGATGGGGCCGGTGGCCTCACCTTCACCTCCACGCTGCTGCGCGACTGGTGGAAGCGTCGCTTCGGCGCGTTCGGCTACACGCCCGCCCTTCAGCGGGAGAGCTAATCGTGCAGCCTCCCTCCATGAAGTACAACCCTGCCTTCCTCACCGACGAGGCGCTCATCGCCTCGTTTGTGGCGCGCCAGGCGGAGCTGGCCCGCATCCTGGAGGTGATCCGCGACAACACGGACGGCTCCAACCAGCACCTCCTCGTTATCGGGCCGCGCGGGATCGGCAAGACCACGCTCGTGCTGCGCACCGCCGCTGAGGTGCGCAGAGACTTGGAGTTGCGGGCGGCGTGGTACCCCGTGACCTTCGGCGAGGAGACCTATCAGGTGACCACACCTGGGGAGTTCTGGCTGGAGGCGCTCTTCCAGGTGGGCGAGCAGACGGGGGAGGCTCGGTGGAAGCGCGCGCACGAGGAACTCCTCGCGGAGCGCGACGACGGCCGGCTGCGGCTCCGCGCCATCGCGCAGCTCATGGATTTCGCGGACGAGCAGGGGAAGCGGCTCCTGCTGGTCGTCGAGAACCTCAACATGCTCCTCGGCGGCCAGATCAGCAGCGACGATGTTTGGGTGCTGCGCCAGGCGCTGATGAACGAGCCGCGCATCATGCTGCTCGCCACCGCGACGAGCCGTTTCGAGGAGATCGACGACTACAACAGCGCGCTGTATGAGCTGTTCCGCATCATCGAGCTGGACCCGCTGGATCAGGGGGAAGCGCAGGCGATCTGGGCCGCGAATACCGGCCAGGACGTCCCCGCAATCCAGATGCGCCCCCTCCAGATCCTGACCGGCGGCAATCCGCGTCTGATCCGCATCCTCTCCGAGTTCGCCGCGAAGACGTCGTTCCACTCGCTGATGAGCGACCTCACGCGGCTGGTGGACGAGCACACCGAGTATTTCAAGCACCACCTGGACAGCCTTCCGCCACAGGAGCGGAAGGTTTTCGTCACGCTCGCTGATTTGTGGGACCCCTCCACCGCCCGCCGCGTCGCTGAGACCGCGCGCCTGGATGTGAACATGGCGAGCGCCCTCCTGAAGCGCCTCGCGGACCGTGGGGCCGTGACCCTGCCGTACAAGCGCGGCCGCGCGCAGTACTACCAGGTCGCCGAGCGCATGTACAACATCTACCATCTCATGCGCCGCCGCGGCCCCACAGCCAGTCGGGTGCATGCGGTGGTTCGGTTCATGGTCAGCCTGTACCGTGGCGATGCGCTTGTGAAAACCACGCGGTCCCTGGTAGACGAGGCCGTCCAGTTCACGGCGGGCGCGCGGCAGGAGCACTTTGTGGCGTATGAGGCCATCATGCAGCAGGTGCGCGAGCCGCAGCTCACCCGGCAGATCATCGACGCGACGCGCTCTACCATTGAGGGGATGCCTGACGCACCCGCGTCAGTGCTGGAACTAATCCAGCGGCATTGCCAGCCGGAGCTGAGCGACGATGTGGAGTCTGCAGCAGCGCTCGCGAAGCTGCGGATCGAAGACACCAATGAGCCGGAGACGCTGCTGCGCATGGCAGAAGTTATTGCGGAGGATTCCGCACGGCTCGATGAAGCGGACGCCGCGTTTCAGAAAACACTTGTTTTGGCCCCCAAAAATGCGGCGGGTTGGAACCGTTATGCAGACTTTTTATACCTGCGCGTGAGGGATCCCGAGCGGGCCCTAAGCGCGATCAACCGATCGATTGAGATCAATCCACGGGCTGCAACTGCATGGGTCCGCCATGGCGTCGCACTGGGCGATCTCGGGCGCACGGCGGAAGCGCTGGAGTCCTACGAACGTGCGGTCGAGATCGATCCGCAGCACGCAGCGGCGTGGTACAACCGGGGGATTGCACTGAGCGGCCTGGGGCGCACGGCGGAAGCGCTGGAGTCCTACGAACGTGCGGTCGAGATCGATCCGCGGCACGCAGCGGCGTGGAACAACCGTGCGGTCGCACTGGGTCTTCTCGGGCACACGGCGGAAGCGCTGGAGTCCTGCGGACGTGCGGTCGAGATCGATCCGCAGCACGCACCGGGGTGGAACAATCGTGGGATTGCACTGAGCGGCCTCGGGCGCACGGCGGAAGCGCTTGAGTCCTGCGAACGTGCGGTCGAGATTGATCCGCAGAACGCAGTGGCGTGGAACAGCCGTGCGATTGCACTGAGCAATCTCGGGCGCACGGCGGAAGCGCTTGAGTCCTTCGAACGTGCGGTCGAGATCAATCCGCAGCACGCAGCGGCGTGGTACAACCGTGGGGTCGCACTGGGCGATCTCGGGCGCACGGCGGAAGCGCTGGAGTCCTACGAGCGTGCGGTTGGGATAGATCCGCAGCAGAGTAGGGCGTGGGAGAACCTAGGCATGACACTGATCGACCTCGGGCGCTCGGAAGAGGCGCTGAGGTCGTACGATCGAGCGGTTGAAATTGATCCACGGAGGCCATCGCTCCGCATTTGGCGCGCATTGAGTCTCCGCAAGCTGTGTCGGGTCGAAGAGGCCGAACGAGATCTACGAGCCGTGCTCCAGATCGATGCGCAGAACGTTGGAGTACTTTCTGAACTCATTGATCTCCTTCTGGATGAAGGGCGATTTGAGGACGCTGAGTTGGCCGCGAAAGAGCATCTCGGTGAATCGCCGTCCGCAGATCTGCTGAACGCCGTGGGGTGGACGTTCTTCGCTCGTCGCTACCAACGTGGTTATGGCGAAGCTGAAGGGTGGGTACGACGCGCTGTGAGCATTGCGCCGGACAACGGAGAAATTCGGCATACACTGGCGTCACTGCTGGGGGCTCAAGGAAAGTGGGAGGACGCGCTCGCCGAAGCCGCGGAATTCCTGAAGCACGAGACGATGCTCGCTGCCGGGCTAAACGAGACGATCAGCTTCTTCATCGATGCGGTCGCCGCCGGATACGAGGACCGCGTGCTGGACGTGATCCGCGCCACGGGCCGGGAAGAAGCACTCGAGCCCCTGGTGGTAGCGGTGCAGTACCTTGCCGGCGCCGAGGTAGATGTCGCGCGGGAGATCTCGGAGGTGGCGCGCGATGTTGTGCGGCGGGTTGAGGCCCGGCGCGCGGAAATCCAGAAGGAGGCAAGCAGCGAAAGAGCTTGATCTGAATTCAACGCACGCGGGAAGGAGGACGCCGGCTGTCCTCCTTCCCGCGTGCCCATCGAGCCGAAATCATCAATCCGAGGCGACTACTTCCGTCGTCACCCGGTAGATCTCAGCGCCCCCCTCGCGGAACTCCACGGACTTCTCCGCCATCCCCGCCTCCGCGGCGGCCTGCTTGGCGGCGTAGTCGCGCACGTCCTGCGTGATCTTCATCGAGCAGAACTTGGGGCCGCACATGCTGCAGAAGTGGGCGATCTTGGCGCCCTCCGCGGGCAGCGTCTCGTCGTGGTACGAGAGGGCGGTGACCGGGTCCAGGGAAAGGTTGAACTGGTCGCGCCAGCGGAACTCGAAGCGGGCCTTGCTGAGCGCGTCGTCCCACTCCTGGGCGCGGGGGTGGCGCTTGGCGAGATCGGCGGCGTGGGCGGCGATCTTGTAGGTGATCACGCCGGCCTTCACGTCGTCGCGGTTGGGGAGGCCCAGGTGCTCCTTGGGGGTGACGTAGCACAGCATGGCGGTGCCGTACCACCCGATCTGCGCGGCGCCGATGGCGCTGGTGATGTGGTCGTAGCCCGGCGCGATGTCCGTGGTGAGCGGCCCCAGGGTGTAGAAGGGGGCCTCGTGGCACCACTCGAGCTGCCGGTCCATGTTCTCCTGGATCAGGTGCATGGGCACGTGGCCGGGGCCCTCGTTCATCGTCTGCACGTCGAACTCCCAGGCGATCTTGTTGAGCTCGCCCTGGGTGCGCAGCTCGGCGAACTGCGCCTCGTCGTTGGCGTCGCGGATGGAGCCGGGGCGCAGGCCGTCGCCCAGCGAGAAGGAGACGTCGTACGCGCGCATGATCTCGCAGATCTCGCGGAAGTGCGTGTACAGGAACGACTCGCGGTGGTGGGCCAGGCACCACTTGGCGATGATGCTCCCCCCGCGGCTCACGATGCCGGTGAGGCGGTTGGCCGTCATGGGCACGTAGCGCAGCAGCACGGCCGCGTGCACCGTGAAGTAGTCCACCCCCTGCTCGGCCTGCTCGATCAGGGTGTCGCGGTACAGCTCCCAGGTGAGCTCCTCGGGCACGCCGCCCACCTTTTCCAGCGCCTGGTAGATGGGCACCGTGCCGATGGGGACGGGCGAGTTGCGCAGGATCCACTCGCGCGTCTCGTGGATGTTCTTGCCCGTAGAAAGGTCCATCACCGTGTCGGCGCCCCACAGCGTGGCCCAGCGCAGCTTCTCCACCTCTTCCTCGATCGACGAGGTGACGGCCGAGTTGCCGATGTTGGCGTTCACCTTGACCTTGAAGCCGCGGCCGATGATCATCGGCTCCAGCTCCGGGTGGTTGATGTTGGCGGGGATGATGGCGCGCCCCCGCGCCACCTCGTCGCGCACGAACTCCGGGCTCATCCCCTCACGCAGCGCCACGTACTCCATCTCCGTGGTGATCTCGCCGCGCCGCGCGTAGGCCATCTGGGTGACGCCGCCCGTGCCGCGCAGAGGGAAGTGCGTGAGTGCGTCAGGGCGTGAGTGCGTAAGGCTGGAGCGCACGGACGCACTCACGCCCTCACGCACTTCCTGCACGTCGCCCCGGGCGCGGATCCACTCGGCGCGCAACGGCTCCAGGCCGCGTCGCACGTCAGTCCCCAGCGGGCCGCTGGTGTCGTACACGCGCAGCGGCGGCTCGCCGCCGGAGAGGGCGATCTCGCGCATGGGCACGCGCACGCCGTGGCGGCCCTCCACGTACACCTTGCGCGATGCGGGGAAGTTGGCGCCGTAGTCGCCGGCCCGTTCCCCGTTCCCCGTTCCCCGTTCCCCGTTGTTCATGCTCTTCTCCCGCTGGTGTGCGTCCGTGTGGGCGACGCAAAAGGGCGCCACCCCGGAAGCATGGGGTGGCGCCCTCGGACGCTGGCGCACGGACGGATGCCGGGTACGCGAGAGGCCGAACTGCGACACGCCGCGCTCCCTACGCCGGTTTGAACCGGATCAGGTTCCAAGGGACTGTCTCAACCCCGCGTTGCTGCGGGGTACCCCTGGCGGCTTTTGGTGATCTGAAGGTAAGCTCGGCGCGCGGGGAGCACAACGACCTGGCTCACACAGAGGCACGGAGACACAGAGAATGAGTACGGCGATCGAGATCGCGCTGAACGAGGCCGATCCGGAGATGATCCCACGGTTCCGCGATTTCGGCGAGGATGTATATCGTGCCGTGCGCGGCGTCTGCGACGACGTCCTCCTGGACGAAGTAGACCGCGCGACGCACCGCTTCACCGTGCGCGGCATGCGGCGGCAGGAGATCGGCACGGCCACGGACGCGATCAGGCGGGTGATCCGGCGCTACCGGTGGGAGGGTCGCGTGAGCTTGCGGCGGGTCGATGGCGCGGAGGACGCCGCCGTACCCGGCAGGTGACCAGGCGCCGGGCCGCCGCGCGGGTTCAAACCATCCAGCGGTATGCCGCATCTCTAAAGGAGGGGATTGCGCGAGGACGAGCCACGGGAGAGAGATGAAGAAGACGGCGGCTGTGTTGCTGTGGGCGCTGGCCGTTCCGGCGGCGGTTTCGGCTCAATCGGTGGGGCGTCCCGAGGTCCTGGTGGTGGGGACCTTTCACATGGGGAACCCCGGGCGCGATGTCCACAACCTGCAGGTGGACGACGTGCTGTCGCCGAAGCGGCAGCGGGAGATCGCGGAGCTGACGGCGGTGCTGAGGCGCTTCCGGCCCACCCGGATCGCGATCGAAGCCGCGGCCGGGAGCCGCACCGTGGCGCAGCGCTACACCGATTTCCTCGCGGGGAAGTACACGCTGACGCGCAACGAGACCGACCAGATCGCGTTCCGGCTCGCCCGGGAGCTGGGGCACACGGCGGTGTACCCGGTGGACGTGGACGGCGACTTCCCGTTCTACCGCGTGCGGAACTACGCGGTGGCCAACGGCCGGCAGGAGCAGTTCGCGGCCGTCCAGGCGCAGGTGGCCGCCCGGGTCAAGGAGGAAGACGACTTCCTGCGCACGCACACGATCCTGGAGACGCTCCGGTTCATGAACGCCGACTCCATGGCCGCCCGGGCCCTCGCGGACGATTATGCGCTGATCCCCTTCGGCGAGCGGTTCGAGTACGCGGGCCCGGACCTGATGGCCGCCTGGTTCCAGAGGAACATCCGCATCCATCACCACATCCGCGCGCTGATCGCCTCTCCCGAAGAGCGCGTCCTGGTGATCTACGGCGCCGGCCACCTCGGCTGGCTGCGGGAGAACCTGCGGCACGACGGCACCGTGCGTCTGCGGAAGCTGGAAGATTTCGCGGGTGAGGGTGCCTCCCGATGAGCTTCGCCGCCTACCCGCTCCGCAGGTTCGAGATCCAGGAGATCGCGATGATGCCCAGCAGCACGATGCCGAAGAGCGTCATCGACATGTCGTCCATCCCCGCGGCGAGGAGGGCGACGGAGAGGGTGGCGAGGGCGTAGAGCGCGCCGGCCACGATCGTCATCTTCGGCGTGGGGCGGCCGCGCGGGCCGCGGAAGACGGAGGCGAGGGGGATGAGGAGGCCGGCGGCGAGGACGGCGCCGCTCACCGCCCAGTCCGCGCGGGTGAGGAGGGCGGCGGCGCCCAGCACGAGGGCGGCGCCCACGCCGGCCGCCATCCACAGGCCCGAGCGGCGCTGCTCGTCCGAGAGGGCGTAGCGCCCGTCGGGGCTGGCCAGGAGCACCGCGTTGGAGAGCTGCGGCGCGATCCAGCTCAGGAGCACGAAGGCGCCGTAGGCCACCATCAGCGGCAACAGCCAGGGCGCCAGCGCGGGGTTGTCGCGCGCCACGGTGCGCACCACGCGGTAGCCGAAGTAGCCGCCCAGGATCACCAGCCAGCGGGTGCGCCCGTCCAGCCGCTGCATCCACAGGAAGTAGCGCAGCATCGCCGCGTACACCGGGTTGCGCGCCTTGAGCGCTTCCACCAGGCCGGCGTGCGCCCACTCGCCCGTGGGGTCCAGCCGCAGCGACTCGCGGAAGTGCCCCAGCGCCCCCGAGCGGTCACCGGCGTGGAGGAGCGCCCACCCCTGGTTCGCGTGGGTGCCGGCGTTCTCCGGGTCGTCGGCCAGGGCGCCGCGCAGGGTGCTCGCCGCCTCGTCCCTGCGCCCCAACTGCACCAGCGCCTGCGCGCGCAGGTTGAGCAGCGGCGCGTGCGTGGGGCGCAGCGCCAGCCCCATGTCCGCGGCGGCGAGCGCGTCCTGCCAGCGGCGGCGGGCGCCGTGCGCGGCGGAGAGCGCCATGTAGCCGCGCGGATGGTCCGGGTCGATGCGCACGGCCGTGGCCGCGGCGCGCTCGGCTGCATCCGCGCGGTCGGCCTCCAGGTGAACGCGCGCCTCGGCGTAGTGGGCAAAGGACAGGTCCGGCTCCAGCGCCACGGCGGCGCGCGCCTCGCTGAGCGCCTCCTCGTCGCGCCCGCCCTGGTCCGCCAGCGCCAGGGCGAGCAGGGCGTGCGTGAGTGCGTCGTCCGGGTCGTCGCCCAGCGCGCGGCGGTACTCGCGCTCGGCGAGCTCGTAGCGCCCCTGCTCGGCCAGCAGGGCGCCGCGCTGGCGGTGCGGGGAGTCGATCATTTCAGCCAGGGCTTCACGTCGTCGTACAGCCCGCTCTCGTTGGAGTACAGAACGTAGTTGCGCGCGGTGGAGAACCACTCCCGGGTGCTGGGGCGCACCTTCTTTGCCGCCCCCAGCAGGTCCGCGGTGGTGAGGGGGATGGGGCGGCCGGCGCGCATCGCCTCGCCCAGCTTCGCCTCCACCGCCGTATCCACCACCGCCTTGAGGTCCGCGCCGGAGAAGTGCTCGGTGGCGCGCGAGATCTTGGCGTAGTCGATCTCGTGCACCGGCCGGGTGCGGCAGAGGATCTCCAGGATGGAGGCGCGCGCGGGCTGGTCCGGCGGAGGAACGAAGATCACGCGGTCGAAGCGCCCCGGGCGGCGGAAGGCGGGGTCCAGGTGCCAGGGCGCGTTGGTGGCGGCGAGCACCAGCAGCCCGTCGTTGCCCCCGTCGATGCCGTCCAGCTCCGAGAGGAACTGGTTGATCAGGGAGCGCCCGCCGCCGTTCTGGAAGTCGCTGCGGCGCCCGGCCAGCGCGTCCACCTCGTCGAAGAAGAGCACGCACGGCGCCTGCCGC